>CAXXIY010000003.1:0-396104 GCA_963675995.2 Prolixibacteraceae bacterium | reverse complement strand
AGCTATTGATTTTTTGTTCACTATTTTTATTGTTTCTGTAATAATTCTTCCACTGTTTATTGAATTTAATTAATTGATTATGTGCGTATTCAGGAGTGTTCATATCCAAGCTGCTATGTGGCCGATTCTGATTGTAAATCCTAATGATTTGCTCTAACTGCTTAGTCGCTTCTTCCAGCGAAGTTAATTTCATCTGATTCAGCCATTCATCCTTTAATATACCATTAACCCGCTCAGCTATTGCATTTTCACGTGGATCACCATTTTCTGTCATACTGATCTGAAAGCAGTTCTTTGTTAAAACCTTGACATAATCACCGCAGCAATACTGAACACCTCTGTCCGAATGATGAATTACATTTGTTACTCCTTTAGGAAGCTGATTTAATGCCATTTGTAACGCTTTTACGGTATACTTCGCCTCCAGGGTTGCTCCTAAGTCCCATCCAATAATTTTCCTCGAATATGCATCCGTTATCAGATTCAGATAACCAAATCCTTCCATCGTTTCAATATAGGTGATATCGCTAACCCACAACTGGTGAGCTTTTTCTGGTATAAATTCTTTTATCAGATTTGGATATTTGTGCATCCAATGGTTGCTGTAAGTTGTCCTGACCCGATTACGTCGTTTACGTATCAGTAAACCCTGATCTCGCAGAAATTCAAAGAACGAATCACGACCCAGATACAGGTCAACAGAAAGACGAGGTTGTATGAGATGCAGCAATTTTCGACCACCTATTCTGGGCATTAATATGCGCTCTTTTTCAACCAATTGAACTAAAATCTCAGTTTTTGCTTCTTCCTTATATATGTATTTAGAATGCTGATAATAGGCTTGCCTACTCTTACCAAACAGGTCGCACAGCGCATCCATATCTCTTTCCGGACGCTTTGCACGCAGCTCTTTTACCGTTTGGCCCCAGATTTTTTTCTGATTGAAATTTTAAGATCTCGTTCAGCAATATCTATCATCGTATCAAGAGCAAGTGTGCGAAGTTGTTCATAATCCAACTGTTGCTCTAATTTCTGTACCTTTGCCTCTAGCTCTCGCTCATAAGACGTTTTCTCTTTCTGCTTTGCCATAGTGCGTTGTAATTCTATCTGATCCTGATCCTGATCAGGTTCCTGAAGGTCAAATTTACGCATCCATTTTTTAATTGTGTTATTCCCCCGAATATTAAACTTCTGCATGAGCTCCCGCTGGCTCACAGCAGTGTCCATATACTCTTGAACAACTTGTAATTTTAATTCGTCCGGAAAACAGTTTACTTTTGTCTTCATAATCCTGATTTTAGTTTACTTTTTCTGTAAACCTATTTCAGGACAAGACAAGCCCCGTCGTTCGTCCTTCAGTCGTTCACTCGTTCAGTCGTGCGTTCGCCCCTTCGCCCCGTCGTTCTTCAGTCGCCCCCTCGCCCCGTCGTGCGTTCGTCCCCTCGTGTGTTCGTCTAAGCTCCGGCAGCACAGGCAAACCCTTGAGTACGCGCGGGTAGATGATGGCAAATAGGAGGAGGAAGATTCCCAGGATGAGGAAAACGGCACTCCTGGCACCCTGACTCAGGACACCAAAATCAAAGGCAAAGATCTTGATCATGACTGCGACAAAGACCATGATTGCCATATCCCTTAAAAACCGCTTGCGGCGCATGACAGCCCTGAAAAAGACCCCCACGGTGACGATCCAGATGATGACCGAGTAGGGGAGGTATTTGTTTGCCGTAAGGAGATCAGGGCCAACGGAGGTCTGACTCAGTGCATTGTTCTCAATAGCGCTCAGGAACACCGAGAGGTTATCATACTCGGTGCAGAGGATGAAGATCAAAAAGAGGATGGTGACGAGCCTCAAACCATCCCTGAGCGGAGTATTTTTTACATTGTGGCGGTGGATCCGTTTGATTACGAGTCTTCCCAGCTGAATAAGCAATCCCAGTGCCAGGTAATGAATGAGCAGTACGTTCCAGTGGATATCGCTGCTGTGGATCACGCCGATACGGTAATCCTCCATGCTCCAGTGGACCATAATAGGGTAGAAGAATGCAAACCCAAAGGCAGCATAAAGGACCGGCTTTTTAAATGCCGACTGGTGACCCGCATAGAAATTGATCATGGCGATGAAGAACAGTGCGCCGGCAATAAACCACCCTACGAGCAGGAAGTCACGCGTGGCGGTAAGCTGACCGACGGTAATAAAACCGAGCCACCCAAGGGTAAGAAACAGCGCCACAAGTAAGAAGGTACGTACAAGCCGGTAGTGTTTCCGCTTACCAAACATCTTTTTGGGGAGCGGGAGTTCATAATCCTTTAGCAGGTAACTGGTAGCCAACAGTGCACCTATGACGGCAAGGCCACTCACGATTCCGTGGATGGTAATCTCATTGGCGGGTAACGTATCTGCAATGATGGCAGGCAGGTAGATCCGGATCCAGGAGGCGATATAGACGAGCACCATTCCGCTCATGGCGATCAGGGAGATCCACATGGCGGAGATCTCCTTGAACTTCTTGTAATAGGCAAGCATAAGTACCGACAGTGTAGCCGTAAACAGCAGGATCATATTCTGATGAAGCAGCAGTGGCAAAACGAGTGAAGCAAGCCCTATGATTGCAAAATAGTGGGGGAGTTGCCAGGCGGGGCTGTTGTTCCGTTTGATCAGGTAGAGACCCAGGATATTAAAGAGGAGCAGCAGTATGACCAGTGCAGGCAGGTAACCAAACGCAAAGTATTTAAACAGCACATACCCCGTGGTTCCCACGAAAACGGAAAGGTTGGCCCAGCTGATCAACAGCTGCATCCATTTGGGGATGGGGTTCTCCTTTGAGTGAGAAGTATAAAGTACAATTGCGTAAAAAAGAAGATAAAAAAGTATTCCGAATATAAAGAAAACAGGCAAAAACTCTGCTTTGGCATTTACCACAAATTTACGAAACCAGAAGAGACTTAAAAAGCCCAATGCAAATACGGTATTTACCAAATGAATTTTAGATTTGTTAATTTTAACTCCGATCCATGTTACAACTATGGTAAGGAGTATGACTAAACTAAATAAGAAATGAAAGCGAGTGGAATAAAGACCACCGTATAGAACGATAGAAATATAAAAAAAAATACTACTATTTAATAATATAACTATTTTATGATTGTTTAGAGCTGTAACAATAATTAGTGATGTTGTGCAAATTAGAAATAATGCCGCTGATAAAAAATTAGGATAAAAACAACCACCTAAAAATGGATTGTAAACCAGGAGAATTGTTTGTATTATAATTAAATATAATGATGCTATAATTGCAACTGGAAAAGTAACTGATGGATATTTGATTGAATAAAGGCTTGCTAAGATTAAGGCAAATCCGGCTGGAAGAAAATAAATAAGTAAGGCAACTAAACCACTACCAGTTGTCTCATCTAGGGTAACAATATTTGAAGGTGTAAAAAATAATAGTATTAACTTATAAACAATATTTAAACTTTCAGACGAAAAAAGCACGGAATAAAATCCTGCAAGAATGGAGATTATACCCAGAATGATAAAGAAAGTAGAGGAAAAAAAACGTTCTAATTTGGTTTGTTTTTTGGTGCTGGTTCTACTTCTGTGGTGGTGAGTGTGACGTTGTTTCATTGGGTTAGTTTTAAATTCCCAAACTCGTATGGTTTATGAGCTTTCCCTAACAGTTGCTGCCGAAAAACAGCAAACAATCATCAATCAATTTGCTAATCTCTTGTTGCATAATGGATAAATTTAGACTTGGCAATATCGCCAAGACAAAATTATTATGGAAAGAGATTATGAAAAGTGAGTTACTGAAAATATTGATTGTTAAGCTGCTTCCAATAGATGAAATCTTTTACTTTGCATAACGAATAGCTTTCCATTAAATGCATTATGGAAAGCTTTCCATAAGTTCTTTAAATGGATCACGCAACATTTGAATATTAAATCCTTCTGGCGCGTTACTGAATAACCGTATGAATCCAAATTTACACTGCTATTACAGCATATTGTCTCGTTGCCATTGTCAGGCACGACCTTCGTTTCGAACGAAGTACTTTCGATGTACTTCGTATCCTGAGTATGTCGCTTTTCGACAAAACACCCATCAGAGAACTCTTTCATAGAGTGGCGAAGGTGGATTCTATAACAAATAACATGCATGTGCAATTATGCTTAAATTTTTAGTGGACACCAATGATAGTAAATTAGCAATTTCTAATTTGAATAAGCTAATTGAAAACCAAATCTGTAAATTTTTGGATTGTTTTTTCCCGATTAAAACTATCTTCCAATAATAAAGATGTATTAGTTATCTTTTCGAGAATTATCTCAGAACTAGATAAGACGATTGTATTAAATGAATCAGCTATTTTTTCAGGACTAACAGGATCGACTGTCCATCCAATATTATATTCATTTATTATATTGGATACCTCACCTTTTATTACACCGAAAATAGGCTTTTTTGCATTTAAGTAGGATTGAAATTTGGCAGGAATCGTTAAATTGAAAATAGGTTGATCTTTTAATGATATCACTAATATATCAGCTTTTTCATAATAATAGGGCATTTCAGAGGATTTAATTCTACCCCAGAAGGTAATATTCGAAATGTTATTTTCCTGAACTATCTTTTTAAGAAAATTAAGGTGCGAACCGTCACCTATAATATTAAGCCATATTTTAGTATTACCTGATTTTCTCAGAAATAATTCAAACCCGTATATGACATTCTCAAGATTTTGTACTTTTCCTATATTACCGGCAAAGACAAAATTAAATTGTCCCTGATAGTTGATTTCCAGATTTAAATTGTTTGTATTTAATAATTTTAGCGTTAATGACCACTGTGGAATAAATTGGATCTTTTTAGAAGAACAATATTTGTTAATTATCGGAATAAAACCAGGGCTGGAAACCGTTATATTATCACAATTGGAATAAATCCAGGTTACAAATTTAACTAAAATCAACCTGGAAATTCCCTTTTTAGCTAAATCATAAGCAAATACTGTATCGGGCCATACATCTTGAGTCCATATTGTTGTCTCTTTCTTGTATAATTTTTTGATTAAAATACCTATTGTAGAAAATGTCAACGGACCCGTATGATAAATATAAACTGAATCATATTTTTTACCATTTTTTATTGCCCATAACGATCCAAGAAACATGTTCCATAGATAATTTAATATTTTTATAAATCGATAGGATTGATATCCAGGGATAAACTGAACACGTGAAACAATAATATCATGGATAATCTCTCTTTGAATTAAACGATTACGATAACCGGGAAAAACTTTTCCTTCTGGGTAGGATGGATTTCTTGTCAATACCGATACCGAGAATCCCTTATCTTTCCATGAAAAAACCAAGTCATTTATCAAAAACTCTTCCGGAGCGAAAACCTCTGTGATGACTAAAATTTTTTTTTCTTTTGCGATTTTCATTTAGACAAAACAACCCTTTCTATATTCCATATAACTTGAAATTATTCTGACTACTTTTGCTGCCATTTGGATTCTGTTTGTATTTTATAATAGGATTGGAATACTTATTCTTATAATCAAGAACTTCCTTAAATTTGAGCTTTTTGCAAAAACTTCAAATAATCAGTGGAAATTTAATAATGCTTTTGTGTAGGATAAAGTAAGTGTATTGTACTTCCCTAACGCAGATTCACCTACTCTATAATGAAAAAAATTGCCGAGTTGTTTTACCTCTGTTATTAATCTGGGACTTACAATTGATCACGACTAACCTAACTCGTTATAGGCATCTTTGGACAATGGAAAGTCAATATAATATTTTGTTTTAATGTAAGATTGTATTTTTTTTCTATCTATTCCGCAGGCTTTTTTAATTTCGAAAATTTTGGCATCGACCAAGGTTCTATACCACCAGCCTTGTAAAAAGTGCCATAGAAATCCTTCTGTTCCTTCGAGAAAACCAAATTTAAAGAAATAACGATATATAAAATAAGCAAATGCTCTAAAGAATAGAGGTAACTTAGCATATCGAAGTTTGTGGGCTCTTTTAATAGCTGCTTGTTTACTATGATTGTGAGCAGATTCATTTTTAGAAAATAGACCAAGTTCGAGATCTAATAAATCAATAGCTTCCCGTATGCTATAATTATTGTGTTTATCAGTCCAAGAAGCTAGTGTGTTCAAATTTTCATCTACAAAATCATAATTGAAATCTAAAGATTTACCTTCTAGCAATACTATATGCTCATCCATTAATTTCTGCTCGCTTGCTGCTTTCCCAAATCTAAATAATCGTAGCAATTTCACAGGATAAGTGCCTCGTTTTATCCACTTGCCCATAAATATAAGTCTCCTCTTAAAAACTATACCATTTGTATCTTTGGGGATTTCATTAATCTTTGCTTTGATCTCATCAATTAGTTCTGGCAGCAGATACTCATCAGCATCCATTCTCAAAATCCACTCTGTTTTTATAGGTAGATTAGTAAGAGCCCAGTTAAACTGCTTGGCTTGGTTTCCAGGCCATTTATTATAAAATATTTTTGCACCTAATTCTGAGGCAATAGCAACTGTATTGTCACTTGAATAACAATCAACAATATATATATCTTTTGTAATGTCGGATAATCTTTCTATACAGCGTTGAATATGAGTCTCTTCATTAAATGAAAGAATAATTGCGGAAATGTCAAACATAAGCTTAGTTTTAATTTACAAATTCAGGCTTTTCAAAATCATTAATCGTCCAATCATATAATTGCAACATTTTTTGTGCAACTGATTCAATCGAGTAGTGCTCTTCTATTAATTTACGCCCATTTAGCCCCATTTGAATTCTTTCAGCGTCATTTAATTGTATCGCTTTCCTAAGTGCAATAACAAGAGGATCAATCCCGATTTCAATCCACCAGCCAGCATTTTGAGTATTAAGTTCTTCCCATGGAGTACCTGTAGTCGTTATGACAGGAATCCCACAAGCGAGTGCTTCAGCTACTACTATCCCAAAATTTTCACTGTAAGTAGGTAATACAAATAAATCCGCGGAATTGTAGGCTTTTAACTTATCTGCACCAAATTGAGGACCAATTAATTTAATTTCATTTTCGAGATGCTTATTGATTATGAGTTCTTGAATTTTAGTTAAATAGCTATTTTCCCCATTACCAATAATTGTAACTTGCCATTTATGGCGTAACTTTTTATCCAACTGTTCCCAGGCTTGAATAAGTAACTCAATACCTTTTTTGGGATGTATCCTTGAAAGAAACAGTAATGTGTATTTTTCTTTTTTTATCCTATTAATGGGTAAAGGGTATTCTGTTAGATCGATACCGTTTGGAATTGTTGCTATTGGATTTTTAAAGCCTAATTTTCTAATATTGCTTGCTTCCATAGATGAAGTCGCATGTATGCAATTTGCATTTGCCAAATCATTGTACTGATATAGCCACATAGCCAACTTCTTTTTCCATTTTCCGGCATTAAGTGCCCAAGGTTCAATTGATCCTCGAGGTGAAATTATATATGGAATATCATTATCTCTTGATAATTTGGAAACTTTGTGCAGTTGAAATGACCATAAACCCTGAATATGATGGATATCGAATTTGTAATTTTTAAAATTAGCTTTAATTACCTGCTTAAATGACGTCTTTCTAATCATATTCAAAATTAATTTGCTATGAGGGCTAACTTCAAGATATGGGTTCTTTGAATCATTTGCAAGAATAGTAATTTCAATATTATTTTGTGCTAATTTTATTCCTAAATCAGAAACGCTCTTTGATGGGCCTCCAAATTTAATATCAATTGAATTAATAATATGCAGTATTTTCATAAGTAAATTGTTTAATTTTTATAAAGCTTCAAAAATTATCAGGCATCCCAATTGTAGTTAATACCGAGAATTATATTACAACTATATTCAGAAGAGTCCTTATCATGTTTTAATATTCAATGGTTCGGTAAATTTTAATGTAAATAATTGAATATCAATAAAATAAACAAAAAATAAGCATGGATTAATTTGGTTAAGACCTTAGAAATCAGTAATTTAAAAGATTATTCCGTGATTTTTTAAAAATGATTCCTAAGGCCAACAAATTGATTAAATATCTAATATTCAGTATTATAGAAACTGAAGTTCTTGAAAAGCTGAATAAATCCCGAAAGGATTTTATTGTTAACGTTCTTTGGCATATTTTGAGCATCAAAGGTAGGATTAATTTCCTGCAACTTGGGCGATTCAGCACTCTTTGTGAACAAACATTCAGGAACCAGTTTGCGAAAAAGTTCGACTTCATCTCCTTTAATACCAAGTTGATCAATCAAACAATTTCTGATGAAAAGGTTATAGCATTTGATACTTCTTATATTCCCAAAGCTGGAAAGTCAACTTATGGAAGAGGCAGATATTGGTCCGGTGTAGCCGGTGCAGCAAAATGGGGCTTGGATATCTGCGGTTTTGCTGTGGTTGATATTGTTAATAACACAGCCTTTCATTTAAAAGCCTGACAAACACCAGCTGCTAATGAATTGGCTGAAAAAGGATTGAGTCTATTAACTAACTACGCAAGCCTTGTGACTGAAAATGCTGAACAGTTTAAAGCATTCTCGAACTATATTGTAGCCGATGCCTATTTTTCAAAGAGACCAATTGTTAAAGCAGTAAAGTCATTAGGTATTGAGTTCATTAGCCGTTTAAGCGATGACAGTGTTTTGATGTACAAGTTTACGGGAGAACGAACGGGTAAAAAAGGAGTACCAAAAAAGTATGATGGTTTGGTGGACGTTCATAACTTTAACCTCAATCACTTTTCATTAGACCTTTCAGCCGAGGAGATTACAATCTACTCGTTGGTTGTTTATTCCAGGGCGTTTAAAATGGACATCAAGCTGGCCATTGCGATCTTTTACAAAGAAGGTGTAGAGATGGCAAGGAAACTATACTTCTCTACTGATTTGATGCAAGCTGGTGAAAAAATTGTTTGCTATTATCGGTCACGCTTCCAGATTGAATTTCTGTATCGGGATGCAAAGCAGTTTACTGGTCTGACTTCCTATCAGGCAAGAAGTAAAAACAAACTGGATTTTCACTTTAATGCAGCGCTTACAGCGGTAAATCTGGCAAAATATGACTGGTTGATGACTAAGGGGAAAGTGGATAAACCATTCTAAATGTCAGATTATAAAACGATTTATAACAGCATTTTGATGCTCGAAAGATTTAAATGCATGTTTACTATAAACCTAACACGCTAAAAAATCAAAAAAATGTCAAATAACTATTAGATTACGGCAAAATTGCCGCTTTAAATAATGATTAAAATATAATGTCGTATTTTCTACCTACATTTTGCAAGATATCTAACAATCGTTCTTTGAGATTCTGAAAACAGAGATAAGCATCGAAACTCAGCCATTGATATTTGATCATACGCCATAGTATTTCGATCAAATTCAATTCGGGAGAATGCGGAGGCAAGAAGAATGTGTACAAATCCTTCTCTCTCCATTCTTGAATTTTAGCAATGAATTTTTTAGATCGGTGAATAGGTGAATTATCAAGTATAACAATTGTTTTTTTAGTGGTTTGCGCAACAAAATTATCCATAAAACAAATTATTTTATCGGTATTGAATGTTGATTCCAGTACTTCAAAGTACAGCTTGCTTTTACGGGTCATCAGACCAACAACATTTAGAAATTTCCCTTTGGCGGCAGGCAGCAAAATTGGATTCTCTTTCGTTTGCCAGGCATATGGCACATTTGGAGTAAGTCCGAAATGACTTTCATCACCAAAGTAAAGATCAATGAATCCGTTATCTTCCAATTCTTTGAGACTTTCTATTTGTCCTTGTTTTAATTCAAATTCATCTTGGCGGCGCAATCTTTTTAAAGATAATCGAGCTTTTTCCATCTATAGCCCAGTATCTTTTAAAAAATTCTGCAAGGTTTTTTTGCAGATTCTAATATTGTGTTTTTCTTCCAAATGGAGCAGCACATTTTTTAGATTTCTGCTATGAATCTCTAATTGCTTAGAGAGTACCTCTTCAAGGCCCTTAAGGCGTGTTTTAACTCCTCTGCCAGTCGTAATTGGAAGATAATTCAGACCCTCTTTTTTCCACTTATTGAACCATCGTTCGATTGTTCTGCGGTCAACATCAAAAATGCCTGCCATGTCGATAATCGTTCGTCCTTGATGGGATAAAGGAAGGCACTGACTACGTTTTCTGATTGTATTATTAGAGTTTTTACTACATTGCTCCAATGATCTAATCTCATCGGTTTTTAGGTTTATATATCTCATAACGAGGTATATGTACTAATATTATAGCATATTACCAAATAAATACGACATTATTTTATTCTTATTACTTAGATTTACGGAAGTAATGAATATTAGATTTAAGGGAGGTTCTAAAAATTCGTTTTTTATATTCTTTAGCTTAGTACATGACAAAAATTATAACAATATGATATTCAACGATATATGTTGATAACTTAGTGATAACTATTTTGTTTTTATCAATATAAAGCCCTGGTATTTAGTATCTTAGGAGAAAATCACTACGTATGACTCCAGGATTCATAAACACCAGGGTTGAGAGTAAAAATAGTATTTTATTCTCAACTTTATCACAACTTTTCGGAGACAAAATGAATTTGGCCCGAATAAAGTTCTTTGGCTTATTTATCTGTGCTCTTTGCAGAGTTCAAACTGTCTGCTTCGAAAAACTGGCTGCAAGTTTCGATTCTGACGCAAGGGTTGATTCCTCTTTACGCAGAATCCAACGCTTTATGTCTGATTATCATTTGGATACCAGCCTTATTGCTCGCCTTGTGTTTGCTTTGTTACCGCATAAGCCACCTTATCGTTTGGCATTGGACAGAACTAATTGGAAGTTTGGAATAACTAACATCAACGTTTTGGTTCTTGCAGTTGTTTATCAAGGTGTTGCTTTCCCTATTTTGTTTAAGATGATGCCAAAATTTGGTAATTCATCGACCACTGAACGCATTGAACTGTTGCAACGTTACATTGAACTTTTTGGCATTAACACCATTGATTGTCTGTTGGCTGATAGAGAGTTTGTCGGCAATCATTGGTTGGCATACCTTAATCTCAATCGGATTCGATACCATATTCGCATTCGGGAGAATTTTTGGGTCATTATTCCAAAAAACGGACATATTGTAAAAGCTTCATGGTTATTCACTCATTTAAAGATCAATCAATATGAGTTCTTACATGGAACCGTTTACGTCAATGGTCAACTTTGTTACTTATCAGCCTCTAAAGTCAAAAATAAAGAAGGGGTACCTGAACTTCAGATCATTGTTTCGTTCAACAAACCAGAACAGGCTCAGTCATTATACAAAGAACGTTGGCAAATAGAATCTGCATTTAAAGCACTGAAAACAAGCGGTTTTAATATTGAAGGCACGCATTTATCAGATATTGAACGAATTAATAAGCTCTTTGCACTGGTATTGGTTGCTTTTGTCTGGGCTTACAAAATTGGAATATTCTTAAATTCTATTCGCCCTATCAAGATCAAAACCCATGGCAGAAGAGCTCAGAGTTTATTCAAATATGGATTAACATATTTATCCAAGGTGCTGTTTTTTAATGATATTGTTAAATTTATTGAATGTTGTCAATTTTTGTCATGTACTTAGATTCTTTAGTCAAATTTTTCTGACCAAACCGCAATTTGATCTTTCTGTATTTTTGGCAATCTTCAGACTGCAATGAAAAGGCCCATTTTTTAGTCTTTTATGGAGAAAAGTTATCTGGTTCTTTCAATTTTAGCTCGCTTATATATTTGTTTTTGCAGCTTTTAAGCAGTTCTTCTTATCAATTGTTCGTATCTGAAAATATTGTATGTCAGATTAATTAGTCCTAAAATATCAGTTGCCCTGGGTAATCCGACCGACCAGATATACAATCCTCTCATGCTTTGTTCCATGAATCCAAAAACATGTTCTACCCGGGCTCTTGTTTTTGACTTTATTCTGTTATTAGCTTGTTGTTCCGTAGTTAACGGGTTATTACGGTATCCTTTTTCGCATATTTGATTGCTCATTTTGTGATCTATTATTGTCTGTTACTGTTTGGCCCAAGTATATGCGCTGTCAGCATAAAGTGGTTGATTTTTATCAGATAATTGTTTGTTTTAAATTGCCTGATAGAACTCGCATCTCGTTTCATCTTCTTCTGTAAGCAGCATATCCAGTACCTTTGAGTCGTGTACTGAAGCATCTTAGACCATATAAGTGTCTATTAACTTGCTTTTCCCATTTATCTTGATGTGATTTTTATAACCATAATTGTCATCTCCATTTTTCTTGGTCCACCGGGCATCGACATCTTTATGGCTTTTCTTGTGGGGCTTATCGTTCCAAAGCTCATCACCGTTATCTTCCTTGATCTGTTTGTTTTCTTCCCTGTTGTTGCGTTGACGAGGAACATCTGTAAAACTGGCGTCTATTATTTTACCTTCGTTAAATATCAGACCTTTGTCTCCCAAGTAGATACGGAACCTGATGAATAAATCTTCGACGATTCCCATTAGTGTGAGTTTCTCGCGAAAAGCCCAGATGGTCTTTTCATCAGGAACTTTATCACCACTTTCCAATCCGAGAAACTTCTTAAAGCTCATTCGATCAATGATTTGGTATTCGACTTGTTGATCTCCAAGATTATAATATCTATGAATAAGCATTATCTTGAACATTAACACAACATCAAAGGGCTTGGCACCAGCATTATTCTTTTTATTGGTGTTTAAAAGCTTCTTTTATAATATTGGCCTAAAAAACACAAAATCAACTACTTTACTAATTGCTTCCAATGGATTTCCCATTTCAGTAAGCTGTTATGCTGCAAACTGTTTATCGAACAGACCTATCTTTCCAAAGGGTTTATATTTTTTTAACATTAACTGATGATTATCTGGTTTTTCAATAGCCAAATATAACATATTTATTTGATATACTGATATTTAAATTATAGAACCTCCCTTAATTTAAAAATCTTTTATAGACTATTAGACTCCATAATCTACTCCAGTGTGTTTGGCCTGCGAGGAACTGATCTAAGATTTTATGTGATATGGGCGTATCAGGTAGTAATAGTTTTATAACATCGATATACTTCTTTAGCCAAATGCTCATTGGAAAAGTAAACCCTTGCTTTTTTCTAAAAATGATTTCCTTAGGAATTATATCTTCAAATGCTTTTGTTAACAAATATTTAGGTAACTGAGAATTATATTTTACTGACGGTGAAATAGAATTTACAAGGTTCATTAATTCTTTATCCAAGAATGGTACACGAACTTCCAAAGAATTCCACATACTCATATAATCAGTATCTTTAAGCAATTGATTTTCCAAATAAACGTTCGTTTCCAGAAATGAAATTAGGTTTTTGTCACAAACTGTAGGATAATCTTCTATTTTATAAGTCATAAAGATATTCTTGATTACTTCTGTATTAAATCCAGTTATTGATGAAACGTCTTTATGATTGAAAGAACCACGCAAAAATAGATAATCCTTAAGAAGATAACTAGATCCTAGAAATGCGAATCTTGCTATCTTTTCATTCGGGAAATATTTAGATAATTGAAGCAAAAAATTGGGAATATTTGAAGCGAATTTTAGTATTTTAGTTCTATTAAATGTTGGGTATCCTCCAAAAAGTTCGTCACCTCCCAAACCTGAAAGGACTGCTTTTAAACCAGCTTTTTGAGCAGCGCTCGAAATAAAATAAGTATTTACTCCATCCCAACTTGGCTGGTCAATCGCATTTAAGATATCTCCTAGTTTTTCTATAAAATCATTCCCATTAATATTACAATTAATATGATTATGAGGATGCATCTTATTAAGAATAATCTTTTGATAGGAAGCTTCATTAAATGCCAATTCATCAAATGTAATTGATAAAGTATTCAAATCTTTATTCCCCAAAGAATTAGCAATTATGGCGATTAGGCTTGAGTCAATGCCTCCACTAAGAAATATACCTAATGGAGCATCAGATATCATATTTCTTTTTACAGCATCTATAAATGTTGAACGAACCATTTCTAAAGCTAACTTCTCTTCATGAATAGTATTGCTAAAACTAAAATTATTGTAACGTACAAATTCTTGTGTGCCAGAGTTATAATCAATTTGTAAATAATATCCTTTTTTTAAGGAATAGACATTCTTTAAAGTAGTATAAGGTGAAGGTATAAAACCCATAGATAGAAAGAACACTTCCCAATTATCACTGCTTTGCCAATTAGTATTGTAAGCTTTAAAACCACGCATTTCAGAGCAAAATAGAAGTCTGTCATCTAAAATACTATAATATAATGGTTTTATCCCTATATGGTCACGGACAAGAATAATTTTATTATTTTTTTTATCATAAATTACAAATGCGAACATACCATTGAAATGTTCGAATGCTTTGGTACCCCAGGCTTGGTATGCAACCAATATTACCTCTGTATCAGAGTTTGTTCTAAACTTAAATTGTAAGGTGATCAGTTGTTGTTTTATTTCTTTATAGTTGTATAGTTCACCGTTATAAACAATTATATAATTTTCATCAATCGATTTCATTGGCTGATTAGCATCCGAAGAAAGATCAATAATTGAAAGTCTTTTATGTCCAAGATATAAATTGTCATTTTCAAAATGCCCTGAGTAATCTGGTCCACGATGTCCTATCGAATTTGATATAGATTCTAACATTGTTCTATTTAGACCATTCTTATTTAGTTTTCCATAAATACCACACATGTTTTATAATTTTAGGTTAGGTTATAAATATTGTATGTTTAAATAGTATTATAACATATATTTTAGGGAGGTTCTAAAAATTCGTTTTTTAATATTCTTTAGTCGAATTTTTCTGACCAAACCGCAATTTGATCTTTCTGTATTTTTGGCAATCTTCAGACTGCAATGAAAAGGCCCATTTTTTAGTCTTTTATGGAGAAAAGTTATCTGGTTCTTTCAATTTTAGCTTGCTTATATATTTGTTTTTGCAGCTTTTAAGCAGTTCTTCTTATCAATTGTTCGTATCTGAAAATATTGTATGTCAGATTAATTAGTCCTAAAATACCAGTTGCCCTGGGTAATCCGACCGACCAGATATACAATCCCCTCATGCTTTGTTCCATGAATCCAAAAACATGTTCTACCCGGGCTCTTGTTTTTGACTTTATTCTGTTATTAGCTTGTTGTTCCGTAGTTAACGGGTTATTACGGTATCCTTTTTCGCATACTTGATTGCTCATTTTGTGATCTATTATTGTCTGTTCCTGTTTGGCCCCAGTATATGCGCTGTCAGCATAAAGTGGTTGATTTTTATCAGATAATTGTATGATTTAAATTGCCTGATAGAACTCGCATCTCGTTTCATCTTCTTCTGTAAGCAGCATATCCAGTACCTTTGAGTTGTGTACTGAAGCATCTGAGACCATATAAGTGTCTATTAACTTGCTTTTCCCATCTATCTTGATGTGATTTTTATAACCATAATAGTCATCTCCATTTTTCTTGGTCCACCGGGCATCGATATCTTTATGGCTTTTCTTGTGGGGCTTATCGTTCCAAAGCTCATCACCGTTATCTTCCTTGATCTGTTTGTTTTCTTCCCTGTTGTTGCGTTGACGAGGAACTTCTGTAAAACTGGCGTCTATTATTTTACCTTCGTTAAATATCAGACCTTTGTCTCCCAAGTAGATACGGAACCTGATGAATAAATCTTCGACGATTCCCATTTGTGTGAGTTTCTCACGAAAAGCCCAAATAGTTTTCTCATCAGGAACTTTATCTCCGCTTTCAAGTCCCAGAAACTTCTTAAAACTCATACGGTCAATGATTTGATATTCTACCTGTTGGTCTCCAAGATTATAATAACGTTGAATCAACATGATCTTGAACATTAGCACAACATCAAATGGTTTTGCTCCAGCATTATTCTTCTTGTTTGTATTTAATAGCTTCTCTTCCAAGATAGGTCTAAAAAACTCAAAATCAACTACTTTACTGATCGCTTCCAAAGGATTGCCCATTTCAGTAAGCTGTTGGGCCGCAAACTGTTTGTCGAATAGACCTATTTTACCAGTGAGTTTATACTTTCTTGACATTTCTTAATGGTTATTGGGTTTTCAATAGCCAAATATAACATATTTATTTGATATACTGATATTTAAATTATAGAACCTCCCTTTATTTATTAGTAATAAGTAATGGTTAAAATATAATGTCGTATTTTCTACCTACATTTTGCAAGATATCTGACAATCGTTCTTTGAGATTCTGAAAACAGAGATAAGCATCAAAACTCAGCCATTGATATTTGATCATAAGCCATAGTATTTCGATCAAATTCAATTCGGGAGAATACGGAGGCAAGAAGAATATGTACAAATCCTTCTCTCTCCATTCCTGAATTTTAGCAATGAATTTTTTAGATCGGTTAATAGGTGAATTATCAAGTATCACAATTGCTTTTTTAGTAGTTTGCGCAACAAAATTATCCATAAAACAAATTATTTTATCGGTATTGAATGTTGATTCCAGTACTTCAAAGTCCAGCTTGTTTTTACGGGTCATCAGACCAACAACATTTAGAAATTTCCCTTTGGCGGCAGGCAGCAAAATTGGATTCTCTTTCGTTTGCCAGGTATATGGCACATTTGGAGTAAGTCCGAAATGACTTTTATCACCAAAGTAAAGATCAATGAATCCGTTATCTTCCAATTCTTTGAGACTTTCTATTTGTCCTTGTTTTAATTCAAATTCATCTTGGCGGTGCAATCTTTTTAAAGATAATCGAGCTCTTTTCCATCTATAGCCCAGTATCTTTTAAAAAATTCTGCAAGGTTTTTTTGCAGATTCTAATATTGTGTTTTTCTTCCAAATGAAGCAGCACATTTTTTAGATTTCTGCTATGAATCTCTAATTGCTTAGAGAGTACCTCTTCAAGGCCCTTAAGGCGTGTTTTAACTCCTCTGCCAGTCGTAATTGGAAAAGAATTCAGACCCTCTTTTTCCCACTTATCGAATCATCGTTCGATCGTTCTGCGGTCAACATCAAAAATGCCTGCCATGTAGATAATCGTTCGTCCTTGATGGGATAAAGGAAGGCACTGACTACGTTTTCTGATTGTATTATTAGAGTTTTTACTACAATGCTCAAATGATATAATTTCATCTGTTTTTAGGTTTATATATCTCATAATGTGATAAATGTACTAATATTATAGCATATTACTAAACAAATACGACATTCTTTTATTCTTATTACTTAGAATTGTTTTGTCAGAAATTCATCTAAAAAATTATATATTTTCTTTGCTTGTATAAGCCAATTTTTATTTTCAATTATATATTTATAAGCAAGCTTTGATCGCGATATTAATAATTCTTCGTCCATTAATAGTGCTTGTTCAATATCCTTTGCCATCAAAAGAGGGGCATCATTTATAAATATAAGGTAATCTTGATATTCATCAATTAATCCATTTAACCTAGTTGTTAAAATAGGCACGCCACTCATCATATATTCCAATATCTTAGATGGAAATGTGACTTCACTAAGAGGTTTATTAATTGGTCTTGGATTAATTAGAAATGATGAATTTGCTTGAATCTTTAGTATTTCATTGTTAGGGACAAACCCATTATATTCAATTCTCTCATCTTTTAGAGACTCAGCAATAATATCTTGTTTCAATGAACCTTCGCCAAAGAATCTAAATATTACTTGTCTATTCTCTATTTCTTTGATTGCCTTTAGTAAATTAGTGATACCATTGTGTTCATCTAAAGCGCCAGCAAATATTATAACTTTTTTATTGTTGGATAAATTATTAGGATTAATACCTCCGAAGTTTTTTGGTGGCATAAATTTAGAAATGTTTATACCGCCATCAACAATGCAAAAAGGTAATTGTGGGGCATATTTTTTATGTGCTTCCTTATTTAAAACAATTAACCCATCAAATTTTTTTATTGTACTTAGTGTTAACTTTGATTGGATTTTGCGAATAGTGTGTTTTATTAATCCCTCTTTTAAAATGAAGAATGGTAAATCTGCAAGGATGCATATCTTTTTGATTTTAAATATCCATGAAGCAAATATAATAGGAAAAGCCCATTCGGGATACGAATTATAACAAACAATTATGCTGTTCCGGGAGTTGTGTGTTTTCTTCCATCGGAACAATTCTATAATTAGGCCAAAAATCTGTGTGAATTGCTTAAATAGGAATATATTGATAAATGGAATACTGATAATTAGTTCTCCTGTAGAAAGATAT
The DNA here is from genome assembly GCA_963675995.2 of Prolixibacteraceae bacterium. Classification (GTDB taxonomy): domain Bacteria; phylum Bacteroidota; class Bacteroidia; order Bacteroidales; family Prolixibacteraceae; genus JAAFHB01. The sequence goes on along the minus strand of CAXXIY010000003.1, from coordinate 377,776 downwards.
AGTTTCTTTTTTCTCATCCCTAAGATCTTTTCCTTCGGAAAAGAGGCAATTGGGTAGGTTGATAAAATATAGACATTGCATTCAGGTATTTTCGATAAACCCTGTATAATACCAAGTTGCATATTGTTTCCTGCTACCGAATTACCTTTATATTTCGAACATATCTCATCAGGAATTACCGCACCTATAAAAAGAATATTCATTTTTTATGCTTAAAAATAATTTTATTTAGTCGATCCTAAGTAACTCGTTTTTAAAATTTGAATATCAAAAAAGAAAAGTTGTTGAATAATTTCAAAAAGAAAATTTATATTCTCTTGTTAGATTTTCTCCATCAATTTCATGAAGTTCCATGCAGCAGCAGCCAATAATGCATTGATTTTCGGCGATTTGTCACCATTAATGTAGGTTTGTCCCATTCTAACGTTTTGCTTTAGGTGTACAATAACTGGCTCAATGGCTACTCGTCTTCTGAACTTTTTTCGCTTTGTTCTTTTGACATATTCACTGTCACGTTTTAGAGGTTTGTTAGCAGTTCTAATATTTACTCCATTGATTTCTGATCTTCCTCTACCACCCCGATCATAAACTACCTCCTGGGGTTTGTATTGAAAATTTTTTTTTCTACTTGATTTAGAAGAGGTTCAATGGTATTGCTGTCATGTGGATTCCCGATAAAAGACTCAATTCCCAGGATAACAAGACTCTGGGGATTGATCATTAATCCGATCTTATTCCCAAACTCGTATGGTTTATGAGCTTTCCCTTTTGCAATGCAGCAAGTAAAAGGCTTATGCAAGCTGTAGATTTTATTTTTATCATTTTGTTTACTAACTCTTTTGTAGCTCTGACGTTGTTTAAGTCCCTCATCTTCAGCGATTGCATTGCACCGATCGATCACTTTCTTAGCCAGCTTGGCATCGGTTGGGAATGTCGCGTTATTTTCCTGAACAGTTGTATCAGAGAGCACCATCTTGCTTTTTGCCCTGGAGCCGTGTAAGTTTACCGAATGACTGAATATTTTCTCTACCCCTTCTTCGCCAATACGCTTACGAAAATGGACAAAATATAATTGTTTTAGAATCAAACATCCAACCATCAGGCGAACTGGCATGGCAGGTTGTCCAGTATTGGAGTATAAATTAGCAAATTGCTTTTCAAAGTAACTCCAGTCAATTTTCTGTCCAAGTTGAACCAGGTCATCAGTCATGTCTATAAAATCAATTAGCAGAGGACGAAATAATTCTCTTTGGTGTCTGTCAGGCGATTTTCAGATCATAGTTTTGCAAGGATTTTGGCTAAATATAGTGATTTTCTTGCAATATAAGATGCCTGAAAAAACTAGGATATCAAAATTAATGTGTTAATAACCAAATGGTTTATCATTTATTAAGGATCGACTATTTAGCTATCATTATACTTTGATTCAGCAACAGCTATAATTACTTCTTGTAATAGTACTACTAATTTGGAATAACCAAATATCTTAACATAAATTTATATATATAATTTGTTATTTCTATGCAAAATATTACAAGGGGAAAATAACATTGATATTCAGCGTAGTTTGATTTTTTAAAATGCTGAATTTTATTTATTTTGTTAAATAATTTATGCTATAATACTACTATTTTTACATCTTTGATTTTATATTATTAAACTTGAATTGCGTGATTTTCTTTAGGGAGGTTCTAAAAATTCGTTTTTTAATATTCTTTAGTCGAATTTTTCTGACCAAACCGCAATTTGATCTTTCTGTATTTTTGGCAATCTTCAGACTGCAATGAAAAGGCCCATTTTTTAGTCTTTTATGGAGAAAAGTTATCTGGTTCTTTCAATTTTAGCTTGCTTATATATTTGTTTTTGCAGCTTTTAAGCAGTTCTTCTTATCAATTGTTCGTATCTGAAAATATTGTATGTCAGATTAATTAGTCCTAAAATACCAGTTGCCCTGGGTAATCCGACCGACCAGATATACAATCCCCTCATGCTTTGTTCCATGAATCCAAAAACATGTTCTACCCGGGCTCTTGTTTTTGACTTTATTCTGTTATTAGCTTGTTGTTCCGTAGTTAACGGGTTATTACGGTATCCTTTTTCGCATACTTGATTGCTCATTTTGTGATCTATTATTGTCTGTTCCTGTTTGGCCCCAGTATATGCGCTGTCAGCATAAAGTGGTTGATTTTTATCAGATAATTGTATGATTTAAATTGCCTGATAGAACTCGCATCTCGTTTCATCTTCTTCTGTAAGCAGCATATCCAGTACCTTTGAGTTGTGTACTGAAGCATCTGAGACCATATAAGTGTCTATTAACTTGCTTTTCCCATCTATCTTGATGTGATTTTTATAACCATAATAGTCATCTCCATTTTTCTTGGTCCACCGGGCATCGATATCTTTATGGCTTTTCTTGTGGGGCTTATCGTTCCAAAGCTCATCACCGTTATCTTCCTTGATCTGTTTGTTTTCTTCCCTGTTGTTGCGTTGACGAGGAACTTCTGTAAAACTGGCGTCTATTATTTTACCTTCGTTAAATATCAGACCTTTGTCTCCCAAGTAGATACGGAACCTGATGAATAAATCTTCGACGATTCCCATTTGTGTGAGTTTCTCACGAAAAGCCCAAATAGTTTTCTCATCAGGAACTTTATCTCCGCTTTCAAGTCCCAGAAACTTCTTAAAACTCATACGGTCAATGATTTGATATTCTACCTGTTGGTCTCCAAGATTATAATAACGTTGAATCAACATGATCTTGAACATTAGCACAACATCAAATGGTTTTGCTCCAGCATTATTCTTCTTGTTTGTATTTAATAGCTTCTCTTCCAAGATAGGTCTAAAAAACTCAAAATCAACTACTTTACTGATCGCTTCCAAAGGATTGCCCATTTCAGTAAGCTGTTGGGCCGCAAACTGTTTGTCGAATAGACCTATTTTACCAGTGAGTTTATACTTTCTTGACATTTCTTAATGGTTATTGGGTTTTCAATAGCCAAATATAACATATTTATTTGATATACTGATATTTAAATTATAGAACCTCCCTTTATTTAATGTGATAAGGTTCATTTTTTATAGTTTGTATAAATAGTTCTATATCTGTGAAATAATTCACATTTTTTTTTATCCAGTTAATATCCTTTTCCCACCATTCAAAGTTTATAAGAATCTTCTTTTGTTCCTCATCAAAACGGTATTTTATATGTTTGGCTGGCACACCTCCCACAATTGAATAAGACTCTACATTTTTTGTAACATATGCACCTGCTAATACAATAGCTCCATCAGAAATAGTTACACCCTCAATAATCTTTACTCCATACCCTATCCAAACATCATTCCCGATGATTGCACTCTTGTTTGTTTCTGAAACTAAATTAAACTCTTTAAACTTATCCATTTTAACAAACGAAGTTCCGCATTGTTTTCTAGTAGAATAAAATACAGGATTTGTGCTTACAAATTCCACAGGATGTGTCCCATAAATTATTTCAATGTTAGGTCCTATTGAACAAAATGAGCCAATTTTAACATTTGATAGAAACGAATTTGAACCAATATATGTGTAACGGCCAATAGTTGAATTGTCAATATTCGAATTTCTACAAATCTTATTGAAACCAGAGAAGCCAGTTCTTAAGAATGAAACATTGGCTTCTATTATGATGTTTTTCCTGCTTAATTCGATTCTTCTAAAAAAGAAATAAGTAAGTTTAATGAAATTTTTAAAAAGAGTCATCATTATGTTGCCCATTAAAAGGTGTTTTCTTTATCATCATCAACAATGGTATTGTGAAGGACCAAAATAAAGTTGCCACAAAAGAAGCGCCGATAACACTAAGCTGTATAGTCATAAAAGAACTAATTAAACAAAGTACAGCAAGTGTATGCGAAAATATGCCTTTACCAACTAACCTAAGGCTTGCAACTTGCAATAGAACTGATATGATTAAAATGCTCCAAAATACTCCATTTTTCCCAAAGTCATATATTAGTTCCGGCAAAATTGATTTTGGTATTGATGCAGCCGAATCATAATGGTCATTAAAATAATTTAAAGCTGAGGTTATCGACTCTCGTTCATTACTATAATCAATAACACCAATTCGATCAAAAAAATCGATTACCCAACCGAACGTAAAATACCCATGCGTACAAGGGCTCGTCAAAGCCATTGTAATCCAACTTTCCATTGCAGATATAGTAGATACCGGCCAAATTAGAATCGTGTAAAAAAAATTAAACGTATCACCATAGCCTCCTCTGATAAATCCAATAATGGAAAATATAATCAACAATGACATTAAAAAAAGAGTAATTCTTTTTAGTTCCTCACGTTCTATTATTGATTTTTTAAATTTAAATGTCCCTCTACAAATTAAAAGACTTGCTAAATATATAATTAGATAGTTTAAAAGAAATATCCTGCTTCCATTTGCTAAGCCCAATGGAGCTGCAGCTATAATATACTTTAATAATTCTTTTATATTTACACTCTGCTTTGAATCTTTAATTCCTAATAAGACAATTAAGAAACTAATCATTACACTTAAATGTGTGCCAGCCCATTCAACAAAAGGCCTGTTTCTTTCTGCATAAACCTGCCTTACATCTGTGAAATAGTCAAAATTGAGCCCTACCCTTTGAATTCTTTGGGACAGAAATATTAATCCAAATATAAACAGTATAATTAAAGCCTTATTAGAAATCTTATTTGTTATGAAAATGGATTTTTCAATTAACTTCTCATATTGTTGAACAGCATTATTTCTAGGTGTTATAAGTGTTCCTATTAAAAAGCCTACAAAAGCTCCAAAATGTAATTGTTGAATATAATAAAGAGGAAGTTCCCCTATGCTCATAATCCATTCATTATTAACTGCTACTGACGCTCCAAATAGTAGGAAAGTCCAACCAAACCAGTATGCGGTTGCTGCACTAATTAAAGTTTTTGATTTTTTCTTCGTAATATAGATTGATACAAACCCTAATATAATGGTAAGCAGAAGTAGACTATTAACAGTTGTTTTTAGCATGAATTTTTTTTCATTATCTAAGTTAAGTAATTTAGACCTTTAATATCCTATGCCTATATCTAATTTTAATTTACTTTATTATTTTTGTTAAATTTGTAGGGGCCACAAAAAATCCTCCATGTACTGATGTCAATTTCCCACTTAAAACATGAATATAACCCCCAATGTCAATTACTGGACATTTCAAATGACTAAGTTCAACTAATACTTTTGCAGCTCCAATTCCAGCAGCAACTAATATTATATCTGGCCTTACTACAGGCAAAACATTAGTATAGTCTTCCAACAGAGATGAGGATGAGGAACATTTGTGAAGTGAAACGTTTTTAGCTCCCAAAGTAATTATGTTTTTTTTTAAATTTACAAACTCTTTTTCAGAAAGTCCGCTAACAAAAAGTATATTCTTGTCCTTAATTAGAAATTCTGTGTTTTTAGCGATCAATGCAGGTCCAAAATGAAATGGGATATAATTTCTTTCGTTTAGTCGAGTGTTTATTCTTGCAAACAAAAATTGCATTGCTTGATTATATTCTGTAAAAGCATTTAAACCATTTTGATTCCAATATAATGCTAATTTTCCTTCTTTCGCAATTACAGAAATGTATTTTTGTAAAGTTATTTTCAATTTATTTAATTCATTTGTATTATATTCTTCACCCCAAGATGTTTTCCAGGGTGTTTTGAATATTTCATATTTAATATAGCTTAAGATGCTTTTTAATGTTTTATTGTGCCAATTAATTTTAGCTCCAAACAAGAATCTTAACTCGCCATCGGCAATGCGGTAAACAGGATAGTATTTTTTCCCTATTGCAGAAATTATATCAGCAGTAAATTGCTCAAACCATTGTTTGCAACTTGTATCAATAAATGAATAAGCCTCCAATCTGCCACCATAAGCTTCTTTTCCTAGTCCGTTACTTAACTGATCAATATCTATATAATACATTTTTAAAATCGTTAAATATTTTTTAACAAAATATGGCAATATTTTTCCCAACTCATTTCCTCTTTTTTAATGCTGTTTTTGTTTACGAGGTTGAAAAATTTGGGGTTTTCCAATATTTCTATTACTTTTTCTGCTGTTTTAATATGATCACCAACCGGAACAATAAAACCGTTTAATCCATCTGTTATAATATCAGAAGCACCTGAATTCGGAGTTGCAACAATTGGAAGTCTACAATGCATTGCTTCAGTTAAAACTAATGCAAGCCCTTCTTGAAACGAAGGGAAACAAAATACACTAGCATTTATATATTTATCGAGAAGATCTTTTCCTCTCAATACACCATAATATTTGATCCAATACTCATCAAGTAGATCATTTTTAATCATCGGATTTTTTGCTCCAACCAACCAAAGTTCAGCAGTTGGAATCTTATTCCTAATTAATTTCATTGCTCTAATTAATACACCTAATCCTTTTAGCGGACTAATATTTCCTACAAAAAGTACTGCCGTTTTTTTTTCTTGAGATTCTATTTTTAATCCTTCAAATTTTTTTAGACTAAACGCATAAGGTATTATGATGAGCTTTTCGGGAGGAATAGAATTATCAACAAAAGTCTGCCTAACGAAAGAGGATGGTATAAGTATTTTATCAGATAGTTCATATTCAGTCAATTCTCTTTCGATAAAGAGAACTGGGTTAGGAGTCCAATTAACTCCATGATATTCTGCTGCTAGTTTGTTTAGTTTAATATTTGATATAGTATGAGTTGAGCCTCTATCCAATATTTTTTTGGTATTCTTTAGTTTTAATGAATTAAAAATTTCTTTACAGCAACCCGCATTACTTATTACCACTTGAGTATCAGATGGTATAAATTGAAGGGCAGTCCATGTAAACATTTTGGCATATAATACGGGAGGAAATTCTTTTTTAAATAGAATACGCCAGCTACGTTTTAAAACCTCAAATATAGGTAACCCTATATATACTTCTCGGTCAATGCCATATCTTTTTGCTATTGAATAAGGCATAGAAGATATCATTCTATGCAGTCGCCCTTTCTTATAGAGTTCTGCTGCATAATCAAATGCATGAAATCGGCCATTAACTACGACTGTGATTTTTATCTCGTTACTTTGATTTATTTTCATAATAGGATGCAATTGAATTATTCTTGCCAGAACGAATTATGCTGTAAATGTGTTAGATTTACAATAGGTATTAAAATATTTTTGACATTACAAATAAAATGGGATCTAACAAAGCCGATTTAACAAACTTTTGTAAAGTATCACCAACAATCTTTAATGATTGATTTACTACAATTACTACTAAAACAAAATCAACTACGAATAAAGCCAGTGGTAGTGTACTTATCTTATGGTAGGCTGATAATATAAAATAAGCTATACCTATTGATAAAAAGCTAGAAATCAGATATACTATTGAATAGGTTTTATGGTTGTTTGTTGCAGCCAAAACAACACTACTGGTAGACCAAATATTGGAAACAATTAAAGTTAACAACAAAAGTGCGAATAGAACAAAATCAAAATCAATTTTCGATCCCGTCCAAAATGTATAGATATTTCTGCCGAATATTAACAAGAAAATAGATGAGAAAAATGATAAATAGAAAGAAAATCCTACCGAATAACGATGCATTTTTTTCATCGTTTCAAAATCGCCTCTTCCATATGCAAGTGAAAATTCTGGCCAAATTGAACTCCCGATTATGTTTAAACCCATTTTAACAAAATTGGCTAATGTGCGCATTGTATTGAAAAGAACAACAGCTGTAGCACCCATTATAAAACTGATTAAGAGCGTAAAACCTTGTAAAATTATGGCATTTCCAACTGGAAAAGATAGAAAAGATAGAGCCGGTATTATAATCCTTCTAAATTCAATTTTACTAAAATATTTGATATTGATATCCAATTCATAATACTTCTTCGAGTCGACAAATTTAATGAAAAGTCCCAGAATTTTTGGTGACAGATAAAACAGTAGCACTAATAATAGTGGTAACTTGAGTATCACACCAGCAATGAGTATCAAATTTTCAGCAACTCTAGTCACATTATCTATCATTAATCCATTTGCATATTTTTCTGTCGCGCGATAAACAGCATTGAGCAGATTGCCTAACATCCCAATAAAAACTTGAGATGTGAGGAGGAATAATCCAATCTCTGCAATACTTTCATTTATGATTTTAAAATGAAATAATTCAGTTATATTTGAATTTAGGATTAATAAAGCGATGACTAAAAAAATAATTGAAAATATTAAAATGATAAAGAAAAAATTATTATTCAAAAGTATGTTACATTTTTTATAATTTCCCTGAGCATAGTTTATTGAAAACTCATTAGCTGTAACTGTACTTAAACCAATATCTGATACAGAAAAATAGGCGGTAATTGATGTCAAAACCAACCATTCACCATATAAATCAACTCCCCAAAATTTTAGAAAAATAGGTACTGCAATTAATTGAAATAAGAGATTAATAATAACTGCGAGCGAATTTGCCCCCAGATTCTTTATAATCGTTTTTATATTTATCATTTTTTGATAAATATTTCATAAAAACGTTGGTAATAACTTCTTATTAGATATTGTCGTTTATTCTTTATATGTGGTAGGGGGACAATATTTTCGAATTTATCTAATGAGTCAAATCTCTCAAGATTTTTTTCTTTTACAAATTGTTCTAATTTGTAAAGACGTAATTTTAATGCATTATTATAAAATGTCTTTTTTAAATTATGCTTTTCTATAATATTTTTCTGAATTGTGCCATAAATATAGTATTGGTCGGTAGTATCTATTTGGAAACGTTCTATTGGCAATGTTGGTCGATAGTCAAGTCTTACGTTACCGCCAATTTTATCAATATATTCAAAAGAACCTTGTTCTGAAAACTTTAGATACAACCCCCAATCACCATTTAGTTTTAAATTTCTATCAAAAAAACCTACTTTCTTTAATGTTCCCATTTTAAATATAGTTGCTCCAAAGCTCCCTTTTGAGCCTGATAATTGTTCGTAAAAATTACCCGGAAAGGTTTGATTTTTTTTCACAGATCTTATTCTACTACATTTAGTAATTACACCTGCTTCATTAATCCAATTTATTCCAAAACGATGTAAAACAGCATCTTCATTAATATTCTCATAAAAAAGTTGGACAAAGTTTGGTTCAAAATAATCATCACTACAAGTAAAGGTGATCCAATCTCCAGTCATTTGATGAGCCAAGTAATCGAAATTAGCCATTAAATCCAAGTGATTTGGTGGAGAAATAATTTTTACCTTATCTTGGTATTTTGATAAAATTTCATCGGTTATTCCATCTGTACTGTGGTTATTGCAAATTATAAATTCGTAAGGTAGCACGGTCTGATTCAGCACCGATAGAATCGCTTTCTCAAGATATGGTCCTTGGTTATAAGTAGGTATCCCAATTGAAAGTTTTTGTTTCATATTAAATTGATTAGAGTCTTGTCAATAGTAAATAGTAATTTTTATCAATATTGCATTGTTTTTAAATCTACATTAAAAAACTGCTGTGCATAACATTCCTTTGTTGGTTTTATATTTAGTTGACCTGTTTCGAAGTTTGTAAAAGCAGTGCTATCATCAGCAATATTTTTTTGAAAGATTGTAGTTCGTGTGCTTATTGTACATCTATTGCCAATTGCACAATTGCCTATTATGGAAGAATTTGACGTGAGTGAAACTCCTATTCCAAATACAGGATAGTTCCCTTTTTGGGACCCTACAGTACACCCTTGAAGGGCAATAAAGTAATTTGCATAAGAGGCTTTACCAAGCATTGTTCCTGATGAATGAAACAATAAAAATATATCCGGCATTTTTGTGTCGTACATGCAATCTAATCCATGAAGCGTTTTATTGAGATAATATAATTTGTCAGCAAGATTACATTTACCTTTGTGTCTAAAAACTGAATTTGATAAATACCATAAAAACATAACATAATGGTCTGAAAACAAATGATTAAATATCACTTCTGTGCCGTTAAAGTAATGTTTAAGGGTAACATGTTTAAAACAAAACTCCAATCTTTTAATTGCTTCTTCTATAATCTCAATTTCTTCTGATAAATCCACCATATTCTCATCTGGGAAAATATTATTCAGTTGAGTGGACACATATTTACAAAGTGCTTCGATTGAAAGTGATAGAATCATGGATAAGTTTTTAGTTATTGTATTCCCCAAAAGGCCATTGGCTCATAATCGGGATAAGGATAATGTCCTAAATTCAATTTTATTGATTTATTGTTCTCCTTTAGGTAATTTTCTACCAATGTCTTTATAGAAATAGGTTTTCCACTACAAATGTTGTATATCCCATTCTTTTGATCATCAATTGCTAAATCTGATATTCGCTTTGCAACTTCATTTACAGGAAGGTAATCGCGTAATTGTTCTCCACCGCTCATATTAAAAACATCATCTCCATTTTTTATTGCCTGCTCCAGTTGTGATAAAATTGATTTTTCGGATTGACCATTACCATACATATAAAAAAGACGCAACCATTTTAGTCTAAAACTTTCTTTCTTCTGTAATTCCTGTAAGAATTTTCGCAATGTATCTTTTGCGAGTGCATACGGATTTTGAGGGTCTGCAGGCATTTCAGCACTAAGAGGACCTTCTTTCATGCCATACTCAAAGCAAGTACCAGTAATTGTGATGTCCTTTAATCCAAAGGTTACTAATTCTTTTAAAAAGAAATACTGAGTCATTAGATTTTCTTCAAAATGAAACAAATCTTTGTAATTGGGTAATCCACTCCATGCTAAGTGGATCAATTTATCTGAAGAAGCTATTTTTTTTAGGACTTCCTCATTTTGTTTGGCATTGAAATCAAGCTCAATAAAAGTTATTTTTTCGAACCAGTTATATTGGGCTGCTATATTAATATCAATACCTGTGACAATAACATCTGCCCCACTGTCTAATAAAGCCTCTACCAAATAGTTTCCAATAAACCCTGTTCCACCGGTCACAGTTACTTTCATCTTTTATGATATAGTTAGTTTTGGAACGGCTGCAACAAACTTAGCTCCCCACTCTTGGGTATATTGCAATTGTTCCATGATTTCTCCCTTTAAATTCCAAGGGAAAATTATAATATAATCAGGTTTAAACTGTTCAATATTTTCCTTGCCAACTACTGGAATTCTGGACCCGGGTAATAATTTACCACGTTTATATGGAGATGCATCAACTACAAATGTTATCAAATCATTGCCTTTAATGCCACAGAAATTTAATAAGGTGTTCCCTTTTGCAGCGGCTCCATAGCCAATTACTTTTTTCTGATTTCTTTTTTGTTCCAATAAAAAACTGATAAAGTTATTCTTTATGTTATCAATTTTTTGTTGAAAATTTTGATAATATTCGATCGTATTAACACCAATGGCTTTTTCTTTTTGCAAAAAAAGAGTAACTGCGGGTTCTATTATTTTTGTTATATCTGTTTTGTGTTTTACGAATATCCGTAATGATCCCCCGTGGGTGGGCAATTCTTTTACATCGAAAATTTCTAATCCTTGGTTTTCAAAAATAGATTTTACCGCGGTAAGCGATAAATACGAAAAATGTTCATGATAAATGGTGTCAAATTGATTAAACTCTACAAGTTTGCATAAATGAGGAAATTCAAATGTGTTAACACCGTTTGGTTTTAACGCAATTTTCACGCCTTTAACAAAGTCATTAATGTCAGGCACATGTGCCAAAACATTATTGCCTAAAATTAAATCAGCTTTTTCCTTTAATTTTTCTTCTGCTAGTCTTGTTCCAAAGAAGTCAACTATATTCTCGATACCTTTATCAGTAGCCACTTGGGCAGTATTTGCGGTAGGTTCTATTCCTAAAACTGGTATATTTTTCTCCTTAAAATATTGCAATAAATATCCATCATTCGATGCAACTTCAACCACCAAAGATTCCGGATTTAATCCAAATCTTTCGGTCATATAATCAGTATATTCTTTAGCATGTTGCAACCAAGACGTTGAATACGAAGAAAAATAGGTATATTCTTCATTGAAAATAGATTCAGCTTTTTCTAATTCATCAACCTGAACCAGCCAGCATTTCTCGCAAACAAAGACTTTAAGTGGAAAATATGTTTCCGGATAATTAATCAACTCAGGTTTCACCATTGCATTTGATGGCGGGCAAGTTTGCAAATCGCAAAATACATGAGTTAGCGGATTATCACAATGTCTACAGTTCATTTATATACCTTTAAAATTAGGAGTTAATAAGTTGTGGTTTTTATCTCTTTCAGAAATTTCTATGATTGGCATTGGCATAGAGCAATGAATAAGAGGATCATTAATGCTTAACCCACGTTCATATTGTGCATTATAAAAATTGGTATGCAAATAAAGCATCAAACAATTATCAGTTTGTGTTTGGAATCCATGAGCAAATCCTTCGGGAATTAGAATCATATTTAATTTTGCTGAATCTAACTCTACAGAAAAAATTTTTAAGAAGGTGTTTGAATTTTTTCTTAGATCGACTACCATATCAGTAACTTTACCATTAATGCACCGCACAAGTTTTTTTTCAGCGAATGGTTCCAACTGATAATGAAATCCTCTGAATGTACCTTTAGTTTTGGTTAATGTTAAATTCTCTTGTACAAATTCAGAATCGAAATTTATTTTAGAAAATTCATTTTTGCAAAACAGCCTTGTCAGGAATCCTCTGGAATCGTTTTTTATTTCAGGTTCAATAACCCAAAGATCATCAAAAGGAGTTTCTATAAATTTCATTTATTATTTGTTTGTAAAATGCAATTGCAGAAAAGATAATTCATGAAGAGTATATATAAGCGAATTTAGCTTAGCAATAAAAATAGTTTTCAATTTGCTTATAGCAAAGTTCTATTACATTTTCGTCATAAATCCTGGATTTGTTCCAGTCTACAGTAAATTTTAAGGTCGTTTCGATATCCCATTTGGGGAAATACGAATCACACGAATTTCATACGTATTACACGAATTTAGACGAATCCGCCAGCGGATCAGCGAAGCTAATTACACGAAGTATTCTTCTATTTGAGATTCTGTTATTGTGCGCATGTTTTCATTTAGGAGGAAGGACTTATTCCAGTCCACAATACTTTTTAAAGTTTTTTCGATATCCCATTGAGACACCCAACTGAGTTCGGCTTTAGCCTTTGAACAATCGAGCTTCAGATAGTTCGCTTCATGGGGTTGAGGATCTTTATCAATGCTAAAAGAAGCCCCTTCACCCCAAAGGTTGCAAATTGTACTGGTGATCCATTCCACATTTCTGGCATCTCTTTCATCGGGTCCGAAGTTCCATCCTTCGCCATATTTAGGACCTTCAGAAAAAAGTTTTGCTGCAAGGGTCAGGTAACCTGTCAATGGTTCCAAGACATGTTGCCATGGTCGTATCGCATACGGACTGCGGATCTTTACTTGTTCATTTTTAGTTATTGCCTTAATAAAATCGGGGATAAGACGATCATCAGCCCAGTCACCACCACCGATAACGTTTCCTGCACGTGCTGTCGCAATTGCAACTCCGTGCTCAACATATTTAAATGGATTAAAATAAGAATTACGGTAAGATGAGGTGACCAGTTCGGAACATCCTTTGCTGTTTGAATAGGGATCATACCCCCCCATCGGTTCATTCTCACGATAACCCCAATGCCACTCCTTGTTTTCGTAACATTTATCTGTTGTTACATTCACAATGGCTTTAACACTTTTGGTATGCCGGCATGCTTCAAGAAGATGAACCGTTCCCATCACATTGATAGCATAAGTCTCAACGGGGATTTTATAAGATTCTCTTACTAAAGGTTGGGCAGCCATATGAATCACAATCTCCGGTTGAACCTTCTGCATAACCTCCAATAAATTGTCATAATCTCGGATATCACCAATAAATGAAGTCATCAATTCCCTGATCTTTGCTTCATTAAAAAGTGAAGGATATGTAGGCGGATCCAGAGCATAGCCATATACTTCCGCACCTAATTTTTGCAATAGCAAGCATAGCCATGAACCTTTAAAACCGGTATGTCCGGTAATCAGTACGCGACGGTTTTTATATATATTGAAGTTTTCCGGGTACATTAATTTTTGCTTTTCAATTTTTGAATGATTTCATTAATTTAGACGAATAGCACGAATTCGTTAACAGGAAACATTTATACTGAAATTAGATATTTTATTTGAAAGTATTAGCTTCGCTGAACTTTGTTTCGAGAAATTCGCTTTTATTCGTCTAATTCGGTATCACCATTTAATCCATAGCGCTTTCCCCTTCTCTATCATTTCTTCCAACTGGTTTTTGTCGCGCTGGGTATCCATGGGTTTCCAGAAACCTTCGTGTTTATAGGCATAAAGTTGACCTGCACTCGCTAAACCTTCAAGTGGTTCACCTTCGAAGATGATCTGTTCTCCATCGGGGATATAATCAAATACTTCAGGTTGGCAGACAAAATAACCTGCATTGATCCAGGCACCATCTCCCTTTGGCTTTTCCTGAAATGATGTCACCTGCTCATACTCATTAAGAATTAAAGAACCATAACGACCTTCAGGTTGTACAGATGTCATTGTAATGGCTTTACCATGTGACTTGTGGTATTTAACCAATTCATCAATATCAATATCACCAACCCCATCGCCATACGTGAGCATAAAAGGTTCATTTCCGACATAATCCTTTACCTTTTTAATACGTCGGCCTGTCATGGAGTCGAGACCAGTATCAACGAGGGTCACCTTCCACGGTTCGGCATGATTGGCATGGTGGGTAATAGTATTATTGGTCATATCAACAGTCATGTCTGACATGTGGCTGTAATAATTGGCAAAATACTCTTTTATCATATATCCTTTATATCCACAAAGGATAATGAATTCATTATATCCGTAATGAGAATAGATCTTCATAATATGCCACAGAATAGGCTTTCCACCAATTTCGACCATTGGCTTTGGCTTTAGCGTTGTTTCTTCAGATAGGCGGGAACCTAGACCACCGGCTAATATTAGTACTTTCATTGTTAAAGAAATTTCACGAATTGTTACGAATTTCACGAATGGCACGCAGATCCGCCAGTTGGCGGACAAGTTACGCAGATTGGGCGGATGGCCGCTGATTTTTTAAATTAAAGATCTGTGTAAATCTGTTAGATCTGCGTTATCAGCGTTCTATTGGTCTATTTCCCCCAAACAACTTTATTCACAATACTAGTGAAGCTTTGAATGATTTTCACCACCTTTATTGATACATTTATATCAGTATAATCCGGTATTAAAGCTGAGGGTTCATTGTTTTCTTTTATTGCTAAAGCCAGCTCAATGGCCTGCTCTATTTCATTTCCTTTAATCCCACCAACAACAACCGTCCCTTTGTCCAATACTTCGGGGCGCTCGGTAGAAGTGCGAAGCAGGATTCCAGCAAAGCCCAGCATTGCACTCTCTTCGGAGAGGGTGCCGGAATCGGATAAGACGCAATAGGCATTCATCTGTAGTTTATTGTAATCGAGAAAACCAAAGGGTTTAAGATTACGCACCAACGGATGAAACACAAAATTACGCTGCTCAATAAACTTCATACTCCGCGGATGGGTGGAGTAAATCACGGGCAACTGGTATCGCTCGGCAATAGCATTAATTGCATTCATCAGACTGATGAAGTTCTCCTCAATATCGATGTTCTCTTCGCGGTGGGCAGAGACTAGAATATAGCGGTTAGGCTGAAGGTTGAGCGCTTTTAGGACTTCAGATTTGGCAATTGCTTCTTTATGTTGTTCTAAAACTTCCCGCATTGGGGAACCTGTCACAAAGATATGTTCCTTGCGGATTCCTTCGGATAATAAATATCTGCGTGAGTGTTCGGTGTAGGGGAGGTTGATATCTGAGATATGGTCGACTATCTTGCGGTTGATCTCCTCTGGTACATTCTGATCAAAACAACGGTTACCGGCCTCCATATGAAAGATCGGGATCTTTAAACGCTTGGCGGAGATTGCTGCTAAAGCCGAGTTTGTATCACCCAGGATTAATAATGCATCGGGTTTTTCCTTGACAAGAACATCATACGATTTGGAAATAATATTACCCATTGTTTCTCCAAGATTACTTCCCACACTTGCCAGATAATGATCAGGGGCGCGCAGTCCGAGATCCTCGAAGAATACCTCGTTCAGTAAGTAGTCGTAATTCTGACCCGTATGAACAAGGATATGGTTGAAATATTTATCGGCTGCTTTGATGACCGCTGAGAGACGTATGATCTCTGGACGCGTGCCGATGATGGTGAGGAGTTTGAGTTTTTGCATAGGAAATGGGTCCACAGTGTTTCACAGAGTTAAAAGGTGTACCACAGTGGATTTATTTATAAAAGTTTGAAATAGAAATGGGTCCACAGTGTTTCACAGAGTTAAAAGATATATCATGTTGAGAAAAGAGGTGCACAGTGTATCACAGAGTTTTAAAGATGTTACACAGTCAAAAAATACTTACTGTGTGACACTGTGTTAAACCCTGTGCTACACTGTGGAACTCACATTTTCGAAGTAGGTATCTGTATCATTGGTATCAAAATGCTCGTTGATCCAAAAGATGGTATATAATTCTTCAGTGCCGATATTGGTGATGTTGTGTGTATACCAAATGGGCATATCGACAAATGAGGGTTGACCGCCATCCAGTTCAAAGGTGTATATTTTATCCGTACCGATCTTTCTAAATTCAATCCTGGCTTTTCCCTTGATCACTGCAAAACGTTCGGCTTTGCGTGTATGAAAATGATTACCACGTGTGATTCCGGGAACAGTGGTGGAGAAAGATATTTGTCCGCCGCTGTTAAGCCTTATGGTCTCTACAAAACTTCCTCGATCGTCCCTATTGAGCTTCAGCTTGAAAGGAAAGAAGGTCGAATGGTCGATATAACAAAGAAAAGTGTTGAACAGATTTCGGTCGAATGGGGTGTCCAGATTCGGGAGGATCCCTTGGTCGAAATATGTTTCTTTGAAGTTTGTTAGCTTCTGTAATAGAGATGAGACTTTGATTTCTGAAGTATGTGGAACAGGAAAAGGTCCACAATGTTTCACGGTGTTAAAAGGTGTTTCACAGAGTTTTTCACTGTGTGACTCCTTTTTTAAACCCTGTGTGACACTGTGGTATTTTTTTATTTTTTCAATAAATTGTTCCACTAATTCAGAAACATAGATCAGCTTGATCTCTCCATCGACGTCGATACGAGGTGTTTCATTATGCGTCAACTGGTGACAAAAAGTAGCTATTACCGAATTGTAATATGGATTTCCAAATGGTCCGAAGACATTGGGGATTACAAATCCTGTAAATTGTGCATTGTTGCGAATTGCCCATTGTTCCAATAATTCCCGGCCCTCTTTCTTCGAACGTCCATAAAGGTTATCCCGCTCTTCCTGGGTGCTTGATGAAAACAGGATGTGCGGAGTTGAATTTGTTGTTTCACAAGCAGAAATCAATTGTTGCACAAGTGCTACATTGGTTTTATAAAGTACTTCCGGGTCGTTGTGGCGGTTCATAGCAGCCAGGTGAATGATGGCATCGCAGTTTGCGACAAACTCTTTTAATTTCGATGTGTCATGAAAGTATGAATCTTCGAAGGGAATCCGGATAAACTTATCCGGATATAATCCTAAAGTGTTAAAAAGATGGGTTCCAACAAAACCCACTTGACCGGTGATGCCTACTTTAATCATATTTTTTAAAAGGGTCCACAGTGTATCACAATGTTTTAAAAGTGTCTCACAGTTTATAACACTGTGTAACACTTTTTGACCCTGTGTAACTCTGTGGAATTATTTTCTTAAATTATTAATCTCTTAATTCCGTCTTTAAGGCTTTTAACGTAGAAATTAATCAATAATCCGACTTTACTTTCTGATAATTTTAGGTAGGTCAGGACTTGTGCAGTATGAACATCCGTAAATGCTTCGACAGTTTTTAATTCAACCACAACTTGATCTTCTACGAATATATCGATTCTATATCCACATTCCAATTTAACTTCTTCGTAAATCAAAGGCAATGGTTTTTCAACTTCAACTTTAAGTCCTTTTTTTCGAAGTTCATAAACAATACATGCCTTATATGCTGATTCCAACAACCCTGGACCTAATTTTGAATGGATTTTATAGGCTGAATCTAAAATTTCGTGGGTAATATCGTTTATGTCCATAGTACAAACATAGGTACACAGAGTTTCACAGTGTTTAAAAATGAGTTTCACAGTGTTATACTTTTTAACCCTGTGCGACACTGTGGAATATCATTAAAACTTACTCCAATCCAGCCACCAATCTGCCGGGTATCGTATTTTTTCATTAATCGATTCTTCAACCCCCATATCTGAAAATATCATCAATTCGGAATTGGGTTCAAGGGCTTTGAGGCCGTTGGCATATCCTTTCGGAACAGATAATAACTCGCTATTATTTGCTGATAATAAATGATATTCCGGAATTAAATTTTCTGAAGGGTTTTCGAAATCGTCAATCTTTACCCAGGCCATGATAAAACTGCCTGTGATAGGGTAGAAGTACTTCTTCTCAAACTGATGTCCCTGCCAGGCGCGAACTACAGTTGTGTCCGGGTGCCTGATGAAATAAAACCGTTTAACATCGGGAAAGGTGAAAGCATTCACAAAGCGCATTGAACCACGGTCGTCGGTGAATGTGCCGCCTTTTATTATGATGGGTTTTTCGATCATGTATTTTTTGTTTCACAGGGTAACACAGTGTTTAAAAGATGTTTCACAGTTTTACATTTTAAAACAGTGTGACACTGTGTAAAACTCTGTGAAACCCTGTGGACCCTTTAATCTGGATATTGTGCAACAACTTCACCCAGTACATCTTTTTGTATCATAGGTAGTTTTAACAGCAGCTTTTTCATCCCCTCCAGATCGAGGCGATGGGTATTGTGGGAATGGTAATCATCGATCACAGAAACCTCTTCCTGTCCTTCCACAAAATATTTATCGTAATTCAGATCGCGGTTGTCTGCCGGAACACGAAAATAGTTGCCCATATCGATCGATTTGGCCATCTCCTCGCGTGTTACGAGTGTCTCATATAGTTTCTCTCCGTGTCGTGTACCAATCACCCGAACCTGACATTCTGATTTATATAAATCGATAATGGCTTTGCCCAATGTTTCGATAGTTGCTGCAGGTGCTTTTTGTACAAACAGGTCCCCGTTTTTCCCATGCTGAAATGCATAGATCACCAGATCAACAGCATCATCCAATGTCATCATAAAGCGGGTCATATTGGGATCGGTAACTGTAAGGTCTTTCCCTGCTGCAAGCTGATCAACAAATAGCGGTATAACAGAACCACGGCTCGCCATCACATTACCATACCTGGTGCAGCATATGGTTGTTTTTGCATCATCACCCAAAGACCGGGCTTTTGCAATCGCTACCTTTTCCATCATTGCCTTGCTGATTCCCATTGCATTAATGGGATAGGCAGCTTTGTCTGTACTCAGGACAATCATCCTTTTTACTCCATGTTCAACCGCTGAGTCAAGGACATTTGCAGTTCCAAGCACATTGGTATTTACCGCTTCTATAGGAAAGAATTCACAGGATGGGACTTGCTTCAGTGCTGCTGCATGAAAGATAAAATCGACTCCATGCATCGCATTATCTACGCTACGTTTACTGCGGACATCGCCAATATAGAATTTTACCTTTGGATTATTTAACCGATGCCGCATATCGTCCTGTTTCTTTTCATCACGCGAGAAGATGCGAATCTCCTTTATATCGGTATTTAAAAAGCGGTTAAGTACGGCATTGCCGAATGAGCCGGTTCCTCCGGTAATGAGTAGTGTTTTATTGGAGAACATTATCTATTAAATAATATTGGCAATATTAGGTATTGCACGGTTTGTATGTGTATCGAAGATTGGCTAAGCTAATCTTAAAGTAATGTATTGCGTATCGAAAAATGAACTTAGGACTTTGTTGATTCAGCAAATTCCAATGTGATCTATTGGTATCCAACTCTGGTTAAGTCACCTTGTCCGTTGGTTGTTTGTTGTTCATCTCTGGCAATTATTGCACATCTCTGGTAAATTTTCACTGAACGCTGGTGTTTTGTAGGTCATCGCTGGCGATTATTGAACATCGCTGGTGAATTTTCACTGATCGCTGGTGTTTTGTGAAAGAAGGCTGGCCTTTATAAGGTGAACGATGGGATATTTTTGGGTTCCACAAATAAATATAAAAAGATTTGTCCATGATCCGCAAGACTTTTTGGATCCACAAATAAAAAAAAGATTTGTCCACAGATTTCCACAGATTTTCACAGATTGTAAAAGGTCAGCTTAAAAAGGGATTTTTTTGTCCACAAATATGAAAAGTTTTGGTCCACTAATTTTCACTAATTTTCACGAATGCTAAATGTGGTATTTATTGTCACACCATCGGTGTGAGGGTTGATTAATTGTTTTTAATCTAAGCAATCCACCAGATGGCGGATCACGAATCGAAGATCAGCGAAGCTAATTTGCACGAATTCTTAATGTGATGTTTATCGTCACACCGATGGTGTGAGGGTTGATGAATTGTTTTAATTTATAGTTTGAAAACAAAAGTAGTGTAACTGCTTTTGTTTTTTAAATTGGCTTCGCCGAACTTCGTTTCGTGAAAATTAGCTTCGCTGATCCGCCAGCTGGCGGATTCGTGAAAATTGGTGGACCCTTTATATTACTTGTGGATCCCTTTTATTTTGTGAATTAGTTTTTGTCCACGATCCGCCGGTGGGCGGACGTGTCCGCCTACTGGCGGATTCCACAGATATGGTCCGCTTAAAAAGGGATTTTTTTGTCCACAAATATGAAAAATTAGTGGACCCTTTTTTTGTCCAGTATCCGCCAGTAGGCGGATTCGTGTTATCCTCCAGATTGCGGATTAGTGGTCCCAATAGTTCATCCTTTTAATAATGGGAATAGCACGAGAATATTAAAATCGAGTTATTGTTAACTTTGTAGATAAGCCGATGTTCGTGATTTATTCTTCTGCTCCAATATCCCTTAAACTGATGTTTTAATGGTTCAGGTTTACCTATACCTTCGAAGGGGTGTCTCAAAATGTCTCGAATCAGATCACCAATTCTGAGAGCGATTCTTCGGTCTGTTTCTATCCATTCCTGGTATTCCTGAAAAGCAGCTGGAAAAAATTCTAAATTTTTCATAGAAGGTCGGAAGCCTTTAACGAAATAACCTGTTTCTTCGCTTCATACTCTGCTATTCTATCTTCTAACGTCTGTGTAAAGACTGGATTACTTAGTATCGTGTCGGTTTCATCGGCAGGTTGTATCGTTATTTCAACGGTTTTGTGTGGAAAAAACTTTTTAATCCCTTCAATAAATTCTGGTGTAATTGAGTCTGTATTTATAATAATTGTAGTTTCCATAATTTCAATTTTACACAAAGTTAATAATTTGAAAATAAAACCAATTTAGTATGTGTAATGAATGTGATCCTATTCAAACCCTTACTCCCTCTTTTCAAACTACTACTTCATCTCTTCAAACCCTTACTTCCTCTCCTCAAAGAGATATTTCCTTTATCAAACACGTTACTGCCTGATTAATAATGTTTATTTCCTACTTTCAAACAACTTTTACCCTGCTTCAAAGTGTTTTTACCTTTCCCGGAATACGATTTGCCTCGCTAAGACCCGATTCTCCTTTTATAAACCAAGGAGATCCAAATAATAAACCCATCCGGAAGATCGTTGAACGGGTTTATTATTTAATTTAAGGTGACTGTCATAATAACAATCTGGCTACTCAAATGATCAGACAGCAACTGTTCAATGTCAAAGACTTAGCTGTTTTCTTCAGGGGCATTTACTGCCGGTTTAACATTGGCTGAGGCAGACTGGACTGTTCTGCGAACCAATTTCTTAAGTTCTGAAAAGGTGTAATCCTTCGTTTTTGCTGCATCAACCCCCTTGTACAATATTTTACCTACATAAAGGAGTTCTGTAAGCTGATCGTTTAACTCATTGAACAATCCGACGTTGTTCTGCACAATGGCTTTACGGTTGCTCCGGATCTCCATGGTCTGCTGCTTCCCTTTATCGAGTTTGTCGGAAGCATTTGTAAAAACCTCCATCAGGGAATCGGTCAACCCATGACTCTTCAATACCTCAGCATAACGGGTATTGTTGGTCGTGACCAGGTGAAGCTTCTTAATCACCGCCTCGGAATCCCTCCGTTTGATTGCTTTACGCAGATCATTGATCCCATATTGGGCCTGCGAGATTTTAACAGTCCCGTTTCCCATTCTTAAATATCCTGCCAGGTGATTCAGCGGTTTAATGAGACTGTCCATGGTCTCATAAAGCCCCTGAGTGATGGAGGCAAGCAATGCCGTTTCACCTTTCGGCTCAATAATCTGGCTCACATTCCCAATCTTAGTTCCGAAACCGGTTAAAAAGGGTTCGTTAAACTTTGGGGAGTAAGCTGAAAAGTCTGCCAAATCACGCTTTGCATTTGCTAAAGTAGCTTTGCAAATCATCGGCAATTCATCGTCCTTACAATTGTAACCGCGGATTAAATTAATACTCATCGTTTTTAATTATTATGGTTATTAAACTTAAAACCCTTGCAGGTTCTGATAATTACCTAAAATTAAATGATGGTTTTCAATATAAATGATTATAACCGTTTATTTCCGATTATAACCGGTTAATTACGGATAAATTATAAAGGAATAGTTGATCTTGTAATTAGTCAAATATCAAATTATTAAATAAGTCGGGGAGCTATGGGGCCGCAGGAATTTAATCCACTATTTTTTTGTACAGTTTTTTGTCCACAGATTAGCACAGATTATCACAGATTGGGTCCACCTGAAGGCGGACTTTTTTTGTCCACTAACCGCCAGTTGACAGCCAGGTTGTAAGAGGTTCGCCTAAAGAGCGATTTTGTCCACAAATGGAAAAAGTTTTGGTCCACTAATTTCCACTAATTTTCACGAACTTCTTAGGATGATATTTATTTTCACACCAGTGGTGTGAGAATGATGAATTGTTTTAAAAGATGATCTAATAAGACAAAAGTAGTGTAACTGCTTTTGTCTTATTTTAATTCGTGTTAATTAGCTTCGCTGATCTTCGATTCGTGGACCCCTTATTTTTCTTGTGGAGCCCTATCATTTTTTGAATTAGTTTTTGTCCACAGATTAGCACAGATTTCCAAAGATTGGGTCCACCTGAAGGCGGACTTTTTTTGTCCACTATCCGCCAGTTGGCGGACAGGTTGTAAGAGGTTCACCTAAAGAGCGATTTTGTCCACAAATGGAAAAAGTTTTGGTCCACTAATTTCCACTAATTTTCACGAACTTCTTAGGATGATATTTATTTTCACACCAGTGGTGTGAGAATGATGAATTGTTTTAAAAGATGATCTTATAAGACAAAAGTAGTGTAACTGCTTTTGTCTTATTTTAATTAGTGTCAATTAGCTTCGCTGATCTTCGATTCGTGTTAATTAGCTTCGCTGATCTTCGATTCGTGGACCCCTTATTTTTCTTGTGGATCCCTATCGTTTTTTGAATTAGTTTTTGTCCACAGATTAGCACAGATTATCACAGATTGGGTCCACCTGAAGGCGGACTTTTATTGTCCACTATATGCCAGTTGGCGGACAGGTTGTAAGAGGTTCACCTAAAGAGCGATTTTGTCCACAAATGGAAAAAGTTTTGGTCCACTAATTTCCACTAATTTTCACGAATTTCTTAATTTGATGTTTGTTGTCACACCTGTGGTGTGATTAGGATAATAGCAATATTTATCTACAAAGATGTCGCAACTCCGTTGCTTCTGGAACTTAGCAATATTTATCTACAAAGATGTCGCAACTCCGTTGCTTTATGTGCTTTTCAATATTTTTATCGGCAAAGATTCAGTAACGACGTTGCAAAAAGCAGGGCTGCGTAGCAGCCAAATCTTTGTAGAAACAGGAATAAAATGGAAAATAAGCCACGTAGTGGCGACATCTTTGTAAAGGTTCAATAATAAGTAATGAGAATAATTTAAATTGGGTCTGCTTTCCTTGATTACTGAAATAAAGCCATATTAAATCTTTAATTCGACGTCTTTTTATCTGCAAAGATTCAGTAACGACGTTGCAAAAAGCAAGGCTGCGTTGCAGCTAAATCTTTGTTGAACAGCTGGCAAATTAGTGTCAATTAGCTTCGCTGATCTTCAATTCGTGTTAATTAGCTTCGCTGATCTTCGATTCGTGGACCCCTTATTTTTCTTGTGGAGCCCTATCATTTTTTGAATTAGTTTTTGTCCACAGATTAGCACAGATTTCCAAAGATTGGGTCCACCTGAAGGCGGACTTTTTTTGTCCACTATCCGCCAGTTGGCGGACAGGTTGTAAGAATTTCGTCTAAAGAGCGATTTTGTCCACAAATGGAAAAAGTTTTGGTCCACTAATTTCCACTAATTTTCACGAACTTCTTAGGATGATATTTATTTTCACACCAGTGGTGTGAGAATGATGAATTGTTTTAAAAGATGATCTAATAAGACAAAAGTAGTGTAACTGCTTTTGTCTTATTTTAATTAGTGTCAATTCGTGTTAATTAGCTTCGCTGATCTTCGATTCGTGGATCCCTTATTTTTCTTGTGGATCCCTATCGTTTTTTGAATTAGTTTTTGTCCACAGATTAGCACAGATTATCACAGATTGGGTCCACCTGAAGGCGGACTTTTTTTGTCCACTAACCTCCAGTTGACGGCCAGGTTGTAAGAATTTCGCCTAAAGAGGGATTTTGTCCACAAATGGAAAAAGTTTTGGTCCACTAATTTCCACGAATTTTCACGAACTTCTTAGGATGATTTTTATATTCACACCAGTGGTGTGAGAATGATGAATTGTTTTAAAAGATGATCTAATAAGACAAAAGTAGTGTAACTGCTTTTGTCTTATTTTAGTTAGTGTCAATTAGCTTCGCTGATCTTCGATTCGTGTCAATTAGCTTCGCTGATCTTCGATTCGTGGACCTTTTATCTTACTTGTGGACCTAATACTCGTTTTTTGTGGACTTTTTTGGTCCACTAATTTTCACTAATTAGCACTAATTCTTAATGTGATGTTTGTTGTCACACCGATGGTGTGATTAGGATAATAGCAATATTTATCTACAAAGATGTCGCAATTCCGTTGCTTCTGGAACTTAGCAATATTTATCTACAAAGATGTCGCAACTCCGTTGCTTTATGTGCTTTTCAATATTTTTATCGGCAAAGATTCAGTAACGACGTTGCAAAAAGCAGGGCTGCGTAGCAGCCAAATCTTTGTAGAAACAGGAATAAACTGGAAAATTAGCCACGTAGTGGCGACATCTTTGTAAAGGTTCAATAATAAGTAATGAGAATAATTTAAATTGGGTCTGCTTTCCTTGATTACTCAAATAAAGCCATATTAAATCTTTAATTCGACGTCTTTTTATCTGCAAAGATTCAGTAACTACGTCGCGAAAAGCAGGGCTGCGTTGCAGCTAAATCTTTGTTGAACAGCTGGCAAATTCGTGTTAATTAGCTTCGCTGATCTTCGATTAGTGGACCTTTTATCTTACTTGTGGACCTAATACTCGTTTTTTTACGGACTATTTTGGTCCACTAATTTCCACGAAATTCTTAATTTAATGTTTGTTGTCACACCGATGGTGTGACAATGATGAACGATTTAATCAATAGTTATAAAACGAGTCGTTTATATTCGAGACTTTGAGTTCCAAAATTTAACAGCACTCCGACACGAAGTTTTGTTGCTTTTAAGTAATTGATTAATTGTGATTCGTGCTCAGAATTAAGTGCAGACAGGGCCTTTAATTCAACTACAATTTTTCCAAAGCATATAAAATCTGACATATATTTTTTGTCAATAGGGGCGCCTTTATAATAAATATTTAAAAGTTGCTCTCTTTCAAATGGAATGTTTTGCTCTTTAAATTCTAATTCCAAAGCATCCTGATAGACTCCTTCAAGAAATCCACAACCAAGGACTTTATGTACCTCCATTGCAGCACCAACTATTCTGAATACTTCCGATTTATAAAACAGTTCTGTCATTGGCAAATTTTTTATCCATTAAACATTCGTCTGAACTACTAATTGCAAATCAATGAAGCTAATCCGGAAGATGAGGGACAGATTTGAAAGTATTAACTTAAAGGTAGATTTTTTTGTCCAAAAATAGAAAAAGTTTTTGTCCACTAATTTCCACGAATTTTTACGAACTTTTTAAGGATGATATTTATATTCACACCAGTGGTGTGAGAATGATGAATTGTTTTAAAAGATGATCTAATAAGACAAAAGTAGTGTAACTGCTTTTGTCTTATTTTAATTAGTGTCAATTAGCTTCGCTGATCTTCGATTCGTGTTAATTAGCTTCGCTGATCTTCGATTCGTGGACCCCTTATTTTTCTTGTGGATCCCTATCGTTTTTTGAATTAGTTTTTGTCCACAGATTAGCACAGATTATCACAGATTGGGTCCCCCTGAAGGCGGACTTTTATTGTCCACTATATGCCAGTTGGCGGACAGGTTGTAAGAGGTTCACCTAAAGAGCGATTTTGTCCACAAATAGAAAAAGTTTTTGTCCACTAATTTCCACTAATTTTCACGAACTTTTTAGGATGATATTTATATTCACACCAGTGGTGTGAGAATGATGAATTGTTTTAAAAGATGATCTAATAAGACAAAAGTAGTGTAACTGCTTTTGTCTTATTTTAATTAGTGTCAATTCGTGTTAATTCGTGGACCCCTTATTTTTCTTGTGGATACCTATCGTTTTTTGAATTAGTTTTTGTCCACAGATTAGCACAGATTATCACAGATTGGGTCCCCCTGAAGGCGGACTTTTTTTGTCCACTATATGCCAGTTGGCGGACAGGTTGTAAGAGGTTCACCTAAAGAGGGATTTTGTCCACAAATGGAAAAAGTTTTGGTCCACTAATTTCCACTAATTTCCACTAATTTCTTAATTTGATGTTTGTTGTCACACCTGTGGTGTGATTAGGATAATAGCAATATTTATCTACAAAGATGTCGCAACTCCGTTGCTTTATGTGCTTTTCAATATTTTTATCGGCAAAGATTCAGTAACGACGTTGCAAAAAGCAAGGCTGCGTAGCAGCCAAATCTTTGTAGAAACAGGAATAAAATGGAAATAAAACCACGAAGTGGCGGCATCTTTGTAAATGATTAATAATAGATGCATTCCCAGATGCCTCTTCATTTTAACCGGCCACCAATGTATAATTAGTAAATACTATCGTTCCGATTATTTAGTATGAATAACATCATGCTGACTCGTCCTGATTTTTGTTTACAGATTTTGTGTTAATACTGCATTTACTTTTTTAACTCTCTACGTTTATAATGGGTAATGATGAACTTGAGCTTTGTTGGGCAAAACGGAATGGGGTTCGATACCCCATCCGTTTTACTTTACAATGGTTTAAAGTTTCACCATCGCTTCGTCGGGCTGCACAAAGCTATTGATTTTTTGTTCACTATTTTTATTGTTTCTGTAATAATTCTTCCACTGTTTATTGAATTTAATTAATTGATTATGTGCGTATTCAGGAGTGTTCATATCCAAGCTGCTATGTGGCCGATTCTGATTGTAAATCCTAATGATTTGCTCTAACTGCTTAGTCGCTTCTTCCAGCGAAGTTAATTTCATCTGATTCAGCCATTCATCCTTTAATATACCATTAACCCGCTCAGCTATTGCATTTTCACGTGGATCACCATTTTCTGTCATACTGATCTGAAAGCAGTTCTTTGTTAAAACCTTGACATAATCACCGCAGCAATACTGAACACCTCTGTCCGAATGATGAATTACATTTGTTACTCCTTTAGGAAGCTGATTTAATGCCATTTGTAACGCTTTTACGGTATACTTCGCCTCCAGGGTTGCTCCTAAGTCCCATCCAATAATTTTCCTCGAATATGCATCCGTTATCAGATTCAGATAACCAAATCCTTCCATCGTTTCAATATAGGTGATATCGCTAACCCACAACTGGTGAGATTTTTCTGGTATAAATTCTTTTATCAGATTTGGATATTTGTGCATCCAATGGTTGCTGTAAGTTGTCCTGACCCGATTACGTCGTTTACGTATCAGTAAACCCTGATCTCGCAGAAATTCAAAGAACGAATCACGACCCAGATACAGGTCAACAGAAAGACGAGGTTGTATGAGATGCAGCAATTTTCGACCACCTATTCTGGGCATTAATATGCGCTCTTTTTCAACCAATTGAACTAAAATCTCAGTTTTTGCTTCTTCCTTATATATGTATTTAGAATGCTGATAATAGGCTTGCCTACTCTTACCAAACAGGTCGCACAGCGCATCCATATCTCTTTCCGGACGCTTTGCACGCAGCTCTTTTACCGTTTGGCCCCAGATTTTTTTCTGATTGAAATTTTAAGATCTCGTTCAGCAATATCTATCATCGTATCAAGAGCAAGTGTGCGAAGTTGTTCATAATCCAACTGTTGCTCTAATTTCTGTACCTTTGCCTCTAGCTCTCGCTCATAAGACGTTTTCTCTTTCTGCTTTGCCATAGTGCGTTGTAATTCTATCTGATCCTGATCAGGTTCCTGAAGGTCAAATTTACGCATCCATTTTTTAATTGTGTTATTCCCCCGAATATTAAACTTCTGCATGAGCTCCCGCTGGCTCACAGCAGTGTCCATATACTCTTGAACAACTTGTAATTTTAATTCGTCCGGAAAACAGTTTACTTTTGTCTTCATAATCCTGATTTTAGTTTACTTTTTCTGTAAACCTATTTCAGGACAAGACATGCCCTCGAGTGTTCGTTCCCTCGTGCCTTCGTTCTGTCGTTCCGTCGTTCCGTCGTGTGTTCGTCCCCCTCGTCCTTAGACGTTATCCGGTTCTGTTTTTTTCCTGCGGCGCGTTTTACCGGGCTCTTCAGATGTATAATGGTAATTTTTCTGATACGAATATTTGTAATATGCATCATACCTCGAATACTTGGAATAGGCATACCCGAACGCATTGGGTTTGATGTCGTTCACCGCGATGGCAAGGTGACTGATGAGCTTCTTGTCGCCATGATGATTGATGATGTCGATCTGCTGCTTGCGCGAAACCCCATATCGAAGGATAAACATATTTAGATCGGAGAGCTGACTCATGATCAATCCGTCGGTCACGAAGGTGATCGGGGCATTATCAAGGATAATGTAATCGTAGCTTAATCGAAGCTTATCGATCATTGCTTTCATCTCCGGTTTACTTAATAATTCTGCAGGATTGGGGGGAATTGGTCCGGCAGGGATGATAGACAGATTCTGAATAGGTGTTGGAAGAATGACCTGTTCGAGGGTGTCGTAACCAACGAGGAAGGTGCTTAAACCCCTGTCATTCTTGACATCAAAGGTCTTGTGAATTTTTGGTTTACGAAGGTCGACACCGACAAGGATTACTTTTTTATCGTTTATCGCCAGGATTGAGGAGAGGTTAACCGAGATAAATGATTTCCCTTCCCCGGGATGGGTCGACTGGATGGAGATCACCTTACCGTGAGGTTTATCGACCATGTACTGAATGTTGGTTCGCAACGCCCTGAACGATTCAGAAATGATCGATTTGGGATTTTCGTAAACAACAAGCGTGGCATCGGTGTCGTCGTGGATGATGTTCCCGATGATGGGTATACGCGTTTTTGTTTCGATATCTTCCTGGGTGCGGATATGAATATCAAACAAGTTCATGAGCAATAATACCGCCAAAGGAATACCAATGCCGAGGATTAAGCCGATCAACAGGATGAGGTTACGGGGAAGTCCGATGAGTACTGCAGCATCAGGACGCGCCAGATCGATGATTTGCACATCAGGAACGCTTGATGCCAGTGTGATATTGGTCTCGGCTCTTTTCTTGAGCAGGAAGGTGTATAGGTCATTCGTTACATTGAACTGCCGTTGTATATCGATCATCTGTTGCTCTTTCTGCGGAAGTTTATTCAGCTCGGTGCTGATTCCTGCCTGGCGTTCTTTAAGGCTGACAATTGATCGCGAAGCGTTGTCGATGAGGTTACGGAGATTTTCGGTTAACTGACTCCTGGTCTGTGCCAACTCCCTGTCGATGAGTGCAAGTGCAGGGTTGTTCTCCTTCGTGCTGAACGAGATCACCTGCCGGCGGTTGTAAAGCTCACCCAGTTTAACAACCAAGGTATTTAATGCGGCATCCTCGATCCCTACGACCGATGGGGAAACAAGTGTTTTCTGGTTCCCCGGAGTATTGAGATAGGCGAGGATATTATTGAAATAGTCGAGCTGCATCTGGCTTTTGGCCCGCTCGGATTCAATATCCTTGAGGTTATTCATCACGAGTGTCCCTTCTGCAGTGATATCGATCACGTTGTTTTGCGAGCGGAAATTGGCGTAACGTGTGCTCGCGCTGTTCATCGAATCGGAAATGCCGGTAAGCTGATTGTTAATGAAGTCAAGTGACCGTTTCTGGGCTTCGTTTTGAAGGTCCATTTTGTTTCCGATGTACACCTTAAGCAATTCATTCAGAAATTCACCGTCTTTTGCTGGTTCATTCCCCTGGATCGTGCATTGAATGATATCACTGAACTTGGTTTTAAGGGTTGCTTTTGTCTTTCGTTGATAACTAAAGGTTAACTCATTGAGATCATTGAACATAAACATATAACTGCCTTCGGGGACCTTATCGATATTTGCCTTTTTGCTCAGTGTAAAATTGAAATAAGTGTTGACAAATGGCTGACCATAAATGCCCTTCCCCTCTATCTTGATTTCGGTAGGAATGTTGTTGATCTTTGTCTTTCCTTTGACTGTAATGGTATACGAATCGGCCGATGTGGGAGTCACATAGATTGGTATGCCGGTGAGATTTAGGAAGTTATTGGCAGGTTTTACCTCGAATGGTTCCTGTTTGTAGATTCCATTCCAGATAAAGAGATCTTTCTTGTACCAGCTTGTTTCCCAACGAAGATTTTGCAATGTCTGGTTGATGGGGTAGTAGGAGGTGATGATCTCGATCTGGTTATAGATGTTGTTTTTTGGTGCGTCGGCTATCCCCTGGAACATTTTATTCATATCGATCCCTAAACCCGATGATTTTTCAGGCACGAGGATGGAGGCGGTGACCGTGTAGAGTGGTTTGGTGATCTTGGTATAAAAATATGCCGCAGAAATACCAATGGCTCCGAACAGCAGGAACCACTGCCAGTGGCGCATGAGCAGATAAAATATCTTTTGAAAATCGAATCCCTCTTCGGGTTCGTTTAGTTCGTGATTATTCTCGGGAATCATATAGTGATGTTTTTTGTTTAAATTGTCGTAATTGGTTTGGGATAGGATAGATAATGTAATAATTTTAAGGGTTAGTATTTAATCCGACAGTTAAGGGATTAAAAAAGATTTGTCCACAAATATAAAAGTTTTTGTCCACAGATTATCACAGATTATCGCAGATTGGGTCCACCTGAAGGCGGACTTTATTTGTCCACGATCCGCGAGTTGGCGGACAGGTTGTAAGAGGTTCACCTAAAGAGCGATTTTGTCCACAAATGGAAAAAGTTTTGGTCCACTAATTTCCACTAATTTTCACGAACTTTTTAGGATGATATTTATTTTCACACCGGTGGTGTGAGAATGATGAATTGTTTTTTGAATTAGTTTTTGTCCACAGATTATCACAGATTATCGCAGATTGGGTCCACCTGAAGGCGGACTTCATTTGTCCACGATCCGCCAGTTGGCGGACAGGTTGTAAGAGGTTCACCTAAAGAGGGATTTTGTCCACAAATAGAAAAAGTTTTGGTCCACTAATTTCCACTAATTTTCACGAACTTTTTAGGATGATATTTATTTTCACACCGGTGGTGTGAGAATGATGAATTGTTTTAAAAGATGATCTAATAAGACAAAAGTAGTGTAACTGCTTTTGTCTTATTTTAATTAGTGTCAATTCGTGTTAATTCGTGGACCCCTTATTTTTCTTGTGGATCCCTATCGTTTTTTGAATTAGTTTTTGTCCACAGATTAGCACAGATTATCACAGATGGGGTCCACCTGAAGGCGGACTTTATTTGTCCACGATCCGCCAGTTGGCGGACAGATTGTAAGAGGTTCACCTAAAGAGGGATTTTGTCCACAAATGGAAAAAGTTTTGGTCCACTAATTTCCACTAATTTTCACGAACTTCTTAGGATGATATTTATTTTCACACCGGTGGTGTGAGAATGATGAATTGTTTTTGAATTAGTTTTTGTCCACAGATTATCACAGATTATCGCAGATTGGGTCCACCTGAAGGCGGACTTTTTTTGTCCACGATCCGCCAGTTGGCGGACAAGTTGTAAGAGGTTCACCTAAAGAGGGATTTTGTCCACAAATGGAAAAAGTTTTGGTCCACTAATTTCCACTAATTTCCACTAATTTCCACTAATTTCTTAATTTGATGTTTGTTGTCACACCGGTGGTGTGATTAGGATAATAGCAATATTTATCTGCAAATATGTCGCAACTCCGTTGCTTTAGGTGCTTTTCAATATTTTTATCGGCAAAGATTCAGTAACGACGTTGCAAAAAGTAAGGCTGCGTAGCAGCTAAATCTTTGTAGAAACAGGAATAAGATGGAAAAGAAGCCAGGTAGTGGCGGCATCTTTGTAAATGGTCAATAATAAGTAATGAGAATAATTTAAATTGGGTCTGCTTTCCTTGATTACTGAAATAAAGCCATATTAAATCTTTAATTCGACGTCTTTTTATCTGCAAAGATTCAGTAACTACGTTGCGAAAAACAGGGCTGCGTTGCAGCTAAATCTTTGTTGAACAGCTGGCAAATTCGTGTCAATTAGCTTCGCTGATCTTCGATTCGTGGACCTTTTATCTTACTTGTGGACCCTTTTCTTTCCTGTGGATCCCAAACTTATTTTTTGTGTATTTTTTGTCCACGATCCGCCAGTGGGCGGACTGGTTGGAATTTATAGATCTGCAAGCAGATCCATATATTAAATGAAAGGTTCTGTTGTGATAAAAATATGGTTTTTTCGATACTCAAAAGCGGCAGAGCCGCAAAATATTTGTAGCAAAAAAACAGATTAGGTAGTTGTTAGGTGCAGCGCACCGTAATATAAAAACCAATTAAGCTAATATTTCGGTGCTGTATCAAAAGTAAAAATTTTAACCGCAGAGAACCGCTGAGTCCGCCAACAGGCGGACTCGCAAAGAACGAAATAACAGCACAATAACTTTGCATCACTTTGCGCCTTCTTTGCGTATCTCCGCGGTAAAAAGACTTTAGATACAGCCTCTTCCGGACCTATTGCCTTATTTCCTGCAAATATCAACGGTGCTCTGCACCTTAAAAAATACTTGTTTTTGTTACCCACGCAAAACGTCTTCCTGGCACCTCAAAATTTATGTCCCTATCTCAAAACGAGGATAAATCCCAATACGGTGACCATTACCGATACAGAGGAGAGCACCAGTGAATAGGCCTGGCTGTTTAACTGTACGTTTTTATGTTTATCGGGACGAACAATGATGTTATCGTTGGGGTGAAGATAAAACGCCTCGGAGAGGTAGGACTCCTTCGAGGTGAGGTCGAGCATAAAGGTTTTATTTCCTTCGGGTGTGGGACGGACCACCATAACATCTTTTATCGTTGCGTAGTCGGTATTTCCGTTAGCCATCGCCAGCGCCTCGATAAGGTTGATGGAGTTGTTATAGTTGTAATAGACGCCGGGATTCCGTACTTCACCCATCACCGTAATCTTAAAATTAAGGAGTTTTACCTTTACAATCGCTTCGGTCAGTGCCTCATCTGCTTTCTTCTGAACCAACTGTTCGACCTGTGACTGGGTATGTCCCACCACCTTGATTTTACCTAACATAGGGAGTTTTATATTTCCATCCTTATCAATTTCAAAACCATAGAGGTATGCTCCACCCGGCGTGGTAAATTTCATATAATTCTGACCTGAATTAGCCTCCATGGTTGATTCAGGGTTATAAAGCATATTAACATCGTTGTTGTTCGATTTGATACTTACGTATAATATATCGCCAATTCCTACAATATGTTCCGTGGTTTTGACGGGAAGTCCCTGGATCACCTCGTTGGGGGCTACATCTTTTAAATAAACCAGTTCCTGGGTGCTACGGCAGGCGCTCAACAAGGTTATTACCAGAAGAGAGAGGAAAATGATTTGATTTCTCACGTGTATAAAGTTTAATTAATTTACTAATATTTAGATTTTTGATCCGTGTGGAACCCTCATTGATTTACTTATTAACTTTTGTGAATGTAGTAAATGGGGGTTTTATACATGAATGGTTTTTATAACAAATGACAGCAAAAGAAATGAAAGCAATGAAGGTGAGATTCCTCATTCCGAACGCAGTGTGGAATCTCCTTATTTAATTAACCTACAGAAATAGTGTTATTAGCAGACCTTATAATTAGTGATATATCAGGATTTCAATAATATGGATAATATATTGTCGTATTTAATATTGCTTCATTTGGTATTTCCTGACCTCTTGACCTCCCCTCTTCTTACAGCTTCGCCCTCTCACTCCCATTCTTGCGGAAGATCATGATTGGATCGGTTATTAACTGAACCGACCTAATTCAAAGCTGCCACAAAGTAGGGATAACCGTTCGATTGTTACCCATGAAAACATGATTTTTGTCAATGTTAATGGTTTGGTAACATACCGCCGAAATGCCAAAACTGCTTAGTATTCTTGGTCTTAGGGATTTATAGACCTTGGTTTTACATAAGCTTTTGCAGGGTGACTTCACTATCGTTAAGCCGATTTAATACTCCTTTCGGGTTTTCACAGCTTCGCCTCCTCAGTCACACTGACCGATTGAGTTACCCCCCTGTATTAAATAGCCAAGGGGTGCAATATCCACTTTTAATGCCTGATAAATAGTATCTTAAAATTTTTATACTTATCGAGATCTTTCTTCAGCAGGCTGATTGGCTCCTTTGTGACGAATGCACTGAAGAACCGTTTATTTAAGTTGTTCAAATAATTTTCTAAAATTAACCTGATTCAGAATGATATCGCGTAACTTGCTGATATCTACCCGCTCCTGAAGCATTGTGTCGCGATAGCGGATCGTGACCGTATTATCGGCGGCAGTGTCATGATCGACCGTGACGCAGAAGGGTGTTCCTATGGCATCCTGCCGGCGGTACCGTTTGCCGATTGAATCTTTCTCATCGTACTGACAATTGAAATCAAATTTCAGTTCATCAATAATCTCCCTCGCCTTTTCAGGAAGGCCATCTTTCTTTATCAATGGCATCACCGCCAGTTTAACGGGGGCGATCGGAGCCGGAAGTCGCAATACGACCCTGATATCTTTTAGTCCGTTTGCATCTTCGACCACCTCTTCATGATAAGCTGCAGATATGATCTGAAGGAACATCCGGTCGACGCCTATCGAGGTCTCCACAACATAGGGAACATACGACTGGTTGAGTTCAGGATCGAAATACTGAATCTTCTTACCCGAAAATTTCTGATGCTGTGACAAATCATAATCGGTACGGGAGTGAATCCCTTCCACCTCCTTAAAACCAAAGGGGAACTTATACTCAATATCGACCGCTGCATTGGCATAATGGGCCAGCTTTTCGTGAACATGAAAACGGTAATTCTCGTGGCCAAAGCCAAGCGCCTGATGCCATTTGATGCGCAACGCCTTCCATTTTTCGAACCATTCGAGTTCACTCCCGGGGCGTACAAAGAACTGGAGCTCCATCTGTTCAAACTCCCTCATGCGGAAAATAAACTGACGGGCAACAATCTCGTTCCGGAAAGCTTTCCCAATCTGGGCGATCCCAAACGGAATCTTCATCCTACCCGATTTCTGAACATTCATATAATTCACAAAAATCCCTTGTGCCGTTTCCGGACGAAGGTAGATCTTTAATGCTCCGTCGGCGGTAGACCCCATCTCGGTAGAGAACATCAGGTTAAACTGACGTACTTCGGTCCAGTTACGCGTCCCTGAGATCGGACAAACTATTTCGTTCTCTTCGATAATCTTCTTTAATTCAACCAAATCACTATTGTTCAACGCTTCAGCGAACCGGTTATGCAACTGATCCCATTTGGCCTGGGTTTCCAGAACCCTGTTATTCGTGGCACGGAACTGCACCTCGTCAAATGAGTCACCAAAACGACCTTTTGCCTTTTCGATTTCCTTATCAATTTTTCCCTCAATTTTGGCAAGGTGTTCTTCGATGAGTACATCGGCACGGTATCTTTTTTTAGAATCACGGTTGTCGATCAGCGGGTCATTGAAAGCATCGACATGTCCCGAGGCTTTCCAGATCGTAGGGTGCATAAAGATGGCAGAGTCGATACCCACAATATTTTCATGAAGCAGGACCATGGAGTCCCACCAGTATTTTTTGATGTTGTTTTTCAGTTCCACGCCATATTGACCATAGTCGTATACAGCGCCTAATCCATCATAGATCTCGCTGGAGGGGAACACGTAGCCGTACTCTTTGCAATGGGCTATGAGTTTTTTGAATAAATCTTCCTGTGCCATAATAGTTATCTAAAGAGCTGGGGAGGTGCTCTGATTGTTTAATTTAAATCTTAAATTGGTCA
This sequence comes from Prolixibacteraceae bacterium, assembly GCA_963675995.2. Classification (GTDB taxonomy): domain Bacteria; phylum Bacteroidota; class Bacteroidia; order Bacteroidales; family Prolixibacteraceae; genus JAAFHB01. The sequence goes on along the minus strand of CAXXIY010000003.1, from coordinate 340,971 downwards.
ATAATTGTCTGGACTATTTTTTTTCATCGATCTCCTCAAACTCGATATAATCGCCATCGGATCGTCCGAACTGTTTAGGTCTTTTGTTGGTATAATCAATCGTTACATCCCCTCTTCGGACGGTCCGCTTCTCTTTCGAGGCTTCGCGGTTCTGCATTTCGTTATATATCTTATTTGCAGCGTTATCGACAACCTTCGGGGCAATAAAACGTATCAGAAATTTAAATCCGTAATAGATCGCAAAAAGGATAATCAACAGATCAAAAAGTGAGACGATATTGAGCAGAATGTAAAGTTTCATTACTCTTAATTTTTAACAAGGGCAAAAATAGTAAATTTTTTTTGAAATAAAAGATGGATACGACAGATTCCATGAAGTGAAGGTTTGGTCCACGGATTAAAGGTTTGGTCCACGAATTAAAAGGGTTTTGTCCACGAATCGAAGATCAGCGAAGCTAATTAACACGAATTAACACGAAGCCGCCTAACGGCGGACATCTTTTAAAACAATTCGTACATCTCACACTGACGGTGTGATAACAATTTCCTCTCAAAGAAATTAGTGAAAATTCGTGTGAATTCGTGGACCCCTTGCTTTACTTGTGGACCCATTTATTTTTCCGTTGTTTAGTACGGGCAATGGCAATCGGGACTGGATATTCCCTCGTTCAAACCGTTACGGTTGCTGTCGAACAGGAGGTTTACACCAATCCGGAGGTTCATATTGGCAGAGGTGGCGGGGTTGCGGAGCGAATAAAGGTGATCGGCCACTGCATAAATCTGAACGGGTCCAATGCGAACTGCGGCACCTAAACCAATATTGTCGTATCCCGACTGCAGGATGGAGTAGCTGGCCGACAAAGATAAGAATCTTCCTGCCCGGGCATTGGCCGCTGCCGTCATGGAGGGTTGAACGGTGTTATTAACAATCATCAACCTGTTGACCTCCGAAAAACTAATGGCTTTTGACAACTCATAGTCAATCCCAAAATAGATTTTAGAGGGGAGAAGGGTCGAAAATGAGTTTGCACTGAAAACGGGAGTAAACGCAGTGGTCAGATCGTTCCCCAGCTGGTTGATCACAGGTTTTAAAGGGGGAAGCACGGATGGATCGTTCACATTGATCCCCTGGTAGACGAAAGTTCCATTTTCGGTTAGTTGGGTAAGGTGCTGCTTCCAGCGAATGACCCCCAGATCGATCAGACTTGCTGAGATCTCGGTCTTCTTACCCAACCGGTACGAGAATCCCAGGTCAATGGCAAAACCCGGATTCCCAAAATTGCTCAGGTAGGTTCCTAATTTTGTATTGGGATTTCGGGTTATATTGAAGATTTGTCCGGCGGGGTTATGGTTGACCGTTATTGGGGCAGAGATATTTAACCTCCCCAGGGCGTTCAGATCGAGTGTGCTCCCATTTAAAGGTGTGGTGTTACGCACACTGAATCCGCTACTGTAGATCGAACCTGTACCTAGTAAAAGCTTGGTGGCAAAACCGATGGTCAACGCTTTGGAGACCTCGTGTGAGAAGTTGAACTTTATTTCGTGAAACTGTTGAATCGTAACGCCCAGAATACCCGAAAAGGTGGTCTGTCCCAGAACGGGATAATTTCCATATTTGATGAGTCTGATCATCTCCTTGTCAAATGTGAGCTGACCTGACTCCCTTTCGGAAATCGATAATCCGTAGAAATTCTTCTCTTTTCGGTATCCCCCTTCCAGAATCGTCAGGGCCACAGACTCATTGATAAAGTTCTTTTTGTCGATGTTGTTGATGAAATTGTCGAGATCGATCACCAGAGAATCTGCACGGAGACCGGTCCCTTTATGAATCAGATCGTTGTAGTTCCAGCCGTTGGTGTTGGCCTCCAGATCAAGTTTCGAAAACAGTGGCAGGCTCACATAAAACCCTGTGGTGATTCCCGTCCGGGCAGGATTGAGATCTTTGGTTTGCGGAATACCCTTTATAAAATAGAGCGTATTGGGTTGTGCATGGATGAGCTGTGAGGCCCCCAGCAGGAAAAGTAGTAACAGGATTTGGAGTGAAAGCTTCCTCAATTTTAAACGATTCAAAAAATTATAACTTCAATATATTTACAGGGGCATAGAAAAAGATGCTGAACGTGAAAGTATCGCTCTTCAGTGCTCCGTAAGTCAGGTTCCCCGATGAAGGTGGCAGGAGTTTGAAGGTGAGCTCCACATCGGTGGCGCGCTTCAGGAGAGTCAGGTCGTTGGGACCAAGGTTAAACCGGACCGGATAATCTTTTGATGTTGGGGGTATATCGGGATTGGCTTTGAAGGTGTCAGAATGGACTCCCGTTGAGGAGTTGATAAAGCTGAGTTCAAAGGCGATATTGCATAACGTGGTGTTTGTGAAAGTGATTACAAGATAGGCTGAATCGATGGCAGCACTTGTGAACGAGGTTCCTGATTTGCTGATTACCACGGGTTGAAGCGTCAGTCCGCCGGCCGGGATCAGAAAGGTGGAAGGCAAAGACGTTGGGGCGAGATCTGAAATTTTAAATGTGCCATAACCTATCGGGGCCGAGTAAACCGGGATGATATCATCGGGCCTGGCGATTTTTTTCAGGTTAAAATCCTCCAGGTTGCACGAGAGAAAAATGACGGGCATCAGCAGAAACAAAAGTGCTGAACGATAGAGATTGGCGGTTTTCAAAGTTTGCAATTCTGTATAAATTATGAATGGTGATTTATTTCTTTCAATTAAGCCATAGTAATGAGCATCATCAAATCACGTTAGGAATTAAATACAACGATAACTTTTAGCAATTAAAATTTAATGTGATATTGAATTAAATAGCGATCAGCACTCCCAGTGATCAGGTTAAATCCATCCTTAAGTTCCCCCGAAAAGTGTATTGCAAAAGGGGAGTTGCCATCGATGGGAAAACCTTTGTAACTACTCCCGTCGGCATTAAAAAGGTATAACTGATGATCGATGGTGTCGGTAATCCCAATTTTACGACTTTTATCTGGAAAGGTGAATAGTTCAGGGGGAAAGCTGACGCGATGATTAAATTTCCGGCTGAAGGTTCTGTTTGAGTTCTGATCGTAAACAACCATTGAATCACCATCGAAAAACAGATAATCGTGTTGTTTGTCTGAGTTAAAATCGTCGTAGATAAAATAGTGATCGGGTGAAAACCGGCCACTCTGCACCTTCTTTGCCTTACCGTCGAACCCGATAGCGATAACATTTCCCTTCGAATCGGTGGTGATCAGTCGGGAGGGTGTTTTTCCCGATTTTGCCTGAAGTGACAAGCGGTTGTGCGAGAAGGTCATCTCTCCTTTGAAAGTCGCTGCAGGTTTCCCTTTGTGATCGAGGAGGTACACGCGATTTTTATCCGTAAAAACGATATAATCTTTACGCTCTGCCCTAAAGTACTGAATTGGTTGAGTGACATTGTGTTCTGTCTTTGCCGGAGCCCAGCCTGTAACGGGCTTTCCTTTCTTATCGAAAAGGCAGATCTTATGATCTTTACAAGCTATAAAAAAGCGGTAATCTTTATTGTGGTCATAATCGACTACTGCAACACCATTTGTGGCTTCGGACCGAAGTGCAACAGGGTAATTCGCAATGTATTTCCCATCGTGACCGATCAGATGCAAAGCCTCATCCGTACTGAAAAAATACTGAAGCTGACCATTTTTGAAACAGTCGAGTTGAAACACCTCACTCCGGACGGGACTTTTAAGTTTGATTTTCCATAATAGGGTTCCGTCACTTTTCATCAATATCAAATTGAGATCGCTATCCTGAAACACAATTTCCGGATTGGCTTTGTCAGATGGGTTGAGAACAAATTGAGGCCGGTTGATCACGTCGTTTTCAATTTTGCTCTTCCAGGTAACCGAAGTGATACTTTCAGGAACATCGGGGTTGTATTTCAGTCGAGCCAGGTTATAATTCATGCCGTTTTCTTCCGTTATTTGCCAGCCGGCAGATTCAATCTTTTTAAATTCGGCGTTGTATTTTCCCAGTTGCTCATAGAATCGGGCATCGAACATCTCCCTGAAGAAGGGGAGCGACCGACCCGGAGAACTCCAGAGAAAGATGTTCAGCTTTTCGGAGAGACCAAGCGTAGATTTTTTATAGACGGGGTCATTTTTTAGCGTCTCGTGCAACACGTTTGCCCTTAAAAAACGTTCGAGTGACTCATTTGAGGTTCCCATGATCAGGCAGTTGTCATAAAAGGTGAAATAGCTGGTCACAACTCCTGAAAAGAGATCTCCAAAAACTCGTTTGCCAAAATCGGTCACGGGCGTTTTGTAAATTTTGAAAACGGTCTCTTTGTCCATTTTAAATAAGAGGTGATCTTTGGCCCGTTCACGTTTTTTGGTACCCGGTATTTTCAGGGTCAGCGGGTTCATCTCACGCTCCATCGCCGATCCACTCCGGACTTTAAGGATGAGATACCTGTTTTCCTCCTTCATCACAGGATCGGGACAGGTAAAGAAGATGGCTGCTGCACCGTCGAGATTTTGCGAAACCATCTTTTGCAGATCAATGCCATTATGGGAATTGGTTCCGGACAATGATTGGGTGTGACTCGCCGTTTGGCGACTCCGGCCAGGTAATTTTTCGTAATCGCTGAAGAATTTTGCGTTGTCGTTGATCACATAGCTCAGGAAGAAGCTCGTTTCAGCGGGAAGGATGGATGCCAGTTTAAAGGAATCGGGTTTTTGATGGAGGAAGATCGCCAGTTGATTGTTGAGCGAGTCGCCCATAAAGCTGAACCCATTGAGAAGCAGCTCATCTGATTTTTGGGTCAGGTCAAGTTCAGACCAATCGGCGAGCGGGGCCGACCCTTTCAACTTTTCCAAAAAGGTTTCAGAAAAGAGGTGGCTTGCAAACCAGGGCAATTTTTTATGGTTAAGATAGATATTCAGATCGATACTGCCTGTGGCTGTTTTATTGGCCTTCTCGAAAACGGTATTTCCGGGAGGGGATGGATGATCCAGTTGGCTGATGGCCTGCATAATCATCCCTTTATCGGAGCCAGCCAGAAAAAGACCGTGATAAAAGGTGAAAAAAACGGGTCGGGGATCTTTAGCCCCTCCGTGCGTATAACAAGATAAATTGACACCATCGGACTTGATATTTTCGAGGGAGAAGCGCTGCTGTTGAAAATATTTGTCCAACAATCCGGATATAACTTTTTTTTCGGTAAGACTCGCTAGTTCGACGAGGTAAAGTGTCCTGAGGAGATCATCTTTTCTGTCGAATGCAATGGTTAAGTCCTTGTCGCTAAACAGATTTTTGGCTTTTTCATTGGCTTTAAAAAGGGAATCGGCAAAGGCGATCTCCTGGTACAATTGGCTTACTCCGGGGAATTGGGAATAGGCTTTCCAGATCGGATTGTTGCGGGTTTTAAGCGTATAGTTACCGATATTATGGACGCGAACAATGAGCGCGGCGTTTTCGGGAACGGCCCGGAAGGCAGAGGTGCCGAGAAATTTCGATTCGCGGGTGAAAAAGTACCATCCGGTGAAGAGTCCGGTAATCAGCAATATTGTAAATCCGGTGAACAGTTTTTTACCCATAAGTCTGAATTGAGTTCTGGTTTCAGAAACGGTGGTAAATATACGAATTACGCGATTCGGAACTCATTGAACGGTCCGCTTCTTTTAAGGAATAAGGGAAATGTTGATAGAAAATATACCGGAGAGGAAATAGATGGCTGCCTCAAAGGTGAAAAATTAGAATAAATTATTGTGCTTTCACCTCTGAAGCATCCACAAGACGGTACAACTTATCGGAACGTCGCACCTTTACTCCCACAGGTATCGAGCACTGTTCCCCTTTCTTGGCCTCATCAACCGCAACTAATCCCACTCTGATCTCCTCCACCTTTGTCTGGATGACCCCTGTGCCGGGGCCGCTGATGATGATTTCATCGCCCTGTTTTAGACTGCTCGTTTCGAGTTTTATTTCGGCAACGCCCAGATTTGAAAAATAATTGGTCACCTTACCTGTGTAAATCTTTCGTTTAGTCGCCAGCGATCCATAGTTACTGCTCCACTCGCCGAGTCGTTGACCGAGGTAATAGCCGTCCCAGAATCCACGGTTAAAAACGGCTCCCAGCTTCTCGTCCCATACGGTGATCTTCTCCTCATTAAAGGTGCCATCACACCACGCATCCACCGCTTCGTGATAACATTCGACAACCGTTTTAACATATTCAGGACTTCGGGCCCGACCCTCAATTTTTAGAACTGAAACCCCGGAATCGAGTATCTTATTTAGAAAATGAATGGTTTTCAAATCTTTAGGTGACATGATATATTCATTATCCACTTCCAGTTCGCGGCCGGTCTCCTTATCGGTGACAATATATGCCCTTCGGCAAGCCTGCATACACGATCCCCGGTTGGCCGATGAATGGGTCTCGTGAAGGGAGAGATAACACTTCCCGGAGGTAGCCATACACAATGCGCCATGTACAAACATTTCGAGCCGGACCAGGTTTCCGGATGGACCGCGCAGGTCGTTATCCTTGATTTTCTGTGAGATATTTCCCACCCTGCCAAGATTCATCTCGCGGGCAAGGACCATCACATCCGCAAACTGTGAATAAAACTTCACTGCTTCGTAATTGGTGATATTGACCTGTGTCGAGATATGAACTTCAATTCCCAACTCCCTGCATTGCTGAATGACCGACATATCGGCTGCGATTACCGCCGATATCCCTGCATCGCGGGCAGCTGTTAACACGTCCGACAAAGTAGAAAACTCTTCATCAAAAATCTCAACATTAACGGTCAGGTAGGTCTTCACCCCCGCCAGATTACATCTTCGCGCAATCTCCTTCAGATCGTCGAGGGTGAAGTTGTTCGCTGAACGGGCCCTCATATTTAAATGTTCGACTCCAAAATAGACCGATCCTGCCCCGGCATGTATTGCGGCCATTAATGCTTCGTATGAACCCACGGGAGCCATTATCTCAATATCTTCTCTTCTCATAACTTTAATAAATCGTTACAAAGTTACAATATAGAACGCAGGATACAAGAATGCTAAATAGATAATGTATATTTGTGAATAACTAAATAATCCTATGAAGATTATATAATTACTTAAATATGAGGTATTTAATTTTTGCTCTAATTGCTGCTAGCCTGGCTTTTACGACTATTCCCGATAAATCGGATAAAAAATATTACCAGGAAAAATACCGGCCCCAATTCCACTTTTCACCGGAGAAGAACTGGATGAATGACCCTAACGGTCTGGTATGGTATGATGGTGAATATCACCTTTTTTACCAGTATAATCCAAACGGACTGGAGTGGGGATTTATGCACTGGGGACATGCAGTAAGTAAGGACCTTGTACATTGGGAACATCTGCCCATCGCCATCTCACCTGATGAAGATTCAAAAGATAAAAGTCATGCGACGGCATTTTCGGGTAGCGCCATTGTAGATGAAAACAATACGGCGGGATTACAGCAGGGGAAAGAAAAAACACTTCTGATTTTCTATACCAGTTTTGAGTGCGGACAGCGGCTTGCCTTTAGTAATGATAAAGGTCGTACCTGGCACAAATACGATAAAAATCCCCTTATCCCTTTTGCAAAGGATGATGCACGCGATCCAAAAGTTTTCTTTCACCGCCCTTCAGGAAACTGGGTGATGGTGCTTTACCGGAAACCAGATGGAGATATGGCGAAGCAGGGAATTTCAATATTTACTTCCAAAAATTTGATTAATTGGGAATTACAAAGTCATATAGAAGGTTTTTACGAATGTCCCGATCTTTTTGAACTTCCGCTTGACGGCGATAAGGCCAAATCAAAATGGGTATTATTGGGAGGCAGCGGGGAATATCGTGTCGGAACCTTTGATGGAAAGCAATTTACACCCGAAACCAGGAAGAGAACGCTTGATTATGGAAAGAATTTCTATGCGACTCAGACCTGGTCGAACCAACCTGAAGGAAAGCTGATCCAACTTGCCTGGATGCGTGGGGGAGAGTTTCCGGACATGCCTTTCAACGGACAGATGACCTTCCCCTGTGAGTTATCGCTGCGGACTACAAAGTTGGGAATAACACTTTGCAAAAAGCCAATAGACGCCATTTTAACACTTCATAGTAAAAAGGACCTGATCAAAAAAGAAAAAAACATCATTCCCGGCCTTAATGGAAATTTAGTCGGTGGTATCTCAGGTAAAACACTTCATATCAAAGCGACCTTTGATCCAAAAAGTTCTGATGGTTTTGGATTTCTGGTTCGAAACGGAAAGAAGGAGGTGGGTACTGAGATCAGGTACGATTCGAATAAGAAATTGCTCGCTTGCATGGGGGGACAGGCCGTTGTTGAACCCAGAGGGGGATTATTACAATTCGAAATTCTTTTGGACCGGTCATCCATTGAAATCTTTGCCAATGATGGTGAGGTGGTGATGAGCAGTTGTTTTACCCCTGCAGAAGGTGATGACGGTTTAACCTTGTGGACCCAGGGTGGTGAATTGTTCGTTAAGGAGATTGCGATTTATGAACTAAATTCGGTGTGGGGTGAAAGATAGGCTATTAGAAAGATAGGCTATCAGACCGTTAGGTCATCTGAATATGATCATTTCATTTGCTTTCGAAGTTTTTACAAGTTGTTTAGAGAGATCACGTGGGGCTTTTTTCCCGGGAATGAATTTCTAACCGCACTTTTGAGTGCAGGGGTTCCTGTCACCTTAGGATCTGATGCTCCTCAGTCGGAGCAGATGAACCGCTATTTCGTTGAAGCACGAACAATCCTCAAAGAAATTGGTTATACCCATATTACCCGCTTTATGAAACGGATGAGAACTGATGTGTCATTCGGCTAATTTTTTGTATCTGATTAGAAATTAATGGTTTGAATTGAACAGAATAGGTGGCATTATCTAAATAAAATCGTTTAAAGCAGGTGGTTAATTTACGGATAAAGTTTTATCCTTACATTTGCATTTAAAATAGTCTGAAATTTTGTACCGTTTAAATGGCTGATTTAAAAAGTAATTTACTCAACAATATTGATTTTCCTGCTGATTTAAGGAAGCTGAAGAAAGAAGAACTTTCGTCGGTTTGTGCAGAATTAAGGGATTTTATCATTCGCGAAGCAGCTACAAATCCGGGGCATCTGGGTGCGAGTCTGGGGGTGGTCGATCTGACAGTGGCGCTTCATTATGTATATAATACCCCATATGATCAGTTAATATGGGATGTGGGGCATCAGGCCTACAGTCATAAAATACTTACAGGGCGGCGCAAATCATTTTCCACGAACCGGTTGTACAAGGGGATCAGTGGATTTCCTAAAATGGCAGAGAGTGAATATGATTCGTTTGGTGTTGGGCACTCCTCGACTTCGATCTCTGCTGCTCTTGGCATTGCTGTCGCCTCCGGTTTGAAAGGGGAGAAGGAGCGCAAAGTGATTGCGGTGATAGGCGATGGCTCAATGACAGGTGGTATGGCCTTTGAGGGATTGAACAATGCGGGCGCTTCGAAAGCGGATGTACTGGTCGTGCTGAACTATAATAATATGTCGATCGATCCCAATGTTGGGGGACTCAGCAAATATTTTATCCGTTTGCAGACCTCCCATACCTATAACAATCTGAAAACAAAAATCTGGAGTACCCTTGGGAAGATCAACTGGATAGGGCCGTTTGCACGAAGGATGCTTCGCAAGCAGCAACGGGTGTTAAAATCGGTTGTTTTTCGCGAGAGTAATCTTTTTGAATCGTTTGGATTCAGGTATTTCGGGCCTGTTGATGGACATGATGTGGTGGGTTTGGTGCAAATATTTCGCCATTTAAAGGCGATACCGGGACCGAAGATTTTGCATGTGGTCACCAAGAAGGGAAAGGGGTTCATCCCTGCAGAGATGGATGCTACCAAATGGCATGCAGCTCCCGGAAAATTTGATATCCATACGGGGGAGGTCTTCTCCACCATTTCTGATGTTCCTGAATCACCCAAATATCAATATGTTTTTGGAAAGACAATCATTGAACTGGCGCAAAAGAACGATAAAATAGTGGGGATTACACCGGCAATGCCTTCGGGTTGTTCGCTGAACATGATGATGAAAGTGTTTCCCCAAAGGACCTTTGATGTTGGAATAGCAGAGCCCCATGCAGTAACTTTTGCGGCTGGTCTTGCTGCGGGGGGGATGTTGCCATTTGTGAATATCTACTCTTCGTTTATACAACGCTCATACGATCAGATTATCCACGATGTGGCCCTGCAAAATCTCAACGTCGTGTTTTGCCTCGATCGTGGCGGGTTGGTAGGAGCTGACGGAGCGACACATCATGGAATATTTGATATGGCCTTTATGCGTAATATCCCCAATCTGATCGTTTCGGCGCCAATGGATCAGGTTGAGTTGCGTAATCTGATGTACACGGCACAGCTTCCCGATAAGGGACCTTTCAGTATCCGTTATCCACGGGGTAAAGGGCCTGTCATCGACTGGGAGAGAGAATTTGAGGAGATTGTGGTAGGTAAGGGGAGGAAAATCAGTGATGGTAAAGATTTGGCGGTACTCTCGATTGGTCATGCAGGGAATCTGGTTGTGCAGGCTGCGCTTCTGCTTCAGCAAGAGGGGATCACCTTTACACATTATGACATGCGTTTTGTCTCACCAATTGATCATGAGATACTTGATGAGGCAGCATCAAAATTCAACACCCTGATTACGGTTGAAGACGGAGTGATCGAAGGTGGGTTTGGCAGTGCGGTGGCTGAGTATTTTTCTGCAAAGAATAAGAAAATAGTTATTATAAGGTTAGGTGTTCCTAACCGGTTTGTGGAACATGGCACGCAGGAGGAACTTTATTACGAATGCGGATTCGATGCCGAAGGAATTAGTCGTACCGTTCGCGAATTGGTTTCAGTGGATGCTTAGTCCTATCCGGATGATCTGTTAAGTGTTTAAAATGAGTGGGTAGCGGTTGTAAATCCGCTGTTTGAAGGTAACGCCGATCAAATAAAATATTTTCTCGGTTGTATTGGAAATTTTTATATTTTTGCAAAGCTTTAAAAGGGGGAACGATATGAACTACCTTTCACAATATACGATTACGTTTTCCGGGCTTAAAGAGGGGATCCATTTGTTTGATTTTTCTGCAGATGATCGCTTTTTTGCCGGTTTCGAAGAGAGTGAAATAGAGAGAGGGAGGGTCATAATCCAGGTTGAACTGGAGAAAAGGACGACCTACTTAAGGTTGACCTTTAGGGTTGAAGGTGAGGTTGAATTAATATGCGATCGTTGTCTTGAGCCCTATTTACAGCCGATCAAAAACGAGTACCCGATGTTGGTAAAGTTTAGTGAAACTGAAACCGACGATGGAGATGAGATCATTTATATCCATCCGGGAGCGCATCAGGTTGAGGTTGCAACGTTGATTTATGAGTTTATTGTATTAAGTATACCAATCAGGCATGTTCATCCTGATGGTCAGAATGGCGAAAGCCTTTGTAATCCGGAGATGCTTCGAAAATTAGATGAATTAAAAGCACCTGAAATGCAAGAGAATGATCCGGTAGATCCAAGGTGGAACGATTTGAGAAAAATTATTGGTAATTAAAGTAAAGATTTTTAAAAATGGCACATCCAAAGCACAAACATTCCAAGACGAGAAGAGATAAACGCAGAACGCATGACAAAGCGATACCTGCAACCTTAGCTACTTGTTCGAACTGCGGCGCAACTGTGAAATATCACACAGTATGTCAGGACTGCGGTTACTACAGAGGTAAACTGGCGATTGAAAAGATTGCAGCTGTTTAGTTTTCTGATCATTGAGGTTCAATAAACAGATTGTTGGACAGTATGGTACTAAAGATCAGGCGATAGATTTTGTGCAACTTTGATGTGTTTCATGCTGATAGTAAGGATTTAGAGCTGATTCTAATCTTTGCTATTCCACTTAAAATCTTAAAAAATGGCTAAACCAATTATCAATGAGGTTAAAGCGTTAAACACTTTTGCGCAGGACACAAAAATCACAGGAGAAATAGAGTCTGACGGAGATATCCGGCTTGACGGCGTATTGGAAGGCACCCTGAATTGTAAAGGTCGCGTGGTAATTGGTCCGGAAGCACGGATTAAAGGTTCAATTTTTGCCAATACTGCTGAAATCATGGGCAATGTGGAGGGGGAAATTGACGTAAGCGATTTATTGTCTCTCAAATCGACTGCCTTGATTGTAGGTGATTTGAATATGGGACGTTTCTCTGTTGAACCCGGAGCCCGTTTCACGGGAATCTGTAAGATGAGGGGAAGCGATAAAACAATTAATGAACTGGAATACCTGGGGTCGCCAAAGGAAATTAAGTAATGGTTTATTCCATTAAAAAAGAGCCGGTAGGAGAAGATTCCTTCCGGCTCTTTTTGTTTATCTTAATAATTCCTATCTTCGTATGATGATGTGAAGGATTCTTTTTTTAAATTCATTAATCGGTTAAAAATGGAGAGCTTAGATAGTTTTGTGGCTTATTTTGAAGCAGCTTTTCAGAAGGAGATCAAAAATATTGCTCAGGCCGCTCCCTGCAAGCTTTATGAGCCTGTCGCCTATGCCCTGGGGATTGGAGGGAAACGGATTCGTCCGGCGCTGATGTTATATGCTGCTTCATTATTTGAAGATTCAGTTGAGTCTGTTTTGCCAGCCGCTATGGCGATTGAGATCTTTCATAACTTCACCCTTTTGCACGATGATATCATGGATAAGGCTGAGGTGCGACGGGGGTTGCCCACTGTGCATATGAAGTATGACGAAAACGTGGCCATCCTGAGCGGAGATGCGATGTCTATTCTGGCGTTCAAATATGTGACGAAGGTGAACAGCCCTAAATTGCAGGAGTTACTTTCACTGTTTTCGGATACTGCCCTCGAAGTTTGTGAAGGACAACAACATGATATGGATTTTGAAACCAGGGATGATGTCACAGTTGCTGAATATCTTGAAATGATCCGGCTGAAAACAGCTGTACTTATTGCTGCAAGCCTTAAAATGGGGGCCTTACTTGCCAATGGCAGTCAGAAAGATGCCGATCTTTTATATGAATTTGGGATCAACATTGGTCTTGCCTTTCAATTACAGGACGACTGGCTCGACGTGTATGGTGATCCGGACGTATTTGGGAAAAAGCAGGGAGGCGATATTTGTGCCAATAAGAAAACCTATTTACTGCTTAAAGCGGCAGAGGCATGTGATGCTGCCACACAGATACTGTTAAACCACTGGTTATTAAAATCGGATTTTGACCCGGAGCAGAAAATTGCAGTAATCTGTGCTATTTATGAAAAAACCGGAGTAAGTAATTCTACCCGCGAGCTGATGAGTAGTTTTTACGACAAAGCGTTGTTTGCCCTTGAGAAAATTGATATTCCTGCTGCTAGGAAAGGTACACTTGTGGCATTCGCAGGTGAGATTATGAAGCGGATCAAATAACACTATATTTGTACCCGTTTTAAATAAGGGATAATAAAGACCGAAACTAAAAAAATATGAAGGTTATCGATATTATTCAGCAATCGGAGAAGACCGTATTCTCCTTCGAATTACTTCCTCCGCTGAAGGGACAAAATGCAAATAAATTGTATCGTACCATTGATGAGTTGATTGAATTCAACCCACAGTATATCAATATAACAACACATCGTGACGAAGTAGAGTTCCGTGAACTGGCAGGGGGGCTTTTGGAGAAAAGAATCGTTCGGAAACGTCCCGGTACAGTGGCTATTGCCGCTTCGATTCAGAATGCGTATAAGATTCCCGTTGTCCCTCATGTTGTTTGCGGCGGTTTTACCCGGGAGGAGACCGAGAATATGCTGCTCGATCTTAATTTCCTGGGGATCAATAATGTGTTGGCACTCAGGGGTGATGGTCTTAAATCGCAGAGCTTTTTTACCCCGGAGCGGGATGGACATTCCCACGCGAAGGAGCTCGTTGAGCAGATCGTCCATCTTAAAAAGGGTCAGTATCTCGATCCTGAAATTAAAAATACCGCTGAGCTCGACTTTTGTATAGGAGTTGCAGGTTATCCCGAAAAGCATTTCGAAGCCTCCAATATCGATATTGACCTGATCAACCTCAAAGAAAAAGTGGATGCCGGCGCTGATTACGTTGTCACTCAAATGTTTTTTGACAATCAGAAATACTATGACTTCGTCAGTCGTTGCCGGAACATCGGCATTACAGTGCCTATCATACCCGGACTTAAACCGTTGGCGCTGATGAACCAAATCACGGTATTGCCGAAACTATTTAGCATCGATATTCCCGAAGAGTTTGCCAGAGAGGTGAGGAGATGCAAAACCAATGAGGAGGCGAGAATAGTTGGAACCGAATGGGCCATCCAACAGGCACGGGATCTGATTGCACATCAGGTCCCCTGCCTTCATATTTATACTTATGGAATTTCTGACAACACGAGACAAATTGCCAAAGCGGTGATTTAGTCCATGGAGGCCATATTTTTGAGATTCAGAGATATCCATGATAAAACAATTTCTAATCACAATTAATCATGATATTAAAAATAGGGGATAAAGTAAGATTTCTTAACGAAGTCGGTGGTGGACGTATTACCTCGATCGTCAGTAAGGATATGGTAAATGTGGAGACTGACGATGGGTTTGAGGTTCCGACCCTGATTAACAACCTGATCGTGGTTAATTCACCCGATGTTTACGAAAGCGGACGGACACGGAATAGTGTAGTGCTGCCCAAACCTGAAGCTCCGGTTGAGAAAAAGGAGGTTAAACCTGAAGAACCCTGGTTCTCAGATAAAAATCAGGTGGCAGGGAAAGAGGAACCCCAGTTTATCTTTGCTTTGGTTCCCGAAATCCCTTCAAATCCTCCGACGGGAAATATTTCGATGTATCTTGTGAACAACTGTAACGATACCCTTCTTTTCAGATTTGTCCGGAAGGGTAAATATAATTTTGAGACCGATACCGCCGGAACATTAAGTCCCAATTCGAAAATCTACCTGGGACTGATCAAGCCTGAGATGATCGCTGAATTACCTGTATTCTGTTTTCAGTGGGTTAATTTCAGAAAGCGCTCAAAGGAGCTTGATCCATTCCAACAAAGGGAGATTACATTATCAGCGGTTAAGTTTTACAAACCGAACTCCTTTGTACTTACCCGGCTTTTCAAAGTTCCGGCGATGATGGTTCAAATTAACGAGAACCGGATGAAGGCTGAAATTGAGAAGCTCTCGGAACACGATTTCACAAATGCGGTGGCGCATAAGGAGCCAAAACCAAAGGAGCAGGTGATTGCATTACCCAATACCGAGATGGTTGAAATTGATCTGCATATCCATGAGTTGCTTGATGATTTCAGGAATATGACCAATCCTGAAATGCTCGCTGTTCAGATGAGCAAATTTCATGAAGAGATGGCCCGGGCGATTAAATCGGATGTGAAGAAGATCGTGTTTATTCATGGTGTAGGGAATGGAACGCTAAAAAATGAATTACGCCGGGAGTTACAACGCAAATATTCGAAATATAACTCACAGGATGCCTCATTCCGCGAATATGGATACGGTGCGACGATGGTTATTCTAAGAAAATAGTAGTTGTTTTTTTCTTATGAATAAAATAGGAGGGGTAATCTTAACAGGAGCCATATTTACTTTTTTTGAGCTAAATTTGCAATAAACTCAAATACGACTATGAAAAAAACTCAATCTTTCATCTATCCTGGTGGGATACTTCTATTCGTACTCCTTATTATACAGTGCAATAACCATCAATTACTTCCTGAAAAGTGGTTAAAGGAGTGGTCAAATCCTTCAGTGGGTTATCGTCCGCTTCAGATGGTGCATGGTGCAGACATTCGTAAAAAAGCCGCTTATTTTAAAGATAGCTGCGGCCTGGGCGGGGTGGTATGTAATGTCCCTTTTGGGGAAAACTATCTTAAATCGGACGCCGAGTGGAAAGTTTATGTCGACGGGGTAAAGGCGATGCACGATAAAGGCTTGCGGATTTGGATTTATGATGAGGATGGTTATCCCAGTCTTGGTGCCGGAGGACGTCTCCTTGAGGCCGATTCTTCGCTGGAGGCGCTTGAGATGGTCTATGATCCCGACAGCAGGAACCGGTTTCCAATACGTCATTGCTATGAATATACTCATGCCTGTAATAATTACTATGTAGCCCGCCGGTATCCTAATCCGCTGAACCCCCAATCGACCGAAAAGTTTATCGGGTTAACCCATGAGGCTTATTTAAATCATCTGGGTGCTGACCTTTTTGGTGATGTGGAGGCCTTCTTTACCGATGAACCTTCAATGATGGCTGTCAACCTTGGCGAGCTTCGGGAAGATGTTCGTAAAAATGTTAAGGTCACAGATCCGTTGGACCCCAAAAAGAAGAATCTGCCTATGGTTTCATGGGTGATGGATTTACCGGCGAAGTACAAGGCAAAATATGGCGAGGAACTCATGCCCGTTGTTGGGTCGTTATTCACCGGTACTGCTGAGCCTGATAAGGTGGTTCGTCAGAAATTCTGGTCTTTGCTGGCCGAACTGGATAAAAAATGCTATTATGATGCCATAAACGACTGGTGCAAAGCCAATAGGGAAAAGAACGGTGGCAAAGGGCCCCTTTCGTCCGGACATGGATTAAGGGAAGAAAGTCCGGCAAATCACGTGGCACTGGATGGAAATAAGCTGTTGGTTACTAACGGTTTTGACCTGCCTGGCCTCGATCAGCTAAGTTCTGATCCGGCTATTTGGGGCGGGAGTTCGTGGATGGCCCCTTTTTTCCCAAATTCTTCGGCTCAAATTAGGAGCCGGCGTCGTGTGATGTGCGAAATGTCCGATTTCGACCAAACCCTCAATGGAAAAGGCCCGGCCAATCTTCAGCAAATGGAGGCGGCGACTGCATGGCAGATGGCTTTTGGTGTGACAGACTTCATGCTTTATTATACCATATCTTACGGAGGTAAATACCCTGACCGAAATGAGGCGCTTTATAAGGAATATTGCAATTTTGTGGGTCGCGTTAATTCTTTTGTGATGGAGGCGACACCCGTCAGAAAGGGTTTGTTATACTATCCGATTTATGATTTGCAACGTGAGTACATCCCTACCGCGGCGAAAATGAGTCTGAGCACGCAAAGCGATTTGATGAAAAAACTGGAAACATCATTTAAAGAGTTAGGATCCAACCTGCTGAAAGCTCAGACCCAATTTGTGCTGGTAGACTACCTCTCGCTTGAAGGGGCAAAAGTGAATGAGAACGGAACGATTCAAATTGGTCAAAATGAGTATTCATCCATCTCTTTCCCCAAGGGGATTGTCCTTCCATCTTCAGTATCAAAGGTGGTTCAGCAGGCAAAATCAAAAGGTGTGAAGTTGGTGTTTTCAGATGACTTTAAGGAGACTCCCTCTCCGGTGCAGTTGTCGGAGCTTGTTGGAGATCCCGATCATCTTACTCCTGCCAATACGACCATCGCTTTTGGAAAGTTTATACGCGAGGGGAGAACCCTCTATCTGATGGTCAACACGGGTAAAGAGGAGTATAATGGGTTTCTGAAAGTCTCAAAAGGTGACCATTATATCGAATCAGACCCCCAGGCCGGAGAGGTAGCCAGGGAAAGGAACCTTTCAGGAAAGCAGATTCCATTGAAACTGGCACCTTTGCAAACAAGAATATTTACGGTGATTTAATTGCGGTTGATACTCCGCAGGTGACCCGAGCTCACCTGTGGAGTATCAATGAGTGGATTTGAAGTCACCTGGTGAGTCGCTCATCCCCCCGCTTTTTTTGCCTTATACCCTTCCGAAAGTAAAATCTCCACAATCCGGTCACGGAAATCGCCCTGGATCAGGATTTCGCCCTCTTTTACGGTTCCCCCTACACCGCATTTCGATTTCAATTTTTTCCCCAGCTCTTTCAGATCATCTTCCAATCCGATAAATCCGGCGATTAGTGTTACTTTTTTTCCGGCGCGCTGTTTTTTGTCGAGCATTATTTTCAGATTTTGCTGCGCCGGCTTCAATGTTTCCTGGTTCTGATCTTCAGAATTATAGCGGTATTCGAAATTGTCGGCTGTGGAATAGACAATCCCTTCACGGTTTTTTTTACTTTGCTGATTGGCCATCTTATATTTTTAAAATCTAAAAATAGTTGTTTCCAATGAAACCCTCAAGAGCAAATGCTCACCAAAGTGAATTAAAATACATGAAGGTTCCATGAGGCCGCTTAAATGCAAATTATTTACAGATGAAATTGAGGGATAAATTTGGGAGCGAATTGGGGCTAAATTATAATTAATCTAATTTGGTGTTCATTTCATTACCAATTCATTAATTTTTGCAAATTTGCGACGCAGAAAAAGGGGTTTCCTGATGAATGAAAGCTACTTTTGTCGCAGGATTGTAAAGCGATGGCCCTGTTGGGTCGACCTTTAAATAATGAATTGATTTTCAATAAAATAATTTTGCTTTTCATGAATAAGATTATCGAAAAAGAGTATTTTTCGGATAAAGTGGTTAAGTTGGTTGTCGAAAACCCATTGATTGCCAAATCCAGAAAACCGGGTAACTTCGTCATATTACGCATTGGAGAAGATGGCGAACGATTTCCATTAACCATCGCAGGAGCAGATCCGGTTCGGGGGACCATTACACTTGTAGTTCAGATAATGGGTGTTAGCTCCTCAAAATTAGTTGCTCTTGAAGTTGGAGACCATATCACTGATCTTGTCGGACCACTTGGGAAACCGACCCATATCGGGAATATTGGTACCGTTCTTGCTGCCGGTGGAGGTGTAGGTGTTGCTCCGTTACTGCCGATTGTTGAGGCATTTAAAAAGGCAGGGAACAGGGTGATTACGGTACTTGCTGCCAGGAATAAAGATTTGATCATTCTGGAAGATGAGATGCGCAAATGGTCGGATGAGGTGATTGTAATGACAGATGACGGGTCGTATGGCCGACAGGGCTTGGTTACTGCAGGAATGGAAGAGATTATCAAACGCGAAAAGGTGGATGAGTGTATCGTAATTGGCCCGGCTATCATGATGAAATTTGCATCCATCCTTACTAAAAAATATAATATTCCCACACAGGCAAGCTTGAATTCGATAATGGTTGATGGCACAGGAATGTGTGGTGCCTGCCGTGTCACGGTGGGTGGCAAAACCAAATTTACCTGTGTTGACGGTCCTGAATTTGATGCTCATCAGGTTGATTTCGATGAAATGCTCATGAGATTGGGTGGTTATGTTCAGGAGGAGAGAAGGGCAACGGAAATTTATTCACAAAAGCTTTAATTTTAAGGGAAATGTCATTAAACCCCGAATACCTCAAGGAGGAAAGGAACCAGATGTGGAGGGCGGAACTACGCTCAAAAACAAAAAATAAGGATAGGATGTTGATCGAAAGGGTGAAGATGCCGGAATTGGCAGCGGTCATCAGGGTCAAACATCAGGATCGTGAAGTGAATATGGGACTTGAGCAGGAGCAGGCGTTCCTTGAAGCCTCCCGTTGTATGGATTGTGTGAATCCAACCTGTATTGAAGGATGTCCCGTTAGCATAAATATCCCCAAATTCGTTAAATATATCGAAAAAGGGGAGATCCTTATGGCTGCCTCCACCCTTAAGGAGACCAACGCGCTTCCGGCAGTTTGCGGTCGTGTTTGTCCTCAGGAGAAGCAGTGTGAATCGAGATGTTTTTATGTGGATAAATTAAATAAGCCAGCCGTGGCCATAGGTCACCTTGAACGTTTTGCAGCCGATTTTGAACGCAATTCCGGTGCAAGCAATATCCCGGAAACAGCAACTCCTAACGGGATAAAAGTGGCTACCGTCGGCTCTGGTCCGGCAGCCCTTTCATTTGCAGGCGATATGGTAAAATATGGTTATGATGTGACTGTTTTTGAAGCGTTACATGAAATTGGCGGGGTATTAAAATATGGAATACCCGAATTCCGTCTTCCCAATTCCGTGGTCGATTTTGAGCTGGAAAATCTCCGGAAGATGGGGGTGAAATTCGAAACAAATTATATTGTAGGACGGACATCCTCCTTTGACGATCTGCGCGAAGAGGGTTACAAGGCATTTTTTATTGGTAGTGGAGCGGGTCTTCCCCGTTTTATGGAAATACCGGGTGAAAACTACAATGGAATCCTCTCCTCGAACGAATACCTGACACGCGTTAACCTCATGGGCGCTGCTACGGATGAAAAGGATACCCCTGTTTTACGCGGCAAAAACGTGGCTGTAATTGGTGGAGGTAATACAGCGATGGACTCTGTCCGGACCGCATTACGTCTGGGTGCCCAGCGTGCAATGATTATCTATCGTCGTTCTGAGGCTGAGATGCCTGCCAGGGTTGAGGAGGTGAAACATGCCAAAGAAGAGGGGGTTGAGTTTATGACACTTTGCAACCCGCTGGAGTATTTCGCCGATGAGAAGGGGCGTGTTAATGGGATGAGATTAAACCGAATGGGTCTTGGTGAACCAGATGCTTCAGGTCGTCGTCGTCCGATGCCCATTGAAGGATCTGAATTTGAATTGGATGTCGATCTTGTGGTCGTTGCAGTAGGTGTTTCACCCAATCCACTGGTCCCTTCCTGTCTTCCCGATCTGAAAGTTACCAAGTGGGGTACCATCATCGTAGATGAGGATAAAATGCAATCATCGATCTCCGAAATGTTTGCTGGTGGTGATATCGTGCGCGGCGGTGCAACTGTGATTCTGGCGATGGGTGATGGCCGGCGTGCAGCGGAGCATATGCATCAATATTTACAGAACAAATTGATTAATTAACTCAATAAATTTGAAGATGACTAATCTTAATGTCAACTATCTGGGACTTGATCTTAAGAATCCGATTATAGCCGGAAGCTGTGGTTTGACCAATTCGATTGAAAACCTAAAGGCAATTGAAGCGGCTGGTGCCGGTGCGGTAGTATTAAAATCGATATTCGAGGAGGAGATTTATCTTGAATTTGCTCATGAATTCAGCAAACTCGGCCCAATGGATAATAACCTGGAATTTCTCGATTATTACGATTACCAAATCAAGAAGGATAATCTAAAGCATTATCTCACCTTGATTTCTGAGGCAAAAAAGGTGTTGACGATACCTGTCATTGCCAGCATTAATTGTGTCACAGCACATGAATGGGCCTTTTTTGCAAAAAAGGTGGAAGACGCAGGAGCTGATGCTTTAGAACTGAATATTTTTGTTTTGCCAACCAACCTTTCGCAGTCGGGTCAGGACAACGAGAGCATGTATTTTGATATTGTATCACGTGTTTCTTCCAAGATAAAGATACCGATTTCACTAAAAATCAGCCCTTATTTTTCAAACCTGGGTGGTGTTATCCGTGATCTTTCTTTCTCTGAAATCAAAGGATTGGTGTTGTTCAATAAGTTTTACTCACCGGATGTTGATATATCCAATCAAAAGATTATCAGTTCAGATGTGTTAAGTCAAAATACCGATTACCGGCTTTCACTGCGCTGGATCGGAATGATGGCTAACCGGGTAAACAGCGACCTCTCAGCTTCAACGGGCGTTCACAGCTGGCAAACGGTTGTCAAGATGTTGCTTGTGGGCGCAACTACCGTTCAGGTCGTTTCAGCGCTCTATCAGGATGGATTTTCAGCGATTACCGAAATGATTAAAAGCCTGGGTAAATGGATGGAGGAGAATAATTATACTTCCATCTCCGACTTTAAAGGGAAACTTAGTCTCGATAACACTACTAATCTTGCTGAATTTGAAAGGGTGCAATTTATGCGTAATTTTGGAGAGCATAAATAAATTATTCTGATATGACCTTAAATCCGGTAAGCATACGAACGATATCAGCCATTTTTTTTGTATTTCTGATGTGCCCGCTCTGGAGCAACCTGAACGCTCAGAATGCGCAGGGGATAGGAGGTGCAAAAGTGACGAATGGTACTGTCGTATCCACCGGACCATCATTTAAGTATGTTGTCGGACGCAGGGAAACACTCTACTCCATCGCCAAACGGTTTAACGTTACCCAGGAGGAGATCCTCAAAGTTAATCCTCAGGTAAAAGGTATCTTAACAAAAGGAACCGAGTTACTCATCCCCTCGGCTTCACCGGTTAAACCTGAGGTGGGGATTTCAGCGGGTGAATACCGGATCGAAAGCGGTGATAATTATTATCAGCTTGGAAAGAGATTTGGAATAACCCAGGCAGAACTGGAGGAGTTAAATCCTTCCCTCAAAGATGGATTTAAGGCTGGAATGGTCATTAAAATTCCAGTGAAAAAAAAGGTTGAACCTTCACCCTCAGGGAATAAAGTTGCTGATAATCATTTAAACAGGCAAACCCAGCCGGAACCTCCTTCCATTAATACGGCTCCAATAACTCCACACAACCATTTGGATAAAACCTTTAATATCGGAGTTTTTTTACCATTCAATCAGAGTATTAGTGATTCTGCACGGATTGCACAACGGACAAATGGTTTTCTGGAGTTTTATTCCGGAGTATTGCTGGCTGCAGAAAAGAGCATTGAATCTGGAATAAAGATAAAGCTTTATGCTTATGATACTTATCAGGATAGTGCAGAAGTCGGGAAGCTGGTTATTCAACCAGAATTTTTGTCACTTGATCTGATTATTGGACCTGTGTTTCCCGAAAATCAAAAAATGGTTGCCGGATTATGTGCCAAAAACCACATTCCAATGGTATCTCCGCTCTCTTCCGACAGCCGGTTTGTTTCAACCACACCCGGTTATTATCTGATTAATCCCGGCCGGACGGTTCGGCTCACCGGTACGGCTGACTTTATTGCACAGAAATATGCAGATCAGAATATTATCCTACTTAACCGTGGTACAAATTCTATCGATGAAAAATACCTCAACGATCGAATTACACAAAAGATTGGTCCGGGAAAGGTTCATCAGTACAATATTTTGTCGGAGGGGGCTGCCGGACTTGAAGCGTTTCTGAAAACAGACAAGGAGAATATTTTTGTACTGGCTGAAGGAAGTGAAGCCGACGTGAGTGTTGCAATGACGCGATTGAATACCATTTCGAAATTGAATAAAATAACCGTCATCGGGCTTCAGGAGTATACTAAGATGCAAAGTATTGATGTTGAATATCTTCATAATACAGACCTTCATTATCTGGCTCCATATTATATCGATTACGGGAATCCCAAAGTAAATACCTTTATTGCGAAGTACAGGTCAGCTTATGGTAGTGAACCCACTCCTTATAGCTTTCAGGGGTATGATATTGCATTGCATTTTATCGCTTCACTTGCTCAATCGGGAAAGAATTTCCCTGTAACCAACCCGAATCCCGGAGTTGAACAGCTTCAGGCTCAGTATAGCTTTCAAAAGCTCTCAGATTTTGGAGGCTATATCAACAGGTCACTGTACATTATCGAGTACAGCAATAATTATGAGGTAAGGTGTTCAGGAAAGATCGAGGTATCCATTACTGCAGATCATGGACTTGGAAAGCAATCTGAAAAGAACGGCCTGGAACAATAAAGAATACTATTTTATAAAATTAATTTTAATCCGCTAAGGGCAGAACTGTCGTTGGGCCGAATAATCAGTGCCTGCTGAAACAATACCTTTGCCTCTGTAAGATTATTGCTTTTCAATTTTGCCCATGCAAGCATAATCAGGGAGTCATAGTCTAAAGGATAGAGGTTGACCACTTTTTCAAATAGTTTTACTGCGGTCAAAAAGTCCTTTCTGTTGTAATAAACGACTCCCAGCCAGTAATTTGCCAGTGTGTTCTGTGGATCTATCGTTAAAATTTCGAGGTACTGTTTCTTCACCCCTTCCCAATCTTCGAGTGCGCTAAGTGGTTTTACACAGCCAAATCGGGCCTCAATGGCATACGGTCTGATCGCAATTGACTTTTTGTAATAGTTTGCTGAAATGGTGTATTGTTTATCAAGATAGTTCAGCCACCCAAGACGGATATTGATCATATAATCGCCCGGATCGTAAACAATTTTTAATTCGCTGATTGCCAAGGCATAGTTTTTATCATTTTCAGCAACATAGCTTTTTACAAATGCAGTCTGCAATGCATCAATCGACTGGGAAAAAGCTGTAATACCAAATAATAGAAGTACAGCCGTAAAAATATTTTTTCTCAAAGTTTCCATATAATTCCTCCTGAAAATGAATGTTGATTGTAATTATTCAATGTACTTGTAATCTGTTTCCTGTCATAAGTGTAATTCATGAAGAAGGTGCTCTTTTTTCCTGGATACCAGAAAAGTGTAAATCCGGATCTGAATGTGGTCGGATCAAGGGAATTGTATACATACAGTGATTTATAATTATTATAATTTTTTAAATTTCCCAGGATGACATTTCCTTCTGCCCAAATATTTTTGAGAAGATGCATTCCGGCGACCTGTGAAAACACGGTTCTGTTCGCATTCGTTGCTCCCATCTCGTTAAGTGAACTCTTTAGATAGAGGCCGGTTCTTCCGGGGAATGCGTAACGTGCATAAATTCCGAATTGGCTTGTATTTTCAATATTGCTATTTAAGATGGATCCATTGACACCCAGACTGACGCGTTGCAGATTAGCTGAAATTGCTGCGAATGCAAGATGTCCTGGTATTTGGTAACCTGCGACAGAGGTATTCAGATAATGGTACGCAGCATCAACCGTTATTTTTGAAGTTGCTGACCAGGTCAGGAGGGCAAAATATTCAGGTTGTTTTGTCAGGGAAGTATCTACCGTTTGCCTGTAATTGGATACCGACTGATATAGTTGAAGCCGATAGCCTAATTGAGTACAAATACCAGCCCGAAGATAGGTTGGATTTGTGCGGGTCTGACTATCATTATTTTTGAAGTTATATTCCAGGTCAACGGCATCGACTGGTTTAAATGTTCTAATACCCATTTTTTTCTTAAGTTCTGGCGGTAGTTTCTCGGCAATGAAACGGGCATAAGCCGGATTGCCTGTGTTTAACACGCTATAATACAGGTACTCTCTCGAGTCGGGGTCATATTCATCAAAAGCAAGCGCTTTTTCATATTGGGTTTGGGCCTCATAATAATCTCTCTTTGCAAAATAGGCATAACCCATCCGTTGCCGAAGTCTCTTGTAATCGATGCTTTCTCCGATGGATGCTTTCCCGGTATTAATCAGTTTTTCCCAGTCTCCTTTTAGGTAGTAACTGTAAGTCATACTATCAGAAATCTGGTAGGTCATTGGTCGTTGCGCTTTTAAGGTTACAGCAGCAAGCAGCAATAGTACAATTAGGAATTTAACCATTTCGCTTGAATATTTGTTTTTTTCGATTTGTAGGTGAACTCCTTGATAAAATTCTCATGAAGTGTTATGGTACTTTGGCTGGAAATCCGGCTTTTTCCTAAAATGGAAACCTGGATAGCAGATTTCAAAATTATCGTTTCTGTATCTAAAAGATTAATTGTGTATCCGGGAATCATGGAATACCAAACGCGAATGAAAGTATGGAACGGAGCGATGAAATCCTGCAACCAGACCCCTGTTTTATGATTCTTCAATGTATTTAATGGCATGGCATCCTTAATTTCGCGGTCATCCGATTCTCCAAAAAACACTTTATAAACTGAGAGGTAAAAATAGTATAATAAAGATTTTTCACTTCCGTAAAATGAAGTAAAATAAAACATCGTGCCATCATTCACATAATAGGCGTATGATTCGGTTGCCTTGCAATACAGATATTTATAGTTAAAAGCATCCGTACACCCTTCCCATTGTTCCGTTTTTTCTTCTCCTTTTTCATTCAAATACCTGTAGGTTAATATTGAATTGGGCGTTATATCGAATGCGTTTTTTAGCAAAAGATTGGTATTTAGCGAGGATACGATGGCACCTTCGGCTGGTTTGGAGAACTGAAGAAGTTGTTGCCCTGAATCTCCTTTCTGGTAATAATAGGCAAATGGATAATCGATAGTTTTAGCCCCTACCTGGGGTGTGATTTGTACCTGGAAATGGAGATGAGGTTCGGGTGAACGGCCAGAATTGCCGCATAAAGCCAGTAGATCTCCCTGTTTTACAAATTCCCCTTTTCTTACTTTAAACGTTCCTTTCCGCAGATGTGATAATTGGGTATATAAGCCTGGTAAATGTCTGATGATAATTGAGTTACCCCAGTTGTTTGTGGTGTTTAATTTCCCAATTTCATTATCCTCTATGTGGTCGATCACTTCTTCGACGACACCGTCGGCCGGTGCTAAAATAGGTTTGTTGTAGCAATAGTAGTTTTCGCAAAGCTTGCCATTTGAAGAATAGGTTTTGGAAGTGTCGTCACACAGGGCAAAGTCAAAGGCTTTTCCCCAGTCACCCTTATGGGTATGTTTACCATTGTGCCCCTGTGTAACAGTCCATTCACCCCAGAAAGGTAAATGTAGCGGATAATAGAGCAGATTGGCGAGTCTTTCCTGGTTGTTTTGGAAGGTGTAGAGGTTTATTTCGGGTGAATAGTATTGATAAGGGGTGAGTTTTAGTTTTGAAGGGGTAGTTCGCAAGATCAGGAAATAGACGAAAAGAATGACAACCAGTGAAAATGGGAGAGAGAAAACAGGCAGCTGAAGGAATCCGAGCATTTTACTCAGGAACAGCAGGACCAGTGAGGTAAGCGGAACCAGAAGAACCGTCCACAGGTAGGAATATTTTGATGGAATAACGAAGAACCCGCCAATGGCAATAGCGACCATCATATAATTTGCCCCAATGTTATAATAGGTAATGCTTGCCGCTGCCGAACCGGAGAATTTCGCAAACACGTAAGCTGAAAGAAATCCGATCACCGAAAGGGAGAATGCAATCCTCGAACAGATGAGAAGGGCGATTGCAATAAACAGACCTGCTATAAGATTATCCTGAAAGAAGATTGAGCTTACTGATCTGAGGTAAATATCAACCATCTGATGCAAGGGGAGGGTGTCGAGGGTTTGAAAGAGGTGGAGCATTTGATTTCCCCCAATGGCATAAAGTTCATTCATCCAGAAGATATTGTGCTGGGTCAGGCCAAGATTTTCAAATTGGGCTGAAGGGAGAACGATTAACCAGAAGGTCAGTATAAATGGGATACTTAAAAATGGCAATCCATATTTGAATAGCCAACCCCCTAAGGTGACCGAAAGCATTAAAGTCAGTAAAGCGGCCAACAGCAATAAACTAAAGAAAACAAAGCCGGGATCGAAGAAGGTTCCCATTCCGATACCAGCCAGTAAAGCGTTAAAGCTATAGATCCCTTTTTTTAGTAACAAGTGATCATACCCCATTGAATTGGCAATCAGGATCGCAGTCAGAACAGCAATCATGCCACACAATCCGGCAAAAAAGTGGAAAAACGTCACTGCCATAATAACCAATGCCAACAACCTGTTGTTAAAAAAGAAGATAGCAGAATAGCTATTGAGGATGGCTGGCAGGATCGTATTCCGGAAGGTGTTTATGGTTTGTTGTAACGGCATATCAATCGGTAAGAATGGAAAAATAAAAGATCACAATTAAATGGAATGGTATAATATTTAGATAGATAAATCTTTTTTCCTATTTTAAATTGTTGTTTTTTAAATGCTCAGGTATTTGCTCGTTTATTTCCAGATATTCAAGTGATTCTGCACGACGTATCACATGCGTATTATTTTCAGTGTCGATCATGACGATATTAGGTCTGAGTGTAATAAATTGCATCCATTGAGTCATGTTATAGGCCCCCACTTTATGGGCTACAAGAAGATTCCCTTTTTCGAGTAAAGGCAAGGTAACACTCTCCCTTACGATGTCGATGTTCATGCAGAGTGGGCCATAGAGTACCATCTCTTCGGTTTGTTGACCAAAAGCCTGAGCCGGACTTATTTTGTGTTCATACCAGAAGGAGGTGAACAGGGTATTTACCCCGAAATCAAGGATTGTGGCTCTCCTTCCATCTGAAAGTCGTTTGGTTGCCAACACAGTTCCCAGCAAGAATCCTGCATCATCAATCAGTGCGCGACCGGTCTCAAGAATTAACAATGGCAAATCTTCCTGTCGGAAACCATATCCAAGAATTACGTCGGTGATCGCGTCTGCAAACTGGTCAATTGAGGGAACGGTATCTGAACCAGGTAGGTAAGCTCCTTTCAGCGTGTTGGTTGATGGAAATCCTCCTCCTATATCGAGATATTGAATCGTTTTATTGAATTTTTCCTTTATCCCCCAGGCCAGTTCACACATTTTGGTGGCGGCAGTGGTATATGCCGAAGGGGATAGCATAAAGGTTCCGATATGGCAATGTAAACCGGTTAAATCAAGATGGGTGGAGTTGATGATTCTTGTGATGGCATTCCACGCTTGTCCGTTTTCGAAATTAAAGCCAAATCGATCCCATTTGGGGTAGATGCCGGTATCCATATTCACACGGATGGCAACGCGGGGCCTTAAATTATGCTCTTCACTCAACCTGATCAAAGAATAGAGCTCGTCGTAATGGTCAATATGAATTAATGAATTGTTGCGTGACGCAAGAATAAGTTGCTCATCCGTTTTGGCCGGACCATTAAAGATGATTTTATATCCCGGAACTTTGTTATTTAAAGCTTTCTCATATTCGAATCCTGAAACAACCTCTGCCCAGGCCCCCTCCTGATGAAATGTCTGACAAACAGCGTTCAGGTAATTTGTTTTATAGGGCCAGGCAAACTGCACTTTGGGATAGCGTGTCTTAAAGATTCGTACTGCATTCTGATAATTTCGTCTGATTTGTTTCTCAGAGATCACAAACAGGGGTGACCCATATTGATTAATCAGACTTTTAACCGGTACACTTTCGATGTGGGTAACGGGTTCATATTCGGTCCGCGTACCGAATTTATTCATCAAACCGGTGTTCATTTTTTGAATAACAGGTCTTTCGTATCTTTTTTTCTCCATGCCGTTATCTTTCAGTATGATGAGCTTAAAATTTTAGGTTTTTCTCTTTAAGAATTAAAAGGAATGAATTCGTATTTTCTGGTTTTGTTAACTATAGAGTCCATCCTTACCATTTATTTTATCTCTTAAATCGAAATATAAGCAGAGCACAAATATCTTCAGCAATTTTGGTATCTCATACAAATTTGGACTATAAAATTCATTGTAACTTCGCGTGGACGCACCACAATGTTTGCAAACGAAATAACCTTGGTGTGAATTGTTTATATCGATTTCATGTCCATGTATTTTTTCACAGAAAAATTGATGAATGGTCGTTTTAAGTTCAACTTCTTGATTCGGATTTGGCATTTTATTCAGTGCTTGTTGATAATGTGAGATACTATTCATCGTAATCAATTTGATTTTTTACCTTCAAGTTCTCCTGTCCAGGAGATTTTTTGAAATTCAGAGATGTCGGTAATTAAGTCCCAGGCGTACCTGATAAATATTTTCCCGACTTCATAATTGTTAAATGGCACGACCTTTTGTCCCAAAGCCATTTTTACCAGTGCTGCAGGTTGGTTTTGCCCTGCGGCGGCAGTCAGGTAGATCCATGCAGGGAAGCGGGGATTGACCTCCATAATGTAGGACTTACCATCTGTTGTCTGCATAATTTCAAGTTCGCATCCGCCGCGCCATTTGGTGACCTTTATAAATTTTTTAGCCAGATCAATAAAGGACGAATCGTCAATGGTTATGCCTGCCCACGCTTTCCCCTTTTCGGTAATGTAGAGCTTCCGCATTGGAATTACACTTATGGAATCTCCTTCGCCATCGCCCAAAGCGGCTACATTGATTTCTGTACCATTAATAAATTCCTGAACAATAATTGGTAATCCCCATTTGGCCTGAATCTTATGGAAAGCCTTCTGAGCGTTCTCAAGATTATTGGCAATGATGGCATCATAAAATTTGCCCTTTACAACCATCGGATATCCAATTTTTTCTGCTGCCGCAGGGAGATCCTTGTCCTGGTAGATTATCTTGTCTTTCGGCACCATCAATTCATGTTTCTTGCCAAACTCATAGAGTTTTATCTTGTCGCGAGCTTCAAATTGTTCCATTTCCGGGAGAAACATTCGGATACCTGCCTCTTTGAGTTTGTCTCTGAGTTTGATGAAATTAAAAAGCTCTGCATCAAAATTGGGAATAATCAAATCGAGATGTTCCGCTTTATGAATATGCATCAATCGCCCAAAAAGTGTATCAGTGCCAGCCGATGGATAAGGGATCTGATAGGTTTTATCCACGAGGTCATGCATGTATAAACCTGGTTCAAGTGCTTCATACGAGAGGCCTACAATGCGTACTTCAAAATCGGGACATTCACGTAGGGCACGAATCACCGCGACACCCGGGCCCGGACTGTCAATTGCGTTCAGTGCAGTTACAGCAATGTTGATTTTCTTCTTTCCCGTTTTTTGGGTCATGTTGTCCATCTATCCTCTAGGTTATTCTAAAATAGTATAATCTTTTAATTGAGACAGATAATCATCGAGGTCCCTCTCGAATTGATTTTGATCTACATCATATTTAATGCAAATGGCGTCGATGATGGACTGAACCGGTTTCTCTTCCTTAAGCATTCCCAGAATTACTGTTCCTATTTCGTTTGTTGAAAATGAATCGCCTGTTCCCGGATTAAAAATAAATCCCTCCTCACTGGTGGCTATATTTTTTTTAAGTCTCATATGTCCTGATGTAATGATTCTGAACTCCTCTTCTATGATCTCAATTGTTTAACAGCTTAATTGCTGCCTCTCAAAGATAGGGCGAGGATTTGAGTTATAAAAACAAAATCAATCAACTACCTTTTATAATCAGTGTAAAGGTTGATTTTTAAAGTAGAAGATTCTGGTTTGGAGCTAAACCGCTGCAGCTTCAAATCAGGAATGTTTTGTCGATAAATGCCTGAAAACTCTCTTTGTATTGATCTCCTACGGGAATAAAAACGTTGTGGTCAAAAATAATCCGATTGCGTTCAATGACTTTTACCCTGTCGAGATTCACGATAAATGATCGGTGCACCCGCATAAACCTTTCTTTTGGCAGTTGTTCCTCGATGATCTTCAATCTTATCAAAGTTGTAATTGGATCGTCGTTAATCGTGTGAATCTGAATGTATTCATTTGAACTTTCGATGTATTTGATTTCCGTCAGCAGGATGCGTATCAGTTTGTATTCAGACTTGACGAAAATGCAGTCATTTGTTGTCTGAACAGTTTCGTGTTGTTTCTGATTCAAATCAAACCAATTTTTGGCTTTGTTGGCCGCCTTTAAAAAAACAGCATAACTAATTGGTTTTAAGATATAATCAATCGCGTCAACCTGAAAGCCTTCCATCGCGAATTCACTGTATGCGGTTGTAAAAATGACCTGGGGCTTTGGGTTTAACGATTTTACAAAATCCATACCGTTAAGATCGGGCATATTTATATCGACAAACAGAAGTTCAACTTCGTTACCGGATATATATGGCATAGCTTCAAAAGCGCTTTGGCATAGTTTAATACCTTCCAAAAACGGTGTTTTTTCAATGTATGCTCCAATTTGCTTTAGCGCAAGAGGTTCATCATCAATGGCCAGACATTTTATTTTCATAAACGGGAATGGTTAATTGTACCTCAAATTCAATTTCGTTTTCAATAATATTCAGCTGGTAATCATTTCCAAAGAGAAGTTTCAGACTCTTTTTGATATTTGATAAACCGATACCGGAATAGGTTTTATCTAGTTTTTCCTTTGTGCTGTGCTTGCTGTTCCTGATCATACATTTTAATCTGTCATTCGCATGCTCCAATTTAAATGATACAAACGATTCGGTTTGATAGCTCACCCCATGTTTAAAAGCATTTTCCAAAAATGAAAGAAACAGCATGGGTGGAATTTGAATATTTTGGATCTCTTTAGGAAAATCCAAAGTGACGGTCACTTTTTTAGGAAATCGCAATTGCATCAGTGCAATATAACTCTCAATAAAGCTAATCTCTTTTTTCAATGTTGTCAGTCCCTGTGAGGTCTCGTAGAGTAAATATCGCATCAAAGTTGATAATTCAATGATTGTATTTTTGGCATCTTCGGCATTGATGTCGATCAAAGCGTGAATATTATTGAGCGTGTTCATAAAAAAATGTGGACTCACCTGATGCCTCAGAAAAGCCAGTTCCGTTTTTAGCTGTTCTTTCTCCAGGTCTTTACGACGGTTCTCTTCATTCAGCCATTGAGATACCATTTTGATGGACGTTCCCGCACCCACAATGAGTATTGATAAGATCAGATTGTCGGTTAAAACCATAAAAATGGTTTTCTTTTCGGGGGGAGCGACAGGATTGTACCCAATAGGAGCAGGCATTCCATTCCCCAATTCCATTGGTGGCATACCGGGTCCAAGGTTCATCGGCGGCATCATAAGGGGCTTGGAAGGTGTAATGATAAAAACCCAGATGATATAAGCCGCATTAACTGCCAATATTGCCAGAAAGGTTAATCCAATATAATATACATACTTTTTTTTGAACAGGAATTTGGGTACAAACAAAACGACATTGGTAAAAAAAAGGATCAAAAACAAAAAAAGTCTTATCCATTCACCGGTTACCTTCTCCCACTCCACAGAATTGTTATGTCTGTAATTGAAGAACGGAATGGCCAGAATAGCCAACCATCCAACAATAAAAACAATCATTTCTACATTTCGAATATTTTGTGTCTTGTTTGTAGAATATTTCATTTTAACCTTTTAAAATAGGTGCTTCAGGGTTGAGAATAGAATCCAGGTTAATTCGGTAAGGAGTCAATCATTTGTAAAAGTAGTAAAAGTTGGGATAAATTGAAAAGAGGAGGAAGTACCATTTACCTCCTCCAGCTTTTGCTGATGTAAAAAAAGAAATGCAGGAATATATTTAAGAAAAAGATAATAAGAAGATTAAGTAATAAGCCGGCTATTTCTTCGTATAGACATCCCAGGCGATCCAGTCGATGATGGCTGTTGAAAAGTTGGCCTGTCGCATCGATGAAAATAGGGTGCTGATATCGGTGATAACCGCTCCGGCGAGTTCAGTAAAGGTTTTCGTTGTACCATCATCAAATGTGATCTGTAACTCTCTCTTTTGTCCGGTTATACATTTATCCGTAGTGTCTGTTGTTTTATCGACAATGGTTACGATCGATTTCAACTGGAGTACTCCATTTACATAAACCTTTGCGCTGTCGAGGCTTGCCTGGGTGTGTCCCAAGGTTCTGACAATAAGTACATCACCAATGGTTAATGAGAATTCAGTTTCACGATGCCTTGTTTCAGTTGTGCTTTTGATCGCAACATACTTCTCTTCATAAAGTGTTTTGGTTCCATTGGAGATGGCATAACTCGAAATAGCAGTATCACCTGATGAATAGGTACATTTAGTTATATAACCATTTGGAAAGTTAAACTGCGAAGCAAAATTGTAACCGGCTGTTTTATCATTCGATGTCTGAATTTTCAAAACACCTGCATCGACATCCTTAATTTTGATTGCCGAGGCCATTTGGTAAGTCCAGCCATTGTAATACTTGAAACGGTATTGGTAATCCGATAAGGTGACCACATAGTTATTGGTTAATAAGGTGTCACTTGGAGAGTAGTGGAGTAAACTCCTCGATGCCTTTACCTTCTCCTCCGGCATGCGAACAATCATTTGAGCATTTTCCGCAGTTTTGTTGAAAAAACGGAGGACTGAAGTGTGTCCTTTTGTCACTGTTGTAGCCTTATAGTCATAAACACCTGCAATGTCGGCTAATAAAATACTGTGGGTTATGGTATCAAGTGCTGCTACTTCTAGGCTTTTAGTTGTCAAATCTGCCGGACCTGCCACAACCTGATAACCTGTTGATGTGGTAATCGCATTTACGGCTGTGGTCAAATTAGTTAAACTTGCTGTTAACGCAGATTTTAACGACACCTGAGCCGTGGTGCTATCCACATCAGATGTCTTGCTGCAGCTCCATGTTAGAAGCCCCAACATTAAAACAGTCAAAATTAAACTTTGTGTTTTCATACTTTCATTTTTTAATAATTATTCAATTCACTAAAATTTATATGGTCAGACTACCTTTATACTCGTTTTACGCAATCTATTTGATGCGAATATAATTTGTCAGTGAGGTAAGTGCAATTAAATTCAGTGAACAAGACCGTTTTTTCAGTAGATAGGTGCTCTTTAACCTTGAATCCTTATTAAGAAATGATCGCAAAAAGGAATAGCTGATACATATAATAAAACAAAAGGGCAGAGTAATGATCTCCGCCCTTTCTTTGTTTTCTTTCCCGGATTCTAAATAAACTCAGTCATCGATTTTTGAATCAGTCCGATAGCTTCGTGCATTTGAGCTTCTGTAATAATCAGGGGTGGTGTAAAGCGAATCGTATGCTCATGGGTTGGCTTGGCTAAAATACCGTTTTCTTTCATTAACAGGCACAAATCCCAGGCCTTTTTCCCTTCATATGTTTTGATCTGTATGGCATTCAACAGCCCTTTCCCGCGTACTTCCCCGATAAGCGGCGATTTAAACGCCCTCATTTCTTCCCTGAATATTTTACCGATTCTGTCAGCATTTTCAGCCAGTTTTTCGTCGGTCAGAACCTTCATGGCAGCAATTGCAACTTTAGCGGCTATGGGATTGCCACCATAGGTTGATCCATGTTCACCGGGTTTTATAGTAAGCATGATCTCATCATCTGCCAATACGCAGGATACGGGCAGCATCCCGCCCGAAATCGCTTTGCCAAGTACGAGAATGTCGGGGCGGACATTTTCGTGATCGCAGGCAAGCATTTTACCCGTACGGCAAAGGCCTGTCTGCACTTCATCGGCGATAAAGAGAACATTGTATTTTTTGCACAACTCTGCCGCCTTTTTCAGGTAACCATCACCAGGAACATAAACACCAGCCTCGGCCTGGATGGGTTCAACTAAAAATCCGGCAGTATTAGGATGTTTTAATTCTTGCTCCAAGGCATCAATATCGTTATATAGGATATTGATAAATCCGGGGGTAAATGGGCCATAGTCATTGTAAGATTCAGGATCAGAGGACATTGAGACAATTGTAATCGTCCGGCCATGAAAATTTCCGTCGCAAACAACGATACGAGCCTCATTTTTAGGGATACCCTTTACTTTATAACCCCATTTCCGGGTAAGTTTAAGGGCGGTCTCATCAGCTTCGGCACCTGAATTCATCGGTAGCATTTTGTCATATCCAAATTGACGCGTCATCAACTCTTCCCACTCTCCTAAAACGTTGTTATAGAAAGCCCTTGATGTTAACGCCAGCTTTCTTGCCTGTTCGGTGAGCGCTTTGACGATCTTTGGATGACAATGTCCTTGATTAACAGCAGAATATGCTGCTAAAAAATCAAAATACCGTTTGCCTTCAACATCCCACACAAATACTCCTTCCCCACGTTCCAAAACGGCCGGAAGCGGATGGTAGTTATGTGCGCCGCACCGGTTTTCTCTCTCAATATACTTCTCTGATTCCATGAATTAAGAATTTAATTAAGTTAATAGTTCCATTAATTTTAATCGGACCAAACTATATTATTTTCGGGATACCAGAAATGATATTTAATAGCCTTTTGTGATCCGGTTTAGAATCGAACCGACACTTTCAGATTGATACGTCTTCCTGTCAGGTAATTGGGGACTGCATACATCTGATTTTTAATATCTGATATCCATATATAAGAAATTGTATTGTTGATATCGAAAAGGTTGTATAGTTCAAGACCTATCCAGGCATCTTTTATTTTATTTTTCTTCCCGTTTTGTGAGAAACTTTTATCCGGATCCACCAATGATTTTGAGAATCCGACATCTACTCTACGGTAAGGGGGCATTCTGAATGTATCCATGTAACGCATGCCATTTGGCGGTCCGAACGGTAAACGACTTCCATAAAAGAGTGTCATGCTCATTTTGACAGTGGGATAACCCGGAAAATAGTCCTGTAAAAAGAGACTGAAATTAAAACGCTGGTCTGTTGGTCGGGGTAAATATCCGGGATAAACCACCTCACTCTTTGAATCATCGCTCTTTCTTATATAGTAATCACCAATAATGTTCTCTTCTGTTTTCATTAGTGAAAAGCTGGCCCAGGATTGGGCTCCTGTAGCAAGTTCACCGTTAATTTTAAAATCGATGCCTGTGGCATATCCGACCGCCTCCTGGTTCGGGAGGTAACGGATATTTAAATTGTCAATCTGATAGGGGATCAAGTGACTTAAGGCTTTATACCAAACTTCAGCACTAAACCTGATGGGACGTTCATATGAATTTATGGTCTGGTCGTAACCCAGAAGATAATGGATCGCTTTCTGAGCTTTAACCCCTGGGACAATCTGAGCTTCAATGTTTTTTAACTCCTTATAAAATGGCATTTGATCATAAATTCCCCAGGCTGCCCTGAACACACGGTTTTGTTCCTTCCCGGTTTTATAACTTGCCGAAATCCTGGGGCTTAATATGGTCTGTTTATTGAAGTCCCAGTTTTGAAATCTGATACCACCTGTTATTGTGAATTCACCGTTTTTCATGTTGAGCGACCAATTCTCCTGAATAAATCCTGAAAATCGGTTTGAGACCAAATTATTATTTGCGGAGACTGATTTGTAAAGCGCGATCCCATTGTTGTAATATGGTATTGAATAACCTGCAGAATCGCGCATTTCCCACTCATTTACATGGTCAGAGATCCGCTCATGCTGATATTTTAATCCCCATTGTAATTGATGGTATTCGCGGGAAAGTGAACCACGATGTTCGAAACCGGCAACTTTTGCTGATAGTGCGTTTCGG
This sequence comes from Prolixibacteraceae bacterium, assembly GCA_963675995.2. Taxonomy (GTDB): domain Bacteria; phylum Bacteroidota; class Bacteroidia; order Bacteroidales; family Prolixibacteraceae; genus JAAFHB01. The sequence goes on along the minus strand of CAXXIY010000003.1, from coordinate 304,168 downwards.
GCATGATCCAGGTAAGCACCTGTTCCCGTGAGGATTGTGCTGTCGATATGTTGTTGATAATCCGTGGTCTGAGCAATGTCCCTGAGGTAGTATTCTCCCAAAATGTCATAAGACTCTTTTTCTGAGGATTGAAAGGTTGTTGCCTGGAACCTGAGTGATATTCTGGCCTCCGGAGTATAATTAGCAGAAATAGCTCCAAGCGAGTTTTCGAATTTATCTTTCTCTCTACCGTTGAAATAAACCATAAACTGATAGGGATTGGTCAGGGTGCCAAACCTGGTTAACTGAGTTTCGGGGATGAACTGGAATGAGTTTGAAGAATAATTGCCTAAAAAGGCCAACGAAAATTTTGGATTGAACTGATAATTCAGATAGGTTTGTATATCTGTGAATGAAGGGTTATACTCCCCTTTCTTATCCAGTGTTCCTAGTAAATAGGCCGTGTTTTTATATCTTATTCCGGTCAGATATGTAAATTTTTTGTTGCTGCTGGCTCCTTCAAAATGAGTTGAAGCTCCAAGCGCACCTAACTCTGCTGATACACTGGTATGGTCCGGTTTTCGGTAGGTGATGTCGAGTACGGATGACATTTTATCACCGAAGGATGCATCAAATCCACCCGAGGAGAAGCCGATTGATGCGACCATATCGCTATTAATGAAGCTCAATCCTTCCCTTTCGCCTGATTTTACGAGAAAGGGACGAATGATCTCGATACCATTTACATAAACCAGATTTTCGTCAAAATTGCCTCCTCTGACAGAATATTGTGAACTTAATTCATTATTATTGCTGACCCCTGGAAGTGTTTTAATAATGGTCTCAATACCTCCGGCCAATGATGGCAACCTTTCAGTTAATTTTGGTTGGATGGTCACCAGGTGATTGCCTTTTCTCTTCTTTTCAATCACAATTTCCTGAATTTTATTCAAATCAGGTTTAAGTACCTGTATTACAAAATGATTTTCTGATAGATTTAATTGGGATTCAGCTTTTTCAAAACCGACCAGCGAGAAAATGAGTGTAAGTGTTTTTTCTGAATCAGCAGATAAGGTAAATTCACCCTTGCTATTGGTTACCACGCCCCTGGAGCTCCCTTTGATCTGGACGTTAACCAACTCAACAGGATGATTTTCCGGATCGATCACTTTCCCTTTGATATAAAAAACTCCATTCTGACTCCATACCGGTAGTAATGTGAGCCTGAACAGAAATAAAAGGGAAAAAAGTAATCTCGGCATTGATTTGCTGGATTTCGGTTCTACTGAAATTGAAGTAAAAATACCTTTTTTCATCAAACAGCCATGACATTATCGGTTATTTTATAGGATGTGGCTTACTTATCCCACATTTGGATTTGCATTTTTTACTTTTCCCTTAAGGAAATACAATTTTAGTAGAATCATTGGAACAGCGCTTTTTTCGTTATTTTCGCAATTTCTTGAGAAAATATTGATTATGGCACAGAAACATCGCCCGCTCACCTCTGTTTTAGTAAAGCCTTCAGGACCCGATTGCAACCTGGATTGTTCCTATTGTTTCTATCTAAGTAAAGATCAGCTTTTCCCGGAAACTAAAACTCATCCGATGAGTGCTGAAATTCAAGAAGAGATGATTCGCCAGGTGATGCAGCAATCGGGTGATGCAGTCTCAATTGGCTGGCAGGGTGGCGAGCCGGCATTGATGGGACTTGATTTCTATAAAAGGGCCATTGAACTTGAAATAAAGTATGGTCATGGACAGTCGGTAGGAAACGGTTTTCAAACCAACGGAACTTTACTTGATCGCGATTGGGCTAAATTTTTCAAAAAGTACGACTGGTTAATCGGCCTCTCACTTGATGGTCCGGAACATATTCACGACCGATATCGGATGGATAAGGGTCACCATAAAACCTGGAAAATAGTTGAAGATAAAGCCAGAATGTTACTCGACGAAGGGGTGGCTGTAAATGCAATGTGTTGTATAACTGACTATTCATCTGATAAGGCTGAAGAACTTTACACTTATTATAAGAACCTTGGGTTAACATGGATGCAGTTTATTCCGATTGTAGAGACTGATCCTGATGATCCTTCCAAGGCTGCCGCTTACTCGGTAACGGCGGAAAAATATGGAAATTTTCTGATTGCGCTTTTTGATTTATGGATTGCCGATTTTAAGGAGGGGATTCCTACCACCTCAATTCGTCATTTCGAATCGGTTTTTCACAGTTATGTTGGATTGGAGGCGCCTGAATGCTCCTTCATGAAGGAGTGCGGTGCATATGTCGTTATCGAACACAATGGAAATGTTTATTCATGCGATTTTTTTGTCGAGAACAGACATCGTCTTGGAAATATTCGGCACGATAAGATTATAAATATGCTGAATTCAAAGAAACAGGATGATTTCGGGAAAGCTAAGGCGATGTTGCCCCGTAAATGCAGAATGTGTCCATGGTATACCAAGTGTTTTGGAGGGTGTACCAAAGACCGGATCAAGGATCCTCAGGATAATCACCAACCCCGGTTTTGTGCAGGGTATCAGCTTTTCTTTGAGCATGCTGATGCCGAATTGAAAAGCATTGCCTTGCGGTGGAGTCAACAGCAAGCAGATCTTCAGGAGCGAGCTCAAACCAGGGGGGTATATAACGCGTTTGACGATTTGGTCAAAAACAAGAATTATTAGGAAGAAAAATCGCTCAGATTTATCAAATACACGTTGAAGATATTAGAATTTCGGGGTAACAAATCTTAGCTCTTTACCATTAATGTACGAAAAACACAACAAAATGCGGTTGTGCTTAGAAAATAGTAATTAGCTTAGTGAATTGGATTAACATAATGAAAAAAAATAACCTGCAAGTTTACAAAACTTCTCCGAATTAAGCATCTCGACCGTCCCAACATAAAATCACAGTAATAGGTATGTTCATTTCATGCGAAGTGTTGTTCATTTTGTGTCCCGGCAGGTAAACAATTATTACGATAAAGTAAATTTCATTAAATATTTGATTTTGAAAATAATAGTTATTCTGTTGGTTCTAATTGTTGGTCTTGCTGGCTGCAATAAAATTGGCGAAGAGATCTTATCTGCTGAAATTCCTGTTAGTGTTACTTCATTTCAGCAATTTATGCTCGATGAGATTAATCTTGCCCGAACAAATCCAGCTGGATATGCTGAATTAAGGTTAATAGCTGACAAGGATAATTCTTCTGATAATGGAAGTTATCTTTATTTAAAAAGTTTGTCTCCTGTAGGGAAACTTGCTTTCAATAATTCACTCAATTTGTCTGCATCAAATTATGCTGTTTTCCTGGCGGAAAAGAACCTAATGGGTCACAATGAAGATGGAACTCCCTTAAAGCGTGCGATGATCGTTGGCTTTGAAGGGTCCTGCATCGGCGAAAATATTGCTGCCTGCTCAAATGATAACTTTAATCCGATTCTGAATGCCCGGACTGCTGCGATTAGCTTTGTCAGGGTTATGATTATTGATGATGGCGTTGCAGATTTCGGGCACCGACTGATCATCCTTAATGCAAAATTTGAAAGTTTAGGAATTGGATTTACCCGTAATACAGGGAGTACATTCATCAATTATAATGTTCAGGACTTTGGAAATTTATGATCTTTTGGTGAACAGATTATTTCCCATATTAATTTAAGTTAGAATATTCATAATTGATTTTCACGACTTTTATAAAACATGCCAATGTTACATTCATTGGATGTTGTTCGGTATTGTAACCTTTCGTTGGAAGTCCTTTATTACCTGCCCCCATTTTTTATTCCCAATTAAACTCCCTGGTACTTCCTGGTACCTGAGTTTGAATCTGAAAATTTTCGCAGATTAGTATTGCACATGATCTTAATTCAATCAGATATTTAATTCAGCCATCCCTGTCTGGAATGTAAAAATATTTTCATTTTTTCATGATTTGTAAATTTTCCAATAAATTAATTAGTCTGTAAAATAATTGAATAATTCAAAATTTGTAATGTACAATAAATCAACTACATGATATATAACTCCTGGTTGGTGTAAAAATAAAATAAAAAATTAACGTAAAAAATATCGTTAGATGTAAATAATAGTTTTACATTTGCACTGTTAAAGTAAAAATATTATCGATTTTTCCTCCATGGGGAAAAGATGAATATAAAAATTAAGCAAATGAGAACCATTACCGTAGGCATCGTTTTACTAATAGGAATTGTAAGCTGCAAAGATACCCTGGATGATAGTGCCACTATTGATACTCCAATCAACATTACTTCATTTCAGCAATACATGCTTGACGAAATTAATCTTGCCCGGACAAGTCCGGCAGGTTATGCTGAATTAAGATTAAAAGCTGACATGGAGAATTCTACAGATAATGGAAGTTATCTCTATCTTAAGAATTTACCCTCAATAGGGGCGCTTTCCTTCAGTTATCCACTTAATCTCTCAGCCTCCAATTACGCTTCTTTTCTTGCGGAAAAAAATCTGATGGGGCATAATGAAGACGGAACGCCCTTAAAGCGTGCCATTATAGTTGGGTTTACCGGTTCGTCGATTGGTGAAAATATCGCTGCCTCATCGGGAGATTCATTTAATTCAGTTCTTAACCCAAAAGAGGCGGCCATTGAATTTGTCCGAGTCATGATCATTGATGAAGGGGTGGTCGATCTGGGACATCGGATGACCATGCTGAATTCAAAGTATAAAACCGTAGGGATCGGTTTCAAACGAAATACGGCCAGTACCTATGTCAATTATAATGTTCAGGATTATGGAAATCTTTGATTGGGTGATATTATAACAATCATCGCTGCAAATCCTCAGATAAAAATACCTACCTATTTTTTGTTATATTAATCCTTTTTAATTGTTACTTCCTGACAGAATTAAGACTTGTTTGGTAAAATTCAACTATTTTTGCCAAATATTTATCACAACGAAAAATCGTTACAAGTCTTATGACAAAAAAGCTTTTGCTCGGGGTTGAGGCAATCGGCCAGGGTGCAATAGATGGCGGTATATCTGGTGTTTACGCATATCCCGGGACCCCTTCAACAGAGATTACCGAATATATTCAAAAAAATGATGAAGCGATCGCCCGCAACCTTCATCGCGAGTGGTCGGCAAATGAGAAAACAGCTCTGGAGTCTGCCCTGGGGATGTCCTATGCTGGCAAAAGATCGATCGTTTGCATGAAGCATGTCGGTTTAAATGTTGCTGCCGATCCTTTTATAAATGCGGCAATGACTGGCATCAATGGTGGTCTGATTGTGGCTGTTGCTGACGATCCCTCGATGCACTCTTCGCAGAATGAGCAGGATTCACGGTTTTACGGGAAGTTTGCAATGATCCCCGTTTTTGAGCCATCCAACCAGCAGGAAGCCTATGATATGACCAGAACCGGGTTTGAACTTTCCGAAAGACTTGGTACACCTGTGCTGCTTCGTATTACAACCCGTTTGGCACACTCACGTGCCGGGGTAATCCCGGTTGAAACGGCGGCTCCAGAAAATCGGCTTGCTCTTCCGTCTGATCCCTTTCAGTTTATTCTTTTGCCGGCTTTTGCCCGTAAAAGATATCAGCAATTACTGGATAAGCAGGGGTTATTTGAACAGGCATCCGAGAAATCCCCATTTAACTGCTTTATTGATGGTGCTGATCATTCGATGGGCATTATTTGTTGTGGTATTGCTTTGAACTATCTTCAGGAAAACTATCCCGCTGGGGCTCCATTTCCGATCCTTAAAATAACTCAATATCCTTTGCCATCCAAAATGGTGAAGAAGCTTGAACAACTGGTTGACAAAATACTGGTTATTGAAGAGGGGTATCCTCTTGTGGAAGAGCAGCTGAAAGGATATTTTGGATACGGTAAAGTTGTCTCGGGCAAATTGGATGGGACATTACCACGGACCGGAGAACTTAATCCGGACATTATTGCAAAAGCGCTTAATATTAAGATTCACATGGGTGATGCCATTCCGGATTTGGTGTCAAACAGGCCACCTGCACTTTGCAAAGGTTGTGGTCATCACGATCTTTTCAAAGCGCTTGACGAGGTAACAGTGGAGTATGGGGATGGACATGTTTTCTCAGATATTGGTTGTTATACACTCGGGATACTCCCACCTTACCATTCGGGCTATACCTGCGTGGATATGGGCTCCTCTGTAACGATGGCCAAAGGGGCTGCTGATGCCGGATTGTTCCCTGCTATTGCTGTAATCGGTGATTCCACCTTTACTCACTCGGGAATAACCGGATTACTCGATGCCGTCTATGAAAAATCAAATATTGTGATTATGATCGGCGATAACGAGTCCACTTCGATGACAGGAGGGCAAGACTCCTCAGCTTTTGGTCGGATTGAATCGATTTGCGAAGGGGCAGGAGTCAGTCCGGATCATGTTCATGTAATTGAAGCCTTGCCCAGAAACCATGAAAAGCTGGTCAACCTTATCAAAAACGAAATTGCATACGATGGAGTTTCGGTCATTATTCCGAGAAGGGAATGTATCCAGAAAAGTGCACGCAGGATCAGCGAGAGCCGAAACAAAAGTCGGGAAAGTGTTCCTGAAAATCTTTAAGGATTAAATCTTTGAAATACTTTTATACTCATGAAGTGTGATATCGTTTTAGCGGGAGTTGGTGGACAGGGGATATTATCTATCGCTACCGTGCTGGGTTTTGCGGCCCTCGAAAATAACCTTTATCTTAAACAGGCTGAGACCCACGGAATGAGTCAGCGTGGCGGAGCTGTTCAATCATACCTCCGTCTTTCTGATCAACCCATCTTTTCGGACCTTATCCCTTACGGGAAAGCTGACCTTATCCTATCCGTCGAACCCATGGAATCATTAAGATACCTTCCTTATCTTTCACCGGATGGGTACGTTGTAACAAATACAACTCCTTTCAGAAATATCGTTAATTATCCGGATATTGAGGAGATTATGAGCAAGATCAAAATGTTGCCCAGGGCAGTTGCAATCGATGCCGAGGCGATCGCCAAAGAGGTTGGCAATACAAAAACGTCAAATATGGTGATATTGGGGGCTGCAACGCCTTTTATTGACATTGCTCTGGAGAGCATTGAAAATGGCATTCATGAGATTTTTGGTCGTAAAGGTGAAGCACTTGTAAATTTGAATCTTCGGGCACTTCATGCAGGACGCGAATTTGCCGAGGCAAACAGGTAAATCAATTTTATATACTTTGTTTTTTTAGGTTGCGATTTCTTTATTCAAGCATCCTAAACTTGTCCTCTCCGTAAATTACCCGGAGTTGATGCGGAAGGATGTGCAGTTTGAAATTGCTGTAACCCAATGATTCGCCATCGGCTTCACCCGACAATGGCTTTGGTCCCGTAAACCGAACTTTTTCTGCAGTATGTGTTGATACCCGCGAATCACTCAGGAATCTGCCGTTATATAATCCCCTGAGATTAAGTAAGATCCTCCAGACATTTAAATCCCGGATAATTGTAATATGGAAAAGGCCATTAACAGGATTTGCATCAGGCACTTGCATCATTCCACCTCCGTTAAATTTTCCTATGCCGACACTCGCACTAAATAAATTCAGCTTCAACTGTTGATCATCAATCTCAACTAAGGTTTGTGTCGCCCTAAAATTAAAATAGCTCCACAAAAAACTTTCGATATACACCCATAATCCTGACAATCCACTATTTTTTAACTTATTGGCCCGGCTTGCCACCAAGGCATCGAATCCAAAACCAGCAATGTTCACAAAATAGCGGCTGACCATTTTCCCCAATTCCTGATATTCGATCAGCCCAACATCCTGAACTACCGTTTTTCCTTTCAGAATAATATCTATCGCACTCTGGTAATTGTCGGGAATACCAAAGGTTCTGATCCAGTCATTACCGGTTCCTACAGGTATCATCCCAACCACTATATCGTCAATATGACCCTGCTTCCCCTGTATGATCCCATTCACTGTATCATTTAAAGAACCATCTCCCCCTGCAACGATAAAGTGTGTCGCTCCGTTTATGGCAAGCTCTTTGGAAAGATCACGTGAATGACCTTCGTATTCCGATTCATACAGTGTATATATCACTCCGGAATGATCTAAAATAGACACAATTCTGGATTTGTCTCTCCTTCCTTTGCCACCCCCTGCATGTGGATTAAGAATTATATGCCAGTTAATGATATGTTCCATGCTTTCTATTAGGAGTTTAACCTGAATTATTAAGGCCAATACAGGAAATTTGTGTAAAAATAGAGTTAATCTGCAATAAAGCGAGTGGTATAGATTGATTTATAATGTTCAACCTGCAGAGTTTGAGACTGACTGAATTTTGAAAAGTTTATCCGTTGATTAAAATTTCGTGAGCAACCATTTATCTAATTGATCAATCATGATCATATTGGATAGATAAACAGGTGAATAATATTCATAAATTCATCGAGTTTATTGTCAAAAAAAATGATGTGTCGATTTGTTGAAAATATGTATCTTTGCAAAATGATTCGAAAAGTGAGAAATATTCTTTGGGCAACCCTTTCTTTCGTGGTTCTCTCGTGTGGCGATTATCAGAAGATAGTCAAAAGTACTGACTATGAGTATAAACTGAAAAAAGCCAAAGAGTATTATGAACATAAGGACTATAGCCGTGCTTCACAGCTTTATCAGGAGCTGGTGAACATTTACCGTGGTACAAGTCGTGCGGACCAGATTTATTATTATTTGGCAAAGAGTTGTTATGGTCAGCGGGATTACGTCCTTTCAAGTCACTATTTTCGTCAGATGTTGAAGGAATTTCCCCGCAGTGAATATAATGAAGAGGCTCAGTTCCTGATTGGTTACTGCTATTTTCTTGATTCGCCGACAGCTCGTCTAGATCAGAAAACATCTCAGGATGCTATTGATGCCTTGCAATTATTTATAAATATATTTCCGGGTAGTTCAAGGATCGCCGAAGCTAATAAGCTTATTGATGAATTGAGAGAAAAGCTGGTGTATAAATCGTATTTGTCGGGCAAATTGTATTATGACCTTGCCGACTACCGTGCGGCAGTTATATCGTTGACTAACAGCATTAAAGAGTATCCGGATTCAAAATACCGCGAGGAATTAATGTACTACTTGCTTAAAGCAAAATATCTGCTTGGAGAGAACAGTATTGATGAAAAGAAACGCGAACGATTGAATAATGCGTTGGATGAGTATTTTACTTTTACGGATGAATTTCCCGAAAGTAAATATCGTAAAGAGGCTGATCGGTTCTTTGCAAACACAAAGAAATTGATGAACCTGAGTGATGAGGAGATTAATAAAACACAAAAATAGATATGGATTATAAAAAAACAAAAGCTCCCATAAGTACTGTGCCAAGGGATCTGAATGAACTGGAAGCATTTACGGGCAATATCTATGAGTCTTTGATGGTAATCGCAAAACGTGCAAACCAGATTAATGCTGAATTGAAAGAGGAGTTGAATACAAAACTGCAGGAGTTTGCCTCCTTTAGCGATAATCTGGAAGAAGTATTCGAAAACCGCGAGCAGATTGAGATTTCGCGTTACTACGAAAAGCTTCCAAAACCTACACTGATTGCCTACGAAGAGTTCAAAGAGGGTCAGATTTACTACCGCAATCCTACAAAAGAGAAAAAATAGTGGTTTGATTCTACTATTTCTCTTTTTTTCTAAGCTTATTATTGAAATTATCATCCGGAATTCAATTATTAAAATCTTCACTACGGATGCAACTTCAGGGAAAGAAAATTATTCTATGTGTCACGGGTAGTATTGCAGCCTACAAGGCTGCGTATCTTTTACGGGGACTCATTAAACAAGGTGCTGAAGTACAGGTTGTGATGACTCCTTATGCGAAGGAGTTCATCGCTCCGTTAACACTTTCTACACTCTCAGGACGACCAGTACTAAGTGAATTCTTTACCCGGGCCGATGGTAACTGGAATAGTCATGTGGATTTGGGATTATGGGCCGACCTTCTTTTGGTCGCTCCGGCTACTGCTGCAACTATTGGGAAAATGGCCAATGGAATTTGTGATAATTTATTGGTTACAACTTATTTATCTGCAAAATGTCCGGTTATGATTGCCCCTGCTATGGACCTGGATATGTTTTTGCATCCCTCAACCCAACGTAATATCGCTCTTCTGAAATCATACGGCAATCTGATTATTGATCCGGCATCCGGAGAGCTGGCCAGTGGTCTTTCAGGGAAAGGACGAATGGAGGAGCCTGAAATGATCGTTGAAAAAATTATCGAATTCTTCGTTGAAAAAAAAAACTGCTGAATAGAACCTATCTTGTAACAGCAGGTCCCACCTATGAAAAGATTGATCCGGTACGCTATATCGGAAACTACTCATCCGGCAAAATGGGTTTTGCGATTGCCGAACGATTAGCTTTACTTGGAGCTAAGGTGATTTTAATTGCTGGACCTGTTTCGCTTCAATCTAATAATGAAAATATTTTTCGCGTTAATGTTGGGAGTGCCGTTGAGATGTACACCCAATGTCTGCACTACTTTGGTGATTGTAACGGAGCCGTTATGGTGGCAGCAGTTGCTGATTATGCTCCAGTTGTGGTTGAAAATCAAAAAATTAAACGATCTTCAGAAAATTATTTAATTGAACTTCGTCCCAATCCGGACATTGCGGCTACCCTCGGGAAGTTAAAACGGAAGGATCAGATCCTTGTAGGATTTGCCCTTGAGACAAATAATGAAGAGGCAAATGCAATTGCCAAACTGGAAAAGAAGAATCTGGACCTTATCATTCTTAACTCATTGACTGACAAAGGTGCAGGTTTTCAGTACGACACCAATAGCGTCAGGATACTGAATAGGAGCGGGGTTATTTTCACCTCAGGATTAAAACAAAAAAGTGAAATTGCTGTTGATATTGTAAATAAAATAATAGAAACCGAAGATTTCTATTCGGGATTGTCCTGAATTTCGTATTTTTATAAGAAAATTGCCCATTTTATGTCAAGAATTATCCTACTGCTCGCTTTGATCTGTATCTCCATCGGAGTAAGAGGTCAGGAATTCAGATGTAACGTAAGTGTTTCGAGTTCCAGAGTTGAAGGGACTTACAAACAGGTTTTTGAATCCATGCGTACCGATATTTATGAGTTTATGAACAACCGTAAATGGTCGGATAATGTCTTTACTACCGATGAAAGGATTGAGTGTACTATTTTTATTCAGATCACCGACCAGGTCTCTACCGACGAGTTTAAGGGCACAATACAAGTCCAGTTAAATCGTCCGGTTTTTAACTCTTCATATACAACGTCACTGCTTAATATTAAAGACAATGATCTGCAATTCAGATATGTGGAGTTTCAAACTATGGATTATAACGAAACGTCAAATACCAATCCGTTAACGAATATATTAGCCTATTATGCCAATATTATCCTTGGATTCGATTACGACACCTATTCTCCTATGGGAGGAACCGCCTATTTCCAGAAAGCCCGCGATATAGTCAACCGTTCTCAGAATGCTCGAGAAAAGGGGTGGAGGGCTTTTGAAGGGAATTTTAACCGTTTCTGGTTAATTGAGAATCTTACCAATAAAGCTTATGGCCCGTTCAGAGAGTTGCTATACCGGTATCACCGGTTAGGACTCGATATGATGGCTGATAAACCAGATATCGGCCGATCGGAAATTGCTGATGTTTTGAAAAATATGCAAAGGGTATACAGATCAAAACCTGATACTTATATCAACCGGATTTTTTTCGATGCCAAATCTGACGAGTTGGTGAATGTTTTCTCAAAAGGAAGTACTGATGAGAAGGGAAGGGTGATGGCAATCCTTACCGAGTGTGATCCATCAAATTCAGGAAAATATCAAAAGATTTTGGATCAAAAGATTTTTTAATTCTTAATTTTACCCTAATGTTAACACGATTAAGAATTCAGAATTATGCTTTGATCAGGGAACTTGATGTAGATCTAAGTCCCGGATTCTCTATTATAACAGGAGAGACTGGTGCAGGGAAATCCATTTTGATGGGAGCGCTCTCCTTAATTCTGGGTCAAAGAGCCGATTCATCTGTTTTGAATGACAAATCGGCAAAATGTGTGGTCGAAGCGGTTTTTCGTGTCGATGGACTCGGACTGGAAGATCTTTTTCTTTCCAATGATCTTGATTTTGATAATTTTGCAATATTCAGACGGGAGATTAACCCGGCCGGTAAGTCACGCGCTTTTATTAATGACTCTCCTGTGATGCTTAAAATCATGCAGGATATTGGATTCCGTCTGATAGATATTCACTCTCAAAATCAGAACCTCGAGATCAATGATCAGTCATTTCAGATGATGGTTGTGGATATTTGTGCCGGAAATCAGGAGTTGCTGTTATCGTATAAGAAAACCTACAGCGAGTACCGAAAACTGGTCTCTGATTTGAACGATGCCGAATCGGAGGTAGAAAAATCAAAGGCAGATCTTGACTATTACCAGTTTCAGTTCGATCAGTTACATAAGGCTGCATTGATTGAGAATGAGCAGGAAGAGCTTGAAAAGGAGCTCGAGATGCTCACCCATGCTGAAGAGATTAAATCAGGACTTTCAAATATATCGGAGCTTCTTAATGGAGAGAATATATCCGCTTTAAATCAGATAAAGACTGCGATCGGGTTATATACCAAAATGGTTCATTTTTTACCGGAAGCCACCCTTTTATCACATCGATTGGAGAGTTTGTATGTTGATTTGAAGGATATTGTACAGGAATCGGAAGGGATTGCCGAGAAAGTGGAATACGATCCGGAAAGAATCAGAATTGTCAACGAACGGCTGGATATCCTCTATTCGTTACAACAAAAGCATCATGTAAAGTCGGTAGAGGAACTGATCGCGTTACGCAATTCTTTCGATGCAAAAATCAGGACAGTTTCTTCCCGTGAAGAGGAATTACTTCGCCTGGCTCAGTTAAAGGATCTGAAAAGCATAGAGGTTGAAAATCTGGCAAACCTTCTATCCACCAATCGCCTTAGTGTTAGTTCGGAAATTGAGATCCGGGTTATTAAGCAGCTCCTGCTTCTGGGAATGCCCAATTCGAGATTCAAAGTGGAAATAACGCCATTGAATTCTCCCGGAACCAATGGCAAGGATCTGGTCTGTTTTCTTTTCACCGCCAATAAGAACGGAGTTCTGTATGATATTTCAAAAGTAGCTTCAGGTGGTGAAATGTCGAGGGTTATGCTCGCAATAAAAGCCCTGATATCCAAATCAAAAGCGCTGCCTACGATCGTTTTTGATGAGATTGATGCAGGCGTTTCAGGAGAGATAGCCGAGCGCATGGGAGTTATATTAAAGGAGATTTCTTCTGATATGCAGGTCATTAATATTACTCATCTTCCTCAGATCGCCGCAAAGGGTGATCACCATTTTTTGGTTTACAAGCAGGATTCGGCCAATGATACCACCACCCGTCTAAAACGTTTATCCAAAACAGAAAGGATTGAAGAACTTGCCAAAATGCTTAGCGGTGAAAACATCACAGCGGCTGCTATAATGAATGCTGAGGAGCTTTTAAAGTAGTATTTATCCCCTTAACAAAACAAATGTGACCTTTTAAGGGTTATTAGCAAGATATGTTCTGAACGGTAAGATAGATTCAGTCCATATCTAAATTGATACTTTAAATTATTCATTGAAGGCTTTAATGCCTTCAGAAATTGTAACTAAATGGCTTATAATTTATTGAGGGGTAAAAGGGGAATTATTTTCGGTGCATTGAATGAAAATTCTATTGCCTGGAAAGTTGCAGAGAGGGCCCTTGAAGAGGGAGCAACCTTTACGCTGACAAATGTTCCGATCGCTATCCGGATGGGTGATACCCAGACGCTGGCCGAAAAATGCAATACAATCGTTATCCCTGCTGATGCTGCAAGTGTCGAAGATCTTGAAATGTTGATTGTTAAATCAATGGAATTTCTAGGTGGGAAACTCGATTTTATTTTGCATTCAATAGGTATGTCTCCAAATGTCAGAAAAGGGAGGCATTACAGTGACCTTGATTATGACCTGCTTTCAAAAACACTGGATGTTTCTGCCGTGTCATTTCATAAAGTCCTGCAAACAGCACGAAAACTTGATGCAATCAATGAATGGGGATCGGTGCTGGCGTTGTCGTACGTCGCTGCGCAGCGCACTTTTTACGGATATAACGATATGGCGGATGCCAAATCCTTACTGGAGTCGATTGCGCGAAGTTTTGGCTATATTTACGGCAGTGAACGAAAAGTCAGAATCAATACCATCTCTCAGTCACCAACACCCACAACTGCCGGAAACGGGATAAAGATGTTTGAAAACCTCCTCGATTTCTCCGAAAGGATGTCGCCGTTGGGAAATGCTTCGGCCGATGAGTGTGCCGACTACTGCATTGTTATGTTTTCGGATCTCACCAAAAAGGTGACTATGCAAAACCTTTTCCATGATGGCGGGTTCTCTTCAATGGGTATGAGTTTTACTGCAATGGAACAATATAACCGGGGATGTGATGAGGAACCGGATCACAAATTCGATTAACAAACCATAAAAAAAGCGCCTCGAAAGCGCTTTTTTTATTATCGTTTATGCAACCCACACTCCTTGGTATCTGGATTCTCCCACCACCATCGGCCGGCCCTGATATCTTCTCCGGGGAAAATAGCCCTGGTGCAAGGTTGGCAGCCAATGCTGGGGAATCCTTTGTCATGCAGTGGATTATATGGAATTCCATGAGTTGCAACAAATTCTTTAACTTCATCTTCTGTCCAGTCGATCAGCGGGTTTAATTTGATTATTCCATTTGCCTCATCCCATTCGATACGTTGCATCTCATGTCGGGTGACCGACTGTTCGCGGCGTAATCCGCATATCCATACTTCCAGACCTGCAAAAGCCCTTTTTAACGGTTCTATTTTCCGGAGGTTACAACATAGTTTCCGGTTTTCGACACTTTCAAAAAACAGATTGATTCCCTTTGTGTTTACCATCGATTCTATCTGGCTTGCATCCGGAAAATAGACGCTCATCCTAATACCATATTTGTGGTTCGTTCGATGAATCAGCTCGTAAGTTTCGGGGAAAAGCCTTCCGGTATCAAGTGTAAAGATCTTCGTTGATTTGTCAATATTACAAACCATATGGGTAAGTATCTGGTCTTCAATACCCAGACTGCTCGATAAGGCAATTTTCCCCTTGAATTCAGTCAGAAAACCAGTTAAGAGTTCTTCCGCAGTGGCGTTAGTGTATTTTTGATTAAGGGCTTCAATTTGCTCTTTCATGATTTTTGACAATTTCAATTTTCGCAAAAATAGCCATAAATTTAATTTCCACGGCATTTATACTGTGGCAATTAATAATCAAATTATTAAGGCGCTTACCATAAAGTTAGTTGTTAACTATTTTTGAGTGAGCAATGGATTGGACACAAGTGGTAATTTAGGTTTTGAATATTTATCTTTTTCAAGACTTACATCACTGAAAACCAATGACTTTGGTACAATAAAGGAAACAGGCACCGAACTTACAGTGTTATATACAATCTGTTCGTTACTTCCCGATGTAATTTCTTTGAATTTAGTTAATGGAAAATCGCTGATTACGGCAGATCGTTCAAATTGTTCTTCCCCAGTTTTTACCATAACCTTATATACTCCGACAGGTTTTGAAGAAGCTAAATTTCTGCTACCCATCATTGATGATGAAGATCCAAGTTTTCGAATAACATAGATGAATTCCAATCCGTTTTTTTCAGCTTCTGCTAAAACGGTTTTTCGCAATTGATCGGATGGTTCGCCATTGTTGTACGATAAATTGATAACGCCCGGAGCTTTTTGAGAAGTGGCGGAGCCAATGAAAAAACGTCTGTGCCCGTTTGATTCCTTAATTTTATTGGTTGGAACGCGGTCGTTTAGCATAGTTTTTAAAATCCCTTTATCGACCAAAACCAATTCGTCGTTTGGTATTACCCCTTCAGCATCTATTTCGAATGAGCCAATTAACGGTATATTATGAAAGGTTTTTAACTTAGGAGTTGCCTTAATGGTAATGTTTTCGGAAAAGATTTTCTGATTTATTTTAACATCCATTTTGTTTATACTTCCCATAAATGGTCGCTCAACAGGAAAGTTTGGTTCTCTTGACGCAACTAAACCATTACCACTGAATAGCTTTTGTGCACAGAGTTCTGCAACTGCTTCACCTTCAAAGATAACTGGACCTGAATAAGCATCCTTAATTGACGGTGCCTTACTTAATTTTAAAAGGTTATCGGCCATTTGTTTGATATTCTCCTTTATTTTATCAGAGGCAGGCAATTGTTCGGGAGTTAATGCGCAATATATAAGCTGGTTGTTTAGTTTTTCGCCATCTTCGGCTTGGCAGGTAGCATTTACCATTAATAATGCAATGCAATATGGAATTTTAAGCTTGGTTCCTTCACTTGTGGAAACATAATTATTCCCATTGAATGAAGCCAATGTTACTGACGAATTGGTTATTTGTGCATAATCTTTGAATACACTGGAAACATCTTTGGCAATACTTTCCCATTTGGCCTTATCGTATTTGACTGGTATACTTTTTAAAATCAGGCTCACAGGTTTTATTTTCGAAAAGTCATTCAGTTTCTCCTCGTCTGTTTTATTCTGCTGATTTAATGCAGCTAGTTTTTGATCGTAGTTTTCAATTGCTCTTTTGTAACTCTGATCACTTGTTATCCAAAAGGAGCGGCGAATAGCATCGTAGTTATTTTCAAGGGGTAGCGAAAGAAATCCTCCAGATGTAGCACTTGGGCTTCCGAAAAAATTTTCATCGTTGAGCGAATAGTCACCAACCATTAGCCTTACATTTTGAGAGCGGGAGGGGGTTAAAGTCGAATTAAGAAGAGTTCCTAATGTGGCACTGATAGAAAGAGTTTGTGCATCATTTAATTGGTAGGATATAAAAAAAGGAGGCTGATGTTTATCCAGCGTTAGTTTTGAGAGATTCCGGTTGAGCTCATCATTCATCGCCTTGAAAATGATATCGTCCGCATTGGTTTGTGCCTTTAATACTGGTTGGCAAATCAGAACTGAAAATGCCAGTATGGTAAAATATTTTAGTATCGCGTTCATGTTCTATGTTTTATCATTTTTAAGTTAGAAATTCACTTACTGTCAGGACGTGGTAAAACAATTGGCCGTTCCTGCGATTTCGATTTTTTCTGTGTTTCAATCAATTTCAGCACAATCATAGGGGCAACACATGAAACCGGTATCTGGCCCGATTCTGCACCGCAATACCCGTTAAATGTTTCAATCTTTCCGCCGGCCTGATCAATTTGCGAAAAAATGGCGAGTGGTGTGCCAACCAAATCAACACCTCGTACAATTTCGTCAGGTCGGCCATCGGTATACACTTTGTAAACCAATACGGGCGTGACATTAAATGCGTTGGGCATAAATCTGTTGGTTGACGTAAAGCCGCCTACCACATCGTCAAAAAGATATCCGTACGATTTATTCTGCTCCCTGGCCAATTTAATTAACTCAGCGCGTAATTCTTCATTGGATTTTGGTTGCGATGTTTCCACAATCAGATTCGATTGACGTGCAGTAGGTTGCATTCCCGACATAGCCCGTCCGTGACCGTTTGACTTTTGAAAGTTGTTAATTGGCGTTCGCGACATCAAAAAATCTTTTAGAATACCGTCTTTAACAATTCCAACACGTTGTCCCTTTGATCCTTGATCGTCGTATACATAACTTCCATTCAATTCCATTTCCTGATAGGTCTTGATTTGCGGATCGCAGTAAACACTTAAAGCACTGGGTAATACCTGTTCGTTAATTTTCTTCTTAAATGTTTGTGCATCCTCCTCATTTTTCATTCGCTGTCCTTCGACACGATGGCCAAAAATTTCGTGAAAGAATACACCAGCAGCCTTTCCGGTAAGTAATGCAGGTCCCGAATAGGGTTCGGCAATGGCGGCTGTTTTTAGGGCAATCAGATTGTTTACAAGGTTATTAATGTCCTTTGTCATTATTTTGTCCGTGGGAAGCCCCTCCGGTTTAAAAGCGAAATAAGATTCGTACAAAGGCATTTCCATACCATCTTTTGCCTTAATGGTGCCATTAAAACCAGCCTTGACAGCAATACTGTTTTGGGCGATTTTGTCGCCTTCGCTCGAAACAAAATATTTTCGGGTAATCTGATAACTACAGTTAGCTGAACCATTGAAAATTGCAGAATCTTTGAGAAAGACGGCTGAATATTTATTTATCCGTTTTTCCCATAATGGAATGTCAAATTTGAGGTCTTCAGGCCGAATTGGGGGTTCGAAATAGTTTTTTGCCTCCTCTAAAGTAAAATCAGGTGACTGATCTTCGGCTTCTACTTTTATGGCAACGTTTGATTTAACCTTGGCAAAACCCGAAATAGCCTTTTGGTATGCCTCATTGGTGGCATTCCACAATACTTGCTTAACAGCTAGTGGTTCATCACAATAAGGGAGTCCAACAGAGGCAGAGTAATTATTCATCGAACCGCCACTAACCGGATGAAAATTGTCAAAGAGCGGTGTGCCAACCCTTATGGTTACAGTTAATCTTGAATTTTTACTATCATGTGAATAGGTTGTGGTACCAAAACTGGATGAAATTGAGTACCCGGTCATATCTTCAACGCGATAACTAATGTAGTAAGCAGGGATTTCCTGATTCTTTAATATTTGAATCTCGCGCTGTATTTCCTCACTGAGAATGGTAATAAGTTTATCCTGACCGTAAGCCAGTTGTGAAGCAAATACAATACAAAGGATTGTGCTGATAAAGACCGTGCCGGAAAGGTAATTTTTTTTCATGTATTTTTTAAAGGATTTATATTTAGGGTATTATGAAAAATAAAGATCCTGTAACACTCTAAACGTGTGCATCGGATCTTTATATTAAAGAGTCTATCCCTTAGGTTGACAAAAACAAAAATGCGCTGTTTTAGTAAGACGTAAAACTAACAAAAAAAATAATATTATTTAAATGGAAATACAAATTATTACTTTTTTCACCTTGGAAGTGAAAACAAAAATTCGAGACCTCCACCTTTTCTTTTCCGGGCAGATATCTCCCCTTTAAAGCTGATTATGGCATTTTTTACGATGGCAAGACCTAGTCCGGTGCCCCCTTCCTTTCGTGAACGGCCGGAGTCAACCCGGTAAAACCTTTCAAACAGACGTGCGAGATGCTCTTCATCCACACCTGGTCCGTTATCAGAGAAGGAGAAGTAGAAAAACGAATTATCTTCGTGGTATTTGGAAATTGTTATTGTAATATTTTCACCGCCGTAATTAACCGAGTTCTCCATTAAATTTCGAAACACTGAGAATATCAATGAATGATTGGCGTTAATGATAAGATCATCTTCGACGAAGCATTCGACCCGAATACCTTTTTGTCTGATCAGATCACTGATGCTTTCAATAGCTTCGGTTATCGCTTTATTGACCATCACCTTTTCCCGGACATAGAGTTCTGAATACTCTTCTATTTTATTTAAAAGCGAAATATCATTTACCAGCTGTGTGAGTCTTTCCGACTGATTATAAGCTTTTTCAATAAAATAGTGCTGTTTACTCAGCTCCAAATCGGGATTGTTTAATACCGTTTCAAGATATCCCTTGACCGATGAGATGGGGGTTTTAAGTTCATGAGAGATATTGGAGGTGATTTGCTGTTTCATGATACTACGTCTTACCTGCTTTGACTGGTCGGAGATGAGTATTTCAAAGCTTTTATCGGGAAAGAAAATGCACTGAATACTAAAGTGAGATCCCTCCTTTTGAAGGGCATATTCCATTCGGGGAGGCTCCTGAGGCTGGAATGTACTGTTTTCAGCAATGGTCTGATCAATAAAATTATTGATTTCAAGAAACTCATCAGCCTGAAAGATATTCCCGATCGATGTGGTGGTCTCTTCAGCGATAATATTGACATAAAATATAAAGTGACTATTGTTTAATATTGTTCTCTTATCACGTGAAAAAAAAGCAACTCCCTCATTCAGAACGAAAAGATGACTGATCAGTTTCTCTTTTTCAAGAAGTAGTTCAGTTTTCGTTTTTCTTAATTTTTGATATAATTGTATAATTTCACGGCTTATAAATCCCAGTTCATCATTTGGGAATGGGGTGCTTTCGTCGATGGTAATCGCCTCATTTCGTCTTATTTTAACTGCAAAATCTTTTAGTTTGGTGATAGAATCACCTATATGATTTGCAATATAGCGAAGCAGAAATCCGAATACCACAAATAAAAGGATGAAAAAGGGGAGAAAGAACCAATCTGGTTTTAAAAAGGCCTTAACATTTTTGTCATACAGGATTGCCGCTCTGATTACATAATTTTTGTATGACTTTGCATAGTAAAAGTATTCTTCATTTGTAGTTGTTGAGTGGCGAATGTTTTCTCCGAATTCGTTGGCGATGGCTTTCATAAATTCGGGCCGCTCCTTATGATTCTCCATTTTGGTATAGCTTTCGATGGTGTTATCGTATAATACATTTCCTTTTGGATCGATCACAGTGATTCTGGTGCTTCCTCCCGGAATGAGCCATTTCAGGCTGTCAAGTTTTGAAAATGATTTATTGTTTGCAATATCAAAATGGATGATGTAGAGATTGGTCAGATCGGTGTATTCATTAAGTGTGGTTTCTAGCTGCGCAATTCTGAAATGGTGCTCTCGCCTGTTCTGATAGAGAATTATAGATAAGGTGAATATGGCGAAAAGGAGAAAGTAGTAGGTGAAAAGTTTCCACCTGATTGTTTTCTGGAGAAAAGGCATAAACTAAACTGATTTTGTTTTTACATTTCAAAATAATAGCCAAATCCGGGTTTATTGCGGATATAACTCCCGTATTCTTCCATTTTACGGCGCAGACGGGTCATATTAACATCCACTGTCCGGTCTGTTACAATGACATCGCTTTCCCAAATTCTGCGTAATATCTCTTCACGCGAGAAGATCCTCCCGGGTGTTTTGGCCAGCAACGATACAATTTCATATTCCTTACGGGTCAGCTCTATCTTTTTATCCCCAATAATCAATCGCTTCGTCTCAAAATCGATGACGATTGCCCCCATATTCAGGGAGGTGTTGACTTCGGACGAGGTCATCTTTATCCTTTTTAAAACAGCTTTGACACGAGCCTGTAATTCCCTGATTGAGAATGGTTTTGTTATGTAATCGTCTGCCCCCAGGTTGAAGCCGGTCAATAAATCGTTTTCGGTATCTCTGGCAGTCAGAAAAATGATGGGGACTTCGAGTTTCCACTCTTTCCTGACTCTTTGAGCAAGACTAAATCCCGAAATCTTTCCCATCATCACATCAATGAGCATTAAATCATAAATAGCCAGGTCTCTTTTCAAAGCCTCTTCTGCTGAAAATGAGGCATCAACATGATAGCCTTCACTTTCCAGATTGAATTGCAATATCTCATTAAGATCCTCTTCATCCTCGACTACGAGTATTTTATATTTCTCATTCATCTTCCATTATCTTAATATGAAAATTTGCTTATTCAGAGACAGGTCCCAATTGTGATCTAACCTCTCAATTTATTGCCGAATTAAAGTATTGACAAATTTACTAACTATGCTTTTTGTGCTTGACGATTTCGCCATCAACTACAAAAGTAATTGATTCTGCCACGTTTGTGGAGTAACTGGTGATTCTTTCAAATAAATTAATGATAATCAATATGTTTGCAGCTACAACCACGACTTCTGACTGATGCATCATTTCACCAAGAATTCTTGAAGCAATTGTTTCACATTTTTCTTTGATCGCCTCCGCCTTATTAACGATTTTCTCAGCATAAATCAGGTCGTGCGTTTTAACCAGTTCGGTGACGTCTGCGAAAAGGTCAATCGTCTTTTCCCCAATTGTATCGATTCCCAGGTCTTCAATTAGCTGTTTATAATCGGTAAGCGGTTCGATTCTTTTGGCAATGTTTACTGCATGGTCACCAATCCGTTCAAGGTCGTTGTTTATTTTCAGTGCCGAAATAATATACCTGAGATCGGAGGCCACCGGTTGCTGAAGGGCAAAAATCTTCTGACAAAGTTTGTCGATTTTAACATCCAGGTTATTAATGAATTCATCGTTGTTGATCACCTTTTTAGCCAATGGCAGATCCGAGGTTTTGAGAGCCGTGATTACATCAATCAATTGCTCATTGACCTGTGAACACATCTGGATCACCTTGTGGGTCAGTTTCTCCAGTTCGGAGTCGAATATTCTGTAATTTTCCATGTTTTAAATATATAAAATTATTTGATTTCAACCAAAACGACCTGTGATATAATCTTCGGTCTGCTTCTTATCAGGATTTGTAAATATCTTTTTCGTTTTATCATATTCGATTAGCTCTCCTAGATAGAAGAATGCTGTATTATCACTGATCCGTGCTGCCTGCTGCATATTGTGAGTGACAATAACGATGGTGTACAGCTCTTTAAGCTGAACGATCAATTCTTCAATCTTGGCGGTTGATAATGGGTCAAGGGCGCTTGCAGGTTCATCCATTAAAACAATTTCTGGATTTACCGCGAGCGTACGAGCAATACAAAGCCTTTGCTGCTGACCACCAGACAGACCGAGCGCTGAATCACCAAGCCGGTCTTTCACCTCATCCCAGATGGCAGCGTTCTTCAGTGCAGTTTCAACAATTTCGTCCAGTTGCTTTTTATCGTTTAATCCATTGATCTTTGGACCATAAGCGATATTTTCGTAAATAGATTTTGCAAAAGGATTAGATTTCTGAAAAACCATTCCCACTTTTTTCCTCAGATTAACTACATCGACATTTTTGTCGTAGATGTTAATGCCGTCAATGAATACCTTACCTTCAATCTTAACACCATCAATCAGGTCATTCATACGGTTAAGACTGCGCAAAAATGTTGATTTGCCGCATCCGGACGGACCAATAAAAGCTGTTACCTTCTTTTCTGGTATTTTTATAGAGATGTTATTCAGCGCCATTTTCCCGCTGTAATAGAGAAACATATTCTCTGTATTTATTTTATCAATGATCATGATCAACGATTTTTCTTTTTTCTGATTTTGTATCTTAAAATAACTGCTGACATATTTAAAAGAAATGTGAGCAAAAGCAAAACACATGTTGTCCCGAATTGTATGGGCAGAGTCTGATCTACATTGGCCGACTGTGTAGTCAGTACGTAAATGTGATAGCCAAGAACCATAAACTGGTCACCGAGACCGGGAAGAGTGGCCAGGTAATAAGCTGCTCCCGTAAATAGTATAGGCGCTACCTCGCCGGCGCCACGGCTGACAGCAAGAATAGTCCCAGTCATGATTCCTGAAATGGAGCCGGGGAGTACCACCTTGCGAATTGTTTGCCATTTGGTCGCCCCCAAGGCAAGACTAGCCGCTCGCAGTTCATTGGGGACAGTTTTTAGCGCCTCCTCAACCGAGACGATCACGACCGGCAAGGTAAGTAATGCCATTGTAAGGCTTGCCCAAAGCAGATTGGGCTGGCCCCACTTCAATTCTCCACCGTAAAATGCGCTGTCAACATGTGCTCCAACGAATTTTATAAAGAATCCCAATCCGAAAAGACCGTAAATAATCGATGGAATTACGGCTAAAGTGCGTACTGCAAATCGAATTGTTTTTGCGATAATTGAATTTTCTTTGGCATATTCGGTGAGGTAGATTGCCGTTATCGTTCCAAATGGCACTGCCGCAACCGACATGATGAGGACCAGCATTGCTGTGCCATAAATGGCTGGAAAGATGCCCCCTTTTGTCATTCCATCTGTGGGAAAGCTGGTCAGAAATTCCCACGACAGCTGATCTTTACCACCAATAAAAATCACTGAAAGCATGATGATCACTATCGAGATGATCAACAGTGCCGAGATTAATGTAATTCCTTCAATTACAATACCTTTTATGTTTTTTTTGAAGCTTGTTATCATTTTCCCTGTATTCTTTTCATTAATTTCCCTTTCACATAGAATTCAGCAATGGCATTGATGAAGAAAGTAAAAATAAACAGCAGTGAACCAATCAGGAACAAAACATTATAGTGTGTGTCACCGAAGACCACCTCTGCCATCTCTGCTCCAATCGTCGCTGCCAGGGTCCGGACTGAGGCGAACGGATTCAGGTCCATCTGGGCTGCATTCCCGGTTGCCATCAACGCAATCATTGTCTCACCAAACACCCTTCCAATCCCCAGCAAAATAGCTGCAAAGATGCCGGGCGTAGCTGCAGGTAGAATGACGAAAAAGGCAGTTTGCCATTTTGATGCACCAATGGCCAGGCTTGCTTCATAAAATGATTTTGGAACTGCAGCCAGTGCATCTTCAGTAATTGTGAATATAATTGGTATGGCGGCAATTCCCATCGCGATCCCTCCAACGAAAGAATTCAACCTCGTCTCATAATGGAAAACTTCCTGAAGAAAGGTCGCCAGAACCATCAAAGCAAAAAATCCAATGACTACTGAGGGAAATCCTGCAAGTAGTTCAATCGTTGGTTTAATGATCTCTTTCATTTTTTTGTTAGCAAACACGGCGGTGTACAAGGCTGCAAGAATTGCTACAGGTGCAGCAAATAGCAAAGAGATCAATGTGATTTTTATGGTTCCGATAATTAAAGCCAAAATTCCATACCTGGGCTTGTCGGATACCGGAACCCACTCTTTTGTACCCAGCGTCTTTAATGCTGATTGATTGTCATCATATCCGCTTCCAGCACTTACGGTATATGTTTTTGCTGATGTTTCTGTTGGCGAAGTTTCAGTCGTTTGAACGCCATATTGTTCCTGAACCTGTGAGGTGTCGGTTCCTGCTCCGTATGTATCCTGCTGTTCAGGTTTTTGGGAATTATCGGTTACTTCACCATATGTTTCCTGGACTTCAGGTTGAGTTGTTTTGTCTGTTACTGCACCATAAGTCTCCTGAGCAGATTGAACTGCATTTTCAGTCTTGGCAGTTTTTATCTCTTTTGAATTACTGAAAATGGGGAAAGCCTCACGAAACACAAAGAAAAAGATCAGAATGATAATCGTAATAGAGAGAAAGGCAACCCCTTTAATGATCCTTTCTGCAAGGTAATCGCCAATCCGGAATTTCCTCCTTGTTATATCAATACGACCCTGTTCTGGATCTGCAGTTACGGAAGTGCTGGAAGAATGTTTTTTTGATTGTTCTTTGGTCATTTTAATTTGTCACTTTTATCAAGAATTAAATTAAGGAAAACAAGGAAGCGAATAACTTCAGTAAAGAAATTATTCGCTTGTAAATCAGTTATATGTGATTTTATTCAACCTGTTGTTTTATTTTACCGGAAAATAACCCATGTCGATAACTAGTTTTTGACCTTCGGCACTTAAAATCCAGTCAATATATTTCTTTGTTTCCCCGGTCGGTCTGTTTCTCAGGTACATGTACAAGTAGCGGGTGATAGGATATTCGCCTGTTTTAATCGTTTCAGGGGTTGGAATAAAAGCGGGACTGTTGTCGTCCTTTTTTACCTTGCAAAGAATAATCCCTTCAGCATAGGCAGCGCCTCCATAACCAATTCCATAAGGATCTTTCTTAACCGCATTTACAACAGCGGCAGTTCCTGGAAGCGTCTGGCAGCTTGAAGCGTAGTCTCCTTTGACCACATTTTCCTGGAAGAATACATAGGTGCCTGAACTGTTTTCCCTTCCATATAATTTGATCGTCTGATCCTCTCCTCCAACTTGTTTCCAGTTGGTGATTTCACCTCTGAAAATTTCACCTAATTGTTTTATTGATAATTCTTTCACTTTACTTGCGGCATTAAGGTAAATTGTAATACCGTCTTTGGCACAGGCGACTTCAACACCAAGCGTATTATACCTGGCTTTAAGTTTATCCTTCTCGGTATTTTTCATTTTGCGGCTTGCATTCGCTATGTCTGTAGCGCCATTGATTAACGCCGAGATTCCAACCCCTGATCCACCGCCAGTCACCTGGATTGAAACATTTGGGTTGGTTTTCATATAGACCTCAGCCCACCTCTGTGCAAGAATGACCAGTGTATCTGAACCTTTCACCGTGATACGCTCCGGGGCAGCTGTGAATGCAAAGGTGATTACACCAAGTGCAACAGCAATCATTGATAACTTTAATAAATTGAGTGATTTCATTGTTTTGATTTTTTATTTGATTTAAATAATTTGTTTTTAAAAAGTGCTTCTGGCAGCTGGTTACTGGTTTTGGAGGATTGTGATCCTTAAGCAACCTGCTAGCCTAACCGCCAATTGCCAGCTTAGAACTTCGCCTGAAGTCTTAATGTGAGTACATTCTGGTTTACAATCTTGCTATAATCCAATGTACCTGTGGTACCTGCATTGGTTGTATAACTTTCGGTATAATTTCCAACACCATTGGCATTAACTCCAGCTTTCTCATTTTGAACTATTTCATAGCAAAGTGTAATCCGGATGTTGTCATCAAAATAGTGGTGAAATGCAAAGCCCAAAGTTGAGGTTGCCAAATCGCCTTTGCCACTCATCTTTTTTGCGGTTGTAGCGGTGGCGACATATCCTTTAAGTGTAATATCTTTTCCTTTAATGTCTGTATTAGGATCGTAGGAATCGTAACGGAAGGCAAACTGATTCTTCTTGCCCAGGTTCTTGATAAGATAGAGGTAGTAACCTGCAAAATTATTCTGGTAATTCGCTCCACCAAGTGTAGTACCTACCGGTGCGAAACCTGTTGTGGCATTTTTACCGGCAATGTACTCCCCTTTTATTGAGAATCCACCTAATGCATCAGCATATAACTGAAATTCACCACCTAACCAATTTCTTCCAATTTTGTCTCCAATCTGGGCAGATTTTGTGGTGGTGTAGTCGCTGCTGTACGTGACGAGGCCATTCGCTTTTAGAGCTCCAAAATAGCCATGTGCTCCAAAATCAAGTCCTCCAAAGTTGCCAAGTTTAGCATTGTAAGTTATACGGGCCATTACATCTTTGAAATTGTCGTAATCGATATTATCAGTGGCATTCAGGTTTGTTCCTGTGCTGCTTGCAATGGTCAAACCATCGTTTCCGTTAAGGACAGCCAACTGCATATGAATCGGAACATTAACCGGATTGTATTCCAATTTTGCTCCAATGGCACGCTCTCCCGGATATAGGGTTCTGATCACCAAAGAACGTTCTGTCAACTCGCGTTGACTAGACGAGTATTCAACCTCATAGTTAGGTCGGTTAAATTTACCTGCCCACAAACTGAACGCTTTTGTCCATCGGTCATTCACAACGGCATAGGCATCTTTTAGCGATAAATTCCCAGGTGCAAAGTCTGGCTGCAAAACGAATTTAATTCCATCAGCTGCTTCATACGTAAATTTTACCCTGACTCTTCTTAACGAAAAGTAGTTTTGTGATTTGGCGAGTAACGCCAGGCTCTCAAAATTTTGGTACTGCGCCTGAATATATCCCGAAACTTTGATCTTGGTCAGTTTCGAAAGATCTGCCTCATCTGTTGCTATTCTCTCGAGTAAGCCGTTTACTTTGTCGTCAATTACTGAAAGTTTTTCATTTACAGTTGCTTCCTGAGCACTTAATCGAAGCCCCAGAATCATCATCAGTACGAACAAAATAGAATTTAGTCTTTTCATAATAAATGTATTTTTTATCATTTTTATACGTTGCAAAAATTTCATAATAGTGTTACAGTATTGTTACAGTCACATTAAATTGCGTTACGCCCCTGTTACATTAATATTACACTCCAAACGGTATATATCCGTTAGATTTCAGGAAGAACCATTTTTTGTCTTGCCGTTTTCGATGATTTTATCCTGATTTTAATTATTAAAACGCATCATGGAATTGTCTGAATGCATCCGGTCTGAACCAAAAACCTAACCTTCCACACAATATGACCTCTCCAAAATAATTTTAAAATAAAGGATATCTCGCTATGAACCAGGATTTTCTTAATAATAGCTGAAGATGTATTTCATGGCTCAGAATATTACCTGACGGAACCGGCAAGTTTTACCACTTTGGGATACCTTTCCAGAATGTATGCTCCTGAACATACTGGAATAAATAAGTTTCTTGCAGCAGTGCACCAGGCATGTCATTGCCAGACCGAAGGTGGCCGAATTATCCGAGGTGACGTGAAAAACAGTCCTATCGGAACTACCTTCTCGTTTTCTCCTACCGAGCTCTAAAAGAATCTGGCCAACCATTACCGGGCAGCCAGCCGGCTTGATGTAATGTTTAACCGGCTTTTTACTGAGCCTACATTTGGTATAGGCTTTCCCGATGAGCCGCTCTCATTTCGCCGGGAAATAGATAGATTCATGTAATCTGGTGATCACAAAAAACTTGAATTTGAGTTTGATTTATCGGAATCCAAAACGATTTCAGGGTGTTGAGCAGACCAGCATTGATCCCCTTTATCTGGGCCAATCGGGTCCACCTACCGGTCATGCAGAGATCACTGAGATGGGGTGGAAAGTTGCTCCTGAAAAAATCTGCAATATTTTAATGCAGTTCGCGATATACCCTGTGAAGGAACTAATCGTAACTGAAAATGGCGCTGCATTCCCGGATCACCTGATTGATGGAAGAGTTCACGACCAACAAAGGATCAACTATTACAAACGTTATCAGTACAATGTTCTCAGGGCTAAAAATGATAGGGCACATGTGAAGGGTTATTTTGTCTGGAACTTTATAGACAGTTTCGAATGGGATGAAGGTTTCCGTCCCCGATCCGGGATTGTTCATAATGATCATCATACACAGAAAAGAAAGGTGAATGATTCAGGACTTTGGTTCAGGGAATTCTCAGAATAAAACAGGAAGTCCGGGAACTTTGCACCGCCCCGAACTTCCCCTAACTGATATTTGAACATTAAATTTAACGCTTTGACTAAATGCAGGATTTGGGTCTTCAATAAACTCAAAATCCGTAGAAGTCATCACTAATTTTATCGATACAAATATCGATCTTTTGCATTACAGATGGATTAAAAAGATGTTTCATTTCTGTTTCAAAAGATTTCTGATTTCCTATTCAGGGCTTTAATTTTTTATTAATCGTTTTGTAACACATCCGTAATACGTTGGTTGTTCCTTAGTCGTATCAAAATATATAGCGAATGGACACTAAACGAAATGTAGAATTGGTAGTGATTTCTGATGTTCATCTTGGAACATCAGGTTGTCAAGCCGGTGAATTGCTTAAATATCTGAAAAGTATCAGACCAAAGACCTTGATTTTAAACGGGGATATTATCGATATCTGGCAATTTAAAAAGCGGTATTTTCCGAAATCGCACCTTAAACTAATTAAGCACTTGCTTGGGCTGGCATCTGACAGATGCACCATCTATTATATTACCGGAAATCACGATGAGATGTTTCGAAGGTTCACCGGGATGAAGGTGGGACGGCTAAAAATTGTCAATGATTTGAAACTAGAACTCGATGGTCAGACCATCTGGTTTTTTCATGGCGATGTGTTCGATGTGGTGATGCAACATTCGAAGTGGCTTTCAAAATTAGGAGCAATCGGTTACGATACCTTGGTATCTTTGAATATGATGGTGAACTGGCTTCTTCGTCAGTTGGATTTAAATCTGAAACCGGTCTCATTTTCAAAAAAGATCAAGGAATCTGTGAAAGGGGCAGTGAAGTATATTAACGCTTTTGAAGGTACTGTAGCAACTGCAGCAGCAAGAAAAGGGGCTGATTTCGTAGTTTGCGGGCACATTCATAAACCTGAGATTCGGACTATACAGGTTGGACAACAAACCGTGAATTATCTCAATTCGGGCGACTGGATTGAAAACCTCACATCGCTGGAATACAATCAAGGAGAATGGAGGATCTTTAATTTCAGGAATGATTTTGTCGATCAGCCCGAATCGGTGATCACAGATCACGAAAAAATGATTGATTTTAAAGTAAAGGACTTGTTTAATAATATGCTTGTCGAGTTTCATAACCAGTAGATCAGCTTTAACAGACCCCGTCAATGAAAATACTTTATGCAATACAAGGGACAGGTAACGGCCATATCAGTCGGGCCCGTGAAATAATTCCAATTCTGCAGGATTATTGCCATTGTGATATCCTTATTAGTGGAACGCAATGTGATATGACACTTGATGTTCCGGTGAAGTACCGGTTTAAGGGATTAAGTTTCGTATTTGGGAAGAGTGGTGGTATCGATCTGTGGAATACCACTATTCACGTAAATCTTCCGAACCTGAGACGCGAAATCGCTCAGCTACCTGTCGAGGATTACGATTTTGTAATTAATGATTTTGAACCTGTTTCAGCATGGGCATGTGTAAAGAAAAAAGTACCTTGCATCAGTTTGAGTCATCAGGGATCGCTGCTTAGTGGAAAAGTCCCTGTTCCCTCTAAGGTGGATCACTTCGGTCGTTTCCTTTTGAGAAATTATGCACCGGCTTCAATGCATTTTGGTTTTCATTTTCAACCCTACGATGAGAATATCTTCACTCCGGTCATCCGTCGGCAGGTGAGGGAAAGTGAGGTGGATGAACTCAATTATTATACCGTCTATCTTCCTTCGTTTGATGACGAGCTTTTGGTGAAAAAATTATCAAATTTTGAAGAAGTTAGCTGGCATGTTTTTTCAAAAAAATCAAAGCAAACCTATCGTTCAGGGAATGTTTTTATCCAGCCTATTACGAATGAACGGTTTATTTCCGATATGGCCAGATCGAAAGGTGTTTTATGCGGAGCTGGTTTCGAGACTCCGGCGGAAGCACTTTTTCTGCATAAGAAGTTAATGGTCATTCCAATGAAAGGTCAATATGAACAAAAATGTAATGCCGCCGCTTTAGAGGTTATGGGGGTACCCGTAATTAAAAATCTGAAGACAAAACAATTTAAACTTATCCAAAACTGGCTCGATTCTTCAGTCAAGGTAGAGGTAAACTATCCGGATCTTACCAGAATGATCGTTCGCAAGCTGTTTGAAGCCAATGTACAAAAGATTCTTCAGAATAACCAGTGGGATTCTGGTTATCAGTTAACACTTAAATCCCCCGATTACCCACAGGTCAGAGTGTGAGTTGTCCATTTTAAAAGTGAAAATTCAAGTCTTGCTATTCGTGAACTAAAACCTTTTTACCACCTTTCCTTCGGAGGTGACTTAGAATGAACAGAACACCAACAATAAAAAAGGGTAGGCAAACCATGCCGACTATCATCAGGCTAAGCCCGGCAGAATGTGATCTGTTGTAGTTAAGGGAATAAATGAACGGACTTGTAGCAAGTCCTATAATTGCAAATATAATACCGCCGATATATTCCCATTTCCAGGCAATGACCAACACAAGCAATAATGCAAACGATGGGATCATGTGCATCAGGAAGCCGGATATTTGCTGGCTCAATGGTGACCCGGGTTCAAAGGCATCAAGTGCAAACATGCTGATAAAGAGGATAGCGAGGATGCATAGGATACGGGGAACCCAATAGATAATTTTGGATGTTGTGTTCATGATTTCGGGTATTAAGTTAAAGATATACATAACGATATATATTTATTTAATGTATCTGATCACCCGTCAATACACAAAGTTACAACATTTTAAAATAATCTACGAATCTGAATTTTTAGTGGCTTTAATTTTCAAAAAATATCCTATTTTTGCATCACATAAAAATGCGGAAGTAGCTCAGTCGGTAGAGCATCAGCTTCCCAAGCTGAGGGTCGCGAGTTCGAATCTCGTTTTCCGCTCCACTAAATCAACCACTTACAGAGATTGCCTCAGTAGGTGGTTTTTTATTTACCCCAAAATTTGCATTAAGGACTATCCTCAAAGTCATTAAGACGACTTTTCAATTTGATGTGACGAAAGGATTTGGAAATAGTTTTTTGTAATTGTAATGTAACACTAATGTAACCAGTTTGTAATATTCAGATCTTAAATTTGGGATGTATTGTGTTGGTTATTAATTGTTTAATAATCAATTGTTTAAAAACAACAAATTTTAAAATCATACTTAGCGAATTATACGAACCATGGACTTTACAATATTAATAGCCATCATTTTGTTAGCTTTTATTTTTGATTTTATCAATGGCTTTCATGATGCAGCTAATTCGATTGCTACCGTAGTGTCAACCAAAGTACTAACGCCACTTCAGGCGGTTATTTGGGCAGCATTTTTCAATTTCGCTGCCTATGCCATATTTGAACTTCATATCGTTGACACGATCGCTAAAGTTGTGGACACTGGTTCAATTAATCTTCAGGTGATTTTGGCTGGTGTGATCGCTGCAATTATATGGAACCTGCTCACCTGGTACCTGGGCATTCCTTCAAGTTCTTCACATACTTTAGTGGGTGGATTTGCCGGAGCCGCAATTGCCTATGCCGGTTGGGGAGTTGTTCATTCAGATAAGATTTTAAAAATAGCGGCGTTTATATTTCTTGCCCCTTTAATTGGGATGTTACTCTCCTATTTCCTCTCTGTTGCATTGTTATGGATTTTCAGGAATTTCAACCCTTTCAGATTGCATCGATGGTTCAAGGTTGGGCAGTTATTCTCCTCTGCACTTTTCAGTCTGGGGCATGGGGGCAATGATGCCCAAAAGGTGATGGGAATTATTACGGCTACCTTGCTGGTTTTTTTTAAGACTGCAGATCCCTCCACAATTCCACATTGGGCACAGGTCACCTTTGTTGAGGGTAAGATTCATGCGATCCCTTTGTGGATTGTCTATGGTTGTTATACTGCGATTTCGGCAGGGACATTAATTGGCGGATGGCGGATTGTTCGGACCATGGGATCAAAAATTACCAAACTTACCCCTTTCGAAGGGGTTGCGGCTGAAGGCGCCGGTGCCATGTTGTTGTTTGGAACAGAAGCCTTTGGAATTCCGGTAAGTACAACCCACACGATTACAGGAGCCATTATGGGTGTTGGCCTGACAAAACGAGTCTCTGCTGTTCGATGGGGTGTAACGGTGCAATTATTGTATGCATGGATATTGACAATCCCGGTTTCTATGGCCCTTGCCGCAATTATTTTTTGGATTTTCAAGCTACTGAATCTGGGGTAATCGCCAAAAAATTGTTGTTAAATCTGTTTATTTGGGATATAAATCTCAGTTGTGTGATCTAAGTCACAAACTGAAATTTAGTTCTGTCGTACTTTTGAGTCCGAAATAGAAAATCATAAACAACAATGATACAATTCCTTAAGAATTTATTCGGTTTAGAAAAGACCGACTATGGACAACTGGTAAAGAATGGGGCAATTATTCTGGATGTTCGCAGTAAAGGTGAATATTCAGGAGGACACATCCGGGGTTCCCTTAATATCTCGCTCGATAAACTTGGAAATAATCTTCCCCAATTGAAAAAGAGGAACAAACCGATCATCACTTGTTGCGCCTCCGGTATGCGCAGCGCTTCGGCCAAAAGTCTTCTGAAGTCAAACGGCTTTACCGAAGTGTACAATGGCGGTGCATGGAGCAGCTTAAAAAATAAGATCTAATTTCTACTGCATCCTGGTCCCGAGATAACGCTTTTGCCGCCTGACACTTTCTGAACCAATATTTTAGCTGGAATTCGATCTTTTAGAGCTGCGACATGCGAGATCACCCCGATCAGTTTGCCATCCTGCCGCAGACTTGCCAGGGTTTCGAGAGCTGTTTCGAGTGTATCTTCATCCAATGAACCAAATCCTTCATCGAGGAAAAGGGAATCGACACGCACCTTTTTGCTAGCCATTTTTGAAAGCCCAAGCGCAAGTGCCAGACTAACAATAAAGGATTCGCCCCCCGAGAGGTTTTTGGTCGAACGTACCTCGCCTGCCTGATAATT
This sequence comes from Prolixibacteraceae bacterium, assembly GCA_963675995.2. Classification (GTDB taxonomy): domain Bacteria; phylum Bacteroidota; class Bacteroidia; order Bacteroidales; family Prolixibacteraceae; genus JAAFHB01. The sequence continues at coordinate 270,286 of CAXXIY010000003.1, read as the reverse complement.
ATCGATAACATTCAGATTCAATGGTTGTTCCTTATCCCGGATCAGCAGATAACGATCTGTCAGTTTCATGAGTTGAAGGTTGGCATGAGCCACCATAATCTCAAAGGTAAGTCCCTGCGCAAAATTGCGGTACTTTTTTCCATCGGCCGACCCAATCAGATTGTAAAGTAGTTCCCATCTTTTGCATTCAGATTTTTGAGCCTCAATACGCCTGGTAATCTCAGCAAACCTAAGTTTGGCACTTAGGTTATCTGCTAATCGCTGGCGTTTGGCGCCAATCTCTTCTCTTATGGAAACCAATGCGTTAAATGTCGCTTGTTGTTCTTCCAATAAAGTTCCGATCGGCATCTCTGTTAATTTTCTGGAGGTTTCTTTTAACAGGCGCTCTTCACGATCTTTTTTGCGTAATGCAAGGTCTGCCTGTTTCTGATCAAGAGATGCAGCTTGCCGTCCCATTTCTTCCCGCTTCTCCTTTGAGAGTCTGCAACTTATAAAGTCGGATTCGTCTTCAAAACCAGCTGCCTGAAGCGTTAAACGAAAAGATTTTTCTTCAGTGTCCAGCGCGCCCTTTCGGCATGAAGTGCTGGTTATCAGCTCCTTTATCCGGTTGTTCAGTCCTTGTAACTCCTGTGCTAATTTGTTTTTTTGATCGCTGACTTCTCTTTCAGATTTTTCTGCGTTTTTGTTCAATAAATTGAGTTGTAGCTCCTCTGTATCAGGATTTTTTGAACCATAAAGTTCAATGCGCTGGTCTGTCAAATCATTAAATTCTGAACGACAGGCAACGATTTCAGTTAGTTTTTCCTTTAGTGATCTACTCAGCGTTTTTATCAGTAAGTTAAGCCCTTCAATACGGGATATGGACCCATTGATTTGTACTTCAATATTACTCTTCTGTTGCTGTCGAGCCTGCCAGTTTTTAACTCTTTTATCAAGGATTTGAGAGATCATATCAGGATCGCTTTCTACACTTTGGGTGAATCCCCAAGGTAGAAGTTTAGCGGCAACTTCATTTTGCAAATCAGTGTATATTTCAAATGAACGGGTCTGTTCAGCTAACTTATTGGTGATTACTAATTGATTCGCTTCCTTGTTGTATTGCGCCTGTTGAAGTTGCTTATCTGCAGCAATCAGTTCAGCGGCGACTTTTTTTTCGTCAGCTTCAACTCCTTTTAGAGCAGCTTCGAATTGATCTGCTTTCTCGATTAAAGCGGTAACCTCATTGATTCTTCTTTGGGTTTCATCTGGTAGAGGAATATTGCCGTCGGCATAAGGATGATGCAGAGCGCCACATAATGGACATGGCCGATCATCTTCCAGAAGTTTCCGTTCATTCTCAAGCAATGCAATCTTCCGTAGGTAGGCCATCTCTATCATCAGGTGGGTGAGATCTGTACGATATTCACGCAATTGTCTTTCGCCCAGCAATTGATCAAGGGCTTGCTTCGTTCGGGCCACCTTCTCTTGCGCATCAATATGCTTTCTCTCCAGCATTTGGCAAATTCCCGCCTGGGTTTCATATTGTTGTTCTGAGATTTTAAACCCTTTTTCAGCGGCTATCAACAGAGCTTTTACGGAAGAATAGTTTGTACCGGCTTCCTTCAGATTTCTTAATTTTTCGATTATTCCGGTTAGTTCAGTAACCAGGATCGCATCAGCTGCATTTGAATTTAAATAAATTTCAACCTCCGCTAATGCTGATTTTGACTTCATTAATTCATCTTGGACCGTTTTCTTTTCCCTTATTTGCCCGATTTTTCGCAAAAGAATCTCCTGATGGTCTGTAATCCCCTTATTTAGCGCCAATCGTTTCTCTTTAATCGTGACGTCCAAAGACCTTATCGTTTTTATCACTGCAAGTTCGCAATTCACCTGATGTTTTACCTGATCGAGCGCTGAGCTCGTTTCCAAATGTTTTTTATTCGCCAGTTCGAGGGATGTTACCAAATCAGGTACTTTTATTTCTGAGGCTAATAAACTGGCAAGTTCATCTGACTGAAGTTTCCTGTTTGCGTTTAATGTGGCATATTCGCCATCCAGTCCTGCAGCCTTAAGAGATCTTTGTAATGTTTGTCTCTGGGGTTCGAAATTCAGAAGAGTAATCGAGTGAAATTCAGCTTCTTTTACAATTTCAGAAAGCTCTTCTTTAATCTTATCAATCACTTTCAACCACTCAATGGAGGTGTCGATTGCCGTTTTCTTTTTCGTATGATCAGTTTCAGTTTTCTGGTTATCGGATAACTGTTGAGTGATAAGGGCCTCCTCTTCATCCTTCAAAATGATAATTCCTGCAGTTTCTGCCTTAAACAAGTCAAGTTTACTATTTTCAGCGCGTCTGCGTTCATAAACATTTATGGAAATCTGACTATAAATTTCAGTTCCTGTGATTTGTTCAAGAATCGGGGCCCGTTCATTAGGATCAGCCTGGAGAAATGCTGCAAATCCACCCTGTGCCAGAAGCATCGATTGGGTAAACCGGTCAAAATCCATTCCTGTTTTATCCTCAATCGCTTTTGCTACAGTTTTTATTTTTGATTCAATAATTATACCGCTTTGAGCCTCAGCGATCTCATGAGCCGGATTCTGAAGCTCTTCATTTGCTTTTCTCCTGGCCCGGTGCTGGTGCCAGGTGCATCTGAACTGCCCTTTTTGTGTTTCGAAAACTACTTCCGCAAAACATTCTCCCGTATGACGCGACATGATTTCGTTACTGTTTTTAGAAATCCCCTTCAATCGGGGTGTCCGGCCATAGAGTGCCAGACAGATTGCGTCCATTATGGTCGATTTACCTGCGCCTGTAGGACCTGAAATGGCAAATATTCCGTCTGAGATATATTCCGGTGCAGTAAAATCGATGGTCCATTCACCGACTAAAGAATTTAGATTTTTAAATCTGAGTTGAAGTATTTTCATCGAGCCCTTATTTAAACTGCATTGCTGTCATTTTCACGGTATGAAAGGATAATCTCATCATATGCATCCAGAAGTGAGCTACGGTCGGGTTCTTCAATCTCATGTGCATCAAGGCAACGTTTAAATACATCTCTTTGATCAAGATCGTCCAATGTTTCCTGATCATCAGCCCTCATTAAGGCTAGTTCTGTTATTTGTCTGTTTTTAATGCGAAGTACTTCCAATCCAGTGTCCGCAATAGCTTCATTAACCATATCACTTATTCCGGAAAAGTGATCTGATCCATTATAATCAATCTCCAGCCAGGCATTGCTCCCAGCTGTTTTCAGTTTTTCGATTTCAGAAATGATCTCCTCATGATTGCCTTTGATTTTTTTCAACTCCTGAAAGCAAGGGATCGAATGTTCTGTAATTGTAGGATTAAGATGATCAAATTCGATTACAATCACTTTCTTTTGCTGTCCGGCTTCTCCGAAACCCATGGGTATCGGTGATCCGGAATATCTTTTTTGTTCAGATTTGCCAACCTTTTGTGCAATATGGAGATGGCCGAGCGCGAGATAATTAAAACATTCCGGAAAATTATTTTCATTCAGGTGGGCTAAGCCTCCGACATACAACTCCCTCACTCCGTCTCCATCGGTCGTTTTGCCTCCCGAAGTAAAAAGATGACCCATTCCGATAATGGGGATAGTGTCGCTTCCGTTCTGTTTTTCAATGGCGATTCTTCCAACCAGATCATAGTGCTCTGTAATACCCGCGATCAGTTTTTGATTTTTATCTTCCATATTTTCTCCGACCTCCACTCTTCTGATATCCTTATCACGCAAATATGGAACTGCACATATGATGGCTTCGGGGAGTGATGATTCATTTTTTAAGAGGATAACCTCCTCTTCCGGATCGTCATTCATTGCGCCAACGACATGGACATTGAAATAGAGAAGTAGCTCCTTTGGAGCGTTCAGAAATGTTGGTGAGTCGTGATTTCCTCCAATAATCACCATATGACGACATCCCGATTGGGAAACTTTGCTCAGAAACTGATAATAAAGCTCCTGAGCACGGTTTCCCGGAGTTGTGGTGTCGAATATATCACCAGCAACAAGAAGAATATCTATTTTCTCTGTGCTGATGAATTCAACCATCCATTCGAGAAACCTCCCAAACTCTTCATACCGTTTATGGTCATATAACGAGCGGCCAAGATGCCAGTCGGAAGTATGAACTATTTTTAGGGTTTTCGAATTATCACTCATTCAAAACAATATTAGTGGATACGAATTTAAAAGGGTTTTTCTAATATTGAAAAACTTTTTTAGCAGGAATTGTTTTGTAACTCTGATGTACTCGGAGATTGGGAAACACTATCTGTCAATAAAAGGTCCCAAGTAACCTGCGGAATTACACCTCCCAGAATTCGCCATTGGGATGTAATTCTAAATTAGTCATGAGTTCCTGATACTTCTCAGCCATCCGCGAATGAACCGTAGCAATCCTGGAAGGAGCCAGTATATCGGCAAATTGCTTAAATTCCGCGAAAGTTGTAAGTGCGGATACATTTATATTTTTTATGGGAATATGATGTTTTTCCATCCACCTTTGCATATAATGATAGGTTTTATGTTCCCAGAAATCTGCACTATCGAAATGAAAATATACCGCATCTTTCAAAAGATCACCTTTCTCAAGGTCCTGCAAATGTAAGGGGCCAAAAAGTAATACGCTCTTTTTTGAAATCAACTGGAGATTTCCAATAAATATGCGGTTCTTTAAATGCTTTTTTAAAAGGCTAAACCATTTGTCACTCTTACGCTCAGAATGCTGTAATCTGGGAATATAGAGCGCTATCTCAGGCCAGTACGATTGAGGTAGATTCTGGTTTCCGATAGCCTCAAGAATTACTGAAGTATAGAGGTCAATGACCAGTGTTTTGCCAGTGTTTTTACAAGCCCGTAAAATATTCACAAAACGATCGATTGTTTGTCCGGAGATATGCATCAATATGTGCCCATTAGTGCCGGAATAGAGTGCCTCAAGTTTTTCTTCAATCTCCATTTCATCCAGAAACAAATCATTGCTCTCAAATCGTCCCGGTACTTGACCCTCTAATAATAAGACATCAATTCTTGAAGGTGGATTTGCCATTAATCTCCTGATATATTTGGCATTTGGTCCAAATAAACTGAAATTTCCACTGTAGAAAAACCGCTTTCCATCGGCTTCGATCAGAATTGAATAAACATCATATCCGGAATGGTCAATGAGAAATGGCGTGATTTTAAATGGTCCAAGTTTAAAAGTTTTTTCAGATTGTAAGGGAGGAGCTTTAATAGGAGTATGACAATTGTCTGGCAATAATTGAGCTGATCGTTTTAATATTCTGCGTACATCGTTACCCATTATCACAGGTATCTTACCTGAAACAAGACAGATTAAACCGAGATCATCCAAATGGAGATGGGTGATAAGTACAGCCAGTAAATTGGGATCTTTACCATCCAATTTTTCAATCTCCGGCAAGTTTATTCTGTAATTAGTTTGGTGGTCAGCAGGTAGTCCAAGATCGATAATAATTCGTTTCCCGTTGATAGACACCACTTCAATGTAGCCTCCGGCACCATTATTTCCATGATAAATACAAATCTTCATAATTGTCCATAAAATTATGATTTTCTGTGGAACTACAATTTAATTTTTCCTTTTTATCACGAACAATACCATAATTTGCTTCCAGAAACCAGTAAAGGATATTTTAACTTTACTGTTATGACTCTTTTGTTTCAGATTCTTTTCCCCGATTTATAGTTGTAAAAGCCGACTTCTGTGTTTTTATTCTCCCTGATATTCTGACTGTAATTGTGTCTTAAGGATTTCTCCTTGGCAAACATTGCTTTCATATCGGTGTCATTTTTACTGAAAAACATGATATTGGTAATTGAGATTGAAGCTGCAAACTTTTCCACATCGTGGTCTGTGCCGGTAAAGGTGAAAGTACACCTGCTTAGTTTAACCTCCTCAATTAAATTTTTAATTGCAATTCCTGAATATTCCATTGATGCATTTTCTTCTCTTTGTTGATCAGAGATATGAGATTGCACAAGCGTTGTAATTTTTAACCGAACATCTTTGAAAAATGTGATTATAACAAGTAGAGACAAGGCAATACAACCTATTTCACTAATTAAAGGGAATTAAGCGGAAAATTTTCTGTCAATATACTCCTGGAACTTGTTTTTATAATGGTCACTCACGGGAATGTAAACTTTCCCAATAAAAAAAACCGATAACGTACATTCAACCGGATCTCCGAAAGGTTGACGATAAACGGCCGGTGAATCCTCCTGAACTGGTCTGCAGATAGTTGCTCCTCAATCGACTTCATGCTTAACATGATCATTACCTTATTATTATCTGTCAAATGAATTTTGATATATTCATGCATGCTTTCAATATACTTGATCTCTGTCAGTTCGATACGGACCAGCTTATATTCCGATTTTACAAATATATGAGTCTGTGGTGATGGAATTACCAAATGAGGTTTTGTTGTCAAATCGATCAGGTCTTTCACTTTATTGTCCGTCTTAAGAAAGCTGGTGAGACTGATGGGTTTCAATTTGAATATAAGAAGTTGATATTCAGCTTGAAAAATAAGGTAACAAGGTTTTGCTTTTATAGTTGATTGTTTAAACAGACCATTTTCCCCATATTCGGGATCCTTCGGGCGGCTGGCTAATTCTATTTGAAGGTATTTCAGGAACAAAGCGGCTGGAATTGTAAGCTTCACTTTGTCATCACTAATCTTTGCCTGCACATCAATCTTTGATTTATCTGGTCGCACAGGTGGATTTACACTTTTGTCTTCATTTTTTAAATTTATTATTTATGAATAGGAAGCCAAAAGTAAAGTGACAGCCATGTTTATGAAAGCAAGTTCACCGTAAAGGAACAATGTATCACCGAAAAGGGTTTTTTGATCCATAAAACTCTTTTCTCTTTTGCCTGATTGATTACTTTTGCACCCTTAAAAAGATATTTGTCCTCGAAATAGTATTTCTGACGTTATTCAAATCCAAGATGAGAAACTTCCAATCCATTTTAGTTTTTATCTATCTGTTATTTGTTGTTGCGAACCAGGTTTCTGCCCAGAAAATAATTCAATGGCGCGGGACTAATCGCGACGGCATATACAATGAAACCAATCTGTTGAAGAAATGGCCCGAAAAGGGACCAGCGCTTTTATGGTATACTGAAGAGATAGGTTCCGGTTATGCCGCACCCATTGTTACAAATGATAAATTACTTATTAACGGTGAGGCCGATAGTACGAGTTACCTGTTTGCATTTGATCTGAAAGGGAAACTGATCTGGAAAGCTGCAAACGGAAGGGAGTATTACGGGAAAGGATTTGCCGCCAGTTTCCCCGGATCACGCTCTACTCCAACCGTTGTTGACGATATGGTTTATACCAGCTCTGGAAGGGGTCGATTAGCTGGTTATGAATTAGCCACAGGAAAGGAAAAATGGGCAGTCGATATGGTGCCGGAAATGGGTGGGTTGGAAAATATGTTCGGATATGCAGAATCTCCATTGATCGATGGGGATAAAATCTACTTTATGGCAGGGGGACCAGCCAATAATGTGGTGGCATTGAATCGTTTTTCGGGCAAAACCATTTGGTCATCCAAGGCATTGGGAGATACCACCTCATTTTGTTCCCCGTTACTGATCACCTTAACTTCACGCAAGATTGTTGTCACCCTTTCGCACCATTATATTTTTGGCCTTGATGCTAAAAACGGTGAGCTGCTTTGGTCACAAAAACTTGAAAACTTCAAATTAGAAGGAGAACACTGCAATACCCCAATTTATGCTGATGGTTTTCTTTACTATATTGTTGGCGACGGAAATGGAAACGGCACCGTAAAACTTGAGTTGTCGCCAGATGGGAAAACCATAAAAGAGGTCTGGAGAAATGTTAATGTGACAAGTACTATGGGAGGATTTTTAAAGGTTGGCGACCGATTGTTCACATCAACAAAAAAGAAGCGACTGGTCTGTGTAGATACAAAAACTGGAAGTGTAACTGATTCTTTAGGAGTTATCAAAGGGAGTCTTATCTATGCTGATCAATGTTTTTATTGCTACAACGAAACCGGCGAGGTAAAACTCGTCAGTCTTGAAAACAATAAACTCATCGAAATCAGTAAATTCAGGTTGGATAAAGGGACGAAAGAACATTTCTCGCATCCTGTGATTGCCAATGGAATGATGTATATCAGACATGGCAAGGCTTTAATGGCGTACGATATACGTGGGAAGGGGCTGTAGAGACAAGGTACTCTCTTGTCTCCACAGTACTGCCGGGTCTCTACAAATCATCTGGCATTACTTCGAAATATCCAATGGGGTGGTTGCAAGCCGGACAGATCTGAGGTGGCTGTACACCTTCGTGAACATATCCGCATTTACGACATTCCCATCTTGCCGGTTGATCGCGGCGAAAAAGGGTTCCATCCTCCAGCCTCTTCAGGAGTTTTTTAAATCGTTTCTCATGTTCTTCCTCTACCCTGGCAATCAGTTTGAAGATTGCAGCAATTGCAGGAAACCCTTCTGCTTTGGCTGTCTCAGAAAATCGAGGATAAAGTGAAGACCATTCATTATTTTCCTCATTGATTGCTGTTTGTAAATTATTTAGCGTTTGGTCAGCCAATCCCGTTGCGAATGTGGCTTTCATCTCAACTGCTCCACCCTCCAAAAACTTAAAAAACTGTTTGGCGTGCGACTGTTCCTGCAATGCCGTTTTTTCAAAGATGGCCGCAATTTGTTCGAATCCCTCTTTTTTTGCTTTCTCGGCAAAAAATTCATATCGATTTTTTGCCTGGCATTCACCGGCAAAGGACTTAAGCAAGTTTTGTTCTGTTTGTGTCCCTTTGATACTTTTATCCATTTATTTGATTTTTAATGTTTTATTTGCTATTTATAAAATTGTAATCACATAAAACGGTCCAGAAGAAAGTTTCGGTTTTTTGGCCGGTTTTGATATTTAATTTCCGCTCAATTGCTTCATGTGCTTTTTGTGTGATGGCTAAGGTCTGAGGATTTTGACGGGTAGATCTCATCATTTCGAGCACCTCCTTTAAGGTGTAAATATCATTTATTGAAAGTTTAATCGTTTCGGGATAAACGACGGTATAATTCTCGGGAATTTTTATGTAAATAGTATCTTTTAAACTTTTGTTTTGCAGCCGTATAACGGAAGTGCCCGCCGCTATGTCTCCTAAGCGCTGACCTTTACGGTTGAGGATAATGATGATCGTTGCCAATGAGCCAATCATGAGCACAATCTCAACCAGGCGCAATATCCAGCGCAAAAAATAGCTTGAAAAGGTGGTTGATGTTCCATCAGTTTTGACTACCTTGATTTTCATAATCTTTTTACCCCAGCTTTGTCCATTCATAATCAATTCACTTATAATGCTATATAACGCTATGGGTACTGATAATACGGTAAGGAGCGATTTTGATTGAGAACCCCCATATATGCTAATGATCACAATTGCATAACCAAAAATAAAAAGCGAATCGAATAATGTGGCGGCTATCCGTTCACCAATGCTGGCAATAGGTTGTTCGATGTCAATATTTTGCGAAGTATCGATTTTTAACGTGTCCATCGTTTTATTTTGTTGTGTGAAATAAGTGTTTATTTTTCATATTATTATTAACTTGCATAAAATTAATACCTGTCTTAATCTGCCGATGAACGAGGTTCAGTTTTTACAGAAAAACATGAAAAAATGGGAAGCATTCGAATCGCTTCTCGACCATGCTCATCGTACCAATCCTGACGAAGTTAGTGATCTGTATATCGATCTGACAGACGATTTAGCTTTCTCACGCACCTATTTCCCCAATGCTAAAGCTACTCAATATCTTAACCAGCTTGGGCAAAAAGCGCATCGCATTATTTATCAGAACCAGCCGATTAATCAGAACCGGATTAAAACTTTCTGGGTTTCAGAGTTCCCGGTATTGATTTATACTTCCAGAAAGGAGATATTTGTATCATTTCTTATTCTTTTCATATCGGCTTTAACCGGCATCATCTCCACGAAATACGACATTGGTTTTACACGTGCCATTTTAGGTGATGGTTATGTTAATATGTCACTTTCAAATATTCAAAAAGGCGATCCGCTGGCTGTGTATAAGATTATGAATCAGTTGGATATGTTTCTTGGAGTTACATTAAATAATATTAAGGTTTCATTTTTAGCATTTGCGATGGGGCTTTTGACCCCCATCGGAAGCGGCTTTATTATAATGCAAAATGGGGTGATGCTGGGCACATTTCATTCATTTCTTGCCGAGCATGGCTTTTTGTTTGACGCATTAGCCACTGTCTGGGTACATGGGACTTACGAAATGTTTGCAATTACAGTAGCTGGAGGAGCTGGAATTGTTATTGGGAACAGCATTCTTTTCCCAAAGAGCTATACCCGTGTTGAATCATTTAAACGGGGAGCCTTAAGGGGATCAAAAATGGTGATCGGACTGATCCCCGTTTTTATCGTTGCCGGATTTCTTGAGGGTTTTGTTACGCGTTATACCCAAACACCTTATATTGTGCGATTTGTAATTATATCTTTTTCCTTTTTATCGATTTTTCTTTATTTTTATTTATATCCTATTCTACTAATTAAAAAGCAAAATTATGACAAACACTCCGATTAATTTTAAACAGGAACGTGACTTTGGAGATCTTTTTAACGCTACATTTGGTTTTATTTCGTTGGAATTTAAGAAGCTCGCTACTGCAATTTTTTATTTTGTAGTTCCTTTCTTTCTTTTGGCATCAATTGCAATGACCATTTATTCTGTGAAAGCTCAGGAGATGGCACAGGCTATTGTTCAGGAAGGCAAGCCTGATCTACTTTCTGTTTTTGCAACCATGGGCTCGCTTCTCGGCTATGTTGGTATAACGATGGTGATATCAATCGTAGCCTATTCAGTGTTGATGGGAACAGTATTCGGGTACATTAAACTTTATATTCAGAAAGGACCGGATGGATTTTCGATCCTTGATATATGGCTCCAGGTAACTCATTATTTCTTCCCTTATCTTATTGCTTCGTTTGTTGTCGGTTTGATTGTCACGGTGGGAATGATTTTTTGTCTTATTCCGGGAATCTATTTAGGCGTATCGCTGAGCATCGTTTTTAGCCTTATGATATTCGAAGATATTCCTTTCTCAGCTGCCTTTTCCCGCAGTTTCAAGTTAACGAAAACAAATTGGTGGACAGCATTTGGTGTGATTTTCGTAGCTTCAGTAATCGTCTATATTTTGTCGATTTTGATTTCTGTTCCCAGCATGCTAATGGGTTTTAAGTCAATAATGACTAATCTAAAAGCGGGGCAACCTATTATCCCTGATTTTTCAATGGGTTTCTACATCGTAAGCTCTTTGACCAGATTAATTACCCAGATTTTTCTGGTTATTCCGATGATCTTAACTGCTTTCCTCTATTTTAGTTTTGTTGAAAAATTGGAAAAGCCATCTCTAAAGGAGAAAATTGACCAGATAAGAGAGAATGAGTAACCGGTTTATTCGAATATTTTCCTTCATCATTTTATTGGTTATCCTGGATTTTTCCGGGATAACTGTTTTTGCTTTGTCGAATCCTGTTGCTGATTCATCACATGTGGTTGTCCGGCTGCCGGATTCTCATTTTATTGATTCGTACCGATCTCAAAAAGAGTTTAACTACACGTTGCGACCAATTGAATCCAATTTTCTGTCGCGGTTTTGGATCTATTTAAACCAACATTTTGGTGGCTGGGGAGATTTTTTGGCAGCAATACCCTTAATATTTAAAATATTATTTGGGGGACTGACGATTTTTCTCCTGGTCATTGCCATTACCACCACACGAATCTACAAGCTGTTTTATTCTGATCAGGAGATTGTATCTCCCGAGGTTAGTTTAGTAAATAGGGATCATCAACCGATCGATTTTGATGAAACCATACATGAAAGTGTATCTCAGATGCAGTATCGTCTGGCCATCAGGATATTTTACCTCAAGATAATTAATTTGCTTCGCATAAAGGACTATATCCATTTTTCAATGGGAAAAACCAATGTTGATTATCTGCTTGATCTGACCAATGTTGAACTAAAATCAGGATTTCATTCGATTACTACAATTTATAATCATGTCTGGTATGGCGATATTGAGATTTCGCTGGAGCAATACCAGAGGTTTGAATCGGACTTTCAATCATTTTATACCACCATAGATATTGCAAATTAACCGGTTATACTTAATTGTTGTCACATTGCTTTTTATGGCGCTTATTGGCATAAGTCACTATGCACCAAAACCGATCGACTGGAGCGAAACTTACGATATTGCGGGTAAATCGCCTTATGGATGCTATATCCTTAATAAAATGCTGGTTCCCCTGTTTCCTGGTGAGACCGTTTTGAACAGTTATGATTGTTTTTATGTTGCGTTGGATTCGAATCGTGTAGAGCAGGAAAATCTGATTGCTATTACCTCAAATTTCAATCCCGACCAATTTGAATTGGACGCTTTACTAAAATTTGTTGCGAAGGGGAATGATTTTTTTGTATCCTCTTCCAGCTTTGGGAATTCGTTCCTCAATCGCTTGAAGATTAAGGTGGCATCCTCGCTGATCGACACTTCTCTCTTATTGACTGGGAAAGAGAAGTTATTTCTCCTAAATCCTGAACTTCGGAATGATTCGGGATATCAATACGACAAAAAAATGGCTTCTGTATGGATATCAGCTTTTGATACTTTAAATACAGAGAAAATGGGGACCAACCAGACTGGGAATGTTAATTTTATCTGCATGAAATATGGGATGGGCAACATCTATTTGCACACAATCCCCCAGGTTTTTACCAACTATCACCTTTTGCAGGGAAATGAGGAGTATGCTGCAAAAGCATTGTCTTACCTGCCAATCCGAAAAACGGTTTTGGATCATTACCATAAACCTTATCGCGTTATTAATCAATCGCCAATGCGGTACATCCTGACGCAACCCCCACTTCAGTCAGCCTATTATCTGCTACTTTTGACCTTGTTACTTTATTTGGTTTTCGAATCGAAGCGGCGCCAACGGGTTATGCCGGTTTTAAAGCCACTTGAGAATCAATCGTTGCGCTTTGTGAAAACGATAGGAGCGCTCTATTTTAAACAGCGGAATAACACTGATCTGACCCAAAAGATGACCCTCTATTTCAGAGAATTTTTACGTGGACGATATTATTTGGTAAATGTTTCATCATCACCCGATTGCGTAGAGTTGGTCTCCGTAAAATCGGGCGTTTCAATTGATCTGGTCCAGTCTCTGTTGAGGCATATCGATTATTGTCAGACTGTTACGAAGGTCACGGATTCAGATTTGATAGAGCTGAATCGCAAAATGGAACTATTTAATAAACATTGCTTTTAAACTCATAAAATGGAAAATCAGGATTATTTTGAAGATCGCATCGGTCTTCAATTGTTACAGGAGAAAGTGGTTGCCATCAGATTGGAAATGGCGAAGGTAATTGTTGGACAGCAACAACTGATTGAAATGATGCTTGTTGCACTTCTGGCTGATGGTCATGTGCTACTCGAAGGTGTTCCGGGAATTGCCAAAACGCTGACTGCAAAAATGTTCTCAAAAGTCATTTCAACCAATTTTTCAAGGATACAGTTTACTCCCGATTTAATGCCATCGGATGTTACAGGTACAACTGTTTATAATTCGGGGAGTTCGAAATTCGAATTTAAAGCCGGCCCTGTTTTTTCGAATATTGTACTGATTGATGAAATCAATCGTGCACCTGCAAAAACACAATCGGCGCTATTCGAAGTGATGGAAGAGAAACAGGTGACCGTTGATGGGACCACTTACCTGATGGAGTCCCCTTTTTTGATCTTTGCGACTCAAAATCCATTGGAACATGAAGGTACTTACCGTTTGCCGGAAGCGCAATTGGACCGTTTTCTCTTTAAAATCGTAGTGGATTACCCTTCTCTCGAAAATGAGTTCACGATTTTGAAAAATGCCGATCTTCGAAAAGGTGGAAAGGAAATGGAAGGAGTCGTTCCCATGATTGATGCACAGCAACTGATTGATTTTCAGAAAATAATTCAACTGGTACATGTCGAGGATCATCTTTTGCAGTACATTGCTGAAATTGTGAATAAAACGAGGAATCACCCCTCCCTTTATCTTGGTGCCTCGCCACGTGCGTCGATTAATATTTTGAAGGCTGGCAAGGCGTATGCTGCTATTCAGGGACGTGATTTTGTGATTCCTGAAGATATAAAAGCAGTAGCGGTTCCGGTTTTAATTCATCGCATCTATTTAACTCCTGAAAAGGAGATGGAAGGAATCTCTGAGGTACAGATTATAGCAGAGATCATTAATTCAGTACCAGTTCCCCGATAAAACAGCGAAGGTGAAGTATATTAAAGAGTTATATACCGGGTTTCGCTTATATGCAATCAGCAGTATGATTGTCGTGTTGTTTGTAATGGGGCAGTTTTTCGACCCAATGTTTCTTATTGCTAAAATTTCACTGTTGTTTTTTGTTTTGTTGCTGATTTTCGATCTTATTCTGCTGTTTCTGACGGGGCGGCAACTGATTTTTTTAAGACGAATTATTCCTGAAAAACTTTCGAATGGAGACGAAAATAGCGTAATATTTTATATCGCCAACAACCACTTTTTTAAACTGAAAATCGAGATTATTGATGAGATTCCGCAGCAATTTCAAATACGGGATTTTGTGATAAGGATGGATATTCGACCGCAGGAGGAGCAAACTGTAAATTATCTCCTAAAGCCAACCGAGAGGGGGAAATATATTTTTGGCTATACCAATGTTTATGTTTCAAGTCCAATCGGCTTGTGGCGGCGCAGGTTAAGATTCGGTGATTCATCGACCTCTGTTTCTGTTTATCCCTCATTTTTACAGATGCACAAATATGAATTTCTGGCCATCTCCAATCAGTTGGTGGAAGCTGGAATTAAACGTATTCGGAGGATCGGGAGTTATTCGGAATTCGATCAGATAAAAGATTATGTGGCTGGTGATAACTATCGTACAATCAACTGGAAAGCCACTGCACGCCGCTCTAAACTGATGGTAAATCAATATCAGGAGGATCGTTCGCAACCGATTTTTTGTGTGATCGACAAAGGCAGGGTAATGCAAATGACCTTTGATGGGATGAGTTTACTCGATTATGCCATCAACAGTTCGCTGATCTTATCGAACACCGCACTTCTTAAATATGATAAAGCGGGATTAATCACCTTTAACCGGAGGGTGGATACATTCATGAAGGCTGAACGGGGGAACAAAACGATTGCCAGTATTCTGGAGCTGCTTTACAATCAGAAAACTGATCATTCTGAATCTGATTATAGTTATCTCAGCGCTTTTATAAGCCGGAATGTGACCCACCGCAGTTTGATGATACTTTTTACCAATTTCGAAACCATCAACTCGCTTCACCGGCAGCTCAATTATTTGAAATATCTGGCCAAAAGCCACCTGCTTTTGATGGTGATCTTCGAGAACGCCGAAGTTAAATCATTTGCAAAAGCTCATGCCCGTACTCTAAAAGAGATTTATCTAAAAACCATAGCTGGAAAATTTGTTTATGAGAAAAAACTGATTGTCCAGGAACTTAAAAAACATGGTGTTTTGTCGATTCTTACCAAACCAGAAGAACTTTCAGCTAATTTGGTCAATAAATACCTGGAATTAAAAATGATGGGAAAGGTATAAACCTGGAAATATATTTATTTTTATGATTTTAGGGTCATGTGGCTTGCAATCACAGTGATAAAAGATACATTCAAAAAAAGTTAAAGTGCTGTCCGATACGGAATGCATAAAGTGAGACGAATCCTGCAATGATCAAATTTATAATAACTTTCCTGGTCACGATTAGCCAATTTTGTTTAAAAAACAGGGTGACAATATCAATCGCAAGATAGGGTGGGAGTAAGGCAACCACAACGTTGTAATGGATTGCCGATGCAATTTGCAGGTGGGTAAATTGATGCACTGCACGTGTCATCCCGCACAACGGACATTGAAAACCAAATAAATAGAGGTGAACGCAAAACGGATGAGATTCCTCACACAGAATTTTGTGAGGAATGAATGCAACGATTGCCGACAGAACGATGATGATGACTAATCGAATTCGTTGATTATTTTCTGATTGGGTCGTACTTACCATATATTTATTTGATATTGGAAATATTACTCAGCAGGTAACTTCGACTCATCTGCTGAGTAATTACGAATAACTGTTCACCCGGTCCACCTCCAACCAGGTGATTTTCCGATATACCATAATCGTGTTTATATAATAGATCGCACCGCCATAAACCGGTATCAGCATAAGATTGGCAAAAATGAACCATCGAAGTAAAGCGTAGTGGAGCAATCCAACAACTCCGGCAAGGGCCATTAGCCCAAATACTTTTATTGCATTAGCCCCCCCCTGAACTGCTGACTTTTCCATCGAAAACGGAAAGCCTGGTTGCTGATAATAGTACAGTAATAATGTAACCAGATAGATAGACTGAAAAGCGATAAAAACATCGGGTAACACCTTTATGCCCCATAGTACGCAAATCAAAATGCCAATCACCAAATAAAAAGGAATGAAGAACTTCGCAAATGTGGCTGTTATACTCCCTTTAAAAAAGCTCGCTGGTGACTTTAGTGGTATCGCTTTGAATATCCAGGTTGATGCCTTTAAATTTCCGATTAACAACGAGCTACAAAGTGCAAACGAAATCATAATGAAGACATACAAAATAAAAAGGTATTTGTATCCGGTTGTAAGATCATTGAAACTTTGATGCTTATTTATTATTGGCAGGACCATCATGATGAGGATATAACCAAACATTGGGAGTACGGTTTGTTTAAACTGACGCTCCCGGCCAGTCATTTTCCACATGAATTTGAAGGCTGCCTTTTCCTCTGTAGTACGAACAAATAGCGATGACATCATCCTGAAATAGAAGCTATTTCTGGCCGTTTCAACTTTTATTTTTGACACACGATCTCCCTGCTCCAGCTCCATTAATTTACGGTTAAAGATGGGGGTAAGGTATTTGCCCGTAATATAGATGGCCAAAGGTGGCAAAACCAACGCCTCAGCAATAAAGAGAAGATGTGACGAATCAATATTCAAAGTGATGATTCCTTCGATAAGCCCTGCAAAGTAGGCAGGTGGTAGCAGATAAGTATACCAATGTATTGGAAGAGTCATCTCCTGAAGGATACTCTTATCAACCATTCTGAAGCCAAACTGATAGGCAGCCATGAAAAAGATGGCAATGGCGATCTGAAAATACATGAGCAGGTTTTTAAGCCGCTCGCCACTTACAATTCGCATTATGCCGAGGTAGAGGATATTGGCAAAAAACAGGGTGAACAGTACGTTTAGAAAAATAGTGATGACAAAAATTAAACCTGCTAGATTGCCAAACTTATTGATAGCAATAATGATGGTTATTACTGAAAGGCAAAATGCCATCATGGCTAAGTATATAAAAACATGTGCATTACGGGCGAGGCTTATCGTATTGCCTTTTATCGGAAGGGGTTGAATGATTACGTTCTCAGAGGTATCGAATAAAATGGTCGAGAACTCAGATATAATCGTCATGGCCATCATCACCATTAGAAAAGTATGTGAAAGATAGAAAAATGTGAAGGGCATTTTAACGATGATCAGAAATAAACCAAAAAAAGCCCCCATAAATATTTGGAAGAACGATTGTTTGATCAGTGTTTTTTCCTGACCGTTCTCCTGTTTATTGGAGTATTTATTGATGCGGCGATCGTCGAGTGTAAGCTTCATCCTTAAAATCCTGATGAACTGACCATAATCGGCGCCCATCTTCTCAATGAACCAGCGAAAGGGGACAAATAACTTTAGAATAAGATTAATCATATTCCTTATTTTTCGAATGCGTGGATAAATGCTTCCGCTTTTTCGCCATGATCGGTATTTCCGGTTAACCGGGTAAACATCTTTTCAAGATTCTCGTCATTGGAGAGTTTGTTCAGCTCCTCAAATGAGCCGTCGGCAATTACTTTTCCCTGATCGATGAGAATAATCCGATCGGATATCTTTTCTACAACATCCATCAGATGTGAACTGTAGAAGATAGTTTTCCCTTCACGAGCCAGATGAATCAGCATCTCTTTGACCATGATCACCGAATTGGCATCGAGACCCGAAAGAGGCTCGTCCATAAAAATAAGATCTGGATTATGCAGTAAGGCCGAGCAAATCAGTACTTTCTGTCGCATCCCTTTCGAAAAAGTGGCAATTCGCTGGTTTAGATGAGGCTTCATCTCGAAAATGTTCATCAATGCCTCCGCCTTCACATGTGTTTGTTCACCGCCTAAACCACGTATTTCACCTACAAACTCCATAAATTCCATGGGCGTAAGCGACTCATATAAAACAGCATTTTCCGGAATATATCCGACCTGCCTTTTAATATCAAGGGTTTGTTTCCGGAGATCTTTCCCAAAGATGGTGATCTCTCCCTGAAAATCGCTGATTAAACCACAGAGGATCTTTACTGTAGTCGATTTCCCGGCGCCATTTGGTCCGATGTACCCAATAATCTGTCCGGAGGGAATTTCCAGATCAATGCCCTGAAGCACCTGTTTTGTTCCGTAGCTCTTTTGAAGATTGGAGATTTTGACAATAATAGGATTGGTCATAAGATCACAGGTATTAAAATAATTAATAATCAAATTTAATCTATTTTTTTGTTTAATTTTAGGGTTCATAAAAGAGAAATCAAGTCATGCGAACAATTCCTTTTTTGCTGCTGTTTTTTGTAATGTTTGCTAATAACTGTTCAAAATCGCAAAGCCATATGACCGATAGAAGTACTGTAAAAGTGTTGGATCTGAATCGATATCTTGGGACATGGTACGAGATTGCCCGATTCCCCCATTCGTTCGAAAAAAATCTGGTCGGCGTTACAGCTACCTATCGTCTGAAAGACGACGGGATGATTGAAGTGTTGAACCAGGGTTTTAAGAACACGTTGGACGGAAAGCTGTCAAAGGTGATTGGCAAGGCTAAGATTCCGGACAAAGCTGAACCAGGGAAGTTGAAGGTTTCGTTTTTCTGGATTTTTTATGGTGATTATTTTGTGCTTGAACTGGACCAGGAGAACTATCAGTATGTGATGATTGGGAGTTCGTCTGATAAATATTTCTGGATTTTGGGGCGTACTCCCCAAATGGATCCCGCTGTTTATAATATGCTTCTCGAAAAAGCCCGGAAACGGGGATACATTCTTGATAAGCTTTACAAGGTGCCGCAGCCTGAAAAGTAGTTTTTATGATTTAACCGATTTGTTTCTGAGTGCGCTGCGCAGCTGATCTCTTAACTCCAATAACGCTTTTGAGGTTCCAACCTTATACAGGTGTGGCATGATGAACCGCTTGTGTTCGGCAGGCAACAATATCGCCCGCGACAAAAGGTAGGTGTGGCACTCCTGCGGTGAGGGGAGAAGAGTGGTAATTGTATTGTTTTCAAATACTTTAAGATGAAGTGATTCCCTTTTCAGACCGGTGACAGTTGTATATTTATCGGGATGTACCGGATTATATATTGACTCACAGGAGTCAGAATCTTCACTTTGGAGCAGGATGCCATCTCTGAAGAAATTTCCTTCACTGTCGTAATAACGATACAATGATTTCCTTCCTGGGAAGGTCATTTTCTCAATGTTTTCTGAGATCTTCATCCGTGGGATTTCGTTGGAAAGCGCCAGTTTGTATACCCCGTCAAGCGCCCCATCCGGCTTTCCAGTGATGAGCTCAGTGCCAATTCCATATCCATCGATGGGGGCATGTTGTTCATTCAAACTTTGGATCACATATTCATTCAGCTGATTGGATGCTAATATTTTAACATATTCAAATCCTGCATTATCCAGCATTTTACGTGCTTTTTTGCTAAAATAGGCCAGGTCGCCACTGTCGAGCCTGATTCCGGCTAATTTTTTCCCTGCAGCTTCCATCTCTTTTGCAATAATAATTGCATTTGGGACCCCACTTCTGAGGGTATCGTAGGTATCGGCAAGAAGAATTGCCCGGTCAGGATTAAATCGTGCATATTCACGAAAGGCGGTAAGTTCATCATCGAAGCTTTGTACCCAACTGTGAGCCATTGTTCCCGACACCGGGATATCGTAGAGATGCCCTGCCTCGACATTTGAAGTTGAGGATGCTCCCCCGATAATTGCTGCCCTGCTCGCCAGAATACCACCTGCTCCGTGAGCACGTCTGAGTCCGAAGTCTGCAAAAGACTTCTCTCCGCTAACCAGTTTTATCCGGAAAGCTTTCGTTGCAATCAACGATTGAAAATTAAGAATATTCAGAAGCATGGTTTCAATAAGTTGCGCTTCAATAATATTCCCTTCAATCCGAAGAAGGGGTTCGTTGGGAAACACAATTTCACCTTCACGTACCGAATAAATAGTTCCGTTAAAGCGAAAATCTTTCATATAATGAAGAAAATCGGAATTAAATCCTTGTTCTTTAAGATATTGAATGTGTTCGTCGGAATATCTGAAGTTTGATAACGAATGAAGCAAATCTGACAGCCCTGCAAAAACGAGAAATCCACCTTCGAAAGGATTTGTTCTGTAAAAATAATCGAAGACCGTTTGTTCCTCTTTTTTGCCGGCAAGTAAATAGCCCTGAGCCATCGACAGCTCGTAGAAATCGGTATACAAACCTAATGTTTCAGAGGAGATATTTGTCATCATCGTTCTAGTATTTAATAATCCTGAATAAATTTTAAGCTCCATCTTTGTGATCATTGTTTTGTACAAAGGTCACAATAAAGGTAATCAATTTGAAGCAAAAAAAGAATCCCGGTGAAGTTCCGGGATTCTTAGAGGTTGGAATTATAAACTTCAACTACCTTTTAATAGTTTGTGATCTGTCGGGACCGACTGAAACAATCGAAATTGGGACCTGAAGTTTTGCTTCGAGGAATTCGATGTAATTGGTTAACTCCTTTGGAAAATTGCTTTCACTGGTCACTCCGGTAAGCGGTTTTTTCCAACCGGGTAAAGATTCAAACACCGGAACAACATTTTCATCCAGTTCATAAGGGAAATCTTCGGTAAGTTGCCCGTCAATTTTATATTTTGTACAAACCTCAATGGTATCAAAATCGTCAAGAACATCGGCTTTCATCATAATTAACTCAGTCACTCCATCAATCATGATGGCATATTTCAATGCAACCAGATCAAGCCAGCCACAACGACGCGGACGACCTGTTGTAGAACCATATTCATGTCCCACATCTCTTAGCTTTTGTCCGGTAACATCATTTAGTTCAGTTGGAAAAGGACCACTTCCAACTCGTGTGCAGTAAGCTTTAAAGATCCCAAATACTTTACCAATTTTGTTGGGAGCAATTCCCAAGCCTGTACAAGCACCGGCAGTTATAGTGTTCGAAGAGGTCACAAACGGGTAAGAGCCGAAATCGATATCGAGCATTGTTCCCTGTGCCCCTTCTGCGATAACCGATTTTCCGGAGCTAATCTGCTTATTTATAAAGTTTTCACTGTCAATTAATTGAAATTGGCGAATCGTTTTAATTCCTTCGAACCAGGTTTTTTCATAGTCACTAAGTGCTGCTTCATAATCGAAATGATAGTAATTACTCAACAGGTCGGTGTGTTGCTTTACACGTTCCTTATATTTTTCATCGAAATTGCAAAGAATGTCACCAACCCTCAACCCATCGCGACCAATTTTATCGCGATAAGCAGGACCTATACCTTTGAGTGTAGAACCAATCTTGGCATCCCCTTTTGCCGCTTCCGAAGCTGCGTCTAGTAACCGGTGAGTTGGAAGTATCAGGTGCGCTTTTTTCGAAATAAACAGGGTCTTCTCCAGATCAAAACCCAGTTTGAGCAATGAGTCGATCTCTTTTTTAAAAATAGATGGATCGATAACAACGCCATTCCCGATAATATTTATCTTATCATCTCTGAAAATACCTGAAGGGATGGTATGTAAAACATGTTTTATATTATTGAATTCCAGTGTGTGACCTGCATTAGGTCCCCCCTGGAATCGGGTTATTACGTCATAATTTGGAGTCAGTACATCCACAACTTTCCCTTTTCCTTCGTCTCCCCACTGAAGACCAAGCAATACATCTACTTTCATACTTTATCTACTTATTATTTAAATATTATCTGTTTTTCTTTTACGCCGGGCAAAAAGCGATCAAAGGTAAGGATAATTTTTAGAAAAGCAGGTGAAAAAAAACCTCCTTGTCGGGAGGTTGATTTTTTAAAAGTTCCGAGATCAGGCAGATATTTAAGTTGGATTATCCATCTCGCCGTAAAGATAAAGCGAGTGATGGGAGAGCCTGAAATTGTGCTTGGCACATGCATCCTTAATGATTTCAAGGATGCGTGCATCCTGAAATTCCATTACATTTCCGTTGCGAATATCAATCAGATGATCGTGCTGTGTGGATGCAAGCGTTTTCTCAAACTGTGCAATATTTTTCCCAAATTGGTGTTTTACAACCAATTTGCAATCAAGTAGCAGTTCAATTGTATTGTATAAGGTAGCTCTGCTTACCCGGTAATTCTTGTTCTTCATCGAGATATACAATGTCTCAATATCGAAGTGGCCATCACGCGAATATATCTCATCAAGAATGGCAAACCGTTCGGGAGTCTTGCGGTGCCCTTTTCTTTCGAGATATTCCGTGAAAAGTGATTTTACTGTTTCTCTATTATCAAGCATACTATTCATACTTAATCTAAGTTAAAATAGAGTGTAAAATTAGAAAATATTTTAATAATCAAACAATTCCAAAGAAAAAATTGCAGAAGAGTATTTTAAATTTCCTTTCTGTGCACCGTATCGACACCTTTAATATTCAAAAGTTTGGTAATTAAGGTGTCAAGTAGCTCTGTATTCTGAATGTAAAGGTAGAGATTTCCTTCAAAAATTCCGTCATGCGCATCAAGACTAATTGAGCGCATATTAATGCCGTATTCATTGGAGATGACATTGGTGATTTTATTTGCAATTCCCTGATGGTCGAACCCTCTGATATATAGATGTGTAAGATAAAAGAGCATTTTCGATTTTGTCCAGGTGGCTTCAATTATGTCATCTCCATGACTTGACATCAGTTTCAAGGCTTCGGGACACGATTTGTTATGGATCATGATTTGTCCACCATCTGAAACAAATCCTACAACATCATCACCTGGGATTGGATTACAGCATGGTGCGAGTAGAAAGTTGGCTTTTTTCTGATCTTCGGTGAGCAAAAATGGTTTTTTCTTGTCAATTACCAGGTTGTCATTTTTTTTGTCACCTCCAAACGCAAAGGAGAGTTTCCAGAATTTAATGAATTTATTCACCGACTTTTCCATCAGCGTGGTTTCAAGGTTGTCGAGGCTAACAAGGCCCATCCCTATTTCGGCATAAAGCTGTTCTTTGGTGTGAAGTCCGTAGTGGGAAATCAGTTTTTTGAGGGTATTGGATGCCGGCTTTACATTTAATTTCTCCAGTTGCTGATTAAGCTGGTTACGACCGTCTTCGATGTGTTTTTTTTGTTCCTGTTTAAAGGAGTCCCTTATTTTTGATTTAGCCCTTGCCGTGATCGCACTTTCGATCCAGAAAGGTTTTGGCGTTTGTTTATCTGAAGTGAGAATTTCCACCTGATCGCCGCTTTTCAGAACATGACTCATAGGCACCAGAATATGGTTCACCTTGGCTCCAATACAATGGTTTCCCAATTCCGAGTGGATGTCGTAGGCACAGTCAAGTACCGTGGCCCCTTTGGGAAGCATCTTCATCTGACCTTTCGGGGTAAAGATTACAATCTCCTGAGAATAAAGGTTTAACTTAAATTCATCCAGAAAATCGAGTGCGTCTGATTCAGGATTCCGAAGCAATTCGCGGATCTTCATCAGCCATTTGTCAAGTTCATTTTCCGAAGCCCCTTCTTCTTTGTATCTGTAATGAGCGGCAAATCCACGTTCTGCGATTTCATCCATTCTCTCGGTCCGAATCTGAACTTCAACCCATTGTCCCTCCGGGCCCATAACGGTTACATGTAATGCCTCATACCCATTGGCTTTAGGAATGGTGATCCAGTCGCGAATCCGATCGGGTTTCGGGGTGTAGATATCAGTGATAAGAGACAATATATCAAAGCATTGCCTCTTTTCTGAGATTCCTTCTTTTGGCTTAAAAACAATACGTATGGCCAGGAGATCGTAGATCTCGTCGAAGGTGACATTTTTAGTCTGCATTTTATTCCAGATCGAATAGATCGATTTTGGACGTCCGCTGATGGTAAAGTCAAAATTCTCACCATAAAGCTTCTCCTGGATCGGTTTAGCAAAATCAAAAACGAGGTAATTGATTCTCTCCTGTTCGCTTTGGAGTTTAATCTTTATTTGCTGATAAATCTCAGGGTTTTTGTATTTCAGACTCAGGTCTTCGAGCTCCGATTTAATGGCGTAAAGTCCCAGCCGATGAGCGAGTGGGGCAAGAATATAAAGTGTTTCAGAGGTAATCTTCAGTTGTTTTTGATAGGTCATCGAGTCGAGGGTCCGCATATTGTGCAGTCGATCGGCAAGTTTGATCAGGATAACCCGCACATCGTCGGATAAAGTGAGGATCATTTTCCTGAAATTCGTGGCCTGATTGGAATCGAACGTGCCGGATAACTTGGTTAGTCCATCGACAAGTGATGCCACTTTTTCACCGAACATGTTCTGAATATCTTCGAGTGTGTACTCTGTATCTTCGACCACATCGTGCAGAATGGCGGCAAGCACCGATTTTGTTCCCAATCCTATTTCACTTACAACGATCTTCGCAACAGCAATAGGATGAATGATATATGGTTCTCCGGATTTACGTCTGATCCCCATATGGGCAGCATTGGCAAATTGAAATGCTTTTCGGATCAATTGCTCGTTATCGGCGGAAAGTGGCCTTGTAAACGACTTTAAAAGATCTTCAAACAAATCTTCAATTTCTCTTTTCTCTATTTCGGTTTGCAGATCCATCCGGAAAATTTTTCCTCTTTGTTACTTTGTGAAATGTAAAAATAACTTTTTATTTTATTTATTGATTTTGTCAAACACTATTTCAATCGTTTCGACCATCGTACCCCATGAGAATTTCTCCTTTTCTGCGATTACATTTCCGGTAAAGAAATCTTTTTGATCGTTACTGAAAAAATCGAAAATGGCCTCTGTAATTGCTTCGGGACCCGGATTAACCACATAGCCTACTTTCCCATGAGGGATAATTTCGCCCAGACCACCTACATCGGTTACCAGCATTGGTTTGTTATAGTGGAATGCGATTTGCGTAACGCCACTCTGTGTGGCTGATTTATAGGGTTGTACAACCATATCTGCAGCCCCAAAATAATTGGCAACATCCGGATCTGCAATAAAATCAGTTCTTAAAATCACATGATTGGTAAGATTTTTATCCTTGATGATCTTTAAATACTTCTCTGGCGAGGTGTAAAATTCCCCGGCAATGATCAGTTTAACAGGAAACTGCCGAAGTTTTTCATCTCCAAAGGCTTCAAGAAGCCAATCTAGCCCTTTATAATCGCGGATAAACCCAAAAAACAACAGATAACGGAAGCCAGGATTTAGGTGAAGTCGCTGAAGCGCCTGTTCCCTGCTTACCATATTCCCGAAAATATCATACAACGGATGTGGTGTGTACACCATGGGAGCAAGTGGCCTGAATTTCTTCAGGTCATTTAATACTGCTCTTGACATGGTGATAAATCCATGACAACTTCTAGTAAAATATCGGGTAAAAAGATTGTCGATCAGATGTTTCTCATGAGGAATTATATTGTCTGCTATGGCAATGATCCTGGTATGATTGTTTTTTCGTACAATTCTTGCGATAGAACCCAGACAAGGCGCCATAAAAGGGATCCAGTAACGCACCAGCAGCAAGTCGGGTTTGAGGTTCTTAATCTCCTTTCCTACGGATAGCCAGTTAAATGGATTGATAGAGTTGACTTTTATCCTGATATCAAGCCCTTCGGGGGCAGGTTGATCCGAAAGCTGGGTCTTGCCGGGAAAGAGGAAAGAGGGGTATTGAAGCGAAAATGTATAATTAATTACCTCATCACCATTATCAATAAGTGCTTTTGTTAACCGTTCATTGAAAGTGGCAATCCCTCCGCTACGGAAGGGCCAGGTTGTGCCAAGAAGAATTATTTTTTTTTTCAAAGCAGTGTGATTTGCAGGCAAAGGTAAAATATTTCTTTGAGATCATTTTGTTTACCGATTTTACATTTACAAATACTTATACCGAAATATTATTTTTCATCTTATTACATTCTGTCGAAACCATTATCTTTGACCAACTGTTAATTTCTAAAAAAGCAATGGACGAGAGACCCTTAATCTTAATTACA
This sequence comes from Prolixibacteraceae bacterium, assembly GCA_963675995.2. Classification (GTDB taxonomy): domain Bacteria; phylum Bacteroidota; class Bacteroidia; order Bacteroidales; family Prolixibacteraceae; genus JAAFHB01. The sequence goes on along the minus strand of CAXXIY010000003.1, from coordinate 243,803 downwards.
AACGACGATGGTGTTTATTCGAAAGGATTAAATGAACTTATTGAAGTAATCCGCCTTTTTGGAAATATAGTCGTTGTGGCGCCTGATAGTCCCCGTTCCGGAATGTCTCACGCCATTACCGTTGACCATCCGTTACGGGTTACCCGCCTTCAGGAGGAGGATGGGCTTTTAATATACTCATGTACAGGTACACCAGCTGATTGTATTAAGTTGGCTTGTAATCAGTTATTAGAGAAATTGCCCGATTTTATTATCTCGGGGATTAACCACGGTGCTAATACCTCTGTTTCAATTCTATATTCAGGAACCATGGGAGCTGCACTTGAAGGATGTATACATGGTGTACCCTCGATCGGCTTTTCATTGAACGATTATAGTCCTGATGCCGATTTTTCACGATCTAAAATTGTAGTTGCCCGTATTTTTCAGTCAGTTGCGCAACATGGGCTTCCCGAAGGGATATGTTTAAATGTAAACATTCCTCAGGGTGATGTGAAAGGGATCAACTTTTGCCGCCAAACCAGAGGAAAATGGGTCGAAGAGTTCGAGAAGAGAACGGATCCCCATGGACGTGGATATTTCTGGCTCAAAGGTTATTTTAACAACGCCGAGAGTGAAGCACGTGACACCGATGATTTTGCATTGCTCAATGGTTTTGTATCGGTTGTCCCTGTCAATACTGATCTTACAGCTTATACTGCTTTCCCGATGATGCAAAAATGGAAATTCTAATTGTAGGCCACCTTCATGAACTATCGATTTCCACAAAATGAGAATAAATCAAAGAATGTTGATGACAGGACATTGTTTTTCAACAAGATCACCTATGGATTAATTGTCGGATTTATACTGCCGCTGCTCTCATTTTTGCTCTATTATATTTTTAGGTTCGGTCAATACAGTTTTACAGATTATCTCCATTTTTTAGTGGAATCGAAAAAACTTGTAAATGTTTTAAGCTTGACCGTCCTGCCCAATCTGGCCCCCTTTATGCTCTTTATAAACAGTAATCGTTACAGTTCTGGCCGTGGAGTTTTGACTTCAACCGTTGTCCTTGGAATCGGAATCTTTATTTTAAAATTCATATGAAATACTTTATCATAGCAGGTGAAGCCTCAGGTGATTTACATGCTTCCCATTTGATGCGTGAATTAAAAATCAGGGATAATTCTGCACTTTTTACTTTTTTTGGAGGTGATCTGATGGCTCAGGAAGGGGGAACACTTCTGAAGCACTACCGCGAAATGGCTTTCATGGGCCTTTTGCCTGTAGTTTTTAATCTTCACAAAATCAGACGTAACTTCAAATTGGCAGAACAAAAACTCTTGGAGTTTAATCCTGATGTCTTAATTCTGGTCGACTATCCGGGATTTAATTTGCCCATGGCAAGGTTTGCAAAGGAACATGGAATTAAAGTCTATTATTATATTTCCCCAAAAATCTGGGCATGGAAAACCAGGCGGGTTCATAAGGTTAAACTTTTTGTTGATGAAATGTTTACGATCTTCCCTTTCGAAACAGACTTTTACAAAAAATACGATTATCCCGTTCGGTTTGTTGGCAATCCGACAATTGATGAACTGGCTAACCGTTTAAATCAACAGGAGACTTTTAAGGAGTTTATCTTTAAAAATAAGCTACCAGATAAACCTTTGATCGCTTTACTTGCAGGAAGTCGTAGCCAGGAGATCAAAAGAATTTTGCCAGTTCTTGCAGAAGTATCCCTAAGATTTCCTGAATTTCAATTTGTTATTGCTGGTGCTCCTTCTCAGAGCAATAAATTGTACACGGCGGTTTTAGGTAAAAATACCATTCCGGTTGTATTTGGCCAAACCTATGAACTCCTGCAACAGTCGACTGCGGCTCTGGTCGCCTCAGGAACAGCAACCCTTGAGACAGCCTTTATTAATGTTCCACAAGTCGTTTGTTACCGAGTTGAAGCAGGAATTCTCGGGACATGGGTGAAGGATTATCTGGTTAAGATTCCCTATTTCTCGCTGATCAATCTTATTGCCAATCGAGAAATCGTAAAGGAATTTTTTCAATTTGATTGCAACCCTGATAATGTTTCCAGCGAGTTGGACCGCATACTTTGTGACCAGAGTTACCGTGAGGCAATGTTAGACGGATATCGTGAAGTACTGAATACGCTGGGTGGGCCAGGTTGTGCAGAGCGGGCTGCAGAATTGATGACAGAATTATTGAAAGAAAACTAATAACTAAAATGTTTAGTCTGTTTAGAAAGGAGATTACCCAGTTTTTTGGCTCTGTTACAGGAACAATGGTGTCGGTTGTTTTCCTGTTGCTGACCGGACTTTTTTTGTGGGTGTTTTCTGGCAACTATAATATTCCGGAAAGCGGATATGCTTCATTGGGTGCCCTTTTTGAAATTGCCCCATGGATTTATCTGTTCCTGATCCCTGCAGTAACCATGCGAATGTTTGCCGACGAAATGAGGAGTGGAACGATGGAGTTGCTTCTTTCGCGCCCGGTAACTGAACTGCAATTGGTTTTGGCCAAGTTTTTTGCCTCCCTGACTGTCGTTGCACTTACATTATTGCCATCACTGATCTATTTTTTCTCGGTTTACCTCCTCGGCAATCCAGTGGGGTGTATCGATACCGGCTCAACCTGGGGTAGTTACATCGGATTGTTTTTCCTTGCTATTATTTACCTGACTATTGGATTATTATCCTCTTCATTAACAGATAATCAGGTGGTTGCCTTTATTGTTTCTGTTTTTATATGCTTTTTCTGGTATGCTGGGTTTGGCTTTATCGCACAATTACCATTACCTTCCAACATTGCATCAATCGTCAGCTCTCTTGGAATTGATGATCATTATGAATCGGTAAGCAGAGGACTGCTCGATAGCCGCGACTTGTTCTATTTTGTATTCATGGCAGGTCTTTTTATTCTGATCACCCGAATAGTCCTGGAATGGAAGAGAAGACCCATTCAGAGATCCCTAAAGCATTTTGTAGTCTATCTTGCATTTATATTGATTGTTACACTGATTTCTGAAAACTATTTCTTTCGGATCGATTTGACTTCGGAGAAACGGTATACCCTCTCCTCCCAAACAATTCAAATATTGGAAAAGGTGAATGCTCCGGTTGAGGCCGAGATTTTACTTGCCGGCGATCTTCCTCCCGGATTCGTAAAACTGCAAGCCGCTGTAATTGAAAAATTACGCGACATGAAAACCTATTGCAATCAACCTTTTAAGATTTATACAACCGATCCATATGAAGTTTCCGATAAAAAAAGATATCTTGACAACTTAATGTCAAAAGGAATTTCGCCAGTTAATCTTCGCATAAATACCGAAAGGGGGATTACCAATAAAACTATTTTTCCAACTGTGATTCTTCGATCATCTGGTAATGAGTTGATAATTAGCTTATTGAAAAACGATCCTTTTCTTCGCGATGAGGAAAACCTGCTTCGATCGATCGAATTGCTTGAATATGAGTTTGCCCGGGGAATGAAATTGTTATTTCAGGAAAAAAGGGAGAATCTGGCTTTTCTTACCGGGCACCAGGAGCTGGAAGAGGTGCAGGAACAGGATATTATAGCTAATCTATCAGAAGGATTTAATATTAAGCGAATTACAATTGAAAACCTGTTGGCTGTTCCCGACAGTTTTAAAATCCTGATTGTTGCAAACCCCCAGAAACCATTTACAGAGAAAGATAAATTTGCTGTAGATCAATACTTGATGCGAGGAGGGAGGATACTGTGGTTGATTGATCCCGTAAATGTAAGTCTGGATAGTTTGTCCGGGGGAATGGCTACCCTCGCATTTCCGAGAGAGCTAAACCTGGCCGATCAGTTTTTTCGCTATGGCGTTAGGATCAACACCGATCTTATTCAGGATGTAGAATGTCAGCAAATTAAAGTGAATACGGCTTTGGTTGGTCAACCTCCAAAATATGCGGTAGCCCCCTGGTATTTTTCCCCATTACTGGCGCCATCACAAAATCACCCTATTGGGAAAAATGTAAACAGGGTATTGTCTGAATTTGTAAGTTCAATTGATCTGGTCGGAGAGAATGAAGCTGTGAAAAGTACAGTTATTCTCTCTTCGTCGCGTTATGCAAGAACAAACGAAAGCCCGATGATCGTTAGTCTTGGAATGATTGATGCCCCACCAGCCCGTAATCTTTTTAATAAACATTTTATTCCGACAGCAGTTTTAAATGAAGGGAAATTCACCTCTGTGTTTAAAAACAGGATGATCAAGGAGTTGGGGATTTCTGCAACAGCAGAGGTAATTACCGAAAGCCCAAATACGAAGATGATTTTTATTTCAGACGGCGGGCTGATTGCCAATAAAGTAAGTTACTCAGGAGGTAAATATGTCCCTTCACCGCTTGGCTATGATAAAAATTCGAACATTACTTTTGGGAACAAAGAGTTTTTAGTCAATGCTGTTCACTATCTTTGCGACGATTCCGGACTCATGGAACTGAGGTCTCGCTCTATGCAGATGCGTTTACTCGATAAGGTGAGACTGAGGGAGCAAAAATTGTATTGGCAATTGATCAACGTTGTTCTTCCTGTTTTCATTATTCTTTCAGGTGGAATGCTTTTTTGGTTGGTGAGGCGCCGGCACTACCGTAACCGGCGGGTTGGTAGTTTGTGAATTATGCCAAAAGAGGCTGATCAGGTATTGAAAAAGCAGAAGAATAAAAATATTTATTTTTTGAAATTGGAAAGTAACCGAATAATTGTAAATTCGTAAATTCATGCAAAGGGCGATTTTGGATCTCCCGATGTGCGTAATAATTAGATTAATAATATTCTATAAATATAAACTTAAGAGCATAAACCGATGAGATTTGTCGTTTCAAGTACCGAATTGCTGAAGCATCTTAATGCCATCAGTAGGGTAATTAGTAGTAAAAACACGTTGCCCATTCTTGATAATTTTCTTTTAAAGCTCGAAGGGAAAACTTTGATGATTACGGCTTCCGATTTGGAAACCACATTAATCACAAAGATTGAACTTGAAAGTACAGATCAGGAGGGTTTGATTGCCATTCAGGCAAAGATTATGCTCGACACGCTAAAAGAGTTTCCCGAGCAACCTTTAACATTCAATATTGATCCTGAATCACTTGCAGTAGAAATACTTTCTGCAAATGGTAAGTTCTCGATAGTTGGTCACAATGGTGATGATTTTCCGGTATTACCAAGGCTGGGTGATAGTCCTAATTCGATTGATCTGCCTCACGATCTTTTGCTTTCAGGAATTAATAAAACGCTGTTTGCCACGGCTGATGATGAATTACGTCCCGTGATGAACGGAATTTATATTGAGCTAAATCCAACCGAGATTGCTTTTGTAGCCTCTGATGCACATAAGCTTGTAAGGTACAAACGGAGTGACGTAAAATATGACGATTCTGCCTCTTTTATTCTACCTAAGAAACCGGCATCATTATTGAAAAACCTTCTTCCACGCGAAGATTCGGATGTGAAACTCGAATTTGATGAAAAAAATGCCTTCTTTACACTCAGCGGATTTAAAATGGTTTGCCGCCTTGTTGAGGGCAAATATCCCGCCTATAATTCTGTTATCCCGTTAAATAATCCGAATGAGCTGGTTACCGACAGGGTAGAATTTTATACAACACTTAAAAGGGTCTCTGTTTTTGCCAATCAGGCCAGCAACCTTGTTCGTCTCAAACTGACACCAACAGAATTGATTGTCTCTGCCCAGGATATCGATTTTGCCATTTCAGCTGTTGAAACCATTAAATGTGAGTACGATGGACAGCCAATGGAAATTGGTTTTAAATCCACCTTCCTTGTGGAAATCCTTTCAAACCTTTCATCTGAAGATGTGAAGATGAAACTTTCGGATCCTTCAAGGGCCGGTCTTTTGTTACCTGCCGAAAAGGAGAACGATTACGAAGACGTTCTTATGTTATTAATGCCGATGATGATCAATGCATAATTTTGAATAGAATTCATTGAAAACCTGGTGGTCAGCCGACTTCCGGGTTTTTTAATTTAAATATAAAATCACGTGAAACTCAACCTTAAAAATCCACTCATCTTTCTCGATCTCGAAACCACGGGGATCAATGTGGTCACCGATAGAATTGTGGAGATTGCACTATTAAAAATTTATCCTGACGGAAGAGAGGAGGAAAAGTTTCAGCGGATTAATCCCGGAATCCCGATTCCCGCTCAGTCCTCTGCAATTCACGGAATCTATGATGATGACGTAAAGGATGCTCCTCATTTTAAAGATGTTGCAAAAATTTATGCCCGGTTTATTGAAGGATGTGATCTTGCTGGTTTTAATTCAACTCGTTTTGATATCCCGCTCCTTACTGAAGAGTTTCTGAGGGTAGATATCGATCTGGACATGAAAAAGCATAAATTTATTGATGTTCAGATCATTTTCCATCGTATGGAAAAGCGGACCCTTGCCGCAGCCTACAAATTTTATCTCATGCAGGACCTTGAGAATGCTCATAGTGCAATGGCCGATACAAAAGCAACATACGAGGTACTCAAAGCTCAGCTTGAGCGATATGACGGGGTAGAATTTGAAGATAACGGAAAAAAATCAATCCCCATTGTGAATAGCGTTGATGCACTTGCCACCTTCTCCGCATTTGACAAAAGTGTCGATTTTGCAGGACGGATCGTTTACGATGAGAAAGGTGTCGAGGTTTTCAATTTTGGAAAACATAAGGGCAAACCAGTTGAAAAGGTACTTCGTGAAGAACCTGGCTACTATTCCTGGATGATGCAGGGCGAGTTTCCGCTCTACACAAAAAAGGTATTGACAGCGATAAAACTGAAGGATTTGAACCGGAAACTTTAGTTTTGAAATGATGAAGTTTCAAATTCATCATTTCAAAACTAAAAATAGTAACTTGAATTAATTTTATCAAACAGCCATTGTTATGAAGATCATCTGTATAGGTCGGAATTATTTAAAACATGCCAGAGAACTTGAGCATGATATTCCAAAAGAACCGGTTTTTTTTATGAAACCCGATTCTTGTTTGTTGCTGGATAACAAACACTTCTATCTTCCGGGATTTTCAAGCGATGTTCATTACGAGGTTGAACTGGTGGTTAAAATTAATCGTTTAGGTAAGACCATCGAAGCGCGGTATGCCCATCGTTATTACGACGAAATTGGTTTGGGTGTCGATTTTACTGCCCGTGACGTACAACGTGAACTGATTGCAAAAGGTCTGCCCTGGGAAAAAGCAAAAGCTTTTGATTCCGCAGCTGTTCTGGGAACTTTTATCCCAAAAACTGAACTTGGTGACCTGGGACAAATCGATTTCTCGTTACGGAAAAATGGGGAGGTGGTCCAGGTTGGTAATTCCCGCGACATGATCTTTGCAGTTGATACGATCATCGAATATATCTCACAATATGTGACACTTAAAATTGGAGATCTGATCTATACGGGCACTCCTGCCGGCGTCGGACCCGTTAAAATCAACGATCAACTTGAAGGTTTTATCGGGGAAAGGAAGATGTTTGATTTTTTGGTGAAATGAGGGATATGGAAATTTAGCGGAGATTGCTTGAAATATTGAAACGATTGGATATCCGTTGAATTCGTATTTCCACCGGTTTCTGTTCATTTCTACCTGTCCCTACTTTTCTAATATCTCAGGAATTTCGAGGCATTTAACTCCAAACCTCTTCGTCTATAAACCAATAAAGCTCTCCGAAAGGTTGAATATGAGCGGCCGGGTACTGTAAAGCTTTGGGTGAAAGTTGAATTATTTCCTTGAAAATCTTTGATTTGGATGCTCCTGAAACGAGAAAGACAACCCTTTTCGAATTGTTAATAACGGTTCCAGTTAAAGTAATACGTTTTTGTCCACTGATTGGGTGGCTGGCAATTCCTGTAACCTCAATGGAATCCATTAAGTGCATCTGACCGGGAAAAATGGATGCTGTATGTCCATCCTCACCCAGACCCAGCATGATAAGATCAAAGGAAGGTAAATTATTTTTGATGGGTACAGTCAATGAGATCTCTGAACCATAACGATTTGCCTCAGTAGCTGCATCATTTTCACCTTTTATGGGGTGAATTTGGCTGGGCATTACCCCTATTTTGGAAAAAAGAAGTTTGTTGACCTCTCCAAAATTGCTTTCAGGATTGTCCGCAGGAACCATTCTTTCGTCTCCCCACCAAAAATGGATTTTATTCCAGTGTACCTCATTGGCATATTTTTCGGCCAGAAGCGAAAAGAGAAGGGAAGGAGTCTTTCCACCGGACAGGGCCAGATGAAATTTATCCTCCTTCGATTCATTGATCCAGGTATTTAATTGCCGGGCAAATGTATCTGCCAGTTCTTCTGCTGTTTTCGAGATATGGAGGATTGGACTCATAAATTTATTTAGTGTCAAGATATAGATTTAATTATTACATGGATAAATGTGCAGGTAATTTTCCCCATTTTAGGTTTTACATTTTTTACTGGGATTCATGTTATTTAAGATTATATCTCTTCTGAAACTATAATTCGCAGTACAGTCCGTCATCAGCCAGATTTTTACAGGGATAGCGCCATGTCGTCTCACCTTCAATCAGTTCGTCCGATTCGTAGGGGCCCCACGTTCCTGCAGGATATCCATAGATGGGTATCGAATGGTCATTGGACCAGGCATCAAGAATTGGCTGGATAAAATTCCAGGCCGCCTCCACGGTATCTCCACGTGAATATAAGGTTGCATCACCCATGAGGCAGTCGAGCAGCAGGCGTTCATAGGCTGCAGGTAGCTGAATGTTGGCCAGATCTGAATAATGGAAATCCATATTTACCTGATTCACCTTAAATCCGGCACCGGGCTCTTTCATCCCGAACTTGAGCAAAATGCCTTCGTCTGGCTGAATCCTGATTATTAACTGATTAGAAAGATGTTTGTCGTATCCGTTTTTATCGAAGAGATGATGTGGCGTAGGCTTAAATTCAATAACAATTTCTGTCACCCTTGTTGGGAGTTTCTTCCCTGTCCTTATAAAGAACGGAACTCCTGCCCAACGCCAGTTATCAATATAAAACTTCATTGCAACGTAAGTTTCTGTGTGTGAATCAGCATCCACGCCTGGCTCTTCACGGTATCCAACAACTGACTCACCTTTAATTGTTGATGCGGTGTATTGTCCCCTTATCACATATTTATGAATTTCTTCAGGTTTAATAGGTCGCAATGATTGAAATACCTTCATCACCTCATGCCGGATGGCATCTGCATCAATCACCACCGGAGGTTCCATAGCAACCATTCCGGCAACCTGAAGCAGGTGGTTCTGCACCATATCGCGCATCGCACCCGATTGATCGTAATATCCACCGCGTCCTTCTACACCCAGACTCTCCGCGGAGGTTATTTCTACCCTTTCGATGAAATTTCTGTTCCAGACTGGTTCAAAAATTCCGTTTGCAAATCGGGTAACCATTAGGTTTTGTACGGTCTCCTTTCCGAGATAATGATCGATCCGGTAGATTTGGTTCTCTTCATAGTTTTTTAAAAGACTAATATTCAGAGATAAAGCGCTTTTTAGGCTGTTGCCGAAGGGCTTTTCAATGATCACTCTTTTAAAACCATCCAATTGAATATGAAGTGCTGCAAATGCCAGTTTCTCTGGAATCACATCATAAAGATTGGGTGGCGTCGAGAGATAAAACAGATAATTTGCTGGAATTTGTAGCTCGTGTTTAAGGAGTTCTAACCTGTTCCGAAGTTTTAGATAGTCCTCATTTTGATCGTAATCGATTGTTTGATAGTATATTTTCTCCAGGAATTTCGAATTTGACTTATCCTCTGAGGGCAAAAATTCTTTCATCCGTTGACGAAATTCATCATCGGTAAGTTGTGTCCTGCTGGTGCCAAGAATCGCAAAATCAGAGGGTAAAAGATGATTAATGAATAACTGATAAAGTGCAGGGATCAGTTTCCTTTTTGTCAGATCGCCTGAGGCGCCAAAAATGACAATAATATGTGAATCAGGAATTTTCATTGTGATTTTTTGTGAATATATAATATGGAGACGTTTTTAAGTCATAATTGTTCATTCACAGAATGAAAAATAACGGATTACACTACCTCGAAAGTTTTAATTCATCCACATAACCCCAGACCATGACCACTTCGTCGTACACTAAATAGTCGAGCGGGATATGAATCGGGCCATCCGGGGTGTTAAACCATCCATCAAATGAACCGGTATCCTTTGACATATCCTGTAATAAAATTTGTATGTCAGTCGAAAATTCGATATTGGTGAATGGTACCATTTTGAAAATTGCCTCTTTTGCGCACCAGTGTATAAGTAGCAGTCGATTTGACTGATCCGTTGTCTCCCTGCAGTTTACTAACTCATCCGGAGAGAGAAACCGGGTTGCCACTTTACCAACTTGTCTGGATATAAGTTCGATATCGATACCCGGACTGTAAAGCCGATGTATCAGAATTGCTACAAACCCTTTTGTATGCGAGATGCTTATATTGAATTGACCATTTGCAGGGAAGGGTCTCCCGTCGATGTGATATTTAATTGAAGCAGGTTTGTTTAATAATGCATTGAGTAGCACCCTGGTTGTCAGCCACTCTTTTTTCCTGTGAGTAGCTGAAATTTCCGAATAGTTTAACCTATCCAGGTCAGATAATTGGGCAAGTACAAGCAATTCTTCAATTTCTTCGGAAATTTTCCAAAGTCCAAACTCTCCGTTTTCAATATTCTGGTGAAGAACAAGTGGCATTATTTATTGTTTTTCCATTCTGTGGTTTTGATCAGTTGCAAAACATCCTTAGTTAAAAAGCTGATCACCGGCTGCAAACTGTCACTGTTTGGTACCTCTTTGATATATAGCGATCCACGCAGGAAATGGCTGATGCTGTCGGTCAGGTAAAACTGCATTGGTGACGCGGCATTTCCTTTGATATTGTAAATGGTGCCATAGACCTTTTTTGATCGGTTTATGAATAGTTGTTCATCGATGGCGCTGGCTTTTTGAGAATGTTTATAGGCAAGTGATCGTGACTCCTCAATATATTTATCCAGGTTTTTATTAATCTTCTTATAACTTAGATGTATCTGTGCATGGTTGGCCGGCACTTCAATGGTAATCCAGTCGGGTTGATCGGGACTTAATGAATCGAGTCCCGGAATGGAATAAGTAGGTATCTGGAAATTATATGGAACAGAAAGTCCAAGCGGTTTGTATTGCTTTGATGGGAATGATATTCTGAAATATCCCCTTGGTTTTGGTGTATGATCTTTTTTGCATGAATCGAAAAAGAACAACAAGACTGGAAGAAATAAAATATATAAATAATTCATATTTAACATCATAGATGTGTTGTCCTGGTTCCGGAATCTTTATACTTTCTCGATTCAAGCCACAAGATGCTAAAATTCAATCCCGATTAAAGTGCCGGGATTACATTTAATTGAATCAAAAGGGTAAATCGTCGCTCTCTTTATCTCCGTTGGTACCATAAGTGCCCAGGCCACTGGCCGGTTCACTAAGGTGTGTTGGTTCACCCGGTTTGGAACCTTCGTTTGAGGCACCATCCCCTTTCTTTCCAAGAAGCTGAATCGTGTCGGCATAGATTTCGGTGATGTACCTTTTCGATCCATCCTGCGCATCATAACTTCTGGTTCTGATGCGGCCATCGATATAAATCTGGGACCCTTTACGGATATAATTCTCCGCAAGTGTTGCCTGATTACGCCAGCAAACAATATTGTGCCATTCGGTAGTGGTTACTTTTTCTCCATTTTTATTGGTGTAATTTTCCGAAGTAGCCAACGGGAAATTCGCTACCGACACATTACTCTCAAGGTGTTTTACCTCAGGGTCTTTCCCTACATTCCCTATTAAAATAACTTTGTTAATTGACATGACCGATTGATTAAGGTTTATAAACCTAAAGATACGAAAAATGAATTTAATTTACTGCTGCTCAAAGGTAAAAAAATAGCTCAGATTTTTGGGTTACCCTTTCTTTTGAATCTCCTTTTTCCCAATAAAAAATTGTTGATCAGTTTTGGGACAGGGTAGTCAGCAATTTTTTCAGGTGGAATGGATATCCAGCCGGGATTCACCTCCGACGTGGGATACCTGATTTCAATGAATCGGACATGCAATCTCTGATGGGTCAAAATATGGATTATTTCATCACTAACAGCTTCAATAACCACCCCCTGAAAATTGAACATTGATTTGAACTGGTCATTTTTGAGCAGTTCTTCAATTGTTAATGGTGAAGAAGATTCGATAAGCGGAAGCTGATATAAATTCTGCCAGATATCATTTTGCTCTCTTTTTTCCATGAAGATGTTTTCGTTGTGCAGTATATATAGGTAATGAAAGTAGCGATTTCTAACCTTGGTTTTCTTTGTTTTGACTGGAAGAGTATTTATTTTGTTGAGGTTGAATGCGACACACCGCTGTTGGAAGGGACATCTGTTACACTCAGGATTTCGAGGGGTACATTGTAAGGCACCCAATTCCATCATGGCTTCGTTAAATACTGCAGGGTTCTCCCGATCGAGCAGCTGGTGAGCCAGATCGCTGAATTCTCTTTTCCCTTCAGTTGAATCAACAGGTGTGGTTAGGCCAAAGATTCTTGAAAGTACCCGGTAGACATTTCCATCAATGACTGCATGAGGTTGCCCAAATGCGATGGATGCAATGGCTGCAGCAGTATAATCTCCAACTCCCTTCAGCCTGAGCAGGTCGGAGTGGTTGTCGGGAAATGCTCCGTTGAACTCATTTATAATTTGTTTGGCTGCAAAATGCATATTTCTGGCTCTTGAATAATATCCCAAACCCTGCCATATTTTTAGAACTTCGTTTTCCGAGGCTCCCGCAAGCGCGTATACATCCGGAAACCGCCCTATGAACCTGGTAAAATAATCTTTGCCCTGGTCAACTCTTGTCTGTTGAAGAATAATTTCTGAAACCCAGATAAAATAGGGATCATTTTTTTCTCTCCAAGGTAGATCTCGTTTATTCTGTTGATACCAAACTGTCAATATTTTATGAAATTCGAACATGATTTTGATGATTTATTAAATTTTTTGCAAAATGAACAAAAAATATTGATTAGTATGATGTTGGTTAAATCAAAAGCTATATATTTGTAAACCAAAATTGAAACAAAAAGTCGAATCATTTAAATTTTTAGTAATGACAAAAGCAGATATCGTAAACGAGATTTCAAAGAGCACCGGTATTGAGAAAGTAACTGTTCAGAAAGCAGTAGAAGCTTTCATGGACACTGTATCCGGTTCACTTTCAGAAGGAAACAATGTTTACCTTCGTGGGTTTGGGAGTTTTATAGTGAAAAAACGTGCTGAAAAAACAGCCCGCAATATTTCACGTAACACAACGATTATTATTCCTGAGCATTTCATTCCTTCTTTTAAGCCGGCTAAGACTTTTGTTGGTCGTGTAAAAAGCAATGTTAAATAATTAAACGAGTTTAGAATTATGCCAAGCGGTAAAAAAAGAAAAGGACATAAAATGGCTACTCACAAACGTAAAAAACGTTTGAGAAAGAATCGCCACAAGAAGAAAAAATAGTTTTTTTGTGGTAGGAAAAGAATTTAGAACCTAAAGTGCATGTGCACTTTAGGTTTGTTGTATCTATTAATATTTATTTACAGTAAGAGTAAAGATCGTGAGTAATGAACTGATTATTGATGTATCGCCCTCACATGTTGAAATCGCTTTACTCGAAAACAAAAAACTGGTAGAACTTAACAGGGAAAGCAGTGATCTGAAATTTGCGGTTGGTGATATTTACCTTGCAAAGGTGAAAAAGATTATGCCCGGATTAAATGCTGCTTTTGTTGATGTAGGCTACGAGAAAGATGCGTTCCTTCATTATTTGGATTTAGGACCACAATTCCAAACATTAAACAAGTTTCTGAAACAGGCGTGTTCCAAGAAAAATAAATTGACAAATGAGTTAAGAATTCAGCCGGAACCTGATATTCAGAAAGATGGAAAGATCACCGATGTGCTTAAGACGGGTCAGACTATTCTGGTGCAAATTGCCAAAGAACCAATATCGACCAAAGGGCCAAGGCTCACATCTGAACTATCGGTGGCTGGAAGAAATATGGTTCTCATCCCCTTCAGTAACAAAATTTCTGTTTCTCAAAAAATCGAATCGGCTGAAGAGAAAAGCCGTTTAAAAAAATTAGTTCAAAGCATATGCCCTAAAAATTATGGGGTCATTGTCAGAACAGCTGCTGAAGGGAAACGCGTGGCGGAATTAGATCCTGAACTGCGAAGATTGGTTACTAAATTTGAAAATGCAGCCGCTAAACTTGATAAGCAAGTGGCTCCTTCGCTGATTCTGGGTGAACTCGATCGCACAATCGGAATGATCAGGGATTTGTACAATCCCGATTTTTCGAATATTTTTGTGAACAACGAGGAGATTGCCGGTGAGATTAAGGAATATGTTGGAACGATCGATTCTGAGAAGAAAAAAGTTGTAAAATACTACAATGGCAAATTGCCAATTCTTGAGCATTTCGGAATTGATAAACAAATCAAAGCATCTTTTGGAAAAACCGTTTCATTCAGAAGCGGGGCCTACCTGATTATTGAACACACTGAAGCATTTCATGTTATCGACGTAAACAGCGGTAACAGATCAAAAACAGGTGATCAGGAATCAAATGCCCTTGAAGTCAATCTTGCTGCTGCAGAGGAGATTGCCAGCCAATTACGCCTTCGCGATATGGGAGGCATTATTGTTATCGATTTTATCGATATGCACGGAAATGAAAACCGGCAGAAAGTTTTCGAGAAGATGAAGGAGGCGATGGCTTCCGACAGAACAAAGCATAATATTTTGCCTCTGAGTAAGTTTTGTTTGATGCAAATTACAAGACAACGCGTTCGCCAGGAGATGTCGATCGAAACTGCAGAAATTTGCCCCGTTTGCAAAGGTTCAGGAAAAGTTACCCCGACCCTTTTATTCATCGAAGAGATAGAACAAAAAGTGAGATATATCTTCGAAGAGATCAACAAGCAAAAACTGACTATTAAACTGCATCCTTTTGTGGGGGCGTTTCTAACACGAGGATTTCCCTCCAAAGCGTTAAAGTGGAGATGGAAATATCACAGGAGGGTAAGAATTGAAGAGATTAACGCAATGAGTTTTCTCGATTCAAAGTTCTATGATGAGAACAACGAAGAAATAATATTTTGAATATTGAAAGCTCATGCAGAAAAGCATGAGCTTTTTTTAAACTTTGAAAAACCATTTTTATATCAACATATATGATTAGAAAAAATTTACTACTCAGCTTGCTCTTGTTAGGCGGGTGTATGATGGTTTACGGACAGTTATTAACCCCTGTGAAGTGGAGCCTGGAGCAAAAAAAGGTGGGAAAAGGGGAGATCGAGCTTACTTTTAAAGCATCAATTGATCAAGGCTGGCACCTCTATTCCACAAACCTGCCCGAAGGGGGTCCTGTCAAAACAACTTTTACATTCGCTCCTGACAGTACAAAATATCAGATTGTTAACGGAATTTCATTAAAATCTACTCCGATAAAGGAGCACGACAAGATCTTTAATATGGATCTTGAGTTTTTTAGCAATGAAGCCATTTTTGTGCAAACAGTAAAAGTGGTCTCAAATCAAACATTCGATCTGAAGGGGACCATCGAATACCAAAGTTGCAACGATGAAACCTGCACTATGGACGACCATGATTTTGTCTTTAAAATTACAGGTGCCGATAACGCGGTGGCAGATGTCAGGAATAAAGAAATTCCATCTGGGGATAGCGCTACTCATCATGGTTTATGGTGGTTTTTATTCTTCAGTTTTGTGGCCGGACTGGCTGCTATTCTGACTCCTTGCGTTTTTCCTATGATTCCAATGACGGTTTCATTTTTTATGAACAGCAATAAATCAAAGTTCCAGGCTAAAATTCAAGCATTAGTTTACGGAGGGTCTATCATTTTGATTTATACCTTTATAGGGACTGTGGTAGCACTAACGCTTGGTGCCGATTTTGCGAATTGGATCAGTACACATTGGCTTCCTAATGTTCTGTTCTTCATAATCTTCGTTCTCTTCGCCTTCTCTTTTTTCGGAGCATTCGAAATTGTTCTTCCGAGTAGTTGGGGAAACAGTACCGATCGGTTTGTAGATAAAGGGGGCATTGGAGGGGCATTTTTTATGGCTTTGACATTGGTTTTGGTCTCGTTCAGCTGCACGGGGCCAATTGTGGGCGCAATACTTGTGGAGTCAGCTGGCGGTATGGTGATCAAACCAATTGTGGGTATGCTCGGATTTTCTTTGGCTTTTGCTCTGCCATTTACCCTTTTTGCCATCTTCCCACAATGGTTAGCGAACCTTCCTAAATCGGGTGGTTGGCTTAATTCGGTTAAAGTGGTACTCGGGTTTATTGAATTGGCCCTTGGACTGAAATTTTTAAGCATCGCCGATCAGACTTACCACTGGAGAATTCTCGACCGCGAGATTTATCTGGCTTTCTGGATTGTTATTTTCACAATGATGGGGTTCTACCTGCTTGGAAAAATGAAGTTTGCCCACGATAGTGAGACCAAATTTATTTCGGTTCCACGTTTGATGCTTGCCCTGATCACTTTTACATTTGTCGTTTATTTAATTCCAGGGATGTTTGGAGCACCCCTTAAAGCAATTTCAGGGTATCTCCCACCCATGACTTCACACGATTTTGATCTTCATAAGATTATAAGGGATGAAGTTAAACTGGTTGATCACTCATCCGGGAAAACCAACTATAATTTTTTAATTACAGGGTCTTGCGAAAAGCCAAAATTTTCTGAATTCCTGGAATTGCCACATGGATTGGAAGGTTTTTTTGATTTTGAGCAGGGATTAGCATGTGCAAAGGCACAAAATAAGCCTGTTTTTATTGATTTTACAGGTCACGGTTGCGTGAATTGCCGCGAGATGGAAGCTAATGTGTGGTCAGATCCCCGTGTGTTGGAACGACTTAAAAATGAATTTGTTATTATTGCCTTGTATGTTGATGATAAAACTGAGCTTCCAATGGGTGAGTGGATCACTTCAAATATTGATCATAAAGTTAAGAAGACGATAGGAAAGAAATTTGCTGATTTTCAGATCTCAAGATTTGGGGTGAATGCACAGCCTTATTATGTTTTACTTGATCACAATCAACAACTTCTCATTAAACCGGTTGCCAGGGATTTAAACCCTGACCATTTTATTGAATTTCTTGACAAAGGATTAGCCGAATTTAAAGCTCGGCAAGAAAAGAAGTAGGTTATTTAAAATCTTTTAATACGAACAGCCATAATTTTAAACTGTAAATCGGAATGAATCCGCCAATTGGCGGAAGGCTATTCCGTCTGACCTTTTAAAAACAAATTATTATCAGATGAAAATTAAGAATACATTGTTCTGGAATGTGGATACGCAGGAAGACTTTATTAATCCTGAAGGGAAGTTATATTCCAAAGGTGCTGAAGAGATCAGACCAATTTTAAAGGAGGTCACCGATTATGCGACAACTTTAGGGGTACGAGTGATGAATACGTGTGATTATCACCATATTAATTCTAGGGAGATATCCACTGATCCTGATTTTAAGACCTCGTTTCCTCCACATTGTATGGCCGGGACTTTCGGTGCGGCGTTTGTCGCAGAAACAAATCCTGAATCTCCTTTATTGTTTGATTGGGAATACGAACTGGGTATTTTTGCCGAATTAGATGATCCGCAACGTTTTAGAAATATTGTAATACGAAAAGATGATTTTGATCCCTTTATTGGGAATCCATATACCGAGAAAATCGTGCAAATACTGAATCCAGATCAGGTATTTGTTTATGGTTTATATACAAATGTATGTGTCGATATGGCAGTTATGGGACTGGTCACACGTGGATTCAAAGTTTATGTTTTGGAGGATGCGATTAAGGAACTACCTGGCTTACCTCTTCCATACGATAAATGGAAGAATAACGGGGTAGAACGGATCTTTTTTTCTGAGATTGGGAAATTGTTGTAATTTAGACGAATTACCTGGAATCATTTTTCATATTCGTTTGAAACATCAGTTAATACTTCGAAACCGGTATCGGTAACCAAAATGGTATGTTCAAATTGTGCCGAGAGCTTATTATCTATAGTCCTTGCAGTCCAACCATCTGATTCGTCTACTCTTACACGCGGTTTCCCTTCATTGATCATTGGTTCAATGGTAAAGGTCATCCCTGGTCGCATTTTGGGACCACTGTTCTTCCTGGCCGCATGATCAATCTGCGGATCCTCGTGGAACTCGATTCCTACTCCATGCCCGCAATACTCATAAACCACTGTGAACCCTTGCGAAATTGCATAACGTGAAATTGCATAACCTATATTGCCGATGTAATTTCCTGGTCGTACCTGCTGAATTCCAAGGTTGAGACAATGTTTAGTCGCATTTACAAGTTTTAGGGCAGCTTCTGATGGTTGACCTACCAGGTACATTTTGCTCGTGTCACCGAAAAAACCATTCAGAATTGTGGTGACATCAATATTTAAAATGTCTCCGTTTTTTAGGATGACATCCTCTGCCGGAATACCATGACAAATAATGTCATTGAGTGAAATGCAACAGGACTTTGGAAACCCGTTGTAATTCAATGTCGCCGGAATACCCCCGCGTTCAATGATGTAATTGTGAATCAGCTGGTCAAGATAACCAGTGCTAACCCCCTCTTTTACAAAATCTGTTATATAAAGCAATACCTCTCCGGCCAGTTTTGAACTTTTTCTGATCCCTTCGATCTGTTCCTTTGTTTTAATAATTATGCTCATCGAATCTTTTAAATTCCTGTAAAAATAAAATAATCATACCATTAAATCACCATAACGCCAAGTCAGCTAATTTTGTTCAGAATAAACGGATAACGACTGTCAAACATTCAGCCAGGAAAGAATTTTATCTGTTTTCTCCTTTATGGGCATTTCACCGTCTAACCATCTTATTTCAAATCCTTCACGTTCCATTTTGCGGAACCAGGTCATCTGTCGTTTCGCAAATTGGTGGATTGCCGTGTTCAATCCTGAAAACATCTCATCAAAAGTTAACTCTCCTGTCAGGTAAAGGGTTATATATTTATATTCCAATCCATAGTAGGTGAGATCATCCGGCTTCAGCCCTTTGTCCAACAGCTTTTTTACCTCGTCGATCATCCCGTCGGCAAGTCGTTGTTTTAATCTTGCAGTGATCCTTCTACGGCGGGAATCACGATCGATATTAATTCCGACAATCAGACTATTGATACATGGAAAGGTGAGATCTGTTTCAGGATGTGCAGAACAAAATTCTTCAATTTCAATAGCCCTGATCGCCCTTTTTTTATTTTCAGTATCACTGGTGTTGTTAAGTGATTTATATTGTTTTAGTATATCTGTCAATTCTTCAAGTGATAAAAGTTGAAGTGCTGCACGCCGTTCTTCATTTACAGGAACCTGAATGAGCCGGTAACCTTTCAGAATTGCCTCAAGGTACATTCCACTGCCCCCGCACATCACCGGAAAAGACCCTTTCACCCTGATCGTCTCATAAACCTTCAGAAAATCGCGCTGGAACTCGAATACGTTATATTGATAGCCAGCCTCGGCAATATCAATCAGATGATAAGGTACGTTATAACCATTAATCCGGTACTCATCAAGATCTTTTCCTGTTCCAAGATCCATATCGCGGTAAACCTGTCTTGAATCTGCAGAAATAACTTCACCATCAAGCTTTTGTGCCAGATGCACAGCAACTTCAGTCTTTCCTGAAGCTGTTGGTCCAAGGATGGTTACCATATCAAATTTTGGTCCGGTCATCACGGGTATTAATTATCGGGCAAATTAGCTTATTTTTGCATATCAAACTTGTATATTCGGGTATTTTCAAGCTATTTAATATAAATTTATTTTTGGCTTTCCATTTTCTTTGGATCAATTCAGTTGGAGGTTGTTGAACCAACGCGGGTTTTGTTAAATTTGCATTCAGTATTTCCAGAATTTAAAGATGATCATTCAGCAGAAAATTAATATAAAAAATAAGCGTGCAAGCTTCGATTATGAATTTATCGATAAGTATGTGGCTGGTTTAGTGCTGCTTGGTACTGAGATAAAATCAATCAGGCTGGGCAAGGTGAGCATGAACGATGCTTATTGCCATTTTATGTCCGGAGAGCTCTATATCAAGAATCTAAGTATTTCTGAATACGATTTTGGCAATCTTAACAATCATGAAGTTCGCCGTGAACGTAAACTACTGATGAGTCGTCGGGAACTCAACAAACTTGAACGTAAATTAAAAGAATCGGGTTTGACCATTGTTCCTGTTCGGTTGTTTTTGAACGATAGGGGATTAGCGAAATTAGAGATTGCCCTTGCACGTGGGAAAGCCAACTATGATAAGCGTCAAAACCTCAAATCAAAGGATGCCGAACGGGAGATGGAACGGGTGAGAAAATAGTAAGCCAGACAGATCATTTTTCGGTTCTGAAAATTGCTGGGAATTGGTTTGAAAATGTTTATTCTGTCCACTACGGGACTTTTGGATAGGAAATATTCCAAATTTTCTATCCATATCCTGTACCTGACGTCCCAATCCTTGTCCCTCTTCAATTTATTGCAAATATCAATATCACAACATGTACCTGATGGCACATTCCATGTCCTTCTGCAATTCAATGTAAAGCTAAATCTCAAAGAAATCCTGTCAGTGATTAATCTGGATAGAAAACCGGTAGGGGTAGAAGGTTCCGTCCCTGCTTGGATGGGATATCGTTATACAACTTGGTTATCTCCATTACTCCCAACTTGCCGATAACAACATACAAAATTTGGGGATTAGTAATACTATTAAAACCAATGAGTTGGGATGAATCCCTTAAATTGTGAAAATTGTCTTTACCAATCCTTGTTATTTAACCCCCATAAAGAACCGGTTCCATCGGATTTTGGATAAGAAGCTTTTATTCTCAGCCAATGAAAGCCAGACTATTGATGCCTTTCCCACAATGTGATCCTCCGGTACAAACCCCCAGTATCTCGAGTCCGCTGAGTTGTACCGGTTATCGCCCATCATCCAGTAATAGTCCATTTTAAAGGTGTAGGTCGATGCCGGAGATCCGTTGATATAAATTACATCCCCTTTTACCTGTAAGTCATTCTCTTCGTAAACATCAATGATGCGTCTGTATAGTGGAAGATTTGCAAGGGTTAAACTGATCGTGACCCCTTTCTTCGGAATCCACAATGTGCCGAAATTGTCCACATTCCATTTAAATCTCGGATCCTGTGGAAATAATTCCTGATCACTATTTTCTGCCGGGAGTATAAATCTGTCTTTTGACAGAATAAACTTTAGACCATCCAGCTTCCTTGACTGTTCTGCGGTCAGCGAGAGCAGAAAATTAGAACCGGAACCTTCTATTTCTGAACGGGAAATATCCAGTTTCTCGAGTAATTTGTCATTTATGGCGGTTCCATTGGTGGTAATCTGATATTTGTACTGGATGCCTGGTATCTCCTTTTGAGCTTTGCCATTTACAAAAACTTGTCCCAGGACAATTTTAAAGGAATCGCCCGGAATCGCAATACATCGTTTGATGTAGTTCTCCCTTTTATCAACAGGTCGGTAAATGATATCTCCAAAAGTTCTCTTATCACTCCAAACCCTGTCTCTGCCATATCTGCGGACTAATTCATAATAACTGCTAGTTTGCTGCAGATTGACAGAAACGGTATCCCCTTCCGGGAAATTAAATACCACAACATCATCGTTTTTAACCTTCCCGGTTCCGGCAATTCGCCGGTAAGGATTTTGAATCAAAGTTGAATAAGAGGGTACAGACCTCATTTGTGGCATTGTGTTATGCACAAAAGGAAAAGAGATTGGGGTATTTGGCATTTTGGGGCCGTAAGCCGTTTTGCTGACAAACAGGTAATCACCAACCATCATCGATTTTTCCATTGAGGAGGTGGGTATTGTGTAAGCCTCAAAAAAGAAAAGTTTAATAAATGTGGCAGCAATCACTGCGAAAATAATAGCGTCCACCCATTCAACGACTTTCGTTTGTCTACCTTCAGGCGGATTCTTTTTTTTCCAAAAAGCCCAGTGAACCCGTTTTGTGACATAACTGTCAAAGATGATTACAAGGCCAATCAGCCACCAGTAATTATTCAGCCAAATTACCCATATCAAGTAAAGACTACCAACCAGACCAAACTTAAACCATTTGTTATGATCCATGCTATTCTGTTTTACCCACCTGTTTGCGACTAAACTTTTCAAAGCTTTTTAGATCTTCGACCTTGAAATCTCCGTAGAAGGAAACCAGACAGCTGAATTGTTTATTGTTACTATCCATGACAATTACATGACACTCTTTTACCTTTTTTGAATCGCCATCTATCCAGAATTCAACATTATCGCTCTCCTTGCTATCTGAAGGTTCAACTTTTCGGTAGTTTAGATGATCAAACTTTCCGGAAAAGATTTTGGAGAGCGAACCCGTATCTTTGATCTTCTCTCGGTCCGAGAGGAGAATCCGGACCTCCTTCAGGTCACCGGTAACTTTTTTGTTCTCCTCATCAATGACCAGATTAACCGCATCAATCATAGTCTTGGAGAATGCCAGAAAGGTAAATCCCTCGCGTCCCGAAAATTCATCATAGATTCTGTACGACTTGCTTTGTGCGGATAAGGTGATAGTGATGCCGAGCAATACACTCAAAAGGGTTAATCTGTTAATTGTGTTCATTTCTTAATTTTTTTAGGTAAAACAACCGGAGTCTGTTTCCGCTGTGTGAGTTCCAATCCTTCCGCTTTCATCGTCCAGTATTTACCGCCCATATCACCATCCCACATATCTGAAGTGTTTTTGACATCGTTGAAGATATTCACTATTTCACCGTTTAAAAAGATGGTTTTGCCTTCGGGAACTTTCAGTGTGAGTTCGACCTCCTGTTTGTGCCATACCGATTTATCAGGCATCATAAACCAAGGCTGAAAGATGAGTAATGAATCCTGTTGGGTGAATTTGTAATTGATCTCACGAGCATTATTTTGTGCCTTGTCCAGATCGCGGCCTCTGGCTTTCGATTTAATTACCATACTGAAATCGTTGGTTTCACTTTTAACAATGTCAAGTTTCGGCTCATTGAGCAGGAACTGTTTGCCGTTTATTGAGGCCAACCGAAGACCATCGAAATTGATGTTCGAATCGAGATAGTCGGTGAATTCATCGGTCCCCAATTTCAGATAAAGGGTATCTGATTTTGTGGTTATCGGCTCCAGTTTAGTAGAAGTGGAGACACTTTTAAAATCACTTAATCCTCTTACTGAGGCGAAAATCAGTAATATAAGACCAATCACCCAAAGTGCCAGGAAAGAGAGACCCACGGCTCCGTTACTCGATTTGAACCTGAAAATAAGTTTGGTTCCTAAATAGGCCAGAACCAATAAAGGTATCCCTATCGTTAATCCGAGTCCGGTCCAGAACCAGAAGAGGGTATTCCCACTTACAAACAGATCAAGATAATGAGGTAAACTGTTGCTAAAAGGTGATATGCCAAGGAATTCATTGGTGATAAAAAGCGAGGTAATCAGAGCAATAATGGAGAATATGCCAATGGCTACCAAAATAACACCAAATATTACCACAAATATTTTCAGAATTGCCCTAAGTATGGACATTACTACATTTCCTGCCTGTCCCATCCGTTCGCGCCCCTTGCCATTTGCTCTGAATTTATCGTAATTCTCTTTTACATCCTGAATCTCTTCCTTTATATTTTTGGATATGTTACTGATGTTTACCTCTTCACCCCTCATCTCGAGCCGCTGAGCCGTGTTCGATGCTTTGGGCACCACAATCCACAATATCAGGTAGATAATAAGGCTCGATCCTACTCCGATAAACATCAGTAAAACGAAAATCAGTCGGATGATTACCGGATCAAAATTGAAATAGGCTCCCAATCCGCTGCATACGCCTCCCAAAACGCGATCGTCGGGATCACGGTACAGTTTTCGCCCGGCTGACACGGTGGCTTTTGGCTTTACAGCTTCATCCTCTTTTGCATCATCAAAGGCTTCGGGCATTCCCATAATCGTAATGATCTCTTCAACCTGTTCAATGGTAATGACTTCGCTGCCATTTTTTACTCGCTCCTGGAACAATTCCGAAATTCTCGATTCAATATCCTCAACTATTTCCCTTGAATCCGCATCATGTCCAAAGTGCCTGGTTATTTGAGAGATGTAATTGTTGAGTTTTTCATATGCGTCGTCGTCAATATGAAAAACCGTTCCGCTGATATTAATTGTAAAAGTTTTTTTCATGGTGATGTGATTTTCTAAAGGTTATTATTTTTTAGTTGATTGACGGCTTCGACCAATTCACCCCAGGCCATATCCAGTTCATTCAGGAATATTCTTCCCTCCTGGGTAAGTTCGTAGTATTTACGCGGAGGTCCCTGTAGCGACTCCTCCCATCGGTAACCGAGATATCCGTCATTTTTTAATCTGGTCAGTAGAGGATATAAGGTCCCTTCAACCACAATCATCTGCGCTACCTTCATCTCCGCAATGATATCTGAAGCGTAGGATGGTTTTTTGGAAAGGTTCAATAGGATACAATATTCCAGAATTCCTTTCCTCATTTGAGCTTTTGTGTTTTCGAGGTTCATGGGTTTTTCATTTAGAATTTCTTTAAATGTATTTTTTTCAATACTTTTTTGTTATCTCTGTCTACGAAACTTGACTAAATCAGCTTAGCCTCACGAACTACACCGATTGATATCGGCTTTGCCTTGAGTTTTCCACCCGATTTCTCAATTTTTTTACCCGACATCCCGTTTCCATTTTTCGACCCGGCGGTTCCCCCTAAATATTCAGAGATTTTATTTTCCGTATACCTCGTAAACGTTTTAGCCACCGTAGGAATTGTGCTATAAACTGCATTTATTCCTATCGAAGATATCCGGGCCGTGTCGTTACTGCACGAAGCCAGAAATATAAACCCTGTCAGCAGGACCCCAAATTTCAACTTCTTAATCAGCGTTTTCATTTACTTAATTTTTAAATTAGAATACCATCTATTACCCTGAAGTATGCATTACAAATATATGTCTAAAAGAAGGTACTATGCAACACATAGTACTAAAATTTTTGCAATTTTTTAAAATATTTTTTAAATGATTGATATATAGTATTATAAATGGATATGGTTATCTTTAAAATTTCATTTTACTTCCAAAACACCTTTAAAACAGACAAATTTCGCGAAGATTTTATCCTGCCCGGAGATTTTTTTGACTTCCAAAACGCGCGTTTTCCTTAATTAAGAGGAAATAGAGATTTATTTCAAACGAATAAATTGAGTGATTTTGAAAAAAACCGCAATTATTTTTAGCATAATATGTGGGTATTTATCTATTTTTAGAGACTCTCTTTAAAAGGTCCTATGATCGATGGTTTTTAAATATTCAACTTAAAATTTTAAACATGAAACAACAACAGATGATCCGATTTGCCTCTCTTTCACTTTTGATATTTCTATTTTCAGTGGGATTACATGCCCAGCCGGTAGAGAAAATGGTTAAGGTGGCCGTTATTCCGGACCATTCAGACTGGGTCTATAATAAAGGTGAGATCGCCAAATTTAAAGTTTTGGTCACCAGAAACAGTGAGCAACTTCAGAATGTCAAAGTTTGGTATGAGGTAGGTAAGGAAATGATGTCCCCAACCATAAAGGATTCCACTCTCCTTAAAGATGGTAGTTTTGTGATCACAGGAGGAACACTCAAGGAGGCCGGTTTCTTAAGATGTAAAGTTGTGGCCGTATACGAAGGGAACAAGTACGAAGGGTTGGCGACTGCCGCGTTTAACCCCGAACTGATTAAGCCGACTACTGAATATCCGACTGATTTTATTCAGTATTGGGAGAAAGCCAAACGTGATCTTGCTGCAATACCAATGGATGTTAAACTAACCTTGCTTCCTGAGAGATGCACTGAACTAACCAACGTTTACCAGGCAAATATTCAGAATTTCAAAATAGGGTCAAGGCTTTATGGTATTGTATGTATTCCTAAAAAGCCGGGAAAATATCCGGCTGTACTTAAGGTTCCGGGTGCCGGAGTTCGTGCCTATTCAGGTGATGTCGATATGGCCAATGCTGGTGTAATCACCTTTGAAATTGGTATTCATGGTATCCCTGTAACCATGGATGCCGGGATTTATGTTGATTTGGGAAAAACGACAATTGACGGATATATGTTTTTCAATCTTGATGATCGCGATAAATATTATTACAAGAGGGTTTATCTGGGCTGCGTTAGGGCTATTGATTTTATTTTCTCTCTGCCTGAATTTGACGGGTCGAATCTGGCTGTAACAGGCGGTAGTCAGGGCGGGGCATTATCAATTGTAACTGCAGGACTCGACAGCCGGATCAAATATCTTGGGGCATTTTACCCTGCACTTTGCGACCTAACCGGATATTTGTCGAACAGGGCAGGAGGGTGGCCTCACATGTTCAGGGATCTTAAAGCCTCGAAAGAGAAAATCGAAACGACGAAATATTATGATGTCGTCAACTTCGCCAGAAACGTTAAAGTTCCTGGATTTTACTCATGGGGTTTTAATGATGTTACTTGTCCGCCAACGTCCACCTATTCGGCTTACAATTCCATCACAGCTCCCAAAGAGTTGATGATCATGCAGGAGACCGGTCATTGGACTTATCCCGAACAGAACGAAAAAATGAAACAATGGTTGTTGGGGAAACTGCTCCATAATCGATAGAAATTTGCTTCTGAACAATAAACCCCGGATATACAATTTGTTGCGAATCCGGGGTTTTTATATTTAAACTGATGAAGATTATTCTACTTTTTTTGAAGCTCTTTTACGATCATTTTCGTTGAGCAAGATCTTCCTAAGCCTGATTGACTTTGGGGTTACCTCCACATATTCGTCTTTCTGAATATATTCGAGTGCCTCTTCCAGACTGAACTTAATTGGCGGTGCAAGCCTGACCTTATCATCAGAACCGGATGCACGCATATTGGTCAGTTTTTTTGACTTTGTGAGATTCATGGCAAGGTCACCTTCACGTGTGCTCTCTCCAACAACCTGTCCTTCATAGATCTCTTCCTGAGGATCAATAAAATATTTCCCCCGGTCCTGAAGTTTGTTGAGCGCATAGGCAAAAGCGGTACCTGTTTCAAGTGCAACCAAAGAACCGTTTAACCTTGTTTCGATGGGCCCTTTGAATTTTTCATATTTTATAAACCGGTGTGCCATAACGGCTTCACCTTGTGTTGAAGTCATCATTGTCGTACGCAGTCCAATGATTCCACGCGATGGGATATGAAATTCAAGATTGATACGATCACCCTTTTTCTCCATATTCAGCATCTCACCCTTACGGCGGGTAACCAGATCGATGGCTGTACCACTGAGTTCTTCCGGCAGGTCGATGTGCAACAATTCGATCGGCTCGTATTTCTCACCATCAATTTCCTTGATTAGAACCTGTGGCTGGCCTACCTGAAGTTCGTACCCTTCACGACGCATTGTTTCAATTAGTACCGAAAGATGGAGAACGCCACGACCGTGGACATTCCATGCATCGGCAGAGTCAGTCGTCTCAACATGCAACGCAAGATTCTTTTCCAATTCGCGCATCAACCGATCATGAATATGGCGGCTGGTTACAAACTTTCCCTCTTTACCATAGAATGGTGAGTTGTTGATCGTAAACAACATACTCATTGTCGGTTCATCGATCGATATTGGCTCTAGTGGTTCAGGATTTTCGTAATCGCAGATGGTATCACCGATTTCAAAACCTTCGATTCCAACGAGTGCGCAAATATCGCCGTTGCTGGCAGTGGTGACTTTTTCTCGTGCCAGTCCTGTAAACAGGTGTAATTCTTTAATCCGGGTACGGGTAATTGTTCCGTCACGTTTGGCCAGCGAAACATTCATCCCTTCCTTTAATTCACCCCTGTGAATCCTGCCAATCGCAATCCGTCCTACATACTGTGAGTAGTCAAGCGATGTAACAAGCATCTGGGGCGTCCCGGGGTTCTCTTTTGGCGCGGGGATATGTTCTATGATGGCATCAAACAACTCAGAGATATTCTCCGTACGGATCTTCCAGTCATTACTCATCCAGTTTTGCTTGGCCGAACCGTATATTGTTGGAAAATCAAGCTGTTCCTCAGTAGCGTCAAGACTATACATTAATTCGAATACCTGTTCGTGTACAACATCGGGACGGCAATTCGGCTTGTCGACCTTATTGATCACCACAATCGGTTTTAATCCGAGTTCAATAGCCTTTTGAAGCACAAATCTGGTTTGTGGCATTGTCCCTTCAAAAGCATCAACAAGGAGCAATACTCCATCTGCCATGTTCAAAACACGTTCTACCTCACCACCAAAATCGGCATGTCCGGGGGTGTCGATGATGTTAATCTTTGTACCATTATATACGACTGATACATTTTTTGCAAGAATGGTGATCCCTCTTTCCCGTTCCTGGTCATTACTGTCAAGGATTAATTCTCCGGGATTCTGATTGTTCCTGAAGATATTCGAATCCATGATCATCTTGTCAACCAGCGTCGTTTTTCCATGGTCGACGTGCGCAATGATCGCTATGTTTCTGATATTTTGCATTTATGAATTTTGAGCCGCAAAGGTAATCATTTATTCGATCCTAAAAACGTCACTTTTCTGATCGGTCAGATCAATTTTAATTTCTGAACCCCCGATTATCTCAACAGTATTATTTTAGTGTTTAGTTTACACATCATTTGTTATTAATAGTTTAAAAATCAGTATTATAAATCTGTTTGCATTTTCCCCTTGAAAAAATTTGGATCTTGCTGTTTGCCATCGGGTTATAAAGCGATTCGGGAATTACTCAGCTAAGTCAGGCCGGTTTAATTTAATTTTTGGCTCCGTGATTTCAGTTTATCCCAATAGATCCTTTGCTAATATTATCTTAATATTAATAAAAACACTTATTCACTTAAATAACTAAGTTCAATCGCTAACTTTGTATGTTTTGCTCAATATGTTATTTTTTCTTGTTTAATTATAATGTATATTGGTGTTTAGACTGCCATTATTTTCAGGTTTGAAAACTTCTGTTTTCAGTTGCTGTAATTTTAAAAATTGAATTTCGATGTTCAGAAACAGTTGGTTTCATTTCCTTATTTTATTCCTTGGTATTCTGTGCATCTCATGGTCCGCTATTTTTGTGAAAATAGCGGACGTTTCGGGTTTAAGCTCTGCTTTTTACCGAATGTTTATTGGTTTCCTTGGAGTACTTCCTATCTGGCTCATCAGGAAAAGGTCCGTTAGAGATATTAAATCTGTTCAAATCGCAGTTTTTTGTGGTGTAATCTTTGCCTGCGATATTGCCGTTTGGAATGTTTCCATTCTCCTGACCAAAGCTGCCATTTCAACACTACTTGCCAATCTGGCACCGGTATGGGTCGGAATCGGAGCTATCCTGTTTTTGAAAGAGAAACCTGGCAGGGTATTCTGGATTGGAACCGCGATTGCCTTATTTGGTGTGGCAATCATTGTTGGAATCGATAAGATATATCATTCGAAATTAAATGCAGGACATTTTCTGGCGATTCTTGCCAGTGTATTTTATGCGATGTACCTCCTAATCATGCGAAAGGGGCGACTAAAACTCGACACCGTTACCTTTACAGCAATTTCTATGTTTACCAGTTCTTTAGTACTTTTTGTGATCACAATTTTTACCCGCACCCCACTTTATGGATTTTCAATCACTTCATGGGAAGCGTTGATTGGTATTGGTTTGATTTCTCAATTAGGAGGATGGCTGGCTATTAATTATGCGATGGCTTACATGCCAACAACAATTGCCTCAGTTAGTTTGCTCGGTCAATCCGTATTTACTGCCCTGATTGCTATTCCTGTGCTGGGAGAAAACCTGACACATATTGAGCTTTTGGGAGCTTTAATTGTATTGTTCGGAATTTTCCTGGTCAACAAAAAGATGTTTAAACGGAAGGTCGCACTCCAGCAGGAGTATGATTGACTTAAAGCCTGAGGGAATAAGTGTCTAGTCCTGAAAAAGGTTTAGAGCTAAAGTAAACTAAACTGGATGATGAAGACTACAAAAACTATAGAAGCAAAGAAATTACAGATACTAATTTTTAGGAATGAAGCGCAGCATCTCTCCCGATTCTATGATTGAAACAGGTTCGGTAGAATGTTTTGCCATTTTTAACATATATGCGGCTACTTTCTCTCCCTGGATCGCTTTAAAATTGTCAGGAATCATGAAATTAAAGGCTTTCATGAAATAGGAGGAGAGTTTTTCTGCAAATCTGAATTCTTCTCTTTTCCCCAGTAACAATGACGGACGAAGGATAACGAGGTGATCAAACCCAACTTTTTTAAGTCCCTCCTCCGTTTCACCTTTCACCTGATTGTAGAATATGGATGATTTGGGATCGGCCCCCATGGAACTGACCACCAGAAATTGGGATGCTCCTGCTAATTCTGTTACATTGGCAAGCCATATAATGTATTTATAATCAACTTTTTTAAAATTCTCTCGGCTCCCGGCTTTCTTTATGGTGGTTCCAAGTGTACAAAATACATCATCGATAGGCGCATCAAATTTCAATTCGCCGGGATGATCAAAATCAATCACGATCTCCCTGATTTTCTGGTGAATTACTCCGCTTGTCTTCCTGGAGATGCTGTAAATCAGTTCGTATTGGTCCGAGCTGATTAGTTTCTGAACCAGCTCTTTGCCAATTAATCCCGAGGCACCTGCTATAACTGCTGTTTTCATGCGCATATAATTTGATTTTTAAAGGTTGCATTGAATAGCTATCCGCCAATTGTCGGATTCATTTTGGGTTTGTGATTTTTTTAACCATGGCAATTTCATATTGTTTTGCTTAATAGCCATTTGACAGACTCAAGCTTTCAATAGCGATTTATAAATTTTTAATCTGCCTAACCTTTGGGCATTAAATAACTTGAGGTAACATTTACTAAAACAGATAGTTCAACCCAATGTAAACTCCGGTATCCCCGTCTTGTTTATTATTGGCGATTCCATAATCCATCGCAATAATAAAATTGTAATTCATCACCACGCGCAAACCGGCGCCATAACTGGTGTGAAGTTTTTCGGCCCCGGGGTTGAAATAATCGGAAACGATGGCAGTTGTCGGGAAATTAAGTGCTGACATATCAATTTTTTTGGTCACCTTACCGAAATCGATAAAGCTATTTAGTGCCAGGTAGAAATTTTGGTTAATTAATTTAAACCGGGAGAATTTCCACCTTAATTCAGCATTTCCCATGATGTAACCATCTCCTACAATCCTGTTCCTGCGAATACCACGCAGATTTTTTGCCCCTCCCAAACCCGTTGATGATGCGCCTGTCAAAACAGATGAGATAATCTGTGGCTGATAATACCAGGGCACATGGCCGTTTAATGTTTGCTGCCAATTGAGCCGATAACCAAAGGAGAGGTCATTTTTAATTAATGTAAAGTATTGGCGATGTGTTACTGACAATTTTGAGAAACCACTCTCAGCCCCTAAGATTTTAGGAATCATAGCGATAACAACTTCGGTCCATATCCCTTTCATCGGATTTGGTTTATTGTCACGTGTATCAAAAACTATTCCCCCTGTTAATTCAGGGATAAACCCACCTGACGCTTCCTGCTGAGAGATCAATCCCCATTGAATGTATTTCTCATAGAGTCCGGGTTGAAGGTTTACAGGTGGCAATTTATCGCTTTCACTTTTCCCCTTGTTCAGTTTATCAACATCCACCGAAGAGGAACTGTAATTCAGGAAGTTTAATCCGGCGACCCAGCCAAACGATGAACTTGAAAATTTTCCCTGCAAATTGGTTTTAAACCTGAATTGCTTTTGTTGGTATTTATAAAACATCCTTGTTTTATAATCGGGGCTGCTCTGCTCTTCCCATCTCTTATTCATTACCGATTCGAAACCATTAAACCCATAAAAATCGTAAGCCTGATCGGGTAAATAGCTCAGATCGGTTGTTACCTGAATTCCGGGGAGAAGCGACTCCGAATCGTAATAGAAACGATAGATTCCGCTTCCTTTTGTGAAATGCGAAATCTCGAAATAAAGGGAGTGTCTGTATTTTGGGAACTTACTCCCATCACCGTAGTGATAGAAATTGACTGCGGCACCATATTGGAATCCCTGATCAGTATCGAATGTGATCGTGGGTATTGCCCCAAGATTCCAGCCGGTTTTAATTTTTATTAAATCAGACTTTCCCTTTTTTTCCTGGCCATTTAAAGTGTAGGAGCTTACGAGTAAAAGGAGGCAAATTAAGGGGATAAAGGTCTTTTCCATTTGGGTTAGAATTTTAGGTGGATTGTAAAACTGCTAATGTTTCCATTTTATTTCAATTTCAAAATAAATCATTCGCAGACCCATGTTTTAAAATCGTTTAAATTTGCCATATTTGCGAAAAGTCATTATACGGAGTGCTGATATTTCCGTTTTCTATTATTATACGAATATACACAAAGTACAGATGAAAGAACCATTGTTGATAAATCATAAACTGAAAAGAAAATATCTCGATGGCAATTCCATCTGACCTTTAAAAAACAAATTATTTGCAGATGAAATATATTGGTGCGCATGTTAGTGCAGGTGGAGGTGTTGAGAATGCCCCCCTTAATGCAAAAGAAATTGGTGCTAAGGCTTTTGCACTTTTCACAAAGAACCAGAAGCAGTGGAATGCATCACCCCTGACTTCGAAAAGTATCGCAGCTTTCAGGAAAAATTGCAGCGATAATGGATTTCTTCCTGAAATGATCCTCCCTCACGACAGTTATTTGATCAATCTTGGTCATCCCGAAGAGGAGGGACTTTCGAAATCACGGGAGGCATTTAATGATGAGATGACCCGCTGCGAACAACTTGGATTGAAAATGCTTAACTTTCATCCGGGAAGTCATCTCAATAAAATTTCGCCCACCGAATGTTTGACACGAATTGCCGAATCAATCAATATTGCTTTGGGAAAAACCGAAGGGGTGACAGCCGTAATTGAAAATACTGCCGGGCAGGGGACCAATATGGGATATGCCTTTGAGCAAATTGCAGAAATTATCAGTCAGGTGGAAGATAAATCGCGGGTAGGTGTTTGTATCGATACCTGTCACACCTTTACCTCCGGGTATGATCTTAGAACAAAGGATGTTTTTGATCAGACATTCGCTGAGTTCGACGAGATTATTGGCTGGAATTACCTGAAAGCGATCCATTTGAACGATTCTAAAAAGGAACTGGCCACACGTGTCGACAGGCACCATAGTATCGGACACGGATTCATTGGAATGGAACTTTTCGAGCTGGTTATGAACGAACCACATTTTGATAATCTGCCAATTATACTTGAAACACCTGATGATACGCTTTGGGCTGAGGAGATTCGTCTATTATATTCGTTAATAAGATAGTTTTAAATCGATTTATTGTTATATAATAAAAGAAATGAATATATTTGTACTGTAAATAAGGGAGAAAAGTTAAACTCCGGACTTATCTTTTTCTAATTCTACATTATCTTATCCTCTGGTTTGTTTTTTAGATAATTTTTATGGAAGAATATTTCTCTCCGGATGATATCCGGGCATTGATGAGCAGATGTGAATCTGATCGCCAGCGTATTATTTTGTTCCTTATGTATAATTATGGCCTGACAATAGACGAAGCGCTCGAAATAAAATCGGGACAGTTTATGATTAAGCCGGATTTTATCTATTTTAATTTTACCCGAAAGTTAACCGGTAAGGCACATACTTATAAGATTCAGTTTGAAAACTTCCGCCTTTTTTATCGGGTTCTGAATAAATTACAGGCTCATGAGCCGTTATTGCATAAAGATAAGAATCTTCCTATCTCCGATTCTATGCTAAAAAAGGATCTGTTTGATCTGGCAGTTACAATTAATAAAAAGATAACTCCTGGACTTTTGTTTGAAAGTCACCTCTTCTGGTTGTTTCGCAAAGGGATCAGCTTTGCCCAGGCTGTTGAAGAGTATGGAATTGCCCTATCAGGGAAACCTTTTAAAGTCTGGGAAAGTGCTATGCTTTCGGGCAGGTTATGGCCATTTCTTTTGGAGTAAAACTATAAGAATTCCCATAGCACTCCATGTACTTTTTAGACTAAGGTCGGTTTTTTGATATAGGTGATTTTTTTTCTTCATGATTTTAGTTGGGTTATAATCCGTATCAGATCATCTTATTATAATACCTGATCATCAGCTCGTTCATCTTGTTTATTTGACACTTTTTGACCTAAATATGATATAACCAAGTAAATAACAATAGCGCTAATTACCATTATCATTGCATATTTAAAGAATTGCAGCTCTTGTTCAATAAATATTCGTTTAACAAAAAAGGACGAGATATTTGAGATTGAATGAAGTAGAATTGATAATTCAATTGAGTTTGATTTATAATAGACAAAACAAAATAGAAGACCCCAAATAAACAAGGATCCAAAATCATATATTCTAAAATGTCCACAAGCAAAAAGTGCTGATGATAAAGCAATTGCGATCGCAGGTGAATATTTTTTTAATAGAAGCCCGAAAATTTGTTTTCTCCAAAAAATCTCCTCAAAAATGGGTACGATAAAACCAATAAAAATTAACCTTATTACAATAAGTAATGTGAATTCTGGTACAGCAAACTCTATGAATCTAAATCTGCCTTCAATCAGGTTACTAAAGTATTCAATTGGATAAATAAATGGTTGTGTTATTATTATGGCTGATATTGTCAAAAGGACTAAAGGTATAACAAATTGATTCTGTGGTAGTTTTGCTGACCATTTAACGGGAATGCCACTTTTCTTGCTCACGTAGATTATAAATGGAATTGTACAAATAGGCGAACTTGCAGGCAGAAGAATATTTATAAAAATTGGATGAAAATCCCAATATGAATTAAACAGTTGAAGTCCAATGATTGTAACAATTATGGAAAATATAAAAAGAGATGAAAAGTATAATATTACAAGCAGCAATAACTGTTTGAAATTTGGATAAGTTTCGTCCTGCATAATTTTACGTCTTGGCCCCGTTTTATTGGTTGACATTTAAGGAAATCCGCTATTTCTTATTGGTTCTTACCCACATCTCGTCAATATACACTTTAATAAGTATCGACTCATTCTGTGGCGACTGCCGTAGGTAGAACCCATAAAAATGGAGGGTATCGTTCTTAATCTGGAAGTGATAGGTATTCGCTATTTCACCCAATTTCCCCAGCAAATCCTGATGATAGGTCACCATTGTAGAGTCGTTGAGAAGATAAAATATTCCCCCGTTGATATGGACCACACCTTGCGGTGTATTAATTTGAGAATTAAAGGTATTGTTATCGTTGAAATGCTGAATCCGGTTTGCCAGAACCTGTGGCGCT
This sequence comes from Prolixibacteraceae bacterium, assembly GCA_963675995.2. Lineage (GTDB taxonomy): Bacteria > Bacteroidota > Bacteroidia > Bacteroidales > Prolixibacteraceae > JAAFHB01. The sequence continues at coordinate 208,231 of CAXXIY010000003.1, read as the reverse complement.
GCAGCTCCATTATGTTTGCCGGTTATAAGTTGCCAGGCGCCGAAAAGCTGACTTTTGGGCGCTGATTTTGCAGAAGTACATAATAAAATAGAAAGAATACAAATTGCTGAAAATCTGATGGATTGTTTCAAGGTGGTTGGGTTTTAATTAAATAATATTTAAAAATAATAAATACAAAGTTAACAACAATTGGATTAAAGTAATCCGATCTCAACTTATAAATCGGGTAGCCCATTTCAAAAATTGAGTGGTCTACTTTATAAATTGAGAGACCTGTTTCATAATTCAGGGTACCTATTTTATAAAATGGGTACGATTAGGAAAGGCGATCATCTCTGACCGCCTTTCCAATCTTATAAGCTTATAATTATTTCGTTTTTCCGGGTCTTGAATCTGTCCTGAAAGGATTTGCAGGTAAACCTTCAACATTATAAAGATTCAGATCATCAGGATTATCGGCCCAGCCATATCTTACAGCTGCAGGATTCTGAACCGCTTCGCTGTTCACCATCACCGTATTTTCGTTCACAACCTTGGCTTTTGCCCATTTGAAATCGCCATCTTTGGAAGCAATCGTAAATCCGTTGATATAACCATATTTGTCATTGATCTTTAATCCTTTTCCAACGTGATCAAAAGTGATAAAAATATTGTTCTTGTCAATTTTCATCTCTTTGTAGGTGGGTCCGGTATAAACCAGCGTTTCGCCATAAGCCACCTTACGTGCTGCCAATGATAAACGGTAACCTACCGTCTGTTTATCGGTCGGATGGATATTGTCGGCATCTCCAACATCGATAATAGTTGCCATTCCTGTATTTTCAAGCTGAAGAGTTTGGGTCTGCGCTTCGCGTAATTCGGCCCATTCACTTTCTGATGGTTCGGCTACCGGTTTCTTGAAGTTTGCCAGCTGTACAAATAAGAACGGGAAGTTTCCCTGGTTCCATTTTGTCCGCCAGTCTTTAATCATATTTGGGAATACCCGTTTGTACTGCTGTGCCCGTGAGGCATTCGATTCACCCTGGTACCAAATGGCACCTCTGATTCCGTAAGGGATAATTGGATTGAGCATGCCATTGTAAAGCAGGGTTGGATAGGCATTTGGCCCGACTTTTGTCGCGCTCATATCTACTGTTTTGAGCTTTTCGAGCAGCTGCGAAAGATCGGGATCACCAGCAATAGTCTGGGCACTCGTCCAAGTTTCGGCAACAGTCCCTCCCCATGAGGTATGAATTAATCCGATGGGCACTTTTAATTGTTCGAACAGATTGCGTCCAAAAAAATAACCTACTGCTGAGAAATCCTTTACAGACTGAGGTGTGCAAGCCCACCATTCACCCTCTTCGAGGTTTTCCTGTGGTTCTTTGGATACCCGTTTCTTTACTGTGAAGAACCTGATGTTTGGATAATTGGCAGTTTCGATCTCGGCAGCTGCATTTTTTGTGGAAGATACCCTGAACTCCATATTTGATTGGCCGGAACAAACCCAAACTTCGCCAATCATGATATTCTCGATGGTACGGAAGTTTTTCCCTTTGACTGTCATTTTGTATGGACCGCCATAATTCATTTTTGGAAGGTTTACGCGCCATTTGCCATCCTTTCCGGCGCGGGTACTCACCACACTTTTTTCGAGGGTTACGGTTACTTTTTCACCTTTTGAAGCCCAGCCCCAAACCGGAATTGGAATCCCCTGCTGAAGAACCATATTACAATTAAAAAATGGAGGGAGCGTAACCTGCGAAATTCCTGCAAATGACCATAGAAGCAGAAAAAGTACTAAGGTAGATCTCAAAACGTTGTTTTTCATTGGAAAATAATTTGTTTAAAGTTGGATGAAAATTGATTATTGATGTTGATCATCCAAAGGTACAATATCAAATGTATAAAAAATGTTTTTTTTACATAACTGTTCGGGGAAAAATCAAAGATTCTTCATTTTGCACATAATCAATCAGTTCAGATAGTCATTTCCCTGGACAGTATGGTTTTTTAGCTTAGGTGATCGGCAATTCCATTTGATCTTTATACAAATTAAGTGACAGGAATGGGATATTTAAATCCTTACACTAAAAGTATACCAAATATTAGGATAGCAAAATTAGTAAGTTATGGAATGTGAGATTCCTCATTCCGCTGCCCTTTTTCCCTTACCCCCTTTAAAATGAACTTCGTCATGCCGAACGTAGTGAGGAATCTCTTTATTTAAATAGCTACAAAATATTGTAATTGTAAGTGCCCCTCCTGAAATCAGGAGAAAAAAAGTCATGACCTTTAACTCACTGTAAGGAGGTTCAGCCTCCCTCAATAGTGAAGCTTATCGGGGACGAAGCCATCTTAACGACATAAAATCATTTTCATTACTTATTATCGTGATGATAACCTACAGTAATTTATATTTTGCCTTAGTTTTATTACTTTTAAGCTTTTAACAAAAGTAAATTATGCGACCGTATATTTTGTCAGAAACTAACTGGAAAGCTGTTAAACATGCTGATATTCAGTTGGCCATTTTACCCTGGGGTGCTACCGAAGCCCACAATTATCATCTTCCTTACGGAACTGATAATCTTTTAGCTGAGAAGATTGCTGTTGAAGCTGCAAGAATAGCCTATGATCGCGGCGGCAAAATGATCGTTTTGCCCACCATCCCTTTTGGTGTAAATACAGGGCAACCTGATGTGAAACTGGATATGAACCTCAATCCCAGTACCCAGTTAATGATCCTAAAGGATCTGATCACGGTACTTGACCGTCAGGGGATTCATAAATTTGTGATTCTAAATGCACATGGCGGAAACGATTTCCGTCAGATTATCAGGGAGTTGAATCTTTTCTTTCCAAAAATGTTTATATGCCAGTGCAATTGGTTCAAAATTCCCGGAACCGAAAACTATTTTAGCGACCTGGGCGAACATGCAGGCGAATTGGAGACCAGTTTTATGCAGTATCTGGCGAATGATCTTGTTCTGCCACTTTCTGAAGCGGGAGATGGGAGTGCCCGTATTTTTCGGATTCCTGCGTTAAATGAAGGTTGGGCATGGGCTGAGCGGAAATGGACAAAGGTAACCACGGATACTGGAATAGGAAATCCGGCTCTTGCCACTGCTGAAAAAGGGGAAATTTTTTTCAAAATTGTCACCGAGAAAATAGGCACCTTTCTGTACGAATTGGCCATCATCAACCCCGATGAATTCTATGTTAATAAATCCTGATAAACAGATACCTGGTATTTCTCCCAATTCCCCCTAATCTCCGTTGATTTCCTTGTATTTCGATGAATTTTTTATTTTTCGAAATGGATTGAAATAAGTGGAATTACATAGAAATATTTTGAATATTCACACCTATGGAGCTTAATAAAAATCGAACTATTCCTGTCCAGGCTTCCCGAAGCTCAGAGTCGTATATTCTTGTAACTGCGTTTTTGGCCCTGTTTGCTATCGTAGGATTTGCCTATTATGGACTCCCTTTCTTTTACGATTTTATGACAAAGGAGTTTGGATGGTCAAGGGCGGTCGTCACCTCAGGGAATGCAGTTGGGAAATTGATTGTCGGTCCGGTATTTGGATTTATTGCCGGATGGTTGATCGATCGGTATGGTCCCCGAAAATTGATGATGACGGGGGCCTTAATGGCGGGTGCAGCCCTCATCGGATTGAGTTTCTCCACATCTCTGGGAATGTTTTACCTTTTCTATATTTTTAATGCCCTTGGATATGTCTTTGGTGGTCCACTCCCATGCCAGGTGCTTATATCACGGTGGTTTGAGAAAAATCGAGGTAAGGCGATGGGAATTGCCTACCTCGGTATCGGAACTGGCGGAGCATTGGTTCCGCTCATTTCTGCAGGACTTGAACGAAATATTGGTTGGCACCTTGCTTTGACAAGTTTGGGGATTCTGGTGATCCTGCTTGCTTTCCCGTTTGCTTTTTTCATCAGAGATTCAACCGAAAACCGCGCCGAAAAGGGAAATAACGAGACGATGGCGCCCATCAGTACAATTTTGCGAAATCCAAATTTTTATCTCCTTGCTATTGGAAGTATGTGTTCAATCGGAGCAGTTGGCGGAATAGGGCAACACCTGAAACTTTACCTTCGCGACCTCGACTTTAGCCAGTCTCAGGCAGCCCAGGTGATGTCGTTTGTTCTACTTTCAAGTCTGGCTGGGAGAGTACTGATGGGATTTCTGGCCGATTTAATTAGCCGGAAGTATGTAATGATCCTGATTTATATGATAGTAGCATGCGCAATCCCCTTATTGATGGTTCCCGACTTTCCAGGCAGGATTTATCTTTTTGCTATTATTTTTGGTGTTGGGTTAGGTGGCGATTATATGATCATACCTCTGATGGCGGCTGATTTGTTTGGGGTAAGGGCCCTTGGCCGGACCATGGGAATCATTCTGGTAGCCGATGGGATAGCCGAAGCCACTTTCCCGATGTTGGTCGGTGCTTTATATAATGAGGCTTCAAAAAGCTATGCAACAGGATTTATCATGCTGATCTGTGTGGCAACACTTGGAGCTTTAATTGTTTCATTTCTGCCAAAAACGAAAGAAATAAGGAATTAATTAAATGCATTTATCCATTAAAAATAAATCAATGATCAATAAATATTAACCATTGAAAAATTACAATTGAACATTGATCATTAGTCATTGAACATTAACCATTGAACATACTAATTTATGATCATTGATTACAAGATTCAGCCCGAGGATCTACTGGGTAAGCTTGAACGGTTTTGGGAATTGTCAGGCCAAAAGATTCTGAAAATAGAATCGGAATACAACCACGAGATGGGCGCTCCTGTTTTTACCGTAAATGGGAAATATTCGTCGCGTGGATGGACAGAGTGGACTCAGGGATTTCAGTATGGCTCGGCTATTCTTCAGTTCGATGCAACGGGTGATGAAACTTTTCTGAATAGAGGGCGTGAGAACACAGTTACCAAAATGGCACATCACCTCAGTCATGTTGGTGTTCATGACCATGGATTCAATAATATAAGTACTTATGGGAATCTGCACCGCTTGATGAAAGAGGGGAAAATAACCTTTAATGCGTGGGAGAAAAATTTTTATGAAGTGGCGCTGAAAACCTCAGGTGCAGTTCAGGCAAGCCGTTGGAGTAAAATACCCCGAGGTGGATTTATTTACTCCTTTAATGGTCCGCACTCCCTCTTTGTCGATACCATCCGGTCGTGCAGGGTACTGATGATCGCCCATCAACTGGGCCATTTTTTGCCGGGCGAGAATGATCAGCGGATTTCTCTTTTTACCAGAAGTGTCGAACATCTGCTTGCAACTGCAAAATATTCGGTTTATTATGCGGAAGGTCGAGATATCTATGATGAGTGGGGGAGAACTGCCCACGAATCTGTTTTTAATCCCAATGATGGAAATTACAGATGCCCGAATTCACAACAGGGATATACCGGCTTTTCGACCTGGACACGCGGTCTGGCCTGGGCAATGGTTGGATTTGCCGAGGAACTGGAGTTTTTGAAAACAATTTCGGAAGAAGAATTTGGAGGGATTGAAAAGAAAGAAGAAGTAATTGCAATATTATTGAAAAGTGCAATGGCCACCTGCGATTTCTATATCGCTCATACCCCTGCGGACGGAATTCCTTACTGGGACACGGGTGCTCCAGGTTTGGTGAAAATGGAAGATTATCTCCTGAAACCGGCCGATCCCTTTAATGATCTCGAGCCTGTTGATAGCTCGGCTGCCGCAATTGGCGCTCAAGGGTTACTTAGGTTTGGGCATTATCTGGGTTCAATCGGGCGATCAGAAGAGGGGAAACGATACTGGCAGGCTGGGTTGACGGTGGTGTCGCGATTGCTCGAAACACCCTATTTGTCGGTTGATCCTCAGCATCAGGGGATATTGCTCCATTCGGTGTATCACCGGCCAAATGGGTGGGATCATATCCCTGAAGGTTTTAATATTCCCTGTAATGAGTCGAGTATGTGGGGCGATTACCATATGCGCGAATCTGCATTATACCTTTCTAGGATCCTCTCTGGAGACCGTTATTACACCTTTTTTAATGGAATAATTTAAAATATGGCATCCAAAATTACAGACTTTTCAAGATTGTGTGTTCATACACAAACAACAAAGCCCTGGGATATTGAGGCTTGCGTGAGAAACTATGCTGAAGCAGGAATTCGGGGGATAACCATCTGGCGTAATGTGCTTGAAAGTAAGAAGCTCCCACAGGTTAAAATGGTTCTTGATGATTATAAAATGAATGTGGTTTCGCTTTGTCGCGGAGGGTTTTTCCCTTCAATGAATGGATTAAAACGCGAATTTGCGATTGATGATAATCTGTGGGCCATCGATCAGGCTGCCGCATTAGGCGCTCCTCTGATTGTACTGGTTTGCGGATCAGATGGCAATCAGTCGCTTGAAAAGTCGAGGGAACAGATTGCGGCAGGAATCACCCGGATTTTGCCAGCTGCTCAAAGTGCGGGGATAAAACTGGCCATTGAGCCACTTCATCCCATGTATGCCGGCGACCGTTCTGCAATCAACACCTTAAAACAGGCTAACGATATGGCCACAATGATTAACTCTGAATGGGTGGGAGTAGCTGTTGATGTCTATCATCTTTGGTGGGATGATACCCTAAAATTTGAAATTGAGCGTTGCGGCGCCCAAAACCATTTGTTCGCATTCCATGTTTGTGACTGGAATGTTCCAACCACCCATTTTCTGAACGACCGCGGATTGATGGGAGATGGGTGTATCCATATCCCGGAAATCAGGGGATGGGTCGAAGATGCCGGCTTTAAAGGATATATTGAGGTTGAGATCTTTTCTGACAAATATTGGGCAACTGACCAGAATGAATATCTCGAGAAGATAAAAAATGCCTATTTGACGAAGACATAGCTGGCTGCTGGCAGTTTGCATCTGCCTTCTTGCGCACTGCGGACAAAAGCCAGTCGCTAATCGCCAGCAGCCAGTCGCTCTTATTTTTATTGAATAATTAACAAAATAGATCATGAGTGAAAACATAACGTTTCATAAAGTTGGAATAATTATGAATGGCGTAACCGGTCGGATGGGGACAAACCAGCATCTGATGCGTTCGATTGTTGAAATCATTAAGCAAGGTGGAGTACAGGTTGGTCCTGCTGAATTTATCATGCCTGATCCGGTGCTTGTTGGTCGCGACGAGGTAAAACTCCGGAGACTTTCCCAAATGTCGGGTGTTGCCAAATGGACCACCAACCTGGATGAAGTGATCAACGATCCTCTGTACTCCATTTATTTTGATGCGCAGACCACAGGCCGTAGGGCTGATGCAGTGAAAATGGCCGCAAGAGCAGGTAAACATGTTTACTGCGAAAAACCTGTCGCTGTTGATACCGCAACTGCGCTCGAATTGTATGAGGTTTGCGAGAAAGCCGGCGTTAAACATGGGGTGGTGCAGGATAAACTTTGGTTACCCGGTTTGATGAAACTAAAACGTCTTATGGAAAATGGTTTTTTCGGAAAGATCCTTTCTGTCAGAGGTGAGTTTGGTTATTGGGTTTTCGAAGGTTTTAATGTGCCGGCACAACGCCCAAGCTGGAACTACCGGAAAGAGGATGACGGGGGAATTATTGTGGATATGCTGTGCCATTGGCGATATGTGCTTGATAACCTTTTCGGGATTGTCAAAGGAGTTTTCTGCCTGGGCGCCACCCATATTCCTGAAAGGGTTGATGAAAAGGGAAAGGTCTACCAATGTACTGCCGATGATGCCGCTTATGCCACCTTTGAATTGGATGGTGGGATAATTGCCCATTTCAACTCCTCATGGGTAACCCGTGTTCGTCGCGATGATTTACTGACACTTCATGTTGACGGAACCAAAGGATCGGCTGTTGCCGGATTGCGCGAGTGCTGGACTCAGCATTACGGGAACACCCCTAAACCAGTCTGGAATCCTGATATCCCGAATCCAATCAATTTCTATGAAGGTTGGTCGAAAGTTCCTGAACAAGAGGTTTTTGATAATGCATTTAAAGCCGAATGGGAACTGTTTCTGAAACATGTTGTAAAGGATGAACCATTCCGATGGAACCTGATGGAGGGGGCCAAAGGGGTTCAATTAGCCGAAAAGGGTCTCGAAAGCTGGGCAAAAAAGAGCTGGATCGAAATCCCTGAATTAAATAGGAGATGAATCACAATAGACACAATAGGACACCTTAGTTTAAACGGTTCTACGGTGACCTATTGTACCTAATGTGGTTGATTAATTTTCATCCGACTGATTAATATTTATTTATGTCAAAAATAGCATTGATTACCGGTGGAAGCCGGGGTATCGGTCTTGGAATTGCCATCGAACTGGCCAAAGCCGGTTTCGATCTTGCCATAAACGGTATGCGCGATGAGATGCAGGTGCAGCCGGTATTGGTGGAATTGCGGAATCTCGGAGTTCAGGTGGCCTATTTTAAAGGAGATGTGTCAAAAAAGGATGATCGCCAACAGATGGTCGAAGCGATGCTGTCCCGTTTTGGAAAGATAAATGTATTGGTGAATAATGCAGGTATTGCTCCTCTCGAACGAAAAGATATTCTTGACGCCACCGAAGAGAGTTTTGAACTGGTTGTGAAAACCAATCTTCAGGGACCCTATTTCCTGACTCAGCTGGCAGCCAAGAGTATGATTAAATCTAAACAGCAATTGTTGAATGAGTTCTTTTGCATTATCAATGTCTCATCGGTATCAGCAACCGTAGCTTCGGTCAACCGGGGTGAATACTGTATTTCGAAAGCGGGAATTGCCATGGCCACCAGATTGTGGGCTTCGCGACTTGGTGAGTTCAATATCCCCGTTTATGAAATCCAACCAGGGGTGATCCGCACCGATATGACTGCCGGGGTTCATCAGAAGTACGACAACCTGTTTGCAAACGGTCTGGCTATCCAGCAGCGGTGGGGGGTGCCGTCAGATATTGGTAAAGTCGCTGCCGCAATGGCCACGGGAGATATGCCTTACTCCACCGGACAGGTGGTGCAGGTAGATGGAGGAATGACCATTCAAAGGTTGTAAGCTATCCTAATCTTTTGCCAATCAAAGTCTTTTGGATTTGTCGAAATGCGTATATAAAAAGGAACGCTTATTTCTCAACGAGGATATGCAGGCCACTACTCTTTATCGATAAGAGATCTCCACATTTAACCGTTTTGGGTGCCTCAAATGGAGCATATAAAGTGGCCTCCTGAACTTTCCTGTTCGTAAATTCCCAGACATATTGTTTTGTGTCGTCGGCATCATTGGTAACAACAATGGTTTGTTTTCCGGTTTTCAGATTTTCATGAACTTTGTAATGTAAAGTGCTGGAAGGTTTAAGGTCAAGATCTGAAACCATACCCAGTCCAGGCATCTCCCCTGGGTTACTTATTTTTACACCATCAGTCACTCTATTAATATCTACTGGTTTAGTATACTCCCGGATTTTTGCAAATTGATCATCGAAGTATTTACCCAAAAAAATATCTTCACTCAGCATTTTTCTTATCCGTCCGACTTCTTTGATGTAGTTTGCCAAATCATTGTATATTGGTTGTTTAAGCGATCCCTGGTAAGAGTCAGGTTCTATGCAAATTACTGAACCTGTAAGTATGGCACCATTTATACCTCTAAAATCGCGGGGAGATGAAATGTGCTGGCAAGATGTCCATTCCGGAAATACGTAACGTAAGCTTGAGATTCCATACCCTCCTGAATTACGGTAGCCTATATCAAAATAGGGGAGCATTCTGTCTAGTCCAAATTCAGATGCCATGCGGAAATCGGGGGTAATTACCCGGCATTTTTGAAAGAGCCGTGCAATTGCCTGTACTAATCCTTCACAAAGGGCAACATCTGGTTTCATGGTGTTCAGCGGATTAAAATCAAGGGCAGATCCAACACATACTTTGTCGATTTGAAAGCCTGATGCACCGTCCTTTACCAGCTGGAGGAAATACCCCTCCAATAACTCTTCAATTCGTGGAGTCACGGAGGAGCGAACGTGATAACGCACATTCAATGATCGTCTCGCCAGCAAGGTGCTTTCGCCCCATCCCATCCATATCCCCTGGTTTCCAAATTCATCCTGAGCCATGTATTTATTTAGCTCCTCCTTATACCAGTCTGTGCTTTTATCCAATATGTTGTAGTTGTTGAAAACAAGACAGTGCCCCTCCCTTTCTTTGATGGATTTCAACAATTTTTTAAATTCTGCTTGACCTCCGATTTTTTCTTCAGGGGTGTACAGAGGATAATTTCTTTCAAGACCTCCATTGTTCCAGCCAATGAGTTCAAAGCAATTTATCCCGTAGTCCTTTGCCTCTTTCGTCCATTGGTTGTACCCTTTAAAATCGGTCACAATGCGATCCTCCGGCTGATAAATAATAGAAGTAAACCAGGAACTTTCCTTCCGCAGCCAACTATCTGATTTATCAAAAGGAAAGTGGGATAAAAACCATTTTCTGTAAAATTGAGAACCTTCGTGCCAGTCCCCTTTGTGTACACGAACAATAAATTCACCCGATTCAAATGTTTCACCCGCTTTTATAAATGGGTATCGTACATGTGAAAACACAAGGCCAACCGGTTTTTCTGCTCCATTTTCTTTTGAAAACCACCGATCGCTTTCACCCGTTACGTCAGGCATCAGGTAAGTATGCCAGGTGCTATACCGACATATTGAATCGTGATATCCCAAATATAGGCCAAGATTGTTTTTTGCATCATAAATATCCCACCATGGCATGGTCATCCCCGGATAATCGACAGACCATTCAGCAGCCTCTGCTCCGAGACCTCTTCCACCAGGATAATTCCGGAATAAACCAATGTTGTGACGGCTGTCGGAGTTGTAATTGGGTAATGCTAATTTTGCTTCCCGGTTCTTGCCAAAATCTTTCAATCCACCAATGCGTGGAAACCAAAATTCCGAGATAGCATTACTATCATTATTGGTGAGTTTTGATTTAAAAGATACAAAATCCTCATGTAAAATTATTTTATAAGACAAGTTAATGGCAAAGTTCCCTTTAGTCGAATTCATTCCTAAGAAAGCAACGGTAATTGTGTTGTCTTTTTTTGTAACGGACTGTGGGTTTTGCTTCATCCCATCGATATAATTGCAGGCATATCCTTTCAGAGGCAGACATATTCTGAAATTTGCTTCCAATTGTTTTTCTCCAATTAAATCACAATTGTTCTTCTTAACTAAAAAAGTGGTGATCGCTCCGTTTCTGGTATCTACAGATAAATGGAAGTTTTCATTATCCAGTGAAACTGTTTCCTGGGCGTATGCTTTACTGATTAAGAAAACTGTAAGGAATATTGCGATGTATTTTACCAATAAGTGTTTGTTTACCATGTCAGAACTTCGTTAATTGTATAGCGACTATAATACTTTCTTCTACATGTTTGGGTAATGGTAGCCAGTGAAAACAGATGGTTAACGAAGGTATGTATAAAAACACAAATGGGAACCACCCTTTCAGATTGTTCCCATTTCGTCGCAGGCAAATTGCTTTGCCAATGGCGTCAGGCTACGGTTATTATGATTGGCTGCATTTTCGTTTCCTGGTGCTTTCGCATTTGGTTACTACTTTGCGGCCCGTCGCTTTCGGGTTCGGCTGTTTATGGCGTCACCTTCCTGCTGTCCCTTCGGTATTCCTTTCGGATCACCTTCCCGGACGGAGTGCCTTAAAGAATACAGCGTAGTCCCTTCTCTTCCGATCTGTTCTGCTGCTGCACGGACCATTCAGGCATTTCAGCCTTCCTGCTCCCCGGAATAGTTGAAGAAACTTGTGTCTCTTACTTATTCCGCTTCTTAACTCAACCTTCTAAGGAACGACAAGCGTTTTTTTTCGGGCTGACTGAACGATCCGATCTCTCTTCACGCTCAACCTCTGACTCTTCCGTTGTGCAAACCCGAGGGTTCGAATGATCCGGATCTTTACTCAGCTAAGAATCTTTCCCCTTCTCCACAACTTCAGAGTAACCTTTTATTGCTTACCTGATATACCAAAGATACAACATAAAATACCCCTTTTGCAACCTTTTTGACACTTTTGTATCAACCATGTATCAACCCGAGTTATTAACAATTGTTTATAACTTTAGTCTGGTTATGTTGAAGATTTAGTGCATGTTGCGTCTTTTCTTCTAAAGAAATTTATTTAGACTCGGCCGGACTGTGGTTGGGCAATGCCGTTTTCTTAAATATAAATCCGGATAGATAAATTGGGAATTAAGCCGAACGGCGGGGTAGGTTGATTTTATTAATACCACCTGAAAGGTCAATTGAAACTTAACTAAATTTCTTCCTTTTCAGATTATCTAAAATTTATGCATAATTCTTTTGCTCCACCTGAAATATCATTTGATCCGAAAACAGATGGTTAACGAAGGTATGTATAAAAACACAAATGGGAACGACCCTTTCAGATTGTTCCCATTTCGTTACTGGCAAATTACTCTGCCATTGGCGTCAGGCTACGGTTATCATGGTTGGCTGCATCGTCATTTCCTTCCTGCTTGCGCATTTGGTAGTTACTTTTGCTGCCCGTCGCTTTCGGGTTCAGCTGTTTATGGCTTCACCTTCCTGCTGTCCCTTCGGCTTCCCTTTCAGGCAACCTTCCCGGACGGAGTGTCTCACAAAATACAGCGTGGCTCTTCTCTTGCGATCGGATCTTCAGCTGCAGGAACTATTCCGGCTTTTCAGCTTTCCTGTTCCCCGGGATATCTTACGAGACTTTCGCCTCCTTTTTCTCCCGCTCTTTAACTCAACCTTCCAATGAACGACAAGCGCTTTCTTCCGGCTGACCGGGCGATTGGATTGCTCCTTTCGTCCAGACTCTGACTCTTCCGTTGCGCAAACCCGAGGGTCTGAATGATTCGGTTCCTTACTCACTTAAGCGTCTTTCCCCTTCTCCACAACTTCAAAGTAACCTTTTATCGCTTACCTGATATATCAAAGATACTTCACAAAATACCCGAAATGCAACTATTTTGAGACTTTTGTATCAACTTTCTGTTAACTTGCATTATTAACAATTGTTTATAACTTATATGTAATTATATTGCTGATATTCAGTTGGTATAGGTGTTTTTTCAAAATCACTATTTTGTTTATTGGCTTAAGCCTTGCCGGAATTCCCCCATTTCTTATAGAGAAAAGTAATATTTGAAAAGGATTTTTAACACTTCTGTGGGCGCAGAAATATTCTATCCTAAAATGTTTGAGAACAGTTCTATGACGTTTACTATAGGTAATATAAATTTTGCTCTCATTGAATTTGGTAACTAGCAGCTGGCAGATTTTCGATTCGAGTAAGTTTGTCTTTTCAGAACAAGGTTAAGGCTGAAATTTAATTCGTAACAGGCAATCAGGCTAGCCATAAATAGCTGAATGCATAGGCTGTGATTCAATAACCGATTAGGGGTAACGAAAATCTATTTACCCGAACAGAATCTCATAGCACCATAATTATTCAGCAATTCCGTTTCCGGGGGGTGCATATAATTTTACCTCTTCAAGTGTAATTGTTTTGTTGCACAGTATGATCAGTCTTTCAATTACATTTCGGAACTCACGGATATTTCCGGTCCAGCGGCGGTTCTTCAGCTCCTCAATGGCATCAGGTTCGATCTCTTTAGGCGGTTGTCCGTATTCGTCGCAAATCTGCTCAATAAAGAAGCTGGCCAGTAATGGGATGTCCTCCTTCCGGCTTTCGAGCGATGGGACATTGATCAGGATTACACTTAACCTGTGGTACAGATCCTCACGAAAATTTCCATTTCTAATCTCTTCCGCCAGATCCTTATTGGTCGCAGCGATTACCCTTACATTTACTTTTATTGGTGTGTCACTTCCAACCCTTGTGATTATATTTTCCTGTAATGCCCGCAACACTTTTGATTGTGCGGAATAGCTCATGTCTCCAATTTCATCAAGAAACAGAGTACCACCGTCTGCCTGTTCGAATTTACCTTTACGTTGCTTAATTGCTGAGGTGAATGCCCCTTTTTCGTGGCCAAATAGTTCACTTTCAATTAATTCAGATGGAATTGCAGCACAATTGACCTCAATAAAAGTTGCTTCGGCGCGCGCTGATAATTCATGCAAACGTCTGGCTACAAGTTCTTTGCCGGTTCCGTTTGCTCCTGTGATCAAAACTTTGGCATCGGTTGGGGCTACACGGTCGGTCATTTCGAGCACACGCTTAATTGCGGGGGATTCACCGATTATTTCATACTGTTTGTTGATCTTTTGCTTTAGGACCCTGGTCTCTTTTACCAAAAGCGTTTTATCGCCCGCATTGCGTATTGTAATTAGTAATCTGTTTAAATCCAAAGGCTTGACAATAAAATCAAATGCCCCTTTTTTAATTGCTTCAACCGCAGTGTCGATATTCCCATGCCCGGAAATCATCACGACAGTGGTCTCCGGTTTTAGCTCAAGAATCTTCTCCAGAACCTCTATACCATCCATTTCGGGCATTTTGATATCACAAAGAATGATGTCAAAATCGGTGCTTTTGACCAACTCCAATCCCAACTGGCCGTTTTCAGCAACGTCAACCGCATATCCCTCAAAACCAAGAATGTCTTTGAGTGTATTTCGAATGCTTCGCTCGTCATCAATGACTAAAATTTTTACCATAAGAATAAATTATAAACCTTTAGTGATCAGCCTCTCCATCACTCCCTCCTTCAGTGAGTTATGTGTGTGTAGAAGTTTCTGGACCTTTAATTTGCGGAGGATGAAATTAGTAAAAACTGACGCAATTACAATCATCTCAACCCGCATCTTGTCCATTCCTTCAATTTTGCTTCTGGTAGCTTCATCCGTATGAATCAAAAGATCGTAAATCTTCTGATAATCCTGAAGCGAAATTTCAGTTACTTTTCGAATTTTGGTATCAGGGATTACTTTTTCATGAATATCCATAAAGGTATCGAACGCACCAGAACAGCCAATAAGAATTTGTGGATCATGCAATTTGCAAATATTCCATAACTCCTGCAGATGTTGATCGAACCAAAATTCGAAAGCCTCAATCTCTCCTTCAGTGACCGGATCGGATGTCCGAATCGCTTCAAGTGCACGCGCAATACCGATGTTAATACTTTTTTTCCAAATGATGTCACTATTGTTTGCCAGAATAAATTCGATACTTCCTCCACCGATATCAAGAATCAGGTATTTCCCTAAACCTTCAGGTAACGATAAGGTTACACCTCTGAATATCATTTCTGCCTCAAGTTCGCCATCAATGATTTCTATTTCCCAACCCAATTGTTCCTTTACCTGCATCAGGAATTCATCCCGGTTATTAGCCCCGCGTAATGCAGAGGTTCCTATAACCTTGACTTTCTCGGCGCCAAATTCAAGTATGGTTTGAGCATGACTTTGTAGTGCTTTTATCCCCCGTTTAATCGCATCAGGGAGGAGAATATCCTTGTGAATACCTCCCCTTCCAAGTTTGACAGGAAGCTTGCGGTCGTAGACCGTTTCAAATTGTCCGTTGGGCAATATTTTGGCAATAAGTAAATTGCAGGTGTTTGTGCCAAGGTCTATCACAGCGTAACGGCTCATAAGAGAACAAATGTGAATTTTAGTGTTAAGGATCGATCAGATGTAGATTGCTTATAATCCTAAAATTTGATGTTGCAAAATATAGACTGCAGCGCCTGCCAAATATCCGATTAATGCAAGTAAACTGATTTTTTTCAAATACCAGAAGAAATTGATTTTTTCCATACCCATCGCTGCAACACCGGCTGCTGAGCCAATTATTAAGACACTTCCACCTGTACCAACACAATAGGCAAGAAATTCCCAAAAATAGTGGTCCGTCGGATATTGCGAAAGGTCGTACATTCCCTGTGCGGCTGCAACCAATGGAACATTATCCACAACTGCTGAAAGTAGACCCAGAGAAATAACTATAGCGTTAATATTGGAAATTGTGTTTGTCATCCATTTTGCAAGTTCTGCCAATATACCGGTAGATTCAAGCGCGGCAATACTGATCAGAATTCCGAAGAAGAACAAAATGCTGGATGTATCAATTTTACGGAGTGCATGAACAACTGAATAGGAGTGACGGACTGCTTCTGCCTTTTTACCATGAATAATATCGGTAATCACCCACAAAACCCCAAGGCCTGCTAAAATACCCAAATAGGGAGGCAAGTGGGTAAACGTTTTAAATACAGGAACCAGAATTAATGCTGAAATTCCTGAAAAGAAAATAATCGCCTGATGTTTAGTAGATAGTGTCGCGTGATTGTTCTCTTGTGATATTGATGCCTTTTCAATATTTCCGCTCAGCTTAAATGACAGAAAAATTAATGGTAATACTAAGCAGGTGAAACTCGGTAGAAATAATTTTAACATGATATTTGCCGTGGTAATCTGACCACCAATCCAGAGCATCGTAGTGGTTACGTCACCAATTGGGGTCCATGCACCACCTGCGTTTGCTGCAATTACTACTATTCCGGTGAAAAACAGACGATCTTTCTGATTGCTAATTAGTTTTCGCAAAAGAGAGACAACAACAATTGTCGTGGTCAGATTGTCAAGTACTGCTGATAAAAAGAAGGTGATAAAACCGACAATCCAGAGTAGAACCCTTTTGTCTGTTTGCCTGATTCTGGAAGTAATGATATTAAAACCGTCATGTGAATCGATAAGTTCAACGATTGTCATTGCACCTAACAGGAAAAACAGGATACCTGAAAGCGACCCCAGGTGTTCAGCCAATTGTGTATTGATCTGATCCTTCCCGGGGGACAGGAGAATGTAACCCGACCAGCAAAGAACCCCGGTTAACAAGGCTATGGCCGATTTGTTAATTTTGATGGCATGTTCAAACGCGATCAGTACATATCCAAAAACAAAAATCAATGTAACGAGTGCAATCATCTTCTAATTCTTTATAGTTTCCTTTTATCTTATTCTTTACGGCTGCAGTATTCCCTTTCCCCAATCGTGTTACAGGTTAAAACTGGCGGCTCCAATTTCATTTTGTAAACATACAAAGTTTTTCAACTCTGAGCCTGTCTTACCCGATTTATCCTTTGTTGAAATTACCGAATTCTCCTTCCTAGTTGTAATGTTCAATGAATTTGTTGACTTCGTTGCAAAATACAGCCTCATCCCGGAGAATTAGATTGTGCCCACTAAATTGGAGTGAGCACCATTTTTTATCTGGTGTAGTAATCCGTTTGATGACATCCTCTCCAAGTTCTTTTGGACAAACAAAATCATATTTTCCTTAAAGAATTAATGTTAGCCTTGTTACCTTGTAAAGCGAATTTGAGAATTCAGTCCTGGTCAACTCGCTGTTAAACCCGTTATTTGATGAATATAAATGATAAAATAGAAAAGCTGTGAACCTCAGATGACATAAATGCGTAAAAATATCTTGCCGACCGCTCCAGTGAAACATTCCCATCATCATCTACTTAACAGGTAGTTCCCCCAACAAATGTTATGCTTAAATCTATTTTAGGTGAAAATTCTTTAAATAATCATCCAGATTTGGTTCGTCTTTTTATCCAGCCAATGGTAAAATACAAATTATTAAGATAGCAGGGGTGATGGTACCAGCTGAAATAAACCGATCCTAATAAAATTTCATCTCGTTCCGCATTTTTCAAAATAAGTTGTGTCGAATGTTAAGACGGGGTACCGACGCCAAATCGGGCGCTCGGGTAGATGAGCGAACTGTTGTAGGATGGTTTAAATTTAGGGGTACCCTTCCGGAATTGTCATTCTGTGAATTAACGATGAGTGATGAAATTGAAAATATGAATGTTAAACTAAACCTATGAATACATGTTCGAAATTCCATTTGTAAATTTAACAGCTGATTTATCAGTTATCATCGAAAAAATGAACTGACATGAACAGGTAGAATGAAAAAGAGCAGGCTAATGTTCAAAGTGCCTGCCCTTTTTAGTCCTGATTATTAAAATGATCGTGTAATGTACACTTCAATAGTTAATTAAGTTATGATTTGTACATTAACCACTTTCCAATCTCTTTCCATGACGGTTTTTTTCCGTACATCAGAATTCCCGTTCTGTATATTTTACCTGCTACCCAAACCATTCCTATGAAAGTAGCTACCAAAAGTACTATTGAGAGCGCCAGTTGCCATACGGGTACACCAAACGGAATACGGGCCATCATCACAATAGGGGAGGTGAAGGGAATTATGCTGAACCAGAAGGCGATCGGCCCTTCTGGGCTTTTAATGGCGCTCATCATTACCATAATGGATAGAATGATTGGCAGTGTAATTGGAAGCATAAACTGCTGGGCATCCTCCTGGGCATCAACGGCCGAGCCGACTGCGGCAAACATCGAACTGTAAAGAAAGTAACCTCCAATAAAGAAGAAGATAAAACAACCGATTAACAGTGGAAAATTGATGGTATCGACCATCGAGAAGATCTCCTGCATCTTATCCATTTTCTGTACCGGAGTCTGATTGGAAGCATCCTGTGCCTGTGCCATTACATTCTGTATCTGCTGGGTATGGGATGTAGGATAAAAACTTTTCGAAACCGAAAGAATTGCAAATCCCAGGAGTACCCATAATGCGAATTGAGTTAATCCTACAAGTGCTATACCCACAATCTTGCCCATCATCAGCTGAAACGGCTTCACACTTGAAATGATTACCTCAACGATTCTGCTTTGTTTCTCCTCCATCACCCCCTGCATGACCATCGATCCATAGATGAAAATGAACATATAAATCATAAACCCAAAAATATAACCCAATACCATCCCTATCTCTGTCGAGCTTTTTTTTGCTTCGCCTCCAACACCCAGTTTGATGGTTTCAATATTGATGTGCGTTTTGGTAGCAGCTATTTTTTGTTCCAGGTCAGGTATTGCAGTCTGTCTGACAACCTCAGCCATCTTATCTTTTTCAACAACTGTGCGGATTTTGTCCTGAATCTGTGATTTTAGATCCCAGGGGATATTGCTACCTGAGATTACCTGTACTGTTTTGGTGATTAGGAAGTTAGGCTCGATAACCAAAATGGCGTAATAATTCGATTTTTTAATGTCATTTTTCGCACTCTGATATTCTTCCTTGGGGATAAATTTAAATTTGGTGAATTCGGAGTTTTCAAGTCTTCCAAGAAGTACAGAAGAACCATCATACACTGCGACTGTTCGGGTCTGTTCATCATCCATCGATGCGAAATAAGCAGGAAGTATCATCAAAGCTGACATCAGAACAGGCATCAGTAAGGTGAGTATTATAAAGGATTTTTTCTGAACCCGGGTGGTATACTCTCTTTGAATAATCAGATATATTTTGTGCATGGTTTCTTATTTAGGAGTTTTGTTTAACAACTTTGATAAATACCTCGTTCATACTGGGAATTACTTCGTTAAATGAGACGATCTCAACTTGCTCTAAAAGATCTTTGATGAGCTCGCCGGAATTGCTTCCGTCAGGATATTGGACACTCAGCTTTTTCCCGTTCCCATTTTGTTCGTGACTGATGATACTGTATTTGCGTGAAAAATCATGATTGATAATGTCGAGTTCTCCACGGTACGAGATGTCATAAATATTCGATTTGTATTTCTCCCTGATTTGTTGTGTCGGACCATCGAGAATTTTTTTGGATTTGTCAATAAGGGCAATATGGTCGCAAAGCTGCTCCACGGATTCCATATTGTGCGTTGAGAAAATAATAGTTGCTCCATCCTTTTTCATCTGAAGGATCTCCCGGGTTATAATATCGGCGTTGATGGGGTCAAATCCACTGAATGGCTCATCAAAGATCAGTAAGCGTGGTTTGTGAAGTACCGTGCAGATAAACTGAACTTTTTGCTGCATCCCTTTTGACAACTCCATCACTTTTTTATCCCACCACGCTGTAATCTCGAATTTTTCGAACCAGACCTTCAGCTCTTTCATTGCCTCGCGACGTGATAATCCTTTCAACTGACCAAGGTAGAGTGCTTGTTCTCCAACTTTCATCTTTTTATAGAGGCCGCGCTCTTCGGGAAGATAACCGATCTTGTAGATGTCATCGCTTTTTAATTGATGACCATTTAGCCATATTGAACCGCTATCGGGGGCAGTTATTTGGTTAATGATCCGGATCAAAGTCGTTTTACCTGCTCCGTTGGGCCCCAGCAAACCGAAAATGGTCCCTTCGTCAACCGAGAGTGAAACATTGGTTAACGCCTGATGGTTGGCATAAGATTTTGAGACTTCTTTTGCAGAAAATAATTCCATAGCTCATTTAAGGTTAAATATTCAATTATCATCTTTTTCACTGTATTCATCGTATTCATCTTCCGTAAAGGATGAAAGATCATCCTCCTTTATTGATGGACTATCAATTTTCATCATTAGAAAGCGCCATCCGGGCCACTTAAATTTTTTGTAGGCAATAATTATAAATATTATCGAAAGGATAAAGAAGGCAATCGAATCGTACAATGGATTAAAGGAGGTAATCCGGTACAAAGCCGGCGTTTGTAGCGCACTTGAATCCTGGGTGAAGAATACAGACAGAAAAATATTGTTCATTGCGTGCATCCCCCATGCCAGTTCAAGACCCTCATCCATGATCGCACAGATTCCTAATATAATTCCAAACCACAGGTATTGAGGCAGAGTGACCATTGCGCCATAAGCCTTAACTTCGGGGTTTGAAAAATGCAGCCCTCCGAAGATAAGCGATGTAATTATTAAAGGTACCCATTTGTATTTAAATAATTTGGCAAAACCCTGCATCAGATATCCCCGGAATAAAACCTCCTCGAATCCTGCCTGAAGCGGAATGAAAAGTACCGAAACTAAGGCCAATAAAAGTAAAGTGGATGGATTAAACTGCAGTTCAATTTTCTGCATTCCGGTGGCAGTGGCAATTACCGCATAGAGGGTCATTAGTAGAAACCAAACACCGGCGCCCCAGAATAGTTTTTTCCAACGAAAGGTGTTACTTCCTGTAAGAACCGATAGAAAAGGCCTTTCGTGAATTGGTTTCATGAGCAGCAGTAACGTGATTAACCCCAAGATAAAAGGGAATAACATCAAAGATAATCCTGCGATCGGAGAGATATCATAGGCCGAAAAATCAAGCGCGTTTTCAGGATTTGGCTGAAGATCGGGATTGTCTGACATTTTAAGAAAAATAATCACCGCAAGAAGTCCTCCACCAACAACCTGCGAAATAATGATAAGGATTACGATCATCCCTATCCATCTGCCAATGTCATTTTTACCTTCGTAAACCCGCTCTAAGAACATGCAGTATCCATTTAAATTAATTGGATACGAAATTGTGTAAAATATTGGATAAAACAGAGATAAAGGTGATTTTTTTACAATAATATTTGAGGTTTATGGTTTGCCGAAATACGCCTCTAATTTCCCGGTCCTGAATGAGGATATTTCCTTCAGTTTCCGTTGATTGACAAGATGGTTGGCAATGGTACCCGGAATGCTCAAAGTTGGCTGAAAATCTCCAATATGTATTATTTAACTAATGGAGAATTATCGTAATGTGGCAATTTTTTTTATCATCCCCTTAAAGATGTATCCGTGAAAGGGGAGGACTGAAAACCAGTAGATTCTTCCCCAAATGCCAAGTGGGCGGAATGTCGCTGTCTGAATAAGTTCGTTGTCATTGATGATTCTCCATTCGAGCCAGGCTTCGCCCGGAAGTTTCATCTCTGCGTAAAGAAGTAATCTCTTCTCGGTTTTATTGGCAAGCAATACGCGCCAGAAATCAAGGGATTCACCAGCTGAAATTTCGGATGGATTTTTACGCCCCCGCCGTAATCCCGGACCTCCCGTCAACCGGTCCATAAGCCCCCTGATCTCCCACAACCAATTGGCGTGGTACCAACCCCTTTTCCCACCAATCGACCATATATTTTGGAGGGCCATTTCACAGCACTGCGTTATATTAATCTTTCTTTTGTCGATATAACATCCATATTTTGGAACTTGTATATGTTGGGAGATCCCGTTTTTGAGTGTTGAACTGGTTAGCGCATCCTTCCAGCTCGAGACTACCTGATTTTGCTCGATCTTGCCAAATGCACGCTGAATGGCTTTATTGTATCCGATCAGTTCAATCCCTCCAATGAGCTCGTTAAGATTATTCTCTTTACAGACAATTTCAACTTTCATGCTATTAACCAGATGTTTAGCCAACGAGTAAGAGGTTGAGGTCACAAAATAGAGCCAATAGGACGACAACCTGGGAGACATTACCGGCGCAACCCAAATAATCCGATTTAGTCCCCTTACCTTTGCAAATCTAAGTAGCATTTGTTTGTAGGTGAGGATATTATTTCCCCCAATATCATAGCTGTTATTATAAGTTGGCTTGTTGTGAAGCACTCCGACAAGATACTCGATTACGTTTCGAATGGCTATGGGTTGCGAACGGGTATTTAGCCAACGAGGGGCGATTATCAGCGGCAATTTCTCAACAAGGTCACGGATTATTTCAAAGGAGGCACTTCCCGATCCGATAATAATACCTGCTTTTAGTGTCGTGAGTGCATATTTATCTGATTTCAATAACTCTTCAACATTCTTCCTTGAGTTCAGATGCTTCGACAGCTTTTCTGTGTTTGTAATTCCGCTTAGATAGACCACCTGAACGGCATTTGTTTGCTCAATTCTTAATCTGAAGTTTCTTGCAGAAACATCCTCCAGTTTTGCAAAGTCCCGCACACTCGTCGACATGGAGTGTATCAGGTAAAAAGCTGCATCAATATCGTACGGAATCTGATTGAGTGTTTGATCGTTTAGAAAATCGACCTCTATCACCTCGATTCCGTTTGAGGCATATCGTTCCTGATTAAACCGCGACCTATCGCGGACACAGCAAACCACTTCATGTCCATTCTCCAGCAATACTGGTAAGAGTCTTTGAGCAATATATCCGGTAGCTCCTGTGAGAAGAATCTTCATAAGTGATTTTATTTCTACAACATCCAAAGAGCCCTTTTGTTTAGCAACCAAATATCAGGGAAGAGAATTAAAGGGATCATTCAAAAATATGTAAATTGTAAGATAATTCAATAATTTATCGCCTAAATCGTTTAAAAGTGGAATTATTTTAATAAATCCATGAAATAAATGAACAAATTATTTGAAAATTATCAAATAGACAGAAATATTCTAAAAAACATTACGAAAGGGTATAAAACAAAAAGAAATTTGAAAAAATGAAATTAATAATAATGAAATTCTTTACAAAATGTAAATAAAACTTATATAGTGTAATTTAAAATGAATAAAAACTTTTAAATAGTATATAAAAAGGATAAAAAAGTGTAAAATTGTAAAAATATTAATTCACCATTTTTTTAGCAAATTATGAGCAACGAAGCAGAATTGTTTATCGAAAATTTTATGGCAAATCTGATTGCCAAAAATCCGCACGAAAAAGAGTTTCATCAGGCTGTACGTGAAGTGGTCGAGAGTCTTGCACCGTTTCTTTTAAAGAATCCGGTTTTTACAAAACTGAAAATTCTTGAAAGGATGGCTGAGCCCGAAAGGGTAATTTTATTCCGGGTACCCTGGTTAAACGACCGTGGTGAGGTTGAAATTAATAAAGGTTACCGGGTGCAAATGAACAGCGCTATTGGTCCTTATAAGGGAGGATTACGGTTCCACTCTTCGGTCAATCTTAGTATCCTGAAGTTCCTTGCCTTTGAGCAGGTACTTAAAAACAGTTTAACGACTCTGCCAATGGGTGGAGGTAAGGGTGGTTCTGACTTTAATCCCAAAGGAAAATCTGATAATGAGGTGATGCGTTTCTGTCAGTCGTTTATGACAGAGCTGCAGCGTCATATTGGAGCAGATACGGATGTTCCTGCCGGTGATATTGGTGTCGGAGGGCGCGAAATTGGATTCCTGTACGGGCAGTACAAGAGGCTTCGGAATGAGTTTACAGGAACATTGACCGGAAAGGGGATTAACTGGGGAGGAAGTCCGTTACGACCTGAAGCTACCGGATATGGTACGACCTATTTTGCTCAGGAAATGCTCAAAACAAAAGGTGATTCAATTGCAGGAAAGACTGTCGTTATTTCGGGATCGGGAAATGTCTCCCAATATGCTGTCGAAAAGGTAACCCAATTGGGAGGGAAAGTCGTGACTATGTCAGATTCAAATGGATATATTTATGACGCTGAGGGGATTACAGCCGAGAAGCTCGCTTACGTAATGGAGCTTAAGAATGTGATGCGTGGTCGTATCAAAGAGTATGTTGAAGAGTATCCGGAAGCCAAATACTTTGAAAATGAGCGACCCTGGAATGTGAAATGTGATATTGCATTACCTTGTGCCACGCAGAACGAACTTCATGGATCGGATGCTGAAGCGTTGGTTGCCAATGGTTGTATCTGTGTTGCCGAAGGGGCCAATATGCCATCAACTCCAAAAGCGATTGATATTTTCATTGAAAACAAAATCCTTTATGGACCTGGGAAAGCGGCAAATGCGGGAGGTGTTGCCACATCGGGTCTCGAAATGACACAAAACTCCATGCGTATTAAATGGACCCCTGAAGAGGTAGATGCCAAATTACATGCTATCATGAAAAATATTCATCAGGCATGTGTTGAAAACGGCACTCAACCAGATGGTTATGTGAATTATGTGAAAGGCGCCAACATTAGTGGATTCCTAAAGGTGGCCTCTGCAATGCGCGATCAGGGACTGGTCTAATATAGATGATCAAAGTGAGAAATGTAAATTGAAAAATGCAAAGTGAAAACAATGAATAGGGTCATGGTTCAATAACCTTCATGGTTATCAGGAACTTCTGATACTAATTTCTGTTTTTCATTTTGCATTTCTCTCTTAGCTATTATTTTACTTGTACTCATTCCATGCTTTGATCGGTATTGCATCCAGATCCAATTTACAGATTGCATAAATAAAGGCGCTGGCGACTCTTGCATTAGTGATTAGCGGGATATTAAAATCAATGGCATTCCTTCGGATTCTGTATCCATTCGATAATTCTCTTGTTGTATGATCTTTTGGTATGTTAATCACCAGTTCTACTTCCCGGTTTTTAATCAAATCTAGCGTGTTGGGTTGCTCGTGTTCGTCAGGCCAGAATACCTGTTCTGTTTCAATGCCGTTTTCCCGAAAGAAATGGTATGTTCCTCCTGTGGCGTAAATGGTAAAACCAAGACCTTTCAACATCCGGGCACTTTCGAGTAATTCGATTTTCCCTCTGGTTGGACCCGAAGAGATCAGAATGGTCTTCTTCGGAATGCGATACCCGACAGATAACATCGACTTGAGCAATGCCTCATAAAAGTTTTCTCCAATACAGGCTACTTCGCCCGTCGATGCCATATCAACACCTGTTACCGGATCGGCATTCAGAAGGCGGTGGAAAGAGAATTGCGGGGCTTTAACCCCTACGTAATCGAGTTCAAAAAGTGACTTATCCGGTTTTTTGAACGGAACATCCAGCATTGCTTTGGTGGCAATCTCAATGAGATTTGTTTTCAGGACCTTGGAAACAAATGGAAAGGAACGTGATGCCCGAAGGTTACATTCAATAACCTTGATGTCATTGTCCTTTGCCAGATACTGAATGTTGAATGGGCCGGTAATTTCAAGCGCTTTGGCAATTTTTCGGGATATTTTTTTGATCCTCCTGATGGTCTCAATGTAGAGTTTCTGAGGAGGGAAGACAATTGTAGCATCTCCTGAATGAACCCCTGCAAATTCAACATGTTCCGATATTGCGTACGCCACAATTTCACCATCTTTTGCAACGGCATCGACTTCAATCTCCTTGGCATTTTCGATAAATTCAGAGACAACTACCGGGTGATCTTTCGACACCTTTGTTGCCAGGGTGAGAAAGTGGTGTAACTGATCCTTGTTTGAAACTACATTCATCGCTGCACCGGAAAGTACATAGGAAGGACGTATCAACACCGGAAACCCCACCTCATCAATAAAACGGTTAATATCCTCAATTGTTGTAAGTTGATTCCAGCGAGGCTGATCGACGTCAAGCCGGTCGAGCATGGCTGAAAATTTGTTGCGGTCTTCTGCATTATCAATTTTCTCAGCTGTTGTACCAAGGATAGGAACGCCCTCCTTGTGGAGCCGCATGGCCAGATTGTTTGGAATCTGTCCTCCCATTGACAGTACCGTCCCTTTGGGCTGTTCCAGATCGCAGATGTCGAGCACCCTTTCGAGAGTCAGTTCGTCAAAATAGAGCCGGTCGCAGGTATCATAATCTGTCGAAACCGTTTCCGGATTATAGTTGATCATGATCGACCGGAACCCTTCTTTTCTGATCGTACTTACGGCATTGACCGAACACCAGTCGAATTCAACAGACGATCCAATTCGGTATGCCCCAGATCCCAGAACAATAACGGATTTACCATCGTGTTGGAAATCAACATCATGTTCTGATCCGTTATAAGTAAGGTAGAGGTAATTAGTCATAGCGGGATACTCTCCTGCAAGGGTGTCGATTTGCTTTACGTAGGGAATGATTCCCAGGCTTTTTCTCAGTTTCCTGACTTTCAGTAAATCACCGTAAATTTTATGATCGTAGTTTTTGAGAATTAGCCGGGCAATCTGGAAATCAGAATATCCCTGCTTTTTAGCCAGCAGTAACAGATCGTATGGTAACTCTTCAAGGGTATTAAATTCAATAATTTTGTTTCGAAGGGTGTAAATATGATGTAGTTTTTGAAGAAACCACTTATCAATGCGGGTGATCTCCCAGATTTTATCTACAGAATACCCTTTGTGCATCGCCTCCGCAATTGCAAAGATGCGTCGATCGGTGGGATTCTTCAGCTCTCCGTCAATGTCGGTAATCTCCATCTCTCCACGGTTTCCAACGAACCCGTGCATCCCGGCCCCTACCATCCGGATCCCTTTTTGAATCGCCTCTTCAAACGAACGTCCGATTGCCATGATTTCGCCGACCGATTTCATGCTTGATCCCAATGTTTTGGAGACCCCCTCAAATTTATTAAGGTCCCAGCGGGGAATCTTCACTACCACGTAATCGAGTGCCGGTTCAAAACATGCTGTAGTGACTTTGGTTACCGAATTTTTAAGTTCATGAAGTCCATAACCGAGGCCAAGTTTGGCGGCTACAAATGCCAGCGGATAACCTGTTGCTTTTGATGCCAGCGCCGAAGATCGTGAAAGACGGGCATTCACTTCAATCACACGATAATCTTCGGAGTTAGGGTCAAGTGCGAACTGAACATTACACTCTCCAACCACCCCTATTTTACGGATTATTTTAATAGAGAGGGCGCGTAATTTATGGTATTCGTCATTTGAAAGTGTCTGTGATGGAGCTACAACAATCGACTCACCCGTATGTATTCCTAGCGGGTCGAAGTTTTCCATGTTGCAGACGGTAATGCAATTGTCATATTTGTCTCGGACAACCTCATATTCAACCTCTTTCCATCCTTTTATTGATTCCTCAACAAGGATTTGGGGAGAATAGCTGAACGCATTTTCAGCAAGCTTGTTTAACTCTTCTTCGTTGGAACAAAATCCTGAACCTAATCCTCCCAGAGTATATGCAGCCCTGATAATCAGTGGAAAACCTAACTTTTTCGCCGCCTCCCTCGCTTTTTCGATCGATTCGCAAGCGACACTTCTGGGGGTAAGAACATCTATTTCGTGCAGAATATCCGAAAAGATCTGTCGGTCTTCGGTGTTAATGATCGACTGAACCGGTGTCCCCAGTACTTTAATATTGTGTTTTTCAAGAATTCCCTGTCTGAAAAGATCGACACCGCAGTTAAGGGCTGTTTGTCCCCCAAAAGCGAGCAGAATGCCATTCGGCTGCTCCTTCTCAATCACCTTTTCAACAAAATAGGCGGTTACGGGTAGGAAATAAATTTTATCGGCAATCTCTTCCGACGTTTGTATGGTCGCAATGTTTGGATTGATCAGGATCGTATAGACCCCTTCCTCTTTCAAGGCTTTGAGGGCCTGTGAACCGGAGTAATCGAATTCTCCTGCTTCACCGATTTTTAAGGCTCCGGAACCGAGGACAATTACTTTTTTTATGGATGAGTTGATCATTTATCTGATTTATTTTTTTTTATGCTTTCAATAAAATCATCAAACAGAAATTCTGTATCGACAGGGCCAGACGAGGCTTCGGGATGAAATTGTGTGGAGAAGAAGGGTTTTGATTTATGTCGTATCCCTTCATTGGTACGATCATTCACATTGACAAAAAGTGATTCCCATTCTGGGGGCAGGGTTTGGTCGGCAATGGCAAATCCATGGTTTTGGGAGGTGATAAAGCAACGGTTGGTCCCGTTAAGTAAAACCGGTTGGTTGTGGCTCCTGTGGCCATATTTCAGTTTGTAGGTTTCAGCTCCTGCAGCAAGTCCAAGTAATTGATTTCCAAGGCAAATTCCCATAATCGGTTTTTCCTGCTGAATTGCTGTCCTGATATATTTGACCGTGATGCCACACATAGCCGGGTCACCGGGACCATTCGTCAGAAACAGACCATCATATTCAAGACCCGTAAAATCGTAATCCCACGGCACCCTGATAACGGTTGCATTTCTGCTTAACAGGCATCGGATAATGTTGTTTTTTACACCACAGTCGACCATGACGATTTTATATTCGCCATCTCCATAGGTTTCAACTGTGTCGGTACTTGCAATCGCAACAAGGTTTACAAGGTTAGGATCGAAGAACTCAATATCTTCCCCTTCAAATTCGATTTTTCCAAGTAATGAACCTTTCTCACGCAGAATTTTGGTCAACAATCGGGTATCAATATCAAAAAGACCTGGAATATGCTGAGATTTCAGCCAGTCACCAAGGCTCATCATTGCATTCCAATGACTGAAGCCGACCGAATAATCGGAGATAATCAATCCCGTAATATGGATCTTATTTGATTCAAAGTGTTTGTGTATTCCATTCTCCATTAAATCTTTAGGTACACCATAATTTCCGATCAGCGGGTAGGTCGAAACAAGTATTTGTCCCGTATAGGAGGGGTCAGTAAGGCTTTCAGGATATCCGGTCATTGCGGTATAAAAAACGACCTCCCCGGCAACAGACTTTTCGTAGCCGAACGATTTCCCTTCCAATACTGTTCCATCCTCAAGAATCAGTTTTACTTTTCGCATTATCACTTGTTTTTCTCTGGTTACTTATTTTAGCAATTAATTCTCAAAAAAAATGCGTTTTCACTACCTTTTGATCAGTAGCAAAAACGCATCTCCTGCGTCTTCATCATCGATATTCTTAGTTGATGTCGCACGGTGGCAAAAGTAAGCTAATTATACGAAACTCACAAAATGATTTCGGGATATTTATAATTATTCATATTAATTTAATAAATAGGGATAGAAATAAATAAATATGCAATAATTCAAATTAAATAGAAATAAAATGTATAAAATTGCACTCTTTATTGGAATAAATATTCATGAAAAATCGATCACAAAGAATTCAATTGATTAAGTTGATTATCTCTGAGGAAGTAATCAGCAGTCAGGATGAACTGCAAATCAGATTGCAGCAGCGGGGATGTGAGGTTACTCAAGCTACCCTCTCGCGCGACCTGAAATCGATGCATGTGGTCAAAATCAGTGATGATAAAAAGGGATATATCTATCGTCTTGCTGGCAATGAAGTTGTTGTCGGGCAGATTGGGTCAGCAGTTTCGCGTCTCGATTTCCTGGCTGACGGAGTTGTAGGTATCGAATTTTCTGCAAATCTGGGAGTTATAAAAACTTTGCCAGGATATGCCAATAGCGTTGCGATCATGATTGACAAGGTCAATCCAAACGAAATTCTCGGAACAGTGGCCGGGGATGATACGATACTGCTGATCATGAGGGAAGGGATAGGACGTAGTGATGTGATACAGGTATTAAAATCAATAATGCCTAAACTGGAGAGTAAAATTTAATAAAAGTCGAATTTTTAAGCTATGATATTTAAGAAGAAAGAAGAACCTCAATCGAAATCTGAAATAGTGGTAATGGTAGCGGGCGAAGAACACCTTCGTTATGTTGACGAGATAAATGATACCATTGAAAAGGCATCCCTTGAGCGTGGTACGGGGATTGCAAGGCGAACACATGAATATATTGCCACGAAAATTTCGGAGGGGAAAGCAATAATTGCACTTCACGGTGAGAAATTTGCCGGATTTTGTTACATAGAAACCTGGAATGATGCCAAATATGTGGCTAACTCGGGTTTAATTGTCCATTGGGATTTTCGCGGACATGGACTGGCACGCAGCATTAAATTGAGGGCTTTCGAATTGTCGCGTAAAAAATATCCCAATGCCAAACTTTTTGGATTAACCACGGGCCTGGCTGTCATGAAAATCAACTCTGAGCTGGGTTATCGTCCTGTAACTTTTTCGGAACTAACCGACGATGAGCAATTCTGGAAAGGGTGCCAAAGCTGCGTAAATTATGATATTCTGCTTCGTATGAATAAAACCAAGTGTCTTTGCACAGGGATGATTTATGATCCGGCATGGGAGGCCAAGAAACGGAAACCGAAAACTCCTTTCAAAATCTACAGGGAGTGGCTCGAAAAGCGAAAAAATGAGAAACTCACTTTCTCCGCCATTGACTGGAAAAAAATCATCATTTTAGGACGTTGAATACTTGGAAATAAATAAAATTAAACAATATTGTCATGAAGGAAAAGGTAGTTCTGGCATTTAGCGGAGGTTTGGATACCTCGTTTTGTGCAATTTATCTGTCAGTTGAAAAGGGTATGGAAGTTCATACAGCCATTGCCAACACCGGAGGTTTTTCGAAAGAAGAACTGGCCGTTATCGAAAAGAAAGCTTATTCGTTGGGTGTTAAATCACACAAGATGATTGATGTTACCAGTGAATATTATAACAAGGGTATAAGGTATATGGTTTATGGTAATGTCCTGAGAAACAATACCTATCCTATATCTGTAAGTTCCGAGCGAATTTTTCAGGCGCTTGCAGTGATTGAATATGCCAAGAGTATTGGAGCGACCCATGTTGCGCATGGAAGTACGGGGGCGGGAAATGATCAGATCCGCTTTGACCTTGCCTTTGAAGTGCTTGCTCCGGAGATTAAAATTATCACCCCGACACGTGATCTTGAATTGTCGCGTGAAGCTGAGATCCACTATTTGCGTGAACATGGCGTTGTGGATAATTTCGAAAAGATGGCTTATTCGGTAAATAAAGGACTTTGGGGGACCAGTATCGGTGGGAAAGAGACGCTGCAGAGCGATAAAACGCTTCCCGAAGAGGCCTATCCGACTCATCTTCAGAAAGAAGGTGAAGAGACCGTCACATTGGAGTTTCTCAAGGGTCAGTTGAGGAGTGTAAACGGTAAAACCTATCGTGATCCGGTTGATGCGATAAACGAAGTGGAACGGCTGGGTTCTGCATGGGCTATCGGACGTGATATGCATATCGGAGATACAATTATCGGAATCAAAGGACGCGTAGGATTCGAAGCTGCAGCTCCATTGTTGATTATCAAGGCACATCAGATGCTTGAAAAGCACACCCTTACAAAATGGCAGCAATACTGGAAGGAGCAATTGGGAAACTGGTACGGGATGTTTTTGCACGAAGCCATGTATCTGGAACCGGTCATGCGAGATATTGAGAAATTCCTCGAAAACAGTCAGGAGAATGTAACAGGTAAAGTGATCATTAATTTGCGCCCCTATCATTTCCAACTGGTTGGTATTGAATCGGAACATGATTTGATGAAATCGGAGTTCGGACAATACGGTGAGATGAACAAGGGATGGACGGCTGATGATGCAAAAGGATTTACCAAGATTCTGGCCAATCAATTGAAGATATATCATTCAGTAAACAGTAAATAATGTCTGAACCAAATAAAATTAGGGTTGGAATTGTTGGCGGTGCTGGCTATACTGCCGGCGAACTGATCAGGATTCTGCTTTACCACCCGGCAGCTGATTTAAAATATATTCAAAGCAGCAGTAACAACGGTCAGCCGGTTTCTGCCGTTCACAGCGATCTGCTTGGAGATACTGATATGACTTTTACCGATATCGATTTTAATGATACCGATGTGATATTCCTTTGTTCAGGACATGGTAAGTCGATTGATTATTTGAGTAATAACACGGTTCCTGCATATGTGAAAATCATTGACCTGAGTCATGATTTCAGACTAAAGCGTGAAGGAAACGATTTTGTATACGGATTACCGGAACTTAACCGCGACCAGATCAGGCTGGCAACCAAAATTGCAAATCCCGGATGTTTTGCCACTTCGATTCAGTTGGCGCTGATTCCTTTGGCTGCAAATGGATTACTTCATGATGAGGTGCATGTTAATGCAATAACCGGGTCGACCGGAGCAGGACAGGCGCCTACGAAAACATCCCATTTCAGCTGGCGCGATAATAATTTGTCTGTCTATAAAGCTTTTGAACATCAGCATCTTGGAGAAATAGTTCAAAGTCTTCGTCAGGCACAGCCCGGCTTCAGCAGTGATGTAAATTTCATCCCCGTGAGGGGAAACCACACACGGGGAATTTTTGTAACCGCATACACCCGGTTTGATGGTTCGGTTGAGGAGGCTCACATGATCTTCAGAAAGTTTTATGCCACACATCCTTTTGTCAATGTTTCCGCTGAAAATCCCGATATGAAACAGGTGGTAAACACAAACAAAGGTTTACTCTATGTTGAGAAACACGGGAATAAACTGATGGTGATCTCCTGCATCGATAATCTGCTCAAAGGGGCATCAGGTCAGGCTGTTCAGAATATGAATCTGCTGTTTGGCCTGGATGAAAGGTGTGGATTGAATTTAAAGGCAATTGGGTTTTAGATCAAAGTTAAATGTGCAAATGTTTCAACAGGTGAAGGATTTGAAATTAGTCGTGAGATTGTAGCGGGCCGCCAATTACCCTTATTTCGAAAGTAAAATATTAATCATTCAATAATCATTCTTTGAATTGAGCCATAAAATTTTAAAATAATGAAGCTTTTCGACGTTTATCCCCTTTTTGATATTGTCCCGGTATCGGCAAAAGGATGTTTTATTACAGATGACAAAGGTATTGAGTACCTTGATTTGTATGGTGGTCATGCTGTAATCTCGGTGGGGCATACCCATCCCGATTATGTGAAAAAGATTTCGGATCAGCTCGGTCAGATTGGTTTTTATTCCAATTCTGTCCGGAATCCAATGCAGGAGGAGCTTGCATTAAAATTAGGTGAACTTTCGGGATATCCCGATTATTCCCTTTTCCTATGTAACTCTGGCGCTGAGGCGAATGAAAATGCCTTAAAACTCGCTTCATTTCATACCGGTAAAGGCAGAATCATCTCCTTTGAGAAGTCTTTTCACGGTAGAACATCGGCAGCAGTTGCGGTTACCGATAACCCAAAGATTATCGCTCCTTTAAATGATACGGTAAAAAGGACTCTTCTGCCGCTCAATGATGTAGCCCGGCTTGAACAGGCGCTGCAATTGGGTGATGTCGCCGCTGTTATCGTTGAGGGGATTCAGGGAATCGGCGGTTGCCGGGTTCCGGAAACTGCCTTTCTGATCGCAGCTTCGCAATTGTGCAGAAAATTTGGTGCATTGCTCATACTCGATGAAATACAGTCGGGTTATGGCCGGAGCGGAAAGTTTTTTGCTCACCAATATGCAGATATACGCCCTGATATTATCTCTGTGGCCAAAGGTATGGGAAATGGTTTCCCCATCGGTGGAATACTGATCAGCCCTGAACTTAAACCCTGGTCAGGGATGCTGGGAACAACATTTGGGGGCAACTATCTCGCCTGCGCCGCGGGGATTGCCGTGCTTGAGATCATGAAGCGTGAGCATTTGGTTCAAAATGCACAGGAGGTTGGGAATTATTTGTTTTCGAAACTTTCTGTTATCCCTCAGATAAAAGAACTTCGTGGAAAAGGGCTGATGATCGGTATTGAATTCGATTTTCCGATTGCCCCAATCAGAAAACAATTGCTCTTTGAGGAGAAAATTTTTACCGGAGTTACCGGAACCAATGTAATTCGTATTTTGCCCCCATTAACCTTGACAAAAGCTCAATGTGATCTTTTTATCAGCGCATTGGTAAAGGTATTGAATAAATCGTAAATTGCGTTTCTCAAAAATTGCAAATTAATACTTCATGGAAATACATAATTTAAAAATAGCCATCGTAGGGGGAGGCAATCTGGGTCGGTCGGTTGCCGACGGTTTTCTCAAATCAGGGATTGCAGCTTCCAAACTCACAATTTCACGGCGTCGTGTTCAATTGCTTGAGGATCTTGCAGTAAATGGTATTCGTATTGAGAAGGATAATAAATCAGCCGTTAATGAAGCGGATA
Organism: Prolixibacteraceae bacterium; assembly: GCA_963675995.2. Taxonomy (GTDB): domain Bacteria; phylum Bacteroidota; class Bacteroidia; order Bacteroidales; family Prolixibacteraceae; genus JAAFHB01. Next base: position 173,799 of record CAXXIY010000003.1, on the reverse strand, counting down.
TGATTATTATAGCTGTAAAACCTTATCAGGCAGTTGAGGTGATTACCGAAATTGTACCCATCCTAAAGCCCGGCCAGCTTGTAGCTTCCTTAATGACAGGTATCAGCATCACCCAGTTGAAGGAGTTGCTTCCTGCGGGTGTAATCCCTTTAAGGGTAATGCCCAATACAGCCGTTGCACTTCGGGAATCGATGACATTAATCGCAGCACCTGATTGTACAGCGGAGCAAATCATTTTGGTCCAGGAGTTGTTTGAATCACTGGGCAAAGTGCTCTTTATTAATGAGGAACTGATGGCTGCTGCCACTGTTTTGGGTGCCTGCGGCATCGCCTTTGCACTTCGTTTTATCCGTGCTGCGATTCAGGGTGGAGTGGAGATCGGTTTTGGAGCTGACGTTGCACAACAAATAGTGGCACAGACTGTGAAGGGAGCCACAGAGTTGATCCTTCAAACAGGACACCATCCTGAACAGGAAATTGACAAGGTGACCACACCAAAAGGGATCACGATTTCAGGATTGAATGAAATGGAGCATCAGGGATTCTCATCGGCACTGATCAGAGGACTCCTGGTATCGTACAATAAACTTAATAATTCAAAATAAATTGACATAGGTTAATCATAACTACTTTTCTTATGGACGAACAAATCAAACTAATAGCCGACCGTCTACGTGGAATGCGTGACATACTTGGGATCTCTGCCGATGATGCTGCAAAAACCTGCGCCATAACTTCTGAGCAATACCTCAATTACGAAAGTGGGAGGATTGATATTCCGGTGAGTATTCTCCATCGCATGGCCTTGCTGTTCAATCTTGACCTTACAACACTCCTGACCGGAGAGGAACCCCATATGCATTCCTACACCCTGACCCGTAAGGGTAAAGGGACAAGTGTTGAGCGGCGCAAGGCTTATAAATATGAGGCGCTTGCTGGAAATTTTCTTCACCGGAAAGCAGATCCTTTTATCGTGACTGTTGAACCTAAGGAAGAGGCGACGGTAGGTTTTAATTCTCATCCGGGACAGGAATTTAATTTATTGTTAGAGGGGAAAATCAAATTTTTCATTGGTGCCAAAGAGATGATCCTCGAACAGGGTGATTCCATCTATTTTGATTCCGGATTACCTCATGGAATGGTCGCTATGGAAAATAAAACCGCCAAATTTCTAGCTATTATCTTATAAATCTGAGTCTGCATGTTTGAAAAATATTTAAAAAAATCGGTTTTTGAATCTCTTGAAGATTTTAAGCAAAATTTTGAAATAATTGTCCCTGAGCAATTTAATTTTGCATATGATGTGGTTGATGAATATGCCAGGATCGCTCCAACAAAAAGAGCGATTTGTTGGGTAAATGATAAGGGTGAAACCCGGAATTTTACTTTTGCTGATCTTAAAAAGGCCAGTGACGAGACGGCCTCCTTTTTTCAGTCATTGGGAATCGGTCGTGGCGATAAGGTGATGATGATCCTGAAAAGGAGATATGAATTCTGGTTCTCGATCCTTGCACTGCATAAAATTGGTGCTGTTGGAATTCCTGCAACCCATTTGTTGACTCCTAAAGATCTTATATACAGAAATAACGCAGCTGGTGTGAAGATGATCATCTCTGTTTCGGAGCCCGAAATTATCAATAACATCAACGATGCGATAGCAAAATCTCCTACTGTTGAAAAGCTGGTGGCGGTGGGCGACCCCACTCCTGAAGGATGGGTTTCGTTCCGTGATGGAATAAAAAATGCTAGTCCGTTTAAAATCCCACAGGGGGAGGCTGCTGCGAAGATTAATGATATTTCGCTGCTCTATTTCACCTCTGGAACGACTGCTAACCCCAAGATGGTGGCTCACGATTTTACTTATCCGTTAGGTCATATCATTACTGCAAAATTCTGGCAAAATGTCGAAAATAACGGACTCCATTTTACCGTTTCCGATTCAGGATGGGCTAAATCGGTGTGGGGTAAAATCTATGGGCAATGGCTGGCCGGAGCGGCTGTCTTTGTTTACGATTACGAGAAGTTCGTTCCGGACGATATGCTCACTAAAATCAGTAATTTTGGTGTGACCAGCTTTTGTGCCCCTCCGACGATATACCGCTTTTTGATCAGGGAAGATTTTTCAAGGTACGACCTCTCCAAACTCAAATGGGCCGTCGTGGCTGGCGAACCGCTTAATCCGGTCGTTTATGATACTTTTTATAAACTGACAGGATTAAAACTACATGAAGGATTTGGCCAGACCGAAACAACATTGCAGATTGCTACCTTTCCCTGGATGGAACCCAAAGCGGGGTCAATGGGTATTCCTTCTCCGCAGTTTGACGTCCATCTGATTGATTTGGAAAATAAGGATTGTGAAGACGGAGAGATTGGCCAAATTGTTATCCGAACTTGTGAACGAATTCCTGTAGGTTTGTTCTCAGGATATTACAGGGATATCGAAAAAACAGAATCATGCCATTACGGGGGACTTTACTATACAGGAGATCTGGCCTGGCGTGATGAGGATGGTTATTACTGGTTTGTTGGCCGGGTTGATGATGTGATTAAATCCTCGGGTTATCGCATTGGACCTTTTGAAGTGGAGAGCGCTTTGATGACCCACCCGGCAGTGATTGAGTGCGCTGTAACGGGTGCACCCGATGAGATTCGTGGCCAGGTGGTGAAAGCAACAATTATTCTGGCCACTGAATACAGACCTGGAACCGATGAATTAGCAAAAGAGATACAGGAGCATGTCAAAACCGTAACTGCTCCCTATAAATATCCAAGGATTGTGGAATTTGTTACCGAATTACCCAAAACAATCAGCGGTAAAATCCGCAGGGTTGAAATCAGGGAGAGAAGTAAAAACGAGTAGAATTAATTTGTTCATCAACTGCCTGCAACATGAATATATTATTAAGGATTGGCACTTCGGTGGTGATTTTTGCCCTTGCATTTTATTCAATCGGTATTTTTACAGAGCAGCGAACACGAAAAGTGATGCCCCGGGTTCTGATCTTTCTGACCCTGGGAATTATTACCGATATTATTGCGACAGCTTGTATGATTGCCGGTTCTTCGAAGGGGTTATTTACATTGCATGGCGTTATTGGCTATTCATCGCTTTTGGGAATGTTGATTGAAAATATACTGATCTGGAAAATCAGGTTGAATAGTGGTATCAGAGCGGATGTTCCGGAATACGTTCACCGTTATTCACGATATGCCTATTCCTGGTGGGTAATCGCCTTTATTACTGGAGGTCTGCTGGTGCTTTTTTCGAGGATGGAATAATGGTCTGGCGTTTCACCATCTGAATTAATTAATTTGTTATGTCGTTATTATACAACAAAATAGTAGTAAAAGTAGGTAGTAATGTTTTAACGCGCGATGATGGTATGCTCAATGTTACGAGAATGGCCCACATTGTCGATCAGATTTCGACACTCCGGAAGTCCGGGGTTCATGTGATTCTTGTAACCTCTGGTGCTGTGGCTGCCGGGCGTGCAGAGGTGGATTTGCAACGAAAACTCGATCCCGTATCCAGCCGTCAGTTATGGTCTGCTGTGGGTCAGGTAAAATTGATTAACCAATATTCCAATCTATTCCGCGACAATGGGATTATCTGTGCTCAGGTGCTCACCACGAAAGAGAATTTCAGTGACAGGCTTCACTACCTGAATATGCGCAACTGCATGACTACCTTGCTCGATAATGGGGTTGTACCAATTGTCAATGAGAATGATACAATTTCAGTTACCGAACTGATGTTTACCGATAACGATGAACTGTCCGGTCTCATAGCCTCGATGATGGATATGGAAGCGCTGATTATACTGACCAATGTGGATGGTGTTTATACAGGTTCACCGGATGAACCTGAAAGCAGGCTGATCGCCTCGATTAATCAGGGAGACACCCTTGATATTGAAGCCATCTCCGGGAAAAAGTCAAACTTTGGAAGGGGAGGGATGCTTACGAAATTTCATATTGCTTCAAAGCTGGCACGACAGGGGGTCTCGGTTCATATTGCAAATGGGACAAGAATAAACACATTGTCAAATATCCTGACAAATGACAGTGAAAAGATTCAGACCCATTTTGTACCATCGAAAAAGAAATCTACCGGGGTACGGAAATGGCTGGCCCATTCAGATGATTTTGCCAAAGGTGAGGTGATTATAAATGATGGCGCACGATGTGTGCTGCTGTCAGACAATGCTGTAAGTCTGTTACTTATTGGAATTATTCGAGTTGAGGGATTTTTTAAAGAGGGGGATATTGTCCGGGTCAAAGATTCGAAAGGCGAATTGATTGGTTTGGGGAAAGCCTCCTATTCTTCAGAAGAAGCACTTAAAGAGATGGGCGGCAAAAAGTCGAAACCATTTATTCATTACGATTATTTATACCTGCTTTAATTAAAAATGTTTATGAATTTCCACGAACAATTTCAAAATACTTTAACCGCAAGTCGGGCTTTAAACCTGCTGAGTGTCGAGAAAATTAACGATGTGCTCCTTAGGATTGCCGATGCAGCTGATAAGAGCACCGGATTCATTCTTCGCGAAAACCAGAAAGATCTGGCCAGAATGGAAAATTCGGACCCCAAATTCGATCGTTTAAAGCTTACAGCCGACCGGATCAGAAGTATTGCTGACGATATCCGTAATGTTGCCTCGTTGCCTTCACCACTTGGAAGGGTGCTTTCCAATACGGTAAGGCCAAACGGATTAAAAATTTCGAGAGTATCTGTTCCGTTTGGCGTGATCGGAATTGTTTACGAAGCGCGCCCCAATGTTACATTCGACGTCTTTTCCCTTTGTTTAAAGTCTGGAAATGCCTGTATTTTAAAAGGGGGAAGTGATGCCATTTATTCGAATCAGGCAATTGTAAGCATCATACACAACGTGTTGGATTTGAATAATATCAATAGAAATATTCTGGCGCTTCTTCCGGCTGGAAGGGAGGCTACAACCGAATTACTGAATGCCAGAGGTTTCGTCGATTTGATTATTCCCCGCGGAAGTCAGGGATTGATCGACTATGTTCGTCAACACGCTACGATTCCCGTTATTGAAACAGGTGCGGGAATATGTCATACCTATTTTGACGAATCTGGCGACCTTGATAAAGGGATTCAGATTATCAATAATGCAAAGACGCGTCGGGTTAGTGTTTGTAATGCCCTGGATTGCCTTGTTATTCACAATTCGAGGCTGGGTGATCTGCCCCAAATTACAAATTTGTTAAGCAAGAGCGATGTGGAGATTTTTGCCGATAAACAATCCTATGAGGTTCTGGAAGGAGTTTATCCTGATCATCTGCTGAAACCGGTGTCCAGCGAATCGTTTGGAACAGAATTTCTATCCTATAAAATGGCCATAAAAAGTGTCGCTTCGTTTGATGAGGCTGTCGCACATATCACAAAATTTAGCTCAAAGCACAGTGAAGCAATTATCTCAGAGGATCGGTTAAAGTGTGATTTGTTTCTTAAAGTGGTTGATGCAGCCGCTGTTTATGTAAATGCAAGTACCGCTTTTACTGATGGTGCACAATTTGGATTAGGGGCTGAAATAGGGATTAGTACGCAGAAACTCCATGCCCGAGGACCGATGGCTCTCGAGGAGTTGACGAGTTATAAATGGCTTGTCGAAGGTGAAGGACAAATACGTCCATAGTTGAAAATTCTGGATTTTTGGTTTGTCTAAACCTGAAAATTTAAAAGATTACAATTTTTTTCATACAATATGCAACATTTTACTTCAGTTTATGATCTTCCCAATCTGGCGGAAGCAATTAGGACAGCACGGGAAATTAAGAGCAATCCTTACCAATTTCAACATCTTGGAAAAAACAAAACGATGGTGCTGATTTTCTTCAATGCGAGCCTTCGTACCAGGCTTAGTACTCAGAAGGCTGCTATGAACCTTGGAATGAATACGATGGTCTTAAACGTAAATCAGGATGGCTGGCGCCTCGAGAGTGAACTGGGCGTTGTAATGGATGGCGATAAGGCGGAACATATGCTGGAGGCGATCCCTGTTATTGGAAGATACTGCGACATCATTGGAGTAAGGGCTTTCGCCGGTTTTGATAGTAAGGAGGATGATTACAACGAAAAAATTCTTAACCAATTTATTCAGTATGCGGGTGTCCCGATTGTGAGTATGGAAGCTGCCACACGTCATCCATTGCAAAGCTTTGCTGATCATATGACCATTGAAGAATACAAAACAAAGCCGCGTCCCAAAGTGGTTATGAGCTGGGCTCCCCACCCGCGCGCACTTCCACAGGCAGTACCCAATTCTTTTGTGGAGTGGATGCGCCAGACGGATTACGATCTGGTTGTGACGCATCCTGAGGGCTATGAGTTGGATGCTAAGTTTATGGGAGATATTAAGGTAGAATATGATCAGAATAAAGCTTTTGAAGGGGCAGATTTTATTTATGCCAAGAACTGGTCATCTTATACCGAGTATGGGGAGATTCTTTCAAAGGATAGGAATTGGACCGTCACGGCAGAAAAAATGGCGCTTACCAATAACGCTAAGTTTATGCATTGCCTTCCGGTTCGGCGAAATATGATTGTCTCAGATGAGGTGCTGGATGGAACTTCTTCAATAGTGATTGATGAAGCAGAAAATCGTGTATATTCGGCCCAGACAGTTTTAAAATTGATTTTGGGAGGGTAATATGAGAGAACATTTGATAATCATTAAGGTAGGTGGTAAGATCGTCGAGGAGGAGGTCTCGCTGCGAACGTTATTAAAGGACTTTTCGCGCATTGCAGGTGGGAAGATTCTTGTTCATGGCGGGGGGAAAAGTGCAACAGCACTCGCCGAAAAACTCGGGATTGAGACCAAAATTGTGGAGGGACGGCGTATTACAGACGCTGAAACACTGAAAGTAGCCACGATGGTCTATGCCGGCTTAGTGAATAAAAATGTTGTCGCAGGATTACAGGCATTAGGAAACAATGCCATAGGTCTTTCTGGTGCAGACCTTGATATTATCAGAGCTGTAAAACGACCCGTCGGAGCCATTGATTATGGTTTTGTCGGAGATATCAAATGGGTCAATGCACAGGCATTAGCCGATTTACTCGGTAACGGTGCTGTTCCTGTGATTGCCCCGATCACCCACGACGGTAAAGGATCTTTACTCAATACCAATGCCGATACAATTGCCTCAGAACTTGCAACAACCTTGTGTAGCAGATATGAACTGCGATTAATATTCTGTTTCGAGAAGGCGGGAGTATTAATGGACGAAGATGACGAGAAATCAGTTATACCCGAAATGGATCCTCAACTTTTTGAAGATCTCAAAATTCAGGGTATAATCACAGGTGGAATGATCCCTAAACTTGAAAATGGATTCAATGCCTTACGGAGCGGAGTGACAGCTGTGGTGATCACAAATGCCCAGGGTATTTCAGGCGGTTTACGAGGAACAAGATTAGTGCTGTGATATATGCTGAGAGAAAAAATAGTATCCGAAAGTGTTGAACTGTTAAAAGCCATGATCGAAATTCCTTCGTTAAGTCGTCAGGAGAAGGAGGTGACCGATTACTTGCAGGAGAAATGTATTTCCTGGGGACTCCATCCTGAACGTAGCGGGAATAATCTGTGGATGCGAAGTGCGAATTGGACCGATGGTAATCCGGTGATATTACTCAATTCGCATGTCGATACTGTTCGTCCTGCCAAAGGATATACCTATGAACCTTACAAAGCAACCGTTGAGGATGACCGGATTACCGGACTTGGCAGCAACGATGCAGGAGCATCTGTTGTGGCCTTATTAGGTGCTTTCCGGTATTTTTTTGAAACAAGGGATTTGCCTTTTAACCTTATTTTTTGTGCCAGTGCTGAAGAGGAGATTTCGGGAGAAAATGGGGTAGCCTCCGTTTTGGATCAATTGGGAAAGATTGACCTTGCCATTGTGGGCGAACCAACTCAAATGCATATCGCAATCGCTGAAAAAGGGCTGATGGTTCTCGACTGTGAAGCAAAGGGGAGAGCAGGTCATGCCGCCCGTAATGAAGGGGAGAATGCGATTTATAAAGCAATCAAAGATATACAGATTCTTCAGGAATATCAGTTCCCCAAAGAATCACCCCTACTGGGACCTGTCAAATTAACTGTCACGGTGATTGAAGCGGGGCAGCAACACAATGTCGTTCCCGATTCATGCCGTTTTGTGGTTGATGTGCGCACAAATGAATGTTATTCCAACGAAGAGGTCTATCAGATTATTTCAACACTGATCCAATCTGAAGTTCGTTCCCGCTCTTTCAGGCTTAACTCTTCAGGGATCAGGGCTGATCACCCATTAGTAAAGCGTGGACTTGAAATGGGATTGCCCATGTATGGCTCGCCAACCACCTCCGATCAGGCAGTTATCCCTTATCCCTCCGTAAAAATGGGACCTGGAGATTCTGCAAGGTCACACACAGCCAATGAATATATTTTGTTCTCTGAAATAGAGGAGGGGATTTCCTCTTATATCCGACTTTTGGAAGGTCTGAAATTCTGATATTTCTATTATTCCTGTATCTTTACTTTTTATTAGAACTAAACTTTTATTAAAGCTAAACTATGAGTGGATTTTTCGGATGCATTTCAAATGAAGATTGTGTCGCCGATGTTTTCTACGGGACAGATTATCATTCTCACCTGGGAACAAAAAGGGCAGGTCTGGCTTTCTACTCTGAAGAAAAGGGTTTTCAACGGGCAATTCACAGTCTGGAAGATGGTTACTTCCGTAATAAGTTTGAAGGGGATATTGCCGGTTTTAAAGGAAAAATTGGAATTGGTGTAATCAGCGATTCAGAAGCTCAGCCAATCCTGGTAACTTCACACTTGGGAAGATTTGCGGTGGCTACGGTAGGGAAGATTGCGAATATTTCAGAACTCGAAGCGCGTTTTATGAAGGCACACCGCACCTTTTCCGAGACCAGTCAGGGTTCGGTAAATCCTACCGAATTAGTTGCGATGCTGATTGCTGAAAGTGATGATTTTGCATCCGGAATTGATAATGTTTACCAACAGGTAAAGGGCTCATGTTCTATTCTGATTTTGACCAATGACCGTATTATTGCTGCACGCGACCGGCTTGGGAGAACCCCTGTCATCATTGGAAAACGCGATAATAGTTATGCTGTTAGTTTTGAAACTTGTGCATTTCCTAATCTCGACTTTGAGATTGAGAGGTATCTCGGTCCTGCAGAAGTCATATCTCTGACGCTGGATGGCTGTGTTCAATTGAGAAAACCAGGAAAAAAAATGCAGATTTGCTCTTTCCTCTGGGTCTATTACGGTTATCCGCCATCTTTTTATGAAGGAATCAATGTAGACGAATGCCGCTACAAATGTGGGGCTGCACTGGCAAAAGAGGATACAATTGATGCCGATTTTGTTGCCGGAATTCCTGATTCTGGAGTAGGTCATGCCATGGGTTACAGCAACGAAAAGCGAATTCCGCTTAAAAGACCATATGCAAAATACACCCCAACCTGGCCACGGAGTTTTATGCCTCAGAATCAGTCCACGCGTGATCTGGTAGCTAAAATGAAATTGCTTCCAAATAAAGCAATTATAAAAAATAAATGCGGAATTTTTCTTGACGACTCCATTGTTCGGGGAACTCAGCTCAAGGATAACGTTCGCGACCTGCACCATGCCGGTATTCAGGAGGTGCATATGCGTATCGCCTGTCCTCCACTTACTTATCCGTGTGAGTTTCTGAATTTCAGCCGTTCCCGGTCAAATCTGGACCTTGCCACTCACAAAGCGGTTGAACAATTGGATGGGAAAGTGAATTCAGACATGAGCGAGTATTCCGACAGCAATAATCCAAAATATGTTGCAATGGTTGAGCAGATTCGTAAGAATTTGGATCTGACAACCTTGAAATTTCAGAAACTTGATGACCTGGTAGAAGCTATCGGTTTACCCAAAGAAAAGCTGTGTACACATTGCTGGGATGGCTCAAGCTATTTTTAATTTACCGAATTATCTTTTCAGCTTAATTACTTCACTACCGGCTAACAGAAAAGCTCCTGAACCATAAACTTCCCAGCTTTCTGCATTGAAATTCTTCCTGGGATCACCTCCGATTGGCTGTACCCAGCCAACATGGCCGTCTTTCCCGACACATTTATTCAATCCGATCCAGGCTTTTTCGACTACAGGTAAGTAAGTCGCTTTATCCAGAATGCCGTTGTTAATTCCCCAGGCAATTGCATAACAGTCAAACCCTGATCCACTTACCTCTCCACCAGGATATGAATCGGGATCCAGTAAACTTGCACGCCACATTCCGTCAGATTGCTGAAGTTCCTTAAGCCGTGCTGACATCTGATGTAGCAGGTTAATGTAAAAATCCCGTCCGGCATAGTTCATCGGCAACTCCTGCAGAACCCTTACAATGCCACCCATCACCCATCCGTTTCCGCGCGACCAGAATATTTTTTTACCGTTTGCTTCCCTGAGGTCTTCCCCGTCATTTTTAATCACATATCTCAGGTCTCGTGCAAAAAGATGCTCTTCCTTATCATAAAGAAGTGCACAGGTTTCCCGGAATAACCGATCACTGTATTTCAGATAACTATCATTACCGGTTGCAATGCTAAGTTTAACCATTGCCGGGGGGGCCATAAAGAGCGCATCACACCACCACCAGCTAATTACCTTGATTTTCTCACCCTCTTTTATGGGATAGGGCTTGTTCATAAAAACAGCCAATGTATCAATAAATGGCTGAATGATCTCTTGCTTTTTCTCTACTTTATAGAGATCCAAATAGGTCTGACAAATTGCAATATCATCGGCATGATGCCATCGTAATCCTGGTTTCCAGTGAGTCGATTTTCCCATGTCAAGCATTGACTGATAAATGGCCTTCGATCCCGTTGTCTTCCAGGCTGCTGAAATACCGGCATAAAAGGCGCCATTGGTCCAGTCAGTAAGTTCATGTTTTGGGTTTTTAAGTTGCCAGGATGTTACATTTTTCAAGGTTGTTTTGATATACCTTCGGGTAAATAATTTTTTGTTGTTCTCTGTTTTTGAAAAACTTGATCCGACAATTAGAAGAAGCAATAGCAGTGCAGATAATTTCTTTGACATCCTACGATTTTTTTGGTTACCGGATGCAAAGATAGAGAATGCGCAATCGATTGCAACTACAATTAATCAAAATTTAACATTCATTTTTGCTATTTGGATGTTTCAATCTGAATTTTGTTTAATATTGCATTATTAATTAAAGAATGATAAAGATCAGTATTTATAAAGGACATCATCATCACTTGCCATAAGGTGAGCCGGGGTTGGTACGTCCATAATCATATTACCAAAACACAGGCTTACCTTATCAATCAGGTAGGCCTTTTTTAATTTAGACACATGGATTCGATCTTAAGAATTGCTATTCAAACGAAAGGACGGTTAAATGAAGATTCAATGACCTTACTTGGCGAAACAAGTATCAAGCTCATAGCAAGTAGCCGAAGGTTAATTTCAGCCGCCAAGAATTTCCCTCTGGAAGCGTTGTTCCTTCGCGATGATGATATTCCCCAATGCGTTGCAGATGGCGTTGCCGACATTGGCATTGTAGGTAAAAATGAGGTGATGGAACAACAAAAGGTTGTTGACGTAATCAAGCACCTTGGATTCAGTAAATGCCGGCTCTCCCTGGCGATTCCCAAAGATTTGGAATATCCTGGTCTTGAATGGTTTTCAGGAAAGAAAATTGCCACCTCCTATCCCCGGATTTTGAGGGATTTTTTGCAGGCTAACCATATTGAAGCCGATATCCACTTTATTGCCGGATCGGTTGAGATCGCTCCGGGAATTGGTCTCGCTGATGCTATTTTTGATATTGTCAGTTCTGGAAGTACGCTTGTGAGTAACCGTTTAAAAGAGGTGTTGGTGGTTATGGATTCAGAAGCGGTTTTGGTCGCTACTCCCAATCTCCCAAAGGAGAAACAAGCCATCCTGGATGAACTGATTTTCCGAATTGAAGCAGTCGAAAAAGGTCGGGGAAAAAAGTACATTCTCCTGAATGCTCCAAATGATAAATTGGATCAAATTATCGAAGTGTTACCTGGAATGACCTCTCCGACTATAATGCCTCTGGCCCGCAGCGGTTGGAGTTCTCTGCATTCGGTGATCAATGAAAAGGAGTTTTGGGAAGTAATTGGCAATCTGAAGAAAAATGGCGCCGAAGGGATACTTGTCTTACCCATTGAGAAAATGATTTTGTAAGTGATATTGTCATGAAGATCTATCGTTACCCACTGTTTAAATCGTGGCCGGCAATTATACAACGACCATCAGCCGATAATTCGGGAAAAATGGATACTGTGCGCGAGGTGATGTCGAAGATCCGGGAGGAGGGAGATGCTGCAATTCGCGAATACACCAACCTTTTTGACCATGTTGATATTGCTGATTTTAAAGTTAAACGCTTTGAAATCGACAGCTCAGTCAATACAATTGACCCGACCTTAAAACGGGCAATTAATGTAGCCGCTCAGAATATTGATACTTTTCATGTGATCCAGAAAGTCCCTCACCGCATAGTGGAGACAATGCCCGGAGTTAAATGCTGGCTGAAATCTGTACCTATCGAACGTGTTGGTTTATACATTCCGGGTGGATCAGCACCTTTATTCTCAACGGTTTTGATGCTTGGCATCCCTGCAATGATCGCCGGTTGCCGCGAAGTGGTGCTTTGCACACCCCCTGATGCACAGGGAAATATTCATCCGGCCATATTGTATGCCGCTTCGGTATGTCATATTACTGAGATATATAAAATAGGCGGTATTCAGGCAATTGGAGCTATGGCTTATGGTACAGAGACGATTCAGAAGGTTGATAAACTGTTTGGACCGGGAAATTCCTGGGTTACTGCAGCTAAGCAATTTGTCGCAATGGCTGATTGTGCCATCGATATGCCAGCTGGTCCCTCTGAAGTGGCAGTGATGGCTGATGAGACTGCCAATCCTGAATTTATTGCAGCTGACCTTTTGTCTCAGGCTGAACATGGTCCAGATAGTCAGGTTATCCTGGTGACGACTAATGAACAATTGATTAATAAAGTCGTTAAGGTGATGGGGGATCAATTGAAAGCGCTTCCCCGTTCTTCCATTGCCACAAAAGCGCTTGAAAACAGTCGGGCGATTTTGTTGAACGATGTGGAGGAGATGATTAGTATGATTAATCTTTATGCCCCCGAACATCTGATTATTGCAACGAAAGAGGCTGCCGCGATAGCCGAACGGATCGTGAATGCCGGTTCCGTTTTTATCGGGAACTATTCTCCCGAAAGTGCCGGGGATTATGCCTCAGGGACAAACCACACCCTTCCAACGAATGGTTGGGCAAAATCGTTCAGCGGCATCGGGGTCGACAGCTTCTGTAAGAAAATTACCTTTCAGGAGATTACCCGTGAGGGATTTATGCATCTGGGACCTTTAATCGAAGAGATGGCTGAGGCTGAACAACTTTTTGCCCATAAAAACGCCGCAACACTTAGAATGAAGTAAACTGAATGTTTCTGAAAATATTGAGCTAGATTAATATGAATTTCGATATCAACAAAATACTGCGGGATAATATACGTGAATTAAAGCCCTACTCCAGTGCAAGAGATGAATTCTCGGGCGAGGCTGCTGTTTTTCTCGATGCAAATGAAAATCCTTTTAATTCGCCATGGAACCGATATCCCGATCCCCGGCAGTTAAAATTAAAGGAGAGAATAAGTGAGATCAAGAGAATCGCAGTTCCAAATATCTTTCTGGGAAACGGAAGTGACGAACCCATCGATTTACTCTTTCGTGCTTTCTGTGAACCAGGAAAAGATAATATAGTGTCTATTAATCCAACATATGGAATGTACCGTGTCGCTGCCGATACAAATAACGTTTCTGTAAAGCTTGTCGCGCTCAATGATAATTTTGAATTGAGTGCAGATGAAGTGCTTGCTGCAGTAACTTCTGAAACAAAAATTATCTTTTTGTGTTCACCCAATAATCCTTCAGGAAATGCGCTTGATCACCTCGAGATGTTACGGATCATCAAAAGTTTTGAAGGTATCGTCGTCATCGATGAAGCCTATATCGATTTTTGTCCGGAAAAGTCTTTTCTTCCCGTTTTAAGTCAATACCCCAATCTTGTTATACTTCAGACATTTTCCAAAGCCTGGGGTATGGCGGGGCTAAGGCTTGGAATGGCTTTTGCGACAGCAAAAATTATTGAAGTGTTGAGCAGGATAAAATATCCCTATAATCTGAGCATTCTCACGCAGCAAAAGGGGCTGGAACTTCTCGGTTTTGAGCAAAACAAACTGGAATGGGTTTCTGTGATCCTGGATGAACGGACGAAAATGGTTGAAGATTTAAAAAAGTATCCATTTGTAGTCAAGGTATTTCCAACTGACGCAAATTTTGTTTTAGTCAGAACCCATGATCCAAGAGGAATCTATCAATATTTAGTCGATGAAAAGATTATTGTCCGTGATCGATCTTCCGTCGCTTTATGCGAAGGATGTTTGCGTATAAGCATTGGTTCACCAGAGGAGAATGCAACATTAATGGAGGCATTTGACCGGTTGATTTGATAGTTTCCGAATTTGTAAATATGTTCTAAAAAATAGTTGAAAAACCAAGATTTGAGGTTTTATTTTCGTACATTTAATTGGTCGAAATTTAGAAAGCCGCTTATAATTGTTTTCATTACAAACCATTTCCAAAAGAATGAAGAAGATCCTTTTTATTGATCGTGACGGGACCTTGATTGTCGAGCCAACCACCGATTTTCAGGTCGATTCGCTGGAGAAGCTTGAATTTATACCTGCGGTTTTCCGGAACCTGTACAATATTCAGAAATATCTTGATTTTGAATTGGTTATCGTTTCAAATCAGGATGGACTAGGAACCTCCTCCTATCCTGAAGAGACATTTTGGCCACCCCAGCAAATGATGTTGAAGGCGTTCGAAAATGAGGGTGTTTCTTTCAGTAATGTGCATATCGATCCTACTTTTCCCGAAGAAAACTCCCCCAACCGTAAACCTGGCACTGGAATGTTAAAGGAATATTTTTCAGAGGATTACGATCTTATAAATTCTTTTGTGATCGGTGATCGGATCACAGACATTGAGCTGGCCAAGAATCTGGGTGCTAAAGGGATATTTTTTGCCGATGTGAGCAGAATTGGAGAGTTGGAGGCAAAAAATTTGAAACACTCCTGTGCTTTAGTCGCTGATAATTGGGACGATATATTTAGGTTCCTTGCAAATGGAGAACGGACCGCCACGGTACGACGACGTACCGCTGAAACAGATATTTTCGTTGAATTGAAACTGGACGGAACGGGCAACTGCGATATCTCAACGGGACTTGGATTTTTTGATCATATGCTGGACCAGATCGGACGCCATTCGGGCTGCGACCTTACCATTAAGGTGATAGGAGATCTAAATGTAGATGAACATCATACTGTTGAGGATACCGCTATTGCCCTTGGCGAGGCAATCAGAAAAGCCCTTGGTGATAAACGGGGAATTGAACGATACGGATTTTCTCTTCCAATGGACGATTGTCTTGCACAGGTTGTTCTTGATTTTGGCGGGAGGGCATGGTTGGTATGGGATGCTACGTTTCATCGCGAAAAAGTAGGTGATGTGCCAACGGAGATGTTCTACCATTTCTTTAAATCAATTTCTGATTCAGCCCTGGCAAATCTGAATATTAAGGCAGAAGGGACGAATGAACATCATAAGATAGAGGGAATTTTCAAGGCGTTTGCCCGGGCCTTAAAAATGGCCATCCGAAAAGATCCGTTTGTCCATTCGCTGCCAAGTACCAAAGGTGTTCTGTAAAATTAAAAACTTCAAATCAAATATATGCAATCTATTCGCAATCAAACAGGTATAAGAAATACAGCTATTTTACTTATCCATTGTCCCGATAAACAGGGAATTCTTGCTTCTGTTACTGAGTTTTTAAATAAAAACCAGGGAAATATCATTTATCTCGATCAGCATGTTGATCACGAGGAGGGGATTTTTTATATGCGTGTGGAATGGGAGTTGGAGAAATTTGCCATTCCGATTGAGAAAATAGCCGATTATTTCGAGACGCTCATTGCCCGTAGATTCTCCATTAAGTTTGCACTCCATTTATCGGATAAACGTCCCCGGATGGCGCTGTTTGTCTCTAAAATGTCACATTGCCTTTTCGACATTCTTGCGAGGTATACCGCTGGTGACTGGGAGACTGAGATCCCATTGATCATCAGTAATCACGATACTTTGAGACCGGTGGCACAACGTTTCGGCATTGATTTCCATCTCATAGAAAAGAACAGTACAAATAAACGTGAACAGGAGCAAAAGGAGATTGAACTTCTGGAACGATATGAAATTGATTTTGTGGTTCTTGCAAGATATATGCAGGTTCTGTCTGATCTATTTGTTAATCATTATCCGAATCGTATCATCAATATTCATCACTCCTTTTTGCCAGCATTTGCAGGTGCAAAACCTTATCATGCTGCCCATGAACGCGGTGTAAAGATCATCGGCGCTACGAGTCATTATGTTACAGCTGATCTCGATGCTGGTCCGATTATTACTCAGGATGTTGTCCGTATTTCACATATCGATAATGTCGACAGCCTTATCCGGAAAGGACGAGATCTTGAAAAAATTGTATTAAGCGAAGCTGTTTATAAGCATCTTCAGCGAAAAATTCTTGTTTATAACAACCGAACAGTAGTATTCAATTAAAAACAGATCAAGATGAGAAGCATTTTTAGAAATCCCAGAATTACCGCCCTGGTGGGAATATTGATTTTCACAAATGCTTTTGCGCAATCAGGTATTGAAATCCCAAAGCAGGAAATCCCTCAGGAGTATGAATTTTTGACAAAAATTGGGGATACAATTCCCGATTTTACCATGACCCTTACCAATGGGAAAAGGATAACTTCGAAGGACTGGAAAGGTAAAGTGGTCATGCTACAGTTTACCGCCAGCTGGTGTGGTATTTGCAGAAAGGAGATCCCATTTATCGAAAAAGACATCTGGATGAAACACAAGCGGAATTCAGATTTCCTCCTTTTTGGAGTCGATCGCGATGAACCGCTTGAAAAGGTGAAGAGATACCAAAAGGAGATGAATTTCTCCTATCCGCTCGCCATAGATCCCAATGCCGAAATCTTCGGACTTTTTGCCGATAAGAGGGCGGGGGTGACCCGCAATGTAGTTATCGATAAGTCAGGAAAGATCGTTTTTATGACCCGTTTGTTTAAGGAAAATGAATTTAAGGAGATGGTACGAATTATTGGTGTCCTGCTGAAGCGCCAGTAATATTCAATTTATCAACAAAAGAATAAATGAAGATTGTAATAATTAAATATAATGCCGGAAATATCCGGTCAGTAGATTTTGCGCTTCAGCGACTGGGCATTTCAGCTTTGATCACGGATGATCACGAAGAAATCAGAAATGCCGATCGCGTTATTTTTCCAGGGGTAGGTGAAGCTTCCACCACAATGAGTTATCTTAAAAGTCATCATCTTGACACCTTGATTTGCAACCTTAAACAACCAGTTCTTGGTATTTGTCTTGGCTTGCAACTGATGTGCACACATTCTGAAGAGGGGGATACTGAATGCCTGGGCATCTTCCCCGAGAAAGTGAAGAAATTTGTGTTGAATTCTGATGATTCCGGGCTATTCAAAATTCCCCACATGGGATGGAATAGTGTTGCAGCTTTAAGATCCCCACTTTTTAAAGAGATCAGCGAGGAGGATTATTTCTATTTCGTTCACTCTTTTTATGCCACTACGGGAGCAGATACTGCAGCCGTTTGTAATTACCTTGTCCCTTTCAGTGCAGCTCTTCAGCGTGATAACTTCTATGCCACCCAGTTTCATCCTGAAAAGAGTGGCAAAACAGGAGCTAAAATACTGGAGAACTTTATAAATCTGATAGTTTAAACAATATGAGGATTGAAATTATACCTGCTATTGATATCATTGAAGGTAAATGTGTAAGGTTGAGTCAGGGTGACTATCGGCAAAAAACAATTTACAACGAAAATCCCCTTGAGGTTGCTAAAATGTTTGAAGATGCAGGTCTCAGAAGATTGCATCTGGTTGATCTTGATGGCGCAAAAGCACATCACATTGTTAATCAGCGTGTTTTGGAAAACATTGCATCACATACCGGTTTAATAATCGACTTTGGCGGAGGGCTCAAATCGGATGAGGATCTTAAAATTGCTTTTGAATCGGGGGCTTCAATGGTAACGGGAGGAAGTATCGCGGTAAAATCACCTGAAAGCTTTATGAGATGGATCGAAAAATACGGAGCAAAAAGAATTATTCTCGGCGCCGATGCCAAAAATGAGATGATCGCGGTTGCCGGATGGCAGGAAAGTACCGGTACTGATATTTTTTCATTTATCAATAGTTGGTATTCAGCAGGTATCCGAAAAGTCATTAGCACTGATATCAGCCGTGACGGGATGCTTCAGGGGGCAGCAACCCCCTTATATCAAAAAATCCTTCAGTCGGTTCCGGATGTTTACCTGATTGCAAGCGGCGGTGTCAGTACAATGGCCGATATTCTCGAATTACAGCTGGCAGGAATTCCTGCAGTGATCACCGGAAAAGCGATCTATGAAGGAAGGATTACGATGGACGAAATCAGCAAATTTATTGCCTGATGGTGTAGATTTATTGTTTTTTTATTCTGAATAATTGATTTTGCTCCAATCACAACGGAAACAACAGAAACCCTAAATCCGATCAACAATAATAACATTTTAAACAATAACAATGCTTGCAAAACGAATCATACCATGCCTTGATATCAGGGACGGACAAACAGTAAAAGGGGTGAATTTTGTAAATATCATCAATGTGGGTGATCCCGTTGAACTTGGAAAGTTGTATGCAGAGCAGGGGGCCGACGAACTGGTATTTCTCGATATTACTGCTACCCATGAGGGGCGTAAAACATTTGTTGAACTGGTCCGGCGTATTGCCCAAAATCTCGATATTCCCTTTACCGTTGGTGGCGGGATAAGTGAAATCAGAGATGCGGAGGCATTACTTGCAGCCGGGGCTGATAAGATATCGATCAACTCCTCCGCTGTCCGAAATCCACAACTCATTGATGATCTTGCACGCAATTTTGGAAGTCAGTTTGTTGTTGTGGCAATTGATGCCAGAGAAGCTGACAATCACTGGACAGTCACTGTTAATGGAGGCAGGATTCCAACCAGTAAAGAGCTTTTTTCGTGGGCTAAAGAGGCTGAAAACAGGGGTGCCGGTGAAATTCTCTTTACTTCAATGAACCACGATGGTACAAAAAACGGCTTTGCCAACAAAGAGCTTGCACAGCTATCACAAAATCTGATCATCCCGATTATCGCTTCAGGCGGAGCGGGTACCATGGAACATTTTGCAGAAGTTTTTACTGAGGGGAAAGCTGATGCCGGCCTTGCAGCAAGCATATTCCACTTTCGTGAAATTGCCATTCCCGATCTAAAGCATTACCTTCGCGGACAAGGAATTTGCGTGAGGTAGTAAAAATGAATGGTGATTCGGCCATTCATGTGATTTGAACATTTCACACGAAGAGATGAAAAATGCAAATTGATACAATTAAAATATGGAACTTAATTTCAACAAACTGGCAGGCGAACTCCTTCCTGCTGTAATCCAGGATAATACAACAGATAAAGTCTTAATGCTTGGATTCATGAATAAGGAAGCCTACGATAAAACGGTTTCAACCGGGTTGGTTACCTTTTTCAGCCGTACCAAAGAGCGCCTTTGGACAAAAGGGGAGGAGTCGGGCAATTTTCTGAAGGTGGTTTCCATTCATTCAGATTGTGATCAGGACACCCTCCTGATTAAAGTTGATCCTGTAGGACCTGTATGTCATACCGGATCAGATACCTGTTGGGGAGAGGAGAATAAAAGGGAGGATATTTTGTTTCTGAAACAGTTGCAGGATTTTATCGACAAACGTAAGCGTGATATGCCGAAAGGATCATATACAACAAGTTTGTTTGAAGATGGCATCTCCCGTATGGCTCAGAAGGTTGGTGAAGAGGCTGTTGAAACCGTAATCGAAGCTATGGCCAATAATGACGAACGGTTGCTTTACGAAGCTTCAGATCTTGTTTATCACCTGATTGTCCTGCTGTCGCACAAAGGTTACCGGATTGAAGATATTGCCAGGGAGTTAAAGAAAAGACATAAATAGAAGATTGAAATTGATTGAAATAGGAGAAAATAGAAAGAGATAAATTACATTGGGATTAAATTGGGGCTATGAAAAAAAAAATCTTAATTCTGCTTGGTTTTCTTTTGATGATCAGTTTCATCTCTCAATTTGCCACTGCCGCTCCTAAAATTGTTGTTACTGATAAGGATAAGGTACTCCTTCAGGAAAAATTGAATAAATTTTCAAAGATGGGTAACCTTTCAACAGGTGAACTTATTTTAAAGATCGGGACTGATTTTAATGAGACACCTTATGTTGGTAAAACATTAGACAATGATATTGAAGAAAATCTTGTTGTTAATTTAAGGGAGCTCGACTGTACCACATTCGTCGAAAACTGTATTGCAATTGCCCGTACTATTAAAAATGCGCATCCCTCTTTTGAAACTTTTACCTCCGAACTTGAAAAGATCAGGTACCGCGATGGTCACCTGAATGGCTATGTCAGCCGATTGCACTATTTTGGCGAATGGATTACTGACAATTCAACCAAGGGAATTGTTGCCGATGTAACTCACCAGATGGGAGGTATCAAATGTCCGGTTTTACTTAGCTTCATGAGTACCCACCCCGGTTCCTATCCTCAGTTAAAAAGTGATCCGGATTTGGTAATTAAGATGAAACTCATCGAAAATAAGGTTTCGGCAAAACCGTTTTACTATATTCCCAAAGAAAAAATCGCTGAATGTGAAAATAAATTTCTGGATGGCGATATCATTGCGCTGGTTACCAGAATTCCCGGGATGGATGTCTCACACGTTGGTATACTCTTTAAGAAAGATCATCATGTTTTCATGCTTCATGCCTCCTCTGCAGGTGGAAAAGTTGAAACCACCCGGGTTTCATTGACTGATTATCTTAAGACTTCGAAGAATACTACCGGTATATTTGTAGTAAGGGCAAAATAGGGAGGCAGGCCCTGGGTCATTTAGACATTTTTCAAATCAATATTTACATAACATACATTGCATAACTTAAACCGGTCAGTTGTATTGTCTTCATTGTATTAATAAACACTGAAATTAATAAAAAAGACCGGTCAGTCACCGGTCTTTTTTATTTTAATCCGGAATTGCAATTCAATTTTGCAATTCCGGATTAAATATTCGTGGAATTGTATTTATCCCATCACATATTTATGAATCCGTTTAGCAGCATCGCGTCCGGAACGGATAGCCCAGACAACAAGACTGGCTCCTCGGGTTACATCGCCTGCAACAAAAATCTTCTCCAGATTGGTAGATCCATCAATCGATTTAACATTCCCCCGTTGATCATATTCAACCCCTAATTTGTCGAGTAAGCCTGCATGTATCGGAGATAAAAATCCCATCGATAGAAGAACCAGATCTGCTTCAATGAGTTCAACAGTACCTGGAATCTCATTCATGACCATTCGGCCATTTTGGGTAACCCATTCCACTTTTACCACTTCGACTCCCGTCAGATTACCATTCGCACCAATAAACCTTTTTGTAGCTAGGCTCCATCTTCTTTCGCATCCTTCAAGATGTGAACTAGAGGTCCGAAGCGTATTTGGCCAGTAAGGCCAGGGGTTGTCACTATTCCGTTTCTGTGGCGGTTTAGAAAGAATCTCAATCTGCGTCACCGAGGTAGCTTTTTGCCTGATTGAAGTTCCAACGCAATCTGAACCGGTATCTCCACCTCCAATAACCAGAACTTTTTTATCTTTTGCCGAAATTCGTATTGATTCCGGGATATTTTCACCACTAACGATTTTATTTTGTTGTCGAAGGAAATCCATTGCAAAATGAATCCCTTTTAAATTGCGTCCTTCAGCAGGCAGATCCCGGGGATCCATCGCTCCGCAAGCCAGACATACTGCATCGAATTCTTTCAGCAATTGATCGGCCGGAAGATCAGTCCCGACTTTTGTATTTACCTGAAATTTGATCCCTTCCTTTTTAAACAGATTAATCCTTCTGTCAATCACTGTTTTGTTCAGTTTGAAATCTGGAATTCCGTAACGGAGCAGACCACCTATCTTGTCGTCCTGTTCAAATACGGTAACTGAATGCCCAGCCTGGTTAAGTAAGTCGGCAGTCGATAAACCGGCAGGTCCGGAACCGATAATGGCAATTTTTTTGCCTGTTCTTTTTGCAGGAATATGTTCGACTACATGGCCCAGATCGAATGCTCGCTCAACGATCGAGCATTCGTTTTCACGAATGGTAACTGCCTCTTCGTGAATCGCCAGGACACATGATTTTTCGCACGGAGCAGGACATACCCTTCCGGTAAATTCCGGAAAGCTGTTGGTTGCTGAAAGAAGAACATACGCTTCATCCCATTTCCCACGATAGACAGCATCCTGCCATTCGGGGATATTGCTTTCAACGGGACAGGAACTGTGGCAGAATGGTACTCCGCAGTCCATACAACGTGAAGCCTGATCCTTGCGATCGTTTTCGTTCAATGTCTGTTCAACTTCCCCATAATCAAAAATGCGCTCATTCACCGGGCGGTATCCTCCCTCTTTACGCTCTATTTCGATAAAACCTTTTGGATTTCCCATTTTTTGTAACTTTAATCGTTTGCGCTTTTTTGTATTCTATTCCCTTCTGTCGGGAGCATCTTCAGCCAATTCGAGTTTTCTTTTCACCTCTTTCAGCTTCAGTTCATTCAATACTTTCTTATATTCCAAAGGAATAACTTTTACAAATTTTGGAAGGTACTCCTCCCAATTGGTAAGAACCTTACCGGCTAGCGGACTTTGAGTATAAAGCAGGTGTTTACTGATCATCTCCTGCAATTCAGAAATATCCGCTTTGTCTTCAACAGGTCCCAATTCAACAAGCCCTTTGTTACAGTAATACTCGAAATCACCGTTTTCATCCAGCACATAGGCAATGCCGCCGCTCATTCCGGCCGCAAAATTACGTCCTGTCGTACCAAGTACAACTGTTCGTCCGCCTGTCATGTACTCGCAGCAGTGGTCACCGGTACCTTCCACAACAGCTTTGGCTCCGGAGTTTCTCACACAGAAACGCTCGCCGGCAACCCCCTGAATATAAACATCACCGCTGGTTGCACCATAGAGGGTGGTATTTCCTACGATTATATTTTTCTCCGGGGCAAAGGTTGTTCCACGCGGTGGAAGAACTACAATCTTACCTCCCGAAAGTCCCTTGCCCAGATAATCATTTGAATCCCCTTCAAGTCTGAATGACACCCCTTTTACGAGGAATGCACCGAAACTCTGACCAGCTGTGCCATAGAAGGTGCAGTTAATGGTATCTTTGGGCAATCCATCTTCTCCGTAACGTTTCGAGATCTGACCCGATAACATGGCGCCAACTGTCCGCATCACATTGTTAATTTCGTAAGCCAGCCAAACTTTCTCACCGCTTTTGATTGCCTTGTTGGCTTCACGGATCAAGGTTTTATCAATTACGTCATCCAGGTTTTTTGTATTGGGATGGGTATTGCGGATAGGATATATTTTTGCCTCTTCCGGCAGATTGAGGAATTTCGATAAATCGACATTCTTCATCTTCCAGTTGGTCACTTCATGGTTCTGCTCTAAAAGGTCAACTCTTCCGACTAATTCATCAAAAGTTCTTACCCCGATTTCAGCCATATATTCACGGATCTCTTCGGAGATGAATGTGAAGTAGTTAATCACAAATTGTGATCTTCCCAGGAAACGTTTCCTGAGGTTTTTATTCTGAGTGGCGATTCCGGCAGGACAGGTATTCAGGTGACATTTGCGCATCATGATGCATCCAAGAGAGATTAATGCCCCCGTGGCAAATCCGAACTCCTCGGCGCCTAACATTCCCATAATCACAACATCGCGACCCGTCTTTAACTGTCCGTCGACCTGAAGTTTGACGCGTCCACGCAGATTGTTCATTACCAGGGTCTGCTGTGTTTCGGCAATTCCAAACTCTGCTGGTAAACCGGCGTGTTTAATCGAACTTGCAGGCGAGGCACCCGTTCCACCTTCACATCCACTAATAATGATGATATCTGAAAATCCTTTGGCTACACCTGCTGCGATTGTTCCAACACCCGATTCTGCAACTAATTTAACCGATACTTTTGCATTAGGGTTAACGTTCTTTAAATCAAAAATTAACTGTGCAAGATCTTCAATGGAGTAAATATCGTGATGCGGCGGGGGAGAAATCAAGGTAATTCCAGGTGTGGAATGCCGAAGTTTACCAATGATTTTATTTACCTTAAAACCAGGTAACTGGCCCCCTTCACCAGGTTTTGCACCTTGAGCGATTTTTATCTGCAATTCAACAGCATTGATCAGGTAATTGTTGGTTACCCCAAAACGACCCGAAGCGACCTGTTTAATTTTGGAGTTTTTGTCTGTTCCAAAACGGCCTGCATCCTCTCCGCCCTCACCGGTGTTACTACGTCCACCGATGGTGTTCATCGCGATTGCAATGGCTTCATGGGCCTCCTTGGAGATTGACCCGTAAGACATCGCTCCCGTTACAAATCGTTTGAGAATATTTTCGGCGGGTTCGACCTCTTCAAGCGGAATAGGATTTTTCTTCCATTTTAAAACACCCCTTATAAAAGCAGGCCGTGCATTCTGTTCATCAACAAGTTTGCTGAATTTTTTATAAACCTGATAATCATCGGTTTTAGTAGCCCATTGCAAAAGTGCAATACTTTGGGGATTCCATGCATGGAATTCACCGTTATTTCGGTAATGATATTCACCTACAGTTGAGAACCGTGCTTTTTCTGATGGGCTTTTAAAGGCTTCGTTGTGAAAGAGCATCGACTCCTTGAAAATTTCTTCATAGCTTACACCGCCGATACGCGAAGGTGTACCTTTAAAGTAGTTATCAATGAGTTCGTCGCTAACACCAATTGCCTCAAATAGTTGAGAACCATGATAGGAGCGAAGGGTCGATATACCCATTTTTGAAAGGATCTTGAGGAGCCCTTTATCGATTGCTTTGATGTAGTTTTTACGTGCTTCAACATATGGCAGTTTGATATCGCCTTCTGTAACAAGGTAATCAATTGCAGCAAAAGCGAGGTATGGGTTAACAACACTCGCACCGTAACCAAGCAACAATGCAAAATGATTAACCTCACGCGGTTCAGCTGTCTCAACGATGATCCCGATCTGCATCCGTTTCCTGGCTTTGATCAGGTGGTGATGAACAGCAGCAACAGACAGCAAAGAAGGAATTGGGACGAGTTCTTCCGAAATATTTCGGTCAGTCAGAATAATGAAATTCTTTTTCTCATCTACCGCTTTTTCGGCAGCTTCAAGCATTGCCTTAAAAGATTTTTTGAATCCTTCAACTCCGTCTTTGACAGAGAAAAGCATCGGAATTGTAGCATGTGTAAAGGTCTCATGTTTAAGATCTTTAATTTTGCCAAGATCGGTATTGGTAATTATCGGACTTTCGAATTTGATCAGCTTACAATGATTAGGGGTTTCGTCGAGAATGTTACTGCTGAGCGATCCGATATAATTGGTAAGCGACATCACAAGCCCTTCACGTATCGGATCGATAGGGGGGTTGGTAACCTGCGCGAACAACTGACGGAAATAACTGAAAAATCTTTTTGGCTTATCCGAGAACACCGCCAGCGGGGTATCGTTACCCATCGAACTTGTCGGTTCCTGGGCAGTTTCTGACATCTCCTTAATGATGTTCATCATCTCCTCCTTGCTGTACCCAAACACTTTGGAGTAGGGACCGAACTGGTTTCCCATACTCGAAGGAACACGCTGTTTAACTTTTATTTCCTCAAGAACTAATCTATTTTCTTTCAGCCAGTTAATGTACGGATTTTTACGACTTAAATCCGCTTTAACCTCCTTATCCGGGATGATAATGCCAAGCTGAGTATCGACTAATAGCAATTTCCCAGGTCTTAACCGTCCCTTTTCCTTGATCTCTTCTGCCGGAAAAGCCTGAACCCCAACTTCCGATCCCATCACAATCAGATCGTTTTTCGTAATAATGTACCGTGAAGGGCGTAATCCACTGCGGTCGAGTGTCCCTCCAATATAACGGCCGTCGGAAAATACCATCGATGCTGGTCCGTCCCACGGTTCCATCAGTGTGGAGTGGTACTCGTAGAACGCTTTCAGACTTTCAGGGATTGGATTTTTTTCATTAAACGACTCGGGAATCAGCATACAAAGCGAGTGAGGCATTGTACGTCCTGTCATATGAAGGAATTCAAGTGTATTATCGAATGAGGCGGAATCCGATTTGCCTGGCTCAATGATCGGGAATAGTTTACCAAGCTGGTCGCCAAAAAGGTCAGATTCAAGTAGTGATTCGCGTGCGTGCATCCACTGTCTGTTTCCCTTGATGGTATTGATCTCACCGTTGTGGGCAATCATCCTGAATGGCTGCGCGAGATCCCAGGTTGGAAAAGTATTGGTGCTAAAGCGTGAATGAACCAGCGCAATGGCACTTGTAATTGCCGGATTGGAGAGGTCTTTGAAGTAATCACGGAGTTGGCTTGGGGTAAACATCCCCTTATAAATTAGTACTTTACTGGAGAAACTGGGTAAATAAAACGAATCCTTCTCAGCTAACTGTGACCCTCTTACAACTCTTTCAGCTTGTTTACGGGCAAGATATAGTTTACGCTCAAGCGTATCCTGCTCGTAATTTCCTTTTACAAAAATCTGACGGATGCGCGGTTCTGATCGTTTGGCAATTTCACCGATTACCGAACTGTCAACAGGTACATCACGCCAGCTGATTAGCTTTAGACCTTCAGAATCAACGTATCGGTTTAAAACTTCAACACAATAAGCAGCCTCCTCCTCATCCACCGGCAGAAAAACTAATCCGGTGCCATATTTCCCTTGTTCGGGAACTGCAATTTTTAACGAAAGATAGAAATCATGAGGCAATTGCATCAGTATTCCGGCTCCATCTCCGGTTTTATTGTCAGCGCTGGTTGCACCTCGATGATCCATGTTCAGCAAAACTGTAAGTCCACGCTGAATAATGTCATGCGATTTCTGTCCCTTGATATGGGCAACAAACCCAATCCCACATGCATCATGTTCATTATTGGGATCATACAACCCCTGAGATTTTGGAAAACTATTCTGTTCCATGTGATATAATATTAGCAAAACTTCGAACCTGTTGTCAGATAGAAAGTGTTTTGAATTATCTTCAGGTAAATACTAAAGTAAAAGCTGTAATCTGTAACAATATGAAAGCAGATTTGATTTTTTACTTAAAAATTAAAATCAAAAGTATAGATTTTACGTCGAATTTCAAAGGTTCTTTCCCAACATGAAGTGAAAAATAAAATATTTCGCCGGTTTCAATCCAAAATTTATGTCGATACCAATTGATAATCAATGATATAAATCTAAATATTAAATAATTATTAAATAACATAAAGCAATCAAATACCTGTTATTTCAGTCAATTTGAAAATATTTAGTCAAAAATAAGGATGTTTTATTCAATTTTAGCGATAAAAATAATCAAATTATTAGGATTTTGAGCTTCCTGTAATAAGCCGGTCAAATGCATTTTCTGCTTTACTGAAATTGAAACTGTTTAAAATACCCTCCATTTTTTCACAGATCTGTCCAAGACAGAGGTTTCCGATACTCCCCTCATGTGTATGAGAGATATTTTTATCGGGTTGAAAAGTCCCCTTCTTAATTGATTCTCCAACCTGACGGTACGCCTCCCTGAACGGAACACCCTGAACCACTTTTCTGTTCACCTCTTCAACACTGTAAATATTTGCATACCGGTCATCATCCATGATTCTCTTGTTCACATCCATATTACTGAGCGCGAAACATGCGATGGATAAACAACTTTTCAATTCAGCAAATGTCGGAATAAAAACTTCTTTAATTAGTTGTAAATCACGAAAATATCCGCTTGGAAGGTTGTTGGTCATGAGTAAAATCTGATTAGGAATCGACTGGATTCGATTGCAATGCGATCGAAGCAATTCGAAAACATCAGGATTTTTCTTGTGAGGCATGATGCTTGATCCAGTGGTTAATTCTTCGGGCAGTGAGACAAAGTTAAAATTTTGACTCATAAACAGACAAACATCATAAGCCATCTTCGAAAGCGTAGCAGCAACCGAGGCGAGGGCAAAAGCAACAGTTTTTTCGACTTTCCCGCGTCCCATCTGGGCATAAACGACATTGTAATTCATTGATTCGAAACCCAATAAGTCAGTAGTCATCTGTCTGTTGAGAGGGAAGGAGGAACCGTACCCTGCAGCCGAACCAAGTGGATTCTGATCGGTTATCCGGTAAGCCGCCTGCAACAAAAGCAAATCGTCGGTCAGACTTTCGGCATATGCTCCAAACCAAAGTCCAAACGATGAAGGCATCGCTACCTGCAAATGGGTATAACCAGGCATGAGTACATGCTGATATTTCTCACTTTGAGCAATCAGAATCTCAAAGAGTTCCTTGATCTGTTCGACAACTCTCCTTATTTCACTGCGCGTAAGAAGTTTAAGGTCGAGCAACACCTGATCATTTCTGGAACGACCACTATGAATTTTTTTCCCCGCATCACCCAGTTTCCGTGTGAGCATCAACTCAACCTGCGAATGTACATCTTCACTCTCCGCTTCGATCACAAATCTGCCCTCCCTGATTTCCTGGTAAATGACACGTAATTCGAAGGAGAGCCTCTCCAGCTCTGATGCAGATAACAGCCCGATTGATTCGAGCATTTCTATATGTGCCAATGAACCAATCACATCGAATTCGGCCAGAAACAGGTCCATTTCGGTATCTCGACCAATAGTAAACGATTCAATGAGCTTATTTATTTCAGTTCCCTTGTCCCAGAGTTTCATTTGTATATGATTTGTTTAAAAATTTCACTTGGAATCCATCGGTTGACAAATCAGTCATCCACATCCCGGATGGGGGAAAGAGGAAATATTTATTTTTGATTGGTACCGATTAATTACACGGGCAAAATTATTATAATTTACTCTTCTCCCACGCGTTCATCTCCTGAATATACCGCTTCTTCTCTTTTTCGGAACTCTTTTGATTAAAACTTTTGGTTGGACGGAGGTAATTGCTGTTGTTTTTGGGTGCGTTTTCAGTAACTGTGCGATTACCCGTTCCATCTTTATGAATGGTAAAGCCATCAAAATAGGTGCCATCACTGGTGAAGGCCTTATACCTGATTGAGTCGTTTGAGACATCGATCAACTGATACATCTGGGTATTGGTTGCCAGCTTGTCCATTTTGGGGGAGAAGCCAATATCATACAATTTAGGGCTTGCATGGGTCACAACATAAACTGCCCCCTGTTTAGTTGGGGATTCATTACTTTGAATGTGAACAGCTCTTCCATAGGCATGATCATGGCCCGCAAGAACCAGATCAACATTGTATTTATCAAATAAGGGTTTAAACAGTGCGCGCAGGTAAAAATAGTCGCGACCCCTGCTTGTTGAATAGACGGGGTGATGCATCATTACCACAATCCATCGCTGATGTGTGTTTTCTAATACAGATTTTAACCATTTTCGCTGTTCAAGAGCGGATGGGATTGTTTGAATTCCATTGGTATCCAGGCTTATATATCTCGTGTTTTTATAGTCCCAGTAACAGACACGACCAAGAAAATTTGGTGGACCATTTTGAGGAAAAGAAAAATGGGCCATCCATCGTTCATCGAGCTTTTGAATTAGACCTTTGTAATATTCGTGGTTTCCCGGAGTTGCGATTACTGGAATGGTTTTAAAAAGATCCCCTCCGTCCCTGAACCATTCACCCCAATAGGCATCGTGAGGACGTTCGATCATATCTCCGATAAATAGGAGAAAGGAGGCGTTGGAATCACCTGAGCAAGCCTGGTGAAATAGTTTCCCAGATACACCGTTAATCGAATCCTGGACATCTCCTATATATATAAAGGAGTAGTTGGCATCTGAACTGTTGCCGATTTTAAAGTCGTACCACTCCGACCAATGAATTCCATTGGCAACCCGGTAATGGTAAGTTTGACCCTCTTTTAAATTTTTGATCCCGACCCTGAAAAAGGAGGAGGCTCCTCCGGATGTCTTTATGATTTTTGGCAGAGAGGTGTATTTAATCGTATCGCCTGGAGTTGAATTGATCGTGAGCTCCAAATGTCCGGCGAAAGTGGAGGTATCTCCCTGCCATGTGACATCACGCGAACTAAAGGGATCTCCCGACCAGGTGAGAAGAATTCGGTCGGGCACTGATGATGGTGTATAGGATGGTTCCGGAGGATTATAGAACCAATTATCCCACTTCAGCCAAATGATGGCTGCGAAAATCAGTGGAAGGGCTAACCAAATCATCTTTTTGTAGGGGCGTTTCATTTGTATATCTTTTTTAAGGTCGTAAAAAGATTAATATTTAAACAGATAATGGTTTCAAAAATAACCTTTGTTTTTAAGATACAATTACTCCACCCTTTTGTTTTTAAAATCCAATAAAATACACCGGAATACTAGTCTGGGAATCTGTTTGTTGATATTGACATAAAGATAAATAAAACATTGATTAAGTATCTAAAAGTCATTATAGATTTCGAAAGTGTGAGTTATAGTCAATAAATATACTAAACGAAGATCATAATGAAATAAAAATTGAAATAATTAAGATAAAAAATTCAAAATAGGGGTATGATTGTTAATTTAATGTTATTATGAATAAAATATGTAATAAAAATGGGGTATAAATTGAAAAAAGACAATAAGTTTGTGGTGTAATGCAAATAAAAATGGGGTGTAAGTCAAAAAAAATAGATTACGGGCTATTTTATTAGAGATGGATTTAAATAGATAAATGACTGAAATTATTGTTTAATTAAAAAGTGAAGATTATGAAAAAAGTTTCTTTATTCTTATTCGCGGCAATCCTCATGGCAGGATCTTATGCAACCTTTGCACAGGAGACAAAAGGTTCCTGGACTGCCGGAGCGGATATCGTAAGTAGTTATGTCTGGAGAGGTTCAAAAGCTGGTGCATTCAGTATTCAGCCAACAGTAAAATATGGTTCCGGAGGTTTTACAATCGGCGCGTGGGGTTCAGGTGATCTGACCACGGGAGCACCAGAAGAAGCCGATCTTTTTGCGTCTTATGCGTTCAAGTCGGGTATCTCACTTGGAGTAACCGATTACCATTACAACAGCTCAAAACTTTTTGAAAGTAATGTTCATGCGTTTGAAGCCACCATCGGGTACACCGTAGGAAAATTTAGCCTTGCAGGAAACTGTATCCTCAACAAAGCTTCAGGTGCCGGAGGGGGAGACAAATACTTTGAAGCCGGTTACCAATTTTCAACCGTAAAACTTTTTGTGGGAGCGGGCGATGGATGGTATACCAACGACACCTCTTTTCAGGCGTGTAATATTGGTATTACCACTACCAAAACACTCAAAATCAGTGAGAGTTTTTCGATTCCCCTTACAGGTTCAATCATTGTGAATCCAAATAAGGAACAGATATATTATGTGATAGGAATCTCTTTATAAACAAATATAAATTTTTTAAGTCATGAAAAAAATTGAAGCTATTGTTCGCAAGACAAAATTCGACATCGTGAGGAAAGCTTTACATGAAGCTGATATCGATTTTCTCTCATGGTGGGAAGTGAAAGGGCAGGGTACTGCCAAACAGGGTTTGATATTCAGAGGGGTTGCGTATGATGTCAATACTATCGATCGGGTTTTTATCTCTTTTGTTGTGCGGGATATTAATGTGGAGAAATCAATAAACGCCATTCTCAAATCGGCTTATACGGGTGAAAGTGGTGATGGTCGGATTTTTGTGACACAGATTGAACAATCTATCAGAATCAGGACCGGTGACCAGGGTGATGAATCGCTATATGATAAAAAGTAAATTAACAATATAAGTTTTAAAGCTATGATACATAAATATCTGAAATATATAGGTTTACCAGTTGGGTTATCTCTGGTTGTTCCAGTTTTTTCGTATGCTCAGGTGGCTGCCGCAGCCGCTGTTCCTGCCGCAGCTGCAACCCCTGTTCCGTTTATTAGTGCCGGAAATACCGCATGGATGATTGTTGCAACTGCTCTTGTGATGCTGATGACTATCCCTGGCCTCGCCCTTTTTTATGGTGGTTTGGTGCGCAACAAAAATATTCTGAACGTTCTGATGCAGTGTTTTATCATTACTGCAGTGATCAGCCTCGAATGGGTGGCTTTTGGTTACAGCAATGCTTTTGGTTCCAGTACCGGTGCCTTGGCTCCCTATTTTGGAGGATTTAACTGGTCATTTTTGAAAGGAATTGGGATCAATGATGTTAGTCCGTACTATATTTCTCAGGCAACAGAGCGGATTCCTCATCTGGTTTTCATTTTGTTCCAGTGTATGTTTGCTGTTATTACACCTGCCCTGATAATTGGAGCTTTTGCTGAGCGTATAAAATTCCGTGGATTTCTGATTTTTACTTTACTTTGGGCTATTCTGGTCTACAATCCTGTAGCTCATTGGGTATGGTCAGCTGACGGGTGGTTATTTAAACTTGGAGCTCTTGACTTTGCTGGTGGAACTGTCGTTCATATCAATGCAGGTATTGCTGCTTTAGTGATGGCTATTATGATTGGCAAACGCAAGTTGCCTAATGGACAACATATCACAGCTCCTCATAATATCCCCTTTGTTGTAATCGGGGCTGCTTTACTCTGGTTTGGATGGTTTGGATTCAATGCAGGGAGCGGATTAGCTGCTGATGGTTTGGCTGCGAGTGCCTTTCTTGTTACACACGTTGCTGCTGCTGCTGCTGCTCTGGCATGGGCATTACTCGATTGGTTTATTAACAAAAAACCAACTGTTGTAGGTATCTCAACAGGCGCAGTTGCCGGTTTGGTTGCCATTACCCCAGCTGCCGGGTTTGTAGACGTTAGCGGTGCAATTATTATCGGTTTAATGGTCTCTGTTTTCTGTTTCTTTATGGTGTCTGTCGTTAAAGGAAAACTGGGATACGACGACTCTCTCGATGCTTTCGGTGTTCATGGAATCGGAGGAATCTGGGGAGCTATCGCAACCGGATTGTTTGCAACACCTGTGATTCAATCAGCTTATAGTGGTGCATTTTATGGTAACCCCAAACAGTTAGGTATTCAGTTAATAGCTATTGCCGCCACTTTAGTCTATTCGGGAGTATTAACTGCAATTCTTTTCAAAATTGTAGAGAAGACCTTGGGTATCCGTGCAACAGAGAATGAAGAGTTCTCCGGACTTGACATCACCCAACACAATGAGATTGCGTACAATGAATCGGAATAGTTTCAATTTTTTATGATTCTTAAAAAGCCGGAGATTATCCGGCTTTTTTTGTGCTTAAATATTTCACCTAAAATAGTTGAAATTAAATAAATTAATATTTTTACGAAGATAAAAAGTACAATTATGAAAAAAATTGAAGCGATTATTCGCAAAACGAAATTCGAAACGGTTAAAAAGGCATTGCATGAAGTTGACATCGATTTCCTTTCGTGGTGGGATGTAAAAGGTCAGGGAACTGCCAAACAAGGTTTAATTTACCGGGGAGTTGCATATGATGTCCACACGATTGATCGTATTTATATCTCTTTTGTGGTACGGGATATCAACCTGGATAAATCCATCAATGCAATTCTTGAATCTGCCTATTCGGGTGAAAGTGGTGACGGACGGATCTTTGTCACTTCTGTTGAACAATCAATCCGTATCAGAACCGGGGACAGAGGCGATGAATCCCTTTATGATAAAGGAAAGGAATGATAGTTTTTTGACCATTTCAGATTGAATTTTTGCATCCCGATACAACCGATCTTTTAATTTTATTAATTTGTCGATCAGGTCCTTTTAAAAGCTTATCCCGAACTAAAATTAAAGATAATGCAAATAACCAAATTCAATCCGGGCTGGCGCGCCGGTACACTGTTTTTAATCGGGATTTCACTTTCGATAGGATGGGGAATTCGTGGCAATTTTGGTCACGAATATGGAGCTGAGTTTGCCGGTTGTCTCGCTGCTGTTGCTGTTGCGCTCTTATCGGGGCGGGAGGACTGGCGCGAAAGAGTTCCTTATTTTGCTTTTTTTGGTGCCCTTGGCTGGGGTTTTGGCGCCTCCCAGTCTTATATGCAGGTACTTTCCTACACCGAGAGTGGTCATGCCATCTCGCAATGGTATGGTTACCTGGCAACTTTTTTTATCGGATTTATGTGGGCAGGTCTTGGAGGTGCCGGAACGGCTTTTGCAGCCGTAGCTCCAAGGGATCGTATTGTGAATATTTTCAAGCCTTTCCTTTTTATCATGGGCGCCTCTGTTTTGTTAAGCCTCATTGAAGATCCTGTTGCACGAATGTTGCAAAATGGTCTGCAGTTTGATGATACCTGGTCACGCCATAAAAATCCGCTGTACTGGTTCGATGCCTACTATCTGCCTGCCTTTTTTGCACTATTGGGATCAGGTGTATACGATTTATATGAAAGAAAAGGTGTTCGGGACCGCTTATACCTGCCTTTTTTTGCTGTCGGAGGCGCCCTTTCGGGATGGTTTATTCAGCTTTTACTTGGCGCAGCCGGACTTGAAAATAAACTGGCTTCAGCCTTAACCTATCCACAGGGAGACCCGACAATGGTAAATCCAGCGACGGGACAGCCCGCCTTCAACCCATCTAATTTTCTGAATAACTGGCCACAGTGGTTTGGCGATTATCCCCAACATGTTGGTTGGGTGATCGGATTAATCCTGGGGATTACAACCTATTTTCTATTGTTTGGTAAATTCAGAAACGGCGCTTCCCTGTTTGTTTATATGGGTGGAGGATGGCTGATCTCATTTCTGGCGCTTCCCGTTCTTGGAGGAATATTTTTTGCGCAGTATGGCGGATTCCGGATGACACCCCCGCGGTCGGATGACTGGGCCGGAGTTCTTGGTGTTTTTATTGGTACAAGTATCTGGATGTGGAGGAATAAACTTCAGGCTGTTGCCGTTGCATCGCTGATCAGTGGCATCATTGGCGGACTTGGATTCGCAGGGATTCAATGGTTGAAACAATTCATGTTGTCGTTTGGAAGCCCACGAATTTTGGCATATAAAGGTCTCGTTCCGGGAAGTGAAGAATTCAATTCCATTACCTCCGCGTGGGCAAGGTGGCAGGGACAGAATTGGCACAGTTTCCTGGAGCAGAGTTTTGGATTTGTTAATGGGATTGCTATCGCGGTAGCATTGGCATTTATCGCTTCGCGGGTTAAACTGCATGCCGATCATGAACCACTTTCCGGACAGGTAAAGGGGAGGTGGACCAGGGCTTTTTCTGTCCTCATGGTTCTGATGGGATTAACTTATTTTAATGTGGTTAAAAATGTAGATGTCTGGAGCGGACAGTTGAATCAGGGTGTCTGGACCCGTACGATTACACAGATCAACGGAACAACTGCCACTGAGCCTGCATTATGGGATGTCCCCTACATCGGAAGAATTCCCGGAATCGATTTCCTGAATATGACACCAGAACAATGGTTTACCCTGACTTGGGGATTACTTGCAGCAGCCTGTATCATCATCGTTGTGCGTCATTATAGGTCACCACTCCCTATCATCCCTAAAAGTTCTCTTGCCAAAGGTCAGCTCATTTTCCTGATTCTCCTTTGGATAATGGTAGTAGCGAACTTCGAACGTGCCCTGACAGGTTGGCATCCTAGCCGGTTATTAACAGAATGGGTGATCATTGTAAATGCAATTATTGCAACAGTGCTCGTTCTTATTTTGCCCCGTGATCAGGAGAGCGTTGTAATTGTAGAAGAGGCGAATTATAAGCCGATTTATAAACGGCTCTGGATGAAGGCGATAACTGTATTTGTGCTTTCAAGCTTCCTTTTTCTGGTTACAAACCGGATGATATATCATTATCCTGAACCAGGTAAATTGAATAATGGTCCCCAATCGCATACCCGGTTCGGACCCGATGCAAGCTGGAGAACGAAACCCAATCTTAAAAATGCGGAGGAACACCGATAAAGAGAATAAACGCAATAGTAAATTTTATTGTTTTCTAAAATTCATCAAAAGCAATCATCTTTTCTGTTACGCCGATTTGTTTTAACATTGCCACTCCTTTTTCAATCATAGCTGGTGGGCCGCAGAGGTAAAATTCAATCTCTGTTGGATGATCATGAGATGCAAGATATTTTTTCAGTAATATTTCATGAATAAACCCCACTTCCCCCTGCCAGTTATCTTTCGTTTTAGGTTCAGAGAGTGCCACATGAAATGAAAATCCAGGGTGGATTTGCTCCAAATTTTCGAAATATTGCTGATAATAAAGATCATCCATCGATCGGGCGCCATACCAAAAACTCACTTTTCTCGTTGTCTTTACCTGTTCGTAGAGAAAAGATAAATGAGACCGGATTGGGGCCATACCTGCTCCTCCGCCTAAATAGACCATTTCGCGATCTGAAGCTTTAATATTAAAATCTCCAAATGGACCGGTTAATAGTACCTCGTCTCCATGTTTCAGGTTAAAAACATACGATGAACCAACTCCTGCACCTAACGTACCTCCCGCAGGAGGCAACGCAATGCGCACATTAAATTTCAGGATTGAATCGGTTGCAGGATTTGAAGCCACCGAATAATTCCGTTTGGTATAGCTATCATTTTCAGACCATAAATCAGATAGACCTGTATCATTCCAAATTTTATGATAGGGTTCCTCCATAAGAAATTCAGAGAAACTGATTTGGTGAGGCGGAATAACAAATTGAACATATTGCCCGGGCAGGAACGAAAAACTTTCTTTGTTTACCGACTCAAGTTCCAGTTCCCTGATGAAAGTGGTTACATTCCGGTTACTGACCACCATGAATTTTTTTTCCAGTTCCCGCTCGTTTTGAATGATTTTAACGTTATCATCTAAATTAAGAAAGACTTTATCTTCAGCCTGTTCAACACGATAAGTTTTGATTGCAGTACATACCGGAATTCGTCCGGGAGAACCATCTTTTAAATTAAAACGGCCATTGTGCTTCGGACATTCGATCATATCCCCAATAATTACCCCTTCTCCCAGATGAGCATTACCATGGGTACAAACACCATCAGAGGCATAAAAGATGTTGCTGACTGTCCGGTAGACGGCATAAGTTTTTTGGTTAAAATCGAATCTGATCACTTCTCCTTTGGGCAACTGATCCAACGTGCAAACTTCAATTTTACCATCTACCATTTTAGCAGGATCTCCAATTATACAGATCCCTTTTCTTTGATTCAGGTGCCCTGCTCCAACCGGAAGTTTTCGATCGACATAGTATCCCGGATCTTTAATTTGCTTAAGAATAGCAGGGATAATTTCTTTATAAGTCTCAATTATGCCGTTATAAGGTGTGGGACAATCATTTTTAATTAATTCGTGCAACTTTGGGAGTGCATGAAATGGAACTAACGGAAACATATGATGTTCAACATGATAATTCATGTTCCAATATAAAAACCGGTGAATCCTGTTCATGTAAACTGTCCGGCTGTTCAAACGGTGATCCAGAACATTTTCCTGCAAACCGGCATGTTGTGTAAAACCATAAACCGGCATCAGCCAACTTCCCAGGATTGTTGGCAAACCAATAAACATTAAAGGGAGGATTGTACCGAAGGTAAGGCTGAGAACTATGACTGAAAGATAAATGGAAAGAATGACTCTGGCTTTAAAAATAACAGTTTTGTATTCATTTTCGGGAAGATAAGTTGCCACTTCGGGATCAATTTTTCCGCTGGCATGAAGAAAAAGTCTCCGGGTTTCAGGTATTGAGCCACGAAGTCCTATGAACCCAGGCAATAACTTTTTTAGTTGAGGAGGTCGGGGAACTGCAATTTCGGGATCGCGACCCCGGATAATGGTATCGCTATGATGACGGGCATGACTCCACCTCCATACTGTCGATTGCCGGTATACCATAAAAGAGGCGATCTCGTAGAGGAGGTTGTTCATCCAGTCACTTTTGAAAGCGGTACCATGACTCGACTCATGCCATCTCGAATCGGAGGTGGATGCATATAAAACACTATAAACCAAGTAGGGAAAAACAACAATCCAGGTTCCCCACCATAGAAATACCAAATATCCTGAACCAAAAATAAGGCCGAACCAGATCAGGGTATCCCTGATAGCCGGACCATTTTTACGGACAAGCAGTTCGCGCATCTTGTCTCGCGGAACCGGCGACTGATACCATTCGGCATCGGCAAGACCAAGGGCTATTGCTTTTTGGGTTTCAACACCTACAAGACTGTAATCCCTCAGGATATCATATTTTTCATGCATAAATCACTATTTTAATACCAAAGATGATTGTCCTGAAAATACTGATTTTAGCATAGTCATCATGTAAACATTGACATCCCATTGATTGGTAATGGGTTGCTGAGTAAATGGTTGGATTGTCATATAGGGAAAGGGACCAAATTCAGAAGTGATCGTAAAAACCGACTTCCCTTCAGCTCTGTTGCGCTCAATAATTCGTTTCCACCATCCGAGATGAATATTAACAGCCTCTCTCCATTCGGGAACCCGAGGATCAGTAACCTGAGGTCCCTGGGGAAATCCCACCCTAGCATGAATATGATCAGCACGGCTGATTGCCAAATCGATGTTGTCCTGTTGATTTTCCAAAAATGATTCGGCGACATTGCACCAATGAGAAATATCCAATGTCAAACGAAGATTTGGTATTTCCTTCAGATAACCTGAAGTAATATGAGCGGCAAAACTAAATTTGCCACGATGTGTCTCATGAATAATTTTTACATTATATTGCTTCGAAACATCCGAGGCAATACTTATCAATTCACTGTTTTGTTCAAAAGTAAAGAAGTCCTTGCCGGTTTGCGAATTGATAAACAATGGGTTTGCTGTTGCCAGGTTCTCAAGTCTTTCGCGATATTCTCTTTTGTGTTCATGAAAATCGGTCGTAACCGTTTCCCAGTGCTGGGCGATATAGCTCAATCCCTGGTCATGAAATGCTTTTAGAATTGATTCTTTTTCTTTCAGATCAAGTGGTAAACTCATTTCAACACCATCGTAGCCCGAGTTTTTAACATTGATTGTAAACTCATTAAAGTCAAGGTGTTTTGATCCCCAGTGAGGACAAAAGTATTTTATATCCATAATCCTGATATTATTCTGTTCAATATTTTAACTATTCAAACATCTATCTGTACCAGTTTGTTTTACAGGTAGAATAGAAATAGGCGTTGAACCGTAATAAATAGGTTCAGAGTCCAAATTCAATTTAAGATAAAGTCATTTCTTTTACCGTTTGGTCAATTAATCAAATCTCTGCATCATTACAGTTTCATTTATTGTAAACAGTGAATGCAATTTTTAATTATAACCATTTGGATCTGAATAGGTCACCTATCCAGTGACCCGAGGACGAATGTCCTGCCAGATTCCTATATTCGGGTCATGGAAACCTGGTATCCAGTCCCGCCTTTCGGAGGAGATAAAGGTGGGTCCATCAAGACTAACTTCGGACCCTTTCCTGCAAGAGGTAATTTCTACTACGGAGTATTCGGATGGGTGGTGGATTAATATATACAGTTATCTGATGACCTTTATTTTCGTCTCCATTTTGTCAAAAAAGTGATGAATCCGATTCATCTCTTGTTCTGTTGGAATAGGAAATGGAACATGATTGGGTTGACCTAATTTTGCATCTTTTGATATTCCGTAATCGTGATATTTCAAGAACTCAATTCCCTGAACATGGATGAGATCATAATATAGACTCGCAATATTCTTAAAATGAAGATTATTCATGTTTACACCAGGAATAACCAGGATGCGCAAAATTGTTTTTGCTCCTGCCTGATCTATCAGTTTCAGGTTTTCGATGATTGGATCCAGGGATACTCCGGTGTACTTTTTATGAAGCTCTTTATCCGTGATTTTAATGTCCCACAGAAATAGGTCTACAAAAGGTGCAACTGCAAGCATTTTATCTTTGGTGGTATATCCTGACGTTTCAACAACGGTATGGATCTCTTTTCCCTTTATTTTTTTAAGAATATCCAGTGTAAAGTCAAACTGAAACAGAGGTTCACCTCCCGAAAGGGTCATCCCACCTTTGGAGTTATCAAAAAACGGAAGGTCTTTGATCACCTCTTCAACAATTTCATCGGAAGTATAGATTTGACCTATCTGATCGATTGCTTTTGACGGGCAAACAGTCGCGCATAAGATGCAGGTTCCACATATTTCCTTTCGCTGACCGATCTTCGAAAGTATTTGCCTTGGATCACCGGAAGGGCAGACCTGATTACAAGATTCGCAGTTGATGCAACTTTTCCTGTTAAAAAATAGTTCATGAACCGGTAATTGTGATTCGGGATTGTGACACCAATTGCATGAAAGGGGGCATCCTTTTAAAAACACGGTAGTCCGGATACCCGGACCATCGTGTGTTGAAAATCTTTGAATGTCAAAAACATTTCCAGTTATTTTGTCATTCCTCTGCGTACTCATATTGAATGATTAAACCATTTGCTGGGTCCGGTTGATAATCATATCCTGCCATTGTTTGTTGAGCGTAGTAAACCTCGCCGACCATCCTGCTACGCGGACAGGCAAATTAGGGTAGCGGTCGGGATGCATCTGGGCATCAATCAAAGTCGCAGAATCGACTACATCGATGTGCATATAAAATCCGCCCAGAGCAATAAAGGTTTTCGTAAGACCTGACAACGCTTCAATTCCATTCTCCCCTTTTACGGAGTCAGGTAGAATCTTCAATTCAACAGTGGCGCCGCTTGGTAAACGGGTAAAATCCATTTTGCAATACGATTTTAAGACTGCAGTAGGTCCTTTTTTATCGGATCCCGGCGAGGGTGAGAAGTTGGTGGCAAGTACTGCATCGTGTTTGGTTCCGCAGGGTGATGCCTTCCGTTGAGGTAGCCACTCCAGTTCGCGGCCAAAAGTGCTTATCCCGGCTGGGCGTCTTATTCCGTTTCGTTCCTTTACCCTCGAAACAATTTCGGTATAATCATTAAACACGCGATTCAACATACCATCACTTTTGCTGTTGTCATTGCCATAAAATTCAAATCGGGTCTGAATTAATTTTCTTAAAGGTTCACTCCCTTTCCAATCGTCTTTTAAAATCTGAACAAATTCAGGAAAACTTAAGAATTTCTGATCATATACCAGCTCCTTCAATACCAGCAAGCTATTTGCGGTATCTGCAAAACCACCAAAATGAATGGCCACCACGTTGTATTTGGGTCCACGACTTTCGTAACCCAACCCTTTTTCGATACAACCCTCAACAAACATGGATGCCAGCGGATGACCAAATTCCTGTTGGTAATAATTGTCAATCTGATGGTTTAATTCTGCAATTTTGTCTTCAAGTTTTTTAATATAAACACGATACAACGTTTCAAAATCGGTGAATTGGATTGTTGTTTCCGACTCATGTAGTCCGAGCACCGAATGGAGTAAACTGAGTGAATCACTTGGAATGTAAATGAATTTTGTTTTTCCCGGAATAAGTACTTCCCAGCACCCATCATTGGTAAAACAGCGTGCTTCCTGCAAAGGATATCCCGATTTCACCAGGCTGTCGATTACGACCGACTCGTTGTAAACAGCCACAATGCCACCTCCCAGTCGCTGGACTTCGGCGATGCGTTTGATTAATTTTCCCGGAGTGTTCTTCCCGACCCTGACTGCAACCGGGAAATCGCTGATGTGCAATTCTTCTATGATGTCAAGTACCAGATAGGTGACCTCATTTGTCACTTCCTTACTCTCCTTATCTATTCCGCCAAGGATGATATTCTGATAAAACTGTGCGTCGCCTGATCCTTTGGATTGAGTATTCCCGATCCATTCACAACCTTTGATCCAAAAATGGGACAAAATTTCACGTGCCTCATTCAGGTTTAATATCCCTTCGTCCAGATCATGCCTGAGAAAGCTCCCTAACATTTCGTCAATTCGTCCAAGACCTGACCAATTTCCCATCAGTCGCTGGAAGGCATACATCGACCATAAGGATTGTACTGCATCCCTGAAGTTTGTCGGTGGATTCTCAGGGACATGGGTCAGGGAATTGATGGTCTTTTGGATAAACATCTTTTCATCACCCGAGGCTGTTGCCAGTTGATGTTCCAGCAGTTCAATATTCCGGTTATTCCAGATGGTGGCTGCCTCAAGTACTGTAAGCATCGACTTAAGCAGATCAACTCCTTTTAGATCAAGCCCTCCCTCAGAAAGTCGTGTTTCTATTTTTCTTCTGAGTCCTTTATATCCTATCGTTAATATGTCGTTGAATCCAAGTGTGGTATGGCTGATACTGGAGATGCCAAGTAAAGGTATTTCATGTAGGGAAGCTTCCAGCAATGTCGCAGAACCTACGATAATTTCACCAGGGATTATCCGAAGGGGAGCATTTTTTGCAATTGAGATGGCAGCCAGGGCATACTTCCGGTTCATTGAAAGAGAGGGATCATTTTTTTCAGGAAATAGCCAATCGGCATGCGTCATACTTCGCCCATGTTCTCCATCTAAAGCAATCTTTGCTAATCGACGGGTTAGTTCAGATAACCGTTTGGGTGATTCAGGATGCCAGGAAGATTTCCAACCCAGAGGGAGGCGGTCAATGCTCTCATTTGCAACCAAATTATTACTCATGCCCACCATTAATGCCCCAATTCCGGCTGTAGATGAAATTTTAAAGAAATCGCGTCGGTCAAGTTTTCTTATTTCAGCCATTTGATGATGTTTTGATTACAAATTTAGATTTTTTTATTTCTGTAACCAATTAAATAAATCGTATGGTTGGTAAAAACAAAATCAGGAACGCTGATATACCGGATTCAGCTGATTTACACAGATAAAAACATCTGAGTTAATCGGTTGCATCTGTATCTTCTGCGTTCCTATCTCACACCATGTCCCTGATGATAGGTTGTTGTATTGTTTCCAATGAGAAAACCACCATGTTTGCAAGCCGGAGTTTTTAGTTAGGATTTGTAACTCGAATACACTTCCGGCTATTTATAAACTGAACCTTATTTTTTTATTTTGGATCTTTAAGAGAGCAGCTATTCATGGCAATACGACATTATCTCATTTTTATTACTGGAGTTAATCTTAATTCATTTCAAAGGTACCATTTGAATCGCCAATCCACCATTAGGCAGAAGATCGGCATTCAACACTGTCCTGCGGTCAACATTTCGCCTTTCTATTTTAATTCCTTTTCCATCAAGGTTATCGGAGTATAGTGTAGCTAAAAATTTCTGTCCTTTGGATAGAAAATCGAGGGAAACAGAAAATTTTCCATCCACGGGGGCAATGGCACCCACAAACCATTCCATTCCTTTTCGTCTGGCAATAACAGCTCTTTGTCCAATAATTCCCTGCAACACGCGTGTTTCATCCCAGGTTGTTGGTAAATTTTTCCAATAATCCAAAGCAGGTTCATCAGATATTATTTTAGGAGAATCGTACCAGAAAAGGAACTGCCACGGGCTGAAGTAGATTGTTGAGAGTGCCATTTGGTGCACTTTGGTGACTTTCAGGCGATTTGAATTCCAACAATAGGTGTAATCGCCCGGACCTGTCAGAAATCGGGTGAAGGGAAGAGTGGCGTTGTGTACCGGTGTTGGGAATTCCTCGTTACCTGCGATCCCTTCAACAGTGATCAGATTGGGATAGGTCCGTTGGTAGCCCGTACTTCGAAATTCATCATGGATGTCTACCATCAGATGATGGGCAGCAGCGTTACGGATCGCCTCGTGAAGCCATGCAGTCCAGTACTGACTTCCTACGTTCACAAAACCATACTTCACCCCTTTAACTCCCCATTTCTCATAAAGGGGAAGAATTTCATCCAGTTGTTTTTCCATTGCGAGGTGGTTTACATACAGGATCACTCCAATACCTTTTGAGTTTGCATAATCAATTAC
This sequence comes from Prolixibacteraceae bacterium, assembly GCA_963675995.2. Lineage (GTDB taxonomy): Bacteria > Bacteroidota > Bacteroidia > Bacteroidales > Prolixibacteraceae > JAAFHB01. The sequence continues at coordinate 129,550 of CAXXIY010000003.1, read as the reverse complement.
CTCACGCAGATTCAGTGAGTTTGGGTCTGGATTTCGTCGCGGGTCAAGATGGACACCACTGGCATCCGAAGCCTTATCTTCTTCCCGTCCGTACCAGCCGGCATCGTACTCGATGTACTGCAAACCGTGGCTTAAAGCAAAATCCACACATGCTTTACCTCCGGTTGTAGTCAGGCTCGCTTCCCGGATCACTTTACCCGGTTTGATCCATGAAACATCGGTCAGTGCACAGGGTTCGTTAAGGTTCATCACCAGATAATTTTGTTCCAGCAACTTCCCAGGTGAATCGGCCACCATCACCACACGCCATGGAGTGGTGAATGGCGTTTCTCCTGTCACCTCTCCACTCTGAATTCCGCCTCCCTTCTTTGGTTCGGCATTGAGAAAAGCTTCAAATGTATTGTTCAAACCCTCTGTGCGGCGCAGTTTCATCCGTGCATAGTCAACCAGTCTGGCTTCAGTAATCGCCACATAGAGATTTTCTGACAACCGTACGGTCAAAGGTCGTTCAACTCCTGGGTTAATCTTGCTTAATGGTATCCCACTCTGTGCATAATTCCCCTGAGCTCTGTAAACTGCCCATGCGGTGTGGTCACCTGTGAAAGCAAACTGGGTTATCTCGTCGGTGATTGCAAATTTAGAGCCGTTTCCTTCCGAAAGGGTGTAATTGAATGCGATCCCTTCGTTGTAAGCACGAAAAGTGAGTATCAATTTTCTCTTCGGCACCGTCTCTGCTGCGATTTGCAAGTTAACGACCAATTGGTTGTAGTTATCGCGGATGATTTCACGCTCGCCAACTACCGGCTTCCAGGTCGTATTGTTCTTATTTGTTTTCTGACCTGTGATTTGAAATCCATGTGTCAATGGGAGTGTACGTTCCACTAGTCCGAGCCGTGATTCAGATAAAACGGGTTGACCGTCATAGCTCATGCTGTAAACCGGGCATCCATTCTCCCTATCGATCATCTTCAATTCAAAGTGCAACACCACTTTGCTGTCGGGCGACTTCAAATCAATTGCCAATGCCTGATTTTTAAAGATATTCAGAGCAATAGTCAGGAGACATAAAATAATTGCTTTATTCATCATTTTGTCTTTTAGTGATATATTGTTGTTGTCATTTAAGAAGATAAGTGGCCCGAAATCTGAGCCACTTATCCCATTTTTTAAAAACCTATCAGCACTAATTCAAATTTACCAACCTGTATTTTGGATGAGTTTTTTCTCTTTAATGATTTCGGCATCCGGAATGGGGTAAAAATACATTTTAGGTAAAAATACCCTTTTTTCAACCACATAGGGTGTATAGGTAAAAGTTGCATCTGAATTTTTCACAATATCCATACCCCTCAGATCGGCACCCAGGGTAGATTCAGCGATTTGCCAACGACGGACATCCCAGCTCCTATGCTCTTCAAAAGCCAGTTCGATACGACGTTCATTGCGAATTTTTTCGCGTAAGAGATCGGCGGAGGCATAATCGGTTGCTGCAAGAGCCGGCATTCCTGCCCGAGCCCTGATCGCCTTTACTGCATCATAAGCTGTTAAACCATATCGTGCATCGGAAGGGCCAAATGCTTCGTTCATGGCTTCGGCATAATTGAGATAAATTTCCCCCAAACGGAAAAAGTACCAACAGTGACGGCTCGTATTGTTGAGCAACAGATTCAGGTTATCGTCCACATATTTTTTCAGATAGTATCCTGTTTTTGAGGCTTTTTCTTTCCCCTTTCCGTCAAGTCCGCCGGTCCATAATTCAATAGGGCGGGCTTTAAAGGTTGAATTATTCCAGATTACAGTATACCCTAAGCGGGGATCACGATTCAAATAGGGATTCATGGGATCATAACCCGAAGTGGGATCGGAAATTGGTTTTCCCGTGGTTTTCATCTCATAGGCGTCAACCAGATTTTGTGACGGACAGGTAGCACCAACACCTGCACCATCAAAACCAATGGGGAAATTAGCCTTCTCAAAACTGTTTGAATTGCCATCCCTCCGTTCAAAGATCAACTCCAAACTATTGTACTTGCGGGTAAATAAGGTTCCATAGTTACTTTCAAGTGCATAGGTACTCTTCAGAATCCCTCCGGTAGCGATGAACGAGCTGGCAATTCTGGCAGCGCTATCACATAAAGCTTTGTTATAGGTTCCGTTGTTATAGAGTGGACTGGCGGCATATAGAAATGTTCGGCATTTTAGAGCCATTGCTGCGCCTAGTGTAGCACGTCCCGTATTGGTGGCATCGTAACTCTTGGGTAACACCCTGATCGCACTGTCACAATTGGCAACAATGAATTTCACAACATCGGCAATGCTACTTTTGGGAAGGTCGAGATCTTCATCGACCGAGAGCAAACGATTTACAATAGGAACACCGCCGTACCGTTTGAAAAGTTCGAAATACGAGAAGGCAATCAGAAACCTCGCCTGGGCGCGGAATTGTTTCAATTCCAGGGTGTAGCGGTTGTAGGTCACATCATCGACATACTTGAACTGTCTGAAAGTAACTGTATCAGCACCATGTAAAAACAGATAGGCCCGTCGGACAAACTGATATTGCCTGCTCCAGACATCATCGGGATTCGAAAATGAATTCCAGCTTCCCGTATTAAAGTTTTGAATAGCTGAATAATCCCAGGCATGTTCCGACTCATCCGTAGCTGAAGCCAGCATACCGTTATCGATTCTGTTGAAAGATGCAGGAAGCTGAGCATAAGCATTCGCCAAAACCTGCTTTAACAGGGTGTAGTCAGAGAAAACCATTTCCTCCTTCATTAAAGTACTATTCTCGAAATCAAAATAGTTTTTACATGAGGAGACGACCAGAACTAGAATCAATAATAAACCTGATATTTTTGTTTTCATAATTTATTCTTTAATTAAATCTATTAGAATTGTAACCGAAGTCCAACGTTATACGATTTAAGAGCCGGATAGCCTGTGAAGATTTCAGGATCAAGGTTCTTAATCTTATCGAACGTAAGCAGGTTCATCCCCTGGATGAATAGTTTACAGGTGGACAAGTGTAATGAAGCTAATAAAGTTTTAGGAAAATCATAAGCCAGCTCGATACTGCGCAATTTGAGATAATCTCCCGAACGGATCCAGAGGGTACTGCTGCGATAATTGTTTGAATTATCCAGTGTGCTAAGACGTGGAAATTCGGCGGTCGCACTGGTTGCAGGGGTCCAGCGATTCATTACATATTCCGATATCTGGGCTTTTTTACCCATTGGGCCAGAAAGTCCATTGATGAACACATCTTTACCTCCCAATCCCTGGAGCAAACCATTAAGTGAAACAGATTTGTATTTTATGCCAAAATTGATTCCGTAATATAAGGTGGGATTTCCGGATTTGCCAATCGGAAGTTCATCATTTGCATCGATAAGTCCATTTTTGTCCTGATCTTTGTATTTTACGTCACCGGGTTTTACCTGCTGAAAAGTATAAACCGGAGTTTGTGGATTACTGATATCCTCCTGGCTTAAGAATCCCGTTGCTTCCAATCCATAATATTGATTAACAGGATGTCCAACGCGGTATTGATAATCGTTAGGATAAGCAGGTTCGATCCGCCGATCAATTCGCGATTGGGTAATGACCCCGTTTATACCCAGTGAATATCCAAAATCTCCAATCTCCTTTACCATTTGCAGGGTCGCCTCAAAACCATATCGTGAGTCGATCCCATTATTTACATAACCTGCTGTAATACCAAGGATTGAAGGAAGTTCGTTGGTTCGTGTATCAACAATATCTGTCCGTTTTTCATGAAAATAGCCCAAAGCTACATCAAGGCAATTGAAAAAGCGGCCATCGATTCCGAGATCAGTTTTGTAAGATTTTTCCCAGGTAATGTCATAGTTCGGATAGTTGCTCTCCTGAGTTGCTGTGAGCGATGAATTACTGTCGCCGTAGGGATATGAACCATTATTGACATAATAGGAGATGTACAGGTTTCGGTCTTCACCAGCTCCAATGTTATCATTCCCGACTAAACCGTAGGAAGCCCTGGCTTTGAGGTAGTTGATCCAGGAATGCGATTTGATAAAATCCTCCTCAGAAAGGACCCATGACAATGATGCAGCGGGGAAAAAGCCAAACTGATGTGTCTTTGGGAAGCGGTCAGTTCCGTTATATCCGGCAACTAATTCAGCAAAATAACGTTGATTGTAGCCATAAGCGACACGACCGGAAGCTCCATTTAACAAGTAAGGGATGTTATTGCCTGCGGTCCAGTTGATGACATATTTATCCTGATGATACAGAAGTTTGGCTGTTAATTCGTGTAATCCAAAACTGCGGTTGTAATCAAGATAGGTTTCAAAATTTGTTCTGAAATTGTGGCTGTTCCCCGCAGTACGCGTAAGTGGTGTTACCTGACCATATTTGGTATAGACCATATTATTATTTGCATCGGTAGATAATTGATAAACAGGAAACGATCTGGCATAGGTCTCACTGGCTCGTGCCCAGTTATCAAATGCAACTACTGCGCCAACCTTCAGCCCTTTGGTGACCAGGTTCAAATCGTGTTCAAGCCGGAATGACGACTGGAAGTTACGGTCATTGGAGGCTGAATAGCCGGATGAGGTGACCTGACCCAGGATATTGCCCTGATAAGCCGAATTTCCCCCAAACGTACCATTTGGATTGCGAACCGGGAAGAAGTTGGGTGCATAGGCATATATATTTGCGAAAATTGTACTTGTGGTAGGGGCAGGGGCATTGCGATCTTCGATGCGGCCACCAATATCGAGTGATGCTACCAGATGCCTGGTTATGTTGATGTCGATATTTGAACGAAAATTAAGTCTTTTGAAAGAAGCATCGGTGCTATAACCATCATTCCAATCGGTGTTTTTAAGCAACCCCTCGTTGATCAAATAGTTGACCAGTACGTAATGACGAACAACACTGTTTCCGCCCCTGAAGGTAACTCCGGCTTCCATCATAGGTGAACTTTTACGTAAGATCTCATCAAACCAATTGACATCGGGGTGGAAATAGGGGTCAGATCCATCTTTATATTTTTGAATATCACTTGCCGTATAAAGCGCAGGCCGGCCATCGTTTGTTAAAGCCTCATTATACAAATTTGCATAATCGTAGGAATTAATAAAATTTGGCAGCCTTGTAGGTTGTTGCATCCCATATTTAATATTTACCCCAATCTTTTCGTCTCCCTTTAGTCCCCTTTTGGTTGTTACCAGAATTACCCCATTGGCACCCTTGATCCCGTACATGGCTGTTGCGGCGGCGTCTTTTAAAACGGAAACGCTTTCTATCTCCTCAACTGTCAGTTGATCAATCGATCGCTGAAATCCGTCTACAATAATCAATGGAGCACTACCATTTGAATAGGTGGTATTTCCCCGGATCATCAATGAAGGGAAGTCGTTTCCTGGTTCACCGCCCCGCTGGGTAACAATAAGCCCGGATAACCTGCCAAAAAGGGCATTTCCAACATTAGTGACGGTGCTTTTTTCGAGTGTTTCGGATGTAACCGTACTAATGGCACTCCCAATAGTGTTGATTTTCTGTTTCCCATAGGCGATATCGAGCACTTTGATGTCGCCTTCCTTGGATTTTATAGCGTCTGCTTCCTGTCCTTTAACAGAATTGGTGAATTCAAGCATGAAAAATGCGAGGATAACACCAACAATTTGTATCCTATATGATGTGTTTTTCATATTCCAAAATTTAATAATGATTGAGTACCTGTTATCTACCAACCTGGATTTTGAACCAATGCATCAGAACGAATCATGTCGTATTCCGGAATTGGAGACAGGTACCAGTAATCTTTCCAGAAACGGTCTTCGATTTTCTCCCTGGTATAAGTAAATGTGCCATCAGTTTTCTTACGGATGTCTACGCCATAAATGGGTTCTCCGAGAATATTGCCGCGTTTCAGATGTTTGACATCAAAGTAATGAATGTCTTCAAGTGCCATTTCAATATCGCGTTCACGCCATATAATCTGCCGAAGGTCATCCTTTGATGAGATGCCGCTGACTTCAGGCATGCCTGCCCTGGTCCTGACTTTATTGATATAAGTAAAGCAATCCTGCAAGGGTCCATTCGATTCATTTAATGCCTCTGCATACATCAGATAAACATCGGCAAGGCGCATATATGGCCAGATGGCCGTAGCATTTGCGGTTCCGTTTGAGAGACTTTCAAGACAATATTTCCTCAGCAGGTATCCGGTTTTACTTGTCGATAAATCTCTGCGGTGGAATCCAAAATCGACACCGACAGTACTTCCGCCCGTGCGGTTGTTCCATGTTTCTACGGTTCGGGTATTCCATTTTGATCCGTTTTCAGCAATTGTTGCATAAAACCGGGGATCGAGATTCAGGTATGGTTTTGCCGGATCAAAGCCTGATGTTGGATCATCCTGTGCTTTACCGTTTTTCATCAGGTATCGGTCAACAAGGTTTTGAGTAGGCAAAACAGTATTACCATCAGCTACCCCTGGCTGGTTGATATAGGGTGATTCATAGGTTGGAAAGAGGCTCTTGATGCCCCACTGCCGGCGGGAAGCGACAAAAATAAGCTCCTTACTGATGTCACGGGTAGCCTTTTGGTAGGCTAGTGATGGATTGGCGTCAGTGAGTAATTGATAGCCGTTTGCTTCACAAAAATCGATACATGCCTTCGATGCATCGGCGGCTTTTTTCCAACGAGTAGCATCGTAATTACCCATAAAAATAAGATTGTTATTTTTACTGTCAGCCATTTCCATATATGGTTTTACAGCATTGAATAAAGGGCGTGCAGCAAACAACCACAACCGGGCACGCAGGAACAAGACTGTGGCTCTGGTGATACGACCAAACTCCTGATCAGGCCTTACATCAGGCAAACCGGGTTCATTCAATGTTTTTACAAGCAGGTTATCAATAGAATCGACCATTTGTACCAGCGGCAATCGGGGAACCGTTTTAAAGTCGGTCGTATTGTAATCTAATTTGTGGGTAATCCATGGGAGTCCGCCAAAGCGGATCATAAATTCGAAATAAGTCATCGCTTTGATAAATCTTGCTTCAGCTTTTAGCTCCGACTTCTGGTTTGCCGTTGCCGTCTTGATGTTATCTGCATTATCCAAAAACCAGGTGGCACGATAGATAAATGGCCATCGTACCGCCCATTTGGCTTCCTGATAACTTTCAGGATCAAATCGCGAAATTGCCCCCATGTTGAAAAACTGAGAACCCGAACTGGCCCAGCCACTCTCTGCCTGTTCCGAACAGGAAGCAAGCATTGTTCCGGATATCCGCTGTGTTTCATTATCGGTCCAGCTATAAAAATAGCCATCAGGTACTTTGTCATAAAGACTTAAAACATATAATTTAGCCCTGTCGTAGGTTGAAAACAGGGTGTCTTGTGTAACATCAACACCCGGCGCTTTTTCAAAAAACTTATTACATGAACCGGTTGTAAACAAGATAATAATCAGCGACAAACCCGTAGCCCATTTCCCAAAGGAAAGGAGGAGGGTTGCCAATATATTTAGTTTTATAGATTTTCTTTTCATGATTCTGAAAGTTAGAATTGCAGATTTAATCCAATATTGAAAATTTTCACCTGTTGGTAAAATACCATCCGACCACCGGGTTGCTCAGGGTCGTACTTAAATACTTTTTGTTTGTCCCAGGTTAAAAGATTTGAACCATTCATGTAGATGCGTAAGGTTTGGCATTTTACCCTTTTAAGGAGGTCACCTGAGAAGGTATATCCGACTTCGAGGTTTTTTAAACGAATATATGAAGCGTCGTTCGTGAAAAAAGAGTTGTTATAACCGTATGCCTGACCAAAATCAAAATGAGCTGGCACGAGGGTTAAAGCTGGGAAGGTGGCAGTTTCCTTGGTTGCTTCAGTCCACCGGCCACGTACAAAAGATTGGGCAGACTCGTATGAAGCATATTGACTTGTAAAAGGCTGAAGCGCTTCTCCGCTCCAGGAAACCACTGCATGGGTCACACCTTGAAAAAGGGCACTGATATCAAATCCCTTAAAGCTACCTCCTAATGAAAGACTACCTGTGACTTCGGGAACCAGTGTATAATTTCCATAGGACACCCTGTCCTGATCATTGATGATTCCATCTTTATTATAATCCTCAAACCAAAGGTCGCCTTTTCGGGCTTTACCCAAAGTTGTTTTTGCCACTCCTTCCATTGGTGTAATCCCATTTGCGGCAGCTACCTGTGCATCAGTTTCATAGAAACCTTTACAAAGGTACAATACAGGGCGGCCAAGTGGTCTTCCTGTTTGTTTTTGCCATGCCAAAACACTTGCTGGCTCGTCCATTTCAAGAACTTTATTGCGTGCAAAGGCGTAAATCCCCTTTATCCAGTAATTTACCTTACCTCTTGTTTCGCGCCAGGTTGCTTCAATTTCGTAACCATGGTTCGACATTTTGCCAAAGTTCAGTGGCGGGATCTTTTCATCAACATAGGAGGTATATGTTTGTTTATTGCTTAAGATGTTTGTGCGGTAATTGTAAAAATAGTCGAAATTCAGCGATAATTTATCGAACAATTTCAATTCAAAAGCATAGTTTTGCTTTTGGTCAATCTCCCACGAAACATCAGGATTTCCCCGTTTTGTGACCGATGCAGTTCCGTATCCTTGTCCTGCTCCCTGGCCAAAAACCGGACCGCCGGTAGTGGCCATTGAATAGCTGTCGGGGATATATATGAAACGGTTACCACCTAATTTATCGTTACCAGCTTTCCCATACGAAACTTTGAATTTCAAAAAACTGATAAATGGTAAGCTTTTCATAAATGGTTCTTCTGTTGCTACCCATGAGGCGGAATAGGCAGGGAAGAAGCCATAGCGCTTATCTTTGGGGAAATTTTCAGAACCGTTATAACCCATATTTACCTCGGCATTATATTTCGATTTAAAGCTATAGGTAAACCGTCCAACCAATCCAATATAAGATAGCGGGATTTCGTTGAATGTACTTTCTGTATAGAATTTTTTGCTCTGGTTGTAAAGAATTAAGCCGGTCACATCATGATCTTTGTTAAAGGTGCGTTTATACTCCAGTGCTGCTTCTCCATAAATATGGCGTCGTTTGGAGTCAGTTGTTTCTGCATAATTTAAAACAGAAGGGGTACCGGTTGTTTTAAACAACAATAGATCTTCAGCGGTTCCATCTCCATTTGTATCCACTGATTTCCGAACCGGGGTGTATTCGGGCATTGTTGTAGAAAATGCCCGTCGAAGATTAATTGTATAATTACTGTCGTATCCATACTTGGCCCTCAGGGATAATCCCTTTGTAACAAAATCAAGCTTTTGATTCAATGAAAACATCGTATTTACTTCGCTGTTATAATCATTACGAACCCCTTTCAGGGCCATCCATCTGATCGGGGTTTCATAGCCGTCGTTAATATATGATTTCCCATCGATCCATCCTGCACCGGCCATTGGTGGAGCCTGGGTGATATAACGCAGGAACCATACCTCCGCATCATAATCGGCACCCCGCTGATCATTTGGCATGTTAACATCACGGATTGTCGTACCTAAATTGACCGAAACAGTTAAATCTTTTGTAACATCGATATCGACATTAGAACGAAAATTATAACGTTTTAACCAATCGCTGTTATCATATCCGTTGTTGAAATTCTTAAATGTTCCAGTCTGTCCAAGATAACCTGCAGAAACAAAATATCGGGTTGATTTGGTCCCTCCACTGATGTTCAGATTATAGCGCTGCTGTGGTGAAGAACTTCTCATACACTGGTCATACCAGTCAGTATCAGGATATAACCACGGATCATCGTGTGTTCTGTAATGCTCAATGGCAGCGGCTGAAAATTTTACATTCCCCGGAGCAACACCATCGTTGATCTGGGCTTCGTTGTATAAGTTCGCATATTCATAACTTCCCAGGTATTCTGGTTTTCGCGTAGGAGTGGCAACCCCATATTCCGCAGTAAAACTCACCTTTGCAGGACCATCTTTTCCGCGTTTAGTGGTAATCAGGATTACACCATTGGCGCCCCTAACCCCAAAAACAGCTGTAGATGAAGCGTCTTTGAGAATCGAAACCGATTCTATTTCATTCGCATCGATATCATTCATTGGGCGTTCCATTCCATCGACCATAATCAATGGATCGAGTTGGCCAGACATCGTTCCAATACCTCTCAACCGGATAACCGGATTGTCTCTGCCAACGTGTCCGCTTTGATTTACAACAGTTAATCCAGGCATAATTCCTGTTAAAGCGTTTGAAACACTGGCAACAGGAGCTTTCATAAGTTCTTTGTTCGTTATACTGGATATAGATCCTGTTGAGGTGATTTTTTTCTGTGTACCATAGGCAACTACTACCACTTCATCGACCCCTTGTAACTCTTCTGACAGAACCACTCCAAAAGTCGTTTTTCCACCTATCGGAAGTTCCTGCGATTTCATACCTACAAACGAAAAGACAAGTGTTTTGGCATCAACGGGAACCGACAATCTGAAATTGCCTTCATTATCTGTTATTATCCCTAGCGTGGTTCCTTTAACCATCACAGTGACCCCCGGCAAAGGGAGTCCTTTGGAATCTTTTACAGTACCGGAGAGCTCTTTCTTTGGAGACTGCTGGATATTATTCCCTCTAATTTGTTCCCCATTTTTATAAAGGAAGACCTGCCGGTCATCAATGCGGAAAGAGATATCAGCTCCCTCCAATAAGAGATTCAATACCTTTTCAATGGTCTCATCCTTAACAGTAATGGTCCGCTTTAGGTCTGAATTGACTACATTTTGGTTATAAATAAAAATAAACTCACTGTTCTTCTCAATAGAGTTGAGGATCTCTGTCAAAGAGGAATTCTCAAACTTTAGATCAATTTTGGTCTTTTGCGAATAGGTGCTCGCAGAGAGGGCCATTGATCCGGTAAAAATTAATAGTGTAAGTAGCTTCATCGCCAGAGAAATAACATTAATCTTCTTCCTTAGCCAGGAAGATGGATAAAATGGATTTCTTTCCATAATTTTGAATTGAATTAAATAAATAATTTTGCCTTACAGCAATTGAATTTTGAACCGGTTAATGTTACCAGCATTGACCGGTTTTTTGTGTTCTTAGTTAATTGTTAGTATCATCTTTCATTCATAAAAAGTAAGTTTTGTATGGCAGGATGTTAGCAGCATGTATGCTTTTCATCCTTGTTAGTATTTGACGAACATGCCCGCCAGGTTAATTATTAAAAAAAACGTATTTATCTCCCCTCTTTTCGAATTTTGTTTTTGAAATGAATGCAATACCGTCCAGAACTCTTCCCAGATCATCTTTCAGATCCAGCTTCCCGTAAATCTTCTCCATATCAGCGTCCAATTCCGATTCGATGACCACATTGTAGTAACGCGATACCCGTTTTAACACATTGGGAACCTTCTCATTGTTAAAAGCCAGATAGCCATCTACCCAGGCGGTATAATAAGAGGTGTTTTCAATAGTCGTAATATCAAATGCCGCTTTACCTTTTGATAGCGTTGCTCTCTGGTTAGGAGCAAGAAATACTTCAGGTGATTGACCATCTGAGCTCATACTCACCTTACCCTCTACCAGAACAATGCTGTAATACTCATCCTGATCATAAGCCTGAATATTGAATTTAGTCCCGTAAACCTTTGTTGTGAACCGTTCCGTTTTTACGAAGAATGGTTTGGATCTATCTTTGGTAACCTCAAAAAGAGCCTCTCCCTCAAGATAGACTTCACGTTTATCTCCTTTAAAAACAGCTGGAAAGATAAGCTTTGAACCCGAATTAAGCCAAACCTTTGTTCCTTCAGCAAGCATTACAAATGATCTTTTGCCGAAAGGGACAATCATTTGATTTAAACCGTCGCTTTCAGCCGACTGGGCGATGGAGGAGGAGTCGTTGACCATTATTCCGGAACCGTCGGCCGAATATAGAACTTTTGATTGTTTGGCGCCGATTAAGACCCTCTTACCATCCGCAAGGATCAGTGTCGCATTTACAGCGGATGGTTGGATTGTAATAGCAACCTTATCCATCTGTTTTGGCAATGTGCTGTAATAAATGGCGCTACCGATTCCCAATAGCAACAGCAATGAAGCTGCAACTCTGAAATAAAGGAACCGGACCTTGCTCTTTTGCGATTGAGTGATCAACTGCCACAGTTCTTTTTTACGCAGATCAGACTGCTGAAATGCTTTAACCTGCAATCCACGAAGCACTTCTGCTGCAAGGTCGATCTCAGCCCTCTTTTCAGGAAGGTTTTCCAATAATTCTTTCATTCGGTCATTTATTCCCGTTTCTCTTACAATTTCACGAAACTCGGCGTCAAGAATAAAATCATCGGTTGTATATAATCTGAATTTTTCGGGATCCATCTTTTCTGGTATTATACCCTAATGAGAGAAAAAACTAAAAATCTGGACAAGTAGAAATGAACTTTTTAAATTTATTTTTTGCGAAGGGGAATAGAATTGAACCGTAAGCGTCTCCAAGATGCCATCTTTCCAGTTTTCTGTTCGGGTTTTATCTTAGCCTTATTAAAAAAGAGCAGATGTTATGATGGCAGATGAATGATACACAAAGACCTTAGCTGGCTATTAAGCCTTTTTGAGAAAAGGAGATTGGGTTTCTCCAAGTCGGTATTTCATAATGCGCCACGTCAATTTCCGGGAACTGAGGTATTCGATGTAGAAGCATTCCATCACCACTCCAAAAGATGAACCTGGGCGGGTAGCTAACCGCTCTGTCTCAATTAGTGGCGATAAGCCAGGAACCGGGCTCCACCAAATGGTGCCCTTACTGATCCAGCCGCCCATCCGGGAAAATGAAAAGGAGTCAAAGCGGAGCCAATCGTCATTGAAGGGTATTCACATTGAGATTTATTCTTTACACCAGGAAACTGGTCCATTTCTTTAATGAAAGCGGTTCCCATTCATGCGAAGTATCCAACCAATGATATCGGGGAACAATACATGGTGGATATTCAATCCGACGAGGCTTGCCAGTTATAAGATTTTAGAAACCGATACCTACCCAAATGTGATACGACTAGCCTGCTTTCAACACTGCATACATATTCCGGTGATACCCGTTCACGTTTTCCGGTGATGTCCGTTCACTGTTTGTTCAAAAACGATTAGGCAAATGTAACATTAATATTTTTTGCGTAAACTTTCTCCGGTTAATTGAAAACGCACTGATTTATGAACGATTCTGTCTAAACAGGCTTCAGCAATCAGCTCATTACCAATAACAGCATACCAATCATTGACTGGAAGCTGACTGGATATTATCAATGCTTTTCTCCGATATCTGTCGTCAACAATTTGCTCAAAATCATTTTGTTGTTGTCCTTGTAATGCTTTCATACCAAAGTCATCTATGATTAACATATCCACGCGTGAGAGTTTTTCCAGGAATCGGATTTCCTGTCCCTGCAATCGTTCGAGTTTGATTCGATCCAATAACTTTTGCATGTTGAAGAACACGACATTAAATCCCAGCCTGCATGCCCTATCACCCAGTGCAACGGCCAAATAGGTTTTTCCTGTTCCGGTAGGTCCGTTAATCACGATTGTTTGTCCATTACGAACAAATTCACACGTACCCAACTGCGCCACTGTCGTTGCGTCAACACCTCTGGCGGTATTATAATCAAGCTCCTCAAGCGAAGCCGGATATGGAAACACAGCTTCTTTGAGTAGTCGGGCAATACGGTTTGTTTTTCGGGTGTCTTGTTCGGTTTGCAACATAAGTTGCAGTCCATCTCTGAGTGAGAGTTTGTCGGCTCTGCGTGTCTCACAAAGGGATGTCCAGCAATCTGCCATCCCGGGAAGCTTAAGCTTGTGAAGCGATTTTTCAATTTCTTCTTGCATACAATGTTTTATTAAAATGGTTATTTATAATAAGAGTTTCCCCGCATATTTTCATGATTAGTTGGCTGTGGATTAATGCGGTTCTTGCTTTCATCTTGTAATTTAGCCATCTTGAGATTGCTGATCACATTTTGTAAAAACTTGCCCGAGTATGACCTGTTTTGGATAGCGATCTGGCAGGCTTGTTCAAAATCGGCTATTGATGTTTTTCTGCCTATCGAAAGCATATAATCACAGGTTTTGTATTTGAACTCGGGGGGAATCTGCCGTTGTTCCAAATCCAGAAACATGTCTGATACAAGCTGCCTGAATACAGTACTATGCTTATCCGCTTTTTCTTGATAATACTCAGCAGAACGGCTCAAAATGGCGTTGGAATTGGATGCCAGATGTTCTTTTTTGTGCGTATGCCCAAAGCCTAAGTGGCGCTCATGTGTAGCCACTAATTCATTATTTACAAAGATTTTCACCAATGTGCGGGTGTAAATAACATGGCTACGCTTTCCAATGTGGACAAATGGAACCGAGTAGTAGTGTTTGTCACGCGCCAAATAAACGAATCCATCATTGCGAACCTGTAAATCGCACGTAAGTTTCATTTCATAAAGTTGTTCGGGCAAAGGTGACAGCGTATTCTTTTCAACGGCAAAGAATTGTTCTTCACGACTATAAGGCCGTTGCTGCATCCGTGTCTGATTGTGTTCAAGCATTTTCTGCGATACTGCCTCGTTTAAATCCTCCAATGAATAAAAGGTCGTGTTGCGAAGGCGGGCATATACCCGCCTGTAAATAATCTTCACCTGGTTCTCTACCAATGCCTTGTGTGTAGGAGAATAAGGGCGGCAAGGGATGGTTACAAAACGATAATGATTGCCCATATCTTCCAACGCTTTGTTCAACGTTGGCTCATACTTATCCGCCTTAATTACAGCCGACTTAAGGTTGTCTGTTACCAAAATCTTAGGTACACCTCCTATGGCTTCCATACACTTGGAAATAGCATATAGAAAATCTTCTACTCTTTGTGAGGGAATACACAAAGCAAAGGCATAATCCGTGTAAGGTAAACATGCCACAAATACCTGTACTTTAATCATTTCTCCTGTTTCTGTATTTGCATATTCCAACGTATCTCCAGCAAAATCGACAAATAATTTCTCGCCAGGTACATATGTATCACTCAACACGGTAGTAGGCGCAGTGGCTGCTAATTGTTGTTTTAAGTGATGGAAAAACTGTGACTTACGATAACCGTCAGGATGCCTGGCTATGTAATCCTGCCACACCAAAAAACGCGTCACATGCTTATGTCCTAAGGAGGTCTTAAAGTCTGTCAACTCATCCAAAAACGTCTGATGACGGTAATCCGTATATGCCGGATTCCCAGCCCTGAAGCGGGCCTCAAGTTCCGGATCTTCCATTTTTAATACCTCTTTGAGCGACAATGGATCACCCCCAAAGAACCGAACATAATTATTTACAGTCTCTTTGTTTATATCCAAATCCCTGGCGATTTGACGGTTCGACACGCCGTTCTCGCTCAATTGGAGAACTTGTTTTATTTTACTCATACTTGTTGATTTTCCTGCCATAGTACCTTTGTTTTGTTGGGCGATTTTTAAGCTGCAAAGGTACGGGTGAACATTGAAGTGAACGGATATGCTCCGGAAAAGGAAAAATCTCAATCCGTGAATGGGCATGTTCCGGAAAGTACTAATAACAAAACTACTAAACCCATAAAGTGAACGGACATGCTCCGGAAAAGTGATATTTTCCGACCTCCCAAAATAGGGTGAACGGGTATGCTCCGGAAAAAGGTCCGATTGACCGGGTATGCTCCGGAATTTGGATTGTTTTGTAACAGATTTTTGTGTTTTCATCCTGTTTGAAGCCTGCTTTTGGGGCAAACGGAAATGAAAAACGTGGTTTTGAATGGTCTACTTTCAATTTAAAACTGAAATGTTTCTATTCTAAAGTGGGTGGGTATGCTCCGGAATATGTACACTGCAAGCGCAGGTTTCCGGATATCCAGGAGGATGTAGATGCAAAAGAGATTGTGGACATCATCAATCGTCTGCACCGGAAAGAATGGCCCGGATCTATTCGCTGATGGCTTGCTCCTGCCGGCTCAACGGAATAAACGCCTTCGAATACTTTATGGATATACTAAACCGCCTGGCCTATATCAGCCCCAATGCTCCTGTTGAAGTTTTTCAGGCGTTACTTCCCAATTGTTGGGCAAAAAAGTAATTGGCTAAACAGAACAAGGGAAAATGAAGAAATCCTTGGCAAGGGTAATGCGGAGACGCTTACGTTAAATCGGCTAATTCAAAACATATAAGATACTGAAAACACCAAATCCTGATATGGTTCGCTATAACTTCCCAAATTATTAATATCTTCTAAATTACCAATATACAAACTCTTTCCAACATTAAACTGAATATGATTAATTCGAAGACCACCTCCATATTCCAATGAAACAGGGAAATAGTAATCTTCAAACAGCTTATTCGTTAAAATATTAACTCCAGGCCCTCCATAGGCAAAAATATTGAACCATCTTGAGAAATTCAGTCTATATTCGAGATGCAAAGGTATATTTAACGAATATTCCTCAAATTTTTCCTCTCCATTTAAAACTGATAGCAAATCAGTTGAGTAACCTTCAAAGTTTAGCCCAGTATTCAGCCCAAAGCCATATTTAAATAATGGTTCTACTTTTAATCCTAACCTAAAACCCTCAAGATAATTACCAGAAGGTTGTATATATCCGGCAGTTACTCCCAAAGTATATTTTGCTTTTGGACAATTGAAGCAATTTCTTTTTGCAATAGAATAATTAGTATATTGATTCACAAAAGTATGTTTAGATGCTGATTGGCTTACATTAATTCTTATATCCTTATCTCCTGCTTTCACTTTAAACCAATCTGAGCGGGAAAGTTCCCCATTATTAACACTACAAGAAACGATAAAATGTTCACTAAATGTTTGAATAGAGCACCATGGAGGTAACAATGAGATCGAGTAACTACCTTTATTTAAATAAACCTTTATTGGTTCACTTTTGCCACCGAAGGAAGGAAAAGATAAATCATGATTTGATACACTTAACATCGATTCTTGCACAACTTCAGCACTGGGTTTGCCTTCACCTTTATTTATGCGGCTTTGAGCGCCTACAGGATCAATTCCGGCATCAATTAAATTTTGACGACATTTGGGCATAACGCCATACTTATTATTCCAAATGTCTTCTAAGTCGCTTGAAGTTGCTTTACGTAACACCGGAACAACTACAACGGACTTCTGACGATCAGTACATTTATCAAATTGAGCTTTTACAAATGTATCTTTCGGATTTGTAACAATCACATCCTGGTAGTTTTCTTTTGCTGTTTTATAGTCTCGGTTGGAAAATGCCTGATTAGCCACTTTTAGGTGGTCGACACACCACTCTGTTCTCTTTAATCTGATTTCTGCAATCTGTTTATCCTTTCCTGTTGTCTGTTTAAGTACTTCATTATACTTTGCTTTTGCGCAAACATAGTCTCCATTATCAAAGCATTGATCTCCGTCCTGCAAATTATTTTGACTATAAGCTGATAACACTGAAATAAATACAAATAGTAAAAGGACTAATTTCTTCATTGTATCTTTGGTTTAGCGTCTCGAATAATTGTATGAAGTTGCTCTTGAATTATCCATACTCCATTTTTTGGTCAACCTTTCTCTTTCATAATTAGAATCAGCAACACGATAAATGCTATTGTCCAATCCATCAATCTCACTTTTTAAAGGCTTGTACAGATTATTTTCGTAATCATTTTTTGAGCTAAAATTGGAATAAAAACCTGACCATTGGTCGATCTTGTTATCCAAATACCTGACATGAGCATTAAACAATTTTCGTGAAATTTCATTCAACCCATCACGTATCCGAGTGCAATTGTTGACATACTTATTATCTGAATTGGTATTTTTATATCTGTAAGCTCGTGAAATTATAGTTTGTACATAGGAAATCGGGAAGCGGTCTGAGAGACCGGATTCTGAAAATGAAAACCCATTGCTAGCAGTAATAAATCCGAGAATCTCATCATATTTACTCAGTATGGATTGTATTTCCCTTACCTTTCCTTCTAAAGGATTACCCTTTACAATAGAAATGAACTTCCATAATGATTGGCATTCATTTCGTATAAATCTTAAATCCTCGTATTTCCAATCTGAAGTACTAAATACATCAAATGCCTGACTGATAAACTTTTCTATATAAGCAGAATTCAATTTTTTTCGTAATGATTGATACTTATTTTGTAAGATAAAACCATTTATTTGATCTTCTTCAAGAGATCCAGAAATACTATAATATAGCATCTTAACGTCATTTATATTCGTCGCTTTGCTTATTTGTACAATATCTATCGAATCTTTTTCGATAAAAAGATTCTTGGCAACCTTATTTTTAGGAGCAGGTTTTAAGGTATCCGTAATAATAAAATAAGCCAGATATCCAATTAGACTAATTACTATTGTACAACCCACAGCCACCGATATTCTAATTACTTTTGTTTTTAAATCCATATTTTAGGATATTATTGATTACAACAGTATTTCCTTAATGGCGATTATGCTTTGATTAAGAAACGCATTGAAACTTTTGTTGTTTGACTAAATGCAGTGATAGAAACCTAATAAACTGCACATATTCATATTGCTCATTGAACTTTGATTCATTACTATTTACGAACTTCGTCATTTCTATCTTCTTTGAGGGATTTTCGCAATGTAGGTCACAGAATTCGCAACGCCGTTTAAAATTTTGCAATCCTTCCAAATGGGATATTTATTTGCGTTTTTTTTGTTTTATTGTTGACTTATTTCGTTTTTTTTTAAAGAGTCTTGGCCGTTTACAGGTTGCTGCACTTTTTTTAACGTTTCTCCATTAGTTCCACTTTGAATCTTACCTGACTCTGCTTTTTTTATGGGGGTAGTGAAGTCTATGAGAGATTTGTTAATTTTTTGCAAATCAATATGTAGGACTTTCACCTTGTTGTTTAACGTTGTAATACTATCAACAAGCGATTTATATAATATTGCTGAGCTTTGCGACGAATCTTTAGTAATAAAAAGAAGTTGATGCCCCCACATACTTAAACCACCAAGTAAAATCCCAAACAGCAAAATCACAATTCTATTTTTGTAGATTTGCCTGAATGTGTGTTGATCATCATTTTCCTCTTGACTTCCATCATTTTCGGTGCCATAATCATTTGAAATTAGCTCATCAAAAGAAATGACATTGCCGGAATTGCTCAGCGCATTGATAATATCATTGCGTTCTTCATCGATGAAATAAATGGCATTGTATCGTTTATATTTCCTATCTATTTTGAAATATCTTTCAAGTTCCTCTTTTCTTTTGTAATAAACTGTTACATTCTCTTTTTCAACTGTGCTATTGGCAACTTTGATCCTTTTAGGAAGCACATCATTTTGAATGCTTTTCCCGGTTTTGTATTGCTGTTCTAATTGCTCTATTCTTTCCAAAACGTTGAGACTATGTTCGTGTTCTTTTAATGCGATCATATATGCACGATAACTCAAGCGAGATCCCTTGGCATAAACTAGACTTACTTTGGAAAGTATATAATAATTATCAACACAATGAATTGAATAAAAAGATCCTTCAACTAGTTCTTCGTTGTAATCACTTTTAATTATTGATTGATCTATCAAATATGATAATCCAATATTGTCTTGAATGGGATAAATTCGCCTACAAACTGAACTATTATTTTCTGCGCCATAGATAATTTTAATCATAATACTCGATTTTAGTAGTTTAACCCAATATACTAAATATGCCAGTACGCTCTTTCTGCACCTTTTCCTGTAAAATTTCGACAATCTTTAGCGAAGATTTTTTGTTAAAACGGCACATTCTAAAAAACAATACTTCGCCCATGGAAAAATCCAGAATGTAATCGTCCAAAAACGAATAATCACCTAATTTCTTTGTATCTCCATAATTTATCTCATTTTCCTGACAAATTTTCCCGATGTTATTCCTGAAAGCTTTATAATTTTCGTTGAAATACTTTACAGCCTTATTGTGCCTTACATTATCATTTTCATCAATCATATCAGCTTTTGTGATTACGATATAGATAAAATCAGTAGTATTTCTAAAATATTGTTTCGAATTAAATATTGCTCCTAGGTGACTAAAAAGTACATGTTGATTCCCATCAACTTCATCATTGTGAGCATAATCAATAAAAAAGAAATGAATCTTCCGATTCTTATTCTCCAACAATTTGTAAAGTTTATTACGTTCAATCTGAATGTCCTTATGATTTTTTTCGTAATTTTCCTTTGCAATTGCTTGAACCACCTCACCTGATAAATCAATAAAAGCAACTTTACGTTCTTCTCCATTTCTCAATAATTTGAAATTCATATAACGTAAAGTGTCGTTGGTCGTTTTATTTGGAAAATAATTGATGGGTCGTTTTTTTATAACATTTAGCAATCCATTCAAATATTCAGAACTAATGCATTGTACCCTGTCGTTTTTACCGTAGAGTTTCAAATATCCTTCAGTTAATATTGTATTCATAATCCCAGCCAAAGCCCATGTTTTCCCCGCTGAAGCCAAACCCCAAAAATATATCTCAGTACAATAATCCTTTATCAACTCGGGAGTTTCTTTGCTATTCTCCAACAAAGGATTGTAATAGTTTCTAATTGCTTCAATTATTTCAGTATCACCTTCAACTGCTTTCAATAGTTCACTTTCAGAAAATACATTTTCTTCCAAGAATTTTTTGACTTGGAAAGCTGTGTATTGATTATAGTTATTTTGAATATTTTTGAGAATTTGTTCTTTTGTTTCTGCCATAATATCTTATTATTAGAATGTTTAGTTTATCGAAATTTCATACTTCGGCTGCCCCAAACGTATGGAAACAGCATAAAAATTAACGCCGTAATACCTATTAAATATCCAACAAATCGTTTCGATGAATGGCCATCCTTCCAGCCAGTCAGAATCTCCTTAACATCACCAAATGTGCTTTCAAATTGAAAATCCGCAGCATTTTCGCCTTTCATTTTATAGTGCGAAAAACTATTTAATTGATCTTGGTAATATTTTGCCCACTCCTCAATTCTTGTAATGTTCTTTGGCGCGGTTATAGGTGAAAATCCCTCAACAATACTTACAAATTTTGCAATACTTGTTGCAATTGTATCGGTCAATGCTTTGTAAGTATGTGGGCGCAAAATCTGTTTCAGTTTCTCAATTTTTCGTGCTTTCTGGCTTTCCAATGTTTCTGAAGAGCTCGTATTAAAACCTAAATCCATAAGTTCATGTTTTCCTGCGGATCTGTACGAAATTGCTTCACTTAACTGATCATTGTAATTGGCAATTCGTTGATTGGCATATTGTTCGTATTCTGGCAACATACTTTCTAACTGGCGAATATTCAATTTCGCCTGTATTTCGCCCGAACGTTGCCAAACAGCAAAACAGTGGTTGAACAATAGCAAACTTGCCAACCCGGCGATAAAAAAAAGCAGGACACTTAAAATTTCAACAAAACGACAGGGTATAATTTTTCGGATTTTCTTTTTGTTCGAGGTTTTCATTTTGAACGCCAGAATAGCAAATAGCAATAACAGTATGGTTATCCCAATTGCAATACCAATGCTCACAAAAAAACTACCCAGGGTAATATTTAAGCCGCTTAAAAACAATCCGGCAAAAATTACCAATGCACCAACAACACAAAAAATTCTAGGGATTATATATCGGTTCATAATGATAAAATATTAAGACATAATTTCCTCATTTTTTACAACGGGTTCAATTTCATCCTTCTTTTTTCTAAAAAGCTTGAAATATTTAATGCAGATTCCACAAACAACTAAATATTTCTCTTTTAACAATGATTTAATCTGAATTAAATAATTTACAGACAAAACAATGATAAATATAATATTAAGGAGTATTGAGATTATGATGATATTTAGTAGATACCTACCATATATCCACTTAGCGTCGATATTGTCTGTAAAATATAACAACCAACACAGAATAAAAATTGTTAGAATTAAAAAAATAAAACTCCCCCAAAACTTGTTAAATTCGCTTAGGTTACTGTTTGCTTTCATTAGAAAATAAATTTAGTGCAATTAATATTTCACTACTTACAATTGAGATAATAAAGAAAATCACGAATAAATTTAAAATTTTTAACAAACTCATTTTCACTGCATTATGGATAAAGATTTTTTTAACTTCAATCTTATACTCTTCAAATTTATTTATACCGCCATCCATAACAACATAACAAAATTTTAAATCGTCAATATTCAAATTATTGTCTAACTTAATCGATAATAGAAGAGAGTCGCACTCCTCTTCATACCATTGATTTAATCTGCATTTATTACTATTCGAAGTATCGCAATTGCGATTAAACTTTATAAATGCTTTGTTGCTATCGAAAGTGCTTTTAATTTTCCAATGAAATTTATTTTTTTTATCCATTTTAATCTTGACTTGTGCATCGTTGTATTTCAAGTTATTAGTTATAGGCGAGTATAATAAGATAAACCTATCATTGTCATTTCTTCCTTCGAAGTTTGATGGCTTATAAGTGATAATTTCCTCAAATTCATAAAAATCACTGCGATTTGTAAATGAACTGTTTTGATATTTCTCAAGGGATAATTTCTCTGTAGACACAACTCCTAGAAAATTTTCATCAAATCTGGCGATAAAATTATTTTGTCTTTGTACTCTTCTTGCTGAATCTTTTCCCGTATAAGCGGTTTTCCACAATGCTATTAAGTTGATTTTAATGTTTTTGGAAATCTTTTTGAAATTATCAAAATCAGTGTTAGACAAGTCTTTTTTTGGTTCATGGTAAAAATCAGATAAAAACGTAATGCAATCTAAATTCGGGACTTGGAAATTTTTTTTTTCCACTATTCGAAAAATTTCCCTAAAATCTGTTTCTTGATTTTTTATCGTGTTTGAACAATTTAGAAAATTCAATAATTTAGGAGAGAAAGCATCTCTATTGACTTCAATCCACTCAGTATTTGGATGACTTTTACTACCATTATAAAAATAAACAAACAAACTATTGCAATTATAATCTAAATTAAATGATTCAATAAGTTTTGTATAAATTAATGATTTAATTGAAGTAGTGTCAATTTTATTTTTAACAGTATCTATTGAACGCATTAAATACTTTTTCAAACTATCTAATTCAATATCTTTAAAAACAGTTGATTGAGTTTGGTCTATTATCAATAAATGAGATTTATTGATGTTTTTATTGTTTCTTTTAGAAATAAGACTAACGGAATTTTCGTTAATAAAAGCTGAATCCTTTCTTGAAGAATCACACAACTCATAATAACTCTTTAGCTTACAATAATGGAAATTATTTTCTGTTGCTAAATCTGGATACAACGAAAATATTATAGCAAATACCGAAATAGGTAGAGCAAACAAGCTCACACTACTTGCAACTATCCATTTCAATAATTTATATAATATTGTATCCTTCATAATGCTTAAAAACTAATCCCAGCCTTATTCAAAATGCTTTTCACTTGATCAATTTTCAAGGCGATATTTTCCCCTTGTTTGGCAATGGCGCTGCCACCAACCAAAATACCGATAACCGTATTATCGTTTTTTAAGATGCAAGGGCCTCCGCTATTGCCAGGATTAGAGGTAGCATCCAGTTTAAACAAATCTGCATCGTGGTATTTTTGGCTATTGATATTGCCTTTGGTTATGGAATAATCGCCATTGGGGTATCCAATCAAAACAACTTCGTCGAGGTTTTGCACAACAGAGGATTCACCCAAAACCAGCGGCGAAATATCGCTTATGCCCGAAACTTCCAATACTGCCATATCGGTCAGAAAATAATCAGCTTCTACCTGACCATTAACGACTTGCTTATCCGTTGGCGTAATGTATTTGATTTTCGCTTTTACCTGTGATTTATTCTGTGCGTGTTCAAAGGACAACTCCACTTCTTCGCCAACGGCCATGCCATCAACAACGTGGCGTGCTGTCAAAAGAATGGTCGGCGAAATTAAAAATGCCGTTCCTGTTCCGCTTTTGGTAACAACTTTGGCTACTGGCTCTTGAATATCGCTCGCAAAAGAGGGATTGTTTGGAACTACTCCAAAATAGAACAATGCCCAAACCAATAGTGGAAAGAATACTACTGAAATAGCCGCGACTATGGTAATCCTTCTTTGTTTGATTTTTTCTGTCCGTAAGATTTCGTTTTGATTTTCAGAAATTGGTATCATATTTCAAAAACTTTAAAATTCATTTTATACTCAATATGCTCTGCGCTTTTTGTTCCAGGTAACATCGGTCTCGTTGGGATCAGCCAAATCCTGCGGACGTTTTTCGTAAGCTTCTTTCATCTGATTGATATAGGTAATATCTTTCAGCGTATCGTAGTTGCCCTTTTCATCGTAGAACACAATGATATTTTTCAATCCCTTGAGTTCCAATTTTTCATCTTTTGTATCGGTAAACTTAAAGTCGTTGTTTTTACCAAATTTTTCGATAATTGTGGATATTTTGTTATTATCGTCACATACGATGAAACGCGGTAAATTTTTATTGGGAGGTAATTGTCTCGAAAGACGAATAAACGGATAGTGCGCTTTATTGGCCGTATTGATACACTTGTTTCTGTTCTCCTCCTTTGAATTGATAAACGACAAAATATCATAGTCTTCCACACAATTGGTATGGTCAATTTTTGTGCGGTAATCTTTCAGTAAGTCAAGGTAAACTTCCGCCTGAAATTTACCAGCCAATTTTTCTTTGAAGTAATCCATTAGATTGAATTCCTGATTATTTTTCAATCTTCTAAGGGAACGCACCTGACCATTTCGATTCTCGAAAACAGCGCTACCTTTTTTACATTCCTGATCGAACGAATTGGATGGATATACTTTAAAAATGGTAATCGTTTCATCTTCAATCTCAGCACGAATATTCATTTTCCTTCTTGTGAAATTGAGGTGGCTTGACTCACTATTGTCATTATCAACCGAACCAATTACTTTGAGCAAGTCGGCAATCAAATCGTTGAAGAACTTGATCTTGGGCAATTCATTTACATTTCCTTCAATACGTATTTCACCTTTGGTAATATGATTCTTGATATTTACCAGCAAGGCAACAGAAAGATGCATTTTCATCAACTCCAGAATATTTTGGAAGCGGGCAAAAATGACATTATCCTCTTCCAAAATTATCTTATAGGTATTTTTTAAGCATTTCTGGACTTCACCTCGTAATTTATCGTCCCATTTGTTTGAATAGGACGAAAGGCCAAGGCTTCTCCAATAGTTAAGCAGTTTATCGATATATTCGACAATATCTTCAAGAACGAATTTCGCGTAATACAAATTCTCCGTATTTTGTAAGGCACTATCTACCATTTGGTATATGCCATCGACAATAATCTTCTGAGCAGTAAGCATGTTCCCACTCACTTTCGAATAGAATTTATCATTGGAGTTGCTCGAAAACAAAGAGGTTATATACTGTAATTTATCGCCTGAGATATCGTTCTTCCCGATTTTTTCAATTTCCTGCAGCATAGCCACCTGCAAATCTTTTTCATAACCGGTATTCAACGACTGGAATGCCTCTATAAGAACAGCATCAATTTTTTGTGGAACAATATTCTTTATATTGGCACGATTGATTGTTGTCTTTTGATCATTCTTGTAGTATTCCTTCGAATCCGTCAATCGTTTTAATAAGTTGATGCTCAAATCGCAAGCGATGTAATCCTCAATACTGTCCTTTGGAAATTGAATGGCTGACAAGCCAAAAGTTCCATATTTACCAATAGCGTTATTCCCTTTGCCATCTACAAATCGTTCCATCCGCTTGTCGAAGATACCTGCAACGTTAAGGAACAAATACAATCCGGCAATTTTATACAAACCATCCAAATTACTTATGGCAGGCATACCATCCTTATTATCCTGACTAATGAACTGTACGATTTCGTATGGCGGATTTTCATCAATCGTGCTTATTTTATTTCCAGCCGAGTCAAAGGCTGGAAATACGACTCCACTTGGCCAATGGGCAACATATTTATTCTCAACCTTGTTGTAAAAATCCAAATCATAGAGAGATCCGTAAGTATTGCCATACATGACTTCAAATCCCCTAATCGTATCAGGATATTTGGGAAGTAAAAATAGTCCGTATAAATGTTTCACCCCTTGAATTAAATGACGGAGTAGATAACCGAAATCAATAAATGTACCTGAAGCTGTTCCACCAGTTAAACTACCTGTAACAAATACTACAGGTTTTGTATGCTCTCCTTGTGTTGGATTTACCTTGTCATAAGCACTATTGATTTTTTGAATTACAGACGTAAAATTATCGTTTCTGTCATTTGTTCCCCAAAGTGCCAATCGCCCGCAAGAACGAATTCCCCCCGCACCCAAACCTGCGGTAAGAACTGTGCCAGCATCAGGGAGCCATTCCGGGTCATCGCAATAGCGTTTTATGCCTGCAATCATATCAGCCATATTATCCAAACTGATATAAACACGCTGAATATCATTACCGGCAGGTGTTCCTATGGGATAATTTTTCTCGTTGGTTTCCAAATAAAGATATTCAACATTGGCTGGTTTATTTACCTTGAAATTTTCGTAATAGTATTTCTGTACATTTTCGAGAACATAGAGACCACTTGTTCCCAAACCTATGATAATTGTCGGACTTGGCATATTCGTTACGTTTTAATGTGTTTTATTTCAACTCTTTTGTAAGTTGGTGTTGTTTAAAAATAAAAATCAGGATCACAGCAATTATGATGATCAATTGGGCTGATATTTCCAAGTAAAGTCTTGGATCTCCCCAATGAAAAGAATCGATTCCGTTTCGTTTGAAGAAAAAGAACAGGTAAATGCTGAAAATCACATAATAAATAATCAAACTCCAAATAAAGACAAGTTTCAATTTGAATTCTTTTGGCAATTTTTCGTTCTTGATGTACATTCTTTTTGAAAGAACTGTCCATAAAAACCAGACCATCAATATAGTCAAGATAATAAAAAGAGTTATTCTGATTAGCGCAAATGGCAAATCGGCAGAACCAGTTTTGAAAAATAAATCGTTTAAAAATTCCATATTATATTGTTTTAAAATTTAGACTATAGTTAAAACATACCATCATCGGCAGTGTCAACACTATTGTTATCACTGCTATTGCTTTTTGGCGAATTATTATTGTAGTTGTTATCATCATTGGTAAAACCTTTTGATATTGGCTTTTCGTTTTTCATTTTTTTCATTAGTGAATAACCGCCAACGCCTGCTGCAATCAACAAAAGAATAAACAAGAAAGCGCCTACGGGAAAAGGCGCACTTAGCTTAATATAAGTTGTGTCTGAACTTGCACCGTTGGTGCCGGAAACCGTAACCCGATAATTTCCGCCATCCAAATCATTGAAACTTGCTGAAAAGTTTTTAGTTTTAATGGGTTTTGCTTTGTGATTATTGCCATCGATCCCAGTGATACTTACTGTAAATGTGGTATTTTCATCGCAATCCGGGCAACGCCAACTTACATTGGTATTTTGTCCTTCTATTTCCTTAGGCTTCTTTTTAGTACCTACAGGAGAAGTAATTTTAATCTTGGTATCTTTGACTATATTCACTTTGACAAACGCCGTATCAGCAGCCAAACTACAATTCATGGCCAATACTATAATTCGGTAATTACCACTTTGAGTAAGGTTGAGTACTGTGGCTTCTTTTTTAATATTATCTATACGTTGGACATATACATTCCCATCATAACCTTCAATAACAACAGAGTATTCTAAATTTGTGGCACATTTTATACACGACCAAGTCAATGTAAAAGAAGCATCGTTAATTTCATATTCTGCGCCCTTTTTGGTTTGAGCTGGATAAGTAATGGTAATTCCATCGCTTGTTGCCTGAAATGTAGGTGGTGTATATCTTGATACATTTACGCCAGAAGTTAGAGACAATAGAAATTTCTTATCACTTCCAAACGCGACTTTTGTCCAACCATTGTCAGTTACTTTATTGGTTGTGGTGTTGTACTGCGTAATTAAATCTTCCAAATATGTTTTGCCCTGATAATTAGCTGTACCATTAGGTCCGTAATCATCATTCACATTGTCGGTAATTTCAATTAACTGATAATTATTGATTTGATGATTTTTAGCAAATTCCGCAATCTTTGCCCTTGCCAAAGTCAGGTAAGTCAAATTGTCGCGAGGTATCCACGCGATTGAGTTAAGAATGTTATCAATTTCGTTAGCTGGGTTATTTATTATTTTTATGATGGGAATAATATTGGCAGAAGTTTGTAAATCGCCAAAGGCACTTACAGAAACGCGGTCATTGGGCTGCAATTTGTAAAATTGTAAGTCAGATAAAGAGCCGCCGACAACCATTCCATTTGTAGCGTTTCCTGTAGTAAATATTTCTCGTAATGCAGTTTTGGCATTATCTAATTGATAAGATTTTACTGATTTTGAAACATCAACCAACACAAATATATTTTTTTGTGCTTGAACAAAAAATACACTGAATATCAATGCTATAATTGACAAAAATCTTTTCATATTGTTATCTTTTTAGGAGTTATTGCCAGGCCGATTATCGTACCAAGTGTACAAATTATGATTGTCCAGATAATCAGGTATATATTTCTTTGGAATGAAGCAAGAGCATTATCAAGCGCTGAAAGAAAATCATCAACACTTGTTACTGCAGGATAAACGGTTGCCCCATAGTCGCGGAATTTTCCAACTACCAAGTTGTTACCATCTGTTGAATAATCGACAACATGCGTATTTTCCGGCGCGTAACATTCAGCAAATCCTGAATCGTCAAATAAAAATTTACTATTGTGTTTTAAGTCTTCTTTGACAAGTAGGTCATCACCATCCGTGATGACAATCAATAATTTATTCTTATAGCCACTATTTGCTTTGTCGTTTTCTTTGGTAACAAGCCACATTTTCCAGATTACTTCGCAGATAGGACTTCCTTCTGCTTCGGTAAGAGTCGATTGGAAATTTTGTTTTGCTTCTTCTGGAGTGCTATATGGAATGCAAGAACCTACTTTTATTCTATTCGATTGATTGATCGAAAGGATATCTTTGATGTTTGTTTTACAATTGGAAAGATCGGAATTCCTATTGTTAAGATTCGTAAAAATGATTTCATTGTTATTATCTAATTTTTCGAATGTTTGGGTCAATGCACTAATCGCATTACTCTCATCCATACTTTTCGAGTTGTCATATACAATGGATATAAGATTTTTACCGCCATTCAAAGAAGACAACAAAAACAGGAATCCAAGGAACGGCAAACAATACCAAATTTTTGTATGGTTAAACGCTTTATTGATAAAAGGTATATCGTTTTGTGCTTGTATAGCTGAAACAGGTTGATGAGTTATTTCATTCACTTTTGACTTTTCCCAATAGCCACGCAGGCGAATAAGCGAAACAATTGGCACAATCAACGACAAAATCAAAGAAATAATAAATGCCAATTGCAAATGCGATGCTGCAAAAATGTTTTTCACCCAACCATAACAAATCACTGCCACCAAAACCATTGCCACTAATAAGGAGCTGACTATCAACGTTCTGTGTATCATAAAAACCATTCTTAACCTTCCTGCTTTCACAAATAGTTTTAAGCCCAAAAAAGTCAGCAACCATATCACCGAAAGCGAAATGATTGGCATTAGGACAGACCAGAAGATGTCGGCTTCTTTGGCATATTGCCATAAATTCTGGAAAAGATTATTTATAATGTCCATGCTTAATATCTCATGTTAATAGATTAATACTTTTGTTTTTAGCGATACTTCAAATTCAGTTCTCATTCCAAATTCTATTATTTCTACTACGTCATCTTTATTTAGGTTTTTTACTACCGTATAGGGAAATGAAATTGAACCATCAATCGCTTCGCTATTATTCAATCGATTGAATAATTTCACATCAGCAATTTCATTGATCCCAATTTCTTTTACTTTTCTTTTTATTTCGGTAATTTTATTTTTGAACTCATTCTCCAGACTTGACACATCAGAACTTTCCAGGAATTTTGACAAATTACTGTTTGCCTCACAAAGGATTAAAAGCGCGTTGGTAATTGGTTTAATTCTACTGATAAGCAATTTTTTGAACGCAGCTAAATGATCTGATTCTTTATCGTATTGAAAACAGTTCCTTAAATCCTTGTTTTGAACAGCAATGCCGTTTTCTTTAATGTCAGAACATATCTGTTTCCATTTCGCCATCTCAATTGTTTTCTGAAAAGCCTGTTGCAATAAAGCAGACATTATTTGGGCAGGTTCAATATCGGTACTTTCAATCTCTTTACTTGTTTCCTTCAAAATATCTTCGCAGAAATTCAGATAATCAATAACTTTACTTGAATAATCTTTTAGAATGTCGGCCTTCTTAACCTTAACCCAAAGCTCATTATTAGACTTATTGTACTCCTCAATTTCTTTAGTTTTTATTTGTAGCCTCCGTTCAAGTTCTCCGGTTTTATTTGCTAATGTTGCTTTTTCATCTAAAAGCGTTTGTTTTTCTTTCTTTAGTTGTTCAAACTCATCAGTAAGCCTGTTGTAATTTTTCGATTTTTCTTTGTACTCTTGCAATTTTGCAACTTCTTCTTCCAAGCTTGGAATTATTTTGATTAATTGTTCAACAGATGAATTTCTCTTAAAGTTTTTATTATCAAAATGTTCGCTTTCTTCTATCGATTTCCGTCTTCGATAAAGAAATTCTTTAATTACAAAATAGGCAACTATAAGTACCTGCAATGAAAGAATAGCAATCAACATGAAAGTATCCATGAGATATGATGAAATATTTGTTCTATCCATTTTATTCAGCTTTAGTTTCCTACAATCCAGGTATAATGTTCTTCGTTGGCATCAGCAATTTCCTGATCAGCAACAATCACTTTTGTTTTTTCTGTTATCCCGTTAACCAAGCAAACTGAACAGTTCACATCATCGTTTTCACTAACTTTTAACTCAATTTGTTCGCTCTCTTGTTTGAGTTCAATTGTTTCGATTTTACTGAATTTGTGTTTCTGTTTAGTTGAAATAATTGTTTCGCAATCCTGACCCATAACTTGATAAAAATTTACTTTTCCGCCATCAAAATTGAAACGATCACGAAAGATTTTCGTTTTTTTAATAAATTTCATCTTGCCTTCTTCTGTTTCTATAAAATTCTCTCCTGCCCCAATCAAATATTCAAACTGAATATCCTGTTTGTCGGGTGATTTTGTTTTTATAAATCCAAAGTTTGCAGAAGCTTTAAGGTTATTTAGTTTTATACTATTATTATTTACTCCATACCAACATGCACCCTCAGCTACTGCTTTTTTGGCCACACCTATTTTATTCAAATTGATTATGTCGGGAGAATACGAGAAAACAGCGTTTACATTCGCTTCAATATTCGGAAACGAAGTGCTTCTTCCTGATAAAATTATTTTGTCAATTTTTGGATTTTGAGCAATTTTCAATGCATCAGTTACAGCATCGCTCACATTCCTGTAAATCGTATCAACAAAATACTTGTTTCGCAAAATACAGTATTTGGAAGATTTCTTGAAAATGCGGTAAAAATCACTATATAAGTTAACATCGATGCTTTTTCCTGCCGCCTCTGTCAAATAAATTTGTAACTCATTTGCAGATATCAATTCTGCTTTATTTTGATTATTAGAAAGTTTTAATTTAATCCTTAAAGACAGCTGTATTAAATCTTCTTTTATCCGGTTATAGTCTTGTTGCGATAAATTTTCTCTGATTTTTCTATCAAATATGTTTATGTGCTGTAAATTAAGTTCTTCTTCAAATTCAAAAATACTTTTCAATATACAGTAATCAATAGAATCCCCACCAATTCCGTAACCGATTTTCGACAAGATATTGACTTCGTATATGTCTCCGCTCTGCTTTGAAATCTGGACTACTGTCGCATTTATTGTTGCTCCTCCCATATCAAAAACCAAAACAATTTCGTTTGCGTTGGCGGTCTTACAGTCAAATTGTTGTTCCAATGCCAATTTGTTCGACAAATAGTAAAATACAATTGCCTCAGCCTCGTAAATTGTCCTGATTTCTTTGTACTGTCCTAAATTTTCAATGCACGACAGCATATCTTTAATTTTGGTAGCTGTATAATTATTGGGTATTGCCACAACTGCACGATTTAAATCCTCAATTCCCAAATTATTTTTTTTAACATCAACATATATATCGCTAATCAGTTTTTCAGCCAACTCTTTTCCTTTTTTTCCAATCTCCCTGTTTATATCTTTAAAACCCAGCAACTTTTTTATGGAGCGGAAGCCAATATATTTCGACGTACTTCGAATTCTTTCTTCAGCTTCATTTCCATAAAAAGCAGAGCTAGTATCGTTCCTGTCAAAAACCAAGACCGAAGGGGTTAATGTTTCGCCTATTTTATTTTTGGCAATCATTATTTCAGTGTTATCGTTTCCAAAAGCGATCGTTGTTGCGGTAGTCCCGGGATCAAAAGCTACCCAACTCTTGCCTAAATCCTCGCCTATTAAAAATTTATAACTAATCGTTTCTCTGATATTGAAATTTACACCTATTATATTAATGTCAAACTTTATGAGGCTCGGTCGGGACAAATCAATGTGATTGTCTGTTTGTGCAATGTTCACAATAAATTCGCTACCGTCAATCAATGTCATTCCATGATCAAAAGTATATTCACGATAATCATCGTTGTGTTCTTTTAATGAAATTTCAAAACCATCGGGTAATTTGACATTTTCCAAATTCACGTTTACTTTGCTTTTCCAATTGAATGGATTTTTTTCCCACTCATAAAAAAACCAAAAATTGATCTTGATTGCATAGTCCGTATAACTCCAGGCCAAATAATCATGTTTTACCTTTCCCCCCTTATTATAATCTATTCTCTCAAATGAATCTAAAAACGGATTGACCTTGAAACCAATGCCACACGGTTTTCCATTTACAATCAGAATGGCTACAATTACCAACATGAACAATAGTATGTAAAAAAAATAAGTCATAGCAAACAACTGTTAAGAACTTGCTCCAAAGCCTTTTCCCATATGGAAAGAGCTAACAAACATGGCATTATTATATTTCATATCAATTTCCTCAAAAAATTGAAAGCAGAGAATATCATTTTTCCCCAAAAAAAATCAATAAAACTCGTCCTTAGTGAAAAAAAGATTTTAGCTACATTGTCTTATGTTTTTAATAGAGGATATTCTGCTATTTTTCAATCAGTTATTTTCATTTTACATCAATAATCACTCAAAAGCAATCACTAGTGTCCCATTAAAATTGGGACTTTATTAAATATCAAACAAATTTGGCCCATTAAGCCTAATGCGTTCTTTGTCATTTTGAAATTTAGTTCTTTCGAATAAGTCTCGGAGATGAGTTTTATCTGTTAATGATATACTCAGTATCTGCAAAATCTCATAAGTATTTCTGTAGAGTTGCATGCTTTTTTGGATGATTGCCACCAAACAGTAAGTGCACATGGCAATGTAGATTTGAATCCGAACTGTATTTTCAGTAGTTCCCCAGAATTTTTTGATTTTTAGATGCTGCTTCACACATTTGAAGAAAAGCTCAACGTGCCAGCGGTTCTTGTAAAGTTCAGCAACTTGAAGGGCTGAAATGTGCATAGTATTGGATAAGAATGTAAGCTCACGCTTTTGATATTCATCCCAATATCTGACCAATCTAAGATGCTCTGGATAGTATTGTCTAGGATAAAACCCTGCTAATTCAATCGTTACATCTGAAAGTACGTTCTTGGGCAATCTTCGTTTCCATTTGATTATTTTGCATTGAAGATTATTTTTTGCTCTGACAACGAAGAAAGCTCCTATTTGATGAATCTTATACAACATCTTGAAGTGATTATAGGCACGGTCAAATATGTAATATGAGCCTGATTCATAAGGGATTTCTTTCATTACAGTAGAGTCGTGTACAGAAGCTTCAGTGATATGGAAAAATGCAGGTATCTGTGTCTCCACATTATATAGAGTGTGCACTTTGATTCCACTTTTTCTTACGCAATTTTGCCCGCTGGAATACGGAAAGGCACAAGTCAATCGTTGTTGAATCAAAAGCATAGACACTACCTTCAAGTTTGAAGATGTCAGAAACTCGTTTCTGCCTGGCTTCGTTTACCAGATAGTAAGCATACTCCTCAAAGATGTGATAGTCTCTATCTTGATTGGCTCTGGCCAGAGACGATTTTGAAACATTCTTTCCCAAGCCTAAATGATAAGATTTGGAGTGATGATCATCAAGTGCAACAATCAAATCTCTTAGGCTTTCACGATTAGACAATTGTCTGAACATCAGAGATAGCAGTTGATTCCAACAGGTGAGATGCTTCACGTATTTGTCATCTTCATACTTGCGAACGATGTAGTTGAACTTATTTCTATCCAGGAAGGATGCTAATTGAGCGAAAACGTATTTATCCTTATGCATTTGATATTCTTATTAAGAATAACGAATATGCAAATTGAAATCAGTTTAATCGAGAAATGCTTATAATTAACTAAAAATCAACTATTTCAAAGAACTATTTTAGATTTTAATGGTCACCAATGAAAAGCAACATTAAAACATTGATATTTATATTTTTCTTATTTAAGAAATAGCTATAGCTAAATTACCTATCCTATATGCTAAGGGTAAAGGGGGCAAATATGAATTCATTTGGATTGTCAATCTGCTATTGAGCTTAACGCTTCAAAGTTAAAATATTAAAAATGTTAAATACCAGCAAAAAACAAAAAAATAGATTGCTTTGATAATTTAGAGTGTTTATAAATTGTAATTACATAAGTAGAAATTTTACCAAGCTACAATCCGCACCACGTAATGGAACCGTTAAATTTGTCGTTCACTAACAAAACTGACAAATGCTATTGATTTGCTCATAAAAGCCATCTATGTGTGAGAAAATGAATAAAATAACTGCAAAATATCTTCAGATTTCTTTTTTTTGCCGTATATTTTGCCCAACTTAAATGTAAGTGTCTCCACGATGCCATCTTTCATAAATCCCGGCCAGGGTATACCTTAGCCATCTAAATAGAACTCCAAATGTTTTGATGGCAGATGAATGATCCACAATGACCTTAGCCGGCTATGAAGCCTTTTTGAGTAAAGGAGATTGGGTTTCTCCAAGTCGGTATTGCATAATGCACTAAAGTCAATTGCTCGGGACTGAGGTATTGGATGAAGAAGCTTCCATCACCACTCCAAAAGATAAACCTGGGCACGTAGCCAACCGCTCTGTCTCAATTAGTGGCGATAAGCCAGGAACCGGGCTCCACCAAATGGTGCCCTTACTGATCCAGCCGCCCATCCGGGAAAATGAAAAGGAGTCAAAGCGGAGCCAATCGTCATTGAAGGGTATTCACATTGAGATTTATTCTTTACACCAGGAAACTAATCCATTTCTTTTGTGAAAACGGTTCCCGTTCACGCGAAGTATTGACCAATGATATCGGGGAACAATAAATGGGGGCCATTCAATCCAAAGGGTTTGCCAACTATAAGATTTTAGAAACCCGATACTTACCCCAATACGATACGGTTAGCCTGCTTTCAACACTGCAAGCGCAGGTTTCCGGATATCCAGGAGGATGTAGATGCAAAAGAGATTGTGGATGTCATCACAATCTTCTATACCCGAAAGAATGGCCCGGATCTATTCGCTGGCTTGCTCCTGCCGGCTCAACGGAATAAACACCTTCGAATACTTTACGGATATACTAATCTGCCTGGCCTATATCAGCCTCAATGCTCCTGATGAAATATATCTGGAGTTACTATCCAATCGTTGCTCAAAAAAGTAATTGGCTAAACAGAACCAGGGAAAATGACGAAATCTTTGGTAAGGGTAATGCGCTTACGATGGTTTCCAGCCTGCGTCCGTTTTCCTTAAAATGTTGCCATTAAATTATTTATGATACAAATTCGGGTGAGGAAGTTAAATTGCTTCCGGAGAATTAATCGTATCTGTGATTCTCAACTAAAATATATCGTGAAATAACTATATAAAATAGTTGTAAAACTAAAATAATTAGTTATATTTGCCCAATAATTTATTTAATCATGAAACATCTAACGAATAGGGAAGAGGAAATCATGGAGATCTTGTGGGAAAAAGGTCCAAGGTATGTCAAAGATATTGTTGATGAGATGTCTGATCTAAAACCTCATTACAATACTGTTTCAACAATCGTTCGCGGTCTCGAAGAAAAAGGGTTTGTTGGTCATGAGCAATTTGGTAATACTTACCGATATTCTGCAATTATCACCCGGGAAGAGTTTAGTAAGGCCACCATTAAAAGTATGGTGGGAAAGTATTTTAATAAATCTTATTCTTCTGTGGTCTCTATGTTTGTAGAGGAAGAAAAAATTACCACTGAAGAAATTAAAGAGTTGCTTCGTCAGGTTGAATCGCGTAAAAACACCCAAAATGAATAGCCTTCTTTTGTTTCTGATGAAATCGACTTTGAGTTTGAGTCTCCTATACCTGGGATTCAGTGTTCTGATGCGCAAAGAAACTTTCTTTAATCTTAATCGCATGGTGCTACTGTTTATGGTGATATGTTCGATGCTTATTCCTTTCCTTTATTCACCACAACTATTTCATCCCATAGTTCATGTGGAGATTGGACCCATTTTTCAGAATGTAACTGTTTCAGAAGATCCTGTTCAGGTTATTAATGAACCCATAGCCGCACAATCGCCGGAGACAGTCAAAGAAACTGTACAACCCATTACATTTTCAGTTCCAACTATTTTAATCTTTATTTATTTTTCGGGTGTTCTCGTTTCATTTTTACTATTGGCGTACAGCATAGGTTCGGTTCTTTTACTGTTCCGTAAAGCACGAAAAACCAAATTGAACGGAATTCGTCTGTTGATTGTTTCCGACGACATTCCCGCTTTCTCATTTGGCCGCAATATCCTGATTTCTCAGAACGATTACGACACTAATTTCAAAGCGATTATCGCCCATGAACAGTCACATATACGTATGGGGCATTTTTACGACCTTATGCTCATGGAACTGGTAAAAATCATATTCTGGTTTAATCCATTGGTTTACCGCATGGTGCGCGACATGAAAGAAATTCATGAGTTTCAGGCCGACGACCACGCAATAAATTCAGGCATCGATGCAATTCAATATCAATTATTAATCATTCAAAAATGTGTCGGACATCAAAAGTTCGCACTTGCAAACAGTTTTAATCATTGTCAAATTAAAAATCGTATTGTTATGATGAACAAACAAAAAACCGGAAAAGCATGGCGTTGGAAGGTGGCGACCTTTCTTCCCCTGCTGGCCTTGTTGCTGATGGCTTTCGGCAAACCGGGCGAAAATGTGCCTCCAGAAAAGAGTATGTCAACTGAAACTGTGTCACCTATAGCTCAGGATGCGGTACAAAAAGCGAAAGAAGGCGTAAAATCTACCCCTCCTGAAACTTCGGACTTAAAATTTCCGAAACGCAATACTTTTTCGATACAGGTTGATGCCAAAGGAAAACTCTTTGTCGGCTTTGACGGAATGGATAACAGGCAAAAGCTTTTAACCAGAATGGGTGAAGAGTACAACATTGTTTTTAGCCCCAAAGAGTTGGAGGAATTCAGTAAGATCAATAGTTTCGGAGTACCTATGAACAAGATGAAGGCATTTTTAAAAATGTCTGCCGATGAAAGGAACAAACCTGAAAATGCAATTGGTATACCCTATGATTCAGGGAACAACGAGTTTAAAAATTGGGCCAGAACAGCCAGAACTGTTAACAAGGGTATGCATATCACCATCAAAAGTGATCAGGCAGCTTCTTACCGGGTGATTGACCAATTAATTGGAACATTGCAGGATTTGAATGAAAACAGGTACTACCTGGCGCTTCCGGAATGGACAACGGCTTACGAAATTGCTATGCCCGCAAAAGAGAAACCTGCAGGTGAACAAACGGGAGTATTGAAAAAATTTACACAAAGTGCCGTATTGGATTATGTAAAAGATAAACCCAGGGTTGTAACCATTATTCCTGATAAGGACAATTCGGTTTACTACTATTTAGGCACACAGGATGCAAAAGGCAATAATCCTGTTTTGACCAAAACCGACTTTTCTCCTTCGGGAATTCATGAATTACTGATCAACATGAATCATGATGCTTTTGCTAAAGTGGAGGCTCTCAGAAAGAAAAAAGAAAATGGGGAACTTTCGGAAGAAGATTTTGATAAGCAACGAAATGATATCTTAGGTGACAAAACTGCTGCAATTGTACTGATCAAGCCTACAGATGCTTCTACTTACGGAAGTCTTTTGAATATTCTGAATGAGATGGTGATTTGCAGCATAGGACGCTATGCAGTTATTGATTTGTCTGATTATGACAAAAATTTAATCAGTAAGGCCAGATAGAATTTAAAAAGCTGTCGGCTTTGGTGTGTCTCCATTGCCGGCAGCTTTAATCATTGTCAAATGAGTTGTATTGCTACAACAATCCAAAGTTAATAATTAAAAATCAAATGAGGATAAAGAATAGGCCAAAAATTTGAAGATTAGACTTCCGTCTGCCCATCGTTTGTAACGATTTATTAATGGTTTTGCGTTTGTAACACTTTGATTTCTTACCCTAAAAGGTTTTAAACATGTACGTTTTTTGGAAAAACGACATGGAGAAGGTAATAAGAAACACAGTAAGTATTCGGTCTGATACATATTGTGGTTTAGTTTTCTGCCCCTTACTTTTGGTGAAAACCCCAAAAGATGAAAGGACGAAGAACATTATCAGAAGCGGCACTTCTCATAGAGCGCCAGAAATCGAGTGGAGTGAGCGTTGTGGCATTTTGTAAAAAAAGATGATCAATCTGGCAACTTATTATTACTGGCACCAAAGGTTACGTAAAAACCCTGAAGTCACCAAAATCATTCCGTTCAGTTTTGAAGAACCAGGGATCCCTGATTTTATGGGCAACGGAGTTATTGAACTTGTTTATCCCAACGGTGTTTGTCTTTCAACCCCTTTCGGCTGTGAACTCAGCATAATCCGACAACTGGTCACCATCTTTTAAAATATGTTTTCCCTCTCGGACAACCTTCAGTATTATTTGTGTATTGGGCCAACGGACATGCGTAAAGGGTTCGATACGCTCTGCGGTGCGGTACGTTCCCAAATGGGGCGTGACCCGCTGAGCGGGGAAGTTTTTATTTTCGTTAACCTCTGTCCTCACGATGTGGACATGCGAAAAGGGATTTATTCTTTACACCAGGAAATTGGTCCATTTCTTTAATGAAAACGGTTCCCGTTCACGCGAAGTATTGACCAATGATATCGGGGAACAATAAATGGGGGCCATTCAATCCAAAGGGTTTGCCAACTATAAGATTTTAGAAACCCGATACTTACCCCAATACGATACGGTTAGCCTGCTTTCAACACTGCAAGCGCAGGTTTCCCGATATCCAGGAGGATGTAGATGCAAAAGAGATTGTGGATGTCATCACAATCTTCTATACCCGAAAGAATGGCCCGGATCTATTCGCTGGCTTGCTCCTGCCGGCTCAACGGAATAAACACCTTCGAATACTTTACGGATATACTAATCTGCCTGGCCCATATCAGCCTCAATGCTCCTGATGAAATATATCTGGAGTTACTATCCAATCGTTGCTCAAAAAAGTAATTGGCTAAACAGAACCAGGGAAAATGACGAAATCTTTGGTAAGGGTAATGCGGAGACACTTACAATAAAAGGCAGAAAAACCAAATGGTGAAGTGTCTCACAGTCAAAAAAACCGCCATATCCAAGACCTTCTGAAGCTCTGAGATATGGCGGTGGTAGAGTTTCACCCCAATCCTTTAATTGTGGGGGTGGTCTATTTGAATAGCTACTGGGTTTTCTCTTCGTCTGCCAGAGCCGATAATCTTTTTAGCTATATCAAAATTTTAACTCCAAAGGTGAATGAACGTGGTAATGCTGGCCCATAAATGTATTTGGAATCACGGAATATGCCTTTATCAAAATCGTTTTGAAAACTATTAAAAATGTTTTGGACACCTCCGTTTAGCTGTAATTTCGTGCTCCCGTTGAGTTGAAAATCATATGATAATTTCATGCTTAAATCAAAAAAATCGGGAGTGTTCACTTCGATATCGTTAGATATATATCCTGCAAAATGTTGAACCAACATACTTCCTGTATAGGTGCCGGTCATAGAAACGTTGAAGTTTTTAATGAATTGATAATTAGCTGTCAAATAGCCATATTGATCAGGCGAGCGAAACATTTTTTTCTGCGGCACCAAATTTAAGTCATCACTCCATTTCTGTGCCTCTTTATACTCGCTTTTTTGAAAAGTCATGCCGAATTGAAATTGAAGATTATTTGAAGGAACAATTTTGCCTTCCAGGTTTATTCCCTTTACCACAGCTCCCGGCGCATTATCTCTTTCAAGGATAAAACTTCCATCTGAACTCGTTCCTACTTCATTCAACACAAATACATTATCCAAATTTGTATAAAATCCTTCCATTAGAAGTTCTGTTTGAACACCACCAAATGTTTTGTCAAGGTCGA
The DNA here is from genome assembly GCA_963675995.2 of Prolixibacteraceae bacterium. Taxonomy (GTDB): domain Bacteria; phylum Bacteroidota; class Bacteroidia; order Bacteroidales; family Prolixibacteraceae; genus JAAFHB01. The sequence goes on along the minus strand of CAXXIY010000003.1, from coordinate 88,864 downwards.
TTGAACCGGTGTAACTTTGTGATTTTTCAGGTTTCAGGTAATGGCTATTTTGAATAAAAGATATCACTCCTCCAATTGCTGTGCCATGTAAATCTTCATCGTAAACCTGTGGAGCACGGAATCCGGTTGAATAACTTGTCCTAAAACTAAAAATGTCGGTTGGATTATAACGCAAATTTATTCGAGGGCTTAAAATGGGGTCTTTAATTAAGTTATGCTTGTCAAAACGTCCCCCCACCAGAAAGCTAAATTTTTTATTCTTCCATTCATTTTGCAAATATACACTCTTGATATTGATACTTTGGTCAGTTGTCCTATTATACCCCTGTATTACATCATGTAAATCATCAATACTATATTCAGCGCCCGATGTGAGTTCCGCCGGCATAAAAAGCAGTTTATCCATTGTGTAAGTATATTGGCCACCCACTACAAAGGTTTTGCCATCCGTTTTTCCAAAGCCGTTCAAGTCTTGTTGCGTGCCGGCATAGTTTGTGCGATTGATTACCTGAGCCGATGAAAAAACATTCAGATGATGCCTGTTATTCTTTGATATAATGTCATAATTCAAACCACCGGTGTTTATATTGTACGCTGCATCCTCCGCAATATCCGCCTGCTGCACAGGTAAATCGAAATCGTTTCCCCCTCTGAGGTAGTTGTACAGATTATGATATTCCACCGTTAATTTGCTGTAATTACCTGTTTTATAAAAACCCTTAAATCCAATATTTTGTACTCTTAATTTAGTGATTTCAGAGAATCCGTCTCCATTCTTGTCATACGAACTTCGCTGCCTTGTTGAACCAAAGATTGTTATACCTGTTTTGTCATCCCCGGAAACAACTGCTGCATTTAATGTTGTATTTATGTCGGAAGATATACCCCCAATAAGGGTTGATGTATTTGCCAATGTAATAGAATTTGTTGTCGGGGATTTGGTAATAATGTTTATTGTACCTCCGATCGCATTTGTTCCAAAAATAGCTGAACCACCACCCCGTACCACTTCAACTCGTTCTATCATATTTGTAGGGATTTGTTCGATACCATATACACCTTGCAATGCACTATAAATAGGACGACTATCAATTAATATTTGAGAATAGGTACCGTCTAAACCATTAATTCGGACTTGTGGCAAGCCACAATTCTGACAGTTGATTTCAGTTCTTAATCCGGGTTGGAAATTTAGCCCTTGTGCAAGGCAAACAGAATTTGTGTTCTCAAAATTCTTTGGACTTATAATATTCACAATGGTTGGTGCTTCTTTTCGGTTGGTTTCGTTACGATTAGCCGAAACCACAACCCCCTCTAACATGATTTGGTCTTCTTCAAGTTCAAAATTTGCATCGATAGTTTTAATAGCGGTTAAATCAATATCTTTTTCAACTGATTTATATCCTATTCCAGACACGACCACGATAAATTTGCCTGTTGGCAGGTTTTTTAAAAAATAGTGGCCTGTTGCATCTGTTGTCGTTCCGATTGTTGTGCCTTTTAATGCTACATTGATCAGTGGCAGGTATTCTTTAGTGGTTTTGTTTATAATATGGCCCGATAGGTGAGCATCTGATCTGTTTTGGGCAAATCCTGCTATTGAATAAAATAGAAGAATCATTAAAACCCATAAGATTTTTTTCATCTGAATTTCCTTTTAAATATCACAAAATATGAATATCTGATACAATTAGAGAACCAATTGTGTCAGCAAAAAATGGGTGAATTTTTATGTTCACCGAAAATGAAATTTAATCGTGAATATTTATGGGCGGTGCTCGTAATGAGAAGGAATATTTTGAATTACTACAACAATGAATTGAAATGTAGTTGGTGAAAAGTTTCTCAAAATGGAGTGTCTTTTGAGTTACAGGTATGATTTTGCTTAGGGAGTATAATGAGAATTCAAAACCGGGTATCGGACATTTATGGTGATATTCGTGAAAATGATTTTCGTTCTTCGAAATACAAATAAAATGGTCATGAAGGTGATATTGACTGTCTAATAGCTTTACAGCCATTGGTGTCAGCAAAACAAACACCAATAAAAATGAAATAATATGTTTAAACTTCTTTGTCATTTTCAATTTGGCAAAGATAGTTTTTTATAATCATTTGTAGAAGTTTAGACTTCGTCTGACAGTAGGGATATTTTTGAGTTAATAATTCAATGCGTTTTTTAAGGCATCTTCTCCCGGAATGATATGCTGGATTTGGGGGCCATTAATGCCCCCGTGACCATTCCAGTCGGACAGGATATTCCTATCAGGTTGGTCGCCACCAGAGCCTGGTTCCGCTTCTCCTGTCAGGTATAAAGATACATCTTTTTGAAATTGAGTATCCAGCATTTTACTTTTTGTCAGGTGAAGTGTCTCATTCCATGTTTGCCACGGTGTTTTACCAAAACAGTACTTCCCGGAATGAGGACGTTCTTTGTTATAATGATCAAGCCAAAGATCCACATCTATCTGTAGATCAACTATGGAGCTGTAAATTTTTTTCCGAAAAGCTACCGCATAAAACTCTTCCTGCATCGTTTTGTGGAATCGTTCACAAATTCCATTTGTCTGCGGATGCCTTGCTTTGGTTCGTGTATGATCGATGTCTTCTATTGCCAGGTATAATTGGTATTCATGATGTTCACGTGCTCCGCAATATTCGGTTCCCCGATCAGTTAAGATCCTTAGCAGTGGAATTTTACTTTCTTCATACATTGGCAATACCCTGTCATTAAGCATATCTGCGGCAACAAGGGCATTTTTACGATCGTACAATTTAGCCTGGGCAACTTTAGTGTAAGTATCAATAAATGTTTGCTGATATATCCGACCAACACCTTTTATAGTGCCCACATAGTAAGTGTCTTGTGCACCGAGGTATCCTGGATGTTGCGTTTCTATCTCACCTTGTGCAAACTTTTCTTCCTTGGCTTTTTCAAGGGCTACAACCTGAGCTTCAGTCAAGACCAATCCATCCTGAGCAGCCCGTTTTTCAAGCAATTTAAGCCTTTTCTGGAAAGTTTCTACACCATTACGGAGCCAAACACAACGCACTCCTGCAGGGGAAATAAAAACACCTTTCTTCTTCAATTCGTTCGAGGCACGTTGTTGTCCATAAGCCGGAAAATCAAAGGCAATCTGTTTAACCTGATCTTCAATGGCCTCTTCAATGCGGTTTTTAAGCACTGGTTTCCTGCGTGAAACCTCATGAAGTGCTAATTCTCCTCCTTTTTCATACAGCTCTCTAAAACGGTAAAAGCTATCACGACTGTAACCGAAGATTTTACAGGCTTGTGAAACGTTACCTAATTGCTCTGACAAATTGAGCAATCCTAACTTGGTTTTGATTAATTTTACTTCTGTATTCATTTCTGACAGTTTTAGTGGATTAAACTTCTTTTTGAATGCAATTACAAAGTTAGTTTAATCCCTGACTGTCAGATTAAGTCGCAACTATTACAAATCATTCCAAATAATACGACGAATGAATTGTGGAAAAATGAAGTCTACCCGATTGTGCAAAGGGTTTCATTTGTTCTTATTTATTATTTCTAATAAAACGCTAAAGTCAGCATACACCTTCCAAAGCTTAGTTTTTTATCTGCAACTACCGCTTTCCATGATGCGGTAACTTTCCAATGATTATTATTGCCCACATTTCTGTTGTTTGTTTTATAACTCCTGCTGGCATAGCCCAAAAGAACTAGGATTGAAGCATTCTGAAGTACGTCAGTAATCTCTGTTTTTATAATCAGAATCCTGTTTGTTCCTATGCTTTCGGGTCAGACAATTTGCCAATTATGATATCCCGGCAATTGTCAATTCTTTTCTTTGTCGCTGTATCTAACAATTTTTTTGTGTTTAAGACGGTTCCATTCCATCATCCGGTTTATCAATTATTAGCCTATGCACATGAATGGGCTTCATAACAAATAACGAATTCACCCAATCCAACGAAAGAGAATTGGGTAGGTAATTCCTTGCAGAATGATTGGACAGTTGTTCCGATTGCGGATTTCATTATTTTTCAACATCAACAATCACACTTATACTTATTCCAATTGGTACTGTTTCCCACTTGCCCTGACTAGTCTTCCTGTAATAGGTTTTATCTGTTAATCCCGCACAAAAATGAAGAAGTCCATTCCCCAAGTCCTTAATATGTTCTAATGTAATAAGGAAATCACCTTCAACTACTATATTTTTCGATTGCAAATCAATTTGAATTTCATCTTTAACGGATTCTTTTGGCATTTTTAAATAGATAGGTTCCCGGAGAATATTTTCAAAATCCATTTTCCCGCGAACTTTGTAAATATTTAATCTATAAAATATTGTATCATATGAGCAACTAGAGATATTTATATTGACTTTTTTTATAAGGGCAGTTTTCTTTACTTTCATTAATATACCGCATTCATACCCCAATAAGTTGTCTTTAAATCCTGCTGCAATCTTTTTAAAATGAGTTGTTACACCTATCGTTCGCTCCTTAAATATTTTTGGTTTTATGACTACTTCAGCAATTTCATAGGCTCTCTCTTTAAGAAATACCTCATTATTAATATTTTTTCTAAGGTCTGCAGTTTTTATCAAAAGTGGTTTATATCCAATTATTGAAAATAGAATTGTGTCATTATCATACTTCGAATCCACCAAAAGTTTGAATCTGCCATTTAAATCGGTAACTGTTCCAACATTTTTACCACTAATTCCCACATTTGCAAATTCTATAGGCTTCTTACTATCAGCATTAATGACAATCCCTGTAATTTGCTGTCCAAACAATGGTTTGCAACTTATTAAGAGTATAAAAATCAGGATTCTATTCATAATTGTTCTCTATTGTTATCTGTTACCGTGTCTTTTTTACAATGCCGCTTCCGGGTAGCTTACTCTCTTTAAAAATCATACATGTGACTTGATGCATGGGATATTTTCTTTAAATTGTATGCATAATTTTCAATTCATTGCCTCCAGCTTAGGCACTTTAAAGGCTGATCAGGAGAAGGGTAACCTGGCCTTTATTACTAACTTTACTTGTGATAAAAGTAGTAATTTGATGGTCTTCTTTTTCTCCAATAAATTACAATTTCAAATGTTAAAATAGCCAATAAAGAACCAATTGCACTCGCTAAAATATCAAATAAATCATATTGTTTACTTGCTCCCCATATTTGATATATTTCTTCAGTTGTTAATATTAAAAAAACCAAAAGTGAAATTGTATAAACAATTATTCTCGCTTTTTTAATCTTAATATTCTTACTAATAATGGGTGATACCGGAAAAAGACTAATAATAAATGCTGCCATAAAATTTGAAAAACTTCCCGTTATAATTCCTATTATCGGAGTATATCCATAAACAGGACGGATAAATTCTTTATTAAAATCTACGGATAAATATAAAATTGCAAACAAGATTAGATTTATCGCAAGATATTTTCTGTTTTTTAAAATCTTTGACATTTCCATTTTCGTTTCTTGTTAGTTATTGTTTTCTATTACGCTCTACTTCTGATTGTTTTCAACCATGCAAAAAGTAATATATTGGCTTTTTTCCCAAGGATTTTCTCTGCCTCAGATCGGATGATCCTGATCGAACGATAGGTTGATTTATAACACGAGTCGACCGAAATATTTAATGTTTGAGCGATCTCTTCATAGGATATTTCACGTTCAAATCTTAAATAGATCATTTCCTGCTGTTTGGGAGTTAATTTTCCTATGCACTTCCTGATGGTTGAGTGAATCCATTCCATGGATTCCTGATCTAAACCCTCCTGCTCCGGACTTTTATAATAGTCGAAATGCTCTTCTGGTAACTGTTCGGTTGAAACCAATTTTCGTTGCTTGTTCAGATCCAGAAAGAGTTGTCGGCGGAAGGTGGTGAGGAGGTATCCGCTCAGATTCTTCACATTTCCGATGCTTTTCCTGACTTTAATAAAATTGATGAAGATATCCTGTATAACATCTTCAACCAGTTGTTTATCGGAGGTGTGCTTTTGCCCGTAATCAAACAATAAATCATAATAATGAAAATAGATCTGTGACAGTGCATCCTGATTTCCATCCAGAATAAATTGATTCCAGATTTCAATTTGACCGATGTCATTGGATCGTTGCATCAAATAGTAAGTTTGCTGTAAGACGCAAATATGGACATTTTTTTGCCAGCTGACAAATAGAAACGCGGATACTCCGATGGGCAGACAAGTGGCATGTACTCAGCGGATTTACACAAATTTTTGGATCTATATCTTTTGATGTGGTTAAGACAATTATTGCTCAAAATGCAGATTGCAATTGAATCTAATTGCTGGCAGATTTCTACAGGGAGAAAGTCGCATTTTCAAAACAGAATTAAGTATAAAAAAATGTTTAAGGCATTCAAGCCAGTCGCCAACGGCTAAAGGCAGATAGCCAATCATTAATCTATAAGCAGAATGGAAAGCTGCTCTACCCACCTGATGATTTATAGCATAAATTTATATTTTATCCAGAGCTGAATATCCTCCGCTTTCCACGGCCAGGGCGACGAGCGCGGCAGTATTTTTTACTTTACTTTTTAGGATCAGATTATTACGGTGCTTCCTGGCAGTAGAGATGCTAATAATCAATTTATCTGCGATTTCGATATCCGTTTCCCCTTTTACAATCAAATGCAACACCTGCTGTTCACGGGGAGTAAAATGATATTGCTTGATCATTTTGTTCTTCTTAAGGTTTTCGTTGAGTGATGGTAGAATCTGATTTCCCGGGGGGGTGATTTCCTTAATTTCAGAAGCAACGACAAAAACTTTTTTCAATCTGCCATCGTCGAAGGTCTCCATAATCGTCTTTACACATTGAAACAAACAATAATGATCAAGATCTTTTGACTTTATCCTCATGGTGGCTGCAATGGATGGTTTTATACCCGGAGGATAAACGGTTTGTAAACTTATTTCCAGCAGCTCCAGATCATCTGGGTGGATCATCTTTCTGAAAAAATGAATATTCCGACTCGAGAATTCTTCGCGAGTACAACCAATAAAATCAAATCCAGACCGGTTAAGATATAAATTGTGAAATGAACAAATATCACCCGGATATTTAACTTCATTAACATAAATTATCGCAGGCAGTGAATCGATAATCGATTCAAGAATGGAAGTTCCAGAAAGAGGCTGTTCTATCCTGTTGATATTATTCTCAGTTGCCATAGCCCTGATCTTTTTATGGTTATATCAAATATACCACTTTTTTAGTATTGATTTTAACATTTTAGGGATTTAACTTTGATCATGGTTCATGAAACTTGTTCTTTGAAAAGATTTATGCACTTCAATCAGATTTGCCACAGTTTTAAACTGATATTTTAAGAAACCCGACAAAAAACTTATGGGGTCGGACGAATTGCAGAAGAAACCCGATGGAAAACTAATGAAATTCAACAGATTACTATCACAACTTAACTGATAACTTAAGTTGCCCGATGGATAACATAAGTTATTGGACGGATGGTGGAAGAATCTGACGAATAATTATAGTGATTCGACCAATAACTATCACAATTCAATCGGTTACTATCAAAACTTAACCAATAACTTGCAAAACCCGACGAGTAACTTAAGTTATCTGATGAATTCCGGTAGAAACCCGACAGAAAACTATTGAAACTTGTTCGATCATAGAAGTTATCCGTTAGGAAGCAGTTCTGAATCAAAACAACCCGAAGATAATTTGTCAGATTGATACAATTTCCCGGAGGTAAAAAATAGTTTCCGGGGGGAAACCCAATAAAATCAGGTCCGTTTGTCAGACCATTCATTGCATAGTATTGATTTTTTAGATGATGTAATTTAATATTGAACAACCATGAAAAAATTAAAGGTAATTTTTGATTTTGTTCGGCTTACCATCGCCGAAAAGATTGGTTGGGGGAGGACTGTCATTACAAAGATGACTAAAAATCCCAATTTTCCTACCCCTGATATCTCATTGGATACGATGAAAGAGCTGACCGATTTGTTGGAGATTCATTTTGTAGCTGCAAAGAACGGGGGTAAGGCGGAGACGAAGTTGATGCATCAGACTGAAACGCTATGGGATGATGCAATGCGCAAAATGGCCCGTTATGTTGAAAGGGTTGCCGATAATGATGGGGCAGTTATTTTAGGTGCAGGGTTTAATATCTCAAGGCAGCCCATTCCTTCGCCAAGAGCTGAATTGACTGTTGAGTCAGGTGAAATCTCGGGTACGGTTATCTTGAGACGGAGTGCTGTTCAAGGGGCAAAATCGTACCTCTGGCAATATAGCATGACGACATTACCGGATAGCGACTCAGGCTGGACCTTTGCAAAGGCAACAAGTAAAGCCTCTGTTGAGATTGACGATCTTGTTCCTGTCAACAAATACTGGTTCCGCGTTGCATCTGTTACCGCACAGGGGACTTCAGCCTACAATGATCCGATCATGCATTTTGTATTGTGAATGTTTACAATGGTATTGACAAACGGACTTTTTTTATTGATAATTTTAGAATCTGACCTTTATTCATCCGGCAAAATACATCATCACCTTTTTTCTCCAACTTTAAATTTGATTCAATTTCTTGTTGTCCGAAGGGGTTTTTAAGCCGAAGTAACTGATCGACTGTTGCGGCGATGACTATCCTGACTGTTTTTCCTCCCCTTCGTTCTGCATCAACCACAAATCCACCCTCTGCCCGTAAATGTTGAAAAGAGACCTCTTTCCATTTTTCAGGTATAGCAGGGAAAATACGGAGACAATTACCCCAACTCTGCAACACCATTTCATGGACAGCCTGCGATGCAGCAAAATTACCTTCAAGGGTAAAAGCATGCATGTTATTGTAATCGGATAGCTCATTTCGTGTCTGTGGCCCGTTTAAATGAAAACCGTTTCGGGAGGTGCAGTCCATATAATTGTCCAGATCTTCCAATGCCCTGTCTGCCTGTCCAACACGGGCCCTCATACATGCCATCCAGGAGAAGCTGTATCCACACCAGAATTTTGATTTCAGTGAATCGATCTGTTCAAGGGATGCATTTATAATTGTGCGATCCTTTTCGGTCCCGTCAATATTAAGAATTCCCAGGGGGTGAATAGCCATCAGGTGTGAAAAATGCCGGTGAGACTCAGTTAATGATTCGCCGGGAGAGACAAGCAATGGCCCGGCATCACCTTTTATCGCAAGGTCGTCCATCTTTGCCAGCAGATCCTGCCAGCGGTTGGCCTCTTTTTCAAGTTTTAGCGCTTTTGCCATCTCCATGTTTGCTCCGAAAATCCAGCGAATCAATGACAGGTCGAAATTACTGTTTGGTTTGAGCCATGCCTGCTGGAAATTGTTATGAATTTCGGGTGACGATGAGAGTGGCAGTTTAAGCTTCCCGTTTTTATCCTGTTTCATCAGTCCGACGAGCGCCTCTGCAATACCGGTACAATAGGGATAAGCCCTCTCTTTTAAAAATTGAGGATTCATTGTATAACGCCAATGCCAATAAAACGACTGAGCCACCCATGCTCCCATGGTAGGGGAGAGTGAGTACTGATACCAGGCTCCCATTGGTTTCCCATCGAAGGCCATTACGCCGGGGACAATAAATCCGGAGGTATTGTAGAACTTTCGGGCGTATTGCTCATGCTCCGGCTTCAATGACCACATGAAATCAAGGAAACTTTCCCCTTCCTCAAACCGGTTGGAGGTTAAATAGGCCCAATAAGTTAGTTGGGTATTCAGGTCATGATGATAATCACCATGCCATGGTGGAAGCGAACCTGCATCGGCAGTCCATACCCCCTGTAGTGGCATAGGTGGAGCTCCCTTACGTGATGCAGCCCCATAGAAATACTGAACAAGGTTATAATGTTGCTGAACCATGGTATCCGGCACTGAAATGGATGACTTCGCCCAAAATCTGGCCCACCAATTTTCATGTTCTTTCAACAAACGATCATAACCGGTTTCTGATCCCTTTTGCGCAAGAGTGCTGGCAAGCGCGAGTGCATTATCCGTTTCCTTGTTCGTGGCAGAGGTTATCGTCAACAACGTATAGTCCTTAAATTTTGTTTTTTGAATGTAGAACACATACTGAAAATTCTGCGAAGCATCCTGAATCAGCCATATGCTGTTTTTATCTTTTTCGATATGGGCTGGTGCATTTCCAAGCTTACTAACGGCGGGATTGGCCACAAGTTGTACATCGGTAATGGATCCCGGGATTTTCACCATCGCAAGCTGTTTTACGGAACTGAAAAAGCATTCAACCTGTTTCTCTCCAAAATTGATGGTCCCTAAACCTGATTTCATATTCAGATGAAACGATTTGGAATTCATTCCTTCAGGTAATGTAATCACCAGGCGGCAGCCTGGAAGTTTGGTAGGAAAATCGCTTACCCTGGCATATTTTTTATTGAGTGAGTCCGTTTGTCCGGCAATGGCCATCCGGCATACCGTTTCATAATTAAAATCAGGGGTCATGAAACCCGGATGAGTGCGCAGATCCCAAAGATCGCCCCGATCAAGCGAAAGATTGATTTTATTTCCTTTACCCCAAAGTAATCCACCCGACATTCCATTCCCAAGGGGGATCGCTTCATCCCATTTTTCGATAGGCGCAGCCAGATTTAGCTGAAATGCAGCCTCTTTTTGACTTTGTGCAATTGCACAGGGAATGGTTTGCAGACAAACCTGCATTGTCACAATTGCAAAAATTGTAAATGTTGCTTTTAATGTCCTCATTTGCAAAATTTTAAATTATGTAGATTGAAAAATATTAAGATATTCTGTAGTTTGTTATCGTATTAAACATCGCAAGAACATTCTCAACCGGGGTCTCTTCAAGAATAGAATCATGACTTGCACCTGCGATATATCCTCCTCCCTTAGTCATTATCTCCAGAATTTCAGAAGTTTGCTCTTTTACAAAATCAACGGTCCCGTTAATTAATATTCGTTTGGAGTCAATACCTCCATTTAAAATGATTTTACTTCCAAACCTGGATTTTAATTCTGATAAATCCATTCCGGTACAGTCGGGCTGCAATGCATGTAGGGCATCAAGACCTGCTTCGATCATTAATGGTATAAGCTCCCTGACTCCGCCACAACAATGCATTTGCACTTTCAGTCCGAAGCTATGTCCAAGTTTTATCAGTCGTTCCATCTGAGGGGAAATAAATTCTTCAAACATCTCAGGACTCAGGAGTGGGCCTGTTTGTCCCCCAAAATCATTTCCAATAAAAAACAGGTCAATCTCATCGCTTGCTACCTCAAATATGCGTTGATTCACAGCAAGGTAGTAATCGACAATTTTATCCAGGACCAATTTTACCAGTTCAGGCTCAAGAAACATTTTTATCATCAGGTTTTCCATCCCCAAAAGATCGATTGCATCGTGCCAGAAGGGGGACCAGTCGCCACCCAGAATTGCATACTGACCTTTGTATTTTTGCGCCTCTTTTTTTACCAGTGAAACGTCGATCCATTCAGGATCGGGCCAGGGAAAGTTATTTATATCCTGCAAGGTCGCTTCAGCTAAGGGATGATGAATTGGCTGACCATAACCCATACCATCCCTTTCAACGCCAAAAACAGAAACGTACCTTGCATTCTTAAATTTTAATGGAAACAGAGGCCCTTTATAGGGGGCAATTACCCTTCTGAAATCATCTCCAAGGCGTTGACGCAGCTCTTCGTCGTCAAGATTCAGTTCCTTTTTTGCTTTCTCCCAGAATTCTGTTGAAGCGCCGCACCAGCAAGGGGTGCGATCAGACTTTTCATTCTTTAAAACAGCGAGTACACGTTCCCTTGAATTCATAATATTGTTCTAGTTTATTACAGGAACCAGTTAATTTGTGTTATTTTTTTAGTGTCATCGTCATTGTCAGTGCTAATTTGTTAGGAGCATTTTAGCTTTAATGCATAATTTCCAGGGCTTTCAATCCGAAAAGCAGAATCCCGATTCTGAATAAAGCCAGGCAGGTCTATCGGCTATCAATAGAACCTTGGGTCGTTCAAATTTAGGGATATTTCCTTTATCATGGTTCTTGAATTTTAAAAAAACAGGAACGCTGAACCTGCGGATTAATGCAGATTTATTCTATTTTTATTTTTATGGATGATGATCGTAATTGCTTTCCGGAAACAGTCAATATTATATTACCCTTTTTATGGTGTGCCTTTACAATTACCAATGCCAATCCATTAAATGCTTTACGTGATTTTTTATTTGAAAATGGGGTTAAATCGGTTTGCAAACCATTGTCCAGAGCGGCAATTTCGGCATCTCCTTCCATTTTGAAGTTCAGAAGATTATTAGCATGAGGTACAAGATTACCCTCTTTATCTTCCAGGGATACTTTTACGAACGATAAATCTTCTCCGTCGGCTTTTATTTTTCCTCTGTCGGCTGACAATACAATTATGGCAGGTTCTCCGGCAGAATGGATCACCTGTTCAGCTACTATCTTACCCCCTTTGGTCGAAACCGCTTTTAAAGTACCAGCTTCATATTTAACAGCCCACTGAACATGTAATTCATCCCCTTTTTTTGCTTTGGATCCCAGGGATTTGCCATTCAGAAATAGCTCAACTGAGTCGGCATTGTTGTAATAGGCCCATACATCAATATCCTGACCTTTTTCCCAGTTCCAATGGGGGAAAATATGCAAAACTGTTGCTTTTGTAAATAAACTTTGGAACAGATACCAGGCATCTTTTGGAAATCCGGCCATATCAACGATTCCGAAATAGGAACTACGTGCAGGAAATGGATAAGGTGTTGGCTCCCCCAAATAATCGAAACCGGTCCAGGCAAAGAACCCAGATAAATAGGGGTATTTCAGAATAGGTTTAATAACCTCCTCGTAGGTTGATGCCCAAGGCGCTGAGCTGTTGTCGTAAGAAGAACAGGTCATTTCAGGTGTTCCACCATTCTTCTTTTTGGTGAACCCTGCCCAGCGGCGAATCCCGGTAGATGGCATCAGATATTCCCCTCTTGTTTGCAAGGCGGAATTGGATTCTGCCAAAATAAATTTCTGGCCGGGGAATATGGCCGGCAGATTCGGATATGTTGCATGATGATAGTTAATTCCCACCAAATCGAGCGCTTTCGACTGATAGATATTATTGTCGAAACTCACCTGGTTCAATCCTGAAGTGACAGGTCGGTTATCCAGCGAATGGATAATATCCGACAGCTCACGGGCAATGCTCCTCCCGGTGGTATCTTTTTCTCCGCCTCCTTGTTCGGGTATTTCGTTGCCGATGCTCCACATAAAAACCGAAGGGTGGTTTCGATCGCGCACGATATGATCGGTGAGGTCTCTTTTATGCCAGTTGTCAAAATACAGATTATAATTGAAAGGGGTATTTTCCTTGATGGCTTTCCATACATCAAAAGTTTCAGTCATCACAATGAACCCCATTTTATCACAAAGGTCCAGCCATTCAGGAGCAGCAGGATTGTGTGATGTGCGAATCCCATTTATTCCCATACTTTTAAGAATTTCCAGCTGACGTTCCATCGCACGGTAATTTATCGCAGTCCCCAGAGCACCCAAATCGTGGTGCATACAGACTCCAATAATTTTGGTTGGTATCCCATTCAGGAAAAATCCTTTGTCCTGATCGAAATTGAAATATCTTAACCCAAATGTGGTGGGGTACTCACTGGTGATCGACCCGTTCAGATAAACCTGACTTACCGCTTTATAAAGTGCTGGTTTTTCAGTTGACCAGAGTTGCGGATTTTCGATCACAACCTCCTGTTCGACAGTCATCACTGAATTTCCTCCGACAGAACAGGTTGTTGTTAAGGTCTTAAACAGATCTCCTTTGTTGTCGTAGATCAATGTTTTTAAAACTGGAGAGATATTTTCATTCAGGCTGTTGCGGATTTTTGTCTGAACATTCACCTTTGCCGATTGATTGGATACATATGGGGTGGTGATGTAGGTTCCCCAATGATCAACAAACACACTTCCTGCCTTTACAATCCAGACATTTCTGTAAATGCCGCTCCCGCTGTACCAACGCGAATTGGGCTGCCGGTTTTCGGCCCTCACCAACAGTTCATTCTTTAAACCTCCAAACTTCAGATAGGGGGTCAGATCGTAACGGAAGGAGATATATCCAAATGGTCGTGTTCCCAATTTCTGACCATTGATCCACACCGTACTGTTCATGTATACACCATCAAAATCGATAAAAATATTCTTCCCCTGATCCGAATTGTCAAGGGTGAAATATTTCCGGTAGAGCCCGGTTCCGCCGCGCAAACTGGCGCCCCGGTTACCGCCAGGACTTGTTTCGTCGAAGTTCAGTTCTATGCTCCAGTCGTGTGGCAACTGAACGTTGCGCCATTGCGCTTTTGCCAGACCTTCTTCATCCGGAGTATTGGCAGTGTCGAGTTTAAACTGCCAGTTGTCGTTGAATTTTATTGTTTCGGTTTGTGCCTTAGCCTCATGAAAAGAGATAAACAAAAAGAAGGCAATCGGGATGGTGAATGATAAGGATTTCATATTTAGATGATTAAGAAATGATGATCATTAAATGTTGGAAAGATAGCTTTACCGAAATTTCGGAATTCCTCCTATAAATACCAACATTCTATTGGCTTTTAAAATAATGAGATTCCTCACAGTGTTCGGAATGAGGAATCTCACTTTCATTCTTTATTTTCTTAACTGTCATAAAACCTGGCGTACAGATAGATATTGGTTGTAATGTCAGGAGAGCCGAGGTGGTGCACTGAGCTTGTCGAAATGCAATCCCATGATTAGTTAAATAAAGCATTATATTTTAGTCATTACTTATAATATTGATTTATTGACTGATTATTGGATCCTGATATTTCACCTGAAGTTCATGTAGCTGAATTCTCAAATTGTCAATAAGTGCTTTATACTTTACATCATTATAAAGATTTCTCATTTCTGCCGGATCATTTTTCAGATCGAAGAGTTCCCATTTATCGCAATCGTTATAGAAATGAATCAGCTTATACCGGTTAGTTCGTATTCCGTAATGGCGCCTTACTGCATGTTCGCCCGGGAATTCATAGTAATGGTAATATAGTGCATTTCTCCAGTTTCTGGGCGAATGACCCTTCAGCAATGGTAACAATGATTGCCCCTGAATATCAGCAGGGATGGACAATCCGGCCAGATCCAGAAATGTCGGGGCATAATCGATATTCTGCACCAACTGATCAATTTTCCCATGAGAATGATATGATTTTGGCAGCCGCATGAGCAACGGTGTTCGGAATGACTCTTCGTACATAAACCTTTTGTCGAACCAGCCGTGTTCTCCCATGTAAAAACCCTGATCGGAAGTATAAACAACAATTGTATTCTCGGCCAGACCATTATCATCAAGATATTTCAACAAACGGGCTACGTTATCATCGAGTGATTTGACACAACTGAGATAATCCTGCATATAACGGTTGTATTTCAATTGCGCAAGCGCTTTATCCTGTGGTTTATCTTTTTTAAACTGAAGAATGATCGGATCAAGAACAGCATCCCATGCTTTACGTTGTTGATCTGTCATGCGGCTATATTCACCATTTTTGTAGGCATTGCGGTAAGGTGTCTGGATCTCATTTTCCTTATCGAGCATTTTCAGGTCATAAACCAGATCCATGTCCTTCTCAATGCTCATCTTCTGTTTTCCGGCTGCATATCTGCATGAATAATCATCATAAAAATTGGAGGGCATCGGAAAGGTCTTATCCTTGAACAGCGTCAGGTTTGGAATGTCGGGCATCCACACCCGGTGAACCGCTTTGTGATGGACCAGCAAACAAAAAGGTTTTGTTTGGTTACGATGATTCATCCATTCGATACTGAAATCGGTAATTATGTTTGTGACATAACCTTCATACCGTTTTTTCCCATTTCTGTCAATGAAATCGGGATTGTAATAATTTCCCTGGTCGGGTAAAATATTCCAATAGTCAAATCCGGTCGGATTGCTTTTCAGGTGCCATTTCCCAATAAGGGCCGTCTGATAACCTGACTGTTGCAATAGTTTTGGAAATGTTTGTTGACTGCCATCGAAAACATTGCTATTATCACGCTGACCATTCATATGGCTGTGTTTACCAGTGAGCATGCAGGCCCGGCTCGGTGCACAGATTGAGTTGGCTACAAAACTGTTGGTAAATATCACTCCCTCTTTTGCTATACGGTCAAGTCCCGGAGTTTCTATAAAACGCTTATCATAGGCGCTCAGCGTCTGATACGAATGGTCATCGGTCATTATAAAGACGATGTTCGGGCGCTTAGGTTCCGGCGCCCGATGACCGGCAGTTACAGATCCGGCGGTACATGCCACCAATCCATTAAATAACAAGACTTTACTGTTCACTGGATTTAGTTTAAAGTTTGAATTTTACCTGACCACCTCATCGGGCCATGGTGTTGTTTTTTTATTATCCTTAAATACAGGTCTTTGAGCATTGATACTGCAAAGATAGATTCCCAATTTCCTGGAAAGCACCTTTACTTTAAGTGGCTCACTCCTGGCCAGATTATTTTTCTCACCGATATCTTCAAGGAGGTTATAAAGTTCGATCTGTTGGTTTTTATACCAGTAAATCAATTTCCAGTCGCCACTCCGGACAGTACTTGTGGCGCCAATTCCCGGTCCGTTAACTCCCCAGTTGTTGGGATAATGCCAGAACAGATCACGATTGGTTGCCGTTGTTCCGGTTTGCAATAACATAGGGACAAAACTTTTGCCATCAACTTTTTGTACTGTTTTATATTCCTTAATTCCTGCCATTTCAAGAATCGTGGGAAAGAAATCTTCAATGATCAGGTAATCGTTGCACACCGAAGCAGGTTTTACTTTCCCGGTCCATTTCGCAATCATTGGCTCACGGATTCCCCCTTCATAGGCAGAACCTTTGCCGCTGTTTAGTGGCAGGTTATGGACGTTCGGTTTACCTCCGCGGGCATGAGCGCTTAAACCGCCATTATCTGACATAAAAAGGATAATCGTATTGTCAGCAATCCCTTTATTATCAAGATAATTCATCAGATCTCCCAGACTTTTATCCATGGATTCGAGCATTGAGGCATACCTGGCCTCCGGTTCTTCAAGCCCCATTGCTTTGTATTTTGGATAAAAACGGATATCAGCTTCAAGCGGAACATGTACGGCGTAATGTGCCATATAAAGATAAAAAGGTTTGCCAACCTGCTGAGCCTTATCAATGGCCAGGATTGCTTCGCGCGTTAACACCTCGGTCAGGTTGATGGAATCACCATGGTATTTTTCCAGACGCGGGACTCCCCAGGGTTGGGTATATTCTCCTTTTGCTGCATTTCCAAAATTCTTTTCACCAAGATAACTCCCAGGACCACCGGCGGCATGACCAGCAATGTTTACATCAAACCCAAGGTTGAGCGGATTGGCTGCTGGGGTATCCATGGCGCCATAATGAGCTTTTCCGCAATGAATGGTATAAAAGCCATTATCGTGCAGTATTTGTGGTAAAGTGGTAACCTGAATCGATCGTTCGATCGAATCAACGGCCTGTAGTCCATTTACATTCCACTGAGGATATTCCAGTTTATCATCTTTTCCGTCAACGGAGGCATTTCGCCGTAAAGTCCAGTTCGTCACCCTGTGGTGCGCTGCATTCATTCCCGACATCAGACTAACCCGTGAAGGGGAACAAACCGTACAGGCATAAGCCTGGGTGAACTTCATCCCTGATGCTGCCAGTTTTTCCATGTTGGGAGTATGGTACAGCCGGTTAAATGGTGTTTTCTCTTTCCAGAATGGAACCGAAGTATCCTGCCACCCCATGTCGTCAACCAAAAACAGGATGATATTCGGCTTTTGTTCACCTCTGGCCTCAAGACTTCCGGTTGATAATCCCGAAATCAGCGAAGCAGTCATAAAACCGATTACCGGCAAATGTTTTATCCTGTTCATCCTTCTATTGTGCCTGGTTAAAATAGAGTCCAAAAGATGAAAGCGTTGGATTTAAACGCGATTTCAGGATTCGAAGCCTTACCTGATCAGTCGACACAGTGTTGAACCGAATTAGCCGTTTGTAGCCTACAGTTGTCCCATCGGTTAATTTCGTCCAACCACCGTTTACCCATCCTTCGAGGATAAACGACTCGATTCGCTGACCCTTTTGGATATTTTCCTGAAGCATCAGAACATTAAATGTCTGTGAACCATTTAATTTAATAACAAGGGTAGCGTCGGAGTGACCAGGTGCAGCCGACCACCATGTTTTATTATCGTTGTCGATACAGAATCCTGCCTTCTGTTTCCCCAGATGAGAATCGGAATTAATTCTGGCGCCGGTTAAAAAGTTAATTCGAAATATATCATCTACTGCTTTTTTAAACAGACTGAGGTTTTGAATATCTTTATCGTGTAACAAACCGCGCTTGTCAGGAGGGATGTTGAGCAGCAATAAAGAGTTTCGTCCTACACTGCTAAAATAAATATCGAGCAGTTTTTCGGGTGTTTTAACGCGATCGTCATCTTTTGAATGATAAAACCATCCCGGACGAATCGAAACATCCACCTCCGAGGGATACCATATCAATCCTTTAGCCTTAGTAATCATCGAACGGCTTCCCAGGTCAATACCCTGTTTGTCCCCTTCAGGAATGAAGGTTCCGTTACCCGCGCTTTGCTGGGAACTGGCAGCGATTTCTGCAACACTGCTTGCCGAGGCAGGAATAACGCTCCACTCTGTTTCGCGGCCATATCCGCTTTCTGTACCCACCCATCTGACATCAGGACCCATTACAGCAATTGTAGCGTCGGGCTGCAGCTTACGAATAACAGAATAGTATGATTTCCAATCGTAAACCTGTTTTTTTCCATTTGGTCCTTCACCACACGCGCCATCAAACCAGACTTCTGAAATTGTGCCGTAATTGCTCAGAAGTTCAGTCAGCTGATTCTTAAAATACTGATTATATGCTGGAGAATCTCCATATGTTTTTTCATGCCGGTCCCATGGTGAGACGTATACGCCAAACTTAACTCCAAGTTCCTTGCATGCATCTGCTACCTCTTTTACGACATCACCGTTCCCATTTTTAAATGGACTGTTTTTGACGCTATGTTCGGTAAATTTGCTGGGCCAAAGGCAAAATCCATCATGATGTTTACAGGTAAGGATCACCAGTTTGATACCGGCTTCCTTTGCCGTTTTGACCCATTGCCGGGCATCAAGCCGGGTAGGATTAAATAGTGACGGGCTCTCTTTTCCTTCGCCCCATTCGCGGTCGGTAAAAGTGTTTATACTGAAGTGAAAGAAGGCAGTAAACTCCATCTCCTGCCAGGTGAGCTGACGCGGAGAAGGGGTGATATTTGCGGCTATTGTTACAATTTGCGCTTCAGTTGCTGTACCAGGGATAATGGCTGAGTTGTGAGCAGAAATAATTTCGGAGGGAGTTTTACATCCCGTGAAACTTAATATCATTCCTAAAAGAGCAAGCATGAATAACTTTATTTTCTTCATCTGTATATAATTAGTTAATTAATTAAAAATGGAATTGATTAAAGCCATAGCAGCGGCAGAACCTTTTATTTGTAATTCAGTGATCACAACATTTTCATTTTTGTAATCGCCCGGAACATGGAAAATGTTTTTAAAGGTGTGAATTTATATTAAAATTTCTGATTATTCATTCATGAATTCATCATCCGGTATACTCGCACCCAGTCAATAATCATTTTTACAGGTAAATCTGCATCATTAACAGGTCCGACCCAGTTTCTGCCTAACGCCTGATTGAGAATGATATAGAATTCCTGATCAAAAGGCCACTGGCTTGCTCCATTGCCTTCAACTTTTGGATAAGAAAAGGTTTTTATTCCATTTATGAAAAGATCTATTCGGTCGGCATACCATTCCATACCGAAAATATTAAACTCACCAATCTTGTATGGCGAAGTTGTGGAATATTTCGGATATTCTCTATTCTTCAGGTTATCGATGTAATCACTGTGGATGGTTTGATAGAAAGAAGTTTCAAAATTGAGTTGTTCCATCATATCCATTTCTCCGCTTTTATGCCATGTGCCATAAACGCTTTTTTCGGGCATCAGCCAGATAGCAGTTCAGGATCCCTTTCCGCCGGATAATTTGGCGCAAACTTCCATCTTCCCAAATTAAAGGTGAATTTCCCTTTGGACCGAATACATCCGGTCATGTATTTTGACGCTGGCTTTGTGGTATTGAAACGACGTCTTGTGAAATTGTCATTTATGGCAATTTGATCTTTTAGGCTGTTTTGGCATTTGTTACCGTGCGGATTTCCTAAAAGGGAACTTGGTTTTTAATTATTTTCAACAGATGATTGCCTTGTGGGAGGATCATAAATCGAATTATAGCTTTGAGCTGGCATGCATACTATCTGTCTCCTTTATTTTGAAACTTGTGCTTACCACTGAATGTTGGTTTTTATCATCCCGGTATTTTAGGTAGGTTGTTGCAACGATTGTTCCATCCGGAAGTATTTCCATTCCCGGATAACCACAGTCGTTTCCTGAATAATTGTGCAGAATTTTAATACGATACGCGCCAGGTTTACCATTTTTAAGATCGTCGTAGGTTCCGACCCAGGCCACAAAATGTCCTAGCGTAGGGCTATTAAGCGCCCTATCCCGAAAAGCGATTACGATTCTGCCATCATCGGTATAAACTCCCATGTGCCTGTCACCTGTCAATCCCCAGCAGGTATCAACTGGTTTGCTCCATGTTTTGCCCTCATTGCCAGAAAACATGATCAGGCTGCGACCTTTGTGGTTATTTTCCCGCATGAGGCAACATAGTTCTTTATGATCAGGGGAACGGAAAACATATGGTTCACATGGGTTTTTACCTTTTACGGAAGCGATTATTTTAGGCTCTGACCAGCTCATTCCTCCGTCTTTCGTTTTAGTCTGTAATACAACAAGTGATTCACCTTGCTTTCTATGGTAGAATCCAATGTAGTCTCCATTCGAAAGTTTAACAATACTACTAAAGGTCATCACACAGTCAAAACCAAGCGGTGGTAACTCCTTCCACGTTTTACCCTGGTCTTCACTCATTATACGGGGCATTTTTGGTTGAGCTGAAAAAACCCAGAGTCTTTCCTTGCCTGATTTCTTGTTGGTTATACGGTAAATGCTCGGACAATTCCGGTGATTCAGAAACTCTGAAGGCAATTGATTATCTATCCTGTTCCAATTGATACCACCATCCTGACTAACCGCCATGGGGCCGGAATGACCACCATGCCCAATGCTCCAAACACAAAACATCGTTTTCCCGTCAGCCATCAACACGGTGGTGGGATGACCCTGGTAGATTTCTTCTGTCCCGGCTGCAATTATAATGTGACGTTTAGTCTCTCCTGAAATATCAACAAAAGATAAATCTGGTTTTTCCTGACCTTTAATTGATATGGTTAGAAGTTGAAGAAGAACCATTAAGAGCATATTGCTCATGTTTCTGAATTTATTGCTTTTGCCGAACATGGTATTTTATTTTAGTCTCCACCTAAAATTTCTTGCAAATTACTTTTTTAGGTGGAGACTAATGAAGACTTACTTGGCCAGATTTGGATTTTTCAGGATCTCACCATCTGGCAGTGGAGAGAAATAACTTTTCTTTGTTGGCGCTACCAGAATTTTTAATTCCGAAGCGTCTCTGTCTGCAGCTGCAGCTTCAACGCGCTGTAAGCGAACCAGATCGAACCATCGACTTTCATTTGGTTCCAGTCCGGCAAATTCCCATGCACGTTCAGCGATGACCGAATCACGGAAGGCAGTCTGAGATAGTCCCGCGACAAGATCTTTAGTTCCGGCTCTTTTCCGGACCAGATTAATTGCGGAATAGGCTGTTGCATCAGCAGATCCAGACATTGCCTTTGCCTCAGCATAGATGAGTAATACTTCCGCATATCTCATAATAACATTTGTCCGGCTTGAATTCCAATTGGAGGTAATCCAGGGTTTGTTCCAGTCGTAACCCGGAACTTCAATATATTTTTTGTAGTAAGGATGTTTCTGTTTCATTTCTGTCCAATCTTTAATCGTTACCGTTTTGTCGGCATTAAGAATTGGAAATTTAGTCCAGAAGGTTGCATCTTTTCTGGGGCCAGAAGGAAATTTTTTATAAAAATTGAGTTCAGCAAAATAGTAATCCCATCCATTATATTCGGATGGTGCACTACATAAAGGTGCTGAATGGTTCTCCTCGCCAAGGGCCGTATTATAATAAGCCCCTAAAATAGTCTCAGCGTTAAATGTTTGATAAGTCCATAAGTCAGCAAAATTCGGTAAAAGTTTATAGCCATATTTATCCGCATTGTCAATTACTTCCTTCGCTTTATCTGCTGCCAGCGCATATTTTGAAACATCATTGATCGGATAACCCGCCATGGTAAGATATACCAGCGACAATGCAGATTTTGCGATTCCGCTTGTGAATGCAATATTCGCCTTGTAATTGGTCCATTTATCCGGAAGCAATACCTCTGCCTTTTTTAGGTCTTCTACAATTAGCTTATAGATATCCTGCGGCTCTGAATTACTGATGTCAGGATGTGTGTTAATATCTGTAATTAAAGGTACCCTGTTATGAGTTCTGACGAGCAGGAAATAAAACCATGCCCTTGCAAAATAGGCTTGCCCCAATATATAGTTTTTGTCAGTGGATTCGGGCACCCTGACTGAATTAACAAATATATTATTTGCAGCAAGAATCCCCTGATAGCAATTTACCCACCAATTGGCTACCCAGGAATTAGAACCGGAAGGTTGAAAAATTTCAAATTCTACCTGCTCAGGTAAGGAGGCGCTTGTGGTAACATCATCAGCGCCTAAGGCTATAGCATCTGTTCCACCTGATCTGAAATATGCGCTCTCTAATTTCCAGTAAATTGGAATTGTGGCAGTTTCAAGGTCTGCAACCGTATTATAATAGGTTTCGGGGGCTACTAAACCTTCATTTTTCTCATACAGCATATTACATGAAGTCGCTAACCCCAAAAACACAAGAATGTAAATATATTTTTTCATTTCGTTAAAATTTAGAATGTTACGGTTAAGCCTGTTGTAATTATCTTGGAGGTTGGATATACTCCAAAATCAATACCTGAATCAATATCACTGCTTAAGGATGAGGTGACCTCAGGGTCAAAACCTTTGTATTTTGTTAGTGTAATAAAGTTTTGAGCACTTAATGTCAGTTTGACATCTGCAAATTTGCTGACATGTTTTGGAAGAATGTAGGAAAAGCTGATATTCCTGACCTTGATGTAACTGCCGTCCTGTAACCATCTTGATGAACTCATGTAGTTTTTATTGGTTGTACTTACTGCAGGAAATTTTGCATTTAAATTGCTGGCTGACCAAATATCAGCTCCCTCCTTCAGCGTAATTGTGCGTGAATCGGGTATCACTACTGCAGCCGAGGCATACATTATGTTGTAAACATCACGACCCTGCACACTTTCAATTAAAAGATTAAACTCAAAGTTTTTATAGGTTAGTGAGTTGCTTAATCCAACGGTATATCTGGGATTTGCGTTGCCAATAATTTGATAATCACTCGAGTTTAGCTGATTATCCTTGTTGAGATCTTCGTATTTTGAATCACCCGGCTGATTCCCGTACTTCAAAGCCTCCGTGGCTTCTGCCGGACTCCAGATACCCAGGTATTTGTATCCCCAGAAAGATCCGAGTGGTTCACCTGGCTTGACAATAAATGCATTTGTATTCATCACGCCCGATCCATAAGTTCCACCATAAATCTGTGTTTCGCCACCCAGACTTACAACCCGGTTTTTCAGGGTTGAAATGTTAACCATCAGATTCCACCCAAACTCCTTTTTATTAATTATCTGACAATCTGCCGAGAATTCAAATCCTTTATTAATGATCTGACCTAAATTCTGGGTTACGTTAAATCCGCCATCATAGGAAGGGAGTGCTTTTTTCAAAAGCAAACCTGTGGTTTCTTTTTGAAAATAGTCCATGGTAATATTTAATCTGTTTTTAAAGAATGACAAATCCATTCCAACATCCTTTTGTTCCGTTTGTTCCCATCTTAGGTTTGAGTTGGCTGGTGAACCTGGCCATGTTCCCGGATATTTGGTCGTTGTCGTGAAGGTGTATGTTCCGGTTCCTATAGTTGAGAACGTTGCATAGGACGAAATGGCTTGGTTTCCGGTAATACCCCAGCTACCACGGAATTTTAATCTGTCGAAGATCTCCAGGTTTTTAATAAATTCTTCTTCAGAGGCTACCCAGCTTAAACCAAAGGAGGGGAAATATCCGAATTTATTTTTATCCCTGAACTTCGACGACCCGTCAGCACGGTAGGTAGCCGTTAAATAGTATTTCGATTTGTAGTTGTAATTAATACGACCAAAAAATGATTGTAAAGCTGAATAGGAATACCCTTGACTAATCGCAGGTGTAGTTCCCAGTGACAGATTTGAACCAGGATTATCAACTGCTTTTTTAGAACCACTTATCGACCGAGACTCCCGGGCAAATGCCTCAAAGCCGGCTGTAGCTGAAAATGAGTGCCAATTCAGAAATTTTTTCTCATAGTTAAGCAAGGCTTCAACCTGCCAGCTTATCGCATCACTACTGCCTAATGAAATAGAGGTAGTAGTTGCAAGTATATTGTTTGTAAAACCTTTCGAAGTGCCTGTGCTGGAATTTATGCTGGCGATTCCATTGAATGTAAATCCGTCTAAAATCTTATATTTCAGATTGGTATTAATTCCAATGCTCTTCCCTTTTGATAAATCATAAGGTTCTTTGGCGAGCAATACCGGATTTCTTCCCAGGGCTCCCACCGTTTCATAAATATTGTAGGTTCCATCGGGTTTGTACACCGGTACGGTAGGCGAAAATAAGATACTCTGGTAGATCGGATTATCTTTGGTTCCGCCGCTGCCCAGGTTCGGATTGAATTTTTTATTCATCGTTGCAACAATATCCATCCCAATCGTAAGTCGTTTTCCAAAATCGGCATCAATATTGGCCCTAACCGAATATTTATCTCTGTTGGTATTAATCAGTGTCCCTGTTTCGTTGATGTAATTCCCCGAAAACAGATATCTGACATTACTTGCTCCACCCGAGACCGTAGCCTGATGGTTTTGACTAAGTCCGTTTCTGAAAATTTCATCCTGCCAATCGGTTCCGCCGTTTGTCCGGAATCCTGTGATCTGGTCAGCAGTATACTGCTGAATACCTGTCGTTTTGTTGGCGAGTTCGGCATAGGAAGCAGGATCCAGAAGATCATATTTTTTTCTCACCTGACTCATCCCAATATTTGAAGAAAGTATTATTCTTGGCGCTGATGGGTCACCTCGCATGGTTGTAATCAGGATGACTCCATTTGCACCTCTTGATCCGTAAATGGCAGTTGCAGAAGCATCCTTAAGTATCTCTACAGATTTTATGTCATTTGTATTTACGTCATATGTAGAAGGGATACCATCGATGATAATCAGAGGATCATTTCCTCCCGAAAGTGAATTAGCTCCCCTGATGCGAATTTTCGCACTCTGTCCGGGTGCTCCCGATGTATTTGTTACCGATACACCTGAGACCCTTCCCTGCAATGCCTGTGAGAAATCATTCATCGGATGATTCTTCAGATTTTTTGAAGAAACAGAGGCTATTGAACCCGTTAAATCCATTTTTTTCATGGTCCCGTACCCGACAGCAACAACTTCATCCAAAGCGGTTGTAGCTTCTTCCAGGACCAGACTTATTGTGGTTTTAGTTCCGATCGCTATTTCCTGAGTCTTCATCCCCACAAACGAAAATGTGAGTGTTTTGGCATCTAAAGGTATTGATAAACTAAATTTTCCGTCATTATCTGTAACTGTTCCTGTTGTGGTCCCTTTTACCACTGCGCTTACGCCAGGCAATGGAAGCCCTTTGGTGTCTTTTACAGTACCTGAGATTTCTCTTTTTTGAGGTTGTGGTGAAGTAACAGGCAGCTCACCCGTTTTCCGGATCACAATCTGACGTTCAAAAACATCGTAAACCACTTTTTCACCTTCCAGAGCCTCATTGAGAATTTGGTTGATCGTAGCATCTTTAAGTTCAATATCCAACTTTTTAGCCGTATTAAAATCCTGACTACGATAGAGGAAAACAAAATCGCTGTTCTGCTCAATGTAGCTAAAAAGATCTTTAATGGTGGTGTTCGCCAGATTAATGTTTAGTTTGGTTTTCTGTGAGTAACTGTTTGCCGAAACGGTCATCATAAAACCGATAAGGATCGCAATGGTCAACTTCATAATTTTCCAAAGTTTTTTTTGACTTTCCCGGTCGGGAAAGCCTGTAAGCCATTTTTTTTGCATACTTTTGAATTGCTTTAATGAATAAATACTGAATTGATTTGGTGTTTATTGAAACCGGGAGATGTTCCACCATTTTCCGGTTTTTTTCGTTCTATTTTATCATATATTGGTCTTCATTGATTTGCTCGAATCTGGATAACGAAACCCGCTCCAGATAATCCATCACCTCCTTTCTGCTTCGCTTTAAATCAAGTTTGCCACTAATGCGCATGATCTCCTTTTGGGGATCTGAAAATTTAATCGAAATATTGTAAAACCTTTCCAGCTTTTTAATTACCCTTACAAAATCGATCTCATCAAAGCTGATCAGCCCTTTGGTCCACAAAGTATAAAAGTTGGAATCTACTTGCTGAATTTTTGCCGAATTTGTGGTTTTGTCGAAGGAGACCAGCTGATTGGGGAGCATCACAATATCCTTTTCAAAAAGACCGGCTCCAATGCGCCGTACTGCAACACTTCCTTCTATCAAAACAGTCTGAATGACATTGTCTTCTGAATAAGTTGATATGTTAAATTTTGTCCCTAATACTTTGATGTCGAGATTTGATGTTCTGACAATAAATGGTTTCTCTGGATTTTTTGCTACTTCAAAATAGGCCTCTCCATATAATAGAACTTCACGGGTTTTGTCTTTGAAGGTTGTAGGATAAACGAGTCTGCTGCCCGAGTTCAGCCAAACCACAGTATTGTCGGATAAAACAATTTTCGATTGGTTTCCATAAGGTATGACTAACTGATTCATTACCTTAGAACCATCTTTCGCTGTTTTAAGAACCGTATCGTTGTTTAAAACGATTGACCCTGAGCGGGAATAGTCAACTGTGGAATTTGATTTTTTTAGATTTACATTCACTCCGTTCGAAGTGATCAGCAATGGCCCCTGCGTAGCTGATGGCGTATAGATAGTTTGACTTGCAAACTCCTGATATAGGTTATTCTTTCCCAGATTAATATAAACCACTAATCCGCCTATTACGGCAAAAATTAGGGCTACTGCGGCGTATTTCATGAAGGTACCTACCATCACTCTCCGTTTTTTCATTTTCAGATCGTGATTAAAACTACGGATAATCCTATGTTCAAGATCTTCTTTTTCAGGAATTTGTAGTGTCTTAATTGGAAACCGAAGTTCGGTGAGTCTTTCTTTCAGCTCAAGAAGTTCGTTAGCCTCTTCAGGGTTATCGTGCAGGTATTGTTCCCAATAAGACTCAACGGCAGGGTTGGACCGGAATACCCATCTTAGGAACTCCGGATTCTCTATAAATTTTTGATCAAAAGGGTTCATTTTATCTGGTTTATACTTCTATGATTGGAAAAAATGAAAAAAGGGACAGAATTTTCAATTTTTTTTTAGTGGCAAACAGTGGGGCATAAAAACAGGAACACGGATGACGCAGATGGAACGAATTAACATGGATTTAAATGTTTATCCGTGTTAATCTGTCTGATCCGTGTCATCCGCGTTCCTAATGCCGCGTTGCTATTGTACCCGGTTCTTGTTAAACTTTATAATATTGTTCCCAACCTTTGCGCGGAGGAAGTCCTACAAGTAGTTGATTTGCCAGCGCGTTATTGGTAATCTTCTTTGAATCTCTGTCGAAAAGTAGTTTGGTATTCAGTTTCTGAGCCATCACGCCAAGGGTAAATATCTGACTTAACGGTCCTGCTATTTCGAAAGGAGAACGGGTTTTTTCTTCACCTTTACATGCTTTCAGGAAGTTGGCATAATGATTTGAAGGACTCTTTGGCACTTCCGGAAGTTTCGAGGCCATCTCTTTTGCTTTCTCTTCAGGAATGATTGACAGGGTACTGCCATGTGAACCCCCTTTAAAAGTCAGTTCTTTACTGTAAATAATCTTCCCCGGATTCAGTTTTGCTGGTTGAATCTTGCCCGTGCTTGTTGGTGGAATGTTAGGGTCTAATTCCGAAACGCCATATCCTTCAGGAACCTGTGGAATATTGTTTACCCCATCGTACCAGGTGATATCCAGTGGAGGCATTTTACCACGCTCTGGAAACCGGAATAAAATAGTTGAGGATTGGGGATAGAAGAAGGAGTTGTGCCCCTCAGCTTTAAGCATACTCACTTCGTAGGGCAGTCCCAGATTCAGAAACTGATGGGCAGTATCGATGATGTGTGCACCCCAGTCGCCAAGAGCGCCCAGTCCGAAATCGTACCAGCAGCGCCATTGTCCGTTTACAAAATCTTTGTTATAGTCGTGCTGTTGGGTAACGCCTAACCATATGTCCCAGTCGAGTGTTCCGGGAATGGGCTGAGCAGGAGGAAAGTTCTTGATATTGGTATCCCATCCATGCCAGCGCCGCGAGGAGTTCATATGGGCGGTGATGGCCGTAACATCTTTAATGATACCGGCTTCTGTCCACGCTTTAAACTGAAAGTAGTTAGCCTCTGAGTGACCCTGATTTCCCATTTGGGTCACCACCTTGGGATGTTTTTTGGCTGACTTCATCATCAGCTCAATTTCGTTGTAGGTACGGGCCATTGGCTTTTCAACGTAGACATGGATTCCTAAACCCATAGCCATCATCACAATGGGGAAATGGGAATGGTCAGGAACTCCAACTGAAACGGCTTCAATCTTATTGCCCATTTTATCAAACATCTTTCTGAAATCCTGGAATCGGGGAACATCGGGGAATTTTTGCAATACCTTTAAGGTGTGGGGAGCTCCCATATCCACATCACAAAAAGCAACAATATTTGCCAATCCTGTGTTATATAACGACATAACATCTGAGCCACCCTGGTTCCCAATTCCAATACAGGCCAGATTTACCTTATCACCCGAAGTTACAGGTCCGGTTGAAGGTGCTGCATTTGTCTTGGTCCAGATAGTTGGAAGGGCAGTGGCTGCTGAAAGCAACATCGCATTTTTCAGGAACGATCTACGAGAATTTTCAGATGAATCCATTTGAGTTTTATTTTTTAATTAGAAGAATAAGTTGTAATAAATTCCTGATCAAAGGTGCTCAATTTTTTCTGATTGATAATTCAAAAATGGACCGAAATAAAAGAAGAATTGATGATTAAATTTCCTTCATTTTTTAATTCCTTCATTTTTTAATCTTCCAACCCCCCATATCATCAGCAACTCCATCAATTGGCTACCGTATTTGTTGCGTAAATGGTCCAAGATACGATAAACCTGTTTTTTGACTGTGTCGGGATTCATTCCCAATAAAGTCCCAATTTCAATATAATTCAGGCCGGTATTGAATTTCAGAAAAAGCAACTCTCTTTTTTGCGGATCAAGGGTTTGAAGGATCCCTTTTAACTTTTCAATCCGAAGCTGATCCGATTCAAGATCGAAATTATCCTGTTCAACATAGAACTGTAGATCAAAAACAACCATCTCGTCTGTTGGCAGAATTTCGATTCTCTTATATTGATTAAATCTTTGAAAAATTGCATTCTTCAAAGATTTGTAAAGGTAAAATTCGATATATTCAGGATGATGGAGATTGGGATTAAGGCGTTGAAGATCAATAAATACGTCATGGATACAATCTTTAACGAGCTCCGGATCATGCGTTATCTTACAACCATAAGCAAAGAGTAAATCTATAAATTCTTTGTAGATTTCACTAAAGGCCGCCTGATCACCCGCTTGGAAACGGTACCATACCTCTAACCAATAAGACCTGTCTTTGAATATGCTTTTCACAAAGAATGTTAAGTATAATTTGGTATTGGAAGGTCCAAAGTTAAAAAAAATAGGATGAAATCAATTAATGTTGATTGGATTCACAATTAAAGGTCGTTATAGGTTTTGTTATAGATAATGCGCCTCCCCCTTATCCTGAATAATCTTGGGAACTCACTTTGCTGGCCGTTTTTGTTGACCGAAACAATTGCAAAAAAGACCTTCGAAGGGTTATAGCGTGATTTACGTGGGATAAAATGTTGTTTCTGAGCGGTGGTTTCCAATACTTTCTTTTTGTAACCACCACCTTTAACCCTTTCAAAGATTATCACAGAAAATTTCAGGTCAGGATGTTGAATCCCTGGAAACGATTCCCAAAATATCTCTCTCCCTTTTGCAAATTTAGTCATACTAAATCTTTCGGGTACAGGCAATGCTTTGTCAATTATCGATTTGTAAGCGACGCGGACAGTGTCGGAGATCGTTCTTTTATCGGCCATCAATGTCCTTTCACCGGCAGGATTATTGGCAGGAGAAGCATTCACTTCCTGGTTGTTTGAATCAGATACACCTTTGGGAGGAATTGCGGCTATTGTTGGTAATAAATTGCTTTTGAGGTCATTAAGAGCTGTTTCTGAAAGTCTGGCAAGATGTGATGCACTGTAAAGGGCAAATCCACCCACATTTTCAAATTTTCGCAAAATGGCAATCTGTTCAGTGATCTCAGTTGGATTTATAAAAGTTTTGTCCACTCCGGTGGATTTATAGAGTGCCTGACCAAGGTATAACGGTTTACCGAAACAATGATCATTCCACCATTTTGTCAATGCTTTAAAATCACCGAATCGGTTCCCCTGTTCCCAGTACAGCTGAGGAACGACATAATCTATCCAGTCGTTCGCAAGCCATTTCATAACGTCGGCATACAAATCGTCATAAGATGTGGTCGCCTTAACTCCCGGAGATCCGTCAGGATCATCACTTTTATTCCTCCAGACACCAAATGGACTGATCCCTAATTTAAGAAATGGCTTTACCGTTTTTATACTGTCGTGAAGAGCAGCAATAAACTGATTGATATTTTCACGTCTCCAGTCATTCAAACCTTTAGGATAGTATTTTTTACCGTATTGAAGGAAGCTTTTTTGATCGGGAAATTTCTTTCCATTGACGGGGTAAGGATAAAAGTAATCGTCAAAATGTATGGCGTCGATATTGTATTTACAAACCACCTCCATAATTACTTTTATAACATTGCTTCTCACCTGGGGGATTCCAGGATCAAAGAACAGTTTACGATCATATTCGAGTATATATTGTGGATTTCGGGCCGCAAAACTGGCAGGGTCAAGTTTATAATACCCCATATTTCTAACTCTGAAAGGATTGAACCAGGCGTGTAATTCCATCCCCTTTGAATGGCACAGATCGATGGCAAAACCCAACGGATCAAATGCAGGGGAGGGGGCTGTCCCCTGTTTTCCGGTCAGAAAATAGGACCATGGTTCAGTATCCGAAGGGTAAAAGGCGTCGGAAGCAGGTCGTACCTGGAAGATGACAACGTTCAGGTTTAGCTGTTCTATGCGTTCGATCAGTTCTTTTAATTCCCGCTTTTGAGTTTCCACCGGGAGGCCCGGAGCCGAAGGCCAGTCTACATTGTTGATGGTGGCAATCCAAACCCCGCGGAACTCTTTTTTTTGAGGGTTAATTGCGAAAGCGACTGTGGGTGAGAGAATTTCAAGAAACAATAATGAAATTAAGGTTTTTCTCTGAATTGACTTTAAAACCGCGACTAAAAGTCGCGGTACTCTTCTTCGCACCACCTCTATTCTCAAGGATAATATTTTACAAAGGCTTCCATCGCTTCGTATTCCGCCATCCCTAATTCGTCATATAATCTGGCGGTGTTTCGGTTTCGTTGTTCTGCACGTTCCCAGAATTCACGATCATCTTCGCCCATGAACATAGCGCCCTCTTTTTGTGATTGATGTCGCAGGATTGCCTCTCGTTTTCTGGTCAATTCGATAGGACTGATTGGAACAGCCATTTCAATTTCATCGGCTTCCCATTCTGCCCAGGCTCCGCGATAAAGCCATACCCAACAATTTTTCATCCAATCCTCCTCTTTCACCTGTTCAAGTGCGATCAGGATGGCATCCAGGCACACGCGGTGGGTTCCGTGCGGATCGGCCAGGTCGCCAGCCGCAAATATCTGGTGAGGTTTTACTTCATTCAGAAGATTCAGAATAATATTTACATCCTGTTCACCGATAGGAGCTTTTAATTTCATTCCGGTTTCATAAAATGGCAGATCGAGAAAATGAATATTTTCTTCGGAAATTCCGAAATAGCGTAATGCCGACCGGGCTTCCATTCTGCGAATTAGACTTTTAACCTTATTTAAATCGGGGATGTCAACCATATTCTCTTTCTTGTTTTTGATAAAAGAGAGCACTTTCTTCTCCTGTTCCCTGGCTTTTTGGTTTTGCGGATCGTAGAAATCGATGTATTCGTGGTGAAAACCAAGAAATCTTGTAACATATTCGTTGGAAACCGCAAAATTACCCGATACCTGATAGGCAACATGAACATCATGACCTTGTTCAACCAAACGGAGTAATGTCCCACCCATCGAAATTACATCATCATCGGGATGGGGACTGAAAATGATAATTCTTTTTTGAGCAGGCTCAGCCCGTTCTGGTCTGAAGGTATCTTCTACACCCGGTTTTCCTCCGGGCCATCCGGTGATTGTATGTTGTAAATCGTTAAATACTTTAATATTGATCTTGTACTGAGCCCCAACAATAGCTAAAAGATCGCTCAATCCATTATCGTTGTAATCTTTACCTGTCAGTTTAAGAACCGGTTTCTTCGTCTGGCCGCAGAGCCAAAGCACCGCCTTGCGTACTAAACGGTCATCGGTCCAGTCGAGACTATCGAGCAACCATGGTGTTTTAATTCTGATCAGTTGTGAGGAGGCGCTGCTGTCAAGGATGAATTTGGCATTGTTATGCAGTTGTAGATAAGATGCAGGAATCAGGCTATCGGGATCTTCCTCCACAGCTTTCTGAATCACTTTTGATTTATTTTCCCCAAAGGCGGTCAGAATAATTTTTCTCGCATTTAAAATACTGTCAATCCCCATCGTTATCGCCCTACGGGGAACATTGCTAAATCCCTGAAAATGATTGGCTTCTTCCTGTCTGGTAATCGTGTCGAGTGTGATAATCCGTGTTCGTGTATTACGGCCT
Source organism: Prolixibacteraceae bacterium (assembly GCA_963675995.2). GTDB lineage: Bacteria > Bacteroidota > Bacteroidia > Bacteroidales > Prolixibacteraceae > JAAFHB01. The sequence goes on along the minus strand of CAXXIY010000003.1, from coordinate 55,559 downwards.
GAGCCAGGTTCATTAAACCCGATATGCCCTGTTCTTCCAATACCTAATAATAAAAGGTCAATGCCACCTGCATCCTCAATTTTTTTCTCATATTCACGGCAGTAGTCATGAACCGTTTCAAGAATGATCGTCCCGTCCGGAATATGAATATTTTGTGGCGGGATATCAATATGATTAAATAGATGGGTATGCATGTAATGGTGATAACTTTGGAACGAATGGGATGAAATTGGATAGTATTCGTCGATATTGAAAGTGATCACATTTTTAAAACTTAGCCCTTCTTCTTTATGCAACCTTACCAATTCTGCATAAATAGCGATTTTGGTCGACCCGGTGGGAAGTCCGAGTACGCAATTCTCCCCTTTCCTCTGCTTTTCGATAATCAATTCAGCAATCTCAGCGGCAACTGCAACCGACGCTTCCGAACTTTCGGAATAGATATAAGTTGGGATTTTTTCGTATTTGGTTAACATATCCCGATGGGTAAGATTTGTCGGGAGGAATGATAAGTAATTGTCAAATATTGGGTTATTACTTTGTAATTTGACTGATAGATCCATAATTCCTTGATTTATATTGATTCGACTAATCGTAAAGTACTTTGTTTATGTTGCGAAACTAATAAATATATTTTAAATAGTACGGTTTAATCGGTTCAAATATCTCAATTAAACTCCCCGGATCTGTACCTTTGGATAATATTTTCGATCATTGCGTTATCCTCAGGATCATATTTTACATTCAGATTCGCCCCTGCCATAAATGCCAAAGATTGCCAAAAAAGTGCATTTAGACCACCTCTGTATGACTTAATAAGATCATAGGGAGTTTTTCCTGTTTCGCGGTGAATCAGTTTTAGAAGTAACCGGCATTGTTGAACATTCAGCATTTTGAGCGAATCGATGTAGGTATGATATACATATTTCTCGTACCATTTTATATATGTTTTTCTTTTCGATTGATCGGCATAGCTGTTTTCAAACTCTGCGTCGACGATATGTATCTCACTACTAACAATCAGTGCCAAAGGGTATGTTTTTAATACGTCTTCCTCCAATTGATTATATTTTTTCCTGTCCCTCCTGTTTTTGCAATGATAAGGGGCAATCATTTCGATGGCCTTCAGATTGATATGAACAATACTGTCGTGAGAGGGGAAGATAAATCCCTTGAATAGGGTGTCTGTTGGAGTTGGCTCCTTCAGCTTTGGGGATATCATTTTTTTATTTTGGGCGCTAACAGAGGATAGTCCAATCAATAGCCCAAGAAATATAAGGAGGTTAGTTTTTATCAAAAATTGATAAGAGAAGATTATGTTTTCAAACTTTTCATATTCTTCTATTATAAACGGATGACCATTTGTTCCAGGAGAATTATAGGTAAGCGAATACGTTTTTCGAATATTTGTAATGGTCACTGAATCTGAATATTATCAATAGTTGTTTTTTGAGACCTGTTTCATCCCGGTGTAACCTAATTCTTCTGCTCTTCTCAAGTCCAAAAGTCCATTTTCTTTCTGGTCTAAAATTTCTTTTAATTTTCCTCGTCTGTAATAAGCCTCTGCATATGCCGGATTAACCTCAATAACCTTGTTAAAGTCCATTAAGGCACCGTAATGATCCTGATAATAATTTTTGACGATGCCTCTGCGGTAATAAGCCTTTGCATACCTGGGATTAATCTCAATTGCCTTGTCAAAGTCAGCTATTGCCCCTGAATAGTTTCTGTATCCAAAGTTCATCCTCAGATCTGTGGAACAATTCGATTCGGTAAACTCAGAACCGCGCTCATTTGTCCTCGAAAAGTTATCAATCTCATCCAAATGATCCTGAAAATAGTTTTTTACAAGCCCTCTGTTGTAATAGGCTTTGGCATGTTTTGGGTTAATTTTTATCGCCATATCGAAATCAGCAATCGCGCCACTGTAGTCTTTTAACTGATAATACATTGCAATATCTCTGCTGCTATCTCGACCGATGGTTTCGGATTCATCAGATAACCGCTTATTCAAGTTCCTCATTGCACTCCTATAATCCAGGTAATCGTTTTTTGCAAGTCCTCTGCAGTAATAAGCTTCTGCATATCCAGGGTCAATCTCAATGGCTTTGTCGAAGTCGGCAATAGCTCCAAGACAATCTTTAAGATAGTCATTTATAAAAAGTTCAACATTTTCGTCAATCGAGGATAACTCATTATCGTTATGCTTCTTACCCAGATTAACTATTTCCAATTGACTCTGTCGATGGTTTTTTGCCAATCCTCTGCTGTAATAAGCCTCAGCAAATCCGGGATCAATCTCTATCGCTTTGTCAAAATCGGAAATTACCCCGTCGTAATCTTTTTGGTTGTAACCCATTACAATTCCATCTTTTTCATAGGCCTCCGCAAATTCAATATCAATTTCAGCTGATCTGTCAAAGTTATGGATGACTCCGGCATGATTATGATAGTAATTCTTTGCCAAACCCCTGCTGTAATAGGCTTTTGCAAAACCTGGATTAATTTCAATTGCTTTGTCAAAGTCGGCAATCGCTTCCGAGCTATTTTTAATTGAATAAACCATCGAAAGAACGCTTTTGTCATAGAACCGGGTATCTTTAACGCTAATCTTTGAGAATCGGGTGGATTGAGCCGTTAATCCTTTGCTTTCCTGGTAATAGCTTTTTGCCAGACCCCTTTTATAATAAGCTTTTGCAAATTTAGGATTAATCTCTATCCCCTTATCAAAATAAACAATTGCCCCCGCGTAATCTTGAAGAAATATTTTTGAGTTACCACGATTAAAATATTGTTGAGCGATCTTCATTGAGATATTAAACTGTTTTTTGTTAAAACACGATAAACAAGATTCAAATTTACAACAAAATTAGACGCAAACACAGAAAAATGCAATATGTGGAAATAAATATTTTATTCGATGGTAAAAATATTTTAATCTGTAAAAATAACATACACTATTTGGTGGCTCACAATTGTGAAAAACATCAGTGATTCCGGCATTTTTGAAGTGACAAAGGGTAATTATTTTCCAACGTTAACCACTACCAGGCAATTGGGCCGGTAGTGGTTAAATTTTTCAAATAGTAAGGTTTAAAAATATCTATTTAATATTCAAGAAATTAGTTGTTTGGATTTTCACTGGCCCAAGTAACCCCGACTCGCGAAGAAAGCTATCAGCATCGGGTCCGTTGAATTTGTTGATATTGGTTTTGGTCAAACGCTTACTTTCAGGGAGTTTACTATCACCAATCAGGCGGTTGGGCCACATATTTACAACTTCCACCTCAAGATCATTGGTTCCTGATTTGATATAGGGAGTGATATCGAAACGGAAGGGGGCATTCCAGATTACGTGCATCTGATGTCCATTTACTTTTACGGAAGCCATCTCCTGCACGTTCCCCAAATCAAGAATTACCAATTTGTTTTTTATGGGTTCGGCTGACAGGGTGAATGACTTCAAATACCTTGCGGTTCCTGCATAGTATTTTATACCCGGATCTTCCATCTTAATCCATGATTTCAACTCATTGATTTCTGTTTTTTCGGGACCGCCCCAATGAGGGTCAAAATGGAGCTCCCATTTTCCTGTAAGTTCAATTTCCTCCTGTTTTTTATCCGATTGAATCACTTCTCTTTGACCATCCGACCAGGTTAAGGTGTAAGTTCCGGGTTCAAAAATAGCCGCAACGCTCTTACCTTCATGCCTGAAAATTTCGATCAATGGATTATTCCTGGTCTCGAACTGATTTCCAGGGAACAAATTCTTGCCGTTATTCTGAATCGCAGTTATGTGTTTTGTTTTCAATCCATCCCTGAAAACGACGAATAGTGAACCTTCCGGTTCCAGATTAAGCGGAACGATCGTCTGACCATTCTCTTCACGGTAGGATAGTATTTCTTTTATTTCGCCGGTTTTGGGATTCCAAAGTTGAGGAACTTTATGACTTACCCTGAAGCTACACTCTACCTGTTCGTATCGGTCAGGCAAAGTGGTCAGGTACCTGTATTGGAAGTCGTTTATTCCCTTCCGGGCAAACCTGTTCGCAACAAAATAGATTTCCTCAGTATTTGTTGATCGATGAATATAATCGAGAGCTGTTTTTTCCTGATTGCTTTTGAATCCGAAATCAGGATGAATTTTCATTCCGGCAAGAACATCGTTTACATTTTGTCCCCAGATTACACGACCTTTGCCAACTTTATTTTCAGTAATTGTTGTTCCATTGATCTTTCCCCATAAACGGTCTGCAACGGCTTTTAATTCCCGGTCAATGTCAGGATATTGTGTTAAGCCGGTTGCCTCTTCAGGGCGGGGGGCTATAACCGTCATTCCATCGTTTACCAACAATTCAACTTTCTTCAGCACATTCAGATCGATCGCTTTTTCGGGAGGGAGCATCAATATCCGGTAACTCATTCCATCTGGAAGGCAAATTTTTCCATCTTTGCATGAGAGGCGGTTAAGAATAACCTCTTTTGAGCATTTGTCCCAATCGTAGCCAAAATTCAATTCCGGAACATCTTCTTTCAGGAATACGAAGTTGGGAACATCATCGCCGTAATAAAAAAGCACATCGGCCACAAACAATCCCTGCTGAAGGAGATAGGTGCAACGATCAAGATAGCTGATAAAGTCCTTTGACTGTTTCCACCAGGTAACATTTGGATTGAGGTGAGTTCCGGCAAAATATTCATTACCCGGAATTCCGAACTCTTTGGGTGATGAGGTAAATGTATGCCAGACGATGCGATTTACACCGGAGCAAAACACACGATCGATATTTCCCTTCAGATCCTTAGGTGAGCGTTCCCATTGTGGTCCAATACTTGTAGGTCCTTCGGCGGCCACAAAACGTTTGCCGTTGGTATGGGCCACACTTGCACTCTGACGAACAGAAAGCCTTTCGTCATCTTTGATACGATGGGTATTCGCAACTGCCCAAAATTCGCCCTGCGGAAAATCACTGATTCCCATTACTTTTAAGGCATCAACAGGGGCGGAATGGGGTCCACCTGATTCCGGGTGGATTCCTAACCCGTATTTATGGGCCAGATTGTAAAATAGCTGATAGTGATATTCTGCAACACAATCACCTATTGTTTTGCGGAAATCGTGGAGGAAACGGTCTGTGATATCGCGGTTTTCAACGATCCGTCCCGCAAGTACAGGCATGAATTTTTGAAGTTCATAACCTCTGAATTTTTTGAATTCTCCGGGAAACTTTGCGGTCCAGCTTACCAGGTCCATTTCCCAGCTATCTGTTTGAAGAAACCGGACACTTTTGCCAACCGACTGAGCAGTTTCTATCAATGGAATTATTACCGTATTGCTGAAAAGTTCGAATGCTTCGGGACTCAGGTGGTCAACAGATAAACCCTCCCAGCCATCACTGTTTGTTGAGGTGCGTGCACCGGTGCAGGTATAGCCGTAGCGGATAATTGTCCATTTTCCTTCAGGAACGCTCCATTCCAATTTGCCATCCTTGTAATTTGGCGTGAGGTCGATGATTTGGTCTTTTTTGATAGCCATGTCGCTTCCATCACCGGGAAAATCATCCCTCAGTTCATGAAGCGGATAAACCCCTTTCCACCCAATTTTTTCGTTGAAAGTTTTTTTCTTCCAGTTTTGGATGGTCTCATTTTTTATAAGTGCGCCCTCTTTTTTAGGGATAGCCTGGACCATTATATCCTTATACATCAGTTTATTTTCGGGTTGCGGTAATTCCATGCGAATCGTTTGACCACCGGTGACATCGACCTCCGACCAGACGATTTTTTTCATGGCAAATTCTGGAGTGATGGAAGGGGCTCCGGGATTCCATCCACTCTGAACATTCACACTCAGTTCGATGCCAACCCGATCAGCCTCTTTCACAGCATGTTTATAAAGTTCCATCCACGCAGGGCTCATAAAGAGGGGTCCGGCGGGTGTTTTCAGGGCTACCTGGTAATTTGAACTTCCGGCATCCACGAGTGATGCGCCCCCATAACCTTTTGATTTCATCTCTTCGAGGTCGCGGGTAATCGACTCTTTGGTCGCCATACTGTTCAGCCACCACCAATAACAGCGCAGGCGTGATTCTGCCGGTGGAGTGACAAATCCACTTTGAAGTTGTCTGTAGTTTATTTTTGTATCGGTCTGCAACAAATAGTTAGGTTGCGCCTCTAAAAGCAGACAGAAGAAAAGGGCAGGTAATAATAGTTGAGTTTTTAACATCATTTTTTGTTCTAATAAACCGTTTACTTAAAATCTGATGAACTTACAATTTTTTTAGATCCGGAAATCGTAACCTAGGTGTAAAAAACAGGGACAGCTTTAAAAAAAAGATGTCCCTGCAGAGCAATTCAAAGTAAAGAAAAATTTATCTTATCCAGCCTGGATTTTGATCCAGTTTTTGATCTTTGTTGGTGTCTATAACTGTTTGTGGGATTGGCCACAAGTTATAATTAAAAGTAAGCGTTGCCAAAGCTTCCGGCCAGTACGCATTCTTTTTAATCCTGTCAACCGCAATTGTTCCACCCATTCGAAGAAGGGTATTCCAGCGACATTCTTCATAAACGAGTTCGCGTGCACGTTCATCAAGAATCGTGTTGAAATTGTCGTCCATATCTCCAGCAGTAACTCTGTAAGTACATTGGGCACGATCTCTGAGCAAATTGATATCAGCAGCGGCGCCAGTTTTATCGCCACTTCGTTGTTTTGCCTCAGCGCGCAGAAGAATCGTTTCCGATAGACGGATAAAATAGTCATCACGGAAAAGGTTACTCAGATTCTCCCCATCAGCTAGACCGGTATATTTGTCAGTAGCAATTTTACATGATATTGGGAAACAGAGACTTCTGTTGTTTAGATTGGTAGTAGCATCCGTGCTTCCATTATACATTTCGCTCCAGGGTACAACTTTTTTGAAATAGGCTGATGCCGCTACGTTCCCTTTAAATCTTCTGCGTAATGCAATATCGGAATTGCGCATATCGGCACCCCATTTGTCAGCGTAGACGCCATCGCGTGTGTACATGGTCGGCATAATTTGAACAATACCACGTCCGCCAACATCTTCAAGGGTTCCGGTGATGTGGTTCTTAGCTCCATCGCGGAAATCTGCGCCATAGGTACGTGAATAGGGCAATTTTGAACTTTTGTCTTCAGCTTTGTAGGCTGCATAATCAATTTGCATGGCCCAGATACATTCGGTATTTCCATCCTGAAAGTTTACGTTACCCTCCTGAAACAGGTCCCAATAATAATTGGTATTTTGCATGATTGTATCTACAGGAGCAGTATTAACACCGCCCTGATAAACATTAAATGCAATTGTAGAAGCTGTTTTTCTTGTTCCAAATCGTGAACTGATCAGCTTATAAGTTCCGCCATCAATTACTTTAGATGCAAATGTTATTGATTTGGCAAATGCGGCAGTTGCCTCAGTGGTTTTGTTGTCAGCTGCCAGCTGTGTTCCCATCGCTAAGTAGAGCTCTGCGAGGTTGTGCTGACAGGCACCTTTTACCAAACGGCCGCCAATCACAGTCGTTTCGGGAAGATCGCTCTCGATGGCTTCCATTTCGGTGATTGCAAATTGATAGGTTTCAACTCGTGTGGCACGTTTATAGTCATATTTCGGTACTGTTGAGATTGTTGTGACAATTGGTACTCCTCCGAAAAGTTCAGCAAGATTCCGGTAAGCAAAAGCGCGGAAGAATCTTGCCTGTGCAACAGCATACGATTTTTCAGCTGCTGATGACCAGGAAATCTGGGGTAATTCTGCTGCATACAACGCGAGGTTAGCGCGTGAAATCACATAATACCAGGTGGTGTAATTTTCGTAGAAATTGCTATTGTCAGCATTTATATTCCCATAATTGTTAAAAGTATTCGCTTTACGGATACTTGCAACATCAAACATATCGGTACCATTGCCTCTGAAAACAAAGATCCAGCCCGCTTCCCCAGGATTGGCCCATAAATCACGTAAATGGGAATAAATTGAAACCAGTACCTGATCAACTTGTGCCGATGTGGAGAAAGCATTATCAACGGTATAAAACGTGGACGGATTCTCTTTAAGAAATGCTTCATCGTTACAGCTTGTTACACTGATAAACAGTAGCAGAATCCAAATTCCGGCTATATATTTTATCTTTTTCATATCTGTGTCTTTTTAAGTAATGGTTAGAAACTAATATTTGCGCCAATTGAATAGGTAGATGGGACCGGAAAAGTATTTTCACGAACCGGAGTTCCTACTTCGGGATCTCCTCCGAACCAATTGGTTTTGGTTGCCAGGTTTTTGGCGCTGATAAACAGCTTCAATGAATTGATATTAGCCTTTTTAACCCAGGGCTGATTGAAGGTATACGCCAATGATACATCCTGCACCCTTATAAAACCGCGTGATTGCAGTGCCTGATAACGGCCATCCCCTGAAAAATAGGCTGATGGATAAACATTACTTGGGTTTGTAGTGGTCCAGTAAGGTTTTGAAGTCATGTTATCATTAAAACGACCTGTTCCGGAAGTCATATATGCTGCGGTATTACTTTTCATATAGAAATTATTTCCTCCAAATGTTCCTGTTACCATGGCATATAACTCGAAGTTTTTATAGCTGACGGTATTGCTCATGTTTAACCGGAAATTTTCCTTGTCATAACCCAGAATTTTACGGTCGGCAGCGGTGATTCCTGCAACTCCGTCCAGATCTTTATATTTGGGCGATCCGGCAGCCGCACCTGTTAACGCCATATAGGCTACATCTTCGGTCTGAACAATACCATCCTGCTCGTAGCCATATATTGCTCCGAGAGATTTTCCTATGAATCGGGAGTTCGAAATGTCATCATCCTCCTTACCGTCCCCATTTTTATCTTCTCCGTACAGATGGATCAGTTTATTTTTGTTTTTCCAATAAGTAATCGAAGTACCCCAGGTCAAATCCTTTGTTTTAATATTTACTGAACGAAGGGTAAGTTCAACACCAATATTGTTCACCTGACCCATTGATGCGAGGATCGTTTTGAATCCTGTCATAACAGGAATATTCCGGGTGAAAATCTGGTTGGTCGTTTTTGACGAATACAGGTCCAGATCTGCGAAGAGCCGATTGTTTAACCAGGCTGATTCAAATCCCGTATTAAAGGTTTCGGTAGTTTCCCATCCCAGGTCTGAGTTCCCAAGTGCATTCTGGTAAAGTCCATAATAAATCTTACCTTGAGCATTTGAAAATTCGTCCCTTATATTGCCCGATGAACCATTGGCAATAGTAGATAATGTGGCATAAGGTCCAATTCCCTGATTACCATTCTGACCCCAGGAGAACTTAATTTTTAAATTATTTAAAGGCTTGAAATTTTTAAGGAATTCTTCATTTGAAATTTTCCAGGCTCCACCGGCTGCAGCAAAATTGGCCCATTTTTTATTGACCCCAAATACCGATGCTCCGTCACGACGATAGGAGGAGGTAAAGAAATATTTATCGTTGAAAGAATAGCTTATGCGCCCAAGGTAGCCTATGTTAGCCCTTTCATCTATATTCATTAATACCTTTTGAGTTGTAGCTTTGGCAAGTCCCCAAATACCAAGAGTGGTATTTCCATTGGCCCCAAAATCAGATCCCGTTGTATTTACCTGTTCGTAACGACGGTAATCCCTTGTAGCCACTAAAGTCGCTTCAACACTGTGTTTTTTAAATGTATTTTTATAATTCAGAATATTATCAAACACATAACTGAAGGTCTTATTATTGTCAAGATTACCATTGGCACTTGCCAGAAAGCCAACAACTGTTGCAGGTGAGTACCTTGCAATACCCGCTCCTTCACCGATATAGTAATTTTCATTGGTGAAATTTCCTGCCTGATTTCTATCCAGATTTGTCAAGACATTTATTCTGAAATTCAATCCCTTAACCCAAGGAGCATCCACCACTGCATACGCATTCAAACGGAAATTCTGACGAATATCCTTATTGTCGCGGGTTCCATCCTGTACTCCCCACAATGGATTGATAGATGACTGTGTATAGGGATATTTTTCTAGGTGACCCAGGTCATCGCGGTACATAACACCATAGGGAGACATGGTTTGGGCTTCACCAACATTGGCTGCAAAACCTGAATAATCCCTTCTCGAATAACTCCCATCGAATCCAATTTTCAGCCAGCTTGTTATTGTTGTATTTACTTTTCCCAACAATGAGATGTGGTTGAAATCGTCTCCCTTAACGATCCCTTTGTTGTCGTTATAGGAGGTTGAAATATAATAATTTACATTCTGACTGGCACCTGAAACTGCCAGCTGATAGTCCTGGATCACTCCTGTTCGTATCACCTGATCGAGCCATACCGTTTCAGATCCGGCAGCAAGATTAGCCAGCTCACCAGCTTTCATCCAGTTGGTCGAGCCATCAGTATATTTATTACGGGCATTTACAACTGTAATCCATTCAGAACCTTTCATCATTACCGGTTCATTTTGCCACGATTGAACACCTGCAGAGGTATTGAAGGTAATCATCGGCTTACCGGTTTTACCTTTTTTTGTTGTAATTGCGATTACTCCGTTGGCTGAACGCGAACCATAAGCAGCGGATGAAACGGCATCTTTTAAAATATCATAAGTGGCAATATCATTTGGATTGATGTCTCCCAAACTACCCAGATAGATGACTCCATCGAGCACGATCAATGGCTCATTTGATCCGCTGATCGAATTCTGACCACGAATATCCATCGTTGGCTGACCACCGGCAGTGTTGGTTGCACCGATACTCAAACCGGCCACATTCCCTTTAATCGCCTCCAGTGCATTTAAATTTGGTGCAAATGAAATTGGAGAGTTTTCCATTTTTATTGAGCTGACTGCTCCTGTATAATCCTGACGCTTTGCTGTACCATAACCAATTACAATTACTTCATCCAGTGTGCGTTTGTCCTCCTCCAGAACTACATCAATCACCTGTTTTCCCATGACGGGAAACTTCTGCAGTTTCATCCCTACAAAAGTAAACTGTAAAGTCGCATCTTCCGGAATGTTGGAAAGAGTGTAATTTCCATCAGCGTCGGTGATTGTGCCCGTGGTTGTATTTGCTATCACAACGGAAACGCCGGGAATGGGGGCGCCCGTTTGATCAGTTACCTTACCTGTAATTTTTTTTGTTTGCTGGGCCGCTTCAACTGCCTGATTGATCTGATCTTTACCAGCCAAAACAACCTGCTTGTCAATGACAACGTAAGCGATACCAGTTCCTGAGAGCACCTGATTCAGGATATCCTCTATTTTTCCGGACTGGGTATCTACACTTACCTCTTTATCTACATTAATTTTAGCATTATTGTACAGAAAGGTAAATTCACTTTGTTTTTCAATCTCACGAAAGATATCTTTTAAAGTGGAATTTTTCATGCTGAGGCTTAGAAGTGTAGTCTGAGAATACACGCTTGCAGTCACATGCATAAGGGTGACTAAGATAAGGAAGCCTGTTAGTTTCATAATTCGGATCAATTTTGCCAGGGCATAGGATTCCCTTGCAATGAATACTGATTTAATTTTCATAAATTTGTAAAATTGTGATTAGACTTATCCCTTTCGGGGTTAATGTTTAATTTTTAATTCGTATTGCAAGTACGAATTGTCAGGAAGGGGGGCGTTGGAGCGCTCTCCTTTCTTTGTTTAACCAGTTTTTTAAACCATAGGCGATCTAATTTTTAGGATAAATAAAAACTTTCTCTTCTTCAATCTTATAACTCATAGGAGTTGTTATTTTTAATCGGTTTAATACCTCGCGCAGACTTTCCGTCTTAATGGTCATCGTATAACGTTCGGAATATTTCAGATTTTTGTCCAGAATTATCCTCACATCGTACCACCGCTCCAGTTTTTTTACCACGTCCTCAAAGAGTGCATTATCAAACCTCAGTTTGTTGTTTTTCCAGGAGGTATAAAGATCGGTATTTACCTGGTTAAGTGTTATTTCGTTGGATATTTTGTCGAATACCATCCTTTGTCCGGGAGTTACCGACACTGGTTGTGATCTTCCTTTAATATTAATACCTATCTTACCTTCCTCAAGTGTTGCTTCCGTAAATGGTTCATCCGGATACGCACAAACATTAAATTTTGTTCCAAAAACTTTAATATCAGCATTTTGGGTTTTGACAATAAATGGTCGGTTGAGATCTTTAGATACATCAAAGTAACCTTCACCAGCTAAGGTAACGACCCTTTTATTACCATCAAAATCATTTGCCCAGGTAAGCTGACTTTCAGAATTCAACCAGACAACAGTACCATCGGAGAGCAGTACTTTTGATTTTTCACCACGTGGTGACTGAATAGTAACAATTTGATTATTATGTGATTTGATATTATTTTGGTAAAACAATCCTATAAATAGTACTGCAACAACTATTGCGGCAACCGAAGCAATCTGCCAGATCAATAGCTGATAGGTTTTTACCAGGCTAAATTTATTGTTGAGGCTCGTGCTGTTTTTGGTAATCTCTTTTTGAAGTGAATTCCAACCGGCATCGGTGTTAAAATGTCCGTCATTGAAAGCAATATTACTTAATTGCCAAAGTTCATTGTATTGATCAAATAACTTCCTGTTTTCGTAAGACTCATTAATCCAGTTGGATAATATAGTAATTTCATCCCCGGTCAAATTATCATCGAGGAATCGGATGGTCAAATTTTTATAATCAAGATTTTCTTTCATTTTTTCTCAGTTAATAGTGTAACAGTTTAGTGATTGTTTACCCCTACAACGAGACTGTTTTTTTTTATGATTTTTGTTCTTGATGAATTTAGTAATAGTGAAACAACATTTTCGTGTGTGAAAGGTTTATTTTTCCTTTAGACTCCAATTGTAATTAGGAGATATTAGAACTTGGATAACAGGATTACTACCAGAACAGCAATATAATCAGATAGTTCTGATCGCATTTTTTTTAGCGCACGGTTAAGCTGGGTTTCAACAGTTTTAATGGAAATATTTAACTCACTTGCAATTTCCTGGTGTTTTTTACCATCGGAGCGACTCATCAGAAATATCTTTTTGCACTCGGGTGGCAGACTGTTGATAATGACCTCTATACTTGAATTAAGCTCTTTAGCCATTAGCGACTCATGGGCATCGAACTCTTCCGGATTGGCATAAACAGACTGAATCATTTCCGAATATCGGTTTACAACCTGCTTGTGAGCCAGGAAATTCAGACTTTTGTTATGAACCGCCTGGAAAAGAAATGATTTCCCCGATTCCTCACTCAATAACCTGAAGCGGTTTTCCCAGAGCTTCAGGAAAATATCCTGAACCACCTCTTCAGCAGCAAAAGGGTCATTCAAAAATTTATTGGCAAAAGCACATAACCGGACAAAATATCTTCGGTAAAGCAGTTCAAAAGATTGCTCATCACCCATCATGATCCTTTGCTCGATTGTATCAGCCATTCGTTATGCTTCTGAAAATATAGATAAAAATGCGGACAGATTTATAAAACTTAAAGCTTCCATCACTGCCTGAAATGCAATTTTTTTTAATTAGACTGCTACCTAACACCTTTAACTTTCATTCTCATTCCATAGATTGATGTCAAGGCAGTAATAAACAGCTGGTGGCGATCCTTGCCCCCAAAACAAACATTTGAAGTGGATTTTTCCGGCAGAGGAATTTTTCCCAGAAGAACCCCATGCGAATCAAATATTGTCACCCCATTACCGGTCAGATAGATATTCCCTTTATTATCAATTGTCATTCCATCAGATCCCTGTTCTGCGAAAAGGAATTTCTCAGATAGCATTCCATCTCTGCAGATCTTGTAGCGCCATGTTTTATGGCCTCTGATATCAGCAATATACAAGTATTTTCCATCAGGTGTTCCAATAATTCCATTGGGTTGCTGAAGATCAGAAACAACTCTGATTAATTGATTCGCTCCGGGAGGAAGATAGTAGACATGCTGTCCATCCTGTTCCGGAGTTTCGTAATCCCACCAGGGGCGTTTGTAAAAAGGATCGGTGAGATATATTCCACCATCAGGGGCAATCCATAAATCGTTAGGTCCATTCAGCCTTTTACCCAGGTAATTTTTAACCAATACGGTTGCCTTGCCATCGGGAGTAATTGACCAAAGCTCATTTTTCTCATCTGAGCAACAGATAAGATCACCTTTTCTATCGAAATACATCCCATTGGCCCTTCCGGAATTTTCAACGAAAGTGGTAAGTTTTTGGTCTGTCGACCACTTCATAATTCTGTTGTTGGGCTGATCAGTGAAGAAAATATTCCCCTTTTTGTCGCAAGCCGGACCTTCGGTAAATAGAAAATCTCCGGCTAACTTTTCAGGCTTTATCCCTTTTGCATATAATTGCTGTTTCCTCTCTTTCGAAATGGAGTGATCAGGAAATATCAGGGCTACAAAAATTAACAGCGTTATTCTGTTGATGAATTGTCGGCGCTGAAAGAAAGTATATGTATAAATCTGTTCCAATAGTCCGGACCTCATTTTTTTAAGTTTAGTCTGATCCAAAAATACCTAATAATATCCAACTTTGTGTTACAATATTTTATATTTTTGGTAGATGAATTTATTAATGCGGTGACTGGTATTTATTAATAAAACATAATGCTATGAGTAAAGAGAAAAGTCCAACAAAGGAAAAGAACAAAAAAGAACCTGAAAAGAATCTCAAGGAAAAAAGGGCTGAGAAAAAAGCCAAACGGGAATCGAAAAAGTAAAATAGGAACGCGCTGGATTCTTCTTACACGTTGAATTTGGAATGAAAGAGTGAAGAAATGAAAGAATTAGTAAATTTGATTTTTTCATTTCTCATTCTTTTTTTACCCTATTGTGTGATTATCAATTCAACCATTGTAATCATATGAGGGAATCGGTGTACCTTTGTCGCAAATTAAAAAGGGACAGAGGTGATTTTTGAGGAATTAAATTTAAGCAGTTCGCTGTTAAAGGCTTTGGTGGATCTGGAGTTTGTTAATCCGACACCGATACAGGAAAAGGCTTTTCCGGTTGTGATGTCTGGAAAGGATGTAATCGGGATCGCCCAGACCGGTACAGGCAAAACACTGGCTTATCTGCTTCCCCTATTACGGAAATATACCTTTTCGAATCAGAAAGATCCAAGAATACTGATTCTGGTTCCAACACGTGAATTGGTGATTCAGGTAGTTGAGGAGATTCGAAAGTTGACTACTTATATGAATGTCAGGGTAGTAGGTGTTTACGGCGGTACCAATATCAACAATCAGAAACAACAGTTATACGATGGCCTGGATATCCTGGTGGCCACACCGGGACGTTTGGTTGATCTGGCCATGACCGGTCTTTTAAGGTTAAAATCAATTCAGAAACTGGTCATCGATGAGGTAGATGAAATGCTTAATCTTGGATTCAGGCCCCAATTGATTCGTCTTATGGAGATCATACCGTACAAAAGACAAAATCTCATGTTTACTGCTACCCTTACTGAGGATGTGGATCGTCTGATCTCTGATTTCTTTTCGAATACCGCGCGGATTGAGGTGGCACCTCATGGATTGCCAATCGAAAAAATCACTCAGTTGGTTTATCGTGTTCCAAATTATCACACCAAGGTTAATCTTCTCGAATTATTGCTGAATGAAAACGAGCGATTTGATAAAGTACTGGTTTTTGTCAATACCAAAAAAACTGCTGACCGGTTATATGAAACAATTGAAACGAAATTCCCAGGTCAGGTTGGGGTGTTACATTCAAATAAATCGCAAAATTTCAGGATTAACGCATTACATCATTTCGAAGATGGAACTTACCGGGTGCTGGTGACTACAGATCTTATTGCCCGAGGGTTGGATATCAATGATGTCTCTCACGTGATTAATTTTGAGATGGCCGAGACCGCTGGTGATTATGTTAATCGTATTGGCCGTACCGGGAGAGCAGATAAAGCTGGGGCATCAATCTCTTTTGTCAGTGAAAAGGAAAAGGTTTTGCAGCTCGAAGCAGAAACATTCATGAAAACAGCCCTTCATGTAGAATCTTTACCAGCCAATCTTGTGATCTCTGGGGTTTTTACTGAAGAGGAGAGTCCAACTAATCTTTTTGACAAGAACTATCACCACTCTTCGACAACGATCAGGGAATCCCAGGGGGCATTCCATGAAAAGAAAGAGAAAAATAAAAAAATCAATCTGGGCGGTCCAGGGGTGAGACATCCAAAATATGGGAAACAAAAGAGGCAACCAACCCTGATGGTAAAACCACCTAAGTTTAAATTCTGATTATAATCCGGGTTAAGGAATTTTGCTATAATACTGAAGGATAATTTAGTATCCATTTTCGAATTTTATGACAATCGAACAGAAAAATAATCCGCTTCATGGAGTTACCCTTGAGATGATTCTGAATTATCTGGTTACCTGTTATGGCTGGGAAGAGCTTGGGCGACGAATCAGAATTAACTGTTTTATCAGCGATCCAAGCATCCTCTCAAGTCTGAAGTTCTTGCGTAAAACCCCCTGGGCTCGAACGAAAGTGGAACAGCTTTATATTGAAACCATTAGTGGAAGAAGGTGAGACCAGAAGTCTAAGGGAGGAGGAGTCAGTTAACATTGAAAAGCCTTTTCTTGTTTTAAAAAAATAGTATAATGGAACGTGCATATCTTGAAATCATTTATTTGTGTGGATTGGTTTTACAAGTGATACTTGCCTGGCCTTTTATCTTAGATTATCTACTCAAAAAGCACTCTGATTATTTTAATAAGAAGGAGCGGCAGTTCTTATTGTATATTGGTATTGGCTTTATTTTTCTTCCTTCACTTTATGTTTTTTCAACATGGTTCTCTTTTTTTGACTACAATTTGCCAAAGTGGTTAGGTTTTCCTGCTGCAATCCTTTACTGTTTTGGTGTTTGGTTATTATTCACAGCTTATAAAGAGTTGGGGCCAAATTGGTCGCCTGGCCCTCAGACCAGGGAAGGTCACTTGTTGATTACGACAGGGACTTTTAGATGGGTGCGACATCCCATTTATGCCTCGTATTTAATAATGGCAGTCGATCAGATGTTTATGTTGCAAAACTGGTTGGTGGGTCCGGCTTTTTTACTGCTTGGAACTCCATTTTATCTTTATAGGGTAAAGCGTGAAGAAAAACAACTGATCCACTGTTTTGGAGATGAATACCTTAATTACAAGAATCAAACCAATGCACTACTTCCTAAGGTGGAACAAATTGATTTCAAATCTATTGTAGACCGACTGAAATTCCTGAAAAAAAGTAAAGGATAGACTTACGACATCCTTTTAACTCAATGATTCAATATTTTTCGACGATTGTGGTATCCTTACTCTTTATTGGCAATTGAATTGGTTTTTGTTGTTTATATCTACCAGTTTGTTATTTCCGGTATAAATTATTTGATCACCGCCTTGAGATCACGGTTGGCAAGAGCTCGTCGCATGGGAAGCAGAAAGGATCTGCTACCTTTTTTAACATCGCATTTTCCTTTGTAATGAATCAGATAGGTGCATTGTGTTGCCTGAATTGTATCCAATTCGCAGATTTCGATCAATGATTCAATGACGTAGTCAAACGTATGATAGTCATCATTGTGAAGCTCTAACGTGCAAACGTGATCTTTATCCTGATCGGTAGGAGATACCCGGTCTTTTTGCTTCTCAACACTCATTTTATTAAATCTGTTAATGCTGGTTTATTTTGCGGGGAGCTCCTTCACAACGGATGAAACAGGAACCCGTTCACCATTTTTAAAAGCAGCCAGAAAAGCTCCTTTTACCCCTTCCATAATCAGCTGATTCTTTAACAATGTAGCATCTTTATAAACGGTGAAATTTCCAATTGTGTAAATTTCGTTGTTTTTTGCGTCCGTATATTTGTCTATCTTCCTGAATTTCGATAACTTGGCATATTTGGCTTTGAAGGCGGGAGTAATTTTACCATTGTAAAAAGATCCGATCTGAACTTTAAAGATGATCACATCCTTTGCAGAGGGTTGTTCAACCGGTTGGATGACTGGAGGAATCTGCGAATCTGGCTCCTTGTTGGTATCGGGGATTGTATCGGGTGGAGTGACCGGCACCACGACTGGAGGAATTTCAACCTTTTTCTTTTCATTCAACAATCGTTCACTTCGGGCATTCTCCCTTTCAGTTATTTCGACAATAAACCCGGCCATGGCATCTGCACCCGCTTTTTCCCAATAGCCCGATTCTTTAACCCGGGCCTGTTCGAAATATTTCTCCCTGTCGCGGAGCAACTGGTACGAAAGCTGCTCAGCTTCCACAATTCTTTGCACCAGCCCAATTCTTGTCGATACATTGTTCGTTTCTTCGTGAGCCTTTCGCAGAATATCTGTGTTTCTGACAACTGAATCATTCTTTCCTGTTGCAATCCATGCTTTTGCGAAAAGGATTCTGGCTGCTTCACTTCTGAAATCGGTAATGCTGTGATAAGTGAGCTGACTGTTGATCTGAAAATTGAACCATTCCGTTTTCAGTGAATCAGGAATTGGAAAGATCTTTTCATCAGGTTGTGGAGCCGGTACTTTGATGGTATCAACAAAGATTGTTTTCTCATCTCCCTTATCCACTTTAAACGGATTAATTTTCTTCAGACAAAGATCCAGATATTTGTCGTATTGTAACTCTCTGCTCTCCTGTTTACTCCCTTTGTATCTTTTGTAAAAATCAAGTGCTTCATTCCAGTTTCCGAGTGCATGAAAGTAATTGCCCAGATAAAAATTGGCATTCGATGGAGTTTTATCTACCACTGCGTTAAGCAACGCCTCTTTTGTAGCTGTTTCGTAGTGATTATTTTTTAACAGCGTAACACCGTAATAGTAATTATACATCGCATTATCCGGCGATTTATTAACCAGCTCAGTGAACAGCGGCAGCGCTTTCTCGTAATTCTTTTCTTTGAAGTATTCGATTGCAAGTGTTTCATTGCCAGATAGATTTTGACTTATGATCTGGTTTGGAAACGCTAAATACAAACTTACAGCTAGAATAAAACAGATCCTTTTAAACGAAACGTTCATGACTTTTAATAGGTGAAATAATTAGGAGCTAAAATTATACATTTTAGTGGATTATTGTCCCTTTCAATAAATTTTTCTCTGTTTAAAGTTCTCATTGTACGAGTCCATTTTCTTATTATTGCTATATTTGTATTATAAGGCAAACTTTGTAAGTGCAATAATTGTTCTTATAAAAATATTAAATTTAAATGGTATGATACAATTAGTTGAAGGAGCTATTGCTCCCGATTTTTCAGGCAATAATCAAAATGGTGAACAAATAACACTCGCTGGATTTAAAGGTAAGAAGTTAATTCTGTATTTTTACCCCAAAGATAATACACCGGGATGTACAGCTGAAACCTGTAATCTGAATGATAATTATGAATTTTGGATGGCGAAGGGTTATGAGGTGGTGGGTGTAAGTCCTGACAGTGAAGCATCACATACTAAGTTTGTTGAAAAATATGGCTTAAAATTCAACCTGATTGCTGACACCGAAAAGGTGATCCTTCAGGCATATGGAGTATGGGGCGAAAAAGTAAATTATGGTAAGACCTATATGGGGGTTATTCGAACTACCTTTGTAATCAATGAGGAGGGTATTATTGAGAAAATAATCAAAAAGGTAGATACAAAGGAGCATACCAATCAGATTATTAAAGAATTATTAATTAATTAATTACATAAATTCAAAATGGCAAAGGAAGATATCCAGAAGATCAACAGCGAAAAGCTGAAAGCCCTGCAGCTTACAATGGATAAAATTGAAAAGAGCTATGGGAAAGGCTCAATTATGAGAATGGGTGACAAAGCTGTGGATGATGTACAGGCCATTCATTCAGGTTCAATTGCGCTGGATATTGCTATGGGGATTGGCGGATATCCCAAAGGTCGGGTAATCGAGATTTTTGGTCCTGAGTCCTCTGGTAAAACAACACTGGCCATCCATGCCATTGCTGAAGCTCAAAAAGTTGGTGGAATTGCTGCATTTATTGATGCTGAGCACGCCTTCGATCCCACTTATGCCCAGAAGTTGGGTGTTGATATTGATGAACTGCTTATCTCCCAACCTGACAATGGCGAACAGGCCCTTGAAATTGCCGATAGTCTGATCCGCTCCGGGGCCATCGATATTATTATAATTGACTCTGTTGCTGCATTGACCCCAAAAGCTGAGATTGAGGGGGAGATGGGGGATTCGAAAATGGGTCTGCAGGCAAGATTGATGTCACAGGCATTGCGTAAACTAACAGGAAGCATTAGCAAAACCAAAACATGCGTTATATTTATCAATCAGTTGCGCGATAAAATCGGGGTAATGTTTGGCAATCCCGAAACAACCACGGGTGGAAATGCCCTTAAATTTTATGCGTCCATGCGGCTCGATATCCGTAAGATCGGTCAGCTAAAAGATGGTGAGGAGGTACAAGGTAGTCATACCCGTGTTAAGGTGGTCAAGAATAAAGTAGCCCCTCCATTCCGCAAAGCTGAATTCGACATCCTTTATGGCGAGGGGATCTCGAAAGTGGGTGAGATCATCGATTTGGGAGTTGAAATTAATCTGATTAAAAAGTCTGGATCATGGTTTAGCTATGGCGACACTAAGTTAGGTCAGGGTCGCGAAGGGGTGAAGGCGCTTTTAAAGGACAATCCGGAATTGATGGATGAGCTTGAAGCAAAACTTCTTGCAAATTACACACCCTCTGTGGAAAAATAAATAATTGTAAACTTGACAAGAAATCTGAACCGGAAATATCACGGTTCAGATTTTTTTTGGACTTTTGTACACGCAATTGGATTACAAATTATTAAATAATCCCTATGAAAATATTGAAATTTGGAGGAACTTCCGTCGGTTCGGTTGAGAATGTAAGGAGGATTGGCGAAATTGTTCTAAATCAACAGGAGAAAATAATTATTGTAGTTTCTGCATTGGGGGGAGTTACTGATCAGCTTTTGGCTGTGGCTAAAAAAGCTGCATCCGGATTGAAAATAAATGGTGAACTTATCGCAATCAGATCGCGCCACGAAGAGATGATATCCGGGTTGTTTGCCCCCGAGCGTACAGGTCAGGTGGTCAATTTACTTCAACCACTTTTTGATGAACTCGATAAGATTATTCAGGGAGTAACACTAATCGGAGAACTAACGCCAAAGACACTGGATAAAATCCTGGGTTTTGGCGAACGGTGCTCATCGCTGCTGATCAGCCAATTCCTGAATGTCCAATTAATAGATAGCATGTCAGTTATAAAGACTGATCGTAATTTTGGCAAGGCAATTGTAGATTTTGATTTAACCTACCGTTTAATTGCTGAAGTTTGTTCTTCGGTGAAGCAATTTGCTGTTGCTCCGGGATTTATCTCGTCTGCTTCGGATGGTTCTATCACCACCCTCGGACGTGGCGGTTCCGATTATACTGCAGCACTTTTTGCTGCAGCTGTTCATGCAGATCGTCTGGAGATATGGACCGATGTGGATGGCTTTATGACAGCCGACCCACGTGTGATCAGCAAGGCTTATACGATCCCCATGCTTACTTATTCGGAGGCGATGGAACTTTCACACTTTGGGGCAAAGGTGATCTATCCCCCTACCATTTTGCCTGTCTATCAGAAAAATATTCCTATTCATATCCTGAATACGATGAATCCTGAAGGTGCAGGGACATTGATCAGTCAATCTTCTGCCGATCCAAAAGATCATCCAATTAAAGGAATCTCCTCAATATCGGGAATCTCTCTTTTTACCATACAGGGTTTAGGTATGGTGGGTGTTACGGGTATTTCAATGCGACTATTCGGAGCTCTCGCGAATAAGGATATTAATGTGATTCTGATCTCTCAGGCCTCTTCCGAAAATTCGATCAGCTTTGCGATCGATTCTCATGCAGCTGACCTGGCACAGGAGGCGATCGCCTATGAATTTGATCGTGAGATTTTATCGGGTCACATCAGCAAACTGGATTGCGAAAATGACCTTTCAATCGTGGCTATCGTCGGCGAAAATATGAAGCATTCTGCCGGTATTGCCGGAAAGCTCTTTCACACGATTGGAAAGAATGGAATCAATGTCGTTGCTATCGCGCAGGGGGCTTCGGAACAAAATATCTCGTGGGTTGTTAAAAATTCGGACTTAAGAAAGACCCTGAATGTTGTTCATGAGGCGTTTTTCCTCTCCCCTTATGTCGAATTGAACATCTTCCTGGTTGGTATAGGAACAGTCGGACGCGATTTACTAAGTCAGATCGGAAGACAACAGGAAAAATTAAAAAGGGATCATCGGCTTAAATTGAAGCTTGCAGGTGTGGCCAATTCCAGAAAGATGATTTTTGACCGCGAGGGGATCAATGTATCAGAGATTAAGAATCTTGTTGATGCTTCATCCCTGAAATCTGATTTGGGTTTGTTTTGCGAAACAATGGTTAAGATGAACATGTTCAACTCTGTCTTTGTTGATTGTACTGCGAATTCGAAAGTTGCTGATCATTATCTTTACGTGCTCGAAAATTATATATCTGTTGTCGCAGCAAACAAAGTAGCTGCATCATCGGAGTACAGCCGCTACCGCGAAATGAAGGAGATGGCGGCAAAGCATGGTGTTAAATTTTTGTTCGAGACCAATGTTGGAGCTGGCCTTCCACTGATCTCGACAATCAACGATTTGATGCGTTCGGGTGATCGTATTGTTCGTATCGAAGCGGTACTTTCCGGTACGCTGAATTATATTTTCAATACCTTAAGTAAAGATATTCCATTCAGCAAAGCCGTAAAAATGGCGAAAGAGATGGGTTATGCAGAACCCGATCCACGCATCGACCTGAGTGGGATTGATGTCATCAGAAAATTAGTGATTCTTGCGCGAGAGTCAGGATATAAAATTGAAAAAGAAGAGGTGGTCAATAACTCCTTTATTCCTGTGAAGTATTTTAACTCTTCAATGGAGGAGTTCTGGAATACCATCAGTGAGATGGATTCGGTGTTTGAAGAGCAGCGTGTTGTTCTTGAATCAAAAAAACAAAAATGGCGTTTTGTTGGTGTGATGGATCAGGGTAAGGCTTCTGTATCGCTTGTGATTGTTGATCCTGGTCATCCATTTTATGACCTCGAAGGGAGCAATAATATTGTGTTGCTCACCAGTGAACGTTATAACGAATATCCGATGTTGATCCAGGGTTATGGCGCAGGGGCAGCGGTAACTGCAGCTGGTGTTTTTGCCGATCTGATCAAGGTTTCAAATATCTGATCGAAGGAAATAAGTAGAAATAAAGAAATAAACAGAAATAGTGAAATATATAGTTATTCTTGGTGATGGTATGTCAGATCAGCCGGAGATAGAACACGGTGGATTGACGCCACTGATGGCTGCTCACATACCAAATATTGATCAATTGGCGAAGATGGGACGTTCCGGTTTGTTAAAAACGATTCCTGAAAGACTTCATCCCGGAAGCGAAGTTGCAAATCTGGCTGTTCTTGGCTATGATGTTGAATCAGTTTTTGAGGGACGTGGTGTAATTGAGGCTGCAAGTATCGGGGTTCAGCTCTTCGAGGGTGACCTTGCTTTGCGGTGCAACCTGATCTGTATCGCTGATGAAAAGATTAAAAATCATTCCGCCGGACATATTACAACTCCGGAGGCACTCGAACTGATTAATTATCTGGATGAAAATCTTGGAAATGAGTCGGTCAAATTTTATCCCGGTGTATCGTATCGTCATCTGCTGGTGATCAGGGGTGGGAACAAATCTTTAAAATGTGTCCCGCCACACGATGTTCCGGGGACTCCGGTAAATGATGTTCTTCCTGGTTCGTCGAACGAATCAGGTGAACCAACTGCCCAACTTTTGCTTGAATTGATTCAGAAGTCACGTCAGTTACTCGAAAATCATCCGGTCAACCTCAAACGGAAATCGGATGGAAAAGATATGGCCAACTCAATATGGCCCTGGTCTCCCGGTTATAAACCAGCGATGAAAACACTCAAAGAGATGTTTGGAATTGGTACTGGCGCTGTGATTTCAGCTGTCGACCTGATTCAGGGAATTGGTGTATATGCCGGACTGGATGTAATCAAAGTGGAAGGCGCCACAGGATTGTACGATACCAACTACGAAGGGAAAGCTCAGGCTGCTGTCGAAGCGCTAAAAAATCATGACTTTGTTTATCTGCATGTCGAGGCAAGTGATGAAGCTGGCCATGAAGGAGATTATGATCTGAAATTGAAGACAATAGAATACCTTGATCACCGTATCGTAAAATATCTTATGGATGAAATCTCCAAAATGGACGAACCTGTTGCCATTGCCGTTCTTCCTGACCATCCCACTCCTTGGAAATTAAAAACCCATACCCGTGACGCTGTCCCATTTTTAATCTGGTATCCGGGAATTGAGGCTGACAAGGTTGATCGTTATGATGAGTCAACAGCAAAAAATGGGGGTTATGGAGTTTTGGAGAGCCATCAATTTATGCAGGAACTATTGAAAAGCATATAGGGGTTTCGATTATAGGCTGTAGACCTTTAGGTATTGATGATGTTAATAGAAGTGCCCGAAGTTTTTTGACTGCAGTTTAATAGCCCTTAATTAAATAAAGAATTAAAAAGGATGAAGTATTACAGCACCAACCATCAAACGCCAGACGTAAATCTCGAACTTGCAGTCACAAAGGGGCTCGCCGCCGACCGTGGATTATTTATGCCTGAAAGGATTGATCCGCTACCTGAATCTTTCTTTCATGAGATTGGCTCAATGAGTTTTCAGGAGTTATCATTCGAGGTAGCCAGGAAATTCTTTGGAGAGGATATTCCTGATCAAATATTGAAAAAGATCGTATTCGATACCCTTAGTTTTGATACACCACTGGTATCTGTTTCAGATTATATCTATTCGTTAGAGCTTTTTCAGGGTCCGACATCGGCGTTTAAAGATGTTGGCGCCCGGTTTATGGCTCGCCTTTTATCCCATTTCCTGGGAAAGGAGAAAAAAATGGTGCATGTTTTGGTGGCAACATCGGGTGATACCGGAAGTGCGGTGGCCAATGGATTTCTGGGTGTGGAGGGAATAAAGGTGCATGTCCTTTATCCCAAAGGTAAAGTTAGCGAAATACAGGAGAAACAATTTACAACACTTGGCCAGAACATCACTGCCCTTGAAATTGATGGAACTTTTGATGATTGCCAGGCGCTGGTTAAATCTGCATTTATGGATGAGGCGCTAAAAAGGAAGATCACAATTACCTCAGCCAACTCGATCAATGTCGCCCGATTCCTACCACAGGCATTTTACTATTTCAATGCCTGGGCAAAACTGGAGGATAAATCGCGAAAAGTGGTCTTTTCTGTGCCAAGCGGCAACTTCGGAAATCTGACCGCCGGACTTTTCGCAAAAAGGATGGGGCTTCCAGTCAGTAAATTTATTGCTGCAAATAACCGGAATAATATCGTTTATAAATACCTTAAAACAGGGGTTTATGAACCGCGTCCCTCCGTTTCGACCATTGCCAATGCAATGGATGTAGGTGATCCAAGTAATTTCGCGCGGATACTTGATTTGTATGCTAACAATCATCAGGCAATTGCCGGTGATATTGTTGGAACGACCTATAATGACGATCAGATCAGAGAGACCTTGCTCTCAGTGTATCAGTCAACAGGTTATCTTCTTGATCCACATGGCGCTGTCGGTTATCGGGCCCTTGCTGAATTATTAAGCGAGGAGGAGACTGGAATATTTCTGGAGACGGCGCATCCGGCAAAATTCACCGAAACTGTTGAAGCGATAGTTGGCAAAGGGAAAGTGCCAATGCCTGAAAAACTGCAGGCATTCATGAAGGGGGAGAAACTGAGCCTTGAATTTCCGGCCGGTTACGAAACCTTCAGGAGTTATCTGAATGGGTTGGCTGGGTGATTCTTGCTATTGTTAATCCAGCTGCTCGTAAATGAAACCTGTTGTGGCTTACTGTGTCATCCTGGAATATTTTATGATCTGGTGAGTCCAACTCCACTTAGTTTTCAATCCATATTATGCACTGAGATAGGTTTGTTTGGACATCATTTAAGCTAGTCGGCAACTATAATGATGAATAAAAATTGGTAGACACTGACGTTTCTGACAAACTATCAACTCTTAAAACTTCAACTCATCTTGCTATTTTATTAACTATCAATACTTTTTGCAACGATAGGTTTGTTCCCGGATGCAAGTGGTTCTCATTTCAGTAAGTTCCGTCTCCATCGGACCTCCGAAGTTTATCTGTTTGGTCCATTTGTATACCTCGCAATACCGGCAGATCTATTTTTTGAGCGATAGGTGTCCTTTCAGATAAAGTGGGTTTATAAATACCTGAATTAGATTTAATAAAGGCTGAATTCGGTAGGTTATTCACTTACGTTGCCATAATTTTAGCAGCATATGGTTTATTTTTTTTCTAAAAAATTTGATTCTAACGCAACTTTTTTAACGCTCATTTTATCTTTTTACAAAACTTTAAATTTGAAACTATGAACACAATAGCTCGATTTTTTAAGGTAGCAATTCCGACAATCATTGGATTCGGAATCCTTTTTGCCTCATGTTTTAAAGATGATTATTGCCATTATTCGGGAAATTTAGTTGCCTCATTCGGAATCATCGAAAAGAAAAGCGCTGCCATTAACGATTATCTGATTCATCTCGATAACGGTAATAATGTTGTTCCTCATTCAACGTTGGTCCCTGAATTTGAGATCAAAGATAATCAACGTGTACTGGTTGAATTTGATCCCCTTGACCATCAGAAACTGACCGATTCAACAGTTACTTATACTGCTGATATAATTGGGTTAAGGAATATTCTTTTCAAGGGCATTAAAAAATATACTGAAGTTGCCGACGACAGTATGGGGCACGACCCGATAATTGTCAGGGATTGCTGGATTTCAAAGACTGGTGGAATTCTTAACCTGGATTTGAGGTATTTCACCCAGGGATCGGTTCACTACATCAACCTGATCGATAATGGTGAAGCCAATGGCATTAATAATCCGTTTATTCTTGAATTGCGCCACAATGCCCGTGGAGACCGGAGAGATTATTCTGCCACTGCCTATGTTAGCTTTAAGCTTGATTATTTGAAACTCGCTGGCAAAACTGAGACAAAATTTTTTGTCAGGTACACCGATTACGATGGCAGAAGGATCGATCTCCCACAAACTTACAAATATTGATTGCCTTGTGAGTTAACACTACCATCATTGAGATACCCTCGTTTGCAGCGAGGGTATCTTTTTATTCTGGATTATAACATATAATCAAGTAATTGAATTTTGTTATTACTCATTTTTGTGGAACCTATAATTTTGCAAGTCTGTTTTGAATCAATAAATCTGACTTAAATCTGGGAATAAGCTAAACAATGCTATTTACATACAGCAACTTAAAGAAAATCTGAGAGAATCAAAACCGTTTTTGGGACTGCTGCTTAGCTCACCTGTTTAAGGTCTTCCTGAACTGGATATTGATTTACTTTTAGTCACTAAAGATGAATTTATACCTCAGACATTTAAGGAACGTACAAACCTATATTGCAGTCGTCACGCATATATTAAACATATTCAAACAAATACCAGTAGATTTAATTGTTATACACTGCCAATGTTTAAGTAATTTATCGAAGCTGGAAGCCCTTTTTCAAAGGAAATTTTAAGCAAAGAAATAGTCTTATATGTAAGCAGGCATTCAGCAATGGCTTAATTTTGCAAGGACCGATTTGCGAGAAGGTGAACTGATTTTGGATGATAATTCTTTGACTGCAATAGTTTTTTATTGTACATCACCCAAATCCGCTTATTTTTGTGAGAATTAAAATTCAGACTATGCAAAAGCTGTTCGTTTTTTTTCTGATTGTTACCTTTTTTTCAGCCTGTATGAAAAGTGAAAAATCTGTTCCTGTGAAGGCCAATTATACCCCTTCCATACCTCAACTATCTTCGGATATTATGACCCCTGAAGTGCTGTGGTCGTTTGGACGTATTGGTGGTACACAGGTCTCTCCTGATGCGAAATCAGTACTATATGGAGTTACTTTCTTTAATATTGCCGAGAATAAGTCCTACCGCGATATCTATGTTGTTCCGGTAGCCGGAGGTGAGGCCAAAAAGCTGACCGACACTCCTGAAAAAGAGGGGGATGAACAATGGCGACCAGATGGTAAGAAGATCGGATACCTCTCTTCCAAATCGGGGAGCCCTCAGTTATGGGAGATGAATCCCGACGGATCGGGAAATGTTCAGGTATCAAATGTTGCAGATGGCATCTCCGGATTCAAATATTCACCGGATTTAAAAAATATCATCTATATAAAATCTGTAAAACTGGATAAGGACATTCATGATCTTTTCCCAGACCTGCCTAAGGCCAATGCCCGGCTCGAAACCGACCTCATGTATCGTCACTGGGATAGCTGGCATGATTACACTTACCAGCATGTGGTGATTGCCAGTTACAGTGAAAGCGGGCTTTCAGGAGATAAGGATATTATGGACGGTGAACGTTTCGACTCCCCGATGAAACCAATGGGTGGTATCGAGCAGATCAACTGGAGTCCAGACGGAAAGACAGTGGCTTATACTTGTAAAAAGAAGGTGGGATTAGCTTATGCAACCTCCACCAATTCAGATATTTATCTGTACAGTTTAGAGAGTGGCAAAACAACTAATTTTACCGAAGGGATGATGGGATACGATATTAATCCTGCTTTCTCTCCCGACGGACAGATGATTGCCTGGGAGAGCATGTCACGTGATGGTTATGAGGCTGACAAAAACCGGCTGTTTGTAGCTGACCTGAAAACCGGCCAAAAGAGGGATTATACGGTTAATTTTGATCAGAATGTGAAGGAACTTGCCTGGACCAAAGATGGCAAATCAATCTTCTTTATCTCGGATATTCAGGCCACGGACGAGATATACCGACTCGATCTTTCAGACGGAAAATTTACCCGCATAACAGATGGCGTTCATGATTATCAAAATGTTTTTGTGGCGGATAATCAATTGGTTGCAACCAAAGTATCCATGTCGCATCCTGCCGAGATCTATCGTGTAGATCCGGTAACGGGAAAGGATGAGCCCATCACTTCTGCGACCAAAGGGATCATGGATCAGCTGACATTCGGGAAAGTAGAGAGCCGCTGGCTGACCACAACCGACAAGAAGAAAATGAAGGTTTGGGTGATCTATCCTCCCCATTTTGATCCTGCAAAGAAGTATCCTGCTTTACTCTATTGCGAAGGAGGGCCTCAAAGCACAGTTAGCCAGTTTTGGTCGTATCGGTGGAATTTCCAGATGATGGCTGCCAATGGTTATATTATTGTGGCGCCGAATCGTCGAGGTCTTCCAGGGTTTGGACAAGAGTGGAATGAACAAATTTCGGGTGATTATGGAGGGCAAAATATGAAAGATTATTTAACTGCAATTGACACCCTTGCAAACGAACCCTATATTGACAAGAACCGTCTTGGAGCTGTCGGGGCAAGTTATGGTGGATATTCGGTTTACTATCTGGCAGGGCATCATCAGAAAAGGTTTAAAGCTTTTATCTCACATTGTGGCATCTTCAACCTCGAAGCGATGTATTCGACTACCGACGAGATGTGGTTTGTCAACTGGGATAATGGCGGTGCTTACTGGGATTTAAACAATAAGGTGGCTCAGAATACCTATAAAAATTTCTCTCCACATAAATTTGTTCAGAACTGGGATACTCCTATCCTTGTGATTCATGGGGAGAAAGATTTACGCATTCCCTACACGCAGGGGATGGGCGCCTATAATTCTGCCAAACTGAAGGGCATTCCGGCTGAGTTTCTGTTTTTCCCGGATGAATGTCATTGGGTTTTACAGGCGCAAAACGGCATTCTCTGGCAACGTGTATTCTTCCAGTGGCTTGATAAATGGTTGAAATGAACAAGAATAGGTTTATTTCTTCGGTCAAGTGAAATTAACACAATCATGCACATTAGTTTAAATTGAACAGTTGATGTAACAGTTCAATCTCTGTTAACACAATTAAAGATACCCGATTGTGTTCTTTTGTGTCTATTGTGGTTCTCCCTTTCATATAATGTCAAAATCATTCATTATAAATATGAATAACCGTACTTCAGGAATACTTTTACACCCTACCTCTTTACCAGGAAAATATGGGATTGGCTCGCTTGGTGAAGAAGCTCGCAAATTTGTCGACTGGCTCGCTGAATCGGGTCAAAAAATCTGGCAGATTCTTCCATTGGGTCCTACGGATTTCAGCTATTCACCCTATCAATGTTATTCGGCATTCGCCGGAAACAGTGATCTGATCGATCTCGACGAGTTGACCAGGGACGGATTATTGGAAGGGGATGTTATTCATCCGTCAAAAGCATTCCCCCTTGAAAGTGTCGATTATCATGGTGTCCGGAAATTTCGCGAACCACATCTTCACAAAGCCTTTCTTCGTTTTCGCGAGATTGGCGGATTTGGATGGGAGGATTACCTGCGGTTCTGGGAGGAGAATAGCTGGTGGCTCGAAGCATGGTCGCTCTTTTATGCCTGCCGTAAAAATATCAAGGGTAAAGACTGGAGCCATTGGGAAGAAGGGCTTCTTAAACGTAAGCGGGAATCACTTCATCTTTATTATCGCACCTATCGTGAAGATGTAGAATATCAGCGATTTCTTCAATTCGAGTTTTTCAGGCAATGGTTTGCTTTAAAACGATATGCTAATGATTTGGAAATTAAAATATTCGGAGATATCCCACTCTATGTTTCCTACGATAGTGCCGATGTATGGGCCAATCAGGATCTGTTTTTATTGGATAATTCAAGAAAGCCGGTTTTGGTTGGAGGTGTACCGCCCGATTATTTCAGCGAAACGGGTCAGCTTTGGGGTAATCCATTATTTGACTGGGAGAGGTTGAAACATCGAAATTATGATTGGTGGATCGCACGTATACATTTCAATCTGAATCTTTTTGACCTGGTCAGGATTGACCATTTCAGAGGTTTGGAAACATTCTGGGCAATTCCTTATGGTGAGAAAACCGCAATCAAGGGTGAATGGATGAAAGCAAAAGGTGATGCCCTGTTGGGTCTTCTGCAAAGTCAGATCGGAAACTTGCCCATCATCGCCGAGGATTTGGGCACAATAACCGATGAAGTCCATCACCTACGCAAAAAATACCAATTACCCGGAATGAAGGTTTTACAGTTCGCTTTTGCATCGGACGCAGGGAATGAGCATCTTCCGCATAATTATCAGTCTGATTTTGTTGCATATACAGGCACGCATGATAATGATACAACAGCCGGTTGGATGAAAAGGATAAAAGGGGAGGAGCGGGACCACCTGCGCAGGTATTTTGGCACTTCTTCCATTGACCATTGGAAAATGATCAGAGCAGCTCTTGGTTCAGTGGCTGAAATGACCATAATCCCTCTACAGGATGTTCTTGGTCTCGATTCGTCGGCCCGGATGAATACCCCCGGAACAATTGAAAGCAACTGGAAATGGAGGGTAACCGATTTGAATGATTTGAAGGAGCGTGGTCAAAAATTAAAAGAGCTGACCCTATTATATGGAAGATAACACCGCTTCAACAAATTTTTCGGGTTGTTCGGCATGTAACCAGTGACCTGCATCTGGAATGCCAATGATCCTTGCTTCAGGGTAAATCGCCTTAATTAAAGGTAGGTCGTCATCCGAAATATAATCCGAATTCAGACCACGGATAAAGGTGACCGGATAGTTCAGAATGGGTTGACGATCGGCAAACCACTCGATTGAAACATCATTTGTTATCGCAAAGAGTGCATGTTTGAGTACCGGAACATTGATTTTCCATTCAAAATATTCATCTTTATTGCGGTGTATATTCTTCAAAAGGAATTGCCGGAGTGTACTGTCCTTCAGTTTTTCGGCGAGAAAATGATCAATTTCCTTTCTTGATGAAACAGCTACAAGATTAAGCTCCTCCATTAAATCAAGGATAATCTCGTGTTGCAAAACTGTTTTAAATGGTTTATCTACAGAGTTATAGCTTTTAGGGGCAATGTCAGCGATGATCAGATTGGTTACCAGTTCGGGATATTCGGCTGCGAACATCATCGCGAGTTTACCACCCATGCTGTGACCAAGAACAATGGCCTGGGGAATCTGTTGATCGGTAAAGAACTTAAAAAGATCATCTACCATATTCTGGTAGGTGTGCGTCGCGGTGTGGGGCGAATGACCATGATTCCGCAGATCAGGAATATAAACAGTAAAACGCTCTTCCAGTTTCCGGGAGATCGAAATCCAGTTGTCTGATGCGCCATAAAGTCCGTGAAGTATCACCAATGGAGCACCATGCCCCGATTTTCTGAATCTTAAAGTTACTGGCATTCTTTCATTTTTCCGATTTCTTTCTTCTCACCGTCTCTGTCATCAAATGGTCCCCGTCGTTTCTTCGATCGGTCATCCATTCGTCCCGTCGTATCCCTTCACCTCAGGCACTCTTTATATTTAAGAATCGTTAACTCGAGTCCAAGGTAAAGCGCATCAGAAATTAAGGCATGGCCGATCGAAACCTCCAATAAATTGGGGATTGATTGTTTGAAATATTTCAGGTTCTGAAGGCTGAGGTCGTGACCGGCATTGACACCCAGACCTAGATTGGCTGCAACTTTTGCTGCCTCGACAAACGGCATGATTGCCTGCTCGGGGTTGTATGGATATGCTGATGCAAATGGTTCAGTATAAAGCTCGATCCGATCGGCGCCAATAATTGCCGCGCCTTCAACCATTTTTGGATCAGCTCCAACGAATAGTGATACGCGGATTCCAGCCTTCTTCAATTCAGAGACCACCTTGATCAGATAATCTTTGTGGGTAATGGTATCCCATCCGGCATTGGAGGTGATGGCATCGTGTGCATCAGGAACCAAAGTTACCTGATTTGGTTTCACCTCTGTTACCAGGTCGAGAAACGAGCGGGAGGGATAACCTTCGATATTAAATTCAGTGGTTATGATTGGTCTTAAGTCTCTTACATCCGAATAACGGATGTGCCGCTCGTCAGGACGGGGGTGAACAGTAATCCCTTCAGCTCCGAATTCTTCACAATTAATGGCAGCAAGCTTAACATTTGGGATATTTCCCTGCCGGGTATTTCGCAGTGTCGCTATTTTATTTATATTTACGCTTAAACGTGTCATGGTTTTGATGCAATTATTTGGTGTGCAATTTACAACTTTGATTCGATTTTAATAACAAAATAATTCAATAATTGTGATAGCCGAAAATTTGATTTCCGAATCCATCCCATCTGTCACTTTAGACGAGATAGGGTCTAAAGTGCTTACACTTATGGAAATATTTCGTGTTTCGCACCTCCCAGTCGTTGTTGGAAAAGAGTATTTCGGTGTAGTATCTGACAAAGATATTTACGATGCTGAAAACTTTGATGAGAAGATCAGAAAGTACATCAGTCCAATCCTTTTGCAGCCCCATGTTCATGTTAATCAGCATATTTTCGAGGTTGCGGGAGTCGCCTTGGGTTGTGGGGTATCCCTCGTGCCGGTTCTTGAAACGGATCATTCCTACGTAGGATCGATTACTCGCACTGATCTCGCATTCAGATTAGCTGAATTGTTTTCGTCAAATGAGCCTGGCGGAATTATTGTGCTCGAACTTACAGAAATCAATTATTCCCTTTCGCAAATAGCTCAAATTATTGAAGGGAATGATGCCCGGATTCTGAGTCTCTATATTCATAAACCTTCTCCCTCCTCAAAGGAACTTGATGTCACAATTAAAGTAAATGTAGTTGATCTTTCAGGAATAATTCAGACTTTTGCGAGATATGATTATCTCATTAAAGCCACCTACATGGATCAATCACAGATTAAAAGTCTGATGGATGACCGTTATGATCAATTTATGAGATATATAAATATTTAAAATTTAACAGGATAGATGAGAATTGCGGTTTTTGGACGGAATATTACTCCGGTTTTTTATGACAGTTTGAAACGTTTGTTTGGCATATTGCATCTAAATGGAGTAGAGGTGACCGTATATCGCCCTTTTTTGGATTATCTGCGGAGTGAAATTGCCTTTACTCCCAAGGGGATTACCGCCTTTTCGAATCATCACGAATTGCTGAATGTCGATTTTTTTTTCAGTATCGGTGGGGATGGGGCTTTTCTTGAGGCAATTTCCCTGGTTAGAGACTCGGGTATTCCAATGGTTGGAATCAACAGTGGGCGGCTCGGATTTTTAGCTGATGTGGCACAACAGGAACTTGAAACTGCCATGGCCCATTTTTTTGCTACAAAATATTATCTGCAACCACGTTCTTTGATCAGAGTCGAAAACGATTTGGGATTATTCTCAGATTTTCCTTATGCACTGAATGAGTTTACTGTGCATAAGCAAGATACTTCTCAGATGATTACAGTTCATGTTGAAGTTGGGGGTGATTTCCTCAATTCCTATTGGGCCGATGGATTGATTGTTTCGACTCCTACCGGATCAACCGCCTATTCACTGAGTGTAGGCGGGCCAATTATCACTCCAACTGCAGCGAATTTCATTATAGCGCCAATCGCACCACACAATTTGGCAGTAAGACCTGTAGTTACTCCTGATAGTGAAGAGATTAAGTTGAGAGTCGAGGGTCGTGGGGGAAGATTTATGGCCTCGCTTGATTCACGATCAGCAGCATTTGGCGCTGAACTCGAGATGCGTTTACGTAAAGCAGAATTCTCAATCAATGTTTTGCAGTTTGATAACTTGTCCTTTTATAGTACCCTCAGAAATAAACTGATGTGGGGAATTGATAAGCGGAATTAAATGGAATTATCCCCATTCGGCAGAATATCTCATTTTTATCCGTTAAATTTTGTTTGAAAAAAGGGAAATTAGGGTTAATCTATTACTTTTGTAACCTTTAGTAAAAACAAGATAAATTTGGACATTGCAATTTTGAATAAGTACACTGAATTTCGTTGCAAATGAGGAAATTGATTATTGTCATAATGCTCATTATATCAGGTGATTGTGTCATGGCGCAACATACTGCCGATCTTGGTGTCCAGGTTGCAGCAGCAACTTATTGGGGAGATATTGAAGGGGTCAATTATTCGAAATCTGTTACGCCGTTGGTCGGAGTATTGGGCAGGTGGAATTTTAACAAGCGTTTGGCGGTAAGGGGGCAACTTTTTACCGGAAATCTGAAAGCCGAGGGAACTTTTAGTAATGCTTATATAGGTCAGTCCGGAACACGAAATGCAAATGATGAGTTTCCTATTGACCCAGGATATGTATATAGCTTTAACCGATCGTTTCAAAGTGTGGAAGGTTTGTTTGAATTTAATTTTCGGAATTATAAATTGGGGCGGATGAAGAAGGAGACTTTTACCCCATTTGTGGAGGTTGGTTTGGGTGGATTTTATTCCAGAGCATCCCGTGTAGGATCTTTTATTCTTGATCCGGTTCCGTCAACATTGGCAACCATTAATCCTGCAACTCCGGCGCTATATCCACCTTTTTATGACGCGAATGGTAAAAAGACCAATGGGTTTGATGTACTTACCTTAACAATACCCGTTGGTGCAGGAATAAAATTTAATATTTCGAAAAGGCTTGGAGGAATATTTGAGGTGATTGTTCGAAAAACATTCTCAGATAATATTGATAATCTGGATGATCCGAAACGGTTTCAAAATCCTGCGAATAATCAGATTGGATATGCCGAAAAGATTTCCAAAACGCAGTTGAATAACAACGACTATTACGCGACTGTTGCCTTTTCGTTATGTTATCAGCTTTGGGTCAGCAAAGGGAATTGTGCATTATATGATAAGCTCAAAAAATAAGAAATGGTCATTGATGAATTGAAGAAGAATTGTATTCCCCGTCATGTGGCCGTAATTATGGACGGAAACGGGCGATGGGCAGAGCTGCATGGAAATGACAGGATTTTTGGGCATAGACAGGGAGTTGATGCTGTACGTTCAATTGTTGAGGGTGCCGGAGAATCGGGGATAAAATACCTTACCCTTTATGCATTTTCGACTGAAAATTGGGACCGGCCCAAAGAGGAGGTAAATGCACTGATGTCGCTTTTAGTAAATGCAATTGTTCAGGAAACAGATAATTTGAAGGACAAGAATGTGAAGCTGCTTGCTATTGGCAACCTCACCTCTTTACCTGTGGATGTTCAGAAAAAACTTGCAGAGGCGGTTCAGGATACCTCACAAAATACAGGACTTAATCTGGTGCTTGCCTTAAGTTATTCAGGAAGATGGGATATTCTTGAAGCGACAAAACAGATTGCAGGGAAAGTACAAAGTGGCGAAATTTCATTAAATCAGATAAATGAATCTATGGTTATAAGTCAGCTCTCTACTGTTGGGATACCCGATCCCGAATTATTGATCAGAACAAGTGGAGAATACCGGATCAGCAACTTTCTGCTTTGGCAGATCGCATATAGTGAGTTCTATTTTACCCCCATTTTATGGCCCGATTTTCGTAAAGAGAATCTGTTCGAGGCCATCGTCGATTTCCAACGTAGAGAGAGAAGATTTGGAAAAACAAGTGAACAAATCAGAAGCTAAAAATGTACAAAAAATTAATAATTTTTTCCCTGGTATTACTGGGTAGTTTAAACCTTTATTCTCAGGTTGTTGCGGATAGTACTAATTTTTCGATCTATTACGATAGTGCAAAAAAGTATAAACTGGCAGGTATTGAGGTGAGCGGAATTCGATTTCTTGATACCGAGGTACTTAAGAATCTCTCAGGATTCTCAATTGGTGACGAAATTACCATACCGGGTGACATGATTACCTCTGCCCTTAAAAAGTACTGGCACCAGGGGTTGTTTTCGGATGTACGGATTTCCGCAACAAAAATAGTTGGTAACAAAATCTGGCTCGATATTTACCTTCAGGAGCGACCACGTCTCTCACAGAAAAACTACAAGGGGATTTCAAAAAGTGAGAAGGAGGATATTGAGAAAAAAGTAATGTTACTCGTTGGAGGTCAGGTTACAGACAATTTGATTAACACTGCCAAACGCCAAATACTTGGAATCTTTCAGGGGAAAGGATTCTATAATACAGATGTCGACATTGTTCAACGCGACGATCCCGCCAAGGAGAATCAGGTAATTCTCGATATCAATGTGAATAAGAAAGAGAAGGTCAAGATCAGGAAGATTGAGTTTGTTGGCGCGAAATCGCTAAGTACAAAAACACTGGAAGCAGCTATGAAGAAAACTAAAGCCAAAAAGCTCAGGAATTTCTTCTCTTCCAAAAAATTCCTTGAAGATAAATTCGAGGAGGATAAGGTTAACCTAATCAAAAAATATAACGAAAAAGGTTATCGTGATGCTATTATTGTAACCGATTCAATATATAAGGATACGCTGCGAAATTCTGTTCATCTGAAATACTGGATTGATGAAGGAAAGAGATATTATTTCAGAAATATCCGGTGGGTGGGTAATACTGTCTACACCGATGTTCAGTTAAACCGGGTTCTTGGGATCAAAAAAGGGGATATTTTTGACCAGAAATTACTTGAGAAGCGGTTGACCGAAGATGATGATGCAGTATCCAATGAATATCTCAATACAGGTTATCTTTTCTTTAACCTGAATCCTGTTGAGGTAAATGTTGAAAATGATTCCATTGATTTTGAGATGAGAATGGTTGAGGGTACTCAGGCGACGATCAATTCAGTTGGAATTAAAGGAAATACCAAAACCAATGAACATGTCGCCCGCCGCGAACTTTATACCCGTCCGGGACAGCTGTTTAGTAAAGAGAATATTATCCGTTCAGTACGTGAGTTGTCGCAGATGGGCCATTTTAATCCTGAAACGATCAAACCCGATGTGATTCCACATCCTGAAGATGGCACAGTGGATATTAATTATGAACTGGAGGAACGGGCTAACGACCAGATTGAACTCTCTGGTGGTTGGGGAGCGGGAATGTTTGTTGGAACGGTAGGATTAAAGTTTTCGAACTTCTCAGTTCGTAATATTCCCAATAAAAAGGCGTGGAAACCGCTTCCAACTGGCGACGGTCAGGCAGTCTCGTTACGGGCACAAACCAATGGTAGTTATTATCAATCGTATAGTTTTTCTTTTACCGAGCCCTGGTTAGGTGGTAAAAAGCCGAACTCATTTACTTTCTCGGTTTACTATTCCAAACAAACAAGTGGAGATCAGGCTTATAACTATACAGGAAATTACTCAGGCTATGGTAGTGGCTATGGAATGGGTTATGGAGGATATGGTAGTGGTTACGGAAGCAGTTATTATAATCCTTATAGTTATGTAATTACACAAAAAATGGGTGTAATTGGTGGTGCACTGGGACTGGGTTACCGGTTGAAATGGCCAGATGACTTCTTTACGGTATATCACGAATTGTCCTATCAGTTGTATGTACTCGAAAACTGGCAGTATTTCTTCTTCAAGAATGGACGATCCAACAATTTAAGCTTCAAAACGGTATTTGGTCGTAACTCTACAGATAATCCGCTTTATACCAAACAGGGTTCCAACTTCTCATTTATGCTGCAGTTTACACCACCATATTCATTATTTTCCAATAAAGATTACAGCAGTAGTACTTTAACAGCTGAAGAAAGGTATAGCCTGATTGAGTTTCATAAATGGGTATTTAAAGGTGATGTATTTACGCCTCTTAGTATCAATAAGAAACTCGTCTTACGTACAAAATATGAGGCAGGATACCTGGGATATTATAATAAAAACCTCCGTTCACCTTTCGAGAGTTTCAGGCTAGGTGGTGACGGAATGTCGGGTTATAGTATGTATGGGAGTGACATCATTGGCTTGAG
Source organism: Prolixibacteraceae bacterium (assembly GCA_963675995.2). Lineage (GTDB taxonomy): Bacteria > Bacteroidota > Bacteroidia > Bacteroidales > Prolixibacteraceae > JAAFHB01. The sequence continues at coordinate 16,638 of CAXXIY010000003.1, read as the reverse complement.
GGGGTACGAAAATAATTCACTTACTCCAAGTAACGGTGGTAATATCTATGAAAAGATGACCCTTGAATTAAGGTATCCGATTACGCTGAGTCAATCAGCCACAATTTATGGACTTAGTTTTCTTGAAGCAGGGAATTCATGGTTCGATTTTGTTGATTTTAATCCTTTCAGTATCAAACGATCGGCCGGTCTGGGTGTCCGCATCTTCCTCCCAATGTTTGGTTTGATGGGCTTTGACTGGGGCTATGGCTTTGATGACGGATATACCAAAGGTACGGGAGGAAGTCAGTTCCACTTTATTATGGGACAACAGTTCTAAAACAGAAGTAGTTCATTTTGAATATGCTTCGGGTGGTCTGATATGGGATGAAATATTGTTTGCTAACATTATTTAACCAAAGGTCTTGATTTGTATGGTTTTTTTGGTCTGATTTTTGACTGCATATAACGAATTTAAAACTATTGAAAATGAAAAAATTAGTATTAATTCTACTGCTTTTAACCGTTACAGTAGGTTTTGGGTTTGCCCAGAAATACGCCTATGTCGATACGCAATATATTCTTGGGAATATTCCATCCTATAAGGCAGCCCAGGATCAACTGGAGAAGTTTTCGCATCAGTATCAAAAAGAACTTGAAACGCTTCATGCAGAACTGGATAAAATGTATAAGGATTTCCAGTCTGAAGTCGTTTTGTTATCAGATGATATGAAACGAAAACGGGAAGATGTGATTATCACCAAGGAAAAGGAGTACAAAAAGTTACAACGTCAGTACTTTGGGGCAGAAGGTGATCTCTATCAAAAACGACAAGCCCTGGTTAAACCCATCCAGGATGATGTATTCAAAGCCATTCAGGAAGTGGCAGAACAGGGAGCCTACTCCATCATCTTTGATAAGGGAGGTAGTCTTTCAATGATTTATACAAATCCGAAGTATGATTTGAGTGACCAGATACTTCAGAAGCTTGGATATAAAAATTAAAGATATATATTTGCGAACAAATTTTAATTCATAAACACACATGAGAAATTTTTTAAAAGTAATAGTATTTTGTTCTGTTTTTTTCGCTGGTGGTTTATCTGCCCAGACTTTAAAATTCGGCCATATTGATTTTCAGCAATTGCTTGCTGCAATGCCTGAAAGGGAGGTCGCAAAAGGTGCACTTGAAAAAGTTCAGGCTGACCTTGAATCCAAACTTGCCGCGATGCAAAAGGAATATGGTGAAAAAGGGAAAGAATATGTTGCATTAGCTCAGGCTAAAGATGCCAATGAAGCATTGGTCAAAGCCAAGCAGGATGAAGTACAGAGCATTCAGGAAAGAATACAGACTTTCCAGCAAACTGCTCAGGAATCTCTTCAGAAAGAGGAAACAAAGCAATTTCAACCTGTTGTAGAGAAGGCACGTAAAGCGATTTCTGATGTTGCCAAAGAACAAGGACTGCTCTATGTTTTTGAAGCAAATCAGGTTCTATACCACTCTGAACAATCTATCGACTTATTGCCACTTGTTAAAACAAAATTGGCGATTAAATAAAAAATATTCTGAGCAAATCATATAGAAGGGTGCCATTTCTGGCGCCCTTTTGGTTTTAGGGAAAGTTAATGTAGTAATCTTTTTCTGATTGATTTTTTTTTCTTTATTTTTTGTAAGTTTAGGTCATTAAAACCGATATAACGTGGAGCAGAATTATCAACCAATAGGCGTTTTCGATTCGGGATATGGCGGACTAACCATATTGAAATCGATGATGGAACAACTACCGCAATATGATTATATCTATCTCGGAGACAATGCACGGACACCTTATGGTTCACGTTCCTTTGATGTGGTGTACAAGTATACCCTTGAGGCGGTAATGAAGCTTTTTTCGATGGGTTGTCATTTGATCATTCTCGCTTGTAATACCGCATCTGCAAAAGCATTACGGACTATTCAGCAAAACGATCTGCCTTTATTTGATCCATCCCGACGGGTATTAGGTGTGATACGCCCAAGTGTGGAGCAGATTCCTCGCTATACCAAAAATGGCCATATTGGAATACTGGGAACTACAGGAACAGTACTTTCTCAATCGTATCCTCTGGAGATTGCCAAAATTTCGGGTGACCGGTTAATCGTCACTCAAGAGGCTTGTCCAATGTGGGTGCCATTGGTTGAAAATGATGAGACCAATAATCCGGCAGCTGACTATTTTGTCCAAAAAAACATCACCCGACTTTTTAGACATGACCCTGAAATTGATACCGTGATCCTGGGCTGTACCCATTATCCGCTTCTTTTGCCTAGTATCCGAAAATATCTTCCCGATCATGTGTCACTTCTTGAACAAGGCCCCGTTGTCTGTGAAAGTCTTGCCAATTACCTGTTTCGTCATCCCGAAATGGAGCAGAAATGTTCTAAAGGGGGATTATGCCGATACCTGACTACCGAATCTGTGGATAATTTTGAACCACGAGCAAGTCAGTTTCTTGGTTATTCACTGAGCGCTGAAAAGATTACCCTCTGATGGTTATTATTTGGATTATTAATAAGAAGGAAGATCGCCGTTTTTTGGATAGACTGGCTAGTAATTAGCTACAAACTGTCAGCCGCCTGAATCATAAATTTTGTTAATTTCAGGGGCTATTCCTGCTGAGGCCCCTGATGCGTTCCGCGATCGCGATGACGAAAGAATTTCTTCTTGCCACCATTTGCAGCTTTCGGTTGGTTATTCGCTCTTCCGGATGAAGGTCTTCTGCCAAACCGTTTTCCTCCACTAATTGGATTGTAGAGTGGCGCTTCACCAAATTCAGGAGGGAGTGGTATTTTGATGATATCCCGCTCAATTAAATCCTCAATTCGTTTGAAATTGTGCTGGTCGAGATCGGATATCAGGGTAATCGCCAATCCTGAACTTGCAGCACGTGCAGTTCGACCGATGCGGTGGACATAATCTTCCGGATCGCGGGGAACATCGTAGTTCATCACCAAGTCGATCCCGTCAATATCAATTCCCCGGGCAACAATATCTGTTGCAACCAGCACCTGTGTTTCGCGATTCTTGAACCTTAACATCACCTCTTCACGCTCCTTCTGTTCGAGATCCGAAAGCATACCGTCAGTCTTGAAACCCATCCTTCGTAATTCCTTAACAAGACCGTTTACGTTGATCTTTCTTGAGGTGAATATAAGTACACTCTTGTAATCGGTTTTTCCTTTTAATAATGATTTTACAAGGGCTACTTTTTGATTCTCGTAGACCATATATGCTGCCTGAATGATATTCTCAGCCGGTTTAGAAATCGCAATATTCACACTTTGGGGATTGTGTAAGATCCCTTCTGCCAGTTTTCTGATTTTTGGAGGCATAGTAGCCGAGAACATTAGTGTTTGGCGGGTAACCGGCAACTCACGAACAATGCGCATAATATCATCGAAGAAACCCATATCGAGCATACGGTCAGCCTCATCAAGGATAAGATGCTTAATGGTACTAAAATCGGAATATTTAAGGTTTATGTGCGACAATAACCGGCCCGGAGTGGCAACAATGATATCGGCCCCCTGCACAAGCGCTGCTTTTTGCTGATCAAATGCCGCACCTTCGCCTCCGCCGTAAACTGCGAGTGAAGTGACGCCGGAGAAATAGGAGAATCCTTCTATTTGTTGATCTATCTGTAGAACCAATTCTCTGGTCGGAGCAATAATTAGTGTGTTAATCCCCTGATGCGGACTCCTGGTAATCCGATTTAGTACGGGTAACAGATATGCTGCTGTTTTTCCCGTTCCGGTCTGGGCGCAAGCGATCAGGTCTTTCCCCTCCCAGATCAACGGCATAGCCAATTCCTGAACTGGGGTACATTCCTCAAAACCCATGGATTCAAGACCTTCCATGATCTCAGGAACAAAATCAAACTCTTTAAATTTCAATTTTTTATAACTTTAAATGATATTTATTATTTTTATTCAACATACAGAACTAATCCTTTAAGATATTCACCTTCAGGGTGATATATGTTTATCGGATGGTCCGCGGGTTGCGTTAGCTGATGCAAAATCCGAATATTTCGTTTCGAAATTGCTGCAGCGGAAAAAACAGCTTCGCGAAAATTTGTTTTAGTGACTACCTGGGAGCAGGAGAACGTAAACAATACACCGCCGGGACGAATTTGCTGAAATGCCCTGCTATTTATTTTTTTATATCCCTGAAGCGCCTGATTCAATACATTTTTATGTTTTGCAAAAGCAGGTGGGTCGAGAATGATCAAATCATATTTGTCTTTAATATCGTGCATGAAATCGAAAGCTTCCGAAGTAAACGCTTCATGTCTTTTATCTCCCGGAAAGTTAAGTTCCACATTGTGATTGGTGAGTTCAATCGCTTTGGCGGATGAATCTACTGAATGTACAAGTTTTGCCCCTCCTCGCATTGCTGAGAATGAAAATCCACCTGTGTAACAAAACATATTGAGTACATTTTTCCCAAAAGCATAGTCACTCAACAACTTCCTGTTTTCTCGCTGATCGACAAAAAAGCCGGTCTTTTGGCCATCCTCCCAATCAACAAGAAACCTGTTCCCATCCTCCATCACCTCCCGTGTAGAATGATTTCCATACAAGTATCCATCGGTGGTTTCAATGGCAGCCTTGAATGGGAGTGTTTTTGCACTTTTATCATAAATGGCTTTGAGCTTGTCACCCAAAACAACTTTGATTGCCTCAGCAAGCATATTTCTGATCAGCCACATTCCTACAGAATGTGCCTGTAACACTGCTGTACCGTTATAGAAATCGACAATCAATCCGGGCATCCCATCACCCTCGCCATGAATTAATCTGAAAACATTGGTATCTTTACGTGAAACTAAACCTATGTTCTTTCGTAAAAGGTAGGCTGCTTGCAATTTATCACACCAAAAATTGAAATCGGGAACAATTTCACTGAAAGAGAAAATCCTTACCGCAATGGAACCTATGGCGCTATGTCCAATACCTAAAAAACGGTCGTCACTGGCGTACACGATTACCACATCCCCTTCTTCTACGCTCCCTTCGATATGGTCAATTGCACCCGAAAAGACCCAGGGATGAAACCGGAGAATGGATTCTTCTTTCCCTTTTTTTAAGACAACTTTGCTAAAATTCAACATGCTATTATTAAAATACTTACAGAAATCTGCATTGGATTAACCCTCCTCTGCACTTTCCGCTATTTCGGGTTCACACAACACTCGTTCAATAGGAGTTAACATTAATTGTTTATAGATTTCACCCGAAACCCAGGCATCGGTAGCTCCATAAATTAGTTGCTGCTCAGATAATTCATCTGCATCCCAGTTGGTCAGCCGCTGAGATTTGGAAATCCGGAACCCTAATACGATTGCAGATAATTTCTTGAGACTGAAGTTTTCGATTCCATAATCCTTAACGAGATCCTGTAACTCAATGAATCCGGCAGGTTTAAAATGGACAATCCGTTGCAATATCTTAATGTCGTCTCTGATTGCCACACCTGTTTTCAAAATCTTTGAAGATGCAAGAATCTTAATGAGTCCTGCAGGTAAGCCTATTTTGTTGATCCTGAATAGAAAAGCCTGATCTGCGGTAGCCAGTTGAAGTAAGGAGACCGGGAAGATCTGACCTTTTTTAAAGGCCGGTCTGGTTTCGGTATCAAATCCTATGATCGGTTGAATACTAAGATAGCGAAGTGCCCTGTCCAAATCCTCAGGTTGTTCAATCACATGAATCGCACCTTCAAATGAAGAAAGTGGTAATTCAGCTAACTCTTCGTTGGAAATTGATTTCCTCATTATATTTAACCTCCCCAGACTCTTTTATTTCAATACTTTATTTAATGATAAAATCTTTCAATCCGAAAAATTATGGCTCTCACCTGATTGATCCTCCTTCTCCTCAAGATCCGAAACCCCATATACCAGGTTATGAATCGCCCTCAATCCGTTAACCAGCCGCTGACCCCAGTATTGCTCGAAATTATTTCGGCATTCCCAAAGTGCATCATTCATAACTTCAAGTGTTCCAATTCTGTACAACAGAATAAAATCTTTCAGGTCCTGATAGATATCTGTAATGTTTTCCGAAATACTCGCTTCAAGTGCATCTTCGCTATACTGCATTGAGGGATCAAAAACCTCATAATAGGCATCAAACTGACCAAGTTTTTCTTCCAGTTTATGTAAGATGAAATGATAATCTTCTTCACTGACAAATTTCTCAGGGGCATCATCCGACATTTCAATGTCTTGTTCAGGAAGTAATGTTGCCTTCAGATATAGCAGCGGAAACAATTTCTGTACCCGAATGATAAAATCTTTTCGTTGAAACTGATCAACAGCTTCAATAAATGAACAATACTCATTGGCAACCGTAGCAAATTCGATCACATTCTTCGAATATACCACCTCTGAAAATGGTTCTTTACTCATTAATATCCTTTTATCTTTTTCAATAGATGACAAAGGTAATCAAAAATCCCGATAGCGAAGGGTATACAGTTCATTATTGACCTTTCGAATTGTAGGTTAACAAACCGGTTGGGCCTGATTTAACCAGTTCATTGTCAAGCAGCCAGCGTGAAACTTTAATAATATTCGACTCGGGTTCGTCTACCATTCTTACTATTTTGTCGATAGAACAACTTTCAGAAAGTAGAATTTCCTTGATTTTAAACGATATGCGATTAAAATCTACAACCTTGATGCCCGATTCGTGCTCTCCGGTGCAAACATCGCAAAATCTGCATGGTTCCGAATCCATTTGCCCGAAATATTCGAGTAAAGTAACACTTCGGCATTTGCGATTGTTTGAAGCATAGTCGATTACCGAATCAACTTGTTGCTGGTATTTGACTTTCCGGTGTTGGTAATTCTCGACACTTATATGAATTCTTCCGGTATCTATCCGCTCTGTTTCGAAAACGATGACCGGAGTCTTTTTCTGAGGGATGTAATCGATTATTTTTTGCTGTGCCAGTAATTTAAGATGCTGATAAACAATTTCTCCGCTGTAACCTGAGCGGCGTGCGAGCAATGCCTCATCTATATTAACAAAATCAGTGAAAACACCCGTGTATGATCTGAGAATCAATTTGATAAATCTATCCAACTCTTCATTTTCCAATTGAATCCTGTACAGATCATCACGACGAACTGTAAACAGGATGCGTGAATAATTATCTACGTTTTCGACATACGAAAGGTATCCCTGACGCTCCAGCAGTTTTAAACTATGATAGACGGTACTGACCTGGAATTCAAATTTTTTTGAGAAATCCTCAATCCGGAAACCAAAAATTCCCCCTTTACCGCTTCCCACTGCAATCATCAGGTAATTGGCGATAGCGTTATATACTGAACGAATGGTCTCAATAACCGGAAAACTGTCTGTGACCATTTTATGGAGTCTGCGCTTGTCGGTATTATTATAAAGGAGAACTGCGACCGATTTCTGTCCATCGCGCCCTGCCCGGCCTGCTTCCTGGAAGTAGGCTTCCAGCGAATCGGGTAAATCGATGTGAATCACAAATCTGACATCGGGCTTGTCGATCCCCATTCCAAATGCATTGGTTGCAACAATCACACGAGATTCCCCGCTCATCCATTTGTCCTGCTTTTGACTGCGCATATCAGTAGCGAGTCCCGCGTGGTAAAAATCTGCTGAAATTTTTTGCTGTTGCAGCATCTGTGCAATTTCCCTGGTTTTTTTCCGGCTTCTTACGTACACAATTCCGGTACCTTTTGATTTACGGATGGTATCGGTCAGATAGCCCATTTTGTCTTCCTTGTCACGGACCAGATAAATGAGGTTTTCGCGTCTGAAACTCTTCTGAAGGAGGTTGATTTTCCTGAATTCCAGCTTCTCCTGTATATCATCCACCACTTTTCTGGTGGCAGTTGCGGTTAATGCCAGAATGGGAATTTGAGGGAAGTATTTTCGTAAATCAGAAATGGTGAGATAAGAAGGTCTGAAATCGTAGCCCCATTGTGAAATGCAATGCGCTTCGTCAACAGTGATCAGGTTGAGCTTCATCCGCACCAGAAACTCCCTGAACTTTTCTGATGAAAGGCGCTCAGGTGAAACGTACAAGAACTTATAATCGCCATAAACAGCATTATTCAATGCGATATCGATCTCCCGGTTCGTCATCCCGGAATAGATCGCAAGCGCTTTAATATTTTTTGACCGAAGATTTTCGACCTGATCTTTAATCAGGGCAATCAATGGGGTAACTACAAGGCAAATCCCTTCTGCCGACAGCGAATATACCTGAAAAGTAATTGATTTCCCTCCACCTGTAGGCATCAGGGCAAGGGTATCTTTCTGATCAGCTACCGAACGGATGATCTGCTCCTGCAACGGACGAAATTCATCGTAACCCCAGTATTGTTTTAATATTTGGTGGAATTGATCCATTTTTATGTGCTTGGCAATATTTCAATCAGACGTTTGAAAACCTTTATAATTGTTTATGATCCACTATTTTCGGTTCGATTTCAGAATCGCTTTTATAGAGGGTATCCTATTTTTCGATACCTCAGCATGTCGTTTATAATAAATAAGTTAAGCTATGAAATCAATAGAATCTCCTTAGTTATTGTATCTAATCATCTCCTTCACGGCTTTTGTTTCATTTCCTTAAAGATCAGCCAAATGAAGGCTAAGCAATACATTTCTATCCCTGGTTAATCGTGTTTTGTTTTGATATGCACTTCAGCAACCAAGGGGTGGTTTTCGGTAAATTTGTTCATAATAATTATTCGTAAAATCAAATATATGATAAAAAAGGCTAATTACCATAAATCCGGCAATCAAATTCCCTTACGTTTCTTATATTTGTGTTGCGAAGTCTCACCATAAAATCTTATGCCATGTCGTTTATTTCTGATAGAGTTCTCATCGAAGGTCTTACCTTCGATGATGTATTGTTAATTCCCGGCTATTCCGACGTACTACCCCGTGAAGTAAACCTGACCTCCATGTTTTCGCGTAACATCAGATTAAATATTCCCATTGTTTCAGCAGCAATGGATACTGTTACCGAATCAAAAATGGCAATTGCTCTGGCCCGGGAGGGTGGGATAGGGGTAATCCATAAAAATATGTCTATTGATGAGCAGGTCAACCAGGTTACCATTGTTAAAAGGGCAGAAACGGGTATGATTATCGATCCGATAACCATTTCAAAGGAGAAGGTGGTTGCCGATGCCTTAAAGTTGATGGAGACTTATAAAATCGGTGGAATTCCAGTAATTGACGAGGAGAGGCATCTTGTAGGGATCGTAACAAACCGGGATCTTCGTTTTGAAAAGAATCTGGCCCGCCCCATTGCAGAGGTGATGACTTCTAATAATCTGATTACTACTGTGGCTGGTACAACCCTGGAAAAAGCCACGGAGATTTTTAAAAATCATAAGATTGAAAAACTTCCCGTTGTTGATAAAAATTATAAACTGGTAGGACTGGTCACCTATAAAGATATTACAAAGGCAAAAGACAAACCATTGGCTTGTAAGGATAGCAAGGGGAGATTGAGAGTTGCCGCTGCGGTCGGAATTACCAGAGATGCCTTTGAGCGGATCGATGCTTTAATTCAGGCTCAGGTAGATGCTATTGTGATTGATACTGCTCATGGACATACAATCGGGGTGCTCGAGATGTTGAAAAATGCAAAATCGAGATATGCTGACACCGATATAATCGTAGGAAATATTGCCACTGCCGAAGCTGCTTCTGAACTGGTATTTGCAGGGGCCGATGCTGTAAAAGTTGGAATTGGCCCCGGATCGATCTGCACTACCCGGATTATTGCAGGGGTCGGAATACCTCAATTGTCAGCCATATACAATGTTGCTAAGGCATTACGAAATAGCGGTGTACCCATTATTGCAGATGGTGGACTACGGTATTCAGGCGACATCGTTAAGGCCCTTGCAGCTGGTGCGCAATGTGTGATGGCTGGTTCACTCTTTGCAGGAGTTGAAGAGTCGCCTGGTGAAACGATTATTTTTCAGGGTCGCAAATACAAATCCTACCGGGGGATGGGCTCGGCTGAGGCAATGCAGCAGGGTTCGAAGGACCGTTATTTCCAGGATATGGAAGACGAAATTAAAAAGTTTGTCCCCGAGGGGATTGTTGGCAGAGTACCCTACAAAGGGACATTATATGAGGTTATTTATCAGTTGATTGGTGGATTAAGGGCAGGTATGGGTTATTGCGGCGCTCATCATATCGAAAAACTGCACGAAGCTAAATTTGTTCGAATTACAAACGCAGGCATAGCCGAGAGTCATCCTCATGATGTTACCATTACCAGCGAATCTCCGAATTATTCCAGAGAGTAAAATAGCTGGCTGATTGGATTATCCGGATTTTCCTTAAGGATCATCTTTTTCTCAGGAATTTAAGGTAAATTTGACCCCTGTGATTTCCAGATACCGCCGAATCACATCATAGGTGAGGATAGGTGAATGATTTTCTGTTGGGTGAAAAAACGAGTCGAATGTAAATGAGAAGAATATTTTTATTTATTTTATTAATAATGAGCTTTTTATCCGGATGTGCCTATTTCACCAGCTCATCTCCGGGAAATAGTATAGTTGCCAAAGTCGGGGATAAAATACTGCTCAGAAAAGAACTTGCATCAGCTCTTCCAAGAGGCATCACCAAGGCAGACAGCGTAAATCAGGCAAAAGATTACATTCAACGTTGGGTGAGAGAGGAGTTGATGCTTAAAATGGCAGAAGAGAACCTCTCCGAAGAACAGAAAGATGTTCAGCGTGAACTGGATGAATACCGGACCTCGCTGATCATTCACAGGTATAAACAACAATTGATCAATCAAAAGCTGGATACAGTTCTTACTGATACTGATATTCGTCAGTTTTACGATTTGCATCCCGAGAAGTTCATACTCGATCAGAACATTGTAAAGGCAATCTATATTGAAGTGCCTAAAACAGAGGCAAAATCCGATCAGCTGAAGAGGTGGATGAATGCTTCGGATGATAAGTCGCGCATGGAACTGGAGAAATACAGTTTCCAATATGCGACCAAGTTTGATTATTTTAATGAGCAATGGATCGACTTTAGTCAGATAAGATCAAGGATGCCTGTAAGTTTTACAAGTCCTGAAGCAACGCTGAGGAGAAATAGTTTTATTGAATCGAGTGATGATAGCAAATATTATCTTGCTTCGATTAAAGATTACCGGTTAATTGGGGATAAGGCTCCCTTCGAATTTGTTAAAAGCCGGATTGCTAATTTAATCCTTAATAACAGGAAAATGGAGTTCATTGAAGAGCTTCAAAAAAATATTTACCAAAAGGGGAAAAGCGCAAATCAATTCAAAATTACAGACTGAAAAATAAGATACAGAAAATGTTTAGAAACGTAATAAAAGTGGTCCTTGTGTTAGGGACAATTATTTTGGGACAGAAAATCTCAAATGCTCAGGATAAAGTTATTGACCAGATTGTGGCCGTGGTAGGAAGCAATCCGATATTGAAATCGGACATCGAAACACAGGCTATTCAGTTGCAGGCACAGGGAGTAACATCGCAGGGAGATCAGAAGTGCGAAATACTCGAACAGCTACTTGAACAAAAATTGCTTCTTGCAGAGGCAGAACTTGACACTTTGATTGTTGTGACCGATAATCAGATTAATCAGCAGATGGATAGGAGGATGAATTATTTCATTGAAAACATTGGATCCGAAAAGGAGGTGGAGAAATACTTCAATAAATCAACTGTTCAGTTGAAAGCAGAAATGTCTGAAACGATCAAAGAACAGCTCAAGACCGAACAGATGCAAACAAAAATCATCTCAAAAGTGACTACCACCCCATCTGAGGTCAGGCAATATTTCAGACAATTACCTTCAAAGGATATTCCTGAGATAGGCTCCCAGCTGGAGTATGCTCAGATTACTATGCTTCCCGTTGTTACTGAAAAGGAAGATCTTGAAGTAAAAGCCAAATTACGTGATTTCAAAAAACGGGTGGAGAATGGTGATAATTTTGCAACACTTGCGATTATGTACTCCGAAGATCCCGGATCGGCCAGAAATGGTGGTGAAATGGATTATGTGGGAAGAGCGATGCTTGATCCGGCTTTCGCCACTGAAGCTTTTAATCTGAAACCCAATCAAATATCGAAAGTGGTCAGAAGTGAATTTGGGTACCATATTATCCAATTAATTGACCGTAAAGGGGAGAAGATTAAATGCCGTCATATTTTACTTCGTCCAAAGGTGGATGCCGCTGAACTTGAAAAGGCAAAAGGCAGAATTGACAGTATCGCCGATTTTATCCGCACGGGAAAGATTACCTGGGAACAGGCAAGTTACCTCTACTCATCGGATAAAAATACCCGGAATAACGGCGGATTGGTTACTTCACAGCAGACCGGTTCCTCAAAATTTGAGATGAAGGAGCTCGATCCCGATGTGAGTAAGGTGATTGCAACAATGAATATTGGCGAGACATCCCGCCCCTTTTTGTCAATTGATGACAAGCAGCGGGAAGTGTATAAAATTATTAAGCTAAACAATAAAACCAAGGCACATAAGGCGAATCTTCAGGAAGATTATCAGAAACTAAGCGAGATGTTTTTGGCAAAGAAAAAGGAGGATGTCTACCGGAAATGGATTGCCAAACAACAGGCAAAGACCTATATCCATGTTGATGATTCGTATGCGAATTGTAACTTCAAATTAAAATCGTGGAAAAAGTAAACATTTTAGTTTACCTGAAATTTTATCTTGAGGTAGTATGAGCCACCCACAGAAAACTGCTCTTCCCCCTCTGATTTTCTTTTTAGCTGTTGTTTCGCTTTTTATACAGGCGATTCAACCACAGGAAATCAAGAAAAAGCGCCGTGTTGAGATTGAAAATGCCGATGAGTATACCTATGATGCAAGCATCGTGGCCAATGCACAACGGCTGATCGGAAATGTCAGGTTCAGGCATAACCAGGCGTTAATGATGTGCGACAGTGCCTATTCCTATACCGATAGTAACCGTTTTGATGCCTTTGGAAATGTTCATATTATACAGGGTGACACCTTGCACCTCTATGGGGATAAAATGTTATATAACGGCGATACGCGACTGGCCAAATTTATCAATCATGTAAAAATGATCGATAAATCCATTACGCTCACTACAGATTCGATGGATTTTGACCTCAGCACAAATATCGGTTATTACAATCACCGGGGAAAAATTGTGGATACCACCAATGTATTAACCAGCATTATCGGAAGGTACTATTCAAACGATAACATGCTCTTTTTTAAGGACTCGGTTGTTTTAACCAACAAAGACTTTATTTTGCACGCCGATACATTGAAGTATAACAGTGAGACTGAACGCGCTTTTATAGTTGGTCCTACAACTATAAAAGGGACAAAGAAAGATGGAGTTCTCTATTCCGAAAGAGGCTGGTACGATACGAGAAAGAATCTGGCCGAGCTGTATAAAGGTTCGAAAATCACCAATAAAACACAAGTGCTTGAAGGCGACACCTTAATTTATGACAGAGCGTCCGGAAATGGTCGTGGAAGGCATCGTGTAACCTTAACCGATTCCACAAACAGAGTGGTGGTAAAAGGGAAAATTGGTGTTTATAATGAGAATACTAAGATTGCATTTGTCACTGACTCAGCGATGTTTATTCAGTATAGCAAAAAGGATACTATGTATATGCATGCCGATACACTTTTTACCAAACCTGACTCCTCGGATATTAAGCGAAAAGACGATAAGTTTTTTATGGCCTACCGAAAAGTCAGGTTCCATAAACCAGATCTACAGGGGCAATGCGATTCACTCGGATACAGAATGAAAGATTCGACACTTTTAATGTTTTATGATCCCGTACTTTGGTCAAAAGAGAACCAGATGACTGCTGAGAAAATTCAGTTTGTTTCAAAAAATCCCGATCCGAGTATTGCCCATCTCGAAAACAATGCTTTTCTGGTGATGTCTGAAGACTCTCTGAAATTTAATCAGATTTCGGGAAAGAGTATTGTTGGTCAGATTTTCAAAAACAAACTCAGGATTGCTGATGTGAATGGGAATGCCCAAACCCTCTATTATGTAAAGGATAAGGATAAATATTCGGGAATGAATCGTATGCTGAGCAGTAAGATTAAGTTACACCTGACTGAAAATCGTATTGATAGCATCAGGTTTTATCCGAAACCTGAAGGGAAAATGATTCCAATGAAGCAACTCACTCCCGAGGATAAAGTACTTGAAGGGTTTCGCTGGAGGCCAGCCGAAAGGCCGCTTAATCCCGATGACCTCTATCCGATCAGCGAAAAGCGTAAAAAAAATGCAGGTCCGGAAATTAAACCTGCATTCAAAAAATAATTTTCACCCATCAATACTCATCTTCATTAAAAAAGAAATCGTCTTTGCTGGGATAATCGGGCCAGATGTCTTCGATTGATTCATAAATCTCGCCCTCATCCTCCATCTCCTGTAGATTTTCAATCACTTCTAGCGGTGCTCCAGATCGAATGGCGAAATCGATCAGCTCATCTTTAGTTGCAGGCCAGGGTGCATCTTCCAGTTTAGAAGCCAATTCTAATGTCCAGTACATATTATTTGTCTAAGATTAAGTGTGCTTTCCTTTGAGCGCGATTTTAATACTATTTTTTTTAAAATAAAAGCCCTGACTAATTTTTTTTATGATTTCCAGGGAATTTCTTCAATGCCCATATCATGGGCCACTTTTCGGGATAAAACATACAGGTAATCTGAAAGGCGGTTAAGGTATTTTAGAACATCGGCATCGACAGCAATTTCAGAGGAGAGCTGATAGGCCCGACGTTCAGCGCGCCTGCAAACAGTCCTGGCAACATGGCAATACGAAACCGCATCATTCCCGCCAGGAAGAAGAAAACTGGTCAATGGAGGCAGCTGGTCAAGTATTTGATCCATTCTTAGTTCAAGGAATGATATGTCTTCGGTACAACAACGTAAACGGGGTGTATTTTCAACTTTTGAGTGATCGGTTGCCAGGAGTGCACCAATTACAAATAATTTTTTCTGAACCTCAATTAAGTCGTGGATATCATCAGAACTAATTTGCTGGGAGCGAATCAAACCGATCCATGAGTTTAATTCATCAATTGTACCATATGCTTCCAGACGCAAATCATATTTTTTAACGCGTGTGCCACCAATTAATCCGGTAGTGCCATCATCGCCTGTACGGGTATAAACACGCATTGGTAAAAAAATTCTAATTAATAAATAGGTTTGTCATTCTTATGATCTGTTTCAATCTGACCATCTTTGAGTTTGATAATCCGATGTGCATGCAAAGCAATGTCCTCCTCATGGGTGACCAGGATTATGGTATTTCCTCTGGCATGAATCGCTGCAAAAAGTTTCATTATCTCTTCTGAAGTTTTTGAGTCCAGATTTCCGGTAGGTTCATCAGCCAGGAGAATTGAAGGGGTATTGATTAATGCCCTGGCAACAGCTACTCGCTGACGCTGACCTCCTGACAGTTCGTTGGGGCGATGTTCCATTCTTTCACTTAATCCTACACTTATCAGTTTATCCGTGGCAAGTTCCACTCTTTTCTCTTTTCCAACGCCGGCATAAATCAATGGAAGCATCACATTTTCAAGTGCAGAATATCTCGGCAGAAGGTTGAAAGTCTGAAATACGAAGCCAATCTCTGTATTCCTGATTTCTGCAAGACGATCATCATCCAGTTTGCTGACATCCTTTTCATTGAGGGTGTAACTACCTGAAGTTGGAGTATCAAGACAGCCGATAATATTCATTAGAGTTGATTTGCCGGAACCAGATGCCCCCATAATTGCTACATATTCACCCTTATAGATATCGAGCGTCACCGAACGCAATGCCAAAACAGCCTGTGTCCCCACCTGATAGTTTTTGACAATGTCCCGCAGCTTGATTAATTTTTCCATCATTAATTTTTTATAAATACAAATTTACATAAATGATCCTGAAAATCACACTGGATTCTGGCAATTGATACCCGATTAAATTTTGTCGCTTTCGGGTTTACTCAACAGAATTCTATCCCCTTCCTTCAGCCCGCTTTTAATCACCACAAATTTATCGCTGTGGTTCCCACATTCAACATCTCTGATGGTTGTTTTCCCGGAAGCTCTTAGGTAAACAAAATGCTTTCCATCTTCAGAAAAAAGCGCCGCACGCGGAATGACGAGTACGTTTTCCTCTCTTGCAATGATGATTTCGTTGTTGGTGGTCATCGCTGGTTTGATCCGGTTATGATCAGATGCAATCTTTATATTCACTTTAAATACCTTTGAATCATAACCAGTCATCTCCTGTCCGACATTGGAAATATTTGAGATCGCGCCGATTTTTTCCTGATTTTTGAGCGCGTCGATGTAAACACGCGCGCTGTCGCCAACCTTAATTTTCGAAATATAAATCTCCTCAACGTAGGTCTCGGAAACAAGAACCGATAAATCGGGAAGTGTAGCGATTACCGGGCTTTGCATGCTCACCCATGAGTTGATGGAGAGCTTTCGGCTTCCACCCCGTCCAAAGGTGCGACCATAGATCAGCATCCCGTCCTTGGGGGCAGTAATGCGCGATTCATCAAATGCAATCTGAT
>CAXXIY010000002.1:0-3045137 GCA_963675995.2 Prolixibacteraceae bacterium | reverse complement strand
TCTTAGCGGGGAGATAACCAAAGATTATACCGATAAAGACTGAGACACCAAAGGAGATAAAGATGGAAAATATCGAGATGATTGTTTTTATGTCGAACATTGACTGAATTATTTTAGAGAGGACCACCCCTAAAATAATTCCAATCAGTCCTCCTGCCACACTTATCAAAGTTGACTCCGATAAAAATTGAAAGACAATATCTTTTCTCGATGCACCGATGGCCTGACGAGTCCCAATTTCCCTGATTCGTTCCATCACCGAGGCGAGCATGATGTTCATGATTCCTATTCCACCAACAATCAACGAAATTCCGGCAATAGCTCCTAAGACGATGTTGAAAATATTCTTGGTTTTTTGTTGTTGCTTCAATAAAAGTTCGGGAATGCTTACATCAAAATCACGGATATCATTGTGTTTTCTCATCAATAAATTCCCGGCAACCTTAGCTGTTGAAGGGAGTTGTTGTGTCTCTTTTACCCGAATAATAATTTTATCCAGCTGATTGATATCCTCAGTTTTGGTAGGGGTGTTATCTCTTGAAAGAGATGTGACAGCAGCCTGCTTCACCTGATCGCCCCTGATCAGGGACCGGTTACGGAACCTGAGCAACATCGTTTTCACCGGGATAACGATGCTGTTATCGGTGCTGCTGATCGCCATCGTCCCCCCACCGGTACCAATGAACGATCTTTTCTCAATCACCCCGATGACCTGGAGCCATATCTGTCCGCATTTAATGAATTTTCCTACAGGTGCTTCCTGGTTGAAAAATACATTCTTTATATTATTGCCAATGATGCAAACCGGATAACCCTCTTTGATATGTTGAAGATGAAACAGGGTTCCACTTTCCAATTTAATATCAAACAGGTGAAAATAGGTATTGTCTGTTCCGTCAAGTTTTACCGGACTGCTGATATCGTGCAGAATAGCTGTGTAATTGAAGGTGATTATGGGACAAACTTCCTGTACTGTTGGAATGATCTCCTTAATAGATTCAGCATCCAACAGTGTAAGACCTTTGGAGAATTTCTTCTTGCTTCCGGCAAGTTGATTCCCATCTGCCGAACTACTCCCTGCCGGATCATTGGAGCTTGCCTGATCATTTTGCTGGATTGGCGTAACAATAATATTATTTACGCCGACCATTTTAATTTGTTCCAGAATCTCCTGTTCAGCCCCATTCCCAATGGCCAGCATGCTAATCACAGCTGCAACGCCAAAAATGATTCCCAATGCTGTCAGTAGCGATTTTACCTTATTCGCAAAAATTGCCTCAACTGCAATTAATACATTGTAGGAGTAACGGTTATAAAAAGCTCTTATCTTCATTTAATGCTTTTTTCCTTTTGTTTGCGAAGTTGTTCATTGTAAATATCCCAACCAATTGTCTCTATGTCATCGAGCTTTTCAGGTTCATTCAGAAGCAGGACTTCACCCTCGGTAACACCTTTGTTAACAATGATGTAATCTTCATTCTCATCTCCAAGGTCCACTATCTGACGAACGACATTTTGTTTTTTTACATATACAAATTTTGTGGAGTCGGTTTCAAAGACCGCTTCAGAGGGAACGTAAAGTTTATCATTAAATACCCCGGTTTGAATTTCATTTCCGGTTGTCATAGCCGGTTTTAAATCGGGGTCACTGCCAAAAATCCTTATATTGACCTGGAAAACTTTTGAATCACTTTTCGGCATTGGTTGTCCAATATTGGCTACCGAAATCACCTCCCCCTTTAATACCTTTTCGGGAAATGCATCAATGCTTAAAGTGACTTTCTGTCCTATTTTGATTTTAGCGATATCAATTTCGTTAATGAAGGTTTCGGAAATCATCTTTGTCATATCGGGTAATGTGGCAATAATAGGACTCCAGGGAGTCAATACCGATCCGATCTGAATTTTTATCCCAAACCGGTCTTTCGCATAGATCACCATTCCAGGTTTTGGCGCCTTGATAATCAGTGCATCATATAATTTCAACAGATCATTTACCCGTTGTTCCTTTAATCTGTAATCGATGTTGCGTCGTTCCATTTGTGATTTAAGCTGGCGTTCCCTCATCTCTAAACCTTTGATATCCTGATCTAGTTTTCTTTCAGCTTTGCTGACATCCATCTCCGCTTTTTTGATCACCGAGGGTGATTCGTAGACCGACTCTGCCAACACAATTTTACGCTCCTCTACATCCGACCTGGAATTGACAATCAGGTCGCGGTAATTACTAAGACTAAGATTGGAATCAAGCTTCGCATCCTCGATGATAGCAGCGGCAGTCTCTAATTCGAGCCGGGCAGATGTCAATACCTCTTCTATCACTTTATGATCGAGTGTTGCAATATATTGACCTGAATCGACAACGGTTCCCTCCTCTACCAGATCGGTAATCTTGATATCATAAATGCGTACATTCTGCCCTGATAGAACTGCCGGTAAAACTATATTCTGGGAATTCTCGGATTCCAACTGACCTGATGAGTGAACCTTAACTTCGACTAATCCTTTTTTTACTTTGCAGGTAATCTCCTCTTCACCTGGTTTCCTGCCTTTTGTGAAAAAAATAATTATTACAAATACCATTAATACGGCACCAGCAATCAAAACTCTTTTTTTATTCATAATAATCCGATTAACACCTAAATATTCGAAATTTGTATTCTAAACAATTATTAAACAGAATTTTGCAATAAGAATTAAGCGGTTAGGGGTTGAAAATTTCAGCGCGTAAAGATAAGAATAGAAATTGTTTAATACACACTTGAACGTTAACGGTTACCAATAAATCATCAAAAGCGATGAATAAAATTTTCCTTCTGTAGTCCTGCGCGAAATAATGCAATTCCGATTTCGAAAAGGTCGAGTGACACACGTACACTTTTATTGGCTATCAATTCCTGCCAAATGGCCTCCATCTCTTTCGATTCGTGTATGCCTCTTATAATTATTACATCGTTTAATCCTTTGTGTTCGAGATTATTCTGAATGATGCGCTGTGTCATTTGCGGAGCATACGGATAATTGATCATTATCAACTCAGGATGAATCGTGGGCTGATCATTTTCATTGAGATAATGAATATTTGAGAGGGAGGAATCTTTTAATGTCTCCTGAATAAAATGAAGATACTCGACAGATTCTATTACCTGGTAAACCGGAATCATTTGATTGGCCAAAGCCATAACCGAAAGATTTACCCCCAAAGCTGGGCCATAGTGAATTACTGAGGAGGGTTTAAATTCCCTTATCAGCCTAAATACAACTTTCCCGTAACGGAGTTGCAACTCGATTCTTTTGTACAGTTTTTGTGGTTTCGTCAAAGAGCTGTAAATGTAGGGAAAGTTTATGTAGGGTGATTGATCTGAATATTTTTCCAATATCTGTGATGCATCAAACTTTAACTGCCTGAAAATTTTATATTCAGGTACTCTTTTTTTGTTCTCAATGACCGTAGTTATCAAATTGAATAAAAACGGTGAATGAATACCATGTCCCCTGCGGTGTCGCGCTTTTTTTAAATAGAGTAACCGGCTTATGGTGCGAAATTTCATGTTTTAAGGATTGAGGGGCAAATTTAATAAAGAATCACCAAACCTGAAGATGTAGTTTGCAATACTGTTTTTTTCATGTAAGTTTGTTTTATGTCGGGAATATTATCACAGGATATTAAATTTCTTCCGGGTGTCGGGCCTCGAAAATCTGTCATTCTAAATCAGGAACTGAAGGTATTTACCCTTGGGGATCTGATTTATTATTTCCCTTTTAAATATGTTGACAGGACTAAATTTTATACCATCCGCGAGATCAATACCAGTCTTCCTTATATTCAGGTGAAAGGGCGTATTTCAGGCATGGAAATGGTCGGTGCCGGCAGAAATCAGCGTTTGGTGGCTTACCTGACGGATGGTACAGGGCTACTGGAATTGATCTGGTTCCAGGGAATTAAATTTATCACGCAAACGGTCAAAACCGGAGTAGAATATATCGTTTTTGGAAAACCTACCGAATTTAATAATCAGTTCAGTATTGTCCACCCTGAACTGGATGAAAAAGAGGGAGAATCGTCCAAAAAAGAGGGATTTATTCAGGCATTTTACAATACTTCTGATAAGCTGAAAAGCAATTTCCTCCACTCAAAAGCGTTGCTAAAACTTCAATATGTTGCGCTTCAGTTGGCCCGGGGACATATCATTGAGTCGATGCCTGCATGGCTTGTTCAGAAACTGGGAATGATAGGGCTTGAATCGGCATTGATGAATATTCACTTTCCTGAAAATCCGCAGCAACTACGAAAAGCTGAATACAGATTAAAATTTGAGGAACTATTTTACATTCAGCTGAAATTACTTCATCTTAAGGAAGACAGGCATAAAAAATTCAAGGGTCACATCTTCGCAAAAGTTGGGGAATTCTTTAATACCTTTTTTTATCATCATCTTCCGTTCGAATTGACAGGAGCTCAGAAAAGGGTTGTAAAAGAGATTCGAAAAGATTTGGGGACAGGAAGGCAAATGAACCGGTTACTTCAGGGAGATGTGGGTAGCGGTAAGACCATGGTTGCACTGATGACTATGCTGATTGCTCTTGATAACGGATATCAATGCTGCCTGATGGCTCCGACTGAAATTCTTGCCAATCAGCACTTTGTTTCACTTCAGAAATTTTTGGGAGATATGCCTGTCCGGCTAAAATTATTAACCGGATCGACAAAAAAGGGGGAAAGAGCGATCATTCACAGTGAATTGCTAAATGCTAACCTTCATATTCTGATCGGTACTCATGCCTTATTGGAGGATATTGTTCAATTTGAATCTTTGGGGTTGGTGATCATTGATGAGCAACACCGCTTCGGAGTATCGCAACGTGCCAAATTGTGGCGAAAAAATTTTATCCCTCCCCATATATTGGTGATGACGGCAACCCCTATTCCCCGGACTTTGGCGATGACCGTATACGGCGATCTGGATGTATCGGTCATCGATGAGCTGCCACCCGGAAGAAAACCGATCAGGACTCTGCACTATTTTGAGAATAAAAGGGCTCAGCTTTACGAATTTCTTAAAAAAGAGATAGCCAGGGGTCGTCAGGTTTACATCGTTTATCCGTTGATTTCGGAATCCGAAAAAATGGATTATAAGAATCTTGAAGAGGGGTATGAACAGATCAAAGGTCAGTTCCCTTTGCCCGAATATTCGATTGGTATGGTTCATGGAAGAATGAAACCTGCAGCAAAAGATGAAGAGATGCAGAAGTTTAAACGGGGTGAAACACAAATTCTGGTGGCTACTACAGTGATTGAAGTTGGGGTAGATGTACCCAATGCTTCGGTAATGATTATTGAGAGCTCTGAACGATTTGGATTATCACAACTTCACCAGTTGCGTGGACGTGTGGGGCGTGGTGCAGAACAGTCATATTGCATTTTACTGAGTAGTTTTAAACTTGGCGCCGATAGTCGTAAGCGGATCGAAACGATGGTGGCTACAAACGATGGATTCGAAATTGCGGAGGCCGATATGCGACTCAGAGGGCCGGGTGACATCGAAGGAACTCAGCAGAGTGGAATCGCTTTTGATTTGAAGATTAGTAATTTAGCAAAGGATGGGCAGATCCTTCAGTATGCCAGAAATATTGCCGAAGCGATTATTGCAGAAGATCCGATGCTGGAACAGCCAAAAAACGATATCCTGAAAAAACAACTAATTGCATTACGTAAAAACCATCTGAATTGGGGGTCAATAAGTTAGTATTCGCGAATTTAAAATGAAAAGATAATTTTCTTCTGGCCGAGGTCTATAAACAACCAGTTGCCTGCTGAACCCATCTATTCAACCATTATTTATCACTAAGTTAATAATTATAATCACCGAATATTTTTTTCTTAAAACAAAAAACCTACTTTTGCGCCGCAAACCAATATCATTTCAATAATGGACGAAGGGCCTGCGGATATATTATTTATTAACCTGATATAGCAGGGTAGCCTCCCCTTTGGATCCTCTCCTTGGTATATCATAAAGCAAGGAGGTGCTTATGACATCTATTACCACATTTTATTTAAGCCGTATCATCGGGCTAAAAGTTTTTGATACCAACAGAATTTACGTTGGCACTGTCAGGGATCTTTTAGTTGATCCTGATCCCTCAAATTATACTACAGGGCATCCGGTGGTCAATGGTATTAAGATCAGGAAAAATAAGATAAACGCATTTTATTCATTTCAAAATTTTCGTGTCGAAAAGGTTGGTGGAAACTTAAACGTCATTTGTGATGAGCTCGTAGAATTGTCTGCAGATCAGATTAATAATAATCTTTATCTGGCGGAGGCCGTGCTCGATAATCAAATTGTCGATCTTAATGGACGTAAGCTGGTGCGTGTTAACGATGTCAGGTTAGTTACGGTTGTTGGTGGTACTTTCGCTGTAGCAGTTGATATTGGCATTGAGGGATTGTTGCGGAGGATTGGAATTGTAAAACCCATGAAGTTTTTATTTTCACTATTTAGGGGAACGATCCCTTCCAAATTTATATTGTGGGAGGACGTTGAGACAATCGATTTCTCAAATCTGAATATCAAGCTTTCAAAGAGTTATGCAAAACTACAAACCCTCCACCCCTCCGACCTTGCTGATATCATTGAAGATTTAGGGCGTAAGGCGAGTGCTGAAGTATTTTCGGCCCTCGACGAGGAAAAGGCTGCCGATGTGATGGAAGAACTGGATACTGAGATGCAGGTCCATATTCTGGAAAGTCTTTCGATCGAAAAAGCAGCCGATGTTTTGGATTTGATGCCTGCCGACGAGGTTGCAGATATCCTTGATGCATTGGAAGACGAAAAGGCAGAATTGCTCCTTAACGAAATGGAAAAGGATACCTCACAGGAGGTGAGGGAATTACTCGTCTATCCCGATCATACGGTGGGAAGTATCATGTCATCCGAAGTGATGTCATTCAATCAGCATACAACGATAGAGGAGGTCCTGGCAGAACTGCGAAATAAAAAGCCAGAGTTCGAAACCCTCTACAACCTTTTTGTTACCGATGAGAACGAAATTCTGTTGGCCACGTTTTCGATAAGGGATGTTGTGATTTCCCCACCTGATGTTCAGATTAAACAAATTATGAAACCTTCGCCGGTTCATTTGCGTGACTATCAAAAAATTAATGAAGTTGCAGAGATTGTTTCAAAATATAACCTGCTTGCCATACCTGTTGTTGATAAGAAGAATGTTCTAAAGGGGATGGTCGTTATCGATGACGTCATTGAAGATTTAATTAAAAAGCGCAGAACGAATAAATAGGGGTTGATGCAATGTTTAAAAATAAGAAATCCTTTTTTCAGAAAATAGGTCTTTTTCTGGCGATTTTGGGCCCTGGAATAATTACCGGTAGTGTTGATAATGATGCCGGTGGAATTACGACCTATTCGGTGGCAGCCGCTCTTTACGGTTATAATTTGATCTGGACGTTGTTCCCTTCGTTTATAGTACTTATTGTCATTCAGGAAATGAATGCCCGAATGGGAATCGTAACGGGTAAAGGTCTTGCCGACCTGATCAGGGAGAATGCCGGTGTAAAGATCACTTTTTTTATTTTTATTGGATTGTTGATCGCAGATATTGGCAATACCACCACCGAATTTGCCGGGGTTGCAGGAAGTATGGAAGTTTTTGGGGTCAGCAAATATATCTCTGTTCCCGTTGTTGGTTTTCTGGTCTGGTTTCTGGTTGTCAAGGGGACCTATAAAATTGCAGAACGCATCTTTCTCCTTTTCAGCATCTCTTTATTAATGTACGTTGTTTCTGCAATTATGGGCAAACCACATTGGGGCGAAATAGGTCATTCAATTATTCACCCCCAGGTGCCGTTAACTACTAAAAGTATTTCAATGATTATTGGAATCATTGGAACAACTATAGCCCCCTGGATGCAGTTTTATATGCAATCGTCGGTGATTGAGAAGGGTTTAAAGATGAAGCAGTACAAATATACCCTTATCGATATTGTGGTTGGTTGTGTGGCAACTGTGATTGTCGCCTTCTTTATAATGGTTGCTTGTGCCTCCACGCTGCACGAAAATGGAATTCAGATTAACGAGGCTAAGGATGCAGCCCTGGCCTTAAAACCACTTGCAGGGGCTTTTGCATCTCAGGTTTTTGCCTTCGGACTCTTTATTGCCTCGATCTTTTCAGCTACAATATTGCCGTTAGCCACTGCTTTTTATGTATGCGAAGCATTTGGTTTTGAGGCTGGTATCGATAAAACATGGGATGAGGCCAAAGAGTTTTACGTCCTTTATACGGGTATCTTAATTATTGGGGCAGCCATCATTCTAATTCCCAATGCACCGCTCATTTTAATTTCACTGTGGACTCAGGTGATTAACGGGATGCTTTTACCTGTTGTTCTGGTATGCATGATATTGCTGGTAAATAACAAAAAGATCATGGGCAAATATGTCAATAAACCGGTCAACAACATTATTGGCTGGGGGGCAGTCGCTGTTTTGATCCTGTTATCATTGATACTCCTTTTAATGCCTTTGTTTGGGTCTGGTAATTAAGGTTTAAAGTGCAATATGTCGATAAAATTCTTGTAAATCTGAATCTTAAGCTCATCCAGCGAGAGATCAGCTATCTCTGATACTTTGCGATAGATTTCTATTATACTCTCCTTCGAATCATCACTCTCAAGAAAGAGGGAAGTAACAGGAATCATCTGAATTGCTTCACGTTGGCGTGGTGAAATATTCTTTACAGAGTTCCCGATAGAGAAGCAACATCCAAGATCGATCAATTGTCTGGTCAATGTTATCCCCTCGGTATAGCCGTGCAGAATACAAATAACATTTGATCTTTTCAGATAGATAAGTAAATCATTCCACGATTTAACAGCATGAATGATCAAGGGTTTGTTCAGCTTCTCAGCCATATTGAGGTGCAATTCAAAGATCTCCTTTTGTACCTGATAATCTGCTGAACAAACTTTGTCAAGACCTGTTTCTCCAATGGCTAACAAATTAGGTTGCCCTGACAGATTTTCGAGAAACATTTTTACCTGGTTATTTTCAAACTTTGTGGCGTGCCATGGATGAATTGCAGCTGAAAACGGGCGCTCTATCTTTGCATTAAAATCAATATCCTGAAGAAATAGGCTCGGTATAGAGATAATCTCTTCAGAATTCACGGAATGATGGGTATGAATATCTATAAACGGTACTTTCAATTTGTTCCATTTTTGTCAAAAGTAATGGTATTTTTAGAAAAGAAACAGGCTTATGAATTCTGAATTTTGAATATGAAAGAAATATTTATCAGTCAAGCTATTAAGCTCAAATTGCCAGATCTTGTACTCGGGTGTATTGAATGCGATGTCCTGATTTCGGAGGATAACCCGGAATTGTGGCAAGAGGTTGAATCTACATGTGAAATAATCAGTAAATCGGGTAATCTTGCCGGGGTGTCCACCCATCCTGCTATAAGTGCGTCGCGCTGGGGATATCGGCAGTGTGGCAAGGATCCCGCCAGGTACCGGCTCTCTTCCGAAGCTCTGATGCGCAGGATTGTTAAAGGGAATCAGTTATATCGAATTAACAATGTAGTCGATCTGCTTAATCTGGTTTCTATTAAAACCGGTATGTCTATCGGCGGATATGATGCCGATAAAATTTCGGGTAGTGTCGTATTTGATATCGGTGGCAAAGATGAACCTTATGACGCGATTGGCAGAGGAGAGTTGAATATCGAATTCCTTCCTGTCTTCAGGGATTCTATTTCTCCATTTGGGTCACCAACAAGCGACTCTGTGAGAACCTCTGTTACCGGAAATACAAAACGGTTTTTGATGATTGTTGTGGGTTTTTCGGGTATTGACCTCACTTCGAAGTCGGTCGATCTTTCGGTTAACCTGTTGAAAAAATATGCTTACGCTGTTAATATTGAGACGATTTTAATTTGTTAACATTCCGTCGAAAGGTTTAATTTTGCTTTATAAAATTGAAATTATGAGATATATAATGAAATTTTTGTTGTGGATCACGCGGTGGAACATAATTAGTGGCGTGGCTCCTGTACCTAAATGTGTTGTTCTGGGGATTCCCCATACGTCACTTTGGGATTTTGTCGTTTCCTGGGTTTTTTACAAATCGGTGGGGGGAAAGCCTAATATTGTCGTAAATAAGAAGTTTTTTTTCTGGCCAGCCTGTTATCTTATGAATTATATGGGTGCGATACCTGTTGATACCTCAAAAGGATCAAGCCTGGTTAAGCAGATCTTAACGGAATTTAAAAACCGTGAAGTTCTTCATCTTGCTATTGCCCCTGAGGGAACACGTCAGCCGACGACCAAATGGAAGGGTGGATTTCACGTAATTGCCAGAGCTGCCAATGTTCCGGTCTATCTTGCGGTGTTTGACTGGGGAAGGAGAGAGGTCGGTATTATTGAGGAATTCGAATTAACTGATGATGTTCAAGCTGATATTTACCGAATTAAACAATGGTATAAAAAAAGGGGTGTTAAAGGAAAACATCCTGAAAAATTTATTTTGGGCGAAGGCTTAGATTAAGTCAATAAATGGCAAAAAGAGACAATCTGGTTATTACACTTGGTCAAACAGATCTGACCTGGGAAAATCCTGAGCAAAACCGTCGTGAACTGGAGTCGAAAATCATGGGGCTTATCGGGAAAAGTGATCTTGTTATCCTTCCCGAGACCTTTACTACCGGTTTTTCGATGCGTTCTGAAGATCTGGCCGAAACGATGGATGGAGCAACGGTCAAATGGATGCACTATCTTTCGGAAACTTCCGGATTGGCCATTGGTGGTAGTTTGTTGATTCGCGATAATGGGCTCTATTTCAATCGTTTTATATTCGTCACTCCAAGTGGTGCAATCTCTTTTTACGACAAGCGCCACCTTTTTTCCATTGGTGGTGAATCAAGCTTTCTTAATGCCGGGAATCAACGTGTCATTGTACGTTACATGGGCTGGAAGATTGCACTTTATGTGTGCTATGATATTCGTTTTCCGGTATGGTGCAGAAATTTGAATGACACAGATTTAATGATCTTTACTGCAAACTGGCCCGATTCACGTCGTGAGGTGTGGAACATTCTGCTAAAAGCGAGAGCGATTGAAAATCAAGTGTATGTTGCTGGGATAAACAGGATTGGAACAGATGGAAACAGTATATCCTATGCTGGTGATAGTAATGTAATTGATGCAAAAGGTGAGGCGGTGTTGCCAACTTTCAGAAACGGACACAATTGGCAATCGTATATCCTATCAAAGAAGGATCTCAACGATTTCAGAATTAAATTCCCTGTAACTAATGATGCAGATCGTTTTTCATTGATCTGATTTCCGGATAACTGATCCTGCTTTAAAGGTTCAGAAATCATTCCAGTGAACAAGCTGATCAATCGGTTCCCGTTGTTTGGCGATTATGGATGGTGAAACAGGATATCCGATCGAGATGAGTGCAATGGGTTCCATATTTTCTGGAATTTTGAGGATCGCGTTACATTTTTCTGAATCAAAATTGCAGATCCAGCAGGTTCCCAAACCAATCTCAGCAGCAGCCAGGGTAAGATGATCAATGGCTATCGCAACATCGATATCTGTAAAATCCTTGCCATCACTTGCCCGATGCCACCCTTTTTCATGGTCGCCTAATGCTATAATAATTGCAGGTGCCGATGTTAACCAGGATCTGTGATAAACCGTCTGAACTGATTTAAGTAGTTCTGGTTCAGTAATAACGATGAATTTCCATGGTTGAAAATTGGCGGCAGAAGGAGCAATTCTTGCTGCTTCAAGCGCATAAAGCAGTTTTTCTTTTTCGACAGCTTTGGGCTGATAATTACGGACTGACGATCTTTGAGAAGCGAGTTCCAGGAAATTCATAAGTATAATTTTGTGATCAAAAATACTATTTTTTTTGATTTGAATATTTTAGTCTGATGTCAGATTATATTTTGGTTAACATTATATTCCCCTGATAATCAATGTAGGCGGTTTTAAAAGAATTGTCTAACTTTGCCAGTCAAATACATTTCGGTTTACACTAAAGAATTTCAAGAAGTCAATTAATGATTACAGTATCAAATTTAGCTATTCAGTTTGGGAAAAAGCCTTTATTTCAAGATGTTAATCTAAAGTTTACGCCGGGTAACTGCTACGGGGTAATTGGGGCAAACGGAGCAGGAAAATCAACAATGTTACGTCTGATTGCGGGCGACCTCTCATCGACGAAAGGGTCCGTTACCTTAGGTCCTGGTGAGCGTTTATCCGTTTTGAAACAAAATCACTATGATTATGAGGAGCAAACAGTTTTGAATGCAGTTTTGATGGGGCACGAGGAGTTGTGGAACATCATGCAGGAGAAGGATGCCTTGTATTCAAAAGCCGATTTTTCGGATAATGATGGGATGAGGGCAGCTGAATTGGAAGAACGGTTTGCCGAAATGGATGGATGGAACGCTGAAAGTGATGCTGCCATGCTGTTGAGTGGTCTTGGAATAAAGGAGGATTTTCATTACCGGCTGATGAAAGAGTTGGGTGGGAAGGAGAAAGTAAGGGTCTTGCTGGCTCAGGCACTCTTTGGCAAACCTGACAATCTGTTACTCGATGAACCTACCAACGACCTTGATCTTGATACAGTCATGTGGCTGGAGAATTACCTTGGAAACTACGAAAATACTGTGTTGGTGGTATCGCATGACCGCCATTTTCTGGATGCTGTAAGTACCCATACTGTTGATATCGATTTTGGGAAGGTGCAGCTATTTGCCGGTAATTATAGTTTCTGGTACCATTCAAGCCAGTTGGCATTACGCCAGCAACAGTCTCAGAATAAGAAGGCTGAAGAGAAAAAGAAGGAGTTGTTGGAGTTTATTGCCCGATTTAGTGCCAACGTTGCAAAGTCGAAACAAACCACCAGCCGAAAAAAGATGATCGAAAAATTGAATATCGAGGATATTCAACCTTCGACACGTAAATATCCTGGAATTATATTCACTCCCGATCGCGATCCTGGAAACAGAATCCTTGAAGTTAAAGGTTTGAGCAAAAGTATAAAGGGAGAAGTACTGTTTAAAAATCTTGATTTTAATGTTGAGAAGGATGATAAAATTGTCTTTCTTTCACGTGATCCACGAGCCATGACGGCCCTTTTTGAGATTATCACAGGTCACGACAAACCCGATTCAGGTACCTATTTTTGGGGTCAGACCATCACCGAGGCCTATCTGCCGATGGACAATTCCGATTTCTTTAATTCGGATCTGAACCTGGTCGAGTGGCTCGGTCAGTTTTCGAGCGATACCAGTGAAGCATATATCAGAGGGTATCTTGGCAAAATGCTCTTTTCAGGGGACGAAATCTATAAGAAAATATCGGTGCTTTCCGGAGGTGAGAAAATGCGATGCATGATCTCGCGGATGATGCTGCGTAATGCCAACGTACTTGTTCTTGATACTCCGACCAATCATCTTGATCTTGAGTCAATTCAGGCCTTTAATAATACGCTTACCAATTTTAAGGGAAACGTATTGATGTCTTCACACGATCATGAATTTATTCAGACAATTGCCAACCGGGTAATCGAATTGACACCTAAAGGGATGATTGATAAGATTACTGAATATGATGATTATATCTCAAATGAGGAGCTGAAAGAGCGAAGAAATAATATGTATAGTTAATAAATCCTAATTTATTTCTGATTTTGAACTTTTTACATTAACTTTAGGTTTATATTAGAAATTTTAATTATTTGAATCATGAGAAAGTTTATCTATGTCTTGTTAATTCCGGTACTTCTTTTGGCATCCGGATGCAATCAGCGTAAAGCTGAGATTGCCCGCCTTAAGGCGCAAAACGATAGTCTCAGGGCTGTTGGAACTGATAAAGACTCTAACATTGCAGAGTTTGTAACTACCTTTAACGAGGTTGAAGCCAATCTCGATTCAATTAAACGGATTGAACGTGTAATTGATAAAAGTGCAAAGGCCGGTGAAGTTAAAGGATCGCGTAAAGAACAGATTAAAAGCGATATAAACTATATTTATGATCTTCTCCAGAAGAATCGTAAGTTGGTTGCTGAACTTACGGCTAAGCTAAGCAAATCAAATAAACATGTGGCTGAACTTCAGAAAATGATCGATAATCTCAATAAATCGATAGAAGAGAAAAATACCCAGATTGCTGAGCTAACAGATGAATTAGGCAAACTGAACATTCAGGTAAAAGATCTCAATGGGAAAGTTGCTGATCTGAATACCAATGTTAATAATCTGAGTGCTGATAACGCGAAAAAGCAGGCAGATATTGATGCAAAAACGGAAGCTCTAAATACTGCTTATTATGTGATCGGTACTAACCGCGAGCTGAAAGATAAAAATATTATCACAGGCGAAGGGGGTTTTATTGGAATTGGCCGAACTAAAGATATTAAGACAGATCTTGATCTGAGCAATTTCACCAAGGTAGATATTACCAAAGTGAATGAGATTCCAATTATGAAAAAGAAGGTTACAATAGTGACCTCTCATCCTAAAAATTCATATCGTATTGAAGGGGAAAAATCAGCTGATAAACTGGTAATCCTTAATTCGAAAGAGTTCTGGAGCATTTCAAAAGTTCTCGTTATTATTGCGAAATAGTTATCTTCAGAAATTGTTAAAAAAGGCCGGTTCAAATGACCGGCCTTTTTTAATACCTGTAATTAGTCGTCATTTACTTATTTGAATTCATCTTTGCAATACCTGATACCTTCTGCATCATATCGCTTAATTAGTTCACTCAACCGTTTTCTGAACCAAGGGTAATTACGGCTTTCTTTTGGAGACCAAACAACTTCTGCAAGTGCTGCTGCTCTTGGGAACGTCATATATTCAACATACTCAGGAGTTTTCATATATTGCGTCCAAAGGTTTGCCTGTGCCCCGAGAATACTTTTTGACTGTCTACCGGAGAGGGTCGCAGGAACAGGCTCAAAATTATATACCTTTTCGAGGGTTAACAATCCCCCCACAGCAAGTGGTTCACCTTTTGGATCTGCCTGATATTGATCGAAATTACAGTATTCGGCCGGGCTCATAACTGTTTGCAATTTGAGTTGTGCGGCAGCTATTCCACCCTCCATGCCATGCCACGACATGATTACTCCTTTCAGAAGCAGGGTGTCTTTAAGGCTTTCATCCCAGCTAACCCTTTCTTTGCCAAGTGAATCAAGCGTATTACTTACTCTCTGGATAAAATAGGTATAAAGATCGTGCGTCGAATTTAAACTGTCTTTTTTAACTTTTAGCTGACATTGCTGACATTTTTCCCAGCGTGTTTCGGGGCATTCAGCGCCTCCAATATGGAAATATTTCCCTGGAAACAGGGTTGCTATTTCAGTAAGAACATTCTTAATAAAGGTATAGGTTTCCTCTTTACCCGGGCAATAAACATCGCTGAACATTCCCCATCTGGTGGCCACTTCGTAGGGTACACCAGTGCACCCAAGTTCTGGATAGGCAGCCAATGCAGCCAAAGCATGACCTGGCATTTCGATTCCGGGAACGACAGTAATAAAATGGTCAGCAGCATAGGCGACGATCTCACGTACATCATATCGGGTGTAATAGCCCCCGCTTGAAATCGTATCAAACCCCATTGAATTATTTGCATGCCCGATCATCGTTTTTTTACGTACAGAACCTGTTTCGGTAAGTAACGGGTAATTTTTTATCTCAATACGCCATCCCTGATCGTCGGCCAAATGCCAGTGCAATGTATTTAACTTATGCATTGCCATATAATCAATATATTTGAATATGAATTCTTTAGGCATAAAGTGCCGGCTGCAATCCAGTTGTAATCCCCTCCATGCAAAGCGGGGTGTATCGTTAATTTCAACAACGGGTAAAATAATTTCAGCTAATTGCTTTGGTGTTGGAGGCATTAGCTGAATTAAAGTCTGGATACCATAAAAAAGACCGTTGGGTGTTCCAGCTTCGACTAAAACACCATCTTCAGTTACTGCAAGATGATAATCTTCCTTACCAAGTTTCAGATTCTCATCAAGTTTCAGTACAAGCGCTCCTTTAACTCCCGCCCCGGACACTACAACAGAATTTGCGATTCCATAATATTTTTCAGTATGTGTGGCAATAAATCCGGCCAATTGGCGCATCTGGTTACTTTCGCTGCTGATCTCAATTTTTGTAGCAGATGTGAGGCTAAATATTCCATCCTGTTCAATTATCTGAGCTGGTAGTGGAATAATTCTTACAACTGGCCGAGGGGCTTGTTCTTTGCATGAAAACAGGAGTGAGATCAACCCTGCGGTTATCGCGATTCGGAGAAAATTCATTTTTTTTTGCTTTATATTTTCCGGCTCACAAAAGTACGAAAATTAAAATTTCTTCATTCGGTTTTAAATGGCTTATGGTTTCCAACAAAAAGTATTAGTCCGTTCAATACGAAACCTGCAATGATGATTAGATTACCGGTCCTGTTATCCCCATTTAAAGCAATAATCTTCCCTGTAAAGGCAACTGAGCCTCCGGTTATCATTGCCATGCTACTTCGGATCATATTTGCAGTAAAGCCTAAAAGACCAGCAATTGTCGGAATAATAAATGCACCTGAGAAAATTGTCAATGCAATGAGCAGGGATTGGATAATTGAATGAACATAAAGGGATAGGATAATACTTATTGTTCCTAAGACCAGCATGATCAATTTTGTGTTGCGTACCGAATGTTGTTTTTCAAGTCCGTTGGATAATGGATCACTGATGATGGTTGCAGAGGTGAGTAGAGTGGTAGAGCCTGTGGACATTACAGCTGACAAAAGCGCTGCGACCATTAATCCGACACCCCATTCCGGTAGCGTGCTGACCATTACCGGTATCAATGCGGAACCATTTTGTCCATGAACTTCAGGAAATTTGTATGATGAAAACACTCCAAGGAAGGTGATGCATAACGAAAATGGAATTAGAGTGATTGCGCTTAATAAAACACTCTTTCTGGCAATCTTTTCATTCTGAGCACAAAAAATGCGGGAGTAAATATCTGGTCCAACAATAAAAGTAGTTGAATAGGTAAGTAATATAACCACCAGATCAAAGGGGTGAAATCCTTTATTGAAAGGAAATCTGAGTAACGTCATTTGCAGAGGTGATACCGGTTCTGAAAACAATATAAATAGTGCTATGATCAGTATCCCTCCAATGATAATAAAAGATTGATAAAGGTCGGTTTTTAACACTGATATCTGACCACCAATAACGGTGTAAAAAATAAAAACAGCACCTGAACCCCAAACTCCAAGGGTATAGTCTAATCCGGTAAACCCTGTCAGAATCCTGGCTGCTCCGATAATCTGAGCTGCAATGATCCCAATCCAGGCGATTGAGATAATAACCGAGGAGATCATTTTAGCTTCGTATCCGTAAAAATCTCCGATCATTTGCGGGAGCGTATATTTCCCTTGTCGTCGGACCAACCTGGATACCGGGACTAAAATAAAAAGTCCTGCAGAGGCGCAAATTAATAGCCATGCGGCCGCCCATCCTTGCGTTAAGGCCAGATCTGCTGTCCCAAGAATGGCAGAGCTGCCTAGAATGGTCGCAAGTAACGATCCAGTAATTTGCCATAGATTTCCCCTTTTCCCGGCTACAAAGTAATCCTTTTCAGACCTGATTTTCCGGGAGGAAAAAATCCCGACCAGGATCATGAAAAGGACGTATAAAATGATAATTAAATATTTTATCATATTTAAAGCACACTTTCTTCAGAGATTGATGGTTCCGGAATTGGTTCACGTCTGAAAGGAGGGAAGAATACCCAATATAATCCCCCGAGTGAAATAATTGCCGAGATAAGGAAGAACATCAGACTTAATGCAATACACAGTTCATTGTCAAGACCCAGTGTTTTGGCGCCAACAAGAAAAACCATTTCTCGGGCTCCAATTCCCCCAATTGTGATTGGAAGTGCTGTTGCAATGGCCGAAACAAAAAATAGAAAGAGATAGTCAAACAGATCGGAGGATTGATGAAAAGCATAAAGGATAAAGAGGGCCGATACAAATTGCATCATTTGCAGGGCAAGCGACCACCAGAATAATCCGGCATGAATATTCAGAAAACTTTTAAAAAAATATTTCAGGACGACCAGATAAAATAGATAAACAAGCGGAATGCCAATCCACGCTGCTTTTCCATAAGCAATATGAAGTCCTGAAAGATAGTATAAGGCGACAGTGATTACTCCAACCGCTACAAGTCCTGATATCCTGTTCACCAGCATCGTTCCGATATTCTTTTTAATGCTGGTCTTCCGATATTTACTAACCAGATAAACTTTGTAACCATCGCCGCCAATACCGCCGGGTAAAAATAAGTTGTAGAACATTCCGAGCCAGAAGAGTTTGATATTCAGAATCTGAGTAAGATCGGCCCCTGTGTTTCGGAATGAGAGATTCTGACGGAATGCAGATAAAACAAACGATACTACCAAAAATACGAAAGCTCCGAAAAGGTAATAACCATTTGCCGAAGTGAAAACGCTGATTACCTCCTTGAAAGAGATTTTTGACAATACCCACCAGATTGCAGCGACAGAGACCCCTAACTTCAAAAGGTTTGTCCCGATTTTCTTCATTCTTTGTTTCACCCGATTCGAACTACAATTTAATAAATACTTTATGTTTATAGAGGAAATAGCAGATTCCCCAAAGTCCGGCCCAAACTGAGGCTGTCAACGCCATGTGACTTACCAATTCACCGAAAGGTCCAAAAATGGCATTAATAAATGGTTTTGCAATCGCCTCAATCCAGTTATTCCCGCCGGTATGGGCAAATAGGTAAATAAACAATGGATTCATCCCAACAATTGCGAAGATCAATGTGAATTTTTTAAAATTCAATACATCAATCAACCAATAAGAGAGTGCCATTGCAATAAAGCACCAGCCGCCGCTTACGATTACGAATGATGCGGTGCAGATGTGCTTGATAATCGGAATAAATGGATCCAAACTATATCCGATGACGACGCCAATCATTCCTGCTATGAACATGGTTTGAATCTTTTTTCGGGAAGTCCAGTCGTTCATGAGAATCATTCCGGCAATGACTCCCCAAATGGTATGGGCGGTAGTAGGAATGGCATTGAATGCAACCCAATGTCCGCCCCCGGGACTTCCAAAGAATGCGAGATCAAACCATGATCCAAAATTATGATCCGGGGTAAAAGGCTGATTAAATCCATCAATGTTCCAAAACCTGTAGAGTAAACCGGAAACAAGGATCAATAAGAATGAAACCAGAATCTGCCATTTAACCGCTTTTTGCATTAACAAGAACGCAATAAAATAGGTGACTGAAAGTTGGGCAAGGACATTCGTGAAACGGAAGGTAATCTTCCCGGGACCAATGCAATAAAGTGCCCATCCAAGGAGCAAAAGTAAGATGGATCGTGTTGCTGCATGACGAAGTGTAGTATTCCAACTATCTCCTCTGTTCCATCTCCTGGTCATCGAAAATGGCATTGCAACTCCAACAATAAACATGAAAAATGGCTGAATTAAATCCCAGAAATGGAGCCCTGTCCATTCGGCATGTTCCAATTGCCTTCCAATAAATGAGATAATGGTTCCATCAAACGAGGGATTTACCAGTGTCCCAAAAAAGCCGGAGAACTCACCGATGAGCATAAACATCGTAAATCCCCTGAAAAAGTCAATCGAGAACATCCTGCCTTGATCCTGCCCTGAAAGATTTGTAGTAGTCATAAATCTGTTATGTTGTAAGTTAGAGATCCTGATGGTATTCTACCAAATTAAGCCACTCTTTCAGTAGTTTAAACTGAGCAGAGTGGCTTAATCGATCTTTTCTAAAATAATGGATTCTCAATCAGTGAAATAATGTCAACAATTTTATTTTTTGCTTAGATCTTTCAACCTGATATTTTTAAATTTAACAACTGAACCATGTCCAAGAAAAC
This sequence comes from Prolixibacteraceae bacterium, assembly GCA_963675995.2. Lineage (GTDB taxonomy): Bacteria > Bacteroidota > Bacteroidia > Bacteroidales > Prolixibacteraceae > JAAFHB01. Next base: position 3,025,133 of record CAXXIY010000002.1, on the reverse strand, counting down.
CAATATGCCCCTTTTCACGAAATAGGCCTGGATGTGGTTTGTGATCTGACGGACCGTTTTTAGCGGCTTCCTTGATATCGCCGTCAAGAATCACAGTTCCATTAAGTGTCACCTTGATATGTGTCCCTTTCGCGACTATTTCCTCGTAGTTCCATTGACCGACAGGCTTTAGATATCCACGTTTGGCGGGGATTATACCATAGACTGATCCATGATACTGATAAGGTTGAAGTGCGGAATAAACAGGATCTTCATTGTCAAGAACCTGGATCTCCATACCCTCGTAAGCTGCATCTCCTTTAAGGGGAGCCCGAATACCAATTCCATTGTTGGCAGCCGGAGTCAATTGAAATTCAAAGCGATAAATAAAATCGCTGTATTCATCAGCTGTAAAGATATTTCCATGTGAAGGTCCATTGTCGACATGAAGAACAATTTCTCCGTTTTCAACATGATAATCAATCAGGTTTCCTGTCCATCCATCAAAATTTATCCCGTTGAATAAAGGTTTAAATCCTTCTTTTACTTCATCCTCCGGAGGCGTATATGCGGTATTATTTAATTCCTGGACATAAATATCCCGGAACGCAAGATCAGTTCCATGTGCCTGTAATTCAATTGATTCTTTTGGGAAAATTGGGATAGAACGATCCCAGTAATTTTCCAGGACAACATTATCAACGATCAATTCTCCATTCAGATATACTGTCACTTTATCACCGATCATTTTTATTCTGAAAGTATTCCAGTCACCTACAGGGTTATCCGCAACTTTTGATGGATTCTTTGGGTTCTTCTGATTATTGTAAAGACCTCCTGATCCAACCTGCGCACCTACCTCAACCCGAGAGGTATCCCAGATCTGAACCTGAGGAGATCCCCTCAGATAAATACCACTGTCGCCTTTTTTTGTGATTCTCCAATCCACAACCATTTCAAAGTCACCATACTTTTTGATCGAGCAAAGATTATCTCCAGATCCGTTGAATACGATACACCCGTCTTTTACAGACCAGTTAGTGGTCGATTTAAGATTAGCCTCAAGTTGTTTCTTAGCCAGTTCTTTCGGATCCATCTTTCCCCTTGTGACCGGATTTCCAACCAATCCCTGCCATCCGGTTAAATCTTTTCCATTGAACATGGGTACAAGACCATCTTCGTAGGACATCTCGGCCAGGTAGTTGCGGATCTTGGTTTTGTCATATTCGCTTTCGCTTCCGGACAAATGGTTTAATGTTCTGGTAAGGGCATCACGGACAACGATCCCCGATAACCCTTTCTGTCCTCCGGATGGCAATGCGATTGACATTACCGATTGTGCCGCTTCTTCCATTAGATCCGCATTGTCTAGAAAAGAGGCCGTAGTAACCAGGGCAAGGAAAGTTTTTACTTGACCTATTGATTTAATAATTAGGATTTTATCCTTTGTGTCAGTTGCAATGGACATCACTTTGCGATACTGAAGTAATTTTTGGTCATCGGGTAGTGAAGAGCCTTTAATCTGACGAATAAATCCTTTAATTACATTGGATTGTTTTTCGCCGGTTGAAGTTTTACATATTTCGAAAAGTGGAGCAGATGCAGAATCGTCTTTCCAATTAATCAAAGCATTAACGGCAGCAGTACTCACTTCCGAATCTGATGATCCGATGAAGCTGGTAACAGCTTTCAATGCTTCTTTTCCTCCTAATCGGGGCAATACTTCCAGGATTCTTCCCTTCTTTGGGGCATTCCCCAATTGTGCAAGAAGAGGAGCTGTCTGTGCAGTTTCGCCTTTAATATCAGACACTGCATTTACCATTGCTTCCTGAACATTTTTTATTTTCACGATGTCATCTGTCGCAAAAAGGAGCTTGAGCAACCGTTCTGTGTCGTTTGAAGAGACAGTATTTTTCAATGCAGCAAAGGCTGCAGATTGAATTACAGGATTAGTACTGGATGTATAGTTAAAAATCTGGTTAATGAAACGTTTTCCCGATTTAGCTCCAATAATTGAAATGACTTCACTTTTGCAGTTTTCAGGTGCACTTTCAAGAATCGCCGCAATCGGGTCAAGACCTTTTTCATCTACCAAAGACATAAGACATTTGGCCGAATATTCAGGCTCAATGCCCTTCTTTAATAGTAATGCGATCTCTCCAATCGCCTCTTTCCCTTTAAGTTTTGCAAATGCAGTAATGGCCGCTTCACTTACTAACGGAGATTGATTTGCCAGTTGTTTCTGAATAAATTCAGCAGCAGTAAGATCACCTTTCTTACCCAGCATGGTAATGATTTCTGATTTTTCTTCAGGTTGAGCTTTTTTTGCCTTGGCTATCCACTCTTTGGTTGGTGCCAGTTTACTTTTAGCAACCAGGTTCAAAATTGAAAATCTGAAAGCTTTATCATTGTTGTCGAATGATTTGAGCAGTTTAGCCTGCGCCTCTTTTTCAAAAAAGGTGGTATAAATTGACAATGCAGAGGATTTGGAATGTAATTGTGCTGGTGACTGGCAGATGGTGATAATTTCATCGCATGCTTTTGCACAAAGTTGAAGATTTCCGGTTTCTCCCAGCTTTTGAGCATAGGTGATAAAGGCCGACGTTGCGTTGGATGGCTCATAAACGAATCCTGATTTTTGAGCCGCAGCCAAAAGTGACTGGTATGATTCTGCAACTCCTAAAGCTGCAACTGCAGCCAGAGAAACCTTTTTAAGATTTTGATTCTCTGAATTGATATTTTTTAATATAAGGCTGTTGGCCGCTTTTGCCTGGAGTTCTCCTAATGCACGTGTAATGGTCACCAAAGTGTTACCTTCTGCTTTTGGAAAAGCCTTCAATAATTCATTTTTTGCCAGCTCACCGCCAACAGAAGTGATTATAAAAGTTGCGGGCTCACATAATTCGTTGTTTGTCAGATAATAGGCTGCGGAACTTACAGCTTTGTCTGTTCCGATTAATTTCAATTGCCGCATAAAAAATGCCTTTATCTCAGAAGAAGAAGCTTTATCGAGTGCAGAAATGAACGCTTTTTCAGCAAATGCTTTTTGGATCTCCTTGCCCGGTTGGCTTACATATCTTGTTAAGCCATTTAAAGCGAAAACAACTGCCGAATTGTCTCCTTTTCCGGAGGGAACCATCTTTTCGGCTAATTTTTGAAAACCTTCGTCGCCCAGTGAGATCAATTCTTCAGCCAATTTATCCCTCTGCTGTAGGTTATTTGCAGGCATTTGTGCCAACAGATCTGCAATTTTTGTGGCTAGTGTTCTGTTTTCCTGTCCATTTAGTGATGGTGTGATCAGTAACAGTGCAAACACCGCAACCAGTAAAGAATTTAAAATCTTTTGCATGAATATATTATTTTAAATTGAATATTAAATTGTTGTCCATGGCGCCCGCATGGGTTGATAAATCAGCCGGTTGGCATCTTCATCATTGATAAACTCCTGCTTAACCGGATCGAAATGGAGTGTTCTTCCCAGACGAACGGCCAGAATACCCAAATTTACCAATGTACATGAGCGGTATCCGTTCATTTCGTTCAATGCAAATTTCTGACGTGTTCTCACCGATTCCGAGAATGTCGTAATACGTGGTTCGGGGTCCGCCAGTGTTTCTATAAATTGTTGCAATTTAGGGATATCCGAAGCAAATCCTTTGAAGATCTTTCCATTAGGACCTTCGATGTAGGCCGCATCTTTATCTTTATTTTCACCATCAAGAATGATTTTACACCCGTCGGCATAGGTATATTCAACCCTGCGCCAGCTCCCTACTGCGTCTTCGTGTTGTTGGGGAGCATCAACTTCGATTTTTATTGGGCTGTCATTGTCTTTTCCTAACAGATATTGAACCGGATCGAGGTAATGTTGACCCATGTCACCAAGACCACCGCCATCGTAATCCCAGTACCCGCGGAATTTAGCATGAACGCGCTCAACATTATAGGGACGGTGGGGTGCGGGACCTAGCCAGAAATCGTAATCCAGCTCTTCAGGAACCGGTTGAGGGGTAAGATTGGTTTCACCGCGCCAGTAGAATTTCCAGTCAAATCCTGTATTTCCACTTACGGTTACTTTCAATGGCCATCCAAGAATACCACTGTCAATCACTTTCTTCAAAGGTTTGACTTCTGTTCCAAGACCATAAAAATTGTCTTTAAACCTGAACCAGGTGTTTAAACGGAACATCCGCCCGTGCTTATTGACCTCTTCAACAACTCTCTTCCCTTCACCAATGGTTCTGGTCATCGGTTTTTCGCACCAGATATCTTTTCCGGCGCGGGCGGCTTCAATGGCCATTAAGCCATGCCAGTGCGGAGGAGTGGCGATATGGACGATATCAATTTCAGGTAGAAGTAAAAGTTCACGATAATCATGGAATGTTTTAACAGAGTTAGGAATCATTGATTGAGCTAACTCAATATGTTTACGGTCGACGTCGCAAATTGCAACGACTTTTGTCCCTTCATAGGAGATGTGTCCACGCCCCATTCCACCAGTTCCGATAATGGCTTTTGTAAGCTGGTCACTAGGAGCTATAAAGCCCGGACCTCCTAATACATGACGGGGAATAATCATCATTCCGGCAGCAGCAGCTACCGTAGTTTTGAGGAACGTTCTGCGATTTGGTGATTTCTTATCCATATTATTTGATTGAATTGTTTGGGAATTCGAATAATGTGGAACAAAAGTAAGATTTACTTGGATACAGTCAAGAATTTTAACGAAGTATTTGAAGATGGAGGACCATTTTTGGTTGGGGTTTTTAGATAATCGAAGTTTTTAGATTCCTGAATCCACACTTTATCGAATTGAGAAATTCTTTGTGTAACGACCCTTATCATGTTAATTGAAACAATAAAATAAGGTATTAACAATCTTTCGAATATCAACCCTATTGCCACGAACCCTGTTTTTATAAATATAATAGCGGATAAATTTTATCTGATTTCCTCTGAACCATCTCTGTATTTTGCGAATCGTCCTTGAGTACGGGGAAAAACCTGGTCGCGTCGGGGCCATGGCCAACCACCGAATTCAGTTTTCTGATAATCTGCAAAAGCCTGCTGGATTTCGGTCTGGGAATTCATTACGAACGGTCCGTATTGAACAACCGGCTCATTAATAGGCTTTCCCTGTAATATAAGTAATGAAGAGGCTGAATTGCCGTTGGTTATTGTCAGCACCTGATCTGCCATGACCTCCACCGCCTGATACGAAATAATCGGGGTATCATTTATATTGATTGATGTTCCTGAATGGAAATAGATCGTCCGGTTAGCCTCAATACTTGCGGCAGGTACGATCCATTGTGACCCGGCCTCCATCTTAACCGTCCAGACTGCAACTTCATTTTGGGGATCAGCTGCCCAGGAGTCGGGGGCAGGGGAGAGGGGGATAATGTTGTCAATACTACCCGCAATTACATTAATTTCAATACATTTTCCGTTTTCGTCCAACACTTTGTGGAGTGGGATATCTTCTGACCAAAGCATTTTAAAATGGGGTTCAGCAAATTTTTTTGCTCCCGGAAGGTTAAGCCAAACCTGAAATAATTCAGTGGTATTTTCGGTTGCCTGGTTGAGCAACGGAAACATTTCACAATGTTGTAATCCCGATCCGGCTGTCATCCATTGCACATCGCCACCGCCGTATCTGCCTGCCTGGCCATGCGAATCAGAATGATCAACAAACCCTTTCCTTACAATGGTTATTGTTTCAAAACCCCTGTGGGGATGAACCGGAAATCCAGGAATCCTTGTACCATGATACATCCTCCAGCCATCCTTTGGGGTAAAATCCTGGCCAATATCGCGTCCCTGAAGCGAGGCATCTGGTCCCATTTCATCATTTCCTGCAGGATATTCATCCAGGTGATGGGCACAAAACAGAAAAGGATTTTTCACCGGCCACATAAATCCAAGAGGCTTAATGGTAACGATTGGTGTTCGTTGCATATCTGATTTTAGTTTGTTCATTCAATAATATATCTGACTTTATTAACCTAACGGTAATTGTATCAAAATTGTTTCATCTGTTTATATTTGTTTTTAGTGGCCAAATGGAATCGTAGATCAGCGAAGCTAATGGCCATGATGAAATATTCATATCGGTTGGAGATATTTTTATCATGGCTATTTCATTTTAACTGATCTGCGTAATAGAAATTTGCAGGCAAGCCACCTGTATGCCAGAAAAGAACATTCGAACCGGATGGTATTTTTTTATTCTTCAGATGATCCAGCATTCCATAAAAGGCTCTCGCAGTATAAACCGGATCAAGTATAATTCCTTCATTAGTTGCAAGTTCCTTTATGGCAAATATCTCATCTTTAGTAACCACTCCATATCCATTTTCATCATAACCTTTAATCAGTCTGATCTCCTCAAGACGATAATCTTTAGCAAAGCCAAATAAGTCTTTCTCCTGTCGGAGGATATTTAATACGACTTGTTCCAGGGATAATCCCTGTGTTTCAGATTTGTCGATATTCACAGGCATCAGTTCGGCCTTTAATCCGAATAAATCTTTCCCCAGGGTTAATCCTGCCTGGGTTCCTCCGGAGCTTGAAGCAAAGAAGATATAATCGATTTCCAGATCAAGCGCAGTCAGCTGTTCTTTCAGCTCTCCGGCTGCCTCAACGAAACCAAGCGCGCCAATGCAATTTGAACCGCCATATGGGATGATGTAGCAACTTTTGCCACTTATATCCAATTCAGTCTTTAAATGACCGATGTCCTCACCCTTTCTGTTCTCTCCGGCAAAGTGGATGATAGCCCCCAGCAAATAGGAGAGGAGCAGGTTCCCATTGTATTTCTCAGGTTCGGTTCCCCCCAACAATAAATGACATTCCAACCCCGATGCAGCACATGCAGCTGCGGTCTGACGGCAGTGATTCGATTGTTGGGCGCCCGCTGTAATAACAGTATTGCAATTATTTACAATTGCTTGCTGAATAAGATATTCCAGTTTTCTTGTCTTATTCCCACCACTGGCTAAACCGGTCTGATCGTCTCTTTTGATGAAGATATTGTAGCCCGGATAATTCTTTGATAATTGGGGAAGTGGTTGTAATGGTGTCGGGAAGAATCCCAGATTAATTTTTTTGTCCAGTATGCTTTGTTTGTAATCCATTTATCTGTAGGTTGTTATTTATAACATTTCAAAGATATTAAGGGCCGATTTTTACAGACATTTCCGCTCACCTAATATTGATATAAAAATATCTATTATTGAATTCATTTCCAATTACTTCTTGGAAAAGGCAATTGTTAGTCCTGTAACAATAAAGATGGCGCCAGTGATCCTGTTAAATCCTTTTCTGAATGACTTTCTCAGAAATAGTTTGTTTAATCTTACCCCAAAAACCGCGTAGAGCATATAACATCCAAAGGCTACAATTCCCAATGTCGAAAATATAATCAAAAACCCTTCAGAAGTTGCATGCTTTACATCAATAAACTGGGGGAACAAAGCTGTAAAGAACAATATCCCCTTGGGATTACCTATGGCAATAATCAATCCGTCCAGGAACAGACTGTTTTTTCTTTTGGTTTTCGATGCTTTATCCAAATTATTACTGCAAGTTTCTGTGTTAATCGGTTCAAATATCAGTTTAAATCCTACAAATAAAAGATAAATTATACCGATCCATTTAATAACTGTAAAAATGATGCCAGAAGCAATAAGTATTGCTCCCAATCCCAAAATTGAAACCAGCGCCAATAACATATTTCCAGCTAGGTTTCCAAGTCCGCTGAAAATTGATTGCCTGATCCCGTGATTTATTCCATGGTTTATTGCCAAAAGTGAATTTGGTCCGGGTGTAACCGTTGCGATAAATAAGATTGTAAAATAGGCCACAAAATAATCTAAAGTCATATCTTTTTTATTTATGCTGAATTAATGAATTTTCTTTCTTTTAATTTCTTTTCTTGACTTCATAGACCACCTCCTTGTAACCTATTTCCCCATTCTCCGATATTGCTTCTACCACTACCATCATCTCTCCGGTGATGTCTGCATTGTAAAAAGTTGCAGAGGCTTTTCCTAAGTGATTTGCATTGATTTTAGGTATCCAGTGTACCAATGCGCGTAGATCTGGTTTATACCAGTCCTGGGGTTGAAGGTTTTCGTATTTGGGGGCATAGAATTCCCGCGATGCCGAAAAAACAGGAATAGCGGCATGTAAAAGGCCCACCGGTTCGTCTGTACCATATATCCCTTTACCTCCATGGGTATAAATTGCGATTACGTCTCCCCAGGCTGGAGCATCCATAGGATTGGCCTGTGGATATGCTTCAAGATAGAGTTTTGAAAAATTTCTTGCACCCTCAATAATCTCGAAACTTTTCACCTGACTTGGTGGAATGTTTGGAATAAATGGGTATTCGTAATAGATCACGGGTTTACCATCGATTACCACAAGGGTCATCTCTGAATTTTTCACCTTTGCATACAGATTCCCGTCACGTCCGGCTTTAATAATCACCTTATCAGGAAAATTGAACAGCAGAACACTATACAACCCATAGGACCATTTCTCTTCTTTCTTTTGTATGGCCTCCCCTTCAATAACTACCTTTGGTTTGCCGTATTCATCCATTACCTTCTTCCTTTCAGGGGTCAACCTGTAACCTTCCACAACCACTTCGTCCAATAGGATACCTCCTGAGGATATTGGGAAAGTTTCATCTACCTTTTTTCGTTCAAGATTTTTCTCAACAATATTTAGCAATACACTGTCAACGCTTTCTACCAACTGAGTTTGGTCAAAATAAACTGCCGGAGACTCTTTTTTGTCCAGGGCTATTGTGTAATTTTTTTTTGTACCTGATTTATTGGCACTTTGAATCAAAATATTAAGATTCTGGCCAAATTCATCTTCCATATTGAAATTGAATCTTCCCAAACTATCGGTATTTTGCGTCTGAATAGACTTACCTTGGCCAAAAGAGATCATCGTTAACTTTACCTCTTTCTTTTTTTTCTTAAAAAGTCCATGTACCGAACCTGAGACAATAAGTTGACCTTCGGGTTGAAACAGAATCTTCTCCGCAGGTTTAGTATAGTTGTATTTTCTCCATCCTTGTGTAAGCAACAACGCATCGAGATCGTTGTACTTGTTATCACCGTTATTGAAATAAAACCCCGGATCTTCTATCTCACCTTTCAGATCGGAACTCAGCAGAAAATAAGATAAGATATTTTGACGGGTCTGTTGTATATGCCCCATTTGCTCCTTATTCAAAACCAATAACGATAAACTGGCAGGTACAGCTTCTCCATTACTATTTTCAGTTCCAATTTTTAGCTGAGTTAATTCACGCTGGGTATAGTTCACCTTATCGGTGGAAATTGAAATATTTATTCTGCTATCGGGTCTTTCATTAAAATAAAGTCTTTCGGCAATGGGTTGAAAGGTGTTATCCATCATCGTAAATGCAATTATTCCTTCAGGCAATCTGTTTGCAGGAAAGTGAAATGCAAGTACACCCTCCTTCAGACCTCCTTTAATATCAAAGTAAACCATTCCCCTGCATGAAATCCTTACGTAAACAGTGTCATCTTTAAGGTAATTGGATGTGGCTGCTAACCGGATTTCATCCCCGTTCTTTATTACTGCCAAAACATTTCCGCGTGGGACAACCCGTGGCAAAGGATACATTAATGACAGATTTTCTTCTGAAGGTGATTTTAGTTTGGCATAATAAACATATGTGCTATCCACCATTGACAGTTTAAAACTCCCCATTCCCAATTGATTACTCTTAAAAAAAGTGACAACCTCTCCTTCTTTGGTTACAATTTCACCTGCAACGCTTATCCCTTTGCCATAATGATCCAATGCCTTGAAACCTATCTTGCACGGTATTCCGTGAACCAGTTCTCCACTTTCAGCAAAAAATTGTAAATCAGGCTCATTCCGGTTTTCTGCCGGAGGGAAACCATTTTTGGGTTTTGATTTTAAAGTTGCTGCAGCAGCAAATATCCGGATGTACTCATTGAAAATAAAATCTGTACCGAAATTTTTATTCCACTCCGTATAGCCCCTGATTTGATAGATTCCCTCAGAATACCCCGTATTCAACTGGAAAAATCCATCTCCAATACCATTGACAAGCTTGATGAGCTTCTTTTCTGTTATCTTTTCGTCAGGGCCGACCAACTCCACATACAGTACACCGCTTAATGCAGTAGGAATATGGCTTACTGCATCTGTAACAATAGCCTTAAACCAAATGGTCTTATCGGTGGTGTAGACCTTCCCATCGAGCTGCAAATAAATCTTCTCTGCTAATGAGGCATGGGAATTGATATTTCCCGACTGTGATCTGGAAAGGCTGGCAAAGAAAACAGAAAAGCCTATTACGACGAATAGAATCCGAAAAAGCCTTCTAACCGTAGTACAGAAATCCTGATCCATATCATTGAATTTTCAGTCTTTAATACATCTTACACTTAACCCGGTATTATGGCCGCAGGCATCAAGTCCGACTGATGCATTGTCGCAGTTGAGCCGAATTCTCCAGACACTCAGGATGCTCTTTTTAGTACCTGACCATAAAAGAGCATGATTACCAATGTGATAAAACGTTCCGCCAACAGAACGATTACCTCCGGGTAAGGCATTAAACCCACTGCTAATTGTAGCACCAGTATTGGGACTGTTCCACCCATTGATGGCTTTCAGACTGCCGCCGGCTATACTCTTACCTCCGAAGAAATTAATCAGTGTAAGCCACTCTTCATTACCGGGTAAATGCCATCCTGTTGGACAACAATTCTTTGCTGTTTCATAGTTGTACAAATATCCATAACTGGCAATGTTACAGTTGTTGTCATCGTAAGCCCAGAAATTGCCCGCTAACGGTTTGTAAGCCAGATTTTCTGCAAACCAGATCTGAGTACCGATTTTAACAATTTCATATCTTTTAAAATCCCGTATATCAATAATATAATCCTTATTTTTTGGGTTCTGTGATATCTCACCTTTTTGCTTTCCTTCGATTGAATTCGGAGAATCTGTTTTGTCCGCTTTTGTTCTTTTTTCAGCGCCACAGCTACAACAGCAATACATCACATCAGTAATAAACAGGAAACTCCCTAAAATTACACTAGAATATCTCATATTCTAAATATTTAAAGATCAGAAATGCCCTGTTGAACCTTCTGATGATGGCCTCAATTCAAATATTCTTTCAGGGTTTAATTCGGGTTCAGCCCGGTGTGAAACATAAATAATGGCCACTTTATGTTGAGAGGCAATAGCGACAATTAAATTAATAAACAGACGGGTATTTTCATCGTCGAGACCTACAGTCGGCTCATCAAGAATCAGAAGCGGCGGGTGTTTTACCATAGCTCTTACAACGAGTAATATACGTTGCTGCCCAAAAGTCAGAGCGTTAAATTTTTTATTTTTAAACGAAGGTCCCAGAACCTGTAACCATGCATGGGCTATGTCGCGCTGCAGATCGGTAGGTTTTGTATAAAGACCCACCGAATCAACCAGTCCCGATATAATCATGTTTTCCACCGAATCTTCATGAGTAAATTGCAATGTCATGGAGGGGGTAAAATATCCTATTTGTTTTTTGATATCCCAAATCGTTTCACCTGACCCTTTTTTCTTACCGAAGAGGATCATATCTTCTCCAAATCCCCTGGGGTTATCGCCAATTATCATCGAAAGCAGCGTGCTTTTTCCCGATCCGTTCGGCCCTTTTAGTTGCCAGAATTCACCCGACTGAATCGTCCAGCAAATACCCTTTAACACCTTCTTATCTCCATAATTCGCCGAAACGGAATTAAGTTGAATTAGTGGATTAATTGTTGGATTCGTTTCCACAAACAGATTCGGAAGTGTTATATTTTGAATGGGAGGTATTGTTTCATGCGAATTTACAAACTGCTCTAATGATTGTTTTGAAATAATTCTGTTTTGACCATCCACCGAGAAAACGGTCCGGACACAATCCAATACATCCTGTTTCCGGTAGAACAATTGAATCAGAAGTGTTGAATTGGCCAGCAGATTTAAATTATCGATAACAAATTGCCGGGTTTCAAGATCAACACTGCTGTATAAATCATCCAATAAAATATATTGCGGTTTTAGTGCGATAATATAAGAAAGAAGTGCCTTTCGTTGCTGCCCCGCTGACATACTAAGCAAGCTGGGATTCTCCCTGGTAAAAATGGGAAACCGGTCGTGCCGAAGCTCTTCATCAATGATCCTGTTAATCGTGATAATGGAATACAACTCACCATGCAACCCTGACAGATTAATGTATTGTGACAGGTAATTATTCGAGAGGATGCCATCAATTATCGACTCTTTATTAACGGTGTTCGGCAGATACAATCCAATATGGTCCATTTTTGAATCTATTCATTTGTCAACGAAAATACATAAAAGCCATCATTATTTTCTATTTTCTCATTTTGAAATTAATTGAAAGTTGTAGGTGGTTCAACCGTTGGACGAAAATAAAATTGGATATAGGGATATTTTCTTCGTGTGGGTCACGAATTATTTGGGGAAAGTATGACTTGATCTGAGAACTTTAAGAATATAATATAAACAGAAGAACTTACTTCGAATTTGAAAATAAGCGATCAAAAATGTTTATTGTTTCCTTAACTGCCTGATCCGGTTTCAGGGAAGTGTCAGAAATTCCCGATACCACTGCAGAAATGTTGTGATCGACTACCCCTTTTTTATTCCAGGTCCCTGAGGATGCTGCCGTTAAATATGCCGAAAAATTGTGATGCATCGATCCGGGACGTTCACCGATAATATGAATTATACCTTTGCCTTTGGTTGAATTATCTGGTCGGCCAAAAAGCACTTCACCACACTGATAACCTGCCCTGACTCTTCCTGAGGTAATTACAATATTATCTTTGCCAACATGATAATGTTTTTCCTGTAATGATTTTTTTAATCCATTTAGAAATGGCGCCAAATGACCCTCATCCATTAATGCTCTGGCGTTAAGTCCATCAGAAATAATAATTTGCACATCAGGCACCTGATTACCCCATTTTTGACGCATATTTTCCAACGACTTTATCGCCTGGGGGTTTAATTGTTCACCCGAACTGGGATGATATACATAATCTTTACGATCAATTGATTTTGTTTTGATGGCAACAGAAGCGGGAATGGTAGCCACAAAGGAGGGACTCATTTCCGTCCATAAGCTCACTTTCGCATCCTCGTACAACTGATGGATTTCCTGGTCCAGTTCGGGCTTTAAATCCCAAATGTTCTTTCCGTATCCTTCAGCTATGGGTACCCCCCTTTGTCTGATCCTGCTTAGGCACTTTTGTCCCTCTTCATAAATAACCTTTTGACTTCTTGTATCCTTTTTAGCCAGGCGATATTTATAATACACCCATGTAGGGTCCCCAAAATGGGCGGTTGGCTTGTCGTGTTCATCAATGATCTCCAGCTTTTTAAAGAAATTCCACATTGCATCATTCACCTTATAGCCAAATTGCTTCCGAATTTTCACGTGGTTGTTGAAAGCGGTGGTAAGGTAGCTAAGCATAGGATCATTTTTGGTGGGCAAAGCCATCAGATAGGCTGGATTTGCAGGCATTACCTGCTCAATACACCAGTTTAGATCATCTAAGGTTACATCCATATGGAGGGTTGAACAAATATCGAGTCCTATCGTAAGTCCGTGTAGTTTTCCCATTACAGTATCTTCGAGGCAGCACCGCACCAATTGCTCTTTGGTTCTAAAAACTTCAGGACCAATAAACCCGGCTACATCGTTGACAAATACCCAAGGAGCCTGTTCAGGAGCTTTTGACTCCGACATTTTAGCCTTCAGAGCACGCAGGAAACCATACTTTCGGGATTCATGGATAACCATGTCGAACCCTTCCCCATGTCCGTTGGTGAAATCGGCACCCTGACCCGTTTCGGCATAGATCCCAAATTGACCTTTCCGTTTGGCCGCATGGCCGAACATCTTTTCTATTGTAATATCAAAGGTTTTGTTGGCCTCTACCGTGCCTGCCAGGCTCTGAAACCAGATTCCGGTTGTCCCCGGCTGCTTTTCTTCTACTTTGGATTGGATATCGATATGTGCAAGAACCGAGTTGGGTATTTTATTCTGCAGACCAAAAGTTGCGATAACGTCAAAAAGTGCCTTTTCTATCGTTCCAACCGAGTCCGGTTCACTGGATACCGGATTTGTACCTAAGACCAGATCACCTACGCCATAAGACCATGCGTCGAAAACCTGCCATACGATGTCCTCGGTATCGTCGGTTGGCGAGTTGGGCTGTATCCGTGCACTCAGATAACCCTTGCTCCCAATTTTACTGTTGGGCAAAGTATTGAATACTTTCTGCCCAATCCGGATTAATTCCTCGTTGGTCATCAACTTTACAAGGCAGGCAATTATATCGCTTGGCAGACTGAACATGATCGCCTTAATCTCTTTCTCATTCTTATTCAATATAAAACTCTTCAATTCGCCCATCGTCCAGTTCCGGACAGCCTGGTTTTGAACAGTAGTCTTTTGAATCAGAGCCCAAATACCGTCCTCGAAAAGTGCGTTTTGAATCAATGCTCCAATTTTGGTATTGGAGAGCAGGTTCCTGGCATTGCGACGTGATGATTCTGAACTTGCAGCCACCCCAACGGTCCGGTCACCCTCTTTAAATTCATTGGCAGCCCCAATAATCTGCCGGTAAAGTGTCAGGTCCATTTTCCCCTTCACTCTGTTTATATAGGAGAAAATATCCTCACCTTTCAATGGAAGCCCTATAGTGGCTCCTTCGGAGGATAGGATTGGTTCATTCCTGCTTAATAAATCAAATCCATTGAATATCATAAATGAAGCACCCAGAAGCCCGGTCTGGATGATAAATCTTTTACGTGTAATGGGATTCATAATTTATCTATTTTAGTCGTTGCTTTTGGTTCGCGGGAAATTCCCCAGGAGTATATTTAACCATCTTACCTGACACCATTGGGAAATATCACCTCAAATTTACTAATTTTATTTTGACAAAATACAAATAGCCGGAGTGCAGATTGATCTGGTATAACGCAAAGGGTTAAATCAGGTTATACACGCAGTTGATAAGGCCTTTATCTCTGATAATTCAGCTGGCAAATGAATAAAAATTTAATTTATTGATCAATCTATCAATTTGATAAACAGGATTTATCGATGATCGTACGATTCTTCCCATTCGTTTTCCATTCCAGTT
Organism: Prolixibacteraceae bacterium; assembly: GCA_963675995.2. Taxonomy (GTDB): domain Bacteria; phylum Bacteroidota; class Bacteroidia; order Bacteroidales; family Prolixibacteraceae; genus JAAFHB01. The sequence continues at coordinate 3,009,912 of CAXXIY010000002.1, read as the reverse complement.
TTAACCCGTTACCACCTCCGGCCTGAAAATATTCAATTTCAATAGGATGTAATCCTTTTGCTAAAGAAATATCCATCGATTTTTCATCCATTGCATGAAGTCCATCATTAAAAAGGGTTTTTCCCGAAATGGTCATTTTAGACCCATCATTTGAAGTGAGAGAAAATTGATAAACGCCGGTTTCGGGAACCTGGAGATATCCTGAGAAGATCATTCCAAAGTCGTTATCTCTTTTTCTCATGGAGAGATCAATATTTGGCGCAATCCCTTTTATTGCGGGTTTAAGGCTTGAAAAATCGGGTAGTTGGCCCCAAATACCTTCGAAATAGCGGTATTGCAATCCGGGCTTAGTGTTTAGCACGGTTACGGCTGGAATGGGTTCTTCCTTTGTTATATTCATTTCGGAAAGACCACTGATACCTTTCCCATTGATAAAGCAAAGGGCTTTAATCACCAGTGAGGTGGTTGCTTTTACTGTATTTATTCCGGTTGCGACCCTCGATTCCCAGGTCGGAATAGATCCATCGATCGTAAAACGTATAACACAATTTGGAATATTGGAAGTGATTTTGAAGGTTGCCTGATCAATAAAAACAGAATATTCAGTTTCAATTTCAGGACCATTGTAAACCACCACCTCATCGCTTGTTTCCAGAACCAGAACTGTCGCAAAATTATCTTTTACAACTTTTGAGACATCAATATTCAGATAGTTTCCACCATTTTCAAAATGAAGTTTATTCTTCCTGTTTTTCAAGGTCCAGGCTTCCTTCACTTGGCTGGCCAGGCCTGGTACGCGAAGTATTCCATCTTTTGGGAAATCGAAAACATGAAGGTAGATCAGGTTCTTTCCATTCACCTTTTTAACGGTACACCGTCCCCAATCCAACTTTTTAAAAGGACTTGATGACGTGCCATAAATGGCTTCTCCATTGGTTTTCATCCATGCACCAACCTCTTTCAATCGTTTGATCGATGGATCTGGAATAAGACCCTGAGAGGTTGGTCCGACGTTTAAAAGGTAATTTCCACCTTTCGAGGCTATGTCGATGAGGTTCCGCACCAGCGTTTCAGTACTTTTCCAGTTATGATCGTTGGCACCATATCCCCAGGTAGTATTCATCGTCATGCACGATTCCCAGTTTTTACCCGGAAAACCTGTTGCAGGGATGAATTGTTCCGGAGTTTCCAGATCGCCGGCTATCCCTTCGCAGAGACGGTTGTTAACGATTAACCTGGGATATTTGGCAAGTATCGGTGCGAATTTGGCTGCACGCTCCTTTGTCATTTCACAAGGGGTATCCCACCAAAGAATTTCAGGATTATAAGTTGACAGGATTTCATTGATCTGGGGAACAGCCACATCATCGAGGTATTTGTCAAAGCTCCCCTCCTGTGCCGGATCCCAGTGTCCGCTACAGGCTGAACCACCAGGGTGATTCCAGTCCTGAGCCTGTGAATAATACAACCCAAAGTGCATCCCATATTTTTTACAAGCTTCGGCCATCGCCTTTACAATATCTTTTTTGTATGGGGCAGCATCCACAACATTAAACGGATCGGAAGATTTAAACATGGCAAAACCTTCGTGATGCTTTGAGGTCTGTACAATGTATTTCATTCCGGCCTCTTTAGCTAACAGCACAAATTCATCGGCATTAAAACGGGTGGGATTAAATTTGGTTACCAGGGATTTATAATCAGCCACGGGTATTTTCATATAGCATTGGATCCACTCGGTTGTCTCGCCAATTTTGGTTTGCTTGTTATTCCATTCTCCTGCAGGAATACTATACAAACCCCAGTGGATAAACATGCCAAATCTGGCCTCCTTCCACCACTCCATTTTATCTGATGGATTTGCTGAGCTGCAGAGTGACCACTGAAGAAAAATATATAAAAATAGAATTGTATTTCTTATTTTCATAGTATATAGGTAGTTATAATGATAATAGTCTATTTAAAATTTAAGCTTTCCAGTAACATTAATTTGAATTTAATGACAAACTTCGTAGTCCAATTAACGTTCAAATTAATTTAAGCTTTTATTGCCCACCTTAGCTTTGCCGAGCGTGCGCGGGGATTTGTGTTGCACTCTTCGATAGTGGGGCGAACCGGATCGGGAGCCACTTCACTGTAGACACCTTCCCGAAATAACCGTTGAAAAGATTTTTTTACGCGCCGGTCTTCTCCGGAGTGAAATGAGAGAATGGCCACCCTCCCCCCCGGAGCGAGCGCATCGGGAAGCTTTTCGAGGAATTCCTCCAATGCTCCGAATTCATCATTCACATCAATCCGCAAGGCCTGAAAACATCGTTGACACGATTTCTTAATCTCCTCTTTCCGATTTTGAACCGGCAAAATTTCCAGCGCCTCTGAAATTAGCTCTTTTAGCTGAGTTGTTGTTGAAATGTCTCTCCCTTTCCTTATTTCAGTTATTATGGTTTTAGCGATCTGCTTATGATAGGGTTCATCAGCATTTTCGAGGAACAGCCCTTCTAATTCATCCTGTGAATAGGTTTTTAAAAGAGCAGCTGCCGGTTTGCCTGTTTTGGGATTAAGTCTCAGGTCTAAAGGACCATCCACCTTAAATGAAAATCCCCGCTCGGGATTATCTATTTGCATGGATGAAACCCCAAGATCTGCCAATACAAAATTCAAGGGACCTGACTCTTCAGTGATCAGATTGATTTGAGAAAAATTCATTTTTCTGACAATAAGAACCTCGGGTCCATACCCAAACGAAGCCAGACGATCCCTTGTTCTGGGTAATTCAAAGGGGTCTACATCGGTCGCATAGAGTTTTCCGCCCGGAACCAGACATTTTAGCATCTCCAGGCTATGACCTCCATAACCAAGGGTGGCATCCAGTCCGGTTTGTCCAGGTACAATTTGCAGAAACTCCAGAATTTCATTTACACAAATCGAACGGTGCATCCCTGCCGGGGTACGTCCCTGCTGCATCACCTTTGCAATATCATGGGCATACTGTTCGGGCGACAGTTCCTTGTATTTGTCTTTAAAGGATTTTGGGTGTGTCCCTTTATATCGTATCCGACGAGGTATTTTAGGTGTTTGTTCATCCATAAGTGCAAAAATAACAAATTATTACCTGCGAACTTTTTAGCTGGTATATTTCTTTGCCTTTTCAATTATTGTTTGCTCTATGGCTAATGTCAGTTTTGTGTTCATTCCAAATTCATTCTGTCGCCACTCTACGACTCAAGGACCATATTGACTTATTTTTTACCAAACTGTTGCAGATTCACTGCTTTTGTAAGATTTAGATGCGCAGCACCGGCAGTTGGGTAATACTGTTGGTTTACAAATTTTCAGCCGCATCGCGGCGACAGACAAGAGAAAAGAAATGCGACGATTTATTGTTCTACTTACTAATATTTAGAATAATACGACTGATCTTCGCATGTTTTCAGGTAAGCACTATCCTGTAAACATTGGTCTTTCTCTGTTCAAATCCCACCTTTCTGTACAAATTATTTGCACTTATTCTGGATGGTTTTGAAGTGAGCATCACCAAATCGGCCTGCTGATCTTTTGCAAACCGGATTGCAAAATTTGTCAGGCTTTCACCCACGCCATGTCCTCTGTATTTTTCACCCACGACAACATCCTCTATCCACGCTTTTTTTCCGGTTGGGGCGTGATAGAAACCCACAGTTAACATGCCCAATTGAACTCCCTTTTCATCCACTGCAAAAAACAGATGACTGTTTGTGTCAGAGATAATCGCCTCAACCTGTTGCTTTGTTATCAGATAATTATTATCAACCAATAAATTTAAGAATTTGTTGATAGTAGGGAGCAATTCAGGATGATACGATGTGATTTCCTCTATTCTCATTTTAATAGCTATTTATTACCTTTCTCAAAACTACTTTTATTTTCGATAGCTGATGTTTTTACCTGCTCGAATTTCGAAAATGTGAGTCCCCTGCGTCCGAAATCACTTCACCCTACATTTAGCCGAAACGGACAATCCATTTTTCTGTTACTTTTGTCCGGTTATTTTTTTAGATTGATTTATGAGATTGTTGATCATACTCTGCTCCCTGATAATGCTGAGTCCAGGAATGACCTCGCCTTCGTTCAGAGAGAAGCAGATGAATTTTACCCGGGTGCGGGAAGCCTATACCTGTAAGGAGAAAATAGTTAACAAAACCCTTGCCACACACTCGATTTCCCGTGACAGCTTAAGAATTTATCTCCGCGCTTTTAAAACCGAAAAAATCATTGAGTTGTGGGCAAAAAATAGTCACGACTCTGTTTATGCACCAGTCAAGGAATTCCCGATATGTGATCTCTCGGGATCTGAAGGGCCCAAGAGACGTTATCGTGATTTACAGGTTCCTGAAGGGTTTTACCATATCTCAAAACTTAATCCCTACAGCAAATATTATTTATCGATGGAGATTAACTATCCCAATGCGTCCGATAGTATTCGGGGTGTTCGCGGCCATCTGGGAAACCAGATCTATATTCACGGTTCCTGCATTTCGTCAGGTTGTCTGGCGATGACGGATGACCGGATCAGGGAACTGTTTGTTTATTGCATTGAGGCTTACAACAGTGGACAGGAGGAGATTTTGCTGACCATCTATCCGTGCCGGCTTAGTGAAAACAATTATTCAGGATTAATTTCTAATTATAAAAGGGATAAAGATAAAATCAGTCTATGGGGTGATTTAAAAAAGAGTTACGACCTGTTTGACCGTACAAGGGTGCAGCCAACCGTAAAGTTCCTTCCTGATGGGTCCCATGAAGTGAAATAGACTTTCGGGGAAATCCAGAATAGCTGTCGTTATTTCGAAGGATACTTAGGAGCTTTCGAGATATTCTTTTGCTGAGGTTACTGTTGAGTAGAAATAGTTTTATGCGGCGAGAAAATTCGTTTGAACCTCCCCGGCGTCAATGATTTGTCCGTTTTTTTTGAGATCTTTGGTTGCACATGCGTCTCCGATCAGTGTGATTATATATCCAAAATCCTTTGCCATTCTAACTGTGGCATCGACACATATGGGGCATCATTCCGCAGATAATAGGGAGGGTTATGTTTTTATTTTTTAAAAGATCTGATAATCCGGTTTCCAGAAAACTGTTGGAGTAATGGTTGATAATAAGCGCTTCGACTTCAAGTGGTTTTACCCGGTCATTGATTTTGGATCCATAGGTGCCGGGAAGGAAAATGTTGCCGTTGGTCTGGTCGCAATGTGTTGGATATGAAAGACTGGCAGCGTCTCTGATCTGAACCGATTGAGAACCAAACGGGCATTTTCTTTGGCTGGTCTGCTCCGGTGAGGGGCATGGTCCCTGCCTCGAAATAGTCATTCTGGATATCTATCAGGATTAATGCAGCACTCCTAATTTCAGTCTTCATTTGCATTTTTAATCTCAGCCCATTTTTCAAGTATATTCTCTTCCCCTTTGAAATAACTTACTTTGGACTCCTTTTCGAAAACCTGCATCGATGGAATTACAATTGTTTTACCCGAATCGGGATATTCACAGACATCAGCGCCAATAAATGTTCTGATGTCAAGATAGGTGCATTGTTCTGTTCCATGATTATACACCTGATGCGCTCCGCTCTCACCCATCTCAAAGAAAGCGAGATCTCCTGCATTTATAATTTCCAGGCCATTGGGTGTCCGCAAGGTCATCGAACCGGATACTACCATAAAAAGTTCCTCTGCATTCCGGTGGAAATGGTACGGGGATGAGAATTGTCCGGGATTTAATAATCTCAGATCAAAATTGAGGGTCTTTGGATCTATTCCACTTTTTGCCCGGGAAACATCCGTCAACAGCCGAAAATGATCGATTCTTCCGGGGTTCTCTTTAAATTCTCTGCTTTCACTTTTATATATTGTTGCCATAAAAAGGTGGTTTTAAGGTATAGTTTTAAAGTTACAGTTCTCTGTTTTATAATCGGAGTGGCTTATTTTATAATTGCAACCCTCAGTTTCATAACTGCAGTGAACTACTTTATAAATGGCCTGTTTCATCATTGAGGTTTAAATTAAAGAGGAATTTATTTAATAAAGCCACCAGATTCGCTTTTTTTATTGGTTTTGACAGGTAGCCATTGCAGCCTGCAGCCAAAAAGCGATTTTCGTCGCCCGTCTGCGCATAGGCGGTGGTTGCTATAATGGGTAATTCGGGCAGGAATTCATGGATAAGTTGAGTAGCCTCAAGCCCATTCATTACCGGCATTTTAATATCCATCAACACCAGTGAAATAGATCTGTTATGTTTGCAAATTTCCACCGCTTCAGCTCCATTCAAAGCGTGGAGGTAATTGCACCCGATCATTTTCATGATCACTTCCAGATATAAATAGTTTAACTCCTCATCTTCGGCAATGAGTACAAAATGCTTTTTGGTGTCGGTTAACTTTTTTGTATGGGTAAAGGAATGATTATCGGATAAGGAAGGTTTATTGTATGGAACTGTAAAAGTAAAAACAGAACCTTTCCCTTTTTCCGAATTTACCTTAATGGTGCCTCCAAGCAATTTTACCAAACCCTGTGCAATGGTTAATCCCAAACCGCTACCTTCGTAACCACGAGTGTTTGATGTCTCCTCCTGTGTGAACATGCCAAAAATTAATTCCAGTTTATCAGGTGCGATTCCAACTCCACTATCTTTTACAAAGAATTCAATGAAATCCGATTTCAATACATACCCACAACTTATACTGCCCACTTTTGCAAATTTTAGGGCGTTGTCTAACAGGATATTCAATGTTTTACGAATAATTTCACTGTCAGAATAAATTGTTTTGTCAGGTGATTCCTTTGGGATTACAGCTTCAAAATCAATCTTTTTTTCTGCACATAAGGGCGCTGTATTTTCAATGATTTCACTGAAAAGTGGTTGCAGGAGAAATTCATTTTTGTGCACTTCCATCGTACCCGATACAATTCGGGCCATATCCATATAATCCGAAACCGTATTCATCAGGCGGTTACTCGATTTCTGAACAATTTTAAAGTATTCCACCCGCTGATCTGCAGTAAGTTCAGAATCAATGATTAACTGACCGAAACCCAATATGCCATTTAGCGGGGTCCTGATTTCATGTGATATATTATTGATAAAGGCAGTTTTCAACTTATCGCTGGCTTCAGCTTTTTCCTTGGCATTCATTAATTCCTGTTCTGTCAACTTTCGGTCGGTAATGTTTTTGTCAATCCCTCGATATCCGATTAGTTCTCCTTCGTCATCCAGAATGGGAAGTCCATTGGTAAGTAAGCAAATCAATTTACCCCCTTTCCCAATATTCCAGTTCTCCAAATCTTTTATGGGTGCTTTATTGTTGACAATTTCAGCAAATATGGAGGCGATTTTGATGGCTTCATCTTTCGGCATAAAATCGAAAGGAGTTTTCCCAATGATCTCTTCCAGTGGTGCTTCAAAAAGTTCATTCCCCTTCTGTGAACTATAGGTATATTTGCCATCCTTGTCCACCTCCCAAACCCAATCTGCAGTACTGAATAAAACATCTCTCAGTCGTTCCTCGCTTTTCCTTAATGCAATTTCGGCCAGTTTGTTCTTACTAATATCCCGGGTAACGCTCAATATGGTTTTAACTTTTCCATCTTCAGAGAGCTCTGGCACGAGCATGGACGAAAAATACATGGTATTTCCATCAGGTGTTTGGAAATCAAATTCATAAATCAGCTGTTTTGCCGTTTCAAATACATATTGTATATTTGCATTCCATATTGCATTTTTTTCTTCAGGCATTCCGAGCTCCTCGTTTGTTTTGCCTAAAACAGCATGGGACGATATTCCCGTTATTTTCTCAATTGCCGGATTAATGTAAATGTGTCTCAGCTCTTTGTCAAAACGGGCAATGATATCGGGAATGTTCTCAGTGAGTGTACGGAATTTTGTTTCATTCTTCTTCAGTTCTTCTTCTGCAAGTGACAGTGCTTGTTTCTCTTTTTGTTCCTTAATTGCCCGTTTTACGGCGAAAGGTAGTCGTTCTGGTCTGTCTTTCAATACATAATCTACAGCACCCTGTTTTAGTAATTCAATCGCTGTTTCTTCTCCGATAGAACCAGAAATGCAAATAAACGGAACTTCCGGGCAAAGTTCATTGCTTATTTGAAGCGCTCCAAAAGCATCGAAACCTGGCAACCTAAAATCAGACAAGATAATGTTGTAACAATTTTCACGCAGTGCAGAGGTAAATCCAGCTTCATCTTCTACATGGGTTAAATCCAATTTATATCCTGCTTCAGTTAATTGTTCCTGGATTAATTCAAAGTCTTGCGGGGAATCCTCCAGAATAAGTATCTTGAGGTGAGTGCCAGCAATATCATTTTCTCCATTCATAAATTACAGATTTTGTGGTTGTTCGTTTAATAGGGCCCAAAAGATGCCAATATGTTTAATGGCGTCCAGAAATTCCTTGAAATTTACTGGTTTGACTACATAAGCATTCACACCCAGTTCATAACATTTCTTCAAGTCGGGTTCTTCACGCGATGAGGTGAGTATGACTATTGGAAGCCGTTTTAATTTTTCATTCCCGCGAATAGCCGCCAAAACCTCAATTCCATCCATTCGAGGCATTTTTATATCGAGTAGTAAAACAACGGGATTGCCCTCAATACGATTTTTGAACTTTCCTTCATAGTTCAGGTACTCCATAGCCTCGACTCCGTCCCTGACCACAACAACATTGTTTGCCAGGTTATGTTCTGAAAGTGCCTCGATGGTCAGTTCCACATCCAGCGGATTGTCCTCGGCCAGTAAAATTGTTTTTAACTCAATCATTGTTAATCCTCCTCATTTTTAGGTATGGTAAAAAAGAAAGTTGCCCCCTTGTTTGGTTCGGCTTCTACCCAAACATTTCCGCTATGTTTGTATATAATGCGCTGCACATTTGCCAGACCGATTCCTGTTCCTTCAAATTCGGTTTGGGAGTGGAGTCGCTGGAATACACCAAAGAGTTTATGTGCATATTTCATGTCAAAACCCACTCCATTATCGCGAACCGAAAACACGAAATTAGCCTTTTCTTCCTTGAATTCTACAGTTATTTCTGCTGATTTTTCAAACCTGGTATATTTAACAGCATTATCCAGCAGGTTAACCCATACCTGCTTAAGCAGAGAGTAGTCGCCGTATACCTCAGGCATTTTCTGCACAGACCATTTGATTTCCCTTTTTTCAACATCAGGTTTAATTTGTTCAAGCACTTCTTTAATCAAAACATTCATATCCAGTTTCGCTTTACGCATCTCCTGTCGGCCGGTTCTTGAAAATTGAAGCAGGTCATCGATGAGGTTTCCCATCTGTTTTGCTGCAGTTGTAATGGTTGCAAGATAATGACGGGCTTTTTCGGGTAAATTTTCCTGGTACCGCGCATTTAATAGATCGACATAACCGTTGATGTGGCGTAGTGGAGCTCTTAAATCGTGGGAAACGGAATACGAAAATGCCTCCAGTTCACGATTGGCAACCTGAAGCTGGTTCGTCCGTTTTTCCACCCGCAGTTCAAGCGTTTCATTGAGCTTTCGGATTTCGTCTTCAGCACGTTTTCTCGCTGTAATGTCCTTTGTTGTGCTTAAAATAAAAGAGTCGCCTTCAAGTTGAATGATTATGGCAGACACAAGTGCATCTTTTATTTCACCCTGTTTTGTACATAATCTTGTTTCAAAGTTTTCAACAACTCCATTAGTTTTAACCCTGGTAACAAAATCAATTCTCTCTTCAGGATTGGGCCACATATTAATCTGAAGCGACGTTTTACCTATTGTTTCCTTTTCCGTATATCCAAAGATCTGTGTAAACCCGTTGTTCGTCGAAACATACATTCCATCTTTTAATCGGGTTATTGTAATTGCATCCGGATTGGTTGAGAATGCTTTACGGAATTTTTCTTCGCTTTCCTGTAAAGTTTTTTCTATTTGTTTCCGATGGGTGATATCTGTATTAAATCCAAACCAGGTAACACTGCCATCCGGGAGTCGTTCCGGTGTCGATTTGGAGTAGATCCATTGAATTTCTCTGCCCGGAATCTGCACCCTAAACTCGCATGTAAAAAAGGAGAGATGCGCTGCAGAATATTCGATGTCACGAATAACCCGCTCTGCATCTTCGGGATAAATAACTCTGCCAATGGGAGTAAAGTCATCAAGTACATCTTCTGGTGAACATCCAAAAATATTTCGTATACCTTCGGAGGCTATTGGGACATAATAGGATCCATCGGGTCTTCGGGTAAATTGAAAGATCAGGTCAGGGACATTCGCTGAAAGCTTTCTAAACTCCATGTCTTTTTTCCTGACCTTTTCTTCGATCAGTTTTATTTCGGTAATGTCACGAGCGGTTACAACCGAACCGGTTATCGTTCCGTTGCTGTCGCGGATAGGTGAGAAGCTGTAGCTTCCGATCCAGGATTCTCCGGTATCTTTACGGCGCAGTTTATACTCTGCATTTTTAACGATCTCTCCTTTCAGAGCCCGCGGAACTGCCCATTGTTCAATCGCGGCCAATTCTCCCGTTAAAAGGTAAACTTCCAGAAATTGAGGATATTCGTCAAAGGTTTTTGCACATTCCTCTTTGTTTTTAAATTTATGGAATGTCGCAAAGGCCTCATTAAAATCAATAAATCGTCCTTCGGTATCTGAAATAAAAACAGCATCGGTCATACTGGAAAGGGCTGAATCGAGTTTCAATTTACTTTTATGCAATGCGATTTCTGTCTGTTTCAATTCATGAATGTCGGTGCAGGTTCCAAACCATTTGATTATATGGCCATTTAAATCTATAACCGGAACACCACGTATGAGCCACCACCGGTAAACTCCATCAAACCGACGCAGCCGGCATTCAATTGAATAGATACCATCATTTTTAATTGCATTTCCCCAGGCATCCCAGGCACGTTGCTGGTCTTCGGGATGAAAAGGAATGTTCCATCCGTGACCGTAACTCTCTTCCTTTGTGAGTCCGGTATAATCCACCCATTGCTGGTTGAAATAAATGTTCCAGCCGTCAGGTCTTGTAATCCAAACGATTTGGGGCATCGATTCGGCAAGTAACCTGAATTCATTTTCACTTTGACGTAATTGATTTTCTATTTGTTTGCGCTCGGTAATGTCCTGAAAAAACCCGTATACCCTGCGATTTTCCAAATCTGGTTTCCCAATTGTGTGTACTTTTCGCAGATTTCCTTTAGCGGTAATGATCTCCAGTTCCAGGTCAAACGGCTCGCCGGCCTGGATTACCCTTTCTACCGCTTTTTCGATGATTGGTTTGGAATTGGGATTGTAGAAATTAATTCCGGTGTTAACATTGTGATCGAAATCAAAATCAACTTCGTGAATCCGATAGACCTCATCTGTCCAGGTTGTTACCATCGTATCAATATTAAATTCCCATCCACCCACCTTGCCAACAGATTCTGTCTCGGAGAGTAGTCTTTTACTCTTTTTCAGTTCTTCTTCTGCCTGCTTCCGTCTGGTTATATCCTCAATAATTGCAAGGTTATACAGAAATTGTCCCTCATTATCATAGTTTGCGGTTACCGTCAAAGCTCCCCAGATCACCTGTCCGTCTTTGTGGATATACCGTTTCTCTGTTTTATAAATTGGTATTTCCTTATTGATCAGATTCCTGATACTTGGTATATCTTTGATAATATCATCGGGATGGGAGATATCTTTAATTGTTAATTGCAAAAGTTCAGCTTCACTATAACCAATAAATTCGCAGAAAATGGGATTCACCAGTTTATACTGGAATTCCTGATTTACGAGCATCAATCCAAACGGACCATGATCCCACAGCCTGTTAAATCGGAGTTCACTTTCAAACAGTAATTCTTCCTGGCGTTTACGTTCAGTAATATTCCGGTTCGTCCCCCTTCGGCCCAAATATTCACCATCATCGTTGAATATAGGACTGCAACTATGGTTAATCCATCGGATTTCCCCGTTTTTGGTGATAATCCGAAATTCCAGATTGTGAGGAGTATCATCGTGTGGATCGTTTTGGGTATGTTGCCTGACTTTTTTCTGGTCTGTCTCGATAACAATCTCACGAATTAATTCCGGATGCATGACAAACTCTTCAGGTGAATAACCTGTGACACGTTCGCATGCCGGAGATACATAGTGTAATTTTCCATCGGGTGCGATCCAGTAAATCCAGTCATCAGAATTATCAGAAATTAGCCGGTATTTTTCCTCGTTTTCGCGCAACGCAGTTTCAACGTTCTTACGCACAGTAATGTCAATTGATAGAATAAATACCCCCTCCGGCACTGGTTGAATACTCAAATCGAACCAGCCGGGAGTTCCGTCAGGGAAAATAAATTCGTTTTCAAAATGATCAGAAACTCTCTTTTCGAGTACCTTTTCAATAATTTTAAATACTTTGGTATTCTCAATACCTGGCCACATATCCATATATCTGTTGCCGAGTAGTTCCGCATTAGATCGGCGGTTATGAATTTCAGCTGTAGGATTCAGATAGATGTACCTCCAGTCGAAACCAATGATCTGGCACCCTTCGAGCATATGATCCAGGACGCTTCGCGAACGTGCTTCACTTTTCCTTAATTCTTCATTCAACTGAAGTTGCTCCACTTTCTGAAATGTGATCTCGCTGATCATCTGAGTCATATTCAACAAAAACTCCATTGCAACCTTCACTTTTTCCTTCGAAACAATGGGCACCTTCCCCAGGGCGCTTAGATATCTTTCCTCATTAAAACCATATTTTTCGGCTTGTTTTTTAAAAAAGGTACGATCGGGTTCATTAAAAAAGAATTGTCCTGAGAAAAGGTTGGCAATATGTTCACCGTTTATTATGATGGGTACCGCAACATCAACCAATCCATTACAACATTCGTAGAAATGATATTTCTCGCCATTGGCCAATTCATCCGCCAGAATGGTATCACTGATACGGCACTTTTTTGATGTTTCGGGATTTATCCGGTGAAATTCTGTGCAGATTTGGCGCCATCCCGATTTCGACAACACGTTTCCTTCGAGGTCTAATATGGCAGTCACAAATCCTGTTGACTGGTTGAATCCTTCAAGCAATCTATTTACTTCCTCAAAATCGATTAAATTCAGAATATTGATTTCCATAGGTCTTAAGTTTCAAAATTATCAACTTTTTTGCTGTCATATCCTGAATTACTTAATAAACACATATTCAACGCTTTCGATATGTGTTGTTTATGTATTTTCTGACCTTCCCTAACCCGACCTCCCTTAATCCCTCCATGGGAGGGGAACTGAGGGAAATTAAGGGGAAAAGGATTATAAGTAATTCATAATATGGACATTAATTCTCTATATTGGGAGGTTAAGAGGGTCCACAATTCGAAATTAAAATTAGCAAATTTGATCTTTCAAAAAACTTATTTATTGGATACTAATGGTGAAATAGTTTTAGTAAGCTCTTAAAGGTTCGAAAATACAAATTTTTTATACAAAAAAACTTCAATAAATATTTTTTTCCAACAGCCACATTCCATTGAATAGCGAAGCATTTGCTCCACAATCGGGATCAAACCCTTAGTGAGCAGCGGAATCCCCTGACAGCGTAGTAAGATTCTGCACCGTTGTGATAAAGAAAGACATGGTTGAAACGACGATCACAAAAAAGTGCGCCGCCAGGTTTTCTGATTTCTACAGGTGTCTTTACCCAGCTTGATGTTTTGGTATCGAAATTTCCAAGTTGCTGTAACTCCCGGTATTGTTCTTCCGTTAAAAGTTCTACACCCATGGCAGCAGCCATATCAATGGCGTTATTTGCAGGTTTAAATTCTTTTCTTGATTCGAGCCCTTCCCGGTCGTAACAAACGCTTCGGCGACCTTTGGGACTTTCAGCAGAACAATCATAAAAGAGGTATTCGCCCGTTCTGGCATCAAATCCAACAACATCCGGTTCCCCCCGGTTCTTTCCATTTCATTGATTGACCATAGTTTTTCCACTGACTTGTCGGAGTCAAGCTTTGCCTGTAGTTTGGCCCATTCAACACCTGTATGGCGGTTCATATTTTTCTCAAAACGGGTTTTTAAGGTGCTGATTAGTTCTTCACGTTGTTCGGTTGACAACTCTTTTTTATTTTCCATAGATTATTTTACCAGCTTTGATATGGTCTTGAACGCATCGGCTTTTGCGGAACGGGTCATCTCGAAAAGGATCGATTCATAGGTTCCCATCATAATTTGTTCGAAACGAAAGCGATCCATTGCCCCATCTTTACTTATTGCCGAGCGCGAAGTAATACAGTTTGTGATGACAATAGGGTTGTATCCGGCTGCTTTCAGGTCAATAGCTGTCTGCAATACACATACGTGTGCTTCAATTCCGCAAACTATGATATTCTTACTTTGATAATGGCGAAGGAAATTCCGATACTCCTCTGCTCCAAAACAGCTAAAATCGGTCTTTTCAATGGCTGTAATATCGGGCACCAATGACTTGATCTCAGCGAGGGTTTCGCCTAAACCCTTGGTATATTGCTGGGTCAATGCGATTGGAATTTCCAGTGCAATTAATCCTTCCATTAGGATTTTAGTATTTCGTAATAACAGGTCGTTTTCGTTCATGGCAGGGAATAGCCGCTCCTGGAAATCAATAAAAAGTGCTGTGGTATTTTCTCTTGTGATACTCATGTCTGACTAAAGAATTTGAAATTTAAGACTTGATTAATCGGCTAAATTACACAGATTTTCGTTCAACCTATTCATCAATCCCAATGGACCGAAAATTTAAGGATGAAAACTTCCTCTTTTTTGATACAAAGAAGTCAAAAACAATGGAGCCGCGATAAATTTCGGGATGATTCGAAGTTGTGATTTGAGGCATTAGTTCTCCTCTTTTCTTCTTCAGTATTTTCAGGCTTTTATAGAAATCTCGATGTGCCACCAGTACCTTTACAAATGGTTTGAATTGTCCAGTCATCAGAAATTGGATTGCAGCTATGCCATCGAGTATCATCCTGAAGATGAGTGTTCCAATTAGTTTATCTTTGGGAAGATTCTTGTAAAGCAAAAACAGGTTATTGCGGAAGTTAAGATAAATCTTCTGAGGACTTCCATAGGAAAGGCTTCCACCACCCAGATGAAAAACCTTTGATCCGGGGCAAACCACGATGCTAATTCCCCTGTTTTTCATCCTCCAACAGAGGTCGATCTCCTCCATATGGGCCCAGAAATCGGAGTCAAATCCCCCCATCTCGTGCCAAAGCACTCCTCTGATCATGACTGCCGCTCCGCTTGCCCAGAAAACATTTATAGGTTGATCATATTGTCCAAGGTCCTGCTCCTGAACATTCATTATTCTCCCCCTGCAAAACGGATAACCAAAGCGATCGATAAATCCCCCGGAGGCCCCGGCATATTCAAATGTATCAGGTTGATTTAATGACAATATTTTGGGTTGACATGCCCCGATCAAGTGGTTTGAATCGAGCGTTTCAATCATGGGTTGCAGCCAGTCTTGAGTTACCCCGACATCTGAATTGAGCAAAACAAGGTATTCCGCATCATTGTTTTTTAGCGCCTGGTTATATCCTTCGGCAAATCCGTAATTCCGGTCAAGCCGGATAAGCCTGACTGTTTCAAACTCTTTCTCAATTACTTCACAACTATCATCATCAGAATAATTGTCTGCTACCACAACTTCTGCCCAATCGTAGTTGGAGAATTCAATCACTGATGGGAGAAATCTCCTCAGATGGTTTGATCCGTTCCAGTTTAAAATTACGATTGAAAGCTTCATAGGAATTCAATTAAAAATAAAAAAAGTGAATCAGATTAACGCATCAGCCAATTCCGGTGTTGGATTATTTCTTTTCTGATCAATTTCCGATCGTTTATGTTTCCATTTGCGATGCGACCATAGCCAGAATTCAGGGTTTTCCATGATCAGCGACTCCATCAGACGATTACTTTTTTCTGTGATTTCAAATTTAGGACATTGTTTCGCCTGATCGGTAATCAGGACCAACTCAACTTCATAAAATCCTCTTTTTACTTTTTTTGTTTTTCCGAACAGAACTACCCCATTTAATTTGCTGGCCACTTTTTCGGGGCCAACAATGACTGGTGTCTCCTGGTTCAGGAAGTTGATCCAGTGCTGAATATCGTGTTCGCGAGGTGTCTGGTCAATTATAAATAGTGAAACACTGGGAATCCCATTCTTTGAATCTTCATACAATTGTTTAAATGTCAGAGCTCTTTCCAGTGGTTGGGCACCAAATCTGCTTCGGAGATGGTTATAGAATTTTTCGAAAGCGGCGTTACGGAGTTTTTTGTAAATGGGATAGGATTTGTATTTTGTTTGCAATCCCCAACTGTTAAAACATTCCCAGTTATTATAGTGCCCCATCAGAATTATCACCTGTTTACCCCGATCCATATAATGGGTAGCCATTTCGGGATTGAGATAGGTGACCCGGTTTCGAACCTTTTCCTTCGAAATACGGTCAAAATAGAGTGTTTCGAGAAAACAATCACAGAGGTGGTGATAATACTTTTTAGCGATCTGAGTTCTCTCTTTTTTGGTTTTCTCAGGAAATGAGTTTTCCAGATTTATATCTACAACTTTACGTCGGTACCTGATCAGATGATACATGACAAGGAAAAGCAAATCGGAATGAAAATAGAATACACGCAGTGGCATAGCATAAATAAGCCAGGAAAGTGCCCGAAGCAGATAGTAGCCTTTCATTGATTAAAGATGTTAATAATCACGTAAATAATAGAATTCTGGCTTTTTAGAACCGGTCCCTGAAATGTTAGTATGGTCTTTTACCCGATTCAAAATTAAAAAGATTATTCATACATCCATGTTTGTCGACAGTAATAAACTATTTTATCAGGCTATATCCCTTGTTTTTCGTTTGTGTTTCCATCTTTTATGCGACCATAACCAGAATTCCGGATGGACATTAATTTGGTCTTCGAGTAGCTGTGTACACTTTTCTGTAATCTCAAACTTGGCACAATTGCCCGCATGAGAGGTGACCAGTTGGTAAGTTACCTCATAATATCCCCTTTTTATTTTTTGTGAGTTGGCAAACAGCACAACGGCATCAAGTTTTTGAGCAACCTTTTCAGCCCCGAGAATTACCGGAGTATCCTGGTTTAAAAAGGTAACCCAGTGTTGAATATCAAAAACACGGGGAGTCTGGTCGAATAAAAATGCTGAAAGGGTAGGAATTCCCTTTTGATGATTACTGACTAACTGTCGGAATGTTGCAGATCTTTCGAGCGGAACAGCTCCAAAACGGCTCCTAAGTCGTATATAAAAACGTTCAAAACTTTTACTTTTTAACTTTTTGTAGATCGGATAAAATCGGTGAGTGGTGTGTAACGGCCAGCTGCAAAACCATTCCCAGTTATTATAATGGCCCAAGAAGACGATAACATCACGACCCTGGTCCAGATAATTATTGGGTAACTCCGGATTAAGGAATTTAACACATTTCTTCCCTTTCTTTACCGAAATCCGGTCGAAGTACATCGTTTCAATAGCGGTGTCGCATAAATGGCGGTAAAAATTCCTTGCAATCCGGTCACGTTCTTTCTGACTTTTTTCAGGAAATGAGTTGGCGAGGTTTTTATCTACCACGTTTCGGCGATATTTAAAAACCAAACAGGTAAGGATAAATATCAGATCCGATAAAATATAGAGTACACGGAGCGGCAGTAAATGAATGATCCAGGTGAATGCCCTAAGGAGGAGGTATCCTGTTTTTTCCATTAATGTTAACCGTTAAAGTTTCAATTTTATTTTGATTCAGGGGTATCTACAAAAAAATTATGCACAATATGGTAAAACTCACCGAAATAAGTACTGTTTGCCGCAACGATTTCGCCATTGAATAGAAATTGATCTGTTCCGTTAAAGTCAGCTACTTTTCCTCCGGCCTGTTTAACAATGATTGCACCGGCTGCCACATCCCATGGCTTTAATCCATGTTCATAAAAAGCCTCGAACCTGCCGGCTGCTACGTAGGCCAAATCTGTTGCTGCAGAACCTAATCTGCGCAGGCCGTGCGAGTGAATCATGAAATAACGCATCGACACAATAAACGGATCGAGCATATCCATTGCGGAGTAAGGAAAGCCGGTAGCGATGAGTGAATCACGCGTAGTAGCCGCAGTTGTTACTTTTATCTCATTTCCATTCAGATAGGCTTTACTCCCTTTCCATGCATAGAAACACTCTTGCTGAGTTACTTCATAGACAACACCTAAGATGATTTCTTCTTCCTCCATCAATGCAATACTGACGGCGAAAGGGGGAAGTCCATGAATAAAATTTGTTGTACCATCAAGCGGATCGATGATCCATTTATATTTCTCACCAGCGCTTGCTGCAGTTCCCTCCTCTGCAATAAACCCTGATTCCGGCAGCAACTGGCGAAGTTTATTTACAATCAGCTCCTCAGCTTGTTTGTCAACGTAAGAAACAAAGTTGGCTTTTCCTTTTACTTCAACATCATCGATGTTGAATTTTTCACGTTCTCCTGCGATAAATGCGCCGGTAATTTTTGCAATTATCTGGACTTCAGAGCAGAGCTTTTCGAGATTCATATTTTTTTTTTGCAAAAGTAATGATAATTATAATGTTTGGGAGATCATTGAAGGAATCATAAGCGATTACAATTTAACTGCCCTGATCAATCCACGTCTTAAATAGGGGGCTGTGATCTGCTTATCGTAATAGAATAACATAAAACCATCGGAATGTGAAGTTTTAAATCCATAGCGTGACAACAGGGCTGTGAATTCCTTCTCGTCGTTTTGTTTGTGATAGGTGCAAATTGCCAGTTTCAGGGGTTTCTGGTCATTCAGAATTCTTTTGCAACCGTCTAATAATCGTGATTCAGCTCCATCGACATCAATCTTGAGAAAAGTTATTTTCTCTCCGTGAGCCAGAAAATCGTCCAGCGTAGTATTTTTTGAGTCGGTAATATTGCTGACAAATTTATTAATTATCTGTACTTTATCCTTCCATGGCTCAAATGTGGCATTCAGCGCTTCGATCCATTCATGATCTGTTTCGAATAGAATCAGTCTTGATGCTTTCTCAACTGCACTCAAGGCAAAATTTCCTTCCGCAACTCCAATATCGACCAGTATTTCTCCTTCCTCAATCTTAAATTGGTCATCCAGATAATGATGCGGACTTTGTGGATCCTGTTCTCGTGTTAACTCATTGAAACTGTGTCTTATTCTTTTTATGCTCCACCTTTTTTTGAAATAGAGCCTTTTCCCGTCAAGCATAACATAGCGCAATCCTTTCTCCTGGTCATTAAATACCTCAATGTTGTCTGCAATATATTTGTTTTGAAAAGGGTAGGGGAACACTGAAATTGGATTGCTCTTCAAATAATCCAGAACTTTTTGTATCTCATCAGTGACTTCTACTGAAGATTTTGAGTAATATTCCGGAATTGCCGCCCGGAGCTTCTTGGCCAGAATTTTTTTTCGAATAAATTTAGGAACTATAATTCTATAAATCTGCGAAGTTAGTACACCCATAGTTAGAAAAATATCTTTTTTCATTTCGGCAAAGGTATAAAATAATCTTATTTCAATCTTGTAAAACCTTTTTCTCAGAATTTCGTTAATACGCTAAAATTCATTTAAAATTATAAAGCGATGGAAATCCTGAAATTTGTTTTAATTGGACTTGGGACAATTATTGCAATTGTGCTGATCGTTCCCCTCTTTACCCGAAAAGATATCCGTGTTTTGCGTTCAATTGTTATCAACAAACCAAAATCGGAGGTTTTTAAATTTGTTAAATTGCTTAGAAATCAGGACTTTTTTAGTGTTTGGGCTCAAAAGGATCCGGGAATGAAAAAAGAATTCCGTGGAATTGATGGTGCTGTTGGTTTTGTTTCAGCCTGGGAGAGTGAAATGAAAGATGTAGGGAAAGGCGAGCAGGAGATCAAAAATATCGTAGTAGAGGAGCGGATTGATTATGAACTTAGGTTTATTAAACCATTTGAAGCAACAAATCAGGCAACAATCTCCTTTGAGGCAGTTTCCGATGGCCAAACCAAAGTAACGTGGGGCTTCTCAGGCAGGATGAATTATCCGCTGAATCTGTTTTTGCTTTTAAGGGATATGGATGGAATGCTGGGAAAAGATCTGGCTGATGGGTTAACCAGCCTAAAAGCTATTCTTGAAAAATAGTTTAACCTCCTTTTAAATATAAAGACAGGGGACCTTCCGGTTTAATTAACTGGCAGGTCCCCTGTCTTTATATTGTAAGTCAATACTCTATTTTCGTTAGATGTATTGGCAATGGTAAGCTACCGGAGCATTTGCTCGGACCTTGAATTTTACGTTTTTACCGACTTCGAAAATTCCACCCTTAGGATAACTGGTCCAATTGTTTTCTCCGGGAAGCATCACCTCGAGTGTTCCACCTATGATTGTCATAATTTCAACAGTTGATGTCCCAAATTCATACTCCCCTGCTTCCATTACCCCAACTGTGGCCACACCCTCTTCATTTTCGATCGCTATCGATTTTACACTTCCTCCAAAATACTCGTTTACTTTTAACATATCAATTTTCAATTACTTAATCTATAAATCTTCATTCATTAATTCTTCACTCTTTGATTCCCTATAGCAAATCACTTGCAAGTTCGGCCAGATAACTCCGTTCCCCTTTCACCAGATTAATATGGGCAAAAATATCCTGACCCTTCATCCTGTCGGTAAGATAGGCTAGTCCATTGGATTGCAAATCGAGATAGGGCGAATCAATTTGTTGAATATCACCCGTGAAAATCATTTTCGTCCCTTCGCCGGCTCTGGTGATGATGGTTTTTACTTCGTGTGGAGTTAGGTTTTGAGCTTCATCAATAATAAAGTAGCAGTTGGATAAACTACGCCCTCTGATAAATGCCAATGGGCTGATTACCAATCGTTCGTCTTTCTTTAGCTCTTCAATCATTCTGTATTCCGTACTTTGCGGACTGAAGCATCGCTTAATGACAGCCAGATTATCAAAAAGGGGTTGCATATAAGGCGAAACTTTTTCTTCTGCATCTCCGGGGAGGAATCCAATGTCGCGGTTGCTTAATGCCACAATGGGCCGGGCAAGAAGTATTTGTTCGTAAATATGATGCTGCGCAATCGCTGCCGCCAGAGCAAGTAATGTTTTCCCAGTACCCGCCTTCCCCGTCAGACTTATCAATTTAATTTCAGGATCTAATAAGGCGTGAATTGAAAATGTTTGTTCTGCATTCCGTGGCTTAATACCATAAGCCACTTTTTTATCCACACGCTCAAGTCTTTGACGAAATGGGCTATAATGAGCTAAGACACTTGATCTTGGACTTTTAAGTATAAAGAATTCGTTGGCAAAGGGAGGTTTTTCGATCCCCGCATCTTCAACAGTGAGGAAATTTAACTCATAAAGTTGAGCAATTAATTGATCGCTATAATCTTTATTTTCGCGTATTCCCTGGTATAATACATTGATGTCTTGTACTTTGTCGTTTTTGTAATCTTCCGACTCAATGTGAAGCGATTTTGCTTTCATCCTGAGATTGACATCTTTGGTGACCAGGACTACCTTGCGGTCATTAAATTTTTCCCTCAGGTATTCGGTTATTGCCAATATACGGTGATCGGGAATGTCTTCGCGAAACGATTCCTTCAGTTTATCAGAAAACGGTTTTCCTGTTTCAATGGTCAGTTTGCCTTTGTCTATACCGAGGGAGATGCCACCGTTAAATAATTCATTTCCAACTATCTCATCAAGGATTCTTACAAATTGCCGTGCCTGAAAATTGATCTGGTCATTTCCCCTTTTAAAGCGATCTAATTCTTCCAGTACGGTGATAGGGAGAACAACATCATTATCATTGAAGTGGTAGATACACTCATGATCGTGCAGGATCACGTTTGTGTCAATTACAAATATTTTCGACTTTGGCATTATTATGTATAACTATATTCCAGTTTAAAAATAGCAAATATTTTCTTAGTTCGGCGTTTTCCCTTTTAGAATTTATCATCTTTGCCTCTGATTTTGTCAACTAAATTATATAGGATGCAAAGCTATGATGAAGTAATCAATTATTTGTACGATCATCTTCCTTATTATCAACGATCAGGTCATGCTGCCTATAAAGATAGCCTCGACAATACATTGGCATTGGATATCATGTTTGGACATCCCCATCTTCAATTCAAGTCGGTTCATGTTGCCGGTACGAACGGAAAGGGGTCCGTTTCGCACATGTTAGCCAGTATTCTGATGGAGGCTGGTTACCGGACGGGGCTTTATACTTCGCCTCATCTTAAAGATTTCAGAGAGCGGATAAGGATCAACGGGAAAAAAATTGAAAAGAAATTCATAGTTGAATTTGTCAGAACTTTTCTCAAACGAAATAGTGAAAAAGGGCTTGAACCGTCCTTCTTCGAATTGACTGTATTGATGGCTTTTGATTATTTTGCCAGAAATGAGGTAGATATTTCAATAATTGAGGTGGGTTTGGGCGGAAGGCTCGATTCAACCAATATTATAAAACCTGAGTTGTCGGTCATTACCAACATCAGTCTGGACCATACTACTTTTCTGGGTGATACACTGGGGAAGATTGCACTTGAAAAAGCCGGAATCATCAAAAATCATGTCCCGGTTATCATCGGTGAGACGCATCCCCAGACCAGTATCATTTTTAATGGCATTGCGAATGAGCGCGAAGCGGAGGTTGTTTTTGCAGATCAACTTTTTTATACGGGCGCCGGACTTATTTCGTTGGATTCCCGACAAGTTTTTTCCATCAGGAATAGCAAGGGAGTGGTTTATAATCAATTGAAGTTGGATCTGCTAGGTCATTATCAGTCAAAAAATGTATGCACCGTAATTGCTGCCGTAGAAGAACTTCGTTCTCAAGGTTGGAATATTTCTGAGGGTGCGCTTCGGGATGGATTGGGAAAAGTGATCGAAAATACCGGTTTACTGGGACGTTGGCAGGTGATAGGGGCGAATCCCCGAATTATCTGTGATACAGGCCACAATGAAGGGGGAATACGCGAAGTTGTGGCTCAGATCAAACAAACCCCGTATAAAACGCTTCATTTTGTAATTGGAATGGTCAGTGATAAGGATATTGCCGGAGTACTGAATCTTTTACCCCGCGATGCTACCTATTATTTCACAAAGGCTTCCATACCGCGTGCGCTGGATGAGCAACAATTGATGAAAATGGCCGACTTTTTTAATCTGAAAGGGAGTTCGTACCCTACCGTCGGATTAGCACTTGAAGCAGCACGCAAAAATGCACTGACTGAAGATCTGATCTTTATTGGCGGCAGTAACTTCGTTGTGGCTGAAGTGCTGTGATATTAGCGTATTTAATGAAGTAAGGAGCGATTTTTCTCATGGAAAGGTTTTTCACGCAAATATTAAGCTATCTGTTAAATGTACTACACACTACATTTAATCAGGTGTTTATACTGTTTGTTCCATTGTTGATTCTGATGGTGCTACTAAATATTGTTGCAATCCTTACTGCGAAGATGAGTGTCCGTTTTTTGGGAAGAAATCTTTTTTTATACGGTTTTGCCTGGCTGGGATGCTCTGTTCATGAGCTTAGTCATGCTTTTTTTGCATTGATTTTTGGTCACAAGATTAAAGAAATTGCCTTATTCAAACCAAATAGTAGTGGAGAATCTTTAGGGCATGTGAGTCATTCCTACAATAAAAAAAGTATTTATCAAAAAATCGGAAATTTTTTTATTGGTGTAGGTCCACTTCTTGCAGGAGGAATCGTCTTATTTGGGATTACGCTGCTTCTTTTTCGTGTGGATATTACTGAACGTGCTTCTTTTACAATCACATCCAACGATTTTACGAGGGTTATTTTATTGAAGCAACTAGCGATCGGAATCTGGAACAACCTGCTCTCATTTTTTAACCTTATTGTGCCCGGAGGTTCCCGTTTGTGGTGGAAATTAGCCTTGTTGATCTATATTCTCTATTCAGTTGGAAGTTCGATGACACTCAGTAAACCGGATGTGGGAAGTGCATTTTATGGATTTATTTGGTTGTTAATCTTCTTGTTGATATTCAATTTGATAACGCTTTGGATGGGTGGTTTTGCGACCAATTATTTGGAGAAAGGGGTGAAGTATATCTCGGGATTTTATTTTTTGCTTATCCTGACACTTGTCTCCAATTTTTTAATTCTGATGATGCTGTTCGTTTTGAACCTTCTAAAGCATCTTTTCGTCTCAAATCGATAAGATACATTTTTTTTTGTATATTTAGAATGAATATTTTTGCTTTATTTGTTTGACCTTTTTTGACTTTAAATAGAGTGATAACTAACGAAAGAAAAACCTTATGAATAAACAAAAGCGATTTGCCGTAATCCTTGCCGGATGCGGTGTATTTGATGGGGCTGAAATTCATGAAGCGACCCTTACCCTCCTTGCAATAGCGAAAGCTGGATGCTGTTATGAGTGTTTTGCACCTGATAAGGATCAGGCTCAGGTGATTAATCATATGACCGGAAAACCAATGAATGAAGAACGGAATGTATTGGTTGAATCAGCAAGGATTGCCAGAGGGAAAATCATGCCACTCTATCTTTATGAACCCGAAAAGTTTGATGCCGTTATTTTTCCCGGTGGTTTTGGTGTAGCCAAGAACCTTTGTACGGTGGCCTTTGAAGGGAGCGATTGTACTGTGGACCCGGAAGTTGAGCTGGCAGTAATCGCTTCTGTTGAGGCGGCTATCCCCATAGGTGCCATGTGTATTGCGCCGGCTTTAATCGTGAAAATTCTTCCGGGCGCTGTTGTGACCATCGGTAATGACCCTGAAACTGTTAAAACAATTGAAAAGATGGGTGGCATTCATCATGAAGCTGATTATACAGGAGTGATTATCGATGATAAATACAAATTAGTTACTTCGCCGTGCTATATGCTTGATGCCAATATACTTCAGATTGCTGAAGGGACGCAAAATGTAGTTCGCGAATTAATTAACTTAATGTAATGTAAAAGGGGACTATCTCGTCAATTACTTACGAGATAACCCCCTTTACATTGTTCCCATTTTAAAAATTAGAACCTGTAGCGGACACTGAAAGCGATATTGTTCCGAAAAGCATCTCCGTGATTGATCAAGCCAAGTTCAGGTCTGGCATCGAGACCAATCTGGATTCCAATCGGGAATGTATATTCAATACCCACATCACCTGCAGCTGCAAGATAAACTCCTCCACCATCGGTCCCTGTGTAAGAGTGATCCCAGCTCCATGAGCCAATTCGTCCTCCGGCACCGGCAAACCAATTAAAACCACCGTCGATATTCCACACCCATTGATAAATACCGGCTAATCCCCATGCATTATAATGATTTCCATTATGCATTCCAAGATCGAACTCCAGCCGATTCAAATCATTGAGTCCATGTTGGTACGATATTTCAGTACCAAAGCCATCTCCTCCTCCTAATCTCAAACCTATGGCGTGATTAGCAGTTTGAGCATCAACGATATTAGCCGTTAAGATAAATGCAAATGCAAAAAGTAGTTTTCTCATATTTCTCATTTTTTAATTAATAAATGACACTTAAATTTTGTCAATTATTGTGCCAAAAAAATTGGAGTTGGATGGTTATAAAATGGGAAATCTTCCCGCCAGTTTCAATTCCCGCCAAGGTCTAAAAACCAGTTACTTTATTTACTTTTTTCTGTAAAACAGCCTACCCGTAATCAGTAGTCCTGCAAAGACAAAGATTGCAAATATCAAACTACTGACTGCTAGCTGCATTCCACCCGAAATAACATGTCCACTGGTGCATCCGCCTGCCATTCTGGCACCGAAAATAAGTATAAATCCCCCAAATGCAGCCCAGAAGATCCTCTTATCGGCACTGTTTCCTTTATATCGTTCCCAGTTACTGTGAATCAGCTGAATTTTGAAATCTTTCCTTATGAGTGAAATCACCAACCCTGAGATAAATGTTCCACCCAAAAAAATCAGTTCCCAGTTTCCCGATTTGTTGATTTTTGTAAAATATTCATTGTCTGTATTTCCTGAAATCAGATCGGCAAGATAAGGATAGGCAGTAGATGCACCAATTTGCCTGTCCATTCCAACCTTTAAAAAGATGATACAGTTGAGTAGTGCAAGTGCCACTCCGGCAAATATCCAGGTCCGGTCCTGAACCTTTTCAATTTTATGCACAAAGAAAGCGATGGCAATAAAAAGAGCACCGAAAAGGAATGTCAGCAAAAAGAATAAAACAGGAATAGATCCTGTGAGAGAATAGAGGGAGAAGGTTCCCAGATCCGGTCCTTGTAATCCACTTATTGCAGGTAATACAAGGGTATATACCAAGCCTCCCATCAGTGCCCCAACGAGTCCGGCAGCTGCGTCCAGCGAACCTTCACCAAGCGATACAATCATTGTTCCAGGACAATAACCTAAAATGGCCATTCCTGCACCAAAAATAAGTCCACCCAACACCACGCCTCCTAAAATCAATGGTTTGGTATGGTAGGAGGCGAAACCGAGACCAATTTCAATGTTTAATAAAATTACCCCGACGCCAATTGCCAGTGCAATTGCTTTAGCTACTTTGTAGTTTTCGAGTGTTGCCATCCCACTTATTGTGTTGTAGCGATTCAGTTTTGCACTTTGCAAAATAGCTCCAAAAAGAAAACCGTAAATTAAAATCGTAATTGTCATTGGTTCATTTTCATTTTATGGGTTAAGAGGACAAATTTAGCGAAAAAAGGGTTTAAACAGTGATGATTTCGCATAATCTGAAAACAAAAGCTTATTCGAATTGTTAAATTTTAAAGTTTCAGAAGGGGCTATGTAATATCATTCAATAAAATAGGAGTTAAAAAATGTCGCAACAACAATTAAAAGAAAACCAAACAATTGATCCATCTTTTCCTCATAAATCATTCCTGCAATTGCTTGAAGATTTCAAGGCGAGTATGAGACGTGCCTTTCATGAAAAGGAGAAGATAGACCAGTTTTGCAGTACCCGTGGATTACCACCTGCAGTTTTGACAGAACTGATGTCGGGTAATCCAATGGCGCTCTGTATACCAAAACAATACGGGGGGTATGGGGGTAATGTAAAAGAAAATATTGCTTTCGTATCAGCCGCTTCGTATGAATCACTGGCGCTTTCACTGACCTTGGGAATAAACAATGCCCTTTTTATTCAACCGGTAGCCAAATATGGCCAGGAGCGTGCAAAATCAAAAGTATTTGAACAATTTCTGACCAATAGCTGTATGGGAGGCCTGATGATCACTGAACCTGATTTTGGCAGTGATGCACTGAATATGAACACCTCCTTTACTGAAAAAGATGGTGTTTTTCACCTGAAAGGGAAAAAACATTGGGCTGGTCTTACCGGTATGGCAGACTTCTGGTTACTTACTGCACGCCGAAGAACTGAATCGGGCGCCCTAATGCGGGATATTGATATGTTTGTCTGCGATAACCATGCACCCAATCAGAACATTATTGTGGAGGAGTATTTCGAGAACCTTGGTCTTTACCAGATTCCTTATGGACGAAATCATCTTGATGTATATATCCCTGAAGAACAGAAGCTGATTCCCAAAACAAATGGGATTCAGATGATGCTTGACCTGCTTCACAGGAGTCGTTTTCAATTTCCGGGGATGGGACTTGGCTTTATTAAAAGGATATTGGATGAAGCCATCGCTCATACCCAATCGAGACTTGTGAGCAATAAACATTTATTCAACTATGATCAGGTACAACAGCGTCTCTCAAGGTTACAGGCAAATTTTACTCTCTGTTCAGCCTTTTGTCTTAACTCGGGTGAGGTTGCAGGGGTGGAAAATGATTTATCTCCCTTTGGACTTGAAGCCAATATCACAAAGAGTGTTACTTCCGATATGATGCAGGAATCAGCACAATCATTGCTTCAACTGGTAGGAGCCAAGGGTTATAAACTAACCCACATCGCCGGACGGTCGGTTGTGGATAGCCGCCCGTTCCAGATTTTCGAAGGATCAAACGATATCCTCTATAATCAAATAGCAGAGTCGGTGCTTAAAATGATGAAAACAGCTAAAGAGAAGAGTCTTTACCAGTTTCTAAAGGGTTATACAACACGTGCCGCGGAGCGTATCCAGGAGATGGTGAACTTTGAAATTAATGTTCCGTTTGCCCAGCGAAAGTTTGTCGAATTCGGTCAGGTAATCAGTAAAATAGTTTCTATGGATCTTGTCCTATACCTGGAAGAAAAAGGGTTTCGCAAAGATCTTATCGACAATACTATAATCGTATTAAAGCAGGATATCTCAACTTTGTTGAATGCATTTCATTTTGATAATAAAGCGCTTGTCGTTGCCGATTACGAGGAGAATAGTTCCTGGCTCAATTTGTAGGAAGAGAGTCGTATTTTAATTGTAAATCTTCAGGTCAGTCTCAATAGGGGGCTAACCTGAAGATTTTTTTTGAGCTTAATTGAAACTTCGCTATTTTTACCACACAAGGTAATCTCTTAGTTATGAATAAATATCGCAGTTTTGGACTTGCATCTGTTTTTCTAGCCACTATTGTTCCGGGTTCTTCCCAGATATTAAAGCATCCGAATGTTATTTTGATCATTACCGATGACCAGGGTTATGGTGATCTGGGTATTAACGGAAATCCCATTGTAAAGACTC
This sequence comes from Prolixibacteraceae bacterium, assembly GCA_963675995.2. Lineage (GTDB taxonomy): Bacteria > Bacteroidota > Bacteroidia > Bacteroidales > Prolixibacteraceae > JAAFHB01. Next base: position 2,981,186 of record CAXXIY010000002.1, on the reverse strand, counting down.
CTGTTATCGACCAGTTTGCTAAAGAGAGTATTCGTTTCAATAACTTTTATGTTTCCCCGGTTTGTGCTCCAACTCGCTCAAGTTTACTAACCGGACGATACTCCCTGCGTACCGGTGTGCGCGATACCTATAATGGCGGTGCTATTATGGCTTCGGGCGAGATTACAATTGCTGAAATGCTGAAACAAGCCAACTACAAAACCGGAATCTTTGGTAAATGGCACTTGGGTGACAGCTATCCGGCCCGACCCAATGACCAGGGTTTCGACGAATCGGTCATCCACCTGTCGGGTGGAATGGGACAAGTCGGTGATTTCACAACCTACTTTAAGGGAGATAGCAGCTATTTTAATCCTGTCCTTTGGCATAATGGAAAGAGCGAAAGTTATAAAGGGTATTGTTCTGACATTTTTTCGGAACAGGCGATCGATTTCATAGTAAGGAATCATAACTCACCTTTTTTCTGTTACCTCGCTTTCAACGCCCCCCATACTCCACTGCAGGTTCCGGATGAATATTACCAGAGATATAAAAAATCAGATCCTGCTACCAGATCTGAAAACGCTCTGCGACCTTTTGCTCAAATGAGCGAAAAAGATAAGGAGGATGCCCGAAGAGTGTATGCAATGGTCTCCAATATTGATGACAATATTGGTAAATTGCTTCAAAAATTAGATGAATTAAAGATTGCAGAGAACACAATTGTAATCTTTATGACCGATAACGGACCTCAGCAAACAAGATATAATGCTGGAATGCGCGGCTTGAAGGCAAGTGTTTATCGGGGGGGGGTGAGGGTTCCGTTTTATCTGAAATATCCGGCAATGTACAAAGGAGATCGGGATATTGAAACAGTTGCAGCTCATATTGATGTATTACCTACGCTGGCCCATTTGTGTAATGTTAATCCTCCCCGTGATCGTATAATTGACGGGGAAGATCTTCTTCCTCTAATTAAAGGTAATCCTGTGGTTTGGGCTGACCGTTCCCTGTTTTTCTATTGGACAAGACGGTATCCCGAACTTTACAACAATATTGCTTTACAGAAAGGGGAATATAAACTTGTTGGACATACCGACTACAACTCAAAAATAGAGAAATTTGAGTTGTTTAACATCAATAACGATCCTTATGAGCAAAATAATATAGTCCTTTCAAAAAAAGAAATAGCCCTTGGATTGAAATCTGAAATGGAATCCACCACGAAAGAGCTGACCAGCTCTGAAAATCTGGTACATCCGCCCCGGATTGTTATCGGAAGCGCACATGAGAATCCGGTATTTCTCAACAGAAACGATGCTGAGGGTGAGCATGGAATCTGGGCTCAGGAGGATATTTACGGGTTCTGGAAAGTTTCTGTTTATGAAGGGACCTACAATATCAAATTTAAATTTGTTAAGCCAGTGAGGGGAGGCGGACAAATGTCGCTTGAAACAAAAACAGTGATTCATCAGATGAAAAATGAAACCCAGGATGCAGCTACCATCGAGATGAAGAATGTTTTTCTCCCCAATATGGATTGTGATTTTATTCCGTTTTATACGATCGGTACCAGGCGAATATTCCCCTTTCTGGTAGAAATCGAAAAGATTTAATGTTGTATAACATTTTCTATCTGTTGTGGTTTTTGTTTATCTTCGTGGCGTTATCGTACACGGAAACTTACGATACAGATTTCTTAGAAGGGCGTGATCCCGGACAAGGATAGGATGAAGTGGTGATGAAGATCATGTTTAAATGGGTGGGAGCCCAAACTATAATTTAAAAATTTACAAATATGTCAGACAGAAGAGAATTTATTCAGAAATCGGCTGTTGGAGCTGCCGGATTGACCCTTGGTGGAATGGCAATGAGTGCCAAAAGCTATGGCCGGATTATTGGTGCGAATGATCGTGTCCGGGTTGGAATACTCGGCTTTTCAAATCGTTTTGAAAGTACTTTGGGAAAGGCATTTCAGAAATATGCCAAAGAGATGAACTTTGAATTTGCTGCTGTTTGTGATATCTGGAACAAACGCCGCCATGACGGGCTTGAATGGGTTAAGAAACAAAACGGGACTACCCCACTTGAAGCAAGGAATACCGATGAGTTTTACGGTATGAAATTGGATGCCGCGATAATTTCGACTGCAGACTTTCAGCATGCCTTGCTATGCGGACAATCGGTTCAGGCAGGAATGAATGTTTACTGCGAAAAACCATTTGCAGAGACAATGGATGATGCCATCTTTGCGAAAAAGGCAGTCAAGGATAGTGGTAAGGTTGTACAAATAGGTTCTCAGCGCCGTTCCGGACCTAATTATCAGGCGGCCCACGATTACATTCAGGCTGGTAAGTTTGGTAAGATTTGTGCGGTTGAAATGACATGGAATGTTAATCAACCTGGACGCTGGCGTCGTCCTAAAGAGGTCGCTTCGATTAAGGAATCAGATACCGACTGGAAACGTTTTCTTCTGAACCGCCCCTATGAGAAATGGGATCCAAGAAAATATTTGGAATTCAGACTTTTCTGGCCCTATTCTTCGGGTATTCCCGGACAATGGATGGCTCACCAGATCGATACGGTGCATTGGTTTTCTCACCTGCCTCATCCACGTTCGGTTGCTGCCAATGGTGGTATCTACGTTTGGAAGGATGGTCGCAGAAACAATGATACCATGACGGCCGTTTTCGATTACGGCCCATTAGACAACATGGAGGAAGGTTTCCAGGTCATCTACTCTTCACGTCAGACCAATGAATCAGGTGGCACAAAAGAGTGGTATTTCTCCAATGGAGGAAAGCTTGATCTCGATACAAATAAAGTTACTTCCGAAGGCGGTCTTTCCGAGAAGTATGCCAGCGAGATGGGGATGAAAGCAAATTTATTGCCTAACTTTGAATTGCCACAAGAGAGGGTTGAAACCAACTCAAATACGGGCGCCGATCCATTGACCAATGCCCATATGAAGAACTGGATGGATTGCGTCCGTGCGAATAATCCAAAGACCAATGCCCCTGTGGATGCGGGTTACAGCCACTCAATAGCCAATATAATGACCACAGCTGCTCTGCGGACCGGTCAGAAAGCTACATTTGACGAGAAGACCCAGCAGGTGATGGCCGGTGGAAAGGTGTTCAAATATTAATTGAATTAAGGCACTTGCAGACTATTGATTTTTTGGTTGATATTGTCTTAAAAGTGCTGATTAACCGCAAAGAACGCGAAGTAGTCGCAATGCACACAAAGCTATAAAGTTGTTTTTAAGGCTTTGCGAATATTGTGATCCGCCAGATGGCGAACTTCGACGATCTTTGCGGTTTTTTACCTTTTAAGACGCTATTTATTTGTTTATATAGATCTCAAATTCAGATTTTGAATAACTGTCAGAATAAATCCAAATGATTATGGTTAATAAATATCTCCTCCTTTTTATGGTTTTTGCAGTAGCTTCTGCGGTGAGATCTCAGCCGATTGAAATGGAGACAACAAAAGACGGAGCCTGGATCAAGGAGGGCAACAAGAAGGTGTTTTTCTATCAAAAGGTCCCCAAATCGATGGATGGTAAATATGCAAGATCCAACTACCTCCATCCGGTTTATGGTGTGGACGGAGAGATTCTGACTGAGGATTTTCCTTCGGATCATTTTCATCATCGCGGAATATTCTGGAGCTGGCATCAACTGTGGTGTGATCATGTACGGCTTGGCGATCCCTGGATGTGTGAGAACTTTTCGCAGGAAGTTACCAAACTGAGTTTTTCAAAAGGTGAGAATTCAACTGGCATTCTTACTGTAAAAGTGCTATGGAAGAGTCCCTATTGGCTTAAAAAGGGAGTCCAGAGTGCGGTTTTACTTGAGAATACAAAAATACATATCTTCCCGGAAATGAACGGTTGCAGGCGCATTGATTTTTGCTTGGAGCTCAATGCTCTGGAAGATGGAATCAGGATAGGAGGTTCGGAGGATGAAAAGGGGTACAGCGGCTTTTCGGTCCGGATTCCACTGGTTCAGGGAATGAAATTCACCAGTAGTGGGGCAGAGGTGATTCCTCAGAATCTTGCGGTTACTGCTGGTGCGGAGATGGATATTTCGGGTCCGGTCGGGAAAGATGGCAAAATGGCCGGCATAATGATGATCTGCCACCCTACAAATCCAGATTTTCCGGAGAAATGGATTATCCGGAAGGAGAGGAGCATGCAGAATTGTGCCTGGCCCGGAAACCGAACGGTAGCCATTCCCAAATCCAAACCTTTAATCCTTAATTATTCAGTGATTATTCACCGCGGGGGAGCCGATAATATTGCCCTTTCTTCCGTTCTGGCTTCTATATTGAAATAAATTATAAACAATTAATTTTCATCGATAATCTCACTCAAAAATAGAGTATCGGAATATCCTGAAATTGATTGTAATTAAATTGATTATTGAAATCATTTTGTCATTACTTTCGTAATATCAATAGGATATATGTTCAAATAGTAGCCATTATCCTTAAAATTTATAAAGTCGTATGAAAGTCCACGGGGATCAAACAACAACTCACAACCTGTTTGACGAGTTGCCTCTATTCTTACGTTTTTATTATTTTTTATTATGATAGCATTAGCTTCGCTTTGATGGAAGGCAGAACCAGACATTTTTAATGCCCGATACCGTTTATAGTTGCGAAGATCCGGAAATTAAATATTTCAAATTTCATCTTATAATCGCAGGCTTTTACCCCAAAAAAACTGCACCTTTGTAAGAGCGAGGTTAAAACTACATTATAAGAAATGAAAAAATTATTCCATAACCACTTAAAGTGCGTAACATTGAAAATCTGCCATTTATTAATTGCAGTTATTTTGCTCAACATGTTTGTCTGTTCCACAACAGAGGCCTCAACCCTTAAGTTTGGACTGAGGTTATTTGTTGCTACCACAGGGAATGACAGTTGGTCAGGTATGCTGAAGCAACCTAACAAGGATAAGACAGATGGCCCTTTTGCAACACTCAGGGGGGCACGCGATGCAATCCGTGTATTGAGAGAATCTAAGAAACTTCCGAAAGGGATTATAGGTGTAGAGGTACAAAAGGGGGTTTATGAACTGTCAGAACCTGTTGAGTTGAAAGCACAGGATGGCGGTACAGACTCGCTATCGCGTATTGTCTATTACGGTGAAACTGGAAATGAGGTACGATTGACAGGTGGCAAAATCCTGGTTAAATGGGAGTTAGTTTCAGACAAATCTATTTTGGAAAAATTTGCCCCTGAGGTAAGGGGTAAAATTTATCAGTCGGACCTTTCAACTATCGGTTTAAAGGATTTTGGTTCACCGGGCGGTGGCGGAATGGAGTTGTTTTTCAACGATCAACCGATGTGGTTATCACGCTACCCCAATAAAGGTTTTGTTAAAATAACCGGATTACTGAACGAAAATCCTGTTGATGTCAGGGGAACCAAGGGCGATCAGGTTGGGAAATTCAATTATGATGACCCCCGGATTGCCAAATGGAAAACTGAAAAGGATGCCTGGGTTCATGGATATTGGTTTTGGGATTGGAGCGAACAGCGCCATAAAATTGCTGCCATTGATACTACAAAAAAACTGATAGAGGTACTCCCTCCTTATCATCATTACGGCTATCGCCTCGGACAATGGTTTTATGGATTTAACCTGCTTTCGGAAATTGATGAACCAGGAGAATATTCTATCGACAGGGAGGCCGGAGTACTCTATTTCTATCCTCCTTCCGATATTAAAGAAGGGCAGGCTTATGTTACACTCAATAAAAATATCATTAACATGAATGGTGTCTCCTTTTTAACATTGAAAGGGATGATCCTTGAGGGATGTCGCGAAACGGTGGTTAAAATGGAGGATTGCAGGAACAATTTAGTTGTCGGCTGTATGATCCGAAATTCGGGAGACTGGGGAGTTACAATTAAAGGTGGAAATGCCAATGGAGTAGCCGGATGCGAGATCTACGATGTTGGCGCAGGAGGAGTTAGTATTGATGCTGGTGATCGGATAACACTTCAGGCGGCTCATTGTTTTGCAGATAATAATGATATCCACCACGTTGCCAGGATTAAACGGATAAGCAACCCTGGAATATCAATTTTCGGTGTTGGGAATCGTGCCACTCATAACGCTATTGCACATCTTCCACATATGGCGATCTACTTTATGGGAAATGACCATTTAATGGAATACAACAACATCAATGATGTTTGCTACGAATCAAATGATGCAGGGGCAATTTATGCAGGGAGGAACTGGACCATGCGCGGAAATGTGATCCGCTATAATTATCTGCACGATATATCAGGTTTTGAAGGAAAGGGGTGTGTTGGTATTTATCTCGATGATGCGTTTTCATCAGCCGATGTGATTGGGAATATATTTAACAAGGTAACCCGTGCCATGATGATAGGTGGAGGCAGGGATAATAGCTTGATAAACAACATCTTTATCGATTGTGTTCCTTCTCTCCATATCGATGCGCGGGGAATGGGCTGGATGCACGATCATCCTGAAATGTGGATAAAGGAGGCGCAACAAAAAGGGACCATATTGGGAACTTTGTATGACCAGCCACCCTACAGCACACGTTATCCAAAATTGATCAATATTCTCAACGACGAACCCAAGGCGCCGAAAGGGAATATTGTTTCGCATAATATTTGTGTTGGAGGCAGTTGGGATAAAGCCAAAGGATTCTGGTCCACCTCTGTTGAGAAAAAGGCCCGCCCCTATCTGACTATGGAAGACAATGTTGTTTCCACGAATACAGAGGTAGAGGATAAGTTGTCGAAAAGCTTTGTGATCACTGACCCTCTTTTTGTTAATCCGGAGAATCCCGAACGGGGTAAATTTCAGTTGAAGGCTGGTTCCCCCGCCCTGAAGAGTGGCTTTAAGCAGATTCCATTTGACAAGATAGGGCTATATCAAAGCAATGATCGTGTAGTTTGGGTTCATTGAACAAAAGGACCAAAAATTGTTTATTTCCGTATTCCTAAAATCAATTTCACTTATATCTTTATCCTGCCAGTAAAATACAATTTCATAATGCACACGAAACATATCGGGCACAAGGTGTTTCCATAAAAGACCACAGTCAGTTTCCCTGATTTCAATCCCCCTTTATGGTAAGCAAAAAATCCAGTATCAAAACCAACCACCTTGGGACGCTTTACGATCTCCTTCTTTACTGCCACCAAAGAATGGTTGAACTAAATAGATCGCATTCGCCACTGTCATCGCTTCAATAGGTGCCATAACCGTTGGTCTCCTCATTCCACTCACTTTTGCGAGTGAAGTAATTTCTTGCATTCCATCACTTTACATAAAAGGCAAATTCATTAAAATCAGAAACCTTACTCAGTTTCTGATTCTGCATGGTTCCTGAATATTCCTGGCATAATAACTGTTTATCCATTTAGAAAACAATTCTACTTTTTTAGTTTCCGACAACAGAAATTCTGGCAATCCACCCTTCATCAACCTTTTGTCAAAATCGGATATCCCAAAGTCACTTCAACATTCACTCCATAATACAGGTGGTAAAAAAATCGTAATTTCTTACCTGTAAGAGCGTCGCGAAATTCTTTTTTAGCAGTTAGAGTAGGTGAACCTGGTGCTATTATACTCAGATTTAAAAATTCATAAGTGCCAATTTTAATACAATACCCGGATGAGATATCTGGTGTATTTCATCCAAGATTTCGGTTGCTCCAACTGGCAAGTTATTATAAAAGAATTTCGGATTTTCCATTTGCCGAACTGCAGAAAGTGGGTCACAATTCAGCTTAAAGTGTAAAACTTTATATAAACTCATCCTTTTTAGTTTAAAAATCTGCACCTTTGTAATTACCAATTTAACATCCATTTCCAATTGAGATCAATAGCAAACTTTCAAAGTACCTCATTCCTGGCAATCTTATTTAGCTTTTTCTGTGGCACACAACTGATGGCTGAGGATAAAATATCGGTCAAATCGCCCGACAATAAGATTAAAATATCTTTTTCGCTTCAAAAGCTTTCTGTTTATAATTATGGTGGTAATAGTCCCGATGCACCCTATTTTGAAGTGGCTTACGAAGAAAGTGCAATCATTTTGCCATCCCGACTGGGATTTATTATTGGTGGTGAACCTGAATTAAGCAGCTGTTTCAAAGTAATCAATCAGCGTATCATCCACAGCGAATCGACATGGACGCCCATTTACGGGGAAAGAAACAGCTACCCTGACAATTACAATGAACTTACCATAAATCTGGAAGAGTACATTCTACCCCACAGGCAACTGGTTATTCACTTCAGGGCATATAATGAAGGAATAGCAATCAGGTATAGTTTTCCTTCGATCAAAAAAAATGAAATTCTAAATGTCGTTGATGAATTCACCGAATTTAAATTTCCGGAAAAATCGGATGTCTGGGTGGAATATGGACAGAGCTCGCAAGGAACCTATTCCAGACAACCAATTGGTAATTTAAAACCAAACTGTGAGCTCCCTTTATTAACCAAAGCAGCAACAAACTTTCTGTGTATTGCTGAAACAGCGAATGATAATTATCCAAGATCCTATATCAAGCCAGTAACTAACGGAGCCAAAATGCAGCTGCGTGGAGAGGCAAATATCCGCAAGGGTGAATATTCCCCCTGGAGGGTTGTTTTGATTGGGAAGACCGCCGGAGCACTGACTGAACACAACTATTTGCTATTGAATCTGAATGAGCCAAACCAGATAGGGGACTGCTCATGGATCAAACCTGAAAAAATTGTCAGGGATATTACATTGTCCACAAAGGGTGCCAAAGACTGTATTGACTACGCTGCAAGCCATGGATTGGGCGGGATCATTTTCGATGCAGGGTGGTATGGCCCGGTGAATAATGACGCTTCTGATGCTTGCCATATCAATGTGGTAGGATCGATGAGTGGCCTACCCATTAAGGATCATACGGGATTATCTGTAAAAGAGGTAATTGAATATGGTAAAACGAAGAAAATTGATGTCTGGTTGTATGTCAATTATCAGGCGCTGGAAAGGCAGGCGGACGAACTTCTACCGCTTTATAAATCATGGGGAGTAGTTGGGATAAAGCCCGGATTTGTAAGGGTAGGGAATCAGCAATGGCAAAAATGGTTACACGAAATCGTTAGGAAAGCAGCAAAGTACAAACTCATGGTTGACCCGCATGATCAGTACCGGCCATCAGGATTCTCCCGTACCTATCCCAATCTGATGTCACAGGAGGGAATACATGGAAATGAACAAAATCCTGACGCTGATCAGACGACGATGTTGCCTTTTACCCGTTTTGTGATAGGTGCAGGAGACTATACCCCTGGTTATTGCAAGCAGGCATTACCCACCTCTTTTGCTCACCGTTTGGCACTTCCGGTTTTATACTACAGTCCTGCCCAATTTCTTTTCTGGAGTGAGGATGTTACCAGTGATTGTCATTTATCGCCTGAACTGGAATTATGGAAAACGATCCCGACAGTATGGGACGATACAAAATTTATTGGTGGAGAACCGGGTGAATTTGCTATGATTGCCAGGCGGAGTGGCAATGTCTGGTATCTGGGGGCGATCACCAATCAGTCAGCCCGGGAAATCGAAATTCCCCTCTCCTTTTTGGGAAAAGACACAAACATTACTGCCCGGATTTATACCGATGGAGGTGATGAAGTGAAAACAGAGACGAAGGTAAAAATTGAAAACAGGGAACTCTCCGATAAAGATGTTCTGAAGTTTTCACTAAAACCAAGTGGAGGTATGGCAGCAAGACTAACTTTAAAATAAGCAATATGACCAAACGTGAAGTAATCAGAACTGTTCTCGACGGCAAAAGACCACCATATGTCCCGTGGTCTTTTAAGTTCACAGTTGAACCCAAACAAATGCTTTGCAATTATTATGGCGTTAACGATTTGGATGAGGTGCTTGGGAACCATATCCTTCAGTTGGGAAGTGACATCGGCTTTTTTGATGATTTAGGAAACGATCAGTTTCAGGACGTATTTAAAGTAGTTTGGGACCGTTCCATCGATAAGGATATTGGTGATGCCAAAGGGATTGTTTTACCGGAACCGACCTTAAACGGGTATACTTTCCCGAACCCGCTTGATCCCCGGTTCTTTTCAGATATTGAATCTGAAATAGCCCTGAAACCCGATATGTTTCGTGTATTTCAGATCGGTTTCTCATTATATGAAAGGGCCTGGACAATGCGTGGCATGACCAATCTCCTCATGGACTTTTATGTCAACCCTGATTTTGTGCATGAGTTGATGGGCAGAATATGTGAATACAATCTTGCCCAGGTGGATAAAGCGCTGGAATATGATATTGATGCCATTTATTTTGGCGATGACTGGGGGCAGCAACATGGTCTTATAATGGGTTACGAATTGTGGAAGGAATTTATCTATCCTTATTTGCAACGGATGTATAACCATGTGCATAAAGCCGGTAAATTTGTGATGATTCATTCGTGTGGCGACGTCGATGAGCTCTTTGATGACCTTGTTGATATCGGACTGGATTGTTTCAATCCTTTTCAACCCGAAGTAATGGATGTATTCGAAATTCTACCCAGGTACCGTGGCCGTCTGGCATTCCATGGAGGACTTTCAATACAAAAGACACTGCCCTATGGAACTGTTGAAGAAGTAATATTGGCGTCCCAAAAGCTGCTTGAACTGGGAAAGGATGGCGGATATATTTTCTCTCCGTCACACTCGGTTGAAGGCGATACAAGTCTCGAAAATATGCTGGCGTTCATAAATATTGCCAAAAGTCAAATCGGGTAGTTCTGCTTTTAATCTTCGACTGATGACATTCCTATTTTATAACGAATCTTCAATCAAGACATCTTCATCCAATTCTTCCCAATGTATGCCTTCTCCGTCACCAGTAAAACTCCAGTTTGCCCTTTGATCATTGGTCGTATACCTGAGTGATGGGAACCAGCCAATTGGGAGGCTAAGCTATCGGCCCTACTCTAAAATCAGATATATTTTTATATCATCGAATCAAACATTTACAGCATTCTACCCATTAAAATCTACATCTTTGTATAAGCCAAATCAAAAAAAACCATTGGAAAATTCAAAAAACACATCCTTAAACAATCTCAGGTTAACACACTTGTCCGTTTTAATCATATTATTAATGGTGATTCCGGATAATTATGTTGCAGGACAGAACAATAAAGGGAAAACCTTTGTAGTTGCACCTGACGGATCGGATCGCAATCCGGGTACTAAATCACAGCCCCTGGCAACGCTTGAAGCTGCACGTGATGCTGCGAGGAAGGCTGAAACCGGTAATCACCAAATAATCGTTTTGCCAGGGGAGTACTATCTTAACAAACCATTCGAACTTGATTCGAGGGACAATGGTTTAACCATCGAGGCAGATACGAGTGGATCCGTTATACTTTGCGGAGGTACCCGGATAACCAATTGGCATCGCGATGGAGAGAAATTCTGGTGCGCCGATTTACCCGGAGTGAAGGAAGGAGCATGGGATTTCAGGTCGCTGGTAGTGGAAGGACGTATGCCGGAACGTGCGCGGATGCCTGAGTCCGGGACTTTTTTGCATCTAAACGTATTCGATGTGCCTTGGCTATCCACCATCGGAGGGGGTTGGGCACGCCGCCCGACACCGGAGGAATACCTAACCATGAATTACAATCCCAGGGACATTCCTGAAGCACTCGATATCAGGAATGCGGAAGTGAGGGTTTATCATATGTGGGACGAATCACTGGTAGGTGTGGACCGGAATGATATTCAGAAGCATGAATTGATCTTTTCCAAAAAAACAAATTATCCGGTTGGCGGTTTCGGGAAGAAGGAGTACATTATCTGGAACACCCGCGAAGGGATGACAAAACCTGGTCGATGGTACCTCGACCGGACGGCCGGACAACTTGTTTACTGGCCATTGGAAGGCGAAGATATGACGAAAATCAAAATAATTGCCCCAAAAATGGAGCGGATCATCCGCATCGCCGGGTCTCTTGAAAAGAAGGCCGAAAATATAACAATTCGCGGAGTAAAACTTCAGGTTACCAATATTCCACTCAGGTCGGCTGGCATGGGCGCTACCTCCTTCGACGGGGCAATAAATATGGAAAACACCAGCCATTGTACCATCGAGCGGGTTGAAATTGCCAGGGCCGGCGGGGTTGGAATCGTTGCAACCCAAATGACCACTTGTCGCATAATGGATTGTCAGATTCATAATATTGGAGGTGGAGGGGCCAAAATTGAAGGTGACGACCTCTATTTTGCCCGCAATCACATTCACGATGTGGGTATTTACTATCCGAGTGCAATAGGCCTTTCATCCAACGGGGATCGAAATCACATTTATCGCAATGAGATCCATGATGTGCCTTACTCCGGTATGATAATTACGAAAAACGATGCGCTCGTCGAGGAAAATTTGATCTACCGGGTGATGCGCGAAATTCATGACGGTGCAGCAATCTATACCTCCGGAGTCAGCAATTGCATTTTGCGGGGGAATGTTGCCCGCGACATTTCTGAATCAGGGACGGGATATGGGGTCAGTTCCTACTATCTTGATGAAGGATCGCATGACTGCATCGTGGAGAAGAATGTTTCGATAGGTGTAGCCCGACCCGTTCATAACCACATCGCACGCAATTCCATTATCCGCGATAATGTGTTCATCGCTGACGGAGATATGACCTTGTCTTTCCAATCGTCTGCCAAATTTGCCTTTGTAAATAATACGCTGATAAACCCCGGTAAAATCAAAATAATCTCTCCTAATGCAATCATCCTTTGGAAGGAGAATAAAATTTTCAGCAACGGGATCGGAAACAACCATAATTCACAACCTTTTACAATAGATGGTGAAATGCCATTTACTCCCCTGCCGGCTCATAAAATCAATCCAATTTTAATAATGCACTCCGTTAAGACGCCGATAATTGACGGAAACTTTGCAGCTGATGAATGGATCGGAGAATTTCAGCGACTCGACAGGGAACCATCCCGGCGAGTATGCAGCGGCGCCCCGGTACTTGTGAAGTTTTCGTGGGACAATAAATTCCTTTATATCGGAGCGATGATGAACATGTTCGACAACTCAAAAATAAGTATGGGAGAAACGTGGGGAAAAGATGATGGTACGGAAATCTCACTGGGTGGATTCGATAAAGGTAAACCGGTGACCTATGTGATTCGGTCGTATTGTAACGGTACATTACAGAGTGTCCCTGATGCGGGAGCAACTACCATCGCCGCAGATCGTCTTGGAAAGGGGACAAGATATGTTTCAAAGATCAGGGAAAAACCGGGTAAAGGATGGATTGGCGAGTGGGCTATCCCACTTGAAGCAATTGGTTTTAAACCAAAACCGGGACTTGAAATTAAATTCAATATGTGTGCGTTTGTCAACGAATATGATAACTGGCATTGCTGGGAAGGGACTCTGGCAGAGAGTTGGCAAGTAGGTCAGGGAGGAATACTAAAGTTCAAATAATTAATTACCTATGAAAAAACTAATTTGTTTTCTGATCTTAATCAGGATTCTCCAAACTGGTATCGTTACAGCTCAAACCGAATCGACCAAGCCTCCCAACTTCAAAGAATCACTTAGGTTGCATCAAACATCGGTGGAAAAACAAGGCTGCACATTCATGATCCATACCTCGGAGGGGTGGACGATGAAAATCAGTTTCCTGAATAATGCTATGGTCCGTGTTCAAATGGCGCCAGCAAAGGGCTTTGAACCTTCACTTACCGAGCGTTTCGGTTTTGTCAAGACTAGCTGGAGTGAAATACAGGTAAAAATGGGAGAATTTCCCGCCTATATCATTCTGCAAAGTGATGGTGTCGGGGTAAAAATATCGAAGCTAGACCTGCGGCTAACCTTTCTTGACGAAATTGGGAATGAAATCACTGGTGAAAGGGAAGCCCGCTCATGGAACCCTTCAGGCGGAGGTAACCTGCGGTTTACAATGCCTGCTGATGAACATATCTTCGGTCTTGGTTTTCAGCGAAAAACTTTGGACTGCCGGGGTAGTAAATTCACCTGGAAAAGGGAGTTTCGTTCCCAAAACGCGACTATACCATTCTTTTTAAGCACCAAAGGTTATGGTTTTCTATCTAACAATACCTGGCCGCAGATTTTTGATTTTGAAACCTATCCATCCGGTTACGATATTTCGGCTACGGACGGGCAGCTCGATTTCTATTTTATTCAGGGGCCACAATTTGCATCTATTTTGGATAATTATATTCAGCTTACAGGGGTGCCACAGCTTTTCCCCCAATGGGGTTTGGGGTTACTTTACGGTTGCCGGTGTTATGAAGAACAGCCGGCAGTATTGGAAATTGCCCGGAATTTCCGAAAATACGACATTCCATGCGACATGATCTGGCTGGAACCAGGATGGGAAAAACGCATTTATGAAATGAAATGGCAATGGAGCCCTGAGCGTTTTCCTGATCCGGCAGGTATGATCAGACAATTAAGTACTATGGGTTATCATTTCGGTTTATGGGAATCAGGAAAAGCGCCTGATACGGGTTATGAGGATTCAATCCTGCGAAAAAACTGGTATGCAACCCGGGTAAAAACATCTTTGGATATAGGGGTATCGTTCTTTAAACAGGATGATCCGTTTCCCCGAATGATCGAAAGTACCGAATTGAATGATCCCTCTTTTTCGAAGGAGACAGAGAGTAGTCAATCGCGTTTCAATCGTTCCGTTAAAAGCCTTGCCAACTCTCTGTATTGTGAAACGGCAATAAATGAGTTTCGCAGAATTACTGGCAGACGTTCCTTTTATATTTTTAATTCCTATGTCTCTTCATTTGGATCGCACCGCTGGCCGACAGGTTGGGCTGCAGATTTTGCTGCCGGAAATGGATTGCTCAATGCCGGATTGGCTGCACAATCTATGGTTAGCCTGGATATGAACCCCAGTTCCGTATCAGGGATGCACCTGGGCTATTTAACTCCATTCTCAATCATTGATGCATGGGCCTATTATAAAGAACCATGGCTTTATCCCACCTATCTGATGGATGCACACCGGTTTTATGCTAAATTAAGGTATCGCCTTAATCCTTACCTCTATTCAACCCAGGCGCAATCGCATTTTACTGGACTGCCAATGATGAGGGCGATGGTACTTCAATACCAGAATGACTCTTCAACCTGGAGAATGGACCGGCAGTATATGCTGGGAGATGCATTGCTGGTTGGACTGGATGACAAAATATATCTACCTAAAGGAGATTGGATGGACTATTGGAATGGCGAACGGTTCGAAAGCAAGGGGGAGTGGATAACTCGTAAATTAAAGGACACCCAGGGTGGAACCTTCTTTGTGAAAGCCGGAAGTATTATTCCCATGCAGTCGGTAACGGCTTATCAGGGAGAGGAAAAAACGGTTCTAATCACCCTTGATATTTATCCTTCTGCACAAGGAAAGGGTTGGCTTTATGAGGATGATGGCAATACCTATGACTACGAAAAGGGAAAATTCGCAAAAACAGAATTTACACTTCAACAAACCGACAATGGCATTCTCATAAATGCTGGCGCTAGAGCTGGCGATTATAAAGAGATGCCTCAAAGAGCTTATCTGCTCCAAATACACAATTTAAAAGAGATAAAATCTGTTAGCTGCTCGGGGAAAATACTTAAAGCGTTTACTTCTAGGGAATTACTGCTCCATAAATCGGGTCAGTCTGGCTGGTGGTACGATAAAGACACTCATCTGCTTTTCGTTAAACCGGGGTCTTCCTGGAAGCTGATTTATGACAGCCGGGGTTCAAAAGGAGATCCGGACAGGGATACATTCGTTGCTTCGGGTGGATTTAATTCAGAAGAGAAAGGATTCTGTTGCAAAATAGAGACCCAATTTACAAATGATCCTGCCACTGAACCCAAAGAGATTTCACTTACTCCCGATCGCTTAGAGGTGGTTGCAAATCCACCGGAACGGATATTATTATCGGGTGAAGCAACCTGGTTACCCCGTAAAACCACCATCTTTGTGTCGCTTTTGAGGGGGAATAAACTCGCGGGCACCGCTGATAATGAAGTACGTTTGGACGTACTTGACGAAAACGGCAAAGTGATCAGGTCAAACGAAAAAAATGCAATAAACGGGAAAGCAACTTTTAACGGGGGATATTATTCAGGAACTCAAGACTTAAAGAATGAAAGGCTCACAATAGGGGAAGAATATGTTGAAGAGAAAACCGTTTTCAGGGTTTCATCTCCAGGACTTACTCCCGTAGAACTAAAAATAAGAAAGGCTCTGGTACGTAAAGGGGAAAAATAAAAAAGTGTTAAATACTGGTGATGCGTTAACTTTTATAAAATATGCGTAATTAGCTGATATTAAAATTAATATAAGCGTTCTTTGATTTTTTGATTTGAATTGACTCGTAGTTTTGCATCTTTTAACGTGCAAAATTATGAATTCAGGTAAGTATGTGTTCGCCCAGCTGTTACAGTTTGTCAACAAATATGAGTTTGAAAAAGGTGTCAAGCGTTATAAAGGCAACCACCGGGTAAGAGAATTAGATTGCTGGAATCAGTTTATTCAACTTTTCTTTGGCCAACTTACTTCGCTTAATTCATTAAGAGACATTTGTTTGTGTTTAAAAGCACATAAAAATAAGCTTTATCATTTAGGTATTAAGCAAAATGTTAATCAATCCACACTTTCCCGAGCAAACGAGAAGCGGGATTGGAGAATTTTTGCTGACTTTGGAGAGTTTTTAATACAACAGGTTAGGCCTCTTTATGCTAACTCTCCGATTCCAAATATTGCGACAGATAAAGATGTATTTGCTCTTGACTCAACAACAATATCTTTAAGTCTTAAGCTTTTTGGCTGGGCACAAGGAAAATACTCCAGAGGAGCGGTAAAAGTTCATACTTTGCTCGATTTAAGAGGAAGCATACCAACTTTTATCTTTATCACTGATGGTAAATACCATGATAGCAATATCCTTGATGTAATTGTTCCTCTGCCAGATGCTATATATCTAATGGATAAGGCCTATGTCGATTTTGCTGCTTTAAACAAGATGCATAAAGCGGGGGCTTTTTTTGTTACCAGGGCAAAAGTGACAATAGACTATACAATCATTGAGACTAATTACAATATTGATGAGCGAACCGGCCTAAGAAGCGATATGACAATAAAACTGAATGGTCATAAGTCGAAGCAACTATACCCAGAAACACTTCGGATTGTTGAGTACTACGATGAAGAGAAAAAAGTACTACTCGTTTTTCTTACCAATAATATGAACGTTTCATCACTGGAAATTGCTCATTTATACCGTAATCGCTGGCAAATCGAAGTCTTCTTTAAATGGATAAAGCAAAATTTAATCATAAAAACACTTTGGGGACATTCAGAAAATGCTGTAAATATCCATATTTGGGTAGCCATCTGTACCTATCTAATTGTCGCTTACATAAAATATACACTTAAAAGCGATTTGTCCATCTACGAAACGATGCAGATATTAGGCATTTCAGCATTTGACAAAACTTCAATAAAAGAACTGCTTACCGAAATACAAGTCAATCAAGATTTCAAAGAACAATATGATTTATTTAACAACCAATTTTAACGCATCAGCAGTAAGTGTTAAACATGAAATAAATATAATTTTACGACTGATTTGACTTAACCCGAATGAAAGAGTTCAAAAAAATAAATATTCAAAAGACCTACCAATCTGAATGGGATCTTTTCCTTTCAGATGGCGATATGGATGCTCTTGCAGTCATTTACGAGGCGTGTTTTGACTTATTATTCAACTATGGACGAAAATTTTGTCATGAAGAGTCTTTGATTGAAGATGCTATTCAAAACATCTTTACCAAACTTATTCGTAGTCGCGAAAGATTAGGGAAGCTCAACAATGTAAAGCAATATTTATTAACTGCTCACCGGCATGAATTGTTTGAGCTGATTTCAAAAGGGAGAAAAACGATAATCAGTGAAAAAATACCCGAAATCCTTTTCAAACCTGAATATACAGTCGAAGATGAAATTGTTGAAAAGGAAGGAGAGCAACGCCTCAGGAACTTTCTAAAAGAGAGTTTACGAAAACTAACCTCCAATCAGCAGGAGATACTCTACCTAAAGTATGATGTTGGATTGTCATATGAAGATATTTCTAAGACGTTGCGTATATCAATCGAATCGTGCCGTACTTCTGTCTATCGGTCAATAAAAATGATAAAAGCTGATGTTGAGTCACTTAAGAATGTAAAAATACAGCTTTTCTTTTCCATTTTAAAAACTTCCTTAAAAAAAGGGATTTTTTAAAAAAAATTTCTCTTTTATTGTCTATAATTCTCAATCTCCATCCTCTTTAGGATTGATTGTTTCCAATAAATAGCCGTGATTAAGAATCCTAAGCCGGGAATGATAATCATCTTTATTCGTCACACCATGCGCGATTCCGTTTGGCCGTAAAAAAACGAATTATTAACACATGAAAGATAATACAAATAACGACTACGATTTCCGGGATTTCCTTTTCGACGATGATTTTGTCCGAAATGTTAAAGATGATTCTGGTTCAGAAGAATACATCGCCCGACTAAAAGCACAATTCCCTTTGCAGCATGAAGACATTGACCTGGCAATTGTAGTACTTAGGGGGATTGAAAACAAACATGTTTTTTCAACCCAGGACCAAAGACGCAAAGTGTGGTTTGAAATTGTAAGTACATTCTCAAAAACCGGAAACATCAAAAAAATTGCGTTGAATATTGATTCAGAAAGACATTTTTTCAGAAACTTTATTCGGGTAGCGGCAGTCATAATATTATTAATTGGGATTGGAATGCTGGCTTTTTATTACACCGGGAATAAGACAGATAGAGATTTACCAATTGATCGTTTTGCCTTTTCCAATCCGGTTGACTACACCAAATCTCAGCTAATATTATCTGACGGTAAAAAAATTGAGGTCACCTCAGGCGATTCCAAAATTTGTTATTCCCCGGATGGGGCTAGCGTAATTATTAATGATAGCTCTGGTATTGTACAGGATGTCAAGGGCGATCATTTTAACCAAATGATTGTCCCCTATGGTAAATATGCCACTTTAAGACTCTCAGATGGGACAAAGGTGTGGCTTAACGCTGGATCACGATTAGTATATCCGCCCATTTTTTCCAGCAAATACAGAGAAGTTTATTTGCAGGGTGAAGGATACTTTGAGGTTGTAAAAAATGAGAAAAAGCCGTTTCATGTGAAAACCGATCGCCTGAAAGTTGAAGTGCTGGGGACAAGATTCGAGATTCAGGCTTACGGCAAAGATGAAATGTATTCAGCTCTTCTATTGGAAGGTAGAATTTCACTATCGACTCCTCAAAATAAGAACACGAGTGAAAAGGATGTTGTATTAAAACAAAGTGAACGGGGAGAATATTCAGCTACCTTGAACAAATTTGTCATTGAGAAGATCACGCATCCCGAAAACTTTATAGCATGGACTTATGGATATATTCAATTTAATGAAGAAACCCTTGAAAGTCTTTTAAAAAGGATTTCAAGACATTACAATATTGATATACAGCTTAGAAGTGGGATGGGATCATTTAAAATATCTGGTAAGCTGGACTTAAAGGATGATCCAGAACGCGTACTGAAAGGAATTGCAGTTATCTCAAAAATGAAATTATATAAACAGGAAGGAGGTTACCAAATCAAAGACTAAAAATGAAAAAATCCGGTCAGTGCTCGATACACCGACCGGATCGCGAACAACAATTATTATGCCCCTAAGGCATTCATGTTTAATTACAAAACAAAATTATGAAAAAAAAACACAATGAACCTGATTATGGTCACAAAAATCAGATTCAAAAGCTATTTCTATTTATGAAATTAGTTTCATTTATATTGTTTGCAGGAGCTCTTTCGTTATCTGCGAGCTCCTATTCGCAAAAAGTCAGAATTGATCTTCATGTCCAGAATTCCAATATTCAGGATATTATTCGTTCCATTGAAAATAACAGTGAATTTATTTTCGTTTATGATGCTGCCTATATCAGTTCGGTTTCGAACAAATCCATTTCAGTGAGGTCCAAAGCAATTACTGAGATATTAGATCAACTATTTCAGGGAACGGGAGTATCCTATCTGATAGATGATCGCCAGATATTTCTGTACAACAGTAAAAATCCGGCCACATTATCCTCACCTAAAGCGCTTCCCTTAGTAATTGAACAACCTCAAAAGAAGGAAATCACCGGAAATGTGACAGATGAGAGGGGCCAGCCACTTCCTGGAGTTTCAGTTACGGTTAAGGGAACCACCATGGGCATAACTACCGACGCCGATGGGAACTTCACATTACAGATTCCTGGAGATGCTAAGATGCTTTTATTTACCTTTATAGGAATGAAATCTCAGGAAGTAGACATTTCTGGAAAAAGCAAAGTAAATATCAGATTGATTGAACAAGTTGTAGATATAAACGAGGTGGTAACTGTTGGGTATGGCATCCAGAAAAAGGTGAATCTTTCAGGCGCCTTATCGGTTGTTTCAGGAAAAGCCTTAAATAGCCGTAAGGTAACTTCACTTGCCTCAATGCTTCAGGGACAACTTCCCGGATTATCAGTTGTTCAAAGTACCGGTGAACCTGGCAAAGAGGATGTTAGTTTAGTTCTTAGGGGGCGTCAGTCTTTTGGTGGTAATCTTTCACCACTGATTATCGTTGACGGTATCCCCGTTGCCGATATGAATGCCATCAATCCAATGGCAATAGAATCGGTAACCGCTTTGAAAGATGCTGCTTCAAGTGCCATTTATGGTTCGCGTGCAGCAGGTGGAGTTCTTTTGATCACAACAGTGCAAGGGAAAGAGGGTAAAGAGGTTGTCAGCTATGATGCGAATTTTGGCGTTTATTCACCAACAAGAATGCCCGATCTGATAACCAATTCTGCAGAGTATATGACAATGTTCAACCAGGCAAAAATGAACAGATATGGTACGGGCGTTTCCAACCTTTACAGCCAGTCTAATATCGACAAATATAAAAATGCAAATGGGAATCCACTTTATCCCAACACCGACTGGATAAATGCGATACTCAGTCCTGTAAGGGTTCAAAATCACAGTATTGGAATTACAGGCGGTGGCAAAAATTCGTCTCACAATGTTACACTGGGATTTATTAATCAACCTGGCACAATGACCGGATTTAACTACAAAAAATACACCCTGCAAATGAATATATCCTCAAAACTTTCCAAAAGGATACAGGTTGGTGTCATGGCCAGAGCAATGTACAGTGAAAAAGAGGGAGCTGGAGGAAGTGTTTCAACTGGTTTGGGAGGAAATCAAAGATATTCACAAAATATTCTAAACCAAGCAATTAATCAGGCACCTACTTATGGCCCAAGGTTGGCTGATGGCAAATATGTTATTTCGGCATTCCGGACTATCGAAACTCCAAATATCAATCCTTTTGCCACAATTGACAATACACCGGTAAATGAACGGGACCTCCGACTGGAAACATCTGCATTTCTAAAGGTTTCATTCACAGATGCGTTAACATGGGAAACAAGAGGTGGATTTAACATTGACGACAACAACATGCATTCGTTCTCTTCAAAGATTCTGACCTATTACTGGGATGGTTATATCGCCCCACGTGCACAGCCAGGAAGTGTAGGAGGTGATCTTGGCGCCAGCGATGCAAACAGACGAATGATAAATCCTGTTCTCTTTTCTACCCTTAACTTTCAAAAAACCTTAAAAGACCACTACGTATCAGCAATGGCAGGATACCAGGTTGAATACACCCGAAATGATTTCTTTTCAGCCCGCAGACAGGATTATCTTACAAGTGCCGCACAGCAAATAGATGCCGGCGTAAATAACGCTAATCAATTTACCCAAGGTAATGCTCAGGAACTAGCGTTAATGTCATTCTTTGGACGGCTCAACTACAGTTATAAGGACAAATACCTTGTGGAGGTAGATGCCCGCTCTGATGGATCCTCGAGGTTCTCTCCGGAAAAACGTTGGGGATTCTTCCCATCGGGATCATTGGCTTGGCGACCTCTTAAAGAGTCATTTATGCCGGAGATTCTGTGGATAAGCGACATGAAATTGCGTGGATCTTATGGAATTTTAGGTAATCAGAGTGTTGGGGATAACTATCTATATCAAAATGTGTTATCATCGGGTGCAATTCCTGGTTCAGCCTGGTCTACAGCCCCCATGTACGCATTCGACAAAACAAGTCCAACCCAGGGTTTTGCATCTCCTAAATTGATCGATCCAAAACTTTCATGGGAGACAACCTATTCCACCAATCTTGGTATTGATCTCTCATTTTTTAAGAATCGCCTTACCTTAAATTTGGATTGGTACCGGAAAAAGACAGTCGATATTTTAGTGCCCGATGCAAAACTTCCTTACTCATCCGGCTTTGGAACCCAGGTGCAGGCACTCGGATCTATGCAGAACAAAGGTTTGGAAATAAACATCGGTTTTAAAAATCAGATTAATGAGTTTAATTACGGCGTGAATTTATTTGTTCAGGGAAACAGAAATATGGTACTTACCTATCCAACACCTGGTCCCTGGGGAAAGCAGATGTACGCTCCAGGTCTGGAGTATGGCGCCTACTTCCTCAATATCTTTGATGGAATCCGTCAGCAGCCTGAGGTCGTCAAATTAGGTAGTGGCGCAGGGACATCCTATACACTTCCAGCTGGAACAATGATCATAAAGGACATTCATGGACCTTCAACTGCAGCAAACTACGGGATGGGTACAGGCGGACCCGATGGAATTGTTAACCGGGATGGTGACAGAGTCGTAGTGGGTGGTGCTTATCCCAAATTTGAAGCTGGACTAAATCTTAGCGCATCATGGAAGGGCTTTGACATCTCCTGTTCTTTCTATGGTGTTTCCGGTGTTAAACAATATATTGAAGGTTCTGGCTGGACCCCATTTCAAAACGGAATAGCCCCTCCCTCTACCATGTGGCGAGATGCCTGGACCCCGACAAATCATTCCACAAAATTACCTATGCTGGCATTTGGCGATATGGGTAAAGGTGTGTGGTATAATCCGATGCGCGAAGATGACGATCTGGCAAGAAATACATTTAGCCTCTTGGACGGGTCGTACCTTCGCTTGAGAAATGTAAATATTGGCTATACCTTTAACTTTCAAAAATATGGCATTCAGGCCCTAAGAGTTTACTTCTCGGGAGATAACTTGCTAACTTTCACAAACTTCCCGGGTGATCCCGAACGGCAGACTGGCGCTTACACCGATAATACAGCAGCTAGGGAGTATAACAATACTTTCCTTCGGTACCCACAGAATAAGATATTTTCACTAGGAGTAGGTCTGAAGTTTTAAATATAGTATTAAAAGAAACTATGATGAAAAGAATAATTTATATAGCAATCGTTTTCTTATCTGTTACAGTAAGCACAATTTCGTGCAGTGACTTTTGGGATCTCCAACCATTAACACAAGTACCGGCAGCTACTTACTTTCAGGATGATGCTACAATTCAAAGTGGATTGGCTGCTTGTTATGCCGGTCTTTATATGGTAACAGGAAACGGGAGTAAAGAATTAAATTTGTTCCCGGGAGTAACTGACGATGGATACACAACCGACGCCTCATGGCAGATGTTCCTTCAAAATACACTCAACAACAACATGACTGGAGATCTTAACACCATGTATTCCAATGCATATGAAGCTATTTTTAAGACGAACAATTTCATTGAGATGTTGTCTCCAACCAATGTAATAGACCCTACAGTAAAAGCACAATATATTGCGGAGGCAAAAGTGCTACGAGCTTATTTCTACTTCTTTGTAACCAATATCTTTGGAGATGCTGTTCTTACGCTAAAACCTGAATCAAAAAGAGAGGAAATTCTAAAGTTCACCCGAATCTCAAGAATTGTAATCAAGGATTCAATGATCAATGACTTAAACAATGCCATTAAGATTCTTCCGAAAACATCCTATAATACTGGTCATATTGTGAGTGGAACAGCTGTATTACTGGCGATGAGGTATAAAATAATGGACTATGGAACACCCGACTATGCTGGTATTATCAAGTTGTTTGAAGATAATTTTAAAGTTACAGGCGATCCGAATTTTTCCCTGGTTAAGAAAAGACAGTTTAAATCGATGTTTGACGGAAATACAGTAAAAAATACGCCGGAATCGGATATTCTTACGATGACTGACAATAAAGAGGTGATGTTAAGTATGCGTTACAGTACTTCTGCCAATCTTGCTTTCCCATACATGGGGGGACTTGTTTCAGCTACTGTCTGCGCACGTCCTGAGCTTTTTAACTTTTTTCAGTTTGATGACGGGACTGCTTATGATACATCAGGTGCTAATCCAAAATACGATCCATCTGACAATTTTAAAAACAGGGATGCCCGGCTGATCTATACCATTACGAATAAAAAAACTTTGGATACGATGGCCGCCTATCCGGTTAAGGATTTCCTAAAAACGAATGCCACCTATTTTGCTTGGAAGAAATGTACGCCATACTATATTTTACATGAACGACCCCTCAAGGTTGGCGAAATACTCAATCAGGATGTGATATTGATGCGTTTCCCTGAGGCACTGCTTATGTATGCAGAGGCGCTGAATGAAACAGGCCGACTGTCCGACGCTTTAACCTCCCTTAACGCAGTACGGACCAGATTCCTTCCTGCTTCTACAGCAACTTCAAAAAACGACATCTCGCAGGCCATTAAGTATGAACGCAGGGCAGAATTTGCCCAGGAAGGGGGAATACGCTATTTCGATTTGCAAAGATGGAATACTATGAAGGATATTTTGCCTACACTTCCGGTCTCTGTTTTGAACCAGTCGACAAAATGTACATTTACAACCAGACAACGGTACTGGCCCATACCTGAATTTGAACGAATTGCGAATCCAAATATCACGCAAAATACTGGTTACTAAAATAATGCAGTTGAATTACTTTGTGAAAATTCCGAATCTAAAAATCCATTGAGTTTATAAGTAGATGATTTATTTGTAATGAAAATGGATTAAATATAATACCGACCAATTTATATATTTTCCTTGACAAAGAATTTGAATAGTTTTCTGTTCAAATTCCAGTAACCCGGGGTAGTCTAATTATACTATTCCGGGTTTTTGGCTGAATGCACAAAATGAAACCGAAAAACTACCTATATTTGTATTAAGAGACGAAATGAAATTTTTCATCACGCACAAAAAACTTCAAACATAATTTGCATATGAATCAACTTAAATCCACCAGACTGTCAGGGAGACGGAAATTCATCGGAATGACAGGTTTAGGCATTGCTGCCTTAGCAACTCATCCAGGAATCACCCTAAGGGGCGAGACCTCTAATTCATCCAAAATCCATATAGGTATTGTAGGCGGGAGGTTCGGGGCTGGTTTTCAGTTTCACGAACATCCAGACTGTATTGTTGAGGCAGTCAGTGACCTCAGAGCCGACCGGCGCGAAACCCTGATGAAAGTTTATGGGTGTTCAAAAAGTTACGAGTCACTTGAAAAGTTGATTCTTGATCCAAAGATAGATGCTGTTTTTATTGCAACTCCTGCCCCCGATCATGTTAAGCATGTGGTTATGACGATGAAAGCCGGAAAACATGTTTTGTGTGCAGTACCCGCCGCTTTGACCATCGAAGATTGCTACAAATTAAGAGAGACAGTTCGTACCACGGGACTCACCTACATGATGGCAGAAACAAGTTATTACCGACAAAACTCGATATCAGTCAGAAAGTTTCATCAGGAGGGGAAGTTTGGAGAAATTTTCAGTGCCGCGGCTGAATATAACCATCCGGGACTCGACACCTTGTGGTTCGAGGATGGGAAACCAACCTGGCGACACGGCCTTCCTCCGATGCTATATCCAACCCATTGCACGGCATTTCTGATCTCAGTCACTGGTGAAAGACTAAAAAAAGTAAGTGCTTTAGGCTGGGGAGACAGTAGTCCACTTTTGAAAAATAATCCCTACAATAATCCTTTCTGGAATGAAACAGCCTTCTTTAAAACCAATAAAAACACCCCATTCAGAGTCGAAGTAAACTGGAAGGGAGCTTTTAGAAGTATTGAACGAGGGGAATGGAGAGGTGATAAAATGAGTTTCTTTTCTGCTCTCGAGGAGGGAAAAGATCATACAATTGTCAGGATTGCCGATACCACAGGCAAGGATGATGCCGGATTTCAACATAAAGCAAATATTACAGAACTCTACAAACAGCCGATGTGGTGGCAGACAGACCTTCTGCCTGAACCTTTAAGGCATAACTCGGGTCATGACGGATCACATGCCTTTATAACGCACGAATTTATAGATGCGCTGATTAATAAACGGCAGCCAAAAGTCAATATCTATGAAGCTCTTGCTTACACAGCTCCGGGTATTGTTGCCCATGAGTCGGCGCTCAAAGGGGGTGAATATATGAATATTCCGGATTTTGACCGTTAAATTAAAACTAAGCGCAAAATAATATCCAAATTTAAAATTGACCTTAAAAATAAAGTTTTAATCAACCAATTTCATAAATGACGAATTCTCGTAGAAACTTTTTAAAAACAGCTGTTGTAACAAGTGCCGGAGCTTTGCTGGTCCAATCGACAGCCCAGGGGGCAGCAAAAAAAAAGTCAACTTCAAAAAAGGCAGGTATACCGATAAATGACAATGCAACAATACTGTTTCAGGGTGATTCAATCACCGATGCTAGCCGGAGTCGAAAAATAACAGAACCAAATGAGAGCGAAGCTTTAGGTCGTGGTTATGTCCTTTTCGCCGCTGGTCAACTTTTGGAAAAATTTGCAGAGAAAAAACTAAAAATCTATAATCGGGGAGTTAGTGGAAATAAAGTATTCCAGTTACGAGAAAGATGGGACGAGGATTGTATTGCACTTAAACCAGACATATTGAGCATCCTAATTGGTGTTAACGATTATTGGCATACTTTAGACGGAGGCTATAAGGGGACCTTAAAGAAATATGAGAACGATTACAGGGATTTACTTAACTATACAAGGCAGAAGTTACCCAATATCCGTTTCATAATCTGTGAGCCATACACACTAAAAGGGGGAGGTGCTATTAAACCTGAACAATGGTATCCAATGTTTGATGAGTACCGAAAAGTGTCAAAACAATTAGCTGTTGAGTTTAATGCCGTATTTGTTCCCTTTCAGGCAATTTATGATAAGGCGATAAACAGAGCACCAGACCGATATTGGGCTCCGGACGGAATCCATCCGGGATTACCCGGAGCAAAATTGATGGCAAACGGTTGGTTGAAAGCAACGGGATTGAATAAGATCAAGGGAAAGAAAAACAAAAAGAAATGAGGTCTCACCACACTGGTATCGTGCTATGTATCCTGTTCATATATTTGACATTCACACATTGTTTCGGTCAAAATAGATCGGATTTTGCAATAAAATTAAATGATCTGACAGGCGCGAGTTGGATCGGCGATCCCAGACTTCAGCCGGAAAACGATTCCCTGATGTACGGAGATGATCCGGCCCCGATGTTTCGTAAAAATTTCATTACAAAAGGAAACATAAAATCGGCCAGACTATTTATTACAGCTGCAGGCTACTATTGTGCAACTATCAACGGTGAGAAAATAGGGAAGAATTTCCTCGATCCCGCCTGGACCTCCTTCGCCAAACGAGTCTATTATTCGGAATTTGACATCACATCAAATATCCTGACTGGTCAAAATTGCATCGGTGTATCTTTGGGTAATGGTTTTTACAATCCCCTCCCTATGAGAATG
Organism: Prolixibacteraceae bacterium; assembly: GCA_963675995.2. Lineage (GTDB taxonomy): Bacteria > Bacteroidota > Bacteroidia > Bacteroidales > Prolixibacteraceae > JAAFHB01. Next base: position 2,953,338 of record CAXXIY010000002.1, on the reverse strand, counting down.
TGGGGCAATCGTAACTTAAGAGAAACGCTCAGTGTTGGCAGACCACAATTTATAGCCAAACTGGTCATAACCTACCAGAATGGAGATGTCACGGAGATAAAAAGTGATAATAGCTGGAAATTTGCCTATGGACCAATCATTAAAAACAACGTCTATATTGGAGAAGTATATGATGCACGGAAAGAGTTAAAAGGATGGAATAGTGTTCAATTCGATGATTCACAATGGACTGCTGCCAAAATTGGTAAGGGACCTGGTGGAAAGCTTCAAAAATCATTCTTTCCTGCGATTCAGCAAACAGGACTTCAAAAGCCAATCGCCATAGCCTCACTGAGAAAGGGAGTTTATGTTGTGGATATGGGGGTAAATTTTACCGGATTATATAAGATCAGGCTTCATGGTAAGGAGGGAGATAAAATCACTTTCCGTTTTGGGGAACGTATTTATAGCGATGGAGAACTGAATCCAATGACGGCTGTTTGCGGTCAGATAAAGCGGGCCGGACAAGGAGGGCCTGGTGCGCCTGCAATCGCATGGCAGACAGATGAATACATTTTTGGTAAAACAAATGATATTTGGTATTGTCCGGAGTTCACATTCCACGTTTTCCGCTATTTGGAGATTTCAGGTCTGGAGAAAGCCCCATTATTGACAGATATTCAAGGCCTTGTACTTCACACGAATGTAAAAGAGATGGGCCATTTCTCATCATCTTCAAAACTGCTCAATGATATTCAGGAAGCCACCAAACAGACTTTCGTCAATAATCTAATGAGCGTTCAGTCAGACTGCCCCGGACGGGAACGGTTTGGGTATGGAGGAGATTTGAATGCAACCAGCGAATCCTTTATCTGCAATTACGACATGCATGATTTTTATCGTAAGACGATCTACGACTGGGTCGATGCAGTAAACGATTCTGTCTTTATTGATATTGCACCTTTTATCATGAAATATTGCGGAATTAGCTGGGAGTCAGCAGTTATTACCACTCAGGATCATCTCCTGAACTATTACAATGATACTTCATTGGTTAGAGAACTCTATTCATTTGATCTAAAATGGATGGAAAAGGTGGCTCGGATTCATCCGGAAGGTATTGTGAAAAAAGGATTGGCAGATCATGAGTCGATGATACCTGTTCCTGTTGAACTGATAGGAACAACACATTACCTGAAATGTGCCCTGATCATGAAGCGGTTTGCAGCCATAATGAAAGATCGTGAGAATGAAATAAAATTTGGAGCATTGGAGCGGAAACTTTCAACAGCAATTCTAACCCGGTTCTGGCTGAATCCGGTACCGGGTCCAATTAACCGGCAGACCCTTTTTGCTACGCTTCTTTATTATAATCTGATTCCTGAAAAGGAAAAACATTCAGCCGTTGATTCCCTCCTTTTGGCAGTTAAAAATGGGGTAAACGGACATTTCACAACCGGAATCTTTGGAACAAAATTTATCCTTGAGGCACTTTCTCAGGAAGGATATGCGGATAAAGTGTATGAAATTATCCATAGTAAAACCTACCCGGGATGGGGCCATATGATCGACAAAGGGGCTACAACGCTATGGGAAACCTGGAAGGAGAGCGATAATACCTATTCAAATTGCCATCCTATGTTTGGAACGGTTACCGAATGGTTCTACAGGTGGCTGGGAGGTATCCGGGAAATGACTGAATATCCCGGGTTCAAAAAATTTATTATTGCACCCTATGTTCCGGAGGATCTGTCAAATGTAAATTGCTCATATGAATCACCGTACGGTGTGATAACCTCCGGTTGGATCAAAAAAAGTCCAGGTAATTGTCAGTTTAACCTGAAGGTACCCGATGGAACTGAGGCTTCGGTCAGGCTCCCTTTTAAGAAATTTAAAAAGATCATTATAACCAGGGTGTCTGAACCTGCACAATTAGTTATGAAACCATTAACAGCCGATTTCAATCTGAGTCAAGGGGAATATAAGATAGAGGTAAATCTTTAAGATCAGAAGATATTCAATGGGTCAAAAACTTTCATTTGGAAAAAAACTAAAAGTTGGAATCCACTCCTTAATTTAAAGGAGTGGATTCCAACTTTATTTCCTTCTGTATCTAAAAAAACGATATACAACAATTCCTATGTTTAAAAATATGTTGAGCAGCTTCGCTTTTCCTCCTGCACCCCCGATTCCCTCCAAAATCACCGACAAATAGAGCGTTTAATTCAAATAAATAGTTGACTTCCTGTTATAACGCTTTCGCACCCTGTTTCTTTCATAATTAGGCTGGTAATTGTGTTGATATATTCAACAGTTGTTTAATTTACTTACATAGTTCTTATGTTGCAGATATTCAGTATTATAGTATTTTTGATACAAATTGATGTATATTTATTCAACACTTTGCCTGTTTAAATTTTAAACAGGCCTCACTGTAACTAACTATAAAACAGCACATTAAATATGTAAATCGTCTTTGGCACTATAATTGAATATTATGATTTGTTATTAAAATATGAAAATCATGAAAACCAGGATCATTTTAATAGTCGGAATTTTACTTTCATCATACAGTTTTGTTGGGAGTAAAGAATTGGTCAAGGAAAAGAGTGTTGATCAGAAAGGTGCTATTACCATCTTCTCTACTCCTGAGCTCTATCCCCTTACCTCGAATTGGGTAAGTGAATATTTGAAATCAAATCCCGGGATGAATATACAGCTCCTTAAATCTGAAACGAATGAAATCTCACGATTACTAAAAAAAGGCAGTGGTATAGGTTTTATATCAGATCGCTCATTAGCTGAGGTAAATAATCAAACGCCATGGAGTATAACCGTGGCCCGAAATGTAATTATTCCGGTTATGAATGATTTAAACCCGCTCAGGAATGAAATAATCCTGAAAGGAATAACATCCGTGGATTTGGGACACTTGTTACAGAGTTCACAAAACCCAACCTGGGGTATGCTCCTTCAAAAAAACAATAATAATAGTTCTGCTCCATTACATCTCTATTTTATCAATGACCCTTCTGTAATTGCTGGAGTCGCCGATTTTGTAAAAGAGAACCAATTCAAGCCCTTAGGCGTTCAGGTTGCCAATGAACAGGAGATGGTTTCAGCAATTCAAAAAGATCCTAATGGGCTCGGGTTTTGCAAATTATTCCAAATTGTGAATCAAAATGATCAAACGATCGCCGAACATATTCAAATTGTGCCCATTGATAAAAACGGAAATGGAAGAATCGATTATATGGAGGCCATCTATTCGAATCTCCAGGAGTTTTCGAGGGGAGTCTGGATTGGAAAATATCCAGGCGAATTATCGGGTCATATTTTTTCAGTTTCTGCAGCAAAACCAAAAAATGAAGCCGAAATTGCATTTCTCAACTGGGTATTAACCGAAGGACAAAAAACGTTGAATGCAAATGGCCTTACAGATCTGGTACTCTCTGAAAGACAAACCCAGCTTGCAAGAATCAATGAACCATCCTTTTATCCCTCAACACCCGAATCCTTTTTTTCAATACTGAAAATAGTAATCATGGTCTTGTTCGTTCTCTTTGCCACAAGTATTGTATCTGACAGGGTCCTTAGGCGCATCCGAGTTAACAAGCGGGCTGTCATTTCCCATAACATTTCTGATACTCCCGGAATTTTTGATGAGAATGCAGTCTCTATTCCAATGGGGATATACTTTGATAAAACTCACACCTGGGCTTTCATGAAAAAAGACGGTCTGGTAAAAGTTGGGATCGACGACTTTCTCCTTCACATTACAGGTCCTCTAACTAGGATTGAAATGAAGAAAAGTGGTGATAAGATTAAAAAAGGAGAACATCTGGTGACCATCATTCAGCATGGAAAACAATTAAACATCAGTTCCCCTGTAACTGGAACAATTAAAACGCCAAACAGTAATCTGGTATATGATGTGGAACTGCTCAATACAGATCCATTTGCCGATGGATGGATTTATACTGTTGAACCTGCAAACTGGTCACTTGAAATTGATTTTATGAATATGGCTGAAAAGTACACCGAATGGTTAAAAACAGAATATTCGAGATTAAAGGATTTCTTTGCTTCGGCAGTACGACTCCATGTACCTGCATTTGTAATGGTTTTGCAGGATGGCGGTGTACTTAGAGATGGCATCCTTTCAGAGCTTGGTCCGGAAATCTGGGAAGATTTTCAAACGCAGTATATTGATAATGTCAAGTAATTTAAAGGTTTATAACAATTAATTCTGTTTTTACGATTTAAATTCTTGTATACGAGTAATTTCTGTCTCGTTGTCTATTTGAATGGCGATTATATAACCGATCAATCATTCAAAGATTTTCTTGCAATATCGATAAGAAATAGCTCTTCCGATTCATCAATGGTGATATTGTAGGATGGAGGTGAATTATGCGATCATTCACTTCGAACATTCCATGATGAAATATGGAAGGATTTCGAAAGAAAATTTTTAAATCCTGACGGGTTTGAAATAAGAAATTGGGATGAATCATAGAATCTGCCATTCAAATTTTGTATTACAGCATCTGATAAAGATTATTTTTAACCGGCACGATTGCGCCGGTTTTTTTTTTGTATTTTGCACTAAAAAATAAATCGACTGGATTAAGAGAATCACCCCAACAATTCTAACACAGTGATCGTATGTTTTTTAAACACAAGAACAAAACAGGCAATGTAATTCTTAATAATTACGTAAAATTCAGATCGTCCATTTATGGCCGCGTTGTATTGACAATCACTTACATGTCGGTTTTTTTGTTTGTCTCATTTTTTATTATTTTCAAGTCTGTTAACGAACATTATCTCAACACGATCATACGCCAGAACGGGAACAATATTGGTTCAATAGTGGAGGGTGCCCTCTACCATTCTATGCTAGCCAATGATAAAAGTTCACTGCGTAACACGCTGGACATTATCAACACCTTACCCGGAATTGATGAAGTAAATATGTACGATAGTGATGAGAACCTCGTTTACTCCTCATTTGCTGAAGATAAAAACAAAAAACACAGCGATCCAAATTGTATTAGTTGTCATGCCAATATAAAAACGATGTTCTCCGAAAACGAGAAATCTTACAGGATAATCAATGTAAACAGCGACTGTGAGATGAATCAGAACGACAATGGCAGCAGGCATTTACTGATTAAATCACCGATTCTGAACGAAAAATCGTGTTCCTCAAGTTCGTGTCATGCGCACAAGGAAACCGATAGATTATTGGGCTCACTGGTTATCAAAATCCCTCTGGAAGCTCAGGACAAAGCTATACAGAAATCCTCAACCGAGTTTCTGGTATTGGCGATATTGGCCACCTTTTTACTGGTATCCTTTTTATTATTCTTCACCCGCAAAAAAATTAAAGAGCCATTAAATGCCCTGATAGAAGTAAGCATTGCAGTTGCAAATGGTGATAAAAGCACCCGGATTGAATTAAAACCCAACCAGCTTGATGATATGAGAATGGTTTCGCAGGCATTTAATGATATGCTTGACAACCTGCACACTGCAACAACTGAATTGGAAAACTGGTCACAACAGCTCGAATATAAGGTCCAGAAAAAATCGGAAGAACTTGGTGCCGCAAGAGATGAATTGATGCATGTTGAGCGATTGGCATCTTTGGGAAAATTATCCTCTTCAGTGGCACATGAGATCAATAATCCGTTGTCAGGGATTCTGATTTATACAAAATTATTACACAAGCAAGTTTCTAATTCTGAGCTTTATGTCTCCAAACGTGATTCCATGCTCAAACATCTGAAGTTTATTGAAACCGAAACAAAACGATGTGGGGATATTGTAAAAGGATTACTCGATTTTTCAAGGAAAGAACAGAACGACTTTGAACCTAAGCATTTGCAGGGAATTCTTCAGGAAACCTATGATTTAATGTCCCATCCCATTAAAATTAAAAACATTAAATTCTCGACTGACTTTGCTGCACAGTCCGATTTAATCTATTGCAATCCGAATCAGATTAAACAGGCTTGTATCGCTTTATTGGTAAACGCTTCGGAAGCATTATCCGAAAGCGGTGAAATCGTGATAAAAACAAAAAATACAGATGAGGATTCTGTCTCATTTGAAATAAAAGACAATGGTTTGGGTATTGCGGCTGAGGATATTCCTCATATTTTTGAACCATTCTTTTCTACAAAACGAAATGCGAGTGGTATTGGGTTGGGATTATCCATCGTTCACGGAATCGTTCAAAATCATAAAGGGAAAATTCAGGTAAAATCGGAAGTGGGAATTGGAACAATCCTGTCAGTAACGCTACCTTTGATTAAAAATTAAAGCAATTAGATCATGTCCAGAAAAATATCTATATTAATTGTTGACGATGAAGAATCGGTCAGAGATTCTTTGTATAACTGGTTTCTCGAGGATGGGTTCCACGTCGAATCAGCAGAGAATGCGAAAAAAGCGCTTACACTGCTTGAATCGGATCAATTTGACATTATCCTGGCTGATATTAAAATGCCAGGGATGGATGGACTTGAAATGCTCCGAAGAATAAAATCGATCAAACCGGAGGCTGTTGTAATTGTAATGACTGCATTTGCCACAGTGGATACTGCTGTTAAAGCCCTAAAAGACGGAGCTTATGACTATGTTACGAAACCATTTGATCCTGACGATCTAACCCATTTGATTCGAAATGCAACCAAACAAATTTCGTTGGTTGATGAAAACGAGACACTAAAAAAGAAAGTAGTTTCACTTGAGAATGTCGAGGATCTGATCGGAAATAGCAATGCGATGAAAGATATGCTCCGGGAAGTTGAAAGTGTGGCGCAAACCAATTCATCAGTGATTATTTCAGGAGAAAGTGGAACCGGGAAGGAACTTGTTGCCAGGGCAATTCATGCCAATTCTCCACGTAAATTCTTTCCATTTGTCAGTGTTCACTGCGGCGCTCTGACCGAGAGTCTTCTCGAAAGCGAGTTGTTTGGACACGAAAAGGGTGCATTTACCGGGGCCATGTATAACCGCAAGGGGCGATTCGAAATGGCTGACAGCGGATCTATTTTCCTCGACGAAATTGCCACTATTTCGTCGAAAATGCAGGTGGAGCTGCTGCGCGTACTCGAATCTAAAACTTTTGTAAGGGTAGGCGGAAACAAGGAGATCAGCTCAGATTTCAGGGTGATTTGCGCCACAAATAAGGATTTGAAAAACATGGTTGAACAGGGAACATTCAGGGAGGATCTCTTTTACCGGTTAAATGTGGTCAACATTCACATTCCCCCTTTACGCGACCGACTTGCCGACATCCCTTTACTGGTCGACTATTTTATCAACAAATACTGTACCTCAATGAATAAGCCGCCTGCAACTATTGATCCGTCGGCTTTAAAACGCTTGATGGAATTTAGTTATCCGGGGAATGTTCGCGAACTTGAAAATATGATCGAACGGGCTATTGTTGTTGGTGATGGTAAAAGAATCAGCCTGAAAGATCTTCCATTGGAAAAAACAATGGTCAATAATTCAACTGAAAGTCTGGATGATTTTGAAAAGGCTTTTATTCTTCAGATTCTTAATAAATACAACTGGAATATATCCCGCGCTGCGAAGGCACTAAAGGTTGACCGGGTAACGCTTTACAATAAGATCAAGAAATACGATTTAAAATCTGCGGAGCAGTAACATTGCGTAATGAGTCTGCCAACAATCACCTTAGTCTCTTTTGGCCAGTTTGAGAAAGATTTTCTTGAAAATGTCGCAATAGCAGTGCGATCAGAATTTCATTGCCCGGTTTCCCTCAGAGATGGCCATATTGATTTGGGTGAATATTACGATGCGCCCCGCAGACAATATAATGGAAACAATCTATTAAAAATGGTTGATTCATTGTCGTTTCCAAATTCTTTCAAAACCCTGGGATTGTTTAATGTAGATCTTTTTATTCCAATTCTTACTTACATTTTCGGACAAGCCTTTCTGAATGGCCAAAGTGGGATTGCCTCACTTTATAGGTTCAGCAACGAACATTATGGAATCAGTGGCAATAACCGTTTCCTGCTCGATCGTTTCAGGAAGGAGGTTATTCATGAATTGGGTCACACATTCGGACTAATTCATTGTAATACAACAACATGCGTTATGAGATCAAGTACCTATGTTGAAGATGTTGATCAAAAAAAACAACATTTCTGTCACAATTGCAGCTCCCAGCTGGAATCAAATATGGAAAAATATTTAATTTAGTACAAATTTTTTTTGATGGAAATGGGAGTGATAAAATACTGCAAGTTATTCATCCTGCTTTTAGTTGTCGCTCCTGCTACACTCCCTCCCATTGCATCAGCAAGTACAATTCCATTGCCTGTCTGTTATACTTTTATTTCATCACAATCAATCACCTACACTCCTGAATTCAACCTAAGTACTGATTCGGTGGTCATTCCGTTGAAAAGGGCGGGAAGATTGTTTGTTATCGAGGCCAGGGTGGATGACCAAGTGGGAAATCTGGTCTTCGATACAGGTGCCAATGGACTGGTTCTTAATGCCACCTATTTCAGAGATCATGTAAAAACTGGAGGTACTATCTCAAACGGTATCACGGGTGCTGTAGGAGTGGTTGAGCAGATTTCCGTCAACAGGATTGAACTTCCCGGGTTAGCCTACAAAAATGTAAGAGCTGATGTTGCAAATCTCGGCCATATCGAAAACCGAAGAGGTATCAAAATTCTTGGTCTCATTGGGTTCAGCATGATGAAAAAACTGGAAATCGTAATTGATTCAAAAAATAATCAACTTGTATTGATCCGGATCGACAAGTCCGGAAAAAGAATAAACAGTGCCAGTGCAGAATTTAAAGCCGAATATGTTCAGCGATTTGAGAATAATTCCAATATCCTGTTTTTAAAAGGGAAAATAGCAGGGAAAAATCTCAGTTTCTGTTTTGATACCGGGGCTGAGACGAATGCTATCAGCAGTGATTCAAACAAAAGTATTCTGAATACCCTCACCATTACGCGACGTTCCGCCTTAAAAGGTGCAGGTTCTGCCAGTTCCGAAGTCTTGTTCGGACGGATGAACGATTTTTCTCTTGGAGAGATCCGGATCAGGGAGATGGAAACCATTATTACCAATCTTGATGCCCTAAGTGATGCTTACGGGACAAAAGTCGACGGAATGCTTGGCTACAATTTTCTTGAACAGGGGATTGTTTGTATTAACTTTGTGAAGAAACAGTTTGGTATTCGTTTTACTAAAAGGGAAGAAAAATGAAGACAATCATACGTTATACCCTGCTGTTAGTCGGTCTGATTGGTTTTGGGACTGCTCAGGCTCAGTTTAATCCTGAAAAGGTTTGTCGGATTGAAAATGGAAGGATTATCTTCACTATCAATTTAAAATGGACAGAAAAGGAGCAGAAGGAGCTCTCCGCCCTTTTTGATCTCGACAGTACATTGATTTCTCAGCTTTACCATGGAAAGAGTGATCTGAATTTAGCAAACGAGATATGGAAAGTTAAAAAGGTGAACACAAACCTTGTGGAACTTTCCAAACCAATCGACTCCAAAGCTGATAAAACGCTTAATGTGAACGACGTTTTCATGATGATCGACAAATGGATGAATTTCAGTGGAAATTCAGCTGAAGAATCGGTTGTTTTTGGAGCAAACAATCTGCAACTGCCTTATGTATTTATCTATAACGGGAATAAGGCACAATTTTATCTGCCGGCATATATAACCGCACAAAAAGTCTGTATATCGGGTACCTTTAACGGATGGAATCCTAAAAGTACACCAATGAAGCGCGTAAATGACGGATGGATGGCCGATATTAACCTTAAATCCGGCAAATACACCTACAAATACATTGTTGACGGCAAATGGATAACTGACCCAAATAATAAGTTGCGCGAACGGGACGGAGAGGGTGGATACAATTCAGTAATTTATTGCTCCAACCACCTGTTCGAATTGAATGGATTTAAAAATGCCGGAAAAGTAGTGGTCACTGGAAATTTCACCAATTGGAATCCTAAGGGAATAATGATGAATAAAACTGCGGGAGGGTGGTCTTTACCGGTTTACCTTAGGGACGGGACCTATGCGTATAAATTTTTGGTCGATGGTAAGTGGATGACCGACCCCTGCAATAAAACCATCAGGAACGATGGCCGTGGAAATCTCAACTCTTTCATCGCAATCGGGGAGCCGTATCTGTTTAAAATGGATGGATTTACAAATGAAAAAAGAGTCGTTCTTGCCGGCAATTTCAACAACTGGAATACTGAAGAGCTGGTGATGGATCGGACTGAAAAAGGGTGGCAGCTACCCTATGTACTATCCGCCGGAAATTATGAATACAAATTTATCGTTGATGGATTGTGGATGATCGATCCGGTAAATCCGTTTATGACCGAAAAAAATGGGATTCGAAATTCATTTATCGCATTGAAAGCCAATCATCTCTTCGAGTTGTCCAAATATCCTGATGCCAGAAAGGTGATTGTAGCAGGGAGTTTTAACGGATGGAATAAAGATGGTTACAGGATGATCTGGCACGATGGAAAATGGATCTTTCCGCTTTATCTTCGTCCCGGGAAATACACCTATAAATTCATCATTGATGGAACGTGGATCATCGACCCGGAGAATAAGCTCTATGAACAAAATGAGTATGGGACCAATAATTCGGTGCTTTGGATGGAGCCTTAAAGAGGAAACGATGTTCAACAGCTGATTTGTAAGCCAACATCATTACTTTCCTATTCGAAATTTGATGGCGCTCTTTGTCAGATCTCGCCTCAAAGGCTTTTATCTGGAACTCAATTTTTGAAGGGTTATTCCAGTAGGAAAATCCTTCACTGCATTAAACAATTCATTGAAAATCTTTAAGTTTTCAAGATAATCCGAGTCGGAGTGACTCCTGTTTAAGGTTTTAAGTTATTAATAATTCCAAAACTAGCTCAAAACAAATGTTTCAACCAGTTGGCAGGGGAGTAGCGCATTAACCATGTGGATAAATGGTTCTCTGTAAATCCAGTAACCTTTACTCCCATTCGGAAAGCCAATCAGACCCAGTTTCCCACTTGTTGCTAAAACGGAATAGGCTGTCACATGATCGAACGGAGATTGTTAATGACTTGTATAATGTTCGGCACTCCGCTGAAACAAAGGTTCACCAAGTTGTGTCAATGATGTGGCAGGTGCATAAAAAATATCCCCACTCTCCGGTTGGCAAAGCTTCGATGTCGATATTGTCAGGATACTGAGCCCGCTCGCTCACCTTGCCCATTCCTGCATCATTAAAGTCAACCTGACAGGCTGGTTTTATCCCATGGACCAGCTCCTTCATCCCGCGATGAAATTCTTGTTCTGAAGTTGCCGTTGAACATTTCTATCAAAAGGATCCTTTCCGTTGGCTTTAATCTTTCGGATACATGCTTCACAGTAACATTCGTCAGTAATGGACCTGACTCTATCGAGCCAGGCACGGTCGACATCATAGTTGGATACAAACTCCGTGAAGTGTTGCGACATCAGGTCAAAAAAATCATTGTTCCCCAAACATAAAGCGGTCCATACCGGTGTTTCTCCTGCATTTGGACGATAATCTGATCCATCGCGTTTACGCATGTTCCATCCCGGATGCTTGTCTGCCAGATAATTATCCCAGGCAGTGCAGTAATAGGCATCAAAAATTATGTTTTGATCACGACTTGCTTTAACCTGTTTACCCAGTCAATCGAATGAGAGATCGGGGTGCACTGGACCATATTTGCCGGGGTAATACAAATAACAGTACAAGTCCTTGGCAACGAAAACAATGCTGTCGAGGTTACCGGCAACCAATTGATCGCCTCATTCCCGGGCATTGAACTTAGCTCCGATCTTAGGTATATACTTTGAATTGCGGAAGCCGAGGTGTACTTTTCGCTTTCGCGTTTCTTTTGGCTGGAAAAGTGTGGATCGATCCGAAATTTGGGTGAATTTTATTGAACTTGTTGCATCCTATGTTTTCGAGGTGTAGCAGCCATAGTTTTCACCCAACAGGTGTCCATTGAGCCATACATTAGGACCGAACTGGGCTTTGTTTACTTTCAGGAAAGCTTTTTGAGTTGTTTTATCAACAACAAAACTTCTTCGGTATCAGAAAAAATTTCTTTTCTAATTTGAACCGCCTGCCGTGGGATTATAAACACTTGGTTTGACTATATTTATTCTATCCCATGCCATTTCCGGGGAATTATATTCATCCGCATTTGGAAACGAAGGAATTGACATATTGACAAGACCGGGAACAGTTACCTTGTGATTGAATTTTTTGGGTACATCCATTGAGTCAAAACTCTCTTCAATCTATCACGCTCCATTTAATGAAATTTCATTTCTTAAAATTCTGATCTGGGCCACCAGGTACTTTTCAGGGAAAAGCACGATAATTACAAACGCTAAGGCAATTATTTTTATCATTTTCAGAGTTATGGCATTGCCGGTAAATTCCACCCTTCCCGATAGGTATGCCGAATATACTCATTGGCTTGTTCCAATGCGTTGAATCTGGTAAATTGTTTATTAAAATGTGGATGGCCATCGATCACTTTAAACTCATTTAAAGTCATTATTTTCAATTCTTCAGTTGCAGAAATATTCGTTATTGCCATCTTTTCTGCATCCCATTTAAGCGATTTGTTCAATCCTTGAAGTCTGATGGCTAAAACACCAAGCAATACCATTTCGTTAAACGGACCTGAATAGGCAAAATTTGATGTGCCTTCCATCCTGTTTTCAGGTGATTCTTTACATGCACGTATCCAGTCCTTTTCGTGAGGTCCGTCGACATACCCGATGGCTCCGGGGATACGTCGCAAATAGGGTGTAACGGTTGGTATTCTGCCCGAAACCAGACGGCTTTTGAAACCTCCACATCCGCAAATTAAGGTGTCTTTCGATCCTATAAATATGCATCCACCAAGTCCGTCAGCCATAAGGTTCTCACCCTCAGGAAGAAGTGCAGATGCATTGGGTAACAAACCCCCGTCATACCAATAAACTTTAACTGCCGGCATAGCCACTTTTTTCAGATTGTCGCGGGCAGGAAATGTAAACTCGACGGTCTCAGCCTGAGGGGCTGATTCACTATTAATTGCAGTAGAGCTTCCCCGGACCTTTTCAGGATAACCTAGTTTAAGCGATTGATAAACAGGATCCAAAACATGGCAGGCCATATCCCCGAAAGCTCCGGTTCCGAAATCCCACCACCCACGCCAATTCCAGGGGGTATAAATGTCATTATAGGGTCGCATGGGAGCAGTACCAATAAATAGATTCCAGTCCAAAGTCTTAGGCGTTGGCATTACCTGGGTCGGACGCTGGAGTCCTTGTGGCCATATAGGACGATCAGTCCATGCATGTACCTCTTTTACTTCACCAATTTCGCCATTCCAAATCCATTCACAAAGCTGACGGACCCCATCACCAGAATTTCCCTGATTCCCCATCTGGGTTGCCACCTTATGTTTGGCTGCCAGCTTTGTCAATAATCGTGATTCATAAACGGAATGGGTGAGTGGTTTTTGGCAATAGACGTGCTTCCCAAGTGATATTGCATTTGCTGCTACTGTGGCATGTGAATGGTCCGCAGTTGCGATCATCACCCCATCAATTGAACTACCCAGTTCATCAAACATCTTACGCCAATCCCAGAATTTTTTTGCATTGGGAAATTCTTTAAAACACTTGTCAGCATATTTCCAGTCTACATCACATAAACCAATAATATTTTCCTGCGACATTCCAACAAGGTTTGGGTGTCCTTTACCGCCAACACCTATACCGACAATATTCATCTTATCGCTTGGAGCTTTATGACCTAAACCGCTAACTGTGGTGCTTGGTAGAATGGAGATTCCTGAAGTTGCGATTGCACAGTTTTTCAAAAAGTTTCTACGCTGATTGTTAAAGTTTTCCATTTGAATAACTTTTAAATTAATATTCCGAAAACATGCATTTATTACATGACTTTGAAGCGTGATGAATGCTACATCAAATTTACCATATTCATTGAAACTTGCCCATTATCTGCAGTTGCAATTATTTTTATTCATCGGTATGTAGGATCAGTAATCAATCACAACATCCTATTATTATAAACGCCTGCACTTTAGATAAGGCAGGCGTTTTTATTATAGCATTAAAAATTCAAAGAAAAATGTATCGATTTAATATCCAGTGTTTTGCTCCAAAACTGCTCCGGTATTGGCTTCTATTTCTCTTCGCGGAATAGGTAATAGTTTCCATGCAGGATTAAAAACGATAGAATTGTCTTTAAAATAACCATTATATTTAGTCAGTTGATCCACGAGTTTTCCAGTCCTCATCAAGGTATTAAGCCTGAATTCTTCTCCGTAGAGTTCTCTCGCCCTTTCATCAATGATAAGGTCCATATTTACATCTCCGGCTACGACTGGAGTGGCAGATGATCTGTTTCTTATTGCATTAATATCATTGGCAGCGCTGGAAGGATCGCCTTTCAACATATAAGCTTCTGCACGCAACAGATAGGTTTCTGCAAGACGCATGATATACCAATCTTTATAGGTCGTCCCGTTATCATGCCATTTTTTACTTGTCGCATCCTGAAATTTTCCGTAATGAACGGCTGAAACAAACTTCTTAAATTGTGGTGATAATCTTGGTGTCCATAAATTAAGGGTTGATGCATCACAATTTGTTTTTGTAATTGCCTGTCCATAAAAAGCGCTTGCCGGATTTGTGTAGTACCAGGTCCGTTCAATATTGTGCACTGAGTTGCGTATGTCGCGGTTAAAATCGCCTTTGTATTTCCAGATCAGGGAATCGGAATAACCAGTGGCTACCAGATAACCAACAGGCCTACCCATCAATGTGTCCTGCAAGAAATTCGACACATTATTTTTATCCTTTGCCTGCCATGGTATAGGGCCCCACCATCTTTCCATTCTGAAAAATCCACCGCTGCTGCTAAGGTCTGTATTGTCGCCTCCTTTGATATTCGGATCCTGTTCTATATTCCAGATTGCCTCTTTATTTCCTTCCTTGAAATTAAAATTGCCATCCTGAAAAAGACAGAAATATACATCTGAAAAAGGCTGAGCTGATCCCTGGTAGGTGTAACCTGAGAATTTAAAATTCGCCCATGTTCCAAATTTTGCAGTCATCAAACTATTTTTCCCATTGCCAATTACTGCGGTTGCTGCATCTATGGCACCCTGATAATCTTTCAGACAGATATTTATTTCACTTAACAGATGGTATGCTGCCTCACGCGGCGCCCTTCCACCCTTCAATTGATCGATGGTTGGCATGCTTTGCACTGCATCTGTCAGATCCTTTTTACATTGTTGCCAAACTTCTGTCTGGGTAGCCCTGACATAATCGAATTTTGGAACTGTTGTTTCATTTAAAACCAGGGGTACTCCTCCCCACATATTTGCGAGAAAATGGTAAGCAAAAGCGCGTAAAAATTTGGCTTCACCGATAATGGCATTTTTCTCTGCATCTGATGTCCATACTGCAGCTGGCTGAGCAGCCCTGTCAATAATTACATTGGCTTGTGCGATCCATTTGTACAATGCTAACCACCATTTACTTGAAAAGCCATTGTCTGCATTCATGGTTGACCAATAAAAATACTGCGTTTTTGTAGACGAAGTATTGTTTTCGATATCTGCTAAATCAAGGTCTAATCCCAACATATCATAAACCTGGTATCCATCGGTATAGGAATAGGTATCCCGTCGGATACTAAGGTAAATATTTGCCAGTGCTGATTCAAATTGTGTTTTATTGGTATAGGAGTTTTCAGGTGTATAAAAGTCCTTTGGCACTTCGGTCAATGACTCTTTACACGAAGTTGTAACAAGTGTTACAAAAACGATTGATAAAAAGATTATATTTTTCATTTTTGCAATTTTAAAAGTTAATATTCAGACTTACCAGTATTGTCCTCAGCGAAGGGATGACACTATCGGTCAGACCTGAGCCGGTTGCGGGATCAAGGCCAATCCAATGGGGGGAATAGGTGCCAAGATTGTCTGCACTAACCGAGAGGTCTAATTTCTGAATTTTGTATTTTTTTACAAATTGGGTGATGTCATAACTTAGGGCAACCTTCTGTAGCCTGATAAAACTTCTGTCATAATATTTATCTCCTGAGACAGCGGCTCTGGCAATATAGTTTGGACGGGGAAATTCAGCACCTGTATTGGTGGGGGTCCAGTAATCATAAACGGCATGATTAATTGCTCCATTATTGGCGTATCCATCCCGATAAGGTGTATTGGATGCAAGGAACCAGTTGTTTCCTCCCCAGATGGAGTTCAGGTAAACCAACAAAGTTAAGTTGCCGTATGTAAAGGTATTGGTATAACTCCAACGGAAGTTTTCCTTTGAATTACCAATAAATGAACGGTCAAAATCTGAGGTGATTTTACCATCAAGGTTGACATCATTTAATTTATAATATCCGGGTTGAAATCCTGCAAGAATAGTCCCGTTATCTTTATCAGCTTGCTGATACATACCAATAACCTTATAGGTATATAATTGGCCTAAAGATCTACCTATGAATAAATTGGATGAGATGATATCATCTTCTTTACCATCTTTATTGGTATCGCCTAATAGATGAGCTACCTTATTTCTGTTGAGTGAAAAAGAGTATTCCGATCTCCACTGAAACATTTTTGTTTTGATATTCACCGAACTTAGGTTGAGTTCAATCCCCTTATTTCTTATTTCACCTGCATTGGCTGTAATAGAGCTGTAACCTGATGAACCGGGTAAATTAAGGGTAAATGCCAGATTATTTGTTTTTGTGGCATAGAGATCGACAGAACCTGAAATCCTCCCCTTTAAAACTGAAAAGTCCACTCCCGCGTTAAAACCAGTTCTCGATTCCCAACCAAGGTTTTGGTTGCCTAAAGTGGATATATACTCAGTCTGGGTATAATTGTTGTCTCCCTGAAAGAAATAATAGTCATTGGCAACTTTGGAGAGTGTACTGTATGCGGCAATTGACTGGTTGCCGTTGGTGCCATAGGATCCCCTGATTGAGAGTGCATCAATAAAGGATACTTTTTTCATGAATGATTCTTTGGAAATATTCCAGTTAACACCCACAGACGGGAAATCACCATATTTTTTGTTGGCGCTAAAAGCGGAAAATCCATCCCTCCGAAAGGTTCCTGTAATGGCATATTTGTCGTTAAAGGTATAGGTGAGCCGAGCCATCTGTCCAATTGACTTTGTGTCACCTCCGCCTGAACTGACAGTTGCCGTTTGTCCTGCCTGAAGGCGATAGGTCCCTAATTGTGGATTATCATATCCTTTTGCATTAGAAGACTGACTAAAATAGCTATATTTTTCCGTGGAATAGAGTAAGGTTAGATCCACGTTATGTTTATCAGCAAAAGTGTGGTTATATTTAACCAGATGATCCAATAAAGAGGTGTTGTTTCTGCTGTAGTTTCTTGTCCCATCGCCTTTTACGGGTTGTCCAATGTGTGTTTTATATCCGTAAAAAGTGCCGTTTTCATTAAAATTAAAGGTCTGCGAGTAAGTAGGGGTATAGGTCAGTCCTTTTATCCATGGCACTTTAATCGTGGCGTTAAAAATTCCGTTCAGGTTGTACGTTTTGTTATATGCCTCGTCGGCGTATGCCCAAAATGGGCTGGGAGCAGAGGTTGTAGTTTGCGGAAATTGGTTATAACTCCCGTCTGCGTTATAAATGTCGGCATAAGGACTTAGACCGAAAGGAGAATAATTTGCACCTGCACCGTATACACGCGTGTCGGGATAATCTCTAAGACTGAAATAAGTTTTCATACCCAGCGTAAGCCAGTCAGTCACTTTGGATTCCAAATTAGCCCGTATCGAATAGTGTTTAAATACATCGTTCTTTTCAACTCCTTTTTGGCTTGTGAAATTTCCTGACATATAATACATCAGTTTATCTGTCCGGTTTGAAACGCTCAATGATGTATTCTGATTAAATCCGGTTTGTCTGATTAAACCCCATGGATCAGCTAGAGTTGGCTTATGGTCCGGTGTCGCATCATAATTCTTTTTTTCGATGGTTTGCAGGTAATTTGGGGTTTGATCAGCGGTTACCACTGTCCCGTTATCATTTAGAATATCATTCAACCTTTGAAGGTATCCTTTGGCATCATAGAGGCGTAAAGGATTTAATTCATTTACAACTCCATAGCTTGAATTGAACTGGAATTTTGGTTTTCCTTCAATTCCGCTTCCTTTTTTTGATTCAATGAGTATAACACCATTGGAGGATCTTGATCCATAGATTGCTGCCGCACTCGCGTCTTTAAGTATTGTTACGCTTTCGATATCAAATGGAGCTATATCGGCCATCGAACCACTAAAAATTGCGCCATCCAAAACAATTAGTGGTGCGCTGGATGCTGCAATTGAATTTTGCCCTCTGATTGTAAAGCCTGGTACGGCCCCGGCAGTGTTGGCTTCCCCAACATTTAATCCGGCTACAGTACCTTTTAATCTTTCGATGATATTGTTTTCGGGGACATCTTTATAAACATCCAATTTTGCTGTTGTTACTGCACCTGTCACTGCATTTTTCCGCTGGGTACCGTATCCAACTACCATCACTTCATTAATGCCAATGGTTTCTTCAAGTAGTTTTATATTAACAACTGTTTGATTACCAATGGTCACCTCCTGTCCGGTCATTCCTACAAAAGAAAATGCTAGTATTTTTCCCCCTGCAGGAATTGCCAATGAGAAATTACCCTCGTTATCGGTGATTGTACCTATTGTTGTCCCTTTGATAAAAACGGATACTCCGGGTAATGGTTGACCGTTACTATCCTTAACCGAGCCGGTGATCTCCCTTTTTTGTTGTTGCTGAACAGTTGTGGCTTTTGCTTCAATTTCTGAACTCTCCTTTTTGGCAATAACAATTTGCCGGTCGAAGATTTTATAAGTGTTTTCAGAAGATTTAAAAACCTTTTCCAGAATTTCTTCAACTGTTTCATTATCGGCAGTTACAGTAACCTCTTTGTTGAGGTCGAGAATGTTATCATAATAGACAAAAATAAACTCACTGCTCTCCTCAATTTTGTCGAAAAGTTGCTTTACAGTGGCGTGGTCAAGATTCAGCGTAAATTTGGTCTGTTGTGAATAGCTGGTTTTAGCCGATGCTGTTGCTAATGAAACAAGTAATAACAGCGAACATAATTTCATAATCAGCATGAATTTTTTAAAGTTCCGGATATACGGAACCAATAACCCGATTTTTTGCATAAATTTGTGTGGTTTTAATTTACTTAAATAAAATTTCGATTTGAGTTAAAACTTACGACAGGTTATACTGCAATATAGCCTGTCATTTTTTTGTCTGGCGTTTTCATTTCATTGGCATTTAGTTTTAATGGTTAATGCTTTTTTATCTATTTTAAACTCAGAAATATTGTATTATCAATTAGTTCGTATTTTAAAGGGGCAGTGGTGCAGATGACTTTAAACACATCTTCGCATTTGCTTTTAAGATCAAGCTTTCCGGTTATGGTGATGTTGTTTAATCGAGGGTCATTACAATTAATTTTAACGTCATAATATCTCGATAATATGGTGGTGATTGATTGAATTCGTTCCTTATTGCATAACATCCAACCATCTTTCCACGAGACATATTCCAATACATTGATTTTTTCAATAGTTGATCGTTGCGTAAGCTTTTCGTAATTAAATAGTTGATTGGGTTTTATTGTCAGTTTTTCCGTTGGAGATGAAGCCTGAACAGATCCTTCGACCAATACCACCGAAACATGATCATCTTCCTTATAGGCTGAGATATCGAATTTGGTGCCCAAGACTTTCAATTTTATCTGGTCGGTTACCACATAAAATGGTTTTAAAGCATCATGTACCACCTCGAGATAACCCTCTCCCTCGATATAGATCTCTCTGGTTTTACCTTTGAATGCGACAGGGTAAATAGCCCGGCTACCGGAGTTGAGCCAAAGTTTGGTCCCATCGGCCAGTTCCACACTTGATCGTTTTCCCCGGGGTACCACTAACTGGTTCATCTGCAGGGTTTCGGTGCTTATCGTTAAATCCTCTGTATGAATCTGCTTTCCTGTTTTGGTCTGGAGTTTTCCTTCATAGTTATATTTTAAATCAACCTCTTTTGAGGAAAAGGATTTTTGGGATTTATCTGATAGAATCAGTTTGATATCGTTACAAGTATCCATATTAACCGCAATTGACTGGTAGTCAATTGGCGCCGTTTTTTGATTGATATATTTGGACATTTGCCATCCGGAAATACCCAGAACTAAAAGTATTCCTGCTGCTACGGACCATCTTTTAAAGTGAATAAATTTCGCGTTACGGTGGCTTTTCGTCTTTTCAATTTTGTCCCACAATGCCAACACGTCACGCTCTGAAAGCAGTTTTTCCCCTTTAATGAGTCCTTTAATTAAATATCGGGTATGTTCCAGCTCTTTTTTTTGGGAGGGATTCTCTTTTAAATAGGTTTCCCAATATTGATTCGATTCGTTAGTTGGTTTTAAAACCCATTCTATAAAGTGGGGATTATGGATAAATTCGACCTTTTTGTATTCGTTGGAAGGTGTCATCTTGAGTCATTTTTCTTAATAAGGAAAGAAAGATGATTTTGTACTCAACGATTTTAAATTATTTTATTAGAGCGGTCGACTATGTTTATTCATGGAATATTACATGCTCAATTTCCGGACCTCAGAAAAAAAAGGAACAAATTTTTAGGTAAGCTCAACCTTAGCTTTTCAAGTCCCCTGAAAACCAGGTTACGGGCCGACTGGTAATTAAGTTGCATCACTTTGCCTAACTCCTCATAACTCAGATCGGAAACAAATTTCAGATAAATGGCCTCTTTTTGTCGCGGACTTAAAGTGGCTATCGCTTTGTCTAACTGCAGGTATTGCAACCGCTCCGATTCGTTGTCAACAATCGCATCTTCAGCAGAAATCGTATAATAAAAAGGGAGATTATCAACATCAATTGAACCGAAAATGCCCGATTTATCCATCGATTTAATTATTTTCCTTTTTAACGATTTAAAGAGATAGAGTTTGATATTATTGGTAGCCCCTAATCCGGAGCGGTATTTCGCGAGTTCAATGAAAACATCATGAATACAATCCTTTATGAGAGCTTCGTCGCAGGTAAAATGACAACCATATTTGAAAAGGGACTGGACATGATTATTGTAGATAATACGGAATGCATCATCGTTACCTTGAATAAAATCATACCACAATAGGGTGTCTGAATTGACCTGGTATTCCTTGCCCATTTAATAGACTACATTTTCTTCACCTACAGTTTTCAAAGATAGGATTATTATGGATTCACTTTGAATTTATAAAATGAAAATTAGTTCATACTACATCTTAAAGCAACTGGTGCTCGCAGCTGGCTTCAAGCAAGAATATTTTAGAATCCAACCCCTTTCCCCTTTAAAAGATTGATTGTTTTGGGGGAAAGCCTCCAGTTTTTATTAAGATATTTGCAGCCTCCGGCTAGTCACCAGTTGCCTGATTAAGAATTTCTTCAATTATAAGTTATATGCCCATTCGAAATATATAGCTTCCCGACCCAACTTTACAGAAATATTTGCCATCACTGTTTTTGGAAACAACCACTTTCATTCCATTTTCTGTGACGGAGGTCTCCCTTTTTGTTGGCAAATAGATCGTTGCAGTTGCATTTGCAGGAATCTCAACCTTCATTTCAAGCTGATTATTCACTTTTTCCCAATCGCTTCTGATCATCCCATATGGTGACTGATAACTTGATTTTACCCAGGTAATATCTCCAACTATTTGGGGTCGGATGATGATATTCTGGAACCCAACACTATTCTCCTCCTGCTTTATTCCTCCGAGCCCAGTGTAGAACCATTCCATGATATGACCCAGCATCAGGTGATTGTTCGACACTTCCTCCAATGCCGGCCACGATTCGGTCAGGGCAGTTGCCCCTTTTTTAAGCTGAAAACCATAACCGGGAACATCATTCCGAAAGTTCATATCAAACAACAATTGCGATCCGCCACCCTCCTCAAGGGCCTTAACCAAAAAATGAAAACCAATATCGCCGGCTGTTAATGATTTTCCCGATTTTGTGATCGAATCCACAAGATTATCAAAAACAATTTTCCTGTCTTTCTCCTCAACCAGGCCTACGACCAATGGCATTGACATGGCGGTCTGACTTCCGGTTGAGTAAACCTTAGTTGTGCGATTAAAAAATTTGGCGTTAAAGGCATTCTTTACCTCGCTGGCCAGAGCTGTCATTTTTTTTGCATCATCTTTACGATCTGTAAGTTCCATCATTTTTGAAAGTAAAACAATATCGTAATACCAGATTGCAGTGGCGGTCAGCGCTTTAGGGGTTAACTGAGCTTCTCCCGGTGATTTTGGTCCATAGTCAAACCAATCGCCCAATCCATGTGAAAGGATGTGACCATTGGCTTTGGTCCCAAGAAAAGCAACATATTTTTTCATCATTGGTATTGCTTCTTCAATGATGGATCGATCTCCATACCACTGCCATACCATCCAGGGGAGGATAACTCCTGCGCTTCCCCATTCGGGAGAGTCACGGAAACCACCCCCAAAGGGGACAAATTCCGGAGCAATATCAGGAATCAATCCTTTAGGGGTCTGATCTGCAATCATATCGCGAATTGCTTTGGAATAAAGCGAATAAAGATCATAGTTATAAAACATTGATGCTCCCATCAGATAGGTCTGTTCGAGCCAACCTAGTTTTTCGCGGTGTGGACAGTCGGTCATTACACTTTGGGTATTACTTCGAACGGCCCAGTCAATCAGCGTATAAATCTGGTTGAAGAGTTGATTTGAACAGGTGAATTCACCTGCCTTTGGTGCTGAATTGCAGGTATGAAGCAAATGTAAATCGATTATTTTTGGTGTGTTGGATCCCGATTTTTCCGATTTAGGTGCAGCTCCTTCCACCGATAAATATCTGAAGCCGTAGTAGGTAAATCGAGGTCGCCAGGTTTCAACACCCTCCCCTTTGAGGGTGTAGGTATAAAAATATGGTCCGCCCGAAGCTTTCTGGTTGATCTTTTTATCCTTAGTAATTAACTCTCCGGGCATCATTTTAATTACAGAACCTTTTTTGCCGGTTACTTTCAGTTCAATGATTCCCGAGCAATTCTGACCAAAATCGTAAAGGTAGGTGCCAGGTTGTGGTTGCTCCGTTTTTTTTACCTTAATTATTTCACGGACTGATAATGGATAATCGGATTCGGAGGTTAACCTGCCAGCTGGTACTGTTGCAGAAAGGGGTGATTTCCATGCCGAGTCATCAAAATCGGGCAGGTCCCAACCCTTTTGTTCTCTGGTAGCGTCATAATCCTCTCCGCCATAAATGCTTGTATAAGTTATTGGCGAGGGTGCACATTTCCAGTCACTTCCGGAAACGATGACTGAAGATGTCCCATCCGTATAATTGATTCTCAGCTTGCTGATCATCTTTGGGTAGCCATAGGCAATCACCAGTTTGCGGTAACGTTCGCGGTTGACGTTGTAAAATCCGTTTCCAACAATTACTCCCAGGGCATTTTTACCAATTTTTAATTGATTTGTTACATCATAGGTATTATAAAGACAAACTTTATCGTAGTTGGTCCATCCAGGTGCCAGAAAACTTTTTCCTACTTTTGTTCCATTTATTGTTGCTTCGTATTGACCTAATCCACTGATGTAAAGCGTTGCATTTTTAATAGCTTTCCCGACAGCAAATTCTTTTCTGAATTGAGGTATGATATCGCGTATCATCGCTTTTGTTCCCAACTTGTTCCCATCGCCATGAACTCCCGGAACCACTCGCATTGAATCGGGAAGATTTTCAAAACAGATCCAGACAGCTTTATCCCAGTCGGTCGAAGAAAACAATCCCATTTGCCACGATGCTATTTCGCTCCAGGGAGTCTCTTTTCCTGATTGATTAAATACTTTAACTTTCCAGTAATATTTTTTTTCAGGCGTTAAAGGTGCTCCCTGGTATTCAATCTGTGATGATTGATCTGATTTTTTAAGGTCTGAATCCCAGATATTGCCAATATTATTCTTCAGTTTCTCGGGAGTGTCGGCGATCAGAATGCGATAAGCTGATTGGTGGGTATTTTTTTCAGCTGATTTGATTTCCCAGCTAAAACGGGGATTCTTCACCTCAATACCGAGGGGATTTACCTTTGATTCACAGGTTAAATTGATGACAGTAGCTGAATTCTGAGCATAAGTGTTGAAAGCCACCAGAATAGCCATGGCTGAAAATAGGATTTTTAATCGGATCATTTTGTTTGAGTTAATTGCCTGAATATTTTATTGGATACTTTGAACGCTGTACCATGGCGAACACCTTTGGGAAAGGTCACTTTATCTGATATATCGTCCCAATCTTTCATATTTTTGGATCTCACCGCCCCGTAAACCTGATCCATGTATTTGTCAAAATAGACATAGACATAATCCCCAATCTGTAAAGCCGATGGTCCTTCAGCCCAGTATTTCCCGGTGATGGGAGCTGAAACCTTTGTGGGGTAGGGGCCGGCAGCTAAATTTGACTGGGTCATCCGGATGTTCTTTTCGGGAGGATTTGGATTTTCGTTTTTCAGAAATAGGTAAAAAGTATCCCCTTTGGGCAAGATTGTGGCATCAATCACACTAAAATCAGGATTGAAAAATAGTTTTGTCGGACTGAAAATTTTAAAATCAGCCGTTGTTGTGCAATACATTCTGTGATTTAAACCTTTCTCGCGTTCGGAACTCGCTACTTCAGAGTGCCTTCCCGGAATGGTAGTGGCCCAGAAAATAATGTAATTCTTATTTTGAGGATCATAAACCATTTCGGGGGCCCAACAGTTTTTTGCAGTTGGCTCATGAGCCATAACGGGTATCGCTTTTTGTTCTGACCAGTTAATCAAATCTTTGGATGAGGCATACCCGATTATCCGGTCTTTCCAGCTGCTGGTCCACACCATATGAAAAAGACCATCTTTACCTTTCAGAATAAAAGGATCTCGCATCAGTTTATCTGTCCCGACGGTGGGTGCAACAAATGACTTTCCATCTTTTAGTGTTTGCCACTTTAGTCCATCCTGACTATATGCAAGATGTAACCCGTCCTGACCGTTGTCGACAAAGTAGGAAAAAAGAAATACCGATTTCTGAGCTTTACTTTGAAGAGTCAGAAAGATGATAACCAATATAATGTAGCGCATAATTTAAGTCGTTGATCATTTTTGCCACAGTGGCATAAAGTTCCAAAATTACATTAAGAATTTATAAGAACCGGATAACACTTTTGTGGATTTTCTTCATATTCGGAACCGATCCAAATTTAGCAAAAAATGAACATATTATTTTACAACAATCGTTTTTATATTCATAAATTCCCGGATACCAACTGCGGATAATTCGCGCCCGTAACCACTCTCTTTAACTCCGCCAAAAGGAAGACGCGGGTCTGATTTTACAAAATCGTTTACAAACACGCAACCAGCTTCAAGTCCCTTCTCAGCAAGTTGTTTCGCTTTTTTTATATCGGTAGTAAAAACTCCCGCACCTAATCCAAAAACGGTATCATTGGCAAGGGTGATGGCTTCTTCCTCAGAACGAACCCGGAATAGAACTGCCACCGGACCGAAAAGTTCCTCATGATAAGCTGGCATTCCGGGAGTCACATTTACCAAAACAGTAGGTGGATAAAAAGCCCCATTCCCTTCCGGAATGTAACCTCCAATCAGCACCTTGGCCCCCAGTTCACGACTTTTCTCCACCTGAAGATGCAATTCGTCACGTAAATCGGGTCTGGCCAGAGGGCCGATCGTTGTTCCCGGATTAAAAGGGTCTCCAAAAGTGGAGTTACTCATCAGACGCACAAATTCGGCTTCGAAACTATCGTATATTTTATCTGCCACAATAAATCGTTTAGCCCCAATACAACTTTGTCCGGCATTGAGTAACCGACTTGTCACGCAAAGAAGGGCAGCATTTTCAATATCTGCCTCTTCGAGAATCACATAGGGATCGCTTCCACCCAATTCAAGGACCGATTTTTTTAGCACTGAGCCTGCTGCAGAGGCAACAGCCTTACCTGCCGGGGTACTACCTGTTAATGTAACGGCTTTTATCAATGGGTTTTCAATCACTTCTTTTACACTGGATGAGCCAATCAACAAAGTTCTGAATACATCTTCCGGGAACCCAGCCTCCAGAACCAACTGTTCAATGGCCAAAGCGCAACCTGATACGTTGGATGCATGTTTCAGAACACCTGTATTGCCTGCCATTAATGCCGGCGCCAAAAACCGGAATACCTGCCAGAAAGGAAAGTTCCAGGGCATAACCGCCAGGATTGTCCCAATTGGTTGGTAGGAAATATAGGATTCTGAGGCCTCGGTCGGGAACACTTCATTTTTCAGGAATAGTGCTGCTTGATCCGCGTAGAACTTGCATACAAGGGCACATTTGGAAATTTCCCCCTCAGCCTCTCGCACTACTTTCCCCATTTCAGTAACCATAATTGCGGCAAGTTCCCCTTTTTTCTCAAGAAGGGTTGCCTGAAGGTTTTTCATCAGATTGGCCCGGTGCTCAAAAGTTGTGAGTTTCCATTGATGAAAAGCCTTATCAACATTGTTAATGATGGATTTTACCTCTGTGGAACTGTATTCCGGGTAATTATTAATGATCTCGCCGGAAAAAGGATTGATGGATTGCATAGTTCAGATATTTTAATCAAAAATAGTGCTTCCGGTTGACTTTTGATGGGTTGGTCCTTAAAAAAAGTATATTTGTACAAACTGTATTAAACATTATCGATTTGCGCTATTTCCTTCACATCGGCTTTAACGGAAATAAATTCAGGGGGTGGCAAAAGCTTCCAGGTATTATTAGCGTTCAGCAGGTTATTGAGAAAACGTTAAGCCAGGTATTAAAAGTTCCAACCACAATAGTAGGTTGCGGGCGAACCGACGCCCAGGTTCATGCCTGTCAGTTTTTCTTTCACTTTGATCGTGATGTGGAATTGGATTTTGATCTTTTATTTAGGATGAACAAATGTTTGCCCCACGAGATCGTAGTTTATGATGTGATGCTAATGCAGGGATTACCTCACGCCCGCTTCGACGCCATTCGGCGAAGTTATGATTATTTTATCCATACCCGAAAAGATCCCTACCTGACAGGTTTAAGTTCTTATTATCGTATGCATGAGCCAGATCTGGAAAGGATGAAGGAGGCTGCCGGCCTGCTCACTCAATTCGACGATTTTGGGTGCTTTTGCAAATCGCCATTAAAATATGAACATACCATCTGCCGGGTTACTGAATCACAGTTGTTTACCAATTTGGAAAAGACAAGAATAAGGTTTCATATCACTTCAAATCGGTTTTTGGCAGGGATGATCCGGATTATCATGGGAAAGTTGCTGGAGATAGGCAATGGAGAGCTAAGTGTTCATGAATTTGAGCACTACCTCAGGGAAAAGGAAACTCCCAAAACAATCATCCCTGTATACGCACAAGGGCTTTACCTTTCGAAGGTAACCTATCCATATCTTGATCTGCCTCAAATGTCAGTTTTTGGTAATATGATATTAAGGGAAGTGAATTTGCCGGTGTAGATAATTGCCAAATAAATTAAGCAGTAACCTAATTTTTTAATTATACACTGAATTTTAGGGTGATTTCCAAGTCTTTGTTATTTGATTCATAATGAGAAACTAACCATGAATACTTCTAAATCCTGTTTGTTTATTTCTTTTTGTTTGTATTTTGTATTTGTTTCATTCGCTTCCTTTCCGCAGAAGTATTATCCGGATAAATATAAAGCCGATGGTCAGAAGATAACCTCTGTCAGGATCGCGAGCGCTTCGATCATCCCTGAAAAATGGGAAAAGGAGACTAACTGGAATCGGATTGAAAAAATGGTGCGTAAGGCTGCTGGTGAAGGTGGCGCTCAAGTGATTGTTACGCCTGAAGAGATCCTGGACGGTTACGTGATTGAACAGGCGAACGGGATCAAAGATATGGCTGAGAAGAATAAAATTTTAAAGAGAATAAGGGAGGCAGCAGAACCTATCGATGGCCCCTATATTCGAAAAGCTGGTAAACTTGCCGATGAACTGAATATTTTTCTGGTCTTTGGATTTCTCGAATCCCGGAATTCAAAGCTTTTTAATACAGCAATCTTAATCGACCCCGATGGCGACATCATTGGGAAATATAGTAAGACCCATTTTGCTGAGGGTTATGTGAATAAACCGGAAGATTATACTCCTGGCAAGGAATATCCCGTTTTTGACACCCCGTTTGGGAAAGTGGGGATCATTATCTGTTACGATCGGCAATTACCTGAACCAGCTAGAATTATGGCGCTAAAAGGGGCCCAAATCCTTTTTATACCAGCTTATGGAAGTTATTCTGACGAAGCTGGATGGAACACTGCGCTATTGAGAACACGGGCTTATGAAAATAAGTTCCCGGTGGTATACTGCAATCCCTTCCAAAGCCTGTTGATAGATAAAGGAGGTAACATAAAGTCAATTGGCAATGCTGGCGAAGTTGTTTATTATGAGGTAAATACTTCGCCGGAGAATTATAAGGGGCGTTTTACAAACCGTAGATCCGAGTCTTATCAAGAGCTTATTGACTTGAATACGCCCTAGGTTTAATCAAAAACTGTTCCATTCAAGTCGCATTTGCACAATATGATCGTTCACTTTTAAATCTTGGTATTTGCTGATAATTCCCTTGTACCTATCAGTTAATATAATAATGTCAATGCGATTTTATCAGCCACACCTCCGATGCCAGGGTACCCCATCCTCCTGAGTTCCTCCATTGCTCAACACTGACACGATCACCACGAGCCACATCAGCTGATCGTTCCAGCCTGATGGTCAGATCGCCGTCAGCAGTTGCTTTCGCAGGAATATCATAAGTGAAGAAATCGCTCATCTGCAGGGGGAGTTCCACATCCTTTGCTATTGGAATATCGTCGGCATAAATGGTCTGTCGTTTCTGGTTCATCCGGGTTGCATAACGTTCCTGGTACCATGGACGGACAAAGGTAAATCTCACTTTGTATAACGCTTTGGTGTCGAGATTGCTGTAATGAAGGGTTACTCCCTGATCCTCGTTCTGGGTAAAATGCATGGATCGCTGCGACGGCCGATTACCCTCCGAAAGCATTTGTGAAACATAAGGTTGACCATGATCGTAGGGATATCCAAAGACGACATTTGGAGCAATATTATAAGTGCCGAGATTATCGTAGAAACCACCTTCGCCAGGATTTTCATAATCAACAATCATCTTAAGGAGTTCCTCCCGTTTTTTCGCGTCCCCGTTTTTTGCCCTTTCAAGCTGCCGCTGCAGCCATCCCAGTCCAATAAAATCGTGTTTAAGATTAAAATATCCGTCGTTCCGCTCTCCAAAAATTTTGTTGCTCTCATCACCCAAAAGTTTTGCCTCCTCTTTGAGAGCTGTCATCTCGTGTGATTCGTTTGGATCAAACCAGGTGAGCGCTTCAGTAATTGCCTTTCTAGTATCATTGGTCTTTATTGCAGCTGAAATAAATTTTTCAATTCGTGATTGTAATTGCATTTGCTGTGCAACACTTAACTGAGTATATCTGTCGAGGACACCTTTCTGCATATACATGCGCCACAACCAATCCCTTTCCATCAATTCTTTAGGTATTAAACTTCCTGCCTGTTTAACCAGATCATAATACCTTTTAATTCCTGTTTTTTCAGGGAGAGGGGTTCCTGGTTTTTCCTCGATATTCTCCTCAAGAATAAAAAGTGCCTTAGCCATCAGGGGAGCAGCTTCGAATCCAAACCAGGTATTGCAATAGTCGTTAACGACCTCATCCAGACTTGTTCTGGGGGACCATAACAAACGTTGCCACATCCATTGATTAAAGTGGTCGTGGTGTCCGCTTGAATGGGTAATGTCGCCCACTCCATAAGGCATCAGGTCATTAAATACCCGGTAATAATTCCGTGGACAAGCATAGAAGGAGAGTCTGTTGTACACCATTGTCAGGAACTGATCAGGACGTCTTTCATAAATTTCGTGACTCCAATGTGGTGGCAGATTTCCATCTTTATCGGCCCTTGGATACATCTGGACAAATGCATGCTGAGCATATTTCCAGTGAGTTATCTCATTGTAATAAAGAAGTTTCTGTTGTGGTGGGAGTTGATGAAGAATCTCTTTGGGATAAAGGCTGTATGGTCCGTACCCGGGATAGCGGAACAGGTCCATGCGATGTGTTTGTCGGTGACCGGGTTGCCAGGAAGTTGCATCTGATCCCGGACCATATCCCCATGCCCAAAGCCAGTCTCGTGGTTTTTCCTGAAGGTAGGAAAAGATAGCGTTGTCATCATCATTCTGGAATTTTTGGTTCGTGAAATAGACCCGGGTTTCAGGATGGTGTTTGTGAACGATGGCTGCCATCTTTTCTACTGTATGAATAAAAATCCGGCCATAAGGCTTACACTTGTCACACTCACAACCACCGCCATCTCCACCCCAGAATTTAACAAGATCGAATGCCGGACGATCCTTGAAATAGGAGTCGCACAGCTTTAGCATATATTCATTTCCTTCAGGAACTGATAGACAAACATAGCCGGTTCTGCCAATCGATTCTTTTGCCTCCCACTCTTTTGGAATGTCACCCTGGGCTGTGTTAGGTCCAAATTCCCCCTGAGTCATCAGCCCGTAAGATTTTAAAAAATCAAACATCGGACCGTAAGTGGTTGAAAAGATATTGGCGCCTGCCAGCGCATAATCGAGAATAACGCGCTGGGTTTCCTTCTCTGTCCATTGCCTGACTTTAGCAAGTTGTTTAGATACTCCACTTTGCTGAACCTGAGTTCCTCTGATCTCAAATGCCGGGGCACTCCTTATTTCTAGCTGTTCAGGTAATTGTAAACCTCCATTTCGGATAGTAACTTGCCGGAGGAATTCCCCAACAGCATAGAGGCAGCCACGTTCATCAACACCTGCAGCGATTACAACATTTTGATTGTCGGCTTTCTTTAATAAAAATCCTTCAGGTCCTGGCTCCAGTTCAGTCAAAGGTGGTATATGATGCTGTTTAATCCAGGAACTGATTCCGATATGATTTTTGGGTAATCCCAGTAATACAACCAACTTATTGGGACTTTCCTTTGTATATGAACTTTCATTAATTAATTGAATGTCAGTTATTCCAGCTTCCTTAAGTCGGTCGGTCAACAAGTTTGATATGTTCATTTCGACTTTCCCGGCTTGCTGAGCATGAAGGATTAGAATCGATTTATACTCAAAGCTGAACGTTTGTTGAGGGATAGCCAGCACTATAATTCCCAGTAACATGCTTAAGATAAGAGCCATCCTTTTACAGGTGAAGTTCATTGATTTCATAATTCAGAGTTATTTTCACAAATATAAAAAGAATGGACAATGTCATGTTCTGTTTCAGGCCATCAAAACAAAAAGACACGAAGTTCACCCGGAATTTTCAACTCAACAGGTGACTTCGTGCCTTTTTAAAGTCTGTTCTTTTTATGGAAGAACTTTAATTCATCATGATCAGACTAAAAGGTTCAGTCAGTCCATAATCCATCAGGAAGTATTCTCCTAAACCAGCAGTTTTATCAGGGGCAGTATTCCAGTCGCCAGGTCCATTGATCCATTGATTATTTGCCTTATAGAAATAACCAAAGGTGTTTTTTAAGCTTCCACATACATTTAAAGTAATCTGGTTCTCACCTTCATTGATAAATGAGCTAACATTCAATTCGTAAGGTGGATAGGCTATTGACCCGGCTCTCTTTTTATTGACATATACCTCAATCATAATCCCATCCAGTTTATTGACTTTTACCTTAAATTGTGCTTTTAACTGATTTATGGCAAAGGTCTCAGAATAAGAAACCTTTTGAGAATAGAACGGATAACCCATTGATTTCCATGAACCCAGTTTTGAGAGTTTCCCGGTAGCGATTGCAAAACCTTGTTTCAACGGATTAAGGACAAAGTCACCAACAATATATGCCGGCATCAGTTCGGCATGAACTGACATTTTTGGTGCTTTCAGCGTGATTGTATTTAACCCCTTCTTAACTTTCTCTCCAATAGGAATTTTAAAAAATTCGCGGTCGATCCACCATTTGTCGCTTTTCTCAACTTTCTGATCATTAATAAAGACCTCCCATAATTCAGTCCGCTCAACAACTGCTGACAATTTTTTAATAGTTTCTGCATCAGCCTTTTCTGAGATATTAAAGCGATATTTTACTTCAAAAGCCGAATTGGTTTTGAAAGTATCCAGGGCAAGGTAATCCTGCTTGAACTGAATTTTATGCTGCCATGGATTACCCATTGGGAAACCGTTGCTGTCGAATAACTTACGCATGGCAGTCATAAAATAGGTGTCTTTTAATTCAAGATTGTGTGATTTTACATCGAGAAAATCAAGTACCAGAACATTTTCACTTTCTGCATTCACCTTTATGGCTCCAGATCCAGCTATTGGTTGCTCCTGTTTGGTAACAGCAGGAAGCGGAGATTCATTTACAGTTTTATTGACAAGGTAGTATAATGCACTTCCAACAGGTGGCAGTGATACCTCAAACGTCAGTTGACCTTTTTCCTCTTTAGCCGGTACGGAAAAACATTCGCCGGTGATCAGATCCATTTTGACTAAACTTTCACCTTTCGCATTTATTGTTGCGGTAGCACCTTGATTGGAATCGGTGTTAACCACAAAAATAATCTGACCGTCGTCCATTATCCTGCGCTGGTAATAGAGTTCGCCCGAAACCGGAGCAGGTTCCTGAACCGTGAAATCAGGAATTGCAAATAGCTCTTTAACAATAGGCTCATTTGTATTTTGGGCCATTATCCACTGTTTGGGAAAACTGGATTTTAATTCATTTACTAAAGTCGATTCAGTTCCGTCGAGATAAGCGATTTCTTTTGTGAATGACAGAACCTTACCACCTTGCTTCAAATATTTTTTTAATAGCTCAAAAGTATTTTTATCGACATTTTGCATCGTTTCTGGAATAACAATCAAACTATAGGTCCGTTTCCCGATAATCAATTGACCGTTTTTTACAGAACCAATCGTTTTCATCACATTTTCAGAACCAAGGTCGTATTCAAAATGATGACGTTCAAGTTGGTACACAAACGATTTGAAATTTTTCTGGATTGAATCTGGTGTCGGGTTCTTTGTGGTTCGCGAAAAATACATCCATGAAGTTGTATTTGGCTGAATTACAAGTGATTTGTTGATTTGTTCGCCGGTAGCCATCGCCATGGATATGCGTCCCAGATAATCACCCATCTCCTTGTAATCTGTCCACCAAGGTTCATGATAGGTAAACGAAGGTGGATAATCGAATTTACGTACCCCTTTTAAAGTAAAAAAGGAGAGGTGTTGATTTACAAAATTCACACCTAAGACTCCTTGCCAGTCGGCTAATCTTTTGAAGTTTGCAAAGGTAGTCTCCCATCCTGCACCACCATATGTTTCGCTCAGTGTCCTTTTATGACCTGTCTGGTTCGAAGAGCTACCTAATTCCCTGACCGCACGTGTATTCCCGAACTGCCCTCCTTGACCCTGTGGAATATATTGATTCCCTAGCATATCGACACCCGGTTGCTGATGATAAAGATAGAATGAGGCCTCATCGGAACCATCGGTGGGTTTAGGCCATCCATGTTCCCAGTAGTGACCTGTAAATTTAAGCCCATTATCCTCGCAATATTTCCCATAAGGCTTGGCCCAACGGTCAACAAACATTTCGAGTAATAATTCAAAATAATCATGTCTTACCTTTCTCCAGTTTCCAATTTCATCGACTACTGATGGTAGATTTGGTTTCAGATCGTATCCCCACCTTTTTTGAAATTCCTCATATAGATCAGATGTCCAACGCATTGCCGTTTTTGGCGCCATTGCGGCTTCAAGATTGGGCTCATCGGTGAAACTCCCCATTAGCGTCTTGCCAAACTCATCCTTATCATACTTTTCGTAACCCTTCATGGTGATTTCCAGGAATTTCTGAGTAACCCCTTTCTGAAGCAGATCCACGTATGGGAAATTTCCGTACCAGTACGATTTTACACCAAAGGTTTTTTGGAAAAGATAATAGACCCCTTTTTTACCGATATAGGAATCTTTGGACGAGGTAATATCTACGAATTTGTTGTTCTCCTGCATTAAAATGGCCTCATATTTAACCGTATCCGGTTTGAAGGTCTCCTGTACTTCATACTTTAACCCTGTGCCACGGATGTACGATTCAGGCATTTGGTCAGGTACATGTCCGCCGGCAAAGCCACTTGGATACGAATCTTCATCGTATATCCACACTTTCATACCCAATTCTTTCCCCTTACGAACGGTATAATCGAATAGATGATGCCAATCTTCCGACAGATATTCAGTTAATAATCCTGGTCTTGGGTGAATAAACACACCGCCTAATCCCCCCTCCTTGAATTTTTTCATATGAAAGTCAATCCCCTCCTCCGAGATTTTGTCGTTCCAGTCCCATAGCGGTGCGCTCCTGTATTCAGAAGGCGGATCGACAAAATGTTCCTTTAGCTGGGCAAAATTTTGAATGCCTTCAGGGACAGGTTTTTTAGTACAGCTAACTGTCATGACAATCATAAGCACGATTGCTGCTGTTGCAAGTAAATGGTTATTCTTCATAGTATTAATTATTTAACGTAGTTTCAGTTTTTAATGTCTGTTTCATTCGAATCAACATCTGGTCTGGCGCAATTTTTTTATCGATTAAATAAGCAGTTAAAATTAATCTTCTTTAACCAATAATAATTGTTCAGAAAGTAGAATTCGCATAAAGTAATTACTCCTTCAATGAAATAACAGCAACCTCGAATGGCTGAAGTGTGTAATCAAAACCAGTCAGTTGTCTTTTCATTGGTGGATTTTCACCTGTTGTTACATCGACATAACTCATCCATGCGTCCTTTGTTTCTGCCGGTAGTTGAAGTTGTACTGTATTATTTTTTTTATTAATCAACAGGATTTTTCTTCCTTTGTCAGTGATAAATCCTTGAATATAAACTCCTAATGCATTATTATAAGTTGCACCTGCCAGTTTGTCTCCGGGACCAAAATTGTCTTTAAGAAGTTTAAGTACCCAAAATCTGGCATTTGGAATTCCATTTTTCCAATTCATCATACTAACATCTGGGAATTGAGTTGGATAGCCTACCAATTGCGACTCTCCTGCCACCTCGATTCCGATTTTTGTTAATTCGAGGAAAATATAGGCATACAACGAACCCGACAAATTCCAGTAATTATCCGGAATATTGTAAATCCCATCTTTGGGAGCGTGAGTCATTGTTCCTATTTCGTTAACCATGGTGATCGTATTGGGCGAAAGACGTTTTCTTATATTTTCGATATAGCGGACCCGATCAAAGAAGGCCTCAGCTTTCTCGAAATAGGTATATTGGTATACGTCCAATGGTTGATCATTCCACGTCCATGATGGTTGAGAATAGTGGTGATAGGAAATACAATCCAGGGGAATGCCAGGTTGATGATTTTTTGGATTCAGAAAATATTCGAAATATTCAGGATTTCTGACACGCGAAAGTGACAGTCCGACAAATTTTGTATCAGGTGAGAGTTTTTTTAATTCGCCTACAATGGCATCATACATTTTCGTGTAAATCCGGGGCGAGATATTATGCTCCAAATCAGGTTCATTAAGTACCTCCCAGTAGGGTATTTTGTAAAAATGACCCGATTTGTGATAATTCCCCAATTCATCTGTGAAACCACCTTTTGTATACCAGCTGAACAGCCTTGCAAAGTAGGCAGATACCTCTTTCATAGTTGTATCTCTCAGTTCGGTTCCCTGATTATATGTCCAGCAGGTTTGATAGGGGTCTGACGGATAGGTTACAATTGAATCGGTCTTCCACATCCATGCTGGTGTTGTGCTGAAATTGATGACCACCGGGTGCCCCTTGGTGGCTTCCATAAAAGCCTGCATAGTACTGTCAAGATAAGTGAAATTCCAGGAAGTTTTCCCCTTGCCGGGCGGATCTAATTCGGCCACAGCCATTTTAGGATAAGGAAACCAGGGGACATATCGCACATAATCGGCGCTCAATTCGTTTAACGCGCTGAATGTAGACCTATGTATCGGAGAACTGTTCCGAACCATCGGATTCTCAACCAACTGTAATGTTGGAGTAGTTTTGGAAACAGCTATCGTCTTGTCCCAGTTAAGAGTGACCACATTAACTTTATTTTGAGCGTAAAGCCTGGAATCAGAAAGAACAGACGTCAGGCAAATCAAAAGGACCAAACCCGCAATAAAATCGATTTTCTTCGACATAGTTTCTAATCTTATTTTAATGAGTTATAATGTTGTTTCTGATCTGCTATTAATTTTTAACCGGATCAACATATTCTAATTGTATTGATGTTCAGGATTTTTCCCAACTTTTCGATTTTATCAGCAATATGTCCGATTCCTATGGCGCAATGGTGAGCCGGTCCCTGTTTTGACCATTCATTCATAAATTTCTTTGCGCCCGTTGAAAATCGGTAACGGCTGTTGGTATTTCCAATTTCGAGAACGGGACCTGCTACAGATTCACCCTCGGCAATCAGCAGAAACAGACCGTCATTCCCCTCGACTACTGAGAGTAAGGTTACAGGTCCGTGTTTTACAGTCATTTGTATGGATAATCCTTTACCAGGTTTCCCGTGAAAAACAGGCAATGGAACCAGTTTTACCCTACCTTCGGCGATGGCAAAATGGGCAGGTCCGTCGTGACCAAGCATCACCACATCATCTTTGAAATCCATTAGGTAAAACTCAGAAAACGATCCGCCTACACCAAATTCGGCCATAATTTTCATTGCCTGTGCATTTTTTACTTCACATTCACCAGCAACAGGTATATTTCGTCCTGTCAGTAAGGTATTTCCGGCGATGATTGAAGTTACGATGTTTTCATAATCATTGCCTGATTGACCTTCGTAATAGTAGGCCAGAGAACCAAGATTACGATACTTTACCAGTTTATCAAGTGCCACGGAAGTTTGGGCAGCCCGTTCGATTTCTTCTGATTCACATTCTGACGCAACATCAAAAGCAACATTAAATTCCTGAATTTTAGACTGAATTTCGTCAGCTGTTGCTTCATCGCGGTATTTCTTTAGCTCACACATCTCCAGTAGTTCAATATGGGTCCCGAAAACTGAGGATTGTTTGGCTAAATCGGTATACACATCAAGCATTCCACAATAGTAATGGCCCAAAACTCCAAGACGATTATTACGCATGGCATTTGCAACATTTGCCGCCTCGGTCCAGGCTGCGATCTCCTGCCAGGCCACTTTGTCCTGAAGATAACCCGTTATAATGTCGTATTGAATCCCGGAACGGTTAAATACACATGCGATCTCCGGTACCGAGCATGCCTGACAATGTTCCAGCCATATCCCGGTCATTTTTCCACGGTCGCCCAGATTGTTAAATGCTTCATAGTCGAGTTCTGCCACCGGTTGAAGGTTCAGAATAACTACCGGAATTTTAAGTCGTTGTGCCACTGGTAATACTGTTGAAGAGAGTGCATACGTTGAAACATACAGAAATACAATCTCAACATCCTGACTTTTCAGAAAGTCAGCAGCTTCGCCCGCTTTGACAGGATTGTCAACCATTCCGGCATCAATTACCTCAACACCAAATCCGGATATCCCTGATTTGATTTGATCCTGGTATTTTTTAAGATTGTCAAGCAATCCCTCGAATTGTCCCCAATAAGTGTCAAGGCCAATTCCAAATAATCCAACTTTAGTCATTTTGTCTTTTTTTTCCATTTTGTTAATATGCCTTTTTTAAATTGTGAATCGTGTAATATGCTGATATTTATTTTACTATTGCTGTTTGTTATTCGTCGTTTTTTAATAAGCGGACCGGCCCCAGCAAACCCGAATCGAGTAATGGAGTATCTGATTTGAGCATGTCGAAGCGAAATTTGTCATGCGTTCTTGTAAATCGTTTCTCCTTCGGGAGGTTCAGATCGCCGACAACCCGATTTGCCCAGAGATTTATTACGTCAATCTCGAGTAGGTTGTTCGCAGGTTTAACCGATTTGGTGATTTCGACACGCCAGGGAGCACACCATAGAATTCCAAGTTTCATACCGTTCAACCGCACCTCGGCAACATCCAGAACATTACCCAGGTCCAGAAACAAACGCTCATCATTTTTGAATGTTTTAATCGTGTTATCCGATTTTAGGTTCCTGTCAAACTTTTTTCGGTAAGTCGCTTTTCCGGAGTAATATTTGATTCCATCTTCAGCACTTTTTATCCAGTTGATTAGTTTAGGGAATTCCACATCTGATGGTCCTCCCCACTGAGGATCGAAAGCCACTTTCCAGGAATCGTCAAGGTTACATAACTCTTTTAAATTGAGTGAATTATATGTGTTTTTGCCTGCGACATTAACGGCGATTGGTTTCCGGAATACAATAAACCAGGAGTCAAACCGATCGAATTCGAGTGGCAAAGTGGTGCATCCATTTGCCTGTCGGAAAGCGCCTGCCTGACGAATTTCACCTGTAACGGCGTTCCAGATCTCCGGTTGTTTTCCTGCGACACGGAAAGTGAAATCGCTATTTTCCAATCGATTGGTACGGTTAATAACGAAATAAATCTCTGAATCACCATCTGTGCGATGAATATAATCAAATTTTTCGGGCTCTTCGGATTGCCCTGAAAAAGTGAAGTCCGGTTTTATTCCATCCGACAAAAGAATCTCGCGTGGTGTTTTTCCCCAGAATACCCGTCCTTTTCCAAACCGGCGCTCTACGCGATCTTTGCCGTTTAAATCACCCCAAACTTCAGATGCAATTTTCTGGACTTGTTCATCACAATTGGGATAATTTTTGAGCCCGGTAGCATATTTCGGCGGGGGACCAACAACTGTTGCTCCATTTTGAATCAACTCCCGGATTTTTTTAATCACTTCAATAGACATCGCATTGGATGGAACGGGAGAAACATCCAGTTTCTGGTACCTGCTAACTTGTTTGCATATCTCAGGTGATGTGGATGTGCAATTTTGCAGTACCAATAAACGGTAACTCATCCCGTCGGGTAATACAATACGTCCATTTTTGACCGACATCCGTGTGAGTAGCACCTCGGCGTTGGAATAGTCGCAATCGTAACCGGGTCCAAGTGAGGGGATTATGTATTTTGGTGGCGCCAAAGTTGGGGCCCTTTCGCCCAGGTAAAAGCATACGTCCCCAACGAACTTACCTTGCTGAAGCATATACTGACAACGGGAAAGCCAGGTGAAGAATGGCTTTGACTGCTCCCACCACGTGATATTTGGTGTCCAATGCTGGCCTGCACAAAATTCATACCCAGGCTTTCCATCCAAAGGGGGTTGGCAAGTGGCCTGATGGAGCATTATCCGGTTAATACCCTCACAAAATGCATCATTTGCATAGGGTTTCAGATCAGCCGGTCCCAGCGACCAATGAGTGCGATCCTGCTCCTGTTGAGTAAAAGACTCTGCCATTGCCTCCTTTTTACCATAGATATGAGATGCAGTTGCTGTTTGTTTGAGATTGAGCCGCAGGTGCCTGTCGGAATTATATCCACCGGGTGAAAGAAAATGTCGGTTTACCCAGAATTCCCCGGCTGGGATATCACATTGCCCCAGGTTTTTCAATGCATCCTGGGGAGGAATATCATTTGGACCGCCCGCTTCGTTTCCCACTCTCATCCCATATTGATGACACAGATCTTTGAAATGGCCATAAAAATTTTCTGAGATACAATCCTGAATTGTACGATCAAAATCGTCCCGAAACCGATTTGAAACCAAGGAATCGCTCAATGTATATCCGGCAAGAACAGGCAAATAAGGTTTCAGATCGTAGCCACGGAATTTTAAGAATTGGTTGGGAAAATCCTGAGTCCAGGTGAGTTTACCACATTCCCAGCTGTCGGACCATAAATAGGCCAACTTTCCACCTGCATTTTTTGCCTCTTCGATCACCAGTTTTCCAAGGTGGTCAAAATGATCGTCGAGTGAAGCAGTGTTAAGATAATCAATTTCATAACCCTCTCCACCCTTAAATGTATCGCCATCAGGATAGGCATGCCATTTACTCCAGGTGTGCCCGGTAAGTGTATAGCCCGTCCTTAATATTACCCATTTCCCTTCCGGAACGTCCCAGTTGAATTGTCCGTCAGCTTTTAATTTGTCAGTGAGATCCATTATTGTACCGGGTTCAACCTTTTTCTCATTTCCAGTTTCCCGGAATGCCTGTACCCGGATGTCGTGGTAATACCCATCGATGGTTATCGGGAGAGGAAGTTTTCCGGAATATTTTTTCGGTCCTTCAACTATTAAATCTGTATGAACAATTTTCTTCATTGCATTATCCGGGGTAACCCATGGTCCCATCATCGTCCATCCACCTGCCAGGTTGAATCCTATTTCGATCTTTAGCCTGGAGGCTTCCTTAACTGCATGACGAAAGAGATCCCGCCATTCATTTCCCAGAAATTCAACACCTAAAAGGGGTGCTACTCCGGCATATCCTCCA
The DNA here is from genome assembly GCA_963675995.2 of Prolixibacteraceae bacterium. Classification (GTDB taxonomy): domain Bacteria; phylum Bacteroidota; class Bacteroidia; order Bacteroidales; family Prolixibacteraceae; genus JAAFHB01. The sequence goes on along the minus strand of CAXXIY010000002.1, from coordinate 2,912,628 downwards.
GTACAAATCAGGTTAACCCCACTAATCCCCTTTGCCTTAAATTCTTCCAGATCCCGTGTGATTCCTGCCTTGTCTACACGGTTGAACAGCCACCACCAGTAAACCCTCGGTTTTGCCGAATCAGGAGGTGAAAAAAATGCATTGCTCAATGAATCCGGATCTTTCCCAAGGAGGGAAATGTTTGGCAACAGTATTAAGCACAAATAAATAACCAATCTTAATTTGAAATTTGACATGCTGAAAAATTTACGGATTACGACGTGATCACTTTTGCAACTGTATGCAACATTACCGGTCCAATAAGTCCTGATTTTCTCAGTGCATCATTTTTTGTCCAAACTTTAATGATACTGAATGTGAACCTTCCAGTTGGGCTTGGTTTACCATCAAGCAGCCACTGCGGATATTCCTTTAATTCGCCCCTTTCGGACCAGTTACAATCTTCCGGAAGGTGGGCATCACCGATGATCCGGTTGGGCCACAGATTGACAACGGTCAACTCCAGGGAATTTTCGCCTGGTTTTGCAGCATTTGTGATATCAATCCGAAACGGTTTCTTCCAGAGGATACCTAACTCTTTTCCATTTAATTTAACGATTGCCATAACCTCCACTTCTCCCAGGTCGAGGAATAACAGCCGTTCCTTGTGAATCATGTCATTCGGAATCACGATATTTTTACGGTAAGTTGCCTTTCCTGAGAAGTGTTTAACGCCCGTGTCGGGGTGGTCGCTCCAGGATATCAAATCCGGAAATTGAACACGCGGGGGGGCGCCCCAGTTGGGTGCAAACTGTACATCCCATGAGCCAACGATTTTTAATGGCTGCGGAAGTCGGGCAATTTCTATTTTAAGCACTTTGTTGCTTGCAGATTGCAAAGTATATTGTCCCTCCTGAAAAATTATAGATTCAAATTTCCGATCGATCCGATTTATCTGGATTTTGCTCCCTGTATCGTTAATGATTGTGGCGCCATTGTGTGTTACTTTTACTATCCGGTCTGTTTCCTGCCTCGTGTTCAGAGGGAATACCACGAAAACAGAACCAAATTCTGACAGTCTGACAGGCAGGCTTGTCATATCATTGTTAACTGAATAAATAGCTGGTTTCTCAATTCGACCTGTCTCGGGCCACCAAAACTCCGGACGCCTATTACTAAGGCGGAAATTGCAGATAGATTCTACTTCTGCGTTCTGCTTATTGGAAACGAAGTAGATTTCAGAACCGTCATCTGCGTGACGGTGAATATAACGGAATGGGGCTGGTTTGTCACACGAGAAGTCTTGTGGAATACCCAATTCAGACAACACCTCCAGTGGGGATTTTCCCCAAAATACCTGCCCTTTGCCAACTTTTCGCTCCCCCGGAGAGGTGGTATCGCCCCAAAGCTGGTCAACGATTTGCTTCAACTCATCTTCGCATTGCGGATAGTTGGTAAGACCCGGGGTTTTCACCGGCGGAGGTCCCACGATAACCATACCTTTGTTGACCAGCTCCAGGATCTTTTTCGCAAGTTTTACGGTCATCACGCCCGCCATCACCTGTTCGCCAGGTGAAGGAAGGACCATTGCCCGGTAACTCATCCCATCGGGAAGCATGATCAGACCATCTTTAATTGATATCCGGTTGAAAACGACATCTGCTGTACATCCGTCAAAGTTGTGTCCCGGAGGATCGGGAGGGATCGGATTTGCATAGTCCACACCGGGAGGCATAAACCGATTAGGTGTTGCTTCTGCCTGCATATATAGGAGATCGGCGACAAACACCCCTTTTTGCAGCAGGTACTGACACCGGGTAAGGTATTCATGCCAGGGCTTTGTCTCTTCCCACCAGGTTTGGGTCCGCTCGTAGTGGAGTCCCCAAAACGACATCGTCATCCCTGGTTTACGGTTTATCCAGGGTTGCATGGCATACCGGTGGAAAATAAAACGGTTAATCCCCGAACAGAAAGCCCAGTCCCCCTGAGGTTTTAATAGCGCAGGGTGAGCGAGCCAGTTTTCACCTGAATTTGCTGTAAATGCTTCGGATGGGATGATCTTCCTTCCATAAATGTGTGCTGCAGAAACCATTGCCGGGGTCCAGGCATAGGATCGGTAAACTCCTTTGAAACAATCCCCCGATTCTCCTACTGCTTCACTCTCACGTCGGTACCAGAATTCTGTCTGAGGTAAATTGGCCTGCCCGGCAACCCTGATTTCATCGAAAGGGGTGTTATCGATCGCCTCCATTGAAAATTGGATCCCATGTTTGTTGGAGAGTTTACGCATATGTCCGGCATAATTTTCGGCAATCAGCTCGGATATGGTAAATCGCAAATCGTATAGAAAGCGTTCTGTAATTTCTGCATTTCCCACGATCCGACCCGTCATCGCTGGAAGGAATGGCAAAATATCGTAGCCACACCGCTTCCTGAACTCTTCAGGGAATGCTTTTGTCCAGTTCTGGTATCCCACCTCCCAGCTGTCGACATGGGTAGCTACCAGTGTTTTCCCTTTGAGCGGACCTGCCAGGGCCATGATGTCGCCCAGGAACTTATGAAAGTGGATTTCGACAGCCTCCTTGCTCATCTTGTCGCATTCATAACCCAGTCCGGCTTTTGGTGCAGGATGGTTGGTGGCACCGGTAGGGCCGTGGCCAAACCGTATAATCGTCCAGTTGCCAGGAGGCACCTCCCATATTAAACGGCCTTTCTGATATTTGGAAGTGAGATCCAGGATCTCATACTGATTGATTGTTGCATCTATAGGAGCCGGGGTGGCTGTAATTGCAGGCAACTGTGACCCTTTTGTACTTCCCATTACCGGGACGGGTGGTGTGGACATGGTCCTGAACCCAGCTTTAAACTGGATATTATCTGTTTTATAGTTATTGTCTTTTGGGGTTGGAAAAGCAATAACGGCAACATCGCGGTAGTATTCCGGTTCTCCCTCCTCCTTGCCGGGAATTCCCCCTTTCCGGACTTTAGGCGTCGGAAGTTTATCGTCGAAACGTTTCCCTCCATCCACTGTTATTTCGGAATATAATACCTGCTGCATGGAATTCTCGGGTGTGTTCCACGGGCCGCCACTGCCCGTCCATCCTGCGCCGTCATTCATGTTGATTTCAAGGCTCAACCGACCAGCTTCCTGACAAGCGAAACGAAACATCTCCTTCCATTTGTCGGTGCCAAATGCTACCGGCCCTTGCGGACTTCCGTCCACCTCCATGATTAACACTCCGCCAATGCCCACTCGTTGCATTGCCTCAAGATCTGCGGTGATCCCCTCTTTTGTGATGTTTCCGTTGATCCAGAACCAGTAAACCCATGGTCGTGCATCATCGGGAGGGTTAGTGAAACCACCTGATAAATCATACGAAACATTTGCATTGGCTGCGCTGGCTGGCGACAAATTTATCCAGCATCCAGCCATAATGCCTGCCGTGCCACCGACTACCCCTTTTAGAAATACCCGACGATTTAAAGTTTGTTTATATGACATTTTAAATGATCATTTTTGTTCGATTTATTTTACGATTACATCATCCAGCAGAAACAGAGCAGGATTGGTCAACGGTTTATCCTGACCATCGACAAGTGCATCCGTATCTCCCAGTTTTCGTTCCGGTCCGGTTCGGAAAACCAATCGTTGAAATTTGTTAAGGTTTTGTGTACCGCAGTGGTCAATTTTAAATGTTTTATCATTTATTTTTATCATTACTATCCCATGATCACTATCAGCTGAAATATCGAATGTGATCCATTTTTCGGATGAATATTTCCCCAGGGAAGTTTCTCTGTTCCCCGAAGTTGCTTTTAATTCTGCATCTTTTGTGAGGCTGATTCTTGAAAACAGGTATCCTTTTTCATCCTGTAAATCAATTTCCATCAATGCATTTGTTTGCGCTGTTTTTATCCTGAATTTTGCCCTGATCTTTTTCTCTGTGGGGAAAAGTCGCATCGCACGTGCATAATCGGTCGGGTCGCCATCACGTAGTTCCAGACACCTGTTGTTGTTTTTTCCCGGTTCTTCCACGATGGTTACTGGGGCCCATTTCGGCGAATAAATATTCCAATCTTTTACAACAGCCCCGACTGGCACATTCTGAAAATGATCACTGGGGAAGGTGATTTGCTCAGCCTGAACCGGAAGCGGAATTCTGGATAGCCAGATATCTTCCTTGTGAACACTGTAAATCAGCCAGATTGCAGTTTTGTCGGCAAAGCTATGGTCAGTCGACCATTCAGCTATACCACGGACATACTGATACCCAAAATCTTTATATTTTCCTGGGTAACGCATTGGCGGATATTCGCCATGTACAACGCGCATATCCCTGAAATGGATTCCGTCGTTACCTTTGACCATCACAAGCGGGAATCTTTTCCCCCTTTTGGGATCAGGATTATAGGCCAGGACGTATTGATTATCATTGGTCCGTTGTCCCCAAACTTTAGCAGCTCCGGCAACCAGGGAGGGCGGATTGACGGGTTGTGACCAGCTTTTCCCCTCATCTGCAGAAGTGGTGACAAATCCCATCTTGGAAATTCCAACCCATTGCCTGTCCTGGCGCCGAAAGAAGCAGAAAGCTTTTCCAAAAGGATAATGTCCGTTAAATTGGGGCGTATTTGCGTGCCAGCTCATTTTTCGTTCACCCAAAAATACTCCATAGTCTTGTTGTTCCAATAACATATTGTTGTTTACCGCTTCATGACAAGCCTCCACAAATGCTTTATCTGAAGAGGTTTCAAAGAATGGGGGCATTTTTTCAATCGGATGGATTAAAGTAAAAACGGCTCCAAGACGATGATCCGGCAATATTTCCCTGACCAGCAGCACCGATTTCTGTGCCTCAGTGACAATACCGTCACCGAGTCGGGCAGCACAAAAGGTCAGCATTTTATCATTTTTGGTGTGGTAAAAATAGAAGCGGCAAGCCCATGCCAACTCTCTCGGAAACAGATCTGCAGGTTTACTCCATTCAATCCCGTTGCCAGAGGTTGCATAAACCACTTTTGATGGGGGGACATCCTCATCTTTCAATGTCATGTTCCATGCAGCATAAAGGCGACCTCTCCACTCGGCCAGATCCATATGATGAGCATAGGTCCATCCATCGCCATCAGCAAGCTGAGGTGCATAGCGGGTAGTCCGTAGCAATTCAATGTTCAATACCCCGGGCATAGGTGGAAGCGCTCCATCCGGTAAAGTCAAATTTACCTGATTTCGCTCGTCCCCCGAAACCTGAATAATTGAATCCGGCTGAGTTTCTACCTTGAACCGGAAACAGCTTTCATTTTTTGAAGAACCATTTCCTTGACTGACAAAAGGAGGCAAAATGGCAAATAAAATATACAGAATAAATTGTAAGCTGTTCTTTTTCATAGATCTGTATTCTATTGATGAATAATCATTCGTTAACTCATCTGGTTTCAAAATCAAGATCGATCAAACCAATGCAAATTACCGGCCTGGTGTTGAGATCATAAAAACAGAATGGTAAGGCGCCAGTTTCAAAATAAAACCGGTTTCTTTTCCATTTTCGGAAGTCGTTGCTATTTGACCAACTTCACCTGAATGGGGATCCCAAACCTGAGGGTGATGTACCCCTCTGATTTGTATCCTAGTTTCGACGGGTGACTTGCCAACATTCGCAAAATAAAATACATCATTACCTTTTATGATCCTGTGAATATACCTCAAATCTGAGGTAAGGGGATAATCCACATCATATTTTAAACTTAGATTGGTAATTGCATTCCGGATTGAAGCACCATCCGGATTGGGCAGAAAGATTGCACTTCCGCTGGTCTTCACTGATTTTATATTTGCGGATCTGGCGCTTTCCCCTTTTAGCATTGAGTTGATTAGCGCTTCAATCTCTTTCTCATTTCCAGGTTTGGTGGCGCCAACCGGTAACTGGGATGTAAAAATCAGGTGACCCCCATTTTCATAGAATAATTTGATTTTCTTTAGGTTGGATAAAGAGATGGTTTTACAGGACGGAATAATCAAAACACTGAATTCCTCCTTATTCAACAAATTCTGAAGCTGAAGTTTACCTGCTGAAACAATACACTTCTCATCCAGCACCTCCGGATGGATGAACGTGAAATCCTTACCCGCATCTTCGGTAAGCCAGTTGGCTATGTTGACATAATCTGTCTTCGGAATATCGACTCCCCCTTTATAATTACCTAATGGCCCGTCAAGGTAATGATCACCCTGAAGAGAATGGATAGGGTAGAGGATGGCAATATCGGCAATATGTTTCCCTTCCTGTTGCAGTACTGTGTTTAGACGTGCAAGGAACTGATTAAAAATCTTCAGGCTGTCGGAATACAACGGATTCCGCTGCGAAAGTTCAGGTTTGAAAATCACATTCTTGTCATTGTACCACACTGCATGGGGTATCAGCATGTTGATTCCCTTGGCATACTGATCCATGGCTACCGAAAATATCTCGTTCCAACCGATATTTCCCATGGCACCATAGGTTTCTGACATTATATATGATTTATCCCAGTTATAAGCCGCTGAACTGACTATTTTGTAATAACGTTCTGCGGGACGATTTCCCCCGATTTTATCAATGCCCGGAATCTCGAGGTATTTGAAACATTTTATCAGATCACCTGAAACACTGACCGGATTCAGCATCTCTTCCTGATCCTGATGGCCCGTGGCACTGATATGGTGCGCCGTGGACCAATCATTCACCTCTTTTGTAAAACCTAAAGCATAGAGTTCAGTACGAAAACCAAACAGGTAATTGCGGGCAGCGGCAGTTTCGGGACCAATATCGTACCAAAGGGCCGGATAATAGACCGATGGATCAAATCCAAATTTTTTCTTAAACTTCTCATTGAAAAGGTTGGTCCACATCCTACCTTTCGCGCGGTACATCGTCGGTTCATCGAAAAATGTCCCGGAAATTACATTGCCGAAATATTTTTTAAAATGCTTATAGTATGCCTCATGCGTCATATTAACGAAATTTCTGACACCCATCGGGTCCAGATAATCCACAATAGGATCACCATCTTTTACACACATGAAAAACATCAGTTTCCAGTCACCTTCAGGTACTTTCCATTTCAGCTCATTATTAATAATTTGATTTTCAAGATTGAGACGTTTCAGCGATTTCATTTCCATGGCAACAACCGCCATCCGTTTTCCAGCAGGAATTTTCTGGCTGAAATTCGCGGGTCCTGCTACTTTAAATTCAATTTTATCCAGCCTTTTAATCGTTTGATCGGGAAACCGGTTTTCAAAACGGCCGACACCATCGCCATTTACAGGTCCGGCTCCGCCGCTTGGAAAACCATATTCATCATAAAGACACATGGTCAAGCCTAATTCTGCTGCTTTTTCAAGCGCCTTACCATAAACATTGAAATATTCTTCCGTTAAATATTCAGGTTTAAATTTCTCCCCGAACGGTAAAATACTAAATCCACCGTAATGGCAACTATCGCGGAAACCTTGCATCTGACTGGCAATTCCATCTACCGTAACTTTGGTGTCATTCCAGAACCACAAAGGCTTTGGAAAACTGGATAAAGGTGGATTTTTGAAGGTCTCTTTTGAAGGGAAATTTCGTTCCCCTGCCTGCAAAATATGGCCGATACAGGTGAACGTGAGGGCTATAATTAGTTTTTTCATTGTCTGAGCAGTTTTTAATTCTTCAACCATTTCATGATCTCATTGGCGATTAGCTCATGTCCCTTTTCATTTGGATGATTAACCTGTGACATATATTGACGAAGTTTTTCCTTGTCGGAATAAAGAAATTCAAATGCCTTATAGGTGTCAGCAAGGCCTACCTGGTTTTCGGAGGCAAGGTTGCAAATCTGGTCAGTATGTTTTTTTAATACATTTTGCGGATCAGCGAGGTTCACATTCTGGTCGGGTGAAGGTGTCAGCAGGATCACTTTAATCCCTTTTCCCTTTGCCATTTTGATCATTTTATTCCAGGCCTTGTAAGCTTTTTCCAGACCTGGACCACGGTCATTCAGTGCATAATCAATCAGTATCAGATCGGGATGATGAGTCAGCACATCCTTTTTAAACCGGACGGCACCCCGCACCGAATTTTCACCACCGATGGCCGTAACAATGCAATTCACAACTGCCAAAGGATAGATTGCCTTTATTTTTTGCAGTACCACATTGGGATATGCAGATAAGGTATTGACTGTGGGCGTTTTGAAATAGCCTGCTGGTACGCTGTGCCCGTGAAATATAATGTTAATTGTCCTGTTCTTTGGCCATACCTTTTGCATCTCTAACTTCAGGTCAGTAAGATAGGTAGTAGGATCAGCCGTACCTGTAATTTTAGTTTGACAATGAACCGTAATTGAGAAAAGAACAATAGGGATAAAAAGTAGTCTATTCATTGATATAAATATTTGCTTGATATTTAATTTGGTTTGAAGATCTCAATTATTTAAAAACACTTTTCACCGCCTCAAGATACCCGAATTTGTTGATGGTATCAGGTTCGAGATAACTCCCTTCGGTCCATTCGTTCCAGCAGTTAATGTTCATTATTTTCGGACCATTTGGATCTGCAAGCAATTTATCCTTTGTCATCTGAAGTGCAGTTTTAAAGTTCTCAGGAGTATTATTTCCGATGGTGTTGGTAAACGGATAGCCGAAATTTCCCCATTCCGATTTCAAATCACATCGTGGGCTTGGGTCCCAGCCCATTGAGACATTGGGATAGTAGGGAACCTTGAATTCATTTTTTGCTTTATCCCAGTAATTAAAATACAAGTCACGAACCTGATTGTAATCGGTCTGCCGGTCGGGTAAACCTACATGATGAATCCAGACGTAGGAAGTGGCGGAATCAAATCCCAGTAATTTAATCAGTTCAGGATAGTTCGCTGGTACTTTTTCTACAGGCAAAATGGGTCTTCCCCAGGCTACCAGATTCCAGTGGACACCTTTCAGTCCTGCAGCAATAGCCTTATTATTCAACCGGATCATTGCCGCTTTTGTAGCTTCTATACTTCCGAATCCCTCCATAAATTTTTGAATGTCGTAGATCGAGAAATAGGCCTTACCATCAATTTTCCAGTAGTTTGGTTTTGTAAAATACTGTGAAATAAGAATATCACTTATTTCATCGAACCGTTTAGAAGAAACCTTTCCGGGATATAGGAGTTTTTGCGGTGTTCCGCGCTTGTAGGGATGAATCTCAATCCAGTCGTGGTTGGCCCACATCAGGGCAAATTTAATTTTTCCGACGTTCTTTGCTTTTAAAAAACCATCGTCAATACATTGATTCAAAAAAGGGCCGTCCTCGTACATGTACCAGTCGAAGATGAAACAATCGACTCCATATTTCGAAGCCGCTTCAATTTTTTGAGCCATCACTTTGGGATCCTTTTCATCACTGTACCCCCATAGCGGAACCTTAGGTTGTTGATGACCCGGAAACCGTGGCCGGGCTCCTTTTACCAACTCCCATTCCGACCATCCATCTCCCTTATTTTTAATATTTCTTGGATCATTGGTATGGTAGTTCGCAAAATAGTAGGAAGCTACTGTGACCTTTACCGTTTTTCCTTCCACTTCAGGAGTATTTCCACTCATCATTGATGGTGATGACAAGAAGATAGCTAGAATAATAAGGTTAAATTTTGACATAGTTTAAAAATTTGATGGTTTTTTTAGTGGTTGAATTCCATGTTGTTGAATCTATATTATATGGCATTGTGATTAATTGGCTTCTGATAATTTATTATGCAATATATTAATACTTTATATGAGCGAGTATTTCATTTTGATTTTATATCTTTGAATTTTGACACACTCATATGTTATGCAACATCTTTTAAATTCCAATATCAGGTATCTTCCGGTACATGAACAGGACGAAAACTGGAGTCTTATTGTGAAAACTGCCGGATTTCAGTCCGTTTCACCAAACAGTATTTATCCGACTGAAGGACATCCTGTTGACTATTCGTTTAATTTTCAGCATGGCCGGGTACTGGATGAGTTTCAAATGATCTATATCACCCGGGGTTCAGGGACATTTGAATCGACAAGTTTCAGGAATGTGGAAGTAGGGGAGGGGACGGTTTTTTTTCTGTTTCCAGGTGAATGGCATCGCTATCGGCCTGAACAATTGACCGGATGGGATAGCTATTGGGTCGGTTTTAAAGGGAAATTTGCTGAAAATCTTGTATCAAACGGTTATTTGTCTGTAAATAAACCCGTTGTTAAGGTAGGCTTTAATGATGAAATCGTGAGTCTCTACCAACGCATCCTGGAAGCAGGTAATGAAGAGAGATCCGGATATCAGCAATATATTTCCGGAATTGTGATCCATCTGTTAGGATATGTTTATTACAGAGCGAAAGACAACCATTATGAGGATAAAACAATTGTACAAAAAATGGATAAGGCCAGGGTACTGATTCGGGAACAAATCAATACCAATGTTTCTCCGGAGGCTATTGCAAAAGAGTTGATCATGACCTACTCGTGGTTCAGGCGACTTTTTAAACAATACACAGGACTTGCACCGGCGCAATATATTGCACAATTGCGTTTACAGCGGGCAAAGGAACTTCTTTCCACTACGTCAAAATCGGTCAAGGAGATCGCCGTGGAAATGAACTACGAATCTGTGGATTATTTTTCAACCCAGTTCAGAAGGCAATCAAAAATGACCCCTACACAGTACCGGAAAAGTAGCTTTGGAATCAGTTCAGTTGAGCTGTAATATATTGGTTTTATGGCATTTGTTATGGGTAGGTTTAGAGTACACTGATAGCAGCTGGCAAATGGCAGCTTGCCAGTTTTCGCCAGGAGAAAGTAGCATTTTCGGAACAAGGTTAGATTTGAAAATCTGTTAATTAGTCGTGTTTAAGTTGGTCGCCAATAGCCCAAAGCAAAGACCGACTAAACTCTTTTGGGGAAAACAACCTTATTCTTAGATGCAATTGCAAATGGATTATACGCATGATTGACGAAAATGATAGGCTGCCTCTTGTTGATTATCGGTTACAACAAGCTACCAATACAATAGAATTAGCTCTCAAACATTCATTTTTTTGAAGTATTTTTGCACCCTCAATAATTGATATGGGTTTAAAAGAAGAAATACTACGCCGGAGAACCTTCGGTATTGTCAGTCACCCCGATGCGGGAAAAACAACATTAACAGAAAAGTTACTCCTTTTTGGTGGGGCGATCCATGTAGCGGGTGCTGTTAAAAGTAATAAAATTAAAAAAGGGGCTACCTCCGACTTTATGGAGATTGAGCGGCAGCGCGGTATTTCGGTTGCAACCTCTGTAATGGGTTTTGAATTCAGCGGCTACAAGGTTAATATCCTTGATACCCCGGGTCACCAGGACTTTCAGGAAGATACCTTCAGAACACTCACAGCTGTTGATAGCGTAATTATCGTTATTGATGCGGCCAAAGGTGTTGAACCTCAGACCGAAAAGCTGATGAGCGTTTGCCGAAGCCGTAAAACTCCGGTGATCGTCTTTGTCAATAAAATGGACCGTCCTGCAGATGACACGTTTGATCTTCTGGATGATATTGAGAAGCAATTGCTGATTAAAGTGCGCCCCTTAAGCTGGCCAATCAATAACGGTCCTGAATTTAAAGGGGTCTATAATATTTACGATCAAAACCTGAGCCTGTTCGATCCGAGCATCACCGACATTCGTCCCGGAATTAGTTTTACCGACATGAATAGTCCTGAACTGGATGCCATCATAGGTAAAGATGCCGTTGTTTTACGCGAGGAACTCCAGATTCTGGATGAAGTTTATCCCGAATTTGACATTGACCAGTACCTTGCAGGCGACCTTGCACCTGTGTTTTTCGGAAGTGCATTGTATAATTTTGGGGTCAAGGAATTGCTTGACACTTTTGTCAGGATTGCCCCTTCACCCCGATCAAAAAATGCAGAGGAACGACTCGTATTTTGTGAGGAGGAGACCTTTACCGGATTTGTTTTTAAGATTCATGCCAATATTGATCCGAATCACCGTAGTCGGATCGCATTCGTAAAAATTTGTTCGGGCAAGTTTGAACGGAATAAAAACTACCGTCATATCCGACTGGGAAAAGTTTTTAAATATTCAAGCCCCACTGCCTTTATGGCTGATAAGAAGGAGGTCATCGACGAAGCCTTTCCCGGTGATATTATTGGTATTCCCGACACGGGAAACTTTGTGATTGGCGATACGCTTACAGAAGGGGAGATCCTCCATTACAAAGGAATACCCTCATTCTCCCCCGAAATTTTCCGTTATATAGAGAATGCCGACCCTATGAAATCGAAGCAGTTGGCAAAAGGGGTTGATCAGTTGATGGATGAAGGTGTAGCACAGCTCTTTGTTAGTCAGCTGAACGGACGAAAAATCATTGGTACTGTGGGTGCGCTTCAGTTTGAGGTGATCGAGTATCGTCTGGAACATGAATATAATGCAAGATGTCGGTGGGAATCGTTGTCGCTCTATAAAGCCTGCTGGATTCAGAGTGAAGACAAGGTAATGCTCGAAGACTTCAAAAGGCGGAAATACAATAAAATTGCCAAGGATAATCATGGACGTGATGTTTTTATGGCCGATTCCTCTTTTATTCTCGATATGGCACAGCGAGACTTTCCAAAAATTAAATTCCATTTCACTTCTGAATTTTAGGGGAGACTATTCGACTAAGGGCCTTTTTTTTATTGCTAATTCATAAAAAGTTAATAAATTTGTACCCTACCAGTACCTACCGGTTGAGTTATAAAATTTTAAACTTATGTTATGACTAAAAATTTGATTTTGTTTGGGTTACTGGCTCTTGCTACAATTTCAGGCAAAAGTCAGTCTGCAAATGTGCCATTTAATGAGCGGTTGCCACACGATTGGGAGAATCAGTACGTCTCCGAAATCAACCGCGAAGCGCCCCATGCATCATTGATGCCATTTGCATCTGAGGCAAAAGTTGCCGCAAACGATTTTTCCGCTTCACCATTTTACAAATCATTGAATGGAAAATGGAAGTTCCACTTTGTAAATAAGCCTGCCGATCGCCCAACCGGGTTTTTCTCAAACCGTTTCGATGATAGTCAGTGGAAATTAATTGATGTTCCTGCTAATTGGGATCTAAAAGGTTACGACTATCCAATTTATACGAACATCAAGTACCCCTTCAAACCAACCCCTCCAACAATGCAGGCAGATTTTAATCCGGTCGGTTCGTACCGTATGGAATTTGAAACTCCTGCTCTCTGGAAAGGTAAGGAGATTATCCTCCATTTTGGCGCAGTGAGTTCTGCAATGTATGTATGGGTAAACGGTGAAGAGGTTGGGTATAGTGAGGACAGTAAAACACCGGCAGAATTCAATATTACAAAATATTTGAAGAGCGGAAAGAATCTGTTGGCAGTACAGGTATTTCGTTGGTGCGATGGATCTTATCTGGAAGATCAGGATTTCTGGCGGATGAGCGGGATTACCCGTGATGTTTATCTTGTTGCACGAAATTCAACACATATATTTGATTTTCAGGTTAAGTCCGGACTTGATGCACTTTATAAGGATGGTCTGTTCAATGTTGGTGTTACATTGCGTAATCTGGGGCAAAATGCTCAGAAGGTCATCCTTGAGGCAAAACTTATGGATGGTAATAACAAAGTTCTTGGTTTTTCAAAAGAAGTAACTGCCGTATCGGGCATTCAGGCAATAAGCTTTGATGGAAAATTGGCAAACGCGAAGAAGTGGAGTGCCGAAACGCCCAATCTATATCAACTGGTACTTTCAATGAAGGATGGGTCAGGGAAAATTATTGAAACTTTAGGTAGTCAGGTGGGCTTCCGTAATATCGAATTTATCAAGGGACAATTATGTGTGAATGGTGTCCGGATTCTTGTGAAGGGGGTGAATATGCATGAACACAACGAAATAACCGGACACGTTCAGGATGTGGGAACAATGATTAAAGACATTTCCACAATGAAAAAATTCAACATCAACACTATGAGATGTTGCCATTACCCTCAGCCTGAAAAGTGGTACGAATTGTGCAACAAATACGGATTGTATCTTATTGATGAAGCGAATATCGAATCGCATGGAATGGGCTACGGCAAAGAATCACTGGCCAAAGACTCCACATGGTACGACGCCCATCTTTACAGAACACGCAATATGTTTGAACGTGACAAGAATAATCCATCTGTCATTATCTGGTCTTTAGGGAATGAGGCAGGTGATGGGACAAATTTTGTGAAGACCTACAAATGGCTAAAATCGAATGATAAAACGAGACCTGTTCAATATGAGCAGGCAGGGACGTCTGATCACACGGACATTTATGTTCCCATGTATGCAACAATAGATCATATCGTTAAATATGCAAAGGAGCACACCGATAAGCCGTTAATTCAGTGTGAATATGCCCATGCAATGGGAAACAGCACGGGTAATCTACAGGATTACTGGGATGCCATCGAAAAATACGATATGCTTCAGGGTGGTTGCATCTGGGACTGGGTTGATCAGGGTATTCTGATATCCAAGCCAAATGAGCCCAAATCGTGGGCATATGGTGGCGATTTTGGTCCTAAAGAGGTCTGGACAGATGGTAATTTTAATTGCAATGGTTTGGTTAACCCCGACCGTACTCCCCATCCAGGTCTGTATGAAGTCAAGAAGGTTTATCAATATGTTGGATTTAAGGGCGTTGATGTTGGTAAGGGAAAGTTCCAGTTGATTAATAAGTATGACTTTCTGAACCTCAGTAATTTTAGTTTTGATTGGCGCATTGAGGCCGACGGAATTAAAGTTGCAAATGGAAAACTAACCTCGGTTAATGTTCCGGCACATGGTAAAATGGAGGTCTCGATCCCGGTTAACCTGAAACCAATACCTGGCAAAGAATATTTCATTCTCTTCAGCGCCAAAACGATCACCGCAACTGATTTGATCCCGGCAGGGTATGAAGTGGCTAGCGAACAAATTGAATTGCCGGTTTCACTTCCGGCTGTTGTGTTTACTCCCAGTGGAAAGCTGACAATGGAGAAAGGTGCCGGTATTGCAACAATAAAAGGCGCCGATTTTGTTGTCTCATTCGATCTCATCAGGGGGAATATGAAAAGTCTGCTATTTGCCGGAAAAGAGATGCTCAATGAGGGCAAGGGACCAGAACCCGATTTCTGGCGTGCTCCAACAGATAACGATTTTGGCAATGGACTTGATAAAAGATGTAAGGTATGGCGCAAGGCTGGAGCGAACAGGAAACTGACAGCCTCGACGGTGAATCAAATATCAGATAACCAGGTGAATGTTGAATTGGTTTTCGATATTCCTGGTTTGAAGGGGGAGACAGTAGCCAACTACAAATCGGTATACAAGATATTTGGTGACCGGAATATTGAAGTGACAAATAAGTTTACGGTGATTGGCACCGGATTACCCGAAATTCCAAGAATGGGTATGAATCTGCAACTTGTCCGTGAATACGAAAATATGCAATGGCTCGGACGTGGTCCACAGGAGAATTACCTCGATCGAAACTCAGGCGCATTTGTCGGACTTTACAGCGGAAAGGTGAAAGATCAATATTGGGCATATATCCGTCCTCAGGAGAATGGAAACAAGACAGATGTAAGATGGGTCGCATTCACAAATAAAGATGGAAATGGATTGTTATCGATCGGATTACCGTTGTTAAGCATTAGCGCTCATCACCAGATAATGGAAGATTTTGAATCTCCGGCTCGCACGGTTGGTCGAATTTATGAAGGTGTTGAGGTCGTCAATCGTCATATCAGCGATGTAAAGGAGCGGAATCTTGTTTCTGTAAATCTTGACTATAAACAAATGGGAGTCGGCGGTGACAATAGCTGGGGAGCGCTTACGCATCCTGAATATACGCTGAAAGATAGTGTGTATAGTTATTCATTCCGACTGAAACTGATTCAGAAAGGCGAAGATATCGGTTCAATTGCCAGAACAAAACTGAAAAGTAATTGATAATTAAATAATTAAAAAGCTCCGACAATCATTTCTTGTCGGAGCTTTTTTGTGATCCGGAAATCCTCTCCCTCAAAGGTAAAACTTATTGACTTTCAGTCCGTTTGAACTGAGCCTGCATCATCAGTTTTTCAATGGAATACTCTTCTCTTTTATCGTTGTCGTCTTCTCCGAAAACTCCGGGTGTTGACTCGACAATCGTCTCTACCAAATCCTTTAACTGGTTATCTACATAAAGATATTCATCTGAAATCATATTGCGCTGATGGATAATGTCGGCAAGTTCAGTTTCAGCATCATTTAATCTTTTAATAAACAAACGAAAATCATTTAAAAGGATCATCAAGAATCCTTTATCGAGGAATTCCTCCAAATGCATTTCTAATTGTCCGGCTATTTTCAGACAACTTCTTTGAATTTCCCATATACATTGTCGGTTATGGGCCTCCTTAAGCTCTTTTAAACTGAAACTTATACTACGGAGCCCCATCACTTTCGGAATACAACGGAGGTACGTTTCCGTGACGTTAAGTAATGGACCAAGTCCACTGATAACACCCTCAATTTTGTTATTTACTTGTGCAATCCCGTTCTCAAGAACTTGTTGCGGGGTTAGATGGGTTAACAGGTTAATCCTCTCTTCAAAACGGACTAAAAATTCGTGATTGAACTTGGGGGAGTAATGTTCAAAGTAGGATCTGTCGCGTTTGTATTTATCGAGAATATGATCGGCAATAATGGGAATATCAGTTAAGTTAAAGTGATAACCGGCTCTTTTCATGATGTTTATTTGATTACATTAAACGATAAAAATAGCCTAAGCATTGCCTTTTAATAGGAAGGAGATGGTTGATTGAGTTCAGTACATTGAACTGTTTAAATATACGCTAATAACGGTCAAAATCCAAATTTTGAGATGAGTTTTTTAAATTATTTTTGAGAATAGCTTCTAATCGCAGATAAATTCTGAAACAAATAATCAGGGGAATCGTTAATTCATTGTATAAAAACACGGTATGCGTATGAAAGGGATATTGCTGATACTGATTGGGCTTTCTGTTGTAATCCATTCTGAATTAAGAAGTTCAACAAAACAAAATGCTAATATGGAAAGTAAAAATGAGAAGTCAAAGATCGCGGTCTTCGCAGGTGGATGTTTTTGGTGCACCGAGGCGATATTTAGCCAGCTAAAAGGGGTACAGAAAGTGGTTTCAGGTTATTCGGGTGGAAAGGTTGCCAATCCTACGTATGATCAGGTTTGTACCGGTACGACCGGTCATGCCGAGTGTACGCAGATTACCTATGATCCGGAGCAGATCTCGTTTGCAGAACTTCTGGAAGTTTTCTGGATGACGCATGATCCCACAACACTCAACCGTCAGGGAGCCGACCGCGGAACGCAATACCGTTCGGCAATATTTTATACCGATGAGGATCAAAAACAGGAGGCAACCACCTTGAAAGCAAAGCTGGAAGATGAGAAAATATGGAATTCACCGATTGTTACAGAGATAACCAGGTTTGATCAATTTTATCCTGCTGAGAATTACCATCAGTCCTATTATACGAATAATCCTAACCAGGGGTATTGCCGGATCGTTATCACCCCTAAAGTGGAGAAATTCAAAAAGATATTTGCCGATAAACTGAAAGCAAAGTGATAAATTAACATTTAATATATTGGTCTGCCAGAGCTACAGGCGATTGGCAGCTTGCTTTCGGATTCCGGTAGCAGTTTGCCGGTAGCCAGACGCCTGCAGCCAGTTGCTAGTTTACAATCAGTTCATCCAATGATCTCTTCGGAACGTAGTGAACGCCATTTTCGTCACGGTAATATTTGATATCCCCATCTGCAGCTACATCAGTAATTACCACCTTCTCAACAGGTTTTCCCAATGCCACCACATCGATAATTTCCAAATGATCCGGAAGATTCAGGATCTCTGAAAGTCTCGGTTTTTTGATTGACTGAATAATACATCCTCCAAGTCCTTTTTCTACAGCCCCCAGCAGAATATTTTGCATGGCAATACCGTCATCGCAAAAATAGTTGTCTGCGATTTGATGGTCGAGCAATACAATAATATAAGCAGATGGACGTTCCCCTTTTGCAGGTCCTGGCCACTCTTTCAGATAGCCGGCCCAGGCAAGGGTTGAAAAGATCTGCTCGTTTAGCGCTTTTTCATTGCTTAAAAAATACTTCAACGGTTGTCCGTTTCTCCCCGAAGCTGCCAGTCGGGCAAGCCCGATCAGTTCAATGAGGGTATCCCGTTCAATCAGATATTGTTCATCAAACCTTCTGTAACTCCTGTTTTTTTCTGCTAAATCTTTTAGAATCATATTGTTTGATTTTAGTGTATGTTCATCTATAATATGACCAAGATAACAAATTTAAAAGTAACTTTTTTAACCCGTCACTATTTGGTATTTTTGCACTCAAATATTAAAATTAATCATCTGTCAATCTAGCTGAATGGAGATCTTTTTGATCCTTCTCGTAGGGTGTTTTTCGGGAATGGTAACCGGTTTAACGGGAGCCTCAGGCGTAATGGTCGTTGTCCCTTTGATCTCAATTTTATTCAGATTCCCGATTCACGAAGCGATTGGCACAAGTCTGGTAGTTGATGTGCTGACCTCTCTGGTGATTTCGGCCACTTATTTTAAAAACCGGAAAATAGCTTTGAAGCCGGCAGCACTGGTAGCGTTATCATCCATTGCAATGGCGCAGATCGGCGCCCGCTTTTCTGATAAAATTCCGGAACAAGGACTTGATTCGGGATTTTCCTTTGTTCTGATTGTCCTCGCATTCATCATATGGCAAACCGGAATAAAAAGGGATAAAGTGCCGGTTGACCCATTCGATCTTTCAGATAATAAATCCCCTGTATGGCGGCTTATGCTGTCGGTTTTACTGGCTGGAGGAAGTGGTTTCATGACCGGATTTATTGGCGCCGGAGGTGGAACGAATATCTTGTTGATCCTCCTGTTTGTGAACCGGTTTCCGATGCATAAGGCATTGGGTACTTCTATTCTGATCATGTCGTTCACTGCATTATCGGGGGTTATCGGTCATGCCTCCTTTGGGAATGTTAATTTGATGACCGGGATAGCGCTTGCAGCGAGCGCAATTCCTACGGGAATTTATTGCGCAAGGTTTACCAGCAAGATCAGTGAGCGATCCCTTTCAAGGCTGATGGGGGCGGTTTACCTGATTTTAGGGGCGGTCATGATGATGATTAACCTGCGCAACTCATGGGATAGCCCCGCTTTTTCTTTCCTCCATTTATAATCAATAATCGAGGACCTAAGGGATTCATATTGCCAGAGGTTTTCTAATTCTTCTGCTGTTAATCCTGTCATTTTGGCTATTTCATTTAAAGAAATTGATTGATAAAATCTTCAATATTTTGCTTTTTTATTGATCATTGCTTGTTTGGAATTATACACTCCTTAATCTGCGCAACATCCAGTCTGAGCAGATTAAGGGTGTTGGCAATACCGGCAGATGAGACTTCGCCCGAAGGGAGCTCCTCACTGATGTAATGGATAAACCGCCAGATTTCGCGGATCTCAGTCACCGCCAGTTCGTAGGGCTCGTATGCTGAATTTAGTGATATCAACCGCAATTTCCCCTCTTTTACGATATGGTTTTCAATAACTTTAAAGACGATCCCCTCGTCGAGCGTGAGGATAATACATGCTTCCCCGTTTTTCAAGGCATTCCAGTCCTGGACAAATTCCCCCGTTACCCAGGCGCTGTCGGGGATGGGTAACATCGAATCGCCGCTGATCTGGAAGGTGCGGTATTTTCGTTCGGACGAAAGAAAAGGGAGTTGAAATACGGGAAGTTCACGTACAAATTCGGGATCGGCAAAACCGCGTGTATAACCTGCTTTCGCTTTTTCGGGAACCAGCTCAATATTTTCGTTGTTGGCGCTGTCAACTGTTGTGGTGAGTATCCTCAATTTAGACCCTTTCACAAATACATCGAATCCGCTCTCGAGCTGGCGAAGCTCGCTCTCCCGCAGCTTCGATAAATCAATTTTGATTAAAGTGTCAACCGAGATCCCGAAATATTCGGAATAGGCAATCAGTTGCTGGATACCCGGTTGCGCCACCCCATTTTCGTAACCACTCAGTGTGGAACGCTTCATATTCAGCGCAAAAGCCGCCTCATCCTGTGTCCGCCCACGCCGCTTGCGCATCAGTTTGATATTCGAGTTGAAATACATCATCTAAAAGTTTTAGGGAAACCCCGACAGGGTTTCTGATTTTGTAATTAGCACGTTTACCCCCCGGTTTATTCAGGGATAAGACTGCATTTTTTGTAACAACTCTGAAGGAGTTGCCTGTAAATAACCTCCGGATTTAACCAGGGTAAAACAAAGGCCGAGGTAACGATTAAAACGCTGTAAGAGTTGCCCAAAAGTTCAATCTATATATCGCCCATCCACAGATATATTGCTCTTTTAGTACAGTTTTTCCTTTAATAGCGTCTCACCGGATTGTCCCATTGCCTGATTTATTTTCTCATCAAAGAACAATTCTTTCAAATAATGATTATATTATAACCTGAAAAATGATTAAAATATGATCAAAGTTAATTCGTTTTTCGGAGAAACAAAAATTTTCAATAAAATAATTTAAAATTTTAGTCATGCAGGAGATCAGTCAGCTATCCAACAGGACAGTCGTTCACTACGATCTCGACACATTCTTTGTCTCGGTTGAACGGCTGCACAACAGTAAACTGATCGGTATGCCGGTAATCATCGGGGGGACGTCCGATCGCGGGGTGGTGGCAAGTTGTAGCTACGAAACGCGGTTGTTTGGTGTCCGTTCGGGGATGCCCATGAAACTGGCGCGGCGCCTCTGCCCCGAGTCTCTCCTTATCCGTGGCGATATGGAGAGTTACAGTCGTCATTCGGATGCTGTTACTCAGATTATTGCAGAACGGGCGCCCGTATACGAAAAGGCCTCTATCGATGAGCATTACCTTGATATTACGGGGATGGACCGTTTTTTCGGATGTATGAAGTGGGCTCATGAACTGCGCCATACCATTATTAAAGAGTGTGGCTTGCCCATTTCGTTTGGGTTATCGGTGAATAAAACGGTCTCCAAAATTGCGACGGGCGAAGCCAAACCGAACGGGGAGAAGGAGGTGCCGCAATACGGTGTACAACCATTTCTCGATCCCCTTTCGATCCGGAAAATTCCCATGGTTGGCGCCAAGACTTATTATCTGCTCCGCTCGATGGGAATTGAGACCATTCATACCCTTGCGGAGATTCCCATGGAGATGATGCAGCAGGTGCTTGGTGAAAACGGAATTGCCATGTGGAAAAAGGCACATGGTATTGACAATACGCCGGTCAAACCCTATTCGGAACAAAAATCGATCAGTACCGAGCGCACTTTTGAGCAGGATACCACCGATGTCTATTTTTTGGAGCAACTGATTGTCAGTATGGCCGAAAAGCTGGCTTTTCAGCTCCGGAAACAACAAAAGATGACATCGTGTGTCACGGTCAAAATCAAGTATTCAAACTTCGACACTTATAGTCAGCAGCTTCGGATTCCGTATACCCAATTCGATCACACGTTACTCGCAACAGCTAAATCGCTCTTCCGTAAGCTTTATCAGCGACGAATGCTGATCAGGCTCATTGGAGTGAGGTTTAGCCATCTCGTGAGCGGTACCCAGCAACTCGACCTTTTTGAGGATACCTCCGAGCGGGTGAATCTCTACATGAGTATGGATCAGATCCGTAAACGGTTTGGCTCTTCTGCGATCCGGCGCGCTTCGGGACTGGCGGTCCGCAAGGCAATCGACGGGATGAAGACAGTGCCGCCGGGGAATCTGATTATTAAACGGGGATATCATTAACAAGTTGATGGATGGTAAATTGAGCGACTGGTCATTGGCAACTGGCTGCCGGCTCAGAATGGCTGGTTGCCAGCCACCAGCTGCTAACGCCAGACATTTTAAGAAGATGGTACATTTTTGAACAATACATTATTCCGTTAGAAAATCTATGTTATTCTCATGTCACACCTGGTATAGTCTGCGTTATGGAACGATGAAACCCGAAACGTTGGTACAGGAAGCGGTCAATAACCACCTCCCGGTGGTTGTGATGGCCGATATTAACAACACTACGGGAGTGATCGATTTTGTGAAAGAGGCACAAATACAGGGTGTGAAGCCAATTGCAGGGGTCGATTTTCGCAATGGCGACCACCATCTCTACACAGCTATTGCCCGGAACAATGAGGGTTTCCGCGAACTAAACGAATTTCTGAGCCTCCACCTATTGCGCAAAACAGATTTTCCTGCAATTCCCGACCGTTTTAATCAGGTTTATCTTATTTATCCTTTCGGGGAGAAGGATATAACAGAATTGCGTGACAATGAATTTATCGGAGTTCAACCATCTGACATCAACCGGCTTCGCTACATCACTGCAAAAAAATACTTTAGTAAATTAATTGTTTTTCAGCAGGTTACGTTTTCAGGAAAGTATGATTATCTGTTGCATAAACACCTGCGTGCCATCAATCACAACACGTTACTAAGTAAAATCACCGCTGATCAAATCGGGAATGAGTCTCATATCTTCCGGACTTTCGATGATCTGCTTGTGGCATTTGCCGATTTTCCGGAGATTCTTCACACAACGAAAAAACTGCTCGACGATTGTTCCATCTCATTTGAATTTAAGGTTGCCAAAAATAAGCAGATCTTCACCGCAAGTCGCTACGACGATAAACTGTTGCTTGAGAAGCTCGCCCTTGACGGATGGAAATACCGCTATGGCAACGATCAGGAGGCATTGAAGCGGGTACAACACGAACTGGCCATCATCGACAGGCTCGGCTTCTCCTCCTATTTTCTGATCACCTGGGACATTATCCGCTATTCAATGAGTCGCGGTTTTTACCATGTGGGACGGGGTTCGGGTGCCAATTCCATTGTTGCCTATTGCTTGAAAATCACCGATGTCGATCCTATTGAACTAAATCTCTATTTTGAGCGTTTTCTCAACCCTAAACGGAGTTCTCCCCCCGATTTCGACATTGACTTTTCGTGGCGCGATCGTGACGATATTCATGAATATATTTTTAAACGGTACGGCAACAAATACACGGCGCTGCTTGGGGCAATGAATACTTTCCAGGGGAAATCGATCATTCGTGAACTGGGAAAGGTGTATGGGCTCCCGAAGAACGAAATCGATGCGCTGGCCGATAACCCTGTCTCCGAAACTGAAGGTAGCGAACTGTACCGGAAGATATTTGCAGTGGGTGCACTGATGCAGGATTTTCCCAACCTGCGTACCATTCATGCGGGCGGTGTACTGATTTCCGAAGAGCCAATTACCTGCTTCACTGCACTCGATCTTCCTCCGAAGGGTTTTCAAACCACCCAGTGGGATATGTATGTTGCCGAAGATATCGGTTATGAGAAACTCGATATCCTGAGTCAACGGGGCATCGGCCATATCAACGACAGTATTGATATTATTCTGCAAAACCGGAAAGTAAAGATCGATATTCACCGGGTGCAGGAGCTTAAAAATGATCCGCAGGTGAAGCACCAGCTGAAGATTGGGGAGACGATCGGGTGCTTTTACATTGAGAGCCCTGCTATGCGCGGTTTGCTGAAAAAACTCCATTGCGATAACTATATCTCCCTGGTGGCAGCCAGTTCTATTATCCGCCCGGGAGTGGCCAAGAGCGGGATGATGCGGGAGTACATCAACCGGTTCCACCATCCGAACAGCTTTACTTACCTTCATCCGGTGATAAAGGAGCAGCTCGAAGAGACTTACGGCGTAATGGTTTTTCAGGAGGATGTGCTCAAAGTTTGTCACCATTTTGCGGGGCTCGACCTGGCTGATGCCGATGTGTTGCGACGGGCCATGAGTGGCAAGTTCCGTTCGAAAAGCGAATTTCAACGGATCATTGACCGTTTTTTTGACAACTGCCGTACGCTGGGTCGCCCCGATGAGACTGCCCGGGAGGTTTGGCGGCAGATCGAGAGCTTTGCCGGATACTCATTTTCGAAAGCCCATTCGGCCTCCTATGCGGTGGAGAGCTTTCAGAGCCTTTACCTCAAAGCTCACTATCCACTTGAGTTTATGGTGGCTGTGATTAACAATTTCGGGGGATTTTACCGTACCTGGGTGTATGTCAACGAAGCCAGGAGGTGTGGCGCCCGTATTGAACTGCCGTGCATTAATAAAAGTTTCGAGGCAACAACAATTTATGACGACCGTATTTACCTGGGATTTAATCTGGTCTCTAATCTTGAACACGATTTTCAACACCTGCTGGTTTATGAAAGAAGACGTGGTGGCGAATTTGGATCGCTTGAGGATTTTTTGCGCCGGGTGGCCATCGGAATCGAACAGCTGGTATTGCTGATCCGGCTTGGAGCGCTGAGGTTTACAGGAAAACCCAAAATGCAGTTATTGTGGGAAGCGCACATGTTGCTGAGCAAGAGCGTTAAAAATATTCCAAATAAGCTATTTGATATCCCTTCCAAAAAATGGGAATTGCCCAGTGTGGAACAATCAATGGTCGAGGCGGCCTACGATGAGCTGGAACTGCTCGGCTTTCCGGTGACCATGTCGTGGTTCGATCTGTTGCAGACCAGTTTCCGGGGCGAGATTATGGCAAAAGATCTGACTGCCCATTTCGGGAAAACGGTCCGGATGGTGGGACTGTTGGTCACGATTAAATATGTGAGTACTTCACGTCGGGAGGTGATGAATTTCGGAAGTTTTCTCGATCATTCGGGTGAGTTCTTCGAAACGGTGCACTTCCCTCCAAGCCTGAAGAGCTGGCCTTTTTCGGGGCATGGCGTCTACCTGATCCTGGGGAAGGTAGTTGTTGAGTTCGGCCACCCGTCGGTGGAGGTGGAGAAGCTGGCCAAACTTCCCGTGAAAGGGGACCCGAGAAGATAAAGAGAGATTATTTTGTGCGATTCGTTGAATGGAATTTTGAAATTGAAACTGGAGTATGTCGCATGATATTGGACCGTATAAATTGTTATGATTTCAGTGAGTTTCTTAAAAATGAGAAGAACCCAATGAATCCAAAATATCTTAATAAAGAATTGTCTGAAAATTTCACAATAGAATATGGAGATATTGTTTGGAATGATTATGAAATGTGTTTCCCTATCTGGAATTTTCATGAGGGGAAAATTTAGATTGCCGATAATAATAGGGCTTGCTATCACTGACAACTACTAACACTTCCCTCCCAATCTGAAAAACTGTCCGTTCCCGGGTCATGGCGTTTACCTGATCCCTGGAAAAGAGGTTACCGAATTCGCCCACCCGTCGGTTGCGGTGGAGAAGCTAGCCAAACTTCCCGTGAAAGGTGAGCCGAGAGGGTGAGGGTAAAGAGTTTTGTTTCTTAATTCATGTTTGCGAATCTGTTTTTTTTTCGCTTCCTTTGATTGTAATCAAAAATCATTTACAGATGAAAATAAATTTTCTGTTCAGAAAGCTGAAAATGCTGTTGATTCTTCCTTTGATTACATTGGTTTGCGATACTTTCGCAAAATCGGAATATATTGAATCTTTAGCGATACATATTGGACATGTAAAAGGGTTCATAGCAACAAGCAATTTTATTCAATATGAGCGAATGCCCAACTTCCCTGGTGGAGAAAAGGAAATGATTAAGTTTATCAAATCCAATTTGAAATACCCCGATATGGCTAGGAAAACAGGTGCTTCCGGCACTGTAATTACAAATTTTGTCGTACAAAGTGACGGAAAGATCCGCAATATTAAAGTGATCCGTGGAATTGGCAGCGGATGCGATGAAGAAGCTGTCCGGATTTTACAGCTGATGCCAAACTGGATTCCCGGCGAAATTTGTGGAAAAATGGTAAGTTGTAGCTACACCTTACCTGTCAGGTTCGTCAAACCCATTGAAGATGATGAATTAAGTCAGTTAATTGCACATGACAAAAGTATTGAACTTTATCTCCCTGCACAAAAAGTGGAGATAATTAAGAATCGTGAAAAAATCAGCGATTCAATTAAAGTCCTTAATTTCAAAGAATACAGGGAAATTGATTCAAGGGATTATCAATTTTGCTATTCATTCATTGATTATACACCACAAAATAAATATATCCGAAAAATCGTGGATGACAAGTTAAAGAGTGATCGATTGGCAGGATCAGCCTTTAAAGGCGTGCAAAAAAGAGAGCTACTCAGGAAATATAATGTAAAAAAACATATGTCTCAGGATTGGTATCCGCTCACCTTTTTTAATGGTGATTTTTACAATTTCAGAATTGGGGGAAGAGAACCTGTTACATTTACGGATTCAACGATTTATAACAGGTTAAATTGTAATAATCCATTTATTATTAATGAATTCAGGATTACAGATGATGACCATTTAAAATTCATGATTTCTGTCAATGGCAGGCATGATTCCATAGAAGTTTATTTTACCGACAAAACACATCAACGTGCAATTTTCAGATTATTTAAATGGAGGCTGCAATTATATGTTGATTCTGAAGAGATCAATACATTCCCGACGATTGTCTGCATTGCCAGTCAATGGGAGGATTTCAATAATGAATCGAAAAAGATTGAATCAGAGGCCGGCAAATTGCCCGATATTATTGAATCATTCAGAGATAGCGTAAAGGAGATATTTAACCAGTAAAACTCCGGTATGATGAATACAAAATTGATATCAAACATTAGCAAACCATTAGCCTTATTGACATTCATGTTATTCGTTGTATCCTGTGCCGAAAAGGGGGCAGGTGATAAAAGCTTTCAGGTGGCCACCCGGGCTGAAAGAGCAATGGCTGTCGAAACCACATCCATTAGTAATGCGCCACAGGCGACTGAAAAAATAGCTAATTATAAGGTCGACAAAAAGAAAATCATCAGGGATGGGCGATTAGGTTTGAAAGTTTCTGATTTGGGGAAGGCTAAGTCTGAAATTGATGCTTTAGTTAACTATTTTGGCGGCTATTATGCCAATGAGAGCCTGGATAACTCCGATTATGAATCATCCTATCAGCTCAAAATCCGGATTCCATCGGTTAGGCTTGATCCGTTTATTCTGAAGATTGAAACGGGGAATGGACAGATCACCTACAAAGAGATAGATGCCCGCGATGTGACTGCTGATTTTATTGATTTGGAAACGCGGCTTGCAAACAAGAGAAACTACCTGAAACGATACAACGATCTATTGAAGCAGGCAAAATCGGTGAAAGATATCCTTGAGATTGAGGAGAAAACACGGATCATCGAGGAAGAGATCGAGAGTTCGGCCGGCCGGCTCAACTATTTAAGTGATTTAGTGGCTTTCAGTACCCTGGATCTTAGGATTACAAAGGTGAAAGAATTCAGGTTTACACCGAAAGACAGGGATCAGTTTACGGAGCGGTTCAAACAATCGTTGTCCAATGGTTGGAATGGGTTCATTGATTTCCTTCTCCTGCTCATCAGACTCTGGCCATTCTGGATCATTGTTGCAATCATAGTCTCTATCTGGAAATGGGTTAAACAAAGAAAGAAAAGTGTCGATTAATGCGATATCTATCGAATCATATTCTTCTGAAAATTATTGTTTTTGCGTCGCTTTTTCTCTTTTTTTCTGATCTCAGTTGCGGACAATCCTATTATCAAAGACTTACGGGAGTTATTGTGGATGCTGAAAGCCGGATAGCCTTACCCGGTGCCTCTGTCCAACTGGAAACATTGCCGGATATACCAGGTGTTTCAACCAATTCTTCCGGGAGGTTTAGCATGATGGTTTCTCCCGGCAGGCATACCTTAAAAGTCTCTTTTGTGGGATACGCCACCCGGGTTATAAAGGATATCCAGGTGGGAACCGGAAAAGAGGTGAATTTGACGGTCGAACTCACTGAGCAGCATCAGCAGACAGGCGAAATTGCTGTTATTGGAAGGGCGGGGCGCCATATTAACCCGATGGCAGCTGTCAGCGCCCGAACTTTAACAAGTCAGGATGCGTCACGATATGCAGGTGGTTTCTACGACCCTTTGCGGATGGTGGCTAATTTCCCAGGTGTCGCATCAGGTAACAGTGACGATAATAATGAGATTGTTATTCGTGGAAATTCCCCGCGCGGGCTCCTTTGGCGTCTCGAAGGGATCGAGATTCCCAATCCGAATCATCTGGCCAATGGACAGGGAGGTTCAGGAGGAGCTTTCTCGATAATCTCTTCCAATTCCCTTTCCGGTTTTGATTTTTTTTCCGGCGCTTTCCCTGCAGAATACGGGAATGCCTTTTCTGGAGTTATGGATCTTAATCTTAGAAACGGAAATGCGTCAAAGCCCGAATTTTCATTGGGAATCAGTGTCGTGGGTGCAGAAGCTTCGGCCGAAGGGCCATTGGGGAAAACGACGGGGAGTTCCTGGTTTGGAAACTTCAGGTATGCCAATTTCGATTTTTTGACCAAATATGGAATTATAGACATTGAGCAGGTTGGAATTGTCCCCTCTTCGAAGGATTGGGCACTTAAAGCAACTATTAAAACCAAAAAACGGGGAACCTTTGAGTTTTTCAGCGTTGGCGGTTCAAGCAGGGTAGGGGACGTTGCTTCAACTGATCCTGCAAAGATTAAAAGCGGTGCCGACAAAAGTGAGTACCTCGAGAACCATTTTATGGCAGTGGCAGGTATAAAACATCTGTTGGTTTTACCCGATTCAAAATCGTATCTCCGTACCACTGTTGGTTTTACTTTTCAAAAAGATATTGCTGACGACGATCAGGTTGATACCTTATTACGAAAGACGATCACCTATTCCGAATCTTTTAAATATCCATCATTCAGGTTGTCTTCATTGTATAATCATAAGTTCAGTGTTTATCACATACTCAGGATTGGTATTAATCTTAATATCGTTTCGGGAGACCTTTTTGCAAAACGTCTTATCTCCGCTGCTGTTTATGATACCCTTCTGAATACAAAAACCGGCGGATGGTACAACAGCTATTTTGCGCAGTGGAAATATAAACCGGCCGATGCGATCGAGATCAACACCGGATTACATTTATTTCATTCGGCCATTACCCGGGAGCTGGTTTGGGAACCGCGGCTAGGATTGGTCTTTAACCTGCCATTCAGTCAGGTGCTTAGTTTTGGATGTGGACTCCACTCCAGGGTTGAACCGCTCTCGATTTATAATTACAGGATTAAGATTGATAAAACCCATCGAAGTGACATCAATAGCAATTTAAAAACAATTAAGGCCTGCCATTTTGTTGCCGGGTACAACAAACAAATTGGTTCAGACTGGCGCGTGGGTTTGGAGGTTTACTATCAATCACTTTATCATGTTCCTGTCGGTGTAAGTACCCAAAGTCAGTATTCAATCCTGAACGCTTCCTATGGTTTACCTGATCTCATTTTGGCCAATAACGGGAGAGGAGTAAACAAAGGATTTGATCTGACCATTGAGAAGGATTTTACTCATGGATACTATTTTTTATTGACCACTTCACTCTTCGACTCGAAGTACAAAGCCCCGGATGGAAATTGGTATAACACGTATTATAATAGCAATTTTATCTGTAACCTGACTGCAGGTAAGGAATTTGCTGTTGGTCGTGAAAGGCAAAACTCCGTTGGTTTCAATTTAAAAGCACTAACGAGAGGCGGGTTTAGGTATACACCGGTTAATACGACACAAAGTATTACAAATAAGCGGATTGTATATGAAATTTCAAATACCTACGGCGAGCGATTGCCTTATTATCAAAGAGTTGATATGGGATTCAGTTTCCGTTTGAACAAAATTAAAAAAGCATGGATTTTTATGATTGATATTCAGAATATTGAGAATAGAAAAAATATCATCCGAAATAGTTTTTCTTACCTGTCGGGCAAAATCATTGAATCAACTTCTAAAACAGTAGGTATAGTTCCTGTAGCTTCAATTAAACTGGAGTTTTAAGTTTATACGTTGACTGATAATATTTTATGGTTGAATTTAGATTTGTAGTTATCGCCGATGGGAATAATCGATTTGCCAATCACAATCCGGTTGTTTTGAATTGTATCAATTTTCGCCAGTGGAATGATAAACGACTTGTGTATTCTAATAAATCGGTCCTCAGGTAGTATCTCTTCAAATTTTTTTAAACTGTTCTGGGTTACAATGGTCTTCCCTGTAACATGTATTTTAATATAGTCTTTTAACCCCTCACAATAGAGAATATCATCCAAATCTATCCTAATTGTATTATACCCGGTTTTAACCAAAATAAAATCAAGATTTGGATTCTTTTCATGATAGGTGTAATTATTCCCTGATAGTTCTGTGTATCGGTGGATTTGACTTGCTTTATTGACGGCCTTTAATAACCTGTCGAAAGTGAGCGGTTTTAATAAATAATCTGTTGCATCAAGGTCGTACCCAGAAATAGCATGTTGATTTGAATTAGCAGTAAAGATGACCTGCGGACGAATCCTGAGGCTTTTCATGAGCTCAATACCGTTTATCAATGGCATTTCAACATCGAGAAAAACGAGATTTACCA
The DNA here is from genome assembly GCA_963675995.2 of Prolixibacteraceae bacterium. Taxonomy (GTDB): domain Bacteria; phylum Bacteroidota; class Bacteroidia; order Bacteroidales; family Prolixibacteraceae; genus JAAFHB01. The sequence goes on along the minus strand of CAXXIY010000002.1, from coordinate 2,882,078 downwards.
TGTTCTCCTGTATGAACTCAAGTCCTTCAAAAGGATTTGTAAAGCATTGTAATAGATTAAGGAAAGGCAATCGTCCTATCATCTCTTTTAAAGAATCAATGGCGGGAACTTCGTCGTCAATAATTATGCAGTTCATATATATGTAAATTTTTATACAAAAGAAAGATGATTTTCAATTGTGATGGTTGCGCTGAAAATTGGCGTAATATTAACAACTTATTTTGAAATTCAAAAATGATATTGCGGCATGTTTTATTAACAAATTTAAAGTTTGACTACTTCAATGTACAGAGAATCTTTATAGTAAATAGTCATTTAAGAATAACTCAGACCATGACAGAGTGTGTCACCATTGTTTTTTATCACGCTCATATTTCCGTCAAAGATAATTATTCGTAGCTTATTACCTCATTGGGTTTGAGGCTGGCTGACTTTCTTTAGCGTATCAATAAAAGGAAATGGCTGCTGATTAGTCAATTATTTGGATTTTAATTGCAGATATTGAGATGTTTACCGCGATTTAGCTCGATGCTGAGACCTTTATATTAATCACTTCAACTTCTGAGATATTCCAAATATTTCCATAAAAAAACAATCGGTTTCTACCTCTCATGAGGTAAAAACCGATTGTCGAACGATAGATGTAGGTTTGTTCAGCCGAAAAATTTTTGTCTGTTAATCTTTTATTTATTAAATACCATTATCTGTATCATCAACGGCATCGTATGGTTTTAGTTCCCATATATCATCAAAGAAGTAACTTGAACTTTGACCACCAATAATGAATGCCCGGTTATTGATTACAAAACTTGAAGCATTTTGCCGGGCACTACCTTCAAAATCTGTTTTATTCGTCCAGGTATCGAGAGCCGGATCATACTCCCAGAAATCTTTTCGTACGCCTGAGTTGTAACCAAAACCAACATAGCATTTGCTTCCAAGGGTGAATGCTGTTCCACTGCTTCGGACAATTGTCCATGAGGTATCATAATTAATGGCTGCTTTTTGAGTCCAGGCGCCAGTCGTTGGATCAAACATCCATAAATCAGTCTGGTTAACTCCGTTATTGATTCCAGTGGTTACATATGCTTTTTCATTTATCGTAAAGGCAACTCCATATTGGCGTTTTGAACCTCCCATACTTGCAATCTGCGTCCAGGTATTTGTCGTCGGATCGTAGGAATAAAAATCGCGGTTGTCATTATCATCGTAACCGGTACCCGCGTACCCTTTATTTCCCAGCGAGAATGCTACTGCTCCGTATCTGGCAGATCCTAAGAAATCGGCCTTTTGGGTCCATAAATTTGTTGTCGGATTGAATTCCCAAAAATCTTTTAATTTTACCTTTCCATTATATCCAAGCCCCACATAGGCTTTACCATTAATCGTAAAGGCAACTGCTCCAATTCGTGGTTCTCCAGGAAAATCGGTTAATTTAGTCCAGAAATCGCGTGTCATGTCATACATCCAGAAATCTTTCAGATATTCAGTATCCTGGCCACTGTTGAAACCAGTTCCGAAATATACCTTGTCACCTAAAACAAACGAGACTGCACTACCTCTTGGAATTCCTTCAAAATCTGACCTTTTTATCCAGTTTCCAATATATTCCACAGTACTTTTTTTGCAACCTAAAAAAAGTACAAGAACCATAACCATTAAAAATAATTTTTTCATCCGCAATTAATTTGTTTTTAAAACTTTTTCAAAACTATGGAAGCCGAAAGAGCTTTAAAAACGAAACAGAACCAAATGTGCTTCCTGACCGATATAAAGCCCTATTTGACCGATTAACCGGTTTATGATCCGGATAAATTTATTTAAGAATCTTGTCGTTTTGATTAATGTATTGTATTACAATATAAAACATATTAAATTGACCATTTCTTAAATTTATTCGTCGGTTAAAATGTGGCGTTGGTATAATAATTTCGGGTCTACTAAAAACTTGAAATACTTTCGTAGGAAAAAATAATGGTAAGATTTTTTCGCTGTATAGTTGGATTACTATTGATTGCAATACTTGTTTCGTGTAATTTTTCAAGTCTTAAAGATTTTGAGCAGGGACAGAATTTTGTTGATTCAAGTTCGGGTGTAGTTTTGATTGATACGATGAAGATTGTTGCCTCGACTGTTCGTTTTGATTCAATTGTTTCGAGTAAACTGAACAGATTATTGGTAGGAGGTTACTCGAACATATATACTGGAACAGTAACCTGTAGCCCCTTTTTCGAATTAAACAGCGGATCATCTTCGACAACAGCCACCGATCTGGTTTATGATTCTTTGGTAATCAAAATGAATTACGATGGCTATTACATAGGGGATACAACCAAATTACTATCCTTTAAAGTAAAACGAGTTTCTAAAGTTTTAAAATTGAATACGGATGGTTATTTGTACAATAACTCCTCATTTTTAACTTATGACGCTAACCTTGCCGAAAAAAGCTTCTATCCCACACCCAAAACCAAAGGACCTATTTATTTTCATCTTTCGGATGTTTTTGGGAAAGAATTATTTAATAAAATATTGAATAAAAATGACACATTGACTAATTCCACATATTTTAAGGATTATTTCAGGGGAATGGCTCTGGTTTGCACTGAAAATCAAAATCAGGCAGCTCTCGGATTTTTACATGATTCGATCTCTTGCCGGGTGTACTACCATCAGTTGCTGAATGTGAGCGACTCGAAGATTAAAACTTATTTCTCTTTTCCCATCTCCTCTGAAGATGTTTGGTACAATAAAATTACCAGTAATGTTTCCGGAAGTCTTATCCAATCCATTGGCCTGCAAAAAACTCAACTTTCCAGTGCTCTCACTTCAAATTTAACCATGGTTCAGGGTGGTAGCGGAATATATACTAAGATAAAAATTCCGGGTGTCGATTATGTGAAGGGCTTTGGCAAAAACGTGGCTTTCATCGCGGCTACACTCCAGATGACTCCGTTGAAGGAGTCGTACTCTGATAATAACCCTTTACCGGATTCATTATCTGTTTATATTGTCGATCACAAAAACATGATTACTTCTCAATATTCAAATACTCAGGGAAATATATATGCGACAAAAGTTGTTCCGTCAAATGTTGATCAACTGCCTTATTATATGATTGATGTGACTCAATTCTTCGATACGGAAATCGCAGATGGAACGGTTTCAGACCACGCTCTGTTGATTGGAACGGTAGCTACGAGTTCTGGTAAGAAAATAAATCCTTTTGCATTCATAGGAACGGATACTAAAAAGGATAACGTAAAATTGAACGTTTACTGCTACATCGATAAGAGTAATTAGTGTATTCAAAATTGATTCCAGTCAGAAAATACTGGTTTCCATCATCCATTAAATCAATTAATTAAAAATAAAACTCTGGAATGAGACGGTTACTATTGATGTTATTATTTTCACTGTCTGTTTTTCTCACCTCAGGGCAGAATAATACGAATTCCCCCTATTCCATCTTTGGTATAGGCGAGCTGGAAAATGCTGATGGAGGTCGTAATATGGGAATGGGCGGAACCGGAATTGCTTTGCGTTCCGATCTGTTTTTAAATTTATCCAACCCTGCTTCTCTAACTTCAATTCCAAGACAAAGTCTTGCTACAGATGCCGGAATAAATTTTAGACTCTCCAACCTTAAAAATCAGTTTAAATCTGTAAATGTGTTGAACGGAAATCTAAGCTGGGCATCTTTCGCCTTTCCCATTAACAAGACTTTTTCAGCAGGATTTTCTTTAAATCCCAAAAGTAGTGTAGGTTATACCATTTTCAGCACAAAGAGTCTTGAAGGGACCAATTATAGTTACCCGGTTACTTATAAGGGGGAAGGTGGATTAAGTGAAGCCTCCGGACTTCTTGGGATATTGATCAACAAATATTTCTCTCTCGGCGTAAAGGGTTCTTTATTATGGGGAAATATTGTTAAAACTACTGAAGATACACCTCCAATCGGTTCTGCAATAACCAGGGTTGATAACGTTAATTATGTTGGTGCAGCCCTGAAGCCTGGTTTTCAGTTCCTGACTAAGCTGAGCAAAAATACCGTTTTTACTTTAGGGGGTATTGCTGATATCAGCAGTTACTTAAACGGTTCATCCACCATAACTATAAAATCTGGTTCTACCACTATCCTTAGCTCGATCGATAAAGGAAACCAGATCAAACTTCCTACGAAACAAGGTATTGGGATGGCTCTCGGGTATAAAAGCAAGTATGTTGTAACATTCGATTTTAACCGGAGTGATTGGAGAGCTGCTGAGTTGACCGCTGATTCGAAACGGTTTTCTGTTAATAATAGTTTTCATTTTGGTGTGGAAATTGCACCAAAATATGATCCGCTGCGGATGTGGCAAACAAAAAAGTATAGGCTTGGGGCATTGTATCAAACCGGTTATTTGAATATTTATGGAACGCAGATTAAGAGTTATGCAGCAACTTGTGGTGTTTCATTCCCGATGAAAAGGGACCGGAATTCATTTAATTTCTCTTTGGAGGCAGGCAGACAAGGTACCCTTACCAGTCAGTTAATTCAGGAGAGTTACCTTAAATTTAATATTAGTTTCAATCTTTGGGAACATTGGTTTATACCACGCAAATACGATTAATCTGTCCTGCCAAAGTGGTCGCTTCTTGTCCTCTCCGTCCTGGAACGATGGGGACGGGAAGCGTCCGGTTCACTTATCCTGATCGGAAAGTTCCTCATCTCCTCAGCAATGTTGATGATCTTGTCAAGTTTATCCGCATCAAGCGATTTTAATAGGATTTCCAAGGTTTCTATTCTAGCCTGGGATCTATGTTCGTCTGGTAATCTGCCTGAGCCTGTATCCTATCCCGTTCGTTTTGTCGGTTCTGAAGCCATCATAATAATTGGTGCTGCGTATGCTGCCTGAGTTGAGAAAACCAAATTGAGCAGGATAAATGGATAAACATCCCAATGATAAATAAAACCAACTGCATTGAATCCCGCCCAGATCGCCACCAGGATGGTCTGAACAATAATAAAATTCCACGAGCCCATACATTTGGCAACTGCATCTGCAAAACGACTTCCAAAACCCAATGTTTCATAATGCTTTTCATGCCAGTTTTTTCTGATTCCCATCATCTTTAATTTATTTTGCGCTAAAATTCCGTATTAAAAATAGGGAATTGATCATTTAATTTATAGGTGTTCATAAGCTGCTTAATGATTTAATTTCAAATAACAGTCTGATTTTTATTTCTTAAATGAAAATACCATTTAACTTATTTTTTTGATAGCAGCGTAGTTATAAAATGTTAGATTATTGACGTAACTTTGCTATTGAAGAGATCTTTGGCTTTGCTGACAGATACTTGAACGGACCGGATCTTTTTTTTTTGTAAGAGTTAATTTAAAAATGGAGGTGTTTATGAAATCAGAATCAGAAACTAAATCAACTTGCTGCCCGGAGTTTGATCCTACTCCATGGGATGAAAAATTGTTCGTTTGGGATAACAAAAAATTTATCAAGGATCGTGTTTGGACACTGTTTTATATGCCTGTTAACTTTGGAGGTGTGATGAAAAGGCTTTCCAAGCTAGTAGAGGAATCGGGCGCTGAGGTGCCGGATTGGGTTTGCCTTTCGGACCATACATCCAAATGGAATATGGATCTTTATCTTGCTGTTGATAAAGAGGTATTAGGAGCTGAAAATGCGACATTACACGGTAAATTTTTCTGTAAGGTTTATGAGGGACCCTTCAAGAATACCGAACAATGGTGTAAGGACTTTGAGAATGTCCTTAAATCAAAAGGATTGTCAGCCAGCAAATCGTATATGTGGTATACAACGTGTCCGAAATGTGCAAAAAAGTATGGTAAAAACTACGTTGCAATTCTAGGACAGGTAGGATAAGAACCGGGGTTGAAACACACCTTTTTTTTCTTACAAGTAATATTTCTAATTTTTTCCCTTGACTCTTTTCCTGAAGTTGCGGGGGGATAAACCGATCTTCTTTTGAAAATCTTTGGAAAAGTAATAGGGATCTGAATATCCAAGGATAAATGAAATCTCTTTGATTTTAAGTTTGCTAAAGTCAAGGTATTCGCAGGCTTTTCCAATTTTAATATGTGAAAAATAGCTTAGGGGGCTGTAACTGGTTTTCTTGCTAAAAATGGTGATGAGATAGGAGGGTGAATATCCGGCCTCCTCTGCAATTTCATCCAAGGTAAGTCTTTTATCCAGGTTTTGTTCCATGAAATGGATTGCCCTTGAAATTCCCGGATTTTGCTCTTCCATCAGGTCATCACTTGTTCTGCTGGCATACAGGAATGTTGCAAGTAAATGTCCGAAACAAAGATTAATATAATGATAGTTAGCGTTATAAAACCCTTTCGTCAGATTATTGAAAAGTTCGTCAAAAAGCATCAGTCGATTAGCCACCATATTATTAACTGATGGAATCAGATCACGGACAACGGTAAATTCCTTCTCCATAATTCTGGTTTTCTCTCCATTAAATTTGCAGGTCAAAAAAATAGAGGGGTCAGCATCATTGGTTTGCACCTTAAACAAAAAACCTTGTGGGATAATACAATATTGATTCTGACTAAAAGGGACCAGATCGTTCGCAATTTGAATAATGCCACTCCCCTTGGTACAAAAGATCAACATATGATTATCAAGAATGATGTTTTCTGACCACAGCGTATTTCGACGGATCAAAAACTCAGTCAATTCACACAAATATAGATCTTTAGTTAGTGGATTGGCCCGTTGTTCCTCAATCACGTAAAGTGGAAGCTTTACAAACCGTTTTTTAATGATCATGATAAAAATTTGAAAAAGTAATATATTACATCTTTATCAAAGAAAATACTATTTTTTGGATTTTTCATTCCCGTTACTTTTGACTCATTAATTTTTTATGAAATTATTTACCATGAACGAACTATTATCAAAACTATCTGAATGTATTGAATTTGGCAAGATTAACATAGCATCTCCGTATCCTCCACAGATGAAGGGGCAGGAAGGGGCCGATGAGCTTACTGCTAAAGCTTTGGTTCAGGGAATTAATCCTCAGGATGTTTTAACCCTTGGTTTAATGCCGGGGATGGAAAGAATTGGACTCAAGTTCAGAGAAAACAAGGTTTTTGTCCCTCAGGTACTCATGTCTGCTAAGGCGATGAGTACAGCGATGCTCCATTTAAAACCGCATTTTCTTTCGGGTGCTGCCAAACAGAAGGGTACTTTTATAATCGGAACAGTGTTAGGTGACTTGCACGATATCGGCAAAAATCTGGTTGGCATGATGGTAGAAGGGAGTGGTTATAAAGTGATCGATCTTGGGACCGATGTGGGCTCCGAAAAGTTCATTAATGCGGTGAAGGAGAATCCTGGGGCTGTTGTTGGGCTATCGGCACTACTTACAACCACAATGGTCAATATGCAGAAAATAACGGAAGAAATAAAGGATGCCATTCCAGGAACAATGGTGACAATTGGCGGAGCTCCTGTAAATGCTGATTTTTGTATAAAAATCGGAGCAGACCATTATTCTCCTGATCCACAGGGTGTGGTAGAATTTTTGAATGAAAAGATCGCCTGAACCTTTTAGCAGATATTGAAATGAAAGGAATGTTATTGCTTGATCAGGCATTTCGTCTGAAGGAGACTGAACGTGCCCCCTGGGTCCCATTTGTTGGGGTACATGGAGGCAGGCTGACTGATGTTGATGCAGAGAGCTATCTTAAATCTTCACAAAATATTGTTGAAGGGATCAGTAAGGCAGTTGGATTGTATCATCCGGACGGTATTCCTGTGGTTTTTGATTTGCAGATCGAAGCTGAGATTCTTGGTTGTAAACTGGTTTGGAGTAAAGAGAACCCTCCTGCCGTGGTATCGCATCCACTTTCGAATGGAACAACCTTGAGTTCAATGCGTCTGCCAGGAAAAGATGATGGTCGTATTCCCGTCGTCCTTGAAGCCACCAAGGTGTTGCGCCAGAAGTTTCCTGATCTTGGCTTGTATGGTTTAATAACCGGTCCCTTTACACTGGCCTTGCATCTTTTAGGAACCGACATCTTTATGAAATTATTTGAAGATACAGATTACGTTCATGAATTGATGGATTTTTGTTCACAGGTTGGAATAAAATATGCAGAATTGTTAATCGAAGCCGGATGCGATGTAATTGCTGTCGTTGACCCTATGACCAGCCAGATCGACCCTGAATCGTTTGAGTCCTTTGTTACTCCCTATGCTCGTAAGATCTTCGATTTTGTAAGGCAAAAGAAGAGATACAGTTCGTTTTTTGTTTGCGGACATGCTCAGCAAAACATCGAGGTGATGTGCGACTGTGGCCCGGATAACATCTCCATCGATGAGAATATTCCTCTCGAATATGTTAAGGAGATTGCGTTAAAAAGAGGGATTAGTTTTGGAGGAAATCTTAAGCTGACGAGTGTACTTCTTTTGGGCAACGAACTAGATTCCCGAAAAGATGCCGTCCATTGCCTTGATATGGGAGGGAAAAAAGGTTTTATCCTTGCACCGGGGTGCGATCTTCCTATGGATACTCCGGTGGCCAATCTCAAAGCTGTAGCTGGAATGGTATACGATAAACATGCCAGACTGGTCATCCGCAAAATGAAACCTACAGCTGCGCTGCAACCAATGAATCTTGAAGGTCATTTCATTAAAGGTCAGGTAGTCATTGATATTATTACTCTTGACTCGGCCTCCTGCGCTCCATGCCAATATATGGTTGAAGCGGTGAAAAAGGCATCTGTGATATTTGATGAAAAGGTTGTAATTAATGAGCATAAGATAAAGGATATTGATGGTATCAGGATGATGATGGCATTGGGCGTTCAAAATTTGCCAACCACCTGTATTAATGGCCGTATAACCTTCATCAGTCATATACCCCCCAAAAGTGAAATTGAGAAGGCGATCCGGGAGGCGCTTTTGTAACAGAACAGACTTACGTAAATAGGTATGAGTATTCCTCTTCATCTGGTAAACGGATTTCTTGGAAGCGGAAAGACTACTTTTTTGCTCCATTACCTGGACACCTTTAGCAGGGGAAGAAAAATTGGTGTTATCCAGAATGAATTTTCACCTGCCGATATTGATGGGTCAGTTATCCGGCAGCATGGCGGCGCTTATCAGTTACTTGAAGTCAATAATGGATCCGTATTTTGCGTATGCCTTTTAGGAAGTTTTATTGGTTCATTGTCTTCTTTTATAGATGACTATGCTCCGGATGAAATTATTATGGAGTCTTCAGGTATGTCAGATCCTGTAAGTATCGGACAACTATTCCAATCGGAAAAACTCAGGGAAAAAGTTTTTCTTGGTCATTCCTGGACCATTGTCGATGCCCTCAACTTTCAGAGGGTAAAAGCTATTCGCTTACGGTTGGAACATCAGATCCGGATAGCAGATACTGTGGTTGTCAATAAGTGTGATTTAGCCTGTAATCTGGTCGAACCGGTTTTAGAAGCAGTAAAGAAAATCAACCCATTTGCTATTGTTGAACAGACTTCATTTGGACACATTGGATTTGAGGGGAACAGGAATCCTTTCAGGTTTTTTCCTTCCTGGGAAAGTACGGAGAGTTGCCGGCCAGACCTGCAATCAGTGGTGATTAAAACCAACCGGATTATTGGCAGGCAAGAATTAACTGAGTTTATCGAATTGGTTAAACCCGATTTTATAAGGTGTAAAGGTTTTGCCAATACCGGAAAAAATCAAAAGGTTATCATCCAGGGTGTTTATGATGATTATTCAGTTAAACCGGTTGACTGGTTTGCAGGATCAACAGAAATCGTTGGAATAGGCAGGTTTAGCAAACAGAAGAACTTTACAGAGATTTTTGAAAGTTTATGTGATCAGTTTTAATCAGCTTTTTGGATAAAACTGTTTTCTGTACTGTGCCGGAGAATAGGTGGTTACCTCTTTAAATACGCGTGCCAGATGAAACCGGTCACAAAATCCCGATAACCTGGCAATCTCTTCAATCGTCTCACCCGTATGATGGAGTAATATACTGGTCTTCTGCACCCTTCTTTCGCGCACAAACTGTTGGGGAGGGACTCCTATTTCCTCCTTAAAAACGCGGGCAAATGAGTTTACCGCCATATTTGCCACCTGGGCCAGCCTTTTATTGGTAAGTTCTTCTGGAATATGGTCCTCGATTTCCCTTAATACATTTAATATGCGTTGATCGGTTGTAACAAGATTCCAGAACTCTTTTGATATCTGACTAACTGCGAGAATGATAATCTTGTAAATCAGCAGGCTCGACTGAACCGACAATTGTTCATTATTACGCCTAAGAGTGCACGAAAGTTCTTCAAGATCATTAAACAGTTCCTGATGAACATCAAAAGAGAATAATTGGGGGGCGATAAAGTCATAGGGCATTCCCAGATTAAAATGGATAAAAAGATGTAAAACAGCCCCGTCACCTATCAAATCAGTCTCCGTAATTCCCTCTTCCACCCTTCCACCCTCAAGGCTGTACCCCGATGGAGGTATTATATTCTCTTTCAGTCGGCTCGAAAATGCGGTGTAAGGTGGAATTAGAATGATCTGTCCGGGGGTCATTTCTATTGTTTTACCGGCAAAGGAGATAATCCCACCACAACTTTTATTCCAATAGATTCTCCAATAAGGAAAAGACATATTTCGGCTTTCCCAGTTTTTAAGCCACCAAAATCTGCAACATAGCAGGTTTATATTCAACCCTGAAAACAATTGTGAAATATTTGACGGGTCGCCTTTATCCGGAACGTTGAAAAACTTCATTTTGAAATTATCGGATCAGTTAAAACTTATATATACACAAAGGTATCAAAAATAAGGAGGTTATAAACTTCGCTTTCAATCTCCGGAAATGAATTACAATGATAAGTTAAAAAAATAGATATCTATGGATTAACCAATTTTGAATATGTTTAATTGTTACTGTCTTACTTTTAATCATGTTTGGAATATACATAAAAATGGTTTTCTGGTCCATAGCATTAATGTTTGATTCAATTTATATTTGGCATGGAAAAAAATCAAAAATAAACATTTATTAACGTTCCAAAACCAACTCAATGCTTAAAGGAATTTCCCCACTGATCAGCCCTGAATTGCTCGGCGTTCTGGCTCGAATGGGTCATGGCGATGAAATCGTTCTGGCAGATGCCCATTTCCCTGGCGAAACATTTAATTCGCGCGTACTTCGTGCTGACGGAATGAAGATCGCTGATCTTCTTGCTGCTATCCTGCCGCTTTACGAACTTGATGCTTATGTTGAGCATCCATTGGCCATGATGGCTGCTGTTCCGGGTGATACCCTCGATCCGCTTGTCGAAGAGGGTTATCTGAAAAGTATCCATCTGACCAATCCTGGAGTTGCTCCCATCGAGCGGATTGAAAGATTTGCTTTCTACGAACGTGCAAAACTTGCTTTTGCAGTTGTGATGACTGGTGAAACTGCCAAGTATGGCAATATCATTTTGAAAAAAGGGGTAACTCCAATATCTTAAACTTATCGGCAAATGAATATTTCCAAATCATCCAAACTTATTACTCCCGGATATACCCTGACATTTATCCTCGTAACCTCCTTATTCTTTTTGTGGGCCTTGCCTAACAATTTGAATGATATTTTAATACCACAGTTCATGAAGTCGTTTGAACTGAACAGGCTCCAGGCTGGTCTGGTACAATCTGCTTTTTACCTGGGTTATTTCGTATTTGCTTTACCTGCAGCTCTTATCATGGACCGGTATGGCTATAAAGTTGGATTACTGGCAGGCTTGTTGATCTTTGCTTCAGGATGCTTTTTATTCTGGCCTGCTGCACTGGCAGGGAAATATGCATTCTTCCTTAGCGCTTTGTTCATAATCGCCGCCGGGCTTGCTTTTCTTGAAACAGGTTCGAATTCATTTATTGCCATTTTAGGTGACCCTGATAAATCTGAACAACGACTTAATTTGTCGCAGTCATTTAACCCGCTTGGTTCAATGACCGGTGTACTGGTTGGCACGGTCTTTATTTTTTCGGGAACAGAGCTATCAACGGCAGGAATTGAGAAAATGAAGTTGGCGGGTACGTACAAACAATACCTGCACGATGAAATCATGCGTGTAGGTCCACCTTACCTCATTATTGGAACAATTATCTTGATTTGTGCTTTTTTAATCTGGCGTGCAAAATTTCCTGAAGGGGACAAGAAGGAAAAGGGAAGTACCCAAAATTCAGGAAAATTCTCCGAATTATTCAGATATCCACACTTTCTCAAAGGTGTTCTTGCCCAGTTTTTTTACGTAGGCGCCCAGGTGGGAACATGGAGTTTTCTGATTCAATACATCAAAGATTATATGCATAAATCGGAAAAAGAGGCTGGAATATACCTCACCATCTCGTTGCTTTCATTTGCTGCTGGCCGATTTGCCTCTACTGCGATGATGAAGAAGTTTGAACCTAAAATACTAATGGGAATTTACGGGAGTATCAATGTGGCTATGGTGGCAATTGCAATAATAACTCCCGGCTTAATAGGTGGTTGGGCCCTGATTCTATCGAGTTTCTTTATGTCATTGATGTTTCCTACCATTTTTGCACTTGGCGTTAAAGGATTGGGACCTAACACCAAAATTGGAGCTTCAGGGATTATTATGGCCATAATTGGTGGAGCCATCTGGACCCCGTTAATGGGTTTTATTTCTGACCAGACTCACAGTATGGCTTTAGCAATGATCATCCCTTTAATCAGCTATTTATATGTTTCCTATTATGCCTTTATCGGTTCACACCCTTCAGGCCCGTTATATAACAATTCAGACGAAAAGATCATTATTGCACATTAATTATTCAGCACGAGGGATAGATATGAATTTGAATTGTCGTCTGAAACACATTTAAGAGATTGTTAAATTTATTACTAATTAATAATTATCCGAAATGAGAAGAATATTTTTAATGATGTTGGTTTTCGCTTTTGCAGTGAATGTTGCTGCCGGGGCAAAACCCGATAAAATGGATTGGTGGAAAGAGGCCAAGTTCGGTCTGTTTATCCATTGGGGTGTATACTCGGTACCTGCCGGGGTTTATGATGGGAAAGATATCAAAGGAATTGGCGAATGGATCATGAACAACGGCAAAATTCCGGTCGCTACCTATCAGGCTTATGCCAAACAGTTCAATCCGGTAAAATACAACCCGGAGACATGGGTGAAAATGGCAAAAGATGCCGGTATGAAATACCTGGTAATCACATCAAAACATCACGATGGATTTACCCTTTTCCAAACCAAAGCCTCGAAATGGAATATTGTCGAAGCAACACCCTATGGCAAAGATCTGCTCAAACCTCTTGCCGACGCTTGTCACAAACAAGGGATCAGACTCGGATTTTACTATTCTCAGGCTCAGGATTGGAATAATCCGGGTGGTGGTGCATGTGGTGGCCATTGGGATAAAGCACAGGATGGCTCTATGGACGAATACATTGATAAAGTGGCAGTTCCCCAGGTAAAAGAAATTCTTGCAAATTACGGACAGGTCGATATCTTATGGTGGGATACCCCTTGCGACATGACAAAAGAGCGGGCTGAGAAATTCCAGCCTGTACTGGCTAAGTATCCTAACCTGATAACCAATAACAGGTTAGGTGGCGGTTTTAATGGTGATACTGAGACTCCTGAACAATTTGTTCCGGCAACCGGATTCCCTGGTCGCAACTGGGAAACTTGTATGACGATGAACGATACCTGGGGTTATAAATCAAAAGATAATAATTGGAAATCGACAAAAGAGATTATTCAGACCCTGATCGACATTGTAAGTAAAGGGGGTAACTATTTACTGAACGTTGGCCCAACGTCTGAAGGGCTTGTGCCGCAACCAAGTATTGAAAGACTTGCTGAGGTTGGGAAGTGGATGAAAATTAATGGTGATGCCATTTATGGTACTACCGCCAGTCCGTTTAGTTTTCTGCAGTGGGGCAGATGTACTCAAAAAGGTGATAAACTCTATCTTCATGTTTTTGACTGGCCTAAAAATGGGAAAATCGCTATACCACTTCAAAACAAGATTACAAAGGCTTATCTGTTAGCAGATCCGCAAAAAGCACTTAAAGTTGAAAAGTCAAATACAAAAAATACAATTTATCTTCCTGGTAATGCCCCTGACCAGAATGCCTCTGTGGTGGTTGTTGAAGTAAACGGCAATCCTGACGTTCTTCCATTACCTTCAGCGGGAAAACCAGTCAAAGCATCCTCAGAAAAAGGGGAAAATATCGCGAAGAACCTGGTGGACGGAAACCCAAAAAATAGTTGGCAACCAACAGCTGAAGACAAAGATAAATGGGTGGAAATTGACCTGGGAGAGGCTACCGCCATAGGGGCCTTCTCTGTTGTTGAGCCATGGCATCCATGGAATAACAAGGGTCAGAAACTCGAATTGCAATTTAAGACGGGTGAAAAATGGAGTGTTGCCTCAACTGTAACAACGAATGGAACTGGCCATACTACCTCCTTTTCTCCGGTGACGGCCCGTTATTTCCGGCTCAAAATTGTGGAGTCGAAGGAACCAACCATCAACGAATGGATTCTTTTCCGGGCCGATTAATCTGCTGATTTTTATCCCTGCTCATAATTTTTTAAATTTGTACCGCTCACTGTCATGATTTAGGTGACAGTGGGCGTTTTTTTTATCTCTAATAGAGATGTTCTTCCAGAATTTCACACCGGATGGACCCTTTGCTTTCTATATTCAACAGGGGAAAAGGAGGTGTATTTTTTGAATATACGACAAAAATAGGAAACACTCTTAAAATTGGTCTTTTCAATAATCTGTGTCTGAGTCATATCTGTTGTCAGCAACAGAAACTGAGCCTTTTCAATACGCTTTCGGATAATGAATTCACATGGTGCCATACCAATAATTGATTTAAAAATCCGGGTGAAGTGGTCTTTTGAAAAACTTGCTAAAGCAGCAAGTTCTTCTATGGATATGTCATTTTGCAGGTTATCCTGAATATAAATTAGAATTGGCTGGATACGGTAGATGAGAAAACTGCTCAGGTTCCGTTCACTTTCCGTATTTATAAAGCGGGCAAAAAGCTGGCGGATAATTCCAAGCGCCTCCAGGTGCTGGCTCAGTGAATTGTAATTAGTTTTTTTTATCATCCACAATTTTGTCTGGTAGACCTTTGGGTCGTGATGCGGAAGCTGCATGTCCGGCAATATCATCAATAGTCTGTTAAACAGTTGATAATCCAATTCAGTTGCGATAACTTTATTGTATATCGAGAAAAGATTATAAATGTTGATCCCATTATCTGTTGAGAGATTGAAGTGAACATAGATATGAGAGAGCTCCTGGTTAAAAAGGTAATTACAGGTGGTAAAACTGGGAATGAGATAAAGATGGCCCGCCTCAAGGGTGATCGTTTCGTTACCAATTACAAGATGACCTTTCCCCTCCGTTACCAAATACATTCGTGAAAAAGGGCTGTTGATATTTGACCAGATCTCTGATTGATCAAACCGAAGTTGTGCAATATTTTTTAATTGAACCGAAATCGATTGACCAATTTCTTCAGGATACATAAGGTTGTATATTAAGTGGATGTAAAGGTTCTGATTACAAAGATATGGATTTTAATCAATTTCAAAAGACGAAAATGTACAAATTTGGGACATCGATTTAATGTGAATGGGAAATTCCAGGGTTGGATTGATGTTTATAACATTGAATCACGGATTTGTGCAATTTTTTAACTGAAATATTCAATTTTTTGTTTTGTCTATTTCGTAAGTTTGTGAATATATTCACGGTGATTACACTAAGTAGCGTGAAATCAGAAATGTACAAATCAATAAAACCATTTACTTATGAATGCAGGGATCATGCTTGGTATCTTACTAATTGCTCTTGGCGCCTTTTCATCCGGAAGTTTTGCTGTCCCTTTTGGAAAAATTAAAGGATGGGAATGGGAAACCTATTGGATGGTATTTAGTGTAGGGGCGTATATTTTATTTCCGCTTACTGCCTGCCTCATTTTTGCTCCTGATTTTGTAAAAATCATTCATACCGCTTCATCCAAGACATTACTTGCCGTATTTCTTCTTGGTGCAGTTTATGGTGTGGGTAATCTTTCTTTTGGATTGGCATTGCGATACCTTGGTTTATCGCTGGGATACGCCCTTTCGCTTGGTTTAATGCTGGCAATCGGAACGCTTATTCCACCTATGATTGATGGACGGCTTCAGGTGATGATGCAACATCCGGGGGGAATGATGTTGGTCTTTGGAGTAATTGTAGCTTGCATCGGCATCGCCCTTTCGGCCTGGGCCGGTATTCTGAAAGATAAATTTGTGTCTGACGTAAAAAAGCAGGAAAGTATTGGTGAATTTAATCTGATCAAAGGCGCACTGGCTGCTGTTTTGGTTGGAATAACAGGATCTGCCATGTCGCTTGGATTTGAACAGGGATTGCCTATTTCGGAAATTGCTGCAAAACAAGGGGTCGATCCGTTGTTTACCATGATGCCTGTCCTGGTTGTATTGTTTTCCGGAACATTTATTACAACCATTGTCTGGTGTTTTTATCTGGGAAGCAAAAATAAATCAATTAAAAATTATGTGACCGCAGAATCTTCCAGGGTGCTGGTATTTAATTACCTGTTCGGATTACTTGCTGGCTTGCTGTGGTTTGGTCAGTTTATCGTGTATGGAATGGGAAAAAGTAAAATGGGGCCATTCACTTTTACCTCCTGGGGAATATTGATGGCTTTGACGATCGTTTTTGCCACAGTCTGGGGTTTGCTTCGAAACGAGTGGAAAGGGGCTCCAACAAAAATCTACATCCTGATGGCCTTTTCACTAATTGTAATTATTACCTCATCCTTTATAATCGGTATCAGCGGTTCCATGTAGAGACAAGGCATGCCTTGTCTAAAAATATAAGAATGAAGAAATGAAAGAATAAAGCATGCAAATAGCCAGTTGCTGTTAGCAACCTGCAGATTAATTAAAATTTACCTGATTACACTCAAATATTAAGATCATGATGACCTCCAGAGAACGAATTTTAGCTGCTATTAATCATCAGCAACCAGATCGTGTGCCGGTTGATTTAGGTGCAACACCCAGCTCAGGAATTTCGGCGATCGCTTATGGCAACCTGTTAAAGTACCTTGGCAGGACTGAATTGCCTGTTCAAATATATGATGTTGTACAGCAATTGGCGCAGCCCGATTTATCTATATTGGATCAGTTTGGGGTGGATGTGCTTGATATCGGCCGGACTTTTAATGTTCTCCCATCCGACTGGAGTCCGGTGACGATGGCCAATGGCGGTGCAGCCTTTTATCCGAAATGGTTTCAGCCGACACTAATGTCCGATGGATCTTACCAAACCTATGATTGCGATGGAAAAAGGATGCTTTCGCGCATGCCAATCGGTGCTACTTTTTTCGATCAGACCTATTTCCCCTATGTCGATGGCTATCCCGATTCGTATGATAACCTCGATGCGGAGATGGGCAGAATCATGTGGGCCCGTGATGCCCACAGTCCGTGGGACCATGCCGGAGAGGACGACTTCTGGCAGAAGCTGCGCGAAAACACCATAAAGCTTAGACAGAGTACCGACAAAGCCTTACTTGTGGTTTGCGGATGTAACCTATTTGAATGGGGAACTTTCCTTCGCCGTATGGACAATTTTCTGATGGACCTGATGTGTGACCCGTATAATGTTGAAAAATTGCTGGATCAACTGATGATACGGCACCTTGCAACACTTGAAAAGGTATGCAATGCAGTGGGTGATATAGTCGATATTATCCGTTTTGGCGACGATCTGGGAATGAGCTCCGGCCCGTTTATGGATGCAGATGTGTACCGGGAACTTTTCAAACCAAGGCATAAGATGCTGTGTGACTATGTAAAGTCCCACAGTAAAATGCACACTTTTATCCATTCTTGTGGATCAATCTCTTTATTGATGCCTGATATGATTGAAGCCGGTATTGAGGTATTTAATCCCGTACAGACCAATGCCTGGAATATGGCCCCTGACTTTCTGAAAAGAGAGTTCGGGCAGCAAATTACGTTCTGGGGTGGGGGAATCGAAACGGCAGGAGTCTTGAATATTGGTACACCCGCAAAGATTCGTGATATGGTACTCCAAAGACTTGAAATCTTTTCGAAGGGAGGTGGATTTGTTTTTAACACCGTTCACAACATTCTGCCGGATGTTCCACCTGAAAATGTGGTTGCGATGTACGATGCAATCAGGGAGTTTAATAATTATTAAACATGAAAAAAATATATAAGTGCGGTGTTTGGGGACTTTTGTTTGTTTGTGCTTTACCTTTTTGTGCCAATTCCCAATCTTTGGATGAACTGAGGGAGGATTTTTTGAAATTGAAATTTGGGATGTTTATCCATTTTAATATGGGCACATTTCACGAAAAAGAGTGGGTTGAACCTGGTCAGGATCCAAAATCGTTTAACCCGGTCAAACTCGATTGTTCCCAGTGGGCAGATGCGGCTAAAAGCGCCCACATGAAATATGCCGTACTTACCACCAAACATCACGATGGATTCTGTTTGTGGGATAGCAAAACAACGACTTACGATGTAGCCTCCAGTTCAGTCGCCGGGCGCGATATTGTCCGCGAATTTTGCGAAGCCTTCCGAAGCAGAGGAGTTGAACCACATTTCTACTTCTCGGTTTGGGACAGGACTTTGGGTATTGAAAAAGATATAACTCCTGCAGAAATTGAAATCATTAAGTCCCAACTAAAGGAATTGCTTACTAATTATGGCAAAATTGGTTCAATTACTTTCGATGGGTGGGGAAATTGCGGAACAAATTGGACGCAATCGCAACATGACGAAATTTGCAACTACATCAAATCGCTTCAGCCACAAATTCTTATTACCGATCATTATCAGTTGCGGCGAGGATTACCAACCGACGAGGTTTATAAAAATCTCGGTTTCTTTCACTTCGAGGAACCATGGAACGACGAATGGGCGCCTCCGGGGAATAAATATGCTGCGCAGCAGGGCCCCTGTATTCAAAGTAAATGGTTTTGGAAACTAAAATTTCCGGAAGAAAAACTCATGTCGGTTGATAACATTGTGAACCGTCATCTGGCTATACTGAAGGATAGAAACTGCAACTTTTTACTCAATTGTGCCCCAAACCGCGATGGACTGATGGACGAAAATGTGGTAAAACGTCTGGCTGAGGTAGGCCAGGTTTACAATCCCTGACACTTAAAAATTAAATGCGAAATGAAAATGCGCAACCTCATTCTCCTTTATTGTTTGTTGACTCTATTTCCTGGTTTGGCGTATGGTCAGGAGCGGGATATTAATAAGTTAGAATGGTGGCAGAATGCCCGTTTCGGAATGTTTATCCACTGGGGGCCAGTTTCTCGGATTGGAAAAGAGATCAGTTGGTCAAGGGAGAATTATGGTAAAGCCAGATATGATTCACTTTATGTGGGATTTAATCCTGTCAAATTCAATCCGGAACAGTGGGTCGAGACAGCCAAAAATGCCGGGATGAGATACCTGGTTTTTACGGCCAAACACCACGATGGGTTTTGCATGTGGAACACCATGACCACCCCTTATAACGTTATGAATTCCCCGTTCCATCGCGATGTTTGCAAGGAACTGGCCGATGCTGCCCACAAAGCCGGAATGCCCGTTTGCTGGTATTTCTCCCCTGCGGACTGGAAAGACCCTGATTGCCGGAATCCAAAAACCAACGACTTGTTTGCCAAACGTGTTCTGAGCCAAATACGGGAATTATTGACCAATTACGGAAAAATCAGCTTGTTGTGGATTGACTATGAAGGCTCACCCTGCCCGGTAAATCCGAAGGAAATCTATGATCTGGCGCTCAAACTACAACCCGGAATAATTATAAACAACCGGCTTGATGTTTTTAATACCGATGAGTCACATAGTTTTGTCGGACCCAATGGCGATTATGCCACCCCTGAAGGATTTGTCGCTGGCTACGGTGCAATCCCCTGGGAAACCTGTACAAATTTAGGACATCAATGGGCTTGGAGGCCCAAAGATACTCCACGACCAATCAATGAAGCAGCTTCAACACTTCTGCGTTGTGTGGGTGGAAACGGAAATTTGTTGCTCAATGTTGGTCCTGATAGTCTGGGACAATTCCCGGCTGATTTTGTTGAACGGTTATATGAGCTTGGCAGCTGGTTAAAACCAAGGGCAAAAGCGGTGTATAATACCAAAGGAGGTCCATATACACCTACCTCCGATTATACGTGTACCTTTAGCAATAAAACTTTGTATATTAATGTGTTTTCCCAGAAGGGAGATACGCTCACTTTACCACCTCTTCCAGCAAAAATCAATAAAGTCGCCTTAATCAATGGAAAGACAGTTCCTTTCATACAGCAAAAAGGGAGTTTAAAACTAATTGTGCCTCCGGATCATCGCGAAAAAATTGCAACTTTAATTATTATTGATACGGACAAGGATTTAAGTAAAGTTGGTTTGATCCCCCCGTTTTCAACCTCCGGATCTCTGGCCTATAGTTGCAAGGCAGCAGCTTCAGGTTCCATCGGTCAGTTTTTGCACGATCCTGCAGCAGCCTTCGATGATAATCCTAAAACCTACTGGAAATTAGGCCGAAGAACTGATGCTGATTTTAATTTCTGGATTGGTAAAATCTTAAATTACCGAAGTGAGGAGGTGAAGTCTCTCTATTGTAAATCAGGCTGGTTAGAGGCCGACCTAGGTAAGCCATATACTGTTAAAAGTGTTTATATCAGTGAATTGGTTTTTCTGAATTCCGAAATAAAGGATTTTGAAGTGCAGTATGAAAAAGGGGGAAAATGGCTCACCATTGCCGGCGCTGAAAAAATGGGTGAATGGAAACTAAATATTACACCTGTTACGGCTCAGAAATTCCGACTGTTAATTAAGGATCGGGAGGGTTTTGCTGGAATAAAGGAGTTTCAACTTTTTGCAGATGAGATCAGATAAACTATAACCATTTAAAGATAAAAAGAATGAAAAATTGTTGGGTTCGGGTTGCGATTGTCTTTGTGGCGTTACTTGTTATTTCAGGAAAATCATTTTCCCAGTCAGGTAATTCAAAAGGCAAAATTGGGAATGAACAAAAAATTGAGCAATGGAAAGATTCCCGTTTCGGGATGTTTATTCACTGGGGTCCGGTAACGCTAAAAGGTACCGAAATCGGATGGTCCAGGGGTGCAGAAATTCCAATAGAGGAGTACGACAACCTTTATAAACAGTTTAACCCTGTGAATTTTAATGCCGATGATTGGGTTAAACTGGCGAAAGATGCAGGTATGAAATATATCATATTCACATCAAAACACCACGATGGCTTTTGCATGTGGGATACGAAGTACACCGATTACAATATCATGAATTCTCCGTTTAAGCGTGATGTTGTAAAAGAACTGGCAGATGCGTGCCGAAAATACGGTATGGCTTTAGGTCTTTACCATTCGACACTTGACTGGCATCATCCCGATTTTCCGCTGACCAGCCCAGGTGGAAAAGTGCGCCGTGTAACCTCAAATCTGGATCGTTACACAGAATATTTGAAAAATCAATCGGTTGAGCTTCTCAAAAACTACGGACCTCTGTTCGTGATGTGGTATGATGTGCCGCAGGAGTTTGATGCAAAACGGGGACAAGGGGTCATTGATCTGGTCAGAAGTGTGCAACCCGATATTATCGTCAATAACCGTACAGGGGCAAAAGGGGACTTTGACACCCCCGAACAGCGTGTTGGTGGTTTTCAGAACGATCGCCCTTGGGAAACCTGCATGACCATTGCCCGTCAGTGGGCCTGGAAGCCGAATGATGAGGTGAAATCACTCGAGCAGTGTCTGCACAGTCTGGTCAGATCGGCTGGCGGTGATGGCAACCTGTTGTTCAATGTGGGCCCGATGTCGGATGGGCGAATTGAACCGTTGCAGGTCGAGCGACTCAAAGAGATGGGACAATGGCTCCTGAAACATGGAGATGCCATTTACGGCACCAGAGGTGGTCCTTTCAAACCAACTGATTGGGGGGTGAGTACCCGGAAAGGAAATACTGTTTATCTTCACCTTCTGAAATGGTATGGCAATTCACCCAAACTTGTGATTCCTAACCTTGGAATGGGAATTAAAAGTTGTCGTTTGATGGATGGAGGAAAAGTAAAACTGAGCAGGCAAAAGGACGGGAGTAGCATAATTGAATTTGCAGGGAATGAGTTGAAGCCAATAAATACGATTATTGAACTGGAAATGGCTGAGAATGTTATGAATGTTCAACCAATGGATATTGGCGCTCAATCGCTCTCATTTAATCAAAAAGTGAAAGCATCAAGTATTCCGAATCCCAACTGGAACGGAGCTGCTTCTATTGTCAATGGCGACTGGGTAGGCCATTTCTGGAGTCCTGCCAAAGATGACAAAACACCCTGGGCCGAAATAGATCTTGGTAAACCGACAAAAGTCTCCTCTGCCATTATTTACGAAAGTGGTAAAGCAGTTAAAGCTTTTGAGCTACAATATCTGGCAGGTGAAACTTGGAAAACTGCTTACAAAGGAACAACGATCGGGAGTAAGGTGGAGATTAAATTACCCAAATTCACTACTCAAAAGGTGAGACTTCTCCTGACTGAATTTTCTCAGGTTCCGGGTATCTATGAAATTGTCCTATTATAATTTAGGCGGAGTTTATTTTACCAGTGGCTGGTAAGAATGGTAAATCGTGTGGAATATTAAGTAACTTATTAAATGTACATAAAATGAAAAGATTTGGACAGATTATCGGGGTTGATCCCCAAAATTATGAGAAATACAAAAATTATCATGCGGCAGTGTGGCCTGAAATTCTGGAGATGATTACCGCTTGCAATATAAGGAACTACTCCATTTTTCACAAAGATGGTTTGCTTTTTGCCTACATGGAGTATACCGGCGATGATTTTGCAGCAGATATGGCCAAAATGGCTGCTGATCCGAAAACACAGGAGTGGTGGGCAATTATGATGCCAATGCAACAACCCGTTGCCAATCGTGCAGAAGGGGAGTGGTGGGCCAACATGGAAGAGGTTTTTCATCTTGATTAATTTTCACTACATTAGGCACAATAGGGCACATTAGGATATTATACAATTAAACTATTGTGTTCTATTGGATCTACTGTGGTTCTTTTACCATTAATTACTATTTTGTCGAAATTCAAAAAAATACATCATGAAAAGAACTGAAAATTGTCTTGCCAAGCTGGAACGGATGAATAAGGCTTTGCGTCACGAGGAGCCGGACAGGGTACCAATCAGTGATTTCTTCTGGGGTAGTTTTGTAAAGCGGTGGCGAAAAGATCTCAATCTTCCCGATAGTGCTGAACCTTATACTTATTACGATCTTGACTGGATTGTAACAAATCCCAATCTCGATCCGACAATCCGATCGTTTGAAACCATTCGTGAAAACGAAATTGAAGTAGTGGTGAAGACTGGTTTTGGAGCCACATTACGTAAAAGATTTGATTTCCAGATGCCTGAATTTATGGCGTTTGATATTGATACCATTGAAAAGTTGCAGGCTTTTGAATTTGAGGATCCCTATGACCACCGCCGTTATTTTGAAGCGGGCGACAACCAGATTGCGGGCGTAGGTGACGGATTTGAACGCAATTCACCCGCCTGGGTCGAAACGATAAAGAAACTTCATGTCGATTTTCCGGTTTACGGAAGCGTAATTGAATGTTCCGAATGTTTGACACGACTGATAGGTCAGGAGCATACATTATTCTGGATGGGGATGTATCCTGATGAACTGGGCGAATGCATCAATAAGATCGGGCAGTTTTATCTCGATTGTACCAAAGCACAAATAGCAGCTGCTGATGGTCTGCTTGACGGGATGGTTATTTGGGGAGATGTGGCCTATAAACAAACCATGCTTTTTGATCCGGAATATTGGCGCGAATATTTTAAACCGTGGGTTAAGGCGATGATTGACGAATGTCATAAACACGATCTTCCGGTCATCTATCATGGATGTGGCAACGTCAGTTTGATTTTTGAAGATTTTATCGAAATAGGATTAGATGCCTATAATCCGTTGGAGGTGAAGGCCGATATGGATGCCATCAGATTGAAAAAGTTGTATGGCGATAAAATGGGTTATTGTGGTAATAATAATATTCAGACCTGGGAAACTGGAGATCTGGAATTGATCAAAAGCGAGACCCTTAAAAAACTAAATGCGGCAAAACGGGGCGGATTTATCTTCCAATCCGACCATTCTGTTTCGAGCGCAGTTTCGGGGCAAACGTATGACTACATTGTAAAACTGGTTCGTGAATATGGTAAATATCCGTTAAACCTGGGCGAATTTGATATTGAGATTTGATATCACCACCTAAAAATTCAAAGAATATATGATGAGGCTGTATCAAAAGTCCTTTTACTTTTGATACAGCCTTTAAATTAATAGATCCTTCTAGTGTTGGCTATTGATCAGTATTTCACCAATATAGCTTCCGTAGCTGGTAATCGTGAACGAAGTGATCAATGTAAGTAAACCTATAATCAGTACAATATTGGTAACTGGTCTGACATTTTTCCACTCTTTCATGAGTACCCCGACGATGTAGCTGAAAAAGATGAGCATCGACATATGAAGTACCCAGCTTGCAAACTGAAAGTTGCCCATCTTAACATGTCCAAGCCCGTAAAAGAAGAACTGACCGCACCATAGTGTCCCTGCAAGGGCAGACCAGACCCAGTTCCGGAAAATAACCTTGCCGCTCAGACCCGAATGGGGCAGAAATTCACGCAGCGTACCTTGCCGGATTCCGGCAATAATAAACCAGATCAGGTTGACCACAAAACAACCCGAGGTTGAAATAATCATTTTAGCATTTCCCTGAAAATTTCCAGCACCATTTTTCGCTGCGATATCAGCAATGGGTTGCCCATATTCCAACGAAAGATTAAAAACACCTGATAATACACCTGCAACAATTGTTAGAAGTAAACCTATCGTCATATTAAATCCAGGTTTTCCCCCTTCCAGCAAATTCAAATCCTTCTCTTTTTTAAATCCGGCCCAGCCACAAAGGATGACCCCAACCATTGACAAAATCATTCCTGTCAATACAATATCTCCTCCTGGTTTGGTGAAAAAAGTGCCTAATCCTCCAAATATCAACATTGGGAAAATTGTTCCAAGAACAGCCGAGATCCCGATTGCAAGAGTATAAGTTAACGAATATCCAATATAATTGATCGCTTTCCCGAATGACATGCCTCCAAATCCATAGGCGCCTCCCAATAGAAAGGCCATCCAAAACGGTTTTGAGGGCGCTTCAGCCAAAATTGTGATAAAGCCTGGTACTGTCAGCCAACCAACGACAAAGGGCATAATCACCCAGGCAAAAAGTGATTGAACAAGCCAGAATGTTCCCCACGACCACTTGCGGGTTTGAGTATTTGGCAAATAACAACTTGCAGCGGAAGCCCCACCAATTGCATGAAGGCCCGTTCCTAAAATGGGATTGGATGTAATCATTATTAAAGTATTATTTTATTGAAAAATTATCAAAATCAATTCTGTTGAAACTACTTCCGATCCCGGCCATGCCATGTGTGTAAGTGGTATCGGTAATGTCGGCCACTAATTTCCCGTTAATTAGTGCTTTTATTCTCTCTTTTCTGGTATCAAGTAAAATGGTATTCCAGCCACTTTCTGGCAGTACAACTAATCCTGAAACGAGTTTTTTCGCACCTGCCATCACCTCCCATTTACCTGAGGAGTGAAGTATTAGTTGATAAGCTTCGGGTAATTTATGCGACCGATGCATTTCGGTCGCCCTTGATAATAGAGTGGCATAGCTATATTTCTCTGCAAATAAAACATCACAACTAACCGAATAATTGGTCCACAAGGTATCTCCAACGACTGTCTGATTAAAAACCGGGGTATCTTCCCATTCGATGGTTCTTCGGGTGATTACCTGCCGTAGACAATTCCCTTTTCCATCGTTCCGTGCAGCAACCTCAAATGCTCCTCCCTGATCCATAAAATACTTAGGGGTAGCCTTTGGTTTCTCATCCTCAAAACCGGTATAAAAAGGGAATGGGAACGGTTTGTTTTCAGCTGGTGTGGCAGCCGCTTTTTGCTGTCCTGTTGTCGTGGTAAAAGTGTATAACGCTTTTGGTTGAAGTGTAACTGTAAACTCATTATGATGTACTGAAATTGGCGTCTGCTGTTCAAATGAGTTGCCTTTGACGATCGTGCACCAGACCGCTATTTTCTTAACACCGATACTCTTATTCAATTTGAAAGTTATTGTCTGAGGTTCTTTGGCATCAATTGTTTCGGCTATAATGCTAAAATTGAGCTTTTCCGACGGTGAAACTAGGGTAACATAACTTCCTTTCTGATCGAGATAACCACATCCTGAATCGATGTATCTCCATCCAGGTTGAGTAAACTGAGTGGTATGGGCAACCGACCAAATAGCAGGTTCGACATCATAAAATCCCGACCAGGGTGAATTGGCGGTCATTATTCCAGAGTTGGGAAGCGAGAGGTTGTTATAATAGGAGGTGATTAGGCTCCAGGTGATGTTTTTGGTCATCTTCCCTTCAATATAATCCCGATTATACATTTTAGCAAGGTATTCAAAACCGGTCCAATCCCCTCTCCAGGGACCACCTTCATTGTTCCAGACTGGCGTGCCAAGACTTTTGGCATTGTCGCTGCTGTTATATCCGTTATCACGTTCGGGATAATGGTCACCAATCACATCAATCGCTTTGCGAAGTTCATCGTCCTTTTTCATATCGTCAGCAATTTGCCATTGCTTGTGACAGCATAAATCAGCTGCTATCAGTTTTACCCCTTCCAACCCGTTTTGATCCAATGCTTTTCTCAGATCTTTAATGAATTCGGTGTCGTACATCCGTTCGTTCCAGATTCCTGTGTAGTCGATCTTCAGATTGTGAAATTTTTTTGCCCCCTTGATAAAGGAGAGGATATAATTGATGTTGTCAGTCGAATAGTATTTCCCGTCGCCAATCCAACCTGGAGCTCCCCATTCCAGGCAATCAAGGTATATATCCGGATTTCGCTTTTTAGCCTCCTTCATCAGCCACCATTCATAACCCCGGTCAAAATAATCCTGATTTGGATTTTCAAATTCTTCACGGGTTCTGGCGTGGCTTGGTTCTGTTCCGCAGGTTGAGTTGGCATCACCTCCAATTTCGACTTTCAAATGTTGGAGGCTTGCCCCGAATTTTGGTTTAAACAAAAAATCGAGAACCTGACTTCGGTAAGGCTCAGGGTAATCGATCAGCAAGCGGGTGGAGGCACCGGCACTTAATGCGCCAATCCCTTCAAAGGTGCGACCTGGCTTCGATAGGTCAATCGATATTGACTTCCCTTTTTCGATTTTAAATGATGTCGCTACAAATAAAATCAGACAGGTCACTACAAATAAACGGGCTTTACTTTTCGATTTAAGCATAATTCGGATGGGTTATTTTTGTAGTTGTGGACTTTCATCAGGCCAATAGCAAGGTTTACCGCTGGCTTTAAATGATGGCCGACCGGCATCACCCTTTCGTAAATAATTTCCCAGTTTTATGGCCAGATCTTTTGTTTTTAGAGGATTTATAGTTGCCAGGTTTTTAGTTTCTGAGATATCATCTTGAATATTATAGAGTTCCAGTTTGCTCTCTTTGTACCAATAGATAAGTTTCCAATTGTCCTGCAGAATCACACTATAAGGCTCAAATCCATAGTTGTGAGGAAAATGCCAGACAAATTGCCGGTGTTTTGAATTCCTTTTTTTTCCTTTCAGGAGTGAGACAAAGCTTTTACCATCGATCTTTCTGTCAATTTGATGGTGTTTTTTTACCCCTGCCATTTCAAGTATCGAAGGAAAGAAATCTTCAATGATAAGTGATTCCTCACAAACCGATCCCGCTGTTGTTATTCCTGGCCATTTAACAATCATCGGATCACGGATTCCACCTTCATACGGGCTGATTTTGCAACCCCTTAATGGCAGGTTCTGAGGACATTGTGAGGGTGAACCGTTATCTGACATAAAAATGATAATGGTATTTTTTTCTATGCCGAGTTCTTTTACCCTTGCAAGAATATCCCCTAATGATTTGTCCATGCTTTCTATCATCGATGCATAAGTTGCTTCAAAGTCAGTTAACCCAGCATCTTTGTATTTCTGATAAAAGCGTTCATCTTTTTCCCATGGAGCGTGGATGGCATAATGTGCCATATAAAGATAAAATGGGTTCCCTTTTTGGACCGCCTTACCCATCTGATCTTTCGCTTCAATGGTCAGCGCTTCTGTGAGATTGATATCCTGACCATGGTATTTTTCCAATCCCGGAACATCCCAGATCCTGTCTTCGTGCCTCCATTCTGCACTAAAATTGTATTTCCCGTAATAGGACCCAGGACCACCGGCGGCATGTCCTGCAATATTTACATCAAATCCGAGATTTAGCGGCTCTTCTCCGGGGGTTCCCTTTGACCCCCAATGAGCTTTGCCAATGTGAATGGTGGTGTAACCCGACTCTTTCAAAAACATTGGTAATGTTTTAACATAGCAGGTCCCCTCAACGCCGGCAATCGGACTTATTCCGTTGATGCTCCATTTGGGAAGATCGAGTTCCTTGTGGGGAAGGTCTGGCGAAATATTTTTCCGTAAAGTCCAATTGGTCACATGATGATGGGCTGAATTTAATCCGGTCATCAGGCTTACCCGGGTAGGAGAGCAAAGTGGACAAGCGCGGGCATGAGTAAATTTAACCCCTTGTGAAGCCAGTATTTCCATGTTAGGGGTATGATACCGCTCATTTAGTTTTGTTCTCTTCTCCCAGAAGGGTACAGAGGTTTCCTGCCAACCCATATCATCAACTAAAAAAAAGATAATATTTGGCTTTGATGATTTTGTCTGTCCAAAACAACCCAGCGCACCTATAATGGGGAAAAGGAGAAGAATTGGTTTTTTCATCTGTAAATACATGGCTATTTCATATTTACAAAAATAATTATTTTGAGTTCATTACCGAGATTCCCATCATTCCGACTACGACCTCCTGTGACAATGTTTCAAGAGTGATGCTTTTGAGGGCTATCCCTTTGTGCATTTTAAGATTGAGCAGCATGGCCCTGCAGTTTTCGCCAAGTCGAACCGTTTCCGGAAGTTTTGCAGGCATACAGAACCTGTCAATCTGTGAATCATAGTCGGCACGACTCCCCTGGCCAGGCGCGGTTGCATGAGAGTCAATAGGGCAGAGGTTCCAGTAGTTTACCGGAGGCACCAGTTCCAATGAGTCGGTTCTTCCGTCGGCATAATTTAGACGGATTACCGCATTGGCAATATGACATTGCATGACATTAGTAGAGCCACAAATCAGAAAGTAGACGACATCACCGGTTTTATTGACCTGAAAATCAATTTTTCGAGGGAAGTTGTCCCACATGGAGGTAAATGCGCTATTTTTCATCTCTCCGTTCCATTTAAAAGGAACCTTTTGTGGCGTGATCAACAGATTTTTATCATTTAGTAAATTACGAACCTGATTGAGTGTGATCACCGGTGGCTTGCTTTTCCAATGGGGGAAAGTCCATGGAGAATATCCATCAGATCCCAATCGTACTGAAACGGTATTTGGACGGGGAGAAAGATACTGTTGCTGATAGATTGTCCGAATATCTCCATTCAGTTGGGGTTGAATGTCTACGTTCTCCCAGCGTGCATCTGAAGGAATTTTATTTGCAAAACGTTCTTCCTTTCGCTTGTCCCCTTCCGAATCGTTCATCCTGATATGGAATACCCTAAGCTGGGACGCCTTACCATTCAACACTTCTGTAACTACCGAATGAAAGCCCTTGTTTTTCTTAAGATTAGCAGAAAGAATTCCATTTTCTATTGTGGCCTGGTCAAGAACACCCTGGGGATCTTTAAATGTGATGATCTTTGCATCCGTGGCAGTTAAATGGATCTTTTCCCCGATGTTTCCTTCAACTGAGACTGGTGGGTAATAGGGTAGCGGATTTATGGTTTCGATGATCACATCAACCTTTGTCGCTTCGCTCTTTTTGATCTGCAAAACACTTCGTCCAGCATCCGGTATCAATTTCCATGGAACGGATTTCCCATTTAGAGTTACCAACTTTATCTTTTCGCATTGAACGGGTAAGCTCAATTCAAGATTCGCAGCACGTGCGAGTTCAAAAGCGTAATTGATTTTATCTCCCTGACGTTTAAAAGTAATTTTCACATCAGGTATTTCAATTGATGCATTTTCCCAGTCGGTTGGGAATTGCGGCGATATCGTAACTTTCCCGTTGGGATAATCGGGATGATAACCAAACAGTCCAGACACCAGTGTTCTTGCAAAGGTATGGACACAATCGCCAAAGTCGATACCGCCCTGAACGCCTCCCAGATTTCCCGGAGATAGGTGGTTATATCCCGTACGCATAAATGTTCCACGCATGATATCATATCCATCGTTTGGAAGACCAGCCTGAAAATAGCTGAGTGCCAGATGATAGTTGTCACCCGGCCACAATTCGCGGACCGACCACATTGCTGGAACCCAGTTTGAAGTCCACACCTGCCTTCCTCCACCTGGTATACGATCGTTTTGTAATGCCCATTCGGAATAGTAGACCGATTCGATAGCCTGAAGCGGAGAGGTTAGACCTGCATCGACGGGCAAAAAGATACTGTATAACCAGGGATCTTCGTGTAAACGTGCATGCCCGCCCTGTTCGCGATAAGAACCTGAGTACCCTTTTTCAGTGATCCACAACTTTTCGAAAAAACCTTTTTTAATCTTAACCAGCATCTGATTGTGGTAATTTTCTGATTTGGTATCACCAGCGTTTCTGGCCATATCCCTGGCAGCCAGGTGACCGCGGTAAGCGTAGGACGTTTCTTCAGCCGAGCCACCTCCATTGTACCATTGCGAATCGGTGGGCCAAACATTGATATAACTTTCGTATACACCATCACCATCGGGATCGAAGCAGTCACGAATCCAGTTAAGATGCAGCTCCAATGCTTCGCGAAAGAATTTTACGAGTTCAGGATCTGAAGTCCAGCGATACTCTTCTACAATCTGATCAAAGAACTGCGTCTGCATATCGTAAAAGTTCTGGTCTTTGTTGATGCGCCCTACCCCGTAAAATCTCGAATCAGCATGTTGTTCAGTCAGTAGTGTTGCGGGATCAGCTTTTGCAGCAGTTTTATCTGATTGTTTTATCTGAAAACCAGTGTAGAATCTAGCCTCTTCTCTGACCCTGTCGTGCCAGCCGTACATTGTTCCACCAAAAATAGTGCGCCATCCGGGAAAGCGCATGTTCCATTGCAAAGCACCATGGACAAAAACGGGCGGATACCATGTTCCATCAACAGCCGCCACCGATGCTGCAGCCACAGCATTCAGATATGGATCAGGAGTGTTGATTTTCAATCTGTTTTGAAAGGATTCTGCACGTTTAACACCTTCATTAAAGGCATTCTCTGAATTTTCAGACATTTTTAATGGCGTATTTCCGGTTTTGTCATATGCTTCAAAACTCCAAAAAACAGGCTTTTTGTTTTCAAGTGAAATATTTCCCTTTAGGATGGGATATTGATTTGGCTTTGAGCTGTAAAAGGCCACAGGATTGCTCCAGGCCGAAGCATCCCCCGCATCTGTTTTTGTAACTGAACTACAATTCGAGGTAACGGTGAAAAGGGTATGGTGAGTTGTACTGTCTATTAAACTGACACGGCCATTCTGCCCGGAGCACTCAACCTGGTTGTTTTTACTCTCTTCAGGGACAAATCCCCAGGTAAGCAGTTCAGGTTGACCCATCACATCGAGTTTCCACGAAAGATTCTGACCTTTCCGCCACTGAGCGCCGCCATAGGTCCAGATCATCCGGTCGCCTTTTTGCACCCCATCTGCGCTAACACGGATGGCCATCCCTGTTTGGGCGGCCAAGGGTACGATATCGAGGTTAATCGTCAAACCGGCATATTCTTTATCTGAGATGGTCCATTTCATCCTCCCCGGGCGATAGAAGGAGCTTATCAGATCACATTGTTGCAACCATTTGGCTTTCCCGTCTCTTTCTACAGCTATCATAAATGTACCAAACAAGTTATTATCCTTAGCCAATCTGGCAATGGGCTGATCGCCGGTGAGGACAAAGGCATTGGTGTTGTTGATATAAAGTGGCCGGTTGTTGTACCGACCCCTGTTTTTACCCACGATTGCTCCGTTTTCAGCTGTGTAATTTTGGACAGGTTGACTCAGAAGAGTGATTGGAATCATGATTCCGATGAGCAAAAGGTGAAGGAATGAGCTTATCTTCATGTTTTTAGTGATAATTAGTCAGCGTAAATGTTTGAATATTCTTAGTTTTCTTATTAAAAATTCCGGCTTTTCCCCAATGATGCTTCAAAAAATAATTTTACTGAATCATTTGGCGCCGCCTTATAAAATGTCTGTTGCCCGGTCAATTTTATCGCTTCATTCAGAATCAGATAGTTATGATTCGGAAGGGTTTTAAAAACGATCACATCATTTTTTTGAATCTTATGATTGATTTGAATTCTTTTTTTACCCTCACTCCATACCGTCACTTTGGAGTCGGGCCATGGATTGATTACCCGGCAAATGTTTCCTTTCAGACTTTCGATGTAAATACCTGGAATGGCTCCCCCTTTTTGTTTCTCTGCAGACACGATAAAAGCCCCCCTCGCCCTTAATTTAAATGCTGATGACCAGTTGTCAGGAGTTGCAGGGAAAATCCTGATCTCGTCTTCGTTACTTTGGAGTAACATCTCATTTACTGTTGCTCCATAAATGCTCAGAGGTTCAAGGCCGCACTGAATAAATGGTTTTGCCGGCAAACTATTGGGATAATGTGTCCTCTCATCGTAAACATAGTCACGTTGGGTGGTAATATCTGGTTTCTTGACTGAATCCATATACAGGGAGAGGTTGTACCAGTGGTCGATATTGTAAAACAATCCCTGAGGGAAATGTTGCAGTCTTCGAATTCCGTTCTGCATCATTTTCAGGACTTCATTTCCCAATCCAAGTCTGGCAGCTACGATTGGTTCAGGAGAGATGGCGTTCACAGCAGGTGACCGATGACGGATCATGGTGGCTATGGCATCAAATTCTCTGGTGTCTTTCTGTTCAATACCAACCAATCCGGCAGGAAAAACGGACGATGTACCGGCGCTCATGTGGCTCAACCAGGCTCCGCGATCTTCTGTTTTTGGATAGATTGTTCCATCAGGATAATAAGCCAATTCAATTACTTCGCCAGTACCAGTGACTGTTCGATAGGGGAGAGGCCATAGGTGATCGATAATTTGTTGCCATTGTTGAATCTTCCTTTTATCCGTATGAAGAATCTGAGCCGCTTTTATGCAGTTTGAAAAATTAGAAATGATCATATTCCGATCGGTAACGGGATTTCTCAGGTTGTTAGCGCGGGGACTCTCATAAGGTTGCGAAGGAAAAATGAAATATTCGTGTTTCAAACTATCCCAGCTGAGTTTTTCTACATAAAATTCAGCGGCCTTTTTCATAAACGGATAACATTTTTGGGCCAGAAAGGTGGTATCACAAGTAAATTGAAAGTATTCCCAAAAGAAACCGGCTATCTGACTGGCCGGGGTAAAATCATTGAGCATGTCACCTCTGTTCCAAAAGGTCATACTCCCGAAAAAATCGTGTGGTTCACTCCAAAGAATTGCATTTTTTGCCCCCCTCAATTTGGCATGCTCTTCGGCCTTGGGTATTAACCTGAGATAGGTATTCAGATAGGGGAGCATCAGTTCGCAATCATTTTGAGAACAAAGACCCCAATATTGCTGTTGGGTATTCCAGTGGTGAGGTGTCACCCAATTACGCACATCGTGGTTCCACGTCCAAAGACCTCCATTAAAGACAACAGGGAATCTTCCACGCGAAGAACTACCCATTAGATATCGTCTCAGGTAATAAATATTCTCAATATAATCGTTTTCCACATTGACGAACGACTGGCTCCAGAAATTGTTCCACCAGAGTTGGTGATTCTCTTTTTCTCCTTTAATCGTTTTCTTCTCAAAATTATTAAGTAATTGAATTGCTGAGTTGGTTGGATTTTCCGATTCATTAGAAGTCACCATCGACACAATCAAGGTAATATTACGATTTAATTCCCCTTGGGATGACTCCATCTCAACTTTATTTGTGCTTTTTATTTCTGCGTTCACCCGTTCGCCAATTATCCGGCAGGCCACAGAAAAGCGAAGACCATTTAGATCCTCTTTCAGAACAATATCTTTCCCGTTCAATTCGCAACTCGTATTGCCTAAACCAGTTCGGGTATCTTTTGAAAAGTGGCCATACCAACCGGGGAACGCCCGGCTTCCCCACCTTTCAAGTGAAATCCGGATTTTGGTCCCTTCTTTCAGCTGGCCAGAATCTTTGGTCTTTACCTGGAAACACCATACATTCTTATCCGGAGCAACCCATGAAGTGATATGGCTATCCTTGAACGGTGTTTTTGCATTCAGAGTTATCTCTGCATTCTTTAGGGATAACCGTCCGTCAAAATCATCCAGATAGATCCATTCATATCCGGGAGCCCCCAGATCAATGTTCAGATGTACCCCCCCACGCAAAGTTGCAAGTGATTCTTTGCCAGCCTTATCAAATAAGTCGCTTTTATTGATCTGAACTTCAACACCGTTATTACAGCTCCAAACCATTCCGCCTAAATCTCCGTTTCCAAGGGGAAATCCTTCGAATCCTTCATAAGCGGGTGTCTTATAAACGATGTCGTGTTTGGAAAGATAGGCGGAGTCGACCTTAAAGAATGGATTCTGCCCGAAAACCTTTAATGATAGGGGTAACAGAAGTAAGAATAAGGCATGTATTGAGAATGCATTCTTTCTCATATTCAGATTTTTATCAATGCGACTTCAGTAAAATCAGTTTTTAATCATTAAGATTAATTTTTGAAAAATTCAAGCTTCTGCCCCTTTGTAGTGATGACACGCACAACACCTATGGAATCAGGTTTAAGGGGTAGAAGTGTCCCGCCGGCAATTTTAACTCCAATGGAACTCCATGGACTAACCATTTTAAATTCACCTCCTATGGTTGATTCTACTTTGAGGTTGCTGATGGCGCCATCTTTTTGTCTGGCTGCAACCAAAAAACCTCCGCGTGTCCTTAGCTGATAAAATTCCGCTTGCTTACTTTTAGGCCAGGCCGGGAAAATCCGAATAATATCATCAACACTTTGGATTAAAAACTCGGTAATCAGGCCCGATACTGCAGTTTGCTCGCTCATATAGAACCCATGCGCTTTCCAGTAAAAGAGTCCATTCGGTTGTTCTTTCCCCTTGAACCAGGTTTTAGTGTCATTCCAGGCATCATCAGTCATCGACAACCGCGCCCGCGCTACGTTAAGCATCACTACCGAATTATTCAGGTTATATCTGCTTTTTATCCAATCGATACTTCGTTTAAATAATGTTTTCTCACTTTCAGGTGAAAACCAGGATACCTGCTCGGCTGGAAACATTGGAACGATAGGGGTGATGATATTATACCCATTTTCCCTGTCGCCAACTTTCACTACTTCACCTGAAACCGGATAATAGGGTAATTTATTCAGACTCGCTGTCCATCGTTTAACCAGGTCCGGATCAATACCCAGAACTTTTGCCCCCTGAATGGCCGCCTTTAAGGTATGTTTCGACCATGCCAGATCATAGGGACTGTTATCCCATCCGTAAGCAGTATGTTCCGGATCGACGCTGGGACCGAAAACCACCTTGTTATTGTCGGATTTACATTTTTCAATAAAGGAGGCATAGAATTCAGCATAGTCTCTGATGACGGGATAAATCTTTTGTCTTAGAAAGGCAGTGTCGCCACTGTATAAATAGTACATCCACAGATTATGAGCCATATGACCAGCAGTTCCGACTCCATAACCCCAGGGCATGAATGCAAATTGCCGGTTATTCACGCTTACTGATTTTAGCGGATCTGTCTCAAAAGGCCACAGGTTATGAGGTGATGTGGCACCATCGCAGTTAAATACCGTTTTTGCGAACCATTTCGCCCGGGGATGATAATCATTCACTAATTCAATGTACGGTTTGGCAAGTTCGATATGATTTGAGCTGAATGCGGTCCAGAAGGTCTGCTCCGCATTATAGTTCATGGTCCATGTACCGTGCCAGTTAGCCTTTTTGTTGTATCCTCCCTGAAGGGCAATGGCATACGCACCGGGTTTGGAGATACAACGGAAATAGTACAATTCCCTGTACCACCAGTTTTGTAGATCCTGATCATCCAGAGTGACGCCGCTTGCGGACCAAAACTGCTGCCATTGCTTTTCATGTTCCTGAATGACCGCTTTTGGTTGCTGATCCAGTATGTTGTTAACCAATTTAATGGCGTCAGCCAAGGCATCTGAAGATTCGCGTGTGGTTGCAACTGCAACGGCATGAAGGTTACCTTTGGTTTTAAGAACCGAAAACACATCCATCCCTGCGTAATCGGGATCACCGGGAAGGTGCTGCTTAATAATAACCAGACCATTCATTTCCGTTTTTTCTGCCCCGGGCAAGTAACTCTGGGGAAATCCCTCCAGAATAACTTCTCTTTCAGTTTCAATATAACAGACGTTTTTTTGAGACAACATCCGAAATGAGCAATTGCCGGTAGTCGTTTTTACTGTTGCTAATCCCTTCCTCAGATCTATTCTGGAATCTTTCACATCTCCTGTCGATAAAATCCGGATCATTGCTGGTGGTGTCTGGGTTGGATAAGGGTTGTTCCAGCTGGGTGGTTGTCCGCCACCTTTCCAGGAATGGTTCTTTACATCAACACTGAGCAAAGGCATATCCTTTTCAGTAACTAAACGTGCGTCCCAGACATCATTCTTTGCAAGGTGCAGGATGAGCTGGTCTTTCCCGGAATAGATCAATGCATTGATGTCGCCGTTACCAATGATCATCGCATTGGTATCCACATTGCAGATTGATTTTTGCACAATGGCGGCGCTGTTTAACGCTTTAGGATATGGAATCTGAGCCATTAATCCCATATTCAGAACCAGACTAATGAGGATGGTCAAAAACACTTTTGATATTGGCCGGGATATTAATTTAGATCTCATTTTGTGTAGTTAATTTAAAATTTTTTACTGATGAAAACTTTATCCGAAAGAGTTGGCCTCGGCTGCTTTTAAGAGCTTCTAATTTCCTTTTGGCGGATGCCCTTTTTTATCTTTAAGATAACTGTTTAAGGCAGCCCGTTTTGTGGCAGGGACCATTTCATCCCAGGCGAATAACGGCTTTATCCGTTCCACCGCTGTAGAAGTTCGAAGTCGCATGGTTATAATTTGCTGAGGACGGACGGCAAATGAATAGCTTCCTTTTCCGGTCAGGGGTTGAGGATGACCACCCAACAAATCAGTCAATGCCGCCGTGGTATGCGGTAGGTTGATGGTTATTTGGGCATTGCCCGCTTTTCCAAGGCATTCAGACATTCTTAACTCGATACCAGATCCTTCGCGTCGAACTGCTTCTACGATAACATTATCGGAGGTCTGAACAAATGATTGGGGCGATTTTATGGCGCATTCCGGTGTGATGGTTACTGGGCAGTTGTATTCCCAGGCCATTTGCGGAATCCGGGCCGTATCCCAATTCAGAGCATGAGGCACAATCGCATATTCCAGGTGATGCTTCCCTTTTCCGCTGAGCCATGGATTCACATATCCATAGTATTTTTCTGTTGCATTATAAAGATAAATTACCGGCGTTTTATCGTTGATCTCCCTTCCGCTTAACCCATGGTCGAGAATTGCCACTCCGCTGCCATCATCAAATGCATAGTCGCTCCAGCGAACTGCAGGTTGGATCCCATTGGGCAGGCCGTTCAATTTGTCATTTGGCTTTCCCCATGGGGCATGTGAGAAACCGTATGGGATTCCCCGACGAATCTCCAAGGGCATTTGCGACAGCGGAAATTCTGCTACCACAACAGTAAGATCTGGAATGTCGTTCAGTTCTGTTTCGAAATCAATACGCTGAAAATTTTTATAGAATCGGATCTGCCGGACTAAAGGGGCTCCTCCGTAAAACGAACTCTTTACCTCGACCGTATAGCTTAAAGGTCCTTCGGTAACCGTGATTGTTGACTTGAAATCATTGGAACTTGCAAGCTTTGGCCGTTTGGGTCGCGGATCAGTAAAATCGCCCGGATCACCCTGACCGGTCCGTTTTTCAGCGACCAGAACATTGGCCGGTCCGCTCAGCATTTCCCGTCCTGAAGGTTTTATTTTTAAACTTGTAATAGCACCCGTTGAAGGATCAATTTTCACGGAATAAAATTTCGTATCGATGGATTGAGGTAAATCAATTCGTTTCGGAGAATGGGAAGTCTGATGCTGTAACTTTATCCCTTGAATTCCGACAGATGGGACCGGAATCTGGCAAATTGTGGTTCCGTCAGAAACTGTTTCACCAGTAATCCCAGTTAAACTGGTTCCTTCAGGAAGTTTAAGACGAAGCGGATCTTTACGTTTCCAGTTAGCTGCATTGAATAGTCCCATTGATGATCCCTTCCCTAAAATCTGACGGGTTGTGCTATCCTGGATCGCCATCGTCTTTTTTTCTACCCATTCATAACGATCCCTTGCATCCCATGAGGTTTCATGTTCAAACACCATCCCGCCGGCAGATCCCCACAAGGTGTTGCGATCCATATTCAAAAGCATCAGCAGCCACGAATGATACAGATCCTGAACAGGATATGGGTATCCTGACTTCAGCGATGAAATTGCAGATAGCGTTTCAGCTGTCTGCAATGCATGTTCGTCTCGACGGTACCAGCTTTTAACACGTGGACATTCTATCCAGAAAGAGTCGAAAGTGTACCCCGTTCCACCTCGGACTACGGGAAGTTCTGTTTTGTTTGATTTTAGGGACAATTGAACAGCGTCAAAATATTTCGAAAATGTAGAGATCTGGATGTTGCTGTTTGGACTAAAAGTCTTCCATTGTTTCAAAAAATCGGTTGGGTTGTTGTGATTTGCAGGTGCAAGGGAATAATCATTATAACCGCCTAAAACAAGTAAAGGTGCTCCTGAGGGTGTCTTCTCCGTTTTTTTTAATAAGTTTTGTTTTAGTTCATCCAATTGTTTATCTGTCAAGGGCTCAGTAGCATGAAATAAATGTCCGAAATCGGAATAGTGACCAGGAACAAAGGTCATCACCTTTGTTCCATCGGGTGATTCGGACCAGAAAATACTCTTATCCGAACGGTTACATCGGGTATAAATCAATCCTTCGAGACCAAGGCCGGTACAGATCTGCGGCATCTGTTCGTGTGTGCCACAAACGTCAATAGCCCAGCAGAACCGTGGACTAATCCCCATCACCTCTTTTTGCCAGCGCAACCCTTCAATACCCATCTTCACCAACGCTTCGCCTCCTGAAAGATTGATTGTGGGCTCAAGGAAAAAGGCATTGGGAAGTTCGACGCGCCCCTCTTTTAGTCGTTTTTTTATCTCCTCAAAACGATCCGGTGCAAAATTCTGAATCGCAATCATTGTGTTACATTCAGAGAGGACAAACTGATAATTGGAATCATCCCTGACACGGTTGAGATGATCGAGGTAGGAGTTGGCACAGTAGTTTCGCTCTGTTGACCAGTTGGTTAACCAGCCACAGCTCGCCGGATGAAAATTGGGGACAATGTAAACCGGTGGAAGATTGATCCGGGGTGACACCGGTTTTTCCTGGCTAAAAACAGAGGCGGCTATTGAAATTAATAATGCCAGAATTCCTAATCGGTACTGTTTAAAGTTGTGGGTTGAGTTCATATTTTATAGGATGAAGTTTTGATGCGGCAATCTATCCAAATTTAGGTAAGTGTTCGTAAGATATGTTGCATTTTTAAGACCATTTTTTGTACAAATACGATATCATCCTGCTCACTTAAAATTGAGCAACAGATAAGAAGATGGCTCAATTCACTTACCTGATCGTTTGCAAAACAGGCTGAAGGTGTTGATTGATTGTTATTTTAATCTTTGCCTGATTCCGGATGACAACAAATTGGTGACGTTCGACGGTTTTTTTAGTATCCATATATTCTACGAGGTTTTGGATATTTTTTATTTTACATTCGTTGATTTCCTGAATCAGGTCACCACTTCGGAACCCGAGTTTTGATAGTACGGAATTTTCAGGTAAAGAGGTCAAAGCAACACCACCGGTGTCGAAGCTGACTCCAAAAGCCGATAATTCGTCACCTACAGGCTCATTCAGCGGGGCATTCATCCAGCTATATTCTGGCTTTGACATCGTAACTTTCTTTTCATCGATTTGAATGGAGATAGCCGGAATTTCGGGTGTTTTGGCAATTGCTTTGAGTGAAGGTTTCATAACCCCAAACTGATCCATGGAGAAATTGACGAATCCTGTTTTAAGTGCAGGTGAATCCTCTTTTACCCTGAAATCGCAAATGGCAGGATTGAAGAACAATGGGTCGCCGTTTCCGGAATTTTTGTCACAATCGTTCATTGCAAAGCGATTCATTATTTCCTTTGGTGCAACGAAAAAATTGGAATCTACCTCTTTTCCCCACTTCCCGTCCTTAGCTATCGTTTTATCCATGATTGCAGGTTGGTATGACTTAAAGATGATGTTGTTTTTGAACACGTCACCACTCTTCTGATACCAGACATGTGGATGCAATCCATTATTAATGATGATATTATTCGATGCAATACGGTGGTATCCTTCCCGCATTTTTAGCCCTCCATTAAGCAACAGAT
Organism: Prolixibacteraceae bacterium; assembly: GCA_963675995.2. Taxonomy (GTDB): domain Bacteria; phylum Bacteroidota; class Bacteroidia; order Bacteroidales; family Prolixibacteraceae; genus JAAFHB01. Next base: position 2,841,155 of record CAXXIY010000002.1, on the reverse strand, counting down.
TATTGTAAATCTGATAGTTTGTCGATCCGTCATCCAGATCAATATCCCAGCCGTGGTCGCATCGCCAACGGCTGTTTCGGATAATGTTGGGTTCAATCATATCAAGAAATGGCAATCCGGGATCTATTGTTACTTCACGGACTGTCTCGTTTACATCAGGAGTCCAGAACCGGTCGCGTCCCCATGAGTTGAAGCTGCCATGATCTCCGGTTTCAAGAACTGTATTAAACACATCGCAGTTTTCGATGACATGACCGCCAAAGGTCCCTTCGTTAATATTGATTCCTGCCCGGGGAACATCGTAAATTGAGCAATGGTTAACCTTGATTTTGTGGGACATGGAAATATGTACAGGTGCTGTCTGCTTTTCGTCACGTCCTGTCATCGTGATCAGGCAATCTTCAACCAGACAATCTTCTGGGAAGTTGTCTCCTTTGGGTCCGGGTGTGTGGTCAATGTTTTGAAAATTCTGATTCCCATATCTGAAAATTGGACTTCTGACAGTATTCGGATCGCCAACAAATGCAATACCGTTAGCCCCGCTATTATGGATATAACATCCGCGAATGGTAATCCGACGGTTGTAATTATTTACAAAAATGGTATTGCCACCTACCTGATCAAACTCGCAATCGGTTATTGAGCAATCTTCTGCACCATTATAAACAACTGCTCCCCCGCGGTAAACGGTCCAGTCGGAACGAAGTAGCGGCTCTTTATTCTCCATAAAGGTGCGGGCCGCATGACGGAATACAAAACCTTTCAGGTGAACCGATTTTACCGGATTTTCTTTTGACCCGTTGAACTCAATCAAATGGCTCAACCGCACAATTTCAACTTTGGCTGTTTTAAGATCAGTATTGACCTCAGGTATATAATATAGTTTCTGCTCTTTGGCGTTATAAAACCATTCACCGGGAACATCCAGTTCTTCAAAGATATTTTCAACCATACGGTAGACCTGATGCATAGGGGAGGGGCGGTTGTTCTGCCAGCCACCTACGTAATTTAGTGATCCATCCCCATTCTTCCCTTTTATCATCCAATGCATATCTCCCCATAACGATGCGTGCATGGCATGAATATATCCGCCTTCGGGATTTTTCCATCTGGATATTTTTTCTGACGTTAACGGATCATTGGACGGATTTTTAATGGCTTTATGGCTCAATTCCCAGGTGTCGAAAACATTCTTTCCCGAGACTGCATTTGGAAACCTGGCCATTCGCTGACGTTTACCATTAATATAAAGTTGGTCGATGGTTTGATTGCCAGAAACCTTGGCAACAAATATTCCGTTCTCCGTGGGTTGCCAATTAAGATGGAGCAGACTTCCTCCGCTAAGGACAGCCTGACCTTCCACTTCTGATCTGTAAGTAACAGCAGTAACAGGATTTCTGCTATCTTCAGAGGTGAAAACTACTGTCTCAGGCAGGTAATAAACACCTTTAGCAAAAACCACTTCTGCTGATTTTATTTTGGTTAATTCTCGTGCCAGCGATTGAGCTCTGGCGAAGGTGGCCACAGGTTTTAGTTTTGTTCCCGGATTGTCATCATTTCCTCGTGGAGAAACGAAAATAATCTGTGCTCCCAAAATGTACGGTAAGAAGGCTATTACTAATGTTATAACTGATATTTTAATGTTTAATATTCTATTCATATTTTCATATTTGCATGGTAACCAATAGAAGTCGGGAAAACGATTTTTGCCTGGATTATTGTAATTGAAAATACCAATTTTTACCTTTTTTTCGAAAATCTTATTTATTTCTCCTCAATTGGCATTTGGCGCAATATTGATGTTCCATTTAGTGATCACCATTGTTTTAATTTCCATATCGACGGATGGCATCCTCCATCATAACTACAGTTGCGGTAGCTCCGCATCGTGAACATCCAACAGCCTGAATAGCCAGCAACTGGTCAAGGGTACGAACTCCTCCGGCAGCTTTAACTTTTACCTTAGGCCCAACATTTCTTTTCATCAGATCCAAAACTTCAATGGAAGCGCCAGTATAATTGTAATCGCCATTATTTTGTTTTACAAAGCCAAATCCCGTGGAAGTTTTTACATAGTCTACACCTACTTCAGTGCAAATCTGACAAAGTTTAACAATCTGTTCCTCTTTAGTTACAAAATCTGTCTCAAAAATTACCTTTAAAATCGCACCAAAACTATGACAAGTATCGTTTACACACTTAATTTCTTTTGTAATATAATCCCAGTCGCTCTGTATTGCCTTACCGATATTTATGACCATATCAATTTCAACAGCGCCATCTTTGCAAGCTGTTTCAGCTTCGAATACTTTAACGGCAATGGTCGAATTGCCGGCCGGAAAACCAATTACACAACCAACAAGCACCTCACTTCCATCGAGTAATTTTACAGATTGCTTTACAGCATAAGGTTTAACACATACCGAAGCGACACTGTATTTTTTTGCGACTTCACATTCTCTTCTCAAGTCTTCATCAGTCATTGTGGGATGCAGAATTGAGTGATCTATCATTTTTGCGAGTTTTAAAACGATTTCATTCATGTGGATTAAGCAATGAGGATTTCTATGACAAAGCTAATAAAATCAAGCTAAGAGCAGAAAACCATCAGATTTAAAAGTTATAAAATCAATTATAAATCAAAGGGAGTGAATTATTGGATTTCATAAGCCTATTATTTCATTGTTTAAGCAAATCATTTATCAAACATTTTGAAAAATTATCTTTAACATTTAAATTAATTGATAAAGATGGATCGATAAACAATTGCTTATCCCTTCAGATAATAATTGAGCCCCCCTTTTTTAATTCATTCCTGACATTTCTAAAATCAACTTCTTTTATCCCTGTATTTTGATTCAATGCCAGATACGATGTTACCCCTGCAGCTTCTCCCAGCTGGTTCATATTTACCATGACCCTGATCCCCGAAAATGCGGTCATTGCTGCATCAACCATTCGTCCTGCGATCATCAGATTGTTGAATCGGGGCGGAATGAGCGATCTTAGGGGCACCTGGTAAAATGTTGGATTTGTTTTTGTTTCTACTCTCCATCGTTTTTTCTCTGAAGGTAAGCCCGGCCTGGAATAGACCTCGGTTCCATCCAGATATTTAAAAGTTAAACCAGGTTTTCCCTGATGGTGTAAATCCAGTCTGTAACTGCCGTTTGCTATGGCATCATCGAATCTTTTTCCGTAGAGTGTATCTTCATCCGAAACCTGATAAAGACATTTTATATGGCGTGTTTCACGAATGCCGATATGGGAAGGCAAGGCAACGAGTCCGGGTTTATTTGGTAAACCATATTTTCGTATCATATCCATCATGGCGCGAATTTGCCGGCGACCTTCGATTTCAGCTCTTGTTAAATCGTCCGCAATTGCACAATTGACATTGTATATCCGAGTGCCGGCTAACATGTAGCTTTGGGTAGAGGGGATATTCGCCCCCCAGACATAACCTTCAGGAATATGATATTCATTTTGGTGCTCTTTTAATAAATCATAAAATTCGTTGGTATCCCATCCCTCAAAATGGGCGCAGGTGGTTGGAGGTTGCAGCATCTCATTTTGATACGTGTCCAAACCCATGCGATAACACAGGTCCCCGTCACCTGTTGCATCAATAAAGTATTTTGCTTTAATAACCCCTCTGCCAGATTTATTATCAACAATCACCCCCGCGAGGTTTCCGTTTTTATCAAGCCAGGGTTCAGAGAAAAGGGTATGAAGGTACGGATGGATTCCCGATTCCATGATCAGTTCATCAAGTTCGATTTTTAATTCCTGAGAATTAAAGGTAAAGCCTGCACTTTCACTTTTACCCGTTTTTACAACAGCCTGACGGATCGAAAGGCGCTCTATTGTCTCCAGTGTCAGGCCTGCTATGATCTGCTGTTTAAACTCAGTATCGAAAAGCGAATGCCAGATATTGACCATTGCATTGGTGGCCACTCCACCAAAAGCATTTTGTTTTTCGACAATTGCAACATTTGCACCGAGTCGGGCAGCCCTCACCGCCGCAAAAACACCAGTGCAGCTGCCTCCTAAAACACAAATATCAACTTCGGCATATACGGGAAAAATTGTTGAGGTGGTTTTCTGCTTCTTTACTGCCGATGTAAAAGAAAAGGCACCAACAGCACCAATGCCCATACTCCCTCCAAGGATGTGATTCAGAAACTTTCGTCGCGAATGAATAGTCATAATAATGGGATTTGTAATTCAACTTGTGTTCGGGAAATTCAAACAGTGAATATACAAAAATTATACAAGATGAATTAGAACATAAATATTCTCCACAGGCGAAAGCCTTAAATTGTAAGGATAACCGAGTTATTTTGAATAATGACGTAGAGAAAAAAAGAGGGTGAAAAATCCACCCTCATTCAAAAAAAACAACTCAATTATTTGTATTTCAAGGTATTAATATCCTGTAATCTGCCACATAAAGATGGTATTCAGATAACGGTCAATTTCACCCTGCGGTATGGCAAATATTGAACGAAAAGTTTGCACATTCACTGAATATCTACCGTTTCCTTCATCAGATTGATTTAGGAAACCTGTCATTACCGGTACAAAATGACCCCAACGTACCAAATCGAACCAGCGTAAACCTTCATACATATATTCAGATCTGCGTTCTTTTTTGATAACAGTAAGGAGAGCAGCAGCAGATGCCGATTGAATAGAAGTAAGGTTAGGCAATTTAGCACGATTCCTAACTGCATTGACATAACCAACAGCTTTTGTGGAAGGTCCTTCAGTAGCATTAATTGCTTTAGCAGACATCAACAGAACATCTGAATAACATATGATTGGCAGATTATTAACCCAATCGGTAGCAGATTGCGGCTGATAAGCAGGGCGACTAAATTTGGTGCGCCAGGTTTAACCAGCTGCACCAGTCCCTTTGATTTGATTCGATGTGGAAATAGTTTGACGATAGTCGCTTGTTTCCCAAGTGCTTCCTAAATCCGTTGAAACTTACATGGTGGCACCTGATCCACGCAAAGCGTACCATTCGGTTCTGCTATACCCTTCCGGCATATACATTTCACTTTAGGTCTGGCCTTCGCCGATCATTCCGCCAATGAATTTCCCTGAGTTGTCATATGTCCAAACACGAAAAGCATAAGTTTTCCTTTTAATTTATCCTCAGCGCTGATACGATCAAATTGTACTTTATCGATATGAGTAAATACTATTGTAATGTGTTATGATTATACACAAACTTTACCAGACATTCGTCGTGCAGGTACGATTAATGTATCTGCAAAATCCTCATTTCCATTAGAGTCACGATTTTTATTCAATCAAATTGGAGTGATCACCGCCTTCTGTCAAAAATACAACATCCAATACAAGTCCATCGTAAAGATCCTGCTGTTTCGCATAAACGACAGAAATAGCCAATTTAAAATCGGACTTTCACCTGTTTCCCAAAGTTTCAGAAAAACTTCCTGAAGTAATTCTTCAGTATCCGAACTTTTTTTCAGTTAGGATAATGAAAAAGCATGTATTTTTGGACCGAGAGCATCATTCAAAGTATGGTAGGCTTCCTTCGGACCGTTCTTCAACAGTTCAATAATTGAGAATCATTATTTTCCAGGAATGTATCCATTAATCAGTTAGCATAGTAAATACAAAGGTATATTTACGTCGGAATTTTGAACACTTTTGCTTTTTTATTGTAGTAAGTATTTTACCTTAAGTTAAAGCATGGCTTTTCGGAAAGATCAAAAAATAACAGGAACGGTTTCCAAACCCAGTGTATTTAGTTTGTTGAAACCCTATTCAGGAATGGTTTCATTCCTTGTGATATTTGCTCTTTTGAGTAATGGCGTAAATTTATTACTGCCCAAAATCATTGCCCGGGGCATCGATGCCTTCACTGCCGGGGGGTTCGTACTCAAAACTGTGGTTCTGGAGTTCTTAAGTGCCTCGTTGGTGATCTTCTTTTTTACTTATCTGCAGAGTATTTTACAAACCTACGCTTCCGAAAAAGTAGCCCGGGATTTGCGCACCCGCCTTTCAAACAAGATCTCGGGGCAGAGTTATTCTTACATTTTAAAAACCAATCCATCCAGGCTTTTAACAAACCTAACATCCGATATCGATTCGATTAAGATGTTTGTATCGACGGTTGTTGTCACGATTTTTTCGTCGCTCTTTATGATTATCGGTACCTGCGTGTTGTTAGTCATGATCAATTACAAACTGGCTGTACCAATAATTGCCATCATCCCTGTGATAGGCGGAACCTTTTTTATGGTACTTAAGAATGCCAAAAGTCTGTTCAGAAGAAGTCGCGAAGTGATTGACTGGCTCAATAAGGTAATCAATGAAAGCATTCTGGGTTCTGCCATAATTCGGGTGATCAATTCTCAACAATCCGAATATCATAAGTTTCTATCGGCTAACACGGAAGCGCGTAACCTTGGACTCGCCATTTTGCGGCTTTTTGCGGCTTTGATTCCCATTGTAACATTTGTATCCAACATAGGGATGTTAACCATTTTGATGCTTGGAGGTCATTTTGTGATTACAGGGAGCATGTCGCTTGGTGATTTTGCTGCATTCAATAGTTATTTAGCCTTGTTGATTTTCCCGATTATCATGATCGGATTTATGAGTAACATGATCGCCCATGCAACGGCTTCCTACCAACGTATCTATGAAGTTTTGGAAGCCCCCGATCCTGTGGATACCGGAACCCTAAAAGTAGCACTCTTGGGGAATTTTGAACTTCGTAATGTTTCACTTTCGTATGATGAAAAACCAATTCTAAAGGATATTTCATTTTCTGTAAAAGGGGGAACTAAAGTTGCAATTATCGGTCCTACTGCTGCAGGGAAGAGTCAATTGCTTAATTTACTTACAGATCTGGTAAAGCCAGATAATGGTTCCATCCTTTTTGATGGAATAAGTATCGAAAGTTACGAAAAGGAATCATTCCGGAGCCAGGTGGGTTTCGTACTTCAGGACAGTGTGATTTTTAACATGAGCCTACGTGAAAATATAGCATTTAGTGATAACGTTACCGATGAATCGCTCGAAAAAGCGATACGTACTGCCGAACTGAAGGAGTTTATCGACTTGCTTCCTGATCATCTCGACACTATTGTCTCGGAAAGGGGAACCAGCCTTTCAGGAGGACAAAAGCAACGAATTATGCTTGCGCGTGCACTTGCCATTAATCCGAAAATTCTGTTACTCGACGATTTTACTGCACGTGTGGATCGGCAAACTGAGAAAAAAATCCTATCCAATCTGGAAATTAATTATCCGGACCTGACTTTGGTTTCGGTCACTCAAAAAGTAGCCTCCATAAAGCTGTATGAACAGATTATTTTGTTGATGGAAGGGGAAGTGATCGCCACAGGAACACATAAGGAATTAATGGAATCCTGTACTGAATATGTTCAGATCTACAATTCACAAAGAAGCACAAGTCATTATGAATTATAACCTTAGTCAAGACCTCAATACAACCAATCAAAAGAAATCGACGTTTGTGGCTCTTAAGAAGCTGCTCGATCTGATTCATGAAGAGAAGCGTACGATCTTCATTGCAATGATCATTATTTTTATCAATGCAGGTTTGAGTTTGCTGGGACCCTTCCTGATCGGACATACCATCGATACCTATATACAATCGAAACAATTCAAGGGAGTAATCATGATTTCAGGGTTTTTACTCTGTATTTACATGGTCGCATTTGTGACCAATTATCTCCAAATGATCTTAATGGGGGGAGTTGGGCAGCGGATGTTGTTTAGTTTGCGCAATGCAGTATTTAATAAACTCGAGGAGCTTCCGGTTGACTTTTTTAATCAAAACAAGGCAGGAGATCTGATTTCACGCATCAATAATGATACCGATAAGCTAAATCTGTTTTTTTCCCAGTCCCTTATGCAATTTATCAGCAGCATTTTTACAATGCTGGGAGCCGGAATATTTCTGTTAAGTATCAATCCGGAATTAGGTGCCGCTGCACTTTTACCTGCTTTAATCATTTGGCTTTTTACGAGGTCAATTTCACCTTGGGTAAAGCGAAAAAATGCAATTAATCTAAAAAGTTTAGGCAGTCTGAGCGCCGAAATTCAGGAGAGCCTGAATAACTTCAAGGTTATCATTGCTTTTAACCGCCGAGATTACTTCCGTAAACGATTTAATGAGGTGAATCAAAAAAACTATGCGACTTCGGTTAGTGCCGGATTGGCCAATAACATATTCACCCCCGTATATGGCGTTTCCTCCAATATTGGACAGCTCATCGTTCTTTCTTTTGGTATCTACCTGGTTATATCCGGCAAATTCACCATTGGATTACTAATTGGATTTCTGGCCTATGTGAACAGCTTTTATCATCCGTTGAGGCAGTTAGCGGGACTTTGGGCCAGTTTCCAGATCGCCATGGCAGGATGGGACCGTATTTCACAAATACTTTCATTGGAAACTAACCTAACTGTTATTGAGGATGCAACGGTTGCCACTTCTCCTTATTATCTGTCATTCCGTGATGTGTCTTTCAAATATCCCAATGGCAAAGAGGTGCTGCACCACGTCAGTTTTGATCTGGAAAGGGGGAAAACCTATGCATTTGTTGGCCCTACCGGGGGAGGAAAAACTACAACGGCCTCATTGATTGCCCGATTGTACGATGCTACAAAAGGATCGGTTCTCCTTGATGGGAAGGATATCCGGTCGTATCAGCCCGATGAACGGACAGGTAAAATCGGATTTATCCTGCAGGAGCCTTTTTTATTTACAGGTACTGTGCGCGATAATCTGCTCTATGGAAACTGTGAATATCAAAATTTGTCAAATGAACAGCTGACCATTGTAATTAAGGAATCGGGTCTTGAGAGCCTGCTGGGTCGATTCGACGAAGGACTCGACACGAAAGTTCAAACTACAGGTGATGGGATCAGTCTGGGTCAAAAGCAGCTGATTGCCTTTATGCGATCGGTACTCCGGAAACCTGAACTTCTTATTCTCGACGAAGCAACAGCCAATATCGACACCATTACCGAACAATTGCTTGAAAGTATTCTTCAAAAACTGCCATCTACCACCACACGCGTCATTATTGCACATCGACTGAACACGATCGAAAATGCCGATGAGATCTTTTTTGTAAACTCAGGCGAGATACTCCGTGCCGGCTCCCTCGACGATGCTGTAAACCTCCTTCTTCACGGGAAAAGGGAGAGTTAATTGAATGTGTAAACCTGGTTATTAAGTGGTGTTAATAACCATTTAGGTTATCAGAAAGATATAATCACAGAGAACACGCAAAGGCACACCGGGATTTGGGACATTGGCTTGTCTCCTTTACGGCATTCGCACGAAATTGGTTCGATCACGCACCTCTGATAGGTGTACACTCACCGAAATAGTGGGTCATCACTCCGCTGATATGCGATCGCCTACGATATAGTTGAGAATACTTTAGTGGTCCTTATTCTTTTCAAAAGAAATCAACCAAATATTTTCTGATTCGAATAAAACAACCTATTTTTGATTAAAGTATAAAACATAATCTGACAATTAATCAACATGATAAAAGCAAAACTATTCTGCCTTCTATTGTTTGCAGTTGCTGTGGTTTTAACGGGTTGTAAAATGACATCTAAAGTGAATGCCACCTACAATACGGCAATAATACCGGAAGGAGCTTCTGAATCACAAATTGTGGCACTTGCGGCAAATGTAACACCCTCACCACGACAGTTAACATGGCAGGAGATGGAGTTTACCGCCTTTTTTCATTTCACTGTAAATACCTTTACCGATCGTGAATGGGGCGATGGTAAAGAAAATCCATCGGTTTTTAATCCGACCAATCTTGATGCGAAGCAATGGGTTAAAACGGTTAAAGATGCCGGAATAAAACTGGTTATCTTAACCTGTAAGCATCATGATGGGTTTTGCTTATGGCCCAGTAAATTTACGGAACACAGCGTTAAAAACTCTCCTTACAAAATGGGAAACGGCGATGTGGTAAAAGATGTTTCTGATGCATGTAAAGAGCTTGGGATTAAGTTTGGCGTGTACCTCTCACCATGGGACCGACACGAAAAATCGTATGGCAATTCACCTGTCTATAACCAATATTTCAAAAATCAGCTCACAGAACTGCTCACCAATTATGGTAATATTGCGGAAGTCTGGTTCGATGGAGCGTGTGGGGAAGGTCCCAATGGAAAAAAACAGGTTTACGATTGGCCCTCTTACTATTCGGTCATTCGCAATATACAACCTAATGCGGTAATTGCCGTAATGGGTCCCGATATCAGATGGGTGGGGACTGAAAGCGGATATGGTCGCGAAACAGAATGGAGTGTTGTCCCTGTCTCTGAAAAAAACCTGGCCGAAATATCCGCCAGTTCGCAGCAAAAAGCTGGTGACGGCGCCTTTGTTCTTGAAGGTGGTATGATGGGTGCAGATTTGGGAAGTCGTTCGGTAATTGCCAAGGCAAAGGGTTTAATCTGGTACCCTTCTGAGGTTGATGTTTCGATCCGCCCGGGATGGTTTTATCACCCAAAGGATGATGATCGGGTAAAGTCGCCTGAGAAATTGCTTGATATTTATTTCAGTAGCGTGGGACGAAACTCTTTATTGCTGTTGAATATACCTCCTGACAGGCGTGGCTTATTGCACGAAAATGATGTTCAAAACCTGAGGCTTTTGAAAAAGGCAGTCGATGATATTTTTAGCGTCAACTATTTAAAAGGCTCAAAAATTACATCTGATTCCCACTTAGGAAAACACAAAGCTGATTTTTGCATCGACAACGACAATAAAACATGGTGGTCTGCAGCTGAAGGACAAGATGCCGCTACTTTGGATCTTAAATTAAAGGGTTCACAAACATTTAATGTTTTATTGCTGCAGGAAAACATTGCGAAAGGTCAACGGATCGAGTCCTTTATTCTTGAGGGATGGGTCAACGGAGTATGGCAAAAACTTGCAGAGGGGACTACAGTAGGCTATAAACGCCTTATCCGGTTTGAAACAGTGACAACCGGTCAGGTAAGATTACGTATTTTGAAATCGCGTTTAAATCCAACGCTTTCATCTTTCGGACTCTATATGAACAGAACTAAATAGAAAAACTCAAATGGAAAAGCTATCTCTTTTGTTGACTTTGTTTTGCATAATTAATATCGCATGTGCGAAGAACCCGATTCCAAAGCCCAACTGGCAATTGAAAACGGAGGATACTTTTATAGCTGTGGCTATTCATAACAACCGTCCTGCCATTTACGAACTGAGAAACAGGATAAACGGGTGGAACTGGATGAAGAATTTTTCGGAGATGCCATTTCCTGAAAAGGTTTTAATGGGGAGCACTGCCCATCAGTTAAACTGGAAATACAAAGATGCAAGCATTGAAAAATCCAATGGTACAAAACTTACCCTCCGTTTTACAACTACAACCCCTGATCTTGCACTGGAATCGGTGTGGGAAGCACGACCTGGTGTTGGACCGGTTGAAAATTCAGTTTCCATCAAAAATAATTCAGGACAAAACATCACTTTTAAAGCTGCCGATGTTATTTCTGCCAATATTGATGTTACGGCCGATTCAACAATAACCTTGTGGCGGTTCAATAAAGGAAGGTACCTTGGGAAGAAACACAAAAATGATCGTCCCATCATCAATACCGACACCATCGGATCAAATGAAACGATTGCCTATTTCCTTTCCAATGATGCGAATCATAGCACTCCTTATGAGACCAATAGTTATTTGCCGTTTCAGATGTTTGACATCAATTCAAAACATGGTCTTTATATTGGATATGAGTGGAGTTTCGGAATTTTCAAAAATAAAACCGGATCAGATCCCCTAAAGATTAATTACAAATCGTATTTATGGGATACCACGTCGGTAACCAAAGGGAATGGAAAGATATTTAATGTGCCGGCTGTTCTCTTTGGAACCTATGTTGGTAACACAGACGATGGAAGCAATAAAATGAAGCGGTGGTTCTGGAATTACAAGATTACCCCTACACTTAAAAATAATCCAAATGAACCACTTATTGAATATTGTATTCCCGGGAATGAATCTCAGCTGATTGAATATTATAAAAAATATCCTGTCGCCGATTGGGGTGCAGAACTTGGAAAAATCGATATTGACTGGCTGGATGGTGCAGGTAATGACTGGACACAGGGGAATTTCAAAAAATATGCTTTTTGGAAACCTGATACGATAAAATGGCCAAACGGTATGACTGCCGGTGATATCGTTCATCGAAATCAGCAAAAGCTCTCGCTCTATATGAACTTCACATTTGAGTGGAACGATATCGGAACAGATGAAGGGCGGGATAAAGAGAAAAAGGCGCTGCTTACACGCTACGACAACTGGCATTATGATTACTGGAGAAGTGATATGGTGCTCGAGGCCAAATATAGTTATCTGAGCCATGAAAGTCTTCTTGAAATACTTGATTATTTGATTGCTAACCGGCCCAACTTCCGGTATGAACACTGTGCCAACGGAGGATTGTTGAAGGATTTTACCACTTTACGGCGCATCTCCGTTTTTACAAACGAAGATTCAGGGGGTCCTGAATATCACCGTGAATCATTTTATTCCTGCTCTTTTATGATTAATCCAGCGCAAATTAAAACAGATGTTGGAATGAATCTGGGTCCATATGGAGAGGTTCCAAATAAAGGTGGCTATTCTGCTTCCGGCAACACAATTAATGATTCACCACAATGGGTCAGCTATATTCTGAGGACAGGTTTTATGGGAGCTAATATGGCAACCAATTGGTGTGTTTATACCCCAAATCAGATCGAAGGGGTAAAGATTCACTGGCCTTTATACAAAACTAAACAAAGACCCATCTTAAGGGGATTAAAAGTTGGGGATATGCCTGCAGATGTTTATCACATTTTACCCATACCAAATGGTAAAGAGTGGGACGGCATCGAATATTTCAATACCTCTTTAAACAAAGGATCTGTGCTCCTTTTTAAGCCATCGGAAAGTAGTGCTGATTCAAAAGTGATCAAGTTGAGAGGGCTTGATAAAAGGGCAACTTATGTACTAACTTTTCAGGACAGGAAAGAACAAAATGTAAAAATGACAGGCCTTGAACTTATGAACAAAGGTCTTGAAGTAACGGGTATGAGTGGAAATTATGCTTCAGAAATCATCTGGATTAATTGAGAAATTAATTATTATTCAGAATATTTTTATTCCGTCTGTATTAGATTAAAAAGCCACAAATCATCAATTTTGTGGCTTTTTGATTGGGTTTGGATTCCCATTTTGTCAGGGTAATTCCACGGACATTGCTATTTTTATCCATTAAACTACGACATGTTCTGAATGCCGCAGTTCTTTATTATAATATTTCTGTTGCAAATTGCTCTGGTTACTTTATCACCGTCTCTGCCATTTTGTAATTTAACGTGAGTTCGAGGTAGGAAAGCGCAAAAATATTTTGAAAATAACAAGGTTTTGTTTTTATTCTAAATGTATAAATATCAAATAGATAAACTGAATAACCTAGTTATTATATGGAATATAAAACTACTGAAATTTTCTATTTCTTTGATGAATTTTGTAAAAAATTCATCAAAGTTAAGGGAGGTCACGTTATCTCGAAATCGACGGTTAAAAGGGCTGGAAATAGAAAATTTACTTTGCCTGATAGTGAGGAGATTACTATTATGGTTCTTTTTCATCTGATACAGTACAGAAACTTTAAGCACTTTTAAATGTATTAGGTCCAAAAACATTCGAAGAGCTTTTTATTGACGGAATACATCTGATTGCTAAACCCAGAAAAATATGAAAAACTCACTGATGCTCATCCATGATAAAATTATGTTGAAAAAGAGAACGTTGATTGAAAAAGTAAACAATGATCTCAAGAATATGTCAGATCGAACATTTCAGACACAGAAGCTTTGAAGACTTTATCATAATCTTGTTTCTGGTTTGATTGCTTATTTGCAATTAAAACATCTCTGATCCTGGAAATAATTGACAATAAACAAATTTTTAAATTCGTTTAGATCGAATTCTCTTAATGTTTAACAACCGGTCGGTATTCGATATTAAATGAATGATTATCATCGGTCTAAAATTATCAAAGGCCGGAATTGCCAAATTCAGATGCAAGAATGGCTTGGTATTGAATAGGTTGCGTTAATGGTAATATTTGTGTCGTATTTATTCAATGAATTGACAGAATTGTTCAATTCTGAATGATTCCGAAGAGTTACTTTCGTGTTAGGATTATTGCACTTTCATTCTCAAGAGGTTGAACAACATAAAGCAAACTACAAAAATCAATAAACCAAAATGAAAATTTTCAAAATCTTAACCGCTTTACTTCTTATATACCTGCCTTCCAAGGCAGAACGAGGTATTGATGTATCAAAGTACAATATCGTTTGGGATTCTCCCAGCGAGAATTCATTTGGCTCAATGCCGCTTGGAAACGGTGACATTGGTTTAAATGTGTGGGTTGAAAAAAACGGTGACTTGTTATTTTACATCAGTAAGGTCGATGCATTCGATGCCGGCCACCTGCTTCCCAAACTGGGTCGCATCAGGATAAAAATGGTGCCGGCAATGCATTTTGAGAAATTTAAACAAACGCTAAGTCTGATGGATGCTTCAGTATTAGTCGAGGCCGGCGATGTTCAGCTCCGTCTCTGGGTAGATGCCAATCAGCCGGTTATCAGAGTCGAAGGGAAAAGTAAGATGCCACGAACAGCTACTATCACCCTTGAACCACTTCGTCCGCTTGTAAATTCAACTGAGCCATTGCCATTAAAAGGAACCGCCGGAGTAATATTTAATGACAACAAAAACTACTTAGCCTGGTGTTACCGTAACCAATCCTCTGCCTGGGCCGTGAACTTTAAAAGTCAGAATACCCCTGAGATGATCGCCAGCACTAAAGACCCGATTTTGTACCGTACTTCCGGTTGTTTGCTTCATGCTCAAGGATTTATACGTGAAAACCCCACTACGCTCCGGTTAAAAGATAAATCTGCTACATTTGATTGCTCTGTTAAGGTAATTTCAACTCAGCCGGAAAATTTGCAGAGCTGGTTGACTGAGGTTAGGAAGCCTGCCAATTCAGATTGGACTGCCCATTGTGCCTATTGGAAATCATTCTGGAACCGGAGCTATATCAACATTACTTTCGGCGGGGAAGGATATTTCAATCTTGACCAATGTCGGTTTACCCAATTTACACAGGGTTCCAAAGCTTATGAAGGTCATAAAGAGATTGATGCCACGAAAAATGTTTTCCAGATAAGTCAGCGATATGCGCTGGAGCGTTTTTGCCAGGCTGCAGCAAGCCGTGGTCTTGTCCCTCCCCCATATAATGGTTCAATTTTCACAATGGATATGCCTGCCGGGGTACTGGGTTTCGATAAACCTAAAAAAGATTCTGTCTCTCCCGACGGACGCGATTGGGCCAATCTCTCCTTTATGTGGCAAAACACGCGTCATCCTTACTGGTCGATGGCCACGCGCGGTGACTACGACCTGATTCGTCCCGGTATGCAGTTTGTACGTGATGGTCTTGACATTTGTCGCGACCACTGTAAAAAAATCTTTGGACACGAAGGGGCATTTATCATGGAAGCCTCTTGGTGGCATAACGTGGGTGTCTTTAACTGGGCAGGTATACCTCCTCATTTACGATATCATCAGCTTGCGACTGTCGAACTACCGGCAATCATGTGCGAGTATTACGAACATACGCGTGACCCGAAATTTCTGAAGGAAGTTTTGTTGCCTTGCGCTGATGAATTCCTCAAATTTTACGAAATTCATTTCCCGAAACGTGATGCAAATGGGATCATGCAGATGGAGGGAGTTGGTTGTGCAGAAACTTACCAGGGGGTAACCAATCCATGCACCGAGATTGGCTGTATGAAGTATGTCCTTACAAAACTCTTATCGTTTGAAATAGATCAAAACCGTAAAGAAAATTGGAACAGGCTGCTGAAAGCGATGCCCGGTGTTCCGCTGCGTAAAATCAGGGGTCTCGACCTGCTTGCTGTGGGTGATAAATATGATCCTGGTCGCACAAATTGTGAAAGTCCCGAGCTCTATTCGATCTATCCTTTCCGTCAGGTATGGCTTAGTGAGCCTGAATTGCTGGCCTGTGCCCGTCAGTCGTTCCATTTGCGGACCATAAGTATCGACGGCACAAACGATGATCAGGGGACAGAGACCGGTGGCTGGCAATCATCACCTGTTCAGGCTGCCTACCTGGGACTACCGCTTGAAACAGCCCGTCTGGCCAGCATCAATTTTAATGACCAGTTTATCCACTGGAATGACAACATTGATCCGAATACTCCCTGGCCAAACCGCCCAAGATCCAGGTTTCCCGCTTTCTGGGAGTGTAAAATGGATGGTACACCCGATAACGATCACGGCGCCAATTCGGTAAATACCTTGCAAAGCATGTTGTTACAGAGCGATGGCAGGAAAATTTTTCTCCTTCCGGCATGGCCCGAAAACTGGGATGTTTCGTTCAAACTATGCGCTGCCAATAACACAACTGTTGAATGTGAATATCGCGAAGGCAAGGTTCAGAGACTAAAAGTGACCCCCGAATCGCGTCGGATGGATATTATTGATAAAAGTACACCCCATCAACGTATCCGCAATCTTGTGGAGGTGGCACTAACTGACAGAAATTACCTCTTTGGATTACCTCCTATGCTCGATGCACAGCCAATACCGGGTAAAGCAACAGCTTCATGGATTGCCAAATATGGATACACTTTGAATGGATGCAAAGCAGGACCATGGCCGAACAGCGTTTTCAAAGGCAATTTAGTTTATGTTCATGTGTTTGATTGGCCCAGGGAGGGTGTGCACCTCTCTTCGATACCGCGCAAACTGATTTCGTCCACATCCATCACCGGGAAGATTCAGGTGAAGCAGGATGAAAAAGGGTGGTTGCTCACCGGAACCCCCGATCAGCTAAATACCATCGTGAAACTCGAATTTGACCATTCGGTTGAAGAAATCGCTTATGGTTTACCATCAGAAGGTTCATTTACCTTAGGTCGTGAACGAACGACGACAACTGATTCAAAGGCTAATATGATTGCTGAAGTGGACCTGAAAGGTGAAAAAACCATCGACCGTTTCGAATTCACCATCAGCAATCCTGGCCATCTGCGGGGACAGGGTAAACCATTCGAAATACAGGTAAAACAAGCAGATATGACATGGAAAACGATTTATAAAGGAAAAGTTTACGGGACCATCTGCGGTAAACGGTTCGATCCGGTTAATGCAACTGCGGTAAAGCTGGTTATTCAGGCATCCGGAATTGAACAATTTGATGTTTTTTTTAAATAAATAGGAATTAAAAAGATTGGAAACAATGAAAAGTTACTTTGAAGGAGCTGGCTGATGTGTTCAGAAAGTACGATATGTAACTTGGTTTCTATTATTCCCAGTCTCAGGAAAGGTATCATCCGGGTGGAGCCGTTTCGGGAAATTTGGAATGGGATGAAACACAAAAGGGGGATATGAATAATTATGTCGAAACGATTGCCATTCCACAGGTGAAGGAGATCCTCTCAAATGCGGCAATGTAGCTGTCCTATGGTGGGATACCCCAACCAACATGACCATAGAGATGACCCCAAAACTGGCTGATCAGCTCAAACCTTATATAAATATTTTTTACCAATAACCGCCTCAGCGAAGGAATGGGTGGATCTGTTTCAGTACCAATATCATCATGGGTGGCCCTTCGAAATGGGGAATTCACCGGCCGGGAAGTACCTGGCTGAGTCAACATTTCTGGGAACATTAAGCCTTTGGTGGAGATAAGGAGTTCCTCAGGAACAGGGCATATCCGATGCTCAAGAATGCGACAAGGCAATGGGAGGACCATCTGGTTAAAAATAAAGATGGTAAACTGATCACCCCTGACAGATGGTCACCCGAGCATGGTCCGGGGATGGTGGAAGGGGACCGAACTCTTTACACCGGCGTTTCATATGATCAGCGGATTGTCTATGATTTGCTCAATAACTGTATTGAGGCTTCAGCCGAATTGCGAAAAGATACAATTAATCGTGATAAAATGACCAATTTGCGCTATCACCTACTTGAGCCACAGATCGGCAAATGGGGTCAACTTCAGGAATGGATAGAGGATGTGGATGACCCAAATGATCATCACCGGCACAATTCTCATCTTTTCTCAGTCTATCCCGGAAGGCAAATCGGTCCGCTGACAACTGTGAAGTGGGCGAAGACAGCTATGTTTCGTTTAATGAACATGGTGACATCAGCATGGGATGGAGTACTGTTTGGAAGATTAACCTGTTTGACCAGCTAGGCCAGGGAAACAGCTCCGACATGATCAGGTAACTGTTCCGGATATATATCGTTGATTATATGTTCGATAGCCAACCACTATTCCAAGTGGATGGCAATTTCGGTTACACTGCAGATGTGGTGGAAATGATGCTGCATAATCATATCAAAGGCGGTAATCATTATATTTTGCAGCTTTTGTCAGCTTTACCTGATGCATGGTCCAACGGCGAAGTGAAAGGATTGAGGGCCCGTGGTGGATTCGTTGTAGATCTGGTCTGAAAGAATAATAAACTGGTTAGATGTAAGATTAAATCGCTAATGGTCAATGATATATAGGTGAATTGTAACGGATAATTATTCATAAACACAACACTTAATAAGATAGTTTACTCTCCAAAAACGTTATTCATTGATAAAGGACAAAATACAAAATAAATAGGGCACTTATAAACAGAGTATTATGTGCCTTGATGATGATCTTTCATGATTTGACCACGGCTGGACTGACAACAACCAAGGATGCAATTTACAAACCTTTTGTCAATCAAGCAGGATACGACCTGAAAGAATCGGAATGATTTGTCAGTGATGGTGTTCCTGACAACACTCCAATAAAAATTGCGAATACAAAAACCCATCAAAAAGTTTTGGAGGAAAAAGTATTGAACAACCAGGGGTGGTTTTCTGATTTGAATCTAACAACCCAGTGTTATGAATATGTTGTTGAGGCGGAAGGCCGGGGCAGTCTGTCCTTTACTGGATTGTCAACCATTTTATCAAAAAAAATCTCCTCGAAACTGGCCTACGATTTCTTTGTTAATGTGCGTGGTTAAGATGATCAGGATAAGTATGACATGTCGACGGTTTACGGCGTCAATCCTTTGCGTGATGGCGGAGGGTATGGTCTGGAAGCGGTTTTTATAATTATTGATAACAAATATTATGAAGAAATAGATTTTATTATTATTTTTGATGTTCTTTCTGAAAAGTTTCTTGTTGTGTGCCCAGTTAAAACCGCCCAAATATCTAAAAATGAAACTGGTGGGAAAAGAATGATTAAGTACAGGTCTCATTCCGGCGAGGGGTATATAAGCGAGGATGGTTCCCTGGAATTTCAACCAAAGGCTTCAATAGCTGGATTCAACAAGGATATTCAGCTTGGTTTTTCTCTTCTATCTCCACGGAAAAGTTGGATGCTCACTATAATGGAAACCATTGATGAAAAAATTGTTTCGAGATTTTGGATGTATGATTTGGGATCAGGGATAGTGGTTAAGGAATTGCTTTCAGGCGATAGACCGGCAATCCATATTAATATTGAGTATATTTTTGATAATGGCAAATACATTTTTTGTCGAACCACCACATAAGACCTATTGAAGAAGGTAAAAACAATCCAAATATTTTGTTGATCGGCTAAGCCAACCCAACTCTTGTATATAGCAGATATCAAAACAGATAAATGGACCAAATTGTCTAAAGTAGAAGATTTTATTTATGGAATCAGCATAAATCATAAGCAAACTAAAATGGCATATCATAATGCATCACAGGGTTATACCATAAACGTCATGGACCTGGATGGAAATAATCTGAAGTATATTATGGGAAAAGAGAGGCATATTTTCTGCTTTCCTGTCTGGAGTCCGGATGATAAATGGCTTGCCTACCAGGATTGTAATGCAAAGGACGATTTAGGCCATTACTTCACCGATTTATGTATTTGGAAACCCGATGGAAGTAAACATCGGGTTATAACTAACGGGCAATCGCAGTATTTTGCTACAGCGCATGGCACAAAGGAGCATCGCAGAGGGGGGGCGAATTGCGTTACCTGGATTCCTGACGGTAGATACCTGCTATACACGAAGCGTTCTTCAGGAGCTCATCCTGATGCATCCTTTCATGCTGAGTTGGCCGACCATCAGGAGTATATGTTTTGTCCTGAATGTGCAAAAGGAGGAAGCTCCCTAATTCTTCTAGATTCTTTTTCGGGGAAAGAAATGCCTGTAATAAAATTCGAAGAGGGGAAATGGGATTTTGAAGGTTCCATCTCTCCCGATGGGAAAAAGTTGGTATATGTGACTGCTAAGGTTGGCAACAGGGAAGAAATTCGAATTTGTGACCTGGATGGTAGTAATGACAAATTTCTGACTGCCGGAGCCGATGGGATAGGTGCTGATTATCCGATCAGGGTAGAATCAGTCTTAGTTCAGGAAAATTCTCCCTTAACACAATAAAAAGTAATAATCCGCTATGAAATTATCAACGCAAAAAACTGAAGTGCTGCCGTCAATTCATTTCTTAAATATTGTTTCCGGATATGTCTTTGAACGCTGGCTCGCAAAAAGTAAAAACTACCTTCATTTTCTTTTAGCTATCCTGTTGTTAGCTGCCGGGATTCCGGTCAGGGCTCAAGCGCTCAGGCCAAAAATCCAGAAGAAAAATGGCAATCTGTCAATTATGATTTGGAATAACAGCCGTCCGGTTTTTGCTTTAGACTCAAGTCTGAAAATCGTTGTCTCGGCCAAGAAATTTCCGGTGATCTATTCTCAAGTCAACTCTCATGCAAAGAGAATTGAATTAAATGGGAGTTCCCAATGTGGGCTGAATATCAGCGAGACTTTAGAAGAAATCAACCCCACACTCATACGTCGGACCACTTCTTTCACTGCTATAAGCAATCTCACCTTTTATGCCATACTTGAATATCATCCTCAGTTGACCGGAGAATTTTATTCCTTCCATCACTGTGAGACCAGACCAATTTGCTATAACCAGGAAAACTGCGGTTCCTGGACCGGAAATCCTCCGGCTATATGGTCTGGTAGGGCTGATGGGATTAAGGATAATTCGCAACTATTTCCGCTTGCTGCAGTGTTATCTGAAGGCGTCGTCTATGGTTTAATTGGCGATTGCCCGGCGTTCATGCAAAATCGCAGTTTTCAGGTCATCGATCCCTATCACAATATGTTGACATTGCAAAACGGCGATGAACGCGTTCCCACAAAGCTAGGTATTGGGGCAGAAGTTTCATTCGATTACAAACAAACCCTCCGGGCCGGTGAGACATTGACCTGGACAACTTATATTTTTTGTTCACCTGCCCGCTCGCTTTACGATGTGCAACTCGCCGCGAACCTCGCTTTAGCTAACAGTAAAAGTTGGAACCGTTCCGTTGTTGAAGCGATCAGCCGCACTACCGTATACCTTCTTTGTCGCCGAAATCTTTTGAACTGGGGCATGAACAGCAATTATATTCATATCAGTGGTATTTCATATGGATGGAAACAATGGGGGGATGATGCATTCTACATGTCACTCGGTTTGCAGGAACCAGAGATTTCGCAGCATGCCTATAACGGACTTTATCTTGACCGCCTGGTTTATGAGGATAATTCCTAGCTTTATCTGATCTGGTCAGCACTGATCAAAAGAAAAGGTGGTGAAGTAAATGATAAACTCTCGCACCAGGCATTTGATTTTATTCGCAAACACGAAAAGGATGGTGCTTTTATTCCACCACGCGTCGCACCGAATTATCCTAATGGCAAACCAAACCTTTTTGGGAAAACCTACCATGATCTGTTTTTTTACGACGACGGCGACTGTCCTTCCTCCGACCAGGGTTTCCATTGTGCTGCGCTCTTGGCCGCAAAAGAACTTGGCTTTAGAGTCACTGAAGAAGACATCGAAAAAGCGTCAAAAGTTTATCGTGACATGTTCAATTACAAGGGCGGTTATTTTCAGACCAGCCTGCAACTTAAACATATCATTTCCCAAGACGCACTTATGGGTGAAGTTTTGGGCTACACATTTTTCGGTAGAAAATTTCTGACAGATGACGCAGTTCGTACACACATAGCTACAGTTGAACGAGGAAAAACCCCACATGGATTGCGCGTCTTCTGCCAACCCGATGGTTCACTCCTGCCGGTTTCCGAGTACGGACGCACCAACATACCAAATCCCAATTTCTCGGAAGCCACCCAGGGCGCTTACATCAGCGGAGGTTCCTGGTTCTTTTGTGACATGCTGACTTATCTGGCAGGCATGATTCACGGTGTGGATACTGAGGTTATGCAGCAATGGCGGATCGAGCGGGAACTACGTGACCAGCCGTCGTTCAAAGAATATTTGCACACCCTCACCGGGGCATCGGAAGGAAATCTGCTTTATAGCTGGAATAGCGCCTACTGGTTTCTACGCCAGGGTTGCCGCGAACAACTCGGAATCAAAGGCGAAGACAAAATGCTTGAGAAAGTTTCTGATAATTTGGGTGTCAGCCGCCATAAAGGTCATCTTCTAATCAACCCAAGAAAGTAAATTCGGAATGCATCAATATATCCCGTCGATATAAACCTTTAAACATCTTAAATGAAAAAATCGAAAAACCTTTCTTGCCGATTATTTATTGAAAGAACTGGCGCTGTTTCAGCCAGTCTAACTTAATTTTCTTGTTTAATAGTATTTAGCCGCAAAAAAGGCGATAAAGCGCCGATCCTTACCGTCCTTGAGCGGACCATAGAGACACTTCTGAAGTCTGATCGTCCATGGGAGGATGCCGTAATCGAACTCAACCAGGTGCTTCGGGTCGGAGACCAGTGGCATCTGGGGTACGTTGCAATTGATCATAACAGCAAAGACGACAACGATTGCTATCTCTGCTATGCAAGTTCAAAGGATGGAGTTAATTGGGAAAAGCCCTCACTAGGCATCTATTCCTACAATGGCAATACCGACAACCATATCCTTTCGTTTGGCTTTAACCTGGAATCTTATATTTATGACGAAAAGGAGCCGTATGATCAGCGATTCAAAGGGGTCGGTGTTCATCAAAATATGAGTGGAGGACCAGGGTGGGTTTATGGAGCGACCTCACCGGATGGAATTCACTGGAAAGCATTGGACGAACCTTTATTGAAAAAGAACTCCGATACGGGGAATATTTGCCTACATGACGGGTACTTCTATCGGCTTTATGTGCGTATGTGGAGTGGCGGGGACTTTAAGGGTCATCGCATGGTGGGTTACACTGAATCGTGTACATTTGGTGATTTTCCAGATCCTGTAGTAATTTTGGATGCTGATAAGGACGATAAGGATGGTTTACAGTTTTATAATTCAGCAACATCAAAGCTGAAAAACAATCTGTACCTGATGTTTCCATCGGGTCTTTTCACAAAGGATGGGATCGTTCTTGTATATGCAGCTTTCAGCCGTGACGGCAAGACGTTTGACCGTCTTGGACACAATCCTTTATTGGATTTAGGCAAGGGGTTCGACAAAACTTGCATCTATGTGTCATCCGGTGCATTGCATGGAGAAACATCAGGTACCTTCTGGATCAACTATACAGGATTATCGAAGTCTCATGAGGATACCTCTCCATCCTTCCGTGAAGGAGGAGTAGGACGTTTTTTGCTGAAAGTTGATGACTGAACTGACTCACAGTCACAAAATAATTTGTACGATTCTATTTTATATGGGAAGGCAAGTTATTAGTTTTACAAATCCTTATCGTGAATTTAACTAATAGATACATTGGTCTTTACAGAATTAATAAATAAGTATTTAATTAAATAATCTTTCGGTTCATTGGTCAGGATTAATAACCCCAACTGATTAATGAACCATTAGCAAACTAACTGTGTAAATAAAGTTACACGCAGAGATCTGAATAATTATTTTAGATTCTAATTTCTACGCCCTTACCTAATATTTTGGACCAGGTAACATTTTTATGAATAGGGCAATTTATCAAATGGTGGCCTGTATCATTGTCTTAAGTTCAGGAATTAGTTCATTACAAATAAAGCCGATCTAGATCACTTGAACCCAACTTTTTTTTACATATAGTTTCAATTAAAAGGAGTAGTTTAGTGGATATTCCGGTGATGCCGGATTGTCACAAAGAGCAAACGCCAAATACCGCAGAAAATCCAATTTTTTAACCGGAGCAGGAGGGCAGCTTTGTCCGGATGATCCACTATTTTGAACAATAATCAAAAAACGAGCACAATAAATACCATGAAAATGGTACAAAAACTATCAAACTTCACCTTGAATATTCCTTGTAAGCATTTACTAAATAGGCTCATATAATGAGATGGGCACTCCAAATATAAAATTAAAAAAAGGCTCCCATTTAAGGCACATTTTGATTGATATCAGATGGTAAAGTTGATTTGAAAGAAAAAATAAAAAAGCCCTGAAATCCAGTGATTTAAGAGCTTTTTGATTTGGGATTGGATTCCCTTTTTGTCGGGGTAGCCGGATTTGAACCGACGACCTCGTCGTCCCGAACGACGCGCGCTACCAAGCTGCGCTACACCCCGAATTACTTGTTTAATAATGGGCGCAAATTTAATTCTTTTTATTCAACCCAATACAGTCTTAAGTTTAAAAGTATGGATTAATTTAATCATTTCACATCAAAAATCCATAAAATATTCGAAATGATGGTTTGATTATTCTGGAATTTTGTACATTTATAATAATTCTTAAAACATGAAAACATGAAAAACGAAAACTGTCAAGAACTTGTTAATCAATTGGATAATTCAAGTGAACACGATTTGTTTCATTTGTTGAAATCTGCTGAATGTATCAAAGTGTCTTCCAATATTCCCGTAAAAGAGGAATTGTCATCGTTGGAACTGGCTGTTTACAATTTTCTACTCCATCTTAGTAAGGATTTGCCATTCCATAATGAAAGGTTCACGATGGAAGTACTCAGTAATAAATTAGGTTTAAAATATTCCAGCGATGAATTGGTTGATGCATTCAGAAATCTGGATAAGAAATATTATACCGAATGTGCTTTCGATGACAAGGGGCAGTGTGCCTGGATTAAGATTTTGTGATTTACAACCAGAGAGTGTTAACTGTCAGTACTATTTGCCGTTTTCACTCTCTCGTTCCATTCTAATCAAAATCGATCATCGCTTTCATGACGCCATCCTTGTATCCGGTAACCAAATCAAAAGCCTCTTTTGTTTGATTAAAAGAGAAACGATGAGTTGGCATCTTATCTACGTTTACGATTTTATCCTCCATTAATAGAAGTGCCTCTTCCACAGAATGATTTTGACGTCTTACACTTTGTATGCAAATCTCTTTGTGACGTAACTTATCCACATTAAAACTCCAGCGATCAAATTCAGGAATACCAATAATCATCAGTTTACCTCCTGGTTTTAGAAGTTCGATAGCCTGATCCATCGCCTCTTGTTTTCCGCAGCATTCAAAGATGACATCAAGCAGCAATGGTTCCTTATTTTTAATTTCTGCTACTATATCCTCCTTGGTGGGATTTCCCGTCCAGGTGGCACCGCAGGCGTTGGCAATATTTAGCCTTTCGTCAATAAAATCTGTTACATATATTTTTTGAGCACCCTTGGCTATTGCTGGTAGGATGACACTCATTCCAATGGGACCGAATCCTAGTATCCCAATTGTTGATCCTTTCATTGGAATAGATTGATTTACAGCATAAAGGCCAATGGCCAAGGGTTCACTGATTGCCGCTTCCGTATAACTCATCTGATCCCCGATAAGGAAACAGCTGTTTTGGGGCATCACAATATATTCACTCAGACATCCGTCTGCCTGCCCGGGACATCCCAAAAAGCGGAGTTTTCTGCAGGTATGGGGACGATCAGCCTTGCATTGGTCACACTCGCCACAAGGCATTGCAGGCTCAATCGCGATTCTGTCACCTGGTTTTACTTTTGTAACCCGTGAACCGATCTCAATGACTTCACCAGCACCTTCATGTCCTACGGGAAAGGGGTATTGTACAATCTGACTCCCTATTTTCCCCGACGAGTAGTAATGAACATCAGAACCGCAAACGCCGACAACTTTCATTTTGATTAATACATCTGTATCATTAATTATTTCTGGCATTGGATAATCCTGCATCTCCATCATCCGGATACCTGTTAATACCATTGCTCTCATTTATGGAAAATTTTTTAGTGATTCGTATTACACATTCGCTTCGATGACCAACGTGACAAAGATAACCCTTTATATACGGTTTACCACCGATTTTTGATCAGAATCAACTTTATCTGTTATTTGTATTCATTGCAGTTTGTGTAAATCATGAATCATTTTGTATATTGCAGGTCATTAAGTGCATGGTATCTTTGTTCCATTCAATGCTTTATTTTGATCGGATAAGAAGTCTTTAAATGCTTCATTTAATCGTTTGATTGAATAACATTTTCGACAATTCAAATCCAGATAATTGTGGTGAAAAATTGTATTTCGTCCAAATTAATTGCGGGCGGATTTTATTTGCTTTAAGTCTAAAACAGTAATTAATTATAAATATCTTTAACGCTCATTAATTAAAACATTGTGAAAAATACATCATTTCTGGCATTTGATATCGGCGCGACCAGTGGCCGTTCAATACTTGGGACACTTGATAATGGAAGACTTCAGATGAAGGAATTAACTCGCTTCCCAAACCAGATGCTTCAAATTGGAGATCATTTTCACTGGAATATTTATTCTTTATTTGAACATTTAAAAGACGGGTTAATCGCAGCTAAAAAAGAGTGTGCTGAGATTTCATCGATTGGAATTGACACCTGGGGTGTAGATTTTGCCCTGGTCGCAAAAGATGGTTCAATGTTGGGTGCACCATATGCTTATCGTGATCCTCACACAAACGGAATTCCAGAGAAATTTTTCGGTGTAGTCCCCCGCGAAAAGGTATATGAGCTTACCGGAATCCAGGTAATGAACTTTAATAGTCTTTACCAGTTGTATGCTCTGAAACAAGCAAATAATTCACTCCTGGAGGCAGCTTCAGGAATGTTATTTATGCCTGATGCACTTGCCTATCTACTTACCGGCAACCAGGTTGTTGAGTATACCATTGCTTCCACATCACAAATACTAAATCCACGGACTAAACAGTTTGAAGCTCAATTGCTTGAAGCAGCAGGAGTCGCTCCTTCAATTCTAGGCGACATCGTAATGCCAGGGCACGTGGTTGGGACATTAACTGATGTATTGGCTGAAGAAAGTGAGTTGGGCAAGGTACCGGTCATTGCTGTTGCAGGGCACGATACCGCTTCTGCTGTTGCTGCCGTACCAGCAGAAAATGAATGTTTTGCATATCTGAGTTCAGGTACCTGGTCACTCATGGGTATTGAGGTTAAAGATGCAATTATTAATAGTGAAACCTATCGACTCAACTATACCAACGAAGGTGGGATTGAGGGAACAACCCGTTTCCTGAAGAATATTACCGGCATGTGGCTTCTCGAACAATGCATTAAAGAGTGGAAAAAAGAGGGGCTCAGTTATGCTTACGAGAAACTTGTAAAAATGGCGGAATCAGCCCCTGCGTTTCAGTCTTTGATTGACCCTGACGATTCTTCATTTGCCAATCCTGCAAGTATGACCAAAGCAATTTCTGAATATTGTTTGGCGACAGGACAGACTGCCCCTTCAAACCATGCCGAATTTGTAAGGTGTATATTCGAAAGTCTGTCACTCAAGTATAAAAATGTGTTGGGAAAATTTATTCAACTGGCACCTTTCCCTATCGAGAAACTGCATGTGATTGGCGGTGGTTCCAAAAACCCGTTACTAAATCAATGGACTGCCAATGCCATCGGCATACCAGTTATTGCTGGACCCTCTGAAGCTACTGCGATTGGAAATATTATGATTCAGGCAAAGGCGGCCGGATGTGTTAGTTCATTGGCAGAGATGCGCCATATCATCCGCGACTCCATTCTGCTTGAAGAATTTTTTCCTGAAAATAAAAGCGAATGGGAAAATGCTTACCATAAATTTCTTGAAATTTTAAAATAATGATCAGCTCCACAAAATCAAATAAGGGGTTTTGATATAACAATAACGAAGAAAAATCAATTATTCATGCTTCAATGATGCCCTCCTTACGGGATGGGTTGATATGGAGTTTAACAACCAAAACAAACATGAAAGACTCACAAGTTATTCAGGCATTTGAAGATGCAAAAGTACGTTATGCCGATTTTGGCGTTGATGTTGAAGCTGCTGTAAATCAATTGGATAAGCTTTCTATTTCGCTCCATTGCTGGCAGGCAGATGATGTAAAGGGCTTTGAAGTTACCGGAGGCGATCTGACCGGAGGAATCCAGGCAACAGGAAACTATCCTGGAAGTGCTAGAACAGTCGCTGAATTGCGTTCTGATATTGAAAAAGTATTGTCTTTGCTTCCAGGAAAGCATCGTTTGAACTTGCATGCTATTTATGGTGATTTTGGATCAGAAATTGTCGATCGCGACCAGATTGAACCAAAACATTTCCAAAGCTGGATTGATTGGGCCAATAAAATTGGTATAAAACTTGATTTCAACTCGACATTCTTCTCCCATCCAAAATCTTCTACGGGATTGACATTAAGCAGCCCCGACAAAGATATCCAGGAATTCTGGATGGAACACTTACGTCGTTGCAGATATATTGCAGCTGAAATTGGTCGTCAGCAAGGTTCTGCCTGTATTCATAATATTTGGATTCCTGATGGAACAAAAGATCGTACAGTAAATCGTTATGCTTATCGCGCCAATCTAAAATACGCCCTTGATACTGTTTTAGCTGAAAAAATCGATTCAAAATATCTGGTTGATTGTATCGAATCTAAATTATTTGGTATCGGTCTTGAAAGCTATACCGTTGGTTCCCATGAGTTTTATCTGGGATATGGAGCAAAAAACAATATGGTTGTTACACTTGATGCCGGTCACTTCCACCCTACAGAAGTTATTTCGGACAAAATCTCATCCCTGTTGCTTTTCGTTCCTGAAATCATGTTGCATGTAAGCCGCCCTGTACGTTGGGATAGCGACCATGTAGTGATTCTTGATGACGAATTACAACATTTAACACAGGAAATTGTGCGTGCCAATGCCATTGATCGTGTTCATGTTGGTCTTGACTATTTCGATGCCTCGATCAATCGTATTGGAGCATATGTAGTTGGAGTTCGTGCCACACAGAAGGCTTTCCTTATGGCTTTATTGGAACCACTTGCCAAACTCCGTGCATTTGAAGCCAATGACCAGAATTTTGAACGCCTTGCAATGCTCGAAGAAGCCAAATCGCTGCCATGGTCTGCCGTTTTCGATTATTATTGTATGAAAAATGGGGTTGTGGCTGGTGCCGCATATGTTGCCGATATTCAGCAATACGAAAAAGAGGTCACAAGCAAACGATAAAAAATAGACTAAGGAATATTGAGTTATAAATGATGAGTTGTATTACTTATCGTTTATAACTCATATTCGTAACTAATAACTTAAAACGCATCATCTTATAACTCATAACTAATTCACGTGAACACAATAATCGGACTATTTATCATCGCTTTGGGAAGTATTGGTCAATCGAGTTCTTATGTGCCAATTACTAAAGTCAAGACCTGGGCATGGGAGAGTTTTTGGTTGGTTCAGGGCATCTTTGCCTGGATACTTTTCCCATATCTTGGCGCTCTGTTGGCTGTTCCTCACGGCCACTCTATGGTGGAAATCCTTTCATCGGGCAATGGAGCTGCATACACCGCCCTTTTCTTTGGAGCACTATGGGGAGTTGGAGGTTTGACCTTCGGATTGAGTATGAGATATCTTGGAGTAGCTCTTGGACAGTCAATTGCTTTGGGAACCTGTTCTGCATTTGGTACATTAATTCCTGCATTAATGTTGGGTACTGATCTGTTTTCGGGAAAGGGACTCGTCTTGCTCGTAGGTGTAAGTGTTGCAATTGCCGGAATTGCGGTAATCGGATTTGCCGGAAGTTTGCGTTCCAAAAACATGACAGAGGATCAAAAAAAGGCAGCTGTAAAAGATTTCGCTTTGGGTAAAGGTTTACTTGTCGCTTTGTTGGCAGGTGTAATGAGCGCCTGTTTCAGCCTGGGACTCGAAGCGGCCGAGCCGATTAAAGTTGCTGCCATTAACCTTGGAACTCAACCGTTGTTTGCTGGTTTACCTGCAATTTTAATGATTACTACGGGTGGTTTTATTACAAACGCCATCTATTGTTTGTACCAAAATGTGAAAAACAAAACCATCACCGATTATTTTAATGTCCCTAAAAGTGTTTTTGTCAATAACGTTTTGTTTTGCGCACTGGCCGGGATTCTATGGTACTCACAGTTTTTCGGATTAGCTTTAGGTAAGAGTTATTTGACAGAAGGTAGCGTTATGATGGCTTTTTCGTGGAGCATACTGATGTCGCTAAATGTCACATTCAGTAATGTTTGGGGAATAATTCTGAAAGAATGGAAAGGAGCAGGTTCAAAGACTGTAGCAGTATTGGTTTTAGGAATGCTCATTCTGATTTTTTCTCTTACACTTCCTAATCTGATGTAGTTTTAATCTTAATTTAAAATTATTATATGGAACGCGTTGCATTTAAAATGTACCTGAATGAAGGTCAAAAAGAGGAATATAAAAAAAGGCACAACGAACTATGGCCGGAATTGCATCAGCTTCTGAAAGATGCCGGAGTTAGTGAGTATTCCATTTTCCTTGATGAAGAAACGAATATTCTGTTCGCTTTTCAGAAACTAAGTGGTACAGGAAGTTCACAGGATCTTGGGTCAACTGAGATTGTTCAGAAATGGTGGGCTTTTATGTCTGACATCATGAAATCCAATCCTGATAATTCGCCGGTTTCGGTTACCCTTGATGAAGTTTTTTATATGGAATAGCCGGATTATCTTTTTAAAACATTGTAATTACACCAATCTGAAAACCCGTCGGCATTAAAACCTGGCGGGTTTTCTGCGTAAACGAATCTTACTGCAATCTTAAAATCCCATAAATCTTACCCAAAATGTGGTAACTTTATCAAAATTTTCAGTTTGTTGTAATGACAGAATTTATCAGCAACGATCAATTGCAGCTCGCTTTTGATTTTGTGCAATATACAGATAAGCATATTTTTCTCACAGGTAAGGCAGGAACCGGGAAAACGACCTTTCTGCATCGGCTTAAAGAGACTTCTCCCAAAAGAATGGTGGTGGTTGCTCCAACAGGTGTTGCCGCTATCAATGCAGGAGGAGTCACCATTCACTCTTTTTTTCAAATGCCGTTTGGTCCTTTTTTGCCGATTAATTTAGGCGAAGTTACTTCTACTCAAAGTGGAACCAACAATACCTCAAGCAGACTTCAAAAGTTTAGTAAGGATAAGATTTCAATTATTAAAAGTCTTGATCTGCTTGTAATTGATGAAATTAGCATGGTGAGAGCAGATCTGCTTGATGGGATCGATGATGTGCTTCGCAGATACAAGGATCGCAATAAGCCATTTGGAGGTGTACAACTGCTTATGATTGGTGATTTGCAACAATTAGCTCCTGTTATAAAAGATGAGGACTGGAATTTATTGAGACCGTATTATGATACCGTGTTTTTTTTCAGCAGTAATGCACTTCGGAAAACTGATTATATCAGCATTGAACTTACCCATATTTTCAGGCAGAAAGATGAAAAGTTCATTAAACTACTCAACAGAATCAGGGATAATAATGCCGATGAGCAAGTGCTGTTTGAATTAAACAAGAGATTCGTGCCTGGTTTTATTTCAAATGACAACGATGGCTATATCACGCTGACTACGCATAATTATCAATCACATAACCTAAATGAATCGAAACTGGAAAAATTGCAGGGTAAAATACGCAGATTTACTGCCAGTGTTGAAGGCGACTTTCCAGACTATTCGTATCCGACTGATTTTGAGCTAAGTCTTAAAAAGGGAGCGCAGGTGATGTTCGTAAAAAACGATATCTCGCGCGATAAACTCTTCTACAACGGTAAAATTGGCAAGATTATTAGCATAGAGGAAGAGGTGATCAATGTCAGATGCCTTGGTGATCAGGAGAATATTTCGGTTGGGAGGGTTGAATGGCAGAATACTAAATATACACTTGATGAAGAGAGTAAAGAGATCAGGGAAACAGTTATTGGTACATTTACCCAGATCCCATTAAAACTCGCCTGGTCCATTACCATTCATAAGAGCCAGGGTTTAACTTTTGAAAAAGTTATTATTGATGCCAAGGACGCTTTTGCCCACGGGCAGGTTTATGTTGCATTGAGTCGTTGCAAAACATTAGATGGTTTGGTGTTAAGTACCCCAATCTCAAACCAGAGCATAAAAAGTGATGCCAAAGTTTCAGTTTTCAATCGCGAAATTGAGCTGCATCCACCTGGAAAAGCGCTTTTGGAAGAGTCAAAACTGGCTTTTCAGCAAAATTTAGTGTTGGAGCTTTTTGATTTTCATCCAATTTTAAGACGATTGAATTACTGTGTGAAATTGATGGTCGAACATGAACAAAGTATTCATTCTTCATTGAAAGAGTTGATTGAATTGATAGATAATGATGTTAAAAGGGAGCTGTTTGAGGTGTCGGAGAAATTCAAAGGGCAGTTGCATCATCTGATTGCAGGGAACAGAAATATTGAGGCAAATATTGAATTGCAGGAAAGGATTCGAAAAGCATGTCACTATTTTTCAGAAAAGCTTGAATCGATTGTGATAGAGCGATTAACAAAAATTGATATCGAAATAGACAACAAGGTAGTTCGGAAATCGGTCAGCGATGCAGTTACCCGTTTAACCGACGATGTAAATTTAAAGCAAGCTTGTCTAATTAATTGTCGTGGTGGTTTTGAAGTGAAAAATTATATGACCATACGTGCCAAAGCTGCCATTGAACCTTCAGAAAAAAAACTTAAGAATCAGACTACAAACTATTCTTCGGAGAGTTTAGTTGCCCATCCTCTGCTTTATAAAAACCTTAAAACCTGGCGAAATCAAAAAGCCGATGAATTGAATGTTGAATCCTTTATGATTCTTCCTCAAAAAGTATTGATGGAACTGATGAGCCAATTGCCGGTTTCGATTCAAGGTCTGAAGAAGGTAAAAGGTTTGGGTCCCAAAAAAGTAAGTCAGTTTGGAAAGGAAATCCTCAATATAATTATTGAATACCGGATAAAGATGGAAATGGAGCTTCCCGATCTGCATGAGATAAAAGAGCCGGAAGCAGCAATTAAAATCCCCAAAACTGATTCAAAGATCGTTTCTTTAGAACTTTTCAGGAGCGGTAAGTCGATTGAAGAGATTGCGAAAATAAGGGGAATGGCTTCCACCACTATCGAAGCGCATCTGGTTCAATTTGTTGAGACCGGAGAGATTGGGATTGAAAGAATGGTAAGCGCTGTAAAAACAGCCGTTATTACACATTGGCTTTTGCGTAATTCAACCCTTGGTTTGGCTGCGGCAAAGGCAGAGTTGGGAGATGATGTAAGTTATTCTGAATTGCGTTTTGTTTGGAAGTATTTGGAGTTTTCAAAGCAAATTATCCCATGAATAATTACTTTTAAGGCGTTTAAACATAATTGAAAAAAATCATGCGTATATCCCTGGCCCTGCTTATCCCCTTTTTATTATTGATTTCATGTTCCTCGGGGAAAAAAGCCCTGGAAAGAGGTGATTATTATAATGCTACTATATTGGCAGTTAATCGCCTCCGAAGTAATCCAGGTTCTGATAAGGCGCTGCAGGCAGTAAAAGAGAGTTATCCAATGTCGCTGGATTACTTTCAGAACAGAATTGATAATGCATTGAATAATAATAGTTTATTTAAATATACTGAGGTTGCAGACTATTATGAGAAAGTGAACCATTTATCTGATGAAATCAGCAGATGTCCGATCGCATTAAACCAGTTTTCCAATCTGAAATATTATAACAGCGAACTTATTCAGGTTCGAAAACTTGCTGCTGAGGAACAATACAATGCCGGATTGATAAATGAGAAATTAAATACGCGTTTATCGTGGAAAGATGCCTATTTCAATTACTTCCGGGCGAACCAGTTCTCTTCCGGCTATAAGGATGTTCTTAATCGCCTGGGAACTGCCAAGTTTAATGCTACTTTGAGAGTGGTTGTTGAGCCGGTCATGGTTCCACGGAAGTATCAGCTTTCATCCGATTTTTTTTACAACCAGATAATTGAACATTTAAAATTAAAGGCCCCCAACGAATTTGTTGAGTTTTATACTCCCGTTTCAGCAGATCAATCGGGCATTAAATTTCAGGATCAGGTGGTGAAAATGGATTTCGATGATTTTGTTGTTGGACAGGTATATGATAAGGAATCGGTAAGGGAGGTGGTACGCGACAGTGTTAATGTTGGAATGGTTAATTTGCCTGATGGCAGGAGAGTAAAATCATATAAAACGGTAAAAGCCTGGCTGACTGTAAATCGAAGGGAGTTGATATCAAAGGGGATTCTGGATGTCTCTATTTTGGATCTTTCACGAAACACAATCATTTCGGAGCGAAAATTTCCCGGTCAGTTTGTGTGGTCTGTTGAATGGGGTTCCTATAAGGGAGATGAAAGGGCATTATCAGCTAAGGAGCTGGCTATATGTAAGCACAAACCTGTACTGCCACCTGAAAAACAGGATTTATTCATTGAGTTCACCAAACCGATCTACAGTCAGGTTACCTCATTTTTGAAAACTTTTTATAAGCAATACTGATTAGTAACTTAATTAATATCTATGCGTTTGAAATTCATTTATTTAAAAATCAACCTTAGATCAATCCTTCTGTTTGGATTGACGGTTCTTCAATTGACTTCAATGGCATTCTCTCCGGTTCAATCCTCATGTTTAGGTATTATTCCAAAACCTGTATCTGTCATCTCTGGTAAAGGTCAGTTTAAGCTAACCGATAAGTGCACACTCATCGTGACTGGCGAATCGGCGGAATTACAAACGATTGGCCAATTTTTCTCAAATAGACTAAAATCTGCTACAGGTTTTGATTTGGCTGTTAAATTTTCGGAAGGAAAGCCGGCAAAAGGTAATATTTGTATTTCTCTTACTTCAGGTGATTCAAAGTGGGGTGATGAAGGATATCTATTAACAGTTAAATCGGACGGCATAAACCTGATCGCCAATAAACCAGCCGGTATTTTCAATGGAATACAAACTATTCTTCAACTATTACCTGCAAAAATTGAGCAGGCAACTTTACAACCGGGACCCTGGACGATTCCTGCAGTTACGATTCGTGATTTTCCGGCCTATTCCTATCGTGGAGTTATGCTTGATGTGGCACGTCATTTTTTTCAAGTTGAGGATGTGAAACGGTATATCGACCTGATTTCTCTGTACAAAATGAATGTTCTTCATCTTCACCTTTCGGATGATCAGGGATGGCGGATTGAAATAAAGAAATGGCCTAAACTCACTGAAATTGGTGGAGGGACCCAGGTAAATGGTGGCAAAGGTGGTTTTTATACCCAGGAGCAATACACGGATATTATAAAATATGCTGCAGATCACTATGTCATGGTTATCCCCGAAATTGATATGCCAGGTCATACCAATGCAGCTCTTGCTTCATATCCTGAATTAAATTGTAATGACAAAGCGACTGAATTGTATACAGGTACCGAAGTTGGCTTTAGCTCATTATGTACCGGGAAGGAGATTACCTATCAATTTATAACTGATGTTCTGGGCGAACTTGCGGCAATGACACCCGGACCATATCTGCATATTGGCGGTGATGAATCACATGTTACCAAGCTTGATGATTATATTCCTTTTGTGAACCGGGTACAGGAAATTGTCGGCCGGCTTGGAAAACAAGTAATCGGATGGGATGAAATTGCGCTGTCAACGTTAAAACCCAACTCTTTTGTGCAGTACTGGGCAAAGTCCGAAAATGCATTGAAAGGGGTTAAGCAGGGTGCGAAAGTGATTATGTCACCCGCTGCAAATGCCTATCTGGATATGAAATACGATTCTACCACTAATTATGGGCTAAACTGGGCAGGTTACATTGAAATTGACAAAGGTTATAGCTGGAATCCGGCAACTCTGGTACCAGGAATAGGTAAGGAAAATATTCTTGGAATTGAAGCACCCCTTTGGACAGAAACTATCACTAATATTAAAGAACTTGAATATATGGTCTTTCCACGACTACCCGGCTATGCCGAAATAGGGTGGAGCGCTTCCAGTGTACCCAACTGGAAAGAGTACCGAACCAGGCTTGCTGGTCAGGAGGAGCGGTTTAAGGTGTTGCAGGTCAATTACTATCCATCTAAACAGATACCATGGTCGGTTAATCGCAATAAATAATTGATAATTTTTGTTCCTGGTCTATTAAGTAATGAGAATAATTAAATGTCGTGTCAAATATATAAACCGATATTTAATACGCTCTATTACTTTATTGAAATCAAAGTCCTAAAAGAATCATTCCATTAATCTGATAATGGCGGATGTTTCGTGAGATTCTCCGGGATAAAGGGAAATCGTATCCTCAAATGAATTTACGGCCTCAATGCAAACGAAGTAGTTATATGCATCATTGGGCAGGTCTCCAATGGTGGAACAGGCTTCTTTCCAGGGGTTCCATACTGTTGTGATTTTGCTGCCTGATTTAGCTACACGGATCTTTCTTGCAAATCCTGGGTCATTAATAATACAAGTCGCTTCAGTATCATGATAATGACGTGTTTCTGCCTGATGTATCTCCATTTTGGGCGTCTCCTGTATATAATCTCCAGGTTGAAGATGTATGTGAAAACGGGTACCCTCCAAACCGTCGATGGTCATCTCTTCAATCGCAGATAATTTATAATAAGTATGCAATGCACAGGAGTAATCAAATTGATTATCACAAGTATTAATAACTTTTAGCGTCAGCTTCAGCTCATTGCCGATGACGATGTTCATCTCCGCATCGAAGTCATAGGGCCAGTAAGCTTTTGTCTGGTCCGAAGAGGACAACTTTAATCTGACCAATGTTTCGCCTTGTGGAAGAACAGCAGTTTCGGCCATATTCCAATACATCAGGCGACCAAAGCCATGCTGAGGCATTCCGGAATCTGTTTTATGAGGACCAAACCATGGGAAGCAGACCGGAATTCCGCCTCTGATTGCTTTTCCTTCTTCGAAAGGGGTATCAGGACTCATCCATAGGATATCTTTGGAATTTCGGGGCTTATAACTGGTAATATGAGCTCCGTAAAGACAGATATTTGCCTCTGCAAATTTGTTGGAAACTTTCAGAAAAATCAAATTGTTATTCAGCCTTTCAAAAGCTAATTCGCCTTTTATACCGTACTTATTATTCAATTCATTAAGCTCAATCATATCTATAATATTTAAAATTATTTCAATTCATTATTCAAGTTTCGGTTAAGTAAGCGATAACAACTTGTCTTTATTATTTCTTTTATGTTATTAGGATTTACTTTCCACGCCGATTGAACAGTAAATATCCAAAGCTAATCTGCACATAAAACCTGGGATCACTGTTGCTGAAATAATTCAACAATAAACTTGCCGGACCAAACGGGGTGTGGACCACTAATCCGCCACTTCCAATAAACTGATTGGAAGTGAATAATTTGTCATTATAATAAGGCATATTATTCAGGCCGCTTCGTAATTCACTGAATGGTTGAAAATAGTAACCCTCAAATCGGAGATGTGCCGAGGTGGATACTGGTACGATTGCTTTCAATCCTCCGGCAACGAAATTATTGGCTCTTAGGTAGGGTAGAAATCTGATGGTGCTGTTGACGGTAGGTGAGAACTCCTCTGCAGAAATTACCGATGAGGTATAATTATGGAATAGTTTTTTAGTTGAAAAATAGGAGTTGGTTTCAACACCCAGTGTTAACCATTTTGTGGATTTAAAATACCTTTCATAGGAGAGCTCAAGTTGTAAATACCTATGGCTATTCCGATAGGGAATATTTAGTGTACTGGTCGATCCCGGGGTCTCCTTCTCAGTTCCGAATATATACTTTGCCTCGAATTTAAGCATCTTGCCTTCCGTAGGATATTGTTTCTTATTGAACGCTTTTATCTCAAACCGGGCATGTAAATCTCCTGCTGTAAACTGTGTACGCTCAGGCGTATCATTTTTGGTATAGGAGGTGGTTTGATAATATTCATCAGATTGATTCAGAAAGTCCATCCCGGCTTCCCATTTTGAATTGGTTTTTGCCGGGAACGAAATATCCATCTGAATATTGTCGTCGTTACGAATGACATAGTGGGGTAGCTTATCTTCAAAAAAGAGTTGAGTCGATCCCGAAAAGTAATCTTTCCGGTTTTTGATGAAATAGAGCTCGAGTGACAAAGGCCGTTTTGTAGTAAAATTAAATCGTGAGCCAACCATAAATGAACTGTAGAATTTGCCAACATGAATATTGGATTGAATCGTAATAGGGAGATTATTAAATAGTCTGTAGTCAACGCCAATGTATCCCTGATTGACATCCGAAAGTGAAAAATATCCGCCAACACCTACGGCAAGAGGATTCTGCTGTTCTGCTTTAAGATCAAGATCGAATAATCCTGTTTCCTCATTGTAATCCGCGGTTGGCAAAAGTGATTTAATTTTGTCATCTGCCAGAATTTTAAAATATTCCCGTCTCAATTCTTCCAAATCGAATGTTTTGGACTTATGACGAATCGATTGAATGATATAGTACCTTTGTGATCTATCGACCCCTGACACCTGGATATTATTAAATTTCATTGAAGGACTTTTACTTCGGTATTCCTCTCGCATTCTTGTCAGATCCTGTAAATCAGCTCTTCTGGTAATCCTGGATTTAATTTGCTCCATTTGGGCCATTGTTGATTCATAACCCGCATTTTCAACTTCATCGAGTCGTTCAAAATCTAAAAGAGCGATATGTTTAACCGGTGATTTAATCGTTATCCCCAGACTGTCAGGTATTGAAATGTTTGATTTACGAACCATCATATTCTCGAGCTGGAGTTTCAAATCGTCTTTATTTGGCTTGTTATTCAGGGAGCCAACCATACTGCCAATCATAACGTCAGGTTTGAAATCCTGAGCCATCACATCATAAGGGAAGTTGTTAACCAGCCCTCCATCGAAAAGTAAAACACTGTCGATTTCGATTGGTTTAAAAAAGAAAGGGAAGGTCATCGACGCCCTGATTGCCATCCCCAGATCCCCTTTATGGAATACAACAGGTTCATTACGGTAAATGTCGGTTGCAACACACCTGAAAGGGACAAAAAGTTGGTCAAAGTTTTTTTTTGAAACTGCATTTGCCTGACTAAACAGTTCCATAAAGGCAAAATCAATTTGTCCTGAAGGGATAAGATTGGTTGGAAGGGCAAGTTTCATTTTATCCTCTTTTTTAGCAAAGTCAAGATCGATAAATGAAGGATTCTCCTCCAATTGTTTGAAATAATAGACGTACTGAGGGGGTATAATTCCTGTGGACCATCGTTCGAACTCTTCCGATTTGAACAAAATTTCCATCTCCTCGGGCGAATAACCGGCTGCATAAAGCCCACCGATGATAGCTCCCATTGAAGTTCCGGTAATATA
This sequence comes from Prolixibacteraceae bacterium, assembly GCA_963675995.2. Lineage (GTDB taxonomy): Bacteria > Bacteroidota > Bacteroidia > Bacteroidales > Prolixibacteraceae > JAAFHB01. The sequence goes on along the minus strand of CAXXIY010000002.1, from coordinate 2,801,358 downwards.
ATCAATAGGAATATTGTTTTCCTCAAGTGCCTTAATAACGCCAATATGGGCAAGACCTTTTGCACCCCCGCCACTAAGGACAAGTCCAACTTTTTGAGCAAATACAGGCGGAATTATTAGGTTAAAGCACAATAAGAAACAAAGGATGATCCTTTTCATGATTTAAATTTTAATTATTTTGATCTTTAGCGCCCTTCAATCTTATGTTTTAGTGACTGAAATCCTTCACCCAGAATTTCGCTGGCATCCATAATCGTAATAAATGCCTGAGGATCTACCTTATTGATATGTTCTTCGAGGATAGCAGCCTCTCTGCGGTTTACCACGGTAAATATGATATTTTTTTCTGTATTTGTAAACATTCCCACCCCTTTAAGGTATGTGCCGCCACGTGCAAGATCGTTAATAATCTTATCCCTGATATCTTCATGTTTCTCAGAAATAATAAATAGTGCCTTATTATAATTTGCCCCTTCAAGAATAAGGTCGATTGCCCGTCCGGTGATGTAAATGACAATCATACTATAAAGTGGTATCTGCCAATCCTTAAATGCCGCAAGTGCAACCAGTACAATAGCAGTATCGACCCAAATCAGCATTTGACCAATCGGGATACGGGTATATCGGGTAATCACCATGGCGATGATATCGCTTCCTCCCGATGTTGCTCTGGCTTTAAATATCATCCCAAGTCCGATGCCTGTCAGTACACCGCCGAAGATGCACGAAAGGAGGACATCATTTACGAGAGGTGCATCACCAATCTCGCGCATATAGGTGATCCCATCCATAAAAATGGAGGAGGAAACAAACCCGTAAATGGTTTTAGTACCAAAGCGTGGACCGAGAAGTTTTATTCCAAAATAGGTTAATGGTATGTTGATCAGTAGATTAAATAGTCCAATCGGAAATCCGCCTGGCCAAAGCGCCATCCCTTTGGTCAGGTAATAGACAATAATCCCAAGTCCATAAATACCACCTGGAACGATCTTATGAGGGGTAATGAAAAAAACATAGCCCACCGCCATGATAAATGATCCGGCAGTGATGAAACTGTAGTCGACAAACCAACGTTTGGTGAAAAGTTTCTCATTGGCAATAACAGGCATAAACAATGGATATTTTTTCTAAAAGTACAAAAAAAAAGGTTCCTTTTTGAGGAACCCTTTTTAAGTTGTTGTTCTTAGAATCTTTTTTCCTTGATACGGGCTTTTTTGCCGGTCAATTCGCGAAGATAGTACAAACGTGCACGACGTACACGCCCCATACGGTTAACTTCGATGCCATCAATAAATGGTGAGAAGAAAGGGAAAATCCTTTCAACACCAATATTCCCTGACATTTTGCGAACGGTGAATGTTTTTGTTGTCCCGGTACCTTTAATCTGAATTACGGTACCTTTGTAATTCTGAATTCTCTCTTTTGCGCCTTCCACGATCTTGTAACGAACAGTAATGGTGTCGCCTGCGTGAAATGTAGGTAGTTCTTTTTGTTCCCCTAAAAACGCATTTTCTGCAATTTTAATCAGATCCATCATGATTGATTTTAACGATATTTTTAACGAACGCAATATTCACAGTGTCTACTTGTTTGCTGTCAGAGATTGCGTACGGAACTGGCCGCAAAAGTAGATAATTTTTCCGTTAATAAAAAACTACAGATTAAGTTTTTTCCTGATTGAGTCAGGGATTGCAGCCTTATTTACCACAATTCCGGTTGTTTTATACCTGAAATAGGATTTAGAGGCATAAAAGTATCCCTTTTCATCATTATAATTTCCCCATGAATTTTTTACTTTGTAATATAACGTGCCGTTCTGATCTTTGGCAAGTCCGACCAGATGCATGGCATGATCGTCGGTCGTTTCAAGGTTGTCAAATGCAATTTGTCTGATTTCCTGTGTGATAACTTTTTCTTTTTCCGGTTTATCAAATTTATAGATCGCAGCTTCCTTCTCCTTTTCGGTCAGACTGTCCCATTTAGCGATACCGTCGCTATTTATTTCAGGAATAACTGCGATTCCTTTCTGAGTAGTTGCAAAACCTTTATCGGTTACATCTGCCGCCCACAACACCGTATACCCTTTCTGAATTGAATTATCTGCGATCTCCTGAAGATCATCAATTGTGACGTTATAATACTCGCTCCACAACCAGTTGTCCGGTACTTCAAGGATAAAAGGCTTGTAGAATGGATGATGGTTGAAAGAGGTAATCTGTATGTAATCGTTTACGTTAATTCCGCAATAATCGGAGGCAAATGATCCGGGAGTATAAGTCTTCCCCAGATATTCGAATTTTTCAGGCAATTCCCCAAGGTAAGCATCAATGGTCTTATTAAATGCGCTCTCCCAGACAGGGGTAAGCTTTTTATTTTTATTTTCTACAACGGCTTCAACCATTTTTCGCAACACCTCATCCATTTCCCCATGTGAATGTTTCTCTTCACCATATTTTAAGCCAGGGAAAACACACTCGGGAACAAGCCCGTATTTATTGGCAACGTAAAGGTCATCAAAGAGTTCACCACCAGGTCCAAAGTTTGTATTCCCAACCATCCGGACGTATTTCAGGGCTTTTTCACGGTAACAGACACTCACTTCAAACATCTCCGATAAATCCACTTCCGGTTTGCCCATTCGGAGCATTTCCGCCTCAAAAAACGACATTCCTGCAAACGACCAACAAGTACCTGTGTGGTACTGGTTTTTAACCGAAGTGTGAGGTAACTCCTTGATTATTTCAAATTTGTATCCTTCATTATCTTTATTTCCGGCATACGTGATCGTGCTGCCTACCAAAATTGTCAGGGTCAGGAGGAATCCTTTTTTGAATGAGTGCATTATAATTTGATGAATGATTTAACGCTGAAAAGTAGTAAAACACTTTGAATTTCAGCAAATATTTCCAGTTAAAATAAATTTAAATTATTACATCGGTTCTATTGCTGAGCAGCCTTACCTGAACTATTGATGAGGTTTTCCACCGGTGTATCTGATCCTTTGTAAATCATTCGACCTGTGGCGATTGCCGCTTTGACATTTGGTAAATATCCAATTGACCCGGTAGATATATAATTGATAGCTGCAGTAAGGCATTGATCCGACATATCACCCCAATCCTGATTCACGTTGTCGGGAGCTGCGAAATCCACAGGTATGCCATCGAAATAATCAGTATAACCCTGTGAGTTCACATTCCGGAAACTGATTGGAGCCACTGCAATATTCAGTTTTGAATCAGTTTCGATATTCATTCCTACAGGTTTTCCGTGCGTTTTAGAACCAATGAGTTTCATGCTCATATAGGGTTTAAGTCCAGAAATAACCAGCTCACTTGCCGAAGCGGTTGATGAGGTTGTTATAATGACCATTTTATTTAACTGGATGCTGTTCCCCTTAACCCCAATGACACTTTGAAATCCATCGCGGACATGCTTGTTATTGTATATTAGTGTATTGTATATTCTCCCTTTAAAAGGTTTTCCTGCGACCATAGCAACGAGAGAGTCGGCACAATCTAGTGTTCCACCTCCGTTATAACGAAGGTCAAGAATCATATCAGTTACTCCTCCAGCCGTGAATTTGTCAAATACGGTATTTAACTCTTTAACCGAAGTTCCAAGGAAATCACTGAATACGAGGTAGCCAATCTTCTGATTTCCCTTTTGATATATATTAGAATAGAGGACAGAATTGATCCCTATTTTCCCTCTTGTCATTTGAATGGTTGTTTCTGATCCATCATTTTTCCCGAACAAATAGGTGTTGCTTGTATTTGCCAAGGCCGTATTCACCTCGCTGTCGGTCATTGAAGATATTGTCTTTCCGTTGATTGCCTTGATTTGCCAACCTCTTTTTACACCAGCCCTTCCCATGGCACTGTCGTCATATATGAATATTACGCGGAGAATATTCTGGGTATCGTAAGATAGACCGACGCCCCAGCCCGTAGATACCCCATTTTGAAATAGATTGACATAATCAGTATAGGTCATGGTGAAACTCCATCGGTCTTTACTATATTTTACCTTTGAGATGTAATCATCGGGTGTTGCAAAAGTTGACAAATCAACTGATGGTAGGGACTCATACCAGAGATAAATATCATTAAACGCATTAGCGGTATATTGGACAGTAGGAATGATTGAATCTGATTGTGAGTTTTTTTTGCATCCTGTGAAAATCAGTAGGAAAACCAGCGGGATTAAATATATACATTTATTCATATAAGTTCTAAATTCTAATTTAAGTGATGGATAACCCTGACTGGATTCGAAACCTCGGCTAGGGTTATATTGTCCATTACGCTACAACTTTCGTGCAAATCTAAATTAATGGGTTGCACATTTCAAATTTCTTTTTGCGGGTAGGTAATTCGTACATGGTAGATATTGAGAAGCTTTTCCAGGAAAATTTCTTTGAGCAAGGTAATATCTTTAAATGTCAGTGGTGCATAATCAAGTTGTCCTGCCTCTGTTTTTTGATGAAAGATATTGTCAATCAGTTTCTTTAGGCTGACAGTATCTTTTTTATCGAGGCTTCTTGAGGCTGCTTCTATGCTGTCAGCCAGCATAACGACGACAGTTTCACGTGTTGAAGGGACAGGACCAGGATACGTGAACCGACTTTCATCGGTTGCTTTTCCGGTTTTTTTATTTGATTGTATGAAGAAATATCCGGTTTTGGTCGTGCCATGATGAGTTTTGATAAAGTCGATGATTTGTTCCGGAATTTTATGTTTTCTGGCAAGTTCTACTCCTCGACTGACATGGTCCATGATGATTGCAGCACTCTCTTCGAGGGAGTGTTGGTCATGTGGATTTATTCCAAATGCTTGATTTTCTGTGAAATAGTGTGAGTCTGTAAGCTTTCCTATGTCATGGTACAGTGCTCCAGCCCTCACCAGTAACGGATTTCCTCCCAATTGCAGAATCGCCTCCTCGGCCAGATTCGCAACCTGCAGCGAGTGTTGAAAAGTACCCGGAGCCTCTTCTGCAAGTTTGCGAAGTAGTTTCTGATTGGAATAGGATAATTCTATCAAAGTAACATCTGAGACAAATCCGAAGGATTTTTCAATCACGAAAACCAGCAGATAGGTGATCAGCGTCAGTGCGGCATTGATCAGAAACCACTTCATAACTTCCCAATCGATCCCTGCCAGACTGGCTTCCTGTATCAGAGAGATACCTATATAGGTAAATGCATATACAAAGAAGATAATTAAAGTTGTGAGAATTAACTGATCGCGTCTTTGGAGATTATTCTGACTGATCACGGCAATGCTCCCGGCAGGAATGGTCAGCAATACAAATTCATATCCGTTGGGAACCATAAAGCCGACAATAAGGGCTGTTATCGTATTAACAAAAATGGCAAGCCTTGCATCAAGAAAAGTGCGGATGATGAGTGCCAGAGCGGTGAATGGAACGATGTAAATGGGAATAGTAGCTGATGACATAATTACCCTGCAAAAAAGGATCATCAAGGCCATCATCATCAAAGTAAAAGTGATATCCCGTTTTGAACTGAGTAATTTTCGTCTGATATTGTAAATAAACAGGAAGAGGGTCAGCAGCAACATGCTGATAAATATGGCCTTACCAATAACAATCAAATAATATTTGGTAAGATCTCCACGACTTTTTTCAAAAGCTGATTTAAGCGATTCAAGGATCAGATAGGTGTGCGGAGAGATCACATCACCTTGCGAAACAATACGTTCTCCTTCCTGCACTACGCCATAAGTGGTGGAGAGATTTTCGAGTATTTTGTACTTTTCAGCCTCCGTTTTATCCTGGTCGTACGAAAGGTTAACGGCAAGATAATCTTCAGCATTAAATTTTTCAATAATTTGTTTGAGGTCAGGATCACTGTTTTTGAGCAGATTAAGCGAGGTATTTACCTCTGAATAGGCCGTTTTCAGTGAATATAATTGTCCTGTAGAGACCCTTTCAGCCCGATTATTCCGGATAACGTACAATTCACCTTTCCCTGCGAGTGGGTTAGAGTTACCTCCTCCCTGTTCAAGAATCCCGGTATTGTAAATTTTTTCGAATATCGTAAGAACCTTGTTTTTTACAACTCTTGAGTAGAGTATTTCGGTATTTTCTTTGAGGGTAAGCTCATCGATTTTGGATGATAAGAGTTGTATTTGTTGCTGACCAACTGTGTCGTGCAGGAGGAAGTAGGGTGTTAATGACTTCATCAGCGAATCACGCTCTTCGCTGATGGTCTGATCCGATTTCATGATTGCAAAATCAAAAGGTGCAATTAAAGTGGCATGCATCCAGGGTCTCCCTTTTTGAAACTCGTACCGGAATCTCCCCTCCTGGGGTAACATAAAATAGAGTATAACCCCTGTAATAACAAATATAGATGTCAAATATATTGTGTGCCAGCTTTCTGATTCAAACCATTTTTTCTTCTCGGGATTCATAATATTCTATTTATTCAGATTCAAACTATTTAAGCACATTCAAAGCAGAATCCAATTAATTTGTATATTTGGGAATAATCAAAAGTAGTAAATTTTTAATGAGATACGGAATCTCCAACCTAAGTATTGTGGCCGTGCGGTCAGAACCGCGCGAAAAGAGCGAGATGTGCACTCAAATACTTTTTGGTGAGCACTATACCATATTAGAGGAAAATGCAAGGTGGTGCCAGATTAAGCTGTCATTTGATGGTTATGAGGGTTGGATTGAGCGTAATATGGTCAACGAAATTGATGAACAGAACTTTCTCGAATTGGGTGAAATCCCTAAAATTGTGACAACCGATGTGTTCAACATTGTTCAACCAAAAGATGGTTACAGTAATTTTCTGATCGTTGCCGGTAGCTCATTGCCCTATTTTGATCCGGTTAACAGAACATTCAAAATAGGAGAGGTCGTCTATAATATTCAAGGAAACAACATTGTTGCATCGCAACAGAATGTTCGTGAAGTAATCATTGAAAATGCACTTAAATATTTTAATTCTCCTTATCTTTGGGGTGGAAGGTCCCCTTTCGGAATCGATTGTTCGGGGTTTTCGCAAATATTGTACAAAATGGCCGGAGTGACCATTCCGCGTGACGCCGGTCAGCAGGCCGCATTAGGCAGTAATCTGAGTTTCGTTGAGGAGGCACTCCCAGGTGATCTGGCATTTTTCGATAACGAAGAGGGGACGATAATACATGTGGGAATTATTTGGGAGAAGAATAAAATCATCCACTCTTCAGGAAAGGTAAGGATCGACAATGTGGATCATTTCGGAATATATAATATTGATACTAAACGGTATACGCATCAGATGAGGCTGATGAGACGAATCATCAATGATTGACATTATCCATAATTTAAACGGTACTCTTTTTTCTGATGTTGAAATTATATGATTAATTATCTTGGATTTCTTTTATAACTACTGAAAACTAACACTATGGGACATCTTAATTTTGTTGGTTACATAGCTGCAATACTGATCGTGGTTTATATTGTTTGGAGAAACAGTAACAAAGAAAAAGAGGAAGAACATGAAAATGAGCATAAATGACTGTTGAAGATTTGAAATTCTGTTATCAATATCCGCGTCTGGCCATGACTGTGGATGCCATAATTGTAGCCAAGAGAGGTCATACAGATTGGATATTGCTTATTGAACGAAAATTTGAGCCATTTGTCGGACTTTGGGCATTACCAGGTGGTTTTGTCGGAATGGAAGAGACTTTGTGTGAAGCATGTCAGCGTGAGTTGGAGGAGGAGACTGGATTAAAGGAGATCGCGTTGAATCAGTTTTTTACTTTCGATGCGATTGGGCGTGATCCGCGACATCGTACTGTCTCAACAGTTTTTTATGGGAGCATTACAGAGACGATACCTGTTCTTGGGGGTGATGATGCAGCAAAAGCAGAATGGTTTCCCATCCATTCGTTACCCGAAATGGCTTTTGACCATGCCGAAATTATTCAGAAATTTGTTAACGAGAAGCTTTAGCGATATTCGTTTTACCGGACTCGCCCAGGTACAAATGAAGGTTTATGGAATTAAAATTGAGTCTGGTTTGCATAGGATGCGCAAATTCACAAAAAATCTATTCAGACGTGCGTAAAAAACGCAATATAAATCTATTTTTCATTTGAACCCGGGTTAATTACACACGGTCCAAAATCTACTGAAGAATTGTTTTAGTTTAGTATTGATGTTCAGGTATATTCATGATCTCAGACAAATATTATGGTCATTAAAATTGAAGGGCTGAATGTTAAGAAAACATTCAGCCCTTCAATCTTATAACGAATTAATATTGTTATTTGCTCTTGTAGATCAATGGGGGATGCGTCAGTGCATGATAGATCAGCCATATTCCTGCCAGGACAAACGGAATACTGAGAATCTGACCCATATTGAGCGGCATGCCGGCTTCGAAGGCCTCCTGGTTCTCCTTGATAAACTCAATCAAAAATCGCGTAAGAAAAATCCCGATAAAGAAGACGCCTGTGAGAAAGCCGGTTCGGTCTTTAAGATCTTTCGTCTTATAATAAAAATACATAAGTAAGCCGAATGAGATTAAATAGCAGAGCGTTTCATAGACCATTGTGGGATGCTTGGGAATCGTTTCATGGTTTCGTTCGAAAATAAATCCCCAGGGTAGGTTGGTGGCAACACCATAAATCTCTGAATTAAACAGATTTCCGGTACGGATCATCGCACCAACGAGTGCAACGGGGACAATAAGCCTGTCTAACGTCCATAAAATAGGACGTTTAGTTACCCGTTTGGAATACAACCAGACTGCCAGAATAATTCCGAAAGCGCCGCCATGACTGGCTAGCCCCTGAAATCCGACGAATTTATATCCAGTATCACCTTTGGCGATGGGTAGGAATATCTCAATTAAATGGTTGGAATAATATTCCCATCCATAAAAGATCACATGTCCCAGCCTGGCTCCGACGATGGTCGCAATGATAACGTAAACAAAAAGAGTCTCTACCCATTCAGGATTCGATCCTTCGTAAATAAACATCCGTGTCAGAATGTAAAACCCAAGGAGAAAGCCCATTGCAAACATCAGCCCATACCAGCGTACTGATATCACACCGAGGCTAAAAAGCTCAGGGTTTGCATTCCAGTGTATGGCTAAAAGTGTACTCATATTGAATTATTTATTTTCAATTTCTAATTATAAGATTCATTTCTAATCAGGCAGTCCGTGACCGTGACAGTTTTTGAATTTCTTTCCGCTACCGCAGGGGCATGGCTCATTACGTCCCACCTTAGGGGTAGCCCTGACCTGTTGAACATGCTTTTCTTCAGGTTGTTTTCCCGATGATACCCCTGATGCATCACTCTTCTCCTCGCGATACTTCGAGCGGTCGTGGTGATGTTTTGCCACAGGCGCTTCACGTACCTCGTCCGCATCGTTTATCGGAATCTGTCCTTTCATCAGGGTCGAAACAACTCCTTTGTTAATCCGCTCCATCATTGCTTTAAAAAGGTTAAATGACTCAAGTTTATAAATCAACAATGGGTCTTTCTGCTCATAGGATGCATTTTGAACCGAAGTACGGAGTTCATCTAGCTCGCGAAGATTTTCTTTCCAATGATCGTCTATTGTAGCGAGGATGACCTGTTTTTCGTAAGATTTGACCAGATCTTGTCCCTGGGTTTTATAGGCCTTTTCAAGATTGGTTACAATATTGAACAATCTTAATCCATCCGTAATTGGGACTACAATATTGGTATAAATATGCGATTTGGTCTCATAAACATTTTTAATGACCGGCCATGCCTGTTTGGAGATCGCTTGCGAGCGCCGTGTGAAATTCCCGATAGCAGCATGATAGATTTTATCACTGAGCTCATCTGGTTTCATCTGAACCAGTTCATTGTCATTGATAGGAGCGTCGAGCGATAAAGAACGAATAAGATCGAGTCTGAAATCTTCAAATCCCTCCTTGCCATTTTGTTGATGTTCTGCTATGATCGTGTCGCTCATATCGAAAATCATATTGAGAATATCGACATCGATACGTTCACCAAACAGCGCGTGACGCCTTTTTTTATAGATGACCTCACGCTGTGAGTTCATCACGTCATCGTATTCGAGCAACCGTTTACGAATTCCGAAGTTATTTTCTTCGACTTTCTTTTGTGCCCGTTCGATCGATTTTGAGATCATCGAGTGTTGAATCACCTCTCCGTCTTTCAATCCGAGTTTATCCATGATCCGGACAATTCTGTCAGATGAAAAGAGCCTCATCAGATCATCCTCAAGCGATACAAAGAACTGTGAGGATCCGGGATCTCCCTGACGTCCCGAACGTCCACGCAACTGGCGGTCAACACGTCGTGACTCATGTCTTTCGGTACCAATGATGGCCAAACCACCTAAATCGCGTGTTTCGGGTGTCAGCTTTATGTCAGTACCACGACCAGCCATGTTGGTGGCAATAGTCACCATCCCCAGCTTACCCGCTTCTGAAACAATATCTGCCTCACGTTGATGGAGTTTGGCATTCAGTACCTGATGCTTAATTCCTCGCATTTGTAACATCCTGCTTAACAATTCGGAGATCTCCACAGATGTGGTTCCGACAAGCATTGGCTGCCCCTTTTTATTGAGTTTTACGATCTCATCAATAATCGCATTATATTTCTCTTTCTTGGTTTTGTAAACAAGATCTTCAAAATCTTTCCTGATCACCGGTTTATTGGTCGGAATTACAACAACCTCCAGTTTGTAGATGTCCCAGAGCTCACCAGCTTCCGTTTCGGCAGTTCCGGTCATCCCAGAGAGTTTGTGGTACATCCTGAAATAATTCTGGAGCGTGATTGTTGCGAAAGTTTGGGTGGCATCCTCAATTTTAACCCGCTCCTTGGCTTCGATGGCCTGGTGTAACCCGTCGGAGTAACGACGTCCCTCCATAATACGGCCGGTTTGTTCATCAACAATCTTGACCTTCCCATCGATCAGTACATATTCAACATCCTTTTCGAACATTGTATATGCTTTTAATAACTGATTTACCGTGTGAACGCGTTCAGATTTGATGGCAAAATTCTGCAGCAAAAGATCTTTTGCCTCAAGCTGAGCACTATCTGAAAGGGTTTTATTATTCTGAATATCGGCAATTTCAGCCCCAACATCGGGTAATACAAAGAATCCGCTATCCTCATTATCCTTTGAAAGAATCTCTATCCCATTATCGGTCAATTCAATGGAATTCAGTTTTTCTTCTATCACGAAAAAGAGGGGATCAGTCGCGATATACATGTTTTTGTTGTTATCCTGCATGTAGAAATTCTCGATCTTGAGCATTTTTGCTTTATTTCCCTCTTCACTTAAAAACCGGATTAACGGTTTATGCTTTGGAAGTCCCTTGTAAGCACGGAAAAGGGCTAGTGCACCCTCTTCTGATTCCTTGCTGTTGGAAGACCCTATTTTTCTTTTTGCTTCAACAAGATATTGCCCAACAAGGTCGCGTTGCGCTTTTACCAACCGTTCAACAGGCGCTTTAAGTTCATCAAATAGCTGATTCTCACCCTTTGGTACGGGTCCGGAGATTATCAATGGGGTACGTGCATCGTCAATCAGTACCGAGTCAACCTCATCAACGATTGCATAATGGTGTTTGCGCTGTACCAGGTCTGCAGGGCTAACTGCCATATTATCACGGAGGTAATCAAATCCAAACTCGTTATTTGTACCGAAGGTTATATCCGCCTCATAAGCTTTCCGCCTTTCGGTTGAATTGGGCTGATGTTTGTCGATGCAATCTACAGAAATTCCATGAAACTGGTAAATTGGCCCCATCCATTCAGAGTCACGTTTAGCCAAATAGTCGTTTACAGTTACAACATGGACACCACGGCCGGCCAGGGCATTCAAAAATACGGGTAAGGTTGCAACCAGGGTTTTCCCCTCACCAGTACCCATTTCGGAAATCTTCCCGCTATGAAGAACAATACCACCAATCAGCTGCACATCATAATGCAACATATTCCACTTTTGAACTGAGCCTCCGGCAATCCATTCATTTTTATAGATTGCCTTGTCTCCATCGATTTCGACGAAATCTTTGGTTATCGAAAGATCACGGTCAAAATCAGTTGCTGTTACTTCAATGGTTTCGTTCTCCATAAACCGACGTGCAGTATCCTTGACAATGGAAAATGCAACCGGAAGTAACTCATTCAGTATCTCTTCTATTTTCTTCAGAATGATTTCCTCCAACTTGTCTACACGATCGTAAATCTTTTCACCTTCTTCAAGCGGAAGTTCCCCACTTTCGGCTTGCTCTTTAAGCATTGCGATTTCTTCCTCTTCGGCTTTAATATATTCACGGATTTTGCTCCGAAGTTGTTCTGATTCAGCTCTTAACTCGTCGTTGCTCAGGTTCGGAAACCGGAGATACTCCTCTTTTATTTTCAGTAATAAAGGTGTTACCTCTTTAATATCTCTCTGCGATTTGTTTCCAAAAAAGCTTGAAAGTACCGTATTAAAAAATGACATTACTTTTTCTTGTATAATTAGTATCTAAAAAAACTTCAGCTACAAAGGTAACTCAAAAGTTGTAAGTACCGAAATCTATTTGAATAATGGTTTAGATAATTGTAAAAACAGACAATTGTTCACAATTTAATAGGATTTTTTTTTTAAAAAAAGTAAAAAATATTTGCAAAATACATTGCATTACTAGGTAATATTCTATAAATTTGACCCATTAAGAATATTGCTAATGGACACGTATTTCATTTCCAGGTGGAAATCTCAGATTAAAAAAGGATTATTGGAATATATTATCATGTTAATTCTGAAATCGAAACCTTATTATGGTTATGAGCTGATTGCCGACATTAACCGTTTGGCCGGAATGGAGATCGCAGAAGGGACTATTTATCCACTATTAAACCGGCTTAAGAAAGAGAATTTATTAAAATCAGAATGGATTGAAATGGAGGTTGGAATTCCCCGGAAATATTACCAGTTAACAGATGAAGGGAAAACCCAGCTTGATGTAATGCAAGAGTATATTGAGTCATTAAATCAGTCAATTACGAAGTTGATTAATGTAAAGGAATAATCATAAGCTGAACTGCTATGAGCACTGCAAAGGAGAAATATATCTTAGCCTTGGACCTTGGGACATCGGTTGCGAGCGCAATTATTTTTAATCATGACGGCGCAATTTATTCAGAAGCTTCTAAAGAATTTGAACAATCATTTCCCAAGCCGGGATGGATTGAGCAGGATGCCGATGAATTGTGGTTTTCTATTGCCTCTGTTGCTGATGAGGCCATTTCTAAAGGTGGTCTCACTGGTGAAGATATTGCCGGAATCGGAATCACAAACCAACGAGAAACCACCATTCTATGGAATAAAGTAACCGGCAAACCAATCGCCAATGCAATTGTTTGGCAGGATCGACGAACTTCTCAGATCTGTGACCAGCTCAGGGAACAAGGGTTGGAAAGTATAGTCAAAGAGAAAACAGGTTTGCAGATTGATGCTTACTTCTCTGCGACTAAAATTATGTGGCTCCTCGACAACATACAAGGGGCACGGGAACTGGCCAACCAGGGAAAACTTGCATTTGGAACTGTTGATTCATGGGTCGTCTGGAAATTTACAAAGGGTGGCTGCCATATCATCGATGTGTCGAATGCCAGTCGGACTATGTTATTTAATATCAAGACCTTGCAGTGGGATAAGGAGTTGCTTGCGTTATTGAGTATCCCTGAAAATATAATGCCGGAGGTGCGATCCTCAAGTGAGGTGTATGCTTATACCCATCCCGCCATTCTCGGTCATGCCATCCCTTTGGCTGCTGTTATTGGTGACCAACAGTCCGCTCTGTTCGGACAGCAGTGTTTCGAAAAGGGGATGATTAAAAATACTTATAATACAGGTTGTTTTATTCTGATGAATACAGGTAACCTACCGGTTTATTCAAGTCATAAATTAATCACAACAATAGCCTGGCAAATAGGGGACGAAGTCACTTACGCGCTGGAAGGGAGTGTATTCAATGGAAATACTGTTATTCAATGGCTCAGGGATGGATTGGGTCTGATCGATTCCTTGGATGAAATAGAAGGATTGGCCAAGTCTGAACCTGATAGCGGAGGTGTGTTTATCGTACCGTCATTTACCGGACTTGGTGCGCCCTATTGGGATCAGTATGCCCGGGGAACATTTTTTGGATTGAATATGGGAACAACCTCGGGACACATCGCGCGTGCCACCCTCGAAGCTATCGCAATGTGTTCTGCTGATGTAATCCGGGCAATGGAAGCCGATACAGGCATTGCTATTCCGGAAGTTCGTGTGGGTGGAACTATCTTAAACGATACAATGCTCCAGTTTCAGTCAGACATTTTGAACGTTCCTGTGATTCAGCCCATACGCACAGAAATGCCATCAGTGGGGGCTGCCTACCTTGCAGGACTGGCAGTCGGATTCTGGAATAACAAGGAGGAGCTAAAGGCTCAACATAAGATTGCCAAGGTATTCAACGCCAAAATGGAAAAGGAGAAAGTCGAATATTTTACTAAATACTGGAATAAAGCTATTGAGAAATCATTTAGTTGGATTGATCCGAAAGATTAATAATTGAAGATAGGCAGATAGGGAGGCATCTGCCTATCTTTTAATTTACATACATCGTATTACAATGTATTTTTTAATATGATAATACATACTATTGGTGCAATACATCCTATAATATAATCATTAAATTAAACAGCAATGCAGAGGGAAAAAATGATTCAGGCGCTTGAGAACCAACATGACGGATGGGACTTGGTGATCATTGGCGGTGGCGCCACCGGGATTGGCGCTGCAATCGAAGCGAGAAGCAGAGGATTAAGAACCTTGCTTGTTGAACAATTCGATTTTTCGAAAGGGACTTCAAGCCGAAGTACAAAACTGGTACACGGCGGTGTCCGCTATCTGGCCCAGGGGAATCTCGCCTTGGTGAGGGAGGCTTTGCGAGAGCGTGGTCGTATGAAAAAAAATGCACCACATTTGGTTAAAGATCAATCGTTCATCATTCCGAATTATACCTGGTGGGGAGTTCCTTTTTACACCATAGGACTCGTACTGTACGATTTGCTTTCAGGTCCTCTAAGCCTCGGGAAGTCAAGACCGTTTTCAAAAGCAAGAACGCTAAAGAAAATTCCTACACTTATTGCAAAAAATCTTTATGGTGGAGTGATCTATCACGATGGTCAATTCGATGACTCGAGAATGGCAATTAACATGGTTCAGACTTTTGTTGAAATTGGTGGAGTTGCCATAAACTATTTAAAAGTTAACAGCCTGATAAAAAATGGTGAAAGGGTTAGCGGGGTTGTTGCCAGTGATCTTGAAAGTGGGAAGAGTTATCAGATCAGTTGCAAAGCTGTTTTGAATGCAACAGGCGTTTTTGTCGATGATATTCGAAAGATGGATGATCCTGAAGCCCGTGAGATGGTTCGTGTAAGCCAGGGTGTTCATCTTGTAATTGATCGTGAATTTGTTCCCGGTGATTTTGCAATCATGATTCCCAAAACGAGTGATGGCCGTGTTCTTTTTGCGGTTCCATGGCACAATAAAGTTGTTATGGGTACCACCGATATACGGAAGGAGTCAGCTGAAATAGAGCCAATCGCCCTTGATGAAGAGATTGATTTCATTCTTGAAACTGCTGGAAGATTTCTGACTATGCCGCCCAAACGATCGGATGTAAGAAGTGTATTTGCCGGTTTGCGACCGCTGGCTGCGCCCAAAGAGGAAGGGAAAAATACGAAAGAAATATCCCGGGGACATATTATCAAGGTTTCAGATTCTGGTTTGGTGACTATTACTGGTGGCAAATGGACAACCTACCGTCAGATGGCGCAGGATGTTATTGATGTTTTGGATAGGAATTTCGATCTTGATATAAAAGAATCGCAAACAAATCACTGTAAAATACATGGTTATAAGGAGAATGTCGACCTAAATAATCCTTTCTACTATTATGGTACCGATGAAGAAAAAATGCTTTCACTTATCGGTGAGAATCTTGAATTAGGTGAACTTATCAGTAAAGACCTGGGAATTATAAAGGCGCAGATTGTTTGGGGGGTCAGGGAAGAGATGGCCCGTACTATTGAAGATTTTCTGGCCCGCAGAACTCGGGCATTGTTCCTGAATGCACGTGAAAGTTTAAAGATTGCTCCAATCGTGGCTGAAATAATGGCCCGTGAATTAAACAGGAATGCCGCATGGATCGATAATCAGTTGACTGAATTTGCGGCTGTGGCCAGGAACTACATTCTATAATTGATAGATATTATGATTGAAAATTATTTTAGGTATTAAGGGTTTCTGAAAATTACTATAACTATTTTTAAAGTTTTTAATTACGTAAATAATTTTCTAATATTACGACTAATAAAATACATTTAAATTAGCTGAATTTTACAAACCAGATTTAGCTTAACTAACAATCAACATCAATGTCGAACAAACTTATTTTGGCGCTCGACCAGGGAACAACAAGTTCGAGGTCGATTCTGTTTGATAAATCAGGACAGATTATTTCCTCCAATCAGAAGGAATTTGAACAGATTTATCCCAAACCCGGATGGGTTGAACACAATCCGGAAGAAATTTGGAATTCGCAACTGGAGACTGCGCTCGATGTATTACATCAAAATGCTGAAGCAGAAATTGTTGGAATCGGTATAACTAATCAGCGTGAAACCACTATCATTTGGGATAGAGAGACGGGAATTCCAATTTACAATGCAATTGTATGGCAGGACCGAAGGACTTCAAAATATTGCAATGAGCTGAAAACCTCAGGATGGGCACAAAGTATTCAAGACAAAACCGGCTTGGTTATAGATTCCTATTTTTCGGCAACGAAAATCCGGTGGATTCTGACACATGTGGAAGGTGCAAGAGAAAAAGCACGGGCAGGCAAACTTGCATTTGGGACGATTGACACCTGGCTGATCTGGAATTTGACCAGAGGGGAACAGCATGTGACCGATGTGAGCAATGCTAGTCGGACTATGATCTATAATATCCATACCCTTTCATGGGATGAAGAATTGCTTAATCTGTTTGGAATCCCCAAAGAGATACTACCTGAAGTAAAATCTTCATCCGAGATTTACGGGTATACCGCAAAAGAATTGTTTGGAGTGGAGATTCCCATTGCCGGTGTAGCTGGTGACCAGCAGGCTGCAGCATTTGGGCAGATGTGTGTTGATGTTGGAAGTGTTAAAAATACCTATGGAACTGGATGTTTCATGCTTTGTAACACCGGGAGTGAAGCAGTGAAATCGAATAACAACTTAATTACAACGATCGCCTGGCAAATTAACGGGAAGACCACCTACGCCCTTGAAGGTAGTATTTTTGTGGGGGGGGCAATTGTACAATGGTTACGGGACGAAATTGGTATTATTTCGAAATCATCCGACATCGAAGAACTCGCAAGCCGTGTGCCTGACAATGGGGGAGTATATCTGGTACCTGCCCTTACCGGTTTAGGGGCGCCTCACTGGAATCAATATGCGCGTGGAACGATTATAGGCTTAACACGTGGGTCAAATGCCAGTCACATTGCAAGGGCAGCACTTGAAAGCATTGCATTTCAAACCTGTGATGTCTTGAAATCGATGGAGGCAGATCTCGGCGCATCTATCAAAGAGTTAAGGGTCGACGGCGGAGCAGTTGTGAATGATCTGCTGATGCAGTTCCAGGCCGATGTACTGGGTGCGCCCGTTTATCGTCCAAAAGTTATGGAAACAACCGCACTTGGCGCAGCATATTTGACTGGATTGGCAGTTGGATTCTGGCATAATATTGAAGAAATAAAAACACAATGGTCCGTAGATCGCTGTTTTAATCGGACTATGGAACCTGAAAAAGTGCAAAAACTTATGATCAAATGGAATAAGGCACTCGAACGTTCATTGAACTGGGAAGAATAAGCAATATACTAAACTACTTTAAAAACAAATCTATGAGTGAATTTTCTGGTGAATTTATCGGCACCATGATTTTGATTCTATTGGGAAACGGCGTGGTGGCTAATGTTGTCCTAAATGGGACAAAGGGGAATAACGGTGGTTGGATCGTTATTACACTCGGATGGGGTCTTGGTGTATTTATGGGTGTAACAATCGCCGGACCTTTTTCAGGGGCTCATCTTAATCCGGCGGTTACAATCGGTCTGGCTTTAGCTGGTAAGTTCCCGTTGGCAAAAGTTGGAACCTTTATTTTTGCACAGTTTCTGGGTGCTGCAATTGGAGCATTTCTTGTCTGGTTGTTTTACAGGCACCATTATGAACAGACAGATAATCAGGAGGCTATTCTGGCAACCTTTGGTACTATCCCGGCTATCCGGAAATATCCGAATAATTTCTTGAGTGAAATGATTGGCACATTTGTCCTTGTATTCGTCGTTTTATATATTGAAGGGGCGAATATTGCATGCAGTACGTTACCTGAAGCCAGGATTGGATTGGGAACTCTTGGTGCTTTACCCGTAGCCCTATTGGTTACCTCGATTGGATTGTCACTCGGAGGTACTACCGGGTATGCGATTAATCCAGCACGGGACTTATCACCACGATTGATGCATGCGATCCTCCCAATTAAGAATAAAGGGAAAAGCGACTGGAAATATTCGATAATTCCTTTGCTTGGACCGGTATCCGGAGCCGCAATTGCAGCATTCTTGTATTTGTTTTTAAAGTAATCAATTTTAATTAATAGTAATTTAGACCGTTACACATTTTTGAATCATTCAAACATAATCATACCCTAATAAAACAGTGGAATTTCCTACTGTTTTATTAGGGTATGTCAGCAAAAAATAATTAAATGAAAAGTCAGACCTTTGCCGGGAAGGGATTAACAAATACACGGGTCTGCATTTCGCGATCCATCATTAGTAATCCTTGACCTTCACCTTTGATTAATTTAAGATTATTCAAAATTTGATCGACATTAGCTTCTTCTTCAACCTGTTCATCGACAAACCACTGCAAAAAACTCTTCGTGGCATGATCACTTTCCTGAATTGAAATATCCATCAGTTTATTAATCATACTTGTTACCAATTGCTCATGCTCAAGAGTCTTTTCGAAAACATCGACTATTCCCGAAAAATCAACCTGTACTTCAGCAATGGGTGATAAGGTAACTCTGCCACCCCGCTCATTTACATAGTCAAAAAACCGGGTTGCATGGGCCAGCTCTTCCTGATACTGTACACGCATCCAGTTGGCATAACCGGCCAAACCTACAGACAAAAAGTAGGACGACATTGAAAGGTAAATATAGGCTGAGTGAAATTCAGCATTGATTTGCTCATTCAGGGCATTTTCCAGTGCTTTTTTTATCATAACAAAGTGATTTAGATTATTAACTGCTAAAATACTCAAATTAATGGAATAATTCGGGTATATTCCCCCGGATTAATTCCCCATCCTCTTATTAATCAGTTTGGCCAATTCATCCATAAACTGCTCTGTGGTCAGATAATGTTCCGGTTTCAGGTTCTCTCCATGGATCGATAATGCGAGATCCTTTGTCATTTTTCCGGCTTCAACCGTGTCGATACAGACCGTTTCAAGAAGGTGTGAAAAATCGATCAATGGTTGGTTATTATCTAGTTTCCCCCGGAACGCAAGTCCTCTGGTCCAGGCATATATCGAGGCAATCGGGTTGGTTGAGGTTGAACGCCCCTTCTGATATTCACGGTAATGACGCGTTACTGTACCGTGAGCTGCTTCAGCTTCCATAGTACCACCGTCGGGTGTCATTAATACTGAGGTCATCAATCCAAGTGATCCAAATCCCTGAGCTACAGTATCGGATTGAACGTCGCCATCATAATTTTTGCAAGCCCAGATAAAGTTTCCATTCCATTTCAAAGCTGAGGCAACCATATCGTCAATTAGTCGATGTTCATAGATGATACCTGCTTCTTTAAACTGCTCTTTATAGTCGTGGATGAATATTTCTTCGAAAACATCTTTAAAGAAGCCATCGTATTTTTTCAGGATGGTGTTTTTAGTTGAGAGATAGAGCGGCCATTTTTTTGCAAGTGCCATCTTAAAGCAACTATGCGCGAACCCGCGAATCGAGGCTTCAGTATTGTACATCGAGAGGGCTACTCCGGCTCCGGCAAAGTGGTAAACATCATGTACTTCAGCGCCGGTTCCATCATCGGGAGTAAAGGTCATCGTAAGCTTGCCAGGTCGGTCAACAACGATATCGGTGGCCCGATACTGATCTCCGAAAGCATGACGACCAATTACAATCGGGGCAGTCCATTGGGGTATGAGTCTTGGTACATTCTGAACAACAATAGGTTCGCGGAAGATGGTTCCATCAAGGATGTTCCGTATAGTACCATTGGGAGACTTGTACATTTTTTTCAGACCAAATTCGGTCATACGAGCTTCGTCAGGAGTAATAGTTGCACATTTAATACCCACATTGTACTTTTTAATTGCATATGCAGCATCAATTGTAACCTGATCGTCAGTTGCATCTCGGTGCTCTATCCCCAGGTCATAATATTTAATGTCAATATCGAGAAAAGGGAGAATCAATTCTTCTCTGATCATTTTCCAAATGATACGGGTCATTTCATCACCGTCAAGCTCCACTACGGGATTTAGTACTTTAATTTTTTGCATTGAAACGATTTTATTTTAGTAATTATTTTTTAACAACAAATATCATATTGGCAATGTTTAACTCCCGGGTTATTCAATTTTAGTGCAAAAATAATCACAGGAAATTAAAAATGCTCAAAATCGAGGCCGAATTTTGATTTCAGGTCAGCAAGCGCCGGATATCTCTCTACTAATGAGTTCCATCTTTCGGCGTCAGTGTAAGGAATGTGGGGTTGTTGACCGGCATCAACCGAAACTTTAAATTGGATCTCGATGGCATCATTTTTAAATTGTCTGCGTAAAAATCCGAGCAATTTTGGTTTAAAATCGTTTGTAATTCGGTTTTGTTGGAGTTCGGTATCGAGTTCATATTCAATGTTCCAATTCTCGGTTAACATAGGTTCTCGGGCGCTGAGTGCCGATTTAATTTGCGGTGCATCAATTGAGCCTACGAAATTCTTCCATTCTTCTCGTAAATCATTCAGGGAAAAGGGGTGATCTTTATCACTCTTTGAATCTTGGTTATCCTCATTTTTATCAACCCTTCCAGTTTCATCGCTCTTCGGTTCATCCCTTAAAGCCTCCATAATGGAGGGGGTGGAGAAAACTCCGCGAGAGGAAATCCTTCGGGGTGGGACTGGTTCAGCGACAATGACAGGTGTTACCGGTTTGGGCGGAACTATGACTTTTTCGGGAACTACCGTGCTTAAATGAGTTGTGCTTTTTTTCTTATCAATACCTGAAAAAATTGGTAAAAGTGATAATGTGGCTATGGCGTCGTCAATTGTTTTTTTTTTAGCAGCTCTTCAAGCTGGTCGATCCTTACCAGTGTTAATTCAACTAAAAAACGCTGGTTGGATGACGATTTGTATTGGATGTCACAGTCAGAAGCTAATTGCAGTGCTCCTATCAGGAAATTGACAGAACAGGATGCTCCTTGTTTTTTATACCTTTCGCGAATCTCACCTCCAACTTCCAATAGCTGGACTGTTACGGCATCTTTGCAGATCAAAAGATCGCGGAAATGCTGACCCAGTCCCATTATAAAATGGTGAGCATTGAATCCTTTATCCAATATCTCGCTGAATATCATTAATGTACCTGGAATATCCCCTTTCTGAAAACAATCTGTTAATTTAAAGTAATAGTCGTAGTCCAGCACATTTAAATTGGCAATGGTATCCTTATAAGTCACTTGGGTGCCACAGAAACTGACCACCTGATCGAAAATCGAAAGTGCATCCCGCATGGCGCCGTCCGCTTTTTGGGCGATTACATTGAGCGCTTCCGCCTCAATAATAATATTTTCTTTCTGAGCAACTTCGAGTAGGTGTTTTTCAATATCGGGGATCGTAATCCTGTTAAAGTCGTAGATCTGACAACGCGATAAAATAGTTGGTAAGATTTTATGTTTTTCGGTAGTTGCAAGAATAAATATGGCATGAGGTGGGGGTTCTTCCAACGTTTTTAGAAATGCGTTGAACGCGGATTGCGATAACATATGAACCTCATCGATGATATAGACGCTGTATTTCCCAATCTGAGGAGGAATTCTAACCTTGTCAACCAGTGAACGAATATCATCAACTGAATTGTTTGAGGCAGCATCGAGCTCATGGATATTGTAGGAACGGTTTTCTGTAAAAGATAAACACGATTCGCACTGATTGCATGGTTCAGTATGGACGTCGAGATTTAAACAGTTGATAGTTTTGGCAAAAATGCGGGCGGAGGTTGTTTTGCCCACCCCCCGGGGACCACAAAATAAATAGGCATGTGCAAGATGATTACTTCGTATGGCATTTTTCAATGTAGACGTAATCGAAGGCTGACCCACGACAGAAGTAAAAGTATCGGGGCGATATTTTCGGGCTGAGACAATATAATTCTCCATAAAACTTTCCAGCGTATTTGTAAGCCAAAGATATTATTTTTTAAAACCTTGTCAACCCTGTTCGGGAAGAAGTTATCAACGACAAATATTCAGATTTTCCAATCGAAATTCCGTGTGTTCTTTTTTACTGCAAAACCTTTCGGAATCATAGCTGTTATATCCGGTAAAAGAGTCTTATTTAAAACATTAAAACAGTATAAAATGAAAAAAGTTATTTTAATATGTTTCCTGATGATTGTTGTATCAGGGGCATTTGCCAGGTATAAAACACTTTACGATTTTAAAGTCACTACTCTTGATGGCAAGCCATACAATCTCTCTACTTTGAAAGGAAAAAAGGTGCTGGTTGTCAACACTGCATCCAAATGTGGATTAACACCTCAGTATGCCATGCTTCAAAAACTGTATGAAACGTATAAGGATCGCAATTTCGTGATTATCGGTTTTCCGGCTAATAATTTCGCAGGTCAGGAACCGGGAACGAATGCCGAAATAAAGGAATTCTGCACGCTGAATTATGGAGTCACCTTCCCGATGATGTCGAAAATTTCGGTGAAGGGTGATGACATTAATCCGTTGTATAAATGGTTAACGTCTAAATTGTTGAATGGAGTTGTTGACGCTGAGGTGCAATGGAATTTCCAGAAATTTATGATCGACGAAAAAGGTAAAGTGGTCGACTTTGCCTCCCCTAAAGAAAAGCCGGACACTGAAAAAATCATCCAATGGATTGAAGGGAAGAGCCGAACCAACTGATTTTAATGGCTCAGAAAATTGCAATTTTTATTTCAAAGTGAAACTTTCACCACTTTAATTCTCATAAGCCGGAGTTATCAATTGATTTGCTCCGGCTTTTGATTTTGCAAATGTCGAAAAATAGCCTATCTTGCAATGAACTATTTACCTTAAAAACACTGCTGATATGCGATTATTAGGAAATGTGATCTGGTTGATTTGTGGCGGACTGCTGACTTGTCTTGGATATTTATGGGGTGGGTTTTTGTTGTGTCTGACCATATTGGGTATCCCCTGGGGATTTCAGGTGATGAAGATCGGTATTGCTCATTTGGCTCCCTTCGGACGGAAGGTCGTTCCCACTGGTGGATCAATCCCTGTGATTTCATTTGTGCTGAATCTGATCTGGATGATCTTTGCAGGAATCTGGATCGCGCTCGTTGAGCTTTTATTCGGTATATTGCTTTGTATTACAGTTATAGGCATTCCATTTGGTCTGCAACATTTTAAATTAATGCGACTTGCGATCTATCCGTTTGGCTACGATTTAAGGTAAATATACCCTTTGTCGGTTATGTATGTTAAAGAATAATTGTCTAATTTGGGACAATTATTCTTTAACATAGGATAGTTCAACCGGAATTGTCAGGGAAAATGTACTTCCCTGGCCCGGTACTGACTCTACCCTTAATTCACCCTTCAGTATTTTGGCAATCTTTCTCGATATAGCCAGACCAATTCCTATTCCGCCATATACCCTTGTGTATGAATCATCTCCCTGTCTGAAATAATCAAAAATCACACTTTGTTTTTCAAGAGGAATACCAATTCCTGTATCTTTTACGTAATACATTAAATTCGACTCATTTTCAATTTTGAAACCAAATTCAATTGTGC
Source organism: Prolixibacteraceae bacterium (assembly GCA_963675995.2). Lineage (GTDB taxonomy): Bacteria > Bacteroidota > Bacteroidia > Bacteroidales > Prolixibacteraceae > JAAFHB01. The sequence goes on along the minus strand of CAXXIY010000002.1, from coordinate 2,777,174 downwards.
CAGTATGGGTGAATTTAACGGCATTTTTAAACAGATTGGTTAATACCTGATTTATTTTACTTCGGTCAGCTGTAACAAAGCTGGACAGCCAATGGGCTTCTGGCCGGAATATTAGTTGAATGTGTTCGTGTTTGGTCGAAGTTCTGAGAATGTGATCGAAAGAGGCTTTGTTCTCCATGAAGTGGTCCATTAGGCTAAATGTCTGCTTACTGAGCTTGATTTTTGTCTGTTCCACAAGTGCCAGGTCAAAAACCCCTTCGATAATCGATAGCAGACTTTGTCCGCTGGATTGAATACTTGAGGCAAAACTGACATTATCCTCTGGTGATACCCCCGACATAATCAGTTCGCTAAAACCAAGAATATGTGTAAGTGGAGTGCGTAATTCATGATTCATCATGGCCAGAAATGCCGATTTCAGCTGATTACTTTCCTCCGCCTTAATTAACGCCGATTGTAACTCACCTTCTGATCGCTTTTGAAGAATAAATAAACTAATCTGGTGTGAAATGAACTCAAGCATTTCAAGATCTTTTGCACTAAAAGCATTGGGATTATCGTAGCTTTGAACAACAAAAGCCCCGAATATCCGCTCATCCTGGTGAAGTGGGACACCTAGCCACAATTTTGCCGGAGTCCCATAGACTTCAATGGTCCCATCTTTTGCCAGATCGGCTAACTCCTTTTCAGAGAGGAGCAAAGCTTTCTTCTGAGCAATTAAATAGCCTGTAAGCGATCGGGCAGCCGGCCAGGATAAAGGGATGTCCGACGGTTTATCGGAATAGGGTGAATGAAGTAAACCTGTTGTTTCTTCGTATAAAGCTACGTAAAAGTGGCTGGTATCCAATAGTTTACCTAGTTGGAGTCTGATAATCTCAACGAGTTCTTCCAGGTTTTGGGTGGTAAGGACGGCGGTTGAGATGTCATACAGCACCTTTTGTACCTGTTCAATATGTTTCTTTTCAGTGATGTCGGATATAAACCCTTCCAGATACAGCAGATTGCCCTCCTCATTAAAGACATCTCTTCCACGCTCCCATACCCATCGGGTTTCACCATTTTTTGTGATAATCGGATATTCTTCCTCCTGAAGCGTCCCTCGTCCAAATGAATTTTGGAATTGTTCCCAAAGGTGTTCCCTGTAATCGGGATGTACAATCTCCCCGAATGTAATATTTCTCAACTCCATGATGTCTTCAATCGAATACCCTGTAATGGTTGAGAATCCTTCACTGAGATATTCCATGGTCCAAGCTTTATCATTTTTACATCGATATACAAAACCGGGAAGGTTGCTGATTAGATTTTTAAGATTCCGTTCACTTCGTTCCAATTTCTTCTCTGCCAGCTTCCGTTCCGAAATATCAACCAATGTCCCCCTCATACCTGTTATTAATTTATCTTTTTTTACCGGCAATACTGAGGCCAATACCGGAAAGAAAGTTCCATCTCTCCTTTTTACATTATATTCACCCGTGGTATGTAAATTCTGTGTCAGTATCTGTGCAAACCGCTCCTTTGCCATTGGCCGTTCACTCTCCAGGATAAACTCCATAATGTTTATTCCTGAAAGAACCTCCTCTTCGGTGTACCCCAGCCAATCTATTGCGGTTTTATTTGCGAAAGTCAGGTTTCCTTCAAGATCAGATTCAAAGACACTGACAGGCAGTGAATTGGCTAATTCACGGTATTTTTCTTCACTACTTATTAATTTTTTTTCAGAATTCTTGCGTTCCGTCACATCACGGAAAATTCCAAATGTACCTGCAATTTTACCTTCTGTGTTGGTCTGAGGTGTTGCAGTAACCAATAATAACGGTGTTCTCCGGCTGGAGTTATTATTTCTATTTCATAGCTGCTTTTCTCCAATTGTGCTCTTCTTGCAGTTTCCGCTTTAATTTTCTGTATTTGATCAGGTGCTAGAAAATCATGTAGATCTCTGTTAACCAGTGTTCCATTTGGCACTCCAAACATTTGGTCAGCAGCGGGGTTGGCAAACACAAAGATCTCATTCAGATCAACAGTCGCTACACCTTCGCCTTGATTTTCAATTATTAAACGATAATTCTCTTCGCTCTTCAGTAATGCTTCTTCGGTCTTTTTTCGGTCTGTAATATCCTGAATGACACCAAATAAAACTCTGCTAGACCGATCATATTGAGCTATCGAGTGAATATCAATTATTTTTCCTGTTTTATTATGTCTTATCTTAAATACAAGATCATAAGGGATATCGTTTTGGATTAATTGCAAAAGTGCATTATCAAGTGTACTTCGATATTCTGGTAGTGCAATACCCTTTATTTCGGAATGGTTCCATTGCTCGCCATCAATACCATAGAGTTTTTGGGCACCCTCGGAAGCAGTGATTGTACCTGAGTCGAGATGTAACTCCCAATTTCCTGATTTTGAAACAGATTCACCTCTTATTAATCGTTCCTTACCCTGATTAAATAATGCTTCAGCTTTCTTTCTTTCTGTAATATCGGTAACGATTGTTGCGAACTGTCCTGGTCGAGGACAGTAGGCGACTACCTGATAGTGCCTTTGGAGTACAAAGGAATAATCTTCAAATCTTATGGGGATAGATGTCAGAGCCACTTTCCCGTATTTCTCAACCCAAATTGATTCGGTGTCCGGCATAACCTCCATTACCGTCCTGTTAATTAAATCAGAAGCTGAAAACCCGGTAATTTTCTCGAACGCCGGATTGACGTTTAAAAATCGGTAATCAATTGGTTTTCCATTATCATCGCAGATAATCTCATGAAGCGCAAATCCCTCCAGCATCTCTGAGAAGAGTGAACTATACCGGATTTCACTCTCTTTTAATGCTGTTTCCGTATATTTTCGTTCAGAAATATCGATTATATAACCTAAAATATGATCTAATTTGCCACTCTGACTAAAAATACCGGTAATTTTTTCAATACAGACGATCCTTCTACCATCCTTTCGTATCCATTCACTTTCGATAACTTCAATATTCTTTTTCTGATTGAGCTGGTTGATAATCGTGTCCCGCTCGTTTAGAGAACTGAAAAGTGCTGTAATATTTAGTTCACCGAGCTCAAGATCAGATTCATATCCAAGTATCTTCATAAATTGTGGATTATAGTCGATCAACTGACCCGATGGGGTGGTGCGATAATTTCCTGTAATACTGTTGTGAAATAAACTTTGGAATTTTTTTTCAGTCTGGATGTATGCTTTTTCAGCAATTGTTTTTTCCTTCTTAATGGCCCAGACCTTTAATTCGCGCGCAAGTACCGGAACAAGCTTTGCGACCTGATCTTTGTTAATACAATCGTGTGCGCCTGCTTTCATCAACGTAATAACATACTCATCTGAAAGGTCGTTGGAGAGGATAATAAAAGGAATTTCGAGCCCGTTATCATGATAAACAGACAATATAGATAGAGCGTCAAAGTGAGTGATGTTATTTTCAGCGAGAACCAGGTCCCAAGTCTGCTCCTGTAAAGCCACATTCATTTGTTCACTGGTTTCAACACGGAGATAATTAATAATATAACCCTCAAGAGCAAGCAGTTGGATAATTAAGATTGTATCACTTTGGGAACTTTCTACAAAAAGTATATTGAGGCTATTTTCCATTCTTGCTTGTTTAATTGTCCTGTAAGGTTATTCTGAAAAATTAGTATTTGAGTTCTTCTCCTAATCTACTGAGCAACATATTGATTTCACTTTTAAGTGCAATCATTTTTCGTTCCCTTGTAATAGCAAGTTCATAATAAATTCCAAGTTCATTCAGCTTCCGTTTCAACTCTTTATCGGATTGTTTCCGCTCAGTGATATCCCTGAAAAATGACTGAAAAGTGCCATCTGGCATCATTCTTGACTTCATTTCAACGGTAATCGTTGTTCCATCTTTACGGATAAGATCCCGCTCATTATTCACCACTTCTCCACTTCTTAATTTTTCGTACTGAAGGGGTTGAACTGAAAGAATTTCATCAGAAAAGAGATCTTTCATATTCATTTTTAACAACTCATCCCTTGAAAATCCGGTCTGTTCAATGGCAACAGAATTTACTGTTATAAAATCGCCATTGATATTTCCCTGAAAAAAAGCATCGGTTGCCAGTTCAAGCAACATCCGGTAATGAATCTCGTTGTTTTGGATCTCCTCCTGTGCCAGCTTTTGCTCCGTAATTTCAACCGCTGAAATAAGGCACTGGTTTTTATTATCTGAAATTTTACCTGTGAGTTGGACCATTACCGACACCTTTCCATTTACTGATAAAGTCACCTCACAGATCTCTCTGGAATGACTTTTAAATACCTTGTCAAGAAAATTATTGAATATCGGTTTTGTCTCATCCGAAATAAAAAATCCAAACCGACTGTTCTTTAAATACTTCCGCTCTTTTCCCAGCATTTGTGCTGCACAGAGATTGATCTCCTTAATATCACCCTCTCTTGAAAGTGTAAAATAGCCGGATGGGGCAAAATCATATAATTCGGTATACTTTTCCCTGGCAACTTCTGACTCCGATTTCGCTTCAATAAGCTCCTGATTTTGTATTTCCAACTCTACCTGATGCACCTGAAGCTCGTGAATAAGCGCCATTGCTTCTGCTTCCTGGAGTTGTGATTTTTCTTGTAAAGATTTCTTTTTTATCAGCGTTTCTGCCATTCGACGCAATAGGACAGCCTTGTTTTCATCAACTTTTTTCATCTTGTTACAATTTTAAAAATCAGGTTCAAAGTCATCCATCTTCTCTTATACAACATTTGATTAATAGTAATAGAAGATAAATGGTTACTTATTATCAATAAAATAATTATTCTCTTGTATAAACCGGTAGAGAACATTCCAGAAAATAATTAAATATATGCTTGATATAGTGAAGAATAGATTTTGTTTTGTAACTGATTCAAACGCTATATTGCATTTCATTTAAAAGCCGAAAATTTAATAAATCTAATGATTAGGCAGATATTTATAATTATTGAATAAAGGTAGGGATTTTTCCAATACGATTTTTTCATATAAGGTGGTGATAGAAAAATTAAATCTTCAATTTTCTCTTGAACCCAAGAAACAAATTATTTATGATACCAAAACTTCCTTAATTTTACAAAGAATATTTAAAAATCACAGATCGGGAAATGGAAGCAGATTTGATTACCATTGGTGACGAAATTCTTATAGGTCAGATTGTAGACACCAATTCAGCCTGGATGGCTCAGAAACTGAATGATAAGGGGATTAACATTCGACAGATTACAAGTGTATCCGATCGGCCTGATCACATTATGGAAGCCTTAAATGAATCGGGAAGAAAAGCTTCGATTGTTTTGGTAACAGGAGGTCTTGGTCCAACAAAAGATGATCGTACAAAAGCGGTACTGTGTAATTATTTCGGAACACAATTAGTCGAAAATAAGGATATTCTTGATCATATTATACAATTGCTCTCCGCTCGTAATGTTGTGATGAATGCTTTAAACCGCGAACAGGCGCTTGTCCCTGCTTCAGCAACAGTTCTGCACAATAAGCTGGGAACGGCGCCAGGACTATGGTTTGATCATGATGGGACCATCTTTGTCTTTATGCCGGGCGTTCCTTTTGAAATGAAATACATTATGGAGTATGAAGTAATTCCCCGCATCGAAAAAATATTCAATACCCCGAACATTATTCACCGGACAGTTTTGACGCATGGTTTGCCCGAATCAATGCTTGCCGAAAGTATTGCAGATTGGGAGGATAGCCTTCCTGATGTGATCAGCCTTGCTTATCTGCCCAGTCCGGAATTTGTCAGATTACGTCTTTCGGCTCGTGGCAATGATAGGATCACCCTTCTGAAACAGCTTGAGGATAAAATCAAGGAACTTGTAAACATTATTCCTGATGCAATCTTTGGTTATGAAGAAGATACCATGGCAGGAAATATTGGTAAAATTCTAAAAGAAAAGGGATTGTCGGTAGGTTTGGCAGAAAGTTGCACGGGTGGAAATATTGCCCGGTCTTTTACTCAGAATCCGGGAAGTTCAGAATATTTTAAAGGTGGCATTGTTGCCTATTCAAATGAAATTAAAATCAGAATATTAGGAATTTCCCCTGATCTAATTTCCGAAAAGGGAGTTGTGAATAAGGAGGTTGTTGAGTCTATGGCTATTTCAGCCCGTCAAATTCTCAATGCCGATTATGCTATTGCAACTTCCGGGATTGCCGGCCCGGGTGGAGGAACCGCTGAGAAACCTGTCGGAACAGTCTGGATTGCTGTGGCAGGTCCCGATGGTGTCGTTTCAAAAGTTTTCAACTTCGCAAATAATCGCGAAAGGAATATTATCAGGTCAACCCAGACAGCACTGAATATGCTCAGGCTTGAACTTCTTAAATTACAGTAAATTAAAAATTGCAATAAAATGAAAAAAGGATTAATCATTGCCGGAATAATTGTTGGTTTGCTGATCATTACGATGATCGCAATACCCTATTTGTTCAGGGGTAAAATAACCCAAAAAGTGAAGGTGGCAGCAAACGAAACAGTAAACGCGAAAATTGATTTTTCGGATGTTGAATTGTCTCTTTTTCGTAGTTTTCCCCAACTGAATATTTCCCTGAAAAACCTCTCCGTAAGCGGAATTAATGAATTTGAGAACACAAAATTATTGACAGTGGAGGCCCTTTCCACCTCGGTGAATCTTTCCAGTTTATGGAAAAGTGATGGAATAAACATCACTTCAATTAAGCTGAATCGTCCTTATATCAATCTGGTTGTGAATAAAGCTGGTAAATCAAACTGGGATATTTCGAAGCCTGCTGCCGATAGCAAGGTGAAAGGGGAGGGGAAGAGTAAAACCGTCGACCTGGAGAAAATTGAGATCAGAGGTGCAACATTTGCTTATAATGATGATGCAACACCAATTCGGTTTTCGCTTCGGAACGGCACATTTGACGTTTCCGGCGCCTTAAAAGGGAGCAATAGTCAGCTTAATGTAACAGGTCAGGCTGATAGTGTTAATTTTGAATACAATGGTTCGCGATATGTTTCAAATTTGAAAGTTGCTCTCAAAGGTGGAATACAATCCGATTTTGAAAAAATGTCCTTCGCATTACTCCAAAATCAACTATTAATCAATAAACTCCCGATAGAAACTCAGGGGACATTTGTGCTTGGTGAAAAAGATTACAGCTTTGATTTAACCTTTAAATCACCCACCTCTGCTTTCGGCGATCTGCTTGGATTTATACCTGACCAATATCAAAAAAAGCTGAAGGGGGTCGAGACTAAAGGAGACATCGCTTTTGGTGGATTTGTAAAAGGGAGTTATTCGGCTACCACTCTGCCCGGTTTTGGGATAGATTTAAAAATTGCAGGGGGACGACTCAAATATCCAAACCTTCCCAAAGAGATCGAAAAGATAGAAGTAACCGCAAGTGTCCTTAAACCGCAAGGTGATCTTGACCTTACTAAAGTTGACGTCCAAAAGTTCGAGGCCTCAATTGCAGGAAATCCATTGACTGCAACATTATTTGTGGCAACACCTGTTAGCGATCCTCAGGTGAAAGGAAATCTGAAGGGACGCATCGAATTTGCGTCACTGAAACAGGCTATTCCAATGGACTCTGTTGATTTAGTTGGTATTATGGATGCATCGGTCGATTTCAGCGGAAAGTATTCATCAATAGAGAAAGAGCAATACGAAAATTTCAAAACTGATGGTACAATCTCGCTTCATGATTTTCAGATGACTTCGAAGAGCCTTCCCCAAAAACTGGTGATCAAATCAGCAAATATTGGCCTTAATCCCAAATCAATTTCACTAACCAGTTTTTCTGGGAATATGGGAGAGAGTGATTTTTCGGCAACCGGCTCAGTTAGTAATTATTGGGCTTATATCCTTAAAAATGGTATATTGAACGGAAATCTGGTTCTCAATTCAAAATATCTCAATTGTAATCAGTTAATGCCAAATACCACTTCTAAGGATTCAACAGCAGCTGGCAAGCCTTATGAGATACCCGAAAATTTCAATTTTACCATCCAATCCTCGGTTACAAAAGCGCTTTACGACAGGATGGTTATCTCCGGAATTACAGGAAAAGTGTTTGTTAAAGAACGAAAGGTGATTCTGGATGGTTTAAATCTGAATATGCTAAGTGGAAAAGTTCTGGTTTCGGGAACCTATTCCACACCGAAGGATGTACAACCCGATTTTGATTTTAAGTTGGATATTAAAGATTTCGATCTTCCGACGGCATATCAATCATTAAGCACTGTCAGGCATTTTCTCCCGATTGCAAGTCAGAGTACAGGAGCTTTCAATTCGGGGATCTCGTTGACAGGGAAGGTTGGAAATGGATATGCACCCCAGTTTTCAACCCTTAACGGAGGTGGCTTGTTGACAGCAAAAAATGTTGAACTAATCGGAGCAAACTTGTTTAAGGAGATTGGGACCTATTTCAGAAAGGACATGTTTAATCAGGTAAAAGTCAATGATTTCCTGACCAATTTTAAAGTGGTACAGGGGGGACTGGTTATTGCGCCTTTTAATACAAAAATAGCTGGTCAGGAAGTGACTATTTCCGGTAAACAGTCTGTTGCATTGGAACTTGATTACCGAATTGATTTCAAGGTAAATAAAGAAGATCTTAGCCCCGATGTCAACAAATATATGGGTTTTGTTCCCGGTGCCGAGAATATTTCAAAGTATCCCATTGTTATCAATCTTAGCGGCACCTTTGATAAGCCTGTGATCAAGGTGGATCTTACCGATGCAAAGAACCTGGTTGAAAAAGAATTTAAAAAGAAAGCAGGTTCTACGATTCAGGAAACCATTAAGAAATTTGGATTGGATAAATTGTTTAAATAGTGATTATAAACATCGATACTTAATTTTTGTAATATATGATAGTCCGTAAAAATAAACCTAATTCGCTTATTTACAAGGCAATAATTTTGAATCTGTTTCTTGTTCTCATTTTGGTTGGTACTTCGCTGAAAGTTCAGGCACAGGAAACGGATTATCACGGTTTTAAGTGTCTCAATTTTAAATTTGAAGGGCATGATGCAAAGATTGTATTTCCCCAAAAGGCTGAAAATGGGCGGCACTGGATTTGGAGGGCCCGTTTTTGGGGTCACGAACCTCAAACGGAGATCGCCTTGCTTAAAAAGGGATTTCATGTGGTATACGTCGATGCTCCAAATTATTGCGGAAATCAGGATGCTGTTGTTTTATGGAATCATTTTTACGATTTTCTGATGAAAGAGTATCAGTTGAATCCTAAAACGGTACTGGAAGGATTCAGTCGAGGTGGACTGTACATTTACAATTGGGGTTCAGAAAATGTAGGGAAGGTGGCCTGCATTTATGGCGATGCTCCCGTTTGCGATATGAGAAGCTGGCCAGGAGGCAAAGGTAAAGGGGCTGGCTCACCACCTGACTGGCAGCTCCATCTTAAAGTCTATCACCTTACCGAGGAGTCAATCAACGAATTTAAAGGTATGCCAATTTTTAATGCCCGGAAATTGGCCGAAGCTCATGTTCCAGTGTTGCATGTCTGCGGAGCAGTCGATAATATCGTTCCTGTGGAGGAGAACACCTATGTGCTTGAAAAAACATATAAGGAGGTAGGAGGAGAGATGAAAGTTATTATAAAAGAGGGAGTTAATCATCATCCTCATAGTTTAAAAGACCCGGCACCGATTGTTCGGTTTATCCTTTCACATACTGCTCCTGAGCTAGCTGATCCCCCTTTGTCTGCCGAAGCTGAAATGGCTATCAATTTTCGTGGCAGCCTCGACAATTGCCGCATAAAATTCAGCAGGGAAAAAAAAGGTAGGGTTGCTTTTTTGGGGGGATCGATCACCTTTAATTCGGGCTGGCGTGATATGGTTTGCGATTATCTGCAGGAGCGATTCCCATCTACGGAATTTGAATTTATTAATGCTGGAATCCCTTCAACAGGTTCAACTCCGGGAGCGATGCGTCTGGTGCGTGATGTGTTGTCGAAAGGAACCGTCGATCTTCTCTTCGAAGAGGCTGCGGTAAACGATGCGACCAATGGATTTAAACCCGAAAAACAGCTTCGTGGAATGGAAGGGATTGTCCGACACGCACTTCAATCAAATCCCAGAATGGATATTGTGATGTTGCACTTTGCCGATCAGGATATGATGGCCGATTATAATAATGGTAAAATCCCCGAAGTAATACAGCAGCACGAGAAAGTTGCTGAATATTATGGCATCCCATCGATCAATCTTGCCAAGGAAGTTAACGACCGAATACTTAATGGCGAATTTACGTGGCGGGATGATTTCAGGAATCTGCACCCTTCACCTTTCGGTCAAAAGCTCTATTTCAATTCGATTAAACATTTATTCGAGACATCATGGAGGAATTCACCTGCAGCAGATCTGAAAACAAAGGGTTTACCTGAAAAATTGTTAGATCCATTTTCGTATACCAACGGACATTTTGATCCCCTTAAGAATTCCCGGTTAATTAACGGATGGACATTGGTGAATGATTGGAAACCAAATGACAAAGCTTCAACCCGCTCAGGATTTGTACACGTCCCTATACTTGAGGCAACAGAGCCGGGAGCTGTAATGAAGTTAAAATTTAAGGGAAAAGCCATCGGCCTTTTTATTACATCCGGCCCTGATGCAGGAATGGTCGAATACAGCATTGATGGAGCCGATTATAAAACAGCAGATCAGTTTACTCAGTGGAGCAATCAATTGCATCTTCCTTGGGTGATCATGTTGGATGATGAACTTCAGGACGGTAAGCATACCTTAATGTTGAGGATTGCCCAAAGTAAAAATTCTAAAAGTAAGGGGCCTGCAGGATTCATCAGTTTATTGTCAATAATTAATGGTCGGTTTGTCTGGTATTTGACGTTTAGTTAATAGGTTCAATTAATTCAATAATCTTATCTTTGCAGATCTTAAACAGAATCAGGTTAAATTGTTAAACAAGAAATATGAAGATTGCGTTGATTGGTTACGGGAAAATGGGAAAAGAGATAGAGCAAATTGCTCTTAGCCGGGGACACTCCATTGTTCTAACCATTGATATTCACAACCAGGAAGAACTTACAACCGAAAATCTGGCGAAAGCCGATGTCGCTATCGAATTCACTTCGCCAGCCACAGCTGTCAGCAATTATATGCAATGTTTCGAAGCTGGTGTCCCTGTGGTTAGTGGAACAACGGGGTGGCTGGAGCGCAAAGCCGAGGTTGAAAAGGTTTGTAACGAAACAAAGGGATGCTTTTTTTATGCCTCAAATTTCAGTCTTGGGGTGAATATTTTCTCTGCGGTCAACAAATTTCTGGCTCAAATCATGAATGAATTTCCCCAGTATGATGTTTCGATGACAGAAGTACATCACACCCAAAAACTTGATGCACCAAGTGGTACAGCTATTTCACTTGCCCAGGATATCATTGCCTTAAACGGGACTAAAGAAGATTGGACCATCAAAGAGGAGCGATCGGCTAATGAATTATATATTAAGCCTGTACGGGAAGGGCAGGTCCCCGGAATTCATACCATAAAATACGACTCAGAAGTGGACTTTATTGAGATTACGCACAGTGCATACAGCAGAAAAGGGTTTGCCTTTGGTGCCGTAATGGCTGCTGAATTTTGTGTTGGACGAACGGGTATCTTGTCAATGACAGATCTTTTAAAATTTTAATCAGAAAAATAAAATCAGAATGAATAATTTATTGGAAAGCAAATGGTTTAAGTTTGGTCTTGTTGGAGGGCTCTACCTGCTTTGGGTAATTTGGTTAAGTAATTACTGGTGGCTGATCGGCCTTGTGGTGATTTTTGATTCGTACGTAACAAAGAAGGTACATTGGGCTTTCTGGAAAAAGAAAAATCCTCCCGAAGGTAAACAAACCAAAGTTATCGAATGGGTGGATGCCATAATCTTTGCTGTTATTGCCGCCACTTTTATCCGTTTGTTTTTCATCGAAGCCTATACCATCCCAACGTCTTCAATGGAAAAATCGATGATGGTTGGCGACTACCTGTTTGTCAGTAAAACCGCTTACGGACCCAAGATGCCGAATACTCCACTCTCATTCCCATTTGTGCATCATACCATGCCTCTCTCATCGACGATAAAATCTTTCTCAACAGCCATTCACTATCCTTACAGGAGAATTGCCGGCACTGGTAAGGTGAAAAATGATGATGTTGTGGTATTTAATTTTCCTGAGGGAGATACAGTTGCAATAAATATGCAGGACAGAAGTTATTATGAATTGGTCCGTTCCTATGGCCGGGACAGAATTTATAGCGATAAGAGAACATTTGGTGATATCATTTACCGCCCCGTTGATAAAAGGGAAAATTACATCAAGCGTTGTATCGCCATTCCTGGTGATTCATTGAAGATTGTCAAAGGTCAGGTTTATGTCAATGGAAAAGCTCAGAAGGAGATTCCCGGAATTCAATATAAATACCTGGTCAACATTAATGGTACGACCATTAATACCAGCGCTTTAGAAAAACTCGATATTACCACTTCCGAGATCGAAGGATCTGATTCAAGATACATCATGTCGCTCACAGCTGAACAGGTCAAAAAAATGGATGGTTTAAAATTCATTCAGGCAAAAGAGCGGGTTACCTGGCCTGCAGATAATAGCGATCCTGCAATATTTCCCAGTGATCCAAAGTTTACATGGAACCTTGATAATTTTGGACCGATCTGGATTCCTAAAAAAGGGGTAACAATCAATCTGACAACTGCAAATCTACCGCTTTATAAAAGGATCATCGATGTTTATGAAGAGAATGATTTAAAAGTTAAAGATAATGTGATCTATATCAACGGAGCAGCAGCAACTACCTATACTTTTAAAATGGATTATTACTGGATGATGGGGGATAACCGCTATAATTCCGCAGACTCCAGGTACTGGGGATTTGTTCCTGAAGATCATGTGGTTGGAAAAGCATCCTTTGTATGGCTTTCACTTGACAAAAACAAAAGCTTTCTCTCCAAAATCCGTTGGAGCCGGTTCTTTATGAGTGTTAAATAAATTTTAAGTAATGACTAAAACATATTGTTGAAATTTCAGACTCCTCTGAATCTCCTGCCTTCTGAACTACACCGGCCTTTTAATCGCCTCCTTAGGAGAGGCCTGGGGAGGTTAGGGGAGACTTCTGGTCCGAAATATGAATAACTTTTACTCTTTCCTCTACTCTATTCCCCTCAGTTTCCCACCACTGGTGGTTATTGAACGTAGCCAAAGTAAGGGATTAGGGGAGGTCAGAAAAGACAATAGGTTGAATTATTAATACGTCAATATATTTTTCAGTTTACTTAGATACAATATTCTTCGGGAGTTTAAATGCTTGCACTATGAAAATTTTAACCTTATTGATTTCCATATGCATTTCTTTTTCAATTCTTTTATCCTGTAGCGTTTCCGGGTACATCACCGATCCGCAAAGTATTGAACGACAAAAAAAAATGCATGGATACCGGACAGGGGTCAATATAGGGGAAGGTTCATTACTGGTCGCATCCTCAGTTTTGGCGGTTTTTACTGGTGTAAACGTTTATCCTGATCCGCAATCACAGTCATTTAAAAAAATGACCTTGATCAACGAATCTACAGATACATTGTTTGTAAACATGATCACCGACTGGCATTGGAGGGATTCTGCATTTTGTGATATACGCGAAATCGTGATGCCACCCCTAAAGTCAGCAAAGGTTATTGTTCCAATGGGTGTTGCTTATAATGTATTCTTCCGAAATGATTACAATGCACCGGACGATGAAAAAGTGGAGATCAATACCGCTGAAATCAGACGATTGAAATTAAAGCCTGAAAAAGAGAAACCGGTGACCCTACAAACCAATTAAAACTTGATCCAATGCAAAGAGGTTTACTGGCAGGAATTATGCTTGGAGTGGCGATGGTCATTTTTACCTTGCAAAATGAGGTTAAAGTTCCGGTTAAAATTTTGTGGATGAAATTCACAGATGTACCCCTTGCACTCTTATTGATGATTGCCATTTTGATAGGGGTATCGATCACTGCGGTATTCTCATTTATTGACAAGCAACGGTTAAGAAACAGAATTAAAAAACTTCAGAACCGGATTAACGGTGTTGAAGATCCAGTGGATGAAACCTACAATAATAAGGAGGACGACGATTTGATTTCTGATAAAGGGGTATCCATTGAAGGGGAACCCGGACATAAATTTTTCGATGATTGATGATTAAGAAAGAGTCCAGTGTATTACTAAGCAGTGCATACCTAGCTCCTGTTCAGTATTATACCAAACTGATCAGCTATGACCAGATCTATATTGAATATTGTGAGAGCTATCTGAAACAATCCTACCGCAATCGTACCCTCATACTGGCAGCAAACGGACCATTGCAGATGTCGCTTCCCGTGGTTGACGGTCCGGGAGCAAAGGGGCCGATCAGGGATATTCGACTCGCCTATGATCATCACTGGCAACAGTTGCATTGGAGGGGAATTTCGTCGGCCTACAATAATTCGCCGTTTTTCGAATATTATTCCGATGATTTGGCCCCCTTCTTTCACGAGAAAAGGTGGAAATTCCTGATCGATTTTAATTTTGATATTCAAAATACGGTTTTAAAGGTCCTTAATTTGGATATCGTTCCAAATTATACTGCAGAATTCTGTCCCCCAGGTGAAGTCCCTGAATCAATTGCTGACTTTCGTTATGCGATCCACCCAAAACAACAGAAACAGGTGAAAGATGACTATTTTTATCCATCTCCCTACATTCAGGTTTTTAGCGATAAATGGGGATTTGTACCCAATCTTTGTATTCTTGATCTCCTTTTTAACGAAGGGCCTGAGACAGTCAGCTATTTGCGGTCGTGTATTCGATAGTACTTGTACGATTAATGCATTAACCCAATTATTTTATTAGATTTTTAATATGTTGCAGCTGATTGGTTCTAAGGTATTTGCGATGTGTTTATTTGTAAAGATTTAGCAACTACGTTGTAGAAAGCATGACAGCGTAGCCGCTAAATCTTTGTAGAATGGTAATGAATCGAAACGAAGCCATATGGTGGCGACATCTTTGTAAAGGACTTATAATATTTGTATTAAGAGATAACTCTTGATTTTATCCGGAAACCAATGATTTTAAATATTAATTCCTGCATTTATTTATTGCGGATAATGTACATCCCGATCCCGACACAGATCACAGTACATCCCAAAATAAACGTCATTACATCAAAATCCCCTGGAATATATTGAGTAGTATAGGTAATGGTTTGCTTTGAGTAGAAGAGTTGGGTCATTGAGATCATTGGATGGTGTGAAGTCATAAACTGATAATAGTCCTTGCAGAAGGCTATAATTACCGTTAATGAGCCACCGGTAAGTACAAACCATTCAATTGGCTTCAGTTCTGAATCTTTACTTTTTCTGGAGAAATGTAAAATGCACTTCGCTAAAAGTATCATTAACAATGATAAAAATACCGGTGCCCAAACGGGTCCTACCCATATCATTGGTAGAAGAAAAAGCACGTCCCATTCGGCAAGACTTGTCGGCCAGCCAATAATAAGGTAAAGGAAAATATAATAGATGATATCCCAGATGGCGAAGCTGTAGATAAACCATGCAAACCGTTCCTGCTTGTTCTTACCGGCCAACATTCCAACTCCCAGAAGCATGAAGATGGTTGCCAGTTCCCGCAACAACTCTGTGAATGCAATTGTAGTTGAAGTTGCTCTGATAGGGAAATGAAATCCTTCGGGGTAATATAATTCCCGGAGGTAAATCACCACCGCACTTTCCATTATCCCCATTGCAATTGCGAACTGTGTCACCCAAAATAACTTCCGGTAATTGAATTTACCCATATATTTCAGAATTGTATTCATAATGTCTGGAGTTAATTAGTTGTAAAGCTACAATTTATCGGGATTGCTTATCCCGGGTTATTTGAATCTGGCCATTTCAGGATGAAGAAGCCAAAGTGAACCTTGCAGATGCTGTTAATTTATTTCTTCAGAAACCCCCTCCAGGCTGCTCTTGAACCATTAAAAGTGTTTATATCAACCCAGCCTTCAGCTCCTTCCAATTTTCCTTTATGCGAGTGCTGCCATAATGTCCATTCATGCTGAATATTCGGTTGCTCGTTGAACGAACAAATCCAAATCTCATTTGAACCAAAATTATCTTGTATGTATTTTTGATAACTGCTTTCGTTTGTATAAATCATTACTCTATCCTTTCTCTTCCGCTCAATTGCAGCAATAAAGGCTCCGATTTCCTTGATCACCTGATCCATTGGCACACTGGCAGAATTACTCCATTCTTCAACATCTAAAACCAGAGGAAGATCAAAGGATTTATCTTTAATGGTTTGTAAATAATTTTTTGCCTGTTCCTTTCCTTCAACATTAAATTTGAAAAAATGGTACGCGCCTACCGCGAGGTCATTTTGCCGGGCGTTGTTATAATTATCTTCAAAGTTTTTATCCACAAGATTCATCCCTTCAGTCGCCTTGATATAGACAAAATCAATTGTATCAGTGCATAGTTCTTTCAATTTTTTGAAGTCGATCTTCCCGGTATGACGCGATACATCAATTCCGGTGATCGGATAGATTGACTTATCAATCTCAACACCATTGGGTTCCTCTGTAGGGTGGGAATTGATAATCAGGATGATTGCAATAGTTGAAATGATCAGGAGGATTCCTAAAGTGATTAAAACAATTTTCTTCATTTCTTCCTGCTCATCGCTTCATACATCACCTCAATCGGATGAACCGCTGTTTTACCTGTTCCATCTTTGATATGGTGTCGACAGCTGGTTCCGGGGGCTGCAATAGTTACTGAACGATCAGCTTTCCGCACTTCAGGGAAAAGAACCATTTCACCTATCTGCATCGATAACTCATAATGCTCTTTCTCATAGCCGAACGAACCGGCCATACCGCAACAACCTGCTTTTGTCTCCTGTACGATATAGTTCTCGGGAAGTGACAGCATCTGTCGTGTTGAAAGGGAAGAGGCAATGGCTTTTTGCTGGCAATGGGTATGAAGCTTGATCTCTCTTTTGGCATCAGTGAATTGATCAGCCG
Organism: Prolixibacteraceae bacterium; assembly: GCA_963675995.2. Lineage (GTDB taxonomy): Bacteria > Bacteroidota > Bacteroidia > Bacteroidales > Prolixibacteraceae > JAAFHB01. The sequence goes on along the minus strand of CAXXIY010000002.1, from coordinate 2,760,067 downwards.
TGATTTTTCCATTCTCCATCTCACGGACAAAAAATTCATCAAACAAGAGGGCATTTTTCCCCAATTCCTTTGCCGCCTGCTGCAAAGGCTGATTGACCAATTCGGGGTATTCGTCCCTGAAGGTCAGAATAGTGGAAGGCTCTATTCCAATGAGAGGGGTCGCATCAGAGATGATCTCTTTTAAAAGCAAGACATTATCGGTTGCAATTTTTTTTGCCTCGCGTACAAGCCCTTTCGAAAGAAAGGTCCTGCTGCTTTCACGATGTTTCGGAATCACCACCTCATATCCAAGATGGTTCAGCAGAAGAATCGCCTTAATGCCAATTTCCGATTCCTGGTAGTTGGTAAACTCATCGGCAAAAAGATAAACTTTCCCATTAGGCCCTGGTTTTTCCAATTGTTGGGTGGACCATTTTCTAAGACTTTGGGTTGAGTATCCCGGAATTTTACGTTTTGGGTGAAAACCTATCAATTTGTTGACCCATGACTGATTCAGGAAAAAATTAGTTAGTGGGCGTAACGAAATAGCCAATTTCCCCAGACGGGGGAGATAGGCAATCAACCGCGACCGTAATGGAATTCCATATACATCGTAATATTGTTGCAGAAATTCGGCCTTTATTTTAGCCATATCCACATTCGACGGACATTCGCCTTTGCACCCTTTACACGAAATACAGAGATCGAGAACATTATAAATTTCCTGCTGGATCAGCGGATTTGCCTTCTCGGAATGATGCATAAACTCGCGCAGGATATTTGCCCTTGCACGTGTTGTTTTATCTTCATCACGTGTTGCCATGTAAGTTGGGCACATCGTCCCACCGATGATTTCCGATTTACGGCAATCGCCCGATCCATTGCATTGTTCAACTGCCCGAAGATATCCATGAGTTGAGGAAAAATCGGAGGTAGTTGGAATTTCGGGATAACGGTTCGTCAGTTCGAACCGAAGATTTTGAGTGATTGGCGGAACGTCGGTGATCTTTCCCGGATTGAGCACATTCCATGGATCCCAGGTTTTCTTAATGGTTTTGAAGAGGTTGTAAATCTCATCACCAAACATAAAGGGGATAAACGAACCTCGTAACCGTCCATCTCCGTGTTCACCCGACAAAGAACCCCTGAATTTTTTTACAAGGGCAGCCACATCCTGGGCTAAAGAGGCATAAACCTTTTGATCTTCCGGGTCTTTTAGATTTAATAATGGTCTCAGATGAAGTTCGCCTGTGGCAATGTGGGCATAATAAATGCAATTCAGACCATATTTTGCGATAACTGTTTTAAATTCTGCAACATATTCAGGTAAATTTTCAGGAGCAATAGCTGTATCCTCAATAACAGTGGTACTTCGTTTATCTCCCGGAATGTTGGAGAGGAGTCCCAATCCAGCAGTACGCAATTCCCAGACTTTTTTAATTTTATCATCACCAAAAATAAGCGGGAAATGGTATCCATAACCTGCATCGGTTAATTCCCGGACCATATTGGCATGTGATGTCTCAATCTCTTCGCGGGTGTCGGCTGCAAACTCAATCATCAGAATTGCCTTTGGGTCACCCTCAATGAAGAACCGGTTCTCGCGTTGCGACAGGCTCTCTTTGGTACAATTCATGATAATGTCATCCATCAGCTCAACGGTTGACGGGTGGTGTTTTAGGACCAGAATATTGGCATACAGCGCCTCCTCCAGTGAAGTAAAATGTGCAGGAACTACACACTTAATTTTTGGTGGAAGGGGAATCAGATTCAGCTTAATGGCAGTCGTAAAAGCAAGGGTCCCCTCTGAACCGGCCAATAATTTTGAAAAGTTAAAGGGAACCTCATTCCCGGTAAAAGGATCCGTTTCCATGAGAAAGTCTACCGCATAGCCCATATTCCTCCGCTTGACAGCTGGTTCAGGATAAACTTCGCGGATTTTGTCACAAATTCTGGCATCGGAGAGCACCTCTTTGATCTGTCGGTAGATTAAAGTCTCCAGATGATTGGTGTCTGAATTGCATTTTGCTTCGAAAGCAGTTTTCGTGAGAGGTCCGAATTGTACCTCAGATCCGTCAGCAAGAAGAGTATCCACTTCGAGGACATGTTCACGCACGCTTCCATAGATCAGTGACCTTAGACCGCAAGAGTTATTTCCAAGCATCCCGCCCAGGCGACAACGATTGCTCGTTGAAGTTTCCGGTCCGAACTGCAAACCATAGGGTTTCAGGTAAATATTTAATTCCGCAAGGTTCACTCCGGGTTCAACGATAATCCAGCGCTCTTCCTTGTTAAATTCCAGGATACGATCCATATATTTGGAGATATCGACAACTATCCCTCCACCGACTACCTGTCCGGCCAATGAGGTTCCTGCACCACGTGGAATGATGGAGGTGTGATGTTCGCGTGCAAATGCAAGTACATTTCTGACATCCTCCTTATGCTTTGGCAGCACTACCGCCAGCGGCATTTCGCGGTAGGAGGAAGCGTCGGTAGAGTAGAGGATACGATGGGTGTTGTCGCTATAAAGTTCACCGTCAATAGACTGTGATAATTTTTCGAAAGGAAGGGTACTTTTCATAAAATTATTCAAATTGGCCGCTAAAATACAAAAGATTGTGTGAATGGTGTCGCCAAAGTATTTCTGATTCTCCTAATTATCTCCAAAAAATAAATCCCTTTTTTTCAAACGAAAAAAAGGGATTTATCATTTTTTAGCTGGTTAAACCAATGGTTGGTTATTTTACCAGTTTTCCGTCTTCAACAATTACTTCGTAGAAATATCCGGCTCCGAAATCCTTTTTCAGTGCGACAACTCCCTCGAAAGTGACTACATCACCCACTTTTACAACATCGGTGGTTGTGATTGTGATGTCGAAATCTGCATTGCTTTTTGTCCCATCCTGAAGGTGGAGCCAATTTTTACCCATAATCTCGGGATTGTATTTGACTACTTCACCTTTGATTTTTACTGTTTTACCAGAATAAGAATCTTTGTTTGAATAGAGTTGTGCAATGGTGATTCCACCTGATACGGGATCAATTTTTATCCCCTCCTTCGCCACTGCCGCCTGCTTCCCTTTAGGCATTTCTGCAACCGCATTTTGCTCCTGCGCTAGAATCGGCATTTCGCTGAATTTCGAAACAAACATGATCGACTTGAAGGTTTTTTTCAGTTCCTTACTTGTGAAATCCGTCATTTCAATGTTTGGTTCATAATAGAAGGACTTGCCCGTCTCAACCTCCTGTTTGGCAATTGCAAGCCAACTTTCCTTGCCATCTTCATCAGCACGGATATAGGTGTAATTACTGGATTGTATTACCTCTTTTGCGGTAATTTTATGCACATTAGGTGCCAGATTCTCTTTGGTTTTGCTTTTCGGCTGACACGATGCAAACAGCACAATGATACCGGCAGTGAGTACAAATAAATTAAATTTCATAGCGTCTTTATTTTTACGTTATTGTCCAGGATTTTCCCTTTAACGATGCAAAAGTATTCATATTTTTAGATTATTCTAAAAACTTCTTGCTATTATCAATTAATCTGACTTAAATAGCTGTTTATTAATGATTACATCTTTTCGTCAATTTGAAATTGATAAGGTTTAAGAAAAATGTTTTGAATGATTTATGGTGAATCGATCTAATCATTAGGATCACAGCCTACCGATTCTTCAATAATAATATATAGTTTTACCAGGTAATATGGTTAAAGGAATATCGTATTGCTTTTTAAGGTGCGGGATTTTGATATATTCCGTTTCCAATAAATCGGAATAAAATTTTAATTGATGGACGAACTAAATTCTGCCCTGATTGATAAGCTCGGTTTACTCGGTAAATGGTTCAGTCAAAGAAAGGGTTCAATAGTTGCTTTCTCTGGTGGAATTGATTCCACTCTGGTGATTTTTCTTGCCAGAAAATTTCAAGGAAGCGATCATGCGATTGGTGTAATTTCAAATTCGGAGAGTCTTAAGAACAAGGATTTTAATTTAGCAAAATCATTTTGTGAGGAGTTTGATATTCAACTTAAGGTGATAAAGACCAATGAGCTGAGTGATATCCGTTACAGCCAAAATCCTATAAATCGATGTTTCTATTGCAAGGACCATCTGTTTCACGATCTTCAGCGGATGAAAGATGAATATCCAGGTTTCGAGATCTTAAGCGGAACAAATTTCGATGACCTCGGCGACTATCGTCCAGGTCTTGATGCTGCGCAAAAACACGAGGTTTTCTCCCCGCTGGTTGATTGCAAAGTTTCCAAGGAGGAGGTACGCACCATTGCCCGGCATTTCAACCTTCCAAACTGGAATAAACCAGCAAGCCCATGTCTGAGTTCACGAATTCCATATAATCAGGAAGTGACAGTTGGGAAATTAAAACAAATCGAAGAAGCGGAAAATATTCTGAACAGTTATGGATTTGACGATGTCAGGGTCCGTCATTACGGGATAAAAGCGAAAATTGAAGTTAAGCCGGTTGATCTTGAAAAGCTCCAGTTGGTTAGCGAGCGCATTATTTTTGAAATTAAGGCTTTAGGATTTGAGATTGTAGAGATTGATTCCGAAGGTTTGGTTTCGGGGAAAATGAATCGTGTTTTGCCTCCTCTTGACATTAAATAAATTGGATAATGAGAGTTTTGTACTACGATTGTTTTGCCGGGATTAGCGGAGATATGAATCTCGGTGCATTGATTGATTTAGGTGTTGATCCTGAATTTCTGAAGCAGGAGCTTCAGAAGCTCAATATTGCAGGTTTCCACCTCGATATTTCGAATGATATCAGAAGAGGGATTTCAGGGACGAAAGCCACAGTTGTCATTGAAAATCCCGAAAACGAAAAACATCGCCATTTGCGGCATGTCGAGGAATTAATCAACCAAAGTTCGCTTTCTCTTAAAGTTAAAGCTTTGTCGATTAAAATTTTTGACCTGATCGCTGAAGCAGAAGCTAAAGTTCATCAGATCAGTAAACATCATGTCCATTTTCATGAAGTTGGCGCATTGGACTCAATTGCAGATATTGTGGGTGCTGTCATCTGTCTTGATTTTCTTAAAGTGGACAAAGTCCTCTCTTCGCCAATTCAATTGGGAGGAGGAATGGTGAAATGTGCACATGGTTTGATGCCGGTTCCGGCACCAGCCACGACTTTAATTGTTCAGAATGTTCCTGTCCGGACTGGTTTGGTCGCTCATGAGGCCACAACTCCAACGGGCGCTGCAATACTTGTTGGAACAGTTGACGATTTTACGGAACAGATCGATTTTCCAATTCAGAAAATTGGTTATGGAATCGGTCAACGCGATGTTTCTGAAGTACCCAATATTTTAAGGGTTTATCTTTCAGATTATGAAAAAAATCCTGATAATTCAGGTAGAGCGGAAGCCTTTATGGTGGAATGTAATATTGATGATATGAATCCCGAATGGTATGATCATCTTTTTCAGCGACTTTTCGATGCTGGAGCCAGCGATGTCTTTTTGACACCCATCATCATGAAAAAGTCAAGGCCTGCCAATACACTCTCTGTTCTTTGCAGCAAAGGGCTTCTCTCTGAAATAAAATCGATCATCTTTTTAAACAGCACCTCTATTGGTGTGAGGGAATATGGAGTAACCAAAACAGTTCTTGAAAGGAATGAAAAGGAGATTGAAACGTCACTGGGGAAAGTCCGGGTTAAATACAGCTCTTTTCAGGGGCGGGTGATCCGGGTGAAGCCTGAAATTGAGGATATAAAGCAATTAGCAGTGAAGCACAAACTCACGCTAAACGAGGTTGAAAAAATCGTAAATAGGAGTCTGTAAATATGGATATTCGCGACCTACTCGAAAAATATAAAAGTGGAGAAATAGAACTCACAGAGGCAATATTTCAGTTAAATAGCAGAGATGTTGAAGATATGGGATTTGCCAATATCGATACCAGTCGGCTTCATCGTACAGGCATTCCGGAGGTGATTTATGGGGCAGGGAAAACAACTGAACAGGTGAAACTGATCGCTCAAAGGATGTATGAAAAAGGGATGAATATTCTTGCCACACGTGTAACCATTGAGATGTATGAGGCAGTAAAAATGATCATCCCTGGAGCAGTTTACAATTCACTTGCGAAGACCATTTCATTCAAACATAGGGAGGAACCTTGTGGCGAAAATTACATCGCAGTGGTTTCAGCTGGAACCTCTGATCTACCTGTTGCAGAAGAAGCAGTTGAAACAGCCCGGTTTCTGAATAATAAAGTAATTACAGTTTATGATGTAGGAGTGGCAGGTATCCATCGGTTATTTAATAAATGGGAACTGATCCGTGGTGCTCGTGTAATCATTGTCGTGGCGGGAATGGAGGGGGCCCTTGCAAGTGTGGTAGGTGGTCTTGTGGATAAACCGGTCATCGGGGTACCAACCAGTATTGGGTACGGCTCGAGTTTTCAGGGGCTTTCAGCCTTATTATCAATGCTTAACAGTTGTGCCAGCGGAGTTTCTGTGGTGAATATTGATAATGGTTATGGCGCTGCCTGCCAGGCCTCCCTGATCAACAAATTGTAACTTTAATCCAACCAACCATGACACTGATTGCAAGACGGAATATGCTTAAGGCGATAGGTAGCATTTCACTTGCCGGTATAATGCCATTTAATGGAGAGGCATCTAACCTAAATAGTCAAGCTATTAAGGAAATAAAAACAGATATACTGATTGTGGGAGGAGGAACAGCTGGTGTTATTGCTGCCATTCAGGCCGGCCGTACGGGAAGCTCAACAATTCTTGTCGAAAACGGAAGTCAGCTGGGAGGCACTACCACTACAGGTGGTGTTGCTTTTCCCGGATTATTCCATGCATGGGGAAAACAGATCATCAGCGGTATTGGTTGGCAACTTGTGAAGGAGGCTGTCAGATTGGACGATGGTATACTTCCTGATTTCTCTATCCCCACGGGGAAGCATCACTGGAAACATCAGGTGCGGTTGAACAAATATTTATATGCCCTCCTGGCTGAGGAAAAATGCCGGGAAGCAGGAGTTCAAATCAGGTATTATGAGACTCCTGTTCAGGCTTCATTTAAACAGAACAACTGGCAGGTTGAAACAATTGGAAAAGGAACCCGTTCAATAATTAAATGCAATCAGTTGATTGATTGTACGGGTAATGCTTTTGTTGCCTCATTGGCAGGGTTTAATGTTTTGCGGGAGAAGGAGATACAACCCGGTACACTGATGTTTACGATAGGAGGTTATGATCCGGACAAACTCGATTTCAGTCTTATTGAGGCAAAATTTGATGAGGCTGTCAAAAGGAATGAGTTAGCCAGGGTTGAATTTCGGAGTATTCAATCTTTGTTACGAAGTCAGGGAGATAATAACCAGCATATATTAAATGCAGACTCCACAACCTCTGAAACTCATACAATAGCTAATATCAATGGACGATCCTCATTATTAAAGATCCTAAGGTTTATCCGAACGCTTCCCGGATGTGAGAAAACGCATCTGCTTTCGATGCAACAGGAGACAGCAGTGAGGGAAACTTTTCGTATTGAGGGAGAGTATCAGATCACTCATGAGGATTATGTAACCGGGAAAGTATTTGATGATGCTGTATCCTATTCTTTTTATCCTATTGATTTACATGACGAAAATGGTATTATTCCAAAGCATTTATCAGAGAATACCGTTGCCACTATTCCCTTAAGGGCCTTAATTCCCAAAAATAGCCATAATTTTTTAGTGGCGGGAAGGTGTGTCAGTAGCGATCGTTTAGCAAACTCCGCTTTACGGGTACAGGCATCCTGTATGGGAATGGGGCAGGCTGCCGGAGCGGCTGCTGCCCTGGCATGTAAGTTGAAAACAAGTCCTTTAAGTGTTCCATTATATCAGTTGAACGCCTTAATTTCCGAAAATGGAGGTATCGTTCCTTAGCCTGAATTAACCTGATGATTGTTAATTGATCTAAAGTTGGAGGGCCAATTGAATTTTTATCGGCCATCGTGCAGATTAGCTCTGGGGAAGTAATCGCGATTCTTGGAATTAGCGGGATGATGGAACTTTGAAGACTAACCTCAGATCCAGAATTCTTGGTAGTATTCTCTATCTTTTTGAACCCTGTCTTGTTCAATCATCCATATTTGAGATGAGGTTTGGTGATTTTAGAGTACAGGCTTTACTTTAGCTCTTAAGTAAAGTTACCTGTTCTCTTTTCACAAGTCTCCCATTTATAACCTGCGTGCTACCACTTGAATTATAAACATTTGAACCCAGGCGTGAATAACAATTGTGATTCTGCTCAATAAGCTGTATTAAAATTGATTGTGAGGATACCCGCAGTGAAACGATAGATAACTCAGCTTAGGGTGTAATATCTGTGATGATAAGATTAAAATAATTATAAAATTCGCTAATTTGCGCTCCACGAATTATTCATTCTTTAACATCGAAATAAAAATAATTCTAAATGTAAACTGCCTTAAATAATCCTTATGAATGCAATGCCTCTTGTTATTGGTGCTTTTGCTTTCCTGGCACTGGCCTACCGTTTCTATTACAGTTTTATTGCTGCCAAAGTTTTAACCCTTAACGATGAAGGGGTCACTCCCTCCATCCGGCTTTTCGATAAACATAATTATTATCCGATGCCCAAGTGGGTCGTTTTTGGACATCATTTTGCGGCAATAGCAGGGGCGGGTCCCCTGGTTGGACCTGTTCTTGCAGCCCAGTTTGGTTATATGCCCGGTTTTATCTGGATGCTTGTTGGAGCCGTCATGGCAGGCGGTGTTCACGACATAGTTATTCTTACTGCCTCCGTAAGGCATGATGGAAAGTCGCTGGCAGAAATTGCCAGGATTGAAATCAGTAACTTTAGCGGGACGATCACTTCTGTGGCCGTATTGATTATACTTGTTATTGCCCTGGCAGGATTGGGCGTTGTTGTTGTCAATGCCCTTGCTGAGAGTTCATGGGGAACATTCACAATCGCCATGACAATTCCAATTGCTATCTTCATGGGATTATGGATGTTTAAATTTCGTAAGGGGAGAACAGTTGAAGCTACAATAATCGGCGTTATACTTCTTTCACTTGCAGTTATTTATGGTAAATATATTCCAGGTTCGCCATTTGCATCATGGTTTACCTATGATAAAAAGACACTTACTATTCTGCTGGCAGGGTATGGCTTTTTTGCCTCTGTTTTACCTGTTTGGCTATTGCTTTCTCCACGAGATTACCTGAGTTCAATTATGAAACTCACTGTAATATTTATGCTTGCAGTTGGAATTATCATCGTTAGTCCGGTGATTAAAATGCCTGCTTTAACCCCATTTATCCATGGTGGTGGTCCCATTATTCCCGGAACGTTGTTTCCTTACCTTTTTATTACCATTGCCTGTGGCGCCATATCTGGATTTCACGCTTTGGTGAGTTCTGGCACAACGCCTAAGATGATCATGAAAGAATCACATATACAGCCAATTGCTGCAGGGGCTATGCTTGCTGAAGCCATGGTGAGCATATTGGCATTGATTGCTGCAACCAGCCTTTTCCCACTCGATTATTTCCAGATTAATGTGTCTCCGGAGAAGTTTGCTCAAATTTTACCCCAGCTAAGGGCATTAGGATTTACTCAAACCAATTTACTGGAACTCTCCTCGGAAGTTGGGGAGGTTATTGCCGGCAGACCTGGTGGTGCAGTATCGCTGGCAGTAGGTATGGCCCAGGTCTTTTCTGCAATCCCCGGTTTATCGGGTCTGATGTCCTACTGGTATCACTTTGCCATTATGTTTGAGGCACTTTTTATCCTCACAACTGTTGATGCAGGTACCCGTATTGCCCGTTTTATCTTGCAGGAAGCACTTGGTAAAATCTATTCCCCGTTTGCCAAAACCAACTGGCTGATCGGTAATCTGATTACCAGTTTTCTTGTTGTATTTGCCTGGGGCTATTTTATCTATACCGGAAGTGTATCGACTATCTGGCCGATGTTTGGTGTTGCCAATCAGTTGTTGGCGACATTAGCCCTTGCAATCGGAACCACTTTCCTGATAAATCATGGGAAACGTAAATATATCTGGATAACCCTTATTCCTATGATATTTGTTGGTATAACCACAATTACTGGTGGGTTAATGAACATGATCAATATTTATATACCCCAAATGGGAAATACAATCACAAGGGTTCAGGGAACAATCAACACCCTGTTAACCAGTATTATCCTAATTTGTGTTTTGCTGATCATTTTCGAGGCAACCCGCAAATGGATTAAAAAGGGAATTGTTGGCAATTAGGTGAAAAATTGATAGTTATAAAACCCTTATGGAAATACATTCGCAAAAAGTATTGAATAATTTTTTTGGATTAATTTTAGCTTTTGTAATCTTTTGTTCCTTCCCATCCAGAATTGTTGCTCAGGTATTGGTCGAAGCCGAAGGATTTTCAAACAAAGGGGGTTGGGTCATTGATCAGCAGTTTATCGATCAGATGGGATCCCCTTTTCTGATGGCCCATGGATTGGGGAAACCTGTTGCAGATGCCACAACAGTAATCACCTTTCCGAAAGCAGGAACCTATCAGGTGTTTGTGCGGACCCGAAATTGGGTTGGTTTCTGGTCTGACAAAGATGCCCCCGGAAAGTTTGAAATTCTAATCGATGATAAGCCGCTAAAGGTCGTTTTTGGAACTCAAAATACCGAATGGAACTGGGAATTTGGTGGAAAAGTTAAAATTAAGAGTGGAACGTCAAAAATTTCATTGCATGACCTCACCGGATTCAATGGTCGTTGTGATGCAATACTTTTTACCGATGATCCGCTCTTTCGACCCGAAAATAATCCCGATCAACTGGCTTTGTTCCGGAAAAAAGCTTTGCGCCTGCCAAAGGTGCCCGAATCTGCAGGTGCTTTTGATCTTATTGTGGCCGGAGGTGGTGTGGCTGGCACATGTGCTGCAATTTCAGCGGCCCGTCTGGGTTTATTAGTGGCACTTATTCAGGATCGGCCTGTTCTTGGGGGAAACAACAGCTCGGAGGTTAGGGTCCATCTTGGCGGCCGAATTAATCTAAATCCTTTTCCCGCACTTGGAAACCTCGTCAATGAGATTGGGCCGGCCATGGCGGGGAATGCCCAACCAGCTACATTGTATGAAGATCAGAAAAAACTGGAGGCGGTCTTGGCTGAAAAAAACATAACCCTTTTTCTTAACTATCATGCCAACGGTGTTGAAAAAGATGGTGAACTGATTAAGGCAGTGTATGCAGTAAATATCGAAACCTCTAAAGAACTAAAGTTTGAAGCACCACTTTATGCAGATTGTACCGGTGATGGCACTATCGGGGCACTGGCCGGCGCCGATTTTATGATGGGTCGTGAAGCAAAAGGGGATTATGGCGAGCCCACAGCTCCTGAAATCAAAGATAAGATGACAATGGGCGCTTCAGTACAATGGTATTCCAAGGAGTCATCTAAGCCGGAGCAATTCCCTGATATCAGATGGGGACTCAGCTTCAACGAAAAAAGTGCCATGGTGGTAAAAATGGGGGAGTGGACCTGGGAAACAGGGATGAATTATGATCAGATCAAAGATTTTGAACGGATCAGAGATTATGGCCTTATGGTGGTCTTTTCCAACTGGTCGTATCTAAAGAATCATTTTCCGGGAAACGAGAAATTTTCCCACAGTCAGCTGGAGTGGGTAGCCTATGTAGCGGGAAAAAGGGAGTCGCGTAGGTTGATTGGTGACATGATCCTTAAAGAACAGGACATCACACAACAGACAAAATATTCTGACGGTACCGCGCCAACCTCATGGACAATTGATTTGCACTATCCGGACCCTAAAAACAGTCAATGGTTTCCTGGTGAAGAGTTCATATCAATTGCAAAACACCTGCCAGTTTATCCCTATCCAATACCTTATCGTTGCCTATATTCCCGCAATATCGGCAACCTTTTTATGGCGGGAAGAAATATCAGCGTTACTCATGTAGCCCTCGGAACTGTAAGAGTGATGCGCACAACAGGAATGATGGGAGAAGTCGTTGGAATGGCTGCATCCGTTTGCAAAAAGCAGGGAACTTTTCCACGCGGTGTTTATACCGAATATTTTAATGATCTGAAAATACTGATGGAGAAGGGAATTGGAAATCCCGGTTTACCGAAGATTCAGAATTACAATCTTGGTGGTACCAAATTTGAAAAATAGAGTCCCTGGAGAAAAGATATTTTAAAATAAACCTGCAAATTACGAATTGCAAAACAATGTTTAAAGTCATTTCAGTACTGATCATCTGTTTATTCCTGATGTCAGGAAACACCAGTTTTGATGATGGAAAACATCTGTTTGTTAATCCGTTATTTCAACCCGGGAAGTGTCTGATTAAAAAGAAAGTCCTGATTAATTTCAACGACTCTATACCGGATGATACCCTGACGATCTATTTTTCAGAACCTGATCTTCCGTCAGCATTCAGCCGGGATATTCATACTGCAGTTTGTTTGGATACTTTATGTCGTGTTGTGGATATTACACTATATTGGGAAATAACAGGGAAATATCTTGGATTTTCGCTCCCTTCAGGCACACAATTAACCAAAAAGGAGCATACGCCATTTTCGGAAAAAGATTACTCACGGCTGAACGAAATTCTTAGTGATTCTTCATCTCAACTCAGAACATTTACTCCGGAGGATATTCATCCTGTTAAAAAATCGGTGAACCATACAGATGGGATTACCGGCGCAACTCTGCCTGACCTTGCTTCGTGGATCGTGCCGGAGGCGGCCTATTCATCTTATACTCTTTGGCACATCACTTATGGTGAGACCCGTGATACCATTTTAACCTACACCTATAACCAATTGGTTTCTGACCAATTATTAATTAAACTATTGAATGAGGATGATCCATACGATCAGGTAAAAGCGCTTCAATGGAGCAGCAGTGTTAAATTAAAAAGTAGTCAGTACAATGATCTGGTGATTAGAATTTTGCATGGCAAAAATTACAAGTCATCAGGGCAAGCCCTTCAATTTCTAAAAAGAAATGGAATGGATTTAGAGCGATTGCAAAAAGAGGTGATCCCTTTGCTCGATAGTGAAGATTTCAGAATTAAATATGTCGCCATTGAATATTTCCGTGAATGTCAGCTTTTACGGCCAACAGTAGCCCGGGAGATGATGTCACGACTCTATAGCGATAATTATTATCTCGTAAACGTGATACTCACATTGTTCGAAAAAAGGTTTCAACCCGATTGGGATGATCAGCGTAATTTGTCGAAGCTTCTGGCAAATAAAAACATAAATATTGCCAACCGCGTTTACCATTTTTTATTAAATTTACCTGACCACTCTCCTGCATTGATCAAGCAACTTAACCGCTACAGGAGAAAAGCACTTTAGTCCTGAACAATTTTTCAGATTTGAATCCAAATGAGACGAAGAGATTTTATACAGACAACTGTCACCGGAACAGCGATACTTGCCTCCGGTAATATGATGGCTTTCCCCGGAACCCCGGTTGCGGAATCGAATACCGGGAATTTTTGTTTTCAATCTGAGCGCAAGATTCCGGTGTCATATGTGGTTGATGTTGTGGTAGTTGGTGGATCTGTTTCTGCTGTTGCAGCTGCTGTCAGTGCCTCCCAAAACGGGGCAAAGGTTTTTTTAGTGGCGCAGGAGACCTATCTCGGGGAGGATGTTTGCGGCACCTGGCGTTACTGGAATATCCATCCCAAAGCGCTTCAAACCAGTTTGGGTAAGCAACTTTTTGAATCGGGTGTAGCTGCTCCGTTAAAATTTAAACAAAAACTGGATAATGAATTAATAAATAACAAGATAGAGTTTTTGTTCTCAAGTTATGTTACCGATTTGCTTACTGATGACCAGGGAAATCCTGCCGGGGTCGTAATTGCGAACCGTTCGGGAAGACAGGCAGTCAAGGCTAAAGTGATCATTGATGCTACTCCGCGTGCAATGGTTTCGCGTCTTTCCTCAGCTTCATTTACGGCTTATCCTTCTGGTAAACAGAATTTCAGGTTTATTGTGCTGGGAAATAACGAAAAAAAATTGTCAACGGGTTCCTCCAGATTGTTGCCACAGCTGGTAACTGTTAAAGAAAAAGATTATAGAGTGATTGAATATTCTCTGGATATTGACATGAAAGATGGCTCTTTTGAATCATTTGCCAATGCTGAGCAAATTGCGAGAGACCTGACATGGGACCCTAATCAGGTCGAATCGGGTGATTTTCTTTTTCAGGTACCACCCGATCATGTTGTCGGGAAAAGCAGGTTTGAAAAAGCTGAGATTGACATTGAAACAGTCGAACTTACACCTTTTCAGCCCAAAAATGTAAGCCGCTTTTTTCTGTTAAATGGCATGGCCGACATTTCAAGAATGATGGCCGCAGATCTTTTGCAACCTGGAGGTTTAATCAAAATTGGGGAAAGAATCGGAAAGGAAGCCGCCAAGCTTGCTTCAAAGTTTACCCTGTCTAAATCCATTAAAATCAGGCGTCAGCATCATTATAATCCTGTAAAAGGAGATGTGGGTGAATTGTTGTCCGGAATCCGTCCCACCTTAAACCAGGAGATTGTCAGATCTGAAGCGACAACACTTCCGGTTTTGGGACGTTATGATGTTGTTGTTATGGGAGGTGGAACCGCCGGTGCTCCTGCAGCTGTGGGCGCTGCCCGTCATGGAGCAAAGACGATGGTCATTGAATATTTGCATGGATTTGGTGGTATTGGAACCCAGGGAATGGTAGGCCGTTATTACCATGGTTATCGCAAAGGGTTTACCAATGAGGTCGACGAAGGGACAAAAGCCATTGGTAATGGGAATATAAGACAAAAGAACCGGCTCGACGAATGGGTTTTCGACTGGAAAACAGAATATTTCAGACGCGAAATCCGGAATGCCGGGGGTGAGATCTGGTTTGGAGTTTTAGGTTGTGGGGCTTATATCGATAAAGGGAAAGTTAAAGGAGTTGTTGTGGCCACCCCTTTTGGGAAAGGGGTGATCCTGGCCCATACCGTCATTGACTCATCCGGAAGTTCGGATATCGCGATTGCTGCCGGTGCCGGATATGCCTACACTGATGGCAATTCAGTTGCCGTTCAGGGGGCTGGCATGCCGTTTAAAAATCCGGATGATTTTTACAATAATACCGATTGGACCTTTACCGATGATACAGATATGCTCGATCTATGGTGGACCTTTATTGTTGCGAAGGATAAATTTGCAAATCAGTTTGACATTGGGAAATTGTCACAAACCCGCGAGCGTCGTCGTATCATAGGTGACTTTACCATATCAGCACTGGATATATACAATGGCCGGACCTATCCGGATGCGATTTCGAAACATGTAAGTTCCTTTGATACGCATGGTTTTACGGAGGATTCCTTCTTCTATCTTAAACCTCCTGATCATAGTGGGGCAGATGTTACAGCTTATGTCCCTTTTCGGGCTCTGTTGCCAAAAGGTATCGAGGGGATTGCAGTTACTGGTCTTGGCGCAAGTGCCGATCGCGATGCAATGCCTGTGATTAGGATGCAACCATGTCTTCAGAACCAGGGTTATGCAGTAGGATGGGCAGCTGCCATCGCAGCCAGAAACAATCAGATGATCAGGCATATTGATCTGAAATCACTTCAACAGGAGCTAGTCAGGATCGAGAATCTTCCTGAATCGGTTCTCACCGACAAGGATAACTTCCCTCCATCGGATGATAAAATCAGAGCCGCCTCGTTGTCTGTTACCCATAATCTCGACGGACTCGAAATTCTTCTTTGGGATAAAGCGCGTTCAATACCTTTAATGGTGGAAGCGTTTAATCAGGCGAAAGCTCCTGAAGATCAACTTACTTATGCCAGAATATTAGGGATGCTTGGAAATTCAACTGGTTGGGAGGTGCTCCAAAAGGCGATTGAGGACTCGCAAAACTGGGATGCTGGCTGGAATTACACGGGGATGGGACAATTTGGAAAAAGTATCAGCTACCTTGATGGTCTGATTATCGCACTTGGACGAAGCAAAAGATCAGAAGCGATTCCTACTCTGGAAAAATTTTCAAAAAAATTAACCATTTCCAGCGAATTCTCCCATTTCAGGGCGGTTGCAATGGCTCTTGAAACAATCGGAGATAGCAGAGGCGCGCTTATTCTGTTTGATCTGCTGCAACTTAATGGGATTACCGGTTATTCGATGCCAGATATTGCGACAGCCAAAAGACTCACCCCATTAAGTGGAACAGACACGAGTACGAGAAATAATTCATTGCGTGAACTCATCCTGGCTAGGGCACTGTTCCGTTGTGGAGATGTAAATGGCTTGGGAAAAGAAATACTCACTAACTATTCAAAAGACCTGAGGGGACACTACTACCGTCATGCCAGCGGAGTCTTAAAAATGTACAGTAAAAAAATTGAACCGCTTAAAGAGGTAAAAACAACAAAAAGCGAAATCAACAGGGGATTTCCAGAAATAAAATCACCCATTGTGCCTGTTGGACCAAAAAAATAGGATTTTGAAATTTTTAACTATCAGCTTTGATCCCTTTAAATCTCAGGAATTCCGAAGTACTCCTTCCTACCTCCCTCCACCAGAGGAGTTGGCAGAAGACATGATATCGGTGGGGTAGAGAGATCAAAGCACACACGCTAATCACGGAAATAAAATCAACGAAAACTAATATTTTAGAAGTAAATGCAACATAGGTGAAATTGCTTTTAAAAAGATTAAACATTCTGCAACAATATTATAATTTAAATTTCTGATTTTATCCGAAATTTAGTATACTAACATTTTTAGTTACTTACCTGGTTCTTTGAAATCTCTGTCAATCTAATCACAGGCTAAAACCCTGTCGTAATTTCAACCCCTTTATACTGGAAACGGTTAGATGATTCACCCATGACAAGAATGATGAAATGTAGTCTTTATTTAAAAAAGTAAATTGATCGCCAGATAGAGGGAATATGTGAAGGTATTGTATAAAAAACAAATTTCTTGTTTTATGTCAAAGATCGTAACTATTGGTGCAGTAACAGTTCTTGCTGCATTTGTTTTTTTCATCATGAAACCCGTAGTTTGCCTGTCAGATGAGATAAGTAAACGTGAAATTCCTGTCACCTCTCCGGCCACATCACCGGAAGCATTGACACTGTTCCAGAATGGTCGTGAAGCATTTGAAATTGGAAGAATACAAGATGCCAACCTATTATTCGATAAGGTGATTTTAAAAGACCCTCAATTTGCATTAGCTCATCTTTACAAAGCTTATATAGCAAATTCTGAACTGGAGTGGAAGCGGAATATCGACCTTGCTATTCAATACCGACAATATGTCAGTGAAGGGGAGAAAATGCTGATTGACATTGAATCATCTAAATCAGATCCTAATCAACGAACCAGATTGGCTCTCGCAAAACATCTTGTCGAATTATTTCCTTTAAGTCCGCGAGCGCTTCTTATTCTGGCTGATGAATACAGGGTTCGAAAAGACTTTGCAAAATTCAGAAATCTGGTGCATGATGCGACACTATTAAATCCGGAGCTCCCCTTAGGCTATAAAACATTAGCTTTATCGTACCTCTTCCATGAACCATTGGATTTTTTATTTGCACAGAAATACATGCAAAAATTGGTTGAGATTCGACCGAATGAGCCAATGACATTTATTGCCCTTGGTGATGCTCAAAGAGCGCAACTAAATCTGGACCAGGCAAGAGTTTCATATGGGAAGGCGATTAAACTTGATCCTGACTGTGATGTGGCTTATGCCAAACGGGGATATATTAACGCATATCTCGGTTGCCTCAATGACGCCCGAAGTGACTGGCAAATGGCTGGTAAATTGTCAAAAAAACAGAGCAACGAACGTAACTCACGTGACCAAAGTGGATTATCATATATGTATTCAGTAAATGGTAAGTTTATACCTGGAGAGTCAATTGTGGTCGGAGATATAAATATGGGCAAAAAGACGATCAATCATCCGCTGGAAGCTCCTGAAATGGACCACTATTTCTGCTGTACAGTCATCTCAATGCTGCATGGTGTTTATGTCAGTCCTTTTGGGAAAATAAGTGGGTGTCGTGCATTGCAGAGAGAATTCTCAATCGAATCAAAGGCCCCGGATAATATTCTATGTGATGCTAATTTGACATTTATTGAAAGTATTCATGCATTGCAAATGAATGATTTTGAATTGTCTGCACAAAAGGCAAAAGAATATTCAATACGAATTGACCCAGACAAAAATCCCCAAAAACCTGAAGTGTTCAACTATCTGATGGGATTGATTAATCTGAAACAGGAGCACTATGGTAAGGCAGTCGAGTGTTATCTGAAGTCCGATCTGAATAATGCATGTGTGAAGTATGAATTAGGTCTGGCTTACGATGGTTTGGGGAAATGGGACAAAGCCCGGGAAATGTTCAATAGTGTTTCTAATTGTAAATTTACAGGCACTTCAGCCTCTCACATGTCCGAAATTTCAAATAAGTGGCTAACAGCATATGCATCAGTGTTAAAAGATGAATAGCTGTAAATTTTAAGGACGTTTTTGGAATAATTTAATGTCATAGAGTTTGCTTCGACCCCGATAGTACCACGTATCGGGGTCCTTATAATTTCAACTTTATAATTATATCCTTATTGCATCGTTAGGAGCTGTATCTATTGGTATTGGAAAATTAAATTTGGAAAATTAAGCAATTTTTTGTACATTTAATGTTCAAAATTTGCTGAAATGAGCGGAGTAACTTCAATGAATCAGGTTATCATCCGAAAGCTTACAGAAATTATCCGTACCAATCTGGACAAGGAGAATTATGGAGTAAATGAATTAGCTCTTGCAGCTGGCATGAGTCGCTCGGCGATACACCGAAAATTGAAGAAATTATTGAATAAGTCCTCAAGCCAGTTTATTCGGGAAGAAAGGCTGCAGGCGGCGATGGAAATGCTTCAACAGGATGTGGCCACTGCATCTGAGATCTCCTATAAAGTTGGATTTAATAGTCCGACCTATTTTAATACCTGTTTTCATCAATATTTTGGGTACCCACCAGGAGAGGTTAAAAAGAGAATTTTAAGCGGACCTCAAATAACCACTGGAAATGATCTTCTTGAAACTGAGGATACAATGCCGGAATCTTCTGATTTAAACGCAGATCCAATTCATTATGTGAGATTTAGACGCAGGAAAATCGTGATGGCCTTTGCTATTGCGGTTGCTTTATTTTGTGCAATAATTTATTGGCATATCATATTGGTAAAAAATAACAGGATACTTTATTTTAAAGGGTTGAAGGCTTTTGATAAATCGATTGTTGTTCTTCCGTTTAAAATTTTGAACACGAAGGAGGATAATCAATATTTTGCGGAAGGGGTAACGGAGGATATCCTTAATAACCTTTCACGGATCAGAGGACTTCGGGTAATTTCTCGGGTTACCGGCGAACATTACCGGGGAGGGACAGTGGTGGCTCCCAGAATTGCAAAAGAATTGGGGGCTAATTTTATCCTCGAAGGGAGTGTCCAACAAAATGATGGAAAAGTTAGAATTATAGTTCAACTCATTGATGCAGTTCATGATCAACACATATGGTCCGAAAAGTATGACTCAGAGCTGTCCGATATTTTTATTATTCAGAGTAATATTGCCAGGCAGATTGCAGTTGAACTTCAGACTGTTCTCTCATCGAGGGAGGTTGAGACTATCGGGAAAATACCCACAAAGAATCCGGAGGCTTATAACTTTTATTTGAAAGGTCGTTTCTTCTGGAACAGTATGAACGAGGAGGGAGTTAAGAAAAGCATTGAATATTTTGAAATGGCTTTGGCTGCCGACCCAAAATATGCTTTGGCCTATAGCGGATTGGCTGATGCCTATTATATTCAGGCATGGTGGGGATGGTCATCCTGGACTGATGGTTGTCGCAATGCAAGGGTGTGTATCCAAAGAGCTTTGGAACTCGATCAAAAACTTGCCGAAGCACATGCTACATTAGGAGCATTGTTATTCTCATGTGACTGGAACTGGGCAGACGCCCAAAAGGAATTTTTACATGCCATTGAACTAAATCCGAACGTAATAACTGCACATCAGTATTATTCAGAATTCCTGGATTTGATTGGGAAAAATGTGGATGCCCGTAAGCAAATTAATCTTGCATTTAAGCTTGATCCATTTTCCCCAACTTTATATTTTCTTAATTCACGCTATTATTATCATGAAGGCAGATTGGAAGAATCGTTGGCCAACTGCTCTAAAGTTGGTGAGCTTATGCCCGATTCTAAGCTTGCCAACTGGAGATGTTTCTTGATTTATTATAGGAAAGGTGATGGATTAAGAGCATTTGAATCTCTGCAAAAAATTTTGGCAACTGAACCTTCGACCATAAAATCTGCAACCCTTGTGAAGAACGTCTATATTAAGTCAAATTTAAAGGGATTGATAAAATGGTTAATTGTAATGGAGCTTGAAAAAGCAGACTCGGATTTTATACTTCTCGCGAGGTTGAATGCAATGATTGGAAAGAAGCAGGAAACGTTGAGGTGGCTGGGAAAAGCATTGGCAGTCCGCTCTCACGGTTTGTCCCTGGTTTTAAACGATCCTGATTTCAAAATCCTTCACAATGAACCACAATTTAGAGAGATAATCAATCGGATGGGATTATCTGAATATAATAACAACAGAATTAAGCTCCATCGCTAAACTCATTCATGGACGTGTGGCACGTCCAGAAATCAATATTTTTTAAGAAGCGAAACATTGATGTAAGAATTGGATGGAATATTAAATTCTTTGCACCCAAATTGATATTCTTATTTCTGGGTTTTTCCTAAATTTAATAAATTAGTAATTACACGTTTAATTCTTTAAAAGCTTTAAGCGAATGGTAAAGGTTTAACAGCCTGTATGTACTTGATCAGTTTTTACAAAAATTTTAAGACCTTATACTATGTTTAAATTAGTAAGAAATTGTTCGCCGGCACTACTGGTCCTTATTGGTTTATCCTATTTGTTGCCGGGTATGTGCCTCGCAGATGGAAGAGACAAAAATGAAATACCAGTTACATGTCCATCTTCATCCAGAGAGGCTCTGCAGTGTTTTGAAAATGGGCGGGAAGCATTTGAAATGGGCAGGATAAATGATGCTAATGATCAATTAGATAAAGCTATACAGATAGACCCTCGATTTGCATCAGCTTATCTTTACAAAGCCTATGCTGCTCATTCTGATCTTGAATGGAGAACCTATCTGGGGCAGGCGGTTATCAACAGAAATCTTGTCAGTGAAGGAGAAAAGATTCTGATTGACATGGAAACAGCCTTATCGGTCAGAAATGGAGAAAAACGGCTGGAGTTGGCCAGACACCTTGTAGAATTATACCCATTGAGTTCGCGTGCTCATCTTATTCTTGCCGGCGAATATCAGGTTAGAAAAGAGTATACTAAATGCAGAGGACTTGCCTACGATGCCATCCATTTAGATCCTGATTCACCTTTGGGTTACCGCACCCTTGCATCATCTTATCTTTTTAATGAACCTTTGGATTTTGAGCTGGCCCTAAAATGCATGGAAAAATTTGTTGATTTACGTCCAACTGAGGCAAGTGCTTTTATGGCGCTTGGTGACGTTCACCGGGCACGATTGAGTTTTGATAGAGTTGTAATGGCTTATAATAGAGCCATAAAGATAGATCCCAAGAGTGCAATAGCTTATGCAAAAAAAGGGTACATCGACACTTATCAGGGGTATTTTGATGATGGCAGAAAAGACTGGGCAATGTCACTCAATCTTTTGAAAGAAAATGACAGAAGTAACTGGCCAAATAATAGTGTTATATCCTACCTTTATCCGGGAAACACCAAATTTGCCGACATCGAAACATCCGTTGTTGATTTAAAGGACAATACCTGGAAAAATGGGAAAGATCCGTTGCAAGCTCCGGAAGATGATCACTATTTTTGCTGTACTGTTATTTCTATGAAACATGGTGTTTATGTTAGTCCATTTCAGTCAATGAATGAGTGCAGTGCACTTCAACGGGAATTTTCAAAGGAATCAAAAGCCCCTGAACCAACCTTGATTGAGGCTAATATTACATTTATCCAGAGTGTACATGCTCTCTTTCAGGGCGATTTTGAACAGGCAACCCAAAAGGCTGAAGCACATGCCCGCCTGGTTGAACCCTATAAAAGTCCCCGAAAGCTGCAGGTTTATAATTATTTAATGGGGCTGATTAATCTGAAACAGGAACACTTCGGGAAAGCGGTAACCTATTATTTGAAGTCAGATATTAACAATTCCTGCGTTAAATATGAATTAGGCCTTGCTTATGATGGCTTAGGAGAATGGGAAAAAGCTCAGGAAATGTTTGATCAGGTTTCAAAATGCAATTTTACAACAGCTGCAGAGCCTCGAATAACCAGAATTTCGAGTAAATGGTTAAAAACATATGCCTCTTTGCCAAGAGAAAAGCAACAGGATTAAAAATGATAGCTTCCATACAGTAAGAAGAAACGACAACCGACAATAAAAGGTCTGCAGATCTTCGAACCTGGCTTTCAGCAACAGATTGGAGGATAAAAGTTTATTGGAGTTTGTTTCGATAAACTTTTTTTTGAAATAGTTAATATAGAACAACTTATATGTATCATTTTAAACCCGAATATTTGTTGAAGATTTATTTATCTTGCCTTATAACTTATTTCCGCTAATTGGATTACATTTTAAGGTTGAAATTAGTTCACCCATAAAAGACATATGGCTCAAGCTTTAAATGTAATACAGTAATTGTTATGATTCCACCTGGTATTCCTAAAGATGAGAAAAAAAGATTGGAAGCTTTATTGGGATATTCAATTTTAGATACCCTACCTGAGCCGGAATATGATGATATTACCTATTTGGCTTCTCACATTTGCAAAACACCCATTTCACTGATCAGTCTCATTGATGATAAAAGACAGTGGTTTAAGTCACACTATGGACTTGATGCCACTGAAACTTTCTGGTAACTTGCTTTTTGCGCTCAATCGATCAATGACAAGAATAACATTTTGATTGTTCCTGATTCGCGAAATGATATACGTTTTTTTGATAATCCACTGGTTACTGGTAGTCCGAATGTCATTTTTTATACTGGCGTCCCCTTGAATCACAAGAACGGATTTCCCCTTGGTACGCTGTGTGTTATGGATAATAAGCCCAATTCACTGGATGAATTCCAGTTGAAAGCGTTGAAGGCATTGTCTAATCAGATAATAAGCTTATTTGAATTGAGGAAAAAGTCATATGAACTTGAAATCAAAGCATACGAAGCAGAAGCACAGAACATTATTCTTGAGAAATTTGCAGGTACAGCAACCCATGATATAAAATCGCCACTTGCAACAATTGTCATGCTGGCCGATTTATTGGATTACCAATATTCGAAACAATTGGATGACGAAGGATTGGAATTGATAAAAATGATTAACACCTCAGCTAACAGTCTAACCCAATTTATTGACGAAATTTTAAAGTACAGTCAAAACACAAGACTATTGTTGGAAGATAAGGAGAATGTGATAGTAAAGGAAATCATTGTTGGTATAATCCAGTTAATTGACCCTAATAAGGAGGCGAAGTTTACAATCCTTCCACAGAACAATTTTACAGTTTATACCAACAAGGGTGCTCCAAAGCAAATTATCCTTATTTTGCTGATTAATTGTCTCAAATACAACGATAAAAGGGATATTAAGATTTCAATTACGATCGAAGACTTAAAGACCCATGTTAAGTTTAATGTTATTGATAATGGACCAGGCATTAAGGCAGAGGATTTGGACCGGGTATTTCAGATTTTCGAAACAACCTCAAATTCCAGCAAATCAGGAGTAAATGGGACTGGAATAGGTTTGGCAACAGTAAAATCCCTGGTCGAAGGGTTAGGGGGTACCATCCATTTAACCTTGGAGATTGGGAAAGGGGCCAACTTTGAATTTACCCTGAGAAAATAAATTAAATATTTAAAGATGGACAATCAATTTGAAGACACAGGTCATCGTTCTGATTCTTAGTACTGTATTTGCTGAAATAGGGTCGGTCTGCCCAACCTTAGCTTTTCTTAACGATTGTTTCCATCACCAACCTATTCTCCTCCAACACTTCGAGATACCGGATTTGAGCCTTAGTTCTAACAAGGTTATGTCCTTGGTAATCTGTTTTATAATAGGTGTCGCCGTTCAAATAGTCGGTAAAAAATCGCATAGCTTGTTCCCATGCCATATAACGACACGAAAAAGCAAGGTAATCAATTTCAGTTGATGTCAAAAATGCTCTGGCCTCAGATAGATATCCTTTAGAAAAAGCTTCATATATCACCTTGTTAAAGGCAATTTTAGAAAGATCGGGTTCATCCTCCGGTGCAGTATTTCCCAAAGTGCGAATTGCATCCCCAAAATCGTACAATGCCGATCCGGGCATAACGGTGTCAAGATCAATGATACACAGCGTATTATTATCCTGGTCAAAGAGGATATTATTGATTTTTGTATCATTATGAGTAATCCGTAGTGGTATTGTTTTGTCGTTGAGTCCCCGCTGCAATAAAGTCATCTCGTCTGATCGATACAGAATTTTATCAATTAATTGTTGATTATCTTTTACTCTTCCGGCGGCATCGTTAGAAATTGAAGTGTGAAAATCGTTCAGCCTGGAAATACCATTGTGAAAATTTGGAATAGTTTCGATGAGCAGCTCGCCAGGCAGGTCGGCCAGTTGTTGTTGAAAATGGCCGAAAGCGTTGGCTGCACGGTATGCCTGTTCAGGTTCCTGAATGTTCTCGACAACGCGACAGTCAGCTATAAACAGAAACATCGTCCAGAAATTACCATCACTGTCATTTACAAACATTTTGCCGTCCTTTGCCGCAAAATAGGTCATTACTTTCCTTTCTATCTCATTTACTCCTGCTGCGACAAGCTGATTCCTGATATGATTGGTTGTAATTACAATATTTTTCATCATCCCCGGCACATCCTTAAATATCTTATGGTTTTTACGCTGAAGCATGTAATCAGGCGCTTCTGCCGGGATGGTTGTTACCAGATAGGTGTCGTTGATATGGCCTGTGCCAAAAGGTGTTATTTCTTTGATATTTAATTTAATATCAAATTTTGAGACTAATTCTGTAAATAATGAGGCGCTCATATTATTTAATGTTTTAGCATTTTTTTTTGACGTAACAAGCTACATGGGAAACATCCACCAGCTTTATATCACCACAATTTTTCCGGATATTCTCCGCCTAGAATTAAATCTTTAATGCGTTGTTGAACAAATGGTTTGTCTTCCCTGTAGGTGACACCAAACCATGGTGAGTCGCATTGCAGCACTTTTGTCTGTATTGTCCCTTTTATAATGTTATCGTTGATTAACAGGGGAATAAAATATTCTGATTTTAACTCGTTCCCATGATGAAGAAGGAAGTCCTTAAACCCTTCATTCAGATATTTAAACACATTGGGTTTAAGTCCCCAGAAATTCATTGAAACAGGGGTATCCTCTTCAAGACTGAAACGTTCATCACCTTCGTAATAGAATATTCCATCATCATCTCTTTTGATCTTAGTCCTTTCTACAACGGTTGTCAGATTTCCATCTTTATCAGTGTTGCAAACTCCACGCGACACCGTTCCAAAATCAGAAAGGGTATTTGAAACGTTGTAACCAACCATAGCATACTCATTTTCGTCGGTAGAATTGGCAAGAAAACCGGCTATTACCTGGTAGGCTCTGTATCCGTAAAAATCATCGGCATTGATCACAGCCAATGGCTCATTTACTACACCCTCGGCCATTAATGTAGCATGGGCAGTTCCCCAGGGTTTTTCCCTTTCAGGGTTCACAACTGATCCATCCGGTATTTTATCGAGAGACTGGTAAACATAACCTACCTCAATCTTGTTTCGGAGCTTAGGTTCGAATCTTGCCTTAAATTCTTCGGCAAAATCGGTTCGGATCACAAAAATAACTTTTCCGAAGCCGGCTCTTATCGCATCATAAAGTGAATAATCGATGATTGCTTCGCCATTGGGTCCAACTTCATCCAATTGTTTAAGACCGCCATAACGACTTCCCATGCCGGCCGCAAGTATTACCAGTGTTGGTTTCATAATCTAAATTGAAAATTACCTGCAATTATAGGACTATTTTCTGATTTTGTGACCACTTAATGCATAGTAAAGTATAAACAAAAAACATGGTAGGGCAATCCAGTATGCATTTTGAGCCCCGAACGCATCTTTCAGGAAGCCGTAAATCGTAGGAATAACTGCGCCGCCTACTATTGCAATTACCAGTAGCGATGATCCTGCTTTGGTAAACCTACCCAGATCGGCAATAGCGAGAGGCCATAAAGCGGGCCACATCAGCGAACAACCAAGTGCCATCATGGAGATGAAATAAATTGAAATTGACTCGGTAACTAAAACGACCAATGTTGAACCAACAATTGCAATTATAGCGCAAATAAGTAAAGCTTTGGCCTGGCTGAGGTATTTTGGAATCAAAATGACCCCGCATATGTATCCGATCACCATTCCGATTGGCGCTATCCATGCAAAAAGGTCAGGATTGGGTAAATTGATACTTGTCGCATAATCAACCAGTGTTCCAAGCGAGATCGTTTCGACACCGACATAGAGAAATAGAGTAAGTCCTCCAAGCAGGAGGTGAGGAAATTCCCAGATTGATTTTTTATTGGCGGCATAAAGGCAGTCTTGCGCGTGATCTTCTTCTTCTCCTGCGGCTTTAACCTCAGGCAGTGGAGCAAAAAATGCTAATATACCCAGTAGAATAAACACTCCGATAATAATATAAAATGGTAGATTGATATCAGTAAGTTGGACATCCTTAACACTTTTGCTGATCACCAGGGAGAGGAAAAGCGGCGCAATCGGCCATGCCAGTTTGTTGGCAATACCCATAAAACACATCCGTTTGGCAGCGCTATCGATTGGACCTAAAATGGTGATGTAAGGATTGACAGAAGCTTGTAAAAAAGCATTACCCATACCGCTTATAAATGAAGCAAACAGAAAGAGCGGCAGACTTCCCAGCCTTGCAGAAGGGATAAAAAGGTAAAAACCAACTGCGAACATCAAAAACGAAAGGGCCATTGTCCGCTTATAACCAATTTTTCCAATCACCATTGATGCCGGGTACCCAAAGATGAGAAATGCAGAAAAAGTGGCTGCAAGTACAAGATACGATTGTCCGGATGAAATCTGTAGCGCCTTGTTGAGTAATGGAATCAGATAACTGTTTATACCCAATGCGAAACCAATGGCAAAAAACATGATTCCGACGATTATCAACGGGAGCAGATAGTTTTTTTTAGCTGTTTGCGTCATTTCCATTTTAGGGGTTTTTAAATAGTGGGTAATTTATGCTAAATTAATCATTTGTTCCTTTGTACCATCCCGAATATTTGTGATAATTGTTGGCAATCCTGTTAATTTCACCTTCAAGTAATTCGGGACTCATATCTTTTATTTTTCTTGCAGGAGAACCTCCATAAACAGAACCCGATTCAATAATCGTCCCTTTGGTAACAACTGCCCCGGCAGCAATTATTGAATTACTGTTAATGATGGCATCATCAAGGATGACGGCATTCATCCCTATAAGGACATTATCGTGAATAGTACAACCATGGACGATTGCACCATGTGCAATCGATACATTATTACCGATATTGGTCGGTGATTTTAGGTATGTGGCGTGGATCACAGCGTTGTCCTGAATATTTACATTATTGCCGATTCTGATGTAGTGAACATCGCCCCTGAGTACGGCACCAAACCAGATACTGCAATTGTCTCCCAGGGTAGTATCACCAATGATTACCGCGTTTTCTGCAAGAAAACAGTTCTCTCCGAAAACAGGTGTTTTTCCGAGAAGTGATTTTATTATAGCCATTCGATTAAAATTGTTTTAATTTGTACTCCAAAATTAGTAATATGCAGCGCATTTCACAGAACAATAAAATTTTTCAGACTCAGGAAGTTTAAATCTTTTATTTTTGCCTAATTTAATTTTTTAAATAGCTGAAATGCAGTAAGATAGATTAAGATTAAAGTATTCAATTCGTTAAGTCTTTATAAGTCAAACAGCAAATATTTATTATTTTTATCATCATGATTGAAACAAAGATCATTGAACTGGAAGAGGTTGCAATCCGGTTTTCGGGTGACTCCGGCGATGGAATGCAGTTGACGGGAGCCCTTTTTTCGGATACTTCGGCATTATTTGGGAACGATATTTCCACCTTTCCTGATTATCCATCGGAAATCAGGGCGCCTCAGGGGACAATAGGGGGTATCTCAGGTTTTCAGGTTCAATTTGGGAAGGGGAGAGTTACCACACCGGGTGACTTCGCCCATATTTTGGTGGCAATGAATCCTGCAGCAGTCAAGGCAAATGCCAGCTTTATGCGCCCCGGTGGGACAATATTCTATGATGTTGATAGTTTTACACAAAAGAATTTTGATAAGGCAAAATTGAAAACCGGTGATCCTTTTGAAGAGTGTAACCTTCAGGATTATTTTAAAGTTCCGGTACCAATTACCAGTATGACAAGAGAGGCCTTAAAAGACCTTGACATTGACAACAAAAGTATTCTTCGGAGTAAGAATATGTTTGCGCTTGGATTGATCTGCTGGGTTTTCAGTAAGCCATTGGATTATATTGAGAAATTTATTAAGAGGAAATTTGCCAAAAGTGCAGTGGTGGTCGAAACAAATCTACGGGTGTTACATGCCGGATGGAACTATGGTCTGACACTTGAACATCTGACACCCCGGTACGTTGTTCATCCTGCTGAAATCGAAAAAGGGACCTATCGGAACATCAATGGAAATCTTGCTACTGCCTGGGGTTTGCTCGCAGCTTCACATAAGGCCGGACTCGATCTGTTTATTGGCTCTTATCCTATCACTCCTGCAACCGAAATCCTTCAGGCCCTTGCTGATCGTAAGGATCTTGGGGTAAAAAGTTTTCAGGCTGAGGATGAAATTGCTGGTATTTGTACTGCAATAGGCGCCTCATTTGCCGGAAAGCTGGCAGTAACTTCTACTTCGGGGCCCGGTTTTGCGTTAAAATCTGAGGCTTTGGGATTGAGTGTGATGGCCGAATTGCCTCTGGTCGTTGTTAATGTACAACGCGGGGGACCTTCAACCGGACTTCCTACAAAAACGGAACAATCCGACCTTCTTCAAACATTATATGGCAGGAATGGCGAAAGCCCGGTTGTCGTTATTGCAGCTTCAACCCCTTCAGACTGCTTCCATTTCGCCTTTGTCTCTGCTAAAATAGCTCTTGAACGAATGGTTCCAGTCGTATTACTGACTGAT
The DNA here is from genome assembly GCA_963675995.2 of Prolixibacteraceae bacterium. Taxonomy (GTDB): domain Bacteria; phylum Bacteroidota; class Bacteroidia; order Bacteroidales; family Prolixibacteraceae; genus JAAFHB01. Next base: position 2,730,674 of record CAXXIY010000002.1, on the reverse strand, counting down.
GGATTTCTTGGTAATGGTTCAGAACCATGGAAAATACCAAGATTCAGTGATTTACCAACAATTTCTCCCCGGTTTGCTACCAATCCGGAAACATTTAAACCCTATGTCCGCGACGAAAAAACACTGGCTCGTGAATGGGCAATTCCAGGAATGGATGGTTTCCAGCATCGTATTGGAGGGCTTGAAAAAGATATAGCTGGAAATGTTAGTCATGATCCTGCTAATCACCAGAGAATGGTGCAAATCCGTGATGAGAAGGTCAATCGTGTTGTGGACATGATCCCTGAACTGGAAGTTTACGGAGATCAGCAGGGTGACTTGTTGGTTGTTGGCTGGGGTGGAACATTTGGATATATGGAAAGCGCTGTAAGGGAAATGAGACTGAAAGGTGTTAATATCGGATTGGCTCATTTTAATTATATTAAACCTCTACCTGGAAATACAGCAGAGGTCTTTGGAAGATTTAAAAAAATTGTGGTGTGCGAATTGAACCTTGGTCAGTTTGTTGCATATCTCAGGGATAAGGTGCCTGGTTTCGTCTATCACCAATACAATAAGGTTCAGGGGCTACCTTTTACAATACAGGAATTAATTGAAAATTTTGAAAAAATTCTGGAGGAAAAGTGATGACAGAAATTTTGGAATATACATTAAAAGATTTTAAGAGCGAAAATGAAGTTCGTTGGTGCCCGGGTTGTGGGGATCATGCCGTACTGAATTCCATTCAAAAGGCAATGGCCAATTTGGGGATTAAGCAGGAGGATTTTGCCGTTATCTCCGGCATTGGTTGTTCCTCAAGATTTCCCTATTATATGAGTACTTATGGATTTCACACTATTCATGGTCGTGCAGCCGCGGTAGCCTCGGGTGTTAAATGCGCCAATCCTAAGCTATGTGTCTGGGAAATCACAGGCGATGGCGATGGTTTAGCCATTGGAGGAAACCATTTTATTCATTGCATCAGGAGAAATATTGACCTCAATATCATCTTGTTTAACAACAAGATTTATGGATTGACAAAAGGTCAGTATTCACCAACTTCAGATAGGGGTGCTGTAACAAAAACTTCCCCTCAGGGGACCATTGAGAGCCCCTTTATACCCGGACAATTGGTCCTTGGAGCTGGAGGAACTTTCTTTGCCAGAGCTGTTGATAATAATATTCGTCATTCGCAGGAGGTTTTCGAAGAGGCTGCAAAACATCAGGGTACCTCTGTGGTAGAGGTTCTGCAAAATTGTGTCATCTTCAACGATGGAATTCATGCCGAAATTTCAGATCCGAAAATGCGCGAGGAACGACAGATTTTTTTGAAGCATGGTGAACCAATGATTTTTGGAATCAATAAAGATAAAGGACTCATTTTTGATAAGGCTGTTTTAAAGGTCGTAACCATTGGCGAAAATGGAATCACCCCTGATGATATTCTGATTCATGATGTTACAGAACCAAACGGCTATGTCCATCAGCAATTGATCGGGATGAAGTTGCCTGACTTTCCGGTTGCCATGGGAGTGATCAGGTCTGTTGTTTCGCCTGTTTACGATCAACTGATGGAGCAACAAATTGCCGATGTGAAAAGTAAGGCCAGGATCAAATCTATTGACGATCTACTTGGAAGTGGAAATACATGGGTGGTGGATTAAATCACCTGAATTATTTGCGAAAAGGGGCTGCGGCCCCTTTTCTGTTTTTAATCTATTTTTAATTAACTTTAGGGTGTTAATCACCGAGTGATTTAAATTATGGAAAAATTTGAAAATATATCAATATCAGCAGTTTATAAGAGAAGAAAGTCCGACAGAGATATTTTTCAGGAGCTGATGCCCAATAAGGTAAAAGAGGTATTACTTTTTGCCACACTATATGACTCCTATGCCATTGAAAGGGAAGGGCAGTTTTCTGACAAGATTTTTGGGGAATACCTTCAGCTAAATCTGTATGCTGCACCCAGGTTTACCAGTGTTAATACAGAAGAAGATGTCAATAAAATCCTTAATAACAGACACTTTGATCTCGCTATAATTATGGCGGGGGTCGATAAGGAGATGCCATTGAAAATTGTCAATGAAATCAACGCAGCCAAACCTCGAATACCCATTTTATTGCTTGTAAACAACAATAGCGATGTCCGGTATTTTAAAATTGCAGCCACAAGGATACCTGCCATCGACCGTGTATTTGTATGGAACGGGAATTCGAATGTCTTCCTTGCAATGATTAAATACATCGAGGATAAGAAAAATGTTTCAAAAGATACCAGACTTGGAGGGGTGAGGATCATCCTGCTAGTAGAAGATTCCATCAAGTATTATTCGCGTTATTTACCACTCCTATTCGCCAGTGTTATGACGCAGACTCAAGCCCTGGTATCAGATGAGTCAACTGACGAGCTTCACAAGATATTTAAGTATCGTGCACGACCTAAGGTGTTGTTAGTAAGTACTTATGAGGATGCTTTGGAGGTTATTTATGAATACAAGGAGAATCTTCTCTGTGTGATCTCTGATGTGAAATTTTCAAGAAATGGGATTGACGACGAGGATGCAGGGATCGAACTCCTGAAATTCGTAAAGGAGAGCCTTAGTTATCCAATCCCTTTGTTACTTCAGTCGCACGATATCGAAAACTCACTCCGGGCCGAAGAAATACAAGCTGGATTTATCAATAAGAATTCAGATACCCTTTCGCATGATATTAACGAGTTTATCAATTGTAATCTGGGATTCGGGGATTTTATCTTCAGGGATGAGGAGGGAAATCAGATAGGGGTAGCCAGGAATTTACACGAGTTTGAGAAGCTGATGGCTGAAGTACCCGTGGAGTCACTTGTATTTCATGGAAAGTCAAATGACTTCTCAACCTGGCTTTTGGCGCGTGGTGAAATTAATATTGCCGAAAGGCTTATACCCTTTAAGACTGACGAATTTGATGATCCTTCCAAACTAAGGGAAGTTTGTCTGAGTGTTTTTGCCGATGTACGTGAGAAAAAAAATCGTGGCAGAATTATCAATTTTGATCCATTGCTTCTGAACGGGAACCGTTACCTTGTGCGAATGGGACATGGTTCTTTAGGAGGAAAAGGGAGAGGTCTCGCTTTTATGTGCAATCTGATAGAAAATATCGACATGAAAGCTCTTCTTCCGGGTATAAACATCCGGATGCCCGCAACCTCTGTTATTGGTGCTATTGAATTTGATAATTTCATGGAGTCGAATAACCTCTATGATGTAGCCTATCATCAGACTGATTACGACCTTGTGATTGAAACATTCTTGAATGCAAGCTTGAGTAATGCATTGAATGATAGGTTATTGCAATATATTCGGCAGGTGAATTGTCCATTGGCAGTAAGATCTTCCGGTCTGTTTGAAGATTCCCTGCTCCAACCATTTTCGGGAGTGTATTCCACTTACCTGATTCCCAATAGCCATCCTGATGAAAATGTACGATATGAACAGCTCCGGACTGCTGTAAAACTGGTTTATGCTTCGGTGTTTAGCGATGATGCACGCGCTTATTTCAATGCAGTAAATTACAAGATCGAAGAGGAAAAGATGGCAATTGTCCTTCAACCTGTTGTTGGACAGAATCATAATCAGAAATTCTATGCCGATATCAGTGGTGTGGCGCAATCCTATAACTATTATCCATACTCCTATATGGAGCCTGAAGACAGTTTCGCTGTGATTGCTGTTGGTTTGGGTCAGGCTGTCGTTGGGGGGGAAAAGGCTTTCCGGTTTTGTCCAAAATATCCGGCTTTGAATAATAATTCAATCAACGACCAGATTAGGGATTCACAGCGTACTTTTTATGCGATCGATATGGATTATAACGATTTTGACCTTACACTTGAAGGCGAAATGGCGGCCATACGCAAATATAAAATGGTAGAAGCAGAGAAAGATGGAATACTTGACCACTGCGCATCGACCTACAGTATCGAAAATGATTATATCACGCCGGGAATTGGAATCAAGGGGCCTCGTATTATTAATTTTGCCAATATTCTTGAATATCAGCATATTCCACTCGCTGATGCGCTGATGTTGCTGATGAAGCTTTTCAAACAAGCGATGGGCGCTCCCGTTGAGATGGAATACGCGCTGGATATTAACAAAGGGGAGAACGGCTGGCCCACCTTTTATCTTCTGCAATTAAAACCGTTAATCAGAAGGGAGGCAGAAATTGAAATTGAACTCGGTTCACTTGACAGTTCAAAACTACTGCTTTTGTCATCCAAAGGAATGGGAAATGGAAGATTAGCCGGGATCTCGGATGTCGTTTATGTAGATGTGAGACAATTCGACCGTACCAAAACAATTGAGATGGCTGCTGAGATTGCCGAGATTAACAAAACCTTTATTGGTGACAAAAAGCAATATATACTAATTGGTCCGGGTCGTTGGGGAACCAGGGACGAATATACAGGTATTCCGGTCAATTGGCCACAAATAAATAATGCCAAGGTGATTGTTGAGATCGGATTGCCCAATTATCCGCTTGAAGCATCTCTGGGCTCCCACTTCTTTCATAATGTCACCTCCATGAATGTTGGCTATTTTTCAATCCCCGATATCAATAGTAACGATTTTGTGAAGCTTGATTTGCTTGAACAGCAGGAGGTGATATGGGAAGGGAAATATGTAAAACATGTCAGGTTCAGGCAGGAACTTGAGGTGTTAATGGATGGACGGAAGAGGATGGCTGTTATCCGAATTAATGAAAATTTGTAATGCAGATGAATAAATCTGAGCTTTAATCAATCAGTAACTTACTTAAATTGATATGAGAACACTTAAAATTGTATGTGCTGTATTTATTTTGCTTTTAATAACATATTTCCTGGGTCCAAAGATGCCTGAGCCGGTATTAAATTCAAATTTGCCTGCAGTGTCAGGCAATATTGATGAATTTGTTACTCATCTTGAATCATTGGAAAAGGTCCGGCCCGGTAATGAAGCCAAAATTATTTGGGCCAACGATTCTGTACATGGTAAAACCGACTATGTTCTTCTGTATTTACATGGTTTCTCGGCAAGTCGGATGGAAGGGTATCCGGTTAATGAAGATTTTCCAAAAAAATATAATTGCAATGCCTATCTGGCCAGACTTGCGTCTCATGGTCTGCTTACCGAAAATCCGTTAATTGACATGACCCCTGAACGGCTCTATGAATCTGCCAAACTGGCATTGGTGATCGCCGGGCAGTTAGGTAAAAAGGTGATCATAATGGGTACTTCAACAGGTGGAACCCTCGGGTTAAAACTTGCTGCCGATTTTCCTGAAAAGGTTTCAGGGCTAATTCTTTATTCACCTAATATTAAAATTAAGCAAAAAGCCTCCAAATTATTATCCAAACCGTGGGGCTTGCAGATTGCAAGAATAAATTTTGGGGGAGATTTCAGGATTTCTTCAGATGACCCATCTGGCGAAATTTGTAAATACTGGTATTGCAGATATAGAGCAGAAGGACCTGTTTATCTGCAGCAACTAATTGATATAACTATGAATCAGGAAGTTTTCTCCAAAGTAAAATGTCCTTTATTCCTGGGTTATTATTACCGGGATGAACAGCACCAGGATCAGGTTGTAGAAGTGAAGGAGGAGATATCAATGTTCAGTCAGGTAAGTACTCCAAAGGCACTAAAGCGGGCGCAGCAATTTCCGGATGCCGGATCACATGTGATTGCTTGTAATCTTACTTCAAAAAGTTATGTAGATGTTGAAAATGCTACCTATAGATTTGCTGATGAGATATTAAAAATGAGTACAAAATAATTTAATTACTTCAGTTTGGTTAGCGTTTCCTTCAACTCTTCAACGGCCGCAAGGCACTCTGTTTCAAATCGTATGACATGCTGGGCATAGGTTTCTTGCCTGGTTCCTGCAATCGTAGCCAACTGAAGTGATTTTAAATCATGACCCAGGTCATCCATTCCCATGATCATTACCGACGATTTTGCTTTGTGTGCCTCTCTTCCCAGTTCTAAATACCTTTCCTCTTTCAGATGGTTTTTAAGATTTCCAATGAATTCAGGTACTTGTTCAATAAAAAGGTTAACCAGATCACGTATGGTTTCTTTATCGCCTCCAGTTATATTCTGGAGATAAGTTAAATTGGTATATCCCATCTTTTTTGGAGTTTTATTAAATAAAATATGATTATTCAAAATTAGTATATTTTTTAAATTGAATTGAGATTATCTGCTTTTAGTCATTTTGATTTATTTAAGTTTGTAAAATCAAAATTTTAAAATCTTATCAAATGATCAGAACACCGTTTTACGAAATGCATAAACGCTTTAATGCGAAAATAGTTGAATTTGCAGGATTTGAAATGCCGGTTGAATATTCAGGTATTAAAGATGAACACATGACTGTCCGTAACGGAGCCGGTGTTTTTGATGTGTCACATATGGGCGAGATTTGGGTGAAGGGTCCTGACGCCTTGCAGTTTATTCAAAAGGTAACTACCAACGATGCTTCCGTATTGCAACAGGGCCAGGCACAATACTCCTGTTTCCCAAATGGTCAGGGGGGAATTGTGGACGATTTACTTGTTTATTATTTTGAACCTCAGAAGTATATGCTTGTCGTCAATGCTTCAAATATTCAAAAGGACTGGGATTGGCTGGTTTCACAAAATGAAATGGCTGTGGAACTGGAAAATGCCTCTTCGAAAATTAGTCAGCTGGCGGTGCAAGGGCCAAAAGCGACGCAGATCTTGCAAAAACTAACCGAAACAGATCTCTCTGCTATCAAATATTATACTTTTAAAGTGGGTCGCCTCGCAGGAGTGGATGAGGTTATTATCTCCGCAACCGGATATACCGGTGCAGGAGGATTTGAACTCTATTTTTACAACGAGTATGCTCCGCAGGTTTGGGATGCAATATTTGAGGCTGGAAAAGAGGAAGGTATCAAACCAATCGGTCTTGGGGCACGCGATACACTACGACTCGAAATGGGGTACTGTCTTTACGGAAATGATATCGATGATACCTCCTCCCCGATTGAAGCAGGACTGGGTTGGATTACTAAATTTACCGCTGATAAAAATTTTATTGACAAAGATCTTCTTCAGGGTCAAAAGAACAAGGGGGTTAAACGTAAGTTGAAGGGATTCGAGATGATCGACCGCGGAATTCCCCGTCATGGATACGAAATTGTTGATGCAGAGGGAAGTGTAATCGGAGTAGTCACGTCAGGTACCCAATCGCCAGTGCTTGAAAAAGGGATTGGCATGGGTTATATCAAAACTGATTTTAGCTCGATTGGAACTGAAATTTACATCGTTGTCCGGAATAAACGGTTAAAAGCTAAAGTGGTGAGCATCCCTTTTATCTGATACTAAAGTGGCGGTTTATTATTGATTAATTACAGGATATTTCAACAATTCGTTATCTTACTTCTGACAAATGTGTTAAATTTGCAAAAAAGAAACCCGAATTTTCCGGTTTTCAAATGATTTTAAACACATTTTAGTCAAGTTATCATATTTTTATCTTAAATTTCCTTCAAATGAAAAAGCACAATTTTTATGCAGGCCCATCTATTCTTCCGGAGTTTACAATTCAGAAAACTGCCGAGGCAATCATTAATTTTGCAGGTACCTCCCTTTCCGTAATGGAGATTTCACATCGGAGTAAAGAGTTTATTGCTGTAATGAACGAGGCTATTTCGCTTGTAAAAGAGTTGCTTGAAGTACCCGAAGGTTACGAAGTGCTCTTTCTTCAGGGTGGGGCAAGTACTCAGTTTTATATGGTTCCCTTTAACCTGTTAAAGACTAAGGCGGGTTATTACAATACAGGCGTATGGGCATCAAAAGCGCTTAAGGAAGCTAAGTTTTTTGGTGAGGTTGTTGAAGTAGCCTCTTCAAAAGATAAAAATTACAATTACATTCCTAAGGATGTAGTGATTCCTTCGGATATTGATTATTTGCATATTACATCAAATAATACCATTTATGGAACGCAAATTTATAAGGATATCGATGCCCCTGTTCCATTGGTAGCCGACATGTCATCTGATATTTTCAGCCGCCCAATCCATATTTCCAAATACGACCTGATTTATGCCGGTGCTCAAAAAAATCTGGCTCCTGCTGGAGTAACCCTGGTTATTGTTAAAAAAGAGGCGCTTGGGAAAGCCGGACGTCCCATTCCGACAATGATTAACTATTTGACTCATATTGAGGGCGAATCGATGTTTAACACCCCACCGTGTCTTCCCGTTTTTGCAGCACTTCAGACCCTCAACTGGTTGAAGGATAACGGTGGAATCAAAGCTATGGAGGTGAAAAATCTTGCAAAAGCAAAATTGCTTTATGATGAAATTGACCGGAATAAACTGTTTGTTTGCCCTGTTCCTGATCCTGAAGATCGTTCAAGGATGAATGTAACCTTCGTAATGGCTCCCGGATATGAGGCACTTGAAAAACCGTTCCAGGCAAAAGCCAAAGAACTGAATATACTTGGTATTGAAGGTCACCGCAGTGTTGGAGGCTTTAGGGCATCCATCTACAATGCCATGCCAATTGAAAGCGTCGCTGTACTGGTTGCTGCAATGCAAGAATTTGAAGCTCAAAACTAAATTATGGCAGTTTTAAAACCTTTTAAAGGACTCCGTCCTCCGGTTGAACTGGCGTCAAAAGTGGCATCGCGCCCTTATGATGTGCTCAATTCGGAGGAGGCTCGAGTTGAAGCAGAGGGAAACCCCTATACTTTATTACATATTATCAAGCCGGAGATCGATTTTCCTTCAGGAACTGATGAACATACGGAACCGGTTTATCAGAAAGCATTTGAAAATCTCAACCTTTGGCGCAAAAAGGGCTGGTTGATAAAAGATGAGAAAGAACTCCTCTACATCTATGCGCAAACCATGGAGGGGCGTACCCAGTATGGGATTGTAGGCTGTGCTTCGGTGGATGATTATCTGAACGGTGTAATCCGTAAACATGAGCTGACCCGAAATGACAAAGAGGAGGACCGTATGAAACATGTCAGGGTGACTAATGCGAATATGGAACCGGTATTCTTTGCCTACCCGTCAGTTAAAGCGCTGGATGATATTGTTACCTCGATTATAGCCACTCAATCACCGGTTTACGATTTTGTGGCCGAGGATGGTTTTGGACACCATTTTTGGCTGGTGGACGAACCTCAGACAATTGAGAAGATTGTAAAGCTATTCGCTGCCATACCTGCCACTTACGTTGCTGATGGACATCACCGTACAGCAGCAGCAGCACTGGTGGGAAAAGAGAAAAGGGAGAATAATCCAAATCATACTGGCAATGAGGAGTATAATTTTTTCCTGGCTGTTCATTTTCCCGATAATCAACTTAAAATCATTGATTATAACCGTGTAGTTAAGGACCTTAATGGCCTTTCGACGTCAGAACTGGTTGAAAAGATCGGTGCCGATTTTGATATTCAGAAATTGGGAACAGAAATTTACAAGCCCGATCAGCTGCACACATTTAGTATGTATCTCGAAGGGAATTGGTACCGACTGGTCACTAAACATGGACGGTATAACGACAATGATCCCATCGGAGTTCTTGATGTTACGATTCTTTCGGATCTTATTCTTAATAAAATATTGGGAATCAAAGATTTAAGAACTGATAAGCGTGTCGATTTTATTGGTGGCATCCGCGGATTAGGGGAATTAAAATCGCGGGTCGATTCTGGCGAGATGAAAGTTGCATTTGCCCTTTATCCCGTCTCGATGAAACAGCTTATTGACATAGCTGATTCAGGTAATATTATGCCTCCTAAAACTACCTGGTTTGAACCAAAGCTCAGATCGGGGTTAGTAGTTCACGAACTGGAGTAACTATACACATTAAGGCGGCTCAACAAGGTCGCCTTATTTTATACCACAAATTTTTGTGTCTCGGTACGGTAAAGTCACGTTATTTATTATTCATTCCACCACAATATTTAGTATAATTGTATATTATTTTAATCCATCTAATTATGAAAGAACAAATAAAAGATTCATTTTCTCCATTCCTGCGTATCGCTTCTCAGGTAATCGCAGTTCTTATTTTCACTGTTTTTTGTAGTTCATTTACGGCAACCGCCTCTGGTAAGCCGGGATCAAAATTTGGAGGTGTACAGATTGGTACCATCACCTACAGTTTTCGGAGTATGCCGGATCAATCGCTGCCGGCAACGCTCAATTATGCGGTCCAATGCGGTTTAAGTTCGGTAGAGTTGATGGGGGGGTGTGTGGAGCAATTTGCAGGGATCCCACAGGTAAAAGACGCTCAGGTTATCCGGAAATGGCGTTCAACCGTCTCTATGGATAAATTTAAGGAGATCCGGAAATTATTTAAAGCCAAGGGTGTGAAAATCGACATTTTGAAATTGGGCGACAGTGGGTGGTCTGATGAAGAGATCGATTACGCTTTTAATGTATGCAAGACCTTAGGCGCCAAAGGAATCACGATGGAGATCTCGGAGGAAGCAGCCAAACGGATGGTTCCGTTTACTGAAAAGCACAACCTGTACGCAATCTTCCATAATCATGGCCAGCCAGGAAATCCAAATTTCAGTTTTGATAAGGTACTTGCTTACGGACCTAAACTGATGCTCAATTTTGATGCCGGCCACTATTTTGGAGCTACAGGATTAAATCCTTGCCTATTAATCGAAAGACTTCATAATCGTATTGCCAGTATCCATTTCAAGGATAAAACAGGACCCAAAGCTTCCGATCCCAATAAAAACCAGCCATTTGGACATGGTGAGACCCCTGTGATTGAAATGCTTCAATTGGTTCAAAAGAATAAATGGCCCATCACGTGTGATATTGAATTGGAATATACCATTCCTGAAGGCTCAGATGCAATAAAAGAGGTCACCAAATGTATTGAATATTGCCGCACAGCACTTTTAGCAAAAAAGTAGTTCGCTTTGGTCATTAACAAGAGAATGATCGTATTCTAAAAGACAATTTTTCCCTTTAAAATACGGTCATTCTATTATTTTCTTATCAGAGAACTGTTTTTACTGGTTTTCTTTTTGTTGAGCTGAAAAAAATAGGCCAGTTTTACCTGGGCACCGTTGAGTTGAGACACTTTATAAGTATAAGTCTTGGTGTCAAAAAGATTTGGTAAACTGTAAAAAGCACGACCTTCGAGAGCTATGGCGCCCCCACTTTTCAAATGATATTCCATTCCGAGCCCTACGGTAAATAGAAAATCAAGTTGTGTGTCAGTGGGTTTGCCAAAATATTCGCGATAATTTGGTTCTCCTGAAACAATCGTTTTGGACGGATCGAATTTTTCACTTTCTGAAAGCATATAGGCTATTTCAGGCCCGAAATTGAGCGTAAACCTCATGGCCTTCTTCCCAATATTTACATGGGTCATCACCGGAATACTGACATAATTTAAACGACGGGAATAACCTGTGGAATCTTCTTTCCACCCTTTTTGGGTATAATTAACCTCCACCTGAAAACCAATATGAGGTTCTGAGATCAATCTAAACATAATTCCACCAGCATAACCTTGTTGGAATGACTCAACAATATTGGGGTAAAACCTCACCTTCGTGAAGGTCATCCCCCCCGTTGCTCCCATATAGATCTCTGTTTTAAAATCTTTTGCCTGTCCAAATATCGCAATTGAGCATCCGGTAATCACCAATAAAATAAGGTATCTTTTCATCCGATCGTTTGTAATTCAAACCAATTTTGTTCGGGTGTAAAGATAAAAAAAATAGCAAGGAGGACTCATTACGCGGGTAAATACATTGAATTGTATAATTTACAAAAATCCTCAAAGCAAAAAATCTTCATCAATGAAATGAGAAAAGTTAATCGAAAAATATCCCGCTCACTGCTGCATTCTTTCCCCGCACGTGATTTATTCTGATTCTTACCGATTGATTAAAACTGAATGTAACATACTTCCCCTCTTCATAATTCCGGACTATTTCGACTGGAGCAATGATATTCAACGTCTTCAAGTCAAATAGCTCTATGGCACTCCGTCTGTCCTGCCTGTCCAAATCGAGAAAATAGAGCGATAATTGAAATGGCTGACTCCTTTTTAATCGGATATCAATGGTCATGGTTTGGTCACAGGCATTTGGATCTTTCGTAATGATAGCTGCCGCTATTTTTTTTGTCTGACGGGGCGCTGCAAGAACACGTTCTTCTGAACCCGATTCAGGCCAAACGACAACCCCGTTCTTTTGAAGAGTGACCGATTCGACAAAATCTGGCAGTTTTTTTGCAACAGCATCTTTTGGATAACCAAACAGCTCATATCCTTGTTTGCCGTATTTATTATTCCAATGTCCGGATGTAAGGGTATCCTGTTTAAAGGTTTTAATCGTGTAATTAAATGGTTCAGGAGTTGTTACAGGTAATTTTCTGCTATCACGACAGGATATTTTAAATCTGTAATTACCTGGGGATACCTGGTTAAGATATAAATATTGGTCATCCGCCGTAACCGAATTGATACCTGAGACCTGATGAAATGTTCCATCCCACAACAATTTTCCATTTACACTAACATTTAGGATCTGTGTACCAGCTTTAGGTAAACCAATTTTTTCTCCTACTGTTCCCTGAGGAACGGTTATCGTCTGAATTCCGGATAGTACATTAAAATCAGCAGAAATGGGACCAAAGGGGGTGGGCATTGTTCCCCTTACCTGCGTAAGTTGACCCCCAAGAAATGGGATAATTGTAAAACGTTTGAAGCCTGGTTGAACCGGTTGAATGCCTAAGATATTTTCAGACAGCCATTTGGTAACTCCAGCACTCCATGGATGGGCTAAACTGGTATATCCGCACTGATTGTTTATGGGGGCATCATTGGATTTTAGAATGGAGTTCCATGAGGGTCTGTAAACCTCAAAAAAGGTAGTGCCTCCATATCGCAACTGTCCTCCCCATAGATCCTTAATTGTTGTTAATGCTTCATCATAATGTTTCGCCAATGCCATCGCTTCAATAATAAAGTATTGATTAAATGGCGAGTACGAAAGTCGGTTTAACCTGTCTGAGAATCGTAAAGTGGCTAACTTGCTGATGATCGGCTGATCAGATAAGCCGGCATTTACCGCTTCGGATATGGCATGAATGCCATATTGCTGCACTGATGTTTCATTGGACAGCATCAGCTTAATTTTGGAGTCAGCAAATTGCTGATATTTTGCTGCAAGTTCTGTCTTATTCATTGATGACATTGCCTTTGCGAATTGCTTCCAGGCATTAATACACAGCATTTTATAGGTGTTTTGAGATTCCTTGGTTTGGGGGTTTTCAAAACCAGCTCCCAGACGTTCGTCCCAACCCATAAATCCAAGTTTGGGTAATGAATCATATTGACTAAAGGCTTTCTCAAGTCTTTTATCAGCGTTTCCGGCATATTCTTTAAAAAAGTTGGTGTCTCCGGTATACTTATAATAATCAATAAGGCTAAGCACCCAGTAGAGAGAATAGGCAGCAATTCCATTATTCTGATTTGAAGTATATGCAATATTCTTTTTGATAACATCATAATTCCCAAAGGCCGCCAGTGCAGCTGCCTGGGCAGGATAAGCATCACCTGTCCACGAATGACGATCACTTCTTTCCATCAGTATTGCACCAAAATAGTCCTGTAACATATTTATCTTGACCAAATAGGCGCCGGTATACCATATTCTGGTTAATTCCGGATCACTGCACGAAAAACTGCCTGAATAATTAACTGGTCGTACCTGACAAATCAACCTCACATTTTTAATATGCCATGTTCTGGAGCACTTTCTGACTTGAATCCAGGCAAACCTCACCCCTTCATATAAAAAATCATTTAATTCGAGGCGATAGGTATTCCCATATTTCATGGGTACACGGGTCTTAATCCGATGCTGTGCACCTGAGTTGAGGATCGCAGGTTCATTATACTCGCTGATGCTTACTTCAACAGAATCAACCAGATCATCAGAATCAAATTCAATCCATCCTGCACTCTCTACCCCAAAATCAAAAAATAGTGTTCCGGGTCCTGAAACAGTCATCTGATTCGTCGTAATTGTAAATGAACTTTTGGGAAGACCGGTAATTATTTTAGGTTGCAATACATAGGATTGCAAAGAATCTGTAGCTTTTGGATTCTTCCACTGGTAAGTAACCAATGGATCAGGAGATTCTTTAACTGCAATTCCTGTCCAAGACCCGTTATTAACAGGCTGATAGGGTTCTTTTATCTGAGCAATCGAGGTGGTAACAACAAAACACTGCAATAAACAAAATAGGTTTATGATCTTTTTCATAAAAGGGATTCAATATTTTTCCGAAATTTACATAGCTTTGAGGAATATCTATATCATTAAATAAAGATTTTATTTTGTTACTCTGATTATTTAAAAGTGAAAATGACAATTGAATCTAATTTGAACAAAATCAGGTCCGTATTACCGGTTGGTGTTCAGCTTGTTGCGGTGTCAAAGACCAAGAGCAATGAGGAGATTATGGAAGCCTACCTTGCTGGTCAACGGGTTTTCGGCGAGAATAAAGTGCAGGAGCTTTTACGCAAGTGGGAAACTTTGCCAAAAGATATAGAATGGCATTTCATTGGTCATTTACAATCGAATAAGGTGAGGATGATTGCTCCTTTTATCGCAATGATCCACTCTGTCGACAGTCATAAACTGCTTAAAACAATTCAAGAAGAGGCGAAACGGGTGGGAAGAAAAATTCCTTGTCTTCTTCAGTTCCATATAGCCAGCGAGGAGAGTAAATTTGGTTTTTTGCCATCGGAAGCTGATAAATTATTTTTGTCGACCGAATTGTCTGATCTGGAGAATGTTATTATTGCTGGTGTGATGGGAATGGCCACCTTTACCGATCACGAACAGCAGATCAGAGATGAATTCTTCAACCTTCAACAATTATTTAATAAAATGAAAGTGGTTTTCTTTCAGGGAAATGATAACTTTCGCCAAATCTCCATGGGGATGTCACACGACTATCAGATAGCCATCGAATATGGTAGCACCATGATCAGGGTTGGAAGCACTATTTTTGGAGACCGGTGTTATATTGAATAAAAAAATGATTCAAAGCTTACTTCGCAGGTTTATTAATTGAAAATCAACTTTTTTATACTATTGATGCTTTCCCTTTTCGCTGGTTCGGTGAAAGGTGAGGATCCTTTTGAGATTCGACTGGTCAAAGATGTTGTAGATTATTGTGCAGATCCTGTTTTGATAGCCGAAGGGATTACGATAACCGGAAATCCTACAATTAAGGGGATGAAAATCTCCTTTAGCGATCTCTATTTTAATGGCGAGGACCAATTGATTTATAGTGGGAAATTGACACAATCTCAACCTACACCTGGTACTCTTGAACTGACGGGAAGTACTGATAAGAAGGATTACGAGGAGGCGCTGAATTCCATTCATTATGTGAATAGTAAAACAAATCCGACACTTGGCACGCGTAAGATCACAATTTCATTAAATGATGTAGATTATCTCCCTGCTACAAAACATTTTTATCGTTTTGTCTCAAGGAGTGGAGTCCGGTGGTCGTTAGCACAAGCTGAAGCCAAATCGGATGCGATGATGTATTATGGTTTAAGAGGTTACCTGGCTACTATTACCAGTCAGGTAGAAAATGATTTTATAAATAAAAAAACTACCGGAGTCGGTTGGATTGGTGGATCAGATTCGCTCAAAGAGGGGGAGTGGCGGTGGGTCACTGGCCCTGAAGGGTTGGAAGATAACGGGAATGGTCGTCGATTCTATGATACCGGAATCGGTCCATATCAGGGTGCATACACGAACTGGAATAGTGGCGAACCAAATAATTTGGGCGATGAGGATTATGCGCATATCACGTTGTTCCCCAATAACCTGGCTAATTCCTATAAATGGAATGATCTTGCTGATGGTGCCGGCACGGGAGATTATGCCTCAGCAGGTTATCTAATAGAATTTGGTGGTTATCCTGGTGAACCTGACTTAAAACTTTCTGCAACACTTGATTTGAGAGTCAATACATTGAATATTAAAGCAGAGGCTATTGGAGCGATTTGCGAAGGTGAGCAAATTACGCTGAACCAATCAGATAACAGTTCCATTCCTGCAAACTATTTGTGGACCTCTTCTGGTCCTTTGTCAACTCTTTCATCTGTTACAATCGCAAATCCTGTTGCATCACCTGAACGAACTACAATTTATACCATTCATGTATCACGTGGCGGCTGTAGCAAAACTGCAGAATTTAAGGTTCCAGTGATCCCTGATCCGAATGTCAGTTTCTCGATCGACTCGCAAACATGTTATGGTTATAACCTCGATGTTGCCTATACAGGTGATCCGGTAGCTATTGCTTCAAAATATACCTGGATTTTCGGTGGCGATACCATTGCAAGTGGAACTGACCTTTCTAAAGTATTAATCCCTCTTGGATTAAGTACCCTCCCCTCAAGCAGGAATCTAACGCTGATTGTAGATCATGAAGGGTGTTCAAATCAAAAAACGATCAGCGGAATCCTTGTTAAACCTGAATTAAGTCTCTGGAAAGTTGCAAATTCAGAACGTTGTCTGTATGATACCTTTGAATTTTCGATACCCGGTTTCAACCAGTCACTGAAATATGACTGGAATTTTGGAGATGGATCAACCAAATCTGGAGTTGCAGTTACTCATAAATATGATCAGCCCGGGAAATTTGATATTCAGTTGACTGCAACCAACAGTGACCATTGTTCCAATACTGCAAAAATTAAGGAAATGGTTTTTGCACTGCCAGTTCCCTCTGCAAAATTTAGTGCAGATCGTTCGATCGTCTCCAATGCTCAGCCAACTGTTAATTTTTCGAATAGTAGTGTCGGAGGAGATAACTATTTATGGGATTTTGGCGATGGTGCCTCCTCATCTGAAACAAATCCTTCACACAACTATATTGGGACAGGTTTTCACAAGGTGATATTGGCGGTTTCCAATCAATATGATTGTAAGGATACGATCTCAACAAAGGTGATGGTTGAATTTAGCCATATTTTTGCTCCTACGGCTTTCTCACCCAATTCACCTGATGAGACTGACCGTGTATTCAGACTTTTTGCGGAGGGAATTTTGGAACAGGGCTATCAGCTCACCGTTTTAAGCAGGTGGAATGATCTTGTGTTTGAGGTAAAAGGAGAGATCAAAGGTTGGGACGGAAGGATGAAAAATGGCAAATGGGCTCCGTCGGGTACTTATCTGTGGGTGGTAAATTTCACCGATTTTCTGGGACGAAAACATCGACAGACAGGTACAGTTACCCTCCTTTATTAATCTGGATATAATTGTAATGTTATTGCTTGAGTCTGTTTAACGCTTTTCGTAAACCCTTTTATGAGTTTAAATTAAAAACCTTTAGGACTAACAATTTGAAAATTAAACTTTTTCTGATATTTTTTTTTAATTTTTATGCGATCTGTGCCGAAGGTGCCGACCCATTTATTATTAACCTTAACAACAATGGAGTACCGTTACAGTATTGCAGTTCTCCTGTTTTGGTTGCTCGGGATCTGACGATTGACGGGATTCCTAATATCAATGGAATGAAAATATCATTTAGTGAAGGTTTTATTGTCGGTGAGGACGAGCTCTCCTATTCTGGAAAGCTGGCTCAGAGTCAGCCTTTCCCGGGTACACTTGAGCTTACAGGCGGCGCCACTGTAAAGGATTATGTGGATGCCATTCGTACAATTACCTATAAAAATCTTAAGAGCGTTCCATCGTTAAGTGCGCGAAAGATCACCATCTCGTTAAATGATGTGGATTACCTTCCTGCTACCGGACATTTTTATCGTTTCGTAAATCAATATAAGATTACCTGGTCAAATGCAAAAGCTGATGCTGAGTCGAATGCGATGATGTATTACGGTTTAAGGGGGTATCTGGCAACCATCACAAGCCAGGTTGAAAATGACTTTATCAAGCAAAAAACCAAAGGTGTGGGTTGGATTGGTGCCTCTGATGCCAGAACAGAAGGGGAATGGCGATGGGTAACAGGGCCTGAGGGGATGGAGGATAATGGTTTAGGTCGTTGGTTTTGGACCGGGAAGGGTATTGATTACAGCAATAATGTCAATGGCGCCGGACCATACCAGGGAAGATTTAACAATTGGAATACAAACGAGCCCAATGATTCCGGCAATAATGAGGATTTTGCCCATATCTTATATTCGCAACCTCAGTCAGCTAATCAGCTTCGATGGAATGATCTCCCTAACGGTGGAGGCAATGGTGCAAGTGATACTCCACAGGGATATTTAATTGAATTTGGTGGTTATCCGGATGATCCACAGGTACAACTCACTGCTACAGTTGATTTGCTGATCAATACATTAAATTTTAAAACCGGAACCATTGATGCAATTTGCCAGGGGGCAGTGTTACCCTTAACCAGCCGGATACTAATCCTACCCCTACAACTTATTCGTGGGCGCCAGTTAATACACTCTTAGGCGCAAATATTGCAAATCCTGTTGTAACTCCCGAAACCACCACCACCTATGTTGTTAATGCTACTCGTGGGGATTGCCAGGCGGTGGCATCATTTAATGTCCCTGTAATTCCAAAACCGAAAGTGATTTTCTCCATCGATTCGATGAAATGTTATGGGTTTAACCTTGATGTTGCCTATTTGGGCGATGCTGATCCCGCGATTTCGAAATACACCTGGGTATTTGGTGGAGATACAATAGCCAATGGAAAGGGGATTTCCAGGGTAAATATTCCACTTGGGGTTAACCAATCAAAGCGTAATCTGACACTTCAGGTGGAGCAAAATGGTTGTGTAAATATCGGTTCCATCCCGAATATTCATGTAATACCTTCTTTGAATCCATAGTCAGTTAATGCTACCAGACTTTGTCTACCTGAGTTTTTTGTTTTTTCAGTTAACAATCCCGATCCTTTGGTCAAGTATGATTGGAATTTTGGAGATGGGAAAATCGGAACCGGAATTAATCCGGCTCACCAATACGCACTTGCTGGTAAATACGATATTCAGCTCACCGTCACAAATCGTCAGAACTGCTCCAATTCAGCCTTAGTACATGATATGGTTTTTGCAGCTCCTCTCCCTTTAGCCTCATTTAATATGATTGATTCGATCGTTTATAATGATCGGCCAATTGTTGATTTCACAAATACCAGCCGGGGAGCAAATGAGTGGTTGTGGAGTTTTGGGGATGGTATGACTTCAATCACCGAAAATCCGGTTCACAATTATGCGGTCACCGGTTACAGGACAGTTCTGTTAAAGGTTTCAAATGAATTTAATTGTGTCGATTCTGTTTCACATCAGGTTCTGATTGCCTTTGATCGTATTTTCCCTCCCAATGGTTTCTCCCCGAATGCACCGGATCTCAGTGATCGGGTTTTTCTTCTTAATTCTGTGGGAATTTCTTCTGGAGGATATCATTTAAAGGTGATTAGTCGTTGGAATGATCTTGTATTTGAGGCAAAAGATGAAATTAAAGGATGGGATGGCAGGATGAAAAATGGTAATTGGGCTCCAGCAGGGACTTATCTCTGGGTTCTTAATTTTACTGATTTTCTGGGCAGGAAACATCAGCAGTCCGGGACGGTCGCTCTTGTTTACTAAATACAAATATTCTCTATTAATTTAATAAATCGGGGTGTTTTCAATCCAAAATCAACTAAATTCATGGCCAAATTAAAACTGTGATGAATTTTATCCGAATAACTCTCTTTATCTTTTTTGTTAGCACTATAGCTGTCAGTGGACAGAATGAAGCGTGCCACAAATCGACTGAGGGTACTGATTTTTGGTTTGGTTTTATGGAGGGCAGGAATTATCAGGATGGCCATTATTGTGAAATTACACTCTCCTCAAGTTATAATTGCATTTACAAAATCTTCATTGGCAAAACGGTTACACCCTTCACTAGTGGACCGGTAACACCAAATGTCCCGGTGAAAATCAAGATTGATTGGAAACTGGTTGAGGCAATAGGTTCAGAAAGTATTCAGGAGAAAGCCATTCATCTGGTTTCGGATCAGCCACTCAATGTTTATGCGTTGAACTGGAGCCCTAATTCATCGGAGGTCGCCTTGATTTATCCCTCCAATTCTATAGGCAATGAGTATTATACCATGTGTTATACGCCACATATTGATGGTAATGGGCTTAATTCGGGAAGCGGAAGAAATAGTGAGTTTCTGATTGTTGCTTCAAGTAATAATACCGTTGTCAATATTACGACCACAAAGGTAACAGATAAGGGAAAAGCGGCAAATACCCCGTATTCAATTACTCTTAATCAGGGTGAGGTCTACCAGGTACAGTCAGAAAATCTTCCGATACCCGCATGGCCAGGGCAAGGGGACCTGACTGGAAGTTATATAAAAAGTGACAAGCCAATTGCGGTGTTTTCCGGATCGCTGTCAACCACAGTCCCTGGCGATGCTTCCGTTTCAGCCTGGGATCACCTTTATGAGCAAATTCCGCCAGTGCAAACCTGGGGAAGAAAGTTTATAGCTGTTCCGTTGAAAAGCAGACATGAAGATACCTATCGAGTAATGGCAGCCGAAGATAATACAACAGTCAGGATTGGGAGTAATAGTCCTGTTGTAATCAATAAAGGTAAGTATCATGAATTTATGCTATCTTATACTTCACCATCCCTAATTGAAAGCGATAAACCTGTATTATTGGCTCAGTTCAGTAATTCCAACAGTGTTGACAAAACTTTTACAGGTGGTGACGGTGATCCTTTTTTGGTAATTGTTAGCCCTGTGAACCAGACACGCGAAAAAGTGGCTTTTGTGGCCTATGACTCTCCTCAAATAACAAGCAAATTTTTTATCAATGTTGTCGTAAAGGATGATGTAATTGGATTGGTTAAACTGGATAACAATCTGGTCAGTTTTAATTCTCTTTCTGGTACGGGATATTCCTATGCACAGATTAGCATTGGAAAAGGAAATCATTTCATAGAATCGACACAGGCGGGTAAAGGTTTTATTGCCTATGTTTATGGTTTTGGAGGGGTGGAGGCTTATGGTTATGGAGTTGGTTTCAATCTCGATATTGTTCTTGATTTGGGAAGTAATATCAATGCAAATGGAGAAAAATTGGTTGTTCGCTGCGACAAAGATGAATCTATCGTGTTGAATGCCGGTAATGCCTTCGACTCCTATTTGTGGAGTACGGGAGAGACTACTTCATCTATTAAAGTTTCTGATCCGGGAACCTATTCTGTCGCAGTATCAACTGTCGATAAGTGTAAATTGACTGATGAGATAAAACTTCTGGTTTCCAAACCTATTCTCAATCTGGGACCCGATCTGACGGTGTGTAATCCTGAAAAAGTGGTTCTTGATGCAGGCGCCAACGATCAGCTGACAAATTTTTTGTGGACCACTCCTCTGACTACCCAAACTGACCAAAAAATTACCGTTTCAAAACCTGGTAAATATACGGTTGAGGCGATCAATAAATATAATTGCAAAGTTAGCGATGAAATTAATGTTGCTTTTACCGACAAGCCAAAACTTGATTTTTCAGCGCTCGATACCTTGATTTGTGGCACATTTGGGGGTGAACTTAAGGTTAATTCGGATAAAGCGGTTACTTATTCTATCCAAGCTGATCCCAGGGTGATGACCGATGGCCTTAAAGTTTCAGTGTTGCCTTCAAATGGGGGTACTTACCCCGTCGTTTTAACTGCTACCGATCAATATTCCTGCAAAACAGATACAGCGTTTAACCTGGGGTTTTATAAAACTCCGGAAGTGGCATTTTCAATTCTTTCAGACGAGTGTTCGGGCTATAACCTCAATGTAACCTATGTTGGGGACGCAAATATAAATAACTCTAACTTTAAGTGGGAATACGACGGCGGGATAATAGCTGATAAACCTGGTCTTAATTCACTAATTGTGCCGTTAGGTATCAATAAATCGCAACGCGATCTCTCATTAACAGTAACCGAAAATGGTTGTTATAAATCTTACGTACAAAACATAAATGTTACCCCAAATCTTACTTTGCAAAATGAAATTAAACAGGGATGTGAACCTTTTAAAACAGATTTTTCTGCAGAGAACTCCGAATTAGTTGACTATTTCTGGGACTTTGGGGATGGATCTCCAATAGAAAAAAGCGACAAATATACTTCACATCTTTATGAGCAGGCTGGTAATTATGATGTTAAACTTAAAGTTACGACTAAGGATGCGAAATGCTCCAATGAGGTGAAGATTGATAAAATGGTCCATGTTTTCCCTATACCTGATGTCGCCTTTTCACTGTCACCAGACAAGTGTCTAAATCCTGGTATAAATGAGATTTCGTATGCCGGGTTAATAGGAACCACAAAGGATAAATATTATTGGGATCTGGCTCAGTTCGGTCTTTCGGAGATACTCAAAGATCCGCTTCAATCTCAGGGGCCATTCCAATTCGATCTGAAAATCCATCCGCAGATCAACGTGGGTTTAAAGGTGATTTCGGAACATGGGTGTGAAAGTGCACTTCAAAGCATCACATTAAAGCGGAAGCCTGATTTTTCGATAACCTCGGATCTCTTGGCCGGTTGCATTCCTTTTGAATCAGCCTTATTGGGAAAAGTCAATGACAATGTTGATTTGGTTGATTTTAACTGGGATTTTGGAGACGGATTCAAAGGAGCAGGATCTTCTGTGTCGCATACATATGACATTCCGGATAAAAAATACACCCTCTCCCTTTCGGGAAAGTCAACTGTTACCGGATGTTCCAATTTAGTGGTTAAAAATGATGGTTTGCAAACCTATCCAAAGCCCCAAGCTGCGTTCAGAATTGACAATGAGGTGGTTTATAATGATCAGCCTACTGTTAACTTTACGAATTCAAGTATTGGCGCTGATCACTATTTGTGGGATTTTGGTGATCAACTGACCTCGGCAGAGAAAAACCCATCACACGATTATCGTCTTACCGGTTACAGGAAGGTTGTACTCGATGTTTACAATGAATATAACTGCAATGACACCGTTTCCCATAACCTTCTGGTTGCGTTCGATCGGATTTTTCCTCCGAATGGTTTTTCTCCAAATGCTCCGGATGCAGTTGATCGTATATTTCTGCTCAATTCTGCGGGGATTACCGCAGGAGGATACCATTTTACTGTATTAAGCAGATGGAATGATCTCGTCTTTGAGGTAAAGGATGAAATTAAAGGTTGGGATGGAAAGATGAAAAATGGCGATTGGGCACCTTCGGGAACCTACCTGTGGATACTCAATTTTACAGACTTTTTGGGGAGAAAACACCGCCAGTCGGGATCAGTAACATTGGTTTACTGATTATTATTCCGATCCTTTACATCTGGGGAATAACCATCGTATTATTGAATAACCTGCGGGGATATTCTCCAAAAAAGAAGGTAAGGGAGATCTCATGGGAGCCATAACTATAAGCTGCACTATTCGATAGGGAGAAATCAAAGCTGTATCCCAACTGAAATCTTTCCTTTTGAATTCCAACCATTGCAATCAATGCATCAGGTCTGATTGACAAATTATTGCGGTACCACAATCCAAATGTAAGCACATTCTCTTTCATGTAGATCCCCGTATTAATCTGTTTAAATGAACCTTGCTGCTGATAGACTATATTGGGGGATAATGTAAATTCTCTGGAATACAATGCCCGATGTAATCTGTGTCCTTTGGCACCTGCGTGAACCGTTATTTTAAGCGGAAGTCTTCCCTGCTGATCACCTTCAACGATCGATTGATCGGGTTGCGTCAGGTGATGAAGGGCAAAACCAAAATAAACATCATCTACCTGACCGGCTGTCCCGAATGTAAAATCAGGAATAATCTTTTGTCCGCTATCAAACGGGAGAGGATAAATCCCGGTGATTGTTCCTGATCCCTGATCGATCATTCCAGGGAAAATCAACCCTGAGGTATTAAATTGTTTATAAAGAAATCCACACTCAAGAGCTGTAGTAAAAAATAGCCTGTCATTTACTTTTATGTGTTGGGCATACATAAATGAGGCATTAACGCTATTGACTACCCCATTTAATTCTCTGTCATACATTAGCTTAAACCCAACTCCACCGGGTATACTATAAATGAATTTGTCGAAAGTCAGATTATAGGTTACAAAGGTATTTCCTTGTTTTGGCCACTGATTCCGGTAGTTCATGACCACACGGGGGTATGCGCTGGTTCCAGCAAATGCGGGATTTAAGTAGAGTGGATTGGCATAGAATTGTGAAAATTCCGGGTCCTGCCCTTTTAATTGAAGGGCACTGTTCATCATGATTATAAAAGCAATAAGTACAATACCTTTAAACCCGGGACCAGGCAAAGAACCGGCCCGATTTTGTTCTAAAGAATTATTCATGATTGCTTTTCTGGATTTTTACTGTCAGTTATGCGGTAAATTCCTGTACTTCGGGGATATCTCGTATAATTATCAATAACCCGTTTAACAGATATGCTTTTTCTTCTCCGGAGGAATTAAGTGCTTCTCTGATTTTAATTATCTCCTGTTCGATTATTGCTTCCTCCACATTCCCATACATATTCTCAATAACAGTGAAAGCTTCAAATGCGATTAGGAAAGTTTCATGAATGACCAGGTCAATAAAGAATGGGAGATAGGCATTGTAATTGAGGCCATTCTGCCAACAGCAGGAAATCAATTCTGCCCGCTCGTTCTTGTATTTTTCATTTTTAATGGCTTCAATTATATAGGGTACACTCTCCTTGCTTTTCAGTTCTGACAATAAGTTCAAAACACTTTTTTTTATCTCGGGGTGTTGTGAATTATGAAGTAAATCAAACAGCCCCACCAAAATCTTAGGATTACCTGATTCTTTCACCTGTTCGAGTGTTTCCTGTACCTGTTCCGGATCAGCCTCAATTGGGTTGGCAAGGATCTCATTTATCATTCTATCAATACTCATGTTTTGATTCTCTTTATTCAATTCGGAGGAGCCAATCCTCCGGCGTGATTAATCTTTTATCCCGGTAAGTGAATGAATTCCGGTTGTTCGGGATGAAGACAAAGGTAAATTTTTTTTTAAACAATGATTTGAATTATATCAGGTGATTTAAAATTTAGAGGCTTAGTGTAATCAAAATACTTATTTTTGCCACTTTAAAATTTGTCTTTATAAATATTAAAAAGACGGCTATATGATAATCTATTTAAATATTAAACCCAAACAACCTATGACCCGGGAGGTATTACCGATGTGGTTCATCCAAAAATGATGAGTACACCCCCAAAATTAGAGAGGTCTCTGGGCCTTGGATATGTTATCGTTGTTGTCGTAGGTAATATTATCGGCTCGGGCGTATATAAGAAAATCGCTCCAATGGCAGCGGAGCTTCATTCATCAGGTTGGGTATTACTTGCCTGGATAGTTGGTGGGTTGATTACCCTGTTTGGTGCATTGAGCAATGCTGAAGTTGCTGGATTACTTGCTGATACAGGTGGTGATTTTGTTTATTACAAAAGGATTTACAAAAGATTCTTCGCTTTTATTTATGGTTGGTCGTTATTTGCGGTTATTCAGACAGCAGCAATCTCCTCATTGGCCTATGTTTTTGCGCAATCGCTCAATAGTTTGTTTAATTTTCCTGTTTTGCTTGCTTCTATTTCTCATTTTTCGATTGGCGGAGTATTTTTCCCGTTTGAAGGTTTTACAGTAAAACTTATAGCAATTTTGTTGATTTTCATTCTTACCCTTGTCAATATCAGGGGGATAAAAACAGGTGCAGGGGTGAGTAAACTTGTACTGATTACCGTGTTTGCCGGAATATTTCTGATTATTGGATTTGGTTTAAGCAGCCATCAGTCAAGGCCTCTCCAAAGTCTGGATTTTGGATCTTCAATGGGAGGACCAATTACCATTTCGGCGTTCTTTACAGCTATGCTTGCCGCATTTTGGGCCTATCAGGGTTGGGCATCGGTTGGATTTATCGGAGGTGAGGTAAAAGATGCCAAACAGAATATTCCAAAAGGAATAGTAATTGGTGTTTTTGTCATCATCACCCTTTACCTGTTAGTGAATGTGACCTATCTTTCACTATTGTCGATACCTCAATTGGAACAAATCTATCAGTCAGGAAATCAAATTGCTGCAATTGAGGCGGTACGATCTTTCTGGGGAAATAACGGCGCTTTCTTTATCTCCTTCCTGATATTAATCACTACCCTTGGCTGTACAAATGCGACAATACTTGCGAGTGCCAGACCGTATTATGCAATGGCTCAGGAGAACCTTTTTTTTAAAAGCGCAGGTACTTTGAATAAAGCCAATACTCCGGCAAATTCTCTGATTATGCAAGGAATATGGGCATCTGTCCTTGTATTGTCGGGTACATTTGATCAGCTAACCGATATGATCATCTTTGCCGTCTTTATTTTTTATGGCGCTACCTCTTTAGCCGTCTTTATTTTGCGCCGAAAAATGCCGGATGCACACCGACCCTATAAAGTATGGGGATATCCTGTGATTCCTGCAATTTTTATTATTTTTTGTATTGTATTGGTCTTTAATACAACGATCACGCGACCACGTGAAGCTATTTTTGGCCTCACCCTTATTTTCTCAGGTTTACCTGTTTACTGGTACCTGAACCGGAAGAAGAGTTGATCCAGATCGGAACCAACAAGTCCAAACAGGATCATTTAAGTTGTTATATTAGTTTATTAATCAGGTATTTGCCGGTGTAGGACTCCTTGCATTTGATAATTTCTTCAGGAGTTCCTTCAAATACTTTATAACCACCCATTTCGCCACCTTCGGGCCCTAAATCGATGATCCAATCGGCCACTTTCATCACTTCAGTATTGTGTTCAATGATCAAAACTGTGTGTCCTCTGGAGATCAGTGCATTAATGGCATCAAGAAGTTTGCGTATATCATGAAAATGCAGTCCGGTAGTAGGCTCATCAAAAATAAAGAGGGTAGGAGAGTCTTTCTCCTTTGCCAGAAAGGAGGCCAGTTTTATCCGTTGACTTTCCCCTCCCGATAAAGTACTCGACGATTGGCCCAATTTGACATACCCCAACCCAACATCCTGCAATGGAATGAGTTTTTTTGCTATCCTTTTCCCTTCATTTTTATCATTTTCTGAAAAGAACTTAATGGCTTCGTCAACAGTCATTTCAAGGATGTCGAAAATATTTTTCCCCTTGAATTTTACATCCAGCACATCCGCTTTAAACCGTTTACCCTGGCAGCTTTCACAAGTCAGGTGGATGTCGGCCATAAATTGCATCTCCACTTTTATCTCACCCTCACCCTGGCACTCTTCACATCGTCCACCATCGATATTGAATGAAAAGTGAGAGGCGGTAAACCCATTGATCTTAGAGGCATGTTGATCAGCATATAATTTTCGGATATCATCATAGGTTTTTAGATAGGTAACCGGGTTTGACCGGGATGACTTTCCGATGGGATTCTGATCGACAAATTCAACTGCGGTTATTAATGAAAGATCACCCTGCAGCCTGATATGTTCCCCGGTTTTCTCTCCATAACCTCCCAAATGTTTGGCAAGTGCGGGATAAAGAATTTTTCTGATCAGGGACGATTTCCCCGAACCGCTTACTCCTGTTACTACAGTAAGGGTATTCAAAGGAAATCGCACATCAAATCCTTTGAGGTTGTTTTCACGCGCTCCTGTGATCTCAATGAAATTATTCCATTTTCGTCGTATAAGTGGTAACGAAATTTTCTCATCTCCATTTAAATATCTGGCAGTTAGACTTTTGTTGTTTAATGCCAGTTCCTGATGTGAACCCTGAAAAACAACTTCTCCACCGTTTCTTCCGGCGAGGGGCCCGATATCAATAATCATATCAGCTTCTCTGATGATCTCCTCATCGTGTTCGACAATAATTACGCTGTTACCAAGTTGTTGTAGTTTACGTAACACCTTGATCAGACGTCCTGTGTCACGCGAATGAAGTCCGATGGAGGGTTCATCAAGGATATACATCGAACCAACAAGGCTGCTGCCAAGTGAAGTAGCCAGATTGATCCGTTGCGATTCTCCCCCAGATAGTGAGGAGGAAAGACGATTTAACGTAAGATAGCCCAATCCAACATCGCAAAGAAATGACATTCTGTTGTTAATCTCAGTCAATAACCGGTCTGACACAGTTTTCTCATGTTCTGTTAATTGCAGGTTCTGAAAAAATGTGGTGAGCTGATCCACGGGTTTATTGACCAGTTCAGAAACTGCCTTTCCCCCGATTCTGACGTAGGAGGCCTCCTTTTTAAGACGTGTTCCTTCACATTCAGGACAAATTGTTTTTCCCCGGTATCTCGAAAGCATAACCCGGTACTGAATCTTATACGATTGTTCTTCAACACTTTTAAAAAAACTGTTTAGCCCTTCAAAGTATTGATTTCCTGTCCATAATAATCGTTTTTGCTCCGTAGTCAGGTCGTAATAGGGGGTATGAATCGGGAAATTAAACTGATCGGAATACATTACCAGCTGATCCTTCCACTCGCTCATCTTTTCCCCTTTCCAGCAAACAATCGCTTCATTATAGATTGAAAGGGACTTATTCGGAATAACAAGATCTTCGTCAATACCGATGGTCTTTCCGTATCCTTCACAAACCGGGCAAGCCCCAATCGGGTTATTAAAACTGAACATGTGCAACGATGGCTCCTCGAAAACTATTCCGTCAGCTTCAAAACGGTTTGAAAAACCAAGCATTAAAGTTTCCTCTTCGGTGATGATCCTGACCTTGCAATCGCCACCCCCTTCGTAAAAGGCGGTCTGAATGGAATCTGCGGCCCTGCTTAGAACATCTTCATCTTTTAACACTGCAAACCGGTCAATCACAATATGAATCTCCTTAATCTTTTTAGGTATAGACAGGTCTGCAGATATATCAGAAATTCGTATGATCTCACCATTAATTTCTAACCTTGTAAAGCCTTGCTGTTGAAGTAGATCGGCCTCCTGAGTCAACGTTCTTCCTTTAGTAATTTTAAATGGCGAAAGGAGAATCACCTTTGTCCCTTCCGGATAAGAAAATATGGTATTCACCACATCGCTCACCTCATGCCGTATCACCTCTCTGCCTGTAACCGGCGAATAGGTGCGTCCGATCCTTGCATATAGCAATTTAATGTAATCGTAGATCTCGGTTGAAGTTCCGACTGTTGATCTTGGATTACGTGTGTTTACCTTTTGTTCAATAGCGATGGCCGGTGGAATCCCTTTAATATAATCTACATCAGGTTTATCCATTCTACCCAGGAATTGTCGGGCATATGAGGAGAGACTTTCTACATAACGACGCTGTCCCTCTGCATACAAAGTGTCAAAGGCCAGTGATGATTTTCCGGAACCTGAAAGCCCTGTTATGACCACCATTTTACTCCTTGGGATTTGAAGGTCGATATTCTTTAAGTTGTGTACCCTCGCACCCTTAATTTCAATATGTTGATTTTTAATATTTTCTGTCATGTTGATCAAGTAAAATGATTTAATTATCAAACCTGCAAATTTACGAATAGTTTCTTCGCCATTCTACGAATTTTCGGATCTAAACTAATATGGTCTGATTTCTGGTAAAAATTTATCAACAATTATTACAAACTATGGCAAAAATCATTGTTTGTGTGATATTAATATGATATCATTGTGGTATTAATATAACATTTGAAATCATGGAAAAAGAGATTAAATTAAAGAACAATGGATTCTTAAACTTATTTATCGCTTTGGTGATGTTGTTTGCTCCGCTATGGTTGATAATTGATCATGATACCTGGTGTATTCCAGTGGTTATTATCATAGCCGTTATTGGATTGTTATGGTTATCAGGATTGTTTATTATTCAGCCAAACCAGACAAGTGTTCTGGTATTTTTCGGAAAATACCAGGGTACGGTAAAAACGAATGGATTTTTCTGGCTTAACCCGTTTTATTCCAAAAAGAAGGTTTCGTTACGGGTCCGCAATCTGGAGTCGGATGTGATCAAAGTAAACGATCAGCAGGGTAATCCGATATTAATCAGTGCAATTGTAGTCTGGAAGGTGATCGATACCTACAAGGCGGTGTTTAACATTGAAGCGATGGAAGAGGTTGATCTTAAAACGGGGATGAAAAAGACCAAATCCGAAGAGTCGTATCAGAAATTTATTAAAATTCAGACAGAATCGGCGCTGCGTAAAATTGCCCATACCTATCCCTACGACAATATTGAAGAGGAAAAGGGAGGTGCAGAGATTGTTTGTCTCCGTTCTGGAATAGATGAAATCAACCATTCACTGGCAACGGAGATCAGTGACCGACTTTCGTTGGTAGGAATTGAAGTGATTGAGGCGCGCATCTCGAATCTCTCTTATGCTCCGGAGATTGCAGGTGCCATGCTACGCCGTCAGCAGGCAACCGCGATTGTGGCAGCACGGCAAAAGATTGTTGAAGGTGCTGTTGGTATGGTCAAACTTGCCTTGGATCAGCTTAAAGATCAGCAAATTATTGAATTAGATGACGAAAAGAAAGCTTCAATGGTTAGTAATTTACTGGTTGTTTTGTGTGCAGATGAATCTGCACGACCAGTAATTAATGCCGGATCAATTTATTAGCAGGGCGATGGCAACCAAGAAAACATTTGTGCTACGAATGGATCCCGAGGTATCTAACGCTTTGGAACGGTGGGCGGCGGATGAATTTCGAAGCATGAATGGGCAGATAGAGTATATTCTTTATCTTGCATTAAAAAAGTCAGGTCGTCTGCCTGCTAAAAAGGTGCGGAAAGATGTAAGTCCTGAAAATGAGGAACCATTCGTTTGAGAAATTATAAATAAGCTATAAAAAAATCATAATTTTGTTTTTGGATCAATAAGAGGATTATCTTAGGGATGCATTCATTATACTGCAGCTCTGAGACTGTAATTTGAAAGGATTGAACTATTTCAGTTGGTAACATTAACTATTTAAAGTAATCCTTTGTAAGACCCCTCTGAATTTGAAGGTTTTTGCCGATGAAAATATGTTTGAAAGCATCTTCCGCAATTTAATGTCAAAAGCGTTAAAATACACTCCAATAGGTGGAAGATTTACAGTTACGGCAAAGAAAAATTCTAATCGATCGGTTGAAATTTCGGTCTGCGATACCGGAATTGGGATGAATGAGAAATTAATCGAATATCTTTTTCGACTTGATAATCAGTTAAATCGAAAAGGGACCGAAGGTGAATACAGTTCAGTACTTGGATTGATTATTTACAGGGTTTTGTCGAAAAGCAAGGAGGAACAATATCGATTGAAAGTTCAGCGGAAAAAGGCAGTACTTTTCGGTTTACACTTCCCGGGCAAAGTGAAATCCCTATTTAAAATACCCTTCACTCTTTTTATGGGCAGACCTATGATTGTTCCAATGGATTGACTATTTTTGCCGATTCTATATTCGGCGGGCTAAAAATGGGTCCGTGAGTAAGAAAATAAATTAGATTTTGAGAAATCATTTGATATGGAGCAATATAGTATAAACCATTTAAGGGAACTTGAAGCAGAATCAATTTTCGTAATTCGCGAGGTCGTTGCTCAGTTTGAACGTCCTGTTATGCTTTTTTCGGGAGGTAAGGATTCGATCGTTATGTTTCATCTGGCTCGCAAAGCCTTTCATCCCTTAAAAGTTCCCTTCCCTTTAATGCATATTGATACAGGCCACAACTTCGAAGAGACGATAAAATATCGTGACGATCTGGCCGAAAAGACGGGTACTCGTTTGATTGTAAAATATGTGCAGGACTCTATCGATCAGGGTAGAGTAGTTGAGGAGCGGGGGTTAAATGCCAGTCGTAATGTTCTTCAGACAGTGACCCTTTTAGATGCCATCGAGGAGATGAAGTTTGACTGTGCGATGGGTGGCGGACGGCGCGACGAAGAGAAAGCCCGTGCTAAGGAGCGGTTCTTTTCGCATCGTGATGAATTTGGGCAGTGGGATCCCAAAAACCAGCGTCCTGAGCTTTGGAACCTGTTTTGCGGGGCAAAGCATATAGGAGAACATTTTCGTGTATTCCCTATCAGTAATTGGACAGAAATGGATGTCTGGCAATATATTCTGATGGAAAACATCGAGATGCCCAGCTTATATTTTACCCATGAACGCGAGGTATTTTGTCGTGATGGTGCATGGATGGCAAGTGCTCCCTTTATGCAACTTAAACCCAATGAAAAAGTAGAAGTTAAAAAGGTACGTTGCAGAACAATTGGCGATATTACCTGTACCGGAGTAACCCTTTCGGAAGCTAATACACTTGAGGATATAATTCTGGAAGTTGCTGCCAGCAGGGTTACGGAACGAGGCAGCCGTGCTGACGATAAACGGTCGGAAGCGGCCATGGAAGATCGTAAACGGGAAGGTTATTTTTAGACTTTAAATTCAAAAGTTCAGACTGCAAATACGTTTTGAATTTTTCATTTTTCATTTTTCATTTAATATTATATGTCTGGAAAAGAACACGGATATCTCGATATGGAGTTGTTACGCTTTACAACTGCAGGTAGCGTTGACGATGGAAAGAGTACTTTGATTGGTCGACTTTTGTACGACAGTAAAGCTATTTTTGAAGATCAGATGGAGGCTTTGGAGGCGGCAAGTATCAGTCGTGGCGGTGAAGAGGTTAATCTCGCCTTGCTCACTGACGGACTTCGTGCAGAGCGTGAACAGGGAATCACTATCGATGTGGCTTACCGCTATTTTGCTACTCCTAAACGGAAATTTATTATTGCTGATACTCCGGGCCATATACAGTATACCCGTAATATGGTTACCGGTGCTTCCACCTCAAATGCGGCGGTTATTCTTGTGGATGCCCGAAACGGAGTGATCGAACAAACGCGTCGTCATGCCTATATTGCTGCTCTGTTGAATATTCCTCATGTACTGGTTTGTGTTAATAAGATGGACCTGGTAGACTTCAGTGAGGAAGTTTTCAATACGATTAAAGCCGATTTTATTCAGGTAGCTGGAAGACTCGGGAATCAGGATATCCATTTCTTACCGATAAGCGCCAAACTTGGCGATAACGTGGTCGATCGGTCAACTAATATGCCATGGTATACCGGTGAGACCTTTCTCGGTATACTTGAAGCCTTACCTGTTGGGCAGGATTGGAATCTTAAGGATCCCCGTTTCCCGGTGCAGTATGTCATTCGTCCAATCTCAGACGAATTCCATGACTATCGGGGTTATGCCGGCCGGGTTGCCAGTGGTGTTTTCAGAGTAGGACAGGAAGTTGTTGCATTACCTGGTGGTTTAAAAACAACCATTGAAGCGATCGATTTTGCTGGTGAAAGTCTTGAATATGCTTTTCCTCCCCAATCGGTAACGATTCGATTAACGGATGAAATTGATGTTAGCAGGGGATCAATGATTGTTGATGCGGTTAATCAGCCTCAGCAGTCGCAGGAAATTGATTTAATGGTTTGCTGGTTAAATGAAAAGCCATTGGTTTTCAGAGGGAAATACATGGTAAAGCATAACTCAAACGAGGTGCGCTGCATCATTACAGAGGTAAAATATAAGGTCAATATCAATACAACTGAGGAGATTCACAATGATTTGGCGGTCGGGCTAAATGAAATAGCAAGGATTACCATAAAAACAACAAAACCACTATTTTTCGATCCTTATAAGAAAAACCGCGAAACAGGTAGCTTGATCTTAATTGATGAAGGGACTAATAACGTGGTTGGAGCCGGAATGATTTTGTAATCATACTTTCTGACCAATAGATAAAAAAAAGAGGAACTAATTTGTTAGTTCCTCTTTTTTTTATTGGTTTGTATATCAAAGTTTTATTGCCATAGTTAATGCCAATTCATTTCTTTTCAGATTGTATTTAACCGGATCGTTGGCAGAACTCAACTGGTAGATATAATTATAATCCGTTTTACTTCCCAGTGAATAAGAAAGATCAAATGATACATTGTCAATACGATACCCGATACCAAAATTAATGGTATTATAACTCCAGTTCGTATTAGGTTGTGGTATACCTGATATGGATGTTTTGTACGGATTTCCGAACAGTTCATAGCCGGCTCTTAAGCTTACTACGTCAGTTGGTTTAAACTCGCCACCAAATCTGATATTACTAACTGATTGGTACGTTTTCTTAACCTCGGTATTCTCGTAAGAGAAATTATAACCATCGCGCCCGTTTCTAAGTTTTGACTTCCCGTAGTCGACATATTCATAATCAAATGAAATCATCCCTTTTTTCCCAAACTGGTAAGCAAAACTTCCAATAGCTCTTGTGGGCGTGTCGAGTCGGTAACCATAATCACCAAGTGGTGTTTCATCCTTGTGTGATCCATTCGCCTCAGTACTTACATTTTTTAAATTGGAAGACATCACCGAACTAAATTCCTCCTTCAGATCAAAGAATGTGGGAGTATGAATGGCGGCACCTAATCTTAACGCTGGTACAGGTCTGTAAATAAATCCTAATTTAAGATTATATCCAAAACCTCTCGTTTTAGCAGTACTGTAATAGTCGAAACGCCCAAATTCGCCATCTTCGGCATAGGTTGAAGACTCATTATAATAAAGGTCCTGCATCCCGATCGTAGCGCCCAGGTAGAGTTGATGATTAAAATTAGCTCCAAAAGAGGCAACATATTCATTGAGAAATCCCTCTTTGTTAATGGTCAGGTTTTGATTAACCAACTCATTGGTATAAAGTAATGATTGGTACGAATTGTCTGTACTTCCTGCAGTTGGGTCGATCAGGAAGTTAGACCAGGCCAGCATGCTCTCCCATGGAGTAACTCCATCATTATAGGAGTTATAATCATTCAGTTGTGTTGTTGTGGTTCCATACGTGTTTTCTGCAAAAGCATCCATTCTCGAATGAGGAGAACCATTTTTTCCAACAGAGATCGTTTGATTGAAATTATTAAGTTTATTAAATCCGATACCAAAATTAAAAGATACCAGTCCTGAAGCGCCATTTCGAATGGGGGTAGCGAGTACATATCCAAAGTTGCGGAAATTGAAATTGTTGCTTCTTTCGTCAGTTACCTGTCCCTGATAAGTGGCCTCAGTATTGTTAATCCCAAGAATATTCAGGGTCGTTGAAACCTCAGATTTCAGATAGACGGCAATGCCTGCGGGATTGATGCTTAATGAGGAAAAATCACCTCCAATAGCTCCAAAAGCATTCCCCATTCCCTTTGACCGGGCCGTTGATCCGTAATTATGCTGTGAGAACATTAGCGTCTGATCAACGTACTGACCGAGGGAGAGGGTGAAAAATCCTGCTATTGCAAATAGGGTAAGTATTAATTTTTTCATACCTTAGTTATTTGTTTTTAAATGTTGGATGAAATTGGTCCCGAATTAACGGGACACCTTTCATCATCAAAGATTTTAAGAACGATTTTTTGATGTTATTAATTAGTGTCTGCGTCCACCGCCGCCACCACCACTGCTACTGCTACCACCTCCGCCACCGGAGAAAGAAGATCCGCCGCCGCCACCTGAATAGCTGCTTCTTGCAGGGGCAGAATAGGAGCTACCTGATGAACTGCTTCTTGAAGAACTTCCTGATACCACTCCACTGCTTCTTGAAGTGGTCCCTGTTGGTCCGCTATAGGTGGTACTACTGCGGCTTGAACCTCTTTGATAGGAACTGCCAACCGAAGTATTTCCGGAAGTGGATGAACTGCCTTGAGGTCGTGAATACCGGCTGCTACTATTTCCGGAGTACCCCGATGACTGTGGACGTGCATATTGGCGTGTCGTTCCACTGTTGTAAGTTGATTGAATATTTGTTCTGGGTCTTGAATAAGAGGGCGTATAACGCTGCGAAGTTCCGGTTGTTACCCCTTGTTTCACTGTTCCGCTATTTATCCCGGATGTCTGTCCTCTGCGTAAGTTGGTAATTGTCTCTGTACTTCGGGCAGAACCAGACATAGTTGATGTTCCTATAGTGGCACTTCTTGTTGAATTGGGGTCAACGGTGTACCGGGTACCTGCCTGACGTGTCGTAACAGGTCCTGTTGCTCCTGATGCCTGACGGCCACCTGAGGTTATCCCTCCATTAATTGTGGCATTTGATGTTCTGGAGGAACCGTTCCCTGCATTCCCTGACATTCTTCTGTTTCCGGAGAATATGCCCATCGAAGCGGAACCAGATGCTCCACCTCCGTAGCCACTATAGCGAACAGCATTGGAACCACCTCTTCCTGTATGGTTTTGCATGCCATAATAGCGGTCGCGGTGACTATCAAATCCTCCGCCATATCCGCCACCCCAGTAGCTGCCGCCCCAATAACCTCCACCGTAATATCCGCCCCAGTAGGGATAATATCCACCCCAGCCACCATAAGAATACCATGGATCATACCATCCGCCAAAGTAAGGATTATACCAGTTGGAATACAAACCTCCATAAAATCCTCCGAATCCAAATCCCCAATTGAAACCCAGGCCGGGTGAATAGTAGGAGTCCCAGTAAGGATCATACACATAAGGATTATAAAAAGTCCTGATTCTGGTGGTATAATCAATTTCATCGCCATCATTGTAATTGTCGATCAGATATCTTGCCTCATCATCCGATTCGTTGATGGTGTCCGCGTCGGCAGGATCAACATTTAAAGAGTAGTTGTCACTCTTAAGATTACCCTCCTTCTTGTCCGAAAGATAATTGTCAACAATCTTTCCAGCCTCTTCCTGTCGCAATCCGGAGATCGTTGTTGCACGCTTTGCCGGTTGTTGATTGGACGACGGATTGCTTGCAATTACGGGAGGATGATCCCCCGGAGTAAAATAGACATCGTCACTATAATTGCCTGAGGTAACCATAGATCCTGTTGTACATGCACTTGCAAGAAGCAAAATGGCTGAGAGCAGTCTGATATTAGTTTTCATGATTTGTTCTCCTTTATATTAAATAATTCCTGAACTTTTCGTTATTTTGCAGATAGAATTTAACAATTATTAAGCAAATATTATACCAAAGCATCACCAATGGCAAAAGTTCTCACTACAAAAGAAGAAAATTATTCTCAATGGTACAACGATCTGGTTTCAAAAGCTGATTTGGCCGAAAATTCTGCAGTTCGAGGTTGTATGGTTATCAAACCTTATGGTTACGCCATCTGGGAAAAAATGCAGGCTCAGCTCGATAAAATGTTCAAGGATACCGGTCACGTCAATGCCTATTTCCCCCTTTTTATCCCTAAATCGTACTTTTCCAAAGAGGCTGCTCATGTCGATGGTTTTGCAAAGGAGTGTGCTGTGGTTACTCATTACCGACTTAAAAACGATCCCGATGGTAAGGGGGTAGTCGTTGATCCTGATGCCAAACTGGAAGAGGAACTGATTATACGGCCAACATCCGAAACCATTATTTGGAGTACCTATAAAAACTGGATTCAGTCGTACCGTGATTTACCTATACTGATCAATCAGTGGGCAAATGTGGTTCGCTGGGAAATGCGAACCAGAATGTTTCTTCGCACTGCTGAATTCCTATGGCAGGAGGGTCACACAGCCCATGAAACCAGTCAGGAGGCTCTTGCAGAAACAACTCAAATGATTAATGTGTATGCCTCATTTGCCGAAGATTTTATGGCAATTCCTGTCATTAAAGGTGCTAAATCGGCCAGCGAAAGGTTTGCCGGAGCACTCGAAACCTTTACCATTGAGGCGCTGATGCAGGATGGAAAGGCGTTGCAATCGGGAACATCGCACTTTCTGGGACAAAATTTCGCCAAGGCTTTCGATGTTCAATTTGCTGCCCGCGACGGTAAACTCGATTATGTATGGGCAACCTCATGGGGTGTCTCAACCCGGTTAATCGGTGCGCTTATTATGGCACATTCAGATAATAACGGTCTCGTGCTTCCTCCAAAACTAGCTCCATATCAAGTTGTTATTGTTCCGATTTATAAAAATATGGAACAACTGGCCGAAATCTCCGTTAAAGTGGATGAGATTGTGGCAAAACTTCGCAAACGGGGAATAAGCGTCAAATACGATAACCGCGATTCACAGCGTCCGGGATGGAAGTTTGCTGAATACGAGCTTAAGGGTGTCCCTGTGAGGTTGGCTATCGGTCCGCGTGATCTTGAAAATGGCTCAGTAGAGGTAGCCCGACGCGACACTTTGGAGAAATCGGTTGAACAACTTGAAAATATCGATCAGGTTGTGGAGGATCTTTTGGAAACCATCCAAAAAAACATCTATAACAAGGCTTTTAAATTCAGGGCTGAGAATACGACAATTGTTGATTCGTATGACGAATTCAAGGAGCTGCTCACCTCCAAAGGTGGTTTCTTTCTCGCACACTGGGATGGTACTGCAGAAACTGAAGCCCGAATTAAAGAGGAAACTAAAGCAACAATACGTTGTATTCCCTTCGACAGTATAGAAGAGGAGGGTAAATGCATGGTGACAGGCCAACCTTCACACCGAAGGGTGATTTTTGCTTTGGCATACTGATAAAAGCTTTTTGGCTAAAAACTTATTATTCTTTAATCCGGACTGTCCGGGGCATTATTGCAGAGGCAATTCATCAAAAAAAATACCATGGAAAACCAGGTTGTTGAACGTTTTGTACGATATGTCAGGTACAATACCTGCTCCGATTCGACGAGCGGCACAACTCCAAGTTCTGAAGGACAGACTCTATTTGCTGGCATTCTTGCTGAAGAACTTCGGAATATCGGACTACACGATGTTGAGGTGGATCCAATGGGTTATGTTTATGCAACGCTACCCTCCAATGTTGAAATGGAGCTTCCCATTGTAGCTTTTGTAGCCCATATGGATACAAGTCCCGACTATACGGGGGAACATGTTTCTCCGCGCATTATCCTAAACTATGCAGGAGGTGATATTATTCTTAATAGTGAGAAAAATGTGATTCTCTCACCCTCCGTTTTCCCGGAGCTAAACAAATATATTGGTCAGAGATTGGTGGTAACCAATGGCAATACCCTATTGGGGGCAGATGATAAAGCAGGTATTGCCGAGATCATTACAGCAATGGAATATCTTGTCAATCACTCCGAAATAAAACATGGAAAAGTGAAAATTGCTTTTACACCCGATGAGGAGATAGGGGAGGGGGCTGACCATTTTGATGTGGAAAAGTTTGGCGCCAGTTTTGCCTATACGATGGATGGAGGCGAACTGGGCGAACTTGAATTTGAGAATTTTAATGCATCAGGTGCCAAGATTGTTATCCAGGGTTCAAGTGTTCATCCTGGATATGCAAAGGGGAAGATGAAGAATGCCATAAAGATTGCCAATCGGGTAATTTCAATGCTTCCTTCAGGTGAGGCGCCGGAACATACCGATGGTTACGAAGGGTTTTACCATGTTACGCGGTTTAACGGATCTGTTGAAGAGGCGGAACTCGAATTTATTCTGCGAGATTTTACAAGGAAAGGGATTGAAGATCGCAAAAAATGTCTTCAGAACATCGTTAAACAAATGAATGAAATCTTTGGCGAAGGTACCGTTGAATTGGCGCTAAGTGATCAGTATTCGAATATGAGGGAGAAGATTGAACCTATAAAATTCATTGTAGATTTGGCTGCTGATGCCATGCGTGAATCGGGTGTCAGCCCCAGGATTGTACCGATACGTGGCGGAACGGATGGAGCGCGTCTCTCCTATATGGGGCTGCCATGTCCGAATATCTTTGCCGGTGGCCATAACTTTCATGGGAAGTTTGAGTATATCCCCACACCATCCATGGCCAAAGCTTGTGAGGTGATTGTTAAAATCGTCGAAAAGGTAGGGCATCTGAAGTAGATTACAATAAATGAACTAATTTATAAGAGGATAACACGGATCATACCGATATTCTCTGATCTATTTTAAAAATCGTTGTTGATTTGTTGCACCAGCGTCATTCGCGTTCCCTTTTTGGTTCAGATTATTCCCGTGTTAAATTGTTAATTATCTCCTGATAATCGGGGAACCTTCCAATCAGATTGTTTCTTTGTCCCATTTCAAAATCATGAAAATCGAATCCGGGAGCTACTGTACACCCTACAAGTGAAAAATCATCTTTTTTAACCACCGTTGCTCCGAACCATGACCCTCCCCGCACGACAAACTGGGGGATTTCACCCTGTTCCAAATTTCGTCCAATCGTTGTTTTTGTGTATTCACCACACGTTGTGATGATGTGAAGCAGAAGAGGAGATCCATCGTAGAAATGCCAGATCTCATCCTGCGGTATCCGGTGTAGAGCCGAAAACGACTCAGAGGTAAGCAGAAAGTAGATACAGGTTGAAAAATTTCTCTCCCCATTAAACCCCGAAGTATCGGGCTTTATCACACCTTCACTTCTGTAAGTTTCCCTGAAAAATCCCCCTTCGGGATGAGGCTGAAGTTCCAGTTTTTGGATGATCTTTTCGAGCCGGGCTTGATATTGCTGAGATTGAGGCATTGTTTTAGCGCGTTGGTTATAGAACAAAGTTAAAAAAATAAAGCAATTCGGGAAGCGATAAAGAAATTGAGCTCCAATCTGGCATTTGTAACTTTGCAAAGATTTTACTAACGCACTTAAATTATTATTTCAGTTTTAATTAAATATTTTGTATATTTGGTAAAAACAATTTAATTTCTTTTCAAGCCTTTAATTATCAACCTTAAACAATAACCATAATGAGTACTAATCAGACAGGCCACGAACAAAACGTGTTCAGTTTAGGGGTAGTCCTCGACCGGATCGCCTCCTACCCTCAAAATTATAATCCACAAAGGGATGAATTGTCCATTTTAAGTCTTAAGCAACTTAAAACAAGTGGTGAAAATGCCATTGCCCTTGTCACTTCTATTGAGAATATCTATAGAAAAGCAAATATTGAACAGACAATGGCATTTGATACCTTAGACAGCCTGATTACACGAGTCATTTTTGCCTTGCGGAATTCAGGAGCATCATCTTTAATTATCGCTCAGGCTGAGATGATTGTATGTGGTCCTAGCGGCCGGAGAGGTTCCGGAAAATCTTCAGTTAAGAAGGGTT
This sequence comes from Prolixibacteraceae bacterium, assembly GCA_963675995.2. Taxonomy (GTDB): domain Bacteria; phylum Bacteroidota; class Bacteroidia; order Bacteroidales; family Prolixibacteraceae; genus JAAFHB01. The sequence goes on along the minus strand of CAXXIY010000002.1, from coordinate 2,689,627 downwards.
CCCTGACTGGAGAAAGTGGAATTGAAACAAAAATTGTGACTTTATATAAAGGTTCGATCGATAGCAGAATTGAAAACTTCAATAAATTAATCAGGTTATTGAGCATTGTTGATGCATATAGGCCAAATGAGACAGAGCTTTCTGTTACAAGGCTAAATGCCAAACTGAAAGAATTAAAAAGGCTGCACAATAACTTCATCGCCTCTGATGCTGCTCTTGATTCTGCCCGCTGGAAACGCAATGCGATTCTCTATCAGCAAGGAACCGGTCTGGTCGACCGTGCTTTGGCAGTGCAGGTATATATTAAATCAACTTTTGGGTCTACGAGCTTAAAATACAAAGAGATAAGTTCAATTGTGTTTAGTAAGGCACGGTGATTCAAATTTCAACTCTAAACATCTGAAGGTTAAAGGAAATATTCACCTTTTTTCGGTTTTTTTATTACTATCTATTTTCCCTGTTTTATGTTCTAAAACCCGGAGTTATGGCTCATCATACCTTAAAAACGTCATGGTCGGCTCTTACCGAAAGGCTCAACCGTTTTCCACAGGGCGCTCCCCCATCGGAGTTGCTCCATAAAATTTTAAAGGTGCTCTTCAGCGACAGGGAAGCCTATTTGGTTTCCCTGCTTCCCATTAAACCGTTTACTGCACAAAAGGCCAGCCGAATCTGGAAAACGGATCTTACTGCAACACGGAATATACTCGAAACCCTTGCTGGTCGGGCTTTGTTGGTTGATATTGAGCAAGACGGGGAGCAATTATACACCCTACCGCCGCCGATGGCTGGATTTTTTGAGTTTTCGTTGATGCGCATCCGAAAAGATATTGACCAGCAGGCGCTCAGTGAACTGTTTTATGAATACCTCAATGTTGAAGAAGATTTTATTCGTGAACTTTTTACCCGGGGAGAGACCCAGCTGGGAAGGGTTTTCGTAAATGAGGCAGCCATTTCACCCGGAAATGCCTTGCATGTACTCGATTACGAGCGCGCGACAGAAATAATCAAAACCGCCAGACACATTGGGGTAGGTATTTGCTATTGCCGTCATAAAATGGCGCATTTGGGAAGGGCATGCGATGCTCCCACTGAGATCTGTATGACTTTTAATACTACCGCCGCCTCACTGACCAAATATGGCCATGCACGTAGTATCGATGCGGTCGAATGTCTGGATCTGCTGGACCAGGCATATGCATATAACCTGGTTCAATTTGGAGAGAATGTGCGCAATGAGGTCAACTTTATTTGTAATTGTTGCGGATGTTGTTGTGAAGCGATGATTGCAGCACGACGCTTTGCCATTTTAAATCCGGTTCACACCACTAATTTTATACCAGTTATATCTGATGAGCTATGTAATGGCTGTGGTAAATGTGTTAATGTTTGTCCTGTAGAAGCGATGACTTTCGTGTCAGCAAATGATCCTCATCACCCGAGCCGGAAAAAAGCGATGCTTAATGAAGAGCGTTGTCTGGGTTGCGGTGTATGTGTACGCAATTGTACGACAAATGGAATCCTCTTGAAATCGCGTCCCCAAAGGGTACTTACTCCATTAAATGGTGTGCACAAGGCTGTTATGATGGCCGTCGAAAGGGGGAAGCTTCAGCATCTGATCTTTGATAACAGGGTACTATTTAGTCACAGAGCTTTGGCTGCGGTGCTGGGAGTATTGCTTAAACTACCACCCATTCAACAGGTGATGGCCAGTAAGCAGATTAAATCGCATTTTTTTGAAAAAGTGATCAGCAGGTTAAATATATAATCTTTTGGAAGATCTCTCTTTTTGATAATCCCGAAACCTTTTAATATCTTTATCCTAAATAAACGGGCAATGATTCAGCAATTTAAAAACTATATAAAAGAGAACCACCTTTTTAATAAAAACGATACCATTCTGATTGGGGTTAGTGGAGGGATTGATTCGGTCGTTTTGCTGGATCTCCTGGATAAAACAGGTTTCTCTATTGCTATTTGTCATTGTAATTTCAAATTACGTGGAGCTGAATCTGACGGTGATGAACAATTGATTGGTGAACTGGCAAAGAAGTATGATATTCAGCTGTTTAAAACGACCTTTGATACTGCTGAATTTGCTTTGGAGAATAAGATTTCCATCGAGATGGCAGCCCGCGACTTACGTTATAAGTGGTTTGAGTCGATCCGGACACAGCACCATTTTGATTATATTGCTGTGGCTCATCACCGTGATGATCAGCTGGAAACATTTTTTCTGAATCTTACACGTGGAACAGGTTTATCGGGATTGACCGGTATGCGTCCTGTCAATGGGAAAATCGTGAGGCCATTGCTGTTTGCTTCACGTAAGGAGATTGAAAATTACCGTCAAGCAAATCACCTCGATTTTCGTGAAGATGCTTCCAATCTTAGTCTTGATTTTCAACGAAATAAAATTCGACATACCTTATTGCCTGTGATGGAGACACTTAATCCTTCCTTCCGTGAAGGGTTGATCAGGACCATGGGTTACCTCGAAGATATGTCAAAAATTTGTGACCGTGCCATTATTCAGGCATGGGACCGGGTTGCTGTTCAAAAAGGAAACGAATACCATATATCCATTTCAGAATTGAAATTACTTGATCCATTGCCAACCTACCTTTTTGAGTTTCTGAAGCCTTACGGATTTAACAGTATCGTTGTCAGCGATGTCGTTTCATCCTTGAACAGTATTTCCGGAAAGCAGTTTATCTCTCAGACACATAGGTTGGTACGCGATCGGGAGTCTTATGTATTAACCCCAATTATACCTGGAAATAAGAAACATTTTTACCTCGAAGAGGGGATAAGGGAGTTAAAGGTGCCGGTTCATCTTAAAATTGAGATGCTGATAAAAAAGGAAAAATTCAAAATTCCCGATTCCCCGTTTGTGGCTTGCCTTGATCGTGATAAGGTCCAATTCCCCCTGATCATCCGTAAATGGCAAAAAGGAGATTATTTTAAGCCATTGGGAATGACCGGATTTAAAAAGATAAGTGATTTTTTTATCGACTCGAAGTTAAGTCTTCCCGAAAAAGAGAATGTCTGGATTATTGCCAATGGAGAGCAAGTGATGTGGATTATTGGTTACCGTCTGGACGACCGGTATAAAATCACATCTTCAACACAACATATTATGAAACTGGAAATTATGAATTAACTTAATCCAGTTTTTCGCAGCCATATTTATTCATCCAACATTATTCCGGTTGCCAGTTGCCAGCTGCGAGTCGCCAACAGCCAGTTGCCAAAACTGCAAAACTCAAACTTCCTCAGATTTTTTTCTGGATTTAAAAAAGTCGGCTATCAGCCACCCAAATAACATCCCATAAGGCATCATGGTATACCAATGTGAGGTGATGGGGCATGTCCCAGACGTACAACCAACAAATTTCCAATATAATATTCCGGCAATTGCTCCGAGCGGAATAAAGATTAATTTGAAACGATGTTTTATCAGCAAATCCTTCATATTCGATTATTTTAGGTACAAAAAAACATAATTTACAGGTACTTGTCTGTAACTTTTGTCACACATTTGATTCAAATGATTACAAATTTGTAGGATTTTAAAGGGCAATTAGTCCGTCTACCAATGCAGCCTTTTCATAAACTGCAATAATTGATTCGGGATCGGGCATCCATTGTTTGCACGAAAGTCCGATAAACCGGATATCGCGGGATGTTTTATAGGTGATTGCATCGGGATCTGCAAATAATTCTTTCGTTTGGTTTAGTATCTCCTGGTTATTCCTGATCACAAACTTGAAATAATAGAGCATCGGCCAATGTACATTTTTTGCTAACAGTTCGCGAAATTTGTCAATATTTTCCTTCATCGTACTTCAAATGGTTTTTTCGATCCTTACCAGATCATCTCCACAAATCCCTTTTTACGTCGTCGGACTCCGTCGCGTCCAAGGGCATCTGCAACATAAAAATAGACACCCGGCGTTGCCAGTTTACCATTGACTTTGCCGTCCCATGCAGCCAGTTCGGAATTTGCAGGGATAAAGCCTGATTTGCTAAAACGGTGCACTATTCGTCCCCACCTGTTGAAAACCTGAAATTCAAGTGACTCCAGAGATCTGGTTTTTACAGTCATTACATCATTTATGCCGTCACCGTTTGGGGTAAAGGCCGGGGCAACTTTAACCAGCGAGGTATCGATAACGATGTACTCCTTGAGATAAAAGGTGTCACGACAGGTAAATCCTGCACTTTGTTTTGCTGCCACCAGTTTCACCATATATTTACCACTGTTTTCATAGGTATAAACGGGGTTCTCAAGATAAATCCGTTCCATTATCGAGTCAATCTTTGTACCTGTGGAGGTTTCTTCCTCAATTTGCGATTTCTCTTTAAACAGCATCCATTCGTATTTATCAACATCGGCATTCTCCGATTCGTTGATGAACTGTACTGGTAATGGAGCTTCATAATTGGTAAATTGGGCGTCTGATTTCTGGTCGGTTTTCCACGAGAATTTTGTCTTTACGACAATTGACTGATAAGTAACCTCGCTATATCCCATACAACCGGCACGGTTTGTTACCTCCAGACGGTAAACCGTATTTTTAGTTGGCGGTTCAAGGATAAGGTGATTTTGTATAGCAGCAATCGGGAGATTATCGGCATACCAGATAAATTTAAATCCAGGATTGATTGTTACTAATTGATTTGTTGATAAATCAGAATAGGAAAAAACGGAGCCTGCAGCCCCTCCAAGAAGTTTAAATGATTGACAGTTCGAATCGGTAATGGCAGCAGTTGGCGATATCCAGCTATTCATAACCCAGGCCCTGAATGCATACGCTTTTCCGCTTTCACTAAAACTGACGCGGTAACATCCGTCACCAAGACCGCTAAGTAGCGAAGTAACTCCGGTTTCGTTTGAAAAGAAACTAAACGTACCTGAAACAGTATTGAATTTTTCCCAAGTAAAAGTGACACTCTGGCCTGAAGATGTGGCTTTTAAAGTACCGATTTGTTGTCCGCTGGTACCGCAAAAGTAGTAGATAAAATCTTTTCCCGTAAAAACCGGATAGGCGGTTTGCTCTGAAAAAGTGGAGGAAGGCGAACCTAGAGATTGTCCGGCAACAAATTCCGAAGAAAACAAAAGGAAGATAGAACCGATGATTCCAAGCCTGACAAATCTTGCATATTCCATTTAACGTCACTTTCTGTTTTGATCTACAATATTACAAAATTATTCATTACCCGACGAGTAGATTTTTTGATAGGTTATTTGATTAATTTTGCATCATTCACGGTATATGCCGGATGTTAAATACGAATGACCTTAAATACAGCGCTTTGTCAAATTATCTTGAAAATCTGAACCTTGCCCAACGCGAGGCTGTGATCAATACCGAGGGGGCTTCACTTGTAATCGCCGGAGCCGGTTCCGGAAAGACTCGTGTACTCACCTATCGAATTGCCCATTTGCTAAATAACGGGGTTTCCCCGCATTCAATTCTGGCCCTTACTTTTACGAATAAGGCAGCCCGTGAAATGAAGGGGCGGATTGAAAATGAGGTTGGAAGTAATATTTCCCGACATCTGTGGATGGGGACTTTCCATTCGGTCTTTTCTCGAATTTTGCGTGTTGAATCTGCAACTTTGGGTTATCCATCAACTTTTACCATTTATGATACCCAGGACTCGAAAAGTTTATTGAAATCAATTGTTAAAAGCCTCAATCTGGAGGACAATATTTATAAACCAGGGATACTTTTAAATCGGATTTCCACGGCCAAAAACAATCTGATTACCGCGGTTGCCTACCATCAGAATACACAACTTCGGGAAGCTGATCAGGCTGCAAGGATACCCAAAACAGCTGAGATCTACCTTGAGTACACAAAACGGTGCAAAAATGCCGGAGCAATGGATTTTGATGATTTATTACTGATGACCAACATCCTGTTCAAAAATCATCCGGAAATCCTGAGTAAATATCAGCACATGTTCCGATATATTCTTGTCGATGAATACCAGGATACTAATTTCTCACAATATCTGATCGTTAAGCGACTGGCAGAACTGAATCATAATTTATGCGTTGTTGGAGATGATGCACAGAGTATTTATTCATTCAGAGGGGCCAGGATCGAAAATATTCTCAACTTTAAGAACGACTATCCCGATTATAAAACCTACAAACTGGAGCAAAATTACCGGTCGACCCAGGTTATCGTTGATGCTGCTAACAGTCTGATCGCGAAAAATAAGCATCAGTTACAAAAAACGGTTTTCAGTGAAAATGCTGTTGGTGAACAAATAAAAGTTCTCACTGCAATGAACGAGCATGAAGAAGGGTATCTGGTTGCTAACGAGATCTTTGATCACCGGATGAAAGAGCATGAAAACTATTCAGACTTTGCCATCCTTTATCGTACCAATGCTCAATCACGTGTATTTGAGGAGATTCTGAGGAAAAGAAATATCCCTTACAAAATCTATGGTGGATTATCGTTTTACCAGCGCAAGGAGATCAAGGATATCCTGTCCTATTTCAGATTGATTATCAATACAAAAGATGATGAGTCCTTCAAACGGATCATCAATTTTCCGACACGGGGAATCGGTACGACTACCCTTAACCGTCTCGAAGAGACTGCAGTTGCATCGGGATGTAGCATTTTTGAAGTAGCCAACTATCCCGAAAAAATGGTACTGGCAGGGTTAAACGGTGGTGTAATTAAAAAGATAGGTTCATTTACTCAACTTATTAATAAATTCTCGGATCAATTTGCCGCTGCGGATGCCTACGAAATGGCTAATAAAATTGCCTCTGAATCGGGCATTCTGACCGAGCTCTATCAGGATAAATCGCCTGAAAATCTTAGTCGTTACGAGAATACACAGGAGTTACTCAATGCCATACGCGATTTTTCGTTAACAGCAATAGAGGAGGGGCGCCCAAACGGTTTACAGGTATTTATGGAGGATGTTGCGTTGCTTACCGATCAGGATACAGACAAGGATGGTGATGCTGATAAGGTGACTTTAATGACGGTACACTCCTCGAAAGGGCTAGAATTTAAAAATGTTTTTGTTGTTGGGCTTGAGGAGAATCTTTTCCCTTCAGGTTTTTCAGGTACACTTACCTTGTCGGAACTCGAAGAGGAGAGAAGACTTTTTTATGTGGCGCTCACACGTTCCGAAAACCAGGCGTGGCTATCGTTTGCCCAGCAGCGGTTTAGGTGGGGAAAACCGGAGTTTTGCAATCCGAGCCGGTTTATTGGTGAAATAGACCACCAGTTTCTTGACATCAGGAATAGCCGGTCGATCCCCCAATTCCGTAATCAGGAACTCATCGCCGATAAAAGCAACAGCCATCTTCAACGGGAGGTTACCACCTACCAGCCACACCGCAAACCTGAAATCCCCGGTCAGCGTTTGCAAATCTCCAAAAGTGTTTTGCCAGCAGGTTCTGTCCCTTTTCAGGGTGACCAACCCGAAAAGATTGCCGTGGGAATGCTGGTTGAACATGAGCGTTTTGGACGTGGAAAAGTTCTTAATGTTGAAGGAAAAATGCCCGATCTGAAAGCAAAAGTGTTTTTCCCAAATGCCGGAGAAAAAAATCTGCTCTTAAAGTTTGCAAAACTAAAGATTACAGATGAAAATATCTGATATGTAGATCGCTACATTGCTTAATTAAAAGTTTGCTCAGGAATATCCCGAGCAAACTTTTTTATATCGATTTATTTTTTGAAAAACTTAATTAGTTTTTTGGAGTAAGATCAGTAGTTTCCAGTTTTGAGGGTTTAAAAATTCCAATTACCCCGTTTAGCCCTACGCTCATCACTATATTATAAAAGAAGGCCAAAAAGCCAAAAAGAAGAAAAGCTCCACAAATGGCGGCCAGGATCATATAAAGGTTAAATTCACCATTTACATATAATGAGCGGCGTAACATTCCGTGGAGTCCGGCCATTCCCATAAAGGCTCCCATTCCGATACCTCCAGTCAGCTGTGCCCAGAAATGAAAATTGGCAAGTTTCTGACTATACAATTTTGCACCATTTGTCAGGATAGGGAAGAGAAAATAGATGGCTGAATAGAGTGTCATCGCAAGTCCTACAAGTATGGCAACATGAACGTGAGGTCCAATCACCCATTGTGTATTATGGAGAATTCTGTTTAAACCGATATCTGCCTGCATAATTCCCGCCGGCACAGCAAGTCCGAATCCCAACAGTCCTCCAAGTAAAAATTTCAATGGATTGGTCATTTTTAACGGACGTGCACTCCATAAGGTGGTTAGCGTAATAAAAAAGGCCAGACCTTGTGTAATTAATTCAAAGGCAGTTACTAATTCTCCCGATGCTACTTTTAGGATTCCCGGTTGGGCCTGATCCGACAAAAGATGATGTGACCAGACGGTCCACGAAACGACCAATTCTACCAATAGTGCTATTCTGGCGACCTTCTCCATGTAGAGTTTCTTCCCTGTTATTAGTGTAGCTAACAGATACCACGTTCCTGCTACAAAAATCAGAACAAGACCATCTGCAATAAGATCAAGACCCCACCAGAACCAATTCTTGTACAATAATGCATCAATTGCGCTTTCTTTCAGGTCTATACCGAACAAGGCTGCAATCATATAAACCAATATCAATACCCCTGTAAACAGGATAATAGCGGCATTAAATGCTACATCGACTGTTCCCTGAGCAATGGCAGCCACAGGAAGTGAGACAATTTGTTCCTTTTGCTTTTTTCTGAAAAGATTTGCAAAAGCAGTTATCCCCAGAGCCGATTTCAATATTTCACCCTTTGGCTGAAGTTCAAATCCCTCTGGTGTATAGGTAATGGTTTTGTAGATATTGATCACAAAAAAAACAGTACCGAGCATCACTAATGCAATTCCGGTTATGAAGAAGATCCCTCCGATGAGGCTGAATTGACTAAAATCGGCTGGCAACGGCCAATATAAGGTGTATAATGGGGCGTAATGTGTGATAAATCCAGCAAGCCAGAAAGTTAACGTTCCGATTGCAATTAACCATAAAGTCCAGTTGCCTAACTTAATACTCCACAGTGGTTTGTTCATCAGGAAAGGAACCAGAAAAAGAAAGGCGCCGAACACAATAGAGTAAGTCGATCCAAAAATACCGACCAGCGGGTGGGCTGTCATTATAGCAAAAAATTGGTCAGACGAGATTGCCGGGATGGGCTGAACTTCATAAATGCGCATAATCATCCCTTCAATTACTGCAAATGCATAATAGAACAGTCCTACCACTACGAAACGGAGTGTCAACTTCTGCATACGGGTGAGACTATCGGATTTGAACATCCCTTGTTCACCACTCATTAATGTCTGTAGAAAATTCATATTATTTGATAGTTAATGGTTAATTATTTGTGGCAGTCTGATCGCATGTGACTACTACTGCTTGTTTTTCGATCATGTTCACCCCTTTGGGACCTGAATATTCAGTTGACCGAATGGTATAAACGCCTGCACGGTCAAATTGCCAGAGGATGTCATTTAAATGACCAGGAACAACCTGCATCTGGAACATCATCGAATTGTCCTCGCGGAACAGACCAAACCCATACGTCAGGTCCTTCGAGTAAACATTAAAAAGGACCTTCTCATTACATTTCACTACCATTTTTTCTGCAGGAAGGATAAACTGATGTTTTTCAACCGTAATATTGAAAACTTTATCCGGTTTTATTTCAGCCCGGTTCAAATCTATTGGAGCCCACGGTATCGTATTGTAGGTTACAATGTGAAGCGATACCCCAAGTACTACCAGCATTGTCACAAAAGAGTAAAAAAGTCCGTTTTTTACAATTCCATCTTTTCCATTGCGGGTAATTTTATACCCAAACCACCCTATCAGCGATATAATCGCTAAACAATAGAAGGTGTAGGCCAGTGTTTGGCCATTTAACACAACAGCAGAATCTACCATCTTTCTTTTTTTTAGTTAAACAATTTGGAAACTTTATTCATAGAATTTCCTGACCTTTTATCAGATCATGAACGTATTTTTCCCGTAGTTCAGCAAGTGACGTATTTGTAAGTGTTTCGACCATCTTCGTCCGGGCCTCCAACCATATTTCATGCATCACACATGGTTTTTCAGTAATGCAGCAGGTAAATCCCAGAAGACAGGTATTGAGCGCCTCGTGTCCCTCCATCGCATTGATGATATTATAGAAATTGATCTCTTTCAGATCTTGTGCAAAAACAAATCCACCGTTTCTCCCTTTACTGCTTTTTATGAATCCCATTTTGGATAAATCAGTGAGTAGGCGTCGTAGATATTGACGTGGAATTTTAAGTTCTTTGTGAAGGTATTCAGCAGGATAAACCTCCATATTACGTGTAGCCATAAACCCAAGTACAGTGAGCGCATACTCTGTTGTTTTGCTTAAAATCATAAAATGCTACCTTTTTATAGTATTTAAATTTCAACCAAATTTAATAATAAGTTCTAATTAAAAAAAGATGTTTTATTGATATTTTAAAAATTATTTTTCCGTGATTTTTAAGTTGCCAGTTATATAATTAAAGTTGCCACAGCGTATTGTTGAATGAGATTTGACATTCCCATTAAAAACAATTAGTTTTGTAGATGAAAAATACTGCTAAGGCTTGAATTGAAGGTCGTATACAATAAATTAATAAGAGAAGATGTTAGAACGCGATTATAATACCCAGCGCAAGAAGATGAAACTTCCTGAATATGGGAGAAGCATCCATAAGATGGTTGATCATATTATGCAGATAGAAAATAGGGAAGAGCGGATACTTGCTGTAAAGGCCGTGATAGACGTGATGGGAATGATGTATCCCTACCTTCGCGATATCAATGAGTTTAAACACAAACTATGGGATCATATTGCGATCATGTCCGATTTTAAACTGGACATTGACTATCCTTACGATCCTCCTAAACCTGAGACTTTTATCGAAAAGCCCAAACTGATCCCTTATGCCCAAACTGATATTAGGTATCGTCATTACGGCAAGATCATGGAAAATTATATTGCTGCAACCGCGTTGCTCGAAGACGAAAACCCGGCTAAGGCAGTGAATACGGAATTGCTTGCTAACCAAATGAAAAAAACGTACCTCGTTTGGAATAAAGATGCCGTTGAGGATTCAAAAATCATCAATGATATGGTCATCCTGTCGCATGGAAAACTTAGGCCGGATCCTGAGATGCATTTGCAGGAAATTACCGATATTTTCAAGGCACAACCTAAAAAAGGAAAAATCACTACAATTTCAAATCAGTCGCGTAAGCATAAATAGCCTTTGGTTTGACGTAATCATTACTAGATCTGTAAATTGCTTTTTTTATAACTGTTTATTAGAGATAAATTGCGATTAAAATATTTTATTACTCACCCCTAACGATAGATGGCCAGGTTTATTATTGAAGGTGGCACTCCACTACACGGAGAATTAACACCGCAAGGTGCAAAAAATGAAGCGTTACAGGTGATCTGTGCAACTTTACTGACCTCGAAAAAAGTCACTATTTCCAATATTCCTGAAATCAGTGATGTATTGAAACTTATCGATATTCTCCGTTTCCTGGGGACAACTGTAGAACACCTTGCAAAAGGTGTTTTCACATTTCAGTCAGATAATATCCATATCGACCATCTTAGGAGTGCTCAATTCTATGCACAGGCAGGTGCCTTACGGGGTTCCCTAATGATTGTCGGTCCGTTGCTTGCCCGTTTTGGAGTTGGTATTATTTCTCAACCCGGTGGAGATAAGATCGGAAGAAGGAGACTCGATACCCATTTCAGAGGTTTTGAAGCGCTGGGCGCAAATTTTACGTTCGATGCTGATGAATCGTCATACAGGGTGGAGGCAAAAGTTTTAAAAGGATGCTTTATGTTACTGGATGAAGCCTCGGTGACTGGAACTGCCAATCTTGTAATGGCAGCCACATTGGCCGTTGGAACAACAACAATCTATAATGCAGCCTGTGAACCGTACGTTCAGCAATTGTGTAAGATGCTCAACTCAATGGGCGCAAATATCGAGGGCATTGGTTCCAATCTTTTGACAATTAATGGTGTAGCTTCACTCAATGGTTGTTCCCATGTTTTGCTGCCCGATATGATTGAAGTAGGAAGCTTTATCGGTTTGGCAGCAATGACCGCTTCGGATATTACCATCAAAAATGTGGGTTTCGATCAGCTTGGAATTATCCCGGAATCGTTTCGTCGTTTTGGTATTCAAATGGAGCGAATCGGGGATGATCTGCATATCCCGTCTCAGGATCATTATGAAATTGAGTCGTTTATCGATGGGTCAATTCTTACTGTGGCCGATGCCCCCTGGCCAGGACTAACCCCGGATCTTTTGAGTATTTTCCTGGTTATTGCCACTCAGGCCAGTGGAAGTGTCTTAATTCATCAGAAGATGTTCGAGAGCCGCCTTTTTTTCGTAGACCGTCTTATCGATATGGGTGCCAAAATCATTTTGTGTGATCCACATCGCGCTACGGTGATTGGTCTTAATAAATCGCATCCATTGCGGGGGATCAGGATGAGTTCACCCGATATCAGGGCAGGTGTGGCGTTATTAATTGCAGCCCTTTCGGCTACAGGAAAATCGACCATCGATTATATTGAACAAATCGACAGGGGATACGAAAATATCGACTTAAGACTTAATGCAATCGGAGCAAGAATCACACGAGAATAATACAGATTATTTACAAATTACATAAAATGAGATATATAACATTTATTTTAGTTCTTTTTTCAATGATACTGCCGCTGGCAGAGGTGCAATGTCAGCCGACTGTAGGGATTCAAATTGGTAATAAGGCGCCAGAAATTATCGAAAATTCTGCGAATGGACGTTCGATTAAGTTGTCCTCTTTGTCAGGAAAGTTGGTATTAATCGATTTCTGGGCTTCCTGGTGTAAGCCTTGCCGAAATGAGAATCCGTTTGTTGTTTCAGCATATGAAAAATTTAGTGGATCTGATTTTAAAGGTGGTAAGGGATTTACAGTTTTCAGCATATCACTTGACCGGGATCTTAATGCATGGAAAAATGCCATCCAGGCTGACCACCTCATCTGGGAAAATCACGTATGCGCATCAAATCAGAATGCACAATATATTCAAATCTATGGGATAACCAGTATCCCTTCCAATTTCTTGATTGATGGCAATGGTATCATTTTGGCAAGTAATCTGCGGGGTGAGGCACTTGAGAAAAAGCTGGCGTCATTGAGAAAATAGGAAGGACTACCGGATTTCAATTGGTTTTCATATTTGGTTGGATCAAATTGACAGCTGGTTTTTGAATAAATGTGCCAATTTGTCCATAGTACTCAAATTGGCAAAATATTTGATCGGGTGAACATGAGATTTTTTCCCGGACAAAGGAGCACATAAACGGATAAAACGTCACATTGACTCTTTCAGGATAATTTTTTATGTCATTTAAACCGAGTTTTTTTATAGATAATATATTACGGATGAAAAAGAGGGATCATAAAGAAAGTAATAAAGATAATAAAACGATTGAGGCAGATCTGAATGCTGAAAATCAATATCATGCTGAGAATGATGAAACAGGCTCTGCCGGAAGTGAACAACCACAACAGGAGGAAGTGCTTTTGGTTCCCGATGAAAAAACGATTCTGGAAGCGCGGATTGCAGAACTGGAGGCATCGAATAAAGAGCTCAATGATAAATACCTGCGGTTATCCGCTGAATTTGACAATTACCGTAAACGGACACTTAAGGAGCGGATTGAGCTGATTAAAACTGCTGGTGAATCGGTAATGCTGAGCATTTTGCCTGTAATTGATGATTTTGAACGTGCAATGAATTCGATCGAACAGGGGATGGATTTTGAAGCAACTAAAGAAGGTATATTGCTGATATATAATAAATTCAAGGAGTTCAACAAACAAAATGGAATCTCCGAGATTCAGGCTGCTGGCGAGGTTTTTGATACCGATTTGCACGAAGCGTTAACAAAGATTCCGGCCCCGTCAGAAGCATTAAAAGGTAAGATTGTCGATGTAATTCAAAAGGGATATTATCTGAACGATAAGGTTATACGATTTGCCAAAGTTGTGGTGGGCGAATAACATTAAAAAGGGTTAACAACCTCACAATAAATTTAAAATGGCTAAAAGAGATTACTACGAAGTTTTAGGAGTAAGTAAAGAGGCGAGTGCTGAGGAGATCAAAAAGGCATTCCGGAAGAAAGCAATCCAATACCATCCTGATAAGAATCCGGGCGATAAGGCATCAGAGGAGAAATTTAAAGAGGCAGCTGAAGCTTATGAAGTGTTAAGTAACAATGAAAAAAAACAGCGTTACGATCAGTTTGGGCATGCAGGTTTAGGTAATCAGGGAGGCTTTGGTGGCGGCCGGTCTATGGATGATATCTTCTCTATGTTCGGCGATATTTTTGGTGGTGGCGGTTTTGGCGGTTTCGGCGGTTTCAGTTCCGGTGGAAGGTCACAACGTGTCAATCGCGGATCAAATCTTCGGGTTAAGGTCAGTCTTAACCTGAGTGAAATTGCTCATGGTGCGGAAAAGAAGCTCAAAGTTAAAAAATATGTCACCTGCACCACTTGTCATGGCAGTGGCGCCAAAGGAAGTAGCGGATTCACAACCTGTTCCTCATGCAGAGGTTCCGGGCAGGTTACCCGCGTGAGCAATACCTTTCTGGGACAAATGCAAACCACATCCACATGTCCAACTTGTGGCGGGGACGGAAAAATTATCTCTCATAAATGTGATACCTGTTTTGGAGAAGGGATTGTACAGGGAGAGGAAGTCATTTCTGTAAAAATTCCTGCAGGAGTTGCAGAAGGGATGCAGCTATCAATGGAAGGAAAAGGAAACGGAGCACGGCGGGGCGGAATTCCCGGCGATCTTTTAATCCTCATCGCCGAAGAGGAACATCCTGAACTCACACGTGATGAGAACGATCTGATTTATAATCTCTACTTGTCATTCCCCGATATTGCCTTAGGAATTACGACTGAGATTCCTACTATTGATGGAAAGGTTAAGGTTAAAATAGAATCAGGCACTCAACCCGAAAAGATCCTTCGCCTTCGCGGAAAAGGGTTGCCCGATGTCAATGGTTATGGTAAAGGGGATTTACTGGTGAAGATTCATGCCTGGGTTCCACAGAAACTCACAGCAGAAGAACGCAAGACTCTCGAAAGACTTCAGGCTTCACCCAACTTTGCTTCGCCTGAAAGCAGCCATGACAAAGGCTTTTTTGATAAGGTAAAAGATATGTTTGAATAACTATTTCAATCAGACGATGGTTAAAGTAGTCGAATAGGATTTGAAAATAAAGGTGCAAGTTCCAACTGGGATTTGCACCTTTATTTTAGCGGAAATATTAAGGATAATCTCACAGATTTGTAAGATACCTGCAGAGTTCATGCAATGAGTTGAACCTGGCTGATTGTCCCAGGTGTTGTAAGCTCCATTCAGGAAAGGTGACTTCAATTATTGCCAAAGATTCATCGTTCCCCTGATCTTCTGAATGAACCACGTTAAACCCGATCCGTTCCAATGCCTTGATGGTCCATTCAAATGCAACTCCCATCCCTTTGACGAGCGCTCTCCTTTTCGATCGTTTTCTGATACGGAAATCGCCCTTTTCCTGATCGAAATAGAGGTGATCGTTATGAAACAGACCGGCAAATTTGCCATTCAGAATTAAATCTTCAGGGGCGCCCTGTTCAACAGAATCATTAAGCATAAGCCAGACGCGGTCAGATTCGGCAATGGCAGTTGTCAGATCATGGGTCGAAAACAGGATTGTTTTCCCTTTTTCGCTTGCCAATTGGTGCAAAATATGGACAATCTCATATTTATTTGAAAGATCAAGAAAGGCAGTGGGCTCATCCAAAACAATGACATCGGTATCCTGCGCCAATGTTCTGGCTATCATAACCTTTTGACGCTCGCCATCCGATATGTGATTCACCATTCTGGTTTCGTAACCCTGCAAACCAACAGCATGAATGGCCTCTTCGATATGTTGACGATCTTCGTCCAGCAGTTTCCCCAGCCAGTTAGTGTGTGGATAGCGACCTAACGATACAAGGTCAAAAACAGAAAGATTCGTAACGCGAATGATCTCTGTAGAAACAAAACTCATCATTAAGGCGAGCTCCTTTTCATGATAGGTATTGAGCTGTTTGTCCCTGATCAAAACTTCGCCACCGACCAAAGGTTGGAACCCTGCAATTGTTTTTAAAAGTGTGCTTTTTCCTACACCGTTTTCACCAATAATTGCGACAAGCTCACCTTTCAATGCATGAACAGAGATCCCCGATTTGACGACTTTAGCTGAGTTCGTCTTCTGATTATAACCAATCGACGCATTGTTTAATACGATTATTTTATCATCCTTTCGTTTCATAACCGGCCACTATTTTTATTACGGACAATGATCCAGATCACGATAGGGATTCCCAGTAAAGCGGTAACTGAATTGACAGGCAGGGTACTTTCTGAACCTGGTAGCTGCGAAATGATGTCACTTACTAGCATCATCAACGCTCCGATTAAGATAGTTCCGGGAACAAGCAGCGTATGTTTTGCAGTTTGTAAAGCCATTCTGGCAATATGTGGGACTGCAATCCCGATAAACCCAATGGGACCGCAAAATGCGGTAACACTTCCGGCAAGAATTGCTGTGGAAAGAAACACCATCATTCGCGCAAACCGGATATTCATCCCCATACTTTTGGCATAGTTTTCGCCTAGAAGAAAGGCATCGAGGAATTTGGAAGAACCAAATGCAATCAGGATTCCAATGAATACTGAAGGTAATAAAACCGACAACTGGGTATTCGTCACACTTCCAAGACTCCCCATTGTCCAGATAACAAAAGATTTCAACATCGATTCGTTACTGAAATATTGAAGGATATTAACCACTGAAGAGATGGCGCTCGAGATCAAAATTCCAAGGATCAGGATGGTCATGATATCTTTAATCCTCACTGAGATCAGGACAATCACAAGGAGAATTAATCCCGAACCGAGCCATGCCGCGGCAACAATGCCCCATGAACTTGCGGCAGTGATCAGACTTCCACCCATTACCCCCCCTGTGCCCAGCACAAGTAAGGCAACACCCAGGCTTGCACCTGAGCTGACCCCTAATATGTAAGGTCCTGCCAACGGATTTCGAAAGACGGTCTGCATTTGCAATCCGGCAACTGAAAGTGCAGCCCCAGCCAGGATCGCAGTTATCGCTTTAGGCATTCGAAATTGATTGATGATCAAAATAACCTGATTATCGGCATTCTCTGAACGGAAAATTGCTTTTAGAATCTCGGGAATTGAAATATAGTACGATCCGACCAATAAATCAAGGAAAAAGAAAAGGGGGACAAGGAGTACCAGGAGCAATAAAACCTTATAACCCCGATTGCTCATCTTAAGCTTATTTGCCTCAGCTTTAATCACAATTATTGAACTCTTTTGTAGAAATTAAACACTTTTCCGCTGTCGCATTCCGGATGAAAGATTTTTACAAGATCTGCCAGAATCAAATCCGGTCTGATAACCCCTCTTTCCCAATAGTCGTTTCCTCCTCCAGGGCTCATCTGCAAATTGTTGTTAAATATAGCTTTTTTTTTCACCTGCGGAAATGAACCAAACCGGCTGTCTGTTGCAATGATTTCTTCGATGTTATTTGCTGTACCGCAATTGATCCAGAAATCGGCTTTCGCTGACCGAATCACAACTTCCTCCAGTGAGACGACAAAAGCTTCTCGTGAAGTGTTGTCACGCCACAGAAATTCACCCCCTGCATCTTTAATCAGTGCCGCCACATTTGAACGACCCCCTGCTATCCACCAGGCATCTTTATAGGGTAAACCAGTTAAGACCACCGGATGGTATTTGACTGAACTCACTTTTTGACTGATCTCTTTATAATTTTTTTCAATCATGGAGAAAAAGTCATCTGCTTCTTTCTCTTTATTATAAAATGCACCAACAAATTTTATCCATTCGGCTTTAGCCAAGGGGCTATCTTCAAGGTATTCACCATTTAAGATAACATTTAGTCCAAGGTCGCGCAACTTGTTCAGAAAACCGGTCACCTCACCACCAACGCCATAAGCCATAATGAGATCTGGCTTTAAACTTAAGATCAGTTCGTAATTGATCCCCTGATCATATCCAATCTCCACAATTTTTTTGGATAATACAGCATTTTGAACCTCCTGGTCTGAAACAAATCCTGCACCGGAAAGGGCTTTAAGGGAACTGATTTCATGAAGAGCACTCAGGAAACCAACATGCGAGGTCGAAAGGCAAATCACACTTTTAACCGGGGTGCGAATTATTTCTTTCCCTTTTATTTCGGAAGGGATATCTTTACCTTCGTCTACAAGATAATAGTCGAAACGAACTCCACTCGACTGTTGCCAGGGATTATTTACTGTGATCTTTCGGTATTTAAGGTGATCAGTGATCGTAAATCCTTTGGCATAGGCCACATGAACATTACGACCGGAATTGATTGATCCTGAACCTTTTTTCGTGCCTGAGGTGCAGCTGAACAGACTTAAAATCAGACAAGGGATAAAAAAATGGATAAATCTGGACATTGTTAAAATTTGGCCAAAGTTAATGCAACAGGATTAATTATAGCTAATTATTTATCCTGATTTTGATGACCTTTCTGGCATGAATGGTTTCAATTGTCAGAAAATAGACTCCAGAAGGGTATTGTACCATCGAAACCGTTTTAGGCGACAAGGAGAGGAGTACCTGATCCTCAAACAGTTTCCGTCCAAGAATGTCATAAACGATGACTGTGCCAAACTCTTCTGTCCCTGTATTTCTAAGCAGCACATAATTCGATATTCCGGTCTGAGGATAAAGCACCTCAAAATTGGCATCTCCTGTTCCTGTACCCCCATTGTTGGGTGCCAATGTATTCTGACAACCATTTGCATTGATCATTAATGTAGTTGAAATTCCAAGTTCAGGGATAAAATAATACGGTTTCCAACTACCGCTAACCTTTGCAAAAGCATTATTTTTACCCGTTTGTAATCGATCCGTAGTATGATAAACGGCAAATGTATCTGCCGGGTTTGAATAGTTAATGTCGTATCCTATAAAATAATGATCTTTAATGACCAGTGGATTAGTAAGTTCGATGTAATTCATCTTCTTCTCGCTTAAAACACTAAACGGAATGTCCATAGAAACCAGTTCATTTTCTGGTAGTCCGGTGTTTATGCCTTCGTCGTAAACCTTTAAACTGATTTTACTGTTCTGATTATAAACTTTTGAGGATAGTTTCGCGACACCTATCGAAACTGAGGAAAGAAGTGTCGTTTGAGTTTTGGTAAATCGTTCAGCATAGCTGGTTATTTTCAGTCCATTATGGCCAGTCTTATATCCAACTAGTTTGTTGGTTAATTTGAGCAAAGTAAAACTCTCACCCGATGCGGCATTGCTAAACAGTGTGCAGGAGTCACTACTGTTATAAGGGTTAAGCCCGGCGAGTTCAGTGGCGCCGTTGCTGATGGGATCGAGCCAGTACTTTAATTGATACGCTGTTGATTTATTCGTGTCCCACTGTTTATTTAACATGGCAAACAGATCATTGGTGGGGTTAGAACACGTGGAAGTACCACCCGTTAAGGTCCCAATCAAAAGTTTATTCTGATTAAATAAAGCCCCACCCGAAGAACCTGCCTCGGTAGTCCCGATCTCCCATTTACCTATAATCCAAAAGCTGTTGCTTTTGAAATCGCTGTCATAACTGCCAATTGTGGGAGGGTTGTTATCTTTACTCATTTTCTTTACATCACCGCTTGGATGATGTATGGAGGTGGTAGATGTCGGGACAACTGAAGTACGGTTCCATCCGGCAAAATAGGGTCTGAATTCAGCGGGTGGCGAAGTCTCAAGTTGCAAAAGTGCGAAATCCAGGGAATCGGATCGTGCTTTTAAAATTGCACCTGACAACGATTGATCGGCGTATCCGTCCAGGCTGCTTTCCCCATTACCACATGCAGGACTTTCATAATTAAAGCAAAAAACGGTCTTTTGGGCCTGGATTGCCTCTTCAATGCAGTGTCCGGCAGTGAGAACATAAGGAGTCTTATCCTGCCTTGTATTATTAACTAATGTGCCTGTACAAAGTTCCTTTCCGGCAATGATTAAACATACAACAGCTTGTTTTTCTGTTAGATATTTAACCGCATCGGGGCAATATACATCCAGATTGCAGAGGCCCGATTCACCAAGAGGCCGTGTTCCAAATACATTCTTATAATCGTGATTAACCGAGGCAATATGTAGTTCTCCCGCATAACCGGAGTTAATCGGTTCATTGTACTCTACCATAATTTCGTCACCTGCAATGGGGTAAGTTGCCAGAAAACCTGAGGATTGTTCACTATTTGAGGTGAAGGCACCAAGAATTTTTGAGTGATCGGGAGTGTAAATAAACAAGGAAGCTTGTTGTGGAATGATCATCTTGTCGAAGATCAGGTTGATTGACCAGGCTCCTTTTGAACGCACGCCAACTCTCCAGACCTTCATCTTGTCTATAACCTCCCAAACTCCTGAATTATCGGGAGAGATATTCACATCAAAGCCTTTGGCAAACCTAAATGATTTGAGATTCTTATGCTCCGTTTGCTCTTCTATGAGCAATTGATTGTTGTCGACAGACTCCATATCAATAATAGGGAGAATCACATTTGATTTTTTCAGTTGACCGAAAGAGGCAGGTACTCCATTAAAGGATAACTGACCCTGACTTTGTAAATTCAAACCGATAAGTAAGGCTAAGACTAATAAATGGCGTAAAATCATTAACTTCCCAAATTTTACGTAAATATAGTTTTTCCGTTCATTTATTTGTCTTGTTTCAATCATATTTCAGTAATATCGCTATCTTGACCGAAAAATAATTTCTTACTCAATGAAAGTGCTTGTAATTTATTGTAATAGTTTTGGTTATCATCCCGCTTCCAAAACTTTGCCTGATAGTGTGGAGGTTACCAGTGGAGCATCCTTTACCAAATGTATCGTTGCCTTGATCCAGGTGGAAGCAGAAGATGAAGTCCAGGAAGTCGCAGGTCGTGAAAAAAAGTTGGTCAATCACCTGAAATGGACTGCCCGTAAAAATAATACGAAAGCTATCGTTCTTCACTCGTTTGCCCATTTGTCCGACTCAAAGGCAACAGTCGATTATACCAGGTCGCTGTTTGACCTTGCTGAAAAGCGATTGAAAAACGGTGGTTATACGACCGAACAGACCCCTTTTGGTTATTTCCTCGATCTGAAAATCGATGCACCGGGTTTTTCACTCGCAAGAATCTGGGCAACATTGTAAAATCTTGTTGCTTCATTCTTTTTCATAAAATGATAAGTGATTATAAAATTCAAACTTCTAAACTGGATATTGTTTAATTCATTTCTTCAGTTTGAAATATCGGTCCGCAAAATCCATATAACAGTTCCAGTCGTAAAGCGTTACATCGTGTTTACCGGGGCGGATATGGTAGGCGATATCCCCCCACACAGGAGTGCTTAATGCAGGCATCTCTTTAACCGGCAATCCCTTTAGACCCAAAAACTGATACACGGGAGAGGCATAAATACAAGAGAGGAATTCCCCTTTTGGATCTGACCATGTATCTTCCACTGCACTGGCAACATATACGGGCCGTGGAGCAATTAGAGCAAGTAATTCGTGCTGATCGACAGGCATAAGCGCCTCCTTTTCAGAATATTTTTTGTAGTTGTCGCAAAACCAGTGAGGAAAAGAGTTATTAATTCTGCCGACTGTCTCTCCAAATATCCTTTTTGAGAGTGCGGCACCGCTGCACCCCGAATTATTGGATATGGTAATGGCAAACCTCAGATCTGTAGCTCCTGCCCAAAGAGCAGTCTTCCCCAACCTTGAGTGACCCATAACGATCACTCTTTTTGTATTGATCTCCTTGTCTGTTTCAAAATAATCCATAATCCGTGATAATCCCCAGGCCCAGGTAGCAACCGATCCCCATGAGGTGCTATCTCTCTTTGAATCAAAAAGCTGGTGAACTCCGTTTTTAAATCCATCGTTAAAATCGGGATCAACGTCACCATAATAGACCGTTGCCACACCAAATCCACGGGAAACGATCTCCTTCATAGGCCATCTGGAAGCAGCTTTTCCTCTTCCTTTTTCATTTGCATGGTGATCAGTTATTCCGAGTTCCTTGTTATTGCTCACCCAGGAATCGGGAATCAAAACGTCAGGTTCGGTAGTTGTTGTATGATTTCCATCGAAGTTATAACTCAGAAAAACGGGGGCATTTTTCGTTTTTTTGGGAAGGTAAATCAGTACAGTTATCGTATTCTTTAAACCTCCGTAGGATAATTCAAGCTGAACCTCTTTCCGTTTGGCAATTCCGTCAAGCGCATTTTCTTTTTGGGAGACAACAAATGATTTTATTTTTCCTTTCCATTCAGGTACAATTCCAAATACCTCTTTTTCAAACAGATTATAGATTTCAATCCTTCTTTTTCCCCAATCCTTTTTACTCACTACGGGCGTTCCATTATTGAATAACAATGGATCGGGAAGGGTATAGGCAGGCATCTTTGACTCATCGTAATTGGCTACAAATTGTTGGGCATTTGAAAACCAGGGAAGTGCAGCGAAGATTAGAAAAGTAATTACTTTTTTCATTTGAAGAAGTTTGATTTGGTGTCAAAAATAAAAATTTCAATGGCAATCCCGATCATTCCGGATAAGAATCGGATCTCAACTTCTGATCTTTTCTCTTAATCTTCTCCGGTTTTATCATAAACAATGGCCTCCACTTCACCTCTGGCCACCATTAAGGCATTCATTGCCAAAGATCTTAACTCGTCCTGACCCGGGTAAACCGAGACAGTTGCAATGAACTCAACCCTTTCACGTATTTGGGCCATGAGTTTTCTGTCGTAAGCAATCCCTCCGGTTATCAGAATTCCGTCGATATTTCCTTTTAATACAGTGGCCATTTCACCTATCGATTTGGAGATCTGGTAAGCCATCGCATCGAGATAAAAGGCAGCTTTCTCGTCGCCATGGTTCGCCGCTATTTCCACCTCGCGGGCATCATTCGTCCCGAGGTAAGCAACAAGGCCACCCTGTCCCGAAACCATCGCTCTGATCTCATCCTGAAGATATTTTCCGCTAAAACATAGGTCTATCAAAGCCCCAACCGGGAGTGATCCACTCCGTTCAGGAGAGAAGGGACCTTCACCGTCAAGACCATTATTTACGTCGATTACCCTTCCATGGTGGTGAGCGCCTATTGTTATTCCTCCGCCTAGATGTACAACAATTAAATCGAGCTCTTCATAGTGTTTTCCAATTTTGGCGGCATGCTGACGGGCAACTGCTTTCTGATTTAAAGCATGAAAGATTGATAACCTTTTGAATAACGGATGCCCCGATACCCTGGCAATTTCATCCATCTCATCGGTTACCACCGGATCGGCAATTAAGGCGACGATGCCGGGATGTAGCTGAGCAATTTCATAGGCTATCAATGAGCCAAGATTCGAAGCATGTTCTCCCATTACCCCCCGTCGGCAATGGTCAACCATTAATTCATTGATGTAATAGACACCCGATTTAAGCGGATAGGTTAATCCACCTCTTCCAATGATGATATTGATGGAATCCAGATCGATTCTGTCGTGCGCCAATTCGCTTAAAATCACTTCTTTCCTGAATTTAAACTGTTCGCTGATTGTTTTATAGGGAGCCAATTCAGCCATTGAATGGTGCAGAGTCTTCAATAATGAACACACGGTATTGTCGTAAACGGCAATTTTTGTAGAGGTTGATCCGGGATTGATTACCAGAATTCGGGATGATTTCATGTGAAAATTATTTGTTTTAGTGACCAAATGGAACCCTCATTGATATTTATATTCTTTGATGAGCTTCTGCTTACGAAGGTTTGATGTGAAATATTTAAGTTCGTTTATTGTAAAAACACCTCTTTTTTGTTGATAAGAAGAGCGAATATACGATTTAGAAACGAGCAATGCAAACGATTGCTGGTTTCGACCAGATGTGCCGGAGAGGAGGATTAGAAAAACTCCCTTGTAAATACCGCATTCCAGAACCTTGGGTTCCATCAAAGAATAACAAAACAGGAGGATAAATGTATTAGAAAATGGGCGTATGCAAAGGATGTAGTGAAACAGGTACTTTATGAACCGCTGTATGCAAGAACTGTCCGTGAAGTGGTGTAAGTGGCCCTTTATGATGTGGTTACATCTTAGGGTAAAATACTCGATTGTAGGCTTTTTTTATTGAGGTATTTGTTCTACCAGAATTTCATTTTCTTCCTTGTCAAAGTAAGTACAAGTCATTCTTTCCATACAAATTTCCCATTTTTCAATACCTGTTACTGCACACATTCTGATAAAAGTACTGTAATCTGTTTTTCCTTGTTGATGTGCCAATAATTCTGCTTTGAATTCTTCTATTTTAGGGCTGTCAGTTATTACTATTGGTTCATACTTAACAGGAACAGTTGCTGTATAGTTGTTTTCTCCATGATAGACAATATGGCCATCTGTAACATACGCTTCGTAATGTGTAACACCCATTGATTTGATTTCTTTAATGTAAGCAGGGAAGTCAGCTCCTGATTTTACTTTACTGTGAGCCGCTTTGATTTTTTCTACTGTAAACATTTTTCTTTGTATTTAATCATTAAACAATTTAGTGAACTACACGCAAACATAATGCTTAAACTTGCAAAAATGATTACTGATTTTAATTTTGTTTTCTCCATCGCTTTTGCTTTATGATTAAGGTGCAAAGTTGAAAAACACAAAATCACAGTGTTCGTAAAAAATCGTTTTTCTGTAATTTGCGTTTCAAATTTTCTGGGGTGTCGTCTGCAAATTGTTAAAAACTTTTATGAAATGAGCTAATTTCTCCTCTACCTCATTCACTTTATCTTTTTCAGAAATTACCTCCAAAGAAAGATTTAAATTAAGGGGTTCGTTGACTACTAGTGGTGGAAAACAGAGTCTTATCATCAAATGCAGAATAAAAACAGTTATAATATACGACTTCTTGTCGCACTACAGTAGAGGGCAAGGTACTCCCTGAGGTGGCTACCTCTCTAGGCAGCCACTTGATTAGCAAAAGAAGTTCTTTAGTACCTTTTAATCAGCAATGTATATTTCACTGTTGAGTCCGGATTATAGACTGGCATTGGGAAATATCCATTAGGCTTTACACACGGCATTTTATCAAAGGTTTGTGGCATTATAACAATCTCATTCAGACCTTGTCTAAAGCTTAAAATCTTATCTGGCAATTTACGGGAAAGATATCTTTTGTCTTTTAAAGTATCATTGAACATTTTTTTAATGTCCATATAATCAGAAAATCTAAAAGACTTTGTGTCATTATTCAATGAAAATGTCTTAAAAGTAGACTCAGTCTGAAACCGATTATTCTTAAGTCGACTGTCAAGTTGTGAAAATGTCGGAAGACTAAATCCGATTATCAAAATTGTAAATAAAGGAATCTTTCTCATAATCATTAATTTTATAGGTGTACCGGTCAAAATTACCTTTGTTACTAACACTTGTAGATCCGCAGAGTCGTGGATATATCTTTATTGTTTTGATGGTATTCTATTAGTTAATGTCTCGAAATTTTGTTTTAGAAGTAAATTCTGTGACATTTTAATTGAATCTTTAGGATTAGAAACAAATGTATTTTATTGATCGAATAAAATATAAAAATGGGCACCTACAAATGTAAGATGATATTCTTAAAAATCACAATGATCCAACGGTTTTTGTGTCTGATCGAAACCTTTTGTTGTAAGTTGGGTAAACAATTCGGTGGTCTTGCTGCTTTCGTACCCCTTCGGACTTTGACAGTAACGCAAATCGGTACCATATTCTAATATAAGAGTAGCAAAACTGTATGGGATGGTTGTGTTTATAGCTCAAAAATATGAGATATCCGCAACTAATTTAAAAATATGCGATAATCCGCTTTTCATTTTTTTTTATTACTGAATAAACGGTAGCTTTTGTCCTTCAAATTCATCTAACTTTAATAAATCCAATTTAATTAGCTGTTATTTAACATGTTTTAGATGTGTTCTGTAAACTGCGTCAACCTTTGGTTATATCTGACAGCTGTACCTCTTTTGGTAACAGTTGTAGCGCTTTTTCCAACAATCGCAGTTCTCCAAATCCCGATCCGCTTGAAACAATCCAATGAGACCTTTTTATCGGCCAGATTGACCGATAAGATCGGGGGGAGATTTTTAATCTTGCTGAGGACATTAAGAATTTTGCGAAGGAGATTTATAATCTTGTGGAAGAGATTTGTGATTTCATGGAGCGCATGATGGATTTGTCTATACACATCCTGGCTGAGACGGAGAACATGATGGATTTGTCTGAACGCGTCCGGACCGATTCAGAGCCCCTTCAGCGGGTTGCCATTAATGCCCCAAGTGCAATTGAATAAAGCTTCACCTGAGCACTGTCGCCACGAGAGGCGAGAACAACGGGAACTCGTGTTCCAACAATAATGGCTGCCGACTCCGATCCGGCCAGCTTGGTATTTACTTTGTAAAAGACATTCCCCGATTCAAGATTTGGAAATAACAAACAATCGGCATCACCTGCTACATTCGACTTTAACCCTTTTATAGCGGCTGCTTCACTGTCGATGGCCACATCCAAGGCAAGCGGCCCATCCACAATACATCCCTGAATCTGCCCCCTTTCGCTCATCTTTGCCAATAGGGCAGCATCGGTTGTTGAAAGAATGGAAGGAATAATCTGCTCGCTCGGAGCAATGGCTGCCACCTTTGGAAGTTCGATTTTTAACCGCTGAGCAATATCAACCATATACCCGATGATCTGCGTTTTTTGGATTAAATCGGGGAGAGGAATCACCGCCACATCGGCAACTATTAATAGTTTATGATAGTTTTTATTTTCAACTATTGTAACATGACTGACTACTTTCCCCGGCACAGCAAGCCCTTTCTCCTTGTTGAGAATTGCACGCATAAACTTGTCGGTAGGGATCAACCCCTTCATTAAAATGTCCCCTTCTCCCAGGTTGATCATCTCTACCGCAAGTCGGGCAGCCAGTTCATCCGATGGTTGGTGAATAATGGTGAAGTTGTTACTGTCAATGCCTGTCTCACGACAAACCGAGAAGATAAGTGACTCGTCACCAATGAGTATCCCTTGTACCAAATGCATTTCAATAGCTTGGTTAACTGCAGATATTGAATGTTCGTCGTTAGCGCATACAACTACGATGGTTTTGATTGCTTTATTCTTAAGTAATCCCAAAAGGTCAGTAAGTTCTGTAATAGCCATGGCAATTCGATTTTAGTTGGTATTTTCCACAAAAATAGCTTTTAAATCGACAGTTAAATATGACAAAAAAACAGGTATCAAAGGTGAAATATTTCCTTTGATACCTGTTCTGCAGCACCTAATCTGAAATAATGGGCTATTGTCCCCTTTGTTGCATCCGTTTGGCGCGCTCTTCAGCTTGTTTTTTCCGGAAAGCATCAAGTTTGACACCTTGTTCTGCTGTCAAAACTGCCTTGATTTTTTTGTCGGTTTCGGCCATCATCTTGGTCCGCTCTTCGCGCATTTTGTCACGGTCCATATTACCACTCTCGCGCATTTTGGCAAAAGCATCTGCCTGAGCTTTCTGTGCTTCCTTAACAATAGGGGTAACCTTTGCGACCTGATCTTTGGTAAGACTTAATTCGGTGGTCAGAGCGTCGAGTTCTCTCTGAAGTCTTGCAGCAGGATCAAAATTTGGCTGAGCAATTCCTGTACCCATGGCAACAACTGCAATAAAAACGATTAAAAGTAATTTTTTCATAATCACAAATTTTAAAATATAGTGGTTAGACTTCAATCAATGCTGTTGGTTTAACGAGGAGGAGTTTTGATGGCAAAAAGTTTTTCGGATTTACCCTGTGTCAATGAACCCTGACTTTCTGTGACCATTTAATTAGTAATTTCCTATGGGAAACCCCGATGGGATTTTTTGTTCACGCTATCGCTCTTTACCACCCAGTTTCACTGGGCGATATTTACGAAGAACTCCCCTGGAGTTTCTGGGTATTTTACACCAATGTCGTTAAGTTAATCGAAAAATTTTGTAGGAGTTTCCTGTAAATCTCAGGCATTTCAAAGTGCTATATGCCAATATTTTAAGTTAATCGAAAAACTCCGTAGGAGTTCCCGCAAGCCTCAGGAGTTTTAAGGTATTGATTTACTAATATTATTCATTTAATCGAAAAACTCCGAAGGTGTTCCTTGTAAATAACCTTCGGTTTTTACCGTAGGGCAGGTTATATTTTAGCCATTACCTGGTAGCCAGATCATCGTTAAATTATCACGATAACATGCGAATGCCATCTGGACTGATTGATATAATACGCTTTTTATAGAGGGCCCCAATGGCCTGTTTAAACGATTTCTTACTGATTCCAAATACCCTGTAAACCTCTTCTGCATTACTTTTATCTGAAACAGGAATAAAACCACCCCCTTTTTTCAGTTCATCAAGAATCATTTGGGCCAATGGATCAACCTTTTCGTATCCCAATGGATGCAACGAGAGATCAATTTTGTTATCCTGCCTGATCTTTTTGATATAACCTTTAATCTTGAGACCTTTGGCAAGTTGTTCAAAAACTTCATTCTCATAAAGGATGCCCCAGTGGGAGTTATTCACGATCGCCTTATAACCAAGATCTGTTTCGCTTTCGATTACAAGGTCAACTTCCTGACCTATTTCATACTCAGGTAATGATTTGTCCAGAAATTTGTTCAGCTTTGCCGAAGCCACAATGCGCCGGGTCTCCTCATCCACATAGATGTAAACGAGGTACGAACGTCCCTCAAGCATGGTTACCTTTTGTTCGCGGAAGGGGACCAATAAATCCTTCATAATACCCCAATCGAGGAATGTGCCAATTTTATTGATCGATTTAACCCTGAGCATCGCAAATTCGCCAACCTGGGCAAACGGTTTTTCGGTTGTGGCAACCGGCCGGTCCTCCGAATCGAGGTAAAGAAAAATATCTACGAAATCACCAACCTTACAACTTTTAGGAACATACCTCACCGGCATTAATATTTCGCCTTCTGATTCTCCGTCAAGATAAACTCCGAAATCAACTTCTTTGATCACACGGAGTGAATTGTATCTGCCAATATTAGCCACTTTAATTAGTTTTTTAAGGTGAAAATTAAAAAATACAAATGCTCTGATTTGTCTTTTAAACAATTCAGAGCTATTATATGACGAAGGCTGAAGTTCCGCGATTAAAGAAATCTGTGTTTCAAATTAAAAATAATCAGGAGCCGTTTTCTTTGCCGTTGCTGCTGCTGTATCAAAATATTTATCCAGATGGGTAAGTAACATTTCAATGAAATAAGCATGATATACACTATATAGGGAAGCCGTCATCCCTACATCTTTGGTACCCAGGATCCCAAATTTCAATTCACCTTCACCAACTTCAGGGCGTAGCCATGCCCGGTTAATCCATCTGTCAGGAGTGTGCGAAAAATCACCAGCCGAATCATATGACCATAATTCGGTCACTTTGTCATCGATTGCCCTTTTAATTTCATTCAATAACCCTTCTGGGTTGTCGGTTTTTACAATTATTGCCATGATATTCTAAATATTTATTTAAAAATTAAATTACGCTTAAATCGTAGCCTAAATAACTTAAGATTATAATGATCAGGCCAACAACAATCCGGTAATATCCAAAGGCCTTAAATCCGTGTTTTGTTAAGAAGGTGATAAAAAACTTAATGGCTGCGATGGCAACCAGGAAAGCTACTAGATTGCCAATCAAAAGAGTAACTAAATTTTCAGATAACATAGATACACCTTTTGGATCGGTTACTAATTTAAGTAATTTATAACCAGCTGCAGCAGCCATGGTGGGAACAGCAAGAAAAAATGAGAATTCAGCTGCAGTTTTGCGTGTAAGTTTGGTTGACATACCTCCAACAATTGTTGCCATAGAGCGCGAAACTCCCGGAATCATAGCAATACACTGATAAAAACCGATTTTTAAAGACCTTTTCCAATCCATCTCCTGACTAACATCGGGATAATTAAACCATTTGTCAACAAACAACATCAGCACACCCCCAATGAGCAGCATTACTGCAACAACATTTACATTTTCCAATAAATTATCGATCTTCTCGCTGAACAAAAAGCCCAGTACCAGGGCGGGGAGGACTGCTATCAATAATTTCAAGTAGAAATCCCACGATTGGAAAAAACGTGACCAATAGAGAACTACCACTGATAAAATGGCGCCAAACTGAATGTTGACTGTAAAATCTTTTACAAACTCGGTGCTTGGAATCGTCATTATTTTTTGGGCGATGATCATATGTCCGGTTGATGAAACTGGTAAAAACTCAGTCACCCCCTCGACGATGGCGATTATAATACTCTGTATGATAGTCATTAATAACGATTTTAATGAGAATTTGTCTTCAAACTTTTTAAGGTGCAAACTTAATAACCTTTTTGCTTTTAAACAGCATAAAAAAGCCCCGGTTTTAGGCCGGGGCTATTTTAAATTAGTAATTAAAGATATCCTTAAGTGTCAGCTCATTCACCTGACCAATATTTTTTAACTTATCGAGGTCGGCATCCTTTTTATTCCCTACAATAATATAGGTGTACTTCTTATCCTTAAACTTTTCGTTAAAGAATTGTTGAACGTCATTGATCGTTGCATTACGTGCTGCGTCGTAATAATCCTTGCGAATATCATAATCAATCCCTAATCTTTTGTTCTGAAGCCAGTTCCAAAAAATACTGCTTTTAATAATCCGTTCTGTTTGAATGCTTTTAATCACACTTTCCTTGGCGATATTAAACGATTTCTCATCAATAATCATTTTAGAGAATAAGCCATTCATGGCGCCTATGGCATCCATCATTTTGTTGGCCTGGGTAAAAACGGCCCCATAAATGTAAAACGAATCCTCCTTTTTGGAAGGGCGCATAAAGTTGGCCCATGCCGAATAGGCCAATGCTCTGGCCTCACGAATCTCCTGAAAGACAACTGAACTCATTGAATTTCCGTAATATTCATTGAATACTCTCGATTTGACCATGGTTTTTGGATCGAAGGGCATGTCGCGTGACATCATCACAATATTGACTTGCGACTTGTCATAATCAACAAAGAATACTTTGTTTTGATCGGTTGTCTGCTCTGTGAACTTCTTTTCGGGTGGAATCGATAGGGAAGATGACGGTAAAATATGATTTCCCTTTACAAGTGCCATAATCTTTTCAGAGGCAGTTGGTCCATAATAAAATACGCGGTGCGGATAATGACAGAACTGATGGATGATATCGGTCAGTTCAGTTGGATTAATTTCTTTCAGTGTTGCTTCGGAAAGAATGTTTGTAAATGGGGAGTCTTTACCATATTTGCCATAATCCTGTAATGCTCCTGAGATAACATTCTGATCTTTTTTCTGGTCTTCCCTTTCTTTTAATATCCCTTCTATCAGTTTTTGATAGGCTTCCTTGTCTGGTTTTGCTTCGGCCAGTAACTGCTCCAAAAGTTTAAGCCCTGCTTCACTATTCTGATCCAATCCGCTGATAACGACCGATGAACGATTCAAACCCGTAACCACACTCAGGGAGACTCCAAGTTTGTACAACTCTTTCTTAAATTGCTCGGCATTTAACTTTTCTGTTCCAAGATAGGGAAGATATTTCACGGCAAGTGCCAGTTTTGGGTCATTGTTACTTCCGATCTCAGTAATATAATTCAATGAAAAAAGATCGTTGGTTGTGTTCTGAATATAATCGAAATTGACATTTTCGTTAAGTTTATCCTCCTTTATTGATGCGGTATAGTCTACAAAGACCGGTTCAATTGAAGTTGCACGCTTTGCAATAAAAGTTTTAAGGTATGCTGATTGGTCGTTACGATTGATTGCAAGAGGGGTGATTTGTGGTTTTTCAACCTTTACAAGATCTTTAGCGACACCGTTACGCTTGAATACAGTTACGTAGTTATCCTTATAGTTGGCTTTTGCAAATTCAACCAGCTGTGCTTTTGTAATTTTGGCAAGCTCGTTGTTGAAGTTTAATTCGGATACCCAATCCGATTTCTTAATGAACGCTTCCAGAAAAGTAAATGCTCTTGCATTGCTCTCATTTCGGCGGACCTTCTCCAATTTCAGGTTGTTGACCGAAGCCTGAATCATCCAGTCATCAAATTCGCCCTTCTTTACCTTTTCGATTTCAGCCAGGAGCTGATCACGAACCTCTTCCAGTTTCTGTCCCTGTCGGGGTTTTCCGAAGAAAAGATGGTAGCCATAATCCATCTCAAAATTGCTCGTACTTCCTGCCTTGAGTACTTTTTGCTGTTGATTCAAATCGAGATCAATTAGTCCGGCCACAGAATTGGAGAGAATATAGTCGATCAGCGTCACAAATTTTCGGTCGTCGGTGTTGTAACCGTTGAAACGGAATGCCAACTGAACCTGTTCTCCTTCAGGGCCAACGACCTCCTTAACAACGGGAGAAGTAATTGTAGCTTCTTTTGGAAATTCAATTTTAGGGAGCTCTTTCGATTCGAATTTTCCAAAATTTTGATCAATTAATTTGATGGTCTCTTCGCAGTCAATATCTCCGCTAAGAATGAAAACCATGTTATTGGGGACATACCAAGTTCTGTAAAACTTCATAATGTTCACCATGGAAGGATTTTTCAGGTGCTCAGGAAAACCGATGATATCGCGCCCCAGCGGATGGGTAGGGAAGAGTCCTTTCATTAATGCATTGTTTAAACGCATATCATCCATATCCTGATACATGTTGAACTCTTCGTAGACGGTCTCCAACTCGGTATGAAAAAGCCGGAGAACAGGATTGCGAAAACGTTCAGCCTCCATTTCAACCCATTTCTTAAGCTCATTTACAGGAATGTCATTCATGTAAGCTGTCAGATCATAATTTGTAAAAGCATTCGTGTTTTTGGCGCCAATAGATGATGACATTTTATCATACTCGTTGGGGATGGCAAATTTGGATGCTGCCTGAGAAACCCGGTCAATCTCCTTGTAAATCTCCTTTTTCTTTGTAGGTTCCACCTCTCCTTTATAACGTTCGAAGAGATTTGAAATACTGTCAATAAGTACTTTTTCAGCACTCCAGTTTGTTGTTCCAAAGTTATCGGTTCCTTTAAACATCATGTGTTCAAGGTAGTGTGCCAATCCTGTGGTTTCAGTTGGATCGTTTATGGAACCGGCCCTTACTCCAATAAGCCCCATTGCTCTGGGCTCGTCTTTATTCGCTGAGAGATAAACTGTAAGTCCGTTTTTTAATGTGTAGATTTTTGTCTTTAACGGATCATTGGCTACTTGAGTATAGGTGTAACCATTTTTATCGGTTTTTAATTCTTTGGTGTAATTCACATTATTACACGAGAACAATATTCCAATAAGGAGAATTGTCGTAAGGAAACTGGTCGCTGTTCTCATAGAAAAATAATAAAGGTATTAACTATCGGTTATTTATGTTGATAAAATTAGTAATTTGATTTTAGTAAATTGAGTATCTGAAAAATTTATTAAAATAGGATGGTAATAAATTGTTGTAATAGATTGTTCCTGTTTATATTAATGAGGAACCTGCCGGATAGCGGTCCGGCAGGTTTTGAGTAAAATGTGCAGTCTGTCGCTGCAGCTGGGGTCATTTTGATAAAGAATTGGGGTAAATGATCAGTCCATCTTAGTTGAGCAGGTCTGATCTTTTCAGTAAATTGGGATAATAGCTTGCAATCATTCCCAATGCCGATTCGATTGGTAAGCCACCCTCTGAAATTTTACGTTGTTTCTCAAATTCATCCTGAGCAAGGAACAAAGCATTGAGTTCAGGTTTGTATTTCATATGTTTACCTGCCAGCAATTGCGCACCAAAGGATGATTTTTTACAGGAATAACAAACTTCGAGATTTTTCGAGCGGACGATATAGTCACGGCAATTGGCTCGTTGATCCAGGTAAATGAATACCGTTTTTTGCGCTTTTTCGTAGGTCAGTTCAAAAGCCCGCATTTGCTCTCCATTTATATCAACAGGCGGAAGTTCCTTGATTTCGAAATTACCCAAAGCGGTATTTGAGTCACCTTTAAGATTAATTGAATTATCTGGCAGATCAGTAGCATTTGAATTGATGGCACCAAGTGTGAGCATCAGGAGGGTAAAAAGTAGTGTTAATTGTTTCATGGCTTAAAAGTTTAAATATTATTAAAGAAAGAACAGTTCTGTTATTACAAGCTGTGTGCCACAAATGGTAACATGTAGATATAATGGTAATTATAAAGCATTGCAAGGCATTTATATTGTCCGATAGCGGGATTCAGATGCCCGTATACGCACGTTTTGCTATAATATGTTAAATTATCTGAAGATTTAGTGAGCCAAATAAAATTTGTCATTAGAATTTGGTTTTTATACGATAGGTGGTCTATAAATCAAAAATTCTCCTACTTTTGTGCGACAATTAAAATTACCTCATGGTGATGGTGGTTGTCAGATCAGGGAGAGATGTCCGAGTGGTCGAAGGAGCACGCCTGGAAAGTGTGTGTACTCCAAAAGGGTACCGTGGGTTCGAATCCCACTCTCTCCGCATCAAGTTCAAGGAGTTAGGCTATGTTCGAGGCCTAAAAATTATCAAACTTTCATTAAGGGGTCTAATATGACCCCTTTTTTTGTTCGATTGGCCTTCTGATATGTTTCAATTAGTTGACAGGCGATTGTAAGTTTGGGACGATTTTTTATTGTGATCATTATGATTTTTTCACGGGTTTATGAATTCTTTTTAGCTTTGCACTATTGTAAGGCTTCATTGGTGAATCCGCTTTAAATTACTAGTGATCCTCAGAGTGTTTCTAAATACAGTCATTTCATATTCATCAACTTAAAACAATTATTTAATGAAAACGATTTCCAGGATCTTTGGCCTCCTCTCTACATTTCTGATTAGTTCTGCCTGTTTTGCCCAGGTTCCGATTCTGAATACCTATGACAGTCCGCTTCCTCGGGTCGTAGCGCCGGGAGTGATCTCTCCGGACAGTGGTGTAGCTGCACCTTCAGATGCGATTTCCCTGTTTGGCGGAAAGGATTTGACAGAGTGGAATGGCAAGAATGGGGAGGCTCAGTGGGCAGTTCATGACGGGATGTTCACAGTCACAAAAGGGACCGGTGATATTAGTACGAAAAAAGAATTTGGCGATTTTCAGCTGCATATTGAATTTATGCACCCTGCAGATATTACGGGTGAGGGACAAATGCGTGGTAACAGCGGAATATTTTTACAGGGTTTATACGAAGTCCAGGTGCTGGAAACTTATAACAATGAGAATAAAACCTATGTAAACGGTCAAGCCGGTTCTATCTACAGACAGCACCCACCCCTGGTGAATCCGCTCAAAAAACCGGGAGAGTGGAACACCTATGATATCATAT
Organism: Prolixibacteraceae bacterium; assembly: GCA_963675995.2. Lineage (GTDB taxonomy): Bacteria > Bacteroidota > Bacteroidia > Bacteroidales > Prolixibacteraceae > JAAFHB01. The sequence continues at coordinate 2,654,037 of CAXXIY010000002.1, read as the reverse complement.
TCACCGCCCCCACATTCAATGCTGATCATACTTACCGGACAAATCCGAGGGCTACGATTCTTCTTAACGGCATTCTGGTTCAGAATAATGCCATCATTTACGGATGTACAAGCGATGAAAAAATCTTTGACCAGCTCAAGGGGGGTATCAGGTTACAGGACCATGGATGCGTGGTCAACTACCGGAACATCTGGGTCAGGGAACTTTAAAGGATAATAGTCTTTGAACCGCATTTAAAACTAAGCCGTTAGCATCCGTTGGCGGCTTTTTTTGATTTTTTTGAATGTGAAAAGTGTAATATGCATTGCACCAAAGAGCTTAATGGTTAAATTACCTAACTTTCAGCCAATATGTTAAGTGAATATTTCCCATATACCAATGATGGAGCTTCGCTATATGAAGGCTTTTTGCAACACAAAAATCTTTTTTGCAAAATCTTTAAAATGAAAGGGTCGCTTGCAGAAACCGTTGAAGAAATTAATGAGTTTCTTGAAAAGAACGGATATGAGAAAGCACTAATAACTGAATTTGACGAATCTTCGACCTATGTCAAACAACCGATAACCATTGGACCACAAGGGAATTTAAGTCAACTGGTGTTATCGGTCGGGAGGGATATTTCGGCACTTTCCCAAACTGAATTCTTAATTAATGAACTTAAAAAGTTCCGTGCTGATCGTGACTGGGATCAGTTTCATAATCCGAAAGACCTATCCATTGCGCTGAGTATTGAAACGAATGAATTGCTGGAGCAATTTCTTTGGAAAAAACCTGAGGAGGCCAACCTTCAAAAGGTGGCGGAAGAGTTGGCTGATGTTTTTGCTTATGCCTTCCAGCTGGCCGACCGTTTAAGCCTAAATGTTGAGGAAATTCTGTTAAGAAAGATCAAACATAATGGTGAAAAATATCCTGTTGGGAAATCAAAGGGGAGTGCAACTAAATACAATGAACTTTAAATGAAGAAGGAGGTGTCAACAATTCTTCAATGCACCAAAATACAATAAAGGTTTAGCCATTCCGAATACAGGTGTACTTTTGTGTCATCATCCTCGCATGATATCCTCACGGAATAAATAAGCTGTAATTTTAAAGAGTAGTAAAAAATAAATTTGTGATAGCTGATTAAAGATTGTATTGGAGGTATTTCTCCACTTAGTCGATAAGTGGAAAAAACTTCAGATATCACAAAGAACTCGCTTCTATTTATTTAAATCTATTGATTTCAAATGGTTTAGCCATTGTCTGGGGCAGACACCCCGAATATTTTGATTTTGTAGAGCACTGTTTGCGGATCGGGATCAGTCTTCTGCAGTTCATTTTGACCCTTGCTTTTGAGACCGGGTACTGCAAGGTAAACGCTCAATCGGGCAAGGGCCAGATCAATGCAGATCTATCTGAACTGCACAAATTTGAAGGTGGTATACAGAGCTATACGGGTCTTGTGGACTACGATAGCACAAGGTTTAAGGGTACTTACACCGGTCGGGCAGGTTGTTGCGTTCCCGAGAGAATGCGAGCCATTTGTACCACCTGGAGCAACACAATCGATTGTTTGAATTCATCAAAGGTGGGACCCGACGGAGTATATATAAACCTCTGGAAAGAAGACCACTATTTATTACCGGTATACCCCGGAAATTACCGAATACACCTTTTATAACTTGATTTTAATAAAACTAAAAAAAATTGAAATGAGACTACTTTTTGCACTAGCTGCATTTTTCCTGACGCTAAGTTCCTTTTACAATTATGATGGAATCAAACGGAAGAAACCCCTTGATCCGAATAATTCAGTATATCATGAATTCTGTAATCCCGGAGTTGATTTTAAAGGGGTTCCTTTCTGGGCCTGGAATGGGAAATTGGAAAAAGATGAATTGCTACGACAGGTAGAAATTCTAAAAAAAATGGGAATGGGGGGATTCTTTATGCACTCGAGAACCGGTTTAAATACTGAATATTTGGGAAAAGAATGGATGGATCTTATAAATGATTGTGCAGATAAGGCGCAAAAACTGGGAATGAAAGCGTGGCTTTATGATGAAGATCGCTGGCCTTCAGGTACTGCCGGAGGAATGGTGACACGTGATCCGAAATTCAGGGCGAAATCCATTTGTTTGCACCGGATTCCGGCAAATCAATTTATATGGAATGATTCGATTGTTGCGGCCTTTTCATGTAATCTCGACAGTTTGAGTTTCTCCGATTGCCTAAGAATCACCAAGACAACCGCAGCTTCATCGTATGCTGGAAAAACCATACTGAAGTTTGTGGTGGAAGAGATGGCAAAATCAAGCTTTTACAATGGATACACCTATTTAAATACATTAAAAAGAGAGGGAACGGACCAGTATATCGCTATGACACATGCACAATATAAAAAATCGTGTGGCTCCCGCCTTGGCACTTCAATTGCCGGAATTTTTACAGATGAACCCCATCGGGGAGCTGTGATGACAGACGGTCATGAAACGGCACCATGGACCGAAGAACTTCCGACTACTTTTAAAAAGCGGTTTGGATATGATGTAATTGACTATCTCCCTGAAATTTTTCTGAAAAAAAACGGTGAATCGATTGCCCAGGCAAAATGGAATTATATGGAAATCCTCCAGGAGATGTTTCTGGAAAACTTCATAAAACCCATCTATTCGTGGTGTCAGAATAACAATATGAAATTTACCGGACATGTCCTACATGAGGATAACCTCGTTGCACAGGCGGCATTCCAGGGATCTTTGATGCGTACATATGAGTTTATGGATTATCCGGGAGTAGACGTCCTGACCGAAGGAAACAGGAATTATTGCATCGTAAAACAATTAGCTTCCGTTGGCCGGCAGTTGGGAAAGAAAAGGTTACTTTCGGAATTGTATGGCGCTACTGGGTGGCAAATGACCTTTGAAAATTACAAAGCGGTTGGAAACTGGCAGGCTTTGCTTGGAATTAATTTGAGGTGCCATCATCTCTCCTGGTATACCATGGAAGGTGAGGCAAAAAGAGATTATCCTGCAAGTATGTTTTATCAATCCGGATGGTGGCAGGACTTTGATCATGTAGAAGACTATTTCTCCCGACTTCATGTTGTTCTTAGTCAGGGAAAACCAAATTGTGATTTGCTGGTTATTAATCCCATTGAAAGTGTGTGGTGCCAGGTAGGAGTAGGATGGGCACGAGGACTAAGTTCCGGAACGGCAGAAATCACCAAACTGGAAGATAAATATCAAAAGCTTTACAATTGGCTGCTTGGAGCCAGAATTGATTTTGATTATGGTGAAGAAGAGATGATTGGGCGATTGTACAGGATTGAAAAGGATAGCGATGGCCATCCTATTTTATGGATTGGGCAAGCGCCATATAAAACAGTTCTTGTAAGCGGAATGACAACAATCCGCCATTCAACAATGGAAATATTGGAAAAATTTAAAAAACAAGGGGGGAATGTGATCTTTGCAGGTGAAGCACCTCAATATGTTGATGTAGTAAAATCATCAGCCCCTTCAAACCTTGCAAATCAGGTTATGCAGATTCCATTTGATAAAATGACCATCATTAAAAACTGTAAAAGGGTAATAGACCCTGTCGTTGAAGTTACAGATATAATGAGTGGAAAGCCAATTGATGATATTTTCTGTCAGGTACGTATCGACAAAGGTACACGATATGTTGTTCTTATGAATATGAGTACTTCTGAAACATATAAGAATGTTAAGGTTACCATACCCGGATCAGGAACTGTAACTGAATGGAATTGTCTTACGGAAGAGCAAAAAACGGTGAATAAGTCAGATAGCAAAGGGAATATTGAAATCACAACAGATTTTTATCCCTCTGGAGAACACCTTTATGTAGTAAATGCGCAGCCCGTAAAAAATCTTAATGTTGCCGGAAAATTACATGAAAAAAGCACATTCAAATTTGTTGGCCCTTATGAATATACCCTTTCTGAAAAGAATATTTGTGTTCTGGACATTGCTAAGTACAAGATAGACAACCAGGAAGCGGTTGAACCTACAGAGATACTAAAAATTGACCAGGCTGTTCGTAAATACTATGGATTAAAAATCAGAGGAGGAGAGATGATTCAACCCTGGTTTGCTGGTAAGTTCAATAATAATACAACTATCAAAGGGAAAGTTAAAATGAACTTTGAATTTAATGTGGCAGTTGTTCCTCACGATACGATTTATCTGGGGATGGAGCGTCCGGAATATTTTGGAATTAAGTTGAATGGGAAACCAATTGCTTCGGAGGCAAAAGGATGGTGGATTGATCCTTCTGTCAAAAAAATAGAAATACCAGTTGCATATTTAACAACAGGCAAGAACGACCTTGAACTTTCAATCGATTTTTCGGAAGATAAGAACCTTGAAACCCTTTATCTGATCGGAAATTTTGGCGTTCAACTAAATGGTTCTCTTAAAACGTTAACCCGTTTACCTGAAAAAATGGAGGCCGGAAATCTTACCAGACAAGGATTGCCATTCTATACTGGGATTGTTACCTATAAAATGGCAGTTCCGGAGAAATTTGGAACTGATGACAAATTGGTCTTTAGTGTTCCAGGGTTCGATGCTGCATGTGTTAAAGTGCATTCTCCCGGCTATCCAGTCAAAATAATTGCCTGGCAACCCTACACTGCCGATGTTACAAAAGATCTGCAAAAGAGTAGTTATCTGTTAGTAGACGTGGTACTTACCCGGAGAAATACATATGGACCTTTACATGCTGTTCCTCTCCGCGCAGGTTTTTGTGCCCCAGGTAGTTTTGTTACTACTGGAAGTAATTTTTCAATGGATTACCAGCTTTTCCCTTCCGGACTATTGGCAGATCCATTTATTTCGGTTTGTGATTATCTGAAATTCTAAATTCGAAAATAAGGAGTATACTGATTTCCAAATTATACTTATATCCCATAGATTGCTATTCGGGTAAAATTAATACGAATATGAATTTTATGGAGCTTTTATTGAGATGAGGCCACGTCGTGGCTTCATTTTCATTTTGTGTAAACAAATTTACAAATTGGATATTGAAGCAGGGTTTTAAAACACTATTTTTGACACTAAAATAAAACCTTTTACTTCAAAGGAGGCCTAACCTTAACTTTAATTTTGCACAGGATAAATTTTTATGACAAGGATAGCTCTTTTTCTGTCTGTGATGCTTCTTCCCCTTAACAATTTGTATGCCTATTCCAGGCTGCAACTGAGAAATATTGGCTTTAAGGAGGGTCTTAATAATATGAATATTTCAGCCATTGCACAGGATAAGTCTGGCTTTATCTGGGTGGCAACAATGGGTGGAGTGAGTCGTTACAACGGATACGAGTTTAAACACTACTATTTCGATTCCGGTAATCCAACCTCTTTACGTTCCAATCACGTTTTAGCGCTTCATTGTTCTTCAGACGGACTTTTGTATATTGGGACTGAAACCGGAATCGACTGTTATGACAGCAGGGCGGACAAACTTATTTCATTCTTTCCTAACTTTTCAAGTCCGGTTTATACCATTTCGGAACACGAGGGGTTCATCTATTTTGGAGCGAGTAATGGACTTTTCCGATGCAAGTCAGGTGGTAAAGAGCTGGAAGAGTTAGGAAGCAACCTAACTGATAAACCTGCTTTTAGCAGTTTATTATTTGACGGAAGTGGAAATTTATGGTGTGGTTTTTTGAATAATAAGGGGTTGGCAATATATGATTTGAAGTCAGACCGGTTTGACTTTTTCAAGAATAATGTTGATCCCCCGTATTATAATAATATGAATACGGTAAGAACCTTATTTCAGATTAAAGAAAATGTCATTCTGTTGGGCACAAAAGGGGGATTAAGCTGTTTTGATCTCAAAAGCAGGCAGTATGTCGATTTAAAAGATTGTTCACAATTAATTTCAGGCTTGTCGGGTTATGATGTAAGATTTATCGTTGAGAAAGAGCCTGACATTTACTGGATAGGGACATTACAGTCAGGACTTTTTATATATGATAAGTCTCGTCATGATCTTGTTCGCCATTATCAAAGCGATGGCTTTGATGAGTTACATTCCAATAATTACATGACTTCCTTAACCGATCGGTCCGGGAATGTCTGGATGGGAACGTTCGATGCAGGGTTGGATGTAAGTTATAAACAGGCCAAGAATTTCAATTTTGATGTTTCGCTCAATAAATTAACCAAAGGTAAGTTTATTACATCCATCTCGAAAGACCGGAAGAAGAACTTTATACTTGCAACCCGTGAGAATGGTTTCTTTGTTTACAATTCAGAGAATAAGGAATATAGCATTTACGATAAAACAAACAGTCAATTGGGGTATCCGAATATACGCAGTGTATACGCCGATAGTGAAAATAAATACTGGATCGGAATTTACTTTGGTCTTCAAATTTTTGACCCTGAGAAAAAAACTTTTAAGACGGTTGCTGTTCCCGAGCCCAATAATGGCTCCGTTTCAATCGTTCAAATGAGAGACCAGATTTTTGTAGGTACCGATGGTCAAGGGTTATTGGTATTCGATCTGAAAGGGAATTTACTGGACCAATTCCTTATGCAAGGATCAACTATACCCAAAATAATTCAGTTAAGCGATAGTGAACTCCTGTTTACCAGCTATGGGAATGGATTATTTGCACTCAATTATAACGATCACGCCATCCGAAGGATTGAACTCCTGGATGTAAAAAAATATCCCGGGTTGTTAAATGCAGTCACCGCCTTCAAAGACAAAGAGGGTATCATCTGGGTGGGGACTTACAATTATGGATTATTCAGGCTCGATCTGAAGAGATCGGAGGTGCTTAATTTTAATGTCCGTGAGGGATTGCCCAGTACAGATGCAATCGGTATTGAAGAAGATGAAAACAATAATTTGTGGATTAGTACATCATTCGGTCTGGCCCGAATGAATAAAAATAATTACAACATTAAGACCTATTTTGTTAATGAAGGAATTAATAATTATCAGTTCCACGAAAATGCGGCCTATAGAGATGAAGATGGGATCATCTGCTTTGGCGGTAATCTGGGGCTGACTTTCTTTAAACCAAATGAGATTCTGTTGGAAAATAGTGATGCACCCCGGGTAGTTCTCGATAATTTATTTGTTCAGAATATTTTGGTTACTCCATCTGACAAGGAGGGTTTATTAAAAGAGAGCCTTCCATTCACAAAAGAGATTGTATTAACCTATAAGGAACAACATTTCAGTATAGACTTTGTATCGTTTGACTACTTATCGCCCGAAAAGATGAAGTATTCCTATATTTTGGAAGGATACGATAAGGATTGGTTAACCACGGGAACACAGCGACGGGTTTCGTATTCCAATTTGCCCAGAGGTCATTATCAGTTTAAAGTAAAATCGGTCAATGGGGCAGGTATACCTTCCGAGAATGTGGCGACACTTATGATCCACGTTAAACCGGCCCCATGGTTCACCTATTTTGCCTGGACAATCTATATATCGATATTTGCTGGTATTGGCTATTTGATTTTCAGATTACGTATCAAAGCCTATGTATATAAAAAAGACCTCGAAGTTGAACATTTCGAACATCTGAGAGAACATGAAATTAATGTGATGAAACAAAAATTCTTCACCAATATTTCTCATGAACTTCGTACACCGCTCACCTTAATTTATGGATTGGTAACACAGCTTTCGAGGCACGATAAGTTGAGTCCGCAAATCAGGGAATATGCCCATAGTCTCGATTTGAATGTTAACCGACTTTTAAAGCTCATCAATCAGTTACTTACCTATAAGAAAATTGAAAGTGAAACTTTGACCTTATGGCTTGAAAATGGAAATCTGAATGAGGAGGTTCACAAAATAGTGGAGCTATTCACCCTATATGCCAGAGAGAAGGAGATACACATTGATTTAATTGAAGAAAATAGTTTTACCTTTTGGTTCGACCATGATAAACTGGAAAAAATATTGAGTAATCTCCTTTCGAATGCCATTAAGCATTCTGAGAAAGGGGGAAGAATTGAAGTAATTATAAAGAAGATTTTAGCTGATCAGACCTCCGCATTTTTCAGATCTGAGTTGAGCCACCGACGTGGTGATTATATTGAAGTTTGTGTTAAGGATAACGGTTCGGGTATTGACAAAAAAGAGTGGGACACTATTTTCGATCGATATAAACAGGTAGAAACTGAGGGGAGAAACCGTCCGGACTATTCGGGAACGGGGATAGGACTCAATTTTACAAAATCACTTATTGAACTTCACAAAGGGGAGATTCAGATGAAAAGTAAGCAGGGTGAGGGTTCCGAGTTTTCGTTTATCCTTCCACTGGACAGTTCTGTGTTTGAACCAAAAGATTTTGCCGGCACTAAAATTGGTGATACTGTAAAATCGGTCAGGGTACCCCAGGATGTGGAAACAGACGACACCAATCAATCTGATATTGTAACCGATTTTGAAAAAACAGTCCTTATCGTAGAAGATGATCCACAGTTAAATACCTTTCTTGTAAATAGTCTGAGGAGTTTTTATAAAATGATTGCTGCCCATGACGGCGAAACAGGTTTAAAAATGGTGAAGCAACATTTACCCGATATCGTCATTTCGGATATTATGATGCCTAAAATGGATGGATATCAATTGACAAAAAGCATCAAGGGGAACAGCGAACTTTGCCATATCCCGATGATCCTTTTAACTGCCAAGACCGAGACCTCCAGTCAGATCGACGGAATGCAATCGGGGGCAGATCTTTATATCACCAAACCTTTTAATATTGATTATCTGCTCGCTGCCGTTGAAAGCCAATTAAAAAACAGGAAGCGTATTCATGATATTTTTCTAAACGGCCAAATGCCTAAACTGGATCGGTCTGAAATAAATCAACTGGATATCCATTTCCTCTCGAAGTTGAATGCTTTTTTGGAAAAGGAGATCTCAAATCCTGAACTGGATATCCTGTTATTAGCTAAAAATATGAATATGAGCAGGTCGGCTTTCTATCGTAAGTTTATGGGACTTACCAAACTTTCTCCAATTACCTATCTCAAAAAACACCGCATCAATAAGTCGATCGAATTAATGTCACAGGATAAATATACCCATATTGAGATCAGCGAGATGACAGGTTTTGGATCTCCATCCTATTTTAGCAGGGCCTTCAAACAGGAAAAAGGGATGAGTCCCCGGGATTTTTTAAACCATCTTAAAGAGGAATCCGTTACCGGAGTGTAAGGTCGTTTGACAATCCTATCCATTTAATGGACTGTATTTTTCTTAATTCTCTGGTATTTATCATTCAAATTTGCTTATATTTAAAAAGGTAATTGAAATAAGGTGCAGGTTTAAGAAAAAATGAGTAAGATTGTCTGACGTTTGCGCTTTTCGAAAAAATCATCCTTGCAGGGGGTAATGATATCCGGAGAGAGGAGGTCAATAACAACATCTTAACCTACAATTTTTTATTTTATTAAAAAAAATGAATAAAAAGATTTTCTGGCCTTTTCTGTTTGTATTCGTCTTTTTGGTGTCTTTCTCCGCTTCCTGCGAGGAGAAATTTAGTAAGGCCCAAGTTGACAGTATTCGTAAAGAATTTAATAATCAAACAGGTCTTGATAAAATCTCCACCCAACTGGAACTAGCCTTGCGAATCATGGAGAATGACCATGTTGAAGCTCGAGGGCTGGCAAATTCTGCACTGATTGCTGCCAAAACTGCAAATAATAAGAATCTGGAAATGCGTGCTTATTTTGTTTTGGGTAGAATAAGCGAGTTTTTGGATAAAAAGGAGCTTTCGGAGGCTTATTATGATACCGCCCTAATCCTCACGGAGCGTTTAGGTGATAATTGGCACAAGGGAGAGATCCTGTTCCATAAAGGTGTAATTAAACACAATCTCAACGAAGAATTAAAAGCGCTCAAGTATTTTAATGCCTCGCTTCAGGCTTGCCGTTTATCGAACAATTTCAGAATCATCGGTGCTTCCTACTCAATGATGGGAATAATATTAAGGGTTAATGGATTGTATGATAGGGCAATTGAGTATATAATTAATTCAAGGTTAAATTATGAAAAGGCAAATTATGCCGAGGGTAAAGCCTGGGACGTATATTTATTAGGTCGAATATATGCCGATTTAAAACTTCCTCACAAAGCGTTGGAATATTATAATGAAGCTCTGGACCTATATACCAAACAAGCTTCTCGTGATGAAAACAATAATGGGATAGCTATTTGCGTGGAGCAAATCGGATTACTCAACCTGAACTCCGGCAATTTTCAAGAAGCCAAAAAGCATATTGATCGTACATTGAAAATTTATACGGCCAATAAATCAGCATATGGGCTATCGAACGCACATAAGAACCTGGGAATGATTGAATATTCAATGGGTAATTACGAACTTGCTCAAAAATATTTAAATGAGTCACTTAAGATTAAAAATGAAATTGGCGATTTGTTAAGTTTGCCCACCATCTATGAGTACCTTGGATTATGCCTCATTGGGAAAGGTCAAAAGGTTGGCGGATTCGAAAGTTTAAAACGGGGATTAACTTTGGCCTTAACGAATAACCAAAAAAAAATCCAGTTAAACATTTATTCAAAGTTGGCCGAAGTCTATTTGACCGATAATGATTTTAAAAATGCAATTAGTTGTCAGAAAAAGCAAATCGAAATTCAGGATTCTCTATTTTCTGGTGCTGCTAATATAAAAATTGAGCAGTTGCAAGCAATTTATGAAATTGATAAACAAAACAGTCAGATTATAGAACTTGAAAAACAAAACGAAATAAATTCCCTTGTAATTAAACAACACAGGATTTCACTACTTTTAATGATAATAGGAATCTTCATTGCATTTTTAATTTCTATTTCCATTTATTGGTTTTACAACCAAATCCGGCGTAAAAATTTAGAATTAAAAGAAACAAACGCAGCTAAAGACAAATTTTTTGCAATCATCGCCCATGATTTGCGTGGACCAACCGGGACTCTTGCTTCTTTTCTGGAGCATCTCAATGACACTTTCAATGACTATAGTCCGGAAGAATTAAAAGAAATTTTGTTGTTATTATATCAGTCAGCTGATAATGTTAGTTCATTACTTGAAAATCTGCTGAAATGGGCGCAATCGCAATTAAACAAAATTGAATTCAATCCAACGGAATTAAAGCTTACTGATGTTATTCAGAATTCATTAAAAGGGTTAAAACAGACTGCCGATAACAAACAAGTTGATATCAGACTTGAATTAAATGATGAGATTTTGGTGCTAGCTGATCCCAACATGGTTCAGACAATCGTACGTAACCTACTCAGTAATGCCATTAAATTTACCCATCGGGGAGGTCTGATAATCATAAGTACGGATATTAAGAACATGAATTATGCATCGGTTCAAATAATAGATAATGGGATCGGAATTGAAAAATCGTCACTTTCAAATATTTTCGACATAAGCAGTACACTTCATAATCCTGGTACGGAGAATGAAAAGAGTACCGGTTTAGGGTTAATTCTCGTTAAAGATTTCATTTTAAAAAACAAAGGAACGATTACAATCGACAGCCATCCAGGCAACGGAACTACCGTTACTTTTACCTTACCTATGACCGAAGGAAAATTGGGATCTGCAAAATGATTCCTGGAAAAAGTTCTCAGAATCCCGCCCTAAATGAAATCCCTTTTTATAAGCTCTAACGATCCTTTACGAAAATGTTGCCATCCTCTTTCCACTTTTCTTCGGAAAGTTAATCTTAACAAATCACTATTCTTTTTGTTTCTGCACTTTCGAGGATGTTGCTAAGCATCAAAGGGAAAAACTGTCGAATTGTGCAATCTGTTTTTTTAACTGTCAGTTATATAATGTTTTGTGTAATTGTTAAATTCCTATTAAATCTTTCAAAACATCGTTTTTTCATCAAATTAGGGACGAATGGGCAAGTTTTTGGTCAGAAAATGCAAGTAAAAACCGCTTTTAAGGGGAATCTTTGATGTGTTAATTTTATATAAAAAGTATGAATTAAATAAATTTACTTTCTAAAATCAAATCAATGAAAAAGAACAGTCTATTCCTTTGTACAATTATTGTGGCGTTTGCCAGCTTATTTATCGGATGTAAAAAAGATAATGTAGTTGTGTCAATCAGCCTGACTACGCAACCGACGCAAGTCCGAGTTTATGCGGGAGATCCTTTTACAATTGCCGGTACAGCCTCTACGACCGGAAAATTCAGGATGATTGAGATGGTGGCTAATCCTATTGATGGTACGGCTCCGGTTATGTTGCCTGATGGAGCGGTAACCAGTTGTGCGAATACCAGTGGTACAATCAATTTTTCTCAGGTTATTACAAGCATTAAAAAATCATCGATAGTTAAGGTGATGGTTGTTGACCAAAATGGGACAACAGCAAGTGCTGATTTTAACGTGATCATCATGGAACAAAATACCACTGCTGCGGTTACTGCAATCAGTTATTATACGGCCACAACGGGAGGTAATATTGCCGATATTGGCGAAACTGTTACTGCCCGCGGCGTTGTTTATGGTGTAGATCCGCATCCGACAATTGCCCTTACAACAAAAACAAGTGATGGCACGGGAGTTGGTTCATTTGTTAGTTCGCTTACCGGCCTGCTGTTTGGACAAGACTATTATGTCAGGTCCTATAGTATCACTGCAAAGGGAGTCTTATATGGTAACGAAGTTACTTTTACCACACTAACACCGAATACCCCGACTCCAGTTGTTCCCAATGGTACATTTGAATTACCGGTAATTTCAGGTTTTGTGATGAATCCACAACCAAATGTATGGTCGTTTACCGGTGGTGGCGGTCAACAAAGAAACGGAAGTGCATTTGGGGCTGCAACTGCTCCTGAAGGCGTTCAGACCGGATTATTACAGGGAGATTGTTCGATGTTTCAAACAATCACATTTACAGCACAAAATCTTGCGATTAGTTTTATGGCTGCACAGCGTGGCACTCAAAAACAAACCCTCGATATTATGATCGATGATGTTGTTATTGGAACTATCCAACCTACATCTTCAACATGGGCGAAATATTCAACCAAAACTTTCACAGCTACAGCTGGTGATCACAAACTCACAATTAAAGGGACCAATACCTTTGGAGGTGACAACAGCGCATTTGTAGATGATGTGAAAACTATACTAAGAAATTAAAGGAAGACAAATCTCATTCTTTGATATGTTAATTTAATCCAATAAACATGAACTATTGTAAAACCACAAATTTTAAACTAATTCGCGTATGAACGGAACTAAAGGAAAGCTTTGGCAAAAAATGCTTTTATTTGGAGTACTGCTAATGTTAAGTCATCAGCTATTTTCTCAGATTAAAGGTAAAGTATCCGATGCTAACGGGGCACCCATCCCCGGTGTAACAATTGTTGAGAAAGGAACCAGTAATGGTGTGCTTTCTGATTCTGAAGGGATGTATCAAATCAAGATTCAAAAGGAGCAAGGAGCAGTTCTTACCTTTTCCTTTATTGGTTTAGCTACACAGGAAATTCCGGTTGCCGGAAAGAGCAGCATCAACGTTACGTTGAGAGAAGCTGTAGTTGATATTGAACAAGTTGTTGTTGTAGCTTATGGAACACAGAAAAAGGTTTCTGTGACAGGTGCTGTGGCCTCTGTACCGATCACTCAGTTAAAGCAGAGTACAGCAGGTAGTTTGGCAGTGGCACTGGCAGGTCGATTGCCTGGTTTGACTGCCATCCAGTCAGCCGGTGGTCAGCCTGGACGTGACGATGCTACGATGTATTTACGTGGTGCCGCCACAACTAATGGAAAAGCTCCTTTAGTTCTTATTGATGGTGTTCCACGAGATAATATCCGTACAATTGACGCAAACGAAGTTGAATCAGTGACCGTACTGAAAGATGCTTCTGCAACAGCAGTATTTGGGGTACGTGGTGCCAACGGTGTTATTCTTATCACTACCCGTCGTGGGGTTGAGGGGAAAGCAGAATTGACAATTAATGCTTTACAAACTTATACCTCATTTACCCGTGAACCTGAGCGTCTTCATTCCGTTGACTATATGAAACTGCGTAATGAAGCTTCGGCAAATGATAATATTTCACCGCTTCCATTTAGTCAATCGGTGATGGATAAATATGCGAATCCACTTTCAAGTCTAAGTCCAAGTGATCCGGATTATGCAAATAAAGCGAAGATTCTGAATTATATGTATCCTGACCATGACTATTACCGGGAAACCATCTCCCGTTATGCTCCATCAACACGTATCAATGCCAATGCTAGTGGCGGTACAGATAAGGTTAGTTATTTTGTTAATGCGGCTTACTTTCATCAGGGGGGGAACTTAAAGGCTGAACCTAAATCAGTACTTGGATACGATCCCTCCTCCAAAATGGACCGTTACAACTTCAGGGCCAATTTAGACTATAAAGTTTCAAATACAGTAAAGGCATTTTTGAATATCGGTAGTTACATTGAGCAGGTCAACATGCCTTCAGCTACACTGTATGGTGGCGACACTGCCTGGATGATGACTGACTTAATTTATCAGGCTCAAACAATTCTTCCTATTACACCTGGTCCAACTACCTTAGCCGGTTTTGGAGTAGCTCCTGGTCAGATTGTTTATCCTACCTATTTGGACCGTACCGCTTTTGAGATCATGAACAGGTATGGCTATCGCAACGAGATTCGTTCCAACCTTAATTCATCCTTTGGCGTGAATTGGGATTTGGGAACCCTCGTCACAAAAGGGCTAAGCGTTAAGGGGATGATCTCCTACGATGCCAAGTCAACCTCTGCAGAAGACGGATATAAAAACGAGCGTCAATATTCTGCGAATGTAAATTCTTCAACAGATGTGCTGACTTATGCTGTTAGCCGTGCAAATGAAACTTTACTTGCAATTGCCAAAGGAACAGACTCCCGATATAACATCAACATGCAGGGATCTATCAATTACAGCCGTACTTTTGGTACCAAACATAATGTTACCGGTATGATTTTGGGACAGCGTGACTATTGGGAGACAACAGCAGGTGAGATTCCTTACAATGTGGTGGGTTTGGCCAGCCGTTTTACTTATGGTTATGATAATCGTTACCTTGGTGAAGTTAACATGGGATATAATGGTTCCGAGCAGTTTGCTCCGGGTAATCGTTATGGTTTTTTCCCTGCAGTATCATTGGGTTGGGTAGCAAGCAACGAAAAATTCCTCAAAGAGAACAAAGTAGTTACCAATCTAAAATTAAGGGCTTCTTTTGGTAAAGTTGGTAACGATCAAATGGGGTCATCACGCTTCCTTTATCAGAGTAATATTTCGATGGGTTCCGGTCCGCTTGGTAGCTTAGGCCTGGGTCAGGGTGTTTCTCAGGGACTTTTAGGTAATCCTAATATTTCATGGGAAATCGCAAAAAAACAGAACTATGGTTTTGACATTCAATTGTTCAAAGATTTCAATTTTACCTTCGATTATTTCATCGAAAACCGGAGTAATATCCTGATTTCACGTGGTACAGTACCTACCTTCCAGGGCGTTCCACTTGGTAATCTTCCAAAAGTAAATATGGGATTAGTTGACAATTCAGGTTTTGAAGCTGAAATTACCTATAATAAGGCTGTGACGAAAGATTTTTCACTGATGGTTATGGGTAACTACGGGTTTAACCATAACAAAGTAAAGTTTCTGGATGAGCAGATCCGCGACGCTTCTTATATGATGAGATACGGATCTACCGGTTACAGACTAGGTCAGGCAACTGGTTATGCCATCGATTACAGTAATGGTAATGGCTATTTTAATTCAGCTGAGGAATTGGCCGGTTATTTATCAAAGACTAAATATGGTTCTGGTTCACCGCGTGTAGGTGATTTTAAATACATCGACCAAAATGGTGATGGGGTTGTAGATGCCAAGGATATTGTTCCGATCGGTTATTCAAGTATTCCTGAAATTAACTTTGGTCTCACAATCAGTCTGCATTACAAGGCGTTTGACCTTACGACCTTTTTCCAGGGTGTTGGCCATTACTCAAGCAACTATGCAAACCAGGGTACTTATGAAAATACCAAACTGGGAACTTACTTCGGATATACCAGAACTGCCTGGACAGCTGAGCGTTATGCTGCTGGTCAAAAGATTACCTATCCTGCACTCAGCACGTTGAGCAATTCTAACCACAGAGCCAATAGCTTCTTTATTATGGATCGCTCTTTTGTCAGGCTGAAGAATCTTGAGCTCTCTTATACGCTTCCTGATGGAATGCTTAAGATGTTGGGAGTTAGCAAGATGCGTGTATTTGTTAGTGGAGATAACTTATTCACATGGGATAACCTGAGAATGGCTCACCTTGATCCGGAAACTTCAGGTTCACTCACCTATCAGCAGACAAAAATGAAAAACATTGGCGTGAACATTACTTTCTAATCTTCAAATTATAGAAAATATGAAAATTAAATATATCGTTTTACCTCTAACATTATTGATAATAACCTTAGGTTCATGCAAAAAGGCGTTGGATATGGCACCCGACGGTAAATTGACCATGGATCAGGTTTTTGCCGATAATGACAAGGTTGGGGCATTCCTTAATAGTTGCTACACGAATATGCCCGCAAAAGGGACAAGGTATTATTTTTGGATGAGAGGTCCCGTTGATGCCAGCGATGATGCATGGGATACTGACGCTGAAGCTGAACCTTCCCTTGTATCTGGTCGTTGCTATAATGGTGATGCTTCCGCAAGCAGTCACCCGCTGACCAATATTAGTGCTGATATGGGAAATGGCGATTATTATGCCAGGTACTGGAATGCCATCCGAAATTGTGCTATATTCATTAGCCGGATTGACAAGGCTACGGTAGCGAGCGAAACCGACAGAAAACGTTGGAAAGCAGAGGCACATCTGCTCAGGGCTTATTATTACTCAGAGTTATTAAAATGGTTTGGTCCTGCACTTGCAATTGAAAAAGAACCCTTCAACTTTAGTGATGACTTTTCAAAACTAAAGAAAGAGGCTTATTATGATGTGGTTAAATTCATTATGTCGGATTGTGACGTGGCTTTGGGTACTGCCGAATTGCCTTGGAGAATAACAACTGCCAGTGAGGCAGGTCGTGTTAATAAAGCAATGGCTGAAGCGATTAAATCAAAAATGATCCTTTTTGCTGCCAGTCCGCTTAACAATGGTGGAAAAGATTATTGGCAGGAAGCCTATACGGTTAACAAAACCTCTTTGGCAAATCTTAAAGCTAATGGTTATGCACTTTATAATACCGTAAATTTTCCGCAGACCTTCCTTTCGGATGTGGCATTTATTGGGCCAACCAAGAATACAGCGTCAGCTTTGTATAATGAATATTTTTGCAATACCATGGCTTATTCAGCCACTCCGGTAGACCAGGAGACGATCTATCAGAGCCGTGATGGTCAGGGTAATATCTGGAATATTGATGGTATTGGCGCACAGGACGGATACAAATCAGGTACATGTCCTTCACAGGAGTTGGTTGATTCGTATGAGACAAGCGACGGACAGCCAGTTCTCAATCTGGCCAATCCTTATCTGGATGAACAACATTTACAGCCAAATTACAATACTGCAAATACGTTGTATTCCCAGGCTAATCCTTATGCCAATAGGGATCCACGTTTCTACGCTTCTATTTACTATAATGGTTCAAAAAGGAAATGTTTCTGGAGTTTTCCCGAAGATCCTAAATCATATGAGAATTATCCGGCAGCAACAGGCAACAGGACCAGAATTATTGCTACCTATATTGACGAGCCACAAACTGGCATCCATGCAACAACCAGAAAGGCAACGCGTACCGGTTATTTTGAAAGGAAGTTCCTCCATCCGAATGCTGGTGGTGACAATCCCGTTGGTGGTGCTAATCACAAACTTTTCAGACTTGGTGAAGTTATTCTCAATTTTGCAGAAGCTGCTGCTAATGCTGGTGTGCTAAATGAAGCTACAGCGGCTGTGAATGAAATCAGAACCAGAGCTGGTATGCCGGGTTTACCATCCAATTTATCGAAAGATGATTTAATCCTGCGCATCAAAAATGAACGCAGAGTCGAATTAGCTCTCGAAGAAAACCGTTATTTCGATGTTCGTCGCTGGTCATTACCTACAGGAGATCTTGCCAAGACAGATCGTTGGGTGACTGCAATGGCAATTACCAGAAAATCTGATGGTACATTTTCTTATGCCCGTCGCACGGTTCGTGCAAATGAGCGTAAAAATTATACCAATAAGTGGCTCTATTTACCCATTCCACTGAATGAGGCAAATGCTTTAAAATCCAGTACTGGTGTTGATTGGCAAAATGCGGGTTGGTAGCAATTATAGTTATTTAAAGCCTTAAAATGATAAATTATATGATACATAAATTAACGATAAAAAGAACATTGCTGCTGGCGGTTATGCTCATGTTCTCCTTTGGGACAACAGTTAGCGCGCAGCAACTGGCCGCTTCCTTTACCGGGATTGTTACTGATGAGTTCGGAAAACCACTTGCCGGAGTAACCATCAATGATGAAAGTGGGAAGATCGGAACATCTACCAATCTTAAAGGTGAATACACCATCATGAAATCTGAAATCAAGGAGCTTGTTTTCTCCAGTTTGGGATATGCCACCCAAAAGGTGACCACTGGTGCGAATGAACGGATTGATGTGAAGTTAAAATGGGATGCCCATAAAAAGGATGAAATTGTTCAGTTGGGATATACCTCTCAGCTTCGTAATGACCTCTCGGGATCTGTGGCAACCGTTTCTGGTACTGACCTTGAAAAGTCACCCGTTGCGAACCTGACCCTGGCATTTGCCGGTCGCTTTGCCGGATTAACCACATTGGAGACAGGCTCAGAATTGTCAAGAGCCACTACCGGTTTATATGTTCGTGGTCTTTCGGGTGCCAGAGGAAATGGTCCATTGGTGATGATTGATGGAATTATTGTCTCTTATAACAGTAACCAGACATTGGATTACATCAGTGCCAATGAAATTGAATCAATTACAATGCTCAAGGATGCTTCAACAGAAGCGCTTTACGGGATTCAGGGTGCCAATGGTTTGTTGGTGATTACGACCAAACGTGGTAAAAAAGGTGGCGTTCAGATCAAAGCCAGCCTTGATCAGTCGCTTCAACAGGCCTCAACTGTTCCTACATTTTACAATTCTGGAGATTATGCAGAAATGAGAAATCAGGCTGCATACAATGATGGAAAAGGTTTGAATTATCTGTTTAGCGCGACCCAAATTGCGAATTATCGTGCCGGAAATAACCCCAACTATCCAAACAATAACTGGTACGACAGGTATATGAAGGATTTCGCTTCAATGCAACGTGTTGGTATTAATGTGACAGGTGGAAACGACAAAGTGCGTTATTATTCAAATGTCAATTTTATGCACCAGGGTGGTCAGTTTATTACAGACCAGACTAAATATGAACCTGGCGCTAACAATACCTGGATCAATTATCGCTCAAATGTCGATATGAACCTCAATAAGTACCTTAAAGCTTATGTACGTTTAAGTGGGAATGTTAAAAGAGAGCGGACAGCAGGTTCAGGTAATGCTGCAATTTATGCCAGCCTTTTCCAACTTCCCCCAACAATGTACGGACCTTTAACACCTGATGTTCTTGATGCAACCACTGGTGCAGTTATTACCCCGGGTAAAGTGATCACTACCGAAAGGGTAGCTTCACCAACCTATGGTATGCTTAACCGTTCAGGTTATTACAGGCACACTGTAACCAATATTACTTCTCAGTTTGGTCTCGATCTCGATATGAGTTTTCTTACTAAGGGATTGAAATTGACCGGCGTATTTGCGTATCAGACCAATTCGGTAGGTAGTTTGGGAACAACTCAGAATTATGAACGATGGTTAAGAACTTCAAATCTTGACGTGCTTGAATTTACGAAAAAAGGGTCGGAAACAAATACTCCTCTTGCTTACAGTAAATCTCATTCTTTCTATTATCACCTTACGTACAATGCCGCTTTAAACTATAAGCGCAACTTTGACAAACATCAGATTGGCGGTATGGCTTATTTCTTCTATCAAAGACTGACCAAAGCGGATAATAGTGTTCCCGGATTGCTTCCCTACAACAGGGTTAGTTCGGGTGCCGAGGGTACTTATGGTTATGATAACAGATATCTGGCTAAAATTGATGTCGGATATTCAGGTTCAGAACAGTATGCACGTAGTAAAAGATTCATTGCAACTCCTGCCGTTTCAGTTGCATGGGTAGCATCAAACGAAGAATTCATGGCCAATTATAAATGGTTGAGTAATCTGAAAATCAGGGCTTCTTATGGTAAGACAGCCAATGATCAAAGTGGACTTGCCCGTTTTGCCTATCTTGACAATATCACCGTAACCGGTGGTGGCAATGTTGGATATCTTCAGTATACTGTTAATGAAAAACAAACTGGAAATCCGTACATCCAGGCTGAGGTCTCTACGAAACAGAACTTAGGAATCGATCTTGGATTCTTCAATGCATTATCTGTATCTGTCGACGTTTTTAAAGAAAATATGGACAATATGGTTGTTAGTGCGGTTGCCACTGTACCACTTTACCAGGGGGTCCCATTAGCCAACTATCCTCAGAATAATGTGGGTAAATTCGAAAACAAAGGTTATGAGGTGACAGCTGATTATAATAAAATGATCAATAAAGACCTGACCGTTAGCGTTGGTGGTATGTTTAGTTATGCGAAAAATACCCTCATTAAGGTAAATGAAGCAACTAAATCAGCAGATTATGCCTACAGAAAAGTACAGGAAGGTTATTCCTATGGTCAGGAATTTGGCTATTTGGTTGATTATAGCAATGGTAATGGTTTCTTCAATACCGCAGCTGAATTGACCTCAAATACACTGGTGTATGGATTTGGAACCCCACGGCTTGGTGATCTAAAGTATCAGGATCTGAACAAAGACGGAAAGATTGATGAGCGCGATAAAGCTCCTATTGGAAAGGGTGCTTTGCCACTGGTTACTTATGCTTTCAGAGGTGGTGCAACCTATAAAGCATTTGATGTAAGTTTCTTATTCCAGGGTGTAGGAAAATTTTCTACGATCTATAACGGACAAGGTGTTTACGAAACCGATTTTGATGGTGTGTTTGGTGCATTACATGCAAACGCATGGACAAAAGAACGCTATGCCAGCGGTGCAAAAATTACTGCTCCGGCACTTTCTTTGGCCCAGACCGTTAATCAACAATCGAGTGATTACTACAACTATAACAGGTCTTATATACGTCTGAAGAATCTTGAGGTAGCCTATACGCTGCCAGCTGAAATGGCAAAAGCTATTTCGGTTGCTAAAGTGAGGGTATTACTCAGCGGACAGAACCTGATTACATGGGATAAAATGAAATCCAAGGATTTTGGACCTGAAGGGAGCTATACTACATTCCCAGTTTACCGGGTATTTAATTTAGGTGTAAATGTCTCTTTCTAATCGGTCGGGTAAATGTATAAATCTGAAAAATTATTTAGTATGAAAAAATATAAAATATTTACAGTCATATTTGCGACGTTCCTCTTATTCGCCTGTAACGATAAGCTGGACCTGCAAACTGACGGACGTATCTCTATGGACCAGGTCTTTAGTGATTATAACAGGACCCGGGGTTATCTCAATTCTTGTTACGGATATTGTCCTGCCCCTTACATGGACAGGGCTTCATTCACCGATGAAGCACAGGATGCGGATGATGTTACACCGGGTTCCAGGTATATTAACTGGTATGGTGGAAGTATCACCACTTTAACTTATGCTGACTATTCTGCGGATGGCAGTCCCTGGGGAAATCTTTATACCGGAATACGTAAATGTAACGTGTTCCTTGAGAGTATCAAAACTGCTACTGTTTATGCCACTGATGCTGAAAAAGGTCAATGGACTGCTCAGGCGCTTACCTTACGTGCTCTCTACTATTTACAGTTGATTAAACGTTATGGCGGTGTTCCTATTTTTGATAAACCACTGCCAATTAATCATGATTTTTCAACCGATAAAAGAGCAACATTTGCTGAGGTTGTTAAATTTATTCTTGCCGATTGTGACAAAGCCTTAACTTATCCCGCTACTCAGGATGGATTTTCATGGAACGTCTATGACAATCAATTCGGAGTTATGACTCGTGCGGTAGCTTATGCTATTAAATCACAGGCGGTTACTTATGCAGCAAGTCCTCTTTGGTCCGATGGTACCTATACATGGGCAATGGCAACTGAAATCAATAAAGAAGCGTTGGCTCAGTGTATTACGAATGGTGGATACAAACTCTTTGATGTAGTTCCTGCTGCGGCTGTCGCACAGAATCCTTATGCACTTTATTTCATTACCAGTTCCAATGATCAAAGGGCTGTTGACAAGGAAACTATTTATCAGTCAGGTGGACAGATGGCAGTTTGGCAATATGCCGGGATGCCTACAAACCCAAGCATGAGCAGAACGGGCCCTTGTCCAACACAGGATTTGGTCGATAGTTATGAAATGGCCAATGGTGAAGCTCCTATTACCGGATATTCTGATGCCTCCAGGTTGGTTCCTATTGTAAACAGTGCATCAGGTTACGATCCTGCCAATCCTTATGCAGGTCGCGACCCAAGGTTTTATGCTTCTGTTTACTATAATGGCGCCATTAGAAATCTCGATTCGCCGCTGGTTACCGCAGGTATGAAATTTACTGCAACAGGATCATTTACCGGAATTAACACCGAATGTCCAAGTTGGGGTAATGCAATTGGTAATCTAACCTTAAGTTTGTACAAATGGGATACCAACTACGCAAAATCTGTTGCCGGTACTCCAATAGCTACAAATACCTTTGTTAATTTTGCCGATGGTGCAAGTCTTACATTATCATTTGCAGCACAGTCTGCGGGAGATTATGTTTGGGAATTGAGTCACGGAACAGAAGTTGTAGGTGTCTGGAAATGGAATGAGACTAATGGTACTTCAGTTAGTTACTTAAACGGCAAAAGCGTAACCGGTAACTACAGAAGCAATATTGCTTATGCACCGAACGTTTTTACTCCCCTTGCAACAGGTACTTCTCAAACCCCTGTTGGAATCTTAGATGGAAAAGTTGTTGAGACCTTTGTAGGTGGCGCTGAAGAGATTTCTGACGTCAGCCGCAAGAATACCAGGACAGGTTATTACCAGCGTAAATTCAATAACTGGAAATCCACCTTAAGCAATAGTGCTGATGGCGCCGTAAGGTTATTCCGTTTGGCTGAACTTTATCTGAACTTTGCAGAATCTGCAAACCAGTCAGCCGGACCTGATGTAGCGATTACTTCAGGCAGTTTAACCTTAAGTGCAAGAGATGCCGTTAATGCAGTTCGCGCAAGAGCCGGAATGCCTGCATTCCCTTCTGGTATGTCCAAAGATGCTTTTGAGAAGAAATATCGTAACGAACGTCGTATTGAGCTTGCATTCGAAGAGCATCGTTTCTTCGATGTCAGACGGTGGAAAATTCTCGATCAAACTGATAAATTTGTTACAGGTATGAGAATTACCAAGAATGGGACATCTTTTACGTACAATCGTTTCAAATTCACCGACAGGAACTGTTCATCCACAAAATGGCTGATGTATCCTCTTGATCAGACTGAAGTTGATAAGGTAGTCGGAAATACCGGAGCTAACTGGCAAAATCCCGGATGGTTAGATTAATAATATCATAATCAATTGGCTAAATGCCGGTTGGTAGATTGCAGAACTAAAAAACATTGAGCTTTCAGGAGCAGTTTCCTGAAAGCTCAATTTGACGAGTTCCTTTATCAAATTTAACAGGATTGTCAGATTGTTTTAAAATTGTTTTGCCGGATTTTATTTAATCCCGTTAAACTAGCTTTTAGAATCTTATTTCCTCGTTGATATGAAGGCGAACCCGACATGCCTTAATTCTAATCAGGCATGCCGGGTTTTGTCTAAAAAGGTAGAACTGGGGTTAAGAAAATGTGATCCGATAATTAAAAAATCCGAGTGGGTGATGATAGGTGAATGATCCACTGGAATATAGGACTTAAAATTTATAGCTTTAAGAGAAACAACCCAATTAGTATTCAATTATTCTAACCTTATTTAAATGAGATTAATAAAAATATTTTCCGGACTGGTCTTTTTATCCCTTTCCCTTCTGGCATGCAATTCTAAAAAAGATCAGAAGTCGAACTATGATGTGGCCGCATTTTACTGGCCGGCATATCACTATGAACCCCGTTTGGAAACTATTTTTCCCGAAAAAAATGGTGAGTGGGAAATCATCTATCATGCTAAACCAAAACAAGCCGGACATCTACAACCTAAAGTTCCTATGTGGGGTTGTCTGAATGAAGCAGACCCTAAAGTGATGGATCAAAAAATTAATGCTGCTGTTTCACATGGCGTAAACGTATTTATATTTGACTGGTATTGGTACGAGGGGAAACCCCTTCTTGAAGATTGTATCAACGACGGCTTCCTAAAAGCCAATAATGACCGCATGAAATTTTATATCATGTGGGCTAACCATAATGCCACTTCCTACTGGGATGCCAAAAATCCTAACAAAGATTCGATTTATTTTAAGGGTGGAGTCGATCGGCCAACCTTTAACATTGTTGTAGATCGCATCATAAAAAAATATTTTTCTCAATCCTCTTATTATAAAATAGATGGTAAGCCTGTCTTCTGCATTTATGAATTAAAAACCTTCATCGACGGATTAGGAGGCGCGAAGGAGGCTAAAGAGGCACTTGAATATTTCAGGAGTAAAACGGTGGAAGCCGGATTTCCTGGTCTTCATCTTCAGGGAATTTTATGGTCTGCACTACCCGCAAACCTTAATGGTGTTCCGGGTGATGTGGTAAAATCGCAGGATGATGTTTTAAAATATTTAGGTTTTAACAGTTTAACAAATTACTGCTGGGCTCATCTTCAGAATCCTGATGGCGATTATGAGAAGTGGGCCGATGCTTCGACCAATATGTGGAAAGATTTCAACCGCGATTTCTCAATCCCCTATTTCCCTAATGTCACGGTAGGATGGGATGCAAATCCCCGGTTCTTGACCAAAACGGGATACATTACGAATTCAACCCCCGATAAATTTTTTAAATATATCATCAAGGCAAAAAGGTATGCCGATGAACATAAAAATCAAAGAAAACTGATCACTGTAAATGCCTGGAATGAATGGTCTGAAGGTAGTTATCTTGAACCTGATACCCTTCACGGTCTGAAGTATCTTGAAGTGATTAAAAAAGCACTAAAGGAAGAATAAAATTAATGAAGAATTTAATTTCTGGAATTGCACTTTTCATCTTTGCAACAAATTTAGTTGCTCAAGTCACAGTTTCGAACTATGGTAATGGGTTACCGGCAACCGATGCCCTTGGTAGAAAATTGCCAGTAAAAAGCGAAACCGGTAATCAACGAAACAAATTGGTTGGTATTTTTTACTGGACCTGGCACACCGATGGAAATGCAACATTTTCACCCGTATTAAATATTACTGAAATATTAAAACAATACCCTTTGGCGGTGAACGATGCCAGTCATCCCGCCTGGATGGGAGTTACAGGGGGTGTTTTTTGGTGGGATGAACCCCTATTTGGATACTACCGGACAACGGATGAATGGGTGCTTCGCAAACATGCCGAAATGCTTGCTGATGCTGGTGTTGACGTCGTATTTTTCGATTGCACAAATGGCACCTTTACCTGGAAATCTTCCTATACTGTATTGCTAAAAGTTTGGGAACAGGCCAGGAAAGACGGCGTGAAAACTCCCCAGGTTTGCTTTTTACTCCCTTTTGGTGCAAGTACCAATTCTCTGATCATTCTTAATGAATTATATACTGAACTCTACCAGCCGGAATTATATCAGGATTTGTGGTTTATGTGGAATGGTAAACCCTTGATAATGGGTTATCCCGAAAGCCTTGTTACTCAAACTGGTGGTTCAGCTGCGATGAAATTTACGGCTACTTCACCATTTTATGCGATCAATACATCATGTCCAAGTTGGGGAAATAGCGTCGGAAACATAACCTTAACATTATTTAAATGGAATTCCACCTATGCTCAAAGTATTTCCGGAACTCCAATTGCTTCGAAAACCTTTGTCAACTTTGCCGACAATGAGAAGAATGTACTGACCTTCGCTGCCCAGAGCAGCGGTGATTATATTTGGGTTTTAAACAATGGTACCGAACAAGTGGGGGTATGGAAATGGACCGACAGTGTCGATCCTGTGACAAGTTATTATGGTGGTTCTCAGGTTTCGGGTAGCTATGAAAGTGAGATATCCTATAATCCCGACTACAGTTTTACAAAACTTACTTCAGGAACAGTTCATACGCCTGTTGCAGTTACTTCAGGTATCGATCAGCAGGTGGTCAACAACATGAAAACATTCTTTACCTTTCGTCCCGGCCAACCCGATTATGTCAACGGTCCTTCACGTGACGATCAGTGGGGATGGCTTGAAAATTATCCGCAACACGGTTATTCACCCAAAAGTGGGGGTGGATACGAAGAGGCAACGGTTGGTGTAGCTCAGAATGCCTCCGATGCCAGTGGCGGTCATGCCAGTGGTTTCAATACTCCTCTTACGTATGGCCGCAGCTATACCAAAGCAATTGGACAATCCTCGCGCACCGATGCCTGGTTATACGGGCTTAATTTTCAGGAACAATGGGGACGAGCTAGTATTATTGACCCAGATTTGGTATTTGTGACAGGGTGGAACGAGTGGATTGCCGGAAGGTGGTTTGACTGGGATGTAAAACCATTTGCTTTCGTTGATGAATATTCTGCAGAAAAAAGTAGAGATATCGAACCTGTAAAATCGTGGGGAAATAAGGGAGATGTCTATTATATGCAGTTAATCAGCAATATACGGAAGTTTAAAGGAATGCCGGATGAAGTTGTCGCATCGGCATCGCAAACTATTGACATGAATGATCTTACCTCCTGGAGTAGTGTTAAACCACTTTTCCAATCTTACAAAGGGAATACGCTGCATCGCAATCATCCGGGGCAGGGGAGCGCACTAACCTATACCAATTCCACCGGACGGAATGATCTCGTCGCAGCAAAAGTTGCCCGGGATAAAGATTATCTTTGGTTCTATGTCGAGACTGCAGAAGCAATAACTGCAAATACCGATCCCAAATGGATGCGGCTATTTATCGATATTGACCGAAACAAGGCTACCGGCTGGGAGGGTTACGATTTTGTGGTTAACCGTTTAAATCCTGGCGCCGCCGCAACAATCGAAAAAAGCGATAATACATGGGCCTGGAGCAAGGTTGGAGATGCCCAGTACGTGGTGAACGGAAAGACATTAGTCATTAAAATAAGTCGGTCAATCCTTGGAGCCACCGATGATGCTTTGTTGAATTTTGAATTTAAATGGAGCGACAACATGCAGGAGGATGGGAATATCATGGATTTTTATGTCAATGGGGATGTTGCTCCGTCAGGAAGGTTTAATTACCATTATATTACCTCAGTAACGACCGGAATTGCCGAGAATGCGTTACCATCGTTTCTGATCTATCCAAATCCTGCGAAAGAGGTTCTGAATATCACTTTCCCTTTAGCGACTTCAAAAAATGCACACCTTACAATTTATAGTATGGCAGGTCAGGTGTTGTGGCAAAAGGTTTATAGTGATTCACAATTATCTGATTGCATTACCTTGGATTTCATCAAAAATAAGGGGATTTATATGATCCAATTCAGCAATCGGGAAAAAAGCGAAACGCGAAAACTTATTTTCAATTAATAATAGTCGGAGATATGAATTTACTCAAACCAATTTTCAGCAAGATTTTCAAATCCATTTTCATGGTTTCGACGATGTTATGGATCGTTCTGACCATTCTTTTCACGCCGTTGAATGCAGCGAATAAACTGAAGGTTGAAGATCGGTTTACCCCTTTGGCCTCAAATTCAATTAATTTCAATGGCTATCTGGAAGATTATATTCAGAACTCAATTATCCACTGGAATAAGGGGGTCGTCCCATATGCTGCGCTGGTTGAAAAATTCCGAACTGGCAGGTCATTTTTTGCCCAGGGTGAGATGTGGGGAAAAGCAGTCCGGTCGGGGTGTATGTTCTATCGCTATACCAGGGACGCAGAATTAAAGAATATCCTTAAAGCCACCGTGGCTGATCTTTTAACCACCAGGAGATCGAATGGCACGATCAGTTGTTCCGAAATTTCCAAACAACCCGATGGACCAGGTGGTGATCTTTGGGAACGGAAATACGTATTACTTGGATTGGATGAGTATTATATGCAGGTGGAAAAGGACCCACAGGTTTTGCATGCCATGATTGATCAGGCCGATGGAATCGTTTCGCAAATAGGTCCTGCTCCTAAAACCCGTATTGTCGATCAGGGTTGGAGTCCAAACCATATTGAATCAAGTACGGTACTTGAGCCAATTATGCGTTTGTACAAGTTGACAGGATTTCCGCGTTATCTCGATTTTGCACGTTATATTGTTGAAGTTGAAGGGGGTGCCAAAGGATTTAATGTGATCGAAGATGCTTTTAACAATAAGGCTCCTGAGCAAATCGGAGGGGTATATCCAAAGGCTTACGAAATGATGTCGCTCTTCGAAGGGTTAGTGGAATATTACAGGGTTACGGGGAACGAACATTGGAAGACTTCGTTTATGAATCTTTACCACAATATTATATCCAACGAAATCACGATTATTGGGAATGGTGGGGGCGATCAGCCTTATCATCCTGCGGTAGCAGGAGAAGGCTGGGACAACACCGCTTTTGAACAGACCAATCCGGCTATAAAAAGGATGATGGAGACCTGTGTTGGTGTCACCTGGATTAAATTGTGCAGCCAGATTTTACGGCTGACCGGAGACCCCATGACTGTAGACATGATCGAGAAATATACCTATAACGGACTCCTTGGTGCCATGAAACCTTCAGGTGACGGGTTTAGTTATGTCAATTTACTGAATGGCATTAAGACAAACCCGGAGGGATGGGGTGGAATGGTTGGCGGGGTTTATGTTACCTGTTGTAACCTGAATGGACCGATGGGCCTCGCTTATCTTCCTTATGTGGCAGTGATGAATTCTGCTTCAGGACCTGTGATCAATCTTTATAATTCAGGTACTGCGACTGCATTAACCATGAAGAAAAAAAATGTCCGGATAGACATCGCCACTGAATATCCCATTTCAGGGGATGTTGTTGTGAGTGTAACACCTCAGGTATCTGAAAAATTCACAATCAGGTTACGTATACCGGAATGGAGTAAATCAACAGTTCTAAAAGTGAACGGAGTCGGTGTCCCGGTTATATCAGGAACCTATGCCGAAATCACACGGAGGTGGGTGGCAGGCGACAAGATCTCTTTATCACTCGACATGAGGTGCAGGATTATTGATTCAAAAAAAGGGAGTAATCGGGCCGGTGACAATTTTCAGGCGGTGGTGAGGGGGCCGGTTGTTTTGGCCAGGGATGAGAATATGGATAAAGATTTTGCTCAACCTGTTTCGATTCCATCTTCCGACGGTTACGTGATGGGAGAAACGGAAACCGTTGATTCCTCGAAGTATAAGATATTGGTACGGATTCCAACCGCGAATGGATATATCCGGATGGTGGATTACAGTTCCGTAAACAGCTGGTCAGGAAAACGTGTGTTTACCTGGCTTCCAAAGACGAAGTAGATAAAAATTTGATATTTAAAAAGATGCAATAACAGGTGAAAATTAGGCCTGAGCATTAGAAGATTGAAGAATATGAAACTTGGAAAAATCAAATGGGGAAAGATTGTGATGGTGAGTATTACCGTTATGTTGCTTGTTGCCTGTAAAAATGGTTCGACATCAGCGAAGGTACCAGATCCTGTAGTTACCGCAAAGTACGTAGAGGTTCCTTCTGTTAAAACCGGTTGGGATATCTATACCGGAGGTGTATATCGTTATGGTCCATCTATTATCATCAATTCTGACGGTTCCATTGATGCCTGGTTTGCTGCCCCAGGAGATCTTTTTGGTGATAAGGTTAAAAATTGCAACGATCCAGATCCTCAGGTTGCGCTTAGTCTTTCAGGCAATGTAACTGTTGGTCAGAAATTTTCAGCTGCGCTCCCTTTTTATGCCATTCAGGTGGCCTGCCCAAATTGGGGCACTACGAATAGTAGTTTAACTTTGAGTTTTTATCGGTGGAATAAGGATTATATGACCACCACTAGTGCTCCAGCAATTTCAACGGTGTCGTTTGTTAATTATAAAGATAATCAAAGCCTTACAATAAGTAACGAAAATAAGTTTCCTGCCGGTGATTATTTATGGGTCTTAAGTAATCCTTCAGGGTCAGCAGGAGTTTGGAAAAAAACGGGGATCAAAAGTGAGGTAACCAATTACCTGAATGGAGAGATTGTCTCAGGTAATTATAATTCGTGGATGTTATTGAGTAAATCAGAGGGGAGTAGTTACTGGGATCAAATTGCTTACCGTCGGTCTTTGGATAATGGCATCACCTGGAGTGATGACCAGATGGTCCTTAAACCAACAGAATATAGTCGTGATCAACTTTCGGTGTGCGACCCCGGCGTGGCAAGGTGGGGCGGATTTTATTATCTTGGGTACACTTCCACCGAAGATAACCGTGGCACCAATAATCATGTTTATGTTTGCCGGTCAACATCCCCAACAGGACCATGGGAAAAATGGAATGGAACCGGATGGGGTGGCAATCCTCAACCGGTGATCACTTATACCGAAAGTCCCGATTTCTTCGGCGCCGGGGAGCCATGCATGGTGGTCAAGAATGACACCCTCTTTTTCTATTACTCCTGGAATGCCGGGGCACCTAATAATACTACCACACGTCTCTCGACGGCATTAATAAAGGATGCAAACTGGCCTTTAAATCTTAAGGATCGTGGCACTGTCATCAATAAATCAAATATAACAGCAGCCGATCACTGCGATATCAAATACAGAGATGATCTTAAAAAATTTCAGGCCATACATACCGCATCCAGAATGACTTCATCCAGCTATCTGGTTTTATGGGAATCGACTGATGGAATGAAATTTATAAAAGTAGCCGAGATTCGTGATAATCTGAATCCTTACCTTCATAATTGTGGCTGGAGTGGTGATGAAACCGGTCATATCAATCCCGATATACAGCAATATGTCTCCTATTCATATGGTTCAGCATGGGCCAATTGGAAAACAGCCTGGCATCCTTTAAATTTTAAACAGTAAGGTATGAAAAGATGTACTGAAGTTTCTAAGAGTCAGATTAACAAACTATTGTTGATCGTTTTGTTGGTTTTTTCTACCATAAGCGTTTATTCTCAAAAATCAACGGGCGCATTGCATTGCCTCGGAAACGGGCAATATTGCGTTTATCAGGAGGGAATGGAGGTCAAAAGCCTCTTTGGACCAACCTACAGTTCTCCGTCCTATCT
This sequence comes from Prolixibacteraceae bacterium, assembly GCA_963675995.2. Classification (GTDB taxonomy): domain Bacteria; phylum Bacteroidota; class Bacteroidia; order Bacteroidales; family Prolixibacteraceae; genus JAAFHB01. Next base: position 2,622,551 of record CAXXIY010000002.1, on the reverse strand, counting down.
TCAGTTAAATCTGAGTGATAAAAATATGATGGTCATATCAACCCGTCTTCCGGGATCAGCCATCTGGAAACATTCGGTGCAGCTGAATGGCGAAAAGGTAGCTGAAATCACCGATTTTGTTGACAGTAAATTGCCAGTTTTTGTCCGTAATATCGTTGCTGCTAAATCGTTTGTTTTGGATCTGAAAATTTTAAAAGATCCTATCATCACTCTCCTGGATAATTCATCTGAATATTCCGGAAAGGCAGTATCCGCTTTAATGATTCACAAGGACCGCGGTCTGCCACTTTATGGGGTCTATGCACACCCATATGAACAGTTTCAGCAAATTTTGGTGAGGGGAAATGGTTCTCTTCAAAAAGGGATTGAATCAAATCACTATGAACTAAGTATCGGTACGGGACACAGTGAAATCTATTTTGTTGGTGGCCCGCTTTATCAGGAGTGTGTCGAAAACACAGATCAGATTTTGGACATTAGCTATAAAGAACTGTACAACCGTACCTCAGACAGCTGGAAAAAGTTTACCGATCGAAGAATTGACTTCGCATCACAACTGACCGGTAAAAATCTGGATAGACAACTTATTCTTGACCAAATAGATAATGTTGCGGTTCTACTTAAAACACAACAATCGGACGAGGGCGCTGTATTGGCCGGTAATTTTTATCACCTTGGCTATGTGCGCGATCAGTATGGGGTTTCACGCGGCTTTCTGGCATTGGGATATTTTGATGAGGCTAAAAAAATTCTCGATTTTTACTGGCAGATCTGGCGCAAATTTGGTGTATTGCATAATGCCCAGGCTATCGGAGTTCCGGGCGTTTTTCATATTCATGAGAATGACGAAGTGGAGATGACCGGGTATCTAATCATTCAGGCTTTCGATTATCTGAAGAAAACAAATGACAGCTACTTTATAAAAACCATCCTCCCCATGCTTCGGTGGGCATGGGACGTACAGAAGAAAAATCTTGTCAAAGATATGTTGCCCTTTAATGGCGACGAAACCTATGTTGCCGGTGGTATCCTTCCCAGAACAACATTGAATGACGGATCGGCGGAATCGACCTTGTTGTTTATTCAAAGTGGCCGGTTGTTATTGCCATTTTTGAAAAGCAATCACTTTATGAATTTGGATAGTATAAAGTCAGATGAAAAATTAATGATTAAACTATCAGCGCATTATGGAGAAAATTTTATTCATGAAGGGAAAATAGTGGCTAATAATCCTTTAAGGATGAGTATAGCTGAGATGCCCGACTTTCGTCATGGTGTCTGTGCCGGAGGGCATGGTGTCGTTTATACCCGAAAAGATAAAAACGGAAATTACCTCTGTCCCAGGTGCCTAATGGAGAAAAAGGTTTTTCCCCCTTATGAACCAAAATCCTTTTATATCCCATCCATTGCACTAACTCCTAAATTTATCGGATCGGATTTAATACCTGAGAAATTGCTGGTTCAAAATATTGAGGTGATTAAAGACAGCTATTTAAAATCAGGTCAGATCTCTTCACGTCCCGGGTTAAACACTGTCATTGGATATGAATACGGGTTCTTCCTTTATGCATTGTCAAAATACCATGATCCCCTGGCTGATAAGGTTTTTAAGGATGCGATGTCCGTGGTCGATGAATCTGGAGCATGGGTAGAATACTATCAAAATGGAAAACCGATGGGTTGCCGTTACCGGCCATGGGAGAGTGCAATAAACATAGAAGCAGTCATAGAATATGCATTAAGTAAGGAAATTAAATAAGTTACAACGATCAGACCAATGGTATTTAAAAATTTCAAAATAGATAGGAGGCTCAACATTTTACAGAATATATTCCCTGTAAAATTTATAACGTGTGCCAGGTGGTCTGTCATCATTATCATGATGTTTTCTGTACTGTTTTCTTTCAATTCATGCAAGAAAGCCGCTGTAATTCAGCCGCCTGCCCCAGTTGTAATACTGAAACCTGCGATTAACTACCAGAGTATTAAGCTCTCATCAGGAAATCTAATTCAAATATCTCAGAAAAGTACTTATCAATACGAATTGGTGACCACTGGTACCGATCCTTACCTCTCTCTGGAACCATTAGCTGCTGTAAATCCTGCCGATTCAGTGGTCCTCACTTTTGACTATCAATGTTCAGTTGATATTGGGATTATGCAAATATTCTTTGCTTCCCCGATTACTGAGTCGCGATCTGTTAAAACGGCCACAGTACCAGCTTCTACAGGCTGGAGCAGCTATTCCATCGATTTAAGCGATCAAATCAAGCAGTTCAATTGGGGAAAAGCTGGTGAATTTTTAAGGCTTGATTTTGGGAATCAATCGGGCGTAACCATCCAAATCCGGAATATCTATTTGCGATCGTTGAATGCGGCGGAGAAAGCTGCTGCTCTGGCACGTGCTGAAGCGGCCCAAAATGAGTTATTATTCGAATCCAACCTGAAAAAATACCTTGCGACAAATTATAGTTGCGAGGTTTCGCAGGTGAAGGTGGGTCTCTCCTCTGTGAATGTCAAAGGTAATTATACCGGAACAGGGGAATATGCGCTTTGCGAGATTACACCTAATGATCACCTCACACAGATGGGTAAATTTGTCAATAAAATGGCGTTAACGACCCCTACATTCTCGGTTGATATTGACAGGTATGTCCTTCGTAATGGGTTTAGATACGACCGGCTTCTCTCCAAATGGGTGATCGCTAAAATAGGAACGACGGTCGATGAAATAGTTTCTCATGCCAGATATGCCGGAGAGATTACCCCAATTCAAAATATGGTTTCAAAACGACCTTCGGGTAGAAAAGGATTAGGCGGATATTCCATTAACAGAGGATTCGGGTCGGACCTGGATGATCTGAATATTTCCAGTGTGACAGTTAATATTACCCCGACCAGTTTTATGTATACGCAATCACGGGCCAACACCATCGCGCGTACTTACGGTGATAAAACCTACTATTATGATATGGCTCAGGTAGATGTATTAGACCGGACCATGAATTCCGCTTTTACGAGAAATATTGTTGTTGCCGCAATTGTGTTGATTCAAAAGGCTTCACAATGTGCAGATCCTGAAATTGGACGAATGCTTCAACACCCGGCTTATACCTCCGAAGGGATCTTTACAATGCCCAATATGACCAATGCCGAAAGTGTAAATTGCTATGCTGCAGCGCTTGATTTCCTGGCCAGCCGCTATTGCAGGAGCGACAATGCTTTTGGAAGGATTCACCACTGGATCATGCACAATGAGGTTGATGCAGGCCTCACATGGACCAACATGGGAGAGAAGCCAATGATTGTCTATTTAGACACCTATATCAAATCGATGCGCATGTGCTATAATATTGCCCGTAATTATGACTCAAACAGTGAGGTATTTGGCTCATTTACACATTCCTGGGCATCAGCTGTCGGTTCAGGTTTTTATTCGGCCAAAGAGATGCTGAAAACGTTGGGGGATTATTCACTGGCAGAGGGAGATTTTCAGTGGGGATTAGCCTACCACCCTTATCCGGAAGATTTGTTTGAACCCAAGACCTGGAATGATGTCAATGCTACATTTAGTATGAACTCTCCACTGGTGACATTTAAAAATCTGGAGGTGCTGGATAAATGGATAAGGCTACCCGAAAATCTCTATCAGGGGACCATCAAACGGACAGTTTGGTTATCTGAAAATGGAACTAATTCAAGGAGTTATAGTGATCAGGATTTGAAAGAGCAAGCTGCAGGGTTTGCCTATACCTGGAAAAAACTGAAGACCCTTGAAGGTATAGATGCATTTCAATGGCATAATTGGATCGATAACCGGGCTGAAGATGGGTTGCATATTGGTTTGCGCCGCTTTCCGGACGACTCTGCCGATCCGGGTGGAAAGAAACCGGTCTGGTATCTCTATCAGGCTGCTGATAACGCTCAGGAGGATGCAGTCTTTGAAATTTATAAATCAGTGATCGGAATACAAAACTGGAGTGAAGTAGTTCATTCAGTGGTGGTTCAATAAGAATAAAATTATGACTAACACGAATTATATTCAAAATATGAAAATGAAGATAAAAAAGGTTATGCTCTCTCTTTTGGCAATCCTTGGAATTGCGATCAATAGTCGCAGCCAGGATTTGTCAATCCAGAATCAATTGGTCGAAATGCGCAACAATCCGATCGGAGTGGGTGTACAACAGCCCAGGTTGTCATGGCAGATAAAAACGTCCGTCAGTAACATACAACAAACAGCTTATCAAATTATCGTTGCTGAATCAGCCGAAAAATTAAACAAAGAAAGCGATCTTACCTGGAATTCCGGGAAAGTTGAAAGCAGCAATTCGGTTCTGATACCCTATCATGGACAGCAACTTTATTCGGGGAAAGCATACTATTGGAAGGTGAAGGTGTGGACAAACAAGGGAGTAACGCCTTGGAGCAAGACCAACATCTGGACAATGGCATTACTTGATTCTACAGATTGGAAAGGTACCTGGATCGGATTGGACAGTTTGACCAACCCTGGTGAACAGCTTAAAGATGTGGTGAATACAAGGCTTTCGGCCAGGTACTTGCGCCGGGAATTTGAAATTGGTAAAGAGGTGATTGGCGCTAAACTCTATATTTCAGGTTTAGGATTGTACGAGTGTTACCTGAACGGAAACAAGGTTGGCAAGGATATTTTTGCCCCTGCCGCTACTGATTATGACAAACATGTAAATTATAATACCTATGATGTAACCTCCCTGCTTAAAAGTGATAAGAATACAATAGGTGTAGTTTTGGGTAACGGACGGTTTTTTTCCATGCGGATGGCAAACGATAAACGTTTTGGCATTCCTGTTATCCGCCATTTTGGTTATCCAAAACTTCTGTTGCAACTCGAAGTGGAGTATAAGAATGGCAAGAAAACGATTGTTGTCAGTGATAACCAGTGGAAGCTGACCACTCATGGTCCCATCATTTCAAATAGTGAGTACGATGGCGAGCAGTATGATGCAAATCTTGAACTTCATGGCTGGAATAAAAACGGGTTTAATGACCTGTCATGGCTAAATGCCCATGTTGTAAAGGCACCATTGGGAAAATTAACTGCGCAGAGCAACCCGAATATCATGACCATGGAGGAGATAAAGCCTGTTTCTGTCCAAGAGGTGAATGGGAAATATATTCTGGATATGGGGATAAATATGGTCGGCTGGCTTTCCGTTAAGCTTAACGGAAAGAAAGATCAACCTGTCAGAATGCGTTTTGCAGAAACCTTAAAGAAGGATGGCTCGCTTTATATGGCCAATCTTCGTGGTGCAGAGGTGACCAATAGTTATACCCCTTCAAAGGATGGTCTGTTTTCATGGTGTCCTACTTTTACCTATCAGGGGTTCCGTTATGTTGAAATCTCCGGTGTTACCGTTAAACCAAAAACTGAAGACTTTGTGGGGAAGGTCAATTATGATGAGATGAAAACCTTTGGGAGTTTTGAAACTTCATCCGAAATCCTTAACCAAATCTATAAGAATGCCTGTCGTGGAATAAAGGGGAACTATCGCAGTTTCCCCACCGATTGTCCTCAGCGCGATGAGCGGATGCCTTGGCTTGGAGACCGTGCAACAGGTTGTCTGGGTGAAAGTTTTATTTTCGATAATAATCTGCTTTACGCAAAGTGGATGCAGGATATCGATGACAGCCAGAGAGAGAATGGAAGTCTTTCGGATGTAGCCCCTAATTATTGGCAGTTTTACAGCGATAATATCACTTGGCCTGCTGCATTTATTTTTGCCACCAATATGGTTTATGAGCAGCGGGGCGATACACTTCCCATTATAAAACACTATGCTGCAATGAAGAAGTGGCTCGCTTATATGAAAAGTGCATACATGAAGAATTACCTTATGGAAAAGGATACCTATGGTGACTGGTGTATGCCACCTGAGCGTTTGGAGCTGATTCACTCGCAGGACCCCGCTCGGAAAACGGATGGCACACTTCTGGCGACAAGCTTCTATTATCGACTCATCAACCTGATGGCAAAATTTGCCACAATTAGCGGCAACTATGGCGATGTAGCTACCTTTAATCAGCTTGCTGAAAATATAAAGAAAGCTTACAACGAAAAATTTCTGGATATGGAAAAGGGGCAATACGGGAATAATACTGTTACCGCAAATTTAACTTCTCTGATGCTAGGACTAGTTCCTGAATCCTATCAGAATAAAGTATTTGCAAATATTGTCAGTAAAACCGAGGGCGAGTTTAATTCACACGTAGGTGTTGGACTAATTGGTATTCAATTCCTGATGCGAGGACTTACTGAACATGGAAGAGGAGATCTCTCCTATAAAATCGCAACCAATAAAACTTATCCCAGCTGGGGTTATATGATTGAAAATAAAGCCACTACGATTTGGGAATTGTGGAACGGAAATACGGCAGATCCTGCTATGAATTCGGGCAACCATACTATGCTTTTGGGTGATTTACTGACCTGGTACTACGAGAATCTTGCCGGTATCAAAACCGATAAGGAGAAGGTGGGCTTTCGGAAAATTATCATGAATCCCATTTTCCCTGAAGGGCTGAACCACGTTAAAGCAACCACCCAAAGTCCGTATGGAAAGATAAGCAGCGAGTGGACAAAAACCAGCGCTGGATTGAATTGGGAAATTGAGATACCGGCAAATTCATCTGCTCAGGTATCGGTCCCTGCTAATACTGTGGCACAGGTTTATGTTAATGACAAAAAGTTAAAAAATTCAGATGGAATTGCAATTGTTGGTGACACGAATGGTATCATATCCTTTCAGGTGAACTCTGGAAAGTATCGGTTAAAAATATTAAAATAGAACGAAGAATTAATTCCGCTAAAGCATCACACCTAAATGAAGACAACATTATTTAAATTTTCGATCTGCTTTTTAATCAGTCTAATGACACTGATCTCTGTCCGGGCGCAGGAGAGTAGTAATCTTGTTCCTGACGATTTGCGCTGTTGCAACAGGCTTAATCCCCAGGGTGTTGATTCGCCAATTTTAAGCTGGAAGATCAGGTCCGATGCTGAAGGTGTTTCGCAAACAGGGTGGGAAGTGGAGATTGCAACAACAGCCGAACTTCTGGTTCAGGGAAAAGCCGATGTCTGGAAGTCTGGTAAAAAAAGCTCTGCGGAGCAATTCAATATTCCTGTAAATGGGGTAAAATTTTCTGATGCAACAAGTTATTTTTGGAGGGTTCGTATTTTAGACAATAGCGGCAGGAGAAGTTCCTGGAGCAAACCGGCTTACTTTGCCACCGGGCTGAAAGAGCAGTCCTGGAAGGCAAAATGGATCACTTATGCAAATACGAAGGATAGCCCTGCCCCCTATTTCCGTAAAGTCTTTCAGCTTAACCAACCAACTGCAATCCCGGTTCGGGCTACTGTTTATCTATGTGGTTTGGGCTGCAGCGAATTGTACATGAATGGCCGTATGGTCGATTCTACCCGTTTTCTCGATCCTGCTCAAACGAACTATGAGCAATATGCCCTTTATACAGCGCTTGATGTGACACCTCTATTGCAAAAAGGGGATAATTGTCTTGGTGTGATGCTTGGAAAGGGTTGGTTTACCCAGGACACAGGATGGAGAGGAGCTTCTTTTAGTTATGGAAATCCAATGCTCAGGGCTCAGATGGAGGTGATTTACAGCGATGGATCCCGTACTATTCTGGGCACGGACGAGAGTTGGAGCTGGAAGGGTGGACCTGTGATAAAATCAAATCTTTACCTGGGCGAAAGTTATGATGCTCGTCAGGAGGTAAAAGGGTGGAGCGAGGCTGGAACTTTATGTCAGGATTGGAAGAAGGCTATACTGGTCAAAGATAACGTCCCGCCACGGTTGATTCCTCAGACCATCGAACCGATCCGAACCAAACAGCTGCTAAAGGCGGTAAAGATGTGGCAGGATACAACCGGAAACTGGATTTTCGATTTTGGAGTTAACATAGGTGGCATTCCGCACCTAAAGGTACAACAGCCTGTCGGCACTCACCTTTCTATTCGAATTTCTGAGGAGAAAAAAGTCAATGGTAATCTCGACTTTACGACCATGGGTTGGATTCATCATGGAAAAATATTTACCGATGAATATATTTGCAAAGGGGGAGGTGAGGAGCAGTGGTCGCCACGGTTTACCTACCATGGATTCAGGTATGCCGAACTTTCTGGTTTGATTGGTAAACCCGATTTGTCCACAATGAGTCTGATTGTGGTGCACAGTGATTTGACAAATACAGGTACTTTTGAATGTGCCGATCCTCAGATCAATAAGTTGCATGAGCTGGCGATGCGTACAGTTCTGAGTAACCTTCATGGTATCCCCACCGATTGCCCTAACCGTGAAAAATGCGGATGGCTGGGTGATTCCCACTCCTATGTAAAGATGGCAAATCTGAATCTGCAAATGGACAATTTCTGGATGAAATATCTGGATGATATTCGCTCTGGAGCTAAACCTTTGGAAAACAAGACCCTATTTCACGAACGTCATAATAATAAGTTTTACTTCACCGAAAAACAATCTGGCATACCCTATATGATTGCACCCGGCAAACGGCTGTGCGGTGTCGCATCTCCTGACTGGGGAACCGCTTTGGTGCAACTCCCCTGGTGGTTGTATGTTTATTATGGGAATAAAAATGTGCTCAGCGACTTCTATCCAAACATGAAACAATGGACAGACTATGTTTCAACCTTAGCAAGCGATACCGCCCGGACAAATAAATATGGTAAAAAGACCAGTCATATTGTTTACCAGGGGCTTGGTGACTGGTGCCCTCCGGAGGGTAATGAGACGATCGACGCTCCGATTGAGTTTACCTCTACAGCATATCATTACCTGGATGTTACGATTATGGAGCAGGTTGCCCGTATACTGGGTAAAAATAAGGACGCTCAAATTTTTGCTCTTGAGAAAGGGAAAATTGCAGCGGAAGTGGTGAAGTATCTCTACGATGCCCAGCAAAAGACATTTGGAAGCCAAACGGCAGATGCATTGGCATTGGATTTTGGTCTAGTTCCTAAAGGAGATGAAAAAGCAGTTTCCGATGCCATGGTGAAGAACATGAGTGCAAAATATCAAGGCTTTATGCATTGCGGAATTTTTGGAATTACCCGCATCGGAAGTATGCTCGCACGACATGGAAACAGTGACGCAGCATGGACAATGTTTACCCGTAAAGGGGAGAACAGCTTTGACCGGATGTGGAGTGCTGCTGATGCTACGTCGCTTTGGGAAATACTACCTGTTAATTCAAAAAGTGAAAAGACAGGTTATTCGGGATCTCACAATCACCCAATGCAGGCAGGTTATGATGTTGCATTTTATGAGGATATTGCCGGAATACGTCCTGATAATTCGGGCTATGGATTCAAAGTGATCCGCTTTGATCCTTTGTTTACTGCCAATTTATCCTGGGCGAAGGGGAGTATTGAATCACCTTATGGCACAGTTTCGAGTAGCTGGAAAAACGATTCAGGTAAATTGGCCTGGGAAATTAAAATTCCGGCTAACTCAACAGGTCTGGTTTCCTTACCCAATGGAAAAAGTATTACAGTTAATGGCAAACCATTGAGTTTTAAAAAATATCAATCTGCTAATGGAAATAATAACAGCACAGTCTATCGGTTTCCATCGGGTAATTTTAATATCCAAACCTGGTAGCAGGTGCTAAAATAATTGAATATGAAAAAATTTGTAGTTGCTGTTGGTTTGTTTCTGCTGCTGCTTTCAGATACATCTTTTGCTCAGACATGGATTTGGTATCCGGGAGATTTTGAAATATGGCTGAGTAACGAGGTACAAACCCGACGAAGTGAACGGGATGTATTTATTCCACCGTTTTGGAGGGTAGATGGCCATTATCAACTGGTTAAATTTAGCCGGACATTAGAACTGTCTGTCGCTGAAGAAATTACTGTGTATGCAGAGGGAAAATATAATGTCACTTTGGATGGGGCATATGTCCAGTCTGATATTCATCATCTAACCATTCCGGCGGGTAAACATGAAATTTCGTTTTTAGTTTATAATCCGAAAAGAGTTCCTTCATTATTTATAAAAGGAAAAACCATCGTTACCGATAATTCATGGAGCGTTTCCCCGCAAAACAGGAAAATTGTCCTTGCCGATTCCTGGAATTTCGATACGCCTGAAGCATCTCCTTCAGGTTACCACCTGGAAGTTAAAGCACAGCAAGCGGTTAAGAAAGAACAATCTCAAGGCTCAATTTTAGTCGATTTTGGTAAGGAGACATTTGGATATCCGGTCTTACATCATCTTTCGGGTAAAGGTCAGATTACACTTTATTATGGCGAATCGCGGGAAGAGGCGCTCTCCATCGATAAATGCGAAACGCTTGACCGGCTTGATTTTAATCAATCCAAGAGTGAGGATATCACCTTGAATCACTCTCGTGCCTTTCGATATATCAATATTCATTATAGTAAAGATATTTCCTTTAGTGATGTTTCAATGATGTATGAATATCTTCCGGTTACCTATCGGGGCGCATTTTCATGTTCCGATGAGACTATCAATAAAATTTGGGAAACTGCTGCCTACACTTTACATTTAAGTTGTCGTGAATTCTTCCTGGACGGTATTAAGCGCGACCGGTGGCTTTGGTCTGGAGATGCTTATCAAAGTTACCTGATGAATTATTATCTCTTTTTCGACAATGGGGCTGTAAAGCGGACAACCTGGGCGTTAAGAGGCAAAGAACCTGTTGAAACACATATCAATACAATTCTGGATTACTCCTTCTACTGGTTCATGGGGATATACGATTACTATTTGTATTCGGGCGATAAAGTTTTTTTGCAAAAGATTTACCCCCGAATGTTGAGTATGATGGATTTTTGCCTGAGCAGGCGAAATGGTAACGGAATGGTTGAAGGGTTAGCCGGTGACTGGGTTTTTCTCGACTGGGCTCCAATGTCGAAAAAAGGGGAACTTAGTGCCGAGCAGTTATTGTTTTGCCGCAGTCTTGAAACAATGGCACTATGTGCATCGGTCATGCAGGATAATACGAAAGCAGCTGAATACAGTGCGCTCTCATCCAAGCTTAAAGGGCAGATAATCAGTGTTTTTTGGGATGACAAACAAAATGCCCTGGTTCATGGGCGCGAGAATGGAAAGATCAATAATCAGGTCACCAAATATGCCAATATATTTGCCATGATGTTCGGATATTTGGATGAAAAACAAACGAATAAGGTAAAGGAGAATGTTTTGCTGAATGATAAAATTCAGAAGATTACCACACCTTATATGCGCTTTTACGAACTGGCTGCCCTCTGTTCGATCGGCGAACATAAATATGTGCTCGATGAAATGAAAAATTACTGGGGCGGAATGCTCAGTCTGGGTGCCACCTCATTTTGGGAGGAGTACAATCCTACGCTAAAAGGGAGTGACCATTATGCCATGTATGGCCGTCCTTTTGGCAAAAGTCTTTGTCATGCCTGGGGAGCCAGTCCTATCTTCCTGCTTGGAAAATATTTTCTTGGGGTTAAGCCCTTAACTCCGGGGTATAAGACCTATCTGGCAGAACCTGAACTGGGTGGCCTTGAATGGATTCAGGGAAAAGTACCTACACCCGAAAACGAAATTGCTATAAAGATGACCAGAAATAAAATTGTTATAAAGAACCCTGCCGGGTGCACTGGTAAATTGCGCTTTAGAAGTAGCAGTAAACCATACAGCAAGGAGGGAGTTATTAATTCTAAGGGAGAAAATAGGTTTGAACTTGAATTACTTCCTGACCGGGAATACCTGGTGGAGTATAAGGCTCTCTAGTCAAAACTAAACTTTATAAATATCTAATACAATTTAAGTATGAACCAAAGAACTATTCGTTTTTCCCTGCCACTTTTAGGTATATTGTTTTGTTTTTTCACAGTTCAATGGATTCCTGAAACTGCAGATCCGATAAAGGCTGGTTTTCTTAATCCCCCTGATGCTTCAAGGCCAGGAGTTTACTGGTATTTTATGGATGGGAATATCAGTCGGGAGGCAATAACGGGCGATCTGGAATCGATGAAAAAGGCTGGCATAGGATATGTACTTTTTCTTGAGGTGAATGTGGGTGTCCCACGTGGTAAGGTCGATTTTCTTAGCACGGAGTGGCAGGATTTATACCTTCATGCTGTGCGTGAATCCGAGCGGCTTGGAATTAAAATTATCCTGGGATCGGGACCGGGATGGGCCGGTAGTGGTGGCCCATGGGTGAAACCTGAACAATCGATGATGCATTTGGTGGCCACCTCAACAGTAACTACCGGTCCGTCGGTTTTCAATACCATCCTTCCCAAACCAGAACCTGTAAAACCATTCTTCGGAGAAGGTAGTTTAACGAAGGAGCTTAAAGAGATACGTGATGGATGGTACGAAGATGTAGCTGTTTTGGCTTATCCAACTCCGGCTACCGAAAAGAAAATTGCTGATATTAATGAGAAATCGCTCGTTTATCGTGCTCCATATTCCTCGCAAAAGGGTGTCAAACAGTATCTTCCCACCGCTGCAACCTATTCTGATCTACCTGGCTCAGCCGTTGACCAGTCGAAAATTGTCGATCTGACAAAGATGCTAAAACCTGATGGTACGCTGAACTGGAATGTACCAGCCGGGAAATGGACCATCGTTCGGTTTGGTAAACGCAACAATGGTGCAGTTACCCGGCCTGCTCCAAAACCTGGTTTGGGATTTGAGTGCGATAAGTTTGATACCGTAGCTTTTGATGCCCATTACGATACATTTATTGGTAAGCTGCTTAGAAAAGTTGGTCCACGCCAGGCAGGAGCAGATGGCGGCTGGACAATGATTCATATCGACAGCTGGGAGATGGGGTCTCAAAACTGGACGGGCGATTTTCGTGAACAGTTTAAAAAACGGAGGGGTTATGATCCATTATTGTTCCTCCCTACTTATACGGGGCAGATTGTAGGAAGTGCTGAACTTAGCGAGCGTTTTCTTTGGGATGTAAGGCTTACTTCACAGGAACTGGTCATCGAAAATCATGCCGGGCGTTTTAAAGAGCTGGGACGCCGCAGCGGATTAACCCTCTCCATCGAACCCTATGACATGAACCCAACGGCTGATCTTGATCTTGGAAGTGTCGCTGATGTGCCGATGTGTGAATTCTGGAGCGACAAATTTGGATTTAACTCTTCCTTCAGCTGTATAGAGGCAACCTCTATCGCCCATATTCAGGGAAAACCCGTGGTCGGCGCCGAAGCCTTTACCGCCGAATCGTTTGAGGCATGGAAGAAGTACCCGGGAAACATGAAAGATCAGAGTGACTGGGCTTTTAGTATTGGAATAAACCGGTTTATCTATCATACTTTTGCCCATAAACCTTATGGCGACGGTCTGAAACCGGGTGTTACGATGGGCCCTTATGGCGTACATTGGGATCGTGGTCAGACCTGGTGGTCAATGGTTCCTGCCTATCACAAATATGTCACAAGATGCTCCTATTTACTTTCTCAGGGGAATTCAGTGGCTGATATCTTATACCTCAATCCAGAGGGTGCTCCTCATGTTTTCAGAGCGCCCAAATCGGCCTTCGAAGGAACAGAAGTATTGCCCGACAAACGGGGTTACGCCTTCGACGGATGTTCCCCACTCTTGCTTCGAAATGCCCAGGTAATCAATCATCGAATTGTTTTCCCGGGTGGCGCTTCGTACCGTGTTTTGGTTTTGCCTGATGTTGAAACCATGACTCCGGAACTCCTTACCAAAATAGCAGCGCTGGTTAAGGCCGGAGCAACCGTCGTTGGTAATCCTCCTTCAAAATCACCATCACTGGTTAATTTCCCCGCTTGCGACAAGCAGGTTCAAAAACTGGCAGCCGAATTATGGGGTAAAAAGGAGATCACAAAAGGGGGTGGAACATTGGTTACTTTTAAAAATCAGGCTGGACAGCTTTCAACCGAACTCTATTCACCTTATGATACCACGGCTGCCCTTCTTCTTAAGTTAGGTGTTAATCCCGATTTTACAGCCTCAGGCTCCATTCGGTATAACCACCGTTCATTGCCCGATCGCGAAATCTATTTTATTTCGAACCGCACTGACCATCCCGTTGAAGATGTCTGTATTTTCAGGGATGGTACTTTAAATGCTGAATTATGGGACGCAGTCACTGGCGAAGTCCGTCCCCTTGGCAATCTAAAAAAAGGTAAAACAGGTATTTCAATTCCTGTAAAGTTGGATGCTTCACAGAGTTATTTTGTAATATTCAATAAATCAGCTAAGTCTTCTAAAACGGTGGTCAGAAATGACTTTCCTGCTGCGAAACCGGTGTCGACGCTGAATGGGGCCTGGAGTGTTGCTTTCGATCCCACCTGGGGTGGTCCTGCAAAGATTAAGTTTGATTCACTTTCCGACTGGACCACGCGTCCCGAGGAGGGGATCCGCTACTATTCAGGTATTGCCACCTATTCTAAAACCTTCGACCTGCCCGATTCTTGCAAATCATTGATTGCTTCAACCTGGTTTCTGAATCTGGGTAAAGTGAAAAATATGGCTCGTGTGAAATTAAACGGCAAGGATCTCGGTGTAATCTGGACGACTCCTTTGCAGGTAAATATCTCACAGGCAGTTAAGAAAAAAGGGAATCTACTTGAGATTGAAGTGGCCAACCTTTGGATCAACAGGCTCATTGGTGATGAAGCCTTACCCGATGACGGTATCAAGGATCACCAGTGGCCGGCATGGCTATTAAACGGTACCCCCCGGACAAGTGGCAGGTATACCTTTACCACACATCGCTTTTATAAAAAAGGTGATCCGCTAGTTGAATCGGGACTGATCGGGCCGGTAACCATTCTGGCAAAGTAATGCATATGAAAAACTTAAATCGGTCAATATGAAAATATTTAATAAGATCACCAGAGTCGTTTTAATTGGGGTTACTCTTCTTTCGGTTGGGTGTACAGGAAGGTTAATGCCAGCTGATGATATAACCATAAAAGCCGATCGGGATGCTGTTTCGATGGGACGTTCCGTTAAGGTTACTGCTCATTTGAAATTAAAATCGGATGACAAGGCCAGTGACTATATATTGCTTCCCTATGTAAATCAACGTCGGTGGGGCTCACACGAAAGGCCCGACAGTAACGGAAATGTGACCTTTTTACTTCCACTGCCTAATCCCGGGAAGATTGAAATACAGGTCATAGCCGTAAAAGCTGATTCAAAATCCTGGATGGGAATTGATAACCGGAATCTTTTGCTCGCAGGTAATTTTATACCCGATTCCTCCTTCAGATCTAATGAGGTCAGCGTACTCGTTACAAGAAGAGCGATGCCAGTAGCGCCCAAGGATGGACATTTGTTTTGTGTACAATGGGAATCTTGGTTTATCCCCGGTCCCGGATCATGGAGTTCAGCAGAGGCTGTTCCGGTTGTTGGTTTTTATGATTCTTATAACGAAGATGTAATCCGTCAGCATGTTTTGTGGTTTATGGATCTTGGTGTAAATTTTATTATGCCCGACTGGTCGAATCATATTTGGAGCAAAAAACACTGGAACGAGATTGATGGCGGCTCAAGAGCGATCGTTCATGCCACTACCGTATTTCTTGAAGTTTTGGCCAAAATGAGGGATGAAGGAATTGATGTACCGAAAGTTGCGATTATGCCGGGAATCAGTAACGGCCCTCCTGCAACGATGATCGCACTCAACGAACAGATGGATTGGATCTACCAGAATTATGTCCTGAATCCACGATTTAAAGATTTGTTTCAGAGCTTTGACGGTAAACCATTGATGATTATCCTGGATACGGGAGCACTTGGAAGTAAAGCGGGGACGGCGGCTTCGGCATTCAGAGTTCCGTTTTTTGAACAAACCCTGGCATTAAAAGAAAAGGAACTTGATGACTTTCGCAAGGCTCAGGGGCCGATTGATGATTCCCATTTTACAATCAGATTTATGTCTTCACAAAATCAGGTGACCCGTCATCATGAGTTAGGCTATTGGTCATGGATGGATGGTCAGCTGGAACCACTCGTGACCTTTTTCAACGGGAAACCTGAAGCCATAACGGTTACCCCTGCATTCTTTGAACCCCTGGGATGGACTGCTCCAAATTCGATGGGACGACGTGGAGGAACCACTTACATTGAATCATTTAAATATGCGCTTCAATCCAAACCCAGGGTGATTTTTTTACACCAATTCAATGAATTTGCCGGACAATCAGAAGGTCACGGACTAGGTAAAAATCACGATATCTATCTTGATGAACACAGTATAGAACTGAGTGATGATTTTGAACCTGTATCCCTGACAGCTCCTGGTTCGCGTGACAAAACAGGTGGCTGGGGATTTTATTACCTCAATATGACGCGTGCACTCATTGATATTTTCCGTAATAAAGACCGTAATAGTACCCTTATGTCCGCTTTAATCACCGAAGTATCGGATAAATCAATAAAACTGAAATGGTCGGTTGCAGGTAAAATGCCGAAGAGTTACACTGTATCAATTGGAACAAAAGTATTCTACAATAAAATTACAGGTATGGCCTGTGAAATTCCTCTTCAGGAATTGTCGAAGGGGATGCAAACGATCACCATTACTGCTAACGAAGTACAAACCTTTTATCCGCTTTCAAAAACTGAATTTGATGATATGACAGAAAAGCCATTGCCGGTATCTGTAAACCTGAATTTTACACTTGAATCTATTAAGCGTTAAATATTTATAAAACTATGAGACAGATTTTAAAAATTCGACTTTTATCTATTGCGATTATTTTAATGTTTGCGCTGGTTGGTCATGCTCAAACCCGCAATGTCAGCAGTAATCAGTGGACTGCAACCGACGGTCTTGGCCGCAGATTACCCGGAGAGGCCGAAGCAGGAGCAGTGAAGAAGGACAAGTTCGTTGCGATTTTCTATTGGACATGGCATCAGGGAAATGATGACACGACCTATCATGTGAAAAATATCACTGAAATTGTCCGGAAATATCCTGAAGCGATGAAGGATTATCATCATCCGGCTTGGGGCACCAAACAACCTGGTTTTTTCTTCTGGGAACAGCCTCTTTTTGGATATTACAAGACAACCGATACATGGGTTTTACGAAAACATGCTGAGATGTTGGCCGATGCCGGCGTTGATGCCGTATTCTTCGACTGTACCAATGGAAGCATTACCTGGCAGGATTCATATGAAGCATTACTTAAAACATGGGATCAGGCCCAAAAAGATGGGGTGAAAGTTCCAAAGATTGCCTCTATGCTCCCTTTTGGCCCTTCGGCACATGCATTGGTCTCATTAAGGCAACTTTATCATGATCTTTATCAACCAGGTCGTTATAAAAATCTATGGTTCTACTGGAAAGGAAAACCTTGCATCATGGGATATCCCGATAAATTGACCGATTCGGCAGAAGACAGGGCAATTGCAGAATTCTTCACCTTCCGCCCGGGTCAGCCCGACTATGTGAATGGCCCAAGGCGTAACGACCAGTGGGGTTGGCTAGAAAATTATCCGCAACATGGTTATGTAAAAGGAGAAAATGGGAAATTCGAACAAGTGACTGTGGGTGTCGCACAAAATGCATGTCCTGCCACAAAGGGCCATTGCAGCGCTTTTAACCTGCCCGGTTCCTTCGGAAGAAGCTTTAGTCAGAGAAACGGTTTTGATCCACGACCAGATGGCTATCTTTATGGATGGAATTTTCAGGAACAGTGGGACCGTGCGTTTGAAGTGGATCCTGAGTTGGTATTTGTTACTGGTTGGAATGAATATATCGCTGGCCAATGGTTGCCCAAGGATAACTGGACAGGCGATCCGTTCTCGTTCGTAGATCAGTTCGACTGGAATCATAGTCGTGATATTGAGCCTAATAAAGGTTGGGGTGACAAAGGGGATTCTTATTATATGCAACTGATCTCCAACGTCAGAAAATTTAAGGGGATGGAAGCTCCTGATAAGGCATCAGCTCCCAAAACGATAAAAATCGGTAAAGCTGACCAATGGAGTGATGTTTTGCCCGACTATAACCATTATAAAGGTAATACAATGCACCGTGACCACCGTGGACGTTATGATCAATATTACAAAAACAACACAGGACGTAACGATATTGTCGGGGCAAAGGTGGCACGTGATGGTGAGAAAATTTATTTCTATGCTGAAACAGCTGAAAAGCTTACTTCACCCAATGACCGTAACTGGATGATGCTGCTTATTGACACCGATCGTAATAAATCAACCGGATGGAATGGATACGATTTTATAGTAAATCGTGTAAGCCCCAAGGGGAATAAAGCAATTGTCGAGAAAAATGTGGCTGGCCGATGGGAATGGGAAACTGTGGCTCAGACCAAATTCGCAGTCAGCAACAATAAACTTGAACTTGAAATTAAACGTGAAATTCTGAATCTGACCGGTAAAGATATCGATATCGAGTTCAAATGGAACGACAACATGCAGGAAAACGGGAATATCATGGATTTCTATGTGAATGGCGATACGGCACCTGGTGGAAGATTTAACTTTATATATACCACAAAATAACAGGTTTTAAGTCGTTTACATCCAAACAAAGGCAGCTATTGTGGACCAGTAAAAGGTCAGACTTTAGCTGCCATTGCGAAGAATTTAATGATCAGCGGTAAAAAAACGAAATAAGGTAATGCGTATCTCAAATCTGTTGAAAGTATTAATAGCTTTTGCTGTAATCGCTGTTTCCACGAATAACGCGGAAGCACAACCCGTATTAAGCGACCAGTGGGCAGCAACCGATGCTCTCGGTCGAAAAGTCCGTGATTACAACGCTGCCGGAATTCAGAAAAGAGAAAAGTTTGTCGCTATGTTTTACTCGAGCTGGCATCAGGGAGATGACGATACGACCTATAAGGTAAAAAACATCACCGAAATTGTCCGGAAGTTTCCCGAAGCGATGAAAGACTATCACCATCCCGCCTGGGGCAACAAACAACCCGGATTCTTTTACTGGGAGCAACCACTTTTGGGATATTATAAAACAACCGATCCATGGGTTTTGCGTAAACATGCCGAAATGCTTGCCGATGCAGGGGTTGATGCCGTATTCTTCGACTGCACCAACGGTAGTATAACCTGGGAGAAATCGTATGAGGCATTGTTGAAAACTTGGGATAAGGCCCAAAATGATGGGGTTAATGTACCAAAAATTGCCTATTTACTCCCTTTTGGTCCGGTACCTAACTCGCTGGTTTCACTTCGGCAACTTTATCGTGATGTTTATAAACCTGGCCGTTACAAAAATCTGTGGTTTATATGGAAAGGAAAGCCTTGTATCATGGCGTATCCTGACAACCTTACCAATTCTGCAGAAGACAAAGAGATTGCCTCATTCTTTACCTTCCGTCCCGGGCAACCTGACCTTGTTGATGGACCCAGACGCAACGATCAATGGGGCTGGCTTGAGAATTACCCGCAACATGGTTTCGTAAAAGGTGAAAATGGTAAATTCGAGCTCGTGCCAGTAGGTATTGCCCAAAACGCTTGTGCAGCCACCAACGGACATTGCTGTGCTTTTAACCTTCCCGGTACCTTCGGACGAAGTTTCAGCAAAAAAAACGGATTTGACCCCAGGATTGACGGATACCTTTACGGATGGAATTTTCAGGAACAATGGGACCTTGCCTTCGAAGTTGACCCTGAGCTCGTTTTCGTTACCGGTTGGAACGAATATATTGCCGGTCAGTGGTTACCAAAGGATGGCTGGAAAGGCGATCCCTTCTCTTTTGTCGATCAGTTTGATTGGGAACATAGCCGCGACATCGAACCCAATAAGGGCTGGGGTGACAAAGGCGATGTTTATTACCTGCAATTAATCGATAATGTCAGAAAATTCAAAGGCATGGTGGCCCCGGACAGGGTCTCCGATTCAAAAACCATCCAAATCGGTAAAGCTGACGGATGGTCTGATGTTTTGCCATATTTTAAACATTATAAAGGAAATACAATGCACCGGGATCATCGGGGCCGTTATGACCAATACTACACCAACAATACAGGGAGGAATGACATAACAGGTTCAAAAGTGGCCCGCGATGCTCAGAAGATTTGCTTCTATGTAGAAACTGCTGAAAAACTGACCTCTTCAAAAGACCGTAACTGGATGATATTGCTGATCGATACCGACCGCAACAAAGCTACCGGTTGGAATGGGTACGACTTTATCGTCAACCGTGTGAGCCCGAATGGTACCAAAGTGATCGTTGAGAAAAACGTGGGCGGTCGTTGGGAATGGAAAAAGATTGGCGAATCCAAATATGCTGTGAATAACAACAAGCTGGAAATCGAAATCAAAAGGGAGTTATTAAATCTAATGGCTAACAATATTGATATCGAGTTTAAGTGGAACGACAATATGCAGGAGAACGGAAACATCATGGACTTCTATGTCAATGGTGATACCGCCCCTGGTGGAAGATTTAATTTTGTTTACACAACCAAATCATCCATTTTAAAATAGCCGGACTGTATGAAAAATAAATTTCTGTTGGTAATTTGGATGGCGTTCACACCTTTTGTTGGAGCTCAGGCACAAAACAAAACGCTTGTTCCGTCCAAAACGGTTCCGGAAGCCGGTTATAGCCAGGTATCCGCCACAGAAATATTTCAGAAGGCAAGTGTTCTATGGAATTTTTCAGACCTGAATGATCAGGCAGGCTTAAACAGCCTATTAAAAGTCAATGGAAATAAAATTTTATCTGTTAAGCTTCAAGGATGGGAATTTTATGCTTCAAAAAGCCATGGAGGTGATGGTTATGTTGTTGATTTAAGAGGAATTCATCTTAATGCCGGACAAGGGGCTGAAAGCGAGCTTAATCTTTCAGGGCCATTCACTATTTATCTTCGAATTCGAAATAAGAGAGAGCAAAAGGAAACAGTCATCTTTTCAAAAGGGGATAGAGATGACCTGCAATACAAACTGAGCATAGAAAAGAGTGCAAACGAACTCTTTTACCGTTTTTATTTGGGACTTAAGAATCAGCACCCAATTGCACATGTCAGCACTTCATTAAAACAACTGCGCCCATCAGTTTGGCATGACATTGTTATAAATTTTGATGGAACACAATTATCACTCTATGCCAATGGTGAAAAGAAAGATGACGTAAAGATCAATGGAGAATTAAAAGGTCATACTCCTTATCCCTTTATGATAGGTGGGAATGGTTCAGATGCAAATTGTTATGACGGATTTGCCGATCATTTCGTAATCTGGAATGCATCACTTAAGGAAGATGAAATACGGATGCTGGTAAAACGGTCTGCCGACGAGGAACTTGCAATGGCTGATGAAAGTGTAAGAGAGGCGATTGACAAAGTCTCATCTGATCCTTACCGGCCGATATTTCATGTGGCACCTGCGGCCAGATTCATGAATGACCCTAACGGACCGGTATATGTAAATGGGAAGTATCATTTGTTTTTTCAGCATCTTCCTTATTTTCAGAATGGTGATAATACGGGACCTGGATGGGGGCATGTGGTTTCTGAAGATCTGGTACACTGGGAAAATAGACCAATTGCCTTGATGCCAATTCCGGGTACCTATGATGCATCTGCAATTGCTTCAGGGAGTTGTGTGGTTCATGATGGGATTCCTACGATTATTTATACGAGTGTCCCACCTCAGGCTCAAAGCATAGCCATGAGTTATGACGGTATGAACACCTGGATCCGTTATGATAAAAATCCTGTAGTTACACGACCAGATATCCATAACCTTGAAGATGGTTTCCGCGATCCATTTGTATGGAAGGAAAATGGCACATGGTTCATGCTTGTCGGATCGGGATTCAAGAATCAGGGCGGAACCGTCTTGTTATACCGATCTTATGACCTCTATAACTGGGAATATCTTCATCCGCTTTGCTCAGGTATGGGTGAAAAATGTTTCCAGTGGGAATGCCCTTCCTTCTTTGATTTCGGAGACAAAAGGGTGCTTATAATTTCCCCTTTGTTTAAAAATCTGCCATGGCTAAGGGGTGATGTTCAATATTCTGTTGGTACCTATCAGGATTTTAAGTTTAATCCAGGCCCCTGGAAATCAATGGACCTTGGAGGTTACAGTAAATTCTATGCGCCCAATGGAATGGTAGATCCTAAAGGAAGAAAAATAGTATGGGGTTGGCTTCCTCTTGGATCAAATACTCCATGGAACGGGATACTATCCATTCCGCGAGTGTTAACTCTGAGCCCTGATAATGAGCTGTTAATGGACCCGATTCCTGAATTGAAGGCGCTTCGAAAAAAGCACTGGAACTTCCGGAATATGACGACGGGGAATGTTATGCAAAAAGAACTTGAAAATGTTTCAGGAAATTGTTTGGAAATAGCAGCTGAAATTGATGTTCAGAATGCCCAAAAATTTGGGATAGACCTCTTCTGCTCCAGCGATTTTAAAGAAAAGACCAGGTTATGTTTTGATCAAATTCAAAACAGACTTTATCTTGGAAGAGATAGTGGCTTTTTCGCCTTGGACAAAGCTAGCAAGATATTAAAATTACATCTGTTTCTTGATAAGTCTGTTATTGAGGTTTTTATTAATAGCCGGGAGTGTATAACAGCTTTTGTAAGGCCTCAATTATCCGATTTAGGTATAGGAATTTTCAGTTATGGAGGCACTGCAAATTTTAAATCAATTGATATTTGGGAGATCGGTACGATATGGAAGCAATAATTCAAAATCTATCAAACAAATGAAATCATTTTTCATCTCTAAAATCGGAATGATCCTCATAGTCGTGTTGTCCTTTCTACCTTGTAATTCAAGGTGTCAGATGGTCAATAGCGACTCATGGGCAGCTACCGATGCGCTGGGACGAAAACTGAGAGAATATAAGGATGCAGGAGCACGGAGGAAGGATAAATATGTGGCAATGTTTT
This sequence comes from Prolixibacteraceae bacterium, assembly GCA_963675995.2. Lineage (GTDB taxonomy): Bacteria > Bacteroidota > Bacteroidia > Bacteroidales > Prolixibacteraceae > JAAFHB01. The sequence goes on along the minus strand of CAXXIY010000002.1, from coordinate 2,599,623 downwards.
ACTGGACCTGGCACATCTACGACATGCCGAAAGGGAGTAAGGTCAATAACAATACCCATATCCTCCGGGCGAACCCGGAAGCTTTAAAATCGTTCGATCACCCGGCATGGAGAAATCCTGGCCGGAATTACTGGGAGGAGCCGCTATTGGGCTATTATAAGACAACAGACCCATGGGTATTACGTAAACATGCAGAAATGTTGGCTGATGCAGGTATTGATGTGGTGTTTTTTGACTGTTCAAATCTTACTTTGACCTGGAAAGAGTCATATGATGTGCTTTTGGAAGTTTGGACACAGGCTCAGCGCGATGGCGTGAATGTGCCTAAAGTCGCCTTTTTGTTGCCGTTTGGTTCACCTGAATATGGTGGACCGCAGTTGCGTATGTTATATGCCGACCTATACAAAATCGGGCGGTACAAAAACCTTTGGTTTATGTGGAAAGGTAAACCCTGTATCATGGCACGTCCCGAGGATTTGTCCAATTCAAAAGAAGATCAGGAGATTGCCGGTTTCTTCACCTTTCGTCCCGGACAACCGGACTATGTAAACGGACCCCAACGTAAGGACAACTGGGGATGGATGGAGGTTTATCCGCAGCATGGCTATGCACCACTTGAAAACGGAGGCTTTGAACAAACAGTTGTCGGAGTTGCACAGAATGCCAACTTAGCCAGTGGAGAGCACTTCTGTGCATTTAACGAACCAGAAACCTACGGACGAAGTTTCAGCAAGCGAAAGGGATTTGACCCCCGGACAGAAGGTTACCTCTATGGCTGGAATTTCCAGGAGCAATGGGACAGGGCAATGGAAATCGACCCTGAACTTGTATTTGTTACCGGATGGAACGAATACATTGCAGGTCGTGTGGCCAATTGGCCCCCAAACAGACCCTATTATATGGCGTTTCCTGATGAGTTTGACTGGGATCGCAGCCGTGATATCGAACCTAACAAGGGCTGGGGTGATCGCGGGGATGTCTATTATCTGCAACTCATTGACAATGTGCGCAAATTTAAAGGAATGAACGTTCCTGAGAAACCTTCGGCACCTAAATCGGTAAATATAGGAAAAGCTGATGACTGGGCTGACGTAACTCCGGTTTATCAACATTACAGGGGAAATACCCTCCATCGAAACCACAAGGGATATAGCGGGGATTTCTATATCAACAATTCCGGACGAAACGACATTGTGGGCGCCAGGGTGACCCGCGATGATCAGAATATATATTTCTATGCAGAAACTGCAGAAAAACTCACCTCCTCAACTGATCGTAACTGGATGATGCTCTTAATGGATATTGACCGTGATAAAACAACCGGGTGGAATGGCTATGACTTCATTATCAACCGTATCAGTCCAAAAGGTAATCATGCGATGATTGAGAAAAATGTAGACGGAAGGTGGGAGTGGAACCCGGTTGGAGAAGCAAAATTTGCGGTCAGCAGCAATAAAATTGAGCTGAAAATCATGCGGCGTTTACTGGGTATCTTCGGTAAGAAGATCGATTTAGAATTCAAATGGAACGACAATATGCAGGAAAATGGAGACATCATGGATTTTTATATTAACGGGGATTCTGCACCGGGAGGCAGATTTAATTTTGTCTATTCTGAATAATAATTTATAACATATAATAATCAATAAATCATTAGTTTATGAAACAAGCATTTAAACTCACCCTCTGGCTCGTTGTTGCTTTTGTCATTGTATCCTGTATGACAGATAAGTCTAGAGTGTCTCAAGAGGCGCTCCAGAGCGGTTTTATTACCCCGCCGGACACCATGCAGACCAGCGTTTACTGGTACTGGATCTCCGATAATATTTCGAAGGAGGGGGTAATAAAAGATCTTCACTCGATGAAAACGGCAGGCATTAACCGCGCCTTCATTGGCAATATCGGTTTAAGTGATGTCCCTTACGGTAAAGTAAAAATGCTTACAGAGGAGTGGTGGGATATTCTGCATGCAGCTCTTAAAACTGCAACTGAACTTAATATCGAAATTGGAATCTTTAACTCACCGGGATGGAGCCAATCTGGCGGTCCATGGATTAAACCGGGGGAGGCAATGCGATATCTTACCGCCTCTGAACTTCGAGTTAAAGGTCCGCAGAAATTGGTTCAGCAACTTCAAAAACCAATCGATATTTTTCAGGATGTGAAGGTGATCGCCTGGCCTGCTCCAAAAGATGACCAGCTCATTATCAATGCTCAAAACGGTACAATCACCTCCATTCCGAAAGTTGCTGATTTGTCTGTGTTAACTGATGGAAATAAAAAAACAGGAATTGATTTTCCTAAAGGAGACGAATTTACGATCAACTTTGAAACCAAAAACCCTTTCACTGCGCGCAGTCTTTCCGTTCGTCCTACAGATCATCGCATGCTTGTTATGGCGCAGCTGCTGGCGAAAGAGGCTAATGGCTCTTACCGGATCCTTTCCGAATTTCAAATTAACCGTTCCAATCCGGCCCTCAATGTTGGCTTTGATCCTTATGCCCCGGTTGTGGTCTCTTTCCCTGCAACCACTTCTACAAATTTTCGTCTGGTGATTAAAAATGTAAAGCAGGGAAGCGGACTTGCAGAAGTGGTCCTGGCTGCCTCCCCTCGCGTGGAACGTTTCAGTGAAAAAACATTGGCGAAAATGCATCCCACTCCACTACCTTACTGGCATGAATATCAGTGGGCTACGCAACCTGAATCGGATGACAAAGCTACTGTGATCGATGCTTCCAAAGTTGTTGATATTTCTAAAAACCTGGGTGCTGACGGTACACTTACCTGGGATGTACCTGAAGGAGATTGGGTGATCCTTCGCACCGGAATGACCCCAACCGGGACAGTAAACAGTCCTGCTTCCCCCGAAGCTACTGGTTACGAGGCTGATAAAATGAGCAAAAAGCATATCGAGAAACATTTTTATGGCCATATGGGTGAGATCCTAAAACGAATACCCGAAGCTGACAGAAAGTGCTTTAAAGTGGTTGTTCAGGATAGCTACGAAACAGGAGGTCAGAATTTTACAGATGAATTTTTGACTGAGTTCAAACAGAAATACGGCTATGATCCGATTCCATACCTGCCGGTTTATCAGGGAATGGTGGTCAACAGCGAACTGGAATCCGATCGTTTTCTCTGGGATATGCGCCGCATGGTTGCTGACAAGGTGGCCTACGATTATGTGGGCGGATTGCGGGATATTAGTCATAAATATGGCTTAAAAACATGGCTTGAGAATTATGGGCACTGGGGTTTCCCGGGCGAATTCCTGATGTATGGCGGTCAATCGGACGAAATTGGTGGTGAATTTTGGAGTGAAGGTGAACTCGGAAACATCGAAAACCGTGCTGCAACCTCATGTGGTCATATCTATGGAAAAACAAAAATCTCTGCCGAATCCAATACCTGCGGTGGGCGTGCTTTCAGCCGTTATCCTGCAACAATCAAGCAACGTGGTGACCGGTTTTTTGCTGAAGGAATCAATAATACACTTTTGCATGTCTATATTACCCAACCCTACGAGGATAAAAATCCGGGGATGAATGCCGGGTTTGGAAATGAATTCAACCGAAAAAATACCTGGTTCTCACAGATTGACGTTTATTTACAATACCTGAAAAGAACCAATTTCATGCTTCAGCAAGGACTTAATGTTGCCGATGTCGCCTATTTTATTGGGGAAGATGCTCCTAAGATGACTGGAATTGCCGATCCAGCCCTGCCGGTAGGATATCAGTTTGATTATATGAATGCAGAGGTGATTGAAAAATTCATGTCAGTTAAAGATGGTTTGATTACTTTACCTCACGGAACTCAATATAGGATTTTAGTTCTTCCAAAACTTGAAACCATGCGTCCTGAACTGCTGGCTAAAATCAAACAACTGGTTTATGACGGTGCTGTTATTCTGGGACCGGCTCCACAACGTTCACCCAGTCTGCAGAACCAGCCAGCTGCTGATAAACAGGTAAAATTGATCGCTTCTGAAATATGGGGTGATGTAGACGGCGTAAATGTAAAATCACGCAAATGTGGCAAAGGAATGGTCATTAACGGATTGACTATGGAAGAAGCATTTGCACTGATTAAGTGTGTCCCTGATTGCAAATTGCCCGGAAACCTTTCTATTCATTACGGACATAGGACCTTAGGTAATGGGGAAGCTTATTTTATTTCGAATCAGACAGCGGAAATTCAGATGGTTACACCTGAATTTAGGGTGAAAGGTTTGCAGCCGGAACTCTGGGAAGCAACCACAGGTTCCATCCGGAAATTATCAGCCTTTATTCAAAAAGATAACATTACCGCAGTTCCACTAAAACTTGAGCCTTATGAAAGCGTATTTGTGGTGTTCCGCAAATCTGCCGGCAAAGCCTCAGCCACTGGGATTGAATCAAATTATCCGGCTGCACTTCTATTGGCTGACATTAAAGGTCCCTGGACCGTTCATTTTAATCCTTCCCAACGAGGTCCGCAAGAACCCGTGATTTATGAGACGTTGCAGGATTGGACTGCCTCTCAGGATGAGCGGATTAAATACTATTCTGGCACAGCTTTTTACCAAAGCAAATTCAATCTGACTAAATTGATCCCGGGTGAAAAGGTAATCATCAATGTAGGCGATGTTACTGCAATGGCCAAGGTCACCATCAATGGAACCTATGGCGGCGGAGTTTGGACAGCACCTTATACCCTCGACGTAACAAATCTGGTAAAAGTTGGTGAAAATGATATAAAGATTGAGGTGGTTAATACCTGGGTGAACAGATTGATCGGAGATAGCAAACAACCTGCAGGTCAACGTTTGACCTGGTGTCCGATAAATCCGTACACTCCGGCTAATACATTGCAGGCTTCAGGATTGATTGGTCCTGTCAAAATATTAAGTGTGAAATACTAAAATTTTTAAGCGGGAGAATCCCATCATGCAGGATGATCTTCGATTTGGTTTAACCTTTTAAAAAATGATATACAAATGAAAATGAATAGATTATTATTTCAGAATATTCCCCTTCTGATGCTTGCTGTTTCACAGTTGTTTCTATCTCAAGCGGTATGTGGTATCGAAAAGGGGAATAATGGTATTTCGACAGCTTCAGAAATGGTACGTGTCCAATCTGCCGATTCATCTGCAGCAGAAAATTATTACCGGGATCTCTTTGCAGATACCTGGGTTGCATCGGATGCCCTGGGCAGAAAAATGCCTGCTTTTGACGAGGTCGGTCCGGTTAAAACCGGTAAAAGACGTGTTGTCAGCATTTTTTACATCACCTGGCATACACAGGACCATTATAAGAATTTCAAAACTCCCTATTCTGCTGATGTTTCCAAAATTTACAAGGAAGATCCAACTGCCCGTCTCGATGCAAAACACCCACTCTGGAAAGAGAGCTCATTCCACTGGGGCGAACCTGAAATGGGTTATTTCCTGAGTCAGGATGAGTATGTGATCCGTAAAGATATGTCGATGCTGGCTGATGCAGGGGTGGATGTGCTGATTATGGATGTCACCAACGCGGTCAGGTATTGGGACGAGTGGGAGGTGCTGTTTAAAACGATGCAGAAGATGAAAGCTGAAGGGAATAAGGTACCTAAATTCTGTTTCTGGGCATTTAACGGACCGGTAGTTACTGTCGTGCAGGATCTTTATGATAAGATTTATAAAGTTAAAAAATTCACTGATCTTTGGTTTTACTGGGATGGAAAGCCATTGATGCTGTATAACGGCACCCCCAAGTTTGATGCCAATGGTCAGGATGTCAAACAACCTAATCCACATTACGATGCAGCTGCAAAAACCGATGTAAATAATCCACATTATGGTGACTCGGATTATACAGAGGAATTCTATAAAGATTATACTAAGGAGGTGAAGAACTTTTTTACCAAACGGACCATGTGGTGGGGCTACGATGAATGGGCAGGAAAACGTTTTGTGGGTACCGAAGATAACTGGAGTTTTGGATACGACCTGGGTAATAAAAAAGTGAAGGCGATGAATCCTGACGACCTGGTATCCAGACATAACGGAATAAAGGAGGAAGCTGCTGTAACTCCGGCGCAACATCCATCAAGCCTTGTTGGTAAGTCATGGCGCCGCGAAACGGATGAGCCACAGCTCAATCAGTATGACCTTCCGGATTCCGCTTACGTACCCTGGCTGGGAAAAACGGTGAAAAACCCTGAAGGGTATGGCATCTATTTTCAGGACAGGTGGAACGAAGCGCTGAAAAGTGATCCTGAGATGCTCTACATCAACGACTGGAACGAGTGGACTGCCGGAAAATATCAACAGAAAGATTTCGCTTTTATGCGACGTAAAAGTCCCTTCTTTTTTGTCGATCAATACAACTCTGAGTTTAACCGTTGTGTTCAGCCAATGAAAGATGGCTATACCGATAACTATTATATGCAGATGGCCCAGAATATCAGACGATACAAAGGGATCAGACCAATTCCTGAACAGCATGGGTTCCAAACTATCAAAATTGATGGTCAGTTTACCGACTGGAAAACTGTGACCAATGAATTCCGTGATACAAAAGGGGATGTCATTCACCGTGACCACAATGGTTATGGTGGATTGCATTACAAGAATGAATCGGGAAGAAATGATATCATCACCAGTAAGGTGGCCGTCGACAAGCAATCCATCAGCTTTTATGCAGAAACCGCCGATAAACTCACCACTTGCAGCGGCAACAATTGGATGTTACTTCTGATTGATGCCGACCATAACCCCGCAACCGGCTGGTTTGGCTATGATTTTATCATCAATAAAAGTGTGAAAGACGAAAACAACACCACCTTAATGCGTTATGATGGATCACATTCCGAGAACCCATGGGTTAGAGTGGCAGATTTAAAGTTTCGTTATGACGGTAATAATATAGAGATTAATGTACCCCGAAAATTAATTGGGCTTACAGGCGACAAATTAACATTCGATTTTAAGTGGAGCGATAACGCTTCTGAACTGAAAGATCCTATTTCGTTATGCACCGATGGTGACACAGCGCCAAACAGAAGATTCAATTACCGTTTCATCTGGGGAAAGTAATTCTTAATATCAATTATCTGCTATTATGGCAAAATATTATCTGGTCTTCTTAAGCTTTTTCCTTTTCCTGGGGTGCCAGGTTAAGGAGAAAGCAGGGCTGTTTACCTACAGGATAGGTATAGTCGGTAATCCCACTGATCCCGATATCCGTTACGATGAAGCACAGTTAACGGCTCTCAGAAAGATGGGAATCAATACATTGCAGATAAATATTGCCTGGGGGTCACGTCCTGAAGATGAACCTTTAAACCTGGAGGATATTCTCTACCGCGAAGGATCTGGTGTTGGCGACAAGGCGACCATAGACAAACGTCTCGAAAAGATCAAAAAGCGGGCCCGAATTGCTAAAGAGCATGGTTTTCGAACACTATTTCATTTCGGTGCTCCATGTGTGGGCTATCCCCTTTATAAAAAGCTCGGATCTACAGAGTCGATTGATGCCATGACTGAAGCGAACAGCATTCGTAACCCGGAGGTTGTCAAGAAATATGTTGAATTGCTTAAACAACTAAAAAGAGACGTTCCTGAACTGGATGATATTCAGGTATACACTTTCGATCAGGAGGCATGGTTGGGCAACGAGTTCGGCAAGTCTCCTTCTGAACGGAATATTCCGCTCCATGAGCGTCTTCCGGACTTCTTGAAAAAACTGACAGCTACCTGGAGCACGGTTAGTCCAGGAGGTATTTTATGGTGGGAACCCTGGGAGATCTCTGCAGGTCAGATTTATACGATCATCCCTGAACTGCCAGCCGATCATTTCGGACTCTTTCTTCATTCAAATATCGCCGAAGTTCAGTTAACCCGTCCGGTTGACGTCTGGTTCCGGAACACCGTCAGGTTGCTTAATCAACGTGGCATTCCAGCTGTAGGAGAGGTTTTTATGTGTAGCGCCAACGAAGAACTTCAGTCACTTAAATATTTGTCAGCTCCCCGTTTGGTAGGCGAGCAGATCGATGCTATTGCAAATGTGCCGTTTATCTCAGGAATTAAGGAGTATTATGGATTAAATCCTGACAGATATGATCCAAGCCAGCTGATGGCCGGACTTAAGTTTACCCAAGGGATCACAACCGATGAAGCGCTGAACCAGTTGGCTCAACCTTATGGCGTTGCAAAACCCGATATCTTGGCAGCCTGGGAGGCAACTTCTTTAGCAATTAGCCTTATCCCCTGGGACCTTTCATGGCGAATTCGCCAGCTGATGGTCAATACCGCCGGACTACGTGTTTATCACCAGTGGGATATCGCACATTTGGCAGGTGTGGTGGCGCCATCTCCAAGCTGGAAGTCGACGCGACGCTCCCTTTTTATGCTCACAGAAGAAGAGGTCGTTAGTCCATGGCTGTTCGAAGACGTGGAACTAAGATTTAAAAGCAGTTCTGATCAGCTGATTAAGGCTATTGCTGCATTTGAGAAGGCAAAGTCGGCCATCAGTAAAGAACCTTATGTCACTTATATTGGGAATAGTATTGAAGATGCTAAAAAACTGGAGCAGTTGACTACTGCCTTGCGATGCTATTGCCGCGAAAGCAATCTGGCTTATCTGATGCGACAGTATGTTTCGGATAAAGCGCCAATTCCAAAATCGTTGATTGATCGATTTGAGCAAATCATTCAAATTGATATCGACAATCAGGCTAAAGGTTATGAAAACAACATCAATAATCAGCAAACAGCTGAAACTATGCTCAAACTGTTCCACGATGATCCGGTCAAATGGGTATCTGAATATCTGATTTTCCGATAGGTCTCTTTGAAAATATTAAATGTATATATCAGAAAAATAGTCGATTAATTAACAATGAAGGTGTGATTTTATTCAAATAATAGAAACTGAACAACCATGCAAAAAAAACTATCAATTTTATTTACAATCCTTCTGCCCCTGTTTTTATCAGGTCAGCCTTTGGCAGGAACCGATGATCTTGGAAGAACGCTTCCTCTTAACAGCAGTGTTGGAAATCCAAAAGCCAATCGGCAGGTTGCCATCTTTTACTTTTTATGGCAGGGAGATCAAACCGCTGAAAACTACTGGGATCTTAGCGAGATTGTGGCTAATCATCCCGAGGTACTCGAAGATTATGACAATAAGTTTTGGGGCACACCTGTATATAAACGCGGAGGCAGGGTTGGGATGTATTTCTGGGGTAAACCGATCTATGGCTATTACCGTGGGGACGATTATTGGGTACACCTGAGGAGTATTCAGCTGTTGACCGATGCCAATATCGATCTTCTCGTAATTGATGCCACCAATACACTGGTTTACCCGAAACAGGCCAATGAACTTATGAATGCCATGGATGCAGTCAGGGCGCAGGGGAAAAAACCTCCCCGTATTGTCTTCTATACCAATACCTCCCCGGCGGTCTCGTTTCAGCGTGTCTATGACAATTTTTACAAACCAGGTGCCCCCTATTATCACCCCGATTGCTGGTTCTACCTCGATGGAAAACCTTTGATCATCGGAATTTCGAAGGTTGCAGCAGGAAAGGATTACCAATCATTCTTCACTTTCCGCGAATCACAATGGCCTAATGAGCCGCATAAGGTCAATGGTTGGCCCTGGATCGAATTTACCCGTCCCCAGTATGTCTATAAAAATGAAAAAGGTGAACGGGAAATTGTGAATGTCTCTGTCTGTCAGCACCCCAACCCAACGGTGGGAATGGGCGGTTCTGCTTTTTATGGAAATATGGAAAACTGGGGGCGTAGTTACCGGAATGGCTCACACGGCAATCCAGCAACAGATATTGCCTATGGCTACAATTTTCAGGAACAATGGGACTTTGCCCTGAAACAGGAAGTTCCGTTTATTTACATCACCGGATGGAACGAATGGGTAGCCGGACGGTGGGACAGCAAGGATGGTAATCCGGAGCACTCGTGGTTTTGTGATCAGGCTTCTCCTGAATACAGCCGTGATGCCGAACCCACCCTCACTGCTGGGTTAAAAGATAATTACTATATGCAGATGGTTGGAAATATCCGCAAATACAAAGGGATGGAACCCAATCCGCCTGCCGGTCCGGAAAAATCAATTCAAAAATTGGATGACTGGAACGATGTAACACCAGTTTATACCGATTATACCGGCGATACTCAGCCACGAAACCACCCCAGTGCGGTTTCAGTACCGGCGATTACTTATACGAACACAACCGGTCGAAACGATTTCCATCTGTTAAAAGTTGCCCGAGATCGTAAAAATATCTGGTTCTATGCCGAAACGACTGCTGCTATTACCGAAAATTCAGGGAGCAACTGGATGAGGCTCCTCCTCGATATGGACAGAAATGCAAAAACAGGATGGCTTGGATACGACTATCAGGTAATTGGCGGTAATAAACTTCAAAAATATGTAAATGGGAAATGGGTTGATATCCAGAAGGTTAATTATACGGTTGCAGGAAATAAGCTGATGATCACCATTCCCTTAAAGCAACTTAACGGAGCAGGTCACAAGCTCGATTTTGAATTTAAATGGTCCGATAACATGCAAAATGAAAATGATCCGCTCGACTGGTATGTCAATGGTGATGTTGCCCCCGGAGGACGTTTTAATTATATCTACTTTCAATAAATTAAATAAGAATGAAAATTTTAAGCCGAAAATTATTGGGAATCTTGCTTTTGTGGGTTACAGGAACAACATTTGCCCAACTCCCGCCTATTTTCCTAAAAGACGGAATAAGCGGACGATCAACCGCTTTGACGCGCACGTTCCTTTCCCCGACCCGCATCGTCTCGATCTATAATAATCTCTCCGGCAAACAAGTGCTGAATGCAGAGAGTATCCTGAAACCTGGTATTGGTCAAGCGGATCTAAATCAGGGCACCTACCTGACCATGATCAGTGATGCCGCATCAAAACCTGGAATTATTCTTGATTTTGGTCGTGAAATTCAGGGAGGGATCGAGTTGGTAACAACCATTAGTAATCGTAATCCCGCAGCAAAGGTCCGTATTCGTTTGGGTGAATCGGTGAGCGAAACCATGAGCAATGTTTCAAAAGATGGGGCGACCAATGACCATGCGATGCGTGATTTTGTAGTGGAGTTGCCCTGGCTTGGACGTCTTGAGATAGGCAATTCAGGATTTCGGTTTGCCAACATTCAATTGGTTGATCCCAATAGTAAACTGGAGTTGAAAGAGGTGAGCGCCATCTTTACCTATCGCAATATTCCTTACCTGGGTTCTTTCAGTTGTAATGATGAGCGGCTCAATAAAATCTGGATGACAGGTGCTTATACCGTTCATCTGAATATGCAGGATTACCTTTGGGACGGCATTAAACGCGATAGACTGGTTTGGATCGGCGATATGCACCCTGAGGTGATGACGATCAATTCGGTGTTTGGCAACAACGAAATTGTTCCGAAGAGTCTTGATCATGTACGCGATATTACTGCACTACCCAACTGGATGAACGGAATCAGTTCCTATTCAATGTGGTGGATACTCATTCACCGTGACTGGTACCATTACCAGGGAAATCTTGAATACCTTAAACAACAGAAAGTTTACCTCAGGGCATTATTAAGGCAGTTATCTACAAAAATTGATACGGATGGCAAGGAAATTCTGGATGGCGGACGTTTCCTCGACTGGCCTTCAAGTGAAAATAAACCTGCCATACATGCCGGTTTACAATCGTTAATGGTCATGACTTTCCAGGCAGGAACCGAACTTTGTTCGATTTTAGGTGATCCCGAAACAGCAAAATTGTGCAGCGCCAGTGTGGAGAAACTCAAAAAACATGTTCCCGGGATGGCCGGATCGAAACAGGCGGCAGCGCTTCTTTCCCTGGCCGGATTGGTAAATCCTGAAAATGCAAATACCGAAATCCTGGCCCGGGACGAAACTCATAAAATGTCAACTTTTTACGGCTATTATATGCTTCGGGCCCGTGCAAAAGCAGGAGATTATCAGGGAGCTATCGACAATATCCGGCAGTATTGGGGCGGAATGCTCGACCTTGGTGCAACCACATTCTGGGAAGATTTTGATATCAACTGGTTAAAAAATGGCGCCAGGATTGATGAACTTGTTCCCGAAGGAAAAACTGACATTCATTTGACCTATGGTGGTTATTGCTATAAAAGTTTGCGCCATAGCTTATGTCATGGCTGGTCATCAGGACCAACTTCCTGGTTGTCCGAAAATGTCCTCGGTGTTAAAGTGGTGGAACCGGGGTGCAAAGTGCTCAGCATTGAGCCCCATCTGGGCGATTTGCTCTGGGTGAAAGGGACTTTCCCAACTCCGTTTGGAGTAGTGAAAATTGAACACAAAAAATTGACGGATGGGACGGTAAAAACATCTGTTGACGCGCCTAAAGGAGTTAAGATATTGACAAAATGATGAAATAGCCATCCGCAAGTAAGCGGATGGCTATTCTATTCGGCCGCTTGAAAACAAATTATACACAAATGAAATGAATTTATTAAGACTTGCCCGACATTTTCAACTGGAATCTGCTGACCTGGATTCCGTTGAAACCATTCGTTTGAAGTATGCTGAAATATTGAATTCGTTTGATTTTGGGAGAAGGTTTGAACCTTTGGGAATTTATTTCAAGAGGAAAATCGGTTCAAAAAATGCATCCAAAAACATAGTGGAACCTTGGAAAGTATTTCGGGAAGGTGATGTATCTATTTTTATAAATGATCATAAATTGAATGTCAATTGGTCCGTGAAGCTCGATATGCTGTTTTTCCTTTCAGGTCTGATCGGTATTGTTGTTGGATTTACGGTTAATCTCTGTTTCGATTTTAAATTATTTCTGTCAATTATTTCAGGATGTGCTGGAGCAATCATACTGACTTTTATTGGGGTAATTTCAATCATGGTTAAGATCGATGAAGTAAATCAAGCTTATCTTGACGGGTTATTAAAAAGTTGACAAGTCATATGATATGATTATTCATCTTTAACCTGATAGGGATTCTTCTGATCAGTTTTTAAATGAATGAGCAGGATTTTATAAAACGAATATTTGAGAATTAAAATTAAGATTTTATTGAATCGACTACAAATCGTATGGACATTTCTTATTATAGTCAGTGTGCCTCAAAGTGGTTGAAATATCTGCTTAATTGTTCAGCCCAATTCGGGGTCAATGATAGGAATGTTATCACATGAGGCGGTCAAAAAACTCTGTGGCTCTCAGTGAATTCTCAGTGGTCCTTTGTGTAACTAATTATATCACAGAGTTACACAGAGCAGTCACAGAGTCACACAGAGTTGGAAGGCGATTTCTTCAGGCTTTTTAGACACCCTCTTATTTCTTATTAATATATCATTCATTAGGGCGGTGAAAAGTGATTGGCCAGGAATCGGAATTGACTTTCCACCACCAAAAATCATTAACTAATTAACATTTATGAATAGGATTTCAATTAGGCGCAACCTCTTTGCTTTTCTCAAAAATCCTGATTACAACCGATTTCCTGATATGTCTGATGAAAGGGAACTCCTGATTCTTTTTAAGGTTTTTATTTTAACGAATATTACTTTGGTAATTGTAAGTATTCCAACATTAATTTTGAAAAAATGGGGAATCATCAGCGAAATACCGATGAAATCTGACCTTGTTCTTAATTCGATTCAAGCTCATAATATTGATTTGAAGCCTTACTTTATATTTTCAATTCTACTATGCGTTCCACTGCTCGAAGAATTCTCATACAGATTATTCATGACGAAATTCAGGGTTAATTATTTTATCATAAGCGTTTCTATAATTTTGGGAACTATTATGAAATATCTTTTACGAAATTTATTTTGGATCCCAAAATCCAGGTTACTTCTCACTTTTATTGGTGCCATTGATATACTTCTGATTGGTGTTCTTATTGGAGGTATTTTGTATTTATTTAAAAATAAGATATCCCGGATAGAGGCGTTCTGGAATAATAATCCTGGCCTGATTATTTATGGTGTTGCCTTACTTTTTGCATTTTCGCACCTAATGAATGTGAAATTTGAAACGCGTGATCTGATTTTTATGCCAATCGTTCTGTTGCCCTTATTTGTTTATGGTTTATCCTTTGCCTATCTCCGAATCAGACTTGGAATACTCTATTCGATCGCTCTCCATTTTATTACCCTTGCTATCAGATTTGGTGCGATTGAGATGTCAATGTATTTAAAATCAAATGTATAAACTTGTTATCTGTCATTATGAATAAATCTTTTAATATACTTTTACTCCTTTTCGTCCTCACTTTCCCGGGATGCCAGAAGGGCAAATCATCTGTTACTGATAATTCGGCCCTCAGGCTTGATTCAGTTAAAAAAGTTGGTGTTGCCTATACCACCTGGCATCAGCCTGTTTGGTCGGGAAACTACTGGGGAACACCCGAACTTGGTCAATACGCCTCGAATAACCGAAACATTATCCGGCAGCACGGCGAATGGCTGGCGTATGCAGGAGTAGACTTTGTTTTTATTGACTGGTCAAATGATATTAATTATCAATACGGTGTAACCCAGGGTAGGGCCGATTTCGATATGATTGAGAAAACGGTTCCAATGATCTTTGAAGAGTGGAAGCCAATTAAGAATACCCCTAAAATCTCCATCATGCTGGGTTGTCCCGATCAGGCTGCCGCTTTTACCGACGGTCGGATGCAGGCCAAAATTGACCAGGTTTACAACCAGTTTATTGCGAATGCCAATTTTAAGGATCAATACTATACCTATCTTGGTAAGCCATTGATTATTATTTACCTGGGAACACCTTCCCCTTTTCAGAATGGCGCTCCAAATTATATAAAGGACGACCGTTTTACCTTTCGGTACATGACCGGATTCATCACTCAGCAACCTAATTTGATGAACAGTCAGCTGCAAAGTATTTACGGAATCTGGTCCTGGGAAGACCGTGGTGATCAAACTTATACGTTCTACAATGGACAGTATGAGGCATGTACCGTCTCAGCAGCCTCACGCGAACAGTCAGGCACTAATTTCATTGCTGCTATTGGCAGGAATAATGGGAATACCTTTAAAGAGCGATGGAGCCGGGCCCGATCATTGGGTGTTTCTACTGTCCTGGTTGTCTCGTGGAACGAATGGGTGACAGGCGAACAACCCTCGGTGGAAGTAAGTAAAGATCTGGAACCTTCAAAAGAATTCGGCCATCAATACCTCGATTTGCTGAAGTCTGAAATTGTTAAATTTAAAACGGTAAATTAGAAACTTTTAAGAGCGTTTATAATTGCTTATTTTCTATGTGAATCTTTGGGTTTTTAAATTGTTGTTTATGAAAAATATACTCTGTTTTCTACTTGTGTTGATGTGCCTGTTTCAGGGAAGCTTGCCTGCCCAAAATCCGATTTGCCCCCCGGGGGTTTATATTGCCGATCCAACAGCCCGTGTCTGGGCAGACCGGAAATTATATGTTTACGGATCACGCGATGAAGTTCCAAACCGTTATTGCTCATGGCGGTATGATGTTTTATCTTCAACGGATTTACAATCCTGGCAGTTAACTCCTAATAGCTTTGCATCAAAAGGGAAGGGCGATGCCATTTCATACAGCGATGACCTGCTCTATGCCCCAGATTGCATGTATAAGGATGGTAAGTACTATCTCTACTATTGCCTTGCCAACAATACCCAAACTGAAGGTGTTGCAGTGTCAGATTCTCCGGCAGGACCATTCCTTAACGGTCAGAACATCAATCTGGGCGAGCACCGGCAGATCGATCCCGCTGTATTTGTGGACGACGATGGTCAGGGTTATTATATCTGGGGGCAGTTCAGCGCCAAGATGGCCAGACTGAAACCAGGCATGACCGAAGTTGACCTGTCAACGGTCAAAAACAATGTCATTACTGAAAAGGAACACTTCTTTCACGAAGGGGTCTATATGGTTAAGCGAAAAGGGATTTATTACCTTGTTTATGCCCACATGGGTCGTGGAGGAATGCCAACCTGTATTGGCTATTCAATGTCCAAATCACCTATGGGACCTTATAAATACGGGGGTGTCATTATCGACAATGATCATTGTGATCCTGGAAACTGGAACAATCATGGTTCACTCGTCGAATTTAAAAATCAGTGGTATGTTTTTTACCACAGGGCAACCCACGGATGCAACACCATGCGCAAAGCTTGTGTCGAACCGATCACTTTTAATGAGGATGGTACAATTAAGGAGACTGAGATGACCTCACAGGGGGCAGGAAAGCCGCTCAATCCCATAATCGAAATCCAGGCTGAACGTGCATGCCTGATGTACGGAAATGTCCGGATTCAGGCATTTACCTCCAACGAGGAGGAGTTAGGTAAGATTCAGAATGGCGATAAAGCGGCCTATAAATATCTCAACTTTACTAATGGTCTGAAGCGGTTTACAGTCAGGGTGGCTCCGGGGGCTAAACCCGGCAGGATTGACGTTGCCCTCGACAACATCTGGGGACCTTCCGTCGGGAAGATAGACGTACCTGGTGGTGGAGATTTAAAATCATGGCAAACCATCAGCTGCAATATTTCCCCCGTTTCAGGTACGAGGGCAATCTGGCTGCGGTTTGCCGGTGAAGGTGAGGATATCTTCCATGTAGATAGTTTTCACTTCGAAAAGTAATTAGTCAACTTATAATCCATTTAATGAAAATTGTTCTTTTTATAATTGTTTCAGTTCTGGCGATTAACAGTTTTGGGCAAAACAGTCCCTGCTTTCCGATTACCAATTCGAACTGGATTGCAACGGATGCACTTGGCCGCGCTACCCCTGATTTCAGGAAGACCGGGGCTGTTAAAAATGAAAAATGGGTCGGGTTGTTTTATTATATCTGGCATGGTTATCATGCTCCTTTGGATACTATTTATGACAATACAAAGATTATAAAAAGCAATCCCTATTCGCCGGCATACGGCCCTCATCAGCTTTTCCATTATTGGGGAGAACCCGAAGCCGGATATTACCGGTCGGATGATCCGTGGGTCATCCGTCGCAACATTGCTATGATGGCAGCTGCTGGTGTCGATTTTATCTATTTTGACGTCACCAATGCATATACTTATTTGGGCACGGTGGATAAGTATTGTGAAATTTCAATCGAAATGAGAAAGTTGGGAATTAATGCTCCATATATCTCATTTATGACCTATTCTTCGGGTGGACAGGTCATGAATCAGCTCTATGATGCGATTTATGCAAACCAGAAATATAAGGAACTTTGGTTCTATTGGGAAGGTAAACCACTTATTTTTGGCAATTCAGCTGACAATGCTTTAAGAACTGAGGTGAAAAACTTTTTCACAATAAAATACAGCTGGGCCTGGACTGATGCTCAGAATCAACCCAATCACTGGCAGTGGATCGATAATTATCCGCAGGATTATGGTTGGAGCACAAGAGGAATCGTGGATCAAGTACCTGTTGCGGTGGCTTCTCATCCCGTGTCAAATATCGGCAACAGCTATTCAAACGGAAAACAACCGGTTTATGATGTTCAAAGACTTACCCCTTATACCGGGAAAGGGCTTCATTTCGCAGAACAGTGGAAACAAGTCTTTGCACTTCAACCCAAAGTGGTGATGATTACCCAGTTTAATGAGTGGATGGCTCAGCGTTTTATTTGCGGACTGGATGCGAATGCTGATTTTCTGGGTGTTCCTGCCGCAACCGGAAACACCTATTTTGTTGATAATTATAACGAAGAGTACAACCGCGATATTGAACCGATGAAAGGTGGTCATACCGATAATATGTATTTCCAGATGGTAAATTATATCCGTCTGTTTAAGGGGATAACCGCCCCTGAACAGGCCAGTCCGGCAAAAAAAATGGAGATAGATGGGCTGTTTACCGAATGGAGTACCGTAAAACCTGTGTACATTGATTATGAAGGGGATACTTTTCACAGAAATTCCAAAGGATCAAGTAGTAAAACGACTTTCATCAATAATACAGGAAGAAACGATATCGTTGAAAGCCGTGTAACTCACGATGAGTCGTTCGTCTATTTTTATGCTAAAACAGCCCAGCCACTGACTTCTCACACCAATCAGAACTGGATGATGCTTTATGTCAATACTGATACTTTAAAATCAACAGGATGGGAGGGTTACGATATCCTTGTAAACCATAATCCGGGAAGTCTGACCCAATCTACGGTAAAGCGTTTTATTGGAGGCGCCTGGAGTGACGAGCAAAAAATCAACTATGCCTACGCGGGAAATGAAATTGAGATTGCAGTACCATTAGGCTATTTTAAAGTCACAAATAATCAGTTGGTTTTTTCATTTCATTGGTCAGATAATAGTCAGAAGTTGCTAGATATCAGCGAGTTTTTTGTCAGTGGAGACTCAGCACCTGATCGTCGTTTCGATTACCTTTACGTTTATGAAAATCCCAATTCGGTCAATATTTTAGATTATAACCAGTTCTACTTCTATCCCAACCCTGCTCAAAACCTCTTAACTTTAAATTTTGGAATCGGTGGTTCCTTTATCGTCCGTTTTTATGATATGGCTTCAAATCTGATGATTGAAAAGTCAATGGATGGGTCGAGTCAGCAAATCGATATTTCATCGTTGGCCAAAGGAATTTATGTGGTTGAAGCAAAATCAAAATCGGGGAGTTCAGTGGTCAGAAAACTGGTGGTTATTTAAGGGCAAATCCCAATCTGATAAGGATTCATTATGACAATAAAGTTTTTACAAATTTTTCATTTTCCTGTTGACCAATTTGATGCAGTTGGCGACCGATACGGATTATTCGTTTACAAAAAATTGATGAAGAATCATGTGATCATCTCAGAATTTGGCAGTTATGAAGGGAAAACTATAATTATTAATTCTAAAGGCCAAGAATTAATAACATAAGGTGGATTTTGTTATCCGGATAAGAAGGGGGGAGTTCTGTTTTCAATTTTTCACTCGGATGAATCCGGATTTTCGGTCTTCGATCTGAATACTGACTAAGTGCTCTGTTCTATTGCGATGAAAAAAAGCCGAGTGAGAGAATTCTACTTAATCGACAACAGGTACTTCGTATCAACCGACCAGAATGATGCAAATCCTGAGAAAATGTGGGAAATCGTTTTGGATGAAAGAAGGATTAAAAAAGGGTTAAAGAGTCAAATGTGAATATTAGGTTGAAAACATGAAGTTAAAAGAATTGGCTGATTATAAAAGAATTAATGTTGGTTGTGAATAAAAATTATATACAGTGAGCTATAAACAAGTTTTGTTTCTGAGCTTAATGGGAGAGGGCGATTTTCATTGAAATTTTCAGAATTAATAAAAATATGGGAATGAAGTGGTTGTTGCAAAAATCGTTTTACCGCGGTTAAGTTTTTCACTTTTGATACAGTCTCGATATCGGGATATAAAAAATTTTTGTATATGAAAAGATTATTCAAAATACGTCAAATACTAATATTACTTGCAATTGCGTTCATGTTTTTCTCATTTGTCCGTCCGGATAAGGAGTTCAGGATATTTCAGTTTCCTCAGCATCAAATCCCACGGATTGATGGCGATTTCTCCGACTGGAGCACGGTGCCTGAAACCTATACCATTGGCCTTAACGAATTAAAAAACACCAGGTTCGGAGAGGGAAAAAATCCGGATCCCAAAGACTTTGATCTGAAAGTGAAAGTTGGCTGGGTAAAGGGGCTAAACCGGCTCTATTTTTATATCGATGCCTTCGACGATTTCTGGGATTTTAAAGATGCTGTGCTTCGTCAGGATATTTTCGAGTTGGTTGTGGATGGCGATCACTCGGGCGCGTCATTTATTGATGAAAAAAACTGGGATTTTAAAAACAGAACAAAAGATCAGCCGTTTTACACCGGAAATGGAACAAAGGCTCAGAATTATCACATTTTTACTCCAGCCATGAATAAGGATTGGGCCATGGCATGGGGAAACTTCCCGTGGATCAAGGAGTTTCCATATGCCAATGCTGCATATCATTACAATTTTAAACAGGGCGAAAGCGGTCGGTTGCAAATGGAATTTTACATCACTCCCTTTGATTTTGCCTCATTTGACGGACCAGAACATTCAATCGAATCTCAATTAAAGGAGAATGAATTGATTGGTCTCTCGTGGTCGATGCTCGATTTTGATGGCAAATCGTGTGAATCATTTTTGAATCTGTCTCATGATTTCCGGATGATCTCCGATGCCTCTTATCTCTGCGCGTTCAGGCTCATGCCGCCCGAAGATGGATTAAAAAACCAGATCGAAGCCAACTGGAAATTCAAAACCGAAGACAAGGATAAGTGGATCATCCGGTTCTTAGATCATTCTGTGGGAGAAATCAACAAATGGCACTGGGATTTTGGAGATGGCAAAACCTCTGAAGAGCAAAATCCGGTGCATCAGTACAATCGGGCAGGCGCCTGGACGGTTATCCTGACGGTCGAAGGTCCCGCAGGAAAATCGGTCCGCTCAAAAGTCTGGGATATCGTAACACAATAAATTTCAAAGTGACAAAGTTAATTGTTATGACATATATTATTCTTAATTAGTGATTTGGTGGCATTTCTTATTTTTCAATACTATTTAAAAAGTGAATCCAATGCAATTTAAACGTATAATGATTTTAATGGGGATAATTGGTTTTTGTACTTTTTATCATCCGGTTTTGGTAAATGCTCAGCGCGATGTTTTTTCGGCTGGAATTTTTTCGTCTGCCCAAATTGAGGGGGTAATCGGGGAAAAGATGAAAAATTGTGTGGCAAACGGAGTAATGGATAAAAACTATTCACTCTATTCAATCCCATTCAAGAACAAGCTGGACAATGGAGGTGGTTTTACGGGGGAATTCTGGGGCAAATGGTTTACATCTGCTGCTCTGGCCTATGCCTGGCAACCTTCTGCCAATTATCGCGCTATTCTGGATCATGCTGTATCAGAATTGCTTAAGGGACAGGAAGCCGATGGGCGTCTCAGCAGCTATTCCAGAGAAAATGATTTTGGTTATTGGGATATCTGGGGTCGAAAATATGCTCTTCTGGGATTGATTGCACACTATGATCAGACGGGCGACAAGGAGTCGTTAAAAGCAGCCTGCCGTGCTACCGATGCCCTGATTGATATTGCCGGTCCGGGGAAGAAAAAACTGACTGAGACCGGGCTTCAGATCATCGGATCATTGTCATCCTGCTCGGTACTTGAACCGGTAGTTTTGGTCTACGAGCGCTCTGGTGAGAAAAAATACCTTGATTTTGCAAAGTATCTTGTGAAATTGTGGAGCGAACCCAACAGTTACAATCCCAAAGGGCTGCGTCTGATCGAAGATGCCCTCGCCGGTGTAGATCCAATTCTCATTGCCGCTCCAAAAGGTTACGAGATGATGTCGTGTTACGAAGGTTTGTGCGAGTTATACCGTGTTACCGGTGAGCCGCGTCTGTTGGATGCAGTTGTTAAATTTGGCAAAAGTGTCCTCAAAAAGGAGATCATGATTGTTGGTTCCGGATCGAGCGGGGAATTGTGGTGCGATGGCGCCAATCGTCAGACTGAAATGCTAGAGCAACCCATGGAAACTTGTGTTACAGTGACATGGATGAAGCTATGTTATCAGTTATTGCGGTTGACAGGTGATCCCGTTTGGGCAGACCAAATGGAGGTCTCACTTTACAATGCCCTTTTGGGTGCAATGGCTGACGAAGGTAAATGGTGGGCCTATTTCTCACCCCTTACAGGAGAAAGGATGCCTTCCCCAATGCAGGTTCCGGTTTGCGAATCAAGTTGTTGTGTTGCCAATGGCCCACGGGGAATGCTGATTACTCCGGGATGGTCAGTAATGAAGGGGAAATCGGGACCTGTAATTAATCTTTACAATCAGGGAACCTGGACCCAGAAACTTGGGAGTGGAACTGAAATCAAACTGGCACAGGAAACTAATTATCCCGAGAATAAGGAGGTGTTAATACGTGTGGATTTGGCACAATCAGAACGTTTTACCATCACTCTTCGTATTCCTTCCTGGAGCAGGAATACGACGCTTCTGGTCAATGAAGAGGTGATCAAATGCACTCCTGGTTCTTATGCGCGGATTGAACGGAGCTGGAAAAAAGGGGATAAGATCCGGTTGGTAATGGATCTTCGGGGTCGGATTATCCGGGCACCCGGAAGTGTCAACCACCTGGCGGTAATGCGAGGACCCATTGTTCTTGCACTCGATAACCGCATGGTTAAAAATGAGAATTATAACCTGTGGCTACTTCCATTGGATACGAAATGGGAGAAAAAAGCGGAGCTGGGCGGATTGAAATATGTTTTGCCCTTACCAACCCGTACAGCTGTTTCCACTGATCAGTACATCGATCTGGTTCGGGCTTCCACAAAACCTGCCGGGGTATGGATGGCTTTTGAAGTCCCTTTCCTTTACCGGTATACCCACTTTTTTGATCACAAACAGATCAATCTTGTGATGTGTGATTATGCATCAGCCGGGAACCAGTACAGTTCGAAAAACCTTTTCCGCGTCTGGCTTCCCCAGCCACTTTTCATGAATGACATTTTCCCTGAAAATACCTGGCGGATTCTTTACCGCGAGGGGACCACACGACCAGAAATACCTCAAAAAAAGTAATTATGAATAAATGTTTTGCAATTTTGATGCTCCTTTTTACCCACTTCCTGGTTCAGGCTGCTGAGGTAGATCACCTTCGTTGTGAATATCTGGTCAATCCCATCGGTATTGATGCGATTTCACCCCGTTTAAGCTGGCAAATCAGCTCTTTAAAACGGGGAGATGTGCAGCGGGCCTTCCAGATTATCGTATCCTCCACCTCCGAAAACCTCGCAATCAACAACGGGGACATGTGGAATACAGGGAAAATGGAGTTGGGTCAGTCTGTACAGATGGAATACAGGGGCAAACCCTTACATCCAAATTCGAAATATTATTGGAAAGTAAGAGTTTGGGATGCGGAAAACAAAGCTACAGAATGGAGCAGACCTGCCTCATGGTCCATGGGACTATTCTCACGGCAGGATTGGCAAAACGCACAATGGATCGCTTTTAAAGATGGGGAACAATGGAAAAAAGAGTGGAAACAACACAAGGAGAATGAACTGGCAAATCTTAAACCAGTCTCATGGCCCAATACCTCGTGGCCCTGGAAGACAGGAAAGGATAGCACCATTTTTACCCTTTATGAAATGGCTAATCCCAAATATGATCCATCACCATTGTTCCGGAAGGAGTTCAGACTAAATAAAAAAATCAGGTCTGCGAACCTTTATATTTGTGGTTTAGGATATTATGAAGCTTTTTTGAACGGGAAAAAGGTTGGCGATCATGTTCTTGATCCTGCCTGGACCAATTTTGACCAGCGCTCAATGTACGTCACCTATGACGTTACCAACCAATTGAATATGGGGGCAAATGCCATTGGAGTGATGCTCGGGAGGGGACAATACAATCCGCTATGTAACGATATCTGGGGATTGAGTGTCTCCTCATGGATTGACCAACCTAAAGTAATCGCAATGCTAAGCCTCGAATATGTTGATGGCACTAAATCAAATGTAATTACAGATAACAGCTGGAGAACATCCGGTGGCCCTGTCGTATATGATGATACACGTCATGGGGAACTCTACGATGCCAGGCTTGAACAAAACAATTGGACTTCAGCTTCTTTTAGGGATGATGGCTGGCGAGGAGTTTCAGTTGTACAATGGGATGCGAAGCTGGAATCACAGATGATGCCTCCTGTAAGGTGTTTATCCCCTTTGGCTCCGGTAAAAACCTATCAAAAAGGGAAAGGTATTACTGTTTACGATATCGGGAAAAATATTTCCGGATGGGCCAGGGTGAAAGTGAGGGGATCAGCAGGAGCCAAGGTATTGGTTGAATATTGTGAAACACCATCTGACCGTGAACTTATTCCAAACTTAACACCTTCAAGATTTAAATTCAACATCAGGGATAAACAATATGCGGCATTCTACGACAAGTGTCTTAATGTCAGGCAACAAAACGGATATATTCTCAAAGGTGGCGGTGTTGAGACCTTTGAATGTCACTTTTCCTACAAAGGTTTCCAGTTTATACGGGTCACTTTCGATGATGGCGTGACTGTTGATCAGGTTTCAGGTGTCCCTGTTCATACAGATGTTGAGATAGCCGGCGATTTTACCTGCTCCAATGGCGTGATCAATCAGACCCAGAAAAATGCAGTGAACAGCCTGCTCAATAACTACCACAGTATTGCCACCGACTGTCCTCACCGGGAAAAACAGGGATGGACTGCTGACAATTATATGGCGGCCAAAGCTGCGATGTATAATTTCAACATGGCAGGTTTTTACGCCAAATGGATCACCGATCTGGCCGGGACGCAAAGCAGTGTGGGTGGTTTGGCTACTGTGGCGCCTGCAACAAATTATGATATGAATGGCTCAACCGTCTGGCCGGCTGCAATTGTTTTTATTCCCTGGGAAGCCCTCGGATTTTATGCCGATACACTACCCATCAGGAAAAATTATGATGTCATGCTACGTTTTGCCAAAAGCAGTCTGCTTCGGCAGGTGAAAGGGAAGCCTGAAATCATTTCAGATGTGCTTGGCGACTGGATCGCTCCATTGATGACCATCAATGATACCATTCGGAACAATACCATGGCCCCTCCCGAAGGTTTTACCCTTTATGGAACTGCATCACATTATTTGATTGTTAGACGATTAGCAGAATTTAATCACCTGCTGGGCAGGGAAAAAGATGCTGCAGAAATGGAACAGTGGGCTAAACGAATAGCCATAAGCTTTAATCACGAATTTTACGAAACAAACTCTAAAAGCTACCATGGCGATAAACCTACCAAATACAGGCAATCGGCAAATGTTGTTCCGCTTGAATACGGATTGGTTTCGGAAGAAAATAAGGAGGCTGTTCTGGCAAACCTGATTCAGGATATCCATGGTTGGGGAGACCGGCTCAGCACCGGATTTCTGGGTACCTCGGCTCTGATGGAATACCTTCCTGAAGTAAATCCTGAATTGGCCTTTAAAATTGCAACACAAAAGGATTACCCGGGTTGGGGGTACATGATAGAACAGGGAGCCAACTCAATGTGGGAGAGTTGGGACGGATACGATTCCCGTAATCATACCCCATTTTGTCTGATCAGCGCCTACTTTTACCAATACCTGGCCGGAATACAGATTGACCGGAATGCACCCGGATTTAAGCATTTCATTATCAATCCTTCAATAGTCGGCGACCTGCGCTTTGTAAATGGCTATCATGACTGCCTCTATGGGAGGATAAAAAGTTCCTGGAAACGGGAGAACGGAAAACTTACCCTGGAGGTCTCAATTCCGGTAAATACTTCCGCTACCATCTGCATGACCGCAAAGACGGGATCACAAATTCTGGAGTCGGGACACCCCGCAAATCAGGCCGATGGTGTGCAATATTTAGGTGAAGAAAATGGCAAAACCATGTTTGAAGTTGGATCTGGTAATTACACCTTTCAATCCATGCTGAATTAATTTATCGAAATCTTAATTACAAGCATATTTTAATTAATTTACTTAAATGAAAAGAATTTCCTTCTTAATCCTCACCTTCTTCCTATATGTGTGCGGGTATGCCAGTCAACCGGATTTCGGCAGATCCAATAAATTTAACTCAGACTGGAAATTTCATTTAGGTGAAGTCCCGGGATTTATGGCGCCCGATTTTGTTGATCTTTCTTGGCGGAATATCGAATTGCCCCATGACTGGTCTATCGAAGGTGAATTTGATCAGGCGAATCCCGCTGGCGAGTCGGGGGGATTCCTCCCAAACGGGATTGGTTGTTACCGCAAATCATTTAAATTGCCTGCCAGTCTGAAAGGAGAGCGAATATCTATCCGTTTTGACGGAGTTTACATGAATAGTACCGTTTATCTCAATGGCGTTTATCTTGGAAACCGCCCCTATGGTTTTAGTACGTTTGAGTATGACCTGACCCCAAATTTAAAATATGGTGATCAGCAAAATGTAGTGGCTGTAAAAGTGGACCATTCATTGCAACCCAGTTGCCGCTGGTATACCGGCTCCGGAATTAACAGGAATGTTTTTTTGCTGGTTAAACCTCAGCAGCATTTTAAATCAAACGGGATCTTTTTTACGACATCCGAAAGTTCGGAACTTCTGGCTAAAGTGAAAGTGAGTTTCGATATCGTTTCTCATAATTTCCCTGAAAGTAAAACCATTGCCTTTCAGGCGCATCCCGATAGTATCCATCGAATTGTAAAACATTGCCGGATTGTTTCGCAACTGATAGACCGTGAGGGTATTATTCGGGGTAAAGCTGAGACGTCAGGAATGTTATCCGATTTCAGTTCACTGACAGGGAATTTGAACATGGAGATTAAGAATCCGCAGCTTTGGTCCGATTTTTCCCCATATCTCTATAAGTTGGAGAATCAACTTCTGATTGATGGAAAAGTTACTGATGAAGAAACTATCAGCGTTGGTATCCGAAAGATCGAATTTAACGCGAACGATGGGATGTTGGTCAATGGAAAAAAGACCATTATTAAAGGGGTATGCCTTCATAAGGATGCCGGCTCCTTTGGAACAGCTGTCCCAAAGGGTATGTGGCGTTATCGTCTTCAAAAACTTAAGGCAATGGGATGCAATGCGATTCGGACCCATGGACCCGTGGATCCCATATTTATTGAAACCTGCGATGAAATGGGATTCTACATGATGGCAGAGGCTTTTGATGAATGGAATACAACCTGGCAGTGGGGCTATTCCGAAAATCCGGAAGGTAAGAGACCATATAGTTACCACCTGTATTTTAATCAGTGGGCTGAAACAGATTTAAAAGCGATGATTTATCGCGACAGGAACCATCCATCTGTTTTTATATATTCTGTTGGCAATGAAGTTCCTGATCAGCGAATTCCTGACGGAGTTGCAAAATTATCGCAGCTTAAGTCATGGGTGAAAGAGGTGGATGCCACACGACCCGTTGTTGCTGCTTGCGACTGGTCGCCTTTCGCAAATCGATCGGGGTTTATGGATACGATGGATATTGCCGGATATAATTACATCGATCGCTATTTCCCCGGTTTGTATGCTGACGAACATAAAACTTATCCTAACCGGATTTTTTTGGGGACTGAAACCTTTGCGGACCTGAAGAACTGGTTATCTGTTCGAAATAACCGATACGTTACCGGAGAATTTCTATGGGTGGGTATCGACTACCAGGGAGAAGCCGTTAACTGGCCCCGAAAAGGTTGGGAATGGGGCCTGATTGATATTGCAGGCTTCGAAAAAACAACCTATTACATCCGTCAAAGTTATTGGTCCGAAAATCCGATGGTTCATATTGCTGTGAATATCAAAAAGAAAGATAAATTTCAATGGCAATGCTTCAATGTGGCATCCCATTGGAATTTTCAAAAAGAGGAGGTAGATACCGTATTCGTTTACAGTAATTGTGAACAGGTTGAACTATTTCTGAATAATAAAAGCCTGGGACGCAAGGAGGTCAATAAAGATACCTATCGGGCTATTTATCAGGTCAAATACAAGGAAGGTACTTTGAAGGCGGTGGCTTTTAACCATTCCATGATAATTGCCGAGCACCTTCTCCATACCGCTGGTCAGCCCGATCACCTAAGTTTGTATCCGGAGAAGAATACGACAGAATATTCAAAAGGTGAATTGGTGTATATTCCGGTTGAGGTAACCGACAAAAAGGGAAACAGATGTCCCCTTGCCACCAATAATATCAGGTTAACTGTTGAGGGCTCAGGAGAATTAATCGGGCTGGATTCAGGTAATCAGTTCAGTCACGAGCGATATAAAACAGACAACCGGAATGCTTATGAAGGAAGAGTACTGGCCATTATCAGACCAACAAAACCAGGTGTAATTAAAGTGATCGCTTCCTCCGGCTCTTTAGGTCAGGGAATCGGAATCATCACATTGAGACGATGAAGAATTGATTTGACAGATATATATAATTAT
Source organism: Prolixibacteraceae bacterium (assembly GCA_963675995.2). GTDB lineage: Bacteria > Bacteroidota > Bacteroidia > Bacteroidales > Prolixibacteraceae > JAAFHB01. The sequence goes on along the minus strand of CAXXIY010000002.1, from coordinate 2,571,601 downwards.
TAAATTAAGCGTATGAAAAGCAAAGTAATCTTCTTTTTTGGAATGTTGTGGGTTGCTTCCTTGTCGGGAAACCTATGGGCACAAACGGCAGATCAGCCCGTTATTGAGAAGGGTGTAAAGCCAAATTATAAAAGGACCAATTATGCCAATCAGTCTGTATTGCTTAAAAATGATCAGATTCAGCTTCAGCTATTCAGGAGAATAGGTGGTTGGGGCTGGGGTGAAATCTCCACACCATCCGGGAAATTGATGGCAGTACTGGATCATCTCGGCGAAATTATGCTGCGTGATCAGGATATTCCGATGCGTTTTGAAGCAGAAAATGTGGAGCGCAAAGCCGGAGAGAGAGGTGAGAGCCTGGTTTTCAAGGTAAAGTCAGTGGTTGCAAGGAAAAATCTTAAGGGGACAAGCTTTGAAGAGTGGATGAGCTACCCTTTTACCGAACCTGCAATTACAGGTGAAGTGACGCTGACCCTTGCGAAGGATAAACCATTGATCTACCTCCAATACCGCCTCACCGCAACAGGGAATTATTATGCCCGTTATATCCGTGGACCCTGGCTTAAAGTTGGTGAAGGGAGCTTTGGCACCAAAAAAGATGACAGCCTTATTCCTGGTGTTGATTGGGTGATGGGGGAGGAGTGGTCTAGTGGGATTGACTGGTTCAAGGATCCATGGGCTTTACGGTCTGTTCCCCATCCTTACAAGGTTACTGCACCGTTAATGGCTGTAAGTTACGAAGGAACGGGAATCGGTCTTTCATGGGATCCAAATCAGGTGGCCACCCGTTGGTTCAATTACCGGACTCAACGGCCACAACCGGTCTTTGCGACCCCCAATTTCATCGACAGGATGAACAATAACCTTATGGGTCTGATGATTCCGGATGCATCTTCTGAAGGACATGAGAATGAGGTATCTGCTTTGCAACCACTCGAGCTTAAAGTTGGTCAGATGATCAATTTTGATGCCGAAATCTGGCTCAGCAAGGGGAGAAGTCTTGACGTAATGCTCGACTGGGTAAAACGGCATGGTTTACCGACCCCCTCTCAGCCAAAATGGAGTTATGCTGAAACGCTTGATAAGATTGCGAACGCTTATAACACTAATCTCTGGCACGAAGGAGAGGGTTTTGGAATCAGGCAAAGGGAACAAGACAAAATCCATCCCAATGTTCCTTCGTTTTTAGACCGCTATCTGCAGGAGAATAAAAAAACGGTGCTTGCTAAAGAGTTACAGAAAAAAGTCGATTGGTGCCGGTCACAAACCAGTCGCGGGTCCGGTAAAACCAAAGGTGGAAATTCTGATTTTCGCATCAAAAGGGGGGATGAACTGATCTCCATTCAACGTGCCGACGGATCGTTCTATTTTGATCCCGAAGGACGTCATTATGGGAAAGATGATTTCAGAGTAGCCACTTCGTTTATTGAGCCGATGGGGCTTGCCCTCGATGATGCCCTTGATATCGTTGTTGTTCCCGCGCTTGAACTGCTTGATATAGCTCGTGAAACTGGTATAACCAAATACAGTGAAGCCGCAAAAAAAGCACTAGAATACTGTATGAAAATGGAGCGACCCGAAGGTGGTGACTTTTGGGAGACACCTTTACATGCACCCAACCTTTTTGCCGCAGGACATGCAGCGGTAGCCTATTACGAAGCTTATAAAGTCTTTGGTGATGTCAGGTATAAGGATAAATCAGTCTTTTGGATCAGAACAATTCTCCCCTTTACCCACCTGTGGGAACCGGCAGATGTAAAAATGCTCTATAATACTAAACCAGTTCTCAGTTCAAGTGACTGGTATTTTGCAAACTGGGTACGGGATCATGTACAATGGGAGGTACTTTCTGTATTTTCAACTTCTGCATCTCGCGGAATTCGCTGGGATAAGGTTGATCCTGAAATCGACTGGAAGCGTTTTCACGAGGGAATTACCAGTGCAGCCATCCGCTGGATCAATATCCATACAGATGATAACTGGCGTCCACATAACATCCCATCCACTTATCAGAGCTATCTTAAAGGTGATTTTGATTATTGCTATCCTGATACACACAACTGTACGACCGGGAATTATGGTGGAATGTTTATCCCGCCAGACCCGATTGCCGTCAATATTTATGCTGTTCTCGACTACAAACAAAAATGATGAATCCTTAATTCTGAAAAGCCGATTTAACGAATAATGATTTGTAGATTTGTGGCATCAGACATCAGGGAAATGCATTTTGTGCATTTCCCTGATTGTTAGTTAATTAATTTAAATCATATTTCGTGCAGAAGGATACGCTCAAAGGATATTTTTATACCATTCTGGCAACACTCGCCTTTAGTAATGTTTATGTTTTTAGTAAAGCGGCTCTCAATGAGATCTCATTGCCGCTTTTTTTGTTTTTATTGTGTTCGGTCGGATTTCTTATTAACCTGATTATTTTGGCGGTAAAAGGGGGCTTTACCCTCCTTTCTGCAATACCCCGAAAGATGTGGTGGATATTTCCTACGCTGGGTTTTATCGAGATTTTTACCGTCTCAACCTTTTATGCCTCGGTTAACGCTATTTCTGAACCAGCTGTGACGGGATTTCTGGGGAACCTTTTCCCCCTTTTTACCACGATGCTGGGAATTGCATTTTTAAAAGAGCGCTTTTCACCTATTGAAACCCTTGGGATTTTCGTAGTTTTTGCAGGTGCATTGTTGACCAGTTATTCCGGAAACCTCACCTGGAGAGACTTTTTTATTCCCGGAGTCGGGCTTGTGGTGATGAATTGTCTTGGCGCTGCCACAGCAACAGTCATTGTACGGGCCAAGGTGAATAACCTCACACCCGAAATTCTTAGTTTTAACCGTACTGTTTGGTTGTTAATCTTCTTTTCGGGCTGGGTGATGATGGCTGGAATTCCCCTGGTAATATCTGCAAAGGCTTTTACCAATACCGTTTTTGCGGCGATACTTGACCCAGTTTTAGCAATTTTACTGGCTTATCGGGCGTATAAATATATTGAAGCTTCACGCGGAACAATTATTCAATCATCAAAAGGGTTGTTGATTATTCCCGTTGCCTATTTTTACTTCGGAACCCTCCCTCTTTTGCATCAGATTGCGGGAGGCGTAATTGCAATGATCGGCGTGGTAATTATTGGGTGGGGTCAGCATGCGATAAGTCTGAAGAATCAAAGTTAAACTTCGGGTTGTTTGCCTTAAGCAGTTGGATGATCTCATTTTTTAGCTCAATCTTTTCTTCCAGAATCTGCACCTTTTCTTTAAGTTGCCTAATCTCTTTTTTGTATTCTTCGATACTTGCCGTAATATTCGTATTTTTAAGATCCTTCATCAAGATTTCATAGTCTGATGAAAACATTTTACCTTCACCAAGCATGATCCATGATTTATTCAATTCTGGATAGGCTGCCGATATCTTAAATAAAGAATCTCCTCTGATTGATTTGCCAATATTGTGTACAAACCCATTGGACAAACCCACCTTTCGTTCAAACTGGACCTGTCCAATGTTATTATAATCCAAAAATGCCTTAAGTCTTTCCTTAACTCCCATAATGTTTATATCCAATTATTTAAATTTTATTTAGAAAATAATCTATGTCATTTAGATAAATATTTATAAAATAGATAATATGTCATAATATATATCTATCTAAGCACTTTTTTTCATAGAAATGCCTTCATGATATAAAGATGTTTCGCAACAAAAATAGCTTATGTAATTGACATATAATAATTATAAGCAAATATTTTTGAAATTTTCTTAATCGATGGGTGGCTGAATAAATTAAGCATGAATAGATGAAATATCTAAATTAACGCTGAAGCGGGAATTTTAATATTTCCAAGGCAACTCTTTCATTATGGAATTCAGAAACCGACATTCTGATCCGCCACTCCTTGGGAAAGGCACTGTTATAACGGTTTCCAAGATTTTTTACCCATCCTATCGGTGTAGATTTGTAAGTAACCAGATTCCATCCCCGGTTAATCGAAGCGGGCGATATTTCGTCTCGTTTAAGATAGGTAATCGCCTCTTCAATGGTTAGCTCAATTTTAGGATAAACTGAACGGTTTAAAATCGTTGATATGGCAAGTTCATGAGCCGGTAATAAATCTTTTTGTTTGATCTCTCCGATTTTTACTCCGGCATGAAGTATTCTTAAGTTATTTTTAATCTGGAGGAGCGCGGCAGTCTGGTGCGACGGAAAAGCGAGCAGTGAATCCGCGAATCGCAGCACCTCCAACGTTTTATCATTAATGAGTGTGTTTGCCAACTCTTTCTCAGCCTTGGTGGCAACAAGTGGATTTTCCCTCGACTTCCTTTGCTGCTGGTCGGTTATCTCACCAGTTTTCCTGACAACCGACATAAAAAATCCCTCGCCTGACGCTTTGTGGGGATAAAACCGATAACATGGAAATATGCCGGCATTGGTAAGGGTTACGCCCCAGTTTTCATCCACTTTTAATGTAATAGGTTCAATTTCTGCAAATTCGCTGAGCCATTGAATATTTTCCTCATTTTCTGCCGGATTAAAAGTACAGGTGCTGTAGATGAGTATACCTCCCTCCTTAAGTGTTGGCCAAACATCAGCCAATATTCGCTGCTGACGCTGAGCGCAAAGCTGTGCATTGTCAGGAGACCACTCCAGAACTGCATTGGGATCGCGTCTGAAGAGCCCTTCACCCGAACATGGGGCATCAATCAACACAAGGTCGAAAAAATTCGGTAGTCGTTGAAAATCATGGGGGTCGTTATTTGTGACAATGACATTCGGATTTCCCCACTTCTTTAAGTTTTCGGAGAGTATCTGACTTCGGGCCCTGATCACATCATTACTTACTAAAAGGCTCTCTTTAGAAAGAAGGGAAGAAATATGGGTCGATTTTCCCCCTGGTGCAGCGCACAAGTCGAGTATTTTTGCGTCAGATTTCAGCGAAAGCTGTTTCAGCGCCTGTTCCAAAAACATTGAACTCGATTCCTGTACATAATAGACCCCTGAATGGATAAATGGATCTAAAGTGAACAATGGTCTTTGAGGAAGAAAATAGCCAGTCATACAATATTCAACAGGCACTAAGGCGGGACGATCCCTGTATTTTTCAGGATTGATTCTGATTGAGGTAGCTATTTCATTGTCAAGCGATTGTTCGAAATCAGGATATTCCTGATCCAGTATTTTCATCATCCTTTGGGCGAAAACAGGGGGTAAAGTCATTTCTATTTATTAAACCATGGAATTTCAAAATTACCTTTTTTCAGTTGCAATCACGATTCCTGCAAAAAAATTAGCTGTATATTTTCGACTTTGTCGATAAATATTTCAATAAATTCATAGTTTTATCATGTTGTAAAGGCTTTATGGTTAATTTTGTACACTTAAGATTTAATACACTTGTTATGTCATTTTCATTTCGGTTACGATATTTTTTAGGACTAATACCTAAGGCTCAAAAGATTGATTCGGCGTGGTTTCAGCTTTTTAAAATGCGGGATGAGTTGGAAACGATTGAGGCTTCCAGGGAGCTGGCACGATATCTGGAATTGAAACAACTCCTAAAGTCCAATGATTTTCAGACTAAGAAACGTGAAATTATTAATCTTGGTCTAAAGGGAAGTGTTGAAAATGATATTCTCACAGAATTAGCTAACCTTGAAAAGTCGAAACCGATTAAAAATTATTTCCGTTTTTTGCAATCCTCAGATTTTAATCGGGTTAATACCATTTCCAAAAGTTCAGATCTTTCACGGTACCAGGAACTACATAAGCTGGTTGAATCACCCGACTTTATCCGTCGTAAGAAAGAGTGCGAATCGCTGAAGTACCAAGATTCTCACGAGTATCTTAAAGTTAAAGAATTTAGGGCATTACAAAAAAGTTCAAAACTGAAACTGTATAATGCCACTTTGAGTTCAACTGAATACCGTATATTTCTTGAGCTCGACACTTCGGGAGAGGAGAAATTAAAAAATTATTCAAAAGAGCTGGAGCAGAAAGAAAAAATTTACCATAAATTTCTGAAATCGAAGGCATATAGAAATTTTGTATCCGTGAGTGAGCTGAAGCTTCCGGCTAAATTCGAGCAGCTGAAACGTGAGACCAGCGATAAAGCCTTTCTTGAGCGGGTGGCATTTTTGAAAAACTCTGCCCGTTACGAAACGACCACCGATTATCCATTATTCAGTGAATATAAAAAGCTTGCCAGAAGCAGCGATATCCAATTTTACAACAAATGCGTCAAATCATCCCTCTATTTAAACTTTCAGGAGATTGCCGTTTCCAAATCATTGAGTCGCTTATTGGAGTTAAGATTGAAAGTGAATGAGCCATCTTTTATAGAAAGGGTATCATTTTTAAAGAATAAAAAAAGATATGAAACGACTCCCGAATTTAAATTGGAGATGGAGTTTGCTGAACTCGAAAAAAGCAAACTGATCACTACTTATCATCAGCTTAAAAAGCGTTCAGAACTTGCTTTTTTTAATCAGTGGGACATCGTGCTTGATGAGAATTTTTCAGACCATAAACTTTCACCAACACTTTGGGAACCGGAAAATTATTGGGGTTCCAAATTATTAGGTTCCAGTTTTTCACAGGCTAATGAACTTCAGGCTTATAAGGGTCTGAAAAATATTGAGTTCCGGAATAAAGTGCTCTCTATTGTTTCCAAAGCGGAGAAAACAGAAGGGAAAGTATGGAATCCATCTTTTGGTCTGATTCCGAAAAAGTTTGATTTCAGCTCCGCGATTATCAACACGGGGAATGGTTTCAGATTTAAAGAGGGTATTGTTGAGGCAAAAGTGAAATTTCGTGCCAATAAGGCGATCACCAGCTCCTTCTCCCTCACAGGGAACAAACCTTTTCCGCAGATTGATGTTTTCAGGAGCGGTCATAAAAAGGTTGGTTTGGGTATTATTAATCAACCTGGTAATTCAGGTGCCGATAACTTTGTTCAGATTAGGGGATTGAATTTTAATCATTTTCATATTTTTAGACTGGAAATTTTTGGAAATCAGGTCGTGTGGAAGATCAATAATCATGAAGTCCACCGTCAGCATCTTGATTCTTATGAAGGAGACCTGTTTCTCAATTTTACCGGAAGTATTCACCATGCCAATGCAGAGGAGATTCTTCCGCATCATTTCGAAATTGAATGGGTCAGGTGTTTAAGAAAAAAGTAAATAAAAATTGATAATGGGAAACTGGTCAGATGAATTTGAGGGTAGTGTTACAATTTGTGATCTGGATGGAGTGATTACCTATTTGAACGAATCCTCAAAGAAGCAATTTGCAAAATATGGCGGAGCAGACCTTATTGGTAGAAACCTGCTCGATTGTCATCCGGAGCCCTCACGTACAAAACTCATGGAGCAGTTGAAGAACCCAACCACAAGTACCTATACAACAGAAAAGGGAGGTATAAAAAAAATCATCCACCAATCACCCCTATACGAGAAAGGGGTTTTTAGTGGAGTGATTGAAATATCATTTGTCGTACCGCAACCGATGTCTCACTTCATTCGTGAATAGTAAATGCTCTGATTTCCGACAACGGTATAATTGAAGATCGATCAGATTTTTAATGTTATTAAGATGTTGTTATTCAGATATTTCGAATATTGCTTCAATCTCGACTGGTACATTTTCGGGAAGGCTTCCGACACCAACAGCACTGCGTACGCCGATACCATTCTCCCGCCCGAACACTTCTACCAGCAATTCGCTGCATCCATTGACAATATATGGCTGTTTTTCAAAATCTGAAGTTGCGTTAACCATTCCAAACACTTTGATCACCCGTTTAATCCTGTTCAATGATCCCAGGTTGGAGCGGAGGGTTGCCAAAATTGTCAGTCCCACTTGTCGTGCAGCAAGTTTCCCCGCCTCGGTATCCATATCCTTCCCAATCTTTCCTCTCTGGAGTGACCCATCAGTATTTACAGGTAAATGCCCTGAGATATAAATATGGTTCCCATCCCGTAATAAGGGGGTATATACACCTTTAGGCTCGGGAGCAGGTGGTAATTCAAGGTTAAGCGCAGAAAATCGTGCTTCGTTATCCATGTTGTTTTTGTTTTTTAAAAGTTAATAATTTTAAAATGTTTTCTATGTTTGGTTTGGTGGTAGAGACACCACCTTGCCTTCACCCTAAGATAATAACCATGATCCTATTGCCAAACCCTTAAAGTTGTATAACCAGCACCACCTTATGGGTATCGCGGATCACCTCAACACTGATTGTTTCACCGTGTTTGAGCTGATTTAACCTAAACATATAGTCCTGAATGTTGTTCACTGGTTTCCCATTTATAAAAGTGATGATGTCGCCCTTCTTCATCCCTCCAAGGGCGGCAGGTCTTCCGGGGGTCACAAAATCAGCGCGTAATCCATGTTTGACATTACCTGCAAAGTCGGGCATTATTCCAAGGGTAACACCCTTTTTTCGGATTCCACGACCAGGAGCAATTTTTGGTCCTGCCTCTTTAAAGATCAGTTTCGTCTCAGCATTGGCAAGGTCCGATAGCATATGGAATGACATATCTGCTATTTTCACCATTCCCGCGTAGTTAATTTTATCCCAGGTATCTGAGGGTGTATGGTAGTCGAGATGGGCACCTGATGAAACGAACAAAACCGGAATATCTTTACCGTAAAATGAGGCATGGTCCGATGGACCGTAACCTTCGTCAGATAATGCCAGTTTCAGAATGGTCGTATCGCAAGATGCGCAGATCATCTTTTTGAGAGGTTCAGCAGTTCCCACTCCACCTATCTGGACCCTTGAATTCTCGTTCAAACGGCCAACCATATCGAGATTGACCATTGCATTTACTTTCTTCAGATCAATTTCAGGGTGATCAACAAACTGTTTTGAACCGAGCAGACCCAGCTCTTCGCCGGAGAAAGTGCAGACAAGAATCGTTCTTTTGTTTTGTCGGGGTGAGGCAGCCAGTTTTTGGGCCAGTTCAAGTACCATGGCGACACCTGAAGCATTATCATCGGCTCCCGGATGTACAGCAACAGTATCAGGAATACGGCTTCCGGAACCCGCACCACCAAGTCCTAAATGATCGGAATGTGCTCCTAATATCACGTATTCGTCCTTGAGTATTTTGTCGTTACCAGGAATCATCATTACCACGTTCCGGGTTGGTATCGTGGTCTGGCGGAGATCCGACTGTCCCGAAACATTGACCCCTGTTATTAAACTTGCCGGTTTGTGCTGTTCATTCAATTTTTTTTCAACTTCTTCAACAGTGATTTTCGCCGACTCAAGAATGCGATTTGCCGTTTTTCTGGTAACCCGAAATGCTGGTATCCCAACCGATTGCTCCCCCTTGACTAACGGCTCAAACTTGTCTTCCGGATCAAAACTTTTACCCGATACCAGAAGGACGGCGGTCGCTCCATTATCTTTAGCTTGCAGTACCTTATCTCTGTCCCGGTTATATTTTATAAACAGACTCGCCGTTTTTTCAATCTCCGGATCACCTCTGAGTAAAAGGACTACTTTTCCTTTTACATTCAAACCGGCATAGTCATTCCATTTTAGGCTGTCTTCATTAATCGTAAAACCATAACCGGCAAAAATAACATCTCCTCCAAATAAATTATTTTCTGAAAAGGCAAATGGGGCAAAGTCGGTATCCAGTGTATATGAGTCCTTGTTAATTGTCAGGCTATTGGCAGGTCCACAAACGATTTTGTCGGTTATCCTGAATCGTTGGAAACCATTGTCAAACATCGGTTTTAATCCACTTTTCCTTAATTCTTTACTGATATATTCAGCAGTAAGGCTATCCCCATCACTCCCCGTTCGACGACCCTGCAGCTCCTCTGACGCCAAATATCTGATGTGCCTTTTGAGTTCATTTGCAGTTATTTCAGGAGACTTATATTTCTCCTTTGAAAATGCAATCGTGATGATAACGAGAACAATAAAACCGATTCTGGCAAATAATTTCATAGCGTATCTTTTAGGATTATTTCGATTAGATTCGTTTGAGATTCAATTTTTTGATTCGGTAACCACAAGGCGATATCCTACGTTGTGAATACTTTCAATCTTAACAGCCGAATCGGCTATTAGGAGTTTACGCAAACGTGAAATAAAAACATCCATACTTCTGCTCGAAAAGAAATGGTCGTTTCCCCATACTGCATTAAGTATATCTTCACGTCGGAGCACTTTGTCGCGATGTTCGAGGAGAAATTCGAGCAAAACGGCTTCGCGATGGGTCAGGTTGAGGACTATATCGTCATAAGTCAGCCGGAGATTTTCGGGTACGAAGGTGAAGTTTCCAAAGTGAATCGTCTTATTTTTAATCTCCTGTCGTAATTCAACCTTACTACGTTTTAAAAAGATTTCAATTTTCAAAACCAACTCCTCAATACTAAAGGGTTTTGTAATATAATCATCACCACCTTGTTGCAAACCAAAAATTTTGTCCTCGCTCGTAGACCGGGCAGTCAGGAAGATTATTGGAATAGCTTCGTTAAACCTCCTGATCTTTCGGGCAAGTGTAAAACCATCCATTTTGGGTAACATCACATCGAGAATGCAGATGTCGTACGACTGTTTGGTGATTTTATCAAGTGCCGTTGTTCCATCTTCACACGATTCTACAGAATAACCTCTCATCTCAAGATTATCGCGCGTTACAAATGACAATGTGAGATCATCTTCTACATATAGAATTTTTACCTTACTCATTTCCCTTTTTTCTTAAGTGGAATATCAATCACGAAAGTGGCCCCTTTACCCAGTTCACTGATTAATTTTATTTCCCATTGGTGTGCATTACAAATGGTTTTCACATAATACAATCCCAGACCAAACCCTTTCACATCGTGCAGATTGCCTGTTGGTATGCGATAGAACTTCTGAAAAACCCGATGTTGATACTCAGGACTGATTCCAGGACCATTGTCACTGATTTTGATCAGAACTGACTTATCCGAAGCGATCGTTTGGATTGTAATCACGGGTTCCTTATCTGAATATTTTGAAGCATTATCAAGCAGATTATGAAGGATATTGGTGAGATGAAGCGCGTCGGCTTCGATCCAACCTACCGATTCAGACAAATTGGTAATCACCACCAGGCTTTGGTTTGAATTGGCTTTACAATTTTCCGCTACTTTAAAAATTAACCCATTTAAATTGATCGGCACTTTATTTAGGTGAAAATTGTGACTTTCAATTCTTGCAATCTGAAGAACTTTATCCACTTGTTGATTTAAACGGTTATTCTCCTGTTTAATCACCGATCCATAGGTAAAAAGGCGGGATGGGTCGCTGATGATATCGGGGTTCATGATCACATCTGCAGAGATATTGATACTCGAAATTGGAGTTTTAAATTCATGTGTCATGTTATTAATGAAATCTTTTTGCATCTCAGAGAGCCTTTTCTGACGTAAAATAACGAAAATGGTGTAGACGAAAAAAATTATTGCCACCAGCAGAAGGGCCATAAAGAAAAACCAGATGGTCATATCTCCGGTTATCGTATTTCTCAATAACGGGAAATTCACCCCAAAATAATAGGTGTACTGATCATACTTCGGAAGGTTGACGGTCAATACATTTGGTTTTGCAGACCCATTTTTTGTCAGGTAATTACCATATTCCATCTTATCACTTTGGCAGTTGTAAATGGCGTATTCAAAATCGGTCTGAATATTGAGCTTTTCAAATTCAGTTTTTAAATAAAATTCGAGAATATTGGCATCAATCACACTATTAATATCCACGACAAAATAGTTCGAAGAGAGCCGCCTGATTGGATTGGCGTGAGGAAGTGCTGTCTGATTTAATTTGCTCATCTGCTCAGCAACATTTCTTAGTCCAATCATCACGCTTTGATCAAACTGCTTCTCTTTGATATTCCAGGCATTTTGGAGAAAATAGACCTGTATCGATATGATCCCTATAATGGCAAAAGCCCCAAGTAGTACTACAAAACGAATATGTTTCTGACGCATGAAAGATTCTCAAGTAAAAGGATCGGAAATTAAAATCCCCAGATTTAAACAGGGTTAAAATTAAAGAAAAATACGGAAGTGCTTCAATCATTTACATTTCGTTTACACACTTTTACATTTCATTTGATTTATTTTTCAATTTTTTGACGTAAATAAGCCAAAAAGAGTTCATATTTGCATTTATATTAATTCTAAATAATAATAAGATGAAAAAATTAATTCTTTTGTTCGTTCTTCCTCTGTTCGCAGCAATACAAATCAGTGCTCAGACAGCACAACCTACTCCGGCTGCTCCGGTTAACCCCAATGCACCTGTCGCAAAATGGGATAAAATGGTGAACGACTTTGGTGAAATTGCCTATAATGTTCCCAAAACTGCTGAATTCACTTTGACAAATGCAGGTAAAGAGCCATTAATTATCAGCTCAGCACGGGCTTCATGTGGTTGTACTAACCTGAAATATTCTCAGGAGCCCATTCTTCCGGGGAAAACCAGTACTGTCTCAGCAACTTATAATGCTGCCGCTCAAGGAGTTTTTACCAAGACGGTAACTGTTACCACCAATGCCGATCCGAATCCTGTAGTTCTGCAAATAAAGGGAACGGTATTGCCAAATCCAGCAGTAGCTCCTGCTCCGACAACAACAGCACCGAAATGATATAACCCATTTGTAAAGGGACAAGGTGGAATCTTTAAAGAGGTTTCACCTTTTTTTTATTTAATATTCCACTTTCCTGGTTTTCCGACAGTCCAATCCAATATTGAGTTCTTTAATATCAAATCGTTAAATCTGATTGTAAGCGAAAAATAACCTTTTTCTATGTTTTTTAAATGGCTATTTTTGCCCGGATTTTATAACAGTTAATTCAATTAAAGATAGCTATGGCAGATATTCAAAAAACGATGCTGATGATCCTCGATGGATGGGGTATCGGTGACAAAACAGCATCCGACGTAATCTATTCTACTCCAACTCCTTTCATAGATTCCCTGTATGAAAAATACCCACATAGCCAATTACTTACCAGTGGCGAGAACGTTGGGTTGCCCGACGGACAAATGGGAAACTCTGAAGTGGGTCACCTTAATATAGGTGCCGGACGTGTCCTTTATCAGGACCTGGTGAAAATTAATAAAGCCATCCGCGAGAAAACATTGTGGAGCAATCCCCAAATTCTACGTGCCTATAAATATGCCAAAGAGAACAATAAACAAGTTCATCTCATAGGATTAATTGGCCCTGGTGGGGTTCATGCACTTAGTCTGCATATGATCGCACTAGCCCAAATTGCCACTGAGTTAGGTTTGGAAAAGATTTTTATTCACGGTTTAACCGACGGGCGGGATACAGATCCTCGTTCAGCATATGATTTTGTAAAAGAAGACCTTAAAGCGCTCGAAAATACGAATGCCAGGTTTGCATCACTCATCGGACGCTATTACGGAATGGACCGCGATACGAACTGGAACCGGATCAAACTGGCTTATGACCTTCTTACCAAAGGTGAAGGTAAAAAGCAGAAAGATGTCCTTGCTGCGATACAGGAGTCCTATGATGAAGGGATTACTGATGAATTTATTAATCCCATTGTCTTTACTGATGAACAAGATCAGCCCCTTGCCACCATTAAAGAGGGCGATGTGGTGATTTGTTTCAATTACCGCACAGACCGTTTACGCGAACTCACCATTGTTTTTACTCAGGAAAATCATCATGAGCAAGGAATGAATACAATGCCGCTACAATGGTATACAATGACCAATTATAAATCTTCATTCAAAGGGATAAATGTCATATTTAACAAAGATAATGTCCTGAATACGATGGGAGAAACAGTTTCAAAAGCCGGGCTTAATCAGATCCGGATTGCCGAAACTGAAAAGTATGCACATGTCACTTTCTTTTTCTCCGGTGGTCGTGAAACAGAGTTCCCCGGTGAACGGCGCATTCTGATACCCTCTCCTAAAGTTGCAACTTACGATCTTCAGCCAGAGATGTCAGCACCAGCGGTAAAAGATGCGATTGTGGCTGAAATTAATGCAAAAAGTGCCGATTTTATCTGTCTGAATTTTGCAAATGGTGATATGGTCGGGCATACTGGTGTTTACAGTGCGATTCAAACTGCAGTTAAGGCAATTGATCAATGTGTAAATGAGGTTGTTACAGCTGCGCGGGCAAATAATTATGATGTAGTAATCATCGCTGACCATGGAAATGCCGACTTCGCATTAAATGCTGATGGAAGTGAAAATACTGCTCACTCGTTAAACCCAGTACCTTTCATATGGGTTACCAATCGGGTTGACGCTAAAGTTACTGACGGTATTCTGGCAGATGTTGCTCCAACCCTTCTTACGATTATGGGTCTTGCAATCCCACCGGATATGACAGGGAAAGTATTGATTGAAAAATAGAAATGTGATTCACTATTTGGTGATCACAGTTAAATGGAATATAGACTTCAGCTTTTCCGGTTATCGGCATTTTGCTGGTAACCGGAATTTAAATTCGATATGCTACAAATAGGAAAAACCATTATCAGTCTTGATGTTATTCAAAAAGAGTTTTGCTGCGATCTGAGTAAATGCAAAGGAGCATGTTGTGTGGATGGTGACAGTGGTGCGCCAATTACACCAGAAGAGGCTGAATCGATTAAAAATGGTTATTCCGATTTTGAGGAATACCTTTCAGATCAAAACAAAGATGAGATTAAAAAACAGGGATTTTCAGTAATTGATGCCGACGGCGATCTTGTTACTCCAATCGTGGGAAATAATGAGTGTGTTTTTACCTTCAGGGATGAAGCCGGAATTACCAAATGTGCAATCGAAAAAGCCTATTTTGAGAAAAATACCAATTTTAGAAAGCCAGTTTCATGCCATCTCTTTCCGATCCGCATTACTGAATATAAAAGATTTGATGCAGTTAATTATCAGCAGATTGATATTTGTAAATCAGGTAGAATCTGTGGAAAAAGGGGTAAATTGCCACTATGGAAATACCTTCGGGAGCCACTTATTCGTAAATATGGCTCCCAATGGTACGATGAACTCAGCTACGCCGCTGAAAATCTTCCTTTGGAATAAGAAAGAGGGACTAATTACCTTCGGCGATAACGGTCATCTCGACATTCCCTTCATTAACAGCTACGGCATCGACAAGATAGGAAGGAACAAGCCGCTCACCATTACTGATGGTCGACAGGTAAGGATCGATCTGTTCTCCTTTGGCCAGATGGACAGCAAGTTCTGCTGCAGTTGATGCCATTGTCTTAATCCTTTTAAATATTGTTAGGGTTTGGTTACCCTTCATAATCTCCTCAATATTAGCCATATCAGCATCCTGTCCGGCAATAGCAACTTTTTTAAGTAAGCCTCTTTCCTTAAGCGCTTTTAGGGCACCCAACGCCATTGCATCGTTGCCACAGATGATTGCATCGATTTTGTTTTTGGTACTATCCAGACTTGCTTTGGTCAGACGGTAACCTTCATCAGTGGTCCAGGCAGTAGCTACCTGGCGAAAAGCTATTTTAATCTCCCCACGTTCAACATAAGGCTGAAGAATGCTCATCTGTCCGATGTAAAGCATACGACTGTTATTGTCATTGGGAGGACCGCCAATTAATGCATAATTGCCTGTAGGCCTGATTTTTGTAAGGTATTGCGCCTGGATTTCACCAACCCTTATATTGTCTGTAGATACATAATAATCCAGTCTGCAATTATTTATCAATCGGTCATAGGCTATCACACGAATGTCTTTTTTGTGTGCCAAAGCAACAATCTGTGCCGCACTCGACTGATCTACGGGAATGACAACAAGCACCATAGCGCCCTTCTTAATTAGCTCTTTTGCCTGTGAAATCTGTTTATCTGCATTATTATCAGCCATTTTAACTAAAGCAACACCTCCAAGTTGCTGTACAGCATCAACAAAATACTTCTGATCGTTTTGCCAACGGGGAGTTTCAAAACTGTGAACAAGCAATCCAATCTTGGGTTGCTTAGGAGTACATCCGGCAAAGATTAGTCCTGCCAGAAGAAATAACGAAAAAATCATTGTTTTCATCAGAAATCAGATTTTTTAGATTCATAAATTACAGCAAAGAACTTGAAATAGAAACGCCTTAACAGCAGGAAGTAAATTCAGACCAGGAATATGAGTAGTTAAGTAACCAATCAAAGTTACATAATATTTTATTAAAATGAAAATTTATTTGATTTATTTTTTATAATTTAATTCCATTCCATTCAGCATAAAACTGGTCAAGAAACCGGAGCATAAATTCGTGACGCTGACCGGCAAATTCTCTTCCGGTGTCGGTTTGCATCAGGTCTTTTAAAAGCAGTAATTTTTCGTAAAAGTGATTTATTGTAGGTGCAGTACTCTTTTTATATTTTTCAAAATCAGCATGCATTTCAGGTGGAATTGCGGGGTCATAAATTCCCCGTCCACGGCTCCCTCCGTAGGCAAAGGTCCGGGCAATTCCAATGGCCCCTATTGCATCAAGTCTGTCGGCATCCTGCAAAACCTTACATTCCAGGTTGTTTGTCGATGTGTTAACACCTGCCCCCTTGAAACTCACTCCATCAATAATATTACAAACCTTAGATATGATTTGTTCTTCGACGTCACATTCCGCAAGCCATTTTCTTGTTTTATTTTCTTTCCCTTGATTTTCATTCAGCTTCCAGTCGTCAATATCATGTAATAATGCAGCCAGCTCTACCAGAAAGGGGTCGGCCCCTTCGGCTTTGGCGATGGTTGCGGCCAATGTTCTTACCCGATGGATATGCCACCAGTCGTGTCCTGAAGCGTCACCATCAAGTATCGATTTTACAAATATTTCAGTTTGTTTAAGCAAGATCTCTGTAGTCATATCTTTCGGATAGTTTAGTAAATACAATCTAAATTAATTTAAAGTTTAAAAAATGATCTGCTACGTCAGAAATTAATCTGTGAAATTCGTCGATGAAGATACGAAAAGAACGGAATAAGTTAAATAGTCTCTGATTTTGTTTGACGTTTTAACTATTAAAGTTTTCTTTCGGTATACGATTTGGTTATATTTGTACCTCAAAGAATTGCGATAATGGAAAAAGGACTTGCCGACAGATGGGTAAAGGGCGTAATTATCCGTAAGGAGATTGACAGATATCTGATTTCTGGAAATGATTTTATTGATGAAGTGGATATCACTGACCGGCTCGAGAAGAATTCAAATCCGGATCAATTTTTAATCCGTGATATCATTCAAAAGTCATTGAATATTAAAACCCTTGCACCCGATGAAACAGCTGCTTTGCTAAATGTGACTTCTCCGGAACTTTGGGAGGAGATCTTTAGTGCAGCACTCGAGGTGAAGAAAAAGGTTTATGACAACAGGATTGTCTTCTTTGCTCCCCTCTATTGTTCGAATCTGTGTATCAATAATTGTGCTTATTGTGGGTTTCGCGAAGCCAATAGCCGTGAGGTACGCCGGATATTAACCATGGAAGAGATCCGGCGTGAAACCAGCTCTGTACTGAAAGAGGGACATAAACGTCTTATCCTTGTCTTTGGAGAACATCAGCGTTCAGATGCCGATTATATGGCAGCTGCAGTAAAGGCCGTTTACAGTGTGACAGAACCTGCTCCTGTGTCGGGTCATCCTTCCTCCATCCGGCGCGTCAACATTAACGCCGCACCCCTCGAAATCGCAAAGCTAAAAATTCTTAAAGAGGCAGGTATCGGTACTTATCAGGTTTTTCAGGAGACTTATCATCATCAGACCTACCATGCTGTTCATCCATCCAATACGATTAAAGGTGACTATAAGTGGCGGCTTTACGCCCTTCATCGTGCGATGGAGGCGGGGCTCGACGATGTAGCAATAGGTGCTTTATTTGGTTTGTATGACTGGCGCTTCGAAGTAATGGGATTACTTTATCATACGCTGGATCTGGAACGACAGTTTGGAATTGGTCCACATACGATCTCTTTTCCACGAATGACACCGGCCTCGGGCTCTTCGTTAAGTTCAGAATCGCTTTGGCATGTTTCGGACGAGAATTTTAAGAAACTGGTTGCCGTATTGCGACTATCGGTTCCCACTGCCGGGATGATCGTCACTGCTCGTGAGAAGGCCGAAATCAAAAAAGAGGTGATCAGGCTGGGTTGTACTCAGACAGATGCATCAACAAGGATCGGAATTGGCGCCTATAGTGATCAGAGAACTGAAAAAGATCTGGATAAGAAACAGTTTACAATTGGCGACCCTCGTGATCTTGATGATGTGATTCAGGAGGTGGGGAAAATGGGATATATTGCTTCGTTTTGTACTGCAGGTTACCGATGTGGCAGAACAGGTGAAACAATTATGGGAATGTTGAGCCATTGTGTCGAAGGTAAGTATTGCAAACTGAACGCCGTCCTGACTTTTCGCGAATACCTCAGTGATTATGCATCACCAGAAACTCGCGAAATTGGAGAGCCCTTGATCTTAAAGGAGATTCGGGAAATTGAATCAATGGATTATTTTAAAAATAAGCCTCATCTTTTGCAAAAATTCCGTAGTGATTACAGTGAAATATTAAGTGGTAAAAGAGATCTGTATATGTGATATTTATTTTACTTTATTTCAACTTATTACCATATATTTTTCCTAAATATCAATTATATGAACTTCAAAAATCTAACCGTTCTGTCTCTGTTTATTTCCTCTTTTTGTTTTGCTCAGGATTTTCAGGTAATCTCTCCGGATAAAAAAATCAGCCTGTCAATTAAAAACGCCAATGAGCTAAGTTATGCTGTTTCATTTGACGGCAAACCTGTGATTCTGGAATCGCCGATTGGTTTTGAATTTAAGACGGAACCTGCCATGTACAAGGGGTTTGAGGTGACCGACCATCAGGAGCGGAGCATTCACGAAATATGGAAACCAGTTATTAGCTCAAAGCATGCCAAAGTGCTGAATCACTGCAATGAGTTGCAACTTATGGTTAGGGAAAAAGCGGGGCTGATGCGTCAGATGGAACTCTCTTTTCGTGCCTTTAATGATGGTGTTGCTTTTCGTACCAAACTTTTTAGAAGCGAGAAGAATGGTCATCGGCAGATCACAAAAGAACTTACCACCTTTAACATTCCCGGAAATCCAAAATCGTGGGTTGTTGAGTATGGAAAATATTCCAGTTCACAAGAATCTGAATTTATGGAACGCTCGCTGAGCTATGTTTCTGACAAAACCATTGCGGGATTGCCATTTCTGATGGATTACGGAGATCATTGCTGGGTCGCCATCACCGAAGCTGAAATTAATAATTATCCCGCTTTTTACATTGGAACCGCGGGAAAACAGAACTTACTCACAACCAAACTTGCTCCGCTCCCCGGTGAAGATGAAGCCGGTGTAAAGGCTCGTTTCGATGATGAGGTCTTCACTCCATGGAGAGTCATCATGATTGGCGAAACTCCCGGAAAACTGGTTGAATCAGAGCTTGTCCAAAACCTGAATGCACCTTGTGCCATAGCAGATCCATCATGGATTAAACCAGGCAAGAGTGCCTGGGATAATTGGTGGAGTAGTGATGTGAAAATGGAGATGCCTGTAATAAAACAATACATTGATTTCGCATCTGAGATGGGTTGGCCCTATATGCTTGTCGACTGGCAATGGTATGGAACGTTTAATAATCCTGCTGCCGATATCACGAAATGGGCGCCTCAGATTAATATGCCTGAAATTATCAGTTATGCAAAATCGAAAAATGTAAGGATCATCCTTTGGCTTTACAACAGCGATGTCAATCGTAACTCAGCCTACAAGAGAGCCTTCCCACTGTATGAAAAATGGGGAATTGCCGGAGTTAAAATCGATTTTATGGACCGTGACGATCAGGATATGGTCAATTGGTACCACGACATTATCAAATGTGCAGCACAGAATCACCTGATGGTTGATTTTCATGGGGCATATAAACCGGACGGAATTATTCGAACCTACCCCAATATGATCACCCGGGAGGGGGTTATGGGGAATGAATACTATAAATTCTCAACCAAAATGAGCCCTGAGCACAACGTAAAACTGGCTTTTACAAGAATGCTTGCCGGTCAGATGGACTATACCCCCGGTGGTTTTTTAAATGTAACCAAGGATCAATTCCAAAAGCAAACCCCAACATTAATATGGAATACCCGCGCTGCCGAACTTTCAAAGTTTGTGATTTACGAAAGTCCGCTAACCGTGATATGCGATCATCCTAATCATATTTTAAATCAACCGGGTGCCGATTTTCTGAAGATTGTTCCCACAACATGGGACGATATCCATTTTATTGACGGTTATCCGGGTGAATATGTCGCCATTGCCAAAAGATCAGGCAACGACTGGTTTGTTGCTGTAATGAATAATAGCAAAGAGAAGACGATTACAATCCGATTAGACTTTATAGCTGCAGGAGAGCACTTTTGCCAGGTATGGGCTGATGCAAAGGATGCCAATACACAGCCTAAGAATCTGAAAATTTCGTCCCAGAAAGTAAAACAAAGTGATCTGGTTAAAATTAAACTGGCTAATAATGGTGGTTGGGTAGCAATTATTAAGGGTGAGTAAAAGATAGTCATGCGAGTTTTTGATTTTCCTGTTTAAAAAGTCTCTTCTTATGCAATTATCAGGCTTTGATTCTGAATTTCTTGATCAAAAATTTCCCTTTCTGGAGATCGCCTTACGTGATGCAATAAGTCGCGAAGGGAGTATTCTTGAATTGAATGAGGGCGATGAAATAATCCGGGAAGGGCAATATATCAAAACCTTTCCGCTACTCCTTGAAGGAGTTGTCCGAATATGCAGAATGGATTCCCATGGACACGAACTGTTACTTTATTATCTCAATCCGGGAGAGGTGTGTTCAATGGCACTGACCTGCTGCATGGGATATACGAAAAGCAATATCAGGGCGATAGCCGAAAGTAAAATTGTGCTGGTACAGATTCCTGTTCAATTCCTCGATTTATGGATGGTGGAATTTCAAAGTTGGAAAGTATTCATAATGTATTCCTACCGGAAACGATTCGATGAATTGCTTGATACTATTGACAATATAGCATTTAAAAATATGGATGAAAGACTCCTCAAATTTTTTGCAGACCGCTACCGCATCACCGGTTCTACGATTTATAGTGGCACGCATCAGGAGATCGCCTTGTTGTTGAACACTTCACGCGAAGTGGTATCACGGTTATTAAAGAAACTGGAAAATGAAACGAAAATCGTGATCTCGAGGAATAAAATAGACTTCACACTTTTAATTTCCTAAAATGAAAATTAATCAAATGAGCAATATTGAGAGAACTGTGTATGGCCTTGTACTGACGGCGCTGATTTTTTTGATTGCAACAGTCGTTAGTGCCAAAGTACATCCTGGTATTGAGTTAGTTCCCAATTTTTTTGTGACACTTACCATCGAATTGCTATTGTCTTTTGCTGCTATTTATGCCTTGCGAGACTATTTATCTTACTCCATTGCGGTTCCTGAATTAAAGACATTAATTAAACCTTTTATATTTGGTATAATTTTGACTGTTGTAGTTAATCTGCTAATTAGCGGTATTATAAAATTGGCCGGAGGTAATCTTGAAGAACACCCGGCCCTATCAAAACTGAATTTTATTCAGGTATTGATATTTATATTTGTTTATGCCAGCATTGCAGAAGAGATGTTATTCAGGGGATTTTTGATGAATCTGTTAAAACCTTTAGAGATTCATGGAGTATATTTTTTCAAACGAAAGATTAGCTTGCCGGTAATTATAAGTGCATTAGCTTTTGGAGCAGCTCATTTGGTTTTGATATCGGCTGGGGTGACCATTTTTTTCCTGTTTCGGATCGTGGTTTTTACTACCTGCCTTGGATTGCTTGCCGGTTATTATCAGGAAAAATATAACAACAATTTCCATGCAATAATTGTCCACATGGCAGGTAATACGTTGGCAGTTATTGGGGCATTATCGATGAGCTAGCCGATATTATATCCCTTTTGAAAAGTCAAGGTTCAACCTCATCGATGATAAGTTTTTAAATCTTTACATTTTCATTTTCGGATGTTTTTGTGCCAAAATAATGTTGTTATTTTGCGATTCTTCTAATTCAGATAATTGTTTAAACCAGGATGAATAAATTTCTAAGATTTTCGCTGCTAACCTATTTATTGTTGGCCGCCTGGCAAATTGCCATTTCCCAAAACCTTGAGGTTCGCATTAAAAATTTGCCGGGGATCGTTTCGGTGGAAAAAATGGAAGCCAATCCCTTTTTCAGCGAAGCCTATATCATCATGGTAAAACAACCACTCGATCATCAGCATCCCGAAAGGGGCGCATTTCCTCAGCGGGTAATTCTTTCGAATTTAAATACAGACCAGCCTGTGGTATTCATTACTGAAGGATATGGCGGTGAATATGGCGCCAAACCGGGCTACCTGAACGAACTTTGTCCACTACTGAATGCCAATCAATTGTTGGTGGAACACCGTTTTTTCGGTAAGTCAGTTCCCGATTCAATCGACTGGCAATACATGACTGTCGAAAATGCAGCTGCAGACCAACATCATATCATTGAACTTTTTAAATCAATCTATAGTAAAAAATGGGTGAGCACCGGAATCAGCAAAGGTGGCGAGACTGTGTTATATCATAGGGCTTTATATCCCAATGATGTGGAAGTCTCGGTCCCGTACGTGGCGCCGCTTAATTTTTCAACTGAGGAGAAGCGTCATGATTATTTTATTCGGCATAAGGCCGGAACAGCTTCGGAACGGAAAAAAGTGGCCAAATGTCAGATCGAATTGCTGAAAAGGAAGTCACAGCTATTGCCGTTATTTGAAAAATTTACCAAAGAAAAGAACTTTAAATATAAACTATCTGAAGGTGAGATCTTTGACTATTGTGTGCTTGAGTTTGCATTTTCATTTTGGCAATGGGGTCGTAGTGTGAATGAGATTCCGCAAAGGAGTGCTTCTGATCAGGATTTTTTCAATTATCTGGTTAAAATTTGTTCCCCCAGCTACTTTGATATCGAAAGTGGTAAACCTACTTTCCCCTTTTTCGTCCAGGCATTGAAACAATTAGGTTATTATGGCTATAATCCTGAACCATTTAAAGGGTTGATGGATTTAAAGGATACGCAAGGGTATATTCTAAAACTATTTATGCCTGCCGGAACGGCGTTTGCCTATGACCCGGCAATGAGCTTATTGGTGAAAAATTTTTTGAAAAAGGATGCCCAAAAGATTTTGCTGATTTATGGTGGAAGCGATCCCTGGACAGCCTCAGCAGCTGATGCCTATGGAAATAAAAAAATTGTAAAAATTGTTCAGCCTCACGGAAGTCATCGTACGCGTATTGGAACGATGCCCGAACAGCAACGGAAAAAGGTGCTGAAAATACTGGAAACCTGGATGAAATAATTAGTCAGAATTATTTCAAGTTGATTAAATGCCATAAATACATTTCTAATTTTGCATTTAGGACCACTCTAAATCTACTATATTTCGAACAACATCAGCTACTAACTCACCTCCTGGAGATGTTGGAGGAGGTTGGGGAGTCAAAAAAGACAAATTGAAGAATAAGTATTTGTGACGGTATATTCTTTAGACTACTTATCGGTATACAAATGTAAAGAAAAATATTATTTCGATATGAAAGTCATAATTACATGAAATACACATTCGCCTTATTCATAAAAGATTACTGGATACTCATTGTGCTTGTCACTGTGAAAATGGTGCTTCACTTATGGATCATAAACCCGATTTATGAGCTTCATCGAGACGAATTTCTACACCTTGACCAGGCAAATCATCTGGCTGCCGGATATATTTCGGTCCCCCCTTTTTTATCATTGATCTCCTTTCTGATTAAACTGTTGGGGGGTAGTATCTTTTGGATCCGGTTCTTTACTCCCTTTTTTGGCGCATTAACGCTGATTGTAATCTGGCTGATCGTTGAACAGTTAAAAGGTGGATTGTTATCAAAAATATTGGTAGGTACCATTTTTATCTTTTCGGTTTATACCCGTGTTAATATACTTTATCAGCCCACATCATTTGATATTCTGGCCTGGACTGCCGTTTTTTATTTTTTAATCCGGTTCATCAATGAAGATCGTCCGCTCTGGCTATTGCTGATGATGATATTCTTTGTTCTTGGATGCTACAACAAATACAATATCATCTTTCTTTTTATTGGTATTTTAGCTGGTTTTTTGCTGACTGACTTGCGTAAAGTATTGATTAAACCCTTCCTTTTTATTGTCTTTTTGGTTGGATTGGCACTTCTAATCCCCAATTTGCTGTGGCAATTTAATCATCAGTTCCCAGTTATTCTGCACATGAAGGTTTTGAGATCGTCTCAACTTTGTCATGTGGATAGAATCGGATTCTTTAAAGATCAATTTATAATGTTGTTTGGTGCCATCCCGCTAATTCTGGCTGCATTTATCGGATTTCTCCATTATGTGCCTTTTCGGAAATATCGGATAATCGGAATTATATTTCTTATCACTTTGTCCGTTTTTACCTTTTTAAGGGCTAAGAATTATTATGCTTTAGGTCTTTATCCCGTTTTACTCCCATTTGGAGCTGTTCTTCTTGAAGCACGTTTAAAGAGTAGATTTGCGATCGTAGCTCCTGGTTATCTGGCACTTAATCTTCTTATTTTTTTTATGGTGTTTAAATTTATGTTTCCGGTACTGAGTCCGGCTGAAATTCATCAAAAAGAATCTCAGTTTAAGGCAATGGGACTTTTAAGATGGGAGGATGGCAAAGATCATCAGTTGCCTCAGGATTTTGCCGATATGGTTGGATGGAAGGAGATGGCTGCCAAGACTTTAAGTGTTTATGACAACTTGTCGGATAGTGTAAAAAATGAGACCCTTGTGTTTTGTGATAACTATGGACAAACCGGGGCCGTAAATTTCTATAACAGGGGAAAAATGGTTGAGGCTTACTCTTTTAGTACCGATTACCTCTTTTGGATACCGGATAATTTAAATATTAAAAATGTAATTCTTGTAGGTAAGCTTCCCGGGGAAAAAGTTCAAGTATACTTTGACCATGTCTCAAAAGTTGCTTCTGTTGAAAATCCTGATTCAAGGGAAAAGGGAACCTCAATTTTTTTACTTCAGGGGGCTAAGCCCGGATTTGCTGAATTCTTTCGGGATGAGATCAAACGAAGAAGGATCAAAATGGATTGTTTCTAATCATCTAATATATAAAAATATGAAATCGGGTTATATCTACATTTTGATTTTTTCTCTCCTCGGGCAAAGTTCATGCAGGACACCTTCATCTCAGGTAACTCATGAAAAATTGAAGTCAGAACTTTTTGCAGTTGAAAAGGAGTTTTGTGACATGGCTCAGCGGGCAGGGGTTGAAAAGGCATTTGTTTATTTCGCTGCCGATTCATCAGTGATTTTGCGGGGTGAACAACTCATAAAAGGGAAAGAGGCAATTCGAAAGAAGTACAGTTTGTTTCCCACTAAAGGGGTTAAACTGGTTTGGAGACCCGATTTTGCCGATGTTGCTGATTCTGGTGATCTGGGATATACCTATGGGAAATACACCTACACTTCGACTGACAGTATGGGAATTCGTCATTCAAGTGAAGGTGTTTTTCACACGTCTGGAAACGTCAGGCAGACGGCAGATGGAAGTTTGTCTGGGATTAGAACCTTAGCCGAATGCTTTATTGTAATCTTAATATTACTTTTTTGTGAAGTTTCACAGAAATCAGGATCAGCGCGAATAAAAACAGACCCGTTGAATTAACTTCGTGCACGTTTTTAAAGTGAGTTTTTTATTTACAATGAACATAGATTCTAATAAGGGTTTTTATCGCAATATATTAAGGTATTTAGGTGTTGGATTTATAATAAGTTTTGCCTTGATCGGATTTTTTCTGACAACCGCCTTCTTCGCAATTAAATTTCATGTTACTGACGATCCTGGCGCTGTGGATTATAACGATCGCTATTTCCAGGAAATCAAAAATAAATACGGAAAATCAAATTCAAGCGATACCAGTCATGTGAATAACCGGGAAGCGGCATTTTTTCATAATGTGTTGGTTCTGAATAAATATTACCCCGAAAATTCTATTTATATCCTGAATGCCTATATGAAAAGTCATAATCTCGCGGAAGCTGAGCGGATGATTGGCGCTGTAAATATGTATATGCAGTATAATAAAGAATACATTTCTGAAATAGGGGAATTCCAAAGTAAGAATATTGCCGAAGGCGCACAACGAAACAACGGAAGTGTTTTTAGCTGGATGAATATTTCGGAATGGGCCGATTTTAAAATTGCTGTTTCCAAAGACAAAGCACTTATCGATTCAGTTGCCAATCTTACTGACGTCGAACCCCGTCTGATCGTCGCTGTGCTTGTTGGTGAACAGATTCGGCTATTTAATTCTGACCGTGAAATGTATAAAAAGTGGATCGGCCCCTTGAAGATTCTCTCCGTAGAATCGACCTTCTCTCTGGGTGTTACCGGTATTAAAGTTGCCACTGCCGAGACGATCGAACGGAATCTGAAAGATCCCGCATCGGTGTTTTATCTGGGACCGAAATACGAACATTTGCTCGATTTTCAAACTGCTTCTGTTGAGGATGAGCGGTTTAAAAGATTGACTTCATACAAAAATCATTTCTACTCCTATCTTTATGCAGCATTAAATATCAAGGAGATAAAAATGCAGTGGGAGCGGGCAGGTTTTCCGATTGACAACCGACCAGAGATTCTGGCTACGCTTTATAATATAGGATTTGAAGTTTCTGTCCCGAAAGCAAATCCAGTGGTTGGAGGTGCAACAGTAATGGTTCATGATAAACCTTACTCATTTGGTGCCATCGCTTATGAATATTATTATTCAGGTGAACTATTTGACCTGTTTCCATTCAAAAGGTCGAAATTTGATTGGACGAATGGTTAGCCCTCACCTTAGAACTGGATTAAAAGTTTCTGTGCTTTTGTCTTTATTTATTTTGTCCTTTTTAGTAACCAATGGACAGAATCAAGGGAACAACCTTCCTCAGTGGCATGAGTTACAAAAAGGTCTCTTTTTTCAGGAAATTGATTCTCCTGAAAAGTCATTTGTTGGTGATTCCAGACTATTTATTTTGAAGGCAGATCCTGTGAATTGCAAATTCCACGTTTTAAGTGCATCGGAACATAAAAGAATAAACCGCTCTGCGGATGATTGGGCAGGTGAGTTCGGCATGAACGTAATCGTGAATGCAGGAATGTTTAATATGGCCAACAAAAGAACAAACAAAGGTTATCTGAAAAACTATTCCCATTACAATAATCCACGCCTGAACGGTAGTTACAATGTGATGATGGCGATGAATCCGGTTCGGGATTCCGACACTTCGATGATTATTTGTGATATGACCTGCCGCGACTGGGAATCAATCCGTAATAATTACCATACGCTCTGCCAGGGAATGAGGATGATTGATTGCAGCGGCAATCCTTTGGCATGGGATAAACGACCGGGGCAGGCTTGCAGCATGGTGGTTGGCGTCACCGATTCCGTTGGTAATATCTATTTTGTCTTTTCCCGCTCTCCATATACCCATCAGAAAATGATAGGTTTTCTGAAGTCCTTGATTCCAGGAATCCGCACCACTGTTTACCTTGAAGGTGGTCCGGAGGCAAGTCTTTATATCCAGACAAGAGATACTACGATTTCGAAGATTGGAAGTTATGTTTCAAAGACTTATCCTAACGATAATAACAACCACTTCTGGAAGATCCCGAACGTGTTTGGAATAAGTGCCAAATAGTTATTGGTTCGATGACGTTTACTATGGGTGATATCAATTTAGCCCTCATTGCATATGGCAATTGGCAACTTGCATATTTTCGATTGGAGAAAGTCGTCT
Source organism: Prolixibacteraceae bacterium (assembly GCA_963675995.2). GTDB lineage: Bacteria > Bacteroidota > Bacteroidia > Bacteroidales > Prolixibacteraceae > JAAFHB01. The sequence goes on along the minus strand of CAXXIY010000002.1, from coordinate 2,543,679 downwards.
TTTCAGAGCAATGCAATAATGAGTTTCAGTAAGTTGCTGGCATTCAGGATATTTTCCAGTTGCTTAAGACAAGTCGCGAATTAATAACCTATTGGTAGTAAGGAAATTATCTTTATCGATACTGATCGTCATATCGTCCAATTTTATATCAAAATCTTCTCTTTCTGAAACATTTTTATTTGTTTTACCGTTGAAATAAGTTCTTAACTGATTATTAACGCCGGATATGAAACAGAAAATTGGAATTATTGGTTCTGGATCTGTTGGACAGACACTTGCCTCAGGTTTTTTGAAATTTGGCTACGAGGTGAAGATTGGTAGCCGAGACCTGTCGAAACTTGCGGAATGGAAATCATTGGCAGGTAAAGGTGGATCGGTTGGCTCTTTTGAGGAGGCTGCTCAGTTTGGAGATATCATCGTTCTGGCCACCAAAGGGAGTGCGGCACTCAATGCTTTGCATTTAGCAGGGAAGGAGAACCTTGTCGGAAAGACAATTATCGATACCACCAATCCAATTGCTGATGCTCCTCCTGAAAACGGAGTTCTGACTTTTTTTACCGAATTAAACCTTTCATTACTGGAACGGTTGCAAAAGGAATTCCCGGAGATTCATTTTGTGAAGGCTTTTAACAGCATTGGAAGCAGCCAAATGATTAATCCCGATTTTGGGGCTGAAAAGCCAACGATGTTTATCTGTGGAGATAACCAGCAATCGAGGGATGAAGTTGCCCATATTTGCACCCTTTTTGGCTTTGAACCCGAAGATATGGGTACGGCTCAAGCAGCCAGGGCCATTGAACCTCTTTGCATGTTATGGTGTATTCCGGGTTTTCGGGAAAACAGATGGAGTCATGCATTCAGATTGTTGAAAAGATAAAGATTTTCAACAATCTGAAAATTCAAAACTAAATCATTTTTAAAGTTGATTATTTCGGTTAAATATTCATATATCCTATTTCACCTTTCCATTGGGGAGGGACGTGGAGGGGTCCAGGTTTAAAATGAGGAAATAAATCAATGCGATTTGCGATTCTTCCTGCCTGCATTATACTCAAATATTGTGCTATTTCGTTATTAACTATCCTTCTTCTCCCAAACAGTCACCTCAATGTTGTGAAAGGAATACTTCCGTTTATTAATCCTGGTTACGGATGGTATCGTGATCGGACCCTCAATCTTTGTGAATGTTTCATTCAGCAGTGAATTAAGATCATCTTCACCCCACACCATTTCACCGGATTCCCGATGTCCACCAACCCAGTTCTCACGTTTGGTGCACTCTTCGCTCCAGTCAAAACCTGTTGCAATGATCAGTCTTCCACCATCGTTGACCCGTTTATGAACACCGGCCAGGAAGTGCCTCGGATTGTACATCTGATCGAGAATATCATTTACCAGAACCAAATCATATCCAACGAAGATGGACTTCATATTTGAGGCATCCGATTGAAGAAAGGTCACTTTTTTAATTAGATTTTCGAATCCTAAAGCATTGATACTGACTTGATGATAGGAGATTAGATCACCCTCTTCAGGGAAGACGTAATTAAAATTTCCGTTCTCTTGTAGCTGCGCGGCAATTCTGATGTTACGTGCAGTGAAATCAAGTCCGGTAACAGCATCAAAAGCTTTGGCCAGTTCAAATGTCGTTCGTCCCGTACGACAGCCGAGATCGAGCGCATTTCTTCGACTTTTGCCTGCGTATTGAATGGCTAACCGTGCAATCTCTTCGTAATAGTTTTTTATTCCGAGGAAATCACCTCCATATTGCGCTTCACAATGGCGGATCACCTCACGATCTGTCTCATAAACCTCCTTAGGGACCACCACGTCGTTGGGTGATTCCACATACCGGAAACCGGCATGCTGATAAAAATGGCGTCTGAAAGCGTAACGGGCGTTCGCTGTTGCTTCATTTCCAGTTGAAATCCATGATCCACCTTTGAAAAGATTGTGCTTCGTATCGAAGGTGGGAGTGGAGAAGTCATCGTAAACAGGATGAATCTTAAATCCTTCATATCCGCTGATCGGAGTTTCTGTCCATTGCCAGACATTTCCGATCAGGTCACATATCTCACCAAATTTAAATTTATCAACAGGACACGGACTTTGGAAATGTTCCATATTAATATTGCCAGGTGCCGATTCCCAGTAAGGCTGATCAGGAAGATTTGCCCTGTTGTAAAGAACATACCATTCATCTTCTGAGGGGAGGCGAAAAGGAAGTCCGGTTTTTTCTGATTTCCAGTTGCAGAACGCTTTTGCTTCGAGATAATTGACTTCGACAGGCCAGTTCCACGGCATAGATATCTCATTGTAAACCAAGCGCAATTTCCAGTCAGTGTCCTCTTTTTTCCAGAAAAGTGGATACTGAGCCTCTTTATAAGTTCTCCAGTTCCACCCCTCCTCGGTCCAGTAATCCCTTTTTTGGTATCCACCAGCCTCGACAAACGCTAAATATTCACCGTTTGAACAAAGGTATTTTGATGTTTTAAATGGTTGTACTTCGGCAGTATGTGTCCCGTATTCGTTGTCCCAACCATAAATAGGATCATGGAAAGATTTCCCAAGTCTGATTTGTATTCCTTCGACATCAATTAATGAATTCTCTGGAGCGGGACCTGATTCTGTACAAAGATTCCATGACTCAATTGGCTTCAGATATTCCAATGGCACCTGACGGATAAGTACAGATGAAGTTTCAAGGTGAATCCGGTTATGTTCGATCCCCATCAGGATGATCCAGAAAGGGCTTTCCCATCTTATTGGAAGATTTAATGGGAGGGTTTTAATCAGATGATCTATCGTTTTTCTTACCTTGTTCCTGTATTCTGTAACCTCAGCTACTGTCGGCCAGTCGTAATGACTAGTGTTCAGATCGTCCCACGACATTTCATCAACGCCGATTGCAAACATCGATTCAAATCGTGGATCAATTCTGTCGGTAAGTATTTTGCTGAATATTAATTTATTGATGTAAAATGTTGCGGTATGTCCGTAATAAAAGATCAAAGGGTGTCGCAGCGGATCTGCTTTGCGGTACATCGCAGTCTGATCTGCAAAAGCCTCGAAAAGCTGTTCATCAACATCAAATGTCTTATGGAAATATTCTAGCAGCTCTTTTCTTTTCTCTTCCGGATTACCCTCATTTATTAGGGGTGTTTTAGTGCAAAAGAGTGGATTGGAATTCATTTTAAAAATATTAAAGTTCAGACAATTCAATTTTCAACAAATAAATGTCGAAAATGAATTTCAAAGATAGGGAATTATCGGGTTTGTAACCTGTGGTGGTGAGAAAGTAAAATTATATTTTTCAAGTGCATTGTTTTCCCCTTTAAACGGAATGAAAAGAATTATCTGATGTGGTCTGAAGGCGGATGGACGGGTTCCGATAATAGTGTGCCCTGCTCCATTGTTGATTCACCGATGGGGCCGTTTAACCTGATTGGAATGTTACTTTTGCAGAATCCCAATATTGCTAAGGGCGGCGGGCACCATTCGGGGATTCAAATTACAGGCGCCGATGTGTATTTTATCGTTTACCACCGGCACCCATTGAACCCCCACTGAGGGCAATCACCTTGAAACTTGTATCGACCGAATGTATTTTGATGAAAATGGTTTTATAAAATATATGAAAAATAACTTTTGAGGGTGTTGACAAATGAAAAATAAAATGGGATACCATATCCCGGTTGCATTTAAGGAGAATCAGACTAAAAATAATTAAGTTGGTGAAAGGGTTGATAGTTAGATAATTAAAATATTGCATCCTGACATTGCATTTCTTTACATGATTGCCTTGTATCACCTAGTTCTTCTGGATGTTATATTCATGGTGGTGGGTGCAATAGTGAAACAGCTATTTCGGATGCGCCTCGATCACTTTTTTTACCGAACCATGAATCAGTAATAACCGGCGGGCTTCATCGGAAGGAATATTGAGCTCTTCGACAATCATCCGTGTGCCACGCTCAACCAGTTTCTTATTGGTTAATTGCATATTTACCATCTTATTTCCTTTTACACGACCCAACTTAATCATGATGGAAGTGGTGATCATGTTTAGGATCATCTTCTGGGCTGTTCCTGCTTTTAAACGGGTACTTCCGGTTACAAATTCGGGCCCAGTAATGGCTTCAATGGGATATTCTGTTACCTTCGCTATCTCACTACCGGGATTGCAGGTAATACACCCCGTGAGAATACCGTTCTTACGGGCATGTTGGATTCCTCCAATCACATAAGGTGTCGTTCCGGAGGCAGCAATTCCGATCACAATATCATTTTTATGGATATTATAACCCTGGAGGGATGCCCATGCCTTATCGGGATCATCTTCAGCAGCTTCGACCGATTTTCGCAGGGCAACGTCACCCCCGGCAATCAAGCCGATTACCATGTTTTCAGGAACTCCAAAGGTTGGTGGAACCTCTGATGCATCTAAAACACCAAGTCGGCCGCTTGTTCCTGCTCCAAGGTAAAATACCCGTCCCCCCTTTTTCATTCTGACAACGATCTGTTCAACCAAACTTTTGATCTGAGGCAAGGCCTCTCTCACTGCAAGATGGACCTTTGCATCCTCTTCATTGATATGGGTAAGTAACTCCTCGACAGACATCGTATCGAGATTATCGAAGTTGGAGGGTGATTCGGTAATACTTGTCTTGGTTTTCGGTGTAGACTTCATAAGAATACTACAAATATTTATTTGATTACTATGTTTTTATGATAACTGATTAATCCGCTCATTGGTGCGTGTTCGATTTTTCCAAGGATCTGATTTTGTTCTTTAATGACTTTTCTGAGTTGTTTCTCGAAGAAGAAAGCAATGCTTCCCGTAAAATTAATGGAGGTGTTCCCGATCTCTGGGTATTGAAGTAAATTTCTTTTGACGAACGACCGGAATTCGTTCAGTACAATATTTTCTATTTCGGGATGTTGGATATTTGCCGAGAGAAAAGGGGTGTAACCTGCAAGGTAGCGACTAGGAAAGGGTTTTTTATAAACATTTTCCAGTATCATGGCTGCAGTGGTACGATAGGTATCAAAAAAATCATTGATCAATGGCTGAGACAACTGTTTTTTCAATACATCACCAAGCAATTTTTTCCCAAGAACAGCGCCGCTCCCTTCGTCACCAAGAATAAATCCAAGCGGCGATACATTAGCGGTGATTCTAACACCATCATAATAACACGAGTTGGAACCGGTACCTAAGATACAGGCAACTCCAGGTTGAGTCTGACAAAGTGAGTGGGCGGCCGCAAGCAGATCGCTGCCAATAAAAATATGCGACGTTTCAAATACCTGTAACAGTGCTGTTTCAACAATGTCTTGTTTTTCCTTATTGATACAACCTGCGCCGTAAAAATGGATGGTATCAAACTTCTTTACCGAAATAAATTCTTCCTGCAATAGCGCCGATATATTTGCAGCATCCTGATAAAAGGGATTAATTCCTGAAGTAATCACCGTTTCTGTAACTCCACCCTCACTAATCAGGCACCACTCTGTTTTGGTTGTGCCGCTGTCTGCAATTAAGATCATTTTCTGACAAATTGTTTGTTCCAATTACTTATTTTTATCTTTATTACCTGAAAATTAAATGAAATAATTTGAATTTAGCATGCTTTAACATGTATGACAAAAGTACAAATATTTTAAAAATTAATTCTATTTTTGGTGTGCATTAAAAACTAATTGATGAAGAAATCGAGTCAAATCCCTGTTATAATCCTTATTCTGATCATTTTGTTCCTCCCCTATGTTGGTTTTGCACAAACCTCCGTTCAGAAGAGATTGACCAAAAAAGGGAAGATCCGTCTTAAGAAAATGGAACAAGTGATGCCGGGATGGTCCCATGTTGGGCGAATCAGGTTTGACTCACTGTTTATTGGAATTGAAAACAAACATATTCAGGTCTTTTTTACCAACCCGCTATCCTATGCTCCGGTAAGGGAAAGTGATGTTTTTACGGTTGAGAAAGCGGTGAAGAAACAGTTGGGACGAAGATTCAGAAAATATACAATCGCCATTTATACCGATCGCCATTTATTGAAGGAATTGGTTCCAAATTCACTTAGGAGTACGATTCCCGTAGACCAAAGCAGGATATCAGGAAGCAGAGCTGACCGTATTCCTGTTGTATATCGTTTGGGGAGCGATAAGCCTCTGATGGGGCTTTATAACAATAACATCGCCCTCTGGGACAGTCATGGATGGTTTTACGATTTGAAAGTTGACAGGTGGAGATGGCAGCGGGCCCGTTTATTTGGTACTGTTGAAGAGATGTCCACGATGAGCTTTGTACTCCCTTATCTGGTTCCTATGCTGGAGAACAGCGGGGCTACCGTTTTTCTACCCCGTGAACGTGACTGGCAATCTCAGGAGGTAGTGGTCGATAACGATCGGTCAACTGCCGGATCTGAAATGATCCTTCCTAAAGGAATTTACACAGAATCAATTTCAAGCGGATTTTTATTAAAAGATTCGCTTTTTACAGGCGATAATCCTTTTAAATCAGGAACTTCTCTAGTCGTCAGGAGTTCGGATAGTGAGGATAATGTGATTAAATATATCCCATCGTTTAAAACCAAAGGGAAGTATTCCGTATCAGTATCCTACCCTGGCGATGGTCTTGCATCATCAGCTGTAAAGTATACGATCTTCCACGCAGGGGGGAAGAGCGATTTTTTGGTGAATCAAAAAATTGGTGGTGGAACATGGATCTACCTGGGGACATATAATTTCAATGAAGGCAAGAATCCGGATTCCGGAATGGTAACCCTCTCGTGCAGAGGTGAAACGGCTGGCCTGATCACAGCTGATGCTGTAAAATTTGGAGGAGGAATGGGTAATGTAGCCCGGCGTCCGACTGACGAAACGGTTTCCAATGTAAAGTCTATTGCTGAGGTAAATATTTCCGGCAAACCAAATTTGCAAAAAGATTCTCAAGTGATTAATTTTAAGTTAAGTGGGAAACCCCGGTATCTTGAAGCTGCGAGGTATTACCTTCAGAGTGCAGGCTTTCCCGATACGCTCACCTACAATCTGAATAAGGATAAAAACGATTATAACGATGATTACCAGTCTCGTGGTGAATGGGTCGATTATCTGATGGGTAATCCGAACGGTCCAGCAAATCACAGGAATATCACTGGATTAAAAATTCCGATTGATCTGGCAATGGCATTTCACACCGACGCAGGTATTACTCCAAATGATTCCATCATCGGAACACTTGGTATTTACAGCACCTTGGCTGACAATGGTTTTTTCCCCAACCGGAATTCACGCCTTGCCAGTCGCGATTTGACAGATCTTATTCAAACGCAGGTGGTTGGTGATATTAGACAGCTTTTCAATCCGAAATGGACACGCCGCGGATTATGGGACAAGCCATACTCTGAAGCGTGGCGTCCTAATGTTCCCGCGATGCTGCTTGAGTTATTGTCGCATCAGAACATTGCGGATATGAGATTTGGTTTGGACCCGAGGTTTCGTTTTGCAGTGGGTCGGGCCATTTACAAAGGGATGTTGAAATTTCTGTCGTATCAGGAAAATCGTCCTTTTATTGTTCATCCTTTGCCGGTTCATCATTTTGCAATTGTCTCACATGGTGAGAAATCGGTTCGATTAAGTTGGAGTGGTGTAAACGATCCACTTGAACCAACTGCAAAGCCAATCCGATACAAAGTTTATCAGCGACTTGACGATAATGGTTTTGATAACGGCGTAATGGTGAAAGATACTGTTCTTGAGCTAAAACTCGATCAATACGACCATATATACAGTTTCAAAGTCGCTGCAATTAACGAAGGTGGGGAGAGTTTCTCTTCCGAAACGCTCTCTGTCGGAATGAAAAGTCAAAGTAAAGGTGAGGTATTGGTTGTGAATGCGTTCGACCGGATTTGTGCACCTTCTATATTTGATAATGGACAACAGTCTGGAATTGCCTGGTGGAAAGATCAGGGAGTTGCAGACCATCAGGATATCAGCTTTGTAGGATTTCAGTACGATTTTGATCGCAAATCGAAATGGCTCGATGATGACAGTCCGGGTTGGGGCGCCAGTTATGGCAATATGGAGGGGAAAGTAATTGCTGGGAACTCATTCGATTTTCCGATTATCCACGGTAAGGCGATTATGGACGCGGGTTATTCGTTTGTTTCAGTCAGTGATGAAGTTTTTTGTCAGGAAAAATTCGAGATCTCTCCCTATTTTGCGACCGACATAATTTTAGGGGAGGAGCGTGCAACACCGGGATTAAAAGATGCCGGCCAAATGGAGTTTAAGATATATACCCCTGAGTTTAAATCGAAAATAACGGAACTGACCAAAAATGGTGGAAAGCTCTTTTTATCAGGCGCCTACATCGGTTCTGAATTTGGAGAAAGTCAGGATTCATTAACAGCTGATTTTGCTAAAAATATACTCCATTTCAAATGGCAGACAGGATATGCTTCAAAAGGTGGCGGATTTTATGCGACCGATTATGCACGCAAGTGGTTCACCGGGAAACGGAATTTTAATACAGATTATCAACCCGAAATTTATTCAGTCGAAGCGCCGGATGGAATTGTTCCGGTTGGGGTAAACGCCATATCTGCCTTCAGGTATGGTGAAAACAGCATAAGTGCCGGGGTCGTTTTTAATGGAAGGTACAGGGTTGTTGCCATGGGAATACCGTTCGAGACCATCATCGGTTATGATGACCGTTCCACGCTGATGCAACAGATTATGCAGTTTTTTGAATCAAAATAGATTATCGTAAAGCACTATAAATGAGAAATAAAATCACCTGTTTTATACCGGTTCAGGAAGATACAGACTTTGAACCAACCATCAATACCTTAAGGTCATCGGGTGTTGTTGAGAAGATTTTCCTTGTAGGTGAGACCCGGAATTTAATGGAAGGGGCTGATATCGGAAAATTATTTTTAAGTAGTATTGGTTCAACAAAAGCGATAAGGACATTTGCAGAACAGGTAAAAACCGATTTTATATTGCTTTATATGAAAACGTTACCGCTTGCTCTGGGGCAGAATGGTTTGCTCCGGATGATTCGGACGAGTCAGAGCAGTGACGCGGGAATGGTCTATTCCGACTATTACGAGCAAAAGGAGGGGCAACTGAAACCTCATCCGGTCATCGAAGTTCAGGATGGCAGTCTTCGTGACGATTTTGACTTTGGATCTTTATTACTTTACCGCACTGAGGCATTTGTTGAAGCTGCAAACAGGATGAATGACGAATTTGAATTGGCAGGACTTTACGATCTAAGGTTAAAGGTTTCACAAAATTACCGGTTGGTCCATTTGCCCGAGTTACTTTATACGGAGCTGGAATTGGATACCCGCAAATCAGGGGAGAAGATGTTTGATTATGTCGATCCGCGTAACCGGTTTAAACAGATTGAGATGGAAAAGGCATGTACCGCCCATTTAAAAGAGGTCGGCGCCTGGCTCGCTCCCGAATTCAGAAAGATTGCCTTCTCTGATGGTCATTTTGCAACAGAAGCTTCAGTAATCATACCCGTGTGGAACCGTGCAAAAACAATCAGTGATGCGATCAAATCGGTGTTGAGTCAGGATACAGATTTTGATTTTAATTTGCTTATCGTTGATAATTATTCCACCGATGGAACCTCTGAACTAATCAAATCTTTTGCCGATTGTGATGAGCGTATTATTGCTATCGTCCCTGAGCGGAGGGATCTTGGGATAGGTGGTTGCTGGAATGAGGCGATCAACCACCCAGCCTGCGGAAAATTTGCAATTCAGCTGGATAGTGACGATTTATACATTGACAATACTGTTATTCAGCGAATTGTTACTTCGTTTTATGAACAAAACTGTGCCATGGTGGTTGGTTCTTATCGAATGGTTAATTTTAAACTTGAGGAGATTCCTCCCGGTTTGATTGATCACAAGGAGTGGACACCTGAAAACGGAAGAAACAATGCTTTGCGCATTAATGGATTAGGGGCGCCTCGGGCTTTTTACACGCCGGTTTTAAGGGATTTACAGGTTCCAAATGTCAGTTATGGCGAAGATTATGCTTTGGGTTTGGCAATTAGTCGCCATTATCAGATCGGACGTATTTATGACCCACTCTACCTCTGTCGCCGCTGGGACGAAAATTCAGATTCATCGCTTGATATCATCAAATTGAATGCCCATAATTTTTACAAGGATAAAATCCGAACCCTGGAGTTCTGGGCCAGGCAGCAATTGGTCCGGGATAGAATTTGACTTTTGAAGTTTCAATAAAATTAAAATCCTAATCGATTACCATGGATTTTTCAGAGAAAGCGAGGGCATTAGTCCGTGAGCAAATGGTGGAATGGGATCTTGCCGCAAAGAACTACCTCAGTTTGAAAAGGGTTAAAACAAAGTGGTTTGATTTTGATGATTATCATATTGAAATTCAGTTTAACCCTGAGCGGATCATCTCCTCGTCGGCAAAGGTAGATGCCGGCTCCATTAACTCACGTCCCTGTTTTTTATGTCAGAAGAATCTCCCTTTCCAACAGCGGGTGTTACCTTATGATCACGATTTCCATATATTGGTCAATCCGTTTCCAATATTTCCAGAGCATCTGACTATTCCATCGTTAAAGCACACTGATCAGCGCATCGTGGGTAATTTTGGAAAAATGCTTGATCTTGCAGCACAATTAAACGAATTCGTTATCTTTTATAACGGACCCAAATGTGGTGCCTCAGCCCCTGATCATCTCCATTTTCAGGCAGGTATAAAAGGATATTTACCCATTGAAAGTGATTTCAAAAAGGGAAAATGTTGCCACGAAGTGCGTCGGGTAGGAGGGGTCATCATCTCACATTGGCCAAAATATCAACGAGGTGTTATCACACTCGCCAGCAATGACAAACCTGGATTGATCGATTGTTTTGCTCAGATATATAGTAAATTACATGCAATTGCTCCTGATGAACCTGAACCAATGTTAAACATTTTGGCTTCCTGTGAAGCTGGAGTATGGGTAATTCATATTTTCCCAAGAATCCTTCACCGCCCTTCGAACTATTTCGAATCGGGAGAAAAGCAGCTGGTTTTGAGTCCCGCTTCGGTCGATATGGGAGGTGTGCTGATTACCCCCCGTGAAGAAGACTTCATTAAAATAACGATGGAGGAGGTGGGCAATGTTTTCCGGCAGGTTTGCATGAATCCTCATGACGTTGCGTACCTGATTAATCTGCTGTGAATTTAAATGATTATTGATTTTTTTATGTTTTTATGGAAACACCCTTGATTAAAGTAGGCATCATGACTGGTGAGGAGATCTTTTTCACACTGGAAGGAAATTATCATCTGGAGCATTCAACCATGGATATTTCGGATAAGTGTTCAGTCCGAAAGTGTGAATCGGGTGTGGTGCTTCATTGCAAAGAGACGCAGTATGAAGATCCATTCAGCCTCAAACTGATTCCGGCTGATCCCAAAACCGGGGAATTTACATTACATGATGTGACCATCGGAATTAACTTTCACTGGGAACGAAAAGAGGATCAGAGATTTAAAGGGGCTTTGTATTTTGTTTGTGATGGGGATAAATTGCATGTTATTAATGCATTAAGTGTTGAGGACTATTTAATCAGCGTGATCTCTTCCGAAATGAGTGCCACCTCCTCGATGGAATTACTCAAGGCGCATGCCGTAATATCGCGAAGTTGGTTGTTGGCACAGATTCAGAAATATCAAAACCTGAAAACGGAGGATAAAAATTACCAAACCACCTTTCTTACCAATGGTGAATTGATTAAATGGTACGATCGGGAAGACCATACCTACTATGATGTTTGTGCTGATGACCATTGTCAAAGATATCAGGGTATCACACGGGCGACTACCACCTCGGTAGAACAGGCTGTAAATGAAACGAATGGTGAAGTCCTTGTCTATGGTGAGAACATCTGTGATGCCCGTTTTTCGAAATGTTGCGGAGGCGTTACTGAACTTTTCGAAAATGTTTGGGAACCGGTCAATCACCCCTATTTGCAAAAACTGGCCGATTATAATCAGGCTCCTGAAGGGTATTCACTTGCTCTTGAAGATGAAGCCACTGCGAGATTATGGATACTGGGAAATCCCGATGCCTTTTGTAACTCTTCTGACAAACAAGTACTGAAGCAGGTTTTAAACGATTATGATCAGGAGACCAACGATTTTTTCAGATGGAAGGTGAATTATTCACAGGATGAGCTAAGTGAACTGGTTAAAAACCGGACAGGAAAAGATTTTGGTAAGATTCTCGACCTGATACCTCTTGAACGCGGCACTTCGGGACGACTGATTAGATTAAGAATTGTCGGTACGCTTCAAACAATGACCATTGGCAAAGAGTTGGAGATCAGAAGGAGTTTATCCAAAACTCATCTTTACAGTTCGGCCTTCATTGTTGAAAAACAGGAAGTTGAAGGAAATGTTAACTTTGTTATTAAAGGCGCTGGATGGGGTCATGGCGTTGGGTTATGTCAGATAGGAGCTGCTGTAATGGGTGACAAAGGGTACCTTTACCATGAGATTCTATTCCATTATTTCAGGGGTGCAGATTTACAAAAGATGTATTAACAACAGGTAGATTCATTTATCGGGATGAGAAATAAAATTATAGCTGGATTTTTGTTTTTATCAATAACCATCGTTGCCAACGGGTCCTCATGGATCAGGATTAACCAGTTGGGGTATCTTCCGCAATCGGTTAAAGTTGCTGTATTTATTTCGGATGAACCCCTAAAGTTAGGTGAATTTCAGCTTGTAGAAGCCGCTACTGAAAGGATTGTTTTCAATGGACTTCCTGTAAATTGTGATGGAACAAAATGGGGGATGAAGGGAGCTGCACGTCTTAATTTCTCCCGTTTTTCAAAGGAAGGGCGTTACTATATTAAAGCCGGAGGCTCACGTTCTCCTGAATTTCAGATTGGAATGGATGTTTACCGGGGGACGGCAGATTATACCCTCAAATATATGCGGCAGCAAAGGTGCGGTTACAATCCTTACCTGAAAGATTCGTGTCACACGCACGATGGATTTATTGTTGATCATCCAACTAAAACGGGTCAGATCATCGATGCTAAAGGTGGATGGCACGATGCGACCGATTATCTTCAATATGTAACGACATCTGCAAATGCGGTTTATCAGATGCTTTTTGCCTATTCGAAAAATCCGGAAGCATTTGGTGATCAATATAATGCTGCCGGTCTTCCGGGTGCTGATGGTGTGCCTGATATTCTGAATGAAGCTCGCTGGGGATTGGATTGGCTCATAAAGATGAACCCCGATAGTGCTGAAATGTACAACCAGATTGCTGATGACCGCGACCACAAAGGGTTCAGATTACCCAATAAAGATACCGCATCGTATGGGAATGGTCTTTATCGCCCGGTCTACTTTGTTACTGGTAAATCACAGGGATTAAGAAAGTTTAAGAACAGGACAACTGGTGTTTCATCAACGGCAGGAAAGTTCAGCTCCGCATTTGCTTTAGGTGCTGCCATATTTCAAAAATCTGATCCGGAGTATAGTAAACGATTGGCGCAAAAAGCGAGACAGGCTTATTCTTTTGGTCTGACCGATCTGGGCGTTACCCAGACAGCCTGTGTCGTTTCTCCCTATTTTTATGAAGAGGAGAATTATGTTGATGATCTGGAGTTGGCAGCTGCAGAGCTTTACTGGTTGACAGGTGAGAGTTATTATCAGCAACAGGCTAATTACTGGGGTCAGCTTGAACCTGTAACGCCCTGGATGGAGAAGGGGAGTGCACGACATTATCAATATTATCCCTTTGTGAACATGGGTCATGCCATTCAGGCAAATGGGATCGGTCCGATATCGAAAACCTATTCCGGGTTTATGAATAAAGGATTGAAAGTGATACTTGAAAGGGGGAAAACAGATCCCTTTCTGAATGGAATCCCTTACATTTGGTGTTCCAATAATTTGAATGTTGCAGCGATAACTCAGGCCCGGCTCTATTTTGAGGCCACCTCCGACACCACCTTTCAGGAGATGGAGGCTGCACTTCGTGACTGGCTATTTGGCTGCAACCCATGGGGTACCAGTATGATATGCGGATTGCCTGCGAAAGGTGTTTCTCCACGATTACCACACTCATCAATTACATTTTTAAAGGGCGAAACAACTTACGGCGGATTGGTAGATGGTCCCGTTTACAATGAAATCTTTCATGGACATATTGAAGTTAAGTTGTACAATAAGGATGTTTACCCACAGTTTCAACAAGGGACAGCTGTTTACCATGACGATATTGGTGACTATACCTCCAATGAACCTACGATGGATGGAACTGCCAGCCTCAGCTTTTACCTCTCGTTTTTGGAGAAGGAGGGGATCCGCCAGGGCCGGATAAAGAATTGTTCGATCGATATGAATGGGGCGGCAGTTCGGATGGATAAAGGCAGCAGAGTTGTCTACCTTATCTTTTCTGCCGATGAGTATGGCGAAGGGGCCGACCAGATTTTGAATACTTTATCCAGAAAAAAAATAAAAGGATCATTCTTTCTGACCGGAAAATTCCTGAGAAATAGTAAGTTTGAAACCAGTATCAAACGTATGATTGCCGATAAACACTTTGTTGGGCCCCATTCTGATGGGCATCTGTTGTATGCTCCGTGGGAAAAGCGTGATTCATTGTTGGTTACGAAGGAACAATTTGACCAGGATATCAGAGCCAACCTTGAACAGCTTTTAAAATCCGGGGTTCGGAAAGAGTCCGTAAAATTCTTTCTTGCACCTTATGAGTGGTATAATCAATCGATCAGCCGGTGGAGTGGGGCACATGAATTGCAACTGATCAATTTTACTCCGGGAACGGGAACAAACGCCGATTATACCACTCCGGGAATGAAGAATTACAGATCTTCAAAGGTTTTATCCGATCAATTATTGAAGTTTGAGCAAACGAATCCGGATAAGCTAAATGGTGCATTTATTCTGATCCACCTCGGAACTCATCCGGACCGAACGGATAAATTTTATAATTCGCTGGATCGAATCATCGAATCATTATCTAAAAGAGGATATTCCTTCGAAAGATTATAATAAACTATGAATTTTACAGACTAACTAACCAAATATGACCGGGAAAAGCAAGTCACACAAAACCCTTAATCCATGGGCATGGATTCCAACATTGTATTTTGCCCAGGGCCTTCCCTATGTAGTTGCAATGACTGTGGTGGTAATTATGTACAAGCGGCTTGGTATTTCTAATACTGATATTACATTATACACAAGCTGGCTTTATTTGCCGTGGGTGATTAAGCCATTCTGGAGTCCTTTTGTTGATCTGCTTAAAACTAAAAGGTGGTGGATTGTTACAATGCAGCTGTTGATCGGTGGAGGATTGGCTGGTGTCGCTTTTTTAATTCCTATACCATTTTTCTTTCAGGCCACCCTTGCAGTACTCTGGCTGATCGCTTTCAGCTCTGCTACTCATGATATTGCTGCTGACGGTTTTTACATGCTGGCTTTGGATAGTTCGCAACAATCCTTCTTTGTTGGTATTCGCAGCACCTTTTACCGTCTTGCGATGATTACCGGACAAGGTCTCCTGATCATAATTGCAGGATCGTTGGAAAGCTATACTGGTCTGGAACCGCTTCAATTTAAGGCTCAGTCATCGGTGACGGAACAATCTGGGTTTATCCTCCAACCGCAGAATTTTGAAGTGCCTAAAACCAAACAAATGACCTTCGTGGCTTTTCCATCCAATATGATCCTTAATGTCAATAATATAAGCACTGACTCACTCAATAAAATAAAGGATTTTGCGTTGGACGAAAACAGGAAAAATGGTTTTGTAACGAGTGTCGAAAGCCGGGCTCAAAAAAGTAATCAAAAAACAGATTCGTGGTGGACAACACAGGTTTCATTTCCACTTGGCAATTTTATTAAAAACAATTTTGGTAAAAAAAGTGCTGAGTCGGTTGGCCTTAACGGGAAAGTAGGTAATGCAGGTTTAATTGCAGTCCGTCTGACTCAGCCACCCAAAGCTGGCGAAACAGTTGTTCTGAATTCACGATTTACAGAAGGTGACAAGAGTATTTCAATGATTACAGGTGAGCGTTTCGTTTTTACCCCTGAGAATTGGACAAAACCTGCATATATTGTTGTTCAACTTGATTATAAGCTGAAAGATCAGGTAAGTTCTGAATTTCAAGGTGTTTCGGGTAATTTGCGTTTCGCATGGAGTATCACCTTCTTTATTCTGGCAGGATTCTTTTTGCTGATCTTTATGTATCATCGGTTTGCCCTTCCGCGTCCAGTTTCGGATCATCCCACCGAGACACATACGGTGAGCGATATTTTAAGGGAATTTGGACGGACGTTCTCCTCTTTTTTCCAAAAGAAAAATGCGGGGTTAGCCATCGCATTTTTGTTGCTTTACCGTTTGGGTGAAGCCATGTTGGTCAAAATGTCTCCACCTTTTCTGCTTGATGCACGTGAGCTGGGTGGCCTGGGACTTACAACGGGGCAAGTTGGACTTGTATATGGTACAGTTGGGGTTATTTCGCTCACACTGGGAGGTATAATTGGAGGTATATCTGCCTCACGAAAGGGATTAAAATACTGGATCTGGCCCATGGCACTATCTATCACATTTCCCCATTTATCCTACCTTTACTTGTCGTGGTTTACACCGGAGAATTTTCTACTGGTCAATATTGCAGTAGCCATTGAAATGTTTGGATACGGTTTTGGATTTACGGCTTACATGCTATATATGATTTACTTTGCAGATGGGGCACATAAAACTGCCCATTATGCCATTTGTACAGGTTTTATGGCCCTGGGGATGATGCTCCCCGGCATGGTAGCCGGCTGGTTGCAGGAATTGATTGGGTACAATCATTTCTTTATATGGGTGATGATCTGCGCTATCCCAACACTTGCCATTATACCATTTTTGAAGATCGATAAAGCTTACGGCATAAAAAAGAGCGGAGTATGACATTGAGTTGGTGTGACTGATCGCTTATGTATTTTAAAAACAACAGAAACAAAAAAACATTCGAAATTATCAGGATATGAAAAAGTTGATTGCATTAAGTGTTCTAGCATTATTTACATTCGGTTTAAAGGCCGCAAAATACCCCAAACGGGAGATGAGGGCCGTTTGGGTGGCTACGGTAGCTAATATTGACTGGCCATCGTCGGCTAACCTGACGACAGCCCAACAAAAAAAGGAGTTTATTGGGTTACTTGATTTGTGCAAAGATTACAATATGAATACTGTTGTTTTTCAGATCCGTCCCGCCGCTGATGCTTTTTATGCCTCAAAATACGAGCCATGGTCGCAATGGCTTACAGGAAAACAAGGGAAAATGCCTGATCCATATTACGATCCGCTCGAATTTGCAAGTGTCGAATGCCGTAAACGGGGTCTCGATCTTCATGTTTGGATCAATCCTTACCGGGCAGTTTCGGATGTCAACCTGAACCGAACCACTCCCGATCATATCACGAATGTCCACCCAGAATGGTTTATCACTTATGGCAAAACAAAATTCTTTGATCCGGCACTTCCGCAAACAAGGGATTTTGTGGTCAAAGTGGTGAGTGATATTGTGCGCAGATACGATATTGATGCCATCCATATGGACGATTATTTCTATCCCTACAGAATTGCAGGTGTTGAATTTCCGGATGATCAGTCCTTTAAATCTTATCCACACGGATACACTAGAGGTCAGCGCGATGATTGGAGACGCAACAACGTGGATTTGATTATTAAACAATTGCATGATAGCATCAAAGCAATTAAGCCCTGGGTCGCGTTTGGAATCTCCCCCTTTGGCGTATGGCGAAATATTGCCCTTGATCCTGCAGGCTCAAAGACCAGAGCCGGACAAACCAATTATGATGATCTTTTTGCTGATGTGCTGAAATGGCAGCAGGAGCAATGGATCGATTATGTTACACCACAGGTCTATTGGGAAATAGGCAAGGAAGTTGCCGATTATAAAATTATTGCCGATTGGTGGAGTCGGAATAGATATGGAGCCCAACTTTATATGGGACAGGCATTTTATAAAATAGATCCACAGGCGAAGGAAAAGTCATGGCAAAGTTCTGATGAAATTATCCGCCAGATCAAACTGAACCGTAAATATCGTGCAATATCGGGAAGCATGTTTTACAGTGCGAAATTTTTACGAAAAAATCCGGTGAACCTCCATGAGAAATTACTGGAACATTTTTATCGTTATCCGGCTCTAACTCCAATAAATCAGAGAATTGATCCAATATTGCCCCAGTCGCCAGTTCAGCCGCAAATATCAGTGGAGAATGACTTGCTCCATTTCTCATGGGAAAAAGGTGAAAATACGAAATCATTTGTAGTTTATCAGTTTAAAAAGAGACCCTGGTTTAGGGCTAAAAAGCCCTCCGGTATATTTCTTACAACCGCCAATAACTCCATCACCTATGAACTAAATGAGCTTACTGATCCGGGAAGATATACCTATGTGGTTACTGCAATCAGTCAGACGAATGCTGAAAGTAAACCTTCCAGATTTTCAATTGTCTCAAAATAGTGAGGAATTGGAAGTGCTATAAATACGAAATCGAAAACGGATGAAGTCTTCACAACGATATCTGGCCCTTGATGTTTTGAGGGGAATTACAATAGCTTCCATGATCACCGTCAATGCACCCGGAAACTGGTCGCAAAACTTTGCTGTTCTGGAACACTCCAAATGGCACGGATGTACACCGACCGATCTGGTTTTTCCGTTTTTCCTTTTCGTGGCAGGAGTTTCAATGTATTTCTCTTTCTCGAAATACAACAATACATTGAGTAAAGAATCACTGCTCAGAATCGGGAAAAGAACCTTTTTGATCTTTGCCATTGGATTATTTCTGAATTCATTTCCACAATGGATAACCGATTATTCCAAACTCCGTATTTTAGGTGTTCTTCAGAGGATTGCAATCGCTTATGGTTTTGGTTCTTTAATTGTTCTGTCAGTAAATCGAAAATATCTTCCTTACCTTGGGGGATCTATATTGCTGTTATATTGGGGAATACTTTATTTCTTTGGAGGTGCTGATCCTTACTCATTGGCCGATAATGCAGCTATCCCCTTCGATAAGGCTTTCCTTGGAGAAAACCATCTTTACAAAGGTTTTGGAATTCCATTTGATCCCGAAGGGTTACTAAGTACGATACCGGCTATCATAACTGTTATAATCGGTTACCTCTCTGGTGCAATAATCAGTCAGACAGACAAAACAAAAGTACCCCGTGTACTTGCAATTTGCGGAATCTCAGGTGTAATTGCCGGATATTTGTGGAGTTTCCTGCTTCCATTAAACAAACCACTCTGGACCAGCTCTTATGTACTTTATTCAGCAGGTTGGGCCATGCTGCTATTGGCATTACTCATTTGGGCAATCGATTTGAAACGTTTTTCAGGCTGGACCCCTTTCTTTGTGGTCTTTGGTACAAATCCACTTTTAATTTTTACGTTATCCGGCCTCTATGGAAGGTTTATTCTCCGGTTAATCCATATAACCGAGACAGATGGTACTGTTTTAAATGGGTATGTCTGGTTATATCACCATGTTTTTGAACCACTAACCTCCAATCCGAAGGTCTCATCATTACTCTTTGCTTTGACTCATACTCTGCTTTTTTGGGTGATTGGGTTAATTTTTTATAAGAATAAGATTTTTATAAAGGTATAATTTTTCTATATGTTAAAATTTCAACTTATTATTGTACTGTTAGTACTGGTCTTTAATTTGAGGTTGCATTCGCAGATTAATCCTTCCTCCCTTCAAAATCCTTTTAATAATGGGAACTTAACCATTGGGGCGAATTATTTTAAAGATAAACTTGCACAAAGAGAGGCAATTGAAAAAGAGATTACCCTGCTCGAAAATAAAAATCAGTTGATTCCTTTCCAGGGATTGGATACACTTCGAATTGCCGCTCTCTCAATCGGTTGCTCTTCGGTGACCCCATTTCAGAAAATGCTTGGAAACTATACCAAAATTAATTGTTTTAATTTGCCCGTAGGTTTTTCGGAGGATGAACTGAGTAAATTGATCAAAAATCTTGGCAGTTTTAATCTTATCATTATTGGTGTTCATTCCTCATTTGAAGGGAAGAATCTTCTACACAGGTTATCGTCGGTAAAGAATCAGGTAATTGTATCTTTTTTATACCCTGAGAATCTGAATAAAATGGGCGATATTGGTTATCCTGATGGTTTAGTTGTTGCTTATGAAAATAGTGAAATGGCACAACAACTGTCAGCTCAATTGCTTTTTGGTGGCATTGGCGCCAAAGGTAAACTGCCTGTTTCGATTGGAGATCGCTACCATTCCGGCGACGGACTGACAATAACTCAATCCATTCGGCTAAAATACACACTTCCCGAGGAGGTGGGATTAAATTCGATCAGAGTGAATGGTCGGATTGATTCGATAGTAAATAATGCTTTATCAATGAAAGCTTTTCCAGGTTGTAATGTCCTTGTGGCGAAGGATGGTAAAGTGATATTTCAAAAAGCCTATGGGTTCCATACCTATGAAATGCGAACACCCTCTTCAACTGATGACATATATGATCTTGCTTCGGTTACCAAAGTTGCCGGAGCGCTTCCAGCGATTATGAAATTGAATGAAGAGGGAAAATATGTGCTTGATGAGCCCTTTTCAACCTATTGGACTGACTGGAAAAAAGGGTTGTTTCATCCGTCTAACAAAAGTGATGTGACTTTTCGTGAAATGCTGGCACATCAGTCCGGATTGGTCCCTTACATTTCATTCTACAAAAGAACATTGAGTGAAAAAGGGTTATCTGATAAGTGGTATAGCGCTATTCAAAGTAATCGATACAACCTGGAAGTTGCGCCGGGACTTTTTCTCAAATCCAAATTCAGAAATATCGTGAATAAATTGATCAGGAAATCACCCTTAAAAACACGGGGAACTTATGTTTATAGTGATCTGTCGGTAATTTTAACCCCTGATATTGTATCAAAAATAGCCGGAATTAAATATACTGATTACCTTGATCAACAATTTTATGGCCCACTTGGAGCCACTACAATGACTTATCTGCCATTGAAAAAATTTTCGGATGAGCAGGTTGTCCCTACTGAATATGATGATTATTATCGAAAAAGATTAATCCATGGAAGTGTTCATGATGAATCTGCTTCCGTCTTTGGAGGTATTGCCGGAAATGCAGGTTTATTTTCTTCATCAAATGACCTGGCCAAATTGGTACAGATGTATCTCCAGTCTGGGTCCTATGGAGGAAAGCAATACTTAAAAAAATCAACCCTCGAAACTTTTAATACAGTCCAGTTTCCACAGAACAATAACAGGAGGGCCCTGGGTTTTGATAAGCCTTTGATTGATAATGAGAAATTTGACAAAAAGAGCGCCTACCCTTGTCAGGCTGCTACCCCGCAGAGTTTCGGACATTCAGGTTTTACAGGTACTTTCTTCTGGGCTGACCCCACTAATGGTTTGGTCTATATTTTCCTTTCCAACCGTGTAAATCCCACCCGCGAAAACCATAAAATAAGCGAGCTTAATGTAAGAACGGAAATCCTGCAGGCGTTGTATGAAGAATTACGAAATACAACCTTAGCAAAATGAGTATAAAATATATTTAACGGTTATTTGGGAAACTGGTCTGGTCATCCTAAATCGTGTTGAAATATGTTATTGACCAAAAGGAAATACGAGCCCGATTTTAATCAGTTAATTAAGGTTTTGCATCATGAGATGCCGGATCGCCCTGTCTTGTTTGAGTATTTTACCAATGGTTCGTTGAATGAATTACTTGCAGGTCGAAAAAATCCTGATCCATCTAATTTCGCAGAGACCATTTTGATCACTATTGATGCCTTTACAAATGCCGGTTATGACTATGTGTCCATTCCGTCACGATTTTATGGGGCTATGACGTTTGTTACAGCCAATCACGGCCAGCTGGCTACGATCTCTCAAAACGAAGGATTTCTCATCACTGATCGGCTCACTTTTAATGCCTACCAATGGCCTGATCCAGAAATGGGGGATTTTGATATATTTAACCGGTTTGCTCCGCATCTACATGAAAAAATGAAATTCATTGCCCCGGGCCCTGGTGGCCTACTTGAGAATGTGATTGATCTGGTTGGTTTCGAAAGGTTATGTTATCTGCTGTTTGAAGATGAAATTCTTGTTCAGGATATTTTTAATGCTGTAGGCACCCGACTTTTGCGATTTTATGAGATAGTTTCTGGTTTGGAAATGGTTGGTGCACTGATTGTAAATGACGATTGGGGTTTTAAGACCCAAACGATACTCGATCCCCAATCGATGTATCGATATGTTTTTCCCTGGCATAAAAAAATTGTAGATATTATCCATCGTCAGGGAAAGCCGGCAATCCTTCACTCCTGCGGAAACCTTGAATCTGTAATGGATTTTATCATTGATGAGCTGAAATACGATGCCAAACATTCGTGGGAGGATACAATTTGTCCTGTTGAAGAAGGTTGGCAGCGATGGGGTAAAAGAATCTCTGTTCTGGGGGGAATTGATATGGACTTTCTTATCAGGCGTACACCCTGTGAGGTTCATTTTCGGGCATCAGAAATCCTGAAATTAACCAAATCAAAAGGATATGCTCTGGGATCGGGTAACAGCATTCCTGAATTTGTGCCGATCGATAATTATCTGGCAATGATTCAAGCCATATCGTTTAAATAAAATTTCGATAAGTTTTAATAAAAAAAATGGCAGAAAATAATATAGTGGCTTTGATTTTCTTTCTCTTTATATTGATTGGTTAAAAATTTAATGTCAAATCAGTATGCAATTTGAGGGAGGTTACCAAACACTGTAAATTAGAATCCAAGCATTGTCCAAGATAAGAAATTTAATTTTAAAAACCAATTTTATCCATTTGAAAATAGCTTAGAATGGTTACTTTTAAGGTTGTATTCCAAAATCTCACTTATTCCAAATAGATGATTTTAAGAAATATTAGAACCTTTTTTTTCCTGGTCATAATTATTACTGTGATCGGTTGCCACCAAAAGGATAGGAGATTTCGTACACTTGACGATATTAATTACGCCTTTCAACATGGAAATCTGACTTTGGTTACCCAATGGGCTGATTCAATTCTGATTAAAAATAATTCCGATTCAGCAAGTGTTTCAAAGCTTAGATCGCTCATAGACATGGCCGACCGGATTCGGATCGATTTTACGTTGTCTGAGGAGGAAATTAGGACTGAATTGAAAACTGCAATCGGAAATTATTCCGAAAATGATAAGGCATTGTGGGAGAAAAACAATTGGCTTGAATTTAGGTTAATAGATGGAAGGAAACAGTATTTTAAACGTGCAGTCTCAAATCTTAAACTGATTTTGGCAAGACAACAAACAAAGCAAAGGGAGTCATCAGAAATGATCTCCAATCCATTTTCTCAGTTTTGTCTTGACCACATCAGGCAGGTGATCAGGGCTGATCGGGATACTCACAAACCGGTTCTGCCTGTTAAAATGAGGGTTCATTATCAATTGACAGTTTTTGCTGATGCTGTTCCTGATGGGGAGATGGTACGATGCTGGTTACCATGGCCGCGCGAGTTACACGATCGTCAGAAACACATTGTTATGGTAAAAACTGTGCCGGTTTTCCATTTAATTGCTCCCGATTCTTTAGAGCAGCGTTCAGTTTTTCTGGAGCAGAAAGCGGTGAAGGGACAACCTGTCAAATTTGAGATGCAATTTGAATACGAGTCATTTGCCCAGTATTTTGATTTAAGAACCATGAAACCATCCCCAATGGATACCGTTTCATCTCTATTTAAGAAATACACGTCAGAGCAATATCCACAAATAGTATTTACCGATCAGATTAAACATTTGTCAGACAGTTTAGTGCAAGACATTTCCAATCCGGCTGAAAAAGTTCGGAATATTTATTATTGGATAAACGACCATATTATTTGGACCGGCGCACTTGAATATTCGATTATCCCATTTATTCCAGGATATGTACTTTCAAACCGAAGGGGTGATTGCGGAATGCAGACATTATTATTTATGGCAATGGCAAGATATCAGGGTATTCCTGTGAAATGGCAAAGTGGTTGGATGATGCACCCCGGAAAAGTTAATCTTCACGATTGGTGCGAGGTTTATTATAATGGTATTGGCTGGGTGCCGCTTGATATGTCATTTAATCTTCAGAATTCTAAAGATTTACGTGAAAGGGAGTTTTATATTCAGGGAATAGACGCTTACCGGTTGATCATCAATGATGGAATCAGCAGCCGGTTAATGCCTGATAAAAAAAAATATAGAAGTGAACCTTATGATTTCCAGAGAGGTGAAGTCGAATGGAAGGGCGGAAACCTCTATTTTAATAAGTGGGATTACCATATGCAGGTGGAATATTTTTGATTGTGGTAAAACCTTTTTTGAATCTGAAACGGCAACTGAATTAATATTACTTTTGTGAAACTAAAGATGTCATACAAGAAACCTTATATCCGTTATGAAATTTAATATCCTGGTTTTAGTTCCCCTCTTGGCACTTTTGATAAGTTGTCAGCCACACGCTGTTACACCATTGCAAAATAAAATTGACAGTATTGTTTATCGATGGCTTCCCGACAAAAGAGTAGGCGTTTGTAACCTGACTCTTATCCGAAAGAGTGGAGGAGAGTTTGTATTACGTGGAGAGTCGATGTTTCCTGGAGCAAAAGCTGAAATTGTAAAACTGCTCGCCGACGAAGGTATCGCTTTGATTGACAGTGTGGCAATTCTTCCGGATACCATTCGTCTTGAAAAAACATGGGGTTTGATTACCTTAAGCGTAGCCAATCTCAGAAGCAAACCGGCCCATTCCTCGGAGTTGATTTCCCAGGCAGTTATGGGAACTCCTGTTCGCCTTTTAAAGGAAACTGACGAATGGATCTTAATTCAGACTCCTGATCGTTATATTGCATGGACAAATAAATCCTCGGTTCAGCAAATGAGCAATCCTGCAATGGAAGAATGGCGGAAGACCAAACGGATGATCTATACCGACATTTGTGGTTTTATTTATCAGGATAGTAAACAAACCATGGTATTAAATGATCTGGTCGCTGGTGCTATTGTGGTTAAACTGGCTGATAATCATGAA
Source organism: Prolixibacteraceae bacterium (assembly GCA_963675995.2). GTDB lineage: Bacteria > Bacteroidota > Bacteroidia > Bacteroidales > Prolixibacteraceae > JAAFHB01. The sequence goes on along the minus strand of CAXXIY010000002.1, from coordinate 2,518,476 downwards.
AATTATGAGGTTGGACTTCCTGATGGAAGAAGAGGCTTTATACCGAACCTGAATTGGTTGAATTTTGACCAGTGGAGAGATACCGTTTCTTTAATTGGTGATCGTATGATCTCTACTGCAAAACGGTATTTGGGAACTCCCTATTTGTGGGGAGGCGCATCATCAAAGGCGTTAGATTGCAGTGGTTTCGTAAAGACAGTCAGTTTTCTTAACGGAGTGATTCTTGAACGGGATGCCTCTCAGCAAAACAAACATGGTATGGTGGTTGATCTGGCCTCCGGCTGGGAAAAACTTCAAAAAGGTGACTTACTTTTCTTTGGCTCAAAACAACCTTTCCGTGTTACACATGTTGGATTGTATATTGGTGATAGTGAGTTTATTCACGAATCGGGTTATGTCCGGATCAACAGTCTTGATGCGACCCGGGTGAATTATAATAAAGATCTGAACGCAAAATTGCTTGGCGCCAAAAGGATAATCGGATTATCTTCAGAACCCGGGTATTGGCCTGTAAGACAACATAACTGGTATTGATATTTCGGCTTCAGACTTTTTAAACAATCTTGAAATGAATAACAGACGTAATTTTCTTAAATTTGCTGGACTGGCTGCCGGTTCTTTAATCCTACCCGTAAAACTCGCGGGAAATGTAACAGCAACATCCGTAAATAAAAGAATGGGAAAACAGGCATCATTGAAATTGCGCTTTCGTCCATATGATCTTCAATTGAAACATGTCTTTACAATCGCGAACAATTCCAGGACCACGACACCTGTAATGCTTACCGAGATTGAATACGACGGACTGATCGGTTATGGGGAGGCAAGTATGCCTCCATATCTGGGCGAAAGTCACAAATCGGCTGATGAATTTCTTAAGAAGGTGGATCTCTCCTCTTTTAAAGATCCTTTCGAACTGGAGGATATTCTCGAATATGTGGATAATTTGGCTCCCGGGAATTATGCTGCAAAAGCTTCAGTCGATATTGCTCTTCACGATCTGGTCGGAAAAATTGTTCATCAGCCGTGGCACAAACTTTGGGGACTTAATCCGGAAAAGACTCCCAACACCAGTTTTACGATTGGAATAGATACTTCTGAGGTTGTAAAAGAGAAGGTCAGGGAGGCTGGAATTTATAAGGTCCTGAAAGTCAAACTTGGCCGCGATAATGATAAAGAGATGATTAATACCATCCGTTCAGTGACCAGTACACCAATCTGTGTCGATGTCAATCAGGGCTGGAAAGATCGTAAGATGGCGCTCGATATGATCCAGTGGCTTGCAACGAAAGGAGTGGTATTTGTGGAACAACCCATGAGTAAACTAGCCGTTGATGATATCGCGTGGCTGACTCAAAACAGTCCGCTTCCCATCATAGCTGACGAAGCCGTACAAACGGTTCATGATGTTCTGGCTCTAAATAAGGTATACTCCGGTATCAATATCAAATTGATGAAATGTGGAGGGATGCGCAATGCCCATAAAATGGCGAATATGGCCAGGATGATGGGAATGAAGGTAATGATTGGTTGCATGACAGAAACTTCATGTGCCGTTTCAGCTGCGGCACAATTATCCCCAATGGCTGACTGGGCTGACCTGGATGGAAATTTATTGATCAGTAACGATATTTATAAAGGTGTGCAGGTCATTAATGGGAAAATTACCTTATCCGGATTACCAGGTATCGGCATTCGTCTGAAGTAACGAATTGATTTCGATTGATTTTTTATTTTCTGCGTGAAGAGCTTTGTCCTTTTTACTCTGAAGATGTATTATAACTATTGATTTTGTTTTTTTAATACAGCAATTTAGTTCATTGTTGTAATAGTGATTTATACATTTATAAGTACACCCCCATTTATATTGAGGTAATAGTCTGCTAAAATACTCTTTTCTTCCAAGAGGTGTCTTTATTTTTATAAATATGGCGCGTAAGTATGACTTTTGTTTCGTTTAAGGTCAAGAAAAAATTATTTTTCGGGAAATTTGAATTTTTTTTGAAAGATGTAATACAACATACAATTCAAATGTTTAATTTTAGTGAAAATTTGTAAAGCTTTATTAATATTTGTTATTAACGGCAATTCATATGAAGCTTTTTTGGATTTTAATTTGTCGCGAAATATAAATTTCTAAAACCAAAATTCAAATGAAATGAAAAAAATCCTGTTAATGTGTTTTATTGGAATTGGGATACTTTTTCCTTATGTTTCTTCAGCGCAATCGACTGTAATTAAAGGTCAGGTTGTTGATGCGAAGACAAACGAATCTCTTCCGGGGGTTACCGTTGCGATTAAAGGAACCACTCAGGGGACTACCTCCGATGCTGAGGGGAGGTTTAATATAAAAGCATCTGCAGGTCAGGTTCTTGTATTTTCATTTGTTGGCTATCGGGTAAAAGAGGTACCGATAGGCAAAGCTACGCAGATGAATATCAGAATGGAGACCGATCTTCAGGAGGTACAGGAGGTGGTAATTACGGCCTTAGGTATTAAAAAGGAGAAAAAATCTCTCGGGTATTCTGTTCAGGATATCAAAGGGGAGGAAATGATAAAGGTTAAGCAGCCCAATCTTATCAACTCTTTAAACGCAAAAGTTGCCGGATTAAATATCACTCAACAGGGCGGGGCCCCGGGTTCATCCGCATCGATTATCATTAGAGGTGGTACATCTCTGACTGGTGATAATCAGCCCCTTTTTATTGTAGATGGAGTTCCAATCGATAATTCCACTGTCTTTGGAAATACCGGACTGGATGGGTTTGGGGCGACTGCTACAAGTACCGGAAACCGTGCAATGGATCTGAATTCGGATGATATTGAATCTGTGAGTGTTTTAAAGGGGCCGTCAGCTGCGGCACTTTATGGTTTAAAAGCTGCAGCAGGTGCCATTGTAATTACTACCAAGAAAGGGAAGGAGGGGACTGTTACCGCTGATTTTAGTTCCCGGATGTCTTTGGATCATGTAAATAAATTACCCGATGTTCAATCAAAGTATGGTCAGGGTACCGGTGGCATCTTTGCTGATAATACCAGTAACTCATGGGGACCTGCAGTGGGGGCTTCACCGGTGTATGACAATATGAAGAATTTTTTTAATCCTGCCTGGGCTTACGATTTAAATATGAGTGTTTCAGGTGGTAGCAAAAATGGCGGAACATTCTTTATGTCAGGACAACGACTGAATCAGAATGGTGTGGTTCCAACAACCAATTATATCAAGAATTCTTTCAGAGCAAATGCAGAACAAAAAGTTGGATGGTGCACTTTCGGGATTAATACGAATTATGTTTTTTCGGATAATACAAAAACCCTCACAGGCGATGGACTTTGGAATACAAGTGGTCAGGGTTATATGAAATCCATTGTTGATTGGCCGATTACAGACGATATGTCGGTTTATTTAAATGCAGCTGGGGCAAAAAGAAGACTATTACCAAATGTTCTCCTTGAAAATGACGAAGACAATCCAAACTGGCTCGTACGAAATAATCCAATTAACGAAAAAGTATCCAGGTTTATGGGCTCTGCCTATGTTCAGATTAAGCCTACTGACTGGTTCGATTTATCCTATAGAATTGGGTTGGACCATTACAATCAAAAAACCGTTAACACAACCTCCCCTGGTTCTGCCATGATTCCTGATTGGCAATTGGGAGCGCTTTCAAACATCTTCCGTCAGGTTGATTATTTAACATCAAATTTAATTCTGAATTTTAATAAGAAGTTTGGAGATTTTGATTTAGGTTTGATGTTAGGACACGGATATGAGCAAAATACATCTGAGAAAAATACGCTCAAAGGAATAAAACCAATTATGCCAGGTTTTATGAGTATAAATAATTTTTTGCCTGCAAATCTAATCGTAAGTCAGTATAATTCTCAGAAACGATTATTGAGTGCCTATGGAGAATTTAGAATTGCTTATAAAAACTATCTTTTCCTCAGCGCTACCGGACGAAACGACTGGTCCTCTGCATTGCCTGTGGATAGTCGATCATTCTTCTATCCTTCGTTAAGCGGTAGTTTTGTATTCAGTGAACTATTACCTAAAAATAATATCCTCAGTTTTGGAAAACTAAGGGGCTCATGGGCTAGCGTTGGTAAGGATACCAACCCTTATGCTACCTTACCAAATCTTGAAACGGTTACATCGATGGGCGGAGGTTACCGGAATTCATGGTCTGGCCCTAACCCAAATTTAGTTCCTGAAAAAACCAGATCATGGGAAGTTGGTGCAGATTTAAGATTTCTTTCCGGGAGATTAGGTCTCGATTTCACCTATTATACCGCTAAAAGTGAGAATCAAATCCTCTCTGATGTACGTTTAACCAATACAACGGGGTTTATCCTTCAGGTAGTTAACTTCGGATCAGTCAAAAATAGCGGAGTTGAAGTTACGATCAATGCCGTCCCTGTAAAAACCAAAAATTTTAATTGGAGCTTACAATTGAATGGTTCACACAACAAGGGTTATGTTTATGATCTTCCTCAGGGCGTTTCTTATCTCTATACCACAGAGGTGCAAATGGGTCCGGCAAAACCGGCTGCAATTAACAACAGTGACTTTTTTGCACTGCTGGGATCACACTGGCAGAGAACAACAGAGGGGAAGCTAATCCTCAATGAGCTTACCGGTTATCCGATGACCTCTACCGATGTTAACCAATATGCCGGAAACCGCGAACCTGATTTTCTGATTGGATTAAATAATGACTTCAAATATAAAAACTTTGGGCTCTCGGTTCTATTCGACACGCGAATTGGTGGTGATGTGTATAATGCAACAGAATGGGCCGCTGTTATGGCAGGAACAAGTAAGACAACAGAGAACAGAACAGCTACAAAGACCTTTGAAGGAGTCGTAAAGAAAACCGATGGAACATATCAGGCATTCAGTAAGGAGGTGGCTCTTAATGAATATTTCTATAAGAATATTTATACCAATGAGTCTGATTATTTCATTACCAAGGTAAACTGGTTTAGATTGAGATCCTTGTCATTAAACTATACTTTACCTGAATCGGTATATAAAAGATTCGACTTTGTAAAAAGTCTGCAGGTATCGCTTACATCCACAAATCTTTTTGTTTTAACTAATTATAAAGGATTTGACCCGGAAGTAAGTGCCGGTGGTGCTGGTGTCGGAGGGGCAGGATCAAATGGAGTTGATTACTGTGGTGTTCCGGCTACTCGCAGTTTCTCATTAGGTCTTAATATTAAATTCTAATTAACTGACATGAAAAAGATAACTATATTTCTGTTCATTTTATTCGGTGGTTTTTACATGAACAGTTGTTCCTATGATCTGGGAATAAATACCAATCCGAATGCACCGAGCGAAACAACTCCTGAGCTACGCCTGCCACCAATTTTAAATATTGTCAACGATGTTTATGGTAGTCATGGGACACGTGTAGGTCCGATCACTCAATTTATTGGAACAATACCGGGAACGGGTACAGGAGGACGAAACTATTATATTGGGTTTTGGTATTTCTCAAATAATGTCGACGCCTATGTTTGGCAGACTTCGTATGTTTATGGGTTTACAAACATATTTGCCCTTTATGCAGAATCCCAAAAAGTTGGTGCATACCATTATATTGGGGTTGGAAAAGTCATGGAAGCTTTTCTTTGGGGAATGCTGATCGATGCTTATGGTTTGGTTAATTATGATGAAGCGTGTAAAGGCGTATTCACACCCGGCTATCAGGATGCAGAGTATGTATATCCAAAAATTCTCCAGATTTGTGATGAGGCCGTTGAAAATTTAAACAAAACACAGGACGGCTTGGCACCTGCATTGTCTAAAGCAGATCAGGTTTACAATGGAGATGTTGCAAAGTGGATAAAGTTTGCAAAAGCCTTAAAAGCCAGAACGATGAGCCATCTTAATAAAAAGGCTAAGGGAACAGGTGTCAATCAATACAATCCTGAAGCGATCCTTGCTTTAATAGCCCAGTCATTCTCATCAAACGCCGATGACGCTGACTTTAAGTATTCAGGTGCTACAACTACCACCCGCTCCATTTTGCATGCAAATTATAGTGCGAACTATAAAATAGGATCACTTTTCAGGAACTATATGTTGAATGATCTGCCCGGAACCGGAAAGTCATGGAATTCGGGCATTGTTGACCCCAGGGCCGATTTAATGCTTCCTAAAATAACCGCAAGCATACCTGAAAAAGGCCAGTATTCATTCGGTATCGATTTTCAGGCTATTGGATCTGATTTTACAGCTCAGATTCCTTTTGTACCCACTAATAATACGGATGGAAGATATGTCGGATTGATTACAACTGCCGGAGGTCCAGGGAATACTGTCCTGAATTATACCACAACACCTTTCCCCTATTTGTCATATGCAGAACTCAAGTTTATTGAGGCAGAGACCTATTTTAGAATGGGAAATAAACCATCGGCACTCGTTTCCTATAAAGCAGCAATCACCGCCCATATTGATAAAATTTCGCAAATCGCCGTTCAGGTGGGTCTGACACCGATAAGTGCTACTGCAAAATCAACTTTTTTAGGAAGCGTTGCGGTTGCTCAATCTGCTGATGATTTAACTTTAAGTCATATCATGATGCAAAAATACATTGCGTTGAATTTTAGCCCTGAGAACTGGACAGATATGAGACGTAACGACTTTTGCAATAATTCCAGTGGTCTTTATGATGAGACAACAGGTATCTATAAAGGTTATAAAAAACCTAAATATGCCTATGTCATTAACTTCCCGGGTGCAACCGATTTTCCAAGGAGATATCCTATGGCCTATTACGAAACCACTTATAATGCTGAGAAGATTCGTCCGTTTGGCGCTTTTGACAACGATTATATGACCAAACCAATTTGGTGGGATAAAAACTAGAATTTTAAAATAGGAGGGGCTGCTTCATTCTGAGTCAGCCCCTTTTTTGAATAGATAAAGTATTTTTATCAAGTAAACTTTGTAATGTTACACTGATGGACGAATTATTCGGTAAAATACGTATAAGTCAAACACTTAGTCAGAAAATTGAACGAAAAATTGAAGAGGCGATACGTCAGAAAAAGTTGGTTCCAGGAGCCAAACTTCCCTCTGAAAAAGAGCTTTGTGAGAGCTTCGCTGTGAGCAGAACCGCTCTCAGGGAAGCATTACGCAGATTAAGCGCCAGGGGTTTGATTGTAATCCGTAAGGGGAGCGGCATGATTGTTTCTGAGATTAAAATCGAGGATGCGATCAATTCGCTCAACCTCTATTACGATCTGAAATTTGATTCAAATCTAATCACTCAGATAATTGAAGTGAGAAGATTGTTTGAACCTGAAATCGCCCGTTTAGCTTCCCGAAACCGGACAGTTGACGATCTGAAATTGTTAAAGGAGAATCTGACTGAATTGGCTAAATGCGATCCTGACAATACTCAGCTTGAAGTGGATATGATCAACAGATTTCACATGAACCTCTCAAAAGCCACAGGTAATCCTATCATTATTATTAGTATGGAACCTATTTACTCCCTTCTGCCCCGAATGCGTAATTTGATCTATGCTAACGTGGAGGGTGAAAAAGATTATACACTTCGACTGCAGCAAGCGATTCTTGATGCAGTAGAAGCCAGGGATGACCAGAAAGCATATCAATATTCTGTCGAGCTTTTAGAAAGGAATATGGAGGTTTATGAGAAGTATTTTAAAAGCTTTTTATAATCCCGTAACAAATTATACCTCTCATTTTGAAACACTCATTTAGGCCTAAAGTAGATTTTAGTATCTATCTATTCTTCTAATGAATGTATTCTTTGGGGGGAAAAGTCAAATGTCGCAATGATTCAGGGTCATTTTCAAGACTCTGAGATGCTGCTTCATTTACAATCTCCATTAATCTGCAGAGCTCTTTCAGGTTGTTCTGATAGGCCTTGTTTTTTATCTCCTTTTTTTGAAGATATTTTCTGAATTGCTCGTGAACATCAGTAATCCGAACGGATAAACATTTTAACTCATCCAAGGTTGATTCGGGACAGTTGACAGCTCTTAAGAATGATCCTTTCTCATTTATTAATTGAACTGTTTCTTCAAGAAATGTCCTCAAAGCGGAATAATCCTGAACCATCTTTTCGATTTCAATATATCCATATTGCTGACATAAATCAGCATCGTATGGAAATGCTTTTTGAAGGTAGAACCTAAAAATCAGAAAGAAACTTCTGGCCTGATCTGCCAGGCTTTCAAGATCGAGTTTGTATTGATAAGTTATATTATCCGATTCTGGTTCCTTCGGATTGGCATGAACTTCATAAAAAAGCGCCTTGAACTTGTAAACAAAGCCTTCATCGAAGCCTGAGTTCATTTTTTTGATTGACGGGATGCCATCTTTAAGGTGTTTTTTAAATTGTGAAGCAATTTTCAGCAAATCACCTTCAGGGTAAGAATAGATATTCATAATTCTTTAAATTAGAATTTATGATAATACGCAACAACCTTAATTACATAATCAACCTTTTTAATTTAATTGTCACCAGTCTAATATCTTATAATACATATCAAACCAGTTAAAATTCGCAGACTAAACTCCATTTATGGTCTTTTACCACAAAGTGGGCCTATAAAGATACATACGAATTCTTCATTTTATTCGTTCCCGGCTTCTTTTTTTTATTGAAGAATGAAATGGTAGGTGATCGTACCTTTCTGGAATGCCGGCGCGTTCTGATCTGTATTAAAACTGGCCGCCAGGGCCGCTTTTTTTGCGGCTTCAAGAAGGTCAGAATCGACAGTATTCGATCCTTTCACTCCGGGTAAAGCTTTGGTCACCTTCCCAAATTTATCAACGGTCACCTCAACAACAACAATTCCTGCATCATTTCCAGGAAAGGTTGGTTTTGGAAGTGAACGGGCATTTCGGCCTGACAGACTAAATGAGATCCCTTTTCCTTCTCCACCACCTAGACCGTACTGGTTTGCTCCCGGAGTGCCATCAGGGCTTCCCTGGTTGCCACTTCCATAGGTATTCCCTTGCCCTGTGCTTTTTGATCCATTATCTGTCTTACCACCACCAAATGCATTCTTTACCCTGGAGTTAATCATCCCAATTTTTCTCTCCTGATCAGCCCGGATACGGCTTTCTTCAGCTTCCCGTTGCTGCTTTTCGAATGCCTCATCCCTTTGCTGCTTCTCCTCACGCTCTTTCAGTTTACGCTCCTCATCAAGCTTTAACTTTTTCTCATTTGCAATTTTCTTCTTCATATTGGCAGCAATGGCAACTGATTTCTCATATTCCTGGGTCAGTAAATCTTCATCACCTTTATCCGATACCTTACCCGATGACTTAGGCTTGCTAACAGGATGATCAACAGAAGTAGGTTTTGTTGTAGTCGCAACTGGCTCAGAACCCATTACCGCCGATGGTTCTTCCAATCCAAGACCTGTAGCAGAGTTACCGAAATCAACAAGATATCCCTCCTCCTGAGGGGGAGGATAGGGTAGGACAAATCCCATATATAAAAGCAAAAGAAATATAAGTGTATGAAATAATACAGTTGCAATTACTCCTGTTTTCTGACTATTGGTCAATGTCATAGCAATTTGTATGGTTTAATCCCACAATGGGGGATTTGTAAAAAAGGATGATTCCGCATCTGTTCACTTTAACAATATTCATACCAATCATAGTCGCAAAAATAAGCAATCTGTATGAATATCCTATCTGTTGCCGGTTACTGAACCATCCACTGGTTTCATTTTTGTATCCCTGCTTCTTAAAACTTTGACATTTCCCTTTCTTGAACGATAGTGATTAAACAGATCGCTTAAGGTGTCGAATTCTTCCCTGAACGAGAAGCCAATACCTTGTTTGTAAAGAGAAGTGTCGTAGATCAGATCATCGTTGGCACGATTATATGCCTTAAGTTGTAATTTGCCTGATTGATTGAGTTTTACAAATACTTCGACCTCACCGACTACGGGGTTTGTGGTGTTTGACTGTAAATTACTGTTGTTCCCGATATTCCCGTTAATTGTAACCCTGTCGTTTAAAATCTGTGTACTTAAGGCAAATTCCATTTGGTTGGCATTTACCTGATCTCCAGGACGATAGTTAAAACCAATATCAAAGTCATTACTGATCTGCGAAAGCCAGTTGGAAAGTTGATTGGAAAGTATATCTGAAGTTGTTGATCCCACGAGGTTGCCTGTGCCCGATTGAAAATCCTGCCTCCCCCTGAGATATTCAGGTGTGAAGAATTGCCCCATTACCAGCAGGGATACCATTTGCCGGTTGATATCATCCTGTGTGCTTATAAATTGCTGCAGTTCATCCTTGGTCCGCTCATCTGCTGTGGGAAAATTAATATCGAACTTTACAACCGGATTGAGTAATTTTTTCGAAAGATTAATCTTACATTCGACAGGAATTCTTCTTGAATTATCATTCTGGTTATAATTGATTAACAAATAATTAATTGGCGCTTTCAAGGTGTAAAGTGCATCAAGGTCCACAATGGCACCATAAGGATCTCCATTCCAAGAAATTAACCCTCCCTGTTCGATATGAAATTTCCTTGCTAATACATTCTGGAGCGTAAACATATAATCTCCTTTATCTATTTTATAATCTCCATACATATAGAAATTTCCCTCCTTGTCGTAATTAAATCTGAGGTCTCCCGATCCGTATCCGCTGATTGCGTCGCCTACGGTGGAATTAAAGATCATCTGAACTTTGGCATCAGGGGTCGCAGTGAGATCAACATTCACCTCAAAATCACCTGAATTGGAAATTCTTGTGATTGTGTTACTCTTTTCTTCAAGGGTATCCGGATTTACAAACCGTATAAAATCATATTGATTGACCGATTCAGGATTTTCGAGCGGTACATTAATCTGGGTTCCCGGTTTGGTGGTTAATGACATGTCCAACCGAATACTCGCCACCCTGCCTGAAATTTTTATCATTCCCGATGCGTGAGCCTGACCGTAAAAAATACTATTGTCATGTGCTGTAGTATTCAATACCATGATATTGTTTGTGTTGGCAAACATATTGTAAGTCATGTGATTGAATAAGTTATGAGTTATTACTCCATTGAATCTGGCTTGATTCTTATTCGCATCGTTTACCAAAATATTTTTGAAAATAATAGAGTCATTTGAAAATCTCACCGTATCGTTCAGTGAATAAACCACTTTTGTATAATCTATTCCTATTTTTGTATCGGTTACTGCCACTTTACCGTTCAGTTTTGGTTCAGAGAGTTTTCCCACGATGGAGACTTCTCCGTTTCCCTTCCCCTCCACCTTATTCGCAAAACTACTTAGTATAGGGAGTAATGAGGCAAGCGGATAATCATTGAAAGAGGTATGATAATTGATACTATCGCGATCGGGCTGGTAAAAACCTTTCAATTCAAAACCAGTCCTGGAATTCTTCACCAGTTTTAACGACGTATTCAGGCGGTTCTTTTCCTGTTCCCAACTATTATCCATCATGATATCTCCAAAGTTTTCATCCAGATAGGTAAAGTCCGAAACTTTGATTTTACTGGAGAGAAAGAATGAGTTGTAAGGGTCAGCAATTGAGGCTATCCCATCTAATTCACCGTAAATTCCTATCTCTTCGCCAAGCAACAGATCGAGATTGCTCAGTTTAACCTTATTAATTTCAATATTTATTTTATCAGAAGTATTATCAGCTACTTTACCGAAGATCCTGAATCGCTCCTGCTTATGATGTATATTGAAATTATCGATGGCAATGGAAGTCGAATCGAGGTGGAGATGGCTTTTTTCGATCTGCCATAATGAATCGGACAGCCAGATCTTTGATGGATTCAGATAAAAATCTGTCAGATTATTTCCTCTGCTGTTTTTGGAAAAGATACCCAGAAAATCAATTTTTCCGGAATAGGTTGGGATGGCCATATTATTCCAGGTGATAGAGGTGTTTAGACTGTCGTGCACCAGGGTGTTATTGACTGAAAAATTTTCAATGGATAGGGTCCCATCCAGTAAGGCATCTTTGGTTCCGAGCCTGAACAGCCAATTATTTTTGATATTCCGGGAGTTGATGGTTAATCCTTTAACTTGATGTTTTTTGAAAAGCACCTCATTAACCGATCCGTCCAGATTGAGGAATTTCTTTTCAGAATCAATACTTCCTGTCAGTACAACCGGGGATTTTACAACCAATCCGGGCACGAAGAAACTTCCCAGTTCCTCCGCTTTCTTTATCCGGATATCGAACTGAAATGCATTTTTGCCGGTTGAGGGTCGCTCAGAAAACGGGAGGTGTGCAGAGGGGAGAAAATGATGCAGATAATCCCGGAAAGTAAGGTCGAATTCTCCGAACAGGTACTTACCATCAATGGTAACATCGGCAATATCTGAACGAAGTGTAATATTGTTTTTTTCCGGACTGTTTGAGGTCCCCAGCCGGAGATCTTTTACCTCAAGGGTTTTATCATCTTTGACAAATTTAAATTTCTGAAGAATAATATTTCCATTGATATTGTCAATATGATCACCCGTGAATTTCGCATTTACCTTCAATCTCAGATCTGCCACTTTTTTATCCTTTTCTAGACCAAGAATCACCAGATTGGCTTTATCGACTGTGGCAGCAAAATTAAATTCAGGAATTGCCCCTTCAAAATCGGCTTTACCCGAAAAATTCATTTTCAGATTATTATCCTGAACCTTTAATTCTCCTTCAAAACTGCGATCTCGTGCCTTCCCATTTACATAGATAGAATCCACCCTGTAATGATTGAAATAGAGACTGTCGATATTTCCGGCAATCATTGCATCGAATTTTTTATTTCCGGATCTTGATCCATTCACTTTTATCTCAAGCGACACTGCCCCTAGTGGGGCATAATCGAGTAATTTCCCGGCTTCGAAAGAGGAGGCTTTAACTGTTCCTTGAAAATCAACTACTCCTGATTTTTTGGGCCGAATGGCGATGTCGGTTGACAGCTTTCCAAGACTACCGTCGAGCGTCCCATAGGCAACGAAATCACCGGGAAATCCACTGAAATTCCCCTGATATGTCAGCCTCACCCCATCGAGTAATTCAGGTGGAATTTTAAGGTATCGTTTGGGAGCGCTGTCGGGCATTCTCACAGTCGCCAGATCATTGAAATTAAAGGTGTTATTATAAAGCTTGAAAAAAATAAAGGTGTTCTTCCAGTTGGGTAATCCCCTCAATTCAAGATCGGCATTTACCTGTGTTTCTTTCCCTAATTTTAAATTGATCTTCTTAAATTTGAGGCTGCTGAGTGATCCTTTTATCCCCCCCGAAAACATTATAGGTTCATTCATCCCCCAAATTTCAGGTATAACATAGGACAGATCGGTTAAGGAGAGCATTGATTCCTTGAAATCTCCATCAATTACAAAGCGATTTGTCAGTGTCTGGCTCTTTTCCGAATAAAGTGAATCGACTCCAAACAGTTTGTTTTTTGATATCTTGATTTTGGATGCTTCTATATGTGAATGGTTTGAGACCAATGTCATATTGGAAAGTTCAAACCCGGAGTGGTCAATACGACCTGCAAATCTTAGATCTCCAATCGCAAACCCCGACTTTTCATAGATGGAGGCATTGTCGAGAAAGAAGGTAGTTACTGAATCAGTCTGATGTACGTTTACCAGTGAAAGATTGAGTTTTGTGATTTCCAGGTCATTGAAATTCAGGCCATTGATCAGTGTGTCTTTCGCATCCGCATCTTTGTAGGTTATTCGCGAATTCAGGAAGTACAAATTCGTGAAAGTAATTTGCCAGGGATGTAGCGTATCTGGCTCTGCTGTTGTTTTCCCAGTCAAAAACTGAAAATTGTATCCGGTTGAATCCTTGCGTATATTGATCCTGGAATCCTCAAAATTGAGATCACCGAAATGAACTCTTCGTTCCATAAGTGCTAAACTATCGATTTGCAGTTTTACACTACCAATATAAAACATCGTATCCTGCTTCTGATCCTCAATCATCACCTTTTCGAGAACGATACTTTTAAATAAAGAAATATTAACTCCTCCAACAGTGATCCTTGCTTTATAGGTGTCAGATAATTGGGCAGTGAACCATTGAGCTACAACGGTTTGCACCTTTTCTGACCGAAAAAGTAAATAAGCTCCACTGTACATTGCGGTGAGTAGGAGAATGAAGAAGATTAATATTTTAAACCTTTTTTTGATACTTTTGAATTTTATTAATGAACCTCCGGAATTCCGGAATGATTCTTTTATTTGATTTTTTAAAAATAGCACTTTTTGAAGTCTGTTAATAGCAGTATTTGCAGAAAGTGACCAAACATAGAATAAATAATGACGTCAGAGAAAAATAGAGATATTATAATACTTGGAATTGAATCTTCATGCGATGATACATCAGCGGCAATCATCCATAATAATCTGATACTGAGCAACGAAGTTTCCAGTCAGGCTATTCATAAGGCGTATGGTGGTGTGGTACCTGAACTAGCATCACGGGCGCACCAGCAAAATATTATTCCCGTTGTAGATCTGGCTATTAAAAATTCAGGGATTGCAATGGAGGATATTTCGGCTATTGCCTTTACACGGGGACCTGGTTTATTGGGATCGTTACTTGTTGGTACTTCATTTGCCAAAGGATTTGCACTGGCCCGAAAAATACCGTTGATTGAAGTAAATCACCTTCAGGGACATGTACTTGCCCATTTTATTCAGGAGCCCTCAACGGTGAAAAAGTCGCCCAAATTTCCTTTTTTGTGTCTACTTGTTTCAGGGGGGAATTCCCAGATCATTATCGTACGTGATTATCTTGATATGGAAGTAATAGGTCAGACCATAGATGATGCCGCAGGAGAAGCTTTCGATAAATGTGCCAAGGTTATGGGATTACCCTATCCAGGTGGACCACTAATTGATAAACTTGCCCAAAAAGGTGATCCCAACGCATTTAAGTTTGCAAAACCCAGGATATCGGGGTTAGATTACAGTTTTAGTGGTTTGAAGACTTCATTTCTATATTTTGTTCGGGACCGCATGGCCGAAAATCCCCATTTTATCGAGGAGAATAAAGTTGACATCTGTGCATCACTACAGGAAACCATTATTCAGGTGTTGATGATTAAACTGATACAGGCGGCAAAAGAAACCGGAATCAAGACCATAGCCGTTGCCGGAGGAGTATCGGCTAATTCTGGATTACGGGATGCATTACTCGCAGAGGCGGCAAAACGGGACTGGGAAATGCACATTCCTCCTTTTAAATTTACCACCGATAACGGCGCTATGATTGCCATCACAGGATATTATAAATATCTTAAAGGTGAATTTGCAAGTCAGGATGCAGTTCCATTTTCCCGAGTCACTATGAAGTAGTTAATATCCTTAGATTTAACACCTTTTCGACTGAGCGAATCCCCAACAATGGATTATTTGAGTCAGAGCGAAATTCGCATTCTGCTAACCTGCGATTTTGAAACAAAAGAAACCATAGAAACAAGGCTGACTCATACATATAAAAAAAGGAGCTCTGTTGAAGGGCTCCTTTTAAATTAATTTCTGTCAAGCGTTTACCACGCAAACATTGGAAAGGCTTCCATCATTTGATTGACACGTCTGCGAACACTGGTAATTACGCTCTCACTTTCTGCATCCTGAAGGACTTCGTCGATCAGATTAACAATCAGCGCCATATGCTCCTCCTTCATTCCACGTGTGGTGATTGCCGGAGTTCCGACACGTAAACCTGAAGTCAGGAATGGAGAACGAGAGTCGAATGGAACCATATTTTTGTTAATGGTGATATCTGCCAATACGAGTGCATTTTCTGCTTTTTTCCCTGTAAGGTCAGGGAATTTGGTACGTAGATCGATTAGCATCGAATGATTATCGGTTCCACCTGATATGACCTTGTAACCTTTATTAATAAATGCCTGTGCCATAACTTTGGCATTTTTTTGTACAAGTGTTTGATATTCTTTATATTCAGGTTTTAGAGCTTCGCCGAATGCAACCGCTTTTGCAGCAATTACGTGTTCCAGCGGACCACCTTGAATTCCAGGGAAAATGGCTGAGTCAAGCAATGAAGACATCATCTTTAACTCCCCTTTTTTTGTAGAAAGGCCCCATGGATTTTCAAAATCCTTGCCTAAAAGGATGATTCCTCCACGTGGACCACGCAATGTTTTATGGGTAGTAGAGGTAACAATGTGGGCATATTTTAGAGGGTTATCGAGCAGACCAGCTGCAATCAACCCGGCTGGATGGGCCATATCAACCATGAAAATAGCCCCAATCCTATCAGCAAGGTTTCGCATCCGCTGGTAATCCCATTCACGCGAATAGGCCGAAGCGCCGGCAATGATCAGCTTTGGAAGTTCCCTTAAGGCATCCACCTCCATCATGTCATAATCGATTAATCCCGTATCTTCCTTTACTGAATAGGCTATGGGATGATAAAGCAGACCTGAAGAGTTAACCGGAGAACCGTGTGAAAGGTGCCCGCCATGTGATAAATTAAGCCCCATAAAGGTATCACCCGGTTTTAAAACCGTCATTAGAACTGCCATATTGGCCTGTGCACCAGAGTGTGGCTGCACATTGGCATATTCAGCACCAAATAGCTCTTTCAATCGGTTGATTGCTAGTTGTTCAGCCTCATCAATATACTGACATCCGCCATAATATCGGTGGCCGGGGTATCCCTCAGCATATTTATTGGTCAGACATGAACCCATTGCCTGCATTACCTGTTCCGAAACAAAATTCTCAGATGCAATCAATTCAATACCATGCAACTGCCGCAGTCTCTCTTTTTCAATAATTTCAAATATCGCTGTATCTCTTTCCATATTATTTAATCTTTTGGATAAATTTTTAATCTTTTGAGTAAACTTTGGTACAAATTTACAGTTTCTGATCACATCATGCGGAGCGTTTAACCATTCTTTTGAAAAGTTTCTCCTATTGTTAACATTTCATCTTACTCTTCTGAAAAATGAACCAGCTCGGAACGATAGGCGTTAAATATGGTTGATTTAGAAATAAAACCAACATATTTCCCGTTGTTTACTACGGGAAGATTCCATGCCCCGCTCTCATTGAACTTCTTCATTACATTTTCCATCTTCTCATCTGCTGAAATAACAGATGGTGGAATAATCATAAGATCTTTGACTAATGTGTTGTTATATAAATTTTTATCGAACATTATTTCTCTGATGTCATCCAAAAGAACTACACCACAAAAGTTTTTTTGCAGATCGATGACCGGGAAAATATTTCGCTTTGATTGGGAAATGATTTTCACCAATTCACCAAGTGTACTGTCATCAGCTACAGTCAGAAGGTCCGTCTCAATTACATTTTTTAATTTCAGGAGGGTAAGAACTGCCTTGTCTTTATTGTGGGTTATTAATTCGCCTCGTTGGGCAAGTCTCATGTGATACAGCGAATGGGGTTGAAGAGGTTTTATGGTGAGATAGGCGGTTGCAGAAGTTATCATCAATGGAATAAGCAATCCAAATCCTCCGGTGATCTCTGCGATAAGAAATATGGCTGTCATTGGCGACTGCATTACTCCCGCCATCATTCCTGCCATCCCAACCAGCGCAAAGTTCCTTGCAGGAACAAAATTTCCATCAATATTCAATATGGTTGAAACAAAAAAACCGGCCATTCCACCTAAAAACAGCGAAGGGGCGAATATTCCTCCGCTGCCTCCTGCTCCGGTTGTGGCTGCTGTAGCCACAATTTTTACAAGCATGATTAAAAATATCATCCCGATTATAACAACTTTGTCATCCTTAAAACCAACAAAAAGGGAGTTATTCAGGATATTTGATCCTGCATCCGCTAAAATCTGATCGATGGTAAAATACCCTTCACCCCAGAGGGATGGAAATAAAAAAATAAAAATTCCCAGCATTATTCCTCCAATCAAAACCTTCAAATAGGGGTTGCCAATTTTTCGGAATTTTCCTTCAACAAACAGATTTCCCCGGGTAAAAAGATATGAGAATAGTCCGCAAAAAATTCCCAGAACAATATACCATGGAATGTTATTTACATTAAATGCTTTATCTATTTGAAAATCAAAATGGTGTGCACTTCCCATGAGGAAATAGGCAAGAGAGGCTGATGTAGAAGCCGAAATCATCAGTGGAAGTAGTGAGGTCATTGACATATCCAGCATCAGCACTTCGATGGCAAACAATATTCCAGCCAGAGGCGCCTTGAAAATTCCTGCTATCGCCCCGGCTGCCCCACAACCAATTAACACTGTCATCATATGATAATTCAGATTGAACTTCCGCGCAATATTTGATCCAATCGAAGAGCCGGTCAGGACAACCGGGGCTTCAGCTCCCACCGAACCGCCAAAACCAATTGTGATTGTGCTGGAAATAATGGAAGTAAACATGTTGTGAGCACGCATGATCCCCTTTTTATTGGCGATCGAGTCAAGTACTTTTGTTACACCATGCCCAATATCATCTTTTACAAACCATCTCACATAAAAGACAGTAATCAGAATTCCAATTCCCGGATAGGCCAGGTACTGGTAACTCTCTGAGTAGGAGGTAAAGTTTTGTGTCAACAATTTCCCGAGATGGTAAATCAGATTTTTCAGGATAATTGCAGCAAATCCGCTTAAAAGTCCGACAACAAAACTCAGTGTCAGTAACATCTCGCGTTCTGTAAGATATTTCAGACGTAGCGACCGGAAATAGGCAGATAGGTTTGCGAAGCTATTCATGAATAAAAAATTTGTCTTTTATAAGTCAGATGGAATAGCCATGGGAATATTCTTGTTTTGGCTTGCGACTTACAACCAAGGCTATTTCATAAGACTGCAAATTTAGTTTAATTTTATGTGTATGCCCATACATTCATTTTCGGAACCTCCAAAGATTGATTTGGATTTTTTTGACTTGACTTATATTTCGATTTTTACATTAGGAATAATTAATTCATTAAATTTGCTTCCTGTTTTTTATCATAATTTCATTTATCTGATTTCATATGAAGAACCGTTTTACTTTTTTATTTTTAGGGATGGTACTAGTCGTCGGCGCCCAAACTAAATCTATCAAAAATTCCCCGTTGTTAACCGAAGGTCTCCCTGCGGGTGTAGGAATTTCAGCCGAAAGATTATCCAGAATTGACGCGATGTGTACCGAAGCAATTGAAAAAGGGGAGGTTCCGGGTATTGTGGCCCTGGTGGCACGACAGGGTAAAATTATTCTTTACAAAGCCTATGGAATGGCCGATAACCAAAGTGGTCGCAAGTTGAAGCGGGATGATATTTTCAGGATAGCCTCACAGAGTAAGGCAATTACAGCGACAGCCGTGATGATGCTTTGGGAGGAGGGGAAATTTAGACTGGATGATCCCATCTCGAAATATCTTCCTGAGTTTAAGAATCCTAAAGTTCTGAAGACTTTTCAGTATAGGGATACTTCTTTTACATCCACTCCGGCTTCAGGCGAAATTACCATCCGCCAACTGTTGAGCCACACCTCTGGAATAGGTTATGGAGCGATCGACAGCGATGAACGATTTAAGATGATTTATCAGAAGGCAGGTGTAACTGATGCATTTACTGCTGAGAACGTTAAAATTGGAGAGAGCGTTCATAAGCTCTCGGGATTGCCTTTGCATCATCATCCTGGCGAGAAGTTTACCTACAGTGAAGGACTCGATGTCTTGGGGTATCTGATAGAAGTGGTTTCGGGAATGCCGTTTGACCAGTACCTGAGAAAACATCTCTTCGATCCGCTCGGAATGAATGATACCTGGTTTTATCTTCCGTCAGAAAAGGCAGACCGATTGGTCTCCGTTCAGCAAAAAAATGTAAAAGGGGAGTGGACCCGTTATCCTGGAACATTTTATGATCCTGATTATCCCATCAAAGGGGCCAGAAGTTTTTTTTCGGGGGGCGCCGGTTTATCAAGTACGGCAAAAGATTATGCAACTTTTCTTCAAATGTATCTTAATGGAGGTGAGCTTAATGGAGTCAGAATACTCAGTAGAACAACTGTCCGGACAATATTGAGTAACCAGACGGGAAATATATGGGGAGAACCTGATAAATTCTTTGGTCTTGCCTTCTCGGTGGTTACCCAGAGGGGGGAGGAGAAGGGTGAACTCGGCAGCGCCGGCACTTTCGAATGGGGAGGTTACTTTAATACGCAGTATTTTGCCGATCCGAAGGAGAAAATTATCGGTATATTAATGAAACAGACTCAGGGACCAACCAACGATAATACTGCTTGGAAGTTCCGACAACTTGTGGGTCAATGTCTGGATGATTGAAACTTTATACTAAGTAAAATATCAATTATAGGATGCCCGTTATGATAAAATGAATATTACAGTTAAAGCCAAATACCAGTCTCAAACCTTTTAGAATAAAGTAATTAAAATAATTTTTTATATTATGAGCAGTAATACATTGATTACCACCAGTACCTATCTTGAAGGATATCGAATTATTCAACAGCTTGGACTCGTACGCGGGATCACCGTCCGTTCACGGAGTATTCTAGGAAATATGGCCGGAGGATTTATGACCATATTCGGAGGAAAAAGCTCTATTTATACCGAGTTGTGTGAAAATGCCCGCGAAGAGGCCTATCAACTGATGATCAGTCATGCCCGGGAACTTGGAGCAAATGCTATTATAAGTATGCGATACGATGCCAATGAGGTGATGAACGGATTAACGGAGGTGCTTGCGTATGGTACAGCTGTAATCGTGGAAAAAATTTGACTTCAATTTGGAGATTAGAAAGATTGCATTCATCAGGCTAAATATTGTAGAGACATACCTGTTCTCTACAATATTTAGTTGTAAATCCATTTAGATTTCAATCTTAGCCCCCATAATCTTCAAAAATTCCCTGATAAAGGCTGGGTGAGCAGGCCAGGCCGGAGAAGTGACCAGATTTCCATCAACAAAGGCGCCATCGACAGGGATTGCCTGGAATTCGCCCCCGGCCAATGTTACTTCCGGTCCCACCGCAGGGTAAGCTGTTAATTTTCTCCCTCTTACTACATCAGCAGCAGTTAAAATCTGAATACCATGGCAAATGGCTGCAACCGGTTTATCCTGAGAGAAGAAATATTTTACGATCTCAATGACCTTTTTATTGAGCCTCAGGTATTCCGGCGCCCTTCCCCCTGCAATCACTAATCCATTGTAGTCGCTGACAACTACATCATTAAAACTGTAGTTTAATGTAAAATTATGCCCTGGTTTTTCTGAATAGGTCTGGTCTCCTTCAAAATCATGTATGGCGGTTTTAATCGTATCTCCCTTTTTTTTGTCAGGACATACGGCATGAACCTCGTAACCAATCATTTCAAGCATCTGAAACGGAACCATGGTCTCATAATCTTCTGTAAAATCTCCGGTTAAGAATAATACTTTTTTCATTTCGGTCAATTTTAAAATTTATAAAAAAGGATCATGTAATAATTTTTTCAAAAGGATAAAGAAGGTTGTTCCATCGGTTTCTGACGTTGTAAAATCAACTTTACCTCCAAGGTGTCTTTCCCCCAGAATTTTCATGCTATAGGTTCCAAGCCCTCTTTGGGTACCTTTTGTGGAGAAAGAGCGCATAAATATCTGCATCTCTGTTTCGCGAGGGATGAATTTGGGGTTGTGAACAGAGAATTTTAAATGTTCATCCATCTCATTTACAGCAATTGTCACAGTTTGACCAGCTGAACTAGCTTCCAGTGCATTTTTAACCATATTATTCAACACCCTTCGAAGCAGAACCGGATCGCTTTCAAATGTGACAGAGACCGAGTCTTCGCTTATTATAATATTTTTCCCTTTCGCTACTTCGAGGAACTGTAGATCGCTGGCTATTTGTCGTATAAAGGTTTGGGTATCAATGGTCTGAATATTGAGATGCAGTTCCTGATTTTCGGCCTGAGTGAGTAATCTTTGAGTTCCGATCTCGTCAATTATTTGCTGACTAAGCGAAGCTCCCATCTCAATAAATTTCTTCTGCTCCTCCTCATCTATCGAGTTGAATATTTCGAAGAACCCCTGCAAACCCGAGGCGACATTTAAAATGTCGTGAAAAAATATCTTTTCGATAATCGCTCTCCTTTTTCGATCTGTAATATCGATCAGGGAAAATATGGTATAGCTTTTGTCTCCTTGAATAAATGGAGTTGCAGTTACTTCAATATCCAGAAAATTCTCGATACCATTAACAATTCTTCTCACCCGGCATTCCGAAGTTGTTTTAACCCCATCTCTCTGGCATTTTAACATTGCATTCACCGCTCCGCAATATCGGCAATGTTCCGTTGTTCCGCACCCCCCCTCTTCATCAAAAGCAAAACGACAATTGATTGCTTCCCCGAACCGTTTACCCAAGACCTGTTCAACATTTTCAACCTCAAGGGTTTTCATCAGTACATCGTTGGTGTAAACGATTTGTCTGTTTTCGTTCAGGATACAGAAAATAAATGATAGTGAACAAAAGATGTCATTCAGATAGGTGATTTTTTCCAAACTAAGATTACTCCTGAAAATATCTTCATTTGAACTTCTCTCTGCAGGGGCAAATTTTGTCTCCATAGTCTGACTTTTATCGCTGATAATGAGTTTATGAAATCTTAATCACTGTAATGATACCTAAAAATTACCTTTTGATTAACAGTTGGTTGATCCGACTGTCCAAAACTTTTGTGAATATACAAATAATCTGATTCGATATCTACCTGCTTTTACTATTTATACCCAATCGTAACTTCTGATTGAAGATTTCTGTAAACATGATGGAAAATTGGATTTTATTGTTGAAATTGCATGAATTTTAATGGAATTGAGAGCTGTGACCACGAGTTCATCAGTGAATAATTAATTATAGAAAATGTAATTTTGAATCAAATGAATATTGACAAAAGTAAACCGGTTATGGTGACCGGAGCGACAGGATATGTAGCTGGATGGATTGTGAAAAGTCTAATAGATGAGGGCTTTACGGTACATTCACCGGTCAGGAATCCTGAAAACAGCGAATCTTTAAAGTATCTGAATGCCATCGCCGATAAATCCGGTGGAAAAATTAAATATTTTAAAGCCGATTTGTTAAGGGAAGGTTCGTATGATGAATCAATGCAAGGGTGCGAATTGGTTTTTCATACCGCCTCTCCGTTTATCAACACGGTAAAGAACCCCCAGAAAGATTTGATTGACCCGGCTTTGATAGGGACCAAAAACGTTTTGGCATCGGTCAACAGGACCCCTTCGGTTAAACGTGTTGTTTTAACCAGCAGTTGTGCAGCAATTATTGGTGATTCAATTGACTGTTTAACTTACCCTAATGGGATTGCAACCGAGGAACAATGGAATTGTACCTCCACCCTCGAACATCAGCCTTATTCCTACTCAAAAACCTTAGCAGAAAAGGCTGCCTGGGAGATTCATGACAAACAATCGCGTTGGGACCTCGTGGTAATTAACCCCTCCCTGGTAATTGGGCCAGGTATTAATCCCCGATCCACCTCCGAAAGTTTTAATCTGATCAGGCAATTGGGCGATGGTCAGGCTAAAATGGGAGTTCCTGAGTTCTATATTGGCGTAGTTGATGTACGCGATTTGGCTGATGCCCATTTTAAAGCAGGATTCTTGCCCCAGGCAAAGGGACGACATATTATCTCAGCTGAAGAGACCTCTTTTCTTGATTTATCATTAATATTGCAAAAGATGTATGGAAACCAATACCCTTTCCCTAAGAATATCCTTCCAAAATTTTTGGTTTGGCTGCTGGCCCCTATGGCAGGTTTTAAACGAAAAATGATCAGGCGCAATGTGGGTTATCACTGGCTCGTTGATCACTCCAAGAGTATCCGTGAATTGGGAGTAAAATACCGGCCGGTCGAGGAATCAATTACGGAATATTTTCAGCAAATGATTGATAATAATATATTTCAATCCAAACATTAGGTTATGCTTAAGATTTATTATTTTTATAAACTATTCAAAATCTAATTAATTTATCAAATGAAAAAAATTCTGTTTCTCGTATTCATTCTTCCGTTGTTTGTTTCTGCTACTACAGTAGACAACAAAATTCAATTTTTAACAAAATCGTTCGTTTCTGATGCGGACAATGAAGGTTACATCACCAATTCAAATCCCAAAGTACTTTTCCCCTATTATTCGGGTGGTCAAGGGAAAGAAATAACCATTGGTTGGGATGCCCAGGGATTTGCGATGCGTGGATTTATTAGTTTTAACTTCTCAGGAATAAAATCGAAAAACGGCGAGCAACTGGTTATTGATAAAGCTACATTGAAAGTTTTTGAAGCCAACACAAACATGCACCCTTTTAATGGAGAGGGCCAGCGTTCGGTTAAGTGTTATTTAGTAGATTATCAGGACCTTGATCCCAATGATTTTAATATCCAGCCAATTGATGAGTGCGGCACTATTGCGATTAATGGTTATAGTGTTCTGACGGAACATCCTTTGGTTGTTAGTCAGAAACTTACGGCACTAATGCAGACAAATCCTGCTACCACTAAATTCCAATTCCGGCTTCAGTTTACCAATGATGATAATCTTGCTGAGGGAAGCCAGTTAAAACAATCGATGTGGAACATTTTTGCAGGTAGTGAAGATCGAAAAATGGCTTACCGACCCTTACTTGTTTTGAAATACCATTACCGTAAAGCGGCTATTCCAACACGCGGAAAATAAAGAAATCTTTAAAATGAAGTGACCGGATGAATTATTCAAAAATAGGATATTCATCCGGTCGCACTACTAATGGTGATTTGTTTCAGATACAATGAGGATTCGGTTTTTTGATTTCATCATCAGATATTCCGGTTAGTTCGATAATATCTTTACCACTAACCCTTTTTAAGCTTTTATGGCTATTCCAATTTTAGCTTCAATCTTGCTTTCTTCCCTTGTTATCTGCATCAAATACGATATCAAGGATGGTTATGGTATATAAAGCCTTGAGGTCAGGATACCAATCTGTCCTTGAGGCATGATCCCTGATCGGGAAAGTCAAGTAATAAACAGTCCTGTCCTAAAAAAAATCTGTTTTTATCTTCTGTAAATCAACGATGAACTTTCACTTTTTTTAATTATTCGATTTTTGTTGAATAAATTTTGAAAAGTAACCGGGATAATTTCCGGTATTTGAAGATACAACCAGTCTAAATGAAAAGCGCCGCAACCAAATGGCTACAGCGCTTATCAAAATAATATACAAATAATATCTATACGGTATAAGTCGATGAAGCGGTATCGCCACCCCGACCTGTCCAGTTGGTATGGAAGAATTCACCACGTGGTTTGTCGACCCTTTCGTAAGTATGGGCACCAAAATAGTCGCGTTGTGCTTGCAGTAAATTGGCAGGTAGTCTTTCGCTACGGAAACCGTCGAAGTAGGTCAGTGCAGTAGCAAGGCAAGGTGCGGGAACACCATTCGTGATCGCTGTTGCAACAACACGACGCCAGCCTGCCTGAGCTTTTTCAATGGTAGTTTTAAAGTACTCATCAAGAAGTAGGTGTTCCAACTGAGGATTTTTGTCGAACGCATCCTTGATTTTCCCTAAGAATACAGAACGGATAATACAGCCGCCACGCCACATTAGGGCAATGCCACCGTTATTCAGGTTCCATTTGAACTCTTTGGCTGCCTCACCCATCAGGTCGTAACCCTGGGCGTAGGAGATGATTTTTGCTCCAAGGAGTGCATCTTTTAAGTCGCTAAGAAACTGAACTTTATCGCCCTTGAAAAGTTTTTCTGGACCGCTGAGGTATTTGGACGCTTTTACGCGAAGATCCTTTTGTGCTGACAGACACCGTGCAAAAACCGATTCCCCAATTAGTGTAAGTGGGATTCCAAGATCGAGAGCAGCCACTCCGGTCCATTTACCCGTCCCTTTTTGACCAGCTGTATCGAGAATTTTCTCCACCAGTGCCTCGCCATTCTCATCTCTGAAACCCAGAATATCACGCGTGATCTCAACGAGGTAACTGTCAAGATCACCTTTGTTCCATTCCGTAAAGACTTCATGCATCTCATCTGCATCCATTCCCAATAGCTCTTTCATCATCTGATACGCTTCACAGATAATCTGCATATCGCCATATTCGATGCCATTATGAACCATCTTAACAAAATGACCAGCGCCGTTTTCTCCAACCCAGTCGCAGCATGGTTCACTTCCAACCTTGGCTGCTACCGCCTGAAAAATTTCCTTAACTGCCGGCCAGGCTGCAGGCGATCCGCCGGGCATCATTGATGGACCCAAAAGCGCACCCTCTTCGCCTCCTGAAACCCCGGTTCCAATATATAAAAGCCCTTTGCTTTCAACATATTTGGTACGACGGATCGTATCCGGAAAGTGGGAGTTGCCACCATCAATAATGATATCACCAGCCTCGAGGTGCGGAATAATTTGTTCGATAAAATCGTCAACAGGTGAACCAGCCTTAACCAGCATCATCACTTTTCGGGGGCGTTCAAGGTTCGCGCAAAGATCTGCAATAGAGTGGCAACCAATGAAGTTCTTGCCAGCTCCACGTCCGGATACAAATTTGTCAACTTTATCCACCGTGCGATTATAAACGGCAACGGTAAATCCTTTACTCTCCATGTTCAGTACCAGGTTTTCACCCATTACTGCAAGGCCTATTAGACCAATGTCTGCTTTTTTCATTTTTCTGAAATTAATTGAAATGTTTCTGTGGTTTCTATTGTTATGTAGTTTCTATAGTTTCTACATATATCTCCAATTTTTCTTTATAATTTGAATCCCAGTTCTTTGAGTTTATGGATTGCTTTTAAATTATTGATTTTGCAAAAGATATTAAATGTCGGGAATTCTCTCCTAACGGGATAATCGCCACGCTGTTTTTCGAATGTTTCTACCGAAGCCCTTAAACGCCGGTCATCGTCGCGGATATCATAAGTTGTAAAAACAGCTTCCGCAAGGATCTGTTGAACTGTTTTACCCGTTCCATCAATTATGATTTCTGTCGATTCAGGAATTTCAACCCCCGTGCATTTCCAATTGTCGATACCCAGTTTGAAATATTTACTTAATGCCCGGATGCTCATACTTGTTCCGTTGGCTTTCCCGTCTTTTGAATAACCGGCAATATGGGGAGTTGCCAAATCTGTCAGCGCAAGTAATTCAAGATCCAGGTGAGGTTCATTTTCCCAGCAATCGATTTCCGCTCCGGAGATCTGACCCGTTTTTAGCGCCGATTTTAAGGCGGTGGTTTCAGTTACTTCACCACGGCAGGAGTTGATGATGATGGGATTTTTCTTTGCTTTTGCGAAAAAAGACTCATCTGCAAGGTGGTAAGTTTTATCAATACCCTCCAGGTTTAATGGTACATGCAGTGAGATGATATCTGCTTTTTCGAGTATCTCATCCAAATCAACAAACCCTTTTCCGCCTTCTGCTCTGGCACGTGGCGGATCGTTGAGCAATACCTTCATTCCCAAAATTTCGCACAATCGTGCCACTTTTGACCCTACATTACCGACCCCTACAACTCCGATTGTTTTTTCTGTGAGTAAAAAATTCTTTTTTTCAGCCAGAGCTAATAAAGCCGAAGCGATGTATTGCTCTACCGATTTTGAGTTACATCCTGGCGCATTGGTCCAGGCGATACCTGATTGCTCACAAAAAACGGTGTCAATGTGATCATACCCAATAGTAGCGGTGGCAATGAACTTCACCTTCGATCCTTCGAGCAATTGTTTGTTACAAATGGTCCTTGTACGGGTAATTATGGCATCAGCATCTTTGACCACCTCAGGCGTGGTTTTATTTCCGGGCAGATAAATAATGTCTGCAAAAGGTTCAAGCGCACCTTTAATATAAGGGATCTTATCGTCTATTATGATCTTCATTCCAATTATTCGCTTCGTTTACAAATTTTTATGGTAAAAATTCCTTACCATTTCATCAAGTACCCAATTCGTACGTGCGGCGGTTGTTCCGGTTGAAGGGGATTCCCCCTCACCACGCAGGGATGCAACAATTTTCTCCATCAGAAAGCTTTGGACATGCTTTGGTCGTTCAAACGGAAATTCCTGATATCCAACACCATTTTCGATAATAACCGGTCTGGATTCAAAGGTGGCGAACGTAATTTTCCCTTGATCTCCAATGATTTCAACCTCGTCCAGTTTGCTTTTACCTGAAGTGGTAAAACA
Organism: Prolixibacteraceae bacterium; assembly: GCA_963675995.2. Classification (GTDB taxonomy): domain Bacteria; phylum Bacteroidota; class Bacteroidia; order Bacteroidales; family Prolixibacteraceae; genus JAAFHB01. Next base: position 2,490,271 of record CAXXIY010000002.1, on the reverse strand, counting down.
CCATGTGCCGGTTCCGGCAACGCCCGATTGATGCATCCAGTTGGCCATCACCAGATCTTCGGCGCTGTAGAGGCCTGCCTGATTGATCGCATTTGCCTTGACATCGCGGATTGCTCCAAAAACATAATCGAGAAAATCGAGTGTATGTGAAGCAAGATCGAAAAGTAGTCCCCCACCTGAAATATCGGGCATAAAGCGCCATGGCGCCTCTTTACTTTCAGATTCATTTTCAGGTGGAAGATAATAACGGATATTCACCAGTCGCACTTTACCAATTGCATTCGATTCGACCAACTCTTTAACTTTCAGAAACAGAGGAAGTGTCCGTCGGTAGTAAGCCACATAAATCGGAATTCCGGTTTCTTTTGAGACGTTCAGCATCTCAAGGCATTCACCATAAGTACACCCCATCGGCTTTTCCACATAAACCGGTTTGCCGGCACGCATGGCCTTTACTGCATAATCGAGGTGAGCATTTGGAGGAGTGGCAACGTATATCGCATTAACTTCAGGATCATGGATTAACTCGTCTCCATCACTGTACCATTTGGGAACATGATGTCGCCGGGCATAATCTTCTGCCAGCGCTCCGTTTCGACGCATTACCGCCACAAGTTTGGAATGTGGTGTAAGTTGAAGCGGCGGGCCACTCTTCACTTCCGTGACATCACCGCAACCGATTATCCCCCATTTTACCTCTTCTAAAAACATGGATTCTTATCCGTTAAAACGTTCACGTACAGCCCATAATCCTAAAGCAGGATTGGAGATGTAATAAAATTCCTCACCGTCAGCAGAGATGTTCCAACCATCCTTTAGCTTGGATGGATCGTATAATTTTGTCATCTCTGCCAGGTTTCCAAATTTAAACCCGACACTTTCAATTTCTTGTTGTGTGAGATTCTCCTTTTCGCAACCCGGACAGTAGGTTACAGAAAAGCGCCCTTCCGAAGAACCGTGAATCAGGTGAGCAGCGGCACTGAGGTTATTTTTCAGATCCTCATTTTCACGCACTGCTTCCAAAGTTTTAGGGGTTCCGAAATAGCCATATTTTCGAATCAACCGGTCAATTTCACCATCTTCACCAAACTCTTTCAGGGCTGGCGCCAGGACAATCAATTCACCACCATCGGCAATGGCCATCCGGGTACGATATACCGATTTATTACCCAGCCAGGTAGATTTGAATTCGGTAGGATCAAGGTAAACAACAACCTTTTTCATCGGACGATCAAGCATATTGAAATTTACTTCCAACGATAGGGCGGCGGCAGCCTTAAATACCTCTTTATCATCACCGACATATAATCCGCGGACCTTAAGCGAACCATCTTCCTTATCCATTCCGACAACAGTAAGGATATATAAAATAGGAAGATGTTCCGCGAAATTGTGGCTTGCATAATCAAAAATTCTTCTAACAGGGGTCTTGGAACGCCCCATCATCTTTTCCATTCCAAAGGCTGCACCGATAAAATGGCTTTTATTGATCCCTTCAGCTCCACCGGTTCCAACAAAAATATTTTTGTTATGGTTGGCCATTCCAACAACTTCATGCGGAACGACCTGTCCGATTGAAAGAATCAGATCGAATCCGCCTTCAACAAGTAATTTGTTCACCTGCGCCGGCCATGCGAAGTCAACCGCGTTACCGGATACTTCACGTACATATTCCGCAGGCACCTCTCCTAATGTAACCACATCATTCCGCCAATCATGGGCACGGAACAATTCTTTGGGTACATCACCAAACATCTCCGTAATCTGATGTTCGGTCATGGGTGAATGTGTCCCTAATGCCGGGAGGATATCGGTTAGCTTATCGCCATAAAAATTCCAGATGTAACGTGTCAATTCACCTGCACGAGAGGGAAATCGTGTAAAATCGGGTGGTATGGCAAGAATTTTTTTCTTTTTACCCAACAATGTCAATGCGGTATACAATCCCTCCTTCAAATCATCATGTGAAAGTGAAGCAGTTGGAGAACCAGTTTGAAAATAGATCATATTTTTAGTTTTAAGCTTAAACTTTTAACAGATTTGCCAAAAGTTTAAGCTGAATTTTTTCTAAAAGTAAATAATTAAAGCGTAAAATCAGCCCAGAGGACTGCCTTCCTGCTTTACCTTTTTACCCGCGCATTTCCACCCCAGATACTCCAGACCATCTCCTCATCGGCTGGTTGCGCATAGTCGGTCAGGAAGGTGGTTGCAAGGGCGCCGGTTGCCCAACCAAATTGTGGCCATTTTTCAGGGGCCCACCCTTTCAATATCCCATACAGTAAACCGCCAACAAAACCATCGCCACCACCAATACGGTCAAGTACTGTGATTTTCCGCGGTTCAATGACTTCCCAGTTTTCACCTTCGAGCATTATGGCGCCCCAGAGATGTTCATTGGAACTGATTACCTGGCGAAGTGTTGTGGCGAATACAGATGCATTGGGGAATGCCTCCTTTACACGATTAATCATCCCCTTGAAACCTTCAATCTCTGAAGCAATTCCTTTGCCACCGGCAGCAGGACCTTCGATACCAAGACAAAGCTGAAAATCCTCTTCGTTTCCGATCAGAATATCCGATAACGAAGCTATCTCAGTGAATATCTCACGTAATTCCTTGTCTCTTCCTTTCCAGAAAGAGGCGCGGTAGTTTAGATCAAACGAAATTCGTGTATCGTATTTTTTTGCGAAACGGGCAATCTCCAGACAAAAATTGCTCGTTTCAGGCGATAAAGCGCCGATTAATCCGGAAAGATGGACAATCTGAACCCCCTCTTTTCCAAAAATCCGTTCGAGATCAAAATCTTTGACGTTCAATGTCCTGCCAACTTCACCTGCCCGGTCATTTAGTACGCGTGGCCCGCGAGTCCCAAAACCGCTGTCAGCAATGTTAAACTGGTGACGGTATCCCCAGGGATCACCCTGAGCAACCTCCGGACCCTCGTAGTTCATGTTGCGACTCCTCAGATTACCTTTGATAAACTGAGCAATGGGACTCTCTTTTACGAATGTTGTCAGCACCTTAACCGGAAGTCCAAGATAGGATGCAATACTTGCAACATTGGTTTCCGCACTCGAAGCATACATTTGATACAGATCACTGCTATGAACGGGCTGCCCGTTGACTGGGGTAATTCTAACTCCCATACTGGTTGGAACCAATAATGACCAGGCAAAATCTTTTTTTAATTGTAATGACATATAATTTATTTTTGAAGTTATATTTTATTGGTTTTGTAGTGATAAGGCATGGCCTTGTCACTCTATCAAATGAACCTTACACTCCGCTGTAAGCATTAAATCCGCCATCCACAGGAATAACAATCCCTGTAACAAACGATGACAGGTCACTTAACAGGTAAAGAACTGCACCCTGCAAATCATCGGGATCACCAAATTTTCCCATCGGAGTATTGGTGACAATTTTATTTCCGCGCGCTGAATAATTTCCTGTCTTTTCATCTAAAACAAGAAAGCGATTCTGATTGGTGATAAAGAACCCTGGTGCAACCGCATTAACCCGAATACCCACTTTGGCCAGATGCACAGCCAACCATTCGGTGAAATTATTGACCGAAGCCTTGGCCGCAGAGTAGGCAGGAATCTTCGTTAATGGGTGATAGGAATTCATCGAGGAGATATTTAGTACTACACCCGACTTTTTCTCAAGCATATCTTTTGTAAATACCATACTGGGGAGGACCGTTCCTTTAAAATTCAAGGCAAATACTTTGTCGAAACCTTCCATCTGAAGTCCGTAAAAGGTTTTTTCAAGTTTATCCAGTTCCGTTTCTTCCATCTGCTCGACCTGTGTTGTCGCCTGGGGTGAATTGCCACCTGCACCGTTTATCAGCAGATCGATAGGGCCAAGTTGTTGATTAATCACCAATTTCGCACTTTCCAGCGACTCTTTGTCCAGCACATTAGCTTTAACACCAATAATTTTAGTGTCAAATTCTTTTGAAAGATCTGCCGCAACCTCTTTGGCAAGTTCTTCATTGATGTCGACGATTGCAACTTTTACCCTGACCGAGGCAAGTGCCTTGATTATCGAGATACCGATTACACCAGCTCCTCCGGTGATTACACAGACTTTACCATTTAGGTCGTCAAAGGATATTTTTTTCATCATTTAAATGTTTTTTTGTGTTGATATATAATTGTTTATATAGAAGAATAATACTCAATATTTTCTTTGGCAATAATATCGATCGAAGTATAATTGGAATCCAAAACCTTCTCTTTTCTTATGATGTGGTCGAAAAGGAGGTTGGTCGCCACATATCCCTGTGACTCGGGCTTTTGATTGAGCAGAAAATCAATTTTACCGTTAATCAGTAAATCGATGTTCTTAGAAATCAGGTCATATCCAATAATTTTGGGACGTTGATCAAACTGGTCAAAATAGCCGGCAACAAGGTGTACTTTCGAGTTGGTTACAAACACGGCATCGATGGTCTTTGTCTCTAAAATGCAATTGTTGAGTTTATTAGTAATCTCTTTTTCGTCCGAAGGGACTTCAATCTTTATGATCCGGTGCTTCCTGGTTTTAACGGTTTCAAGATATTCGAGAAATCCCTTCTCCCTGAGAAGTAAGTGATTGGCATTTTGGAGATCCTTGGTGATATGTATAATGACAATATTGCTTGCGGAGGTAATTCCATAATCGATCATTTTAGCCGCAAGATATCCACTCTGCATTGAATCCTGTATGATGAAACTGATCGGATTAGCCTCCTTTAGATTTGAATCAATAAATATATAAGGAATGGCCTTCTGATCGAGCTCCCGCGTAAACTTTAATGCCTCACGTTTTGCCCATGGGGCCAAGAGAATCCCATCGGGTGAAGAGGCAAGAATTTTGGCAGCTTCCAGAGTAAATGTCTCAGGATCATCCATTTTAAAATGATAAGGCTCAAGCCGGATACCGTAATGCCGAAGCTGACCAACTGCCTTCTCAATTCCTTCCTGAGGTTTCGACCAAAATGAATCCTTATCGGGCGCCCAGGGAGTTAACGAAGCAAACGTGATTGCCTTTTTCGATGCCAGAGAACTTGCCAGAATATTTGGACGATAATCAAAATCATTGATAATCTTGAGAATCTTATCCCTCGTTTCTTCCGATACTTCGCCACGCTGATGGAGAACCCTGTCAACAGTGCCTATCGAAACGCCTGCTTTTTGTGCGATGTCCAGAATCCGGATATTCTTTTTCATTCCCTTCCAGGTTGAATTTGTAAAAGTTTGCCGACAAATCTAATACCATTTTTCAAAATATCGTGTACGAACACGGGAAAAATGTTTTAAAACATAAAATGCAATAAAATTTGTCCGGATATTGTGACGTATCCAAAAACACCCTATCTTCGTGAACGAACACGGAATGATTAAGATTTGTTTTATGTTGTTGAAATATAGATATTTAATTGTTCTGGAAAGTTTCTAATAATTTCTGGTCTTTTCTGCTGGTTGCCATATTCTTCTGTTTCAAAAATATTTGGTGACCACAAAGCCGAAATTTCCGTCATGATTTTAATCAAATTTTGAAATAACTAATATAAAATATCCCAAAAAATGAAAATAGGCAAATACAGTTTAGGTATTGGTGACCGGTTCGGACATCAGGGTGAAGCACAGTTAAAGGCAATTGTAAAAGCAGCAGCAGCCGGAGTTGAAATTGTTCCGGTTTGGAATAAATCGAATCGCGAGCACTCCTACATTCACTCAAAACCCGATGATACAAGAATTGAAGCCGACGCTGCGGTTAACAATTTGTCATATGCTGGAAATTACTTTGTTGATGCAGACCATATCAATCTATCAAATGTCAGTGGATTTATTTCGGCATCCGATTTTTTCACCCTTGATGTGGCCAGTAAAATCGGAACAGCAGCAGGCGATGATCAAATCTCTGCTTTTGTGGCATCCTGTAGTAAATATTCGGGAACACTGACTATTCCCGGTATTATTGAACCCTTTAAAGTGACAGACCAACTTTTGCTCAACATTTCCCGTAAATTTTTGGCAGCCATTACCGAAGCTGGTAAGATATATCACTTTATTAAGGAGCAAAAAGGAGAAGATCATTTTGTGACGGAGGTCTCAATGGACGAAGTGGAGACGCCCCAAACTCCTGTTGAGATGTTTTTTATTCTCAAGATGATTGCCGAACAAGGTATACCAGTTCAGACGATCGCCCCAAAATTCACAGGTCGTTTCAATAAAGGCGTCGATTATGTTGGCGATGTGGCTCAGTTTTCACTTGAATTCGAAGAGGATGTACTTGTGATTGACTATGCAGTTAAAGAATTTGGGCTACCTGACAATCTTAAACTTAGTGTCCATTCCGGGTCGGATAAATTTTCAATTTATCCGGTCATGGCAAATATTATTAAAAAATACGACAAAGGAATCCATGTAAAAACTGCCGGCACAACCTGGCTTGAAGAGGTTATCGGATTAGCCTTAGCCGGAGGTGAGGCGCTTGAACTCGCAAAACTAATCTATAAAAGTGCGTTGGATCGTCAGGAAGAGTTGTGTGCCCCTTATGCCGATGTAATCGATATTAAACAGGATCAATTGCCTTCTGCTGCTGAGGTGGATCAATGGGATAGTGCGAAATTTGCCAATACCCTCCGTCATATTCCGGGCCATCCTGATTACAATCCCAATTTCAGACAGCTGATCCATGTAGGGTATAAGATTGCTGCCGAGTGTGGCGCAACATATACCAATTTGCTCGATAAACATCGCGATCTTGTAGGAAGTTGCGTGGAGGAAAACCTTTTTGACAGACATTTGAAAAGGTTGTTTGGGTTACGCTAGCAGGCTTTTGGACGATTCGACTTTTCGGCTTTTAGCATGTGTGGTAGGATTATATTTCCTAAAAACCCGAATGCCAAAAACCAAATGACGAAAAGCCCGAACGTCTTTTATCTTGATGCAATTTAGTATTTTACGAGTCACAAAAATTACATATTACCAATAAATCGAAAAAGTATGAAACCATTTATGGACGAAGATTTTCTGCTTCAGACAGAAACTGCAAAAACGTTGTATCATCAGTATGCTGCTCCGATGCCCATCTTCGATTACCACTGCCATATTTCTCCTCAGGAGATTGCCGAGGACAGAAGGTTCAACAATTTATCTGAGATTTGGCTTCATGGCGACCATTACAAATGGAGGGCAATGCGGACCAATGGTGTCGATGAAAAATTTTGTACTGGTGATGCCACTGACTGGGAGAAATTTGAAAAATGGGCCGAAACCGCACCCTATACCATGCGAAATCCGCTTTACCACTGGACGCACCTCGAATTACGCAAACCCTTTGGAATCAAGGACCAGCTGAATCCCTCTTCAGCGCCTCAAATTTGGGAGGCCTGTAATTCGTTATTGAGTAGACCCGATTTTTCGTGCAGGGGAATCATCCGTAAGGCAAATGTCAAAGTGATTTGTACAACTGACGATCCCATTGATTCACTTGAATATCATCAAAGCATAAAAGCGAGTGGTTTTGAGGTAAAGGTGATTCCTGCCTGGAGACCCGATAAAGCGATGGCCATTGAAAACCCCGGGGTTTTTAATGCTTATGTGGCTCAATTGGAAGCTGCTTCAGGAATTTCGATCGGTTCATTTGACCAGTTTATGGAGGCAATCGAACAACGGCATCTCTTTTTTCACGAAAATGGCTGCCGACTTTCAGATCACGGTCTTGAGACCATTTATGCTGTAGATTATACAATTGCAGAAATTAAAGCCATTTTTGATTCGATTCGTGGTGGAAATGTCCCCGCTTCAGATGAGTTATTGAAATTCAAATCAGCCATGCTCTATGAATTTGCCGTGATGGATCACAAGCGTAACTGGACGCAACAATATCATCTTGGGGCGATGCGGAACAATAATACACGTATGTTCGAATCTGTCGGGCCAGATAAGGGATTTGATTCCATTGGTGATTATCCGGTTGCTGCTTCGTTGTCAAAGTTTATGAATCGTCTGGAAGTTGATAAAAAACTTACGCGGACCATCCTTTACAATCTTAATCCGGGTGATAATGAGATTATGGCAACCATGATTGGTAATTTCCAGGATGGAACAATTCCAGGAAAAATTCAATGGGGTTCTGGTTGGTGGTTCCTCGATCAGAAAGATGGAATGATCAGTCAGATGAATGCTTTATCAAGTCTTGGTTTACTGAGTCGTTTTGTGGGTATGCTCACTGACTCACGAAGCTTTCTCTCTTATTCACGTCACGAATATTTCCGAAGGATACTTTGCAACCTTATCGGAAATGATGTTGAAAACGGAGAGATTCCTGCCGATATCGAATTCCTCGGAAAAATGGTACAGGATATATCCTATAATAATGCCGCCAACTATTTTGGCTTCGATGTATAAATAATCCATTGGTACTTTGAAAAATTATTCCGATATTGCAATCGATTGCATAGATTTATTTCTGCTGTCGGATTTTTTAAAATATTTATTTCAACATTTTGATTATGAGTAAGAAAGTAGTTACTTTCGGAGAGATTATGTTGCGTTTGGCAACACCTGGATACCTTAGATTTAGTCAGGCAACAGAATACACCGCGACGTTTGGCGGGGGAGAGGCCAATGTGGCCATTTCGCTTGCCAATTATGGAGTTCCGATTGACTTTGTAACCCGCTTACCTAAAAATGATATTGGCGAAGCGTGTCTGATGGATTTACGCAAATATGGTGTAGGTGTCGATCACGTTATTTGGGGCGGCGAACGTTTGGGAATCTATTATCTGGAGAGCGGTGCGGTAAGTCGTGGTTCGAAGGTGGTTTATGATCGTGCCCATTCAGCAATTTGTGATATTCAACCCGGAATGATCGACTGGGACCATGTCTTTGAAGGTGTAGGCTGGTTCCATTGGACCGGAATCACACCAGCAATTTCGCAGGGAGCGGCTGATGTCCTGGCTGAGGGGATTAAGAAGGCAAATGAAAAAGGGATTACTGTTTCGTGCGATCTGAACTATCGCAATAAACTGTGGAAATATGGGAAAAGCGCCGGCGATGTAATGTCTGTTTTAGTACAGGGATGCGATGTCGTACTTGGAAATGAGGAGGATGCTGAAATGGTTCTAGGGATCAAACCCGAAGGTATAGATGTTACTTCGGGTCATGTTTCAGCCGCTGCATATGAATCAGTTTCAAAACAAATTATGACAAAATTTCCGAGGGTGAAGAAAGTGATTACCACACTTCGCGGATCGGTTAGTGCAAGTCACAATACCTGGTCCGGTGTACTATGGGACGGAAACCATCTTTACGAAGCTCCAACATATCAGATTACCCATATCGTTGATCGTGTTGGAGGTGGAGACTCATTTATGGGTGGTTTAATCTATGGCTTAATCACCTGGCCTGGAAACGATCAGAAAGCTTTAAACTTTGCTGTTGCTGCCTCCTGTCTGAAACACACCATTTATGGAGATTACAATTTAGTCACCGTTGATGAGGTGATCAAACTGATGGGCGGAGATGCCTCAGGGCGGGTTGCAAGATAATATTACCAGAATATATAATTGGGCAGACATCTTTGTTTGCCCTTACTTACTTTTATATGGCACGATTTACAAGAATTGAGGTTGCATTGAAAATGAAAGAAACCGGTATTATTCCGGTATTTTATCATAAAGATGCCGAAGTTTGCAAAAATGTGATTAAAGCCTGTTATGATGGCGGTATCCGGGTTTTTGAATTTACCAACAGGGGTGATTTTGCCCATGAAGTTTTTCAGGAGATTAACAAGTGGGCCATCAAAGTATGCCCCGAAATGATCATGGGTGTTGGCTCTGTTATTGATCAGGGAACAGCATCATTATACATCCAATTGGGGACTAACTTCATCGTCTCTCCATTGATTGACGAAGGTACGGCTAAGGTTTGTAACCAACGAAAAATAGCATGGAGTCCGGGTTGTGGTTCGGTGACCGAGATCAACAGGGCGCATGAATTGGGAGCTGAAGTAGTAAAGATTTTCCCCGGTACTTCGGTGGGTGGACCCGATTTCGTATCCGGAGTAAAGGGACCGATGCCCTGGGCAAGTATTATGCCAACAGGAGGCGTTTCGCCCGATGAAGCCAATCTGAAAGGATGGTTTAAAGCAGGTGTTCATTGCGTGGGTATGGGTTCACAACTCTTTCCCAAAAGCGTAATGGAATCAGGTAATTTTGAAGTGATTACCGAAAAATGCAGCGAAGCCCTGGCTATCGTTCAAAAACTAAGAACATAATATTTTAACTCTAATAAACAGCAATTAATGAACCAAATTAACCAGACGATCGGGAAATACAGATGGACCATATGTGCCCTCGTATTTTTTGCCACAACCGTAAACTACCTCGACAGACAGGTACTTAGTCTTCTAAAAGACCGTCTTGAAGTTCAATTCAACTGGAGCGATTCCGATTATGCCAATATCGTTTCAGTTTTCCAGTTTGTATATGCGATCTCGATGCTATTTGCGGGACGGCTGATCGACTGGCTTGGCACCAAACTTGGATATGCATTGTCATTAACTGTGTGGTCCGTTGGAGCGATGGTTCATGCACTGGCCAGAGGAACAGGCGGTTTTATGTTTGCCCGTGGTGTATTGGGGTTTGGTGAAGCAGGTAACTTTCCGGCAGCGATCAAAACAACCGCTGAATGGTTTCCGAAGAAAGAACGTGCCCTTGCCACGGGAATTTTCAATTCAGGATCGAACGTGGGGGCCATTCTTGCCCCGATGACAGTTCCATGGATTGCAGACCACCTTGGATGGGAAGCGGCCTTCCTGATCATCGGAGGAATTGGCTTTTTATGGTTGATTTTCTGGTTTTGGCTTTATGAAATTCCCAACAGAAACAAACGCGTTGGGGCAGCTGAAATTGCCTATATCAATTCAGATACCGCATCCGATGAACCTAAAAATGGTGAATCAAACGGCGCAAAGATTTCATGGTTTCAGCTTTTAAAGTACCGCCAGACATGGGCATTCAGCTTTGGTAAATTCATGACTGACGGGGTTTGGTGGTTCTTTTTATTCTGGTTACCAGCCTACCTGAAGGCACAATACGGGATGACCGGAATGGATGTCGCCTTCCCGCTTGCTGTCCTTTATATGTTATCATCCATTGGCAGCATAGGAGGAGGATGGTTCCCGATGTACTTTATTAACAAAGGATATGAGCCCTATGAAGGGCGAATGAAAGCTATGCTCACCATCGCCCTCTTCCCCCTTGCCGTTTTAAGTGCACAATATTTTGGTACCTACAGTTATTGGGCACCTGTACTCATTATTGGTATTGGAACCGCTGCACATCAGGCTTGGTCTGCCAATATATTTACAACAGTCTCGGATATGTTCCCCAATAAGGCTGTTGCCAGTGTAACCGGAATCGGCGGAATGGCAGGAGGTATCGGTGGCATTGTTGTTAATAAATGTGCCGGATGGCTTTTTGATGGTTACCGCCACGCCGGTATCGCTAAAACCTGGGTGGAAGCAAAGGCGGCGAACCTGGGTGATTTTGTGGATAAGATCCATTCTATCCAATTGGTCAATAAACATGGAGATGTCATCAATATCGATAAGGTGGAACTGGGCGGACTTCCTTCAGAGGTAGTTAAGCAAATTCAGGCAATTGATCCGGCCTCTCTTAATTTGCTTAAGTCAATTCAGTATCCGATTGTTCAGCACCATATGACAACCGCATATACCCTGGTATTTGCGTTCTGTGCTTTGGCATATCTGATTGCCTGGGGTGTAATGCACACCCTGGTTCCTAAATTTAAAAAGATCGAAATGTAATATATGGTTGTTCTCTTTTAATGATGTGAAGAAGACCCACCTTAAAAAATCTTGAAAATGAAAAAACTAATATTTTTGTTTTTACTATTTGCCTTGACCGAAGTGTCTGCACAAAATCTGGAAAAAATGCAATGGTTTAATCAACCAGAGAAATGGAGTATTGACAAACAATCGCTTTCGATGTTTGCACCAGCAAAGACCGATTTCTGGCGGATCACAAGTTATGGCTTTACAGTTGACGATGGACCGTTTTATTACGCTTTGCAGGGTGGTGAATTCGAAGTAAAGGTGAAGATCTCCGGTGAATTTAAAACACGTTACGACCACATGGGAATCATGTTGCGTGTTGATGAAAAGAACTGGATTAAATCGGGTCTGGAATTTGTTAATGGAAAGTTCAACGTCAGCACGGTGGTGACAAATGTCAAGAGTGACTGGAGTGTAATTGAGCTAAACGATATTCCCAAATCGATGTGGATTAAGGCGGTCCGGCAGCTCGATGCCATAGAATTATCTTATTCGTTCGATGATAAGGATTATAAAATGATGCGCATTGCCAGTTTCCCTGATAATATTCCTGTGATGGTCGGAATGGCAGCTGCCTCACCAGATGGTGAAGGATTCAATGCATTGTTTGAGCATTTCAGCATCAAACATCTGCCCGATGCCAGACGATTAAAGTGGCTGGAGAATAACAAATAGACAGAACCGGCTGAACACAGCAAGCAGGTGAAGAAAAACCCTGGCGGGGTATCCCTCAAAAAATTGCAAATTATAAAATACCGCAAGTCAGCATCTATTGCAATCCAAATATAACTCCTAATGAGCTATATTTGGATTGCCTTTATCCCACCTTTCCTCCGGTTGAAACCGGAGGGTATTTTCAGGAAACCCTTCCGAAGTTTTTACTAAACTTAACATCGTTGCCCGAACAGGGAAAATTAAATTCGGTTTTACTTCCCATATCGAAGATTGTTTACATCACGTAGAATCAATCTCCGAAAGTCGGAGCATGCTTCTATTGGGTGGAGCACATCTTCTATGTAGTGTAGGACATCTTCTTTTGGGTAGAGCACATCTTCTATGCGACGAAAGAGATCTTCTTTCTGGCGGAACATAGCTACTATTGGTTGGAGGAGATCTTCGATGTGACAGAATAGTGCTTCGATTTGTTGAAAGTTGACCTTCCCTAAAATAGGTTGACAAGACACACATCGTGGGTTTTGGTAGAGATGCGATTAATTGCATCTCTACAACTGATCGTGTCTCTACATCTGATTACCTCTTCACCATAAAACATTCAGAAAATAAAATCAAAAAAATCATTATTTTTTTGTATATTTACTCATGTAATATTTTAACTAAATAACAGTCAGCCGTTTTTACAAATTAAAATTTTAAAATCATGAAACATCCCGAAGAAGTATCACGCATCTTCAGCAGATCCGATGAAGAGGTATTGCAGCAGTCAGAGCTGAAACTGGGTTCGTTCAATGAAAACAAAAGTTTGTTTGTTGAACGTTTTCCCCAATTTGGAGATCCTTTCGCAGCCGATTGGGCGGCAGCTACGGCAACAGCGCGAAGCATTCCACCCGATTATGTATCGGTTGCCAACCAAGCAGCTGAGACCGAAGCATTGAAAGCCAATATGGAAAAAGGTCGTGATTGTTTTCAGGCACTTATGCTTTACGTCCAGCTTGCATTTCCTGGTGACGCAAATATGCTGAATATTATGGGTAAACCGCAATACAATGGTGCAAGAACAAGCCAGCTTAAACTTCCCATCTTGCTGAAAACTGCGTTCGCACAGGCATCTGTTCCGGAAATCAAGCAGGCATTGATGTCAAAGGGGATGAAGGAACCGGAAATTGATGGTCTTTTAAACATTGCAGAGGAAATCATTAAACAGGAAATTATCCAGCAAAATGCTAAAAAGGGACGGACACTCGATGCAAACAAACGGATCACTGCACTTAACCAGGTGTGGGAAAAGATGTCGCTCGTTTGCCAATGTGCAAAACTACTCTTTCAGAATGATGCAGTCCGTTACAATCTGTTTCTTCTGACTGATGGTGTCACTTCGCTTCCAAAACCGGTACCGACTCCTGCGCCTGCAATGATAACTAAATTGTAAATGATGAGCGGGTAACTATTCATATCCTGAACAATCATCCGCTCACTTAAGAAAAAAGATATCTTAAAACAATTTCCCGATCTCCCTTTTCAACTCATTCATCGCAAAGACAATCAACTGATTTTCCTCTTCGATATAATTTTCAATGATCTTTTTACTCAACAACAGGGCAGGAGCATTACCTTCAATCTCCTCTGCCGATTTATTGATGATCGCTGTCAGATTTTCTTTTGCCTGCCGGATGGTTTCCCACAGCATTGGCGATACATAGATTTGCTGGGAGAAATTATGTTCGAACTCCTGACGGATATGCGAAAGCAACTGCTGATGGAAGTCAGCAGCCAAAAGATCATGAGGTGAGACACGAATAAGCAGTGACTGTGGAGAAATCCGCTCCAGCAATAATGCAAGCCGTTCATACGCCTGTAACCTGATGGGAGTAACCTTTTCGCTGTTTCTTACCCGGAATTCAAACTCGCGCCGTTTCTGCCCATTCTCGAGCATATCCCTGAAAAGAAACCAGGCAGTTAGAAAAACGATGAGTGCAGGGAGAATTATTTTTAAGAGTTCCCAGATAGGGGTTGCTGTTTCCATGATATTTCTGTTGTTTCTATTGTTTCTGTTGTTCTGTCTGCGGTTTGGTTTTACCGGCAATCGATGAACCGTCAGAAAGCTGAAGATACATCAGGAAGATTATAACGAAATAAATAATTGTAAGAATGGCGAGGATATTGTAACGTTTACTTTTGAAGTGAAACATCAGAAGTGAAACTGCTGCAAGAACACCCCCGGCCACCGTTTGCCATCCCGTGGCAATAAGACGGGTCACATCTGAATCTGTTTGGACTCCTGTTACGATGGCTTTAAAATCCCCGAAAAGGTTAAAATAAAGCGATGCCACACCTGTAAGGGTGAGGATCAACCAGCCCAACTGCGTCCAGAGCACTTTTTTATCGACATATCCTATTGTAAGCAAAACAACTCCTGCAAAAATGCCCCATTGAGGGATTAAGGTGGGGAGATATAACTGGGCACTGTTCATTATTTGACGGTTAAAAAATTAAATGCAAATTAGCGAAATTCTTCTTAACAATTTGATAAAACTGATGTAAACTTTTATTATCCTATTTTTGGGGTCAAAACAATTCACAATTCATGGAAACAATATTAACACATCATCCTCTTGCCAAAGGACTTATTTTTGATATCGATGGAACAATCTGCGATACAATGCCAGTCCATTTTATCGCCTGGAGAGAGACTGCAGCCGAGCACGGAATCGATTTTACCCCTGAGCTTTTTGTAGAAGTGACGGGAGTTCCTGCATTTCAAACCAGTCAGTATCTGAAAAAGAAATTTAATGGTGATTTTGATGAGATGGAATTCACACTTACCAAAGAGAGGCGTTATGAGCAAAATATGTATAAAGCAAAACCTATAGAACCGGTTGTGAAACTGATCAGGGAAAATAAAGGAAAGCTTCCCATGGCTTGCGGAACAGGAGGATCACAATATCTGGCCTGGAAGACACTCGAAATTGCAGGTGTTAAAGATTGTTTTGATCATGTTGTCGCAGCTGAAGATGTGGTCAATCACAAGCCATTTCCCGATACATTCTTAAAAGCAGCTGAATTGATTGGTGTTCCACCTGAATTTTGTGAAGTTTTTGAAGATGGTGAACTCGGACTCCAGGCTGCCGAACGGGCTGGTATGATGAGTGTTGATGTGACCAAGTATTATGAGGTGACCACAGGGAGGGAGTTGTGAACCGCTGATGGAGAGACAGGGAGACTTAGAGACTTCACGATTACACAATCTCATGATTGCACGAAACTTCGGCTACGGTCAGAATCTATGATTACTGATTGCCCTGTTTCCTGTCAGTAGTCATCGTAAATTGCTTGTTAAAATTTTTTGACCCTTTTTTATTACTAATTTCGTCCTTCGTCAATCTTCGAGTGATTATGGATTTAAAAATAGTATCAGATTATCAGCCCACGGGAGATCAGCCCGAGGCAATCAGTCAGCTGGTCGAAGGGGTTATTACGGGTGTTCCGTACCAGACCTTGCTGGGTGTCACAGGATCGGGTAAAACCTTTACGATGGCGAATGTCATTGAGCAGGTAAAGAAACCTACACTGATTTTAAGTCATAATAAGACCCTTGCGGCACAGTTGTATGGTGAAATGAAGCAATTCTTTCCTGAAAATGCAGTTGAATATTTCGTCTCTTATTACGATTATTACCAACCGGAGGCTTACATTCCGGTAACTGATACTTTTATTGAGAAGGATTTGTCAATCAATAAGGAGATCGAAAAGCTCCGGCTGAGCACTACCTCTGCCTTGCTTTCTGGCAGGAGAGATGTGATTGTGGTCTCCTCTGTATCGTGTTTATATGGCATTGGCAATCCCCAGGATTTTCATGCGAACGTGATCTCACTAAAGGTGGGTGAGGTAGTAAGCAGGAATGTATTTCTTCGAAAATTGGTAGATGCGATGTATTCGCGGAGTGAAGTTTTGTTCCAGAGGGGAAATTTCAGGGTGAAAGGGGATACCGTTGATATCTTTCCTGCCTATGCCGATGACGGGATCAGGATCGTATTTTTTGGTGATGAGGTGGAAGAGATCGCTATCTTCAATCCTGAAAACGGCTACGCAGTTGAATCGAAGAATAATTGTGTAATCTATCCCGCCACTATTTTCGTTACGACCAAGGATAGTATTCAATTGGCGATCAGAAATATACAAAATGATCTTGTTGAACATATCGATTTTTTTAAACGATCGGGGAAATTTGTCGAAGCCAAACGGATTGAAGATCGGGTGACTTATGATCTGGAAATGATACGTGAATTGGGGTATTGCCCCGGCATCGAAAACTATTCACGTTATTTTGACCGACGGGAACCGGGATCCCGCCCATTTTGTCTGCTCGATTATTTTCCGGAGGATTTCCTGATGGTCATCGACGAAAGCCATGTCACCATGCCCCAGATCCATGCGATGTATGGCGGTGACCGATCCAGGAAGGTCACGCTCGTTGATTACGGGTTCCGTCTTCCGGCGGCGATTGACAACCGTCCTTTGAAATTTGAGGAGTTTGAAGATGTTGCACGGCAAATTGTTTTTGTGAGCGCCACCCCTGCCGATTATGAACTTCAAAAGAGTGAAGGTGTAGTTGTTGAGCAGATCATACGACCAACCGGTTTGCTCGATCCTCAGATCGAAATCAGACCCAGAATCAATCAGATTGATGATCTGATGGAGGAGATTCACCTGAGATGTGAACGGAATGAACGTGTTCTGGTTACGACCCTCACCAAAAGGATGGCCGAAGAGTTGTCGAAATATTTTGATCGGATGAATATTCGATGTCGTTATATTCATTCGGATGTCGATACAATGGAGCGGGTAGAGATCATGGAACAACTTCGGAAAGGGATCTTTGATGTGCTGGTTGGTATTAATCTTTTACGCGAAGGTCTTGATTTACCGGAGGTTTCGCTGGTGGCCATTCTTGATGCCGATAAGGAGGGATTTCTCCGTTCGGAACGGTCACTCACACAGACGGCAGGACGTGCTGCCCGTAATTTGAACGGTTTGGTCATCATGTATGCTGATAAGATTACCGATTCGATGCAAAGGACGATAGATTCAGCAAACTACCGGAGAATAAAACAATTCAATTATAATCAGGCCAATGGGATTACTCCAACCCAGATTATTAAACCTACCAGGGAAATTATTGGCATGGAATACCGTCCGGATAAAGCTGCGATGGGTCATGCCTATGTGCCTCCTGAACGGAGTGATGTGGCAGCTGATCCTGTGGTGAAATATATGAGTACCGAAGCTCTGGAAAAGACGATGCTGAATACAAAGAAGGAGATGGAGAAGGCAGCAAAAGAGCTTGATTTTATTGAGGCTGCACGGCTTCGAGATGAAATGTACCGTTTAAGGGAGTTATTAGCACAGCGACAAAATGGATAAAGTAACAGGGAAAGTTGCATTGGAAATGATGCAGAGGAATTTAGGGGATCTCCGGCGAATCGAACATTCGCTTAAAGTTTATGGTTATGCTCAGCTACTCGGAGTTGCAGAATCATTGGAGGAGCAGACACTTAAAATTCTTGAAATAACCGCATTGCTTCATGATATTGGGATCCATGTGGCTGAGAAAAAATATGGCCGGTCATCGAGTAATTACCAGGAGGTTGAAGGTCCGCCTGTTGCGCGGGAGATTCTGACCGGGTTAAATTTTGAATCTGAAGTGATTGAGCGGGTCTGTTATATCATCAGTAAACATCATACATTTACAGCAATAGATGGCATCGATTTTCAATTACTCGTGGAAGCCGATTTTCTGGTAAATTCTTCGGAGGATCGGATGACGGATTATCAGATCACCCATTTTGCCAAAAATATATTCAGGTCGGAATCCGGATTTAGATACCTCAAAATACTTTATCCTTCAATTGATTTCAAAATTTTTTAATATCCACCCATTCCCGAAAAAGTAATCCCGGAGAGGGAGATGAGTGTTCAAATCAACAGACAGATCAGTACAATATTGGCTAATAGAACCGGAGTTTGACCCTGTTTTAAGTTTATGTTTGCCGTTCAGGTTGAGATATTGTCTTTCGGGAGAACTATTTAATCCTCAAAACCGGTATTTTAGCATCGTTCCAATCACTGAGATATTGGCGGGATTTTTAACGTTTATTTCCTTATCCAGCCTGTAGAACAGGTCAATTGTAAATTTTTTATTGATTGTATATTCAGTCCCTGCAGTGTATCTCCATTTGTCGGTTTCATTTCCGGAAGGATTATTTAACTGGTAATGCATTTCAGCCGATAGGTAGGGAGTAAAAGGTGACTTTTTAATGTTATAGGATACTTCGAGCTTTGATCTTAAGTACGTTTTAGGATTGTATTTGTAATTTCCTAAATCCTCGTCACGATAAGTGTCCTGAAACTTTTCCCTTAAAGTGATTTTGAAGCGGTTCAATTTTTGGGCAGCCTGAATCCATCCGCCGAAGCGATGACGACTTTCATAATAACCGTCATCCTGATTATTTGCATAGATATAGGTATAAAACACCCCTGCCTTAAAAGTCTTGTTAATCGCATAACTACCACCCAAAGTTGTCATCGACCGATCATATTCAGTCACATTTTGATTTAAACGGATCTCTTCTTCAAACTGCAGTTCAATTTTTTTAGTCAGCTTCTTGGAGATTTCTGCACCGAACCGGATACCAAAATCGGTTGTCTGAGCATATAATGGTGCGCCTGCTACGGTCAAAATAGCAAGCATACCGAAGATTATTAATCTTTTCATGTTAATTATGTGAGGCATTAAAATCGCTGATTTTGCTGATGGTGTCAGCGGTATTGACATCGCTGCTGACATAATAAATTTTTATGTAGGCTGTATCTTTGAGAAAATCGACCAGTCCGATTTCTGCATTGGTTACTTCCAATCCTGTGCGTTCAATGAGGTCGGCAATTAATTCGTGTTTCCTGTCCGGCTTAATCAGGTCTATCTTTTCATAGACCACCAGTTTGCATGAGACATGCTTTAGAACACGGTTACTCTCCATTAATCCTGCAACCCCTATAAATATGACATTGGTCAATCCAAGTTCGATATAACTGATGTTCTTGGCAAGAGCATTGATTACCGAAATTCCAATAATTAAAAAGAGATAGGTCATTTCACGGATAGGCATCGTGTCGGTCCGGTAACGCAGAATTCCAAAAATAGCAAAAAGTCCAAGTGCAAAACCGACCTGAAGCTTGACTGTTTCAAGCATAAAGAGGAGCATAAAAATGGTCGTACTGGTGACAATGAAAGTGAAGAAATAGTCACGTCTTCGGCTTTTAGGATAGTACATTAGTCTGATGATTAGGCAGGTAACGCCTATGTTGATCGCAAACCGGATGAGCAATAAGATAAAATTATCCGGATCGAAAGCGGTGTTGTACCCTTTCATCTGTTCAAGTTCTGCTATTGGATTCATTTTTGAGTCGTGATTTTATGAATGTATCGGATTTTCCGTTTGTATAAATTTCTCTTTATATTTTCGTGAGTAAGGGCTATACCCAGGCAATATTTACTGAGACCAGACTTTTTAATCCGCATTTCATCAAGGTATTTGCGTATTGCAGATTCACTTAAGCGGTTCTGTTTGATTTCAATAATGGCCAGGTCTTGCATATGTACAGATTTTCCGTTAATACAATTTATGAATGATATATTGAAATCTATAGTTAGCCGCTCCGTTTTATTGTTGTTGACCAACGTAATCCTTTTAAAATTATTTTCCAGAACTGAATGTAAAAGATGGGGTTCCAGGCCCGAATTGTCTCTTATAAAATCTGCAGTTATCTCATCCATTAAATTGTTGGATGGATTTAAAACTATGCGATTTTTTCGTGTCCGTCCGGTATTTGACTTCTTTTTAATCTCGAGAAAATTGAGATTCGACTCAATGTAGCTTCTTATACGCCATTTGATATGATTTAACTTCCCATTCATGTGAAGATGATAGAATTGAAGCTCATCTGTATCCAGATAGCGGGTACCGTATTCTGCTACCCGTTTGCCTGAAATTTCCTGAATGTGATAATCTTTGACAATTTTTTTTAGTAATACCGGAATTCTATCTGACTTCATCAGGTATTTGACATCGGTGCGGTTCATCAGTTTTACTCCGGTCATCTCTTCGAGCGATATTTCGGGTAACAGCGATATTACATCGTTCAACTCAGGCCACCCACTGATGGAGTTCCCGATAAATTGATCCAATGAAAGATCATCCTGGGGGAATTCAGATATACCAACGAATAAGTCATTTGTTAAGTATTCCATAACTGATTAATAATAGGAATATTCATAAACTTTGTCGGTTTGGTAACGTTTATCAGGGATTGCGATGTTTTCCCTTATTCTGGTCCCATTTGTGTCATACTCATAGGTGGTCACTTTTTCAACCTTTCCTTTTAGCCCGTATTTTGTTGCCTTTATACATTTTTTTTGTTGGTCGTACTCATAAACCGTTTTCGTTTTTACGAAGCCGTCTGAAAAATATTCTATCTCTTCAGTTTTAAGCCCATCCACGTTATACTTTGTAAAATGGTCAATCTCCTTTTTTTTGTTATTTATTTTGTATTCTGTTATAGTTTTGATTTTGTTGAGTGTCGCCACATTTTGTGCCGAAATCTCAGTTGAAAATACTACGAGAATAGCAGAGAAAAGGAGAATGCGGATTTTCATAGCGTATTATATATTCAGTAATTATTGTGCTTTAAGCCTTAATGACTTTTTTTTATGTTACGAAAATAAGTGTGGCACGATTTTCCAACAAACAAAATCAGTGAATTGGGTAAATCAATCAGCAGATAGCTGGAATTTACAGATTAAAGCGACGAAGATGATGCTTCGTTTTTGGAGAATGGTTTTTGGAACAGGGGAGGGGGGATTTAGTTAACGAAAGAAAAGGATCTTGATCCTTCGGTAATTTTGACTTAAGTTGCTTAAGTTAAAAAAAATAAGCCCTCTTCTTCGTGAGAAAAGGGCTTATTAAAAATGATATTTTATAGGTTATCCCAAATAAGTTTTGAGCAGTTTACTTCTGGAAGTATGACGCAAACGTCTGATCGCTTTTTCTTTAATTTGACGTACGCGTTCACGTGTCAAACCAAATCGTTCACCGATCTCTTCGAGAGTCATTTCCTGACAGGCAATTCCAAAGAACATCCTGATAATATCTGCTTCGCGCTCGGTTAATGTAGTCAGCGAACGGTCGATTTCCCTTGAAAGTGATTCGTCTATGAGTACCCTGTCTGCACTGGGAGAATCGTTATTGATTAATACATCAAGCAGGCTATTATCTTCACCATCGACAAATGGAGCGTCAACGGAGACATGTCGGCCAGAAACGCGCAAGGTATCTGCCACTTTATCCGATGGGAGTTCCAGTTGTTCTGCAAGCTCCTCCGGAGAAGGTCTTCTTTCGTGTTCCTGCTCAAATTTCGAGTAGGCTTTATTGATTTTATTTAAAGAACCTACCTGGTTTAACGGTAGACGTACAATTCTGGATTGTTCTGCCAACGCCTGCAGAATAGACTGACGAATCCACCACACTGCATAGGAAATGAATTTAAAACCTCTTGTTTCATCAAATTTCTCTGCCGCTTTGATAAGACCCAGATTACCTTCGTTAATTAAGTCGGGTAAGCTAAGGCCTTGATTCTGATATTGCTTTGCAACTGAAACCACAAACCGTAGGTTCGCCCTTGTTAATTTTTCAAGTGCTGCCTGATCACCTTTTTTGATGCG
This sequence comes from Prolixibacteraceae bacterium, assembly GCA_963675995.2. Taxonomy (GTDB): domain Bacteria; phylum Bacteroidota; class Bacteroidia; order Bacteroidales; family Prolixibacteraceae; genus JAAFHB01. The sequence goes on along the minus strand of CAXXIY010000002.1, from coordinate 2,467,962 downwards.
TTGTGCCAATTCAACCTCCTCTTCGACCGTAATCAACTCTTCTTTACCGATTTCCTGAAGGTATTTGTCAAGCGAGGCACTCTCGCGATTGGTAATAGATTTAGTAATCTTTAATTGTCTCATGCTCTCCTATTAAAAGTCTGCAAAGATACAAACATTTGTGGTTTTGTACAATACCGAATTAGAGGTATCTTTTTTTATTTTATATAAATTTATTCATCAAGTTTGAACACATAATAAGTCCATTCACCTCCAGGGTAAACCCCTTCAACCAGAACTGGTTTTTTGGTACTTGATTGTGAAAGAACCCGCTTTATATCTTCAACACTTGAAACTGCCATTTTGTTTATGTCTGTGATAATAAATCCTATTTTAACCCCGGCATCTTTCAACTTCCCTTTCGTCAGATTGATTACCTGAATCCCTTCATCAATTCTAAGTCTCCCTTTATCTTTTTCATTGATGGGTCCAAATTCAGCTCCAAGAACAGAAAAGGACTCTTTGGCAATTGAAGTATCCCCTTTGGTATTACGCAGCACAACATTGAATTGTTTTACATCTCCATCTCTTTTGGCTGTTATATTTACTTTATCACCAGGTCGGTATTTGGCAATTTGTTCCTGTAATTGCGCAATTGTATTTACCTGATTTCCATTTACAGCAGTGATTACATCACCAACTTTTATACCGGCCAGTCGAGCCGCTCCATCTTCGGTTACTTTACCGACATATACCCCTTCAATTTTTCCAAGATGTTCCTCTTTGGCAAGATTATCGTCGACAGTCTTGATTTCAACACCAAGCATCGCTCTTTGTACTTCGCCAAATTGTTTCAGATCCTCTACTACCTTTCGGGCAATCGATGCCGGTACAGCAAACGAATAGCCTGAATAAGAACCTGTTTTTGAGGCAATGGCAGAATTTATGCCAACCAGGTCTCCGTTTGCATTGACAAGGGCGCCACCACTATTCCCCGGATTCACGGCAGCGTCGGTCTGAATGAATGATTCGAGTGGCAATTGTCCACTAATGATTCCTATACTTCTCGATTTGGCGCTTACGATTCCTGCGGTTACTGTTGAGGTAAGATTGAATGGATTACCGACAGCCAAAACCCATTCACCTAATTTGAGGGTCTCGGAATTTCCCCAGCTCAGGAAAGTAAGATCTTTGGCTTCAATCTTTACCAATGCAATGTCGGTATTTGGATCACGTCCAATAACCTTGGCAGTAAATTTTCTATTGTCATTTAAAACAACTTCAATATGATCCGCTTCATCAATCACATGGTTATTTGTAACAATATATCCCTCAGGACTGATGATTACTCCCGAACCGGCTCCAACACTATATTCCTGTTCCTGATTGTTACCCCGCGGCGAATAATTTCCTCTTGGTCCAAAGAAAAAATCGTAAAGCGGATTATCAAGACTATTCCCATATCCCCGAGCTTTTACCTTGGTGGTGATATGAACCACTGCATGAACACTTTTCTCGGCTGCCTGTGTAAGATCTGGCAATTGCACCTGGGGTCCGGATGGGGAACTATAATTTGTTAATTGGACCGGCAGATTACTCTGTAATACATAATCCCCCGGTTGGTTATTGATTTTTGAATAGATAAAGATAGCTACAAGGGCTCCTGCAAAAGCAATTGCCAGTGTTTTCGCAATGTTTTTGATGTTGTCCATAACTTGATTTTTTAATTTGTTTCTTTTACTTTTTAACTTTAAAATTGTTTACAAACTATATTACAATTTACGTACCAATTTCCCTTGAAAATATTCGTTAGACGTTTAAACGAGTTTAAAAGTTTAAACCGATTAACATACTTTAACTTAGCTTGTAATTTATTATGATACTGACACATGACCCGAATTAATAATTAAAGGTTAAAAAAGTAAATCTGGTCAAAATGGCACCTTCGTGTCAAACCTTAAATTCTTCTGATCCATCTGGTCAGTTCACCTGTCCAAAGGACGAAGGAGGTGGTTCCGATGATCATGAACCAGTCATTTAAAGGTAATGGGACTGTCCTGAATACCTCGCCGCCAAATTGTACAATGAGTATTTGTCCGACAAGGATTACTGACGCTACAATGACAAATCCTAAACTCTGATGAATATTGTTAAAAGCTGATTTCCCTGTTGCAAAAGCCTTAGCATTAAACATATTCCAGAATTGGAGTAAAACGAAGAAAGTGAAAAAGCGGGATAGATTAACAGGCGTGATTTCACCGTTATTATCTGTAAAATTGTAAAGCAGACCCAGGAGCAGTACCACAAATAGTGATCCAACAAAAAGGATGGATGACCGCATGGGGGGGGTAATAATGAAATCGTTTGGTTTTCTGGGTTTGTTTTGCATGACCATCTCATTTGGTGGAAGTGAAGAGAGTGCTCCTGCAGCAAAGGTATCCATGATCAGATTTACCCAAAGCATCTGGGTAACCGTTAAAGGTAATTCGTTACCGAATATTGATCCAAAAAGAACAATTATCAACGCCACCAAATTGATGGTTAACTGGAAGAGAAGAAACCGCTGAATATTCTGGTAGAGCGATCGTCCCCACATCACAGCAGTGGCAATGCTATTGAACGAATCATCGAGCAGTGTGATATCGCTGGCCTCTTTGGCAACAGAAGTTCCTGATCCCATCGATAACCCGACATGTGCGAAATTTAAAGCGGGGGCATCATTTGTTCCGTCTCCTGTAACAGCGACCACTGATCCCTGCTTTTGAAGCAGTTGAACCAATCTTTGTTTGTCGATAGGTCTTGCACGGCACATTATTTTCAGATGCTTAATCCTTTTAAGCGCCATATTGTCGCTTAAAGCCTCAAATTCAGGACCTGTGATGATGTTGTTCATCATGTCGCTATCGTTCCATATTCCAATTTGACGCCCAATTTCCATGGCAGTTCCGGATGTGTCGCCTGTGATGATTTTTACGTCGATTCCTGCGTTGAGACATTTTTTTACTGCGTCAGGAACATCTTTTCTGACAGGATCAGAAATCGCCACAACCCCAAGGTAGGTTAAGTTCGTATTTGCCAGATTATTATTAATGAATCGGGGTTTTTCATCCTCGATGATTTCGTAAGCGAATCCGAGTGTCCGCATGGCCTGATTCTGGTAATGCAACAGCAATTCTTCAATGAAGGATTCGACTACCTGTACTGATTTTTGTTCTGTTTCAAAAAGAACTTCATCACACTTTGCAAGGACAATTTCCGGTGCTCCTTTTACGTAAAGAACCCTTTTATTCAATGATGGCGAATATCCAATGGTCGCCATAAATTTACGCTCCGTTGAAAATGTAAGTTGTTCAATGATTGATGTCTCTTCACGCAATTCCAGATAGTTCGTCCCGCTTTGATGCAGCCATAACAAAAGTGCTGCTTCAGTGGGATTCCCTAAGGTTTTTACAATTCCATCATCAGAGAAATCAAGATAGGCAGTTGAATTTACTGCTATCCCTTCTTTTATCAGATTACTTATTTCATCGTTCAATAATCGCTGGTCTTTTAATCCGAAGAAGCTGGTTTCGGAAACCTGCATCCGGTTTTGGGTTAAGGTTCCGGTTTTATCTGTACAAATGACTGTTGCTGCTCCAATTGTTTCACAGGCATGCATCTTTCGGACCAGATTGTTGGTTTTCAGCATTTTGCGCATGCTTAGTGCCAGGCTGAGCGTAACGCTCATGGGTAGCCCTTCAGGGACAGCAACTACAATTAGGGTTACTGCAACCATAAAGTATTGAAGTATTCGTTCTGCAACCTTAATACTAACCCAAGATTCAGAATTTAAAGGATTAATTCCCAAAAGCAAACCCAATATTAAAAGTAGAATAAAGGAGAATAATCCGAAGCCAAGCCATTTGAACCAGCTACCTTCGTGAATGGTTACCGGAAGCTTTTTTTCAACGCCAAGAAGTGATAATCCATCATAATATATTGGTATCCAAATTTTTGATAAAGCAATGAGTAACGTTACAATGACAATGCCAACAGATCCAAGCTGAGGAAGAGTAAATGCGGAGTTTCCAAAAAAAATGTCTTTTACAAAAAGGGCAATAAAGGTCAGAATGGCCAAACCGAACCCCATTACACTAATGAATTTAGCTAATCCACCCAGCTGTTTATTCAGTGGTGTCTCCTCACCAGAAGTTTCTGTAGATTTCTCAGCTACTTTTCCATATTCAGTAGCATCTCCGACATTTTTCACTTCAAAAATTGCATGACCATCCATCACTTTTGTTCCACGCATCACCCAGTTGGACAAATAGACAGATTCGTTGTCAAACTCAAGAGGGTTGGTTGTTTTATTTATGATAGGTTCCCCTGTCAGACACGATTCGTCAATCTGTAATGATATGGCCTCCAGTAGTTCTCCATCGGCTGGAACTTCCTCTCCTGTACCAAGCAGTATAATATCTCCAACAACAACCTCTTTTTTGGGAATTTCGCTAATATTCCCATTTCTGATGATCTTAATCAGGGTATCATCATTCACCTGGTTCAGAATGTCGAACTTTTTACTGGCATCCATCTCAAACCAGAAAGAGACGACAGTTGCCAGAATGATTGCACAAAAGATGCCAATGGTTTCGGCAAACTCATGATCTACGAAGGCAATTCCAAGTGAGAGAAATGCAGCGATTAACAGAATGCGGATAATGGGATCTTCGAATTTTTCGAGAAAGAGTTTCCACAACGGGTCATGTTTAGGTGGTGTAAGAAGATTACTCCCATATTTATTGCGACTTTCAATTACCTGATTATTGGTTAGTCCGGAGTAATGATTTCTGTGTTCCATCTAATTTAAACTTCAAATTTTAATTGTGCTTAAAGATATTGAATAATTTGAGAAGATCACCTTGTGATCAGTTGACCAAATCCAGCAAAAAATTTGAAAAGCGTTGGATTTGTAACTTAGCGAATCTAAAATTCTAATCTTCATTAAGCTCTTCATCTCCCAAATCGGATAGGATCAAATTTGTCGCGATGGGGTCCAACACTTCAACATTCTTTAATTTACGCTGAATGGCACGGGTTCTTTTACCCAGAACATCATCCAGTTGATTAAGTCCGGTCTGAATATTTCCCTGGGCCTTCTCCACCAGACCGCCGAACAGTTCAAACTCTTTTTTAACGGCGCCCAGAATCTTCCATACCTCTCCGCTACGCTGCTGTATTGCCAGTGTTTTAAATCCCATCTGAAGACTATTAAGAATAGCTGCAAGAGTAGTCGGTCCGGTAACAACTATTTTATAATTGCGTTGCAAATCGTCGAGCAGCGAGGCTCTCCTTACAACTTCAGCATATATTCCTTCAAAAGGAAGAAACATAATTCCGAAATCGGTCGTATTTGGCGGATCAATATACTTATCATGAATATCTTTAGCCATCTTTTTAATAGTTTGTTCCAGCAACTTATGTGCAGCTTCAATTTTTATCTGGTCACCAGTATCGTGAGCGGTTTGAAGTTGCTCGTAAATATCTTTGGGAAACTTGGCATCAACCGGTAACCAGACCACAGTATTCTGATCATCGCGACCCGGTAGTTTAATCGCAAATTCAACCACATCGGCACTTCCTGTTTTGGTTTTTACATTTGCTTCGTACTGACCAGGTGCCAGAATTTGTTCAAGCAACATCGCCAGTTGAACCTCCCCAATACTTCCCCGCATCTTCACATTGCTCAGCACCCTTTTTAGTCCACCTACATCCTGGGCCAGAGTTTGCATTTCGCCCAATCCTTTCTGAACATTCTCCAATTGTCTGACAACTAACTCGAACGATTGTCCAAGCCTTTCGTTAAGTGTTTTCTGAAGCTTTTCATCAACAGTGGCCCGTATCTCTTCGAGACGTTTCTCTGTGCTGTCGACCATTTTTTTCTGCTCCTCACCAAGAAGGGAGAATTTTTCACGCTGAAGCTGGTTAAATGAATTCACATTTTTATCGAAATTATCCTGAAATCCCTTAAATGAGCTAATTAATGTGTCTCGCATAACGTTGGTGTCATTCCTCGACTGCGTGTTAATCTCTTTGATGGTATCGGCAAGTTCTCTTCTGAACTCTTTAAGTGTATTATTCAGTTCCGTTCTGTTTTCCTTAGCGATGGAGGAGTTTTCTTCGCGATTGATCCTGAAATCCTCCCGAAATCCAGCTTCAATTTTAATCAGACTTCTTTCCAGATTATCTAACCGAACAGAAAGGGGAGAACGGCTGTTCCTATTTTTCAAATAAAATAAAATGGTGATTAACAGATTTATTGCAATCAGTATGCCTAATATGAGAATTTCCATTGTTTGAATATTTTTTAGGGTGTGATAAGTTCCCAGGTGCTAAATTAACCAAAATGGATTTTATTTACTCAATTCCGCTTGATCACTTTTTGTTATTTGCGATTCTGGCAAATAAAAGCCGGACAACATTGTAAAAGAAAGGTAAGAGTGTAACAATGATCAATCCGAGGAAGATAAGTAGATAATTATCTTTTACCCATGGATTTTCACCTATAAAATAGCCAGTCAGGGTGAAGAGGGGGACCCAGAGTACAGATCCGATGATGGTAAAAACGAAGAAAATATGGTATTTAAACCCCGAGAGACCGGCCATAAATGGGATATAGGTTCTGATTACCGGAAAGAACCGACCAATGACGATCGATTTGCCACCATGTTTTTCGTAGAAATGGCGCGTTTGAATAATATATTTCATCAGATGACCTGTCACAAAACGATTATTACTTCGTTCCAGATTTTTCCCGAAGTAAGCTCCGACAAGATAATTGGTCAGATTTCCCAAAATAGCCGCGAGTACGAGAATTGGAACCAGCCAAACGATATTCAGATCTGTCGAGGCTGAGATCACACCAGCTGAAAAAAGCAAACCATCTCCCGGAAGAAAAGGGAAGAAAAGCAATCCTGTTTCGCTGAAAATGATCAGGAAAAGGATGACATAAGCTTCAGTCACATTAGCTGAAACAATCCGCATTAATGCAACATCGGTATGTAAAACGATTTCAAATAATTCATTCATTCGATAGTGGATTACAGGGAATCAAATATTCAAAACGAACAATAATGAGAACTGATCAGTTTTCGCAAACATACACCAAAATTGGGAAATGGAATAATTTTATTGAATTAATAAAAACAGACCTGCTTGTCTGCAAGTCCGTTTTTGGTAAATGGGAACAATTATTTCTAAAATATTTGTCAAATTATCAATGACAGGCATCGTTTTTGGGTTCAGACATTATCGATTCCTGCAACAATTTATCAGCCATTGCGTCGGCCATTTCAATGCACATCCTGAACTTATCCTCTTTCAACGATCCTTTCTCTTCCACGGGATCGTAAACCAACTCCCACTTGATCATGTCCGCAAATTTTTTGAGGTTGTGAACACCTCCGCCGTTCCATAAAAAGTTGCCGAATATTCCAAGATAATGCTCTTTGGGAGCCATGTGCTCAATGGTGGCAAGCAAAGTCTCGACGTTGGGAAACAGCGCATTATTATAGGCACAGCTCCCAACAATAAATCCTTTGTATTTAAAAATGTCGTTAATGATATAGGATGAATGGGTCTTGGAGGAGTCATAAACCCTGATGTTTTTTATCCCTCGTTCACTCAGTTGCCGGGCAATCACCTCAGCCATCTTTTGTGTATTTCCATACATCGAGCCATAAACGATCACCACACCCTGCTCCATATCATAAGTACTCCATTTCGTATATCTGCTGAGAACCCAGTTTAAATCAGTTCTCCATACCGGTCCATGGGTAGAGGCGATCATTTTTATTTCAAGTCCGGAAAGTTTTTTCATGGCTCGTTGCGTATGAGCACAATATTTGCCAACAATGTTGGTAAAATATCTCATCACATCTACTTCGTAAAAATCGAGGTTGATTTCGTCATCAAAAACACCACCATCGAGTGTGCCATAACTCCCGAAAGCATCACCGGAAAAGAGAATCTTATTGTTCTCGTCATAGGTGATCATCGTTTCCGGCCAATGTACCATCGGAATTGTCTGAAACTGAAGCTGAGTTTTCCCAAGGGATAGTGTGTCATTATCATGAACCAGGAGTACCTTTCCGGGATCAATACCGAAACTTTCAATAATTCCGAAGGTTTTTTTATTCCCGACCAACGTGATTTCAGGATATCTGCTTCTGATTGATTTCAAAGCGCCCGAGTGATCTGGCTCCATGTGGTTGATTATCAGGTAGTCGATTTTTCGATCCCCGATAATGGCCTGAATTTTGTCAAGGTAATCCTCAATAAACTGCCTTTCGGCTGTGTCAATTATGGCAATTTTCTCATCATCAATTAAATATGAATTGTAAGAGATTCCATTTGGGATGGGCCATATGTTCTCGAACAAGGCGGTCCTGCGGTCATTGAACCCTAGAAAATAAACATTATCGGCAAGCTTTATCTGATGCATTTGACTAATTTTGAATCAATGGTTATTTAACATTTTGATGCTACAAAAATACAAATAATTTGGCACTTGAATATAGAAGAGTGGATGGCAAGAGAGAACTGATCAACACAATTCGTCAAATTTTGTATTTTCGCCACCGGATTGATTTACCCATTTTTTCTATAAAATAAATTGTTTTGTTATCGATGGAATTAAATATCAGTAAAAGATGGAGGGCTTATTCCCGACCAGTTAAATGGGTTATTGTGATGGTAGGTATTGCAGTGATCACTGTGGTAGTTTTAACCAATAGCATTTATAGAGCTGTATTTCAGGATAATGTAAAGAAATCCGGATTGTTGTATATCGCCACGGGTTCTGTTTTCCAGCAGGTGCTGGACTCCCTTGGTCGCGGAGAATATTTGATTAATAGTTCCTCTTTTAAATGGGTTGCCGCCAGGAAGAACTATGTGAACCGCGTTCAACCAGGTGTTTATCAGTTAAAACGGGGATGGAATAATAATCAGTTAATTGATCTGCTTCGATCGGGAGTGCAGACTCCGGTAAGGGTTACATTTAATAATATCAGGTTCAGGGAGGAGCTTGCAGCCCGGTTGTCCCATTACCTCGAAGCTGATTCAGGAGCTTTTCTTGGTATATTGAACAATGATAAACTGGCTTCAGAACTTGGATTCACCCACGAGTCATTCCCTATGCTCTTTATCCCAAATACTTATGAACTTTACTGGAATACTTCACCTGCAAAATTTGTCGACAGGATGAAGTGGGAATATGACCATTTCTGGAATGTTACACGGAAAAAGAAGGCTGAAGACTTAGGGCTTTCTCCGGTTCAGGTCGTCACAATTGCCTCCATCGTTCAGGAGGAATCCAATAAAAATGATGAAAGACCAAGAATTGCAGGTGTCTATATCAACCGGCTGAAACGAGGATGGCTGCTTCAAGCTGATCCCACCATTAAATATGCCCTTGGTAATTTCCAGATTAAACGGGTATTAACTGAATATCTGGTAGTTGAGTCACCTTACAATACCTATAAACATGCAGGATTACCTCCTGGTCCGATTAACTTTCCCGATATCGCAAGCGTCGAAGCTGTTTTAAATGCAGAACACCATAACTATATGTATTTCTGCGCAAAGGAAGATTTTTCGGGATATCACAATTTTGCACAATCACTTGTGGAGCATAACCGTAATGCTGTTAAATACCAGAATGCATTGAATAAGATCAAGATCTGGAAATGAACGTGGGATTTACGAATAAACGACCGAACGACTAAACCATGAAATGATTCAACCACTGAACGGAGCATGTAATCATAGGAACACCATAGATAACCGAACTTAGCAACTATCCTTCCAATTCGCCAATAACCTGTACCTCCCGCTCAAGTACAATGTTAAATTTCTGTAAAACATCTTCTGCTACCAGTTCTGATAATCTAAAGATCTCCTTACCCGTCGCTCCCCCTTTATTAATTATTACCAGCGCCTGCTTACTATGAATGGCGGCATTCCCAACAGATTTACCTTTCCACCCGGCATTCTCAATTAACCATCCTGCGGCAATCTTTACAATTCCTGGTCCGGCAGGATACATAGGAATCCTTGGATGTAAACTCTTCAATGCTAAGGCTTCTGTTTCTGTAACTATCGGATTCTTAAAAAAACTTCCTGCATTGCCAATAGTAGAAGGATCAGGAAGTTTGGATTCACGGATAGCGATAATGGCCTTACGGATATTGTAGAGATCAATCGGTCCATACTGGTGCACTTTTTCTTTTAATCCATCGTAATTGATTTGAAAACATGGGCGTTTAGAGAGCCGAAAGATGACGGAGGTTACCATAAACCGGTCACTTAACTTCTCTTTAAACAAGCTGGTTCTATAGCCAAATTCACATTCTTCCCGACTAAAGTTTTTCTTTTCAAGCGATAACAGATCGATGCCTCTTACTTCTGATATGACCGAGGCCACTTCCACACCATAAGCTCCAATATTCTGCACCGGAACAGCACCAACATTTCCGGGGATCAAAGAGAGGTTTTCGAGGCCGCTCCAACCTCTTTCCACACCCCAGGCAACCATTTGATCCCACTTCACTCCCGCGCCTGCTTCAACTTCAACAAAGTATTTATTTTCATTGATTAGTCGAATACCATCCATTTCCGGATGAATAATAAGACCATTAAAGTCGTTGATGAACAGTAAATTACTTCCTTTTCCAAGAAATAGAGTTTTCTCATCCGCGGTAAAATTGTTTTCGTCGAAAAACCGGATCAGGTCTTCTGCTGAATCAACTGTCAAATAGTATTTTGCAGAAGCCGAAATCCCAAACGTATTACAATCCCGGAGTGAAAAGTTATTGGTTAAATGGTACATATCAATCCTGTTTTTCAGAATACCAAACAGTAAATTTGTCTGATTGGAGAATTATTCGATGGTTTGATCATCTGTTTTAAACTCTTCTGATGGTTCGGAATCGTCATCGAGTAATGATTCGAAATCGATAATTGGGGTATCATCTGGCATCTCTTTGATCCCTTCAGCTTCACAGATAATTTTGCGGGCCGGAAACTTTTGAATAATCGGGTAATCGTGTGTCGCCATCACGATAGTCTTTCCTTCTTTGTAAATCTCCATAAAAACCTGCAATAATGCCTCCGAGGTCTCAGGATCAAGGTTCCCTGTTGGTTCATCAGCTAAAATGATCTCCGGATCATTCAACAATGCCCTGGCAATTACAACTCTTTGTTGTTCTCCCCCGGAAAGCTGATGGGGCATCCTGGAACCGGAATGACCCATATCGACAATTGAAAGGACCTCTCCAATACGTTCTTTTATCGCCTTTTCGTTGTGCCAACCTGTTGCCTTTAACACGAATTCAAAGTTTTTGTTGACTGTCCGGTCGGTCAAAAGCTGAAAATCCTGGAAAATTATGCCAAGTCTCCGCCTCAGAAAAGGAACCTCTCTTGGACGAATTTTCTCGAGACGATATCCGCATACGGAACCAGTTCCGTTAATGAGCGGCAGTTCATTGTAAAAAGTTTTCAACAAACTCGATTTTCCACTTCCCACCTTTCCAATAATATACAGAAATTCCCCTTTATTTATGGACAAATTGATATTTTTTAATACCAATGTTTCGCGTTGATAAATGTCAGCGTCTTTTAATTCAATGATTGGCTCCACGATTCGGAAAGTTTTTATAAAAGTCTATATTTGTAAAACCTCATGTGTGCAAAACTAATTATTTTAAACGATTTTACTAAACCCATCCCAGGTATTGCTATGGGTTATCAGAAATTTTGCTTATTTGCATATTTAAATTTAAGGAAATTGAAATTAAAAAAATGAAAATTAAAAGCCAGTTAATAAAGGTATTCGCGATTTTCTTCTTTTACACTTTTCCATTGCATGCGCAACCTTTGTCTGCGCCTCAGAGTTGTAAAGAGATTTTAAGAATGTCGATGGAATTATTCAATGCCGAAAAGTATGGAGCGGCGATTTTTGAGTTTCAGAAACTGCAGGATATTGCTGAGCCAGCCTCTGTTTTTGCTGAGGAGGCTAATTATCATATCCCTGTCTGTTATCTTGAAATGGGAAATCCAAATGGCCGGAAAATGGTGGAGGCTTTTATTGCTGACAATGCTGAATCCCCAAGAATTAACAATGCCTGGTTTAGGCTGGGGAATGCCGATTTTAATCAAAAACATTATAAGCAGGCACTATTGGCATTTAAAAAGATTGACCGTTATGCTTTATCGGGCAAGGAATTGGATGAATATTGCTTTAAATCTGGTTTCTGTAATTTGGAAGCTGGCAATAAAGATATTGCAAAAGTCTTATTTGCCGAGTTGAAGGATAAGCCTGGTAAGCTGTCAGATGCATCAAAGTATTATTGGGCGCATATCAGTTATCTTGAAGGGAAATATGACGTGGCACTTAATGAGTTTGACAAAATTGAAAATTCAGCCCAGTATGCAGCCATTATCCCTTTTTATAAGGCTCAAATCTATTTTGCCCAGGAAAAATATTCAAAGGTTGTCGAAATAGGGGTGAAATTGATGAATCAGGCAAACGACCAAAGAAAGATGGAGTTGTCGAAGGTTCTTGGTGTATCGTATTATCAATTAAAGAAATATGACAAAGCTCTGCCTTATATCGCTATCTATTTGAAAAGCAAGGATATTACTCCTCTGCAGTACTACGTAGCGGGTTATTGTTACAGTAAGGCTGGAGAAGTGGACCGGGCGATTCAGAATATGGAGAAAGCCGTTAAGGGGAAAGATGCCCTTTCACAAAATGCCTATTACGAACTGGCTGATCTTTACATTAAAAATGGCGATAAGCAGAGAGCGATGATGGCGTTTCAGAATGCCTCCAATTTAAAATTTGATCCTAAAATTAGGGAAGATGCTCTTTTTCAATATGCCAAAATTACTTATGAGCTTAATTATTCTCCATTTAATGAGGCGATTAAAGCATTTGACAGATATATTTCCGAATTTCCTAACTCTGAAAATAATGCAGCTGCTTACGACTATCTGGGTAAAGTATTTATGACTACCCGAAACTATAAGGATGCACTTGTATCACTCGATAAAATTAAGGTTAAAAGTCCCTCAATCAAAAAAGCATATCAGAAAGTTGCCTTTAACAGAGGCGTTGAATTTTTTAGGGATTTAAAATTCGCTGAAGCTATACAGTTGTTTAGTAAATCATTAGAGTTTGGTGACCGGAATAATGATCTGAGCGCGCTGGCTTATTACTGGCGGGGAGATGCGAATTTTCGTTTGGGGAAGAGCGATGAAGCCTTTGACGATTATAAAAAATTCCAGCATGTTCCCGGGGCTGTCAAATTAAAGGAGTACCCCATTTCAAATTATAATATCGGATATACCTTATTCAATAAAGAAGAATATGAACTGGCAAAACCGTGGTTTGAGAAATATACTGAAGGAAAGATCAATAAAAGCTTGCCACTTTATACCGATGCATTCAACCGGCTGGGGGATTGCAGTTTTGTAGCAAGCCGGTTCAGTGAAGCAATCTCCTACTATCAGAAAGCTTATGAGACAGGTTTATCCGATGCAGATTATGCGCTGTTTCAAAAAGCATTTTGCCATGGTTTAGTGAATGACAATAGTCAGAAAATTAGGGAGTTAGATCAGCTAAGATCTGAATTTCCCCAATCCAATTATCTCGATGATGCCTTGTTTGAAACAGGAAAATCGTGGGAGCGTATGCAGGAGAACGACAAAGCTGTAGCGAGTTATTTGTCCTTGATTTCGAACTTCCCTGCAAGTCCCTACAAACCCAAAGCTTTGGTACAATTAGGTCTTTTAGCATATAATAAAAATGATTATAATTCATCAACAGATTATTATAAGCAGGTAGCCGAAAACTATCCGAATAGTCCTGAGGCCAAAGGGGCCCTTGCTGGAATCAGAAATAATTTTGTTGAAACCAATAAGGTCGGTGAATACATCGCCTATACCAAAAAACTGGGTCATTCGGCTACTCCGTCACAAAATGAGCAGGATTCGCTTACCTATTATGCTGCAGAGAAGCTTTATATGGCAAAAGATAGTCGCGCGAAAGACGAGCTTCAAAAATATATCGAAAATTTTCCCACTGGTAGTTTTGCACTCAATGTCCATTTTTATAAAGCAGAGTTGGAATTCGTTGATAAAGAGTACGAAGATGCTATTCTTAGCTATGACTTTATATTGTCGCAACCAAACAACATTTTCACTGAAAACGCATTGATCAGGGGTTCCGAAATTGCCTACAAAACAGGTGATTTCAAAAAAGCGCTTGGATATTACGAACGTCTTGAGAATGTTTCGGGTAACAATAACAACACCTTGTTATCACTTGCCGGACGAATGAGATGCAATTTTGAACTGAAAGATTTTGATGCCGTAACGAAGATTGGTTGGAAGTTAAGGAGTATGGATAAGATCCCACCCGAATTGGAACGGGAAGCTTCATTTAAATCGGCAAAGGCATATGTTGAATTGAACGATCCGGCAAAAGCATTTCCATTGTGGCGTAAACTTTCAGCTGATTCAAAATCACAGGAGGGTGCTGAAGCAAAATACAGGGTTTGCGAATTTTATTACACCGAAAACAAACTAAAAGAGGCTGAAAAAGAGGTGAATGATTTTATTGAAAAGAGCACTCCACACCAGTATTGGCTTGCAAAAAGTTTCCTTTTGCTTGCCCATGTTTATGAAAAGGAAAATGATCTTTTTCAGGCCACTAATACGCTTAAAAGTATCATTGAAAACTATGAGCAAAAAGGAGATGGTATTATTGATGATGCTACCCAATATCTTCAGACTTTAGAATCGAAAGACAATTCCGGATCTGGTAAATCAGATGTCAAAACACAACCATCGTCTGGAACGGGATCAAAAAAGAAATAAATTTTTAAAGAGTTATGAGACAAATATATAGATCAGCATCAGTTTTCCTTTCAATAGTTGCGCTTTCGGTTGGAGTAACAATTGCTCAGAAAGACACTACAAAACTGAATCAGTCAGTTGAGGTGATGAAGGCCTATCGCCCCAGCATAGCCAATGCCAATAAGGTAAATCTTATGCCTGCAGTTGCTGATACAGCCCGTTTTTCACCAGAATTCGTTTATTCTATCGAGAGTTTTCCAGTTAGCAAAGGGTTTACTGCCACGCCCATTAGTGCTGCTGATGTTAACAAGTCATCCTACAATAGTTTAGGGGTTGGTTATCTGAAACTCGGAGCTGGAACTTACAGTACCCCATACGGGGAACTATTTTTAAACCTTCCCGAATCAAAAACTGCTGTTTTTGGTCTTCATATGCGGCATCTTTCGTCTAATGGAAAGACCAAACTGAGAGAAGGCGACCTCGTGGATGCACCATACAGTCATAACAATGCTGCAATATTTGGTACTGTTAATATTGGAAATACAATGCTCCTAACAGATTTTTCCTATGATCGCGATGCCATGAACTATTACGGTTATCCCACTGCACTTCCTTCTAATTTTGCTACTTTACCTGATATGAAATATGGTTTAAAGCAGGCTTATCAGGATGGCAAAATTCAAATTGCATTGAAGAGTGCCGGCAATTCGCAAAGTGATCTGAAATTTAAAGGTGGTTTTCGGTTGGGATATTTCGATTCCAAGACGGGACAGAAGGAGAGCAGCACTGGCCTATTTGGTAAGTTTGATTACAACTTCGGGCAGATCCATGGAATTGTGGATTTCTCGTATGACCATCTTACTACAGATAGCATCACTCTCGATTCGCAGTCACTTCCGGGTACAAAGAATGAGGATTGGCTGAGGTTTGCCCCTTCTGTGAAGTTAGATGGGACCAATTGGTCATTACACGGTGGAGTCAATTTTGTTGTGGTATCGGATAAGGATGGAGAAAAGGTCTCAAAATTGTACCCCAATTTTGAATTTAATTTTAAACCTGCCGGAGGGATTCTAACCCTTTATGCCGGTTTCAAGGGTGATTTGAAAAACAATCAATACAGTACTATTGCGAAGGAAAATTATTGGGCTGATCCCAGACACAATATTAGAAATACCGATTATTCCTATATTGTTTCAGGTGGATTGAAAGGTAAAATTTCATCTGAGATCTCTTTTCTTCTTGGAATGAAATACAGTCAGGTAAAGGATCTCTATTTTTATATCCAGCATAGTTATGATGATCCAACTTCCAGCACACTGCCAGGAAAACTAGTCTACAGAAATGCATTTGATGTAACTTATGATAATGCAGCAATCACCAATTTTTCAGCTGAGTTCTCCTATGTTTCCGGAACAGATCTTTCTGTGATTTTAAAAGGAAATTATTATAAATATAGCCTTGAGAATTTAACATTTGCGCCTCATCTACCCGATTTTGATCTGACAACTACTGCCTCATTCCGGATTATGGAGCAGCTAACCGGTTTTACCGATTTGGGCATAACCGGCAAACGACAATCGGTGACATTATATAATGGTCAATTATTACCACAGGTGACCTATGATCAGGTGTTTAAAATTGAACCTGTCGTCCAGTTAAATCTTGGCGCTACCTATGAACTTAACAGTAAACTTAAACTCTTCGGACGTGTCGATAACTTGTTAAACCGACAAAACGAACAATGGCTGGGTTATGCTTCACAAGGTTTAAGATTGCTGGCTGGAGTTACGCTTTCTTTCTGATCGTTTATCTGCTTAAATGGACCTTTCATCGATTTGAAAGTGTATTATCGGCTCATTTGCAAACGAATCATTATTGTCAGGGTTTTAGGTTGTCATCAGTTTGCAATAATTGTGGTTATGTTAGACCCTGTGAGCCCGGTTAAACAATTGGATAGATTGCCCATTTTTAATATTGTAATTCATGAAACAAATTGTTTGAAGTAGTGTTATTTTTGTTGTAATTGAAAAGTCGTGAAATAAATTATTCTAAAAAATGAAAAAAAGTCTTTTAACAAAGTTGTCGGGTCAATCACTTCTTATTGCAGTTTTATTAATTGTAATAGCTTGTTCAACTGTGCCTTTGACAGGACGGCGGCAATTAAGTCTGGTTCCTGAGTCGGATGTAATTGCATTAAGTTTGACCGAATATGATAAATTTATTAAATCCAATAAATTATCGACTGACAAAAATAAGGCAGCCATGGTAAAAAGGGTGGGCGAGCGGATTTCAAAAGCTGTTGAAGCCTATATGGCAAGTGCCGGTTTAAGTCAGAATCTCGAAGGGTACAAATGGGAATTCAATCTGGTTGAAGATCCGACAGTCAATGCCTGGTGCATGTCGGGTGGAAAAGTTGTCGTTTATACGGGTTTACTTCCCCTCACTGTTACAGAGAGCGGCCTGGCAACGGTTCTTGGACATGAAATTTCACATGCGGTTGCCCGACATGGAAGTGAACGAATGAGTGACCAGATGTTACTCCAGTTAGGAAGTAATGCCCTTTCAACTGCGATGGCTCAAAAACCAGAGCAAACCCGGAATATTATCATGACAGCATTTGGAGTTGGCTCACAAGTGGGGATGATTCTGCCTTTTTCAAGACAAAATGAATATGAAGCGGATTATATGGGCATGATCTTTATGGCTATGGCAGGGTACGATCCCAATGAAAGTATCCCGTTTTGGGAAAGAATGTCCAAACAAGGTGGTCAGAAACCCCCTGAATTTTTAAGTACCCATCCGGTGGACGCCAATCGAATAGCTCGTTTAAAGGAAAAAATGGCTGATGCGATGGCTTATTATAATAAAACCAAAAAGTAAAAAGCAGCTTATAATATAAACTCCTTTTTTAAATAATTAAAAGAGCGGCTAAGAAATGACTTAACCGCTCTTTTAATTACATTGAATTGCTTTTATACAAGATCTTAAAATTGTCGCAACTCATTTGCCAAAATATCATAGGTGGATTTTCCGACCGGGACCAGTGGCAAACGAAGAATATTTTCAATTATCCCAGCTGAATGTAAAGCAGCCTTGGCTCCTGCAGGATTCCCTTCAATAAACAGGGCATCACATATTTTCTGGAGTCGGAGATGAATTTGTCCAGCCCGTTTAAAATCACCATCAAGCGCAGAATGGGTAAGGTCGGCGATGGTCTTTGGAACCACATTTGCAGCTACCGATATTACCCCTTCTCCTCCAATGGCAATAATTGGAAGTAGCAAACTGTCATCCCCTGAAATAACACTGAAAGCTGCCGGCTTATCCCGAAGTATTTTAGTGATTTCATTGAGGTTTCCTGAAGCTTCTTTGGTGCCAACTACCTTATCCGAAGCATAGGCAAGGCGCAAGGTAGTCTCTGCACTCATGTTTACCCCTGTTCTTCCTGGAACATTATACAGGATAACGGGAAGTGGACTTGCATTGACAATTGCCATATAATGCTGAAATATACCTTCTTGTGTCGGTTTGCTATAGTATGGGACAACCGAAAGTATAGCATCTGCCATCGAAAGATCCATGTTTAACATCCCATCAATGACAGATTGCGTATTGTTACTTCCGATTCCAACTACAACCGGAATTCTACCATTGACCCGTTTACATACGAAATCAACGATCTCCTGCTTTTCGACAGCACTTAATGTAGCTGTTTCGGCAGTAGTCCCAAGAATAACCAAAAAATCAATTTGATTTTCAATTTGGTTATCTACAATCTTTGCCAGTCCTTCAAAATCAATTGTAAGATTGGATTTAAATGGGGTAATTAATGCAACCCCTGCTCCCCGGAAACTTTTTCTCATACGTTGATTCAACCCTTTTCATTAATATTTTCGAGAAAATAGATGATTTGTTCCATCAAATACCTGCATTCAGGTTTTTCGGAAACATCAATATTTAAATCATAAAAGTTCTGTTCATTTCCTTGCCAGCCAACTTTGAATGTTGCGTTGGAATGAATCAGAATGTACAGCAATGCGATAGTTTTGGAAATCGAAAGATCAATCAGAATATCGAAGGGTTCCTGAATAAACTCCGTTCCTGTACTGGTTTTGGGGCGTCCAAACCATCGAACACTCCTCTTCGGTAAAAATCCCGAACGGGTAATTGTCGATAAGGTCTCCATTTCGCGATTTGAACCGGTGCAGGCAAGACCAATCTGTTTTATTCCCTTTAACTGTAAAGTTTTACGGAGTGATTCATAAGCTTCAATACTCCCTTCATCAGCCGAATTCCAAAGAATCCCAACAATTTTTGAATTTCTGAATGTTTTAATCCTTGTATGTCTAGTCCTGATCTGAAAAGAGCGAACCAACCGCCTATCTGCATAATACTTTACAATTTTTTTTAACATATCGAGTCAAAATTACAAAATCGATGAATAGCTCTAAGAGTTTTCCAAAATACTTATTAATTGGTTACTTTCAATTTGTAAGTTGTATCAGCTCCTCTTCTGATAATATTGGGATTTTCAGTTTTTGGGCTTTTTCAAGCTTTGATGGTCCAATGTTTTCACCAGCAATAAGATAGTTGGTTTTTGCAGAGATAGAAGTTACATTTTTCCCTCCATGCAATTCAATAAAAGCTTTTAAATCATCCCTGGAAAATTTTTCAAAGGTTCCTGAAATTATTATAGATAATCCCTTTAATTTTTCGCTCTGACCCACTCTGGGGTCTGATTTAACCTCAAAGATAAGCTGTTGGTTTTTTAACCTTTCAACTAAATTCTTATTTTCATCAATTGAAAACCAGTTTTTAATGCTCTCTGCAATTTTACCTCCAATCTCTTCAACATTTATCAGCTCCTCGAATGAAGCATTTTCAATTGCATCAATAGATTTCAGTTCCCGGGCTAGTTTTTTAGCAACTGTTTCTCCTACATATCTGATTCCCAAGGCAAATAAGACGCGTTCGAAAGGAACAGATTTAGAGGTTTTCAAGCTCTCAAGAATTCTTGTTGCCGATTTTTCACCCAGTCGTTCCAGATTGATCAAATCGTCCAGTTTTAATTCATACAAGTCGGCAATATTTCTGATTCGGTTATTTTGAAACAATAGATCTATTGTTTCAGATCCTAACCCATCTATATTCATCGATTTACGACTTATAAAGTGTTCAATTTTTCCTTTAATCTGGGGAGGACATCCAGTCTCATTCGGACAATAAAAGGCTGATTCTCCCTCTTGCCGGACTAATATAGAATTGCACTCAGGACACCGTTCAATAAAATGGACTGGTTCACTTTGGGGATGACGTGCTGATAAATCAACACTAATGATTTTTGGAATGATTTCCCCCCCCTTTTCAACGAATACCAAATCTCCCACGTGCAGATCAAGGTTTTTTATTACATCTGCATTGTGAAGCGTTGCCCTTTTAACGATGGTTCCTGCAAGCAATACCGGCTTAAGATTGGCAACAGGTGTAATTGCACCTGTTCTGCCTACTTGATAACTCACTGAGTTAAGGGTAGTACTGACACGCTCTGCTTTAAATTTGTAGGCGATGGCCCAACGGGGTGATTTGGCGGTAAATCCAAGTTCCTGTTGTAACCGGATGGAGTTGATTTTAATGACCACACCATCAGTCGCCACGGGCAAATCCTTTCTCCTTAGATTCCATTCATGCAGAAAACTGAATACTTCCTGAAGATTACGGCATTTACGTGTGTGCTCAGATATTTTAAATCCCCAGGAAGCGGCATGCTGAAGCAATTCAAGGTGGCCATCTTCAGGGAGATTGTTTCCTAAAACGTGATATAGATAAGCATCCAGCTTTCGTGAGGCCACAGTGGCTGAATTTTGGAGCTTTAATGTTCCGGAAGCTGCATTCCGTGGATTCGCAAAAGGTTGTTCCCCAATCTCCTCCCTTTCACGATTCAGCATCTCAAAAACAGTAAAGGGGAGCAATATTTCTCCGCGAATTTCAAATTCAGGAGGATAATCCCCCTTCAATCTTAGCGGAATACTTTTTATGGTTTTTACATTTGAGGTAACATCATCGCCTTTCTCTCCGTCACCTCTGGTAACCGCCCTGATCAATAACCCATTTTCGTAGCTTAGACTGATTGATGTTCCGTCAAATTTAAGTTCACATACATACTCAAAATTTTCATCCGTTAACTTTCTGACTCGTTGGTCGAATTCCTGTACCTCTTCCTCTGAGTAGGTATTCGACAATGAGAGCATCTGATATTTGTGAGGGTACTGTTGAAATTCCACATTGAGATCACTGCCTACCCTCTGAGTGGGAGAATTGGCATCGAATAACTCCGGAAAAGTTTTCTCAAGTCCGATTAACTCCTCCATCATCTGATCAAAGGTGTAGTCATCAATTACTGGATTGTTCAGTACATAGTAGTTATGATTTTGTTTATCAAGCTCTTCCCTCAGAAAATTGATTCGATTGACTGCCTCATTCTTATCCATAAACAGAAAATTTATTCCGGACTAAAAATAGGTAAATTTGTGTCAATGCATCATCATCAATATTTCGGTTTCTCCTAACTTTTTAGCCAATATTTTTTTGTTTTATCTGAATTATCCAATTCAAATTTCCTATCTTTGTCCAGTTTTTCGGTATTACCTGTTCCTTGCCAGGAATGGATAATGAAAAGGGAATCCGGTGCAAAACCGGAGCTGTACCCGCAGCTGTATGCCTTATAAAGAAACTTTTTGTACTGCAAACCACTGTCTGTTTTAAAAGATGGGAAGGTGATCAAAAAGAAGGCGAGCCAGAATACCTGCCGAGATTCATATATTATTTTTTGCTCTCGGGGAGAATAGCAAAAATGAACTGCAATTCCGTTGTTATTCATTTTCTCTATTAAACAGAAACCGACAAATTTAAATGAGATTCTTTCATTATGGAAAAAGTTTGTCCTCGCTGTAATCAATCGTTCATTTGTCGGAACGATGTTATTTTGGAGTGCTGGTGTCTTCAGGAACCAATTAACTCCGAATTGCGGAAATTTCTTGCGGATAATTTTTCCGGTTGTCTGTGCGCCAATTGCATTATCCAATTACGTAAACAGTTATCTAATTATCAACAACAATTAATATTTGAAAATGAAAAGTATTAAAATCCAGGCTATTGCTACTATTTTTAGTTTGATCGTATTTACCTCTTGTCAGAAGGAAACAGGAGATTTGGTGGAAATCAAAACAGCGGATCTCGAAAATTTGTCTACCGGAACCTCCTTATTCTGGAACGGCATAGATGGAACTGCCAAATTTGAATCGAATGGTGTGACCTTTGCGAATAATTATAATAAAAGTTATGGATCATGGGATGGATTTGTCTTTTCTCAGAAAGGTGATGTTGTTACTTCCGGTTTTGAAAACCAATACAGCGTATATGATCCCGCAAACGGAAACAACAAATTTGCCATCTATTATCCCCCTTTTGGATCAGATGCTTTTTCTTCATTTTCAACCGGTTCCGAATATTTGGTAAAAAGTTTAAGTGTTTGTAATTCAACTTATACCGCATTAACCATCAAAAATGGTGATCCCAGTTTTGCCAAGAAGTTTGGAGGAACGACTGGTAATGATAAGGACTGGTTTAAAGTGACGATTATTGGATTCAATGCTGCCGGTGATTCCATAAAATCTGTTGATTTTTTTCTGGCAGATTACCGTTTCGAGGATAATACCAAGGATTATATTATCAATAAATGGACCACGGTAGATCTGACTTCTTTAGGGAAAATTAATAAATTGACATTCAGGTTTTCTTCCTCAGACAATGGGGATTGGGGAATGAATACACCGGCCTATGTATGTCTGGATAATCTTAAATATGAAGTTATTACTCCTCGATAAAATGAGTCTGAGGTGGATATTTGAACAGCATCCATAGGTCTGTTTTTTTTCGATGATATTATTTTTAAGTAAAATCGGAACATTTTTCGAGCTTTTCCGTTACTTAGGATTGTATATTACAGAATAACGTGTTTTCTTTGTATGCTTATATTTAGATTAAATAACAGATTATGACAATTGCAAAAGATAAAATGGTTTCCGTCACTTACGAGTTGAAGTTAGACGGTAAAGATGGTGAAGTTTTTGAAAAAGCAGGGAAAGATAGTCCGCTTGTTTTCCTTTATGGATCAGGCATGATGTTGCCCGCATTTGAAATCGGTTTATCCAATAAAAATATTAACGATACCTTCGAAATCTCTATTGCTGCCGCAGATGCTTATGGTGAAGTAAATGAAGAGGCGATTGTTGATCTTCCAAAACATATTTTTATGGTTGATGGTAAGATTGATGAAGAGTTGATTACCCCTGGGAACAGTGTTCCAATGATGTCAACCAGTGGACAGAGAATGGAAGGACTTGTCGTTTCTGTTGATGAGAATACTGTTCAAATGGACTTCAATCATCCGTTAGCCGGAGAAGATCTCTTTTTTACCGGAGAGGTATTGGAAGTACGTGATGCAACAGCCGAAGAGCTAAGTTCAATCTATAGTTCCGGATGTGGCTGTGGAAGTGGTGGTTGCGGCAGTGGAAGCTGTGGCGACGGAGAAGGCGTATTAGATGGTTGTGAAAGTGGAAGCTGCAGTGATCAAAAAGGTGGTGGCTGCGGTTGCCATTAAATATTTTATCTGAGGATTTCAGAGTTTGACAAAATTTCATACTTTTATAAACCCGAAGTTTTCGCTTCGGGTTTATTAATTTTTAATTATGAACACATTAGGAAGGGCTTTCAGACTGACTTCTTTTGGCGAATCTCATGGCGGAGCAATTGGAGGTGTAATAGATGGTTGCCCGGCAGGCTTAACACTAGATCTTAATTTGATTCAAAATGAATTGGATCGCCGTAAACCAGGTCAGTCTCATATCACAACCCAACGTAGTGAAAGTGATAGGGTTGAATTTCTTTCGGGTATCTTTCAGGGCCAAACAATGGGAACTCCCATTGGTTTCATCATCAGGAACCAGGATCAACATTCAGCTGATTATAACGATCTGAAAAATGTTTACCGTCCTTCGCATGCCGATTATACTTATGATCAGAAATATGGTTTGCGTGATCATCGGGGTGGGGGTCGATCCTCCGCCCGTGAAACCATCGCAAGGGTTGTTGCCGGTGCAATCGCCAAACAACTCTTATCCGGATTAGGAATAAAAATCAATGCTTATGTATCGCAGGTGGGAGAGATATCACTGGCAAAACCATATCAGGATTTGGATCTTTCAATGACTGAATCGAATATTGTCAGATGTCCCGATTCTGAAACTGCTCAGCGAATGATTGAGCGTATTGAAAAGGCCGGAAGAGAGCATGATACTGTCGGAGGTGTAATTAGTGGTGTGATTACCGGCGTTCCGTCGGGATGGGGTGAACCGGTTTTCAATAAACTTCATGCCGATCTTGGTCATGCCATGTTGGGAATAAATGCTGTAAAAGGTTTTGAATATGGCTCTGGTTTTGCAGGAACTGAACTTTCCGGTTCGCAGCATAATGATATCTTTATCAAAACTGAAGAGCGGATTTCCACACTTACCAATCACTCAGGCGGAATCCAGGGAGGAATCTCCAATGGTCAGGATATTTATTGGCGTGTGGCATTCAAGCCAATTGCAACCCTTTTAAAAGAGCAAAAGACAATAGATAAGGAGGAGAATGAGACTACAATTAATCCGAAAGGGAGGCACGATCCCTGTGTGTTACCAAGGGCTGTCCCGATCGTAGAGGCGATGGCTGCAATAGTTCTGGCAGATCATTTTTTACTTAACCGTTTATCGAGACTTTAAATGTTAAGTTTAAAGAATCCTTTTTTTGAATTATCCTATCTATATTAGGTGTTGAAATATCTTTAGTTGTAATTATTAAATATTTTTGAAATGGAAACAAAGGAGATTGTATTCAAGGCTATTGAAAATGCAGGCAAACCTTTAAAAGGAGGTGAAATTGCTGAAATCACAGGAATCGATAAAAAGGAGGTCGACAAAGTGATTAAAAAACTGGTCACTGAGGGTAAAATTAATTCGCCGATAAGGTGTTTTTATGCCCCGGTAAAATAGTCGAATAAACGCCAAATATTATTTTATTGAGGTTCTCCAGTTTATTCCGTAAGAAATCTGTTCTGCATATCCTTAGAGAAGCCGATCTTTTATCAGAAAAGGGTGACAGAATGAGACGAAACCTCAGTGTCGTAGATCTTACGGCACTGGGAGTTGCTGCTATTGTTGGTGCCGGAATATTTAGCACTATCGGTAATGCCGCTGCAAGTGGAGGACCTGCAGTATCGTTGTTATTTGTTTTTACCGCTATTGCCTGCGGCCTTTCAGCAATGTGTTATGCTGAATTTGCCTCCTCTATCCCGATCAGTGGAAGTGCATATACCTATGCTTATGCCAGTTTTGGCGAGTTGATCGCATGGATTATTGGCTGGGATTTGATCATGGAATATGCCATCGGAAATATTGCTGTCGCAATTTCCTGGTCCGGATATTTCACGGGACTTCTTGACGGATTGGGAGTACATATTCCCGGTTACCTGACCACCGACTATCTTACTGCTTCTAGAGGATATGCTGCTGTAATTCAGGAGTTAAATAATGGGGCACTGTTTAATAACCTGAGTTTTTCACTTAAGGATGCCTACAATGTCTGGATTTCTGCTCCGATGATAGGTCATTTTCGAATCATTGCTGATGTGCCGGCTCTTGGCATTGTGGTGTTGATTACATGGATATGTTATATTGGAATTCGCGAATCTAAAGTAGCCAATAATATAATGGTCTTGCTTAAAATTGGAATATTGCTCGTAGTTATCGGAGTTGGCGCTTTCTATGTAAATCCGGAAAACTGGCATCCATTTGCCCCGGATGGAATTAAAGGCGTCTTAAAGGGTGTTTCCGGAGTATTCTTTGCCTACATCGGGTTCGATGCCATTTCTACCACTGCTGAGGAGTGTAAAAATCCAAGACGCGATATTCCTATTTCAATGTTTTTGGCTTTAATCATTACTACGATCCTTTATGTAGCAGTAAGTCTTGTTCTTACAGGAATGGTATCTTCTCATGAACTTGGTGTGGACGATCCCTTGGCCTTTGTTTTTGAAAGACTTAATCTTCATCAGCTCTCCGGCGTTATCGCATTGAGTGCTGTAATCGCCATGGCGAGCGTGATGCTGGTTTTTCAACTTGGACAACCGCGTATATGGATGAGTATGAGCCGGGATGGTCTCCTTCCAAAAATATTTGGAAAAATTCATCCTAAATACAGAACACCTGCCTTTTCAACGATAATTACAGGGATTTTGGTAGCCGTTCCTGCACTCTTTATGAACCTTACTGAGGTAACAGATCTTACAAGCATAGGTACACTATTCGCCTTTATTCTCGTCTCGGGAGGAATACTTGTTTTGAACCCGCTGGGAATTAGAAATATGAATGAAAAAGGGTTTAAGGTCCCATATTTAAATAGCAGGTACTTCTTACTACCGGTATGGTTTATTGTTTTTTTAATATTATTTGGTTCTGATATTTACAATTATTTTACTAAGGCATTAAATTTCAATATTATATCGGGATTAACATCTTCTGTTCATTTTGTCCCGTATGTTTTTTTTATCCTTGTTTCCTTGATAATCACATTTTTTGCGGTAAAACAAAGATGGTCCCTGATTCCAGTACTTGGACTTCTTACCAATTTATACCTTATGAGTGAATTAGGCGTTACCAACTGGATGCGTTTTGGAATCTGGCTTGCGATTGGCCTTACACTCTATTTCAGTTATGGAATACGAAAGAGTAGACTTAATCATATGAATAGCTGCGAATAAGTTGTATGTTCAAAAATCGTATATTTGTTTTTAGTCTGTAATAATTATTGCAACAATTTTAAAGATACCTCAATTTGTCTAAATATGAATACTCGCTTTATTCAGATTTTTATTGTTTTCTCACTGCTTCTGCTTAGCAGTAATGTAGAGGGGCAATCGAAACGAGTTCCTGCCGGTCTTGCCAAATATAAAAATTTTCAGATTCCCGGTAAAGTAAAATTGGATAGTGGGGACCCATCTGGTACCATCGTAAATCTTATTAATCTGGATTCAAAACAAATCGAAAAGAGTATTAATGTTCCTGCCACGGGGAAATTTGATCTTGAACTTAGCTATTTTAAGGAGTACAAAATAATTGTTACTAAAGAGGGTTATTATGACAAGGAATTACGCGTGTCTACGGTAATTCCACGTAACGTATGGGAGAAGGATAGTGTATTTCCCCCTTTTTCAATTATCGTATCTCTCTACAAAAAGATAGAGGATGCCAAAAAGATGAACTTCGAAGGTAAAACTATTGGGAAAATTTATTATTCACCTAATGGTAAGCTCGATAATTTTGATTCAGAAGTTTTTATTGATGATCAGGCTATACAGGATGAAATGAATAATGCCCTTAAAAGCATAATTGAGAAGAAATTTAATTTAAAAATTACAGAAGCTTTAGAATATGAGAAAAAACCAGACCTGGTTAATGCTTATAGGGTTTATGGGGAAGCATTAAAAATCAAACCAGGCGATAAATTTGTAATAGAAAAGCTAAAGGAATTAGCTGCAGAATTAAAAGATCTTGAAAATGAAGCCAAAAATAAAGCTGAATCTGATCGCCTAATTGCCTTGGGAGATGCCAATGTGGCTAGTTTAAAATATAGTGAAGCCGTTCTGAATTATAAAGGAGCGTTGAAAATTATTCCTGATAATCCGGTTGCAGAATCAAAACTTGCAGCAGCAGAAAAGCTCCTGGCCCAGGCAATCGAAAAAGCAAAACAGGACGCAGAGTTTAATAGGTTGCTGGCCGAAGGTGATCAGAATGTGAAACAGGCCAAATACACGGAGGGGATTGCCAACTTTAAAGCAGCGCTTGTGATCAGACCAAAAGATCCGGTAGCCGTTTCCAAACTTGCCGAGGCAGAAAAGCTGCTTGCCCAGGCAATCGAGAAGGCGAAGCAGGATGCCGAGTTTGCGCGGTTGCTAGCCGAAGGTGATGCGAATGTGAAACAGGCCAAATACCCAGAGGGGATTGCCAATTTCAAAGCAGCGCTTGTGATCAGACCAAAAGATCCGGTAGCCGTTTCCAAACTTGCTGAGGCAGAAAAGCTGCTTGCCCAGGCGATCGAGAAGGCGAAACAGGATGCAGAGTTTGCGCGGTTGATTGCCGAAGGTGATCAGAATGTAAAACAGGCCAAATACCCAGAGGGGATTGCCAACTTTAAGGCCGCCCTTGTGATCCGCCCCAAAGATCAGGTAGCCGTTTCCAAACTTGCTGAAGCAGAAAAGCTGCTTGCCCAGGCGATCGAGAAGGCGAAGCAGGATGCCGAGTTTGCGCGGTTGCTGGCCGAAGGTGATGCGAATGTGAAACAGGCCAAATACCCAGAGGGGATTGCCAACTTTAAGGCAGCGCTTGTGATCCGCCCCAAAGATCCGGTAGCCGTTTCCAAACTTGCCGAAGCCGAGAAGCTCCTTGCCCAGGCGATCGAGAAGGCGAAACAGGATGCCGAGTTTGCCCGTTTGATTGCCGAAGGTGATGCGAATGTGAAACAGGCCAAATACACGGAGGGGATTGCCAACTTTAAAGCAGCGCTTGTGATCAGACCAAAAGATCCGGTAGCCGTTTCCAAACTTGCCGAGGCAGAAAAGCTGCTTGCCCAGGCAATCGAGAAGGCGAAGCAGGATGCCGAGTTTGCGCGGTTGCTAGCCGAAGGTGATGCGAATGTGAAACAGGCCAAATACACAGAGGGGATTGCCAATTTCAAAGCAGCGCTTGTGATCAGACCAAAAGATCCGGTAGCCGTTTCCAAACTTGCTGAGGCAGAAAAGCTGCTTGCCCAGGCGATCGAGAAGGCGAAACAGGATGCAGAGTTTGCGCGGTTGATTGCCGAAGGTGATCAGAATGTGAAGCAGACCAAGTATGAGGAAGGGATAACAAGTTACAAATCAGCATTAAAAATCCGTCCGGGAGACGCCACCACATTGGCAAAGATTGCCGAAGCTGAGAAGCTCCTGGCCCAGGCAATCGAAAAGGCGAAACAGGATGCAGAGTTTGCCCGTTTGATTGCCGAAGGTGATGCGAATGTGAAACAGGCCAAGTATGAGGAAGGGATAACAAGTTATAAATCAGCATTAAAAATCCGTCCGGGAGACGCCACCACATTGGCGAAGATTGCCGAAGCAGAGAAGCTGCTTGCCCAGGCAATCGAGAAGGCGAAGCAGGATGCCGAGTTTGCGAGGTTACTGGCCGAAGGTGATCAGAATGTAAAACAGGCCAAATATACGGAGGGGATTGCCAACTTTAAAGCAGCTCTTGTGATCAGACCAAAAGATCCGGTAGCCGTTTCCAAACTTGCCGAGGCAGAAAAGCTGCTTGCCCAGGCAATCGAGAAGGCGAAACAGGATGCAGAGTTTGCGCGGTTGCTGGCCGAAGGTGATGCGAATGTGAAACAGGCCAAATACCCAGAGGGGATTGCCAATTTCAAAGCAGCGCTTGTGATCAGACCAAAAGATCCGGTAGCCGTTTCCAAACTTGCCGAAGCTGAGAAGCTACTGGCCCAGGCGATCGAGAAGGCGAAACAGGATGCCGAGTTTGCCCGTTTGATTGCCGAAGGTGATCAGAATGTGAAGCAGACCAAGTATGAGGAAGGGATAACAAGTTACAAATCAGCATTAAAAATCCGTCCGGGAGACGCCACCACATTGGCAAAGATTGCCGAAGCTGAGAAGCTCCTGGCCCAGGCAATCGAGAAGGCGAAACAGGATGCAGAGTTTGCCCGTTTGATTGCCGAAGGTGATGCGAATGTGAAACAGGCCAAGTATGAGGAAGGGATAACAAGTTACAAATCAGCATTAAAAATCCGTCCGGGAGACGCCACCACATTGGCGAAGATTGCCGAAGCAGAGAAGCTCCTGGCCCAGGCGATCGAAAAAGCAAAACAGGACGCAGAGTTTAATAGGTTGCTGGCCGAAGGTGATGCGAATGTGAAACAATCAAAATTTAATGAGGGGATTGCCAACTTTAAAGCAGCGCTTGTGATCAGACCAAAAGATCCGGTAGCCGTTTCCAAACTTGCCGAGGCAGAAAAGCTGCTTGCCCAGGCAATCGAGAAGGCGAAACAGGATGCAGAGTTTGCGCGGTTGCTGGCCGAAGGTGATGCGAATGTAAAACAGGCCAAATACACAGAGGGGATTGCCAACTTTAAGGCTGCTCTTGTGATCCGCCCCAAAGATCCGGTAGCTGTTTCCAAACTTGCCGAAGCCGAGAAGCTTCTTGCCCAGGCGATCGAGAAGGCGAAACAGGATGCCGAGTTTGCCCGTTTGATTGCCGAAGGTGATCAGAATGTGAAGCAGACCAAGTATGAGGAAGGGATAACAAGTTACAAATCAGCATTAAAAATCCGTCCGGGAGACGCCACCACATTGGCAAAGATTGCCGAAGCTGAGAAGCTGCTTGCCCAGGCGATTGAGAAGGCGAAACAGGATGCTGAGTTTGCCCGTTTGATTGCCGAAGGTGATCAGAATGTGAAGCAGACCAAGTATGAGGAAGGGATAACAAGTTACAAATCAGCATTAAAAATCCGTCCGGGAGACGCCACCACATTGGCGAAGATTGCCGAAGCAGAGAAGCTGCTGGCCCAGGCGATCGAAAAAGCAAAACAGGACGCAGAGTTTAATAGGTTGCTGGCCGAAGGTGATGCGAATGTGAAACAATCAAAATTTAATGAGGGGATTGCCAACTTTAAAGCAGCGCTTGTGATCAGACCAAAAGATCCGGTAGCCGTTTCCAAACTTGCCGAAGCCGAGAAGCTGCTTGCCCAGGCGATCGAGAAGGCGAAGCAGGATGCCGAGTTTGCGCGGCTGCTGGCCGAAGGTGATGAGAATGTGAAACAGGCCAAATATACAGAGGGGATTGCCAACTTTAAGGCCGCTCTTGTGATCCGCCCAAAAGATCCGGTAGCCGTTTCCAAACTTGCCGAAGCTGAGAAGCTACTGGCCCAGGCGATCGAGAAGGCGAAACAGGATGCAGAGTTTGCGCGGTTGATTGCCGAAGGTGATCAGAATGTGAAGCAGACCAAGTATGAGGAAGGGATAACAAGTTACAAATCAGCATTAAAAATCCGTCCGGGAGACGCCACCACATTGGCAAAGATTGCCGAAGCTGAGAAGCTCCTGGCCCAGGCAATCGAAAAGGCGAAACAGGATGCAGAGTTTGCCCGTTTGATTGCCGAAGGTGATGCGAATGTGAAACAGGCCAAGTATGAGGAAGGGATAACAAGTTACAAATCAGCATTAAAAATCCGTCCGGGAGACGCCACCACATTGGCGAAGATTGCCGAAGCAGAGAAGCTCCTGGCCCAGGCGATCGAAAAAGCAAAACAGGACGCAGAGTTTAATAGGTTGCTGGCCGAAGGTGATGCGAATGTGAAACAATCAAAATTTAATGAGGGGATTGCCAACTTTAAAGCAGCGCTTGTGATCAGACCAAAAGATCCGGTAGCCGTTTCCAAACTTGCCGAGGCAGAAAAGCTGCTTGCCCAGGCAATCGAGAAGGCGAAACAGGATGCAGAGTTTGCGCGGTTGCTGGCCGAAGGTGATGAGAATGTAAAACAGGCCAAATACACAGAGGGGATTGCCAACTTTAAGGCTGCTCTTGTGATCCGCCCCAACGATCAGGTAGCTGTTTCCAAACTTGCCGAAGCCGAGAAGCTTCTTGCCCAGGCGATCGAGAAGGCGAAACAGGATGCCGAGTTTGCCCGTTTGATTGCCGAAGGTGATCAGAATGTGAAACAGGCCAAATACACGGAGGGGATTGCCAACTTTAAGGCAGCTCTTGTGATCCGCCCCAAAGATCAGGTAGCAGAATCGAAACTTGCCGAGGCAGAAAAGCTGCTTGCCCAGGCGATTGAGAAGGCGAAACAGGATGCAGAGTTTGCGCGGTTGATTGCCGAAGGTGATGCGAATGTGAAGCAGACCAAGTATGAGGAAGGGATAACAAGTTACAAATCAGCATTAAAAATCCGTCCGGGAGACGCCACCACATTGGCGAAGATTGCCGAAGCCGAGAAGCTGCTTGCCCAGGCAATCGAGAAGGCGAAGCAGGATGCAGAGTTTGCGCGGTTGCTGGCCGAAGGTGATGAGAATGTAAAACAGGCCAAATACACGGAGGGGATTGCCAACTTTAAAGCAGCGCTTGTGATCAGACCCAAAGATCCGGTAGCCGTTTCCAAACTTTCCGAAGCCGAGAAGCTCCTTGCCCAGGCGATCGAGAAGGCGAAGCAGGATGCCGAGTTTGCGCGGTTGCTGGCCGAAGGTGATGCGAATGTAAAACAGGCCAAATACACAGAGGGGATTGCCAACTTTAAGGCAGCTCTTGTGATCCGCCCCAAAGATCCGGTAGCCGTTTCCAAACTTGCCGAAGCTGAGAAGCTACTGGCCCAGGCGATCGAGAAGGCGAAACAGGATGCAGAGTTTGCGCGGTTGATTGCCGAAGGTGATCAGAATGTGAAGCAGACCAAGTATGAGGAAGGGATAACAAGTTACAAATCAGCATTAAAAATCCGTCCGGGAGACGCCACCACATTGGCGAAGATTGCCGAAGCAGAGAAGCTCCTGGCCCAGGCAATCGAAAAGGCGAAACAGGATGCAGAGTTTGCCCGTTTGATTGCCGAAGGTGATGCGAATGTGAAACAGGCCAAGTATGAGGAAGGGATAACAAGTTACAAATCAGCATTAAAAATCCGTCCGGGAGACGCCACCACATTGGCGAAGATTGCCGAAGCAGAGAAGCTCCTGGCCCAGGCGATCGAAAAAGCAAAACAGGACGCAGAGTTTAATAGGTTGCTGGCCGAAGGTGATGCGAATGTGAAACAATCAAAATTTAATGAGGGGATTGCCAACTTTAAAGCAGCGCTTGTGATCAGACCCAAAGATCCGGTAGCCGTTTCCAAACTTTCCGAAGCCGAGAAGCTCCTTGCCCAGGCGATCGAGAAGGCGAAACAGGATGCAGAGTTTGCGCGGTTGCTGGCCGAAGGTGATGAGAATGTAAAACAGGCCAAATACACAGAGGGGATTGCCAACTTTAAGGCTGCTCTTGTGATCCGCCCCAAAGATCAGGTAGCTGTTTCCAAACTTGCCGAAGCCGAGAAGCTCCTTGCCCAGGCGATCGAGAAGGCGAAGCAGGATGCCGAATTTGCGAGGTTGCTGGCCGAAGGTGATCAAAATGTGAAACAGGCCAAATACACGGAGGGGATTGCCAACTTTAAGGCAGCTCTTGTGATCCGCCCCAAAGATCAGGTAGCAGAATCGAAACTTGCCGAGGCAGAAAAGCTGCTTGCCCAGGCGATTGAGAAGGCGAAACAGGATGCAGAGTTTGCGCAGTTGATTGCCGAAGGTGATCAGAATGTGAAGCAGACCAAGTATGAGGAAGGGATAACAAGTTACAAATCAGCATTAAAAATCCGTCCGGGAGACGCCACCACATTGGCAAAGATTGCCGAAGCTGAGAAGCTCCTGGCCCAGGCAATCGAGAAGGCGAAACAGGATGCAGAGTTTGCCCGTTTGATTGCCGAAGGTGATGCGAATGTGAAACAGGCCAAGTATGAGGAAGGGATAACAATTTACAAATCAGCATTAAAAATCCGTCCGGGAGACGCCACCACATTGGCGAAGATTGCCGAAGCCGAGAAGCTCCTGGCCCAGTCAATGGACAAGGCGAAGAAAGATGCAGAATTCAACAGGTTGGTAGCCGAAGGTGACGAGCAAGTGAAGCAGACCAAATATACGGAGGGGATCAGCAGCTACAAATCGGCGCTGGGTATTAAACCTGGAGATGCTGGAGTTCTGGCAAAGATCGCTGAAGCTGAAAAGCTGTTGGCCCAGTCGATGGAGAAAGAGAAGAAGGAAGCTGAGTTTAACCGTCTGGTAGCCGAAGGTGATGCCAATGTGAAACAGACCAAATATACGGAGGGGATCAGTAGCTACAAATCGGCGCTGGGTATTAAACCTGGAGATGCAGGAGTTCTGGCAAAGATCGCCGAAGCTGAAAAGCTGTTGGCCCAGTCGATGGAAAAGGCGAAGAAAGATGCTGAGTTCAACAGATTGGTAGCCGAAGGTGACGAGCAAGTGAAGCAGACCAAATATACGGAGGGGATCGGCAGCTACAAATTGGCACTGGGTATTAAACCGGGTGATGCAGGAGTTTTGGCAAAGATCGCCGAAGCTGAAAAGCTGTTAGCCCAGTCGATGGAGAAAGAGAAGAAGGAGGCTGAGTTCAATAGATTGGTAGCCGAAGGTGATGCCAATGTGAAGCAAACCAAATATGCGGAAGGGATCAGCAGCTACAAATCGGCGCTGGGAATTAAACCGGGTGATGCAGGAGTTTTGGCAAAGATCGCCGAAGCTGAAAAGCTGTTAGCCCAGTCGATGGAGAAAGAGAAGAAGGAGGCTGAGTTCAATAGATTGGTAGCCGAAGGTGATGCCAATGTGAAGCAAACCAAATATGCGGAAGGGATCAGCAGCTACAAATCGGCGCTGGGAATCAAACCGGGTGATGCAGGAGTTCTGGCAAAGATCGCCGAAGCTGAAAAGCTGTTAGCCCAGTCGATGGAGAAAGCAAAGAAAGATGCTGAGTTCAACAGGTTGGTAGCCGAAGGTGACGAGCAAGTGAAGCAGACCAAATATACGGAAGGGATCAGTAGCTACAAATCGGCACTGGGTATTAAACCGGGTGATGCAGGAGTTTTGGCAAAGATCGCCGAAGCTGAAAAGCTGTTGGCCCAGTCGATGGAGAAAGAGAAGAAGGAGGCTGAGTTTAACCGTCTGGTAGCCGAAGGTGATGCCAATGTGAAACAGACCAAATATGCGGAAGGGATCAGTAGCTACAAATCGGCGCTGGTTATTAAACCTGGAGATGCTGGAGTTTTGGCAAAGATCGCCGAAGCTGAAAAGCTGTTGGCCCAGTCGATGGAAAAAGCGAAGAAAGATGCTGAGTTCAACAGATTGGTAGCCGAAGGTGACGAGCAAGTGAAGCAGACCAAATATACGGAGGGGATCGGCAGCTACAAATTGGCACTGGGAATCAAACCGGGCGATGCAGGAGTTCTGGCAAAGATCGCCGAAGCTGAAAAGCTGTTGGCCCAGTCGATGGAGAAAGAGAAGAAGGAGGCTGAGTTTAACCGTCTGGTAGCCGAAGGTGATGCCAATGTGAAGCAGACCAAATATGCGGAAGGGATCGGCAGCTACAAATTGGCACTGGGAATCAAACCGGGTGATGCAGGAGTTCTGGCAAAGATCGCCGAAGCAGAAAAGCTGTTGGCCCAGTCGATGGAGAAAGAGAAGAAGGAGGCTGAGTTTAACCGTCTGGTAGCCGAAGGTGATGCCAATGTGAAACAGACCAAATATACGGAGGGGATCAGCAGCTACAAATCGGCACTGGGTATTAAACCAGGCGACGCAGGAGTTCTGGCAAAGATCGCCGAAGCAGAAAAGCTGTTAGCCCAGTCGATGGAGAAAGAGAAGAAGGAGGCTGAGTTTAACCGTCTGGTAGCCGAAGGTGATGCCAATGTGAAACAGACCAAATATACGGAGGGGATCAGCAGCTACAAATCGGCGCTGGGAATCAAACCGGGCGATGCAGGAGTTCTGGCAAAGATCGCTGAAGCAGAGAAGCTGTTGGCCCAGTCGATGGAGAAAGAGAAGAAGGATGCTGAGTTCAACAGGTTGGTAGCCGAGGGTGACGAGCAAGTGAAGCAGACCAAATATGCGGAAGGGATCAGCAGCTACAAATCGGCGCTGGGTATTAAACCGGGCGATGCAGGAGTTCTGGCAAAGATCGCCGAAGCTGAAAAGCTGTTGGCCCAATCGATGGAGAAGACAAAGAAAGATGCTGAGTTCAACAGGTTGGTAGCCGAAGGTGACGAGCAAGTGAAGCAGACCAAATATACGGAGGGGATCGGCAGCTACAAATTGGCACTGGGTATTAAACCGGGTGATGCAGGAGTTCTGGCAAAGATCGCCGAAGCTGAAAAGCTGTTGGCCCAGTCGATGGAGAAAGAGAAGAAGGATGCTGAGTTCAACAGGTTGGTAGCCGAAGGTGATGCCAATGTGAAACAGACCAAATATACGGAGGGGATCAGCAGCTACAAATCGGCGCTGGGAATCAAACCGGGCGATGCAGCAGTTTTGGCAAAGATCGCTGAAGCTGAAAAGCTGTTAGCCCAGTCGATGGAGAAAGAGAAGAAGGAGGCTGAGTTCAACAGGTTGGTAGCCGAAGGTGATGCCAATGTGAAACAGACAAAATATACGGAGGGGATCAGCAGCTACAAATCGGCGCTGGGAATCAAACCGGGTGATGCAGGAGTTCTGGCAAAGATCGCCGAAGCTGAAAAGCTGTTGGCCCAGTCGATGGAAAAAGCGAAGAAAGATGCTGAGTTCAACAGATTGGTAGCCGAAGGTGACGAGCAAGTGAAGCAGACCAAATATACGGAGGGGATCGGCAGCTACAAATTGGCACTGGGTATTAAACCGGGTGATGCAGGAGTTCTGGCAAAGATCGCCGAAGCTGAAAAGCTGTTGGCCCAGTCGATGGAGAAAGAGAAGAAGGATGCTGAGTTCAACAGGTTGGTAGCCGAAGGTGATGCCAATGTGAAACAGACCAAATATACAGAGGGGATCAGCAGCTACAAATCGGCGCTGGGAATCAAACCGGGCGATGCAGCAGTTTTGGCAAAGATCGCTGAAGCTGAAAAGCTGTTAGCCCAGTCGATGGAGAAAGAGAAGAAGGAGGCTGAGTTCAACAGGTTGGTAGCCGAAGGTGATGCCAATGTGAAACAGACAAAATATACGGAGGGGATCAGCAGCTACAAATCGGCGCTGGGAATCAAACCGGGTGATGCAGGAGTTCTGGCAAAGATCGCTGAAGCTGAAAAGCTGTTGGCCCAATCGATGGAGAAGACAAAGAAAGATGCTGAGTTCAACAGGTTGGTAGCCGAAGGTGACGAGCAAGTGAAGCAGACCAAATATACGGAGGGGATCGGCAGCTACAAATTGGCACTGGGAATCAAACCGGGTGATGCAGGAGTTTTGGCAAAGATCGCTGAAGCAGAAAAGCTGTTGGCCCAGTCGATGGAAAAAGCGAAGAAAGATGCTGAGTTCAACAGATTGGTAGCCGAAGGTGATGCCAATGTGAAACAGACCAAATATACGGAGGGGATCAGTAGCTACAAATCGGCGCTGGGAATCAAACCGGGTGATGCAGGAGTTTTGGCAAAGATCGCCGAAGCAGAAAAGCTGTTGGCCCAGTCGATGGAGAAGACCAAGAAAGATGCTGAGTTCAACAGATTGGTAGCCGAGGGTGACGAGCAAGTGAAGCAGACCAAATTTGCGGAAGGGATCAGCAGCTACAAATCGGCGCTGGGTATTAAACCGGGTGATGCAGGAGTTCTGGCAAAGATCGCTGAAGCAGAAAAGCTGTTGGCCCAGTCGATGGAAAAGGCGAAGAAGGATGCTGAGTTCAACAGATTGGTAGCCGAGGGTGACGAGCAAGTGAAGCAGACCAAATATGCGGAAGGGATCAGCAGCTACAAATCGGCGCTGGGTATTAAACCGGGCGATGCAGGAGTTTTGGCAAAGATCGCCGAAGCAGAAAAGCTGTTGGCCCAGTCGATGGAGAAGACCAAGAAAGATGCTGAGTTCAACAGATTGGTAGCCGAGGGTGACGAGCAAGTGAAGCAGACCAAATATGCGGAAGGGATCAGCAGCTACAAATTGGCGCTGGGTATTAAACCGGGCGATGCAGCAGTTTTGGCAAAGATCGCCGAAGCTGAGAAATTGTTGGCCCAATCGATGGCGAAAGAGAAGAAAGAGGCTGAGTTTAACCGTCTGGTAGCCGAAGGTGATGCCAATGTGAAGCAGACCAAATATGCGGAGGGGATCAGCAGCTACAAATTGGCGCTGGGTATTAAACCGGGCGATGCAGGAGTTTTGGTAAAGATCGCCGAAGCTGAGAAATTGTTGGCCCAATCGATGGCGAAAGAGAAGAAAGAGGCTGAGTTTAACCGTCTGGTAGCCGAAGGTGATGCCAATGTGAAGCAGACCAAATATGCGGAGGGGATCAGCAGCTACAAATCGGCGCTGGGTATTAAACCGGGTGATGCTGGAGTTTTGGCAAAGATCGCCGAAGCTGAAAAGCTGTTGGCCCAGTCGATGGCGAAAGAGAAGAAAGATGCTGAGTTTAACAGGCTGATTGCTCAGGGTGATCAATATGTGAAACAGATACAATATGTTGAAGGGATCAATAGTTACAAGGCTGCTCTTTCAATTCGTCCGGGAGACGCAATGACCCTTGCCAAAATTGCTGAAACGGAGAAGCTACTTGCTATGGAACTTGAGAATGCAAAACAAAAACTCTATCAGGAAGCGATTAATCGAGGCGAATCCTATTTCGCTATTCAACAATATTCCAGCGCGATTCAGGCATATAGTGAAGCTCATAAAATCAAACCGGCAGAAACACTTCCGCCTGAAAAAATTAAGGAAATACAGGCAATACTCGATGCATTAGCAGCGAAAATGCAGTTGGAGAAGCCCCCGGTTAACGAGAATAAATTAAGCCCAACTGAAAAATTACTTTTTGAAAAGACAAGATTGGGAGACGAAAATTTCAAAAAGGCACAATGGACTATTGCGAGGTTTTATTATATTGAAGGCTTGAATATTAAACCGGATGATAAATATTTACTCAGTAAGATTGAAGCCTGCGATAAGATGATTGAATCAGAAATTACAGCTGAAAAAATGCAGGAATTTAAAGGTAAGATTGCGAATGCTGATGATCAAATGAAGGCCAGAAATTATAGTTCAGCAAGGTTTTATTACCGCAGTGCATTGGATATTATGAATTGGGATGCTTACCCATTACAACAACTCAAACAGATTGATAAATTAATTACAGAACAATTATCTCTTACAGACCAAAAGGCCTTTGAAATAAATTTGAAGAATGCCGATGAGGCATTTAGTCGTAAGGAGTATCCTAACGCGCGTTTCTATTATGAGAAAGCAAAAGAGATAAATGAGACCGATCATATCAAGGATCGATTAAAAGAAATTGAATCAATACTTAATGGATTGGAGACTAAAAAGAGTAATGCTGCTTATGAAAGCTATATTAAATTGGGGGATGAAGCGTTGAATCAGAAAAATAACGCGGTTGCCCGGTTTTATTATCTGAAAGCGAATAGTTTAAAACCAGAGGAAGGTTATCCAAAGGAAAAAATAGCAAAGATTGACTCCGGAATAATCAATCCTTAGAACTTGGAATTATGTACTTTGCAAGGTTTAGTTTTTATGAAAATAATTAGTCTGATATGGATCAAATAACAATTCATCTGGCTGAGGGATATGAAGAAATCGAGGCCATCACAATTATAGATGTACTGCGTCGTGCGGGATTAAATGTGGTGACAGTTTCGATTACCGGAAACCTGATTGTAAAAGGATCCCATCATATTGAAGTTAAAGCAGATCTTCTTTTCGATGAAGTTGATTATACCAAGGGGAAGATGATTATACTTCCCGGTGGTATGCCCGGAGCTAAGAACTTGAATGAACATGAGGGTCTTAGATCTCAAATTATTGAATATCAAAAGAATGGGAAATATCTAGCTGCAATTTGCGCAGCGCCACTTGTATTTGGCAATCTGGGAATTATGGAAGGGAGAAGAGCTGTATGCTATCCGGGATATGAAGCCTATTTAAATGGAGCTGAGATCCTGGCACTACCATATGTTGTAGATAATAAGGTTATCACAGGACGCGGAGTAGGGGCAGCCTTAAGGTTTTCGCTTGAAATTGTCAGGATTATGGCAGGCGAAGAGAAGGCAATACAACTCCGTAAAGCAATGCTGATTGAGTAATTTATATGCTTTAATATATGAAAATGAATTGATTGTTTGTGGTCGGTTATCCTTGTGGAAAGTGACAGATCATCGAAATATTTAGGAATCCTCGTCGTTATAAATCCTTTCGCACACCTTACACGAAAACAACGACGGGGATTCCTTTTATTGAAACGAATTTTACACGTACTGATTTGGATTACAGATTAATTCAGCGGATATTGCACATAAGTAAAAAAAACTACAAGGTAACTCCCATTTTGAAAATTGCAATCTCCTTAAAACCTGTTTTTTCGTGATTGAGTAATTCTCCTTCTGCCACTTTAATGATAAAGTTTAGAAAATTTTCAAGTAAATTCTCCATCGTTTCTCCATTCACTAATTCTCCGGCATTAAAATCGATCCAGTTGCTTTTTTTGTGGTAAAGTTCGGTGTTGGTGGAGATCTTCATGGTAGGAATGAAACTGCCAAATGGCGTACCTCTACCGGTTGTAAATAGAACCATCTGGCATCCACTGAAACCAAGGGCAGAAGTTGCGACGAGGTCGTTACCCGGTGCCGACAGAAGATTTAATCCGTTTTTCTGAATTCTCTCACCGTATTTTAACACATCGGTAACGGTTGCATTACCACATTTTTGGATGCAACCAAGCGACTTCTCCTCCAACGTTGATATACCGCCTGCCTTATTCCCTGGCGAAGGATTTTCGTAAATCGGCTGGTTGTGGGAAGAAAAATAGTCTTTAAAATCATTAATTAAATGGACCGTTTTTTCGAATATGTCTTGATTTTCGGCTCTTTCCATAAGGATATTTTCGGCTCCAAACATTTCAGGAACCTCAGTCAATACTGTAGTGCCACCTGCGGCAACCAGAAAATCGGAGAATGCGCCAAGCATTGGATTGGCAGTAATTCCCGAAAAACCATCTGACCCGCCGCACTTTAAGCCAATACGGAGAAACGATATAGGTACCTTTGTTCGCTTATCGTTACGCATTATTTCGTAAATATCGCTCAGGATTGATACCCCTTCTTCAATCTCATCGGCAATGTCCTGAGCTTTCAAAAAACGGATCCTCTCCTTGTCGTAATCACCTAGTGAAGTGCGAAATTCTTCCATCTGAAGGTTTTCACATCCAAGACTGAGGACTAGAACCCCTCCTGCGTTGGGATGTTTTACCAAATTTACAAGGGCAGTTCGAGTATTAATATGATCATCACCTAATTGGGAACAACCATAATTGTGTTTAAATACTTCGACGGCATCAATATCCAGCGGGTTACTTTTACTTTTGAATCGATCAATGATTTGCTGTGCCTGACCATTGACACAACCAACTGTTGGGACAATCCATAATTCATTACGAATTCCAACCTCGCCGTTTGAACGAAGATAACCATTGAAACTAAGATCGGATAAAACCGGATTTATTTTCCTGAGATTTTGGTTAAATTTATAGTCGAGTGTACCTGAAAGGTTGGTCTTTAAATTTTGCGAATGGATGTGATATCCTGCTTTAATTAAACACAAAGCATGTCCTATCGGTTCACCATATTTGATCACATTTGCCCCTTCCGGAATTTGTATAAGAGCCATTTTATGTCCAACGGGAATCTCCTCACGAACTTCAATTTCTAGCTCTCCAAGCGTTATTTTCTCCCCTTTTTCTGCTGATTCGAGACATACTGCGACATTGTCGCGGGGATTGATTTTTATAAATTTTTCCATATTGAAGGTGTCAATTTGTCTGATGACTCTTAATTATTTTTTTATCTTTCTATCTTCCTTAGGATTCAAGACCGATCTTCATTAAAGGATTGTTTTCGCTCAGGACGGCCTTTACCGCCTTTTTCATCCCTACCTGTTCAATAAGAAATAAATAACAGGTTACTGAGATCGTTAGATTCGGAACTTTATTCAAATCACACTTCCACACTTTTTCAAGTCGGAGTACTTTTTCTACCAAAGTCTGGATCGAGATGGGTCGTCCATCAC
This sequence comes from Prolixibacteraceae bacterium, assembly GCA_963675995.2. GTDB lineage: Bacteria > Bacteroidota > Bacteroidia > Bacteroidales > Prolixibacteraceae > JAAFHB01. The sequence goes on along the minus strand of CAXXIY010000002.1, from coordinate 2,426,126 downwards.
ATAAATTCCAGGCTTCTTTATAGAAATCGATAATCCATTGATCATCCTGAACTTTGTAAGATACGCCATTTGCTTCCCCTTTGAAATAGGCAATCATTGCAGCCAGGGAAAAAACAATTTTTTGAGGGAGCATTCCATGGGACTCATAATAATTCAATAGCGTAGGAAGATTCCGGGTTTCCCATTTTGACATGGCGTTTAAAGCAATACTTTGCCATTGATGCCTGATATATGGATTCCTGAAACGTTCAAGAATTTTATTTGCAAAAGTTTTTAGCTCTTTTTCGGTACCATCAAGTACCGGCAATACTTCGTCATAAACCATCTCCTTCATAAAATGTCCAACCTCGAGATTTTCGAATGCTTCGCGTACGGTTTCCATTCCACTAAGAAATGACACTGCGTAACTTCCTGTGTGACATCCGTTAAGAACTTGAACTTTTTGTTCCCGAAACCGTTTCATATCTTTTACAAATTTCACATCTAGTCCGGCCTTTTCTGCAGGAAACTCCTTTTGAACCCAATCAGGACCCTCAATTACCCAAAGGTGGAAATACTCCCCAACTACCACAAGGTTATCCTCATATCCAAGTTCTTGTTGAATTGAATCGATCTCGTCTTTTGGAAATCCTGGTACAATCCGATCTACAAGCGAATTGCAAAACGCACATGAATTGTTAAGCCACTCGGTAAACTCTTGTTCCAGATTCCAGTTTTGGCTATGCTTTAAAATATATTTTTTTAAATAATCAGCATTGCGATCGATCAGTTCACAACAGATAATAATCAAACCCTTAGATGGATCCCCATTAAAAGTCTTAAATCGTTCGTAAAGTAAAGCAGTCATCTTTCCCGGAAATGAATGCTGAAGATCCATTTCCAATTTTTCATTCTCCTCCCAACAAATTCCCGCTTCAGTCGTATTTGAAATGATGAACCTTAAATCAGGATTTTTAATAACACTTTTATATTCATTTAGTTGAGTATATGGATTCAGCCCTCGTGTAATACAGTCGACCAATGTAAATTCTTTAATTGGCTTTCCGTTCTTAATCCCCTTAAGGTAGACATGATATAGACCATCCTGTGCATTAATCATATCCACCATACCCCTTTCAATAGGCTGAACCACCACAACTCCTGAATTGAAATCTGCATTTTCATTCATTTTGGTAATCATCCAGTCGGCAAATGCCCTCAGAAAATTTCCTTCACCAAATTGCAAAATTCTTTCCGGATAAACCGGAAGTTGATTCATCGTACTTCTGTTGAGTTTTAACATTGTTGATTTCTTATTGTTTGTAGTTTCTCCCACTTGAGAATTGCTTAATATTCATTCCGTGTGCGAACACGGAATATGACAAAAGTAGAATATTATTTGCGGGAATAAGATTCTTGAATTGCTGATAATTTTATAAATAGCTGAAGGATAATTGTATAAGCTATATTCTTGTCGTTGATTTAATGTAAAATTAATATTTGTGGTTGATGTTGATTCAAAAATGTGATCAGAAAACAAATGAATTGTTAATTTTAGCATTTAAATAAAAAATATCAAAATGTCTGATCGAAGAAATTTTTTGAAAAGTGCCTTGATCGGGAGCGCCGGATTAACCGCAATTCCCGCAGTTCTTTCTGCAATGGAAATTGAGATGGGTTCACCGTCTCCAAAAATCAGTCATAATTCCTTAAAAGAGAGCAATACGATACTTTTTCAGGGAGATTCTATAACCGATGCAGGGAGAAATCGTGAGGGAAAAGATCCCAATAATCAAAGTGCGCTGGGTGGTGGATATGCCTTCCTGGCTGCAGCCGATCTGCTGAATACCTTTGCGGCAAAGAATCTGAAGGTCTATAATAAAGGGATTAGTGGGAATAAGGTTTACCAGCTGGCAGACAGGTGGCAAAGCGATTGTCTCGACATGAAACCTTCTGTTTTAAGTATTTTGATTGGTGTTAATGACTATTGGCATAAACATAACGGAAATTATAACGGAACAGTTGAAATTTATGAAAAGGATTTTAGAGCCCTGCTCAAAAGAACCAGGGAAGCGCTTCCCGAAGTAAAACTCGTTATATGTGAGCCATTTGCAGTTTTAGGGTGTAGAGCCGTGGACAAAACTTGGTTTCCGGAATTTGATCTTTACCGAGCCTCAGCAAGAAAGTTGGCAAGTGAATTTGATGCGATTTTTATTCCCTATCACGAAATCTTTGCCAAAGCATCCAAAATGGTCCCTCCAAATTACTGGACAGGTGATGGTGTCCATCCCTCAATAGCCGGGGCAAAACTGATGGCTGAAGCATGGATGAAATATGTATTTGGGAAATAGGTATTCCAATTTTCATTGGCTCTTTTTCCCCGATTTGAAAAGTAATACTTCGATGTTCTGAATTGTTACCAAACATCCATAACGCATCGACTCTAGTTGTGGTCTGATGGTTTCATAAAACTTTCGAATCTTTACTTCTTCATCAATAATCTCAATCACAATGGGAAGTTTGTCTGTAACTTCCCAGAATTTATAGGAATGAATTACAGAGCTGGCGCCATACCCTAAAATCCCTTTTGTAACAGTGGCACCTGCAAGGCCTTCATTCTTAGCCGCAAAGACAATTGATTCGCAAAGCGAATCTTGCTTAATATGATCTGTTGAACTGACAAAGACACGGAGTAGTACCGTAGGTGTATTGATTTCCATATTACATTGATTTAATGAAAGTACGACCAAGATAAACCGCAAGTAGTCCAAAAAAGAAGCTCAACGAGGTGTAAAGACTTAGTTTGAACCACTCTTTATCCTGAAGCAGGATAAATGTGTCATTGGTGAGTGATGAAAATGTTGTAAATCCTCCACAAATGCCAACGGTGAGGAATATTCGCATATCAGGACTAAGTAGATTGCCCCGTTCAGACATTCCGTAAAAGATTCCAATCAGGAGACTTCCTGCAATATTTACAGAGAATGTACCCCAGGGAAAAAGGGAAAAAGTATTCTCCTGAAAATAGCGGGAGACCAAAAATCTTAAGATTGTACCAATAAATCCTCCGGTACCGACAATCATTAATGTTCTGAACATACGTTAAACTTCAAATTATACTTCTATTGCAGAGGTGATTGAATGGTTTCGACTAGCAGATCACCTCTGTAATTGCAAAGGTAATAAAACCATCATTAATCTTTCTAACCCTTTCTTTACCTACCAAATAATGAAAATTTGGGAAAGAGGATAAAAGTTTTAAAAAACGGAGGGCGATTTCGAAAATTGAAATATTTTTAATCAAGAATAATTGAATCCTGTTAATAAAGCTAATTTGCAATGGATGAGGTGATTAAAATTTACTTAGCGGAATCAGTTGCGCTGGAACTGAACATCGGGGACCTTTACCAATTATTTAGCGCTAAATTTCCAGAGGATTATAATTTTTGGTGGAATATCTCGATCGAAGAGATGAATCATGCTGCGTTAATTGAATCTATTAACGATATCTTCTTTACTGAAAATATTTTGCCTGCTGATTCAATTGAACAACAGATTAAGGAGTTACAAAGGATGAATGTTATAATTAAAGAGCGTATTGAGGTCTTCAAATATGGGTCCCAGGTACGTTTTGATGCGTTTAATTTTGCTCTTGAACTCGAGAATTCAATAGGCGAATCCCACTTTGAACTCTTTATGACCGCCAGGCCAAATTCGACAGTCATGAAGATCTTCCAGAAACTGAACGGCGAAGATATTAATCATGCCAAACGTATCGAAAAGTATTTGAATGATAATGGTTTTGTTTAGTATGAAAACTGCTTCACCTTACGTTGATGAGTGCGTTACTCCGCATTTGAATAATCAATATTTTCTGAATAATGAAAATAAAGTTTTTCTATCGCCAATCTGATTGCTTTATTAATGGGTAATTGGGGGATAGTCAGATTGGCATCAATGGTATATAACTGCATGGAATAATTTCTAAAAAGAGGAATTTCCTCCGGGCTTTCAATGCCTAAATGATATGCTTTTGCAACACCTTCAGGACAGCTCTCTTTCATTTCTTTGCAGGTAACTAAATCGGGAATTCCATCGCGGTTGAGCCGATAACCAAATCCAAAGAGACGACAAATCAATCCCCTTTTCTCATAGTTCCAGCAGCCCCAATTGCCATCTTTCCCTGTCTCAGCTGAATAGAGCGGACAGTGTCCAGTTCGATCGCTTTTATCGAGCCGATCCAGAAATTCATCTACCTTTCCTGTCTCATAAAGCCATGCTGCAAGAGGGATAAACTCAATAGGACTCACTTCAATATTGGTCTTCCTGCAGCAGGCGTTGCACATATGAAGACATTTCATTCCTGTTTTTGAGGTCGTTTGAAACATATGTTCATCTAAATCTTTGAAAACCTTCTCAACAGCAAATGCAATTTTGTTTGAAACCATTTGGAACAACTTTTTTCGAAATCGTGATTCAGTAATTCTGACTTTTCAGTGCAATGATACGGAATCAATCGATAGAAAATTGGATTTTAATTTGAATGGCGAGATGTTTTTGCTTAAGATTCTCAATTCATACGTGATAACTTAATTAATGAATGATGATTATATTTCATAAAATGAGAGAGTTATGTAAATTATTTTTTTTTTAGGGATTTTCAGATTAAATTCACCAAATTTGACACTCGGTTCCGCTGGATAGTGCCTGGGCATTTCGCTTTTTTGATTTGCAAATCAGAAATTGAACAATCCTTGTGAGCTGCATGTTATTAACGTAAAATTATTCAAGATGAAAAAATTATTTTATTTGTTCGTGATGGTTGCTGGATTAACACTGGCAACAACCAATGTAAATGCGAAGGATGCAAAAGTTAAAGAAAAACCTGCAACTGCTTGTACAAAGAGTGGTGATAAAGCTGCCTGTTGCAAAAGTGGCGATAAAACTGCAACTACCAAATGTTGTAAGAAGGATGCAGCTACCTGTACAAAGAAGGATGCAGTAAAAAAGTAAGCAAACCTTAGGGTACTTTTGTATTAAATATTGAAAGATTCCCCGGTAGGAAATTAGCCTCACCGGGGATTCTTATGAAAGAGACACATTCAATGAAAAAACAGATAGGCAATCAGGATTGCCGCAATCGCACCTGCAAGGTCAGCAATTAAAGCGCAGGTTAATGCATACCTGGTTTTTTTAATACCGACAGAACCAAAATAAACAGCCAGAACGAAAAATGTTGTGTCTCCGGCTCCCTGAACAATACAAGAGAGTCGGCCAACGAATGAATCAGGTCCAAAAGTCTTCATTGCATCAACCATCATTCCTCGTGATCCGCTTCCACTTAGCGGTTTCATCAAAGCTGTAGGAAGTGCTCCAACAAAATCGCTGTTTAATCCAATCGCTTCAATACCCCACTTTATACCAGCTGTCATATAATCCATCGCACCGGAAGCACGGAAAACGCCTATACCAACAAGGATGGCTACAAGATAGGGGATGATTTTAACTGCAGTGGTAAATCCCTCTTTGGCTCCATCGATAAAAGTTTCATATACATTTATCTTTTTCCTGAGTCCAAGAAGAAGAAATGCAATGATAATTGAAAAAAGGATCAAATTACTAAATACCTTTGAGTAGAGAGACAGACGTTCCTGAGGGATGGAACTGGTCCAGTAGATCAGAGCAACAATGAATAAAGTCAAACCTGACAAGTAGCTGATTATTGTACGATCCCATAAATTGATTCGTTGGTATAACGACACAGTAATTAATCCCGTGAGTGAGGAAAAAAATGTGGCTAATAAAATAGGTATAAAAATATCTGAAGGATCAATGGCGCCTAATTGGGCACGATAAACCATAATCGAGATGGGCAGAATCGTAAGACCTGATGCATTTAAAACCAGAAACATGATTTGTGCGTTTGAGGCAGTATCCTTGTGCGGATTGGTCTTTTGAATTTCACCTATTGCCTTTAATCCCATGGGGGTTGCGGCATTATCCAGTCCGAGCATATTAGCAGCAAAATTCATCATCATCGGACCATAAGCCGCATGGCTACTCCCTAATTCCGGAAATAGCTTATTCAGAAATGGTCCAATTAATCGCGATATGATATTAACAATCCCCCCTTTCTCTCCGATTTTCATTATCCCTGACCACATGGTAAGGACCCCTGTAAGACCAAGCGAAATCTCAAATCCACTTTTTGCCATGTCAAAAGTTGAATTGACCATCTCCGGAAATACCTGCATATCACCAAAGAAAATCATTTTAATCAACCCAATAACAAAGGCAATTATAAAGAAGAATATCCAGATGTAGTTGAGAACCATGAAAGAGGAGATTATTATTAATTTGCCAATGAAAACATCGAATATTCGAAATGGTAAAGTAAAAGATAAAAAAATCCGGGCAGAACCCGGATTTATAATATCAATATTTGTTTTTAATACCTTTTGGCAAAATCGGTAGCATAATTATTGATTTCACTATCGGTAAGATCACCTCCGGAATGGATGATAAATCTGTATCTGAAGATGGATGATTTACCTGCAGGAATGGCATAATTCAATGTCTCCTTTCCCTTTGTGAAAACGCTCCAGCCAAGCGGATTTGCTGCGAAAAGGCCATAACCCCTTGCATGCCAGTAAGTAGGATAACTCTGGTTTTTAGGATGATCGCATATAACTACAGCAATTTTTTCTTTTCCGATCATCCCGTTGAGATCCATCCATTTAGCACGGGTGCTCCATACAGCATCATCTTTGATCCCTTCACTGCTTCGGTAACTTCCAGAAACCCCTTCGTTGGTCATCCTTTTAACGGTTGTAGGATTACCTTTGGCATCTGTCATAACCACTTCATCTTTTGAAGGAAGTTCGAGCTGACGCGCAACCCGAATGGCAATCACCCCTTCTTTATTATCTTTCATCGAAACAGCATTTCCCGTGGCAGTTAATGTGGCAACACGGTCAATGATCCGGGTTGATCCTTTTGCGATAAAATGATATTCTGTTTTTTCTGCAAGTAACTCTTTTCCTGCAGGATTAATCCAGCTTTCGGTTGTAACCAGCAGGGCTTCTCCATTTCCCTCCTTCATCTGATTGATTTTGATGTGTTTAATGGTTCCGAAGCCACTTTTTTTATCTGCCGGAATGGCAGTGGAGTTATTCCAGAAATCCAATCCGTCAACATCACCATAATTAAACCAGATGCCAATGTGGTGTGGATGGTCAACACGTTCGCCGGCTCTTGGTTTCAAAGGGTAACCACGCGTTATTTCCGTTCCTTCAGAAGTCAATACCGGGTAAAGAACCGGTTTCATTACGTCGTCTGGCCAGCAATAAGAGGTGAACATCTTTCCACTGATCATCACATCCACCTTTTTCTCAGCTTCTTTGACAATAAAATTGATTTTGGGTCCCATCTCTTTCCTAGTTTCTGCATTTAGATTTACAGAAATAATCATACTTATCAATACCAAAGTAATAGTTTGCAACTTCATTTGAATTTGTGTTTTAAAAAATGGTTGAAGTTGTAAAAATAGTAATTAAATGTTATTTTCACGGATCATTATTGGCTAAATTAATACAATGAAACCTTCATGTGCAAAAGCTCACCAATGAAGATGAAAATCAATGAGGGTTCCATGTAGCTTTTAAAAAACAAATAATTTACACATGAAAGGCTTTATTTGGATCCTTGCTTTGTTGCTGACTGTTTCTGCTGGCATTTATCAACGGATGACGGGTCCGACTCATCCATTTAAGAGTGAGGTAAATACGGGGATTCAGAAATTTCCTGTGGTTTTTTTGCGGTCGCATGCTGGCAAGTCAGATTGCCCGGTGATTCTTCAGATTTCTGATATTACTGTTAAAGGGACTCTTCTTTATCGAAAATATCCTTCTCGTGATGAAATGACAAAAGTTGAACTTAAAAGGGAGGGAGACAAGTTGGTGGCATACCTGCCGAATCAACCACCTGCCGGAAAGATCGAATATAAGGTTGATTTAATAAAAGAGGGAACCCCTCTTACAATTGGGAATGGAGCACCTGTGGTGATCCGGTTTACAGGAGAAGTTCCTCAGGGTGTGCTTATTATTCATATTCTTATGATGTTTTTGGCAATGCTGCTGAGTAATGTCACCGGAATGTTTGCACTTTTCAGGGTTGGTTCCTATAAATTTTGGGCCGTACTTACTTTTTCTGTGCTGGTTATTGGAGGTCTCATTTTAGGGCCTCTTGTTCAGAAGTATGCTTTTAATGAATGGTGGGCCGGTATCCCCTTTGGGTGGGATCTGACAGATAATAAAACCTTGATTGCAATTTTGGTGTGGCTGTTAGCCCTTTTTATGATCCGTAAAAAAAATGCTACTTTATGGATCATTGCGGCCTCACTCATTACCATTGTAATTTTTTCTATTCCTCATAGTCTTTATGGTAGCCAACTGAATCAGGAAACGGGTAAAATTATCCAGGGAAATATCCTCCCTTTTATTTCGGCTTTCATTCATTAAGAATTTGTTCAACTAAATTTCATCTGTTTCCTCAGCAATACGGGGAATCGCATCTAATTAATCATTTTATTCATTTAATAATGAAAAAAACAGCCGTTTTCATTACAATTATTGTCAGTTCATTTAATGTTTATGCCCAATCCGATAACTGGTATTTCTCCTTTTCGATGGGTCGGTCTTGGCCATTGGGAACTTTTAAACAAAGCATTATTGATGACAATTCATCGGCATTTGCCATGCAGGGATTCGATCTTTTGCTCGATGCCACCTATCCGGTAAGCGACCACTGGGGATTGAAGGGTACCGTTTTGATCAATACAAGTCCGGTCGACCGTAATGGTTTAGGGACAAAACTTGAAAAAAGGATGACCTCGGCATTAATTCCGTTTGTAGAGGCAGATCGCGGATATCTTTCTTTAAGGGCAAATGCATGGATGTGGAATGCTGTACTTGCAGGACCAGTCTATACCTTTAATTTCAATCAAATATACTGGGATTTTCAGCTCCTTGGCGGAATGAATGTAACCTATTTGCCACAACAGAAATTGCTCTTTGAGAAACCTTCGAACGACTGGTACTATGTTGATAGGAATACCACAAATACAAATGTCTCTTATGGGTTACTTGCCGGCACTGCCTTTCGGTTTCCTGTCGCTGATCGTATTAACCTAAAGGTAGCTGTGGATTATTATCGTTCAAAGGCTCAGGTTCAATACGAGCAATTTAAGGTATCCAAACAGGGGGAAACCGTAATCACCGAAAATCTTGGTAAAGGGAGTGCATCTGTCCCAATCGAAACGTTCACAGGTTCTATTGGATTTGTTTATTACTTTAATTAGTTGAAATTTAATAAATCCGGAACAAGGTTTGCAGAACCATTATTCCGGATTTATTTATATTAACGGTCTTTAGTTAAGCGCCTTATCCAGTTTATTTAGAATTGGTTTAACTGAGATTTTGGAGCCAACAGCCCCTTCCATCCAACGTTGTGGTATAATCTTTCCCTGTTTATATATCCGATCTATTTCCTCTGCAAAGTTTTTACCATATAGATATTCTTCTAATTGAAACTCAATAATTTGTCCATAAGAATAGGCCGCCAGATATAATGGATTGGAGATCATATGCGAGTAGATGCCTAGAATTGGTTCATCTTTGATGCCGAATACAGGTGCAAAATAGGTGTTCCAAACCTCTTTTGTGATGGCCAGAACGGCATTCTTTAATTCCTCAGAGGTCGATTCAGGATGGGCATAAAGCCATTTCCAAATCTTCATATCTACCATACCAACACCCATGATTTCCATTAATGACCACCCAGTATCGAGCGTGTTTAGCTTCTCCTGATCCGGATTGGGGTGATGATAACCAAGCAGTGTTAAGTCACGGCTTTGAAAGACAAAGGCAAGAGCTTCGGTAAAAGCGGTGTTTGGTACACCATTTAACAGATAATAATCAATGTCGTAGAGTGAAATTGTTTGTTCAACATTATGGCCAAATTCGTGAACTGCAATATTATAGCCCTTGTAATCCATTCCGGATTCGGGAATCCTGGTTCGTAAATGGGCTTTCTCCCCTTTCATAGAAGCGCCCCAGGCATGGCCTGAGCCACGTGCTGGATCGACTTTAATCTTCGAGGCGAGGTATTCCGCTCTCTCCCTTGTCCATCCCATTTGAGTAAGCATTGCCGTCATCCCGGCTTCAAAAGCTGCCGGATTAGGGTATTGTTTGGTTGTTTTTGTATTTAATTCCTCCTGAGGGATCGTGCTGCGGGCTTTAAACCCATCGTACCATACGTCGTAAGGTCGCAAACTTCTTCCAAGTCGTTTCTCAATAATTGCGCCGATTTTTGCAAGCTGCGGCGAACGAAGGTAGCTGTCGAAAAGGGCTTCTACCTCCTGTTGCGGAATCTCCATTTCGCCAGAAAATTTCCTGAGTATAAAGGAATTCATTTCAGGACTAAATGCATCTTTTGCCTTTTCAGATTTGAAATTGTTGATAATCTGTTGATAACGATTATTAGGCTCCGGCCTGGAGGTTATCTCTTTGCCGTTTTCGGTAACCTTGTTGGAATAAGGTGCCCATATCAGTTTCGGATTGTTGATTACCTTCTCAGGTATATCCTGATTGATAATTCGTTCCATAACTTTGTAAATCATCTCCTGTTTCTCTTTTCCAAGTATCTTATCCCCGTAATTTGCCTTGATCTCATCGCGCAGATTCCAGTGGGAGAGGAGTACCATCTTTTCGGGAAAAAGTTGTTTACCGGAATCGGTACGCAGTTTCCCCATCTCGATATTGTATTCTGAAATATAGATGTCAGCATCAGCTCCCGCTTTTGACGCTGCCTGCTCTATGTCAGCAGGGACGCGTGAAACGAAAATATCGCCTAGCCTGACCATTGCCCACTCTTTTCTGGAAATTGTTCGACCCAATTTATCCTTTTCATCCAGAGAATAATAGGGGAAATTTAGGGCAATTGTAAAAGCTATTTTGTTGGTATATAGGTCAGATAAAAGATGTGAACCTATCGAATAGCCACTAAACTCCTTGTCAATATCAAGCATCGCTCCATTGTTTAGGTCAACATTTTCTCTAAGATCGAGCGATATCTTATTAAAGTGGCCAAAAATCGATTCCAGATTTTTGCTCACCTTATTAAAAAACAATTCCCTTTCGGCATCATTAATGATATAGTTCTTTTTGCAGAAGGCAATAAAATCATCAGCGCTTCCATCCTCTGCACGCCAAAGCGAAGCCGCATGCTTAACCCCTTTTTCAAGTCGGGTTGGATTTGTAATCGCCTTATTCTGTTTCAGACTGTCAATAATTAGATTTATTGTTGTTTCCGGAATCCGTAATTGGGTTTCTGCAATTCCTTTTCTGGAAGTGGGCCCGGTGCAGGCCGAAAATCCGGCTATCAGAAGTACCATTAGTCGTTTCATAGATTTTTTGCCTAAAGATAGAAATTCCGGTTTATTGAAAAACTGTTAAATATCATTAATTGTGCTCTAAATATTTGCAGTATCTTTGATCCAATAACAATTTTTTATATATGAAAAGATTCTTCTTAATATTACTTATATTTAACTGGTCTGTCATTCAGGGATTTGGTCAGACTATTTTAATTGAAGGTAGCGTAAAAGAGAAAGATGGTCAGCCCATTGAAGATGCGTATGTTACATTAGCAGCTAAAAATATTTCGGCGCTTACAGATATTTCCGGAAAATACCGACTAAATGGTAATGTTTCCGGAACCCAAACCATCAGGGTAAGTTATGCCGGCTTTAAAACGGTTGAAAAACAAATTACCCTCAATGCTGGCCAGACAAATCTGGTTGATTTTGTTCTGGAACAATCTGTTATCGACCTAAATGCAATTGTTGTAACGGCTACCCGTTCAGGACGTCCGCTAAAAGATGCGCCAATCCATACTCAGGTGGTTTATGGTAGTGAATTGCAAAAAACAGATGCCAATTCACTTGGTGATGCGCTCATTGGTTTTTTCCCGGGCATTGATTTTAAAAATCTCTCAGCAGGATCGGGAGGGAATACTTTGCAAATGAATGGTTTTAGTAATCAGTATATTTTGATTTTAATTGACGGCGAACGTCTTAATCCTGGTGATACCAAGGAAAACGTAGATTTGTCGAGGATAAATACCGATAATATTGAGCGCATTGAAATTGTGAGAGGAGCTTCTTCTGCAATGTATGGCACCGATGCCATCGGTGGTGTTATCAATGTAATTACTAAAAAGAATTCAAAAGCGTGTGAAGGATCGATTACCACCCGTTTCTCTGACTATGGCGAACAACGGGAATCTGCAGATCTGGGGCTGAAAAGAGGTGGGCTTACTTCGCATACCACTTTTGTTCATAACAAGTTGGATGGCTGGGATATCAACCCCGAAGAGTCAGGCAAGACCGTTGAACCTACTAAAAATTACACAATTGGTCAAAAATTAGGTTATCAATTCTCAGATCGGTTTAATCTAACCGGTGATTTTAACTATTTCCGCCGGATTGACAATAACACAACCGCCTTACTTGAAGACCGCAGGTATGAGGATTATAATTACAGAATCAACGGAAATTATAAACTTTCGAATCGACATCGTATTGAAGGTGTTTGGTATACAGATCATTATTTGTCATATAGCCTTGATTTTCCTGCTGTAGGTAAGGAGACTAAGCATTATGATAAAACTTTCAGTACGGTCAGGTTCCAGGACAACATCAAGTTATCGACACAAAACTCCCTTGTGGCAGGATTGGAATATAACAGGGATGAATTAATCTCAGCTAATGGTTTATCGGATGGTAAAAAGGCCAGAGCCCTGATACTTTTTGTTGAGAATGTTTGGGACATTGCTCCAAAATTGACTGCCGTAGCCGGAGGTAGAATGACTTTTCACTCGGAATATCATGCAAATGCAACCTGGCAGCTGGCTATGAATTACCGTCCGGGAGAATTCAACCTTCGTGCAGCCTATGGAAGAGGATTTCGGGCGCCGACATTAAAAGAGCTTTATATGGATTTTAATGTTCCGGGGGCGCCCATAAAAATAGTTGGAAATCAAGATCTTAAAACAGAAAACTCGAATTATCTTAGTTTTTCAACCGAATACACCCATTCGAATTTAAATATTTCACTGATTGGTCAGTATAACAATCTGAATAATTTGATTACCGAAGTTTTTTCCCCTACCAATACAAATACTCCACCCTTTGTCTATCAGTATCAGAATATTGCAAAAGCTGAAATGTTGAATCTGGAGCTGCTCTTTAATTACAGACCAATACCGCAGGTGAAATTTTCGGGAGGTTACACCTGGACTAAACCGTTAACCACCCGTAGCGCAGCTGCTATCGATCGGTTTGAGGCGAGAGAACATTCCGCAGTGATTACAGGTGAATATTCTGCCCAAAATGGAAAATACAGGCCGACCATTACCCTCCAGGGAAAATACTATGGGGATGACAACATCACCTGGACCGACACACGCGGACAGAACACCAAAGTAAAGTTAAGTCAATACTATAACTGGAAGCTGACCACCCTGCACCGTCTTACCCGCTGGGCCACTTTAACTGCAGGAATCGACAATCTGTTTAACTACACCGATCCCCGCTATTTTACCAGTATGTCGCCGGGCAGGCGTTTTTTCGCAGGTATAAAATTTAATTGGTAATTTAGTTTAAAAAATTTGATCTAATTTAATTTGACTAAAAGTGATGAGAAAACTACAGGTTCTTTTTATTATTTGTATGTTGTTGAATAACTATGTTTTATTTGCCGATACAAAGATTAAAACGAAAGCAGAATATTTCTTTGTGGGAACCTACACCGACGGTGGTAGTGAAGGTATTTACAGTTTTAGCCTCGATCCGGTTTCCGGCAAGCTCACTGATCATGGTTTAGCTGCCAAAACCAATAACCCCTCCTTTCTGGCGCTGACATCGGATCGAAAATTTTTGCTGGCCGTTCACGAAACCAAAGATGGGAAGGGATCGACAATGGGGTATATCGAATCTTTCAGTGTAAATAAGGACAATAATAGTTTAACCTCGCTGAGCAAAGTTTTAAGTGGAGGAGCGCATCCTTGTTATGTTTCTGTAAATCAGGCCGGATACGTTTTGGCGGCCAATTATACAGGTGGAAATGTGGCCCTTTTTCGATTGGACGAAAAGGGAAAATTGTCTGAAGCGCTTGATGTACAACAACATTATGGTAATGGACCAATGAAATCACGACAGTCTGAGCCACACGTGCACAGTGCATTTTTTGAGCCAGGCTCAACGAGGATTTTTACTCCCGATCTTGGAATCGATCAGGTATCTGCGTATCAGTTAGATGGTAAAAATTCCAAATTGGTCAAGGCAGCTTCACCTTCTATTAATATGACCCCCGGAAGTGGTCCTCGTCACCTGGCATTTCATCCGGCAATTAAAGTGCTCTATGTTGTGAACGAACTTGCCAGCTCAGTATCTGTGATTGGTTTAAATAACGACGGGAGTTTCACCACCATTGAAACCGTCTCAGCACTTCCTGTTGGGTATGATCAGCCAAATACCTGTGCCGATATTCATATTTCAAACGATGGACGATTTTTATATGCATCGAACCGCGGCTTTAACTCAATTGCCGTCTTTACTGTTAATCCCAATAATGGAACACTAACTCAAATTGCACAGGAATCCACGCGGGGTGAGACTCCACGAAATTTTACGCTATCACCAGATGAGAAATTTTTACTGGTAGCAAATCAGACAACCCAGAATATTGTCGCTTTTCGTCGGGATGTTAAAACCGGACTTCTTCAGTTTACTGATCAGATCAAAGCGTATAAGCCTGTTTGCCTGTTGTTTTGTAATTAGTATTGCTCCATTTCAGAGAAGAAAAAAGAACCTTCGCGAATGGCATTTTCATCACTGTCGGCGCCATGAATGGCGTTGGCAGTGAATGATTCTGCGAATAGTTTTCTGATCGTCCCTTCATCCGCTTTCTCGGGATTGGTGTTTCCAATTAACTCGCGAAAATCATCAATGGCATTCTCCTTTTCGAGAATTGCCGCCACGATAGGCCCTGATGACATAAAATCAACTAACCCCTCAAAAAAGAATTTTCCGGCATGAATCCCATAAAAGGCTTCAGCACGTTCACGGGTAAAACGGGTCATTTTTATTGCTTTAATCCGAAACCCTTTTTCATTGATCATTTTTAGGATCGGACCAATATAATTATTTCTGACAGCACAGGGCTTAATCATTGTAAATGTGATATTTCCAGCCATAGGAGTTGTTGTAATTGATGAATAATGTTTTTGAATTTATGGGTTATAAATTTAGTAAAATAATACAAAGAATAAATAATGATATCTTTGCACCTTGATTAAAACAAGTAAAGTTGAAACGATTTAGTGAAAGCACCTGTAAAAAGGTGAGTGAATTGTTGAGGAATAAGGTGAAGAAGATTGTAATTATTCCTCATGTCAATCCTGATGGAGATGCAATAGGCTCTTCTTTAGGTTTAAATGACCTCTTCCAAAATGCGGGATATGCTTCGGCAGTAATCGTCCCTAATGATTTTCCAACCTACCTCAATTGTCTGGGAGGTGATGCAACACCTTTAATATACGAACACCGCACGGAGCAGTGCCAGAGGCTCATCCGTAGTGCGGATCTTCTGTTTTTTCTCGACTTTAACGATGTCAAAAGGTTAGGAAAATTAGAAGAATTTCTAAAGGGGATGAATAAACCTGTCGTTTTAATTGACCATCACCCCGATCCGGTAATTACTGCCGATTTTATGTTTTCCGATACCGATGTCAGTTCGACAGCTGAGCTGGTTTTTGATTTCATTGAATCCCTGGGCTTGATGGTTCATCTGAGTAAAAACGGAGCTGATGCCTTACTTACAGGGATCATAGCCGATACAGGTTCATTTAGCCACAATGCATCACGACCAAATATGTATCGTATTGTTGGTGAGCTAATTAATAGAGGTGCAGATAAAGACAAAATTAGTGAGTCGTTGTACAATAATTTTTCTGAAAAGAGAATGCGGTTATTAGGCTATTGCCTTTCTGAAAAAATGGAGATCTATCCTGAATTTAGAACTGCAATAATTTGGTTGTCAATTGATGAGCTTAAACGATTTGATTTTCATTCTGGTGATACTGAAGGATTTGTTAACTACCCTCTTTCGGTTAAAGGGATTATCTTTTCTGCTTTTTTCATGGAGAAAAACGATCAGATTAAAATTTCGTTCCGTTCAAAGGGGAGCTTTTCAACAAATGAATTCTCGGGAGCCCACTTCAATGGGGGAGGACACCGGAATGCATCTGGTGGAGAAATAAAACTCCCAATGGACGAAGCGCTTGCTCTCTTCAAATCATTACTGCCACAGTATTCAGAACAATTAGATAAAGATTAATCATTGAGAAAATAACCCTTTTAGTCCAATACCTATCTCTTGAAACAGGCAGAGTTACTCAAAAAATTATTACCAGGTTTTATTCCACTCTTCGTTTTTATAATTGCTGACGAATTTTGGGGGATGAAAGTCGGCGTAATTGTCGCCTTGCTAATTGGGGTGGGAGAGATGATATTTACCCTGGTACGAGAAAAACGACTCGATCGTTTTGTTTTACTAGATACCGGATTACTAGTTGGATTGTCTGGCATTTCAATCCTTTTGGAGAATGATATTTTCTTTAAGCTCAAGCCAGCCCTGATTGAATTAATCCTTTGTGCCATTTTGGGGGTATCGGTATTCTCGCCACTCGATATAGTTGGAACTATGACCCGAAAATATATGAAGGGGGTGGAGATGAACCAGGCTCAGGAGGACCTTTTTAAACGAAATTTACGGAATTTGTTTTATCTTGTATTGGCTCATACTGCATTGGTTTTCTACTCTGCATTCTTTATGAGTAAAGAGGCTTGGGTTTTTATTAGTGGCGGAATGTTTTATCTTGTTTTTGTGATTTATTTTGGATTTGAGTACTTTAAAAATAAAAGATCATTCCGAAAGGTTAATTCTGAAACCACAATCTTACCGTTTGAGAATGAGGAGTGGCTTCCCGTCGTGGAGGAAGACGGTAAAATAATCGGAAAAGCGCCCCGTTCATTATGTCATATTGGGGACAAAATACTTCATCCTGTGGTTCATTTACATGTTTTAAATCGCAATGGCCATATCTATCTTCAGAAACGGCCTATGGATAAACTGGTTCAACCGGGTAAATGGGACACCGCTGTAGGAGGTCATATTTCATTTGGTGAAGATCTTGAGACAGCCCTTCGGCGTGAAGCCTATGAAGAGATTGGGCTCGAAAATTTCTCTGCAAAACCACTCGGAAGTTACAGATGGGATACCGACATTGAATCGGAATTGGTCTACTATTTTATTTCGTACGATTTTCAAAAGATAAGATTACACAGCGACGAAGTTGTTGAAGGGAGATTTTGGAGTCCTTCACAAATTGAAAAGCATTTAGGTCAGGCTATTTTTACACCAAACTTTGAGCACGAATATCGATTGTTGAAGAAATTGGCAATTCGGTAATTTTCACAATCATCGGTTCGACAATCTTATTATGATTGCCTGTTACCCTCAATTAAGAATATTGCTGGCCGTTTATTCAGATCCGGAATACCTTTTTTCCATTGCGCAACGGTCTGCGTCTTGATGTATTCAGTTTCCAACGTTAGGTCGCAAGCCACACAAAGTCGAGTCTGATCGTTGAGCGTATGGATCAGATCGTTGATTAAAGGTGAATTACGATAAGGGGCTTCGATAAAGAGCTGTGTCTGATTTTCAAGGAATGATCGCTTCTCGATCTCTTTGATTGCCTTGATTCTCTCAGCAGATTTAACCGGAATATAACCGATGAAGGCGAAGTTTTGCCCATTCATTCCTGAGGCCATCAACGAAAGTAGAATCGATGAAGGTCCTACTAATGGTATTACCTTTATTTGCTGAATATGAGCATATTTTACCACCTCTGCGCCTGGATCTGCCACTCCCGGGCACCCCGCTTCTGAGATAATCCCAACATCAAAACCTTCAGCAATCGGATTAAGATACGTTTTAATAATGCGAATATCAGTGTGCTGGTTTAATTCAAAAAAATGGAGGTCATCGATGATCATCAGCGGATCCAACTTTCGCAAATAGCGACGGGCTGTGCGGATATTTTCAACAATAAAATAGCTGATACCCTTAACGATAGCAGCTACTTCGATAGGGATTACGCGTCCGGTATCCGAATCTCCAAGTGTGGTTGGTATGAGGTAAAGATTGCCCATAATTCAAATTTGTGCAAAGGTAAGGATTTAAGGGTGGTTAAAGGTTCACCGGATAAAATAGTCAAAATAAAAATGTCACCTTTTGCATCTGCTATCCGTTTTGTTTTCGGATGATCCCCCTTTTTTTCTGATTATTCTTGGCAGTAAATATTATTTGATGTAAGTTTGATAAATAACGATTTTAAGATAATGAGAGTAACCCTTTTGGGAACCGGCACCTCACAAGGCGTGCCGGTTATTGCCTGTAAATGTGATGTTTGTAAGTCAGAGGATATACGAGATAAACGACTCAGAAGTGCAATAATGGTCGAGGAGGGACCTACACGGATCGTGGTGGATGTGGGTCCCGATTTCCGGCAACAGATGCTTCGGCATGAGGTAGATAAACTCGATGCGATTTTACTTACGCATGAACATGCCGACCATATTTTTGGTCTCGACGATATCCGAAGCTTCAACTGGTTGCAAAAATCATCCATGGATGTTTATTGTGAACCACGTGTCCAGCAGAATCTCAGGTCAATATTTAATTACGTCTTTGATGTGAATAAGTACCCGGGAACACCTCAAATGGATTTGATTGATCTGGAAAACAAGGAGTTCAAAATCGGACATATATCTATTCTTCCGATCAGGGTTTACCATTATAAATTGCCGGTTTATGGTTTTCGCTTTGGCCGTTTTGCTTATCTGACAGATTTTAACCGGATTGATGATAAAGAGGTTGAAAAATTGTTTGGAGTCGAAACACTGGTGATTTGTGCTTTACGCAAATCACCTCATATTTCGCATTTGAATCTTTCGGGTGCGATGGAACTGATCGGGCGGATTGCTCCCCGAAAAGCATATTTCACCCATATGAGCCATGAAATGGGAAAGCACCAGTTTCTACAGGATGAGCTTCCTCCAAATATTGAACCCGGGTATGATGGTTTAGTGATTAAAATATAACCATTCCCATCTGAAAAGAACTGATTTGTTGTTTGGTATTTCAGTCTTTATTCCCTTCGATAAACCGAAACGACAATTAATTTTCTTTTCCAACAACAATGGTTTGAGTATCAATAGCGATCATCAATTCTTCATTGGTTGGAACGACCATAACTTTGACTCTTGAACCCTCTTTGCTGATGACCAATTCTTTACCCCTTAATCCACTATTGAGATTTTGATCAATTTCAATCCCCAGAAAATCAAGATCTTCACAAATTCCGGTCCTGGTTGAATCTGAGTTTTCCCCGATTCCTCCGGTGAATACCAGTACATCGAGTCCTCCCATTGCAGCAGCGTAAGCTCCAATATATTTTTTTATCCGGTAATCGAACATTTTAATTGCCAACAGACAACGCTCATCACCCTTGTCTGCTGCGGCACGGATCTCTCGGGAATCGGATGAAATACCGGAAATACCCAATAACCCGCTGTGCTTATTGAATAATGTAGAGGCCGATTTCGTGCCAATTCTCTCTTTATCCATAATATAAGTAACGGCTCCCATGTCAATATCACCTGATCGTGTTCCCATAATTAGCCCTTCTACTGGAGTAAATCCCATAGAGGTATCGATTGATTTTCCGTATTTTATTGCACAAGCCGAGGCGCCATTTCCAAGATGACAGGTAATTACTTTCACGCTGGAAGGATCAACGCCCAATATTTTGCAAGCCCTGTTCGAAACGTACTTATGACTTGTTCCATGAAAACCATATCTCCGAATGCCATATTTCTTGTAAAGAGCATGTGGAATTGCATACATAAATGCATGTTGTGGCATGGTATGGTGAAATGCTGTATCAAAAACTGCAACCTGAGGAACCTCAGGAACCAGGGTCTGCAGCGCATAGATCCCCTTTAAATTTGGCGGATTATGAAGTGGTGCCAGTTCATTAAACTTCTCGAGCGCCGACATCACCTCATCCGTAATCAACACACTTTCACTGAATTCCTCTCCTCCATGTACAACCCGGTGTCCAACCGCATTTATTTCATCAAGAGAACTAATGCAACCGTGTTTCACACTTGACAATATGCCAAGAATGTATTCAATACCAATCTGATGGTCGAGAATCTCTCCCTCAAAAAGCACTTTTTGCCCCGATTCTTTTTCATGTTTGAGGAATGAACCTTTCATTCCAATTTTTTCAACAATTCCTTTGGCAAGTATGCGGTTTTCGCTCAGCGAATAAAACTGATATTTAATGGATGAACTTCCGCAGTTGATAACTAATATTTTCATGCGTATTTAATTTGTTTTTTAAAGGTCGCATGAAATAGCCATGATGATAATTATATCTTCGGTTGGTGATACTTGTATCATGGCTATTTCATTCATCTTTTATTTGATTTAAATTTTCGGTCGGCTGATAACGATATTTGTCAATCCGATTATCCCCTTTCTGTGGATATTGGGCAATTCCCAATAATTTTCCCATTCTTATCGTAGGAATAAAATCCGCAGCAGGTATGAACTCCATACCTCCTTGCCCTGACCAGCTTTTTGATGACAGGCGAGGCCATATACCTTGGGTCACCAAATTCGGAATAGAGATTCTCCATCCAACGATTAATCTTATCAATTCCCAAAATATCAGCTAATTCAAATGGTCCAAACCGCATTCCAAATCCGACTTTCCAGACAGAATCGATATCGACCATCGCTCCAACTCCTTCGAGAAGCACTTCACATGCTTCATTTAGAAGTGCTGTATAGAGTCGTATCGAAATCAGTCCGGCTGATTCTTCAACAGGTATTGCCTGTCGGTTGACCATCTTAACAAATTTCAATACTTTATTATAAACCTCGTCGGAAGTATATAGCCCTTTCACAACTTCACAAACCCTGGCCTCAGGTGATTGAACAAAAAAATGAAGACTGACACATCGGTCACGGTATTTCAGCTCGGATGAAAGTTCAGTAATAATTATAGTGGTCGAATTTGTTGCAATGATACATTCAGGGGTTACCACCTCTTCGATTTTCTTAAAAACCTCCTTCCGTTCGGTGATTTTCCGCTCGCTCGATTCAGCCCTGATGGCCTCAATGACAAAATCGCAGTCTTTGAGGTCATTATAATCGAGGCTACCCTTAATTCTCGAGAGTATCAACTTTTTCTCCCCCTGAGTCATCCCCCAGTTATCAATCCTGCGATCCAAAACGATACCTAACCGGTAAAAGGCATTCTCTATCCGATCGGTTGAAAGCTCAATAAATACCACCTCCATACCATTGGCACTGGCTATTCTGGCAATATTTTGTCCATCTTTTCCGCATCCTACGATACCTATTTTGGAGAAAAGTGTCCGCTGTTGTTGTTTTTTACTTAACCCGAATTCCTCAATGGGCTCAATAATAATGTCTTGCATTGTTGAATATTCTTATGTTATCTGAAAATATTTACAAAATCAACTTCATTTCTTTCAATTGCTACTTATCCTGCCTGATTTGAGGTGATCGCTACCATATTGACGATATCACTCACCGAGCAACCTCTCGAAAGATCGTTTACCGGGGCAGCCATTCCCTGAAGAACGGGACCAATCGCTTCAGCACCAGCAAGTCGCTGCACTAATTTGTATCCAATATTGGCTGATTCAAGACCTGGAAAAACGAGAATATTGGCCCTTCCTGCGACTTTGCTACCAGGTGATTTTAACTGACCCACCTCTTCGTTCAACGCAGCATCCAGCTGCAACTCGCCGTCAATCATCAGCTCAGGGTCCATTTCTGAAGCAATTCGGGTGGCATTGGCAACTTTTGTAACCATTGCATGACTTGCACTCCCTTTTGTTGAGAAGGAGAGCATCGCCACACGAGGTTCAATATTGGCAATTGAACGGGCTGTTCTTGCAGTAGTTACGGCTATTTCAGCTAATTGCTGCTCATCTGGTTCTGGCATTACTGCACAATCAGCAAATACTAAAATACCATCGTCTCCAATCGATTTATTTTTGAACAGGATAAAAAATACGCCAGATACTACACTTACCCCGGGCATGGTTTTGACATATTGCAAGGCTGGACGAAGGACATCTCCGGTTGAATTGATGGCTCCAGCAATCTCACCATCTGCATCACCTGCTTTAATCATCATCGGTCCAAATACCAGGGGATTATTTAGCGATTCAAGAGCCTCCTGCATGGTTAATCCTTTGCTCTTTCTGATCTCAACCATCAGTTCGGCATATCGGTCCCTTTTGCTATTCGTTTTAGGATCAATAATTTCTGCTTCAGAAATGTCAATTCCCTCTTTACTGGCTATCTCCCTTATTTTTTGAATATCGCCCAATAAAATAATTTTGGCCAATCTCTCCCTGATAATAATTTCTGTGGCCAGAAGGGTACGTAATTCACTCCCCTCTGCCAGTACAATCCGATTTTGAAGCGTTCGCGCTTTCTCCTTTAATTGGTCAAGTAATTCCATTATAGTGTATTAAAACTTTTGAACTTAAAAATCAAAAGGTACACAAAATTACAGATTATTGTAGGAATAGGCTTATGATTTCAAAATTATTTAAGACAAATTTTGAAATTGAGGTTAAAGATAGACCACTTACTATTTTAAATTTTAACAGCCAGTTATTAGCTCTTTTGTCATGGCAAATAGAATTATTTGTCCTAATTCGATAAAATGTTTAAAATTTATCCGCAGGAAGGGGTAAAACCGCTACTTTTTTCTGATCTTTGTAGCGAAGAATAATCCAACCCAAAATAAACTTTATATGTATAAAATTCAGACCCTTAACAAGATTGATCCGGAAGGCCTTCAGGTTTTTCCTTCATCAAATTATGAGATTGCAAGTGACCTTGCACAGCCGGATGCTATTGTACTACGAAGTTTTAGCATGCACGAAATGGAGATACCATCATCGGTAAAGGCAATTGCCAGAGCAGGTGCAGGGGTGAATAATATTCCGATATCAAAATGTACGGAAAAAGGAATTGTTGTCTTTAATACCCCGGGCGCTAATGCAAATGGCGTTAAGGAGTTGGTCATTGCCGGATTACTTCTGGCCTCCCGCGATATTATTGGTGGCGTGAAATGGGCGAAAACGCTTTCAGAAGAGGGTGATAAAGTGCCTGCTCTTGTTGAAAAAGGGAAAGCGAATTATGGTGGAAGTGAGATAAAAGGGAAAACACTGGCTGTTATCGGCCTTGGAGCAATTGGCGTGTTGGTTGCCAATGCCGCTCAGTCACTTGGAATGAATGTTGTTGGATATGACCCATATATATCCGTTGAACATGCCTGGAATTTGCATCACGATGTGGTCCGCGCCTTTAGCATCGAATCGATGCTGGCAAAAGCTGATTTTATCACGCTTCAAATTCCTTTGATGGCGGAAACAAAGGGTTTCATCAATGCTGAAAAGCTTAAAATGATGAAAAATGGTGTAAAGATTCTCAATTTTGCGCGTGGCGAACTGGTCATAGATGCTGATGTTAAAGCCGCTATTGAAGCTGGCAAAGTTGGCGCCTATTTTACCGATTTTCCCAATGCTGAACTTCTGAATATGGATAAGGTTGTTGCAATCCCTCACCTTGGGGCTTCGACCAACGAATCGGAAGTGAATTGTGCAATCATGGCAGCTGAGCAGGTTCGGAATTTTTTCGAAAATGGAAATATCCGCAATTCTGTGAATTTTCCTGCTGCTGAAATGGAACGCAATGGTGGTGCCCGCCTTTTGGTCACCAATAAAAATATTCCGAATATCCTTAGCCAGATTACCACTATTCTTGCCCAGGCTGATATCAATATCGATAATATGCTGAATAAGAATAAGGGCGATATTGCTTATAATATTATTGATACAAACAATGAGCTCCTCTCTGAAGAGATCATCAGCAAATTAAAAGCCATTGACGGAGTATTTATGGTTAGAGCACTTGGTGCAAAATAGCCTTTTAAAGCATTGATAAAAGATCTTTTGACAGTAATTTATACCTGCCAAAAGGTTTTTTTATGATGTATTGTTTTGAAATATTAAGTTATTAACACTTTTTTTATACAATCATTTTCAAATAGTATTACAATGAGTAATTCAGTGACAAACAGAGCGGCTGACAACATCCGGATTCTCTCTGCTGCAATGGTCGAAAAAGCAAACTCCGGACATCCCGGTGGAGCTATGGGTGGAGCAGATTTCGCTAATATCCTTTTTTCTGAGTTTCTAAATTATGATCCAAGCGAAATGACCTGGCCATTCCGCGACCGGTTTTTCCTCGACCCGGGGCACATGTCTCCAATGCTCTATTCGGTACTTGCACTTGCAGGAAACTACTCGATGGAGGATCTGAAAAACTTCCGTCAGTGGGGTTCCGTAACTCCTGGTCATCCTGAGGTTGATCCTGAGCGTGGAGTTGAAAATACTTCCGGTCCGCTCGGTCAGGGACATACAATGGCTGTCGGTGCAGCAATTGCCGAAAGATTTCTCGTTGCCCGTTTTGGGGAATGGATGGCTCACAAAACATACACATTCATCTCTGATGGGGGTATTCAGGAAGAGATTTCGCAGGGAGCTGGTCGTCTGGCCGGACACCTTGGTTTGAATAACCTGATCATGTTTTATGATTCTAACGATATTCAGCTCTCTACGGGAACAAATGCCGTAACTTCCGAAGATACGGAGATAAAATATAAGGCCTGGGGCTGGAATGTATTGACCATTAATGGTAATGATGCAGATGCGATCAGGGGGGCAATAAAAATTGCATTGAATGAAAAACACAAACCGACCATCATCATAGGTAAAACCACGATGGGTAAAGGGGCTGTTAAAGAGGATGATTCCAATTTTGAACGTCAATGTTCCACACATGGACAGCCTTTGACACATGCCGGTGCCTCATTCAAGAAAACCATCGCAAATCTTGGAGGTGATCCTGAAAATCCATTTGTGATCTTTCCCGATGTCGCTGAACTTTATGCCAAACGTCGTGAAGCGTTAAAGGCATGGGCCGATGCGAAAAATGAAGAAGAGGATGCCTGGGCAGCTGCAAACCCTGAACTGGCTGCCAAACTGGATAAATTTCTTTCCGGTGATGCACCTGAATTTGATTATTCAAAAATTGTTCAGAAAGCCAATAATGCAACACGTAATGCCTCTGCAACAGTTTTAGCCGCTTTTGCAAAAGAGGTCGAGAATATGATTGTTTCGTCGGCTGACCTTTCAAATTCTGATAAGACCGACGGATTTCTGAATAATTCAAAAGCGTTTAAGAATGGTGACTTTTCGGGCGCTTTTCTCCAGGCTGGTGTTTGTGAACTTACGATGGCGGCAATAATGAACGGGATTGCGCTACATGGAGGGATCATCGCTGCATGCGGAACTTTCTTTGTTTTCTCCGATTATATGAAACCAGCTTTGCGTATGGCAGCGCTGATGGAATTACCTGTTAAATATATCTGGACACATGATGCATTCAGGGTGGGAGAAGATGGACCAACCCATCAGCCTGTTGAGCATGAAGCTCAGCTCCGTCTGATGGAACATCTTAAAAATCATCATGGTGAAAACTCTACGCTGGTTTTGCGTCCTGCTGATGCCCAGGAGACAACCGTAGCCTGGCAACTTGCCCTTGAGAATACAAACACTCCTACTGCCCTTATTCTTTCAAGACAAAATATCAAGGATCTTCCCTCAAAAGGAAACCGTTACGAGGAAGCCAAACAGGCAGCAAAAGGTGCATATACCGTTGAAGAGTGCGAAAACCCTTCGGTAATTCTGGTGGCTTCGGGTTCTGAAGTTGCTTCGTTGGTTGAAGGTGCTAAATTGTTGCGTGAGCGCGACGGATTGGGAGTGCGCATTGTTTCTGCACCGTCAGAAGGACTCTTCCGCGAACAGGATAAGTCTTATCAGGAAAGTGTTTTACCTTATGGTGTGCCAAAATTTGGTCTCACTGCAGGCATTCCTGTAACCCTGCGTGGTCTTGTTGGTGATTCAGGTGCGATCTGGGGTTTAAGCTCATTTGGCTTTTCTGCTCCTTACGATGTGCTTGATAAACAGCTCGGTTTTACAGCTGAAAATATCTATAATCAGGTAAAAGCGCTGTTAGCTTAAGAATTATCAGCTATTTACAATTCATAACGGGCGTCGATGGACGCCCGTTTTTTTTTGTCAGATTATAAGGAGTGGGAACTATATTCATGCGCAGCATACCCTTTGTATGCAACAATGGGTTTATGGTCCAGAGTTTGTAACTCAAAAGCAACTACTTTCGTGGTCCGGGGTTTATAACTCAATTGCAACCTGAAATTTTATTACCCTGTATTTAAAGTGATTTAATTGTACTGGTTTTTAAGTCCGTATGTTTCCAACTCGTTTCAAATGACAAGCAGCGAACACCTTCCTGAAGGATCGGAGCAAGCAGTTTCAAATGAGGGGTAGTCAGGTTTCTTTTTCTGCATCATACCAATCATTTCATCACAAAAATCATCGTTCAGACATCCTCTCAGAACAACTCAGCGGGTAAGTGTTCCGGAAATGAATACTTACCCGCTGAGTATGTCGAAAAATACTTAAAATTTTAACTTCTCTTCAATCCTCTGCCGGACCAAATCATTCAATTCATCGGCAGTTAATCCGGAAGGATGGATGGCAGGGAGAAACTCAACCAGAATCCGGCTCCGTCTAATTCGCAATTTGTCTGATTTTTCACCATAATAAGCTCCCGAAATTGCAACCGGAACAACAGGAATTGCCAATTCGACACTAATCAGTGCATAAGTTTTCTTAAATGTCCCAATTTCGCCACTCAGGGTACGTGTCCCTTCCGGGAAAATCAGAATCTTCTTATCAAGTTTAACAACTTCAGCCATCTTATGAATCGATTCTTTGAGATCTTTGGCCAGGTCCATTACAATAACATTCGTGTGGTGCGCTAAAAATTTGCGAACCGCACCTTTAACATGGTCTTTTTTTGCATAGGCAAAAGTATCCTTTAAGGTCTTTTTATCCAGGTAAGAAAGAACCAGAAAAGCATCAAGCTTGCTTTGGTGGTTTGGGGCAAAGAAGCAAGCCCCATCCGGGATGTTTTCAAAACCTTTCCCTTCGATACGGATAAAGAACTTCGCTATTGATCGGACTGAACGGACAATGACTCCAAGTAAGAAGGAATATTTGGGCAAATTAACGTCCATCCCTTCCTTCAGATTTCCTGTCCAGCTTGTTTCTTCCTGTTTGTGAAAGAGCTTATTGGTTCTGATGTGTTCCGAAATCGTACGAATCGAGGGGAATTTCAATAGCTGTTCTTCGCTGATCTTTACGCCAAAGGTCGTTTCTATAAAATGAATTAGACTAAGCTTTCCCAGTGAATCGAGTGATATATCAAAAATGAGATGATCTTCAGGTGAAATATCCAGGTCGACCTGTGATTCGAGGAACGATTTAACAGCCCGGTATTCAACTGTATCGGGATCCTTTGATTTTGGCTTTTTACTTTCTGTCTGAAGAATCAAATCCTCGAGCTTAAACCGCTGAAGTTTCGATAATCGGGTTCGGGGTAATTCAGAATTCACCAGCGTAAACTGCATAATTCGTTTGTAGGAACTCATCCCAACATTAAAAGGAGAGATGACCGATTCTCTGAAATAATTAAGCACATCATCTATCTGATTATCTGAGATGTATTTATAATCAGGGAAAATAACTGCGTGAAGCATCTCCTTATACATAAATACCCCTGCTTCCTTAATAACCGGCGAAGCGCTTTCGAGCTTCATCTCTATCTCTACCGGATTAATATTCTTTCCGTTAGGTAATACGATGATCTCTTTTTTTCTTCCTGTAATGTACAGAAAGCCGCCTTTTTCAATCCTTCCGAGATCGCCCGTATAGAGCCATCCATCTTTGATCACCTCAGCAGTCTCTTCAGGTCGGTTGTAATACCCTTTCATAATATTGGGCCCCTTTGCCACGATCTCTCCATCCCTGATCTCAACTGTAAGACCGGGGAGGGCTTGCCCTGTTGAACCGATCTTTACATTACCGGGACGTGGAAATGTGATCATTGGAGCGGCTTCAGTCATTCCAAACCCTTCAAGAATGTCAAACCCAATGGCATAGAAAAATTTTCCGACCTCTTTATTTAAGGCAGCACCTCCGGCAATCATAAACCGCAGATGTCCTCCCAACCCATTATGAATCTTTTTAAATAGTATTTTACCCAACTTCCGACTTTTGGTAAGATAAACAAGATTTAAAAAAGCCCTGGCAACAATGCTTTTATTTATTTTGGCCATAAGACCGCGGTACATTAGTTCGTAAAGTCGCGGTACTCCGATCATTACATAGACTTTGTTGTCGGCGAGCGTTTTCATCAGATCGGGGGTCTGCATCGAAGGTGATACCACAAGTATTCCACCTGCATAAAGTGGAACCATCATCGAGCCAACAAGGGGAAAAACATGGTGTAAAGGGAGTAATACCAATGTCTGGCTGTCGGGAAGAAAGATTTTCGCTTCGATAACAGCTTTCATATTTGCAATAAGATTGGTATAGGAGAGCATTACCCCTTTGGGACTACCTGTGGTTCCTGAGGTGTAGATAATTATGGCAGTCGTCTCGTTGTCTTCCGGGCCTATCCACTCACTTTCTGATTGATCAGCAACAGGAGGGTGATCTTCAAAAACAACGATTTTGGGTCGGAATGTACTATTCTCTTTTGCCTTGGAATATGCCTCTTCCATAGCAGCACTGATAAACAGTATTTCAGGCTTACAATCGTCCAGAATATAGGCAACATCTTCAGCTGAGGCCATATAATCGATCGGCACTGCAATACAACCGGACTGAAGCGCCGCATAAAATGCAAATATCCATTCTATCCGATTCTCTGAATAGATACCTATCTTTTTAGCCCCCTGATCATTCAATAAAAGCGAATATTGCTGTATGTATTTTAGGAAATCTCTTCCGGAAATGTTTTGATTATGTGTGATAATGTAGGTCCTGTCCGGATTATCTCTGCTTATAATTGCTTTTGCCATTGGTTGTTAATGAGTCACATTAAAGTTAATGAATATTCAGTCTTTAATAATACCTAAGTGATGCTTCAACAGATGACAGGTTCAGAAATTGACAATTAACCTGTTTCATCCTCATGTAAGATGCGGTACAAAGTAATGTATAATCCCTAAAAAACCAAATACCTGATGTTCGTGAAATAATTTGGAGAACATTCGGAGAGAATTATCAACAACGAATTTTGCGAAAATTTCAAGATCGAAATAATAGATTGTATCTAAAAATTTCGTATATTCGGTTGGTAATCAATTCAGATTTAGGCATGAAAAAAGTATTGATTCTATTGATTTGTTCTATTTGTTTAGCCGGATGCTTGAATAAAGAACAAAAAAGAAAAGCTGAAGCGAATGCGCTTTATGAGCAAAAAATCAAGGCAGAGAAGGAATTTGCTTCAAAGGCATTCCTTATTGCCAAAAATTACATTAAAAAGAAAATTAAAACTCCACCCACAGCAGAATTTCCTTTTTTAGATTACCAATCAACTTCAATTTCTCCAAGAATTGTGGAGATAAGATCGTATTTCGACGCGCAAAACAGTTTTGGCGCCACTGTCAGAACCCATTATTCAATTAAGATGGAACAAACCGGTGATGATTGGGCTAATCTTTCGGCATGGGAAATATCGGATTTTAAGGTGTATTAAGGTGATAGAAAATAAAATTTTCAATGGTGAACTCTTAGTTAAAAAGGATCATTAACAGTATTTTAACATCTTTTAAAGAAAATGCCAAATCTTTGGAATGAAATTTGGTTTGAAACCAAATATCAGGGTTTGAAACTAAATTTCTTATTTAATTATCCATTTTAAAGATTTGTATTATGAAAAAGCTAAAATCAATCATATTGGTGATAATGTTTTTCCTGCTTATTTTCCCTGGCACTATCAGTGCAACAAATGAAACAAATCCGGTTGCTCTGGCCTCTGCTGAAAAAACTGCATCACTCGAAGTGGAAAAACAACTTTCGAGACTGGAGGAGATTAAAGCGATGGATCTGTCGAAGTTGAATCAATCAGAAAAAAATGAATTGCGGGGTGAAGTGCTCGCAATTCAGAATTCTCAATATGAGCGTGGCAGGAATGGTGGTTATCACGGCAGAGGCAATTATGATCATCAATACGGAGGAAGGCATCACGGGTTTTTACCAGGATTGCTTATTATCATTCTTTTAATTGCCTTGTTGTAATCCCGGCACCTCAGGGGGGCTACCCACCAATAAATCAATAGCATTTCATCTGATTTGATGCAGTCGCACCAATTTAAAATTACTTTTCAATATCCATTTTTTTAGTGATTATTATTGCCAATTGGGTAATACCTGACTCTTTAAAGAGTAATTTACTAAATTTGTGCCAATTGTAATAATCAGTATATGTCAGGACATAGTAAATGGTCAAAAATTAAAAGGAAAAAAGGCGCTCTTGATGCCAAGAGATCCAATATTTTTTCAAGATTAGCAAAAGAGATAACGGTCGCAGTTAAAGAGGGCGGTATTAGTGATCCGGCAATGAATGCTCGGTTGCGAATTGCGGTGATGAATGCTAAAGGGCAAAATATGCCTAAAGACAATATCGACAGGGCAATCAGCAAGGGTGAAAAAGATGGTAATGATCTCTCCGAGATATTTTTAGAAGGGTATGGCGCTGGCAGGGTTGCCGTTTTTGTCGAATGTCTGAGCGATAATAATAACAGAACTGTCGCCGATATCCGTCATATTTTCACCAAACGTGGTGGAGCACTTGCAACAAAAGGTTCACTCAACTTTATCTTTGACCGGAAAGGAGTTTTTTCCATCCCGGTGAAGGAGAATATTGATATGGAGGAACTGGAGCTTGAATTTATCGAAGCAGGAGCAGAAGATATTGAAATGGAGGATGATATGATTATTGTAACCACTCCGCTGGAATATTTTGGAAGCTTCAATAAAAAACTGGAGGAATTGGGTATCGAGCCACAAAAGGCAGAATTACAACGGATTCCTCAGGTAGATAAGCGATTGCCTGTTGCTGAAGCCAAACTCGCACTTCGGATGATCGAGGAGTTGGAAGAGAATGAAGATGTGCAAAATGTTTACCACAACCTCGAAATGACAGAAGAACTTGAACAGGCACTGGAGGAGGAGTAAATCATTTAAAAGGCTGTATTTCACCTAATTCTGACCAAACATGATAAAGCGTAAGATTTTAATTCCGGTTGTGGTGATTGGTGCATTAGCGATTATTGCTGTTTCACAATATCCAAAACTCTTTATTGCCACCGGATATGGGGCAAAATCCTTGGCTTCGGCTGTTTTTGTGACCGGAAGAGACCCTCTGATTGTGAAATCACTTGATCTGAATTATTCGATTGTGAAATTTACAAAGAGCGTTATTGACTTTGGAAATAAATCTGTCACCACTTCTTTTTGGGGATTAGCCAAACAGACTGCTGTTTATCGAGAGGGTTACGGTTGTTGCCTTGTAGGCGATGGGGCTGCTGATGCCATTCAAAAGGACCTTTTTACCCCTCCGGTGCTCAAACGCGAAGGTGCATGGCGAATCCCATGGCCCAATGGAGATCAATTAAAAGATACTTTATTTCCTGAAGTTGATACGCTAAAGTTGAAGAGCGCTGTGGATGGCGCTTTTGGTCCCCCTTCTGTAGATAAAAGATGGACCGCAGCCGTTGTTGTCCTTTATAAAGGTGAGGTAATCGCTGAGAAATATTCCAGTGAAATGGGCATTTCAACCGATACCCGGATTTGGGGTTGGTCGATGAATAAAAGTGTGATCAATGCCATGACTGGTGTTTTGGCGAAACAGGGAAAATTGAATGTAAATGCGATTGCTCCGGTTATTCAATGGTCAAATGACCTGCGTCGTGAGATTACGATCAACGATTTAATGCACATGAGTAGTGGATTAAAGTGGGATGAAGATTATGGCGATGTCTCCTCTGTGACCAATATGCTTTACCGCTCTGCGGATTGTTACAAAGTAGCCATTGATGTTCCATATCAGAAAAAACCGGGAACAGAATGGAAGTACTCCTCTGGAACGACTAATATCCTATCCGGGATCATCCGTACGTTGATCGGAAATGATCAACGCTATCATGAATTTCCTTATCGTGAGATTTTCAATAAAATAGGGATCTCTTCGATGATTCTGGAGACCGACATAGCTGGAAATTTCGTGGGATCGTCCTACGGTTATGCAACGGCGCGCGATTGGGCAAGATTTGGATTACTTTATTATAATAATGGGATCTGGAAAAACGACACCATTCTTCCGAAAGGGTGGGTCGAATATACCCGTAAACCTGCAGTTGCATCCCATGGTGCCTATGGAGCACAGTTCTGGCTGAACCAATCGAAGGATCTTCCTGATGCGCCTGAAGATCTGTTTTTTTGTGACGGACATCGTGGACAAAGGATTTTTATTATTCCGTCCCGAAATCTTGTAGTGGTCCGTTTAGGCTTTTCCGAAGAGGGATTTAATCACAACCTGTTCTTAAAAGGGATTATGGCGGCCATTGGACAGAGGTAGGATTTAGTAATTGTGTGTCTTAGAGATTAGGAGACTTAGGGACAATAGAAACGTTATTACTTTAAAAAATGGATAAACGAACAATTATTTTGCCTGCCGAATGGGCGCAACAGAGTGGGGTCATGCTTACCTGGCCACATGAGCTGACCGATTGGGCACCTATGCTTGAGGAGGTGGAAGGTTGTTTTGTTGCAATTGCTAAAGCCATTTCAGAAAGAGAGAAATTATTAATTGTTTGTAAGGATAAACGCTCCATCATTGGAAAGTTGAACTCTTGTCGGCGCGAAAATATTATTTATGCCGAGTTGCCATCCAACGATACCTGGGCCCGCGATCACGGTGCGATTACGGTCCTGAATGATGGGAACACCACGATATATGATTTTACCTTTAATGGATGGGGGATGAAGTTTGCGGCAAATTTCGATAATCAGATTAACTTCCAGCTACATCAAAATCGATTTTTTCGGAATGGGGTGATTTACAGCAATCAGCATCAGCTGGTCTTGGAAGGTGGAAGTATTGAATCGGATGGCGAAGGTACACTGCTCACCACGAATGAATGTCTTTTATCCATTAACAGAAACCAGCATTTAACACAAGCTGGCATTGAACAGATACTGACAGATCTGTTTGGCCTTAAGCAGATACTCTGGCTATCATCTGGTTATCTGGCAGGCGATGATACCGATAGCCATATTGATACTTTGGCGAGGTTCTGCAATTCAAAAACGATTGCCTATGTTAAATGTGATGATGAAGAGGATGAACATTATGAGGCATTGAAAATGATGGAGCAAAAGCTATCCTCATTTCATACCCTTGATCTTCAGCCCTATCAACTTATTCCATTACCCATGGCTGATCCTGTTTTTGATGAAGGGATCAGGCTTCCTGCAACATATGCCAATTTTTTAATTATTAATGGAGCAGTGCTGGTTCCGTTTTATAACTCATCTAAAGATAAAATAGCGAAGACGCAATTAAAGAAGGCCTTTCCTGATCGGGAGATTATCGGGATTGACTGCTCCCCGCTGATTAAACAACACGGATCGCTTCACTGTGTGACAATGCAATTCCCTAAAGGAGTGTTGTAATTGAAAAAGAGAATGAAGTAATATTTAATTCACCTAATATGTTGATAACTGGATTAATACAACAGGCAAACTGTAGTGATTTGAACATGAATAAGTCCAAATTGGCCACCAGTATTGCCTGGTGTGCTGGAAAAGGGGCAAAGTTGATTGTTTTACAGGAACTTCACAATTCGCTCTATTTCTGTCAGACAGAAGAGACTGCACTTTTTGACCTAGCGGAGACAATTCCTGGTCCATCGACAGAATTTTACAGCGAGTTGGCAAAAAAAAATGAGGTTGTTTTAGTAACCTCCCTTTTTGAAAAGCGATCTGCCGGTCTTTATCATAATACATCAGTGGTTTTTGATAAAGATGGTTCAATTGCAGGGAAATATCGTAAAATGCATATCCCCGACGATCCTGCATATTACGAAAAGTTTTATTTTACACCCGGAGATCTGGGGTTTAAACCGATCGAGACCTCTGTTGGAAAACTAGGGGTATTGGTTTGCTGGGATCAATGGTATCCTGAGGCAGCGCGACTCATGGCGCTTGCCGGTGCAGAATTACTGATTTATCCCACCGCAATTGGATATGAGTCTTCTGATGAAGATGCAGAGAAAAAACGTCAGTTGGAAGCCTGGATGATTTCACAACGAGGTCATGCCATTGCAAACGGATTACCGGTTATCACAGTTAACCGCACTGGCTTTGAATCCGATCCCTCCGGCCTGACGAATGGAATAACATTTTGGGGAAACAGTTTTGTGGCCGGTCCGCAGGGCGAATTACTGGCCATTGCCCCACAATCGGAGGAGACGAATCTGATTGTAGCGATTGATTTACAAAGATCTGAAGACGTGAGACGTTGGTGGCCATTCCTGCGCGATCGCCGCATTGATGCCTATGGTGATTTGACAAGGAGATTCATTGACGAAGTGTACTGAACCAATCAAGGGAGTATAAATTATAAAAAGTTCGATATGAAAAAAGCAAATCTATTATCTTTGATTGTAATATTTTCAATATCAGCCTTCTCGGTCTTTTCGCAACAATTAAATCATATTTATAAAAACGGTGAAAAGGGATACCAGTGTTTCAGAATTCCTGCAATTGTCACAACTGCCAAGGGAACAGTACTGGCCTTTGCTGAAGCGCGAAAAAATAATTGCGGTGATTCTGGCGATATTGATCTTGTTGTAAGACGATCAGGTGATGGGGGAAAATCATGGTCCGACATAATTGTGATATGGGATGACGGTACGAATACCTGCGGAAATCCTGCCCCTGTGGTTGACCAAAAAACAGGAAAAATAATTCTGCTAGCAACCTGGAACCTGGGAACCGACCATGAATCTCAAATCATTAATTGTAAGAGTATAGATACCAGGAGAATCTATGCTCTGTCCTCTTTAGATGATGGTACAAACTGGTCAAATGCACGTGAAATTACTTCAATTGTGAAGAAATCTGATTGGACCTGGTATGCAACAGGACCATGTAATGGCATTCAGATGCGTTCAAAAAAACATAGCGGTCGTCTTGTTATTCCATGTGATCACATTGAATCAGGGTCGAAAAAGTACTTTTCTCACACCATCTATTCTGATGACGGAGGGAATAATTGGGTACTGGGCGGAAGTACGCCAACCGATCAGGTGAACGAATGCACTGTGGCTGAGTTGCCTAATGGAAAACTAATGCTAAATATGCGTAATTACAATTCGACTCGCATACGCCAAACCTCAGTGAGTCGTGATGGCGGAGAATCGTGGAGCACCTTAAAAGGAGATACTACTTTAATTGAACCGGTTTGTCAGGCTAGTCTAATATGGTATGATCACAAAGGACGAAAACCTTTCCTTGCTTTTTCAAATCCGGCTAACCAGAAATCAAGATCTAATATGACCGTCAGGATCTCATATGACCGCGGGAGATCGTGGAAACTGAATTCCGTACTGTTTGAAGGACCTTCTGCCTATTCGAACCTGGTCGTTTTACCAAATGGCAATCTGGCCTGTCTTTATGAGGCAGGAATAATGAGTCCTTATGAAGGGATAGTTTTTCAGGAATTGCCCTTCAATCAATTTAAATAGGATTTAATTGAAATGATTCCAGCCATGTGTTGTAAAAAATGGGATGTCTTGATTATTTCTAAATAAAATCCTCCCGGATGGGGGAGAAGTTGTCAATTAATCTTGCCATTGGCGTCAGAACCTGTATGGTATGTTTTATTCCTGAAGGGATAAAAAACAGATCGCCTTCCTTAAGGTGTTGATCAGCTTCATTTTCGCATAAAAGGATAACTTCCCCTTTGGCAATATAACAGGTTTGTTCATGGGAATGTGAATGATAGGGATCTGCTTCTTTCCACGGACCATTTCGAAACTCAACCAGCACTGTCATTATATTTTTCAGATAAACGATCTTACGGAATACTCCCTGCTTAATCTCCTCCCAGTTCTCTTCTCCATATTTATGTACTGCCATATTTTTGTATTTATTTAGAATTCAATATTTTATTTAGAATCTGTTAAAATTTTAATTTATTTTACTGCCACAACCTTAACCTTTCCCAGAATTCCGGAAGGCACTGGTTCCCATTTCGATGCGTCAAAAGGGCGGTAAGTAATATCGACGATATTTGCATCGTAAAATTTCTTCCAGTTCACCCCCTTTGTATCGATGTACCTGACTTCATTGGCCGAAAGGTTTCGAACATCCAGTTGAATGGTATTGTTCTGATCAAATTTCAAACTCTTTTCAGGGACAAAAATCTCATATGGAACGGCCCATATTGTCCCGATAACCAATCCGTTAATCTTTACCTGTGCTGTCTCGCGAAGATCGTCAATCCGGATATAGATCCCCTTATTGTTCTTCCATTCTGCTGGAAGTTTAAAATCAGCACTGTAAGTCCCATAACCATTAAACCATTGCAGTGCCGGGTCAGACCATGTGGTCCAGCTGGTGAGCTCTTTGGGATAAAAGGCCATTTGGGGTATAACAGGCGATCCATGTTCAAATTGAACTTTCCAATTGGAAATTACCAACGATTTATCCGAAGGGATTTTAAAATGAAAGCTGCTCCCCATCTGAGGATGATTGTACGCGATCAAAAAACATGAACTTCCGGGAGGAAGAAAGAGAGTTGTACCGATTCCCCGATTTTTTTTCTCAAAATCGATAAATCCACGTTCACCATTCATCGGATTATAGTACTCCAGCGCTTCAGCTTTCTCTGAAAGTGAGATGGTATCACTATAAAATTTATTTGAAAGGTTGGTAATAAACCAATATTTACTGGTTGCGGTCTGCTTCCTGATAAAGCTTAGGCCGGATAAATTCAGGTTTTCATGCCTGATATTCAGTTTATTTAAGGCCAAAAATGGATCACCTGTTGTAACTGAACGATTGTTGATAAGCTCTTTTTTCAGTTCGTTAAACTGAATCTGATCAGCAGAACGACCTTTTCCCGGTAGTTCGGTAGGTAATTGCTGATCAAAAATTATTTTCACACCTTGTTGAGCCAGAGTTGCCAGGCTTTTCAATGTCTCAACCGGGATATGCGCGATATTCGGAATTAAAACCGATTGATAATGGCTTTTATTAATTGAAATAGTTTTGTCCGGGTTAACTGTTAACTGACTGATTTGATGGTCTGAAATATAGTCAAATGCATAACCATTCTCCCATAGCCGTGTCGATAAGGCTCCGAAAGGGGTATTTAAAAACCATTTTCCGGCATAATGAACTGAGAAGAGTGAAAGAAGTGGTTCTTTGGTATTTGACCAGAAATCGTATATCGGAAGATAAACCAACAAATCGTTGTCGGGCTCAGAATTCTGGAGCAGCTTCTGACAATTGGTGATATATCTGTTTAACAGCGGAAATTCGTTATGGAAATGGGAATGGATTCCATAGTTGGTAGATGCATAAAAGAGCCATCCAGGAAAGGGCTCATTGGGTGGAGAATAGGTTGTACCATGAAAGAAAACATGATTTATTCCGGCAGTGAAAAGTTCGTCAATCTGAGGTTTTATCTGTGAGAGGGCAACTTTAAAATGATTTCCCAGCCATGTTGTTGATTCCGAAGCAACCAGTTTTTTCCCGAGCAAATGGGCAGGGGAGGAGGCGAACTTCATCATCAGTGGATGCGGGCGGCCGAAATTTTTTTCTTCGTAGTCAGCGTCTGTTCGCACCCCCGGAATAGGAAAACTGCTGCTGCCAAATGATTCTGTTTCAGGAATATCAGCGAGAGCATACAGGTCAAGGAGATTTCCCGGGGCACCATGAGCCTGGTACCTGGTGGTCATTTGATGATTTTTGGCCCACATGGTCCATGTTGATTCTGCTTCATAAAGCATTAAGGAGAGTGTTTCACGATAATCGGACATCACTTTCTCCTTTAACGGACACTCCGGATAACCCGGACTTACTGCGTAGATTACCTCTTTTAGATCATATTGATGTTGTTTTTTAAACCTATCAAAAAAACCGGGGGTCCAATTGGCTTTAAAAACCTCATATGAGTCGTTATACATTGCTCTTGGCCGACGATTATTCTTATCAGCGAGTAATGAAGTATCGAAAACTGAAAGGTATTGCTTCATTGCCTCTTGGTCGAAGTGATCAACGACCAACCCTTCGCCACCAGGAGCGGCTCTCTTAACTAGTTGGTTGGTTGGTTCGTAGCTAACAATCAAATATTTTAGACCAGGTGAATGTTGTAACCGACTTTCTACACCGATATTTTTAACCAAATTATATTTCCCGTCACCATTGATTAAGAAGGCAGTTGCTTCAGCAATACTGCTTTCTAGTAGTAGATTCTTGATTCTCAGTGTGTCGGACGTGTTAACCTCATTGAATACAATTTGTTTGGCTCCGTATTGAATGGTTACTCCAGGTCCTCCAAATGGCCATCCGGTACCTGTAGAGAGGTCAATTCCCAATCCCAATCGCTTTGCCTCAGCACAGGTAAAGTTGAAAATTTCGAGCCACCCCTTTCCCAGAAAAGGGAGAAAATGGGATTCTTCACCCTTTACCCCATATATCGGGATGATATGTGCCCCTCCAAGTCCCGACTTCTTAAAATGTTCCAGTTGTCCGG
The DNA here is from genome assembly GCA_963675995.2 of Prolixibacteraceae bacterium. Classification (GTDB taxonomy): domain Bacteria; phylum Bacteroidota; class Bacteroidia; order Bacteroidales; family Prolixibacteraceae; genus JAAFHB01. The sequence continues at coordinate 2,387,079 of CAXXIY010000002.1, read as the reverse complement.
TGATTCCGGCTTTGTTTACTGCACTTCCCTGCCACCACCAGTAGGTCCAGGGGGCGGTTGTATTAATTGTTGATGTATACAATTGTTGGGCAGGTAGTTGAAGGGCTAGGATTAAGAAGTATAAAATGAGCACTTTTTCTTTCATAGTCGATGGAATATAAGAATATGATAATTCAACGATAGGATACCTTTTTTGAGGATCGCAAATGACTGAAGACACTATTTCTAAAAATCCATGATCACGATTAAAAATAATGGCAGGTTTAAAATTATAAATAATTTTCTTTCTCAGATGAAGAATGAACGAAAGGATCGAAAAATATGGTTATTTTGCAAGTTATTTGATTGTTTAACCCTAATCAATAAGAATATTTAGATGGGAAAAGTTTTAATCATTGGTGCCGGCGGTGTTGGAACCGTTGTAGCACATAAGATGGCGGGCCTGCCCGATGTTTTTTCAGAAATCATGCTGGCCAGCCGTACCAAATCGAAATGTGACGCGATTGCTGCCCGCATTGGCGGTAACCGGATTCAGACAGCTCAGGTGGATGCCGATCAGGTTCCTCAGTTGGTGAGTCTAATCCGCTCTTTTAAACCCGATTTGGTTGTAAATGTGGCACTTCCTTATCAGGATCTGACCATTATGGATGCCTGTCTTGAAACGGGTGTCTCATATCTTGATACGGCCAATTATGAGCCAAAAGATGAGGCTAAATTTGAGTATAGTTGGCAATGGGCTTACCATGAAAGATTTAAGGCTGCGGGATTGACTGCCATTCTGGGTTGTGGTTTTGATCCCGGAGTGACGAGCATTTTTACTGCCTGGGCTGCCAAATATGTGTTCGATGAGATTCAATACCTTGATATTGTGGATTGCAATGCCGGTGATCACGGAAAACCATTCGCTACAAATTTTAATCCTGAGATCAATATCCGTGAGGTGACCCAAAAGGGAAAATACTGGGAAAATGGAGCTTGGGTAATTACGGAACCACACGAAATCCACAAACCACTTACTTATCCACATATCGGTGAGCGGGAATCGTATGTGATCTATCATGAGGAGCTGGAGTCACTGGTAAAAAACTTTCCAACCCTTAAAAAAGCACGTTTTTGGATGACTTTCGGACAGGAGTATCTTACTCATTTGCGTGTAATTCAGAATATTGGAATGGCCGGGATCAAACCGATTCTTTATGAAGGTAAAGAGATTATTCCTATTCAGTTTTTAAAGGCTGTTCTTCCTGCTCCTGAAGAGCTTGGATCTAATTATAAGGGTGAGACCTCAATAGGATGTCGTATTAAAGGTCTTAAAGACAAGAAGAAAAAGACCTATTATATCTATAACAATTGCAGTCATGAAGCTGCCTATGCAGAAACAGGAATGCAGGCAGTGAGCTATACCACGGGAGTTCCGGCAATGATAGGCGCTATGATGTTCCTAAACGGTCAATGGAAAAGTCCGGGTGTCTTCAACGTTGAAGAATTTAATCCTGATCCGTTTATGGAACAACTGAATTTGCATGGCCTTCCCTGGTGGGAGCTGCATGATGTCAGACTGGAGATGGATTAAGAGAGGAAAATAATCAATTATATCTCAATTAAATATGCCGCGCAGAGCCGCAAAGACGCAGAGTTTTATTTCTTTGCGTCTTGGTGTCTTTGCGCGATTTTTTATATCTCCAAATGTTTGACTTATCTCTTCTTTTTATGTGAAATGGACTCATCCGGACAGATTAACTGATAAATCTCTCCCCATCCGAGCATACCACCTATATTCCGGTCGTCGATATACAATTCTGCATTAATCTTTCTACTGATTGACTCATTATATTGTTCCTCAGGATAACTTTTATTTACCGCATAAAATTCCACACCGTTTTTTCTGCAGTATTCTACCGCCTCATCAAGCTCTTTTCCGGCTCTGAAAGTCCAAAGGATAATTTGGTGCTGCTTTTTCTGAAGCGCTTTAATCGCTTCAAATGCAAATGGCAATTCTCTCCCAATTGCAGGATAACGATGTTCAACAATTGTTCCGTCAAAATCAACTGCAATAATCATAAATGTAATTTTTCAATAGGTGGTGTATAGATAATTTTATAATCGTGCATGAATCAGATCCCGGGGAAGAATCCCCTTTACATCATAAATAATAGCTCCCTTTGCCTTGTATTCCTTCAAATCGAGCTCTAAAAATTTGTGGTGTGCCACAGCCAGAATCACAGCACCATAATTAACCGATTCTTCAAGGTGTGTAGTGATGGTTATACCATACTCACGCTGAACTTCTTGAGGCGATGCCCATGGATCGTAAACATCAACGGCAATTCCATAACTGACTAATTCGTAGTAAATCTCTGTTGCCTTGGTGTTTCTAATGTCTGGACAGTTCTCTTTAAAGGTAATTCCCAGCATTAAAATCTTTGAGTTCTTCACCTGAATCTCATTTTGGATCATCAGTTTAACCACTTCGGTGGCAACATATTTCCCCATGCTATCATTCATTCGTCGGCCTGCAAGGATAATTTCGGGATGATATCCTGCCTGTTGGGCCTTCTGCGCCAAATAATATGGATCGACCCCGATACAATGCCCCCCAACTAACCCGGGTTTAAAGGAGAGAAAATTCCATTTGGTGGCAGCTGCTTCCAACACATCAAGCGTGTCAATCTTCATTGCATTGAAGATTTTGGCCAATTCGTTGACAAAAGCAATATTGATATCACGTTGACTGTTTTCGATCACTTTAGCTGCCTCAGCCACTCTAATGGACGATGCTTTATGTGTTCCTGCCAGAATTACAGAACGATAAGCTGCATCTACTATCTCAGCAATTTCGGGAGTTGACCCCGAGGTTATTTTCCTGATTTTCTCAACCGTATGTTCTTTGTCTCCCGGATTGATCCTTTCAGGGCTGTAACCCGCATAGAAATCGATGTTGAACTTAAGTCCCGAGATCTTCTCAATAACAGGAATACAGTCATCCTCAGTAGCTCCGGGATAAACTGTCGATTCGTAAACAATAATATCCCCTTTAGAGATCACGCGGCCAACAGTTTCTGATGCTTTTAAGAGCGGAGTAAGATCGGGGCGATTGTTTTTGTCCACAGGTGTGGGAACTGTAACAATATAAAAGTTGCACAATTCCATCTCTTCAGGTTGAAATGTGCAGAAAAGACCGTTGATTCCCGAAATGACCGGATTCACAGTCACCAACGAATGAGTTAGTAGCTGCTCATCTACCTCAAGAGTATTGTCAATGCCCTGATTAATTTCAGTAACCCGCTGTTTATTCACGTCAAATCCAATGACTGGATATTTGGTGGCAAAAAGTCGCGCAAGAGGAAGACCAACATAGCCCAGACCGATTACTGCAATACGAATTGAAGGAACAATCATAGAATAATTTAAAACTAAATTTATAACCTAATGTTTCAAATGGCTGCGATATGGTAAAGAATACAATTATCCTGAATATCTGTTTTTTATAAATGTAAATTCGACTTTCCCAAATTTATAAGTCATTCCAATTGAGGTGTAGATGAACCGTTCGTTTATGTTCTTTATATCCAAATCTGTTCCATCTTTTAAGCTTTTTACAACCGTATAGACACCGTCGAGCCGATCTGTTTCTGTAATATAATAGGTTGTGCCAAATTTTAACCTGATATGACAATTAACTTTAAGTGCAATCCCGCCACCATTGGTGACTGAATATTTAAATCGGTTTTTTGTCCCTGAAAGCTCATCCAATCCACTGTATTCTTTTAAAGTTGCAAATCCTCCGCCAACCTTGACATAAATATGCCAGATGTTGTTTAAACTATTGGGGACAATAACCTGATTCAGATTTGTAAAACATAACTGGTTCATCCCGGTTTTGTAAGGCGTTGGATAAGCGAGCCCTTTTGCAATTGCTGATGGAGGGATGGGATAACCTTTAACTGCATTCCAGTCACCCAAAAGCTTTGTCGTTAACCATTCTAATCCAACGCCGAATTTAGAGGAAATATTTTTAATGGCAGAAAAAGTGATTGCCCTATTAACACCGGTATTCCAGTAATTGAAATTTTTATAATATCCATCGTTATTCAGATTATTGGATTTTAAAAATTTTGAAATTCCTGATGAGCATTCAGTCTCCCAGGAAGTAAGTTTATTAAATCTTGTTTTGACATCGTGTCCAAAAATGTTCTGCGAATTTTGAATTATGATCAAAGTCGCAATAATAGAAACTCGGACACAAAGTTGTCAAATCATAATTTGAGTTGATACGCAGGTTAGATGAACTGCTTGTACAATTTAAATTATATCTGCAAAGATAGAAAAATGATCATTTTAATCGGAAGAATCGATTTAAATTAAGTTCAAGGGCAAATATTTTTTAATTAACAGTAATTTATAATGATAATCAGGATTTACATGAACCAGATTGTTTTATTGATCATTAGGTTTTTCTTATTTAGAATGAATCGATATAATTTGAATAAAAATACTGGATTTATTAAAAGCGGGTATTGTTTTTAAATTTCTGTTTGATATCTTTGAAGTGTCGTTTGATAATTGATAACTATTATTTGATCATTAATTTGAAACTTTAGCTATGACACAGATTCAATTTCAGAATTCCCTGACAAGTCTCCATAGTAAATTATATTACTTTGCATTAAGTTTAACAAGTGATTCCGATAAAGCGCATGATCTTGTTCAGGAGACTTATTTAAAAGCTTTGACTTACCGTGATAAATTTTCAGCTGACACCAATCTGATGGCCTGGGTTTATACCATCATGAAAAATACGTTTATCAATGATTATCGCAGAAATGTAAAAGCCAAGACTACGCTCGAGAGTTCAACCCATAAATTGCAGATCTCTTTTTCAAAAGATGATTATTCTCCTGCAGCAGATTCCATCCATGCTGAAAAGGAGATTTACAAAAAAATAGACATGCTTGAAAATGAGTTTCGCGAACCGTTTCAACTCTTTTTAAGCGGATTCAAATACAAAGAGATTGCTGAAAAACTAGACTTGCCACTGGGTACAGTAAAAAGCCGTATATTTTTCACACGTAAAAAATTAGGAAAATGGTTGAGTGAATACATCAATTGATTTTGAACTTATTGATGGTGATTTAGTTTGTTCGGAATAGATTTAGTTGGTTTTGTTTAGTAGAGCTTCCTGTATAATTTTGCAGGAAGCTTTTTTTTTTAATCAAATTTCGAAAGACCCAAATAATCTGATAATTTCACAGAACAGTCAGTTTTCTTCCAGTAATTCTTAATCTGTTGTATATGAAGCGATATATTAAAATTATTCTTATAATTGTCTCTTTTGTATTGATATTTGGAATTTATTATGGAGTTCAGGTATACAAAATCATTGCAGGAAGCGAACCAATTTCTGGAAAGCAGGAGAGAATTCCGGCCAAAAGCGGCATGATACCCCCAATTACGAAAGGGATAGCCGATTGGCCAAATTGGAGAGGTACCAATTTCGAAGGGAAGAGTGCCACAAGAGGGATTAAAACCGATTGGTCTGCCGGACTGAAAAAACGATGGCAGGTTAATTATTTGTGTCAGGATCAATCCACCGCATCATGGGCAGCTGCTGTCGTACAGGGTAACCGGCTAGTTGTTCCTGGCAGGGATAAAACGAATGATCTGGTATTTTGCATTAATTCGGAAACAGGAGATTTAATCTGGTCGGGATCTTACGAGGCAAAAGCTGAATCAAGTCATGGTCCCGGTTCACGTGCAACCCCCTTTATTAACGATGACCGGGTTTATACTTTTGGACGTAGTGGGGACCTGGTGTGCTGGCAGCTTTTGGATGGGAAACTGTTATGGCGAAAGAATGTGAAAGAGGAAGGGGGGACTGAACCTTCCTGGGGCTTCTCAACTACGCCACTGGTTGTGGATGACAAGGTCATTGTTCAGGGCGGTGGTAAAGCGCTGATTCTGGCATACGATAAAATCACGGGAGATTTGTTGTGGAAGTCGATGGAAGGAGAGGTGGGCTATGCCGCAACAATCACCATGACTATTGAAAATGAAATTAAACTCCTTGTTTATCATGGTAAAGGACTCTCGTGCCTCAGTCCTGTTGACGGAAAAATGTTGTGGAGTGTCAACTGGCCAACTTCCTATGGTGTAAATGCCACAACACCGGTTATTTACAACGATATTGTATTTCATACTTCAGGATATAAAATGGGTTGTGAGGCAATTAAGGTTACAACAAAGGGATATACAGTGCTTTGGAAAAACAATGCAATGGAGGCTCAGCATTCCGATCCTGTACTTATTGATGGTTATATTTATGGATATTCGGGCGAAAGCTCCAGAAATAATGGACAGTTTAAGTGCCTTCAATTGTCTACAGGGAAGGTGATGTGGAGTACAAATCTTATTGGTCAGGGGACAACCACCTATGTTAATGGTCACCTGATTTGCCAGGATATAAAGGGAAACCTGTTTCTGATAAATCCCGATCCCTCTGGTTTTAAAAAAGTTGGAGAGATAAAGTCAGCCATTGAGGATGTAAAGAATCCGGCCTGGACCGTTCCTGTTGTGGCCAATGGCAGGTTGTATCTCCGGTATATGCAGCAACTTATTTGTTATCAGCTCGATTAATATTAGAATAGCCTTACCCCAACCCTCAGCAAAAGGAGAGGGTGACTAATTATACAGGCCCTAACTTACCCAAACATAATGCGTTGAAGGGGCTATATCTGAATAACCCGTGGTAAGCGATCACGCAAAGATCTTATTATGAATATAAATATCAAGGATCGCGTCACCCCGGGATAAAAAATATGAAGGTAAATCGTCCGTGATCAAAAGCCTGGCGCTGCACTACGCTTCAATTGGACGGAAGGGCGCACTTTCCAACCCTTTGATTCCCCCAAAATCCTTTCAGCAGAGAGTTTTTCAGATTTTTCAGGGCATATCAAAATCATAGAGTGGAAATCCAGTATTTAATTCGATGCTTGCTTTCTATTATTCAAATTAGTATCATAACTCGTTTTAGTGCAGTTCTGTTCGGTCCAATATCATGCACATGGCATCCGGCCGATTCTCAGGAGGGTATGAATTCATCCATAACCCGTTCTGAATAACTTCCTTCGGACTCTCCGTAATTATGGAAGTATTCATGCGATTCTCAGGAGGTTGAAATATCTTTTCCAGATAGGAGGGTCTGATTTGAAATCGGACATTCACTACCTTGAAAAGCAAAAGCCTGCAAACAAAATGTTTACAGGCTTTTTGGTGACCCAGCTGGGATTCGGACCCAGGACCCCATCCTTAAAAGGGATGTGCTCTACCAGCTGAGCTACTGAGTCATCATTGTAGCACCTTTGTTTTTCAAAGGCGGTGCAAAGGTAAACTTGTTTTTGATAAAAGCAAATACCAAATCAAAAAAAAACGCAAAATCATTGGATTTATTTGTAGTTTTGTTGTCATTATACTGATAAAAAGCATCAAAACACAAGGGTAATCGAGCCTGATAATTACAAATTTATGAGAGGTAAAGTAGTCATAATCACCGGGGCTTCGTCAGGCATTGGCAAGGCATTGGCAAAGGAATTTTTTTCGCGCGGCGCCATTTTATCTTTGGGGGCCCGTCGCATTGAGCACCTCGAAGCGTTAAAAACGGAACTGGTAAGTGGTGATATTTTATGCACAAAAACCGATGTCGCCATTGAAACAGATTGTAAAAAGTTGATTGATATTACATTTAATAAATTTGGACGTATAGATATCCTGATTAATAATGCAGGAATTTCCATGCGGGCTCTTTTTAAGGATATGGATCTTGAGGTGATGCACCGCCTGATTGATGTCAATTTCTTTGGAACGGTCTATTGCACCAAATATGCACTTCCCTATTTACTCCAATCAAAAGGTTCACTTGTCGGTGTGATCTCCATTGCAGGATATGTGGGATTACCGGGAAGGACAGCCTACTCTGCCTCAAAGTTTGCTGTGAGGGGATTTCTTGACACTATTCGTATCGAGCATTTAAAAAGTGGATTACATGTTTTAGTTGCAGCTCCTGGTTTTACAGCATCCGAAGTGCGGAAAGTGGCGCTGACAGCTGACGGTACACCTCAGGGGGAGACCCCCCGAAATGAAGCGGCAATGATGAGTGCTGAAACATGTGCCTACCATATTGCTGAAGCAGTCAGAAAAAGAAAGAGATCGCTCATACTAACCTTTGTGGAGGGAAAACTGACTGTTTTCCTTGGAAAACTCTTCCCGTCATTATTGGATAAGCTTACCTTTAATCATATGGCAAAAGAACCTGATTCCCCATTAAAGAATGAAAATTAGTTATTTAACTACATTTCCTAAAAAATGGAATATATTTAACACAATCAGTTGGTCCATTAGAAAAATGAGGTTATCTTTGCGACACTTTTGAAGGAAAGAGAACAAAATGACTCTGTAGCTCAGCTGGTAGAGCAATTGACTCTTAATCAATGGGTCGAGGGTTCGATTCCCTCCGGGGTCACTTTAAAGCCTGTATGTAGCGACATACAGGCTTTTTTTTATAGACTCATTTACCGGAAATGATCTTTGAAATTAATCTGAGAATTCATATGCGAATATTCTGTTTTAGAGTTGTTAAATCCTGTTTTTAAATTTTTAATAAACTGAATTATGTTGAGTTTTGATACAAAATACCGGGTATGCTATGGCGATACCGATCGGATGGGAGTGATGTACTATGGTAATTATCCCCGGCTCTATGAGATCGGACGTACAGACATGATCAGAAATTTATGGAAATCGTACCGCGAAGTGGAAGAGAGTGGGATTATCCTTCCTGTACGGATGTTAAGTGCGGTTTACCATAAACCTGCCGGTTATGATGAAGAGCTTACTATAAAAACTATCATCAAAGAGATACCGAAAGTAAAATTCAGGTTCTTCTCCGAAATATACAACGAAAAAAGGGAGTTAATTAATGAAGGGGAGGTAGTGCTCGATTTTATGGATCTGTCAACGGGTAGACCGATGCGGGCGCCGGAGGAATTTATTCAGATTCTTCGCGCAACAAACCAGTTTATTTAATTTAAATCTCGTTGATCGTCAGAAATATAAACAGGACAATTGCAATAAGGATGACACTTAGCCCAATAATCTTATTCGCCCACCACAAGGTATTTATGGTTAGTTTATGTTTGAAAAGATAAGCTAATCCAGTTAAAATAAACCACCAAAATGCACCTCCTGCAAAAATTCCGCCAATAACCAAAAGTGCCTCGAAAAGTTGAGATAATTGAAATACAAGACTATAACTTGTGAAGATTGCGATGAAGATAAATACCGCAAGGGGATTGGAAAAGGTCAGTAAAAAAGCCGTTAGGAAATCCTGTACATACGAAGTCCCTTTTTGTTTGAATTTTTGAATCTCCTTCGCAGGATTTGACAGAAAGATATATAGTCCGAGAAACACCACCATACTCGCTCCCAGAATCTTGAAGTAGATTTCGTAATGAGTGATGAATTTGATAATAATTGTTAGACTAAAACCGGCAACAATTGCATAAAGTGCATCCGATGCCGCTATCCCCAAACCGGATAAAAATCCTGATTTCCAGTTTTTATTGACGGTTCTTTTGATACACAACATCCCTAAAGGACCCAGTGGAACCGAAACGGCAACGCCGATCATAAAGCCTTCCCAAAGCAGTCTAAAACTCATGCAAGCAAATATAGCTAAAAAAATGATCTTATTTAATCAAAATAAAAAGGCAAAGTTAAAATTAGGACTGATATTTTCTACTTTTATCCCAAAGAAGTTTTAACAATATCCGGGAAATGAAACGAAAAATATTTATTATGCTTTTTATTATGTCGGCACTTCATATGGCAGTTGCGCAGAAAGTTATCCAACTTTGGCCCAATGGCGCTCGAGGAAACAATGAATGTTTGCAACCAGAAGAGACCTTCAACGGGAAGAGCGTCCAGTTTGTATCTGTGCCGACACTCACGATCTATTTGCCTGATAAAGATCTAAATACAGGTGCTGCTATCGTAATTTGTCCGGGTGGAGGCTATGCTATGGAGGCGATGGATCATGAAGGTTACCAATATGCAGAATATTTGCAAAGCAAAGGAATTGCAGGAATCGTTTTAAAATACCGGCTTCCCTACGGGCATCACGAAATACCGTTGATAGATGCTCAATATGCTTTGAGAACAGTGCGATACAATGCTACTGAATGGGGTATTAATCCTGAAAAAATCGGAATTTCGGGATTTTCGGCCGGCGGGCATCTTGCCTCCACCGCTGCAACACATTTTGATTATGGAATACGGGAAACAGTCGACCCGGTCGAGAAAGTGAGTTGTCGCCCCGATTTTGCGGTGTTGGTTTATCCCGTAATCACCTTTAACGAACTCTGGGGACATATGGGCTCAAGAGAGAATTTGATAGGTAAGAATCACGATTTACGGCTGATCCGCTATTATTCAAATGAACTTCAGGTAACTGCTGAGACGCCACCCTCATTATTGATATTAGCCGATGACGATAAAGGGGTTCCTCCTCGCAATAGTATTGAATTTTTTAGCGCTTTAAAGGAGAAAGGGGTTGCTGCCGAACTTCATATTTTCAGGGAGGGAGGTCATGGTTTTGGGATGAAGAAATCTGGTAAACCTCATGATCAGTGGCCGCAAATGTTAATTGACTGGATGAAAGCGGAGAAAATTTTAAAATAGGGGATTTCTGCTCCCGGATTTCAATATTCTGTTCCCATTAATTTTTTAATATGGTCATGATTACTCATCCAAAAGATGTTATTAAGTTTTGTCCCAGGTGTGGATGTAGGGAGTTTTTATCTAACGACCTAGGGCGTTCATTTAAATGCGAAGAGTGTCAGTTTAACTTGTACATGAACAGTTCGGCAGCTGTAGCTTGCCTGATTTTCAACGATAAGGGTCAACTTTTGTTAGCCCGGCGTGCGATCGAACCTGGCAAGGGAATGTTAGACCTTCCTGGAGGATTTGTGGAGCCAATGGAGAGGGCCGAGGAGGCGGTGCGTAGAGAGATCAGTGAAGAACTGGGCGTTTTGGTTACGCAAACGGAATTCCTGGTATCTTATCCAAATGAATACATTTTTTCGGGTTTCTCCGTTTTCACCGTTGATCTCGCTTTTATATGCAAAGTTGACCACATTTCCGGAATTACTCCAGCAGATGACGTCTCGGCTGTGGAGTTTTTCTTCCCCGAGGAGATCAAAAAAGAGGAGTTATGCTCTGAAAGCATGTTTCAAATAATTAGTTACTATATAAATAGAAATATATGAGCATTATAGATCGTATTACCTCACTCCGTACATTAATGTTCAAAAACGATATTGATGCTGTAATTATCTCTGGAACTGATCCTCATTTAAGCGAATATGTTCCGGATGCCTGGCAAAGCCGGAAATGGATAAGTGGTTTTTCAGGTTCTTATGGCAAAGTGGCAATTACTAAGGATCGGGCAGTGCTATGGACCGACTCCAGGTATTTTATCCAGGCTGAATCGCAGTTATCCGGGACAGAAATCAAAATGCTGAAGGATCGTCAGGCTGATACTATTTCGGTTGACCAATGGTTGAGCTGCGAACTTGTTTCAGGAAACGTTGTTGCAATTGATGGATTTACCATCTCTGCCACTGAAGCGAAAGTGCTGGAACATAAATTAGGTGCGAAGGGTATCGTCCTGGATATTAAAACAGATCTGGTATCCCCGATTTGGGAAAACAGACCCCTGCCGTCTAATGCACAAATTTTTGATTATCCGGTCCGGTTAGCCGGTCAAAGCCGTGCTGAAAAGCTTACTCAGATCCGAAAAAGGCTGAATTCGCTCGGAGCTGAGTCCACCTTAATCTGCCAGTTGGATGACCTTGCCTGGACTTTTAATCTCAGGGGAAACGACATTCTGTATAATCCACTCTTCACCGGCTATGGTTTTGTCGATCACTCCCAGGCCATCCTTTTTGTAGATGAGGAGAAAATAACCGGTGAATTAATTAAGGTATTAAATAGGGAAGGGGTCGCAGTAATGAATTATAATTCAATGTTTTCTATCCTCCCCAAGGTGATTTCATCCCATGTCTGTCTCGATCCCGATCGTACAAATTCGATGCTTTACCGGTTTATTGAAGAGATAAGTAATGTAATTGTAGGGTTGGCAATCCCTACAATTCTAAAATCTATTAAAAATGAGGTGGAGATCGATGGAATGCGAGAGGCCCACCAACGGGATGGAGTCGCAATGGTCAACTTCCTTTATTGGTTTGAAAAAAACTTTAATAAAGAGAAGATTACAGAACTTTCTATTAGCCAAAAACTCAGGTTTTTCCGATCAGAACAGATCGGTTTTTCTGGTGAAAGTTTTTGTTCAACTGTTGCCTATGGCGCACATGGCGCTATTGTCCATTACAGTGTCACTACCGAAACAGATTGTGAGATTTTGCAGGATGGCATCCTCCTGATTGACTCAGGCGGTCAATATTTGGATGGGACGACCGATATAACGCGTACAATTGCAGTTGGCAAAGTAACTGATCAGCAAAAATCGGACTTTACCCTGGTTCTTAAAGGTATGATTCGGCTTGCGAAGGCAGTGTTCCCTGTGAATACAAAAGGTTATTCGCTAGATATCCTGGCTCGTAAGGATCTATGGAATAATGGATTGAATTATGGTCACGGAACTGGTCATGGTGTTGGGCATTATCTATCTGTTCACGAAGGGCCGATCTCCATTCGGCCCGACAATAATAACGAGCCAATTCGGGAAGGTCAGATTGTAACGGATGAACCGGGTATCTATCGTGAAGGTGAGTATGGGATTCGTATTGAAAATGTTCTGTTGTGCAAAAACTACTGTCAGTCAGATTTTGGCCTCTTTCTCTCTTTTGATACGTTGACCCTGTGTCCAATTGACAGAAATTTGGTGGACCGACACCTTTTATCCGGAGAGGAGATCAATTGGATCGATGATTATCATGCAACTGTTTTTGAAAGACTGACATCTCAATTAAAACCTGATGTTTCTAACTGGCTGAGTTCCGTATGCGCTCCAATATGAAAAGTATAAATCAACAATTATAAAATGAAAAGGTATTTATTGGTATTTTCTTTTTTTATTATTCCTTATCTTGTTGATGCTCAATATTATGTACTAGGGGAGGATCCTGGCAATATTCGCTGGAAGCAGATCAATACAGATAATTTTCAGATCATCTATCCACCAGGGTTTGAAGTAAATGCCCAGCGTATGGCATCTATTTTGGAAAAGGTTTATCACTTCGCTGGCAATTCACTCCAACACACTCCTTCAAAAATATCCGTGATACTGCATACAAGCACCGTTCGTTCCAATGGTTTTGTAGCCTGGGCGCCCGCTCGTGTAGAGCTCTTTACAACACCTGGTCAGGATATTTATGCTCAGGATTGGCTGGAACAATTGGCAATCCATGAGTTCAGGCATGTTGTTCAGATCGATAAGATAGATTCAGAACTACCCGCAATATTTAAGATAATTTTGGGAGAACAAGCTGCAGCATTGGTTATTGGTGTTTATTTGCCATTTTGGTTTCTTGAAGGGGATGCCGTGGCCACTGAAACTGCTTTAAGCAATTCCGGCAGGGGGAGGGTTCCCTCATTTGAAATGGAATTAAAGGCTCAGGCAGTTGAGAAAGGTATTTATAGTTATGATAAGGCTTATCTCGGATCCTATAAAGATAATGTACCGGATTATTATCAGTTCGGATATCAAATGGTGGCAGGTGTTCGCAGAAGGTACGGATCAGATGTCTGGGCAAAAGTTTTAAATCATGTGGCTCGTAATCCATTGGCAATTAACGCCTTTTCAAGAGGATTAAAAAAAGCTACGGGCAGTAATCACATCTCATTATACGATACGATTTTTACAGAACTAAAAAATAACTGGAAATTGAAGGATCAGGCCTTGAAAAAATCTCCATTTGAGGTAATTACAAAACCGCAAAAGGGTTATGCCAGTTACAGATATCCGTTTCCGGTGAACGATTCAACCTGTTTTGCAGTCAAATATTCATTAAAGGATCTTACACGATTTGTTCTGATTGGACCAGGGGGAGAAGAGAAAAAGATTTTTACCCCGGGAGATATCTTTGAAGAATCGATCACTTTTGGAGGGAGGAAAGTTTTCTGGATAGAATCCAAAACGGATATTCGCTGGACACATCGTGAATTTTCGCTACTGAGAATGCTGAATATCGATAATAATAAAGTGATTGAGAAGAGATATAAGGAGAAGATTTATGCACCTTGTTTATCATCTGATGGCCTTCATCTGGCTGCAATACAGGTTAATAACGATAATAGGTGTTCGATTGTAATAATTTCTCCTGAATCGGGAGAAATCGAAAAAGTAACACCTTTATCGACAGATCTTTTTATTCTTAATCCATCATGGGGTGACAATAATAGTGAACTTTATGCTGTTGTACTGGGAAACAAAGGGAAATCACTGGCTAAAATCAATCCATTTTCGGGTGTGATGAGTATTCTGATCCCTTTTTCTTACAATGAGATCAAACGACCGGTGCAACACGGTGATTTAATTTATTATACAGGTTCGATTGAAGGCACGGACGATTTGTATGCCTTTAATCTGAAGGAGCAGTTGAATTATCGGGTTACATCCTCACGATTTGGTGTAAGGGATGCCCAGACGACCTTAGATGGAAACTATTTATTATATAGTAATTATACTGCTGATGGATTTAAAGTGGTTAAAATGGCGCTTAAATCGAATAATACCGTCATTTCAGATCCCTTACCATCATTCCGGTATCCATTGGCTGACCAACTCACCGCTCAGGAGAAGGGAAAACCCGAATTTTCGACTTCAGATACAACATCCTGTCAGGCTACATCTTATTCAAAATTTACCCATTTATTCGATTTTCATAGTTGGGCACCTGTTCATATCGATTTTGAGAAAGAAGAGTTCAGGCCAGGAGTTACACTTTTGTCGCAGAATAAACTCAGCACGGCAATTACACAACTGGGGTACGATTATTCAACGATCAATAAAACAGGTAAGTGGGTGGCCAAATTTGATTATACAGGTCTGTTTCCAGTGTTTAAAATAAATACCGATTATGGACGGGAAAGTTCATACTATTATCAGGTTACCAGTTATGTTAATTCTGTAACGCACGTTGTTCGTAGAGATACACAAAAAGTTAATTTCTCATATAGAATTATGAATATCAATGGAATTGTAAATCTTCCATTAAAATTCTCACATGGTAAAATGAACCGGTTGATTCAGCCTGAATTTCAGGTTGGATACCGGCAGATCTGGCAGGATGCTTCGACTCCATATACTGGACAAACGGATGTAGCACTTACTTACCGGTTGTATATGCATAACCTTTTAAGAACCGGAATCCAGGACATTCAGCCTGCGATCGGGCAGGTGGTCGATCTTGGATATCGCCATTCGCCCTTTGATAGTGAAAATACCAGCACGATCCGGACGGCTGAAGGGATCCTCTACTTTCCGGGATTGATAAAACACCATGGTTTGAAGATATATGGTGGATATCAGCAAAAGGAAACCTCGGGAAATTCGTATTCTGATTATATTTCCTATCCACGAGGCTATGCTAATCTGCTCAATAACCAATTATTTAGTTTAAAGTCGGATTATGTGTTTCCATTGTTCTATCCGGATTGGAGATTAGGTCGATTAAGCTACTTTAAAAGATTTGCATTAAGGTTATTTTACGATCAGGCTTGGGCAACAGTTCCCATTAATAATCATAGCAGCGAATATAAGGTAAACTTTTGCTCGACCGGTGGAGAGTTAACTACCGATTGTAATATTCTACGTTTGCTTGTGCCTGTTAAAATGGGAGTCAGGTCTTCCTATTTAATCGGTCAACAAAAATTTATTTTTGAATTTCTCCTTTCAGTCAATTTTAGTATGCTTTAGCGACACCTGCATCATTTATAAAAAATTTTGTAGTAATATCCCTTTTTGATTGATATAAATCCCGATCCAATGGTCGGGATTTTTTTTTAAACGATTCTCACAGGGGAATAAGCATATCTAAATAGCTATTTTGTCATTGAAATTCAGGTAGTTATGCTAAAAATATCCAGCATTTTCTATTCCTGGGATTTAATTCAATCAGCGCTGATTGGCGTTACCGTAAAATTTGTCTCGTTAATAAAGCGCCATATTAAACAAATTAAGATCATTTTCATAACAAGTGGTTTCCATTCGTGCTGTTTACATCTTTTTGTACCTTTTCTGGCTGAATATTGGTCAAACCACACGCTAAATACATATGTAAATAATAAAAATGAATATACATATGTGATTCAATTGATCTTTATTACATTTGTATCAAGTCTGAATTTGGGAAATTAGCTAATTTTCGGTTAAATAAGCAGTCAGTCTAACCACAAAAAATATTCTCACTTATAAACCTTATTAAGTTCACATTATCAATAGAATATGAGGTTTTATAAAAGTAATGGATTAGATTTGTGTGTTACATATGTTATTTAAGGACAAAAAAGCATAAAAAACATTAAAAATGAATGAATTAAAGATTGATAACCAGTATTATATACTATTTATATCAATAATAACTTTAAGTTTATTGAATTAATCCCCCGGTCAAATACATTAATTTTTAATGCACATTGAATCAGATCTTAAGATTTCTTTAACGGTTCAATTTCTTATTTGTAAACACTTAATAACCGTCAAATCCGATTAAATTTGAAATTTACATATGTTTCAATTATTTTATGATTCAATAATGTGAATCCAGAAATTTTTTAAATTTGATTACATAAGTTGAAAATATATTTTATACATTTGTAACTAATAAATTATTTTCACATGAAAGATCGGATAACACAGTTTCTTAAAATTGAGGGTATTTCTCCTGCAGAATTTGCCGATAAGATTGGTGTGCAGCGATCGAGCGTTTCACATGTGCTGAACGGACGCAATTATCCCAGTGCTTCATTTATTCAGAAGATGCTCACTACCTATACCACCTTAAATTCGCGTTGGCTATTGCTGGGAGAAGGGTCTGTGTTTGACGCCCATGCGCTATCCAATAAAGAACCTTCGCTTTTTAGGGAACCAACCGAACCGGAGAAAGCAAAAGTGCCATTGGAGGATACCACTACAGGCACAAGATTGCATAAAGAGATTTCGAATCAACCGCCTGATAACTTTACTGATAAGCCTTCATCTGCCAGTGAATTAAAGCAACCGGCTGAATTAAATTTTCTGACAGAGATTCATGATTTGAATAGTTATATAAATGATAATAAGGATGTTGATAGGATTGTGTTCTTCTTTAAAGACAAAACTTTTACGGTATACACTCCTTCAAAATAGAATTTGCCCTATATTTGCATGAATTAGTGCAGGTGATATAATCTGTTTGCCGGAATTGTAAGGCAAATAGCTGTCGAATGCCATAAATGAATATAAAATTTCATGCAGATGAAAAAAACCGTTCAGAACCTGAGGGTTATGGCTAACCTTCGACTAAACGATTATCATCATATTTTACAGTTACAGGCTCCGGAGCAACTTGAACCCATTGAACCCGGTCAATTTGCCAATCTGTTGGTAGACCATGCCCCAGGTGTTTTTTTACGCCGTCCTTTTTCCATTTATTCGGTCAATTATGAGAGCAATACCATCTCCGTTTTTATCAAGGTAATCGGTGAAGGGACGCGAAATCTTGCCAATACGCCTGTTGGCAGTATCATAAGCGGACTGTTTCCCCTGGGCAATGGCTTTTCTATTCCAAAATCGAAAGAGAAGATTCTACTTGTGGGTGGAGGTAGTGGAGTTGCCTCGATGATGAGTCTGGCTCAGGTGCTGTCTACAAATTTAAATGAAGTTTCGATTTTGCTCGGGGCACGCTCTTCAGCTGATTTGGTGGAACTGGATCATTTTTCCAGGTACGGCACCCTCTATACAACAACTGAGGATGGATCACATGGAGTTAAGGGATATGTTACCGATCATCATGTCTTTAGTACTGAATTGGAACATTTTGCCCGCGTGTACACCTGTGGTCCTGAACCAATGATGAAGGCAATTGCAGCCAAGGCAAAGAAAGAATCGGTTTTTTGCGAAGTTTCACTTGAGAATACCATGGCCTGCGGTTTTGGTGTGTGCCTCTGTTGTGTCACCGAAACCCAACAGGGTCATAAATGTGTTTGCACTGATGGACCTGTTTTTAATACCAATCAACTAAAATGGCAGATTTAAGAACTAAGATTCACACGTTAAATCTTAAAAATCCGGTTTTAACTGCTTCAGGAACATTTGGATACGGAGTTGAATTCGATGATTTCTTCGATGTTGGTAGACTAGGGGGGATCGTCGTTAAAGGGACAACCATCTATCCCCGGCAGGGAAATGCCTACCCAAGAATGGCAGAAACTGCCTCAGGGATGTTAAATACTGTTGGACTTCAGAATAAGGGAGCTCGCTTTTTTCAAACCGATATCTACCCTAATCTTTTAAAATACGATACCAATATTTTGGTAAATGTTTCAGGATCGACAATCTCAGAGTATCTGGAATGTGCCGAAATCATCAATGAACTTGACCATATTTCGGGGATCGAATTGAATATTTCATGCCCAAACGTTAAGGAAGGGGGAATGTCGTTTGGAACCAGTTGCCCTTCTGCTACTGCGGTTGTTAGTGCGGTCAGAAAAGTGTACAAAAAGTCGATGATGGTGAAACTTTCTCCTAATGTGACAAATATTACGGAGATTGCTATAGCCGTTGAAGATGCTGGCGCAGATAGTATATCATTGATAAATACCTTGTTAGGAATGGCTATCAATGCAGAAACGCGTAAACCGGTCCTCTCAACCATCACTGGCGGCCTTTCGGGACCGGCAATAAAACCAATCGCACTGAGAATGGTATGGCAGGTATGTCAGGCCGTTCATATTCCCGTTGTGGGTATGGGTGGAATTATGAATGCAACTGATGCCATTGAATTTTTCCTGGCAGGGGCATCGGCAATACAAGTTGGAACGGCTAATTTTATCGATCCTTTAGTAACATTAAAAATTATTGATGGGATTGATGACTATCTTAACCGCCATAAAATCAACTCCATAACTGATCTGGTTGGTTGTTTACAAATGTAATTCACATGTGTGAATAGTCTTCGAGCGCTCATTGTGGTATATGTTATTTTAATTAGTTTATTATTTATGTTTAAATTCAATAATTGGTTATTTGGCTTTTGTTTAGTTTTATTTACGATATACCCTTTTCAACAAGGATCATTTTCCAACAGGAATTCACTTTTGTCACCGCAAAATGAATCACTTAACAAATTAGTATTCAATAAATTAATCGAAGAACAGAATGCCGTTGTTGTCGATGCATTCATGGAAAAGTTCAGAGCTCAGAATGGATTAAAAGGTGTTGTAGTTGCGGTTGTAAAAGATGAGAAACTGGTTTTTGCCAGAGGATATGGACTTGCTGATGAACAGGCACAAATTCCGGTTACCCCATATCACCTTTTCAGGCTTGCCAGTGTTTCAAAACTGATCACCGCTGTTGCCATAATGAAACTTGTTGAGAATTCGAAAATTTCACTCGAGTCAAAGGTGTTTGGAAAATATGGGATTCTCAATGACGAACAGTTTCTTCAAATTAAAGATAAACGGCTGGAGAAAATCACCGTTCGGCACCTCCTTAACCATTCCGGTGGCTGGACCCAGCACTACGGTGACCTGGCTTTTCTTCCAAAAGCGGTATCCAAGGGTGTCGGCGACCCGTTACCGGTGAATATCGATTCCTATATTAAATTTGTAACGACTCACCGGGTTCATTTCGAACCGGGGTCAAACAGCGTGTATTCAAATCTCGGATATCTTATTTTAGGCAAAGTAATTTCAAAAGTATCCGGTACAGATTATGAATCTTTTGTTAAAAAAGAGGTGCTTGAACCTGCCGGAATTACCGATATGCAACTTGGAGGTAGTTTCTGGGATGAAGCTCGTCCCAATGAAGTGCGTTATTATCAGCCTGAAGATGGCCAGCCTGTTGAATCGTTTGATGGTAGCGGTCGTATGGTTCCCAAAACCTACGGTGGAAACGATATTCATCTCCTGGGATCAGCCGGAGGATGGCTCGCTTCCCCTATTGACTTAATGAAATTAATTGTTGTGATCGATAACGAGCCTAAGGTTAAGGACATACTCTCTGCAGAAAGTATTTCTGAAATGACCCATGTGGACCCTTCCGGATTGGATCCTTTAGGATGGAGAGGAACCAACGATAAGGGCGAATGGTGGCGCACTGGCACATTACCCGGCACTTCGGCGCTGGTACGGCGTCAACCCGACGGAATTTCGTGGGTCATTTTATCAAACACCAGTAATTATAAAGGTCCAAGATTGGCCATTGAAATGGAAAGGGTCATGGCTCGCATTTTGCAAAAGGTGGATCAGTGGCCTGACTATGATCTCTTCGCATTTCTACACAACTAAACATTTGGATTTTTTTTTAAACTAAATCTCACCTTTTATTGTTACATATGAGTATGAATGCATAAGCATGTGCTTAATTTTATGAATACTCATTTAATGTAACGTTAATCAATGTCAGATTTTCATGTTCTTATACCAAAACTGGGTGAAAGTATCCAGGAAGCAACCATAACTAAATTATTTGTAAAACAAGGAGATACAGTTGTTGAAGATGATATTCTCTTCGAAATCGCAACCGATAAGGTCGATTCTGAAATACCTTCGCCTGTGGCTGGTACCATCAGGGAGATCAGGTGTTCCGAAAATGATTTGATTCCTGTTGGCCAGGTTGTAATTGTTATTGCCCTGGGAGATGAAGTTATGGCGGTTTCCGCGCCTGAAGTTGTTGCTGAAAAAGATAGTATTGTCGATAATAATCCAATTGAAGAAAAATCAGTACCACAACCCCAGGCCATTGATAGAAGCGAATTAAAAAGTGCAGGTCGTTTCTACTCACCACTGGTTAAAAATATCGCATCAAAGGAGGGAGTTACCCTACAGGAACTTGAGTCGATAACAGGCCACGGTCTCGGAGGTCGGATTCAAAAAAATGATATCATTAATTTTGTCGAACGGCGTAAAAAAGGGGGTGATATCGCCTCTTCGCAGGTGGTAACTCAACCAGCTACACTTCATAATATGCCTGTTAACCAGACAGATAGGCCAAAAGTTTCTGTCTCACTTGGGGCTGAAGATACCATTTTTAAAATGGACCGAATCCGGAAGCTCATCGCCAATCATATGGTGATGTCAATACAGGTTTCTCCGCATGTTACTACCGTTGTAGAGGCAGATGTAACAAATATGGTTTTATGGCGTAACGCTGTAAGAGGTGATTTTGAAAGGAAATATAGTCAGAAGTTAACATTTATGCCTTTGTTTATAGAGGCAACCGCCAAGGCACTCTCCGAATTCCGACAGGTAAATGCCTCGGTTGATGAGGATAATATTATTTTAAGAAAACACATTAACATTGCCATCGCTGTTGCTACCAACGATGGCAATCTTGTCGTTCCGGTAATTAAAGATGCTGATTCTAAAAATCTTATTGGAATTACCCGTGAGGTCAACGCCTTTGCTATTGCAGGACGGGAGAATAAGCTTAGCCCCGATGATCTTCAGGGCGGGACCTTCACCATTACAAATTTCGGATCATTTGGAGGATTAATAGGAACTCCTATTATTAATCAGCCACAAGTTGCAATTCTGGCGGTAGGAATTATCGAGAAAAAACCTGCAGTAATGGAGACTCCAACCGGAGATGCCATCGTTGTAAGGCATAAAATGTTCCTCTCTCTCTCTTATGATCACCGGGTTGTAGACGGAATGCTGGGGGGAAAATTTCTACGCAGGATAGCCGATTTATTGGAAGAATTTGAACAACCCAAAAATATTTGATCAGAATTAAAATGCAAAATATGAAAGTTTTACACGATCTCCCGGTAAATAAAGTCTATACCATAAAGAATACTGAAAAAGAGATCCTCGAAAATTGGCTTTATCTGATGACGCTAGGACGCATTATTGATGAAAAAGCACCTAACTATCTCAAACAAGCTATTGGATGGTCATATCACGCACCTTATGCCGGACATGATGGAATACAACTCGCTATCGGACAAATATTTGATAAGGAAAACGATCATCTGTTTCCTTATTATCGGGATATGCTGACCAATATTTCTGCTAGTCTGACGGCTGAAGAGATTATACTGAACGGGATATCCAAAGCAGCCGACGTAACATCAGGTGGAAGGCATATGTCAAATCATATCGGTAAGCCTGAATGGAATATTCATAATGTATCCTCGGCCACTGGAAATCACACTTTGCATGCGGTCGGTGTTGCTCGCGCCATAAAATATTACAAGGGAAAGGGGGTTGCCATTAGTTCACAGGGTGAATCATCTGTTTCGGAAGGATATGTTTATGAGGCTATTAATGGTGCATCTACCGAAAAACTGCCTGTTATATTTGTTTTTCAGGATAATGGGTATGGAATTTCTGTACCAAAAAAAGATCAGACAGCCACGCGGAAAGTTGCCAATAATTTTGCAGGTTTTAAAAATCTAAGGATTATCCATTGTAATGGTAAGGATGTTTTTGATTCCATCAATGCGATGACTGAGGCTAAAAAATGGACCTTAGAGAATCAACTGCCTTGTATTGTTCAGGCAAATTGTATCCGTATACACTCTCACTCAAATTCAGACCGGCATGATCTTTATCGTAACGATGCTGAATTGGGCTATGTTCTGGAATCCGATCCTCTGTTAAAGTTTAAGAGGATGCTTTTAAGATATGAAAGGCTGACCAGGGAAGAGATTCAGGCAATTGAAGAGAGGGCAAAAGAGGAGGTTAAATTGGCTCACAAAAGCGCTATGGCATCTCCGGACCCTGATCCTGCATCTATCTTCGATTTCGTAATTCCAGAGCCTTATCCTGCATCAAAGTATCCTGAAGGGGTACACCAATTCAATGGTGAAAAGAAAAAACTGATTGAAGCATTAAACGAGACGCTAAAGGCAGAATTTAGACTCAATCCCGATACCTTTATTTGGGGCCAGGATATGGCGAATAAAGAGAAGGGCGGGATTTTCAATGTTTCAAAAGGGCTACAACAGGAATTTGGCCCGGCCAGGGTGTTTAACGGTCCGATAGCTGAAGATTTTATTACAGGAACGGCCAATGGTATGTCTCGTTATAATCAGAAAATCAGAATAGTAGTTGAGGGAGCAGAGTTTGCGGATTATTTCTGGCCAGCTATGGAGCAGTATGTCGAAATGACTCATGAATATTGGCGAACGAATGGTAAATTCAGTCCGAATGTGACTATTCGCCTGGCGTCAGGTGGATATATCGGAGGTGGACTGTACCATTCGCAAACTACAGAAGGGACACTTGCTACATTTCCCGGGATCAGAATTGTGTATCCTTCTTTTGCCGACGATGCAGCAGGACTACTTAGAACTTCAATTCGTTCAATGGGTCCAACTCTTTTTCTTGAGCCCAAAGCACTCTATAATTCACCAGCTGCTGCGACTCCAATTCCTGATGATTTTGAGGTCCCGTTTGGTAAGGCAAGAATCCGACGGGAAGGAACTGACTTAAGTTTAATAACATACGGTAATACAACTCATCTTTCACTTAAAGTTGCGGAACAACTGGCAAGTGAAGGTCATCCTATTGAAGTAATCGATATTCGCTCATTAATCCCTCTTGATAAAGAGGCGATTTTAAACTCGGTCAGGAAAACAGGACGAGTTTTAGTTGTTCATGAAGATAAAGTATTTGGGGGTTTCGGAGGTGAACTGGCCAGCATGATCAGCGAAGAGGCTTTTGAACATCTTGATGCACCTGTTCGCAGGATTGGCTCTGAGTTTACTCCTGTTGGTTTTAGCAGAATTCTTGAAGCCGCAATTTTAATCAATGAAAAGAAGATTTACGCAGCTGCCCTGGAGTTAATAAAATATTGATTTCATCAGTTTCACAAAAAATATAGTATTTTCGTATAACAAACGGATGAGGTTCTCCAGTATGGGCGACATCCGCCATCATTTTAAAGAAGTATCGAATGGGAAAAATAGGCCTTTTTTATAGTTTTAATTCAAAAAAGACGGCAAAGATTGCCGGAATCATTCATAATGCATTCTCGGGGGTTAATGTTCAACTTGTTAATGTAGATGAAGTTAAAAAAGAACATTTTCTTGAATTTGACAATCTGATTTTTGGTGTTCCTACGTGGTTTGATGGTGAACTACCTAATTATTGGGATGAATTGCTCCCGGCACTCGAAGAGATAGATTTCACACACAAAAAAATAGCTGTTTTTGGATTGGGGGACCAAAAGGGATATCCGGAAAATTTCTGTGATGCTATTGGAATAATGGTTGAGTTTTTTGAGGCGAGGGGAGCTTTAATTGCAGGTAATTTCCCATTGGAGGGTTACACCTTTGAAGCTTCAAAAGCAGTTCGGGATGGAATGTTTTTGGGGCTACCACTTGATCAGGAAAATCAGGCAAGGCTAACTAATGGTCGGATTGAAAGGTGGATTGAAATTCTAAGAAATGAATTTAATTGATTTACAGTTTTTTACAATTGATATTTTGGGTTTTATCTGATCCTATTTTAGTTGTTTGGTATTTTAATTCAGGGTTTATATGCTGAGAAAGATTCGTGATTTAATTTTTTTTTCACTGCTTATTGTAGCCCTTTATGTATTTGCAAAGGTCGAAATATACCAATCGAAATACTGGCCGGAGGTGATCAGAATTTGTAATGTTAAATTGATAACGGCAGATTCAATTATTTATCAATCAGATACAACTTTAATTCCTGTAAACTACATTGGTTCGATCGATTTTCGTAATGTAGATCCCGATAAACGAAAGGATTTGTTTATTATGCATGTTCTTCCAGCTATCGTAATTACCCGGGAACGATTGTTGGATGATTTACACCATGTTGAGTTTATAGAAAGTAGAGTCAAAAATCGGAAATCCATTTCAGTGACCGATTCCACCTTCTTATCTGCAATAAAGATAAAATATGAGACTGACTCATTAGGTGAATTAAAAAAGCGAATTTATCCGCATCCTGTCAGTCTTGCTCTCACACAGGCTGTACTCGAATCGGGATGGGGCACTTCAAGTATATTTCGAAACGGGAACAATATTTTTGGAATAATGTCGTTTTCAAGTGATGAATCCCGATCATTAATTCATTATCAGGAGGGTGACGATGAGCGATATCTTCGGACATATAACTCTGTTTTAGAATCAGTTGAACATTATTTTCTTCTTATTTCAACCGTTTCATCCTATAAAAAATTCAGACAAAAGAGATGGGAGGGAGGAGCCTCCTCCCAATTATTGAGATACCTTAAAAATTATCACGAAACTGACCAATATGCCGAGATGGCTCAATCCATCATTGCCAGTAATAATCTTTCCCGATACGACAACATTTCAATCGATCCTAAATACAAGGAAATTTCATCGCTTAGCTCATTTTTAATGAAATATTAATATTTTGATAATTAAATAGATGGTTTGAAAAATCAAAATCTCGTTACCTTTGCCTTAAAACTTTGATAATATGAGAATGAAAATCAAGAAGACAATTGCCATTGTAGCGCATGATAACCGAAAGAAGGATATGGCAGAATGGGTAAGTTACAACTGGAAAGAATTGGCTCAACATACCCTTGTTTGTACAGGGACTACTGGAAAGTTGGTTAATGACACAATTAGTCAGAAGTGTAAGGAAAATGATGCCATGCCACCTCAGGTCATTATTCTTAAATCGGGTCCTTTAGGAGGTGATCAGCAGCTTGGTTCGATGATCTGTGAGGGGAATGTCAATCTGCTAATTTTCTTTTGGGACCCAATGCAGCCTCAACCTCATGATGTGGATGTTAAAGCGCTGTTAAGAATTGCCGTTTTGTACAATATTCCAACAGCATCGAACCGCTCAACAGCCGATTTTATTATATCTTCTCCACTGTTTCACCTTGATTATAAGCCGATTATTAAAGATTATTCATCATATATCTCCAGAAACCTGGAAGTTTAAACCTTTTGATTATTTTGACTTTCCAGGCTGTTGAGTATCTGGAATAAATTTAAGAGACACCGAATTGATGCAATAGCGAAGCCCTGTTGGGGGTGGACCATCTTCAAAAACATGCCCCAAATGGGCTTCGCAATTCGAACAGGTAATCTCCGTCCTGATCATTCCATGACTTTTATCTGTGATCACGTTGATCGACTGAATGTCAGCAATATCATTAAAACTTGGCCAACCACAACCTGATTTGAATTTAGATTCTGAATTGAAGAGAAGTGCATTGCAATTCGAACAATAGTAGTTTCCTTTCTCATAAAAATTGTAGTACTGGCCCGTAAAGGGGTGTTCTGTCCCTTTTTTTCTGGTTACCTGATATTGCAAAGGTGTTAACTGCTTTTCCCATTCCTCAGCCGATTTTACAACTTTAGGTGTATGGTGTTGTTCCTTTATAATCGTGGAACGAATATCATTTTGTGCCATAACTTTTACATTTATTTGGATTGCATACAAAACCAACAGAGACAATAATATTTTCATTTTTTATAAATGTTTTCTTTATAACGGAAAACAGTGAGTTTAGGTTCAGTTTATTCCAATTATTTCACTAAAAATAGTAATTTCAGTCAATTATCTTCTTGATAATCAATAATTAAAGTGTCTTATAATTAATATTATGTTATTTTAGTGATATAAAAAAAGAGGGAAAAGCTCCCTCTTTTTTTATATTGATTATTTCTTATTTAAGGCATCAAATTTGTCCATCATCTTAAGCCGGTAATATAAGTTTTTTAATTGCTCAAGAATATAAGAATCCTTTGGATTATATTTTACAGCATTTTCAAGATAAGGAACTGCTTGTTTAAAGTAATCATCTGATTTCTTCTTCTCGGCTTCGTAGCGCACCTGGTCATTGGTTGGAACCAAATTAGCTACATCAAATTGCTTTACACCGCGATTAAAGTATATTACCCCAATATTGTAATAAGCATCTGCATTTTCCGGTTTTACCTCAGTTGCCTTTTTGTATACCTCGATTGCCTCCTCCTGACGACCAAGCCGGTCGAGGGCAACACCTTTTGCAAGATAAAAAGAAGAGTTATCCTTCTCTTTTTCAATAGCTTTATCCAAATATCCAATGGCTTCGTTCGGTTGGCCAGACATAATATAATAGTTAATTAGCTGAACATTGATACTTTGATCGTTAGGATATTTTTCAAAAGCCTGTTTCATGATTTCTACAGCCTTAACTGTATCTTCCTTTGTTCCAAGCTGTTGGTAGGCGCTGATAATTTGTGCATAAGATGATCCACCATTGTATCCGTATTTGGTACAATCGGTAAAGTACTTAATCGCTTTGGTATACTGCTTTGCATTCATTGCTGCAAGTCCAGTATTGTACATAATTGCAGTATCGATTGCAGCTTCGGCTTTGAATATGGGTGTCTGATCTAAAGTTAACTTTTTCTCAAAAAAATCGGCAGCCTTGGCAAAGTCATTTGCCTGATATGCCTCTACAGCCGCATTAATCAGGGTATTTGAAAATGTCAAAAGCTTAATCTTCAAACCTGGATTACCACTCTTTTCATCCAGTTCAATCGCTTTCATATAAGATTTGTAAGCCTCTTCAACAGGATTCGGTACGAGTTTTTTAAAATTTTCATCTTTGGTTATAATAATTGCCTCAATGATTTCACCACGTGCCTGCCAGGCGCCGGTCCAGTTAACCGTTTTCTCCGCTTTCGGATTTGCCGGATCTAAGGTTTCCTTAATTGCTTCCCAGGCTTTGTCAAGCTTTCCTGCATCCCGGTAGGAAAGCGCGGTTGCTACTTTTCCTTTTTGAGCAAAAACTGAAGACCCTGCAAGAAGTATCAGAGCTACGAAAAATAATCTTTTCATGATCATAAATGTTTGTGTTATAAATTACTGCAAAATTGAATCATTTATTTTAAAAATACAACAAATCTTTATTTTATATTGTAATACAACAAATTAATCAACTTCATTATCCGTCAATTCTTCATCTGTTGCAGGAAGATCATTCAATTCATCATCAGCCGAAAGTTCGGAATCGTCGGGATCGATCTCGTCGACCTCTTCTATTTCGACCCTCGCAACTGAGGCAATGGAATCCTCATCCCGAAGATTGATCAATTTGACTCCCTGGGCTGCACGCCCGGTCATCCTGATTTTAGATACCGGTACCCTGATGGTTACTCCTGCCTGGGTGATAATCATAAGATCATCAGAATCGGTCACATTTTTAATTGCCACGAGTGAACCTGTTTTTTCAGTGATGTTAATGGTTTTAACTCCTTTACCTCCCCTGTTGGTAATCCTGTAATCCTCAATTTTAGAACGTTTACCGTATCCGTTAGCAGATACCACCAGAACATCTTCCACTTCACTTGCTACACAAATCATACCAACCAGTTCGTCATTTTCATCTGCAAGACTGATACCTCTGACACCTGAGGCTGTACGTCCAATTGCGCGGGCATGTTTTTCATGGAACCTGATCGATTTTCCTGACTTAACTGCAAGCATGATCTCGTTATTTCCGTTTGTCAGACGTGCTTCGATCAACTGATCGTTTTCACGGATGGTAATTGCATTTACCCCATTTTGTCTTGGACGCGAATAGGCCTCAAGTGGAGTTTTTTTAATTACCCCTTTCTTGGTACAGAGGATAATGAAATTATTATTGATGTATGCTTCGTCTTTAAGGGAAGCAACATTGATATAAGCCCTTACCTGATCATCGGCTTCAATTCCCAGTAGATTCTGAATTGCGCGTCCTTTTGACGCCTTGGTTCCCTCGGGGATTTCGTAAACTTTTAACCAGAAGCATTTCCCTTTTTCAGTGAAAAGCAATAAGGTATTATGCATTGTGGCGATGAACATGTGTTCAAGGAAATCCTCATCGCGGGTGCTGGAGCCTTTGGAACCTGTTCCACCCCGAGCCTGCGTCCTGAATTCTGTAAGAGGTGTCCTTTTGATATATCCCATATGCGATATAGTAATTACCATATCCTCATTGGCATAAAAATCTTCAGGGTTGAAATCTTCGGAAGCATATACTATTTCCGTCCTTCGCGCATCCCCGTATTGCGATTTAATTTCAAGTAACTCGTCCTTGATAATGCCCATTCTGATTGATTCATTGGCCAGGATCTCTTTTAACCAATCGATATATTTACTCAGCTCTTCATACTCGGCGTGAATTTTATCCCGCTCAAGTCCAGTAAGCCTTTGCAAACGAAGGTCGAGTATTGCACGTGCCTGAATTTCATCGAGTTCAAAATCTGTAATTAATCCTTCGCGCGCCTCTTCAGGTGTTTTGGCATTCCTGATCAGCGTTATTACGGCGTCAAGATGATCAATGGCGATGATAAGTCCTCTTAAGATATGGGCTTTCTTCTCTGACTGTTCA
The DNA here is from genome assembly GCA_963675995.2 of Prolixibacteraceae bacterium. GTDB lineage: Bacteria > Bacteroidota > Bacteroidia > Bacteroidales > Prolixibacteraceae > JAAFHB01. Next base: position 2,357,480 of record CAXXIY010000002.1, on the reverse strand, counting down.
AGATCATATTGTGTACGTCTAATCACCACTTCATGTCTGTGCTCAACAAAATAGTGAATAAGATCTTTGAGGTTAAGCATTTGAGGACGCCCCTTCACAAGAGCTATGTTGTTAACATTAAATGCGTTCTGTAATTGCGTAAACTTATACAACTTATTCAGAACGACACTGGCCATCTCTTCTCGTTTGATATCAACGACAATCCGCATACCGTTACGGTCAGATTCATCATTAATATTGGAGATTCCCTCAATTTTTTTCTCATTAACCAGTTCTGCAATTTTAATGATCAATTCTGCCTTATTGACCATATATGGAATCTCAGTGATAACCAACTTTTCACGCCCATGTTCTACCGATTCGATCTCTGCCTTACCTCTGACAACAATGCGTCCTCTTCCGGTCTCAAAAGCTTCTTTAACACCGGCATAACCGTAAATTAATCCGCCTGTAGGAAAATCAGGAGCTTTTATGATATCAATAAGCTCGCTCATTTCTATGTCATTATTATTGATATAGGCGACAATGGCATCAATTGTATCAGAAAGATTGTGAGGTGGCATATTGGTCGCCATACCTACAGCAATTCCTGATGTACCATTTACAAGCAACATCGGAATCTTAGTTGGCAAAACGGTGGGCTCCTGTAGCGTCTCATCAAAATTGGGACGAAAGTCAACCGTATTTTTATCAAGGTCTGAAAGCGCCTCTTCAGCGAGTTTTTTCAATCTTGCCTCAGTGTAACGCATCGCTGCCGGACTATCGCCATCAACAGACCCAAAGTTTCCCTGACCATCTATAAGGGGATAACGAAGTGACCACTCCTGTGCCATTCTGACCATTGCAAAATAGACAGATGAATCACCATGAGGGTGAAATTTACCAAGCACCTCCCCTACTATCCTGGCCGATTTTTTATATGGCTTGTTGGATGTGCTCCCTAATTCACTCATTCCGTATAAAACCCTACGATGCACGGGTTTAAGTCCGTCCCGGACATCGGGAAGAGCTCTTGAAACGATAACTGACATCGAATAGTCGATATAAGCCGTTTTCATCTGCTCTTCAATGTTAACCTGTATAATCTTTTCTAAATCAGACATATATGCCTTAATTGTTTAATTTGTAAAAAGTCACACAAAAATAGTAATTTTAAACTTAATTAGGGTACAAATTGTTCTTTTTATGCCACTGAAAAATGCGTTTTAATTTATATGGATAAACTGCTCATCAGAGACCTATTTTCGTTTACCAAATATTTTTTTAGATGCAATTAAAGTGAAGATTATTAGATGTATAACATTAATTAATGAAGAAGTATTAAAAACAATATTCCTGGGTTATTTGTAATTTATTGTGAATTATTAAGTAATTTAGTCCCAAAATATAACTTGAGATAAAACATACAGACAGTAAATATATTATGGATTCAAAATTCTCTCCCCGTATTAAAGATGTACTTTCGTATAGCCGCGAGGAAGCGATCAGATTGGGAAATGATTATATCGGTACAGAGCATCTTTTTTTGGGTATCATTCGTGATGGTGAAGGGATTGCAATTGATGTAATGAATAAATTGCACCTTGATTATATGAAGATGCGCAAAGACCTTGAAATTCAGCTTCGTAAAGATAGCTCAATGCAGTTTGAGGCCAATATTCCCTTGCTTAAAAATACTGAAAAGGCCCTTAAACTTGTTTTTCTCGAAGCGCGTGCTATGAATGAAAACACAGTAAATACTGGTCATTTGCTTTTAGCGATTCTAAAAGAAAAAGATAGTCTGATTAGTTCCATTTTTAAACACTACAGTGTTGGATACGAAGATATTAAGTCCAAAATTGAAGAGTTGACCAGGATCGAAAACAAATCGGATTTTCCGGAGGACAGCGACGAAGGGGACGATATGTTCGGTAAAGGCGGAGGTAGCGGAAGTGGATCTTCAGGTTCAAAGGGTTCTTCTTCACCAAAAACAGATACTCCTGTGCTTGATAATTTTGGGATTGACATTACAAAGGCTGCTATCGAAGGTAGTCTCGATCCGATTGTTGGTAGAGAAAAGGAGATACAACGGATTGCCCAGATTTTAAGCAGACGGAAAAAGAATAATCCGGTTTTAATTGGTGAGCCTGGTGTCGGTAAATCTGCTATTGTAGAGGGGCTTGCATTGCGAATATCGCAACGAAAGGTCTCAAGGGTACTATTCGACAAGCGGGTCATCAGTCTGGATCTGGCATCGATTGTAGCTGGTACCAAATACCGCGGACAATTTGAAGAGCGAATGAAGGCCATCTTAAATGAGTTGGCAAAAGTCGATAATATCATTTTATTTATCGATGAGATCCATACAATTGTTGGCGCAGGAGGTGCTACGGGTTCTCTCGATGCTGCAAATATGCTCAAACCTGCCCTTGCAAGGGGTGATATTCAATGTATTGGTGCAACTACACTGGATGAATATCGCCAGCATATCGAAAAAGATGGTGCACTGGAACGTCGTTTTCAGAAAGTAATGGTCGAACCAACAACTGTTGAAGAGACCATCGAAATCCTCCATAACATTAAGGAGAGGTACGAAGATCACCACAATGTTACCTATACTACTGAAGCAATTGAAGCCTGTGTGAGGCTCACTACCAGGTATATATCAGATCGTCATCTGCCAGATAAGGCGATTGATGCGCTGGATGAGGCAGGTTCCAGGGTACATATCACAAACATTACAGTTCCAGAACGGATTATCAAACTTGAAGAGCGAATTGAAGAGGCACGAGCAGAAAAGATTCAGGCGGTAAAAAGTCAGAACTTCGAACTGGCTGCCAGTTTCAGGGATCAGGAGAAGAATCTTCTTGCCTTGTTGGATAAGGAAAAGGAACTTTGGGAAAAAGAACTGGAGAATCACCGCGAAATTGTGGGAGAAGAGCAGGTTGCCGACATTGTGGCGATGATGTCTGGCATCCCGGTACAGCGTATTGCTCAGGCTGAAGGTAAGCGGCTACAGAACATGTTCATCGATATGAAACAAAACATCATTGGCCAGGATGATGCAGTCCTTAAAATTACCAAAGCTATTCAACGTAATCGGGCTGGTCTGAAAGATCCCAATAAACCCATTGGCTCATTTATATTCCTGGGGCCGACTGGTGTTGGCAAAACTCAGTTAGCCAAAGTTTTAGCTAAATATTTATTTGATACATCCGATGCCTTGATCCGTGTCGACATGAGCGAATACATGGAGAAATTCTCTGTTTCACGCCTCGTCGGTGCTCCTCCGGGGTATGTTGGTTACGAGGAAGGCGGACAACTTACCGAAAAAGTTCGTAGAAAGCCTTACGCTGTGATACTGCTTGATGAGATTGAAAAGGCACATCCCGATGTCTTTAACATCCTGCTTCAGGTGATGGATGAGGGGCGTCTGACCGACAGTTTGGGGCGAAAAATTGATTTTCGAAATACCATTGTCATCATGACTTCAAATATTGGCACACGTCAGTTGAAAGAGTTCGGACAGGGAGTTGGTTTCTCGACACGTAAAACCGCCGATGAAGAAAATGAATATGCCAAATTTGTGATTCAGAAGGCTTTAAAACGTGCATTTGCTCCTGAATTTCTGAACCGGGTTGATGATGTGGTGATATTTAATCCTCTCGAAAAGAGTCATATTGAGCAGATCATTGATATTGAACTTCAGGGATTATACGAACGTGTCGAGACATTAAAATACAAGTTGAATATTACCGAGGCAGCCAAAAAATTCATTGCTGACAAAGGTTTTGATCCTCAATTTGGAGCCAGACCATTAAAAAGAGCGATCCAAAAGTACCTCGAAGATGAGATGGCCGAAACGATTATTGGTAATGTAATTAACGAAGGAGATACCATCACGATCGATCTGGATGAAACCAAAGAGAAGATAGTGGTCACTATTATTCCCAAAGAGGATGCATTAATACCTAAAGAAAAAAGCGGCGAATAGTCGCTTTTTTCTTTAGGTATCACCTCTTCTCCCCTTTTTTTGCCTCTTCCCAGAAATAATCCATTTCGGCAAGACTCATTGTATGAAGTGATCTCCCTTTTAAAAGGGTCTGTTCTTCAAGATAATTAAATCGGCGGATAAACTTCTGATTCGTTCGCTCCAATGCACTTTCCGGATCGATATTGTATAATCGGGCAACGTTTACGATGGAGAAGATCAGATCGCCTAATTCATGTTCCATGTTTTGTTGATCATTAGCACGAAGCTCAACCTCAAACTCGGCAACCTCCTCTTTTACTTTTTCCCAGACCTGCTCCTTCTCTTCCCAGTCAAAACCTACACCTCTCGCCTTCTCCTGAATCCTGTTGGCTTTTACAAGTGCAGGAAGTGCTTCAGGTACCCCTTCCAGAACACGCTTACCCCTACCCTTCTCTTTTAACTTTAATGCTTCCCAATTCTGCTCAACCTCTCTGGCGTTACTTACCAATATTTCCCCAAATACATGAGGATGACGATATATTAGTTTATCATTCAAATTGTTAATCACATCTCCAATATCAAAACTATTTAATTCGGCCCCGATTTTGGCATAAAATACGATATGAAGGAGCAGATCTCCCAGCTCCTTTTTCACCTCTGCCAGATCACTACGCAGAATAGCGTCCCCCAATTCATAAACCTCCTCAATGGTCAATTTGCGTAACGACTCTAAGGTCTGTTGCTGATCCCATGGACATTTTTCACGCAATTCATCCATTATATCCAGCAACCGTTCAAAGGATGCTAATTGTTCTTTTCTGGTTTTCATTTATCCCTTTTTTGTTGCGACGAAGGTAAGCAAATGAATCAAAAAAGTGTTTATTTTGTAAAAGCTAAAAGAATAATATGATCGAGCATAGTTTTCAATTGGAAGGGATTGAACCAACCGAATTTTATGGTGTTAGAAACTCTAAAATAGAGCTGATCAGATCGTATTGTCCTAAAATTCTTGTGATTGCCCGAGGGCACACCATAAAAGTAAAAGGTGAAGAACAGGAAGTTGGTGATTTTATCCGTAAATTTCAACTAATCATTGAGCATTACTACCATTTTAATGCCCTCTCAGATGAGACAATTCATCAGATTATGATGGACGATATCGTTTCAATTGATCAGAGTATCCAGAATGCCAGTGATGTATTACTGTTTGGCAATACCGGGAAACCCATCCGGCCACGTACTCCAAATCAACAAAAATTGGTTGACAGCTCTAAAAAAGATGACCTCCTATTCGCCATCGGACCTGCAGGTACAGGTAAAACATATGTAGCTATCGCATTAGCAATAAGCGCATTGAAGAACAGGCAAATCAAACGGATTATTCTTAGCCGTCCTGCTGTTGAAGCCGGCGAAAACCTTGGGTTTTTGCCGGGTGATCTTAAAGAGAAAATAGACCCTTACCTTCAACCAATTTATGATGCATTGCTCGATATGATCCCTCCGAAAAAGCTGGAAGAGTATTTGAAGGATGGTATTATACAGATTGCCCCACTCGCTTTTATGCGGGGAAGAACATTGAGTAATGCATTTGTCATCCTCGATGAAGCCCAAAATACCACAATACCTCAACTTAAAATGTTCTTAACCCGTATGGGTTTAAATACCAAGTATATAATAACAGGAGACATCACTCAGATCGATTTGCCGCGAAAGCAACACTCCGGTTTGATCCTGGCTTTAAGAATTCTGAATGGAGTAGAAGGAATCTCGACAATTCATTTTGATAAAAGTGACATTGTTCGGCATAAATTGGTCAGAGAGATAGTTGATGCCTATGACCGGTACAATATCCTTCACAATGAAGATTATTAGTAACTTTAAATTAATGACTCAATGAGCAAAGCAATTGTTTTAACCGATTTTTCATTTCCCGGGCAGAAGAGTTTCTACAAAGGGAAAGTAAGAGATGTTTATAATATCAATGATGACTATTTAGTAATGGTAGTTACCGACAGAATCTCAGCCTTTGATGTTGTATTACCCAAAGGGATACCATTTAAAGGTCAGGTTTTGAATCAGATAGCGGCAAAATTTCTTGATGCTACGGCCGATATTGTTCCAAACTGGAAAATAGCTACTCCAGATCCCATGGTTACTGTAGGGCATTTATGTGAACCGTTTAAAGTAGAGATGGTGATTAGAGGTTATCTCACAGGTCATGCCTGGCGCCAGTATCGTGCCGGGAAACGGGTTTTGTGTGGGGTGGCTATGCCTGAGGGGATGAGGGAGAGTGAGAAATTCCCTGTTCCAATCATCACCCCAACTACCAAGGCTGCAGAAGGTCATGACGAAGATATTTCACGAGAAGAGATTATAAAACAAAGACTTGTATCTGAAGAAGAGTATCTAATACTTGAAAAATACACCCATTCGCTCTTCCAGCGGGGAACTGCCATGGCTGCTGAAAAAGGTTTAATACTTGTGGATACAAAATATGAATTCGGGAAAAAAGATGGCCAGATCTTTCTGATTGATGAGATTCATACCCCTGATTCTTCACGTTACTTTTACGCTGAAGGATATGCTGAACGATTGGCTAAAGGCGAAAATCAAAAACAGTTATCAAAAGAATTTGTTCGACAATGGTTAATTGAAAATGGATTCCAGGGTCTTGAGGGGCAGAAAGTTCCCGAAATGTCCGATGAATTGGTTGATCGGATATCTGAGCGGTATATCGAATTATTTGAGAATATCACTGGCGATAAATTTGTCAAAGGTGATGTGGATAACGCCGGAGAGCGAATCAGGATTAATATTGAGCAATTTATCTCAAAATGAACCGAGCCGGGATTTTTATTTTTGTATTTTTAATTTTTACCATATCGATTGTAACAGGGCAACCTGAAGTTGATAAAAGTACTTTATTGTCTGTAAATAAGAGTGTCCCATCTTTTAAATTCGAGATATCAAAAGGGAAAGTGGTATCATTCAATGATTATAGGGGCAAGATGGTGCTGATTAATTTTTTCGCCACCTGGTGTGCCCCCTGTCGCAGAGAGTTACCATTAATTCAGGAGCAAATATGGCTCAGACATAAGGATAATCCCTTATTTGTGATGCTCACTTTTGGGCGCGATCATTCGTGGGACGAAGTACTTAAATTTGGAAAAGATCAGAACTTCTCTTTTCCTCTTCTTCCCGATCTTAAACAGAAAGTCTATGGTCTGTTTGCCTCCGGATATATTCCACGAAGTTTTCTGGTTGATGAAAGCGGAAAAATCATTTTCACAACCACGGGATATGAAGAAGCTCACTTTAATGAGCTTAAAAATTTGATAGACAATAGATTAAAATAGATTGTTTGAATTCAGGGTGAATACAATCCAATACATAAAAAGAGTGGAAATCATCAGACTTCCACTCTTTTTTCTTCTATAAATTCATCATATAAAGGATGAAGATTCATTTACCATCTCCTAAATAGGTGACAAATTTGCTTTGGAGCTATTCTGATACAACTTCAGAATTGGGCTGATCATCAGCAGCTTGCTCTTCAGTTTTCTCCTCTTCAAAAACAAGTAAACCTTTTTCATTTAGTAAGTTATACCAGGAAATTACTTTTTTAACATCCGAGCCATACACCCGTTCCTTATCATATTCAGGTAATATTTCTGCGAAATATTTCTTCAGATCCTCGGGTGAAGACTTGACACTGATCGCCAAACCACCGTTTTCTTTTTCGTAAATTTTCCTGAATACTTTCTTTAGGGGAATATCTTCCTGTAATGTGTAAATCGCAATATCTTCAAGTGTGCTCATTTTTGCATCAGCGTAAGCAGTTGATTTCTTACCTGTTAACAATGATTCAATGACTACATTGTTTTTGCCTTCCGATATCACTTTATAAAGTCCGGGTTGCCCGGCAATAGCTAAAATTCCTTTCAACATATGATCTTCTTTTTTTTTTTTTTGTATTGCGAAGGTAGCAATTTTTCCACCTTCAGCAATATATTCGTGTGAAATGAGATTCCTTTCTCCAAAAAGCTTTATAAATTTAATTGTTGGATGACACCTATTCGTAACCATCTTCCTGGTTGTTGGATGTTTCCGAAATCATTATAAGCCTTATCGAATAGATTGGCAACTTCCAGATAAATATTTGTTTTGTTTTTATTCCAATATAAACGACTATCAACCAATACAAAGGGTGTATATTCAACCTCATTTCCGTATTTGGAACCTTCCCAAATGGTGTAAGTACCGTTTCTGTCCTGATAGGATATTTCCCAGTTTATTCCTACGTTTTTGATGACTTCATGAGAAAGGCCAAGATTGATCTTCTGTTTCAGAAAATCAAGAACATATTTTGATGCATAAATACCAGATTGTTTGTCCTGGTTGATCCAGGCCCAGGATAGATTGATTGATTTGATAAACAGATTTTTGTCAAAAAGCTTTCCGGGATTAATTCTTGTTGAAAATTCAAGACCATCGGTATTTAAGGAGGTAATATTTTGCGCATACCAAATGTTTTCATCCGGTTTTTTGACCCAGTCGATCATGTTTTTTCCATTACGATGAAAATAAGCTAAATGGCCCTCGACCCCTTTTATCAGATATTTAAAACCAGTTTCATAAGCTACGGCCTTTTCCGGCAGAAGTGAAGCGTTTCCAATATTGGTTGGGCTTGAGTAATACAAGTCTGTAAAGGTGGGTAAACGCAGGGATGAGTTAATTGATGCATACCATCTTAGAACATCTGAGAAGTTATAGCTAAGGTCAATACCAGGATATAGGTTCCACCCTGTTCCCAAATGGGAATTCCAGTTAGCCATTAAACCTGCTGAAGCCGTGAATTTTTGCAAGTAGATGGAGTGCTCGGCAAATATACTATAATTGGTCCGTGAATCTGATTTGGTATAATTAATTCCATTCTCACCCGGAACGGGAATCACTTTTTCCAGGGGTTTTCCAAGTACCGTACTCCAAATATTCTCACTCCTAAAATCGGCGCCAAATGCTGATTTTCCAAGTCGTGAGGTGAACCATGCATTTAGATTCGTGCCATAAACATCGGTAAGATGATAATTATGAGATGTATACCATGTTGGCCTTGATTCCGGATACCTGAAAAGCTCAAAACAATCCTGATTTCTGCGCCAATAAATTGAAGGTGTAAAATGGACAATTTCGCCGGTTTCCATTTTGATGGATGCAAATGTGGTTTTTATCTTTTCAAATTGATCCGGATAAGCTGGTGTATAATAGCTGTTTGCACCAAAACTTCGGTCGGAGTGTCCGGCTTGCCAGTCAAGAGCTCCTGCCTTGGTGGTCAGTTTTCCCTGGTAAAAGGCATCGGTGAGATTAAAATCGGTATTTTTCTGGTAACCATTAGAACTCCGATGATCAGCAGAGAGGAAATTTTTAATTTTTCCGTTTACGAAAGTCGTCGATAAACCGGCATCATAAAAGCCATGTTCTCCGCTACTGAGGCGACCTTTAATGTTTGAATTGTCTGAGGAACCGGTAATAATGTTAATTGCACCACTAAAGGCATTTGGTCCGTAGATGCGTGATGCAGGACCTTCGAGGATCTCGATGCGCTCGATGGCATCGAAACTGACTGGGAGATTGAGGGAGTGATGTCCTGTTTGCGGATCATTGATGTTAATTCCGTTGAGCAGAATAAGTACCTGATCGAATGAACCTCCGCGAATACTGATGTCGGCCTGAACGCCAAGATTTCCGCGTTGCCTTACATCAACATTTAAGGCATACCTGAGCAAATCCTGAAGACTTTGAACCGGCGCCGCTTGAATCTCTTCCTTCCCGATTACTTTGACGATGCGGGCAACCTGCGAGAAGACGACAGGAGCACGCTGCGCGCTGACCACAACCTCTTCAACTTCAATGTCTTTCATTGAGCTGATCGTGTCGTGTCCGACAATCATCATGTTTCGTTGTGCATTGGAAGGGATGGCGAACAATAAATAGGAAATACTTAAACATCCTATTCGCACCATTTTATGGATACTCTGGAAAACAGAATATCCTTTTCTTCCAAATCTTTTGAAAGTTAAAACATGATTTGCCCGGCGCACCAGACATTTTTGATTCATAATTTTTAATTTTAAATTTTACGGCACAAAGTTACTCAAACATTTTATTTTCTTGTTTTGAATAGTCAATTTTACAGTTTGATTGGAATTGAGATTGGGTCCTCCTTAAAAGCCGCTTAACTTTATAATAATACTCTTAAAAGAATAGAAATTTGATGTAAATATAGAGTGTGAATCAACTAAATAATTTAAAGATGAAAACGAATCGCAGAGATTTTGTGAAAATGGGTACTGTTGCCGGAATTGGACTTGCCGGAATGGGCTTAACTGACAATGAAGCATTTGGTCAAAAAAAGGAGAAAAGTAAGGACCCAATTAAGCGGGACCCTGCTATCGTAAGGGTTGGATTTATTGGAATTGGCGGGCGTGGAAGCAGTCATGTCCGAGAATCGATTACAGTGGGCGGAGTTGAAATTGTTGCAATCTGTGATATCAGCCAAGCAGCCATTGATAACGCTCAAAAGATGGTGGCAAAAAGTGGATTGAAAGCACCCAAGGTTTACACAGGAAGCGATCGTGCATTTGAAGAGATGCTCAAGAATGAAGTTCTCGATGCGGTGATCATCGCAACTCCGTGGGAATGGCATGTTCCAATGGCCGTCGCTTCAATGAAAGCCGGGGTTCCCTACACAGGAGTAGAGGTTTCTGCTGCAAATACAATTGAAGAGTGCTGGGACCTGGTAAATACGCACGAACAAACTGGTAATCAGGTGATGATTATGGAGAATGTCTGTTACCGGCGTGATGTAATGGCCATTCTCAATATGGTACGAACCAACCTGTTCGGTGAATTGATTCATTGTCGATGCGGATACGAACATGACCTGCGTGATGTGAAGTTTGATACTAAAACCAATGAATTAAAGATTGGTAAGGAGGCTCATTCTGAAGCTCAATGGCGTGGACTTCATGCCGTACGTCGTAACGGGGACCTCTACCCTACTCACGGGCTCGGTCCGATTGGCGTTTACCTCGATATTAACCGGGGAAACCGGTTCCTTACCCTTTCAGCTATGGCTACAAAAGCGAGAGGTTTAAGCAAGTTTGTCGATGATCATACCAGTAAAGATCATCCCTATCACAATATCAACTTCAATTTGGGTGATATTGTTACCTCTATGATTAAATGTGCCAATGGTGAAACAATTATTGTGACTCATGATACGAATCTCCCTCGTCCTTATTCCCTGGGATTTAGGGTACAAGGGACTAATGGCCTCTGGAAAGGTGAAGGGGGTGGTGATTGGATGGATGCTGGTGAGCAGATTTATGTGGATGGAAAGAGCAGGACACATGAATGGGACAAAGCGGAAGAATGGCTAAAGAAATATGATCATCAGTACTGGCGTGATAAGGGTGAGAAAGCTTCGGGTTCAGGCCATGGCGGAATGGACTTTATTATGCTCAACGATTTTTTTGATACGGTGCGCAATAAAAAACAGGTTCCGTTAGACGCATATGACGCAGCTGCGCTTAGTGCTGTTTCTGCGTTATCGGAGATGTCGGTTGCCAGAGGAGGAGCCCTGGTCGATTTTCCCGATTTTACACGTGGACAATGGATTAAACGTAAACCTGGCTTTGCCCGCGATAATCAATTCCCTATAGCTCCTGAACGCGATTTAATTAATAGTATATTTTGATTTCAGGAATTCGATTTAACAGAAAAGACAAGGGCAAACCTTGTCTTTTCTGTTAAATATCAAACCATTAGGTAGTCTAATCTCTCCTGCCCATATAAATCATGATATAGTATAGCAAGGTGGCAAGCGAACCCAAAGCCGCTACAATATAGGTATATCCCGCCCATTTCAACGCATCTTCGGCCTTAAGCTGTGTCTGGAAATTAGTTACCCCGGATGTCCTGACCCATGCCAAAGCCCGGTTACTGGCATTGATTTCAACAGGAAGCGTTATAAAACTAAACAGGGTTGTCAAAGCAAAAAGAACAATGCCCCCGAGTAAAATTGCAGGAAATGTGTTAACCATCAGAATTCCTGCCAGTAAAATCCACTGCATCCACTGCGAGGCAAAACTCACAACAGGGACAAGTCCCGACCGTAATCCAAGCCATTGATATGCTGATGCATGTTGTAATGCATGGCCACATTCATGGGCTGCTACAGCTGCAGCTGCTACACTTCTGCCATTGTAAACATCTTCACTCAGATTAATCGTTTTATTAGTAGGATCGTAATGATCAGTTAACTTTCCTTCAACAGATTCAATTTTAACACCTTGTATCCCAAAATCACGCAACATTTGCTGTGCGACGTCCCGACCAGACATTCCATTTGAGGTGGGGATTGCGGAATATTCCTCGAAACGGCGTTTTAACTGATTACTGATCAGCCAGCTCGCCAGAGCAAAAACAATAAATATTACCCAACTTCCAATCATAGTTATTAAATTTTAAATATTTCAATTTTCTATCGTTATCTTTAACAAATTTCCGGCCAAAAATACAAAATCTGCAATATTGGCAGACCGTCTGATTGCATGTTCATATAGCATATTTCTTTTGAAAAAAATTGAATATCATTTCCCATATATGGTTAAAAATTTGTATTTTCAATAAAAATTATTGTTCATCAATCTCCAAATCTAAAATTAATTGTCATGAAAAAAATCATCACTATTTGTTTATTTGTTGGGTTACTTTTCTCATTTTATCCAGTGAAAGCATGGGAAGTCAATCAGGAAAAAAATAAATCTGAAAATCTCGAAAAACAACAACCTATTCAAAAGAAGAAGCACAAATCGAAAAAGCAGGGAAAAGATTTATCAACAGCCGTGCAATCAGAAGAGAAAATAAAGAAAGAGAAAGAAGCTAAGGATCAAAAAAAGAAAGAAATAGAAATTAAAGAACATTCTGTTGACAAAAACAAGAAGGTTAAAAGAGTTTCGAGTGATGAAAATTTGCCCGAAACGATACGGAAGCGGAACATTCCATAACGTCTATTTAACTTTGGGATGAAAATCTGATCCTGATACTCCACCCGAAATAATGAATTTCATTGCTTCACTTGGAGGCATTGATAGGGGTTTTATATTTGATAACGGTACAAAATAGATTTCTCCTGAAAAGCCGTATGAAAATGGACAATAAACGGTCACTAATTCAATTTCATCAACATGTATGGGAATATCCTGTGTGATGAATCCTATTTTCCATAAATTATTCTCTTTATTAATCATCACCATCACTGGCCTGTGAAATTTCCGCTCTTTACCAATAAAAGCGGAGAATAAATCATTAATAGAGGAATAGATCAGCTTAAGGAATGGCGTTTTTTCAAGAATTCGGCCCATTACATTTTTAATGGGTCTTGCCAATATCGTTTGTCCTACCATTCCCAGCAAAACAAGAAATACAAAAATGATCAATATCCCCAAACCGGGAGTCTTAATCTCAAAATGTTCTATAAGATAAGTGGATAACAATCCATCTGTGAAGGTGAAAATCCGGTAAACGATATACACTGTTATCCCCAATGGCGCTACTAAAAGTAGTCCCTGAATAAAATAGGTAATCAATTTTTTCATTCTAACAGCGATTTATTTATCGGCGAAGATACGAAAAACTTGTCAGGGATTGAATAGTCGCACACTTGTCAAGGAGATTCAGCTCGCTATTTTTATCATTGTCAACAGCATTTTAAATGGGGTTATCGATTCCACGGCATGAACTATTCCAGCGGGCAATATCAGGCAATCGCCGGGTATCATCCTGTTTTTAGCTTCGCCGACCAGAAAAATACATTCACCATCAACGACCTGCACGAGTGCGTCAAAAGGTGCAATATGAGGACTTAATCCCTGCCCTTTATCGAATGCAAACAAGGTAATGGTACCGGTCTCCTTTTTTATAATTGTTTTGCTTACCACCGCATTTTCGGCATAAACAATGTGATCCGATAATCTGAATAAGGTTGATTCTTCCATCTTTTTACTTTTAACTATTTATTTATGAGGATTTTCCAAATAAGCCTGATTTATTCTTGCATTTCAGTTGTATCTGAATAAATTTGGGGAGAATAATTTATCAAAATAACTTATACCCACTCTTCGTTAAGTATTTCCCCCTTAATACTTACGGTAATTGCTTTTACCGGTACTTTTCTTCCTGCCCGTGAAATCGCCATTTCGACCAACTGCAGCAGTCCTCCGCAACACGGGACTTCCATGATCAATACTGTAATCGTATTCACCTTTGCATTATCAATCAGTGAAATAAATTTTTGTAAATAGATCTCCTTACCCTGATCGAGTTTTGGACATGCAATGACTAACGTTTTATTCTTCAGCCAGTTTGTATGAAAATCCCCCAATGCAAATGCACTGCAGTCGGCGGCTACGAGCAAATCGGAGCCGAAAAAATGAGATGCTCCCGGATTGATCAAATGAAGCTGAACAGGCCATTGTCGTAATTGCGATTGAATTGATCCCTTCACTTGAGAATCAGCCATTTTGAACTCCGATGGATCAAATATGACTGTTTTTGAACCCGGACATCCGCCATTGCACCCAGCCTCCGCATTAGAATTTGCTGCTTGATGGACTGCATTTTTTACATCATTCACCATAAAATTAAGTTTTGATTCGTTTGCAATCAGATAACCCATCCCCTGTTTTAAAAACACCGTTTCGTTGTGTTCACGCAAATGTCGTAAATGGGCAACCACGGTGTTAAATCCTTTAGTAACCATCATTTCCATAACCTTAACCTCATCATATGGTTCTGCCTCTCGACGTTCGATGGTAATTGCTCCCTCGGGACAATGTCCAATGCAAGCTCCAAGACCATCGCACATTAAATCACTGACAAGCCTAACTTTACCATCAATTATCTGAAGTGCTCCTTCATGGCAATTTGGAACGCAGAGTCCACATCCATTACATTTGTCTTCATCGATTTTTATAATATCCCTTTCCATTTGTACTTTATTAAATAACATTTTCCAATCAAAACATCAGTCTTTTAATCCATGTCCATCACTTTCGGTGACAAAAATACAACGAGCTTGCATTGGAAAGTGTAACATTTGTGACACACTTGTTATATTTGCCAAAAAAAAGATGTTTGAGGTATTAAAAATGTCACCATTATTCATTGGATTGGATATTACGGAGATTAATGTATTGATTTATAGGGTTTTATATCAGATAAAGTATTTTTCAAATAAAGAGGTCCTTGCCTATTCTGGCGAAAGGGTGGAGAGGGCCATGATTTTATTGGATGGGAAACTTCAGGGCGAAATGATCGATTTCGCAGGAAACAGTTTAAAGATTGAAGAACTAGAGCCTCCGCAGATGGTAGCAGCTGCCTTTCTCTATGGTCCTCAAAGTGTTTTTCCGGTCAATTTATCGGCTTTATCAGATGGTAAAATGTTGATTCTTTATAAGAAGGAGTTCACCCAACTCTTGGCTGCAGACAATCGTGTATTAAACAACTATCTTAATATCGTCTCGGGAAAAGCTCAGTTTTTATCACAAAAGATTACCTTTCTTAGTTTTAAAACCATCAGGGAAAAAATTGCCTATTATTTATTACACCAGTCAAAATCTGAATCTTTGATCATCGTTACAAATCAAAGTCAAAAAGGTCTGGCAGAAATGATTGGGGTGGCGCGTCCATCGCTTGCCAGAACAATCAGCGAAATGGAGGCAGACGGGCTCATCCGTTGGGAAAGAAATCAGGTAGAGATACTAAATCTCAAAACACTTCAGTCAATATTAGGCAAATAGTTCATGGAAAATCAAAAAGGGGAGGATTATATAGAGAAGATGAACATTTGGGGTGAACAGGGAAAGCCATTTATATTTGTCATTGATTTTGAAATAAAAAATACGGTGGTAATTCCTTTGGAAAAAGCTGCCGAAAATGGGATTTATTACTCCTTTAATCTTCAAAATAACTTTGATAATAAATTTGTTACGCGAAGACAATTCACATTCAGAAAATTTCCGGTCAGTTTTCCTGTTTTTAAAAAGTCGTTTGATCGGGTTTTGGATGAAATTAAATTGGGAAATTCATTCCTTACCAATCTTACATTCCCAACTGCAATTGAAACTGACCTCACACTGAATGAGATCTTTAAGTGGAGCGAAGCCCCTTATAGATTGTTATTTAAGGATTTATTCGTAGTTTTCTCACCCGAGCTTTTCATAAAGATTGGTGGTGGTAAGATCTCTTCTTACCCGATGAAGGGTACGATAGATGCCTCTTTCGATGATGCCGAAAGTAAAATTTTGAGTGACGCAAAGGAAACAGCAGAACATCATACAATTGTAGATATGATCAGAAGCGACCTGGCGTTAGTTTCCACAAATGTAAAGGTGGAGAAATTCAGGTTTCTGAATACGATCAAAACAAATGAAAAAACCCTGCTTCAGGTAAGCTCGGAGATAACCGGGGAACTTCCGACAGATTATGCCAGTCATCTGGGTGACATTTTCTCAAAAATACTTCCGGCTGGATCAATTTGTGGCGCTCCAAAACAAAAGACACTTGAAATAATCAGAAAGTCAGAGATTTATGATCGTGGGTATTATACAGGAGTATTTGGCATCTTTGATGGTAAAAATCTTCAATCGGCAGTAATGATCAGGTATATCGAAAAAAATGACAATAAATACCACTTCAAAAGTGGCGGTGGGATCACATTTTTTAGTGACCCTGTTAAAGAGTATCAGGAACTAATCGATAAAGTTTATGTACCAATTCATTGAGACGATCTGTTACCGCGAAGGCTGTTTTCAAAGGGTAGAGCTGCATAATGAGCGATGCAACCTAACCCGAAACCACTTTTTTGGTATTCAACACCCTTTGAGACTTGAATCAATTCTCAAGGTTCCTCTTGATTTAATTGACGAAACAGTTAAGTGTACCGTGACATATGGAATTGATATCGTGCGTGTAGAATACCTAAAATATCAGATGCGTACGATCAGATCACTCCAAATGGTCTACGACGATTCAGTTGAGTATGCCTATAAATTCGTAGATCGGTCTAAATTGGCTGACCTTCTTAAATTAAGAGGTCAATATGATGATATACTGATTGTTAAAAACGGATTAATTACAGATATTTCCTATGCGAATGCCATATTTAGGCGTGATGATGTGTGGTATTCGCAAGGTCGGCCTTTACTTTTTGGAACCCGTCTCCAAAGTTATCTGAAGGAGGGACGTGTAACACCTGCTCTTCTTCGACCCAATGATCTTCAGCTTTTTACCGAAATGAGAATTATAAATGCGATGATCTCTATTGAGGATTCGCCTGTGATTCAAATTTGTAATATCAAAGAGTAATTTGGAATGGTTCAATATTGGATTAGATCGTACGTTAATCTTATTTATTTTAAACATTCCAAACTCATCATATGTTACTTATGTAAGGGATTCAAGAATATATTTTAATATTTGTCATTGTTTAAAGGTATTTTTCATCATATAGTTTGTGTATTTTATTTAATTCAATCATTTTATTCATTTAATTAACAGAAAGTGAAAGAGAGAAATAAACTTTGGTTCTCGTTAGTGTCCCTGCTTGCATTATCATTCCTTGTATTTATTCAGGTTCGGTGCCGGCATGAAGGGCTTAATGTGGCAATGCTTGATCCGGTTTGTTATGAAAGAGACATCGCTCCAATATTTATGAATAGCTGTGGGACAACAGGTTGTCATAGCCAGGGACATGGACAAGGAGGTTATTCTTTTACAGACTATACCTCTGTAATGAAAGCCATTACTCCCTATAATGCCCAGAAAAGCAAAGCTTATCAGGCGATTACCGGAAAAGCATTTATACAGTTAATGCCACCTTCGGGCGCTTTGACTGAAAATGAAAGGATATTAATCCGCGTATGGATCGATCAGGGAGCAGTAAATACAACCTGTACAACCACTACCGGAGGAACTATTCCTCCAATAACAGGTGGCTCAACTCCTGGTGATCCGGTTTGCTTTTCGCGTGATTTACTCCCTGTTTTGAGTTCTTCCTGTGGAATAATCGGTTGTCATGATCAGACAACGCACAAGGACGGATATATAATCAATAGTTATTCTACTGTGATGAGTTTAGTGAAAGCTGGTGCTCCAACCAACAGTAAACTTTATACATCGGTCAAGAATAATAGTATGCCTCCAAGTGGTTACGCAAAATTAACTCAGGCCGTAAAGGACAGTATTTACAATTGGATTAAAAACGGAGCCCTAAACAGTGTTTGTGTTTCGTCATGTGATACAACAGGGATTGTTACCTATGCAAAACAAATCTCAGCCCTATTATCCTCTAATTGTGTTTCGTGTCATACCGGTTCAGGAGCCCAGAAGGGAATCCTACTCGATAACTACGCTTCTGTTAAAACCTACCTTGATAATGGGAAATTATTGGCAGCAGTCAAAGGGACCTCGATACAAATGCCTCCGGGATATAAAATTTCAAATTGTCAAATGCGTCAGCTTGAACTATGGAAAGCCAGTGGTGCAACGCAAAATTAATTCAAGATATGAAGAAATTAGTACTACCTTTTATTCTATTTATCCTTGCCGGTTGCTATTATGACAGCGAAGAGGCATTGTTTGGAAAGCCAGGCACAGGTTGTAACACAGATATCACGAACTTTTCTACGGAAATTAAACCTATACTACAATCGAATTGTATGGCTTGTCATTCCAATTCGGCAGCGGCATCAAGCGGTGGGGGAATCAAACTTCAGGATTATGCAGATGTTAAAACAAATGTAATTAGTGGAAAACTGATGGGTGCGATCCAGCATTTATCCGGCTTTTCGCCCATGCCCAAGGGGGGTGGAATGCTTAGTGATTGTAATATTCTGATTATTAACACTTGGATTACTAAAGGAACCTTAAATAATTGACACTATGAAGAGTCGAATATTAACTGCAATTCTTGGATTTGGATTGATTATACTCTATTCGATCCCTGCCTCAAGTCAGGACCTGGATGCCTTACTTGATAAAGAGGTAAAACCGGTAACCACTTATGCCACGGCAACCTTCAAGTCCACAAGGATAGTCAATGGACATTCAATCGAAAGAATGAAGAAGAAACAGCTGGAATTCAGGATTTCGCATCGTTTTGATCAGCTGAATACGGGAGCTTATAATTTGTATGGCCTCGATTATGGCAAAATCCATTTTGCGCTGGAATATGGAGTAACAGATTGGTTAGAGTTTGGATTAGGCCGTGGTTCTGAGGATAAAACTTTCGATGGATTTGGAAAAATCTCGATTCTGAGACAAAGCAAAGGCGCAAAAAATATGCCTGTACACCTCTCCTATCTGGCAAGTACAGAATATATTTCATCGAATGTAAATCCATTAATGACCACGAATGCTTCACGAATGTCGTTTGTTCAACAAATCCTTATCGCAAGAAAATTCAATGAGAGTTTTTCTTTCCAGCTGACCCCAACTTTTGTTCATCGTAACCAGGTCCCTTTAGAGACTGATCGTAATGACCTTTTCGCATGTGGCGCGGGCGCCCGATACAAATTGTCCAAACGAATTTCCTTGAACTTCGAGTATTACTACGTCTATCGGGCCAACGCGAGTGCACTTCCCACAGTTTATCACAATCCACTGGGCATTGGTATTGATATTGAAACAGGAGGCCATGTTTTCCAAATAATGTTGACTAATTCTCAATCTATGCGCGAAGCAGGTTTCATCGGGAAGACAACTGGAAACTGGGGCGACGGAGGAATACATCTTGGATTCAATATCTCGAGGGTTTTTTCATTTAATAAATAATAAATACGCTGATTATGAACAAATTAATGCTTTGTCTATTCTTTGGTCTCCTGTTTCTAAATGGAGGAGCTCAAACCCGTTTTTTCACGAAAGATGCCAAAATCAACTTCAATTCCTCTACTTCGGTGGAAGATATTGTAGCAGAATCAAATCAGGCCACAACATTAATCGACACTGATAAAAATGAAGTCGCCTTTTCCGTATTGACCACTTCGTTTAAATTCCGCCGTGCATTGATGGAAGAGCACTTTAACGAGAATTATATGGAATCTTCAAAATTTCCCAAAGCAAAGTTCAATGGTAAAATCATCTCTCCTATCGACTGGAAAAGTGAAAAAGCTGTTATTGCGGATGTGAAAGGTCAGTTAACTATGCATGGCGTAACCAAAGAGGTGACCCTTAAAGCGCAAATCACACCGGGAAAAAGTAAAATTGTCGCTTCTTCAGAGCTTAAAGTGACTCCTGAAGATTTCAGTATCTCAATTCCATCGGCAGTCAGAGATAAAATTGCCAAAGAGGTTACCATTAAAATTGATGCGATATATGCTCCTTATCAACAATAACCAATATCATGACGAATAAAAAAGCGGTTCGGTTGGTTCTTTGGATTTTCGTGATCGGATTAATTGCTGCCTTTGCTGCCATATACTATGCGTTTAATATGCCACACAGAAATCTTTCAAGGGAAACGGCGGTTTATACATTGCAAGCCAAAGAATTAATATCTGAATTTAGAAAGGATGAGGCCTCAGCAACCACAAAATACCTTGATAAAGCAATCGCTGTTAAAGGTGAAATTAAGAGCATCAGAACTTTGGATAACCATAGCATGGTTTTTAGCCTTGAGGATGAAATGGAAGGGGTAAGTTGTACGGTCGACAGTGCCGAGGTTGTCCGCAATTCACCGAGGCTTACTCAATTTTCAAAAGGATCAATGGCTTCTTTTAAAGGGAGGTGCTCAGGTATGTTAATGGATATTCAGATCATTAATTGTGTTCCCGAATAGATATAGGATTGAAATTTAAAAAAATAGCTCATGCAGATCGAATGTATGAGCTATTTTTTTTGACCGATTTCAAGTCAAAAGATAATCATCATAACCCAGGGTTAATTTCGATATAACCTTTATTTAACCTGTTTTCCAGAACTTAAAAACAATAGTTCTGTTTAAATGACATTGATCAACCAATTATTAAGATGTCATTAAAAAAATATTTACTTAATATTCCGGATAGTGCAGAAAAGCGCATTGTCATTGTTGGCGGTGGGTTTGGTGGACTAAAACTTGCATTGAAACTCTATAAAAAGAATTTTCAGATTGTATTGCTCGATAAAATTAATTACCATCTTTTTCAGCCACTGCTTTATCAGGTGGCAATGTCAGGTCTTGAACCCAGCGCCATATCTTTTCCACTTAGAAAAGTATTTCAAAGGACCGGGATTCATTTTAGGATGGCAGAAGTTGAATCGGTAATACCATCTCAAAATGAGTTAATTACTGATATTGGACGACTTAAATACGACTATTTGGTTCTGGCCACTGGAGCAAAGACTAATTTTTTTAATCAGGAGCAGATAGAGAAATATGCACTTCAGATGAAGACTGCCCCGGATGCCCTCTATATTCGAAACAGGGTGCTCGAAAATTTCGAAAAAGCCCTGAATAAAAGTGCCGAGGAAGATGTTAAATCCTATTTAAATGTTGCAATTATAGGAGGTGGACCGACAGGTGTCGAATTGGCAGGGGCAATGGCAGAGATGAAAAAATATGTTTTGCCCAAGGACTATCCTGAGCTGGATATGAGCAATATGAAGATCATGCTTTTTGAAGCCTCTCCCCGACTCCTTTCCGGAATGTCCGAAAGCGCAGCTGCTACGGCCCTGAAATACCTTGAAAATCTGGGTGTGGAAGTCTGTACTGGTACGCAGGTAAAAAATTACGACGGGAGTACCCTTTTACTTCCAGAGGGGGTAAGTATTGATGTTAAAACGGTAATCTGGGCAGCAGGTATTACAACTGATCAGATTGATGGGATTGATACATCGGTGTACGGACGAAATAACCGGATAAGAGTTAACTCATTTAATCAGATTGAGGGATATACCAATATTTTTGCCATTGGTGATAATTCGCTGATGACCAATGAGCCTTATCCTAATGGACATCCTCAGGTAGCTCAGGTCGCTTTGCAACAAGCTAATTATTTATCCCATAACATGGTTAAGCTGATCAGGAATAAACCGCTTAAGCCCTTTCGCTACATCGATAAGGGGTCAATGGCCACTATCGGGCGACACCTCGCCGTAGCAGATCTGCCCTTTGCCAAATTTAAGGGGTATTTTGCCTGGTTACTCTGGTCTTTTGTTCACCTTATCTCCATTGTTGGCGTCAAAAATAAACTCATTGTACTGCTCAACTGGAGTTGGAAGTACATTACATACGATCAGTCGCTACGACTGCTTGTGAAACACAAGTTGAAGAACTAATCCTCTTCAATTAAGTAAAGCTGGTTATCTTCAACGAGATAGTACATTGGAGCGATTTGAATATTCGGGTATTGAATGCGAAGTCTTTTGGTTTCACTTAAAATGAAGCCGATCGCATTTCCAATTTCGAACATAGGTGCAAAATGAAGAAAATGGCGTTCAGCTCTTACTTCATCCCAACCCGCAGTTTGAACCAATCCGGTTATAAATTCTTTTTTTCTTGAAATCAGATCCACCATTCCGCAATTGTTGTGTCCAATCAGGGCAATGTGTCTGATCCGCCCAACAGCAATGGCATAAGAGACCTTGAATTCACTATATCTAAGGTTAGCTCCTCCTGAGCGGATAATAAAGGCAAAATTATCGGGCATATGCAGGTGTTTACGGTTATCCATGCACATTCCGACCAAAAGCTGGGCTTTTTCCGTAATCTCAAACGGACGACTCAGGTTGTGGTATTCCAGCAGCAATCCAATAGGAGTATCCCGATATTCTGGAAGTATATCTTGCTTTGATTGAATGGGTATTAATCTGTTCATTAATTGTTTTGTTAAAACGCAATTCCAATACTTATTCCACCACGATACCATGGATATGGGATGCTGGAGGCCTTCACATTAATCTGATTATCAATTTGTGTTACAGAAAGTTTGTCTCTTACAAAGGAGGGCAGATCGGCAATTTTTTGCTCAATCTCATCCTTTAATACCGTCAAAACAATTGGGTCGTAACCTGTATTCGAGGTTGGTGTTGTTACAATATTTCCACTTAAAAAGCCACCCTCCAATCCCATAAAGTAGAAATCAAGCGATACTCTTTTAGCAATCAGGAACTGTATTCCCATCTGACAACCAAAATTAATAGTGTTAAGGTTAATGGTAGATTTTCCATCATAGGCTACATCATAGTCGTTCACCCCTGCAATATTGCTATTCCCTTTGATATGCTGATATTTCAGATAAGGCTCAAGATAAAACCCTTTTGGAAGCCTCTTTTTACCTGTATAATGGCGGTAAGCTGCCCGAAGGTGCATGGTACCTAAATCGACAGATTTTAAATCGGAACTGGCATCAATTCCATATTTACCGATCAGCGACTTTTGATTGGGAAGTCCGATTCCCAGCGTCCACGAATTTTTCGCATTAATCATCCGCTCATATTCAAATGAAAGCGACTGAAAAGGGATATTTATCGGCAAAAATTTTACTACATTTCTCCGAATAAGAATGGTTGAATCCTGATTCCGGGAAAATCCTGAGAACACACAACCACCTAAAACAATGAGTATGAATATTTTTTTCATAATAATTGATGTTAAATAAGACAGAATTTACATGCTGATAAAATATAACAATAGTAGCAAGTAACAAAATATCCTGAATTTATCCAAAATTACAGAATAATTTTGTCTTTCGAATATCAACAAGAGTGTGTTTAAATATTCAATATCTGAATTTTATCAATATGGATATATTCCTATCTTTACCCTGCAATTATTCATTTCAATCCGGGAATAGCCAGCGATGATAAAAATTATTTTGAGCACAATTTTTTTAGGAGTATCCTTTGTTGGGAATATTTATGCCCAATCACTCGATAGTTATATTAGTGTGGGTCTTAAAAATAGTCCATTACTCTACGATATTAATAATCAGAAACTTTCGGGTAAATTTGATAGTCTTCTAGTCGTTGCTGCTTACCATCCTCAGATTAATCAGATGACTCAGGTAATGCATCCTCCTTCGGGGTCCGGTTGGGGATATGATGAATCGATCACCAATGGAGGCAATTATTCCACCATCGTAAGTGCAACTCAATCGTTGTTTAATAAAAAGCAGATCAGCAGCCAGCTCCAATCACTCCAACTGATTAACCAATCACTCAGAATTAACGAAAGAATAACTATAATTGACTTAAAGAAAAGTATTACAACACAGTATCTTACTGCATACAATGATTTTAATCAGTATCAGTTTAATCAATCTGTAGTGACACTTCTTCAGGACGAACTAAAAACTGTAAAAGCCCTGGTGGATAAAGGAGTTTACCTGATGACCGATCTGATGAATCTGCAGGTCATGATCAGCTCTCAGAAAATTGCCGTTACACAATCATTTATTCAGCTTACAAACGACCTTGCCCTACTGAATTTTATTTGTGGAATTTCGGATCAATCTGAAATAAAGCTTATTAAGCCTGAGATCACACTTCAAAACGATTTCAATCCGGAAAGTTCCCCTCTGTTTACACAATTCAGGATCGACAGTTTAAAGAATGTAAACAATAGGCAAATTATTGACCTCAATTACCGGCCGAAAATAGGTGTTTTTGCTGATGCAGGATTTAATGCAATCGTACCGGAGAATATTCCTCACAATTTTGGGACAAGTTTTGGAATCAATTTCTCGGTTCCTATTTACGACGGAAAACAGCGTAAATTACAGTACAATAAAATAAATCTGGCTGAGAATACCCGGGTTTATTACCGGCGTTACTATTCTTCGCAATACAAACTACAGTTAAACCAGCTTATTAACCAGCTCAAACAGACTGAAAATCTGATTAGTGATATTGCTATGCAAATAAAGGAACAGGAAAGGTTGATTAACTTGTACCAGATTGAAATTGAAAAAGGGTTGGTCAGATTTCTCGATTTTATGACTGTCCTTAATAATTATTCTACTACAAAAAATACCTTTCTGACGGCAGAGATGAACCGGCTTCAGATTGTTAACCAATTGAATTATCTTAAATGAGCAACTACAGATTTTTATTGGCCATTGTTTTACTTCCTCTTCTGACCAGATGTAACAGCAATACCTCTTCCAAAGGAGAAGAGTTTTCGCATGTCTCCACACCGGTAACGGTCACAACGATTGAAAATCAGCCAATCAGCGAGATCATCAGTTTTAATGCAGTGTCGGCGTTTCAACGGAAGAATTTTGTGAAATCGACAATTAACGGTTATGTTGAGAAAACGTTTATCAATCAAGGGGATATTGTACAGGTTGGTCAACCATTATATGCAATTAAAACCAAGGAGGGAGATGCTCTGAGTAAGTTCACAGCAAAAGATTCTTTGCTCAATTTCAATGGCAAACTATCGATAAAAGCCCCGGCTTCAGGAGTTGTGACTGATGTAACCAAACAGACCAACGATTACATTAATGACGGTGAACAGCTCTGTGTTATAGCTGGTAAGAGCAGCTTTGTCTTCCTGCTCAATGTTCCCTTTGAGCAGAATAAATATGCTGTTACAGGCAGAAGATGCATCATACTCCTTCCCGATTCGACACGTTTGGATGGGACTATCACCGGTAAGCTTTCAACCGTTGATCCTGTTTCGCAAACACAAACTTTTATTGTAAAACCTTTGAACGCTGCTGTCCTACCTGAAAATCTTTCGGTCATTGTTCAAATCAGTAAGAATGCCAGGGATAAGGCGCAGGTGATTGATAAATCTTCTGTTTTGTCGGATGAGACAATGGAGAATTTTTGGGTGATGAAGTTGATCAACGATACCACAGCAATTAAAATCCCAATTAAATTAGGGATTATTGCAGGAAATAAAGTTGAAATTCTCTTTCCTGCTTTTTCCCTCAGCGATAGAATAGTAAACGCAGGCAATTACGGATTACCTGATACTGCTTTCGTAAATATTACAAACCATTGAACTGATGAGAGATTTTTTTGTTTCGCATAAGAATCCTGTCCTCGTCATTCTGATTATCATTCTCGGGGCGGGTATATTCACTTACTCCAAAATGCAGTCTTCGCTCTTTCCGGAAGTTACTTTCCCTAAGATTAAAGTCATTGCTGATTGCGGATTACAACCTGTGGGAAAGATGATGGTGACGGTTACCAAACCGCTTGAAAACGCAATTAAAAGGGTACCTAACCTAAGAACAGTACGAAGTATTACCAGCCGCGGGAATTGCGAAATATCGGCGTTTATGGAGTGGGATTCGGATATTGATCTGAGCAAACAACAAATCGAATCCTCCATCAATCAGATCAAAAACGACCTGCCTGCAGGAACTACGTTCAGCATCGAGAAGATGAATCCATCTATCCTTCCGGTGATGGGTTACGTTATTGAAGGGAAAGGTCGGAGTAATATTGAACTAAACCAGATTGCCAACTATACGGTCAAGCCATTTCTTTCGCAGGCTGTTGGAGTGGCCGAAGTTTGGGTGATTGGAGGTAAAACCAAGGAGTATCACATCGAACTGATGCCTCAGAAGATGGCCGCATTAGGGATTACCCCTGCAAAGATCACCTCTGCCCTGAGTCAGACCAATTTTATAAATAGCAACGGCTATCTCACAGATTATAACAGGTTGTATCTCACTGTTACAGATGCTAATGTCCAGAATCTGGAGGAGCTTGAAAACCTTGTAATCAGCAATGACGGCAAAAGGGTATTGCAATTGAAAGATATTGGAATCATTAAAATAGCCGAACAGATTCAGTATGTAAGGGTAAACGCCAATGGAAAAAGTGCTGTATTAATGGCTGTTGTCAAACAACCCAATGCCAACCTGATTGAGGTTACCTCCGGTGTGACTCAAAAGATCGACGAACTAAACAAACGGATATTACCCAAAGGGGTCCGGCTCGTCCCCTACTATGTCCAGGCTGATTTTGTGAACGATTCGATTAAGAGTGTGAGCGACAGCCTCTGGATTGGTCTGCTGCTTGCTATCCTGGTCGCCTTTCTTTTCCTCCGCTCCCTGAAGTCAAGCACTGTCATTTTATTTACGATTCCGCTAACCTTGTCGCTAACCCTGGTTGTCCTTTATGTGCTTGGGTATAACTTTAATATTATGACCCTTGGAGCAATAGCGGCAAGTATCGGATTGATTATTGATGATGCAATTGTCGTGGTGGAGCAGATTCACCGGACTCATGAAGAGTTTCCGGAAAAGCCTACAAAAGAGCTTCTTTCGGGTTCTGTTGGCTTCCTGCTGCCAGCAATGATCGGTTCTTCAATCAGCACGATTGTGATATTTCTTCCATTCGTAATTTTAAGTGGTGTGGCCGGCGCCTACTTTAAGATCCTCACCAATACAATGATGATTACCTTAATTTGTTCCTTCCTGGTCACATGGATCGGATTACCCGTTATCTACCTGTTTCTGTCAGGGAAAACAAATACTGTTTCAAAGCCTTCTGCCGAGGCACACAAAAAAAGTGGTAAGTGGATCTCGTTCTTCATACTTCGCCCACTTATCAGCATTACCTTTATGATATTGCTGATTTGCGCAATTGTATTTATTCCCGGAAGATTGGAGACCGGTTTTCTTCCCGAAATGGATGAAGGAAGCATTGTTCTTGATTATACCTCCCCACCCGGCACTTCGTTACAGGAGACCGACAGGATGCTACGTGAGGTGGAGAAAGTTTTCCCGTCAATAACTGAAATTGAGAGTTATTCAAGACGGACCGGCGCCCAGATGGGATTTTTTATAACTGAACCTAATTATGGGGATTATCTGATACAACTTAAAAAAGACAGGAGACGCTCAACAAATGAGGTGATCGACGAAATAAGGGGGAAGGTTGAATCCTCACAACCGGCGCTTAAAATAGATTTCGGGCAGGTGATTGGTGATATGTTGGGCGATCTGATGAGTTCGACGCAACCCATTGAAATCAAGATTTATGGAGACAATGTCAATATATTACAGCAATTGGCCCGCAAGGTGGCAAGAATTACCGAGGGAGTCGAAGGGACTGCTGACGTTTTTAATGGGATAACCATTGCCGGCCCCTCCATCAATCTGGAACCTGATCATCAGAAACTGGCCCTTTTAGGCATTACACCGGCCGATTTCCAGAATCAGTTACAGACACAGCTTGAAGGGATAATAGTAGGGAATATTTACGAAAAGGAGCAGCTGACAGCCGTACGAATGCTCTATCCCAATTCAGCCACCACTTCACTTGACCAGTTAAAACAAGGTTCGATCTTTCTTCCCGACGGCAAACTGCATCCTATTGCTCAATTGGCTCATATTACAACAGATGCAGGGAGCGCTGAAATTGATCGTGAAAATCTGCAGTCGATGATCCCCGTTATTGCCAGGCTTAATAACCGGGATCTGGGCAGCGTGATGAATGATTTAAAGCGTGAGATTCAATCCAAAGTCAATTTACCACAAGGCTACCACATTACCTATGGAGGCGCCTACGAAGAGCAGCAAAAATCGTTTGGTGAGCTGATGATGATTTTAATTACAGCGGTTTTACTGGTCTTTGCAACGATGTTGTTCCTGTTCAAAGAGTTTAAAGTGGCACTTTTGATTGTTTTTATTGCGGCATTGGGAATTTCGGGAAGTCTGATTGCCCTTTTTATCACAAATACCCCTTTAAATGTTGGGAGTTATACCGGAATTATCATGATCATCGGAATCATAGGTGAGAATGCAATATTTACCTTCCTGCAATTTGAGCAAAACTTAAAGATTACCACAACCGACGGTGCCATCGTCTATGCGATCTCTACACGCCTCCGTCCTAAACTGATGACTGCCCTTGGCGCCATTATTGCCCTCTCTCCTATTGCTTTGGGTATCGGAACGGGCGCACAGTTGCATCAGCCTCTGGCCATTGCTGTGATCGGTGGTTTTATCATCGCGCTGCCGTTGCTGTTGATCGTTTATCCGTCGATGTTAAGGATACTTTTTAAAAAGAGAGTGTAATTTCAACAAACTCAGCGGGTGAGTGTTCAGGTTCCGGGCTCTCACTCGCTGAGTTCTTATCATTTGATGTCTTAACTTTGATTTGTGATAAATAGTGAAGCCTTGACTGGTTCAGGGGATGGACAAATCCAGGCTTCGGCTTCACTAACTGAAAAATTAAAATTAATCCAGCGTAATTTCTGTTGTAACTGAGCCTTTTGTCATTGTGGCTTTATTATCGCAGGTACCATTTCCAAAATCAATAGTAATCTTATCTCCTTTTGAAGGGATAATCTCAAATGTTCCGCTATTATACCATTTACAGTCACCTTTCTTAATCATCACTTTAGTCGATTTGGCAGTCCAGGTGCTACCATCCTGATTGACCCCACTGGCACTGTGAACTTCTGTCCGCCAAACATCATCAGCCAAAACAAGTGGAGTAGCCGATCCCTCCGACTGCAGTGTCACTCCATCGTATCTATAGGATAGGATACTTTTATCGGCAAATTCAATCTTCCCTTCTGTCAGTATATCATATCTTGGCCATCCATTGCCTGGATTAGGACCTGCCGAGGTAATTTTGGTAGTACCTGTAACCTTTTTACCATCAACAACATAGTTCTCAATCTTCATGGTGGCAACGTTATTTGCAACATTCATGATTCCATTCAGACTGATTTCAATCTTCCCGGTTCTTTTTGCTCCGTCGATTCCCGTACATTCGGTTCCCCAATCGAGCGTAATTGAGTAAGGTGCTGCAGTATAATTGACACTAATTGTTGGGCAACTACCAAAGGATATATTCCCGGCTTTTAAATTATTGGAAATAAATCCCACCTGGGCCATTTCATTGATTCCTTCAAAAGTAGAGATCGCAATTACTGCATTTTTTTCTACATTATTTGCCACCAGAGTAGGGTTATCTACAATTGCAGATGTCTGATTCTGTGAACTCTCCTTTTTGCAGGCATAGGCGATCACGATTAATAAAGTTACCGTCAGGGCACATAAAAACAATGATTTGCGATTCATTTTCATTTTGCATTAAAGGTTTATAATTATTTTCAGAATAAATCAAAGAAAACTTTCTAAATATTATAGGTAAAATTATGAAATGCAACGATATAATCCAAATATCTTTTAATTCTAACGCTTTTGTCTTCGATGTTCACAAAAATATTCCCTTACCATCCGATGCAGCAAATTCAGGCTTCCCCTCCAAGGGGATGGTTGCGCCAACCTTATTGGTTTTAATGTCAATAACCGTTCGGGTGCAATTGGCAACTAGCTGCCGGCAGATTTTTGCTGAATACGATTAATTCTCTTATCCGAAATTTCTACCTGAATGGAGCTTTATTAACCCAGAAAAAAAGCGAGTCTTTTTTGTCGGAGGCCAAGCCAGGAAAGTAGTGCGATCCAAACCATTCCATTCACCAGGATAATCATAACAATCAATAAAACAGTTAAAAAGGAGACATCATTTCCAGGGGTAAGGAAATTTGGAAATACAGCAACCGCAGCAGCAATAAAGCCGATGAGTATACCCCATATCAATAAGCGCGAATATTCGCGGATGAGTAAACCCATAATTTGCTTTTGGGGAAAACCCAGCGATTGCATCATCGCCAGCTCCTTTTTCCGTTCTAGGATGGTTCGTGCCAGTACAACAGCAACCCCCACTGTGCCAAGAATCAATCCTAAAGCGCCTAAAGCCAGAAAGATAGAGAGATAGGTATTGGTCACCGAATTGAACTCCATGAGCCGTTGTACGCAATTGGTCATTTCCCATCCATAGTCGCGAAATACATTTTGAAGCTCCTCCCCTGTTACTTTTGCTGTTTCTTTCGGAACATCAATTAAAAACAGATTCGAACCACTTTTGGTGGGGAAATTCTTCAGAAAATTATGATCCGATATCAATACATATCCTTGAAAAACAGAAGGCGAAAGTCCCGCTATCAACTTAATCCTGAGGGTATCGCCCATTTCGTTACGATAGAACAACGTATCACCGATGTTCATCCCAAGTCCCCACTGTATCACCGTCTGGTCAGCAATTGCAGGAACAACTCCGTTGACAGAAGGTGCATTCAACGCTTCCCAAATGCGATCCGGTTCTGCATCAGCGCTATGTGTGGCAAAGCTAAAACGCCCTTTTAATAAAGTGGGGTCTAAACCCAAAATTGAGGGATTGGAGACCCGATTCAGATTTAAACAACTGGCATCATCGCCATCCAATTTGCTCAACTGCACAGAACTGAATCGGGAGGTAATTCCTTCACTCGCCCGACGTTCCTTATCATTTAAACTGTATAAAATCGGAATCGATGTTTCTGCAAAGTACTGAAATCCACCTGTTCCACTTGTCTTGTCATTGGCAGTTCTTAATAAATCCTGATGGTTAGCCCCCGTGGAAACAACCAAAAAAGTTCCCAGGGCAAACAAAATAACAACAGTTAATGATCGGCCTATATTTTGGGAACCATTGCGATCGATAAGCTTTTTAACAGAAAATTGATCCTTCGCCTCATAACGTTTCCTGCGGAAATCATAGTCAGCCAGTAACAACAGTCCGGTTAAAAGCAGACCTCCGGATACAAAGAAAAGTGCTGAATTAAGATGATCAGATATTATCATCTGCGAACCAACCATTCCTACTGCTGTCACGAGTATCACAATCATTAATCCCGTTTTAATGACAGAACTCTTTGGGTGCAGAGGTTGATCCTGCTTGCGTTGCAGTTCAACAGCACGACGTTTAAAGCTTCGATTGACCGAAATCAGAATGGTCAATATGGAAATGAAAACACTGATTGCCAATCCTGTGATCAGGGTAGAAATTTTAAGGTCAATCATGAGAACCGAGG
Organism: Prolixibacteraceae bacterium; assembly: GCA_963675995.2. GTDB lineage: Bacteria > Bacteroidota > Bacteroidia > Bacteroidales > Prolixibacteraceae > JAAFHB01. The sequence continues at coordinate 2,325,591 of CAXXIY010000002.1, read as the reverse complement.
TGCGCACCACCTCCCACCAGAGCGAATTGAGAGCAATGAAGATCACCTTGGTATAAAAAACAGCAATTAAAAGGCCGAAGAGTGCACCAATCGTGGATATAATAATTCCTTCGCATAGCAGCAGGAACCGGATCTTGTTGTGGGTAAATCCAATCATGAGCAGCGTTCCGATTTGTGACTGACGGTTTTCGAGGTTTAAAAGGAAGAGTAAAGCGGTAAGTATAAGCGCTGCCAGCAACAGAAAGAAACTAAGACTCAGGAATAACTGACTGAAATCGACACCTTCACGAGCAGCTTTTAATCCATTGACTCTCACAGCTGTTACCATTATTCCCAAATTTTGCGGTCTGATGGAAGCTGAAAATAGTGATTGGTAGGTTTTCTCCTTGAAATCCTTTTCATTGATCCGGATGGCAGTATAATTTCCGAACCTGTTCGACCAGATTTGATGCGCTTTTTTCAGTGAAATAAAGGCTTTTGGAGTTCCTTTGTACTGATTCCACCAGGCTTCGTCCTTATCCCTGATCAATCCGAGCCGGATGGGAACCCCAGCTTCCCATTCGCGGCAATGCCCTGCATCAGACATACCGGGAAGCAGCGGCATTAAATCTTTATCGGCATACTTCCCTTCTATCGGAACAATCTCCTTAATAATGAATTTTGACCCCTTTTCGACCAACTGCCGCAAAGGACCTATTTCGTAATATTTGACGGTTAGTGAATCCCCGATTCTGACTTTTAGGTCGGATGCAACCCATGAATTAATAATTATATCATTATCTTTAAGCGTATTATCATCGGTTGTTGAAATAAATGAATAAGGTGTAGATGCCCCATTGAATTCCAGACTATTGGCAAAATAGGTCAAGACAAGATGCGAATTTTGAAACGGTTTGAAGGCATTAACAATCTGATCATCAATAAATACCCTTTCGGAGGTAATCTCCATTTCGTGAGTCAGGGGAATTGCCTTGGTTTTTAATCCTGCATCCATCGGAGTAAAGCAAGCATCCAGTAATTCATTAATTTGCTGATTATCGCAGTTAGGTGCAGAAATCAGCAAGCGGTTTGCCTTATCTTTAATCTTCATCAGATCGTTCAGTCTCGACAAAGAGAGGAAGAGGTTATAAGGTGCTGTCTGGGAATTTTTAAGATTGAAGAATCCCATATTATGTTGATCTACAATATCTTTAACAACTGCGCGAAACGATACGCTTGTTTCTGCATCGGACACAAACGGGGCATTCAATGGGATGAGACTTGCCTTCTTAATCCTTGCCAGGAAATTGTCTCCTTTTTTTAAGTGAAGTCTTTCTGCCAGGTTTGCACTGATAATTACATCATTTCCAGTCAATTTAGTAAAAGAGGGAGATAAAGTGATTTGTCCGAAGCTGTCGTCAATACCGTCTATCTGAACTTTATTAACCCGCTCGTTTCCCCCGTCGGCAACTGCAATCCCTTCGAGCAAAAGAGCTGGGGAAACAACAAATCCCCCTTTGGCAGCAAGCTCTCCGGCTAAATCAGACCGAAAAAAGCGATCAACGGTAGATACCAGATGGGTCATATTGCCCAGACGGTAAAAGGCCGACTGCTCAAGACTGAATTTTACCGAATCGCCAATGATCAGGGACCCGGTCAGTACTGCAGTGCTGATTGCCACGCCTAACATAACCAGCAGATTTGCCCTAATATAATAAGTAAAACTACTGAATATTAGTTTTAAAGGTGTCATTGCAGGAGACCGTTTTTTAAATGATAAACCAGATCCATTTGTGCCGCCAGCTCAGACGAATGGGTAACAACAATAAGTGAAACCCCTTCTTCGCTGCTGATGTGGTTCAATAATTCAGCAAGGTGTCCGGCATTTTGTTCGTCAAGAGCGCCGGTTGGTTCATCGGCAAGAATCAGTTGTGGCTTGTTGATCAATGCCCTGACAACGGCTGTTCGCTGACATTCTCCACCGGATAGTTGTGATGGTTTTTGATATCTTTGTTCCCATATCCCCACTTTTCGAAGCAGATGCTCCGCCCAATCCTTTTCCTCCCTGCCAACAACTTTTTTTAAAGGCAATACCGGTAAGAGGACGTTTTCCCAGAGTGTGCATTGCGGAAGCAAATGATGCATCTGAAAAACAAACCCAATTTTCCGGTTCCGGAAATAGGCCAGTTTCTCCTGCGAATAGCCCGTAATGTTCTCCTCGTTAAAGAGGATCTCACCTGTGTCAGGAAGATCGAGTGTACCAATGAGGTTCAGCAAAGTTGTTTTCCCTGATCCGCTCGGACCTGAGATTGCAATTTTCTGATTTATTGAAACTTCGAGGTTTAATCCGTTGAGAACTTTTCTGAAATTGCTTTTCAACGGATCCCCATACCCTTTGGAAATATTTTTGAGACGGAGAATCATCGTATTGCGAATTTATATTAAAAGTAAAATTCTATATTTAAGTAATTTAATGTTGCAAAGATAACTTTGTCCACAATACGTTGCGTTTTTGGAACAGGATATTCATTTAACCAAAAACACACTCTCTTGCCATTCCCGAATGGAGCGTAACGGAATAGGGAATCTCACTTTCAATATTTAATTTGACCATTTCAAAAAATGATGTCAACGAAATCATAGACTGAGACTGTCGAAGCGCAATGCCATCCGAAATCAAGTAATTATTGTATGTTAATAATTCTGAATCAAATACGATAATATATTTTACAAATTATTTTAGATTCATATAAACGTCGATCATCTCTTTGGCATGATCATGAATATTGAAATTCTTTTCGACCCCTTCTCTCGCCCTCAGACTCAGTTGATCGAGTTGCACATGGTCAGACAATAATTGGGTCAATGCAGTGCACAGTGATTCAGGTGTGTTGGGTTCATAAATGATTCCTCCAGCCGAGAGATGGACGATTTCGGGGAATGCACCCAATGCCGGCTGAACGACAGGAATACCAGATGCCATCGACTCGAGCAGGTACATTCCGAAAGCTTCGCCATTTCTGACAGGCACAGAAACTACTGAGACCTGGTTAAAAAACGATCTTCTGCCATTTTCCTCAAAATCATCAATAAATACGACCTGTTTATCGAGGTTTTCTTTGGAGAGTTTCCTTCTGATTTTTTTGATATAACGACTGTCTGCACCTGTGGAACCACCTGTAAGAATAAGTTTTACATCCTCAAAATCTGGCTGGTTCTTCAGCAGAATAAAAGCATCCACGAGTAGGTCAAAACCATTTTCGTGGCACATCCGTGAAATATACCCGATATTTCGTCCTTTATCAATAACAGGAATAAATTCATAATCAGCAGGATCGACTCCCAGGTACAAACTTTTAATTTTTTCGGAAGGTATTTTCATCCGCTGTTGCATCACCTCTGAGAAAAAGTGGCTCACTCCAATGAAAAGATCCACATCTTTGGACTTTTCGCTCATGAGGTTCCATATCTGTTCCCTGAAAACGGGTTTCATGGCATCCACCCAAACATCCTCATCCTGTAATGAGCAGATGATTGGCACATTGAGTCTTTCTTTAATCCGATGGGCTAAACCGAGCAGCAAAGCATTTGAGATATGAACCACATCTGGCTTCCCATGTTCTTCCATCCAGTCAACCAGTCGTTCCAGCTCCTCCTGCTGTTTTCCATCCTCGCCAAGCAGCATTGAGACGGTCATCTCTTCTAGCCCTTTGGCATTGGTAGAACCTGCCTGAGAGGCTGCTAACTTTAAAATTGGCTTTGAGTTGAGCAATTTGTCGAACCATTTCGGAGCCTTTCTGAAAATGGGATAAAGCTGCTTCAGATAAATACTCACAGCGCCATAAAACACCGGGATCTCCTTAATATCCCGTTCATCAGCGAAAATGGGAAGATACATCGGGATTTTAATCACCTGATGTCCCTGATCACGCAATGCAATATAATATTTGCTGTCGCGCAGACAGTTTCCGCAGTAAAAACTGCCTCCGGAACCTGGAATTATCTGGACAATATTCATGAATTAATGGCAAATTGGTGTTATTACAATAAGGATTACTTCAACCAAAAGGTTTACTTGTAAATATAACAAATAAATTACCTATTTACCAAAGCAATAAACCATTCCGTCCAAAGCACAAACCACCATTAAGTTTTCGATTACAGCCGGGTTATGAAGGATAGAATTGCCAATTTCATATTTCCAGATCACGGAGCCGTCCGAGAGCTTCAGCATCGCCAGATCACCGCGCATATTGGCAGTCATCACTTTATCCTTAATAATAACCGGGGATGCTTCTACCCTGCTGCCGCTGTTGAAGTTCCAGATCAGCTTACCCGAATTTTTATCAAAACAATAAACAAATTTATCACGATTACCGGTTACCACTTTATCGCCCGAAAGTGAAGCCGAAGCAACAAATGGTTGTTTCAACTCTTTGTTCTCCCAACTCCATACTTTTTTACCGGTTTGAATGTCAACTTTGGAAAATTTGCCGTCGTAATCACCGATGTATGCCATTTTATCACTTACCGGACAAGATCCTGCAACATAGGTCGCTACATTGATTTTAGCATCAGATTTACCACTTTCAATCTCCACTACGTGAAGGAACCCGTCGCATCCGCCAAATATTGCTTTTCCATTAAAACAGGCAGCGGCACCATTTATGAAATTATCCGATTCGTATTTCCAACGCATTTTGCCTGTTTCTGCGTCAACACAGTGAAGATTATAGTCGTAACTTCCTACAATTAACACCGTTTTAGAGCTTGATTTCCAGTAATTTGCTGATCCCATTATCTGGTTGTCCGTTTTATATTTCCAGAGTAGGGTGCCATCCGATAGTTTAAGCGCATAAAGGTTACCATCGAGGTTTCCCACATAGACGTTGTTATTTAAAATTAAGGCCGGAGCTTCGATCGAATTCTCCGTTTTGTATTTCCACAACACCTTTCCCTTAAGGTCCAAACAATAAACTGTCCCATCAGTACCGCAGATTACAATCTTTCCATTGGAGATGACTGCAGCAGATTTGAGATTATCACCAATCTGAAAGCTCCAGAGCAATTTGGGTTTATCTGGGAAATTGACACGGGTAGCGCCTAAGAGGTCCTGACTACCGCGAAAGTTGCTCCAACTATCAGAAGTCTGACCATTCGCACCCACAGAGACAGCAATTATAATACTTAAAATCAGGGATATAATTCTCATCAGTCCTCTTTTTTAGTTAATGCTCCAGTTGGGCATGCCTTTGCCACTTTTTCAGCAGTTTCGGCGAGTCCTGCCTCCACCGATTCATTAAATGGAACACCTATCTCTACATCAAATCCCCTGCCAATATAGGAGAATCCGAATTTTTCCTGGTATTTGGAGGTCATCCGGACGCAGATTCCACATTTAATGCATTTTAATGGTTCGTAAACGATAGTATGTGCAAAATGCTTTGTCATTATTTTTCGTTCGTTGCCGGCAAAACGTCGCTGGTTCGCATGATATCTACCAGACAAATCCCTGAGTTTGCAATTTTCAATATCGCGACAGTCGCAATGGAGGCACCGTTGTGCTTCCTGAATTGCCTCTTCCTTTGAAAATCCATTTAAATTTATCTTTATAGAGGAGATTCTATCATAAATTACTGATTCTTTGAGATATTCGGAGATCTCGCCTTCCAACAGCTTTCCAAAGCGCGAATTGAATAACCGGGGCTCACCTTTGGGCTCTTCGCCTGACAAATACTGTGCAACAGACCATGCAACCTCCTTACCCTGACCGATTGGGCGAATGGACATCCTGGAAAAACGTAAAGTATTTCCAATTGCGAAAATACCTTTCATGGAGGTTAGGTAGCTGCTATGCTCCGCTTCAATTCCTTTAGCTGTGGTCAGAAATCCCCAATTCCTGATTTCGTCAACAAGTGCACCTGTTGCAACAACGACTGCATCAAATTGATTTGTAATCTGATGGAAGGAATCAGCGTCAACCTTCGTTTCTCCTTTAAATATAACCCCGGTACTTAAAATCGTATTGATCTCGTTGTCTAAAATGTCAATTGGTAATATTTCTGGATCAATATTGGTACGAAGCAGACCTCCGGGTTTATTGTTTATATCGTATAATACAGTTTGGTAACCATTCAATTGCAGATAATAGGCAGCAGCCAGCCCTGCCGGGCCTGCTCCGATTACGGCAACCCTTTTCCCGTTTAGAGGTAATGGATCAAAAGGATGAAGATTATTTTCGTCGCCAACATACCGTTTTAGCAGACAAATGGATACCGAAGAATCGACCGTCCTTCGGTGACAGGCCCCTTCGCAAGGGGCCGGACAAATGCGGCCAAGAACGGCAGGTAGTGCAATATCTCTTTTGACCAGTTTCAGAGCTTCCTCAAATTTTCCGGCAGCAATGAGTCGGTTCATCTGAGGAATATTCATGTGAGCAGGACATGCGATCTGACAAGGGGCCTCACAATCACCAACATGTTCGCTCAAAAGTAGTTCAAGTCCGGTTTGCCGTGCTTCCCTAATCTCTTCATCATCAGTAATAATTGACATCCCCTCCGTTGATATAACAGAACAGGATGGGAATAATCGGCCATCTTTCTCCTCTTTTACGAGACACAACATACACGATGTAAAGTGGCCCAGCTCTTCGTTGTAACAGAGAGAAGGAACCTTAAATCCTGCAGCCTCGGCAGCTTTTAATACCGAAGTCCCGGCTTCTACTTCAATTTCGAGATCGTTAATCCTGATATGAACCATTCTATATAATTAATTTTGCTTTTCAGATAAAAGTTGTAAATAACTGGGAATTGTGTAATTGTCTTAATTGTCATTTCACCACTACAGCATCGGCAGGACAAACCTGACGACAGGCATCACACTTGATGCACAATTCGGTATTAATCACATGTTTTTCGTGTGGATTAAATGGAATGGCATTGACCGGACAGCGCTGAACACATAAGGTACATCCGATACAATCATCAGTAATTGAGTAATTTATAAGTTCAGAACATTTGCCTGTCGGACAAATACCATTCAGGTGAGCCTCATATTCCTCTCTGAAATATTTAAGTGTACTCAAAATAGGATTAGGTGCAGACCTGCCCAACCCGCACAGAGATCCTTTTTTTGTCCACTCGGCCAACTTTTCCAGTTTTTCCAGATCACCTGGTTTTCCTTTTCCCTGGGTCAGGTTATCGAGCAGATCAAGCATTCTTTTTGTTCCTACGCGACAAAAGGTGCATTTGCCACATGACTCTTCCTGCGTGAAGGAGAGGAAGAACCGCGCAATGTCTACCATACAATCGGTATCGTCAAGAACAATCAGTCCACCTGAACCCATCATTGCACCAAGGCTTGTAAGTGACTCATAATCAATTGGTGTGTCCTGCATGCTTGCAGGGATACACCCTCCTGAAGGGCCTCCGATCTGTACTGCTTTAAATTTACGTCCGTTGGCAATACCTCCCCCAATTTCTTCGACAATCTGCCTGATGGTCATCCCCATGGGTACTTCAATCAAACCACCGCGTGCCACTTTTCCTGCCAGTGCAAAAACTTTCGTTCCCTTACTTTTTTCTGTACCAATACGTGTAAACCGGTCGACATTATCACGCATTACAAAAGAGACCTGGGCAAAAGTTTCTGTATTATTTACAAGAGTAGGCAATCCAAACAACCCTTTTATGGCTGGAAATGGTGGCCTCAGATGGGGAAATCCCCTGTTTCCTTCAATGGATTGAATGAGCGCCGTTTCTTCGCCACAAACAAATGCGCCGGCACCTTCATAAATTCTCACATTAAAATTGAATCCTGATCCAAGGATATTGTTGCCAATCAAGTTGTTATCGCGGCAGGTTTCAAGGGCAGCCCTGATCCTCCTCACTGCGAGTGGGTACTCGGCCCGGATATAAAAGTACCCTTCGCAGGTATTGGTCGCAAAAGCGGCAATGATCATCCCTTCAATGACACGGTAAGGATATGATTCGAGTAGCATTCGGTCCATAAAAGCGCCCGGATCTCCCTCATCTCCATTACAGATCAGATATTTAATTTCGCTGGTTTGTTTGGATACGAGTTCCCATTTAATTCCTGTAGGGAAGCCGGCGCCTCCCCTTCCTCGTAAACCACTTGATTTGATTTTATCGATGACCTGTTGTGGGGTAAATTCTTCAAAAACCCTCTTTAATGCCAAAAAGCCACCATATTGTTTATATTCTTCCAGATCTAGGGGATTGATAGCACCACGATGCTCGGTTGCGATTGGAAATTGCTTCCCAAGAAATGAGGAGACATGTTTTTCGCGGATATCCAATTCATAACGTTCGATTCCATCCCATTTTTGATCACTCTGGATATTTTCGAGACCGCTAAAGAATTTATTTTTCAATTTTGACAGAAAGCCCGTTGGTTGAAAATGCGAAGCCACAATCTGTTGGATATCCTCCGGTTTGACTTTTGAATACAATGTGGGTTCCCCTTTAATCGGTACAATTTCGACAAGTGGTACCTGATGGCACATCCCCACGCATCCAACACTCTTTAATTTAACTTTCAGTCCGGTATTCGTAATCGTCTGTTCGACAGCTTCTTTAATATCACTGCTACCGCTGGCTACACAACAGGAACCCAATCCAATCCTTATTTCACCCTGAATTTCGGTACCATCGGATTTTCGGAAAAGTTTTTTGTTTTTATTATCCTTTTGATTTTCAAAATCTTTTATAATCTCAGCTGCCTTATCCGATGTTACATGACCATAAGTTATTTGGTCGATCTGGACTACAGGCGCCAAAGTACAACATCCCAGGCAACTCACTTTTTCAATGGTATATTTCTGCGATTGATCGGTATGTTGTCCATCCTTCAGCTTGAATGCTCTTCGTAAGGCATCATAAACCTGGCCAGCCCCTTTAACATGACAAGCAGTACCTACACAAACCCTGATGATATGTTCACCAACAGGAGCAAGTCTGAATTGCGAATAGAAACTGGCAACTCCTATTATCTCTGCAGGTTTGATCGAAGTTATGGCACTCACACGCCTTAAGCCTTCCTCGGGCAGATAATTGTATTCGCGCTGAATCGACTGCAGGATAGGAATTAAGGCCGTTTTGTCATTTCCCTTTTCCGAAACAATCTGATCTATCTTTGTCAGGTCAATCATTCTCCTGTTTATGAACCATTTATAATTTTACTAAATCTTATTTTTTACCGACACAATAAAGAAATTTAGGTGTCCGAAGGTACATCCTGCCCTCTTTAAACGCAGGAGTAGTAGTTACTTTTTCCCCGGCATTGCCTGTTCCAAGTAACTTCTCTTCCTTCGCAACTTCATATACCCTCATTTTACCCGCCGTATCGTATATATAAAGCTTATTATCCGCAATTACCGGTGAAGAATAGTAACCCGGACCATCCTCTTTAGACCAGAATTTGGTGCCCGATTTGGCATCATAACAAGCCAATACACCATAGCTTGTCGCAACAAAAAGGAACCCATTGGCGGTAACAGGGCTGGCGACTTCGGGGAGAAATTCATCACTTTCCCAAACTTTGGTATTCTTTGAAGGATCGATGGCCACCAATTTGGCATACTCGTTGGCTGCAAAGATTAATCCACCACCTGAAGCTGGCGAAGGACCAACTTCCCCACTCATGCAGTCAACCGACCAAAGTTCTTTCCCTGTTTCAGTGTTATAACCGGCAACCATGGGATCGGTGGATAATACGACCTGGAATTTGCCTCCAATCTCTGCAAGTATAGGGCTTGCCCATGAAATTTTTCCCTTTCGGATGGTTTCCCATATCGTTTGACCCGTGGATGCATTTAGTCCCAATAATTTCCGGCTTTTGTTCGTGTCATATTGAACATAGAGTTTATCTTTCCACATTACAAGCGAGGATGCGTGACCATAATGATTGTCAGGTAATCCGAGATTACGTGCCCAGATCCGTGCTCCCTCCATATCAAAACAGATGATGTCGCCGTTGGCAAACATAGCATATACCCTGTTTCCGTCTGTCGTCAGCGAAGGGGCTGAAAATCCGGTATCTTCAGTGACCTTCGGAGGTGCTGCAGGACTCCCTTGAATTTTGTCAACACTCTGTTTCCATAGTAGTTTACCTGAACTTCTTTCGAAACAATAAACTTCCCTTGACTCCTGATCTGCTCCGGAAAGGAAGATTTTATTTCCCCAGATGATGGGAGAATTATAACCTTTTTTGGGGACGGGAGTTTTCCAAATTACATTTTTTCCCGACGTTGCATCCCATTCGACAGGTGTCCCTTTCTGGAAATAGACCCCGTTTCCGAAAGGTCCGCGGAATGAAGGGGCATTTGATTTCATTTCGTTGATACCGGGAAAACTTGTTTTGGCAACTACCGGTGGAGCAACTTTTGCCCGTGCGGTGTCGGCAGTAGCAGCTACAGGTTCGGGCAGTTTCTTTTCAGGGATTACTGATGCAGGCTGAGCGATCTGCGGATTTTCACCCACTTTAATCACTTCAATTTTCTCCTGATTATCAGCAACTTTTACTGCGTCAGAAGTTTCATTAACCGTATATTTTTGAAGATGATCAACCGATGCGTAGGATGCCACAAGTCCAAGCAGTAGGAGCGCTGAACCTGTTATCATTACCCAACGTTGTGTCAGTATGCGGCTTGTGAGATCATTTTGATCCTTTACAACAGGTTCTTCTATTTTCGATTTTAAACCGATGACTACCCGAAGAGCAAGTGCAAACGTAATCGCTCCAAAAAGCAACAGGTACGCCCCAGTCTTCACCTGCCATTTGCTATTGAAATAGGCCTTTCGGGCCAGAAGATCAAAATTCCTGATTTCCTGTTTCAGCTCATCACTATTGGGATCCTGACTGAGCCGATTGACGAGGGAAGTGAGTGCTTTACTTTCAAGCGGCTTATTCCTGCTCATCTGGACAAAATTCAATAACAATAACAACGCTATTGTGATGCAGAATATCCCCGAAACGAGGGCTACATTCAGCGAGAATTTCAGTTTATTTTCTGGTTTCATTTCAAACATATCATTATTTCTTTACAGGACAATAATTGATGCAGCGTCCGCAGCTAAAACAATTTCCTTTATGTGGTTGATAGTCATTTTTCCGGCGGTAAACAACCTGGTTTAGCAAGGTCATTCCAATGACAAGTCCCATAAATCCACCGGCAATCCAACCACCGATATAAAATTTACGACGAATCACTGTCGCCTCCTTAACGAGGGTTTCCATCGATTTTCCTGAACTTAGAAATGCCTGCACATCCAGATTTTTATCATCATTTCGCACTTCAGGCTTGGTAATGAGCAATTCGGCAAGATAAACTTTTGAATTGGCTTTCGAGATCCAGGTGTGAGCTTTAGAACCGGCAAACCCACCAATAAAGATCCATAGAGGAATTAAAAGAAGATAAATCAGAAAATGATTTACTCCCCATATTCGGTTCTTTGTTTGCTTTTCGTCAGTAGGAAAATCGATGGCGTCGAACGGACAGGAATCACTGCATAACCGGCACTGGATACACGCAGCAGGTGTGATGGAGAGGTGCCATTTTGAAAATCTTGACATCCAGCCTAATAACACGCCATAAGGACATAAAAACCGGCAATAGGGCCTTGCAACGAACATTCCCATCAACAAAAATGCAATCCCAAGAACCACCATGTGAAACTCAGCATCCATTCTAAAGATCCCTACAAAAGGATCGTAGCGGCAAATGATAAAATCGGTCCCCGTGGCTGCAAAAAGTACTGCCAGCGACAGATAAAGATATGGAAGAATTCCTAACGTTTTTCGGAGCCATTCAGGCAGCGATAATGGTTTAACAATTAATAAATCCTGGATTGCTCCCAAAGGACATGCTCCGGCGCAAAAGGTTCTCCCAAAATACAAGGTGAAAACAAGCGGCAGAAGGAAAAAGAGCAAAGTAGTAATCGAAATGGCGTAACCCGGATCAAACAAGGTTAAAACGACGTTCTGAACCGAACCGATAGAGCAAATGCAGCCATCGCGGTAAAAACCGAAATAGAGCAGCGTGAAAACTGATAACCAGAGCAAACCTTTACGGGAACGTTTGCGGGTAGCCAGCCAACTTGCCACTGAGAGTACAAGTAATAAAATTACAACATCGGTATACTCAAGTGCCAAGGCACGAGGCTCAGGAGTTACCGGGGTTGGCTGACTATAGCCGTTACCAAATTCAGGTCTTGGGAATCGCTGTTTTTGAGCAATTCCTGCTAAACTAAATAGCAATAGTGAGAATATAAGCGATATTTTAATCCAATTTTTCATTAATTGAGTTCTGTTTAACAATTATTAGTTCAAAATATCAGGGGTATTAATCTTTGAGTCCTCCTTTGGTAGTCCAAATATTTTTGTCCCATCTGTTCGATCATAAATCGTTCCTCTACCCTAATCCTGTAAATATATCCCAACAAAACGGGAATAGTCATTAAAATTATTGATAACCAATTAGATAAAGATGTTGCGACACCAATAAAAATAAGTATTTGTCCCAAATACCCCGGATGTCGGATAGTTTTATATAGCCAGGTTTCAATCAACTCATGATTCTCAATTTTTGTCACAGTATAAGTGAAATGCTGTTTTAAGGTCAGAATTGATTTTATCCTGATAAATAATCCTACAATAGTTATTATTGCACCAATGGTGAAAAGGATATCCCAATGGTAAATTCTGCCCAATCGTGTAAAACCAACCCTGAAGGCGAGAAAATAGCCGATTGCGATAAAAATAAAAAGCATCCAAATACTTGCTTTATCTCCTGCTTTGACAATCTCCTTCTTCCTGTTAATTCTTTGTCTCACACTCATGAAAATCTCAAAGAATCCATAGAAATATGAGAAACAGATAATTATCAAAAGTTTTATATTCATAATTTTACTTTTGCTTATTGTTTGGTGAAATTACCCTTTACTTTATACGGATTACTGGCTTTTACACGCGAAATTGCCTCGGAAGGACAGTTTCTGGCGATAGAACATTCATTGCAATTGAGACAGAGACTTTGGATAATCTGTAAATGCAATGATCCGTTTCCAAACGAAGTACATCCTTTGACACATTTTGCGCATCCAATGCAGAGATCTTCGTTGATAACATATTCAAAATAAGGTTCTTCAATATATTTTCGTTGAATTGCAGCGGTAGGGCAAAGCTGATTTTCAGCTGCGGTAGAGCGTGTATTTGCATCAGGTTTCAGGTAGCCGCCACAAAGGTCACAATAACCACATAGATTGTAGGCATGAATACATTTTACGGCTGAAGGGGTTTTAACACACGATGTGGCACATCGTCCGCATTGTGTACACTTGAATGGATCAATCTGCCAGACATATTTTTCTCCCGTAAGGTGTTTTGATGCAAGACCTCCCACTGCACCCAACGTAATCAACAAGGAGAGGCGGGTCCCTTTCCGGATAAAGTCCCTCCGACTGTTTTTAGGTCTATCTTCCATTTTCTTTTGTCTTATTTGCCTGTGGAAGCTCACATTTTGCAAACTTCCCACAATTTTTACATAAAGGGGCGACCGAACAAATTCCGGGCGAAACAATTTTTTGATGGTAGGCAAAAAAGCCACTAAGCAAACCTAAAGCTGAAACAATGGCCCAGCGCCCTCCATTACGAAAAAATTCTTTTCTATCCATTGTATTTTATTTCTTAACGAATAAACGGAGCATCTTCTTATCCAGATCCAGCACATAGATATTTCCCTGATTATCAACAGCAAGGTCGGGAGCATGGCTATTCTCACCAAATTTTGAAGGGGCAGCAACGACACCCGAAAATTCACCCGAAGGTTTATAGGTTTTAACCCTTACCATCCCTTTTTCGCTGGTTACAAAACTACCATCTGGTAAGAAGGCAAAATGTGCAGGATTGCAACATCCGCTAAACCCCTCGATTTTGATGGAAGAAGCCTGCCACCAGGTACGAAGTTCTCCATCGGTTGTATAGTTCTCAAGGGTATGTTTACCGGGATTGACCACCCATAATTCACCTTCCTGATTAAAAGCGAGATCAAAGTAGGGACTCGGAATTATAAAACCATGAATCTGATCGTTCCCTGACTTTCCTTCAATCACACCTTGTGGCTTACCTTGAAGATTAAATTTTCTCACCATCCGTTTTCCGGCGTCAGCGATGAAAACAATACCCGATTTTTCGGCGATTGAGGTGATGACTGTACTGTCGGAAAAAGAATTCCAGGCTGCGACCTTAACACCTTCACGGTTTAGTACAGCTAATGATCTCCGGAAACCCACAAAAATATTTTCTGAGGTTGCATACACACAAGTGGGCTTTTGATCAAAAGCAATTTCTTTTAGTAATTTTCCGGTAGGTTCAATAATCTGCATTTTCTGATCACCGACAATATAAATCTGAGCTCCCCTGATGCAGACACCAGCAGGTTCAGCAAACGAAATGGCGAAGTCGCGGTTTTCATTGAACATAATCAACGCCGTGTCAATCTTCGAGAAAGGATCAACATTGTAAGCGTATGGATTCGCGGCCATCTCACCGGGCTTGGAAGAGATATAATCGGTCACAACGACCCCAATGATAACGATCGCCAGCACAATCAGAAAAAAGACAATACCCTTGTTCTTCATGATTCGAAATTAGAGGTTCATATTGATGCAAACCATTGTTTTAGAATCTCTTAATATCAGATATCCATTTGCAATAGCTAATGGAGCCCAGGCATCAGCGCCATCCTTGATTACTTTGACCTGATCAAGTTGTGTATATTTTACCGTGCCGGGTCTGACCATTGTTAAGGTTCCTTCATCGTCGAGAATAAACATCTTTTTGTCAGCAATAAAGTAAGGACCCAAACCAAAACGGGCTGTTTGACCGCTCGACCAAACCATTTTTTTGCAATCGGAAGGATCGACACAAACGAGCTGATTACGCAATGAGCCGGCATCTTTCGGCAATATTCCAAAAAGATGTCCTTCCCAGAAAATAGGAGTTTGCTGTTCGCTTGCAAGTCCAAAACGGGGAAGATAGCTTTCCAGGACCTCAATCACAAAATTACCACCATTTTCCTTCAATTGAAGCATCATCGCTCCAGCGCCATAACCGGCTGTCATAAAAATCTTGCCATCGGGCATGCAGACCGGAGATGGGGCGACCACAGAATGGTTCCATGCCGGCGCTTTCCAGAGCACTTTACCCACATCTGTACCATCAGCCGCTACCCCGACTAATCCGCCTATCGCACTATATACATACATCCTACGATTCTTGAACGTAAAAGGAATGATGGAAGAATGCGACATTTTCCACCCTTCGGGGTTGGGAGTCTCCCATACTTTTTTCCCGGTTTCGCAGCTTACCCCAATCATCAACGTTTTTCCGCCCGTGGCGATTACTGCCACATCATTGTCAATCATTGGACATTGTCCGGTATACCAAAACGGGATTTCGGTCATGTATTCTTTAGCCACATCTATTCCCCACCGGAAATCACCGGTGGAACGGTCCAAACACATCACCTGACAGCGGGGTCCCATGGTTACGATATATTTTTCGTTTACCGCCGGAATTGTCCGTGACATTCCATGGTTTCGTTTGATGGTCACATGATATCCCCTTTTCCACAGCTCTTTTCCTTCCGACAATGATAGGCAGCGCAATAAATCGGCTTTATCTTTCTCGCTGTAGTCGAGTACATAAACCAGTCCTTTATAAATTGCCGCGCCTGAATGCCCTTCGCCAAGTTGGATTGTCCAACGGATGTCGGGTCCAGCAGGGCCAAATTTTTCTTTTAATCTGATCGGCGATTTTGAGATATTGTCATAATCGTTCCCTCTGAAGTGCGACCAGGTCTCGCTCATTTCCTGATAAGCCGATGAGGTTGTTTCAAAAATTTTACCAATCTCAACATTTTCTGAAAGGGTATCTCCAACACCTCTTTTATCAAGCCCGGGCAGACTTTCAGAAAATTTCGAAGTAGGATCTCTCATCAGCCACCAGATTGCCGTTAACAACGCTACAGAGGAGATCAGGTAAATCGCAATATTCAATATTTTCTTTTGATCCATTTTGAAATTCAGTGTGTTGAATTAAATACATATCACTTTGCCAAATTGTGAATTGCCCTAAATATAAAGTGAAGTTGACGTTAAACCATTAAGAACCTTTAATATTATATCGTTGCAGGATATTTCCATGTCTGAGATATAATTTACCATTATATATTGCCGGATGAGCCCAGTAGGGACCCTCTCCTCCTTCGACTTTAAAAGTACTGATTATTTTAAAATCAGTGGTATCAGGCTGAACCAATGCGACCGTTCCTCCCCTTTCTTCGTAGCAATAGAGTAATCCATCAGCTGCGATAACAGAACCTTTTGCAAGCCAACTTTTTACCCAGTTTGTTTTTCCCGTTTTCCAATTCAGCGAAACCCAATCTCCTTTGGAATTGGTGATCCAGTTTGTTCCATAAATATTTCCGTCGACCAGAACAATACCGCCATGATGGGTATCCAGCGTATCATTTTTCCATTTTAATTGAACTGAACGACCATCAGCCGCAAGCGAAATCATTAGAGCGGGATGATCATAACCACTTGTTACCAGTATTTCGCCATCCTGATAAATTGGCATATTGGTGTTTACCCCCTTTCCCATCTTTTGGGGTTGAAACGCAGTCAGATCAAAGTTCCAGAGTACATCACCGTTGGCCGAATTTATTCCAATCACGTCATTCATCGTTTGAGCGAGAATAATTTTCATTCCGTTTCGTTCAATCAGCAGAGACGAAGCGTAGGCTCTTGGGCCTCCCACACTTTTAGTTTTCCATAGAAATTTTCCTGTATTCTTTTCAAAGGCAACAACTGTTGTTTCATCTCCACCTGTAACATAAGTGGCTGCCTGGTCGGTGAGCAAAACAGATTCGGATATACCCCACATGTGATACTTCCCATTAAATTGATTCTGAGCATCCTGAGACCAGAGTATTTTACCGTTCGTGGCATCGAGACAGCAAAGAATACCCATTCCGGTCACCAGGTATATTTTGTCATTTTGGATGGTCGGAGTGCATCTGGTATAGGGATAGGAATTTACCCAGGCATGACCATAAACCTGATTCCAAAGCAAAGCCCCTTTCATATCGTAGGCCGAGATCATATCCAAAGAGTCCTGCTTGATACCGGTTACATAAATAACGCCTTTATATTCAACAGGTTGTGAGTAGCCGTTTCCTATGCCAGTAATCTGAACCTCGAGTTGCGGACCTGCATCCGGCCACTTTTTAAGGAGCCCCTTATCCGGATAATATCCGTCACGTGATGGACCACGAAACTGAGCAGTTTCCTGACCCGAAATAACAGCGGCAAATGAGACCAGAAACAAAATCAGAGAACTCAACAATATTTTCATTATCAGAAAATTATGCTTTAATATTATAGACCATTAAAACATCGCCATGACGCAAAAAGAGCTTACCATCGCTGATAAACAGGTGAGCCCAATGCGGTCCGGTTCCGTTTGTCACCTTAAATGAGCTGATCACATCCCACTTTTCGGGATTAGGTTTTACCAATCCTACAGTTCCGGTTTTCTCTTCATAAACATAAAATAGATCATCTGCGCCAACAATGGAACCTTTATTGATCCAGTCGGTTACATAGCGAATTTCGCCTGAATCCCAATTCATACAAACCCATTTCCCTTTTCCGTTGCTAATCCAGTTTGATCCATAGATATAATCACCCGACACCATAACTCCATGATGATGATTATCAAGGGTATGGTCAGTCCACTTTTCTGAGACAGATGTTCCTGTCGAATCCATTTTTAACATTACTGCAGGATAATCATAGCCCATTGAAAGAAATATCTCATTATTTTTAAAAACCGGAGTATTGGTCCAGATCAGACCTTTATCTCGGTCTTCCACCCATTCTTTCTTAAAATAGGGATAACTCCAGGCGGTTGTACCATTTTCGGGATGTAGTGCGATCAGATGGGTTGCTGTAACAGCGAGGATATATCTGAATTTCTTATATTCAAAAATCGTTGGTGAAGCATAAGCGCGCTGACCTCCAACGGATGCGCTTTTCCAGGCCAACTTTCCTGTCATTTTGTCAAAAGCGACCACAGAGGTCTCTTTGCCACCTGGCGTGCAGATTACCTTATCGTCCACAATCAATGGGGATTCCGAGACTCCCCAATTGTGCCATTCGGCCTTAAAATCCTTATCCACATTGACAGCCCAATTCTCTTTTCCGCTGTTCGCATCGATGCATACCAACCGGCCCATTCCACTCACCACATAAATCCGGTCACCTTCGATCGTAGGTGTAGATCTGGTATCGGGAAAAGATTTCGACCACGAACGTCCGTAGGAAACCTGCCATTTAATTGTTCCCTTCATATCAATTGCAGACAGGTAATCGAGGGTATCAATCATTCCTGTAACGTAAATCATTTGTTTGGCTACGATGGGTGATGAGTAACCTTTTCCAAGTTTTTCGACTTTAAGAATCATTTGTGGACCTTCGGCGGGCCATGATTTTAATAAGCCAGATTCATTAAAATAACCGTCACGTTTGGGACCTCTCCATTGTACCAACTGACAGAATGCAGCTGAGGCAAACATCATCACAAATGAAATCAAAATATACTTCTTCATAAAAAAACGCTTTATTAACATTTAAAAACGAGAGAAATTGGATTAATTACAATTCCCCCCGTTTCGAATAATTAAAAATAAGGTAATCTGGTAGGCTTTTACTTTATCTTGTATGCAATCAATGATTTACCGTGCCGGACATATAAAAGACCGTTATTGATGACCAGATGAGCCCAATGTTGGCTGTTCCCCAGTTCAACTTTAGTTTTACCAGCAATATTGAATCCTTGTGGTGATGCAGGAACAAGTGCTAATTCACCCTTCTCGCTATAGCAATAGAGCATTCCGTCTGCCGAGATAATGTTCCCTTTTCCTATAGCCTGGGAAGCATATTTCTGCTCACCGGTCTTCCAGTCAGTACATTGCCAGTCCCTAGTATTATCTCCTGAACCATAGATATATCCATCAATTACAACTGCGCCTCCAATACGGCTGTCCAATTTCTGACTGAACCATGCTTTCGTGACCTGACTTCCATCGCCATTTAAATCGAGTCTTACACCTCCCTGGCCGTAACCGCTGAAACAAAATAAGCCATTATTATAAAATATAGGGGTATTGGCGTGAACAGCCCACTGATTAGTTTGCCCATATGACCAAAGCATTACACCAGTTGTTGCGTCCAATCCAATAATGTGTTTCTCGGTCATGGTAACCAGTAACTTTCGGGAAGGTAATTTTATGAGTAACGGGGTACAATAGGCCGATTTTTCACCCTCCCCTTTGCTGCTCCATATAAGTTGTCCGTTAAGGCGATTTAAAGCAACAACATTGTTTGTTGTTCCACCTACTGTAACAAAAATTTTATCTCCATCAATTACAAGAGTTTCAGTCACACCCCATGTAATATTTTGACCACCAAGATCTTTCATTACATCTTTTTTCCATATTAGCTGACCATTGTTCGCATTCAAGCAGTTAACCACACCGGTTCCTGAATAGATATAAACCATTTCACCAACAATAGTTGGAGTTGCACGGGCTCCCGGGAAGTTTTCTATCCACTCTTCACCGTAAGTGGCTTTCCAAATTAATTTCCCATCCAGTGTTAATGCATAGATATATCCAATATTGTTAACAGCTGCAGAAACAAAAATTTTCCCGTTGGCAAAAACAGGTGATGAAAATCCATCTCCCAGTTCATCGAAATGCCATACAATTTCCGGACCATTGGCCGGCCACGTTTTTAACAAACCTGTTTCGTGATAAATGCCTGTAGAACCAGGTCCGCGCCACGTTGTTGGCTCCTGTGCCCTGACACTGTTGAAGGCTAAAAATCCGGTAATCAATAAAGGTAATATGCTCTTATTCATATCTGATATGGTTTAAACTTTTGCATAAAAATAGAACCATTCAACAAAACATGCAAGAAGCTACATGTATTTAGGATAAATCTAAATAATTAGAGGATTGGCAACTGGCCACTGGCAGCGTTTAATATTCCACCAGATCAGAACAATGTATTCATCAAATATCCAACTAAAATTATACCTATGGCAATTATTCCTATAAATGTAAAAATGAATGGAAGTTTTAAAACTTTCTTTAGAATTATCAATTCAGGGAGGGAAATGCCGATGACAGACATCATAAAGGCGAGTGCAGTTCCCATTGGTACCCCTTTTTCGATTAAAGCATACGCGATCGGGACGGCACCCGGTGAACAGGTATAAAGGGGTATCCCGATTATAACCGCGAATGGAACCGAATACCATGCAGATGTGCCGATTAGTGAAGCCAGATAATCATTTGGTACATAACCATGAACAAATGCTCCGACTGCAATACCTAAAATCATATATGGCCATATTTTGATCATGATTTCCTTCACTGCATTACTCCCTGCCTCTATTCTGTTATTGATACTCAAAGGTAAATTTTCAACTGGTTGAGCAGCATATTTCAGGTTCAGTACCCAATCCTGAAGCCATTTTTCAAGTCTGAGCCGACCAATTATCCAGCCAGCAGCAATTGCGATAATTAAGCCCATCATTATATAAATGAATCCTACTTCCCAACCGAATAAGCTAAATAGCATTATAATAGCCACTTCATTAATCATCGGGGCTGCGATTAAGAATGAAAAGGTAATGCCAACCGGAATACCAGCCTCGACAAAACCTAAAAATAAAGGAATAGCAGAACATGAACAAAACGGGGTGACGATTCCAAGCAGAGCGGCCAGAAAATTGCCCGCAAACAATGATTTCCCTTCCAATGTTTTCCTGGTTTTTTCGGGTGAAAAATAGGATCGAACTATTCCTGCCGCAAATATTACCAGGACAAGCAGCAGAAAAATTTTCTGAAGAGTAGAGATGAAAAACCAAATTGTATTCGAAAGATTTGATTCATAGGGGAGATTCATCCAATTATATACCATAAAATTTGTGGAAGCCTCCTTATAATAGAAAAGGAAGACCCATAAAAAAAGCATCACAATATATATAATTGATTTATTGCGCATTATCAAAATATTAGAAAATTTTCTAATCGTTAAGCTGTTTAATACTAATCAAATGGATTAATTTAGTATAATTTCATCTAAACGTGCAACAACTCCCATCATCCAGGTTGCAATTACACAGGCAATCTACTATTTGAAGATGATCCGGATTTTTAATACACCTGCACTCATCACAACAGGGTAATTTTCGGGTAATGCGGTGTGTTGGATTTGGGAAACCGGGCTGAAATGCCTGTTCATGACTTTCACTGACAAAAACTGCCGGTCCTGAAATCAATTTTATACTATTTTTGACAATAGTCCGGGCGATTTCAGGTGTCGTTTCAATACGGGCATTAACCATTATCTGAATATCACCGACCTTTACTTCAGGAAGACCGTTTTTCCAATCTTTTTCGGGAACTGTAGTAAAGCTGATTTTTTTGCTCATCCCCTCCCCTTTTAAAAGAAATTTCAAATGTCCTATTGAAATCTCTTTCTGCCTGATCTCCTCTGCAATTCCTTCAATAAACCGGATCGCGTATTCAACAGCAGAAGAATGCTCTGATTGAATATTGATCTCTTCATCCAGCCAGGCAAGCTCCGCTTCACCTTTTCCATAGATTTGATAATCAATATCAAGTGAATCTCTGCGACGTTTAGGCATTGCTTCCAGGATATTCAGCCAGTTTTGGATATGAAGTGGATTCAGCGTGTTCTGAAAAATCAATATTTTACGGTCATATTGATTCTGAGTCAATTTACGCAGAGTCGTTAAATCTTCATCCTGTAGCAGGTCAATTTTATTAATTATCAATAAATCAGCCTCTTCAATTTGCTTTTCAAATATATAGCTGATTGCATCAGAAAAAGGGAGCTTTTTCCCCCTTAGGTGATCAAGCAGCAAACGGCCATCCGCAAATACCGAGAATGTCAGACTATCGAAGAGTTCTTCTTTAAGTAATTGCAAGGGTTTTAAGACCGTTGCGACCAAATCGGTACACGATCCGACGCTTTCTGCAAATATACAATCGGGATAAACGGTCCGTTCAAGTAATTCGAGTTGATCGCTTAGCATATCGAAATTACAACAAAAACAGCCATTGGTAACTTCGGAAGTCGGAATCTCGTTTGAATCAACAAAACTGGTATCGACCAGGTATTTTCCCTGATCATTGGTAACCACAGCAACTTTTTTTCCATTTTGCATCAACAACTTCGATGCCTTCGTTATTGCGGTGGTCTTACCGCTTCCCAAAAAACCGCCTATAATATGTAACTTCATAATCTACAAATCATTGAAAATTTCAGAAAACAAATATTCTCATTTCAAATACCTTCGGAGCGCTTCGATATAATAAATTAAAGGAAACAATTTCTCATCATACCACAACATCGCGAAATAGAGGCCAATCGGATTCGATCGCAAACCATTTTTTTTATATTCTATTTCAAGCCATTCAAATCCCTTCTGAATGGCCACCTGATCTTTTCCGATCAGCGCAGAGATCGCCAAAGAACTTTCTTCAATTGTACCAGCGATTCCGGCTTCACCTCCCCAGCTTCCATCCTCATTTTGCTGGTCTAACAAATAACGATTAGCCCTGGAGAGAAGATTTTCGATATGATTTTTTATATTCGCATCAAGACTTTGATACTTTATGCTGTCATTCAAATAGATAGCTACCTTGGCAGTTCCGTAAACCCGGTTTTTCCGGTCTGTTGTGTCCTGATTTCCGAACCACAATGGTATCCACGATCCATTTTCATGCTGGGCTTTCCAAAGAAATCCAAATGATCGGGCAATACACTGTTTCATGGTGTTTTTTAATTCATTGTCAATTTGATCACCCAAAATTTCAACCGATTTGGTCAATGCAAGCAATGCATGTCCGGTAAGATCGGCACAACTACTATCAAATGGAAGTCTCCCCCACCCTTTACAGAAAGTGGGAAATCCTCCATCCTTATTTTGAAGTGTTGTCAACCATTGAGATCCAAGTATAATTGCTTCAGATAAGTCTTTTCCATTTTTGTATAACTCAAGAAGGGCTATAATTGCCCCTGCAGTATCATCAACATCTGGTACTGCACCCGATAAGTTGGTCCAGCCCCAGCCTCCTGGTTGTGCAAGATTAAAAGGATGAATATCTTTATATTGAATTGAATTTAAATGATTTACAAGTTGATTGATTTCAATTGTCGAAAATTCTTCCGAAATTTGTGGTCCCAGCGCCTTCACACTTAAGGTGGTCACCCAGGTTGAAAGATCGGTATCGATGGGCCAGCTGCCATCAGTCCGTTGAAGATTACGCAAAAAGGAAATTCCTTTGGTGACCACCG
The DNA here is from genome assembly GCA_963675995.2 of Prolixibacteraceae bacterium. Classification (GTDB taxonomy): domain Bacteria; phylum Bacteroidota; class Bacteroidia; order Bacteroidales; family Prolixibacteraceae; genus JAAFHB01. The sequence continues at coordinate 2,302,135 of CAXXIY010000002.1, read as the reverse complement.
AACTTTGACTGATCCCGGATGATATCAGACACATTACAACAAAAGCGGTAAGGGGAATTGCTTCCAGGAACCCACCACTTTCGGGAACTATTTTTTCAAGCTTGCGCAATGCTGGCTGAATTGACCGTTTTCTGATCCAACGCATTATCAGATTATGCCGTTTTCTTGTCTTAAAAATAAAAATCCCAACACCAATCAGTGCCGGAATAGCATAGCTTACGACCCGCAAATTGAACAGTCTGTACCACGAAGCAGGCAGTAGCGTAAATTCAAATGGTAACTGGGGGATTTTTCTACAGGAATCTTTGTTGAGAACGCCACAAACGATCAACATCGAAAGAATAGGAACCGAAAAGGTGTAATCGTTTCCATAAAAAGATAATATAGAAGATGTTATATCGTTGCTGTTCACATCAAGCTTCTGCTGCGACAGATATCTTTCGATTCTTAAAATAGTTTCCTTCGCAGCGATATTGCTTGTTAAACAATAATTAATCGCACCATAACTGAGTAATGAGGTGCTTACATTACTTTTGCTTCCGGGGGTATCTCCAAAACCTCCGTCAGGATTAATGTTATTTAAAAGCCATTCTAATCCATTTAAAATTAAGGCATCGTCAGCACTATCACCATTGATCTTAAGTGCAACGATTGAGACCGCAGTCGCAAGCGCACTTGATGAAAGTTTACCGTTCCAGAACCCGGCCTCATTTCGTTCGGATTTCAACAGTTTAACTAACTCATCATATTGATTATCAAATTTATTCTGCTTCATAAAATTATTTTATTCCATTACAGCGCATCATTAACTTAATGAACCTAATGCAAGCAAACCATAAAAAGTGTATTCAATATCTGTATGAGGATCGGATGACGTGGAACGAAATCCTCCGTTATCATATAGCTCATCAACAAAAATAAGACAATCGGGTTTTATTAATCTCACATCAGCGTCCAGAAAATAAAGCGCATATAGGGCGACAGCTGTGGAGAGCAAATCTTCGGATGGAGCCTTGTGAAGAGCTGCAAATCCCCCATTTCCCCGGTAAAATGACCTCACAATATCTGTAGCCTCCTTATTTTTATTTCCTGCCATTTCCAATAAAATTGCAGTTGCTGCAACGACCGGACAAGGAAGTGCTTTAAGTGAAAATGATTTTTTATACAGATTAACAAGACGTTGCATAGTTAAAAAGTCCTCAAGATAGTAGAGAGCGAGCATTCCAAGAAAAACCGAATATTCAGGCTGATTTGAATTTTGTCGCATCAGATCGGCTACAATTTGTTTTCTCAGCTTTTCGGTTGTCGAATCTGTTCCTATCAGTTTGGCATAAAGAATCGCACCACAAAATCGATAAACTCCGGCCAGATTATTCTGCGAAACATATTCCTTAACATAAATTTTCAGAGGTTCCATCACCTCAGTAACTCCAAAAGCTTCTGCGATAAAAGCTCCAAAAAGGGTGTAATATAAATCATTTTTCCCTCCCCTATCCTCGAATCCGCCGTTAACAGTCTGTTTACTAAGGATAAAAGTGTGGATTTCAGAAATCATTTCCTGGTCAAGCATCATCGATGCTTTGGCTAAAACCGGTTCCAGAAGTTTTGGTTTTACCCTTTTTAACTTTGGTTGTGCGGCAAGTTTAAATAAAATCTTTAAAAATTTTTCCCAAAATCTCATATAATGCAAGTTTAAGCCCCATGTTCGAAATATTTTCAAGACAACTTCTGGCTTCATAAATTGTGCTGGTCAATAACTCATTTGTAGCATCAAGCACCTGGTAGCGATCAATCAATTCGTATAATGCTTCATAATCATCATTTTTATACGCAGTAAGCAAGATTTCCATTTCTGTTTTGGGGATTCTATCCTTTAGTACAGAGAGTAAAATAGAAAATTTTCTAACGGCAATATCTCCTTTATTACCCTGATAATCTGCCAGATCGTCTTTTATCTGATATCCAACCCCTATCGATTGACTAAATTGGCTTAACATTTCGATTATTTTGTGGGAGGCACCCCCGATGGTAGCGCCAAGTAAAAGGGAAACTTTGAATGCTGCAGCAGTTTTATTTTCAAATAATTCCAACATTTCGTCAAGAGGAAGTATCTCTTTAGAATTAATGGAAATTAGTTCTGCCCCCTGACCGATTGTCAGGCTGCGATGGCCCCTTGAGATTATTTTAATCCCTTCACGAATCATTTCAGGAGAGAGTGAACTTTCCGAGATCAGTCGGTACCCTTCACCAATCAGGTAATCGCCAACATTGATTGCAACAGAAATCCCATGATGGATATGAAGCGTTTCCACCCCATATCTCATATCATCATGATCCTCAATATCATCATGAATTAATGATGCTTTATGAAAACACTCGACTGATAATGCCAGCATATTCAGAATTGCAGGATCAGGTTCATCTACAAATGCTTCGTAAGCCAGGGCAGTAAGAAATGGACGTAACCGCTGCCCCCCGGCAAGAAGCGATTCAAAAGCAATGAGCTCCGTTTTACTTTTAGCAGGTCCAAGCATCCGAACCAACTGCTCTTCACCGAAAATAGATGAAGATTTGTTTTTCAAATAGTTAAGATTTAGTAAACGGATAGATGCATCTTCACGGAAATTATAAATCTCCTGTTTAATCCATTCCGCATCAGCTGTTGTATCCACACAGCCACATGAAGTTAGTGGAATTCCGATACTTGGAATAGAATACCTACTCACTGACGTAAACATTTTTTGGAGTACTTCCATACATCCGACACCTATTACCGCGTCGACTTTCCCACTTTCAATAAGGCGGGTGGTTATGGTAGTTCCCTCCGTCACCAATGCGACATAACCCAGATTTTCGGCTTCACGTAAAAAACCAGATATACTGCAACTGCCACATTCACCGCATAATAATCCCAATTCATCTTGCTGAGCTTTGCAATTTGCTGCATTTCTAAGGCATTGTGGCAACAGAAAAATTCGCCGGTTAAAAGGGATTGCTCCAACCACTGATCTCCAGATGGCATTACCGCAACATACCATTATAAAGGCACGGTATCGTTCTTCCCACTTTTCAGCTTCAATCAGTAACGTAGCAAACCGGACCAAACCATCGTGACTTACCGGTGGTATCACCTGATTTTTCTGAAAATACGATTCAACAGCGGTCCTGATTTGGGTCCGTTTCGATTTCTCTGACGGAACATCGAGGGTAAATATGGATTGAAAATCTTTTGAATGCATGATAAAAAATATTAACCGTAAGCGCCCAGACCAAAGAAGGCCCTTTTTTTGGCCATTCGGTAGATCCAGTTTTTTTCCGGAATTTTAGGACAGCTACCGTGACTGCAAATAACATTTCCATTGGATAATTGTTCCAAAAGTCCTGGGCGGTTTGACGTATTTATGGATTGATGATCCGTTACAAATTTAGCAAGCCAGGCTGGATTTTCCATAAGGATACAACCTTGTGTTTGCCTGTTAACCTCTGATTTAAATTTTTTTATAAAGGTAGAGTTTTCATAAACTTCCTTGAGATCACCGTTTTGTATATTTTCACACGAAAACTGGATTACAGGACAAGGTTCAATATTTCCTGCCGGATTGATGTGATGGCTAAGGCCTTCTGCCGCTGGACAAAATGGTTCACCATTGGCGCCCCAGTAGGAATCGATCATCACAATCGGATATTTAGTTCTCCCTTCCACCAGAAAAAGTCGCAAACGCAAAATTTCCTCAGGAGAGAGTGCCAGTTCAAAATGGGGATTTTCGCCTGTTGGTCGGTAGATGTAATACCAGACATAGATTACTCCACGCGAATGCAGTAATTCAACAAACTCATCCGATAGTGCCATATCAATGTTTGATTTGCAAACACTTATTGCAACACCTGTAATTAATCCTGAACCGGTGGCGGTTTCGATGGCTTTGATTGTTCGTTGAAACACACGATTACTTCCTCTTCGGACATCTGCAACAATTTCGTTTCCTTCGAGACTTATCAAGGGAGTTACGTTCGCCAGTTGTTTTAATTCAGCTGCAACTTTGTCGGAAAGTAATGTTCCATTGGTGAACAGTTGAAAGTAACAATCGGGATGCGCCCTGAATAAATTCATTAATTCGTTGTACATCAAAGGTTCACCACCTAAGATCCCAAAAAAGTAACTTCCATGCTTTTTGCTGTCGGTTATAATTTTGTTGAGTGTAGCCAAATCGAGCGTTGTGCTCTTCTCCCCTTTCGTAACCCAACATCCCTGACATGCCAGATTACAGTCATCGGTGACAGAAATAAACTGAAAAGCTGGAAAATTTTCTCCCCGCTTCTTTCTTTTCTGGAATTTACTAAAACCTGCAACCCCTTTCCACCCCATGTTATAGGCGAACTTCCATAAACACCGGCGATCAGATTTTAAAACATTGCGTATTATTGACATTATCAGTTTTTTACAATATTATTGCTTTTCATTTAGGGAATCGTTTTAGGCCACAAGAACCTTGCAGCCAACCCTTATTTCATCTTCAGATGGCTGGAAGTTTCAGCGAGGGCTTTATCCCGGTCTGTTATCGCCTGCTGCATGGCGGTAGAACGAATGATAGATTGACGTTTCGCTTTACGCATTTCTAGCGCTTTATAAATATTGCTTCCAAGTATAGCATCAATATCCTGCGTTTGACGCTGTTGTTCGGCAATTTCATCAATGGTATCAGAGCCTGCAATGGCTCCCTGATGTTCATATTTCGGGAAAATAATAGCTGTCTGGGGACAAATGCGGCCACAAGCCGGACAATTGTTTTTACATCCCTGGGGATTGACTACAACTACCTTATTATCAGTTTTTTCATAAACTCCGAACAGACAAAAATCGGCACATTGTCCACATGTGGTACAGCGCGAATAATCGATGATCGGATACCATGAAGGCCATTCGGCAATTGTGGCAAATTTGGAAGAGCCCATTTCGGAATTCTGACCATTAAAAAAAAAGTTGATTTGGGCAAAAATCTGATCATTGCTCAGCTCCCTGAAATTAAGGTAGTTCATATTCAGGGATTGATGGTGGATGCCGCAATTATCCAGTAAAAGTTTAACCGCACGCGGGTAACAGGCAATGACTAAAATCTCATCCGTTGTTGAAAACAATTCTCTTGTTTCACTTTTCCGATTGACAGCACATCCGCACAAATCGGAAATCTCCACGAATGGCTGTCCGCTTTTAACCAGATATTCTGAAATACCGGTTAATCGATCCTCTCCGATCAGTTTAGCACCACAATTACAAAAAAACACCTTCCTACTCATAGCTACAAAAACCCGGTTTTAATTCACTTAAACTTAAGCAAAGATATCTTTTCGGGAGGGAAAAACAAGAGCAACAAAAATGTGCGATTTTCCAGTTTAGGTAAAGGATCACTTGTAATACGCAATTGCTTTAGAATGAAGTTGTTCCAATCGCCTGAGGGCTTCAGTGAGTGTGTCCGGATTTTTTGCAAAGTGTAATCGGATCAAATGATGTACATCCTCCTTAAAGAAACTTGAACCGGGCACTGCTGCCACTCCAACTTCGCGGGCCATCCATTCACAAAATTCCAGATCGTTATTAGCGCCAAATTCCGAAATATCAACCAATACATAATAGGCTCCCTGTGGATTGGTATATTTAAGCTTTAGTTTATCAAGTCCTTTTAAGAATAAATCTTTTTTCTCTGTATACAGTTCCTTCAGTTTGATATAATAGTTATCATCAAAATTCAGGGCGGTTACAGCTGCCTCCTGTAACGGAGCGGCAGCCCCAACTGTGAGAAAGTCGTGAACCTTCCGGGCTCCATCAATAATATGGTCTGGAGCAATGATATAGCCTAGACGCCACCCAGTTATTGAATAGGTTTTTGAAAGCGAATTACATGATAATGTCCGCTCAAACATCCCAGGCAATGAAGCGATATAGGTGTGATGAAAGGGCTCATACACAATATGTTCATAGACCTCATCGGTAATCACAAATACATCATATTTGATGGCGAAACCGGCAATTATTTTCAGTTCATCCATTGTGAATACTTTACCCGACGGATTGGATGGATTACACAGAATCAGGGCCTTGGGATTTTGTTTAAACGCCTCCTCAAGCTCATCAATATCAAATCCAAAATAGGGTGGCCTCAGATGGACATAAATAGGTTCAGCGCCCGAAAGAATAGCGTCAGCAGTATAGTTTTCGTAAAACGGGGAAAATACGATCACCTTATCACCCGGATTGACTACTGTCATCATGGCACAGATCATTGCTTCAGTACTTCCGCAGGTGACTACGATTTGTGTCTCTGGATCGATCGGGATTCCCATACATTTCGATTGCTTTATTGCCAGTGCCTTTCTGAAATTAGGAGCGCCCCAGGTAACCGCATATTGGTGAATACTCCCCAAAGCTACTTCACCAAGCGCGCGTTTCAATTCTATCGGCGGGTCGAAATCGGGAAAACCCTGGGATAGATTCACCGCACCATAACTATTGGCTATTCGGGTCATCCGGCGAATAACAGAGTCCGTGAAATTTTGTATTCTATTGCTGAGTAAAGGCATAACTTCAATTTATTTCAAATAAAAAATTATTTGGGGCATTGATTTAGCAAAAATAGAAAAACTGCATTAAATTATCGATTTAATGCAGTTTAATCCTTCTGATCCTTCACAATATGAGAGGATCAAAGTCTGATAAGAATTTTGACCTTATTTTGACTCGTTTATTTTAATAACATCGGCAAAAACCAGTTTATCAGTCTCTTCCGATTGTTCAACACGTCCTTCATAACCATCAGCTACCTTCATTTTTTTAGGTCCGCGTTCGAATTCTTCAATAACAACCTGAAAAGGGGCATTTTTATAGGCATGTGGCAACCTAAAATCGGCAGTTATTTTAAACCGGTTATTTGACACATCCCGCTCATTTATTTCTCGCTCAATCTTTTCATCCCTGAGATCCTTGGCATTTATTCCATCATCAACAAAACCATAGATAGGCTGCCCTATTCGGCTGTCAACTAAGGAAATACGGATATAATTATACAATTTAAAGGCATTTGAGATATCACTGTAAATAACGCCTGAAACCGTGACACTAAACACAGAATTCTTTTCCTCCTTTTTAAATTGGATTACTGATGTCCTGTCGGGCATCAGCTGCATCATATCCGCCATAACTACAGGCGATAGATGGCAATCTGTATCTCCTTTGTGCACCGAATGAGGCTGATACCTTGCAATCGCCAGCTTTACAAACGGGAAATACATATTTTTGGGATTAATGGCTAAATCGCAAAACCACTGCTGACGCTCTTCATCGAAAAGGACGGGATAGGCGACAACATTTGCCCGCGTATTCCCCCTATCAGGATATTGTACATTTTCGTCGAATGTGGGATTCATTCTAAAATCATGAGGTGCAGGGCTTAATAAATCCGGTTGGGTGGAGTTATGTAACGGATCGATTCCCCAGTGGGTGTAATATCCCGTATAACCCTGGTTTACAGTAGCAATAGTGGGAGTTTTGGGAGGTGTTGGCGGGAGAATAATACCTAACATCTCGTCATCACCCGTAGAGAACCAGGGACGTTTTAGGAATATCCGCAATCCACCGCCGAGTCGCTGATGCCGTACTGTATTCTGATCCTGTGTTTTACGCCATTCAAAAGTTGGGATGATGTAATCAATCTCCGGAATTTTCGGGCGTGCGGTACTTAGAATGTCGATTTTTTCGATCCATTGACTTTCACGAACGGTGTGTTGTTCGGAGTAATTTTTAAGAATTTTGTCAAAATATTCTCTGTAGCGTGATGAAGCAATAATTTGGTAGTCTACCCATCGGTGTTTGGTATCCCCAAAATTTTGGATCATTGGATCAATACGAAGCTCGATATGTTTTAAAAAGCTGAAACGCGACTCTTTTATCTCAAATTTTAATCTGTTGGTGAGATTCTTTGGCGCTTCAAGTTTATCTTTTTGAACCTTCTCAAAGGAGGTATTCTGCAATTTAAACAAATTATTCACCCTTATTGATTCGGGTTGGGGATTTATCCTGAATTCGTCGGTAGTTCTCCTTTGGAACTGTCGGTGTGGTTGAAAAACCAACTTAGGATTTGCTTTTATTTCGAGTTTTGGGAAGGTTGGGATGGTTCCTTTGGTTATCAGATCGTCAACATAACTCACTGCAATATCAGCAATCGAGTTTGTTCCCTGTAACTTTTTAATGGTCAGCGATATCCCATCATCAATTGGTTCACTCCACCTTGCCTGAAAGTCCACCTTTTCTGTACTTTCGCCATGTACCAAAAATCTGGTGTTAATATTTACTGAAGTATCGCCAAAATCTCTATCGGGGACCAGTGCCTGAATAACTGGTTCTATTACTGGTTGCTGAACAGCATGGACAAGTTCCATCTCACGGAAGGGACTTAGCATCCAGTGCTGACCTGCGCGGGCAAGCTGTTCCAGCTCAGAAACGTTTGAAGGTGATTTTTCTTTCACCATTCCCCAAAGCGCCGAAAGTTCCTTAAAATCTTTTTCGCGCCAGAAGGTGCTGAATTTTAATCTTGTTCGGTAACCTTTCGGAAGAAATACTGTAAAAATGCGTTGCGAAGAGTCCCATTTACTTCCCATCTCACCCTCTTCGAGCCTGATTCTAACCACACCCGCTTTATACCAGGTCTCAGGAATATCTACGTTTGTATTCGAAGGGGAAACTTCGTCATTTGTAAAGAAGCCAAATAACCGGGGTTTAAATTCCTGAGTATGGGTATGGTCGCAACCCTCTGCCACAAACAATGCCACACCGGCAGCCATTGGGTCAGGCAGGTAAATGATTTCAACCTCAGAAGGCTGATAGACTCTTTCCGTATTCTCTTTACCCTGTTTATACAGTCCCTCATGACTGCAAATGAGATCATAAATCTCTTTTGCGGCGCCGGGATTATTTGAAAATGCCTTTTCGAACATTCCATGGGTTTCGGCCATGGTTTGACTGTTTTTGGGAGGGAGAAGAAAACGCTGCGAAAACTCATCGAAAACCTGGGAACTTATCGGATACTTATTTTCGTACTCTTTTGTCGTGGCATTAAAATTACTCCGGATAACCATTCTCTCAAGAAATTCACCATCTCTTAACTGATTACCAACAAGGACAATAGGGCTGGACAGAGGTTCAAAACGCATGTACCTGATATTCTTACGGACAGTTTCTGCACTATCCTCGCTTTGATGCGTAAGTGGCACACTATTGCCTGCAAGGTCGACAGCACGGATCCGAATCCGGTAATCTTTACCAAACCTAAGTTTAGGTAGTGTACCAGCAACAATATTTGACTGGGCATTGATCTTAAATTCAAGATCAGGATCAAAAGCGTACTTTTTGTTTTCTTTTACTTTATCAGTGTGTACAAAGTCATGCTTTCGTGTCTCTTCAGGCTTTAATTGGTAATCCTCTGAATCGTTGATTGCATAGCCCGGTTTGCGAACCGAAAGGCTCCAGCCCTCCCATCGCGCCAGTGTTTCTGATACAAAAACATCACCAGGATCATCGTTATCTTCGGCCAATGCAAGTTCAATATATCCTTCATCCGGTTCAATTCCTTTAATTTCAGTAGGTTGATTACTTTCGTTGTACCAGGTATATTGGTCTTTTCGCTGATGGAGTGAGTACCACCGGTCAGGTTCATTTTCGTAAGCAATATCCATCCGGTAACCCTGAATCAAATCACTGGTATAAAGAATATTGGTCGGTATTTTAATTTTGAAATCAGCATGTAAAGGTGCTGATGTAAGTAGATGACCCTGTAGCTCTGAGTTGTTTTTAAAGCGCGAAAAGATGTGCTCGGACATTCCGTTTTTAGTAATGGCAATACCAGATGAACGCATGGCCGGTAATCCCTCATCTTCAGGTGGCTCTACAATCTCAATCTTCTTGGCAATCAGCGCTGAAGGTGACATCGTTAAACCTTCCAGGTCGAATTGTTTGACAGATTGAACCTTATTAAGACTTATCTTATGATTATACAAAACGTTTGACTTGTCTTCGAAGAATTTGGCAATCTGATGGACTTTATTTTCGGTCAGATTATTGGCCTTCATAGCAACACCATCGGCATCGACTTGGATCACAGAAAACTCATCGGTGTTAATTTTTACATAACCCCTTTTGAATATGGTATTTGGTTTATCGGCAATGTAAAATCCCGTTTTGGTGATTTCATAAGCTACGGGAGGAGTAGAGATGGATGTTGTTGTATCCGATAGAGTAAGCGAATCAGGTATAACATGAATTGTTCCATTGGAAGGAATCTCATTGGTGTATGGGATCTGAAAATCGAGTACCAGACCAAATTTCCGCAGGAGTTGTGGATAGTTATTGATTACCGCCATGATATCATGAAACTCGAACTCCGGTTTTTTTAGTTTTATCGGAGCTTTTCGTCTGGGTTCCTTGCCTAATTTATGAAAGCTCCGGAACTGAGCAAAGTCTGACTGCGGATTGATGACCTTAGCGAATGGAACAAAATTATTGGTTTTTAAAGCTCTTATATGATCTTGCTCATTATCAAGTTTTTTGATCATCAGATTTTGCGATTTCAGTGGAGCTCTCATCTTTTGGATGTCGTCGATTTTGTCAATTTCCGCCTCATTGAGTTGAAATTGAGAGATCCCTCCAAAACGGTTTTCATCGATAAACATATCTGCAGTGAGCTTCTCTTTGGGATTTTCGATGGCCGTCTGCAAGTAATTCTTTACAAGAAAGTTATGGATATGGGCGAGTGGAAAAGAGTTGATACGCTTCACAGAAAGGTCTTCCTGTGCAAATCCCTTTACCCGGATATCTTTATGGAAAACATTCTTAAATAATTCAGAATCAATCTTCTGTTTAAGAAGTTCACCATCAGCTAATTTCCCCGACTGTAATCTGAACTGGTATTTTGAGTTGAGTACTTTTTCGGGCCATTTAAGTAGGTCATCGAACGAGTTGAGTGTTGTATCTTTTGAAGAGGTTAACCTCATTGAGATATAGACAGAGAGTTGCAGAAATTGTTTTCCGGCAACTTCAATCATTTGATTTGGTAAAGTGGTGAATACAAATTCCTGTGACATTTGATAGATTTTTAATGGTTAAGTAATTAATTGGCAAAGGCAAGGCAATAGGTTTGCCAGTCATCCTCTTCAATCATCTCATTAAATTTAGGGTCTGCATCGGCTCCTTTAATTTCGCGGCGGACAGAAACTGAAACTGTTTTACTGAAAAACAGAACTTCAACTTTCACCTTTAAAGTAGCTTCCCCAACGAGTTTTTCGACTTTATCACCCAGGAAGATCGCACTAAAAGCGAGGTAAAACTCGAGCGAAACGGTAATCATCCCCAGTATGGAAAGGTGGCCATTGATTCGCAGGTATCCGGTTAATGTTACCTGTGTTAAATCGTGGTCTACATTATCGATTTTCTTGACTACTTTCTCTATTTTGAAATAAAAACCTCCCATTACGGATACTCCTCCTGAGGCAACTCCAACATCAAGCGATAATGCAGCGCCAAATTCGAAGGCAGCTTCAACAGACTGAATTCCATGGAGTGTAGTAATCAACAGGAAGTATCCTCCCCCTCCATAACAGGAAACGGTTAATAGAAATGGATTTTCGCGGGTACAAAAGTTAAAACCCAGTGTTAGTGGAGCTCCTGTAAAAGGAAGGGTAACAGAGGCGCCCAGGCTCATGTTGCAGATACTACAGATTCCCACAGTTACCGTGGGAATACTGATATTAAAACCAGCTGTAACACCAGTGGGCTTAATGTCGATATAAGGGCCATCTCCCGAAAATCCGGTACATGGAATAATACTTTGAAGACTATTTACAAAGCTTAATGCACCTTTAAATGCGATTGGATTTTTGGCATTAATATCCACTTTGACGTCCGATTTTTTGCCCGTCCCACTCCTGAATTCAAGATAATTAAAGTTCACTTCAAGTAATGGTACGATATCAATACCAAATTTTTCGAATCTGGCGGTGGTATTCAGAACCGATGATTTGCCTGTATCAAATGGTCTCTCAAATTTCGTTAATACCGTAAGGGCTGTTTTCGGATTGTCAACCTTTACATTGAGTATATTGGTAATAATTACAATATTGGTCCCTTTAAGTTCAGGTTGCCATTTGTACTCAGCATAAGCAGCTTCTTCTGTGAAATATGATTTTAAATTCGGGATTTTGGGGGTATTTCCATTGATTGCCTCCAGGAGTTCTTTCACCTTGTCTGTGATGGTTTTCCTGGCTGCGGCAAGTTTGGCAGAAATATCATCAGTAGATTCTTTTGCCTGATTTTCAAGATAAATGATGTCATTTTTCGCCTCCTCGATCTCTTTTCGAATCTTATCAATCGTATCCGTCATTGAACTGAATGTACCTCCAAGTTCCAAATCCATCAGAAGACTAAAGATGTCGATTACCCCAAACATTTTTGGTGGTTTAATGCCATCCAATGCTTTAAAAAACTGATCTGCTTTGAATGAGAGGTTTTTAATATCTGCCATAACACCTCCAACAGGGCCTTGCAATTTACTTAAGGCGCTGATTGACATATTCGGGGAGAGGAATCCTCCCGATTTGTCGGATCCTCCCGAGAAATCAACAACTGCACCGGTAACTTTGGCAAAAACAGATCCGACATTATTATCGTCCTCAAGGGTAATCGCTGCCGCCTTGTGCTCCCCAGTTAACTCTTCAACCTGCTTGATAAATACATTGGCAACCTGAACTTTGGGATGGAATTTAATATCACCTTCACCTTTTGCCGGATAGGACTGACCTCCAAAATTGATTGTTTCAGTTTCAAATGTAGTGTCGCCATCAACAATACAGTTGGCATAAGCAATCTTTTGGTTCCAGAAGTTCGTAAGGGTGAAATCCGATTTGGCGTTATATTGGGCAATTACCTGCTCCATTTGCGGATAATCGCGTGCAATAATATTTTCGACAAATACCAATGGCATACGGAAACGGTGCTCGAATCCCTCCTTATCGGTTGAAATAAGATCAAATTTAAACCCCTCCCCACCAACTTTAATATAAAAATTATAAGCTGATGTAGTTGAAATAATTGATGTTGGCTTATCAATATTTGGAGTGGCACTTGTTTCTATTCTCACCTCCTGAAAAGGGAATTCGATGAACTTTCCGTCCGGATCGTTTCGCGAATAAAGTACCTCTTTTTGTAATACCACAATATACATCCGTTGACGGTTAACCGCGGAACGGGTCGGTTGGTGAAATTTTCGTTCTGTAACTTTTACCAGCGCAGCCCGATGGCCAAATGGAAAGAGGTACCCCTTTTCCACTATTTTTACATAATGGTCGCGCCCTAATGTCGCAAGATGTTCCCATTCGCTGATATTTAGGTAACCATCCAAAGGGCTTGAAATATTAAAGAATACATGCCAGTTGAGATATGCGCCCAGCGAACTAAGCATCAAATTTTTAACAGGTACAGGGATAGGTGAAAATTCCGGGATGCTGTAATCTGAAGTTTGGTGAACCAGTTTGTGACGGTTGTTGCCATCAAGCGATGCCAGAAATGGAGTATCGCGTTTGGGGGCATCTGCATTGTATTTAATCAGAGCGTCGTCAGCCCATAAAACACGAATGGTTTTAAGCGAATTGAGGTCTGAAAAACTGATCTTCCCGTTTTTAAGTTTGACCCCCAGACGGGTATGCCACAACTCAGAAATCTCACCTTTACCCGCCTCCAAAGAATCGAGCGCCCGCAAATTAATATTAACCAATGTACTTTCAACCCTTTGTTCCTCTATATCCCTGATATCCAGTTTAATTTTATGACCAAAATCATTCAGCTGGTTGGGAGAAATATACATTAACGCAGGAGCTTCAATTGATGTGCTGGTGTCGGGAATCGGGCCAACCATCATACTTATATTTTTAATCTCCAACACATTGAAGTTTATTCCCACAGACTCGTATTTTTCAGCAGGAAGGAGTTTTTCCATATTCGTATCGGAATAGACCAGTTCATTCTGCGCTTTGACCCGGTTTTTGGTGGTCATCCGGATTCCATAGTCGATTAACCTGGCATCCCGATCAAGGTATTTGTCTTTCAAATTAACCCGCGCTGGCGCTGATTTCTCAAGAATTGGATATGTTGCAGGTTTTAATACTCCTGCCAATTTTATCCAGGCACGCGGATGTACACGTAATTCATATTTAGACCAATCCAGCAAATCCTCCATCATTAAAGGGAAACCTGCATGACCAGATTCAAGTTCGTAAACAAGTCTGGTTTTTCGCGCGCGGATTTGCATAACAGGTAATTCGGGTTCTCCATTGGCCGATGATGTTTTAATCATTTTAAAAACTCCATTGGAGGTTGGGAGGTCATTACTCTCGAAGAATGCCTGTTCGAGTGTATGTTGTGACGGGAAATATACAACTACTGTACCTTTGCTTTTGGGATCATCCAATTCCAGAAAGGGGGCCTGCCCTTTATTTGAGAATTTAAAATTATGAAATTCGAACTGTAAGAAAAGTAAGTCTTCGGGGCGTAAAAGAGTGATTTTGATTGCCCTTTTGGGGACAAAACGAATCTCATCAAAGGTTATTTTCAAATGAGGGACATTTGATACATTCATCTGAACCCTGTTTGTACTTTTTTTTCGGTCTTGTGGATTCTCATTACCAGGGAATGGGTTATCGACAATATTTTCCAGATTATCATTACTCTCTCGTTTACTCCAGTTTTCAGAACGATAGGGATTGATCCGGATTCCCTGAGGGGGTTTTAAATAGGTGGGAACTGTTGTTGCGTCACTGATAACGGGATGATATGCCAATAAACGCGGTTCAAATACATGTCCTAAAAACTGATTGTCCTCACCAAACGATTCAAATACCGGGAGTATTTCATCATTTTGAAATTTAAACCCACCCATGGAAGTTGAAAACCACTGTCCTTCAGAGCGAAGCTTACCTGCCAGATAAAAACGGGAACTATCCTCACCAGTATATTCAGTAAAAAAGAAATACTTGTCAAGCAAGAACTTTTCCTTCATTCGGAGGTCAGGCCAATAATGGAAATTGCCCTTTTCTTCCGAAATCCAGTATGCCTTGTTAACATTACCCTCTTTCGTATGATTTAAAAGAAAATTCAGATTGGGTGTATCATCATTGAAGGACAGACGGTTGGTCTCATAAAAAAGGAAATGAGCCATCAGATTGCCCCATCCTTTGTACCTGGCAACTGATATCTCAATTGCGTTGTCATCAAAGGACTTTGTAAAGGTTAATGAATTCCTTTCTAATGGTTTTATGATTAGCATATCGTTACAGCTCTGGGAATCATGAAGATGAACAATTATGCGATCGGTGCCGTTCAGCTCTATTCTCCAGTCACTTGCAATTTGTATGGTGCAATTCCCTTTTATTTCTAACTTATCCTTTACATTTAGTCTAATTAATTGAATATCAAAATTATGGATTGAATTAAGGGTTTGATTTTTATCCAGCCATTCCACAAAATTCACCTCTTGTTGTAGCGAAAGTTCAGGAATTGTGATCTTCATCATCCAATCATTTTTCACTTTGAAGATGGTCGAACTAATCGAAAATTGAAGATTTGTATCTCTTATCTGAAGGTTAGTTGCCTGTAAATGATAAGACTGATCCGACGATTTTAGTTGCAGTTGATAACCTGGTGCAAAAAAATGGTCAGAAATTTCCCAAACTACGTTTTCTTTGCGGGTTACTGTAAGTTTATTGTTTCTAAGCCGAATTTCAAAAGGATTGAAACTGACCGATTTAATCGTTTCACTGACCGGATTTATGGCAAGAACGCCAATTCCCATACTTTTAATAAAACTTCTTCTGTCAGGATTTTCAGGTAGTGAAGAGCTCTTTGCTACAATAAATTTTCTTGTGTTTCGAAGGTTAAGAAGTTTAAAATCCATATCTTAAATGGTATAAAGGGAACGGTTAATAGGGTATAATCAATAAATATTCATATTCGGGGCAAGGATAAACGGGCAACCGTCGGTTAAACAAGGTTGTCAGGAGTCACAAAAAAGGTTTAATTCAATTTAATGGTTTAAATTTAATATTATTCCAAATAAAAAATACACACTTTCAGGAAAAAAAACACAGGTAATGTTTCTGCAAAAAAAAATCTCTGTAATTCATTGAATTACAGAGATAAGATATTCCAACCGGGAAAGTACTGAATTAAATTTCAGCGCATACTTCGTTTAATTTTTTGACTCTGCCTTTGCCTCTTCAGTCATTTTTTGGTTTGCAGTGATTGCAAACTCTACACGACGGTTTTGGCTTTTGCCTTCGACCGTTTCATTGGTGGCGATGGGATCTGCAATCCCTAATCCGGTGGTTTTAAGTCTTTCGGCAACTAAACCTTTTGAAATGAGATAGGACTTCACCGATTCTGCCCGATCTTTTGAAAGGGTCAAATTATACTCTGGCTTGCCGGAACTGTCTGTATAACCAAAAATATCAATATTCGTTTCGGAATATTCCTTAAAAACCGGAACTAATTTATCCAAATTCGCTTTTGCCAACGGAGTAAGAGTCGACTTATTTACATCAAACCGAACCGCATCTTCCTTTAATACAAGTCTTATTCCTTCACCAACTCTTTCAACATTAGCTCCAGGCAATACATCTGAAATTTTTCTAGCCTGTTTATCCATTTTATTACCGATGATGGCCCCAGTACCACCTCCAACTGCTGCGCCGATAACGGCTCCCCAAACTGCATTACCCCCTTTTCCGGCGTAATTGCCAATAATACCGCCAATCAGTGCACCTGCGGCAACACCTATTCCTGCACCCTTCTGGGTATTATTTGCATTTTTTACTGACCTGCAACCAGATAATATGGAGGATGATAAACTCAAAACAATTAAACTGTAAACAATTAACCTTTTCATCTAATTAATTTTTTCAAATTGGTAAATAATTTCCTTATTCTGACCACCGACATTGATCTGATCAATCAGTTGAAAAGAGTTCCCGGTCTGATTCGAAACTCTTAACAAATAACCCTGAGTGACCGTTTTGGCTTTTACTCCGGGATCAACAATCTTTAACCTAAACATTCCATCATTGTCAATACTCCAGACAATCGGTGAATTAAACGACGGACAATCGGATTTATTGAGGCTAATAGTTCCCTTGTTATTATTGGGAATGAAATTCCAGGTACTTCCAATGAAACATTTGGAATCGGCTATTTGAAAAGAATTTACCTTAAAGTAAGCTGATCCCGGATAAGTAACATCGGTTATTTGCCAGTTTCCCTTAATCCCCGACTGTGAAGCCCTATCCACTTTTGGAGAGGAACTTGTTGTAGATGTTGATTTACAGGAAAATAGTACCACTACACATGTAAAAAACAACAAAATTTTATTCATATCTAAAAATTTTAATTCAATGGCAAATTTATAACATTTCTTCCTAAATCGACGTAAAATCCAATGTGAAAAAACACAAAAATCAGTATATTAACGATATACAGGCTTTAAGATGTCCAAGTTGGAACAAAACCAGAACCATTTGCTGGAAGATTTGAAGCTTTTGAAAAATGTTAGTGCAGTTTGATCTCAAAATTTTAAGAGCAGGTGATCAAGCGCAATACTATGCTTCACCGGCTTTATAATTAAAGAATTCTACATATTAAAATAACCTTTCTTGTTCTAATTCTTTTCTGTGCTTACACATTAAGCCTACAAGGTCTTTTATTTCAGGATAAAAGTTAAAATCAACAGTTTTTTAGCATATGAATTTGGCTGTCAAAGAGAGACGTTTGTCCATAATAAAAATCCATCAGGGTAGGTTTTCAGCTTTTGTCTGATCATATTCTTTTTCAGTCGGAGAAATGCCCATTTCATCTTCATATCCATAAACTTTACCCAATCATCCGATGTAAATATCAGATTCTTTTACTTCAGTCAAATATACCTTACCCGGGGAAAACGTATTGGCACGTACTTCTTCAAAATAAACGTTTCGAAGAAAGTTCCGAGCCAATGTCTTGTATAAAAATGGAACCGCAACACACAAAAGATAAATCGTTGGTTTGATGTTTCCCGAAAAATTGACTTTTGACGGATTTCAACATCGAACCACACGTCTTAATGAAGCTCTGGTTCTTATGTTGTTGATTGGCAGTAAAATGAAAGGTATAAAAATGGGACAAATCCGTTAAATTTAGATTTGTCCCATCAAGTGACCCCACCGGGATTCGAACCCAGATCAAAGGAACCGGAATCCTTCATTCTATCCATTTAACTATGGGGCCTTTCTAAAAGCGGTTACAAAAGTAGTAATATTCTTTGAACTCAATATGACTGAAATGTATTTCCTAGTTTTTTATAGACAATAAATTTTAATATTAAGTTTTGTGTTTTAATCTCTTAAATTTTAATCAGGTATGATGTATATGGACTAAAATATTACTTTTGTAGTAATCGCTTAATCTTTAATCCTATGGTACCGCGCGAATTAATATCTAAAATGCGAATTGCATATAATGAGTATATAATTCCCTTCAAATCTGCACCTTATGACTCAGACCCTGCAATTAATAAAATGATCGTTCATAATGAAAGAGTTGTAGAAAATATTTTAATTCTGGCTGATTATCTTGAACTTAACGAAAATGAAAAAGCGGTTGCAGAAATTGTTGCCCAATTTCATGATATCGGAAGATTGTATTTGTTACAGCCCGAAAATTCAAATCTTGAAATTAAAGATCATGCTGATGCAAGTATTGAATGTTTAAAAACTCATGATACATTTAATGAGCTCGATGAATTAACCCAAAACATTATTTTACAAGTAATTAAAAATCACAACAAACCAGATTTACCAAAAAAAGAGGGAGAATCTATTCTCTTTTATGTTAAGTTATTGCGTGACGCAGACAAATTGGATTCCTGGCGGGCAACATCCGAATACATTACCCGTAAAGGTGGAAAGCCTAGTATGGCCATCGAATTAGCGGTATCGGAAAAGTCGGTAGTTACTCAATCGTTTTGCAAAATAATTATAGAGGGGGGTATTCCAAATAAAGACCATATTGTGACTTTCAACGATTTTATCATTTTTCAAATGTCATGGGTTTTCGATCTGCACTTTAAAAAAAGTTTTCAGATATTGAATCAACGACAATATATTCGCCATCTTTATGATTCCCTTCCTAAAAATGATGGTGTTATTGAGATCTACCGGATGATAAGGATTTATATAGAGAATAGAATCTAATGCATACCTTTGGTTTTGTTTCTAATTCGCAATTTGCACTATATATAATTTAATATCAATGGTTTATACTGATTTTGAAATCAGTCCTATTTTTTGATCTATGTATGCAATCATCGACGTAGAAACTACGGGTACCGCTGCTTCTTTCGGCAAACTCACAGAGATAGCAGTTATCCTTCATAATGGAGAGATGGTAACTGAAACCTTCACCACATTAATAGATCCTGAGTGTAATATTCCCTATCATATTACCCGATTGACAGGAATAACCAATGAAATGGTGGCCAATGCCCCAAAGTTTTACGAGATTGCAAAAAAAATTGTTGAGCTTACTGCCGGAAGAATCTTCGTTGCTCACAACGCCATGTTTGACTATTCATTTGTAAAGGAGGAGTTCAAACGATTAGGATACGATTTCAAACGGAAAACCATTTGTACGGTTAAGCTCGGCAGAAAGCTACTGCCAGGTCATCGCTCTTACTCCCTGGGAAACATCTGCGCCGATTTGGGAATCACAATTACTGACCGCCACAGGGCAATCGGTGATGCTTTGGCAACAGCAAAACTCTTTGAAATATTAATTCATCAAAACAACCTACTGGAATCGTCACTTTTTGTTCATCAGACCTACCCTCTTCCAAAGGAGAAGATAGATGCAATACCGGCAAAGACTGGAGTTTACTATTTTTATGATGATCAGGGAAACATTATTTATATTGGTAAAAGTAAAGATATCCATCAGCGCGTTTTGACCCATTTTAACAATTCTCAGACGAAAAAAGCAATTGAGATGCGCGACAAAATCGGTGATATCTCATGGGAAGAAACGGGGAGTGAACTCGTAGCGCTACTGCTAGAATCATCAGAAATTAAAAAACATAAACCGTTGTTCAACAGAATTCAGCGACGTTCAGCATATAACTATGGGTTATTTTCAAGTGAAGATTCCGATGGTTATATTCATCTTAAGATCGACAAGATTGATGGCGACGAAATTCCACTAACCACCTTTCATTTTCAACAACAAGGAGTTGATTATCTGCATCATCTGGCTGATAAATATGCATTGTGCAAAAAATTATGCCACCTCGACAACAACCTGGGTGAATGTTTTAATGCACAACTCCATCAATGTCACGGAGCATGCACCGGTCTGGAATCTGCCGAAAGTTATAATCAACGGGTAAAAATGTCGATTTACCCCCTTCAATACCGGTCGCCAAATTTTTTTATTATTGAAAAGGGGCGTACCATCGATGAAAATGCAATTATTAAAATATTAAATGGTTGCTATGTTGGATTCGGTTATATGCCGACCGATTGCAACTCGAATGACCTCGGGATACTCCATGATTGTATTCGAAAATATAACGACAATCGGGATATCAGGATAATCATCAAAGGATATATTAATAGAAGTAAAAATTTGAAAATCATTGAGTTTACTTCAGAATAATTTATTCTTCTGTTTCAAATCCCATCCCCTCAGCATAGCGCTTTAAGGCTCTTTTGCGGGCAAATTGGTGGTCAATAATAGGTTTACAATAATCAGGGGTATCAAATTCTGGAATCCATTTTCTGATATATTCAAAGTCAGGATCGAATTTTTTTGCCTGTAATTCGGGGTTGAAAATTCTGAAATAGGGAGCGGCATCACAACCAGATCCCGCAGCCCACTGCCAGCCACCGTTATTCGAAGCCAGATCGTAATCGTTCAGTTTACCGGAAAAATAGGTTTCTCCCCACCGCCAGTCAATCAGCAGATGTTTACACAGAAAACTGGCAGTCACCATCCTTAACCTGTTGTGCATAAATCCGGTATGATTTAATTCTCTCATTCCGGCATCGACCATGGGATAGCCTGTTTTACCCTGGCACCAGGCAGTAAAATGATCGAGGTTGTTTTCCCAGCGAATGTTATCATACATGGGTTTAAATGCCCGTGTAGTTACATGAGGGAAATACCACAGAATCTGGCTATAAAAATTACGCCAGATCAGTTCCGATAAAAATGTGTCGGAGTGTAAAAGCGCCAATGCAGTAACCTTTCGAATGCTGATTGTCCCAAACCGAAGATGAACACTCAGTTTAGAGGTACCATTTCTGGCAGGAAAATCCCTGTTGGCTGCATATCCCTCCAACAATGTCTGAGGCAAAGCTTTTGAAGGGTAAGTAATATTGAGCGGTTCAAATCCCAGCATTTCTATACTCATCATTGGCAGGGGTTTTATCCTGATGAAATTATGGAAATATTGGTTGGTATTTAATGGGCGAACCATTTCCTTATTGAACTTTTCGAGAAACTTATTTTTGTAAGGAGTGAAAACGGTATACGGTTTTCCATCCTCTTTTACTAATTCATCTTTTTCGAAAAGGACATGATCTTTATAGGAATGGTATTCTATTTTATTGATTTTCAAAAATCTCTCGACATGCAGATCACGAAATACAGAATAGGGCTCATAATCGCGATTGGTATAAACACTACATATATGAAACTCCTCAGCCATTCTTTTAAAAACATCCTGAGGTCTGCCATGTGCAATATAGAGACTCGAACCTATTTTCTCGAGGGTATCTTTAATTCCAACGAGTGTCTTGAATATAAAATTTACCCTGAAATCAGGACGTACTTCGAGTCGCTCCAAAATATCGGGATTAAAAATAAAAATCGGCAATACATTCTCACGCGTTTTGAGCGCATGATACAATGCGGTATTATCATCCAATCTTAAATCGCGTCGCATCCAAAATATATTAACGACCGTTTTATCCTTTTTAGTCATCCAACAAAAATTAGGTAATTATAAACGTTATTCAACCTTCATAACAAGGTTGAAATATAATAAAAAGCCGAAAACAAAACATATTTTTGCAGAAAAATATTTTATCATTCGTAACTTCATTTTATTTAACAATTATGCGACAAAGAGGTTTTGCAAGTGACAATAATTCCGGCATTCATCCTGAAATTTTAAAGGCAATAGCAGCTGCAAATGAGGGTCACGCTATAGGTTACGGTGATGATAAATGGACAAATGAAGCTGTCTCCTTATTCAAAAGAGAGTTTGGGGAGGATATTGAAGTATTTTTTGTATTGACAGGGACGGGGGCTAATATACTTGGGATTCAATCGGCGGTACATTCGTTTCATACTATTTTTTGTGCAGAAACAGCTCATATTCAAACCGATGAATGTGGTTCACCTGAAAAATTCACCGGAAGCAAATTAATACCTATCGCTACAAATAATGGCAAACTTACTCCGGAACAAATTGAGAAACATCTTCATGGCTTTGGATTTGAGCACCATTCGCAACCCGGTTTGATCAGCATCACACAGGTTTCGGAGTTGGGTACTGTTTATAGCGTTAGCGAAATCAAAGCATTAGCAACGCTGGCCCATAAACATGGGATGTTTCTCCACATGGATGGGGCTCGAATCTCGAATGCTGCTGTCTCGCTAGATCTTCCATTCAAATCATTTACCAAAGACGCCGGAGTAGATATTTTGTCCTTTGGTGGGACAAAAAACGGTATGATGATTGGTGAGGCAGTCATATTTTTTAATCGGGATCTGGCAAAATACAGCAAGTATTACAGGAAACAAGCTGCACAACTCTATTCGAAAATGCGATTTGTCGGAGCACAATTTGTTCCCTATCTGCGTGATGGGATATGGAAAACAAATGCCACACACGCCAATCGGATGGCAAAAATACTTGAAAAAGAAGTGTCTAAGCTTAAGAAAATTGAGATCACTCAATTAGTTCAGGGAAACGGTATTTTTGCAATTGTCCCCAAAGCTTTGATTCCCCGGTTACAAAACGAATATTTCTTTTATACATGGAATGAAGATCGCGGAGAAGTCAGGTGGATGACCTCCTTTGATACCACAGAAGAGGATATTCTAAACTTTGCAAAATTACTTCGTGATTTATTGAACGAATAACATCTTAAATAAATGGCACTGCTTTCTCGTTATTATCCGCCGAGCTATTCGGAAGAGCAATTCCAATTGGAAAAGGGTATTTTTCATCACTCGCTTTTCGTTTCCTGCTTATTTATTATGATTTTATGGCTTGTTAGGATATTTGAGACAGAATTTCAGTTCGATTTTGCGATCTGGGGAATTCTACCACTCACAAAAACGGGATTACGAGGAATTATTTGCGGACCATTAATTCACTCAAGTTTTGAACATCTGATTGCCAATACCTTACCTCTATTTATTTTGACCTTTTCGTTATTCTTCTTTTACAGGAAGTCTTCCTATATAATCTTCATTTTGATTTATCTCCTATCGGGACTTTTTGTCTGGCTGGTTGGCAGGGAGGTTTTGCATATTGGTGCAAGTGGAATTATTTATGGCTTAGCGGCCTTTCTATTTATGAGTGGAATTATAAGCTTTAATATCAGGTTATTAACAATATCTTTGGCTGTCGCTTTAGTTTATGGTGGACTCTTTTGGGGAATATTTCCGATTAAACCCGGGATTTCATGGGAATCTCATTTGTGGGGTGGAATTACCGGATTTGGATTGGCTTTACTTTTCAGGAAATCGGCTCCGTCTGGTCATGTGGAAGTCGAGGAGGAAGACGAGGAAGAGAGTGACGAATACCTTGAAGAATATGACAAAAATGGAGAACAAGAATTGACTGATGATAACCATTGAGCAACTCAGATATTTGTTGTACTTTTGTGGACTGAATTATTAATTGAAACCAGTTCTGTTTAAATCATGATAAGTCGAAGGATAATCCGCACCAAGGTACTGCAAATCTTATACGCTCACGTATCATCCCCCGAAAAAACAATCACCCAGTCTGAATCTGAACTTCATTTTAGCATCAGAAAAACTTACGATTTATATCATCTGCTGTTTGCTATTCTTGGCGAAATCAGTGATTTTGCCAACGAGAGAATCGAATCAAGGAAAATGAAAAATCTGCCTACGGTGGATGATCTCAATCCCAACCTTCGTTTTATAAATAATCGCTTGATTAACAGACTAAAAGAAGATAAAGGTCTGAATAAATATTTAATAGCCAATAAACTCAGCTGGTCAAATTATCCCGATCTGATCCGCGGTATTTACACCTTGATGATTGAATCAGATCTGTATATAAGTTATATTAGTTCCCCATTGAATGACTTTCAGAATGATCGTCGCTTTTGTGAGGATTTCTTTAGCAACATATTGGTTAATAGCGATATAATGCTAAATGAATTGGAAGAACAAAGCATTTACTGGAATGATGACCTTGACTTCACCATTTCCATGGTCATCAAAACAATCAAGAAATTCAAAAGTGCCGAAGATCAGAATGAATATTTGATGTCGCTCTATAAAGATTCAGAAGATCAGGAGTTTACTACCAAGTTATTCCGAAAGGCTATCACAAATAATGCAGAGAACCGAAAGATCATTGAAAACTATACCAAGAACTGGGATGTTGACAGGGTTGCAATAATGGATATATTAATTATGCAGCTTGCCCTTACCGAATTGATGGAGTTTCCTTCCATTCCAGTAAAAGTGACATTAAACGAATATATTGAACTTGCGAAATATTACAGTACCAACCGGAGCAGTACTTTTATCAACGGAGTTCTTGACCGGATCACTAAAGATTTTCGTGAAGAGGGCAAAATTGTTAAAGTTGGCAGGGGTTTACTTGAAGGATAGCAGAAGCATGAAGCCATTTATATTCAAAATATTAACATTTTCTATTCTTGGCTTTTCGGCGATTTTTATCACTTGTTCCAATCACAGAGGGTCAGGAACCAAAATTTTGCCTGGGAATAAAATAGAGGAAAAAAAGAGTCCCGGGAAAATTGTATTTGACAAGGAAATTCATAATTTTGGTACACTGAAAGATGGTGAGATCATCTCTTATTCGTTCCTGTTTAGAAATATCGGAGGATCACCTGTGAAAATTGTAAAAGCTGAAAAATCGTGTGGCTGTATTGAAGTTCGTTTCAGTGAGAACCCAATTTCTGCGGGTGATTCGGCAGTTGTTGAAGTGATCTTAAATACTGCGGGTGAATGGGGTAATGTGATCAGGGAAGCAACAATTGTAACTTCGGAAGGTGAGCATAAAGAATTAAAGATTGGTGCATATATTGAAAATGAACAGTTTAATAATAACCTTTTAAATACACAAAAATGAATTCTATTTTATTTATTATCGCTGCTGAGCCACAACCTGGAGGTTCTCCATATAGTATGTTGATTATGATGGGACTGATGATCGTTGTTTTTTATTTTTTCATGATCAGGCCTCAGATGAAACGTCAAAAGGAGATGGCAAAATTCAGGTCGGCCCTTCAAAAAGGCGACAAAATCGTTACAACAGGTGGAATTTATGGAAAAATTGATGAAATTAAAGATAACATCATTATCCTTGAAGTTGCCGCAAACGTAAAACTAAAAGTTGATAAAAGTGTCGTTCTGAAAGATATGTCAGATGCTCCGGTCCAGAAATAGTGGTAAGTGAAACGATAGATTACAAATTGAATCTTGATACTTCTTTGAAATCTATTTATAACAAATTCTGAAAGGCTGGTAGGTAACCGGCCTTTTTGTTTAATCCCAATATCTTCTGTCCATGTTTCGACGAGTTTTTACCTATTTTAGAACTGAATTTAATGCGATTCGCAACGGAAAAGCTTTTGTTTTTTTTGTCTGTCTGGCATTATCTTCCTTTTTATGGTTCCTTAATGCACTCGACAAACGTTATACCGATCATATCTCTGTTCCGGTTAAGTATATCAATCTCCCCAAAAATAAAAATCTTACGGGAAAGATGCCGGAAAAGTTGGAACTTACCGTCGATGCGTTAGGTTTTACCTTACTTCGGCATAAACTCAGTCTTGCTTTTTCACCAGTGCTTATTGACGTTAACGAACTATCAAACAATTATTTGGAAAATAAGTTTCTGTCAAATTATTCTATTTCTACCAATGGGCATAAGGAAGAATTTGCAAAACAGATTAGTAATGAAATTGAAATCATCAACATCAGACCCGATTCTATCTTGTTTAGAGTCAGTAATGTAATTGAAAAGCTGATCAAAGTTCATCCGGTTGTTGAACTCACTTTTGCAAGGGAGTTTATTTTACAACGCCCCCCAGTTGCAATACCGGAGTCAATTTTGGTCCGGGGTCCTGAAGATATTTTGGATACAATTGTTTCTGTTACAACAAGTCCGGTAGTTCTTAAAAATTTGTCACAATCAGTGATCGTTGATGCCGATTTAATACTTCCAAATGAACTGCAAAGTGAATTAGGAAAAACTGCTGTTCAAATTTCTGTTGAACAATGTTCAGAGGCAAAATTTGAGATCCCTGTTTTAGTCATTAATCAACCCGATTCTCTGCAGATCAAGACCTTTCCTGCAAAGGTAAAAGTATCGTGCAGAATTGGAGTTAGTCAATATAACAAATTGAATAATAGTAGGTTTAAAGCGATTGTAGATTATTCACATCGTTCGCTGATACTTTCGAAACTGCCGGTGACACTGGGAAATATTCCTGAGACTGTACTCTCAGTAAACTATTTCCCGAAAGAGGTTGATTATATTATAGAACGACGATCTCATGTGCAAAAACCTGTCAAATAAGATATACCGATGAAGGTTCTCATCAAGTCAAATATAACTTAATTGCGTTAAAAGAGCGGATTTAATGAAGAAAATCGGAATAACAGGGGGAATAGGCAGTGGTAAAACAACTGTTTGCGAAGTCTTTAAGTTACTTGGAGTTCCTGTTTTTCACGCTGATTTGGAAGCCAGGTATCTTCAAAATAATGATATACAGATTAAATATCAAATCAGGATGATTTTGGGTGATCAGGCCTATAACAGGGATGGCATACTTAACCGACATACAGTATCCGGAATTATATTCAATGATCCAAAAGCACTCGCTGAAGTGAACCAAATAATTCATCCCGCAGTAAGAGAACGTTTTGTAAAATGGTGTGAGGAGCATCGTGATGCACCATATGTGCTATACGAAGCTGCCATTTTATTTGAGAGTGGTTATGCCCCTGATTTCGATCGGACTATCCTGGTTCTGGCAGACGAAAAAGCCCGAATTAGTCGGGTAATGAAGCGCGACCATGTGGAGGAGGAATTTGTAAAACAACGAATTTCAAATCAAATGCCTGATAGTGAAAAAATTAGTCAGGTAGATTACCTGATTGATAACGATAACGTAAGCTTATTATTTCCGCAGATTTTAAAAATTGATCAATTAATCAGAGAAGATGGCAAAATTAGGTAAATGGATTGGGGGAGGTCTCGGATTTACCCTTGGTGGTCCCTTAGGTGCTTTAGCAGGATTTTTCCTGGGGTCTTTTTTTGACGAAGCAGATAACATTCTTCAACATCAGGACCGAAGCACACCCGGAGTAGGAAAAGCTCAGATTACCCAAGGGGATTACATGTTTAGCTTATTGGTATTAATTTCGGCGGTTCTTAAAGCTGATGGCAAAATCCTCCGTTCAGAACTCGATTACGTAAAAGAATTCCTGATCCGGAATTTTGGGGCAGAAGGTGCAAAACAAGCGTTAGTAATTCTAAAAGACCTCACGAAGCAGAATATTCCGGTTACTGATGTCTGCGTGCAAATCCGTAAATATGTTGATTATTCGTCACGTTTGCAATTAATTCATTTCCTTTTTGGAGTAGCAAATGCTGATGGACTTGTACATCCAGAAGAACTCAAATTAATTCAGCACATCGTTGCAACCCTTGGTATTTCTGAACCAGATTATAACTCGATTGAAGCCATGTTTGTTCCTAAAACTGACTGGGCATACAGTATACTTGAGATCCAGGAACAGGCTACCAATGAAGAAATCAAAAAGGCCTATCGCAAAATGGCTTTAAAGTATCATCCCGATAAAGTAAGCTATTTGGGTGAGGATTTTCAAAAAGCTGCCAATGAAAAGTTCCAAAAGGTGAATGAAGCATATCAGGCCATCTGCAAGGAGCGCAGAATTTAATCGTGAATAATTTAATCACGGGATTCTGAACATTTGGGATTCTGCACTGTTATTGTTTTATCGGGGAAATTTAGTTACTTCGGTACAGGATTTGTAGCATATTTATTTTTAAATAATAACGAAAAATTATAATGATGAAAAAATCGATTTTGACCATTACATTAATGACGTTAGTACTCATCTCTTTTGCCCAGTTGCCCTTCACATTTGATCTGGGTTTGAAGGTAGGAATTAATTCAAGTAAAATTACTACTGATAATCCTTCAATAAGTGGTTACACTTACAGTGATTTCAAATCAGATGCCAAAGCAGGTTTTGATTTTGGGGCTTTTGCGCGAATCGGGGGTAAAAAAGTTTATCTTCAGCCAGAGCTATTGTATTGCAAAAGAAATGGCCAGTCAAGTTTCTCAACAGGAACTCAAACGCTTGATCTTAAAACGATTAAGATTCCGATTTTATTAGGGTATAAATTAATTGATCTGAAAATCGCTTCAATCCGTGCCTTTACGGGTCCGGCAATGTCGTTTGTAATGAATAGTAGCAGTATAAAAAGTAATTTAGTCAATATAGATCCAAAGAATTTTAAAAATAATATTTGGGACTGGCAATTAGGGGCCGGTGTAGATGTATTAAAGTTCACCTTTGACGTTCGTTATGCTTGGGGTCTGACAAATATTTCTGATGGAGGGAGTATCACCAATATTGGATTCGTCAATAAAGGAAACCTACTCACCTTCTCGTTGGGATTTAAATTCATTTAATAAGCTTACATTCAGACTTTAATAAAAGTGGCTGGTTTTTACCGGCCATTTTTGTTAACCCAAGTACTTAAGAGCAGCTAGTGTAATATCATCATGTACCTCATTATTTCCTTTGAAATATTCCAGTATATCAATTGTTTTATCTACGATTTCCTGTGCCGGCAAATTGTAAAAGGAATTAACGACAGAGATAAGTCTTTCGGTGCCAAAAAACTCACCCTTTTCATTACTTTGTTCTGTAATTCCGTCAGTGAAAGTAATCACTGATTCCCCGGGTGCTAAAACAGTGATGCTTTCCGAAAATTTAAGATCGCGTTTAACTCCAAGAGGAATTCCATGGGAATTTGCCAGCAGCTCCTCATGATGATTATTTCTCAGTATGATCGGGTGCGGATGTCCTGCATTACAATAATTGAATTCACCCGTATTAAGATCAAGTTTTCCTAAAAATACTGTGGCAAACATATCCGAATCTCGGAGCAAACTAAGTGCTTCATTCAATGACTCCATTATCTTTCCAAGCCGGGTAATCGGATTGGCAATACTACGGATGAAAGTCCTGGTCATTACTGAATACATAGCAGCAGGAATTCCTTTGCCCAAAGTATCAGTAATTGAGATAAATAGCTGATTATCATTCAACAAAAAGATATCAAAAAGGTCTCCACCAACAATTTTAGCCGGGATTAAGCGGCCGAAACAATCAAAATCATTTCGTCCCGGAATCAAAGGAAAATTCGTTGGAACCATTCCCATTTCAATATCCCTTGCCAAAATCAGCTCTTTTTCCATCGCTTCCTGATTTAATGAACTTTGCAGGGTATTTTCACGATAACTCGCCAGTCTCTCTTTTATCTTTTCCATATTACTGGAGAGAACTTCTATGTTGTCCAAAGGTGACAAAGGATATCTTTTTGTGAGTCGCCACATCGTTTTTCGATCAGTCCGAACAATGGTTTCACATGAATCATTATCTCTTTCGAAAGCAGAATCTGCTAAAATCCGTCGGGAATCGTTGGCCAGAAAGGAGATTGGTGAAAATAATTTTATTGAATTATAGATGGTTAACAAAGCGATGACACTCCCAATAAAAAGAATCAAAGGAATAACAATTAGGGTTGTCCGTTTTAGTTCGGACATAAACAGATGCTCGGGAACTAAAATAATTATAAACCAGTGTGATGATTTCACAGGCCAATAAATGGCTACTTCCGGTTTATTTTTCTGCTTTTTGGGAGAAATGATTTGAAGTCCGGATATCCGATCGGATAACAATTTACTTATATCGCATTGATATCGGGAAAAATAATCCACTAGAGAATTAAGGTTTTTGCCGGTTTCGGTGCTGTCAGGGTGATATACGATCTGGTTTTTTTCATTCAAAAGAAAAGTTAATGCTGAACTTATCAATGATTGTTTCTTCAGATTCTTTAGAACATTGTCGAGAGCTACAGAACAAAAGAAGGTCGCATGCATCGATTTTCCATCCAAAAGGTAATCAAAAGGATAGGCATATATCATTACCCTTGATCTAATTTCCGGATTATAAAATGGCACACTCCATTCAGGTATTGAATTATTCACCATTTGAATTATCCACTCGTTAATTTTTTCATTATGAGAACTGTACCTGCCGATATCAGATCTTATCGACCCACTCTGTGACCGGACAAACGTAAAATCCAATTTATTCCTGAACCGGTAACTGATTGCTGAGTGTACCATTCCAAATTCATAGGTTGCTGGCTGTGCCTGAAATAGGAATGACATAATTTCAGAGGGATCTCTGCGCATATGCACCTCATTGAAATCCAAAGCCAGATCTTTGGTAAACCTCGCTGCATTATCCATCGTATTTTCAATATCGTCGAGCACCTCACGTACCTCAAACTGGAGACGATAACGATTACTTTCAAATATTAATGCTTTAACATAGAAATAACCTACAAGAATGAGGATTCCCGACAAGATAATCGCAGCGATTAAAAAGTAAATACTTAGTAAATTTAATTTTTTGGATAACGGAAAAATCGATCGATACGTTTTCAAAACTCAGTCGTTTTTGTACCAACTAATATACAAAAAAAATGAGAACATTATCAATGAAATAAGGCTTCTTGTAGTATTTTAAAAGAAAAGAGCTGATTGCTCAGCTCTTTTCTTTTAAAATAAAATCTTATGAAAATCTACCTAAAGTAGTTATTAATAGTCAATGCATTACACATTCTTTAACCATCTTATAAACTCCAGTTTCATTAGGTATTCATTGCGCCACATACATTAATGACCTGACCTGAAACATAGGATGCTAAATCAGAGGCCAAAAAGAGTGCAACTTTGGCCACTTCGTCGGGTAATCCTCCCCTTCGCATTGGAATAGTTGCTTCCCATTGTTTGCGTGCATCTTCAGGAATCCGGGCCGTCATTTCTGTAATAATAAATCCGGGTGCGATGGCATTTGAACGAATTCCCCTTGAACCAAGTTCTTTGGCAATTGATTTGGTAAATCCAATAATACCAGCCTTCGAGGCTGAATAATTGGACTGGCCTCCGTTTCCGCTTACACCGACAACCGAACTCATGTTAACAATTGACCCACTTTTCTGTTTTAACATACCAGCCTGAACAGCCTTAGTGAAATTAAAAACAGATTTAAGATTGACAGATATTACTGCATCCCATTGATCTTCAGTCATCCGCATCAAAAGCGTATCTTTTGTTATTCCGGCATTGTTGACCAGAATATCAACAGATCCAAAATCTGATATTATTTGACTTACCACATTTTGGGTATCTTCAAATTTTGATGCATCCGAAGAATAAGCCTTTGCCTTAACACCAATCGCCAAAAGTTCGGTTTCAGTTGCCTTTGCGATATCGTCATAAAACAGATCTGTAAAAGCTATATTACACCCTTCCTCTGCAAATTTAATTGCTATTGCTTTACCAATACCGCGGGATGCTCCGGTAATAATAGCTGTTTTCCCCTCTAAAAGTTTCATTTTTCGATTATTTGATTTGTGCACAAAAATACAAATTTCTCACTTTCATATCTGCATTAAGCCTGGTCGATCAACTCAATCTCGGCATCGATGCTGTCATTTAATTACTTTCTTATATTTTCTGAAATCTGAATTGGCTAATTCATTGATATTTAGAAAACCTAATTTTACAATATGTTCCATCTTTTCCCAATCAATTTTTGATACTTCATCGGAAGGTTTATGGTAATCGGGATGCATTGCAGCCATAAAACTGATCACCGGTACTTCCTTTTCGGCAAAAGAGGCGTAATCGCTACCCCCGGATGGTTTGTCAGATCCGGTATATTTTACATCAAGATGCAAATTATAATCCTTTACATTTCGCTCAGATAATTCCTGAAACCCGCCATAAATCTGAGTGTAATTTATTCCGCATCTGTTTCTGGCCGTATCTTTCTCTGCACTGCGCCCAATCATATCAAAATTCAGATTTAAAAGAATCCGATTGATACCACTAAAATTTTTCACGAAATATTTTGATCCCAGTAAACCTTTCTCTTCTGCCGACCAGGCAGCAAAAATGATGGTTTTCTCAGGTTTTTTGCCCGTAGCCTTCAATGCCCTTGCAATAGACATAACACCAACCGTTCCGGAGCCATTATCATCAGCTCCATTAAAAATATATTCGTTGTACTTGCCCAAATGGTCATAATGAGCCCCAACAACGATAAACTCATTTTGATTGACCCCTTCGATCATTCCAACTACATTCCGGACAGTCATCATCTCACTTTCAACCCCCGATTTTATTCCGATTTTAAAACCATTGATCTCCTTCGAAGCACTCTTTAAATTATTTCCTGCCTCAAATTCAAATTCATTCATATTGACATTGGCTATTGAGGTAATTTCATTCTGCAGCCTTGGAGAAATCCGTATCACAGGCAATGACCTATGAATTGAATCGGTTGCCAGAACAGCCATTTTATCGTAATACTTCTCAGGGATGTCAGCAGCCTCAATTTCACCATTCTGGTACCTATAAGGGTGATTTCTAGCTTTCCCAAAATCTTTATTAAGATAAGGTGAGAGATTTATAACAGCAAGTGCTCCAGCCTCAAGCGCCCATTTTTCTTTGTCTTTCCAAAGATTTGAAAATTTCAGATGTTTATAGGAGCTGGATGTTGTATCGCGAAACCCGGGATAACCATCAAGTCGGAGAATAATTTTACCTTTAACATTTATATGGGCAAAGTCATTATATTTCAGAGAATCGTTTTTTATACCATACCCCACAAAAACAACCGGAGCGAGAATCTCTGTATCTGTCTCTATTCCGGTCAGGTTGTAGTCGATATCATATTCAAAATTCTTTGAAAGTAGCGCACCATTTTGCTCTTGCACAAGACTAAGTGACTGATTATTTGATAGTTTATATTTAATGATGTTGAATTTCTGAAAATAGGAAGGTTTAGCTTCAGGTCTGTTTCCCCTCTGCCCCGCCACTGGAAAGAAATATTCCATATCGCCACATGGGGCAATTCCAAAAACCTGAAACATTGAGGCAATATAATCGCTGGCTATATATGCCCCTTTGGTCTCCGATTCGCGTCCTTCCATCCAGTCAGAGGCCAAAAAATTAAGCTGTGCTTTTAGTGAAGACTCATTTATCGTCTTCAATGCCTCCTCAATCGATTGCCCATGAACACTTAGGCCCATAGCAAAAAAGAATATAATAGTCAGGTGAAAAAATGTACAAAATATTTTCATGAACAGTTGTTTAACAATTTGCAATGTTGTGAACCAATATGCGAACCTATATTTAATTTTGAACATCCGCAAACTGAAATGACTGATTATTTAATCTTAGTGAGTTTTTCCAATCTCTGAAGTAATGTTGGATGCGAATAGTGGAAAAATACAAAAGCCGGATGGGGTGTTAAATTGCTGAGGTTATTGACCGATAATTTTTTTAAGGCTGAAGTAAGATATGATCCACTGTAGTTTTCACCTGCAAACTGATCTGCCTGATATTCATTCAGTCGGGAGTAGTAATTCATCCACAAACCAATCAGTAGTGAAAGGGGAGAATAGAGAATTCCGAAAGAGATGAGCGACAAATGAAAACTGGGTGTATCAGATCCAAGTACATTTGTAAATTCGGGATAATTGCTAACCAGGGAAAAAACATACAGCATAAATGCCGTTGACATTAACGAGAAAAAAAGTCCGTAATAGACGTGATGCTTCTTATAATGACCAACTTCGTGGGCTAGCACGGCAACAATCTCCTCTGTATTCAATTCATTGATAAGTGTATCATAGAGTACAATCCTTTTTTTGGCACCAAATCCGGTAAAATAGGCATTTGCCTTTGTTGAACGTTTTGAACCGTCAATTACAAAAATATTGTCGAGTAAAAATCCGGCTTTATTACTGAACGATGTAATTGCATCTTTGAGCTCTCCTTCAGCCAATGGTGATTGTTTATTAAAAAGTGGAACGATGATACTTGAATAAAATAACATCATAAAGAGGGTGAAGGAAGCAATCACAATAAGTGCATAAACCCAGAATAACTTTCCGGCAATCAGGTAGATCCACACAATCAGGTAAAGGATAATTCCACCTACTATTGCTCCAATAATCAGACCTTTAATCAAATCAACAAAAAACAGTTGCCTTGTAGTTTTATTAAATCCAAATTTTTCCTCAATGTAAAAGGTGTCATACCATTTAAAAGGGATGGTCAATATTTCAGTAGCAAGACCTAAAATTGCAAAATAGATAAGGGCGATATGAATAGGGTTGCTTAACCGGGATCTGATAATTCCATCAAGCCATCCAAACCCACCTACAACGAAAACCAACAATATCGCAATAAAGCTAAGTGATTCAGTCAAGGTTGAAAAACGGTGCCTTACTTTTTCATATTCCATCGATTTTTGGTACTTCTCTTCGTTATAAATACCCTTGAGATCAGCAGGAAGCTTTGATGACCATTTAGTCGTGTTCAGATAATCGAGCCAACGATCTAAAATAAAACTTAAAATCAGAATGATAAGAATGGACCAGTAGAGGAAAGAAATCATTTAAGCAGTTAATTATTAATCTTTTATTATTATTTGAAAATAGTTAAGGCCGATTATTTTTGAGGAGTGAATTGAGGTTGGCGGCTTTAAGCTTTCTTTCATATAAAATTGCAGCATAAGCTCTGGCAATCCTGCCAGCTTCACCGTTTTTAAGCAGATTAACAGATTTGCCTGACCAAATGGTTGCTTGTTCCGGGTCGCCAAGCATCTCCTGAGCTATGGCAAAATTTAGTGCGGCTACACCGGCAATTCTGACATTCGGGCTTCCAAGATATTTTTTCCACGTATTCGCAGCCTCTTTCCATTTATTATTCTTTGCATCCGCCAATGCTTTATAAAACTCAGGTTGGTCCAGTCCAATTAAAACACGAGAGGATTCGGCCCAGTAGGGGACCACTCTTTTGCTGTAATTCGTTGCAGCCACTCCGCAGGCAATTGATATTGCCTCTTTCCGTCCCGGAATTTTATACTTTTTTTCATTATCTGAACTGTATTCTTTCCACCTGATTACATCCGAGTGGGTGTATCGATCAACAGATCCATCGCTCTTCGGTGTATAAACCGACCAGATCGCTGTAACTTTAACATTAGCTTCGGCTGCAATTTCATGACCTGAAGTGCCGTTATGACGGCTGTAAAAGAAACTTAACATCTCCAGCGAAATCACCGCATCCGTTTCACTTTCAGTGCAAACCGACTGTATAAACCCCTGTGTAAAGGGTAATTCTTTCATTTCAATATGGGGTTTAATGGTATTATACGGGTACACATAAACCTCATCAAACCGACCCGATTCCAATAATGATTTTCGAAGATTATCAAGACTCCTGGTAACTGCAATACTATCAATCACCGTATTATCTTGTTTTGATCCTTTTTTTAGCCTGAAATTAAGATTGTAATAACCCGACAGCGTATCAATTGAAAATTTGAAGTTACGGGAAATCAAAGCAACTTTTCGGATCTCCGAAGGTAAGGTTACCTTCCCTGGTTCCAGCTGATCAATTGGAACCCGTTGGGTTGTGATACATGAGGATAAAACCAAACATGCACAAATAATGCCAACAGATTTGTTAACTATTCTCATGACAAGATTATTTTGTTAATTAAGCAATTTATAAATAACAATTTATCAAACAATTGCTATCAAAAATAATGCCAATTGTCAACATTAATATCGTTCCTTTTTCTCCTTTAATTTAGCCTGCCGGCTGGCATCGAGGTTCCTCAGATAAACCTCTGCAGCTTTAGTATAGTTCGTTTTGAATGATTTCAAACCCCATTCAATGGCAAGGTCCATATTACCAGTCATCTCTGCAGCCAGCGCAAGATTATATTCGATTTTGCTACGTATGCGCTTTGATTCTATTGTTGCATATTTTTCCCAGATTGCAGTTGCCTCCTCCCATTTATTCTCTTTTATTAAAGTTTCCGCGATATCAATCTCTGGTTTTCCTGTTAAAAAATAATAACGTGTTTGAGTGACCCAGTTTGGACTTATACATCCTGCCATTTTCAAACCTGAGGCAATCCCCCCACCCATTAGCGCTTCTTTAGTCCGGGGCATCTGCAAATACAAATCCCTCAGTGTAGTAAAGCTGCTCTTATCCCAGAAGATGGAATCCCGAAGTTGAAAACGCAGTGGAAGTTTTCCTTCATCAGGCCGATAAAGTCTCCAATCCGATTTAGATTCAATATCCGTGGTGGCATTGTATTCCTTTAGGCCATATTGAGTCCCATCATCGGTATAAATAGCGTAATTGGTAGACACCTGCTCCATAAAACTTTCAAGGACCAGCACGGCATCAACCTTAAAATCTTTACAGATACTATTGATAAAATCAACTTTCAGAGGATTACAAATTTCGTCGGTGTCATTACGGAGAATATTCCGTTCTTTGGGAACAACGACATCAAATCTTCGTGATTCAAAAAGCGCTTTTGCGGCAACCTGAACAGCCGAATCGGCAGCAATACTATCTCTAAAAATACTATCCAGAGTCATATTCTTCTTAACCAGCAACTTTTCGATGGAATCGGAATTGGTGTTTGTAAACTTCAGATTCATACTCCTATTGAGCAGTGCGATACTCTGAATATCTTCTGAAATAGGAAGTTCAGGTAAAATCGCGACCTCAATCTCAATATTTCTGAGCGTCGAGCATGAGAGCACTACAAAACAGAGATTAA
Source organism: Prolixibacteraceae bacterium (assembly GCA_963675995.2). GTDB lineage: Bacteria > Bacteroidota > Bacteroidia > Bacteroidales > Prolixibacteraceae > JAAFHB01. The sequence continues at coordinate 2,264,784 of CAXXIY010000002.1, read as the reverse complement.
CCAATGCTATCCCTTGAATACATAAATATCCAAACCTTCTAAAGGAATTTAAAATCGTCGTCCGGGAATATTCCATAAACAAATCTGAACTAAATAATTTGATTGCAAATAAACTAAATTTATGAATGAAAGATTAACATTGGAATTTCAAGTCGGAATAAAAGTTCTTTTGTCAGACTTGGTTTGAATAAAGAGGTAAGCAGATTCCTTTTATGGGAGGTCACCGAAATAATATCAATCTTCTGATCTCGAATGTAATTTTCTATTCCCCGTTTCAGATTTTTGTCAACAATCAGATCAAAGTCCATATCTACCTGTTCAACTTCCCCCACATATTTTTCCTTAAAGTGGGCTAAATCATAGTTAATAAATGGATTATCATTTGTGTCATCAATGTGGACAATGCGAATATGGGTCTCAAGAGGTTTCGCAATCTTAATCAACTGTCGTATGGCCTTTCCGTCTGACTTGTCAAAATTGGTGGCATACATTAACCGTTTAAACATCGATTCTTTATAGAACGCATTTCCAGGTATGGCAAGAACGGGGATACAAGATTTATTGATAATCTCAGAAGTAAAGCTTCCAAGCCAGTTTTCACTGGATACTTTTCCCTGAACCCCGATGATGAGGAGATCATATCCACCAGCTACCGAAAAATCGAGTATAGTCTCTTCAGCAATTCCTCCAACTAATTCGGTTTCAATTTGAATGCCTGTAATCTCATGCTCTAGCATATAATTATTTAGCTGGTTCATGAAATTATTCATCGTCGTGCGGCAATTATCAATAATTTCGTTGAGTGATTCCGCAATATTAGCTGGGAAAGCATAAAAATGATCCGAAGAAACTGGGTCAGTTACCGGATTAAAATAAACATGAATTAAAGTGACCTTTGCTCCTTTTTGCCTGGCGACTTGAACCGCATAAGATGCCGCAGCGAGTGAACAGGAAGAAAAATCAACAGGAACAAGAATTTTTTTTATTTGATAGCCATCTGCTTCCAAAGATGTGGAATCGGGTCGTGCAGCATTACTCATACTTCCGATTACTTCTAAAGCTTTCAGTACATCAGCATCATTAACCTGTAATTCTACCTGCCCTTCCAGCTGAGAAGCGGCTTCCAAACTAATTCCATGATCGAGGATGTAACTTTCGATACCGGCTGAATCGAGACACCCCTTTAACATGCTTGCCTGATTAATATGCTCTAACGAGGCTACCGTAACTAATTTATCTTCCATTTGTCTGGTTTTTAATGATTAAATTATACCTGATCCTCTATAATATGAACATTTTTTGCATCAGCTGATGAAGCCAAAACATACTCCATAAATATACAAATAAACGGTAGAAATTCAAAGTTTATTAATAATTATCTATTACATCAATCAGAAGGCGCCAGAATTTATCCACAGTCGCAATATTGATCTTTTCATCCGGAGAATGTACACCTCGCATGGTGGGACCAAAAGATATCATATCGAGTCCCGGAAATTTTTCAAGAAAGAGACCGCACTCCAATCCTGCATGGATTGACCTGACAATTGGTTCAGCATTAAATAATTTGAAATAGGAAGATTTTGTGACGTTTAATAATTCAGACGATGGATCCGGCGCCCATCCAGGATACCCTTCACCAGAATAAACGGCTGCATCAACTAATTGAAATACAGATTTTACCATTTGGGCAGCATCCATTTTTCCGCTTTCCAGATCGCTTCGCTGGCTTGTAGTGATTTCGATCAGATTACCTGGCTTAACCTTCACTGACGCAAGATTTGTAGATGTTTCAACCAATCCGGGCATTCTGGTACTCATGGTTAATACCCCGTGAGGGCAACCATATAAAGCATTAATCAGCTTGGTTTGGCTTATCGGATCGATAATGAATTCAGGAAGTTCTGCCGATTCAAGCATCAGCCTAATATTTGGTTCATTAAGAATCATCTCCCGCTCAATCTCGCTACGATAAATATTAAAGGCTACGGTTAACTCCTCTTTACTGTTACCAGGAATTAAAACGATTGCGTAAGCTTCCCTGGCGATTGCATTCCTGAGGTTTCCACCTTGAATATCAGAAATATAAATTGAATTGTTCTGCATTTGCTGCCAGATAAACCGATTGAGAATTTTTATCGCATTCCCGCGGTTTTTATTGATATCATCTCCTGAGTGCCCCCCGAGGAGACCACTTACTGAAATTTTAACAGCAAACAAGCCTGCAGGCCGGGCAATCGAATCAAAATGCAAGGTTGCAACTGTATCAATTCCTCCGGCACACCCGATAAACAATTCACCTTCATCTTCAGAATCCAGGTTAATAAGCGCCTTAGCGGAAAAAAAGCCCGACGTCAGCGCTTTTGCTCCGGTTAGACCCGTCTCTTCATCTACGGTGAACAAACATTCAATTGGTCCGTGTTTGAGATTCCTTGAAGTCAATACAGCCAATTGCGCAGCTATTCCGATTCCACAATCGGCTCCAAGTGTTGTTCCTTCTGCTGTAACCCACTCTCCGTCAATGTATGGTTTAATTGGATCAGTGTCAAAATTGTGATTAGTTCCTGAATTTTTTTCACAAACCATATCCAGATGCGACTGCAAAACTAAAGCTCGCTTCTTTTCCATACCTGGTGTTGCAGGTTTGAATATCAATACATTACCAGCAGCGTCTTTTTTTAGGAAGAGATTGTTATTCTGGGAAAATTCCTCAAGAAATCTGATGATCTTTTCTTCATGCCTCGATGGGCGTGGAATCTGACAAATTGCTTCAAAATAGCTCCATATTGCTGATGGAGTAAGGCCATTTAATTTATTCATTTTTATTATTTATTTGAATTATAATATTTTCCAGATATAAATATGGATTATTGCTGACAACTAAAAGTATAATTTTCTTATCAACAAATAAATGTACTATGTTTGCCACTTTTATAAAATGCCATGAATCTTTTGCGTAATATTGTTTTAACAATCTTAGCATCTATTTGTTTATTAAATATTTACAGTTCTTCAGAAGCACAGACCAATCATAATTTGGGAGACTGGAATGTACTGATCCTCAAAGGAAAGGTATCGCCGCGATTTTCCCTTATAGGAGAGGGACATATCAGAAATGAATCTTACAATTTAAAGTACGATTATTTTGAGATCAAAGGGGGTATTTCATATTCAATAACCAGGAACTTTTTAGGATTAATTGGCTCCGGTATCTATCAAACCTATGAAACAGGGGCTTTGTTTCAATCTCCTGCAATTGAAAAAGAATTCAGAACATGGGAGGAATTGTATTTTAAACAAATTTACCGACGGTTTAACTTTGATCACCGACTAAGAATAGAACAAAGGTTCATTTCCAAAACTTACCAAAATAGGTTAAAATACCGGTTTGGATTAAACCTCCCTGTCAATAAACCTCAATTTTTACATAGGAGATTGTATGTTGCCTTAAACGATGAACTGTATATTCAGCAGTCAGGCACATTAGTAGAAAAGAACCGTCTATTTGCAGGTGCAGGTTATTTGATGAATACAAATACGACTTTGCAGATTGGTTGTTTAAGTGACACTGATTATCAATATCGTAGCCATTCTGCAAAAAATTATTTGCAATTAACTCTGATATATGACTTTACCAGTCTTGTTAGGAAACATGTCTGATTATGTTCAGGGTTTTGGTTGAAAAAATGAAAATTTTCCTGTTGATTTGGTTGAAAAGAATACAGAATTACTTACATTTGCAATGAATTGGTGCCCGTAGGGCTTAATTTGGGAATCCGGTGAAAATCCGGGACAGTACCCGCTGCTGTAAAACCCGATTCCGCTGTTGCGGAATAGTACGTTTCTGGTTAATAACCACTATTCTTACCAAAAAAGGATGGGAAGGTAGCCAGAAATCGGGATAAGTCAGAAGACCGGCCATTCACGGTTTAAGCTTTCGGGATAAAAGCGTACAGATGGCCGGTTTCCATTCTGCAAGACTTCCGATGAGCTTAGAATCAATTAATATTTTAAGATTCAATTGATTTTAAGTATGTTAAGATTTAAATTTTGGTTCACCCTCCTGTTAATACCAGGAATTTTGTTGTTCGTCTCGTGCAGCAAAACTGAAAACATGTCAGGACCTTTGATCTCTTTCGAAATTCCTGCCGAAGGATATAAAGTTGAAATTGGAAAGTCCCTATCGCTTAATCCCAATATTGTGAATGATGTAAAATCATCCTATACCTGGGAAGTAAACGGGACAATTGTGTCGTCTGCCAAATTATTTACGTTTACACCTTCAAAGATTGGTAAATACAATCTTCAGCTTATTGTATCCAATGAAATAGGAAGTGATAATAAAACGATCGTTATTTCCGTTTATTCGAACAACTCTCCTTATATCACAAAAGTATTTGATTATCAATATGCTCCAGGGCAACATGCCGCCTTGATCCCCTCCGACTGGAAAGGAAGTGATTTTATTGGAGAGCCCTGGACCGGAACTAAACACTATACCTCTCTTGGAGGATGGGGAGGATATATTATTGCCGGTTTCGATCATGTGGTTAATAATGGTACAGGTGTTGACTTTGCTGTATTTACCCAACCTGGGCCGGCCTCTGAACCCGGGGTCGTTTTTGTGATGAATGATTTAAACGGAGACGGAATACCCAACGATGGTGAATGGAACGAAATCAAAGGAAGCGAATACAATCACCCCGAAACTATTCACGATTATCAGGTAACTTATTATAAACCTTTAAATAACGGAAATGTAACCTGGAAAGATAATAAAGGGGGAAAGGGTGAACTTATCCCGGTTTATGATTCTACTTCTTGGTGGTGGAGTGGTTATGGCAATAAGTCAGAAGTGCTCTTTAGTGGCGTTAAATTACCTGATGCTTACCAAAATATTTCGACACAGACCGATGCCGAAAACTGGATTGTTCGATCCGGGATGTTTACATCAGGATATGCAGAATGTTATAACAACCTGGATTACAATAGTTCATTGAAAGCGAACCTATTCGATATTTCAAATGCTGTCGATAAAACGGGTAAAAGTGTCAATCTTTCGGGGATCACCTTTATCAAAGTTCAGAGCGGAGTATTTCAGATTGCAGGATGGCTCAATGAAATATCTACGGAGGTGAGTGGTGCAGCCGATCTAACATTAGTTGATTATACTGCCAACTGATCAATTCCAGATTTTAATGGTGAAAAATTATCCTACATTACTTTATTTGAATTTTAATTATCTAATATTCATTAAGATATCTGTTATCCTACTGATCTCAGCAAAGTATTCAACTGCACAACTCATCACCGACACGTTAAGAATTAAAACTGTAGAGATTTACACAGACAAAATTGTAAAAGAGGTAGCCGGTAAGACGACAACCAAAATCGATTCCGTTGCAATGATGAAAGCTCTGACATCGAGTCTTGCAGAGTTAATGATCCAAAGTTCACCCCTATTTATCAAGGAGTATGGTCGAGGAGCCATGGCGACGGCTTCATTCCGGGGAACCGCTCCTTCGCATACTCAGGTTTTGTGGAATGGAATAAGCCTTAACTCCCCAATGCTTGGGATGGTTGATTTTTCGACTATTCCGGTTTACTTCACCGACAATGTGAGCCTGTTACACGGTTCAGGATCGCTATCAGAAAGAAGCGGTGCACTTGGTGGTGTTGTTAAATTAGGTACCAATGCAGATTGGCAGAATAAACGATCTGGTCGGTTGCTTACCGGGATAGGTAGTTATGGTACAAAGGACGAATTCTTTCAGATAAATATTGGAAATAAAAAAATACAGTCTCAAACAAGGGGTTTTTATAATTATTCAAGGAACGACTATCAATTTGTAAATAAATTCGTTGCAGATATCGATCCAAAAACAGGCAATTACCTCTACCCTACTCAGCGAAACGAAAACTCACAATACGAAAACTACGGACTCCTGCAGGAACTTTATTTCCAACCGACAGCTAAAAGTGTCATCACAATCAGGTATTGGTACCAACATAACGACCGGAGTCTTCCACGCTTGCTCTCAAACGAAACAGACAACAGTGCCAATATTAACCGGCAATCAGAGAATGCTCATCGTCCCATAGCTGAGTGGAAATTTTATGGTACCCGGGGAACATTCAACGTCTCTGCAGGTGCAAATATTCAGCTATTAACCTACCAGCTTAGAACCAAAATATCGGGGGCTGAAGACCTTCTGGCTACCAACTCTCATTCCAGATCGGCAAACTATTTGTTACATGCAGTTTACAATTATAAGTTTTCCAATCATCTTTCCCTGATTGCAGGTGCAAATACCGATTTCAATAGTGTTTATTCAATCAATACACCTCCAAACAGCGAGTCGCAGGCATACGATATGAAGCGAGTTGAACACTCGGTATATCTTCAAATAAGTCAATCTTTCAGCGAAAATCTGTCGGCCAATATCCAATTGCGCGAAGAGATTGTAAGTGGTAAAACCACTCCATTTATTCCCTCTGCTGGAATTGAATATCATCCTTTTAACAATAAGGGATATTTTATAAAAAGTAATCTGGCAAGAAATTTCCATCAACCGACACTTAATGATCTTTATTATATACCTGGAGGAAATCCTTTGCTGAAACCGGAAGAGGGGTTGATGGCCGATGTGGGAAGCGGATATTCCGGAGTCATTGATAAAAACACTCATTTTCACGTTACGCTGAATGGTTATTATTCACGTATTAATAATTGGATCATCTGGTTACCAACTCCCCAGGGTTATTGGGAACCATACAATATGAGAAGGGTAAATGCCAGCGGGGCCGAGCTGAATTCGGGAATCAGCGGAAAGTTCAGGTTGGTCAACTATCAGATTAACGGGAATTATGCCTTTACCCAATCGATCAATCGTGACGATCCCCGGAATTGGGCTGACGAATCTATTGGCAAACAATTACCTTATATTCCAAAACATTCAGCCAATGTTCTTACCAATCTTTCCTATTCGGGATTCCACTTCACTTGGCAATGGAGTTATTACAGTGAGCGGTATACTACAACAAGTAACGATAAAACCTCAAAACTTGATGTACTCTATCCCTATTTGATGAACAATCTATTTGTTGGTAAAGAGATCCAGATAAAGCGAAGAAAATTTGATATTGAATTAAAAGTACTGAATCTCTTTAATGAAGAGTACAGGACTGTATTACAACATCCTATGCCCGGTAGAAATTATTCACTGCTAATGCGTTACGATTTCTGATAATGATAATCAGCCGACTAAATATGACCCTGTTGGTACTTGTGGTTCTCTCATTGACCAGATGTATGAAAGATGACGAATGGATCAAAAGCCATCAAAATATCGCTGCCCTTTCAAAAGGTGTATTTATCGTCAATGAAGGGAATTTCATGTATGGTAATGCCTCCCTTTCCTTTTATGATCCCGTCACACGAAAGGTACAAAACGATCTTTTCTATAATACAAATGGTTTGCCTCTTGGTGATGTAGCTCAGTCTATGGTGATCTATGATAATCTGGGATATATCGTAATTAATAACTCAGGGAAGATTTATGTGGTCAATGCAGCAGATGGAAAGTATACAGGAAAAATCACCGGATTGGTATCACCCAGGTATATAAGCATCCTAAATAGTCAAAAGGCATATATATCAGACCTTTATTCTGGTCAGATTACAATTGTTAATCCTAAAACCTTTCAGATTTCAGGTGTAATACCAACTTCCGGACATTCATCAACTGAACAGATGGTGCAGTGGGGTGACTTTTTGTTTGTGAGTTGCTGGTCGTTTGATAATACGATTTTAGTAATCGACACTCGAACAGATGCTGTTGTTGATGAAATAAAAACGGGTAAACAACCAGGTGGAATTGTGCTTGATAAATTCAATAAGATCTGGACGCTTTGTGATGGCGGATGGAGTAAAAGCGGCACAACTACCAGAATTCCGATGCTGCAACAAATTAATCCTGGAACAAGGAAGATTGAAAGGACAATTCCTTTGACAGCCGATGCGAAACCTTCTCGTCTGGCGATCAATGGTACACGCGACACACTCCTGTTTATCAATGACGGAGTCTGGAAACTCAGTGTAAATCAAACCACATTAGGTGATCGTCCGTTTTTGTCAACAGGTAGTCATCTCTATTATAGTCTTGCTGTCGATCCACAAACCTCCGAGATATACCTGAGCGATGCCATCGATTATCAGCAAAGGGGTATCATTTACCGTTACTCAGCGCCGGGCGCCAAAATCGATAGTTTCAAAACAGGGATTATACCTGGTTCTTTTTGTTTTAAATGAGATTGACATTCAGCAAAGCAAATCAGATGATCATTCCGAAGGAAATTCCCCCACCCTTTTTGTATAAAGCTGGAAGGATCACCATATTGTTCTTCTTTCCCCACTGATAACGATGGGTATAATAAACAGTTTTTGCTGAGAAAATGCCAATACCTGCGCCGATCAAAACATCCGAAATCCAATGCTTATTATTGACCATTCGACCAATTGCCGTGGTTGTTGCAACCGCATATCCACCAAAACTGATCCAGGGTGAAGTGTCGCGGTACTCCATATCCAGAATAGTTGCGGAGACAAAGGCCTGGGCTGTATGACCTGATGGCATTGAATGAGCACCAATCAAGGGTCGATCACTTGGGATCCAATTTTTCATTCCATGGGTAATGACCAGCATTAATAATTCAGCTTTTGAGGCAATTGCCATTTGATTAATCAGATTACTACGACTTTTAACACCTGCCGCTTTTAATCCAAATACTGCAACCATTGGCGTAAATTGCAAATAATTATCTATTGGCGTATTAATACCTGGAAACAATTCCAGCACTTTGTCATGAATAGTGTATTTACTTAATAAACAATAAGATGGTGGAATCAATGTGATTGTCCCTGCTACAATTAGCGCTGCAGGAACGACGGCCCCCTTAATCCACGTCGGTTTTACCACCTGATTCTGTAGCCTATTTATTCCAAGTGATTTAACGGAAGATGTATCCGAATATTGAGATGGGAATGAGGCCTGGGAGAAAATTGTTTGTGGTAGTATCACCATCACTATCATAATCAGTAAACGTCGTGCTGTCATATTTTCGTATTATTGTGGTACAAAGTAATTCGATTTTTTACAATTTGAAATATATAATATGATTTAACATCAATTTAACCTTAAGCAACATGGACGGCAAAAACAGAAGTAACATCAAACAGGGAATAAAGGTTGCAATCGTAATGAAAGAAGATCAGCGTACTGGCGATCTTACCGAAGGGATTGTACAAAATATATTGACAAATAGTCAATTTCATCCTCATGGGATCAAAGTCAGATTAACAACTGGCGAGGTTGGAAGGGTCCAGAAAATCAGAAATGAAGAGGATGAGACAGAGCGACGATAGTGACTCAGAGACTGGGAGAAAAGGGTCATATTGTCTAGAAACGACTGAAACAATACAAACGACAGAGTTTTATCACAATGAATAGTCACAATATTCTTATTAGTTTTGCTTAAAATTTTAAACTATGGCGACAAAGAATCTTTCAGAATATGACATTAACTCGGTTCCGAATGGTAAAGATCTTAAATTCGGGATTGTAGTTTCGGAATGGAACTACGAAGTAACAGGGGCGTTAGCGAATGGAGCAGTTGAGACACTTAAAAAACACGGTGTCCGGGATGAGGATATTTTAGTAAAACACGTGCCGGGAAGTTTTGAATTAACACTTGGAGGGCAATTTTTCGCTGAATATACCGAAGTTGATGCCATTATCCTGTTAGGTTGTGTTATTCAGGGTGAAACTCGTCATTTCGATTTTATCTGTCAGGGTGTAGCCAAAGGGGCTACGGACTTAAATATGAAATACAATCTCCCAGTGATTTTTGGCGTTCTGACAACTGAAAACCAGCAACAAGCCCTTGACAGAGCAGGTGGAAAACTTGGAAACAAGGGGGATGAGGCGGCTATAACGGCAATAAAGATGGTTGCACTTCAAAACAGTTTTTTGAAGGAAATTACGGAAGATTAAAAGTTAGATAATGGAAAAAGTAAGGCGGTTCGGATCGAGTCGCCTTTTTTATGCCAATTAAAAAAATCAAGAATTATACGAAAAGACTACCTCCCCCCCTTCTTTTGTATATACACCTAAGCTACAATAATATAAGAATATTCTTTCAGTCGGGTCCAATCTTAATTAACTCACTTAAGCAAATTTGATGATTAAATTTAAACTGCTCACAAAACATATATCTTCAATAATCGTTAATTAATCTAAATAAGATCTGACTGAATTTAATTTAAGATTGAATAATGAATTTGGAAGAAGACGAGCTATCAACATCGTTATTATTTGATAAAGAAACAGTTATTAACGATTATTACATTGTATTTTTAAGCCGGCAACTGAGCATATTAGGGAGAAAAGAGGTACACGCTGGGCGGGCCCATTTTGGTATTTTTGGTGATGGAAAGGAGCTCGCGCAAGTGGCCTATGCTAAAAATTTTCTAAACGGAGATTGGAGATCTGGTTATTACAGAGATCAGACCTTTATGATGGCTGCCGGATTACTTAGTCCTGAGGAGTTTTTTGCCCAGATTTATGGTGATACCGATATTGAAAATAACCCTTCAGCAGTTGGACGGAATTTCAATAACCATCATGCCACCTCAAATTTTGGAATTGAGAGTGGCCTGGATAATCTATTGGAACAAAAAAACTCTTCCTCAGATATTTCACCTACAGCCGGACAGATGCCCCGACTGCTTGGATTGGCGCAAGCCTCCAAAATAGTCAGAGAAAATCCCGAATTATTGCAATATACAAAAAATACCATCACCGGAAATGAAGTAGCCTTCGGTACAATAGGTGAATCAAGTACCTCTGAAGGGATGTTTTTCGAGACGATTAATGCAGCTTGCGTGCTTCAGGTTCCCATGGCTGTTGCAATTTGGGATGATGGGTATGGGATTAGCGTGCCGGTTGAGATTCAAACCGCCAAAGGGAGTATCTCAAAGATATTGAAAGGTTTCGAATCTGAAGGTAATGATAATGGATGCAAAATTTTCTGTTGCCCCGGATACGACTATCCTGCGTTGGTCCAAACTTTCAAAAAGGGTATAAAAATTTGCAGGGAAGATCACAGACCAGTTATCTTTCATATTAATGAGTTGACACAACCCCTTGGACACTCCTCTTCAGGATCGCATGAACGATATAAAAGTGATGAACGGCTTGAGTGGGAAAGTGAGCATGATCCAAATATCAAATTCAGGGAATGGATTCTGAAAGAAAATCTGGCTGATGAACAGACTATTCTTTCAGTCGAAAACCGGGCCATCGAACGGGCTCGGCTTGCCAGAGAATTGGCGTGGCAATCATTTAGTCAGATTTTTAACGAAGAAATAAGTGAATTAAAGGCATTAATCTCGGCCATTGAAGAAGAAAACAGAGAAATTGTAGCAGAAGGAATCGATGAGATACTGTCGGCACCTTTCCCCACAAGGAAAAAATTTCTCGCCTTTGCAAAAAAGCAGTTGAGATTAATGCATGGGAAGGAAGCATTCCAAAAGAGTAGACGTAATCTTTTGAACTGGGTGAAAAAGATTGAAAAAAAGGGGGCAGAAAAATATAACACACACATTTTTTCTGATATAAACATTTATGATTCTGGCATTGATGTAAAACCCATTTATCCGGATGATCCAATTTCAGTTCCAGCACATGAGATTTTGAATCTAAATTTTAAATCTCTTTTCGAAAAATATCCTTTACTAATCACCTTCGGTGAAGATACCGGACGGCTTGGAGATGTTAATCAGGGGATGAAAGGGATGCAGGAAAAATTTGGCGCCCACAGGGTATCCGATACCGGAATCAGGGAAACCACCATAATTGGACAAGGGATAGGACTGGCTCTCAGAGGTTTCAAACCAATTGCGGAAATTCAGTACCTCGATTACCTGATCTATGCACTTTCAACAATTTCGGATGATCTCGGTACGCTCTATTACCGTACAAGCGGACAACAGATCGCACCACTGATCATCCGCACCCGGGGACATCAGTTACAAGGTATGTGGCACTCCGGTTCACCAATGAGTATGTTGCTTGGTTCTCTTGGTGGAATTAATATTTGTGTTCCCCGAAATATGACACAGGCAGCAGGATTTTATAACACCCTCCTCCAGGGGCACAATCCGGGTTTAGTCATCGAACCGCTCAAAGGGTATTATATCCGCGAAATGGTTCCTGCGAACCCCGGAGAATTTGCTGTCCCCTTAGGCGTACCGGAGGTTATAACGATGGGTACTGATATAACGATTGTTACTTACGGCTGGAATGTCACTATCGCTCACAGTGCAGTCAATAAATTAAATGTCTTCGGAATTTCTGCAGAACTAATTGATATACAAACACTTGTTCCTTTTGATACTCAACATATTATTAGCCGTTCCATAAAAAAAACAAATAAAGTACTCTTTGTTGACGAAGATGTTCCCGGTGGAGGTACGGCATATATGATGCAAAAAGTGCTTGAAGAACAGAAAGCGTTTAAATATCTCGATACTCCTCCGGGAACTTTATCTTCAAAAGAACATCGGGGTGCTTATGGTACCGATGGAGAATACTTTTCGAAACCAAATACTGAAACGATTTTCGAAGCAGTTTATGAAATTATGCACAATGGTCATCCCGATAAATATCCGGGATTATATGATTGATTAATAGCCTAATATTGAAACAGATTAAATCAAATACAAATATTTCCGAAGATCAGTTCAGGGAGAAAACTGAAGCATATCGCGAAGTGATGAACACCTTTCATTTTAGAATGAAAAGTGTGCTGGTGCGCAATAACGATTTGGCAGTTATCCGTCACCGTTCACGTGGAAAACTTGATGCACGGCACAGGATTGAGCTGCTGATCGATGAAAAAACACCATTTCTGGAACTCTCGGTTTTAGCCGCATTCGATCAATACGACAATCAGTTTCCATCGGCAGGGATCATTACCGGAATTGGAAAAATTCATGGTAAATTGTGTATGATTATTGCTAACGATGCAACTGTTAAGGGAGGCGCCTATATTGCAGAGACGATGAAAAAACATTTGCGTGGTCAGGAAATTGCATTTCGGAATCATCTTCCATGTGTATACCTTGTCGATTCGGGTGGAATTTTTCTACCCGAACAATCACGAATCTTTCCCGATCGGGATGGATTTGGCAGAATTTTCTTTAATCAGGCTCAAATGTCAGCGGCGGGTATACCTCAGTTAGCAATTGTTATGGGATCGTGCACTGCAGGTGGAGCTTATGTTCCGGCAATGAGTGACGAGGCGATTATTGTTAAAAATCAGGGGACCATTTTTATTGGTGGTCCACCTTTAGTAAAGGCCGCAACGGGCGAAGAGGTAACCGCTGAAGAACTTGGCGGCTCCTTCGTTCATACCGGAATATCAGGGGTAGCTGATCATCTTGCAGATAATGAAATAGATGCAATAAGAATTTGCAGGAATATCTTTGAAACGATTCCATCGAATGAAAAAGAGGTTTTTGAGCCATTTCAGATAGAGGAGCCAGCATTAAACCCTCAGGAGATTTATGCTTTTGCTCCCCTTGATTTAAAAAAACAGGTTCAAATTATGGAAATCATTGCCAGAATTGTGGACGGAAGCAGGTTTGAAGAGTTCAAACAAAACTACGGATTGACGTTGGTTACCGGTTATGCAAGAATACTGGGACTTCCGGTCGGCATTATTGCCAACAACGGATTTCTAACTTCGGAGGCGTCACTAAAAGGTGCGCATTTTATCGAGATTTGTAATTCGAGAAAGATCCCCCTCCTTTTCCTTCAAAATATCGCCGGATTTATTGTTGGTAAAAAATATGAACATGAGGGCATTGCGCGTAATGGAGCCAAATTGATTCACGCAGTGGCGACGGCTGTTGTTCCTAAGATTACTGTCATCATAGGTGGATCGTTCGGAGCAGGAAATTATGCGATGGCTGGCAGAGCTTTTAACCCCGATTTCCTGTTTATGTGGCCGAATGCAAAAATCGGGGTGATGGGTGGGCAGCAGGCACAGGCTGTACTCAATACAATAAAAGAAAACAATAGCAATGATCTTGTGGAAAAATTCGAAGTTCAGAGTTCTGCATATTATAGTACATCAAGACTCTGGGATGATGGAATAATCGACCCTGCCGATACAAGAATAGTTGTCGGACTGGCCATTTCAATTGCATCCAATAAAAAGACCTCCCCACCCAAAAGTGGGATTTTCAGAATGTAATCATCAGCAATAGCAATTATGGAAAAGTTTCATACAATTAAACCGGAATTTAATGGCCCTGTTGTAACACTTTGGCTCTCACGACCTGAAGTTCATAATGCCTTAAATGATATTATGATACGCGAAATTTCATCCTTCTTTACCGCCATTGAGCAGAACCCTGAAATAAGGTTTGCCATCCTCAGAGGTGAAGGAAAATCGTTTTGTTCAGGGGCCGATCTTCAATGGATGAAAAGGGCTTTTACCCTTTCGGAAGAGGAGAATTTAAGAGAGAGCAGGGAACTTTCTGATATGTTTGGAGTTATTTACAAAAGCAGCAAGATCGTGTTCGCTATTGTTCATGGAAACGTCTTCGGCGGAGGAAACGGGTTAGTTGCCGTTTCCGATCTCGCTTATGCCATTGATAGCTCTGTTTTCTCGCTGAGCGAAACTCGAATCGGAATGGCAGCCGCTTCCATCACCCCTTATATGTTGCATAAAGTAAATGGTGCTGATTTAAAAGAGCTTATTTTTTCTGCGAAAAGCTTTAGCGGCGATGAAGCGGTCAAATATGGATTACTTAATCGCTCCTTCCCTTCTCAAATAGATTTGGAAAATCATTTGAATAGTATCATAAGTCAAATGGTTGCAAACGGTAAACAGGCTTTGAGAGAATCGAAGCGGTTAATAAACCGTTTTATGGAACATGCGAACACCGCAGAGATTGAAAAAATTCCGGCTTTACTGGCTCAAATCAGGGTTTCATCCGAAGCTCAGGAGGGCTTTACAGCCTTCCTTGAGAAAAGAAAACCAAATTGGTAACCATCGGAGATAAATAGCTGTCTTAAAATCATAATAGATAACTAATCAATAGAATAATGGCAATATTGGATAAAATATTAATTGCGAACAGAGGTGAAATTGCTTTGCGAACAATCCGTTCGGCGAAGATGTTGGGAATCAAAACTGTCGCAATTTATACCGAGTCCGAAAAAGGGTCCGTTTATGTGAGATTGGCTGATGAGGCGGTGAGTCTAAGCTCTGATGATCTGAATTCGACTTTCCTAAACATCGAAAAGATTATTTCCATTGCTATTTCTACGGGTTCAAAAGCGATTCATCCGGGATATGGCTTTCTTTCAGAGCATCCTGACTTTGCAAAATCTTGCGAAGAGCATCAATTGATCTTTATTGGACCCAATTCGGACATCCTACGGTTAATGGCGAATAAACAGGAAGCAAAATTACTGGCGACAAGTCTGGGAATTCCGGTTGTCGCAAGTCATAAAGTTGACCTGGCATCCCCCTTGATCTCAGGTGAGTTTGAATTTCCGTTATTGATAAAAGCCTCGTACGGAGGTGGCGGCAAAGGAATGGAATTAGTACACAGTCCAGACGACCTTATCCGGCAACTGGAGATATCGTCGCGGATCGCACAAAATTACTTTGGGAACGGTGAACTTTTTGTTGAACAATACATTAGAAATACACGTCATGTTGAAGTACAGATAATAGGTGATAACTTCAATAATATTATACATTTATATGAACGAGAATGTTCCATTCAACGTAATCATCAAAAAATAATCGAAGAGGCACCGGCTATTTCTTTAACTCCGGAATTACGACAAAATTTGCTTGATGCAGCATTACGAATAGGAAAAGCGGTTAATTACTCAGGAGCTGGTACCGTTGAATTTCTGGTCGATGAATCTGGAAACTTTTTCTTTATGGAAATGAATCCCCGAATTCAGGTTGAACATGCCGTGACGGAACAGGTTACCGGAATTGATATTGTTGCTGAACAATTAAAAATAGCATCGGGATTTCCCCTTTCCATCTCACAGGAGGAGGTGATTGTGAGAGGTCATGCGATTGAGTTGAGAGTTTATTCAGAAAATCCTGCAAAGAAATTCGCACCATCCTCAATACCGCTACTTTTCATAAACCTTACTGAACATGCTGATTTAAGAATAGAAGCCGATCTTCATGAAAAACCTCGGGGCAATAGCCAATTTGATCCCCTGCTATTAAAACTAATTGGACGTGGTAAAAATCGTATTGAAACAATTCATCTGCTTCAGCTCCATTTGAGTGATCTAAACATCATTGGGCCTGAAACGAATACTAAATATCTGGAGGCAATTCTGGGACATTCTGATTACCAAAAAAATAATATTTCTGTAGAGTTTTGCAGGAATAACCATAATAAATTAATTGACAGCTACATAAATAAATCAGATTCAACCACGATAAACTATCTGATCTCATTTGCCCTCTACATGGGCTATTGGGGAGATGATCAAATTAAAACTACCGATCCCTGGAAACACCTGGGATATTGGAGATTATCCAGTCAAACGATTGAACTTATAATTGATACGGAAATTTATAATGTACAAACAGATCTTAGGAACAGGTCCTATCCGGTTTTTGTTCTAAACGGTGAAACAACTGATTTCACGATAAACGATGTATCGATTAAAAGCGTGGATGTTTGCATCGGAAATATTTCAAAGAAAATATCATACATCCAGGATCATCAAAATACGATTTCCTTAAGTCTGGAAAATATCCAGCATAAAATTACAATTCCAGGGTTGTTGAGCAGTCATCCAGAAATGACGGCTGGATCGGAGGTTCATTCCACCTTTAAATCCGGTGACATATATTCGCCACTTCACGGCACCATATTGGATATCAACATACAAGAAAATCAATTAATAAAGAAGGGCGATCTTTTAATGGTAATTGAGGCGATGAAATCCGAAAATCGGATTCTTTCACCCCACGATGCCAAAGTGAAGAAGATTGCTGTTACAGTTGGGGAACAGGTGACAGACCAGATGCCCCTAATATTTTTGGAGGATTTGAAATGAATGAATTATTGGATAAACGAATCATTGAATATCGTGAAAAGGTAAGAGCATTTTCTGAGCTGATAATTAAGCCAATTGCGATAGAGCAGGATGAAAAGGAAGAATTCCCTGTTGGATTGGCAAAAAAGATGGGAGATGCAGGATTATTCGGAATCACCATTCCTGAGCAATATGGAGGACAAGGATTGGATTGCCTATCCTATATTATTGCTATCGAAGAAATTGCCAGGATTGACAGTTCGCCTGCAGCAACTGTTGCCGCTCACAATTCTCTTGGAATTTCACCAATTTATGCATTTGGAACTGAGGACCAACGATTGAAATATCTTCCTGGTTTGTGTACAGGAGAAAAATTATGGGCATTTGGCCTCACCGAAACAAATGCCGGTTCTGATGCAAAAGGGGTGGAAACTGAGGCAACGCTGACTGACGGGCAATGGAAAATTAATGGTTCTAAAATATTTATAACAAACAGCTCCTCCCCGATTGCATCGGGTATAACACTTCAGGCGATTACCGGCTTAAAAAACGGAGAGAAGGAGCTGTCAGCCATCCTTGTTGATCGGACAACCCCGGGTTACACGACAACACCAATAAAAGGCAAGCTCATGTGGAGGGCGGTAGATAATGGAAGGCTCCAATTTGAAAATTGTATCGTGCCTGAATCAAATCTTCTTGGCAATCGTGGTGAAGGGATGAAGATTATGCTTTCAACACTCGATGCTGGGAGACTATCTATTGCTGCCATTGGACTTGGACTTGCGCAGGGTGCTTTCGAAATGGCCCTCGATTACTCAAAAAAACGGAGGCAATTTGGAAAAGCTTTAGCAGATTTTCAGGCAACATCTTTTAAATTGGCTGAAATGGCTACGAAAATAGAGTTGGCCCGAAATACCCTTTATCACGCTTGCCGTTTAAAAGATGCAAAATTACCATTTGCCAAACAGGCAGCAATTTCGAAATTGTATTGTTCAGAGATTGCCCGCGAAGTAGCTGATGAGTCCCTGCAAATCCATGGAGCCTACGGGTTCCTGCGCGAGAATCATATTGAGCGGTTTTACCGTGATCAGCGGTTACTTCAAATTGGCGAAGGGACATCTGAAATACTAAAAATGATCATTTCGCGCCAAATTTTATAGTTTGAATCATTTTATTAAAAGTATGACTGCTTTTTCAGGCTTTTCGAAATTCAATAGAGCGCAAAGGATAAACTATATTATTGAACATTCTCAATTGTCGGATTTTGAAGGTCAACAATTTAATGATTATAACGCTCCGTTGGCATATCAGCAGCAGATCTTCAGCGATATGATCGAAAATTATATTGGGAATTTTCCACTTCCAATGGGTGTTGTAACCAATATGGTGATAAATGGTGTTTCATTTATTGTCCCATTTGTTACAGAAGAGAGTTCGGTGATAGCAGCAGCGTCGAAAGCTGCCAAATACTGGGCCCAGAGAGGAGGTTTCAGGGCCAGAGTTGATAACATGACTAAAAAAGGGCAGGTTCATTTCACATGGAATGGTAAATCACATAAAATTAAGATGTTATTCCCTGAAATCAGGAAAACATTATTCAATTCCACCTCTGAGTTGACCAAAAAAATGAGAGAAAGGGGAGGTGGAATTACTGCCATCGAACTTATTGATAAAACAATGGAACTCCGGGATTATTATCAATTGGATGTATCCTTCGAAACCGTTGATGCCATGGGGGCTAATTTCATCAATAGCTGTCTCGAAAAGGTCGCTTCGGTCTTACTTTATCTCCCGGAATTAAATACCGATGAAAATAGTGTGGAGGTGATCATGTCAATACTTTCCAACTATTCGCCTGATTGCAAAGTGCTCTGTTGGGTCGAATGTCCGATTGAGCTGTTGACCGGCTGGAATGAAAATCTGACAAGTCATCACTTCGCTACAAAATTTAAACAGGCGGTTGATATTGCCAACATCGATATCCCGAGGGCGGTCACTCATAATAAAGGTATTTTCAACGGGATTGATGCGGTACTTCTTGCCACAGGTAACGACTGGAGGGCTACTGCTGCTGCCGGGCATGCCTTCGCATTACGGAAGGGAGCTTATAAAGGACTGACATCCATTAATTTGACAAACAATACGTTCAGATATGAGCTTAACCTACCTTTAGCTGTTGGAACGGCAGGTGGGATAACTCAAATTCATCCGGTAGTAAAAAATGTTCTTGCCATCTTGAAAAATCCCGATGCCCGCCAACTGATGATGATCGCAGCAGCTTCAGGACTCGCGAATAATTTTGCAGCAATCGCCTCACTGATTACAACAGGAATTCAGCAAGGGCATATGAAAATGCACCTGTCAAATATTCTTAACCAAATCAATGTTAGTGAGACTGAGCGTAAAAAAGTGAACAACTATTTCACAGGCAAGACGGTTAGTTTTTCTGCAGTTGAAGATTTTGTTGTGAAAATCAGAAATAAAATATGAATCTCTCAAGGGAAAAATCGTTCGAATCGCGGGCTAAATTGATGATTTCCGGTGAATACCTTGTACTTAACGGGGCACTTTCACTCGCATTACCTTTGCAATTTGGACAGAAACTAACGATTAAAGAGATTTCCGGAAAACCATCAGTGGTTTGGAAATCAATGATCAATGACAATTCCTGGTTTTTTACTACGCTGCTCCTCCCCGACTTCAGAATTACTAAAACGAATCATCCTGATCTCTCGGAGACACTTTGCAAAATTCTCATTGAAGCAAATAAATTGAATCCCGGTTTCTTGGCATTACCCTGCAGGTACGAGGCAATCTCAACGATGGATTTCAATCCCGAATGGGGAATTGGATCCAGCAGCTCGTTGATTTCAAATATTGCATGGTGGGCCGATTGCAATCCATTCGAACTTAACTTGCAGATTTTTAATGGGTCAGGCTATGATATTGCCTGTGCAAGATCCTTAACACCAATCGTTTTTGAGACAAATTCAGGACAATATTCATATCGTGAGGCAAATTTAAACCCATCGTATCAAACCTCTCTTTATTTCGTTTACCTGAACCGAAAACAAAATTCAAGAGAGAGTTTACAAAAAACGGATCTCTCCAAGGTTACAGCACATACCATTGATTCTGTTTCAACTTTGACCCTGAAAATGGAGCAAGCTGACTCCCTGGAAGCTTTTCAATTTCTTATGGATCAGCACGAAAAACTAATTGGTAAAATAATTGGTAAAGCGCTTGTCCGGGATTTGTATTTTAATGATTTTAAAGGCTCAGTAAAATCACTTGGAGCATGGGGTGGCGATTTTATACTTGCAGCTTCTGCCGGTTCCGAAGAATATATACGTAACTATTTTACAAATAAGAATTTAAGTACCATATTCAGGTATGATGAAATTGTTTTAACGTGATATTCTGCAATTTGGAAATGAGTTATTCCATAACTTCACAAATTAAATGTTCAAATTATGATTAGCGAAGATGCTGTAAAGATAGGTTGGAGAGCCCCTTCGAATATTGCATTGGTTAAATACTGGGGTAAAAGAACATTTCAGTTACCGGAAAATGGTTCCTTAAGCATTACTCTGGAAAAATCAGGAACAACCACCTTCCTGTCTTTCAAAGAAAAGGTGACACCAGACCATGATATTATGCTTAAGTACTACTTTCACGGAGTGCAACACCTAAAGTTTGAAAATAAAATTATTCAATTTCTCAGTTATTTAAGACTTGAAATGCCATTTCTTACCAACTATGAACTGATTTTTCAAAGTGAGAATAATTTTCCACATTCGGCTGGCATCGCCTCTTCTGCCTCTTCAATGGCTGCGATTGCGCTCTGTCTGGTATCGATGGAAGAGATTGTTTCTCACTTAAAACTTCGCAGGGAAGATTTTTTCCGCAGGGCATCCACCATTGCCCGGATGGGTTCAGGCAGCGCCTCCCGTTCGGTTTACGGAGGGGTTGTAAGCTGGGGAATTAGTGAATCAATCGATCAGTCATCTGATGAATATGCCACACCATTCCAACTCCCAATGGAGAGCAGGCTTCATAAGGTTAGGGATATCATTTTGATTGTCAGTTCTAAAGAAAAATCTGTCTCCAGTAGTTTGGGACATGCATTGATGAATGACCATCCTTATCGTGAAGGGAGGAAAGTGCAGGCGAACAACCATCTGATTAAAATGTCGGAAGCCATTCGCAATAATAATTATCGTGACATAGCAATAATTGCTGAGCATGAAGCGTTTTCGCTTCATGCATTATTAATGAGCTCTTCACCTGATGGTCTGTTACTACTTCCGAATACACTTCACATTATTGAGGAGATTAAACAATTCAGAAAATCAACAGGATTTGATCTCTTTTTTACAATAGATGCGGGCCCCAATGTACATTTGATTTATTTTGAGGATAATCGTGAACTGGTACTTCTGTTTGTTGAACAAACACTCAGCAGATATTGCGAAGATGGCCGTTGGATTGATGATGAAACAGGAAGTGGTCCAGAGTTACTAACTAAGGAATATGAATGCTGATTTAAATTATCCTGCAAAAATATTGCTCTTTGGGGAATATGGTATCATCCTGAATTCAATGGCGCTGGCAATCCCCTACCCTCGGTTTTCGGGACGACTCAGGTTCTGTGACCACTTTGCGGGTCAAACATCCGGAGTTGCATATGAATCGAATAATGGATTAAAGGCACTGCTTAACTTTTTCAGGAAAAATGCTGCAATCTATAACCCGATCCATCTGAAACGTTTCGATGATGAGCTCGAAAATGGATTATACTTCGATTCATCAATACCATCCGGATTTGGCCTGGGTAGCTCAGGTGCATTGACAGCAGCGCTTTATGAAAGGTATTTTCTTGATCTAAGATTTCATGATTATAACAAAATCAAAACTGATCTTGCCAACATCGAGTCCTGGTTCCACGGATTGAGCTCAGGAATAGACCCTTTGACCTCGCTATTGAAGAAACCGGTACTTTTGGAAAATCAGAAGAGTCAGATAAAGGAGATCGATCTTACCCCTTTTCGAAGGAACTATACCCTATTCTTAATAAATTCACATTCGAAAGGAAATACAGGTGAGCTGGTCAGACTGTTTATGGATCGCTATCAACATCCATCTTTTAAGTATAAGATTGACAATGAGTATCTGCCGCTCATTAATCAGACAATTGGAGTAGTCATCACAGCCGATTTCCATTCTTTTGATCAATTGATGGCCAGCTATTCGAAATTTCAGCTTACTTTTTTTGACCAGATGATACCCGGGCAAATGAGAACATATTTTAAACATGGAATTGAAAGTAATGACTTCTATTTAAAACTCTGTGGTTCAGGAGGTGGTGGTTATATACTGGGTATTGCTCGTAACAGGTTAAAGGCCGAGACCTATTTTAATTTAAACCATCTTGATTATACAGTTGTTTAGTTGTACAGAACATTAATTCGTTGCCTTTTAATCGTCTTTAACACTTTATTATAATATTTATGACAACAATTACCCGAAGACTTCCCAACTGGATGAAAACTCCCCTCCCTTCGGGAAAAGATTACATTACCTTGAAAAACCTGGCGTCCCAACAGCAGCTAAATACAATTTGTGTAAGTGGCAACTGCCCCAATAAGGCGGAATGTTGGGGAGCATCAACAGCCAGTTTTATGATTTTAGGTGATAAATGTACCAGAAACTGCCGGTTTTGTGATGTAAAAAATATGATTCCTGATGCTGTCGATATGGATGAACCGCTACGATTGGCGGAAACGATTAAAGCACTTAAAATCAGGCATTGCGTGATTACATCGGTTACCCGTGACGATCTTGAAGATGGTGGAGCCGCCTTCTGGGCATTGACAATTAACACCATAAAAGAGGTAAATCCGGGTGTTACAATTGAAACTTTAATTCCCGATTTCTTTGCCCGGACTGAACTGATCCAAAAAATAGTGGATGCTAAACCAGAGGTGATCTCACATAATATGGAAACGGTCAGGAGGCTTACGCCCAAAGTAAGAGATATAGCGCGTTACGAAAGAAGTCTTAAAGTAATTCAAATTATTGCAGATTCCGGAATTGTTCCAAAATCAGGGATCATGGTTGGATTAGGCGAAACGGAAGAGGAGGTTTTCGAAACCATGGATGATCTGATTAAAGTGGGTTGCAAAGTCCTCACCATTGGCCAGTATCTTCAGCCATCTCCCCATCATTTAAAAATTGAAACCTATATCCATCCTAATGTTTTTATCAAATATCGTGAAGCTGCACTTTCCAAAGGTTTCAGCATGGTTGAAAGCAGTCCGCTTGTTCGTTCCTCTTATCGTGCGGAGAGGCATGTTCACGCTTAATTTTAATTTAAATTATTCATAAATGAAGAAAATAACCTATAGCAAAATATTGGACATTAAGAATCTTACTGAATCTACTTACATTCTGAGACTTGAAAAGAACAATTTCGAATTTAAGGCAGGTCAATATCTTGTATTGAACGTCCCAGGCGAATACAAAGCGCGGGAATATTCAATTTACAGTCCTGAAGATGCAGCCTATATTGATCTGCTCATTAAGGAGGTCGAAAATGGAGAAATCTCAAAAGAACTAAAGTACCTGAAAATCGGCACCAAAGTTGAAATAACAGGTCCATTCGGCTTTTTTGTTTTAAGGGAGAACAAGTTACACGATGCCAGCCATTTTACTTTTATAGCTACAGGAACAGGTATTTCACCTTTTCACAGTATTATATTATCCAATCCAGACCTTGATTACAGGATGATTCATGGTGTGAAATATAGTCACGAGGGTTATGATTCAAATGATTATCCAAATGATCGGTATACGTTATGTACCTCACGTGGTAAAGGAGGTAATTTTTTCGGGCGAGTTACCCAGTTTTTAAGAGAGAGCGGGGTCAGGAAAGATTCGGTTTATTATATCTGCGGAAACTCCGGAATGGTAAATGAAGTGACCGAATACCTTGAAAAGAATGGGATCAATCCTGAAAACATCAGGACTGAGGTATTCTTCTAACCGAATGTAAATTGACCGCCATGTTTTCGAAATATGAACCAAAAGAATGTGAACGATGCAATAAGCTACACAAGTGCACTGGAAATGTACATTGTCCATGTTTTGAGCTGGAGATCCCTGAAAATATCCTTGAATATATTGCCTCCCATTTTGATGAATGCCTATGTTCGGATTGCATGGAAGAGCTGAAGGGCAAATAATTTAAGTCGCTTTGGATAACCGTTTATCATCAGGGCATTTACCATAACAATTTGATCACCGTATTTTTCCGGTATCAAGATCTTTTGCAATATTGTTAATGAATTTTCCAAAATCCTCCTGGGTGATCTTTCTGCCACTCTTTGATGTTAAAATCTGCTTTAGTGGAAATTTGTAATTTACTTTAAAGTCAAGCTCATAAAAGTTGTTGAGAGGCCTGCCATCTGAAGTCTTTTCCGGCACATGCAAATCATATGAGGGTACGTTGTTCGGTGACCATCCGGGAACGCGCCATGGCTCCAAACAGGAATAAACTCCAAGTTGACGCTCGATCATAATTTTACGACTTGGCAAATGTTTACTTCGTGTCCACCAGATATCCCTGACTGCCTCCATAGCCATATAAGTCTCATTTTCAGTAGAAACAGCTCCAATTTTATCCATTAGCTGACTGATGAGCTGGGTCATTGCGGGTTCATAAGGAAGGTCGTTTTTAACCGCTTCCATACCTATTGTAACCCCCAACAGATTTGAATAGGGATCCTCAATTGAAAAGCTGGAATACCGCTCAGGTACGAACGGAACCACCGAGCAGCCATACCATGAGGCAATCTCGTGCCAGACTGAAAGATCATAAGCAATACGACCCGCAAGTTTAACTTCATCATCCTGACTCAGATCGGAGGGAATCTTCAGGTTCAATAGTTTTAAACCACCTTCACGGCCAAGATGAATTGTTAGATTCCCACTCTTTTTAGCCAATAAAATACGTGAATATAAATAAGCTGTCCAATCTGCCTGGTCGCGCAGATGTCCCATATCTATAAACCCACCCCGTCGGGTGTAGATGATGCCATTACCTTCCCGGGCATTTCCCAGATACTCATGTGGTCCTAGCTTACCGACACTGGATATGGCTGTATATTTCCATAATGGGACAATCATCAGGCGTAAATCTGAACCAAAAGCACAACATACCCGAATAACACGATGAGGAGGAGATGAAAGCAATCGGGATGAAAGATCAGGAGGTTTAGACCAAACATATGAATTACAAATAATTATAATCAAAACAAGTAGGGATATAGCGCGTCTCATCGGTTTAAATAAATTGCGTGAATATACGACAAAATAAAAAATGAGAGAAGAGGTGCAGGGAGAATATCGCTCTTATTATTGTTATAAAAAACATTGCAAGGAATAGGTAGTTGAAAGAATATTTTAACGTTTTCATTTTTTGATTTTCTGGCCTCCCCTAATCTGATCTCCCCCTAATCCCTTACTTCGACTGCACTCAGTAACCACCAGAGGAGGGGATTTAAGGGGAGAAGAGATCAGAAATGGTTCATAATTCCTCCCTCTATCATGAATGGATAACAAATGTCAATGAACAGAGGGTGACTGAATATGAAGGGATTGCAGATGTCAGTGAATATATGGTCACTGAACATGAAAAGATGGCAGATTTCGCAAAAAAAATAACTTCTGACATTCTACAGATGGCTGCTGTCAGTTGAAAGATGGCATCTGACCATAAAAAGATCTGTTAATTGCATTATTCAGGCCTTTCCCAATTTTAACTCATTCCGTTGTGCAAAGGCATATTATGTTTCCTGTTCATATGCATGGGTCCTTTTTTACCCATCTTTTTTTCTAAGAACATATCAAACTTAAGTCGTTGCTCATCAGTTAACTGGGCGCGTAATTCAAGGTGTTGCCTGGCTTTGATTCTGGCCATCCTGATCCGCAAATCACCGATCTTATCGATGTTTTTATCGATTGCACCCAAATCGGGTTTTTCAGCCGACATCAAGGTTTTTTGATGGGCCATCGCCTCGCCAAGCTCATTTTTAAGAGGCTGAATCTGTTTATACATTGCCATCCTGCTTTGTTTTAAAGCCAGTTTCTGGGCGTCAGTAAGATTTAATCCTCCACTGTGTCCCCTATGCCCCACTGGCATTAACATGGTATGACCTGCACCATGCGTCTGCTTTTTAGGACTATTCTCTGTTGTTTGAGCCATCAAACCAATTGATAAACTCATCATCAACGCGATGATAAAAAAACTTGTTTTCATAACCATTAAATTTTTAAAAACTATTTCCAAAAACTTGATAAAACTTTCTATTTGGATAAAGCTCAAATCAAAAGGTTTAATCTATTAGAAAATAGAAAAATGAACAGTTCATGAAATAATTTATCATTATTGGTCTTACAGATTAATCAGTTGTAGATATTAGGGATGAATTGCTCCTGTATAGAAACGGCAAAAGTCTGAGCGATCTCCTTACGTTCGAAACCCAGTTTCATTCCAAAATCGAAGATAAAATTAAGCTCACTATCGGCAATCGTGCTATCGGCAATAATAATGTTGATGATGTATTCCAGCATCATATTTTTCTCACCCGGATTAATCTGAAGCAGTGCCTTTACGGAATCTTCAAAAAACATTTCGATCTTATTTTCATCAATCATCTGGTTTAATGTTAGTTTTGGGAAAACGGTAAAAGCCGAAAGCTCCTCAATGATTCGTTTATATTCATCGGGCTCAATGGCTTTATCGATTCCGGCAACTATTAATCCTGCCGAAGCGATAAAACAGGTACGATGATAATTCACTGGTGAATTGCTGATCACCATCAGACTTTGAATCAGCTCTGATATTTGGTCATCCAAAACCTTGTCGTTTATAATATCAATACCTGAAAGGAGATTCCGAAACAAATCAGAAGATTCAAATAGTTCAATTGCTTTAATTCTTATGGGATTAATTGGATGGGATAAAAGATTTCCGGAACCTGTCTCTTTAAAGTATTTCAAAATTTCCTCATTTTCGATACTAAAGGCCCTTGGATCAATATTAAGCCGCTCGACACTTAGCCCTGATGCCATTTTAAAGAAACAGGAGAGCACTTTATCCAACTTACCACAGGCAATAAACCCAAACCGGTCAGCAGTCAGTTCAGATAATTTATCCCAGACTGCTATTTTGTGTTGCATCATCAAAGGAGTTGTTGTTTGATCAGCAAAAACAAAATCAAGCAGCTGAGCAATATTGGCATTGTTGCTGATCAGGTGGCCAATTTCGTGACCTACAATAAATTTCATTTCCTCGTCATCAACCTTATCAATCAGACCTGAATTGATATTAATAATGTGACTTTCATCCGGTTCGAGTCGTGAAACTGCAAATGCATTTAACTCGGGATTATTCGTTATGTAAAAATCAATGGGTTCATTAAACTCCAGCCGCTTCATCACCTCCACAAAACTTTCATAAAGGCGGGGGGCAAGTTTTTCGTTAACCTTGAAACTATGCCCCTGAAGAATGTTTTTAAAATAATTCTCAGTTTTTTCAACTTTAGCCTCGCGCAGGATCGTTTCGAGTACTTTACCCTGAATTTGCTGGTACAACTCCTGCCCAATCTGAATTTCCAACGGGATACGAATTGCTGTGTGGTTCATTTTGATTAAATTTTCATTAAAATTAGTCAAAAGAATTGCTTATTCATAAATTCATCGGTTTTTATATCTTCAAATGAATAATTTTGCCGGCTCCAATCCCCGTTAGGGTAAAGAATTTGGTTAAGATAATTAATACAATTTAAATGAAAAGCTTTTATACTATTGGGCTTTTAATCCTCTCAAATACATTTATGACGTTTGCCTGGTATGGTCATTTGAAATTCAGAGAGTTAAAATGGTTTGAATCATTTGGACTTGTAGCGGTCGTGCTGATTAGCTGGGGAATTGCATTTTTTGAATATTGTTTTCAGGTACCGGCTAACCGGATTGGTTACCAGGGAAATGACGGGCCGTTTTCATTGATGGAATTAAAAGTGATTCAGGAGGTAATTACGCTTACTGTTTTTGTTCTCTTTTCACTTGTCGTGTTTAAAACCGAATCGTTCAGGATGAACCACCTGATTGGATTTGTATTTCTTGTACTGGCTGTTTATTTTATTTTTAAAAAATAGAAAAATATCGAAAATCAATCAGTTATCGGCATCCGAGCTGGACGCCGGTAACTAAATTCAAGCCGCTAATCAATAACCTGTTAGCAGTAAAGAGATCTTATTACCCATAAAGATCGCCAAAGAGCATTTAATTATTCCACCACCTTAAAATAACGGGTAGAACTATTCCCCTGCTCATCAACTATCAACAATTTGTGATTTCCGGGCGTTGGAGTAGAGACCATCTGATGAATCTCTTTTGTTGAGCCAAGAAAGGTATCATCCAGATGCCAGAATATTGTTGCTCCGACTTTTCGGTGCGCAGCCTGAAAAATCACCTCTCCCCGATGACCTTCATTGCTTTTTGGAAGATATACCATCAGGCGGTCGTCGGGATAAATGAATTCAATCATCTGAATCTCCCCCCGTTGATTGCTTCCCGGCAGCCATGAAGGCAAAGTCCGGTAACCGGGATGAGATTTCCGGTAGTAATATTCCATAGCCGGAGGAAGAATAAACCAGTTTTCGTTCACAATTTTATCCGGGGGATAACACTCTGAATTTACGAGAAATTGCCGGTTGGCATCGAGGTGAATTTTGGTATGATAGGGACACGGCATACTCGTCAGGCAGGTGGCAGGAACCATAAGGGTATCTGTTTCATTACAGTTAACCGAAGCTCTGTAACCACTTTCACGACAAACTGCTACGGGCAACATGCCGGAAAGGGGCTTCTCGAACCAATGAGATGAGCCGACTAACGAACTAAGTTCAAAAAGGATAGGTGCAGCTGCTGTTCCTCCGGTCAGTCCCGGACGCCCAATCCCATTGGCATTTCCCACCCATACTCCAATCACATATTCGGGATTTAAACCGATGGCCCATCCATCCCGGAATCCGAAACTCGTACCTGTTTTCCAGGCTAATCGTCCCGAAGAGGAGAGTTGTTGCCAACCAGCCTCCTCTTCCGGACGGTTTAGTTCAGTTAATACTTTAAATGTCTGCCATAGCGATGCTGCATGAAAAACGAATTTTCCATCGGGCACATCTGTTTTCACGGGCAATGGGAGCAGATCAACCAGGTGGTAATCACCAGAATGATAAAGCCCTTTATCGTTATACCGGTTTAACACCCTAGCCATCGATCCATAAGCTGAAACCAGTTCTTTAAGTGTCGCCTCACCTCCCCCAAGAATCAACGATAAGCCATAATAACTGGCATCTTGATTAAAAGTAGTCAGGCCGATCCTTTTTAGAATATCAAGGAAACGAAGAGGAGTATAGTTTTTAAGCATAAAGACTGCAGGAATATTCAGGGAACGGACCAGTGCGGTGGATGCCGGAACTGCTCCACTAAACTGAAAATCAAAGTTTTGAGGGGCATAACCGGAAAAATAAAGGGGAAGGTCGGGCATCAGCGCGTCAGGCATCATCTTACCACCATCGATCATGGAAGCATATAAAAACGGCTTCAGAATGCTCCCAGTGCTCCGGCGGGC
Organism: Prolixibacteraceae bacterium; assembly: GCA_963675995.2. Taxonomy (GTDB): domain Bacteria; phylum Bacteroidota; class Bacteroidia; order Bacteroidales; family Prolixibacteraceae; genus JAAFHB01. The sequence goes on along the minus strand of CAXXIY010000002.1, from coordinate 2,234,931 downwards.
TTCATTCATATCCACTGCACCTCCATGGAGATCATTCCAGTCGGCATTGCCAATATATGCCAGTATGTTACCCGATTTTACCTCAGCAACGATGCAAGCCGCATTGTAAATCTGGTTGCCCGTTAATCGCGGCATCTGCTGGTTTATAATACGCTGAGCTGCAATTTGTAATCCACTGTTGATTGTAGTTTTAACGATTGCCTTTTGAGATGAAGAGGAAAATTTATTTAAAAGATGATGCGCCAGATCCGGTAATTGTTCGGGTTTTCCGGGTAATGGTTCAGAGATAGCCAACTCGCAGGTTACCGAATCGATCGTATGATTCTTCAACAAATTCTTTAATAATTTATCCCGCTTAATTTTGAGCCGATCGCCGTTTTTACCAGGAAACAGTTGCGAAGGAGCATTCGGTAAAACTGCCAATCCCGCCGATTCTCCCCAGGAAAGGGCTCTTGCAGAACAGCCGAAATACCGCCATGCTGCAGCCTCCAACCCCACTACATTCCCTCCAAAGGGGGCATGAGCGGCATACAGCGAGAGAATTTCACCTTTTGATTTGTTAGATTCCAACCGAAGAGTGAGGATTACTTCTACCAATTTTTCCCATACAGTTCGTTTCATTCCACTACGCGAAAGCCTTACAACCTGCATCGATAGAGTACTTGCGCCACTTACAATTTTATGTGCTCGGAAATTCTGACCGAGAGCCCGTACGATTGAAAAAGGATCGATCCCGGGATGATAATAAAATTTCCTGTCTTCAAAATGGATAATGCATTGCCTGAATTTTTCAGGGACAGTATCCTGCAAAGGAAACCTCCATTGCCCGTCATCGGCAATTTTAGCACCCAGCAATGATCCATCGCTCGCCTCTACAACAACACTATAAGGCACATCAAAATGGACAACAGGAATCAAAAAAAACAGAAAAAAAATCAAAATTGCACTGGTAATCAGTCGGTGTTTTTTTACAATACGAATTAGACTCCTTTCTGTTGTTTGTTTCATTTACAGTTATTTAATCCCATTATCCACCCACTGTGATCTTTGGCAATTAATATAAAATGTCATACCCTGTTTAATTAAATTACTTATCGACCACCACCTTCATTCCTGAATTATTGGCAGTGACGCTATTGTTGTACATTGCCTCACATTGAACAGGTGGAAGAAAGTAAGAACCTGAATAGGTGGCATTCAGTTTAACTTTGAACTCCTTCTGTTCACCCATTTTCAGTCCAAAATAGGTTAGGACACGATCATCACGAATATCACGATAATCAAACTGCGATCCGGTTTCGCCTCCAAATAACCGTTCATTGATGATTTCCCATCCAGAAGGAAATACCTGGGTCAGCGCCAGGTTTTCGATCTCAACAAACCCGGTATTCTTAACTCTAACCAAGGCATTGAAGTCTGTCCCTTTGGGAATATTTGCAATATCAACCATTTTTCCATCGGAACCAATATAAGCCACATTCAATTTCAATCCATTTTCCTTTGCCGGAATATTTACATTTAGAGGAATACCTTTCTGGATGATTGTGACATATAAATCTGCAGACGACAAATTCTCAATTTTAACTGAAATTTTACCCTCAAATTCAGGAACTGTTTTGGAATAGGCCACTTTTTCCAATGAAATTTCTTCCGTCTTTCCGTTGAGCATCAGTTTGAATTTATTTTTGTCACCTGGATGACTCTCCTTACCTGCGAATCTTGACATCGCCACCAGGCAACCTGCAGTCGTTTGTGTGCTCATCCACTGATCGCTGCAAAGAGCTGATGAGATGGATTTAGCTACACCAAAAGCCTCTGTTTTTCGCTTCATTAACGTCAAGGTTTCAAGCAGAAGGGCACGGTCACGTAAGGTAGATCCAAAAGTAACACCCGGATTTTGATAATCAAGGGGTTCAAGTTTTGTCATATCCACCATTTGTTCAGCAACCTCTGGCCGTGAAGACATTACATAAGCGGCAGCCAGCTCCCATCTGGCTTCAACCGGCAGATTGGGTGTTTCGCGAAGCCTGTTCATTGCCCCTACTGCCGGGGCATTCGCCAATGCAAGTGTATAAAGCCGGTAAGCCTGGTCAAGCACCATTCCCCGGTCACTCAACTCTTTGCGCCAATAATTGGCCGCTTTTTTCTGAAAATTCAACCACCGTTTTTTCACTTCAACCGGAATTACAAAACCAAGATTTTCGGCTTCAATCATAAAATTTCCTGCCCATGAGGTACCCCATAAAGAGGGATATTTATTTCCCGGCCAGTAGCTAAAACTACCATCTGCCAATTGGAATTTGCGAAGCTGGTCAATTCCGGATTTAATATTCAATTCTATTTCAGACTTACTTTTGGGATCAAGCGTGGCAAATTGATTGATCAGCAATTGTGAAAATGCAGCGGATACGGTTTGTTCAATACAGCCATGTGGATAATTAATCAGATAATCGAGCCGTTTTCCCAGGTTCATGGGAAGCGAGCCTGAAATTTCAACTGTTGTTGAACCTGTGCCAGGGGCTCCGGGCGGCTGCAATGAAAATTCCCTGGTTTGTGATCCATTAACAACCGCTGTCTGACTGGAAACAATCATTGGATTTGGATTACGAATATCAACCTCAACCTGATAAACAGCCTTCCCTTTTCCCGAACGGGCAGAAACGACAATTGTCCCTTTCCCGGTTTTAAGACCAGTCTTTAAGCTAAACCGGATATCCTTTTCACCGGGTTCCGCAAATGAGACCTTTAACTGATCGTTTCTGTTTACTGAAAACAAGGCATTTGGAGTGATCGAAATTTCAGCCTCCTTTACGGAAGCATCCTGCGTAAATACAGATACCGGTAATTCAATCGTTTCATTTATTCCCACAACACGCGGAACTGTAGCCAGAACCATGAGTGGATCCCGAACCGGAACTGCCTTTTCGGTCGCCCCAAATGCATTATCCGAGGCTCCGACAACCATAAATCGCACTGATCCTGTGTATTGTGGTAAAACAACAGCATGTTTTTGTTTTGCATTGCGGTCAAGTGTAAATGGTCCGAGGAAACGGACAACAGGTTTAAAACGCTGGGCTTTTTGTTTCGACGGATCAGGTAACTGATCACTCCCCCCAACTGCGAAAAGTTTTTCCAATTTTCCTCCATAAGCTCCTAAAACATAATCATATAAATCCCAGGTTTTTACCCCGAGAGCTTCCCTTGCAAAAAATGTACTCCATGGATCAGGAGTTTTATATCCAGTCAGATCGAGTAATCCCTCATCAACAATTGCCAAGGTATAGTTCATTGCTTTACCGGTAGCCTCACTTACTTCAACTGTAAATAGTTGTTGAGACCGAAGCTCACCCGGAATTCTCAGAACAGGCAAAATATGCGTGTCGGGATTCTCAACGTTGATCGATATCACGCCATAAAGTCGTATGGGACGATCGTTGACCGTCTGTCCATGAGGCTGCAAGTAGGTGATCGAGAGATAAATATTTGGCGCCATTTCAGGTTTGGCCTTAAAACTCACCTTTGTTTGCCCCATTTTCGTATCAATCCAGAATTTATCAAGAATTGCAGAACCATTTTCGACGGAGACAAGCGCCTTCCCATCTTTTGAACTTGGAAAACTCACAGTGATCTCTTCTCCAACCTTATACTTCTCCTTATCAGCCGAGAAACTCAGCATTGTAGCGCCCCCCTGATTGTCTGCTGAACTGCCATAGGGCCAATCGAGATAAACGGTCCGCGAGACACTGTGGCCATCAGGAAGTTTTGCAATAAACAAATATCGGCCCCACGCCTCGTTAGGAATGTTGAATTTAAAATTCACCTTTCCTGAGGAGGTCGATAGTCGCCTAATAAGAATTGGTTTATAATGTTCCTGAGTCACATAATTGGCAAGATAATCTTCTGAAGCATCCCACCACCAGCGCCAATTAATCTTATAAACAGTCAGATCAACAGATGATTCCGTTAGATCGCCATCCGGATCAACCACAACCAGATCCATTTCATTTACTTTTCCCGAAGAGAGCATTGAACGAGTCGGATCTTCGTCAGGGAATCTGATTCCTACATATTTGGAAAATGGAGAAACTACTTTATTGAACTGAGAGATGCTAAAATCGCCTCCGGGTTCAAATATACGTGGGGTAAAGACTGCCTCAAGTTTTCCGGGAGCATTGGAAAGTGAACCCAAATTAATCGGAAAACTCACCTCTCCGTTCTCGTTCAGTTTCCCATCAAAAATGGTTTGTTCAGCCGATTCAAACTTAACTACCTGACTATCGAAAGTATAATTTGTAAACTTTGGGAACGTTGTTTTACCCTTTCTAAGTTGCATATCGACTTTTGCCTTCATAGACGATGCCGGCGCTCCATGAAGCCATTTGCCATTTAATGTGGCAATCAAATTTCTGTTACCTGCCTGAAGTTGGGATGTAGTGGTGTTGAATTGAAGTTTTAACCGGTTAGGTTTAACCGTCTCAATTCTGATTCTTTTGGTGAATTCTGCACCCCCAACCTTTGCCACAAGTCGCCAGTTGCCTGTTGGAGCATCGGTTTTAGTAGCCGTTCTCAGGGTGGTAATATTTCCATTGAGCGGTAAAACGATCTTTTGCTCAAGTTGCTCAGCAGGTGTATACAACTCGAAGATCACAGGATGGTCAGGGGCTAATTTGTTGATTTTATCCTCAATAATCAATGATACGAACAGTGAATCTCCGGGGCGCCATACTCCCCGTTCGCCATATAAAAATCCTTTCAATCCCTTTTGAAGCTCACTCCCCCCAACATCAAAACGGCTCAACTGCAATGAAACTTCTTCACTAATTTTCAGATAACCGATGTCACTCCCGTTTTTTGCAACAATCAAAAAGGGGGTCCTGTCAACCTGAAGGGTGATCATACCATCGGCCCCGGTTTGTCCCGTAGCAATCAACTGCGACTGAAAATCAAAAACAGAAATTTCGGTACCCGGTTGTGGCTGTGCCGTTAAAAGATTTGTGGCAACCACCAGTAATTGGTTATCCATTCCTTTCTTAGCCAGTAATCCTAAATTCGAGGCAATTACATTTTTTGTAGTATTCCGGTTCTCGGAAAAATAGGAGAGATAACACGGATTATTTCTGTTCTTCCAGTCATATTGATCACCTTCATATTCATCCCAGTTTTCTTCCTCGTTAACATATGAACCAGAAAGCCATACCTGATCATCCTTGACTTTATCTTTCCGTTTAATGCTTTTAATCTGAGCATCATCGCTGCATGGATAAAGTGAGTATTCGGGGCGCATGGAGAGCTGAACCTGATAGATAGCGCCCGGTTCAATTTTAATTAAATCGTTTATTTTTAGACTGTAGGCACTCCACTTATTCAAAACAACTGCATGTATTCCGGTCAATGGGAATACTCCGCGATAAACAGGACGGCCAACATTTTTGAGAGAATTGTACTCATCCAGATTATTGGATTGAAAAAACTGGTGATAATTACCTGAAAAAATCTTAACAATACGAATATCGACAGACGTGAGGTTTACGGTTTCAAAAGGGATTACCAATCCATCTGTCGCAGGAACAATATTTCCTTTACCAATAAAACGGATGGCAGGTTTTTCTGATTCGAGTGATATTGGCATATGGGCAATCTGTCCAAGTCTGCTCCCTGCATAATTCTTTAAAGCTCCAAAAACTTCGAGATCTTGTTTGCCAATAACTTCCTGTCGTGGAATTAGTTTGACCTTATTATCCTCAATCGACACATCAAATTCGATCCCATGCATCATAAACAGACCGTCAGTCTCCTGATCCGGATCAAGGGGGTCAGAAAAGGCAAGTTCAATATAAGGGTTTGATCCTGAGACTACTTTTCGGTCCAGCAAACTAAAATCACCAGAAGCAGGAATAACAACTTCCTGATCACCTTTCCGGTCTGCTGAAATTGGTTTGCCGTTCCACTGGATTCTTACCTTTCCGCGATTATCATTTCTCTTTATATCTGTAATCACAAATTGATGAACCATCCGACTCTCCGGATGATCCCATCGAATTGGCAATATTAATCCATTCTGCTCTGCCCGAAGTATCTTTTCAACCTTTTCTGCAGCAAATAGGTCGCTCGTATTTATGCTCCCCGATATTTCAGTTTTCACTTCACCGTTTATCCGGTAACTTCTGATTCCCTCAATACCAACTATAAAATCAGCCTCCAAAGTTCTGATCTGAAATTTGAACTGAGTCATTGCCTCGGGAACAGCCTTTATTTTCCCTAAATTAAAAGTAACCTGAAAAACCTGTCCGGATCGAAATGGTTTGTCAGGATGAAAGACCAGAATATGCCCTTCCGATAGAGTTGTCTTACCCCCAACCTGAGGATCGAATTGGATTAAGTCAGACGGGATTTGTTCCTGGTTCACCAGACCAGATACCGAATTTAGATTGATTCGAATATCTTCACTATTGCCAATCACCCCTGTAGTATAAGCTGTGATGTATTCCGAAAAGGCAACAGCATTGGAAACTGTTTTCTTATTGCCCATATGACAGGAAAACAGGAATAAAAAGAGGGAAAAAAAGGTGCAGAAATAAATTGAGCGTTTCATGGGATGAGGTTGGATGCGTGAATATTATATGCGGCAAAAATAACGTAAAGCTGTAGTCAAAAATACCAATTCAATTATAATCACCAAAGTAATAAATGAAGATATTAGTCAATATTTAATCAGTCATCCAGCTTTCAATTTTTAATTCATCCGCTTTTATTTTATGCACCGAGGTGATGACAACCTCTTTGGTCAAACCCGGTAGCAAATCAAATGAATTGTCATCAAACCAGACGGTTGGTGTTTGTTTATCCGACAGTTTTGATTCTGCATTTTTCCAGAGCAGATGGATCAACCGGGCATATTTATCTGTTGATATTTTAACTTTTGTTTCCCATTTATCACTCAATTGTCTCTGACCCGAGATCGTCATTACCAGTTTAGGTGTTTCCCAGGTTATGTTTTTCCAGCCATCTGCAAAGTAGCTGACAACATCCTGTTGAACGCCATTGATGATAACGCTTAAGAAATAAAAAGAATTTTCTGTTGAAACAGTCTTGTTTGATTTGCGACGGAAAAACTCGTGTGTACAATTTTTATCCTGATTAAAACTGACAGATTCTTTCCAGATTATTTTACCAGACAGATATTGCTGGCCATAAACCGCTTTTACAACAATCTTATTTGGTGTTTCGTTGGCCACTGCAAAACGGATCACACTGTCTCTTTCAAATATTATGGGTAAGAGCGGCTTACAGGCTCTTTTGGCTGCATAAAAAGCTGGTTTTGGCTGGTAATAATAATCAATGATTGACCAATTTGAAGTGGGCCAGCAATCGTTGTACATCCAACTCATCGTTCCACCATTATTTGGCCTGTCGTAACGGGCACTTTCATACTCAGCGCGGGTTTGTTCAAGATGCGTCGCCTGACCATATTTCACATATTCGTGCAGTGAATTAATTTTCCCAAAAATATCACCTGCAATAAACATCGTTTGTTCGAAGTGTGGCAGATTGGCATGTCCGCGTTGTATGTGATAAATCCAGGCATCATTCGGTGGCCAAATATTCTGAGGTTTAAAAAATGATTTTATGGTGTTTTCGTTTGAGGGGCCCTGGATACAAAATTCGGAATCAAAAGAGCAAGGGGTATTAAAATGTTTACGCCACTGGGCAGGATTCTTTCCACAATTAAAAAGTGCAAATTTCCAGCTACTGATGTGCGAGTTCCCCGAATTGGGTAAGTTGCCAAAATCTTCGCGCGACATTGGGCTGGATTCGATGTATGGAACGTCAAGTGCATAACGTCCCACCAGGCCGCGTAAAATCATCGAATATAAAACTTCATCACCCTTTAATCGATCCACTTTCCATTTTCCCGATTCTTTAGTTTCTTGAATATCTGATTGTTTATCGGCTACGACATCTTTTGGATGGATCCATGAATAGACATCCTCGTTGGTTCCACACCACAGAACAATGGATGGATGATTTTTTAACCGGTCAATTTGATATTTAGCCTCTGGTATAATTTCATCCATCAGTTTAACGGTAGGATAACCTGCACTTGCGAACATAAAATCCTGCCAAACCATTAATCCCAACTCATCACATATCTCGTAAAACTGATCTTTTTCGTAAATCCCCCCACCCCAAATTCGGATCATATTGAAATTTGCCTCTTTGGCTTTTTCAAGATAAAACCGATACTTTTCGGGGCGAATACTTCCCGGCCAAATCTCCATTGGAATCCAGTTCGAACCTTTGCAAAAGATCTGTTCATGATTGACCAGTAGTTCAAAAGCATATCCCAGACCAGCTTCCTTTGAAAACGGTTTTTCGTGAATTGTCGCTTCGCGGATACCGAATTTTCCTTTTCGCACATCTGTAACTATACCTCCCACAATCAGTTTTGCTTCATAATCGTAAAGAGGCTGTTTACCGTAACCATTGGGCCACCACAACTGTGGATTTGGAATCGTGTAGTACCGATAGGATTTATAAGTTGAATTTGTTTTCTTATCTATCTTATCATCGATATGTAATCCATGACCCTGAATATTTACCTGGATTTCGTATCCGGCTTCCTTCGCCAGCTTACTTACTTCGAAGTTTAAATCGACCCTTCCTTCGATAAAAGGATGCACTCCAAAATCTGTAAATTGATATTCTCCTCCCGTCTCAATATATACATCTCCGGCAAAACCAATTCCGGGAAGCGGAAGAGCCCAGTCCCACCCAAAATTGAATTGTGGTTTTCGTAAGAAAGCCCTTCGTTCGTTCCAGCCACGCAATTCATCCAGCCGTTTTCCACCCATTAATTCGTTTACAGATAAAAACCGTACATATAGTTGATTCCCTTTATCTTTTAATATTTTATTGACATTAAACCGGTGCGGGTAAAAAGCATTCTTAATATCTCCAAGTTTAATGCCGTTGAGCCATACTTCAGACGAACCATCCACAAAATCGAAGATCAAATCAGTATTTCTTGCTGTTATAATGTTGGAATCGAATTCAAGCCGAAACCACCACTCTTTTTCAGTCAGCCAGTAGGCCTGACGTGCCAAAGTATCAAATAGCAAATCAGGCAATATCCCCTGTTTCATTAATTCAACATTCACATCACCAGGAGCCTTAAAGTTCAACCATCCATCAGCCGGAAAATCAGGTATCTTTATTGCTTCCCCTTTCTGAGGATCGACACCCTTAAATTGCCAGATATAAGCTGGTTGATTCGAATTTAAAATTTGTTTCTGCGATTTCCATCCTTCTCCCGCAAAGAGGGAAATAGGGGCGAACACCAATAGACTGAACAAAACAAGGTCTCTTATTTTCATTTCTAAGTTGTAAAGATTATTTGACATAAGAAGCATCAAATGTATTAAATCACCGAACATTTTACAACGAATTTATTTAAGATAATTAGTTTGAATTATTTAGTAAGGACTTGTGCCCTCCTGAATTTTACACTATGGATAAAATTAATTTTCTGGCTGACCACAGTTACTTTACATTCTTGTTTAGTACCTTTGAATATTGAGAACCCCTCAATAAATAATACTTTAATTATTTATCTCTGATTTATCCTTTAAATGGGAATTTATTTCCTTACTAAAAATTCAGTAAATGTTGAATGGTTTCAATGAAGTCTCAACCGAGGAACTCCTGCTGCTTCTCCAAAAGAAGGAAATCAAAATAATTGATGTAAGGTCTGCAGATGCTTACAATGGCTGGCAACTGCAAAACGAAAAACGGGGGGGACATATTCAGAATGCCAGGAGTTTGCCTGTCAAATGGATAGACTATCTTGACTGGATCGAGATAGTCAGGTACAAACAAATTCTACCCGAACATCATATCGTCGTTTATGGTTACAATGAAACTGAATCGGGTAAGGTTGCCATACGTCTTTTAAAATCAGGATATCCTCATGTTTTTATTTACAAACGGTTTATGACGGAATGGTCGGTGAATCCAGAACTTCCGATGCAACACCTCGAGCTCTTCCGGAACCTGGTCCCGGCATCATGGATCAACAAGCTTATTTCAGGTTTACGGCCCCCCAATATGATTAACAGCAATTTTGTAATTGTTCATGCTCATTACCGTAACCGGGAAGCCTATCTTAGCGGCCATATACCAGGGGCAATTGATATGGATACCATGGCAATTGAAGCCCCGGAAACGTGGAATAGGAGGAGCCCGCATGAACTTAAAAAAACATTGGAAGCCCATGGAATTTCTGCCGATACAACCGTAATATTGTACGGAAAGTTTATGTCGCCGGATAACAACGATCCCTTTCCGGGAAGTGCTGCAGGCGACATTGGCGCCATGAGATGTGCTTTTATAATGATGTATGCCGGGGTAAAGGATGTAAGATTACTCAATGGAGGATTCCAATCATACGAAGATGAGGGATTTGAAATCTCTTACAACGATGAGCCTAAGAAACCGGTTCCCGAATTTGGAACCACTATCCCGGCACATCCCGAGTTTGCTGTTGATACGCCTGAAGCCAAAAATATTCTTGTCTCATCGGGTGCAGAACTGGTATGTGTACGTAGCTGGCCCGAATACATAGGGGAAGTAAGCGGATATAATTATATTGAGAGAAAAGGGCGAATTCCTGGGGCAATTTTCGCCAACTGCGGTTCAGATGCTTACCATATGGAGAATTACAGAAATTTCGATCAGACAAGCCGCGAATATCATGAGATAGCTGAAAACTGGATTCAGAGCGGAATCACCCCTGATAAACATTTGGCCTTTTATTGCGGTACAGGATGGCGTGGAAGTGAGGCCTGGTTCAATGCCTGGCTGATGGGATGGAAAAGGGTATCGGTCTATGACGGAGGCTGGTTTGAGTGGAGCAATGACATAGGTAATCCTGTCGAAACCGGAATCCCAAATTTAGCAACAAGTGTGATTAAAAATTTAGTGATCAGAGACTTTCTGGGTGATGAAAGCGAAACGGAAATTGTCTCGGAGATTTTATCAGGTCTTTCAGTTCCCCAAAAATACCTATCGAGCCGCTTTTTATACGATGATACAGGTTCAGAGCTTTTCGAGAAGATTACCGGTTTGCCTGAATACTATCTCACACGAACTGAAAAATCGATTCTGAGAGAAACCGCCCCCCGGATTTTTAATATCCTGTCTGTTAAAAACATAGTGGAACTCGGTAGCGGTGACTGTTCCAAGATATCAATTCTACTCGATGCTCTTCCGGAAAATAAAAGGGAAGAGATAACCTATGTCCCTATCGATATAAACAAGTCTGCCATAGAAAAGTCAGCCCGAGCGCTTTCGTTGAAATATCCCGCAATCAGGATAAATGGTATCCTTGCAGATTTTATGAGGAATTTCGAAATAATTCCCTGTGACGAAAGCAAACTGATCTGCTTTTTGGGAAGTACCTTTGGAAATCTAAGCAGAAATCAGGAAATACCTTTCCTTTTAAACTTAAAATCGCGGATGAATCCGGGTGACTTTTTGCTTGTTGGCTTTGATATGGTGAAGGACATCAAAATAATGGAAAAAGCTTACAATGATGACCAGGGGACAACAGCCGCATTTAATAAAAACATCCTGAATGTAATAAATCGTTATGTAAATACCAATTTTAATCCAATGCAGTTTGATCATTATTCATTTTACAATATGGCTGATGCCCGGATCGAAATGCATCTCCGAGCCCTTTCAAATATCGAATTCACCTGTCCGCATACGAGCAGCAAAATCTGTTTAAAGAAAGGAGAAACGATACATTCTGAGAACTCACATAAATACGATATCGACTATATTCATCGATTATCCCAAATCAGTGGTTTACAGATAAAAGAATTTTACACCGATATTAACCAATGGTTTTCGTTGGTTCTATTTCAATAGAATCATGATTATCAAATACTTGAAAATATTGATTTTTTGTATTCTCTTTCTTTTTAATCAATAACAAATTACTATTAAATGACTAATCTGGACGAACTAAAAAGCTTGAAGAAAATTAGTGAAGTGAGCATTTGTACCTCACTAATAATCATACCCTTATCCATCATTTTTTCATTAATGACAGGTTCCGTCACTTTACTTTTGTATTTTATCTGGGCAGCAGCAGCCATTGCTGTTAAATTTTTTTCCTTGATCTCCATACGGATTATGCTGAAGGAGAATCGATTTATGTTTCCAAATGGTGCCGGGAAACTTGAAAATTTCTCTTCGTTTCTCTTTGGTGTTTCCATCGTGCCCATGGGGGTTTATTTTCTGATCGGTTCTATCATTAAATTATATTCACCTCTGACCAATATAACTTATTTGCTGTGCCAGATTCCTGTAGCTCTTTCATTTGTAATGACCCTGATGCTGACCTTATGGACAAACCGCCTCATCAGGCAAAATCCTAATCCCTCTCCACTGTTAAAAGCTTATCATGTTAATTTTAAAGTTTCACTGACATCGGATTCTTTTCTGTTTTTGGCCTTCCTTTTAGGATACCTTTTATCGATTGCCCAACTTGATTTTTTGAGCATACGTGTTGACCCGATTTTATCGGCCATACTTTCACTTTATATGATAAAAGTAGGTTTACCCCTGATTATCGAAAACTTCCGGTCCTTGGTTGATCTGCCCCTGCCTGAAAAAGACATGCTTAAAATACTTAAAGTTGCAGCAGAGTTTTATGAAGAATATTCAGGATTTGGAATGCTCTACTCCAGGCAAAGTGGAAAGCAGAAAATTATTGAGATGGAACTATTTTTTGACCCGGGTGTTTCACTTGACAAATTAAGTAAGATAGACGATCATATGGCAATGAGGATAGACCAGGCAATACCAGATGTTCGTTTTAGATTAATACCCAAGGTGCTGCAGAATTTTGACAAAGGAGGAGTATAATCAGATACGCGAAGGTCCCGGCACATCAAACCACTTGGTAATCAGCTCGGTATACTGATAGTTTTGAATATAGTCCATCGCCTCGGCTGAGTTGGAAGCAATAAAATAGGTCGATTTATAATCTTCTTTGGAAAAAGATTCCCGGTAAGCCCGATCGAACTGGGCAAAAAGGGAGTCGAAGAATCCATCCGTGTTAATGAAAACTATTGCTTTTTTATGATACTGTAACTGTTTGAGTGTAATAACCTCAAGGATCTCTTCCAATGTTCCGAAACCGCCCGGGAGGGCAATAAAAGCATCGGATCGTTTGCGCATCAGGTATTTCCGGTCACGCATATTGGCAGTAATAATCTGTTCATGATCCTGTGGTGAGGAGAGTCGTTTGTTATGTATCGATTCCGGAATAATTCCAAGTGAGATAGCCCCTGACTTCCGTGCTGCATCTGCCACAGTGTGCATTAAGCCAACTGTTGCACCTCCATAAACGATCGTATGATGGTTTTCTCCGATAAGTTTACCAAGTTTTACGGCCTCGTTAAAATAGTGTTCCGGAATGGCATTACTCGAGGAGCAGAAGACGCAGATGTTCATAAGCCAAGAAGTAGATTATTGATAGTGAAGTGCCCGGGTGACTGTTCAGTGAATAAACAGTCACCCGGCCATTGAATTGCCCTGACAATTAATTTTCCCTCGTTCGAGTCAGTGCCAATGGAAAATTATTTAGATATCAATATTAGCATAGGTTGCATTGTCTTCGATAAACTTTCGGCGAGGTGGAACATCATCCCCCATCAGCATCGAGAATACGTGATCGATCTCGGCCGGATTTTCGATCGTTACCTGACGTAAGGTCCGAGTTTCGGGATTCATTGTGGTATCCCAAAGTTGTTCGGCGTTCATCTCTCCAAGACCTTTGTAACGTTGAACGTGAAGCGCTTTCTCGTTACCTCCGGCCCACTCTTCGATCAACCTTATCCTTTGTGCTTCTGTCCAGCAGTATTGTTCCTGCTTCCCTTTTTTGACCAGGTATAACGGAGGTGTTGCAATATACAGATAACCATTTACGATAAGATCGTACATATACCTGAAAAAGAAGGTCATAATCAGTGTTGCGATGTGAGAACCATCGACGTCAGCATCAGTCATAATCACAATCTTGTGGTAACGAAGCTTTGAAAAATTCAACGCCTTCTGATCTTCATCCGTGCCAATCGATACCCCCAGGGCGGTATAAATATTCCGGATCTCCTCACTGTCGAACACCCTGTGTGTCATTGCCTTTTCAACATTGAGGATCTTACCTCTGAGTGGAAGAATGGCCTGAAATTTACGATCACGTCCTTGTTTGGCTGTACCACCAGCCGAATCACCCTCCACAAAGAACACTTCGCATAAAGCCGGATCCTTGTCAGAACAGTCAGCCAGTTTACCAGGTAATCCACCACCGGTCAGGACGCTTTTGCGCTGTACCAACTCACGGGCTTTACGTGCAGCGTGACGTGCAGTTGCAGCCAGAATTACCTTATTCACAATAATTTTGGCTTCGCGTGGATGCTCTTCAAGGTAGTTGGAAAGCATTTCGCTAACTGCCTGATCGACCGAAGCACTGATTTCGGAATTCCCCAGCTTCGTTTTGGTCTGACCTTCGAACTGAGGCTCCTGAACTTTCACCGATAAAACAGCAGTCAACCCTTCACGAAAGTCATCACCACTGATTTCGAATTTCAATTTCGACAACATTCCGCTGGTATCGGCATAGTTTTTCAATGTCCGGGTTAATCCCCTGCGGAAACCTGTCATGTGGGTTCCCCCCTCAATGGTATTGATATTATTGACGTAGGAGTGAATATTCTCGGTAAAGGAGTTGTTGTAACACATCGCAATCTCAACCGGAACATCATTCTTCTCCGTAGAGATATGGATTGATTCCTCAATCAGTCGTTCGCGTGTACCATCCAAATAGTCAACAAACTCCGCCAATCCCCTTTCGGACAAAAACAACTCTTTTTTAATTGAACCATCTTCTTCAATAACGCGGTTATCACTGATCGAAAGGCGGATACCGCTATTTAAAAAGGCCAGTTCCCGAAGGCGGGCTGACAGAATATCATATTTAAATTCGGTTATTGTAAAAATTGTATCATCGGGAATAAAGGTGATGATCGTTCCTGTTTTATCAGATTCGCCAATTATTTTAACATCCCCTTTGGGAAAACCCTTTTCAAATTCCTGTTCCCAGATCTTCCCGTCACGGTGAATCTCTGCACGCAAATAGGAAGCTAATGCATTCACACACGATACCCCAACTCCGTGCAATCCACCGGAAACCTTGTAACTCTCTTTGTTGAACTTTCCGCCGGCATGTAAAACAGTCAATACCACTTCAAGTGCTGATTTATTCTCACCTGTATGAAGCTCGGTCGGAATTCCACGACCATCATCAGATATGGTTACAGAACCATCAGTATTAATTTCAACATCAATATTATTGCAATAACCTGCCAGCGCCTCATCGATTGAATTATCAATCACCTCATAAACAAGGTGATGTAAGCCTTTAATATTAATATCACCAATGTACATTGCAGGGCGTTTACGTACAGCCTCAAGTCCTTCAAGAACCTGAATACTGTCTGCACCATAACTTGAAGAACCATTGGATTGGGCATTCTCTAAATCGCTCATTCTTATAATAATTTTATTTAAAACAATAGAACACTCCATCATTTGTTCAGGAAGAAAAATCCTTAATGATGGTCACGCGAAGCCTGAATTTAACTGTGGTATCGCTCCCTTGAAAGGAAAACGATACCCCATTTTCAGAGGTTTGCAAATGTAATAAAAATTAGTTGAACGACGAAAAATATTAGCACTAAAAATATTACAAAATAAAATCTATTCTAAATTATAATTTATTGAATATCAAATAAATATATCCAAGCTCTATTACTTCTGGTTTGGATATTCCACACGAATGATTGTGGCGTTTAATCTACGGTGGTTGCTTATTTACGCTGTTATCTTTCGCAAAAAAAAGGCTGTCGATGACAGCCTTTTACCCCGAATGCAAAGTATCCGGTTTATTTGTAAATCTCTTTTTTTGAAGAGAGAAGTGTATTATAAAGCAACGAAGCAATGGTCATTGGGCCAACACCACCAGGTACAGGTGTTATGAAAGAACATTTAGGTGCAACCTCATCAAACTTCACATCACCTACTAATTTCCATCCTGATTTCGTTTTGTCCGATTTGACGCGGGTAATCCCTACATCAATTACTACAGCCCCCTCTTTAACCATATCGCCTGTAAGAAACTCTGTCATTCCGAGTGCAGCCACAATAATGTCTGCCTTGGAACAAATCTCCCTGAGGTTTTTAGTTCGGCTATGGCACAAAGTCACGGTACAATCGATCCCTTTTTGGGAAAGCAAAATGCTTATCGGTCTGCCAACGATATTACTTCTCCCGATCACTACGCAATTTTTGCCCGAGGTCATGATTTCATAACGTCGGATTAACTCCATGATTCCAAAGGGTGTAGCCGAAATAAATGCGGGCATTCCTGCAACCATTCGGCCAACATTAATGGGGTGAAAACCATCAACATCCTTGTGTGGATTTATTGCTTCAATCACTTTTTCTTCTGATATGTGTTTCGGCAATGGAAGCTGAACAATAAATCCATCCAGATCAGCATCATTGTTTAATTTTGCCACACAATTCAGAAGTTCCTCCTCTGATACATTATCTTCATACCTGATCAGTGTCGATTTAAATCCGACGCGTTCGCAGGCTTTTACTTTCGCGGCTACATAAGTTTCGCTACCCCCATCGTGTCCAACCAATATTGCAGCAAGATGTGGAATCTTTCCATTAAGTTCCTTAATTTTAAGCACTTCATCCGCAATCTCTGACTGTAAAATTTCTGATGTTTTTTTTCCGTCGATTAGAACCATAGTAATCAATTACCTTAAAAATAACATTACCCTAATTTAACACAATGAACTAACGATGACGCCCTTTTGCCTGTGAAAGTGCATTTCGCATATTGCCACCTTGTGAGACCATCTTCATCATTTTACGGGTGTCGGCAAATTGTTTTAGCAAGCGGTTAACCTCCTGTATAGAGGTACCCGAACCTGCTGAAATCCGTTTGCGACGGGAGCCATCGATGATGCTGGCATCGGCCCGTTCTTTTTTAGTCATAGAATGGATAATCGCCTCAATATGTTTGAAGGCATCATCTTCAATATCAATATCCTTCATTGCCTTCCCCATACCAGGAATCATACTGGCAAGATCTTTCAAATTCCCCATTTTCTTGATTTGCTGAATTTGTTTCAGAAAATCGTCGAAGTTGAACTGGTCTTTAGCCAGCCGCTTTTGTAATTTACGCGCCTCCTCCTCGTCAAATTGTTCATGAGCACGCTCAACAAGCGAAACGATGTCTCCCATGCCCAGAATCCTGTCAGCCATACGATTAGGATAGAATGCATCAATTGCATCCATCTTTTCACCTGTTCCGACAAATTTGATAGGCTTAGTAACAACCGATCGAATGGATAAAGCAGCACCACCACGGGTGTCTCCATCGAGTTTAGTCAGGACAACTCCATCGAAATTAAGGCGGTCGTTGAACTCTTTTGCGGTGTTAACGGCATCCTGCCCTGTCATAGAATCAACAACAAAGAGGATCTCGCCAGGATTGACAGCCGATTTAATGGCTTCAATCTCCTTCATCATTAGTTCATCAATCGCCAGGCGTCCTGCGGTATCTATAATTACAACATCATTCCCATGAAGTTTGGCAAATTTAACAGCCTCCTTAGCGATACGAACCGGATCTTTACTCCCCTCTTCAGTGTAAACCGGAACCTCAATGGCTGCACCTACGATTTTTAACTGCTCGATAGCTGCAGGACGATAGACGTCGCAGGCAACCAGCAAGGGTCGTCTCCCATTTTTTGTTTTAAGCCGGTTGGCTAATTTACCAGAAAAAGTTGTTTTTCCAGATCCCTGAAGTCCAGACATTAAGAGAATTGCAGGACTCCCTTTAAGGTTGACATCGACAGTTTGTCCACCCATTAGCTCGATCAGTTCATCATGGACAATTTTAACCATTACCTGACCGGGATTCAGCGCTTTAAGTACCTCCTGTCCTAACGCCTTTTCTTTCACTTTAGCGGTGAAATCCTTGGCGATTTTGTAATTGACATCCGCATCCAGCAAAGCCCTTCGAACCTCCTTTAAGGTTTCGGCAACATTAATCTCTGTTATCTTTCCCTGCCCTTTAAGCAGTTTGAACGATTTTTCAAGCTTATCCGTAAGATTTTCAAACATTACTCTTTCAATTTTTAAGAGTACAAACTTACATGAAAAAAACTTTTGCACCAAGACGAAAATTCAATATCTGGAATATCATCTATTTACCTTATATTATAGGGAATATGAGCAGCAACTTTATATTCAAACCAGGTAAGACACTCCAATCTTTGCATTAAACTGACTTTCAATTTACTGAATAATCGATCAAAACAGGGGGGGTAATCGGTAGAACAGGTCAATTAAACCTGTTTTATACCCACTATAATACAGAATATCAACACTATAAAATTATTTTAAAATAAAATTGATATTTGATATTTTGAATGAATATTGACTACTTTTACAACGGATTATTTACCATTAAATTTAGTTACTTAAATTATGAACATTTTCGTAGGGAGTCTGCCATTTAGCTTAGAAGAGGCAGAATTAAAAGGATTTTTTGAAGAGTACGGCGAAGTAGCTTCAGCAAGAATCATCACAGACAAATTTTCCGGAAGGAGCAAAGGTTTCGGTTTTATTGAAATGCCGAATGACGAAGAAGCCAAAAAGGCTATTGAGGAACTTAATGGTGCAGAAGTTGACGGTCGCACAATCGTTGTGAACGAGTCAATTGAAAAACCAAAAGATGGTACAAGACGTCCAGGTGGCGGCGGTGGTTTCAATCGTGGCGGAGCTGGCGGCGGCGGTTTTAACCGTGGCGGCGGTGGCGGATACAATCGTGGTGGCAGCGGCGGTGGTGACCGTGGTGGCGATCGTGGTGGTGACCGTGGCGGTTTCAATCGTGGCGGAAGTGCCGGAGGTGGCGACAGAGGCGGAAGCCGTAGGTCAAGTTATTAAGCCCGGTTGAACGCAGATTGGCTGCTTGATGATTCTGGCAGTTGGGGTTTGAAGTATTTTCGTGTCATTTTCACTTAGATAATCCAAACATAAAAATATACGTTCTTAAGCTTAAATAGCTTTGATGAGCATTGCAGGATATCCTGCAATGCTTTTTTTATTTCAATTTTTCTCCCTTTACTGTTTTTACTTCGCCATTTACACGAACGATAGCATTCTTACCCGATGGTGAAGCGATCCGAAAACGGGTAACTTTCCGATCTTTCCAGGTTATATCGACTATAAATCCGCCTCTGGCCCTTAATCCTTTAACCGAGCCAGATGACCATTTATCAGGCAAGGCTGGCAATAAACTAATCTCTCCTGCCTGTGACTGAACAAGCATTTCAGCAATTCCGGCTGTAGCCCCAAAATTGCCATCAATCTGAAAGGGCGGATGCGCATCAAATAGATTGGAATAGACTCCTCCCCCTTTACCATAATCGGTACCCACATTGCCGACGATTGACATCAGATTTCGCAAGAGTTGATAGGCATGATTACCGTCGAATAAGCGCGCCCAAAAATTGATTCGCCAGGCCATTGCCCAACCTGTACTTTGATCTCCACGAGCGAAAAGTGTTTTCTTTGCAGCCGCTGCCATAGCCGGAGTTGCGGTTAGGGAGATCTGCCTCCCCGGAAATAGCCCAAAAAGGTGGGAAATATGACGGTGGGTATCGGTTGAATCATCCCGGTCAACACTCCATTCCATCAACTGTCCCCACTTTCCGATCTGCGGTTTAAGGAGCTTATCCCGCATTTCTGTAACCTTTGTCCGGTAGAGTGGATCGAGATCTAAAATTTGCGAAGCTTCCATATAATTAGTGAATAAATCCCATATAATTTCCTGGTCGTAGGTCACTCCAGGTTCATGGGGACCATGTTCTGGTGACCATCCATCAGGGGTAACCAAGAAACCATTCGCATCAGTTATAAGCCGCTCTTCCCAGAATTCGCAAATCTCTTTCAAAACAGGGTAAGCAAAATCCCTGAGGTATTTAAGATCGTTCGTGAAGGAGTAATGCTCCCACAAGTGCTGACAGTACCATGCACTAGCCGGCGGATTCCATACAAAACTCCCTGCACCATAAATGTTATTTTCGGTCTGAACGGTCCACCCTTTCTCAGATTTATAAAACTCATGTGTCGCCTTCTTCCTTACATCACGCTGATTATTAATATAATTTAGCAGTGGGAGATGACATTCGCTAAGATTGGTTACCTCCGCCGGCCAATAGTTCATTTGCACATTAATATTTGAATGGTAGTCGGAGCGCCAGGGGGGGGTATTTGAATTGTTCCAGATACCCTGAAGATTCGCAGGCAGGGATCCTGGTCTGGAGGAGCTGATTAATAGATATCTTCCGTATTGAAAGAACAACTCTTCCAGTTCAGGATCAGTACCCCCTTTTTTATAGGCGACTAACCTTCGATCAGTTGGTAACATTGCTACACCTTTTTCACTTTTGCCCACATTTAAATCAACCCTGGCAAATAACGACTGATAATCAGCAATATGTCGATCCAACAAATTTTTATAAGGGATAAGCGAGGCTGCTTTTAACTGTTGTTCCACCAAAAGTTGTGGATTTTCACCCCTCCACCCTTTTTCGTAATCTGGAAGATAATTGGTTCCGGCAGCCAAAATAAGGGTGATGCTGGTTGTTTTCTCAAATTTTAGGGAGCCATCCGAAACCTTAACCACTCCCCCATCATTTAAAACTACTAATCCGGCGTAATAAATCAATCCGTTACCAAGTATCCCATTAGTTACAATTTTTTGATCCGACAACACGATACTGCCTTTATGCATATCGGTCATCCGGATGATGCCACTACAACTTCCCTGGTGGTCTGCACTGACCCTCATCACCATTACCTGGTCCTTGGCACTACAAAAATATTCTCTTTTATAATGAACTCCGTTTGACAGGTAACGAACAGTTTGTAAAGCATTCTGGATATTTAGTTCGCGCTTATATTGCTGAATATCTTTAGTCTGATCAAAATCGATAAAAAGATCTCCGAATGCCTGGTATGCTCCGGTCTCCTTTTCATCACCACTCCAAAGACTAATCTCATTAAACTGAATATGTTCCGTCTCAGCTCCACCGAAAATCATACCCCCTAAACGTCCGTTTCCGATAGGCAACGCCTCTGTCATCCAATCTTTTGCCGGTTTATCGTACCAAAGTTTCAACAAATTGTCATTAACTGCAAAAGCCTGAAAATTGGAGAGCGGTATCCCCAATAGACTAAAAATTAAGATCTTGTAAATAAGATGATTCTTCATTCTGATATAATTACTTTCCTGTCACATAGATGTTTTTCTATCCCCTGGAAATCCTCATCACCCGGCTCACTGCATCATCCACTTGTGCCTTACTTTCAAGGCCGAGCGTCATACAATGAACGTTTCCACTTTTAATCACAAAATTCAACGATTTTTCCCGTTCATCATCCTTCACAAGCTCACCGCAACCAAAGATTTTCATTCCGATGATCCCCTTCCCATTTTTACGGGCTGATTCAAGAACCTCCATCACCTTTTCCGGGGTACCATCCATCCTGATACTATTGGGATTAATCCGCGCAAGAATTACATCAACCCATGGATTAGAGGCGGCTTCAATCATTGCATCATAACTATGACATGAAACACCCACTGCCTTGATCAACCCTTTCTGCTTAGCTTCAGAAAGGCCATCCATATGACTTCTATAATCGGTTGACCATTGTCCGTTAGTCACACAATGCATCAGAAAGATATCGAAATAATCGGTATTCAGCTCCTTTCTAAAGCGGTCAAAACTTTTCGAAAAAGGTTCTTTCTCATACCACCCCACCTGGTTGTAGACCATCACTTTTGTAAGGAGGGTAATCTTTTCGCGAGGAATAACTTTCAATGCTTCAGCAACATATTTATGAGAGCCATACATATCAGCTGCATCAAAAAAACGGATTCCTTTATCGTAGCAATATTGCGATAATTCCACAAATGCTTTCATGCCGAGGCGGGTCTGATCTGATTCATGCCTCCAACCTTTCGTACCTGTGCCAAAGGCTATCCGCGAAACCTTGAGGCCTGAGTTGCCCAATGCGACCCGATCGACAGTTTCACCTTTGGTGACCCCATATGCCGGGTGTGAAAATAAGTTTGGGATAGCCGAGGCAACAGTTATTCCTGCGGCACTTTTTAGGAGAAAAGCGCGTCTGTCGAGTTTTGTCATAGCTTTAAATTTTATGCAGGTATTTATAATTCATGAAATGAGCCACATTGTAGAAACACAAACCAACATGAACATAAGATTCAGTCGAACTCCATCCGGCCATAAAAAAGCAAATTATTAACAGATGAAATAATTGTAGGGAAGCGACTAATCGCATCCCTACACTCCAAATCTTATCTTAGTTTCACCTTAACTTTTAAGAATTCGCATCACCCGGTCAACAGCATCATCAACCTGGGCTATACTCTCCATTCCAAGTGTCATACAATGAATATTACTCTTTTTCAAGGCAAAGGTGATCGATTCCTCACGTTCTTTTTCAAGCACCCTGTCACCATTTCCGAATATCTTCATCCCAACAATACCTTTACCATTGTTCCGTCCCTTCCCGAGAATAGCGTTAATCTCAGCGGGAGTTCCATCCATATGTGCCTGAAAAGGGTTAATACGCGAAAAAATTACATCAACCCACGGATTATCAACAGCAACTCTCAGTGCATCAATATTATGACACGAAACTCCAACTGCTTTTATGATTCCCTTTTGTTTTGCTTCTGAGAAATAATCGATATACCTTTTTTTCTCCTCAGGCCATTTTCCATTGGTCATGCAGTGTAGCAATAGAATATCGAAATATTCGCTTCCCGTCTCTAACCGAAAACGGTCGAGCGCCTTAGCTACAGGTTCACTGGTTGCCGGGTCATTGTAGGTCCACATCTTTCCAAGTAAAGTAACCTTTTCGCGAGGGATCTCCTTAAAAACCTCTTTAACAAAAGGATAGGACCCATAAGAATCGGCAGTATCAAAAAAGTGAATACCTCTGTCGTAGGCATGATGAGCCATTTTGACAAAGTTCGAAAGCCCCAGTCGGGTTTGGTTCGACTGATGATTGCTCCCTGTCGAACCAGTACCCATAGCAATACGAGAAACTGTTAGTCCGGTTTTTCCAAGTTTCACCTTATCAACCCGAACATTGGCAGGTGTAAAACCTTCACTTACAATTCCCGCAGCCGAAAGTGCCGCGTAACCGGTTAATCCTACAGCACTTGTATAAATAAATCTTCTTCTGTTAATTCTATCCATTGTATCAGGTATTAATTGATGATTAAAACGTAAAATGGATATTAAAGGTTTCCGTAATGCACCATTCGATTTGTTAAATGATTAAAAATCGAGAAAATTCCACTTGCCCCTGTAAGCACGCGTTAACATCAGGTTGGCAGCATCATCTCCAATAAATTTTTCTTTTTTCGGATCCCATTTCAAGGTTCGCTGAAGGGTATAGGCAATATTGGCAATGTTGCAAAGTGAAGATGTCCGGTGACCGGTTTCAACATCAGAAACCGGTCGTGTCCGCTTTTTGATTGCATCAATCCAATCCTGATAGTGATTTTCGCTTTTATAGAGATGCTTATCTGTTGGTTTAATTTCAGTCTCAACAATATTGGCAGGATCAGAACGGAGGAACTCACGGCTTACCTCAATTTTTCCTTTAGTTCCGATAAACTGAACTGCGTTACCCTTCCCCCAATTGGAATGATTCAAAACAACACCGTTTTTATATTTCATTTGTAACCCAATCACTGCATGTTGTGTCGGAGGAATAAATTCAACAGGACCAGATTCATCCATTCCAAGAGCCCATTGTGCAATATCAAACATATGTGCTCCCCAGTCAGTAATCATTCCACCACCGAACTCACGGTAACTTCGCCAATCGGGATATCCATCAACTTCAACCGGTGGAGCCAAAACGGGACTATAGTCGCGATAAAGTGATGGACCAACCCACATATCCCAATCAACATTGTCGGGGGTTGGAAACGAAGGTAGATCCAGTGCCTTTACCGGCGGACCAACACTAACATTAATCTCTTTAATTTCACCTATATAACCATTGGCTACCAATTCCGAAGCATGGCGAAAATTACGCCATGAACGCTGCATATTGCCAGTTTGAAATACTCTTTTATATTTCCGGGTGGCTTTGACCATGGCGCGTCCTTCCGCAACCGTCAATGCCATAGGCTTTTCGCAATAGATATCTTTACCGGCTTTGGCAGCATCAATAGCAACCTGGGCATGCCAGTGATCAGGGGTTGCAATCACCACTGCATCGATATCTGTTCTAATTAAAAGCTCCCGATAATTGTTGTATGCGACAACTTCAAATTTTTCACCTTTCCATTTCATATCATTAAATGCCTGTGCTTCCCCTTTGAACTTTGCCGCTTTAGTGGATACAACATCGCAACAAGCCATAACGACAGTCTCAGGACACTTATTCAGATCTTTCAGCAAAGAATGACTTTGTTTACCCACCCCAATAAAACCCAGTCTGATTTTATCCGTGCCTGTATTTGTGGCCATTGTAAATCCGGGATTCACGGTAAATGCGGCAGCCCCGGCTGCAGTTGTCCCAACAAAGTTTCGTCTCGACATTTTGATTTTGCTTTCCATAATCATTAAATTAGTTAACTATAAGAATTTAAAACTTACTTTAAAATCAAATTTTAAAAGTATAAAGTTAATATAAATCTCTCAATCAACATGGTGAAATTTTATTATCCGACAATAATTTTTTAGATGATTTTAAGTAAATAATTCGGTGGAAAATGCAACATGCAAATTCATCATGAATAGGATTATCTTTGCGGAATGAAGCATAAGGAGGAAATTACCACAAAGGTTTTGGAGAATATGAAATTCGGGTCGTTGAATGCGATCCAGAATGCAATGATCAGTAACGATCTGAAATCAAATAATATCGTACTACTGGCACCGACGGGTTCCGGAAAAACTGTGGCATTTCTGCTCCCTTTACTTCATCATTTGAATGATACAACTGCAGGAGTGCAATCGCTGATCCTGGCTCCCTCACGGGAATTGGCTTTACAGATTGAGCAGGTTTTCCGATTGATGGGAAGCGGTTTTAAAGTAAATTGCTGTTACGGCGGACATCCATTTAAAACAGAGCGTAATAATTTTTCAGAACCACCCGCAGTATTGATTGGTACACCTGGAAGGATTGCGGCACATTTAAGGCGGGGAAGCTTTAATCCGGAAAATATTCATCTGCTTGTGCTTGATGAATTTGATAAATCGCTCGAGATGGGTTTCAGTGATGATATGAGTTTTATAATCAATCAGCTTCCGAATATAAAAAAAAGAATCCTGACCTCTGCCACGCAGGCAATTGATATACCTGAATTTTCAGGGGTTAAAAATCCTGTCACTCTCAATTTCCTTTCAGGGGAGAGTCGTCCTAACATTGCAATCAAAGCGGTCAGGGCAAATGAGAAGGATAAGCTAGATATTTTGATCCGGTTGGTATGCACCATAGGAAGCGAACCGACCCTTGTATTCTGTAATCACCGTGAGGCGGCAGATCGAATCCATGAACTTTTGGCAGATGAAGGTGTTGTTAACGACACTTTTCATGGGGGATTGGAGCAGGATGAAAGAGAGCGGGCTTTACTCAAATTCAGAAACGGCAGTCATCAGATTTTGATTACTACAGATCTTGCATCCAGAGGATTAGATATACCTGAAATTAAAAATATCATTCATTATCAAGGTGCGAATTCCGAGGAGGCGTTTATCCACAGGAATGGAAGAAGTGCACGGATGAATGCCGAAGGGACCGCCTGGCTTGTCCTTGCAGATAAAGAACCATTACCTCCGTTTCTGTCGGTTTCACCTGAATTCATTGATTTGCCTCCTGAGATCAGATTACCCGATCCACCGCAGTGGATCACGCTTTATGTTGGGGCAGGTAAGAAAGATAAAATTGGCAAAACAGATATCGTAGGATTTCTAATACAGAAAGGGAAGCTTCAAAAAGAGGACATCGGCTTGATCACGATTCTGGATAACGCCTCATTCGTTGCGATTAACAGGGCAAAAGCACGTCAGACGATTGCCGCTGTGAGGGAAGAGAAAGTGAAGAACAAAAAAGTGAGGATAGCAATTTCCAATTGAAAAGTTAAAACTTTCATTAAATCACCTTGTTTATTAAGGAAATTATAAATCACAGAATATGAAATACAATCAACTTGGTAAAACAGGGGTTCTGGTGTCAGAACTTTGTCTGGGGACGATGACCTTTGGTGGGAAAGGTTATTGGAAAGCCATGGGTGAAGTACCTCAAAATGAGGTGAACCAAATTGTGAAAATAGCGATTGATGCCGGAATTAATTTTATAGATTCGGCAAATGGCTATTCTGAAGGGCTATCGGAAATTATGCTGGGACAGGCAATCAAAGATCTGGGTCTATCCAGGCAACAACTTGTCATTGCGACAAAAGTTCGTTTACGCATGGGGCCACATGCCAATCAGGTGGGATTATCCCGACTTCATATAACCGATTCAGTCAATGACAGCCTTGAAAGGCTTGGACTTACCCATATTGACCTGCTGTACATTCATGGTGTTGATCCCATCACCCCAATCGAGGAGACCATGAGGGGGCTTGAGGATGTAGTCCGGTCGGGAAAGGTTCGCTATATTGGTGTTAGCAATCATCCTGCCTGGATGATGATGAAAGCCAACGGGTTCGCGGAACAGATGGGTTGGGAGAAATTTGTGGCAACCCAAAATTATTACTCGATTGCAGGGCGTGATATTGAGCGCGAAATTGTACCGATGGCGATCAGCGAAGGAATTTCAATTATGCCATGGAGTCCTTTGGCAGGTGGTTTTTTATCAGGAAAGTTTACCCGAACTAACGAAATAGCAGGTGATAGCAGAAGAGATACTTTTAATTTTCCCCCAGTCAATAAAGATAAGGCATACGATATTATTGATGTGATGGTTAAAATAGGGCAAAATCATCAGGTATCGGTTGCACAAGTGGCACTTGCATGGGTTCTTCGCCAACCCGGAATCACCAGTGTGATTATCGGGGCTAAGAATGTGAATCAACTTAAGGAAAATATGAAGGCGGTAAACCTGCTTCTTAATGATGAAGAGTTGAAAGAGTTAAACCAGATCAGTGAAATGGCTGTTGAATATCCTGCCTGGATGGTTAACCGTCAGCTTCAGGGAAGATTTCCGGCCTAAAATAAATCTGCTAATTTTGTTAAATTGAATAGTTTTCCGGCTCAATTTTTATTATCTTGCAGTTGCAAATCAATACTAATCAGCCATGGATAATCTACTACTAAAGTACATGAATGAGCGCATCACGCATGCGACAAGAAAGGTAATTGAACCGGGCCCGGTAATTACCATTTCCAGAGAATGTGGTTGTTCAGCTAGTCTGTTAGCAGATCATTTAACAACGCGGATCAATGAAAAAATCAATGATCCTGCCTTAAAGTGGAAATGGGTCAATAAAGAGATTCTCAAACTCGCTTCAGACGAATTAAAAATTAATCCTGATAAGGTTAAACAGATTGCTGACGGAGAGGGAAAAAACTTTCTTGACGAAATAGTAATCTCATTTACAGATAAATACTATGTTACTAATGTAAAGGCGAGAAAAATGATTGAGGAGGTTGTCCGAAATATAGCGGTTCGTGGTAAGGTGGTTATTGTTGGAAGAGGTAGCGAAGTACTCTCCAAGGATATTCCAAGGTCGTTGCATATCCGTCTTTTTGCCCCATTGAACTGGAAGATTAGTGTTATGAGTGAACGGCTTAATGTCCCTGTTGAAAAGGCAAAAAATATCGTTCTGCAGGTCGATAAGGAACGTGCTGAATTCAGAGATAGTTATATGGAGAAAAACCGACCTCCAATTGCTTATGATATTGAATTCAACCGGTCAAAATTAAGTCAGGAAGAAATTATCAACGTGATAATCCAGCTTGCTGAACATAGGGAACTCTTTTAACCGTATCCTGTTCAGTAAAGTAAAACATTGAAAAGATGATAGATGACGGTCGTGGAAAAATGAATTACCTTAAGGAGTATGGAAAATATTCGAGCCTGTTGTTTCAAATGATAGTAATAGCCACAGTTGGGGTTCTTGGCGGAATAGAATTGGATAAGTGGCTGAAAATGAAAACACCGGTATTTACCATCCTACTAACCATCCTTATGACGTTTGTTGCTATATTTCATCTTTTCAAAACTATCCTGAGAAAATAAAATCCCCCAAAAATCAACATTAAACAATGACTTAAGGTCTAAAATCTCATCAAATTATCAATAGTATGTCTGAAGTGTCCAGAAAATTCATCTTTAAAATGCTCATTTTTACAGCAATCATTTTTTCAATTGCGTCAGTTCTTTTTTCAACGATTCTGAAAACACATTATCTGAGTGCTTTCCCCTTTATGATATTGCTCATCGCAGCTGTAACAACAATTGGTCATTTGTGGGTTGTGAAAGCCTCAGGTCAGAATGCCATGAAGTTTACCACCGCATTTATGGCTTCGGTAAGCTTAAAATTGATGGTTTATCTTTTTTTTATGCTTATCTATTTAATGATGGATCGTTCGCAGGTTATCCCATTTATATTGACATTCATTACATTGTATATACTTTTTACTGTTTTTGAGGTCATCCAGGTGCTTGGCTTTATTAAAAAATAATCACAAAATAAGTTTGTGATACGGACAAATTGCCTATTTTTGCGTCACAAATTAACGCAATGATAAGAGTTTTAACATCTTTATTTCTGGTTTTATTTGCAATTTCAGCTAGCTCCAATCTACTCAAAGCCAATGAAGAGCATGCTGTGGCCGATTCTATTTCTCCAAAGAAGTTTAATACGGGAGATCTGATATTCAATCATATCAAAGATAGTTATGAGTGGCATATTGCGACTGTAGGGCATACTCATATATCAATTCCTCTGCCGGTTATTGTTTATAGCCAGAATACAGGATTTCATGCTTTTATGTCGGGCAAGCTTCACCATGGAACAGCGTCTTACGATGGATTCAGGATTGCTTCGGAAGGAAAATACCAAAGAAGGCTAGTTGAAATTATGGCCGATGGATCAGAGTTAAGACCTTGGGATTTTTCGATAACCAAAAATGTCACTTCACTCTTTATTAGCGTATTGCTCATATTATTTATCTTTTTATCTGTTGCCAAAAGATACCGTGAAAATTTCGCCAGAGCACCTAAAGGGCTGCAAAGCTGGATAGAGCCTGTCGTCCTTTTCATCTGTGACGATATTGCAAAACCTTCGATAGGAAAAGAGAAGTATCAAAGGTATCTTCCCTTTTTGTTAACGGTGTTCTTTTTTATTTTTATCAATAATTTGATGGGACTTGTCCCCTTTTTTCCGGGAGGCGCCAATCTCACAGGAGATATATCAGTCACCCTGGTTCTGGCCCTTTTTACCTTTGTGATTACCAGTTTAAGCGGATCACGCGATTACTGGGTTCACCTGGTAAATGCCCCAGGAATTCCACTTTGGCTTAAGTTGCCGCTCCCCTTGATGCCTATCGTAGAGATTATGGGAGTGTTCATCAAGCCTTTCGTTCTTACCATTCGTCTTTTTGCAAATATAACTGCTGGCCATATTGTTGCGTTGGGATTTTATAGTCTGATCTTTATATTTGCAGAAAAAAGTATTATTGCAGGTTACGGAATATCTGTCCTTTCAATCGCTTTTACAGTATTTATGGGGATTCTTGAATTGCTGGTAGCATTTATTCAGGCTTACGTATTTACATTATTATCAGCACTGTATATTGGATTGGCGCTCGAAAAACACGAGAGCCACGCCTAAGACGATTGCCTTCTTCAGTGTTAACTGAAAAGCCATAAAAGATTAGTTAGTTTAGAATATAATATAAAACATAACAATTTAATTATTTAAACATTAATTCGTATGATAACATTAGCTGTAATCTTACAAGTAGCTGCAAATGTAGCGATTGCAAAAATGGGCGCAGGTGTAGGAGCCGGACTGGCAGCAATTGGTGCTGGTATAGGTATTGGTCGTATCGGAGGTTCTGCTGTTGAAGCAATTGCCCGCCAGCCTGAAGCTGTGGGTGATATCCGTTCAAACATGATTGTCGCTGCGGCTTTGATTGAAGGAGTTGCATTCTTTGCAATTGTTATCTGCTTTTTGATTATATTCGTATAATTACCTCATTTATTGGTTATTATTTTAATGCCAATTTTAGTGGTGTTTGATTCGTTGACCAACAAAAATTTATCATTATGGGATTAGTAATGCCGGATTTCGGGTTGTTTTTTTGGATGCTGGTATCCTTCTCCATCCTGTTGTATATTCTAAAACGGTTTGCATGGGGTCCGATCCTGAATGCCCTTTCCGACCGTGAGAAGTCGATTGAGGAGGCGTTAAAATCTGCCGAAAATGCGAAGGAAGAGATGATGAATTTGCAGGCCGGAAACGAAAAAATCTTAAAAAAGGCAATCTTCGAGCGTGAAACGATTGTTAAAGAGGCCCGGGAACTGAAGGAATCGATCATTCGTGATGCACGTCATGAAGCCTCAATTGAGGCCAACAAAGTGATGGAAAATGCCAGAGCAGCCATCGAACGGGAACGCATTGCCGCAATCAGTGATATTAAAAGCCTGATTGCAAATTTTTCTGTTGAAATAGCCGAAAGAATATTGCAGGAGAGGTTGGCTGATGAAAGCCGTCAAAAAGAGCTGATACAAAATTACATTGATCAGATCAATCTCAATTAAAATCATTTAAGATGGACGAGGGTAAAATTGCCGGAAGATACGCGAAAGCATTACTAAATTTGGCGAAAGATAAAAAAGTGACAGAATTGGTGAGTAACGACATCAAAATGATTGATCACTTTTTGGAAACCGTTCCCAGATTTAGTCAGGTCCTCGAAAGTCCGGTAATAAAAATAAGTGATAAGCGGGCATTTTTTAGTGAGGGTTTCTCAAAAAATGTAAATCCGGCAACTTACTCGTTCCTCATGCTCCTCCTTACCAACCATAGGGAGGCCTATTTAAAGAATATATCCAGAATCTTTTTGGAATCATGCAGGCAGGAAGCAGGATATAAAGAGGCAAATCTGATAAGTGCTGTTGAGATAGATCCTGCTACAGTTGATCAATTCCGGATTTTCATCAGGAAACATTTTAATTCGGAAGTTGATTTAACCTGTACAGTCGACGAAAAACTCATTGGCGGATTCATTTTACAAGTTGAAGATCAGCAGATTGATGCCAGTGTTTCTGCCAAACTTAAAAAGATTAAAAGAGAACTTTTGGCAAGTCAGAGATAAATTAGAACAAAAGAATAAAACAATTAAACGTTGATATTATGGCTGGAATAAAACCTGCTGAAGTTTCCGAAATTCTGAAAAAACAGTTGGATGGTTTCAAAAGTGAAGCCGAATATGCCGAAATTGGAACCGTACTGCAAGTAGGTGATGGGATTGCCCGCGTCTACGGTTTGTCAAACATTCAGTCAAACGAAATGGTTGAATTCAGCTCCGGGGTCATGGGTATTGTTTTAAACCTCGAAGAAGATAATGTTGGTTGCGTACTTTTAGGTTCTTCTGAGCGGATTAAAGAGGGTGATCATGTTAAAAGAACCAATAAAATTGCGGCGATCAATGTTGGCGAAGGTTTGCTTGGTCGAGTGATTAACACCCTTGGTCAACCACTCGATGGACAGGGACCTATCACCGGAGAACTCTATGAACTACCTTTTGAGCGCAAAGCTCCCGGGGTAATCTACCGCCAACCGGTCAAAGAGCCGTTACAAACCGGAATCAAAGCGATCGATGCAATGATCCCGATTGGCCGGGGACAGCGGGAGTTGATTATTGGCGACCGCCAAACAGGCAAAACCGCCATTGCAATTGACACAATTATCAATCAAAAAGAATTTTACGAAAAAGGGGAACCTGTTTATTGTATATATGTTGCTATTGGTCAGAAGGGATCAACCGTAGCAAATATCGCAAAAACTCTTGCAGAAAATGGCGCAATGCCCTATACGGTAATCGTGATGTCAACCTCATCTGACCCTGCGGCTCTTCAGTTTTATGCACCATTTGCCGGGGCTGCCATTGGCGAGTTTTTTAGAGATACCGGTAGATCTGCCCTTATTGTTTATGACGATTTATCGAAACAGGCTGTGGCCTATCGTGAAGTTTCGCTGCTTCTACGCCGTCCGCCAGGTCGTGAAGCCTATCCGGGTGATGTATTTTACCTTCACTCCCGTTTACTTGAGCGCGCTGCAAAAATCAATGAATCACAGGCGGTTGCAAGCCAAATGAATGATGTTCCCGAATCGATCAGACACCTTTTAAAAGGTGGCGGTTCTTTAACAGCACTTCCAATCATTGAAACTCAGGACGGCGACGTCTCTGCATATATTCCGACCAATGTAATTTCCATTACCGATGGTCAGATTTTCCTTGAATCAAATCTGTTCAATTCGGGGATCAGACCAGCCATCAATGTGGGTATTTCGGTATCGCGTGTTGGTGGTAACGCCCAGATTAAGGCGATGAAAAAAGTGGCCGGTACGTTAAAAATAGCTCAGGCAGAGTTCCGCGAACTTGAGGCATTCTCCAAATTTAGTTCAGATCTAGATCCGGCTACAAAAGCAGTACTCGAAAAGGGAACACGAAATCTTGAAATTCTTAAGCAAAATCAGTTTTCGCCGGTTAAGGTTGAGAAACAGATCGCAATATTGTATTGTGGTACGCAGGGTTTGCTGTCGGATGTTCCAAAGCACCTGGTCAGGGAATTCGAGATCGAATTTCTTGAGGTACTGGATGCAAAATACAAGGATACCCTTGAATCGCTTAACAGGGGTGTGATCTCCTCGGCTGAAACGGATGTTCTTGAGAAAGTTGCCAGGGAAGTTGTTGCCAAATATTCGGTTGAAAAAGCTGATTAACGTAAAGAAAGAGACAGATAATATCAGAGAATGGCAAATTTAAAAGACATACGGACCAGAATAGCCACGGTAAAATCGACCCAGCAGGTAACCAGTGCCATGAAAATGGTATCAGCGGCTAAACTGCGGAAAGCTCAGGATGCCATTATTCAGATGCGTCCCTATGCCGAAACACTGAATGAAATACTGACCAGTGTCAGCAGTAATCTGGATTCAGACATTGAGAATAAATATGCCGAACGAAAAAACAAAGAACGAATTCTAATCATCGCAATAACCTCCAACAGAGGTCTTTGTGGCGGATTTAATTCAAATGTGGTCAGACGAACATCGGAACTAGTATCCATAACATTTAAAGAGTATTCTAAAAAAGCAAAAGTCGACGTTATTGCTATTGGTAAAAAAGCAGTTGACGGACTTAAATCAAAAGGGATAAAAGTTACCAGAAGCTATCTTGATCTTTACGATAAATTGAGTTTCGCTACGGTAAGTGAAATTTCACAGCTGGTAATGGACAGCTACGCGCAGGGTGGTTATGATCACGTTGAACTGGTCTATAATCAATTTAAAAATGCGGCAGTTCAAAATCTTGTCAATGAACAGTTTCTGCCGGTAAAAACGGGTATTATCAAAGGTTTAAAATCGGGTAAAGGGCAAATGCAATTAGACTATATTTTTGAGCCTTCGAAGCAGGAAATAGTGGTAAATTTGATTCCTCAATCGCTCAAAATACAGTTTTTCAAGGCAATTCTTGAATCGGTTGCCTCGGAGCATGGTGCGCGTATGACTGCGATGCATAAAGCTACAGATAATGCATTTGAGCTGATCCGGGAACTGAAACTGAATTACAATAAAGCACGGCAAGCGGCCATCACCAACGAAATTCTGGAGATTGTAAGTGGTGCAAATGCAATGAAAAGTTAAAACCCCTTGAAAAATATTCTTCATCGGCTATAAATATTAAGATTACAAAAATTCAATAAAACAGAGAAATATGTCGCAATCCAAAGGCAAAATCGTTCAGGTTATCGGACCTGTTGTTGATGTCAGCTTCGAGCAGGGAGGAAATGAGTTACCAAAAATATTTGATGCTCTCGAAATAACACGTGAAAATGGTCAGGTCTTAATTCTGGAGTGTCAACAACATATCGGAGAACAAACAATCCGCTCTGTTGCCATGGACTCAACCGACGGACTTTCACGTGGGATGGAAGTTGTCTCTACCGGGAAAGCCATTTCAATGCCTGTTGGCCATGAGATTAAGGGACGGTTGCTCAATGTAATCGGTGACGCGATAGATGGAATCGGATCTATTACAAAAGAGAGGAGTTATGAAATTCATAACGATCCCCCACGATTTGAGGATCTTTCCACCGAAAAAGAGGTGCTATTCACAGGAATAAAAGTGATCGATCTGCTCGAACCTTATTCCAAAGGGGGTAAAATCGGACTTTTTGGAGGAGCCGGGGTTGGAAAGACTGTAATTATCATGGAGTTAATAAATAATATCGCCAAAAAATACGACGGACAATCTGTTTTTGCAGGTGTTGGTGAAAGAACACGCGAAGGGAATGACCTGCTCCGTGAAATGATTGAATCGGATGTTATCAAATATGGTGAGGCTTTTAAAGCCGACATGTTAAAGGGTGGTTGGGACCTCACCCTTGTTGATAAGAACGAGTTGGCCAAATCAAAAGCTACACTGGTTTTTGGTCAGATGAACGAGCCCCCCGGCGCACGCGCAAGGGTTGCTCTCTCCGGTCTTGCTGTAGCTGAATACTTCCGCGATGGCGACAAAAAGGGGAAAGGTAACGATATCCTTTTCTTTGTGGATAATATTTTCAGATTTACACAGGCTGGTTCCGAAGTTTCTGCTTTGCTTGGCCGTATGCCTTCGGCTGTGGGTTATCAGCCTACTCTTGCCACCGAGATGGGGCTGTTACAGGAACGGATCACCTCTACAAAATATGGCTCAATTACCTCTGTTCAGGCTGTTTATGTTCCTGCAGATGACTTAACTGATCCAGCTCCGGCTACCACGTTTGCCCATCTTGATGCAACTACAGTATTAAACCGGAAGATCTCAGAAATGGGTATTTATCCTGCAGTCGATCCGCTTGATTCCACTTCACGTATTCTCTCACCCGACATCGTTGGAAGAGAACATTATGATACGGCACAGCGGGTAAAAGAGCTTTTACAGCGTTACCGTGAACTACAGGATATTATTGCCATTCTTGGGATGGATGAACTATCTGAAGCGGATAAATTGATCGTTCACAGGGCCCGACGCGTACAACGATTCTTGTCGCAACCGTTCCATGTTGCAGAGCAATTTACCGGAATGAAAGGAGTTTGGGTCTCAATTGAAGATACGATTAAAGGGTTTAACGCCATCATCGACGGCAATGTGGATCAATATCCGGAAACTGCCTTTAGCATGGTTGGGACAATTGATGAGGCCATCGAAAAAGGTGAAAAATTACTCGCTGAATCAAAATAACATAACAATATCGTTTAGATAACTCATGCTCTTATGATGTACCTCGAAATTATTACACCGGAAAAAATGTTGTTTACTGGTGAAATCACGATAATTAAATTGCCCGGCACTTTGGGATCGTTCGAGATCATGAAGAATCATGCACCAATTATTTCTACACTTACATTTGGAAAAATAAAGGTAAAAGAGGCGAATGGAATCATCTCCTATTTCGAAATAAAAGGGGGATTGGTAGAAGTTTCAAACAACAAAGTTAAGGTACTTGTTGAATCATAAAATTTTCAAATATTGTCAACCGAAATGAGGCTGTCTTCAAAGGCAGCCTTTTTATTTTCACTTTAATCTGTTTTTTATTCGCAGTTTCTGTTGCCGTTTCACTAGGATGTTCTACAATGGTAGTCATGCAATCTGATAAGTCTATCCGGTTAACTTACAATATGTAATGAGGATGTCACTTGAAAAATCTCTTTGATTAAAATTTAACGAAATAAATTACAAATTTTCCTGAAAGAATTCCTTTAATTCATATTCCTTTTTTTAATTTTGGAAAATCCGGATTCGAAGATTGGATTTAGTGCGGTTATAATCGTTGACAAGACTAAATAATAAATTTCAAATTATTACATATCAATAACATAAGCACATGACAACAAACTATTTTAAGAATTATCCCAACAAGGACGGGTTTTATGAAGAGTATGGCGGAAGTTTTATACCACCTAATCTTCAGGCAGAAATGGAAAAGATTACCGATGCCTATTACTCGATCAGCAAATCGCACAATTTTATTTCTGAGTTACGTAGCATTCGTAAGCATTACCAGGGCAGACCAACCCCAACCTATTTTTGTAACAGATTATCAACGAAGTACGGAGGAAGAATTTATTTAAAACGTGAGGATCTGAACCATACAGGCGCTCATAAACTAAACCATTGTATGGGCGAAGCGTTGCTGGCAAAGTATCTTGGAAAGAAAAAACTGATCGCAGAAACCGGCGCCGGACAGCATGGAGTTGCTTTGGCAACAGCTGCTGCCTATTTTGGACTGGAATGCGAAATTCATATGGGTGAGGTGGATATTATCAAAGAACATCCAAACGTGGTCAGAATGAAAATTCTTGGTGCTAATGTTGTCCCAGTCTCCTTCGGACTGAGAACCTTAAAAGAAGCAGTCGATTCAGCTTTTGGTGCCTATATGCAGGATGCTGAAAACAGCATTTACTGTATCGGGTCGGTGGTTGGACCACATCCATTTCCAATGATGGTTCGCGATTTCCAGCGGGTAGTTGGGATCGAAGCCAAAGAGCAATTTTTGGAAATGACAGGTGAACTTCCTGACAATGTAGTTGCTTGTGTTGGCGGCGGAAGTAATGCTATGGGAATATTCTCAGCCTTTCTGGAGGATGAAGAGTGCAAACTTTTTGGTGTGGAACCTGCTGGACGTTCCCTTAATCTGGGAGATCACGCAGCTACAATGTCTCTGGGAACACCTGGTATGATCCATGGCTTTAAATGTTACCTGCTTCAGGATGAAAAAGGGGAACCGGCTCCTGTTTATTCGGTAGCCAGCGGATTGGACTATCCCGGAGTCGGTCCTGAACATAGTATGCTAAAAGATACTAAAAGAGTCACTTACGAAACAGCATCAGATAAAGAAACCATCGATGCGTTCTACGAATTAAGCCGTCTGGAGGGAATTATTCCGGCCCTGGAAAGCGCACACGCTGTCGCTTATGCCCTTAAACTGGCAAAAGAGAACCCAAGGCAATCGATCCTTGTTAATCTAAGCGGACGTGGGGATAAAGACATCGATTATGTGATGGACACCTATGGTTTACCTGAATAAACTATTAGGTTATTAAGGCATCAGGCTACTTAAGAATCATATTATTTGAATACATAAAAGAAACCCCGGAACCAGTAATCATTGGTTCCGGGGTTCTTGATTTAAAAATAAAGTATGAGAAAAATATTTAATTATTATTAAAATATTTTGTATATTTAGGGTAACCATTAATTGAATAGCAGATGGATGCTATAACCCCAATTTTAAATGGTTATAATGGTACCGGGAAAGTAATTTCTGTTCGCGGTAGTGTCGTGGATATCAGTTTTGAACACGGTTTACCACCCGTTTGCACGCTTTTAAAAGCTGGAAATAAGGAACAAATCCCAATCGAAGTACTGTCGCAGCTCGATGTCAATCGGCTTCGTGGAATTGCTTTAACTCCAACACAAGGTCTTGCCCGGGGAATGGTTGTAACAGATACAGGCGGGCCACTTAAAGCTCCAATTGGAAAAGGAATCATTTCACGAATGTTTGATGTCTTTGGTAATACGATTGATCGTCAAGGAGTTTTATCTGATGTTCAATGGCGCTCCATACATCAGGAACCCCCTCCACTGGGGAAACGATCAACCCAATCAGAGGTATTTGAAACCGGTATTAAACTTATTGATGTGCTCATCCCATTGGAACGGGGTGGTAAAGCCGGACTTTTCGGAGGTGCAGGTGTTGGTAAAACAGTACTGCTTACCGAGATGATTCATAATATGATTGGGCATCATCAGGGAATGAGTATCTTTTGCGGAATAGGCGAGCGCTGTCGTGAGGGAGAAGAGCTTTATCGCGATATGAAGGAAGCCGGCGTGTTGCAAAATATGGTGATGCTTTTCGGTCAGATGAATGAACCCCCGGGCGCCCGTTTTCGGATCGGACAGGCTGCGCTAACCATGGCCGAATATTTCCGTGATGAAGAGCACCGTGATGTCCTGCTCTTGATGGATAATATTTTCCGGTTTATTCAGGCTGGAATGGAATTATCGGGATTAATGGGGCAAATGCCTTCACGCCTGGGATATCAACCAACTTTGGCCACTGAATTGTCGCGGCTGGAAGAGCGCATTGCCAATACCGATACAGGAGCAATTACGTCTATTCAGGCAGTTTATGTTCCGGCTGATGACTTAACTGATCCGGCATCTGTCCATACTTTTTCACATCTTTCAGCCTCAATCGTCCTCTCGCGAAAACGGGCAAGTGAAGGGTTATATCCTGCCATTGATCCCCTGCAATCGAGCTCAAAAATGGCCACACCGGGAATTGTAAGCGACAGGCATTATACCCTGGCACAGGACATCAGGCAAACACTGGCTCAATATGAGGATCTTAAAGATATTATTGCCATGCTCGGATTGGAACAACTCTCTTCGGAGGACCGTAAGGTGGTATTTCGTGCCAGAAAACTGGAACGCTTTCTTACCCAACCCTTTTTTACTACTGAGCAATTCAGCGGTATCTCCGGAAAACTCGTTCCGCTAAAAGATGCCCTTGATGGATGTGAATTAATCCTGCAGGACCAATTGAATGATTACCCTGAGAGTGCATTTTATATGATTGGGGGAATCGATGAACTAAAGAAAAACGTCAAACAAGTTTAGCATTTCTAAATGGAACCGCTGCTTATGAATCTGAAAATTCTGCTTCCTTTTCAGATTTTTGCCGATTTGAAAGGGATTAAGCGAATAGTCGCCGAAACCTTCCATGGTTCTTTCGGCCTCCTGCCCCACCGTCTTGATTGTACCGCAGCACTGGCTCCCGGAATACTCTTATATGAAACAGAGGCCGGGATTATGGTCTATTTGGCTATAGACGAGGGCATTCTTGTAAAAGCCGGCCCCAATGTGGTGATATCAGTAAGGGATGCTATTGGCGGGTCAGAGCTAGGTAATTTACACAAAGTGGTAGCCCAGGAGTTTATGAATATTGATGAACAGGAGAAAAAGGTGCGTTCAGTAATGGCTAAGCTGGAATTGGGTTTTATTCGTCGATTTGAGGAATTACGGCAAAAATAAAATGATTATGGCTCATATTGAAAAGAAAAAGGAATTCAGACAAATGGTTGGATCAAAAGAGACACAGAAACTGAAGGAAAATGGAAGATCCAAACATGGCGTTCTATTCGGATTAGGTATGTTCGGGCTTGTAGGTTGGTCTGTTGCAGTTCCTACTCTTTTAGGTGCCTTTCTTGGTATTTGGCTGGACAAACATTTCCCGGGAAAACAATCCTGGACACTTACTCTTTTACTTATAGGTCTGATTGTGGGATGTATGACAGCCTGGCATTGGTTATCACAGGAAGATAAAGAGATACATAAAGATAAGGAGGACAAAAATGAATGAGATTGAAATGATCCTTTTAATGTTGGTTACCGGATTCCTCCTGGGTGGATTCTTCTTTGGCGGTCTTTGGTGGACTACAAAGAGAGCTCTTCTGTCAAAATCGCCTGCTCTTTGGTTTTTGACAAGCCTGTTTATTCGCCTGGGAGTCACCATTGCAGCATTTTATTTCATTTCGCATGCCCACTGGGAGAGAGCACTGATTTGTCTGGCAGGCTTTGTTATTGCCCGCATGATCATTATGAAGTTTACTGAGGTACCGGAAATAAAACACAATCAAGAGAAAGGGAAAGTAATATGAGATTAAGTCCTGATGATGTGGTTTTATTCGAATTTGGATTTGTGAAACTAAACCTCACAATAGTTACCACCTGGGCTTTAATGCTATTAATGGTGATAGGTTCCATATGTGTTACCCGAAAACTTGTTGTCGCAACAAAAATATCACGCTGGCAGAGTATTCTTGAAATGATTGTTATCGGCGTAAAAAAGCAAATCGAGGAGGTTGGATTAAATAATTCAAAACGGTATATTGGCTTTTTAGGAACCCTGTTTTTATTCCTGCTTCTTTCGAACCTGCTGACCATTTTACCCTTTTACGAACCACCAACCAGTTCCCTATCCACCACCGCAGCATTGGCTATTGCTGTTTTTTTTGCTGTACCGGTATTCAATATCACCGAGCATGGAATTGTAAGCTACCTTAAATCATATGTAAAACCATTACCTATAATGCTTCCGTTTCATATCATCAGTGAGTTTTCGCGTACACTGGCATTGGCGGTTCGTTTATTTGGGAATATGATGAGCGGAGTAATGATTCTGGGTATTTTACTAACAATTACACCCTTTATTTTTCCGATTGTGATGACGGCTTTCGGTTTACTTACAGGATCAGTTCAATCCTACATATTTTCCATTTTGGCTGCCGTATTTATTGCTGCAGCCGCTCATGAATCAGAGAAGAACATCGAAACTTAAAATAGGTAACTATCAATAAATTTATAAAAGGAGGATCGCTTTATGGACAACATCACAATTATTGGAGCAGTCTCTATTCTTTCAGCCGGAATTACCATGGCAATAGGAAGTATAGGCCCGGCAATGGGCGAAGCAAAAGCTGTAGTATCTGCATTAACATCAATAGCTCAGCAACCTGATGCAGCATCTACAATTACACGTACTCTCTTCGTTGGACTTGCAATGATTGAATCAATGGCGATATACTGTTTTGTAGTGTCAATGATTCTTCTCTTTGCCAATCCTTTCTGGAACTTCGTGATTACAAAAGTTGCAGGAGGCTGATTATGCTATTCGATTGGATAACACTAGTTGCTCAACTGGTTAATTTTATAGTTCTGGTTTGGCTTTTGAAACGGTTCCTTTACAAGCCAATTCTGGATGCTATTGACGAAAGGGAAAGTTTAATTGCCAGGCAACTTCTGGCAGCTGAAGCAATTAAAGCCGATGCCAATAAAGAACTGGAGAACTATCATAAAAAAAATTCAGAGATTAATCAGCAACATCACAAACTGTTAACCAATGCGATCAGCGAAGTTAATGCTGAAAAGAAAAAGCTTCTGGAACAAACACGGTTGGAAGTTGAATCGCTGCGTATGCGACTGCAGGAATCACTGAGGAGTGAACAGCAAAATCTTGGAACATCGATTATCCGCCTTACCCGTAATGAGGTTTTTGCCATCGTCCGAAAAACCCTGTCCGATTTGGCCTCCGTAAATTTGGAGGATCAGATGACAACCGTATTTATCCAACGTTTAAATGCATTAACTGAAAAGGAAATAGAGTCATTTTATTCGGCATTAAAAAGCTCTCCGGGCGATTTTTATGTACAAAGCATGTTTGATTTGACATTAGCACAACAATCTGCCATACAAAATGCACTTAAAAACAATTTTAAGGTCCCTGCCAATATCATCTTTACATCCGGCGATCAATCAGTCAGTGGCATAGAGTTTATTTCAGACGGTTTTAAGGTGTCGTGGACAATTGAGGACTATCTCACATCGATGGAAACCCACCTGGCAGAATTGCTGAATCAGAATGTGGAAATGAATAGTGAAGAGATCATTTCATAATTATGTAGTATGGATTCCTTTAGTTTAAAAGATCTTCTTGAAAATACGATTGATGGAATAGATCAGTCACTGGAAAATTTTGAACCACAATTAATTCCCAGGGAAGTGGGTATGATCACCTCTTTGACTACCGGTGTTGTCAAGGTTTCAGGACTACCGGGAGTTGGTTTTGAAGAGTTATTGAAATTTCCGGGAAATATCTACGGCATAGCCTTTAATATAGATGAAAATGAGGTTGGCGTAGT
Source organism: Prolixibacteraceae bacterium (assembly GCA_963675995.2). Classification (GTDB taxonomy): domain Bacteria; phylum Bacteroidota; class Bacteroidia; order Bacteroidales; family Prolixibacteraceae; genus JAAFHB01. The sequence goes on along the minus strand of CAXXIY010000002.1, from coordinate 2,192,732 downwards.
TCTTCTTGGCGATTACGCTCTTCTTCATACAGGTGATGAAGTTGAGCGTACCGGTCGTGTTATGGATGTACCGGTGAGTGAATCACTGATAGGAAGGGTTATCAATCCGCTAGGTGAACCGCTTGACGGAAAGGGTCCGGTGATTTTTAATAAGCGACTCCCCATTGAACGCCCCTCTGCAGCTATTGTTGACCGCGAACCTGTAATAGTCCCGTTACAGACCGGATTAAAGGTTATTGACGCATTAATTCCCGTTGGTCGTGGACAGCGTGAGCTGATCATGGGGGACCGGCAGACAGGAAAAACAGCAATAGCAATTGATACAATTATTAATCAGCACGATCAGAATGTGTTATGTATCTATTGCGCGATAGGACAACGGGCCGCATCTGTTGCCAAGGTGGTGGCCGATCTTCGTGAAAAAGGGGCCATGGAGTATACAATTGTAATTGTTACCGAGGGGAATGATGCTCCCGGTCTTAATTTCATCGCACCATATGCCGCAACCAGTATAGGTGAGTATTTTATGGAAAAGGGGAAGGATGTTCTTATCGTATATGATGATCTGACGCATCACGCCCGTGCCTACCGTGAGATATCACTTTTATTGCGCCGCCCTCCGGGACGCGAGGCATTCCCCGGAGATATTTTTTATATCCATTCGCGTCTGCTGGAACGTTCAACCCATTTATGCAAAGAACGTGGTGGTGGTTCGTTAACAGCCCTGCCAATTGTTGAAACTGAAGCCCAGAATATTTCAGCCTATATTCCAACAAATCTTATCTCCATCACCGATGGCCAAATCTATTTGTCGCCAACCTTGTTCGAGTTAGGTGTCCTTCCGGCTGTCGATGTGGGTAAATCGGTATCAAGGGTTGGAGGAAAAGCACAGCGACCGGCATATCGCTCAGTAACAGCCGCCTTAAAACTGGCTTACTCACAATTTGAAGAACTGGAGACTTTTGCAAAGTTTGGTACACGACTTGACGAACATACCCGGAAAATAATCGGACATGGACGCCGGATAAGGGCTTGTCTTAAGCAACCTGCTTCATCGCCTATTACCTTATCAGAGCAAATAGTTGTGCTTCTTGCTCTGACAAATGGTCTTTTTGATGCAGTTCCCCTTCCCCAAATGAAAGAGGCTGAACAGATATTGCGTAATACAGCTTGCGAACTTCCTGAAGATATTCGGCAGCGGTTTGTTTCTGCTGCCCCTTTTAGTGAAGAAGACCGCCAGATAATATTGCAACTTGCAGGTAAAGCACTTGAACCCTATACTGGAAATAGATGAGTGATACATTGGAAAGTTTGCGACGTAAGATTAACGGAGCAACAGATCTCGAATCGGTTGTTCGTACAATGAAAGTGTTGGCTGCTTCAAATATTCTACAATATGAAAAGGCGGTAATTTCATTGGCTGAATATTACAGAACAATCGAAATGGGGATGTTTGTTTGTCTCCAAAAGAGAGGTGAGCTTACCATCACTGAAAAACCAGTTCGAAAACAACCTGGGAACATTGGCGCTATTGTTTTTGGCTCTGATCAGGGGCTCGTTGGACAATTCAATGAAGTGCTCGCTGAGTTTGCCGAAAATACATTCGATAACTTTCCGGGTAAAAAACTGATCTGGGCTGTTGGCGAACGAATACAAGGTCTGCTGGAGGATGACGGATTTACCCTTTCCGGATTATTCACTGTCCCCAATTCCGTTAACACAATTACCCCGCTAATTGGGCAAATACTTCTCGAAAGCGAAAATCGCCGGGAATTTGGAGAATTTTCGCAATTGTATATTTTTCACAACAAACCAAAGCCCGGAGCGCTTTATGAGCCATTTGTGCAGCGCCTTCTTCCGCTCGACGAAAAATGGAGCAATAGTGTTAACCATCTAATTTGGCCAACAAACAATATTCCTGAAACCATTTGCGGGTTAGAGCCTACCTTACACGGACTTATACGCCAGTATCTTTTCATCTCCCTGTTCCGGGCATGTGCTGAGTCTCTGGCGAGCGAAAATGCCAGCAGACTAGCCGCCATGCAGCGGGCTGAGAAAAACATTGATGAACTACTTGAAGATCTAAACCGGTCGTTTCATCGACTACGCCAAAGTACGATTGATGAGGAGCTGTTTGATGTTATTTCCGGTTCCGAAGCCTTGTTTAAAGGAGAGTAGAATAAATTGAAAGATTGAATGTTTTGGCTTATAAATTAGGATTGAGATCCCTCTTGTCCCGGAAAAGGCAATCAGAATAAAAGATTCTTCGCTACACTTTGTTTCGCGAAGAATCTTTTAATTGTATAAACCCTATCTTGGATTCCGGACTAATCGGTGCCGATCTCCGTTACCCTCCGGGTTAGACCGGGAATAATTCGCACGCTGCTGACGTTGATGCTGTTGTTTGGGAACTTTTACAGGATGATGATCGATAAGAGGAAAGGAATGATTTTCGATAACGGGAATCTTTTTCCGTATCAATTTCTCAATATCCTTTAAAAATGGTTTTTCTTCCGCATCACAAAATGAGAAAGCAGTACCTTTAGCACCGGCCCTACCTGTACGACCAATGCGATGAACGTAAGTTTCCGAAATATTAGGAAGTTCATAATTGATTACAAACTCCATTTCATCCACATCGATACCGCGTGCTGCAATATCAGTGGCAACTAAAACCCTGGTTGTCTGATCCTTAAAATTCGCCAACGCCCTTTGCCGGGCATTCTGAGCCTTATTCCCATGAATCGCCTCAGCCTTGATATTATGGCGCAGCAAATCTTTTACAACTTTATCGGCTCCATGTTTTGTCCGGGTAAATACCAGCGCCGATTTTATATCTTGATCACTTAATACATCGATCAAGAGAGAACTTTTATTCCCTTTATCCACAAAGTAAACAAACTGTTCGATAATATCAACAGTTGGTTGACCAGGTGTAATCTCAACCTTTCGGGGATTCTTTAATATGGTGTCAGCCAATTTCACAATTTCGGGGGGCATAGTTGCAGAGAAAAATAGGGACTGACGCTTTCGTGGCAATGCTGCAAGCACCTTTTTTATGTCGTGAATAAACCCCATATCCAGCATACAATCGGCTTCATCAAGAACAAAAATCTCGATATCTCTCAGAGAAATAAATCCCTGGTTCATTAAATCAAGCAATCTGCCCGGTGTGGCAACGAGAATATCAACACCCTTTTGCAAGGCTTGTGTTTGAGAAAATTGATTAACGCCACCGAATATTACGGTATAGGCAAGCTTGGTGTGCCTGCCATAATTTTTAAAGCTCTCCCCTATCTGAATCGCGAGCTCACGCGTTGGGGTTAGAATTAAACTTCTGATCTTCTTACGCTTATCGTATGATTGACTGGTGCTTAATAATTGAAGAATCGGAATGGCGAATGCTGCTGTTTTTCCGGTTCCTGTCTGGGCACATCCTAATAAATCGGAACCCTCTAATACAATGGGAATTGCCTGGGCCTGAATTGGAGTTGGGATGGAATAACCTTCTTCGTGAAGTGACTGAAGAATTGGTTCAATAATTTCTAATGACTTAAATGGCATGAATAATTTTTAGTGAACTGTCCTATTAAAAATATGAATAAGATCAGCTTTAATGAAATATCCGGCAAAGATACGATTAAATACCAATTATTAAGCCCTGGTGGAGCTCGAAACCCGGCCGGTGCTTAATGTTGATATTGAACTGTCCATTTAGAAGTAACCAACCCAAATTGGAGTAAATTCGTATAAGGAATTAAATACGAATTCAATGCGATGAAAACCTGGGAAGAGGTTGAAGTGAACACCGAGAATGGCGAAACCAAAACTGCCATTGCCCCATTAATTATATCAGCCAGCCGCTCCACCGATATTCCGGCATTCCATTCGGAGTGGTTGGTTAACAGGATCGCGAAGGGATATCTCTGCAGGGTAAATCCCTTTAATCGCGCCAATTTGCAGTACATTTCCTTTCAGAATGCGCGGCTAATCGTCTTTTGGACTAAAAACACGGAACCATTAATCGAACATCTTACCACTCTTGATTTGGGTGGATTGAATTACTATTTTCAATTTACACTTAACAATTACGAAAAAGAGGGTTTTGAGCCCAATTTACCATCATTAAAAAGGCGCCTTCAAACTTTTATCCGGCTTTCTGAATTAATAGGAAGAGAGCGGGTTATCTGGAGGTTTGATCCGTTGTTATTAGCCGACCACCTTACAATAAGAGAATTGCTGAACCGAATATCTGAAATTGGCAATCAATTGGTTAACCACACCAATAAACTCGTGTTTAGTTTTGCAGATATCCTCCGGTACCGAAACATACAGCACAACCTGATCAGGGAAACTCCCATTTATAATCCTTCCAATGTTCACCGGGCGGAGTTTACCTATGATCAGAAAATCGTGTTCGCAAAGGGAATTCAAAGATTAATTGGTTGCTGGACCAAAGTTAATCCCGATTTTGAAATAGCAACGTGTGCCGAAGATATCGATCTTGAAAAATATGAGATAGTTCATAATAAGTGTATTGATGATGAACTGATTGCAAAACTATTTCCGAATGATCGAATGCTGATCGATTTTCTGGGGTTAAAACCCAAAAATCAACTCCTGTTTAATGATGAGACACCGACCAAAAGGCCAAATCTCAAGGACAAGGGTCAGCGTAAAGCTTGTGGATGCATCGTGAGCAAAGATATTGGGACTTATAATACCTGCAACCACTTATGCGTTTACTGCTATGCGAACAGTTCCCCTTCAGCTGTTAAGATAAACAACATGGAACCCGGTTCCCGTTCAGAGGGGATTCTTTCATTTGAAATCCCCCCTGTTCCCCCTGATCACTTCACAAAAAAATAATTGCACAAAAAAGCTGCTCTTTTTGGGAGCAGCTTTTTTAACGTATTGTAATTTTTTACTTTCTCTTTTGAGGCACATTCTTTTGTTTAGCCATCTCCTCAAGTCTGGACTGAAACTTTGATTTGACAACAGGCATCTTTTGTTTGGCTTTCAATTGGGCATGAATAGCATCCTCATCAATCAGTCTCTTGAAAATCCACATCTGAACAAAAGTAAAGACTAAAGATAAAAAGTAGTATAAACTTAAACCTGAGGCATAACTGTTAAAAATAAAGAGAAACATCACAGGCATCATGTACATCATGGTTTTCATACCAGGCATTTGTTGCGTTCCGGCAGAACTCATCTCGTTGTTGTATTTCACATATAAAATGTTCGTAATAGTCATCAACAAGCAGAAAAGACTCACGTGACTGCCGTACCAGGGTATTTCGAAGGGAAGAGTAACAATTGAGTCGTATGATGATAGGTCGTGCGCCCAAAGGAAACTCTGTTGCCTAAGCTCGATGGAGATCGGGAAAAAGTAGAACATCGAGATGAGAATTGGCATCTGGAAGAGCATGGGTAAACACCCCCCCATCGGATTAACTCCTGCTTTTTTGTACAAGGCCATTACGGCTTGTTGAGATTCCATTTTTTTATCATCGCCAAATTTTTTCTGAATCTCTTCAATTTCAGGCTTTAATAACCTCATTTTTGCCTGGGAGATGTATGATTTATAGGTAAAAGGGGCAATAATCAGCTTGACATAGATCGTTAAAAGCAAAATAATCAGTCCAAAATTCCCGATATATCTTCTCAGAAAGTCAAATGCAGGAATGATAATGTATTTGTTGACCCAACCAATAATTGTCCATCCAAGTGACAATTCTTCTTCCAGATTGATCTTGTATTGTTTGAGGGTATTGTACTGATTGGGACCGAAATAGAACCTGGCAGGGAAGGTTTCACTCCCAGAATTATCCAGGGGAATGGTTAAATCGGCAGTCATGTCCGAAACAAATGAGGGATCTTTGTCTCTTTTCTTGGTACTTACCTGACCATTCATAAAAGCTTTGTCAGCTATAAGCGCCGACGAGAAGAAGAGTGTTTTAAAACTTACCCATTCAACCTTGGTTGTCAAAGCCTTTGATTCAGACTTTGTAGGGGCAATTTTATCTACCACATCCTGGTAATACTTAAAATAGCTTGTTGCATAATTGTCTTCGCCAAATTTTGATACCTTTTCCTGGCGAGGCAGTGACATTGCCCAGGCAAAATTGATATAATTTGAGTTGGCTCCCATCACTTTTTTAAGACCGGCTGTGTGAATATCGAATCCAACCATAAAAGAGTTGTGTCTGAGCGTATAGGTATACTCCACAGCCACACCATTACCGGCATCAAGACGCATGGTAAGCGATTGGGATGCCTCCTTCCCATCCGTATTAAATTTCTCACGCCCCTCTTTTCCAACTGAGACCGCAGGACCGGAGACATTTAATATAGTATCTGTAACTGAAGGCTTAAAAAAGAACTGATCGGTTTGAATGCTTTTATTTTGAGAAAAGAAATTCAGTCCAAATCGATTTTTATCTCCCTCAAAAAGGACAAGAGGTTCGCCGTTAAACCTTTTATATCCCTTCAATTCAACTGAGTAGATCTTTCCACCTTTTGTTGAAACCCTGATTTTCATCAGATTATTCTCCATAGTTATAAAACGCTCGGTCCCTTTAGCCGACTCAGAGAATATACCATAAAGGCTTTTAAGTTCGTTTTCCGCTCCCGACATGACTGAAGTGTCTGCAGAGGAACCGGTTACTTTTGCGGCAAGATTTGCTTTTAAAGTTTTAGCTTCCGTCTCCGCCTGCATCGCTTTCCGGGCCTCTTCAACCTGAACGATTGAATCGCTTTGCCGTTTTTGCGCCTCAATTTCACGTTGCGACGGTTTATTTAAATAACTGAAGGTTATCAGAATCACAAAAATCAGGGCAAGGCCTGTAATCGTATTTTTATCCATAAAAAGTAATAATCGTATTTTTTTATTTTGAATTATCGAGAGCCGCCTTAATAAAAGCTACAAATAATGGGTGAGGTTGCAAAACAGTACTGCTGTATTCAGGATGAAACTGGACGCCAATAAACCATGGATGGTCAGGAATTTCAATCACTTCAACCAACTTGGTTTCAGGATTTATACCCACAGCCTTCATCCCGGCATCCTCGAATTTTTTCAGATAAGCATCATTAAACTCATAACGATGTCGATGACGTTCTGTAATCTTGGATTTTCCATAAGCGACATAGGCTTTGGAATCTCGCTTAAGATGACAGCTATAGGCTCCCAAACGCATAGTTCCCCCCTTATCGGTGATCTCTTTCTGCTCTTCCATAAGGTCGATGACCGGATATTTGGTTCCTGTATTCATCTCGGTCGAATCGGCATCACACAAGTTCAACACGTTGCGGGCAAACTCGATAACAGCGATCTGCATTCCAAGACAAATTCCCAAAAATGGAACCTTATTTATTCGGGCATATTTTGCGGCAACAATTTTTCCGTCAATGCCGCGATGCCCAAATCCAGGGGCAATGATGATCCCGGAACATCCTTTTAGCTTCCTTTCAATGTTCTCTTCATTGATTCTCTCAGAATGTATCCACTCTATCTTAACCCTGCACACATTGGCCGCACCGGAATGAATCAATGCTTCACAAATCGACTTATAAGCATCATGAAGTTCTACATATTTCCCGACAAGCGCTATTTTCACCTCTTTCGTGGGATTTTTATACCTGGTCAGAAAATCGTTCCAGTCCTGAAGATCCGGTGGTATACCCAGGGGAAGACCTAACTTCTTAACGACGATTTCATCCAGTTTTTCTTCCCTCATTTTTATGGGAACCTCATAAATCGTCGAAACATCAATCGATTCAATAACAGCATCTTTATTCACATTACAAAACAGTGCCACTTTCTCTTTTAATCCGGGAGAGAGGGCATGTTCGGTCCGTAAAACAAGCACGTCGGGCTGAACTCCATTTTCGAGTAATGCTTTTACCGAATGTTGGGTTGGCTTGGTTTTAAGTTCTCCTGAAGCCTGAAGGTAAGGAACCAGCGTCAGATGGATAAACAGGGCATCACTCCCCATCTCCCATTTTAGTTGCCTCACCGCTTCAATATAAGGTAACGATTCGATATCCCCCACCGTACCACCGATTTCAGAAATGACGACATCAAATTTCTTCTTTGAACCAAGATACTTGACATATTTTTTAATCTCATCGGTTATATGTGGGATAATCTGGACCGTTTTTCCCAGATAATCACCCCGCCGCTCCTTATTGATCACCGACTGATAGATTCTGCCGGTAGTCACATTATTCGCCTGTGAGGTAGGAGAGTTAAGAAATCGCTCGTAGTGTCCCAGATCGAGATCTGTTTCGGCGCCATCCTCAGTAACATAACATTCGCCATGTTCATAGGGATTTAGCGTTCCCGGATCTACATTGATATATGGATCCAGTTTTTGAATTGTCACCTTGTATCCTCTTGCCTGAAGCAACTTCGCAAGGGATGAAGCAATAATTCCCTTACCGAGAGAAGAGGTCACACCGCCGGTTACAAATATATACTTCGTTGTGGCCACGTTTATAATTTTTTGTCCATTCTAAAAGTCTGCAAAGTAACTAATAATTATCGTAAACCTTGTATGTTTAGATTAAATTTCAGTTCAGTATCGTAATGAAAAACCCGTTCCAGCTGACCGGAACGGGTTTTTATAGATGATAATAAAATTAGTCGATCTCTTCCTGCGAATCGATAATTCTCAGTTTCTCCTTGTAATAATCAATCTGAATTTTAATCTTCTCCATCTGCGCATTCACCCCTTGTATCAGTGATTGGGCACCCTTACTAGAGCCAAAGAAACCTACGTTATTGGCTAATGTATTGATATCGCTTTCAAGCTGTTTAAGATGTTGCGCCAGTCGGTCGCGTTCCATATTAATCTTCGACCATCCACGTGGCTGTGAAGCCAGATGTTCTATTTTACTCTTGAATTTGTAGAGTCCCATATCCTGATCATCCAATTTGAGTTGATCAAAAAGGCCATCTATCAAACTATGGTAGCGCGTTTGTAACTCCTCTTTCTTTTTGAAGGGTACAAAACCAATCTCTGACCACCGCTCCTGAAATTTCTTCAGAACCTCAATATCCTCTTTGGGATTACCAGTTACCTTAAAGTTTTCGATCTCAGCCACTAATGCTTTTTTAGCCTTATAATTCTCATCCTGATCACCCGAAACACCAGAAAAATGGGTGGTTTTACGATTAAAGAATTCATCACAGGCACTTCGAAATTTCTTCCAGATCAGTTCCGATTGTTTGCGTGGTACAGGACCTACCTCTTTCCACCTTTTCTGAAGGGCAATGAGTTTATCTGATGTCGCTTTCCAGTCATCCGAATCCTTCAGCTTTTCAGCCTGTTCGCATATTTCGAGTTTCTGCGACAGATTTTTATTCAGCTGATCTTTACTTTTATTCCAAAAATTGCGTTTATTCTGGAAAAAGGCATCATTTGCAGCCCTGAAACGTTCCCATACTTTTGCATTCTCCTTACGTGGTCCAAATCCTGAATTTTTCCACGCTTCCTGCAAAGCAATCACCTTTTCTGTAATATCATTCCATTCGCGTGGGTTATCCGAAGTAAATCCGCAATATTGTTCAGCTAATTCACATAACTCAACTTTCTTTTGCAATTGCTCCTTCTGTGAAGTTCGCTCCTGTTCAAAGAACTGCTGATAACGTTTATTAATTAAGGTTGTAGCACCTTTAAAACGTTCCCATAGCTCTTGTTTACTCTCACGTGGTACAGGGCCAATCTCCCGCCATGACTCATGAAGTTTCTGTAATTCCCTGAAAGTTGATAATGCTTCAGAATCAGAAATTGAAGCCAGTTCTTCAGCTTTCAAACAAAGCTTGGTTTTTTCATCCATGTTCCTGCGTAGATCCAAATCACGCAATTCGCGGTTAATCTTCACAAAATCATAAAACAGTTCAACATTGTAATGGTAATTTTCCCATAAATCCTTGACCTTAGTCTGAGGAACCTGTCCAATCCCCTTCCACTTGTCCTGAAGATTATTAAACTCCTGAAAAGTCACGTTAATCGACTCCTCACTGTTTATTAAGGATTTGATCTCCTCGATAATTGCAAGCTTTTTATAGTAATTCTCTTCCTTTACTGCCTCCTGCTTTTTATTCAGTTCTGCGCGAAGATTTTTGTATTCGCGCAGAAGATCTTTTAACTCTGATTCAAATGGATCATCCTGAGGTTCAAATAATTCCTCATCATTTCCTTCAGCTGTAAAGGCTGATTTCTGCTCAAGAATTTCACTATTTCGTATCTTATAAAAACACCCTTTAATAGCCTCGGCATGGGGTCTGATTTCGTCAACACTCCCTTCAGATAATATTTTCCTTAAAGTATTGACTAATTGAACCTTGCTGTACGAGGAGTAATCATGAACTGGAATTGCATGGATATCGGGCTCGCGGTCGCTGAAAAGATCATCATCGTCATCAGAATCAATCTGAACCTGAACAATCTGATCTATTAAAGTGGTTTCAGCCGTTTCTGCAACTTCCACAAGAGGTTGGGGTATCGTATCCAGATTAATCGATGATTCAGTCACCGCAATATCATTTTCCGGAACTTCAACCTCCAACACCGGTTCTGAGGTTGCTTCCTGCAACTCTTCTACTATTTCCTCTGCTTCAGACGGAGAGACCTGATCCGGAGTCTCATCCGATAAAACATCGGGCTCTTTGTCAGATTCAGGGTCTTGTGTCTGACCGGCAATAACTAACTCAACATCATTTTTAACATTAGTAAGAAACTCAGTCTCTTCGGAAGTTTCGCTTTTTTTCAATTCATTAGATTCCATCTGCAATTTCGTTACGGCGATTAAGCCAGGATGTATACAATATTATTTTTCACGAAAATAGATATTTACAAGCTAATACTCAACTAATTCGAAAACATATTTTCGATCCAAATAAGTATGGGGCTGCAAAAATTATTTGCCAGCCCCATAACATACTGTTTACTAATACTATAAAAATTTAATTGATGACAATATCTTTTGGTTCCTTTTCTTTAATCTCCTCCTTTTTCGGAATAGTAATCGATAAAATGCCGTTTGAGAATGCTGCACTGATCAGGTCAGTATCCACTGTTTTCGGAATTGAAAAGCGCCTGATAAAGCTTTTTAACCCAAATTCCCTTGTCAGATATTTCTCATCTTCACTTGATTCCACTTCAACACTCCCTTTTACAACAAGAAGATTATCCTGAAATTGAATACCTATCTGCTCTTTGGTATATCCGGGAACGGCGAGCTCAATTTTAAAGCTCTCTTTACCCTCTGAAACGTTGGCAGATGGAAGTGGATAAAAATTTTCCCTTTCCACATCACGGAATAACTGATTAAAAGTACGGTCTGCACAGGCATTGTAAACTAACGGCTTTGAAAATCTCACAATATTCATAACATTTTTGTTTTAATGGTTTAACATTTAAATTTCTTTTTGTAATCTGAACCTAACTCTTCAATTGATGTACCAATTCAATAATTATTCAGTTTTAACCAAAAAACAGGTCATTATGGCATTTTCCAACAAAACAACAAGCCATAATGGCATGCTTCAACACTTGTGGAGACTTTAAACCGGATAAATTGCTACATCCAATTGTGAAGATCAATCGGGATTGGTACTTTTACAAAAAAATAAATCATGCGTATTGATATTCTTACTGTCGTTCCGGAATTGCTGGAGAGTCCGTTTAACTATTCTATTCTAAAAAGGGCAAAAGATAAAGGATTGGCTGAGATCTTTATCCATAATATCAGGGATTGGTCGGAGGATAAGCATAAACGGGTGGATGATTATGCATTTAGCAAAGGGGCCGGAATGGTAATGGCCGTAGGACCTATCGACCGGGCGATTTGTGATCTTAAAAGTCAGCGTGACTATGATGAAGTTATTTTTCTGACTCCCGATGCCCGTCAATTTACCCAACGTGATGCGAACCAGTTATCGCTTAAAAAAAATATCATCCTCCTTTGTGGTCATTATAAAGGTGTCGATCAGCGTGTTCGCGACAACCTTGTAACCCTTGAGTTATCCATAGGCGATTATGTACTCACCGGAGGTGAATTGGCAGCAGCCATCGTTTCGGATGCCATCGTCAGATTGATCCCCGGAGTTTTATCCGATGAAACGTCAGCACTTACAGACTCTTTCCAGGATGGATTACTTACCCCTCCGGTCTATACCCGACCCGCTGAATATAAAGGTTGGCGCGTTCCGGAAATCCTCCTCTCCGGTAATGATCAGCTGATCGACGACTGGAAACATGAACAAGCCTACGAAAGAACTAAAAAGATCAGACCTGATCTGCTTGAAAACGAGTAGTTGGAACAAATAATTTCCCTGGAAAATCTGTTATTCATGAACAGGATGAATGTAATTAATTGGAATGATATAATGCAATTCATTAAAAATCTTATTCCGCATTTGAGTCCCCTCAAAATCTACACAGGGAGAGACTTCTGCTCCGATTTATGAACAACTTCTGCTCTTTTCCCCTCAGTTCCCCCCCTTTGGAAGAGGGTCAGCGGAGGTCAGGAATGCCAAAATAAAGCACAAATAATTGCGACGATAAATTACATACCACTTAAATTACCTCCTGCATATCTCTCGGTAGGAACATATTCTACAGTTATCCTCATTCGTTGTTTGAGTGAAAGGTATCCCAGGATTGAAAATCTCCTCGAGTAACTGAATGAAATGGATTTCAAACTGTGCGGAGATTGATATAAATTCAACCGGCATGATCCCAATTTCCTTTGAGCGTAGGGAGGGGGTAAAATCCTCTTCAAAAATTCTACGTAAGGAATAAATCCCGGGATGGATAGCCACTGCTTCAGGTTGATTTTTATGTAATATATAAGAATAAACCAACGTCTGAAACGCCGCCTTATTTCGTGTTTTATTCTCCTTGTCGAATAACGAAATCAATACCGGGAAACTCAGATCAACCTTACCCGTTTTATAATCAAGAATATATATTGAATCACCATTACTTTCCAGTCGATCAATTGTCCCGCCAATGGTAATATTTTGTGTTGATTTGTTAATCAGGATTGTTGTTCTTACCTTCTTCTCAAGACCAGTAACCTCAAATGGAGAACGTTTCAGGTCAACAGCCAGCAATTGGGTTACATATTTTTTTACGACTTCATAAATCAGCCAGTTTCGACCGGTTATCGGGACTATTTCATCCTTTTTTAATCCCTTAAAATAGACCGTACGAAACGACTCAGAAATGGTTTGGTTAATTAAATCCGGGTTTTCCAGAATTGCTTCAATATCTTTATAACTAACTATTTTGCCAATAAATGGGCGATAAATATTTTCCATCGCATCGTGGAACAGATTTCCGAATATCATGGCATCAACCTCTTCGGATATTTCATCCGGCTCATCCAGCCCCGCAGAATACCTGAAATAGAATTGCAAGGGACATGTGAGGTACTTATCAATAGCGCTGGGAGATAGCGGCTTTTTGCCATTCAGGAAATCTTCGAGCTTTGCCATCACCTCCCCATCTTTTCGGATGCTAATCGGCTTTACGGCAACATGTTCAACATTAAAAACCATATTTATTTCAGAAATATGAAATGGGGATTCCAGCTGCAACTGATACAAATAGCGGCTTTTTTCACCTGTAAACATGCCATTGTCTCCGGAATCGTAGACCAAAGTCACATTTTCTGCCCTTTGAAGTAATCGATAGAAATAATAAGCATACATTGCATTTTGTTCTTCAATGGTGGGTAATCCAAATACCCGCCTGAGATTATAGGGGATAAACGATCCGGAGGAGGTGATCTTTGGCATAATTCCATCGTTCATCGAAAGGATGATCAGATTTTTGAAATCGAGCGTTCTCGTTTCAAGTATACCCATAATCTGCAAACCTTCAAGAGGTTCTCCTTCGAAAGGAATGGTCAGTCCGCTGATATATTGTAACAGGAAGCGGAAAAATGCTTCCTTCGAAATAAAATGGTCCGATTCAAAAACCTTGTAACCATCGTTGACAAGAATATCCCTGAGTTGGTTGATCGCCAGCCAAGTCTGATAAAGGTATTCCCTGTAAATGGCCGAATTCTCAACCTCAGCTTTTGTGTTTTGTGAAAATAACTCATCGAATGACTCCTCTCCCCCTTTTTGTTGCCAATGGACAAAAATCTCTTTTACTATACCAAGAAAATAGTCCGAAAGCGAAATGATCTCCTGCGGTGCATCAAAAAGCATCCTGAAAATCAAATTCTGACTTAAATCAATAGTTGATAAATAGATGGAATTATTCGTTAAAATACGGTCTATCAATTCTCTGCTGGCTTTCGGTTCAAAATCGATGACCAGCTGATGACTTAAAACCCGGATTACATCCTTATTGTAAAAAGACACCTCATTGCCGGATTTACGAACATTTTTCTGCAACGCAATCAGTTGAGTAATCAAGCTGAAAGCTGGCGTCATCTTTAACGGATAACCCATCGTAACATTCACTTTATGGCTGTTTTCAGGCAGAGAATTAATCACAGGCAACAACAACTCTTCATCACAAAGTACAACTGCAGTTTCATCAAAATTCAATTCTCCGTTAAATTTATCAAGCAATTCGGCTGCAGCTACCTGTGCTTGTCCAACCTGCGAGGCAATATTTATAATTTTTATTGATTTAGCTGTTGATGTGAGCGAGTCAGATTCAGGAAGAAAACCTTTGTGCGGATAACGGGCAATGTTCTTCCGCAGAAACAAGCCGGCTTCCCGGGTCTGATCCTCAAGATAGTAATTATCAAAATCCCAATAGAACGACGCGATTCCGGTTGTTTGCAGATAATCGAAAAGAGCTTCTTCACAACGGTTTAATGCATTAAATCCAATGAAAACATATTGTCTGTCCTCTGATCTCAGGAGACTGTTTTTGAGATGATGCTCAACAACTTCACGATATAACATCCCCTCCCAGGCGAGGCCCTCCTTAATCAAGACTTCTTTTAATTTATCGTAGACGCCATTAATGTCTTCCCAGAGTCGGATAAACTCTTTCTGATTTGGCGATTTCTCCTTGTTGGAAAGGGTTTTCCAAAAGTTCCCTAAAAGCTCCCTTTCATCTTCATGCAAACCATCAAAGCGGGCATCAATCTCTTTAAGTTCAGTTACATTTGTAAACAGGTCTCGAGCATTGACGAGATATTTGTCAACCTGATCAAAATCGCTTATTAGCATCTCGCCCCAAAAATAAAAATCATCAAAAAGCTCCTTCGAATTGGTTGACTCGCAATAAACTTTGTAAAGCCTGAATATCAGACTTAACCTGTCGGGTACATGCAATGTGGAGAGAGATGAAAATAATTCATTGATGGTGATGATTTCAGGCGAGATCACAGGTGATGTGACCAGTGTGTTCAGGTAGTTGATGAAAAAGACCCCTCCCCTTCGATTGGGAAAAACCAAAGTTAGTTTATCAATATTATGGTGATGTACTTCAAATAAATGTGTTGCGACCTGCTTCAAAAATCCATTCATAGATGAGACTGTTTAATGATATTGAATTCGGAATGTCCAAATAAATTATAAAATTGCTCCTTTTTTTTTGAATAGTACAGAAAGATGCTTTAAAAATGATTTTTATTGAACTTATTCTTTCGTTTATTTGTAATAATTATGGAACTAAATTTGAAACATGGACAGATTCTCTCTGGTAGGAAATCATGAAATTGGTGCGATTGAAGAATTATACAAAAATTATCTTCAAAACCCACAGGATATTGACGAGAGCTGGCGCAATTTCTTCGAAGGATTCGAGTTGGCCCGCAAATCATATGATAGCCGTTCTTTGGAATTGGTTGATAAAAGTCATCTGGAAAAAGAGTTTTGTATGATTAACCTTATTAATGGATACCGGCAACGGGGACATCTTTTCACAAGAACTAATCCTGTACGACGGCGCAGACAATATTCACCAACGCTCGATTTTCAAAATTTCGGACTTCAGGAGGGGGATTTAAATACGGTATTTGAAGCCGGAAAAGAGATCGGAATTGGTCCTGCCACACTCAGTGCAATAATAACCCATCTTGAACATACCTATTGCGAATCGGTCGGTGTTGAGTTTCTTTATATGCGACAGCCTGAACTTATTGACTGGCTAAGACTTAGAATGGAAGGCACACGTAACACGGAGGTCTTTTCCCCAATGGAAAAAAAGGAAATCTTTAACCACCTTAAAGTTGCTGCCGGTTTTGAAAATTTCATACATAAAAAATTTGTTGGAGCTAAAAGATTTTCTCTTGAAGGAACTGAGGGACTGATACCGGCGTTGAATGCCATTATTGAGCACGGTGTTGAATTAGGTTTGGAAGAGTATGTAATTGGAATCTCTCACCGGGGAAGATTAAATGTACTTGCAAATATCCTGAAAAAGCCATACGAAAATATTTTTAAGGAGTTCTATGCTACTGAATATGAAGAGGGAATTGTCCTTGGTGATGTGAAATACCATTTGGGATTCGATCAGGTGGTTACCACAAAAAGTGGCGCAAAAATAAAACTAAGTCTGCTTCCTAACCCTTCTCACCTCGAAGCGGTCGCACCACTTGCAGAAGGGATGGTACGTGCTAAGATTGATCATACCTATGAGGGAGATTTTGATAAAATTGCCCCAATCATCATTCATGGAGATGCCGCCATTGCCGGACAGGGCGTTGTTTATGAAGTTGTTCAAATGTCACAACTCCCCGGATACAAAACGGGTGGAACAATTCATATCGTCGTCAATAATCAAATTGGATTCACTACCGATTATCTCGATGCCCGTTCGAGTACCTATTGCACCGATGTAGCTAAAATTACCCGCTCCCCCGTTTTTCATGTCAATGGCGATGACGCAGAGGCGATTATTTTTACAGTAAAATTGGCGCTCGAATTCAGGCAACATTTTCATGCTGATATTTTTATAGATATCTTATCATATCGGAAATATGGTCATAATGAAGGAGATGAACCTCGATTTACCCAGCCTATTCTTTATAAAGCAATTTCGCAGCATCCAAATCCAAGGGATATTTATGCAAATAAACTGGTAGAATCGGGCGTATTGACCCAGCAGGAGGTACAACGTGAAATTGCCACATTCGATGAGCTTCTGGAAGAGAAATACGAAATAAGCAAAAGTATCGAGAAAGTAAAAATAAAGAGTTTTCTCGTTAAAGAATATAAAACTTATCGTTTCCCTGAACCGACAGAAATAAATATCACACCAACCGAGGTATCTGAAATCAAATTGATTGAACTGGCAGAAAAAATAAACACACTGCCTGCCGATAAGAAATTCTTTGGAAAGATCATTAAATTATTGGATGACCGAAAACAGCTGATTGCCGATCGTAAAGTTGACTGGGCATTGGCTGAACAACTTGCTTTTGCCACATTGCTTTCCGAAGGTATACCTGTCAGGCTAAGTGGTCAGGACAGCCAGAGGGGAACATTTTCTCACCGTCATGCCGCAATTGTGATGGAAGAGGGTGATGAGAAGTATTTTCCTTTGCAAAATATCTCAGCCGACCAGGCAAAATTTACCGTATACAACTCCCCACTTAACGAATATGGGGTGATGGGATTCGAGTATGGCTATTCGCTTTGCTATCCAAAAGGATTAACCATCTGGGAAGCTCAATTCGGAGACTTCAGTAATGTTGCTCAGGTTATAATAGATCAATATATTAGCGCTGCAGGTGAAAAATGGGGAATGATGAATGGTCTTGTGTTATTTCTCCCTCATGGTTATGAAGGACAAGGTTCTGAACATTCAAGTGGAAGAGTCGAACGAATACTGTCGCTTTGCACCAATTATAATATGCAGGTAATGATGCCAACCACACCAGCAAACCTTTTTCACCTCCTTCGACGCCAGGTGTTAGGCAATTTCAGAATTCCAATGATCGTATTTACACCAAAAAGTTTGTTAAGGCATCCTTTGGTAATTTCTCCTATCGAACATCTCACGTCGAATGAATTTCTGGAAATCATCGATGATAATAAAGTCCCTGTTGGAAAAGCCGAAGTACTTATTTTCACCACAGGTAAAATCTATTATGAATTATTGGAAAGACGTGAAAAGCTGGGATTGAAAAATTATGCCATCATACGGATTGAACAGTTATTTCCATTCCCATCCGAGGAGGTCCGGAAAATTAAATACCAAAATCCTCACGCCAAACGGATCTTGTGGGTTCAGGACGAACCTGCCAATATGGGAGTGTGGCCATACATCTCGCGCAAATATCCCGAACTTCAACTTGAGCTGATCAGCCGTGCTGAAAGCGCCAGTCCGGCAACCGGACTTTTGGAAAAACACAAGCGAAGTCTTGAACGAATTTTAAATGCTGTTTTTAATTAAATTTATCCATATAATTTTTCTGACATGATTCTTGATATCAAAATACCCTCTCCGGGAGAATCAATTACTGAAGTTGAAATTGGCAATTGGCTGGTGAAGGATGGTGAAATCGTAACCAAAGGCCAGGATATTGCTGAAATAGAATCTGATAAGGCAACCTTGTCTTTAACGGCTCCTGCAGCAGGTAAGTTGAAAATACTTTTAAAGGAGGGGGAAAGGGTCGCCGTTGGATCTGTTGCTTGTGTCATTGACATTGACGACGCCATTCAGGAGAATGAGAGCGCTTCTATACTGTTAAATAAAGAACCTGTATCTGATGCTTTAGAAGTGAAACCAACTGAGGCTTCAATTTCGGCTTCACCAAAAGCTGAAGAAGAAAACGACCTTGTTGTTAAACTTACGCCAACCGCCCGGGCTGTGATGGAGGAAGCCGGATTAAATCTTGAGGATGTGCTTAAGGGACTCCGTCGAATTACGCGAAGCGATATTGAGGCGGTAATAAATGATCAACATTTAGAACCTCAAAAATTACCGGTTCAAAAATCAAGGGAAGTTGCTCGGATTGGGATGTCACCTCTGCGGCGAAAACTAAGTCAGCGTCTTGTTGCAGTAAAGAACGAGACCGCCATGCTCACCACCTTTAATGAAATCGACATGAGTCAGCTTATGGAACTGCGAAAATCTTTCCAACAGCAGTTCGTCGATAAATATAAGATTAAACTTGGTTTTATGTCTTTCTTTGCGAAAGCAGTAAGTGTTGCACTTTCAAATCATCCATCGGTCAATTCGATGATTGATGACGAAGATATTATTACTCCACATTATCATGATATTGGCATTGCGGTACAGACGCCTAAAGGGCTTATGGTTCCTGTTATTCGAAATGCAGAAACCAAAAGTATTGAATCGATCGAACGGGAGATTAAGGAACTGGCTGAGAAAGCCAGAGATAAGAAGCTTACCATTCAGGAGATGACCGGCGGCACCTTTACCATTACCAATGGTGGAGTTTTCGGTTCATTGATGTCGACACCGATTATCAACCCTCCCCAAAGTGCGATCCTTGGAATGCATGCAATTAAGGATCGACCGGTGGCGGTTAACGGAAAAGTGGAGATCAGACCCATGATGTATGTTGCCCTCTCGTATGATCACCGGATCATCGATGGGAAAGACTCAGTAGGATTACTTGTAAAGGTTAAAGAATTAATCGAAGATCCCTCTAAACTCCTTTTCAATGGTAAAAGTGCAGAGGAGCAATTGCTGGGGTTGTAACATGACGTTGTCCGGACCTTCAGTGTTGTTAATATCCTACTTTCTGACTTACCTATTCTACAAATTAAGTATCAATCCTGTCAATTTATTTTAGGGAAGGCCAGTTCCCATTTTCCGGGAGCGCTGTGACGAGGGTATGAACAGAATCCTGTAACAACAAAAGGCGCCCCTTTTGAGGGCGCCCTATGATAACCTAACCAAAATCTATGAAAAAAAGTGCTATACTCTTACCTCACAAATATGCATTAGAAATTAGTTAAACCGATCGAACAGATCTTAAAGATTGTTAAAATCTTAAGATCTGTAAGTAAAATCAGCTTTATTTAATGATCCTCATTTTATAGAAAGAACGATAAACAAAGTAGAGTGCAATTGCAAAGAACACGCCACCCACATAAGGAGCTACTGAAAAGAAGCTTTCAGAAATAGCAATTTCCATAGCAAGTAAACCAAAAAGGGTGGTAAATTTGATAATTGGGTTCAAAGCAACCGATGAGGTGTCTTTAAATGGGTCACCAACTGTATCACCAACGATAGATGCCTCATGCAAGGCAGTCCCTTTTTCTCGCAGGTCAACCTCAACAACTTTCTTGCCATTATCCCATGCACCTCCGGCGTTGGCCATAAAGAGAGCCTGGAAAAGTCCGAAGACAGCGATTGAAATCAGGTAACTGACAAAGAATGATGTTGCGGCATATTGCAGAGCAGGAGTTGCTGCAGTAACATCGCGGTATCCTGCAAAGAAGGCAAATGCAAGGGCAAATGAGAAGATTGCAATAAAAATGTTGAACATACCCGTCTGTGCATATTGGGTACAAATCTTGACAACCTCTTTCGATGTTTCGATTGAGGCACTGCTGTCAGCACCTTCATCAAGATGAATGTTTTTCTTGATGTATTCAACTGCCCGATAAGCACCCGTAGTTACCGCCTGAATAGAAGCACCGGTAAACCAATAGATGACAGAACCACCCGCTAAAAATCCGAGAATAGTATAAGGATTAAGAACGTTAAGAATGGTTTCAGGTTCAATACCAAATTTACTTTTAATAAGAAGGATAAGTGAGAAAATCATGGTCGTAGCTCCTACAACTGCAGTACCAATAAGAACCGGTTTTGCCGTAGCTTTAAAGGTATTGCCCGCTCCGTCATTCGCTTCCAGATAATGTTTTGCATTATCAAAATCGGGTTTAAAACCAAAATTCTGCTCAATTTCAACGGCTGCATTTGGATTTTCCTCAATTAGAGAAAGTTCATAAATACTCTGTGCATTATCGGTAACAGGACCATAACTGTCAACAGCAATCGTTACAGGACCCATACCCAGGAATCCAAAAGCGACAAGTCCAAAGGCGAATATAGATGGATAGATCATCATTACGGCGAGACCGTGAGTAGATGCGAAATAGGCAATAAACATAAGCACAAGGAAAACCATTCCTTGCCAGAAACCGCTAAAGTTACCGGCGACTAAACCCGAAAGAATGTTAAGAGATGGACCACCTTCGCGTGAAGCTGTAACAATTTCGTTAACATGACCAGATTTGGGGCTGGTAAAAATTTTGGTAAACTCGGGAATCAGGGCAGCACCCAGTGTTCCGCAACTGATAATTATAGATAGTGTCAGCCAAAGGTTATTTGCCAATGTACCAAGCATGAAATAACTTACTCCAAAAGTTACAACGATAGAGAGAATGGAAGTTATCCAAACCAGTGTGGTTAATGGTTTTTCAAAGTCAAGATCCAATACATTATGGAATTTGGCATTTGTATAAAGCTTATTGATATAGAAAGCGGCAATCGAAGTAACCACCATAAGGACGCGCATCAGGAATATCCAGGTAAGCAATAGCATCTGATCTTCCACTTTTGCTACTGCCAGTACAATAAAACTAATAAGGGCAACACCAGTAACGCCATAGGTTTCGAACCCGTCAGCTGTCGGCCCAACACTATCTCCGGCATTATCTCCGGTACAATCTGCAATAACACCAGGATTACGTGGGTCATCTTCTTTAATTTTAAAGACCACCTTCATCAGGTCACTTCCGATATCGGCAATCTTCGTAAAAATACCACCGGCAATACGAAGAGCTGAAGCACCTAAAGATTCTCCAATTGCGAAACCAATAAAACTGGCACCTGCAAATTCGCGTGGAATGAACAGGAGAATAATAAGCATCATGATCAATTCAACACTTACCAAAAGAACACCAATACTCATCCCTGCATCAAGCGGAATATTGAGCAGTTTCAACGGTTTACGCTCCAGAGAGGCAAAAGCCATACGGCTATTGGCCAGTGTATTCATGCGGATACCAAACCAGGCAACACCATAAGAACCCAGGATACCAATAACCGACCACATCAGGATAAGTAAGACTCCGCCAAAACTCATTTGCTGTAGAAATCCGAAATAGAAGGCAATACATGCTGCAATAAAAGCAAAAAGAATCAATAAAAATTTCCCCTGTTGAATCAGATAAGTTTTGCAGGTTTCAAAGATGATATTTGCTACATCCAGCATACTCTTGTGTGCCCCAAGGCGCTTTACACGAAGAAACTGATACAAACCAAAAAGCAATCCAAGAATACAAATCAAAAACCCAAACAGTAGCATATTGTACTGTCCCGACTCGAGCACAGGGATTTTGAGATCGGCCTCACTACCAAAAACCAGAGCCGGCAAGACAAAAACCAAAATAAAAGAAAATAGTCGTTTCATACGTTTTAAATTAAAAAATGAATCTGTATTAAGATCAATAAATATAAAGAATGAAATATGATAATCAAGATATAGTCTTACCTGGCGAAAGGCAAAGATAAAAAGAAGTTAGGAATATTAACAAAAGTTCAGTCAGAAATAAACCTTTTCCGGTATGTTGTTCAACACAATTCGACATTTTCACGCTGATAGGTTTTAAAGGTTAGTTGCTCAAGCCTGTCATTCATAAATTGGGGATTAAGTAAATATGGAATACAATGATTTTGGCTAATCTAATTTGTCTCGTTGCAAAAAAAGCGCATTAAATTAACATTATCAAAATTTGACCTCCTTTGGAAAATATTCTCTCATAGATTTAACAATTAATTTTTATTAGAAAGAATTATTGCCAAATATCCCTACTGATCCAACCGATTGTCGTATCTTAGTGTTTTACATTTAAATGAATTAAATCTCCGGTAATAGGGAGATACCCAAATAAATGCAATTATCAAAACTCTGAATTACTGCATTTTAAAATTTAATATTTATGTTTGAAGTGAAAATGGTGGTTACCGACCTGGATGGAACCCTCTTGCAATCTGACCAATCCATAAGCCCTGCGGATCAAAAGACGCTCGAACGATTAGGCGATCTAGGGGTGTGCAGGGTGGCTGCAACAGGGCGTAATCTTTACAAAGTGAGACTGGTATTGAACGAAGAGTCTCCCTTCGATTTTGTAATTTTTTCATCCGGAGCAGGAATCATGAATTGGAAGTCACAAAAATTAATTCGGGCTATGTCGATTTCCATTGAAGAAACTTCAGAAATAATAAACTACCTCATTGGCGAAAAATGTAATTTTAAAGTTTCACGTCAATTGCCCGACAACCACAACTTTGGTTGGTGGCAAAGCTACGATTGTCCTGAACTGACAAGATATGTTGAGCATCATAAAAAATTTGGCGACGCGATCAAAATTGATCCGGAGCATCCTTTTATTTCCTCTCAGCTACTAATGTTCTTCCCTTGTGAAAGTGATCAATTTGAATTGGTTAAGAAGAAAGTTCAGGCAAAATTCCCTGAATTAAGTGTGATCAAAACCACTTCCCCACTTAATTCCGATTTCCTCTGGATGGAATTATTCCCTAACGGAGTTTCGAAAGCTCACGGCATTGAGGAGATTTGCCGTATTACCGGTATTGCCCGTGAAAATACCCTGGGAATCGGAAATGATTTCAATGACCTGGAAATGCTCGATTTCACCCATCACTCCTATGTTGTTGAAAATGCACCGGAAGAACTAAAATTGAAGTATTTAATCAGTCTGGCTCATTACGAGGATGGATTCAGTTATGCCGTCAATAAACATCTGACTCACCATCCGTGATGTGTTTAGATGAATTGTTAAAATCCATTTCACTCAAATTCGATTCATTTGTAATAATTTTTAATTCACGCAGTTAATAACTATAAAATGAGAAAGCTATCCTTGACCCTGTCATTCATTTGGATGGGCATCCAACTTTTTGCCCAACCATTCCAACTATCCGATTCCATCCCATTCAATCCTGCTGCCAGCAAGGGAATGCTAAAAAATGGATTGACCTATTATGTAAAATCTAATTCAACCCCTAAAAACAGGGCTGAAATGATGCTTGTAGTATCGGCCGGTTCTGTGCAGGAAGATCCTGACCAACTTGGACTTGCCCATTTCTGTGAACATATGAGTTTTAACGGAACTAAGAATTTTCCTAAGAATGAACTGGTTAAATACTTTGAATCCATAGGAATGGAATTCGGACCTGAAATTAATGCCTACACGAGTTTTGATGAAACTGTGTATATGGTAAAAGTCCCCCTGGACAAAGAAGAATTTATCGATAAAGGGCTTCAGGTACTTTTCGACTGGGCCTCGCAGGTTACCGATTCAGATGACGAGATTAACAAGGAACGTGGCGTAATCCATGAGGAGTGGCGTGGTGGTCAGGGTGCACAAAAAAGGATGATGAACCAGTGGCTGCCAGTATTTCTCAAAGACTCCAAATATGCCGAAAGATTACCCATTGGAGAAATGGAGGTTGTTGACAATTGTAAACCTGAAGTTTTAAGGCGTTTTAGAAATGATTGGTACCGCCCCGATTTGGAAGCCGTAATCGTTGTAGGTGATTTTGATCAAAATAAAATGGTTCAAAGGATAAAGGATAAATTTTCGGACATTCCTGCAAAAGAAAATGGTCGCAAAAAAGAAATGTTTCCCGTCCCCACCCACCCCGAAACACTTGTAAAAATAGTTGCAGATAAGGAAGCGACCTATTCTTCAGCATCATTATATATTAAACATCCAATGAATATTGATCTGACCGTAAAGGGATATCGGACCTCCATTCTTCACAACCTTTATAATGCCATGATCAATCAAAGACTTTCGGAACTCACACAAAAGGAAAATCCACCTTTTGTGATGGGACAGAGTTATTATGGTGGTTTGATAGGTCCTTCAGATGTTTACACTTCCACTGCGATCACCCATCCTGGAAAAATACCCGCCGGATTTAAGGCTGTGCTTATTGAAAATGAAAGAGTTAAAAAATTTGGATTTACTCAGAGCGAACTCGACCGCAATAAGAATGCAATGCTTAAATCGATGGAATCAGCATATAATGAACGCGATAAAAGAGAATCAATGAGCATAGCCCAGGAATATAGTCGTAATTTCTTGATGCGCAAAGAGCCAACTCCAGGTATTGAAATGGAATTCAATTATTATAAAGCATTTATGCCCACCATTACCCTGGAAGAGATCAACGGACTTGCAAAAAAATGGATTACCGATGATAATCGTGTTGTTGTTGTCACAGCTCCTGAATTGGCAGCTACCCCGGTACCAGATGAAGCCGCGATCAGAAACGTTTTAGCTGAAGTGCAAAAACAAAATATTGCTGGATATGCTGATGAAACCTCTGCAGATCCATTAATGAAAACAATTCCTGAACCTGGAAAAGTAACCGGAGTAAAAAAGATCAAAGAGGTTGATGCAACAGAATGGACCCTCTCCAATGGTGCAAAAGTAGTCCTTAAACAAACAGATTTTAAAGATGATGAGATTCTGTTTACTGCATATTCCTGGGGGGGATGGTCACTTTATCCCCAATCAGATAATATCTCTGCCTCATTTGCTGCTAATATTATGAATCTTAGCGGTATAGCTGATTACAAGTTGACTACATTAAAGAAGATGCTTGCGGGTAAAGAGGTATCGGTGGCACCAGTAATTAAAATGTTAACGCAAGGTTTGGAAGGCTCCTCAAATGTTTCAGATATTGAGACACTTTTTCAGCTGATCAATCTCAATTTTACGCATCCCCGTTTCGACGAGTCGGCATTCTCATCCTATATTACCCGAATGAGAAGCCAGCTTGACAACAAGAATGTATCTCCCGAAAGTGCTTTCTCCGATACTTTGAGATTTGTTACAGCAAATTATCATCCCCGCATGAAACCACTTACAAAAGAGATGCTTGATGAGGCAAAATTCAGCAGAATAGAGCAAATATGTAAAGAACGTTTTGCAAATCCGGGAGCATTTACCTATTTTTTCGTTGGAAAAATTGATACCGTTAAATTCAAACCACTCGTTGAAAAATATCTGGCTTCACTAACCGCAGGTAAAAAAGCCGAAAAATGGGTAGATCTTGGGGTCAGAAAACCTCAGGGAGTAGTTGAAAAAATTGTCCGCAAAGGGAAGGAATCCAAATCGATTCAATACATTATTTTTCATGGAAAGCTCAATTATGTTACCAAAGATATGATAGAACTTGACGCTATAAGTAAAATATTAAGTACCAGACTACTGGAGAGCATTCGTGAAGATAAATCCAGCGTATATTCTATTGGCGCCCAACCAGGAATGAATAAATTACCTGTTTCGGAATATGATGTGACCATCTATTACGGGACTTCCCCCGAAAAGTTAAAAGAACTGAAAGCATCTATTTTTGGTATTATTCAGGATCTGATTAAGAATGGTCCCAAACAGGAAGAGGTGGACAAAGCCCGCGAAAAGATAAAACGTGAACACGAAACAAATTTACGTGAGAACAATTATTGGGAAGCAACACTCAAGAGTTATTACCTGAACAAGAATGGTGATTTTAAAACATTTAAAGAATTTGATTCTGTTGTTGCAGGTCTGAATCAAAAATCATTAAAAGCGGGCGCTTCACGAATTTTCAATTTCAAGAATTATATCAGTGTAGCCTTAATGCCTGAAGCAAAAGAATAGGGATATTTATCCTTTGAATATTTGGGAGGGAGGAATCGTAAAAAAAGTGTTTTCGATTTCTTCCTCTTTGTTTTTTATTCCTACTATTTCACCTAATTTTAGACAAAAATACTTCTAATCCATTTAGTTATGAAAACGCGGGCAGTTTTTACTTTGTTAGTTTTTCTTTTAACAGTAAATATCTCTTCTTCAGCCAATAAATTTAAAATCCTGATTGTAACCGGAGGACATGATTTCGATCGGATCTCATTTTTTCAAATGTTTGATTCGTTCAAAAATTTAACCTACACTGAACTTACTCATCCTGAGGTCAACGTTCGGTTGGGGACTATTGATCTTTCCTCATTTGATGCCGTTGTATTTTATGATATGCCAAAAACGATTTCTGATCCGGAAAAAGAATCACTATTCAGGCTTTTAAAAGCTGGAAAAGGTCTCCTGTTTTTGCACCATTCGATTTGCGCTTACCAGGATTGGCCTGAATATGAAAATATTGTAGGGGGGAAATATTATGAAAAGAAAAAGGACGAAAAATTTGGGGCCTCATCTTATCAACATGACATCGATATAACCGTAAACTTGGAGCATCCGTCACATCCGGTAACGAAAGGACTTAAAAACTTTGCCCTGCACGATGAAGTCTATCTCAATATGGAAATACTCCCTGGAATCTATCCCCTTCTTTCGACAAATAATCCGAAAAGCAATAAACTGATTGGATGGACATTAACCCGGGAAAATTCGAAAATTGTATATTTACAGCCCGGACATGACAAAAACAGTTATAAAAATCCCAACTACCGAAAGCTACTGTTACAGGCCATCAAATATATCTCCGCTGGCAAAAAGTGACATTCTACCCCAACCGGAGAGCTTAATGATTTAGCAGGGTATAAAATGAAAATAAGATGCATTACTTCAGCGCCTTGAAGGCACCTTTATTTCAATTATGGCGCCCGAAGGCATCCGGTTCCCAACGGTAATAAACCCTGAATGGGCATCCAGTATCAGTTTTGCCAAATGAAGCCCCATCCCCGTATTCTGGTCAAAATGGGCCTCAAGATTACTCAACGCGTTATAAATATTCTCAAGTGATACTTTTGAAAACCCTTTACCACTATCGGTAATCGTAACTCTCAGAAATCCATTTGATTCATTACTTACTCCAATCTCGATCTTCTCACCATTGGGGGAGAACTTAAAGGCATTATCCAAAACAGCCGTAAAACATTTTAAAAGGTAGCGATGATCTCCCTTAAGTGACGAATTGGTTGTCTCATTTTTATAATCAACACTTATCGTCTTATTCGGAAATTTTGCAATACATAGATCCAGCGCCTCCTGAATTACCGCAACAAGGTCAATTTCAACAATTTTCAAGGCTTTATCACCTTTAATTCGTAAAGTTGACGCTTCAAGAATTATGTTTGAGAATTTTTCAAGCCGTTTAACCGATGTATCGAGAAGCGAAAAATAGCGATTCACATCATCGCTGAAATTGTAACGGCCAATTAAGGCCATACTTCCCAAAATACCATTTAGGGGTGTCCTGATCTCATGACTAATCAGATTCAGAAACTCAGATTTGGCAATTTCAAGGATCTCCAACCCTTTCTTAGCCTGCCCCAGCTTTTTTAACGAATCTTCGAGTTCCATCGTTCGCTGATCAACTTTTGCCTCAAGTATTTGATTCATATTTTTCGCCAGCGTACGGCTATATTTGAGCTCAAGGTGAATGCTGACCTTCATCAACAATTCACTCCATATCAATGGTTTGAGAACATAGTCACTCCCACCCGATTCAAAAATATCTTTTATAAAAACCAAATCATCGCGTTCAACAACAAAAATTACGGGTATATTTTTCAGATTATCAGTTGATTTAATCTCCTGACAAAAAACAAAGCCATTCCTTTTGGCCATTTGCATATCGACAAAAACCAGATCAAAAGATTCTTCGGTCAGGATTTTTACTCCGGTTTTTCTATTGATCGCAGTTTTTACTACAAAATCATTTGCAACCAATATCTCCTGAAGAGAAATAATGTTTCCAGGATTATCACCAATTACTAAAATATTGAATCTCTTCATAGTCAATAAACTTTGGATTCATTCATAGATGGATACCCAAATGTAATAAAATACCTGAAGTAATCTACTACAATAAAATTTTATCGTTATTCATAGTATTTATTCTAACTGTAAATAAAAATGCACTCGTTTAAAATTCGTTGTATATCTTTGAACTCTTAAACAAATTGTACATTTTTACAACCGACAGCTTATGCAAAGCATTATTGCTAAAGAATTTATGTCCCTGAGTAAAACTATTCCAATTATTGATGTGAGGTCTCCTTCAGAGTTTGCTGAAGGGCATATTCCTAATGCCATCAATATCCCTATTTTTAATGATGAAGAACGGGCTATTGTAGGAACGATCTATGTAAGTAAAGGAAGACAACCTGCAATAGAAAAAGGGCTGGAAATCGTAGGACCGAAAATGGGCCAATTTGTGCGTGAAGCCATCAACGTAGCTAGCGGTCAACTACGTCTCTATTGCTGGCGTGGAGGAATGCGTTCCGAGAGCATGGCATGGCTATTCGAACGAGTTGATATTAATTGTCTTATCTTACAAGGTGGTTACAAATCGTACCGAAATTACCTTTTGGAGAAAGTAGGAAATATTCCGTATTTAATTGTAATCGAAGGGTATACAGGAAGTGGCAAAACAGATATTATTCATTCTTTAAATTCATTGGGCGAACAGACCATTGATCTCGAAGGACTTGCAAATCATAAAGGTTCTGTTTTCGGTGGGATTTGCCAGGAACCACAACCCACAACCCAGCAATTTCAAAATGATATTTTTGATAAAATTCTAGGTTTTGATCTATCAAAAAGAGTTTGGGTTGAAGGTGAGAGTCAAACTGTTGGGCGTATTTTTCTCCCCGATCCTTTATGGTTGAGAATGAATAAAACCGAAAATATTGAAATTCAGGTACCACTGTCAGATCGGATCAGCAGGCTGGTGACCGAATATGGAAACCTCCCGGAGGAACTCATGGAGAATGCGATAAGCAGTCTCGTTAAACGACTTGGGGATTTACGAATGAATGAGGTCCTTCAATTATACCGCGAGAGAAAATTGGAGGAAGTGGCCAATAAATTGCTTGAATATTATGATCAAACATATCAGTATAGTCGCGATAAATACAAAAAGAAGTTATATGAAATTGAACTTCCCAATGACGATGCGGTTGCAAATGCCAAAATAATTTTAAAAAGTGCCACCCAAATTTTTCAATAATTACATTTAATACATTCTTTCAAATGAACAATACTCCTCCGTTGGAAAACTTTTCTGTAAGACTCACTCAATATTCTCATGGCGCTGGTTGCGGATGTAAAATTTCTCCAAAGGTTTTAAATTCGATACTTGCGGAATGTAAAACCGAATTTCCCGATCCTTTCCTGCTTGTTGGCAACAGCACATTAGATGATGCTGCAGTTTACGATATTGGAAATAATCAGGTAATCATCTCGACTACCGATTTCTTTATGCCTATCGTAGATGATCCTTATGATTTTGGGGGTATTGCATCTGTTAATGCCATCAGTGACATTTTTGCCATGGGAGGAACACCGTTGATGGCAGTTGCGATTCTTTGTTGGCCTGTGAATAAGCTCTCTGCCGAAATTGCCGGTCAGGTTATTGAAGGTGCAAAGCAAGCATGTGCCCGGGCTGGAATTGCTATCGCCGGTGGTCACAGCATCGATGGGCCTGAACCGATATTTGGATTGGCAGTTACAGGTATTGCCCCAAAAGATCAAATCCGGCTCAATAGCTCAGCAACTGAGGGATGTGAATTATTTCTAACCAAACCATTGGGAATCGGTATTTTGTCGACAGCTCAAAAACAAGGAATTCTGAAGGAGGAAGACAGGCAAATAGCACGTAATTTAATGCTGACAATCAATACAATAGGAAAGGAATTCGGCAAACTGGAACAAGTAAAGGCGATGACAGATGTTACCGGATTTGGGCTTTTGGGGCATTTGGTCGAAATGTGTGAAGGAAGTGGACTAAGCGCCGAGATTTACTCATCCCAGGTCCCCACAATTGACAACATCAGTTTTTATATGGAAAATAAAACATTTCCGGGAGGCACCTTCCGAAATTTCGATAGCTATGGTCATAAAGTATCACCCATGAACGATAATCAGAAGCATCTGTTTTGTGATCCACAGACAAGCGGAGGGCTACTGGTGGCGGTTACACCAAAAGGGAAAGCGAAATTTCTTGAAACAGCTGCTCAATATGGATTAGAGCTGGTACCATTTGGAGTGATGAAAAGCAGAGGAAAATATGTTGTAGAGATTAACTGATTCATTTTGGGCAAAAGGACAAATCAGCTATCTTGTTCAAAATAAAATCAGAATGTTTATGGCTGACAAGGCAAAAAATCGATCCGGTAAGGATAAACCTTAACCGGATCGATAAAATACTATTGATTTACTTCTTGTTTAAAGACTTAACTGCAACTTCCTTAAAAAACACAACATCATGAATCCCATGATTTTGTATACCTATGAATCCATATTCCGGGCGAGGTCCCCTAAAAGGTTCAAAGTCAAATTTACGCGGTGGGACTGCATCACCCTCGGTATAATCGGTCACTTTTATCCCGTTCAATACAACAGTGGTCCTTAAACCATCGAGAGTTATCTCCATCGTATTCCACTCAGGACCAGGCTTTCCTGCTTTTGCCAATGGTTTTGTTATTGAATAGAGTACACCAGTATAATGATAATCATCCTCTTTAGATAGTTCAGGTTGATTATCAATCTGAACTTCGTAACCATAATTCACCGGCATCCACTCTTCACGAGGTTCAATCGGTATCCGGATAAAAACTCCCGAATTACTGTTGGTATCGCGCATTCGAAAAGTTACTCTGATCGTACAATTTCCAAATTTTTCTCCTGTCCAATAGAGCAAACCCATTCCACCGTGAGATTTAATAAGACCATTTTCAACATACTGTGATCCAGGACCAACATGTTTCCAACCACTCAGATCTTTTCCGTTGAACAATTGTCTCCATTGAGTAGTATCCGAATTTTGATCTACCATCTTATTTTCGGTAGTGAATTGAGTTCCACGCGAAAAGTTTTCACGAGCATGAATTGAAGAAATCTGGAATAACACGATTACACCTAAGATTAAGACAACACCTGGCAACTTTTTCATAAAGATTTTATTTACAGATTATACTTAAAAAATGAACCCATTTAATACTCTATCAGATATTACAAATCAATTCTTTTTCCGGCCCATTCGATGGCATAAAAGAGGTGTTGCTGTATTTTTTCGTTTTCGAATGAACTGTCACCATGTCCAAATCCGGTATAAAAGGAACGGGCCCCTTCGAATTCGTGGTACCAAATAATGGGATGGTCACCCATTCTCCAAATATCCTCTTTGGGTAGTTTTTTAATTGAGGACTCATCAAGTGTCGCCAGAACTGTGACTTTCCCGCGTGGGTTTTCTTTAAAAGAATACCATTCGTCCTCAATGGTAAAGGTTTTCATTCCGACAAATGGCTTCATTGCTGGATGGTTGGTATTCTCTATATTAATGGTTGCCAGCTGATAGGGTGGATGGGTTTTAAAGAAGGCGCCGTTCAGATCACCATACCATTTCCAATCGTATTCGCAGTCAGCTGCAGCATGAATTCCGACAAAACCTTTTCCACTCCGTATAAAGGAGGTAAATGCTTTTTGCTGAGTTTCGTCAAGAACATTCAACGTTGGATTGAGAAACACACATACATCAAACCTGGCCAGGAATTCATCCGTGAATAAGGTTGGATCTTCGGTTGTTGTAACAGCCCACCCCTTTTGTTGACCCAGTGTTGTGATCGTCTTTATACCGGCTGGAATTGACGTGTGACGAAAGCCAACTGTTTTAGAAAAGACGAGTACATTCAACTTCTTCTGATCAGCTGATTTATTTCCTGATTGAGCCAAAACTCCCAAAGAAATAGAAAATAGGAAAAATAGCATTAATAAATTTTTCATCCGGAGTAATTTTAAGTAGATAAATAAGGTCGAAAGTATATAAAAAAAGGCGATCCTTTTTCAAAGACCGCCATTATTTTAGTTGATATTACTGTTAAATCAGAAAGCTAAGCAAAATACCGGCGGCAATCGCACTCCCAATTACTCCGGCTGCATTTGGACCAACCGCATGCATCAGCAGGTGGTTGGTTTTATCAAATTTCAATCCTACTACCTGTGAAATACGGGCACTTCCAGGCATTGCTGCCAGACCTGCACTACCAATAAGAGGATTAATCTTATTTCCCTCTTTCAGAAAGATATTCATGATTTTTACGAATATGACACCACCAATTGTAGCAATTATGATAGATGCCAAACCAAGAATGAAAACACTCAGGGTCTTCAAAGTCAGAAATGTGGCAGCCTGGGTAGATGCTCCGATGGTCAATCCAATCAGGATGGTTACAATGTCGATCATTGCACCTTTGGCTGTTTCTGCTAAACGCTTCGTTACAGTGCTTTCTTTCAGCAAATTACCGAAGAAAAGCATGCCAAGAAGTGGAAGTGCGGCAGGTACGAGAAGACAAGTTAGCAATAATCCGGCAATTGGAAAAAGGATTTTTTCCCGCTGGGAAACAGTTCGCAGAGGTTTCATCCTGATCACCCGTTCTTTACTTGTAGTGAGTAATTTCATGAATGTCGGCTGAAAAATCGGAACCAGCGCCATATAAGCATAAGCGGAGACCGCAATTGCCCCAATCAATTCAGGGGCAAGTTTGGAAGAGAGAAATATAGCTGTTGGACCATCTGCTCCACCAATAATTCCAATTGCTCCCGCTTCTGCAGGGGTAAATCCAAAGTGGACAGCAATCGCATAGGCGCTGAAAATACCCAGTTGAGTGGCAAAACCGATCAAAATCAACTTTGGATTTGAGATTAAGGCAGAAAAGTCAGTCATAGCACCAATACCCAAAAATATCAACGAAGGATAAATCCCATGTTGTATTCCAAGATAGAGGTAATTAAGGACACTTCCACTTTCAAATAATCCGATTTGTAGCCCAGGATGAAATGCGATATTCCCTATTAACATCCCGAAACCGATCGGAACCAGCAGCATTGGTTCATACTCCCTGACAATGGCCAGATAGATAAAACAAACTCCTATCAGAATCATCAATAAATTGCCCACCGTTAAATTGGCAAAAGCAGTATATTGAAAAAACTGACTCAGTTGTCCCATAATAAAAGTTAGAGAACCTGAATTTTCCATGATTATTCTCCAATCACAATTAATACATCACCCTCCATCACAGCTTCACCTTTGTTCTTGGCGATGGAAACAATTTTCCCCGCTTTATCAGCCTCAATATTGTTTTCCATCTTCATAGCTTCAAGGACAAGTAAACGTTGTCCAATTTTCACAACATCCCCCACTTTTACATAAAGTTCCAGAATGACTCCCGGAAGCGGAGATTTGATGGTTCCACCACCTTTGGGTGCGGATGGACTGCTTGTTTTAGCTACTGCAGGATGGGCATCGGTTGAGGGAACAGATATGCTTCGTACCAATTTGGGGGTTTTGACAGGTTGCATATCCTTATCAACTTCCACACTGTACTTAGTACCATTGATCTCAATCTCTGCAATACTATCTTCAATACTCAGCACCTCTGCATTGTATTGATTCCCATTAATTTTAAACTTAAATTTTTTCATTTTCAGTCCGCTTTATCTTGGTGATTTTCTTAATCCGTAAATTTTTGAACTCCATGGTGAATAGGTCCGTGACACTTTAGTCATGGTAATTACAGGATCTTCCTGGTCATGCAACTCATTACCATACAGATACAGTGCCATAACAATGGCCGCATTGACTTCCCCGGACAATTTCTCCTTAGCTAATCCTGGCGAAGCAGCCTTCTTCAGTTTTTCGGCTTTTCGGGCGTCGATCGTCATTAAATAACCTATGACTTTAAATAAGAAATACAATAACAACAGGGCCAAAAAAACAAAAATAAATGCTGGCATGATGGCTCCAATTCCTGATGTATCATCAATATGCAAATCTTTAGTATTCTGTGCATTGACATTTGTCATTCCAATGCAAAATAGAATTGGTGCAATCAGCTTTAAAATACTTAGTTTATTTTTTAGCATAACTACTGGAAATTATAACGGGAGATTTGAATGTTTCTTGGCAGGCATTGAATCCTTTTTAGTGGCCAACGACTGTAAAGCACGAATAATACGGAATCGGGTATTACGAGGTTCAATAACATCATCAATATATCCGTATCTTGCAGCATTATAAGGATTCGCGAATTCCTGTTTATACTCGGCTTCCGCTTTGGCGATAAATTCAGCACGTGCAGCGTCATCCGGTAACCCGGCAATTTGCTTGTTCCTTAATACTTCAATTGCCCCTTTAGGCCCCATTACTGCAATTTCAGCCTGTGGCCATGCATAATTGATATCGCCACGCAGATGTTTGGAACTCATCACACAATAAGCACCACCATATGCCTTACGAAGAATTACCGTGATTTTTGGCACAGTTGCTTCTCCGTAAGCGAATAACAACTTAGCACCATGGATGATAATTCCTCCATACTCCTGAGCTGTTCCTGGCAGGAATCCCGGAACATCTTCAAGGGTGACCAGCGGAACATTAAAAGCATCACAAAAGCGGATAAAACGAGCCGCCTTTCTTGAAGCATTGATGTCGAGTACACCTGCCAGATAAGAGGGCTGATTGGCCACAATCCCTACTGGCATCCCATTAAACCGGGCGAAACCGACAACTATATTTTGTGCATAATTTCTGTGAACCTCCATAAATTCCCCATAGTCGACGATGGAATGAATCACATCCTTGACATCATACGGTTTATTTGGATTTTCAGGTATGATATCATTCAGATTGTCATCCAAACGGTCGATTGGATCATTACAAGGTGCAATTGGCGGATCCTCAAGATTATTTTGTGGCAAATAAGAGAGTAACTTTCTGATCAACAATAATCCTTCTTCTTCAGAGTCAGAGACAAAATGGGTGACTCCAGATTTGGTACCATGTACGATTGCTCCACCCAGCTGCTCATCAGTCACAACCTCACCTGTAACTGTCTTTACAACTTTAGGTCCGGTTACAAACATATAGCTCGTATCCTTACTCATCACAATAAAATCGGTCAGGGCAGGTGAATAAACCGCACCACCTGCACACGGGCCAAAAATTGCAGAGATCTGAGGAATTACGCCTGAAGCCATAATGTTACGCTGGAAAATCTCGGCATATCCAGCCAAAGCTGTAACCCCTTCCTGTATTCTGGCACCTCCCGAATCGTTAATACCAATACAAGGAGCCCCAACCTTCATTGCCATATCCATCACTTTACAGATCTTTTGGGCAAAGGTTTCTGAAAGTGAACCTCCAAAAACGGTAAAGTCCTGGGAAAAAATAAAAATGGTCCTGCCATCAATTGTTCCACGTCCTGTAACAACACCATCGCTCATGAATTTTGTCTTCTCCATACCAAAGTTGGTACAGCGATGGGTTACGAACATGTCAAACTCCTCAAAGCTCCCTTCGTCAAGTATTAAGTCGATACGTTCGCGTGCGGTTAATTTACCTTTGGTGTGTTGCGCATCGATTCTTTTTGCTCCACCACCAAGTTTGGCCTCCGCACGAAGGTCAATCAAATTTTTAATTTTGTCCTGATTGCTCATCGTACTATTAATTAATTATTTAACTGTGAATTATTCACTGCAAAGTTCTGTAAGTACTCCTAATGTTGATTTCGGATGCAAAAATCCGATATTTAATCCCTCTGCACCTTTTCTGGCTTGTTTATCAATTAATTGAATACCGGCATCATTTGCCTGTTGAAGGGCACTGTTTACATCATCAACTGCAAAAGCAAGATGATGGACGCCGGGACCTTTTTTCTCCAGAAATTTGCCAATTGGTCCTTCTGGATCTGTAGACTCCAATAACTCAATTTTGGTTTGCCCAACTTTAAAGAAGGCAGTTTTTACCTTTTGATCTGCAACCACCTCGGTAGCATAGCATTTTGTTCCCAGAAGGGTCTCATAATAGGGAATTGCAGTTTCAAGACTGACTACCGCAATACCAATATGCTCAATATGTGATACATTCATGATATATGGATTTGTAAAATAGATTATTTTTAACGTTTAAAGGCAGGTAGGAACCTGCCTTTAAAATTCAATTATTTTGATTTTTGTACAAAATGGTAGTGAGGTCCAAACCTTTCAAATGCGGCCTTATCAAGCATTTCGCGATGATTCGGATGCGCAATGGAGATAAGCAATTTAGCCCGTTCCTGTAATGTCTTTCCATAAAGATTTACAGCACCATGCTCTGTTACTACCCAATGGATATTTGCGCGGGTGGAAACAACACCTGAACCTTCGATCAGTGTGGGACTGATTTTAGACAAACCTTTTTCTGTAGCTGATGGCATCGCGATAATCGGCCTTCCGCGAAACGAGTGACCTGCACCACGAATAAAATCAATCTGACCACCAACCCCTGAATAATGTCTGATCCCGATTGAATCGGCACATACCTGACCAGTCAAATCAATCGCCAGTGCTGAATTAATAGCTGTAACACGATCGAGTTTACGGATCACCGCGACATTGTTGGTGTGACCCACATCCATCATAGCTACCATCGGATTATCATCAATAAAATCATAGAGTTTCTTTGACCCCATGAGAAAGGATGCGACCATCTTACCTTTGTCAATACTTTTCATGCTACCGGTTATCACCCCTTTTTCCACCAGTGGGAGAATTCCGTCAGCAAACATTTCTGTATGAACGCCAAGATTCTTATGATTTCCCAGTTGAGCCAGAACAGCATTTGGAATTCCACCAATTCCCATCTGCAAACAGGCGCCATCTTCAATTAATGCAGCAGCATTTTTACCAATGGCGATATCAGTATCAGTCAGTGGGTCAAGACTATGAGCATAAAGTGGAGCATCATCTTCAACAAAAATATCGATTTGATCAAGACGAATCATTGCATCACCCCATGCACGTGGAACATTTGGATTTACTAAAGCGATCACCGTATCTGCACATTCGACTGCAGCAAGGGTTGCATCAACAGAAGTCCCAAGAGAAACATAGCCATGCTTGTCGGGAAGAGAAACCATAATCATTGCAACATTCACCTTCAGATACCCCTCACGAATTAATTTTTGAGTTTCACTCAGGAATACAGGGATATAATCAGCATAACCTGCCTGAGTTTGCTTGCGAAGATTGGCACCCACAAAGAATTGTTGAGCATCGAATATCCCTTCAAATTCGGGATTACCATAATCGACAGAACCTTCGATATGAAGATGCTGAATTTTTATATCGTAAATTTCTCCAGCTCTTCCGCGTTCAACCATCGCTTTGATTAACCGGTGTGGGGTAACAGCAACACTACTTAAATGTATCCGATCTCCCGATTTGATAACTTTGACCGCATCTTCAGCAGTAACATATCTAACTTGCTTCATATGAAAATATAACTGATTTAAAATTGCCGCAAAGGTAGAAATTATTAACTTGGGTAAAAAGAAAAATGAGGTAAAAAAAGTAATTTTTAAAAAAGTCGAACAAATAGTTTGAAACGTTTGAACCGATCATACATT
Source organism: Prolixibacteraceae bacterium (assembly GCA_963675995.2). Classification (GTDB taxonomy): domain Bacteria; phylum Bacteroidota; class Bacteroidia; order Bacteroidales; family Prolixibacteraceae; genus JAAFHB01. The sequence goes on along the minus strand of CAXXIY010000002.1, from coordinate 2,154,338 downwards.
GGGTATTATTGATGGAGGCCACACAAAATTTTGCCAAACTTTTGTATGTTTGCTAGATCATAAAAAAGATTAAAAAATGACGAAATTTGATCTGGCAGTAATAGGAAGTGGTCCCGGAGGTTTTGCTGCGACAATGAGAGCAGTTGATTTTGGGAAAAATGTCTGTCTGATTGAGGCCGGACATATCGGAGGTACAGGAATCATGAATGGCCCGCTGACCTCCAAGACGATGTGGGAACTATCAGTTGACTATTCGATAGCAGCCGCAGTTGACAGGGGATACAGGGCTTCGGGGTTACAGGTCGATTATAACATGGTTAAGAAAACGGTTATCGCTGCAGCAAAAACCAAACAGTACCAGATGCTGTCGCAAATTGAGTCCTTCTCGGAAAAGAACAACGATTCGGAAACATCAGGAACAATAACTTATAAACGGGGATTCGCCAAATTCCTTAATCGTACATCACTCCAGATAGATGGTGAAAATGGTTTGGAAATTATTGAAGCTGAGTACATTATTATTGCTACTGGTTCCAGGCCGCGTGAACTTCCGGAATTGCCGGTCGATCAAAAAATGATTTTTGACTCGGATGGATTGCTTAATCTGGATCGGTTTCCTGAACGGATGATGATTCTTGGTTCGGGGATCATCGGTTGCGAATTTGCTACAATTTTTTCAAACTTCAAACAGACTGAAGTTCATCTTTTAGACCGGATGCATCGGGTAATCCCTTTTGAGGATGATGATGTAAGCGACTTTGTATCAAATAACCTTGAAAAAAACGGGGTGATTATTCACCATACTGCCAATCTGCGAACCGTAAAAAAAGAGAAGGATCATCTGGAAGTAGTACTTGATTACGACGACGGACACAGCCAGGTCCTTGAAATTGATGTATTACTTGTTTCAATCGGACGTGATGCCAATACCTTAGGATTAGGTCTTGAAAATGTGTCAATTAGTCCTAATGTAAAAGGATATCTTCATATTAACGAGGAGTGTGCGATTGGAAATTTTAATCACTGCAATATTTTTGCGGCTGGTGATGTAACAGGACAAAAAGCGCTTTATGGCGTTGCGGAAGAACAGGGAAGGTTTATCGTTGAAGCAATATTCGGACAAGCGACCTATCGGCTGGACTACTCCTATATGCCCACACTGATGTTTTTTAAACCCGAACTTGCATCCGTAGGGGCTAATGAAAAGGTTCTTCGGGATAAAAAGATTCCTTACAAAGCGATTTACTACTCTAATGAACTGGTAAATAGGGCTATTGCAATGCGAAGTACCAATGGCTTCGTAAAAATCATTGTGAGTAATGACGGGTCGGAAAAAATTCTTGGAATGAGAGCTGCTGGCCCCCAAGCTTCTGCGTTTATTGTCTCCATAGCCTATCTGATCAATTCGGATATAAGGTTACACGAAGTTTTGCAAAGTATTCACCCACATCCCAGTGTAACAGAAGGGATTCAGGATTGTATCCGGATATTTTACAACCAATCGATCTATAAACCCAAAGCATTCCCCTCTCAGATCAAAATAACAGAATGGAAACCGGAATAATGGGATTAAGAATTGCCCTGGCACCTAAACAGGGACAATTCCTGACCCAATTTTTCTTTACCTTTGCATTCAGTGATAACCATGACCCTGGTCAATAAAAACACACCTTCATGATCCTCTTTTTTAAAGGAAAATCCAATCTTATAGCAGTAGATACTCAACAAGAGTTGTCTGTTTCCGATATCGAAAAATTGGTCTGGCTGTTTGATGAAGCTAGCCTTATTGCCGGTGACTCAGTTCCCGAAATTTATGTAGGGCCACGAAAAGAGATGATTACACCGTGGAGCACAAATGCGGTCGAAATAACACAGAATATGGGCATTCGTGGAATTGTCAGAATCGAGGAGTTCTTTCTGGTTGAGTCGGAACATCCCAGGTTTGACCCCATGCTCCAGGTGGTTTACAAAGGGCTTAATCAACAAATTTTTGTGATCAATCATTTGCCTGAACCCATTCTTTCCATTGATGATATTGCAGCCTACAGCAGTCGTGAAGGGCTGGCATTAAGTGAGGACGAGATCACCTATTTAAATGAGGTCTCTCAGAATTTAAATCGAAAACTAACTGATAGTGAGGTATTTGGATTTTCACAGGTCAATTCGGAACATTGTCGTCACAAAATATTTAACGGAAATTTCATAATTGATGGCATTGAGAAACCTTCAACCCTGTTTCAGTTGATCAAGAAGACCACACAGACTAATCCAAACACCATTATATCAGCTTACAAAGATAATTGCTCTTTCAGCAAAGGTCCTGACTCAGAGCAATTTGCACCAATAACTCAGGATAAACCCGATTTTTTTCAGGTGACAGATATTCCTACTGTGCTTTCACTTAAAGCTGAGACTCATAATTTTCCGACAACAGTTGAACCCTTTAATGGAGCGGCAACAGGAACTGGTGGTGAAATCCGTGACAGGATGGCCGGAGGAAAGGGGTCGTTCCCAATCGCAGGAACAGCAGTTTATATGACCGCCTATTCTAGAAATGATGAAGAGGGTCGGTCATGGGAAGAGGCAACAAAACCGCGTCCCTGGTTGTATCAGACACCTGAAGAGATTTTAATAAAGGCCTCAAACGGTGCGTCCGATTTTGGAAATAAATTTGGTCAGCCACTTATCAATGGCTCGGTTCTTACCTTCGAGCATTTCGAGAATCAGAAAAAATTCGGCTACGATAAAGTAATTATGCAGGCGGGAGGAATAGGTTATGCCCGCGAGGAAGATTGTCTGAAAAGTGTTCCCGGAATAGGCAATAAGGTTGTCTTACTGGGTGGCGACAATTATCGGATAGGGATGGGTGGCGGTGCCGTTTCATCAGTAGATACTGGTGAATTTGAGAGTCATATTGAATTAAATGCTGTCCAACGGGCAAATCCGGAGATGCAAAAAAGGGCTTACAATACCATAAGGGCACTTGCAGAATCGGGTAATAATCCCATTATTTCGATTCATGACCATGGCGCAGGAGGTCATCTAAATTGCCTGTCTGAACTTGTGGAAGAGACTGGTGGAGAGATTTATATCGATCAGTTACCAGTAGGTGACCCTACCCTTTCTGCTAAAGAGATTGTAGGAAATGAGTCACAGGAACGGATGGGATTTGTGACCGGAAAAGAAAATATTGAACTGATTACCCGGATAGCCGAACGGGAACGCTCCCCCATCTATGTGATTGGCGAAACAACCGGCAACCACAAATTCACCTTTATCAACCGTGAAACCAATGAAAAACCAATCAACTGGAAACTCGCTTATATGTTTGGGAAACCACCCAAAACAGTTCTGGAGGATGAATCAAAAGTAGCCAACTTTTCGCCGATTAAATACGAGCAATCGCAAATAAACAAATACATTGAACAAGTTTTACAACTCGAATCAGTGGGTTGCAAAGACTGGCTCACCAATAAAGTTGACCGTTCGGTAACAGGAAAAATTGCCAAACAACAATGCGCCGGGAAATTACAGCTTCCGTTGAATAACCTTGGTGTTGTAGCAATTGATTATCAAGGAATTAAAGGTATTGCGACCTCACTTGGACATGCACCTGTTGCAGGTTTGATTGACGCTGCTAACGGTTCGGTCCTTTCAATTGCCGAGTCATTGACCAATATCATTTGGGCCCCGCTTACCCACGGGATTAAAGGTATCTCCTTGTCGGCCAACTGGATGTGGCCTGCAAAAAATCAGGGTGAGAATTTCCGCCTCTATTCCGGTGTCGAAGCAGCTTCTACCTTTGCATGTGCTTTAGGGGTTAATATTCCTACCGGGAAGGACTCCCTTTCGATGACCCAGAAATATAAGAATGATGTGGTCTATGCACCAGGAACGGTGATTATCTCGGCTTCGGGAGAAGTTTCGGATATCCGCAAAGTAGTTGAACCGGTACTTATTGTTGATTCGTCAAAACCAATCTATTATATTGATTTTTCAAAATCACCCAAATCTTTGGGGGGAAGCTCATTCGCACAAACATTGAGCCAGTTGGGTGAAAATACTCCAACAGTTGCTGATGCTGAATATTTTGTCAATTCTTTTAATACAATTCAGGAATTAATTGAAAATCAATTGATTCTTTCGGGTCATGACATCTCTTCCGGGGGTATTCTCACGACACTTTTGGAGATGTGTTTTGCCCAGAATGAAGGTGGAATTGAAGTGAACCTGACAGGATTAAATGAAACCGACAATGTGAAAGTGCTTTTCAGTGAAAATCCCGGGATTGTCATTCAGCCAAAAGATTTCATAGAATTTGAAAACAGATTAAATACCAACAAAATAGCGTTTGTAAAAATTGGAAATCCGACCAACAATCGTGGAATGACGGTCATCAACGGGACGGATATATTTCATTTCGATATTGATGCCCTTCGTGATAAATGGTTCAAACCATCCTATCTTTTAGACCGCCGTCAAAGTGGAGAAAAACTTGCTTTGGAACGATTCAAAAATTTTAGGAAAAATGAACTGAAATTCAATTTTGGTAATTTCTCAGGAAAATTCACTGATTTGGGAATCGATCCAAAACGTCGGCAATCAACTGGAATTAAAGCAGCCATTATCCGTGAAAAGGGGAGTAATGGTGATCGAGAGATGGCGTGGAGCATGTACCTTGCCGGATTTGATGTAAAAGACGTTCATATGACCGACCTGATCAGCGGTCGCGAGACACTTGAAGAGTTAAACCTGATCGTTTTTGTAGGGGGGTTCTCCAATTCGGATGTCCTTGGTTCAGCAAAAGGGTGGGCTGGTGCATTCAGATGCAACGAAAAAGCTAAAACCGCACTCGATAATTTCTATAAAAGAACCGATACACTCAGTCTTGGAATATGCAATGGGTGTCAGTTGATGGTTGAACTTGATCTCGTTAATCCGGGTCATAAGGAAAGTGTAAAAATGGCCCACAACGATTCTCATAAATTTGAGTCCTGTTTTGTTAGTGTAGATGTCCTCGAAAATGAGTCTGTGATGTTTAAATCCCTTTCCGGAAAAAGTCTGGGAGTTTGGGTGGCTCATGGTGAAGGTAAATTTGTTATGCCTTTTGCGGAGGCAAATTATCAGATTCCTGTGAAATTCACCTATGGTAACTATCCTGGTAATCCAAATGGATCGGATTTCGATACGGCAGCGATCTGCTCGGAGGATGGGCGTCATCTTGCAATGATGCCACATATTGAAAGGGCGATATATCCCTGGCAATGGCCTAATTATCCGGCAGAAAGAGAATCTGACGAGGTAACTCCATGGATCGAAGCGTTTGTAAACGCACTTAAATGGATAAAAAGAAAAAGATAGTTGGCATAATATTAACAAATACCCCTCAGAATGTTGGTAAACATTCTGAGGGGTATTTGTTTTATTCTCAACCGGCTAAATCTTATTTGACCCAAAAATCAACTACTGTAACTTTCTCGACATCGGTTCCAAGACTTTTTCCAAAAGCTTTGTGCGCAGGATGAACAAGGTATGCATCGCGGTCTTTATCTGAAGCAAAAGTCAGAATAAAACAATGGGTAAGACCTTGATTCATTTTTTCGGGACTGCAATTAGTTCCCCATTCCAGGCTTTTGACTTCCTTGATTTTCTGCGGAAGTGCAACAAAGGCAGCCTCAATCAGATGAATATTGGCGGGTGTGGCGCTTTCCGAAAACTTAAACATCACAACATGGCGCAAGACTTTACCAGGGTTGGCCGCTTGCACTTTTGCCGAAATCATAAATACCGACAATAGGAGTAAGAATACAAAACTTGATTTTATTTTCATAATAGCTTCATTTATAAAGATTTAAAATTTATTCCTCCTCATCCTCCAAAATATAATCCTCCCAAAAGTTCAATACTGCCGGTCCTGTAAATAAATCATTATTATCCAATAATTTGGCCGCAGGTTGATACCCTTTCTGAGCTGACAGTTCCAAATATTTTCGCGCAATTGCCTGATCTTTGACCAGGCATTCTCCTGATAAAATCAAGAGCGCTAAAAGATAAAATCCAATCTCGCTCTCACTGTTCTGAATAATCGATTCAAGGATTTCATACCCCTTCTGATAATCAACAACACCATTTTCACCCCTCTTCAAAAAGGTCGCCTTGTTCAGCTTTGCTGCCGTACCCCCTTCTATGGCCCCTTTTTCAAACCAATCCCAGGCAGTATTTGGATTGCGTTCGGAAAATTTCTTCGAGATGTACAGAACACCTAAAAGATTATAGGCAGGCACATAACTATTTTCAGCAGCACTTTTAAGATGGAGAAGCGCTTTTGTAAAATCCTGATATCCAATAGTTGTAAATAAAATTCTACCCAATTCATATTTTGCCTCATTGTCGCCGGCATCAGCTGCTTTCTCGAAACTAACGATTGCTTTGTCTATATTTTTTTGAATACCGTCACCATTTAAATACATGTCACCCAAATTTTTCCAGGCATCGGCAAATCCGTTTTCGGCTGCTTTTGAATAATAATTAAAAGCTTCATTCGGATCTTTTGCAGTCCCTTCGCCGAAATAATACATTCCCGCGAGGTTGTATTGCGCTTGTGAGTAGCCAGCATCTGAGGCCTTTTTGAAGCATTCAAAAGCTTTCACAAAATCTTTCTCCCCGGTATCGCCAAAGTAATACATTACCCCAAGGTTATAGGTACCCAGGTAAAAGCCGGCTTCATCAGCCTTTGTATACCATTTTACCGCTTCAGAGGCGTTAGCGTCGATCCCTTTCCCCTGATGGTAGGCATTCCCAAGATTATTCATTGCTTCGGCAACACCAAGCGCTGCAGCTAACTCGTACTGGTGCACCGCCATCCGCATGTTCTGACTGATTCCATGCCCCGATTCGTACATCACTCCCAGATTAAATACCGCTTTGGGATATCCAGCATTTGCGGCTTTCTGGTACCATTTGAAAGCCTCATCGGTATTTTGAGGTTTTGTAATGCCATTTTCGTAATAAACACCCACCCGGAACATCGCACCTGGAACTCCCATCTCAGCTGCTTTAAAAAACCAATCAAATGCTTTTTCCTTTTCTGACCAGTAGCTCAGGCTTTTTTCATGGATAATTCCAATCATATAGGCTGCCCTTGGATGACCTGCCTCTGCAGCACGATTAAAATAATCGGCAGCAGACTGGTTGTCCTTGTTGGTTATCTCACCAGCCAAGAGCAAACTTGCATATTTGTATTGCGCTTCGATTATTCCCTTATCAGCTGCTTTTTTATAGTAATCAACCGACGTTTTATGATTAGACTCTACCTCTTCACCAATCTCATATTTTTGTGCCAACCGGTACATTGCCTCCGGATTACCGTTAGCTGCAGCTTTCTTCAGCCAATCGACTCCCTCTTCATCCGATTTTTTGAGGTAATATCCTGCAATCGCATCCTGAGCATCAGCACTCCCTTTATCCGCGGCACGATGATACCAATCGTACGCTTCAGGGTCGCCAATCTCATCCAAAAGTCTACCCATCAGAAAGATTGCTTCAACATAATCGGCCTGGGCAGCCTGTTGAAGATATTCTTTTGCTTTATCATTGTCCTTTTCCGTTCCATGCCCCCTGAAGTACATTTTGCCAAGGACGAGCGCAACTTCGTCCGATACAACTCCCTGCACCTTCGAAAACCAGACCAATGCCTCAGATGCATCCTTCTCGGTCCCCTTTCCTTCAAACAGAAACAGCCCCACCTTTTCATAGGCAGGAAGATGATTGTTTTTTGCGGCTTTCAAATACCAGTCAAATGCTTTGGTCAGCTTCACAGGAACGGTTAGACCCTGTTCAAAGATCTCTCCAACCTTAAACATAGCAGGCGGATAACCACCTTTAGCCGATTCATACCAGTTATCAACTGCTTCATTCAGGTCTTTATAGCCACCATCACCCGTAGCCAACAGACGACCATAGTTGAATTTTGCGATAATATCCCCCCGCTGTGCGCCGCGCTCATACCATTCCCAGGCTTTATTCAGATCAACAGGAAGCCCATTCCCTTTTTCACGCATCTCGCCAATATAATTACAAGCCTCGACACCACCTTCACGGGCCGACTCCAAAAACCATTTTACTGACTCTTCAGCTGAAAGAGGACGATTTTCGCCAAGGTAATACTTCCTCCCAATTGCAAGTGATGCTCCTGCAAAACCTCCCCCCATTAACGCCTCAAAAGAGGTAATTGCTTGATTTATATCTATTTCATTACGAAATAAATCAAGAAATAACATGGCAGGTTTAAAACCATCTTTTAGCGATAGGGCAATTCGTTTTACCCCTTTTTCTTCTTTTCCTTTTTTAAGACATTCCACACCTTTGCGAAAAACACGAGGGGTAGATTCAATTATTTGACTCATTATCCTTTGTTACAAAATTTGGGTTAAAATTAGCTTTAATGAGCCATTTGTAGATATATTATCGGTTAAAATATTAAACAATTGTTGTTTTTCAATACTCAAACCGGATGCGTTGTCAATCAAGTCTGTAAAAATACTATTTTTACTTCAAAATATTAAGATATGGAGCCATTAAAGATTATTGCAAAGTATTATAAACCAAGATCAAAAGCTTACCAAATCTTAGTGAGCCATAGCAGTCTGGTCACTGAAAAGGCTTTGATAATCGCTCAAAACCACAAAGAGTTACTACCTGATCTTGCTTTTATCGAAGAGGCAGCTATGTTACACGACATCGGAATTGTGAGGACAAATGCACCCAAACTGTTTTGTTTTGGCGAATTTCCCTACCTCTGTCATGGCTATTTAGGTTGTGAAATACTTGTTTCAGAAGGGTATCCGGATCATGGGTTGGTTTGTGAACGGCATACTGGAGTTGGGATTACCACCGAAGAGATTATTAACCATAAACTTCCGTTGCCTTTGCGCGACTTTGTACCTGTGTCTGTTGAAGAACAAATCGTATGTTTTGCCGACAAATTTTTTTCCAAAAGTGGAGATCTCAATCATGAGAAATCGCTAACGGAGGTTAGAAAATCAATTCAGAAATTTGGGGAAAAAAATGTAGCAAGATTTAATGAGTGGTGTGAACTTTTTTTATAGCCTACTTTATCCCAATTATTTTTCAGTAATTTACTCACCCTTCGTCTATCCAATTCCAGATCTTAATAGGTAATATTATCCTGATAACTCTGCCGTTTGCTTAATTTCAGGTCTTGCAATAATGAAGATGTAGCCCTGATTGTAAAGCTGTAACTCTGGCGATATCCGAATGGAATAAGATTCAACGACATCTGCATACAATGTAAATCCCTGAAAATGTTGAATTGTGTAAAAGTGAACTGAAGCTTTTGAACATCAAGTCCGGAGGAGAACCCTACTTTCCACTGTTTGGTCATGCTTACATTGCCACTGAAGTCAACAGTTTGGGTAACAGTTGAAGATTTTTCCGGATCAGGTCTGTTATATCTGAAGCTATAATTAAAAGATAGGTCCCATGGAACACTAAAATCGGCATATTCGGGAATATCGCCTGACTTTTGCCGTAGTTTTACCTGTTCAAGTTCATTTTTTTGTTCAGGAGTCAGTTTTGCTTCCTCCTTTTCCTTCTCTTTCCCTTGTTTGGATTTGAAGGATAGTCCAAAAGACATATTGGCACTGGTTAATCGTGCCAGCTTACCCGAATTTGAAAATTCGAACTGATTGATGAGATGACCATCCTGCATTGAATAGGGATCCAGAATTGCGCCAAAGTTAAGATCAACACCTGCCACTTTTGTACGTGCTGCAATATTGATATTCGAAAGATTTAGCGAATCAGCTGCCAGGTTGTAAGATCCGCTAATCGACAACTGGTCAAGCAGCTTAATCTTAGTATATGCTTCCTTTGAGGTGGTATCCCTGACATTTAATTTCTTCATCTCAAGGGTATTATTAAGATTAAATCCGATTGAACCCGACCGGCCTGCACCGGCAGTTCCGTAGACCGCACCTTCATGATAAGGATACCGGTAACTTACTGGTGTCCCCTTTTCATCGAAATACTCGATATTTTCGTACATTCCGTAGGAAGGATTACTAAAATCGGGTCTAAGATTAAAACTGATACTTGGTGTCATTAAGTGTCTGATTCCCTTAATTCTCGATTTAGGATTTAAAGGGATAAAATTTCCATAAATCTTTGTTGAAGCCCCAATACTGACTGAGTAGTCGAAATCGCGGGTAAACCCGGATAACGTATCCGAAGTCACAATCAGATGCGTTGTTTCGTTATATTTCTTTCTAATGGACTGTGTGTACCATCTCTCACTGTAATTAAATGAAGGACTAACGGTAATATATTTCAATGCTTTAAATGAGGTACTTACCGGAATTGTATGTTTGATACCATTCTTCCAGTCTTTGAGAAGTGAGGAACTCATCAATTTGCTCTCTTTGGTATCGATAGTATTCTGCATATCCATCGAATAGCTTACACCAATTTTCTCATACCATCTCTCCTTCCCTGCCCTGCTTTTCAATTTAAAAGGATAAATCCTCGACATATTAAAAGTTACCTGCGGAAGTGTAAGGCTTATCGTTGTATCCCTGCTGTTTTGTGAGTGACGCATATTTCCGGAAAGGGTAAAAGGTGAATTCTCCCAACGTTTTGAATAGGAAATACTTGATTGTTTGGTATTTGTAAGATAATTCTCGGTAGTATAGGCGTTATTCTGATCGAAGGAACTTGTCGAAAAGTTTACGCTGGCGCTAAATGTCTGGCTTGGACTCGATTTGGAATCCATCGAATGGCTCCAGGTTATTGCAAAATCATTTTGCGTTTTATAATCGGGTAACCCTTTATCCCCGTAAACATTTTTATAATACTTCAGATCAAAAGCTCCACTAAATTTGTAACGCAACCGATAATTGGTGTGAAGTTTAATCCCTTTTGAACCTTTTGAATAAAGATCGCCCTTCAGCGAAGCATCAAAATAATCGTTTGCAGCAAAATAATACCCTAAGTCTCTCAAGAAAAAACCTCTGTTAATTTCATCACCATACGATGGCATCAAAAAACCAGACGAGTATTTGGGCGAATTTGGGAAAAATCCAAACGGGATAAAAACAAAATAGAGTGGAAGATCCTCAATCACCAAATAGGCAGGTCCGGTGACAATCTTTTTGTTTGACAACACCTTTGCTTTGGTCATCTCAAGCCAAAAATGGGGATGTTCAGCATTACAAGTGGTGTATTTGCCATTTCGCAGACAATAGGTTGAATCGTTGATCAATTTTGTTCTTCCGCTGTGAACAAATCCCCCCTCCTGTTCGGTAACGACACCAGTAACAATTCCCTTTTTAGTTTTGAAATTATAACGCACCTCATCGGCTTCAAACTTCTGATCACCTTGTGTAAAAACCGGTTTACCGGTAATAACACCCGCTGAATCGGGCTTTCCAATCGCGTAGATTAAATTACTGTCCCTGTTCAATTCGATATAATCTGCTTTCAGTTCGATATCCTTGTATTTCACCTGAGCATTTTTATACATATAGATTTTATTGCCAGAACTATTCTGGACCAGGGTAATATAACCATCAGCAGTATATTCGACCTCTGCATCAAAGCCGGCAGTTTCGTCTGTTTTAATACTATCAATAGCAGCTGAGTCTTTTTTTGAGATACGAATACTATCGGGAACAAACGAAGAACGTTTGTTTTGCCGTTCCAGTCTCAGTGCCTTCTGATTTTCGGTGCCAACTTTTCCACTATTTTTAGGCTTTTGCCCAAAAATAGCTCCGGTCACCAGGAAGAGGAATACTCCAAAAAAAGATAAGAATCGCAACTTGCTCAAAACTTTTCCAAATCAAGTTAAATCTAAAATAACTGCAATAAATTGCATAGGGCAAAAGTAAAAAAACCATTTAGAGAAACTGACAACCGGAAAAAATAATTTAATCTTCTATTTTTGTATTAAATAATCAGTGACATTTGTACTCAAGATGGGGAAAGACTTAATAGATAAGCAGTACTGTTCAAAAAACACCTGCCGGCTCATGCTACTGATCGTTATTACATTAGTTTTCAATCCGTTGTTTGGCAAAAATAAACAAACAAAAGGTATCGAAACGGTAGTGATAGATGCTGGACATGGTGGTAAAGACCCGGGTACAGTTGTCGGAAAAGCACGTGAAAAAGATATTGTTCTTGATATCGCATTGAAGCTTGGGAAATATATTAAAGACAAATTACCTGAAGTCAGGGTCATTTATACCCGCAAAACAGACATTTTTATCCCCCTTTTCGAACGATCGGTGATCGCAAACAAGAATAACGCGGATCTTTTTATTTCAATTCATGCCAACTATTGCCCGAGACCTTCCATAAAAGGAACAGAAACCTATGTATTAGGGCTTCACCGAACGGAAGACAATTTGAATGTAGCGAAAAAAGAAAATAGTGTAATCCTGTTTGAAAACGATTACTCCACCCGATATGAAGGGTTCGATCCAAACCTGTCAGAGTCATACATTATCTTCGAATTGATTCAAAATTCCCATATTGAGCAAAGTGTTGCATTTGCAGGTATTTTGCAGGATTCATTTCGTGATCATGCCAAAAGGACCAGCAGGGATGTTCGCCAGGCAGGCTTTTTGGTTTTGCGTGAAACCGCAATGCCCGCGGTTCTGATTGAAACAGGTTATCTCAGTAATTCCTCTGAATCAAGTTATCTGATGACCGAACAGGGAAGGGATGCAATTTCGCGTTCTATTTTCAACTCGTTTAAGTCCTACATGGAAAAATTTGAATCCCGCAGGGATATTGCGTCCCGGGAACCAAAAGAAGTGATCAGGGAAAAGATGGATTCTGCACCAGCCAGACAACCAGTGGCCGAAATTAAAAAAGAGGCTGCCGCCCCGCATCATCAAGTCCGGGAGAAAAATGAGCAGCATCAAGTGAACGAAAAAATTATCAAACCGGTACAAGAACTGGATCAGATCACTTTTGCCATTCAGATTTCGGCTTATCCCAAAAGACTTCCCCTCAATTCCAAATTATTTAAAGGGATCGAAAATATTTCCGAATTAAAAATAGGGGGTTATTTTAAATACTATTGTCTTGAAACAAAGTCATTCGCCAAAGCAAAAAAGAATCAGACGACCATCAGAATGAAAATACCCGATGCCTTTATTGTCGCTTTCAAAAACGGGAATCCAATACCATTGAAAGAGGCAATTAAAAGCAAGTAAGAAGTTTTGCACTTTTTTTAAATCATAATAGTGCGTATTTTCGCATATAATTTGAAAACACCCTAAAATGAAAGTTACAAAAACATCGAAAATAGGAATTTTGGTAGTTCTCTGCCTCACACTCTTAATCTGGGGTATAAATTTTCTTAAAGGGAGAGATATATTTAGAACCGAAAAAGTCTTTTATGCACGTTATAAGAATGTAGGTGGACTCGCTGCAACAACACTGGTCACTTTGAACGGACTAAAAATAGGATATGTCAGAGAGATCTACTTTGCTGAGGATTTATCCGGAGATTTAATCGTTAAAATTGCCCTTCATAATGACTTTCCACTTCCTGTTGGGACCTCAGCCCAGATATCCAGCAGTGATCTGCTTGGTTCAAAAGTCGTTAAACTTAATCTGGGGAAATCGGAAAAACTATTGCATGCCAACGACACGCTGGTGTCACAGATGGATGCGGATATTATGCAGCAGGTAAACGAGCAATTGGCGCCAATTAAAGCAAAAGCAGAGCGATTAATTGAAAATCTAGATTCTATTGTAAGTACAGCTTCAAAAATTCTGAACAACGAATCGCAACGCAACATCACTGAAAGTATCCGGCAAATCAACCTTACAATGACAAATCTTGAAAAGATTTCGTCAGGACTTAGCGATGTCGTTACCGGTCAGAAGAAAAATCTCGCATCGACAATCTCCAATCTAAGTGAGATTACCGGAAATTTGAAAAATAATTCCGGAAAGCTGGAGCACATCATGAATAATTTTTCCACTTTCAGCGATTCACTGGCCAAAATCGAACTAAACAATACGATAAACCATATAAATGGTTCTGTTGTGAATCTAGGGATGATCCTGAGCAAAATCGATTCTGCCAACGGCACACTTGGATTATTGGTAAACGATCCGAGATTGTATCAAAATATCAACAATACCAGCGAAAATCTGAACCGGTTGTTGGTTGACTTCCGGCTTAACCCCAAACGATATGTCCATTTCTCAGCTTTTGATTTAGGTAAAGAAATTAACATCAACAACCCAAAAGACACACAAATATCTGATAACACTACCTTTAGAGTTCAGTTATTCTCATCAACCTCTCCTGTAAGCCTTACTTCGCCTGTTTTTAAAGGGATTGAGGAGGTTTCTGAAATTAAATCAGGCAGTACCTATTTTTATCTGACTCCCCCGGAATCGTCGTATAATAAAGTTAGAATCATTCTAAATAAAGCCCAAGATGCTTTTCCTGAGGCATTTTTGAAGTGCTACAAAAATGGCAGGGAAATAAGTTTAAAAAATGCTTTAAAAATGAACAAAAATTAATTTTACGCGTTTATTTTTATATTACCTTTAGACCTCCCGAAAGGAAATTTTTATTGCTTTTCGATTACAATCAGCAGTATTTAATTCTTAAAAGCTTTGAAAGAATTAGTATCCTTCAAAACGCATAGAATCAATTGCTTGCAAGTTATTTGAATGTATCTATTTGATAATGAGATGATTGCATTTTTTTAAAAAATTATTTAACCTCAATAAACTGAAAATTAATACCGTTGAATCATGCAACATTTAAAGCAATTTTTTTCCGACTAAATTATTTGAACCTTTGCAGCGAGATCAATAAAATGAAGTTCAATTTTTCAAGAACCTAAATCCTTAATGAGCAGAGATCATAATAATATATGGGAAAATTGTCTGAGAATAATTAAAGACAATGTTCCTTTTATAAGCTACAGAACCTGGTTCGAGCCGATTGTTCCGATTAAACTGGACAACGACATTCTTACTATTCAGGTTCCAAGTCCTTTTTTTTACGAGTATCTGGAAGAACAGTATATTGATATTCTTAGGAAAACTTTAAGAAAAGAACTTGGAGCCGGTGCAAAACTGGAATATAGTGTAGTCGTTGATAACCATCTCAACGCCAATAATAAACCCTATACGGTAAAACTCCCGACCAATCAGAACAATAATCTGAAGAACCGGCCTGTTGCAGCGTCATCCTTACATGATGACAGTACCATCAAGAATCCGTTTGTGATACCGGGGATTCAAAAGTTAAATATTGATCCCCAGCTTAAACAAGACAATACCTTCGACAACTTCATCGAAGGGGAATGTAACCGTCTTGCCCGCAGTGCAAGTTATGCTGTTGCGCAGAAACCCGGTGGAACAGCTTTCAATCCATTGATGCTTTATGGAAATTCTGGTTTGGGAAAGACTCACCTGGCTCAGGCAATAGGGATAGAAGTTAAGGAACGATTCCCGGAAAAAATCGTGTTGTATGTTAACGCCAACAAATTTCAGACCCAGTTTTCGGAAGCTACACGGAATAACAACCGAAACGATTTTCTTCATTTCTATCAAATGATCGATGTCTTAATCATTGATGATGTTCAGGAATTTGCCGGAAAAGAGAAAACACAGGAGACATTCTTTCATATTTTCAATCACTTACATCAAACAGGCAAACAGCTTATTCTCACATCCGACAAGCCGCCAATCGAGTTAAAGGGGCTTGAACAAAGATTGCTGTCCAGATTTAAGTGGGGTCTAACGGCTGATCTCCAAATTCCCGATTTCGAAACGCGAATGAATATTTTGCGTAAGAAAATTTATAAAGATGGGATCGAAATTCCCGAGGAAGTTCTTGAATATATTGCCTCTCATATCAATAGTAATGTTCGTGAGCTTGAAGGAGCCCTGATTTCATTACTTGCACAGGCCACCCTGAATAAGAAGGAGATTAACGTGGACCTGGCCATCAAAATGATTAACAAGCTGGTAAAATGTTCGGTTAAGGAGATAACCATCGATTATATTGCCAAAACCGTTTGCGATTACTTCAATCTTCCGGTTGATTCGTTGGGAGTTAAGACCCGAAAAAGAGAGACTGTTCAGGCCCGTCAGATCGCCATGTATTTTTCGAAAAGCATGACAAAATCCTCGCTCGCTACCATTGGTTCCCAAATTGGAGGAAAAGATCACGCCACTGTTCTTCATGCCTGCCGGACCGTTGCTAATTTAAAAGATACAGATAAAAATTTCAAGGTGTTCCTTGACGAAATTGAGACCAGGTTAAAATATTAGATTTAAATATATTAAAAGCAGGCTGAATAGTCTGTTTTTTTTTATCCATTGTTGATCTCCTGCAGTGATCAGAATACTGAAAAAGGGTGATGGAATATACAGATACCTATAAAACTATTGGGGGCCCCGCTGAAGGACTCTATAAAGAGAAAGGGAGCAAATTCATTGCGTACGCCTTTCCGGTATCAAATGAATTGCAAATCAGGGAGCTAATCACAAGGTTAAAAAAAGAACATCACAGTGCACGACATCATTGTTTTGCCTGGCGCCTGGGATCGGATCTGCAGTTATACAGGCTAAATGACGATGGTGAACCCAACGGAACAGCAGGTAGACCAATTTTTGGCCAGATTCAGCAGCGAGAATTGACCGATATTCTGGTTGTAGTAGTTAGATATTTTGGCGGAATCCTCCTGGGAACAAGTGGCTTAACAAATGCTTATAAACAAGCTGCAACCGATGTCCTTTTAAATGCTGAAACTGTTGAAAAAATTGTCGAAACAGCCATTGAAGTAGATTTCGATTACCTGGCGATGAACGACTTTATGCTGGTTCTGAAGGAGTTTGATCTTGAGATGAAGGAGAGCCAATTCGATCTTAATTGTAAAGTTAAAATTTTGGTTAGAAGGCAACTAACTAAAATCGTTCTGGAAAAACTGGGGAAAATAGGGAACCTTAAAGCGTCTTTAATCAGCAATAACGAATAAATATTTTGCATCTGAATCAATTCTGAATTTACTATTTTTGTATCAACCTCAAAACAATTTTCTGATGAATGCCAAAAGCCTGATCTCAATCACAGACTTCACAAAAGAGGAGTACCTTAAAATAATGCGCCTGGCTGAAGATTTTGAGGCAAATCCCAATCAAAAACTCCTTCAGGGAAAGGTCATTGCAACTCTTTTTTTTGAACCGTCAACCCGGACAAGGTTGAGTTTTGAAACAGCAATCAATCGACTCGGAGGAAAGATCATTGGGTTTTCAGATTCTTCATCCTCAAGTGTTTCCAAGGGTGAAACCTTGCACGATACAATCAGAATGGTGAGTAACTACGCAGATATGATTATTATGCGACATCCTATGGAGGGGAGTGCCCGATATGCTTCTGAAATTTCGGGTGTACCCGTCATTAATGCAGGTGATGGCGCTAATCAGCACCCCTCCCAAACGTTACTCGATATGTATTCAATTATCAAAACGCAGGGAAGTCTCGATAATATCAATCTTTTTCTCGTAGGTGATTTAAAATACGGACGTACTGTTCATAGCTTGTTGATGGCCATGCTTCAGTTTGAAAATCCTATTTTCAATTTTATTGCACCACCAGAACTGGCATTGCCAAATGAGTATAAGATACATCTTGCTTCCAAAGGGATACGATTTTACGAGCATACAGAGTTTACCAATATTATTAATGCCGCAGATATCATCTACATGACCAGGGTTCAGAAAGAGCGGTTTATTGATCCTGTAGAATATGAAAAGGTCAAAAATATTTATATTCTCAAGAATGAGATGCTGAAAAATACAAAGGAAAATATGAGGATACTTCATCCGCTTCCAAGGATTAACGAAATTCATACCGACGTTGACAGCAATCCAAAGGCCTATTATTTCACCCAGGCAAAGAACGGAGTATATACCCGAATGGCTATTATTTCGCATTTATTGAACCTTAAATAATTTCATAACCAACCGAAAATGGAAAAACATCTCAAGGTAAGTGCAATAAAAGATGGCACAGTTATTGACCACATCCCGACAAAAGCGCTATTTAAGGTGATTAAGATTCTTAAGCTTGAAGAGTGCTCTCAAATGGTTACATTCGGTAACAACCTCGATAGCAGAGCCATGGGGGTAAAGGCAATAATAAAAATTGCCAACAGATTTTTCGCCGATGACGAAGTGAATCGGATTGCCCTTGTTGCGCCACATGCAAAACTCAATACCATAAGGGATTATAAGGTGATTGAAAAAAGGGTAGTTGAAACTCCCGGTGAGATCAGAGGAATCGTGCACTGCTTTAATCCCAAATGTATCACCAATGCCGAAAATATTACAACTCGTTTCGATGTTCTTTCTGACAAACCTATTGCTCTGAAATGTTTCTATTGTGAAAAAATCACCAGCGAAAATGAATTGGTTTTTTTCTGATTCTTTTAATAAAGCTGGTTAATGATAATGACCAAAAATATTCCCTCATGAATCCGCAATACTTCAATCTCCTACAAGACATCGATTCATTTATTGTCTCAGGTGATGCCATTCCAGAAATACTTAAAAAAGTAAGCAATTTACTGAAAATAAACGTCTTCCATTATGATTGGGTTGGATTTTATATTCTTGACAAACAGAAATCAAATCTGATTCTGGGACCGTATTGTGGAAAGAGTACAGAACATACCATTATACCGGTTGGAAAAGGTGTTTGCGGACAGGTTGCAGAAAGCCGACAACTTAAAATAGTTCAAGATGTTAGTAAGGAAGGGAACTATATCTCCTGTAGCATAGATGTCCAAAGTGAAATTGTAGTTCCCATACTAAAAGAGAATCAATTTGTTGCAGAAATAGATATTGACTCACACTCCCCATCCCCATTTACGATTGACGATGAAGAATTTCTGACCAAGGTTTGTCAAAAACTTTCAATATTATTTTGAATTGATTATCTGATCCTATCAATTGATCTTACGAGTAATTCGTCTTTGCCAATCGAACGGTAAGCCATATATATTAATATAGCCGCTATTTCAGGGAACGTGAAGTAAAGCGTTAAAGAAGATTGACCGGAAACAAGTTTCGCACCTGACCACACATCGTAATAAATCAGAGCGCCAAGAGTAAGAACTATAAATATATTTATCATTGAAAGCCCCATTTGTCGCTTTCTGTTGTTGTACATGAAAATGGCTGCTCCTATGAGTAGCAAACCCAAAATCCATACAATCATTACAAGCATATTACTGCTGATTATCTCAGGTTTAGGAACACCTTCAAGATAAAGTCCTTTAATATCAACCCTGTATAGGCCACCAGCTTTTGCAACAATCTCACCAAAGGGGACAAAAAAGAGGAGGCCAATTAATAGGTCTGCAATAAGCATATAAACGGTTTGAATTCGTTGTATCATTATTTTAAATTTTTATGCAAAAATATCAAAAACAATTAATTTTACCTTGTTTTGCTTATGTCCATATTTTTCGATAGTTTTGAATCTGACAAGAATATAAAATGAATAATAAAATTGCCCCTTCTGAATTAATCCTCAATCCTGATGGATCAGTATTTCATTTACATCTCAAACCGGGTCAGTTAGCCAGGGATATTATCATGGTTGGAGATCCTGACAGAGTTGAAATGATAGCTGAATTTTTTGATGAGATTGAAATCAGAACTCATAACAGAGAATTTATTACAATTACGGGTTGGTACAAGGGAAAAAGAATATCAGCACTATCGTCTGGTATTGGGACTGACAACATCGATATTGTCGTAAACGAGCTCGATGCCCTTGTAAATATAGATCTGGAGACCCGCGAAATCAAACCTGAGAAAACGAGTTTAAATATCATAAGAGTTGGCACCTCCGGCGCCTTACAGGGGGATATCCCTGTCGATGCATATTTAGCCTCACGTAAAGCGATTGGTTTCGATGGATTAATGAATTTCTATGCACGACGTGAAGAATTTGCAGATGTGGAATTTGAAAACGCATTTAAGAGCTATGTGAACTGGAACCCATTGCTTGCGTCACCATATGTCGTCGACTGTGATTTTAATCTTTACAACAGAATAGCCGATGATGAATTTATTCCGGGAATAACAATATCTGCACCTGGCTTTTATGGTCCACAAGGCAGAGAATTACGTCTCAAGATTATAGATCCGGAAATTAATGATAAGATTGAATCCTTCCGTTTAAATAAGATGAAGATTACCAATTACGAAATGGAGTGTTCAGCAATTTACGGACTAAGCAAATTGCTTGGACATCAAGCGCTTACTGTTTGTATTATTATTGCCAACCGAATTACCCATAACGCGAGTATCGACTATAAACCACTTATGAAGCAGCTTATACAAAAAATTCTTGATAAGTTGATGCGATAGCATGGAAGAGAATATAAACATTGATACACTCATTCGTTTAATTGATGACCCCGATGAAGAGGTTTTTTTAGCAGTTAGAGACAAACTTCTGGAAACCGGACCAGCCATCTTACCCGTGTTGGAGTTCTCCCTAAGCAATGTGTCAAGCCTTTTGCAACACGAGCGACTGGAACAAATAATCATTCAGCTTAAATTGTTGAAGCTTGTCGAAAAGGTCACGTTGTGGGCCAATTCTGAAGACAAAACCCTTCTTGAGGGTTGGATACTGATAAGTGCAATTCACCATCCGGCCATTATTCCGGAAAAAATTGATCTGCTGATCCAGAAGATAGTTCGTGATATTTGGTTAGAACTAAACGATTCTCTTACATCACTCGAAAAGGTTTCAGTCATTAATCATCTGTTTTTCGAAGTATACCATTTTGAAATAAATACACCGGATATCTTTGCTCCTGAAAATTGTGTTATAAATAACCTCCTGGTCTCTAGAAAAGGAAATCTCGCTTCGCTTTGCACTTTATATTGCATTATTGCACGGAAATTAAACCTGCCAATACATCCTATTGGAGTGGGGCAATACCTGATTTTGGGATATCACGAACCTCAGATTTCAAGAGAAGTTTATGGCGAAAATGCCGATCCCTATTTATTTTATATCAATATGGAACATAAAGGGGCCATAATCGGGGCAAAAGAGTTGGAATATGTCGTTCACGAAAATAAAGAAAGTCTCGAATATTCTGCACCGTTGCCAGAAGGAGCTCTAATAAAAAGATTATTGTTAGCACTCAGACAGTGTTACCAATTAAGAGGCAACGAAGAAAAGAGACATATTTCGAACCAACTTCTTGATAAACTTCGAAGGTTTTGAGCAAAAAAAAAAGGGGTCTAAAACCCCTTCTTTTTGCATTTTATTGATTCCCTATTTCGCATAACTTACTGCGCGGGTTTCACGGATTACCGTAATTTTAACCTGACCAGGATAGGTCATCTCATCCTGAATCTTCTTTGCAATATCATACGAGAGATTTTCTGCTTCAATATCAGTCATTTTATCGCTACCCACAATAACCCTTAATTCACGACCTGCCTGAATGGCATAGGTTTTTGTCACACCGGGATAGGAAAGGGCCATGTTCTCAAGGTCGTTTAACCGTTTGATATACGATTCAACAGCTTCGCGCCGTGCTCCAGGACGTGCACCGGAAATAGCATCACAAGCCTGAACAATTGGTGCCAGCAGACTATCCATTTCTACTTCGTCGTGATGTGACCCAATTGCATTACAAATATCAGGCTTTTCCTTAAATTTCTCAGCAAGCTTCATACCAAGGATGGCATGTGGCAATTCGGGTTCATCATCAGGAACTTTACCAATATCATGTAGCAGACCGGCACGTTTGGCACGTTTAGGATTAAGTCCGAGTTCTGCCGCCATAATGGCACAAAGGTTAGCTGTTTCGCGTGAATGTTGTAATAGATTCTGACCGTAAGATGAACGATATTTCATCCTACCAATCATTCTGATTAGTTCAGGGTGCAAACCATGAACTCCAAGATCGATGGTTGTCCGCTTACCTGTTTCAATTATCTCCTCCTCAACCTGTTTCTTAACCTTGTTTACCACCTCTTCAATGCGGGCGGGATGGATTCGGCCATCAGTAACAAGCTGGTGAAGAGCAAGGCGGGCAATCTCGCGCCTTACCGGGTCAAATGCAGAAAGGACAATTGCTTCCGGGGTATCATCCACAATTATTTCTACCCCCGTAGCTGCTTCCAGCGCCCTGATATTTCGTCCTTCACGTCCGATAATCCGACCTTTGATTTCGTCGCTGTCAATATGAAAAACGGTCACTGAATTTTCAATGGCAGTTTCAGAAGCTACACGCTGAATCGATTTGACAATGATCTTTTTCGCCTCTTTATTAGCCGTCATTTTGGCTTCGTCCATAATCTCCTGAATAAACGACATCGCCTCTGTTTTAGCTTCATTTTTCAGTGAATCAATAAGTTGCGATTTAGCTTCATCGGCCGAAATTCCGGATAAGGCTTCGAGTTGCTGAACTTGTTGTTTATGAAGCCGATGCATCTCTTCCTCTTTTTGTTCTACCAATTCGAGTTGAATATTCAGATTTTCCCGAATCGTTTCAATCTCCCGCTCAGAGGTCTCAAGTTCCTTAAAACTACGCTGAAGCTCTTCTTTCCGCTGAAGATAGATCGTCTCTTTTTGCTTCAGCTTATTCTCTGTACTGGCAATCCGAAGATTTCGTTCATTGATATAACTCTCATGCTCCGATTTTAGCTGAATAAACTTCTCCTTTGCCTGAAGCATCTTTTTTTCTTTAAGCATTTCTGCCTGTATTTCAGCATCTGCAAGTAATTTCTGCTTGCTCTTAGCCAGCATCATATCCCACAGAAAATAGGAGGCCGTCCCCCCTACCAAAAGTGTGATAAGACCAGTGATAATAATTATGTCCATTAGTAAAATACAATTATAAAGGTTTAACAAAAAAATACCGCAATTCAAACTTTCCGGTTCAGGAATAACTGAACTGCCGGAATAATTTAAAATTGCGGGTCTATTTAGAATTTAATAACTAATTTTCCTTTTCGAGAAACTCTGACAGAAAATCATTCATCACTTCCAACTCATCGACCAATGGCGACTCATCAATACGCTTTTCGGTGTCAGCCTTTTGAATTACAAACTGTAATGTTGCCATTGCCAGACAATCTTGTAAATCCTTCGAAGCATATTTTTGCTTATATTGAGACACCTTTTCGTTGATAATTTTCGCTGCTTTACGAATGCCCTCCTCCTCTTTGCGATCGACTCTTAAAGGATACAAACGGTCGGCTATATTGATGTTTATCGAAAGTTTATCATCCATAGCATTGTGTATTACTTATTTAACAGCGCAATACAATTGTCTATTTCCCGCACTATTTTATTTATTTTTAATTTAGCTCCATGCGTATCTTCATCAGCACCAAGCAACGATTTAGCAAACTTCAGATCTTCCAGCTTTTTAAGCAATTCCTCATTTTTCAAAGTGAGTTCTCTGATCTGCTCTTTTAGTTGCGATTGTACTTCAGATAAGATCAGTTTCTCCTTTTTCATTCGCAAATGAAGATTGATCAGTTTATCGAGTTTACCCTTAAACTCCCTCAATAAATCAGTTTCACGCTCTGTCATACCTTTCGTTTACTGAGACAAAGTTAATATTTAAATCATATTCCAAAACCATCATGATCATTTAATTGCTCATATTAGCATTTAAAAGTTTACTATTTTAGCCAATTCTTAGAAAAATATCAATAATGCGAATTATATTACCTATTTTATTACTTATCATTTGCTTTGTTTCTGAGCTTAAAGCCCAGAAAATTCCTGGGAATGACACTTTTACAAGCCCCATAAAACCGCCGTTTTTGTTTGCTGGTGATTTTGGGGAACTTCGGCCATCCCATTTCCATTCGGGTCTCGATTTCCGTACTCAGGGTCAAACAGGGATGCCTGTATTGGCGGTAAAAGAAGGTTATATTTCAAGGGTTGGGATTTCTCCGACCGGTTACGGTAATGCATTGTATATGAATCACCCTGATGGTACGACGTCAGTTTATGGTCATCTTCAGCGATTTGACCCCAAATTACAGGAATATGTTAAAGAAAAGCAGTACGACAGAGAGAGTTTTCCGATAAATATTACGTTATCAAGTGGGGAATTTCATTTTAAAAAAGGAGAAATCATTGCCTGGTCGGGCAATTCCGGAAGTTCAGGCGGTCCGCATCTTCATTTTGAGATCAGGGATACCCAATCGGAAAGAGCCATTAATCCATTGTTATATCATATGGGGATAAAGGACAATAGCGCGCCAAAAATTGTCGCTCTTTTTGCCTACCCTTTAACTGAAAACAGCAATGTTGGTGAAAACCGAAGCAAGAAAAGGTTTGATGCGGTACCGGTTCCCGGAGGATATCGTTTGAAAAATAATGCTCCGATCGAACTTTATGGTAAAATAGGATTTGGTATTCAAGCCGAAGATTATTTCAACGGAACAGGTTTAAAGGTGGGGATCTATTCCGCTACATTATTTTGCGATGGCAAAGAAGTTTTCGGTTTTAAAATGGATCATATTTCCTTCGACGAAACTAGATATGCAAATTCGCAAGCCGATTTTGAAGAATATATTCTAACGCATCGCTGGATTGAGCGATTATACCGCCAACCCGGCAATTACCTCGACATTTATAATGCCCCCAAAAGCTCAGGAATCTTAACCCTTGAAGAAGGGAATGGACATGAATTTGAGATTGTCGTCTGTGACGCATTCAAAAATAAAGCTTCGCTGAAATTTAGATCAATCACTAAAAAGTCAAAGCAACCTGTTAAAAGTAAAATATTTAGTAAAAAATTTCTATTCAACGAATCCAATATATTCGAAAACAATAAAATCAGAATCGAAATACCTAAAGGAGCATTATATGACAATTTAGGATTTATTTGGAAAGCATCAGGTCAACCAGCCGGCTGCTATTCAGAACTTCACCAGGTACATACAAAGCTTATCCCTCTCCAAAAGCCCTATTCTCTCGCCATTAAAGTTGACCATTTGCCTGGCAGTCTGAAAAATAAAGCTTTAATTGTCATGATTAACGATAAGGCAAAGAAAGAGGCTATTGGGGGTGAATATTCAGGAGGTTGGGTTACCGCGAAAACCAGCCGGTTTGGGAATTTTGCAGTTGCGGTTGATACAACATCTCCCTTGATAACTCCATTAAGTATAAAAGATAAAAAAATACTTACCGATCCTTTAAAAGTTCAATTTAAAATAGCAGATGACCTTTCCGGAATTAAATCGTACCGGGGTGAGATAGATGGAAAGTGGGTCCTTTTCGAATACGACGCAAAATCGGGAATTCTCTCCTATACATTTGATAAAAAGAGAATCACCTTTGGCAAGTCACATCTTTTCAAGTTAGTTGTGACAGATGATAGGGAGAACTCTTCAGAATACAAAGCAATTATATACAAATGAGCACATTAGTAATTGGTACGATGTCGGGAACATCGCTAGACGGAATTGATATTGCCCTTTGCCGGTTTTCAGCATCGAAAAACAAATGGAACTACGAAATAATCGATGCTCAAACTATAAGTTATCCGGAAATTTGGATTGAGAAACTAAGAATTGCACCCATGCTGAGTGCTGAAGAGTTTCTAATCCTTCACAATGAATATGGGTGTTTTACCGGAGAATTGATTACCCAGTTCCTTTGTGGGAAAGAAATTCCAAAATTAATCGCCTCTCACGGACATACAATTTTCCATCAGCCCGAAATCAAATTCACCTTTCAATTGGGGAACGGAGCGTCAATTGCGGCAGTGACCGGTATTACAACTGTCTGCGATTTCAGAAATTTCGATGTTGCTCTTGGCGGACAGGGAGCACCACTTGTCCCTGTTGGTGATCAATTGCTCTTCCCGCAATTCGACTTCTGCCTGAACATCGGTGGATTTGCCAATATCTCCTATGATAAAAATGGTACCCGTTTTGCCTTTGATACCTGCCCCGCAAATATCATTCTCAATGAATTGGCACAACAGAAAGGGTATGCATTTGATCAGGATGGTCAAATGGGCGCTTCAGGAAAAATTAATAAATCATTACTCGAAAAGTTAGATCATCTGGATTATTATCATCAAAATCACCCAAAATCATTGGGTCGCGAATGGGTTAAAAATGAAATTAATCCGCTGTTATTCAACTCGAACCTTTCAGTTGAAGATCAGGCTGCCACAATTTATGAACATATTACCACTCAGATTTCGAATGCGACTGGCAAAACCGGAAAGATGTTGATAACCGGTGGGGGTGCCAAAAATCTGTTTCTTATCCAAAAATTAAAAGAAAAACTATCCTGTCAAATTGTTTTACCAGATGAAAAACTGATTGATTTCAAAGAGGCGCTTATTTTTGCATTTCTCGGATTTCTGGCTTTCAAGGGGCAAGTAAACGTGATCGCTTCAGTGACCGGATCACAACAAAATCACATTGGCGGAGTAATTTATCCTATTGAAAATAAATGACAAAACTCATAAAAAAAAGGGGGATATCCTTTTAATTCCAAATATTAAGATAAAACTAATTTCATATTTTTGTCCGAACTGCATTAATACAATTTTCAATGTTAAAAAAGAGACTGTTATTACTTCTGATATTAGTTGCTTCACAGATTATTCCATCTGGTGCATGCACTAATTTCCTGATTTCCAAAGGCGCCACAAAAGATGGGTCTGCCATGATCACCTATGCTGCTGACTCACATACACTATATGGCGAGCTATATTTCTGGCCGGCAGCCGATTATCCGGATGGAGCCCTTCTGGATGTCTACGAATGGGATACGGGAAAATACATGGGTAAAATCCCTCAGGTAAAGCATACCTGGCAGGTTACCGGAAATATGAACGAAAATCAGGTTGCAATCGGCGAGACAACCTATGGTGGAAGAAAAGAACTGCAGACACAAAAAGAGGCAATTGTTGATTATGGCAGTTTGATATACATTGCATTACAACGTTCCAGAACTGCACGTGAGGCGATTACCGTTATGACCGATCTGGTAAAAAATTACGGATACGGGTCTGAAGGAGAATCATTTTCAATTGGAGATCCAAACGAAGTCTGGATATTGGAAATGATTGGTAAAGGTGAAGGGCAGAAAGGGGCAGTCTGGGTTGCCATGCGGGTTCCCGATGGATATATTTCAGGACATGCCAATCAGGCGCGAATAACCCGTTTCCCCTTAAATGATCCGAAAAATTGCCTCTATTCTTCAGATGTCATCTCCTTTGCACGCGAAAAGGGGTGGTTTGATGGTAAAAACAACGATTTTAGCTTTTCAGATACTTATGCTCCGGTCACATTTAGCGCCGCCCGCTTTTGCGAAGCTCGTGTTTGGTCAGCCTTTAATAAGGTAAATAAGCAAATGGGGCAATACGAAAGTTATGCTTTGGGTAAAGTTACCTATGACGCAAACAAGTATGCCACTAACCGGATGCCCCTTTGGATCAAACCCGATTCGCTCCTTTCGGTTAAAGATGTAATGAATTTGATGCGTGACCATTATGAAGGAACAGCGCTCGATATGACAAAAGATCCCGGTGCCGGTCCTTACGGATCTCCATACCGCTGGCGCCCTATGGAATGGAAAGTTGATTCGATAACCTATGTTCATGAACGCGCCATCTCAACCCAGCAAACAGGATTTTCCTTCGTTGCCCAGTGCAGGCCAAATCTGCCAAACCCTATTGGCGGAATTTTGTGGTTTGGAGTTGATGATACCTATATGACTTGTTATATGCCAATCTATTGTGGAATTAAACAAGTTCCCAATTCACTAAAAGTCGGAGACGGAGATATGCTCACCTGGTCCGACAACTCAGCCTTCTGGGTATTTAATCAGGTCTCAAATCTTTGCTATTCAAGATATAATGATATGATTGTTGATCTCAGAAAAGTACAATCTCAACTTGAAAATAAATTTTTCAGTTTTACTCCTGTTGTTGATCAAGCCGCATTAACGCTCTGGAGCAAAGGAGACAAAGAACTTGCGTGTCAGTTTTTAACAGAATATTCTGTTAATCAGGTTGAAAACGCTGTAAAGAAATGGAGGGACCTGGGCCATTTCCTCCTCATCAAATATAAGGATGGAAATGTGATGATCGAAAAAAATGGCACTTTCGAACGGAATGAGTCGGGGAAATTACCTGCCGCACCACTTCATCCTTCCTATCCTGACTGGTTTTATCGTATGATCATTGAAAAAAACAAAGACCATTTTATGGAAGTGAAATAGTTTCAGGATAGTTTTTCATTTGATAAAGAAAATTGAACCCGTTGGATTTTGCAATTCCTTCGGATTCAATTTTTTTTTGTTCAAATGAATTGTTAACTTTGGTTATTCAGCCCATTATTACGCTTCTAAATTGGCTTTTATTCCATCTGGAAATTATAAAATAAGTTGATATGTACTGCAAAACAATGATCAAAATCTCAATTATCTTACTCACATCGCTATTTTTCAACCATATAGCTTTTTCGAAGAGTAAAGAATTTCCCTACCTAAGAAATGGGATATCGTTTTCACTTGCTGACAAATGGAAAGTTATTGCCAATGATTCGATCGGGAATAATGCGTACTACTTTTCTGCTGAAAGGGTTGGTGCAAATGCAACGGGATTGATCACCATTACCTGGGTAAATAAATTGGAAAATCCCCAGGAAACGATTTTAATGCATCAGCAAACCATGAAAAATTCGAACATCTATCGAAATCCGGGGATTGAATTTTCATCGGTTGTACATGACAATTTTGCTGGATTAAAGGTTGAGAGCTGCCGTTATACTACTATAGTTAAAGAACAAAAGCTCGATGGTGAAGTCTATTGTTTTAATTCTTTAGAAAAGACAATTACAATCTTTTTTCAAAGTGGTATGAGCGACAAAAAACTTAACCAAAAAGCCTTTGAATTAATCAAAATTACCTTTAATTGCAGGGATTAACAGCAATAATTTCTCTTGATGAAAGGTTCTTAAAATATGATTTGGAAATCAATTCAGATATCATTAATATTACACTATCCTAATTTTGCAATTTGGTAAGAATCTTTTTCAAAGGCAAAAATTTATTTGCTTATTGGGATTGAACAGGCGAA
The DNA here is from genome assembly GCA_963675995.2 of Prolixibacteraceae bacterium. Taxonomy (GTDB): domain Bacteria; phylum Bacteroidota; class Bacteroidia; order Bacteroidales; family Prolixibacteraceae; genus JAAFHB01. The sequence continues at coordinate 2,125,173 of CAXXIY010000002.1, read as the reverse complement.
GCTGTAGGAAAATGTATAAATAACTGGTTACTTTTCACTTAGCATGAATAACTATTAAGTATTGATAGTGGAATAGTTCCCGGACATTTAACGAAAGTAAATTTTTCCTTTAAATAAGGTTTTTTATACGCAAAATATTCTTTAATGAAAATGAATATTATTGACGTTTACAGTAAAAAAAACAACGTTTCAACAGGCACAAATTGACACCAGGAGTTTAAAAAATTTGATTTAAATTCAATAGATCATTTTTCTGCAAAATAAAATCCAAAAAAATAAACTACAAATGAGGCACAAGATTCTAATTATCGATGATGAGAAAAGCATCCGCTTACTTCTTGAGAATTTTCTATCCAAAAATTACGATGTGATTAGCAAAAGTGATGGAATTGAAGCGCTTGAATGGTTAGAGGGCAATCTTCCTGATCTGATCATTTGTGATTTACAAATGCCTAACATGGATGGATATCTTTTTGTGGAGAAGGTTCGTCAAAGGGGGTTCACAAAACATACTCCCATAATCATGTTATCGGGTGTTGAAAGCAGCAAAGACCGGATTAAATGCTACCGGCTCGGAGCACAGGATTTCCTTGCTAAACCATTTAATCCTGAAGAGTTAAGTGAGTTAATTCTGAAGAATCTTTTTCCCGTTCATTATGCCTTAAAATGGTAACCAATTTCGCCGGACAAAGATGTTCGCGTAACAATTTTAACCTGTTGCATACCTATTAAAATGGAAAATCTACTAAAGATTCTTTATATTGGACGTTCGACGGAAGGGATTATTGAGCTTCGGACACATTCAGATGTTTCGTTGGTCCATAAGTCAAATATGCTGGAAGCAGTTAATTATCTCAAATCAGAAAATAAGCCAGATCCTGATGTCGTTATATCAGAAATTTATATCTCCGGAGGCGATGGTCTTGAGATGCACAATTGGATTCGTGAAAGGCCGGAATTAGATCGGATAGCTTTTATCCTGATCTCCTATGAGTTTAAAGTTGAGTTATTTAATACGGCTCTTGAGAATCGGATAGACGACTATTTTGTGCTTCCATTCCCATCTGCTGAAAGTATAGTGAGTCGGATCAGGTTTATTGTTGAGTTCAGGCATAAGTATTCCCTTACCACATATGTTGATAAAAATCAAGATATTAAATATGAAATGCCCTTATCCAAACGACTATTCGATATATTCGTAGCCACCTCGGCACTCATCGTCCTTTCACCAATTTTATTACTCATCGTTTTAGCAATCAGACTTGAATCGAAAGGAAAGGTCTACTATATTTCCAAAAGAGTTGGACGTGAGCCATTTGATTTTTATAAATTGCGGTCGATGCGCACAGGAGCCGATAAGGAATTAAACAAACTCGCCAAAGATAAGAATCAATATTCATTAACCTCAGATCAGGCTGAAATAGACTTTACTAAACCGTGTCCTGTTTGTGCCAAATTGACAGACCAAAAAACCTGTTCCCCCATTCTCCATATTGGTCCCTATAAGATTTGTGATTACTGGTACAATACTCAAAAGAGAGAAGTGGCCAAAACAAAATCGGCATTTATAAAAATCTCTGATGATCCACGTATAACCAAAGTTGGCAAATTTATCCGTAATACGAGTATAGATGAACTCCCACAATTGATTAATGTCATCAAAGGAGATATGTCAATTGTTGGTAACCGTCCGCTCCCTGTATATGAAGCGGAGCTTTTAACAAGAGGGGTAATGTCAAAAAGGTTTCTGGCACCAGCCGGAATTACCGGACTTTGGCAGGTAGAATTGCGGGGAAAAGGGGGCGTAATGTCAGAAGAGGAAAGGATGCGGCTCGATAATGAATATGCAGACCATTTTATCGGAGACAGCTACTCCTTTTGGTATGACCTGAAATTAATTCTCAGAACAGTCCCTGCTCTATTCCAAAAGGATACTGTTTAATTTTCCTTTTTGATATATTTGCATAACAGGGTACATAGGCTCGTTCTGTAATCTTATAAAACTGTCACATATTTATTATTCTTACTAAATTTTTGCTCTGTGAGTCGACATCATTTTATTCTGATTATTTTTTTCACGCTTCTCTTGATTCAATTCACTGGGATTGCTCAGGAAAAGAAAGAGTTTGATTTATTTAAAGATAATATCGAATTAATTTTACCACCGCTCGAAACAATTATCGATTCGGCCATTGCAAGGAATCCTTATGTGAAGTTTCGGGATCTGCAAGTCACTGTCAATGAACAGAAACTAAAATCAAACCGTTTGGAATGGACCAGAGATTTGGGATTCCAGACCGATGTGAGATATGGAACTTTTGACAACTTTGCATCGAATGTGGTCGAAGGGCAAAATCCGGCATTAACATCAACCCGAAATACACAGACCAACTATGGAGTTGGCGCCTACATACGAATTCCATTTTATGATTTTTTAAGCCGAAAAAGTCAGATTACCTCTGCCAAGGCTGAAATTGCCCAGGCACAAAGCTATTCTCTGGTTCAACGAAATGAACTTCGCCAGCTGGTGATCAAGCAATATAACGAAGTGATTGTTAAACACCGACTACTTAAAATCAAGTCCAGATATGCTGAGACTGCCAGAATAAATCTGGCGATGGCTGAAAAACAATTCCTTAATGGTGTCATTACCGTAGCGGAATATTCGAGTACTACAGAGATTGTTTCGAGGAGTGAGACTGACTTCGAAAGTTCAAAAATGGAATTTCGAACCGCATTTATGATACTGGAAGAAATTGTTGGGATAAAATTTAACCTCACAAATAAGCTCAATTAATGACAATCATTGGATTATTACGCTTGTTGCGCAAACATTTTGTTCTATTGCTTTTTACGCCAATACTCATGGCTGGATTGGTGATTTATTTCACTAAAAACCCAAGTTTTACCTACTCCTCCGAAACAACCCTTTATACCGGACTGGCTTCCGGGTCGAGTGTGGAAATGGGGAAAGCAATCAGCTATTTTGCCACGAATACCGATTTTGATAACCTGATTAATGTGATACAATCGCGTCAAACCCAGGAAGAGGTTTCAATCAGGTTATTAGCTCAGCATCTGATGTTATCCAATGCTGATCCCCGATTTATTTCACAAAAATCATTCGACTATTTAAAAAAAATCACCCCGACCTATGTTAAAGCATTGGTTATCAAATCAAATAAACAAATCCTGTTACCAAAATCGAAAACTTCTCCTGTTGAGATAAATGCAAATCAACTTAAAGATACGACACTAAAAATTAGCCAGGAGGATTCTACATTCTCATTTTCAAAGCTATACTCCTCATCCAACGAAAATAAAATAGGCGGGAGCCCAATAGAAGAGGCGGCTTTTAACCAAACTGTAAAAAATCTGACGGATCTTTTTGCCAGCAGTGACACTAATTTTGTAAGCCACCTTCTCAATTTTGATAATCCCCACTATTCGATTGATGCTATTTCGTCGATCAATGTCCAGAGAATTGGAAGCAGCGATCTTGTTAAACTTAAATACACCTCTGATGATCCAGGAATTTGTCAGCAAACCCTCATTTTTCTTACTCAGGTTTGCCTTAAAAATTATAAAGTTCTCAAGGAAAATCGTTCCGATGCTGTGGTAAAATATTTCGAATTTCAGGTTAATCAAGCCACTCAAAAATTGAATGCAGGTGAAGAAAAGCTCCTCTCCTTTAACAAGGATAACAAAATTATCAACTATTACGAACAGAGTAAAGCCGTTGCCGGAGCCAAAGAGGCGCTTGATGTTGATTATAACAATATGAGAATTAAACTTGCAGGTGTTGAGGCAGATATCAGGCGTCTGGAAGAGAAATTAGAGAATCAGCAAGGAATAAAATTAAAAAGCGTCCCCTTAATCGAAAAAAGAAATCAGCTTAGCCAGATTGATACTAAAATTGCAACCGCAGAAACAATTGGTTATGCCGATACCTCCGAAATTAAAAACCTTCCACAGTTAAAAGCCAGGGCAGATCAACTTAAAAATGAAATTCGTGAATCGGTTGGAGAACTTTACAAATTTGGAAATTCCACCGAAGGACTTCCCATGGCCACCCTGTTAAATGAGTGGATTTCAAATATTTTAAAATATGAGGATCTTAACGCGGGACTTGTTGTCTTATCAAAGCGTATTCAGGAATTTCAAAAGCAATACGAGATTTTTGCCCCAGCCGGAGCGAATTTGAAAAGAATCGAGCGGGAAATCTCTGTCTCGGAAGCTGAGTTCCTCGAATTATTGCATGGTTTGAACCTGGCGAAGCTCAAGATGCAGGACCTTGAACTCTCATCAAATCTCAAACCTATTGACCAGCCATTTTTCCCGCTTACACCAAATCCGACCAAGAGGAAGTTCCTCATAATAGGGGCTGCACTTTTCGGATTTCTCATGGTGTTTACAACAATAATGGCACTGGAGTTTTTTGATGAAACCTTGAAAACGCCCCCTAAAGCGGCTAAAATCCTCAACTTGTCACCGCTTGGAGTATTTCCAAAAGTTTACCTGAAAACGGAAATACTGAATTTCCCTTATGTGATTGAAAGACTTATCGAAATGATGGTTCAACAGATCAGACTCTTGAAAAAAGAGAAAGGGATTTCTCATGAACCTTATCATATTATTATTTGTAGTACTTCTAATGGTGAAGGGAAAACGGTGATCTCACAGAATATTGCCTCACAGCTTAATAAGCTTGGAAATCGGGTAGCTGTGATCAGGTATTCCAGAGAGAATGCTCAACAACAGGAATCGAGTGCAGGATCAATTATTGCTCCGGAACTGCCACATCGAAGCTCAACAAGATTCTCATTTTTTAATTGGCTATTAGGTTATTCCGATAATAGAATTAATTATCAGAGCCATTTTTTAAGCGAGTTTGGCTCCCATCTTTCAAAAAAGGATTACTATGAATATACAATAAATGAGAATTATTTCCAGGTAAACGATTATCAGGAAATGTTCGCTAAAAACAAGCTGAATTTAACTATCAACCCTGACTATATACTGACCATACTCCCTCCGCTACTATACTACCCTTATCCATCGGGTCTGGTGGCATCGGCAGATTTGATCATATTGGTGTGCCGGGCAAACAGGGAGTGGTCGTTGGCCGATCGAGGCGTCTTTGAGAATATTTCCAGGATAACTAGTCGTCAACCATGTTTCGTTCTTAATGGAGTGGAAATGGAAGTGATTGAATCAACACTTGGGGAATTACCTAAAAAAAGAGGGTTACTACGCCGTAGCATTAAAAAAATTATCCGTTTTCAGTTTAAAACAAAGAATCAAATTTAAATTGACGAATATTTTTATTTGGAACTTAACTATATCTCTATGAACATCAGAAATAAGATACTTCTGCTATTTTGCTCTTCTATACTCCTCTTAGTCGTTGTTTTGTACTTTTTTCGTCAAACACAGGAGGAACAGCACGCTTTAATTGTAAAATCTGCCGCAGAACAGCAGGTCGTGCTAATTAATACAGCAATAAACGTTCAATCTGATCAACTCGACCAAATCGTAACCGATTATACCGGATGGGATAAGCTAATTGCCAATATTAAAAAGCAAAATCTCAAATGGGCAGATGATAATATTGCCAGCATTATTAAATCATTCAAGCTTTACCATGTAAGTGTATACAACACAAATAATCAAATAGTTTATGGTTTTGGTAAACAGGTCAAAGATATTCTTGGCAACCCCCTAACTCGTGATATCATTGTTAATGCGATTTTAAAAAAGGGACTAATTCACTATTTTCAGGAAATCCCTGATGGAATATTGGAAATCTCTGCCTCCTCGATCCATCCAACCCTGGATACTGCACGCGTTAGTCCTCCTTCTGGTTTTTTCTTTCTCAGCAGAATCTGGGATAAGAATTTCTTTTTTGAATTGTCACAAAACACAGCAAGTAAGGTCTCCTTTTCTGATAAAATTCCTGAAAACCAACAACTTATTATGAATGATTCAATCGTTGTTTCAAAAGCATTATTGAGCTACGACGATAATAAAATTGGCTATCTGGTTATAAAAAAGCCAAATAATGTTTTGGTCAACTATCACAAAGTGAGTAATTTCGTATTCAATTTTATGGGTATTTTACTACTCATCCTGGTCTTAATTTTCTTTATTGTATTATACCGTTGGATCAGACGTCCGTTGAAAATAATCTCGCAGAGTCTCAAAGATGGAGATACTTCAAAATTGGAAATTCTTGAAAAAAGCAAAAACGAATTTACCCAGATTGCAAGGCTAATTTCAATATTTCATCACCAAAAACTTGAACTTGAACTCGAAAATAGCGAGATCATTAAAATGCAACAGAAATTGGTCCGGCAAAAAAGTCTTTTACAGGGTATGGCCATTGCCTCTAACCATCTTCTTACCAACGAAGACTTTGTAAGCTCCATTCACAATGCCCTTGAGACCATCAGCAAAGCGGCAGGTATAGATCGGATTTTTATTTATAAAAACAGTGTAGATCCGGTTTCAGGTGAACGAAAAGTATCCAGAGTTCACGAATATATTGTTCCTGAAATTGCTGCACAGGTTGATTCAAAAGAAGCTGAAGAAATTTCTTATTATCATCACGCCGACAATTGGTTTGCGCCACTTGTTAAGGGAAAATCGATTAAGGGACTTACCAGTGAATTTCGTGATGATCTAGGATTATTATTTGAAAATCAAAAGATTAAATCACTAATGATCGTTCCCGTTCTGGATCCGAAAAAGCACCATTTCTGGGGATTCGTCGGATTTGCTGACTGTACGCATGATCATTTGTGGACGACAACTGAGGAGACTGTTTTAAGTATGCTTGCCGATAATATTGGGGGAGCAATCAGACGCCAAATTTCACAGGAAGAGTTAAAAAGGGCGATGGAGATGGCTAAAATGGCCGACCGTGCCAAATCCGAATTTTTAGCTTCGATGTCACACGAAATTCGGACACCAATGAATGGAGTCATTGGTATGACCAGTCTTTTGCAAATCTCTGAACTCAGTCAGGCACAACGTGAATATGTGAATATTATAGAGACTTCAGGAGAAAGTCTGATGAGTATCATTAACGAGATACTCGACTTCTCAAAGATTGAGTCGGGACATATGGAACTCGAGGAGAGCTCTTTCGATCTGCGACTTTGCATCGAGGATGTTCTTGATCTGATGGCTCCAAAAGCACTCGAGAAACACATTGATATCATTTATTTTATCGATCCTAAAGTAAATCAATACATCTTTGGCGATGGATTCAGATTGCGTCAGATAATCGTCAATCTGGTGAGTAATGCCATTAAGTTTACTGAGACAGGTGATATCTTGATCTATATCACCCTTGTTTCTCAAAAAAATGAGGATGTCTTACTTGAATTCTCGGTAAAGGATACTGGAATTGGAATTCCATCCAATAAAATTGATTCATTATTTTCGCCATTTACCCAGGTAGATGCTTCGACTACAAGAAAATATGGTGGAACAGGATTGGGTCTTGCAATCACATCCAGTCTTGTAAAACTGATGAATGGAAAGATTTGGGTGAACAGCCAGGAAGGAAAAGGATCTGATTTCCATTTTACAATCAAAACACGCTACTCCTCCCCCAGGGATGAAGTTGATCAGGTTTATAAATCGCTTCAAAGTCTTCCCGGAAAATCGGTGTTGATTGTAGATGACAATGCAACCAATCGTAGAATACTATGCTTACAATGCGAGCACTGGGGAATGAAGGCAACCGCTTTTGAATCAGGCAATGAAGCACTGGCGATAATCGAAAAAACACATTTCGATGCAGGAATAATCGACATGCAAATGCCTGTAATGGATGGAATTATGCTTGCACGTCAGATAAGGAAAAAATTCAGTAAGGAGCATTTACCCTTAATCATGCTTACTTCGGTTGGTTTCAATACAGAGGCAGATGAATTACAAAAGCTATTTTCCTTCTATGTAAATAAACCAATCAAGCATTCTCAACTGGCTGAGATCTTACTTAAAGTGATGGTGCCAATAAAAAAACAGACTGTAGTAAACATTCCTGGTAAGGAAAAGCTCTTCGAGATCTCTAAAAACTACCCGTTCCAAATCCTGATAGCAGAAGATAACCTGATCAATCAGAAATTGATACGCAATGTTTTTGAACTATTGGGATATAAAGCAGATATAGCAGCAAATGGATTGGAAGCTTTAAGCGCATTAAAATTAAAAAACTACAATCTTATCTTTATGGATATCCAAATGCCTGAGATGAACGGTTACGAAGCCACAGGTATTATTGTTGAACGCCGGAAGGAAGATCGGCCAGTTATCATAGCTATGACCGCGAATGCGATGCAGGGTGACAGGGAAAAATGTATAGAGGCAGGAATGGACGATTATATCACTAAACCTATGAGGATTGATGACTTAATTAAAATCATCAAATTCTGGGGAGAAAAGAAGTATCCAAATAAAAAAATGGACTGATTATTTTTCTGTACGGTTCTTTTAATATAACATCGATGAGAAGCATAACTAAAATTGGACTTAGTTTTGATTCATGCATGATAATGGCTGAGGCAGCCATGAGAAAAGCCAGAGAAATCAAGATAAATATTGCCATTACTTTTGTTGATGAGAGTGGTGTGTTAAAAGCGTTTTTCAGGATGGATCACTCACCCCTTGTATCCATTGATGCGTCACGTAAAAAGGCAATTACTGCAGTTGGACTTGGAATTTCAAGTGGTGATAGCTGGTATTCCTTAATCAAGGATGATCCTATCCTATTTTATGGTGTTCAGCAATTTGAAGATTTTATTTTGCTTGGCGGAGGTTCACCAGTTATGTTAGATGGTTTGATTCTCGGCGCTATTGGGATCAGCGGTGGACACTATAAACAGGATGAGGAATGTATCGAGGAAGCAATAAAAGCTTTTAACAGTATGAATTCATGAAATATTCTTACATTCAAGTAATTAAACGATTAGATAAGCTCTCTGGCGCTTTTTCTTCAATCAGAACTCAAAATGAACTTGTGAAATCTGTTGAAGAAGTTTTGGAGGATATTTTCGATGTCCAATATACCGGCCTTTACCTCTTCGATCCGACTGAGCAGCGGCTAAAGCTCTTTTATGCAAAGGGATTTAATGAAGAGGAGAAAGTAGCAGCTGATCTATCGTCAATGGATCGTCACCCAGGTCTTATCTATCGGACAAAAAAAATGCTTTATATAGCTGATACATTGCTGGATAAGCAGGAGCTTACAAGTTCCAGTGAACGTTCATTCGTTGTAAGGTCTCGATTGTATTTGCCTGTTATGAATGGCGAGCAAGTGGTTGGAGCATTTGGCATAGTAGACGCAAAACCAAATGCCTTCAATGAGGAAGATATTGCAATTCTCTCGTTTATTTGCAATATGGCAGGCGCACTTTATTGCAACATACTTAATCAGAATTTATTACAATCAGCAAACGAACAAATTCTAAGTCTCTCAAAACTTCCCACCGAAAGTCCAAATCCTGTTTTAAGAATCAGTCAAAATAACATCTTATTGTTTGCCAACAATGCAATTAAACCAATATTGAATTATTATGGTTTGAAGGAGGGCCATGAAGTAAGTAATGACTTGATGGTTCCATTCACCCAGTTAATTAAATCAGGGAAATCGGTTGAAAAGGAGATAACTGATGGTAAATCAATCTATTCATTTATTTTTACGTGGGTTAAAGGTGAAGAATATGTTAACCTTTATGGAAGAGATATTACCAGAAGAAAGATACTTGAGAATGAACTGAAGAAGAATGAAGCCAAACATGCCAAAATGGTGGCAAATATCAGTGATGTAATCGTTATAATTAACGATAAAGGGATTAACACCTATAAAAGTCCAAACCTGGAGAATCTATTTGGTTGGCATCCTAATGAATTGATTGGAATTAGCGCGTTTGAAAATATTCATCCTGAGGAGCGTGAGGCATTAGCAAAGATATTTGATGTAATTCTTAAAGATCCTGACGGCACGGTAACTGCAGAATTCCGCTATCTATGCAAAGATGGCAGCTACAAATGGGTACATTTTACAGGAGTCAATCTTTTTCATGATCCTGATATTCAAGGGATATTAGGAAATTATCACGATATCACTGCAAGTAAAAAGGGTGAGATTGATTTACTTGAAAGCGAGAAACGTTGGAAATTTGCCCTTGAAACTGCAACTGACGGGATGTGGGATTGGGATATTCCAAACAATAGTGTGTTCTATTCCACTCAGTGGAAAGCCATGCTGGGTTATACCGAATATGAAATTGGGAATAGACTTGAAGAGTGGAGCAACCGAATTCATCCCGATGACTTGCCTGAAGTATGGGTCCGGTTAGACAAACATTTGGATGGACAAACAGAAAGTTACAAAAGCGAACATCGGATTCAATGCAAGGATGGCACCTATAAATGGTTTCAGGATGAGGGTAAAGTTGTAAAAAGAGATAATGAGGGAGAAGCGTTAAGGTTAATTGGCACCAATAAAGACATTTCAGCCAGAAAGCAGGTTGAAGAAATGCTGAAAGAGAGTGAAGGCAGGTACCGGTTGCTATTCGAAAATATGGAGGAGGGATTCTCACTTCATGAGATCATCACCAATGAGGATGGCGTTGCTGTCGATTTTCGTTTTCTCGAAGCCAACGCCGCATATGCACGTCATACCGGTATGGAAATCAGCCAATGTATTGGGAATACAATGCTAGAAATTCTACCCACTGCTGATCGCTGGCTGATTGAAAAATATGGTAAAGTGGCCTTAACAGGTGAACCTTTAACATTGGATTACTATTCGAGTACGTTTAACAGATACATGAGGGTAAGAGCTTTCTCGCCTCAACCAAGAAGGTTTGCAACCATCTTTGAAGATATCACTCATCGCCATGTTGCTGAAGTTGAATTGCATAAAATATCTCAGACTGTTGAACAAAGCCCGGTAATGACTTATGTTACAGATTTAAATGGGTTGATCGAATATGTGAATCCAAAAGTCATTGAGTTGACAGGTTACTCCAGAGCTGAGTTAATAGGACAAACCCCCCACATCTTTAATTCAGGTGAATTATCAAACGAGGAGTATGAAACTTTATGGAAAACGATAAAATCGGGAAAAGAGTGGAAAGGCGAATTTCACAATAAAAAGAAGAACGGAGATTTATTCTGGGTGTTGGCATCGTTATCGCCTATCTTTGATCACAATGGAATGATTACTCATTTTGTTGCCATTGAGGAAGATATCACCCAAAGCAAAGTAGATTACGAAGCGCTTCAAATCGCCAATCTTAGATTTAAATCACTAATATCCAGTATGCAGGCAGGAGTTATGGTGGAGGATCAACAAAGAAAAGTAGTCCTTGTCAACCAATATTTCTGTGATTTATTCTTAATTCCAGTTCCTCCGGAACAATTAATTGGGATGAATTGCGAAGCGGCTGCAGAAGGATCGAAAGTCTTGTTTACCAATCCCGATTCTTTTATTCGTGATATAAATAAAACCCTCGAAATACGTCAGGTGATTACAAATCATGAACTTCAGATGAAAAACGGGATATCACTTGAACGTGATTTTATCCCTATCGGAGATTCTGAAGATAAAAATCAAGGAATTCTTTGGATTTACAGAGATATCACAACCAGAAAAAACGTAGAAAAAGATTTATTGCGACAAAGCGAGATATTAAGTGGAACTGCAAAGGCCATGAATTATCTACTCACCATCCCCGATCATCATCAGGCGATGCAAAAAGCTCTTGAAGCCGTTGGTGTTGCAACCGGTGTTGACCGTTCCTACATTTTTGAAGCAAAAATAGATAAATCCACTGGAGAAACTTTTCTCGATCAGCAATTTGAATGGACTGCTGAAGGTGTACTTCCGGAGATAGGCAATTCTGAACTTCAGAATTTGCCCTTCAGCCGTGAATATCCCCGATGGTTTAATATGTTATCAAATGGCCAGACACTTTCAGGGTTGGTAAAGGATTTTCCTGCAAAAGAACGACAATTTCTTGAGCCACAGGATATTATTTCGCTTATTGTGGTACCTGTTTTCGTAAATGATGTTTTCTGGGGTACGGTAGGTTTTGATGATTGTTCGAAGGGAATACCTTGGTCTAATAACGAAGTTTCTATCCTTAAGGCGCTTGCTGCAAGTATTGGTGGAAGCATCTCAAGGGAAATTATCGGGAAAGAGTTGACCAATGCCAAACAAATCGCAGAAAAGGCAACAAAGACTAAATCCGATTTTTTGGCCACAATGAGTCATGAAATCAGAACTCCTATGAATGGTGTAATTGGTATGACGAGTCTTTTAATGCAAACGCAACTCACTCCTGATCAGCTTGATTACGCTGAAACAATTAAAATAAGCGGAGAATTATTACTTGATCTGATAAATGAAATTCTTGATTTCGCCAAAATAGAATCGGGTAAAATGGTTCTCGAGGAACACCCGTTTGATTTAAGAATGGCCATTGAAGATGCAATTGATTTGACGGCGCCGGCAGCTGTTAAAAAGAACCTCGGTTTATATTTCCAGATTGATCCCTCTATTCCCCAGATGATCAAAGGAGATCTCACCCGTCTGAGACAGATTCTTGTCAATCTTACGGGGAATGCCATTAAATTCACCGATGCAGGAGAGGTCGTTATCAGTGTAAAACAGACTGGTATACAAGATAACGTTGCATTTCTTGAATTCTCTGTCAAAGACACGGGAATAGGTATTGCACCGGAGAAAATTGACCGGCTCTTTAAACCTTTCAGCCAGGTCGACACTTCAACAACCCGTAAATATGGAGGTTCAGGTTTGGGTCTAGCCATATGTTGGAATCTTGTTAAACTGATGAATGGAACTATTAGGGTGGTAAGTAAAGTAAATCATGGTTCCGAATTTATCTTCACTATCAAAACATCCTTTTCCTCAGAAGACAGGGAAACGACTAAAATTATCCCCGATCGCGAAAGGTTGAAAGGGAAAAAAATACTCATTGTCGATGGCCACCCAACCATTAATTCAATTCTGTTTTCCCTGTTTAAGGACTTTGAAATGGAACCAATTGCTGCTAACTCTGCAGAAATGAGTTTAATGTTGCTGAATGAAAGCAGTGATTTTGATTTGGCTCTCATCGATAATGATCTTCCCGATTTGGATGGAATAACATTGATATCCAAGATCATAAAAATTAACGAGGTAAAAAATATCCCTTTAATTCTGATGACCAACCCCCACTTTATTGGAAACGGAGTAGAAATGGACAGCAGATTTCAGGTTAGAATCAATAAACCGCTGAAACAATCACAATTGATCTCGCATGTAACAAATTTGCTTTACTGGAATAAGAGTGCAAGAATTCAAAACAGTTTTCAATCTAAGCTATTTAAAAAGACAAGTGAAATGTACCCGTTAAAAATTCTTGTGGCTGAAGATAACGCAATCAATCAAAAACTCATATTTAGACTTTTTGAAATGCTTGGTTACTCAATCCATATAGCAGCAAATGGATATGAAGTTATTGATATTCTTAACCGTATGAGAATTGATATTGTATTCATGGATATTCAGATGCCTGAAATGGACGGGTTTGAGGCAACAAAGCAGATTATTTCACAATGGGGTGATAAGAAGCCGCTAATTGTTGCAATGACCGCTAATGCACTGGTTAGTGATAAGGAAAGATGCCTTGCTGCAGGAATGGACGATTATATCAGCAAGCCTCTGACTATCGAACAGATAAAAAACGGTCTGGATAAATGGGCATTGAACCTCAATATTGCCAAAATAAATTTGTAAACCTGATTTATTGCTATTCAGCTTGAAAAATACACTTAAAAAAATAATCCGCGAAGACAACTTTCTATCGTTACTGGGTAACCTTACCATCTCTTTTTTTGGGATAGCTGGTTTTGCCTTACTCGCGCGAACTTTTCAAATGGAAATTTTCGGTGAATGGGTAATATTTATTTCTGCTGCTGCATTTGTTGAGATGTTTCGTTATGGAATCATCAATACTGCAATTGTTCGCTATTTATCCGGCGCTGCTCCTGAAGAGCGGGTTAAGTTCATTGGATCGAATGGGTTGATTGGCCTGATCGCGACCTTTATAATTTGTATCTTATTATATATCTGTCTTTATGTATTTTATGACTCGATTCATAACAGTGGGTATGAATTGTTTTTTAAGTGGTACCCACTTCTTGCAGTGATCAATTTACCAATGAATACTGCCCTGGTGATCATGCAGGCTGACCTTAAATTTGGGAAAATATTGCTCATAAGGTCGATTGAAAGTGTTGGTTTCTTTCTAGTGGTGGCAGTGAACTTTTTTTTCCTGCATATGTCCTTGCTGCAGTTGGTCATCTCATTTTTGGTTATTGATGCTGTTGCATCAGGGGTGTGTCTGTTGATGGATTGGGATGGTCTGAAATACATCCCAAAAGCAACAAAAGATACGACCAAGGTTTTGCTCCATTTTGGGAAATATACCACGTTTACCTTAATTGGAACCAATTTATTGCGAAGTGCCGATACGTTTATCATCAGTTTTAGCCCTCTGGGAACAGCTGCAGTTGCATTGTATAGCATCCCTATGAAACTTACTGAATTACAGCAAATACCTTTGCGAAGTTTTGCCGCCACTGCTTTTCCAAAATTGTCAAAAGCCAGTATGCAAAAAAATATTGATGAAGTAAAAGAGATTTTCTATTCCTATTCTGGGGCAATGACTTATCTTTTTATGGGGATCAGCCTGATTACCTTTGTTTTTGCCGATCTTTTTATCCTCATCTTAGGTGGCAAACAATATCTGGGAACAGATCCCATTACCGGTTTTAATGCTGCAACAATCATGCGGATCTTCTCAATCTATGGACTTCTCCTCCCCATCGACCGGATGACAGGGATTGGTCTGGACGCGATCAACAAGCCAAACATCAATTTCCTTAAAGTTTTGTATATGGTCATAGCTAATGTGATTGGCGATATAATAGCCATTTTCATTTTCAAGTCACTCTCGTTGGTAGCTGTTGCATCCATTTTTTTTACAACAATTGGAATCTGGGTGGGATTTTATTACATGGACAAAGAACTCTCATTGAATTACAAACATATTTTTACCAAAGGAATGGAGTTTTATAAAATGTTGTATGTCAAAATAATAATAACTCTTAAACGATAACATTAATTATCAGTTTTGGCCCATATTATTCACAATCCAAATGCAAAATCCATTTGATCAGTTCACAGGTTCAGACCGGCTTCGAAATCCCGTTTACTTGCTTTTGCTGGTATTAACACTGGGACTTGGTGCTTTTGTTTTTGGCCAACTAGGATTCATCCCCGGATTTGGATTAATCTTGCTTCCTTTCATATTTGCCTATTTATACCTGATTTTCAAGTATCCGATTACTGGAATATACACCGCAATCTTTCTTGGTTTTACAATTCTTGGACTGTCACGTTATGTAGACTTTCAGGTTGGCCTGCTCATGGATGGAATTTTTATATTCACCTTTATTGCACTTATTTTCAATAAATTCTACGAAAAAGTAGACTGGAACCTTGCAAAAAAAGACATCACTTTATTATCTCTCATCTGGGTTGGATATTCAATGCTTGAGTTGTTTAATCCCGAATTAAGAAGTGTTCCTGCCTGGTTAAACAGCATGCGTGGAATTGCGATGTATATGTTGTTTTTGGTCGTTTTGACCCTTCTATTAGTTGATACCAAAAGTAAACTCGAATATATATTCCTGATATGGGGATTTTTATCATTGCTTGCCTCCCTGAAAGGAATTATGCAGAAAGTTTGGGGTGTTGACAGTTATGAGCAAGCCTGGCTCGATGGAGGGGCAGCCATTACTCATGTGCTTTTCGGCAAATTGCGGATTTTCTCATTCTTAAATGATGCAGGACAGTTTGGAGCCAATCAGGCCTATTCAGCTGTTGTAGCCGGTATCGTGGCTATAGTAGAAAAAGATTTCCGAAAAAGGATATTTTATATCGTTGTGGCTGTTTTGGGAATCTACGGTATGCTGTTATCCGGTACCCGTGGCGCAATCGCAATTCCATTGGCTGGTTTTGGAACCTATTTTGTACTGAAAAGAAATAAAGCGGTTATGTTTTCCGGATTTATTTTATTGGTTGTAGTTTTTGTATTTTTTAAATATACGACAATCGCACAGGGAAATGAACAGATCCGCCGTATGAGATCGGCTTTCGATCCCAAAGACGCCTCCTTTCAGGTTAGGCTCGAAAACCAAAAAATACTTAAAGCATATCTGGCCTCCAGACCTTTTGGCGGAGGACTTGGTCATGCCGGGGTAAAAGCAAAAAAATATCTTCCAAATGCATTTCTTTCCCAAATAGCAACCGACAGTTGGTATGTGATGATTTGGGCAGAACAGGGGATTGTCGGCCTTTTACTTCACTTGTTTATCCTGTTTTACGTGGTGATAAAAGGGGGCCATAATATAATGTATAGAATAAGAGATCCCATATTAAAAATGAAAATGTCTGCACTTCTGAGTGGTATGGTTGGGGTTATGGTAGCCTCTTACGGTAATGCGGTATTGGGGACTGTTCCTACTGCAGTAACCATCTATATATCAATGGCATTACTCCTGAATACAGAGATTTTTGATACACATGTTGCTGATTCTGAATTACAACTTGTTGGAAATCAAAAGCAAATAGCATAAACTAAGGAATCTTCAAGAGAAAGTTTTGTATTTTTTATTAATTATTGATTAACACCATTTTATGGAGTATCCATTAGTTTCCTTGATTACAGTCAATTACGATCATCCCGAGGTGACGCTGGATTTGCTTTCAACGCTTCGGAAGATAAGCTATCCTAATATAGAAATTATAGTGGTAGATAATGCCTCACCAAAAGATGATCCCTCCATATTAAAAGATGCATATCCGGAAATAAATTTCATTCAAAGTCCTGTTAATCTAGGATTTGCTGGTGGAAATAATCTGGGAATCAGACAAACCCGGGGAAAATATCTGTTTTTCATCAACAATGACACCGAAGTTGAACCGGGTTTTCTGGAACCTTTGGTTGCAAAATGCGAATCAGATCCAAAGATCGGAGCTGTAAGTCCTAAAATAAAATTTTATGCTCTTCCCGACACGATCCAGTTTTGCGGTCAGGCGCCAATGAATCATTTTACCATGCGCAGCCATGGAATCGGGCATGGCGTCGTTGACAAAGGGCAGTTTGAGGCTGATTCATTAACTCATTTTGTTCACGGCGCTGCAATGATGGTTCCACGCTCCGTAATTGAAAAAGTGGGACTGATGCCCGAATGTTATTTCCTCTATTACGAAGAACTCGATTGGTGTGCAAGCATCAAACGGGCAGGTTATCAATTGTGGTATGTTCATAACTCCACCATCTATCATAAGGAATCCATTTCAACAGGTAAAATGAGTCCCTTTAAAACCTATTATATGAACCGTTCAAGGTTACTTTATCTGCGTCGTAATGTTAAAGGGTTTACTATCCTTGTTGCATTACTTTACCAGATCTTTGTTGCCATCCCGAAAAATCTGACGGTTTTCTTGCTTAAAAAGGATAAAGGACATTTTAAAGCCTACACCCGAATGCTGGGATGGCATTTAAAACACTTGTTTTCAAAAGAGATACATCTAAATCCAGGGATGTAATAAGTGATCAACTAATTTGCGTACTAAATTAAAATTTAGGGATAATAACCCAATTTTAACCAGATTCTAAATCATAAATTTCATGGACAATTACCTTATTCCAATGTTCGACACGTTACAAATTATTGTATTAATAATCCTTGGATTGTCAACACTTTACATTTTCATCTTTTCATTTGGAGGCCTGTTTTATAAACAACATCCCTATCCCATATCTGAGGTAATGCGTAAAATTGCTGTCTTTATTCCGGGTTACAAGGAGGATGATGTAATTGTCGAAGTTGCCCGGGCAGCGTTGGTGCAGGACTATCCGGCTGAATTTTATGATATAATCATTATTGCCGACTCTTTTCAGCCTGAGACCATTTCCAGACTCAGGGAATTGCCCATTAAGGTGATTGAGGTAAAATTCGAAAAAAGCACAAA
Source organism: Prolixibacteraceae bacterium (assembly GCA_963675995.2). Lineage (GTDB taxonomy): Bacteria > Bacteroidota > Bacteroidia > Bacteroidales > Prolixibacteraceae > JAAFHB01. The sequence continues at coordinate 2,107,046 of CAXXIY010000002.1, read as the reverse complement.
ATCGAAGGCGCTTAACAAAGCAATGGAAAAACTCGAAGATCCTTACGATATTGCTGTGATTTTGGATGCGGATAATGTCATGGCAAATGACTATCTGACTAAAATTAATCAGATCTTTCAATTTAGTTTTCTGGCAGTTCAAGGCCATCGTACTGCAAAAAATATGAACACCTCGCTGGCCATACTCGATGCGATAAGTGAAGAGATCAACAACCATATTTTCCGAAAAGGGCATCGTGTATTTGGACTCTCCTCCGCCATTATCGGATCTGGAATGGCATTCAGATACAACTATTTCAAAAAATTGATGGCTTCTGTAAAGGCAGTCGGTGGATTTGACAAGGAAATTGAGTTGAAGATGCTCAAAGCAGGTCATAAAATAGCCTATCTCGACGATGCCTATGTTTATGATGAAAAAGTTCAAAAAGCAGAAGTATTTAGTAATCAGCGTCGGCGTTGGCTTTCAGCTCAGCTTCACTATTTTCGTCTTGACTTTTTCAGTTCATTGAAAGACCTTCTTTTAAAGGGAAATGTCGACTATTTTGATAAAGCTGTTCAGTTTATACAACCGCCACGAATTTTACTCCTTGGTGCAGTCCTTCTATTTGGAACATTGTTTATAATAGCCAATATTATATTGACCAACAGCTTTTTATTGGCGCTATGGATCTGCGTGGTAGTTTTCTGTCTGTTAGCCTTTCTCTTTGCAGTGCCCCGATCGTTTTATAACTACAAAACAGCAAGGGCAATCCTGAGTTTACCCAAAGGGATGATGCTCATGATGGGATCACTGCTCAAAATAAAAGGGGCCAACAAACAATTTATTCATACCAAACACACAACTACTAACATTTAAAACTAATGGAAAAACCCAAACCCAGGCTACAAAAGCTGGAAGCCCTGCGGGGATTTGCAGCCTTGTATGTAGTTCTTTTTCATGCATTACCCAATAAAATCTATTTTTGGGGGATCGACTTTGGAATACTTTTCCGGTTTGGTCCTGAATCAGTGATTGTATTTTTCGTTTTATCGGGATTTGTGATCAAATATACCTACGAAAAATCAAAGGATAAAAGTTTTAGATTCTATTTCACCCGAAGATTTGTCCGGTTATATGTCCCTCTGATCTTTATTTTTATTTTAGGTTACTTGCTGAAATGTTACAGTGAGGGGGTTATGGTAAATCCTGAGCTGAAGACACTTTTCGGCAACCTGTTTATGTTGCAGGATGTAATCACCCAGAAACCAAATGTTGTTTCGGGCACCTACATGGGAAATGGGGTACTGTGGTCCTTATCGTATGAATGGTGGTTTTATATGCTGTTTTTTGTGCTGGTCACCAGGATTAAAAATGATAATGACCGGCTAAACAAATGGGTAACCTGGTTAACCATATCAGCAGCTGTCTCATACCTTGTTTATCCTTTTATTATCAACCGCTTAGTGATGTATTTTGCGATATGGTGGATCGGTGTGAAGTTTGCCACCGACTATCTCGACGGGGTTAAAATCACCCTTCGAAGAATTATGCCACAGGCCTGGCTCCTCTTTACGATAATAGCAATCCTTTTGCTGAATCTGTTTATCCACTTTTCAGCAACTAAAGATTATAGCTATCCGCTTGTCGCCTACCCATTTATCGAATTAAGACATTTTGTCTTCGCAACTATTGTAATGTTTGGTGCGGTTGTATGGCAAAATATGGAATGGTTCGGGTATAATGTAATATTCGGAGTTTTCAAGTACCTGGCACCCTGTTCCTATGTGATCTATATTTCACATGACTATCTGGTAATCAATGCAACCTATCTGAGATTTATCAACAACAGCTTCATTGAATACTCCTTTTATATTGTGTTTATGATCCTTTTTTCTTATTTCCTTGAAGTGGTCATTTACAACAAGATAAGAAAGAAATTGATTGGGTAAACACCTAATTTCTGTAAATTTTTAAATTTTACTTAAGAGTTTTTTTCTAACCTCCTTACTCCTAAATTTTGAACAGAAATACTACAATTGATATTGCCAGAGGGATTGGAATTTTCTTCGTCCTTTGGGGACATACACAATGCGACTATAAACCTTATGTTTATGTTTTTCACATGCCTTTGTTCTTCCTTTTATCAGGTTATTTCTTTAATATTAATGATGGGCCCATAGTGACATTTAAAAAGAAGATTCGCTCGTTGGGGGTTCCCTTTTTATTTTTTCTGATTTTTCAAAGAATAGGGTTCGTAATTTTATCCCTTGCTGGAGGAACCTTCAAATTCTCTTATCTTTTAATTTGGACCCCAATGGAACCATGGGGACATATTGGAGTTCTGTGGTTTTTTATTTCCCTCTTTACTGTCTCTATCATCTTCAGTATCGTAAATAAAATCCCTTCTGAAATCTTTCAGCTGTTGGCTAGTCTTTCGTTAACCTATGTCGGGTACCTGTTATCCAATAAAAATATTCATTTACCAGGTAAATTGGACGCTTCCCTTAGCATGGTCTTTTTCTTTTATATTGGGAAAAAATTAAATCATCTGAACATTGATAAAATCAAGTCCTTTAAAGTCTGGTTATTGCTAACTCTGTCCTCAATACTACTTTCTGTTTTATGTTTGAATTTATATTTACCTATTATCGATGTCTCTGTAAATATTTTTAAAGGGGACTTTCTAATTAGTCTCGCAATAATGATTTTATGCTGTTTTGCCATTTTAATTCTCAGCAAATTATTCGAATTCGTACCATATCTAAAATCATCTCTGGTTTATATTGGCCAGAATTCACTGACGATCTTTGCAACTCACCCGGTATTATTGGGTAGTATCTATCTTATTTTTCAAATAAATAAAATTGCTGCTGTAAGCGGAATATTGAATGTTTTACTGATGTTAGCGGCTAGTCTTCCACTGATTTTTTTATTAAAAAAATACTTTCCTTTTGTTTTTAATAAGAAAAAAGCAGTTGCTGTTATATCATAAATTTAGACGTACTCGTTGATTACATTTAATGAATTAAATAATTAATTTTATGAAGATAGGTATTGAAGCACAACGCATATTTCGAAAGAAAAAGCATGGAATGGACATGGTTGCACTGGAGTTAATCCGTAATCTCCAATCTATTGATACCGAAAATGAATATCTTATCTTTGTAAAACCGGATGTGGACGATACGGTAATCAAGGAGACAGCCAATTTTAAGATCATAAAACTCAAAGGGGGTTTTTATCCGCTGTGGGAACAGATCGCCCTGCCCCGGGCTGCAAAAAAAATGGGATGCCAGATTCTCCATTGCACAAGTAATACGGCGCCGGTCTTCATCTCAATTCCACTGGTGGTTACGCTTCATGACATCATCTACATGGAGAGCAGCTATTTTAAAATCCTCAGGGGGACAGGGAGCCTGTATCAGAAATTTGGGAACGCTTATCGCAAAATATTTGTTCCAAAAATTGTAAGAAAGAGCAAAAAAATAATCACCGTTTCCAATTTTGAGAAAAACCGGATCGGGCAATTTTTTGGAATCGGAAGCGATCCCCGGTTGGAGGCTGTTTACAATGGGGTAAGTGAACATTTTAAACTAGTAACTGACCTGGTGGAACTGAAAAGGGTAAAAGATAAATACCATTTGCCTGACCGCTATTTTTTCTTTCTCGGAAATACCGATCCCAAGAAAAATACAAAAGGGACCCTCAAAGCCTATTCCGACTTTTTGAAACAAACCGGCTTGGATGTCAAGTTGGTAATGCTTGATTATGACCAGCCCGAACTCGAAAAATTGCTTGATGAAATCGGAGACAAGGATTTGATAAACCATATCATACTGACTGGTTACGTGGTTAATACTGATCTTCCTGCCATCTACAGTCAATGTGAACTTTTCCTCTATCCCTCCCTTCGTGAAAGTTTTGGAATTCCAATGCTCGAAGCGATGGGTTGCGGAGTGCCCGTGATCACATCAAATACCTCATCAATGCCAGAAGTTGCCGGCGATGCTGCAATCATCGTCGATCCTTATAAACCGGAGGAGATTTCTGCTGCAATGATCAATATTCAAATGGACAATGAATTGAAAGCTGATTTGATTAAAAAGGGATTAGTCCGGGCCGCCAAATTTTCATGGAAGGCAATGGCCCAACATGTGCTCGAAATTTATCGGAATATGGGGAAAGATATGTAGAGAAGTAATAGGAAAGATACGATATGCTAAATTTAATTTTGCATATAGGACCCCCTAAAATTCTACCCGGAGGGCGAATTAGAGTCTGAATAATGAACTACTTCTGATCTTTTCTTACCTCAATTTTCCTCAATTCCCCTCTCCTGAAGCGGTTAGGGGAGGTTAGGAAATATAAAATGAAGCAGTATTTAATTCATATTACTTATGTTGCAGGAGCTTGTTGAAAACGAAAATATTCGGATAATCTCTGCCAAAACACTAATCTATACTCATGTTAACAAACCGCGATATAATAGTTGTAGGCATTCAGGCCTGGGACATTGAAATTGGAAGCAATTGTAAAAACATTGCAGAAGAACTGGCCAAAAATAACCGGGTTCTTTATGTCAATTCCCCACTCGACCGGATTTCGATGTTCAGGGAGCGGAAATCAGAAAGAATCAGGAAAAGAATCAATATTCTTCACAGCGGAACACCCGAATTGGTAGGAATATCACCCAATCTCTGGACGCTGTTTCCTTCAACTGTGATTGAATCGATTAATTGGATCGGATCACCCCGTCTATTTGATTGGTTGAACAGGATAAACAACAAACGATTTGCCAAACAAATAAAATTAGCCATCAATAAACTGCGGTTTAAGAACTATATCATTTTCAATGACAGCGATATGTTCCGAAGCTTTTACCTTAAGGAATATCTTAACCCTGAAACCTACATCTATTATACCCGTGATAATCTGATCGCAGTAGATTACTGGAAAAAACAGGGGGTGCGAATTGAAGGGCTGCACATGAAAAAGGCTGATCTGGTTGTAGCCAACTCCACCTATCTGGCCTCCCTTGCCCGTAATTTTAATCCCAATTCGTTTTATGTTGGACAGGGGTGTGACGTAAGCCTGTTCGATTCTAAACTGGTTTCGTCTGTTCCATCTGATATTCAAAATATCAGGAAACCAATTGTAGGATATATCGGAGCATTGCTCTCACTACGACTCGATATTCAGGTGCTCGAATATATTGCTGAAAACCGTCCTGATTGGAGCATAGTACTCGTTGGTCCTGAAGATGATGCATTCAAAACAAGCAGGTTACATCAGCTTCAAAACGTTCATTTTCTGGGAAACAAAATGGGGAGTGAGCTTCCCTCCTACCTGAATTATTTCGATGTTGCAATTAATCCGCAGGTTTTGAGCCCTGTAACCATTGGTAATTATCCCCGGAAAATTGATGAATACCTGGCCATGGGTAAACCAACTGTTGCTACCAAAACTGAAGCAATGAGTGTTTTTGCCGACTACACTTATCTTGCCGAAAGCAGGGAGGAGTATATTGTATGTATCGATAAAGCACTTCAGGAAGATAGTGACCAGCTTCACCTTAGCAGGGAACATTTTGCCAAACAGCACACCTGGGAGAATAATGTGTGGGAGATTTCAAATGCAATTGATGCAGTAAAACACTAATTATAAAGGTTCATATATCTTTCATATCACAAAAACAATTTTATGAGCATAGTTGAAAAAATAAAAGCCAACCCTAAGCTGAAACAATTTGTTTTGGATTGTATGATGCCCAAAAATCAGGCAAGACCCCGTCTGTGGGTAAAATGGTTTCTCAATCCATTTAAACATAAAAAGGGAAAGAACGCGCGAATCTGCAGCAACAGCCGGATTGATGTGATGCCATTCAACAACTTTGTCTTAGGTGACGATTCAACCATCGAAGATTTTTGTACCATCAATAATGGAGTTGGCGATGTACTGATTGGCAATCGCACACGAATTGGAATGAGCAATGTACTAATCGGTCCCGTAACGATAGGAAATGATGTGATGTTAGCTCAGAATGTTGTTCTGTCGGGACTGAACCATGGATATGAGGATATCAATACCATTCCACATAAACAACCGGTCATAAAGAAAAAAATCACAATCGAAGATGAAGTCTGGATTGGCGCCAATGTTGTCGTGGTTGCGGGAGTAACAATTGGCAAGCATTCAGTGGTCGCAGCAGGCTCAGTGGTTACAAAAGATGTTCCACCCTATTCGGTCGTAGGCGGAAATCCAGCCAAACTGATTAAGAAATATAATCCCGAAACCGACATTTGGGATCGGGTTTAGCGAGTGAGGGCCTGTCTTTGAGTCAGGCCCTCACTAATTTTAAGGATAAAAAAATAATCATATATATTTAACAGATTAACCCAGTGACTATTAAGCGCGACAATAGTCATCCGGCCACTAAAAAAATTCAACCTCCCGTAATGTTAAAAAAACTCAATACCTGGTTTTGGTATTTTTATGAATACCTCAAGTTTGGTGATTTTAGGTCACTTTACGCTTCACTGAATTATCTCCTCTTTAAAAAATCACATTCCAATGACCGTATTATCCGGACTTCTGTCGGAAAATTTTACTGTAGGAAAAACACCAACGACTTTCAGTTCGCAAATTTCAGATATGAATGGGGTGTGAAAAAGTATATCCTTAACCATATACATAAATATTCGGTATTTATTGACGGGGGTTCATGCGTTGGTATATACCCTATTTTACTCTCGAAATTCAACATCAAATCAATCGCTTTCGAACCTGTTGCCGCTAATTATGAGGTACTGATGAAAAACCTCCAATTAAATAATCTGGACAATCACATCAAAACTTACATGGTAGGTCTGGGAGATGAAAATAAGCGGGTCGGATTTAAATTCAATCCGGTAAATACCGGAGCCTCATCCATTGATAAGAAAAACTCCAAAAATAGTTTTGATGTCGAATTGCGGACATTCGATACGTTTTTACCTGAACTCAATCTTGGAAAAGAAGAACATATCTTGTTCAAGCTCGATGTTGAAGGGATGGAAGCCGAGGCTTTAAAAGGAGCATCCAAATTTATTCGTCAATATTCAAATATTACTTTTATTTTAGAGGAAAAATTGACCGGAAAAAATCAGATTAAGAGGGTACTGAATGAGCTGGGATCGTTCGAATATGGAACGATCGACCAATATAATATGTTCGCCCATAAGATGTAGGTAAATGTCATTCAATAATCGCTTTTATTTTATTTGCTATATCTAAACATAATAAAACAAAAATAATGAAACAAAAAATCTACTGGAAAACCGAATTAGGAGATGCACCTGGTCTGATTCAGATTCCAACCGATTTCGGCCGAACCCAAAATCAAAAATTTACAGCGGCAGTGCACCATTTTTCTATTGATTCGAAAATGGTGGACAAACTCGCACGAATTGAAAAAAACGGAGATTCAGATTTGCGGACTACTTTGCTTACCGCATTTGGACTCCTTTTGTTAAGATATTCCTCACAGGATGATTTTGTTGTCGGAGTTCACGTTGGAATCCACTCTGATGTTGAAACTGCCGGTAAGGAGTCAGAACTATTGCCCATCAGGTTTCAGTTCCAGGATGAATCGACATTTGCAGAGGCCTTATCCTACATTAGCGAAAAAGTTAATGCAGCGCTCGAAAACCAGTTGATTTTTGATGAACAGCTAATTCAGTATATTAAGGAAAAAGATGCATCAATACCAACTGATCTTTGTAATGTCCTTTTTGAGTTCCAATCCAAATTAGTCGGGTCATCAGATGAGTTAAATAAAAATAAAGGATTTGACCTTGCTTTACTTATTCAGGAAGGCGATCAGTCATTGGAATGTAAACTGACCTACAATAAGGAACTTTTTGATCCTGCATCCATCGAAAGACTTGGCGGTCATTACCAAACGATCATAAATGCAGTCAATGAGAATCCGGAGTTACCTGTTCAGAAAGTGCCTCTTCTAACGGTAAAGGAAATGAATCAGATTCTGATTGAATGGAATGATACCCAAACCAATCTTCCAAAAGACAAATGCATCCATCACCGATTTGAGGAACAGGTTGAGCGAACTCCAGATGCGATTGCCGTGGAATTTGAAGGGAATCAGATCACCTATACTGAATTAAACAGTTCGGCCAACCGGTTGGCCAGTTATCTGGCAAAACAAGGGGCTTGCGAAGATAAATCGGTCGCCCTCTTTGTAGAACGGGGGTTCGATATGATCATCGGATTACTCGCCATCTCAAAAACAGGCGCTACCTATATCCCACTCGATCCGATCTACCCAAAGGCACGTTTGTTCCTCATTGTAGATGATTCAAAACCTGTGATCATGCTATCACAGTATTCATTAAAAGATTCGATTCCAGAGACTCAGGCTAAAATAGTCTTTATCGATTACAGGTCAGAATACAGTGAAGAACCGGATCAAAATCTTACATTTGGCAATCCTGCAAAACCAGGCTACATCCTTTATACTTCAGGATCTACGGGTAAACCCAAAGGGGTGCCGATAACACAACATGCTGTTGTTAACCTGGTCAATTCAATGACCAGATTGGTCAGTTTTACTGTAAAAGATATCCTGCTTGCCGTCACAACCATATCATTCGATATTGCGGAGCTCGAAATGTATATGCCGCTGTTTATCGGGGCAAAACTCGTGATTGCAACACAGGAAACTGCAACAGACATGGATTTACTTGCCAAAAAGTTGGTTGACTGTAAGGCGACTTTATTCCAGGCTACGCCCGTAACCTTTAAAATGTTGATGATTGGCGGTTGGCAAGGAAAAAAGGATCTAAAATTAATTATCGGAGGTGAAGCGCTTTCCAAGGAACTTGTACGTGAACTACTCACTCGATGCGCTGGTGTCTGGAACTCTTATGGGCCTACAGAAACGGCCATTTACTCAGTTGTCAGACACAATACGATGGAAGATACTGTCGGAGAGGGCTATGTCCCTATTGGCCGGCCCGTTGACAATACAGTTTGTTATCTATTGAACAAAAAGTTGGTACCCGTACCGATCGGCATTCCTGGTGAATTATACATCGGGGGAGACGGAATTTCACCCGGTTACCTTAATCTTCCTGCGCAGACTAACGAACGGTTTATAACGAATCCATTTGGAAAAACTCCTGAAGAGAAAATCTACAAAACGGGTGATCTGGTAACCTATTTCAACGACGGAAACATGGTGTTCCTCAACCGACTTGATACTCAGGTCAAAATCAGGGGTTTCAGAATTGAACTCGGAGAGATAGAATCGGCAATTGCTCAGTTTGAAGCAATCAAGGACAATGTGGTCATTGTTAGGGAAGACATTCCCGGAGATAAGAAGCTGGTTGGTTATATTATTCTGAAAGAAAATAAGATAGCATATATTGGAGAGCTGAAGCAATTCCTATTGACAAAACTTCCCGACTACATGGTGCCGGCTACGATTGTGACGATGGAAAAATTCCCGGTCACGCTTAACGGGAAAGTTGATCGTAAGCTCTTACCTCAACCGATCGAAATAACAAACCAGGTTTCTGCCGAATTTGTTGCTCCCAAAAACAAAATAGAAAAAGAGCTTGCCTCGATATGGTCTGAAGTTCTAAATATCAACAATATAGGAATTACAGATAATTTCTTTGAACTAGGGGGTAATTCCCTGGTAGCAGCAATGCTCATCTCAAGGATCAATAAGAAATTTAAAATACTAATACCATTACGTATGTTATTCAAAAAACAGACGATATCAGAAATTGCTGAGGAAATAGAGAACTTACAGCGACAGCAGGAACCTGAAACACCGGTTTGGGCACTTACCATTCCGCATATAGAGAGTACATCAAATGTATACCCTGCCTCACCAGGGCAGATGAGACTTTGGTTTCTTGAAAATTTTGAACCTGGAAACAGGGCTTACAACCTTCCGTTTGATTACCACATTAAGGGAGAACTTGATGAATCTATTCTTGAGAAAACCATCGATTTACTGATTGAAAGGCACGAATCGCTCCGGACAGTAATTCAAAGTTCGGGTGGCGAGCCTTTCCAGAAGGTGCTCGAACACATCCCTTTCCATTTAAAAGTTGAAAATCTAGAACACCTCACAAATGAAGATAAAGATGCCCTAACAGCTCAATATTCCAAAGAAAATGAGATGCATATTTTTGATCTCGGGAAAGGTCCGTTATTCATCTGCAGACTTGTGAAAATCTCAGTCACAGAGTCGATTCTGCTGATCAATATGCACCACGCCATTTCTGACGGTTGGTCGGTCAAGATATTGGTTGATGAAATGGGGTTGATTTATACCGCATTAAAACAACAAAAGCCGGTTCCATTAAGTCAATTACCAATTACCAACACAGACCATTCTGTGTGGCAGAACAATTGGTTAAAGAGCGAAGCGTGCAAAAAACAATTGGATTACTGGATGGGTGAACTGAATGGGGTGCCGGAATTGCTTCAACTGCCAATGGATTTTCCACGTCCCAAGAATCAGACTTATGATGGTGACGAGGTTCAATTCACAATAGATCAGGATATCACACAGCAATTAGTCAACTTCAGTAAAAAACATGATGGTTCTCTCTTTGTAACGCTACTTTCGATCTTTAATACATTGATTTCCAGATATTCCTCTCAGGAGGAGTTTGTTATTGGAATTCCAATCTCGGGCAGAATTTACGAGGAAGAAGAGTCGCTTGTTGGAATGGTAATCAACAATTTCCCATTGAGGATTACCCCGCTTGATCAAATGACGTTTCCGGAGATGTTCGAAATGTGTATGAAGAAATTCTACCAGGCCTATGAAAACCAGTTACTGCCCATAGACCGTATTGTAGAAGAGCTCAAAATCACCAGAACGCCAAATATTTCCCCGCTTTTCCAGGTGATGTTCAACCTGTTGGATATGTTTGACAAAGAGATCTCGCTTGCTGATTCCAAAATGGAGGTGATTGACAGAAGACGACATATTTCTCAGTTTGATCTCTCTTTACATATTTATGAGACGAAAAAAACGCTGAATTGTGTCCTTGAATACAATACCAATCTGTTTAAAAGGAGCCGCATTGAACGGATGGCCGGCCATTTTCTTGAAATGGTCAAAAGCCTGATGATTGAACCGGAACAAAAGCTTAAAAATATTCCGATTCTGACTGAAAAAGAGAAGGAGGTCATCCTTGGTGAATGGAATGCGACAACCGTTGAATTTCCACGCGAAAAATGTATTCATCAGTTATTTGAAGATCAGGTATTAAAAACGCCAAATATCACAGCCATCCGGGATGACAGGAAAAAAGTTACCTACACCGAACTGAATGAGAAGTCGAATAAACTAGCCCGCTATCTGCATGACTCAGGAGCTGTTGAAGGATCTTTGGTAAGTATCTGTATGGAACGGAGCACCGATATTCTCGTTGCTCTCCTGGCTGTCTTAAAAGCAGGTTGTACCTATATCCCGTTGGATCCGATTTATCCTAAAGACCGGTTGGCACTGATATTGGAAGATGGGAATCCTGCATTAATGATCACCGAAAAGAAACTGCTGGAGAGTCTTCCACAGACCAAAACGAAGAATATCTTTATTGAAGAGTTCGAAGCTTATAAGGATTACTCCGGAGAGAACACCGACTTTTCGGTCACTCCGAACACGGTAGCCTACCTGATTTATACTTCCGGATCGACAGGAAAACCAAAAGGGGTGCAGCTTGAACACTTCTCCGTGGTGAACTTCCTTGCCTCTATGGCTAAACAACCTGGTATCACCCCGGAAGATGTGATTCTCGCCGTAACAACGATCTCCTTCGATATTGCAGGTCTCGAGATGTACCTTCCCATTCTTTATGGGGCCTCAATCTTTATTGCAAGTCAGGAAACTTCGATGAACCCCGATTTGCTCATCCAGAAGATTGAAGAATCGAAAGCCACTATTTTGCAGGCAACTCCCGTCACATTCCGGATGTTGAATTCAGCCGAATGGAAAGGGGCAAAGGGGCTTAAAATCCTTTGCGGCGGTGAAGCAATGCCAAAAGAACTCGCCTATGATCTGATCAGTAAGTGTGGTGAACTTTGGAATATGTACGGTCCTACCGAGACCACCGTCTGGTCAACTGTTGAAAAAGTAGAGATCAATGAGAATGATAAAATTGGATATATCAATCTTGGCAGACCGATTGACAATACGTTTATTTACGTCTTAAATACAGAATTTCAGCCTGTACCAATCGGATATCCGGGTGAATTGTTTATTGGTGGTGATGGATTGGCAAGAGGGTACTTCAATCTTCCTGCCATGACACAGGAGAAGTTCCTCCCCGATCCATTCTCAGATATTCCGGGTGCACGTATGTACAGAACCGGCGATTTGGTTCAGCAAACCGAGGAGGGGAAGCTTGAATTTTTGAACAGGGTCGATTCACAGGTTAAAATACGGGGATTCAGGATCGAACTCGGCGAAATTGAGTCGGCTATCTCTCAATATAGTACCATCAAAAACAATGTCACCATAGTACGGGAAGATACCCTTGGTGATAAGAAACTGGTTGCTTACATCATCAAAGAGGAGGAGGAAATTGATATAGCGGAACTTCGGATGTTCCTCAAAACCAAAATCCCTGATTATATGGTCCCTTCTGCGTTTGTTTTTATCGATCAGTTCCCCTTAACACCAAATGGAAAAATAGATCGCAAAGTGTTACCATCCCCTGTTGAGGCACCGCAGCAGGCAAAAGACTATATTGAACCCAATACAGAAACTGAAAAGAAACTGGCAGCTATCTGGTCCGATGTACTTAAGATCAAACAGATCGGAACAGACGAGGACTTTTTTGAAATTGGAGGACACTCGATGGTTGCCGTGACCCTGATGGTGAAAATCGAGAAACAACTCGGGGTTCGTTTACCTCTTGCCATCCTGTTCGATCACAGCAATATCCATGATATGGCATTGCTTATTGACAAAAAATCAGAACAGGTCAATTGGGGTTCATTGGTGCCAATCCGATCGAAAGGGACGAAAAAACCACTTTATCTGGTCCACGGTGCAGGGTTAAATCTTTTACTTTATACAACAATTGTCGCAGGGCTCGATCCTGATCAACCTGTTTTCGGACTTCAGGCAAAGGGGCTCGATGGTGTAGATGAACCTCTTTATACCATTGAAGAGATAGCCGCCTATTATAATGAAGAGATTCTAAAGATCGATCAAAGCGGGTCGTATGCACTCGCAGGCTTTTCGATGGGTGGTCAACTCGCCTATGAAATGGCAAAACAATTGGTCGAAGCAGGGTATAAGGTGAGTTTCCTTGGGGTTTTCGATACTGTGTCAGAGAATGTATCAGATCGCCATATCCCGTTCTTTAAGCGTTACAGACTTAGGATCATCCGGTTTTACAACCAGGTTATGTGGACAATAGGCACTTTTCTGAAGAAGCCACTGGATCAAAAATTTGGATTTGTCTTAATGAAATGGAAATCCCTAAAGCAAAAAATTACCAAGGATGACTATACCATTAAACCGGAAGGGGCTTCGTTAGGTAAACAGAGTGAATTACCTAAATATCTGCATAAAGTGCATCGTGCGAATTATATTGCATTGGACAGATATATTCTTCCGCCTTATCCGGGAAAATTGACGCTATTCAGGGCTATGCACCAGACCTTTTACATCGCGGATCCGGTAAAATACGGATGGGCAGAATATGTAAAAGAGATGCAGATCCTTGATATCCCGGGGGAACATTCCACAATTTTCGCTCCGCCAAACGATGTATTGTTTGCTAAAGAACTGCAGAAATGTCTGGATGAGAGGGATTAATAGTAGGGGCGCGATTAATCGCGTCTCTATTCACCTCTTTTATCGCGTATTTACTACAATTTACATATCGAAACTGCTTCTTTCCAATTTATTTTTGGTGATCGATTGTCCGAAATGGATATTTGCATTAAGTATTTGGTCTATTGCTAAAAGGAAATGGATATTTATTAAAGGGTCCCGCGGTTTGAAACTGCGGCAAATGAAAAATAAGATTTCTAAATTATTTAAACTATTTGGTCATTGGTGCGGATCTTTACAGAAACCCTTTCCGATGTTAAATTCCGGAGTTTAGATCAATCGGCATTCCCTGATTTGGTCGTACCGGTGATCTGCCTGATCCGGACCGATTCATATTCGGCGCCCGAAATTTCGTCTTTTGAAAAATTATTATCGGCTCAGGAACAGGAAAAAGCTGTGAGATTCAGGTTTCTGCGTGACCACAACAGTTATATCATCACCCATGGTGTACTTCGAAAAATTCTGGGAAATTATCTGGGCTCAGAACCATCTGAAATTGAATTTATTTCGAATAAATTCGGGAAACCTTATCTGGATGAAAAGTATAAAAAAATATACTTTAATCTTTCGCACAGTTCAGAATGTTCAGTTCTCGCATTCTCGACAAAATCAGAAACCGGGATTGATGTTGAAAAAATTGATCCCGAATTTAACTTTGATCTGATCGCAAAAGTCCATTTTTCAGAAGCTGAAAAAAATTTTTTATATTCCAATCAACACGAGGCTTGTAAAAAGTTCTATACTTTGTGGACAAGAAAAGAGGCATTCCTAAAAACATTGGGGATTGGGATAGGAGAAAATCTTGACGTCGAGGTATTTAGAAATGAAAACCATTGGAATCCGAAGACGGTGTTGCCGGGAATCCGGAATTCAGATTACTATTTAAGTTCTCTTGAGCTTTGGGATAAATTTTTGATTACAACCGCTGGGAGCAGGCAGGAGGAAATAAATTGCATAATGATTGACGGAATTCGATGATTTTTCGTGTAACTACAATCATTTCAGGGAGATTACTTTTCTATTCATTCATATATACACACGCTCCATTATAAAAATAAATCTGAATTGTTATGACACTATTGGAAATTATTTTTTGGTTTCTGGTTTTCATCGTATTCTATGCATATATCGGATATGGAATTCTACTTTATTCACTAATCCTGTTAAAGAGGTTGACCGGACGCTCGAAGAAAAAAACTGTAGATCCCGGTTATGAGCCTGATGTGACCTTATTTATAGCGGCTTACAACGAGAAGGATTTCGTTGCAGAAAAAGTCAAGAATTCGCGCGAACTGGATTACCCTTCCGAAAAGCTTCATATGGTCTGGGTAACTGACGGATCAGATGACGGCACTCCCGATCTACTGAAGGAAATTGAAGGAGTTGAGGTTCATCATCTTCCTCAGCGAAGCGGTAAGATTGGCGCAATGAACCGAGGAATGCAGCTGGTTAAAACGCCGATTGTAGTATTTTGTGATGCCAATACGATGTTAGGGAAAGAATCGATTCGTCGAATTGTAAATCTGTTCAGCGATCCTAAAGTTGGTTGCGTTTCGGGTGAAAAACGGATCTTTGGCAAGGATAAAGAGAGCGCTGCAGGCGCAGGAGAAGGACTTTACTGGAAATATGAATCTGCATTAAAAAAATGGGATGCAGAGCTCTATTCGGTGGTTGGCGCTGCGGGTGAATTATTTGCCATCAGAACTGAATTGTTCCAGGTAGTTGAAAAAGATACCCTCCTCGATGATTTTATCATCTCTTTAAGAGTCGCCCAGAAGGGTTACACCATTCAGTATGATCCTGAGGCTTACGCAATTGAAAATGCATCAGCAAATGTAAAGGAGGAGCTCAAACGGAAAATCAGAATCTCAGCCGGAGGTATCCAATCTGTCATCCGACTTCGCTCGCTGCTGAATATTTTTAAGTATGGAACTTTATCGTTTCAATACATTTCACACCGTGTTTTACGTTGGACCCTTGCACCCCTTTGCTTATTGTTGCTAATACCGGCTGGTGCACTTTTGGCTGTCAACGAAGGGATAATGGATCTTGGATTTTACAGTATCCTATTCTGGCTTCAGGTGTTGTTCTATGTTAGTGCTTTGTTGGGTTGGTATCTTGAAAACAGATCCATTAAAATAAAGGTCTTATTTGTTCCCTACTACTTTTTCATCATGAATTTGTCTGTTTTTCTTGGTCTAAAGCGATATTTGAAGGGATCGCAATCGGTGAACTGGGAGCGTGCCAAGCGGGGGAAATAAATTTAATCTATTTGTAATGATAAAAAAACTGGCATTATTTTTTTGTTTATGCAGCTTGTCCTCAACAAAATTCGTACTTGGTCAAAAGTCAAGTTACAGAATCGAAAAGGACAAAACGCTTATTGATGCCAGTGATCCGGTATTTCAGGCAATTAAGCCCGGAGATACCCTTTTGATCGTTGCCGGTCCCCGCGACCATCTGCTGATCAGAAACTTCAGGGGAGCAGTAGGAAAACCAATTGTACTGATCAATACCGAAGGGGCGGTAATCATTGATACTGATAATTACTACGGGATTGCAATTCAGAATTGCCGGTATTTAAAATTTACAGGAACCGGAGATCCAAATCAAACCTACGGATTTAAAATAAAACGGGTTTCCAATGGTGGTGGAGTGGGTGTAGGGGATTTGAGTTCCGATTTTGAAATAGACCATCTCTCCATCGAAAACACACTGATAGGTGCAATTTATGCCAAAACGGATCCCGACTGCACTCTTGCCGCCGTCAGGGATACCTTTACCCAATACAATACCATTATTCATGATAATTATATTTCAAACAGTGGAAATGAAGGTCTGTATATCGGTAGTACTTTTTACAGAGGTCAAACGGTTAAGTGTAATGGCGAAAATCAACTCCTTTTACCCTCTTTACTTGACGGAGTTAAGATCTATAACAACATCATTAAATATTCAGGATGGGATGGAATCCAGGTGAGCTCAGCATCTAAAAACTGTCAGATCTATAACAACACCATTCTATTTGACAGTCAGGCGGAGTATCCAAATCAAATGTCTGGTATAATAATTGGTGAAGGGACAAAATGTGATTGTTACAATAACTTTATTAGCAAAGGGAAAGGTGATGGGATAGAATGTCATGGTCTTGGCGGATGCAGGATTTTTAATAATATTATTCTCGATGCGGGATTCGATTTTGCACCTAATGACCCAACCAGAATGAAACACGGGATATATGTTAGTGAATTAGCCCTTTTGGAGGATACTACCTTATCTATTCAACACAATGATATCATCAATCCAAAATCGGACGGCATCCGCTTTTCAAGCGTAAAAAGTAAAAACAATCTGATTGCCTCGAATGTGATCATCAATCCGGGAAATTTCAATTATTACCAAAACGGGAATACCAGCTTTAAAGGAACAGATTCATATATCATGTTGCAAAATAGTGCAACCGAGGCCGTACTCCAAAATAACTACCTGGCCCGGAATACCAATTTTGCCGGGTTTGCATCCCTTAATCCGCAACTACCCAATGACTTTAAAATCGTATTAAGTTCTCCTCTGTTAAATAATGCCGAAATTGATAAAAAAATTGTTTTGGATTTTGATGGTAATCCAAGACCTTGGGGTCCAAAATCAGATATCGGAGCATTTGAACTTAACTACGATTTAGCAACTACCGCACCAATTCAACCTAAAATGCCGGATGACCAGATCAAACTTCTTCTAAATCCGACGAAAGAGTTTTTGATCTTCAGCCTACCCGTCAACTCAAATGCTGAGGTATATCTTAAAATTTATGATCTGGGCGGAAAGATGATTCTGCAAAATCATACTTCAGAGGTTTCATCAGAAAATCACACCCATCAGGTGAATATTTCGAAAATCAAATCCGGAACTTACATCTATACAATCAGGACCGGAGAATATGCAGGCTCAGGCAAATTTATCAAATGGTGAGATTATCGTATTCATTGCCAGGACGTCTGGGGTTCTAATGATTTTCAATTTTCTCCTGGTAATTTTATCGCCTGACCCGGTTTCCAACCTCAATGCTGACAGATTAGTGTTGAAAATTTTATCTGAAATGATATCAGAATTACATGCTATTTTATAATTACTAAAGAACATATGTTATATTTGTTTACATTTTAAAACTAATACCGCAATATTATGAAAGTCGCAATTGTTGGAAGTGGCTACGTTGGCCTGGTTACCGGAACTTGTTTTGCAGAAGTAGGTATTGAAGTGATGTGTGTCGATGTTGATACTAAAAAAATCGAAAATTTAAAAAACGGAATCATTCCAATTTATGAACCGGGACTCGAAGATATGGTTCACCGGAATATGAAAAAAGGGAGATTACAATTTACAACCAATATTGCTGAAGCACTCGAAGATTGTGAAGTGCTGTTTACTGCTGTGGGAACCCCACCAGACAAAGATGGTAGCGCTGATCTACAGTATGTTTTAAGTGTGGCCCGTGATTGTGGCAAATACATGAAAGATTATGTGTTGATTGTCACCAAGAGTACTGTTCCTGTTGGTACAGCACAAAAAGTGAGGGTAGCGCTTCAGGAAGAGCTCGATAAAAGAGGGGTTAACATTCCGTTTGATGTTGCCTCGAATCCTGAATTCCTCAAAGAGGGAGCTGCAATTGACGATTTCCTTAAACCGGACCGCATTGTTGTAGGACTCGATTCTCCCAGGGCTGAAGAGCTGATGAAAAGCCTTTATAAACCGTTTACACTCAACGGACATCCTATAATTTTCATGGATATCACATCGGCTGAGATGACAAAGTATGCAGCAAATGCTATGTTGGCAACCAAAATCAGCTTTATGAATGATGTAGCTAATCTGTGTGAAATCGTAGGCGCTGATATCAATATGGTTCGAAAAGGGATTGGCTCCGATTCGAGAATTGGGAATAAATTTATCTATCCGGGGATTGGGTATGGTGGATCATGTTTTCCAAAAGATGTGAAGGCATTGATTCATACAGCTGAAGATTTCAGTTACGAACTGCGTGTACTCAAAGCTGTTGAGGCGGTCAATCAGGATCAGAAATCGGTACTCTATACCAAAATCATGAAGTATTTTAACGGAGATATTCAAGGTAAAACGATTGCTATCTGGGGATTATCATTCAAGCCTCAGACCGACGATATGCGTGAAGCTCCATCTCTGGTTATCATTAAAAAATTACTCGAGGCAGGTGCCAATGTCAAAGCTTATGATCCGGTAGCGATGAAAGAGGCTGCGCATACCCTGAAGGATACCATCACCTATTCTGAAGACCCTTATGAAGCGCTGATCGATGCAGACTGTATGCTTCTGGTAACCGAATGGGCCGAATTTAAGGTCCCCAACTTCAATATCATGAAGAAATTGATGAACCAACCTGTTATTTTCGACGGTCGAAATATCTACGAAATTGAAGAACTGAAACGGAGAGGATTTGAATATTTCTGCATAGGGATTGATACAAAAAAATAACCATGATCAAGAAAAAAGTTTTAGTCACCGGCGGCGCCGGTTTTGTAGGATCACATCTCTGTGACCGGCTTCTAAAGGAGGGTAATGAGGTGGTTTGCCTGGATAATTATTTCACAGGTCAGAAACAGAATATTGTTCATTTGATTGGTAACCCATATTTTGAATTGATCAGGCACGATGTCACTATGCCCTTCTTTATCGAAGTAGACGAAATTTTCAACCTGGCCTGCCCTGCTTCTCCCGTCCATTATCAGTATAATGCAATTAAGACGATGAAAACCTCTGTAATGGGAGCAATCAACATGCTGGGGCTTGCCAAACGGATAAAAGCCAAAATACTTCAGGCTTCAACGAGCGAGGTTTATGGTGATCCACAAATTCACCCCCAGACCGAGGGTTATTGGGGTCATGTAAATCCTATCGGAGAGCGGTCATGCTACGACGAAGGAAAACGGTCAGCCGAAACACTTTTCGTCAACTACCACAAACAGAATAACGTTAAAATCAAAATAATCAGGATTTTTAATACTTACGGACCACGCATGCATCCCCATGACGGAAGGGTTGTTTCCAATTTCATTGTTCAGGCATTGCAAGGTGAGGATATCACCATTTATGGAGATGGTCAGCAAACCCGAAGTTTCCAATATGTGGATGATTTGGTTGAAGGGATGATCAGGATGATGGCCTCACGCGATGAATTTACCGGACCTGTAAATATTGGAAATCCGAATGAATTCACCATTTTGCAGTTAGCTGAGCGGGTCATCGAATTGACCAATTCAAAATCAAAGATCGTCAGAATGCCATTGCCACCTGATGATCCGACCCAACGTCAGCCCAATATCGATCTGGCCAAAAAAGAACTGGATTGGGCCCCTAAAATTCAGCTCAATGAAGGGCTTATCAAAACGATTGACTATTTTGCGTCAATTATCTAAGTTTAATCACTGCTAAAAATAGCATCCAAAAACCGATAGATGAGAATACTTATCACTGGTTCAAAAGGTCAATTGGGAAATGAAATCAGGGTTTTAGCCAAAACTTACCCTGATTTCGATTTCATTTATACAGACGTTGAAGAGCTCAATATTACAGAACTTAATGATGTAAAAGCCTGTTTTGAGGAGAACAAACCCGATGTTATCATCAATTGTGCTGCTTATACGGCTGTTGACAAAGCTGAATCGGATGAATCGACAGCTCTCCTTGTCAACGCTAAAGCTGCTGAGAACCTTGCCAGATCAGCGGCAGAAATTGATGCCCTTTTAATACATATTTCTACAGATTATGTATTTGACGGAAAATCTTATACTCCCTATGTCGAAACAGATCCTACAAATCCGGGGTCTGCTTACGGGCGAAGTAAACTCGCCGGTGAAGAGGCTGTAATTAAATACGCGACAAAAGGAATTATTTTGCGTACTTCGTGGCTCTATTCCGCATTTGGAAACAACTTCGTAAAAACAATGATGAAATACGGAAAGGAGCGGGAGGAACTT
Organism: Prolixibacteraceae bacterium; assembly: GCA_963675995.2. Taxonomy (GTDB): domain Bacteria; phylum Bacteroidota; class Bacteroidia; order Bacteroidales; family Prolixibacteraceae; genus JAAFHB01. The sequence continues at coordinate 2,086,186 of CAXXIY010000002.1, read as the reverse complement.
AACATCGTTTATGATCAGATTGGAACCCCCACCTATGCCAGAGATCTTGCCAAAGCAATCCTGGATATTATTCCTTCTGCTATGCTCAGCTCAGGTACTGAGTTGTTTCATTATTCCAACGAAGGTGTTGCCAGCTGGTATGATTTTGCAACAATTGTAATTACTTCATCAGAAATCGATTGCAACGTAAAACCTATCTTGACCAAAGATTACCCCTTACCGGCGCCCAGACCGAATTTTAGTGTTCTAAATAAAGCAAAGATAAAGGAGACTTTTAAAATAGCCATCCCCTACTGGATCGACAGTGTTAAAGATTGCATTGAAAGGCTCAAATAACAGACTAAATAAATTCTATAAAAATGGCAGTAATTGATTGGATTCAATTCAACGAAAATTTTCAGTATTACGACAAAGAAATAATTAGTGAAATCATTAACATCTTTTTTGATGAATATGATAGCAGGATGTCTGACCTGGAAAAAAATATTAAAGAAAAAGACTTTACCTCCCTTGCCTTTAATGCACATAGCCTTAAAAGCGTGATTGCCAATTACATGGCTCCAAAAGCTCTTGAACTCACCCGTAAGTTGGAAGAGATGGGTAAAAACAAAACAGAAGAGGGGGTTTATGAACTTTTTGACCAACTAAAAAGCACAACAAAAGAATTGGTTATGGAACTGGATGATTATCTGAAAAAATAGAAAAATTTTACTTCTATAAAATTGCTTTCCTCCTGCAAATTTAATTGCTCCTTGTAAATGAGCCCAAAGCCTATTTCTATTGAAATCATTTGGATTATTTAAATGCTGAATATCAAATAATTAAAACTTACTAATTGTTGTGATATAAAAATTTTAGTAATTAAAATATTTTTTGGCATATTTTTTGAGATGTCCGGATTCAAGGTTAATAAAAAAGTTTATTATCCTGATTCCGGATATTTTATTTTTAAACAAAAAGCGTTTTATACAGGGCAGCAAATGAAAAGGATACTTTTAATAGTTTTGGGGATAGTTTCAGTTTTAGTAGCATGCAAAAATCCTACTATCCCGGGACTTTCTGATGATCCAACTTTAAAAATTACCAAAAATCTGGTTATTCCCAACGGTTTCAATTTTGAAACATCTAAAGAGGTTTCAATAGGTATCCTGGTAAAAAATTCCACCACAAATCTCGCCGGAGTTCCGGTTTCTATCTATCTTAATTACCCGGGAACAACAGAATTACCCAATGAAAATAGCAAGCTGGTGGGGACATTCATAAGTCAGTCAAATGGAAGGATAGATGTAAAACTTAAGGTTCCATCCTCTCAGGATAGTTTGTATTTAAAGACGAAATACATCGGACTTGAATCTGAATCTGGATTTGTAATTAATGGATTGACCGCCTATTACAATTATGGTGAAGGGCGCACATTAAAGTCGGCTCCGATCACGAATCAGACAAAAGCAGCATTTGGATATTCTTTTATGGGTACTTTCACCACAGGTGGCGTTCCCAATTACCTTGAACCGACCAGAGACAAAATCACCCAGGGACTTCTCGATTCCATCAACGCATCACTGCCTGAATATCAACATCTTCCAATTAGTCATCCTCAATATCTCAAATCAGGTAATGAAGCCGATATTATTTTGAATGAATTGGCTGATGTGTGGATCACCTTTGTAGGTGAAGGGGCAGGATATACAAATTCAATAGGTTATTATACCTACAACGCTGCGACACCACCACAGACGATAAACGATATTTCTAAATACACAATAATTTTTCCCAATGCCTCATTAGGTGGTTCAGGGGGTTCTATGACTTCTGGAGATAAGGTAAAATTGGGCCGATTTCCTGCTGGAACAGGTATTGGGTGGTTTATTGTAGCAAATGGTTGGAATGGGACGAGTGTGGTTAATCCTCCGACCTATTACTCTGATCCGGTATTAAATCCAGAAACATTACCAGCAAATCGTCAGCACACCGTTTTACTTTACAACAATCTAAGAGGACTACTTCTTTTAGGTTTTGAAGATCAGATCAGAAATACCGCAACCTCTTCTGATGAAGATTTTAATGACGCGCTTTTCTATATTACTGCCAACCCGATAAAGGCAGTTGATGTGGGTAGTGTTCCTTCTATTGATTCACCGGAAGACAATGATAAAGATGGGATTTCCAATACATTTGATGAATTTTCGAATGATCCGCTTAGGGCTTTTTCCAATTATTATCCAGGTCAAAACCAATATAGCAGTTTATTGGTAGAAGATTTATGGCCCTCACTGGGAGATTTTGATTTCAATGATCTTGTGGTCGATTGCCAATATAAAAATGTAACAAATGCTCTGTCAAAAATCACAGAGATGTTTATAAAGGTAAAAGTAAGAGCAATAGGCGCATCATTCAAGAATGGATTCGGTTTTGAACTCCCTGTTGACCCCTCGGTTGTATCAACAGTGACCTTAACTGATCAGGAGGGGATTGTTAAAAATATAGGTTTAGAATCGGGACAAACCAAAGCAGTTGTTATTGCATTTGATGACGCATGGGCACTTCTCCCTTCAACAGGTGGAGGGACAGGTGTTAATGTTATTCCCGGAAACGGATGGCGAGAACCAAGAGATATTGAATTGCATGTGACATTTACAACTCCTCAAACGGCAGCAGCTGTGGGTACCGCACCCTATAATCCGTTTGTTTTTGTTAATGGAGACAGATCTAAAGAAATTCATATGGCTGATTATAAGCCAACATCAAAAGCCAATTCAACTTTTTTTGGACAAAGTGATGATTCTTCAAATCCAAAAGCTTCGCGTTATTATAAATCCAAAAATAGTCTGGTATGGATGATCGAAGTTCCTTCCTCGTTTACCTATAATATTGAAAAGAATGAAATTCTAAAATCATACTTAAATTTTGGAGCATGGGCCGAATCCGGAGGTACACTATATAAAGATTGGTATTTGGATAATACCGGTTATCGTAATAATAGTCTGATATATACCAAATAAATGAAAAATGAGCCACCTGCAAATGTTGATGGCTCATTTTTTTACAATTTAACATCAGGTCTCCTTCCGAGATTAAAATTGAAGGACAAAAATGATCAGCTCAGTTCCCCTTAAGTCTTTTTAGTTATCAGGGATTATACAGGTCTTTGTGATAAAATCCAAGGATATTTTGAATCATAAGACAATATGATTCAGCCTTCTTGTCTTCCGGGAATTTCTCGAGACAAGCTGAAAACTGGTTGAGCGCTTCACCCCATTTCTGCAATTTAAAATAAATTTCTCCCTTCAGGATTATTGATTCTCTGGTATTCCTGAGCGACTCATGGTTAAGGATCGTTAAAGCCTCTTCATACCGGTTTTGTTTGAGTGCATCATTTGCCTTATCGATTAATTGTTCCACATTTGTCATTTTGAAAATATTTTCAGAAGTTTCCCCAATTCAAATGATAATGATTTAGTCAGATTAAAGGCGTTTTTCATGGTCTCATCAAGGGGGGATGGACCGTCAGTTATGGAGAATATACCGTCAAAAAGCCAGGAGGCCTCCTCCTTGACAGATCCACCGATTGCAATAACAGGAATGCCTGCCTCATGTGCTGCATTTGCAATTACCGCCGGACCTTTCCCATGACAGGTTTGTAAGTCGACACACCCTTCTCCGGTGACAACTAAATTACAATTTTTTAGATCTTTTAAAACACCTAAAAGATCGATGATCAGCTCTGCCCCACTGACCATTTTGGCATTAAATAATCCAATCAAAGGTACTGCAATACCCCCCGCAGCTCCACCTCCAACAATATCCCTCAATTCCTTTTGCGTACATTGCTCCAGCACATTCACATAATTCAACAGACCTATTTCCAGATCAGCTACCATCTTTTCGGTCGCCCCTTTTTGAGGACCATAAATTGCCGCAGCGCCGTTTTCACCAAGCAATGGATTCTTTACATCTGAAGCGATAAGGATTTCGCATTTAAAGGTTTCTGGTGTTACTCCGCCGATATTGATCTCAGATAGCCGGGTCAAACCCTCTCCCCCTTCAATCACCTCATTTCCTGAGCTATCGGTTAGATTACATCCCAAAGCTTTCAACATCCCTGCCCCACCGTCAACCGTTGCACTGCCACCTATGCCAAGAATGATTTTTTGAGCCCCTCTTTTAACCGCTTCCATCATTAACTCGCCAGTTCCGCGTGATGAAGCCAGCATTGGGTTTAGCTCGGAAGCATCCAGCAGTTTTAGCCCGGATGCTTCAGCCATTTCAATAATAGCGCATCCCGATTCAGCCAACCAGCCAATCCTGGCAGTAATCATACGTCCCAGGGGGTCGTGAACCTCAACCGGGATAAATACTCCCCCCAATCCTTCAACTAATAATGCAGCAGTTCCGTCTCCTCCATCAGCTAACGGATATTTTAACAACTCGAGAGTAGTGTCAGCACTTAAAAGTCCCTCTCCAATAGCATCCGCAAATTCGGGGGCAGTCATCGATCCCTTCATTGCATTTGGAGCAATCAGTATACGCATCAGTAAATTATTATTTGATTATGCATCCGCACGGGTTACCGAATGGACACCTTTTATATTTTTTAATTTTTGCATCAGAAAGTCAAGGTGTTCCAGATCGTTAACAAACACCCTTAAGGTACCATCAAAAGCTTTATCCTCAGAATTAATGGCAATTGAACGCATCTGAATACCCACCTCCTTTGAAATAATTTTTGAGATATCAGTCACAATTCCAATTCGGTCGGACCCTGAAATCCGAATAGTCGCCTGAAAGGAATTTCTTTTGCCGGTGATCCTCCATTTGGCCTTGATAATGCGGTAAGGATAGCGCTCTACCATTTGCCTGGCATTGGGACAAGTGGTCCTATGAATTTTTATCCCTTCCAGAATGGTCACAAATCCAAAAATTTCATCCCCGAAGATAGGGTTGCAGCAGACTGCCAATTTGTAATTCACATCCTTGAGGTTATTATCGATCACAAGGTAATCATCGCTGTTATCAAACGACAGCTCTTTAACTTCTTGTGAAGGAAGCATTTCTGCCAATTTCTCCTGTTGCGATTCTTCAAGTTTACCTGAAATTAACTCTTTGATTTCCAGGGTATCAATTTTTCCAACAGAGATATTGTAATAAAGATCTGTCGCAAGCTTTAATTTATAATGTTTGAGCAGATCACGTATCACTTGATCATTGATATCAATTTTCCAATTTTTAAACTTCCGTTTCAGCAGCTCTTTGCCATTCTCTGCTTCCCTTTTGTGCGCCTCGTTTAAACTGGCCTTAATGCGCGATTTTGCCTTGGAAGTGATCACAAAATCGAGCCAATCGAGTTTGGGCTGCTGGTTATTTGAGGTTTCCACCGAAATCTGATCGCCGTTTTTGAGTTGATATTTTAAGGTGACCAACTTACCGTTTACCTTTCCACCAACACACTTATCTCCAACTTTCGAATGAATTTCATATGCAAAATCGAGAAGTGTTGCCCCGGAGCGAAGCTTGATTAAGTCACCTTTAGGGGTAAATACAAAGATCTCATCTTCATAGATGTTCACTTTAAAATCATCGATAAAATCAACCGTATTCATCTGCGGATTTTCCAGCGCTTCCCTAATATTTTTCAGCCATTTATCGATCTCCTCTCCCCCTTTTCCACCTTTATATCGCCAGTGAGCGGCAAGTCCGTTCTCCGCAATATCATCCATCCTTCGGGTACGAATCTGAACTTCTACCCATCGTTGTCCAGGTCCGAGTACAGTGGTATGTAATGATTCATAACCATTTGATTTTGGATATGTTATCCAATCCCTTAAACGGTCAGGATTTGAGATATACTCTTCGGTAACCACAGAAAAAACCTGCCAGCAGGTCGCCTTTTCATCTTCAGGTTCTGAATTGAGGATAATGCGAATGGCAAAAAGATCGTAGACTTCATGAAAATCAACCTTTTGCTTTTGCATTTTATTCCAGATGGAATAGATCGATTTGGTGCGAGCTTTCATCTCAAAATCGAATCCCCGGCTTTGGAGTTTCTTTTCGATGGGCGAAACAAAAGCTGAAACAAAACTAGCACGCTCAAGGGCAGTCTCCTTGAGCTGTTCAACTATTGATTCATAAGCATCAGGGTGAAGATACTTAAGTGCCAGATCGAGTAACTCCGAATTCACTTTATAAAGCCCCAGACGATGTGCAAGCGGAGCATATAAATGCCAGGTATCGACAGATAAACGCTCACGCAGTCCGGTTGGCTGTTTATCCAGGGTCCGCATATCCTGAAGCTGATCGGCTATTTTGATGAAGATCACCTTCACATCACCTGAAAGGGTGAGTAAAAGCCGCCTGAAATTCTCACTCTGAAACGCAAGATTTCCCGTATTTAACGCATTAATTTTTATAATTCCGTCAAGGATTATAGCAACACTTGTACCAAATCGCTTTTTAACCTCTTCGAACGAAAATTCAACTCCTTTAGGACCATAAACGTTGTGCAACAAGGCCGAAATGAGAGCATCGGTTGACAATCCCAGTTCAACGACGGCAATTTTTGCAACCGAAATTGAGTGATTGAGAATAAACTCCCCTTTGTTCCAAACAGTATTACCTATGGTTTCAGCAGCAAAACTGAAAGCCTTATCCACAAGTGGAAGGTCGCTCGCGGCCATACTCCTCGAACACTGAAAGATCAGCGCATTATAGGCGTTTTGTATTTTTTCGTTAAGCAATTGATCCACGACAATAAACTTATGTAAATTATAACATTGACATACAATTATTTAGTTGAAATGCATCGCATTTCCCATCTAATGATTTCGGCCCATCGGGTCATTATAGCTTTGAATAGTTATTCCAGCTGAAATACTAAACTTCTCAGAGAACTTATATCCAACAAACAACGAACTACTGTAATTAGTTTGAGGGAAAATTCCACTATTGGCGGAATTCAGATGAAAGAACCGGTCGGAATAGCCGGCAGTCCCTATGCAGATTTTGTCGGTTGCTTTATAGGTTCTTATACCATAATTGCCCTGGTAAATATTCCATACTGGCATTCCAGTCACGAAGGATGATTGCCAGTCAATTTTCCATTTGCTTTGTGACTGAAAATTCATTACCGGTAAATGCTGAAAATGGGTGTCCAATCCGCTAAAATCCCTAAATAAAACCGGACTATTTTCAAATCCCGGGTGTAATTTCATACCAATCTTTCCGGGAAAACGTCCTGAAATATTGATCATCAACACTGAATCGGGCTCCTGAGCAGCTACCTGTATTTGAAAACCAAGAAACATTAGAAATAATGCAGTAACTATTCTCATCTCTATAAATATTCATTCATCGGAAATCGTAGCACTTTAAAGACTAATTTCTCTCTCTATTTGCCGGCCAATGAGTTTCAGTTTTCCAAATTTCCGATTCACTCCGCGCATGTTTCAGATAATTTTCAATCTTTGCAATGATTTCGGGATGCAGTGATGCGACATTCTTATCTTCATGTATATCAACGCTTAAATCGTATAACTCAAGGGGTTCTTCTGTACCAAACCTTACAGCTTTCCATTTTCCCATCCGCACTGCCTGCTTGGTTCCCCCTTCATGAAATTCCCAGTATAAAAACTCATGGTTTTTTTGAATCCCCTTTCCTGTAAGTACCGGGATCATTGATATTCCGTCAGTAGGGTTCTTCAATGAGATTCCTGTCAATTCAGCTGAAATTGGTAGAAAATCCCAAAAAGCGGAGGGATAATCCGAAGTTTTTCCAGACTGGATCTCTGCCGGCCAGCTGGCAATAAACGGAACCCGAATGCCACCTTCGTACATTGACCTTTTATATCCTCGCAACGGACCAGCACTTTTAAAGAAATCGGGAGATGCTCCACCCTCAAGATGGGGACCATTATCCGATGTAAATATTATCAGAGTATTCTTTTCGATACCCAATTTTTTCAGTTTGGCTACAATTTCGCCTACTGATCGATCGAGCCTGGTAACCATAGCAGCAAAAGCTGCCCTGGGTTTTGTTTGCGATCCATAACCCCCTTTACGGAAATTTGGTCCGGAATCGGTCCCTGTGAAAGGTTTTTCAGGAAACTTACCATCAAATTGCTGCCACAAAGTATCGACAGGAGCAACTAATTCAGCATGAGGAATGATGTATGGACAGAAAAGAAAGAATGGTCCATCTTTATGTTTTTCAATGAATTCGAGCGCCTTTTGATGGTATTCATCATGAGCATACTGCAATTTCCCGCCATTCTTATTTCCTTCAAGAAAAACTTTTTCATTATTATGCCATAGGTATTCCGGATAGTAATTATGTGCCAAGGTCTGACAATTAAAGCCATAAAATTCATCGAATCCCTGCTTCTCGGGGACTCCATCTGTGCCAGGTCCACCAAGTCCCCATTTACCAAAAGCACCCGTTGCGTAGTTTGCCTCCTTAAAAAGTTTAGCAACCGTAAATACATCTGCTGGAAGTGGCTCCTGTCCCTCAGGTTCCATGCTTTTATTCCCGCGGATGTAGGTATGACCAGTATTTAGGCCTGTCATCAGTGATGAGCGGGATGGGGCGCAGACGGTACATCCGGCATAATGACTCGTGAAGCGGATACCTGAAGCGGCTAACTGATCAATATTCGGCGTTTTGAATTTTGTTTGTCCATAACAGCTGAGGTCACCATACCCAAGGTCATCGGCTAAAATAAAAACGACATTGGGATGATGATATTGACCCTTTAACAGGGGATTTACCCCCAAAACATCAAGGGTACCCAATAGGCCCGAACTAATTCCCAGGGAGATTAACCCTGATTTTAAATAGCTCATAATATGATAGTTACTAATCCAAAAGACAAACAGAAATTACTTCATCAACTCAACCGGCGCAAAAAATTCAGGCCGGTGAAAATCTGGAGATGGAGTTGCAATGGCTGACCAGCTGATATAATGAGGTATTAAGGTTTCATCACCACATTTATAGAAATTTGCAAAGAACTCCCCTCCATCCTTTAAACCAATCAATCCAAGAGGTATAGCAACTGTAAGGCTCCAGTCTGCTGTTACCCCAACCTCCGGCAGGCTTTCTATACTCAAGGTGGGAAATCTTAGAATTTGATTCAAACTCTCAATATCAAGGCTTTTCCTGGTATGACGATCGGGACCAAAAGCAGATAAACAGACCCCAAGACAATTGAACTCAAAATTATGGTAGTTATCGCCATGTTTCAGGAAGAATTCAACACATGAATCCTGCCAAACCGGCTCCTGATCCGTACGACAAACTGCCCTGACGAAGTCATTACAGACGACAAAATGAAGCCATAAATGCTGATCAGTATAACCTGCATAAACAGTTGAATCAACCATATGCGGAAAATCGCTCCAATTAATATGATCAATTCTGATCCTTACTCCTGAGTTTACTAATTGCTCCGAAAGGGCTGAGGAGGTCTCGGGTGAGATCTCTTTTAAATGGGGAATCATTAATCCAGACATTGCGTTTCTTTTTTTGCAAAATAGCAGAATTTACCCAAAAATCAGCCATTTTGACCGGATTATTTACGCCATTTAGAATAAAAAGGAAAATATTGAATATTATAATCCAGACATTCAATAATTTAGCAATTCACATTCAGGGTTAACATTGAATTTACAAACCCGCCAGCCTAAAAAACAAGCCGGTAGCTCAAACCATATCCGTTTTGTCCAAAAAAGATGGGCATTAAGGAAGATTTGTAACTGGTCTCTCCCGATTTTTTTTGAATTGTTTTCTGGCCGCGACTCAGCGCAATCTTTCCACAGGTATAGCCAATGGCAATGGCAATCGGATAGTCACCCATCCAATGGACGCCATTGTTCATCATTGCATATCCCAGAATACCCATAAGGGAATAACCCACGGGCTTAATAAATTTACTGTCAGGATAATTTCCTGACAAAATGGTGACAGTTGCCATAATTGTAGCAAGATGTCCGGAAGGAAAAGCATCATAATTGGAGACATCTGCCTGATATACCGAAGGTTTAGTAAATGGATGCCACTTCCCTCCTGGTGTAGTAGAATTGAAGGGACTTTGACGACCTGTAATACGTTTCAGTACCTGTGTTGTTACAGCTAAAGTGAAAAACATCTCTGCCAATTGCGACGATGTCTGCCTTGCCCTGTAATCATTGGAGACCATACCATATCCGTAAAAGCTTCCAGCTACCAGAATACTGGGCCATCCCTCGCCAATAAAATAGAACGCAGAATTCAGATTTTGAGGAACATCAAGAACCGGAACAGCAAAATTGCCAATGTTAAAGGAGATTTCACGCTTAAATACCCGTTTGGCATCAAGATGGATGAACCTTCCAAATTGTTGTGCAGCATCTAAAAGTGGTTGATCAAATGCGACCAGAACAGCAGTCGTACCAACCAATAATCCAAGCTTGGGCAGATTCCTTTTTGCAAACGTAATCTTACCAAAATTCACAAAATCAGAAGGGACATTCCTGATAAATTCAAAAGGACGTGGTTTATATATCAGCAAAGATTCGGTGGAATTCAGGTTGAAAACCTGAGCTTTGGTCAATCGGACCGTATCTCGGTATGGCTTATAGACCAACGTATCCCTTCCATTTAAATAGTCACTTGCCATGGAATGAATCGAAAAACCGGGTAACCAAATTAAAAGCATTAGCAAAAGTATTTGCCGGTCTAAGATTCTTATTCTCATTTGCCTTCCCATTTATTTAATCGATTTTTTTGAATGTAGTTTGCAGATTGATAATACGTTACCGTCTCATCCAAGATTTCTTCATCTACAGCCTGACGATCAATAACTCCAGTAAACCGATCTATTTTGTAGGAGGTAACCTTTTGTTGCGGACTAAGAATTGTTAGTTTGTTGTTTTTAATATATCCCAGTTTTTGATAATTAGCGATAAATGCCCTCTCATCTTCAGGTTTCATTTTCAGAATATCTTTCCCAAAAAATTTACTCTCATAGTTCCAGTTTAATAATCCCAGTAATGTTGGGGCTACATCAATCTGACTCGAAAGATGATCATTCCGTTGAGGCTGAATGATAGCCGGATTATAGATGATCAACGGAATCTGATATTCCATAAATGGCAACTCTGACTGTCCAGCACTACCGGCACAATGATCAGCCATAATTACAATAATGGTGTTGTTAAACCATGGTTTTTTGCTCGCTTTACGGATCAGTTCACCAATAGCATAATCGCAATATTTAACGGCTCCTTCCCTGTTTTTTCCCGAAGGAATATCAATCAGACCTTCCGGATAGGTAAATGGCCGGTGATTAGAAGTCGTCATTGCCAGGTTTAAAAATGGTTTTCCAGCAGCATACGAGAGATCTGATTCCTTAAGTACCTTATTAAATAAATCCTGATCGCACACTCCCCAAGCATTTGAAAAAGTAATCTCATTATCTCTTAATTCCCCCTTGTCAACGATACTGTAGCCATTATTTTCGAAAAAATAATTCATATTATCGAAATAACCATTCCCGCCATAAATAAACTTAAGATCATAACCTCTTGATTTAAAAATCTGTCCCATCGAAAACATATTTTCACTGTGCGGACGTTTGATAACACTCTGGCCGGGTTTAGGAGGTGCGGAAAGGGCGACAGCTTCAAGGCCCCAGATGGTACGTGTACCAACAGCATAAAAGTTGGTGAACAGAAGCGACTTATTTACCAGGGTATCCAGTGAAGGAGTAAGTTTCCCTTTCTTACTCCCAAGGTATTCCATAAATTCACCGCTAAGGCTTTCAACGGTAATAAACAGCACATTGTACCTTTTTTCTGTTTCGCCGTTGGTGACCAAATGGGTAATATCCGTCAAATTGCGACTCTTGAATTCGCTGTTATCAGATTTGATCAAATTTCGTAAATGCTTAAAATTCTGATCGTTATTATGAGAAATATAAAACGTTTCGTAATCCAGTTCATTGTTCAGAAAAGCGGCAAAAAGGGAATAGATCCCATTTTTTGAAAGTTCATTGTTATACCTGTTCTGCGTTTTCTCGGCCATGTCAAAGCTGATGGTCAGGTAAGAGATCAGTGGTAAAACCAATAGAATAACCCCAGTAGTTACTCTGGACTTCCAGGTGCTGATCGATTCCAAAGTTTTCTGAAGTAATTTCATTTTAACAATCAGCCACATAATACTCAAATCAATCACCAGAATTGCACTTACCAAAAGTGGTATAGGATATGACTGCCAGATATTATCAAGCACCTCCGTTGTATATACCAAATAATCGACAGCGATAAAATTGTAACGAACTCCGAATTCCTCCCAGAAAAAATATTCAGAAGAGCCATTAAAAAGTAGGATAAATAAGGTAATGGCATAGATGATATGGGCAAACCAATTGTGGAACCGGGAATTATAAAACCGGTCGCTTACCAAAGTCAGAAAAATCACAAAAGGGATAATAAAATAGGAAAATGCCACAGTATCAAAGAAAAGACCAACCAAATAAACCCTTAGTAAGCTAAAAATTCCCATATTCACTTCATTAACCGACATTCCCAAAAGAATAGTCCGGCTAATAAAGGAAATCAATACAAATAAAATGTAAAGCAGAAGAAGCCCGCCAAATCGGTTCTTAAGTCCTTTTAATATCATAATCAAAGGTTAAAAAATCAAATGCAAATATATAACCCTTTCACTATTCTGCAAGGTAGTTTACGAATCAAATCTTATTCTCTCACATGTTATAGCGCTTTCTGACGGATAGTTAAATTGTGAATTTGAGAATTGATTTAAAACGGTGAACAATAATCCCGACTAACCTGCTGAAAAAATTACTCAATTACTTTTATTGTTCGGGCTATAAATGTACTTTTGCAGACTTAAATTGAACTGATATTTCAATGAATCAATCGTTTGTAAAAGAAAAAATTCTGTTTTTAATCAATCCGATCTCCGGAACCAAATATAAGGGGCACCTTCCAGAATTAATCGATAAACTGGTCGACTCAACTTTTTTTGATGTTGAAGTAATCATTACAAAGTACAAAGGGGAGGCGACAGAAATTGTCAGTCAGAAACTGACAGAAAATTACAGATATTTCGTGGCGGTAGGTGGTGATGGTACAGTAAATGAGATTGCCAAATCACTGATCAACACTACCGCGGTCATGGCGGTCATCCCTTCCGGCTCTGGCAATGGACTCGCACGGCACCTTCATATCCCTCTGGAGCCACGCAAAGCTATTCAAATTATAAACAACCGTAAATATCAGGCTATAGATTACGGATTAATAAACAATACCCCCTTCTTTTGTACCTGTGGAGTCGGGTTTGATGCGCTAATTGGTGAAAAATTCGCTCAATGTAAGGGAAGAGGGCTCTCAAATTACGTAAAAACAACAATATCAGAGTATTTTAGTTACCAACCAGAAACCTACAGGATCACCATTGATAACGAACAGCCCTTTCTTCACAAAGCATTTCTGATCACCTTTGCCAATGCTTCTCAATATGGGAATAATGCCTATATCGCTCCACAAGCAGATATTTGCGATGGAAATCTGGATATTTGCCTTCTCTCACCTTTTCGACTTTACAAAGCTCCTGGAATAGGAATCCGACTTTTTTTCAGGAATATTGACAAAAGTCGCCTCATGTATATTAAAAGAGGTTCTAAAATCTTGCTTGAAAGAGACTCCGACGGGGTAGTCCATTTCGACGGTGAACCTTGCCAGATGGGGAAAAATATAGAAATATCACTGATTAATAAAGGATTAAATGTAATCGTTCCATAATCTTAGGTTAATAAATTAATACGCAATAATCCAGGACGACAATTTGTCAGATCCAAAAGTAAAAAAAAACGCCCCGATACAAATCCGGGACGTCAACCATCAATTAAACTAACTATTTACCAATCAACTGTTCATTAAAATTCTGAATCAGAAATATAGTTTTCAGCATTAAAAATAAACGGTACTTTCTCCATCGAAATTTTAGGATTCAGATGACCACTTTTAATCTCCTGTTCCTTACTTACTGATTCTTGCAGGTCGTAGGATAAAGAATCCTCTTTATTCCAGAAAGCGCTTTCTGCCATCCATTGCTCAATGACAGTTGAAATTTCGTTATTAACATTCTCACTGCTGTTGCCGGTTGTAAAAGATTCAGATCCTCTGATCAATCCGGATTCGGTTTTTGGATCAGCCCTGTTATCTTTTAAGATAATATTTGAATCTATTGAAGGATAGTTGTTTGCACTTACTCCTGTAGCACTAAGCATTGCACATAAAACAGTTGCCGATAAAATACTTTTAACTGTAGAACTGCTTACAGAATTAATTTGTTTTTTCATTTTTGTACTCTTTAATTTAATTATTAAAATTCAGTCTAAATAGTACATAAAGCGTGCCACAATAGATATTCATTTATAATTTAGATGATTAGTAACATTTACTTGACATATACTTAACAATTATTCAAATCGAAGGGAATCGCTTGGATCAGAATTAATCGTATGCCATAACTGACGATAAATGGTAAATACGGCAACCAGGAAGACCGCTACAAAAACGAAAAGGTAGTTGGTAAAACTCATCGATACATGATAAGCAAACCGATCAAGCCAGTAATAGGAGAGCAGGAACGAAACAGGGAGTGCGATAACACCTGAGACCGTAATCAGCTTAAAAATTTCTTTCGATAACAACAATACCAGCTCTTTGGTCCCCGCTCCCAATACTTTACGGATACCAATCTCCTTCGTTCTGAAAATGGTGGTAAGAGCCAAAAGTGAATAAAGACCCATGCTAGCAATAAAAATAGCAAAGAAGGAAAATACAACTGCCACCTCTCCTGTAGATTGTTCCTCTTTATAAAATTCACCAAGACTTTCATTCATTGAAAATTGAGAAAATGGAATGTTTGGAACAACTTTCCCAAGGTAACTCTTTATTCGATTGACATCCTCATCTTTTACAGCTCGTTTAAACCGAATTGTTGCAAATTTGATTTGCGCTGGTTCCTCAGGAAAAATAATGAGCGGTTGGATCTTTGTGTGAAGAGACTCAAAATTAAAATTTTCAACTACCCCATTAATAATCAAACAATTAGTCGATTCATCAGGATTTACCCGGTAGATGGTGGAACCAATTGGATGGTCCAAACCGAGGTATTTAACAGCTTCCTCATTAATAATAACATCAACGGTATCTTTAGAAGCATATTGCTTTTTAGACAAACTTCCTTGTGAAAGTCTCATTCCATAAGTTTGGAAAAACATTGAATCAGTCTGCATAATGTACATCATCAGGTTACTGGTTCGATTATTGCCGCTTTGTACACTTTGCATACCGAGGACTTTTCCTGGAACTGAATTGGAAAATGCAACACTTTCGATATCTTTCATTTCCATCAAAGTCTTCCTAAATTCGTTACTGTTTCCTTTTAATCCGATAACATTCTGAATTACCAAGAGGCGCTCCTTCTGAAAACCAACTCCCATTTGCTGAACAAATCTTAACTGCCGATATATGGTCGACGTTGAATATATTATTACAATCGAGAATACAAACTGTATGATGACCAATAAACCTCTTAAACCTTTACCCCCGATACTGAACTGCTTTTGCTGACTTAAAATTGTCGCAGGGCTGAATCGTAAAATATAGAAGGCTGGATAGATTCCGGCTATAATTCCTATAAATAGGGTAACGCAAAAAATCACGGGCGAAAGCTTAAACATCAGCAGTTGTATATTAAATTCTGGGCTTAGCTGAGTCAAAATAGTATTTGGATAGACCAGTTCTACGATAACCAGTGCAAAAAAGAGAGAAATAAAACTGATCGTAACCGATTCAGCAAGCAGCTGTCTTGATAATTCTCTGCGTTGTGATCCCAATATTTTTCGGATACCTATCTCACGCACTCGTCCTGCCAACCGGGCCGTTGAAAGATTGGCATAATTTATACAGGCAATTAAAATAATCAGAATTGAAATACCTGCAATAATTAGTAGTGTCTGAATATTAACATTTTGTGAGTTTTCATATTTTAGGTGAGAGAAGAGATGTATGTCTGTAACTTTTTGCAATCGTAAGACAAAATACTCATCTTTTTCTTTCATCTCCTTAATTGATAACCCCATTGTTTTCTCCAGGTCCTCACCCGCTTCATTTAAAAAGCCTTTCAAAAGCTTCTCTTCGATTGCTGTCAAACCCAGATATGCAGATAAAGCCGGTTCTCTCATATTTGTCCCATCTTTAAACCGGTAATAGGTATAAAGATAAAGTGATGTCCAGCCAAGATCGGGTAATACCAGGGACGAGAGGGATACTAAAGATTTGTAATGGATATGAGAATTTGCCGGACAATCTTCAACAACTCCTGTGACGGTCCATTTTTTACTGTTTTCGACGGTTATTATTCTTCCAAGTGCTCCATTTGGAAATAACTGATTTGCAACGGAACGAGATAAAACAATCGATCTCGGCTTGTTCAGGCAACTCTTTGGATCACCCTCCAATAGTTTAAAACCAAAAATATTGAAGAATGTTGAATCAACGTATAATAACGATCTTCGATCGAGAGAAGTAGAAAAAGGTGCCATAACCGCAATATCGCGGTCATTTCTGAAGATCCGACATGATTGCTCAATTTCAGGAACATATGGCCTTAGACCGAAGGCAAACATCGGAGAAGTCACTGCCACTTTGGATTCCAATCCCCCCAGCTTCGATTCGAGGTAGACCCTGTACAGACGATCTGAAGCGGGATGAAATGAGTCATATTTAGACTGTTCCCAAATGTAAACCATCACCATGATAGCGCAAGCCATACCTACTGCAAGACCAAATACATTTATGAAAAAGTACTCTTTGTTTCGCAGCAGATTCCGGATGGCAATGATGAGATAATTTTTCATAATCAACCTACAAATGTGTGACAGACCGTGAATAACTCTCAGTAACAACATGTCCATCAAAAAGATGAATTATCCGATGTGATCTTTGAGCCTGCATCATCGAATGCGTTACCATAATAATCGTAGTTCCGGCTTCATTGAGTTTTATCAATTGCTGAATAATATCCTCACCATGAGTTGAATCCAGATTCCCTGTTGGTTCGTCGGCAAGAATAACACGAGGTTGCGAGATTACAGCACGTGCAACCGCAACGATCTGTTGTTGCCCCCCTGAAAGTTCACTTGGGAAAAAATTTGAACGATGTTTCAGATTAAATCTTTCAAGAATCTGATCAACCCGATCACTCCGTTTTGACTGAGCTATTTTCTGGTAAACAAGGGGCAATTCGATATTTTCCCAAACCGTCAGATCGTCAATCAAATTAAAACTCTGAAAAATAAAAGCGAAATTATTTTTCCTTAATTCTGTCCGATTTCTTTCCGGAATATCTGAAACCAATTCCTGATCAAGTAAATACTTTCCAGAACTCGGAGCATCAATCAGACCTAAAATATTTAGCAACGAGGTTTTTCCACATCCGGAGGGTCCCATAATACTAACAAATTCACCCTCTGAAACAGATAAATTAATATTACTCAATGCCTTAGTCTCAACATTCTTATTCCTGAATACTTTACCTATATCAATCAATTCAATCATTTCGTGGTTTTATAGCTATTAAAAAATAACGTTCGCAATCAAATCACATCAAGCGAGAAATTGAAGGGCTAATATAAAACAATAACGCTTCATCAAAACCAGATTCAGTTCATAAATCATACCATTCAATTAATTAACTAATTTTTAAACTATTAGGGAAAAGCATAAAAAAATAATCGTCCGTATTCGTACAATATGTGACCGATTTCGTACATTTACATATCCTAATCGTTCAGAAATTTTAAATCATTCTTTATGAAAAATAGTAATTATTGCACTGAAATACTGACAAATATAAAAACTGTCTGCCGATCGGTCTTCTATTCCTCTTTCTGGCCTGGTGTTTGTAATTCAGACAATCATAAAAACTAAACACTATGGATAAAATCGGAAAAATTCTGGCAGTCGATGATAATGAGGATATACTTTTCTCCCTTAGGTTACTTTTAAAACCTCACGTTGAAAAAATAGTAACCTCCAATGTGGCAACATCAATTCCGGATTTGCTTAAAAGTGAAGATTTTGACGTGATCCTTCTCGACATGAACTTCACAAAAGATGCCATCAGTGGTCAGGAAGGGTTTTTCTGGCTTAAAAAAATACTTGAAATCGACCCCGAAGCCGTTGTCCTTTTTATCACCGCTTATGGTGATGTGGAAAAGAGTGTCAGGGCCATAAAGGAAGGAGCATCCGATTTTATCCTTAAACCCTGGCAAAACGAAAAGTTGTTGGCTACATTAAATTCTGCATTAAAATTACGTAGGTCAAAAAAAGAGATTGAACAGCTTAAAAGTCGCGCCAAAGCCATCAATAATATGATGAACAGGACTTTTAAGGATTTTATCGGGAATTCGGCTGAGATGCAAAAAGTATATAACTCAATTTCGAAAGTAGCAGCCACCGATGCAAGCGTTTTAATCCTTGGGGAGAACGGAACCGGAAAAGAATTGGTTGCCAGAGCATTACACAACAACTCAAATCGTGTTGATGAAGCTTTTATCAGTGTTGATCTGACGTCAATAAGCGAAACACTTTTTGAAAGTGAGCTCTTTGGACATACAAAAGGTTCGTTTACTGATGCCAAGGTCGACAGACCCGGTCGGTTTGAAATTGCCGCAGGTGGAACCCTTTTTCTGGATGAGATTGGCAATCTTCCAATGCCGCTACAGGCAAAAATTCTCACCGTTCTCGAAAGACGCGAAGTTACCAGGGTTGGCTCGAATAAGCCCATCCCGATCGATATCCGTTTGGTCTGTGCCACAAATATGCCGCTCCACCAAATGATCGAGGAAGGAAAATTCAGACAAGATCTGTTATACCGGATAAATACCGTTGAGATTGATCTCCCTCCCTTACGTGAGCGTTATGGCGATATACCTTTGCTGGCAATCCATTTTTTTCAGATTTATTCAAAGAAGTACAAAAAACCACTGCGTGGATTTACAAGGGATGCGATGAAAAGGTTGGAAGAAGCAGTATGGCCCGGAAATGTCAGAGAATTGCAACATGTAATTGAAAGGGCTGTAATTATGACCGAATCGGAATGGATAAATCCGAATGACCTGCAGATGAGAATCATTAACAAAACATCTGATGAGCTGGAATTGGATAATTATGATCTCGACAAAGTGGAGAAAACAATTATTGTTAAAGTGATGAAGATGCACCAGGGAAATATTTCGAAGGCTGCCAGTGAACTTGGACTAACCCGAACCTCCCTATACAGGAGAATGGAAAAATATGGGCTCTAAAAATTTCAGAATATCTTTAATTATCAGGGTACTGGCAATAGTAACCAATGCTTTTGTGATCATGTGGCTCCTTTTTACGACACGCTACTATTTCACAACACTTCTCGCTGTTGGTGTAGCAATTTATCAGGTGGTCACTCTTATACAATTTGTTGAAACAACAAATACCCTGCTGACAAACTTTCTGGAATCACTAAGATATTCTGATTTTTCAAGGACCTTCGAAATTAAAGGACTGGGTTATTCATTCGACCGCTTAACCGAATCATTTAGCGTGGTAATCAACGACTTCAGAAGAGTCAGGGAAGAGCGCGAACAAAACTATTTTTATCTTGAAACGGTCGTTGAACATATCGGCTTTGGATTGATCAGTTACCGTGAGGATGGAGTTGTTGAACTGATCAACAACTCAACAAAAAAGCTATTTAAAATTACCAGTCTTAAAAATTTAAAAGAACTGGAAAGTTTTTCACCCGAACTCGTCACAAAGCTAATGACCATTTCGAACGGTGAAAGTATCATGGTAAAGATTCAAAAGCAGGATACGGTCCTTCAACTGGCAATTTTCGCGACAGAGTTTAAGGTTGCAGACCGGCTGATCAGGATGGCAACCATTAAAGATATCCAGAATGAGTTGGAAGAAAATGAGATGGAGAGCTGGCAAAAACTGATCAGGGTTCTGACTCATGAAATCATGAATTCCATTACCCCTATTGCATCTATCACTCAGACACTTAATTATATGATTAAGGATGTAAGATCTACTTATGCCAATGCATTTCAGGATGAAGGGGAAACAGAGGCCATCGATGAGATTGAACTGGCCATTGAAACCATACACAAAAGAAGCATTGGATTGCTCCATTTTGTTGAATCGTATCGTGATCTTACACGCATCCCAACCCCCAATTTTACCATCTTTACGATAAGAGAGCTTTTTGACAACCTGAAAGGATTGATGAAAGAAGAGATGCATCGACTTAAAATTCAATGTCACGCAACTATTTCTCCTGAAAATCTTGAGCTATCGGCAGATGAACAGTTGATTGAACAGGTACTGATCAATCTTCTCAAAAATGCCATTCAGGCACTTGAAAAAACTGAGGATCCACATATCGAATTAAAAGCATTTAATGAGGCAAGCGGCAAAATAATTATACAGATGATCGATAATGGCCAAGGGATACTTCCGGAAGTTCTTGATAAAATATTTGTCCCTTTTTTCACCACCAAGCCTAAGGGTTCAGGTATTGGCCTTAGTTTGTCGCGGCAAATACTTCGGCTTCATGGTGGAACATTAACCGCACATTCAGATCCGGATGTGGAAACAGTTTTTACTCTTAAATTTTAATAATTAATTTATTATATTGAAAAAAATTAAAATATTCATCTACTCCATAATATTGGTTTCCCTACTTTTTATAATTTTTACGATCTATGTAAATGTTATCATTTCAAAAGAGGGGGGTAAATATTGTTATAGTTCGATCGATTCCATCCCACATAACCACTGTGCTCTGGTTCTGGGGACGAGTAAATATCTTACAAACGGAAGTAGAAACAGCTTTTATACCAACCGGATCAAGGCTGCCGTAGAGCTCTATTTTTGCAATAAGGTTGATTATATTATTGTAAGCGGTGATAACCGTAACAGAAACTACAATGAGCCTATCACAATGTACAATGATCTAGTAACTGCCGGAATTCCGGGACGAAAAATTATACTCGATTATGCTGGCTTCAGAACCCTTGATTCGGTGGTAAGGGGAAAAGAGGTCTTCGGACAGGAGCAATTCACCATCGTTTCGCAATCATTTCATAACCAGAGAGCGATCTATATTGCCCGGAAAAAGGGGATCGAAGCCATTGCTTTTAATGCTGAAGATGCAAACGGAGTTGTTGAACTAAGGGTACAGTTTCGCGAAATAGCGGCAAGAATCCTGGTTATTTTCGACATGATTACTGAAAAAAAACCCCACTTTCTTGGAGAGCGAGTTGAAATACCCAATTAAAATATTTCCTTTAAATTTACAAGGAAGTTATTACATTTTATAGCTTACCATTTGAACCATTATTCTAATTTTGTATAGTTTCCATAATCAATTAAAACATGTTACTCCAGTTTGCATTGGTATTGGCAATGCTTTTACAGGTATTTGCAGCAGGAATCTCGATTAAACTTACCCGGGTTACCAAATATAATGTCTCCTGGATGCTGATTAGTGCCGGTTTCATCATTATGGCGGTACGATGTCTGGTAGAATTTCTTCCAACGATTTCAGATTTTGCACAACAAACATTCCGTGAACTCTTTGTATGGCTAGGAGTAGCTGTTTCTTTCTTTTTTGCTGTCGGAGTCTTCCTGATTCAAAAGATTTTTAAATACATGAAAAAGGTGGAACAGGAGAAACGGGATATTGAGAAAAATCTTTTAAATGCTATCATCCAGGCTGAAGAGACCGAACGAAAGCGCTTTGCCAAAGATCTTCATGATGGACTGGGTCCTATCCTCTCAACAGTGAAGATGTCGCTCTCTTCCCTTTCAAGGATGGATAAAGACGATCAGACGAAAAAAATCCTCCGTAACACCGATTTGGTAATCGAAGAGGCAATTAAAAGCATACGGGAAATTTCCAATAATCTGAGTCCCCATATTCTGAATAACTTCGGATTAAACAAGGCGATGCGAAACTTTATCAATAAAATAAACTATTCTGATTCGATCAAAATAAAATTTACTTCGAACCTGGATGACAAACGTTTTGAAAGTAATACGGAAGTTGTTTTATACAGGGTGCTATGCGAACTTATAAGCAATACCATTAAACATGCTGAAGCCACTTTAATCTCCATATCGCTTGAAAAAATCCCGGGAAAGATTATCTGTCATTATAAAGACAATGGAAAAGGGTTCGATACCAATCTTTTATATTCCAACCATTTCACCGGAATGGGGTATTCAAATATGGTAACACGCATCAACTCGTTAAATGGCAGCTTTGATCTCGTCTCAGAAAAAGAGAAGGGGACTAATGCCGCAATCACCATACCTGTTTTATAAATTTGCAATTATGGATATTTTGTTAGTCGATGATCATACCTTGTTCCGAAACGGATTAAAGTTGTTGCTGGGTACCCTTGCCGGATACGAGGTTACCGGTGAAGCATCGAACGGAAAGGAATTTCTGGAGTTGATTGCCAGACAAGAGTATGATATTGTATTTCTTGACATAGAGATGCCCGAGATCAATGGCATTGAAGCAGCAAAAAGGGCCCTCACCTTAAAACCCGATCTCAGAATCATCACCTTATCTATGTATGGCGATGAGGAATATTACGATCAGATGGTCGATGCCGGAGCAAAAGGATTTTTGTTGAAAAACACCAACCTTCACGAAGTAAAAACTGCAATAGATACGGTGATGGCAGGAGGGAACTATTTTTCACAGGAATTAATGCAAAACCTGTTACGAAATTATAAATTGGTCAGGGAATCCAAAGAGGCGGAGGTTGATTTATCCGAACGCGAAATTGAGATTCTGCTGTTGATCTGTTCCGGACTCTCGAATCAGGAAATTGGCGACCAACTTTTTATCAGTAAACGAACTGTAGAAAAGCACCGCGCCAATATTCTGTGTAAAACCAGCTGTAAGAACACTGCTGGCCTTGTTATGTATGCAATTAGAAATCAAATTCTTACAACTTAACTCCCACCCAAAGTCACCCCCTCTCAAAGTCTCACCATCACTGTGCCTCTCAATCCCATTGTCACTTCATTACCTTCACGCAAATTCACTTCATAAGTATTTATACCCATGGATAAATACCATTTATTACGGTTTCATTCGAATGATTGATTGCGTAATTTTGCTTGTGACTAATTATTGAATATTGATTCAAATACTCAAAAATGGGTAAATTATACGACCGACTAAACCAGGACATCCGATTTATTGAGGGATTGAATGGTTGCATGAATTGTGGCGTTTGCACTGCCATTTGCCCTGCCGCAGAGTTTTATCACTACGATCCGCGTATCATCTGCGATACTGTTCAAAGCAAAGACGAAAAACTGATTGAGGCACTACTTCGAAGCGAAACGATCTGGTATTGTGGCGAATGTATGTCTTGCAAAACTCGTTGTCCCAGGAATAACACCCCCGGTTTTATAATTATGGCCTTGCGGAAACTCTCGCAGGAGTTAGGCTATTTTACCGATTCAGAAAAAGGGAGGCAACAGTTTGCAATTAAAAGAGCAATTGGTGAAAATATCATCCGTACCGGATATTGTGTCCATCCTGACATTGTTTCACCCCAGATGCATCCTGAACAAGGTCCCGTATGGGATTGGATATCAAGAAATACCCCGGAAATCATGGAAAAGATGGGCTCCAATTTCAAACAGGAAGGTGCGGGAGGTCTGCGGACCATCTCACCCGAAGTACTTGATGAGCTCAAACAAATTTTTGAAGTGACCGGCTGTAAAACGATGTTTGAGACCATCGAGAGACACTCGAAACACAAAGCTGAAGAGCTGGGACTTGAAATATCAGAAGAAGGAATTGGCAATGAGTATTTTATGACTGTATACACAGAAAATGACGGAACACATAACCTCTGATAACAAATTCAACAACGGTGGTAGTAGAAGGTAAAAAAAGAGTTTGGGAAGATTATCAGAAAGAGATTGCTGATGATCATTATTTCTATGTCAGAAGCTGTATCAGGCAAACATTCTTTCCCGGGTCGGAAACGACCTTTCTGAGAATCATGCGCAATGATCTTGGAAAAGATCTCTATGAGGATGCACGCCATACCACTTGCACTGGAATTGGATACCATACCGACATCGTTCCACTTGAGACAACGATGACCGTCATTGCCCGTCACTTCGCCTTGATGACCGAAGCCGGGTATACCAATATTATTCCTTCGTGTGTCACCTCGTTCGGATTATATACTGAAGTCCTTGAAACATGGAAACATTTTCCGGAAACGGAAGCAAAAATCAGAGAATACCTGTGGAAAGCGACAAAAAGGGAATTCAAAATACCTGAAAATCTCGTTCATACTTCTGATATTATCTATAAATTCCGAAATCAGATCAGGGAGAAATCAAAGGTTTCTCTGGTCAATAAAAAGACGGGAATGCCCCTTAAAGTGGTGGAACACATTGGTTGTCACTATGCAAAGATGTTTCCTGAAAGCGGAATAGGAGGAGCTGAATTTCCATCTGTTCTCACTGGGATGATAGAATCGTGGGGAGGATCTGTGATCGACTATCCCGAGCGTCGACATTGCTGTGGATTTGGATTCAGACAGTATCTCGTAATGGCCAATCGCGGTTATTCGGTCTCCAACTCCAAAAAGAAATTTGAGTCGATGCAACCTTATCAGCCTGATTTTATTGTTGCCAACTGTCCGGGATGCTCCATGTTTCTTGACAGATGGCAATATACAATAGCCGAACTTGAAGGGGTGACCTATGACAGCAGGGGGATGGGAATTCCTGTTTTAACCTATGAAGAGATGGCCGGGCTTGTTATGGGATACACACCGTGGGAACTGGGTTTACAAATGCATCAGGTTTCTGTTGAACCTCTGCTCGATAAACTAGGTATCAACTACAGCAAAGAACAAAAATTCCTGGGCATTCGCGGACAAAATATCGGAGAACCGCAAAAACCACAGTTTTTAATTGTTTGATGCAATAAACTATTTCATGATGACTAATCATCAACATATCATTATTATCGGCGGTGGACCTGCAGGACTTGAAGCTGCCTCATCTCTTGAAGCGGCCGGTTTTCGTGTTACAATACTCGAGAAAGAGGATCAAACGGGAGGAAAACTGCGTAACTGGAGCAATCTTTTTCCTGAATTTCGCCCTTCAAACGAAGTTCTGAGCTATCTTGTTAATGGATCAAAAATGAATCCGTCGCGTGTGATATTAAATGCAGAGGTGAAAAGTTTATCGCGCGAAAACGATCAGCACAAAGTTTTATTAACGAATGGTCAATCTTATAATGGTGATGCTGTTTTATTTGCTACGGGATTTCAAGTTTTTAATGCTGAAAAGAAAGAAGAATACGGTTACAGAATTTACGATAATGTCATCACCTCATATGACCTGGAAGAGCGGCTCAAATCGGGATATCGTATAACAACAGTTGCGGGTGCAACGCCTCAAAGGATTGCATTTATCCATTGCGTGGGTTCGCGAGACAAGAAAGCCGGAAATATTTACTGTTCCCGCGTTTGCTGCATCACTGGTGTTAAACAGGCAATTGAAATGAAACGCATGCTGCCTGAAGCTGAGATCTTTAATTTCTATATGGATATGAGGATGTTTGGTCAGAATTTCGAGGAACTTTATATTGAGGCACAGCAAGATTTGGGAATCACATTTATTCGGGGACGCGTTTCTGAAATCGGGGAAAACATTGATGGATCGCTAATTCTTAAAGCAGAAGACACCCTTTCGGGACGTCCCATGAAGATGAATTTTGATCTTGTCGTCCTGCTGGTGGGAATGGTTCCTGCTCAACCTACAAAAACCATCGGTAAATCGGCTGGACTCTCTTTCACTTCAGGAGATTTTCTGGCCAGTTCGGATAGTCATATTTGCCAGAATGAAACCAATGCTCCCGGAATTTTTATTACCGGTACTTGCCGGGAGCCACTTTCGATAGCTGAAACACTGACAGATGCCAGGGCGGCAACTATGAGTATCATCTCCTATCTCAGGAAAAATAATAAAAGCTTAGTCATTGATTAAAAAAATAAACGGTGAAAGACTGGGGATTCTCCATATTAAAAGGGCGGCAGATTGATTTCGAAAAAAATGATTTTTCGATTTCCAGGTTTGTAGCCCAAAATGAACCCTCTTTTAAATGGTGCATTGGTTGCGGAAGTTGTACTGCCACCTGTTCTGCTGCACAGTATACCAATTTTAATCCTAGAAAAATAAACCTCCTGATCCAGCGGGGTGAAACAAAAAACCTTGCTGAAGAAATTGCCAAATGTATGCTCTGCGGAAAATGCCAGTTGGTGTGCCCGCGTGGTATCAACACACGAAATGTGATTCATAACATTAAACGAGCCTTAAACACTAGCCATGCACTTTAACCTGTTTGTAATACCATTCACGGCAGGAATGATCATTCTGTCACTCTTGCTGGTCTACAATTATATGATGTGGCTGAGTAATCACGAAACGGGAGATTTTAAATTGATCATGAAGAATCTTGTTTCGGTAAAAACACTTTATGCCTTCCACGAAGTATTTATGGAGAGTTTAATCCATCGTAAAGTTTTTAAACGCAATATCTTACTTGGTTATATGCACATGAGCCTTGCCTTTGGCTGGTTTTTGCTGATCGTATTCGGAAAGCTGGAGACCCTTTTCTACACAGGTAATCAAGCCAACGAGCTCTATTATCCGGTCTTTTTTAGGTTCTTTGAGCAAAATCCACACAAATCGGGAATGTTGGTCGTATTTAATGCAGTGATGGACTTTTTATTGCTAATGGTCTTGTCGGGGATTGTGGTGGCCATATTACGCCGTTTTCGCCCTGGTATTGCAGGTATGAAAAAAATTACGAAGCACTCCTTTGGCGACAGATTGGCACTAACCGCGTTATGGTTGATCTTTCCTTTGCGCCTTTTAGCAGAAAGCTCTACCGCCGGATTTGCCGGAAACGGTAGTTTTTTGACTCAGCCTTTAGGCAATTTAATGGGATTATTCCTCCCGATTCAACAAATATCCATTGTTTTTTGGTGGATGTACTCCTTTTCATTGGGTGCATTTATGATTTCCATCCCCTTCTCCCGTTACATGCATATTCCCACGGAGATACTCCTCATATTTTTAAGAAACTGGGGATTAAAGACAGGAGATAACTTTACGGGATTTTCTGAAATAGAGATACAATCATGTTCACGCTGCGGCATTTGTATCGATACCTGCCAGATGAATTTCCAGGGAAAAAACAGCACAACCCAAATGGTATATTTTCTGCGCGATTACCGGTACAATCAGCTTCATCCAAATCTAACCGATAACTGTCTTATGTGTGGTAGGTGTACCTCGTCTTGTCCGGTAGGGATCGAGCTCACGCAACAACGGATGCTACAACGAAAGAGAAGTATGACTGGCAAAACCGAAGGATTCAGCTACTTACCTGCCAATAAATATACCGAAAAAGCTGATGTGATCTACTTTGCCGGGTGTATGAGCCATTTGTCACCGACGATCAGCCGGTCGATGGAGAAAATATTCAGGGCAGCTAAGGTAAATTATCTTTTTATGGACAAAGATGGTAGTGTGTGTTGCGGACGCCCATTAAAATTATCCGGCCAGTTCGAAGCGGCCAGACAATTGGTTGAGAGTAACCGTCAACAAATTATTCATTCAGGTGCAAAAACGCTGGTCACCTCCTGCCCTATCTGTTACAAGAGCTTTAAGGAAGATTATCAACTAAATATCAGAGTATTACATCACAGCGAGTATTTACCGGAACTCATCCTGCAGAAGATAATAGCGGTACACCCTTCCGGGAAGAAGGTCGTGTTTCACGATCCATGTGAGTTAGGACGTGGATCTGGTATTTATATTCAGCCGCGACTGCTGCTGAACCATTTCACTGACTTAGTTTCGATGGAACAGGAAAAAGAGAATTCCCTGTGTTGCGGTGGAAGTCTGGGAAATCTTTCAATGAATACTGATGAGCGGCTTATGATCCAAAAGGCAACATCTGAATATTTGAATAGTAGTGATTCTGAAGTGATTGCCACATCTTGTCCTATGTGTAAAAAGAGTATTGCCCAATTCTCTGACACACCTGTGAAAGATATAGCCGAGCTGGTTGCCGCAAACCTTGTAACTGCCACAGATAATCAAAAAACGACAAAACATCAGAAGGTACAGGAATTGATAGAAATTGACTGAATTTGATTGAATTTTTACACCCATTTTCAGTAGTCCTATTGTCTTCTATATATTATGGAAATTTAAAATGTACCCATTTGATTTTCTTATTTCCCGTTTTGCCCCTGCGACACCTGGATCGTTTTAAAACTGCAAAAAATCATACAATACTTTTAATTAATTATGTTTTTTGTAAATCATTTATCCCTATATTTGAACAATATAATAATAAAGGAAGATTAAAAATCCATTTAATCCAGATCAACATCAATTTGCAACTAATTTATTAGAAAATAGATCATCATATCAACTCTTTATCTCTTTTTTAAAAGATATTCCTGCCAGCTAAAATCCACGATTACCTAAATATTATTTTTTATGAAAAACCAGATTTTGTTAATTCTCATCACATTTGTGTTTTCATTCCGGCTCCTTGCCCAGGAGGCCCCTAAAATCAAATTTGAAAAGGTATCAAAAGAGGAGCTGGCCATGACTACCTATGCCAACGACTCGACTGCCGAGGCTGTAATCCTCTATGATGATGGCTCTTCATATGTCAAATACGAGGTTGACAAAGGATTTGTTCTCAATTACGAAAGATTTGTCAGAATAAAAATACTCAAACAATCGGGGGTTAACTGGGGAAATTTCACCATTGCGCTCTATTCCAACGGCGCTAATCACGAAAATATGTCGCCACCTAATGGAACCACCTTCAATCTTGAAAATGGAAAAATCGTCAAATCGGAATTAAAGAAAGATGCTATATTCCGGGAACGCGAAAACAAGTACTGGGAAACTGTACGTCTCTCCATGCCATCTGTAAAGGTGGGTTCAATAATTGATATAAAGTACAGTATCAATACCAATCTCACATGGAATCTTAGAACCTGGAAATTTCAATATACCATTCCGGTCAAGTGGAGCCAGTACCGGGTAGTTTATCCCGAATATTACACTTACAACCAATCGGTATTTGGTTATCACAAGTTACTGTATAACAAAGAAAGTCAAGATATTGAACTTATTAATTATACTACAAAAGATAGTAATTCCGGCGGAGTGAGAGGTGGTCCCACTCACACCGTCAACCAAACGATTTCTTACAACACTCAAATATTCGATTATGCGGCCGCGAACGTCCCGTCGATGAAGGAGGAACCCTTTTTGACTTCCCTGGATAATTATACCACTCAGGTAAAATTCGAATTGGCTTCTATAAACTTAATTAAAATGGGTGGTAAATTACAGAACTACACCACATCGTGGATTGATATTGCAAGACAATTGACCGACGAAGAGAATTTCGGACAACAACTTACTGGTAACAACTTCGTTGAAGATGATGTAAATCAATTGATCAAGGGAACAACTACCAACATGGATAAACTGATCCGAATCTTTAACCATGTGCAGCAAACCATGAAATGGGACAAATTTAAGTCTGTTTTTACCTCAAAGAATCTAAGAAAAGCTTATTCCGATAAAACAGGAAACGCTGCTGATATCAACCTTTTACTTAATGTCATGCTCAACAGTGCCGGAATAAGCGCAAATCCGGTAATACTGAGTACGCGTCAGAATGGGATCTTATCAGTTACTCACCCATCTATCAGCGATTGTAACTATGTGATTGTACAAGCCATCATCGATGGGAAACCCTATTTACTTGATGCAACTGAGCCAAATCTTCAGCCTGGTTTTCTCCCTCTCCGCTGTCTCAATGGCGAAGGTCATCTGATTACCAAGGATGGTTCTAAACCTGTCCCGCTCACCAACCTCAAATCTACAGAAAATACCAGGGTTGAACTCGCAATTAAAGATGGGAAAATGACTGGAACAATTAAAACCGTTTCAAATGGATTAAGTGCGTTTAATTTTCGTGAATCGGTCAAAGCAGCGGGTGGAAAAGAGGAGTATTTCAACAAAATAAAAAACAGTTCCACTGAGCTTGACTTTCTTGAATACCATTTTAACAACCTCGACAGTCTCACTCAACCTGTTAATATTGAGTATAAAATTGCATTTAAAGATGGGCCAGACGGAAATACAGGGATCATCTATCTGGATCCGATCCTGATTAATCGCCAAAAGAATAATCCATTTACAGCGCCAACGCGTGACTATCCCGTTGATTTTGGGGTTTCCTACTCCGAAACATATACGCTTCAATTAACCATCCCTGAAGGATATGGTGTCGAAGAACTACCTAAACCCAAATCACTGATTATGGAAGGTAAAGGGGGGCAATTCAATTATCAGGTTCTTCAGGTTGGTAATAAAATTGTGTTAAACCTCAGCATATCAATCGTTAAATCCCTTTTCATCCCTTCGGAATATCAGATACTCAAAGACTTTTATGATTTGATCATTAGTAAAGAGGGAGAACAGATCGTTCTTAAAAAAATCAAGGTTTAACATGCATGTTAAATCATTCGTTACGATCCTAATACTGATAATATCCGGCTATCTGGTATCGGGAAAGGAAAAGTCACGGTCACAATATGCGTGTGCGACCATCGATTCATCCATGAAAAAAGAGGCTTGGGCAGTCTGCCGCAACTACCACCATGAGTTTCAATTACTTGGTTACGGGAAAGCTGTTGAACGTATCCGGTTAGTTATCACCGTCCTCGATAAGAGAGGCGATGAAATGGCCGAATTGGTACTCCCCTATGATAAATCGACTAAAATCAGCTCGCTCACAGGTAAGAGTTACGATATGTTTGGTCAGCCTGATGAGAAACTGAGAAAAAGCAACATTCAGGATCTGAATTACACCTCAGCAGGGGCCATTTACGACGATATAAGGATGAAAAAGGCAACTTTCAGCGGGAACAGTTATCCCTATACTGTTGAATACAATTATGAAATAGAATACAATGGTTTGATCAGTTATCCCGAATGGCATCCAATTGATGAATATCATCTCTCTGTAGAAGAATCTTCATTCCAAATCAGCTATCCTGACAGCATGGTGATCCGTTACCGCGAATTCCATCTGCCATCAGGTTGCCGCACCGAAAAAATTGAAAAGGGGGTTCATTACCTTGAATGGAAACTCGATACCTTAAAAGCATGGCGCGAAGAACCAATGTCGGATAAGTTGTACCTCGAAACACCTTATGTCGTCACAGCTCCAACCAGGTTTATCTACGATGGCTATCCTGGTTCGATGAATACCTGGAAAGAGTACGGACAATGGATCAACAAATTAAATGAGGGTCGCGATCTTTTGCCGGAAAAACGTCAAAACGAGATCCGAGAATTGGTCAGAGAGGTAAAAGACACTGCAAAAATCGTAAGAATACTCTACGAATACATGCAAAACCGGACACGATATGTGGGCATTCAGTTGGGTATCGGGGGGTTTCAGCCATTTCCGGCTGAGACCGTTGACCGACTAGGTTATGGCGATTGCAAGGCGCTCTCAAATTATATGAAAGCTTTGCTAAAAGCTGTTGGAATCCCTTCAGTTTATACCGTCGCAGGCGCTGCTTATAACCAGGGAATCACAATGACCGATTTTCCAACCAACAATCAATCCAACCACATTATACTTTGCGTACCGCTACGAAACGATACACTTTGGCTCGAATGTACAAGTCAGACAGCGCCTTGCGGCTACCTTGATCTTTTTACAGCCGGAAGAAAAGCACTCAACATCACGGCTGAAGGGGGTAAAGTTGTAAATACCCCACTCCTAACGGCAAATCAAAGCAGCCAGGATTGTATGGCCGAAATAAAAGTAAATTCTGAGGGATCAATCCACGCTACGGTAAAGACCAAATATAGCGGATATCAGTATGACAATATCTCGCAAATTCTTACAGCAAGCAAAAAAGAGCAGGAAAGGGTACTTTATGAAAAATTATCGATTTCGGGCCTTAATATTTCCGACTTTAACTACCAGGTAAAGAAGGATAAATTACCTCAGGCATTTGAGACGATTATATTTACGACTCCAACGTTTGCGACTAAAACCGGAACCCGATTGTTTATACCACTCAATATTTTCAACCAGATTAAATCAGCTCCCTCAAGGGTCGACAACCGAAAAATGGCGGTTTACCGGGCTTATACATACCATGATAGAGATTCGGTAATCATCCTTTTACCCGGTGGTTTTAAGGCAGAAAGTATTCCGCAAGGCAAAACAATTGTTTCCGAATTTGGGGAATATCAAAGCACCATATCTCTTAAAGACAACCAGGTGCTTTACATCCGTGAGCTGAAAATGAATCGGGGTACATGGCCAAAGGAGCGCTATACCGCGCTGGTCGACTTCTATTCAGCAATGGTTAATGCAGATAAAGTGAGATTGGTGCTTAAAGAAGAGTCAAAATAAATAGAATGGAATAGGAGTACTTCTAAATAGCAAAAAACTGTCGTTAAGAATAGTAAGTTTTTTGCAGCCCAAATAAGTAGGAAAAGACAAATACGATACGTTCGTCTCATTGCTGGATCTAATGATCTCAAGTTGTTAACCAATACAAAGTGAAGTATTGTATTATATTGGTAATCAGCAAAGGACATGATTCTTAAGTTGAATCGTAATGAATCGACAATGAGTTAACAATCAACAGCTGTCGGATGGTATTCGTCTTTAACTGAATTGGCAAAAGCCCTTAATGCAATTGAAAACATCAGAATACTTTGACGCATACCAGTACGCAACTGACATTGCGTCATCTTACCTTTAAATATTGACCATTTGGATTAGAATTGCTTTGTCCGTATTTTTGAAACGGTTACACCAACAAGAATAAACAGTGCTTATGTACCGATTCCTGCTTTTTATATTTCCTCTGTTTTTATTGGCCAATTGCCGTAAATCAGAAATTCAGGTAACTTACGGGGTAACCGAACAGCTTGCACGAGGGCGGAAAACCTGCATTTCTGAAATAGCTTACGATTTAAGTTTCCGGAT
The DNA here is from genome assembly GCA_963675995.2 of Prolixibacteraceae bacterium. Classification (GTDB taxonomy): domain Bacteria; phylum Bacteroidota; class Bacteroidia; order Bacteroidales; family Prolixibacteraceae; genus JAAFHB01. The sequence goes on along the minus strand of CAXXIY010000002.1, from coordinate 2,052,951 downwards.
TCCGGCAAAGCTGAATGAAAAAGTGACCGGTTCTTCAACAATTACCTTTTATCTGAAAGATACCAGTCAAAACCTTCAGCTTGATTTCAAAGGTGACACCACCGCAACTTATACCACTATCTGCAACGAAAAAACTTCAAAACTTCAGATCATCAAAGGGCATCTGGTGATCGACAAAGCACTGCTGAAACCGAACCAAAATAAAATATCCCTTAACTTTATATCCCCTGATTGGTCGCTTAACCGGAATCCTGAATTTTTATATACCCTTTTCGTCCCTGATCGTGCTTCAACCGCATTTCCCTGTTTCGACCAGCCCGACTTAAAAGCAAAGTTCACCTTGCAACTCGAAATTCCTCTTCAATGGAAAGCCGTAGCCAATGGTTCTGCCATTCATGAAGAGAAAACTGATTCTGTTAAACGGATTAGTTTTAACCCCACCAAACCCCTTCCGACCTATCTTTTTGCCTTCGTTACAGGAATATTTGATACAGTCAGTCAGATCCGGAACGGGAGAAGATATGTATTATACCATCGCGAAAAAGAGGCGGGGACCCTACAGAATAATGTTGATTCGATTTTCAAGCTGGCGGTTCACTCTATCGACTATATTGAGCAATATACCAACATTAAATATCCATTTGAAAAGTATGATCTGGTTGCTGTTCCCTCATTTCAGTACAATGGGATGGAGCACCCCGGAGTAACCCTTTACCGCGCTTCCAGTTTGTTTATCGATGCCAAGACAACACGGCAGCAGAAGTTGAAACGGGCCAATTTGATTGCTCATGAGACGGCACATATGTGGTTTGGCGACATGGTTACCATGCCCTGGTTCGATGAGGTGTGGTTAAAAGAGGTATTTGCCAATTTTATAGCTGACAAAGTAGTTGCCCCAATGTATCCTGAATTTAATTTCGACTTATTATTCCAGACAGCCCATTATGATGCGGCTTATTCGGTCGACCGTACGGCCGGCGCAAACGCCATCAGTCAAAAGCTGTCCAATATGAAAAATGCAGGATCTCTTTACGGATCGATCATCTATCATAAAGCTCCCATAGTGATGAAAATGCTTGAGCAAAAAATCGGAGAAGAAACACTCCGTAATGGATTGCAGAAATACCTCCATCAAAATAGTTATGGGAATGCCGGCTGGCAAGAGTTGATCGATATTCTGAACCCATTAAAGTCGAATGAATTGTCTAAATGGTCCGATAGCTGGGTTAAAGAAGCCGGGCGTCCCGAAATAAAGGGTACTGTTGTTGGAAATGATTTGATCGTAGAACAAAATGATCCATGTGGGAAAGGGCGGATATGGCCGATGGTACTGGAAGTCGCCTGGTCAGAAAATGGAGTGATCCACACTTCAAAGGTAGATTTAAACGGTAAAAAATCAGCTGTCAAAAAATTCACTGCAAAAGAAAACCTCGACTGGATTTATCTGAATGCAAAAGGTGGTGTGTATGGATTTGTCGAAATAGATGCTGTTTCAATGAAATACTTCCTTAAAAATCAGTCACGATTAAAGGACGATCTGTTACGCGCAGCGCTGCTGACCGACCTGACAGAAAACTTATACGAAAAAAAGCTGACCAGCGATGATTATCTTGAGATGCTGATCATCTCAATCCCAAAGGAGAAGAATCCGGTTATTTACGAACGGATGTTGAGTTGCCTGGAGAGTTGTTACCTATACAATACAACAGATGAACAGCGAGTTACAGTCCGAAACGGCATGGAAAGTATGCTTTGGGAAGAATACAGAGCCTGGAGTGGACAGAAACCGGCAATCATGAATAGTCTGATTAAACTTGGAAATACCCAAGAGTCACTGCTGAAGCTTCAGGATCTACTAGCCGGGAAATATACCAAAGCTGATTTGCCACTGAGTTCAGATCAGCAAAATGAGCTCTCTTTTCAACTGGCTCTTAAAATACAAGGAAAGGCGAAGGAGATCTTGGATAACCAGGAAAAACGGATCACCAATCCGGATAAAAAAGCCTGGTTTCAGTTTGTCAGGCAGAGTTTGCAGCCGGGCAAACGGGAACGTGACTATTTTTTCAATCAGTTACTGGAAGCAAAAAACCGGGAACATGAACCTTGGGTCGATCAGGCCATGGCATTTTTAAACCATCCCTTCAGGCAACAGGAGAGCCTGGGATACATCAGACCGGCGCTTAACGAATTGGTTGAGATACAAAAAACAGGCGATATTTTCTTTCCCAAATCGTGGCTCGACAACCTTTTAAAGGGTCATAGCAGTTCCGAAGCCGGCCTGATCGTCAATCAGTTCTTAACCGATCATCCCGACTATCCCGAAAATCTGAAGGAGAAGATCTTACAATCAGCCGACCATCTGTTACGAAACAAGATGGTTCTATTAAAATAGCAGGATTAAAGAAGCTTTCCTTTCTGCCAGCAGTTAGTTGCCAGTTGAATTCAGGAAAATCTCCACTAAAAGTTATCCAGCAATGGATAGTCACCCGCTCACTCCTAAAAGCGGATATTATATTTCACCTTAAACCTCAGTGCACTCTCATTCATAATATATCGCTCCAATGGGTGCGAGATATTTGAGGTCCACACAATAAAAATCTCATTCCCCGGATTGACAATCCACTGAAACCGCGACTGGATACCAAAGGTCTTCGAGTTATTATCGTACTGACAATAGTTGTAAAGGGTAATATCGGGACTGAAAAGCAGATTGACATTGACCTGGTAGATGCGCGCCGTAAAATTGCCCGCAGGAAGTGTCACATCGTTCTGTTTATACTTAACTCCGATAAAGAGGGGAACCGCCACCTTATAATTTACCCCAGCTGAATAGTCTTTCCGTGATCCATTATAAAAATCGCCCCAGACATAATTACCGGTAACTGCAAAATTTCGACTTCCGGCTGTAAGGAAATTCAATGACTGGCGATAAAACTTGTATCTACCTACCGGAATCACAAAATTGGAGAAGATATTAAAGCTCTTTTCAAGATTCTCGTTACTTTGACTTATCGAATAGGTGAACTCCTCACCCGACTTGAAACGGAGATATAGCGGCGAGTAATTGATCGTTCTTGTCTCCAACACATTCGAAAAATTGACAATATGATCGAATCCTACACCGGTATAGATCTGCATGACTCCCCATTTGTTTGGACGAGGACCGATTTTGATACTTCCATACGACTCTTTGATGTTGGTCCTGGGAACAAAACCCATTCCTGCAACAAAATGCTCCCCAATTTCGTGATGCCCCAAAGTAAAATAGAGGAAATCATTCGGATACGTGAATGATCCACCCCACGATGCATCACTGCCTGATAAACCCTTTGTGCTGGATTTAAGCCCAAATAATATTAAAGAGAGGTTCTTATTCCCCCGGAATTTCGATGTAGCCAATTTCATATCGACTCCACCCACTAGGTTTTCACCCTGAGAAACAGCATTTCCATAAGTACCGATCACACCAACCGATGATGCTCCTCCCAGGTTTCGTGAAATGCGTGCAACAGAAAAATTAGAATTTCCGGTTTGATGGTCGTCGTTTACATGCATCACACCAATATTCCAATTTCCAATTGCCCCAGTAAGCTTTCCGGCATAATTGATTTGAATAGGCAATCCATTACTGTCCAAACCCATACGGCGCGAAAGAAACGGCATGATCGCCTTTCCATATGAATTTGCATCATCACTTTGAATCCCAAATGAAAAATGGCTCGATCCATCGAGAAAGAAATCCCTCCTTTCAGGAAACAATATGTCAAAACGGGTAAGATTGATCTGCCGATCATCAACTGCAGTCTCTGCAAAATCGGTATTTACCGACAACAGAGATTTTAAACTTGGAGTAATCTGATAAAACACGTCCAGACCACCTGTTCCATGATAATTGTTTTTGACATCCCGCTTGGTGTCCATTCCTCCAATGATATAAGGGGAAACATCAAGTCCGATCCCCTGACTAATCTGTTGAATTCCTTCGATCAAACCAGCATCCGAGACTTGAAATTTGTAATTATTTACGTTTGCTGCAGGCCAATAGGAGGATTCCATTTTTCGTTTAATATGTCGGATAAATTTAATTCCCCAGGTTGAGATGTCCTTATCGAATCCGATTGTTTTAAATGGAATGGCCATTTCGGCCTCCCATCCATCCGAAAGAATACGAGCCCTTGAATCCCACACTCCGTTCCAGTCCTTGTTGAAAACAGCACCATTCTCGCTGATTGTGGCATCTCCAAACGAACCACGCGGCCCAATTTGAAACCAATAACCATTCCGGTGATCGAGGAAAGTATCAAGTATAACCTGAACCCGGTCATCATTTGCCAGGTTTGCATCACGCGCCATCTCCTTGGCTGTGATTTTTGCCGGATCGTCAAAACACCTAACTCCAATAAAGAGATGATTGGCATCATAACAGACATAGATCAAAGTTTTTTCTGAAACGGGCTGGCCAGGATTTGGCTCACGCTGATAGAGCTGATCAATTATTGCGGCATTTTTCCATGCTTCATCGTTTAAACGCCCGTCAATCACAGGTGGTTTGGGAACGTAGATTGCTTTTATGGAAGGCTGAGCCATACTCATTGTCGAAATAATCAGAAGAAGCGGAAGAAAGCGTAAGGAACAATTCATTGGGATGCTTTTATTTTAATCATCTGACTTAACCGCAATAAATTGTTCTACAACTGTTTACAATGTAACAGTGATGAGAGGCTTAATATTCACGATTTCGGGACCAGAAATTTTTTCAGGGGTTGAAAATAGGTAAAAAATAGATTGGTAATGGATTATAACTTCATATAATAAGAATATTTAAATGTCGTAATGGTAACTTCGATCCCGATACGTTATGGGATCATGGTCCTATTACTACTACTAACGACGACATTTTGTTGGCTAATTAAATAAAGTGATTCCTGTGTGCGTTCAAAATAAGGAATCTCACTTTAATTCTTATTACTTTATTCTAAACAAGAGCACGTAACACTTTTCCAAAAATTTCTACCAGGTGCCAATTTCCAGCAACCAAATCCTACAGACCAACATCTCTTCTCCCCTCCTTAATCTTTGCCTGAACCCGTTTCGATTCGAGCCTCCGTTCGACCGATGCTTTTGTAGGTTTTGTATTCAGCCGCTTTTTTCGCGGTGTCAACGCTTTTTCAATTAGCAGAAAAAATTTCTCGATCACTTTTTCCTTGTTCTTCAGTTGGGAGCGGTCAGTTTGAGCAACAATCACCAACTCACCAACTTTATTAATTTTATTGACCAGTTTTATCAGGATAATCCCCTTCTCCTCTTCGGTTAATAGGGCGGAAGTTTCGATATTAAACCGCAATTCCACCTTTGAACTTACTTTGTTCACATTTTGCCCGCCGGGACCTCCACTGCGCGAAGTCTGAAAAATAAATTCGTCTTCAAAGTTTCTTTCACGAAAGTCCATAAATATATTTCATTTCAAGGTTCAATAAGTTCTTTCACTATAGAATTTACTTTGCTTAATTTTTCAATTGCTGAATCGAGTCTGCTTTCGTTTCGTTTGGATTAAAATTGAACGAAATTATGTGCAAAGCTATGTACAAAAATCAATCTTAAATTTACTTCTTACAATTTATTTTTTGGTTGTAAAAAGTAGGTTAATTTTGGACTCTAAATACATAAACAAACACCAAATACCATTTTAGTAAACATGGACATTAAAATTGAACCAGGCTGGAAAGAGCAACTAAAGGAGGAGTTCGATCAACCCTATTTTACGGAACTAACCGATTTTGTGAGATCTGAATATGCAACACAAAAGATATATCCCCCCGGGAAACTGATTTTCAATGCCTTCGAAAAATGTCCGTTCGAAAAAACAAAGGTGGTCATCCTTGGGCAAGATCCTTATCACGAACCAGGTCAGGCACAAGGCCTTTGCTTTTCGGTTCCTGACGGAGTTAGTCTTCCACCTTCATTGCAAAATATCTTTAAAGAAATCCAAAATGATCTTGGGTTTCCGGTACCAAAGACAGGCAATCTTGAACGGTGGGCCGAACAAGGGGTGTTTTTACTCAATGCAACGCTTACTGTCAGGGCTCATCTGGCAGGGTCTCATCAAAAGAGAGGGTGGGAAACTTTCACCGACAAGGTGATCTCTTTGCTTTCAGAATCGCGAGACCATCTTGTCTTTCTGCTGTGGGGAGCTTATGCACAACGTAAAAGTGAGCTGATTAATTCCAGCAAACATTTAATATTAAGCTCTGTACATCCATCACCCCTATCAGCTCACCGGGGATTTTTCGGTAACCATCAGTTTAGTAAAACCAATGAATACCTTAAAATCCACGGAAAAACACCTATCAATTGGTAATCAATTAAGTCAATTTATTCAACAACAGAATAATCAGCTCTTTGGTCACCAGGTTACCAAAAGCAGTAGCTGCAGCCACAAAATGGGGAGATTTAAGATGAACATCGAGATGTTCCTTACTCTGCCAGTTTTCGATAAAAGTAAATTTTCCGGGGTTGGTCACATCCTGAAAAAGATCATAGCTAAGGCAACCGTCCTCTTTTCTGGTGGGTTCAATTAATCCAAGACATACCGATTTTAGTTCTTCAGCCTTTTCGAGGGAAGTTTCGGCTACAGCCACGACATTTAAAGTGTTTGTAATCATTTTTAAAACGTTTAATTAATTTTTCTCAATTGTCAGCCAAAATTAAAGATTAATAATAAGATAATCTCACTTTTCATATTTACCAAAATACCTCTCTGCTTCAATCACTTGATCAGGTTTTCCCAGATCCATCCATAAGGTGGATGGATCGTTGTAACCAAAAATCGGATGGTTTGCTGCGAGTCGCAAATAAAGCTTAATCAGTGAAAAACTGCCACTCTCGGTGATCATCCTGAATATTTCAGGTTCAATCAGTTGTATACCACTAAAAGCAAATAGTTTAAAATTTTGGACCTGGCGCGATATTATCTCATCACCCGATTTGATATTTCGCCAGCCTGAAAGTTGCATTGATTCATCAAAAGCCAGATAGCGGGCCGTTTTCCGATCACGGACAACAAGTGTTGCCAAACCTCCCCTCTCCTTATGAAACTGTCTGAATGATTGCAAATTAATGTTGCTCAACACATCTACATTATATGCCAGAAAGGGCTCATCTCCATCCAACCACTTTGCAGCTTTTAAGATACCACCGCCCGTATCCAGAAGTTGATGATGTTCGTCAGAAATGGTAATGGATAAACCAAAATTGCGATGGTATTCCAGAAACTCAATGATCTGCTCTCCAAAATGGTGAACATTGATAACTAATTTGTTATATCCGGCTTCACCCACTTTTTCGATGGCTCTCTGAAGCATTGTTTTGTTAGCCACTTCAACAAGCGCCTTGGGACGATCGGCTGTAAACGGATAAAGCCGTGTACCGAGGCCAGCTGCAAAGATCATTGCCTTCATTATTTATATAATTTAGTTGCTGCCAACTTTAATTAACCTGATTAATTCATAAACTTTGTGGGTCCGTTGTGACTAAGGGGTTTGGTGGCAATAAACGATACAAACACAATGACATGTAGACTCAAAGGTTTATTACTTTAAAAAATTCCAAGAATAATTCCCCAATAGCCTGAATACAGAATGGGCTAAAAGCCAAATAACCAATTCGCCTCAGATCTCTTTCGGTTTACAAACCTGTTTCTCCTTTACTGCCTTTCGGCCACATTTCCGGCATTCAAATTTAGGAGTTTCCGGCTTTTCGTAATCCTTTTTTTCGCAACGTTTTTTTGTCATCTCGTTTTAAATATCCTGTTCCCGATGATGGATAACAACCCTGACCGGAAATTTGTTCTTCAGATATTGCCCCATCCGCTCGGCAGAATAGACCGATCTGTGCTGTCCGCCGGTGCATCCGAAACTCACCGACAAATGGGTAAATCCGCGGGAGATATACTTCCCGACAGCCTTATCAACAATCGAAAACGCAGGATTAAGAAACTCTTCCATATCGGAATCTTCTTCAAAGAACCTGATCACTGCATTGTCCTTCCCAGTAAGGGATTTATACTGATCGTATTTACCCGGATTCCGGACCGAACGGCAATCAAAAACAAATCCTCCCCCATTGCCGGAATGATCAACGGGATAACCTTTTTTATAGGAGAAACTTGTGATATCAATGGTCAGCTCTTTCTTTTTGGAAGCGATCTGTTTAAGAATTTCCGAATCAGGCAAGGATTTTAAAACATTGATCAATTCAGGCAAAACAATGGGCAAATCAACCTTCTGAAGGACAACTTCAAGATTTTCAAGGGCAAAGGGGATACTTTTTAGAAAGTGTTCCTTCTTCTCATAAAAACCTCTAAACCCGTATGCACCCATTGCCTGCATCATTCGGATCAGCACATAACCATAAAAATACTGTCTGAATTCTGAACGGTCAACAGGATGAATTTTCTCCAGTTCATTGAGATAATCCTCTATTAGTTCTTCCCTTACCAGTTCCGGAATGTCGGCTTTGGAATCATAAAGCAGGGAGGCAAGATCGTATTGAAGCGCCCCCTGACGTCCACCCTGGTAGTCAATGAACCAAGGCTCCTCGTCCCGCAACATAATATTTCGGCTCTGAAAATCGCGGAACATAAAAAAATGACTCTCAGCTTTTAAAAGATAATCGGTAAAGGTGGTAAAATCGTCCTCAAGAAGTTGTTCGTTAAACGAAATCTTCGCCAGTTTGAGAAAATAATATTTAAAATAGTTCAGGTCCCACATCATTGATTGCCGGTCGAAAGCATTACGGGGATAGCAAAAATCATAATTGAGATCAGTTCCTGCAACGATTTGAATTTTAGGCAATTCCCGAACAACCTTGCGATAGATTCCGACAATTTTATCTGAAAAACCTTCTGATTCTCTTATCACACTCAGAAAGCTAAAAAGGGTTTCATTTCCCAGATCTTCCTGCAAATAAATGCATTCCGATGGTTGATATTCATAGATCTCAGGAACTCTGATCCCCTTTTTTCTGAAATGTTTTGAAAATTCGATAAAGGCATTGTTCTCCTTTACATCATCATTCCAGGTACCAATTGCTTTAAAATGGGGACTAATTAACCTGATGTATTCACGGTAGGAGCCGGAAGGTGGCAAAACTTCAACGGCAACATCCACTTCCTGAAACCTTTTCTTATAAAGTTCGATTATATCCTGCTGCGATTTATTTTTCAAAGTCTTCGTTTTACTATTTTACAAATATAAATTAAAACTCTTTTGCAAGCTATTGAAATTAAAAAAAGCTGCCTCCCGAAAGAGACAGCTTTTAGTCTGTTTGAAAATTTTTGTCGGAAAACGATTTCTAAAATATTTCCGTTTTATTCTGCGATAACTTCGAATTCGAAATCAACAACTACATCGCGGTGTAATTTCACCTTAGCAGAGTGTTTACCAATCTCTTTGATCGAATCTTCCTTAATCAGGATTTGTTTACGATCAACTTCGAAACCTTTTTCTCTTAGGGCTTCAGCAACCTGGATGTTATTAACCGAACCGAAGATTTTACCCGTGGAACTGGTTTTTGCACCAATCGTAACACTGATAGTGCTCAGTTTTTCAGCCATCTTAAGAGCTTCATCTTTTAGTTTGGTCTCTTTATGGGCGCGCTGTTTTTGATTTTCGGCAAGCACTTTCTTTGCAGAGGGTGTGGCCAAAATTGCCAATTTCTGGGGGATCAGGTAATTACGTCCATACCCGTCTTTAACAACTACACTGTCGTCTTTGCTACCCAGATTTGCTACATCTTGAAGAAGAATGATATTCATTTTTGTATCTCCTAATTATTATTTCATCAAATCTGTTACATAAGGCAGCAACGCAATCATCCTGGCGCGTTTTACAGCCTGTGATACTTTACGCTGATACTTCAGAGAAGTACCGGTAAGTCGGCGTGGCAGGATTTTACCCTGTTCATTTAAGAATTTCTTTAAAAATTCAGGATCCTTGTAATCAACATAGCGGATGCCCGATTTTTTAAAACGGCAATACTTTTTCTTTTTTACCTCAACGGATGGTGGTGTGAGGTACCTGATTTCGCTTGAATTCGTGGTCATGACTTAGTTCTCCTTTTGAGTTTTTGCATTTACCTTCTTCTGTCTCTTCTCACTGTACTCAGCGGCGTATTTATCCAGTTTCAAGGTAATGAAGCGGATAATACGTTCGTCACGACGGTACTCGGTTTCAAGTTTACCTATGAAAGCCGGATCAGCCTTGAATTCGAACAGATGATAAAATCCGGTCGATTTCTTTTGTATGGGGTAGGCTAATTTCTTAAGACCCCAATGTTCTTCATGGATAAGTTCGCTACCACTTGCAACGATCAGATCCTTGAACTTTCCTACCGCTTCCTTTATCTGAGCTTCAGATAAAACGGGAGTAGCAATGAAAACGGTTTCGTACTGGTTCAACATACTTTTTTAAGTTTTTACATTAAACAATTATCATTTATAAATGAGTGGCGCAAAAGTAGTAACATTTTATCTGATAACAAATAACTTTTAACAAAAAAATAGCCGACCTCAACTGGCCGGCTGTTTTGATTGTTCAGTTAGAAAAAATTATAGTCTTAGTAAAAGTCCGATATACTTCACTTATTTCCCATGTAAGCGACGGCTAAATTAGACATTTTTATTAAAAAATGTTAATTGATGTTAGTTTACATTAAGAAATAGTTAATAAACTTGCTGTTGGCATATTTTTATTCTCTTGATCTCTAAAAGATTGAAGGCTTAAAATTAAAAACATGTTATACAGCATATTTTTAAATGGGCTTTTGGGTAAAGATGAAAATGGCTTAAAAACTGTTGGACATCAGACACTAAATCACTAATATTCAAAATATTAAGGAAACTTCCTCTACCAATTGTGATTTAGGCAATCCGGGGCCGCATGGTATTTATAAATAAACATATTGTTACGCTGATTTTAATTAGGAATAGTAAGGCACAATTTTTCTTACTTTGCATTCTGTAAAATTAATTCTTGAGAGATGAAGGCGATCAGAAAATCGGAACCCAAAAAAGGACTTTGGCTTGAAGAGATACCAATTCCGCAACCAGGTGTAAATGAGGTATTAATAAAAATCTCAAAATCGGCAATCTGTGGAACAGACCTCCATATATATAAATGGGATGCCTGGGCTCAGAAAACAATTAAAACTCCAATGACCATTGGACACGAATATGTCGGGACCGTTGTGGAGATCGGTGACGAGGTAACAAAAATCAGTATCGGGGAGCGCGTAACTGTAGAAGGTCATATTGCATGCGGGTTTTGCCGTAATTGCCGGCGTGGCCGACGTCATATTTGTGATCATACGGTAGGAATCGGCGTAAATCGCGATGGTGGGTTTGCTGAATATGTGTGTGTCCCTGCCGAGAACGTACTATATATAGATGAAAGGATTTCCGACGAGATTGTTTCAATCATGGATCCGTTGGGAAATGCCACCCATACTGCCCTCTCCTTTCCCCTGATTGGTGAGGACGTTTTGGTAACGGGGGCAGGGGGCCCGATCGGCTGTATGGCCATCGCTGTCTGCAGATTTGTTGGTGCACGAAATGTTGTGGGATCAGAGGTAAGCCCTTACCGCCGCGATCTTGCGAGAAAGATGGGGGCTACCCTCGTTGTTGACCCTATGAAGGATGATATCGCTTCTGCAATGAAACAGGTGGGAATGGTAGCAGGATTCGATATCGGACTTGAGGTTTCGGGTTCACCGATCGCTTTCGATGCAATGATTAAACACATGTATAACGGTGGTAAAATCTCATTACTGGGGATCTTACCCGATACAACACAGATTGAATGGGACAAAGTGATCTTTAAAGGTCTAACGCTTAAAGGCATCTATGGCCGCGAGATGTATGAAACCTGGTATAAGATGGAGAAGATGCTTCTTTCAGGACTTAATATTTCACCCGTAATTACCCACCGCTTTCACTATACTCAGTTTCAGGAAGCATTTGATATTATGGAAGCGGGGAACTGCGGAAAAATAATTCTTGACTGGACAAATGAATAAATTTAATATGGACGGTTAATCTGAAACTCAATTTTACTACATTTGCCGTCCAATAAAGCCACTTTAGCTCAGTTGGTAGAGCAGCTCATTCGTAATGAGCAGGTCGAGGGTTCGAGTCCCTTGAGTGGCTCTGAGAAAAAAAGCTGAATAAGCATCAATGAAAAGCTCCACGCAATAGTTTGGAGCTTTTTTATTCTCAAAATTTTAATTAAAAAAAAATCTGTGTTAAACCATTCCTTGATTAGGTAGTCTATATCTTTATACAAATTTACAGTTGGGTATAATTATTGTTAACCATTTTGAATTTTAAGTTACATTTGCCAGAACAATAGATAACTGAAAGTGATCAAAATATTAAGCCATTACATCCTGTTTTGGTTTGAGGAAAGCCATCTTTTCAGGGATAATCAGCAACAATCAAAAACAAACTTAGATTAGTAAATATCACCGGAATATGAATTGTATGAAATTAGCAGTTGCTTTTATCGTTGTGTCTTTACTCTTTTCGTGTAAAACAAAAAACAATGAGCAAACAACGAAAGGAAAGACTTCGGTATTAGTTGAAGTATTGATTGCCAGTTATGAAGATTTCTCGAGTAATATAGAGGTTAATGGAACTGTTCTATCCAATGAAATGGTAGAACTTCACCCTGAAGTAAGTGGACGTCTTACGCTTCTAAATATTCCGGATGGGGGATCAGTATCTGCCGGAACAGTACTGGCTAAAATTAATGACGCTGATTTACAGGCACAAAGAGAACAATTAAAGACTCAGCTCGATCTGGCAGTCAAAACTGAAAAAAGGCTCAGTGATCTGCTTAAGGTCAATGGGGTGAATCAGGCAGATTATGATGCTGCAATCAGTCAGGTGAATACATTACAGGCAAATATCAAATATATAGATGCACAACTGGATAAAACGGTTATCAGGGCACCTTTTTCCGGGCAGCTTGGACTAAGGCAGGTTAGTCCTGGTGCTTATGTTACTCCGGCGACGCTGATTGGCACCTTGCGTCAAACTGACAAAGTTAAAATTGATTTTACAGTCCCCGAAACTTATGCCATGCTTGTTCAAAAAGGAAATAAAGTAAGGGTTCATTCCAACCTCTCAGATGAAAGCCTTACTGCAACAATTGCTGCAGTTGAGCCACAGATCAATGCAGTAACCCGAAATATCAAGGTTAGGGCATTTCTTAACGAAGGAAGTATCCTTCCCGGGGCATTTGTGAAAATTCTGCTGGATCAATACCGGAAAACAATTTTAGTTCCCACAAATGCCATTATTCCCGATGCTTTCACAAGCCAGGTGGTTATGATTAAAAAAAGTAAGGCGCTCTTCAAAACTGTGGAAACTGGTCAAAGAAATGCCAATATGGTTGAGATCAACAAGGGAGTAGAACCAGGCGACAGTATTGTTATTAGCGGAATGCTTTATGTTCGTCCCGATGCTGCTGTTAAAGTGAAAAAGGTAAAGACCCTCAAAGAGCTTAATTAATCACGCATGAACATTTCAGAACTATCGCTTAGACGGCCAGTACTTGCTACAGTAATGAGTTTGGCACTCATATTGTTCGGGATAATTGGATTTAACTTCCTTGGTATCAGGGATTATCCTGCAATTGATCCACCGGTAATTACAGTAAGTACTGCCTATGCCGGCGCCAATTCGGATATTATAGAAAGCCAGATTACTGAACCCCTTGAGAAATCCATTAATGGTATTCCCGGAATCAGAACGATAACTTCCTCGAGTACTGTTGGAAGTAGCAATATTACAGTAGAATTCAACCTTAGTGCCAACCTTGAAGCTGCTGCCAATGATGTTCGCGACAAGGTAAGCCAGGCTGTTCGTAACCTGCCACAGGATGTTGATGCACCCCCTGTGGTCACTAAAGCTGATGCAAACAGCGATTTCATTATTTTGATGGCTGTACAGAGCCAGAGTAAAGGATTGTTAGAATTGAGTGACTTTGCTGAAAATGTCTTGCAGAATAAATTTCAGACCATTCCTGAAGTTAGCGGAGTAAATATTATCGGTCAGAAACGGCCAGCCATGCGGTTATGGATCGATCCGGATAAGTTGAATGCCTTTAATGTTTCCTTCAATGATATAACATCAGTACTGAATAAGGAGAACATTGAAGTTCCCTCAGGCAAGATCTACGGTAACAAAACGGAATTAACCATCAGAGCCTTAGGCCGATTAACCACTGAGAAAGATTTCAGAGATCTGATTATTCGCGAAGATGATGACGGTATTGTGAGAATGAATGATGTTGCAAAAGTTGAAATTGGACCCGAACAATACGAACAAAGCTGGAAATTAAATGGCGTAAGTGCTGTTGGGTTGGCGATTACTCCACAACCGGGAGCAAATTATATCAACATATCGGATGAATTTAACCGTCGTCTTGAGGAGATAAAAAAATCACAAAAAAACGATATCCAGTTTACTATCTTATATGATAATACGATTAACGTTCGCAGATCGCTGTCGGAGGTGAGGCAAACCTTACTTTTTGCGTTTTTGCTTGTAATTCTGGTCATCTTTGCATTTTTCAGGAACTGGCTTATCGCAATCCGGCCACTAATAGATATTCCTATCTCCCTGATTGCTACCTTCTTTGTGATGTATCTGGCAGGCTATTCCATAAATATCCTGTCATTGCTCGGGATTATCCTTGCCACCGGTTTGGTGGTCGACGATGGTATTGTCGTCACCGAAAATATCTTTCGGAAATTTGAAAAGGGAATGCCCATTCGTAAAGCGGCTTTGGAAGGGAGTATTGAAATCTTTTTTGCTGTAATTTCAACCTCTATAACACTGGCAATCGTCTTTTTGCCAGTATTATTCTTACAAGGTTTTATTGGAAGTCTTTTCCGTGAATTTGCCGTTGTGGTAGCCTCTGCCGTCCTGATCTCTGCGTTTGTTTCGCTTACCATAACACCCGTATTGAATGTCTACCTCAATAGGCCCAATGCCCAGCATGGATGGCTTTACCGCAAAACAGAACCATTCTTCACAGGAATGGAAAACGGTTATAAAAGAATGTTACAGGCTTTCATCAAAATGAGAGGATTAGCGTGGGTTATTGTTTTTGCCTGCCTTCTTGTCTCCTATTTCATTGGCCGAAATCTGCAAAGTGAGTTGGCTCCTCTTGAGGACAAAGGAAATATTCGGTTCCAGGTCACAGGTCCGGAGGGATCAAGTTATGGATACATGACAAAAGCCAGTTCCGAATTTGCCAACTATCTGATTGATTCGATTCCGGAAAGGAAATTTTCATTTATTTCAATTCCCGGATTCGGGGGTGCGGGAGGAATGAATGCAGGAAGCGGTCGACTCGGTTTGTTGCCTGCTTCTGAAAGGAAAAAAACACAGAGTGATATTGCAAAAGAACTTTCAAAAAAGGTGCTGCGTTACAATAATCTACGCATATTTCCTGTTGAAGAGCAGACCATTGCTGTAGGTATGAGTTCAAAAGGGGCATTACCCGTACAGTTTGTTATTCAGAATCTCGATTTTGAACGGTTAAAAAGTGTAATTCCCAAATTTCTTGAAGCTGCTCGAAGTGATAAGACTTTCCAGAATGTGGATGTTAACCTCAAGTTCAACAAACCGGAAGTAGACATTATCATTAACCGGATTAAAGCCCGTGAATTAGGTCTTACCGTAACCGATATTGCCGGAGTTTTACAGAGTGCCTTCAGCGGACGCAGATTGGCTTATTTTATCATGAACGGGCGTCAATATCAGGTCATTAGCCAGGTTGGATTACCTGACAGACAGCAGCAAACGGATATCTCCAAGTTATATGTCCGGAATAACCTTGGAAACAATATCGCCTTGTCGGAAGTCCTCGATATGACAACCAATGCCAATCCTCCATCCTTATACCATTTCAACAGATATAAATCAGCAACTATCTCTGCTTCACTGGCCGAAGGTAAAACGATTGGGGATGGAGTAATAGCAATGCAAAAGATTGGCGACAAGTTGCTCGATGAAAGTTTTCAGACCTCATTAAGTGGCCCTTCCCGCGATTTTGCAGAAAGTTCATCCAATATCGGTTTTGCATTTATACTTGCGCTTTTGCTGATTTATCTCGTTCTCGCAGCCCAGTTTGAAAGCTTTAAGGATCCCTTTATTATTATGTTGACCGTTCCTCTGGCTATCGCTGGCGCCATCTTATGCCTGTGGCTGTTTAATCAGACACTTAATATTTTCTCAGAAATCGGGATGATCACACTTATTGGACTTGTAACCAAAAATGGTATCCTGATTGTTGAGTTTGCCAATAAAAAGCGGGCGCTTGGCTTAACCAAATTTGAAGCTGTCATTGAGGCTGCTTCGCAACGGTTACGCCCCATTTTAATGACCAGTCTTGCCACTTCTCTTGGAGCTTTACCAATCGCCCTGAGTCTTGGAGAAGCTGCCGCAAGCCGTGTTCCTCTGGGAATCGTTATTGTTGGAGGTATTTTATTCTCCCTGATCCTTACCCTGTTTGTAATTCCTGCTATTTATACATTTGTAACAGGTCAACATGTAAGACAGGAAGAAATTGATAACCAGTTTATTTAATAAGGATGAAAATGAAACGAATATATTCATTCCTGATTCTGTTTTTTCCCCTGATTGCAACAGCCCAGGTTCATATAACGCTCAAGAGTGCTATTGACACAACGCTTAAAAATAACTTTGATATCCAGATTGCTGCCAATAGCGCGATAATAAACAAAATCAACAATACCGCAGGTGTTGCAGGAGCTCTTCCTACAGTCAGTGCAAGTCTAACTGATAACCAGTCAGTTACAAAGGTGTTTCAACGATTAAACAGTGGTGTAGAAATCGAGAAAAACCTTACAGCTGGTAATAACATGGTATCGAGTCTTACGGGGGGAATATTACTTTTCAACGGATTTAGGGTCGTAGCAACCAAAGCCCGCCTTAGCCACCTGCAAAAACAGAGTGAGTTACAGCTTAACCTAATGATTCAAAATAGTATTGCCTCCGTTATGGCAAAATATTATGACATAGTACGTCAACTTGAATATTTTAAGATTATTCAAACCTTGCTGGACGTATCCCAGAAAAAGCTGGACATTGTCTCGGATCGAAAAAATGTGGGTATGGCAAATGATGCGGATTATTTGCAGGCGTTGATAGATGTTAACTCGGTGAAACAAAACCTCAGGACTCAACAATTGGTTGTTGATCAGACAAAAACCGAACTTCTCCAGCTCATGAGTATGAAGAATTATTATTCCTATACCGTTGAAGATAGTATTGTAGTTGATAAATCGCTGCAGCTGAATACTATCCTTGCCTATCTGCAAAAAAATCCGCAATACCTCGCTGCAGATCAACAGGTAAAAATAACAGAGCAGGTAGTCAGAGAGGTTTCTGCATTACGTTATCCTTCACTGCGACTCAATACTGGATTAAATTATAATCGGAACCAGAGTGCTGCAGGGTTGACATTGATGAATCAGAATTACGGACCGTATGCCGGTATCGCCTTACAAGTGCCTATTTACAATGGCAATTCATACAAGATTCAGAAGGAAACAGCCATATATAATTTAGATAACGCCAAATTACAGCAGCAAAACCTGCTCAATACACTTACTGCCGATGCCGTTAAAACATACCAGTCCTATAGTACAAATCTGGAACAGTTGAATTCTCAGGAAAACTCACTCGTATTGTCAGGAAAACTGATAAATGTTGTGATGCAGCGATTCAAGGTTAATCAGGCCACCATCCTGGATGTAAAAGCAGCTCAAGCAAGCTACGAAACAACAGGTTATCAATTAGTTAACCTAAAATATGCGGCTAAGATTTCCGAAATTGAGCTAAAAAGACTCTTGTACCTTTTAGCTAATTGACTAAAAAAAATAGTCTGTTTCGAGGATAATCAGGATCTCTTAGGGGTCCTTATTCCTCAATATTCTTCCACTTCTCCTGATTGTAACGGCTAGTTAGAATCGTAAGAATTTCATTTGCAGAAGATTCAATTGGTTTATTCGTGATCTGTATCTCTGTAAAACCACCCCGTTCGAA
This sequence comes from Prolixibacteraceae bacterium, assembly GCA_963675995.2. Taxonomy (GTDB): domain Bacteria; phylum Bacteroidota; class Bacteroidia; order Bacteroidales; family Prolixibacteraceae; genus JAAFHB01. The sequence continues at coordinate 2,034,815 of CAXXIY010000002.1, read as the reverse complement.
TATCCGCCGGGCGTATTCCAGCTCTTCTCTCACCTTTCTCTTATTGATATAGTCTGAATCTTCATCCAGATGAAGGCTTCGTACCCGGTTAGCACGCTGAGCAATCAGGTAAACCGGTGAGATATTTAGGCCAAATATCCTTCCCGGATCGGTTTTAAACAATTCTTTCGGAGGATCAATGTCTGGAACCAGGGGGACATTTGCGACCTTCCAACCAAACATTGCAAGGTAAACACTTAGCGGTGTTTTGCCTGTCCGGGAAACGCCGGTAAGTACGATATCTGCCTGAGTAATCTTTTCTGGATTTTGTCCATCATCAACTTTTAAGGTAAAATCGATGGCTTCAACACGTTTGAAATAATCAATATGGCTTAACCGGTAAAGCCCAGGCTTACTTATAGGATTGGTATTCAGTAATTTAGATAAATAATCTGACAAATCTCCTACCAAATCGAAGTGGTTCACGCCACTTCTTGAGCATGATTCAATCAACATTTTTCGAGCTTCCGGATCAACCATAGTATGAACTATAACACCCTCTGTTTCAATTGCTTTCGAAATAACATCATCCATGTTCGATTGATTCAGAACATCCGGAACGATGATCACAGGAATCTGATTATCGGGGAATTGGATTAAAACGGACTGAACTACCGCGTCTCCGGCCAGCCCCTTCCCTCCCGAAACAATGTAAATCGGAGGCGTCGTTCCATATTGAAGATTATTCATTTTTTACCTGATTATAAAGAGAATTGTTAACTGACAAATAAAATGTGCAACTGGACTAAATGATATCTGCAAGGGCAGATTTAATATCGGGGAATTTAAATTGGAAACCAGCTTCCAGTAAACGGGCTGGTTTTACGCAAGCCCCTTTGGTAAGTAATTCAGCAGCATCTCCATATACTAATTTCAGGGCAAATTCAGGAACTGTAAAAATGGCCGGACAGTGCAAGCATTCAGATAAAGCCTTGGTAAATAAAACATTGGTAATCGGTTCCGGACTTACCATATTATAAACTCCTGAGCTACTGTTTTTATGTATTAAATATTCTACAGCCCGGCAAAAATCAAGAATATGGATAAACGAAAAGGATTGTTTTCCTGAACCAATTTTCCCCCCTAATCCTGCCTTAAACAATGGCAACATTTTTCCAAGTGAACCTCCTGATGCACCAAGAACAATTCCAATCCTGACCCTGCAAACCCGAATTTCATCATTTAAGCGGGTAGTCTCATTTTCCCATGCTTTACAGACAGAAGCCAGAAAACCCGAATCAAACGCTGATGAAAATTCATCATGTACGCCTGAATTTTGGTATATTCCAATCGCTGAAGCATTTATAAACAATTTAGGACGATTCTCTGAACCGTTCTTCTGAATTGCATCCACCAAGGTACGTGTTGTTTGAATCCGGCTGGATAAAATAATTTCTTTATTCCTCTTATTCCACCTGCATAAAACAGATGATCCGGCAAGATTGATGATAACGTCAGCAGAATTGACTATTTTTGCAAGTTGATTACTTCCATTAACAAAGTCGTTGCGTGATATCGCGATTAGTTCATTTCCTGATTGTAATAAATATTCTGACAGTTGTTTACCAATAAAACCTGTACTGCCGGAGATTGCGATTTTCATGGTTTGAATGATTGAAGTTTTGGAAAATAAGGATGATACGATTTAATCATATGTCAGTAAAAAAAAATAAGGGATCCGAGAAGAAGAAAAGCCCAAAGGGTCTTTTCTCTGGAATGTCTGCATCTTCTAAACAATTGTCCGCCAAAAGAGTTCTGATCTGGGGATTAAAACTCTTCTTCTTTGGATTGTTTTTATTTCTTACCCTCTTCGCACTGGTGTACATTGGAACTTTTGGTCAATTACCAGATTCAAATACGTTGATAAAGATTAAAGAACCAGTTGCATCAGAGGTTTATTCCAAAGATAATAAATTACTGGGGCGGTATTACATTGAGAACCGAAGTAATGTTACTTTTAAGGAGATCTCCCCTAATCTTATTAATGCCCTTATTGCAACAGAAGATAACCGGTTTTATGAACATCGGGGAATTGACGAATGGGCGCTGCTGCGCGTTGTCGTGAAAACATTTCTCTTGGTAGATCATAGTTCAGGTGGCGGATCAACCTTGTCGCAGCAGATTGTTAAAAATATCTTTGGCAGAAAAAATTATGGGCCTTTAACCTTACCTGTCAGTAAAATCAGGGAATCGATTATTGCTTATCGACTCGAACGCCTTTATTCAAAAGAGGAGATCCTCACATTATACCTGAACACTGTCCCTTTTGGAGAAAACACCTATGGCGTTGAACTGGCCGCTGAGCGATTTTTCAGTCTCAGGCCAAACAAGCTCTCTGTTGCACAGGCGGCAACATTAGTTGGGATGTTAAAAGCCAATAACTATTACAATCCCAGAACCAATCCCGAACATTCGCTTCAGAGACGAAATACAGTAATTTCTCAGATGGCTAAATATAAATATATTACGCCTGAGCAAGCCCGAAAGTACAGCAGTGAACCGCTCGGTTTAAAATACAATTACCTGGTTTATAATACGGGACCCGGAGCCTATTTCAGAGAATTAATCCGACCTCAGCTGGAGGATTGGTGCGCCGAAAATACCAAAGCCGATGGAACTCCCTACAATTTATACACCGACGGCTTAAAAATTGTGACTACCATTGACTTTAGGATGCAACGGTATGCTGAAATGGCCATGCAGGAAAAAATGAAGGAGTTGCAGTCCACTTTCGAGAAACATTGGGATGGCAAAGATCCCTGGGGAAAAAACAATGCGGTGGTCCTAAGGGCCATGAAACGATCGGAACGGTACCGGAAAATGAAAGAGTCCGGAAAATCGGCGACAGAAATCACAGCAGTATTCAAAGTCCCTGTGAATATGAAAATTTTTTCATGGCAGGGTGAAAAAGTCGTAAAGCTCTCACCGATAGATTCAGTAAAATATACCTTGAAACTGCTCCATTGTGCCTTTATCGCCATCGAACCAACTTCAGGTGATATCAAAGCGTGGATTGGGGGTAACGATTTCAGATATTTCCAGTACGACAATGTAATAGCTCCGCGTCAGGTCGGATCTACATTTAAACCAATTATTTATGCCTCCGCACTCGAAAATGGGGTTCCTGCCGACAAATATTATCCCAACGAAAAAACGACCTATTCCGAATATCAGGATTGGTCACCTGGAAATTCGAATGAAGAATATGGTGGATATTATTCCCTCGAAGGTGCTCTCTGTAAATCAGTTAATACCGTTTCGGTACAGGTACTTTTAGATGGTGGAATTTCCGAAGCAATCACCCTTGCCCGGAAAATGGGGATCAAAACAAACCTGCCGGAGGTCCCTTCATTAGCGCTTGGATCTGCCGATATTCCTTTGATTCAGCTTGCACAGGCCTACGCATGTCTCGATAATCTGGGAAAAACGGTCGCTCTCAATTATTTAATACGAATTGAAGATGCAAATGGGAAAGTACTTAAGAAATATGTCCCTGACCATGAAGAACAGGAAGCAATGTCACCCGAAACGGCAAAAATTATTACCCATTATCTTGAGTCAGTTGTAAACGAGGGGACTGGGGCAGAAATCAGGTCACTCTATAAAATTGAGGGGCCTTTTGCAGGGAAAACCGGAACAACCCAGAATTTTGCCGATGGATGGTTTATGGGATTTACTCCCGATCTGGTGACAGGTTGCTGGGTCGGAGGCGAAGAACCCGCAATTCATTTCCGGAATATTGCTTTGGGGCGGGGCGGATATACTGCATTGCCAGTTGTTGGAAAATTTTTTAATAAACTTTATCACGATCCGGCCTTTAGAGATTACAAAAATCACTCTTTTCCTACCCTGGATGAAACAACCCTTGCACTACTTGATATCCCCCATTTTACTGAGACCTACAAGGAGAAAGGAAAATCCAGTTTCTGGAATTTATTTGGCGGGGACCAAAAGAAAAGAGAAGAACGTAAGGCAGAGCGGCAGGAAAAAAGTAAAGAAATTGATTTGCAAACTGATGCAAAAGAACAATTAAAAGAAGATGAACCAAAATCGAACATCTGGAAGAAGATTAAAGATGCATTAAAAAAGAAAGAGTGATTTACTCTGTCTTTTTGCAACAATTTTTCATACTATAAAAGATTTTTGTATTTTTGGCGACCAATTATTCGTTCATTTTGTTATATTATAGAGAAACCGGTTATAATCAGAAAATATATGTGTGGTATTGTTGGAGTATTTGATTTAAAGGTAAAAGCTGAAGACTTAAGGACACAGGTTCTTAAAATGTCAAAAAGGATTCGTCACAGGGGACCGGATTGGTCTGGAATATATTGTGGTTCAAAAGCGATTATTGCGCATGAACGGTTGGCTATCGTTGACCCATCCTCTGGTGGACAGCCACTTTACAGCAAGGATAAAAAACTAATTTTAGGGGTAAACGGTGAAATCTATAACCATCGCGAACTGCGTAAACCACTTGAGGATCATTACGAATTTCTTACTGAATCGGATTGTGAAGTGATCCTGGCACTCTATCGCGAAAAAGGGATTGATTTTCTCGAAGAACTTAACGGAATTTTTGCATTCGTGCTCTATGATGAAGAGAACGAATGTTATCTTGTAGCCCGTGACCATATTGGAATCATCCCCCTTTACATGGGATGGGATTCTTACGGGAATATCTACTTTGCTTCAGAACTGAAAGCGCTTGAAGGCACTTGTAAAAAAATTGAGGAGTTCCTCCCAGGTCATTATCTATATAGTAAGGAGGGTGTTATGAAAAAATGGTACACCCGCGACTGGAGGGAATTTGCTGTTGTTAAGGAGAATAAATCGGATATTGATGTACTGAGAAAAGCGCTTGAAGATGCGGTTCATCGTCAATTGATGTCCGACGTACCATATGGAGTACTTCTTTCCGGAGGACTCGACTCCTCGGTTATTTCGGCAATTGCAAAAAAATATGCCGCTAAAAGAGTAGAAAGCGATTCTAATCAGGAAGCGTGGTGGCCACAGCTCCATTCCTTTGCTGTTGGACTTATTGGATCACCCGATTTGGCAGCTGCACAAAAAGTTGCTGACCATATCGGAACAATTCATCACGAAGTACATTTTACTGTTCAGGAGGGGCTCGACGCATTAAGAGACGTCATTTATCATCTTGAAACATACGATGTTACAACTGTAAGGGCGTCAACTCCGATGTATCTGTTAGCCCGCGTGATTAAATCGATGGGGGTAAAAATGGTTCTTTCAGGTGAAGGCGCCGATGAACTTTTTGGTGGATATCTCTATTTTCACAAAGCACCGAATGCTCAGGCTTTTCATGAAGAGACGGTTCGGAAAATTAGTAAATTACACTTATACGATTGTCTAAGAGCTAATAAGTCGCTGGCAGCCTGGGGTGTTGAAGGGCGCGTACCTTTCCTCGACAAAGAGTTTATGGATGTTGCGATGACCTTGAATCCCGAAGATAAGATGGCCAAAAACGGAAAAATAGAAAAATGGATTTTGCGCAAGGCTTTTGAAGATTTTCTCCCCGAAAGTGTAGTGTGGCGGCAAAAAGAACAGTTCTCTGACGGGGTCGGATATAACTGGATTGATTCGCTCAAAGCGCTAACAGCAGATAAAGTTACCGACGAACAAATGGCGAATGCCCAATTTCTATTCCCAATTAATACTCCAATGTCAAAAGAGGAGTATTTCTACCGGTCGATCTTTACAGAGCATTTCCCTTCAGACGCAGCTGCAAGATGTGTGCCATCAGTACCTTCAATTGCCTGCAGTACTCCTGAAGCACTTGCCTGGGATGCATCGTTCCGAAATAATGCCGATCCATCAGGAAGGTCAATGAAAAATGTTCATACACAGGCCTATAAATAAAGGATTACTTTACTTGTAAAAGTCAAAGACGCCACAAAGGCTCGAAGACCCTATGTTTTACAAAGATAAGATGAATGACCAAATTACTTTGTACAACGTGGCACCTTCGGGGCTTTGTGGTTTTTTTATGGTTACTTGTAATTTGATTCCAGGATTTTAAACAACTCATCTACCGGAACATTTTCATGCAGGTCGCCATTACTCGAAGTAGAAATATGTCCGGTCTCTTCACTCACTACAATAACATAAGCATCGGTCTGTTCTGAAATGCCTATGGCAGCTCTGTGCCGCAATCCCAGCACCGGGCTAATTTCGAGCTTTTGCGACAGGGGTAAGATACATCTAGCAGCTTTAATCCGGTTGAGACTGATGATCATGGCACCATCATGCAGGGGCGAGTTTTTGAAAAATATGCTTCTGATCAGTTCCGAAGTGATTGCTGCATCAATGATTTCTCCTGTTTCAACATACTCCTGCAACTCGCTTTCGCGGGAGAGAACAATGAGTGCGCCGGTTCGGTTTTCTGACATTTGCCGGCACCCTTCAACAATGGCGTGTAAACTCGATTCAGAAGCAAACTTAAATTCATTCGAAAAAAGATGCTCAAGGGAGAATCGTCGGTTTGCACGGTAGCGACTTCCCAGCATCAATAAAAACCGGCGCACCTCCTGCTGAAATACGATAATGATTGCGATAACGCCAACACCAAAAAGCTGCCCCAGAATTGAACCCAATAGTTCCATTTTCAATGACTTCACCACTAACCAAACAACAAAAATGATGAATATTCCCATGAAAATATTAAAAGCAACAGTCCCCTTTACTAACTTGTATAACTCATAGAAAATTATGGCAACCAGGAATATATCAATTAAATCAATAAATCTGACTTGTATGAATAAATTGGTCATTGAATACTACTTTTAATTTTACCAACTAATTTAATCGTCTCAACAGCTTCTCTCACATCATGAACCCTTAAAATATCACACCCTCCGGATAAAGCAATGGTGTTGAGAACCGTAGTCCCATTCAAACTCTCATGTGGAGTAATTCCCAACTCTCTCCAAATCATCGCTTTACGCGAAACACCTACCAAGACCGGCAATTCGAAAATTTTAAATGCATCCAGACGGTTGAGTAATTCATAATTATGAATAGCTGTTTTACCAAACCCAAATCCGGGATCAATAATGATGTCAGCAACACCTAGCAACTTTAACTTTTGCACCTGAGCCGATAGGAAGAGAATAATATCTTTGATAACATCATTATATACAGGATTTTGTTGCATTATGTCACTTTTTCCTTTTGTGTGCATCAAAATATAAGGTAATTTCAGATTGGATACTTTTTCGAACATCCGCTCATCAAACGTACCACCCGAAATATCGTTGACCACAAAATCACCAATCTCGTCATAAACCGATTGTATTACCTCCGAACGATAGGTGTCAACTGATAAAGCGGAATCAGGAAATTCATTCTTTACAACTTTTACAACCGGTAACAGCCGATCCAGCTCTTCCAGAAGAGATATCTCCTTTGCCCCTGGGCGAGTCGACATTGCACCAATATCAATAAATTGCCCACCCTCTTCCAGTATTTCAGCCGCACGCTCTAAAATTGATAGATCGCTCCTGTAGATCCCTCCATCATAAAATGAGTCGGGAGTCACATTAATGATACCCATGACCACAGGGGAATTCAGATCGATCAACTTTCCGTTAAGATTGATGGTGCTCTTTTTCCTGTAAAAGCTTTTATCGTTTCGGGTGAATAACATTTTAAGATTTTTCAATGATTAGCGTCAGGCAACAATATAAGATAAAAAACTAACAATCAGATTAATAACTTAGAATAATTTGATCCGGTGCAGATGGATTGAATACAAAAATAAGAATAAATGTCACATCCATTCCCTAATTTTTAATACTTTTATGGTTCAATTACTAATTATGGATAAAACAAATCAACAGTTTGATCAAATAATCGGTGTATGCCGCGATGTTTTTGTAAAGAAAATGAAAGATTACGGAACAGCCTGGCGAATTCTCAGACCAACCTCGATGACCGATCAGATATATATCAAAGCTCAAAGGATCAGGAGTATAGAAGAGAAAGGTGTTGCAAAAATAGAAGAAGATGCACGTGCGGAGTTTATTGGAATTGTTAATTATTGCTCCATGGCCCTTATTCAGCTTGAGTTAGGACCATCGGAAGAAGAGCTTCCGGCTGACATTACCGAGAAAAAATACCTTGCGAACCTCCTAAAGGCAAAAAACCTCATGATGGCAAAAAACCACGATTATGGCGAAGCCTGGCGACAAATGAGGCTCAGTTCCTATACCGATCTGATTCTTATGAAAATAAAAAGGACCAAACAGATTGAAGATAATCAAGGTATTGCAATAAATTCTGAAGGTGTTGATGCCAATTACCTTGATATGATTAATTATGCCATCTTCGGACTTATAAAACTTGAATTTGAATAGTATGAAGCAGAAACTGCTTGTATTGGCCAGGTGGATTATCGGGATCCTGTTTGTCTTTTCAGGGTTCGTAAAAGGGATCGATCCTATCGGTTTTCAATATAAGCTGATTGACTATTTAGAAGCCATGAATATCAAGGTGCTTGAATTCCTGGTTGTACCTGGTTCATTCTTACTCCCTTTTGCCGAGTTTTCGATTGGTATTACCCTGTTGACCGGGATTTTAATTCGTTTCTCGACGAAACTGGCATTTATTTTCATGCTTTTCTTTACTCCGCTTACCCTCTATGTTGCGTTAATGAATCCCGTGACTGACTGCGGATGTTTTGGAGATGCCTTGGTAATCAGTAATTGGGCGACGTTTTACAAGAATGTCGTATTGATTTTCATTGCCGTTTTATTGATGATAAATTGGAAAGCATTACGCTTTATTACATCCGTAAAATTTCGTGAAATTTCTTTAACCATTTTACTATCTTTCTATACATTAGCGGTTTATTGGTCATACATTCACGAGCCAATTATCGATTTCAGGCCTTTCAGGATAGGAGAAAACATCATCGATGGGATGAGTATACCGACCGGCGCTCCCACAGATGTTTATCAGACCAACTATTATTACCGCAATTTGCATACAAATGAAATCAGAAAATTTGGTGATCACGATTTTCCCTGGCAAGACACGATTAACTGGAAATTTAAGTCCATGGACCCGCCGATGCTGGTAAAAAAAGGATATCGGCCACCAATACATGACTTCTCAATACAAACAATCGGACAAGAAAATGTTACGGACCATTATCTTCAGGATTCGCTCTTTACTTTTTTCGTAATTGCCTACGATCTGGAAAAATCTTCAAACCAGAAGCAAAAAGAGCTGAATTCATTAGCGATCTGGGCAAAAGGGAAAGGCTACAATTTTATTGGCCTCACCTCAAGTGCCGGAACCTCGCTGAATAAATATCAGCATGAGCAACACCCCGCTTACGAAATGATGTTTACCGATCAGATTACCCTAAAAACGATAATAAGATCGAATCCGGGTCTTATTCTCCTTAAGAAAGGGACAATTATCGGGAAATGGGCTTACGTGGATTTTCCTGACCCTGATAAAATGGAGAAATTTATCTGTGCCCAAATGAATAAAAAGTTAAATCGGTAATTTGAAGTGCACTCGTATTTCAGACTCCGCCATTAAGTTTTATCTTTGCTCATTAATAGTACCAAATTAGGGGTTTAATTCATAATTTTAAAAAAATTACAGGATAATGAGAAAAAAAATTGTAGCCGGAAACTGGAAATGTAACACTACCGTTAAAGAGGGTGTTGAATTGGCAAAAAGTGTAAGCGAACTTGTTGTAACTACAGGTGCAAAAGATGTTGTTGTCATTCTTGGCACCCCTTTCACCCATTTGACAAGCGTAGTCGATGTCATTGATACAAATCGTATTAATGTGGCTTCCCAAAACTGTGCCGCAGAACCCAAAGGCGCCTTCACCGGTGAAGTTTCCGCCTCAATGGTTAAATCAACTGGCGCGACCTATGTGATCCTCGGCCATTCCGAACGTCGCGAATATTATCACGAAACCAGCGAAACACTGAATAAAAAACTCGCATTAACCCTCGAACAAGGATTGACACCCATCTACTGTTGTGGTGAAGCTTTATCAATACGCGAGGCAGGAAAAGAAAACGAATTTGTCAAACAACAACTTGATGAAACTATTTTCTTAATGCCAGCTGAACAATTGCTGAAGTTGGTGATCGCCTACGAACCGATCTGGGCAATTGGAACAGGTAAAACCGCATCAACTCAACAGGCGCAGGATATGCTTGCCTTTATCAGAGGTTTAATTGCTACAAAATACGGTAAAGAGGTTGCTGATGAGATTTCAATTCTTTATGGTGGATCTTGCAGTGCCAGCAATGCAGGCGATCTTTTCAGCCAGCCAGACATCGATGGCGGATTAATCGGAGGCGCCTCATTAAAAGCACCTGATTTCCTCGCAATTATCAATGCTTATTGATCCGGGTTAGCGTTTTCAACAAAGTTTAAAATAGATATGAAGAGTGGATAAGGGTGACCATATCCACTCTTTTTGTATTTTTTAATCTTTTTTTACCCATTGTTTGTTATCTTTATTTATCAATAATTTTTAAGGAGTCTAATCATGTCTTTTCATCTAAAATTGTCAATACTAACGATATTGCTGATATTGTGCAAATTAGTCTCCTATTCGCACAATCTTAGAGGATTGGTCACAGGCAAGGACGGCACTCCGATTCCTTATGCAACAGTTTTCATCAAGGAGTTATCGCTGGGGACCGCCACCAATGATGATGGTAAATTTGAGTTGGATTTACCGGCAGGTGTTTACACCGCCAACTTTAGAAGTTTAGGTTATATCCCTAAAATTGAATCAGTTGCACTTACAAAAAAGATAACTGAAATTACGGTTACCCTCGAAGAACAAATTATTCAGATGAATCAGATCGAGGTTCAGACCAGCAATGAAGATCCTGCCTACCCCATCCTACGAAAAGTCATTGGCTTATCCTATGTGCATCTTAATCAGATTAGTTCATATTCTGCCGACATTTATATCCGTGGAACTGTTAAATTTGAGAATATCCCCTCACTAATTCGAAACCAACTGAAAAGACAGAATATTGATGTCAAATCGGGTGATGTTCTTGTTAATGAAACTGTAAGTCAAATTGATTACCGTGCACCCGATAAATATGAACAACACATCCTTTCAATAAATTCCACATTTCCCAAAGTTGTAGACTTTTCAGCAGATGAGTTTATAAAGGCAAGTCTTTATCAGGATAATATCAACATACTTTTCACACCTTTAAGCAAGAATGCTTTTACCTACTACAATTTTCGATATGAAGGATTTGAGAAGGAAGGGAATTACACTGTCGACAAAATAAAGGTAATCCCCAAAAGGAAGAGTAAGCAACTCTTTGAAGGGTATATTTACGTAATTGAAGATCTATGGTGTCTCAGCAGAGCTGATTTAAACTTTGATGTGCCATTTGGAACTGTCAGCTTTCGGATGGTTTTTGATGAAGTACTTCCCGGAGTCTGGTTACCAGTAGGTCACGATTATATCTTTAATGGGGGGATGATGGGGGTCAAAGGAAGTGCAAGGTTTGGAGCATCAGTTAAATACAATAAGCTGAAAGGGAATGATCAGGTATTGGCAATGATTGGGATTCAGCCTCCCGCATCAGATGCCCAAACTAAAGTGAGTAATAAGACGGGGATACTGCCAAAAATTATCAAAAATCAATCTCCGAATAAGAAGGAGGTTAAAATTGGACATTTGCTTGAAAAAGATCAGCTTACCAATAGAGACATGAACAAACTTTCGAAGTTAATGGCTCAGGAAGATTATGCACGTAAGCCGGATTCTTTAAAATCACTCGAAATTAAAGATGCAATGAAAATAACGGTTGATAAAGGGGCAAACAGTCGCGATACCAGCTACTGGTCCCTCCTGAGACCAATTCCTCTGTCGATTGATGAAATAAACAGTTTCAGACAGAGAGACTCCTTATTGGCAGTCCGAAAAAAAACAGTGCCTGATATGACCTCAGTTGTCAACCATAAGCGGAACTATGGAATATTGAACCCTATATTTTTTGGTTTTAAGCGTCCCCTGAAAGACTCAACCTGGAATCTAAAGTATGACGGTCTGATTTCTACAAAGATGATCAGTTTCAATGCTGTTGACGGCTGGAAAATTACCCAGGGAGTTGTTTTTAATAAAAAATTTAAACCTGGAAATGCCCTGACACTTTCGCCTCATGTTTCCTATGCCATTGACCGGAAAGCATTTCTGGCCAGCGGAACCATCAATTTATCGTATGCCCCTCTAAAAAGAGGCAGTGTTGAACTTTCAGGTGGGAAAAATACATTTGATTTCAATCCTGCATCTCAGATGGTCCATCCTTTTATCAATTCCGTGGCTTCTCTCTTTTTTAAAGAAAATTTTGGAAGATATTATGAGAGCAGATTTTTAAATTTATCTAATATTATTGACATTAAAAATGGAATGGTACTCAGCAGCAGTATAAAGTGGGGTAATATCAGGCAGTTGGAAAATTCATCCAACTTCTCATTTTTAAAGAAAGGAGATGATTTCAAATCAAATATTCCTACCAACCAGGAAATCAATAACCAATCAATAGACAATCAAATTAATACGGTTGTTGGATTAAAAATAGAATATACACCGGAATATTTTTTCCGGGTGAATAATGGAGTCAAAATTATGTCTCATTCAAATTATCCAACTTTTTACCTGGAATATAAGAAGGGGATAAAGGATCTTTTTTCGAGTGTATCAGACTTTGACTATTTAAGTGCAGGACTTCAATTCAGCAAAGAATGGAGTTCTACCTCAAGTTTTTCAACAGATTTACATGGTGGTTGGTTTCCAAATAATTCCAGAATTCATTTCTCTGATTTTTCGCATGCTCAGACACAAACCAGTCCAATTCTGTTAAGAGAGTATCGTCACGCATTCTTTCTTCCCGGATACTATTCATTGAGTAGCTCAGACAAATTTATCGAAGCCCATATTTCCGTGAGGGCTCCCTATATTGCCCTTAAATACCTGCCTGGTCTGAGCAACACACTCTGGCGCGAGATGGTGTGGTGCAGCTATTATTCCTCACCCGTGACAAATAATTATGTCGAAGTAGGATATACACTTCTCGAAGTTTTGTTGTCGGCAAACATTGGGACTCATGTTGGATTTGAAAATGGTAAAATTAGTAATATAGGGATAAACCTCGCATTTAGAATTTCTCATTAAATTAATTATCAATGGAATACACCAAAACAACCTGCATTTTACAACCAGATACCGAAATTAACCGCGAGATATTGGTCGCCGAATTAGGCACTATTGGATACGAAAGCTTTACGGAAACAGATGAAAGTGTTGAAGCTTATATTCCTTCCGCAGATTTCTCAGAGGAGACACTTTATCATCTTTTACCGGTGGATTTTAACCATTTTAAGTTCACATCCACATCTGAAACGATTCCTGACCAAAACTGGAATGAAGTATGGGAAAAAAATTATTTTCAGCCGTTGTTGATCGCAAACCAGTGTTTAATAAGGGCTCCATATCACACCGAATATCCCCAGGCAACCTATGAAATTGTTATTGAACCCGGAATGGCATTTGGAACCGGCAATCATGAAACAACAAGTCTGATGATCTCGGAAATTCTGGAAGAGCATCTGAATGGAAAGAGTGTACTTGATATGGGTTGTGGAACAGGTATCCTGAGCATTCTCGCGGCCAAAAGAGGAGCAGAAAAAATCACTGCCATCGATATTGATCAATGGGCAATAAACAGTACCATCGAAAATTCGACATTTAATAATGTATTAAATCTGGAAATCATACAAGGAGGGGCAGAATCGATTCCCGACCGGAAATATGACTTTATATATGCCAATATCCAGCGAAATATTCTACTGAATGACATGCCCCAATATGAAAAAGTTTTAAAGAGTGGGGGCGAATTGATCATGAGTGGATTTTATTCTGATGATTTTGAATCGATTAAAAATAGGGCGATCCAATTGGGATTACAATTCTGCAGAATGAATGAAACTGAAAACTGGGTTGCTGCAGTATTTACATCGATATAATCCCTTTTCTGCCTAATTCAATAACCTCCAAATCTTTGATTAGCTCTTTATCAATAGTAAAGCGAACTAATGTTCTGATTTGATGAAATCCCTGAATTCCTGCAGCGCCGGGGTTGATATGTAACAATTGATTTCTCTGGTCGTAGATCACTTTTAATATATGGGAATGACCAGAGATGAATAGTTTGGGAGCGGAGGAGTAGATCTCTTTTCTCACTTCCGGAGTATAATGCCCCGGATATCCACCAATGTGAATCATCAATACATCGACCTCTTCGCAGATAAATCTGAGTTTGACCGGGTATTCCGAACGGAGACCTGACCCGTCAATATTACCGCAAACTGCCCGAAAAGGTTTTAGCGTTGAGAGTTTCTGAGCAGTTTCAGTATTGCCAATATCTCCGGCATGCCAAATCTCATCGCACGGCTTCAGGTAAGCTAAAATCCGATCATCCATAAATCCATGAGTATCTGACAACAAACCAATTCTTTTCATATATTCGCGTAAATACCTGATGATTTTCTATCGATTGAAAAAAAGAGAGATTGCCAAATGACAACCTCTCTTCAATTTATTTCAAATCAATAGGTGATTAACAAACTTTCTGATTTACTATTCAATTACAACAGTTTCAGTTCTGCGGTTAAGGGCATGTTCAGCCTTAGTACAAGGAACTCCGTCCTTACACTTATTCACTAACTTAGTCTCGCCATATGCCTGAGCATTAATCCTAGCGGCATTGATCCCTCTGCCAACGAGATAATCAATAACCGATTTACTCCTCTTTTCGGAAAGTTTCATATTATAACTTGCTGGTCCTCTGGAGTCGGTATGTGATTTGATATCAACATTAACCTCGGGATTTTCCTTCAAATCTCTGACCAATCGATCAAGGTCTGTAACCGTCTGATTATTAAGGCTCCATTTGTCAAATTCAAAATAAACCTTATATGCGTTTCCGATGGCGGCAGATTTTATTTTAACCGCGGGTTTTACTTCAGGCTTTGGTTCAGGTTTTAATTCCGGAATTGGCTGAGGTTGATAAGGCTCAACAATAGGTGCCGGTTTTTTCTTCTTTCCAAAAACATAAGAGAGACCAAGATAAGGATACAGTTTTGTTCCAAAAACAGCTGTCTCATAGTTGCCAGACTTAGTATTTAAAATTTCGGTTTTCATGGCATCAAGCCGGTCGGTATTTAACCAGCTCCATGTTACTCCTGCACTCAATTTCAGATGTTTTGTGAAACGGTAGGCAACGCCTGTCCCAATCGGGATAGTCAATTTCCACTGGTTATCATGAAAGAGAGGATAAACACCTTCTCTTCTCCAAAGATGAGAAATTCCGGCCCCCAGTTTTCCATACCAGTAAATCTTACGGTCAAATTTTTCTTTTGAAAACAAATTTGTCAGGTTCCAGACTGAGTTCAAATCGGTCTGAATCACCTGAGTTCTGAAATCAGCAAAAGGGATGGAGTTGTATTTCCAATCACCTGTAATATTTGAATGATTCCAATTCAATTCCAGGGCAAAAACATTTGTGAAGTTTTTTTTCAACCATAATCCGTAGGACCAGTTCAATTGGTTATGCCACTGACTGTAATGGCTAAAAAGATCATCCTTAGACATATTCCACTCACCTGTGAAAATCGATCCACCACCATTGATCCCAATCTCCCACTTTCTATAAGGTTCTGGTTTCACAGAATTCTGTGCATAGGAAAAACAAAGATAGATAAAAAATAGTGCAATACTTAAAATAAGTTTTTTCATAAAAAAATTTAAAATATTGATTTTGAATATATTATTTAAATATTTTTAAATTGCCCTTGATTTGTAAATATAGTAATTTAAGGGTAACTACACTAACAATCTTTGTAAAATGCAAAGAGAGAATGCCAAATGACACTCTCTCTTTCAATGGACTTTAAATCAATTCCCAACTCCTTAAAGGTGGTGATTATACTTTATTATTCGATAATAATCGTTTCAGTTCTGCGGTTAAGTGCATGTTCAGCTTTGGTGCAAGGAACTCCATCCTTACATTTATTAACCAACTGCGTTTCACCAAACGCCTGGGCATTAATCCTAGAAGTACTGATCCCTTTGCTAACCAGGTAATCAATAACTGATTTACCACGTTTTTCAGAAAGCTTCATATTATAACTTGAAGGACCTCTTGAATCTGTATGTGATTTAATATCAACATTTACAGTTGGGTTTTCATTCATATCTTTAGCTAAACGGTCAAGATCAGAAGTAGCTTTGCCATCAAGATTCCATTTGTCAAAAGCAAAATATACTTTGTATGCATTACCAATAACAGCTGGTTTTGCTTTAACCTCTGGTTTTGGCTCTGGTTTTGGCTCTGGTTTTGGTTCTGGTTTTGGCTGAGGTTTCGGAGGCTCAACTACCGGAGCTGGCTGTTTTTTCTTACCTAAAGAAAATGAGATTCCTGCATAAGTATAAAGTTTTGTTCCCATAATGTCGGGCTGAGTATTTCCAGCCTTCGTATTTCCGGCAGTAGAGGCAGTTGCAGTTCCGTCAAGTCGGTCAGTATTGATCCAACTCCACTGAGTTCCTACATTTAATCTTACCTTATCACTCAGTTTGAATCCAACACCTGTTCCCAGAGGAATCGTAGGTTTCATATTTCTACCATTTGCAATAGTCCCTTCTTTGGCAATTACGTGAGATGCTCCAACACCAATTTTTGCAAACCAGTAAATCTTGCGATCAAATTTATTTTTTGAAAACATGTTGTTGATGTTCCATACAGTATTCAAATCATATTCATTTACCTCTGATTTGAAATCAGCGTGTGATGGACTTGGAGCGTTAATACCTTTATAAACTGATCCGGTAAGATTTGAGTAATTCCATCCTAATTCCAGAGCAAATACATGGGTAAAGTTCTTTTTTACGAAGGCACCGATGCCAAAATTTGGATGACTGTCCCAATCAAAAGATTGCGAAAATTTTGAATCTTTATACATATTGTACTCCCCTGAGAAATTGGCAACTCCTGCATTTAGCCCAATTTCCCATTTATTGTAAGGCTCAGCTTTTGCTTTGTCCTGGGCAAAGGTTAAATTGTAGCAAGCAAATAAGACTACAATACTTAAACTTAGTTTTTTCATAATAATTATTTTTAAATTACTGACTTAAGAACGATATTGATCGGAAAAAAGGTTTAAATGTGTTTTATTATGCAAATATAATAAAATAAAGTATCCGAAACCATTTATTCTGATTAATTTTTCACTAATTTTAACATTCCTGTAATATGAAAATTATTTACAGATAATAGTTGAATAGAAACAATTTTATTTTCATAAATATCAAGCAATTAACAAAGGTTATATAACCTATTATTTGTCGGAACTCTTTTTATGATCATCTCAAAATCTAATCTATCCATCTGACAATATTTTTTATATTATGTTTATATTAAATAACTATATGTCAGTAAATCAATTAATTTAGAACGAGTGGCATTAGACCTGAAATAAATATTAATTTAAGGTTAAGTATTTCCGTCACCAGAAAAATAAATTAATTTTGACGAAATTAAAGCATGGTTTTAGATAATTGATATTCAATAAATTATGAATACTAAAACAGGTCAGACTGAAAAGGAAGAACGTTTGAATGTAATTACTCATGCCCTGGGCTTAATTCTGTCACTAATTGGTTCAATTATACTTTTGAAAAGCGGTCTGGATGAAGGAATACATTTACGCTTCGCGGCATATTTGATTTATACTATCGGATTATTGACACTCTACTCAGCATCAACACTTTATCACTCCGCAAAAGATCCAGGACGCAAAAGACGTTTAAATATTTTTGATCATTCCGCAATATATCTACTGATTGCCGGTACCTACACCCCCATAGCCTTACTCACAATCCGGGGAACATGGGGCTTATTGATTTTTGGGATAGTATGGGCAATTGCTCTGATCGGAATCGCTTTAAAGCTCTATTTTACAGGACGTTATTCAAAAATCTCAACCGCCACCTATGTACTCATGGGGTGGGTGATCGTTATTGCCATTAAACCATTAATAAACAGCATGGTTATAAACGGACTCCTTTGGCTTGTAGCCGGTGGTCTGTTTTACACGATAGGAGCAATTCTATACCAACGAAAATCAATGAAATACAATCATGTGATCTTTCATGTTTTTGTAATTCTTGGCAGCATTTGTCATTATATCGTTATTCTGCTATATACAAGCTAAGAATTTGGTTAATCAACCAGGCTGCTTTCGTCTGGTTAAACCTGATCCGGCACCTGAAAAGGTTGACGATACACTCTGGTTAACATAGAATCGGCTTCAGGGTCATTCTTAAACCTCATTTTATCGGGATCGAAAATAAGTGTTCTCCCCAGACGATAGGCAATGTTTCCCAAATGGGTAAGCGCACAGGAATAAAAACCTTCTTCAATATTTGCCATTGCCAAATCCTGATTATTGGCTCTGATGGCCTTTATAAAGTTTTCGTAGTGATTTCCAAGGCCATTTCCAGTTTCAGATAATTTCGCCTCTCTGCCTTTATACACCTGCCAATCGTTTACATTTTTACTCATAAACCCCTCAGAACCGTAAAACAGATTGCCAATATTGTTGGAAGCACTGGTCATATAACTATTGTTCTTCTCCTCCACAGGGTGTGAAAATCCTTCCGTATTGCTCATCCAGTGACGAACTTCAAATTGCATAATTTTTTTCTTATCTCCTGACGCATGATTATTTACAAACTCAAACAATACCATCAGCTGATTTGGCGTATTTTGAGCATCGTCGAACATAAAATGGCCACCCATTGCAGCAATTTTTACAGGTAATTTTACTCCAAGTCCCCAGCGGGCAATATCCATTTCGTGTACTCCCTGGTTTCCAAGATCACCGTTCCCATATTCCCAATTCCAGTGCCAGTTGTAATGAAAACGATTACGGTTAAATGGCTGGATCTGAGCGGGACCTAACCAGAGGTCATAGTCCACATTTTTAAGATAATCACGCGTATAAGGTTTCTCAATATTTTTTCCACCAAGGGTGAGTGCGAATTTCTCGTCAGGTTGCATAGGACCGTCAGGATATTTTCCAATAGATTGTCGCCATTTGTAACACATCCCTTTTGCCATGTAGACCTCACCCAATTTTCCAGAGTGAAGGTATTCAGCCATGCTGATTGCACAGGGATTACTCCGTTGTTCTGCTCCATCCTGAACAATGACTTTGTATTTACGGGCGGCTTCAACAAGTTTTTGCCCTTCAAACACATTATGACAGCATGGTTTCTCAACAGAAACATGTTTTCCAGCCTGAATAGCCCAAATAGAGGCCAACGCATGCCAGTGGTTAGGGGTCACAACCGATACTGCATCAATATCCTTATTTTCATAAAGTTTCCTCAGATCCTGATAGGTTTTGGGTGCCCGAAGCCCTTTTCCCGTATAGTGTTTTTTAATACGGTCAGGAAAAATATTGGCATCAATATCGCAAATTGCCATCACTTCGACATCCTTTAACTCCTGATAGGCTGTAATGTGACTCTGACCCTGTCCACCAACGCCAACAACCGCAACATTTACACGATCATTAGCCCCCTTCCAGTTACTATTGGCTAAAATAGTTGGTGCTGCTACCATACCGATCGTTCCGGCTGACGTTTTTTTCACAAAATCTCTTCGTTCCATAGGTTATTTATTTCAATTGGTTGATGATATTTCAAAGCTGGTTTATAAATTAAGTTATAGCCTATTTTCTTCTGGCCAATCGTATCGAACGATAAATGCATGTATCAAGCTCGCAAATCTGGCACTCATACGCTGTTTTTTTGATATTTGTTCCAAACCCGATAATACCACTTACCGATTTAATGGGATCCATCAAACAGGAGTCGGATAATACAATTCCACAGTGATTATAAGGGAATAACCCAAAAAATGGCTTTTGATCTTTAAGTGGCCACCCACAGGAGCCAGGACTATACCTGCTGGTATTTATTCTACCGTAGCTGGCCAAATGATTTTCAAAGTTTTCCTGGATCTTGTCTGTTGCGGCTTCTACGGTCAATGAACCAATCACGTCAAGTATGTATCCTTCAATCAGGTCCCCAGTAGCCAAAAGCTCCTTACTCTTCTCCCCTATTCCTGCACCAGCAGTACAGATATACAACGCTCCCCCTTCTGCATTTTTAAGTTGTTTCGCAATTTTTTTTCCTACCAAAAAAGGGATTCCTTCAATAGTGATAGTTTCCGAATGATCGAAACAAAAATCATCCGAAATCAGCAGACTTCCCTTTATATTACAAAGATCAGCAGACTTTTCTATTGCTAAAGTGATCATTTCAGGAAAAGGCTCAGGTGATTGACCCTTTCCATAGCCCATTGCCTCTTCTACAAGAGCAACATTAATATCAAGTTCAGGAAAAGAATAAGTGAAATCTTTTAGATCTGAAATCATTAGAATTCCTATTTTTCAGAATAGCAGTTTATGAAGCCCGCACAACACCGGCGATCTGTCGAATATGTTCGGGAGTGGTACCGCAACATCCGCCAATGATATTGACGCCAGCATCGATAATTGCCTTTACAAATCCTGCCGTTTGTTCAGGTGTCTCCGGAAAAAAAGTTGTCCCATCCTGATAGACAGGCATACCGGCATTGGCATGAACTAAAACGGGAATCTCTGCGTTACAGACCCTGATCTCCTTGACGATCTGAATCATTCCCTCAATTCCATTTCCACAATTTGCGCCAATAATATCCACCCCTTCGGGGACCAGTTCCTCCATCATTTCAGTAGGAGAAACCCCCATCATTGATCGAAAATCACCATTCAATGTCTTTTCAAATGTCATGGTGCAAATCACCTCCCGGGTCGTATTCTCCTTTGCAGCCCTTACTGCCAGACGGGCTTCATCAATATCGGTCATTGTCTCAATAATAATGGCATCAACGCCACCTTTTTCCAGGGCAATGACCTGTTCTTTAAATGATTCGTAGATTTCCTCTGGTGTTACCTCACCCATCATCAAAATCTTTCCTGTGGGTCCAACCGAACCCAGAACAAATTTGTCACCTGCTGCTTTTCTCGAAATAGTCGCAGCAGCCTCATTCAATTCGGAAGCACGGCTTGCCAATCCATAATGAACTAACTTAAAACTACTTCCTCCAAAACTGTTAGTCTCCACCATATCAGCACCCGCATCAATATAGCTTTTGGCGATATCAAATACCTCAGCGGCATGCTCAATATTCCACAATTCAGGACATTGTCCCGGTTTTAACCCTTTAGCATGTAAAAAGGTCCCCCATGCTCCATCAGAAACCAGAATCTTCCCTTCTTTTAGACGATTGGTAATTTTTTTCATAGCGAGATGATTATTAAAATCTGAATTTAAAATATTAATGATACAGAGAGGCTTTTCGCATTGCCATCAGGTTTTCAGTCGGGGTGGTTACGATAATTTCGCAACCCGCCGATAAAATAAACTTTCTCCCTTTCTCCTTTTCACACAAAAGTTTGCATGTTGAAAATACTTCCTCAGGACTTTTGTCCATCACAAACCGGGGATCGATGTTTCCACACCGGATGACATCCGGACCGAGAATTTCAAATGCCAGTTGTGGGTCAACCTGCCAGTCAAGATCTAAAATATCAATTCCAAGGTCAGTCATCGACGGTAATAAATGGGAGATGTCGCCACAAATATGTATTTTCACTTTGGCTCCTTGTTCATGAATATAACTAATAATTTCCCTATGGCGTTCTTTTACAAATGTTTGGTAGGTAAAAGGATCAATTTGGGAACAAATGGCATCTCCCATTCCGATAATATCACAACCAGCTTCAATCTGTGCCCTGGCAAAATCTTTAGCAGTTAAGACACATTTATCAAGAAGAGTATTGGCAATATCAGGATTCATCATTTGCATCATCATAAATTGCTCAATACCGGTCAAATCACATGCCTCAGCCATGGGCCCTTCAATCCATCCGATGATGGGTACATCTCCATTTGTCCTTTTAGCCAGCAATTCGGCGCCAAGAATCCGGTCAAGTGTCCGTTCTGATTGATAGACATCGGGCCTTCTCAGGTTTCTCACATCCTCATCCGTTTTGATTACCAGGTCAAGGCAACGGGGAACACCCTCAGGAATGAATTCAATCCGAGCTCCAAAGGCGCTTGTTTCCCGGTATGGATCAGAAATTAATCCAACCATATCGATATCAAAATCATTGAGCGCCCGTAGATTCGCTTCAACCAAAAAACGGTGATCGGAAGCGAATCCGGCGTAATTTCCACCAGCATACCGGGCAATAAAATGCATCAGAATCGGACGGAAGATAGTCCTGTTCTGAGAAAAAATATTGTCACATAAATTCTGAAAGACCCCCCTTTTGGTCACGTCAGCTACGATTAATTCAGAGTTCCCAAGTAATCAATAAGTCCTTGTGGATCAGCAGAATAAACATCCATGCCAATTTTATTGCTAAATTCCATGGTAACAGGAGCTCCCCCAATAGCAACAATTGTTCCTGGAACAGCTTCCTTAACAGCTTTGCCGATTTTCTCCATATTCACCATTGTTGTTGTCAGTAGTGCCGATAAACAAACAATAGCACCAGGATTAGCTTCAACTGCTGCAACAAACTTTTCGGCTTTGACATCGGTACCAAGGTCAATCACTTCCCATCCACTCCCTTCAACCATCATTGCCACAAGATTTTTACCGATATCGTGAAGATCACCTTCCACTGTACCGATAATAATTCTCCCTTTTCGAACTACAGATCCATCATTAAAGTACGGTTTAAGATGCGCCATACCAAAGCTCATTGCCTTGGCACTCATAAGCACCTGAGGAACAAAAACTTTATTTTCGCGGAATTTAACCCCTACTTTACCCATTCCGATAACTAGTCCCTTATTCAATACTTCGGTTGGCGGAACTCCCATTTCAAGCGCCTTTTTTGTCAGTTCATCAGCCCCATCCTGTCCGCGCATATCGGGAGGGTAAGGTGAAGCAAGGTTAATTTTTCCAAATTCAACACAGTAAGCCAGTTTTTCAAGAATCTCTTCCATAGTTTTAAATTTGTTGATGTATTACGAATAAATAATTCAATTTCAATATCTTGTGACAAAGGTATTTTACAATCCAAAGCTAATTCGTCGTAAAATGGTTATTTTGTAAATCGGAATTGGAAATAAGGTAAAATTAAAGAAATAACTTACAAAAGCATCATTATCTATTACCAAATTTTATAAAAAGAAGAATGTCGTTCAGTTAAAAAAATCGATGCTTCAACCCTCCTAAAGGCATTATTAATATTTAAAATCAGGGCAAATTTTTGTATAACTCCATTTCTCTCTCATCGCTCTTTTTCTCAATTTATCTGCTTCCGGATCATTGATAAACTGTTCATTCTCCGGATTCCATTTTACTTTACGATTAAGTTTTAATGCAATATTTCCGACATGTAAAAGGGTGCTGGTACGGTGTCCCGATTCGGCGGTATAAATAGCCTTTCTTCTACTCTTTATACTTTGCAAAAAGTCGACAAATTCATCAGCAGCAGTAGGTAGCACAATTTTCTTCTCGTTCACATTTAGAATATTTTCATTGCCTGCTCTCAATTTGCTATTCCACCCAGTTGATTCCACCCATGATTCTTCACCCTCAATACGGATCGAGGCTTCCCCGCTTTTTACCCGCATCGTCAAACCATTTGGGTATCGATAATGTAAATCAAACTGCCAGGCTGTATTAAAAATGCCATCATTATAATAAAGGGTTTCTCCTGCCGGAGTAACCTCGGTCGGACCGGCAAATTCATTTCCCGAAAGCAATTGTGCGGTATCACAGTAGTGCGCGCCCCAATCTGTTAATAGTCCACCGGAAAAGGCATCATACCATCTGAAATTGTAAAATGTACGGGAATAGACAAAAGGAATTTCGGGTGCCGGGCCAAGCCAAAGATCGAAATCGAGATCCTGCGGAGGTTTAGTCACTTCAAGCCCCTCCTTCGGCAATTGCGGAATCGGAAGTGAAATTTCCATATGCTTTAATCTGCCTAAACGGCCATTCAATGCAATTTCAGCCATTTGGTGATAAACCGGTAAAAAACGGTCCTCGACAGATACCTGATAGATCACTCCCGTTTTTTGGATTACATTACTCAGTAAACGTCCCTCATCAATCGTCAGGGTTGGTTTTTCGCAACAAATATGTTTTCCTTTTAAAGCGGCCATAATCGAGATTGGAACATGCCAATGATCGGGTGTTGAAATCTGAACCGCATCGATCGATTGATCTTCCAAAAGCTCCCTAAAATCCTGAAAAGCTTTGCAATCTGTTGAATGATAGGTATTATTGACGAGATTCATTGCACTTTTTGCCCTCGTCATACTTACATCGCAAACAGCAACAACACGGCACAATTGCTGATATTTCAAAAAATGGCGCAAATTACGTTCAACGCCCTGCGAACCAACGCCTATCATTCCAATGTTTATTAAGTCATTTGGATGTTTACCTGTACACCGGGAATTAAAAGGGACTATTGATGCACCGGCAACAACTATTCCTGAATTCCACAAAAACGTTCTTCGATCCATCTTGCAACGTTAATTACTTAATATCAACCATTTCTATTACATAAAGCAATGGAGTATAAGGCGGAACATAACCATATCCATAACTTCCATACCCTTTTTCAGATGGGATCAAAAAAACTGCGTTTTCTCCCTTGTTCATTACTTCAATACCCTCTTCCCATCCTTGAATCATTCTTTGACCGGTTGCCTTGTGAATATAGGTAAAACTTGAAGATGCGTCAAAGACCGTCCCATCGAGAAACATTCCCGAATATTGAACTGTAACAGTATCACCGGCAACCACCTTCCTGCCAGTTCCCACCTTATTCACAATATAAAATAGACCAGTAGAGGTAGTGTCAATATTAAATTTCTTATCAATCATAGTTTGCATCCACGCCTTTATCTGGATAGCCTCTTTTTCAATGGAATAAGTTTCCCCGACCTTTTGGCAACCAGAAATAAACACAAGCGCAAATAACATCACAGCACAAAATCTCAACAATACTTTCAAGTCCTTCATATTAAAATATTAGCCTGTCACAATTTTTGTAACAGCATAGCAAAGATGCAAAAAAACGCTACCAAACTTTTATGGTTTGTTTACCCCCAATATATCCCTCAAAAGGACCGGCAGTTGGATTTGACGATGAACGTTGGTTCCCTATAAAATCGGTATCTATTTTCAATGGTGTACCATCAGGATTCTCAAATGGTTCATTGGCCATTTTTGCCTTTCCAAGCAACTCAGTGGTAATCAAATGGGTTTTAGGCTTTTCGGTATACTCGCCAATATTAATATTCAAAAACACTTGATTTCCCTCTTCAACTATCTTAAATTCAGGTTTAAGACCGGGATTTTCAACCTTACTTTCTTCCGATTTGTAAGCTAAAGCCTTATTGAAATAGATATTTCCACTAATCCAGACGGGCAACTTAGCCTCATTATAAATAACCAGACCATAGCAACTTCTTGGATCCTTCTTATTCAATTCCTCACCACAACCAAGGAACACATTATTGTAATAACGGTCATCGCCTGAAAAGATGGTTGAAAGCCCTGCAACCTCGGTCGAATGGGGCAAATGATAGGGTGTAAACCGTCCCGGCTCCGGCCACATACGAAGCTGACCTGCAATTAGATTGTGTACAATTGCCGAACCTTGCGACTGGGTTCTGATTCCATGTGACGATAGCATGATGTTATTATCAACCAACGTTGGTCCGTGATCTACTTCCATAAAGAGATCCTCCAGATCGTTGTCATACAACAGGTTTTTTGAAACACGGGTCCCCTGGGCCATCCAATCGAGCCAAATACCCCTTCCTGTATTGTGAATGCGGTTTTTCTCAATTTTAGTATCAATGGCTGCGTGGAACTTTATTCCCCCAATTTCCGCTCCGCTAAACTGTCTTTTCGTCCATATATGATGAATATGATTATATTTTATAATGCTAAATGCAGCTCCCATACTTCCGCATATACCGGTCTGTTCGCAATTGAAAATCTCATTATTCCTCACCAGATGAGAACCAATATTGGCTTTGCTCCATCCATTTCGTAAAGTCCTGAATGTTACCTCAATATAATGTAACGATCCATCAATGCTTTTATTTGCCGACCAGACATTATGGCCCGTTCCCCGCTCTTTTCCCAGGGTAATACCCGAACATTTTGAATCATGAATTACATTGTTTTCGATAATCCAACCCTTATTCCAATTTGTCGAAATCATTCCGATCTGTTCGGCTGTTGGAGCAGCCCACTGGGTTGCTGCCTGACTGATGTTAAATCCCTGAATAGTAAG
The DNA here is from genome assembly GCA_963675995.2 of Prolixibacteraceae bacterium. Classification (GTDB taxonomy): domain Bacteria; phylum Bacteroidota; class Bacteroidia; order Bacteroidales; family Prolixibacteraceae; genus JAAFHB01. Next base: position 2,008,295 of record CAXXIY010000002.1, on the reverse strand, counting down.
ATAATTGATACCCGGCTTTTCAGGATAAAAACAGGTTTTGCGTGCACTTAACTCAACCAGTTCTTTATTGGGATTAAATTTCTGAAAGTTTGCCCAGATTGTTGTATTGTTATTATCGCTCTCGCAGTACCATGTGTAGGTTGATCCTTCACTGTCTTTAATGGTTGCATCAGGTAACGGGTTGATTACTTTCTCGATTTTCTCCTTTTCAAATAATGATTTTCCATTTAAAAATACCTCCCCAGTATGGTGAATTCTGCCATGATTCGAGAACCAATCCCCATAGATAGAATCCTTATAGGGATTATAATCACCAAAGAATGAGTTTGGAATCGTTACTTTCCACACCCCGTTCTTCTCCTTTTTCCACCCGGTAATGACCTCAGAGCCTTTAATCTCCACCTTTTCACCCGTAGCGGCCCTGTAAACAATTCTGTTTACATCACTTTCTCCCCCTCGTGCCGGATTGATCCATTCACGGTAGGTTCCGGCATGAACAGTTATTATATCACCTGGTTTTGCAAGCCGGGCAGCAAAACTTATAGTTTTAAAGGGTTTTGATAACGATCCGTCATTTTTATCGCTACCATTTACCGATACATGGTAATCATTTGCAAAGGTGGCTGAAGCGATCAACAACAATAAAATCAATAATTTGTATTCCAGCTTTTCCATATTTATAATTTATTAAAATAATAATGAATAGGATTAAGATATTTAAGCATCTGTTAATTACCATATCTTTAACTCAAGCATTCCTGATCCTGCATTTTCAAATGGACCGACCGAAGGATTTGTTGGGGAACGCAGCTTCCCAAAATAGTCATGATCAATTTTCAACAGCGTACCGTCGGCATTTTCAAAGGCACAACCTGAAATTGCAGTTTTGCCAAGCAATTCAGTTGTAACCATTTTGCGTGTTCTTTCCTTGTTCCATCCATTTTCGAGGTGGATTGAAAGGTATAATCCATCCGATTTTTCTGACAGCAATGGAGAGGGGTTAAACTCGGGCCTGAGAAGCGGTTGATTTTCATACCTGGACGGTTTTGCACCTTTGAGATAAACATTACCGTCCATCCTGACCGGTAACATTGAAGTATCGCAGGGGCTCAAATCACCTGGTTCAACAAAGATATTGTTATAATACCTGTTATCACCCGACGGGTTGTTATGCATTCCTGCGATGATGGTGGAATGAGCTTTATGAAAAGGGGTGATGCGTTCGTCGAAATGGACAATTCGTTGAGTACCCAGAAAGAGATTATGAACATATGCCCCACCCTGCGAACGATTGTTTACAGAATATGGAGAGAGAAAAATATTATTATCCACGAGGAAAGGACCGTGATTCACCTCTACAAACATGTCCTGTTCCCCACCGGAAATAAGCTCAATGGTCATATCTTTTTCAGTACCGTTGTTGTGAAAAAGATTTCCCGAGACCCGGGCTCCTTGGGCCATCCAGTCGAGCCACAAGCCACGGCAGGTCCGAAAGATATGGTTCCGGCTGATCTCCACGTCGATAGCTGCATGAATTTTGATACCTGCCATTTCACATCCGCCAAACAACTGCCTGACATGGATGTCATGGATAACATTGCCGGTTATTAAGCTGAAAATTGCTCCCAAACTGCCGACAATGCCACCCTGTTCGCAAAAGGAAATGGCATTATTTCGGACAATATGATGACCTATAGATTCTTTGTTCCACCCATTCAGCAGAGCGCGTTCGATAGTTTTAACATAACCTTCAGCAGAATTAGCTGACTTATTATCCCATTGATCACCATATTTCCCCAAAGTGATTCCGACGCAGGCAGAATGACTGATCACATTATTTTCAATGATCCAGCCTTTACTCCAATGGGTTCCAATTAAACCAATCTGCTCGGCGGTAGGTGGGGACCAGGGTGTGGCAGCGTGTCGCATGATAAATCCCCGCACTGTGATATAGTTTCTACCGGTCTTTTCAGGATAAAATATCGTCTGGCGTACATTGATCTCCACAAGATTCTCATTAGGATTCACACTCTTAAACTGGGCCATTATAGTTGTATTTAGAGAGTCAACGAGTCCATACCAAAGTGGTGTTTTACTGTTGGTTGTAAAGATTTCAGCCTGTGTGGCCGCCTCCATCAACCAATTGCCGTTGAGATAGACTGCACCCGTGTGATGCATACGCCCCTTTGCTTCAAACCAGTCTCCATGAATAAGGTCATTGTATGGATTGAAGCCTCCAAAGAATGAATTTGGAATGATAACTTTCCATACATTGCCCTGTACCTTCACCCAATTCTTCACAATTTCCGAACCTTTAATCTCAACTATTTCACCATTAGCTGCCTGATATACAATACGTTTTAATTCTGATTCGCCCCCGGAAAGCGGATTGATCCGTTCACGGTAAGTTCCGGCATGAACGGTGATCACGTCACCAGAAACTGCAAGCTGCGCAGCAAAATTGATCGTTTTAAAAGGCTTTAAGGCAGATCCTTCATTTTTATCACTTCCGGTTACCGAAACATGGTACTCTTTTGCAAATAATAAAAACGGAAATACTGAAAAACAGAAGATCAATACAGCTACTATAATCCTCATAATGTATTAGTTAAATTCTGAATTGAATATATTTACTAATAAGGTAAACCAGTTGCAGCTAACAGATTGTTCATGACTAATTATCCGTTAAATTCTTTGATTGCATCCATCATTGCTGCAAGGTTTTCAACAGGGACATTCGCCTGGATATTATGAACAGTATTAAAGACAAAACCTCCATCTTTTGCAAAGATTTCGCAATTATCGAGTACTTGTTTCTTCACCTCTGCCGGAGTACCAAAAGAGAGCATTTTTTGAGTATCCACTCCCCCACCCCAGAAAACCAGGTCCTTACCATAAGTATTTTTCAAATGGCGGGGGTCCATCCCTTTGGCATTGATCTGTACAGGATTGATAATATCGAAACCTGCCTCAATAAATAAAGGCATAAATGTCTCAACTGCGCCACATGAGTGTTTAAAACTTTTCCATTCGGTATTCTGATGCATCCAGTCATTAATCCTTTTGTAATAAGGAAGATACAACTCTACAAACTGATCTGGAGAACAAAAGGTAGAGTCTTGGGTGCCAAAATCGGTACCACAAATGAAAACAGCATCAATTCGGTTTCCAATCCGCTCAAAGATGCTGGCAAAATTTTCTATAGCCAGATCTGTCTGCTTCTCAAAGATGGAGTGGATATAATCGGGACGCATGACTGTACTCATATACCATTCGGCTACATCGCGGATTCCCTTCGGCTTTTTCAACTGCATCCCCGGGACGAGCGCAATATCGCCTAAAGCAGTTCCACCCAGGCTGGCAATAATTCCCTTACCTGATCCGGCTAAATGATTAACTGTCCTTTCCCAGTAATCAAGCGACACATGATCTATTGGCTCAAACTCTTCGAGATTATTCTCGGGATTAAGCTGCTCATCGTCGAATGGTTCCTGCCGGATAATCGCATCGAAGAAGTAACCGGTATTGGGCATCCTGGCACTTGGCGGAACAGAATTGTCTCCGGCCGGATAAATGAGAAGACTTCCATCTTCCGCTTCAGAATATTTAAAATCAACCGGAACCAATAATTCCTGTCCCCAGTTGGAGGTGAAGGGTTTCCATTCACATTCGCTGTTGGCAAATCCAAAAATGTTATTTTTACCATATGCGCCAATAACATCAATACCCATAGCATCACGCAGATCGTCGCCCACTTCACCCAGCATCTGGAACGGCTCGACCACTTTTACCGGAATTTTCTTCAATCCATAATAATCGCGAAGGTTTTTAACGGCGAGGCAATGGATACCGGTTACTGCTGTACCACCAAAGTCAAGAACCACCCGGTCGGGCTGCTCATGGTTCAACGTTTTTTTAAGGTTTTCCCTGGAATTCATAATTAAGCTAAATAGATTATAATTAGTATTTTCGTCATTCAATTTTTCAATTAGGGCATATCCGGCAATTGACAATCATCCCGACAGGCATGAGTGATATACCCTTTGGCCTGTTCAAGTGCTTGAATTTGGTATATCGTTGATTAAAATGGAGTTGACAGTCAATCATTTTATACTCATTTAAAGTGAAAGTGCTGTTGCGGCAATTACGACATAAGAATGGTCAGCAATTGTAACCATTGCCCCCTCAATCGAACTGCTCCTTATATCTAACATCTTTCGTCAGTCCCAATATCATTTGGCGTTTGGAATTACATTTCCTTAATCTTAACATTCCGAAACCAGATTGTAGCATCGGCATGTTTTCCCTGTAATCCGATAGCTCCTTTGGTAGGCAATCCGGAGAAAGGTTTTGGAAGCCAGTCGGGAATTGGGCTGCCATCAGGATTTGTTTTGCCAGATGTCCAGAGACTCATATCCATGGTTGTGACTTTCTTTCCATTCAACACAACCTCAATTTTCTGCCCTTTACATGTAATCTTAAACTGGTTCCATTCACCTGGTTTCCTGACCACCTTCTGCTGATTGGCAGGAAGGTGTCCAAAAATAGCTCCGCACTGGAAATCTTTCTGTGCTTTACCCCATTTATCGCAATAATCATCAGCAATCTGAATTTCAACTGAATTGGGTATCCAATTCTCCTCGTTGGTACAATAAACAATCACCCCACTGTTGGTTCCCGATTCAGTTTTAAACTCAAGATCCAATACAAAATTCTCATACTCACCCGTAGCCCAAATCACCTTATCCTCCGAAGCGGTAATGACGCCATTCTCCATGGTCCAACATTTCTTATCAAATTTTGCCTGATTCAGTTCATTCCCAAATAATGACCTCCATTTGCCTTTTTTTTGGTTTTCACCCCTTGAATATCCCATCTCACACAAGCACAACAAAAGCATCAATAGCACTAACCGATTATTTCTCATATAAATATATTATTTAGTTGCAATTATAAACTCAGAAAGACCCACGGTCAATAAACCTGCAGGGATTTTGGACATAACTCTTTTCATTATTAAGAATCATCCTCGCAATGGTCTGCCCCATCAACTTGAAATCGGTTGAGATCACTGAAATACCTTTTCCAACCACCTTTTTAAGTGGGGTATCGTTGTACGAAATAATTCCAATATCGGTTCCGATAATCAGATTGCGTTCATTGGCAATTTCGACAAGTTTTACAAGATCATCATCATCAATGATAAGAAATGAATCCCCTTTGCCGATATTATCTTTGGCATTTATTCCGCACGAAATCTGAAAATTAACCTGGTTGTCTTTGCAAAAGTGCTCAAATCCGTCTCTAAGCTCAACCGGAACAACAGTCAGTGTATCACAGAAAACAAGTGTAAGGGAAGTATACTTGCCAATTAGCTTGCCTGCAGAACTTAGCGCTTCATAAACATCTTTATCAAACTTCTGACAGACAGCAGAATAGCCGCTTTTCAAGAAGTTGGGATAGCGGTCGGTCAGGTACAATCGTTCTTCTGGAATAATCTTCAGATGATCAGCTATCACAGGATCATCAAACGGAAGAATTACATAATGGGTATAATTCCCCACCGCTTCGCGCAATAACTTTTTAAATATCTTGGGGTTGAAGTGGTGAAAATAGAGGTCCACAAAGCTGTCAGGCTCCAAGGCGTCTCTAAGTCCTTTATAAAATGTTTGTTTATAGGCGCTGAAAGTATCAAATAATAAAAAAACCCTTTTTCGGATCTCCAGGTTTTTAGTCATGACAAAAAAACCTTTGCCGTGGACCGATTGTATTATTCCACGTTCCTGCAATCCGGAAAATGCTTTGATTACCGTTTCGCGCGCAATGCCATTGTCTCTGGCTACCTGATTGATGGAGGGTAGCATATCCTTAACCTGAAGACATTCAGATTCAATACCTTTTATAATACGATCAGTAATCTGTTGGTAAATAGGAATTTTTAACGATTTATCAACTTCAATCCGAAAGTCCATCAGTTAAAATTTTGTACTGTACTATACTGTAATACCATACAAAGAAAAAGAATATTTCTGATAATCACAACAGCATAATTCCACAACCATCTTTGCATTTACTTATCGGATGACACTCCTGGGCAGGACAAAATATTTTTTGATTTAAAAGTCGATGATCAGTAAGCCGACCCTAAAATTGAAAATAGATAAACGGCTGTATTTCTGACGATTTAAACTGAACAATTATAAAGATTACGAAAACAAGAAATGCAACTTTCAATAATATAGGAAGTCCTGTGACCATGTTTTCAGTCTTAAGTTCAACCGATTTGGGGATAAAATGGAGTGAATAACCGAATAGCATTATCAACAATACATTTTTATATCCACCAACAAAATCGAGGAAAATCTGCGGATGAAAATGAAACAGAATCTGCCGTATCATCTGTCCTGCAACCTCCATGTTGTCTGCCCTGAAAAATATCCAGCAAAAACACACAAAATGAAAGGTTACGATCACACTTAATGTGGTTATAAGAAAGGGCCTGACAGATGATTTATTTTCAGTCCTGTGCGGGAAAATTTCGAGGTAAAGTTTATGACCTGCCAGTGCCACGCCGTGCATTGCACCCCAGAGCAAAAATCTAAAGCCTGCTCCATGCCATAATCCCCCTAAAAGCATTGTGATGAATAGATTGATATAAGTTCTGATCTTCCCTTTACGATTTCCCCCCAGCGAAATATAGAGGTAATCCTTCAGCCAGGTCGATAGGGAGATATGCCAGCGCCGCCAGAATTCGGTGATACTTTTGGATTGATACGGGGAGTCAAAATTGAGGTTAAAATGAAAACCCATGAGCAAGGCAATGCCAATGGCCATATCGGAATAACCCGAAAAATCGCAGTAAATCTGCAATGCATAGCCATAAACGCCAAAGAGGTTTTCAAGGCCGGTATACAAAGTAGGATGTTCAAAAATACGATCCACGAAATTAAGGCTGATGAAATCAGCGATCACCGTCTTTTTGATCAGTCCTGTGGCAATCAGAAACACCCCTCTCCCGATCATAGCGTCTGAAACTTTTACCGGTTTAAATATCTGAGGAATAAAATCGGCGGCCCGCACAATAGGACCCGCCACCAGTTGTGGGAAGAAGGTTACAAAGAAAGCATAGTCCAGGATGCTTTTTACCGGTTTAAGGGTACCGCGATAAATATCAATCGTATAGCTTAACGACTGAAAAGTAAAAAACGAAACACCCACGGGTAAAAAGATGCTAAGTGGTGAAAACGAATGTGCAGTCAGATCACAAATTATTGAATAGAAGAAGTTGGTATATTTGAAATAGGTGAGTAATCCAAGATTAAGAGCTAAACTTAACACAAGAATTGCCCTTTTCTTCTTTTTGCTTTCAGTCTTGAAAATTGCATCGGCCAGCGAATAATCGACAATAGCAGATAGGATGAGCAACAGAAAATAGATGCCGCTCGATTTATAATAAAAATAGAGTGAGAAAAGGGTGACAAACGTGGTTTTTGCCCTGTGGTGCTTATGCACCAGAAAATAGACCACCATAAATCCTGTAAACAGGAATATGAAAAGTCCTGAACTGAAAAGCAGCGGCTCTTTGGGATGATAGACGAACTGTTGCCAGAATTTACTCAGGTCGGTTTGCCACATAAGCGTTATAAGCGTTTAAGAATGCCTGACAAAAAAGGGTTCCCTGAAGATCATAACCTGCCCGGCTGTAATGGACCCCATCAGGACGGAGCATATGGTTTTTTTTCCAGTTAACTGCCGAATTATCGCCTCCCGTAACCCCCTGTAAGTCCCAATAGGAGAAATTATGCTCTGTTGCAAATCGGCTTATTGTCTTTCCGGCAAGTACAAGGCGGGGATTGGGCTTTTTGCGGCGATACGAGCAGGCGGGAATTGTAAACAGAAATCCCGCATCGGGATTTTGCGCTTTTAACTGATCATACAACTGCTGCATATCGGCATAAAAGGCTTCCTGATTAAATCTCAGCGAGTAGGCTTCGTTTGTGCCCAGTGAAATGATGATCAGGTCAGGCTTAAGCCCCCTGGTCTGCTGTGAAAAATATAGAGATTCTGAGTAATTCCGGAATTGAGCGCCATTAACACCGATCGTATGATAAACAATGCCCGGATTACCGTTCTCAAGCACCAATCCGTAAATTGTCGCCTGGGACTGCTGTTCTCCGGTTTTTACCACCTGAATGGTCATCCGGTCAATGGGATATGGAAATGAAGCGGAGGAGCTAAAGGGGTACTTGTCGGTGGAATCCTTTGCAATAGTGCCTACACAACAACCTGTACTATCCAGAATGGAATAGGTGTAGCTTGTAGAATCCTTCTGATAAAACAGTGTCACCTTATTAAAATTATAGTCGATTAGTGAATCCTCCTTTAGCTTTACGGTGAAGTCTGCACATGAATCTTCTGTTGCGATGGTCACTCCCCCAATTCCTATGGGAAGCGGTTGATTGGGTAACACACATCTCTTACTCTGCCAGTGAAATGCGGAGGCTGTCCGGTAATTGAAGGGTTCATTTGATTTTGCCAACCGATACGGGACAATCAATCCACGCCCCCCGTTTCCAAACGTTTTTTGCAGGGTAGTCCGGATAACACTTGTCATAAAATCAGCCTGAAGATGTGAATCACCGATATGAAGAATATTAATCTGCCGTTTACCATTTTTTTTTAGATCGTATAGTTTCTCCATCACACCTGAGAGATGTCCGCTATTGGAAATAAGATTGATCTCCTCATTTACAAACGGGTAATCCTTTTCCGTTTGTGGAATTACAATTGGCTGGCCAATACTATTTTGAGCTGACAACCAAAGAGTTGACAGAAGAATCAGGCTTTTTAATCTGATCATTATATTTTTGAAATTCATTAATTAAGCTTTTTGCAAATATACCAGCCACCCTTCGTCCACCCTGATAATTAAGGTGAGTGTAATCCTTGTTAGCCAGTGGGGGATCACTTTCAACGTACGAAACCATGCTATTTTCGCCTCCCATAGCTTCGAAAAGATTATAAAATGCTATTTGTGTTTTACGTGCAATCTCCCGTTGAGCCTCAATCATAATTGGAACACTTTCCATCGTACGGTACTGACCGTCAACTTTTGTACTACGGTCCGAAACACTCATCAGCAGAATAGCCGCCTCAGGATAACAACGCTTTAATCGTTGAATCACATTGATCATTGGGTTGACATACCAGCTCAGATCCTTTGTGTCAGGGGCAATTACATTTAGTCCATACTGAAGAATAATCAATTTGTAATCCTGGTATTGATTAAACTGGCGGTGCATCGCCTCGGTGATTTGTGAAAGGCCAAGCCCCGAATTTCCGCGCAGACCAAAATTATCGACATAAATCCCCGTTGAATCTTCAAAACTAGCGCCATAAAGTTTTATAGTATCTGATGCCGGGAAATAAAAGCTAACGGTTGTGGCATTGGCTCCCCTGAGAACCTTTTGCTGAAGCTGATCTGAGGAATTAATATTAATCTCTTTTAAATCGCTGTTATTCAAACGATACTTGAAGACCGTCTTTTCGGGAGAGGTATAGTACAATTTTATATCATGGAACAGATTGAGGTGCTTCAACTTTGGATTAATAGAATAGGTTACATCATTCTCCTTTTCTGCAGTAAAACAGTAACCACCTGCTCCATATGGCTCAGTTCGCGTCTCTTTTTTGACCACAGAATAGGAATGAAATCCCGAAAAGGTATGACCGATCGTAATTCTGTATTGAGCCACTTCAGAGGTGATAGGAACAAAGCCAACCCCATTGCCGCCAAACAGATCCTGCAAGGTATTTCTTAAATCTGCACAAAAAATATCACCTTCGATAAATGAATCTCCAAAAAAGGCGATTCGTCCCTTCCCTTCCCCTTTTTTAACACCATTTAGTACCTGAAAAAAACGGCCAAAAGAATTTCCATCAGAAGAATAATCCTTAAAAAGAGAGGTTCCGGCAAACAATTGTGAGAGAGGTTTTAAAACTGAAGATCGTTCCACCTTAGCCCTAAAAATTAGTCTCTTTTGATATTTACCATCTGCAACTGCAAAGTTGGGCAATGAGAGCAAGGGAGAGATTCCGCAGGAGGCAGTCAAATATCGCGTAAATCCATTCAAATAAGGGAGATAGGTAAGATCATAAGCTGATGGAAGGTTGGAAAGTGCATAGCGGTTTGATTCGTATTTATGAGATTCGATTTGCAGTTCCGAAAAGAGATCGACTCCTTTGAATTCAAATCCGGCAATGCTTATTCGGGGAATAAAGGTGCACAACGATAAGGAGCCGAGAAGAAGCACACATATAATCAGCGATTTATAAAGTTTGTTTTCGTCCATTCTCCCAAATTAATTGCCGCCTAAAATAGTACATTAATTTGGGTTAAAGAATATGGAAAATAATAATCCCCCCTTTTCAGAGTAACAAAATCGGTTCAGGGATTGAAGGCCTAAAATCCTAAAAGAGGCTTGATCCAAAAATTAAATACCACCGCCAAAAGAATAAATAAAAAGAATCCAACAGTTATTTTCACACCATCAGGGATTTCATTGATTTTCATGATAAAATTTATTAAAAATTTGTAGATTACTAAAGCGATTTAAGCAAATTTAAACATCACAAACCTGGCAGAATTAAATATTTCAAGGCCACAAAAAAGAGGATAACAAAAAGAATAAAAAGTGACATTGACAAACCTGCTGTCATTTTAATTTTTTTCATTTTATGATTATATAATTAACAATTTAATTGAGACAAAGGTAGATCAGTATAATCAGACAAATGGTTAGGGTTCGATTAGAATCTTATTAGAATCTTATTAAAAAAGAATTTCATAGGATAATAATTTGTTATTTTAAGTCAAAATGGATTCCTGCACGTTGGGATGATTTCAGATGATTCACCTTCAGGGTTCGTAATTCTTGAATTCAGAGCCATTTTATCAGTTTGAATTCTACTTTTGTATAAAATCGTAAATTGCCATGATAGATGCTTATCTGTTATTAGTTGAAGATGAACAACGTCTTGCTGAAGTTCTTCGGAAACAATTAAATGAATCGGGATTTCGGACGGATATCGCCAGTGATGGTTATGTTGGGAAAAGAATGATGGAACAATCAAAATATGACCTTGTTATTCTTGATATTAACCTTCCTTTGATGAATGGATATGAATTGTGTAGTGAAATACGAAAAACAAACAGTAATACTCCAATAATTATGCTTACCGCATTGGGTACGCCTGAAAATAAACTCGTAGGATTTGAAGCGGGAGCAGACGATTATGTACTTAAACCATTCGATTTCAGAGAACTATTAGCCAGAATCAATGTATTTTTGAAGCGATCAAATGCAATGATGTTAACAGATCACAAGTTGAAAATATTGGATCTGGAAATGGATCTGGATTCCAAAACCGTAATTCGGGCTGGTAGAAAAATTGAACTGACCTCAAAAGAGTTTACGTTACTGGAATTACTTTTAAAGAATAAAAATAAGGTGCTAACCAGGGATTATATTATTGAGAAAGTGTGGAATCTGGATTTCGAAACCGGGACAAATATCATTGATGTTTATATAAATTACTTAAGGAAGAAAATAGATAAAGATTTTGAGCCGAAAATAATTCATACCAAATTTGGTTTTGGTTTTTACTGCAGCGAGAATGAACTTTAAGGTTAACATAAAAACAAGATTATCCATCCAATTTACACTATTGGTCTTTGGGATACTGATGGTCTTTAGCTTGTTGGTTTATTACTTTTCGTATGATAGCCAACTCTCGAAATTCAGACAAAACCTGTTTGACAGAGCACAGAATACGGCAATTCTGCTAATTAATGTGCAGGAAGTTGATTCTACCCTTTTAAAAAAGATTTATCAAACAACCAAGTCACTTGAAGAGGAGGAGATTGTACTTAACGACTCAAAAGATAGAACATTATATAGCGACAAGATTGAAAATTTAAAGACGATCAGTTGGTCTCAAAGTAAACATTTAATAAGTCCTTACTATTTTTCAATCGGTAAAAAAGACGGCGTTTTTTACAATCACCATGTTAATAATCAGTTATACCATGTTTATGTAATGGCATATGATAAATATCGAGCTGAAAATTTGCATATATTAAGAGGTGTTCTACTTTGGAGTATCATTTTTAGTTTGTGTTTATCAGTCTGGACTTCCTATTTCTTTTCGAAATTGGCGATCTGGCCAATTTCAAATATCATTGCCAAAGTAAAGGAGATTAATTCGTCAAAGTTGAGCAGTCGGCTCGATGAAGGGAAAAAGAAGGATGAGATTGAGCATTTAGCCATCACATTTAACCAGATGCTATCTGACCTCGAGCTCGTCTTTAAAAGTCAGGATGAATTTGTTTCCAATGCCTCTCATGAGCTACGGACACCACTCGCTATAATGATTGCTGAATCGGATTATATCATCAGTCGAAAACGTAATCCGGAAGAATACGAATCTCATATCGCCCGTTTGACGGATGACCTTAGAAAGCTAAACCATTTAATTAACAGCCTACTGGAATTAGCTCAGTTAAACAGGGATAAATACATTTCACTTTCACGATTACGTATTGATGAATTAGTATTCAATGCAATTCAGGCTGTAAAATTAAAATATCCGGGAAGAAAGATCCTTCCCAAAATTGAGTATTCAGATGATGAAAGTGACTTTATGATCATGGGAAACCAGGGATTATTGGAGATTGCTTTTAAAAATCTGATTGATAACAGCTGTAAATTTTCGACTGTTGAGGTTGAGATTAGAATTTCCAGAAACAAACAAGGTGTTGCTGTTGAAATTAAGGATTACGGTGTAGGCATTCCTGAAAATGAACTGGGACAAATATATAAGCCTTTTAACCGGGGAACCAATGCAAAATTTATAGGAGGATTTGGAATTGGACTATCGATCGTGGCAAAAATTATGGAGTTACATGGGGCCAAAGTGAATGTTACGAGTATTTTAAATCAATTCACCAGCGTTGAAATTTTGTTTGCACCCTGAATTTATAAAAACTCGCAGAAAAAAATTATAATATAGAGATGATAGAAATAATAGTAACTCTTTTTGTTATAGGATACATTGCAATTGCCTTTGAGCATAATATAAATCTGAACAAAGCTGCCTCAGCATTGATAACTGGAGTTCTTTGCTGGACAGTCTACATATTGTTTATGCCTGATAAACATTTTATCAATGAACAGTTGACTGCTCATTTGGGGGAATTGTCAGGCATACTTTTTTTCCTGTTAGGAGCAATGACCATTGTGGAATTAATTGATGCCCATGACGGTTTTAATGCAATAACAGACCAGATTACACAAAAAAAGAAGAGATCCCTGATCTGGGTCATCGGGTTTATTACCTTTTTTCTTTCTGCCATTTTGGATAACCTGACCACAACAATTGTAATGATTTCATTATTGCGGAAATTGGTGAACGATGAAAACGACCGGCTATATTTTACCGGTATCGTTGTAATTGCAGCAAATGCAGGGGGCGCCTGGTCGCCTATAGGTGATGTAACAACTACGATGTTGTGGATTGGTGGCCAGGTTACTGCCGGAAACATTATCACTAAATTATTGATTCCAAGCTTATTCTGTTTGACCATCCCTCTTATTTTCATCTCATTCAAGATGAAAGGAGTAGTTGAACGGACACCCAAAAGCTTGTTGCAGCATGATAAGCCATTGACAAAGAGACATCAGCAAATTGTATTAATTTCTGGTATTTTAATTCTTGTATTAGTTCCGGTATTTAAAACAATTACACATTTACCCCCCTATATGGGAATATTGTTAGGGCTCGGAATACTTTGGTTGATAACCGAAATTATTCATGGGAAGAAAGATGAAAAGGATAAACACCTATTCTCAGTCGTTTATGCACTTCGCAAAATTGACATTCCAAGTATCCTGTTTTTTCTTGGAATACTGGTGAGTATTGCTGCACTTCAATCTACCGGGATTTTGAAACATATAGCTGAATTTATGACCGCCACCATCGGAAATGATAACCTCATCGTACTATTCATTGGATTACTTTCGTCAATAGTGGATAATGTCCCTTTGGTAGCAGCAGCACAGGGAATGTATAACATGATACAATACCCGCCCGATCACTATTTCTGGGAATTTCTGGCTTATTGCACTGGAACCGGAGGAAGCGCATTAATCATCGGTTCAGCGGCTGGCGTAGCAGCGATGGGGATGGAAAAAATAAACTTTTTTTGGTACCTCAAAAACATGAGTTGGCTTGCTTTAATTGGCTTTTTCTCCGGAGCAATCATCTATATGCTTCAGGATTTAATTCATTTCCCATCTTAAAAGCACGTTTTATCCACCAATTTACAGCGTAATCGCAGGTTAACGGTGCGTGATCGTTCCAATTTGATTCGTGATCGCATGTCAACCGTGCGCCATTACACCAATTCCGTGCGTGATCGCATGTCAATGGTGCGTGATCGTACCATTTTGGTGCGTGATCGCATGTCAACGGTGTGTGATCGTACCATTTTGGTGCGTGATCGCATGTCAACGGTGCATGATCGTACCAATTTGGTGCGTCATCGCATGTCAATGGTGCGTGAGCGTACCAATTTGGTGCGTCATTGCATAATATTGAATAATATACGAATTTGGTCCCTGATATACAAAGAGACAAAGTGGTGGTTTAGTAACTGAGTCAGAACAGTGCTGCAGAGACAAGGCAATGCCTTGTCTCCGTATAGAATTAATGCTGCAATTCCTTTATTTTAGTGACATTGCTACTCTGTTTGTAAAGTTTGCCAAGTTCATCTGCGATAGCTTGAGAGCCGGGAATACCCATCTTGACATTCATTTTGGCTTTCATGTAGATAAACCGTGCTACATCATAAGCTTCAGAACCGGCCAGCTGTTTGGTATCATTAACCATTTCAAGAAGCTGATGAAGTTCATGCTCAACTGTAGATAGGAAAGCATAGAGTTCTATGTCTTTCTCCATTCCTCTGAGCAAGTCTGAGCCTGGATCGAGAGCCGGATTACTTGATGCAAACTCCAGGCTTTTCTGGACAAATGGTTTGCGTCCATCATCCACTTTCTGTAACGACTTGCGCTCCTCCTCAGAGAGTTTAGTTAAATAAGGCATGCCTGCTTTGGCACTTTTACAGGCCTGAATAATCGTTGCTTTGTTTTCAGGTGTCAGTACAACATCAATCCTGTTTTCCATTTCCTTAGATTTTAAGATTATTTACAATTCCTGATGTTAATTCACTCATCTAATTTAGTAATTATTATTGACGGTTCGACGATTCTGGTAAAATATTTTAATGAATATTGAAAAATTTATCTCACAAATTATGATTAATCAATACCACAGATTATTAAGCACAAAAAAACCGTCCCGGAAACTGATTCTGAGACGGTTTTTATCTGAAGCAAACCCCTTAGGCGGGTCGATTAAGACTCGATAATCACGATTTTCTCGATTTTATCACCCTGCCGGATCGCATCAATTACCTCCAAACCTTCATAAACTTTGCCAAAGCAGGTGTGTTTACGATCAAGATGACTCGTGTTGGTACGGCTGTGACAAATAAAAAACTGCGATCCGCCTGTATCTTTTCCGGCATGTGCCATCGACAATACCCCTCTGTCGTGGTACTGGTTATCACCGTTTAACTCACATTTAATGGTGTATCCTGGTCCGCCCGTTCCTGTACCTTTGGGGCACCCCCCCTGAATCACAAAATTGGGGATCACACGATGAAATGTCAACCCATCATAAAAACCATCTTTTGAGAGTTTCACAAAATTGGCCACTGCCAACGGGGCATCCTTTTCGAAGAAATCAACCTTCATTACCCCTTTTACTGTATGAATTTCAGCTTGAATCATAATTAATTACTTTTAAAAGGCTCAAAGATACAACCTTTCGGTCAAATTGCGATAATTTTTAAGAGCTGGCATTCCAAATAATCTGTCAATAGGTTTATCTTTGCCATTAACTTCGTTACCGGTCGGACATTTGAATTAATTGATTTACGAACATGGTTTACCTTAAAATACGTCACTACTTCCTATTGCTACTGATCGGAACCTCCTTTTCATGTACTGTCTCGATGCAATACCAGACTGCAATGAATTCATTCGAAATAGGCGAATACAGTAAAAGTATATCCTCTCTGCGCAAAGTAAATTCCAAAACCAAAGACCGGAAGCAAAAAGCCTTAATCCAGTTCAAGATAGCCGAAGCCTATTACAAAATTGGTCAATATCGCTATGCAGAAAGTTACTTTAAAAGCGCCCTGATCCGAAATGCCGGAGGTGCGATAACCTGGCTCCACTATGCTGAGGTACTCCGGGCCAATGGAAAATACGAAGAGGCAATTAAAAATTATAAGGCATATCTCGACTCTGTCCCTGGTGATCAGATGGCGCTTAATGGTATTGAATCTTCAGTAAAAACAAAGGAGTGGTTGAGTAAACCGACCCGATATAAGGTTGAAAACTTTAAAGAGATCAATTCATATGCCAATGATTTTGGAGCCTCGTATGCCGGAGTACACGACAATGAGATCTTCTTTACCTCTTCGAGAAAAGGGGCCACAGGAAAGAAAAAGAGTGCTATAACGGGGGAATTTAATGCCGACATTTTCAGGAGTAGTTACAATCTTCAGAAAAACCGATGGGACAAAGCTCAACTTGTCGATGAACTCAAGGTGATCGACACATTTGATGAAGAGGGTGCAATATCATTTAATACTGCAGGAAATACCATGTATTTTACCCGTTGCCGGTACGAGAAATCGGAAGAGCGGACTGCGGAGATCCTCTCCTCGACCCAGCTCTCAGGTTTATGGGGTAATCCTGTAAAGATTAAGATTGGCACCGACTCCCTTATGGCAGCTCACCCCTCACTCTCTGCCGATGGCAATACCCTATGGTTCGTTTCTGATCGTAAGGGGGGGTACGGAGGGAAAGACATATGGTATACCTTGAAGAAAAAAGGGGAAGCATGGGAGAAGCCTATTAATGCAGGACCTGAGATAAATACTTCAGGTGATGAGATGTTTCCCTACATCCGTGATAACGGCACCCTCTATTTTTCATCCAATGCCCACATCGGGATGGGAGGTCTCGACATTTTCATGGCGCAAAAGGGAGAGGACGGAAAGTGGAAAGTTGAAAATATGAAATCACCGATTAACTCTACCGGTGATGATTTTGCCATCTCGTTTTACCAGGGAGAAGAACGTGGTTTATTCAGCAGCAACCGCGATGGAAGTCAAAAAGATGATATATACACCTTTATGCTTCCGCCAAAGGTATACGAAATTGAGGGTGATATCTATAATAAGGAGAACGGCATGCGCATTACCGATGCAACAGTAAAGCTGATCGGAACTGATGGAACGATGTTGAAAATGAATGCCGAAAACGGCAAATTCAAGTTTAAACTTAAACCTCAGGTAGAATATATCGTCGCTGCATACAGAAAAGGATTCCTGAATACCAAGATGATGGCTTCGACTGTTGGAGTGGACGAAGGTAAGCAGTTTCAATTAAGGATGGAGCTCACCCCGGCAGATACACCGATCAGCATCGATAATATCTATTACGATTTCGGGAAATGGGACCTACTCCCCGAATCAAAGGCTTCGCTTGATAGTTTATCGGAATTACTTGTGCTTAACCCGACCACAGTAATTGAACTGATGGCCCATACCGACTGCCGGGGTGACGATGCACTCAATAGTGAGATCTCGCAAAAGAGGGCACAGTCGGTAGTAACCTATTTGATATCCAAAGGAATACAACCAGGAAGGCTTGTAGCCAAAGGATATGGAGAAACCTCGCCAAAGAAGGTCACCAAAAAGCTGGCAAAAACCTATCCCTTCCTAAAACAGGGCGTGGAACTTACCTGTAAGTATATTGAAGCACTTGAAGACGAGAAAGAGCGGGAGATCTGTCACCAGATTAACCGTAGGACCGAATTCAGGGTTTTATCCTCAGAATACCGGGAGAAGTTTGATAAATAAGCCTTTCAAACGAAGAGGTCAAACTAAATTACCAGGAAATGGATCATCAAGTGGTATGTTGGGGACAACGATTCCTAAACGATACGAAATCAATGCATTATTTGGAAGATACCTTGCAAAATTCTGATCCGGAATCAGACTTTAATTAACGGACTCACTTAATAAAATTATAATAAGTTGATTTTTCAATTGAATGTGCCAATCGCCAAAAGCCAGTCGCCAAATGGTTCAAAAGTCAGAAAAAATAATTATTTTTGCGCTTCCTGAACCGGAAATCCGGATTGATTTCAGGGCAGTTCCAAACCATTGATTATCAACATGGGTTCCGAAAACAGATATGACCTGAGGGGTGTTTCAGCTTCGAAAGAGGATGTCCATAACGCGATTAAAAACATTGACAAAGGGCTTTATCCCAAAGCTTTTTGTAAAGTCGTGCCCGATTATCTTAGCGGAGATCCCGATTATTGCAATATTATGCATGCCGATGGTGCAGGGACTAAATCGGCGCTTGCCTACCTCTACTGGAAAGAAACGGGTGACTTGTCGGTTTGGAAGGGGATTGCCCAGGATGCTATTGTGATGAATCTTGATGATCTGCTTTGCGTTGGAGCGACAGACAATATCCTCCTATCCTCGACCATTGGAAGAAATAAAAACAATATTCCCGGTGAAGTGATTGCTGCAATCATTTCGGGGACAGAGGAGCTTTGCGCCGAACTACGTGAATTGGGTATCAATATTCAGGCTACGGGTGGCGAGACTGCCGATGTAGGAGACCTGGTCCGGACAATTATTGTCGACTCCACGGTCACTTGCAGGATGAAGAGGTCTGAAGTTATTTCAGCCGATCAGATCAAGGCAGGGAATTGCATTATTGGTTTATCCTCATCAGGCATGGCCACCTATGAGAAAGAGTACAATGGAGGCATGGGAAGCAACGGACTTACTTCGGCTCGCCATGATGTTTTTGCAAAATATCTGGCTGATAAATATCCCGAAAGTTATGACCCGGCTGTACCCGAATCACTTGTCTTTTCAGGAAAATGCCGATTGACCGACACTGTTGAGGGAACAGGTCTGGATGCCGGCAAATTGGTACTCTCCCCTACCAGAACTTATGCCCCTGTGGTAAAAAGAATACTGGAACAATTCAGAAATGCGATCTCGGGAATGATTCACTGTTCGGGTGGAGCTCAAACTAAGGTGCTTCACTTTATAGAAAATGTTCATGTTATTAAAAATAATCTATTTGAAATCCCCCCACTTTTCAAACTGATTCAGGAACAGAGCGGAACTTCATGGCACGAGATGTATAAGGTCTTCAATATGGGACACCGTTTCGAAATATATGCAGATCAGGAAGCGGCAGATGGAATAATCGCCATTTCAAAATCCTTTAATATTGATGCCCGGATTATAGGTCATGTTGAATCCAATGATGGTCGGAAAGTAACCATTCACTCCGAATATGGTACTTTCGAGTATTAGCTTCGCTCCATCCTTTTCCAATTAATTTCAGCGAAAGCATTTTTTCAATCACATTACATCAAAAAATATGTCAGATAATTCATTATTAGATAAATACGAAGGGATTAAGATCCGCTTCGACGAAGTCAGCCAGCAGATATCCGATCCGGATGTTATGAAAGATATGAAGCGATATGTCAAGCTTAATCAGGATTACAAACAGCTTGACTCGCTTGTTAAATCGTTTCAACGGTATCAAAATTATTTGGGGAATATAGCTGATGCCAGGGAAATGTTGGATACCGAAACAGATGAGGAGTTGCGTGAAATGGCTCGTGAGGAGCTCGAAAACAGCGAAAACTTAATCCGGGAGTTTGAAAACGAGATCCGCTTTCTCCTTGTTCCTGCTGATCCTGAAGACAGCAAAAATGCTATTCTTGAGATTCGTGGAGGAACAGGGGGCGACGAAGCAGCCATTTTTGCCGGAGATCTTTTCAGGATGTATACCAAATTCTGTGATCGGATGAACTGGAAAATCGAGGTTACCAGCTCGACTGAAGGTACTTCCGGTGGATTCAAGGAGATTGTCGCTAAGGTAACCGGCGAAAATGTCTATGGTATCCTCAAATTCGAATCGGGAGTTCACCGGGTACAACGAGTTCCTCAGACCGAAACGCAGGGGCGAATCCATACCTCAGCATCGACAGTTGCAGTACTCCCTGAAGCAGAAGAGTTTGACATCGAACTACGTGAAACAGATATCCGGAAAGATACCTATTGCTCCTCAGGACCAGGAGGTCAGAGTGTGAATACAACCTATTCCGCTATCAGGTTAACCCATATTCCCACGGGTATTGTGGTGACCTGTCAGGATGAGAAATCGCAGATCAAGAATCTCGCCAAAGCGATGGGAGAGCTTCGAACCCGCATCTACAATCTGGAGCATCAAAAATACCTTGACGATATTGCATCAAGGAGGAAAACGATGGTTTCTACGGGCGATCGCTCGGCAAAGATCCGCACTTACAACTATCCCCAGGGGCGAATGACAGATCACCGTATCGGACTGACAGTTTACAATCTCACTGCGATAATGGATGGCGATATTGAAGAAATCATTGAGAAACTGAGGGTTGAAGAGAATACGGAACGGCTGAAGGAGACGGAATTATAGAGACGTAAAGCAGTCATAGAGACGTACAACAGTGCGTCTCTGCGAAATCAAATACCAAATAATAATAGGTTGAAATCATGAACAATCAGCAGCTTTTTGAAAACATAAAGAAAAAGGGATCATTTCTTTGCGTGGGTCTCGACACTGATATACGGAAAATCCCCCCATTTCTGCTCGACACAACCGATCCGATTTTCGCCTTTAACAAGGAGATCATTGATGCTACTGCTCCCTATACTGTAGCTTATAAGCCAAATCTCGCATTTTATGAGTCGGAAGGGTTGGAGGGTTGGCGTAGTCTTGAAAAGACAGTCCATTATCTGCACGAAAATTATCCGGACATTTTCCTGATTGCTGATGCAAAACGGGGAGACATCGGAAATACATCGTCGATGTATGCAAGGGCATTCTTCGAAAAAATGGAGTTTGATGCTGTTACAGTTGCCCCTTACATGGGAGAAGATTCAGTAAAACCATTTATGACTTACGAAGGGAAACGTGTAATAGTGCTTGCACTGACTTCCAACAAAGGGGCCTATGATTTTCAGTTCATTACAGATCAGGCTTCAGGGGAAAAGCTTTTTGAAAAGGTGTTGCGCATATCACAGAAATGGGGAAACCATGAACAATTGATGTATGTGATCGGCGCCACAAAAGCAGAAGAGCTTTCCGGAATCCGAAAATTAGTCCCAGATCACTTTTTGTTGGTTCCCGGAGTTGGTGCCCAGGGGGGAAGCTTGCAGGAAGTTGCAAAATATGGCTTGAATAAACAATGCGGCTTACTCGTAAACTCTTCAAGAGCAATTATTTACGGATCAAATGGCGAAGACTTTGCAATAGCGGCCGGCAAAAATGCAAAAGAGACGAGAGATGAAATGTTCGATTTGTTGAAAAATAGCGGACTGATCAATTGAGTTTGGTGGTCATTACGATCCTCTGTATCGGAAAAGATTAAAGAGGGGTTATTGATCAGCCCTCAGTTAAAGAAAAAATGTAAAAACAGCTAAACATCTGGTGAAAACCCGGATGATCCAACCAGGAAAGTTGAAAATATCACATTTGAGAATAAACAATTATAAATCTGATTTACACACACTTACACGACCTGTTTTTTCGAATTTAGTGTTAAAATATTTTAAAATTTCCAATTTAACACTTTAAAACCAATAAAAAGGTTAGTTTTGTGCTTTATTCACTAACAGGACAAGATATGAAAATAATCGCCCTGATTACATTATTAAGCTTTGCAGTATCACTAACTGCAAAAACACCCGGAGGAAATTCTCCGTTAATCGCAGAAAAATCAAAAACATACCCTTACCTCGCCTATTTACCTGACGGGTATGACAAAGCTGAGGCAAAAGCTTGGCCATTAATTATTTACCTGCACGGAAGTTCTTGCAAAGGTAATAATCTGGAAAGATTGAAGAAATACGGTCCTCCATTTTACCTCGAAAGAGGAATGGGTGTTGATGCAATTGTTATTTCTCCACAATGTCCCTCTAATAAAAACTGGACAGTTGGCACATGGTTCGAATCGTTTTACAAAGAGTTAAAGGATAAATACAATATCGATCCTACACGTGTCTATCTTACAGGGATGTCTCTGGGAGGATTTGGCACCTGGGATATCGCATCCCGTTATCCGGAATACTTCGCAGCAATTATGCCACTTTGTGGCGGAGGGAATGTCAATATGGCTGAAACACTTAAAGATATCCCAACATGGGTATTCCATGGTGAAGTTGACAGAAAAGTGAATCTCAAACGTTCAGAACAGATGGTTGAAGCATTACAGGATGTGGGTTCCAGACCAAAATTTTCGGTTCTGAAAGGACAGGGACATGGTATTCAAAAAGTATATTCAGATCAAAACATTTACAAATGGCTGCTAAGTCAACATAAACAGGCTTATGAGCGGTTTATGGAAATCACCTCGTTATGGAGTCCAAAAATTGATTCTGTAAATACGGCAGCCAAAGAAAATGAAAATGAGAAAAAAGATCTGGTTGTAAAGAGTGCTCCCCTATTACCAATGCCTAATACACAGGAGAATAAGCCTGAAGAGAGATCATTCCTTTATAACTTATTCAATAAAAAACCGGCATACAAACAGTCAACATTATATTAAAAGTTGATTCAAACATAAAAACCCCCGGAAAACAGTTAGTTTTCCGGGGGTTTTTATTTTACCCTGGTTACCCCTCTCTCCTTTTGTCAGAGCAGAAACAAATCTTTAACCATTTAGTTAATTTATTTGGTTAAACTTTTTGGTTATTTCAATTATAGATTTATCTTTGTCGCATTATTAACCGTTTGGTTAAACTAAAAGGATAAGATCATGGACAGTTCAACTGAAGATAAAATTTACGAAGCAGCCCGGCGAATTTTTGTATTAAAAGGGATGGAGGGGGCCCGGATGCAGGAGATAGCTGATGCCGCAGGAATGAATAAAGCACTCCTGCACTATTATTTCAGAAGCAAGGAGAACCTTTTCAAGGCGGTATTCAAGGATATTTTTACTAAGTTTTTCTCCAAAGTCAAAGGCACCCTTTTTTCGGATGCAACAACGAAGGAGAAAATGATTTTCTTTATCGACAACTACATCGATATGATTCATGCCAATCCTTATGTACCCCAATTCATCATCAATGAGATTAACCGTGATCCCGTAATGCTTAAGTCACTGATGTTTGAATCAGGAATTGAACCTCAGAAGATACTTGAGATGTTTCTTCATGAAGTTGAATTGAATAATTCCTCCTATTTTGATCCCAGGCATATTGTAGTTAGTCTTTTAGGGATGCTGATCCTCCCTTTTGCTGCACGTCCGTTATTGCAGATGGTCTATTTCAATGATGATCAGGAGGCCTACAACCAATTTTTACAGGAACGTAAAGATGTTGTTAAAAAAATGATTTTAAAATTGATAGAGGTATGAGAAAATTTATTTCAATGTTGTTATTGACCTGTATGGTCTCATTGTCATTCGGACAGCAGCTCAGTTTGGATAGCTGTCAGTCGATGGCCCGAAAAAATCACCCGCTTTTAAGGCAGGCAGGGATAATTGATCAAATATCGGAACTCCGCCGGCAAAATATCGAAACTTTGAACCTGCCGCAGTTTGATCTTTCGGCAAGAGTCTCTTGGCAGTCGGATGTTACCAAGTTGGCATTACAAATACCAGGGATTAAGGGTCCGGAGCCACTTTCAAAAGACCAGTATAAAGCCTATCTTGATATCAGGCAGAAACTCTTTGATGGTGGTGCAGCAAAAACAAGAGCGGAACTTGAAGAGGCGGATCGTCGGGTTTCGAGACAACAAAATGAAATTGAGCTTTACAAAATCAAAGAGACGGTTAATGTTCTATATTTTAACACGTTGTTTTTGCAGGAGAATTTATCGGTTGTTGAACTGAAAAAGGGAACATTGGACGAAAGAATTAAAACGGTCAGTTCGGCAGTCAATAATGGGGTATCACTACCCAATGACCTGGATCAGCTCAGGGCAGAAAAGCTGCTGACAGAACAACAGGAGACTGAACTTAAATCGACACGCCAAACTACACTCGGTCTACTTGAAATTATTACCGGAACAACGATTCCTGAAACAACACTCTTTTCAAAACCGGCGATCGCAAATATTAATGTAAATTTCGATCTTAAGAGGCCGGAAATTGAGCTGTTCACCTTACAAAAATCAAAACTCGATAAAAATGTAGAGGTGGTCAGGAGTTCGCGCAAACCTTATATTTATGCTTTTGGTCAGGCAGGATATGGGCGGCCTGGGTTTAATATGCTGGATAACAATTTTGCCGATTATTATATGGTTGGCGCCGGATTGTCATGGAACATATTCGACTGGCATAAATCGAGCCGTGACAGATCTTCCATGAAACTTCAGAAAGATATCATTGACACTAACCTCGAAAATTTCAATCGTTCTGTAAAAATAGCACTAACTCAGGAAGAGAACAATTCGAAAAAACTCAGACAGCTGATATCCAGTGATGAGCAACTAGTGGTTATTAAAGATCAGATCAGCAAACGATCAGCGGCTGCCCTTGAAAACGGGATGATAACATCCGCTGATTATATCCGCGACCTGAATGCTTCACTTCAGTCCAAAGTTAATCTTGAAACACGAAAGGTTCAATTAATGCAGACCGCAGTAAATTACGCAACCATCAAGGGAGAGTAGAAAAAATGAAAAATGAAAAATTTTAAAACAATTCGCGCAATTCATCCTATTTTACAACTTATAATCATTCAAAAAATGAGAACACTTTTACTATTATCGCTGATATTAATTCTTGGAGCTTGCTCAAACAATAAAACCAAGTCGGATGCTTTTGGAAATTTCGAAACCGATGAGGTGATTATTTCCGCCGAAAATAGCGGAAAAATTCTAATGACCGCTTTTATTGAAGGTGAGAAGGTCACCCAGGGAGCAATTATGGCCATCACCGATACTGCCAACCTCGTACTTCAGCGGAATCAGCTGATGGCACAAAAGGAATCAGTTTTGGCTCAGAAAGCCGGACTTTACGCTCAGATTGCTGTTTCTGATCAGCAAATTACGAATATTCAGAAAGATCAGGTGAGAATTAAAAAAATGCTTGCCGATGGTGCTGCAACACCCAAGCAAATGGATGATATTGACGGACAAATTGCCCTGGCAGGAAAGCAGAAAAAAGCTTATGCGGCACAAATCAGTGCCATTGAGAAAAGTGGTTCTGCCATTGAATCTCAAATCGCAGTATTAAACGACAGGATTGGGGTATCGGTGATTAAGGCGCCCATCACCGGAATTATCCTTGAAAAATATTCGGAAACGGGAGAACTTGCAACACCAGGGAAACCACTCTACAAAATGGCCAATCTGGATAATCTGACGCTCAGGGTATACATTAGCGGGACACAGCTTACCCAGGTAAAAACAGGGACTACGGTCAAGGTGATGATTGACACGAACGAGGGGATTAAGGAGATTGCGGGAACTGTTGAGTGGGTCGCTTCGGAGGCTGAATTTACACCTAAGATTATCCAGACACGAGAGGAACGGATCAAATTAGTATATGCTGTCAAAGTTCGGGTTCCCAACGATGGCTCATTAAAACTGGGTATGCCAGGTGAAATAAAATTTCAATAAGACTTCAATATGATTGTAGTCAATGATTTACATAAACAGTACGGTGATGTCGCAGCGCTTCACAAGGTCTCACTTTCGGTGGAACAGGGAGAACTTTTCGGACTGATAGGTCCTGACGGAGCTGGAAAAACGACACTGATGCGTATTCTGATGTCACTTCTTCTCCCTGACAGTGGAACAGCAACGATGAATGAGCTGGATGTTGTGACCGATTATAAAAAGGTAAGGCTAATTACGGGGTATATGCCGGGAAGGTTTTCGCTTTATCCTGACCTGACTGTCGAAGAGAACCTGGAATTTTTCGCAACGGTGTTCGGCACTACTATTCAGGAGAATTACCACCTGATCAAAGACATTTACCAGCAGATAGAGCCATTTAAAAATCGCAGGGCAGGCAAACT
The DNA here is from genome assembly GCA_963675995.2 of Prolixibacteraceae bacterium. Classification (GTDB taxonomy): domain Bacteria; phylum Bacteroidota; class Bacteroidia; order Bacteroidales; family Prolixibacteraceae; genus JAAFHB01. The sequence continues at coordinate 1,982,047 of CAXXIY010000002.1, read as the reverse complement.
TTCAGGAGGGATGAAGCAGAAGCTCGCTCTTTCGTGTGCGATGATCCACAAACCTGAAATTCTTATACTCGACGAACCAACTACCGGTGTAGATGCTGTTTCGCGAAAGGAGTTCTGGGAGATGCTTAAACGCCTGAAAGATTTGGGTATTACTATACTTGTATCAACCCCTTATATGGACGAAGCTTCGTTATGCGACAGAATAGCTTTAATACAGGAGGGTCAATTGATGTCGGTGGCGACACCCTCAGTGATGATAAAATCATTTCATGAGGATTTATGGACCGTCCGTACCAGAAAAATTTATGAAACCTCAAAGTCGTTGGAAAGACTACCGTCAATGATTTCGGTGAATAGTTTCGGGCAGGCTTTACACCTTGTCACCCAAAAAGGGGTACATACATCAACATCAATTCATCAGTTTTTGACAGAAAACGGTGAATCAGAAATTTTAGCAGAGCCTGCCGAAGCCTCTATCGAAGATGTATTTATACTTCTAATGAACCACCATAAAGCCCAACAATGATAACGAAAGAACCAGTTATAACGGTTAAAAATATGGTGAAGAAGTTTGGAAACTTCATTGCCAACGACAACCTCAACTTTGAAGTTTATAAAGGGGAGATATTTGGATTTATTGGGGCTAACGGAGCAGGCAAAACAACTGCCATCCGAATCTTGTGTGGTCTTTCCACTCCCACTTCAGGTGAAATGAAAGTTGCAGGTTACGATGTATTCCGACAAACGGAAAAGATTAAACAGAATATCGGGTACATGAGCCAAAAATTCTCGCTTTACGAAGACCTTACTGTATATGAGAACATTCGCTTTTATGGCGGCGTATATAGAATGAAGATCGCTGAACGGAAGAGACGGACCAAAGAGATGCTTGACCGATTAGGGCTCACGGCCTATGAAAATCGAAAAATTGGTGATCTGCCACTAGGATGGAAACAAAAACTGGCCTTTTCAATTGCCATTCTTCACAATCCTAAAATTGTTTTTCTTGATGAGCCAACAGGGGGAGTCGATCCGATCACACGCCGGCAATTCTGGAATTTAATCTATGAGGCAATCGAAAAAGGGATAACTGTTTTTGTGACGACCCACTATATGGATGAAGCAGAATATTGCGACCGGGTTTCGATCATGGCCGACGGAAAGATCGTTGCACTCGATACCCCCGAAAATCTAAAGAAGCAATACGATGCAGTAAATATGGACGAAGTATTTTTAAAAATAGCCAGATGAACAGATTCCTTGCATTTCTCCGAAAGGAGTTTTACCACATATTCCGGGATCCCCGAACCCTGATCATTCTTTTTGGAATTCCCATTGCACAATTAATGTTATTTGGGTATGTCATGACCAATGAGGTTCGTAATGTGAAGATCGCCATAGTCGATCATTCAAAAGATGATCTAAGCAAACGACTAAGTCAAAAACTTTTATCATCCGGCTTCTTTCAGTTATCCGCAGTTCCCTCATCCGAAAAAGATTACGAAAGTCTTTTCCGTAGTGGTACGGTCAAAGAGGTGATCGTTTTCGAACCCGATTTTGCTTTAAATCTAATGAAAACGGGTAAAGGTGGAATCCAGGTGATTGCTGATGCCTCTGAACCAAATGCTGCACAATTGATTGTTAATTATACTACCGCAATTACCAATAATTTTATCAGGGAGGAGTTTACGAAAGACCAACCGCCATTGGGAATAAATATAAAGGTTAGAATGCTGTTTAACGAGAATATGCGCGATGCCTATAATTTCATACCCGGGCTTATTGCGGTTATCCTGATGCTGATTTCAGCGATGATGACAGCTATTACAATTGCCCGCGAAAAAGAGATGGGTACCATGGAGATTCTGCTCGCCTCACCACTTAAACCAATTCAGATCATTTTAGGAAAGGTGGTGCCTTATATGATACTTTCAATCGTTAGTGCCTTGGTTGTATTGGCTTTGGGAATGATCGTCTTTAAAGTCCCCGTAATCGGAAGTTTTGCATTATTGCTAGCCGAGATTCTGCTCTATATCTTTCTTGCACTTACACTTGGAATTCTGATCTCCACGTTTGTTGATAGTCAGCTTACTGCCATGGCAATTTCAGGTTTTGTACTCATGCTGCCAAGTATATTACTTTCGGGTTTTATCTTTCCGGTTAAAAATATGCCCATCGCATTGCAGATAATTGCGAATATGATGCCGCCACGCTGGTTTATTGAAATCAACCGAACCGTAATGCTCAAGGGTGGCGGACTCAATGAAATATGGCCGAACACCCTGGTATTAATCGGGATGTCAGCGCTATTTATTTTTATAAGCATCCGAAAATTTAAAATTCGTCTTCAATAATTCACCATGCGAACACTCTATTACATCCTTCAAAAGGAATTTACCCAGATTTTTCGCAACAAATCAATGTTGCCGGTCATTTTTGTGATGCCACTTGTCCAGATGCTCATCCTTGTTTTTGCTGCAACCAATGAGCTTCGCCAGGTAGATCTTGCCATTGTTGACTTTGATCATTCCGCATCATCACGAAAACTGACCTCCGAAATCAAAGGAAATCCTTTCTTTGTCGTCCAACAAAATCTCGCCAATACAAAGGATGCGGAAGATTTGTTAATGCGAAATAAGATTGATCTGGCAATGATCATTCCCAAAGATTTCGATAAGGATTTAACAACGAAAAAAAGTACTGATGTCCAGATACTTGTTGATGCAATCAATGGAATGACTGCTCAGCTCTCTTTTGGATACCTGTCGAATGTGATCGGAAATTACAGCCAAAAAATATTGATCAAAACAGGTAAACCGGAACCTGGTCTGTTGAAAATCATTGATATCAAACCTACTTTTTGGTTCAATCCTCAACTGAACTTCAAATATTATATGGCTCCCGGAATTCTTGTGGTGCTAATTACAGTGATCGGAATGTTGTTGGGCGGTATGAACCTTGTTCGTGAAAAGGAGCTCGGTACGATTGAACAGATCAATGTTACCCCCATCAAAAAATGGCAGTTCATTGCCGGAAAACTTCTCCCATTTCTGGGAATCGGGTTATTCGACCTTGCATTTGGACTGCTGATTGCCCGATTGGCCTTTAACATTCCTATTCGCGGAAGTATGTTGCTACTTTTTGGTTTGGCAAGTATTTATCTTATACTGGTGCTTTCACTCGGACTTTTTGTTTCAACGATCAGCGATACAGTGCAGCAGGGAACTTTCGTCACCTTTTTTATGCTGATTGTTTTTATCCTGATGAGTGGCTTGTTCACACCCGTAGAAAGTATGCCAGACTGGGCACAGAAAATTGATTACATTAATCCACTCTACTATTTCGTTAAAATCATGAGGAGCGTTCTTTTAAAGGGATCGAATTTCGCTGACATTTTTAATGAGTTTGCGGCCCTTTCGGTATTTGCTGCATCGATATTTGGATTAGCTATTTTCAGATACAGGAAAACCTCCTAAAATATTTTACATTTGTAGTTACAGTAGTGAATATCCAAAAACGCTGTATGCTTCAGTATTTTCATTGTGGTTATCTATGGAACTAACTGTTTAACAGACAGAAATGAGTAATTATTGAAATTTTTGGACACGCTCTTTAATAAAAATTGAAATCAATAAATCAAAGAATTACATGAATAAAGCCATTGTCTTCATTGCTCTTTCGATCATTTCACTATTTGGCTTCAGTCAGAATCCTGTTTCTGTTTACCTTTGGCCGGAAAAGGTGCCCGGAGAAACAGAAAAAAAACACGAACCGGTTCAGACTCCCGATACAGCCAGGAGGGTCATTCGGCTTACCGATGTGACCAATCCCGCCTTTCAGGTTTATAGCCCGGCAAAGGAGAAGTGCAATGGTGCAGGAGTAATAGTTTGTCCTGGTGGAGGTTATGGTATTCTGGCATACAACCTCGAAGGGACAGAGATCGCCAAATGGCTCACCAAACTTGGGTATACCGCTTTTGTATTGCAATACCGGGTTCCTAAAAAACAGGAAGGGGCATTGATGGACGCTCAAAGAGCAATTCGTCTGATCAGAAATAATGCAAAAGGCTACGGCTTAAGTACAAATAAGATAGGCATTATGGGTTTTTCAGCAGGAGGAAGTTTGTCTGCCAGAGCAGCAACTCTTTACGAAAAGAGAAGCTATCCGCCGATAGATCAAACCGACTCCGTATCGTGCCGCCCTGATTTCGCTTTGCTGATTTATCCTGCATATCTCGATCAGGGTCAGAACCGATCGTTGACTCCTGAACTTTTAGTGAATGGAAATACTCCCCCCATGTTTCTTTTCGCAACTGCAGATGATAGCTGGGGTAACAGTGCTTTGGTAATGACCACTGCCCTTAGAGATGCCAAAGTACCTGTTGAATTGCATTTTTTGGCTAAAGGGGGACATGGTTATGGCTTACGTCACGGTAATATTGCCGGGGAAACCTGGCCACAACTGGCTGAAATATGGCTAAAACAGATCAATTCAGGAAAATAGTCTGATCTGAACTAGCTCTTTGAAGGAAGAGATCCTATGCAAGAAGAGACGCATCCCTACAACCAGGATGCGTCTCCACTTTTTAAAATAAAATCAAAAGATATTATTAATCAACAGTTTGCGGCATTCAGTTAATAGGAATGCGATTCCTCGTTAATTTCCTCAATATCAATTTTCTTGTTGTCAATCGATTGCCAGGCATACCAAATGTAGGCGATCACAAAGGGGACCAGCAACGAAACATAGCTCATCACAGTAAGTGTATATTGGCTGGATGAACTGTTTTCGATAGTCAGGGAGCTTTGCAAATCAAAAGTCGATGGATAATAGGCTGTATTATTAAATCCAGCTAAAAGGAGAAGTGAAAAAACAGTCAGGATTGTACCGATACCTGAAAGCCAGATTCCCTTTGTACCACATTTGATGAAGCACGTTAACGGGCGGATGATTCCAACCAAAACCATGACTACTCCCAGGAGAAATAATACTGCGACAACAGGCATAGCCAGTAAATTATGCAGGTATTTATAAGGTTCCAAAAAAACTTCCTTTGTGGTTGGATTCACGGCAAATCCGGTTGAAAACAACAACCAGATTGCAAAAATGAGGAAGAACACCAAAAAAGGAATAGCATTGTAAAGTAATTGCTTTTTTACCCGTTCCATAATTTCTGCACTCCTGATCCGGTTCATAAAATAGAGTAATGCCAGGACGCGTGCCAAGAAGAATACCGTTAATCCCAGACTAAGGTTTTGAAGATTAAATGCGGCTTCCAGGCCGTGAGCTGCGCCGGTCCATTCAGAAATGATTGGCATTTTATTGCCGGTGATTAAGGTAAGATTCATTTTGTCCACGGAAAAGCCGGAGCCGGTAAAAAAAGTGGCAACAGCTGTGCCAATCAATACGGTTCCTAGTAAACCATTGATAAACAACAATATTTCATAACCTCTTTTCCCAAAAAGATTGTCAGGCTTCTTCCTGTATTCATATGAAACAGCCTGCACAACAAAGGCAATTAAGATGAGTATCCACACCCAGTAAGCTCCGCCAAAACTGGTAGAATAAAACAGTGGGAAGGAGGCGAAAAATGCTCCGCCAAAAGTCACGAGGGTCGTGAAAGTGAATTCCCACTTTCTGCCCAGCAGGTTAATCAGGATGGTACGCTCGTCTTCAGTTTTTCCAAGCGTATAGATAAGTGTCTGTCCCCCTTGTACAAACATTAAAAAAACAAGTATTGCGCCCAAAAGTGAGACGATGATCCACCAGTATTGCTGTAATGTAATATATGAGAATGATTCAAACATGGCTTAATGATTTAATCGGGTTAATTAATATTTTGCAAAGTTTCAGCAGCAGGACCTTTCTTGATTTGAGAAACCATAATCTTGATTTCAGCAATTAGCAAACCGGTAAAAAGGATAAAAAAGAGCCAGAATGTGATTTGCACCGAGCTTGCCTTTATTTGCGAGACAGCGGCAATTGTTGGCAAAATATCCTGAATTACCCACGGTTGACGTCCAACTTCGGCAACCACCCAACCCAACTCAGAGGCAATGTAAGCCAAAGGAATGGTCCATAATGCCGTAAACAAAATAAAACGTTTCTTTTCAATCCTATCCTTATTGGTGAGAATCAGTACAACAATAAACAGAGCCAAAAAATGAAATCCAAGACCTACCATAATTCTAAAGGAATAAAATGTTGTAGGAACACTTGGAATTAACTCATTTGCATCGCGATTAACATAATACCCGTACCCAAAATTGGGATAATTTTCAGTAAACTGGGCCAACGATGCTTTAGCTAAACTATCGTTTCCCGCATTTTTTGCATTCTTATAGGCGGCAAGCGACATGATAGCGATTTTCCCTTTTTCACTCCTTTCCTTATACGACATGATATGGTGTTCAGCATTTCCTTTAACCAGATCATGAATACCCGGAACATAGGCGTTAGGATTAAGAAATGCCATGTAAGAGAGCATATTGGGTATCTCAATTTTAAACATAAAATCCTGTTGTTTTGGATCAGTCTCCTTCGGATTCTTTTGTAATAAGCCGATTACTGCCAGTGGGGCACTTTGTTGACCAGTATAAAGATTCTCCATTGCAGCAAATTTCATGGGTTGGAATTTTGCCATATTGCGGGCCGAACCGTCTCCGGTCACTATTGTCAGAAAAGAGGCAGCAATTCCAAAAATGGCAGCGACTTTGATACTTTTCTTTGCAAATAGTTGTTCCCTGTGTTTTAAAAGATACCAGGCACTTACTCCAATGACGAAAACTGAAGCGAGAACGTAAGCCGATAATACAGTATGCAGAAATTTGTTGATTGCAACAGGTGAAAACAGAACATCCCAGAAGTTAACCATTTCGTTACGTGCTGTATCGGGATTGAATTTCATACCTGCAGGGTTTTGCATCCAGGCATTGGCAACTAAAATCCAAAGGGCTGAAAGATTGGAACCAATGGCAACCAGCCATGTAGAGACCAGATGAAATTTCTTGCTCACCTTATTCCACCCAAAGAACATCACAGCAATAAATGTACTCTCCATAAAAAAGGCCATAATACCTTCGATGGCAAGTGGGGCACCAAAAATATCACCAACAAACCAAGAGTAATTCGACCAATTTGTGCCGAATTCAAATTCAAGAATGATCCCGGTGGCCACCCCGATTGCAAAATTAATTCCAAACAGGGTCATCCAGAATTTGGTGATCCGTTTCCATTCCGGATTTCCACTGCGAACATAGAGCGTTTCCATGAATGCAATGATGAACGACAGCCCCAGGGTCAACGGGACGAACAACCAATGATACATTGCCGTCAGGGCAAACTGAGCCCGTGACCAGTCAACAAGAGAAAAATCAACATGTTCCATACTCTGCTATTTTGTTAAGTGATTAATGATATAATTACTTCGCTCCCCGTCAGTTTTAAATTTGGTTTTCAGGAAGTCAGGAAAGAAGAAAACTTTTAAAATTAAAAACATGATAATCAATTTGATCAATATAATAATCCAAAGTTTTTTTCCAACGGTCATACCCTTAAAACCCTGGTAATAGAACTGAAGAATATTCTTAAGAATTCTGACCATTCAACTTTGTTATTGGAAATACGATTGGGGAAAGACCCTCATTACAATTCAAAAATCCAAGAGCCATAACAAAAATAATTATATTATAACACAAAATAAATAAGAGGCTCCGAACCTGTTAAATATGTTAACAAATTCGGAGCCTCTCAGGTTTATTAAATAATCAGTTTTTTTAAACTAATTCTAATTTATTGTCAATTTATGCACCTACTTTTCGCACCTCAACACTCGTCCCTTCACCCTTTAAGATGGGGCACTCCTTTGCCATGGCAACTGCATCGTCGAAATCTGTGGCTGTTACGATAATGTAACCTGCAACGGATTCCCTTTGTTTCACATATGGGCCCTCATTAATTTGATTGCCAGGTCTGATCACGATCCCTTCAGATGAAAGGTGATTACCCCCTTTGGCCAATTTACCCTGAGCCGCAATTCCTTCTGTCCAATGGTACCATTGTTCCATGTAAATCTCCATTTGCTCCGGGGTGGGCTGCACCTCTTTGGTTAAGATATCCATCCGGAAAAACAATACAAACTCGCTCATAATTACAACAATTTAAATCAGAATTTATCCATTTGATTATGTTACTCCCTAAATTTCAGTGAATAGAGGTCGGCTTCACGCAGAACGATGTGCAAGAGAATCCGTTTCCCAATGAAATTGCGCACGTCAGAGTTGCCATTCCAGGTGACCAATCGGTCGATGGTGTCACCGAAAAGTTCATCACATTCAGCAAGGGAGAAGCCGGGAAACGGCTTACCATGCTCGTCCTGTATTTCAACATAAACAGAGCCGGCAACGGATGTGGCAAAGTTCAATGTTAAAGCACTCCCCGAAAAGATCAGGGGCTTGGTGATCAGCTCGCCAGCCTTTTGCCGGGCATGCACCGAAACAAAACCATCCATCCGAATGGTATAACGTCTCAGTTTGGGCAAATCTTTCCAGTGACCTTCACCTGCATAGAAAGTCAATTCCGGGGCGGCAGATCCATCTTCGGCCGGTGTCTCCAGCAAACCAAGACTCTGATAGCCGTCGCCATATACCCAGTTATCGTTTCGTTGTGGTCCGGCGGGAATAAAAACTTCGTCACAACGATGGAAATTCAATCCGTCGTAACTGCTCATGAACAATCCGTTGGTTATAACTGTGCCGTATCGTGGAGAAAAATTCATTCGCTTCTGCCGGTGTACCGGATCGGGCAGTGATTGCATGGCTGCTGCTGTAAATTTCCGGTCGACGTATTGCGTAGGGAAGCCTAAGAACAGGTGGGGAGCGCGATAATAAGGGACTACCTGGTTGGTATAGAGAGCTACATCGGGCGAATCAAAATACTTCACCATTTTGGGGTCACTCCAATTAACAAAGTCGGTTGAAGTGGCGACCCGAATATCCCGGATTCCATTTTTGGTGTCGTTGGTTGTCTTTCCAATGGTGTTGTGAAGGTCACGAAAATAGCACCAGTAACATTTTCGAACGGGATCCCAGAAGGCATTGTTCTGCGTGTCGAATTTCCCCTTGGTGATGATCGGTTTATCAGAGAGATAGGACCAATGAATGCCGTCAGTTGACTTGAAAGCAAACAGACCGCCACCCCCTGCACCCACTGCTTTATAGATCTCATCAGATTTACAGTCGGGATTCTGATCCTTAAAAGGTGTAAAATTGTCGAAATGCGGCATCGACCAAATGATGTTGTTTTGCTTTGATCCGTTGAATTCGAACAGTCCCAAATCGGGTTTGACCCAGGTGATACCATCCTTACTTTCAGCATAGCACCCATAGTTGGGGTGTCCGCCAAACTTAGTTCCGTCGGAGTTGGTAAGTTGAGCTGCAGTATAGTACATCCGAAAGAGGTCACCATCGCGAAAAATTACCTGGAAGTCACTTCCACTACCCTCCCAGGGCTTGTCGTACACCATGACGATCTCCTTCTTAACCGGCTGATGGAGCTGAAGTTCGATTCCTTTCTTTTTAGCAATCAAAGACTCATCGACAAACAATTCGCGGCGAGAACCAATATCGATAATTGTTTTGGATTTGATATTTAGGTTCGGGTTAATAGATCTTCCCTTATTTTGGGGATTCTGTGGGGTTGAAGCAAGGCAAAGATGAAAAAACACCACAACAGGTGCGGCTGCCAACAATCTCAAAATAATCTTCATACGCAAACAATTTGTTTTATAATGGCCGAATGGATGTAGCGTAAAGTGTTTCTATATCGGCACGCGAACTCAAAAAGTTCTATTTGCCAAGATTTAAAATAAAACTATCTCTCAAGTCCTTCAAAGTTTTCCGAACATCTTAGGAGAACTTTAAAAGACAAGCCGGATTTATCGCGAAAACAAGACGGGACTCACCGAATATATACCCCCGAATAAGGTCACCCGCATTGTTTCTTTTAACAGGCGATTGTGAAAATGTCTTATGAACAAGTTCCTCTATCATAATCGTTACCTTCCAACTTATTAAATGCATGTCAAAACCAACATCTATTTTTTGACCGCTAAAATCTAATTGGTTACTTTGTGTCTGCACAAGTCTCAGAATTTTATTGTTTTGTTTTCCAATTCTAAACTAATAATTATCTCTGAAACTTATGCCTTACAAACATAGGACCTAATTATTGGCACCAGTGTTTTTTATCAATCATTAATAAAACGCATATTCCTTTTTATTTCTTGCACATTCTGAATATCAGTTAACATCTCAACCAATTTAAATGCCACATCAAGACTAGTCGCAGGTCCTGTCGATGTTATAATATTTTTATCTATTACAATTTGTTTATCCTCTACAATTGCGCCAAAATCTGCTAATTCCTTTCGCCGTTTGCCTTCGTTTAAATCCCAGGTAGTCGCTTTCCTATTCTTTAAAACACCGGATTTTCCTATCGGTAATGCAGCGACACAAATTGATGCAATTACTTTTCCTTGTTTATCAAACTCTCTAATTAGGTTTAGAAATCTATCATCGTAGGTATCCTCCAAAAATCCTGCAATTGATGCACCTCCCGGAATTGCTAAAGCGTCAAAATCGCCAACTTTAACCTTGTCAAAGGATAATTCAGGCTTTACGGTGAGATTCCAGTAACAAGTTAACTCAGGTCTTAATCCAGTTGTAATTAAATCTATAGCTTCGAATCCAGCTTCACGGCTCCACCCAATTACATCAGTAAATGAGCTGGCTTCATAAGCCTCAAATCCTTGGGATAAAAACAGAAGTACTTTTTTTGCCATCTTTATTTAGGTCAAAAGATCATGAATCTAGTTGCAAATCTTTTTTCAACATTGGTGCTGCGTGCGCTCTGCATAAGCAAGGTACACTCGTTGTAAGCTCTTGAGAAACTTCGAAAATACAAATTTTCGGGTAGAAAAGAGAATTTCCAGCGAGTGTATTCTTTCTAAGGATGTAAGTCCCTTATACACTGAGGTGAGTGAAGTTTTAGGTTACCAAAACAAAATGTCCGGTGGACATTTGACGAAAAGAATGGTGAAGCCGGCATTTGAGGATATTAAGCGAGGATAAGCATAGCATATCAAAGTCTTTCGCTATTTGTATGAACTCCGGGTGGTCAACTTCAACTTTTCTTTTTTGGTTACTTTTTGTCGTCACAAAAAGTAACCAAAAAAGACCTGAAAAAATGAACTCACTTCGGCTTCGATCAAACAGCTTTTTGTCTCAGCGGAAGTATTTGTTTACGCTTCGCGCTCATGGTAAGAACGTTAAATATTCCAATAAATTTCTTTTTTTCGTTTTTCCCCCTTAAGCTGAATAAGTAATCTATAAGCTGAATCAAAAGGTTACTATGCAGGGACAAAGTAAAAGTACATAACAGAACTACATTAGGCGCGTTACGCTGTTTATGTGTACGCCCTGCATAAGCAGCATTGTGTCATTGTCAGCGACCATTGCAGGAGTGTAGACTGTCAATGTGTTTTTGTCAACCACGGGTCCACTGAAATCCAATTGATTAATGATAAACACCAAAATTGTTTATTCGAACAGTCGTTCGCAACTTGTTGGAGTATTGAATGTCCTTTGTGGCTCGATGAAAAAGGGTCCAAATGTTGAAATCTGTAGGAATAGGGTCTATTGAAACAGATTGTTCAGAACACCTCCGCTTCCTTCTTTACGGCTATTGGGACCAAAACTACTTAACTGACTGATTAATTTGCGGATAGGCATCGACTGGAGCCAAACACGCCCTGTTCCACGTAAGGTGGCCAGGAACAGCCCTTCGCCTCCAAATACCATTGAACGTAAATTTCCGGCTTGCTGGATATCAAAATCGATCGTTTGTTCAAAACCCACAACACAGCCAGTATCCACCCGAAGAGTTTCATTGTTCAGCCGTCGCTCAATCACCGTTCCTCCGGCATGGATAAAGACCTTACCGTCACCGCTCAGTTGTTGCAGAATAAATCCTTCACCGCCAAAGAATCCGGACCCCAGTTTTTTATTAAAACGCATTGAAATTTTTGTTCCGAGTGCGGCGCACAGGAATGCATCTTTCTGCACGATGATCGTTCCGCCCAACTGTCGTAGGTCGACAGGGATAATTGTTCCGGGATAAGGAGCAGCAAAAGCAACATGTTTTTTGCCATACCCCTGATTGGTAAAATGGGTCAGAAACAACGATTCACCTGTAATCAGACGTGAACCTGCCGATAAAAGTTTATCGAAAAAGCCGGCACCGGGATTTGATCCGTCACCCATCTTCGATTCGAAACCTATTCCGTCTTCCATATACAACATGGCACCAGCTTCTGCAATAACGGTCTCTCTGGGGTCAAGTTCAATTTCAACGAGCTGAACATCATTCCCAATAATTTTGTAATCAATTTCATGCGATTCCATATTCTGTTTATTTTGAGGTTATTTAAACGAATCATTTTTTTCGGTCAGATAGCGCAACTGAACCAGCCCCGAGGCAAAATGTTTCACCCTTGCTAATTTTAAAGGCACTTCCGGACGCGTTCTGTTAAAAAGCTGAATTCCGTCTCCAAGCAGGATGGGGATGATTGAAACTGTCAGTTCATCAATGAGATTTTCGGCCAGCAGCTCATGGATGATTTGCGCACCACCATCGATAAATATATTTTTACCAGGTTCGTCTTTGAGTCGGGTAACTAAATCCCTGAGGTTTCCGGAGTAAAAGGTAAAAGTGCCGACAGCTGGCTTTGCAGTACGGGTCATCACATACGTCTTCCGTTCCTGATAAGAAAACCCGTTCCCCATTTCAAGAATTTTATCATAGGTTCTTCGTCCAAGAATCACACAATCCACTCTCTTCATAAAGTGCGCGTAACCATAATCTTCCCCCGCCCTTTCAACGCTGGTTAAAAATCCAAGGTCATCATCGGGCTTCGCAATATAGCCATCGAGACTCATTGCAATAAAAAGCACCACGCTGCGTTTTCGCCTGGATGGCCTGACTTTTTTTGCTTCTTTGTATCCGGATTCTGTTGTCATTCTATGTTGTTGGATGTTTGATAACCAAATGGTATGTCGTTTGATTATGCGATGCTTTACGGCATTTCGATAAACTCCCGGGTTGTAATTACCCCCGCATAGAAGCCATTGAGGGCTGCAAGAAAGCTGTTGTGTACCTCCGAAGCTTTTACAGTCACACCGTTTAGCGCAAGATCCCTTGTTGCACACGCATCACCAATCAACGTACAGTTGTAACCCAAATCCTTTGCGGCTCTCACGGTTGCATCGACGCACATATGGGTCATCATCCCACAGATGACCAGATCAGTGATATTTTTGCTTTTCAGATAATCAAGTAACTCGGTTTCTCTGAAACTATTCGGATAATGTTTGACAATGACTTTTTCATTCACGGTAGGTTTTACATTTTCATGAATCTCTTGTCCTTTGGTTAAAGGCAGAAAGAACGTTGAATTCGGTCGTGTTGCAATATGTTGAATATGAATAACCAATAAGTTTTCTGTTCTGAATTTATCCAAGATTTTTTTGGTATTCAAACTTGCGGCCTCCGGATGAACAAGGGGCATTTTCCCCCCTTCAAAATAGTCGTTCTGAATATCAATAAGGATTAGAGCATTGTTCATCGTCTTTTCTGTTTTTTGTTGTGCAAAGCCCAAAGTAAATGAAAAACAGATAATAAAAAAATATAGAAATGGCTTTTTATGCGATCATCTAATTTTAAATACTCCTTAATCTTTAATTAAATGAGGGATAAACCGGCTATGATTGTCAGTAATCAGTGTATTTGATTCCCTGATGCCAATTCCGGCAGCTTCACAACCAATTACCCATGAACCTATCACCGGAAAATTACCCTGAAAATCTGGCAATTTACAATATTGCTGACAGATAAATTCACCATCCCCATAGGCTCCGCTCGTTTGAGCCACGATGCCGCTGTTGCTGATGATCGAAACGTTTTCACCTTCACGCGAAAGCTTTGGTTTTTTAACGTACGCATCATTGAAGTAGGCATGATCAAAATAGGCACGCAACAAATTCGGATGATCAGGGAAAAGCTCCCATAAAACAGGCAGGATAGCCTTGTTGGAAAGGAGCATTTTCCAGGCTGGCTCTATCCAGCAGGTTTTTTCGGGTATTTGAAGAAGATGTTCACTAAACTCTTCCTTGGTTAGCCATTCCCAGGGATAAAGTTTAAAAATATTTTTTATCTCGTCTTCTTCCATTCCCACAAATTCTGAGGTACTTTGGTTCCAGCCTATCTCCTCAAGGTAGATAAATCCGGTATCAAGACCTCCTTGTATGGCGCAATCGCGAAGGTATTGAACTGTCGTAAAATCTTCAAGATTATCTTTCAGGCATGTGAAATAAAGTTTTCCCTGATTTAGGTAAGGCTTAAGGTAGCTCCAATACTCAACAAGCTTTTCATGAATGGAATTAAACTGGTCATTGCTTTCAGCCGAATCTTCGAGCCAATACCATTGAACCACCCCTGCTTCAAAGAGCGTTGTCGGGGTATCGGCGTTAAATTCGAGCATTTTAGGTGGATTTATCCCATCATAAACCAGATCGAAACGGCCATAAATAGAGGGAGCATCATTATTCCATGAAGATTCGATCAATGGAATAACTCGTGGTTCGATCATAAAATGATGATAAAGATGGTGATCGATCACATATTGAACGGCATCCAGACAACGGTCGAACAATTCGGCGGTCGCTTTTTCAAGTTCCTCTACTTCACGCATCGAAAATTCATAGTAGGCCGATTCGTCCCAATAAGGCTCTCCGAGGGTATGAAAACCGAAGCCAATGGCCTCTACCCTTTGTTTCCACTTAAAACGTTTTGTACACTTAACTCTACGCATTTTACACGATAAATTTTGGTAATCCCTTTAAATCTTATTCGAATGCAAAGCATCATTTTTCTGTCCTGATCACCAGGCTGGAACTTTCCTGAGAATATTCACCCTCACTTTTTAGGATGGTCTAGCCACACTGGCTTCATTATTTGTTAGCTACCTGCACGTATCCCGGTAGATCCAAATCCACCACGTGATAGGTGGGCTCCGGTTACCGATTTGCCCACGATTCCAGGTGATTCATAACCTACATGGCGATATCCTGAACCAGGGCGGTACAAACCATAAGGATGCAAATAAAAAAAGTGTCCGCTACCAACATAGGGCGAACGCAAATAGGCACAGGTACTGTCGCCTCTGACATATAACCGACTTTTTTGATCCGAAGGTTTGGGAGAACCACAAGAGAGAACTCCGGCTACAAGAACCAGATTTACAATTTTTGACTTCTTCATAAACCCTTAATTAACGGTAATAAAAAATTCATATTCCTTGGGCAGTCGGGTCATACGAACACTGTCGTTTACTTCAATAGCCTGTAAGGTATCACCGGGCGCAGGCAGGGTATCTGTTCTCGAGATAGTTTTGATCAGTTTGCCTTTGAGATAGACAGACTGGTGGGTAATGAGTAATACGATGCTGTCGTTCAGAGGCTTGGTTTGATAGGTTACCGCAACAGAATGTGCCTTGCTCAGATTTATGGCTGGTGATTCCTTTTCAGAACAGGACACAAGAATGATCAGAAATAATCCGGATAGGAATAGATTTTTCATTAGATAGCGAGTACAGATTTTAGTCGTTCCCCTCATTGCATGGGATGTCGAATGTGCAAAAAATCTGGATATTGATCCAAAATATCCGGAAACACGTTTAGTCATAGCGTAAATATATATCTTGCAAAGATAGATAACTATCTGCGCTTATACTTCCACTCTTTACCACAATCGTAACATTTGAAACCCGATTTAAACCTTGGAGCACTGGTTCCCATTATTAAAAAGAGGTTTAAAATTGCAAAAACAATTGCAGTTACAGCGCCAACCTGTTTCTCTCTCACAATATTTGCAGATTGGCAAAAAGGACAGATTTTTTGATCGGTGGTTTTGTCGCATAAAACGGTTTCAATTTTGGGTTTGGGTTCGCTGTCAGCTTGCATCAGATATCCCCCTTCCTTTAACAATCTAATTCCCTGTTCATAGTCCGATTCTCTGACCAGTAGCTTTACACCGCCAATCGCATTCGGCAGATAGCTGATAACCTGTGTGGTGAGCTCATCTTTGAGTAGGGTTTCCACGCCATTGGCATCGAGGTAACCTTTTACCTGATGCGCCTCGTGCGTAAAATTGAATGCGATTAGTACAGGCCAGTTTTCCATTTTAAGTTGGGATTAAGATCTTTAAACTAATAATGTTCGGAATGATATTAAAAATAGCAGCGTTTTTAAATTGGTGAACCGATTTTGTAAACTAAGAAAACACTTATCTAAAAGTAATTATTTATGATTCAATAAATAATATTCCGGACATAATTTTTTCTTATCTATTTTTGCCTGGTCATTAACCGGGATCACTCTTTTCAGGTAGGAAGGCCAAACTGTTTGATTACTTTTGCCCGCTTAACATACAACACTTAATGCATAATCCATGCGATTAAGATTTCGTTTACTTTCATACTGTTGTTACTGTTCTGCATCTATTTTGGACAGCAAAAATCTTTTAAACCTGGGGAAATCCGGACCGATAACAATGGCATTCACATCAATGCCCACGGCGGAGGATTACTATACATCAACGAAGTTAAGTACTGGTATGGGGAGCATAAAACGGAGGGGTGCAGGGGAAACAGCACTTTGGAACTCACTCCGTCTTCGGCTTCGCTCAAACAGCTTTTTGTCTCAGCGGAATTATTTAATTACGCTTCGTGCTCATGGTAAGAACGTTAAATATTCCAATAAATTTCTTTTTTTCGTTATTCCCCCTTAAGCTGAATAATGCGGTCTATAAACCGGATCAACAGGTGACTTTGCGGGGACAGCGTAAGCGTACATTAAATAATCGGGTATTAAACCCAATTATTCACAAAAACCTGCATTACCTCAAAGAAAGATTATTGTATTTTTCTTATCTGAAAATCTTCAAAACAAAAAAAACGGTCGCAAAGTACATCGCTCCGATCCCGGCGGGTTTAATTCAACACCGAATAATTGCTGGGTCTTGCAGACAGCTCAGAGTCTTATTTATTGCCAACCGTACTTTTTTATCTTGTCAGCTGATAATCATTTATTAAAAGCCCTGGCGATAGATTTAATCGCCTGTTTAAATTTCGAATCATATCAACAGTCAACTTACGCTTACGATTTAAAATCTCGGTAACTCTACTTTTACCACCAATAGCTTCTACCAAATCAACTTGCTTTAAATGCATCTCCTCCATCCTAATCTTTATTGCTTCTATTGGATCTGGTGCTTCTATTGTATAATGCTTCTTTTCATATTCATCAATTATTAATCCAAGAACATCAGCTTCGTCGCTTTCTGACTTGATAGTCTCACATCACACGGCTCTTTTAATATGTTTTATATTATACAGCTCATCCCTTTTCAGGTTGGAAATGTAAAACGTACTAATTAACCCCTTCTCGACACCTCTTCAGAGATTCACTTGCGTTAAACGCCTTTATCCATTCCTACCACACTCGTGGTGCGACTTTTCCTAAACGCTCAGTATCATAGCCTTTTACAATAGCACCTTTAGGTGGTTTGGTGCACTCGCCTGTACAACGGCACCGATAGGCCAACCTTACAACTGGTTTTCACCGTCTCAATTACAGCATGCAGGTAAACCTACTTCTTGAGACAATATACGCGGAGGTGGATTGCGGGCGATTTAGCTTTCGCTGAACTCCCTTTGGTCGTTTGTCTGTCGAGCCACGCCGCATTTGTTGCGGGCTAAACAGCTTCTTGTCAGCACGGAAACGGCAATTGACATCTAGTCTTTGTTAACAACTAGCCTTTTATCCCTTAAAGCAACCTATTCACGAAATAATTGCAAATAATCTTTTATTTCCTTTAAAATATCAGAATCCCAATCAAAAATATTCTTCGATAAAACTTGAATATAATTTGCCATACTACAATACTCGACTGTTTGTATTGATTCCTTAAGGGAACAAGTATCATATCTTTATAGACTTTATTATTTGCTAAATTGGTAAACTGAATATGAATTTTGAACCATTGCCTGGGACAGATTCTGCCCATATCTTTCCTCCGTGTTTTTCAATAAGTTCCTTGCAAAGTTTGAGTCCAAATCCTGTACCTGTTTCACCATTGGTTCCTTTTGAGGTGTAATTATTATGTATCTCCCAAAGATTAGCCAAAACTCTTTGGTCTATACCTTTTCCATTGTCCGAAACGGCAATCAATATACTTTTTTCCTGTTTTTCAGCGCTGATAATGATATGGCCGTTTTGGTTTGTGAATTTTATAGCATTTGAAATAAGATTTCGCAAAACTGTTTTGAATATGTTCAAATCAGCCGACAAACAAATTTTCCCTGTTGCAATTATATCTATCTGAATACCTTTTTTTACCGCCATATTCTCAATAATCCGAACTATATTAGTGCTTTCCTGCTGAAAATCGAATTGCTCAATATTTAGTTCGAATTTTCCCGATTGCGATTTAACCCAAAGCAGAATCTGTTCTAACAATTCGTATGTCTTGAGCGATGTTTGATTAATAATTTTTACTTGCTCTTCAATTTGCGGCAAATCGAATTCTTTCAGATTTTCTAGCAATAAATCGGAAAAACCGATTAGTGCATTAAATGGAGTTCGTAAGTCGTGCCCCAAAATTCTTATAAACTGGTCTTTGTCGGCATTTAGTTTTCTGAGTTCGTTTTCCAATTCAACCTGCTTGGTTATACTGCGTGCTTGTACAATGCGGCGTAGCACTTTCCCTGAGCTATCATAAGTTGCTGTAGTATTGTTTTGAAGCCATTCATAATTGCCTTCGGGGTTAAGCATCCTAAATACAATAGTATACTGCTTTTTTTGTTGGATTAACGCTTCCTGCATTTCACGTCCATAATGCATCCTATCGTCGGGGTGTATATGCGATAGGATGTCAGGCACAGTAAGTTTGTCAACATTTTCAGGTTCAATACGAACGAATTCACAAAAACGCCGCGAGGCAAAAACCACCATTTCCCCATCAAACAAAATGATACTATCTTCAGCAATTTCGGCTAAAGTTCTAAAGCGTTCCTCACTTTCAATTAATTTCTTGTTTTGAAACAACAACTGGTCAACTATTTCATTTCCTGAAATATTACTTGTAATTTTCAACGACTGAATCATGGCTAGGTCCAGTTCAACAACACTTTTGAATTGCATCAGCAATTGTTCGTGCTCTTCAGAATAATGATTCTCTTTCCGGTCCAGAACGCAAATGGTACCAAAAGGCTCGCCATTTGGAAAATTTAATGGAAACCCAAAATAGGAAACCATTCCCAACTTTATATCGGGGTTTTTGTCCCACTTTTCATCTTTTAATGCATTTGCCACTTTTAACTTGTTTTGCGATTTTATTACTGTTTCGCAATACAGTCCATTCCAAAGTTCTTTGTATCCAATGTGGTATGGATTATTATCTGATTTACTGGAGATAAATACTTCCATAAAATCGTTCTCCACTTTCATAATCAATGCAGCGGGTATTCCAATTATTTTTGCAAGTAAATCGACAATATCTTGCCATTTGTTAATGAAACTCTGCGGTATTTCGTCAAATGAATTTTTCATGTACTTATTTTATCTGAATATAATAAAGATATAAAAATGAACTGATATCTGAATGCTTAATAGGCTTGTTGCTAACGGACAGCGCGATGATTAGTTGCCGACTGCGGTCTTCGAAACTGTCGAACCGCACCACAGATCATGCGGGCTATGAACTTTGTTGTCTGTACGGTAACCCCAATTGACATATAGTTTTTGTGTGCGCCCTGTATAAGCAGCTCGCCCTCGTTGTAAGCCCTTGGAAAACTTCGAAAATACAAAATTTTTTGGTAGAAAAGAGAATTTACAGCGAGTGTCTTTTCCCAGAGGGTGTAAGTCCCTAATAAACTGAGGTGATTGAAGTTTTGTGTTAGCAAAACCAAATATTCGGTAGACTTTTGACTAAATGAAGGGCGAAGCTGGCATTTGAGGATATTAAACGAGGATAAGTAAAGCGTATCATCGTCTTTCGCTATATTTTATGAACTCCGGGTGGTCCTTTGACATTTCTTTCTTTGTTACTTTTTGTCGTCACAAAAAGTTACAAAAAAAGACCTGACAAAAAGAACTCACTTCTGCTTCGCTCAAACAGCTTTTTGTCTCAGCGGAATTATTTGTTACGCTTCGCGCTAATGGTAAGAACGTTAAATATTCCAAAAAATTTCTTTTTTTCGTTTATCCCCCTTAAGCTGAATAAGTGTCTATAAACCGGATCAACAGGTTACTTTGCGGGGACAGCGTAAGCGTACATTAAACAATCGGGTTTTAAACCCGAAAAGCACAAAAACCTGCAATAGGTCAAAGAACATCAATTGTATTTTTCTTCTCCGAAAATCTTCAAAACAAACAAAAACGGTAATTACAGTGCATACTTCGGCAGGCTCAGTAACCATAGCTCCGATCCCGGCGGGTGTAGTTCAACCGGGAATAATCGCTAAGTTAATGTTGCTATGTCCTAATAATTGCTGAATGTACCTTATGTCTGTTCCACGCTCTGGCAATTGAGTTGCAAATGAATGTCTGAGAGTAGGTACTGTCACCTTTTTTTCAAGATTGGCTCTCGTTACCTCATTTTTCATTAGCTGTTGCACCGTGCGCACACTTAATGCCTCCCCTTTGTATTGTCCGGCAAATACCAAATCATCACTTAGGGAAAGCTTGCGATAGTCCTGAAGATAAGCAACTACTGGGTATGAGAGCATTACAATCCGGTACTTTTTCCTTTAACTCTGTCTAACATTAATCTGGTGCTCTATTTTGCTGTATAAATAAATTCTGTGTCATTTATCCTTAAATCTTTAGGTTTAGAGACCAATTTATTTTATTGATCGAATAAAACATTAAATTGTGCACCTACAAATGTAAGATGATGCTTTTAAAAATCAAAATCAAAGGGTCTGCTGAAGAACTAACAACCTACTATTTTCATGGCTTCCCCCTAGTCTGCTGCTCTATTGCCTCTAACCTTAATTTGAATACCTTTGCGCCCTTGAAAATAAAGTCACCTTAAAAAATTGCATGAAGCGCATTATTGAATACAGAAGATTGCTGGAGATCACTCCCAATACCGATTTAAACGGATTAAAAAGTACATACAGAAATTTAATCAAGGAGTGGCATCCCGATAAATTTGCTGACGATGATGAGCGCAAAGCTGAGGCTGAGGTTAAAAGCAAAAACATCATCGAGGCATATCATTTTTTGGTCAGCATAGCTCCTGAGACGAAAGCTTTTAATTTAGAGGGATATACCCAAACCACCAATACGTCAGGGATTGAAGATTATGAGTACAAAGGTCAGACGCTAAAAATCACCTTTCAGGATGGGAGTGTTTATGAATACTTCGGGATTCCTAAAAATATCTACAATAAATTCCTGAATTCCTCGACTTTGTTGAGATTTGCCAGAAGACATATCTTCCATTCGTATATCTACCGGAACGTCAGTAAACAAACTGCATAAGACGAGTAAGAGTGCCTCCGAAACTGTTTTAAAACCTGGGTTTGAGGTACTCCACTTTCCCGAAAGGCAAAGCAGCGCTCGAATCGTCATCGACAGCACGGACTGTTTCCTATCCGGCTACATGCCGGATATCCTAACCTTTAACGCGGTTAATCACAGCTTTGAATTAAATCCTTGTGATCTGTTGGATTTTGTTGATAACCAGCTGGGGATCGAGGTTGTTTTCACCACGGATAATAATCTTAGCCTTTTCGTAAAACGGGGCTCGTTTCAGCAGAGCATCTTCTATAAATAAAATCAGTTCTTCGCGTGATTTACCTGCAATAAGCGGCCGTTCGGTTTTTGATTTTAGGAGACGGGTTGCGAGAACATCCGTGTCGGGAGCAATATAAATGGTTACACCATTCTTGTTCATCACCTCCATATTGTCGAAAAAGCAGGGAGCTCCGCCTCCCGTACCAACCATTACATTTTCAAATTGAGAAACTTCAAGGAGTGCGGTGCGCTCTTTCTCACGAAACCCCTTCTCCCCTTCTTCTGCAAAAATTGCAGGAACAGTTTTAAAATAACGTTCTTCAATATATTTATCAAGATCGACAAAGCTAATCCCCAACAAATCAGCAACCTTTCGTCCAATTGTGGATTTTCCGCATCCCATGTACCCAACCAGATATATTCTCATCACTCAAAGTTTATTTCCATCTGACTTGGATCACTCTCCTCTGTTGGACGAATTATCTCGAAAGGCACATCATCGGTGATTGGCGTTATCTCTTCCTGTTTGATATCCTCATCCATTATAATAGGCTCCAACTCCACTATATTACTCACTTTATAACCCGACAATCGTTTTCCCTTTGCCTTATATGATTTTACACCAATAAACTCAGCCACCTCGATAATTTCATTTTCGCGGTTATTTTTATCCCCTTTAAACTCAATTTCCAATCGAGGATAACTAACCCAGGTAACACTAATCAACTTATTATTCAGATCCTCACCTATAAACCGGCATGGCTTTCCGCCATTAACTTCGATCTGAAAACGCTTCACGTAATAGAAATTTTGCTCTGCATCAAAATATACAACCGAAGCAATTCTGTCGGGACGGAATTTCTCAATCGAGAGGATGTTCTTTTCGAAATGATTCTCCAGATCATAGGAATAAACCTGGTATCCCCCATCTTTATCGACAACCAATATTTTTTCATCACCTGTGAATTCACCCAGGTATTTACCCCGACCATCAGCATTCAAACGAAGGACATCTTCATCAAACCAGATTTTTCGTCCACCCAATGTAGAGATCCCCTTCTCCTTTAATGTCACTTTATGTACTTCGTTTTTGGTCACGAGATTACCCATCGATTGCCGCCCTTTTATGGCAAGCTGTGCCATATCGATTTCGTCGACCAGCTTTTTCAGTTTTGGTTTTGGTTTAAAGGTGATCCGCAATACCTCTGCTTCGCCGTTAGGGTTTGCACTAAAGTAGAGAATACGGGAACCTTCGGTACCCATGGTCATGTTGTACTCTTTATCTCGTGTTACTCCTGTAACGCTGAACCGTTTCATATAAGTTGCACCCGCCTTTCCGTCACGGTAAACCAGGTTGTAGATGGTACGGTTGTCGTTCTTCTCGAAAATAGCCACATGTAGTACATTCTTACCAATAAAAGCTTTATCACTGACCTTAGCTACAAAATAGACACCATCGCGCCTGAAAACAATAATATCATCAATATCAGAGCAATCGCAAAGATATTCTGCCTTTTTCAGGCCCGTTCCGATAAAACCTTCTTCGCGATCGATGTACAATTTTTCATTGGCAACAATTACCTTGGCTGCTTCGATATTCTCGAAACTTCTGATTTCTGTTTTCCGTTCACGACCTTTTGAATATTTGGCTTTCAAATGTTCGTACCAGGCAATTGTAAAAGGGATCAGGTTCTGAAGATTGGCAAGCACTTCCGCGATACTATCTTCAATCCCTTTTATGAGTTCGTTGGCTTTTTCGGTATTAAACTTAAGAATACGCCCCATTCTGATCTCCATCAGTTTGAGGATATCTTCGCGTGTAATCTCCCTTCTGAATTTGGGTTTCCAGGGTTCGAGTCGCTTATCAATGTGATCAACTGCCTGATCCATGTTACCTGAATCTTCAAAAGCCTTATCCTTATAGATTCGCTCGTCGATAAATATTTGTTCAAGTGAAGAAAAATGCCATTGTTCTTCCAGCTCTCCCATTCGGATCTCCAACTCAAGTTTCAGCAATTCAACGGTTTTGTCGACCGATTTTTTGAGTATTTCAGTAACATTAATAAACCTGGGTTTATCGTCTTCAACAATGCAGGCATTGGGTGATACCGATACTTCACAATCGGTGAACGCATAAAGTGCATCGATGGTTTTATCCGAACTGATTCCGGGTATCAGATGGATCAGGATCTCGACATTGGCAGAGGTATTGTCATCGATCTTTTTGATCTTGATTTTCCCTTTGTCGTTCGCTTTAATGATCGATTCTATCAATGAAGAGGTGGTCCTTCCAAAAGGGATTTCAGTGATAACCAATGTTTTATTATCGAGCTTCTCTATTTTCGCCCTGATCTTAACTACGCCACCGCGCAAGCCATCGTTATATTTTACAACATCGATATACCCGCCAGTCAGAAAATCGGGGAAAAGCTCAAATTCATTCCCTTTAAGATATGCGATACATGCATCAAGTAATTCAATAAAATTGTGGGGCAGTATCTTGGAGGCAAGTCCGACGGCAATTCCCTCCACCCCCTGAGCTAACAGGAGGGGGAACTTCACCGGTAAGGTAACCGGCTCCCGGTTTCGGCTATCGTACGAAAGCTGCCATCTGGTCGTTTTAGGATTGAAGAGCACCTCGAGTGCAAACTTCGAAAGTCGTGCTTCAATATACCGGGGCGCTGCCGCGCCATCACCGGTTAAAATATTTCCCCAGTTTCCCTGGGCATCAATCAGTAATTCTTTTTGTCCAAGCTGAACCAGGGCATCACCAATAGAGGCATCGCCATGTGGATGGTACATCATCGTTTGTCCGATGATATTGGCCACCTTGGTATAACGACCATCATCCATCTGACGCATGGCATGAAGAATACGGCGCTGAACCGGTTTAAGTCCGTCATTGACATAAGGTACTGCCCTTTCCAGGATCACATAGGATGCATAATCGAGGAACCAATTCTGGTACATCGACGACAAATAAACGATATGATGCAGTTCCTTTTTACCTTCGTGCGTTTCTTCTTCTTCAGATATCGGCAACAGCCCAGGATCTTCTTCGTTAGACATTTTTATAGTTAGATTGGAATATTAATATGATTTAATCGTATCACCTTGTCTTTTAAATAAAAGATTTCATCTCATTACACCTCATCTTTTTCGACATGAAGGTTATCAATAATAAAATCCTGACGATCGGGTGTATTCTTTCCCATGTAAAACTCAAGCATTTCGGCCACCGATTCGTTTTTATTCAGAATGACCGAATCGAGGCGGATATCGTCTCCGATAAAATTTTTAAACTCATCGGGGGAGATCTCCCCTAAACCTTTAAAACGGGTAATCTCGGGACCTGCTCCAATAACTTTTACAGCCTGATCGCGTTCCTGTTCAGAATAGCAATACATGGTTTTCTTTTTATTACGAACTCTGAAAAGGGGGGTTTGCAAAATATAAAGATGCCCCTTCTTGATCAATTCGGGGAAGAACTGTAAAAAGAAAGTGATCAGCAGTAACCGGATATGCATCCCATCAACATCGGCATCGGTTGAGATAATCACTTTATTATAACGGAGTTCATCAATCCCCTCTTCAATGTTCAGCGCTGCCTGAAGCAGATTGAATTCTTCATTCTCATACACAATCTTTTTTGTTAAACCATAACTATTCAATGGCTTACCCCGCAAACTAAATACTGCCTGGGTCGTTACATCGCGTGATTTGGTTATTGAACCGCTTGCCGAATCGCCCTCTGTAATAAAGATTGCACTGTTATCCTTAAACTCATGATTTGAATTGTAATGAATCCTGCAATCGCGCAATTTTTTATTGTGCAGATTCACTTTTTTAGCCCTTTGTTTAGCCAGTTTCTGAATTCCCGATATGGCTTTCCGCTCCCGTTCCGATTCCTGTATTCGTTTGAGAAGAATATCGGCGGTCTGAGGATTTTTATGCAGATAATTACCTAACTCCTTCTGAACAAAATTCATCACAAAATTGCGTACCGATGGACCCTCAGGCCCCATGTCCTTCGATCCAAGTTTTGTTTTGGTTTGCGATTCAAAGATAGGTTCCTCGACTTTGATGCTCAAGGCCGAAACAACTGAGGCTCGGATATCTGACGAATCAAATTCCTTATGGTAGTAATCACGGATGGTTTTTACCAATGCTTCGCGAAAAGCGGCCAGATGGGTTCCTCCCTGAGGGGTAAACTGTCCATTTACGAAAGTGTAATAATCTTCTCCATACTGATTACTGTGTGTCAGGGCAAATTCAATGTCTTCACCCTTCAGATGGATAATCGGATATACAGGATCCTGATCAAGATTCTCCTCGAGGAGATCGTAAAGACCATTCTTTGAAAGATACTTTTCGCCATTGAAATAGATGATTAATCCGGCATTCAGGAAAGTATAATTCTTAAGCAGCGGGACAACAAACTCTTCGATATAATGGAAGTTTCTGAAGATTTCGATATCGGGAGTAAAAGCAACACTAGTTCCGTTTAACTCTCCTGTGGAAATCTCCTCATAATCTTTGAGAATCTCGCCTTTCGAAAAATCGATTCTCTTCAGGCGTCCGTCGCGTACCGATTTAATGGTAAACTTACTTGAAAGGGCATTCACCGCTTTAATTCCAACGCCGTTCAAGCCAACCGACTTTTTGAAAACTTTCGAGTCGTATTTCGCCCCTGTGTTCATCCTTGATGCCACATCCATAAGTTTGCCCAACGGTATTCCACGGCCGTAATCGCGAACAGAAACCAGTTCATCCGACACCGATACATCAATTTTACGTCCGTTGCCCATCATAAATTCATCGACAGAATTATCGAGCACCTCCTTTAATAAAACATAGATACCATCATCAGCCGCAGAGCCATCACCTAATTTACCAATATACATTCCTGGCCGCTTTCGGATGTGCTCTTTCCAATCCAGCGTGCGTATCGATTCTTCTGAATAACCTGGGACCATTTTAAAACGATTTTGCACAAATATAGTGAAAAACAAAAATTGGACAATCGAAATCGGACTTCAGTAATTAACACAACTAAGTTGATAACTCATCTCCCTGATCCTCCCCTTGAATTTCGACACCGTAAAATGCAGTTTTATAAGTCTGCTCCATGCTGTGGTCATGCTTAAGCTGCAATCATGGTTCACGATCACAAGCTCCTTTTTCTTTAAGAAACCTGTTTTAGTTTACAATTTCTGTAAACCTATTTCCGGATCGGCCAGTCTGAACTTCATACATCACAAAATAAAATTAACGTTCTCATAACCATCACCACATAATGCTCCTCTTAACGATCCATAAAATAATATCAGGCTATACACTAACCCAATTTTTGGATCGATCGCCGATTTACATTAAAGCATATAAGTGATAAGATAAAATAATTTAAAATAATGTTATTGCACTTTTTGATAATACTATTCCACTTCATCTTTGTACAAGTGATACCGCTAATTATTTATCCGGGGGTGATCATAAAAGTAGTACGTAATTATCCTTAAAACCAAACAGTATGATGGCTATTGCATCTTCTTTGAAAGCAAATTTTCTCGATGATCTGGCAAAACGATTGGAACTTTCCATTGAACCGACAGATCGCCTGGAGATACTATCCGATTCGTTTAAAATCCTGGCCAAATTATACTTTCCGGATTTTAAAACATATGCTGCACTTAAAGCCCTTGCCAAAATAAACAGGGAGATGGGGATCTCATTCGGTTATTTTCTTGCATTAAACAAGCTGAAAAAACTAGGATTCACATGCCCTCTTACATTTCAAAATCTTGATTCCCTTTATATTCTGAGAGCTATTGTCAACGATGTATCCAAAGAGGGAGAACCTGTTGAAATTCCACAAAGCATCTCATTTGCAATTGATAAGCTTTCCCTTAATTACGATCTTTCTTTCAGCAAAATGAAGGTGGAATCAAAAATTGCGGATCTTGTCGTACTTCAGAACGAGAAAACGTTAAAATCAATCCGCAAGGGTACGCTAATCCTCCTTGCTTTATCAGTTGCGAACATTCTTCTGGTTTCATTTTTCCTGATTTTCTATATCCACTAATTTTAAAAATTCAAACATGAAAAATCGATTATCACTCCAACTCACACTGGCTCTTGCCGTCAGCATTATTCTTCTTGCAATTGTAGCGGTTCTCAGCCTTTCCCGCTGTCACCGCACCATTCCGGACGCTGAAATACAGACCTCGATGTTCAACGACCATCTGTCGCAAATCGCATATCCCGATCAAACAACGCGGTTAGTCTCATGGAAAACAGGAAAGAGGGTGACACAAAAGCTTGACCGGATCTATCGTCCTTTGGAGGAGAATTCACTTAATACTGTATTCTTAAAAAACGGTAAAAGAGGATATCTGAGTACAATTAACGGTAATATCATTATTAGCCCGAAATTTGATTTTGCCTGGCAATTCAATTGCGGACTGGCTGCAGTTGTTACCAAAAATAAACTGGGCTTCATCAACTTGAATGGAACCTTTGTCGTGCCTCCGCAATTCCCCTTCAATCGCAAACACTACGAAGCGACCAATTTTATCTTTAATGACGGGTTTTGCCTGATTCCTGATTCTACCGGACTAATAGGGCTTATTGACACTACAGGCAAAACGATTTTGCAACCAATTTTTGAGGAGATTAGTGAACCTGTCAACGGTTTTCGGGTAGTAAAAAAAAGTAGAGGGATGTATGGTTTGCTCAAGGGCAGGGAGCTTAAATTAGTTCTCCCCTTTGAATATATTTCAATTTGTGTGGTAGCTGACGGAATTTTGTGCTGTAAAGAAAATTCGTTTCAACAATTACTGGATTTCAATCTTAAAGTAGAGCTCAAGAATGTTTTTGATGCTGTCGATAAGATCTACATTGACAGTAGTAATGCTGGCCATGACGAGGATGGTGACCCGATACTTAAGGACAGTGGGTATTCCACTTATACTGTTAATTCCAAATGTGGCTTACTTGACTGTAACGGTAAAATTCTTTCTCCACCTTATTGGGATGAAATAAAGTACCACCAACCTGGCATTTTCCAGGCCCGTCTAAGTGCTGCAAATCTGTTAATTGATAAGCATGGCAATCCCATAAACTGAATGTCAAAGCATTTGTTCACAATAATCCTTTGCCGACAGTAGGTTCACCTGGCAGCCTTAAAATTGAAGATCGAAATTAAGGCATCCCGAAAGTCTATGGAAATTTTACCAAAGATCGGAAAATGATTCAGGAATTATGGGCTTCTCTCTTCAATGAATTGAACTCATTTTTTCTTTTTTGCGAACTGATGCATACTGAATAATCATGTTGTAAGTGAGGTCTGATTCTAATACACTAAAAATGAAAGATTATTACTGCGGTATAAATTTGGAAGCGCTTACCTTAAATGGAACAGATCGCAAACAGTTTGTAAGGCTACTCCTGCTTACATCACTGTTAAATCCGAAACAAATAAACGAATTAATTACTTCTAAGCTCCCAAATATGAATGATAGCGAGTTGGAAGAATTACTCGTGTTGCTCACGAGAAACGTTTCCGACATCTCTCAATTATTCAAGTCCTTGGGTAGGGACAATAAAAAGAACGAAACCTATAAAAAACTCGTTTTAAAGTTTCGTGAATTCGAACAGGTTTTTAAACAACCAATCAAAATTTCCGAACTCAAAGAGATAGCAGATGTCTACTCTTTACAAATACACGATTTATTACAGGATGTTGGAAATTGTATGATAACGCCGGTCTCCATTAAGGCCTATATCGACGAGTATGTAATTGGACAGGAGCAGGCAAAAAAAGCCCTGGCTTTAGTTATGTATAATCATCTGCTCCGCATCGGATACCTGGGAATTGAGGCTGATCCGGAAAAACTGTCCCGAAATTCGCTGCTTCTGATCGGTGAAACAGGCTCCGGTAAAACATACATGATAAAATTACTGGAGGGTTTATTCGACATTCCATTTACAATCGTCAACGCCTCTGCGCTGACCTCGTCAGGATATACCGGCGAAAATCCTGATACTGCGTTAACAAATCTGCTCATCAAAGCTTCCGGTGATACTCATAAAGCAATGAAAGGCGTAGTTGTGCTCGATGAGTATGACAAGATTGCCACACGTAATAACGATTACATCGGCAGCACGAATGTCCAGGAGGAACTACTATCGATTATTGAAGGTTGTGAACTCAATATTCCTAAAAATCACGACAGGTATGCCGATAAGGTGAAAATCGATACTTCAAATTTATGCTTTGTGTTTGCCGGTGCATTTCATGGCATCAAAGATATTGTTAACAAACGATTAGGCCAGAAGAAGCTTGGCTTTAATCCGTCAAGTTCTGCCTGTGATTTACCCCCCGCAGATACAGTTGTATCTTCCGATCTGGCGACCTATGGCTTGATGCCGGAATTAATCGGTCGTATTAACAAAATAGTTCAGTTAAAACCGCTGAACAAGGATGAAATATTGTCCATCATGAATAATGCTAAAAACAATGCCCTGGCTAAAGAGTTGGAATTTTTTGAACTACATAACATCAAAGTGGAAATTGAACCCGAAACCTTTGACTTAATTGCTCAAAAAGTAGTTGATAATGGTTTAGGTGCACGATATATCACTAACTGCTGGTCGAAACTCTTCGAAGATTACAAATTTGATGCTCCATCTGCCAGAGGCTCAAAAATAAGAATTACAATGGAGGATGCTTTGATGAAATTGACTTTTTAAATTTTGAAATTATGTTGTTTAACTATTCCGAATTCAAACAGGATTTGTTGGAAAATCCTGACAAGGAAGAATTTATCCAGGATTTTATCGAACACTTTGGAAATAACGATAAAATTGAAGATGAGACCTTTTATAAAGAATATCTTTCCTTGTTCAAACCTGTTGAGTACCATTTTCCGGAAGAATTGAAAGATGATTTTGATTACCCGCTCCTCTTACGGCTTGTTGCTGCAAGTTTCTCGTCACAATATGAACTGAGCTTCCCCTATCCCGAAAAATCCCTTCCGGAATTGGTCATCACTGTAAAATCGGAAGATGCAGAAATTGTAAAAATGGTTAGTGAGCTTTGGTCTTTCCAGATCCTTCGGCTCTTTGAAATATATTGCGAGGAGATGATCAATCTGGAAAATTGCCGCAATAGTGATCTGATTGAAATGACATCCATAATCGGGGAACGTGAAATAAGGGTGACAGATTATGTTCAAAAGACAAAAAGATTGGATTCCCTGTTCATCTATTTCGACCAGTCTAAAATTCTGGAAGAGAAAATGGCCAGTTTACTGGGCACTTTAAAAAGCAATTTATAACCCGACCTGTCGAATTGCGGAAATTATGGTATGAATATTTGAGGTTACCGTTCTGAAGGTTTATCTTCATGAATTTTAATCACTTCGTTAATCTCATTCAGTAAATCGGCAGATTCCTTTAATAAATATTTCCTCTTCGGATTATACCTTTCTCTCAAGAATAAAGATTCCTGGGCAAAATGCCGGGCTTCATATAATTCATTTACCTTATTATTAGCGTAGCGGTACAGCTGCAATAATATCAATCCTTTCGTATAGTAACTCGGAGCCAGGTCCGGACAGTTTTCACCATTGAGGCTAATCCGGATCCGGCATCCCTCCTCACATAAATTCAATGCTGCGTTGAGATCACGGGTGGCATCCTCCTCGTTACACAGGTTGAAATAAGAATTTTTGGCATAACTGGTGGCTAAATTGTTTTTTACCACAGCCATACTTGCATGTTCTTTTGGAAGGAATTTTTCTCTGATGACCAAACACAATTTAAAGGAAATTATAGATGCATCAAATTGCTTTAGTCTGCTTTGAACAGCTCCAATGTTATTGTGGATCAATGCAGCCTTAAGATTCTCCCTATTTTTGTGAATTTTATTTCTGATTTCGAGAGCTGCAGTTCTTAATTCAATTGCCTTGAGTGAATACTGAATTCCAGATTCTTTATTGTCATCACACGTTAATTTTTCTCTACCTAAAGTTCCGTATACAAATCCCAAACTATTTAATGCAGAAGCCCTGTCGAAATCATACAGATCTTTAGCCATACAATCAAAAATACATTCCTCCAGGTTCTCAATAGCCAGATCCATCCTGTTCATATCCCGGTAAATATTTCCATACGATAGTTTTAGTCTTATTTTAAGTATTTCCGGGGTATTCGGGTCATTTTTGTAAATATCTTCCGAGATTTTCATCAGTTCCAATGCCTGATCCAACTTTTTCAGTTTTCTGAACAGGTAGGCGATATGCTTTAGGATTTGTCCCGTTCTGAAGTCCGAAACTGGGAAAAAGCATAACGACATCTGCAGACTATCAACAGCTAATCGTAAGGCATCTTTTTTATCGTTCAACTCACTTAATGCAAACGACAAATTAAAGAGTACCTGGGAGTAGGTTGCACTGTAGTTTTTTTTAACGACAGTTTTCTTATTCCGTTCAGCAGCCTGCAGAATTTTCAGGATAGCGCTTAGCAGATCATCACATTGATAATCAATACTTACACCTTCATAAATCAAATTTTCAAGAATCTTCCTGGCAAGAGGTATTGAACTTATTACTTCAGTATCATAAATGGATTTCTCCATATTACCCAACTCGTTTAAGCGCAACCGCTTTTCAAGTTTATCGAGTAACAAATGGCAGTTTATGACATCCGGTACAAGCAGGTCCTGTATCGCTATCTGGTAAAGCTCAAGCATGACTGTCGAATTATACCCTTTACTGACCAACCATCCTTTCCTGGCAAGTCCGTAAATCAGGTCAGAATCACCTTCGGTTAGGGGTAAAATAAAACAAAGTTGCGCATCATCCCGTTCCTCGGCATTCAAAATACTTAAATATCGCAATAAGGCTTTTTCCCGCTCATTTAAACCGGGCAGAACATCTTTAAACAGTTCCGAAATATATTGTACGATGGTGAACTCCTCATTGGAGGCAAACCTGGAGTCGATAAGCGGATTAAGCGTGGAGGGTTGTTCAGCCTTTTTTCTGATTATTCCGGATGGGGTTAATTGACCGGGGAATTTTATCCGTTCATTGGCCTGGATTAATTTTGCAACCAACTCACAAATCAGTGGATTATAATCAAATGTTTTGAGTATGTCTAACGCCGCTTTTTTAAGATCTGGGTCCTGGGTCCTTAATACGATATGATCATACAGCTCGCTGGCAAAATATACATCCATAGCCGGCAAGGGTAATGTTTTCGTATTTGGCAAATTTATTTCACTCAAAAAAGTGGTGACAATCACTTTCCACTCCTTATCAAAGTGTTTATTCCACAGATTCATAAAATGAGTCAGGCTGGCCAGACCATTTGCATTGTCTAAGATAAGCAGCCCCCCTTCAATTTTTGATGTTTTCAGCCGGTCAATAAGTAACATTAAAAGATCTGAACTATCCCGATAATCCCCTCCCCCTTCAGGATTAAAACCGATGGTATCCCCAATCTCTTTAAATGCTTCAATTACAGCTTCCGAAACATTTCCATTTTTAACGGCAGTATAGATGATATGGGTAAATATATTGATTTTTCCTGCAACATAGGTATGAACGAAGGAACTCTTACCTATTCCTCTTACCCCGGTTACGATAATAGTACGATTACGCTTAATCAGGGATTCCATTTGCTCCAGCTCCTTCTGACGACAAAAAAGTTTCATTTGAGTATGGGAGGGTTCTACCAGTCTGGCTTTTGAATTCAGATAAATTAACGACGGTGTTGTAAATTGTCCTCCCAATTCATTTGTAGCTTTTTCACTGGAGTAACTTTTTCTTGACACCCCACTTTTTTCCTTAAGTCCTGTCTCTTCAGCCATTATTGCTTTATTCAATCTTTGTACTGTATTTGATTGGATTACCTGAAGGTCATTCAATTTTGAGGAGCCCCTGGAACGTAACCATTCATAATTACTCATAAGTCCGAGGCAATGTGCAATAAAATCTGCATCAGTGACTTTTATTTTTCTGTTTTTAGGATCTCCTGTAAAAATTCCATTAAAGATATAATTGCCACTATTGTTAAAACAGCTTCTTATTTCATCTGCACTTCCAATCCCATACTCCGGGAAATTCAATTCCTTATTTGTTACCAGTTTATATTCTTTTAAAAACATCCCAACAGTATCCTTACTTGCTTTACTAACCAGGAAATTTGAGAGCCCCTCATTGTTCTGGATTCCGATGTGAAGAAGTTCTGCCTCTATATACCTAAGATATTCAACGAATAATGTATCTCCCCTCTTCGACATTTTTAAGTGGTTTTAGTACGATAAACTAATTTAAAATAAGCTAAAAGAATATTTGGATCTGGGAACCAATTACAACCTTTGGTTCGTGAAAATAGTAATTTTTGTTCAATACAGAGAGATTAAAATTAACTATTATGAAAAATTACCGAATGTTCTATTATCCGTCTTGTTTTAAAGTGAACGACATCAAACCGAGAGAGCCCCCATGAAAACTGGCTTTACCATTTTGATTATGGAGACCAGAACCCATATAAAAAAACGGGGCGTATTTCGAAAAGCCTTAAGAGTAGAAAAAAATACAAATACTATGAAAACTAAAATTTTTCTCTTAGCCTCAATAATAGCTGTTCTATTATCTTGTTCAAAAAAATCAATCGAGTCTGATCTGGCAAATGGAGACTCCAAAAGCTTTCTTAAAGCAGCAACTATAATAACTCCAAAAATTTCCGGTATTTCTGGAAATTCTGATGGAGTGGGTGTATTAAATGCGAAGTGGACTGGTAATCCTCATCCCAATGGATGTGCAAATTTTACAAACTTATACCTGAACTATTATGTGGTTGATTGCTATAATTATGGTTCTGCAGCCATGAATCCTTATTATTGGGATATTAATGGCACCGGTTTTGGGACAGTTCAGGGATCAGTTTCCATTTCCGGAATGTCTGTTTTAATAGTGAGCTGGGTAGATGGCAAAAT
Source organism: Prolixibacteraceae bacterium (assembly GCA_963675995.2). Lineage (GTDB taxonomy): Bacteria > Bacteroidota > Bacteroidia > Bacteroidales > Prolixibacteraceae > JAAFHB01. Next base: position 1,947,127 of record CAXXIY010000002.1, on the reverse strand, counting down.
CAGGGTAAAACCTTCAGCAAGTTATAACTTTGGTGGAATGAGTGGTGGTTTGGTAACGGTAACCAAACCAAACAGCGGAGGAAGTTGTAATTATTCAATAACGCCTGGAATAATCCCAATTTTAAAGTCTCGCGGATTAGGTCAGTGTACTTATGAAGTCGCATTCCGTCGAATCGGAGCTGGTAAGGCATTGCCTCCATCTGCATATTCTACTTCAGGGAGCATAAATTCTGCTTACATTCCTCAACAATGGGACGTGCTTTTCTGGTCGTTCGTTTCAAGTGGTACATTGTCGCATACCGGCATTATAACAAGTGCAGTTACTTCAGGTGGAACAGGAACAGGTAAGACTTATACCTTTACACTAACTGAAAGGAATGCTTATTGTGATGAGAGAGTTACCACTAAAATTTGCACATTTAAGCCTTCAACCAATACAGGTATCTATTCACTGGGGAGTTCCACCAAACAGGCTGTAAACTACTACAGATAATACCCAGCAATTTAATATTGTTTAATCTTTTAAAGAGGCTGCCCGGTACAATTCAGGCAGCCTCATTAATTTTGGATCATCCCGTAGGGGAGTTAACCCCGGGAAGTCTGTTCCCGGAGGTTAAAATTTAAGTCGTTTGAGCCGTTTTATCAACAAATGATATAATTCAGAAACAAAGAAATTATTCAGTTTCATCTTGGTTAAGGTTTCCTCTATAAAACTCTGAGCCAATGTTATTCCATATAACTCACAATAATTTACGTAAATTTTTAGGAGATCAGTATTCCGGTTGTTAATCAAGTCTGAAATGGCTGCCTGAAGATACTCAGCCAGCAGATGGGCCATCACTTTTTGTTCCTGAAAGTCAACCATTTTAATGATCATCTCATGATAAACATGCTCAAAATTAACAATCTGGTCAGACCGTCTGAAAACAAGAATAGAAGCATCATCACTAAAAATTTCGGAAGATCTTCTCATAAATCGTTCGATTGAATTCCTTAGATCGGGATTTAACAGAGATTCGGAGATTGACTCATTGAAATCAGGGATCTCATGCATACCATCAGAAGTCAAAAATAATATTTCACCTGGTCCGAAATTATTTGATTGTTCAATCTTAATCAATGCTGTGGAGTTATATCCCATAGCATTGGTGAGTCCTTCCCTAATTACAATTACTCCACTCTGAGTGATTAATTTTCCATTCCTCTCCTGCATTACAACTGCTTTCCTGGAATCCTTGCTAATCTGAACGAGTCCATCTGTACCAAACTTATAAATTCGGGAGTCTCCAATATTACAATAAAGAAAAGTACCCGGTAGATTAAGATTAAATACGATGGCAACAAAGGTCGCCATCATCCCCTTATGTGAAGGGTTTTCCGGATCCGACACTTGCTGATCTGCAAATTTAACTGCAGATTCGAATCTTGTGACTAAGTCTTGTGTCTTGTTTTCAGAAAAGCACTTTATAAATGAGGTGCAGGCTGTCTGGGAGGCCATATAATCGTGATGACGTGATCCAACTCCATCTGAAAGGGCCAATACGATTAACCCCTCATCTAAAAGTTCTCTCCATAATTGATAGTCTCCACACTTCTGTTTTCCAAATTCATTAACTGATCGTCCGTTGATTAAATAGTTTAGATTTGTCATTCTGATTGGTAATATTTTATAATTCCATATTAATCAATGGCCCAAAAACCTTGTCAAGATTTTTTCTGGAGTAATTCAATATATTTTCAAGTCCTGGGCTTTATTTGCATTACGTGGCAACAAATTCATCCTCATTGGACTATTTTATCAAGAAAACTGAGGATAAAATCAGAATAGAAGATACTAATTTTTTGATTGGTTTAATTTTATTTACCAACACTTTTCAGTATTACCAGTAATTCGATGACTCAGTTGTTTTATAAACCATAATTTATATTAATTCAAAATTACTAAATTATAGCAGAAAGATCAAATGAAATTTTCAACAGTTATAGGTCGATCCTGACTTCTTTGATGGAGCCGAAAATCTGCTATCATCTTCCCGCCCAAAACTACGGCAAAAACTGGGGTAGAGAACTATACCACTCCCCATTCTTCGGACAATAATTATTATTTTAAAGATGTAAATTTATATGTCAACTCTCTGTGCTGATTTTGGGGAGTATCCTAATGGGTATTCAGTACTGTTTTAGTCGGTTGGTGGCAAATAATCAGGCTATTTAATCATTCAAACGTCATAAATATTGGAATATGATCCGAAACCCCTCTGGCTTCTTCGAGTGAAGAAAACCTTTGATAAAAATGAACTGCACCCGATTTTGAAAATAATACCTTCGCCGAATCGTAATAAAAATTGTCAAATTCCGAAGCCAGGTAATCATCTTCAATACACTTCATCCGGAGGGAGGTTTTCTGACCAGTCAAAGCCGGTTTGTATCCCATCGATTTTAATGGATTAAAAACGGTATGCGATTGCGGACAATTAAAATCACCGCCAAAAATAAGATTTAGCCTCGAATAAATACCAGGAAAGAATTTAAAGTATTTGATATCAGTCTCCGGTTGTTTTGTCTTTGTCTTGGCATGAAAATTAACTACGGTAAACTCTTTTCCTTCTTTGAGAAATGTGGCAAAATAGGACTCCCGGTCAATCTCAGCTGCATACCGGTTATCCAGCCAGGCATCCCCCAATTTCACAACCGTTTTTCTGTTCCAAATAAAAGCGTAACGTTCAGTCTTATAACTACTGCTGAAGGTCGAATCACTGACCGCATAATCCCATTTCTTCCCTTTCCGGTTCATCTCGCCCACTAACCTGGCCACTGCCTGGGCCCCGCCTGCACCAGCCACAACCTCCTGAATCGCAATAACATCGTAATTCTGTATCGTCGTTGCCATAAAATCAATTTCAACATCACTTTTCAATTTCCAAGATTCTCAATATTCCATGAACAAATTGAAATAGTGCAAAAAGCCATTTCAATACTTAAAAAGAATAGCAAGTTTAAAATAAAAATGGATTTCAACCGGTTACCGATATCGTTCATTGTATTCATCCTGAAGATTTATATTTGAAATAGATTCATTTTAAGTATTTTGTGTCTACTCCACGGTAACTGACTTGGCCAGATTTCTGGGTTGGTCGACATCGCATCCGCGCAGGACTGCAATATAATATGCAAAGAGTTGAAGCGGTATGATTGCCAGCAATGGGGTCATCGCCGGATGTGAAACAGGAATCTCGAAAAGATCGCTGACCATGGTTGTAAGTCCGTCATCCCCTTCCGTAACGACGGCAATAATCTGCCCTTTGCGAGCTTTAACTTCATGAATATTACTCACAATCTTTGTATAATAATTATCTTTCGCAGCTACTACTATTACCGGAAGATTGTCGTCGACCAGGGCAATAGGACCATGTTTCATCTCACCGGCAGCGTACCCTTCGGCATGAATATAGGAGATCTCCTTAAGTTTCAGTGCCCCCTCCAATGCAATAGGGAAAAGCGCCCCGCGACCCAGGTAGAGCGCATTGGGAGCATCCTTGTATTTTTTGGCAACCTCTTTAATTTGAGGGTGTTTTACCAGAATTGATTCGACTTTTCCGGGTATCAGGGTTAGTTCATCAATAAGGTTAAGGTATTCTTCCGCTGTTATTTTACCTTTTTCATTTGCAAGTTTGAAGGCCAGTAAAGTCAGAACAGTCACCTGAGCAATAAAAGCCTTCGTCGAAGCCACTCCAATTTCGATGCCTGCATGGGTATAAACACCGGCATCAGTTTCACGCGCTATGCTCGATCCTACAACGTTACAGACTCCTAAAATAGTAGTTCCCTGCTCTTTAGCCATTCTCAATGCAGCCAGTGTGTCAGCGGTTTCACCACTTTGACTGATGGCAATGATCACATCCCTATTGGTCAGAATCGGATTACGGTACCTGAATTCGGAGGCATATTCCACTTCGACCGGAATCCTCGCATATTCTTCGATAAGGTATTCACCAACCAATGCCGCGTGCCACGAGGTACCACAACCAATGATGATTATTCGTTTTGCTTCAAGTAATTTTGGGAAGATATCCCTTAATCCCCCTAGTGTAATCGACGAATGGTCAGCGGAGATACATCCCCGAAAGGTGTCTTCAATTATTTTTGGCTGTTCAAAGATCTCTTTCAGCATATAATGATCAAAACTTCCCCTTTCCAAATCACCTATTGTCTTATCCACCAGGCAGATATTAAAAGACGCAGGCGTATTCTCAATGGTTTTCAGGGTGAGGCCATTCCTGGTGATTATTGCGAGATCATTATCTTTTAGATAGATAACATGCTTTGTATAATTAATAAATGGAGTAGTATCAGATGCAATATAATAAGACTGATTGCCAATTCCGATAACTAAAGGACTGCCCATACGGGCGACAATCAGCTGGTTCGGTTCATTCTTACATATTACTGCAATTCCATAAGCTCCTGCCACCTTCGAAAGGGCAAGTCGGACAGCCAGTTCACTATTGAAGTTTTCAGCTTCGCTGTAAAAATACTCGATCAGGTTGGCTAAAACCTCAGAATCGGTATCAGACTGAAAGGAGAATCCATTTTTCATTAGATCGGCTTTCAATTCAGCATAATTTTCAATAATTCCATTGTGAACCAGCACAAAATTTCCCTTCATAGAAGTATGAGGATGTGCATTCCGGTTGTTGGGCTCACCATGAGTCGCCCATCGCGTATGTCCGATTCCTATTGTGCCCGAAATATCCCTATCTGCTGCATAATGCTCAAGATCCGCAACTCGTCCCTTGCACTTATATATATTCAGGGAATCGTTAAGAATCGCAATACCCGCTGAATCGTAACCACGATATTCGAGTCGTTGAAGACCTTGAATAAGAAATGGATATACCTCCTGATCACCAATATAACCTACAATTCCGCACATTACCTTCGTTTTAAGATTTCAAAATCAAAAGCTTCTCCATTTTTGCAATGACCTCGTTTCCAAGTGCCTCTTTTTTTGCCATATGGTCTCTGATTGAGCTAACTTCCAGATGCGTCTCAAATTCACCCCTGACATTATCGAAATCAACCTGTTGAACATTTCGATCGCCGTCAATACCGAAACCCGTTTGTTTGATGAGGGTAAACTCTTTTTTCGCATCAGCATACAGCAGGTTATCGATTTCAAGAACCGCCTTCATCCATTTTTTAGTGACCCTAACCACATCTTCGGGGGTGAAATCATTTACCGATGTTCCATAAAAAGTTTCAATCACATCGGCAGCCCATGACCATTCATAGGTATAATAGTTTTCGTGTATTGATCTGATTAAGGCATTTATCTGTTCAAGGGAATGAATTTTACCCGTTTCGATGGCATCAAGCAGATGATTGATTGCATCCGAGGGACAAATCATCCCGGTTAGATCGAGCCAACGACAACCACTGCCGAGTGGTGTATCTTTAGTCAAGGCTTCATGTATATCACTAATATCCTCAACCTTTTTCCTTTGGATTCTGGATATCAATGAATTACCCAAAAATTTCCAAATAGCTTTTTCGTACAATGAAATACCTCTCTTTAGCGCACTGTTCTTAATCACCATTCCATGATAGGTATAAAAAGGGGTTGTTTCGCCAGAGGCATTTTCGAGTTCCAGAAGTATCGCCCTCCCGTTTATCATTTTCTGAATGGTGTAAGGACTAAGCAAATTGAAGTTGATTAAATCGAGTAGATTGGAATCTTTGCGTCGGTCGCGCTGAGGCCATTTCTGCGAATCACGGATGATCCCGATACTTTGCAGATTGATGCCAGGTATGAGCCTGCTTTCGTCTTTCTCTTCAATAAGATACGAAAAGGGGAAATCAGTCGTATCAGAATGACGGTAATGTCGGCCCATTACCAATGAAAAAGCACCAATCCTTGATGGCCACAAAATATAGGAATCGCTGGCGGTCTTGGCGCCACGCTCGACGATTCCCTGATGAATAGGTCCAAGTTTGTAAAGGTGATTACTTTGGTTCGAACCACTGCCGGCGTTCATAAAGGAGAACAGCCCCGAAATCAGCAAGGTGGATTTGTGATGCGATGCAGTATAAGGACCTGCAAAAATAGAACATGCCTCGCCATGCAATCCCTGACAATTGGCAAAGAACACCGATTCTACTGCAGAATAGTGTTTATCGAGTATGCAACCTTGTCCGATAAAACAGTTTGAAACCAATGTCGAATCTGTAATTCTCGATCCGGAACATACAATAAAATTTTCAAGAATTACCCCCTGCCCGATCTCTACCGGATCAGAAGCAGAGCTGTTGATTGTGCCATTGACGAGCTTGGAAACGCCTTCGAGTAAAGCATAGGGGCCAATTTTCACATTACGCATGATACCGCAATTGATGATTTGCACCCCGGAGCTAATTTCCCCAACAGTGTCAGAGACGTATTCTGCATAATTGGCAACAAAATTTTCAATCACTGCAACTGCCTTTGTACGATGGCGATATAAAGCCATCATATAAGCCACATGAGATGACAAATGATCGTAGATCGGTATTTCGCGATCACCCAATTCATTGATTACTTTAATCCGGGTACCGTTTCCAAATGAACTTTTACTTTCAACGGCCAACTGATTAAGATTATGAATAACAACTCGTTCACCAATCTGATAATTGGCGATATAGCTTTTCACACTGCTTATAAATGTGTTGTTCCCGATGGTACAATTATGGATATGGGCATTGCTGATACCTGTTTTCATTTTTACACCTCCAAATAGGGTGATCTCCTCGTCGAAGCGTCCAAGACGATTGAAACCTGAAAATCTGGTGTTTTTAATGTTATCCGGCAGGAAGTTATGGACCACTTCAATCAGATTCCAGTCTTCGGCATAACAACCTTGCATGATTAACTGTCCTACTTCATCATCGGTCAATTTGCGAAATTGATGCTCTCCCATTGCGCATTCTTATTGGTTTACTGCGCAAAGGAAACCTAAAATGATTCAATAGTGGAAAAGGATTCCCAAAATAAACCTAACATGATTTTACAGTTCATTAAATTTATTTGTATAATACTATATATATGCTATTTACAACCTAACAAAAATGAAAGATATTTTATTATAACCTTACTTCAAATTTGCTGAAGAAAAGAAGTCAGATTTTGCGACCGGTCCAATCCCAGTTTCTTCCGGAGTCGGATGCGTCCGATTTCCGTACTTTCAGGGGTGATATTGATTAGACCTGAAATATCTTTTGTTGACAATCCAAGATAGATGTAGGCGCATAGTCGCTGATCTTTTGCGGTCAATGCGGGGAATTTACCTTTCAGACGTGCGAAAAATCCCTGATGAACTTTTTCAAAATGGAGTTTAAAATCTTCCCAGTTAAACAGTTGTCTGCGTTGATGTTCATCAATTTTGAGCAACATATCAGTCACTTTTTTGCGGGTAGGTTCTGTGAGTGTATTTCTGATAACTGACAAATTTTTACGCAGATAAAGGACCATTTCGTTCATCTGGGCAATCTGGAGAAGGGAAGAGACCATTTCCCGCTCTTTTCCTGCAATTTCATCCCTGTATTTTTGTTTGGCTTTCATTTCCCAAACCTGCGACTGTGACATTTCCCGAATTTGTCCAAGAGCGGTTTTTAGCCGGGTAATATCACGAATTGATCCCCGCTGTCCCAGATAACTTCCCATTCTGTCAAAAACAGCTTTACTGTTCAGCTCACACCAGCGCAAATGTTTGGTTCGTGTAAGTAACCTGAATTCAATAAACTGTCCAATTTGCATAAAGCTGATCGAATCGTTCAAAAATTTCCGGATATGGGGCTCATCATCCGGGAAAATGATTTTATAGAACAGGTTGGAATCCTGAAAAAATTCATTGACGGTATAACCGGTCAGATCATTGCATGATGGGGAAATCCATTTAAAGTTCCCTTTTGGATCAAGCCAAAACTCCAGATCCAGAGCGTAATCGGCAATCAGCTGATATTTTTCCTTCTCTGCCTTCATGTTATTATTTTCGGCTTTCAGAAAATAGTTTTCCTCTCTAAGTGCTGAAAGCTGCTTTTCGAGATCTTGTATCCGTGCATCTGAAATTGAATTACTGTTGCTGTTCATTTGCTTTTTTTATAAATGATGTAATGTTTAAGGCTAGCCTAACAGATAAATCATATAATCTTAAATTATAAGATTTTAAACAAATTTTTACCCTGATTTTAATGGAGGTAAAGCTACAAAAAAAGGGAGCGCTTTAGCACTCCCCTTTAAATTTTTGATAACCTGAACTATACGATATCAGGAACTATAAATGGTGCCCGATAATTACGACTCAACATTCTGTCAGCCTCAGGATCGTTTACAAATGACTCGGCTGTAGGATTAAACGTCAATACCCTTCCGGTGCGATAGGCAATATTTCCAAGATGAGCCAGCGAAGAGGAGAGATGAGCGCTTTCAACCGGTGCATGGAGTATCGAGGAATCGTGAGCTCTGACTGCATCTATAAAGTTTTTGAAATGGTCGCCACCCTCTTTCCCTTTTTTACCAGGATCTCTTTTATCGCCCAGATAGGTCTCATAGGTATCGTATCCTTTAATCACCATGTATCCTTTATCACCATAGAAAATGTTGCCTACAGTTGATCCATCTTCTGCATTGGTATACCAGGGGCGTACCTCAAACTGGATGATCTTTTTCTCTTCCGGATAATGATAGACGGATGATAGCACTTCAGGAGTCTCCTTGCAATCGTCCCAAAGAAACTTTCCACCCATTGCAGTGATTTTCGTTGGCAATCCAACATTTAATCCCCACATACACAGATCTGTTTCGTGTATGCCCTGGTTTCCCACATCACCATTGCCATAATCCCAGTGCCAGTGCCAATTATAATGAACCAGATTTTTGGTGAAAGGGCGTTTGGGCGCCGGTCCTGTCCAAAGATCGTAATCCAATCCAGCCGGAACCGGCTCCAAAGGTTTATTGCCAATATCGGGTCTGCTTCTGAAAACCAGTCCTCGTGCCATGTAAACTTTTCCTATGTATCCGTCACGTAAAAGCTGGATTGCTTCCCTTATCGCAACAGAACTGCGAAGTTGAACACCATGTTGAACTATACGATCATATTTTCGGGCAGCTTCAACCATTTTACGCCCTTCCCAGATATTATGCGATCCCGGCTTCTCAACATAAACATCTTTTCCTGCCTGACATGCCCATATGGTTGCAAGCGTATGCCAATGATTTGGGGTGGCAACTGTAACAACATGAATATCCTTATTATCAAAGGCTTTGCGCATATCCTGGATAATGTTCACCTTTTGTCCATACTTCTTTTCGAAATCCTTAGCACGTTCGCCGGCAATATTCAGGTCTGGATCAACAAGCGTAGTTATTTGAACATTCTTTTGCGACATTAACCCTTCAATATGACTCTTTCCACGACCATTGACTCCAAGAACTGCTGCATTGATCCTGTCGTTTGCGCCAAAAGCATGAGCAGGTATAATGCTTGGAATAGTCAGCAGTGCAGATGCTGCAGCTGACTTTTTAATAAAACTTCTGCGTGACTCCTGATTTTTGTTTTCCATACATTTTAAAGTTAAAAATTATCAATAATCAATCTTTTGTCAGTTTTAATCAATCTGTTTTAATTTGTTTCGGGGTGTGCAAAATAGGAATTATTCTCTAATAAATATCTGGTAGGAGCAATAAAATTTAATGATTACCTTTGCACTCAATAACGAATTTTTAAAATATTTCAACTTATGAAAATATTAACACTCACTATCCTTGTTGCCTTCACCCTGGTTTTTTGCAGCCAAAAAAAACCAAATTCGGTCATCTCACCAGAGGCATTTCATAAAATGGTTGATGGTAAGCAGGTTGAACTTTTTACCCTGACCAATGAGAACGGAGTGGAAATGTCAGTTACCAACTACGGAGGTCGTATCGTCTCTTTAATCGTTCCCGATCAAAGTGGGAAATTGGATGATATTGTTCTGGGGTATGACAATATCGACGATTACCTGAATGGTAACGAACAGTATTTCGGAGCTACGATTGGAAGATATGGCAATCGTGTAGCAAAAGGGGCATTCACCTTAGATAATCTCCAATACAAACTCCCGATAAATAATCCTCCAAATAGTTTACATGGTGGGACAAAAGGTTTCTCCTCGAAAGTCTGGAACGCTGTTCAAAAAGGGAAAAGTGAGTTGGAGCTTACTTTAATTTCGCCTGACATGGATGAAGGTTACCCGGGCGAATTAAAAGTGATGCTCAAGTATCAGCTGACAGAAAAGAACGAAGTTTGTATTTTTTATTCTGCAAAGACCAGCAAATCAACAATAATCAACCTGACCAATCACACCTATTTTAATCTCCATGGAGCAGGGAATAGCGACATTCTGGATCATAAGTTATATCTAAATGCCAATCAATATACGCCTGTGGATTCAACACTTATTCCAACGGGGAAAATTGAAACAGTTGGACAAACACCTTTTGACTTTACGAATCCTGTCGTCATCGGTGCACGAATTAATGATAAAAATGAACAGTTGACATTTGGCAAGGGATACGACCATAATTTTGTATTGAATAAGAAAGCAGGCGAGCCTATTTCATTTGCAGCATCGCTCTATGATCCCCTTAGCGGAAGATATATGGAGGTTTTCACAAATGAACCTGGAATTCAATTCTATAGCGGTAATTTCCTCAAAGGAAAAGAGATCGGTAAGAAACACAAACCCTATAATTTCAGATCAGCACTTTGTTTGGAATCTCAGCACTTTCCCGATTCCCCCAATCATCCTGATTTTCCGAATGTTGTCTTAAAACCTGGTGAGATTTACAGTTCAGTGTGTGTTTATCGGTTTTCTGTAAAGTAGTGAATCTGATATGTTCCTAACCAAAGCGCGCCGACCTTTCGTTTACATAGGTCAGGTATTAAAGGAACGGAGCCTTCCTTTTATAGTTGAAAACAGCAAATTACTGGCTCAGGCAATTTTCACGATCTTTTCAATAGGGCTTTGTATATGGTTTATTAATCATGAGCATACTGAACTGATCGAGGTAAAGCGACTTCTGTTTACCGCCAACTGGAAGTTTGTTTTATTGGGAATTGTTCTGACTTTCGGATATATCGTTCTGCAAGGGCTCATGTACATGGCATCTTTTGCTTCGATCCGTCACCGGATATCCATAACCAGTGCTATTGTGCTGTTTCTAAAAAGAAATCTGATCAGTATATTTTTACCTGCCGGAGGGATTTCTTCACTGGCATTTTTTACTGGTGAGATTGAAAAGAAGGGAATTACAAAATCGCAAATCCATTTTGCATCTACCGTTTATGGATTTGTAGGTATTTTATCTGTCGTCGTTGTTGCAATCCCTATCTTTATTTACTCGTTGTTAATGGGAGGACTGGGATCAGGGGAATGGATTGCATTTTTTTCGGTATTGGCGCTTATTTCCTTAATCTATTTGATATACAGATCTTTCATAAAGAAAGGAGTGTTTTATAGATGGCTCATTAAATCGTTCTCGTTTCTCGAAATTTTTTCGGTCGAGATACAAAACAACAGAATCAGCAAAAAGCAATTCTATATCACCTTATTTTACTCTGTATTAATTGAGATTACGGGAATTGCCCATCTCTACGTTGCCATGCTGGCGCTTCAATACAATCCTTCCCTTTTTGCCGCCTTTCTGGGTTATATCATTTCAGTGATATTCCTGATTGTCTCCCCATTTTTAAGAGGTCTTGGAGCAATCGAAGTTTCAATGACATTTGTACTTGTCCGACTCGGTTATAACAGTGTTGAGGCTGTAGCGATTACACTTCTTTACCGGTTCTTTGAATTCTGGCTTCCATTAATTTCAGGTGCATTTAGTTTCTTATTAAAAATTAATAAGTTATTAATGCGGATTGTACCAGCATTATTACTTTTATCCCTTGGGATCATAAACATTGTCTCAGTACTGACACCGGCAATTTCTGAGCGAATTCACTGGTTAAAAGACTTCCTACCGGTCGATGCGATCATTGTTTCCAATTATTTTGTATTGGTTTTAGGGCTGTTTTTATTGGTTACAGCTTCCTTTATGCTGAAAGGCTTGAAAATTGCCTGGTGGTTCGCATTCGTTTTGTCTTTTGTATCGATGATAGGAAATCTCACCAAAGCTGTTGATTATGAAGAAGCTATTGCTGCGTTTCTGGTCATGATTGTTTTGATATTTACTAAGAAGGACTATTATGTAAAAAACAATCCCAAATTACGATCCGTTGGGATTCAGACTGCCATTTTGAGTATGCTGGCAGTAATGGTTTACAGTGTTGTTGGATTTTATTACCTTGATAAGAAGCACTTTAATATTGATTTTAGTCTTTTGCAATCGATCCGTTACAGCTTAGAAAACTATTTTCTAGTCGGTAGTAGTGATTTGATCGCCTCAGACAATTTTGCAAACAAGTTTATTCTGTCGATCAACATAAGTGGATTTTTAACCTTTGGATTCCTGATATATACCCTGATACGTCCCTATTTTTTCAAAAGTTATCCATCGCCTGAAGAGCTTGAAAATCCCCGTAAATTGATCAGCCAATATGGAAGATCTTGTCTTGACTATTTTAAGACCTATCAGGACAAAATGATTTTTGAATCTGAAGGACAAAACGCATTTATCTCCTATCGGCCGGCCGGGAATTTTGCCGTTGCTCTCGAAAATCCTGTTGCAGAAAATGAAGAACAGATGAAACAATGTATCAATCAGTTTGATCTGTTTTGTTTCGAAACCGGGTTTAAAAGCATCTACTATCGCGTGCCGGAATGTGATCTGCCATTATATAAAAGTCTGAAAAAAAAGGTGTTATTTTTAGGCCAGGAGGGTTTGGTCGATCTTAATTCGTTTACCCTTGAGGGAGGATCAAAAAAATCGATCCGTAATGCACTTTCAAAAGTAAAAGAACGGGGCTACAAATCAAAAATACATACACCGCCAATAAAAGATGGGTTGTTGCAGAAGATCAAATCAGTATCTGACGAATGGCTTGATGAAACCGGAAGAAGTGAGATTATTTTCTCCCAGGGAATGTTTAACTGGGATGAATTAAAGCAACAAACGCTCATTACGGTTGAGAACTCTGAAGAGAAGATTGTCGCTTTTCTAAATATTATTCCCGATTACGCCCCGGGAGAAGGGACTTATGATTTGGTGCGTAAAACGATGGATGCCCCAAATGGGGTGATGGATTTTCTAATCGTCGAATTATTTGGATACCTGAAAGCAGAGGGCTATTCTTATGCCAACATGGGGTTTGCTCCGATGTCGGGATTAAATGATCCCCACACCTTCAAGGAGAAATCGATGAAGTTTGCTTATGAAAAGATCAGGGGATTCTCGCAATATAAGGGACTGCGGGAATACAAGGAGAAGTTTGTATCGGTCTGGATCAATAAATACCTGATTTATGATCACGATTATGATCTGATACAAATTCCGGGCGCCCTGATGAAGGTCATCAAACCATAAAATGATAGTAGAGATGCGATTAATCACCTCTTTACCAATCGCATCTCTACTAAAAGAAACGCCACCTATTTGCTGCCAAATACAAGAATTATTACTCCCGTCACAATTCCGAGGAGTAACCACCCCTTCCTTTTTACATTCTTTTCGTGGAATAATATTGCACCCAGAATAAACGAGATGATCACTCCACCACGACGCAGGGCTGAGATTACGGAGATCAAAGATCCGTCGACAGCTATTGCATAAAAATAAAGAAAGTCAGCGATAACCAGAAAAATTCCAATCATGGGAATCGACCACCTCCATTGAAATGGGGTGTTTTCACCTCTTTTAGGATACCAAAGAAATAATACCACGGGTAAAAGTAGAGCAACTTGATATATAGATGACCATGCCTGCATGGCCATGCGGTCAAAATTACGGATCAGAAACTTGTCGTAAAGTCCGCTGACCGATCCCAGAAGTGTCCCGGCAATCAGAAACAGCACCCATTTATTCGTAGTGAAATGGTAACCTTCAGATTTACCGGCAAGAGAGAATAAATAAAAGAATAGAAGGGTGACGGCAGTACCTATCCATTGAATCATCGTTAGGTGTTCTGAAAAAATAATGATTGCACCAAGAAGTATCCAAATCGGACCTGTTGCCCTGATGGGAGATACGATAGTTAAAGGAAGGTGTTTAATTGCAAAAAAGGCAAAAATCCACGAAGCGGTTACAATCAATGATTTGAGGATAAAATATCCGTGTTGAACTAAAGGGACTGTTGGAACAAAAAAACTGGAATCCCTTAATAATTCCGGATAATAAAACGAAATTAAAACGAACGGAAGAAAAATGATTGCGTAGGTAAAGGTTGAGAAAAAGAGTACCGGGAACACAGCATTCTTATTGAGCGCCAATTTTTTAAAAACATCATAGGTACCAAGAAAAATAGCCGAAGCCACGGCAAAGAGAGCCCACATAAATCAATTATTTAGCCGGCAAAGGTAGAACTACCGCAGAAAGAACTACTATTTGAAAAGCTATTAAAACATTAAATCAATACTAACCTTTCCTGAAAGCGCCGGTAAGTGTTTTAGCTTTTTTAGAAAGCTGATTCAATCCCTCTTCAATCAGACTTTTATCAAAATCATCGGTAAACATCAGCTCCGGATTTTCAACAACCTCGTTGGGATAAATCAGAATAAAATCGTAATTCTCAAAATTTTTGGCCATCAACCGGGGAATCGCTTCCTGATTAATTTTATACGAGATACCCCCATTTCGCGGAAGTGTAATAATTACAAGGTCAGTGGGATGAATATAGGGGGCAATCCCCATGAAATTATTCCAATCGGTAAACTCAATGTGGCTTGCCGATGAGGTAATTTTAGCGGAATGCATATATTCTTTAATATGGCTGAAGGTTTGGGATGTTGAAAGAAACTCGCAGGAAATTTTTAAAGTGCTTGCAAGGCGAAATACCCGGTTTAACCAAAGATTAAAACCATACTCACGATCGGCATAACGGGGGCAAATCACCACTATTTTTTTTCTCTGACTGAGATGGGGTGAAATACTACAAACCCATACCGCCTGATTCGTGTTTTCAACGATATACTTGATCACATTTCCAAAAAGCAGATCAGTAAACTGGCTTTTAAGCGCAAATCCGATGATAATCTCAGTGGCAAATATCTCAGTGGCTACGCGCTTAATTCCGCTCGGTATATTCTGACTAATCGTTGTGATTATTTCTACCTCCTGGTCAACCGCTGAAGCATGAATAATTGCCTTTTCGAGGTTCTTCTTTGCTTCAACCAGTTTTAGCTGAGCCTCCTGATCATCCTCTACAACCGATAAGCTTACGATTGGAAATCGGTTCTTAGGGTTCTTGATCGCGATAGCAAGATCGATCAGACGCTCCATATTATTGGGATTATAAATCGGAACGAGAATCTTTTGGTCTCTTAAAGCCGGAAGGACAGGAGCACTGAACTTATCGATGATTAAAACCTGTTTGGCAGAGTATTCGGTTACAAATGAAGCAACAAGACAAGTGATCAGGATTAAGACAATTGTTCCATTTAATATATTCTCGTCAACAATACCAATCCTGAATCCAACCATGATTACTGCAATAGTTGCAGCAGCATGAGAGCTGCTTAATCCAAATATTAGATTTTTATATGCTTTTGAATATCGAAAGATCGCAGAAGTAATCCATGCTGCAGTATATTTCCCGATAAGCGCGACAATGGTTAAAGTTGCAGCAATTATGAGGGCATGTGGTCCATTTGTTAATACGCTAAGATTGATCAACATACCGACACTGATCAAAAAGAACGGGATAAATAGTGAGTTACCCGCGAATTCCAGTCTGTTCATTAATGATGAAGTATGTGGAATAAGTCGGTTTAAAGCAATTCCGGCTGCAAAGGCACCTATAATGGGCTCAAGACCAGCTAGCTCTGAAAGAAATGCAGCCAGAAAAACCATCGCCAGAGCAAAAATAAAATGGGAATTCTTTTCCCCTTCAAAATTCCGGAAAAACCAGGTTGCCAGTTTAGGAATCAAAAATAGAACGATGGAAAGAAATAATAAAACAGAAATTGAAAATTTTATCCAGAAATCGAAGGTGATTTCGCCACTAACCGAGCCGCTGATAATCGCGAGAATGATTAAAACGGCAGTATCGGTGAGCATCGTTCCTCCTACAGTTATGCCAACTGCCTCATTTCTGGAAATACCCAAACGACTTACAATTGGATAGGTTACCAATGTATGTGTTGCAAACATGCTTGAGACCAAAAAACTCGTTTCGAAACTAAATTCGAGAAGATACCTGCATACAGGATATCCAATGGCTAATGGAGTAAAAAATGTAAAGAATCCAAACACAAGGCTCTTATGTTTGTAATTTGAAAACCCCTTCAGATCGAGTTCGAGCCCAGCAAGGAACATAATATAAAGGAGCCCAATAGTAGAAAAAAGGTCAATTGCAGAATTTTTGGCAATCAGATTTAAGCCGTGAGGACCAATAACTACCCCGGCAATTATCAATCCGATAATTCCCGGGACTTTAATTCGTCGGAACAACAGCGGAGCCAGCAGGATGATGAATAAGATCAAAGCAAACACCAATACCGAACTCTGAAAAGGGGTCCGGAAAATATGCTGCCAATTTTCGAATACTTTTTCCATCCTTAAAACAATTATTTGAAAGCTTAAGGTGCATTTTCAAAGAGTTAAACATTGGAGGTCAAATTTTCTCCAACGCGTTAATAACCCTCACCTATAACCTCAATATCATTTTTGGATTAAGTGGAAGTGCCTTATAAAAAATTGTTGCATCCGATTTAGGAATAATAATTTCAATCTGAGGTTTGGCAGGTTCACGATTAAATTTGGTCAGTGACTTTATCGATCGCGTGACTTCGATTTTACTGTATTTCTGTTTTAATGCAGAAATTAATTTTTCGCCTTCCTCATCAGGTTTTTCAATCTGGGAAATTATCAACCTTAGATTGCGGTCAAAATCCATCACAATATAAACATCTCCCAACTTGGCGAGAGTAGGTTCAACGACCATTTTATTTGCTTCAAGTGTATCTTTAGGGGCAATTTTTTCGATAAACTGAATTTTAGGAATAGTTGCCTCGACACGCCTTACACTGAAAGGTTCTGACATCCAGTTTATTAAAGCCTCAGGGTAATACATTTTAATCGAATTGCTGATATGCACATCAAGTATCGGGCACTCATGCAATGAGATTCCTTTTATCTCCAGGATGGCGAGATTCCTGACCAGGTCAAGTACAAGATACATAGAATCCTCGTTCGCAAGTGTAAGCCTGGACTGTAGCAGGACCTCTTTTTTTCTCGATTCAAGGAGCTTATTTCGGGCTTCTTTGGTACTTAAAGAGGGGTCAGAAGGTGGGATTGTATCATCTTCTGATTTTTTATCATTAGTTGACTTTTTATTCTCACCTTTTCCGGGCTTTTCCTTTTCATCCGCACTCCGGACAATTACTTTGGGCAGCGGGTTCTTTGTAAAAACAGGTTGTAAAACCGTATTCACGAGTATATACAGAACAAGAATGGATGAAAGGATGGTAAGGATCCAAAAAGCTATTTTACTTTTCATTTGTAACTCTTTAATAAATAAATACTTTTGAACCTTTGCTCAATGTGTTATAAATAACTTCCAGGTCTTTATCTCCAAGCCTGACGCAGCCATGTGTTACAGGTAATCCCAGGAATCGCTGATAAAGGGTGCCATGAAGCATATAGCCATTTCCAATTTCCATGGCATAATCGCCCAGTGTGCTATAATCGATCCGATCAGCTGATCTTGCCGATGGGATAGGTAATCCATCTTCGATGTAAGCCCAGTCGGGTTTAACCCATGGCCGGTTCTGTTGTTTGTTTCTGACGGTAAAGATCCCTTTAGGTGTTTTAAATACAATTCTTTTAGCACCGGCAATCAGCAACTCATTTTTACCTGTTGAACAGGCACCCGTCCGAATGGTATCACCGTTTACATCGCGCAGCGAAAACCTGTTAGCGGTGGTATTTACAATAATATATGGTTTTACCGGTTTAAGCAAGCCAAGCTTATCTTCAATTGAGACAATGTTTCGGCGTGATTTCGTCTCCTGTCTTTGAATTCCTTCGGGAGTTCTGAATTCAGAGTCAGGTGTTTTGGTAATGTATGATTTAACTTTGAACGCATTATCCTGAAAAACAGGGGTAAAAAGAATCATCATTACAGATAACCAAATGAGAAATACCGGAATTATCCATTTTAAAATGCCAAGAATTGACCACTTACTCTTTTCTTCTATTTCCATTTTAATGCTATTAATTTAGTAATTCAGAAAGTGACATTAAAGACCCCACAATAGTTACTGGCATACCAACAGGGGCTCTGCTATAAAGTTCATCGATTTCAGGATTTGACAGTGCAATACACCCACTTGTCCAATCGGCCCCCTTTCCACCTTCTCCGTGGATTTCGATCAAGCCGCCTATCCTGCTGTTTCTCGATAATGTGCCTTGCCTTTTCTTACTATTAAAGGCGGCATAATCCTCATCATTAGGATAGTTTATCAGCATGGCTTTATAATATTTTGAACCACCGTTACCCATTTTCTTGATCACCCGGTACATCCCTTCAGGTGTTGCCTTATCACCTGCAAAATGTTTATCGCCAATCCAGTTCCTGCCAAACTCAACATCATACTCCTTATGAAGTTTCCCGTTTAAATAGAGGTATCCCTTGTGTTTTATCTTGTCAACGACAAAAGCATAACTATTATTTTGAGCCGACTGACGAATTGTTGTAGCTGCCCAGTTTTTCCATTTCGAAAAATTGGCAAAATATTCCTTTATCAAATCGTTTACCTCTTTATCCGCGATACCGATTTTAACTTTGCCCTCATTCAATCTTTTTGTAGCAAGCATGATATCACCACTTGTAAAAGCATTTAAACCTTGCTCCAAAGATAACTTACCAAACTCATAATTCTTCCTTACACTGACTTTAAGGGGCAGGTGAATGAATACGTCATGGTAATTGTCTAATTTATGTTTTAGTAACTCAATCTCTTTCAGATACTTCATCTTTAATGAGTTTTTATTTACTCCTGATGAAGCATTAGCTTCTTCTGCTTTTAAGGTAGCAGTTAAGACCAGCTCTTTGGCTTTCGAATAATTTCTTCTAAAGAAAACCCTTTCGTTTTGAATTTTCCATTCAATAAGCGCCGACTGATATTTCCGCTCAGCGGTAACATAGTATTCGGGGGCATAGACATCAGCATTGGCTCGTTTTGCTTTCCCGAGGATCGTCTGGCATGCTTTAAATTCTTTGAGCGGAGGCTTGTCCATTGTTAGGATCAGGACTCCATAAATAACAACAAACATTGAAAACAAAATTCCAATGAGGACTAACAATCGTTTTTTCCAACCCAGTTTCATTCGTACAAGATAAAATTCCTAAAATCGATCTGCAAAATCTGTCAGCAAAGAAACTGAAAAATCTATTTCAAAAAGAATGATCCGTTGGGGATTCCCAAAATTCATTTCAAAAAGAACCCCCGGAAAATCTTCCGGGGGTTTAAGTCTTTCAATCTCGGTTAAGATTACTTTTTCTTACCACCTTTTGCTTTTGCAATAACGTCTGTCAATTCAGTGTTGATAGATTTTGCTTTTTCAACAGCTGGTTTGATTTTACCAGAAAGTGTTAAGATGTCTTCGTTGTTGGCAAGACCTGCAGTAACTTCAGTGCTAACAGTTTCAACAGCAGCAATTTCCTGACCAATAGCTTCAACAGCAGCTTTGCCTTCTTTTCCCTTAGGAGCTTTAGCTAACAATTCTTTGTTTGCTGTGATAGTTGCAGCAATTTCAGTAAGAGCAGCAGTAACTTCAGCTTTTAAAGCGGCTTTCTTTGCAGTTGTTTCTTCAACAGCTTTGCTTGCAAGTGTGTTTACAGAAGCAAGAGTAGTTTTAGCTGCATCATAGTTACGGAATAATGCAAATTTTGAATTCTGCTCTTCAACTGCTGTAACAGCTGTTTTTAATGCTTCGGAAGCAGCATTGAAAGATTCAGGTACATAACGATCAGCACCTGCAGTTTTTGCAGCTTCGATAGCAGCATTTGCGGCATCGATTTCAGCTTGTGGAGCTTTGGCACAGCTAGCCAATGTTACAACTAATACACTAAAAGCAACCAGTTTTAATAATCCCTTTTTCATAATTTTGAAGATAAATTTAAAAGTAATAAATGTTTTTCAATTCTTTAAAATACAATGTTTAGACGCAAACCTTGGGAGAGGTCACAATAATTTCAGATTTTTTTTTAATTTTGACGAGTGAATTATTATAAAATCTTAATTTTGAATGTCTTATCGTATTAAAAATATGGCAATAAAAAATTCCGTGAAGGATTATTCAGATAAAGAAATCATTAAACTAATTAAACAAGAGCACAATACCAACCTTTTCGAAGTACTCTACAATCGGTATTCAGAAAAGGTCTACGACAAATGTTACTCTTTATTAAAAGACAAAACACTTGCCCAGGAATTTGTTCAGGACATATTTTGCAAAGTATTTGAGCGTTTGGCCGACTTCAGAGGTGAGTCTAACTTCTCAACCTGGCTGTACGCCATTACCTATAATAATTGTATAGAGTACTTGCGGACGAAAAAGAAAATGAATTACCCCGACTGGAACAGTCAACATGAACTTCCCGATGTGATCGATGAGTTAAATGAAAAAGAGATTAATAGCGAACGACTCATGAAAATTCTCGAGTATATTCACCCTGAAGAAAAAGCCCTTCTTACGATGCATTATATTGATAACGTTCCAATTGCATATATTCAGACTGCCTTGAAAATCAGTGAGAGCGCTACCAAAATGAGACTAAAGCGTGCCCGCGACCGGGTGGCATTCCTTTATAAACAACAATACAGTCAAGATTAATAGATACACTGAATGTGACTTTTAGGGAAAAAACCGTCTCAAGTAGAAAAGAAATCCATGAAAGATTTTATCCTTAAATATGTATTCCGGATCAATCCTAATACCCCCGGACAACCATTGCTGAAATCTTTTACCCAGCAATTTCCTGAAGCAACAAATATTGAATGGTCGAAAGAGAAAGATGATCATTTTGAAGTTATTTTCCGTGTCAACGGTATAGAACAAATTGCCTGGTTCGAAAAATCGGGGAAATGGTTGAAAACCGAGACAAACTTTAAAATTGATATGCTTAACCCTTCCATTCGCGAAAAACTGGAGAAATTCGGGCAGATCATGAGTTCCATTTTTATAGAAAAGGCAGACAGTGTTGCCAGCTATGAATTCATCATCCGTGACTCTTTCCAGGTACGCCATATTTTTATCACTGACTCTGAAGGTAATGTTACCGGACGTCGCAATTTTGACGAAGGGGAATTGCTCTGATCCAAGCTTTTATCAGTTGCTACACCAATTTATCTTATAATCAGCTTAAAAAACTCCTCCAAGTTCGCGGTAACGATGACAAGTGACGACATGATCGTTAACCATTCCGGTAGCCTGCATATGTGCATAAACGATTGTAGGTCCAACAAATGAAAATCCCCGTTTTTTCATATCTTTCGAAATAGCCCGCGAAATTTCGGTTTCCGCCGGTAGTTCTTTCATCGTTTTGAAATTATTCTGAATCGGTTTCCCATTCACAAAATCCCAAATATAACGATCAAAACTGCCAAACTTTTCCTGTACCGCCAAAAATGCAACCGCATTCTTAATGGTCGAATCAATTTTTAATCTGTTTCGTATAATTCCATTATTATTAATTAGTTCCAATACTTTAACCTGATTGTAACGGGCTATTTTAAGCGGATCAAAACCATCAAAGGCAATGCGATAACACTCACGTTTTCGCAAAACTGTCAGCCAGCTTAGTCCCGCCTGAGCCCCTTCAAGCGTCAGAAATTCAAACAGCTTCTGGTCATCATGCACAGGGACACCCCATTCCAAATCATGATAATTCAGGTACAACTCATCTCCAAGGCACCATTCACAACGATTTAACATGTTTTGTACTTTATTATTATAAAATAAAATCCAATCCTCAGCCAACCAACACTATTTTGCTATTTTTGTTTTCTTATAAAATGCTATTCAACATCTGATGAAGAAAATTTTTTCGATACTTCTGTTTACGGTCATTTCATTGTCTGCATTCCCGCAACTCAATATTGATCAGTACTTTTACATTGGTCGGAGCCGGATATACTTCGGTAACTATGTAAGCGCGATTGAAAATTTAAATATAGTTATAAAACTCAGGCCGAACCTCCCCGAGCCATATTATTTCAGGGGAATGGCCAAACATTATATCGACGATTTTAGAGGAGCAAAAAATGACTACGACAAAGCGCTGGAGATAAAGCCATTTTATCCCGAAGCCTATATGTATCGTGGCATGGCCAACTATGAGCTAAAGAATTATAAGGAGGCATTGAACGATTACACGAAAGCGCTGGAATATAAAAACGACGATCAGGCGATTTACAACAATCGGGGGATAACAAAGGCCGCAATGGAAGATATCGATGGCGCAATCGCAGATTATACCAAAGCTATTGAGATCGACCCTACGATTGCCAATACTTTTCTGAACAGAAGCTCAGCTAAGCAGATGAAGAACGATCTCGATGGGGCAATAAAAGACTGTGATGCTGCGATTAAAATCAGACCACACTTTGCTGGTGCTTACCTGATGAGGGGAATTGCAAAATTCGAAAAGCAGGATTATGCCGGTGCATTAAAAGACTATGATCTGTGTATCAGGCTTGATTCCAAAATGGGACAGGCATTTGCCAATCGAGGGATTGTTAAACATAAACTGGAAGATACCCAGGGTGCTATCCCAGACTATGACATGGCAATCAAATTAAACCCTGAAATTGCAGTGGCATGGTTAAACCGCGGAATTGCAAAGGAGTCGCTGAAAATTCCAGGTTTTGAGGAGGATTTTGCAGTAGCAGAACAACTTGATCCCAAATTTGCACAGTTCAGAAAACGGCTTGATGCTGAACAGGAAAAAGAGAAACAACGGCGTTTGTATGGATTTGTACTCCCAACGCAGAATCAGAATCAAAAAACACCAAATCAGTCAGGCCAGAATAAGCAAGCCAATCAGCCTGCGAACCAGCAAATTGCACAGGGTAAACAGACTGCTGCAAATGGAGCACCATCCAGTCAGGCAACTAATCAGTCGGCTAATCAACCGGGGGCCTTCGTCCAAAACAATGCCCCTAAAACCAATGCGCAAGATTCAGCCTCAGTGGAACGTGAAAATAATAAGGGACCGGTCACACAGAAACGGGCCCGGAGAAATATTGTCGTCAGTGATGGTGGCGAGGTCACTGAAACAGAAATTGCCCGAGGAATGGTTCAGAATAAAAATGTGAAAATAGAATTACAACCGGAATTTATCATCTCCATTTTTCATAAAGATTCGGTGGATTATGAGCGGTTACAGTATTATAGCATGGAGGTTGATGCCCTGAACCGGAAAAATAACAATCATCCATTTATGCTGATTACTAATAAACCACTTAAAAGTGAAGAGTGGAGGAGTGAAGAATATAACGATAACATCCGTGCCTGGGATAAATCGATACAAAACAATAAGAAAAGTCCGGATGCCTATTTTAACCGGGCAATCTATTATGAGTTGTTAAAAAACTATAACCAGGCCATCGATGATTATAACAGGGCAATAAAAATTGACGGACGCAATATCCTGGCCTATTTCAGCAGAGCCAATACAATGATGAAAAGGGTCGATTATATCCGGATGCCAGGCCTTCTTCCGGAACCAACGACACTAACCATCAACGGAGTAAAAGCGGCAGCTAATGCGCCTAAAGAAGAAAAAGTTCTTGATTACGAAGACATTATAAAAGACTACGAATCAATTCTTTATATGAATCCCCGATTCATATTTGCATGGTACAACATGGGTAACACAAAGGTTAAAAAGAAAGATTATCTTGGAGCAATTAACGATTACTCAAAGGCGATCAATCTTGAACCTGATTTTGCGGAAGCCTATTTTAACAGGGGACTCACACGCATCTTCCTTGATGATATGGAGGGAGGTTCACTCGATTTAAGCAAAGCGGGTGAATTGGGTCTGACCGAAGCTTATAATGTTATTAAGAGATATTGCAACTAACAATGTCCAATCAACCCCTGGCAGAAAGATTAAGACCTACAAGTCTTGACGATTATATCGGTCAGAAACATCTGGTTGGAGAGGGTGCCGTTTTGCGAAAAATGATTGACTCGGGGAATCTCGCCTCTGTTATTCTTTGGGGGCCTCCGGGTGTAGGGAAAACCACCCTTGCAAAAATCATTGCAAATTCGTTAAATCGTCCGTTTTATATCCTAAGTGCCATCAATTCGGGGGTAAAAGATGTCCGTGAAGTAATTGAAAAGGCCAGAAACAGTCGTTTCTTCACCGCTCCAAATCCGATTCTGTTCATCGATGAGATTCACCGGTTCAGCAAAGCACAACAGGATTCATTACTGGGAGCAGTTGAACAGGGATTGGTAACATTAATTGGGGCCACTACCGAAAACCCCTCATTTGAGGTGATCTCTCCCCTCCTCTCGCGCTGCCAGGTTTATATTCTGAAGTCACTCGAAAAGGAAGATTTACTTACCCTTTTAAATCACGCATTGACTACTGATTATGAACTTAGCAAACGAAAGATTGTCGTTGAAGAAAACGAAGCAATGCTCCGTTTCTCTGGCGGTGATGCCCGCAAACTGCTCAACGTATTGGAGATCGTCCTGAGTGCTGAAACAACGGATGAAATCGTAATTACAAATGAGATGGTTACCTCCAGGTTACAGGAGAACCTTGCATTATACGATAAAAACGGAGAGATGCATTACGATATTATCTCTGCTTTTATAAAAAGTATCCGGGGCGGTGATCCCGACGGCGCGGTTTACTACCTGGCACGAATGATCGAAGGGGGTGAAGATGTTAAATTCATTGCCCGCAGGCTACTGATCCTCTCTTCTGAAGATGTGGGACTTGCAAATCCGAATGCATTTTTGATTGCACAAAATACTTTCGATGCCGTTCATAAGATTGGAATGCCCGAATCGAGGATCATATTATCAGAGTGCACCATCTATCTGGCAACTTCGCCCAAAAGTAATTCCGCCTATGAGGCCATTGATGCTGCACTGGCTGAGGTACGCGAATCGGGTCATCTTCCCATTCCGCTTCATCTTCGCAATGCCCCCACCAAACTGATGAAAGATCTTGGATATGGTAAGGAATATAAATATGCTCATGCTTTCGAAGGTAATTTTGTCGACCAGCAGTTTCTTCCCGAAAAAATTAAGAATAAACGATTCTACACCCCGCAGAACAATCAATCGGAGCTGAAAATCCTCGAAAGACTCAGGATGTGGTGGAAGAGCAAATACTAGCCAGGATTAAAGGTGATGAATCTCCTCCTAATAGACCTCCGGAACAAAAGTCTGATCGGTTACAGGAGGACGGATATACCCTATTTCAGATTGCTTTACTGGAAGCTCAATGTTTTCAGGTTCGATTTCAGAATATGGAATAAGGGAGAGCAAATGATGGATACAATTGAGCCTTGCTTTCATCTTATTGTCTGATTTCACAACATACCACGGAGCCTGCTTAATATCGGTGTATTGAAACATGGTATCTTTTGCCTTAGAGTATTCGAGCCATTTCGACCGGCTCTGAACATCCATCGGACTAATTTTCCAACGTTTGGCACGGTTATTAATTCGTTCCTGAAACCTGCGCTCCTGCTCTTCATCGCTAACCGAAAACCAATATTTTATTAGTATGATTCCTGATCGAATGATCATTCTTTCAAATTCAGGACACGACCGGAGAAACTCCTCATACTCCTCAGGGGAACAAAAATCCATCACATGCTCAACTCCTGCCCGGTTATACCAGCTCCGGTCAAAAAGGACCATCTCACCGGCAGCAGGCAAGTGTTTGATATACCGTTGAAAATACCACTGCGTCTTCTCTTTTTCAGTTGGAATACCTAATGCGACAACCCTGCAGAAACGGGGATTTAAATATTCCATGACCCTCTTAATTACACCGCCTTTACCGGCAGCATCACGCCCCTCGAACAAAATTACAACCTTGAGTTTTTTTGCTTTTATCCACTCAAGCAATTTTACCAGTTCCAATTGAAGCCTTTCGAGTTCCTTCTCTAACACCTTTTTTTCATCCTTGGAAAGTTCATGAAATGGTTGTGACTCGTTTTTTTGATGATAGTCTTCCATAATACGGTTTTTAGATTTGAAACAATGATGGAAATATAAGGTTTATATAGTTATCATTCGCAGGTTTAATAGTTTAACTAAGTACAAATTTAATCAATTAGGTGAGTTGGCGTGAATATTTTTGAAATTTCACCGGATAATTCTATAAAAACCCGAAGGTGGCTCAACAAGAGAGAAGGCTTGACAATTCATAATCTGAACAATCAAGCCTTCTCTGAAAAAAAAATTACCCTGACTATTTTATTTCATGCAAATCATAAGGGGTCTCCTGATAGACATAGTAATTCAGCCAATTGAGGAAGAGCAGGTTGGCGTGTGATCGCCAGCTGAGTTCAGGATCGTTTAAGGGATTGTTTTCCTTATAATAGTTTTTGGGGAGATCGATAGGTAATCCCTTTTCAAAATCGCGTTTATACTCACGGTCGAGTGTCCCTCTCGAATATTCAGGATGCCCTGTGATAAACAGTTGTTTGCCCTGGTTAGCCATCACCATATAGACTCCGGCTTCATCAGAATAGGATATCAGATCAACTTCAGGAATTTTAACGACATCATCTGCCAGTATTTCAGTGTGACGGGAATGAGGCGCCCTGAAGAGGTCATCAAAGCCCCGAAATATTGGAAGTTTTTTATCCGAACAATGGTGATCGAAAACCCCGAACATCTTCTTGGTGAGGGGATATTTCGGAACTCCAAAATGATGATGCAATCCGGCCTGGGCTGCCCAGCAAATGAACATCGTTGACGTAACGTGGTGATCTGCCCAATCAAATATCTGACAAATTTCCTCCCAATAATCGACCTCCTCAAAAGGTAAATGCTCAACCGGAGCACCTGTGATTATCATCCCATCATACTTATTCTCCTTTATTTCAGAAAAAGTATGATAAAAAGTATTCAGATGATCCATTGAGGTATTCTTCGAAACATGTCCCTCAATCTGAAGAAAATCTATCTCAATCTGGATAGGTGAATTGGACAACAGACGTAGTAAATCAGTTTCGGTGGCAATTTTCAAAGGCATCAAATTGAGGATAATTATTCTTAACGGACGAATATCCTGGTGCGAGGCACGGGATTCGTTCATTACGAAAATATTCTCCTTCATCAGAAGGTCAATGGCTGGAAGTCCATCCGGCAGATTTAAAGGCATGACAATTTTTTTAAATTTTAATGAATGGGAACAAAGGTAAGCACACTTTTAAGGTGTGCTACCTGTTGTTCGTACAATTTTTATTTTAAAGAGGAACAGCAGACAAATACAGATGTCAATCAGTAAATGGCGACGACAGACAACTGGCAGATTATCACTTTGAATTACTTTTCTTCTCCTAAAAACAACTCTAATTTTCTATATGAAACAAGAGACTTGATTTAGGTACGATCATAGCCGGTTGCAAGTCGCCATTAGCCAGCTTCCAATTATAGAATGATCCTTGCAAGCAGCTAGCTGCATGTCGCCAAATGCAGATTTGAAATGCTCTAACCTCAGATTTTTGCGAATGCCTGTTCAAAATCAGCAATAATATCGTCAATATGCTCAATGCCAACCGATACACGCAAACCGGCGGGTTGAACACCTGCACTGATTTGTTCGGTTTCGCTTAACTGAGAATGGGTTGTTGCAGATGGCTGAATGATCAGTGTCCTCACATCGCCAACATTGGCAAGATGACTAACCAACTGAAGATTATCTACAGTCTGGATTGCCTTATCCTTCCCACCTTTCACAGTAAAGGAGAGTACCGATCCGGCCCCTTTAGGAAAATATTTGGAGGCCAGAACATAATTCTCGTCACCTTCGAGTCCCGGATAACTGACTGATTCCACTTTAGGGTGGTTTTGTAGCCATTTGGCAAGTGCAATCGTATTCTGAACATGACGTTCAACACGCAGTGAGAGTGTCTCAAGTCCCTGAATCAACAGGAATGAATTAAACGGACTGATGGCAGGTCCAAAATCGCGCAACCCTTCAACACGTGCCCGGATGATAAAGGCAATATTGCCAAACGGACCATCTGTACCGAAGACATCCCAGAATTTCAGACCATGGTAACCTTCGGAAGGTTCAGTGAAACCTGGATATTTCCCGTTCCCCCAGTTAAAATTTCCCCCATCCACGATCACTCCCCCAAGGGATGATCCATGACCACCAATCCACTTTGTTGCAGATTCAACCACAATATGGGCGCCATGTTCAAGCGGACGGAAAAGTGCACCACCACAACCAAAGGTATTGTCAACGATAAGTGGCAGATCATATTTCTTTGCCAAAGCTGCAAACTTTTCGAAATCGGGAACATTAAAACTGGGATTTCCTATTGTTTCAAGATATAGGGCCTTGGTCTTATCGTCGATCAGTTTCTCAAAATTATCCGGATTAAGATCCGCAGCAAAACGTCCTTCAATTCCCAGATTTTTGAATGAAACTTTAAACTGGTTGAATGTTCCTCCGTAAAGAAATGGAGAAGTTACAATATTATCCCCCGATCCGGCGATATTTGTAATTGTGATAAACTGAGCTGCATGGCCAGATGAAACAGCCAAAGCTGCAACACCACCTTCAAGGGCAGCAATTCTTTGCTCGAAAACATCCGTTGTAGGGTTCATTAACCTTGTATAGATATTCCCAAACTCCTTTAAACCGAACAAATTAGCTGCATGCTCGGCATTCTTAAAGACATAGGAGGTGGTCTGATAAATTGGAACCGCTCTCGATAAGGTATCCTGATCGGGCGTGTGTCCTGCATGAACCTGTAATGTTTCAAATTTTAGTGTGCTTGTACTCATAATTTTATTGTATTAATTGTTTCTATTGTTTCTGCTGACAGGTAACTATATTAAAGGAACATTTGTTTCAAAAAACTCATGATGAATCGCCCTGACCGACGGAATACGGTCGTTGACACTTACTAAAAAGTAGCTTACAATTGGGGAAGCCCCTGAGCAACTCATCAAAACATTTATGCTTTTTTTGGCCAAAGCGGTAAAGATACGTGCCGCAACTCCATAATTCTCAGCGATTCCATTTCCAACAGCAGCCACAACTGCAATATCTTCAATAATCTGAACGCGCCCCACAACCGGCAGCTCAATTGCACTAACCACAGCATAGGCAGTACTAAGATCTTTTTTTGCAATCAGGATATTGATTGAAATTTGCGAGGTGAGTACCGAGCTGATATTAATGCCCGCCAGATGAAGCGCCGTAGTTACTTTGGCTAAAATGCCCGGTTTTGCCCCCACTCCGGAACCTTTAAGTTTAAGAATGCCAAAATCTTCGCTGTAGGTTACGCTTTTAACGATCCCATTGGTAACAATTTTTTCGGCACTCACTATCGATAACGGTTTATTTATGTCCGGATCACCATAAATATTGAAAATCCGGATAGGAATATGGGGAGCAGATAAGGGCTCAACGGTGCGGGGATGTAGAATCTTTGCTCCGAAATAGGCTAATTCTGCAGCCTCGTTATAGGTTAACCTCTCGATTTGAACAGGATTCTCAACAGTTTTGGGATCGGCACTTAAAAAACCGTTCACATCCTTCCAGATATCCAAAGAGGGAGCTCCAATGCAACGTGCAATTGCCGCTGCCGAATAGTCGCTCCCACCTCTGCCAAATAGGGTGATTTTCCCCTCGGTTGAAATACCATAAAACCCTGGTACAACATAGACCAGATCCTCACCAAGCGCTCCCCTCACCTTTGCGGTCGATTTGACAAAATCGACAGAGGCTGCCCCAAACTCTCCATCTGTGATCAAACCAATTGTTTCGGGAAAAGCAATCTTAGTTTCGATCCCCTCATTATTCAGTATACCAGCTAAAAAAACCGCTGAAATCTGCTCACCAAAAGACAGAACATGATCTTCAAGTGCAGGCGATGCATCACCTGTAAGGGCAATACCATGAAGGAACCTTTCCAGTTCAGCAAGAAGAAGGTCAATTTCTGCCAAAATACAATTTATCAAATCATTATCCTGAATATGTAACTCAAGTGTCTCCTTTTTCAGGTTTAAAAGATAAATTGTGGTCTGCTTAGCAACCTGTTCATCGTGGCGGGCTTTTTCAAGCGCTTCGATCAGATAATTGGTGACCCCAAAAAAGGCGGATACTACAATCACTATCGGTTGTCCGTAGTTCTTCACAACCTGAATTACGCGTCCGATATCCTCCTTACATTTCAGATTCGATCCGCCGAATTTAACGACAGTTTTAGGCATGTTAAATCAAATAAAAAAATAACTAATTACGAAAATAGGTATTGCTCCGGAAGAGCATTTGGATGGAGCCTTCAAACAGGGTTCGCCCGTATGAAGGCTATCGCATGAACATAGACATGGAGAGCATGAAGAATACGATATAAAGAAAACCGGAAAAACATGGCTGTTCTCCCCTGGCAATTGAAACACTATTTGCACCTTCTCTTTTCATTCTGAATTCTCAGCTAAAAAATGAATTTTATTTCGTCACAAACATAGTACTCAAAATTCAGAATTCCAAATATCCTTTAATGATTCTAAATAAAATTATTTAACAGGTCCCTTCCCCTTTTGCCTTAAGGATTTTAGCCAAAAATGCATCTGCCAATGTCTTCCCGCGAAATTTAGCCCTTTCAGCGATTTGTCCCTCAAAGTTGGCATCAACAATCTTAATCCACAAGGTAAGCCAGTAATCAAAATGGATTCTATCAATATTCATATCATAATGCAAAGGAACAGGGTTTCCAAAATAATCGGGACGACGAAGCAAAACAGTATGCCAAAACCGGTAGAGTTTTTTATGATGCATCTCCCAACGCCCCCCTCTCAACCGCGAGTTAAAGATCGGCCCGATAAATGAATCTTTCCTGACTGCCTCGTAAAATTCATCGACAAGCAACTGAATATCTTTTAATGTTTGAATATCACTCTTCATATATACTTTTTTGTTCAAATTTGACGATTTTCACACAGCCAATCAAATTTTCAGGAACTATATTTGTAAAATTCGTATCAAAAACGTGAACACAAGATTTATCAAATATTAATATATACTTATTACTATGATAATTAAAGACTTAAAAGGAACTGTCAAATTAACGAACAATGTCGCGATGCCCTACTTTGGATTGGGTGTTTTCAAGACCCTTGAGGGAACAGAAGTTGAAAATGCTGTGAAGTGGGCTTTGGAGTCGGGTTACAGGCACATCGATACCGCAGCAATTTACAAAAATGAGAAGGGAGTTGGCAATGCTGTAAAATCAAGCGGAATCCCCCGTAACGAGTTGTTTCTGACAACAAAGGTATGGAATGAGAATCAACGGAACGGCACTGTTATGGAAGGATTTGAAGAGAGTCTCGAATTACTCCAGACCGATTATGTGGATCTTTACCTGATCCACTGGCCGGTGAAAGAAAGATACAATAAAACCTGGAAGGTGATGGAAGAGATCTATCGCTCAGGAAGAGCCAAGGCAATTGGGGTAAGCAATTTTCTTCAACACCATCTTGAAGATCTTTTCAGTATTGCCGAAATTATTCCGATGGTTAATCAGGTGGAGTGCCATCCCTACCTGGTTCAGCAACCATTGATCGACTTTTGCCAGTCGCACAATATTGTTTACGAAGCCTGGAGTCCTATTATGCGTGGCAAGGTGAATGAAATTCCACTATTTAATGAGCTGTCGAAAAAGTACAGTAAAACACCTGTTCAGGTTGTTTTAAGATGGGATTTGCAAAAAGGGATAGTTACAATTCCAAAATCAGTACATAAGGAAAGAATCCAGAGTAATGCCGATATTTTTGATTTTGAATTATCGGATGAGGACATTCGCCGTATTGATACACTTGATAAAAACGAACGGTTTGGTGCACATCCCGATACCTTCACATTTTAACCTAGTAAAAATAGAGACAACCTCAATCCCGTAAGGAATAAATGGTGCATTCTTGTATAAGTTAATGAACTATGACTACAACTATTGTCCTTTGAGGTTTTTGTAGTAAATGTCAACGATTTTCCGGGCTTTATCTGCCTCTGATTCAAAGATCATGACTTTTACCCCGGAAGCGATTATGGGGTTATAGGCATAGGAATTATGCACCGAATTATTGAGGAATGAGTCAATCCCGGCTTCCTGCAACAAGTTTTTAATCATTTCTGCTTCCCAAAGGGTGCCTGAAAAGATCTCAATCGTTTTATTTCTGCTTAAATCCATTTATTTAGCGTATTGACAAATAACCTCCGGGGACACCCTTCCTGCTAAGAACAATTTGCCATACCTGGAGTTGCCGTGCTCTGAAGGTTCCGGCAAATGAGAGCAAGTAGTACTTCCACATCCTAAAAAATTGTTCTGAAAAGTCGTTTCTTATTTTATCCCAATTATTTATAAAATTCTGATACCAGGTCATGAGCGTTCGGTCATAATCGATTCCAAAGTTGTGCCAATCCTCCATTACAAAATAATTTTCGAATGCATCACTTAACTGAGTCATGGAAGGGATCATTCCGTTGGGAAAAATGTATTTGTGAGTCCAGGGATCTATCGATTTTGAAGTTTTCATATGTCCGATGGTATGAAGAAGAAACAGACCATTCTCATCCAGGCACCGGTTGGCAACTTCGAAAAAGGTAGCGTAATTCTTATATCCCACATGTTCGATCATTCCTACGCTAATAATACGGTCAAACGTCTCATTTATATCGCGGTAGTCTACAAGTCTGAAATCAACAGAAAGGCCTTTGCATAATTGACGTCCAAGTTTAACCTGCTCTTTAGAAACTGTAATGCCGATAACCTCAACATGATATTTCTCGGCAGCATATTTTCCAAACGGGCCCCAGCCACATCCAATATCGAGTACACGCATTCCAGGTCTGAGGTTAAGCTTTCGACAAATTAAATCTAGTTTGTTTTCCTGCGCTTCATCCAGACTTTTTGAGTCCCTCCAATAAGCACAACTGTAATTCATTCGCCGATCTAGCATATTCTGAAAAAGATCATTTCCCAGATCATAGTGTTTCTCTCCAACAATAAATGCCCTTCGTTTTGATTGCAGGTTAAAAACTCTTTCAGAAAACAGTTTAATGAAAATTGAAATCTTTTGCCTGATCTTTTCATCAATATGCGCCTCTAAAATATGGAATATCAATTCATCAATATTTTCTGCATCCCACCATCCCTCCATATAGGATTCTCCAAACCCCAATTCACCATCAATAACTACTCTTTTGTAAAACGCCTGATTGTGGACCCGGATATCCCAGGGATTACTGCCGTCTATCTGCACTCCGGCAAATCCCAAAATCTCTTTTGCTATTTTTTCGTACTTATTTCTCATCGCACAACCCTTTTAGATTAAAGTTTTGTCTAATGCTCAAAATAACCATCGATTAGTCCGGAACGTAATTTAAATGATGACACTAAGATACAAAATAAATCGTTTTCATTTATACAAGAGAAACTTTATTAGGTGGGTTTTATCATTAGGTATTTCTATTAAAAACAATATTTTTAACAAAATTTTAAATACCAATTTTCAAACATTATGAAAAGATTATTGATGCTCAATCTGGTCATCCTTTTGGCCATCGCCTGTTTCGGACAAAAAGAGAGAAATGCCATTGACGATAAATACAAATGGGACCTTTCTCACCTCTATTCAAATGACAAAGCCTGGGAAGCTGCTAAAGATAAAGTAGTGGCAGAGATGCCAAAGATCGATCAGTTTAAAGGTAAAATCACAAAATCGGCTGCTGATTTGCTTGCCTGCCTTGAATTCTCGACCAAACTGAATAAGGAGGCTTCGCGACTCTTCATTTATACCAGCATGAACAGTGACCAGGACACGCGTGACATGAAATATATGTCAATGCAACAAAGTCTTGAACAGCTATTTACAGATTATGGAACAAAAACTGCATTTATCGAACCTGAACTTCTGACAGTAGACTGGAAAGTGATTGAAGGTTTCATCAAAGAGCAGAAAGGGCTTGAAGTTTATAAAAAAGATTTATACGATTTGTTCAAAAAGAAAGAACATACCTTATCGGAACCAGAGGAAAGAATTCTGGCAAGATCATCAATGGTTAGAGGTGTTGCCAACGATATCTACGGTACATTCAAGGATGCAGAGATGCCGGCTCCCGAAGTGATACTTAGTAACAAACAAAAAGTAAAACTCACAGCATCTGCATTTAACAAACTAAGAACCTCCGCCAATCGAGCCGATCGTCAGATTGCATTTGAAGCGTTCTGGAAAAATTTTGCCTGTTATAAAGCAACCTATGGACAGATGCTTTACGGGAATGTCAAGGAGCATATTTATGGTGCTCAGTCCCGAAAATATGGCTCAGCAATTGAGGCTGCACTCTCTCCTAATGATATTCCAGTTGCTGTGTACCAAAGTCTTGTCGACAATGTCAACAAAAACCTCCCTGCATTTCACCGTTATCTCGCAATTAAAAAACGGATGCTTGGTGTGGATACCTTAAAATATCTCGACTTGTATGCTCCGGTTGTTAAAAATGTCGACCTGACCTATAGTTATGATGAAGCTCGTAAACTAGTTCTGGAAGCTCTTGCCCCCCTTGGAAGTGAATATGTCAAAACGGTCAATAAAGCGATGGATGAGCGGTGGATGGATGTTTATCCAAACACCGGTAAGCGGTCGGGAGCTTATTCAAATGGAGCTGCATACGATGTTCATCCCTATATCTTATTGAATTACAACGAATCATATTCTGATGTAAGTACTATTGCCCACGAATTGGGTCATACAATGCAAAGCTATTTCTCCAACAAGACTCAGCCCTATCCCCTCTCACATTATAAAACTTTTGTTGCTGAAGTCGCATCAACCTTCAACGAAGTTTTGCTTTTCAACTATATGATCAAAAACGTGAAAGACGATAATATCCGGCTCTCTTTATTGATGAACTGGCTGGATGGTTTCAAAGGAACACTTTTCAGACAAACACAGTTTGCTGAGTTTGAGAAAAAGATTCACGAAGAGGTTGAGAAAGGAAAACCGCTTACTGGCGATTATCTTTCCGAAATTTATGGTGACATCCTGAAAAAATATTACGGACATGACCAGAAAATCTGTGTGATCGACGACTATATAAAAATTGAATGGGCCAATATTCCCCATTTCTATATGAATTTCTATGTCTATCAATATAGTACTTCGTTTACCGCATCGATTTCCCTGGCCGAAAAGGTGATGAACAAGGAACCTGGAGCGTTGGAAAAATACATGAAGTTTCTCGCCTCAGGTGGTTCAGACTATCCGATTAACCTGTTGAAAGAGGCTGGAGTCGACATGACCACCTCGGTTCCTTTCGATAAAACCATCGTTGCTATGAATAAGGTGATGGATGAGATAGAGATGATTCTAAATAAAAAGGAGAAAAAATAATTCGAAATGTGCGAATTTTGGGCGCTGAAAATTTGACAATCAGATTTTCGATAAGATGAAATTATTGGCTCTTTGACTTTTGGTGTGGTAAGATAGATTTTGCCTTCATTGCATCACGCAATTGGCAACTGGTATAGATTGGAGAACATAGGATTTCAGAATAAGGTGAAGCTTGATAATCAATAAATTACACATATTCACCCTAGTTGCCAGTAGCACAAGGCAAGCCGTGAATCAATAACCTATTAGCAGTAAGGAAATCTTATTTGCCCTTACAGATCGTTATAGAGCCAATTTTTTTATAGATTTGTCTGACTAACGATTAAATCATTGCAAAATGAAACCAAAAGAATTTGTGTCAACGTACCTTTCTTTTGCTAAAGAAACTGAAGAAAAAACGGGAATCTCAGCCATTGCCATTCTGGCACAGGCAGCATTGGAAAGTGGATGGGGTAAAGCGGCCCCTGGGAATATGTTTTTTGGGGTAAAAGATACGGATGGGATTAATGGAAATGAGCAATTACTAACGACAACGGAGTACAGTAGAAGGAGTGATCTGAAATTTCCTGAGATCATTTCTGTTACTCCTGTACTAAAGAATGGACAGAAGTATTTTAAATATGTGGTAAAAGATTATTTCAGAAAATATGATACCCCTGAGCAGTGTTTTACCGATCACACTAGTTTTTTCTTCAAAAATCCGAGATATCAGGCAGCATTGGAGGTAAAATCAGACCCATATCAATTTATTGATGAAATAGCCAAGGCGGGCTACGCTACAGCTCCCGATTACGCCACCCTATTGAAATCTGTTGCCAAAACGGTTGAACGGGCAATGACATAACCAGCGACTAGCAACCAGCGGCTAGTCGCTGGTTGCAAACCGCTATGCTCAATTCTTAAACATTAAATCTGAAATGCATAATATCGCTGTCCTGCACCACATACTCTTTACCTTCGATATAAATTTTACCCAATTCGCGACAGGCAGCTTCGGACCCAAGTTTCACATAATCATCATATTTAATCACTTCAGCACGAATAAACCCTTTTTCAAAATCGCTGTGGATAATCCCTGCAGCTTTTGGTGCCTTGGTCCCTTTGACAAAAGTCCAGGCACGACTTTCATCGGCTCCGGTAGTAAAATAGGTTTGAAGATTGAGCAATTTATAGGCTGAATGAATTAATTTATTGACACCGGGCTCATCCAATCCAAGATCTTCGAGAAAAAGTTGTTTCTCCTCATAGGTCTCCAAACCAGCAATATCAGCTTCTGTTGCAGCAGCAATAATCAAGATCTCAGCGTTTTCATGGGAAATTGCCTCCTTTAGCTGTGTGGTATATTTATTTCCTTTTGCTGCTGATACTTCATCAACATTACAAACATATAATACCGGCTTTTTTGTCAACAGGAAAAAGTCATGAATCAGAGCCTCTTCATCTTCGGTTAATTCAACCGTACGGGCACTTTTCCCGGTAATTAACGTCGCTTTCAATCTTTCGGCAATCGAGACTGTTTTTTGAGCAATTTTATCATTACCCACTTTTGCCTGCTTCTGTAATTTGGCAATGCGGCTCTCAACAGTTTCGAGATCCTTCAATTGTAATTCAATATCAATTACCTCTTTATCCCTGACTGGATTGATAGATCCATCCACATGAATAATATTGTCATTTTCAAAACAACGGATTACATGAATAATTGCATCCACTTCACGGATATTAGCCAGAAACTGATTGCCCAGTCCTTCTCCTTTGCTTGCCCCTTTTACAAGTCCGGCGATATCCACAATCTCAACGGTGGTTGGGACAACACGTTTAGGTTTATCAATTTCGGCAAGTTTGATCAGTCTTTTATCCGGAACTGTAATTACGCCAACATTGGGTTCTATTGTGCAAAAAGGAAAGTTTGCAGCCTGAGCTTTTGCATTCGACAGGCAATTAAAAAGTGTCGATTTTCCAACATTGGGAAGTCCGACTATTCCACACTGTAAAGCCATTCTTTAGGATATATATTATTGGTGCAAAATTACTAATTTAGCTGAGAATTATTGCTAAAGTGCACACCAGGGATTAACTTCTTAATGTCATACAGACATTCGTTCAAATACTTTAATAAATCACAGTTATTATGAAAAAATTCTACTTTTTATTTTTGGTTCTCAACATCTTATCATTTGGCGCATTTACACAGGACCGCATCATCAAAATAACAAGAGACACAATCAATTGTCAGATTAAAGAAATTGGCGATGATGAAATTAAATACACACAGAAAGAATATAAAGGGGATGTAATATTCGGCATTGATAAGAACAAAGTAGGTTCAATTATTTTCAGTGATGGAAAGGTGCTTAAAATTAAAGATTCGATGTACGATCCGGCACAATATGAGAAGCAGCATAAAAATGCACTTAAAGTTGGATTCTTATCCCCGATATTCGGAGCAACCAGTTTTTCGTTCGAACACAGTCTCAAACCTGGTAGTAGTATTGAGGCGACTATGGGAATTATTGGGCTTGGAGATAATATTAACGGCGATGCGTCAAGTGGATTATACCTAAAATTCGGATACAAGTTCATTAAAAGTCCCGATTTTTACCTTAAAGGTATCCGATATGCCCATATCTTAAAAGGTGCATATATCCGACCTGAAGTCTCCATCTTATCTTACAACGAAACACCAAATATTGACAACTATTATACTTCAGGGAGCGGCGCCAAAGAAAATGTCACAATGTTTGCTCTTATGCTGAATACAGGGAAACAATGGGTAGTAAATGACTGGCTCCTATTCGATTGGTTCGTAGGGGCTGGTTATGGATTTGGCGATGCCAAAAGTAGTAATGCATTTCGCTTTGCATTCATAGGTGGCGGCTCTGATTCAAAATTTGTTATGACAAGTGGGATCAGAATCGGAGTTCTATTCTAATATTAAACCTTTTGGCTGAAATAGAGTCTGAAAAGGAGCACAGTATCTAATCGCGGGCGCCGAAAATGGATTTGAATGAGAAGGAGCTTATTGCTAATCTTAAATCTGACGTAAACAGGGAGAAGGCTTTTGAGCTACTGGTAAAATCTTACCAGCAGAGACTTTATTGGCATATCCGCAAAATCGTGATGAATCATGATGATGCCGACGATATATTGCAGAATGTATTTATCAAAGTTTGGAAAAACGTCGAAGGTTTCAGAGAGGATTCCTCCCTTTTCACCTGGCTTTTCAGAATTGCAACAAATGAATCTTTGAGCCATCTGCAAAAACAGCGGCGCCATTCGGTCATGTCAATTAATGAAATCAGTGAATACCTTACCGAATCGCTTGAAACCGACGTCTATTTTGATGGTAACGAGATGGAGAAAAAACTTCAGTTGGCAATAATACAGTTGCCGGAAAAACAGCGTATTGTTTTTAATTTGAAATATTTCGACGAAATGAAATACGAGGAGATGTCGGAGATCCTCAAGACTTCAGTCGGAGCTCTAAAGGCCTCTTTCCATTTTGCAGTAAAAAAAATAGAAGAATTTTTAAAGGAGGATCAAAGATAGTCATTAAACCATTTGTGATCAGGAATGTCAAACACTCGAAAGAAATGAAAAATTTAGACGAAAATACTGAAAATCTGTTCGGAGATCTTAAAAAAGGTCACCCATTCCGGGTTCCGGAGGGCTATTTCGAATCTTTTGCTGAACGTCTTAAAGTCAGGATTGAGGAAGAGAAATATGCGACAAATAAAAGATCCTTGTTACCTTATCTTAAACCAGGTTTGGCAGTTGCAGCATGTTTAGCCCTGGTCCTAATGCTAGTCGATGTTCCTTTTAAAAAGTATTTGCCTTTGGACAACAGTTATATTTCTCAACAAAATACGATTAACAATTTCATTGTTGATTCTGTCAGCAATTTTCCTTTAAACATGATCTCAGATTTCTCGGACGATCAGTTTTTTATGGCAATTGCAGATATGAATGAGTTTGAATCCAAAACGCTATCGACCGAAAATCTTGCTGATTATATCTCAGCCAATTATAATGATTACGAAATTATAGCAAATAATTAAATTTTTAAATATGCAAGTCAGGATATTGATCATGGTGTTGCTTTTTATATCTACAGCCGGAATTGCCCAACGACAGTTAGATCCGCAAACTATTGAACTGATCAAGACAAAAAAAATAGCCTTTCTTACCGAGCAAATTGGTTTAACTTCACAGGAAGCTCAAAAATTCTGGCCGATTTACAATGAACTGGAAAAGCAAAGGTTTGCCATAATGGATAAAAAGAGAAATCTTGAGCAGGGATTGGAAAAACAAAACCCGGCAATGACAGAAGTCGATTACCGGAAATTAGCTATTGAGATGGCCTCAATGCATTCACGCGAGGGTAAATTAATTGAAGAATATAACTTCAAATTACTAAATATTCTCCCTGCCCAAAAGGTGGTCAAACTATATCTGGCTGAGGGGAAATTCAGAGCTTCGTTAATGAAGGAATTTCGGAAAAGTCAGAAAGAAAAAGAGGAGATCGAGAGTAAAAAATAAGTAGATTGGTTCGTTTAGTGAAAGTTTGGTAAAGAGGTTGTCAATTGGTTTTCGACAACCTCTTTTTTTCAGGTATCATCCCAACAACGCAGCGATTAGTTCCTCGACTTTAATCAACTGTTGATCACCGGTTTCCATATTCTTCAAATTAATCATCCCTGAAGCTATTTCCGATTCACCAGCTATGGCCACAAATCTTATCCCTTTTTTATTGGCATAAATCATCTGTTTTTTCATTTTATCCTGATCGGGATAAATTTCGCTGCTGATCCCCGCAGCTCTCAGACGATAGAGTAAAGGAAGGCAAAACCGCTCTTCGGCTGGTCCGAAATTGACAAACATCACCTGTGTTGCAGCGATAGCCGCATTAGGGAATAGTTCGAGCTGCGACATTACATCATATATCCGGTCGGCTCCAAATGAGATTCCTACACCCGAGACTCCGGAGAGACCAAAAATACCTGTCAGATCGTCATATCGGCCACCACCTGTGATTGACCCAATCTCAACATCTTTTGATTTCACCTCGAAAATGGCACCTGTATAGTAATTAAGACCTCTTGCCAGGGTTAAATCCATTTCTACTTCAATTCCAAGTGCCATCGATTCAAGATAACCTAAAATCGTACGCATCTCAGCTATTCCTTTTAAACCGATCGCAGACATAGCAATAACCTGTTCGATCTGATTTAATTTTTCGTTGCTGTTTCCGCGTAATTTCAAAATTGGTTGAAGTTTAGCAATTGCATCTGCTCCTACCCCTTTTTGAAGCAACTCCTCATTTACCTTTTCCAAACCAATTTTATCAAGTTTGTCAATTGCAACAGTGATATCCACAATTCGGTCTATTTCACCAATCGTTTCAGCTATGCCAGCCAGAATTTTTCGGTTATTGATTTTTACCACTACCCGAATGCCCAGATTTCGAAAAATCTCATCTACAATCCGGATCAGTTCCACTTCGTTTAAAAGTGAGTTTGAGCCGATGATGTCTACATCACACTGATAAAATTCGCGGTAACGCCCCTTCTGGGGACGATCAGCACGCCACACCGGCTGAATCTGAAAACGTCTGAAAGGAAAGGCAATATCATTCTGATTTTGAACCACATACCTGGCGAATGGGACAGTCAGATCGTATCTCAATCCTTTCTCTGATATTTTTGCCGTAAGTTTTGAACTATTCGACTGAATCAATTCTGAATTATTAACGCCTGAAAGATAATCTCCTGAGTTTAATATTTTGAACAACAGTTTATCACCCTCTTCGCCGTATTTTCCCATTAATGTAGAGAGATTCTCCATTGCGGGTGTTTCGATTTGTTGAAATCCATATAATTTGAACACACTTTTAATGTTATCGAATATAAAATTTCTTTTGGCCATTTCATTCGGTGAAAAGTCGCGTGTTCC
The DNA here is from genome assembly GCA_963675995.2 of Prolixibacteraceae bacterium. Taxonomy (GTDB): domain Bacteria; phylum Bacteroidota; class Bacteroidia; order Bacteroidales; family Prolixibacteraceae; genus JAAFHB01. The sequence goes on along the minus strand of CAXXIY010000002.1, from coordinate 1,905,384 downwards.
TTTGGGTATTGAGGGTTTCTGTGCCATTCTGCTTCTAAATTTTTGAGATGCAAAGGTAGGGATTATTCCCAAAAAAAGAGGGTGATCTGACGAACACCCTCTTTAATGTAGAGATCCAAATATTATCTAAATATATATTTTATACCAATCTGTAACTGCCAACGTGAATTAATGTTGACATAATCCCTATAGGTTTGAGTAAGAACCGTTTGAGTAGATCCGCCACCAGCAGTACCGGCAGGTACATAAGGCATCGTAAATGTGGCAGGAGCAGTAGCAGTTGGTTTGGTAACCATATTCAGGAACTGGTATTGCTGATTCCCTAACATGGTAGTCCTTTCGACACCCCAATCTTTGTTAATAAAATTGCCAAGGTTGACCATATCAAAGGATACACGGATAATATTTTTTTGTCCTTTTGAGGTTTTAACAAAGAAATCCTGTGTAAAATTCATGTCCACCTTATTTACAAATGGAGCGATACCACCATTGCGCTCAGAATATTCACCTCGGTGTTTACTTAAATAAGGGTCTTGTTTGATGAAATTATCAAGCTGTGCCCAGATCTCGTCGGTTGTCCTTGGATCGGCAGTTCCGTTTTTAACGAGGGTGATCTGTTCTTTTGTGTTTGGAATAAAAACCAAATCATTCGATGAGCTACCATCACCATTTAGGTCACCATTATAGGTATAGGAGAATCTGAAAGGGGAATATCTCTGGAACACCAAACCAACAGATGAGGTAGCCATATTGCAGAATGACTTGCTGTAAACCGCAGATAAAAGAAGGCGATTCGGGAAGCTACCTGCTGAATAACCCAGTTCAGGAGCATTCGGATTAATTGCAGGACGATATTGCCATGCAGAAAAAGCAACTGAAGATGAACCGTCTGTAACACTCTTTGATTTACCAAAAGTATATGAACCAGTAACACTTAATCCATTAAGATCCCCGTCAAAATCCTTCTGAAGTTGAAGGGTTGTGTAAGTTGAATACCCTTTTGATGTATTTTTCATCTCTACGGCTGAATAGGCAACCGCACTTGTTGATGTTTTGGTGTAAATAGTACGGCTATCGTAAGTTGCATTAGTTGTTAATGCAGTTGGTTTTAGCTGATAAAATGCATCTGCGCTATTGTTGTCCGGAAGGGCTACGTTAGCATGGTAGATCGCATTAAGGTCCTTATTGTAAAGTATCTCTAAGGTTGCAATCCAGCCATTACCAAATTTTTTATCTACAGCAAAATTGGTCTTCCATAATGTCGGGTATTTAAAATTTGGATCCACAAATGCCATGTCAGCTTTTGGCGCTGTTCCGGCAGCTGGTTTATAATCCGGGTTGCCATCAAATCCGATATCCTTCAACGCTCCTGATGGTTTTGAGAGCTGACCAAATAATACACCATTGTTTCCAGCCTGATTTGAGATCCAAACATAAGGTGGGGTTCCTGCAAAAATACCTGTTCCTCCACGAACCTGGAATGTACGATCACCTTTAACATCCCAGTTGAAACCTAAACGTGGCGACCAAACTGGTGCAGTTTTCGGGTATTTTGAAACATCAATTTTCACACCACCCTGAAATGTTTCAGCTGCCAAAGCGGCATTAGGTAATAAATCTGTAAGGAAGATGGGTAGATCCATACGCAGTCCCAATGTTATATTGAGGTTTGGAATAATATTCCATTTATCCTGTCCATATAATCCAATTGTAAGAACATCAACCTTTGCATATGGGAAGTCATTTTGTAATGAGTACTTTTTGGTGTACTTACTTGTTAAACTTTCAAAGGTACCTGGTGTTTTCGGGCCTGTCAACCAGGTGCGATACATATCAATCTCTTTGTAGAAAGCATCAAAACTATTAAATTCCCATGCCCCTGCATAAGAATTGGCAAATCCGTTTACAAATTTACGTAAGTCACTCTGGGTTCCCAATGTAATGCGATGTTTACCTGAATTAATCGTGAAGTTGTCCTGCAACTGCCAGATATCACTGTTCAACTTATTATTGTAGGAGTTAGCTTCTGTACCAACCGTCGTGGAAATAAGTGTGCCTTTCACATAATCGGCACTTTTAACTCCGGTAGAATAACTCCAGCCTGTACCATTCAAAATATCAACCTGTGGGAAAAATCCCCCGTCCATATCACGAAAATCGCGAAGTGCTGAATACCCAATTTTCAAGGTGTTCGACATTTTATCGTTGATCGTTGTATTGAGATCAGCCATAATAATATTAAAATTATTATTGCCACGGTAATAGGTTGAAGAGAAAGGAATCGTATTTGCATTAGGCCCACGCGAACCTCCTGTAGCTCCTGAGGTACTTGGCATATTGGTACTAAACGATTTCAAATAAAAATATTTAATACTTAACGAGTTCTTTGCGTTTATATTCCAATCGATGCGGGTAGTCAAACGGTCAGCTTGTGTTGGGATATTAGATGTGTTGTAGGAACCAGGATTGTAATTAAATTTACTTTCCAAAAAGTCAGAAAAAGTTTGAAGAGTACCTACATCGACACTTGACTGACCAGTAGATTGTTGCCCTTTGGCAGGACTTGGCTGCCAATCAATCGGGGTTTCTTTACGATCCATTTCTCCATTGAGGAAGAAGAACAATTTGTTTTTGATAATCGGGCCACCTACAGAGAAACCTTTCTGATTGTAGGTATATTTTGCTTTATCTACAGTTAAAGTCTTCTGTTTAAGCCCTTCAAGACCCGGACTTTTCATGTAATAGTAGGCAGAACCTGTCCAATCATTTGTTCCACTTTTTGTCACAGAATTGATACCTGCACCGGTAAAGGCCCCGTTACGAACGTCATAGGGGGCAATCATCACCTGTATCTGGTCAATGGCTTCCAAACTGATCGGTTCGGTACCTGAAGCTCCTAACGAGGAGGAGAGACCAAATGAATTATTAAAAGAAGCTCCATCAACTGTCACATTATTGAAACGATAGGATGTTCCGCCAAAGTTACCACCACTATTCATTGGAACAAGCTTTGTGAAATCAGACAGTGATCTGTTAAGGGTTGGAAGCTTCTCAATTCTGTCAGCAGTAAAAATTTCCTGGGCTCCGGTTCTGTTAGAACTGAATTTTTGATTCTTGGAACCAATAGCAACCACTTCTCCAATCTGAAGCGCCTTTTCACCCAACGTGAAATTAAAGGTAGCCTCTTCACCGACTGTCAAAAACAAGTTACTGGCCTTTTGTGAACTATAACCAATAAAGGATACATCAATTTCATAGGGTCCGCCAACACGCATACCACTAATCGTATACCGTCCGTCACCCTGAACTAAAGTTCCATAAATAGTTCCCGTTGGAATGTGTTTTACAACAACAGTGGCTCCAATCAGTGGTTCCTTCTTCTCATCTAAAATCTTTCCACTGATACTTGAGGTGGTCACCTGCCCCAGTGAAGTCAAGACCATTCCTGCAAACAGCATAACGGTCAATAAAATCTTGTTCAAATTGTCTTTCATTAATGAATCATTTTAAGTGGATGATCGAATTATAAATTGCTATCAAAAAAATATTTAAATTTTAACTTTTTTTAACCTGTTTAATATTCCGCAAAAATAGAACGTACCTTTATCACAACTCGCTTTTTTATGTTACAATAACATTAATTTTTTCCCAAAACTAACATTTGAAAATCTATCTACAGTTGATCTAAATCAGTCATTGGTATCTATTTATTAACTTAAATCCATATTTTATTAACAATCTTTTAAAATAATTAACAAATCAAGTATCGGGTCAATTAACTATCTGTAATCCAGGACAATAAAAATATTTAGATATAAACATCTGTTTATGTGTGAGTTAGCCAAACAACCTATTTTCTGACAAAGTTCTGGTTGGATTTAGTTACTTTTGCGCCGGGAGCAAAAATTATATTTCAATGTTAAAAGACAAATACGACCAATTAATAGAAATGCACGGATTCATCAACGAACCCATAGCAAGTACAATTAATCTTCCTAATGAGATCGCACTTTTAAAACAGGCAAAAAACGCAGTAATCCTTGGCCACTACTATATTTCAGCGGAACTTCAGGATATATCTGATTTTCTGGGCGATTCACTCGCGCTGGCCCAGCAGGCACAAAAAACGGATGCAGATATCATTCTCTTCGTAGGAGTTCACTTTATGGGAGAAACTGCAAAGATTCTTAATCCTACGAAAAAGGTGATTGTTCCCGATCTCAATGCCGGATGCTCGCTGGCAGAATCTGCACCAGCAGAGACATTTCAGGCATTTAAAAACTTACATCCCGATCACAAGGTAATTTCTTATATCAATTGTTCCGCACAGATTAAAGCGCTCTCGGATGTAATAGTTACCTCCTCAAATGCGATGAAGATTGTAGAATCGTTTCCCAAGGAACAACCTTTGATATTTGCCCCTGATAAGAATCTGGGAAATTATATTAATTCCATCACAGGAAGGCAAATGGTGCTCTGGGACGGGGCTTGCATGGTTCATGAAAAATACTCCCTTGAGAAGATTATTACTCTGATGGATCAGCACCCGGACTCAATATTTATTGCCCATCCCGAATGCGAAAAACAGGTATTGTTGGTGGCTAATTTCATCGGCTCGACCACTGCTTTACTGAATTTCGTATCTAAAAGTAATGCGACCAAATTTATAGTGGCAACTGAAAGTGGAATTCTACACCAGATGCAGAAAGCAAATCCTGACAAAATATTTATTCCTGCCCCTTCAATCGACTCAACTTGTGGCTGTAACGATTGCAGTTATATGAAATTGAATACGATGCAAAAATTGTATCTTGCACTTAAATATGAGAGACCTGAAATCATTCTCGATTCAGAGATCATAAAAAAAGCAAAAATTCCAATACTTCGGATGCTTGAACTCTCCAAATAACCATCTGCCGGAATATAATTACCTAAATTTGTATAAAATGTTGGTGAAAACTGGCAAAATTAGTTTTAAGGATATAAAAAAAGCCACCCGTTAAAAGGTGGCTTTCAATTTGATAATTGTATTTGAATTACTCAATAATTGAAGTCCAGTTGTGAGGATCTGGTTCTATTCCATATTGAATCGCCCGGAGCTTTTCATAGAGCTGCAAACTTATTTTTCCGGGTTCAGTACCGTAAAGATATTCAATCTCTTTATCTGCATCATAAATCCTTTTTACAGGCGAGATAACAGCAGCAGTTCCACAGGCGCCAACCTCATCAAAATCGGATAGTTCCTCTACCAGAATTTGACGTTCTTCGACATTCATCCCCAAATCTTTTACCAATTGCCGTAAACTCATATTAGTAATTGAGGGTAAAATTGACTCAGATTTGGGGGTTATATAGGAATTACCCTTAATAGCAAAGAAATTGGCAGGTCCGCATTCATCGATGTATTTTTTCTCTCTTGCATCAAGATACAACACTGCAGAGAATCCGTTTTTGTGCGCCCTTTCTCCGGCAACAAGACTGGCTGCATAATTACCACCCACTTTAACTTTCCCTGTACCCAGTGGAGCAGCCCGATCGTATTCGCGGTAAATAACCAGATCAGTTGGTTTAAAACCCTCTTTAAAGTAAGGGCCGACGGGCATTACCATGATCATGAACAAATATTCATCTGCAGGTTTTACTCCGATTTGGGGTCCGGTACCAATTAGTAGCGGACGAATATATAATGAGGCACCCGATTCGAAGGGAGGAACCAATGATTCATTTAATTTAACAACCTTCCTTACAGCTTCCGTAAAAAGGGAAACAGGCACTTCAGCCATCATGATCCCTTGAGCTGAACGTTGCATCCGTTTTGCATTCTCTTCCATCCTGAAAACACGGATCTTTCCGTCTTTGCCTCTGAAGGCTTTTAATCCTTCAAAGGCTTCCTGCCCATAATGAAAAGCAGTTGCTCCAATATGCAAATTAACATACTCAGAATCTGATACTTCCAACTCACCCCATTGACCATTGCGAAACCAACAGCGAATGTTGAAATCCGCTTTGCTATACCCAAATCCAAGATTTTTCCAGTCTATTGTTTCCATATCTTTTTTTATACTACAATTTCTGTCCGCTAAAATACAATTAATCCTTCATTACTTTATTTTTCATGACTACAAAGTAGAAAAAAATATCATTTCCATTATTTTACAAACAGACAAATTATTTTGCAAAACAATTCTTAATTTTAACAAAATTACAACACCGTCAATAATGAGCATTACGAACAATTTAATAGGGGAATTTAAAAACAGAGGATTCAGAAAAACAGTCGTTCCTCATGATATACAAACCATAACTGAGATCTTAAAATCGACTGGATTTTTCAGGGTGTCGGAGGTTGATGTTGCGATTGGACTCATTGAAGAGCGGTTGAAAAACGGGGAGGGTTGCGGTTATCAGTTCTGTTTTCTGGAACTCGACGGAAGGAGTGTTGCTTATGGCTGTTATGGCGAGATTCCCTGCACTATCAAAAATTACGATCTTTATTGGCTGGCAGTAGATAATAATCTTAGAGGGAAAGGACTTGGAACGATGTTGATTGAAAAAATAGAGTCAGATATTAAATTACATGAAGGAAGGGGAATTTATATCAATACCTCGAACAAGGAACTATTTACACCAACAGTAGCTTTTTATAAAAAATGTGGATATCATCAAATTGCCCTGTTTAAAGATTTCTATGATATTGATGACAATAAAGCTGTTTTTTATAAAAAACTTTGATTCCTGAACCATTAAACTTCTTCATAAGGGATGTCCTGCACGTCAGATCCTTTGTAGTTTGGGGGTCGATGTCCGATTTTCCATGCCATAATAAATTGCGAGATTCCATTCACTATTAATACAGCACCTAAAAACGGAAGAATCGTTTCCGCACTTTTAAATGGATCTGACAATAAAAATACTGCACTGCCAAATGTCACCAATCCAATCATCAGAAATATCCAAGCCCAAAGTGAGCGTGAAAGCATTCCTATGGCACCAAATAGCTGCATTAAACCCAGTATCAATAAGACAATTCCAATAAATATCATAAATATTTTTACCATAACAGCTGGTGAAGTGATAAATACAATCCCAAATAGTACATTCATAATGCCCTGAGATGAAAGAAAGCCACTCATTCCGCCTCTTCTTTTTCGGTTTGAAATAACCATGCTGATCAATCCGCTTGCGACAAGCATCGAACCTATAATGATCATTACGGTTTTTATCGTCAATCCTGGAAAGAATAGGAATACACCACCAACCAGGATGGTTTGAATTCCGCGGAAGTAACTGTTTTTTGCGTTGGATGCAATAATGTTTCCCATAACACAATTCTAAAGCTAAAATTATTTAATACAAAGCAAATCAATATTTTGACATCTGGCATATTACAGGAATATCACCTGTCAAATAAAAGATTTCTCCGATAAACGAAATTAGTATAAAATAATCAACAGTTAAAAAATTTATTTGATTTCCACCTTTTCCGGATTTTTTGGAAAATCAGTTTAAATTTGCAAATTCAAACTCAAAGTTATTTAACAGAAATTATGGGACGCGCATTCGAATACAGAAAGGCCAGAAAGCTGAAACGCTGGGGATCAATGGCCAGAACATTCACTAAAATTGGTAAAGAGATCGCAATTGCAATAAAGTCTGCCGGCCCTGACCCCGCAGCCAATTCACGTCTCCGTGTATTGATGCAGAATGCTAAAAATGCCAATATGCCCAAGGAAAACATTGAGCGTGCAATTAAAAAAGCAACTTCGAAAGACCAGGCTGATTACAAGGAAGTCGTTTACGAAGGTTATGCACCCTACGGAATTGCGGTCCTTGTTGAAACGGCAACAGATAATACTACCCGTACCGTTGCTAACGTCCGCAGCTATTTTAATAAATGTGGTGGTTCATTGGGAACATCGGGATGTGTGGACTATATGTTTGAACATAAATGTCTTTTCAAAGTTAAAAATAAGGAAGGGGTTGATCTGGAAGAACTGGAATTTGAGATGATTGACCTGGGTGTTCAGGAGGTTTTTGCCGAAGAGGAGGATATAATCATTTATGGTGATTTTGAAGCTTTTGGGCCAATTCAGAAATATATTGAAGAGAATAACTTCGAGATTGTTACGGCGGAATTCGAAAGAATTCCTTCAGAAATTAAAGAGTTGAGCGAAGATCAAGTTGCTGAAGTTGAAAAGCTTTTGGAGAAATTAGAAGAGGATGAAGATGTAACAAACGTTTTTCATAACATGAAAGATTAGTCAAAGTTAATATTCCATTATAATTTGACAATATTTAATCACTCTTATGCACTAAAATTGCTTAAAATTGTAGAGTAATAAAGATGATAATTAGTTAAAAGATATTTAAGAAATCCTTTCACACGCTGAAAGGTTATTTAGGTTAGGTTTAGGTTAGGTAGGGCAAGGAGTCATTCGACTCCTTGCTTCTTTATATACCCCCATGATTACTCCTCCGCCAGAAGCATCCGCTTTCCCCTTTCAATACTTTCAATCTGCTTTGAATTTAGTTTTGGATACTCAATACCTAAAGAATTAAGCTTTTCGATAATAATTTGGCAAACGGCAATTTGCATAAACCATTTGTGATCAGCAGGAATAATATACCAGGGTGCCAAAGCAGTAGAGGTATGAATAAAAGCCTGCTCATATGCATTTTGATAATCGTTCCAATATTTTCGCTCCTCTACGTCCCTATCCGAAAATTTCCAGTTTTTTCCGGGATCCTCAATCCTCTTCAAAAACCGCTTTTTCTGTTCCTCTTTCGAAACATTAAGAAAGAATTTTAAAATACAGGTGCCATTATTATTCAGATATTTTTCGAAATTATTAATGTCGCCATAACGTTGAAGCCAAAATGAATGATCCGGTTCGATTTTGCTATAATCGACAGGAAGCTTTTGTGTGGCCAGAATTTCAGGATGAACCCGTGTTACCAAAACTTCCTCGTAATAGGAGCGGTTAAAAATACCAATATCACCCTTTGCCGGAGCAACCTTCATACATCGCCATAAATAAGTATGATCGAGTTCTTCCGCAGAAGGAGCTTTAAAGCTGGTGACATTACAACCCTGCGGGTTAATTCCTGACATCACATGTTTAATCGTACTGTCCTTACCTGCAGCATCCATCGCCTGAAAAATAATGAGCAATGAAAATCTATCCTGGGCATATAAGATATCCTGAATTTCTGAAAGTCGCTCAACCCCTTGTTTAAGCTCCTCATCAGCATTCTTTTGACTACTATATGAGTTCGTGTCATCTGTATTAAAATCGGAAAGTTTTCTGCTTCGATCTGAAGGATAAATGTATTTACTGTAGTCCATGATTTATACTTTTAGATTGAATCTAAAATTAGTCTAATACTTTTACAAAAGACTAATGATAAGAAAAAACTGTGTTACTTTTTGTTCCCAAAAAACAGGTCTCACAGGAAGTGCCGTTTTTATCTATCTTTGCTGCAAGTAAGATTAAATATGCAATGATAGATCAATCAACGATATGTGCCATTTCAACCCCTCCGGGTACAGGGGGGATCGCGGTGATCCGTCTTTCCGGAATAGCTGCCATCTCAATCGCAGAGAATGTTTACAAATCGCCTTCAAGAGGAAAAAAGCTCTCTGAACAAAAAGCAAATACGCTCCATTTTGGAATTATTGAATCGGGAAACGACCTTGTGGACGAGGTGGTAGTTGGCCTTTACAAAGCTCCGCATTCGTTTACTGGCGAAGATATTGTGGAAATTTCGTGTCATGGATCGGTCTATATCCAGCAACAAATTTTGCAGCTTTTAATTTCAAAGGGTGCACGTATGGCAAAACCTGGTGAATTTACACAGAGGGCATTTCTAAATGGGAAAATGGATTTATCACAAGCTGAAGCCGTTGCAGATCTGATTGCATCCGGAAATGCAGCTGCCCATAAACTTGCCCTTACCCAGATGCGCGGAGGTTACTCACTAGAGATCAATCAGCTCAGGTCCGAACTACTCCGGTTTGCGGCACTTATTGAGCTGGAACTCGATTTTAGCGAAGAGGATGTCGAATTTGCAGACCGTACCACTCTGATTGAATTATCGTCACGCATTGCCCATCTTTTGAAAAAACTAACCGAATCGTTCCGGTTGGGTAATGCGATTAAAAACGGTATTCCGGTTGCAATAATCGGTGAGACAAACGTAGGAAAATCAACCCTGCTTAATGCACTTTTAAATGAAGATCGGGCCATTGTTTCCGATATTCATGGTACAACCCGCGATGTGATAGAGGATGTCGTCAATATTGATGGTACTCTGTTTCGGTTTTCAGATACTGCAGGCATTCGCGAGACCACTGATATTATTGAGGCAATGGGAATTGAACGAAGTTATTACCAACTTGTCAAAGCAGAGATTGTTTTACTTGTGACTGATCTTAGCAGGCCTACAGCTTCCATCCTGGATAGAATCGAAAATATTCGCGGAAAAGTTAAAGATCAGCAACTAATTATTATCGCAAATAAAGTTGACCTTGCATCAGGTTCTGCCCAATCGCAATTATCACAATTCCCGTTACTTCCGAATGAATCTCTGATTTTCATTGCAGCTAAGAGTCGTTTGAACATTGACCAGCTGATTCAAAAGATGAAACAGTCAGTCAATTTGGAATCCATTCACCATGAAGATATTATAGTATCAAATGTACGTCATTTTGAGGCGCTGCATCAGGCATCCAACGCTATTTTGAGGGTGATTGAAGGTTTAAAAAGCGGGATTTCGGGTGATTTTCTGGCACAAGATATCCGGGAATGTTTACACTACCTTGGTGAGATAACAGGTGAAATTTCAACAGATGAAATACTTAAACACATCTTCAAAAATTTCTGTATCGGCAAATAGTTATGATTATTATCAATTAATAAATCTCATCATTAATCACCAAGTTATTGGCATACAATCACTTCTTTAATTATTTATTTATAGCTAGTAATTGAAAATGCTACTTGTTTTGATCAAATTTGTACCGCATTTGTACCGCAAAATAAAAATTTGTATATTAGCCTATAATTTCATTCAAAGGTTGTACACAATTTAGACTATGGTGGACTATGATATAATATAGTTGCATATAAATTGGCGAAATAAATGAGTAGTAAATTAGAAATAGAAAAGATTTGTGAATGGTGCGGCAATCGTTTTATTGCTAAAAAAACCACAACAAAATATTGCTCTCATGAGTGTAATTCAAAAGCCTATAAATCGATTAAAAGAGTTGATAAAATTAAGAATGTAGGCGAGCAAGTTCGCATTCAGGAATACCAGAAACCACTCAAGCAATTAAAGGATAGAGAATATTTTAAAGTTGCAGAAGTTGCTCTATTGTTAGGTTTAAGCAAGCAGTCTGTTTATAACATGATTTATAGTGGTAAGTTGAAAGCATCTCAGTTTTCTAGTCGATTGACCTTGGTAAGTCTTAAAAATATAGAAGAGATGTTAGAAAGTTCTACAGCCTATGAAACCCTTCAGGTTAAAGATCCAGAACTTATTACGGAATTTTATTCAACAGATGATATAAAGACCAAATTTAATGTAAAAGAGAGTTGGATTTATAGAATAGCTAATGGCGGAAATATTCCACGAATTTTAAATAAGGGCAAAAGCTATTTTAGCAAAAAGCATGTGGACAACTATTTTAAAAGGAAGGGCTTTTTTGATAATCAGAATATTAAAGAGTGGTATTCTGTTGCTGAAGTTGGTGAAAGCTATAATATGACTTTGTCCGCCATTTATAGTTTTGTTTCTACTAATAAAATTCCGAAGAAGAAAGATGGCAGAACTGTTTATTATTCAAAAGAGCATTTTGATTTGGCCAAGGGAAGGCAACTACCAAAAGAGCCTGAATTCTATACGATTGCGCAAGCAATGCAAAAGTACAATCTTACTCAAGATAGTCTTTATGCACATATCCGCAGTAAAAATATCCCCAAAATAAAAGAGGGTCGTTTTATTAAGATATCGAAGCCTTTTGTAGATCGAATATTTGAGAAACCTATAATATTCTAATAAATGGGTAGCACAAAAGTAACTTTACGGCAGCGAGAAATATCTAAAGGTCGGTATTCTTTATATCTGGATTTCTATCCGGCCATACGCATTCCTGAGACAATGCAAATGAGTCGACGTGAGTATTTGGGAATTTATATCCATGCAAAACCTCGAACTGAAATTGAAAAGGAATACAATCGGGAAATGCAGACAAAAGCTGAAGCCATTCGAGCTATCCGGGTTCAGTCGATTATTAATGAGAATTTTGGGTTTTTAGACAAAAATAAACGTAATGCAGATTTTCTGGATTATTTTTATCAGCTTTCAACCACAAAAGACCCAAAGTGGAGCATGGTATATGCCCATTTTGAAAAATTTGTAAAAGGTAAATGTTCATTTGGAGATGTAACAGTTGACCTTTGTAGGAAATTTAGAGCATATCTTCTATTTACTGATCAACTAAAAAGCACAAAATTGAAAGTTTCGCAGAACTCTGCGGCTGGTTATTTCTCAACTTTTCGTTCATTATTAAAAATTGCATATCGGGATAAATTGATAAACGAAAACATAAATGAATTTCTCGAAAGGATTGATATAAAAGACACAAAAAAGGAATATCTAACTTTGGATGAACTCAAAATTCTATCTGAAACGCCATGTGATATTCCAGTTTTAAAAACGGCTTCATTATTTTCGTGCCTGACGGGACTGCGAATCAGTGATATTTTGAAACTAGATTGGAGTGAGATAGTCTTCGCTTCTGATGGTGAATACTGCATGAGACTATGTACTGAGAAGACCGAAACCGAAACCACTTTACCAATAAGTCTTGAAGCATTACAACTTTGTGGCGAGCGAAGCACCGGAAAAGTATTTAAGGGGTTGGAACGCAATATGACCCAACAACCATTGAAAAGCTGGATTACATCAGCAGGTATTGACAAAAACATTACCTTTCATTGTTTTCGGCACACTTTTGCAACACTGCAAATTGCCCTCGGAACAGATATTTATACTGTATCAAAAATGTTGACTCATAAAAACGTTTCTACAACACAGATTTATGCTGATTTGGTAAATTCGAAAAAGCGAGAATCGGCAAATAAAATATCATTGAAATAAGAGTTGATGAAAAAAGACGAAGATCAAAAATTTGAGTTGGTTATAATCTACATGCTATGTGGATGTGCTGGCATTGTGATTGCTGCCCTTGCCCGATTGTCTGCTTTAAAATTAGGTTTAGATGTTTTCACTGCCAATCTTGTCTTTGTTGTTTTCATAGCTATTGCAGTTAGTATTTTTCTTTCCATCCAGTTGACAATTAAGAACCTGATGTTCCCCTGGATAAAAAAGTTAGTATTAAAAACACCGCGTTTCAGTAATAAAAGAGAGGAAACACCACCCTTGGTGGAGATAAATACCACTGAGCAGGAATCTGTCCCTTCCTTAGATGATTGGAGAAATGAACAACTTCATAATAAAGCGGAGGAAAAGGAACGAAAATTAAAAGTGGCGCTTCATTATTCAAAAAAGACTTTTGTATCCTATGCTTCTGATGAACAGATTGATATTCTTTGTGAGAACATAATTCATTACGCTAATAAATTGGATTTAAACAACTTAAAACCAGTCATTATTAAGAGTGATTTATCGGCTCTCGATCTTTTGCACTTTGGATGGAACATCTGGAATCATTTCAGGATAAGTAACCAGAATAATGCGGCCTATTTTTTAAAACTAGTATTTGCTGTTCCATTGAAAGATATGGAGGTAGAAACTATCAAAAAACATCTGAAAGATGACGAACTTAAGGGAATCATCAAGATTCAGGAAGACATTTCTAAATATTAGCAGCTAAATCATCATTAACAATCAGTGTTTTTATTGTGTTCTTATTGTGTTTTTCCTGTGATGTAAAACACAGAGAAAACACATCGTTTGTTTGCACCACAACAATTAAAAACAATCGTTATGAATGCAAACGAAATTTCTTTTGAAAATCTGCCAAAAGCAGTTGCTCATTTGGTGGATGAAGTAGCTGAGATTAAATCATTAGTACAAAAAGGGCAAACCCCGCTCCCACCTAAACGAATTCCTATTGGAATTGAAGAGGCCTGTAAGATTATTGGAAAAGCCAAGCCTACCGTTTATGCACTTGTCCGCAAACGCCTGCTCCCCTGCTACAAGAATGGTAAGAAACTTTATTTTTTTGAAGATGAATTAATGGCTTGGATCGAGAATGGCCGAAAGAAAACAGTACATGAACTTACTGCGGAATTAGAAGCAACAGTCCATAAAAGACCATCAGGATTTCGGAATCGATAAGACCTAAGCATTAAACATCCTCAATGGAAAAAGGAAATGTAGATAAGTCTGCGTCATCAGTGAATATTTCTGAGCTTTGGCAAAAATCCCGACTTTTTATAACGGATGAGTTTATTTCTCCGCCTGTAATTGTGAAGGTGGACGATTCAATCATCTGTACGTTGGGAAATTTTAGTGCTTCAACCGGCAAGGCCAAGAGCAAGAAAACATTCAATGTCTGTGCTATTGTTGCAGCGGCTTTAACCAACAGCACCGTATTGAATTATTCAGCCTCTCTGCCGGAAGGGAAACGCAAAATCCTGTATGCCGACACCGAGCAAAGCGCCTTTCATTGCCAGCGAACATTGAAACGAATCCTGAACCTGGCCTATCTTCCAACAGACAAGCAACCTGATTCCTTGGAGTTCCTTTCCCTACGGAAGTATTCCCCAAGAATACGGCTGGCGATCATCGAGGAAGCAATCTGCCACACCGAAGGTTTGGGACTGGTAATCATTGACGGAATCCGTGACCTGGCTTACGACATTAACAGTCCGGGCGAATCAACCGATTTGATTACCAAACTGATGCAATGGACAGACGAACAGCAGGTGCATATCCACACGGTTCTACACCTGAACAAAGGGGATGACAATACACGCGGGCATCTGGGAACTGAACTGAACAACAAAGCTGAAACCGTTTTGCAGGTAACCAAAGATGAGCTTGACAAGGATATTAGTTCAGTATCATCTATGTATATCCGGGATATCGATTTTAACCCGTTTGCTTTTCGGATCAACAGCATTGGATTGCCTGAACCGGTGGACGATTACCAGGTAAAGCAGTCTTCATCTCAAAAGGGTTTCGATTATCTCGAAGTTCCTGAGACCAGGCACATGGAAGCGTTGGAAAACCTGTTTGCTGATGCAGAACTGATCTCGTACTCCAGCTTGATCGATAAGTTACAAAAAAGCTATGCTCAGGTCGGTTATTCTTTCGGAGTGAATAAAGCCAAGTTATTGAAAGTATTCCTGGAAAATAAGCGGATGATTCTCAAAGACGATAAATCGTACCGGTTTAACCCCGATTTTCACTTTTGACCGGTTTAGTTTAGTCTGGGTGTATATATAATAAACCATACTAAACCAGTTTAAGGAGTTTAAACCGGTTTATCGTACCAAGGTTCCGGGTTGGTTTAGGTTAAACCGCTAAACTAAACTTCAATCCAGGGTTATCAAATAATCAGGCTGGCCAAAAGAAAAAGATACGGATAAAAGCACAGTGGTATGTATGGACATTGGTAGGTTGGTACATCATTACAACAGTACGTTGGTACAACAATACATCAATCTGTCCATACAACTACACAACAATCATTAGATCAAATAATCATTAAACTCAAAGAACATGAATATCAGTGAAGCAAAAAATATAGCTCTGGCAGATTACCTGCAATCCATCGGGATAATTCCCTGCAAAAAGCAAGGGAACAGCCTTTGGTATTATTCTCCTTTCCGGAGTGAAACCGAACCTTCATTCAAGGTAAACCTTGTGTTAAACCAGTGGTACGATTTCGGACTGGGTAAAGGTGGCAATATTATCAACTTTATCCTGGAACAACACCACACCAACAATGTGTCGCAAGCCCTTCAAATCCTGTCCGGGAATGCTTCAGAAATAAAGCCACAGTTTCTTTCTTTTCGCCAGCAGGAAAATTTGCCTTGTTTCGAGGATATAAGGATTAAACCGCTCGAAAATCCAGCACTAATTCAGTACCTGAAAGACCGGCAGATTCAGATTACTAATGCAATGAATGCATGTAAAGAAGTTCATTTCAGAACTAACGACAAGGCCTACTTTGCTATCGGATTTGAGAACAACCTGGGTGGATTTGAATTGAGAAACAAGTACTTTCAGGGAACTTTGTCTCCCAAAGGAATCACTCACATCCAGAACGGAAAAAATGGCTGCTGTATTTTTGAGGGATTTATGGATTACCTTTCATTTCTGACCATCGCGCTGAAGCAAACTTCCAGTCCAGGCAGCATACACCAGCAGGATTACATGATCCTGAATTCCGTAGCTAATGTTTCCAAAGCAATCAGCGCTATCGCAAATTATAAAGAGAAGTACTGTTATCTGGATAATGACAAAGCAGGTATTTCTGCTTTCCGCGAGATTCAGGAGAAATGTGGCCAGAATGTAAAGGATATGTCTGCCACTTACAGGGAACACAAAGACCTGAACGATTACCTCTGTCAAAAGAAAAAAACACTGGATGTACCTCAAAAACTGAAAAGGTCTGGATTGAAGCGGTAAAACGTAATCCGGCGGGCAAACCCAGTAGAGGAATAGCTAATTATGAATAATTCTGAACAGGAATAAATAAGTGTGAATAGAAATGAATGTTTTCGAATAAAATCAGATAATTTATTCATTACTATCTATATCCATGCAAAACTATCCTGTCTGAGTGGGGAGCAAGTTTGTGTATCGGTCTGCCCGATACCTTGCTCTGCGAAGCTAAAAAACATCCCGCCGGTCTAATCAAAACAATTAAATCACTAAGCATGAAAACAATCAAAAACAGGAATACCGGTGGCAGGCCAGCCAAAGCACCTGCCGAAAAGAAGGGTTATAAAATCACGATCAAAATGGACACTGAAGAATATTATACGCTTAAAGCCAAGGCCCGGGAAGCCGGGATTAACCGCAGCGAGTTTATCCGCATGTGTATCCGGTCGAGTGTGGTAAAGCAACACCTTACATCGGAGCAGATGGGATATATCCGGCAACTCAGCGGCATGGCCAACAACGTTAACCAGGTTGCACATCGGGCAAATGCTGCCGGGTATTCGGATGTACACAGGCAATGCCTTTCTATGAACGAACGGTTGGATAACATAATAAAGAAGATTGAAGATGATTGCTAAGATAGTACAAGGTCGTGGGTTTCGTGGCGTGGTGAACTATGTCCTGGATAAAGACCATTCCCATTTGCTTTATGCTGACGGTGTAAGGTTGAAAGATAAAGAATCCATTATTCAAAATTTTGTTGCCCAGCAAAAGCTGAACCCGAAAATAGCAAAACCGGTGGCACATATTTCACTGGACTTTTCTGTCCAGGATAAAAACAGGCTGACCGATCAATTTATGGCTGGCATGGCACTGGAGTACATGGAAAGAATGGGATACCGGGACACACAGTACATCATTGCCCGGCATCACGACACCGACCATCCACACATCCACATTGTGATCAACCGGATCGACAATAATGGGAAACGGATCTCCGACCAGAACGAAAAGCTGCGAAATACCCGGGTTTGCATGGAACTGACAAAAAAGTACGGCTTGTATATTGCTTCAGGCAAGGAGAATGTGAAAGAGCATCGATTAAAAGAACCGGATAAAACCAGGTACGAAATCTATCATGCACTGAAATCATCTATTCCAAACTGTAAAAACTGGAAGGAATTAAAATCTGAGTTGCTCCGATCAGGTATTACAACCGAATTCAGGAACAATGGGGAAACGGATAAAATCCAGGGAGTGCGGTTTGGAAAGAATGGATATGAGTTCAACGGTTCCAAAATTGATCGGGTTTGCAGTTATTCCAAAATCAGTTACCAGTTGTACCTGAATGAAAAGTTAAACCAAAATGAAGGCCAGCAGCATTCAGCGACTAACCAACCAGATCAAATAACCCAGCAGCACAATACGATGGATCTTGCCGCCGGAATTGAAAATGCAGCTTCCATTGTGGGTGGATTGTTTGATTTGCTGATGAACCCTTCACATCATTACAACGAAAACGAAGCTGATTTCTTAAGAGCTGAAGCCCATCGGCGGAAAAAGAAGAAAGGCAATCAATACCGGCACAGATTGTAAACAATTTAAAATTCAAATTTATGGGCAGCAGTAAAATGGATTCTTTAGCAGTTTATGCCCTGTTCGAAGAATTGAAACAAAAAATAGAGGAGCTGGACAATATTACAACTTCAGATGGCCATGCTGGTTCAACCGAATACTCAGATGAGATCCTAGCATTGATCGAGGAGTTGAAGGTTCAAGCCAACCAGCAGAGGTTCTCACCGGAACAAATAAAAAACCTGGGACAAATTGCTACTTATTCAATTAACAAGGTTAACGAGAATTTCAGTAAGGCATTTGTTGAACTAAAATCAGCAATCAAATCAATTGATGAAAAGATTAATCAGATAAAATCGCAGCAAAATGTGGTTATCCGCAAAGAGCATGTATTTAGTATCGATTTCCGAAACAGCAGAGCTGCATTAACAATGAGCTCGATGGTGCTAGTCATTTTACTTTCTTTTGGTGGCAACATTTGGCAGCTAGACAGAAATAACCAACTAAAGGATAATGATTTGAAGTATCGCTATATCAAATCGATCAATGGGATTAGTTCGCAGAACTTGGGTAAACTTGAAGATATTTTCCAGTATCAAAGGGATAAAAAAAAGATCAAAGAGATTAGAGTGAGGGTGGAGGATTATGAAAGAGAAGTAAAAGAAATGGCTGAGAAAATTGAACGAGGATCGAAGAATGATATAAAAAAATAAGTCGAATTCACTCATTTTACTTCCTATTTTAAGATAACTTCATTCCCTGTGAAATTATAAAAAACATCGGAATCAAGGTCATGACGCAAATCTGCATACCGCTCAATACCTGTGCAATGACAAGTCCCAATTGATTTTAGATTTAGCTGACTAAAATGGTTCATTATCTGCTTGTATTGTTCATTGGTGCAATTTTTCGTATGAAAACCTCCCAGAATTAGACCTGCCGGAAGTTTAAAATGCTCATTTGCCGTAGTGCAAATGTTTTTGATTCCCCGGTGCGAACAGGCTGTTACAATGTTTATCTGGTCGTCTTGCTTTAATGTTAGAAACAACTCGTCGTCAAACTCATCAGGAACAAAACTATTTTCAATTTTTTGATACATTCCTTCAAAATGGGTATCATTCAAATCAGTGATTGGAATATCTGGCATAATAAAAACATTTTCAGTTATTTCGGTAATGGCATCCACAAAAACCATCCGGTCTTTAAGTAGTTCCGCGTTTTCAGGAGTACCGATAAATCGGGTTCGTCCACTGTATTTGGGATTGAAAATGCTCCTTTTGGCATACACTTTGGCCTTGCTGTTCTTCTCAAGAAAAGGATACAAACCCCCGGTATGATCGTAATGGCCATGCGACAAAACAAGGCAGTCAATATCTTCGATTTCAATGCCTAAGTTTTTTGCATTTTGAAGGAACAAACCAGTTTGCCCGGTATCGAAAAGAATTTTCTGGGTTTCAGTTTCAATATAAATAGACAAACCATGTTCAGCAAACAAACCTTGTCGATATACAAGGTTTTCGATTAAAGTAATTATTTTCATCTTAGCAATATTTAAGTATGTTTGGCAATTCAGGTTTTCCTAAGTCAAGTCCTTGTTTCCCTTTGTATTTTTCATCCGGAATGTATTTGATTCCCAGTTTATCCAACAGGGGCTCAACGGCAACCTGATGTACCTGCAAACCCATGTTCCATGGATTGTACCCAAGTAATAACCCAGCTAGTTCTTCGTAGGTCAGTACCGGAATTCCGTAACCACTTTCCCCATAAGTTTTACCTTCCATTTCCGCAATAACATACTGCCAGCGGTCTAAAAAGAAGGTGCATCCGGGGCAATTCGCTATGATTAAATCAGGATGAAAAGGTTCCATAGAGTCGAATTTCTTTTTGGAATTGGTTACTGAATAGCCACGGTTCGACTTCAGTAAGTATTGCCTGAACCCAAATCCGCAACAATGCCTTCGTTCAGGATAGTCAACCTGTTTGCCGCCCCATTCGTCAATCATTCCGGCCAGAACGTAAGGAAATTCAGCCCCTCCTATCCCTTTTTTAGGAAAAATCTTCGCATAATGGCACCCGATATGGTCAACAATATTTATAGGCTCGCCGGTTTGTTGGTTTATCAACCTGAATTTTGCTTTGGCAGCAATTTCTTTCCTGAATTTATAAATTAGATCGCTGGCATGAACAAGGTTTTTGGGTAATTTAAAAGCCATTCCTGTAGCCCGTTTCAAAGCTTCGCGTGTTTCTTTTTCTTTTTCAGGAAAATGTTTCCATGTTTCGAGTATCTCGATGTAAAGGCCGAACGACGTAACGCATGAGCAAACAAAGTTTTCGTATCCGGCATCTGTCATTAAAGCAAACTGACGGGCGACAACGGTCATCGTGGTTTCGAAGGGAATAATGCCCGAATGGTAAGCAATTCCGGTGCAGGTCGTTTGGCGTGCATCGTCGTAAATATCCTTGCCAAGTTCATCCCTGAGAATTTTCAGGTATAAGTCTTCAGCAGCCGGGAAAAAATTCTGCCGAATGCAACTTCTCGCAAAATAATAATGATCATCGGCTATCTCTTTCTGATAGTCTTCCCACATAGGGTTTTTACCTTTCGACATATCTTTTCGGTGTTAAAATTCTATTCCTTTTCGTGCTTCTACACCTTGGGTATAGTAATGCTTAATTTCTTTCATCTCAGTAACCAAATCTGCAAATTCGATGAGTTCGGCAGTAGCATACCTGCCTGTAATAATAATCTCCATCGGCTCTGGTTTAGCTATTAACGTTTCAATCAGTTCGCCTGAAGTGAATAGATTATAATATATTGCAATACAGGCTTCATCCAGGATTACCATATCGTAGTTTCCTTCTGCAATAATCCGGAAAACTTCGGCCAAACCATTTTTTGCCGCCTGAACATCCGTTTCAGTAGGTTTTTTATAGATAAAACAATCCAAGCCATATTGCTTTATCGTTATTAAGGGAATGACCTTGCTCACTGCGTCATTTTCCGAATAAGGTTTTCCCTTCACAAATTGTGCAATGAAAACATTTTTACCTGCGCCAACCGCTCTTAATGCAAGACCGAAAGCAGCAGTTGTTTTGCCTTTGCCATTGCCCGTATAAATATGGATATATCCCTTCATATTTTTTTAGTTGAAGAGGCAGCTCCTTTTTACAGGAACTGCCCTAACTAATTACTAATTTATTCCAAAAGGAACTTTCAGTTTTAAACTTACATTTCTCCCCTGATTGTAATAATTTAATGGTTTCAGGGTTGACAAGTGGTCGAAATATTTGGCATCCAAAATATTATTGATCGATAACCCAATATTCATCAGTTGATTGTTACGTTTTATTTCAGTATTAATTCCTGCATTTACAAGTGTATATCCATCGGTTTCAGTTTCGTAAGGTGATGGGTTATCTTGTTTTAATGCTGTTAGAGCCGATAACCAAATATTTGGATGTTTCAGAAAAGCCAGCGTTTCCTTTTCAGCCCTTATCTCATACCGAAATTTTTGAGCTGGGATAAAAGGCAGGGAATTGCCGTTTTCTTGTTTTCCGGTCACCATCGAATAATTTACTTGTACATGCATACAGGGAATTGATTTTGGGTGAAAGTGAACACCTGTTTCGCCTCCATAAAGCTTCGAGTTGGTTTGCTCGAAACGATAGATTCCCATGGCGGAAGATGTTGTTTCTGCCGTAGGCGAAATGAAAATGTAGTTGTCGATATGATTATAAAACCCCGCTAAATCGAACGACAAATATTCGCCATGGTAATGCAGGCTGGCATCCGATTCATAGGCATTTTCGGGATCCAGATCTTCATTCCCGATTTCATAACGGCTGCCATGATCCCCGCTTGAAGTTAGTTCCGACAAATTGGGAATACGGTAAGCTTTGGCCAGATTCAACCGTAACAGAAGTTTTTCGTTTAAAGTATAAGTTGCCCCAACAGAACCATTTAAACTCGAAAAATTTCTAGATACCGGAGTATGATAATTCTCTGTTCCGGCCTTACCCAAAGCAAAGGTCTCAGTTTTATTCGCATCAAAACGAAACCCTCCCTGAACTTTCAATTTTCCCCAAAAGGAGTATTGAGCCAAAGCTAAACCGCCAATGGTGTTAACGTCAGCATCAGGCAGAAACTGTGATACGCGGTCCTTTTGATTACGGTTCGTTTGGCTAATGCCCTGAATTCCAATAATATATTCGACTGATTCGCTTGAAGGCAAATATACTTTTGATTCGTAAGTAAAAGTATTCAGATTCATTTCAACAACCGGCACCTCAAGCGTGGTATTCAACTTCCGCAGGGCGATCTGATAACCAAGATTAGTTTCCCATTTGAATTTCCCCAGGTATAATTTATTTTGAGAGGAAATCAAATGGTGTTCCAAATCCTGATACCAAATGTTATTCTTTCTACCTTTTTCGGTAATAATTGGTTTGACAGGTGGAACAGTCATACCCAGATCTTGTTTGAAATAATCGTAGAATACTTTAAAAGTTCCTGATTTTCCGGTATAACCAGTATTTGCACTAAGCGACCATTCATTAAATCTTGAATTAGGAACAAAATCGCCTCCTCCTTGTTTGTAATCAGCGTGGGTTTTATTGCTTACCCTTAATCCTGAAAATAAATGTTTCGAAGCTCCTTTAATGCCCAGACTATTGCTCATTCCAAGTGTATTTGAGTGCAGTTGCGTTCTGTAATCGCCTATTATTTTACCCGTTGGAGCAGATTGTTCTTTAATGAAATTGAGCATCCCGCCAATGGCATCGGAACCATAAAGCAGCGATGCCGGGCCTTTTATAACTTCAACCCTCTCCACATCATTATCATCGACACCCAGGGGGTGGTTTTCGCTAAACTGATAATTCTCTATGCGTACCCCGTTGTTCAGGACTAGGATATCGTTCATCGACAACCCTCGAATAACAGGCTTTGAAATGCCCTGACCTTTGGCAATCATATCAACACCCGGAACTTTT
Source organism: Prolixibacteraceae bacterium (assembly GCA_963675995.2). Taxonomy (GTDB): domain Bacteria; phylum Bacteroidota; class Bacteroidia; order Bacteroidales; family Prolixibacteraceae; genus JAAFHB01. Next base: position 1,882,173 of record CAXXIY010000002.1, on the reverse strand, counting down.
GTTAGCAATTCCATAAAATTTGGCGTGCCTGAACGCGATATGTCTTTACTTTTTAATACGTCAATCTTTACCGCATTCTCGTGTTGTGATGCTACAAAACCACCAGTAACAACAATTTCCTGCGATTCAATAACCGATGCGGTTAGCGAAACATTTAATTCATTTAGTCCGCTTTGTAATGCCACTGTTTTAACGACAGTATTAAACCCAATGTAGGAGAATTGTATTTCCACCTTTCCTGTGGGGAGGTTCTCAATTCTGTATTCTCCGTTTTCAGCACAAACGGTGCCTTTATTTTGTTCAGGCAAAAACACGGAAGTGCTGCCCAACTGATTGCCGTTGATATCTGTTACCCTACCCTGAATATGTGTTTGAGCATTCGTTATATAGCAAAATAACCCCATTAGGAGTGTTATTAATATTTTTCTCATTTTTTGTTACTATTAATTTGTTATCCAATGATTTAAAACAAATATTTTATACTAAACCATTAGGCACAGGAGGTCCGCGTAACAAAAATGTGAGGTCATAAGGACTTTCAACAAAAACAGTTTTGTAAGAATATCCAACTCTTCTATAAATTTCTTTTACTGTTTCTTTAAAATATTTATGTACAGATGTAAAGTTCGAAAAGTGAAACGCGCAAATGGGACACGTTTCATGATAAACATGAAGATGCGTTTCGCTTTTTGACGTGCATAGAAAAGCGTGTTCGTGCCGGTGGATAATTTGAACAACTATTGGAATTAAAAATATCCAAAGCAGAAATAGGGGGATAATATGGATTTTAACTTTCCGCAATTATTCTTTATTACCGTTATATAAATAGTCAAAATACGTTTCCTTATCCAGACCCATTTCGTTGGCTTTGGCAGAAGAAATCGTTTCTATTTTTTCGAACCTTTCCGTAGCTCCTGTTTCGTCAAATATCCGGATAAGATCGTTGAGCGATTCTTCGGAAATTTGGCGCAAGGTACCGCTCCCGTCTTTTTGATAATTTGTGCCAAGTCGATCCAGCACCTGTTGCCGATTTTGTTTTAACCAGTCCCACACGGGGCCTTGCTCGGGGTACATTTCGGTATTTACTTCATCAATGTATACACAATAGCCATATTTCAGGATGTGATCGCCCACTGTGCGTTTTATGGCCAATTGTTTTTGCCCTTGTTCGCTCTCGATAAAGAAGCCGGTTTCGATTGATAAAGCCCGTAAAGCCTGAATAAGGTAACCGGGCGTATTTCCCCTGGGACAACGTGTTTTGCATGAAAGACATTCGCCACACAACCAGATGGTATCGCTTTTTAGCAGTTGTTCGAGTTCAGTTTCGTTTCCATGCTGAAGAGTTTCGGCAATCAACCGAGGATCGTAATCGCTAACAGCCGCTGCCGGGCATATAGCCGTGCAAACTCCACAGTTAATGCAGGAATTTAACCCTTCGACAAAACGGATGTCTTTCTTTAATTGCTCAAATAGTTTTGACATTATTTAGTTCTTTCAACCATTCGGTTATCTGATTTAGCTTTGGCACACTTCCCTGATGTTTCAATTCGCCATTAATAATCAAAACTGGTGTCATCATTATCCCAACCTCTTTAGCCCGGTTTTCAAATGGTCGCAACACTTCATCCAGTTCAAAAGTCCAGTGGCAGTTGTTATACGGTTCAAAGTCAAAATCAGGATGTATTGTTTTGTCGTATTTCGCCATACTGACTCTTTGACTATCAATTTCAAGATTTATTCTTTTGGAAACATCTTTTGCAGTACCCGCTTCCAAACCAAAACTTTGAGCAAATTCTTTTGCCTCCGGATCGGTATAAGCAAAATGTTTTACTTCAGCATCAATCTGTAATTCCTTAACCTTCTCATCAATAATGTTTCCAAGTAGTTTGCACCTTGGACAGGGAGGCTGAACGCCAATAATTATAATACTATTCATAATCTGGATTTAGAGCTACTTTTTCATCGAATGTATGAAACAAAAACAACAAAAATGAGTTATCAAACCAATTCTCCGCTTTAATTAACTCCGCATTTTTGAGGCAATAACTTCGGCTGCTTTAATTAATGGATAAGCAGCAGGGGAAGCAGTTAAGCAAGGATGCGTGCCAATCTGTGAAATAAGGAGCGAATTAATTGACATCCGATTTTGAATGGCAATCCCTATCACATTAATCAATTCGCCAGCGCTTAATCCACCAATCACTTCACCACCAACGATAATACCCGAGTATTTGGCTACAATCAGTTTCACCATTTGTTTGTGTGTCTCAGGCAAATTTCCCGGATGATGGTCAACTCCTTCGAAAATTCCTGTAACTACTGAAATATCTTCCTCTATTGCTCTTTTTTCAGTAATACCAGCTGTTCCAAATGCAAATTCACCAATAGCTGTTGAATAGATTCCAATGGTGCCGCTAAATGTTTTAACCACGTGGATATTAAACAGGTTCATACCGGCAACGCGAGCTTCGGCACAAGCTGTTGAGGCTAACATTGTTGGAACTCTTTTACGGGTAATGAAATCGCGTTTTTGAGCACAATCACCAATGGCAAATACATCTTTTTCGTGGGTGCGCATATATTCATCAACAGCTATAAAACCGCTTTCGTCCACATATATTCCTGATTTTCCGGCCAGTTCGGTATTGGGTTTATAACCCATTGAAAGAATTACCGCATCTGCTTCAATTATTTTGCCATCTTCAAGTTTAACACCTTCAACTTTTGACGTTCCGACGACTTCGCTAATCCCAATTCCTGTAATGATTTGTACTCCTCTGCTCTCTAGGATTCCCGCAATTTTCGATGCAATTTCTTCGTCAAAAGCAGTGCAAAGAATGTCTTTTTCTTTTTCAACCAATATTACTTCATGTCCATCTTTTTTCAATTCATCAGAAAATTCGACACCAATAAATCCGGCGCCAATAACTACGACTTTCTTTAATCCATTGATCTTCTCTTTCATTGCATCGAGGTAGATCTTATTTTTGGGGATCACAAACACATTCTCCAAATTATTCCCTTTCAGCCATTTGGGTTTTATGGGTTTTGATCCGGTAGCAATGACCAGCTTATCGTATTTAATTTGTTCGCCATCGTCAAGCGTTGCAATTTTGGCTTCCTTGTCGATGGAAACCACTTCATTCACCAATGATTCGATACCTGCTTTTGCCAGCATATTATCAACAGGCATGATATTAAGTTGGCTGCTATCGAGCGTGCCAAAAATGTATGGGATTCCGCAAGGAACCATCACATCTTTTTGCTTTTTCACCAAAATAAAACTTTTCTCACGCCAGCAATTTTTCCCGGTTACGGCCGCAACCATTCCGGCAGCGCTTCCTCCAACAACCAATACATCAGTGTTTTTCATGATCTTGTGTTTTTTAGTTTTTATTGATAACGTTAGTTTTAAGATTGTTTAAAGTGGGCAATAATAGTCCGGTTTCCCTTTATCCTTTCATTCAACTTAACCTGTATCTCCGTATTTAAGGGCAAGAAAATATCGACCCGTGAACCGAACCGGATAAAACCAATATCATCGCCTTGTATGGCCTGTCCTCCCATTTTTGCATAGCAAATAATCCGACGAGCCAGGGTTCCGGCAATTTGTTTGATCAATACTGAAAACCCTTCTGGCGTTTCAATTACAGTTGACTGGCGTTCGTTTAACTCCGAAGATTTGGGGTGACTGGCAATTAAATAATTACCGGGATGATATTTTGTGTAACTGATCGTACCGGCAACGGGATAGCGGTTCACGTGCACGTTCCAGATCGACATAAAGATGGAGACTTTCAGGCAATCCTGTTTCAGGTATTCCTTTTCATAAATAGTGGCAATATCTACAATTTTTCCATCAGCAGGGGCAAATATGATTGACTGGTCGCGATGAATTGGACGATGAGGATTTCTAAAAAAATAGGCGACGAAGCATCCTGCCAAAACAATCAATAATCCGGCTATTTTGGAGGATAAATTGTCGAAAGCTGTTGTCCAGGCTATTATTGAAATAAGAGCCAAACAGAAAATCACGACTCCAAATACAATCGTCCGTCCTTCTTTATGAATTCTCATTTTATCTGTTAAAAGTATATATCTCTCTTGCCGTTAGAAATTCGGTCTATCTTTGCTCTAAGCTGACAGACCAATGGCTGATCATTTATTTCATTCATTTTGCTGTCAATAACCCGCCAACCCTTGAGTTTAACTTCTTCAGAAGCATAATCGGTCAAATATTCCGATAGCGTTAAAATGGCATTTGGTGTGCAATAGTTGTGTATAAAACCCGGCACCGAAATTTCCATGAAGTGTTCGCCTGTCCGCCCCAAGCGGTAGCAAGCCGTGCAGAACGATGGAAGAAAACCTTCGTTTAGCAGTTCTTCAACAATCTCATCGAGCGAGCGCGAATCGTTAATGTGAAATTGTTCCCGGTTAAGGTTTTGCTTTTCATTTAAACTCTCAGCGTAGGCGCCTATTTCAATTTTGGTTCCTCCATCGATTTGAGAAACACCGTATTGCATGACTTCTTTTCTGAGTTCGGGCGATTCTCTTGCTGTTAAGATCATGCCAGTGTAAGGCACCGCGAGCCTTAAAATAGCCACCAGTTTGCCAAAATCTGCATCACCAACGATATATCGTTCAGAAACATTCGACTGTGAAGCGCTTTTTATCCGGGGAAATGAAATGGTATGCGGCCCAACATTGTAACAGGCTTCGAGATGGTTTGCATGGCGTACAAGCCCCAGGACTTCAAACCGCCAATCGTACAGGCCAAACAACGCGCCGATTCCAACATCGTCGATGCCTGCTTCCTGCGCTTTATCCAAAGAAATCAACCTGTTTTCGAAGTTGCTTTTTTTGCCCGATAAATGGTATTGCTGATAAACTTCGGGGTGATATGTTTCCTGAAAAATCTGATAAGTACCTATTCCTGATTGTTTTACTTTTTTAAATCCTTCAATATCTAATGGAGCGGCATTGATATTTACCCTTCGGATTTCTCCCTTGTCCTTTTTGGTTGCATAAACCGTTTTTACCGATTGGGCAATGAAATCAGCAGAATATTCGGGATGTTCGCCATACACTAAAATTAGGCGTTTCTGTCCGGAATCTTCTAACGCTTGTACTTCACTGATCAATTCTTCGTTTGACAAAGTCCGTCGGATGGCAGCATTATTTCCGGTGCGGAACCCGCAATAAATACAATTGTTCGTGCATTTATTGCCAACATACAGAGGAGCAAACAACACAATCCGCTTGCCGTAAACCTTCTCTTTTAACTCGTGTGCCCCGGCTTTTATTTCTTCAATCAATTCGGGATCAACAGTATTGATGAGCACTGCAGTTTCTTCCAATGTTAAACGTTTTTTATCCAACGATTTGGCAATAATTTCCCGAACCCGTTCTTTTGATGATTGTTTCGTATTTATAAAATTCCATATTTCGGCTGCATCAATAAAAGGCTGCATTGGTTTATCTTCAATCGCATATTTTTCAGGCTGAAATTTCATGTGTTTATTTTTATTTGTGTTAGCAGTTTATCAGGTCGTACACTTGTTCAGTTACATCGCCTACAACTTTCCGGCAGATAATTTTATGATGTTTTCGTTCGGCAATGTCGGCTTCGGTTGCAAATTTTTTGAGAATCTCGCCACAATTTGTGGTGCCGTGAATTTCTTCTATCAATTGGTTTAAATCACGGACTTTTCGGTATGCTGCAAGCTTCGTTTCCATATCTTTTGGGTTTGCATTGCCATATTTGAGCCCCAAAACCATGAACCCTCCGGTTACCGCACCACACTTTTGGCGCAAGCGTCCCATGCCTCCTCCAAAAGTTGAAGAAATGAGTTTGGCTGTCCATTCATCAAGATCAAACTGACTGGCAAAAGTCAGCAGAACCGCTTGCGAACAGGCATAGCCTTCGTCAAATAATGTCTGTGCTTTATTTATCGCTTCCTGTTTTGTCATTCTTAAATTTTAAACCGTCCATCGTCTTTCTGTTCACCGATCTTATGCGCATTTTTCTCAATCCAACCTTTCTTTGTTGTTTCAAAAACATCAAACTGAGGAATATATGGCTTAATATCCAGAACCTGTGAACCATCCAAAATATCGACACCCTTCACAAATAGGATATCATTTTCAATTTTTTCGAGTTCAACCACCGAAAAGCCTATCGGATTTGGCCTTCCGGGTGAACGGGTAGCAAATACTCCATGAGGTTCTGAATCTAGGAAAGGAGTTGCCAGCAGCGATTTGCTTTTAGCCAAATGCATGTGAAACAAAACAATGATGTGAGAAAATCCGTCAAGATCTGTTATTCCGTTGCTGTATTCCGGAAATATTTCGATTCTGGCCTGTATATCTTTTGCCGCAGTTGCCTGAATTGGGGTACCCTCTGGGAATCGAAAAGGTGAATGTACAATCCCAATGGAGTGATATGTTATTCTATTCATGTAAATGTTGTTTTTGGCGATTAAGTTCAATGGCTTTCATCACAAATTCAGGAGCAGGACAAGGTTTCCATGTATCTTTTTCTACAAATGCCAGTTCGGTTTCGGCTTCATTAACCAGTTTATTCTGCTCATTATAAAGCTTATAAGTAAACCAAATTCGAACACCTTTTATGGCCTTCAGGGTGGTTTTAACGGTTAATAAAGCATCATAATTCGCAGTTTTAATAAACCTGAAATTCATCCGGATAACCGGGAGCATGTATCCGGCTTCTTCAACCGAATGGTACGAAATGCCAATACTTCGGAACAATTCCCAACGCGCTGTTTCGTAATATTTGGCATAGTTCGAATGGTGTACCGTTCCCATTTGGTCTGTGTCAGGATACATTACCCTGAATGTAAATTCGTGTTCTAACATTCTGTTATTTTTTCGGTTAATCCCAGTATACGAACTGTTAAATTGTCAAATTCCTCCCTGACATTACTATCGTTAAACAGTTCATTAATTTTACCCTCGTCGCAACTTGCACAAATGGTTTCGTTCATTGGAATCTGAGCAAGGAGTGGAACATTAAACGTTTTCGCCAAAAGTTCTCCACCACCCTTGCCAAAGAGGAAATACTTTTCTTCAGGATGTTTGGAAGGTGAAAACCACGCCATATTTTCGATTATACCCAACACCGGAACGCCAATCACTTGATCGCGCAACATCCCGATTGTTCTCTGAACGTCGGCAATGGCGACCAATTGCGGTGTGGTAACCACCAATGCCCCTGTAATGAAGAATGACTGAAGGAGCGTGATATGAATATCTCCAGTCCCCGGAGGGGTGTCAATAATTAAATAATCCAATGCTCCCCAGTTCGTTTCGGTTATGAGTTGTTTTAATACATTGGAAACCATTGGTCCACGCCAGATAACAGCCTGCTCCGGATCAAAAAAGAAACCGATGGACATAATTTTAATGCCAAAGCGTTCAAATGGCTCCATGATTTGTTTTCCATCTTTTTCTACCATTAACGGACTTTCCACACGAATCAAATTCATTAAAGTTGGTACAGAAGGACCGAAAATATCGGCATCGAGCAGTCCAACCGAATAGCCTTCTTCAGCAAGCGAAATAGCCATTTCTGCAGCAACAGTCGATTTTCCAACCCCACCTTTGCCCGATACAACCATGATCATGTTTTTAATGTCGGGCAGCATTGTTTTCTCAATTGGTTGATGGTGTTCCATATTATATTGATTTTATAAATTACTGATTTTATTTAATTTACCATTCAATAGTTTTCTTCTTAACTGACTTAACCGGTCGATGAAAAGAATACCGTTGAGGTGGTCAAATTCGTGTTGAAAGATGCGTGCCTGCATCCCATCCAGTTCTTTTTCGATGGTGTTGAAAAAGGTATCCTGATAACGAACCCTGATTTTCACCGGGCGTTCGACGCTTTCGTAAATACCCGGAATGCTCAGGCAGCCTTCTTTGTAATAAATTTTTTCAGGATCGCATTCTAAGATTTCAGGATTGATAAAGGCCTGTTCTATTTTTTCAATGGTTGGATCATCCTCATTCAATGAAGAAGTATCCATCATAAATATCCGCTTCAAGAGACCAATTTGCGGCCCAGCAAGCCCCAATCCACCTTCTTTTTTGAGTGTATCATACAAGTCCTTTACGATTTGCACCAGGTTATCTTCTTGGGTAATTTCAACCGCCTGTTTGCGAAGTACCGGGGCTCCATATTTTATAATATTCACAATCATTGGCTTATGAATGAAATTTGCGGATGTAAAACGAGTTTGATCCATATTCGACTTGCTGAATGTATTTTCCGTGAATCAAAGTCGTTAGAATAGTGGGATCAGCATTATTCTTTCTCAAAAGTTCCTTCATGGTATCTTCCCGAATCGGGTGAACCGCACAAATGTTTATTATATCTTCCATCGCATTGCCCGTGTAACCGGTATTGGTTCCTTCAAATCCGAGTATTAATTCAGTATTTAATCCTTCATCAGAGAAAATCTGGTAAGCTTCATTTATAGCAATTCCGTCAGGAGGTTTTACCCACGACAAAGCCGGTGGGCGGGTTGTAATGGACAGATAAGCAACATATGGTTTTAATTGCGCGATTAACCCTGCTGTTTGGTTTAAGATTGTAGCACTGTCATTTATGCCCTGAACAAGCATGGTTTCGGTAACCAGTTTACCTTTGTATTCGGTTGAGAATTGGAACAATCCATCAACATGCTTTTTAAAATTGAGCGAACCGAATGGCCGGTTTATTGCTTGCCAGGAGTCTTCGTTATTTGCGTCAACTTTTACCGAAACCCAATCGGCAAGCTTCAAGTCTTTTCGTACCTGTTGATCAGCTAATAACGAGGCATTTGTAATTACAGCTATTGGAATATTGAACTGTTTCAATTTTTCGATTGACTGGCCCAAATGAATATCAAGAGTTGGTTCTCCATTGGCCACAAAAGTCAAATAATCAGGCGTGTCGGCTTCCTTCAGGCTGGCTAAATGCTTTTGCACTTCAGTAAAAATAACTTCCGGCTCGAAAAAATTATTGCGAGTCAGGCTTCGCTTCATGGTAATTCCAACCTGACAATAGATACAGGAATAGGAGCATTTTTTTGCCGATGGGATATTGTTTATTCCGAGGCTTTTCCCCAGCCGTCGTGATGGTATTGGTCCGAAACTGATCATGATTATTCCTTCCTTTTTTTAATCTCAAACAGATTATTATTTGAATCGCTAATAAAATATGTGTCCGGTGAGTTGCTACGAACGTATGTGCGATATCCTTTTTGTGTTGCTCTTTCCATGATCTTTTTTGCCTGTCCAGAAAGAAAACAAACATGAGCAAAAGAAGGCATCAGAGGATCATCATCAATAAACAACTCAAAATCAATTCCCTGACAAGAAACCTTTGCCACCTTTACATTTTTATTGATGCTAAATATTTCAGACAAAACCTCTTTCGAAAGTTCAAATGTTCTAGTGATTTCCCCATGAAGAACATCTAAATAAAATGAATTAACATCTTTTTCCTTAACACCTAATGCAATATGAATTAGAGTATTAGACATTGAATATTTTGTTGTAAATCGAAATTATTTCTTTGCCTGTTTCTGTTTTTGGCATCCATTCGGTAATGCTTTGGCAATTAATCATGGCCATTATAATTTCAGGATCAAAGGCGATTCTTCCGACTACCGGAATGTTATTTTCATCGCACCAGCCCTCTATCTTACCGGTAATTGCTTCATTCAGATCGTACTTATTAATCACCACAAACGATTTCACCTTGAAATTAGCGGTGATTTCCAGCACCCGTTTCATGTCGTGAAACCCGGAATTGGTTGGTTCCGTAACAATAATTGCTTTATTTGTTCCGGTTATCGAAGAGATAACAGAGCAACCCATACCCGGGGGCCCGTCAATGATAATAGTATCCCAGCCCGTTTCTTGTGCCGTTTTTTTTGCATGTTCGCGTACCATATTCACCAGTTTCCCTGAGTTTTCCTCACCGGGAGCAAGCCGTGCATGAATCATCTTCCCGTTTCTGTAATTGCCAGCATACCAATAACTTTTACTATTTGGAATCATTTGGATCGAATTGGAGGGGCATATCCTGGAACACAATTTACAGCCATCGCAAGATATTTCTGAAATGGTTACTTTCCCTTTCTGAAACGAGATGGCATTGAAGCGACAATAATCGATACATAGACCACAGTTGGTGCAGGTGGTATATTCGATCACTGCTTTATGACCGGTCGTAAAGTTTCTAACGTAATAATTTACTGGCTGTAAAACGAGATGAAGGTTCGCAGCATCTACGTCACAATCGGCAACAATCGTATTATTGTTCAGCGTTGCGAAGGCAGCGCTAAGGCTGGTTTTGCCGGTTCCTCCTTTTCCGCTTAGAATGACTATTTCGTTCATCGTTTGACTAACTTTTCAATCTTTTTTAATAACTGCTTAAATTGAAGCTGATAAGCGGGTTTTTCTTCGGCCAGTAACCGTCCTTCAGAATAAATCCGGGCGATTTCACGGTCGAAAGGGATTTCAAGCAGAAGCTGAATCTTATTTTGTTGCAGCCACTCGTAAACTTCGCGGTTGCCTAATCCAGCACGGTTGACAATCACCCCGAAAGGGTTCCGGAGCTGCATTAGCGTTTCAGCCGACAGTTTCAGGTCGTTCACCCCAAAAGGAGTTGGTTCTGTGACCAGAATCACGTAATCGGCACTTTCGACAGTAGCAATAAACGGGCACGAAATGCCGGGCGGAGAATCAAGAATTGTCAGGTTCTTATCCGTAATTGCTTTAATCGCCTTTTTAATAACCGGCACTGGCGAATAAACGCCAACATCAGCACAAGTTTCAATAATTTCAGCCTGACAGCTTAGGTTCATTGATTTAACGGTCCCCAATGGCTTCACCTTTTCGGTAATTGCACCAAATTTGCAAGCCACTGAACAGGCGCCGCAATCGTGACACAATTCTTCGACTACCTGAATAAATTGATTGAATGGCAGATAGATTATTGCATTGTAGTTGCAATAATCGAAGCATCTGCCACAAAACATGCAGAGTTTAGAATTAATAACCGGAATGTTTTGCGTAACCGTATCGGTAAATAACACATCGCCTGAAATGAATTCTGCTACATTAGGCTCTTCTGCATCGCAATCAACCAAAGTCACTGGGAAGCCTGCTTTTTGAGCCGTCCAAAAAAGATTGGTCGAAACCAGGGTTTTACCAGTTCCCCCTTTGCCACTTGCAACAGCTATTTTTATATTCGATTGATCAGTCATAGTTTAAACGGGTTTGCTCATCAGAAAGCGTTGGTAAAATGGACTCTTTCAAAAAAGCGGTATCCCATGTATTTAATTTATTGTGGGTTAAGAAATATTTCTGCGGAATTGGATGTGTTCCAACAACCACTTTCATTCCGTACATCTCAGGAATGAATTTCTGGAAATGTTCTATATACGGACAAGGTGGGTATCCCACCAAAAATCCGGTGGCAAAATGTACATGCGTTACACCATTCTTTTTCATCTCTTCGGGTGCATATTCGATGTTTCCTCCCGGACAACCTCCACAGGTAGTAAAAGCAGATAATTCTACTTCACGATTCTTGTAAATTGAAAATGCTCCTTCCTTGTTTTGAAAAGCCTGGAAGCATTTTCCGCCTGCGCAGGTGCGATAACGGTCGCAAATAATAATTCCAATTCTAATTTTTGCCATGTCCAATTATTCTTGTTTTTTCACTACAAAATCCCCCTTTCTGACGCCCAACGCATCAGCAATTACGTCGCATTTGACCATCAAAAGAAAATATACATCCTTATCAGTTTTTCCCAACAAACCTTCCAGATTGCCTTGTCCTTTCGAAATAATCACATCCGCACTGTTAAACACTTCCTGAAATTCAGGAGAACAATATTCAAGGAGGGTTGAAGGGGCACCGTAACCGTTCGAAATCAAATCAGCAACCTTATCCATTCCAACATACCGGGCATCTTCGAGCGTGACATCATTGATAACGGGCTCACCGCGAACAGCATAAATCAGGTTGGGATGCATGATCGTTTCGATAAAAAGCTTGTCAAAAACCAGCTCGCCGCAGTTATCGCCTAGGTAAAGCACTGTTTTAGCTTCTGAAAGCGCCTGCTTTAATTCGAGCGAATCATCGATGGCAAATTCCGAATTCAGGACTGTGTCCATAGTTCCCTGTAAGTCAAAATAGTTGCCAATTCCGTAATCAATGATATTTCCGGCAATGGCAAGTCGTAAAGCAGTGTCGAAATAGTTTGACGAATGGAAAACAAGGTCTTTCAATTCGGGATACCTATTTAAAACCAAATTGTTGCTTTGTTTCTTGACTTGTTTGTATGGATCAGAATTGTCGCTATATTGTTTCAAAAGCATATGCAAATCGCGTGACAATTTCGGAATTGAAAACCCTGATTTTTCCTTATTGAATAAACCAAACATGTCGCTGGCAAAGCATTTCTTTTCTTCCGGAGTAAGATTTTCCTTTTCAAGTAATCGTTCGAATGCTTTGGCAAAACAGAAATAGCAGCGATAATCTGAAATGACTTCTTTCTCTTCTTTAATGGTTACACTCGTGATTTCCATCGTGATTACAGTAGTTAGCTGTCAATGTAAGTTTGTCGGCAATAAAATCGCTGACCAATTCTCGTGGCGCTTTCATTGGCGCACCCACAAATGCATTAATGTTTTGCTGATTGAATAAATCAATCGCTTTTTGCCCCATGCCACCGCCAATTACATCGGTTACTCCAAACCCTGCAACCCAGCGAGGATACAATCCCGGAACATGTTCGGGAGGCGTCATTTCTTTAACATCGGTAATTACTCCGTCAACTACATCGACTATTGCAAATTGTTGGCAATGACCAAAATGGGCGCACAAAATGCCATTTTCCATCGGAATAGCAATTTTTTTATTCATATTATTGATTTTAAGTTTTTTTGTTGAAAATGGGAGGGGAGATTGCCCCTCCCGGATTTTAATTACCCCCTCTGAAACGGTTTTGCCGTCCCAGACCGCGACCACGTCCTCCTTGGCCTCGTGCAAATCCAAAACCACAACCAAATCCAAAGTCACGTCCCATACCTTGACCTGATTCTTGGGATAAATCTTTGTTCTGTAAAATTTCGTCATCGGTTTTCCCTTGATTATCGGGATTGCACCGCCCCATTTTTCTGCCTGTCATTGGCCCATCACCATGAGGGCCACGTCTGTTTAATCCTGGCATAATAACCTCCTTTTTTGTTTCGTTGACACTATTTTAATCCGCTTTTCAAGCGTTTCCCTTGTCCTTCTCCACCTCCTGATTTACGTCGCAAGCCCATTCCTTTGCCCAACTTTTCTAAAGCTTCTTTATCTGGCACTTCTTTGCATTTACCTAATCCCCGGCCGGTTTGTGTGCCCTTCCTTTCAGGGCCTGTTCCATCTAATTGCGGCATGATGCTAATTTTTAATGATTTAATAAACCGATAATTTCGATGATCTTTTTTTTAGGATCGTTTAACACAACCAACTGAATTTGAAGACTATCGAAAAGTGATTTTACTTTAACCCCGAACTCTCCGGAAACAACCTTTTCAGCCCCCTTCGATGCAATTAACTGAACGGAAGCAGGTCCTGCTCCTTCTACATTTTCTTTGTTCTGATTTGGGATGTACTCTGTGGTATGGGTTTCTGTGTCGTAAATCACGAAATAAGAACAGCGGCCAAAACGGCTGTCTAAAGTTGAATCGGGGCTATTTCCTGTTGATGTAATTGCTACTTTCATACTTAATATCTTTTAATTAGAGTTTCTGTTTCGATGCTGGTGTGGCGCCCCTTGTCGAACCATCTGCGAATTACAAACCGGACACATCTCAATTCTGCAAGGAACACCCGAAGAATGTACTTTCTCATGTCCGCACTTAAGACAAATACAACTATCTTCTACCGACCCGGACTGCGAATCTTCACGATACTGCTCAATGTCAGTTGAACCGCACAGCGAACAATTGTTAATTTTCTGTTCTTTCTCCGGATGGTTAAAACAACAGCCACAACTGTTACATGAGAACCATTCGGTATCGAAAAACACTTTGCCTCCTTCAAATAGTATTGCTTTGCCCAGCATGAATGCCTCAGCGACTTTACGCCTGGCACTTTCATAAATACGAGAATAAGTCGGGCGCGAAACTTCCATGATCTGTGAAGCTTCCAAATGACTATATAATTCAAAGTCGCTTAGCCGGATAGCTTCATATTCTTCATAATTCAAAACCACCGGATTGTTTTCTTCCGGTAGACCAATTGGCCTGAATCCCTTAAAATGAGGGGGATTGGTCATCTTTCGTATTCGTTTTGGTCGTGACATGTAATGAGCAAATGTTCGTTACAAATATAATGAACATTTGCTCATTATAACTAATTTTTATATATTTGTTGGTCGTTGATGAAAAATTAAATGATTACGACCATCAGTATTTCAAAACGAAAAAAAACATAAATTACAGATTATCAATAAATAAAACTACAAATTATGGGAAGACAGGCTGTAAATATTTTAGATTTAGATGTGCCAAAATTACTCGACATGCTAAACGCTGCATTGTCAGAAGAATGGCTGGCCTATTACCAGTACTGGATTGGGGCAAGGCTAATGGAAGGCCCGATGCGTAGCGAAGTCGAGCCGGAACTATTGCTCCATGCCAATCAGGAATTAGGACATGCCGTATTAGTCGTCAGCCGAATTATTCAATTGGGTGGCACGCCGGTTCTCAATCCTGAAGAATGGCCAAAACTCAGCCGTTGTTCTTACGATGCGCCTACCGATCCTTACATCGAGGTTATTCTTGAGCAGAACCTCAAAGGTGAGAGATGTGCGATTCAGCGCTATAAAGAAATAGCTGACTTTACCGGCGGGAAAGACCATACCACACATGCTATGGCTACAACAATTCTGAACGAAGAACTTGAACACGAAAATGATATCGAAGATTGGCTAACCGATATCAGAAGAATGAAAGAAGAATTCAAAAAAATGAGAATCTAATTTTAAAACTATTAACAATGGAAACAAATCAAGAAGTGGTGACATTGCCGCGCATTGGAGAAGCAGCGCCCGAGTTTAAAGCAGTAACCACCCAGGGACTAATTAACTTCCCATCTGATTATGCAGGAAAATGGGTTATCCTGTTCAGCCACCCGGCAGATTTCACTCCCGTATGTACCTCTGAGTTTATGACTTTTGCTTCTATGGAAGCCGAATTTAAAGCGTTTAATTGCGATTTGGTTGGGCTATCGGTTGACGGACTTTATAGCCACATTGCATGGTTGCGCACCATCAAAGAAAAAATCGAATACAAAGGGATGAAAAATGTAGAAGTTAATTTTCCTTTGATTGAAGATATTACCATGGAAGTGGCCAAAAAATATGGCATGATCCAACCCGGAGAAAGCAACACTAAAGCTGTTCGTGCTGTGTTCTTTATCGATCCGAAAGGAATTATTCGCGCCATGATTTATTATCCACTTTCGTTGGGTCGTAATTTCGATGAACTAAAACGCGTAATTATCGCACTTCAGGCGGCTGATGCTTTTAGCGTTGCCATGCCTGCCGACTGGCGCCCTGGTGATGCAGTGATTATTCCTACAGCCGGGTCGTGCGGAGTAGCCAAAGAGCGAATGGAAACCAAAGAAGAAGGAAAGACATGCTACGACTGGTTCTTCTGCACCAAAGAATTATCGAAAGAAAAAGTAATGGATGCGATTAAAGTGAAAAGTTAGTTTTCTCAAGTAATATTTTCAACAAAACAAATTTTCTCAGATTGATTGACCTGACTCTGTTTATACAGGGTCAGTCTTTTTTATTGGCTCTATGATGTTTGGTATGGGTAGAATGAATTCTACAGAAGATGAGTACAAAATTATTCTGTTTTTAGATAATTTCGACTGATCGTTATTCACACGTTTCTCGATTAATCGGGTTCCCAGTCCCATAATCTCTCAGCCCACCAATGCCGCCCATAAAAATATTGAATAATAAAAATCAGGCTTAAATCAAGAATTCCTAATTGGCCGAATACTCTTTAATGATAACTGATTAAGTGCTTCATTCGCGCACAGGCCAAATGCTTGCAGCCGGTTCGTTCCACTCATTCAACTATTCTGTTCGTACCTCACTGCACTATTTCATTTCGTTCATCTCACCAGCTTCAGCATCCCGCGTGTGCGTGTTTCGTACCTCACATCCACACTTTTCCCTCTCCACTGTAACAGCTTTTCTGATTAATTTCACCCGATGCAAATACTAGGTGAATTTAAATGATCATCATTTTAGAATGATTTATCATTCATTATACCAATAAAACAAAGTTTATGAATGACATTTCATTCAATAATTTTATAAATAACAAATATTTTTTATATTTGAATCAAAATTCATACATCAATGACTTAAAATACACTTTATGAATGACAATTCATACAATGACTGGGTCTCCATGAGCGATAAAGCACTAAGTGCAACCATTGGAAATTTCATAAAACACCATCGTTTGAATCAAAATAAAACACAGAATGAAGTTTCTGTTGCTGCGGGTGTAAGCCGCTCCACCTTGAGTTTGTTGGAGCGAGGAGAAAAAGTAACATTGAGTAGTTTAATTCAGGTTTTGCGAGTACTCGAATTGTTGTATGTTATGGATATTTTTAAAATAAGCAATGAAATAAGTCCCATTGAGTATGCGAAGTTGCAAAAGAACAAAAGGCAAAGGGCAAGAAATCAAAATGAAGTTGAAAACACAAATGAAGATACAGTATGGTAGATTTTGCCGAGGTAAAAATTTGGGAAGAATTAGTTGGTGCTGTCCGTTGGGACTCTGATAAACGATTGGCCAGTTTTCAGTACGACACCAAATTTCTTTCAAAAGGTTGGGACATTTCTCCAATTAAAATGCCATTAAAAAATGGGTCTAGAATTTATTCTTTTCCCGAACTGCGTCCAACCCGGGGTGAAAATATAGATACATTTAAAGGATTGCCAGGTTTGTTGGCTGATGCTTTACCCGATAAGTATGGTAATCAGTTAATCAATATCTGGTTAGCTCAACATGGTCGTCCGGCAGATAGTATGAATCCGGTAGAACAGTTGTGTTTTATTGGGACAAGGGGAATGGGTGCTTTAGAGTTTGAACTGGCACTGTTTAAAGCTGGCAAACAAGCCTTATCCATTGAAATAAAAAGTTTAGTTGAAACGGCGCAACGGATGCTTGATCAACGAGTAGGCTTTGAAACCAATCTGAAAGAAGATGAGCAGAAGGCCATGAGTGAAATCATGAAAATTGGAACCTCGGCTGGAGGTGCCCGAGCCAAAGCGGTGATAGCCTATAACAGCAAAACTGGCGAAGTGAAATCCGGACAAGCCAAAGCGCCCAAAGGCTTTGAGCATTGGTTGATTAAACTGGATGGAGTTCATGATGCACAATTTGGAGAAAGCAAAGGCTTTGGAAGAGTGGAATATGCTTACCATTTAATGGCAAAAGATTGCGGAATCAACATGATGGATTGTTATTTATTGGAGGAAGATAACGGACGTGCACATTTTATGACTAAACGTTTTGACCGTGATGGTCATGATACCAAACATCACATTCAAACTTTTTGCGGTATTCAGCACTTTGACTACAATAACTTGTATGGATACAGTTACGAGCAACTTTTTCAAACCATGCGCACACTGAAACTAACTTATCCGGAAGCCGAACAAATGTTCCGCAGGATGGTGTTTAATGTCATGGCAACAAACTATGATGACCACACCAAAAATTTTTCTTTCAGGCTTAAAAAAGAAGGCAAATGGGAATTGTCTCCCGCTTACGACGTCTGCTATTCCTATGATCCCAATAATATTTGGGTAAGTCAGCATACTCTCAGCATAAATGGGAAACACAAGGACATAACGAAAGCCGACTTGATGACCATTGCATCAGCTAATAATATCAAAAAGGGTGAAAAGATTATTGATGAAATAAAATTAGTAGTAAGTAATTGGCAACAATATGCCGAAGAAGTAAAAGTTGCACAAAACTTAAGAGATTCAATTACAAAAACACTCATTGCATTGAAATAATTGACACGTAACAGATACAGCCTAATTTGCATAACGACACATTTTCGCAAGAAAATAGAAATTTTGAATTATTTGTACCTTATTTGTATTTCTAAACCATTATAATACTTATTATAAGATATTTACATTTTCTGTATCGGAAAGTAGACCTTAGAAATACACTATTTAATAAATCTGTGTAGAACCCTCATCCCCCATCCAGTAGGTATATTACCTCTTGTGAATGTTCCCCGATGAGGATCTCGCAATTAATTTTTGGTGTCCATAGGTAAACAAATGTGTGATTTAGTGGCGAAAATGAATTGTCATGAAACCAATGATGTTAAGACAAAGTACGACATTAAAAATATCCGCACTGTAAATATTATAATAAAATTTTTAATTAATTTTACGGAACAAAACAAATGTGAAATCCTCAATATATTCGTTTTGAATCCTTTAGAATTAATTTCATTTCACAGACATACCAAACATAAAAATTGTATATGGCGAGAATAATTTAAAATAATCACAACCTGCAAACACCTTAATCCAACAAAATGAAAACAAATCAAAAAATCAATGGCTTTCGGCCATCTCCAGCCTCCCGGAAATCTCTCTTTAACCAGTTCTTCAAAACTGCACTCCTGCTTTTTATAACAACAGGCATCATAGGAGGATTTAATAGTTGCAAAAAGTCTGATCAAACAGTTGAACTCACCTTTACCAGCTGGAGAATTGATGATGTGGATGCGATGAATCGGATCAATGCACTCTTCACTGCGACACATCCAAACATTACAATCAAATTTACGGCTCAGGATCCTACGGTTTATGATGCAGCAACAAGTGATAACCTAGTCAAAGGGACTGGCTCGGATATTCTGTTTCTATGGTCATACGATAAAGGTCAGGCATTATACAATGCTGGTTACCTGGCTGATCTGACTAATGTTATTCCAAATCTGACCTCCTTCCCCACAATTCCGTTAAAAGCCTGGAGCACCGAAACAGGTATTACCTATGGTGTCCCCTCTGTTGGGGTTACTCATGGTATTTATTACAACAAAGCGATCTTTACTAAATACCAGATCCAGGAACCCGCCACATGGGATGAATTTATTGCTGACTGTGAAAAGCTTCTTCTTGCAGGTGAGACGGTGATTGCCCAAGGAGCCGCTGACAATAGCTGGACACTAAATCGCGTTATTTTTTGCGGATTGGGAGCCAATTTTTATGGTGGAGAGACATCCCGACAGGGTCTGATGAATGGGACAATGAAGCTTACGGATGCAAATTTTCTGGATGCATTCAAGGCGGTCAACTCACTTGTAAAATACATGCCAGCAAATTATAAAACACTTGGATATGAAGCCTCCAAGGTGCTGTTTGCTCAGGGAAAGGCTGCAATGTTCATAGGCGGTTCATGGGAAATAAACGTGCTCCAAAACCTTGGAGCAACCAGTTCGACGATCGGCTGGTTCGCACCTCCGGTGAAAAAGGGGGGTGATAAACTTCAATATTGTTTTCAGGTGGATGCCGGAATCGGTCTCAATAAGAATTCAAAACATCCAGGGGAAGCCCTTGAATACATTAAATGGGTTTCAGGTTCTGAGTATGCACATGCCATCATGACCGAACTTCCGGGTTTCTTCTCTTACACCCCCGGGGCCTCGACCTTGGAAAACTCGTTAGCTCAGGAAATGTTTAACACCTCAGCAACAGCCAACCTGACCATCCGCTTAATGGATGAAAAATTCAATTCAAAATCCCCAACAGGTGATGCTTTGATGAATGATGCACTTCTGGGAATGGTGCTTGGCAACTATACTCCGGAGAGTGCCGCTGCATATGTTCAGGAAAGGTTG
This sequence comes from Prolixibacteraceae bacterium, assembly GCA_963675995.2. Taxonomy (GTDB): domain Bacteria; phylum Bacteroidota; class Bacteroidia; order Bacteroidales; family Prolixibacteraceae; genus JAAFHB01. The sequence continues at coordinate 1,862,198 of CAXXIY010000002.1, read as the reverse complement.
AAATAAAGTTTGCCATTATAAGCGAATTTTATAAAACTGCACCATATTTTTCTAATTTTGCGGCATGAAAAAATTTGGTCAGCTATTAAGTATCGCCTGTATATCAGTTTCTACGATAACGATAATTCTGTTTTTACTGATCTCCTGGAAACTGCTTGACCCTGATCCGGTTTCTTTTGCCATCTTTCGCATTTTCAACGTTTCACTGTTCATTATCTATGCATTTCGGCGCAGGTCATTGACCATCTGGATTTTGGTCAGTATTGTAGCCGGGGCAGAGTTCGGTCACGATGTTCCGGAGATTGCCAAAAACATGCAGTTTCTGAGCGATATCTTTCTGCGGCTGATCAAAACCATCATTGCTCCCTTAATCTTTGCAACCCTAGTAAATGGGATAGCAGGCCACAACGACTTAAAACTGATTGGCAGGCTGGGGTGGAAATCAATTCTCTATTTTGAAATTGCTTCTACAATAGCCTTGTTTATAGGACTTTTAGCGATCAACATCAGCAAAGCAGGAGCAGGGGTAGTTTTACCGGCTGTAACCAATACTCCTGAGGCAGTAGCAAAAGCGCATAGCTGGTCGGGTTTCCTATTGAACATGTTTCCCGAGAATATTGCCAAGTCGGTTTTCGACGGGAATATTCTTCAAGTGGTGGTCTTTAGTATTATTTTCGGAATTGCCGTAGCGAAACTCAGCAATCAGTACCGGGGAACGATGCTAAGGTTTACCGGTAGCCTGGCTGAGGCGATGTTTAAATTTACCCACATCATTATGTATTACGCCCCGGTAGCTGTTTTTGCAGCTATTGCATTCACAATAGGTCAGCTGGGGCTGGATGTTTTAACGAGTCTGTTAAAATTATTGGCCACCTTATATGTCGCATTACTCGCCTTTCTGTTACTGGTGATATTCCCGTTGGTCATAGCATTAAAAATACCGTTTAAAAAATACCTGATTGCCATCAGCGAACCTGCCTCCATCGCTTTTGCTACCGCCAATTCGGAATCAGCATTACCAGCTGCGCTTGAATCGATGGAAAGGTTTGGGGTACCACGTGAAATTGTGGCTTTTGTAATCCCAACAGGTTATAGTTTTAATCTGGACGGCACTTCGCTATATTTGTCACTTGCGTGTGTTTTTGTCGCCCAGGTTGCCGGTGTTGATCTCACGATCGGACAACAGGTGGCGATGTGTTTTGTGTTAATGCTCACCAGTAAAGGTGTTGCCGGTGTCTCACGTGCCTCTCTAGTGGTTTTATTGGGCACTTTATCCAGTTTCGGCTTACCGACTACACCTGTTTTGCTGATTCTAGGAATCGATGTATTGATGGATATGGCCCGGACCACCGTAAATGTTATTGGGAACTGCACGGCCACAGTTGTAATGGCCAAATGGGAGAATGCCTTTGATCAGGAGAAGGCGGAGGGATTTACAAATGAGATATAGATTACAAAGTCTGCTGACGTATAATATAGAGTTTACAAGACAAACAAAGTCCTGACTGTATTTACAAATATTGATTTTGATGATTTATGAAATTACTCCAAGGATGGTTAAAATTGAACCTTATTCGAAAAATGGATTAACCAAGCACTCTTCTGCTGATTGTTTCCAGATTCGTTTCATATCAGCTAATTTCTCTTTATCATTCGCATTTATGTACGATTCATTGTCTTTTATTCCACCAACGACTCCAACAATCTCAAATTTAGCCGCTTAATATTTATGGTATAGAGGAAACCATTGCAGGTCTGAACGGCAAATCGGCAGAACTAAAATCGACCACTGCAAGCTATTGAGCTGCCAATGAAGCGCTGGACGCCGCCCGCTTTGAATACAAAACAGTGCTCTATACCAAAAATACCGGATTGGTTGATGTTGAAATGGATGTGAAGTTGTACCTTAAATCGGTTTCTGGGGCCAAAAGTCCTCTTAAAAGTGAGCAGGTGGATAGTCGCTGCATTGGAGATAGTCACCAACTCACTTACCAAAACAGAATTATCTGAACCCTCCGCAGATTTGTCAGAAAGCATTCTGACTGAATCAGAGGAGATTGTTATATTAGTAAGTCACCCTTTACTTTGGGGAGGGCTGGGGTGGGGCTTGTTTTTTTGTGAGCAGGTGACTGGTTGTTGTCCCTGAAATAGTCACCAGCTCACTTATACCCCAACCTACCCTGTTTATGGTATATAAAATGCCATATTTGAGGGATTTCTCAAAATCCCCGATAATATTTCCTTCGCCTTATAAAAAACAAAGATCAAATAATCGTTGTTATTTCAACTGAAAACAATAATTTATACCATGGCAAGCATATTGGTGAACGGTAAAGCGCAGGAGGTGGATACTCCAATCGTTCTGATCGATCTGATCAGAAATAACAAGGTGGAACAACCTGAAATGGTCTCCATTCAGGTAAACGGCGAGTTCGTGAACCGTGATGATTTTAATTCAACCCTGCTAAACGACAACGACGAGGTTGACTTCCTTTATTTTATGGGAGGAGGTTCCCGATGTTGAAACCTAAAGGGTTTACCACAAAAATCATTCATACCCCCTTTGCCAGGGAAGATGTTAATCGTGCATTACATCAACCGATTTACAGCAATTCAGCCTTCGATTTTGAGTCGGCAGAACAGATGGAACTGGCATTCCAGGGTAGGTTGCCGGTTCATGCCTATTCGCGCATTACCAACCCAACGGTTGAGAATCTTGAACTGCGCATTAAACAAATAACAGGCGCTTTAAACGTCACAGCGCTAAGTTCAGGGATGGCGGCAATATCGAATACGATCCTTCTGCTGGCGTCGGCGGGTTCCAATATTGTCGCATCAAAACATCTTTTTGGCAACACCTACGTTTTCTTTGAATCGACCATCAGGGAATTTGGGATTGAAACCCGGTTCTGTGATCTGACGAACAACGAAGAGGTAAAGGCCAATATCGATCAGAATACAGCAGCTGTTTTTGTTGAAACGATCACCAATCCTCAATTAGAGGTGGTGGATCTTGAAAGTTTGTCACGAATAGCACACGAAAACAATGTTCCACTGATTTCCGACTCAACACTTACACCACCAAATGTATTTACTGCTAAAGATTTTGGAATTGATATTGATCTGATTTCGAGCACCAAATGTATGTCAGGTGGTGGTACGAGTATTGGAGGACTGATTGTTGATTATGGCACTTTCGATTGGAGCAAATCGAAAAAATTGGCGCCGCTGGCAAAGCGTTTTGGACCGTTTGCCTTTAATTATAAGTTGCGACGTGAGATTTTCCGTAATCTGGGTGCATGTATCTCTCCATATGCTGCCTATTTACAGAGCCTCGGACTCGAAACACTTCAGCTCCGGTTTGAAAAGGCGGCGACAAACTGTCGCGAACTTGCCGAATACCTACAGTCGTTACCTGAGGTGAAGGCGGTAAACTATCCTGGGAACGAGGGATCCAAATTTTTTGAGATCAGTCAGAGGCAATTTGGCGTTTTTCCGGGAGCGATGCTCACCTTTGACTTTTTTACCCGGGAGACGTGTTTCGCTTTTATGAATCAACTTCAGATCATCCGAAGGGCGACCAATGTTTACGACAACAAAACGCTGATCATCCATCCCGCATCGACCATTTATTGCGATTTCGACAAAGAAACACGGGAAAGTCTCAATGTAAGAGAAACCACACTCCGGCTTTCGCTAGGGATTGAAGATATTGAGGATCTGAAAAGTGACCTGTTACAGGCAATAAACAATTTAAAATAATCATGGATTTTACAGAAGATCAGATACACAGATATAGCCGTCATATCCTGCTTCAGGATGTTGGCGTCGAAGGGCAGGAAAAAATCAGTAATGGAAAGGTGCTGATTGTGGGTGCTGGGGGACTTGGAGCTCCGATTGCCCTTTATCTTGCAGCCGCTGGTGTTGGTACGATTGGAATCATCGATGGCGATGTGGTCGATCTTTCGAACCTTCAACGACAGGTGATCCATTTCACCCCCGATGTGAACAAGGCAAAAGTACTTTCGGCCAAAGAGAAAATTAAACAGCTGAATCCCGATGTCAAGGTGATCACCTATTATGAATTACTAACCGCAGCTAATGCATTCGATATTATTAAAGATTACGACTTCGTGGTCGATGGGACTGACAATTTTCCGGTGAAATTTCTCATCAACGATGCCTGTGTAATGGCGGGGAAGCCATTTTCACATGGCGGTATTCTGCGTTTTGACGGACAAACGATTACGGTTTTACCAGGAACTGCCTGTTACCGGTGTGTTTTTCATGCGCCTCCCCCACCCAATGCCGTTCCAACCTGTTCACAAGCCGGGGTTTTGGGTGCAATAGCAGGAATGTTGGGTACGATTCAGGCAACTGAAGTTCTCAAATATCTTACAGGCGTAGGTGATCTGCTCACCAACCGGCTCCTCACTTTCAATGCAAAAACGATGGAGTTCAGAACAATTAAAGTGAAACACAATCACAAATGCCAGGTTTGCGGCGATCATCCTACAATCAAAGAACTGGTGGATTACGAACAGGCAGTCTGTGAAATTAAAAGTCAACATTAAAAATGGAAGATTCAGAAATCATATCCTTAAGTCAGCCAAAGGATCCTAAAAAACTTTCGATCATCAGCTTTAGCGGTGATTTCGATAAGCTTGTTGCAACCTTTACGCTGGCCACAGGTGCCGCGGCAGTTGGTTATGAGGTAAATATCTTTTTCACCTTCTGGGGTCTCGATGCGATTAAGAAAAAGCAGGGTCGTGCATTTGTCGGAACAGGTTTCCTGCCAAAAGTATTTGGATTTTTTATGGGAGGTTTGCAAAGTGCCCCGGTGAGCCGTTTAAACTTTCTGGGAATTAGCCCTAAAATCTTCAGGTACCTGATGCGGAAGAAAAACGTTGCCACGCTGGAAGAGCTCGTTGAAGCTACAAAAGCGCTTGAAATTAATATGTATGCCTGCGAAATGGCTATGCATATCCTTGGTCTCCAACAGAGCGACTTTATTCATGAAGTAAAAGGGGTATTGGGTGTTGCAACCTTCCTCGAAATTTCGGAAGGCGGAAGAACACTGTTCATCTAAAAAAAAAACTTTCGGAATAATTCTTCAGCAAGCATCACGTCGTCAGCTTTTAGGTTAAGTCGCCAGCAGCCAGAGGCCAGTTAACAACAAAAAAACAATAAAACGTATGTCAACAGTCAAATTAGATATTACGCGGGAACATTGCCCGATGACTTTCGTTAAGACAAAAATTCAATTATCGAAGCTCCAAAAAGGAGATATCCTTGAAGTTTTGCTTACGGAGGGTGAACCGCTCACAAATGTTCCCAAAAGTGCCCGGGAACAAGGATATAATGTCCTTGAGGTGTCGCATGTTGAAGGGCTGACTCACAAAGTAATTATCAAAAAATAACAGATCTCAATCATGCTCATCCTATCACAACAAATTATTGACCAGCTTTTTGATCATGCGAAACTTGGTTTACCTGAGGAGGTGTGTGGTTATCTGGCGGGAACAGGAAGAGAGGTGACCAAACAGTTCAGAATGACAAATATTGATCATAGTAATGAACATTTCTCTTTTGATCCGGCAGAACAATTTCAGGTATTGCGAACTTCTCGCAAGGAAGGTCTTACAATTCTGGCAAATTATCACAGTCACCCGGAAACCCCGGCAAGACCATCTGTTGAAGATATCCGTCTAGCCTATGACCCCGGGATCAGTTATGTCATTGTTTCACTCGCAGGAGCGGTTCCCGATATCAAATCGTTTATCATCAGAAATGGCGAGGTGGAAAAGGAAGAGATTCAAATTACCTGACAATTATATCTCCTACCTGATAGGAAAGTGTATTACAATTCGTATAATTTCTTGCCAGTCGCTATTTTCAAGAAGCCAGTAGCCGGCATCAATAAAACAATCTCAGCGAAAGTCTGGGAGAAAACGGAACAGCCTGGGAATAGATATTTAACGTATTAGACTGGTCAACCGGAACTTTCTCAAAATTCGAATACCTGATATTTTTAGAGTTAAAAAGATTCAACAATGATAATCCCGTCTCGGCAGCTACCTTTCCGATGTCGAACCTGAAGTTGACAGCAACGTCGATTCGGTTATAATCAGGATTGATAAACACCGGATGAACAATAGTTCCGTTATTAAGGGGAAATCCCGAACCAAATACATAATTAGCAGAAAAATTAAATGGCTTGACATTAAACAATACAGCCAACTTCAATTCATGACGCTGATCCTGAGGAGCTGGCTGGAACTCATTGGTAGAAAAGTAAGAAAATTTCTCTTCTGTTTTACTCAAAGTATAAGAAACCCAGGCTGAATGGCCATTGAAATCCTTCTTTACAAAGAAATCAAGACCATAGCTTCGCCCCTTTCCTTTATAAATCAGATCGCTGTATTTTTGATCCTCATTTATAAATCGGGTCAATCCATCGGTACTCTTTGAATAGGCTTCAATACTAAATGTGAAATCTCCATTATGGTAGGTACTACCCACAACCGAATGAACTGCCATGAGGACAGGAATCTGTTGATTGTTGCAGGAAGTCCAGATATACCGGTAGTTTCCCTGATTGTCGACAACCGAACTTTTTGAAATAAACTGATTGTAAACTCCCCAGGCTGCATTAAATTTGATATAATCAGATATTTTGACACTTGCCGATAAACGTGGTTGCAGATAGATTTTTTGGAGATTGAATGGAAATTCTGCACGTAATCCAAATTTAAATTCAATTGCCCCGGGTAAGGAGATATGATCCTGCAGATATCCGCCCAATCGTCCCACCTGTGTTTGTTGATTTGTTCGATTAACCCCGGAGGAATCAGCCTTTAACCCAACCACATTCTGAACAAATCCCAGTCCTGTTTCAAGCATGTGTGACTGAGAGAGTTTAATAAAATTGTCAACATGTCCGGAATACTCAGCAATACTATTATATGTCTGATCATTGGCTATTTGTACAAAGAAATTATTCTTGGGTTGAATACTTTGGATTTTCGATAATCCCGTTTCAAGCATAGACCATGAAGTTGTGAAATTGGTTATGTTGCCATTCTTCCAGTGACGACCATAAAGGGCAGAGGCTCCATATTGATAATTATTTTCAGCATTGATATTAAAGAGACCATTGATATCATAGATCGGATTAATAGAATATCTGAACCGATCCTGACCAGTTAATAAACTCAGGTAAAAAAGCTCACCTTTCTGACTTCGGGTGGTAAACCGAATATTCGCATCTCTATAAAAATAATCAGGAAGCACGGTATAGTCAATCTTTGGCTTATTCTTATCGGGGGTAATAATTTGATTCTCGTTATCAGCCGGAAAAATATCTTTTCCCTTGTACAAATTATAGTAGGTTTGACGGAATGACATGATCACCGAGCTGTTTTTCCATAAAGGGACTTCAGCCATCCCATTAACCGTTACGTTATTAATATTCAAACTAAAAGAGGGCTTTTTCATATTACCGGTCTTTCCGGCAATATTTACGATACCCCCAACTCTACCCCCATAGCTTGCATCATAGCCACCTTTAAGTACCTCAATCTCTTTTGCAATGAGGGGATTTACTGCGTCAATGTCATCATTAAAACTTTTCAGACCCCAAATTGTGAAACCATCCAATAATACCTGACTATGTCCTTCATATGATCCCCAAATAATAAGTCCATTAGATTGTTCGCTTGAAGCGAGTATACCGGGCATAAGTCTTAGTAAAGTAAACACCGAATTATCACCACTTCCAGGCAAATATTTTGCAATTTGATGATTAACGTTGATCATTCCCGCTCTACTGCCAATATGTGTTGACCTGTCCAGAAATTTATTTTTAATAACAATTTCTCGAAGGCCAATGGTTGAAGGAGTCAGGTTAAACTTGTGATGACTCCCTGCAATAACAACGGTATCGAGGATGAAATAGCCCAAATGAGAGACTTTTACATGGAAAATACTGTCGCCCGCACTTAAATAGGTAAAGTTACCGTTGAGATCAGATACCAATATCCGGTTATTAATATAAAGTTGAGAAAATGGGAGAGGTTCATTGGATTTAGCTTCAGCAACCTGGCCCGACAGATGAAAATTCTGGATCGAAAATTGTTTTCCCTTGGGAAGGATCAAAAAAACACCCCCCTGTTTGGTATAGGTGAGTGGCAATTCTTTAAGTATTGACCGAAGTGCATCTTCGGGAGTGTCCCATATTTGGTTAATGGAAAGACGATAGTTCGAAAGCAATTGATCATTGAAGGAGAACTCCAATTTATATTTATCGCGTAAACCGATCAGAATTTGATTAAGGGGAACGTCATGTACATGGATATCAACCTCTTGGGAGAAGCATGATATCGAATTCAAAAGAAAATATAGTACAGTAAATATAAAACGTTGCCTCACGCTCTCCTGGATTACTTAACAACCAGAAATTCATTGTCTGATTTGGCCTCAAATTTAATCCCTAATGAGGTACAAACCAAATCGAGGACCTCTTTTCCTTGTAAAGATCGTGAAAAATTTCCGGTATAGGTTAAACCTGAATCTGCCTGAAAGTTTATCTTAATATTGTATTGTCGTTCAACTTCCTGTAAAACAGAAATAATTGGCGCTCCGGTAAAAACAAACATGTTATCTCGCCACGACTTAACAGATTCCGGATTGACTTCCTGTACCAGTCTTAAAAAACCATCCTTATTTAAAAAAGCCTGTTCATTTGGATTTAATAGGATTCTTTCGTTTTGGGAAGCAGATACCACTCTAACTTTTCCGGTAAAACAAGTAACACTATAATCTTTGTCGCGTGCAAAAATATTAAAAGTGGTTCCCAGAACGGTGGTTTGTCCAGGTTTTGATATTACTTCGAACCTGTTTCCTTTTTTGACTTTAAAAAATGCTTCTCCATCGAGTGTAACAATCCTTGAAAATCGGAACCAATAAGGGTGAAAACTAACAGTTGACTTGGCATTCAATTCAATGAATGAACTATCTGGGACATAAAATGAAAATCGCTGTCCGGCAGGAGCATTTACCGTTTTAGTGTAAAACCTGAAAAAACCTGTCAGACCTACCAGTAAAAACAATGAAGCGGCCAGAGCAATTCTGAAGAAAGGTATAAAAAAGACACTTTGGACCTGATGCCTCTGTTCATCCATCCTGTTTACAAGGTTTGACCATATCTTTTCCTTCGAAACCGAATATCGGATCTCAATCTCCGGAAAATGGTCGACCATTTCGTTTGTACTCACATTAATATGTATTTTTTTATTCTTCATCAATTTCCTATCGATTTTCTTAAATATTCCAAAGCATTCTTCATTCGTTTTTCAACAGCTTTTACACTCACACCTAAACTTTCAGCAATCTCAAAGTACTTAAGGCCATCCATCCGACTTAAAAGAAAAACGGTTCTTTGTTTTTCCGGCAGATTTTCGAGTGCCTGCTCGTAGTTCTTTAATAACTCTTTATACTGTAACAGGTCATCAGGGCTCTCATTAAATTGTTCATCAACGGCTTTAGCCTTGTATCTCATTGCCACATTGCGCTTTCGCAGCTGTGTGATTAAAAGATCACCTGCAATTTTAAAAAGAAGTGCCTTAATATTACTATTAACCAATCCGGACTTCTTTTCCCATAAGGTTATAAAAGTCTCCTGCGCAACATCGGTTGCCAGATCCTGATCACCCGACCGAAAATATATGTAGTTACGAACACCAGCAAAATGGATATCGAATATATTTTTAAATTCTTCCCTGGTCAAAACTTCGATTACTTAAATTTAGTGCGAAACTACAAAATGGTTTCCACTTTTTAATATGGGCCACTGACTTGGTGTTCCGGAGATCAGAAGCCGGTTTTGTGACTAATTGACCAACAAGAACTATTTTCCTTGTCTGCCAAGTGTAATCGTGGTAGTTCCATCCTGAGTCGTACGTGTTGCGGTATTATCACAGGTGCCATTACCATAGTCAACAGTTGCAAATTTTCCAGAGCTGTTTTTATATTCAACTATCCCCTTTGAAATAAATCTGCACTCTCCTGTTTTAATAAGTGGAGATGTTATTATCTTGGAATACGAATTCTTCTTTGAATCGCTAACGACCACCTTTCCTGTAATTTCGATCACATCGTCTGATGGATCAAACTCGGTAGCAGATCCGGCAGTCCAGGTTCTCGCTTTATCCTCAACCCTTTTAACGATAGTTCCATCCGCCAGGGTAATTGTAAGATCAGCGCTTTCGGTGAATTTAATCTGTGGGTCTTTGGTACGTGTTTTGACTACTTTTCCAGAGGTGCAAACCGAATCGTTGCAAAAGTTTGTATAAGTAATGGTTTGTGTACTTCCCCATGTAAAAGGGGCAGCCGAAAGAACAATGGTAATTGTTCCACTCAGAATCCTTCCGTTTGCCAATTGTGTACTATCACCATAATCAATTAAAATTGTTTTCGGATAACCACCATTTGTTGTAGTAACAGTCATATCCGGAGCAATACCCTTCCGAAAATGCAATTTGAACTTAGGAAAATGGTCAAACATGCTCCTGAAAAAAGAGCTGCCTCCCATTTCTGCACTTTTAAGGTTTCCCGAGCTAAAAGCAGTAATGGAATTGCTCCCCAATGAGTAAATATCTGTTTCGTAACTAGTAGATTCGACCGCATTATCCACCTTGGTATCGCTTGCAATTAATGCAACAACATCCATTTTTAAGGTTTCGCTGTCAAGTGTGCCACTCTTTTGATTACATTCATAAAATATCAGACCAGAAACAGTAATTAATATCAGCAGTAATAACTTTTTCATATCCACAAGTTTATAAATTTTTAACCCTAAATAAATCCATTAACGATTATTATCTCCGATGGTCACCAGCTTCTTGTTCACATTGCTCACCAACTGATACGATTCCGGATGCATCACAGATCTTGGACTAATCCAGGTATCATGCAAAAAAGCATTGAAATAGTAGTTCAGTAATCTTGCATAGGCTTTTGTAGCTGTAAACAATCGTTTATTAAAAAAAAGAACCAAACCAGGAAGTGCTGATATAAATCCAAAAATAAGGTTGTTTAATATCAGGAAAGCATGTATTAAAACTTCCTTCAATCCATTCTCATTCAAAGAAATATATTCATGACGAGAAATATTCACCTCTGTTTTGGTCAATGCGGCGATCTCAGTATCCAAACGTGAAGATCCACCGTGCAGATGAACAACAGCGACGTTTTTCAGGAGAAAGATAACTCCGTTTAGTTCGTGGGCTCTTTTGCAGAAATCGACATCTTCAAAATACATCCAGAATCTTTCATTCCATTTTCCGATGGTATTGAAGCTTGTTTTGCTCATCATCATGATTGAACCAGAGACCCAGTCAGGAAAAATAAAGCGCTCATTCTGCCGCAGAATACTCTTTAAATTTAATAATCGCGTCACAGCCCTGGTCCATCCGGTCAGAGACATCGGCGAAGGAAATATCCCGTAAGGTTTGTCCTCTGTTCCGTTTTGCCTCACCTGCCGGCAGGATATAATCGAATTTGCCCGGCTAACCTTAGCCTGATCGAGCATGGCAAGCAATGCCTTTTCAGAAACAATGGTATCGGGATTTAAAAACAAGAGGTATTTTCCACGTGAATTTGTAACACCAAGGTTATTTCCATTTGAAAAACCATAATTCCCCTCATTCAGAATAAAGGTGAATTGCGGATAAATTTGCCTGAAATTACTGATCTTTCCGTCACCTGAAGAATTATCGACGACAATCACTTCAAAAGTAAAATAAGACTCAGAAATTGAAGCCAATGAATCGAGGCAATGGGAAAGTTTGTCCCAACTCCGGTAATTAACTATTATGATTGACAGGTCTTTCAAAACAAATCTTATTTATGGCATTTATGATAGCTCAGCACCCACATTTCATTTAAAAGTTACTAAACAATTAAAAGATCCGGATTTCGCGCTTTCTTTAGTTAACCGTTCCAACAACGTTTTACCCTACCAAGAAAAAGAAAAAAATATCAACCCTAATATTATCAAAGAAAGAATCAGTCGGTGTGATTCTGAGATTTCCAACAGAGGATCGCTTTAAAGAGTGTTATACCTGAAGAACGATCAAATGCCTCGATATCTGAATCTGTACCTGCAGTTCCAATCCGAAGCTCAATTTCATCTCCCCAATGCGTTTCAGAGAGAAATTCAAGGGTAAATTTCGTTAAAAAAAACTTTTGATAATGATCTAAAAGGAAACAATCTGTTGCCCAATCAAGGTAACGTGTATTATTAACATGAAGATTTTGATCAATCTCATTATAGGCGACTGTCTTATTAAAAGCAAGATGAGCAGTTTGAGCAGAAATCCTCTCAGGAAAATAATTCAAAGACTTTCTGCCATTGTTGAATGGAAGTGCAATTCCAAGTAAAGAAGGCCGTTGTGGTCGAAGCGTAGTAACAGTTAGTAACAGCCATCCAGAGACAGCCCTTATAATGGTATGATGATGCTTGTCGTACACTACAAAATCACGTCTGAAAAAGAGTCCTTCATTTCCGCAAGGCCAGGTTTCAATCAAAATTGACTCGCCCCAATCAGGCATCCTTTCTATTTCAACTGTTAACCGTGATAAAGCCCAGAATAATTCTCGTTCTATCAACGTATCATAGCCGGCGCCAAGTGTTGCGGCATGATTTGATGCTACTTCCTGAAAAAACTGCATCAATGTCGATGGCTTTATTTTTTGCTGAAAATCAACATTATACGATTTAATTTCAAAATTTTCTCTCCAGACAGATTCCATAATTTTTTAATAAAAAACTTAGTTTAACCAATATCAGGTTTATCAATGAGTATTCCCATTTTTTTCATCAGAAATGTGGCATTCAGATTCTGACACACCCCATCCTGCAATTTGTAATCGATGCTCATCTCATCATCTATAATATGAATTTCAAAGCAAAGGTTATGGATATTTTGGGGATAATTTCTGATCAGATCGCCCAAAATCAAATCATGGGTAGCAATCAATCCAACAGATTGATATTTAATTAACTGTTCAAGCAGCGCAATTGAACCAGCCTGTTTATCCTTTGAATTTGTCCCTTTCAGAATTTCATCGAGTAAAATAAAAGTTCGCTGTCCGCGTTCAAGTTCTGAAATGATTGCTTTCAATCGCTTTAGTTCCGCATAGAAGAAAGACTCCTTTTTTGAAAGCGAATCATTGGTCCGGATGCTGCTGTGCAAAATAACAGGGCAAAATTTAAATTTAGCTGCAAAAACCGGTGCCCCAAGCATCGCCAGAATATAATTGGTCCCGACCGTACGCAAAAAGGTGCTTTTCCCCGACATATTGGCCCCTGTGATAATACAATACTGATTCCAACCTGAAATAGAAATACTATTCGTCACACACTCTTCCTTACGAATCAGGGGATGACCAAGATCGGTAGCTTCAAATTTAAACTGATCACCAATGGGTTCAGGATAGATATAATCAGGGTTATTAAAACCAAAGTTGGCTAAAGAGGATAGGGCATCAAACTCGCCAATAACTGCGAACCATTGAGGAATCACCTCAGCATACTTTAATTTCCACCTTTCAATCGAAGCAAGAAGTTGAAGGTTAAAAAGAAAAAGTCCGTTCAATACCACTGAAGCAATAATATTCAGGTTCGAATCCATCCAGTTCAACAATCTGTAAAGTTGGCGGATAATATCCGACGGAGTTTCTACCCCCTTAAACGAAAGACGAAGTTTCAACTCTGTCAATAATGAAGCGCTAAAATTGGTTTTACCTATCAAAAAAAGGAACTGAGCATATTTGGATATAGTACTGACCTTTGCCGTGAGTAAGGTCTGGACCTTTATTGTTTTCCGGCTGTAGAACGAGACAATCAATAATTGGATTATAACCATCATTATCGGAATCTGAATAACGATAAAACCCATTATTGATAACACAATCAAGGTATTTGTTATCACCGGGAGTAATAATCTGATCACATTGAAGAAACGGTTCCGGGAAAGTTTATTGTCAGAGCAAAGCCATTCGGATAACTCTAAACGATCAGCTTCATTGCTCTTCTGTCCAAAGAAAACCAATTGCATTTGCTGTCTGAAATCCTGATTATTTGAAAGTTCTGCAATTGATTTTTGCCTTTCATCAATCACCTCTCTGAAACTAAAAGCATTTTTAAGATACTCTGCCAATCTGTTTCTCCCAAAAATGGTAACACTCCGGTTGATGCAATGGAAAATAGATTTCTGTCCGAATAAATCAAGATCGTAGGTATAACTATGGTCAGGATCGATATAATCCTCACCTGGATCAAATGGGGAGAAATCACCTGATATCGATTTGATCTCATTTTTACAGATCTGAATTAAACGGTTGCACTGTTCAATTTCTACTTTTAGCCTGTTATCCCACCATGACAAAATCAAAAAAGAGATCAGGACGCCACCAGAGCAATAAATATAAATTATATCGCTAACAATCAGAAATTTATAAAACAGAATTAATGAAAATAAAAAGGAGATGAATCTTAATGCAGGAATATATTTCTCTTTTTTTAAGAGTCTCAGCCGATCTATTTCATTCTTTTTAATCTGATATTCAAACTGTTCAACAACAGGTATTCTCATAATATTGCTACGTTTCCAATGTTTTAGGTTCTGATTAAGGATTTCACGTACAACAAAGTTTGTGAGTTGTTTACGTTAATGCAAATTCTTTTCTTTTTGAACCGGTTTTCCTATTAAAAAAAATCCCGGAATTACACCCGGGATCTATTTTATAATAAGATTGGTTTACAATTAGTTCAACCCTTTATTTTTCAATAATGGCTCAATACCTGGCTCTTTACCCCTGAAATTCAGGTAAAGTTTCATTGCCTCATCGGTTCCTCCGCGTTCCAGCACATTTGAACGGAACGATTTGGCGACTTTTTGGTCAAAGATATTGCCCGACTCTTTGAATGCCTGAAATGCATCACAATCAAGGACCTGAGCCCAAATATAACTGTAATAACCACTTGAATATTCACCGCCACCAGAAAATGTGTGGGCAAAATAGGTCGATTTATAACGGGGGATAATTTCAGGGATAAGTCCAGCCTTCTCCATTGATGCCTTTTCAAATTGCTCAACATCAACATCTCCCCCTTTGGTAATCGTATGATAATCCATATCGAGAATGGCTGCAGCCAGGTATTCAACAGTCGCAAAACCTTGATTGAACTTACCTGATTTCACAATTTTATCAACCAGAGTCTGGGGTATTATCTCACCGGTTTTATAATGCTTTGCATAAATTCGAAGTACTTCTGGTTCAGATGCCCAATGTTCCATCACCTGTGAGGGTAACTCCACAAAATCGCGGGCAACATTCGTACCAGCCAATCCTTCATAATGACATTGCGACAGTAAACCGTGCAGGGCGTGACCAAATTCATGAAACAGTGTTTCCACTTCATCAAAGCTGAGTAACGCAGGTTTGTCACCTGTAGGTTTGGAAAAATTCCCGGTGACAGACACAACAGGCCGAATGTTCTTTCCATCTTTGCTGATGTACTGTTCACGATAATTGGTCATCCAGGCGCCCCCTTTTTTTGAGGCACGGGGAAAGAAATCCATGTAAAGCACACCTATTTCTGAGCCATCACCATCTTTTACCTCATAAACCTCGCATTCCGGATGGAATACGGGCATATCCTTCAACCGGATAAATGTGAGTCCGTAAAGTTTATTAGCGACTGCAAAAACCCCTTCGCGGACATTATTCAATTCAAAGTAAGGACGAATCTGCTCTTCATCAAGATCATATTTCTCTTTTCTAACTTTTTCGGAATAATACCACCAATCCCAGCTCGCCAGTTTAAATTTGCCCCCCTCTTTGGCAATCATCGACTGCATATCCTTCGCTTCTACCTTCGCTCTCTCAATAGCAGGAGTCCACACCTGTTTCAGCAATTTATAAACGTTGGCAGGTGTTTTGGCCATACAATCATCCAAAACATAATCCGACCAACTGTCGAATCCCATAATATTACCCTTTTGAAGCCGAAGATTAACAATTTTACTAATCACTGCTTTATTATCATTCCCATTGCCATTATTGCCGCGATTGTACATGGCTTTGTAGATCTTCTCACGTAAACTGCGGTTTTGGGCATAGGTAACAAAGGGAATCCAGCTTGGTTTTTGAAGGGTAAACACCCATTTTCCTGCCATCTTCTCAGCTTTTGCTTCATCAGCAGCTCCGGTGATAACAGATTCGGGTAAACCAGCCAGATCTTCTTTCTTGTCGATCACCATTTTAAAGGCATTGGTTTCAGCAAGCATGTTATCTCCAAATTGAAGGTCCAGGAGCGAAAGCTGTTCATTGACTTTCTTGAGCTGCTCTTTTTTTTCTGCTGAAAGATTGGCTCCACCCCTGACAAAACGTTTATAGGTCTCCTCAAGTAACCGGGATTGCTCCATATTCAGACTCAAAGAACTTTTCTTATCATAAACGCTCTTTACCCTGGCAAAAAGTTGCTCATTCAGATTAATGGCGTCGTGATGTTGCGACAACATAGGTGCAACTATTCGGGCAATCTCCTGAAGTGAATCATTGGTAACAGCCTCCTTAAGATTTGAGAAAACCATGTTCACCCGGTGGAGTAACGATCCACTATAATCGAGTGCTTCGATCGTGTTCACAAAATCAGCAGGTTTAGTACAATCTGTAATTTCTTTAATTTCAGCATTATGCTGCCTGA
This sequence comes from Prolixibacteraceae bacterium, assembly GCA_963675995.2. Classification (GTDB taxonomy): domain Bacteria; phylum Bacteroidota; class Bacteroidia; order Bacteroidales; family Prolixibacteraceae; genus JAAFHB01. The sequence goes on along the minus strand of CAXXIY010000002.1, from coordinate 1,845,424 downwards.
TTCCCTCTTCAAAAGCTGGCAAATAATGTTTGTTTTTAATTTTGTCAAATGGGGGAACACCAAAAGGTGTATTGTAAGCTTCTAAAAATGGATTTTTCACAGTTGCTTTTTTCTCCTGGTTTATGCATGATGTCATTAAACAAATGACCGCCAATGGAATTAATAATTTTTTCAAGTTCATAAAATTTAATAATCAATCAGGGATTTTGTGGTAATATATAATTTATTTACAGCGAATTGTAATGAGCAACAATTTTTATAACAGATTCATCCCCTTTTACAGAGAGCTTATTTTTCGACATAAAAGTCTCCATTTCATCCCTTTTTTCACCAAAGAGTTCAAGCAGACCCTTTTTAGAGGAAAATGATTTTGCCGGATCATTTCCCAAAGCCAAATAATATTCCTTTTTAACGACATCAAATCGGGCAGGCTTAGGCTCAGCAAACGGTTTTATCTCCTCCTTTTCTAAAAAAGCTACAGTGTACCTGGCTAAAAGGGTGGCTTTCCCTTCCGTAAGAATTTTGAAGAATCCATTTAGTATTTTTCCGCCATAATGAAAGGACATATAACCATAAATTGCCCCTCCAAATTCTGCCCGTTTCACAATTGACTTCGGATCGATATTACAGATATCTTCACCACGTTTAAATTCCAGATCATCCGTAAAAGCATTGTACCTCAATAAAATATTAGTATTGACTAACCCATTACTGGTAATAATCTTTCCGGAAATGAAAGTTTCATCCACATAAGGAGTACCTTTGATTTCAGATAATCGAAGATTTGAGGAGGTATACAGACCATCTCTTATCTTTTTAAATCTTAAATCCTCCATCGAATAAATAATTGGACTATTTTGTGCCATCAGACTACCAAGAAAAGCATTCAACATCAGCAGAAGAAAAAGTGATCGTTTCATTGGAACAGATATTAAGATTTTAAAAGTGCTAAAATTAAACAAAAAGGAGCACTCTATACAAGAGAAATCTAAACTTTTTTTGTTGAATGACATCTCCTATCTTTGATCTAAAAATTAAGACTTTGAAAAATCTACTGCTTACTAGCCATATTAAACTTCACTTCATCGTATTAATCTATGGTTTTACAGCCATCCTTGGTAAATTAATTACTTTGCCAGCCATACAACTTGTCTGGTTCAGGATGTTGATCGCCTTAATCACATTCTATCTTTTTATCAGATGGCGAAGGAGTGACCTCTCGTTGAGCACAAAACAATTCTTCAAATTAGCATCCATTGGAGGTATAGTGGCTCTTCATTGGATCACCTTCTTTGGTGCAATTAAGATCGCCAATGTCTCTGTTGCGTTGGGATGCCTGGCTACCGTAACTCTGTTTACAAGCTTGCTGGAACCGTTCTTCTTTCATAAAAGGATAAATGCCCTTGAAGTAATTATCGGATTATTGATTATTTTGGGTTTATATCTGATATTCAGATATGAAACGAGGTATACATCAGGTGTTGTAGTAGCTTTGACCTCTGCTTTTCTTGCAGGTTTGTTCACGGTACTAAACAAGAAAATGGTCATACATCACCAAGCTTCGGTGATCAGCTTCTATGAGATGAGTGGTGGTTTCCTGGTCATTACGATCTATCTGATTCTCTTTGGCAGAGACAATTTCCCCACAAAACTTCCCAGTCCTGCCGATTTTATTTATTTGCTCCTTCTGGGAACGATCTGCACTGCCTATGCATTTGCTGTTCAGGTAGATGTAATGAAACATTTGTCAGCTTACATCGTGGCATTAACCATTAACCTCGAACCAGTTTACGGAATCATTCTTGCCTGGTTTCTTTTTGGCGAGAGCGAACACATGACCGGTGGTTTCTATGTTGGCACCACCATTATCCTTGTTTCCGTATTGGGATTTCCCCTTTACAACTATTATCTGAAAAGGAAAAACAGAACCAGGATTAAGATGGCCCGCTAACCCCTTTTCAACGTTTGCTATTCAAATTCATTTATTACACCTCTATCGAGCAAATCAGGTTCAATATTCAGATCATGCTCCAAAAATTCGTCCATCTCCTCTTCAGTTGAGAATTCAGCAATCAACCCATTATAAACAACGGTCCAATTATCAGACGATTGCAAAATTTTCAATCCCGGAAGTTCAGGACTAAAATCTTTGACCGGGAAACCTTCCTTACCACCCTCTTCCGACTCAATATCCTGAATATAAGTAGTATAATAGTCGCGAGCAGGGAACAATTCGTCAAGGACATCCTCTTCATCAGCACGCTCGTAAAACTCAGACACTGTAAGACGGTAGATTATCATTACACCTTCTCCGTTCACGTAAAGAATATCGGCAAAAGGTTTGTCAGGACGGTTTTCAAGTTCATCAAAATCAAGTTCTTCCACCTTAGCCAAAAAACGTGGATGGTGGTTATGAAGAATAAACTCTGCCGGCTGACCCTCTTTTGCCATTATATCATTACAAATCAGGTATTTTGATGTCTTCATCCTTTAATATATTTTATAATCCAAATTAGTAAATTCAGCGCAAGATAAATATTTTTTTACCGATAATCCCGGAGTAGTTCCCATATTCAGATATTTTTGCAGGATGAAGCCCAATATTTATCTGTTTAATCCAACCTGTGAGCTTGCCGTAGCAAATGGTTCTGAAAGCTATATGGCTCCGGCAATGCTGAGAAAATTTGAATGTGAGTTGAGTACTTTGCCATGGACTCTTTCCCAATCCGATGATGTTGTATTGGTAGATCAGCTTCCAGACCAACACTTTAAGAGCCAATTGGGAAATGCAGGGTTTAACCTTCCCCATTTTTGTACAACTGAACAGATATTTTCAGATCCTGAATTTTTGTCTGCCGCCAAAGGCTATTTGTTTCCATGGGGATGGAGTCCATCAACTCATAAACGGCTTACATACTTAAAATCAAATTGTTGCCCTGAATTTCTCAATTCTCCTGTAGCCAACTGGCGTGATATTCATCATGAACTTTACAGCCGCAAATACTCCCTTTCAATTCTACGATTGATCGTCGAAAGTAATAGGCTAAATAATACACTATCCATGGATGATATCCCGGAAATCTGCACCACGCATGAACAGATTATCTCGCTCCAGAAGAGATGGGAAAAGGTAGTAGTGAAAGCCCCGTGGAGTGCTTCAGGACGTGGCTTGCAGATGCTTCGTCACAATGAATACAATCAAACAAACAGGCAGGTGATTTCAGGATACCTCAACCAACAAGGTTTTGTGGTTACCGGCCCCTGGCACAAAAAAGTGCTGGATCTCTCTTTTCAATTTTTCTCATATGGAAATGGACAGATCGAATATAAAGGTCTGACCACTTTCTCGACTGATCATGCAGGTCGGTATACTGGAAATTACATTCAAATAGTTCCAACTGATGTTCCCGATGAATTAAAATCCTTTTTGGAGGAAAACATTTATGAAGTGAAGGATGAACTTTATCACCAACTAACTTCCAGTGATTACTCAACCAACTATTTCGGATGGTTAGGTGTTGATTCTCTTATTTATCGATCTTCAGATGGGAAATTAAAATTTCACCCATGTCTGGAAGTCAACTGCCGACTTACAATGGGAGCTGTTGCCTTAGGATTAAGGAGTCACCTTGCCGAACGATCAAGTGGAATATTCAGGATCTACCATGGCAATGAGGGCAATTTCTCACAACTTTGTAAAGAGAGGATGAAAAATGAACCGATGAAATTGGAAAATGGAAAGATATTAGAAGGATTTCTGCCGCTTACTCCTGATATAAAGGATGGTAGCTATGGAGCCTGGATGGAGGTGAAAGAATGATAATTGTATGATTAAAATATCATTCCGACTCACTCAGCTTTGATCTTAGATCTGAGAACTGGCTGTTATTAAATGGCATGTAGGTATTTTGAGCAGGTTTTATCTCAATCTCAAAAATAATTTCTTCAATTCGCGGGTCATTTAACCCAATTCCGGTAACCCCGGAAATTTGCTTTTTCACTGCCATCTCATCCGCTCCTATTTCTCTCATTTTGATCACTTTCCCGATCATCCCGATCACCGATGCAATCGGGAGCTGTTTCCCTGAAATTTCAAAAATTCGCTCAATAATTTCGTTGATCTGTTCTTCCTGACCCGCCATTAGATTTTTCGGCATATCACTATATTTTTATTAAACATAAGATTGAAGTGGCGCACCAATAATAATATTGACTATTTTCCTATATTTGCGCTCTCAAAATTGACAATACAAAAGTAATGGAAATCTTAATAAGGGATAAAGTAATCGAAGCGATTAAAGCGCTTTACGGACAAGACGTTGACCAAAACCAGGTGCAGGTTCAAACGACACGTAAGGAGTTTACAGGCGATAAAACAGTAGTCGTTTTTCCTTTTCTTAGATTTTCAAAGAAGAGTGCAGAAATGACAGCCGAAGAGATCGGGTGCTATCTTGTCGAATCGATTCAGGTAATTTCAGAATATAATATCGTAAAAGGATTTCTCAATCTGGTAATTGATAACAGTTACTGGATCAATCAGCTCAACCAGGCCGCCGGTTCTGAAAAATACGGGTTCAAAACCAGTAACGAGAAGTCGGAAATGGTAATGATTGAGTACTCCTCCCCCAATACCAATAAGCCACTTCACCTTGGGCACATCCGAAACAATCTTTTAGGATATTCAATCAGTGAAATCATGAAGGCCAACGGTAATAAGGTGGTGAAAACCAATATTGTGAATGACCGCGGGATTCATATCTGCAAATCGATGCTCGCGTGGAAGAGATTGGGCAACGGTGAAACACCGGAATCTTCAGGTAAAAAGGGTGATCATTTGGTTGGCGAATACTATGTTAAATTTGATCAGCTATATAAAAAAGAGATTGCAGAATTAATTGCTGGAGGATTGAGTGAAGAAGAAGCCAAAGAGAAGGCTCCAATGATCAATGAAGCGCGTGAAATGCTTCGTTCATGGGAAGCGAATGATCCGGAAACACGGGCGCTCTGGCAACGAATGAATGGTTGGGTTTATGCCGGATTTGATGAGACTTATAAAACCTTAGGTGTCGATTTTGACAAAATATATTACGAATCAGACACTTACACTATTGGACGCGATGAAGTTCTGCGCGGTGTAAAAGAGGGGATCTTCGAACAGATGGACGATACCTCGGTGTGGGCCAATCTTGAGAATGATGGTCTTGATCGTAAAATATTACTTCGCTCCGACGGAACTTCGGTCTATATGACACAGGATATCGGTACCGCAAAAATTCGCTATTCTGATTTCCCGATCGATCATATGATTTATGTCGTTGGGAATGAACAGAATTACCATTTCCAGGTACTATCGCTATTGCTCGATAAATTAGGTTACAAATGGGGAAAAGATCTTTATCATTTTTCGTATGGCATGGTGGAACTTCCCCAGGGGAGAATGAAATCGCGCGAAGGTACGGTCGTAGACGCAGATGATCTGGTTGCAGGAATGATCGACGTTGCCCGAAAAGTATCTGAAGAGCTTGGAAAACTGGATGGTTACTCTGATGAGGAAAAAGAGCGGATTTACAGGACAGTGGCGCTCGGTGCACTGAAATATTTTATCCTGAAGGTAGATCCCAAAAAGACAATGCTGTTTAATCCCGAAGAATCGATTGATTTTAACGGCAATACCGGCCCATTTATCCAGTACACCTATGCCAGGATACAGAGTGTTTTACGCAAAGCTGCTGATGCTGGTATAGATATTCCGGAGAAAGTCCCTGAAATTAACCTGAATGACAAGGAGAGTGCCCTGATTAAAATACTTAGTTCGTTTCCTGAAGTTGTAAAGGAGGCCGGCGAAAATCACAGTCCTGCCCTTATTGCTAATTTTGTTTATGAGCTTGTGAAAGAGTTCAACCAGTTTTATCACGATATCACCATCATGAATGAACCGGATGAACAGGTAAGAAAATTCAGACTGTTACTTGCCAGAACGATCGGACAAACCATCAAAAACGGTTTTTCTTTACTTGGAATTGAAGTTCCTGAGAGGATGTAATTTTGTTTCTCGATGAATTAGATCAGAAACAAGCTTCGTTCAATAAGATTTATAAATAAAGAATCTTTAATAATTAATTATAGATCCTTCATTCCGAATGAGATATAAATGAGAGGGCGTTTCGGAAACCCACCACTTCAGTGGTTCTCAGTGTAAATTACTGTTTAACAGAAATACACTGAGAACGCATTGAGTTTCACAAAAAGTATAAGTGTTATTTTTGAATTTTTTGGACACTCTTCTCTCTTGTTAATTTTGGGAGTGTTAAATTCAATTACTTTAGCTCAGCAAAGAAATCATTCCCTTTATCATCCACAATAATAAAAGCAGGGAAATTTTCGACATATATTTCACGCACAGCCTCCATTCCAAGTTCCTCAAAATCGACCACCTTCACCGATTTAATGCTATCCTTTGCAAGTATAGCAGCCGGACCACCAATTGAACCAAGGTAGAAACCTCCATGTTTTTTGCATGCATCAGTCACCTGTTTCGAGCGGTTGCCTTTGGCCAGCATGATCATGGAACCGCCAAGCTCCTGGAAAAGATCAACATAGCTATCCATCCGACCGGCTGTTGTAGGCCCGAAACTTCCGGATGCCATCCCTTTGGGAGTTTTTGCCGGACCAGCATAATAGACCGGGTGTTTTTTGAAATATTCAGGCATTGGCTTTCCTGCATCAATCATCTCTTTGATTTGTGCATGGGCAATATCGCGGGCGACAATAAGAGTACCTTTCAGATTTAAGCGTGTTTTAACGGGATACTTTGAAAGTTCTTTGAGTACCACCTCCATGGGTTGGTCAAGGTCTATATCAACTGCAGGTTGCATAAAAGGCGCCTCTTTAGGAAGGAACCTCGCAGGATTACGCTCCAGCTCTTCAAGGAAAATCCCATCTTCGGTAATCTTAGCCTTGATATTACGGTCGGCGCTACAACTTACCCCAATTCCAACCGGACAAGATGCAGCATGACGCGGTAAACGGATTACCCGAACATCGTGAACAAAATATTTTCCTCCAAACTGGGCCCCTATTCCGCTTTCGCGACAAATCTTCGTGATCTTTTCTTCCCATTCCAGATCGCGGAAAGCTTGTCCGCCAATATTTCCTTCGGTAGGTAAATGATCAAGATATCCGGCAGATGCCTTTTTAACAGTAGCAAGGTTCGCTTCAGCAGAGGTACCACCAATTACAACAGCCAGATGATAAGGCGGGCAGGCAGAGGTCCCCAAATCCTTAATCTTTTCTCTGACAAATTTAGTAAGGTTCTCTTCATTGAGCAACGATTTGGTCTGCTGGTAAAGGAAAGTCTTGTTTCCGGAGCCACCACCCTTTGTTACAAATAGGAATTCATAACTGTTTCCCTCCGTCGCATAAATATCGATCTGTGCAGGAAGGTTGGTCCCGGTATTCTTTTCGTCAAACATGGTAAACGGAACAACCTGCGAATACCGCAGATTACGGTTGAGATAAGTGTCGTAAATCCCTTTGGATAATGATTTCGCGTCATCACCTCCGGTCCAGACATTTTCCCCCTTTTTCCCCATTACAATTGCAGTACCGGTATCCTGACACGTAGGCAATTCACCCTCGGCAGAGACCACCTGATTTAGCAACATGGTATAAGCAACAAAAATATCGTTGTCGCTCGCTTCCTCATCTTTCAAAATTGTAGCCAGTTTTTCGAGATGTGCCTCCCTTAAGAAGAAGGAGACATCGGCAAAACCCTCTCTCGCCAGCAACTCGAGCCCTTCGGGTGCAACTTTTAAAATTTTGCGACCATCAGCTTCAATGGTGGAAACAAAATCTTTGGTTAGTAAACGATACTTTGTTGTGTCTTTCTTGATTGGGAAAGGTTTTTGATAATTAAATTCTGACATGATAAATATATCTATATGATTATTAAAACAATAAGCAATTTTACACAAAGAATTTCCTACCTGTTATGACAAACAAAAATAGCTAAAAAGATGGAGCCTGCGAAGTTGATCCCGCTAATTTAACGGCATAATAACATTCAGATGAAAAACAAAGCCAATGGCCAACTACCAATTGCTGACAACCAGAAATTACAAATTATCCTCCTCTTAAGAAATTAAATCAGACAGCGGAATCCTATCCTGCTCTGAAAACCTTCCCCCGTCAAAGTAAGCAACAAAATTCTTATTAATCTGATAGAGTCGACTGTTGATCCGGTCCATTGGGTAAGTATTCTCCTCATCAAAATCCTGCAGATCAAATTCGGTGAAATTTAATTCACAACATGACAATTCATATTCATCATCGTCGAGGCTCATGTAAAGCAATGGTAAACCATGTGTGCGACAAATTACCGGTCGTGATTCATATATTTTACAACTATGATCCACTAAAAACCGACAATCCTCATCACTTGCACGAACAGGCAAATCTGACAATGTTTCCAGATCCAATTCTGCCTTAATCGCATAAAACTCTATCGGAAAAACAGAGATAGCCATGCAGCACAGGTCGCATCCCTTCTTGCAATTTAGATGTTGAATATGCTGTTTTTCAAGTGATTCGTTTAATTTATCGATATCATTTCGTAAATGATAATAGGGACTAAAAGAGTGCTGATCCGACTGTTTCATCTGCTAAGTATTTCGTTAGCGGCAAAGTTAGCCAACTCAGAGTGAATATGAGATAACTATTGAAATAAAGCACGATATTCTAATATTGAGATTTTTCTAAGAAAACAGAAAAAATTATTGATATAATTGATTTTCAAGAAAAAAACAATCAATATATTTGTAATGACTAACTGAATAATAGTGAAAAACCATGCTGATCATCAAAGTTAAATTAAGTATACTACTTTTTTTTGGCTTAGGACTTTCATCGCTTTATTCTCAAACAGTTAGCGATGCAGATGGAAATATTTATAAAACGGTGCAAATTGGTTCCCAGACCTGGATGGCTGAAAATCTAAAAACTACTAAATACAACGATAGTACTGCAATACCATTGCTGATTAAAGATGCTGATTGGGCGACTACGAGAACTCCTGCATATACCTGGTATGAGAATGATGAATCAAGGTACAAAAAGGTTTATGGAGCACTTTATAAAGGTTATACGATAATTAGTAATAAACTTTGTCCCTTGGGCTGGCATGTGCCATCTGATCCTGAATGGATTGTTCTGTTTGATTTTCTTGGTGGAATCGATGTGGCAGGGGATAAAATGAAAGAAAAAGGGATCGCTCACTGGGCAAACCGACCAAATACAACCAAAGCATCCAATGAATGCGGATTTACTGCCCTTCCAGGGGGATCACGCGGACAGTCGTTTGGTGATCTCAGTTTCAGCTGTTATTTTTGGAGTAGTACCGAAATTAGTTTAGGAACCAATTGGAGCTATTTACTCGATTTCAGCCAAAAAAATATTCAGCGGGAAGCTCAAAGCAAACTGGATGGCCTGTCCGTGCGATGTGTGAAAGATTAATGGATATCCGAAATCCTTTAGTTTAATAATTCCTTTTGTCGATTCTTTCCTCAATTTTCCTTTCCATTTACCCCGATTTTCCTATTTTTGTTCCCTTGTAAAATGAAATCCCTGAAAAGGGGGTCATTTACAGATAATTTGAATGAAAAAGAAAAGATAATAATGGAAATTCCAAGCAAGTACGATCCTTCGATAGTTGAGGACAAATGGTATAAATACTGGATGGAGCATAATTTTTTTCACTCCGAACCCGATGATCGTGAGCCATATACCATCGTAATTCCCCCTCCGAATGTGACCGGTGTACTCCATATGGGTCATATGTTGAATAACTCCATTCAGGATATTTTGGTACGTCGTGCCCGGATGCAGGGTAAAAATGCCTGCTGGGTACCCGGAACAGACCATGCTTCAATTGCAACTGAAGCAAAAGTTGTTGACAAACTACGGAAAGAAGGGATTTCAAAGGATCGCCTTACACGTGACGAATTTCTCGCTCATGCTTGGGAATGGACAGACAAACATGGTGGAATTATTCTCGAACAGCTGAAAAAGCTGGGGGCTTCGTGTGACTGGGAAAGAACCTGTTTTACAATGGATCAGGTCCGGTCTGACTCTGTTATTAAAGTTTTCATCGATCTCTATAACAAAGGGCTGATCTATAGGGGAGTACGCATGGTTAACTGGGATCCGGCCGCCAAAACAGCCCTCTCCGACGAGGAAGTAAACTATAAAGAGGAGAAATCTAAACTCTACTATGTCCGTTATAAACTAGAGAACTCTGAAAACGAATATGTTACAGTTGCCACCACACGACCTGAAACGATTCTGGGTGACACAGCGGTATGTGTAAATCCCAATGATGTCCGATTCCAACATCTTGCAGGAAAGAAGGTTTATGTCCCACTTGTTAATCGTCTGGTTCCTATAATTCTGGATGAGTATGTTGATATTGAATTCGGTACTGGATGTTTAAAAATCACACCAGCTCACGATATCAATGACTATGAGATCGGATTACGTCACAATCTTGAGGTCATCGATACCTTTAACGATGACGGGACTTTAAGCGAAAAGGCGCAACTCCTTATAGGTATCGATCGTTTTGAAGCGCGGAAACAAATTATTCCGATGCTTGAAGCCGCCGGAAATCTGGTTAAAATTGAGGATTACAACAATAAGGTTGGTTATTCAGAGCGTACCGATGTACCGATTGAACCTAAGCTCTCAGCGCAATGGTTTCTTAAAATGTCGGACATCACTAAACCTGCTGCAGCTGCTGTCGAAGATGATGAAATCAGGTTCTATCCTGCCAAATTCAAAAATCTGTACCGTCACTGGATGGAGAACATCAAGGACTGGTGCATTTCGAGGCAGCTTTGGTGGGGACATCGTATCCCCGTTTATTACCTCGAAGATGGCTCTTTTGTTGTAGCCGACAGTGAAGATAAGGCAGTTGAACTGGCACGTCAAAAAAGTGGAAACGATCAGCTGACCATTGGTAATCTGCGCCAGGATGAGGATGTACTCGACACATGGGCCTCCTCATGGCTCTGGCCAATTTCTGTATTTGATGGGATCAACAATCCTGATAACAAAGAGATTAACTACTATTATCCAACCAATGATCTGGTTACAGCTCCCGAAATAATTTTCTTCTGGGTAGCCAGAATGGTAATTGCTGGTTACGAATACCGGGGAACACTACCGTTTAAAAATGTCTATTTTACTGGAATTGTCCGCGATAAATTGCGACGCAAGATGTCCAAATCACTTGGTAATTCACCCGATCCGCTCGATCTGATTGCCAAATATGGCGCCGATGGCGTCAGAGTTGGAATGCTGTTTTGCTCGCCTGCCGGAAATGATATCCTATTTGATGAATCCCTTACCGAGCAGGGACGCAATTTCAGTTCCAAGATATGGAACTCATTCCGACTGATTAAAGGGTGGGAAGTTGACGATACAATACCTCAACCTGAACATTCAAGACTTGGAATTGAGTGGTTCAAAACAAAATTAAGCGAAGTGATTGCAACGATGGATGATCATTTCGATAAATATCGGCTTAACGATGCCTTAATGACCATTTACAATACGATTCGTGATGAGTTCTCCGGTTGGTTATTGGAGATTGTTAAACCTGCATATCAGCAACCTATCGATGAAAAGTCTTTGCAAGAAGTAACCGCACTTTTTGATGAGGTATTGCGACTTCTTCATCCGTTTATGCCTTTTATATCAGAAGAGATCTGGCAATTGCTGGAGGAAAGAGATCAGGGTGATTCAATCATGATCTCCCATTGGCCAAAACCCCTTGCCAACCAAAATGAGATCTGCGAAAAGTTTGAGTTGATCAAGGAGGCCATTACTGGCCTCCGTGCCATTCGTAAAGAGAAAGAGATTGCGAATAAAGAACAGCTCAGGTTAATGATTGTCCCGGGAGAAAAAGGATTTCTTCCGGAATACAATCCCATTTTAATCAAGATGGGAAATCTTTCAGAGTTGATGGTTACAGATCAGGAGGTAGAGGGAGCCATATCGTTCAGGGTGAATACCTCAACTTTTTATGTACCGCTTGGCGATATCGTGAACCTCGAAGATGAGGTTATCAAAATTGAGGATGAACTCAAATATACAATCGGTTTTCTCGAATCGGTTATGAAGAAAACAGGTAATGAGCGCTTTATGAATAGTGCCCCACCCCAGGTTGTCAATCTGGAACGGAAGAAACAAACGGATGCTGAAGAGAAGATCAAAATGCTCGAGGAACGGCTTCTCTCCTTTAAATCATCGATGAATTAATTTGGCAATTGGTCAATTTGCCAATTTTAGAAAAAAAAAAGACCTTCCTGATGACTGGCATCGGAAGGTCTTTTATATTTAAAGAATAGGATTATCTTAAAACTTCGTTCACTTCGTTATACGGGAGGCCAAATGCTTCAGCAACTCCTTTATATACAACTTTTCCGTTTACGATATTCAACCCTTTTTTCAGTGATTTATCCTCGGAGCAGGCTTTCTTCCAACCCTTTGCCGCTAAATCGATAGCGTAAGGTAATGTTGCATTGGTTAATGCAATAGTTGAAGTCCGGGGAACCGCACCAGGCATATTGGCTACGGAGTAATGGATAACATCGTCAATAACATAGGTGGGATGGTCGTGTGTGGTAGGAATAGTTGTCTCGATACATCCACCCTGGTCAACAGCAACGTCAATCAAAACAGTTCCCGGGTTCATTGTTTTAAGCATATCCTTGGTAATCAAAAATGGAGCTTTTGTTCCGGGAATAAGGACGGCACCAACAATAACATCACTCACCTTTACCTGGGATCTGACATTGTAATCATTTGACATCATGGTCTTTACATTAGCCGGCATAATATCGTCGAGATACCTCAAACGACGAAGGGAGATATCCATAATGGTGACATCTGCACCAAGACCAGCCGCCATTTTCGCAGCTTCAGTACCTACAATACCACCGCCTAAGATCAACACCTTGGCAGGAAGAACCCCGGGAACACCACCCAGTAGCATTCCTCGCCCGCCAAATGTCTTCTCAAGGTATTTGGCACCTTCATGAATCGACATCCTTCCCGCTACTTCTGACATCGGAATCAGTAATGGGAGAGAGCGATCTTCCAATTCAACGGTCTCATATGCAAGACACACCGCTTTACGTCGTAGCATGGCATTGGTCAGGGGTTCAGATGAGGCAAAGTGGAAATAGGTATAAACCAATTGACCTTCCCTAATCATATTATATTCTGACTCGATGGGTTCCTTTACCTTCATAATCATATCGGCAATGGCATAAACCTCTCCGATAGTAGGAAGAATCTCCGCCCCTGCAGTCACATATTCACCATCTGCAAAACCACTTCCATTACCGGCTGTAGCCTGAACGTAAACCTCATTACCCCGTTTTACTAATTCGGCAGCTCCCGCAGGGGTTAATGCTACCCGATTCTCATTATTCTTAATCTCTTTTGGTACACCTATAATCATAACTAAAAAATTTATTGCTCCAAAAGTAGCTAAAACTTACCATTAAAAGTATGACTAAGGTCCATATATTCAACCACTTTTAGCACATTATCCAAATGAAACCAAACGATGGTTATTTGATTATAATTTTGCTTTTTCAATATTAAATCTTGAAGAAAAGAAAGCAAAAGCAATAAAAAAGTGATTTATTATAATTGTATCTTTGCCTCCTGTCAAAAAAGAATTAAAAGAATGCCAAAAATTTCTAACAGAGGTGAATTTTTACCCGAATCAGCAATCCGTAAATTAGTCCCTTATTCCGAAAAAGCTAAATCATTGGGAAGGAAGGTTTATCACCTGAATATCGGTCAGCCCGATATCAAAACTCCACCTCATGCCATTGAAAGAATCAGAAATTTTGATTTTGAACTGATCCCATATGGTCATTCATCAGGCAACGATTCATACCGTAAAAAGTTAGCGCAGTACTACAGAGACCGGAATCTGGAGGTCAATCCCGACGAGATTCTGATTACCACTGGTGGTTCAGAGGCTATTTCGTTTGCCTTTATGGTCTGCTTTAATCCCGGAGATGAGCTGATTATTCCTGAACCCTTCTATGCCAATTATCTCTCATTCGCAATCGCAACTGATGTGGTGATCCGCCCGATCACTTCGTCTATCGAAAACGGTTTTAAACTTCCCCCAATCGAAGAGTTTGAAGCGCTCATCAACCCAAGAACCAAGGGGATCTTCATTTGCAATCCAAATAATCCGACCGGGTATGTCTATACAAAAGAGGAGCTTGAGAAGCTAAGAGATCTGATCATCAAATATGATCTTTACCTTATTTCCGACGAGGTTTACAGCGAATTTGTTTACGATGGCAAAAGTCACCATTCAGTGCTTGAACTTGAGGGGATTAACGAAAATGTGATCATGATTGATTCGGTATCCAAACGATTCAGCGCCTGCGGAATCAGGATTGGATCGTTGGTTTCAAAGAATAAAATCATTATCAAATCGATCCTCAAACTGGCCATGGCCCGCTTATGTCCACCTATGTTGGGCCAGGTGGTTGCGGAATCGGCGGTCGATTCACCACCCGAATATATGGAAGAGGTCTATAATGAGTATCTCAACCGGAGAAACTATTTTATCAATGCATTGAATGATATTCCGGGAGTCTACTCCCCTATGCCTATGGGCGCTTTTTATTCCATCGTCAGGCTACCGATTGACGACAGTGATAAATTCTGCCAGTGGATGCTCGAAGAGTTTGAATATGAGAATGAGACGGTAATGATGGCTCCTGCCTCGGGATTTTACTCGACCAAGGGGATCTGTAAAAATGAAGTGAGGGTGGCATATGTACTCAATGTCGATGATCTGAAACATGCAGTTCAATGTCTGAAAGTAGCGCTGACCGTCTATCCCGGAAGGACAAGTTGAAAGGACAAGTTGGCAATTTGTTAAAGCAAAATCAAATTGTCTTCTGACATTTATCTGTATTGATATTCAAAACGGGAAACTTTACTATTCAACAATTGCGTACAAGATCCCCTCAAACCGGATATTCTAAGTTATCCCCTGAAAATCAGCAAGGAGAGTAATGATCAGTTTTCTTATTTCCAAAAATACAGGTTTATGGATTGAATTCCGGATTATCTTTTAATTATCGAGTTGTCGAATTACAAGATTGCCACATTTAATTCACTTCACCGTACAAATCAAAATCATCCGAACCGGTTATTTTAACCTGATAATAATTCCCAATATTTAACTTGTGATCTGCAGCAATCAAAACTTCACCATCCACCTCAGGGGAGTCAAATTCGGTTCGTCCGATGAAATATTCCCCTTCCAGACGGTCGATCACAACTTTGAGAGTTTGTCCAATTTTAGCAGCACCTATCCCGGCAGCAATCTCCTGCTGAATAGCCATCAGTTCATCAGCTCTGGCCTGTTTCACCTCCGCCGGTACATCGTCTGCGTACAACTGACCAGCAATGGTACCCTCTTCGTGAGAATAGGTAAAAACACCAAGACGCTCAAATCGCATCTCCTGTACAAATTCCTTTAGCTCCTCAAAATCGGCCTCTGTTTCACCCGGATGGCCCACCAACATGGTTGTCCGTAGATGAATACCAGGCACTTCATCCCTTAACCTTTTGATCAGTTTTATTGTCCCCTCTTTGGTGATATTCCGGCGCATCAGCGTAAGCATATTATCGCTGCAATGTTGGAGCGCAATATCGAGGTAGCTGGCTACATTTTGTTTCTGGTGCATCACCGGGAGAATATCATACTGAAAATTTACCGGATAGGCATAGTGAAGCTTTATCCACTCAATCCCATTGATAGCAGATAACTCCTCAATCAGCTGAGCCAGTTTAGGTTCTTTGTAAAGATCGATACCATAATCCGAGAGATCCTGGGCTATGATCAGCAACTCTTTCACCCCTTTAGCTGCCAGGCCTCTGGCTTCAGAAACAAGGTTGTCTATTGATACAGACTTATGTTTGCCTGTCATTTTAGGGATTGCACAATAGGAACATGTTCTGTTACATCCTTCGGAAATCTTCAGATAAGCGTAATGGGAGGGCGTGGTGAGATAACGCTGCTGCGAAAGGGACATTTTATAATCGGCATTGAGATCCTCCACCATTTTTTTGATTTGAAATTTGCCATAGATTCCATCCACTTCAGGAATTTCAGCCTTTAAATCATCCTTATATCTTTCAGATAGACAGCCAAATACATATATTTTATCAATCAATCCACTTTTTTTGGCTTCCGCATATTCAAGAATGGTATTTACCGATTCTTCTTTGGCATCTCCAATAAATCCACAGGTGTTGATCGCTACAATACGAGCCTTTGAATCATCCGAGTTGTGTGATACCGTATAACCGTTAGCCGCCATCTGGGCTAAAAAAAGCTCTGAATCAACCAGATTTTTTGAACATCCCAGCGAAATTACATTGATTTTCTTCTTCATATACTACTCAATAATAAACCATTCCATAAAAAAAAAAGGATGCGCTACGGCATCCTGAGAATAGGCTTGAAGCACAAATTTTTAACTAAATAATGAATCGACAAACTCGTTACGGTGAAAGATCTGCAGATCTTCAAGACCTTCACCAACTCCGATATATTTGACAGGAATTTTAAACTGATCGGAAATTCCAATCACCACTCCCCCTTTTGCTGTTCCGTCGAGTTTGGTCAAAGCCATAGCAGACACCTCAGTAGCGAGTGTAAATTGCTTTGCCTGTTCGAATGCATTCTGACCTGTTGACCCGTCAAGAACCAGCAAAACTTCATCCGGCGCCGTTGGATATACTTTTTGCATCACCTTCTTGATTTTGGATAGCTCGTTCATCAGGTTGATTTTATTATGCAAACGACCGGCAGTGTCAATGATGACGACGTCGGCGCCCATCGACTTTGCAGACTGCAAAGTGTCATAAGCAACTGAAGCAGGATCTGATCCCATACTTTGACGAACCAAATGAACCCCTACCCTATCGGCCCAAATCTGGAGCTGCTCGATTGCTGCAGCTCTGAAAGTATCTGCAGCTCCCAAAACAACCTTTTTCCCGGCCCCCTTAAATTGATGAGCCAGTTTCCCGATTGTCGTAGTTTTGCCTACTCCATTGACCCCCACAACCATAATTACATAGGGTTGTCCTGTTTTTGGCAGGTCAAAATCGGAGACATCTGTCGAATTGTTCTCCTCAAGTAAAGCAGCAATTTCTTCCTTTAATATGCGGTTCAATTCCGAAGTCCCCATATATTTATCGGTAGCAACCCGCTTCTCAATTCGTTCGATGATCTTCAATGTTGTTTTCACACCCACATCAGAGGAGATAAGGATCTCCTCCAGATTATCAAGCACTTCATCATCAACAGTGGTCTTCCCGATAATTGCCCTGGAGAGTTTTTTAAATACCCCCTCCTTGGTTTTTTCAAGACCCTTGTCAAGACTCTCCTTTTTGGATTTTGTAAAACTGAAAATTCCCATAACTCACTGATTTACACCGAAGCAGATTTTGCAATTTCGGATAACTTTTGATTGAAACAGTTCACAATAAAAAAAGAGCTTCCATCTTTAACGACGAAAGCTCTTCTTCTACATAGGCTGTAGATTATTTATTTTTAAAATAATCAGTTACTGCTTCGTTAGGAATAATTTCCTCTACGAACTTGTATGCTCCGGTTTTTTCAGACTTAACCATTCTGATAACTTTGGAATAGGTTTTACCGGCCCCTTTCTGAAGTGATGCAACTACTTTCTTTACTGCCATAACTCAAATTATTTAATTTCCCGGTGTACGGTAATACGTTTAAGAATTGGATTGAATTTTTTCAGTTCCAGGCGTTCCGGTGTATTCTTCCGGTTCTTTTTGGTCACATAACGGGAAGTTCCGGGTTGCCCGCTAGCCTTGTGTTCTGTACACTCCAAAATGACCTGTACTCTGTTACCCTTTTTTGCCATTGCTCAGTAACTTATAAATTGTTTTCTAAATAACCTTTGGCTTTAGCTGTTTTCAAGGTAGCTGCCAAACCGTTTTTATTAATTGTTCTCAACCCTGCGGCTGTAACATTCAGTTTTATCCAACGATCCTCTTCGGGAAGATAAAACCGTTTGGTGAAAATATTCACCATAAATTTCCTATTGGTTCTCCGTTTTGAGTGAGAGACATTGCTCCCAGACATCACCTTCTTACCTGTTATTTGACAAACTCTCGACATTTTGAGTAATTTTTAGCTTTCTTCCTACGATTTTCAAACAGTGTGCAAAGTAAAACCTTTTTGTTTAAATAATCAAACACTTGACCTCTTTTTTATGCTTAGTTTCTCCATTTGTTGATAAAATATCAATACAAACAGGTAATCAGATAGATAGAATTTTTCAAACCGTTTAAAACTAAGAAAAACCAGGTTTTAACCGAAATAATTCAAAGATTTTTAAGAATATGCGTAACATTTTTGGCCACTGTTATGTTTATAAAACCGGATAGTTGTCTGTAAAGCGTAAATCAAGGCAGGTAAACAGTCAAAATTTAATTCCATATCCAAAAGTTTTGTCTCATTTTGTCCATAGATTCAACGCTTATACTAATTTTGATAACGAATTAAACGAACTATTTTGAAAGATCAAATATCCAAATATTACCCAACCTTCTGGCAGGCGGTCAATTTGATTGTGATTTATATTTTCATTCAGACAGCTGTCGATTTTCCCCTCGCCATTTACGATTATAATCATGGAACAGACTGGTTATACCAACCCTGGATAAAGGTCCCTGTTTTCCTGGGCTCCACTCTGTTTATCCTTTATCTTGGCTACTTCTTTTCGGGTTTATCCTTCAATGAGGTGTTTTCTTTTAAAAGATTCAATTGGTTGATCCTCCCCTCAATGATCATCACTTTTGCCGGATTGCAATATTTTCTGAATGAGATAAATATCCATTTCGAAAAAATCCTTCCTCCACCCGGTTGGTTTATGGAGCTGTTCGCCCGACTCTTCGATTCCGACCTTGGAGTCTGGGGCGGAGTTCTCCGCGTTGTGATCATTGCCCCTATCGTTGAAGAGTTAATTTTCAGGGGAATTATCATGTCAGGATTTTCACGAATTTACCATCCTGTTTTTGCCATCCTCCTCTCTGCTTTGCTGTTTGCCTTGTTTCACCTTAATCCCTGGCAATTTGCATCAGCCTTTGCGCTTGGACTTATCCTTGGATGGATCAGGATACAAACAGGATCTGTTCTTGCCTGTATTTCCGGTCATGCAATTCACAACGGACTTGTCTTTCTTTCCGTTTACTTTTACAAAGATCTAATTGGACTATCCTTTATGCAGCCGGGTCTTTTAAAAAACTATGGAATTCACTTTCTTCTTTTGGCAATTGGGATAGTTTCGGTATGGTTCTTAACCCCCAAAAGGGCGAAGAACTGACGACAATTTTGGAGGTTTTGGATTGTGAGTAATGATTTTCTTCGGAGGTTACCATTAAAAGAATAAGATTTAAAAAAAAGCTTCCACTATTATTCGACGAAAAGTTCTGAATAAAGAGCAAACATCCAAGGAGGGGAACAGACGGAAATAACCTACTGCAGTTCCCGGTGTTCTGATTCAAAAGGCATATCTAAAAACTCTGTTTGCTCAGTAATTTCACTGTGAATCTCAGTGTAATTAGCGGTTTCACCTGGTCACACTAAGCAGGCACAAAGTTTCACCGAGAGAAAAAGAGCAATTTTCGAAGTTTTAGATACCCTCTTTTAAGGGCTACATACAGAAATTTTCAAAATTTGATTATTTTACAAGTATCATTATTAACGACTCTTTATCTTTAATAAACAGCCGGTTACTAGCCATGGCAGGATAAGTATAAGTAGATGTATCGGCCACTTTCTGAACGGCAACTTCATTATATGCTTTCTCATCAGGTTTAAAAACCACAAGGTTGGAGGTTTGAGGCAAAGCAACAATCAATGAGCCAACATCAACAATGGTCCCGAAATCGTTGTGTAATTTGGTATCTATCCAGGCTGTCTGACCAGTTGATGCGTTCATGCAAAAAAGTTTACGTCCATCAGAAAGTCCGTACAGAAAACCATTTTTTAAAACAGGAGTATTCCATTTTGTTCCGAGTTCCCCATTTTTCCAAATCTCCTGTGTAACAAATTGGTCTCCCTTTTTCTGTACCCTGAATGCTTTTGTCCCCTGACCTTGCCCTGTGATGATTACGGTCTGGCCATCAATAACGGGGCTGGCTGCATTGTAATAACGATTCTCGGTTGGCGCTGCAATTTGCCATAGCAGTTTTCCCTCTTCAGGATCGATTCCCACGAGATTCTTTGCCGTCAGACCTACTATTTGTCTCTTCCCCTTTATCGCCATCAGAGAAAATGAGGAGTAGGAAGGAGCGTCGCCGGGATATCCCCATTTTTTCCGACCTGTTTTCAAATCAAAAGCGATGATCTCGCCCTTCTCTTTTCCGCCCATGTGCACAAAACACATCCCATGATAGATTAAAGGTGATAATCCGGTGAAGAATGGAGGTAAATCTTTGACAAAATCTTCATTATTCCACACAAAATTGCCTTTTACCGCATCCAGGCAGGTAAGAACTCCACCCACACCCAGTGTAACAATCTTCCCATCGCCTATAGCCGGAGTACTCCGGGGACCGGGATGCTGCGAACCGGAAGGCCCTGCAATTGCCTGAGCAGCATATTTGTATTGCCAGAATTCATCTCCAGTAGCTGCATCAAAACACTTGATGACCTCCTCATCCCCAACACGTGTGAAAGTATATACATTTCCACCAGACAAAACAGGAGAAGCATCTCCTAACCCAACCTTAACACTCCATTGCCGTGTCAACTCGGCAGGCCAGGTTTTCGGAACATCAAAACCGGTGACTCTCCCGTCGCGATTGGTTCCACGCCATTGCGACCATTCCTGGGACAATACAGTTTTAGTCATGATCAGCACCAATATTACTGTCATGGCGAATAACAATCGATTAGTGTTTTTCATCTTGGTTATTTTTTGTTGATAAGACCATTTATCAATAGCCTAAATATACAAAAAATAATGATAAAAATTGCAATTTTTTATACTTTCTTCTTTCCCCTTACCAAAGCGATCACAACTCCGACAATGGTCACCAGAACGGTATAGGTTATCACATCAACGAACAGTGCAGTAATGCTTTTAAATAAATTGGTCATCGAGTAACTACTAAGATCAAAGGAAGCAGCCATCAGTAAACCAAGGATTGCAGCAACCTTTGCGCCATCTTTAATGCCCTGGGTGTTTGACCAGCTAAATACCAGAGATATCAATAATCCTAAGGTAAGATTGGATAAAATCATGGCCCACCAGGTCATCTCTCCCATCGGTTTCGCAACACATTGATTGAGGTTAGTACTCATATAACCACTTAACAACACTCCATAAACTAACCATCCAAGCAGGAAGAAGGTTATCCCACCTGCTAATCCACCCAATAAAATTTTGTTCGTCTTCATGATGCAAAATTTATTTTTTCCTACTCATCTGGCTTTTCGGTACCGCCCCGTTTTTTTGTAGTGGTTTCCGGACTCCATTTATTGAGATGAATGTCAACGACTGTTTATATTGTCGAGTCATACATATCCATTGCCAACGGAAGTGCACTTGCAACCCCTTTTAATCCGCATACTGATAAGGTGATAAGGATCGTATCACGAATCTCCTCGCGTGTAGCACCAAGTTTTTTTGCCATTGGAACATGAAACCCGATAGCGGTTGTATCTCCCATTGAAGCCTTAATCCCAATGTATATCAGCTGTTTTGTTTTGGGATCCAATCCATTGGTATTCTTTAATGCTTCAATCAATCCATCAAATGCTTTGGCAACTTCAGGCGCCTCCTTCTGAAAAACGTCAAGTGGGTTCATACGAATAATAAGATTTTAAAATACTGATGTTTACAAATTTTTCTTTGCGATTTTTCCCCTTTGCAGATTCCCGTTTACCCTGAAAATCACGATTCGGGTGATCAGTTCCAGAGGAAGGGGCTTATGAAGCGGAAATTGAACCGATCCTTTTGCCCATTTGTAACCTGACAACTCATTTTTAAATGCCTCTATTCCTGAGGCCATTGGATAAAATCCGATGTGGTTTTTGTAACCTGCAAAGTAGAGAAGCATACCATTGAGCTTATAAGCAGGCATCCTGTAACTGAGTACCTCTTTGGCTTGAGGAGCGGCCTCCCTGATTGTTGCACGAAGTTGCTCCAGCATCACCTGCGTCTCTTGCGGAAATGCAGCGATGTACGTATCAATCTCATTGGTCCCGAAGTTAGTCATTGGTTCCGAAATTTAAAATTGCACCCACATAAAGTACAAATTTATAAAACAAAAAGGATTCCAACCTGATGTTGAAATCCTTTTTCTTAAAACAGTTGGGAGCCTTAAAACTCGATATCGTAAAGACCTTCTGAATCGATTTCAAATTGTTTTACGCCAATATCGGTCATGGGGTGTTTAATCAGCTGGTGAAGTAACTCAGGGCCTATAGTTGCTGAATGTGCCCCGGCCATACTAACCCGGTATATCTGGTCAACGGTTTTAAAACTGGCAGCTAATACCTTACCTTTCAAATCATACTCTAAAATGTTTTTAACAATATCGCCAACCACTTCAATCCCATGGGAGGAGATATTATCGAGACGGCTCACATAAGGGGCTACAAAGTCAGCTCCTGCCTTCATTGCCACCAAAGCCTGCTGTTGTGTAAAGATTGCCGTTGCAGTCACATTGATTCCGGCATCCTTAAGTATGCGCATGGCTCTGAATCCATTCTCGGTAACAGGTATTTTTGCATAAAAATTATCCCCAAAATCAAAGTAACTCCGGTATTTTTTTGCTTCACGTACCATGTCGTCCGATTCAGGTGAGATCATCTGAACATGCACCATTCCGGAGCCAACCAACTCCTGTATCCCTTCGATCGCAACCGAAAGTTTGTATCCTGCATTATTTAAAATAGTTGGATTTGTTGTTACCCCTTCCAACGGGAAAAACACATACAGCCTTCTGAGTTCGTCCAAATCAGCTGTGTCTGCCATGTAAATCATAAAGTTAAATATTTTGGGCAAAATTAGGTAAACTACTTAAAGTTATGATCAATTAAACATTACTATTTTGTAACTTCTTTGATTTGATCTTCATTAATCTTAATCTGTGTCCTCATAATAATAGGCCGTTTCATAATGCGTGGGACCTGCTTTATAAATTGAGTCCCCTGTTTCACCATCTGTGGGACCAGCGTGATAAATTGTGTCCCCTGTTTCATTATCCGCGGGACCTGCTTTATAAATTGAGTCCCCTGTTTCACCATCCGTGGGACCAGCGTTATAAATTGAGTCCAATACATCACAATCCGGGTGACCTGCTTTATAAACAGAGTCGGTCAATTGCCAATTTGACCTTCCCTAAAATAGCTTGACAGGATTGATACTAATTTGTAGAATAGTGGACAAACATAGAATTAATTCCTGATTTGTTCTTTAATGTTTAAATATTTCCTTCATTTTTCTTCATTCTGGAGTTTCTTCCTTGTTTTTTCAACAGGTTTCTTGTTGTTCCTGTTCCTGGTTCAGTATTGGTTCTTATTCCTGATTCTGGTCAGATTTCTGTTTTTTATTCCTGTTTTCTCATACACGATTGTCCTTAATGCTGGATTTCCACTCCATGATTTTGATATGCACTGAAAAATCTGACAGGCTGTCTGCTGCAAGGATTTTGTGGAAAATACAACCCAAAGGGTGGAGATTTTTCACAAAACCCGAAGGGCTTGTCCTTGTTGCAGGCGGGACCGGTCAGGTTATCTTTGCATCTTCAATAGCATGGTTAGATGACTTTTGCCATTTTTTAGGATACCATCTTTTTTTCATCTCTCCGATACTTTGATGGGCTTCAGAGGGGACCATGTAGTCACAGCTTGCATGTGGACGCTGATTATTGTATTTGTTTACAGCGGATTTAACTGCTTCATTGGCTTGAAGATAATCTGTAAAGGTGGCATGTAAATCGTACTCGTCTTTTAATATTCCATTGACCCTCTCTGCGATAGCATTCTCATATGGATCGCCGTTTTCGGTCATCGAGATATCAATTTTTGACCCTTGTAAAAAGGCGACATAGTCGGTGCAGCAGTACTGAATCCCTCGGTCTGAATGATGAATCAACCCGGATGAAAATTCTTCTGCTTCAACTGCCATTCTAAGCGCATTAAGTGCTCCTGTGCTGGTCAAATCGGGCCAAAGACACCAGCCAACAATCTTTCTTGAGTAGGCATCCGTGATAAGTGACAGATATACAAATCCAAAATTTGTACGGATATATGTGATATCGCTTACCCAAAGCAGACCCGCTTTATCCAGTTTTAAATCCCTTATCTTGTTGGGGTATCGGCGGTAAAAATGATTTGAATTGGTCGTTGCCGGACGGTATTTGCGCCGTCTAACTAGTAGTCCATGTTCACCTAACAAATTATAAAACTTATCTCTACCATACTTAATACCATGTTCATGTAAGCTGGGAGAGATCAGGTGATGAAGTTTCTCTGATCCCATTCGTTTATGTTCCTTCCGCAGTTCTTTAGCCAGCTTAAGGATAAAAACTTCCTGCATATCAGAGGTAGCATGCCTCTTTTGGCTGTCGTACCAGGCCTGACGGCTATTCCCAAACAGTCCGCAAAGTTCCGTCATTGTATTACTCGGATACATCTGCGTTAGTACGCTCACTGCTTGAGACCAGATTTTTTTCTTATTTCAAGCTTATAGTCTTTCTCTGCGATATCGATCACTGTATTTAATGCAACGACCTTCATCTGACTTAGTTCAAGCTGCTTTTCGAGCTCCTTGATCCTTTTCTCCAGTTCTTGATTGTTTGTCCTATCTTTTGCACTCATAAGGGGCAAAGTTAGTACAATATCATCACTGTACTTCTTTTGCCAATTCTTGTATAAAAGCTCAAAATGATAAGGCAGATTGAACCTGGAACGGGCTTCCTGCCAACTCATACGACCTGATTCAATCTCAATAACCAACCAGCGACGAAAACTCGTTTCATACTTGCTCAGATCAACTTTTTCCTGAATGAAACCTTCCATATTGTCGGTAAGGTTTGGTGTTAACTTTTCCATAATAACTTGTTTTTACGTCAAGCTATTTCAGAAGAGGACAATTTGAACTATGACCTGGCTTTTGAAAATAACAGGCCGGAGACTTGTTTGTATTGCGGGCTTGTGGCGCCAAAGACCGATTTAATATAGGCTTTAGCGCTCATGGCTGTATGGACAAGGCCTGTGACTTCGTTGTAAAGAAGGTTGTTACGCGATAAACGGGCATTATTTAACGGGGCATTTGCATTGAGGACAGCAGAATTTTTAGTTTTAAGGTCATTCAACAGTGCTGTGAGCGAGGCCGTTTTCAAGTCCGTCTCGTTTGGGTTATAAATGGGGAGGCTCGATAAAAGTTTGATCAGTTTATCGAAACTCTCCATCCGGTTGTTGTAACTCATTTGGGAGGAGGATTTCTCCTTGATTTCGGCCCCTTGCGCTTTGAGTACATTTTTTTCTTCTTCCGTTTTCTTAGGTGTAGCACGTCTCCCCTGGATTTTACGGACCAAGGTTAACGCATTATCGATCACGGGGGCAGGGGCATCGGTTGCTTTGAGGGCATTCAGGATGCGGGTGGCCAATTTACTGAGCGGATCGAAGACCAATTCACGCGATGCAATTGCATTACTATAAGGGGGAAGAAAGTCATTCACCGCATCAATCGCCTTGCGGGCCAAAAAAGAGGTCGATTGCAATGATTCAGTTCGAAGGGAGGTTTTGGTTGGATTGTAATCGGGACCGTAACCCAGGATTTTTGAGATTAACTCATCAAAGTTAGCCAGATTCTTAACATGGCCAGTTTCCGACGTTGTTGCCATAACCATTAATTTTAAATGTTAAATAAATTGTTTTGATCACTCTATTACACAAAAAATCAATTTATTAAATATACGAAAATTAATGGTATAAGGTTGCATTTTTGCTATTTTATTTCAAATAAAATGAGATACTGAAAAGGCGTTCATAATAATGTGGACAAGGATACAAATCAGAATGCCATACTTATAATAAAGGCGTACAAAAGATAACAAAAATCCCATTGTTAATTGGGGAAAGATCAACACCGGAATAATACAATATTGATAGGTTTCCACAAATTGATAATTACCAATATGGAGTAATCCAAAAGACAAAGAAGAAAGATAGACCAGAACTCCCAAATGCTTATTCCATAAACGATCGATTAATAATTTGTAATGCACTGCCAGATAGTAGAAAACAAAAAATAACGGTACCAGAGAAATCAAAGCCGGCAAGAAAGAAGTTAATTTATGGATGATCAAGGAGATCAGTAGCGAAAACGAAATTGCCAAATAGGCAGGGTTAAAAACAAGAGATAGTCTGAAAATAATTTCTTCAGCGATTGGTGCTAATATTGCAACTAGTATAAAGAATTGCAAATGATGATCTTTAAGTGATTCAAAAAAGGTGGTTACCTCATTTACAGGCACCGTAAAAAAAAGTTTAGAAATAAGGATTTTGATAACATTGGCTAAAATGATCATCAAAAGTAAGACCAAATATACCTTAATGCTAGTAGTGAGCATATTTGTCTTTTCCCGGTTTAATGGATTAAAGTGTGGGTGGTGCAAAAAATGTAGGAATTCGGATAATTTAAACATTTAATGAATTTTTATCGTGCAGATTTTTTCTTCAAAATTATAAAAAGACACTGTCGATCCTTACTTAAAAACCCATTAAAAACAAACATAAATTGCTTCGCGACCATCAGAAATATTTTGTTTTCCTGAACGGGCAGCATGCTCCATGTAGTCAATTGTACGGTCGCCTCGGTTCAAATAAAATGTTTTGTTTACTTCAGACTTTTGCATGCTAAAGCTGCATGTCTTACAAGATTCAGGTCTTTTGGATCAGATCCCCAGATAGTTTAGTTGTTCGAGAAATTAGTTGTATCCTGGCATGTTCTATTCTAGGATGGTGGATTTGCCAAAATGGTTCTATAGTTTTTGGTCGTTTTGTCCCATCTTCGATGGCAAAGCCTTCAAGACATTCAACTAATAGAAAAATATTCCTTTAATCTGAAATCCTTAAATTGGCCTAAAACAAGTTAACGATAGTTCTGAGAAAATGTCCTATGACATAACCAATTTTATACATGACATTATTGTAACCTGCCAATTCCAAAACTACGGAAATAAGAATTAAAACTGCACAGCAACTGAAAAACCAAACGACAATTCTAAATACTTTCTTTTCCATGACCTTATGAGTTTTTGAATTAATAATCCTTTTCTTTAATTGAATAATAAATTGCTTAAAGCAGTTCATGTTTTGAATAAAAAAATATTCAAATTCAACAACACCCAAGACCGCTACTACATTAAATAATAATGGATTAAATTTTGTATTTACTTAGCAAGAATTAATGAAAATTCATAAGTCATCAATTACAAACACAAATAGATTCCAAAAAGCATGTAGAAATAAAGGAAAAATAAATGCAGGTTCCTTTCTGTATTTGGAAATAATGTAAACAACGGCAAAAACAATTCCGGTACATAAAGCCCCAATAAAATAATACACAGAGTAAGTATGATCGAAGGCAAATGCAAATGATGAAATCATAATTGAAAAGGCACAAATGAATCTTAAAGATATAAACTTTCTCAAAAAATACCTGCATCCTTCGATAATCACAATCTGATAAATTAGTGTTTCTATAATTGGTGCCAGAAATACTGCAATTACAAATATCCCAGTCAAACCTAATTCACTTTTTATTTTTTCAAATGAAGAATTTTGTAGGTCAGTATCGATCAATAAAAATGGTAATTGAACGAACATCAGTACAATAAAAAAGAAAATTAGATAGGCTACCGGATTTAACTTTGCGAGACGATAAATAATTTTTCTATCCATTTCTAATCTAAATAAAATTAGTCCGGCAGGATAAATGCCGGACTAATATTCATATTAATGCGTCGTAATGAAGCTTGGATTAATTATAGAAATTGCTTCTAACCAATCTCCGACATTATGACCTAACCACCTAAACCATTCACCTCCACCATTCGTTTGAATCATCTCAATTTTAGATAATTCAATGAAATTAAATTGGTCATTTGATTCCATAATCTCTATTATAAACATTATCTATCATTCAACCCTGCCATAAAATCTTCATAACACTTTTTTGGACCATCAAGAATTAGTTCACCAACTAATCCCCCAGTAATTACGCCACCAATGTATCCAAATGCAAATGGCAAAATAAAAAATCCTCCCTCCACCTCCCTTAATTCCTTCTCATTTAACTCTTTCATAGCATCAAAAAATTAAATTTTCTAAAGCAGAATTCCTGCATTCTTTAGCGTGCTGCAGGTTTTGGCGCGTGTAACGTTACGCGATCAAAGTAACGGTTGTACACTCTCAAAAAAAAGCAGCGAAGGGATTTTCTGAACTCCCCCGATAATTTCTCTGGCTCCCTGTTCGGTGATGATTTTAAATGAGTAGCTTAAAGATAGCTCTGCATTATTTTCATAATAGTAGGTCTTTCTTGAACGGCTGTAAAGTATTGGAATACCCATCTCCTGGAGTTCTTCAATATACCTGTGAAAATGGCTTTCGCTGATTCCAAGCTCATCGGCAAATTCTTTTGGTGAACCGGTATTGGCAGATTTGATCATACGGTTGATCTTCTGAACTCTTTGTAATTGATAAATCATCTTCATTTTTCAATGCTGTTTAAGTTGGTAATTAAATCTTCGGCTCTAAAATTGATAAATTGGGGAAGCTGTTTTTGCCACATCTGATAATATCTTCCTTTTGCTTCCCAAAGTTGCAGGTGTCGCCCCTCCTCAATTAGTCTTCCGTTTTCGAGTACTGCAATCTTATCGGCATTTACAATGGTACTCAGACGATGAGCAATGATAATAATTGTCTTCCCTTCCCCCTTTAAACGATGAATAGTTTCCTGCACAAAATACTCAGATTCTGAATCGAGTGAAGAGGTCGCCTCATCGAAAACCAGGACCTGAGGATTGCGGTAGAGGGCCCTTGCGATGGCTATTCGTTGCTTTTGTCCACCAGAAAGGGTCGCACCATTCTCTCCAATCCAGGTGTTGAGTCCACCAGGCAATTTTTCAATAAAAGTGAGCATCCCTAACGATCTGCATATCTCAATCAGCCGCTCGATATCCGGGTGATATTCGCCTACTGCAATATTCTCCACAATATTTCCTGCAAAAAGGTCTAGTTTCTGGGGAACCACACCCACAATATTTCGTAGACTACCTGAGGTGATATGAGCAATGTTAAATCCACCGATCGAGATTGCACCTTTATTCAGAGGATAGAGTTTCTGCATCAAAGCGACAAGGGTTGTTTTACCCGACCCGCTTTCACCTATCACCGCAGTGATCTCCCCCTTTGGTATGGTAAAACTGAAATCATTAAAAATATCAGCCCGTGTTCCATAACTAAAATAAATATTGGTGAATATGATCTCCCCTGCTCTTTCAGGCAGCAAATCCATCTTGTTTTCCTCTTCTTCGCATTCCAGATCCAGGATCTCGAAAAGCCGGTCGGCTGCGATCAGTGCATTCTGAATCGGTTTATTCATCCCGATCAGACTGGCGGCAGGAGACATAAAATAACCAAGTATTGCATAAAACGAAAGGAGCTCCCCAGGTGTAATCTTATTATCAACTACAAAGTAACACCCTGTCCATAATAAAATAATGGTATAAATATGACTCAGGAATTCGGTGCCTGTCCCCGAGAAGATGGCGTTAAGGCCCGATTTATAAACGGTACGAAGCAATTCAATAAACCGCAATTCGGTTTTCATATTTGCATGTGATTCTAGACCAAATTCTTTAATCGTCCTTACCGAATTGAGCGATTCCACAAGTTGGGCTTCGAGTTCGGCACCTTTCTCCATAAGTTTACGCTCTCGTTTGCGATTTAAACGATTAGTAATAAAGTAAATAATAACAAAAAACGGAACGACTGTCAAAATGATCAATGCCAACTTCCAACTGTATAAAAACATCATGGCGAATGAAAAGAAAACAATAAAAACATTCACAAGGAGGGATATTGCTGTATCGTTGATGAATGCCCTGATCTTCACGGCATCATTAATTCTTGAAATAATTTCGCCAACACGCATCGTATCAAAAAAGCGTTGCGGTAATGTAAGCAGATGTTTGTAATACCCAAGAATAAGACGCAAATCGATCTGCTGACCGGTTTTAAGGATAAATACCGTCTTTGTTGTACCAATCAAAAGTTGCACAACCAGAATGAGCACCATTCCTACACTCAGCAGGTTAAGCAGATTTAGATTACGATCAATCAACACATAATCGGTTATTTTCTGGATATAAATGGAGGTTGAAAGTCCAAGAACAGTATAGAGAACAGCCCCAAAAAGTGCCTGTATCAAAATACTCCGATGTGGTCTTAACAAAAAAAGGAATCGCTGAATATTTGAAATTTTATCATTGCCGGGTAAAAAATCGGCACCAGGGGCCATTAATATCAATACCCCAGTCCACATTTGAGCGAACAAATCAATTTTGACCTTATGCACCAGACCGTCTCCCGGATCCATATATTCAGCAAAGCCGTCTTTTGTGCGGTAAAGAACCACATAATGCTGTAAAACTTTATTGACAATAACGTGTGCAATGGCGGGAAACGGAACGTCCCTTAAGGCTTCCACATTTCCCTTAACCCCTTTGGCTGTAAAACCCATCTTTTCGGCAGCTTTAACCAATCCCCAGGCATTTGTTCCCTTCTGATCGGTTCCGGCGATTTGTCTAATCCTTGAAACCGGTATAATCAATTTGTAATGTGCTGCGATTGAGGCCAGGCAGGCGGCGCCACAATCGGTGATATCACGTTGTTTAACTTTAATATTCATTTCCGGAAATTTTTGGGTTAAGCCAATTGTCAGTTTTATCGTACAACAGCTGAAACAAGGTTCGTTTGATCAGAATAAACCTTCCCGTAAGGGTCATCCCTTTTTTCAAAAAACCTTTGTAACCATTTTTCAATGTCAGTGCGTTTTGTTCAAGCGTGCACCTGACTTTAAAGAATGGCTGGTCATTTATATTAACAACGTTATTGGATATTTGAGTGACTCTCCCCGAACCTGTACCCCATTGATTATAGTTGAAGGAATGAAACTGGAAAACCACCATCATACCGGCACGAATTAATCCAATGTTGGCAGGACTGACATAACATTCGACCATCAATTCATCATCGGGGGAAATACGAGCAATTTGCTGATTTGGAACTATAAAGTTCCCTTCTTTTATGCCAGAACAGTCAGTGATCGTCCCGGAAACAGGTGCTGTTATGATATACTGTTTTGTCTCTCTTTGGAGTTGTTCGATATTTGATTTCAGTCCTTCAACCTTCTGTCGCAACTCTGTCAACCTTGTTTGCCAGACCAGTTTTTGTTGTTCACAAAGGCTATTATAGTGGGTTATTTCATAGTCACGGTTATTCTTCTTTTCTTCATACTCCATCCTGGGAATAACATTTTTATCAAACAACTTTGCTGCAAGCAGATACTCCTTTTCTGTCTGCAACATTTTGACCTTCTGCTCTTCCAGTTTTCCACGAAAGCCCACTAACTCTTGTCTGAACATGGCGGAAGCCAATTTGGAATGGTCGTTTTCAAGTAACAATGCAAGATCGCTTAAATGAATGTTCTCTTCGTTTAGCTGAAGCTTATAGTAATTGATCTGCTCCTCCGTCTTTTGAGTACTGATCACAATCAGGGTATCCCCTTGCCGAACGACCAGATTTTCTGAGATTCCGGAACGAATAACTTCTCCATAAACAGCAGATTGAATAATATTATCATCAAACTGCGAACGAATGATGCCATTACTTTGGGTAGTAATTTCAACGGTGATGACAGGCAGTAGAAATAAAAAGATTATTAGGATTAGCAGAAAGGTAAGATATATTGCTCTGCTGGTTGTATTATGCTGTATAAAATAATTTTCGGCACTGTTTTGAATTATTTCTTGTGGGAAAAGCTGTTTCATTACCTTAAATTTAGTAATACTCATTTTCAGACCACAATACTTACCAAATAGGAAAAATTCAGAAACTCAACGAATTTCACCCTTTCAATGGAACCAAAAAACCTTTACGAAAGAACAATTGATTAAGAAAATCCAGCTAATAGAACAAGCAAACAAATAACTAACACATTGATTAAATGACAGATGAAGACACATCATAAATTTCAGGATTTCAACCTATCTAAGATACGAAATTACAATCTGAAAACCAATTTAGTGACCACTTTTTTTCAACAAAAAAAATTTGGGGATAAAAAGTCACCATTACACCTCAATGTAAGGCACTTTTTATTTCTTAAGGGGTAAGGTGCAATAAAAAGTTGAGCCGATTCCCAATGAACTCTCCACGCGTATTTGCCCTTTATGCTTCTCTATAAATTCTTTGCAGAGGATCAACCCAAGTCCGGTGCTGGGTTCGCCTTCTGTCCCCCGGCGATTTGTCCGACCATCGAGCCGGAACAGATGATCAATCATATTCTGACACAATCCGATACCAGTATCACTAAAAGAGATTTCGACGGAGCCATCAGGAATCGTCTTTGCAGCAAGAACAATTTTTCCCCCTTTGGGTGTAAATTTAATTGCGTTTGAAATAAGATTGCGAAATATGGTCTGCATCATATTTATATCAACATATACCTCCATATCCTCCCGAATATCGAGAACAATTTCGATTTTCTTCGATTTAGCCGATTCCAATAACATGGATAAGCTTTCATCTACTAAAAAACGCAATCCGGTCACTTTCGGAACAAATGGAATTAATCCTTTTTGAATTTGTGACCAATCCAAAAGGTTGTTTAGCAATCGGAAAAGGTTTGCGGCCGATTTACTTAGATCGGTTGCAAAACGATGAATTTCATCCATTGTTAAATTGGATAGATCCTCTGCCAGAATTTGGGTTAATCCCAAAAATCCATTAAACGGACTTCGCAGATCGTGGGCAATAATGGAGAAGAATCTGTCCTTTTCGGCATTGCTCTTAACAAGTTCTTCGTTTTTGAGTCTGATCTCCTCCTCCGCCTTTTTGTGTTCGGTGATATCGTGTACAACTGTAAAACGGTACTTTCTATCCTGCACAAAAATATTTTCTGATGATAACAGCACCACCTTAATATCTCCATCAGAGGCTCTTAAATTGGCCAGTACATTGGTAACATTTCCATTTTCATCGGCTTTACGTAAGATTGTTTCTTTTGCCTCAGGGGTCATAATACCTAATTCGTAAGCCGTTTTCCCTATAACTTCACCCTTTTTAAATCCAAATAAATTGTAAAATGCCTCATTTACTTCAACATATGTAAAGTCGTCCAAATCACTTAACCCACATGCGGAAGGATTAATATGAAATAATTTTGAGAACTTCTCTTCTGATAATTTGACTTTTGAAATATCCTTGGTAACCCCAAAAATTACAGGTTTGCCATCCCAAAAACCCGTAGAAACCTTTGTTTCAACAGGTATTTGCACTCCTGATTTTGTAAGAATAGGTACGGGGCAGAACTCTGCCAGCCCTTGCAACATTTCGCCAACAATTCTGCCTGCTTCAGCACGTCGGTCGGGTGGGTGAATCATCAGCACAGATGTACCATAAAGTTCATCACTGGTATAACCGAGCCGGCTGGTAACGGTGGAATTGGTATGGATGATGTTTCCCCTTTCATCAAGCACGAAAAGGAAATCGTCAATGGTATTAAAATAGGATTCGTAATTCGCTTTGGTCTGGGCCAGTAAACTAACTGTCAGTTTGTGGTCAGCAATATCCCTATCGTATAATTCTTTTAATGAATCATACATTAACTGAGATTGTTGTAACTCCTTATTAAGTCCTTCTATTTGTTTTTCCTGCTCAGTCATAGTAATGGGTAAAATTTCTTCAAAGTCATTGTTTAATCAGACTAAAATATTTAAATTGAACTACGTTGTTTAACTGTTCCTTATGCAATCAACTACGACAGGGCAAAAGTTAATTATTTTAAAAGTACTTCGATTTAAGAGTTTCAAAAAACGATCAAAGGTTTTCCTTCTCCGAGGGTTATCGCAAAAGTCAGTAATTATATTCAATCATTTGCTAAATTCGAAAAAAAAATTGCATAAAAATTCAAATGTAACTTTTTAATTAGGGTTGCCCCTTTTCAGGGTAAGAATTTGTCTCAAATATTGCCCAATAGGAAGTAGTTATTCTTGATTTTGTCTTTCCTGATCTCTCCTAATTCCTTACTTCAGCTATGCCCAGTAACCGCCAAAGGAGGAGAATGGATTGGAAAAGAGCGAAATAAGATATTTAATTTAGTACATTATCTCATTCCGATCATTTTGATTAAATCACTGCGGTTGTGAACCTGTTGTGCAACAGTAACCGATTGTAACCGTTTATCAGAAGGATTCTTTACCTTTGCTTTATAAAAAGGTGATTCATGGGAGAACAAAGAAAATATACAATTCCAGCAATGCTGAAGAATAGCTTCAGTAAATATGGCACACAACAATCGCTTGTTTTTGCCGGTGATAATAATCGCCTTTATAGTCAGCTCGAACAGGAGATCAGGGAGGTTGTTGTACTAATGATGCGTATGGGAATTGCCAAAGGTGACAAAGTGGCTATCCTGAGTACGAATATGCCCAATTGGGCAATTGCCTATTTTGCTGTTTCTGTTACAGGGGCTATTGCTGTTCCAATCCTTCCCGATTTTTCAACCTCCGAAATCTCCAATATTATCCTTCATTCGGAATCAAAGGTGATCTTTGTTTCGGAGAACCTCCTTTCAAAAATAGGGCAGTTTGTTAATAATTCGTCAATGACTGTGATCCGGATTGAAAATTTTGATAAAATTTCTGGTCCTGAATTATCTGCAGCAATTGTTGATCCAGCCCTAATATCTTTCGATCAGGTGGAGGAGGATGATCTGGCATCCATTATCTACACTTCAGGAACAACTGGTAAATCTAAAGGGGTGATGCTCACCCATAAAAATATCGTTTGGGATGCAGAACACGGAGGGATAATCCAGGTAGTAAGGATCGACGATCGTTTCCTTTCAATACTCCCCTTGTCGCATACCTATGAGAATACGCTGGGACTCATTCTACCAGTGATGTATGGCGCATCGGTGCATTACCTGAAAAAATTACCAACCGCAGCAGTGCTGATACCGGCCTTGCAAACTGTGAAACCTACTGTCATTCTATCTGTTCCCCTGATCATCGAAAAAATTTACAGGAAGCAGATTGCTCCCAAATTCAACGATCATCTGTTGGTTAGTCTGCTTTATCGGGTGAAGCCGTTTAGAATACTATTGAACCGCCTGGCAGGGAAAAAACTGATGAACACTTTCGGCGGAAAGCTCCACTTCTTTGGAATCGGGGGGGCCAAACTTAGCGGACAGGTTGAACAATTTTTACGTGAGGCAAAATTTCCATATTGCATTGGTTACGGATTAACCGAAACTGCTCCTCTCCTCGCCGGCACCTCTCCCGGAATAACACGTCTACAGACCATCGGACCGGCAATGCCCGGGGTCGCAATGAAGATCAATCAACCTGATCCAAAAACTGGTCAGGGTGAGATTTGGGTCAAAGGTCCTAATGTAATGAAAGGGTATTATAAGGAACCTGAATTAACCAAAGAGGTAATTACCGATGATGGATGGTTTAAAACGGGTGATCTTGCACTCTTTGACAAACAAGGGTATCTGGTTTTTAAAGGAAGATCAAAAAATATGATTGTGAGCGCTTCCGGAGAAAATATTTATCCTGAAGAGATCGAATCTGTGATTAATAATTTCAGGCACGTAGTTGAATCACTGGTCATTGAACGTAAAGGTAAACTTGTAGCACTTGTTTTACTCAATATTGAAGAGCTTGAAGCGAAGTATCATTTATTTCGCGATCAGGCAGACCTTTACTCTGAGAAGCTTGATGAACTTTTGGCTGAGTTACAGGAATATGTCAATTCACAAGTCAATAAATTTTCCCAGGTACAACTTGTGCAGGTTCAATATGAGCCATTTGAAAGAACACCCACTCAGAAAATAAAAAGGTTTCTATATTCGTGAAACCCCAATTGATAATGAATAACTAAATATCCGGAATGCATCTATTTTATACTCCTGATCTTCAGAGTGATACCTATCACTTAAGTGAAGAGGAATCGAAGCATTGTGTAAGAGTGCTAAGGCTCACCGAGGGAGATCCACTTTTTTTGATTGATGGCAAAGGGAAGTTCTGCGAAGCAATAATAGTGGTTGCACATCCCAAGGCTTGCATGTTAAAGGTCACGGACCAGAAAAATAATTTCGGGAAGAGGGATTTCCGGCTCACTATTGCTGTTTCACCCACCAAAAATATTGACCGTTATGAGTGGTTCCTCGAAAAAGCGACAGAAATTGGGATTGATGAAATTATACCGCTGATCAGCCGATACTCGGAACGGAAAGAGATTAAACCCGAAAGGTTGGAGAAGGTGATGATATCAGCAATCAAACAATCAATTAAGGCATATCTTCCAGTACTTCAACCATTACAGTCATTTAAAAATGTTGTGAAATCCCCTTTTACTGGTCAAAAGTTTATTGCTCATTGCAATGACGGGGAAAAAATTTTATTGCGCGATGCAGTAATCAAGGGGAAAGAGGTGTTAATACTCATAGGACCCGAGGGGGATTTCTCTAACGAGGAAGTTGGATTGGCCACAGAGGAAGGTTTTATCCCCATATCACTGGGTGATTCACGTCTTAGAACCGAAACAGCAGCGGTGGTTGCATGCCATACGGTCAATCTGATCAATCAGTAAAAGGTTTTCGATTACCTAAATTCAATCTCCCATATCCCCCAAAAAAATAACCCCTGTTTCCAGGGGTCATCTTTTTTGATTAAAAATTTTGCAATCGTAGATATGTTCTTTTTTTGCTTTAATTGCCTGATTATATCCCTTTTTCAAGTTGCAGTGTCTTTGTTGTAGAGTCGCAGACAGAAGTTGGTCCCCAATATTGAATAGGTCCGGGGTACACAAAAGATGTTTTGATAGCCCACTCTTCCCGGTTTTCAGCAAAAGCTTTGAATGGCGCTCCGTCGAGCAGCACAAGTGCTTTCTGAATTACCGGTTTCATTTCACCGCTGCGGCGCTCCATATTCATCATCATTGTGATGGGGACTCCGCCAGGAATCCATTCAGATGCAGGAGATGTGGTATTACGAATAGAGGCCATATATCCTGTTTTGCCGTTGGCAATCAAAAGAGAGGCAACAAAGCCCAATGAATAGCAATAATCGGAATCGAAATTTGATGGAGCTGCACAACGACCTTCGTATCCGAAGAAGTGGTTCTGGGCAGAGAATTTCACTTTCAAACCACTGCGTCGCAGTTCAGCCAACCTTTTTTCGACCATCTCGATCAGTAAACGCTCTGTTTCGATGCGTGAAACCTGAACATTTCCGTGCGGATCTCGATCAAGCGTTAGCTGACGTGCAATACCATTGGGAAGAGAAGCATAAACCTTTGAAGACTCCTTTGACAACGTATCGATAACAAAATCTCGTTTCTCGGTATTAGAGCTCAGATTCTGAAATGTCTCAGCTGAAGCATGACCTTCGGCCAATAGATCGTTCAGCTCACTGATCAGTACCTTTATTTCGGGGATAAACTCAATCAATCCCTCTGGAATTAGGGCAACACCAAAAGTTTCACCATTTTGCGCACGTTTAACAACGACATCGGTGATCTCGCTGACAATCTCCTCGAGGGTTTGTTTTTTCTCGGCCACCTCTTCCGAAATGAGACAGACGTTTGGTCTCGACTGAAGGGCACATTCCAGTCCGATATGTGAAGCAGAACGCCCCATTAACTTAATAAAGTGCCAGTATTTTTTTGCAGAATTGGCATCTCTCATGATATTGCCAATCAGTTCAGAATAAGTTTTGCAAGCGGTATCAAAGCCAAAAGAGGCTTCAATCATCTCATTCTTTAAATCACCATCAATCGTCTTGGGGCATCCGATAACCTGAATACCTGTTTTTTTCTCAAGATAGTACTCTGCCAATACACAGGCATTGGTATTGGAATCGTCACCACCAATGATTACGATTGCTTTAATTCCCAATTTATTACAGATCTCAATCCCTTTGTCAAACTGAGCAGTCTCCTCCAGTTTTGTACGACCTGATCCGATAATGTCAAAACCTCCTGTATTGCGATATTCATCGATAATATCGGAAGTGAGTTCAAGGTAAAGGTGATCGACCAGTCCACCCGGGCCGCCAAGAAATCCATACAACTTATTGGAAGGATTCAGTTTTTTCAAACCATCAAACAACCCTGCAATAACATTATGTCCGCCCGGCGCCTGTCCACCCGATAAGATGACACCAACATTGAGCAGAGGAAAACCTGTCTCCATGGTACCCTCTTCAAAGGTAATAATTGGTAAACCATAGGTGCCGGGAAACAATTTTTTGATCTCCGCCTGGTCAGCTACAGAATCGGTTTTTCCACCTTCAACAACCTTAACTGCGCCACCTAATGCTTTTGGCATTTTTGGAGAATACTTTGAACGTTCGATTTGAAATATGCTCTTAAACATTGCTATGATATTATGATTCAACACTATGAAATTTCACTTTTTCAGAAGCGGCGTAAAGTTAATCAATTAATACTTTATCATAAAAAGGAGAGTAACCTATCGGGAAAAATTAAGGTAAAATTAATATCATAATGCCCCATTAAAAAACAATGAAAGCGGTACCCAAACAAAATTGAATAGTTAATTGTAATCCTACAGACATTAATAATAAGTACCAGGAACGATAACGTAGTTAAATTCTATTTTTCACTTTTCATTCAATTATATAAATCAAAAAACCTTATGGATCAGAAAGCCCTCTCCTCACGAAATGAAACCTCTCTTTTCCTTCAAAAGCATTCAGTCATGATTCGTATCTGGCACTGGATAACGTTTATTACACTGACGGCATCGGTGATCACCGTACTTTTCGCCTCAACTGTTCTCCAGCCCAGGTCAAATATCAAACTGGTACAGGACCAGTTACAAAGAAAGGGGGTAACGGTAAATGAGGAGCAGGCTTTTGCTGTTTCGCATGGATTTGAAGATACGATGTGGGATCTACACAAGTTACTCGGATTCGCATTAGCCTTTTTACTGATCTCGCGGTTCCTAATCGAGATTGTTCAGCCCGGAGATGAAAAATTAGGGGTGCGTATAAAAAACGCAGTAATACTTAACCGGACAAATGATGGAAACAAACGGTCAATCAGTCATTATCTGATTGTCAAACGGGGATATCTTGTGTTTTATACCTTGCTGCTGATTATGGTTTTTACCGGTCTTGGTCTCGCTTTTGGCCATGACCTGACTTTTCTGAAACAGTATCATAAACTGATAAAAACAGTACACAGCTTTTGCCAATATTTGATGTATGGATTCGTTTTCCTCCATTTAACAGGCGTTATTATCGCAGAAACCGGTAAAGATAAGGGGATCGTATCAGGTATGATTAGCGGAAATCAGGAATAAAAAAAATTATTTTCGTGTCTGGATATTATATTCATTCACCGGAAGAGTGAAGTGAGCGATAGTTCCTTTTCCTTCTTCGCTCTCTACCCACAATTTTCCACCAAGTATCTGGACAAAATCCTTACAGATCATTAATCCCAAACCTGTACTTAATTCTCCTTCGGTACCACGGCGATTGGTATTGACATCAAGACGGAAAAGATTATTAATCATTTTCTTACTCATCCCAATACCAGAATCGGCAATGGAGATCTCGATCATATTGTCACGTGTGAGCCTGGCTGAAACAGTAACATTACCACCTTTTTTGGTAAATTTCACCCCATTAGATGTGAGATTACGCAGGATGGTATCGAGCATGATTTTATCGGAAAAGACCCTGAGCTCCGCAGCAATATTAATTTCTATTGTAATATTTTTGTGATTAGCGTTTTCTACAACTGTTACCAGACTCTCAT
This sequence comes from Prolixibacteraceae bacterium, assembly GCA_963675995.2. Classification (GTDB taxonomy): domain Bacteria; phylum Bacteroidota; class Bacteroidia; order Bacteroidales; family Prolixibacteraceae; genus JAAFHB01. Next base: position 1,805,178 of record CAXXIY010000002.1, on the reverse strand, counting down.
CTATTTCAGGTTTTAATAAAATTGAAGTTGGTAAGGGTTTAATTAAGCCTCTTTGCATACGTGACCATTCCAAAAGATTGCTTAACAGGCGGAAAAGATTGGTTGCGGAATTACTCAACAGCACCGTAAGATCATTAATCTCATCCAATGTCATTCGATGTAATCCACGCGCCATCAATTGTGTCAGACCCAGTAATCCACTTAATGGACTACGCAAATCGTGGGCTATAATTGAAAAGTATTTATCTTTTTCAGCATTAATACGTTGAAGTTCCAGATTTTTACGTTTTAATTCAGTTTCAGCAATCTTGCGCCTGGTAATGTCACGAAATATGGACTGATATGTTCCATTGGGCATCATCTTTGTGCGAATTTCGATGATTACTTCATTTCCATCGGGACGCAAAATATTTCTTTCACTCATAGTTACCCCACCAAGTTCAATTTCGTTTAATTGGGTAGGATATTTTTTCAGGCTATCACGCGTAAAGACAAGGTTTCCGAAATAGGTACCTATGAGTGAATCACGGTTTATTCCCAGCATTGAGCAAAGACAGGAGTTGGCGTCAATAATAATTCCATCATTCGATCCAACAAGAACACCATCAACTGCGAGTTCCACCAGGTCACGATAAAGTTCCCTGCTCTCAATTAATTCTTTTTCGGCCAATTTCTGATCAGTAATGTCAATGGTAAATCCGGCAAGATAACCTGGGTTTCCCTCAGTATTAATAGGGAACTTTAGTGTTGTGTAGAATCGTCCGTTCAACTCCTCATCTACTTTTATCATTTTTCCCTCCCTTATCACTCTTTGATCATCCTCAATCATTTTCTTTGCCAATTCTGAGGGGAAAAGATCATTCATATTTTTGTCAAGTAAGTCTTCAATTGGTTTTCCCAGTAATTGTTCATAATTTCGGCTCAATCGTAACGATCTGATATTATAATCTTTAAAAAACACATAGACCGGACTATATTCCAAAAAACACTTGAATATCTCTTCATTCTCCCTAAGTAAGCGCTCTGCTCTTCGTTGTGCGGTGATGTCCATCACAATTCCGGATACACTAATGACCTTTCCGTTTTCAATAACAGGTTCAATTAAAGAGCGCACCCATAATCGTCGTCCTGCAGCAGTTTTAAAAGGGAGTTCAAAACTTTGGGATTCCATTTTCTCAAGGCATCGAGTGTAAGCCTCATTTACAATATACCTATCTTCAGGCAAGTAGCATTCAAGACTTCTAAAACGATGTTCAATTGATCCAAGGACAAAATCGGCTGAATTAAAATCATGAAGATGATATAGTTCCTCTGTCCAGAACATGGTTTTCTTTTCGATATTCCACTCCCAGCCACCCACTTTTGTAATTTTCTGTGTAGTCCGGAGTAAACTTTCGCTGCGCTTCAGCGCATCCAATGCCAGCCTGAGTTCTGTGATATCCTGAACCATTCCTACAGATCCAATAGTTTTCCCTGAACCATCTCTCAAATGATTACACTTTTCGTGTACATATCGGATCTCACCTGTGTTTCTGCGTATAATCCGGTGTTCAATTTCATACCCTTCCATTTCGTCTCTGACTGAAGTGAAATAAGCATGTTCAAGCGCCTCACGATCCTCCGGGTGAACGAACTCCATAAAAGCACTATGATTAACGTTTAATTCCTTCGGATCAACTCCAAAAATACGATAAACCTCATCTGACCAAATTAATTTTTGGGTTGCAAGGTTCAACTCCCAACTTCCCAGGTGAGCGATTTCATGAGTTTGATTTAATCGGGCCTCCCGTTCCAGAAGCGCTTTCTCGGCCAGCTTGCGCTTTGTAATATCATGTATAAATACGACAAACCTTCCACCTTCGAATGACTGGTACTGAATGTTTAATTCTACGTCAAACCAAGATCCGTCTTTGGATTTGTGTTTGGATTCAAAGGTATCACACCCCTGTTCACAAATTTGCTGGATATGGAGCTTAATTAAATCTATTGTTTCTTCAGATTCCAGATCCTGGATGGACATAGTAAGAAGTTCCTGTTCACAATATCCACTCATACGGCAATAGGTTTCATTCACCTCCAGTATTTGTCCTTTGATATTCAATAAACAAAAACCATCTATTGCAGACAATAAGATGGCTTTATGCATGTCATTGCTCTTTCTGAGCTCCAGTTCCATCTCCTTTTGCCCGGTTATATCAACAACAAAACCGGTCCATCGGATACTCCCATCCTCCAGTTTTCGGGGAGTAGATTCAAATCTTACCCATTTTATCCTTTTATCCAATAATAATCGTCCCTCCCATAAAAATGGTTTGATGGATTGTTGAGCGATCTCGTTTAAACGGATAAATTCATCCAATTCATCAGGATGGATTTTATCAATAACCGATGAATTGATGTCCTTAAAGTTTAAACTGGAATCAATTTCAAATAGGTCGTAAAAGCGTTCATTTGCATATTCCAATGAAGTTGATTCGACAATTGAATTCCCATTCTTCAATGTTTGGACCAGTATGCGATAAATCCCGGCACTCTGATTACTGACCAGATCACTATATAGCTCCATGCTCTCCAAAAGGGCAACTTTAGATGTTTTACTTTCAGAAATATCTATAGCTGTTAAAAGGCATTGATTTCCATTTTTGTTTACGATACCGGTTAAGTGAACATCAATGGGTGAATGATGATTGGTTATCAACGTCAATTCACACGATTCTTTACGATAATTGTTAAAGAGTTTTTCCAAGAAATCGGTAAAAACCGGCTTTGATTCGGCAGAAACAAAAAAACCAAACAGCTTGTTTTTAAGATAATTTCTATCTCTGCCAAGCATTTGAGCCCCGAAAAGGTTCAGTTCAACAATTTCGCCCACATCCGACAGGGTAAAATAACCTGAAGGGGCAAAATCATATAACCCGGCATATTTTTCAATGGCCGTATCTGCCTGCTCCTTTGCCCTGATCAACTCATCATTCTGCATTTCAAGCTCTACCTGATATACATGAAGCTCATAGATCAATTTTTGGATTTCCTCTTCTGAAAGAAGTGAAAAGGATTCTATTTTATTTTTGTTTTGCAACTCCTCAATGCGCTGGCGTTTGAATTCTGCTGCCAATTTGTCTTTCTGATCCATTCTGTGGATTAATTATTTTAACTAACCCAACTCGCTGATATACATTTTATTGACAAAAAAACTCATCAGGAATTGAGTCAGATTTAAAGATCAAAGTAATTTTATGTGATTCCAGGAATAGGTTTTTCAATTGGTTATAACAGGTAGTGAAAAGTAAAATGAAGTCCCTTCTCCTTTTACCGATTCCAAACGGAAGGAAGCTCCAATCAGTTTTAGAATCCCTTTGATGATGGATAATCCAAGTCCACTACCGTCAAAAGCCCGGGTGGCAGTAATATCTTCCTGCATAAATTGCTCAAATATCAGGTCTCTCGCATCCTCCGCAATTCCAATTCCCGTGTCTTTTACAAAAAACTCGATGGTTTGGTTGCTGGTCACGAACCCTAAGGTGATGTCTCCTTCAAAAGTGAATTTAACTGCATTATCCACAATCTGAGCAAATACTTTTTCAAGCAAAAGAATATCAGAATCGATTCTAATTTCCAATTGATCATCAGGAACCAACAAATTCAATCTGAGTCCTTTGGCATTACAATCACTTTTAAATTTATCGATTACTTTACTTAAAAAATCAAGGACATCAACAGGATTGCAATTGTAAGTGACATTACCTGATGTAATCAACGACATATCAACATAATCGGTAATTGTTTTGATCAGTCGGTCGCTTGAATGCTCCATCAGGTGTAAATATTCCTGTTTCTCCTCTTCCGAAAGGTCAGGCATAGCAATAAGGGAGGCAAATCCCAGGATCCCATTCAATGGAGTACGTACTTCGTGAGAGATGGTTTGGAGGAAAGCGGTTTTCAGCCGATCGCTGGCCTCGGCTTTATCTTTAGCTGTAATTAAGCTGATATTCAGTTCTTCGAGCTGGGCAGTCCGTTGTTTGACCCTCTCTTCCAGTATTTGATTTTGGTTGAATAATTGTTGCTGAAGATAATTTGCATAGAGCAAATTTCTGATGCGCATCCCGACCTCAATCAGGTCAAAGGGTTTGATTAGAAAATCGCTAGCCCCTCCAGACAAAGCTTTTTGTTTTGCCTCGACAGTGATATCAGCCGTTAAAACCAGAATTGGAAGCAATGTGTTGAAATTTACTATTGGTTTTAACTGTTCCATCACCTCGAACCCTGAAAGGTAAGGCATTGCGAGGTCGAGCAGAATCAAATCGGGTTTAAATTCGGAAAACAAAGGGACAACATCACGTGGATCGGTGGTTGCTTTTAAATTAGTATAGCCCTCCATCTCAAGGAAATCTTCTAAAAGATCAATATTTGCCTGCTGGTCATCAACAATGAGAATATTGGCATTTTTTAAATTTTTTTCAATCATGGTCCTAAGGCTTATCTTTTCGAAATATGTAACAACAAAGAATGCTCAACACGACCAACTAACTGTTAACGAATCGGCCGAAAATCGATCTCATTCAGGTACTAATTCACTCTTTATTCCATCCGGCCATTACCTTTATGACCATTGCCATTTTCTCTTCCAGAATTCGGTTCTTTTTTTCGAGTTCCTGATAAAGGTAACGGGTTTCAAGCAGATTTCGGATTCGAAGAAACACTTCGAGGAAATCAAATGGTTTGGAGACAAAATCTCTGGCTCCGTGTGCCAAGGCCCGTTGTTTGGAACTTGGAGATTTATCAGCAGTAATGACAAGAACAGGGTAATAGGAATCGGAGGGAATTAATGGTTTTAACTGATCCATAACATCGTATCCTGAAAGTTGAGGCATCATTAAGTCAAGCAAAATTAAATCAGGATTGAACGATTTGAACAGACTAATGGTCATCAGAGGATCAGTCGTGGACATAACATTTGTGAATCCCTGCATATTAAGAAATTCGGAAAGAAGGTAAATATTAGCCTGTTGATCATCTACAATCAGTATGTTTGCATTTTTCAAAGTCGCATCAATCATCCGTTTTCCTCCTCCTGCTAATTTTAACAATTTGAAAACTTTACCAAAATACTAAATAAAAATGATAATTCAAGAATTGTGAAGAATTCTTCAAATATTAATCTAAATCTTCATTGATACAGACACCTATTCAAACACCCAACACCCTCAAATATAAGACATTACCTATGGCTTGGTCAAATAATTCCGGACACTGGCTTTATTAATTTTTTAAGTTGTTGCGGCATCGCATCAGCGCTGATCACCACAATAGGAATGGTTTTGGTTTTATCATCTGCATGAAGGAGCCTGACAGAAATTTTTATACTTATCTCCCTAAAAACCAAAGTAAATTCTTCTTTCTAACGTATCTATCGTATTTAATAATTGCTCCTTTTATCTTTTCGATTAACTATAACCATCATTGTTCAATTTCTCTATTCCTGGTACTAACCACCCATTTATCTATCTCTTTCAAAAATGTCGGTATGTCAATAGGTTTAGTCAGATAGTTTTTGACGCCAGCTTTGAATAATTTCTCAAGCTGGAAAGGCATTGCATTGGCGCTGATAACCACTACCGGAATGGATTTCGTTTTTTCGTCAGCCTGAAGTAAAGTGATCACTTCATCGCCTTTAATATCGGGAAGATTTAGATCAAGCAAAATGAGATCAGGTTGGAACTGTAATGCCAATGGAAGGGTCTGTTTTCCATTCAAATTTGAAATCAACTGAATTCCTGAACGTTGTGTAGAGATGATTTGTTCGATGAGTTCAATATTAGAGACATTATCTTCGATGTATAAAATTGTACCGATCATATTGGTTTGAAGTAAATCCTGACCAGTTAAAGCGCCCTGAGTCTGGACACTTTCCAGTTGGCTTATTGCCATTGGCAATTCAATCCAGAAAGTACTTCCCTCTCCGGGAACACTTTCAACTCCAATTGTTCCACCCATTGCATCCATCAGTTTCTTTACAACTGCCAATCCAAGTCCGGTTCCTTCAGTTTGTGTTTTTTCAGCGCCGATACGTTCGAATGGGGTAAAGAGTTTCGGGATGTCGTCGGTAGAAATTCCCCCACCTGTGTCTGTTATTGAGATCCGGATGGGAACAATTCCCGATTCAATGATGGGTCTTCTATCCACTTTTATGGTCACAAATCCACCAATTTTATCATATTTAATGGCATTACTCAACAAATTCATTAAAACCTGTTTTAACCTTTGACGGTCTGCTTTTATAAATAGTTGGTTTCCGGGTAAATTTATGATCTCTAATTTTAATTGCCTCTCCCTGGCAAGGGGTTGCACGATATCGATCATTTCCAGAAGGATACTGTTGATCTGTAGGGGTTCAAGTGAAAGAGAGATACGACCCGCTTCAATGCGCGAAATATCCAACACTTCATTGATCAGATCGAGCAGGTGTTTTCCGCTGTGCAAAATATGATCAACTCCTTTTTTTTGACGTGGTTGAAGATCCCCCATTTGGAGCAACTGGGCAAAGCCAAGTATTGAATTCATAGGAGTCCTAAGTTCATGACTCATGCGTGACAGAAATTCACTTTTGGCACGATTAGACTCCTCTGCCGCCAGTTGCGCCTTTTTAATCTCCTCCTCTGCTTTTTTACGTTCGGTAATATCCATATTGACCGATAATAAACATCTCCTCTCCCCAATGTAGATCGAATCGCAGGATATCAAACCGGTTCGTAAGTTCCCATCTTTGGTCCGGAGTACAATCTCAAGTTTCCTTACAGGAATATTCTGAGATAACATTCCCGTAATCTCATCTCTTAAATTTGTATCAACAAAAATACGCAGTTCTTTATTGGTTTTCCCCAGTACCTCTTCCCGTGAGTAGCCCAATATCTCAATAAAGGCAGTATTGATATCGATATGAACTCCTGAATAGAAATCGGAGATGTCCATCATGGCCGAATTGGAATGAAAGGCGGTGGAGAATTTTTGTTCTGACAACTTGATTTGTGAGATATCCTTACTAACCCCGAAAATCACCTCATTCCCATTCCAGAACCCAGGTTTAACTCTTGTTTCAACAGGTATGAGCCGACCCGATTTTGTCACAACGGGGACCGGACAATATTCGGTTATTCCAGCCAGTATTTCACCAACAATACGTTTGGCTTCCTCCCTGCGATCATCTGGATGGACAGAAAGGATCGATTGATTGAGAAGCTCCTCTTTTGTAAATTCCAACCGGTTATTTACCGTAATATTCGTATGAATAATATTTCCCTGCTGATCGATAACAAAAAGAAAATCATCGATGGTATTAAAGAAGGTTTCATAATTCTGACGTGTCTGTTCCAATAGTTGTTCAGATCTTTGATCATAGATTAAGCTGGCAAGCATGCTGCTCCATACCTTTAATATATTGATCTCCGAAGTTTTATATTCTCTTTTCTCTGCTACCGAATCGAGACCGACAAAGCCGATCAGCGTATTTTCGGCTAGCATGGGGATGACGATAAGCGATTTTATACCCTGAGATTCGAGAATTTCACGTTCAGCCTGCCAACTTTCCGGCAAATTGTTGACAGAGGGGATCACGATGTTTTCGTGTCGGTTAAGCATTTCCATCCACCGAGGTAGGGCAGCACACAAAATATCCTTTAGATTTTCGATTTCCGGAGTAACTCCTGTATTACACCATTCGTAGGTGTTACTCATCAACTCGTCGGAATTACCAAATTCGAATATGTATGATCGGTCAGCTGACAGGAACTGACCAATTCTGCTTAATGCCATATTAATTGCATCGTTGATCTTTGAAAATGGAAGTCCGGTCAGTGAAGGTGATAGTTGAAGCAGCTCATTTTCAAAGTCGGCAGCAAGTTTCCGTTCGGTAATATCGCGTGCAGCGGAGTAGATCAGACCTCCAACTGGAACACTATGCCACTCGATAAATAGGTAACTGCCATCTTTTGCTTTGTAACGATTGGTGAAGTTGATGATAGGATGCTCTTCGTTTAACGCTTTCATGGCCTCATCCGCCGCCTTTATATCATCAGTATGGATAAACTCATAAAAATATCTGTTTTCCAACCGATCTAATGAATAACCAAGTATCACTTCCCATGCCTGGTTCATTTTAATGAACTTTCCATTCATATCTGTGATACAGAGCAGGTCGGGGGTCACATCAAAGAAATTTTCCAGTTCAGCGGTTTTGATTCGTAATGCTTCTTCCGCCAGCTTACGTTCAGTAATGTCCATAAGGGTTCCGTAAGTTCCGCTATCTTCATTATTTTCGTTTTGTCCAAGCCGGGCAAAAACCTCCACCCAACGGAATCCCCCATCTTTGGTAAGATATCTTATTTCGTGCCGGCAATACTCTTTTTTTCTGCTGATCAAAGGTTCGAATAATTCCCAGTTCTGTTCCCGGTCATCGGGATGGACAAAATTAACGAAAACCTGGCCCAACGATTCTTCAACACTAAATCCTGTCAACTTCTCCCATGATTTATTAAGGAATATCCACAAGCCATCTAAATTGGTCTGGAAAATAACCTCATTTACATTTTGAACTACTGTCCGATAATTTTGTTCGCTTTTACTCAAAGCCAGCTCAATATTTTTCCGTTCCTCAATTTCTTTGAGCAAGGTGGCATTTATCGTGGCTAACTGTTTGGTTCTTTCCTCAATTTTCAACTCAAGATTAGCATTCAGATCGCGAATCTCCTGTTCGATCTTTTTGCGCCTGGTTATATCACTTACAAGGACATGTCTGGCATCCTGATTATTGTAAGTTATTAAGTGGGAAACAATTTCAACAATGATTATTTCGCCGTTTTTCTTCAGGTGACGCCATTGGGCGGAAGGATTTAAAATAGTTGAACTGTGTTTTACATCTGCCAATAAGAGATCTATATCCTCTTTAGGACGAATATCCATTAATGTCATCGATAAAAATTCTTCTCTGGAATAACCATAATGATTGATCGCAGCGCTGTTAACTTCAAGAAATGAAAGAGTTTCCAGGTTGTAGATCCACATTGGTTGTGGATTGTTCACAAACATATAACGATAATTCTCTTCGCTTTGTCTTAGTATAGTTTCCGTTTGTTTTCGTTCTGTAATATCTTGTTTTACTGCTAAATAATTCGTAATGATTCCGTTATCATCCCGGATTGGAGTAATTGAAACACTCTCCCAGTACAGATTGCCATCTTTCTTCTTATTCACCCATTCGCCGTACCAGGCTTCACCACAGGATATTGTTTCCCATAAATTCATATAGACCTTTGGGTTAGTTCTCCCGGACTTGAGAATTCTTGTATTTTCCCCTTTGACCTCGTCAAACTTATAACCTGTAATGGCCTCAAAGGCGGGATTTGTATATTCGATATTGCCATTCAGGTCAGTAATGATGATAATTACAGGGCTCTGTTCTACTGCAAGGTAAAGCTTCTTGATTTCGATATCCCTAAGTTTTTTTTCCGTGACGTCCCGAACAAATCTCAAGACGCGTTCATTTCCAAGAGGAGCCAGCCGGGCTTCATAATAACTCACCAGGCCATTTCTCGGTGCTGAATATTCGTAAGTAACTAATTTCTGCTCATCGATACATTCATTGATCTTTCGGATATGAAGGTTTGCGGTATCCTCATCAAATACATCTCTGACAGTGGATCCGATAAGGTGATTCTCAGAAACAAGTAGTTCATGTGCGTTAAAATTAAAATATTCATGGTAGGTTCCTTTCCTGTCTGAAATGAAAATCAAATCGGGTATGGCCCTGATAATGGCATTTAACCGTTCATTTTGCTTTTTTATATTCTCCTCAGCCAGTTTCTTCTCCGTGACATCAATATTTACACCCTTCAACCGAACCAGATTATCACCATCAAATTCGGGAACGATATTGTTTTGAATCCATCGGTACTCATTCCCTGGCATAAGAAGTCTCAGATCGTAAGTTACCGGAGTTTTAAGTGTGTACATCTCCACCAGCTTTTCGTTCACCAGATGAAGATCGTCGGGGTGAACTTTTTCGGTAAAGAATTCGGTTTTCATTTCTTTCCCATCGGGAATTCCCATTAAATGGTAATAATTCTTTGACCAGGTAAGGTTATTTGTAACCAGATTTAATTCCCAACTGCCCATCATTGAAATTTCCTGAGCCTGGTTCAATGCCGCTTCATTGATAATCAATGCCTCCTCTGCCAATTTTTTATCGGTGATGTCAATATTTACCCCTTTCAGTGCAATCAGGTTTTCACCATCAAATTCTGGTACAATGCTAATTTGGACCCATTTGATTCTTCCGTCGGGCATGATAAGGCGCATTTCGAAGCTTGAACTCTTTTTTGATTCCAGTATTTTAGGAAGGTTGTCATCGAGCAAATGGAGGTCGTCTGCATGAACCAAACTCCTGAAATAATCATAAGAAGGTTTTATTTCACCCGGTTCTACCTCTATCAGGTTAAAATAGTTTTTCGACGAGGTGAGTTCCTTGGTGATTAAGTTTAATTCCCAACTGCCCATTTGGGCTATTTCCTGAGCATAATTAAGTTCATTCTCACTTCTTTTAAGCGATTCTTCCGCTTCAATACGATCGGTAATATCATTATCAGCCCCACGGTAGCCGGTCAGGTTGTTTTGATGATCTACGATAGGAATACCGTTGGTGGATACCCAAATAATGCGACCATCACCGGTAACTATCTGATTATGAAAGTCAGAAAAATTCTCTTTACGGTGGAATGACTCAAGTGCAATCTTTTTAAAATGTTCGCGGGTGCCAGCAGGATGTAAGTCATAAAAATATTTTTTGCCAATAATTTCAGAAATCGGATAACCCCATATGATTTCAGCAAGCGGACTTACATAGGTATATAACCCTTCAGCATCTACCTCCCATATGACTGTTTTACTTTGCTCTGCAATCTGACTGAAACGTTCTTCACTTTTCAACAAAGCTTCCTGAGTTATTCGTCTTTCGGTGATATCCTCTTTTATGGCCAAATAATTCATGATCTTACCGCTGGCATCCAAAATAGGGGTAATTTGTGATGACTCCCAGTAGAGTTCATTATTTTTCCGTTTGTTGTGGAATATTCCCCGCCATACATTACCATGCGAAATTGAATCCCATAAATATCCATAATCCTGGTTTGGAGTCTCGCCTGACTTTAAAACTCTTGGATTTTTACCCAGGAGTTCATCCATCGAGTAACCAGTTGTTTCACAAGTTTTTGGATTGACATATTCTATATCCCCCTCCAGATTGGTAATCACAATACTGACCGGACTTTGCTCAACGGCACGTGAAAGTTTGAGAAGCTGGACTTCGGCCTCTTTTCGTATTTTCTCGGTCTCAATGGCCTCAAATGCAAAACCAATGTCATCAACAATTTCGTTCAGCAATTTGATCTCTTCAGGGTTAAAATAATGGCGCAATGCAGAGTAGAGTGTAAAGACACCTATTACTTTTCCCGATTGTTTTAAAGGTAATGCGATAGATGAATGGTAACCACGCCTTAATGCCTCCTCTTTCCAAAGAACCAATCTGGAATCGTTTTCAATATCTTCGCATACGTAATATTTCCCCTCTCTGACTGCTGTACCGGTTGGGCCACGTCCTTCGGGAATATCGCTCACCGAAATCGGATTGATCATTGAAAGATATCCCTCCTCCACTCCATCAAAGGCTAAAGGGATTACAATTTTCGATTCTTCATCGATTAATCCCATCCATGCCATCTGGAATTTTCCAAACTCGATTGCAACACGGCAGGTCTCCTTCATCAACTTATCCCTATCTCTCAGATGGACAATGGCCTTATTGATTTGACTGGTAACCGCATATAAACGGGTCGCACTTATAATTTTAAGTTCTGCAGACTTTCTTTCGGTCACATCAGTCAGAATACCCGTTCCGCCCACCATAATACCATTTTCGAGTATTGGAGAGGTGGAGGAACGAACCCAATTAATGGAGCCGTCCTTTCTTAAATACCTGTATTCCAAATAATTATAATCTCTGTCTGATAAACTTTTCAGGGTATTCAAAATGTTCGGACGATCTTCCGGATAAATAAAGTCAAAGATGTTCCGCCCCAATGTCTCCTCAACCGTATATCCCAATACTCTTATTACCGAGGGACTCACAAATTTAATAATCCCGGTTGCATCAATTTCGTAAATGACATCATTGACCGACTCGACCAGCTTTCGGTATTGCTCCTCACTTTTACGCAATTTTTCACCAGCAAGCTTTTCTTCCGTAATGTCATGTAAGATACCTGTTCTTCCGACTAATTTGCCGTTCTCATAGGAATACTGAGCTGAAACCTGAACCCAAATGGTCTTTCCCGACTCGGAAAGGCAACGATATTCGATGTTTTTATGTTCGCTGAATCGATTATTTCTAAAAACATCCCTTAAAAATGGGCGATCATCAGGATGCACAAAGATGAAAAAGTTTTGGCCAATCAGATCTTCCGGTTTATAATCGAATAATTTTTCGATTGAAGGACTTAAATATTTAATTGTACCATCCAATGCCACATCAAATACGATATCGTTGATCGATTCGACTAAATTCCGATAAGTTTCTTCGCTTTTAAGTAATTTCATTTCAGCGAATTTACGATCAGAGATATCTCGGGTAATAAATACCATGCTCGTGGGATTTCCTTCCGTATCTCTAATAAATTCTCCATTCACCTCAATAGCAAACGGAGAACCGTCGCATTTGATACCTGTGTATTCATCCACACCATAAAAGACACCATGCATCATCTTTCCAATATTGAGCTGCACCCGTGCATGGTCATCCTTGGAGATAAAATCAAATATTGACTTATTAACGAATTCATCAGGATGGCTATAGCCAAATGTTTTCATGGTCTGTGGCGACGAATATACGATTTGCCCCGCCATGTCTGTAATTGTAATTGTATCGGGTGATGCATTGATAATTGACCGGTAAAGTGATTCACTTTTTTGAAGCTCCAGTTCCACCAGCTTTGTTTCCGTGATGTCGATAAGTGTTCCTGAGGCACCTTCAAGAATACCATCTCTTTTAATTGCCTTGGTTGACAAACGGATCCAACGAACGTCGCCGTTTTTGGAAAGTATTTTATAATCTTTGCGGAGTTCGCTGGAGGTATTGAGTTGCTGAAGCCTTGCAGATAGCACCTCACTGTTTATCCCGACAAACTGGACAAAATTTTTGCCAATAATCTCTTCAGCAGTATATTCCAAAATTTTCTCAATGGATGAACTGATAAATTTGATTGTACCAGATTGGTCAATCTCATAAATAACATCATTGATATTTTCAACTAAATTCCTATATTTCAATTCGCTGGCGCGCAACGATTCAAGAGCTTCTTTCTTTTTGGTCATGTCTCGAAGAAAACCTACAGCGTGCCATCCTTCCTTAATTCTGATTTTGGAAATTGATAATTCAATATAAATTTCACCACCGGTTTTATGTCGTGATTTCAATTCAATCACCTGATCAATTATTGGTCCTTCACCGGTTTTCACGAATTCAGGAAATGCGGTGCGATAGGTATCAAGGTACCGTTCCGGAGCAAGAAGTTCGTGGAGATTTTTCCCAATTACTTCCTCTCTTTGGTATCCCAGAATGCGCTCTGCTGCAGGGTTCCAGTACGATATATTACCATCCGGATCCATCAAAATTATTGCTTCAAGCGCCGATTCAGTTATGACTCGCAGCCGCTCTTCATTTTCGCGCAATTCTCTCCCGGTTTTATTTATTTCGAGATATGAGCCGATTTGTAGGGCCACCGAAAACAGCAAATCAGATTCTGCAGGTAGAAATATTGGCTCGGGTAGGGGTATTGCCTCACCGGAATAACAGACATCGATTCGCCCAATGACTTTCTCGTTGACTTTTATCTCCTCTGATAAACAATTATCAGTTTTATGAAAATCCGGCGAGGTGTAGATTTTATCGTAAACTGATACTGAAACCTGTGTAAATTCAGGGAACTGCCAGGCAGGCGGGATGATCTCAACGATTTTTTGGCAAACATCATCTACCGAAAGATCAGGATTACTAAACAACCCAGCTAAACGGTTATGACAATCCAATTCTTTGAGCCGTTCTTTAATGGCAAACTCCATATTCTTTCGATGGGTCACATCTTTATGGGTTCCAACAATCCGTGTCGGTTTTCCCTGAATATCGCGTGCGACGATTCTCCCTTCAGATAAAATCCACTTGAATCTGCCATCCTTACATTGCATTCGGTGTTCCGATTCGTAACAATTAGAAATTCCTTTCAAATAATTGTTTATCAAGCCTAAAGTCAATTCCTGATCACCCGCATGAATTCTGCTTTTCCATTCTTCAGGAGTATTACCTATTTCTGACTCACTAAATCCAAGCATCTCTTTCCACTTTCTGGAATAGGAAACACAATTGGTGATGAGATCCCAGTCCCACAAACCATCAGAAATCGATTCGAGCACACCACTCCATCTCTCCAGGTACTTTTGCAAATCATCGTTAAATTGGTCCATCTCGATTGAATTATTATTCAGGATTTCTCTATTTTTTATTTATTTCACGGATTCCTGCAAAATGATTGCTAATTGCTCAACAATTAGTCCACACTGACTTTTAACCGGGCATAAATTCATCTACAACACTTAAGAATAAGCTAATATCCAACGGTTTGGTTAAATAATTTTTGGCTCCTTCACTTAAAAAATAATTAAGCTGAAGTGGCATCGCATCAGCACTAATAATTACAACCGGAATTGACCTGGTTTTTTCGTCAGCGTGAAGCATTTTAAACACTTCACGCCCGTGAATATTACCAAGGTTAAGATCAAGTAAAATAAGATCCGGGGCGAATTCTTTGGCTAGGGCGACAGTCTGCTTTCCATCAGTATTTGTAATTAATATAATTTCTGATCGTTGTGTTGAAAGTATTTGTTCTACCAGTTCAATGTTGGAAATATTGTCTTCAATGTACAAAACTGTTCCAGTTTTCCCGGTTGGACAGTTTTCCTGAACATCAAATTGATTCAATTTTCCTGAAATTTCGGTCACACTATGACACTGGGGGAGCTCTATCCAAAAGGTTGATCCCTCTCCTGCCACACTTTTAACCCCAATACAACCACCCATGGCATCCATCAGTTTTTTTACAACAGCCAGTCCAAGTCCTGTCCCTTCGATCAGGGTATTTTGAGCCCCTATTCGCTCAAAAGGTTTAAAGAGTTTTGGGATATCACCAGCTGCAATACCAAATCCTGTATCGATAATTGAAATCCGGATATGAACAATACCTGCATCGTTCATATCCCTTAATTCGGTTTGAATCGTGACTGTTCCGCCTACTTTGTTATATTTAATGGCATTATTAAGCAGATTCATTAATACCTGCCTGAATCTAAGCGGATCGGACCTGACGAGCAATTCATTTGAAGGGAAATCCATCAGTTCAAGTTTTATTTGCCTTGCAATGGCAAGTGGCCTGAAAGAGTCAATGATTTCCATAATGGCATTGGATAATAACAGTGGTTCCGGTGAGAGAGAAAGATGGCCAGATTCAATACGGGAAATCTCCAGAACTTCATTGATGAGATTGAGAAGATGATTCCCGCTATTAAGAATATACGACACCCCTTTTTTTTGTTGTGGATTTAGGGGTTGCCCCATTTCGAGAAGCTGGGCAAAACCAAGGATTGAATTCATTGGAGTACGTAGTTCGTGGCTCATACGAGAAAGAAATTCGCTTTTGGCCAGATTTGCCTTTTCTGCCTCCATTCTGGCGTTGCTTATTTCAACCTCTGCCTGTTTACGACGGGTGATGTCAACCATAACTGTTAACAAGCACATGTCATCACCCACAAAGATGAAATCGGCGGAAAACAGGCCAGTAATGATCAAACCAGATTTTGTTCTGATTCCTAATTCAACTTCCCTTATAATTTGATTCTGTTTTAATTGCTCAAGTATGGTGTACCGTGCCTCCGAATCGGCAAAAATATGAAGTTCACCTGATGTCTTCCCAATCACCTCCTCTCGCGTATATCCCAATGTTGAGAGAAAAACATCATTTACTTCAATGTAATTGCCATCCGCAAAACCGGAGATTGCCATTAATGCAGAATTTGATTGAAAAGCTTTGGCAAATTTTTCCTCGGACAATTTGATTTTTGAGATATCCTTGCTTACCCCAAAGATCACCGGTTGTCCATTCCAAAACCCGGATTTTACCCTCGTCTCGACTGGTATTTGATTTCCTGATTTTGTAATCAGGGGCACCGGACAAAATTCAGCAGTTCCGGCTAGCATCTCCTCTACAATGCGACCCGCCTCTTCTCGGCGTTGAGGTGGATGAACCATCAGGACTGAAAGATCAATCAACTCCTTTAGGGAATATCCCAGTCGTTTATTCACGGTATTATTAATATGAATAATATTTCCCTGAACATCGAGAACAAATAGAAAATCGTCGATGGTGTTGAAAAAGGTTTCATAATTCTGACGCGTTTGATTTAATAAATCTTCTGCCTGTCTTCGTTCCGTAATATCAGAAATAAATCCATGCCACAGTACCGTTCCATCAATAAGTCTTTGGGGTAATGCATTACCCAACAACCAGTTAATGGTTCCATCCTCAAATTTAACACGGTATTCGTGCTGCCAAAGTGTAAGCTCCTTTGCTGACAGAAAAATTGAGGCCATGACCTCATTCAGGTCATCAGGATGAATTCTGGTATATACCACCGAAGCATCTAATGAAACCTCGTCCGGAGAAACCCTGAAAATATCGCGAATGCCTTCGCTTGCAAATGGGAAACAGGAGGTCCCATCGGGATTTAGCCTGAACTGGTAAACAACTCCGGGCACCCGGTCGGCAATTTTATTTAACTGATCCAAAGCTGCTTCCATAGCCATTGAAGCATTCTTGCGTTTCACAATTTCTTTGGCAAGTACATCGTTGGTTTCGGCTAACTGTGCTGTTCGTTCTGTGATTCGACGTTCCAGGGTTTCATTCAAATGCCGGATTTCCTCCTCCGTCTGTTTTCGTTGGGTAATATCCTGTTTTATTGCCAGGTAGTTGATAACTTTTCCGTTTTCCGCCAGAATAGGATTTATAGTGACATGTTCCCAAAATAGTTCCCCGTTTTTCTTTTTAACCATCCATTCACCATACCATATATTCCCTTTGGAGATCGTTTTCCAGAGATCCTGATAAACCGATGCGTCTGTTTTCCCCGATTTGAAGATTCTCATATTTGCCCCCGTTAACTCATTAAGGAGATATCCCGTAGTTGCCAAAAGCGTCGGATTAGCGTATTCTACATTTCCGTGCAGGTCAGTAATCACAATAGAAACCGGACTCTGTTCAACAGCCAGGTAAAGTTTCCTGATCTCATGATCCTTTAGTTTTGTCTCTGAAATATCACGAACAAAAACCAGAACATTATCTGTGCCAATGGGTACTAAACGGGCTTCACAATATTCGAAAACCCCGCTTTTTTGATTACTAAATTCGTAGGTAATCAAGCTATTTGTACGAAGACACTTCTCGATCATTTGAAGGTGAAGCTGAGTGGTTTCCTTATCAAACAGCGTTTCAATATTTACTCCTTCAATCTCTGTACCAGGGATCAACAATTTCCGGGGTGAATTTGTATAATATTCCTTATTATTACCATTTCGGTCTATCACAAACATCAAATCGGGCATAGCCGAAACAATGGCATTCAATTGATCGTTTTGTTGGCTAATTTTTTCCTGAGCCTGCCTTTTCTCCGTGACATCTCTGTATTTCCACAGGTGGCCGTTATATTTATTTTCAAGATAGGTAGGGATATAGTCCCGTTCGAAAAAACGTCCGTCGGCTAATTCCAGTTCGTCATCGAGTATGGTAATTTTATCGGTAAGTATCCTTAGGATATCTTCAACAAACTTTTCTGGTTCTTTAAAAAAGATTTTGTTCTGCTCGGCAGAGACGGAGCAATCGCAACCAATAAGCGCTTCAGGGGGAGCAGAAATGGCAAACATATCACAGAAAAGCTGGTTGGTCAATACAATTTTCCGATTCGCATCTTCAAGCAAAATACCTTCCTGCATATTGATAATCAGGTTAGTGAGGAGATTTGATTTATCTTTTAAAGCTTCCTGAGCCACCTTTCGCTCGGTGATATCGCTAATAACTCCATAAGCTCCAACGTAGCTATCGTGTTCATCAAATTTGGGTGAAGAACTTACCTGAATATATTTTGTGTTCCCCTTCTTTGTAATGATCTGAAGTTCATATTCATTTGTGTTTCGATTTCTTCGACTTTGTGTTTGTTGGCCAACCTTCTTAATTTCATCCTGATTTAAAAAATCGTATAACGAGGTTCCGGTTAGTTCATCAACCGTTGTTTCAAATATTCTGGCAGCAGCTGGGTTGACAAACTCGAAAATTTCATCTTCATTCACTACGCCGATTCCTTCAGCCTGCGATTGGATAATTGACTTGAATTTACTTTCACTTTCCAAAAGTGCCTTTTCTGTCAGCTTTCTTTTGGTAATATCGCGTTCAAAATAGAGTATACTTGCAGGATTTCCCTCTTCGTCAGGCAAAATTGCAGAACTTATTTCCACAAAAAATCTGCTTTTGTCCTTCTTAACAGCAATATATTCTCTGATCTTACAATCCTCATTGCCTTCCAGCAAATTTCGAAAATTTTCAATTAATGTCTTGTGATCAGACGAATCGAAAAATTCAAGAATTGAATTTCCTATATAATTATCTTTTTCCTCAACAGATAAGCCATACATCAGTGCTATTTTATCGGACAAGAATTCAATTTTTCCATCCAGCGACACCATACCAATCCCATCGGATGAGGTCGAAATAATGGTCTCCCATTTAAGGCTGCTTTGTCGTAAGGTCTCTTCCGAAAGTTTGCGATCTGTAATATCAATAAGTGTTCCAGTGCCACCTTTAAGAATATCATTTTCGAATATCCCTTTAGTTGACAACCGAATCCAGCAAGTCTCCCCTGTCTTTTTTAAAAGTTTGTATTCATTTTCGATCCCCTTTTTATCCTTTAGAAGTGCAAATCTTTCGGTTAAAAAATCAGTTTGAACCCCTGCAAAATGGGTAAAATTTCTGCCGATTATTTCTTCAGCGGTATAACCTAAGATCTTCGAAACGGAGGTGCTGATATATCTGATAACACCCTGATCATCTATTTCATAAATAACATCGCTAATGTTTTCAATTAAATTCTGATATTTCCGTTCGCTTGCCCTTAAATCTGCTTCTAACCTTAAACGGTTCGAGATATCGTGAATTATGGAATAAAGCAGGGTGGAATCACCAAATTGGATAGGACCGGAATAGACCTCTACATCCCGAATCTCACCATTTGCCAAACGATGCCTGAATAAGAAATAATTACGTTTCTCCTTTCGGGCAAGTTGCATTTCATGCAGAATTTGTTCCGATGAAAGGGTATTAATCTCAGTAATCTTTTGATTGCAAATTTCAAAATGGGACCAGCCATAATAGGCACAAGCTGTAACATTTGCATCTTTAATCTCTCCTGAATCTGGATCAATCAGAAGCATAACTGTGTGATTGTTATGAAATAAGGATCCAAAGTGGTCCATATTTTGATGCGGATACAATTCTGCATGTTTTTGAGCTGTTATATCCTGGAGAATGGTCAGGCAATGGGCACCATCCTCTGAACGAATTCCTTCCAAATTGACGAATGCGGTTGGTTTACCGGGGGGAGCCAAAATTATCTCACACCTCTCTTTGATACCGCTGCTAAATACGCTGTGCAAAAATCCGTTGAATAGAGACCTTTTATCCGCAGTAACAAAAGCTATTAGATTTGTGTTTAAGAGAGAGGAATGATCGCTGCCAAGCAATTGTATCCCGGCGTTGTTTATTTTCTCAATAACGCCTGACGAGGATAAGGAAATGTATCCTGAGGGTATGCTATTCAACAGAACGTCTGCCTCCTCAAATGGGTCAGGTACGGAAGACTGGTTGTAATTTTTCATTTAGACTAAATATCTTTATCCAGTTGATTGCGGGACAAAGCATTTTAAAGGTTAAAACTGATGATCCATTGCCAGCACATTTTATTTTGCATCCTGATTAACTTCATTTTAGAAAAGACATGATCATCAATCTGACATTTAAATGTATAGTTTAAAGTCCAAAGAAATTTAAGGTGTCTGATTTGAAATTAACGATCAATTAAAATTGGCTTCTTAAAATCTTGCTTATTTCAAAGATAAAAAGTCTGGCGATTCGTAACGGTGGCATGTGCAAAACAAAACTTCATATTACAGATGCCCTAAACAATCCAAAAATACAAATAAACTAACTCTAAACAAGTATTTATGTTGTCTTATGTCAAATTTTTTATCAACATGTAAAAATCTATGCAAGTAAAATATTATTTTAAACGCTAAAAAAAACAATCAAAGTTTATACGATTTCGATTGATACAGATGATTTGTTTAAAATCTCTTAAGATCACAAAAAGCCGGAGCTGAAGATGGCTAAAGGGATGCTCAATCCGAACAGGTGGTAGTGATTTAAAAGGTAAAGCTGGAATTAATCAATTGGTTGCAACAATAGATAGTTCCTCCTATTTAAAAGTTGAGGGTAATGGAGGTAATATTTTCACATAAAGGTGAGATACGTCATTGTGAACGCAGTAAGAAATTTCTTTATATATTTAACCAACAAAATGGTGTCACAATTAATTCAGTTTAACCAAAACTCCAAATCTAAATCCCGATTCCAAAATACGCTGATGACTCTCTGTAAATGAAATTATTGAATTAAACTTAGAATAGGGATTGACAAAAACAGCAACTTCTTCGTTCAATTTGTATTTAAATCCCAGGCCCAAAAGACCCCCTATTCCGGTTTGACTTCCAATGGGACTTGAATTACTTGAATCGACACCGAGGAGTACCCCTCCATTTATAAAGAAATATTTTAGGAAATTAAAACGTAATGTGACAGGTATATTTAACAGTAAGAGTTTTGAACGGGATGATGTACCACCATAGATGAGTGGAAGATTGGGGTCAACAATAATTTTATGCCCTGAGAATTCAATCCCTGTTTCAACATCCATTGTTCGGTTTAGCTGATAGAGGTAGGAAATCCCAAATGATTTAAAACCGTCTCCCCTATACCCGGGACTGCCCAGTGATTCCTGAGAATTCAGGATATCGTTTTTTCCAAATGATGAAAAGGTGAGACCAATTTGCCCCCCCGTCTTATCTCCGGCTGTTAAGGTTAAAGATGTTCCAAATATCAAGCAAAAAAGGAATATTGATCTCTTATTCATCCAGGTCGTTGTTAAGTAAATTGAACTTAATTTTTTTCCGGTTCTTTGTAACCAATCCTAAACCGTATAAAAGGCCATTTACCCTACCAGAAGGATAAAAAAGAGACAAGACTGGGAGTTTCATTAAAGGATCTGTCAAATAAAAAAAAGAGACAAGGCAGGGCCTTGTCTCTAAGTAAAATATTGCGATTGTAAATTGTAGAGACAAGGCACTACCTTGTCTTCACGATGACGCGAATTAATATTTGTAATGTCCGATATCTTCCAGCGACGAAGCCCTGATAAATTCAGCCCTGGCTTTAACTTCTCCTTTGGCCATTTTATTAAAATTCTGGGCGGAACGCGAATATTCCATATCGCGGTTGGCATCAATTACCAGCAAGTAGCTCATGATAATATAACCGGCCATTTCGACCATACGGCGGGCATGAAAATCGAGGAACTCACTGTCGTTAACTGCAATCACCTTTTCGACAGCCTCTTCGTAATCCTGTGTTAGAGAGATCAGTATACGACGGTATTTTTCAAGTTCAGGTCTTAAATCCTGTTTTTCATATACCCGAATTTGCTTCAGATACCCACCTGTGGTAACCCCCCTGATCGCTGCAACAACCTGTAGCTGGGTGGTTCCTTCATAAATTGTGGTAATGCGGGCATCGCGGTAGATTCGCTCAACTGCATAATCTTTCATAAAGCCTGATCCACCATGAATCTGAATGGCGTCATATGCATTCTGATTGCAATATTCGGAAGTAATCCCTTTTGCCAATGGAGTAAATATGTCGGCCAAACGCTGGAATTCCTTCATCTCTTCACGTTCATCATTGGTTAGTTTTCGCTCCTCCGAGATATGTTGATATGTTTTGTAAAGATCGACAAACCTCGAAGTTTCATAAAGCAGTGTTCTGGAAGCATCGAGTTTGGCTTTCATCTCTGAAAGCATTTCGTAAACAGCAGGGAACTGGATGATTGCTTTTCCAAACTGGGCGCGTTCTTTTGCATATTGTAGCGCCTCGCGATAGGCCGCTTCGGAGATTCCCACAGACTGAGCAGCAATTCCAAGGCGCGCGCCATTCATCAGGGCCATTACATATTTGATCAAGCCCATCTTTCGGTTTCCGATCAGTTCGCCGGGGGCATCTTTAAATACAAGTTCACAGGTAGGTGATCCGATGATCCCCATCTTGTGTTCAATTCTTCGCACTGTAACGCCGCCATTGCGTTTGTCATATACAAACATTGACAACCCACGACCATCGCGTGTACCCTCTTCAGACCGGGCCAGAACCAGGGCAATGTCTCCATCTCCATTGGTAATAAACCGTTTAACACCATTGAGCAACCAGGTACCCTTCTTTTCGGAATAAGTCGCTTTAAGCTGTACTGCCTGAAGGTCAGATCCCGCATCGGGTTCGGTAAGGTCCATGGCCATTGTTTCACCCTGAACAACACGGGTAAGCCATCTCTTCTTTTGTTCCTCAGATGCGAATTCATTTAAGGTCTCAGCACAATCCTGTAATCCCCAAATATTTACAAACCCTGCATCGGCTCTCGAAACGATATCGGCAGCCATAATGTAGGGAACGATCGGGAAGTTAAGTCCACCAAACCTTCGTGGTAAAGTAATCCCAAGTAAACCAGCTTTAATGAGAGCATCAAGATTTTGCTGTGTACCCTTTGCATAGATGACACGCCCATCGACCACTCGCGGTCCTTCGGCATCAATTGATTCGGCATTTGGTCCAATAATATCACCGCTGATCTCCCCAACGACCTCAAGAACACGCTCATAGCTATCCATAGCGTCCTCATAATCAATGGGTGCATAATCAAATTCAGCCTTATCAGCGAAATTTCGCTCCTTCAGCATCACCAGTTTTTGCATCATCGGATGCGTAAGATGGAATTTTAAGTCTCTGTTATCGTTATATAAATTTGCCATTTCTCTTTTAATTTTATGATATAAATCGGCTAAATCCGGCTTACTTCGTATTTAATTTGTAATACTTAATCATTTTAGGGATAATTTCCGAGATATCTCCGGTAATCACATAATCAGCCAAAGCATTAATTGGGGCATCGGGGTCAGTATTAATCGAGATAATCTGTGCAGATTCTTCCATTCCGGCACGATGCTGTACCTGGCCAGAAATTCCGCAGGCAATGTACAATTTAGGACGAACAGTGATACCCGTCTGCCCGATTTGCCGCTCATGCTCGGCATAACCGGCGTCAACTGCCGCACGAGAGGCTCCAACTTCAGCTCCCAACACATTTGCAAGCTCATATAGCAACTTAAAATTTTCTTTTGAACCGACACCATAACCACCGGAAACGACGATGGAAGCCCCTTTAATATTGATTTTCCGTTTTTCAAGATGGCGTTCAATAATCTGAACCGCAAAATCGGTATCGGACACATATTTTGAAACTTCAAGATGATTGACTTTGCACGGATAATTCTTGTTGATGATCTCTTTTTTCATCACCCCTTCACGAACAGTTGCCATTTGAGGCCGGCAATCGGGATTAATGATCCATGCAATAATGTTTCCACCAAACGCAGGACGGATCTGATACAACAGATTTTTATATATTTTTCCAGCTTTTTTATCTTCGTGGTCACCTATCTCAAGACTTGTACAGTCAGCGGTCAATCCACTATGCAGCGCAGATGAAACTCTTGGCCCTAAATCGCGTCCAATCGGTGTTGCACCCATCAATGCAATCTGAGGTTTCTCCTCCTGGAATAGTTTAATCAGAACAGCTGCGTGAGGCATTGTCGTATAGGGGGCTAAACGGGGGTCATCAATCACATGCACAACATCGGCTCCATAAGGAATAACCTGTTTTTCAACGTCTTTAAGCCCCGCACCAATGATTACTGCTTCGAGCTGGCATTTTAATTCATTGGCCAGACTACGGCCTTTAGTAAGGAGTTCGAGGCTCACATCTGCGACAACTCCCTCTTCAACTTCACAATAAACAAATATATTATTCATTTCGAATATTTTTGAATCTATAAACAATTAACTATTAGCCAATTACATGACTATCGATTAGCTCCTTCATCAAGTCATTTATACCTTCATCGGCAGCCGTCAATCGCTTGGCATCCTTTGCCTGTAAGATAACATTCTCGATCCGTTTTACTTTTGTCGGGGAACCAGCCAAACCCAATTGGCCTGGTTCTGACTTAATCTCATTGACTGTCATTTCGTGGATGTTCAGGAATGGACGCGAATCATAAAGATAAAGATAATCTTCGGTAGCCTCCTGTCGTTCAGTAACAGTGCGGGCATGTTTATACTTCATTAGCAATTTGGCATTTCGCGAGCGGCAATCAGGGGCTGAACTGTTTACCGTTAGTAATAATGGCAACGGTGCTTTTACCGTTTCCACACCATTATCGAGCCTGCGACGAACTGTAATCTGTGATTTATCAACCTGAAGAATTGCTTCAACATAGGTAACCTGATTCATTCCCAGTTTTTCAGCCACCTGGGGACCCACCTGCGCAGTGTCTCCATCGATAGCTTGCCGTCCGGCCACGATCAGGTCAAACTTGCCCATCTCTTTAATCGCCTGCGATAGCGCATAAGAGGTAGCCAATGTGTCAGAACCTGCAAAAGCCCGATCTGTCAGCAAAATACCCCCATCGGCTCCGCGATATAATCCCTCCCGGATAATTTCGGCAGCTCTGCCCGGTCCCATGGTCAAAATGGTTACTGTTGTTCCGGGAATCTCATCCTTCACGCGAAGTGCAAGCTCCAGTGCATTGAGATCCTCTGGATTAAAAATTGCAGGAAGAACAGCCCTGTTTACAGTTCCATCTGCTTTCATGGCATCTTTCCCAACGTTTCGTGTGTCGGGAACCTGCTTGGCTAATACAATAATTTTAATACCCTTCATAATTATTCTATATGATTTTGAATCTTTTGGTTGGCAAATATAAAACTTCAATCTTTGCTGACCAACTCTGACGATTGAACTCAAAATAATGAATTATCAGCATAAAGTGGTTAAATCACCAAATCCGACCCTAAAACACCACTGGAAGTCAAACCCGTCAAGGCATTAGAACAAAAAAACCAATCAGTCGAAAATTTGATCGGGTATTTTGACCTGAATAATTTAGAATGAATATAGAAAACCTGCGACCCAAACCGAACAGTTTTTCGACTCCTGCAGACGATCTATTTTTGAATCCAGGTTTTTACTGCGAACTTTATGATAAAATTGAAGATGGGCTGTCGTCCAATTTTTTTATCTTTACCCGGTAGTTTTAATTGAGCAGTTTAGGTAACGCTCAAATAGACTCATTGGATTAAATGAATTATTGTTGACCCACTTTCTTTTATAGGACACCAATCAAAATAAACATTTTCTAAAATGATTACTGAAAAAACACCTATCCTCATGTTAACATTCCTCATCCTGATGTTTTTCGGTATGAGGTCAGCGGCACAGTCTTCTGTTGTCCCTTCAGCTTTTGAACTTAACCGCCAGTTTGGAAAGCACGATATCGAAGTGTTCAGCAAGCCGCCACAAATCTACCGTCCCCAAACCTGGTTCCATTATATTGGCGGTAATGTATCCAAAGCAGGCATTACTGCTGATCTGGAAGCAATTGCCAAAACTGGCATTTCAGGAATCCAGTTATTCCATGGACAATTTGGGGGTCCGTGGCCTGGGGTTGAACCTCAAATTGCCTGTCTCAGTCCGCTATGGGATGATGCCGTGAAACATACGGCTAAGGAATGTCGTCGTTTGGGTCTCCGTTTTACGATGCAGAACTGCCCTGGCTGGGCCATGTCGGGAGGCCCATGGATTGAGCCATCAAATGCCATGCGTCATCTGGTGTTGAGTCGTACAGATATAAATGGTGGAAGCAATGTCAGTATAAAATTGCCCATTCCACAGCCAAGTAATGAACCGTGGCGCGATTATAGAGCGGTCGCAGTTCTTGCGTTTCCCACACCATTGGATGATACTGATACTCCACTCAGGCCCAAACAGGTAAAAAGTAACCTTCAGAATTTGGAATGGATGGAGTGTCTGACAGGAAATCTCAAAAAATCGATTTCACTTCCTTTCTCACAGGAAAGTAATCCTAACTGGATAGAGGTAACCTTTCCTGATGAAATTGCGGTCCGTTCATTAGAGTTTTCAAGCATCAACGGTTTCTCCCATGACTTTTGTTACGAACCTGGTGTGACCGTAACGGTACAAGCCATCTTTCCGGATGGTAAATCTGAAGAGGTGATTCATACCTCCTTACCACAAAGTAACTGGCAGGATGACCGGCCAATTACACTAGCCTGTGATGAGGTAAAAGGGACAAAGACCTACCGGATTTCGATTGCCAATCAACATCCTATGGTGCTCGGTTCGCTTCGGTTGTTCTCCTCTGCCCGTAAGAACAATTGGGAATCGGAAGCCGGATGGACATTGCGCAGCCTTATGCGAGATGGGGAACATCCCAGACAATCATTGGCCGCTTTTGTTGATCCGGGTAAAATCCTTGACATTACTTCAAATATGGATATACAGGGTAATCTGACATGGAATGCGCCTAACGGCAAATGGACTATTCTGCGCATTGGTCATGTTAATACCGGAATGAAAAATGGTCCTGCCCCTGCTGAAGGAACAGGATGGGAATGCAATAAACTTTCGGAGGCAGGCCCTGACGCTCAATTTGCCGGATATATAGGGCGACTTTCCGGTAAAGGAGGGGTGATCAATGGATTACTGAACGGAATGTTGATGGATAGCTGGGAATGTAAAACCCAGACTTGGACAGCAAACATGGAAGAAGAATTTAATCGGGTATCGCATTATGATCTTCGTAAATGGTTACCGGCTATATTCGGTTATGTGGTAGGCGATCACGAAACAACCACACGATTTCTTCGTGACTGGCGGGCCACCATCAATGACCTTTATACCAACAAGTTTTACGGAAGGATGTCAAAACTTGCAAAAAATAACGGTCAGTCCATTGCTTTTGAAACCGCCGCAGGGGATGTCTTTCCAGCTGATATACTCGAATATTTCAAGTATGCCGATGTTCCCATGTGCGAATTCTGGCAACATTCTTCAGAAACCTTCGTGGGCGCTCTGAATTTTAAGCCCATCAAACCCACAGCTTCTGCTGCCAGACTATACGGCAAACCACGTGTTGCTGCCGAAGCTTTTACATCTTTTGAGCTGACCTGGGATGAGCACTTAAGTGTTTTAAAGGAAACGGCCAATATCAACTGTATTGAAGGGGTGACTCATTTGGTGTTTCATACCTACACCCACAATCCACGTACCGATTTTCTCCCTCCGGGAACTTCATTTGGATCAGGAATTGGTACTCCTTTTCTGCGGGGACAGACCTGGTGGAAACATATGCCAGAATTCACCTCCTACCTCTCGCGTTGCACCTATCTGCTCGAACGAGGAAAACCCGTTTCCGATATTCTTTGGTATCTTGGCGATGAAATTAACCATAAACCCGATCAGCTGGCACTGTTTCCGGAAGGATTTAAATACGACTACTGCAACCCCGATGTCTTGCTCAACCGGCTAACCGTGAGTAACGGAATGATTGTTACACCCGAAGGGATCAGCTATCGTGTATTGTGGTTACCCGATGTGCCACGCATGTTACCACAGACCTTGGAAAAGTTACTCATACTTTTACGTGATGGAGCAACCATAATTGGCGAAGCGCCTAAAGGTATTGCAACACTAGCCGGAGGAGGTGAAGCACAAAAACGATTTGATGCCGCGGTATACGGAATATGGGGAAATAGTCATGAAAACGGAATCCGGAATGTAGGGAAAGGGAAAATAGTGACCGGAATGACACTTGCAACTGCATTGGAAAAACTGAAAATAGAACCTGATGTGACAGGAGGCAAAGCCTTATGGCTTCACCGAAAAACGGATGGCGCCGACTGGTATTATGTATGTGCCCCCAGAGGAAGTGGATTTAGCGGGACCCTAAACTTTCGCAACAGCGGGGATGTTGAAATTTGGGATCCTTTAACAGGCACCGCTTCGTCAGTGGCTGCCAGTCGCTCTGAAAATCGCACCCGGGTGATGTTGGATTTACCGCAAGCAGGATCATGTTTTGTTGTTTTCCGGAAGTCAGGTAAAACTGTCAATGAAATAAAAGTGGTGCAACCTGAAAAACTGCAACAAACAATACCATTCACTTCGAAGTGGAATCTAACTTTTCCTGCAGGATGGGGATCATCATCCCCGGTTCAGGTGAATGAATTGAAAGCATGGAAAGACCTTGATCTGACCCCCGAAGCAAAAGCATTTTCCGGAACAGCAACTTACGCTGCAACATTCGATGCCGGTAATATCAGAAAAAACACTAGCTTTTTACTTGATCTTGGGCGTGTTGAAATGATTGCCGTGGTATCGCTTAATGGTCAACTGATACGTACATTATGGACTCCACCTTACAAGGTTGATGTTACCGATGCCATTAAATCAGGAACCAACACTTTAACCGTGGAGGTGACCAGCACATGGTTTAACCGTCTTGTCTATGATGCCGGTCAACCCGAAAATCAGCGTAAAACATGGACCATTAACGGCCCTAAAAAGGATGCAGTGCTAAAGGAGAGCGGGCTGATAGGTCCCGTGGTACTCTACTCAGAAAAGTAACCATCTATCTCAAAAAAAAGCTCCTCCTTTCGGAAGAGCTTTTTTTTGCTTCGTAGTATGAGAGATTAAGCCTGTCCAGTTGGACCACCAAAATTCATTGGAATCCGATTATCTTGTCCTTCATGAATCTGGATTGGCCCATGCAGCGCCTCATATTTATGTAGATTCTCCTGAAGTGCCATCATCAACCTCTTGGTATGTTCAGGTGTAAGAATAATCCTCGACTTTACATTGGCCTTTGGAATACCAGGCATGACAAGGATAAAATCGACCACAAACTCAGATGGTGAATGGGTAATGATCGCCAGATTGGAATAAGTACCCTGCGCCATATCTTCGCTTAACTCAATATTCAGTTGATTCTGTTCTTCGTTGTTCATAACATCTGATTAATAATCTTCATCATCGTCACCGTTGCCATCCCCTTTTTTTGAATCGATCAGACGATCATACTCATCTCTGGAGCCTACAACAATGTTTTTAAACATTGGGTTGCCAGTTCCGGCAGGAATGAGGTGGCCGCAAATTACATTTTCTTTCAAACCTTCGAGGTAATCAATTTTGCCATTGATCGCAGCTTCGTTGAGCACCTTGGTGGTCTCCTGGAAAGAGGCAGCCGACATCCATGATTTGGTTTGAAGCGATGCACGTGTTATCCCCTGCAAAACCTGACTTGAGGTTGCTGGAACAGCATCACGAGCTTCAACCGTTTTCTTATCCCTGCGTTTGAGTAAGGAATTCTCATCCCTTAACCTACGGGCAGTGATAATCATTCCCGGACGTAATGTTTCAGAGTCACCTGCATCAATTACTATTTTCTTGGCAAAAACCCAGTCGTTTTCAGTGGTGAAATCACCTTTGTCAACCACTTGTTTTTCAAGGAATCGGGTATCACCGGCATCTTCAATTTCCACTTTACGCATCATCTGACGTACTATTACTTCGAAATGCTTGTCATTGATTTTTACCCCCTGCATCCGGTAAACGTCCTGAACCTCATTCACAATATACTCCTGAACCTTGGTCGGACCCTTAATCGCCAGAATATCGGATGGGGTTATTGCACCATCCGATAGGGCAATACCAGCACGAACATAGTCACTCTCCTGAACCAGAATCTGCCGTGAAAGCGGAACCAGGTATTTTTTAACTTCACCGGTTCGCGATGTAATTACGACCTCACGGTTACCACGTTTAATTTTCCCAAGGGTTACCTCACCATCGATTTCCGAAACAATTGCCGGATTGGATGGATTACGGGCTTCAAAAAGTTCGGTAACACGCGGAAGACCACCTGTGATATCACCAGCTTTTCCTGATGCACGCGGAATCTTAACCAGTACTTCCCCACTCTTGACGATCTGACCGTTTTCGACACTTAGGTGACCGCCAACAGGGAGGTTATAGGAACGGATTTCTTCGTCGTTCTCGTCAACAATCTGTAAAGTCGGGTTCTTAGTCTTATCGCGGGTTTCGATGATTACCTTCTCTTTGTAACCGGTTTGTTCATCCGATTCTTCACGACAAGTTACACCATCAATCAAATCGCTGTACGACACACGTCCACTGAATTCATTAACAATAACACCGTTATATGGGTCCCATTCGCAGATGACCGTGTCTTTTTTAATTTCGGCGCCATTTTTAACAAACAGTTTGGAGCCGTAAGGCATACTGTGCGTTGATAGGGTGATGCCGGTATTTTTATCTATAATTTTTAATTCAGCCAGACGACTTACAACGATGTCAACGGCATCCCCTTTTTCGTCAAGCCATTCAACAGAACGTAACTCTTCGATTTCAGCTATACCATCATAACGTGCAACAACGGTCGACTGGGTTGAAACGTTACCTGCGATACCCCCAACGTGGAAGGTACGAAGTGTAAGCTGTGTACCTGGTTCTCCGATGGACTGTGCAGAAATTACACCAACTGCTTCACCCAACTGAATCATCTTGGCAGTGGCCAGATTTCGGCCATAGCATTTGGCACAAACGCCATTCTCTGCTTCACAGGTCAGAACTGACCTGATTTCAACACGTTCAATTGGTGAATCCTCAATGATAGCAGCAACATCCTCAACAATCTCCTCACCAGCGCTGATAATCAGTTTACCGGTAAGTGGATGGTAGATATCATGAACCGTTGTACGACCTAAAATTCTTTCTGACAAGGAGGCAACAACTTCCTCGTTATTCTTTAAAGCTGTTGCAATCAATCCACGTAAAGTGCCGCAATCTTCAAGATTAATGATCACATCCTGCGCTACGTCGACGAGACGACGGGTAAGATAACCTGCATCAGCAGTCTTTAACGCGGTATCAGCCAAACCTTTACGTGCACCGTGAGTTGAAATAAAGTACTCCAGAACCGAAAGACCTTCTTTAAAGTTGGCAAGAATCGGGTTTTCAATGATCTGAGAACCGGTAGAGCCCGATTTTTGAGGTTTAGCCATCAATCCGCGCATACCGCACAACTGGCGGATCTGCTCTTTAGATCCACGGGCACCTGAATCAAGCATCATATAAACAGAGTTAAAACCTTGTTTATCGGTACTGATAGTTTGCATTACACTCTGTGTCAGCTTTGCATTCACATGTGTCCAGATATCGATTACCCCATTGTATCTCTCATTATTGGTGATGAATCCCATATTGTAGTTATTCAAAACCTCCTCAACTTCTGCAAAACCTTCAGCAACCATTTCGGCTTTCACTTTGGGAATAATAACATCATCAAGGTTGAACGAGAGACCGCCGCGATAGGCCATTTTGTAGCCAAGATCCTTAATATCATCAAGGAACTGAGCTGTAGTGGCATTATTAGTTCTGGCCAGAATATCAGCGATGATATCCCTTAAAGCCTTTTTAGTCAAAATTTTATTAATGTAACCTGCTGCCTTTGGAACGTATTCGTTAAACAAAATTCTTCCAAGAGTAGTATCGATCATCATGGTTTTAAGCTCCCCATTCTCATCCAGATCCTGAGATCTTACATTTACGATGGCATGCATATCAACTTTCCCCTCATTGTATGCGATGATTGCCTCTTCGGGTGAATAGAATGACAGTCCCTCACCCTTAGCACCTTTGCGGGCTTTCGTCATATAATACAAACCCAGAACCATGTCCTGTGAAGGTACCGTAATCGGGGCTCCATTGGCAGGATTAAGCAGGTTGTGTGACGAAAGCATCAAAACCTGAGCCTCAAGAATTGCAGCATTTCCAAGCGGAAGGTGAACAGCCATCTGGTCACCATCGAAGTCGGCATTGAAACCGGTACAAACCAATGGGTGGAGACGAATTGCTTTTCCTTCAACCAAAACCGGCTGGAATGATTGGATTGATAAACGGTGAAGTGTTGGTGCACGGTTTAGAAGAACCGGATGTCCTTTCATCACATTCTCCAGGATATCCCAAACAACCGGATCCTTACGGTCCACAATCTTTTTAGCAGATTTAACTGTTTTTACAATTCCTCGCTCAATCAGTTTCCTGATTACAAAAGGTTTGTAAAGTTCAGCTGCCATATCTTTCGGAATACCACATTCGTGTAATTTCAGGTTAGGACCGACGACGATAACCGAACGAGCGGAGTAGTCCACACGTTTACCCAAAAGGTTCTGACGGAATCGTCCCTGTTTTCCTTTCAATGAATCGGAAAGAGATTTTAACGGACGGTTATTGTCGGTTTTTACAGCATTTGATTTTCTGCTGTTATCAAACAGTGAGTCAACAGCTTCCTGCAGCATTCGTTTCTCGTTGCGGAGAATGACTTCTGGGGCTTTGATTTCGATCAGTCGTTTCAAACGGTTGTTACGGATAATCACCCTGCGATAAAGGTCATTGAGGTCGGAGGTAGCAAAACGGCCGCCATCCAATGGAACCAAAGGGCGCAAATCGGGCGGGATTACCGGAACAACTTTCACGATCATCCATTCGGGTTTATTTCGCCCCTTCGATGCACGGAAAGCCTCAACAACGTTTAATCGTTTTAGGGCTTCGTTTTTACGTTGTTGTGAAGTTTCATTACCCGCTTTATGTCTCAGGTCATAGGATAATTCATCCAACTCGAGCCTTTCAAGTAATTTATGGAGTGCGATTGCCCCCATATCTGCAATAAACTTATCGGGATGGTCATCATCAAGCAATTGATTTTCTTTTGGGAGTGATTCCAAAATATCGATGTACTCCTCCTCCGTCAGAAAATCAAGATATTTTACTCCGTCATTCCGTTTAATACCGGCATTAATTACCACATAACGCTCGTAATAAATAATCATGTCCAATTTTTTGGTTGGTAATCCCAAAAGGTACCCAACTTTATTTGGCAATGATTTAAAATACCATATATGAACAACGGGAACGACCAGGGAAATATGTCCCATCCGTTCGCGGCGAACTTTCTTTTCAGTGACTTCAACACCACAGCGGTCGCAAACGATTCCACGATAGCGGATCCGTTTATATTTACCGCAATGACATTCGTAGTCTTTTACTGGCCCAAAAATCCGCTCACAAAAGAGACCGTCACGTTCAGGTTTATAGGTTCTATAGTTAATTGTCTCAGGTTTAAGAACTTCTCCATGAGACCGTTCGAGTATTTCCTCGGGTGATGCAAGACTAATACTGATCTTGGTGAAGTTACTCTTAACCTTATTATCTCGTCTGAATGCCATAATTTTTGAAAAAAAAATGTAGAATATAACTGAATTTATTCTCAATGATCAAATTTAACCATTTACCAAAAATGATAAATGGTTAAATTTGAACTTACTATTCCAGGTTTACGCTTAATCCAAGACCTCTTAATTCGTGCAAGAGTACATTAAGAGATTCAGGGATTCCGGGGTGTGGAAGAGGATCGCCTTTCACGATTGCTTCATATGCTTTAGCGCGGCCGATCACATCATCCGACTTGACGGTAAGAATCTCCTGGAGTATATTTGCGGCACCAAAAGCTTCGAGGGCCCACACTTCCATCTCACCAAAACGCTGACCACCAAACTGAGCTTTACCTCCAAGTGGTTGCTGTGTGATTAAAGAGTATGGTCCAATTGAACGGGCATGCATTTTATCTTCAACCATGTGGCCCAGTTTCAGCATATAGATCACACCTACCGTAGCAGGTTGATCAAATGGGTCACCAGTTTCGCCATCAAAGAGATTTGTTTTCCCGAAACGTGGTATTCCAGCTTTATCGGTGTACTCACAAATCTGATCCAGGGTTGCCCCGTCGAAGATTGGTGTTGCAAAAGTAAGACCAAGCTCCTTCCCTGCCCATCCAAGAACAGTTTCGTAAATCTGTCCAAGGTTCATACGTGAAGGTACACCAAGCGGATTCAGAACAATATCGACAGGTGTTCCATCTGCAAGGAAAGGAAGATCTTCATCGCGAACAATCCGTGAAACGATACCTTTATTTCCGTGACGACCTGCCATTTTATCCCCGATTTGAAGTTTCCTTTTCTTGGCGATATATACTTTTGCCAATTGAAGGATTCCTGCGGGAAGTTCATCTCCGATGGTCACATTGTACCGTTTACGACGTGCCACAGCTTCTGCTTCCTTGTATTTCATGATGAAATTATTCACAAGAGCTGCAATCATATCGTTTTTATCCTTGTCTGTTGTCCATTTATTTGGATTAACATTCAAGTAATCAATACCTTGTAATTGCTTCAGCGTAAATTTATTTCCTTTGGTGATCAAATCACTGTTGAAATAGTCCTTCACACCCTGTGATGTTTTACCATTAACAAGGTTGAAAAGCTTATCAATAAGGATTTCACGAAGTCTGCTTGTTTCAAATTCAAGATCAACATCGATCTGTTCCAACAAAGGCTTGGTGGCCATTTTCCCTTTTTTCTCCTTTACAACACGGGAAAAAAGTTTTTTGTCAATAACAACGCCATTCAGCGATGGAGAGGCTTTTAAAGAGGCATCTTTAACGTCGCCTGCTTTATCTCCAAAAATTGCACGCAAAAGTTTCTCTTCGGGAGATGGGTCAGATTCGCCCTTAGGGGTAATCTTGCCGATCAGGATATCGCCCGGTTTAACAATAGCGCCAATTCTGATCAACCCGTTTTCGTCAAGATTACGTGTTGCCTCCTCACTAACGTTAGGAATATCAGATGTAAACTCTTCAGCACCACGTTTTGTATCGCGAACTTCGAGAGAGTACTCATCGATATGTATGGAGGTAAATATATCATCGCGAACAATACGTTCAGATATTACGATAGCATCCTCATAGTTATATCCCTGCCATGGCATAAAAGCCACTTTCAGGTTACGTCCCAAAGCCAATTCCCCTTTTGCAGTAGCATACCCTTCAGTTAACATATCACCGAGCTCAACTCTTTGTCCTTTACGAACCAGTGGTTTCAGGTCGATACATGTACCCTGATTGGTTTTCTTATATTTTGAAAGATTATAACTCTTAAAATCGGGATCAAAACTAACATACCGCTCTTCCTCAGTCATATCATAACGAATGACAATTTTGGAAGCATCGACAAATTCAACAACCCCAGGACCTTCAGCAGCTATATTGATACGTGCATCACGGGCAATATTTCCCTCAAGACCGGTTCCTACGATGGGAGCTTCTGGCCGTAATAACGGAACAGCCTGACGCATCATGTTTGAACCCATCAATGCACGGTTGGCATCATCGTGTTCGAGGAAAGTAATCAAAGAGGCTGCAATTGAAGCTATTTGATTTGGTCCAACATCCATCAGGTTAGCATCATCTCTGTTAGCCAATGGGTAATCGGCGTCGAGACGCGCTTTTACTTTTGGATTTTTGAAATTGCCTTCTTCATCAATAATGGCATTAGCCTGAGCAATGATTTTTCCCTCTTCTTCTTCAGCGGTGAAGTAGGCCACATCGTCGTTATTCAAATTCACTTTACCATTACTTGCACTACGGTATGGAGTTGAAATAAATCCAAGATCGTTGATTTTAGCAAAAACGCAAAGCGAGGAGATTAATCCGATATTCGGACCTTCAGGGGTTTCGATGGGACAGAGGCGGCCATAGTGGGTGTAATGGACGTCACGAACCTCAAATCCGGCGCGTTCACGCGAAAGACCGCCCGGTCCCAAAGCAGACATACGTCTTTTGTGGGTCATCTCGGCCAACGGATTGGTCTGATCCATAAATTGCGAAAGGGCATTAGTTCCAAAGAAGGAATTAATAACCGAAACAAGTGTTTTAGAATTGATCAGATCAATAGGCGTGAAAACCTCATTATCCCTGACATTCATCCGCTCGCGGATGGTACGCGCCATACGGGCCAGACCTACGCCAAACTGTGTAAACATTTGTTCTCCGACAGTTCTCACACGACGATTCGACAAGTGGTCGATATCATCCACATCGGTTTTAGAATTGATCAGTTTAATCAGGTACTTGATAATCTCAATGATATCGAGTTTAGTAAGAACCCTGGTTGTCATATCAATGTTCAAACCCAATTTCCGGTTAATACGGAAACGTCCAACTTCACCCAAATCGTAACGTACCTCGGAGAAAAACAGCTTATCGATTACATCGCGGGCGGTTGCTTCATCGGGTGGTTCAGAATTACGCAGCTGACGGTAAATATGGAGAACTGCTTCTTTTTCAGAATTACAGGGGTCCTTTTGTAAAGTATTATAAATGATAGCGAAATCACCGGAGCCAGCTTCTTCCTTATGGAGGAGGATTGTTTTTGTGCCGGAATCAAGGATTTCATCAACATGTTCATTTCCGATAACCACCTCACGGTCAACGATAACTTCGTTACGTTCGATAGAGACCACCTCACCCGTATCTTCATCCACGAAATCTTCGACCCAGGTTTTCAGTACCCGGGCTGCCAGTTTCCTGCCTACATACTTTTTAAGGGCAGTCTTGGAAACCTTAATTTCGTCAGCGAGGTCAAATATTTCGAGGATATCCTTATCACTTTCATATCCGATGGCACGAAGCAAAGTTGTAACGGGTAATTTCTTTTTCCTGTCAATATAGGCAAACATCACGTTATTGATGTCTGTAGCAAATTCGATCCAGGAACCTTTGAAAGGGATTACCCTTGCAGAATAAAGTTTAGTTCCGTTTGCATGAACGCTTTGTCCGAAGAATACACCGGGAGATCTGTGAAGCTGCGAAACGACCACCCTTTCGGCCCCGTTGATCACAAATGAACCGGTTGGGGTCATGTAAGGAACAGTTCCAAGGTAGACATCCTGAACAACGGTATCAAAATCTTCGTGTTCAGGGTCGGTACAAAATAGTTTAAGCTTCGCCTTTAAGGGGACGCTATAAGTTAAGCCCCGTTCAATACACTCTTCGATACTATAACGTGGAGGGTCGACCTGATAGTCGATAAACTCGAGAACGAAATTGTTTCTGGTATCTGAGATCGGGAAATTCTCCTGAAATACCTGGTAAAGATCTTCATTTTTTCGATCTTCCGGAGAGGTTCCCAACTGGAAAAATTCTTTAAAAGATTTAATTTGCACCTCCAGAAAATCGGGGTACTCTAGTTTGCTTCTGGTGGATGCAAAACTAATCCTTTGATTTATGTAATTTGAGGACATTATCAGCCAAATTAAGGAACCAAAATATAAACATGAAAAGGTTTAGAATCCCTTGACGGGATTCTAAACCGCATATAACCTTGTAGTACAGGGTCCAATCCTATTTGATTTCAACTTCTGCGCCAGCCTCTTCGAGTTGTGCTTTAAGAGATTCTGCTTCTTCTTTTGAAACCTTTTCTTTGATAGCTTTAGGTGCGTTATCAACCAGGTCTTTTGCCTCTTTTAGTCCAAGACCAGCAAGTTCCTTAACTAATTTAACAACTGCCAATTTTGATTGACCACCGAATTTAAGAATTACATCAAATTCAGTTTTTTCAGCAGGTGCTTCAGCTTCGGCGGCTGCCGCTGGTGCTGCTACTGCAACTGCAGCTGCAGCTGGTTCAATACCGTACTCTGATTTAAGGATACCTGCAAGCTCATTAACTTCTTTAACAGTCAGGTTAACAAGTTCTTCTGCAAGTTTTTTAAGATCTGCCATTTTACTTGAGATTTAAATATTAATTTATTCTTTGATTACTCTGATACTTTTAAAACTAGGCATTACGCTCTTCCAATGTTTTCAAAACTCCAACAATAGTTTGTCCACCCGATTGAAGTGCAGACATAACATTCTTGACAGGGGCCTGAAGAGAAGCGAGGATACCGCCTATTAGTTCTTCTTTTGATTTCACATTGATCAATGCTTCGAGCTGATCAGCGCCAATATAGGCACACTGTTCAACAAAAGCACCTTTCAATACCGGCTTTTTGTTTATCTTGCTAAACTCTTTGATAAGTTTTGCAGGAACACTTCCGGTATTTGAAAACATGATCGATGTATTATTTACTAGTACATCATAAAGCTCTTCTGAATTCTTTTCAGAGTTTTCGAGTGCTTTACGGAGGATGGTGTTCTTAACTACAACCAGTTTAACTTCCCTTTTGTTGCACAATCTTCTGAGGTTACCAGTAACTTCAGCATTAAGATTGGAGATATCGGCAAGATAATAATGGCTGTATGAATTGATCTCTTTGGTCAATTGTTCAATAACCTGTAATTTTTCTGATCTTTTCATTTCAACATTATTTTCTTATTCCAGACAGGATTTTGGTTCCACCTGGATGCCGGGGCTCATGGTACTGGATACATAAACGCTTTTTATGTAAGTACCTTTTGCAGCAGCGGGTTTTAATTTCTGAATAGTGTGAACAAATTCTCTGGCGTTTTCCACAATCTTTTGTGGGTCAAACGATACTTTACCAACGGAAGTGTGCACAATGCCGAACTTGTCAACTTTAAAATCGATTTTACCCATCTTCACTTCTTTGATGGCTTTACCGACTTCCATAGTCACAGTTCCGCTCTTTGGGTTAGGCATAAGACCACGGGGTCCTAAAATACGGCCTAACGCCCCAACTTTTCCCATAACCGGGGGCATAGTAATAACAACATCTACATCAGTCCAACCACCTTTGATTTTTTCGATATAATTGTCGAGTCCTACAAAATCAGCACCAGCTTCAAGCGCTTCGGCCTCCTTGTCAGGAGTGACCAACGCCAGAACCCGTACCTCTTTTCCGGTACCATGGGGCAAAGTTACTACACCACGAACCATTTGATTAGCTTTACGAGGATCGACTCCAAGCCTTACATCAATATCCACTGAAGCATCGAATTTGGTATAGGTAATTACCTTCACCAATTCAGTAGCTTCAAGTAAACCATAGATCTTTCCAGCTTCAAGTTTCGCCAATGCAGCTTTCTTATTCTTGGTAACTTTTGCCATTTCAACCTTAACTTTAATTAGTTAATAATCGGTGATTTGCCTGTTACGGTAATCCCCATGCTTCTTGCAGTTCCAGCAACCATACTCATTGCTGCCTCAATTGAGAAGCAGTTTAAGTCGGGCATTTTAATCTCTGCAATCTCTTTCACCTGATCCCACGACACTGAACCGACTTTGTTAACATGTGGTTCTGAAGATCCTTTTTTAACCTTCGAAGCTTCAATTAACTGAACGGCCACAGGAGGGTTTTTTACTACAAAATCGAATGATTTATCACCGTAAACGGTAATTATCACCGGTAATACTTTTCCTGCCTGATCCTGGGTCCTGGCATTAAACTGCTTACAGAACTGCATGATGTTCACCCCTTTGGAACCCAATGCAGGGCCTACAGGAGGTGAAGGATTTGCTGCACCACCTTTGATCTGTAACTTGATAAATCCAGCAATGTCTTTAGCCATAACTTTTTTTAAAAAAATTTACTTACTCCTTTTCTACTTGCATAAAGCTAAGCTCCAAGGGTGTTTTACGACCGAAAATCTTAACCATAACTTTAAGTTTCTTCTTCTCCGCATTGATCTCTTCAATGGTTCCGTTGAAACCGTTAAATGGTCCATCAGTCACTTTTACTGTCTCTCCAACTATGAATGGATTATCAAGCTCCACTCCGCCCTCCTGAAGCTCATCTACCTTACCCAGTATCCGATTGATTTCAGACTGACGCATAGGGACAGGTTCGCCCCCTTTGGTGTCACCCAAAAAACCGATAACATTGGGAATATTTCTAAGCATATGGGCAATTTCGCCCACCAGGGTGGCTTCGATCAGAATGTAACCAGGGAAAAAATTGCGGTCTTTTGCAACTTTTTTCCCATTCCGGATCTGATAAACCTTCTCCACAGGGATTAAGACTTGGGATACAAATTCCTTTAGTCCAGAATTCGCAACTTCATTTTCGATATATTCCTTGACCTTCTTCTCTTTTCCTCCAATAGCTCGAAGAACATACCATTTACGTTGATTATCGCTCATCACGGACCTCCAGAAAATAATTAATAGAAAAAACTGTAAACCAATTTCATCAAACCGCGGAAGCCGGAATCGATGAAAAATATTAACAGTGCGATTATAAAGGAAGCAACCATTACTACTACAGCACTATTACGCAACTCACTCCATGTAGGCCATGAAACCTTATGGACAAGTTCATTGTAAGACTCGTTAAAATAATTTGTTAATTTCATTTGTATAAAGACAAATTTCGTTACAAAAATCAGATAAAGGCGGATAGCAAGAGTCGAACTTACTGTTACTCCCTATTATGAGTTTATCCGTAAATACAGTCCCAAACCGAGGTCCGGGACTGTATTACAATGATATTTAAAATCAGATTATTTAATAATTTCAGTTACCTGACCTGCACCTACAGTACGACCACCTTCGCGGATTGCGAAACGAAGACCAAGGTTCAAAGCTACAGGATAGATCAATTCAACAGTGATCGTTACATTATCACCTGGCATGATCATTTCAGTTCCTTCAGGAAGGTTGATTTCACCGGTAATGTCCAATGTACGGATATAGAACTGAGGACGGTATTTGTTATGGAATGGAGTGTGGCGTCCACCTTCTTCTTTTTTCAGGATATAAACCTCAGCTTTAAAAGTGGTATGAGGAGTAATAGAACCTGCTTTTGCAAGAATCTGACCGCGTTTGATCTCTTTTTTATCAACACCACGAAGCAGCAAACCTACGTTATCACCAGCTTGTCCGTCATCAAGAATCTTACGGAACATCTCAACCCCTGTACAAACAGTCTTACGACCTTCTGCACCAAGACCAATCACTTCGATTTCGTCACCCGTATGAATTTTACCTGTTTCAATACGACCAGTTGCAACTGTACCGCGACCTGTGATCGAGAATACATCTTCAACAGGCATAAGGAATGGTTTGTCAACATCACGCGGAGGAATTGGAATCCAGGTATCAACAGCATCCATCAATTCCATCACTTTATCTTCCCACTGTGGTTCGCCGTTCAGTGCACCAAGTGCAGAACCCTGAATAACCGGAGTATTGTCCCCGTCAAACTCATAGAATGAGAGCAGGTCACGAATTTCCATCTCAACAAGTTCAAGAATCTCAGGATCATCAACCATATCCACTTTATTCATGAATACAACCAGACGGGGAACGTTTACCTGACGAGCGAGCAGGATGTGCTCACGGGTCTGTGGCATAGGACCGTCAGTAGCGGCAACTACGATAATCGCGCCGTCCATCTGGGCAGCACCAGTTACCATGTTCTTCACGTAGTCGGCGTGACCCGGACAGTCAACGTGGGCATAGTGACGATTTGCGGTTGCATACTCAACATGTGCCGTATTAATTGTAATACCACGTTCTTTTTCTTCAGGT
This sequence comes from Prolixibacteraceae bacterium, assembly GCA_963675995.2. Lineage (GTDB taxonomy): Bacteria > Bacteroidota > Bacteroidia > Bacteroidales > Prolixibacteraceae > JAAFHB01. The sequence goes on along the minus strand of CAXXIY010000002.1, from coordinate 1,763,347 downwards.
GCATTGTCGATTGAATCGAATGATTTTACTTCGCAAAGACCTTTTTTATTCAATACCATCGTAATGGCAGAAGTAAGTGTTGTCTTACCGTGGTCAACGTGACCAATAGTCCCAATGTTTACATGGGGTTTTGACCTGTCATAATGTGCTTTAGCCATAATTAATTTTTTAAACGTTTAATATTTATTCACTTTCATCTTATCTGAGCCGGTGATGAGAATTGAACTCATGACCTCTTCCTTACCAAGGAAGCGCTCTACCCCTGAGCTACACTGGCAAACTTTGAGCGGGAGACGGGACTCAAACCCGCGACCCTCAGCTTGGAAGGCTAATGCTCTATCAACTGAGCTACTCCCGCTTATTCCCCCTTATGGGTTTGCCAAAACAAACATTCCGAAAAGAGATGGTGGGGAGAGCAGGATTCGAACCTACGAAGGCATACGCCAGCAGATTTACAGTCTGCCCCAGTTGGCCGCTTTGGTATCTCCCCATGTTGTGTCTGAACAATCGTTAAAAGAACAGACCATTTTAAAGAATCGTGCCTCAAAAATGGTCTGCAAATTTAATTTATTTTTCTTTCTAAAAAGCTATTTAAAATACTTTTTTAAAAATTATTTGGATTTGACTTTCATTTTGTATTTATCTAACTGTTTTCGAAGCGCATCCACAGCCAGATCGACAGCCTCTTCGAATGATTTTGCCTGTTTTTTTGCAAAAAGATATTCATTTGCCGGTACTGATAATTTAATTTCAGCGACTTTATTCTCCTGATCTTCGTCTTTTTCAAGTTTGAGGATCACATCCGATCCGATAACTCCCTCAAAGAAAAGATCAAGTTTACTAATTCGCTTTTCGCAAAAGTCGATCAGCTTCTGGTCGGCTTTAAAATGAACACTTTGTACTTTTACGTCCATAATTTTTCCTCCTTTAATTTAAGCTCTTGGATGAGCTTGTTTGTAGACCTTTTTTAATTGTTCGAACGAAGTATGCGTGTAAACCTGAGTTGCCGCAAGATTTGCATGTCCCAGCAACTCCTTAATTGCATTCAGATCTGCTCCACGATTAAGCAAATGGGTCGCATAACTATGTCGTAATATATGTGGACTCTTTTTATCGGTTGTTGTAACAAGCGATAATTCTTTCTTAACAATCCGATAGATTAATTTGTTGTAGGCTGGCTCCCCGCTTCCGGTCAAAAAAAGAAAGTTTTCAGCATCGGGAAAAAGCTCATTTCGCAGTTTGATGTATTCACTTAAAGTCACCGAAATCTCCAACGGAAATGGGACTAAACGTTCCTTGTTCCGTTTTCCGGTAACTTTCACCAATTTTTCCTTTAGATTTAGATCAGGGAATCGGATACTCACCAGTTCGGATAACCTTATTCCAGTCCCATAAAAAAGAGCTACCACCGCTTTGTCGCGCAATCCTTCAAAATCTTCCGAAAAAAAGTGTCCATCGAGTAATCGGTTGATCTCCTTTTCCTGGACAAATTCGGGCAATTTTTTAGCCATCTTAGGGACTGCAACATGATCGGTAGGATTTTTTGAAATTACCCCCTCCCGCATCAGAAACTTGTAAAAGGTCTTTAATGTGGAGATCTTCCGGTTAACACTCCGTGCGATAGTGCCATTATTCATCAAGGAGATGATCCATTGACGAATCAGATGGTAGTCTGCCTCTTCAACATGAAAACCCTCAACCAAATTGTTTCCAAACAAAATAAATTGGCCGAGGTCATTTTCATAGGCGGTAATGGTGTGTGAAGAATACCGCTTTTCGTATCTTAGGTAACTGAGAAAAAGCTCCAGATTCATCATTTCAGGCGAGGATCATTTTCGCACTCAAGATACGAAAAAAAAAACGTTTCACCTAAAAATATTCTATTTTATGGATTTATTCTTCTGACCGCTGTAAATCTTCGATATAGATCGCCTTTTTAATCTCAGTACGGCGGGTTATTGAGGGTTTCTCGAAAGCCTGACGGTTGCGAAGCTCTTTTACAACACCGGTTTTTTCGATTTTTCTTTTGAAGCGTTTCAAAGCACGCTCAATATTTTCGCCGTCTTTAACTGGAATAACAATCATAGAATTCTTTGTTTTGTTTTTATTTAATTAACTCATATTTCGGTCGGCAAATTTATTAATTTTCTATTACTAATCAAATATTCAAACCAAATAATAATAAAAATGGAGAAATGTTAAAATTGCAACCATTTTAGGGAGTAAATTTCAAATAGGGAATCAACCTATTCAACGAATCGATAGCCACAATCGATGAAAGAACATCGGGCGAAGTAAACTTACCCAGTTTATCTCTTAACTTAATGACCTTTCGGGCAGTCTTATAGCCTATATAAGGGTGGTGTCCTAATTCCTGAATGGTCGAGAAATTGATATTGAACGTTTTTATAACCGATGGGTCAACGTTTACAAAGGGAGAAACTGTAACAAAATTCTCCTCTCTCATTCCGTAAACCTCCTTTAATTGAGCGACTGAATAATATCCTCCCAAAAGATTTCGATAACGGATGATCCGTGAAGCCAAAATTGAACCTATCCCCCTGATTTCAAGTAAATGAACAGAATCGGCACTGTTGAGCTCAATTGATTTAAGCACTGCCAATCCCTTCGTTTCACCTTTTTTTCGAATAAAGGTATCGCGGGGTAATGGCAACCCGGTTTTTATTGAAGGGTTAATTTCAGCCTTTTTGACTGAAGTAAAACTGCTTTTCGTGAAAACAATAAAGGAGTCTAATTGCTCAAATAACCCAGGGGTCATTCCATAGATCTTCTTCACTCCCTCTTTATCCCTGAATCTCCCCCCCTTTTTACGATAACTCAGCCAGTTTGAAACCACCTTCTGCGGCAACCCCATATTGATCAGGGAAAGTGAGTCAACATGATTGGGATCAAATATTTCAGGATGAATGGATGTTCCGGCGGAATTACCGTTTCCGACAGACTTAAGATAGGTGTTTACCTCTGCTTCCCATTGGGGTAACGCTCTGGTATCCTCGTGAATTATGAATGGGATTACTTTACCAAGTAGGATTAACAGGAAGATAATCAGGAGTAAAATGATGATCCCGGTACGCTCCTTCCTGGAAAAGCGGAATAATTCGCGCATCCATTTAGCATTCATACCTTTATTTTTTATTGATCAGAAAGGGTAACCGATTGCAAAAGCCAGATTAATGTTGTCTTTATTCAGTAGATGATGTGCCGGAATCCAGCGGGATCCTTCATCCAGAGATGGATCATGAAGTTTCAGTCCAAGGTCTGCTCTGATGATTACAAATGAAAAATCATATCGTAACCCTAAACCGGTACCAACAGCAATCTCCTTATAAAAGTTTGGAAAAGAGAATTCTGTACCGGGTCGGTTATCTTTTAAAGACCAGATATTTCCCATATCAACAAAGAGGGCCCCCTCAAAAGGGCCGATCATGGCAAAGCGGTACTCGGCATTAGCCTCCAGTTTAATATCGCCTGATTGATTGGGAAATTCGTTCGAATTTGCCTTGTAGGAACCAGGACCAAGAGTTCGTACAGGCCAGGCTCTGATTCCATTGGCGCCGCCGGTGAAAAATTTTCGTTCAAAAGGGACCTGATCAGAATTCCCCAATGGTATTGCAATTCCGGAAAATGTCCTGATCACTACAGTATTATATTTGTCAATCAGCCACCCTTTGCGATATTCAAAATCACCTTTGAGATATTGTGCAAATGGTGTTCCGAGAAAATGATATTTCAGGCTTCCCAGAGAATCACTTGGATGAAGTCTGCGATCAAACAGTTTACTTATCCCATACAGAAAGGTGCCAGCCGTTTCGAAGGAGGCCCTTAAGTAACTATAATTGGACTGTTTTTGTACATTTTGCGTATTGCGGGTGAAGCTGTAATTCCAGGCGGTTATGGTATGATCGGTATATGAACTTTTTATATAGAGGTTCTCAATTCGGGAAACAAATGCAGAATCATAGGCAAACATTTTGACCATATTCAGGTCGAGAAAATTAAACCTGTGCGTCAAGAAATCGGATGATTTCCATTGATATCCCAGACTTGCACGAATAATTGTCCGGGTATAGTCGGGACGGCGCTGATAATTATAGGAGAGATTCATCAGCGTTTGGGGTGTGGAATATCTAAACAGGCTTTTGGTTTGCACAGGGGCCAAAAATTTGGGCAGAGTAATCTTTGTTTCAATTCCCGATTCAAATGAATGAAATGTTGAGACAGAATCACCTTTCCCATAATTCTGCTTCTCGGTGGCCCCCAGCAAAACGACATCAAGCAACTCACCACCTCCAAAAATATTTTTATGCTGATAGCCCAGATTCCCGGCAACACCAAGATTACCCAAGGAGTTTGTCCCTTCGAGTGAAACCGAATAGGCTTGCCGAACAGAAGGGGAAAGCTGAATGATACAATCGAGTGTTGGATTACCCGAACCATCCACCTGATTCGTCTCTACAAAACGGATATTAATAAGCTTAAATAATCTTAAAGAAAACAAATCATTATATGTACGCTCGACTAGATCAACACTATAAAAGCCCTTATCTCCGATATGATTCATATTCATCAATAATTGCGGATGATAAGTCATTTTTCCCCTGGAAATAAAATACTGGTTTCCTATTCTTACGGTGTCACTTGTCCGATCGGGTGTCGCCTCTTTGTTTTCGTTAAACAACTGTTTCTGTGATTCGTAATTGGTGAAAAAATAAAAATTACGAAAGGTGTACTTTTGATGATCTCTCTCTTTGATCACGGCGGGATCGTCTGAAATATTTTCCTTTTCGACCACAAGCTTAAGATTAACGCTCTTAGGTCCCTTTAAAGTATCAGCTTCAAAATAGATCTCATTTTTATTGGCATGATAAAATCCATTGTTATGATAACTGTTCAATACCCTCTTGCTCTCATCGGATAAAACATCCGTATCGAATCGGCCGTTCAATCGTATGAATGATTTTGTGGAATCGCCTTTGGAGAGTGGTTGCATGGCGCCATCCCGAATTTCGGTTTTATAGGATTTGATCAAATGAGGCAAATTAGCTGTTATGCGGTAGTAAATCTCAGCCTTTTTACTCTTCTTATAAACGACTGAATCAATGACTTTTGCCTGATAAAACCCTTTGTTATGCATAAATCGGGTGAATTCTTCTTTGGATCTTTGGGTAAGATCTGCGTCATAAATAACCGGAGCCTCACCTATTCTTTTAAATATTCCATTCTCCCTTTTAGCACCTGAGAGGTTATAAAGACCAAGATGAAAGCGTAAAAAACCAAGTATTTTTGTATTTGGTCTTTGTTTCAGGTAGGTTTTCAATTCCACTTTATTGATCGAATTATTGTCTACCAGAATCTTTGACTTCAACAATAAATATTGATTTTCAGGCACATACTTGGTAGATCTACACGAGAATAGCGTAATGACCACCACTGCGATCATTAACATCCCCATCCTGTATTTTACGTGAAAACTCAAATTCAAATTATATTTAAAACTTAAGCAAAGATAATTAACCTGACAAATTAAAATTGGATTATTTTTGGATTGTACCAATTCATACCATTAAAAAGTGTTGTCGAAAAATAAAATAAAGTTCATCAGGTCGCTTGACCTGAAAAAAAACCGGTTAGCTACGGGTCTGTTTGTTGCGGAAGGGAAAAAACTTCTCTTTGATTTGATCCAGTCAGAAATTGAAATATCAGAGGCCTTTTGTACAGCGACCATTGCTAAAGGACTGATTGACAGTTCGCCCGATATAAATATTGGGATTATTGAAAAAGATGAGCTTTCCAGGATAAGTTTTTTGAAAACCACCCCTGAAATAGTTGCAGTTTGTCGGATCCCAAAATCTGAAATCAACTGGGATGAAATTTTGAATGAACTTACCCTTGTACTGGATGCAATTCAGGATCCAGGCAATTTGGGAACCATTGTGCGACTCGCGGATTGGTTTGGTATCAGAAATATCATCTGTTCGGAAGATTGTGTTGATTTGTATAATCCCAAGGTTGTACAATCCACTATGGGTGCTTTTGCCCGGGTAAAAGTTCATTATACCTCACTGCCAGGTTTCCTGAGCCGTGCAAAACAGCTGAATATGCCGGTTTATGGTACCTACCTTCAAGGGGAGAATCTTTATCAATGCGATCTGACAACCAATGGGTTGGTAGTAATGGGAAACGAGGGTAACGGCATTTCGGATTCAGTTTCGACCTTTATATCTCACAAGATCAATATCCCCTCATTTCCACCTGGCGGGCAAACATCAGAATCATTGAATGTTGCAGTCGCCACATCGGTTATTTGTGCTGAATTCAGGAGACGAATTATTTGTAAAGGTTAGCAACCATTTCTGCCACGCGTTCGCCATCCACAGCCGAGGACATAATTCCCCCGGAATAGCCCGATCCCTCTCCACAGGGGAAAAGCCGCCTGATCTGAACATGCTCAAGTGTTTGCATATCACGCGGAATCCTTACAGGTGATGATGTTCTTGACTCGACACCAAGTACTATTGCTTCATTTGTAATGTATCCACGGGTTTTTCGTCCGATCATTTTAAGACCTTCCTGTAAAGCGGGTCCGATTAAACGAGGAAGCCACTGATGAAGCGGCGACTCGACTAATCCGGGCAGGTAGCTGGTTAACGGCAGAGCTCCACTTCTTTTGCCATCAACAAAATCGGCAAGACGTTGTGCCGGAGCAAACTGTGTATTTCCTGCCATTGCAAAACATTTCTTTTCAATCTCTTCCTGAAACCGAAGACCGGTAAACATCTCCTGATATTTATTTGCAGGCAGATCACCTGGTCTTATTTCAACCACCATCCCTGAATTGGCAAATCGTCCTCCACGATCCGATGGTGACATCCCATTTACAACCAACTCTCCGGGGGATGTGGCAGCAGGAACAATCACCCCTCCGGGACACATACAAAAAGAGTATACGCCGCGATCATGAACCTGCTCAACAAATGAATAGGTAGCAGCAGGGAGGAATGCACCTCTTTTAACACCATGGTACTGAATTGTATCAATCATCTCCTGCGGATGTTCCACTCTCACACCAACTGCAAACGATTTCGCCTCAAGCATAATTCCACGATCATACAGCAACCTGTAAATATCCCGGGATGAATGACCTGTAGCCAGTACCACAGCAACACCCTCAACGATTGTACCATCAACAAGGGCAACACCTTTTGCCTCCTGATTGCGAATTACCAGATCAGTGACACGGGAATTAAAATGAATCTCACCTCCGGCATTCACGATCGTATTTCTGATGGCCACGATAACACGTGGCAGGACATTTGTCCCAATATGGGGATGGGCATCAATGAGAATTTCGTCTTGTGCGCCGTGAAAATTCAGGACTTCCAGAATCTTCCGAACGTCTCCTTTTTTCTTTGATCGCGTATAAAGTTTCCCGTCAGAGAAAGTACCCGCTCCCCCCTCTCCAAAACCATAATTTGAATCGGGTTGAATAATATGCTCTCCGTGAATAGCTGCGATATCCCGTTTCCTTTCACTCACCATCTTCCCCCGTTCAAAAATTACCGGCTTAAAACCCAACTCAATTAAATGGAGTGCGGCAAACAATCCTGCCGGTCCGGCGCCAACAATTATGACGGGTGGCCGGTTTGATATATCGGGATATAAATATTGTTTTTTTTCGGATATGGGCATCGGTTCATCAATATAAACATTGATGCCCAGATTAAAACGGATATTTGAATTTCTTGCATCGATTGATCTGCGAATGATTACCAACTGGTGAATCCGTGCGACGTCAATTTTCAGATTTTCAGATACGATCTTTTTCAGCACCGACATATCGTGAGCCTGAGCAGGAGATACAACTATGTTAAGCTCATTTTTCATTCAAAATAAAAAATCAATGTAAAAAGATTTGAGTTCAACTCCTTGAAAATATATCCATAGTACGGAAGTGGTTTATCGGAATCAGTATCATGCCTGATTAGGTTATTTAATCCGTATGAAAAACGAAATTCGGCGGTAAAACGAAAATATTCAAGATAGGAATCTATCCCAAGCCCCAATTCCGCATATTCACCTTGTTTTTTCAGATGGACAACACTTTCTGAAATCCGTTTATTTTCAAGGTCATGCCGGTAAGCTGCACCTAAATAAATATAGGGTCTTAAATTATAATGCCTGAATCCCTTGTATCGAAATCCAAAAGGAAGATCAACATAGGATGAAGGTGTCGACAAATAACTTTTCTCATCCATTCCCGAGAAATTATAGGCGGTCGGATTTATTGGAATAAAATAGTTAAAATGCCTGTTTCCCAGCGACATACCAGGCGTAAAGCGGAAATCAACGTCACGATTAAGACGAAAATTTAAAACCCCGCCAACAGTGAATCCTGGTAAAATGGTATATACTTCGGCACCAAATTTTTCTTTATTTCCATAATATTTGAGTGCTTCAGCCTTGAGCGAAGGATTATCGGTAAATACAGGATTATCCAGTACATTATTGTAATTGGTAATGCGATAATCCATTGTATTGAGCCCCAAATAAAAACCAAAATGGATTTTACGATCATCAAAATGGGCCAGGTTATCAAAACTCCTTCGCTGACCAAATGCCAGAAATGATCCTGCGACAAGCGGGAGTATAATTAGAATGTATTTTAACTTATTCAAATTCAATACCAATTGTTTCAAATTAAAATAGGAATTAGACCAATATACCACCCTCAGACAATCATCTGCTATTTCAATCGGTTGATATCAGTGATAACAATCTACTGTTTACTTTGTTCCGGTATAAATAGTTGCAACGCCAAATGTTTGCCGATACTGTTTTGTTTGTTTGAAACCACTTTTTATAAGGACTCCGAGAAACTCCTCTCCATCGGGAAATTTTTCAACAGATTCAGGAAGATATCGATAGGCTGAATTGTCTTTTGAGAATAACCGCCCAAAAAATGGAAGAATATAAAACGAATAGAAACTATAAAACTGTTTTACAGGGAAATACCTAGGTTTTGAAAATTCAAGAACACAAATAATCCCCCCTGGTTTAAGAACTCGGTAAATTTCATCGATCCCTTTCGGCAGATTCTCAAAATTTCGTACTCCAAAGGCAACGGTTAAGGCATCGAATGAATGATCCAAAAAGTTGAGATTCTCCGAGTCGCCTGTCTGGAGCGTTATCCGGTGTCCGATACCTAGCGCAGCAACTTTGGTTTGTCCAACGGCAAGCATCTCTTCAGAAATGTCAACACCGACAATTTCCTGAGCACCTGTCTTAAGTGACTCGATGGCAAAATCACCTGTCCCCGTGGCTACGTCAAGGATATTAGCAGGAGCATACTTCATCAGCAAACGGATGGCATTCCTGCGCCAGACTTTATCAATGCCAAAAGATAAAAAGTGATTGAGAAAGTCGTACTTTGGCGCGATATTATCAAACATCTCAGCCACTTGCTCTTTTTTCCCTTTTGCCGAATTGCGATACGGTGTGATAACTGCCATATCGATTAATCTAAGTATTCGCCAACGATTCCCTTGTCGACAAATCCCAAAGATTTATCGTCAATTCTGATTTCGCCTTTGGTAACATGACCAAGTGTCATCACGGGGATTTTGTGATCATACAGATAATCAACGAATTCATTTTCCTTTTCCTCTTCGACTGTAACCACGATACGGCCCATCCCCTCCCCGAAAAGGAAAGCATCCGATCTGATTTCTGCATCCGGAGTAATGTCGAAGCCTAATTCATTGGGCAATGCCTCACGCAAAAGGGTAAAGAATAAGCCGCCAATACCAACCGGACTGGCAGAAACCACGAGATTCTTTGCAATTAACTCTTTCATTGCAGCCATTAAGCGGCTTTCAAAGGCAAGATTAAACTGCATTAGTGGCCAATCTTTGACTTCATGAAAATGGTCGAGATATTCAGAGGCACTGATATCGTTAAACGAACGTCCGATCAACAAAATATTGTGCCCTTTTCGTTTGAGCCCCGGAGCAAGTACCTGACTACGGTTTTTTAATCTTCCAACCAGGCTTACGATTAAAGTTGGTGGGACGGCACCTTCATTGTTTGAATAATCATAAAAGATTTTCCAACTTGGAAATTGCAGATTAAAAGAGGTTGCAGCTGCATTAAGACCTAATCTGGCAGCCATCACCATCTCCTCGGCAATGGGACTGGCAAAATCGACATTACTTAAAAAGGCGCTCATGGCAACAGGCTCGGCACCATAACAAATCAGTCGTCTGACAGCCTTTGCTACAAGAATCTGGGCTGCAACAAATGGATCAACAGCAAGCCTTCTGTAATCGGTATAAATTGTCTGAGAAAATAATTCCCCCCCTCCATCGATCTGAAAAGTCCCGGCGCTACTGAGATCTTCCTTTCCCACTTGTGTGGAATCAATTGCAGATGAAGCATATTCATTGAATATATTGACCGGCGACAAATGCGGAATTGCAATCATCGTATAGATTACATTACGCAAATCATCGGGTTCCTGGACCTGATCTATCGTGAAAAATTTACTTTCCGTTTCAGTCATTTCGTTTAATCTTAGTTTAAATCAAGGCAAAATTAATGGTTTAATTTTAATGAGGCATGATTCAATCCCTTAAAATGGTCGTTTTATATTATTTTAGCCGATCAAAAGTGATGGTTAGATGTAATAACGATCCATCCACCCTTTACAAGAGTAAACGGAGGTTGATGGATTCTTCCATTTCCATTGACGTAAATTTTTAATAATAAAATAGTTAATAATGAAAAAATTGGCATTAATCACGGGTGCAACTTCCGGCATTGGAAAGGCAACTGCACATCTGCTTGCCTCCAACGGATTTGATCTGATCATTACCGGTCGTCGTGAAGAATTACTGAACGAACTAACCACCACGCTTCGTAATGATAATGAAGCAGATGTAATTTCATTGTGTTTTGATATCAGAGATTTAGATCAGGTCAAAGCAGCGGTCGCATCCCTTTCCGGAAAATGGGAAAACATTGATCTGTTGGTAAATAATGCGGGGCTGGCAGTAGGTCTGGAACCAGTTTATTCAGGGGTTATTGATGACTGGGAACGAATGTTTGATACCAATGTTAAAGGACTTCTATATATTTCACGTTTAATCTCTCCCGGAATGGTTGCCAGGCGATCTGGACATATTATCAATATTTCATCGATTGCAGCCCATGAAGTTTATCCCAATGGTTCAGCTTACTGCGGATCGAAACATGCGGTAAAGGCCATTACAAAGACCATGCGAATCGAATTGCTGCCGTTTGGAGTGAAAGTGAGCTCAATCAGTCCGGGAATGGTTGATACAGAGTTTTCAATCGTACGTTTTAAGGGTGATCAACAGAGAGCCGACAATGTTTACAAAGGATTAACTCCTCTTTATGCCGATGATATTGCAGAGGCCATTCTCTTTCTGGCGACCAGACCAAAACACGTCAACATCGATGATATGATTATAATGCCGACAGATCAGGGAAGTGCGCGCGATTTCAATCGAAGGTAAACTGTTTGAAAATCAGTTCGGGGAAAAAATAAAAAATTACTTTTGTTTTAATTTTACAGATTCAAATTACATATTTATGAAGATTGAAGTTTCAAACGGCGAAATCACAGACAAACTGACCATTATCGAAATTAAAACCGAGAAAATTAAAGATCCGGCCAAACTCGAAAACCTCCGTAAGGAATATGAAATTTTGAATGATGCCGTCACGGGGATTATTGATAAAAAGCACCCGTTATACATTGAATTATATAAGATTAATACTCAATTGTGGGTTATTGAAGACCATATCCGCGATCTTGAGCGAGCCGGTGATTTTGGCGATGATTTTATTCAGACCGCCAGATCTGTCTATTTTATCAATGACAAGCGATCGGAGGTAAAGCGCAAAATAAACGAGTTGACCGGATCAAACCTTACTGAAGAGAAAAGTTACGAGAAATACCAGTAACAGGTTTTACACATTTATCAAAGAATCAAAAATAAGCATGAAAAAGATTATCGCATTCAGGTTATCTGCAATGGGAGACGTTTCGTTGACGGTTCCCGCAATTAAAGGAGTTCTTGCGGCAAATCCAGAACTTGAAATTACCCTGGTCACCCGGAAATTTTTTGCGCCATTTTTTTATGATATTTCGCGACTCCACCTGGTTTATCCTGATCTTAAAGGGAAACATAAAGGGATTCCCGGGCTTTTCAGACTATATTCCGATCTCAAAAAATCGGGACCTTTTGAGGCAGTGATCGATTTACATGGGGTTATACGCACACGGATTCTCTCTTTCCTGTTTAAAACCGCAGGTACACCTGGTTTCTCCATTGATAAAGGGAGAAAAGAGAAGAAATTCCTGATCACATCGAAATATATCAGGACGTTGAAACACACGGTAGTCAGATATCTGGATACCTTTGAAGCTGCCGGATTCAAGGGACAAATTGGTAAAGTCCCGCATTTTAATGTTCTCAGTGAGGCATCCGGCAAGGCTGAACTGTATCTTAAAAAGATAGGAATTACTCCTGATAAATTGAAAATCGGGCTTGCACCTTTTGCGACACTCCAACCTAAAATCTGGGGCATCCAAAATTTCAAAGAGTTGGTTTCACTCATCAATGCAGAACATAATGCTGAATTTTTTCTTTTTGGAGGGGGAGCTGACGAAACCGCTTTATTAAAACAATTTCAGCAATATAGCACAAATATCCATTTAGTAGCAGGGGAACTTGATCTTTCAGAAGAGCTTGCTTTGATCAGAATGCTCGACCTGATGATCTCCATGGATTCTTCGAATATGCACCTTGCTGCATTATCAGGGGTTCCAACGGTATCAATCTGGGGTGGTACCCATCCTGCCTTCGGTTTCTTTGCCCTTGGACAACCAACCGAGTATCACCTTCAAACCCCGGCATCATCACTGAAATGCCGCCCTTGCTCCGTATTCGGAAATAAACCATGTATCTATCCGTCACCTCGGTGCATGGAAATGGTAAAACCGCTGGACGTATTCAATAAACTACTTAAATTCAATCTATTGAAGGTAAGAGAGAAGAAAAATTAAACCAGTTCTCTGACAGACAAAAAAATCAAATTCAATTTCGATTTGTGAAAAAACCTATTCTTATAACCCCGGTAAAAGACTCTCTTAAAACCACCCGAGAAGTGGTTAGTTGTTTAAGATCTGTCAATCAGGAGATTCCATATTACATATTTGATGATTACAGTTCGAAAGAGACCAGACACTGGTTAGAGGAAAACAGTGTTCAATATGGTTACAAAGTGATCGGCCTTGAGAAACATACGAAAAAATCATCGCCAAACTACCGGACAGCCCTTATTCTGGCTCAGAAAATGGCTCTCGAAAATGGGTCTCATCTGATCATTGTTGAATCGGATGTTTTTGCAAAGAATGATACAATCCTCGAATTAAACCGGCTTGCCGATGAACTTACTGATGCCGGATTGGTTGGGGCGGTGACAGTCGATACAAAAGGAGAGATTAATTTTCCTTATACTTATGCAACAGCGATTGACAAACCCGCTATATTTGCTTCTGCGAAAAGCCTTAGTTTCTGTTGTACTGCACTTTCATTAAGAATGCTGGAGAAGTTTGATTTTAATGAACTGCCTCAAAACCTCGATTGGTTCGATGTGTTCATTTCACGAAAATCGCGTCAACTTGGATTTAGCAATTATGTCGTTAAAAATTTGCCGGTTGTACACAAACCACACAGTAGCCGGCCCTGGAAACAACTCAAATATAAGAATCCGATCTTATATTATTTGAAAAAAATCATCATGCATCGCGATCGAATCTGAAGATGAACCTGATCAGATTTTTAAATTTATCATGCCGCTGACGGTTGGCTTTATTTTTTCGGTCAAAGGATATGAGTACTTTCATCGCCTTTCCGGCGTCTTTATGCCAAAGTAAGGCATATTCAGTAGCGAGAAATTCGAGCGTTTGCCGGTCGGTACTCAACTGACGGAAATTACACAGCCCCCTCTCAAAACTAATAGGACCAAAACGCATCCGGTTAAGATCGACAATCTGAAAATCATATTCGTTTCCTTTTCTGCAAATCAGTGTGTTTCCGGGAGAATAATCGAGATGGAAAATATTGTTTAAATGCAATTTTTCATAGGTAAAACGAACCCACTGCCGTAAAATGGCATCATGATCGGCAACCTGATAATTCAATACCTCACGTAAGGTAAACTCATAATCATAATGAACTGATATATAGTAACTTTTCTCAAGCAAACCCCATTTAATACAATCAATATAACCAACTGCCCTGGGGGTAGCAATCCCAAAGTCGAGGAACTTTTGTGCATAATTAAACGACCTGGCCGCTTTTGATCCCCTGAAATAGATATAGACAAACCGGTTTACCAGGTTCGGAATCTTAAATGCTTTTACATTAAGACGATAATCTCCAACAGTGAAAACCTTAACCTCATTTCTGGATTTAAAAATAGTCTCACCTGATGTTGAAAAGTTCAAATGTAACTGACTGATCCACGATTCCAATTCCCTGAATTCAGGGGCAATTTCATATTTAATTTTCATACTTATCTGCCGAAAAATTTGCTTTGCCTTAGGTAACAAATGGAATAAATATTTACTGATTCATAAACCCCTGGTCTTTTAAGACACCGATTAACATATTTGAAAACGCTACATTATCACTTTTCTTATAGCGAATATCGGTAAAAACCTGAGCAAGTGTATCCTTCTTATTCTCTTCAACAAACTTTCTGTTGTCAGGACGTTTTTCCTTTTCCTCATATATACTGAGGATCTCTTCATCCGAATAATCATAGTACAATTCATGATGTACAATCGCGTCAAGTGGCAACCGGTCGATCTGATCCGGATTTTCATCAGGCCATCCAACCGTTAATGTAGTGACGGGCACTACCCCTTTGGGCAATTTTAAAATATCGATTATTCTGGCAGCAAGATAGGTTGTGGTACCGAGGTAACAGGTGCCAAGACCTGCACTTTCGGCAGCTATGGTCACATTTTGCGCAACCAGCAAGGCATCAATTGCAGCGGTCATAAAGGAGAGGAAATTATCATATCCCGCTTCAGCATTGCTTAGTTTACACCATTTATTAAACCGGTTAAAATCAGCACAGAAGGTGAGTACTAACGGGGCATTCACCACCATAGGCTGATTAAAATGGCACGAGGCCAGCGCCTTTTTCTCCTCTTTGCCTTTCGTAATTACAATACTATATAGCTGCATATTACCTGTGGTAGCAGCTCTGCACCCCGCCTGAAGAATTTTTTGTATTGTTTCATCAGCTACAGGTGAATTTTTATATTTCCGAATTGTCCTGTGTGCCAGCAATTGATCAATCATTTTTATTTATTTTGACATTGCAAAGATAGAAAACCATTTTTCCAAAATGTCACCCATTTTGAAATAACAAAACCATGATTATATTTGCACCATGAGAATAAAACTGAGCATCCCAATATTGATCTTAGCGGCTGCACTTTTGCTGGTCAGGTGCAAGTCGTGTAACTGCGGTTTTCAGCCACCCAAAGCAAAAAAAAATACAACCTGGATGAAGCGATAAATCAATCCACCTTTAAAATCCAATCCTAAGTTAACAATTTGTAAAGAACCAAAGTTATTGAGGTTTCTTTTTTGATATTTTCAAAATTTATTTGTTACTTTTGCGCTGAAATTTAAAGAAGGTTCGATTCATTCTATAATTCTCAAAACGAATAAATTATGTCTAAAATTAAAATTGGTATTAACGGTTTCGGTCGTATTGGCCGACTGGTATTCAGAGCAGCTATCGACAGAAGTGATGTAGAAGTTGTTGGCATCAACGACCTTATTGATGTTGATTATATGGCTTACATGCTCAAATATGATTCAACCCATGGTCCTTTCGCAGGAACGGTTGCTGTTGAAGATGGTGCATTGGTAGTAAACGGTAAAAAAATCCGTGTTACTGCAGAGCGGAATCCGGCAGACCTTAAATGGGGTGATGTAGGTGCCGAATATGTTGTTGAATCAACTGGTCTTTTCCTTGAAAAGTCAAAATGTCAGGCTCATATCGATGCTGGTGCTAAGAAAGTTATTATGTCAGCCCCTTCAAAGGATGATACCCCAATGTTTGTTATGGGTGTCAACAACCAGAAGTACACCACTGATATGAATTTTGTATCCAATGCTTCCTGTACTACAAATTGTCTTGCTCCGGTAGCAAAAGTATTGAACGACAATTTTGGAATTATCGAAGGTTTGATGACGACTGTTCATGCTACAACTGCAACACAGAAAACAGTTGACGCACCTTCAGCCAAAGACTGGCGTGGTGGCCGTGGTGCAGCTCAGAATATTATCCCTTCATCCACAGGTGCAGCCAAGGCTGTTGGTAAAGTTATTCCTGAATTAAACGGTAAACTTACCGGTATGGCTTTCCGCGTACCAACTCCCGATGTTTCGGTTGTTGACCTTACTGTCCGTCTTGAGAAACCAGCTTCTTACAAAGCAATCTGCGCAGCAATGAAAGCAGCTTCTGAAGGTGAATTAAAAGGAATTCTTGGATATACTGAAGATCAGGTTGTTTCTACCGATTTTCTTACCGACCCACGCACATCCATCTTCGATGCTGGTGCAGGTATTGGCTTGAACGACAATTTCGTAAAGGTTGTTTCATGGTATGACAATGAGTGGGGTTACTCAACAAAAGTTGTTGACCTGATTGCTCATATGTACTCAGTTGACCACAAATAATCGGTCCATCCGGTTAATTTAAATACTAAAAACCTGTCGGATGATCCGGCAGGTTTTTTTATTTCTTATAATGGAATGGAGGAAACCTAAAGACTTCAGGGTATGGTTTCTAAAGAATTCAATAATGATCTCAAAAAAATGTGTTTCTTTTACAAGGGTAAACAAATATCTAATATTATTAAAAGACAGTTAACCACCAAATGAGAGAATAAGGTTATGGATTGTTCTTAGTTACCTCCCATATTACTCTCAAAATCAATGCTTTTTTTTTCAAATCCCCTCTCCGCTTTGATTGCTGGGCGGATTCTTTTTCCCCTTTAGAATATCGATCGTCTGATCGACTGAGTCACCTATTTTAACGCCAGCCTCCTTAGCCCTGTTCAATAATTCGTCTGCCTGAACCTCTGCCCTGGCTTTGAATGCTTCGATTTTTGCCTCCATCGCGCCGCTATGAAATTGCTCGGACTTCTCCTCCATAAAACTTTCAACTTTCCCCAAAAGATCGGTAATTTTTCCAAAAGCTTCACTACTCTTGACTTTGTTTACCTTCTCTTCAAAAAAATCTTCAGCCTTATCCGCAAGATCTTTCCCCTTTTCGATCATCTCTTTAGCCTTATCAGTTGTCTGATCACCTGACGTGTTTTCCTGCTTTTTCTCCTCGTCACTCATCTTTTTAAGAATTGGTTTATAGAACTTGTTACAACCCCCTAAATT
Organism: Prolixibacteraceae bacterium; assembly: GCA_963675995.2. Classification (GTDB taxonomy): domain Bacteria; phylum Bacteroidota; class Bacteroidia; order Bacteroidales; family Prolixibacteraceae; genus JAAFHB01. The sequence goes on along the minus strand of CAXXIY010000002.1, from coordinate 1,745,819 downwards.
ATTAATAAATTTTCCAAAATCATAATGCTTATCTTTGGCAATTGAATTCTGCCCGTTGCCGGCAGCCAGTTTTATTTCTATTAAAATAAATGAAGTTATCTGAAAATGTCTGAAAACAGAGTTTGCAACTTATTTGGAATTAAATATCCGGTAGTACAGGGGGGAATGGTATGGTGTTCCGGCTGGAGACTAGCAACTGCCGTCAGCAATTGCGGCGGACTTGGTTTGATTGGTGCCGGATCGATGCATCCTGAGATGCTCAGGGAACACATCCGTAAAGCAAAACTGGCCACCAATTACCCTTTCGGAGTCAATGTCCCTTTATTATATCCCGAAATCGACACTCTTATAGAAATCATCATTGACGAAAAGGTTAAAATAGTGTTCACCTCTGCCGGGTCGCCGAAAAAATGGACCTCAAAGCTGCATGATCACGGTATCCTGGTTGCTCATGTCGTCTCCTCGGCGCTCTTTGCAGCGAAAAGTGAAGAGGCGGGAGTTGATGCCATTGTTGCAGAAGGTTTCGAAGCCGGCGGCCACAATGGACGTGATGAAACGACCACTTTAACCTTGATTCCATCTGTTAGAAAAGCAACCACTCTTCCATTGATCAGTGCCGGCGGAATTGCAACCGGAAGGGCGATGCTGGCAACTATGATTCTGGGGGCCGAAGGTGTTCAGATTGGTTCAAGATTCGCTGTTTCGAACGAATCATCAGCTCACGAAAACTTCAAGAACCAGGTGATCAATTCCCGCGAAGGAGATACCCTTTTATCGATCAAAAGTTTAACACCGGTTCGGCTGCTTCGGAATAAATTCTTTGAGTTAATCACCAAAGCAGAAAAAGAAGGTGCAGCAACTGAAACACTTCAGAAACTGCTTGGGAAGGGGCGTGCAAAAAAGGGAATATTTGAAGGGGACTTAGAGGAGGGTGAGCTTGAGATCGGTCAGGTTGCCTCGCTAATTGACCAAATTCTTCCCGTTGATCAAATCATGAGGAATCTCCTTGAAGAGTACGATTTTGCATTGTCCGAACTAAAAAATTCATCAATCTACCAATTCGATAACGAATGATTCAATTTAAAAAAACGACACTCACGAACGGGCTCCGTGTAATTATACACAACGACAAATCCACTCCATTCGTTGCTGTAAATGTTTGTTACAATGTGGGTGCAAAACATGAAGATCCCCAAAGGACCGGGTTTGCCCATCTTTTCGAGCACCTCACCTTTTGCGGATCGAAGGATGTTGCCGATTTTGACACCCCGGTACAAAATGCCGGAGGATCAAACAATGCTTTCACGACCAATGACATCACAAATTATTATATCACTGTTCCTGCAAATAACATTGAGACCGCATTATGGCTGGAGTCCGACCGGATGAACGGTCCCAAATTCACTAAAAAAGGGCTTGAAGTGCAACGAAGTGTGGTGATTGAAGAGTTCCGTCAACGCAATCTGAATAAACCGTATGGCGATACATGGCATCTGCTCCGTGACCTCTCCTATAAGATCCACCCCTATCGCTGGCCAACCATTGGTTTGATACCGGAACATATAGAGCAGGCAACATTGAAGGAGGTGAAAGATTTTTTCTTCCATCACTATGCCCCCAATAATGCGGTTCTGGTCATTTCTGGAAACATTGAAACAGATATCGCCTTTCAGTTAGCGGAGAAATGGTTTGGCGATATCCCCATGAGGGAAATAAAAAGTAGTATCATCCTTCCTGAACCCTTACAGAGTGCCGATCGCGAAATAACTGTTCACCGCGATGTTCCAATCGATACCTTTTATATTGCCTGGCACATGAGTTCACGGTTGGATCAGGATTTTTATGCTGCCGATCTCCTTTCAGATATTCTATCAGGAGGCAATTCCTCACGGGTTGAAGAGCGATTGGTAAAAGGGCAAAAACTATTTACCGAAGCGGATATCTTTTTAAGCGGAGAGAATGAACCGGGATTATTTGTTGCTACCGGGAAGATCAATAACGGCGTGGATTTTGAATTTGCGAAAAAAGAGCTCCTGGCCGAAATATTAAAAACTGCTGATTCACTGATCACTCCGCACGAACTTGAGAAAGTTCAGAATAAGGTGGAAGCAGAACTTCTTTTCAATGAAATCGGATATCTGGAAAAGGCAATGCAGCTTGCAGCTTATGAAATTCTCGGTGATGCTTCGCTGATCAACGAACAGGCCGATCACTATCGGAAGATAACGCCCGAGGATATTCGCAAAGTTGCCAGGGGCATTTTCCGGCAGGGGAATTGCAACACATTGAACTATTTATCATTAAAAAAGTAATTCATGGCTTTAAAAAAAGATATTCCACCACGGATATGGGGGGTGGACCATGTTGAATACATCGAACCAGGCAGACATCATCTCACAAACGGGATTGAATTATATTCTCTCAATAGTGGAGATCAGGAGGTAGTTAAGATCGATTTTTCGTTTAGGGCGGGCAGCTGGTATGCCAAATCAAGATTGGACGGTATGATGGCTGCTTCCATGTTGCAGGAGGGGACTACGAAACACAAGGCAATCGAAATTGCCAATATATTCGATTTTTACGGAGCTCAGTTCTCATCCGGGTCATCGTATGATAACAACTATATCTCACTCCTTTCACTAAAAAAACATCTTCCGCAGCTGCTACCTATGGTTTCGGAGATCATCCGCGAGGCTTCATTTCCGGAAGAGGAGTTCCAAATTTTACGTCAAAAAAGAAAACAGCGGGCAGTTGTCGACGCCGGAAGAGTAAGTTTAATTGCCCAGAAAAGTTTTTTGCGCAATTTATTTGGCGACGGACACCCCTATGCTCCGGTAGCCTCCCCCGAATTCTATGATACAATTACCCTGGATGATGTCAGGTCGCATTACCGGAGGTTTTACCGCCCCGACAGGATGGCAATTACCGCCTCTGGATATGTCGATAATAAGGTTATTCATTTGATTGAGGAGAATTTCAGCTCAAACTGGGGAAGTCTGGAGGTCGAAAAGAACACCAATCATTTCACTTTACCAATTGCTGAAAAAGTCCTATTTATGGAAAAGGAGGGGGCCAATCAAAATGCAGTGGCGATTGGAAAGCTCTTCCCAACCCAGAATCATCCCGATTTTCCGGGACTTAAATTGCTTTGCACGATCCTGGGTGGATATTTCGGATCACGGCTAATGTCGAATATTCGCGAAGAGAAAGGGTACACTTACTCGATTCAGGCATCACCCATCTCCTTTCTGCATAATGGGGTGTTTCTGGTCTTTGCCGAAGTAAAGACAGACAAAACCAATGAAACCGTCAATGAAGTATTTATCGAAATTAATAAGCTCAGGGAGGAGTTGATCTCAACTGAAGAACTTATACCGATTCAAAACTATCTTCTTGGCAGAATTCTCGAAGACTTTGATGGCCCTTTTTCGAGGGCACAGACCTTCGCGTCACTCAGAGAGTCAAATCTCGATTTTAAGTATTATGACAAACTCATCCACACGATAAAAACAGCAACACCTGAAGAGATCAGGGAGCTTGCTCAAAAATATCTGGATCCCGAATCGATGAGCACCATAATTGCTGGAACGAGATAACAATATCAGATTTAGAGCGATTGATTTTTTTGGATGCAGCTGGCGGCGGGCAGCCATCGGCAAGCCGTCAGCCTCAGATCCTACAAATTGACCCTTTTATCAATCAGGTATTGGTTTCGCTCTGCAGAGGTACGCGAGATAAGTTCTCCCAGAAATCCAGCCAAAAACAGTTGTGTCCCCAGGATCATCAGGGTAAGGGCAAGGTAAAAATAGGGATTCTGGGTGATCCGTTCAATCAGAACGCCATGTGACAGGTTGATGATTTTATATACCCCTAACCAGGCAACAGCAGCAAAACCGAGCAGAAACATTAACGATCCCAGTGTGCCAAAAAGGTGCATAGGTCGTTTTCCAAAACGTGAAATAAACGAGATGGACATCAGATCGAGGTAACCGAAGATAAAGCGGCTTAAACCGAATTTAGTGACGCCATACTTCCGGGCCTGATGTTGAACCACCCGCTCTCCGATATTCGAAAATCCGGCTTGTTTGGCCATATAAGGGATATACCGGTGCATCTCGCCGTAGACTTCAATACTTTTTACAACGTCAAGTTTGTACGCTTTCAAACCGCAGTTAAAATCGTGAAGCTTAATTCCGGTCACATAGCTGGCTGTTGAATTATAAAGTTTACTGGGCAAGGTTTTGGAAATTGGGTCAAAACGCTTTTTTTTCCACCCTGAAACCAGATCAAACCCCTGTTCCTTTACCATTGCAAAAAGTCCGGGAATCTCTTCTGGACTATCTTGCAGATCGGCATCCATCGTGATGACGACATCGCCCCTTGCCTCCTCAAAACCGGTGTGCAGGGCGGCTGATTTACCGTAATTCCTGCGGAACCTGACTCCCTTCACGTGAGGATCTTGAGCAGAAACCTTTTCGATCCACTGCCACGAACCATCGTTACTGCCGTCGTCAATAAAGATTACTTCATATGAAAATCCATTTGCATTCATCACCTTCGAAATCCACTGATTCAGTTCAGGTAATGATTCAACTTCGTTGTAAAGGGGGATAATAACTGATAGGTCCATTGAGGGGATTTTAGCGTTCAACATTTATTCAACCCCGTGAAAAGGATCAGTTGACTTCTTTTGAAAGAAAATTGAAAGGATTAAAGAAAATATAAAACCCATAAAGGTGACTCCAAACACTTGTCCAAAGGCATATACCAGGGGAGTAAACATTTTTCTGATTAGGGTCATCATCGCATCTACCTGTGTTTCGGCCATGCCACTGCGCAGATATTGTTCCTCAAGAAAAGTCAGCAATTTCTCCATCAGGGTTTTATCAATCAGTTTGACAAGTACAAAAATGAAAAAGGCGAGGATCAACGAAGAAAATAACGATTGGAGGGTGCCCAGGCCAAGCGCGCGTCCATAAGTAACCCCCTCTTCTGCATGATGGTCCCTGTAGGCACGCATCGACAATGAAATCCCGGCAATCAGAATTGCATAGGAGATTAGTCCGGCTGCGGAGGAGAAAGGGGTACCCATTACATAGAAGATAACAAAATTTAAAATCTGAGCCAATCCCATATAAAGGCCGTAACTCATGGCCAAATGATTAACAGAATAGTTTTGATTTTCCATAACAACATTGGTTTTGTTGCAAACATATAACAAATATAGCTTATTTACACTAAACTTTAGAATGAAAAACAACCCTGTGAAAATAGTTTCATATTTTATAGAATTGATAACAAACAGGTTAAATAATATTATTCAAAATATCGTCACTAAATATTCTTTTTATTTGGAACAAAAGGTTTTTTTCATACTTTTGCGCCGGGTAAGTCCTGCACGACCAGCTCCTGTTGAACCCCCCCAGGGCCGGAAGGCAGCAAGGGTAAATAGTCGTAGCGGTGCGATGTAGGTAGCTTACCCACTTGCCGAATTAGCTCAGTTGGCCAGAGCACGTGATTTGTAATCTCGGGGTCGTCAGTTCGAATCTGACATTCGGCTCAATAGTTCTTAAAGATGACAGGGAAGCTCCATAAGTTGGATCATTTTTCCCGGAATGAAGTACACCGGAATAACCGGGGAGATACCAAAGCGGCCAACTGGGGCAGACTGTAAATCTGCTGGCGTATGCCTTCGTAGGTTCGAATCCTGCTCTCCCCACAATTCCATTTCAAAACGCAAAAAATATAAAAGCGGGAGTAGCTCAGTTGATAGAGCATTAGCCTTCCAAGCTGAGGGTCGCGAGTTTGAGTCTCGTCTCCCGCTCTAATATTTTTCACCCCCCCAATCAATTATTCAAACGAATTTTTAACGGATCTGCACTTTGCTGAACGACCTTATTCTCACCACCATGCTGTTTGCGGCTCTGACGGGCGCGTGCATTTGAATTTACCTCCATAATAAAAGTGATCATCTGATTGTACATATGTCCATATTTAGCAGGATCGAGATGATAATATAGCTGTATAATGTTTGACAGACTGATCAAGGCGGGAATGATCTCTTCCTGAATCTGAGTCGCAGATTCTGTTTCATTGATCCTTTTATTGATCTCCTCCGATCGTTTCTGACTCACTTCATCGTAAGTAGTCTGCGCTGCCTTTAAGGATTCGTACATGGGGATCAGATGTAGATCAGCCAACAATGCCTGATTGGCAGGGAGGTCAAACTCATAAATGAAAGAGATGAACGTCGAGGTTTCAGGTTTATATTCCAGCTGATAGGCTTCCGCGCAATACCTATCGACAGTTGCAAAGAGTTTTGAAGCTTCTTGTGACATTTCATTGGGCATTGCAACAGACATCCCTTGAATCGCATCGCGCAATTCGATCAATGCCCGGCAGCGCCGTTTATCCAGCACTTCCAGTTCATCAGTAAACAGGTTTTTACCGGCATTTTCCTGATTTTTAACTAATCGTTCATAGATAAGGGAAAGATCATTGTGAAGATTGCTGACCCTATCATCGCCACGGATTAAAGGTCTGGTGATTTCCAGAATGCGTTCACTTAAAAGAATTAGGTCACTGACAAAAAGAATTGAAGAAATAATCAACTTTTCCATACTACAGGTTTTGGTTTTTGAGAGATTCATTTGTTTCGATGAATATACGAAATAAATTGAGAAAATCAATCGACTCTGATCAAATTTTACAAGATTCAAAGGGAAAAAGCGATTTCTTTACAGGAATAGGAAAATTTCAGAGGAATGCTGAAATATAGTAAGAGTTTTGTAGGAATAGCTGTAAGGAAAAATATAAGTATCAAAGTGAGGATTCTCATGAAACTAAAACAAATGCAAGGATCAGTTGACAACTAATTTACAGATCACTGATTTATCAGTATAATTTGTTTTTTAATGCCAGACAGGATCCACCTTGGCAGGAGAATGAAATAATCATTTCAGTTGGAGATAATTTAACAGGACTATTTCGCTTCCGGAGCCGGTGCATCGGGGCTGTTTTGTTTGCGGGTTTGCCGGGCTCTGGCTATTGAATTGACTTCGGTTATATAGGAAATCATCTGATTAAAGGCAGGTCCGTATTTGTCCGGTTCAAGCTGATTATAAAGCTGTATTAAAGCCACCAGATTGGTAAGCGCAGGATACATCTCCTCCAGAATTTGCGTTGCAGCTTCCGTGTCGTTGGCTTTTGCATTAATCTCTTCCGACTTACGCTGACTTAACAGATCGAAGGCTGCCTGCGCACTTTTTAATGATTCGTACAAGAAATTAATATGAAGATCTGTAAGCAGATTTTGACAGACTTCCTGATCAAACTCCCTGATCAAAGAGATCAACACCGAGGTTTCAGCTTTATATCCGAGTTTATAAGCATTGGAGCAATACTTGTCGATAATGACATAGAGTTTTGCAGCTTTGGCGGATACCTCATCTGAAAGGGCAACCGACAGACCATGGACCACGTCACGTAATGCGATCAGCGCCTGGTTACGTCGCTTATCCGACTGGATAAGCTGCTCGGTTAACGGACTTTTACTAATATTCTTTTGATTTTTTACCAACCGTTCATAAACCCGGGATGTACTGTTGTGAAGGTCTCTGATTTTGGATTCGGTTTCGGTCAAAGGCTGGGTGATTTTTAAAATGCGTTCACTCAACGGAATTACATCACTGACAAGCAGGATTGAAGAAATAATTAATTTTTCCATAATACAGTTTTTGTTTGTGAAACATTTTTTTTAATTATTCCTTGAATATACGGAAAAAAAAGGGAAAATGTGGCGATTTTGAATTTATTTTACTGAAAATCAGGAAAAAAGTTCAATTTATTTGATTTTACATGGGTAATTTATACATAATTAAAAATATTCCGGCTTTTCAGAATAAGAAATCGCTCAAGTAAAAACCTTTGAAGGTTTTCCCGTTCGGGATAAGCACAATGCAAAAGTTACGGAGGTTTTCCGGACCGGGATATGCACAATGTAAAAGTTACGGAAGTTTTCCGGATCGGGATATACACAATGCAAAAGTTACGGAGGTTTTCCGGATCGGGATATGCACAATGCAAAAGTTACGGAGGTTTTCCGGACCGGGACGTGGACAAATCAAATGTTTTGGAGGTTTTCCGGACCGGGGAGTGGACCAACCAATTGTTTTGGAGCTTTTCCGAATTTAAACTATTGCAAATCAAATGGGGATTGTTACTTTATTCCCTATTAGGATCATGCGGCCAGAATGGTCTCAAGACTCCGGTTCAATCTACGCACCAAATAACCGGATGTAACAGTCCGTTTCCCACTCAAAGTGGTGTTCGGACTGTCAGACACGAACCCATAAGGGGAGCGATGGAATGGGTATATACCTCGAAAGCAAATACATTTCAATCCACGCACCCACGAGGGGTCCGACCGCCTTCCAATATAGTAGTTGGGCTCGATTAGGTGTTTCAATCCATGCACCCACGAGGGGTGCGACATACCCGGACCATTTTTAAAAAGGTTGGAGTATCGTTTCAATCCACGCACCCACGAGGGGTGCGACCCGCGCGAAAACGAAATGTTCAAACGTATGCTCAAGTTTCAATCCACGCACCCACGAGGGGTGCGACCGCGCTCGGTTTATCGTTTTTTCAGTCATTCATAGTTTCAATCCACGCACCCACGAGGGGTGCGACTCAATTCTATCAGTTTCCTCTTCGCTTACTGGGTTTCAATCCACGCACCCACGAGGGGTGCGACATTAGATACGCTTTCTAATTCAAATCGTATTTCCTGTTTCAATCCACGCACCCACGAGGGGTGCGACTTTGCTCCGAAAATATCAGGGTTATTAAGATATGATGTTTCAATCCACGCACCCACGAGGGGTGCGACATATGTCTTTTATGCGCCGATGAATGCCGGAATGTTTCAATCCACGCACCCACGAGGGGTGCGACAAAATTGTGTTTTGAACAAAAATCCTGCTGTAATTGTTTCAATCCACGCACCCACGAGGGGTGCGACCTAAATGAGTGGTCATAAAGTGCATTACTGAAAGTTTCAATCCACGCACCCACGAGGGGTGCGACAGACTGTATGGCGTTCCTTTTATCTGCTCTTTTAATGTTTCAATCCACGCACCCACGAGGGGTGCGACTTACCAATAGATAGTAATTTTGCAATGTTTACTTTTGTTTCAATCCACGCACCCACGAGGGGTGCGACTATTGCTAAAGAATCTGTTAAAATCTTCAGCAATGTTTCAATCCACGCACCCACGAGGGGTGCGACCCCAACTACTTGTACCTCCATTTGAAACTGCTGTTTCAATCCACGCACCCACGAGGGGTGCGACCAACGTTACCCTTTAGGCTATTTTCATAGAATGTTTCAATCCACGCACCCACGAGGGGTGCGACATCAACGTTACCCTTTAGGCTATTTTCATAGAATGTTTCAATCCACGCACCCACGAGGGGTGCGACATGGATGGCAAAGCAAATTAAATGGATATATTATTGTTTCAATCCACGCACCCACGAGGGGTGCGACGTTACAAACGATATTAGATTCTCAGCAAACGAAGTGTTTCAATCCACGCACCCACGAGGGGTGCGACTGAAAAACGATTTAAACTCAACAGTTTTCAGTAAGTTTCAATCCACGCACCCACGAGGGGTGCGACTACCATCCAGTTAAAGGTAAAATCCAGTATTGCATAGTTTCAATCCACGCACCCACGAGGGGTGCGACGTACTTTTTGGTTAACTGATCAATGAGTTCGTCAGTTTCAATCCACGCACCCACGAGGGGTGCGACAATAAAATAGATGCTTAATTATAGTGAGAAAATAGTTTCAATCCACGCACCCACGAGGGGTGCGACTCGTCACAATATGCAAATCACTTGTTATTTGAGTAGGTTTCAATCCACGCACCCACGAGGGGTGCGACTACTTTTTGCGGAGTGACTTCAACTTTAAAATGGTTTCAATCCACGCACCCACGAGGGGTGCGACCTCTGTTTGTGTCAAATGGCGTTTCTATCGCGGGTTTCAATCCACGCACCCACGAGGGGTGCGACTTTATTAAGTTTTGTGAAGCTATTTCTTTTGCTGTTTCAATCCACGCACCCACGAGGGGTGCGACTTCAGTTAAACTTCCAAATTCTTTACGCTCCTGTTTCAATCCACGCACCCACGAGGGGTGCGACAAATCGACTTTCGGGAAGGTTGGAATATCAACCAGGTTTCAATCCACGCACCCACGAGGGGTGCGACGGCTTAGAATATCTTTATCGCGGTCATTTAATAGTTTCAATCCACGCACCCACGAGGGGTGCGACACATATGAAGTTGACTAATTTGTTCGCAAGCTGTTGTTTCAATCCACGCACCCACGAGGGGTGCGACAGTTTTGACTGAATATATTATTTAATTCAATTCTTGTTTCAATCCACGCACCCACGAGGGGTGCGACAGCGTAAACGGATATTGCACAGACTTGTATGATGTTTCAATCCACGCACCCACGAGGGGTGCGACAGACAGACATTTCAGCTTCTCCATTGGACAATAATGTTTCAATCCACGCACCCACGAGGGGTGCGACATGTACAATTTTAGGCATGCGGGTTCAGACAGACGTTTCAATCCACGCACCCACGAGGGGTGCGACCCTGAAACAAAAGTCAAATCAATAGACTCTGTAGTTTCAATCCACGCACCCACGAGGGGTGCGACCTGTGATCTAAAACCTATTATTGAGAAATTAATAGTTTCAATCCACGCACCCACGAGGGGTGCGACTCTTTGCTCCTCAGTCATTTTCTTACCTTTATTAGTTTCAATCCACGCACCCACGAGGGGTGCGACGCTAATGGTAAAGCAGTTTTAGATGCAAATGTAGTTTCAATCCACGCACCCACGAGGGGTGCGACTGCTGAGGTGCTAAATTAATAATAAACTGAATGTTGCAGGTGCATTTCCGCGTATGTACCCAAAATTTGGTCGAAACTTCTGACCAAATATTTTATTGACCTACGAACCAGCTGAAAATGAATATCCGCGTAACCTTTAAGCTTTTCGTGGGAGCTTAGGGTTCGCGGACTAAATAATCATCGTATCCTCAGGATTATAGGATGATTTGGCACCGGCATGTTTAATTCTCGATTCCCAATGATCCCCAAGCATATAATATCGGAGACTATCCTTTTCAAGATCTATAATAGATTCCAATCTATGCTTAAGTTCTGAAAATTGGGTCGGATCGACCAGACATTCAAAAACAGAATTCTGAACCCGCTGCCCAAAATTAACACATTGCTTTGCCACCCGACGCAATCGTTTTTTGCCTGAAGGCGTAATTGTTTCAACATCATAGGTAATTAGCACCATCATAATCTGCTACTTATTTAGAAAAACCGGATAACTATCCAAATCACCCCTCAGGTAACGCGCCAACAATAATGCCTGACAATAGGGTAAAAGCCCGACGGGAACCATCATCTGTAAAAAAGGGTGCATAATTTCTTCCTGCTTACGCTTTTGCCAGGCTGTTAAAAGCACCTTTCGTGTATCATCGTCCATGATAATACCCCCTGCTTCACGCGAAATAAATCCTTTGGTGTCTATCTGCTTTCTGTTAATAAGTGTAAGAACCAATCTGTCGGCAAGGTAAGGTCTGAATTCTTCCATCATATCGAGTGCGAGGCTCTGTCTCCCCGGGCGATCCGTATGTAAAAATCCTACACAAGGATCAATACCAACGCTTTCGAGCGCTGACCGAACCTCATGCATTAACAAGGTATAAACAAACGATAGCAAAGCATTGACATTGTCCATTGGCGGGCGCCTGTTTCGCCCTTTAAAATAAAAATCATCCTTTTGGGCAATGATCAAATGGTCGAAAACGCCAAAATAGGTATATGCCGCCTCCCCTTCTATCCCTCTTAAAACACTGTTGTCTTTGCACTTTAATGCTTGTTTTTGCTTAACTCCCAAAGTATTTATAGCCGCTTCTATTGCAACATTACTCTCTTCATTCGCATGATCACGCAATGCCCGCTGCAAAACAGTCCGGCAATTTAAGATCTTCCCTGCAACAAAAATCCCGCTAATTTCACTCGAAAAAACAGGATCATCGGCTAACCGGTATTGTTTTCTCCGCAATAAAACATTTCCAGATACAGGACCCGAAACCCGCCCAAGGAAATAACCATTCTCCGTTAAGAAACTGAGGGCAATATTACGTTCTGCACACATGGACATAAGCGATGGACTTGCACCAAGAAAACCAAAACAGATGATTCCTTCGACATTATGAACCGGTATTCTGAAACGCTCATGGTTCTCTACTTTGATCACAATGTTTTCGCCGTCTTTACTCAGGTAAGAGCCGGGGGTCGTCACATACAAGGTGTTGAGTAATTTACGCATAGGTTTTAATCGGTTTCAAGTGAATTTCGTAAATAATCCGATGCTTTTCTCTTTCCTGAAAGGTTCTGGGGAAGACAGATATCAATCAGAGAGCACGATTTGCAATGTGATTTATAGACTGGAAGTGGTGTAACTCCATCGTTATATAATTCATGCATTCTTAGTGCGTGATCAAAAACCGTTTGACGTAAATCAGTCGTAAATTCGACATTGATACGTCGGCGGGTTTCACCATAAAACAACGAACCATTAGTAATTTTAATCTTAAACATCTCCTCAAGGCAGATGGCCTGAGCACAAACCTGCACGGCATCACGATCGTCGGGTTTTTGCTTCCCACGTTTATATTCGACAGGATGTAACAACCACCTCCCTTCATACCCTTCAATAAGTACTCCCTCCTCGCGGGTATAGATTAACTCAACAACATCTGCCCTGCCAGTAAGGCCTAGCTGATAACTTACCAAAGGAAAAGCACGATAGGTGATTACCTTACAACGCTTATCGCTCTCCATAGGATCATCGACTCTTTCGTGCAGATGATTTCCTTCAGTGGTTTTCACATTTTCGGCCCATTGCTGCTCGACGTGAATCAGCGCCCATTGCCGTTCACAAAATGCAATATGTTGAATTCCGGAGAGCATTAAAAGATCTTCGTCGGAGTACATGTTTATTTTATGATTTCATTACATTTGTATTAAAATCAGTCGATATGAAAGAGATCGTTTTTATAGTCGAAGAATCACAGGACGGGGGCTATTCTGCCCGTGCTGTAAATCAATCCATTGTCACCCAGGGTGAAACGATGGAGGAACTTCGGACGATGATTTCGGATGCAGTTCGTTGCCATTTTGTTGAAGAAGAAATGCCAACCTATGTTCATTTGCATGTCACGCGCGAAGAAACCTTTGTTTTATGAACCTGCCTCGCGACATTGATGCTTCAAAATTGATAAAAGCACTTCGCAAATTAGGTTACGAAACGACCCGGCAAACCGGGAGTCACATCAGGCTCACCACCCAGCAAAACGGTCAACATCACCTTACCATTCCCAACCACGACCCACTCCGCATTGGAACCCTAAATGCCATACTCTCCGAAGTGGCACAACATCTAGGGATTTCCAAACAAGAACTTATTGGGAGATTGATTTAAAGCATTTCAATTAATTCAATTCCACTTGGGACATTTTTATCAATTGTCACATTATAATCCTGCCATGTTCGTGGTAAATTGGTATTCTTAGTTATTCGAACTTTATCAAAAAGTTCCCCTGCCCTTGCTGAACCTAGGTGATTATTGTGTTTGAAAACAATAAGTTTTCGTGGATTCATCTCTCCCCGGGCAGCAGCACGGTCGTGTTCAAAAGCATTGAGCAATGCTTCCCATAACAAATTCAAATCATCTTCCGAAAAGCCCGATTTCTGAGCATCAACAGCCGAAACAAAACCATGCATTCGATAAAGCGCATAGGGAACGGTTGATTTACGTCCAAAAGTGGAAGCATTTTCGCGTTTCTCTTGTGCTTTGGCTTCCTTTTCGGTAGTTACAGCACAGCGTGTAATCGAGTGTTCTGCCTGATATATAATATCTTCTGAACGAGAGAATGTGAATTGAACCGGTCCGCGAACGGTTCCGGCTCCTTTTTCGCCTACACTCATTACCGCACCAAAAGCTCGAGTATCAAAATAATCATTGCATAAACTTGTTTGTCGCTCTTGAATTGTTTTGCCTTCAGCTCCATCGATAATCGGGGCTAAGATATTTCCCTGACGGATAAATATATCATTGGGTTTGATCAAATTATGTTTGATCTGCACATAATTTCTGACTTTTCTTTTAATACAAACGTCAGTAATTAATCCTTCCTGATTTTCAGGATCTACCCTTGGTAGGTTTGCCTGATCTGGATCACCATTTGGGTTACCGTCTTTTACATCGAATAAAAACACAAAATCGTAACGATTTTTAATTGAATTAGTTTTCATAGTTATTCCTCCTGATTGTCTTCTATTATTGTTTGTAATTCTTTGTTGTTTTTTGCATTATCGTAATTCTGTTGCTTTTGGTGGTAATAGCCAAGTGCAAATTGTCCTTGCTCTTCCAATGAAAATAATACCGGAAACCCATTTAGAAAGGTACACAATTCCTGTAATTGCCTGTCAAGCAATACGGCAAGCCCCGGTTTTTCGTGTTTTAATTTTGAAATATGATTCTGCGACAATTTCATTAATCTGCCAAAAGCTGTTGCTGGATTGGTCGAAGCCGAAGTGAAAAAACGCTCACGTATGCCGGCATTCAAATCCTTGCCTTGTGCAGCGCGCTGAATACTTTCCATTACTGCGAAAATTTTGCCGCAAACAATTGCCGGACTTTTGTCATTTGGATCATTTTGTTCTTTAATCATAGTTTCTTCTTTTTTATTGTTTCTGTTTAAAATAAATCTTATCAACGCTGCCCGTTCAGGTGTAATTGTTTCTTGAGTTTTCCCATCTTCAGAATTTTCGATAAAACGAATTCTTTTTAATACAGCAGTCAAAATCCATAAGGGAGGAGTTGAATTTCTAAGTGCCGCATCCCAAAGTAGAGTGGCAACACGAGCATTCGTCGGGTCATTACTCGATTTTGTGTTATGCCCAGCCTTGGCCAAAGCATACAATGGAACATACCTTACTTCGCCATAAGCTCTTATGGCAATATCCTGAAACCATTTGGCAATATTTGTCCGGTAATCTTCCAGGCTAATTTCAATCCAATCGCGGATTGCTATTCGAGCAGCCGCACCGGAGAGAGTGCAGGAATAAAACTGATTGGTCTTGATGTATTTTGCTCCATTTACTTTTGCATTAGTAACCGAATCAATAAGATTTGCGACCTGCCCAACATCTGGGTTGTCAAGTAATTGCAACTCATCTATTGATTCATCTTCTTTTGTCCAAAAAATCATTGCAGTATCTGAACCAAAGTTTTTGCGATTGGAATAGATAAATTGACTTTTGGCTTTTCCTTTCTTATCTTCTATTAATTTTTCACTTCCTTTTGCTAATAACCAGTTTAGTCCTTCCACATAATTTTTTGCACAATTTGTGCAAATACTGGAATTCAAGTTCTTTTGCAACCCATAAGATTCAAATGCCTTTTCATTGTAAGAAACAAAAGCACATCCAGCTTTTTGACCTTTGGGAACATTTTTTATCATTCCGTGTGTATCCATTGTGATAGGATATTTTGAACCTCCACATATTGAGCAATTCCCTTTCCCTCCTTTTAATTTCTCACCCTGGTTTAACTCAAATCGTTCAATTATTGCATCGGAAACAACCTGCTGTTCATGGAGCCGTTGATCATTCACTCGAAAAGCAATATTTCCAGTCCTTTCCTTTTCTCCAACTTGTTTTTCAAATTCAAGAATAGCCCTATCCAAACCATTTGACTTATTACTAAAGTAGAAGGCAAAAACAGGAGACAGAATTTCGAGATGTTTATAAAGTTGCAACTTTGTTATGAATAGCTGATGTTTATATGACGTTGCTATTTCTGTTTTCTGTTGCACTGAAGTTTTTTCTTCGTCTGAAATTTCTGGATTAAAACCTGAATAATTTAGTACCTCCTCCGCTTTGTCTAACAGCAACCGTGCTTTTCCCTTTTTTGAATTTAATGCTTCTGCTTTCCTGCTGATTTTCTCAATTACAAGAAACGAATCGAATGAACCATCTTCGTTAATTACCAAGTCAATAGAAATGGGTTCGTCCTTTAAAGCATCGTGTCCATTTCTGATTCGCTTACCAAATTCGGCTAACTCTTTAATCATCTGGCAGCCTCCATTTCTTCGTTTTGGTTAAATTCATAAATAGCAGAAGAAATCTCGCTATCCATTTCCGGCTGAACATGGGATGAAAGCATCATTTTTTCGTTTTCGGCTTTTGGGCATTCCAGAACTCCATCAATAACAGCCACATCGTAAAAAAACAATGGAGAGGGTTTGCCTTTCGCATCGTAAAAGATATCGAACAGCATACTGCCAATTGGAATTATTTCCTGTATGGGTTGTTCATTTCCATCAGGTTCAAGAAACTCTGCAGCAAACTCGCGTGTACCCAAAAAAGGCCTTCGCCAGCATTGACCTTTTTTGATTCGCCGTTTAAACATTTCAGCATATTTCTTCACCGGATTTTTAGGATCAAATTCTTTCTGATAAACAGAAGCTTCGATGATATAAGCCACATCTTTCAATACAATGCTATTCCGCTGTGCGCGTTTTTCTTCGATGATAATTGGTGTTTTTCCCTGCTTTGCATTGATTTCATTTCGCTTTACCGAAAAAAACTTAACCGGATTAAGCACCCAAATACGATGTACCCACCATTGAAATTCAGGCTTCCAAAGAATGGAATCGAGAACTCCTCTTGCCGCAGATGGTGTCATGCATGGATAGGTCATTCGCTCTACTTTTAAATCAGGACGGGTAAAACAGGCAAATTCGCCTGTAACTTTTACCCTAACAATTTCGTTGTCAATCATATATTTAGTGTTTATGGTTTATTAAAAAATAAGCATTAGATTGTCGGTTGAAATCCCATATTTATCGCTATACCCTCCATTCCATTTCCAATATCCCTGTGGTTCTTTGCCTAGCTTTCCAATGTTCTCTTTCATGAAATTTTCATACACCTGAACCGAATATTGCTGCATTGCCCGATAATCGTCGCGTGACAAAAATGGCTTGTAACGAATGTGTTCATACAAATAAGAACTTTCGTCGCAAAGTATAAATACGGGTGTTGTTTTGCTTTCAATCAGATGGTAAGCTCCGGCAACTGTTTTAAAATTGAACCCAAGTCGAGCCTTCTCTATATTCTTGATATCTTCAGGTATAAAAAGCCGAAATACCTTCCGGTAATATTCTCCAAAGAAATCGTGGTCATAAAGCAGAGCCTCATTATCCTTATACAATTTATTGGCAAACTCGGCCAACGAACGATATTGCTTGCTTGGGGCACCCGAATCTTCGATTGCAAAAATGAACACTTTGCCAGCTTCAGGCATTTTCCCTTCGCGATTACACCGTCCGGCAGACTGAATGATAGATTCCAAAGGAGCAATCTCCCTGTAAACGCAAGGAAAATCAAAATCAACACCGGCTTCGATCAATTGGGTAGAGGAAACCAAGATCCGTTCCTTCTTGCTAAGACAATCCCGTATCTTTCCAATCACTTCTTTTCGATGAGCAGGAAACATATTGGTAGATAAATGAAAAGTCTGATAATCTGATATATCCTTGATAGCATTGAAGTACAGAAGTGCTTGTTTCTTAGTATTGAAAATACTCAAAGTTGAATCTCCGATATCAATTACTTTTCTGGCAAGCTCTTCTATTGAAACAGGTTGATAATCGTTAACCGCCAGATAATTAACCCTTCGAGTAGCATCAAAAACTTCTTTCGGATTTTCAACCAAGGATTGAATATTTTCAATACCATTAAAACCTTCGCTTTTCTCAAATGCAGGTTGTGTGGCAGTGCAAAAAAGAAATGATGAACACATCACTTTCCGGACGTTTTTCAACATTGAGAGTGTCGGTAAAACCAGTTCTTTGGGCAAGGTTTGAACTTCGTCGAAAATAACCACCGACTGAGCAATATTATGCACTTTCCGGCATCGAGATGGTTTATTACCAAACAACGATTCAAAAAACTGGACCGATGTGGTAACAATGATAGGGAAGTCCCAATTTTCAGTGGCCAGCTTTCTGGGATACGCTTCATTTTGAATTGATTCATCAGCAATTTCATTATTATCCTCCTCTTCTTCGTTAAAATTAGAGTGATGCTCCAGCACCCATTCTTCACCAAAGATCCGTTTCAGTTCTTTCGCTGTTTGATCTATAATGCTGATAAAAGGAAGTACAATTATGATTCTCTTTAAGCTATTGTGCTTGGCGTGGTGTAGCGCCCAACTTACAGATGCAAGCGTTTTTCCCATTCCGGTAGGTAAAGTCATCGAATAAAAACCAGTCGCGGTTAGAGCTTTAGAAATAGCATAACTTCGGACTCTATTTCGTAATGTATTAATATAGCCATCCTTACTCTTCCCCATTAACTCACCTTCTAATCTCTCCAAAAAATACTCTACATCAAATACTTTTGTATTTCTCTTTTCTGAATTGACACTATTAAAATGATTCTCTGTGTCTAACCAGTCAGCATCAGTCAACGCACTAAACAACATTCGGATAAAAAGTTCTTTATCGGAGCCTCTTAAACCGGTATCTGAATAAATTAAATCTGTTTCTTCTATCTGGTTTTCTTTCAAAAATTCCGTTCTAATTGAATTGAACTGTGTATTTTCAGGAACGTCAAACTCATACAAATCAGTTATTAAATCTCCTTTATCAGGCAATCCTTTATGATGCCCATCAATTGCAAATGCTGCTTCAATCTGACTGAATTTCTTGCTCAAACCAGCGCCCCAACTAGCATGTGGCACACTTCCTCTTCTTCCACCTTCTCTCAGGTATCTTTGAAAAGCAGGCTGATATTTCCCAAAATCATGCATGAGTCCAGTAATTTGAAAAATTTTTTTGAACGTTAGATTATCAGCAAATTCCACCATTATTCGAGAAACCTTAATTAGATGATCTGCTAGATCATGTTCATCTCCTTTGGGATTTTTTGAATGTGCCAAGAATTTTTTAGAAAAATTCATCTTTCAAATTATTAGGTAAACTAAAACACATGTCATCATCTTATATATCCCATTCCTCCTAAAATTTTCTGTAATAAAAATCTCACGCTATACCAAAATGTGTCATAGCAATAAATTTTTTAATATTTTGTTCTTTTAAACCTTTTAACCAATCCTGATCTTACGTCAGGCAATGGCTAACATTGCTTTTCGGTCTCCGGAATAAATACCGGAGATATCAGGGAAATGGGATATTTAATAGAGGGCTGGGAATCACGATTTATCAGGCAATTGATAAAACGACAGACATTTTTTGATTTTGGCATGACAGGAGGTATTCAGAATGGGTTAAAGGTCGAAGCATAACAATTTTGTTAGGGAACAATTGCAAATTTATCAAACTCTATAATCAATAGCAAAATAAATCAAGGAATAATATATGGCTATTTAATTGATATTGAATAAAATTTAAACCTGATAAAAAAATAAAGTAATAAACAAATCTACTCCCGGCCCGACCTGGAATCGGATCAGGTGTAATTATAGCGTTGTGCCCGAAATTAAAATAGTAAATTTGCATCATCATTACTTCATCATAAAAATTCGCAGATGACAGGGTATATCAATGTTTCCGAGGAACCGGTTCAGCTTTACGAAGTGATCAGGATCATCGGGGGTATCCCAATCTTTCTCAGTGATCATCTGGAGCGGCTCTACCAGTCTGCACGTCTTTCCGGAAACCTTCAATTGCCATGTCCAGAATCAGTAACAGCCCTGATCACAAATTTCCTTGCCTCCTCAAAGAGGAATACCGGAAACATTAAACTCAGTTTCACGTTCTTGCAGAGAACCATTGAACCAAAATGTGAGCTGAATTTTATTCCCCATTATTATCCGACTAATGAAGAGTATACCAACGGGGTAAAAGTGGGGCTTCTAAAAGCCGATCGCCCTCTTCCAAATGCAAAAATCCGGAATTCGGAAATCAGAGACTTTGCAAATCACCAGATCGCTTCAGAAAATCTTTTCGAAGTACTGCTGGTTGATTCAGAAGGGAATATCACAGAGGGTAGCAGGTCGAATGTTTTCTTTGTCAGGGATCAAACCGTTTATTCGGCGCCGCGAGATAAAATTCTTCAGGGGATAACATGGATCAAAATTTTGCAGATTTGCAGAAATAAAGGGATTGCCGTGGTCGAAACGATGATTCCGGAGGGGGATTTGAATCAATTTGAAGCTGTTTTTCTGACCGGAACTTCACCTAAAGTACTTCCGATATCTTCCATTAATAAGATCATTTATAAAACAGATCACCCTTTGCTCGTGCAACTGCAACAATTCTACGATCGGTTGATTGAGGATTATCTGGCGGAAAGAAGGTGTGGATTGAATCAAGACAAATAATGGCTAAATTGTTGTGACGATTTAATGTAAAAATTATTCTAAATCAAAATGAGGGATCTCCTCTTATCAATAACCCCAATTCACAAATAAAAACGGCGCCCTGAATTCAGGCGCCGTTTTTATTTTATTGGATGCAGAATTATTCAGCTGCAGGAATTTCCCAGTTAAGTGATGCCATCCGTTGGTAGGAACGGTACCTCCACTTTGCATTCTCCTCGGCTGCCTTGAACAGTTCGTGCGCTTCGGCAGGGAACGACTTCTTAAGTGCAGTATAACGTACTTCACCATTCAGATAAGTTTGGAATTTACTCCAGTCGGGCTCCTTCGAATCGAGTTGGAACGGGTTCTTACCCTCCTCTTCCAACTGTGGATTGAACCTGAACAAGTGCCAGTAACCACACTCAACAGCTAGCTTTTCTTCTTCCTGTGTACGTCCCATCGATCTTAACCCGTGTGCAATACATGGCGCATAGGCAATCACGATAGATGGTCCTGGATAAGCTTCTGCTTCACGCATCGTTTTAAGGGTTTGTGCCTGATTGGCACCCATGGCAACCTGAGCAACATAAATGTATCCATAAGTCATCGATATGGCGCCGAGGTCCTTCTTACGAATCCTTTTTCCTGAAGCTGCAAATTTAGCCACAGCTCCGACAGGGGTTGATTTTGATGCCTGACCACCTGTGTTGGAATAGACTTCGGTATCGAGTACCAGTATGTTGATATCTTTTCCTGAGGCCAATACATGGTCAAGACCACCGTATCCGATATCATAAGCCCATCCGTCACCACCAAAGATCCAGATCGATTTTTTAATCAGGTACTGGCTCAGAGACAAGATTTCTTGAGCATACGGGGCATTATTTCCATTCAGCACCTGCAACACCTTTTCAGAAGCAACTTCAGATGCAGCGGCATTATCGCGCCCTTCTATCCATGCCTCAAAAGCAGCTTTCACCTCATCGGATACGCCGTTTTCAATGGCCAGATTCATCACCGATTTAATTCTGTCGCGGCTGGCAGCAATCCCTTCCGACATCCCAAAACCATATTCCGCATTGTCTTCGAAGAGTGAATTTGCCCATGCCGGACCTTTACCTGACTCCTTGTTCACAGTATAGGAGGTTGATGGAGCCGAACCACCATAGATTGAAGAACAACCAGTGGCGTTGGAAACCATCATCCGTTCGCCAAAGAGCTGTGTAACCAGTTTGATATAAGGCGTCTCGCCGCAACCTGCACATGCACCTGAAAACTCAAATAAAGGCTGGGCAAACTGAGTATTTTTGATGGTCTTATCTTTTTCGACCAGCTTTTCCTTATAAGTTACATTGGCTGCAAAATGATCCCAACGGGCGATTTCAGCACTTTGTGATTCGAGTGGTTTCATCACCAGTGCCTTTTCTTTTGAAGGACATACATCCGCACAGTTGCCGCAACCGGTGCAGTCGAGCGGAGCAACCTGAATGCGGAACTGAAGACCGGCAAACTGTTTTCCGTTGGTCTTAACTGTCGCTGTATTTGCCGGAAGTGCTGCCAGCTCCTTTTCGTCGATCATAAACGGACGGATAGCAGCGTGAGGACAGACATAGGAACATTGATTACACTGAATACAGTTTTCAGCCAACCATTCCGGAACATCAACAGCAATTCCCCGCTTTTCGAATGCGGTTGTACCGGCAATAAAGGTACCATCTTCAATATTGTTGAATGTTGAAACAGGGAGGTCATCACCCTTCTGTGCATTGATCACATCAACAATATTCTTAATAAAGTCGGGGCGGGTATCTGTTTCATCTTCGGTACTAACCAAAATATTTGCCCATTCAGCAGGGACTCCAATCTTCTGAACATTGTCTCCACCGGCATCCACAGCTGCAAAGTTCATCTTAACAATTGCTTCCCCCTTCTTTCCATAAGACTTTACAATCGCCTTTTTCATGTGCTCCTGAGCCAGTTCGTAAGGAATCACATTGGTGATCTTAAAGAATGCTGACTGCATGATGGTATTGGATCTGTTTCCCAAACCAAGATCAACCGCGAGCTTTGTACCATTGATGATATAGAAATTGATCTCATTCACGGCAAGATATTTCTTCATAG
Source organism: Prolixibacteraceae bacterium (assembly GCA_963675995.2). Classification (GTDB taxonomy): domain Bacteria; phylum Bacteroidota; class Bacteroidia; order Bacteroidales; family Prolixibacteraceae; genus JAAFHB01. The sequence goes on along the minus strand of CAXXIY010000002.1, from coordinate 1,723,194 downwards.
CGTCTGGTAACCGGAGTTTTACCTCCTCTTCTTCCCATATCGTATTGAGGAGGAATGATCCACCTTTCTTTAAACCCTTTAAAACATCGTAAAGGTTGATGTAAGCCTGAACGTGGCAAGCCACAAAGTCGGGAGTCGTAATTAAATAGGTAGAGCGGATCTGACTATCTCCAAAACGGAGATGTGAAGCGGTAAAACCACCTGACTTTTTGGAGTCGTAAGCGAAATAAGCCTGACAAAACTTATTGGTAGCTGCTCCGATAATCTTGATGGAGTTCTTGTTTGCCCCAACTGTACCATCAGAACCAAGTCCATAAAATTTTGCCTCATAAATATCAGCTGCAGAAACTTTCACCTCCTTAAGTAACGGGAGTGAATGATAGGTTACATCATCGACAATCCCGATAGTGAAATTATTCTTCGGCTCATTCATCTCGAGGTTCTTATAAACCGCGATGATCTGTGACGGAGTTACATCTTTTGAACCAAGACCATATCTGCCACCAACGATGACAGGTGCATCTTTCCTGTTATAGAAAGCATCACGAATATCGAGGTACAACGGTTCGCCATTGGCACCGGGTTCTTTAGTCCTGTCGAGAACTGCAATGCGCTTAACGGTTTCTGGAAGAACATTGAAGAGGTATTTTACCGAGAACGGACGGTACAAATGTACGCTGATCAAACCAAGTTTCTTACCCTGAGCATTGAGATAATCTATGGTCTCACAAATGGTCTCAGTGATAGAGCCCATTGCAACAATGATGTTTTCAGCATCCGGTGCACCGTAATAATTAAATGGGTGGTACTCCCTTCCTGTGATTCTGGTGATCTCCTGCATATAGGATTCAACCATATCGGGAACAGCATCGTAAAATTTATTTCCTGCTTCCCTGGCCTGGAAGAAAATGTCGGGATTCTGAGCCGTACCTCTTGTTACCGGATGTTCAGGGTTCAGTGCGCGATTGCGGAAAGCCTGAAGCGCCTCCATATCAAGTAAGGCTGCCAGATCTTCCTGAGCAATGGTTTCAATTTTCTGAACCTCGTGAGAAGTACGGAAACCATCGAAAAAATTCATAAATGGTACCCGGCTTTTGATGGTTGTGAGGTGAGCAACACCACTAAGATCCATCACTTCCTGAACTGATCCAGAAGCAAGCATTGCAAAACCGGCCTGGCGACAGGAATAAACATCGCTGTGATCACCAAATATTGAAAGGGCATGACTTGCCAAAGCACGGGCACTAACGTGAAAAACAGTTGGCAATAACTCACCGGCAATCTTATACATATTAGGAATCATCAGCAACAATCCCTGTGATGCCGTATAAGTGGTTGTCAGATTTCCCGATTGTAACGCTCCATGAACAGCTCCGGCGGCGCCCCCTTCACTCTGCATTTCGGCTAGGCGAACAGGCTGACCAAAAATATTCTTCCTTCCGTTTGCAGCCCATTCATCCACCACCTCAGCCATCGTAGATGAGGGAGTTATTGGATAGATACAAGCCACTTCACTAAACATATAGCTGATGTAGGAGGCAGCATAGTTACCATCGCATGTAATAAATTTTTTTTCTTTTGCCATCTTGTTTTACTTTAGTTTTTATTATATTCAAATATTTATCTTACAGATTTAATGGTGCTTAATAGATAAATCCAAAAAGCCAAAGTGGTATTACATTTCCTTTTCCGATTTCAATCATATCGGCTGCGGCATAACAATTCTCCCCTTCTGCCTGGGCATATTTTCCGCCAATCCTGAAACTGTATTTACCATTCACTTTAAAATCGAGTTCCGGGGAGCTGGTCACCTTGTTCTGGTAACCCACCTGATTATAAAAAAAGGTCAGTCTCAGATTCCGGTTATTAATATTGTCAGGCGCGACGATATGCAATAAATTGGTATTGTGAAGGTAGACCTTATCAGGTTTTTGAAGTTGGCCGTTGGTACCGTTTGAGAAAAGCAGATTGATCAGCCTTGCATTTTTCAGGTAACCCAGGTAATTTAAAACCGTAGCGCGCGAAGTTTCAATCTCGGCGCTGATTTTGCTGATATTTGGAGAGAAAGGCATCTGTCCACCAATTAATTGGAGCAGTTTTCTCAGTTTTGGAAGATATTTTAATTCGATTTGATTAAGATAAGTCACATCTATTTCGAGGGCAAGGTTGACATGACGGAGGAGACTTTCGCTGTAAAACTCCGGATTTTTAATGAAATAGGGATAGAAACCGCTTTTCAGGTACTCAGGAAAATAGGCAAGCGGGCGCACTTTATTGATGATATCGGGTACGATTTCGCGATGATGGCTTAAAATATCCGTAAGGCTAAGTTTGGGAAACGATTGCTCTGTCCTGAAATTGAGGAATTCGCGAAACGACAAACCTTCGAGATGATAAATTTTCGCAATATCTTTTAATTGATCGTTACCTTCAAGGATACGTAAAACCGGGGAACTGCTAAAAACGATCTTCAGACCGGGAAGTTCGTCATAACACTGCCTTAACTCTTTCGACCACTCTTCATATTTATGGATCTGATCCAGAACCAGCACCTTTCCTCCGCGCTTATAAAATTCGTCGGCAAATGAGAAGATGCGCCGCTTTGCAAAATAAAAGTCGTTTAGATTGACATATAAACAGTCACGGGAGTTGCCAAAATTCTTACGGATATAGCTTAACAGGAAGGTTGTTTTACCAACTCCACGAAAACCCTTAATTCCGATAAGGCGGTGAGACCAATCGATTTCGTCGTACAACTCTCTGTTTATTAAATCAAAAGATGCCTCAACCAAAATTCTGTGTGCTTCGAAGAAATATTCCACTTGAGTTTAATATTTCTACAAAAATAATCAATTAGTTCAACATATTGCTATCCGGAGTTAGCATTTTAAACAATTTATGCTATTTATATTTAGTAAAAATAAGGGATTAAAGCATTAGTGAATTAACAAAAACGGAATCAGGGGAATAAAAAAAGGAACCAACGGGTTCCCTTTTTTATTATTTTGAAATTGATGAAAATTTAATCACTGTTCATCGACACAAGGAATTCCTCGTTGGAGGCTGTTTTCACCAAGCGGTCTTTAACGAAATCCATCGCCTCGACAGGGTTCATTCCATTGAGGAAGTTACGTAGAATCCAGATCTTATCAAGCATCGCTTTATCAAGCAGCAAATCTTCGCGACGTGTACTTGATGCAATGATATCAACAGATGGGAATATCCGGCGGTTCGATAGTTTGCGGTCGAGTTGAAGTTCCATATTACCGGTTCCCTTAAACTCTTCGAAAATAACATCATCCATCTTCGAGCCGGTATCGGTCAAAGCAGTAGCGAGAATCGTCAGTGATCCACCCTCCTCAATATTTCGGGCAGCACCAAAGAACCGTTTTGGTTTATGCAGTGCATTGGCATCTACTCCACCAGAAAGCACTTTTCCAGACGCAGGAGCAACGGTATTGTAAGCTCTGGCCAATCGGGTAATTGAATCGAGAAGAATAACTACGTCATGACCGCACTCAACCAGTCGTTTGGCTTTTTCAAGGACCATATTCGCAACCCGTACGTGCCGCTCAGCCGGTTCGTCGAATGTTGAGGCAATTACTTCGGCATTGACGCTGCGGGCCATATCAGTAACCTCTTCAGGTCTTTCGTCAATGAGCAGAACGATCATATAAACCTCCGGATGATTAGCAGCAATGGCATTTGCGATATCCTTCAGCAAAACCGTTTTACCCGTTTTAGGTTGGGCGACAATCAATCCGCGCTGTCCTTTACCGATCGGAGCAAACAGATCGACTACTCGGGCCGAAAGGCTGCTGGCCTTACCCGTAATATTAAATTTCTCATCCGGGAAGAGTGGCGTAAGATGTTCGAAGGGAACTCGGTCACGGATATATTCCGGGCTACGTCCGTTAATTTCGATAACTTTAACCAGTGGAAAATATTTTTCTCCTTCCTTGGGGGGACGGATAATCCCATTTACGGTATCGCCGGTCTTTAATCCAAAAAGTTTGATCTGAGATTGGGATACATAAATATCATCAGGGGAGGTCAGATAGTTATAATCAGAAGAACGTAAAAAACCATACCCTTCCTGCATTATCTCCAGCACACCCGTTGCATTGATTATCCCTTCAAAATCATAAGATTTCTCTGTTTCACGCGGTTTTTGGGTCTGGTGAACCTGTTTCTGCTGATTTTGATTGGCAGACGGATGGGTATTCTTCTTGGGGAAAATTGGACGCGAAGGGGTTTCAGGTTCAGTACGAACTTCTTTGGATATTTCAGGAACTACTGTAACAACAACTTCAGGTTCAGAATTTTTCAGTTCTGGTTCAACCTCCGGGGTAGCTTTTGCAATTGATGCGGCGACAACAGGATCGATTCGTAAAACCCGGGGGCGTCTCTCTTTAGAATCATTGGATTCAAATCTTGGCTTTTCAATCCTCTTGGGAAAAGGACGAATTAGAGGTTGTCTTTCAACAGGTATGGGTTCAGCAACCACTTCTGCAGGTTCAACAACTGGTTCTTTCTCTGAATCTTTCGCAGATACGAAGGTCTCAATATCTGAAACAATTCCTGACAACTCAGGTTTTGCCAGGCGTGGCAAAACCTTTTTCTCTGGCTTTTTAGCCCCTGACGCCAAAATGGCTTGATTGTCAAGTATTTTGTAAATTAATTCCTGTTTCTTAAAAGATTCGACGCGTTTAATGTTTAACTCTTTGCCTATGTCGCGCAATTCGGGCAGTAGTTTCTTGCTTAATTCAAGAATGTCGTACATGTTATTTTTATGATTTTTTATTGATCGCCTAACTTTTGTCAATACAAAATATTGCAAAAGCTGACAGCTAAATTCTATTAAATTTTTGGAAGTAAATCAGGATTCAAAGAAGTTTAAGTGCAATATTGAATTCGAAATCCGCGACAAAAATAGGTATTAGATTTGAATTTACAAACAATCGTGCTTTTTTTTTGTTTTAATCCATTGGAAAACAAACTTACCAAACCCACTGATATATTGTATTAAAATTAAATGAATGCAATCCACATTTTCCGCAATATTAAATCGAATGGGTGAGTATTTTGTAATAAAGAATAATATACCTTTGGAAGTTGCAAAAAAATCCTAACCTGATTTTTTATTATGAGACAGCTAAAAATTTCTAAACAAATTACAAACAGAGACTCCCCTTCACTGGATCTCTATCTTCAGGAAATCAGTAAATTAAGTATGGTTTCACCTGAAGAAGAGGTTAACCTTGCACGTTTAATTAAGTGTGGAGATAAAGAGGCTCTTGAAAAACTGATCAGATCCAATCTGCGATTTGTAGTTTCTGTTGCCAAACAATATCAAAATCAGGGGTTAACATTATCCGATTTAATCAATGAAGGGAATTTGGGGCTGATCAAAGCAGCTGAGAGGTTTGACGAAACACGGGGATTTAAGTTTATATCCTATGCGGTATGGTGGATCAGACAAGCAGTATTACAAGCCCTAGCTGAAAATTCGAGAATCATAAGACTTCCATTGAACAAAATTGGATCAATTTTGAAAATAAACAGTACTTTTACAAAACTCGAGCAGAATTATCAGCGGGAACCAATCCCCGAAGAGATTGCCGAAATGTTGCAATTGCAGACGAAAATTGTTGAAGAAGCTTTGTCGGTTTCGAGTTTTCATATCTCGACAGATGCACCTTTGCGTGAAAGTGAAAATGATGAATATACACTCTATGATACGTTAATCAATTCTGACGAACAAAGTCCGGACATGACACTGATTAACAGTTCATTAAAAACTGAAATTGAGAGAGCACTTGAAACATTGGATGTTCGGGAGGCTGACATTCTGCGTTACAATTTTGGATTAGTAGGTGAGAATCCTCTTTCGATCGATGAAATAGGTGCCTTAATGGATTTAACCCCTGAAAGAGTACGACAACTCAAAGTCAAAGCCCTGAAAAAATTAAAGAACAAGTCTAAAAACCGACTTCTTCGCTCTTATTTGGGATAAAGGGCTACAAATTTTATTATTAATGATTTATAAAGGAAAGTTTATGTTGATTAGCAGATTTAGGACTATTAAAATGTTGATTTTTACGAATCTATTGATGATTCTTGTTTTTCAGGTCAACGGACAAAGTATAATCGAGAAGGAGACAGGGAGAGTTTCCCTGCCAAATAAATGGAAACTTTCACCTGTCGGGCAGATGTTACCCGTAGGCGATTTACCATTAAATATTGCCGTGTCCCCTTCCCGCAAAATGGTAGCAGTGACCAATAATGGTCAGAGTATTCAGAATATTCATCTGATTGATCCGGAAAAGATGCAACTACTCGATTCTGTGGTAATTGCAAAAGGATGGCTTGGACTGACGTTTTCAAAAGATGGAAAATACCTTTATGCATCCGGAGGAAACGATAATTGGGTCATGCGGTATCAGATTAAAAACAAAAAGCTCGTTCCCTTTGACACGCTGGTAATTGGGAAGCGTTGGCCTGAAAAAATTTCGATTGCCGGAATTGCTGTTGATGATGAACAACACCTGCTTTATACGGTCACGAAAGAAAATAATTCACTCTACGTTTTCGGTTTAAACGATAAAAAGATCAAGAAGCAGTTTCCACTGGGAGGAGAAGGTTATGCCTGTTTGCTGTCGGATGACAACAAAATGTTATATATCACCTGTTGGGGATGCAACAAAGTCATTTTATTTGATACCCAAAAGCAGACAGTTACCGGATCTATTCCTGTTGGGGATAATCCCAATGATTTATGTATTACCCGAAATGGTAAATACCTGTTTGTCAGCAATGCCAACGACAACTCTGTCTCTGTTATATCGCTGGAGCAGAACCGTGTAATCGAAATTCTTAATTCTGCACTTTATCCTGACTCCCCTTCCGGATCGACAACGAATAGTCTGGCGATAAGCGATGATGAAAAAACATTGTATATTGCTAATGCAGATAACAATTGCCTGGCAGTTTTTGATATAAGCAAACCGGGAAGCAGCATTAGTAAAGGCTTCATACCAACTGGATGGTACCCAACCTGTGTTCGGGTGATTAAGGGAACTATCCTGGTGACTAACGGTAAAGGGTTGACATCCAAACCAAATCCCTATGGACCCAGTCCTATAAGTAAAAAGGAGATGGTCGATCGTCATGCAGATATGAATAAACCACAGGTTAGGGTACAATATATTGGTGGACTTTTTACAGGAACGCTTCAGGCGATTCCAATCCCCGACGAACAACAGTTAAGTAACTATTCTCAATCGGTTTACAAAAACACACCCTATTCAAAAGAAAAGGAGATGGTTTCAACCGGAGAAAAGGGAAATCCTGTTCCATCGAGGGTAGGTGATTTATCCCCCATAAAATATGTCTTTTATGTGATTAAGGAGAACCGTACTTATGATCAGGTATTAGGAGATATCCCTGAGGGTAACGGAGATCCTTCTCTTGTACTTTTTGGTAAAAATGTGACACCCAACCTCCATGCACTGACCAAACAATTTGTTTTACTCGATAATTTCTATGTAGATGGCGAGGTGAGTGCCGATGGACATAACTGGACCATGGGAGCCTATGCCACCGATTATTTGGAGAAGAACTGGCCAACAAGTTATGGCGGAAGAGGCGGAAGTTATCCGGGCGAAGCTGAACGGGAAATTGCGAATAACAAAAATGGATTTTTGTGGGACTTCTGCAAGAGATATGGTGTGACCTACAGAACGTATGGAGAATTTATGTCTGATTCAAATACACCAAACCTTCCGGCTTTAAAAGATCATTTCTGTCCCAATTACTCCGGGTTTAACCTGGGTATCCGTGATACGGTGCGCTATAATCTTTGGAAACACGACTTTGATTCTTTGCTGTCAGCAGGTAAACTTCCCAGGCTCAACACCATCCGCTTTGGGAATGACCATACCGAAGGTCTGAGAATTGGACGGCCTACTCCCAAAGCGCATAATGCCGATAATGATTTGGCCTGTGGACTTTTTGTAGAATATCTCAGCCACTCCTCCATCTGGAATGAGTGTGTGATTATAATTGTAGAAGATGATGCACAAAATGGTCCCGATCATGTGGATGCACACCGATCACCCGTCTACATTGCAGGTGGGTTTGTCAAACAAGGTTTCGTTGACCACACCATGTATTCAACGTCATCTGCACTTCGTACGATTGAACTAATATTGGGATTGCCACCAATGAGTCAATACGATGCAGCCGCAGAACCTATGTGGAGATGTTTTAATACAACAGCTAACCATCCTCCGTTCAAGGCAACACCTAATCTTGTGGATCTGAACCTGAAAAACAAAGATGAGAGTAAATTTTCAAGGTTAAGCGAAAAATTTGATTTCAGCAAAGAAGACCGAATTCCCGACACTCAGTTTAACGAGGTGATTTGGGCTGCAATTCACGGATTCAGTAGTCCATGCCCTGCTCCGGTTCATTCAGCTTTCTTTACCACTGAAAAAGAGAAAGATAAGGATTAACTAATTGATATTATTGGACCCATTCCTTTATCCTGAAGAATTATTGAAAATTCTCCGCCTTTTGAATTTTAGAGTCTTTGTGGCTGAATCTTAATTGACATCAAACTCCAGGGGACAAAGGCTTCACAAAGTTTATGAATAAATCTGTAGAGACATCAGATATGACGTCTCTACAGATTATCAAATCAAAATTAATTTGAACCTGTCCATTTAATCTGGTAATATTTGTTGGGAACCGTGGAAAACACAACTGAATTAGCCTTTATTTTAAATGATCCCCGCGAAAGTTTAACCCCCTCGCAACTGACATCAAATTTTCCTTTTGGATTTGGACCAGGATAAACAACCTTCAAACTTCTGGCAAAACCCGAGGAGATCTCAAGCGTCTGCTCTTCGGGATAGTTTAGTTCGATCTGTCCTAACTTCAGATGCCTTCCTTTGGCATTTTTCGGAAAGCAAACGGTACCATAATCTCCCGTCAGACCATAATAATTCTCCACGATCATGCTCCAAACTGAGCACGACATTCCCAGTCCCTGCACACCAAGCGGTTTGCCGTTAATCGCATTGTAACGCTCGTTGATACCATTGCGATTAAACAGTTCAACAATCTTATCTGTAAGCTGACGTGCTTCATCATGATAGCCATATCGGTTTAAACCATAAGCGACAAGATAAGTAGTTACGGGCCACATGTCACCCCGCCAGAATCCCTTCACATCGAACTTTGGATCATCCTTTGCCACCGTTGGAACGGGATAGGAACACCACCACCGGGTAGTATCCATCAGCTCGGTGGCCAATAATTTTGCCTGTTCCTTTGTTGCAGCATCGCAGCACAAAGTGAGAAAGCCTTGTATGGAACGGACATCAATCGGACGGTCAGAGTCGCGGTCAAGGCTATAAAAAAATTTCTTTTGGGGATCCCACATTTTTTTCTGAATAGATGCGACTCGTCGGCTCACAATGTTCTCATAACGGCGGGCGACCTCCTTTCTTCCAAGCTCGTTGGCGATCTCAACCATAGCACGCTCACTCATCAAAAGGAAACAGGTTTGTTCCACACCCTCAACATTGCCATACCATTCGCCTCCGTCCTGACGTGTGGGATGTTTGGTAAGTTTCATTTTATCCATGGGTGGGAAGAAATCAAAAGTTTCATATCTGGCTGTTTGTACCATGCTGCTCTTTCCGATAGGTTTGTAGGCTCCAAACTCTATAAGCCCATCGTTGTCGACATCCCTTTCGGTGGAGTACCACTTGTCGAAAGCCTCAAGATACGGGAACGATTGTTCCAGTAATTTCCGGTCACCGGTCTGCCGGTAAACCTGCAATACACCCCAGGCCAAAATTGGAATCTGAGAGTATCCTAGTGGTGGCCAGTCCTTCAAGAAATTAGGGATCATTCCGTAACGATAAGAATCTTTGGGTGCTTCCGGATTATTTTCGATGGTTTGCCAGTAGTTATCGTAAACGCCCCGGATGATCGAATTCTCACCCATCGGGGAATAAGCTGCAAGGACAAACTGCGTGTCCCAAACCCATTGTCCCACATAACCTCCACCCGGTGAGAACCACTTGTTGGGCATTGCAGGAGGGATAGGATCGAACAATTTTGAAAAAATACATTGTGAAAAAATCTTTTCAGCTATTGCGTTAAGTTGGGGATCTTCTGTGTGAACCAGCTGATGCATCCTGGCCATTTCCGGAGCGATGTTTTTTTGTGCACTCAGGTTTTGAAATACAAATAGGGAAAATAGGAATAAGATAAGGTTCTTTTTCATAATGAATTTATTTTTGTAGTGTGCGGATGGAATTAATTACAACTGATTAACTTCTATTTTATTGCTGCCTGACTTATCGGAGATTGATATCTGATAACCATCACCCTGTTTTTCGACAAAAATATCAGCTTTGTTCGTCAAACTAAAAATAACCTGACCATTTTTCCTCAGCTCTCTGAATCCTGCACAGACAAATTTTTGCAATCCTTTTTGCGGATCAACGGCGATTGCTGCCAATCCATGGTATTCTGCAGAATAATTATCCGCGCCAACATGAATCGAAAATGAGGCTTCCCGATTGGTTTGAACAGATTTGATGTCAGTAAATACGTAGGATCCATCCCCATTCCTACATCCGTTGGAGATCATATTTCTGACAATCCCCAATTGAGGAATTTTATTTATCGAAAAGTTCCTGACGATAACCTTACGGTAAATTGCAGCCATCCTGTCGGCGATCTTTTCGCCCTTGAAATTGTGAGTGGCATCACCTTCGATCATCAGTTTCCCCCCTTTATTCACAAAATCCTCAAGAAAATTAAGCACCGGTTCTTTAGCATATTGAGGATAAAGGAAGATGATTGCATCGAATTCATGGCCGTTTAATTCGGGTTTATTATTTGCATTCAGCTTTAATTTTCCTTCTGCAATTAAATCTGTAGGGACCAATGCATTCCGGTATCCGGCTTTCCAGATTTTAACCGCTTTTTCTTCTATCTTCAACTGGTCATTGTTATCGTAACTGCCACGCTCCCATTTGTTTGGATACCAGTTCTGCAGTGCTTCATTGCCAAAGATGACCAGCAATTTTATCTCAGGAAGTGAAGGGTTGAAACAATTTAATAATCTTGCACAGTTCTCAACAGGGTTGAGCGCGTGAACTGCCTCCGGATTTTCTAGTCCCAATCCCCATTGTTTATCGTTAAAAGCGTGATAAAAAGTTCGGATCCCGAATCGCAAATCGGTCATCGTTTTAGTGGCGAATCGTTTGATATTACCATCATAATACATGTTGTACATCGCATTTGCAGGATACGACATGGCAATTCCCATCTGGGTGGGTAGAGGTGTCTTTTCATCCGAAAAACCATACTCGCGCGGGATGGACCACCATTTGATTCCGGTTGCCCAGATTTCGTCGCATACCAATGTATTATGAAAAGTGTTATGAGCACCTATAAAACAATTTGGCCCATAAAGCTCTTTTGCCCGCTTGTACATGGCATCCTCGACATGCATTGCCCCGCCGCGCATCAGGTCCATATAATCGTTAATTGCCTTTATCCTGATTTCAGGTTTTCCCGCAGGTGCATATCGCATATTAAAGAGGGTTGTTCCGGCAGGTAAACCGGTTTTAATTTCCAATTCTTTTGCCATTGAAAGCGAGTAACTTCTGAGACGAAAGTTGTCAAATTTAAATTTCATCATCCAGGGTGGAATAATTCTGTAATTTGAATATTCGTCAAGCATAATCCCGTCAAATGGAATGTCGGAATATGCATTGATAAACCTGACGGTTTGTTCAACCGCTTCAGGGCTAAAATTACTGATGCTGTTGTAATAAAACTCAGCCATCACATAGGCGGTATATCCATTTAATATCTTTCCACCATGTATGGTAACACTGACTGTTTGGTCTTTTACCGTAAAATCATAATCACTGATCTCTTTTAAAGTTGCTGGATCATAAAACCCGCCTGACGTTTTCTTAAAAACAAATACCTTGAATACCTCCTTTTTTAATGAACTTTTGGAACGAACCAACTTCGCATTAAGGGAACATCTTCCCTTTCCCGAAATATCAAGGCTGGTTTCTGCTTCGGCAATAAATCGTTCAGTGACCTCCTCAGGTATAGGTTTCATCCGCTCAACCTGGGTGCGGTAACCAATTTTAATATTCCGCTGATGTGCCATAGCTACAATTTTTTCCATCACCGGATGCATTTTTTTAACATCGGAAAAGGTACACCCATTTCGGGCATCCAGAAAGATAAAATCGAAAAGGGTTTGATCGATCATCTTGCCGAAATCATTCAGGTATTGTTCATTCTCAAGTATACCCGGAGTAAGGAACCAATAGGCGATCTGCGGATGGTTCGTATTTTTAAATCCGGAGAGGTACTCAATCTTGCTTTTAGCCTGTGAAAATAAAATGTAAGGAGTCAGGAAAATTAAGATCAAAATAGAAACAAGTTTGTATTTCCTCATAGGTAATTGTTTTAAGTAATTAATAAATGGTTTTGGCTATTTTTTAGCCTGCCAACGGATCATTGCCGTTGCCGCCCACAAAACAGCTGCCTGACCATGATAATTCCCGGTGCTTCTTGGACGGGTGAGGTAATGCTTTCGCTTATTTTTAGCATTTGTCCCCACACAAACATCCCTTACCTTCCCCTTTTCATTCACATAACCGGCAAGTGCATCCCAACCTTTCATCACCTTACCCGCATATTCACCCGTGGACAGCCAATTATTTTCGAGCCCTGTAGCCATCGCGAAGAGGAACATTCCCGAGCAAGAGGTTTCTGCATAGCTCTCAGGATCATCTAACAACTGGTGCCACATCCCATCCTCACCTTGAAATCCAAGCAATGCATTCATCATTTTCAGGTAAGCCGCCAATAGGGGTTTGTAATATTTATTATCCTCAGGAAGCGCTGGTAAAACCTCTGCCATGGCAGCAGCTGCCCAACCATTGCCACGACCCCAATAAAAAGGTGCATCATCGCGATGATAAAATAAACCATTGGGGTGTTGCAACTTATCGCAATAAACAACTAGCTGCCGGGCAGCCCTATTCAGATATAACGTGTCTTTCAGCGATTTATAAGCCTGAATCTGGAGTGAGCCAACCATGTACATATCGTCAACCCAAAATCGGGTATAAGTAGCCAGATCGTTTACTCCCGAATTTTTATACTCATCATCTGCAAGTCGCCTGGCGATGTCAAGATAACCTTTATCGCCTGTTTGTCGAAAGATTTCAAAAGGCCAGATCCCAAAAACATTGAAATCGACATGTCCGGAATGAATCCGATGTCTGCCGTTTAAATAAGGTGAATACTTTATCTGCAACTGATTGCGAATTTCAGAATCATGAACGGCATCTGCAAATATCAGGCTGCCATAATAAGTGCACACTTTGGGATAGCGCCAGCCCGATTTCCGATGGGTGATGTTACTGACGATTTTCTTTCCGATCATAGAGGGCTCCAACCTGAACTGAATTGAGCTGCGGATACTTTGTTGTGCAAATCCATCCAATGAAAAGAAGAAACTCATAAATGAAAAAAGGATAGGCAAAAATTTAATAACTCTGATCATAAGTAGTTTGATAAACTGTGGTATTTAATAATTGTTCATTATATGTTTCCTGACCTCCCCACACCCCTCCAAAAAAGGGGATAAAAGCCAGGCGTTGTTCAGAGTGCAGGAGATGTAAAGGGGTCTTACTGCGAAATATGAAATTCAATTTCATGCATTATAACTTCTCGATTAAATCGTAATTTTTCGGTCATATTTCTTTCAAAATTCCCTTCTCATTTTTGAATAGTCAAGATGTAAAGACTTACCGTTAAAAGAAAAGTTCAAGGTCTGCGCCTTCCTATTGGCCTTGCAATAGGGGGAGTCGTACCGTGAATAATTTGTTGGTATCACTACCCCGTTTACCAAAAAATCAGCTCCAAAATTCAGCTGGTATTTTTTCCCGTTTGAAAGATAGGTGAGCTCAAGTTTGTCGGAATCGAAGGTGTGGGTATTCTTTTCGATCCGTAGACAGAATCTGGCAAATGAACCATCTTCATCTTTTGATCCGGCTTCAGTGATCCAAAAAGTCTGCTTTCCCTTTTGAATCAGATCATCAGTTGATCTATCCCTGAAAGTCAGTTGGTTTCTCCCGATAAATGCGCAATAAGTATTCCCTTTCTTGCCCATCGCAACATTTTCAGTTATTACAGTGCTATCAAATTCGGCCTTCGGAAACCAGGCATGCGTATAGTCCAACAGGGAAGGTTCCATCCATCCCTTTTGGACTGGTGTATTGTAGATAGCGAGGCTAACCCGCCCATCCTGAGCCACATGTGGAAGATGGCCGTATCCTACCCAATAATTTGGTGATTGACTATGCTTATCTTTTTCAAGTGCCGGATGGGTATGAAAAATGCTAAACGAATTTCCGATATTCATTCCTGATACATGTTGCTGATCTCCATAACTACCAGGATGATAACCCTGTACCGAATAGAGAGAGTAATCCTTTGTTTTATAGGTATAGGTGTTCCCTTTTTGAATAGCGACGCCATTTGTTGAAGGATTTACAGCCCGAATCAGTAAAGGCTCCAGATGGGCAATCCTTAAAATGGTAAGATCCATCATCTTAAAATCCTTTAAAAAACTGTTGGAGAACATGTGATTTTGTCTGATTAAAGAGAGCGAATTACGGATCACTTCAGAATTTGAAAAGGCTTCCATTCCCCATTGCATCATCATACTTCTGGTATCTGTGCCAAAATAACCTTCCGGCTTTAATTCGGAAATATCGAGTCCATTGGATTGCCTAATCACCACAGCGTTCGTGTCCCTGGCAATTTCACGCAGCACGGATGGCAAAATATATTTCCTGGATGTAATCATTCCGTACATTAAACCCGGGCTTATTTTCTCTCTGCTTCCCAAGTAATAATCAGTAAGCCCACCTAAAGTTGAATGATGACCGCCCTTCCGGTTTCCCTCATAGGCCCTGCCACTGACCGAAATAAACATGGTCTTCACATTCTGGGCTGCCACATCATACATTAACAAATCCATGATGATTTGCATCTTTTTCGAAATTTCGTCATCGGCAAAATCGATCAGATTAATCATTCCTCCGATATCTTCCTTATAATAAACACTCGAATAAAATTCGGTAAATCCAAAATTCCAGCGCATTTCCATCCAGTCGAGCACCCTTTTCCGCGCCTTTGCCATATGCGCTTTACCGGTCATACCACTGTTAGGGAAAATCTTGTCGGGATATTTTTGCCCGGCCAGGTATTCTGCAGAGGCAAAAAGGATCTGATGGTTTTCACTCCAGTAGCACATCGAGTTACCACCCGGTTCATCCCACCAGTACCTGAAATTGAGGAAGGTGGAATCGATCTTCATCCTTGTGCTTTGGGGTATCTGATCACCGTATTCATAAATAATCCGGATCAGGTTAACCAGATTAAAATCGGAACAATCGTATTGACTATTAATGTATTCAAGCGTTCCATTGATCCGGTTCCACTCCATATCCTTCACTCCATTGGCAAGTTCATAATAGATCTGATCCTGTTGCGTCTTTATGTTTTTGGCGGGTCGCTGAGGAAACGGATGATATGCCGAGATCCTGAGTGTATCAGCAACAATACTAAGGACAACGGCAACCCCAATAAGGATTATCAGGTATTTCCACTTAAATTTTATCCGTTTGGATGTTCTCATTTTATCGAAACTTTTGTAATGAATTTATTCTTCATCGAAAATAAATAATGCCCCATTCGTTTTGATTTTTAGCAGAGATGCGGGTAATCGTGTCTCTGCTAAAAATCAAAATCATTAACATTTAACGTTTATAATCGCCGCTTATCAATGGCCATTTATCAAAATCACGGTCAAGTGGCTTGCCATCCCTGGAAATCATTACCCATTGATCCTTATGTGCATTTACATCATACTCAATTTCACTACCAGCCGGAAACCGGAAATGACTTCTCAGCATTTGAGGGTCCGGATTATTTTTCAGCAATTCGTCTGCCAATTCAGCAGCTTTGCGGTTACAAAATACCGAAACAATTCCCAACTTTTCAGAGGAGTGAACTGCCACTGACAGGGTGTCGCTTACGGAATAAACGCTCCACAACTTATTCTCTGCTGACGGTTTAAATTTTTTCGGAACAAATACGGCTCCGTTTGAACAGGCAAAATCCTTAAAAACACCTGTATTGTTCCATTTCATGAAATTTTTATCATTTCCATTCAGGTGAATCACATCGGATATTTCATGTGCTTCATCATTTAAAAACAGACAGATCGGTCGGGCAACGATGTTTGACGATTTACCCCTGTTCAATCCGCCGGCGCTTAACAGATAGCCCGGACCTGCCGAGTAAATTTCGGGAGAGCCCTTACTACCATGACCAAGTTTTACAAAATATCCGGGAGACTTGTTAAAAATAAGGCGGACCACTTCATCTGCCGGGCGGTAAGGCATACACGCTGCGATAAGGGCATGAGTTTCCCCGGATTGAATTGGCTCATCGTATTTAATTGTCGGATGAAAGCTTAACCAGGTTTTCATACAAATGGTTTGATAATCTTTCGACAACGAGCTGTTCTTTGCACGATCGTAGCGCCTGCGAAAAGGGGGATAATATTTAAAATCGTAACTTCCAAGTGCATAACTAAAACTCAAATAATCCAGTACTCCCCGGGCTGCATTTTGAACTTTCAGTGAGCCAAATGCTTCCAGGTTTAAGATTGCCGCCAAAGTATATCCAAGATAAGGAACAGAATTAAATTCGAACAAACCAACTCCGGATAGTTCTGCAAGTTGCTCCAGAATTCCTGCCTCCATACCATTCAACTCATTGTTGAATCGTTCTTCGGTATTCCCATGCAGCATCCGATAGCGGTTTTTCAGATATTTTGAACCTTGGGCCATCAAGATATGATTCTCAGAATCTTTAATCCGTCCAAGTGTGCCCGGAACAGCGTCTGAAAATCTTTTTCCCTCATCAACAAGGAGAACGTCGATCAGATGTTTTTTAGTTTCAGGATAGAGGATTTGAGGGTTATTGTCAAACAGGTAAAGGATCGTTGTAAATGCCGTTGCTGAAAAATCATATCCTCCATTTGGATTCAACCACCATTTTGATCCTGACGTACCCCACGGTTTAAGATTTAAAATTTGTTTATTCAGTTCCGCAAGATTATCATGGATCAACAGTTTGGCAAGGATTACTCTCGGAAGATTCATCTTTGCATCCTGGCTCCAATCGTCTGCCGGTTTATTCATCATTGATCGGTATATGCTATCAGCAAGAACAGAACTGCTGTTCCATCTGATCGTCCGCTCCCCAGGCACCACAATGGTACTGGCAGGAAGATTTTCATTATTCCATCTGGCCTCACTAAAGAGCCATGTATCAAACTGTTTATTGCTAAAAATCAGCAGAAAAAAAGTGACAGGAATTAGAATATGCTGCATTTTTCTAATCTTCATACCAGTTAATTTTAAGGTTATATCCAGAAAATTATTCGTTAAGATCTCCGTCAATCAACGGCCATTTGTCGAAATCGCGATCCACCATCACCCTATCGGCAGAAACAATAACCCACTTTTCCTTAGGAGCGAATACATCATAGCTGATTTTAAGTCCGTCAGGAGACACAAATCCGGACTTCAATTTATCAATGTCAGGATTTGCTTTCATAAGTTCAGCAATCAATGTGGAAGCATTCCGATTTTTAAAAACCGAGATCAACCCAAAATCAGCAACTGAATGAACAGCAATCGACAGACTGTCTTTTGTTGCATAGACCGACCAAATCTTATTTTTTTGTACCGGATTGAATGATTCAGGTACGATGACAGGTCCAGCTGCGCATGCAAAATTCCGGTAGACTCCTGTATTATTCCAGTTCATAAAATCGGTTCCGGGTCCGGACAGATGGATAACTGATGAAAGCACCTTGGCGGAATCACTCAGAAACAGACAAATTGGGCGTGCAACAATCAGAGAGCTTTTGCCCCTGTTTACACCGCCTGCGCTGATCAGGTATTTTTGTCCAGCTGAAAAAACTTCAGGTGACGATTCAGGTCCATGACCCAATTTCACGAAATAACCTTCCCCTTTTCTGAAGATCAGATCGATTACCTTGTCTGCCGGGCGATAAGGCATACAGACACCCATCAATGCATGAACTTCTCCACTGCTGATATCCTGATCGAAGCCGGTTACCGGTGAAAAACTGAGCCAGGATTTCATAAAAATCGATTGATAATCAGTTGTCAATTCCTTTATTGCAGCTTTTTCATAACGTCTCCTCATTGGAGGGTAATGCTTCAACTGATAACTGCCAAGGGCATAACACCAGTTCATATAATCGAGCACATTCCGGGCTTCGGTTTTGACCTGATCTGAAGCAAAAGCCTCAAGATTGAGCAAAGCTGTTATGGTATAACCGATGTAGGGTATCGAATTAAATTCATATAATCCCGAAGTTTTCATCTCATGCAGCAGAGACAGAATTTTATGCTCCATTCCATTTTTCAGGTTGTCGTAATAAGGCTCTTTATTGCCATGAAGCATGATCCACCTGTTTTTCAGGTACCTGGATCCTTCCGTCATGAGCATATGATTTTCGGTTTCCTGTACCAGTCCCAGAGTCCTGGGGGCGCTGTAACTAAATTTGTTACCCGATTCCGACAGCAACACATTCAACAAATAGTCTCTTGTTTCAGGATAAATAAGCTGAGGCTGATCGCCAAACTTCCAGATGATGGTGGTAAGGATTGCAAGTGTAAAATCGTAGTCCCCTTTTTTGTTTAGGACCCATGACGACCCACAATTTCCCCACACCGTCAGTTTTCGGATTTTTTTATTCACCTCCGGGATATCCCGGTTTACAAACAATTTTGCGAGTAAAATCCTGGGGACATTCCCTTTCCCATCCGGCATATTGTCCGATACTGTTTTATCAGCCCAGGAATTGCAAATTCTCTCAGCAAAAGCCGACCGGTTGTTCCAGATTAAAGTTCTTGTATGGGGAACTTCAACATTACCCGGTGAAATTTGTGTATGCCTGTATTTTACCTCTCCAAAAATTGTGGAAGCGAGTTGTTTATTATTAAAAAGAAGCAGCAACGATGCGATACCAAAAAAAATAAAAGTCCGCTTTAATTTTTTCAACATTTTTAAGCGTTTTGGAATTGGTAAAACTAAAATTTGCTCAGGTTCCACACTTTGAAATTGCGGTATCTGAAATGGGTCCACTTCATTTGCCTGAAACCCATTTTCCCTTCCTGAAGTACAGGACCGAATTTGACACCGTCATCTGTCCAGTCGATTATCTTACGGTCATCAACATACATCACTATCCTGGCCCCATCTTTTACCAGTTTCAGATGATGAACGGCCGTTGATTTAACCGGGATTCCGGGCTCTTTTTCCTGTACCATATTAAACCCGCTATTCTTTCTCAGATGTGAGATCTCCCTTCCCGGATCGTCCCTGCCGTTGGCATAATAAGAGATGTGATAACAGTTAAAAAATTTGCTTTTGGTATATTGGTTGAAAGAGCCATCCCGTTCAGGGAACGCAGGATTAAAAATATCTTCCCCGTTTCCCCCTTTGGCTGAGAAGAAAATAATGCATAATCCTGCTTCGGTCTTTAAATTCTGAGCCTCCCATTCTGCAACAAAACTTCCCGGAAAATCCTTTGGGCACCAGAATACATGATGAAATTTCTCATCCGGGGAATACATTTCCATCCAGTCGTCACGAAATTCAATAGTACCCGGTCCCTCCATGCGCCAATCTGCTACTTCCTTCTTGTCGGACAACGAATTTTCGTAAATCAGCGCCCCTTTTTTGAAATGACCGGGTTGGGACTGAACGGTTACGCCATTCATCAGAAATAGTACAAAAGAGAGAATAAATGATTTTAGATAATTCATATTCAATATTTTAGATGCAAAATAAATCACAATTTTTTCAAAATATTACTGTTGTGGGAAAAATCGAGGATTCTTTGTTACTCTGCTAAAAAAAGCATTCTATTGACTACTTAAATAAGGAGACTCCTTACTGCGTTCAGAATAACACGGACCTTCTGAAGATGGCATTGGCGACGGAGCGGCAAGGCCGTCCTGTCTCCAACACCTTATGCACATTATTTGGTCATTCCGAATGGAGCGCAGCGAAATGAGGAAACTCACTTTCATTATTTACATTTGTAACTATTTGATTTTAAAATTAACAGATTCTTTGGATAAGGAAATGATTCGCACCGGTCCCAAAAGACCGGATACTAGTCTCTCTTTTTCACGCTCAATGGTACCGTTATGCCACCACCTGGATGTTTTATCGCTGATATTGGCATCGAGAATATTCCAGGTTGCCCGGTTCGCTGACAGATTAGCAACTACAATGGCGATTTGGTTTTCACCCTCTTTTACAAATGTGGTGATATCGGTTTGAAATGGGGCCCAGGGACAGAAGGTGACCAGCTTGTCGTTTATCCATATTTCGGCAAAATAGTTGATTTGCCCGGGATCAAGAATTAATCTGATTCCCTTTTGCAGGTAAACTGAAGGGATTTCCACCTTTTTGGTGTAGATGGCGCGACCCGAATACCATCCTAACCCCATCTCCTTCCAGGAGATTAACGGCTGAAAAGTTTTGTCGCACACTACCACCACCGGTTGAATAAGTCCGCAGGTTTTATCACTTGCCGCAACACTGATTGTCAGAATATTGGGTGATTTCTTTAAAAGGGTGGAGATTTCAATCAACTCTTTTTGCTTTTCAATATTAATTAGGGTACCGTTAATAAAAAGAGAGTAACGTCCTTTTATTGACGGCATTTTTAATGCCACAGCGCCAGGAGGCAACTGTTGACGATACCAGACTGTAACCGGGAGAACTGTTTTTTGCAAAGGATTGGAAATCTCTCCCCACGAGCCCATCGGGGGATCGGCTAACCGGAAGGCCGGGCGCCATTCTTCAAGACCTGCTGAAACCATCCAGCTTTCATCCGTTTTTAGTGTTTTGTTTTTCCCGTTCTTTAGTCGGATCGATCCTTGCAAAAGAAGACCCTTCGTATTTGCAGTCCTAACTTCGATGAGATTTTTACCAGGTTTCAGTACGGCGGTGAGATCATAAATTTCAACTGTCTTCCAGTCAGAATCTGCACCAATCAATTTTTCGTTGACAAACAATTCATAATGCTGATCGGCTGTAACAGCCACCTTTGCCTCTTTTACAAAGGCATCCAGATTGATCTCTTTTTTAAAGTTACGCTCTCCCCCCGAAATTTCGGGAATATGCATTGAATTATCGTAATAGTTGATCCATGAGGCATCCCAGCCGCTCAGGTAACGCTGTATTCCCGGTTTTTTATTGAATTCATCGATTAATTTTACGGTTTTCCATCCTGAATCATCAAAAGAATCAGTACTCCAATGATTTTTTATCCCTTCATTTGGAAAACGTTCCGACTGGAATTTCATCACGGGTATGGAAAGGGTATCATTCACCAACTTTGAACTCCATTTGTAATCAAGGGTATTGGGGGCCAACTGGAATTGCCAATCACCATCCATTTTGATGTCTGGAATAACGGGATTGCTTTTCCATTTCTTTTCAATAACCTGATCATCAATTTTAAGATTAATATAATGAGACTGATCTGATTTTCCCCACCCTTCAACCTTTACCGAATAATCAACCTTTGTAATTCTGAAATCAGCAAGGTCGGTATTTTCGATTAATCCTTTTGGAACATCGGTTTTAGCAGGTTCTATGGCAAGGAAATAACTCTCACGCGGTTTAAAATCAAGTATGAGTTCTAGCCGGCCATCTTTTACCTGATAATTTTCAAATGAATGGATATCCCCTGTTTCAGGATTCCAGAGCGAGGGAACCCCTAAACTCTTTAAAGAGATCTTGTATTTTTCAGGTGAATTCGTGTCGTTTACCAAAAGGAAAACATTGGTACTGTCGGTCTGCCGGTGATTAAAACGGAGATATTGTCCATTGTTACTTTCTACTTTAAAATCGGGTGTGATTCGGCTATGGATAATTCCGGGAAGCTGACTGACAAATCGGGTAAAGAATGCGCCCCCTCCAATTTTGTTTTCTTTCGCAGTAAAGTGTTCGGATTGTTCTTTATTCCACTGAAAATACTCTTCCGGCTTAAGTGCTGCGGGATCAAATCCAAAAAGTTCTTTCACTTTTGATGCTACAATCGCATCATTAGACGGGCCGTTTTCAGAAAGAACAGGCAAATCCTTCAATCCGATAACAATTCCCCCTTTTTCAATAAATGATTCAATCTGCTTTATTACGTCACTGCGGATCGCATGAATTGCCGGAAGAACCAGAACTCGGTAATTTCCGTTCCCTGCAACAATTTTGTTTCCTTCAATTTTTGAATCGGCCAGGGAGGCAGGATCGATCACATCATAATCGATATGGTTATCCAGAAGTTCCTGCTGAACAGATTTGTAAAAACTGTCATCAATCTTATCAGGGTAACCATTTTCCCATAAATCGGTGAGCGGAAAAAGAACAGCAACATCACAAATTGCCCTCCCCTGCGAATTCATAAACGAAATCCGGCTTGCAAAATCGGCTAAAGGCTTGAAATACTTCCAGTAGGGATTGGTGTAAAACCAGCTTGGTGGCCAGTCGGACTGAGTTTCGGGTGTGTCCATCGTATAATGGAAAAGATGCGGAATGAACATATTGATCCCATAAACAGCGAGCATTGAAAACCCGTATCGGTACTCCTCCAGCGGAATCGTATAGCCACCGCCACCCATCGATTCTGCCATCACCCTTTTCCGGTTATAAAGATGAGCTATCGAACTGATTTGTTTTGGGTTGTAGTAATCGATCATGCGTGGATAGCCATATCTATATTCTTCATTGTCGGTTCCCGGAACCTGAAGCTGCCCTAAAGTCGAAAAGTAATCGGCTTCGCGTTTGTAATGCAATAACTTCTCTGCCGTATGTCCGGTTGCAAATATCTGATGGGCTGCACACCAGTCGGCATATTGCTTAAACCATGCTTTCACATACAACTGTTTCACAACCTCAAAATAATCGTACCTGAGTTTCTCCGATTTCCCGGGATCATTGAAAATAATGAGTGGTAATTGATCAGCCAGATCATATCCTTTCATTTTCCTGAATTTCTGCAGAAAATCGTCAGTCCAGAAGATATTATCCGCCAATTTTGCACCATTGGCAAATATTTCATCAAAGAAAATCCCCGGGATTGTATTTCCAAAATAGCTTTTGAACCGTTTATAATACTCTTCGTGAGTGACCTCAATAAATTTAGCCACGGCAGCAGAATCGAGGTAATCGATCTGGGCACCCGGATCTTTAACCATCTCAAAGGAGATAATCGCCCATCTTCCAACCGGAACATTCCACTGTTTACCTGCCAGATTGGTAAGATTTACCTGTTTATCAGAACTATAATTCCCATTTTCTGCTATCCTGCCGGCAAAGATCGCCATTGGATGTTTCTGTAGATTTAAAGTGATTAACTGAGGACCAACCACTTCCATTTTCTGATAGTTCAGGATTTTCTTAACAAATTCATCCGGATTTGCTGCTATTGTCCGCCCACCAGCACTTCCACTGGGCCATTTATCCTCATCGTAAAGGTAGGTATGAAACCCTTTGTATGCACTATATCTGATTGTTGTATCAACAGCTTTCCAAAAACCGTCCGAAAAGTAGGGAGTTTTGCTTTCATCGAGACCAGCTCTGGCATGCAAAAATGCGCCGGAGATTCCCTTTTCCTGCATCTGGTCAATTTGCCAGGTCAGCTTTTCCGGTTTAAGAGTTCCGTTCCACGACCAGAAAGGGATCATACTGTATTCGGATGGAGGCTGTTTAAAGCTTTTTGCGAGATCAGCTGATTGTCCTAATGAAATTACCGGTATTACAAGGGCAAGAAGATTCAAAACAAATCCAATTTTTTTAATCATCTCAGTTGTTTTAGAAATTGATAGTTTTTTAATCCGGAATAAAATTAGTGATCCTATTTAATGAGCGAGATTGGGGGATATGCACGAAGTAAAATGACTCCATGGTGCCTGATCTCAGTCTGAAATGAGCCCCTGAATTCTCCCAAATCTTTTTGTCGCCAAACATCACGAAATTTCCATTTACCCTGCAATCCAACTTTGTCGAAATCAAAAGTGAATTTCTTGGATTGTTCATCGCCCCAATGGAAATAGGACTGAGGCGTTTTTCCAAAATCAGCGGTATTAAACAGACCAACGGCAAATGAGCCGTCCTCCATCGGTTTCACCCAAATCTGCACCCCCTTTTCGTCCGAAATCAACCGGGCAGGTTTTCCAAGCGGGTCCTGGTTCACTTCAATCACCTCGTCGTTGGTAAGCAGATTCAGCGTAAAGGGATCCAGCTGATCAATCGGACAGCCGATCAGCAGTGGTGCAGCGAGCAGACTGTAAAGGGTGACGTGACTATACTGCTCATCGGGTGTAAGACGGGTGTCGTGCAGTACCGGGCCAATCGAAACTTTGCCAACAATCATCATATCGGGATCGGCCCAATGACCCGGACCCGTATAGGGCGCCCACTTATCGAGCGTAAAAGTTGTAAGGTAAAGGCTTCCCCAGCTATCCTTGATATCGGGGCCAGTGCGGTACATATTTGATAATCGTTTCCAGTCATTTACTTTTTCAAACGGGGCATTATTGGATAAACTGAAAACAATGTCCCGACCCGATCTTTTCAATGCTTCCGACATCCGCTCAGTTGAAACAACATCTATCCGCCAGTCATATTTCAGAAAGTCAAATCCCCACTCTGCCATTTGGTTGGCATCGTTGGTTTCAAACCTGTATTTTCCAATATGCATGAAAGGTTGCTTGTTGATTTTAATCGAATCGTGGGTCTCTCCACCGTTCGGAAATTCAGATGAACCTCCAACATACGTACCATAACTTGAAATATACGGTGTTGAGTAAATTCCTGCTTTTAGTCCGAGGGAATGAATATAATCGACCATCGCCTTCATATCAGGAAATTTTTCATTGGGCTGAAGTGCATTAAGCTTTCCCCCTCTTTTCCCCTGCCAGGAATCATCGATGTTGATATAGCTCCAGCCATGATCCCTTAGTCCGGTTTTTACCATCGCATCTGTTGAAGCGATCACCTTTGCCCTGTCGATATGCGCCTCCCAGGAGTTCCAGCCATTCCAACCCATCGGAGGTGTGAGGGCAATGGTGTCACCGATTACAATTTTCAAGGTTATTTCCGACTTGCCTGATGCATTCTCTGCTTTGAGCTGTGTTGTATAGGTACCGCGTTGCCTGATTTTTCCAGTTATGATGCCTGTTAAAGGGTCAAGAACAACTCCTTCAGGTAATTTTTCTGCCGAAAAACGGATGGGCCGGTTCCCTGTAGCTGCGATGGTGTACAGAAACGGATTACCAGAAGTGGCACCAAAAACTTTTGCTGAATTTATTTTAGGCGTCTCCTTTGGCGCCGGAGTCAGTATATATTTATCATCAGAATTCGTAACATGTTTGGGTAAGCTGTTGCCAATCATCTCTATCTTAGCATTTGCCCAATCACAATAAGTCTTCTTATTCGTAATTCCTCCAACAGGATCGGTCACCAGCAAACCCAGTTGTTTAATCCCGGAAAGGTCAACATCAACCTTGACTGGGGGATCACCAATACGCATTTCGCGGCTTTCAAAAAGCACCTTCCGGTCACCAATAACAAAGAATTTCAGGGGAATATCTTTATTTCCCAAATCGTCGGCGCCGACCTCTGCCGAAAAATGGTTCGCCTTTCCTTCGAGCGAGAAAGCAAGTACACATGGAGTTATTGCCCCCAGGCCTCTTGAATATGCTTTGCCATTAACACGAAGCGTATCTTTTCCATAACTAACTTTTGCATTAACCGGACGAATACCTTCTGAAAAAGTCTGAATGAGCAGATCATCCAGCCATACCTGATTAGTCTTTTGCCTGCAGGCTCCAATATTTAGTAGTAAAACTGAAAGGACGATTAAGATGGATAGTTTTTTCATCTGTTTACAATTTGATTTTTTATTTGCCAGATGGAACTCGCCATTGAAGATCCACCAACTACAAGTTGCCAATTTCCAGGTTTAATGAAAGCAAAATTTATAATACCCCTACTAAATGTCATAGCACCTTTTTTCTATTCCATTTCTGACAAGTCTCCCATGCCATTTTTTGCAAAAAGGCGGCATCATCGTTGCTCATGCCGGAAGCAATATAACCAAGACCTACCGGACTTTTCCCAAACAGAGTAGTAT
The DNA here is from genome assembly GCA_963675995.2 of Prolixibacteraceae bacterium. Classification (GTDB taxonomy): domain Bacteria; phylum Bacteroidota; class Bacteroidia; order Bacteroidales; family Prolixibacteraceae; genus JAAFHB01. Next base: position 1,696,808 of record CAXXIY010000002.1, on the reverse strand, counting down.
AAACAACACATGTGGCAAGATAGGTTCCGTAAATGCTCGGATGTTCACGGTCCGCAACGTACAAGTCCAGATCAGGACGCTTTTTAATTGAACGCTGCCACGCAAGACCAACGGGCGCCACCTCCACATCAAGCTCTTTGGCAATATCACGATGCGCCCGGGCAATCTCATCCGTGCTAATCCATCCGAGACGTGGATAATACCAGGCCATCAGGAGTACCGGCCTGGATTTCGTTTTACGAATTTCATTGACAAACTTGCGGGCATAATCCCGGAAATAGGAGACATTAATTTCGGGAAGATCCTCCTGAAGTACTACAACATCACAATCCCCCTTGCTGATTGCCTCGCGGGGTTCGGGTCTTTCCCAGTGTGTTTTAAGTGTGGCGCCGCCCTTTACACATTTTTCAGTCAGTAAAATGTAAGGAGGAGCTGCTGAAGCGGCCAACTTCTCCAAATGATTGTAAATACCTTCCTGATGATATGTCAGACTGTTGCCAATAAAAAGAACTTTTTTAGGCTGAGCCAAAGCATTTGGAATAAGAATAAACCAAACAATAACAGACAAAATTATCTTCATCGTAATTATTTTACAGGTATAAGTTTAATCATGACGACTCCGTGATGACGGATTTCAGTTTTAAATGACCCATTAAACTCTCCAAGATTTTTCTGCTGCCAGACATCCCTGATCTTCCAGTTTCCTTTGATTCCAGCTTTAGCAAAATCGAAGGTGAATTGTTTTGGTTTTTCATTGCCCCAGCGAAAATAGGATTGAGGCGTTTTCCCGAAATCATCCACATTAAATAATCCGACGGCATACGATCCCTCTTCAAGCGGTTTGACCCAGATTTGCACCCCGTTTTCATCGGCCATCAATCGGGCAGATTTTCCAAGCGGGTCCTGGTTCACTTCAATGACTTCGTCGTTGGTAAGCAGGTTCAACGTAAAGGGGTCCAATTGTTCGATGGGACAACCAATCAGCAAAGGTGCTGCCAGTAAGCTAAATAAACTGACATGACTGTATTGCTCATCCGGCGTCAACCGGGTTGGATGAAGGTCGGTGCCGGTGGTAACATTCCCAAGAATCAGCATATCGGGATCGTTCCAGTGACCGGGACCGCCAAATGGACCCCACTTGTCGATTGTAAAGGCTGAAATATAAAGGCTCAGCCAGCTATCCCTGATGTCGGGACCAGTACGCCATATATTGGCTATCCGGGCCCAATCTTTTGCATTTTCAAACGGTGCCGAATTTGACAGGCTATAGATGATATCTCGTCCTGAATTTTTTAATTCTGCTGACATTCGCTCTGCTGAATTCAAATCAATCCGCCAGTCATATTTAAGATAATCGACTCCCCATTCTGCCATTTGCAAGGCATCCTCCTTTTCGAACCGATATTTTCCAATATGTCGGTAAGCTCTTTTATTGGCCTTAATGGAATCGGGATATTCTCCTTTTTCAAAGTCTGATGAGGCGCCGGCATAACCGGCATAAGTTGAAATCCAGGGTGTCGAGTAAACTCCCAGTTTTAATCCCATCGCATGAATATTGTCAATCATCTCCTTAAACTTCGGAAATTTTTCGTTGGCCTGAAGTCCGTTGAATTTTCCTCCGCGTTGCCCTTCCCAGGTATCATCGATGTTAATATAGGTCCATCCATGGTTGCTCAGACCCATTTTCACCATGGCATTAGCTGAAGCAATTACTTTTTCGCCATCAATATTCCTTGCCCACGAATTCCAGCCATTCCAGCCGATGGGAGGTGTGAGGGCTATGGTGTCACCCACAACAATTCTGAGTGATTTTGTGTCTTTGCCAAATGCATTTTTTGCATGCAGAATAGTAATATAAGTTCCTCTTTTGCTGATTTTTCCAGTTATTATCCCTGTTTTTGGGTCTAGTATGAGTTCTTTGGGAAGTTGTTCAGCTGAAAATTGCATCGGCCGTTCACCTGTGGAGGCAATGGTATAGAGAAACGGATTGCCCGGAGTCACCCCAAATATTTTGGCAGCATTGATTTTCGGTGTTTTTGCCGGAACTGGCGTCAAAATATATTTTTCTCCGCTGTTGGGTATAGTTAGGGGTACATTTTCACCTAACATGACAAGCTTCGCATCTGCCCAGTCGGAATATGTTTTGCCGTAGCCCTCATCTTCGAGGTTTAGGGTTACCAGAAGTCCCATCCGCTGGATGCCGGAAAGGTCCACATTCACTTTTTTAGGCGAGTCACCGACTTTCATCGGACCGCTTTCGAAAAGGATTTTTTGATCCCCAATGACAAAAAACTGAACGTGCATATTTTTATTTGCCTTGTCGTCAGCGCCTACCACGGCAGAGAACTGTTTTGCCTTGCCGTTGAGCAAAAAGGATAGCGCACTAATTGAATGCACCCCAACTCCCCGTTCAAAATATTGACCGGCAAGAAGAATCGAATCGCCTCCCCCACTTTTCTTAGCCTGAACGCTTGGTATTCCTGACGAAAATGACTGGATTTTAAGATCATCCAACCAGATTTTAGTGGTTTTATCAGAACTTGCCCCAAGAGTTATCAGGAATAAGAAAGGGATTAGCAATTTTGACAGGATATTCATCATTTGATTTATAGTTTTGATTTAAATTTTTTATTTCTGTTCCAGACTACATTGGCTGTTATAATGATCGATGATAGGCCTGTTTGATTTGGGTATCTTTTAATCCGCTTGAATTCAGTATTGAGAATTCAACAACGTTATCCAAAAACTACCACTTGTACACCCTGTACTTTTTGAGCATTGAGATCATCTAAACTGGCGTAACTCACTTCAATTAAAAAAATTGGCGGTCTGAAATCATCGTTTAACAAGCTTAGCTCACCTCCTGCATAATCAGATTTTTCATAGGTCTGATAAAAAAACCGTAGCCCGGAATAATTCCAAAATTATTCGGGTCAGAATACCTGGTTTCAAATTCAGGTGCAATTGTAGCGGCCATTTTCTTTGTGCCGCCACCTTTGTTGTAGATATGGATATTGCTGATTGTTATATCTTCCAGCAAAGCCCCAACGGCAGATTCTATTGCCAGCCCCCTGCAATTATCAAATTTACTGCAAGTAAGTTCGGCAATTACCTTAGGATCAGATAGATAAACCTTGTAATAATTCAGATATGCCACCTCTGATTGATGGGTAAACCAACTTTGCCGATCTTTTTCCAGGAATTTCCGTTCACCGACAGTCTGCAGCAGCGATAACAAGCCGTAATCCCCGATGCACGGACAGGCATTACCGTTGGCGAACTGATATTCATTTTGGGTGCCCACCATCGGAAGTGCATATTTAGTCAGATCGTTTTGCGCCTGAACAAAAATGCCGTTCAATAATAGCGTGATGGAGAAAAAAAATACCGGCATTATTCGCTCTACCATATTAATTATTTCTGAATTGAATCTTTTAGGATCGTTTAATTACCTGCCGCTTTTTCAGCCACCATCTTTATGACTGCTTTATCGCTCCACTCCTGACAATGACCCGCCATGGGTGTAAAGGAAATTTTTGCGTCAGACTTCGGGTTTTCGGTTTTGTCGAGGTACATTTTTAAAAACCGGGTAGCGACATTCGAGTAAAGACCATCCATATCACCTGTCCAAATCCAGATTTTGCCCTGAAGTTTTGGGCCGAGCGTGGTCCAGTTTTTTTCAAGGATTTTCTTCAAATCATATTTCTCCCATTGTTTGGCGATGGCATGATCTATTCTTCCCGTAACCGGATCAAACATTAAAGTAGGCAAACCATCTTTCCCTTTGGGTCCGAATACGGCATTGTATGCGCCAAACTGACCGCCGGATATCCTGTAGTCGTTGGTCCGGCTGTTCACATTCTCCCCTTTGATCCAGTCTTTCATCGAAAAGGTAGGCTCACCGTAAATGGTTCTTCTTCCGGGTTGCAGGTATCCGAAGTGGTTGTAAAAAATGGTGGAGTCCTGATAGATATCAATCAGTCCGTAATGGCTGAAATCAACTGGATCGGGGCTGTACGACCAGGTGCCATCAAAGAAATCGGGATAGAGCACCTGTAATCCAAATGCCACCCAGCCACCAGTTGACATTCCGGTGAGGTAACGCTTTTTGGTTTCAGGTTTATATTTTACAAGCTTTTCAATTTCCGGGATTAACTCCTCGGTTAATGCCTTTCCGCATGGGCCGTTATTCTCTGAATCAACCTGGTAGGTGTCAGCGTAAGGCCCCTGCGAATCAAGATAGACGTAGATCACCTGTGGCGCATCTTTTGAAAACCACCAATCTGTAAAATCCTTATCTTTCATATGTCCGTTCACCGCTGTATATCTGCCATTCAATCCCGGTGCGCGGTAACATATCGGATAAGCCTTATCCGGATTCTCAAAATAACCCGATGGCAGTAACACTGCAGCCTTTAAAAAACGAGGATGGCCAGAGAATGCAGAAAGGCACTTACTTTGGATGATTACAGATTTTACGAACTTATGATCAACTATAACTGCAGCCGGAATGATCGTTTGTAAGTTAAGGTTAAGTTTTAATTCTTTGGACAGTTTGACCGAATCGACCTGGCTGTACAGGTTTCCTTCGACGTTTTCATTTCCATCATCGATATTCTGCTTGTAAACGACCTGGTAATAATATTTCTCTGAATTATGTCCCGACAATTTCTCAAACCCGTTGGTGAGAACATTTTTACTTTTCGTGTCGATGACAAAAGTTTGGGATGGATTCCAGTTCGAAGGTGTTACCCCAATGGTAACTTCGGATTTGTTCCTGGGTTCCTTTTCCCGCTGGCTTGTCAGGTGAAGCAACAACCGGCCACCTTTCTGAAACGATTTCTGCATTTCAGCAGAAACCGAGATTTTTGCCTGCAAAGAGGTGACCTCCTGGGCGCATACCGGCACTAGTGATAAGCAAAGAAAGAGAATTAGTAATGAACATATTTGTATTTTCATAGACATTAAATTTGATATGACATAATTATAAATTAATTGAAGTCTTTTGGTTTTGTCCCGTACTCGTCCTTTTAAGTTAACAAACTACTTTGTGTTCCCTGGTGATCTGGTGGCATGGAAAAATAGCTACGAAGACCCCAAAACACCAGGTCACACAAAGTGAAAAAAAGCAGCATTCTCTTATTTTTTTACTTTAAGATGTTTATGAATGATGCAGGTTGTTTGCTGAATATTTTCTTAATCCTGCTCATATCAAACTTTTTGGTTCTGTTATAGTTGTAGACACCGTTCTGTTCCTGCTCTACATCGGTTAACTGTGTATAGCAATACCCGGACATATAATCGATGCTTAAAATAACGTCCGTCAGTTTTTCCAACCGGTCGTAATACTCCTCCAATGTTTTTGGTCCGCTGCCATATCCCCAGGTATTGTCGGCAAAGGCACTTCCGGCTACCCATTTGATACCGCCATACTCATCCAGAAAATAGGGCTGACCTTCGTAGGGAGCCTGTTTGGGATTGTTATTATTAAAAACAGGAGAATTCTTTCCCGGAGCTAATTGCTTCCTTAATTCCTCAGGATTTTGTTCGTAGTTATGAGCGGTATACAAGTCAGTTATAACATGAAAATAACCGCTGGCATCGTTCACCGGCCTTGTAGGATCGATCGTTTTTGTGGCATTATAAGCATCTGTAATCATCCTGTTGTGCTGAACACTTCCACTGGTTTCATTAAAAGGGGACCATCCGATAATTGATGGAAAACTTCTGTCCCTGAGGACGATCTCATTCCATTCGCTTAGAAAATTTCTCGCAGATTCGATACTGTTATTGGTAATGCCCCAGCTTGAAGACTCACCCCATGTGAGGTAACCCAGTTTATCGGCCCAGTAGTGAAACCGCTCTTCAAATACTTTTTGATGCAGACGCGCGCCATTAAATCCGGCATCCATCGACATTTGAATATCCTGTTTAAGGGCATCATCGGTTGGAGCAGTCCAGATTCCATCGGGGTAAAAGCCCTGATCCAACACAAATCTCAAAAAGATGGGTTTATTATTAAGGTAAAGTTTGTTCCCCTCAATATGGATCTTCCGCATACCTGCATAACCCTTTACCTCATCAATAACCACATTTTGCTTATCAACCACCTGATAGATGACATCATATAAAAACGGAGATTCAGGTGACCAGCTCTTTGGATTTTTGATTGTAATATCACAAGGGATATTCTGGGCAGCAGCCATCTCCTGTTGTGCGACCACTTTTGCCCCTTCAAGTACTTTAACCCTTAATTTCATTCCCCGTTCAACTCCGTAAAAACGGGGTTGAAATACAAATTTCGAGTTATCAAGGTCAGGAAGGACAAAGCAATCTTTAAGTCCATTTTTAGCTATCGCTTCGAGCCAAACGGTTTGCCAGATGCCCGTAGTTCTGGTGTAGCTGCACCCCTCTGACTTCAGATTAGTACACTGTTTTCCGCCAGGTTGTTGTCCGGACCGAACCACATCCTTGACTGACAACACCAGGTTATGGCTCTTCCCAATGGTTACATATTTTGTGATGTCGTAGTTAAATGAGGAAGTACCACCAAAATGACTTCCAACCAGTTTTCCGTCGATAAAAAGATCACTCTGGTAATCTACGCCACCAAAATGGAGGATCACCCTTTTCCCGTTCCAGGCAGCTGGAATCTCGATCTTCCGCTGGTACCACATCGCCTCAATAAAATCGGTAAAACCAACTCCTGACAATTTACTCTCAGGGCAGAACGGGACGATAATTTTATCTTTAAAACCCTCAGAATTTTGCAGATTTCTTTCTGCACCCGATTTGCTGAAATCGAAGGTGTAACTCCATTCTCCGTTCAGGTTAATCCAATCCTGTCGCTCAAACTGGGGTCTGGGATATTCGGGGCGGGGTTGGGATTGGGCAAAACTACTGCCAGCCATCAATCCCAAAATAGACAAAATAAGTAACAAACTTAATTTAAATGTGTGATTAAATTTCATAAACAATTGATTTTTAGTTGAATTATTATAAGATTATTGTTTGTGTTAACCTGATATCTTCAGACGAGGCGCCAACCATGATGGTATAGGTACCTTTGGGAGTCACAAATTTTGATTGAATTTCGTCCCAATAGCGAAGCTGGGTTTTATCAATTTCAATTTCAACCAGTTCTGATTTTCCTTGTTTCACATTTACCCGTTTAAATCCCTTGAGCTGCTTTAAAGGGATTGGAATGTTCAGCTCAGGCAGGCGTACATATACCTGGGCAACTTCATCCCCGTCAACCTTACCTCCATTTTTCAGGTTAAAGCTGACCTTCACTTTAGCGCCAAGGTCTAGAATATTTAAGTTACTATAGGCAAAACGCGTATAACTAAGGCCATACCCGAACGGGTACAATGGTTTACCCTTAAAATATTGATAAGTACGACCGTTGGTAATGTCATAATTATCGAATGCAGGCAAATCATCCATACTTTTATAAAATGTAAGCGGTAATCTTCCGGCAGGATTAAAATCGCCAAATAAAACATCGGCAACGGCTGTGCCACCCTGTTCACCGGGATACCAGGCATCAACAATCGCAGGTATATGTTCGTTGATCCAGCCAATGGCTAGCGAACTTCCGGCCACGAGCACGACAACTGTTCGAGGATTTACTTTAAATATTTCCTGAATAAATACCTCCTGGTCAACAGATAACCGTATGGTTTCCCGGTCCTGACCTTCACTCTCGAAATTTTTATTCATCCCAAGAACTGCTACAGTCAGGTCACAGCTTTGGGCACATTTTTTAGCTTCAGCGAATAATTCAGTGTAATCCCGTTTCACATTAGGGGCTTTCCAATACAACTTTGCAATAGCCTCTCTTTTTACAAAATATTCTGCTTTAAGATCGTAGGTTCTGCCGGCTTCCAGGTCTACCTCCCCAAAATCCGTTCTCGTCGCTTTTCTTTTCCATGAATCGATCACTAATTTCCCATCGATCATCAGGCGGCAACCATCATGAGCTAAAAAGCCAAGGCTATATTTACCGGAGATCGTGGGACGCAGTTTTCCTGTCCAACGAACTGAAAACGAGTTGACCGGCAAGAATGCGTCCGGCGCCTGGTTGGCAGGTTCGAGATTGATATTCCCGTCCAGTCGGCTCTTTGGTTCACCCTCAAAGTTCATATTTACGAAATATTCCCCTTTCAATCCATTGGGAATGAACTCTTTTGAAATTAATTCATATCCTTCCAGTCCGGTTACCGGTTGCCAGGGAGCATACGCAATCCGGACTTGACTACCTACTTTGTTTTTAATTCCCTGAAGAATCGAAACCGGCTCGCCAACTGGGGTGCCACTGTAATCGCCAAATTCAGCATTTCCTGCATTGATCCCCACAATGGCAATCGATTTTACCTTTTTCAGATTAATCGGAAGGGTATTATTACTGTTTTTCAGTAAAACCATGCTTTGACGGGCAGCCACCAGAGCCAGCGCTTTATGTTCAGCCGATCCGACAATAGAAGGCAATAACTTATTGTAAGGATTTTTTTCGGGATTGTCGAATAATCCGAGCTTCATCCTGGCACGCAACACCCGGTAGGCAGTTGTGTCAATATCGGCCATCGAAACCATCCCTTTTTTAAAAGCACTTAATAACGGCTCTTTATAAATATTATCGCCACATTCAAGATCAAGCCCGGCCTTAATCGAAACCATCGCAGCCAACTCGGGAGTTTTCACATATTGATGAGAAGAGACCAGATTCCCAGGTCCTCCGCAGTCTGAAACCACATAGCCATTGAAGCCCCACTCCTCGCGGAGTACTTTGGTTAACAACCAGGGATTTGCTCCACATGGGATATCGTTGATCGCATTATAGGCAGCCATGATAGAGGCTGCTTTTCCCTCTTTTATACAAGCCTCATAAGCAGGAAGGTAATATTCCCTGAGCGATCGCATTGGAATTTTGGCATTACACATAAAACGATTGTGCTCCTCATTATTTGCAGCAAAATGTTTAGGAGTTGAAACGACTTTTATGTATTTGGGATCATTACCCTGCAATCCTTTTACAAATTGAACGCCCAAAACTCCTGAGAGAAAAGGATCTTCGCCATAGGTCTCAGGGGTCCGTCCCCAGCGCGGATCACGCGCCATATTGATGGTAGGCGACCAGAAGGTGAGCAGGTCATTAAAACGCAGTGACTGTCTTTTACCTAATTCAAGTTCATTCCAACGGGCACGGGCTTCATCCGAGATGACGCTTGCAATTTTATAGTGAAGTTCCGGATTCCACATACTTGCCAAAGCGATGGCCTGCGGAAATACCGTAAAATTGCCGGGACGGACAATACCGTGCAACGCCTCGTTTCCATGATAATATTTATCGATGTCAAGACGTGGAATGCCTGGCGAACTGGCAATCAAAAGGCTTACTTTTTCCTCCAGGGTAAGTCTTGAAAGCAAGTCTTTGATCCGTTCCTGAGGAGGAGCATTTTCGTTACGAAACAGCGGCAGACTCTGACCAAAACTGAAAAACGAAAATTGAAGGTAAACTAAAAGTAATAAGGTAAGCTTTAAAAATGGGGGATTATTTTTCATCAAGATCAGTGGATTGTTAATTCAATTTTATGAAGCGAATTATCAGCCGAACTACCCCCATACATCAATTCATATTTTCCGGCAAGCACCTCCTGCTTTTGAGTATTATCATTGAATGAGTAAAACATTTTCGGTTCCAATACAAAACCCACTTTCTGCGATTCACCGGCTTTCAGCGAAACTCTTTTAAAACCTATCAGCGCTTTTATCGGGGCGCCCGGATCGTTTGGATTCCGAAGATAGACCTGAATTACCTCATCACCGCCCCGCTTACCTCCATTTTTGACTTCTACAGAGAGCGTTACCTTTTCGTCTTTCCCAATAATAGGTTTCGATAAACTGGCTGTTTTATAATCAAAGTTGGTGTAACTCAGTCCAAATCCAAATGGATATAGCGGTTCCTTTGTCATATAGCGGTAAGTACGACCCTTCATACTGTAATCCTCAAAATCGGGAACCTGATCAATACTTTTATAAAAGGTTACTGGTAACCTGCCTGCCGGATTGTAGTCGCCAAACAGAATATCGGCGACAGCTGTTCCTGCAGCCTGTCCCCCATACCATGCATTAACGATTGCATTTACATTTTCCTGTTCCCAGTTCAGGGCCAGGGCACTACCCGTGCAAACCACATATACGATCGGTTTTCCGGTGGCCTTCAGCGCTTTGATCATCTCTTTTTGAACATTGGGCAGTTCAATATTGGTGCGGTCACCACCTTTAAATCCTTCGTAAGCAACCGGCATCTCTTCCCCCTCCAATCGTGGTGAGATTCCACCAACAAAGATGATCAGATCGGCCTCCTTCACCTTTGAAACTGTAATATCTTGTTTGTTAAGATTTACATCTCCAACATGATCACAACCTTTTTCGTAAATAATTTTTGAATGAGTTGCTTTATTTCTGATCCCCTGTAAGATCGTGATGGTTTTTGATGGAAATCCATTGTAATTGGCCCATAGCATTGTAGAGTCATTGGCATTGGGACCCACCACTGCAATGGTTTTAATATCTTTATTTAAAGGGAGAATATGGTTCTTATTTTTTAGCAGCACCATACTTTCTCTGGCCATTTTCAGCGCCATATCCTTATGCTTCTGGCAATCAACCACACTGTATGGAATTTTTGTCCATGCGACTTTGCTGTCCGGATCAAATAAGCCCAACTCAAACCGCCCTCTCAACAATCTTCGGAGGGAAATATCCAGATCGCTTTCCTTAATCAAACCCTTCTTTACCGCATCAACCAGACTTCTATAGCTTCTGCCACACTCCAGGTCAGTTCCATGAAGTACCGCGTCAGAAGACGCTGAAGCAGCATCAGGATGAGTCTCATGACGCCTGGTCTTCAAATCTTTAACAAAAAAATCATCAATCGCACCGCAATCCGATAACAGGATACCTTTATAACCCCATTCATTGCGCAGAATATTAACCACTAGGGCGTCACTACCACAGCAAGGTTTCCCGTCAAAACTGTTATAAGCACACATCACCTGCTGCACATTCCCCTCTTTAACCAGCGTCTCGAAGGCAGGTAGATAGGTTTGCCTTAAATCACGGGGTGATACCTCTGCATTATAACTGTGACGGTTCCATTCCGGCCCGCTGTGTACTGCAAAATGCTTGGCACAGGCAAAAGTCTTAAAATACTGAGGATCATTGCCCTGTAAACCTTTTACTACGGCAAGCCCCATTTTTGAGGTAAGGAATGGATCTTCTCCGTAGGTCTCCATTCCCCTTCCCCATCGCGGGTCACGGAAGATGTTGATATTCGGTGTCCAGAAAGTTAAGCCCTTATACCGGTCATATTCCTTGTTTTTCTGATAGGCGTGCCATTTGGCGCGGGCTTCATCGCTGACAACCGAAAACGTTTCATATACAGATGTCTCATCAAAAGTTGCGGCCAAACCAATGGCTTGTGGGAATACAGTCGCCAGACCTGCCCTTGCAACTCCGTGTAGCGCTTCATTCCACCATTCATATTGGGGAATACCCAATCTTTCAATGGCCTTGGAATCGTTCATCATCTGACTTACTTTTTCTTCAAGGGTAAGTCTACCCAACAAATCGTCAACACGCTTTTCGATCGAAAGGGACGTATTGCGAAATGGGAGTTCCTGAATTTGCTGTTGTCCATCTCCAATAAATGAAAGCATAGCAAAGACCAAAATCAAAATCGTTTTTTTCATTTTCTTATCCTTTAGTTAATCAAATTTCATTCTTCGATTCCCCAACTTTTATTTGGCTGATCTCCCATCCTAAGTTCGAGCGATCCTCCTTTTACAATATCCTGATAATCAATATAACATTTCCGGTAGTCCTTACCGTTTAGTTTAGCCGACTGAATATAAACGTTATCAGGTGTGTTATTGACGGCAATAATACTAAAGATTTTGTTGGTTCCTGCGCGGATATCTGACCGGTCAAAAGTTGGGCTTGCGATCTCGAAGCGGGTTTCTCCAGGACAAACGGGATGGATTCCACAGGCCGACAACACGTACCATGCCGACATCTGACCAGCATCTTCATCACCGATCAGCCCTTTTGTGGAATAGGCATTATTACAGATAAAACGGACCTCTTTCTGGGTTTGCCACGGTTCGCCAAGCCGGTTATAAAGATATGGAATATGATGAACCGGTTCGTTGGAGTGGTTATAGTATTCGTTCCATTGAAAATCGGTGGGTGTTTTTTCGAAAAAGGTATTCAGATCAGCTATCACACTTGCTTTCCCTCCCATCAGGGCAGTCATCCCTGGAATATCATGCGGGACAAACCACTCCTGCTGATAGAGGTTCGATTCGACGCATCCGTAACTGAAACTTAATCGCCCGTTTTTAGGCCATGGTTTAAACGTACCATCTCCGGAGCGTGGACGAAAGCTATTGTATTCTTTATCAAAAATGTTTTTATACGACATTGCACGTTGCAGGTATTTTTGCTGATCGTCCTTTTTGCCCAACTGTCGGGCAAGTTCAGAGAGGCACCACTCGCTGTAGGCATATTCCAAAGTCTCAGAAACAGAATTCGGGGTGTAACCCAACGTTCCGTTCCCGAATTTTTCACAGGTATTAACGGCAGCCTGATAAGCCTTGTTGATATCATAACTTCGTATCCCCTTGGCGTAGGCATCAGCCAAAACGGCAACTGCAGGATTCCCAACCATGCACCCACTGTAGGCATTGAGAAATTCCCAACGTTCGAGGTAACCTTTCCCACTCTCCTCAGCAAGGGTAACCAAGGAATTGACCATGTCGCTCACCAAAGTTGGATTGATAATCGTTTGAAGCGGCATCTGGCTTCGGAATACATCCCATCCGCTAAAGATAGTCCGTTTTGTGAAAGCATTGGTTTGATGAACCTTGTGATCTCCTCCCATGTAATTTCCATTAACATCGGTATAAGCGCGGGGGTCGATCATTGTGTGATACATAGCAGTGTAGAAGATGACCTTCTGCTCTTCACTTTTTGTTTGGATGGTTATTTTGCCAAGGGCTTTATTCCAGGTTTCACGGGCTTGTTTGAGTTTTATATCGAAATTCCAGTCCGACATCTCCGCTTTCAGATTTTTTTCGGCACCCTCCATGCTCACAAACGAAATACCTGATTTAAACAGCACCTGCTCATTGGCAGTTGTAGAAAATTCGGTATAAAAACCCAGGTGCTTCCCTTCCATTTCACGTAATCCGGGGATTACTTTTGAATTAGCAATGCGTTGCTGGTAAGGTACGCTCTCCACATCTTCCCGCTTCCTTTTGATACCATCCGGAATTTCGGCGCTCCAAACACCAAAGTTTTTTAGCGGTTTGGAAAATTGGGCATAGAAATAAACGGTATAATCGGGATGACCACTTCCATTGCCCCAACCGCCACCCTCGGGTGTACATTTCATCCAGCCACAAATAGTATTTTCGTTGACAACCTTTACAAACTGAAGTGTTGAAGTCCCCCCCACACGCCGGGCCAGATCAATCTGAATGCGCGACTGTTTGTTTTCAGGAAAGGTAAAACGTAGCATACCGCTATGCTGGTTTGCAGTTAATTCCGCTTTAATATTGTAATCGCTCAGCACCACCTCGTAGTATCCGGCGGTCGCCTTTTCACTCATTTTGTCAAAACGGGAACGGTAACCCTCCTCCGGGTGGACCACACTCCCTGAAGATGTTTTGAGTACCCCCGTAGTTGGCATCACCAAAAAATTACCCAGGTCTCCGTACCATCCGACCCCACTCATCTGAGTGAAGGCAAATCCTTCTATTGAAGTATGTTCCCGGCTGTAACCTGAACCATTATCTCCACCAGTGATTGTATTTGGACTAAGCTGCACCATCCCAAATGGGGCCGTGGCTCCGGGAAACGTTTTTCCCCAGTCATATGGAGCCTTGCATCTGGTGCTGGCGCCAATAAATGGGTTTACATAATCGGCAGGTTTCTTGTCCTTTTGATTAATTTTCTGTGCTAATGAATCATCTGCAACAAGGCAAAAGAACATTAAAAGCAAAAAATAATTAAAAAATTTAGCGAGCATACTTCAATTTATTTGTTCTAGTTATTAGATATTTTTGATGTCAGCGTATGTTTCAAAAAAATTGCCATTAAGTCTTCAGGACAACAAGGTTCACAAAAGATCCGGCTATTCTATTTATAATCCGATTTTAGAATACCTTTCTCTACGCTTACTCCCATTTTCAGGTTTTTGGTGACTATTCCTGTTGTATTGTTAAAAAGCACTACGGGAAGATCCTTTGCCTTGGGAATTGTGACATCGGTCATTTCGATCCCGTTCACATCATCAAAAACGAAGGCCGGACGAAAATCATCCTCAATATAACTCACCTTAACATTTTTCATTTTTATCCCTTCGGCATGGCGAACATATAATCCCCACGAGGGTAGCTCTCCGAACATCGAAAACTCGGGATAATTTGCTTCGTTCTCAGGTATTGATGTAATGGACTTGAGAGGAAGATAGGCAATCTCCTTATTTGCCCTTCCGCCATAACTTATTTCAATATTTTCAAGTGTAATATCCCCGACTGGATATCCAGGTAGCCCGACGATAGAAGAGGGAATTAAATTGTAAGGGAGCCATGGATGACCATAGATATGAAAATGAGAAGGCCTTTTAGGCATTTTATCTTCACCTGGCTGAAGGTGATCAGGTGGTCCCTCGATGGGATATCCCTGGTCTGGTTTGTAAAGGGGAATTTCGGCTTTCACATTAGCAATGTAAACTCCGTTAAGTGATCCTACTTTTCCGGTTTTATTTCTTTTTCCTCGCCGGATAAAAATCGCATTTCCAGTATTTCTTGCCACAACATTTTGAATATCTATATTTTCTACAACACCACCATCTACCGATTCGATAGCAATAGCAGAACGATAGGTATCGAAAACGGTCAGGTTACGCACCTTGATATTTTTAAAACCGCCGGTTGAACCAGTCCCCAGTTTAAATCCACTTGCACTCGAACGAACAGTACAACTGTCAATAAAGATATTATCACAAAATGAATCAGGATTAGCCGATTTGAGGCAAATCCCGTCATCTGCCGAATTGATAAAACAATTTATGATTTTTACGTTTTTGCTATCGGTGACATCCAAACCATCATTATTCCAGTAAGCTGTGCTTTGAACAGTGATTCCATTAATGATCAAATTATTACACTCAGTATAGTTTTGAACCCATCCCGATGCATTTTTCATCGTTACACCTGAAATATGAATATTGGAGCAGTTTTTTAAAGAAACAATCATAACTCTCCCGTCAGGACGTTTTACCTTCCAAATGGAATCCTGCTTCAATTCTCCGCTCCGAAGTTTAGTGAGAATATCCAAAACCAGTTCCTGTCCCTGTCCGTCTATGACTCCATCACCACTAATGGAGATACCTTTTTGATTTTCTGCACCAATAAGTGCAGCAGACTTATCTGAGTATTCATTCCGATTGGTTGATCCAATCAAACAAGCTCCAGGCTCCAGATGCAAATCAACTCCCGATTTTAACATTACCGTACCGGATACAAAATTCCCGGGAGGAACGATTACCTGGCCTCCCCCAGACGCCGAAACCTGGTCTATGGCTTTTTGAATAAAAGCTGCATTGTTCGTTTTCCCATCGGCTTTTGCTCCATAAGAGGTAATTAGCTCTCCCTTATGAAGTTTGCATCCAGTCATCAGACCAGTGATAATTAATAAAATGAATAAATTTGTTTTCATTTCTAACATTTAAAGAGTTTAAAAACACTTTGTTTTTATTGATGACTACCCCACTTTTTATTTGAAGTCTTACCCATGTCGAGTACCAGTTTGCCTCCACGGGTAATCTCATCATGATAAATCCATTGATTGGTTAGCGGATTTCCATTAAGGGTGGCAGACTGGACATAATAGTTTTCCGGTTTGTTGTTTTTCACTTCGATCACAAAGGTTTTCCCCTTGTAATAATTAGAATCGAGATGAATGGTAATTTTATCAAAGACAGGACTGCCCAGTTCAACGACAGGACGTTGTTCGGCGCCTGAGTTCATCTCAAACAATCCGATTTTCATCAATACTGCCAGAGCGCTCATTAATCCCTGATCTTCATCGCCATTGTAACCTTTTGCCGGTGAAAGTGCACTAAAAGCCTGGTCAATGACCCGCCTCGACCAATATTGTGTCAGCCAGGGATATCCTATATGGTTGAAAACAAATGCCGTTTCAATGGAGGGCTGATTGCCATAGTTGATTGGAATGCGACGATACTCCTCCTGTAACTCTTTGGAATGGGCCTTACCGGATGTAAAATCAAGTTTTTCAGCAGTTTTGAAGCTGGTTTCAAGCTTTGCTGCGGCTTTGTCATTGCCACCCATCAAAGTTGCGAGACCAGGCAAATCATGAGGAACGAACCAGGTGACCTGTGCGGCATTACCTTCAACGAATCCGCTCTCGTACTGATAAGGATCAAAGGGCTCCTTCCATTTACCATTCAGGTCTCTTGGTCGGATCCAGCCCGATACCGGATCGTACAGGTTTTTCCAGTTAGTGGAGCGTTTCATAAAATAATCATAATCGGCTTGCTTCCCCAGCGATTTGGCCATCTGCGCAAGGCACCAGTCCTGCGAGGAATATTCCAAAGTCTGTGCCGCACCATCCTGGTGGATTCCCCACTTTTTTTCCAACGGATAAGGGACATATCCTCTTTCAATATAGTATTCTATTCCGCCACCATTAGCCGTATTGTGCTCATAGCCTGCCTTTCCCATCATTCCACCAGGCATGTGGTTCTTTTTCATCCCTTCAAAGGCTTTGTTAAAATCAAAGGTCCGGATACCTTTCATATAAGCGCTTACAATAAATGGGGTTGACGAAGCACCCGTCATTACAGCAGTATAATTCCCTCCGGCAGGTCCTCTGGGGATCAGTCCACCATCGTCGTACATCAATAACATGGAGTTGACAAAATCGCTGGCAATTTTTGGATAGGCCAGATCCCAAAGTGTGGCGATGGTCCATTGTGCTCCCCAAAAGGAGTCAGAATTATGATGGGTAAACATCGGTTTTCCATCCTTGTCCAAAGTAATCTGCCGGATTTGTCTTTCCGGACCCGTCATGTCGCAATATTTACCATTTGCATCGCTGATGGTTCTCCTTCCGAGAAGTGAATGCCATAAATCGGTATAAAACCTTTTTTGCTGAACAGGTGTACCCCCTTCAATTTCAATGCGGCTCAGGTAGTTGTTCCATTCATCGGACGATTCTTTGACCACCCTGTCAAAATCCCAGTGAGGCAATTCTGCCTGAATATTCAATCTGGCCTGGTCTGCATCAGTATATGAAATTCCAACCTTCATCTGAATGACTTTCTCATTCGGAGTGCTGAATTTCAGATAAACACCTCCGTTGCTCCCCTCATACTCATCTGAAATGCCGGCGAGCCGACCCTCTTTCCACGCCATCATACTTTGAAATGGGGTATCGAGTTGAATATCAAAAAAAACATACATCTGCTTCGGACGGCGCGTGGTCTTATCCATGAGGGCATAACCCTGAATCTCCTTATCATTCACTTTTTTGGCGTATCCTTTGACCGTTCCGGCAGGACCCAGAAAAGTACCCAGATCGAGCAACAGATAACTCTCTTTGTTCGCCGGGTAGGTATACCGGTGAAAACCAACCCTTGTTGTCGAGGTTAGCTCTGCCTTAATTCCATAACTATCGAGAAAAACGGAATGGTATCCCGGTTTAACCACCTCCCTGTCATGTGAATATTTTGAGCCATAAACAATGGATCCCAGATTGCCCTTAAACGCTCCGTTTACAGGCATTACCGGAACTCCTGACAATTGCCATCCATGAATATGACTGAAAAATTTTATGGAATCCCTTTCATAACGGTAACCTGAGCCCCAGTCGCCATCTGCATTATTGTCGGGACTTAGATTGACCATCCCAAACGGGCGACAAGCCGAAGCGAAAAAAATCCATCGCGAATTTTCACTGTCCAGCAGGGGATAAACCAAATCCACAGGTCGCGCAATTTTTTGGGCATCAGCAACAGAGATCAAGGATAATGCGATAAATGCTCCTGCAAGAAAATTGAGGTATTTCATAATTTTTTTAATTACAATTCGATAATCAATTTAATTATTCTATGAATTGAACTCATCACTTCAACCTAAAGCTTGTTTACTAAAGGTTTGATTTTATTTGTTGGATCGGCCAGAATCATTTGCTGTTTGCCACCCACTTTGGTAACAAACAGATCGACAGGCTCCTTAAAACGAAGGATCACCTTACCATTTTTGCGCAATTCGGTAAATCCTGTTGCAGCCAGCTTTTTCACACCGCTCATTTTATTCACATTGATCACCGCAATGCCTTTGTACTGACCCGTAAACAGATCATCGTCAATATTTAAGGTGAAAGTAGCCGTACTGTTCGTCCGAAGTGATGGCATGTCGTTGAAAACATAGGAACCGTCCTCATTTTTACAACCGTCAGGCAATTTGTTTTTTTTAATGCCAAGCATTGAAATATTTTCAACAGAATATCCCAGTACCGTTGCCTTCTCAGCAATTGCTTTGTAACGGTCGGAGATGTTATTCCCTTTAAAATCATAATTGGCAGTTCCTTCGATCATCAGCTTACCGCCCTTCTTTACGTATTCTTCCAAAAATTTCAGAACCGACTCCCGAGCAAACTGTGGATTCAGGTATAAAACGGCATCAAACTTATGGCCATTCATCACAGGTTTCCCGTCGTTTCCGATCTTCAGCTGATTATTGACGATCAAATCGGAGGGTACAATAGCGTTAAGATATCCGGCATTCCAAAGTTCAACCCCCTTTTCTTCCACTTGCATCTTATCATTGATATCATATACTCCACGTTCCGCAGAGTTTGGATACCAGTTCGAAAGGGCTTCCATCCCAAAAATCACCAATAATTTGATTTCAGGTAATGAGGGGTTGAACTTATTCAGCAGTCGGGTGCAATTTTCAATCTGATTGATCCCCTTGATTGCATCGGGATCTTCGAGGTCAAATCGGAGGGGTCGCTTATCATTTAAAGCATGATAATGGGTGCGTATACCGTAACGCAGATCTGCAAACGATTTTACCAGTACCGGTTCCAGATCCTTGTCGTAATACTGATTGTACATCACATTCATTGGATGGGCCATGGCAATACCCATCTGAGTTGGAGTCGGTGTTTTTTCGTCGGTCTGTCCGTAAGCCCTTGGCGCATCCCACCAGCCAATTCCATTTGCCCATATCTCATCATTGATCAGGCTGTTGTGATAAGTATTATGAATCCCATTGAAGATATTCTGACCAAATATCTCCTTTGATTTTTGATAAACGGCATTTTCAACCCTCAATGCCCCGGTCCGCATAAATTCCATGTACTCATTGATTGCCCTGATCCGCACCTCGGGCTTTCCTTCGGGAGCATACCTTCCGTCAAACAAAGTTTTTTCCAAAGAATTTCCGGTTAGGTGGGTATATTCCTGTGCCATAGCGGTTGAATACCATCTTCCCCTGAAAGGCTGAGGGGTTTTCTGATCCATGATCCGCTCAACAAACTTATTTCCATACTCGTCAAGGGCGAATCCATCAAACGGAATGTCTCCATAGTTGCCTATAGCCTCAGCAAAGGCATTTATTTCAACATCGCCCCACATGCTGCTCTGACTGCAATATTCCTGCGTCATTACGCAGGCGGTAAGTCCTTTTACACCCGCCCCTCCTTTTATTTTTACCTGAACAGTCTCTTTGTCCGGGGTTACCGATTCACATTGCCCGGTAATATCCTTCAATGTAGCAGGATCATAAAAACCTTCGGAAGTTTTCCTGAAGACGTAGACCTTGAACAAATCAGATTTCAATAACCGATCGGGGAAACGGATATATTTGGCTTTAGCAGTGTAATCTGCATTACCCGACTGATCCAAAAGCACTTCATTTTCGATGATCATCCGTTGTGATCCCTCCATCGATTTATCCTTGTAATTTCCCCAGAGCTGAAGACCCACTTTCAACCCCTTCTTGTGACCTTCTGCCACCAGTTTCTGAAATACAGGATGCAACAAGGGGAAATCATAGAAGTTGGCCCCTTCACGCGAAGTGAGGAAAAGCATCGTGTAATTGCATTTTTCGGCGATACTGTCAATATTGGCAACGATCTTTTTCTCGTCGGCGATCAATTTGGGAGTAATAAACCAATACCCGATTTCGGGGTGATTTTCGTTGGCAAATTTCGAAACATAGGATATATCCTGAGCCTGACCCATTCCCATACTGATCCACAGGATGATTAGAACGGTTGTGATTGGATTTTTCATTTTTCAATTCGCTTTTTTGCGCCTTTAATCTTATTGAGTAAATCGGTCAGTTCCTTTACTTTTTCAGGAAACTGGCTGTAGAGATTATGATCCTCATGAATATCGTTTTCAAGGTTATACAATTGTCCGGCAGGTTCCCCGACCTTTGGATGGATCTCAACAGGAACGGTAAAACCTCCCGATCCAAGTTTGGTGATCAGTTTCCATGGTCCTTTGCGGATGTCAAAAGTCCCCTTCGACGAAATATTTACAATGGCCGGTTGATTGGCAATGTCGGTAGCTTTCCCGGTCAAGACCGGAAGTATGGAATAGCTGTCCTCTGTTTTAAATTTACCGGAATGGTTACCCAATAATTCTGCGCAAGTAGACATGAAGTTGGCCAATGTCGTCGGGACATTACTCACTGTCCCTTCTTTTACTTTTCCGGGATACCGAACAATCAAGGGAACACGGTGCCCGCCTTCAAAAGCATCCCCCTTCATTCCCCTGAATTCACCGGCAGCATGGTGATTATATTTTTGGACAAAATTGTCACGCCAGTAAGGGCCATTATCACTTGTAAAGACAACCATTGAATTTTCTGAAATTCCCAGACTATCAAGTGTATGCAACACCTTTCCTACGGCATCATCCACCATCTGAACATAATCACCATACTCACCGGCTTTTGATTTACCCGCGAAACGAGGTGTTGGTAACCAGGGAGTGTGGGGCGCCGGCATTGCAAAATAGAGGAAGAATGGATTTTCATCCGCAGCATATTTTTTAATAAAGTCGATTGCCTTGTTGGTAAAAGTAGGAAGCACATCATAAAACCCGAATGAGGGGGACATTAATCCTCCCCTCCAGAAGGGGCCCGTATACCCGGATTCGAGTTTGTTTCCGTTTGTAAAACCCGAAAGTTGTTCAGTTAGTACATCATTTTCGAGGTAGCAGTAGGGGGGCATATCTAAGGAAGCCGGTAAGATATAGGAATAGTCGAATCCCTGAGTCTTTGGACCGTGAACCGGATGCTTTTTAAAGTCAATCTGGTCAGGATTCATATCGGTGGTCAGTCCATGCTGTTTGTCACTTTTAATTTTCTGCATGACAGAATCGGCGAATTGAGCTTTTGGAACCCAGTCCAAACCAAGGTGCCATTTTCCGACTACTCCAGTATGATAGGAATAGGTTTGCAACAGGGAAGCAACAGTTGGTTGCTCATTTTCGATCAAGGTTCTGCTGTAGCCATGCAGAACGCCTACCGGGAGTCTGCTTCGCCATGGATATCTGCCCGTCAGAATTGAATATCTTGAGGGGGTACAAACCGATGAAGTAGTATGGGCATCGGTAAAACGCATCCCCTGTTTCGCAAAACCATCAATATTTGGGGTATTAATTTTCCCCTGCGGATTATTAACCGAAACATCACCATACCCTAGGTCGTCTGAAAGGATATAAATAATATTAGGCATTTTATTTTGCTTTGGTTTTCCAGTGCTCTGAAAAGGGAGACCAAAACTCGTGGAGATCAATCCTGCTGCTACCAAAATCTGTGACGTATTCATTTTATATTTATAAGATTTTCAAATGTGTTTAAAACTGACGTATTCATAAACATTGTGAAGTCTTTGAGCCTTGTTGCCGATAGATGATTTAGTCACACACGCGAAGGCTCTATAGTTCAACAAGTAAAGAATCCTCATGAATTATTCAGGTTAAATTTCATACTATTTTGCCGGAAAAATTTCTTCATGAACGATATTTCCATCGACATCGTAATGTTGAAAGGTCAAAATCGGGGTGCCATTCTTCAGTGAAACATTGCCTTTGAGGAATCCTCCCTTCACGCGCAGAAACCGATGTTCCGGTCGTTTATCGGTCGGGGGCCATCCTTCAGCATGGGAATCTGATCCGGGACCGCATCCAAACTCCCAAAGATTTGTCCCCTCAAGATGGGTCACATATTGCCAGTGCCGGTCGCCATTACAGATATAGAGGTTGTTAAACTGATTCAGATAATTCCTGATTTGATTTCCTTCGTATTTGAATCCTGAATTGGCATAGTTATCGTTCTTTTTTGATCTGTCAGGCCCCAGGATAGGTTCGGGATTAATAAGTATTTTGAAGGTTGCATCCGATTCTTTCAATGTTTTGAACAGCCACTCCTTTTGCTCCTTACCCCAGATTGTTTTTTCCGGACCATCGGGAGCACCATTTGAACTCCTGTAATTTCTCCCCTCCAGTATCCAGATTTGAAGATCTTTCCCCCAGCGAACCGTTTTGTAAGTTTTTTCGTTCGATGGGAATTGCTCCTTGTCAAAAATCTCCACTCCTCTTTCAAACGATACGGTACCGTATTTCATTCCCGGATAAGAATCGTTACTTAGTGCATCGTGGTCATCCTTCATAAAGTAAGTGGTGAACAAGGAGTAAAAATCGCGCTGGTAAGGCAGGGCAAACAATCGGTCCCATTTAAAACGCATCAACTCTTCGGTCATAGCAAACGGACCGGGTTTATCGTAATACTCCACATCACCCGTATGAACATAAAAATCGGGATAGAGACTGAGCATAGCATGATAAATCTTATGTCCGTTTTTGGGATCATCCCTCCTTGGATAGTCATGACACGTGACAATACAGAAATTCAGCTCTTTGCGAACATCTGCAGCAGGAGGGGTGAGAAAAGCACCTTTCGTGCTGTCGGATATTTGTGATTCACCATTTTTTCTTGCAAATAGCCTGACCAGATATTTGGTGCCTGGTGTGAGGTTTTGAAGCTTCCACTGCCGTGTGAAATTTTTACCCGCATCGACCGCCAACCATTCGGTCTCGATTTTTTGGTCGGGTGTTTCAAAAGGGGCATAGACCAGTTTCACTTCACCAATTGAGCCGGGACAAGCGCCTTCCATCTGATCGAGAGTGAAGCCGTCAGGAATCTGTGCTTTAAAGATCTTATCCTTATCGCCACTTTTTGCAAGCTGTCTAGCTTCATCAGCTGAAGGGACAAGGAACTTATGCCCCGTTGAATTTAATTCAGGATTTCTGGTTAAACGTGTCCATATTACAATTGACGTCTGATCGGCCCATCCGTTATGGAAACCATTTCCAAACCAGGGGCCTTCGGTACTCTTCCGGTCATTACAGGAATAAAGACCAGCAGTTAAAATAATAGCCGCAAGGATTAAAATCTTAAAACTTCTCATCATTAATTTATTTAATCGTCGTTATCATTTTTCTTCTTCTTTTTCAAACCGCCGGGGTGAAGCACCTCGGCATTAACCTCCACCAAATAGGCTTGAAGCTTCGCCTCCAGTTCCTTTACCTTTTGAGGCTGTTTCAGCGACAAATCATTTAATTCACCAACATCTTCCCTCAAATTGTAAAGCTCTACTTTCTTTAAATCCCAAAATTTGATCAGTTTGTAATCACCGATCCGGATGGCTGAATGGGTCTTTCCAAAATAATGAAACACGAGTTCATCCCTTTTTCTTTTAAACATTCCTTCGTGACCTTTCTCCAGCAATGGCTTTAAACTTGTACCATCAAGATTATCAGGTAGCTGACTGGTATTCCCGGCAAGATCACAGAAGGTGGGTAAAAGGTCCCATCCAGTTACCGGGACATCGCACTGACTTCCCGGTGTGATACCCTTACCTATAACGATAAAAGGGACTCTGACCCCACCCTCGTATAGGGTCCATTTTCCACCTCTGAGCGGATAATTGTTCGGATGATTTTTAAAGAGCGATGGGTGGTCAAACTTATTTTTTACAGGTGGAAGAAATTCTACTGCCCCATTATCTGCCATCAGAACCAGATAGGTATTGTCGGCAATTCCAAGACTGTCTATCCGGTCGATTATTTTGCCAATCCCTGTATCCAGATTTTCGAGCATTCCGGCCCAGCCCGGGTTATTATGTACCTCACCTTTTTTCTTTTGAAGGTATTTCTGATAGGCTTCTTCAGTTGTCTGGATATCAACATGCGTGGCATAATGGGAGATCTGAAGATAGAATGGGTGACCTGTTTTTGTTTGACGGGTCATAAAATTCAGTGCCCGGTCAGTTATCGTTTGAATCCGTTTGGGATCATTGTTCAGAAACAGGTCGGTCCATTTGGTTTCCTTTGTCGAATTCATATCTCCATTCCGGTTTCCGGTATTTCCGTCACTCTCATCGTATCCCAAATCTTCAGGAAAAATATCTGCCCGCAAGTCCCATTTTCCGTAATGGGCAGCACGATAATCTGGTGAAATAGACTTCAGAAACTGGGGTATGGCAGCCACCCTTTTAAAATCGGGATGGTAATTCTCTTTGAATGTTTCATCCCCTTCACGAGCAGGAGTCTGGCCAAACTGAATACTCCGGCGTGATGGTGTACAAAGCGCACATGGGGCATATCCATTCGAAAACCGCACCCCTCGTGCGGCCAGACGCTCAATATTACGGGTTTCGTAAAAATCGCTTTTGGAATTTGGGATATTCTTATCCATTAATTGTGAGCTGCAGGTCCATCCCTGATCGTCGGTCAGAATCAGAATAAAATTTGGCCGGTGAGCTGGCGCAGCGGAAAAAAGCTGTAACGACGGAAGGAGTATAAGTCCGATTGTCGAAACCTTTACCGGATATTTTTTAAAAATACGCTGAAATGATCTGCCCATGTTGATTGGATTAACGTAAGTGACTCTTATTCGACTTCCTTTAAATTTGAAGGTTTAACTCCAACTTCCTTTGCCCATACCTCAAATGAGGCAATCATATTTTTCAGACGATCGGATTGTTTTTCGCTCAGATTATGAAGTTCGGTCGGGTCAGTTTCCAGGTTAAACAATTCCCAGTTGCGGTTATTCTTCTTCACCAGTTTCCAGCTTCCCTGCCGCATCGCTTTACCGCCCGAATGTTCCCAGAAAATAGGATTTGACCGTTCAATAGCATTTCCCTTAAATGCAGAAACCAAACTCATCCCCCTTAAAGGTTTAGTGGAATTGCCGTTGAATTGTTCTGGATATTTGGCCCCGGCGACTTCCATAAAGGTTGGCATAATATCGATGACATGCCCAATCTGACTAGTCAGATCCCCTTTCCCTTTGAGGACTTTGGGCCAGTAGACAATGAGGGGGGTAATTATTCCTCCCTCGTACATCCAGTTTTTATAATACCTGAATGGGGTGTCGGAAACATTGGCCCAAGGCTCCCTATAGGATTCACCAGATCCTTTTTCGCCAATGAGAATCCCCGGCTCAGCTGGATTGTGAGATGAAACATTTTCAGAACTTCCCCCATTATCCGAAAGAAAGATGATCAGCGTATTTTCCAGTTTGTTGAGCTTTTTCAGTGTACCAATCACCCTCCCTATTCCCTGATCCATACGGTCAATCATGGCTGCATAAACCTGCATTCGTCTGATCCACAAATCTTTCTCTTTGACATCGCGCCATGTTGGAATTCCCGGAGTACATTCACTAAGTTTATATTTTTCGTTGATAATTCCCAGACTGAGCATTTTTTTATATCGTTCTACCCGAACTGAATCCCAACCTTTTGTATAGGTGCCTTCATACTTTTTAATATCTTCATCCAATGCATGAAGTGGCCAATGCGGCGCGGTATAGGCGACATACATGAAAAACGGATTCTCTTTTTTTGCCGATACATGCGACTTTAAAAAGGCGACTGCCGAATCGGTAATGGCATCGGTCATATAGAATCCTTTGGCAGGAGGGGTCCATGATTCGTTCCCATAGGCCATTTGGCGCACTGGTGGTTCTTTCGGGATCTCAAAATAACTACATGCCCCGCTGATCAGCCCAAAATATTTGTCAAATCCGCGGTGAAGCGGCCAATGCTCCTCACGCTCACCAACATGCCATTTCCCCGACATATAAGTAGAATAACCGGCACTCCTGATTACCTCCGCTATGGTAACACAGTTCTGATTTAAAAATCCCTGGTAGGGACCTTCCTGATATTCGACATCAGCCTTGGTAACCATATTGCCCATACCGG
Organism: Prolixibacteraceae bacterium; assembly: GCA_963675995.2. GTDB lineage: Bacteria > Bacteroidota > Bacteroidia > Bacteroidales > Prolixibacteraceae > JAAFHB01. Next base: position 1,670,420 of record CAXXIY010000002.1, on the reverse strand, counting down.
CTTCATGATTGTAAAGACCCGTCAACAGCGAGGCTCTCGTAGGGCAACACTTGGCGTTGTTGTAAAAATTCCTGAATCGTAAACCATTGTTTGCCAGCCAGTCAATATTGGGAGTGGATATCTCGCTGCCATAACATCCGATATCGGAATAACCCATATCATCTGCCATAATAAGGACAATGTTCGGCTTGCTCTGAGGGTTTTTGCCATAAGAGTTGAGCTGAAATGCCGATAAAGCAATCAAAGACCAATACCTGGCCATCCCGAAACCACTATAAAAATTATTTTTCTTCATCATTTGCCTGAAATAAGTAAGCGGAATAATTCAATGATGTTATTATACCTTTCTGAATCTCAGATAATCATTTCGCAATGACATTGAAAATTGAAAGTTCTTCATTGACAATTAATTATTTTATTCTCCCGCTTTCGCTTTCGAAGGTTTCACCCCAACTTCCTTTTCCCAGTCAGCATATGCCAAAGACATACTTTTCAAAATATCTCTCTGTGATAAGCTTTGGTCATTTAATTCTGTAGGATCTGCCTTCAGATCATACAATTCCCATTCACCACCATTTCTTTTCACAAGTTTCCAGTTTCCCTGCCGCATCGCCTTACCACCTGCATATTCCCAGAAGATGGGTGCTTTCCGTTCCACTGTGCCTCCTTTGAAAACCGGTAACAGACTTTTTCCCCTTAAAGATTTCAGTGAACTGCTTTTGAACTGAGCAGGATATTTTGCACCCGCAATTTCAATGCAGGTTGGCATAATATCTGTAAGTTGGCCAACCTGTTCGGTCAGATTACCCTTTTCTTTTAAGACTTTCGGATAATAAATGATCAGCGGAGTCCGTATTCCACCTTCATACAACCAATTCTTATAATAACGATAAGGTGTATTGGAGGCATTTGCCCACGGTTCGCGGTACGAGTCGTAAGATCCTTTATCACCAATGGGAACACCCGGAATACCTAAATTTCTGGAGGAGGCAATTTCGGCACATCCACCATTATCGGCCAGGAACAGGATTAACGTATTATCCAGCTTTTTAAGCTTCTCAAGTGTACTTATTACACGACCGATTCCCTGGTCCATCCGGTCAATCATGGCAGCATATACCTGCATCCTTCTAACCCACAAATCCTTACCCTCAGCTTCTTTCCACGAAGGAATCCCTTCGGTCCGGGGACTCAGTTTGTATTTTTCGGTAATGATTCCTAACCTCAGCATCTTTTTATAACGTTCGCTCCGGAGCGAGTCCCATCCCGTTGTATACCGTCCTTCATACTTTTTGATGTCCTCCTCCAAAGCATGAAGTGGCCAATGGGGTGAGGTATAAGCGACATAGAGGAAAAACGGGTTCTCTTTTTTTTCTTTTGAATGCGAATTGATAAAAGCCACAGCTGAATCGGAAATGGCATCGGTCAGATAAAATCCTTTGGCAGGAGGCGTCCACGATTTGTCTCCATAAGCCATCGTACGGATTCGGGGTTCCTTAATGATCTCAAAATAACTACTTGCCCCACTAATCAATCCGAAGTATTTGTCAAAACCGCGTTGAATGGGCCAGTGTTCAGGGCGTTCACCTAGGTGCCATTTGCCCGACATATAGGTCGAATATCCACCGGTACGAAGAACCTCTGCAATGGTCATGCAATTTTCATTTAGAAATCCCTGGTAGGGACCGGGTTGAATTTCAGCATCAGCATTGGTCACCATATTGCCCATTCCGGCTTCATGATTGTAGAGTCCGGTAAGCAATGATGCTCTTGAAGGACAGCATTTTGCATTATTATAAAAATTTTTGAACCGTAAACCATTTGCTGCTAGTCTGTCAATATTGGGAGTTGAAATCTCGCTTCCATAACATCCGATATCGGAATATCCCATATCATCAGCCATGATAATCACAATATTTGGCCGTGTTACCTGTAACTTTTTATCGGCAAGGGCATCAGTAAAATAACCTGTTAATGCCACCAAAGGCAAATATCGGACCGCCCTGGAGAGGCAATCTTGCAATCTGAGTTTTTCCATCTTTTTACTGATATTTTGGATTGTACTTTCCTTTTTCCTTAAAACCCGGAAGATCGCGCATCGCACCAAAACGGGGATATGAATCGAAAACATCACCCTTTCCACTCATCCTTGGATCACCCTGAGCTTTTAAATCCTTCTCCAATGTTTTTTTCAGTTCCTTTTTTATGATTTGATATTTTGGATCATCTGCCAGATTTTTCATGCAACCTGAATCATTCCTGATATCGTACAACTCTTCAGCTGGACGTTTTTCGTAACCCGATTTAAAATATTCAGGATACTTTCCCTTGTTCTCAATCAACATGATTTTCGTTGGACCGTTATCAATATCCTCATATCCTGGCCATAATGATTTTTCATCGGCAGCAGCCAATAAGGGGGCTTTTGCAGATTCAGGTGCAGGGTCGCCTGCAGGCCACAGGTCTGGTTTAAAGTTCAGGATAAAAAGAAAATCGTTGGTTCTGATGGCCCTGGCAGGATAGCCAAGATCGTCGGGTCTGGCGTGTGTATGTCTTTCGCGTCCGGTCAGCACATATTTTCGGGGTGGTTCAACATTCTCCCCTTTAGCGGTGAAAAGAAGGTTTGCTAAACTCACTCCGGTCATCTGAGGAGCCCCTTTGACTTCAGCAATTTCAAGAAATGTAGGGGCCAGATCGATTAATCCGACGAGCTCATTTACGATCCTTTCGCCCGCCATACCCTTTGGCCAGCAAATGGCAAGCGGAACGTGGGTCCCATATTCCCTGAGATTGGCTTTTGAGGATGGAAATGCCATTCCATTGTCGGCAGTCACGACTATGATTGTATTGTCAAGCTCCCCCTTTTCGCGAAGGAAAGTGATCATTTTACCCAGCTGAGTATCAAACCACTCAATTTCAAGATTATAATCAAGCACATCACTTTTTACAAGCTCGACATCAGGGAGAAATGAGGGGACAATCGCCTCTGCAAGAGTTTTACCCGATTTCCTACCTGATCCCTCCTCATAAATACGATGAGGTTCATGGCCTCCATACCAAAAGAAGAATGGCGTTTCTCCCCCTTTTTTCGAATAAAAATCCTTGAAATTTTCGAAATAATCTGTTTTGCTGATCCCTTTGGTTGGTACAACTTTGAAAGTTTTGGTGTTGTATTCCGGGCCGACCGGATTATGTGACCAACCTGCATCCTTGAAGTTTCCGGGAGCCCACGGTTTACCGGTAAAACCGGTCTGATAACCAGCTTTTTCCAGAAGATCTGTAAAAACCACCAGTTTTTTAGGAAAATAACTGCTGTGTGTACCGGCCTCTTCAAGTTGCCAGATATTTTTACCTGTTAGGATTGCCGCCCTTGACGGGCTGCATTGCGGCGCTCCCACGAAGGCATTGTTAAACAATACCCCCCTTTTTGCCACTTCATCGAATGCGGGAGTGCTGACCCCTTTTGTTCCATAAGCCGAGGCATAAGGATACGACTGATCATCGGCAATGGCAAACAGAATATTAGGGTGTTTGCCTTTCGACTTTTCAATTTTAGGGACTCTTCCGGCAAAAACTCCACCAGCCAAAACAGAAAAAGTTACCAGGCTGCAAATTGACTTCCTACTGTTCCACATTTTATCTAAGTTTAAAATTGATACCTTATTTTCGATTCATCACCCTTTGAATGGCGGAAGGAATCTTATCCATCGTTTCCTGAAAAACCGGTTTACCATTTACCATTTCGACTAATTTAGAGCTTTCGCATTCTTTACCTTTGTACAATTTCCCTTTATTTGTTAAAGTTCCACTTGAGACCAGTGAGGCGCTTTGGTCATTTTTTGTGACCTGTATACTGGCTGGTAATGATGCATTCATTTCAGCCTTTATTTCCCAGTTTCCAGTTGTAAAGATCCCATTTTTTTTGTTGATTACCTGCTCAATCCGACCGTCAGGTTTAACCTGGATAATGGCAAGGTACCTCATTTTCTCTGTTTTCACTTTCGATATCCCGGAGAAGTGCCATTGGTTTTTAAATACAAGGGTATCGCCCTCTTCATTGATCTTGTTTGTCCAGTTATCGACCGGGACCGAGAACTGATCGGTCACCCGGAATTCGATTTCAGCAGAGGAGTACAGCGTTACCTGAGCTTTAGTCAACTTACTTTCGGCTGAAATGGTTCTCTTTTCAGGATCTATAATCAATCCATTGTCATTGTGCAACAACCAACTCCATTCAGCAGCATGGTCGGCTTCAAGTTCATCATAAATCACAATTGTGGATGGGCGTAGCATGAGGTAATGACGTCTGAAAAATTTCATTCCGCGATCGGTTTTTACCCCTTCATCTTTTCCTGCATAGGCATTTGAGGCATCACCTACCGCATACGAAATCTGCTTCCCGGAAAGAAACCGTGGCAAATAACCATAAGCCTCGTCACTGAAAGGTTGTCCCTCCCCATCAATTAATAGGCCGTTGTGACCCCGGGTATGTTTGTACCATCCCAGGAAATGGGGGTCTCCCATTGCCGGACGGTAACCCGTATTATAGAAAAGCCGATGGCCACCATAAGCAATGTTGAAGGTATTCTGATCTGCATGTGCATGCCCCATTGGTCCAAACGGAGAGCTTCGCACCGACAGCATCAGATCTGTTTCGGCTTTTTGTAGGGAGGTGTGCATATAAGCAACACCAATATCCGGAAAATCAGCTGCCTGCGGAAGATCTGATTCTCTTACCGGATCTGGAAGCTTCATCCCCAATCCCTGTTGAATTCTGAACCAACGGAATTCATCATCATCGGCAATCTCCTTTCCCAAACTTTTAGTAATTGCCTGGGCATACCATGCGGCATAGGGATTGTTCAACAAACGTGCAATTGCATCGCAATAACCTGCATAATTAATTTCGGGAGACGGAAATCTTTCGCCGTCGTTACAAAATCCATCCGAAATGGAGCATGGAGGAAAGGCACTGATCAGCCAGCGTGGATTATTTTTAAACCAATCGGATCCCATAAAGTCGACACCTGAGAGTTCCTTAAAAACAGAGGAGACATCAATTAAGGTGAGCATATTCATGCCGAAATAGGAGGTTCCGTTAAACCAGGCGCCATCCTCCTCCCCCATTTTCGGAGACTGGGCAATCCAAAGTTCGTAAATATAATCCAGCCATAGATCGGCTTCGGGAATTTCCCCCTTAAATGCCAGGGATGTCTGAAGCAGATGGTGAAGAATATGCTGCCACACATGCATGGAGGAGGAGCGGCTTTCAACCTGTCCAATCCAAAGTTTGTAAAACTGGCTTGCCCGGGTGGTCGCATGTCGAATGATTTGATCCCTTTCTGTGGCGGATAACAGGTCCCAAAAGCTATCCACACCAATGGCAAGAGCAGACATGATACCGGCATCGCCGAAATTGTTGGTATGAGACGGACCATTGGGATCCCATTTGGAAATCTCCAGCATCCATTTTTTTGCAGTATTGAAATATTTTACATTGCCGGTTAATAGATAGGCCTGAGAAAGGGATACGATCGATTGCCGGATATTCCATCCTGCCCATTTACTTGCAATGGAAGCAATTTTTTCGTTCTCGAATTCATCCTTCCCTTTGAAAGTGGGAAGTGCTGATGACTCTTTTGGTACAGGAATATTTAAATAACCATCTGCTTTTTGAATGATCAAGTCAGATTCCCGGTACGGTTTTGCCCTTTCCCGAAATCCGGTCAACTCCCCTTTTCTGATTAAAATCCTGGGGTGAGTCGAAGAAATCCCTGCCATAATTATTTTGATATCAGGTGTTTCAAACAGGCGTGTCGAGGATTTGATGGTAAATGAATCGAGCTTATTCCATTTTTCGTCATTGGCTTTATATTGCCAGTACCAGATTCCGGCACCAAGCTTTTTATGCGGATTGAAAATGGCATAGGGTATCCCATGCTTCTCAATTAAATCGCGATTGAAATCTTTTGAAGGTGAGATTCTGACGCTGTAAGTTCCCTTTTTCTTTGTAGGCCATTGAAGGCTCGGGGAGTTAAATTTGGGCTCCTCTCCCATGGAAGGGGTTGCCCGGATTCTTATTTTAGGATAGATTACTTTTGCATTGACTTTATCCGTCGCTGCGTGAATCCTATCGGAAGTATTGACAGCAATCAACAAAAAAAACGAAAACCTAATAAATTCGAAATGATTCATTTTACTATTTTTTTGGGATCATAAATTTCAACCAGGGATCGTTGTACATTTTTCCCCATTCAGCAAGGTCGTTTCTGCATTTTCTGAGATCATTCGTATATTTTGGATCATTTGACAAGTTGACCATCTCGCCCGGATCATTTTTCAGATCGTAAAGGGTTTCGCGCTGCTCCCCCTCATTGTAGATCCAGTATTTAAACCGTTTGTTTCTTAACATTCTCCCTTCGGGTTCAAGCTTCGAACCATTCACCGCTTCTCCCTGCTCCATTTTGTCAGAAACAACGATATATTGCCGATCAGCAGGGGTAACATCATTGTTAATTATTGATTTGAGACTTACTCCCCTGGTTATTACAGGAAGAGGAATACCGGCAAGTTCGCATAACGTTGGCATCAGATCGATACCGGTCTGGACCAGATAATCTGATTTACGCGGTTGAAGCCCTTTGAAACTGACGATCATCGGCACTTTGGATGCCTCTTCGAATAACACCGTTTTCTGGTTCCACAGATGGGCCCCCTGGCAATCCCCATGATCGCTCAGAAAGATAATGATTGTATTTTTATCAAGATCAGATTCACGTAAGGAAGTCATGATTTTTCCAATCTCACGATCTGTCTTTTCGATCAGCCGATAGTAGGACCAGGTGTACTGCCTCCATTTTTCATCCCCAAAGCCCGAAACCGGGAACATCTTACTGGCCTGATACGAACTCCTGATCTGCTGCATGATGTCCGTTTCATTCTTTGAAGGCAAATGATTTGCTCTCAAAGGGGGACACTGGTCGGCTGGTGGAGGAGTTCCGATTTCGCCATCGGGTAACTTCTGGCCTCTCGCCCATTCACAGATATTATGTGGATTGATAAATGAGACGACCAAAAAAAATGGATTACTCCGCTTAATCCTAAGGAATCTGATGGCCGAAGCGGGCAAAAGGGAGTCAACACCATTTCCTTTAATATTGGCCATAAACGAGAAACCATGTTTTTCAGTTTCTTTTAAAATGAATGGTAAATGCCATTTACCAACATATCCCGTTTCATAACCGCCCTTTGTCATCAGACTTCCCAATGTGGGGAATTCTGCACTATCCAATTTTTTGTCTTCATTGGCCTGAATACCCAACTCGTGAGGGTATCTCCCTGTAAACATTGAACTTCGTGATGGGATACACAATGGATTGGCGCAGTAGGCGTTGGTAAACGAGACACCATGTTCTGCCAGCCCATCCATATTGGGGGTATTCAAATATTTATGCCCAATATTAATGCTCATTGATTCAGCGGACTGCTGATCAGTAATAATAAGCAGTATATTGGGTTTAACGGGCAGCTTCTGTCCATACGTCACTGTTGACATTAATAACGCCAAAGCAGGATAGCCCAATAACCCAATCGCAATTTTGTTATTCATCACCGATTTTTATAAAGTTTAATCTCCCAAATGGCGGGAGTCCCTTCGTTTATTCGGACTCGCAGAAAACGGGTCTTCCCTATTTGACTGGCCACATGGGGCGATCGGATGGCCAGTTTTTCCTCCTTTACGATTTGCCATTTCTCACCATCCAAAGACTTTTCAACAGTAAAAGCGTGCCCCAAGGTTGGATGTGCAAAAAAAAGTTCACAATGATCCAGTTTTGCCGGTTTACCTAAATCGATCTGCCACCATTTCTGACGATCTTCAGGGGCGGCCCACCATTCCGTGAAATTGGAGTTGTCGGAGGCATTCGCGGGATCAAACGTGTGTATCCGGCAGGGTAAGGAGTCAGGCAGATGATAGCATAGTTCGGAATTATTGTTAAATCTGCGAGGCCGCACCAATAACGGCTGGCGGGTTGAGGAGGCTGTCAGCTTTGCCTTGCTGAGATCAATTGGCCTCTGGTGATCAACTTTAGCCAGAGCCCCAACCCCTTCGCGGTTTGGTATCAGGGGTTTGATCGTTCCGTCAGAATTAAATTCCATCCGGTTTGCATAAACCTGTCGCGAAGTCCCCCCAATGCCGTATTCGAGATAGACAAAAATCCAGTCGTCTGAATGATTCAGGTTAAAGACAAATCCGTGCCCCGGACCCCATATTTCCTCCTTCAGATTAGTCGTTAAAATGACATCATTATCAGGTGTTTCGAATGGACCGAGTGGCGATTTTCTACTCATCTGGTAAGCATATTGATAATCGCCATAACCACCCATCGTATAAAAATAATAATAAATTCCATTCCGTTTGATCATGAACGGCCCTTCGGAATAGCCTTTCCAGCGGGTTGGTATCATGATGATTTCACCTGTTGTTTTTTGAAAATCGGCAGATAACTTTGCAGCTTTTCGTTTTCGCCAGAATAGGTATGTCTGACCATCATCATCAACAAACGGGCATCCGTCGATATCATCTACAATCATTGAGTTTCGCTCAACACCGCTGTATTTTTCGGGACCGTGAGCCAGCCGGAACGGCCCTTCGGGTGAATCTGCAACAGCCAGCTGGGTGACGAGCTCAATGGTTACCAAAAGATAATATTTCCCATCCTTCCGTATCACGCGTCCGGGTGCCCAGTATTTGTATTTTTGCCAGTCAATTCCCGGAAAACTGATCCCCTCGAAACTCCAGTTGACAAAATCTTTCGATTTCCATACCACCGGATTGCCCGAAAAACTCAGATCAGTTTTCAGATCGCCTACATCGCTCGTGGCATACAAATAAAAAGTATCGCCGAACTGCATGATCGTCGGGTCAGCCAGGTTGTCGGGAACAATCGGGTTGAAATTGGGTCGCTGTCCAAACAAGGCCAAACCAATATTGAGGGAAATGACTAAAGCTAGTATCTTATGCATAATACTCAAAATTTCTATGTCACGACTGTCCAGGGGCAAATTTAACTGTCAAATCTTTACCCCTGATTGTAACCAAAGCAGAACTATTCGCAGGAGTCTGAAATGAATTGGTTGACAGATTCCCAATAAAAAGACAATGACTATCAATGATTTATTTTATGACATCTGATTTATTGGTTGATGATTCCGACGAAGGAAAAAGGGAGAAGAAGATTAAACCTTCTTCTCCCTTTCGAATAAAATGATCAACAAATTGGATTAATACCCATCGTTTTGTTGAATTCTTGGATTTGAATTATCCAGCATTCCCTGAGGAATTGGTCGTAGAAGATGTTTAGCAGCAACTAAAGGGGTACCTGCCAACCCATAGGCCATCCATGGGTTATATTTTGTACCGCGTGAAATAAGGGTACCGGTACGTTTCAGGTCATACCATCTTTGATTTCCTTCACCAAGCAACTCCCGGGCCCGCTCATCCAGGATCATATCAACTGTAATATTGGCAGCCGTAGCCCTGTAAGAAACGACATTTGTGATGGGGTCATTTACCAGTTCAGGATTTGTAGCCCTCATCGGGGATTGACCTGCTGCAGAACCTAATGCACGATCGAGAACCTTGTTGTAATACACATCAGCAGTCCCTAATGTGGCGCCTGTTGCACCTTTAACGATAGCTTCAGCAGCCATCAGATAGACCTCGGCTGAACGGAAAAGCGGATCATTAAATGTTGAATAACCATCACCATAGGCGATGCCAGGCTGGAAAAATTTCCAGAACATAGGTCCGGGTCCGGCTAAAACATCAGTAACAGCAGTAGTACCGCTAACATAACCTAAACCCATATATTCATTTGTATTAATAACAGAATATTTCTTGGTCCCACCAGGGATATCCATTCCCCGTAATGCAGGTGTTGTGATAGGCTTATTCCAGGGTGTTGCAATAGCTGTGGTATCTCCAATAGCAAAAGTAATCGTGATATTCTGAGGATTCGGATTATTTTTTGCCAAAGAAATAGATCCGGCAGCAGTCGCATACGATACACTATTGAATGTACCTTTGTAACGAACATCCATATCGGGATCAAAAAGACGATAAGCAGCCCAGGTTAAGATTTGAGAAGGGAGGAACCTGTTATAAGCTGTGGTTCTGGATTGCTGGGCCACACCACTCGGACCACCAGAGAACATCTCATGCATATTGTTTCCCAGAGTTGATGTTCCAACACTTGGATCTCCCTGGTAACTGGATGGATTGGCATACTGAATTGCGAAAATAACCTCTTTACTTTTATTACAAACGGCAACAGAACTTGTGATGGTTGCAGTTTCCTTATTGGGATTGATGTTATGCAGTGGCCAAAGATTGTTCCAGTTTGTTTCCAGGGGATATAATCCCGAACCGATAATCTGATCACACAATTGCAGCGCGCTGGTAAAATCGGCAGCAGTTCCTCCCAGTGAATTATTATAATTCCATCCCCTGGTCAAATAAACACGTGCTAATAAGAATTTTGCTGCCCCCTTGCTCACACGACCCACATCTGTTGGAGAATCAGGCAAAATATTGATTGATTCGGTCAAGTCTTTTACTAATTGCGTATAAACATCTTTTGCGGGAGTCTTTGTCACGGCCAGACTTGCAGCGGTAGTCTCAACCAATGGCATTGGGATATCGCCCCATTGCTGCACAGCCCAGAACAGTGCAAGGGAACGAAGAAACTTTGCTTCACTGATCCGGATGTTTTTCAAATTATCAGCCATATCCTTTATTGCAGGAGCCCTGGTAATCGCAGTGTTACACCTGTTTATTTCACGATACAGCATATCCCAGAGCGTCTGTAGCTCTCCAAGAGAGGCATTCAAACGAATATCACACTGATCATAGGCACTTCCGAGGGGATTCGGTTGATTAAAATAAACAGCTCCCCAGCCACCACCGACCCACATATCCGTACCCTGGAATTGCAGGACTCTTTGTTGCGTTATATCCCGAAGTAATGGATAACATGAGGTTACCAGACTCTCGTAACCGGCTGCATTTATATAGTAATTGTCTGTTGTTCTGTTCGATGGGTTAACTTCGTCTAGAAAACTCTGTTTACACCCCGCTCCAATAATACTGATGAAAGAAAAGTATATTAAAGCTATCCGTATCTTTTTATAAATATTCATAAGGTTGATTTTTTAGATGTTTAGAAACCAAGATTTAAACCAAACGTAAAAATTGTATTCGGTACATCATCGATGTAAGTGCTTGAGTTATACTCAGGATCCATTCCATGATATTTGGTAAATACAAATGGGTTATTGACCTGAACATACATGCGTACTTTGTCAATTTTCAGTTTATCCAGCATCTTTTTGGGCATTGTATAACCTAAGGTAATATCGGAAACCCTTAAAAAGCTGGCATCCTCATATTGAATTGCAGATTTATAAGGCTGTGAAATCCCAACACCATACCAATCGTTGGTAGGATTCTTCCTGGTCCAGTAATCCATCACAATATGATTGTATCGTGTATTGGTATAATCACCCATTGTTCCCGTCAGTAAACCATTATTGTAAAGTGTTCCGTTACGATAATAAAGCTGGAATGAAAGATCAAAATCTTTGTAATTCAAATGGTTAGTCATCCCAATAATATAATTGGGTAATTGTGTACCCAATACCTGACGGTCGTCCTTACCCGTTGCTGATGAAATTGATCCATCTTTATTCGTGTCTACTACCCTGACAGACCCGGGCGACTGACCAAACGTTTTTGCCTGGATACTATCTGCTATTTGCCAAATACCGGCAAATTTATAATCGTAATACGATTTTACAGACTTGCCGACAAAAAGGGCGTTGCCCAGGATCGCAGAAACACCATTCGCCAAAGCTTTAATCTCGTTTTTGTTTTTTGAAAAATTGATGGTAGTGGTCCATTGAAAATCTTTAGTAACGACATTACGGGTATTCAATAAAACTTCAACCCCTTTGTTCGAAATCTGGCCAACATTTGCCGTAACTGTGTTAAAACCAGTTGAGGTTGGCAAGTTTTCAGCCAGGATCAGATCTTTAGTATTTTTATTATAGACTTCGATGGCTGCTGTAATTCTGTTATTGAGGAACCCTACATTCAAACCTAAATTTAACTCCTGGCTTCTTTCCCATTTCAGGTCTTTATTTCCAAGGTTACCAGGTGCAAATCCATTACCAAGACTCTGGTCATGACTATAAATGGTATTCAGAATAGATGCCTGAGTACTATAAGGCGATACGTTAGAATTACCAACCTCACCGTAACTAACCCTTAATTTCAGATCAGAAAATATATTAGCCTGTTTAACAAAATTTTCATCTACCAAACGCCATGCAAAAGCACCCGAAGGGAAAAAAGCCCATTTATGCCCTTCAGCGAGCTGAGATGCGCCATCCCCACGACCTGTAAATGTGAAAAGATATTTTTCATCAAAGGTATAATTCACTCTACCCATGTATGATGTCAAACTATTCATTTTATAGCTGCTAGAAACACCAGTAACATTAGCATTGCCTGCAGTTCCAAGATTGTACCATGCCGATGCATAAGGAAGATTCTGGACAGCGATTGAATAAGTTTCTGCAACATTTTTAAACGCACTTTGAAGTACCGTGGCATTCAACTTATGTTTCCCTTTGGTCAGATTATAACTTAACTGGTTATCGAAAGTATAACTGGAGTTATCAGCAGTTTGATAAGTAGCCCTTGGAAGTTGGGTTCCCAATCGGTCTTTTGTGTAGGTTCCCCGGTAATCTCCAATACGCTGGTCAATGATAGAGGCCGAAATTGATGATTTAAAGGTTAGTCCTTTTAAAAGTGTAATCTCAGCAAAAGCATTTCCCATCTCATTTGCAGCAGTTGTTTGAAACTGGTAATTGGCAGGATTAGCTTCAACCAAAGGATTGAGAACCTGGTTATCCTTGATTCCCATCCAAACAGCATAACCATTCCAGGGTCCCTGGGTAAGATCATATCCATCACTTGGATTTAACAAGTCATTATAATATACAGTTCCTGTTGGTCTGGCACGATATGCAGAGCGTAATGCTTCATAGGATCCAGTAGGATTTACACTGTAATTAATATAGGCAGTGAAGCCAACCCTCAAAAAATCTGTCACTTTACTGTCAAGAGCACCATTTAAACTATACTTCTTAAATGTACTGTTACGTATATTACCATCTTCCTGAATATAACCGCTTGAAAACCGATAGGTTGTACCAGCTGTACCACCGGTTATTGCAACAGTAGATCCGGCAGAAACACTTGGTTTTGTTAAGAGATCAACCCAGTTGGTAGATTTTCCTTTGTTAACAACATCCATTTCATTAGTGGATAAAGTTAACGGTGAACCAAGATTCAAAGCGACGTCGGTCACCATACTCTTATAAAACTGTTGTGCATTTTGAAGCTCCGGCATATGATTCGGAGTTTTTATTCCAACATAGGAATCGACCGTTACTTTGGCCCTTCCACTAACACCCTTTTTGGAGGTTATGATTATAACTCCATTTGCACCACGCGATCCATAAATTGCTGTTGAGGATGCATCCTTCAAAATATCAACCGATTGTATATCTGCAGGATTAATATCTCTTAATCTTCCACCAATAACCCCGTCGATAACCACCAATGGTTCTGTAACTCCGGTAATTGTATTCTCACCCCGAATATCTATACTGAATGCCTGCCCCGGAAGGTTACTCCCCTTAGTGACAACAACCCCAGGTAATTGTCCTTGTAACGCCTGTGTAGCATTTGCAGGGGTGGTTCTTACAATGTCTGAAGATGTTAGCGAAGCGACAGCTCCGGTAAGATCCCTCTTTTTAACCGAGCCGTACCCAATCACTGCAACTTCCTCTATTCCTACGGTTTCGTCTTTTAAAACAATATTAAAAACGGATTTGTTTCCAATGGCAAATTCCTGAGCCACCATCCCTACAAAAGAACAAACGAGGGTGCTTTTTTCGGGAACATTCGATAGCGTAAAAGTACCGTCGTTATTGGTCACCGTTCCAATAGTTGTCCCTTTGAGCACGATCGATGCACCGGGTATCACGGATCCGGACTGGTCCGATACTTTCCCGGTGATTTTTTTGCCCTGCTGCTGGGCAATGATCAACTCAACTGGTTCGCCTTGCTTATGAATGACAATTAATTTGTTGTTAATGGTATAGGTCATCCCAGTCCCAACCAGAATTTTATCAAGAATTTCATTAACAAACTGATTATCCGCGTCAATGTCAACCTGCTTCGAAAGGTCTATCTGATTAACATTATAAAAAAATGAGAACTCAGATTGTTTTTCAATCCCTTCAATGATCTCGCCTAGTGAAAGTTTTTGCCCCGAAATTTTGAGGCGTGTTGTTTGCGAATAAGTAGAAGCTGATAGCTGGAAAACCGCAACAAACAGCAATAGCGTGATTAGTTTCATAATTCGAAAAATTTGAGCAATGTCACCGTATGACTTACCGCTCGGGTGAATCAATTTTTTTTTCATACTTTTGTAGTGTTAAGACAATTAATTAATAATTATTTATTGATTGATTGTGAAGGCGAATTGTTGTGGCGACAGTTCGTCTTCGTTTTTTAATATTTGTAATAATTCATCATAGGCATTTGATAAGACGTTAATTATTTGATTTATAACTAATTTTAAATTCTCTGAAAGAAATTTTCTGATACGTGATCTGTGTAGTTAGTTTTAAGGCATCGAGAACCTGCCATATCGTTTCCTGATTTTTGAATCTACCAGTATAAGCGTAAGATTCCAGTTTTTTCCCCGAACAAAGTAATTTTACATCATACCACCGCTCCAGTCGCTGAACCAACTCCGGAAATGGGATATTTTTAAAGATAAACTCTCCGTTCTTCCAGGCCAGCTCGGATTCAACATCAGTAACTGCCTGGTTATATGAATTTTTCACCCGGTTAAATCTAAACTTTTCACATGGTTTAATAACAAATGCCTGATCGGAGTTGTTCATTCTTAACGAAACAGCCCCTTCAGCCAATGTTGCAGCGGAAAAAGGGTCATCATTATAGGTACAAACATTGAATTGGGTTCCTGTTGCTTCCACCTCAAAATCAGTTGTTTTTACAATAAAGGGATGTTTCTTATCAGACTTGACTACGAAAAATCCTTCTCCTGACAGAGTTACACGTCGGACATCACCATCGTACTTATTTGGAAAGGTTAATGTACTTCCAGAATTGAGATGAACTTCAGTACCATCAAATAAAACCACCTTGGAACGGGAACCTAATGGAACCGAGAAAACACTTAGATGTTGAACAGCTTCTGCGGATCTCCAGGGATGGAGGACCGTTACTAAAAGTCCGACAACAAAGACCGCAGCAACAGCTAATAATCGATTAAGTAGAATCGTTTGTGATTTTTTGGTTTGTTCAAGCTGTCTCCGGTAAAAATGAATGAGTTGTTTGTCAGCCTTGTTCGTTGTTTGGCCGGCCATATCCCATAAATCCTTAGCCTGAATAAACTCCTTTTGGTTTTGGGACGAGAGGTTGCACCAATCCAATAGAGATGTAATTTCGGTATCAGAACAATCACCGTTCAGATAGCGGCCGATAAGGTTTTGTATTGGGGATTCGACGTTCATTAAAACAGTTTCAAAATCGTTTATGTTACTAAAACAATATTGTTTCAATTTTTACGTCAGCTTTTTTAACTTTTTTTTAACTTATTTTAATATTGCCGATTAATCCGCTTTTTGAAGAAGAATAATAACAGCGATTGTATCGAAATTTTCTCCTTTAGTAAGGCTAAAGCTCTGAAAATTCTTGTTTCTACGGTTCTTATTGGTATTTGCAAACGCTCGGCAATCTCTTTATTCTTTAATCCTTCCATCTTACTAAGTGTGATCACTTCCTTATAAATATCAGTCAAGGAATCGATTGCAGAATCAATGTTTTGAATGGTCTCTTTTTCAATATAGGATTGTTCTCCTGAAAGATAATAATTGGCTTCCAATTCTTTCAACTCAATAGCAGCGTGGTGCTCAAATTTTTTGACTACTTTCTGATGTTTGATATAGTTAAGACATCTGTTTTTTACCCCGGTAAACAGGTAGGCTTTGACGTTCTCGTCAATTTCCTTGTATTGACCCCGTTCCCATACCTCGACAAAAATATCCTGCACTAAATCAAGCGCCTCATTTTCATCCTCAATAAATTTTAATGTAAAACGAAATAGCTGATGATGATACTTTAGGAATAAATTATCGAAATCGGTCATCTGTCAAATGAATATAATTGTAAATATAGTGCAATTAAATGATTTATTCAATTTGAGGTAACAATTCAAATCGTTAAGAACCAATTTTAACTACATTTATATTCCGATTAAATACATACAACAAATGGCTGTAAAAAATTAATTTACAGCCATTTGCATCTAATAAAAGTGGAGCTGCGGGGAGTCGAACCCCGGTCCAAACGAGGAAGCAATATGCTTTCTACATGCTTATCCAAGATTTAATTTTCGAGTGAAAACTGGATCAAGGCCACCGATCTTCACCTTATCTCCTTAATTTCGCCGACTTTCCGGAGCATTTAGCCGACTATTTCCGATATTACTGCACTTCCTGATCGGGCCGCTTCGGATCCACAGCACCCGGGAAATGTCCCACTCCAGCATCTTATGCCGGATTAGCTCAATCTACTTGATTCAATTAAGCGGCAAGAGCAAAATTATTTTCGCCAATTATTTGTTTGGATATTAAGATTTACGGGCCAACAATCCAATGCCCAGCATGCTTACACACCTCTTCTGCCCGCTGTCAAAACCGGTCAGCCCCATGAAGTATGATTTGCAAAATTACCATTTTTACATTCAATCTGTACGAATGTTCTACTATTTATTTTTTGAGGAGGATGTCACAATGAAATTCAATCTATCGCGAAAAGCGTCTGGTATCTGGCACCAATCAGCCTGGAATTGGTAGACTTTCCAAATATAGCTCATCCCGATTTTTGGGTACAAATTCTGAAGATCGATTCCACAATGAGAAAGTTTCATGCGAATATAATTTGTTTTTTAAAGGTCGCATGGGATCGAAGATCAGTGAAGCGAAAAGCCATCAGCCAGTTGGCAGATTCATCTTCGGTTTATGATTTTTTTACCATGGCTATTTCATCTGAAATTGATCCTAAGTCAGTAACCAGGTCAAACGTTTTTCAATTGATGGATCGTCAGCTTCGGATCAGCTGCCCCAAATACAAAACTTCCTGCAACAAGTACATCGGCTCCGGCATCAAAGAGCAGTTTTCCAGTCTCAAGATTTACCCCGCCATCAATTTCAATCAGGGCTTTAGACTGCTTCTCTGTGATTAATCGTCGCAGTTGTAAAACTTTATTCAGGATGTTTTTAATAAATTTCTGCCCGCCAAATCCTGGATTTACAGACATCAAAAGAACCAAATCCAAGTCGCTAATAATATCCCCGAGTAAATGAACAGGCGTATGCGGATTTAGACAAACTCCTGCTTTCATCCCCTCTTCGTGAATTGCCCCTACTGTCCGGTGCAGATGATTGCATACCTCATAATGAACGGTAAGGAAATCAGCTCCTGAATCCCTGAAAGGTTTAATAAACGGATCGGGATTAATAATCATCAAATGGACATCCAGAGGTTTGGTGGCCACCTTTTTAACATGTTGAATAACAGGCAATCCAAAGGATATATTGGGAACAAAGACCCCATCCATCACATCAAAATGAATCCAGTCGGCTTCGCTCTCGTTGATCATCCGGATATCTTTGCCCAGATTGTTAAAATCGGCTGAAAGTATTGAAGGTGAAATTAATCGGCTCACAGTTATTACTTTAAGGTTAATAAATTGAAAATAGCGCCCAAAAGTAATTTAAAACAGCGAAATATTAAAACTTATTCGTCTTCAATTCAGATCAATAAAATACAAATCATTATTTAGTCCAAATTAAAATAGTAAATATGACCAAAATTTGATAATATTGCCACCCGATTATAAAATCAGTGAAATGGGATGCAATTTATGCAATACAAATAGTGATACAGACCGGCCATTGATGCTTGGAACATACGATTGGCTTAACGATATACCTCATAGTGCTCACGAATCAAACATAGTGGAAATCCGGTTCAAAGGGACCAGAAAAGAGTTCTTCAGAAATGAGAGTAACATACAACTCAAGCGTGATGAGTTAGTAGTGGTTGCCTGTAACCCAGGACATGACATTGGCGCTGTATCCTTAACCGGCAGGTTAGCGGAACTTCAGTTTAAACGCAAAATTAAAAAGCAGGACAAATATGAATGGCATAAAATTTACCGAAAAGCTTCCCCTGCAGATGTCATTAAATGGGAAGAAGCAAAGGCACGCGAAAATAAGGTAATGATTCGTGCCCGACAAATTGCCAATGAGCTGAATCTGAACATGAAGATTGGTGATGTGGAGTTTCAGGGTGACAATACCAAGGCGATTTTCTATTATATCGCCGATGGACGGGTTGATTTCAGGGAACTGATAAAACACTATTCCAGAGAATTCGCAATCAGAATTGAAATGATGCAGATTGGCGTTCGTCAGGAAGCTGCCCGGATCGGCGGTATTGGTTCGTGCGGACGTTCGTTGTGCTGTTCAACGTGGAGAACCGATTTTACCAGTATCTCATCGGACGCTGCCAACAAACAGGGATTGTCACCTAATGCAGAAAAAATGACAGGACGTTGTGGAAAACTAAAATGCTGCCTCACCTACGAACTGGATCAATACCTTGAAGCACTGGAAGATTTCCCAAATGACTTGCTGGCTATCGAAACAGATAAGGGAATTGCCCGCCATTTAAAAACCGATATACTTCAAAAAAAAATCTGGTACAAATACGAAAATACGGTTGGTCATATATTTGAACTCGATCTGGCAGATGTAATCAAATTTCTCAACATGAACAAACGGGGCGAAAAACCATCGATTGGTGGATTTAAAGAGAAAGAGCCTGCAAAAGAGAACATCATGAACGTGGGTAATCTTGATCAAAAATTGTTCAACAAACCAGTTATTTTAAAAAGGCATAATAAACGTCATGGTAAGTCTCATGAAAAACCTAATCTTGTTAATCCACCAACAAAAGGATAATATCTTGATTATTTAAACAACTAATATCATTCTTCACGAAAAATGCCACTTTTCAACTCTATTGACAGGAAAGTCCTAATGGCAAACCTAAAAGCTGAGCCATTTGTCAGGAAAACGATTTCGTTTTATCGCTACTTTATCCTGGCTACCCCTCAGGAATTCAGGAATCAATTGTATCAGGATTGGGCTGAATTAAATTGTTTTGGCAGGATATATGTCGCCCACGAAGGGATAAACGCACAAATGAGCGTACCGGAAGTTAATTTTAATGCTTTTCTGCAAACCCTGAATAAACATCCAATCTTCAACAAAATCCCGATTAAATATGCCATTGAGGATAATGGAAAATCGTTTTACAAACTCACCATAAAAGTGAAGCCAAAATTAGTGGCTGATGGCCTGGAGGATGATGCGTTTGATGTTACAAATGTTGGGAGACATCTGAATGCGAAGGATTTCCATGACCTGGTTGAAACCGGTGAACACATCGTGGTGGATATGCGAAACCATTACGAGTCGGAGATCGGACATTTTAAGGGGGCCATCTGTCCCGAAGCCGATACCTTCCGTGAGGAGCTTACTTTGATCACAGAACTGCTAAAAGATCAGAAAGATTCAAAATTACTCCTTTATTGCACTGGCGGCATCAGGTGCGAAAAAGCGAGTGCTTATCTGAAACATATTGGATTTAAAGATGTTAACCAGCTTCATGGCGGAATATTGGAGTATGCCAGAAATATTAAGCAATTGAACCTTGAGTCAAACTTTATCGGAAAAAATTTTGTCTTTGACGAGCGGATGGGTGAATCGGTGAACGGGCAAGTTATTGCAAGTTGCCATCAATGCGGTAAACCATGCGATACACACCTGAATTGCGCCAACGATTTATGTCATTTGCTGTTTATTCAATGTGAAGAATGTGCAAAAAAATATGAGAGTTGCTGTTCCTCCGAATGTCGTGATCTGAAAAACAGCTCAGAAGGTGAGAAACAGAGCTACATGAAAACGATGAGTTACAGATTTGGAAACCGAAGCACTTACCGCAAAAGCTTCAGACTAACAAAAAATCCTAATTTTGCAATTTCAAATTCAATATTAGAATAAAATCCAGCAGCAGATCATGTCCAATTTTTGGAAGGAACTTTCAAAACCCATTTTTGCATTAGCCCCGATGGAAGATGTAACAGATACCTCCTTCCGTGAAATAGTTATGCGATTGTCAGATACTCTGATTCTGAAGCCACTTTTCACCGAATTTACTTCAGTAGATGGGATGAACCACCCAAAAGGTAAACCAAGAGTGGCCGAGCGGTTGCATGTAAGTGAATCGGAGAAGCAGATCCTCAAACAGCAAAATTTTAAGCTCGTAGCACAGATATGGGGAAATAAACCCGAAGTTTTTCACAGGATTGCCCGTGAAATTACCAACGAATATGATTTTGACGGGTTGGATGTTAACATGGGTTGTCCTGTAAAAAATGTGGTTAAGAACGGTTGTTGTTCGGCTTTAATCGGTCAGCCCCGCCTTGCCAAAGAGATTATTCTTGCAACCAAAGAAGCAACGCATCTGCCGGTTTCTGTAAAAACACGGTCAGGTATAAGATCACATGAAACAGAGGAGTGGATCGCAAATTTATTGGAAACCAAACCTGCAGCCATCATCCTTCATGGACGGACACAAAAACAACAATCTGACGGATTGGCCAATTGGGAGGAGATTGGTAAAGGTGCACGGATTCGTGATCAAATCAACCCTGACACATTGTTTCTGGGAAACGGAGATGTACTTTCTGTCAGTCAGGGCGTTGAATTATCTGACAGATATGGTCTTGATGGTGTGATGATCGGAAGAGGTATTTTTCACGATCCCTGGTTCTTTAATCAGGCAAAGGTCTCCCCATCTGTACCGGAAAAATTGGATCAGTTACTTCGCCACACCAAACTGTTTGAGCATAATTGGGGAGGAAAAAAGAATTTCAATATCCTCAAACGATTTTACAAGATCTACACTAATGACTTTCCGGGTGCAGCCAAGCTTAGGGCCGAATTGATGGAAGCCAAATCTTTTGATGATGTATATCAGATTGTCGGTAATTTCCAGGGAGCACGATAACTCGGGATCAGGTATTTGTTTACCTCCTCATCGTTGGTGAATCTTGTCCCATCCCATACGAGTTTTTTACCCGAACGGTAGGCGATATTCCCCAGATGGGAGAATTTGGCGATATGAGCGCCAATTTCGACACTTGCATTTGTATTTGGATTCCGGTGTTTCCTGCATTCAAGGAAATTCTTAACGTGGTTTTTCAGACCTTCCCCTGTTCCTTTAACGAGCGGCACCGCTTCCATCCGTTTTGTACCACTCACCACTTCAGGGATGACCTCCCATCCTCCACGGTCAATAACAAGTGTCCCGTTTTCCCCCACAAAACCCAATCCGTGTTCACGGCCATAAGCTCCATCATTAATTCCGATTGCATGATCCCACATCACATTGAATCCGTCAAATTCATAAATGGTTTGTAAACTATCGGGCGTTTCACAAGCGTCGGTCGGATAACCATATTTGCCACCCATCGCCATGATTGACTTTGGAGTGGTAACATCCATACCGTATAGCGCGTAATCAAGGAGATGAACACCCCAGTCGGTCATAAGACCACCGGCATAATCCCAGAACCAGCGAAATGTAAAATGGTAACGGTTTCTGTTGAACGGACGGCTCTTTGCCGGACCTAACCACATGTCATAATCAACCCCTGCAGGTACGGGTTCATCAGCCAAAACAGGAATCGAAGGGCACCATCCCTGGTAAGAGAATACACGTACAAGTCTTATTTTTCCCAATTTACCTGAGCTTATAAAATCAACTGCACTTAACCAATGCGGATCACTCCGCTGCCATTGCCCAACCTGTACTACACTTTTATATTTCTTAGCCGCCTTTACCATCAGGTTACACTCCTCAATGCTATTACCCAGCGGTTTTTCGCAGTAGACATCTTTACCCGCTTCACACGCAGCAACCATAATCATACAATGCCAATGATCAGGAGTTCCAATGATTACTACGTCAATATTTTTATTTTCAATCAGTTTCCGCCAATCTTTATAGAGGTTTGCAGGTTTTTTGCCGCGGATTTTTTCAACATCGGCAGCACGCCGGTTCAGGACACTTTCGTCAATATCACACAATGCGATACACTCCACCTCGGGATTCTCAAGAAAAGTCTTCAGATCTGAAAAACCCATTCCATTACAGCCTACAAGACCTACATTCACCTTGTTGCTTGCAGCACATGAAGCAACTGTACTGGATAGTGATGAAACAAGCGTAATACCCGCAGCGGCAGTCCCGCTACTCTTTAAGAATATCCTACGTGATGTCATTGGTTGAATTTTAAAACGGCCAAAAATAAAGAAATATTCCTGATAATTAAAAATTAATAATGTAAACCCTTCAAGGATAAAAAAAACACTTGAAGGGTTACCTGCCAATTTGGAATTAAAGTATTACCTCCAGTATCGAATAAATTGGCAGTTCAGGAACATTAACTTTGGATACTTCATTTTTAAAATCGATGGCAAGTACACGCCCTTCAGGTTGTAACACAATTCTTGAAGGTTTCTTTGGAGTTTTGATCGTAACTGTAAGATCTTTTAATCCGGGGATTTCGTCATATCCTGTAGCTTTTGGGTTGGTATGTTCTCCTGCTACATTCACAAGATTGATCAGCATCCTACCATTCAGTTGGTTCACAGCCATATGAACCAGATGAGATCCGGTCACCTTCACCAGTGGATCAGGAAACAACTCTGTAATACGGTTATGTACAAAATCTCGGAGTACCGGTGATTTATAATCGAGATAAGTTGAACCGGCATTGAAATAGATTCCGGTGATTTTCCCTTTCCCCACTTTATTTACAGAGGAAGCAATAATTTTTCCTTTGTCATTAAAATCGCTGCTGTTATAAAATGAGGCGATAGCTTGTGCTTCGGAACCTAATCCAACCGAGACCAATGATGTCCCAATACCACCCAGTTTATGAGCTGCAGCAATAAATTTGGGGGTCTCATCTGATTTTGTTATTGATTTAATTCCGAGTTCTTTTTCAAACAATTTTGCTGATTCATTGCCTATAATCAACAAATTGCCACCTTCGTTGACATAGTTATCCAATTCTTTTTTGAATGAAGGCTCTAGAAAATCACATTCAGGTATAATGATCAGCGGATATTGATTCATCTTTCCGTGAAGGTGGTGTTCCATCAATATCTCAGCAGGATGCTGACCATCGAGGACCATATTCAACGTACCCTGAAGCATTGCTGTTGAACCTGAAAAAGGTCGTGTCGTGTTTCTTTGATAGGAAGCGGTCGGATACAGAATGGCGATCTGCGGGACTGCTCTGGCTTTATGCACATAAGGCTGTCGCGCCCTGCAAAAAACTGCGATCTCCGAAAGCATGGTGGCCAGCCAGGGTTTTAGTGATAAATCGCGGTTTTGCTGAAAATAGAACTGAACCCCGCCACCCATCGCCATGATTTGGGCTGCCTCCTGTTCGAGCTGAAGGGACGATTTCACACTCATTGGCATCTTGCCGCCATTCCACGAGAATCCCCAGGCCATCAGATCCCACGGTTTTCCCTGTGGAGCGATGCACCGGGCTTCAAATGCCGAGCGGTAAACACCATTTTGAGGTGTAACGTCACCCGACAAATAGTCAACATTCGTATTCACAGGTTCCGGCATCATGGAAGAATAGGACCAGTTACTGGTGATCTGGAAAGCAGGGTTATATTGATGAATGGCATCGATATATTTCTTTAACCGGTCACGGAACAATTGACGGTTATACTCCATCCATTCAGGATAATTCTTGTCCCCAACTTTTTTAGGTATTTCGGTAATTCCAGTCTCACTTGTAAAACGGTTGGTCGCCGCAACTCCATATTCTGGTTCAACAGCCCAGCAATCACCATCGATCCATGCACCGTCGACACCATAATCGCTGAGTTCCTTCAATTGGGGAATCAGTATCTGGTCGAGGTAAGGACTGAAAAACGAGGTTTTCTCCTTACTCACTTCCCCAATCGCATTAACTACGGCCCAATCGGGGTGGTCTTTTACGACTTTGCCATCCCAAACTCCTGAATAGTGCATAAAAAGGGCCACATTATTCTTGGCGGTAACCTCCCTGAAGAGTTTCAATGGGTCCTTTTGAAATCCCTTCACATGTGAACCAGCCTTTGTGGGATAACTCGAAATTCCGGGATGCCCTTTGCAGTCGATCTGAATAAAATCGGGACGTACCCTGGTCAAAAAGGTATCCACCATTTCGGGAGTCAGGGTTTTACCCGCATCGGATATGTCCTCACTGGCATGAAGATCAAAATGGATACCAAAGAAACAGTCGGCTCTTCTCAATTTCTGGCTTGATTTTGAGGATTGGGCCATGGAGCAAAAGCTTGTGAAGCCAAGCAATAGAAGGATTAATGTGATTTTTCTCATTTTCGTTATTTTTGGTGATTCACAGGAATTTTTAATAATTTTTTGGCAATTTTAAGTGAGAAGGTTACTTATTAGATCGCTTTTCTGCCACCTAAACACCTAATTGCACCAAAGTATCTTAAAAATAAAATTATATTACTTAAATTCATTCCAGGAAGCTAAACCAAAGGGCCGATGTCAAGCTAGTAAACTGCCTGATCGGAAAGATAGACAGCGAAAACCACCGCTGCCGAACTTGCCAGGTAGCTGATATTCACGCCTGTTTCCTTTAATCAAACCGCAAGGTATGAAACAATGGATCCTCATTTTCAGAAAAATTCTCTTTGGTATTTGAAAGATAAAAATAATAAGCATCTGCAACGTCGTCCTTATGAATGGTTACAATCATACAATACTTATACCCTTTCCCGAAGTCCGATTTTAATACAACAAAAGTCGTTGCACCCCAATCTGCATTAAACTCCTTTTTTACAGCATTTTTGTCAAATGCTTGTATTTCATAATCTACACCTCCCGTTATATTTAGGACAATGGTATGAAGTATTGTTCCATATGATGAATTTCTAAAAGGACTTTGACCTTCCAATTCTCTTTTCACAGTATCATTGGCATATTCTTTATACCGAATTGGTCTAATTGCATATCTTAATTCAAAATCTTTGTCAGGATATTTTATTGCATATTCATAATTCATGTCATCGTTCTCAACAATTTTAGCTTCTCTGAATCCTGCCGGAATATTTACATTCATTCCACAATTTCCAAGCAGGGATTTAAATTCCTTAAAATTCTGTCCAAATGAATTAAAATTTAGGATTACCAATAAAAATACAAAGGGTCCAGGTTTCAAGTTCATGTTTTAAGGTATTTGATTTGCTTTTGTGAAAATCATCTCAACGCGCATTTTTAAAATAGAGGTTAACTTTTAATAACACTAATGCATCAGCCAGTATTCCGAAAAACTGGCATGGACAATATTCTTCAGGTCTGGTTCACCGACGGGACCAGCAATCTGATTTGTATAAGAAGCATGAATCACCCCATCTTTTCCCTGGATAATTGCAGGATAGTGACCTCTTACGGCGTTGTCGGGCTTTCCGTTTACCAATATCTTCCGGAATGGCCATGTCTTCCCTTCATCGGTCGAAAGCCAAACTGAAAGTCGGTACCTTCCCTCCTCAATATCATTGAGAATTAAGGCCCAATTTCCACTTGCCAGGACGACCACATCAGCTGCCGTTCCGGGATTAGGGATTTCGGTATCGACAACTGAACTCCAGGTTACACCCTTATCTTTGGAGATGCTTGTCATCAATCTTTTAGGTGCAGGACCATTGTCACGCATCAGGATAGTCAGCGAGCTGTCTTGGTTGATTGCCAGTGAAGGCTGGATAGCACCGCCTCCAAGAATTGGTTCACTAAAACTCCAGTGTGCTCCCTGATCTTCCGTTATGGCCATCAAAGAGAGGTTTAATCCATCGGAATATAGTGGCAGAATCATCCGTTTGCCCATCTGAATCGGTTTATTCCTGGTCTGCCATCCGATCCTGCGCATCAACGGATATCCTAACGGAGCACTGACTTTAACCCCTTTATCATTTGTGACTTTTCCTTCACTCAGCAGGTTTTTCCCTTTTGCAATATCGAAGTACAGCGACTTCAGCTTTTCCCATTTTTTATCAGTTATCACATCGTTGCCATCCTCTTTTATCTGACCCGCCTGTTTTAAATAGTCGAAATAATCATCAAATTTTCTGGTCAGGTTTTTGACAAACGAGTCATTCGCGGTAATTCCTTCAGTTGCCTCGCCGCCATCTGGTTTCATGTGGATTACATCCTGCCAGCACCAGAGAGGTGCTCCCCCCTTTTGCATATAGTTGTCGCTAACACGGTACTTCAGCAATGATGTACTCCACTGATAAGCCATAACCGTGTACCAGAATAACCAGAGTTTTCCCTGATTATCTACAAAAAGAACAGGATTGATGTCGGGGAAACCCGGAACATCAGCCATTACAAACGGTTCACCCCATTTACCACTCTTGTGATTATACCGTGCTCCTTTGATGGCCACATCATCCGAAGTTCGCTCCCCGCTTCCCTGAAACCAGGCTGCCAACAGGTCTTTATTGGGTAATTCAGTGATCGTGGAACCGTGGCAATGTTGCTTCTGAAATGGGAAAATGGATTCGATCTTAATCGTGTCTTTGGATTGAATTTTCTGTTTGGCAAAAGTTTTAGTTTGAAGTGCAGAACACAAAATCAACAGAATAAGTACAAATAGCGGGTTAATATTTTTCATGATTTAATTGTCTTAAATACTACTAATTAACTAATTCTATTTCAAATATCTGACTATCATAATTCTTTTCCATTTTTACTTTGAATCCCTTCTCCTCCAGATCCTTTCCTGTCATTACTGCAATTTCTTCACCCAATGGGGCTTGCTTTACCCTGTATTGTTTGGTTATGGATAATCCCTGGACAGAAACCGTGCGTTGATCATCTAATGACCCCTGCTTAAAAATCCCCACGATGCCGCCCTGTTTTGTATCGGTATTAATACGCGACCAGCCATCCCAGGCCCCTTCTGTCGGTTCTCCAAAGCCTGGCAGATCCTGCCGGTACAAATCATAATTGTATTTTTTTTGCATCGTAGAAATCCAGTCTGCCCATTGCCTTATTTCAAATCTCTTTTCTTTTGATAATTTTCGAAGATCGCCCAGTACGATGGGAAAAGAACCAATCAGTGTTTTAAGTTCCTGAATGAACTCCGGACTATCCATTCGCAGGTTGCCGATAATAAATGAAGAAGCGGGCAGAGCAGGTGATTTCCACCAGGTTAAATCACGAATCCGAAAGGCTCCGATGGGAAAGGGTTCCCCGATATTGGTAAGCCAGTTTCCTTCGGCATGCTGGCAAAATGCATAATCAATCAGCTGCAGTTTTCCCTCGGTTTCGAAAGTACAATCGATGTATAGTTCGGGGTCTACTGCGTGCAACTCATCAAAAAGCTGAAATAACCTTTCGTAAATGACGATCAGTGACTCCTCGCGGTCCTTGTGAAAAGGGTGGTTTTTGGCACTACATCCTGATCTCTTATAATCAGTGACGTAAGCACTTGTAACAATACTTAGATCAAGTTTAACAAAGCTCAATCCAACCTCACTGACCAAATCAATAATTTTCTTTTTTATATATCCTGTCCATTCTGTTCCAAAGCACATGGTATTAAGATCGACACCACCATTTGTATGAAGGTCAACAGATTCACCTTTTTCATTTCTGACAGCCCATTCAGGATGGTCCTGAAACACTTTTGAATTGCGGGCTGCAGATCCGACACTAATCCACAATCCGGGCTCCATTCCTCCTTTCCTGATTTGATCAAAAACAGGCTTCAGTCCGTCAGGAAATTTCGTTTTATCGACCAACCAATCGCCGGTACTATTGACCCAGGAGACACTTTTCCCAATATTATGTTGTGTGGTATGCCAGCCACAATCAATTTCGAACTGCTTTACACCACATTCAGAAGCTATTTTAGCAAGATTGACAATTAAAGTATCGTTAAGACGGTCATTGAATGGGATATAGTTATTATACATCATTACAGGCCGCTTCTTTATTTCATTAATTCGCAGTCCCATGTGAAGGCGCACAAAGTCTGCCAATGAAGTATTCATGATCTTCCATGGATCGGCTGAATTGGCATACGGAATTACGAATACCTTAGGGGAGGACCAAAGTTCTCCGTTATTGATGTACTTTCGGAACGGATAGTTGTCTCCTTTATGCGTGAGTCCTATCTCAACATTATTATATCCGGTATTGTAGGCTGTTCTCTTTAATACCCCGGGGGATTCATTTCCAAGGAGGATACCAGCATTTTTAGAATAGGAATGAACCGCAACTAATGCATCGTCCCAATCTCCCACATAGGTACTTAGATGTTTCTGTCTACAGTAATTAGCATAGGTAACTGCCTCGACAAAACTAAATGCAGGAATCAACTTTTCGATATCAAACGATTCGATTCTGATCTCTTTCCCCGAATTATTCAGAAGTGAGATTTGTTTACGGATCACCGGCAAATCCGGATACAGGAGGTAAGTGATATCGGCTTCAATGCCGGAAAACGCTTTCGTCCCCAGAAGTTTTACTGTTGCACCATTCCCCTGCCGTGTATCATGCGTCTTAATAAAAGAGATTAATTCCCATCCCGATTCTCCGTCACACAATTTTCCGTCAATTTCAAGGGAAAATTCTTTGGATTTTTCGGAATCAAAATTCAAATCGTTCCCTTTTATTTTAAGGCTTTTGGTACGGATATTCCCGTTTTCAACAACAATTTCGCGTGTCACGACACCATTGTTTAAAATCAGGGAATGGTTCTGCCATGAGGCAAAATCCTGTGCCCGCAAAACCGGAATGAAAAACAAAAGCCCAAAGAAACACCCTAAATTAATCTTCATTATTTTCTACTAAGTTTATTTGGTTACCTGAACGTGCATTTTAATTCTTAATAATTTAATTAAACGATTCATTACGTCTGATCGCCTTAACAGCCTCGATCATCGCCATAAATCCATCAACAGGAATATATGCCGGAATCGAGTTACCTGATCCAAGACCATACCCATTTGCTGTTTTTCGATATCGTGATCCATGTTCTAAAACTGTCTGATAAACTGTATCCGGTTTTTCAAGTACCAGAAGGTTAAGATCAAAACCACCAAATAGTCCAATTCTATCGGAATATTTTTCAATCCAAACAGCAAAAGGGGCAATCTGATCTTCGTTGGAGTGCTTGGCATCAATGCCGAGTTGGATCACATCCTCCATTAAAGGAAAAATATTTCCGCATGAGTGAAGTAAAAACTTTT
Source organism: Prolixibacteraceae bacterium (assembly GCA_963675995.2). Classification (GTDB taxonomy): domain Bacteria; phylum Bacteroidota; class Bacteroidia; order Bacteroidales; family Prolixibacteraceae; genus JAAFHB01. The sequence goes on along the minus strand of CAXXIY010000002.1, from coordinate 1,640,828 downwards.
TCCCGGATTGATGAATCAGATCAATCACCTTTTTATATTGAGGAAAGATATGCTTCCGGATAATATCGGGCGCAAGCAAGGTGGACGATTTATGTCCAAGGTCGTCCCCCATCCTGAAAAAGACGAATATATCGGAATAATTCTGAATTACCCATTTCCAAAGTAACTGCCAGAGCTCCCCTATTCTCGTGAAAATATCTGCAAACAATTCAGGGTCCATACACTGCATTACACACAAATACTCGTACCCAACCAGGTCCTGACTTGCCTCAAAGATGCCATAACCGCAGCCGCCATAAGCTTTCATTCCCGGAGGCAAGGTTTTACGGATGGCTTCAAAATGGGGAGTATAGGTTTCCCGGAATATCTTTGGAATATCCTCCCATGAATAGTTTTCAAAATCTTCCCGGGTCTGTATTGGTCCTGCCATTCCACCCATTATGGCGCCATGCCCTGGTAAAATATCGCAGATCGCCGCTTCGAAGTCAAAAGCATCATAGGTCATCTCTTTCCAGAAACCGATCACTTTGCGGTAATATTCTTCCAGTTCATGATTCTTCAATCCATATGATGAAATTGACTCACCAAGTACTTTAGAGATAAAAGGGGCATCAATATGGTGCTCGTACAAGGGCAACCTGTTTGGTCGCCGGTTATTTAAAACCTCAAGAATTTGAAGGTAATCAGGTTCAAAACTCATCTTATTCCAAAGTTCTTAAAGTTACCATTCGGCCTTCAGGGTGATTAATCCGTTGGCCGGTACCGTTATGATATTGTCCGCTTTAGTTCCTGATTCCTCCTCGGTTTCACAAATAGTGATTGAAGCCGGATTACCCGCTGGCCATGAAAATGTGACTGTTTCTGCTTTATCGGATACGGAACGTAACCGGATGATTACCGTCTTGCTTTTTGAAGTGGATTTAAGGATTGAAGCAGTAACTGCCGGAGATCCTTCCAGTGTAATCAATTGTTTGGGAATCGCATTGCTACTCGCTGCCAGCGACACCAATGGTTGCGACTGTTCCAGTCCAAACCGGTTGGCTGTTGATGCGTCATACCTACCGTGAGGCAATATCCTGTAACGGAAAGTGACCGGGCCATCCTGTGTCAGTGGGAAATTGGTGAACCAGTGGTTATTCATCACCCAGGAATAGATCACTGAACTGGGTTCAAGTTTACGAAGCCATGGTTTTCGCTCGCCGCTCCAAGTTCCACTCTGATTGGCCGTTATCCCTCCGCTTTCAATCAGCGGGGCGTCAAGTGAACACCAGGTAATCCCCTCCTTTTCGTTGGAGAGGTCTGCCCACCGTTGCATGGTGAGCCAATTACGATTGGCTGCGGCCCATTGATCCTTTTCAACTTCAATCACTCCCCAGGGAATATCGATACGGGTTCTGGCCTGAGGTAGTTTAAAACCGAATCCAAAGTGAATACCATCTTTTGCAACCAGTGGCAATTTATCCACCACATTGGTTATCTCAACCCAGGGCTGCCCCTTGACCAGTCGTACTGAACGTGTAATGGCACGACAGCCCGTCCCTTTAGAGGAAACAGATAATTCAACAACAAGGGGACCCGATTCGACCGTTGAAATTACAATAGATGAATCTGCCCTGGCATTATCGCTATCGCCAGGCATCCAACGAAACGCATTAAGACCCCCGTTGACTTCCATGTCCACCAGATTTCGGCCATTGGCAAGATTTACCAACTCTGTAATATTGCCGGTAATCTGATCCAACTTAACACGCAAAAGCTGATTGTCGAGGATCAAACCATCAACCTTACACCCACTGGTTACCGGAGACTGGCCTGACATAACCTGGTAGTGGCGGGAGCCAAATGGAGGGATTTCGGAGGCCAGAAAAGCCAGCTTACCTGTTGAAAGCCGCTGAGCGGGTACATCTTTCCCCTGATCATCGGTAACCCGATCACCGCGCGAGCTTTCCGATCTGCTGAGGGTCACGAGTCCCCCATGTTTCCATGAATGGGTATTGATAACCGTTATCCCTCCCTTTGAAGGACCTTCAGCAGGTCCCAGAGCTCCCGAAGATCTGTCGGTTGCAGGAGCCAGCACATTATCCATAATTCTTTGTGTCTGCTCATCAGCATCACGAAAATAACGCTGCTTTACCTTCCAGATGGCATCCTGGAAGAATGGTTCTGTGGGATTTTCAGCACACCAGGTATGCTCCGATCCAAGGGATATTAGGCGCCATGCTTCATCAAAAGCAGCTCTTGGGGCGGGTATTCCGGGGTGGAGCAAGGTCCAAAGGGTTTCTGCCTGAACCAGTCGCTCCTTGGCATTGCGGTTTGTTGCTGTCAGGCCGGCAGCTGTTCCCAGACCATCTGTCCAGTATTCTGTGAAATCACCTTTGACAACCGGCAGCTTGTCACCATAATTTTTTTCAATCATCTGCATGATCTCTGTCCCTCCAGAGATCACAATATGAGGATAGGCGTACTGTTCGTTCCACGCCTTAACGGCATCAGGAATATCGGCATCGAGGGGACAATTATCCCACAACGACCATGACACAACGTAAAAATCAAATGGATTATCAGAACGTTCACGCTTTGTTAGAGCCTCCAGAAAATTGACATTTGCACTTCCGGTCTTGATCACAGCAGGAACCTTGTCGGGATCACGCTGACCAAACCATGGACGGCCGGTGGCTCCCCCTTTTGTCATGCTACCACCATTGGCATATCCACCTGGCTGGAAAAAAAGAACCTTTGATTTACCATCCGGACCAATCCACCAGAATGGCTTTTCATCAACACTCCGGCCATTCCCTGCGCGACAACTGTTTGGCCACATCATTATGTAACGAACACCCTGCTGAGCCATTACAGGTACGAGTCCCCAAGATATACCGGGAATATCCATCTGCTGAAGTGTCCTCATCGGAACGCCAGTCTTTTGCTGCATCTCGCGACTGAACCGAAAAATATGAAAAAGTTCCTCGTCAGAGCAAACACTGGTATTCAGGTTCAAATAACTGGCATCCATGCAGAGATAACCTTTTTTGATGGCACTTAGGACCTGCTCTTTCTGATCGGTTGTTGCACCTTGCCAATACCTTTCAAGTGGCCATGTTACTTCCGGATTCCAATGGTATTGAGCTCCGGAAGCGTAATCTTTCGTAGCCACTCCCAATTTGATCCCCTCTTCAATATTGCGTTTATGGAGGAATTCGACATTATCCTGGGTATTGGTATAGCCAATATCCACATGGGAATGGTTATAAAGGTAGACCGTCCAGTGACGAAGTGCGGGGACGGTGACCGACCTCTTCAATGTTTTTGCCCCCTGGCGTAAAGTAATGTTGACCTGAACATCATTTTTCACACCTGCACCATCCGGTAAAAGAACAGGGTATTCACTGCGACCACCGGAAATAGCAGGGATTTCAGTAAGTTCAGTGAGACCTCCCACCTTGGTTATAACCTGAATCGCACCCGATAGATTTCCTCCTTTGAATCCGAGAGTGATCACGCGACCCGGTTTGCCATCAGGGCGCTGCTTGTAAAACTGCTGGGGCTGGCAGGTCATATCGACAGGAAAAAATGAATTTATCCCCTCCGGATTAATATTTTGCCCTATGGTTTCGAGGCTCAGGAGGAGTAAGAAGATCAGCTTTAATTCTCTCATCGTTCTATGTATATGATTTTTGATTTTCTTTGTTGGTTAGTTATCCACCCTTGTCACCACCTGATCAAAAGTCAGCTCTAAAATTGTATCCGGAGATTTTCGATCAATTGGTGTACTGATGATTTTGGTTTTTCCATTTTCGGTAGTAATTTTAACATTCCCTCCGGTAAGATTCTTGATTCTTCTCATTGTTTCCCGGAAGGCAGGGATTATAATCGTGTCAGGTGCGGCCTCAAAAAGATGAACATACACCTTTTTTCCCTTAAAGGTACAGCCACCCCAATTGCCATTACGGAACGGACCACCTTGGGTTCCATAAATTGTAGTGCCATATTTTCTCATCCATTTGCCCATCTCTGCGAGCCGGTTTGCCTGATCGGCCGGGATTTCACCAAACGAATCAGGACCAACATCGAGCAATAGATTTCCATTACCCGTGGCACAACTGACCAGATTTCTGATGCAAACAGCAAAGGGCTTAACTTTACCATCTTTGCGATATGACCACCCTCCATTAGAGGCACTCACAATACACATGCACGATTCCCAGTCGCGATTGGTTTTATAGGAACCGATGGTCTGTTCGGGCGTATCGAAATCGGCCTGAAGCGATGGTGCAGGTTCACCAAAGAAGTTACAGCGGTTATTGATAATCGTTTGGGGCTGGAGTCTGCGAACCAGTTCGAGCACCTTGTCGGCATGCCAGTAATTAATAGACGCACCTGTTCCGAAACTATCGAACCAAACAACGTCAACCTGTCCATAATTGGTCAGAAGTTCCTTCAGTTGTCCTGTCATATATGCCTCATACCTGCTGTTGTCACCCACTCCATAGTCGGGATGATGCCAATCGCGTGGAGAGTAGTAGATACCTAACCGGATTCCGGCTTTATGGCATTCGGCAGCCAGATCCTTAATTACATCCTTACCATAAGGGGTATTCATAATGGAGTAATCAGTATATTTAGTATCCCACATACAAAAACCTCCGTGGTGTTTGGCAGTAAAAACCAGGTACTTCATCCCTGCATCTTTGGCAATTGCAACCCATTGCTTTGCATTAAACCTGGTTGGATTAAACCGTTTGTAAAGGTTATCATATATTGAATCACCCCCCGTACCGGCAGGGCTGCCCCAGGGGCCATCCAACGGCTTTGGTCCAAGTCGCGACCAGCTAATCTCTGTACCCGCAACACTTGACATATCCCAATGGATAAACATCCCGAAACGCGCATCACGCCACCATTTCATTCGCTCCTGATTATCAGCAGAGTTCTGTCCAATTGCGGCTGTTAGTGTCAATATGAAAATAGTTAAAAGGAATAATTTCATTTTTCCGTACATAAATTATTAAGACTATTATAGACAAGACCCGATTTATCAGGAATTGCTCCACATTTCATTGATTAAGTTTAAATTTTATGATCAAAGATAGGTTTATTTTTTGCAATAATGTGGATCGAATGGGTGATTGAATTTTATTAAACTTTTATACTTTTATTGCTTCCATTTGCGAACTGAATTTAACTAAAAACCTCTATATGGAAAATCAGTTGAAGAATCGTCAACATCGCTTACTTATTACCATAGTGCGTATTGCCATTGGCTGGCATTTCCTTTACGAAGGGATGGCAAAGATTCTTCAGGGAAACTGGACAGCCTCAGGTTTTCTCCTTAATACGTCAGGTTTCTTCTCCTGGTTTTATCACTGGTTGGCAGGCTCTCCCCTACTATTAAGGGCAACTGATTTAATGAATATGTGGGGATTGTTTTTCATCGGATTCGCCTTATTTATTGGATTTTACAGCAGAATAGCCTCACTTTTAGGCGCTATACTGATGACCCTATATTATTTTGCATATCCCCCTTTGGGCAATCCACTGATGAATAATGATGGACACCTTTTCATTGTTGACAAGCTGTTTATCGAAGCTGCTGTCCTTTTATTCCTTTTCTTTTATCGCGAAAAAGGTTATAGTATTGATCGTTTGATTGGGCTTATCCCTAACCACAAAAAATCGATAAATGGTGAGCCGAAAGGGAGGCTGTCGCGCCGCGAAGCTTTGAAGAACCTTTCAACCATTCCTCTCCTTGGAGCTATGGGTTGGGGTGCAATGAGTAACTTCAAAACCTATGGAGTTGATGTGATGACAGGTGCTACCATCCAGGTAAAACAAACGGCTTTGAACGAACTGAAGGGTGAACTTCCAAAAGGTAAAATAGGAAAGCATGAGATCAGCCGTCTGGTAGCCGGAGGTAACCTGATTGGAGGATGGGCTCACTCCCGTGATCTCATTTATGTACCTGAACTTTTCAAGGCATACAACACTGAGCATAAAATTTACGAAACATTGATCCTTGCAGAACAGGCAGGAATCAATACCGTTAATATCGGTTACCCGTCGAATCCGTTGCTGGCAAAATATAAAAAGCTAACAGGCAGTAAAATTAAAGTGATTTCGCAGGTTGGACCTCACCTCGATAGTAAGAACCTCTCTCAGGTAGGACCTAACACCGATAAAAAACTTTTTTATGAATTTATCGACAAGGCAATCGACTCTGGCGTTGATATCGTTCAGATACAGGGCAACTGGTGCGACTGGCTGGTTCGTGACGGAAAAATTGAGGTTATTGATAAAATGCTCAGCTACATTCGTCAACAGGGTTATACCGCCGGTCTGGCTGCTCATTCCATTGAATCATTGATTGCCTGCAGGGACCACGGAATCATCCCCGATTATTATATGAAAACCATGCATCACGATCAGTATTGGTCGGCCCACCCCCGCGAAAATCGCTTCCCTTTTGAAGTCGACGGAAAGGAATATCTCGATCACAACCGGTTTCATAATAACATGTTTTGCCTGTTTCCGGAGCGGACAATTGATTTTGTCAGCAAATCAACAGTTCCAGTGATGGGTTATAAAGTGCTTGCCGCAGGCGCCATAGAACCCAAGATCGGATTTAAATGGGCATTTGATAACGGCGCTGACTTCATCTGTGTTGGAATGTTTGATTTCCAGATTGTTAACGACGTAAATATTACCATCGACTGCCTGAAGAACCCATCCCGCACACGGTTATGGTACGGATAAGATCAGAAAATAAAGGAATGAAGCTTTAAGAAGTAAAACAATTTACAATGAAAGATTACCTTGAACAAATACGTTATTATGCTTAAAAACGAATTCAATTTCAAATACATCACCTTTATCATCTGTATCTCAGCGCTTGGAGGACTTCTTTTCGGATACGACTGGGTGGTCATCGGTGGAGCCAAGCGGTTTTATGAGGTTTACTTCGGCATAAGGGAAATGGCAGCGCTACAAGGCTGGGTAATGAGCAGCGCAATTGTCGGTTGTTTGTTTGGGGCGATATCAGCCGGAACGATTTCGGATAAATATGGGAGGAAAAAACCCTTAATCTTTGCTGCAGCTTTGTTTGTAACTGCAGCAATTGGTACCGGTGCGGCGAATGATCTTACGCTCTTTATCATCTTCCGGATAATTGGGGGACTTGGTATTGGTATGGCATCTGTCCTGTCGCCGGTGTACATCGCCGAAATTTCTCCCAATCAGTATCGGGGGCGTTTTGTGTCAATTAATCAGTTAACCATTGTAATTGGAATATTACTTGCGCAGTTGATCAATTATTTAATCGCAGATGATGTCCCATCCGGATTCAATGATGCACAGATATTAACATCATGGAACGGGCAGTTTGCCTGGCGGTGGATGTTTTGGGTCCAGACCATCTTTGCATCCCTCTTCTTTATTTTGACATTTTTAATACCTGAGAGTCCACGCTGGTCAGTCAAAGCCGGACATCACTCCAATGCAATTGATGTTCTGAAAAAAATTGGGGGAAATGAATACAGTCTTGAAAACCATCAGCTAATAAAAGCCACACTTGAGGAGGATACTGCCAATATTGATATCCGGGACCTTCAATCACCCAAGATAAAAAAAGTGGTCTTCATTGGTGTTGTGCTGGCCATTTTACAACAGTGGTGTGGGATCAATGTTATTTTCAATTATGCAGATGAGATTTTTACTCAGGCTGGTTATGGAATTAATGATATGCTGTTTAATATCGTGGCGACGGGAGGCGTCAGCATGATTTTTACCTTCGTCGGAATGGCGCTAATCGATCACCTGGGGCGGCGTAAGCTGATGTTGTTTGGATTTGGCGGATTGAGCATCCTGTTCCTGGTCTTTGGATTATTCTATAAGCTTCATTTCCAGGGGGTGATCATGCTTGTGAGTGTTTTAACCGGAATTGCCGTTTATGCCATGACCCTTGCTCCGACAACATGGGTGGTTCTTTCGGAAATTTTCCCCAATAAAGTGAGGGGAATTGCCATGTCAATTGCCACCCTCGCCCTTTGGAGCGGCTGCTTTACTTTAACCTATTTATTCCCGATCCTCAATAAACTGGCAGGTGCAGCCGGTACCTTCTGGCTGTTTGGCGCCATTTGCGTGATTGGATTTATCTTTATACGGAAATATCTCCCTGAAACAATGGGGAAGACACTGGAACAAATTGAAAATGAAATGTAATTATGAATTCAAGAGAGCGATTATTACGAACGATTAATGGTGAGGTTACCGAAAGAGTACCTGTCTCCCTGTTTATTGCAGATCATGGCCATTTTATTCATCAGATGCATCCTGATATTGATCCACTGGATTACGAACAACTCACTTTTAAAGTGATTGACTACCAAAGAAGCCTGGGTTGTGATGTTTTTGTCCGGATGATTTTTGATTTATACCATCCCCTTGGAATTTGCCTGGGTGGTGTTGACGATGGTCATGAAACTGAGAACTGGAAAATCTCCACAGAGATAACAGCCGATGGGAATAACCTGATCCGGAAATCGGTCATTACCACTCCTGATGGTATTTTGACTCAGGAATTCGTTCGCAATGCGCAAAACAAAGGGACTTACGTGTATTGCTGTACCAAAAAACCCATTAGTTGCGAACACGATCTTGATATTGCAATGAAGTACGAGCCTAAAATGTCGGCAGAATATGGTGAAATGGTGAAACAAAAGATCAGGCGCATCAAAGATTATTTGGGTGATGATGGGATACTTGGAACCTGGGTCGCCGGTGGTCCGTTTAACAACGCCTCTATGATCATCGACCACACCGAACTGTATATGCTGTTTATGACCGATCCACTCTATTTCGACAAACTAATGCAATACACCCATAACCGCACGTTGGATTATACGCAGGCATTTATGGATGCCGGGGCTGATGTGATGCTGGTCGGAGGAAATGTTCCCGGCGGTTTCCTTGGAGCAGAAGTGTATGAAGAGTTTATCCTTCCCTACGAAAAGAAATACATCGATTTTATACAGGATCAGGGGTGCCCGGCAGTGTACCACAATTGCGGTGAGATTATGGCACTGGTAAATTCTTATAAAAAATTAGGGGCAAAAGTGGTTGAACCATTCTCTCCTGTTCCACTGGGCGATGCAAATCTCGGTGAAGCAATTGATATTATTAAAGGTGATTACGTGGTAATCGGAGGTGTTGATCAGGTTAATTTATTGCAGAAAGGTACTCCGGAAGAGGTGATCAGGGTCACCAAATCGACCATTGAAGCCGGTAAAAAAAACGGCCCCTTCATCATTCAAAGTGCCGACTTTCTGGAATATAATACTCCAGTCGAAAATGTGGAGGCATTTGTGAAAACAGCACTGCAAAATGCAGATTATTAAATGACTGTTTAAAATTAGAAATGCTTTAATAAAAGGATTCGAAAACGGAGGGATACGATCCTCCGTTTTCGGAAAGATAAATTTTACAACATTATTCCGATTGTCAGGCTTAAAGCTTTGGTCCGGTAATTCTCAGGCTGATTGGCAATTTCCGAAAGGCCCATGTCGTATCGAAGATCAAACCGGATATTTTTTCCCAGAACAGGAGTCTGAATACCGATTCCTATGGCAGTCCCCCAATCATTTTTCATTTTTTCTGTAGTGTTGTTGGCCATTAAGGGTTTGGTATGATCCACTAATGGAAAGGCAACATAGGGTCCGGCGTTGATATAAAAAATGTATCCGTGATCGTTCTGCATTTCATTATCCCTGTATTGAAAGAGTACCGGAACTTGCAGGTAGTGGATCGTGTAATCGGTTTCGATGCTGGTATTCAGTTGACCTGTTTCGGAACTGCGACCTTTCCGCAAATAGTTTATTTCAGGCTGAATAAAAAATGATTTGCTAACCGGCAAACCGAGAAAGGCACCGGCTGTGTAAGAGAAAGTAACATTGTTGTTATCAGGTAGATCTCCGCTTAGTGCAAAAGTGGTAGCAGCCACCCCAGTTCTAAACCCATAATTGATTTGTGCAAATGTTGCAGTTGAAATAAATACAAGCAGCAATGCTCCAAAAAAAGAATAAATTGTTTTCATCTGAAAAGTTTGTTATTTATTGCCGGATGGAACCCGCATGATCAATTCTCATCCCTTTATCTTGTTAACGAATCATGCTCGTTTTGACGCGTTCATAAAACATCAATAATTCCACTTTCGCCCGTAATGAAAACAGAATACTCAATTTTATCGTTTTGGAGTTTCTTTCCTTCGTTGTTCCTTGAAAAGGATCTAGCAACTTTCCTTACTGACTTCATGGCATCCACATTTTATAATGCAAAGGAAAAGGATCTTTCGACAATAGTTTTTGATCTGGATCAAAAAAGAAGGAAGATGGGATTTTTATTTACCTGCTCTGATTCGGCTTAGTGTTTCCTGTGTAATCCCCAGAAAAGAAGCGATATGACCCTGCTTGGCCCGCTGTAATATCAACGGATATTCCTTCATCAGATTCTTGTACCGATCTTCTGCACTCTGAAATTTCAGTCCAATGATGTATTCAGAGAGTTTCTTGGCTATTTCATAAACAGCATGAAAAGCCAATCTGGCCAATTCGTGATTTTCATTCAACATGATTTCCATATCGGTGTATCTGAGTGAATAAATCACCGAATCTTCAAGCAATTCGCAGTAAACCAAAGTTGGTTTATGATGATAGAAGCTATCAACTGCAGTTAGAAAGCTGTTTTCGGCAAAAAACCACTGCGTAATTTCCTTACCGCTTTCGGAATAGTAATACACCCTTGCAAACCCTTTCTCGATATAATAGATGTGCTGGCAGATTTCGCCCTGCTGATACAGAAAATGTCCATTGTGGAATTCATCCTTTTTAAAAATCATGCTTAATTGTTGCTCTGCATGATCAGATAATTTCGCAATATTTTTAATGTATAATGGGAGATTCATGTTGTCTGATTATTTGCACTATTTGTATCTTTTAGAGTCAATAACCCAATTAATCGCCCACTCTCGGAGCGAATCCCCAAAAGTAATGCAACTTATCGGAATAACTCATAAAGTGTTTCCCTGATTATTGTAAAGCCTCTCTACGGGGAGACTTCAACCCAACCAAAAGTCGCATCAGTGTTGAATTCCCAAATCACGGAGTTTAGGCAATTCCGATGAATGTTACCGGTTAAGGAAATCCCTTTATAAAACTCTGGCGGGAATGATCTTTATTAAATCGGTCCTTTACTTTAAAGGTATTAGTTTACCATGCAATTTTACAACGGACTTAGCATCCGGATTGACGATCACCGTAAAGATATATTCAGAACCGGCATTGAAAAGTTTGCCACATTTAAGCTCAACAGTTCCCATTTCATACGGTTTCAGAACCGGGATTTTACCGGCGGCAACTTCTATCTCCTTATCATCTTTAATAAAAACGATTTTCAATCTTGCTGTTTTTGAGGCTACCTGACCAAAATTCTGAACTTCAACTTTTAGGTTAAAGCCATTTTCATTTGCAGTTATTACCGGCAACTGGGGCGAAAGGATTGGTTCGATGAAATTAATCCCCGGCAGGCGGGCATATCCGAATAGAAGTTTGCCACTACTTGTTTTGCCCAACAGTTTTGCTGCAAATTCATCCTCTGGAAAATTATTGCCTGCTGCATCAAAAGTAACAACAAGATCGGGTCCTGATTTTTCAGTTTTAAGGGCTTTTCCTCCTTTACCGTAATTGACAGCTTCGGGTTCACCAAACTGCAGTGAGTTTAGGTCCATGTCGGTCTGAGGGTTAAAGCCTTGTTCAGCAGCTATTTTAACTTTGACAGTTTTAGTATTTGCAGTAATCTGCTTTTTGTCAAGGATTGTAAGTAAACGACCTACAGTAAGTGGAATGCCAATATTTTTGGAACTATGGATATCTCTCCCCTGATCAAATTTTTTCTCAACATCGATTACCGCAAAATTGGCTTGGGTTGCACGGCCGTATTGATCCTGGAAAACTTTCATCCTTTCATACTTGTGCCAGGCTTCCACTGCTCCGTCTTCATGCACCGAGATTCCGGGAAGGTAAGCTTCCCCTGACTCAACTTTCCAGTTAACCCCGTCTTTGGATCGTTCATATACTGCGATACGGCCAAGCCAGTCGTTTACAATCAGATTGTATTGGACATTATCGCGCCAAACTACAGGATCTTCAAAATTTCCCGGTCTTTCGGGATAGGCCCGTAATGAGATGATCTTTTTGTTGGCATCAATACGGGTACCAGTAACCTGATTATAGGGAGAAAGTCCTGATTGACTGAACCATTGACCGCCACCGCGGCAGATCATCAGATACGATCCATCTTCACGTTGAGCAAATGTGAAGTTTGAGTTTCCTTCAATAAGGCGTCGGTCACGGTTAAGAAATTCGAACTTTCCATAGTTCCAGGGGCCATTTACTCCATCCGAAATATAATAACCACCTATAACATAGAGGACGTACCTCCCATCCGAAAGCTGAAAGATTTCCGGATTGTGACCTTTTCCGATCGTGTCTTTTACCACAAATGGGCCGATTGAATTATTGCAAACTGCATGAAAAACAGTTGAGTTCGGCCATTCATTATGCCCCTTGGGTGAACTTTCGGGCCAGCCACATACATATAAGTGGTATTTCCCATCTTTTCCCAATTTTATATTGCCTCCCCAGAAGGACCATTTTCTGTTTTCAATCCCATTGTCGGTATAACGCGGTAATACATTATCGGCACCCCATGTGTCGCGGGTAAGCTTTCCCAAATTGGGCATAGGGAGAAACCTATCCATAAAACGCCCCCCGTAAACCAGATTGCTCCACTCTGAAGGACGGGGTCGATCGGTGGTTTGGGAATTCCCAATTCTGATTGAGATAAAAAAGGAAATAAACGTAAAAATTAATACTTTTGATTGCATTTGTATTTCACTAAAAAACTTGTAATTGACTGATCTTTTTACAAAACTCAGGAATTAAAGTCATAATACCAATAGGAAATACACCGGCTCACTTACGCAAAGCTTTGTGTCAGTGAAAATCTGTTGTTAAACATGTTTTATATCCCTCCTGCTGGTTCTTCGGAAATCATCAGTTTGCAGATATTGTGCAAAACATGATTCACCCCTTTTTCTGCCTCAACAAAAAACAGTTCATCCGATGGATGGTACATCCCTTTTTCATCCCGGGCATGGAAATAGATTCCTGCAATGAGCGCTTTTAAAATATAATCGTAGGGTAAATGGAGTTTTATTGCAGTTTTTATTGGGGCCACCAACCGGTCCTCAGGGCTTAATTTCCGGTAAAGGTCGCAACCCACCCTGAAAATTGTATCGCCAAGCGCCTTATTTTTAAATCGTTCCAATAAATCATCGATATGATCCTCAAGTTGATGATGGGTAAATTCACCGGGATATAGGGCTACCAACAGATCAGCAGACTGTAGCATAGTTTGACGTGTAGTCTCATAAATCCGGGGATCGTTGAGCGCCTCTTCCATATACACCCACGCCGGATTTTTTTGAAATCCAAGGTAGGCAGCAGTGGCATGCCCCATGTTATGAATAAAGAGTTTCCGATCCACCCAGGCTTTAATATTTTCCTTGGGCGCCAGATCGGTCACCTCGGGAACCCGATTCTTAAACCCATTTTTTGCGACAATCAGTGAATTGTACGATTCGGCAAAAATCTGTAAAGGATCCTCATCCATATCCTTTTGCGACATAATCGGAACCATCTTCCCAATACTTGTTTCCACCAATCCGACCAGTTGATCCAGAGGATAACCTTCGGGTAGCAGACCTGCTAATTCAGTTGAAATAAACAGATCGGCATTCCTCATGTTTTCAGCAATAATAATATCCAAAGGCCATTCACCATATCGTTGCCTTCGAAGTATCAGCGCGTGGGCAATAATCGGGAGCGCTGCTGACAAACCTTGCTGACCAACAGATAATGACGCGATTGATGCATCAGACAATTCCGCAATTACTTTCGCTGTTTCACTCAGATGAATGCCCCGCACATTGGTTACCTGGATAGTCTCATCCCCTTTAGGGCTTTTGATAATGACCTTATACTGACCCGATTTATTAAGATTACTAATTAATTGCTGATTAATATCGATAAAAACCACTTCGTAGCCTGAGCGACTGAAGACCTGGCCAATAAAAGAGCGTCCGATTTTTCCGGCGCCAAAGAGCACCAGCTTATTTTTAATTCCGTTGGTCACTACTTTGATATTTGTTGAACATATTCATTTTTAAATTCCTCCACCTTCCGGAGTTTTTCACCTGCACTGTTTTCGATAAAAGTGCCTCCAACGTAATAGCACGCGAATGCCCCTGAGGCAACTCCAAATGCAATTGCTTCAGTCATCTTAAATTTTCCCGTTGTTGTAGCCGCCAGTTGCAGCGCAATGGAGGTAATAACTCCACCGGCAAAATTATCTCCGCAACCGGTCGTATCTCCCTTTAATGTGGGTTCTCCGGCAAAATCGTCATTAACCTTTTTTGAAACAGGAAAAACTGTTAATGGCATATTTTCAAACAGATCACCGTTCGAAAAAGCAATAAGATCATTCGAACCGTTGGTAATAATGAAAGCGGAAATATTCAGACTGACGAAGTAAGCAGCAGCTTCGGCTATGGTTTTCGTTCCACTAATTTTGAGCGATTCCTCACAGTCCATAATCAGCATGTCAATTAGCCTGTAATCTTCCTTTGTGTCAACAAGCGGCCAGGGATGATCAGGATTCTTCTTTTCATTTCTGAAATCAAAGACGGTATTGACGACTGTAAGACACCCTTTCTGCTTTGCCTTACCCAGTAATTGGGTTAAATTGTCATGAATTTGGGGAACAAGTGCCGTACCCCCAAAGCAGACGATATCGGACTCAAAAAAATCATCCCCTAAAAGTTCGGGAGTATAATCCCAGGCTGCACCAATATTATTGATGAAAGTTCGTTCTCCCTGATGGTTATCGTAAGTAATATCAGAAAGGACATCGGTAAAAGGAGTCCTTTTGCCCGAAATTCTGCGATAATGGTCTATTTTTAAAGGTGTCTTGATCAACAGTTTTTCAATCCACTCAGCGGTTTCGTCCATTCCCATTCCACCGTAAAACTGAACTTCAAAATTTTCCTTACCAAGTAATTGAGAAGCATTGATCAGTGAAACCAAACCCGGACCGCCAATGTTTATGGCGGCTGGAGGTTCACCACCTGTCAATTCATGGCTGATTTCCGAATAAGGTTTACCTGAGAATTTTTCAAGTTCTTCTGTAAAAACAAGTCTTCCCGGTGCAAGGCCTCCATCTCCCGCTTTATGGGAAAGATAGTTCAAAAACAGCGGGGAGTTAAATCTTACCCCGGTATACAAATAATCGGCCAGGGCACAACCCGTGCCCGCAATGATAACTTTATTATTGCTCATCAGTTAAATGTACTTTTTGTAATCAGAAGCCAACAGGTGGATGGGCGCCTCATCTTCGATGATTTCAGGGAACCGGCCTACAGGGGTATAGAAACAATTGTCGGCAGAATCATCATTGACGGCACTCACCTCGCCTACAAATACTTTACCTTTCCCCTCTTCTCCATAAAAACGGTGATAAATCCCCTGCTCAAGACAGATACTTTCTCCTGGTGTAAGCACAACTGAATCACCAGGTTGCAGATTTCGGACAACACCATCTGTCTTCAGGCTGAAAGGTTGATCTGATAACTTCTCCTTTTCATCAGAATTATACAACTCGATAACCAGATTTCCACCACCGCGATTAATGATATCCTCCATCTTGCTCCAGTGAAAGTGCATTGGAGTTTCCTGCAACTCCTCAACAATCATTGCTTTTTCAGCGTATGGCTTTTTATCTTTCTTAACATTTCCGTTTCTGACCGTAAAAAGGATCAGCCCGCATTTATGAAAATCGCCACTGCCAAAATCTGTAAGATCCCATCCCAGCATGTTATCAATCACCTCACTGCAGGTGGGATATTTTCCCTTCCAATCTTCAGGACTCCAGAAAGCCCATGGCGGAAGTTTAAAATTCATTTGATCGAAAAACGCCTTTGACTCAATTATTAACTGATTAATTTCACTACGTTTCATTATTTACAATTTACGATTATACTAATTAAAATCATTCGTCTAATTATTAATGGATTGCAATACCCTTGTTCGATAAAAAAATCATAAATACAAAAATACAATTTCAGCTGAATATAATTTATTTTTAAAGCCCGTAGATTTCATATTGTTTCAGGTATATAACCCCAATATTCCAGTTCAACAATATTTTTGATCTCTTTTGTTCCCCCATCATGAATTAAAATTATCCTGGACGAAATATCCAAAATATTTCGGTAATCATGGTCTGTTATTATAAATCCTTTGTTTTTTGATTGTTCTATAATCATGCTTTTAACAACCTCTTTGTAAATTGGAGCAATACCGTTAAATGGTTCGTCAATCAGAACGAATTTGGCATTTGAATGAATGATCAATAAAATCTCCAAAAGCCGTTTTTCACCACCCGATAGTTGATTGCTTTTTTTACCAAGCATTGGTTTAATCCACTCATTACTTTTAATTAATGATCCATTTTCCTTGTCACAGAACAAAGAAATTATTGTGGCTATCTTTATGTGATTAGGCGTGAAATTATCCTGGGGCATATATTTGATTAAGTCACGATTATCAAATATCCCATTATTAATTTTGTCATCAATTTTAACAAATTTCTGATCCGCAGACAATGAACCAAATATAATCTTTAGCAAGGTTGATTTACCCGAACCATTTCTACCTAACAATCCAATAATCTCACCCTGACCACATGTGAGAAACACATCTGTGAGTACCTGCTTTTTACCATAGGCTTTCATTACACTATCTACCTGCATATTAAATATCCAATCATTAAAATGGTTACAATTAGCAAACTCAGGATCAATGTAGTTCCCCAGAGAAGATATTTACTAAGTCCCATGTTATAGTAGAAGTAATAGTCATTGGGATTACGTTTTTCGTAAATAAAATATTGAAAAACCAGTGTCATCAAAATATAACCAATTCCGACCTCAGCCCATGGAAATCTGCCATAAATTATAGATTCCAGAAAGGCCAACGCTATAGCCATTGCCAAAGACGGAAGAATAAGTTTTCTGTAAAATATTAAAATGCATATTATTCGGCGCATTGGTTCTACTTTGCTTGTTTATAACCAGCCGATACAAATCGAAAAAAGCATTTAATCAGTTCAAACTCCTGATTTTACTTACTAACGCTTCAATCTCCTCATTCCCATTCACAAGTTCAATCGTAATATCAAAGTTCCTGATTTCACCCGGCCCAAGGTACTCCTGAATTGGGGCATTTCGCGGATCGGTCCGCCCACCTACATAACAATTGCAAGGCTCCATTCCCATTACATAATCCCCCTCACCCATTTGCTTCCACTGCGTAAAATTAAAAAGCTGGTTCTTGTTGAAATGCAAGGCAGCGGCTAATCCCAGCTTCTTATTTACCAATGCCACACAGGTATCGCCATTTTGATCTGCATTCAGGTTATGATAAAATACCTGCTCTGCGTAATCAGGGGTAGGTGACTGACATTGATTAAAGGATGCTTCGCCGTCAACTGCGTCCTGATCCCTTGGAGTCAGTTTTTCCGTAGGGGTCACCAGAATCGCATCTTCATCGAGCAAGGGGTATCCCATATTGAAATGGAACAGCAACATCAGCGCCTCCTTTTTGAAGCCGCAATTCTCGATTGTATTTTTAAGGTAAATTTTGTTTTCCCCATGACGACAGGTGATGGTTCGCGCGAGAACCAAATTTTCACCAAAAAGCCGGGCTTCTTTCATTTTGCCAGAGATGGTCATCACCGGGACATCATCAATCCATTCAGTTGAAGCGCAAACCTCCTCTGCAGGGGTATTGCCGATTCGACCATGTAGAGGAAAGAGTTCGCCGTCTACCTCACAGGGAGAACCCACATTACGTAATCCGCAGGTTGTCAGAAAACCGGCCAGATAACTGCGCAAAAAACCAATTCCGGTTTCATCATAATATTCCGGGGCAACCAATCCTGCCTTGGCAATGTAACTGCAATTCGTCCCCTTGAACGATACTCCTGCAATATCAAGACACCGGTCAGCAAGGATTGTAAATTCGAGACCTGAACCGTTCTTTACATCGAACGCCCTTACCCCCTTGGCCTTGCCACCAATCATCGTAAATTCCTTAATTCCAAATATCTGACTAAAATCTCCTACATACTTGAGCAATTCCCTTTTTTTTGAATTAGTTGTCGTCATCTATATTATTGTTTAATTCCTAGTGTTACAATTTCATGCGGTTTGAGCTGGACAGTTATCGATTTACCATTCATTCCGGGGCTTTTCACCTCCTTAAGTGGAAACTCAAGCAGATTAAGTCTCCTTACCGATTTAACGGTTACAGGAAGGTCTATTTTCGCAGTTGTCCCTTTCCCTTCGATCTCCACTAACCGGACAATCAGCTCATCGCCATCTTCTGACTGCTTTAAGCCGGTCATTGCAACATTAGCTGGTGATAATGCAAAAAATGAGGCCTCCTCGGGGCGTGCTGCATGATTTTTCACCAATGCGAGTGAAGGCGGTTCAGCTGCATAAACGGGAATATTAAAATCTTCACCTTCGGCCCAGACGTCACTTTTCCATTCACCGTCGTGGGGATAGAGGGCATAGCTGATATTAAATTTACCTAGATTCGGATAGATATCGGGATCGCCGGCCGACCTCATCAAGGTTAGTCTTAAATCTCCATTGTGAAATGAATTACCGTATTTGGTTTTATTAAGCAGGGCAATTCCTGTTTTTCCATTGGTAACATCAACCCATTTTTGCGCAGGGACCTCCTGACCATCCTTCCCTTCAGCTGAAATCCCGTAATCATTACGATGCTTTAGTGCTTCTGCAACAACATTACCACCGATTTTATCATCTGCAGGCCGTTCAATAATATCAAATGGGACCTGGGAATAGAATCTTGAGCCTTGAATAGCCAGCGGAAAGACAGCCCTTAACATGGGTGAATCGGTTGAATCAGATCCGGTTTCAAGCCAATGGACCTCCATGTCGTAGGCAATCCGGGGATAAGACCGATAGATATAGGCCCGTTCAATAAACCGTGATTTGCCCCAAATTTTAACTGTCTCAATACAGGCCCGAACGGGTCCGTTTTCGACAATTTTCACACTCTTAACATTGGTAACATCTTCAATTTTAACATTCTTATTTAAAACCCACGACTTCATACCCCCTTTCCGATCTTCCTGAAACATGCGGAGTGTATTGAGCTGACCACCAGTTTTTACCCATTCCGTATTGTTTCGTTTGTCCAAAAGACTTACAATACCACCGGTTTTCATGTCGACCTTAACTTTGAAAAAATCGGTATCAAAGGTATTGTCCCGAAATGAAATGGGATCATTGAAATCCCCGGTTTTGGTCACATCCACATAATATGTTTTATAACCGCCGGCTGGTAAATCATCGACGACAAACTGAACTTTTGAGGTAAACCCAGGTGGGGTCACCTTTGCCCAAACGATCTGAGCAGGATAACTCTTACCTGAACCATCGCGAACCAATACTGTCGGGACTTTGCCCTGACCTTTATCAATCGGGCTAATGATTTTCGAACCATAAAAATTGCCCCAGCTGTTTGCTTTGATGGAGACTGGCTCGGTATGGGAGTAAACATTTGCTTCAATAATTGTTTTTCGGACTGTTGGGTGCTGATTATAAGCAACGATGGGTTGCCCCAAGCCGGTTTTAAACTTCACCTCATCAGCCATTTTTCGGAAAGCATTGTCGCGCAAATCCGTAGATTTACGCAATACATCGGTATAACGTGCCACCGCTTCCTTATTGGCTTCATTGATGGCAGATCCCGGAAGTATATCGTGAAACTGGTTAAAAGTAACCGTTGTCCAAAGATCGCGCAATTCAGCTGCAGGGTATTTATCTCCATTCAGCCAGCGGAGGGTATTGAAATATTCGCTGCTGTAGAGCGAATTTTCACAATTGCGGTTCCCCTCCTTAATATCAGAAACATTGGAGTAACACCCTTCGAAAATAAATTGCATCTCCCCGGAATGGGTTGGTCGTCCATCCATCTCTTTCGAAATTTTATGGAAGAAATCGCCGGCGGTAGTAAATTTAACGGCTGGATAACCCGGAGTTTTGTCGAGCTGATGCACCATATCGATATTTGCCCTTGTCGGACCTCCTCCATGGTCGCCCACACCCGTAATCTGGAGTAACCGGTGCTTATCGGGGGTAATCCTGGTAAATTCCTCTTTCAGATTAGGTTTAATATCACCATTATAGCCATCATTGGCATAGCATAATACTCTGGAAGAATCGCTTCCCTCCCACCAGAAAGAGCCTTTATAAGGTTTGCATCGGTGGAAATAAAAATAATCGCATCCGGCTTGTTTGAGAATCTGTGGCATCTGCGAAATATGTCCGAAATTGTCGGGTAGCCATCCGATATTAGCCATCTTTCCGAAATGACGCTGAAAATAGCGTTGACCCAACAGAAAAGAGCGGCTTATCGCCTCTCCGGAAGAGAGGTTCATATCGCCTTCGGTCCACATCCCGCCAACAATCTCAAGACGGCCTCCTTTCACATATTTCTTAACCATTTCAAGCAATGGCGGGTCCACCTTTTCAACAAAATTATAGACAGCTGCCTGGCTCTGGACCATTGTAAAATCGGGAAATTCATCCATAAAGGCGACCGTCTGCCGAAGATTATCGTTGGCCATCTTCATGGTTTCGGAATAGGTCCATAGCCAGTTCATATCCATATGGGCATGTCCGACCACATGAATTGTATCTTTTACGGGCGCAACCTCACCTTTTGTTCCCGGTTTGTTACCAGCAAAGGTGAACACTTGCAGACCAGCTGTAACTACCAAAATAATTACAAGAGCCTTCGTATAAAATTTTAACATAATTACCTGATTGTTAGTCATTATTAGTTTGTTACCCATTAAATTCCTTGACAGCTTCATACATGGCCACGATATTTTCAGGAGGTACATCCGGCATAATGTTATGAACCGTAGTAAACACAAATCCACCTCCTTCACTGAAAACATCCAGGTTATGCTTCACATGATCCTTTACTTTTTGAGGTGTTGCACTGTTCAGGATACTCTTGGTATCGCATCCCCCACCCCAGAAGGTGATATCACCCCCAAATTCTTTTTTCAATCGTTCAGGCTCCATATTTATTGCATTAATCTGCACCGGATTCAGAATTTCAAAACCCGCTTCGATCAGATCAGGAATCAACTCATAAATCCCCCCACAGCAATGCAACATGGTGTGCGCCTGTGAATTAGACTTAACATAATCGCATAGCATTTTATGGCGGGGTTTAAAGAATTCCTGGTACATCTCCGCCGGTATAAATGGTCCGTTGGTTGTTCCCAGATCGTCACCAAATTTAATGATATCAACGACATCACCAACAGCCTCGATGGTTTTTTCCAGACCTTTCATATGACTTTCCATCAGCGCGTCCAAAAATGCATGAACCCCCGAAGGGTCAGCCAGCAAATCCATCAGAAAGTTGTCCATTCTGCGGATAAAGGTGCCCCATTCGAATAAGTTGCAGCCAATTCCCAGTAGCAAAGCTTTGTCGGTTTTCTGTTTCAGATCGATCGTTTTTTCACGGAGCAGTTTCCAGAAATCCTTTTCGTCGGACCAGTCCCAGGGTGTAAAACCAACGCCGCCCCAGATCACCCGCTTCATCTCGTTTGCAAGATTTTTGTAATTATCGGGATATCCATTCAGATAAGGGAAAATAGTCTGGTCAAAAAAGGTGGCACCGACCGGCATCCGACCAATGATTTCACCACCTGATCCATAGATAATGTTTGAATTATCGGGAAGTTGGTCTGTTTTTAGCCAGTTGGGGTAAAGTGCCTTATGACCAGAAATGATCTCCATCTCCTTCCAGTAATTTTCTCCTGTATTGAAGTGTCGGCCAATATCGATTACATCTACCCCAAAATGGTCCAGCAACTCAATTTCGGGTTGGGCAACCTCCTGAATCACATCATAAACATGAGTCTTCAAGTGTGTTTTGTCCAGGTATTTTATCAGATTCTGATAGGCCACCATTGAAATTCCGGAGCTTGGGGTCGCTCCCAGATCAACGGGAACCCTGTCAGGTTGCCGGTGATTGATTGTCGCAATTATTCGTTCTCTTGAGTTCATATTCAAAATTGGTTAATATTTGGGGTCGACAAAATGAGGTGATCTTTCAATTGTTGCAATGATTTTCATTGTTTTTGTTACACTAATATCCGGAAATAAATTAAAAATCTGATTGTCCTATTCAGACTAAAATGAATAATATTTTTCCAAACGACTTTTCTATTTTCTACCTAAACATCTATCGTCTAAAAGTCTATCCTATTGCTCTATTCCCCACTTTTTATTTGGCCGCTCACCCATAGCCAAATGAAGTTTACCCCCTTTGATAATGTCTTGATGACTTAAAAACGGTCGGTTCAGAATCTTACCGTTAAGGGTTGCCCACTGGATATACTTGTTCTTTTTAGAACAGAGTTCTGCCACAACCTGGAAGGTTTTCCCGTCAGGCAATTGAATTTTAACAGAACTGAAGAACGGACTTCCGATGGCATATTCTCCGCTACCGGGAGTGACCGGGAAGAACCCCATTGCCGAGAAGAGGTACCAGGAACACAGTCCGCCGCCATCTTCATCACCCGGAATACCCAGCGGACGGTCGTCAAACCACATATCCATGATTTCGCGGATACGGCGCTGTGTTTTCCAGGGCTTACCGGCATAATTGTAAAGATATGGAATATGAAATGATGGTTCGTTACCAGTTACGAACATCCCGTTCAACCCGGTAGCATCGGGGAATTGACCCATAAATTGCCACTTGGATATATGTGTCGGCTCATTAAAAAGTGCATCCACCCTTTTGACAAATGACTCCTTACCTCCCAAAAGTGAAATCAGATCAGGAATATCGTGTTGAACACTAAAATTCCAGGTCCAGGCATTGTTTTCAGCAAAATAGGCCCGACTTCCAATCCCGCCAGAGAGCTGAGGATCGAATGGCTCAATCCATTTTCCATTCGCCATTTTAGGAGCCATGAACCCTGTTTTCGCATTAAAGACATTGCGGTAGTTCTTCGATCGCTTCATAAAATAGTCGTAATCATCGTTTTTGCCCAACGCTTTTGCCAGCTGAGCAAGACACCAATCGTCGTAGCTATGTTCAAGTGTCAGGGCTACAGCCTGCCGTTTCTCAAATCCGTCAACCATGGCAATGGTCTCGGCACTGTCAGGTGGAAGCGCTGGATACCAACCATTTTTATGATAAAAACTATCGAGTGAACACATAGGTCCCGTTCGCCACGGTAACATCGTTGCCTGCGTGGCATTCTTTTTAAGACCTTCATAAGCTTTTTCAACTTCAAAATTGGTTATCCCTTTTTGATAGGTATCCCAAACCAGCGCCGCAGAATGGAACCCGATCATTGCCGGAAAATCGCCGTAAAACTGCGGGAAACCGGGCATCCAGCCGCTTTGTTCATACATTTTGGTATACGACTCCACCATGTCAGCCTGTTGCGAAGGATTAAGTATCGACATCAATGGGTGCAGACTCCGGTAGGTATCCCATAACCAGTCGTCAACAAAGAAAGGGTGGCCTCCGTCATCATGGATTTTTCCATCATAACCACTAAAATAGCGGCCATCTTCTGAAATATTGACCATCCGCTCGTTGCAACGGTAAAGTGAGGTATAGAAAATCCGCTTTTCACGTTCCGTTCCACCCTCTACCTCTATTTTCCCAAGTTCATTTGCCCAGATTTTATGACCATCCATTTTAATAGTCTCAAAACTTTTCTCACTTGTCTCCTTATGAAGATTATCAGCAGCTTGTTTTTCACCGATATATGAAATTCCTATGCGAACCTCCACCGGCAAATCCAGTGTGCCATAAACCACATAAATACCTGTTCGTTTTCCTGAAATCTCAGAGGCGCCTACTATTTTTCCCGATTCAAAAACGCCCGATTTTTCAAAAGGGATGCTAAATTCAGCATAAAAATATTGGCGGGTTTTCTCAAACTCTTCCCATCCCTGGATAACATTTTTTCCTATGACCCTGAATGAAGCGTTTCCACCGGCCCGGAAGATGAGGTTGCCGGCATCCTTATTTTTATAATTAAACCGATAAAGAACAGCTCGTTCCGTAGTCGTCCAATCAGCAATAATATTTGATTCCTCCAGCAAGACTTTATGGTACCATGGATGAACCTCTTCCTGGTCATGATCATATGTTGCTGCATAATCGTTTCTGTCAAGGTTAATCTGACCCGTGGTCGGCATTAACTCGGTAACGTGTCCCATGCGATAGGCCGGCATATTAAGGGCAAAACCGTAGATTTTATCACTAAGGTAACGGTCGTTTAGTCCGGGTTTGGTAACCGGAAAAACCCGAACCATGCTGTGAGGACGATGGACTGTCGGATTTTTGGTGGTTAAGAGGGTTGCAACACCTCCAATGTTTGGATCTACATATTGCGTGACATCTCTTTGATTACAGCCATTGAGTAAGATCAGCAAAAATCCTAAAACATAATATTGTCGTCTCATATATAGGTTGTTATAATTATCAGCAATTAAAATACCACTGTATCTATTTCTGACAAAAGAAATAAAACAAGGGCACAAAGGTTCTACAGCACTAAGGGAACGAAGTTTTAAAACCGACTTATCGTTCTAACCTTTAAATACAAACCGGTATTTCATATCATCTTCGAACCACATCATAAAATTAGTTCCCCACACATTGTTGTGAAGATTAAAGTGAACTCCCTGATTAGCTTCGGGCAAACGATTATCAAAATTGAGCAATGTCCGTTCCCCCGGAGCAACCAATGGCGCATCCAAAGATTCTATGGAGCAATGATTCGTGCTGTTCTCAAACCGGACACCAAAATTTACGGCATGTAATTTCCTGTTCCCGTCCTTAATAACATCCCTGAAGTTCACGGCCTGTCCTAATTTATCCAATATCCAGTCTCCGTTCTGAACAAGTGGAATAAACGAAAACCACGAGGCTTCGGGAAGGCGGTAAGCAGTTTTACCAAACCACTGCAGGGTTGCCTGCAACTCTTTCTTTTTTCCTGGAAGAAATAACTCAATTTCAATCCTTGCCGGACTACCACCAACAACCTTTCCTGATCTGTCTGAAACGACCAGTTCAAGTAAAACAGTGTGGCCATTTTCATCCTTTTTGAGGTATGCCCCCTTCAATGTAGGCATCCAGGTCCCGGAGACGGGATTACCAGATTCAAGTCCCTCTTTACCAAAATCCATTAATGCCCAGGGGAATCTATTGGTCAGGTATTGATTCTGAAACTTATCGAAGTCGGGTTTTGCAAAGGTCTGGTAGGCAAATTGACATAGCGGGTGTTCTTTATTTGCCCAGTCAAAACCGGAGGTTTTGTCTTTGAATCTGATAATTCCACCCGATGCGGGATCAATTTTCAGTTCATAGAATGGAGTATCCACCTCAATATAAGGTAAATCCAACTTAGTAAAATTGGTTTTATCTACTGGAACAGGCTTCAGACCTTCCAGTTTTGCTTTTGCTTCGGCAGACTTTTCCCTGGGAAGCTGTGCGATGGAGGTGACGATGTATGCTCTTTTTTCCTCCCACGACTGTTCCATCCGCTTAAAGTTAGGCTTGGACCGGGCCATCTTAAAATCCTCCAGTTTATAAATGTTGTAGTCCATAAGCGACTTTTTAACATCCAGTCCCCAGGTATGTTCGGCGACTGTCAATAACGGGATGCCGAAAGCCAGGTCAGTAATGTCGCCAAATTGAAGCGATTTATCTTTTATCCAGCTTTTTCTCAGTCGCGAAAGTTCCCTGAATCTTGCGACTTTTAAAGGATCACTCCCGGCGCCATGAATCCAGGTATCGCCCAATTCCTGTGTCACGACGGGAAGCTGTTTCCGGATTGCTGAAATATCATCAGCGATGGCATTAAGGGTAGAGGCAATTACTTGAGCATTTGGATATTGCTGATGCAAATCACGATAGATCTTTGCGATCTCCTCCGGTTTATGCGGACCATGATTATCGTTGGTAAAGCAGATTGCCACCATGGTTTTCGTTCCGGGAAGGATCATCTGACTTCCGTAGGTCTTTTGATACATGACGACAATCTCCTTGCCATCCGGAGCCCTCCAAATAAAGAGAGGTGGAACATCGGGTGGACGGCTTGCCGGATTCACACCGATATGCAACAATTCAATATTATTTTTCGCAAGAATAGGTATCACCCCTCTTGTGTGACCCGGAACATCGGTCATCTTCGCGGCAATCGTTTTCTTCCCAAATCGTTTGTCCAAACCAACCGACAACTGAATACCTAAGTCATAGAGGGAAGGATCTGCCAATTCTGAATGCATCGTAAATGGCAACCCGTGCCAGGCAATATCTCCGCTTTGGATTGCATTTTCCATCCGTTTACGCATCGAAGGTTCCGCCTTTTCGAGAAACTGGTATATTAACCATGAGCCTGTAGTCCAGACGAACCGATTTTGATCGCCTTTATTACGAATATTCTCAGCCAGGTTTAGAGCTCCCGGAATGAACTCCTCCATGTAAATTTTAATCACATTGGCTGCCAGGTTTGTAAACCCAACATCAAGGTGAGTCTTAAAAATCAGGTGGACTTTTTTAATCGCCTCGTTATCTGAGATGCTGTTTGTTGGTGCCCCCAATAGTGTAGGGGTTGTAATCAAACCTAAAGTTGCCAGAGCTCCGTTTTGTAAAAATGTACGTCTTCTCATTGTCTGAAAAGTTAATAGTTTCTAAAAAACATTTTCCTGAAAATTCTAAAACTGAACCTCTACAAATTTCACTTCGAATGGATTAAGTTTAACTGCCTGAACAGGACTCCCCAACTCTTTTCCAATCGCATTTACAATGATCATCTGTTTTATTGGACGGCCGTAAATCTTCGATTCCAACGTCAACTCAGCCGATTTTCCTTCCAATTCCCTGAAATGGAGTAAAACAGATTCGGGATTTTTAAATGAAGGGCGGCTGTTAACCAACATTGTATTGGCAGAACCTGTGATTTTAATCGTTTCCATTGATGGCATCTTCAATTCATTAATTCCAGCCGGGAACGTCCTGGTCGGAAATGGATTTCGCTCATTCCATGCATACTTTGTTGCAAATGTGTTGGTTGTATCTGCGGTAGAAGTGAGTTGGTAACTCCAGCTAAAGCCCCCCTCCTGGAATGCGCGGAAATTGGTGAACCAGTAATTATTCATCACATACGAATAGAGCCAGGTTTTTCCCGGTTTGGGATAACGCTCATACTTATTCATGTTAAAATCGCTGAATTGCCAAAGCGGAACCTCGTTGCTTACCACTACAATTTGTCCTTTTTTCCCGCGAACAGAGACAAAATTCTGCGCTGCATTCCAGTCTGACGAGGATCCCGGAAGTTGCTGCCCCTGGGTCAATATCCCTCCGATTGTCTCAAAAACAATTCTTGAATCAGGTAACGAGAATGGGAAAGCAACATAGAGTGCTTCAGGATCAGTAACGATGAGTTTATGCGCCATATATTTAAACTCAATTTTCTTCACATTTTTGTAAAGTCTGATCTCCAATTCAATACCTTTAGGAGCCCCGTCGGTCCCTTTTTCAAAACCTTCCAGATCGGATGCAATCCTGATACTTTCCCATACATCGCCATTTACCCCTTTTTCTATTTTTAAATTCGATACCGTTGTCCTGATAAAGGGTGACTTATCACGTTTTACTGAGCTCTCTTTAATCGGTTGACCGATATTGTAAGGATTCTGACCATCGGCAAGCTCCTGCATCAGCTCTTTATCATAAAGCCTACTGATCGCACCGGTCGTTTTATTTATCACAACCTTGTAAAATTGATTCTCAAGAACTCCGACATTTGATCCGGTTTCAGCAATTGGCTGCTTATCGGATACAATTATCTTTAATGCCTTATAACCCATCGCCGGAATATCATTCACCTCAAGGACCCAGTAAGCACCCTCCGCGCGTTTTCGCAACACCTGAGCAGGAATCTCTCTGCCAGTTGAAAGATCAATTATCCGCGCCTTTTTGTTGACCGGAAGAACCTCATAATCGACGAACAAATTGACATCGCCCGAACGAGTCCAACCCATTGAATTAATTACATAGATCAATGGAAAATCTGCCTTTTTAAGATATGGCTGGAATCTGGCCAGTGCCTCTTCATGTAATAATGTCACCTTCTTTAGTGCTTCCCATGCATATGCCCCCTTTTGCAACCATTGTTTGGTTGAATTTTCAGAGTATGGATGACTGATGCTTTCATCGGCACCGCAGGTATGCTCATCAAAAAAGATGGCATTTTCACTGATGTGATCAATGTTGGCTTCCAAAGCCGGAGACTGTTCTCCTCCCATCATAGCCACCATGGCAAACAGACCTTCATCCACCTGTTTCATATTTTGGGTCTTTCGGACCTCTGCCGTCTCACGTGAAGTAGAACCATAGCCGTCAGTCCACCAGTCGAGCCAGGCATTCCGGTGAACAGGCAAGGTCGCACCATATTTATTCTCCACATATTCAAAGAATTCGCTGGCAACTGCCATTTTCAACTTGGGAGATTCGTGGGTGGCATTCCATTGTTTTACCAGGTCACACGCGGCAGTCGAAGGGGGGGCATTATCGGTATAATATCCTGAAAACTGGATAGCAATCCGGTCGAAAGGATATTTTTTTTCATCCAGACTGGCCAGATGGTTCAACATCTTGGGAGCTTTTATAGCTTTCGATTCGAAACCAAAAAAATTACCTGTCATGTAATGATCTGCCCTGAAAGCCAGAAGTCGTTCGCCGGACGGGGCTTCCCACCAGAAGCAGGTTGGCTTTTCAAAAGGGAGGAGCGACCGGGTTTCATTAATTCCCATGTCCAGGTATCTGATACCTGTATTTTTAAAATAATCGGGCATGCACCATGCAATTCCATTGACATCATCCTGCATTACGGTCTTAACAGGAATATTCAGTTTGCTGAATTCCTTTAATGGTTGCAGGAAGTCAACCATAATATTCTCATCCGAAATTTCAGCCATATTGCAGTACATGCCGGTCACTTCGATGCGCCCTTCAGCAATCCGCTTCTTAAACCGTTCGATCTGAGATGAAGGGCGTGACCGCAGGTACTCCCTTGTTACCCACGCGGACTCACAACTCCAGCGGAATCTGGCCTCATCGGGCATTGCATCTGTCTGATCACAATAATCGAGCGCATAGTCAATGTAACGCATATGTTCAGCAAGTATCTCCGATTGAGGTCGGGTATAGCCAATGTCGGTATGAGAATGCTGAACCAAATAGATTTCCCATTTTTTTACAGGAGTGACGGTCAATGAGAAATTTCCTGCCAGTTCCTTAACCCCACTCACCGAGATATTAATTTTCCTGGGGGATGAAACAGCCTTAATATTCAGCAAGATAAGATTATCACCTTTCTTAATTGAATCTTTTTGCACATTTCCGGCCACTGAAAAGGTTATTTCAGCCGGGCGATCAGATTTAATATCTGCAATAATTTGCTGAACCATTTTTCCTTCCTTCGTAAAAAGAACTGGTGCATTTTTGAAAGTTACAGAAAGGGTTTTGGACGATTGGGCATACAATGAAGAAATACCAGACAGTAAGAAAACTGTGAGGAATAATTGAATCTTTCTCATAGGTGGCAGTAATTTTAGTTTAAATCCGTACCTGGTTGCCGTCTAAATCAAATCTCAGACGATAAAATTTTGAAAATATAATATTAGGATATTTTCTGTAAACTTTTATGGGGTGAGAAAAATAATTTGCACAATAAATTGGAATAATGACTTTATCACAGTCTTCCTGATGTTCTGTTTTATTAAGGTTCATCCATCAACGACCTTATCCCATCTGCCCATATCTGATAGCCCTTCTCGGTAGGATGGCAAAAATCACCGGCGATCTCCTTAGGGAGCGTACCATCAGGCGCCAACATTTTGGAACCGATATCTACCAGGGTGATTTTATGGTTCTGAGCAAAAACTTTTAACTGCCTGTTTATCTCGTTGATTATAATCCGGCGCGGATTTGTCGGGCTTTGTTCACGTGGCAGAATGGCCATGAGGATGATTTTGGCTCCGGGAACTTTGGAGCGCACCCTGCCACAAATGGCCTGGATACCCTCAACAATCTCGGTAGGGGTATTCATCCGTGCATTTTGAGTTTGGCTTGTGTTATTGGTACCGATAAGAATGACCACCTTGCCCGGATGAAGCCCGTCTAGCTCCCCGTGATCCAGGCGCCACAAGACATTTTGCGTACGGTCCCAACCAAAACCAAGGTTCAACACCCGATGATTTCCGAAAGCTGATGCCCAGGCAATTGGACCATTGGGTTTACGGGATCTCCCGTCAGAATATTTTAATGCAGGCTCTCCTCCCCAAAAATGGGTGATGGAGTTTCCGATAAGTACGATCTCAGGGTTGATCGAATCTTTGATATGTAACACCTCAATATGACGATCCAGCCAGTTATAGCTGTCCTTTTCAAGTTTAGAAACCGGTACGATAGCAGTATTTAAAGGTATTTCTGAATCAAGCGATTTGTCACCCATCAGCTCCGAAAGTAGGGGTTCCATTGCCTGGGCCCAGGCTTTTGCACCTGCAGGAGTAGGGTGCAACCAGTCGGACATCCGATCGTGACTGATCGATCCATCCAAATTGAGAAAGACATGATTTACATCACAATAGAATACAGTCTTCCCATCAGCCAATCTGGACACCAGGTCTGAAGCACGTTCGAGAATCATCCGGTGAGAGGTTGGATTCGGACCACCGTAACAACCCGGGAAACAACGCATCACAATGATTTTGGATTGAGGACACTTTTCACGGAGCAATTTAACAATGGTTCCGATTCCTCCTGCGAGCTGACCTGCGGTGTGGCGTGTCGGGTAATTTTTCTCATCCACATTGTTGGTGCCAATCTCCAGGACGATCACTTTTGGCGACTGTCCATCAAGCTCACCATTTTGAATGTTCCAGATGATATTTTCGGTACGATAACCGGAATAGCCAAGGTTAAGCGCATTCCTTGGTGCATAAAACTGATTCCAAACCGATTCATATCTGGGATTTTCAAAATTATGAGTAATTGAATTTCCAATCATGATCAGATCGAACTTCTTGATAGCAACCAGCGCCAATTTTCCAGTATGACGTTTATAATTTGAACCGGCTACAGGAATTGCTGCAGGATTCAAACCTGAATTGCCAACTCCCGGCTTTTCATCCAGAAATGTTTTAAGAAGCTGTGCCAGTTTAAGCTGAAGATCAAATGGTTTGCCCTTTTTATCTGTTAAATAAACGCTATCAGGCAAAAGAAAATAGGTTGCAGACCCATCAAAACCCTTCCAGGTTTTCGTATATTCTTCACAACTTTTAATCCATTTGGGATTGTCACCGAGAGAAAATGAAGCAAAAAGTCTGGCTTTGGGCCATATCGGAGGGATCACCGCGGGGAACACTGTACCATAACCAGTTTCACCCAGGTTGGATGGACTTATCAGGACCACATCATCGGGCTGTTCCCTCTTACCCAATCGCTGAACGGTCCTCGCAGCCAGGTTTCCACCTGAAGCGATCCCCAAAATGGCTAAACGATTACTTCGTAAACCGGCAATCACCGGATTTGACCTCAAAAGCCGGAATGCTTTAAGGGCATCTGCCAGAGCCAGGTTTCGGATCAACGAATCTTTACCAATATGATATTCAAGCAGTGCGACATCGAAACCCTCCTTGTTCAGAAAAGTTGCGACTTTTTCCCCCTCTTCTTTCAGCTTTAACAATTTATGCCCTCCACCCGGAAACAACAGAATAGTCCCTTTGGAAAATGATGACCTGGTAAAACTAATACGTAACCGCGGAACTTCAAGCTTGTGAATATTTCCATCCCTGTTTACTCGGGTTCCTTTATGGATAACCTGACCTTCGAGGGAAACGTAACAAACCTGAACACTATATCCTTTATTTCTGATTCGAGTTTGCCCAAAAGTGTTAAATGTTAACACTCCCAGCAATACAACGGATAAAAATAATTGAATTGAGGACTTCATTTGTAGATAATTTGTTTTTTAACGGCCAAATGGAATGGAAGATCAGCGAAGCTAACAGCCATTCGCCAGTTGCCGAATTCATCTTCAGTTTGTGATTTTGCGACCTTGGCTATTTCACCTTTAAATAATTTTTAATTGATTTATTTAATGGACGGTTCTTTCAGCCGGTCTCCTGTTCCCTGTATCATTATGCGTTCCCAGCTTTTGCCATACCCGGGATTAAGTGGCCTCTTTGGAATATTCTTTCCATTTCCATTATCCAACAATTTAAATCCATCGGTAATTTTTATATTTCCATCTGTATATTTCATAAAGAGGTACTGATAGAATGTTTTCCAGTCGCTTACCAGCTTATTTCCTGTAAAAACCGAATATCCGGTAATGTAATCTGCCGCGTTTGTCTTATCCTGTTTTAATAATTCAGCCGTTTGTTTGTCAACAACTTCAATTTCAGAAAAAAACTGATTTTCAAGTTGTTTCTGAAAGGCTTCGATTTCGGGATGTATTTGATTGTAGCGAGCGTAAGCCAGGTGATTTACCTGACTAAAGGTCCAGTAGGCAGAAGTTTCGGACCAGGTAATCATTGAACCATTACCAATCGCATAACTCTCAGGTATTCTTTTAGTTCCGCAATACATCGGTGCATAGACACAACCGTCGGCATCATCAACGCCAAACCAGAAAATACCTCCGAATAGGTCAGGGAGCCAATTTCGCGATTGAGCCACAAAACTATAACCTGTTTGTTGTGTGGCAACAGCCCGTTCGTTGAGATACTTTACACTATCCACCACAAACTCCATTGGCCGCCAGCGGTAGGGTGACTGAAAAGGGCCTGCACCCGGATCGTTACGCATGTCGAGAGGCGTATCTTCATAATGATCGCGCATTGCTGCCATCACCTGAGATAGGGTAACTGACGAATCAGGTTTTACCCACAAGGGAAGCCGGTTTGATACAAATCCATTTGGATTGGGGTCGTTATTCGCAAGCTTAGATTCTCTGGCCAATTTCCCCAGGACATAATTGGTGTAGACCGGGTTATTGCGAATCTCCCTGCTGATTTTCCTGAAGAAGGACCAGACACGGGCGTCACAAAAACGGGCACCACCAAAACCTAAAGGATTATAGACATCAGAGAAACTGAAAGAGTCATCATTCCCCTTATAGAAATTGTGTTTTTTTGCAAAGGTGATCACATCAGCTGAATGATAAACCGTTTGGTTGGTGTCATTCCAATTATTGTTTTTTTGGAAAGGGAAGGTCGTAATCCGTGCCTGATTGGCATGACCACAAACATAACCATCAGGAACCAAACGGGCTACCCATACAGCCCCTTTCTCATACTTACCTTTCCCGATAAGCTCCATGATCCATGCCTCATTGCCATCTGAAATTGAAAAAGATTCGCCACCTGAAGCGTAACCATACTGAACGACTAGTTCTGTCATCACTTTGATCAATTCACGGGCACTCTTCGAGCGCTGTAACCCGATCCTCATCAGAGATCCATAATCAAGTATGGCGCCAGGCTGAGTGCTCAAAGAATCGAGTCCGCCATAGGTAGTCTCACCAATTGCTACCTGGAACTCGTTCATAAATTGAACTACAGAATAGGTATGAGATACCTCCGGAATCGTTCCCAGGAGTTTTCCATTTTCGTAATGGTAAACTTCACACAAATCGCCTGGCTTGTGATCAGCCGCAGGATAAAAAGCGATGGCGCCATATCGGGTATGTGAATCTGCATTGTAGGAGATCAGCACCGAATGATCTCTGGAAGCCCCTTTTGTAACTATGAAATTTGTGCAAGCTGAAACAGTCGAAATGCCGGTTGCAAGACTAAAAACCAGGCAAAGTAGAGGAATATGGTTCTTCATGAATTTTTTTTCAAAGAATATGGAAAAGTTACCAAACACAAATTTGAATGAATTGCCGAAATTAGTGTTTCTATGATAACTTTTCCAGTTCTCTCCGTTTAAAATATTTTAGTTTATCTGTCCGTGTTTCAGACAAAGTTCGATGAATTTCAGAACACGATCGGGGGAAACATCGTTTTGAATAATGTGTGCAGGGGCAATCATATATCCGCCATCTTTGCCCAATACATTGATTTTTTCAATAATATCCTGTTCCAGTTCTTCATCAGTTCCATTCGGGAGTAAGTCCTGTTGATCGATGGCGCCCCAAAAAGCAAATTTGTCGCCAAAATTGTCTTTCATATCCTGTGGCAGATGCCCCGGAACTCCTGGTTGAACTGGATTAAACACCTCGAAACCAATCTCACGGATATCATCAAGCAGTTCAGCTACAGCGCCATCACAATGTAGAATCGGAATGATATCCGGCTTGGCAGCTTTAAACCGATCAACCATCAGTTTATAGTGTGGTTTTAACTGATCGCGGAATGTTTCAGGAGAGATGATCAGACTGGTTTGGGTACCAAAATCATCACCGAACCAAATTGCATCCACACCCCTTTCAATCAGTTGTAAACCGATCTGTGTCTGGTATTCAGCACAGGCTTCAAACAACGGAATAACATATTCAGCTTCCATCATCATATCAACCAGTAATTTTTCCATTCCGACCAATTGGTGAGCCAGCGAAAAGACGGTCACTTCAATGTCACCAAAAATTAAGTAGTTGTCATGATATTTTTTGATCAATGCTTCTGCATCCCTAAAACGACCTGGTGCCATGGGATCCGGAAATTGAAACGCTTCGATGTCAGCCCTGGTTTCGGCATGTGCAAGGGGATAATCCACCACTTCAACGTAAATATCGCCCTGTCGCATCTTCATTTGATACTCGTTCAGCCAGCAACCTTTTTCGTCTTTTACTATTTTATAATCATCTGAAACCGAAGCGCCGGTAACGACCACGTCACTTCCCATTGCTATCCTCAGTTCATTGGCACTAATACGGTAAGTCACATCTTCGTATAAATTATCCGTATAATTCACCGGGATATTTAACGCTTTACCAAAATGATCCGCTAACTGGCGACATAATTCAAACTGGATGGGAACCCTGTCCGGAAGTCCTGGAATACGTTTAAAAGCTCTTAATACTCTTTCTCTAGGTGTCATAATTTGAAATTATTTAATGATTACAAAATTTTATGGTTGATCCAAAAAAAATTAAACATCTAACTTTAAATATAGATGGTTACTCATTTTTTGAAACGACATTTGCTCCCCACTTCTTGTCTGGACGATTACTCATTTCGAAAATCAGTACTCCCCCATCCGCAATTTCAGCGTGCTTAATGGAGCTTTTTTCCAAAGGTTTTCCATTCAATGTCGCTGAACGAATATAGATATTTTTGTCTGATAAGTTATTTGCTTTTACAATCAGACTTTTTCCTTCTCCCAGCTGAAGATTAGCCTCTTTAACCGAAGGGGTTCCAATCGAATACTCTCCTGACCCGGGGCAAACGGGATAAAATCCCAGGGAAGAAAAGACATACCATGCCGACATTTGACCACAGTCGTCATTGCCACATAAGCCATCGGGTTTGTTGAGATACATGGTCGTCACGATCTGGTGAATCCGCTCCTGTGTTTTCCAGGGTTGTCCGGCCCAGTTGTACATATACGCCACATGATGACTTGGTTCATTTCCGTGAACATAACAACCAACCAGACCTTCACGTGTAATATCTTCCGTTTCAGCAAAGTACTTATCAGGCATATACATCGTGAACAAAGAATCGAGATGAGCCACAAAACGTTTATTTCCGCCCATTTTCTGAATCAGAGTGGTAACATTCTGAGGAACATAGAGTGAGTAATTCCATGCATTTCCTTCAATAAACCCCTCATTGGCAGTATGCATCGGATCAAAAGGTGCTTTCCAGTTTCCCTTGCTGTCTTTTGCTCCGACAAAGCCCGTTTTGTCATTAAACAGAATTTTCCAATTATTGGAACGTTTTTCAAACTGATCAGCAATTGAAGTTTCACCCAGTGATCTGGCCATTTGGGCAATTGCCCAATCATCATATGAATACTCAAGCGTCATAGATGATCCCACATCATTCTTATCATAAGGAACATAACCAAAATCGATATAGTCGCCCAGATTTCCATAACCCCGGTGATTAGCCGAAGCAACACAGGCAGCCAGGGCGCGTTTACCATCAAAACCACGTATACCATTGATCCAGGCATCGGCAATCACCGGAACAGCATGATAACCAATCATGCACCAGTTTTCGTTTCCAAAATGGCTCCAGACAGGAAGTATTTTATGAACACTTTGGTCGTAATGAGCCAGCATGGAATTGATCATATCAGAGGCACGTTTCGGCTGGACCAATGTCAACAAAGGGTGCAAAGCACGATAAGTATCCCAAAGTGAAAATACAGTATAATTCACAAAACCATCCGCCTGATGAATATTGTGATCCAATCCGCGATACTTTCCATCAACATCCATATATTGAACCGGATTGATAAAAGTGTGATATAGTGATGTATAGAAGGTTATTTTCTTTTCGGAAGTGGCATCGATGGCAATTTTGCCCAATTCGGTTTGCCATTTGGTTTTGGCTTCAGTACGAACCTTTTCAAAATCAAAATGTGGAACTTCAGCCTCGAGGTTCTTCAAAGCTCCTTCGGTGCTTACTGCGGATATTGCAAACTTGATTTTTATCTTCTCACCATTATCAGTGGCAAAATCGAAATGGGCCCTCAACTTCTTGCCGGCCATTTCGGGGAAGTTATGCTCCTGATCAAATTTACGCCATCCCCCTTTATAGGCAAGTTCTTCATCGTTTTTGCCACCATATCCTTTAATAGGTTTGGAGAAAACCATGGCAAAATAGATATAATTGGTTCTTGCCCAACCGCTTGTTATCCGGTAACCGGTAACCAGTGTATCATTTTCAACCCGGATATAAGACCACAAAACCTTACCATCGTAATTGTAAATGGCGTGATTCATATCCAGAATGATATGAGCATCTTTGGTTTCAGGAAAAGTATATTGGTGAAAACCAACGTGCGTAGTGGTGGTCAACTCAGCATTTATCTTGTAGTCATCAAGTCTGACACGGTAATATCCAGGTTCCGCTTTTTCGGTATCATGATTGAAACGCGAACGGTAGCCGCTTTCCGGTTTGTCGGCTGTCCCGGGATTCAGATGAAGTTCTCCAACCGTTGGCATCACCAGAAAATCGGAGAGATCGGAATGTCCGGTTCCGCTTAAATGGGTATGACTAAAACCCACCATCGTTTTGTCGTTATACTGATAACCTGCACAATAACGATAAACGGTTCCGGTATATTTACCATTCACAGCATAAGGGATGGTGTCGGTATCGGGACTCAACTGCACCATACCAAATGGGACACAAGCTCCGGGAAATACATGTCCCATCTCCTTTGTCCCAATTAGTGGATTTACATAATGGGTAAGGTCTTCAGTAGGTTGAGCCATTGCCGGCAAAGTTCCTATGAATAAAAATGCCAGGAGCGCAAACATCTTGAAATTAAAGTATTGCATTTGTAATTAATTAAATGATCATTTTTAAAGAATTCTATTTCGGTAATTGAAGAAGTAATTTTTTCATTGCAATCGTCATCGCCTTCTGGTAATTAGCCAGATCGTTCACATGGAAGATAAATCTGTTCCGTGAATTGTTGTCGATTTTCCAGTCTGCAAAACCTAAATCATTACAACTGACATTGACCGGTAAAAAGGAGAAGACGGAAGCTCTGGCAGAACTGGCAGGAACAATATCCCCTTCGGCAGTTACCTTGTTACCTGCAGCATGAATAAAACCGGCAGTACACCACATATGCCTGATCGCATTACCATGTTGGGTTAATAACTCCTGATCAGATTTTCCGTTCAGATAAGTAAACCACTCGTGGCTTTTCTTTTGTCCGAACATAAAAAGAAAAAAGTTTTGGAGTTTTTCGGGAAGGTCAGGTAGAATCTCCTTTTGAAGGAACCGATAATAAGTGCCATATTCACCAACCTCCATCACATTAGTTCTGGTCATGCAGGGCATCCAGTAAACCGGACAGGGCGCATCGAAAATAGCGGCATAGGCCAGCGGATTAAGTTTTACATTGTATTCCAGTTTTTTATCCGTCATTGAATTTGCTGACCCGGCGTTCAGGTAAATAGCCTTACATTTCTTTTTAAACACGGATGGATCCTTTTTTAATGCAACTGCAACATTTGTTGCTCCCCCAACTATATTTATTACTACAGGAGATGCTGATTTTCGTAAGGTTTCAATCAGCCAATTTACCCCCTGGAGTTCTATTTTGGAACCCTGACTCAGGGTGTCCTCCCTTTTTGTCATTTCATATGGAGTTCCGACAACCGAAGGGACCACCAGCCCGGTATAATAATTCATCTGGGCAACTCCCATTACATCGGGATCGCCGAGTCCTGGTCTAGTAGGATAATCCAATAAAATTCCCAGCAAATCAACCGCTTCTGAGTATCCCAACGCATAAATGGTTGCCAGATCCCAATGATCATCAGGATCATTATGAATATGATAAAGGTCCGTTGCATGGATCATAGGGATTTTAACGCCCTTACCTTGGTCTTGCGAAGTCGTACTGTTGGAGTATGCCTTTCGGTTAACCGCGCCTGCAATAAGGGCCAATAAACCAACCTTTAAAAATTCGCCTCTGTTTAATCTGTTCATAAATTACATGTTATGACGAAAACCTCCTGTAAGTTTAGTCAATCGCCCCGGTTTGCATCTTCTTTTTTGGAACGACGACTTTCCCAATTTCCACTTTCCCTTTGACTTCAAGCCTGACAACGCTGGCAAAAGGATCGGGTGCCGTGGCAGGAACCTTGATCTTCCATCCATCAGAATCCTTCGAAGTGTTCAGATTTGTCCTGTTAGCCAGCAATTTGACTGAAACAACCCTGTTCTTCAAACCCGGAACAAGTAGCTCCCCATTGGTTGGCCAATCGAACACCGAAAGATACAGAATCGTATTCTGTTTCACCTCTTTTTTTGTACATTCTCCCCACGGTAACTTATCAAGTGGACTCGCTTTGGTTCCATAAATCGCTTCACCATTCACTTTCATCCATTTACCAATTTCGTTTAATCGCTGGATACTTTGTTCTGGAAAGGTTCCGTCTGGTTTTGGGCCGATATTCAGCAGGAAATTCCCACCTCTCGCGGCAATCTTAACTAAATTGCGAATCAAAGTTTCAGATGACTTCCAGTTATTATCCGATTTCCGGTAACCCCACGAACCATTCATCGTCATGCAGGTTTCCCAGTTTTGACCACTCACTGCATCCCTGTCCGGGATAGCCTGTTCAGGCGTTTTCGTATCTCCGGGGAAATCGGGGTGAAGACGATCATTGGTAATAATATTGGGTTGCAAAGCTAGCAATTTATCGATTTTGGCTGCACCTTCCACGCTTTTCATCTGGGTGCCATAGTCCCACCAAAGGATAGCGATTTCGCCGTAATTAGTCAGGATTTCCCGAACCTGAGGAACTGCCACGCGATCGATATATTCATCAAAAGTTGCCGTTTCCTGGATGGGATCCCAGTGGCCGTCGTGCAATTTGGTGTATTGATCAATTTTTGCAGAGTCGGGATTGGGCCACCCCTCCTTCATCAATCGTCGGGCAGCCGCTCCGCCGGGATTGATCCAGTCGACAGCCTGAGAATAGTAAATTCCCAATTTGATCCCCTCTTTTTTACAGGCTTCAGCCAGCGGTTTGAGCAAATCTTTGCCGTAAGGTGTTGCCTTTACAACATTCCAGTCACTGGCCTTACTATCAAATAAAACAAATCCGTCGTGATGCTTCATCGAGATGACCAGGTATTTCATTCCTGCATCCTTCGCCATTTTGACCCAGGCTTCGGGATCATAATTCACAGGATTAAACTGCCTTGCCATTTCGCGGTATTCGGCTACCGGAATTTTACAGCGGTTCATGATCCACTCTGCTCCTCCCCTGGCCTGCTCATGACCTTTGTAAACGCCACCATACAAAGAGTGGACTCCCCAATTGATAAACATTCCAAATTTTGCTTCATGCCACCAGGCTAAACGTTCATCTGAAGAGCGCCTATGCTGGGCATTTGCACCGGGAAGCAGTAGAAAGTAAATAAGAATTGTGGTGAACAATCTGATTCGGCAAAATTGGATATTTAATAAAACGACCTTCAACAAAAAAGGGGTAAATATTTCGGTGCGTTGCACCTTTTGCGCATAATGAGTCATAGCTACTACAAATATCAACGGTGCTCTGCACCTATTAAAAACAATTAATTTTGAAAATCCACAGGGAACCAGAAAACTGTTATTACTAATCCAGCGCTCCGGTTTGCATCTTTTTCTTAGGATTTAAACTTGTTTCTTTTCCAACTTTCCCTTTTACTTCAACCCTGACTACGTTCACATTCAAATCAGGTGGTGAAGCAGGAAGTTGAATGCTTAAACCTCCTGCTGATACTGAACTCTTCAGTGTTGTTCCGGCAGCCAACAGTTTAACCGAAAGCACCTTGTTTTTAAGTCCCGGAACGGTAAGTATTCCATCTTTAGGCCAATCGAAAACTGACAGATAAAGAATCGTATTGTTTTTCACCTCTTTCATGGTGCATTCGCCCCACGATAAGTTACTTAACGGACTGGCTTTTGTGCTATAAATCGCTTCGCCATTTACCTTCATCCATAAGCCAATATCTTTTAGTCGCTGAACACTCTCTTCGGGAAAAGTTCCATCGGGTTTTGGCCCTATATTTAAAAGGTAATTTCCACCCCTTGCCGCAATCTTAACCAAATTACGAATTAATGTCGAAGAGGATTTCCAACCGTTATCATTTTTTTTGAAACCCCATGAACTGCTCATGGTCATGCAGGTCTCCCAGTTTTGTCCATCCACAGCATCCCTTTCAGGAACAGCCTGTTCCGGTGTTCTGGTATCTCCAGGAAAATCAGGATGTAACCTGTCGTTAGTAATGATATTGGGTTGTAAAACAAGTAGTTTTTTCAATTTCTCAGCCCCCTCAGCACTTTTCATCTGTGTGGCATAATCCCACCAGAGAACGGAAACTTCGCCATAATTGGTGAGCAACTCCTTGACTTGTGGAACGGCAATACGATCGACATATTCATCAAAAGTAGAGGTCAGCTGAACGGGATCCCAATGACCGTCGTGTTCTTTTGTATAATTATCAATTTTCGATGAATCGGGATTTGGCCACCCCTCCTTCATCAAACGCCTTGCAGCCGATCCCCCCGGATTGGTCCAGTCCACTGCCTGGGAATAATAAAACCCCAGTTTGATCCCCTGTTTTTTACAGGCCGCAGCCAGAGGTTTAAGCAGATCCTTTCCATAAATTGTAGCTTCAACAACATTCCAGTTACTGGCCTTACTTTCGAACAGGGCAAAGCCATCGTGATGTTTAGCCGTGATAATGAGGTATTTCATCCCTGCATCCTTGGCCATTTTTGCCCATGCTTCAGGATTGTAATTCACCGGATTGAATTGCTTTGCTGTTTCACGGTATTCGGCTACAGGGATTTTGCAACGGTTTAAAATCCAGGCAGCATCTCCGCGCGCCTGCGGATGGCCATTGTAAACACCTCCATAAAGAGAGTATACGCCCCAGTGGATAAACATGCCAAATTTCGCTTCGTGCCACCAGGCAAGACGTTGAGCGTCTGTTTGCTTTTGTTGTGCCATGACGGAAAACGAAGAGAGGAAAATAACAGTCGCAAAGAGGAGTGATGTAAGTATTTTATTTTTTTTCATTTTCACAAAATTTAAAATTTATTAAACCTGATTTGTAAACTTCAGAATAACAGGAGTCATCAGGTTGAGTGCTGCGTTGATTTTTTTGGTGCGATCCCTGGTTTCCACCTTCAGCTGCTCCCATTTTCCCTTTCCGTTTAAAAGTTCAATCCTGGATGTGAGCCACTCACTTGCAACATCGAGTGAAAATGTACTGAAAGGATCAGAGCATAAACTGATTAAGGTAACAATTGCATGTTGACCAGAATCGGATCGATTAAAAATGCAGAATACATTTGGAAGATCCTTTACAAATACAGGCAACTGCTGATTTCCGAGCCATTCTATCGTCTGACGGACAAGTTCTTTTTTCTTGTAATTGAATACTGTTGACGAACGGTTACCATTAAGGTCAAATGCCGTGATCGCTAACCGGCCACCAAGCCTGTTCTCAAAACGGACCATTCCCGGAATTACCGGTTTCTCTCCTGCATCCAGAAAATCGGTGATAATTTCGGCTTTATCGGATGGTTTCAGGATATAAAATGAACCACCTTCGCTTCCAGCAGGAGCGAAGATCAGGTTGTACATCAGATTTCCTTTAATATTTGAAAAGTTCTGTGAATCGCGGAGACCCTCGTAACAAAAATCCGCCCCTTTACCAGGAGAGACTTCAACACCGATCAATTCACCAAATCCCCTTTTGAATAAGCACCATGCGGCACCGCCATCCAGAAAAACACTCCCGCCAAGAAGAGTGGTGATCTCTTCATCACTCATCGTTTCGGGAATATTCCCCGAGATCAATTTGACTTTCCCGTTTACTGATGTGTGAGGAATACCAAACCGCCCTGTTATATTGACCCACGCATTCGACGGTGTA
This sequence comes from Prolixibacteraceae bacterium, assembly GCA_963675995.2. Lineage (GTDB taxonomy): Bacteria > Bacteroidota > Bacteroidia > Bacteroidales > Prolixibacteraceae > JAAFHB01. Next base: position 1,597,927 of record CAXXIY010000002.1, on the reverse strand, counting down.
TCGGGGCGTTTCCCTTTATAAGGGTTGGCAATATGACCAAATGGACGATAAAGAATTTCACATCCGGTTACCTGAGTATCTTTAACAGCCTCCTTAAGCGACAAAAATCGGCCGAACTCCTCACTGAACATTTTCAAATATCCGTTTTCTTCCTGAGGATTGTCCAGATATTGAGTCGCATAAAACAGCGAATTATCAAAACGATAAGCCAATACAGCGGTCATCAGACTCTTTATTTTGGAGGCTGACATGAAGAATCGGGTGTGTGGATAGGTATCCGATTCGTGTAAAAACTCAAAATCAGAGGGTAAATGTTGCCTGCTGTAAAGGGCATGAAAGATGGTCGAAGGTAAGGATGCCGCATCATCTGAGGAGTAACTCGAACCATACAACCTGACTGCCGGACGGGTCTTGCCGGCAAAAGCACGAGTAACAGCCTCGGTAAAATCACCATCGAAATCTGCTGATCCCGATTGGCATAATGAAATGCGGGTCCCGGGTTCAATACGGTCAACCTTTCCCCTGATCATTCGAGCCAGCCCAGCCAGGGAATCACGACTCATTTCGGCCCAGGCACGACGTAACCTGATACTTCGAGGATTTACCTGACTGAAGATTTCAGTCAACTCTTCCCTGGAATAATTCTGCTTTTCCCTTTTGGCAAATTCTGCCAGATGCAGCGGACAGAAACAGCCAAATTTCACCATTGGCGGTTGCCAGCTCAATTCATAATCATCTTCAAACTGGATCATAAACGGGCGGGAAATTTTTACCACTGTTGCTACATTTTCACTGAATATATCCCTGAATTGGGAATCCAGGGGGCAGGCAGAGATTTCCGATACATTTCCGTCAATATCGGTGATGTACTGAAAGGGCCCTTTGCCTGACCGCAATGAAGGAGCACACCACCAGCCAACTTCAATGTCATGAGGCGCAAGTTTGGTTTTCACCTCAAGAATAAGTTCACCTATTTCGCGGTAAACCTGTGGAGTAGGAAATCCGGTCAGCCGGACCTCATCCATCGGAGCAGTAAGTAAAAACCGGCGCAAGCCATAACGTTGCCGCATCTCCAACATCTGAGCCAACATCTCCTCCTTTCGGTTCGCATAAAATCTGAACGGGACAATCGGATCAATCGGGTTTGAGCCGGAGAAATTGGTCGCAGGGACATTTCCCAATGCTCCCAGATGGTTGGAAGATAAAAGTGCAAATCCAGCGGCAGATGTTTGAATAAAGTTTCGACGTTTCATTTCTATTATTTTTGAAGTCTCATCTTTCTCCGTTGAATAATAATCTTTGCCAACCGGTCCATTATTTCTGTATCCAGGGGATTTTTAGATCGGGATAACTCAGAAATCGTTGCACCACCCTGATACCAGGCAATAGAAGCCTCGCTGAAAACGTCGTGATCGACAAAAGCCTTGATATAATTGTTCAAACGGTCGCGTTTGCACTCTTTGGAATCGGCGAGGGCACGTTCGTCAAATTCCATTTCGAGACCCATGCCTGTCCCTTTGGCAAAAGCACATACCGCCTCCAATCGTTCGTAGTTAACCTCATTTTTAAAAAAATAATTGGGCTGAATATAGGCAAAATCGAATTTATCTGTTTTCCAGTTGTCAAAACCTGATGCAGTCCAGTAGGGAATCCAGAAAAATTTCAGATTTTTTGAACGGATGTAGTCACCTACCGGCACCAAAATATCGCGGTAACCGCTATCTTTTTCACAAACCCAGTACAAACCCTCCAGATCGAAGTTTTTATAATCCTCTTTTTTATACCGGTCCAGAAACCGGTCGATATACCATTTGCAGGCCTCAATACGATCCTCATTCCGGGAAAAATCGATCTGATGGTCTAGGCTTCCCCAATCTTTTTGCCCTTTTTCGGGAACAGGGATTACCACAACCACCTTATGCCGGAACGGAGGATTCCCCATCTCTTTGATTTGCTCACCAATGCATTGATCCAAAGCAGAGAAACCCTTATTCTTTTCAAACTGGCGCTCCATAAGCCACTCCCATTCGGATCGGCGTGCAAGGGTTGTTGTCCCTTTCCCGTGGGCAAAATGATGACCCTTCCCATCTACGAACTCTGTAAAAAGAAAACCATCGAAGAGCCACTCTTTCTTTCCCTTATTATCCTGATGAATCACATAAGGGGTGAACTGCTCTTTGTTCCATTCCATCGTACGATGAACCGCTCCATGATAAATCAAAACCATATCAGCAATCGTTGTTTTCCCATATTTGGGAGCCTTGCCTTTACCAATTGCATTGCTGAATAAACTTCCACTCAGAAGCAGAATTAAAAAACTAAACTGTTTTATCGACAATTTTAGATTCATGGGTTATGGTTTAACTTTGGTTAATGATTTAATACAATCAATTTTCTCCTGTTTATACGCTCTTCCATCCGGATAAAAGATATCGTGAAACCACAGTTCCGGTTCGGAACCGTCAGCAACGACTTTACTCCAGGCATACCTTGTATTTGTTTTGCCGGTCACCAAACCCCAGTTAATGGCTCCGATATGCTGATTTTTCAACATGGGCATAATATTCTGAAACAAGCTGTTATTGTTCCTGGCCATATATTCGGTACAAACCATTGGACGCTCCTGCCGTTTCAATAAATCGATAAAAGCCTGATGATCTGTTGGTCCATCATAAGTATGATAGGTAATCACATCTGAGGATTCTAACTGAAATTGTGTTATCTCTTTTAGTGAACGTTTCCAGACAGCTGAGGTGAGCGGTTGTGAAGGGTTGATCTCCCTACCCCACCTGAAAACCTGCTGCAATAATGGTAAAGATGCGTTTTTGTGCTCCCCATGTCCGGGTTCGTTATACAAATCCCACATGACGATCCGCTTGTCTTTTCTGAAATGGCTCAGGATATCCTTAACATAGGTCTGGAGCATCGGAATTATCGTTGAATCCAGGTGAATTATATCACCCGGATCCTGAATCCATCCGGAATTATGAACACCCGGCCGAGGATCGGGTTGTTTACCCGACCGATAGGTAGGCTTCCAACAATCGTCGAAAAACACAAAAATTGTTTTAATATGGTATTTACCTGCAATCTGCAGATATTGATCCATACGGTTTTTAAATCCTTCACGATCGTTTTGCCAGGCCAGATGATGCAGGAAAACACGCATACAGTTCATTCCAATTGCATCAGCCCATCCCAGTTCACGGTTAATCGAGGCGGTATCAAACGTTTCGGACTGCCACATTTCCAGCTGGTTGACTGCCGACCCAGGAATAAAATTGCACCCCCGCAGCCAGACGTTCGAAGCGCTCCAATGTTGAGCCTTTTTACTACTCCATCGCGACACTGTATCTCCAGACGCATAACCCTGAAAAAGGGTAATGGTCAGAACAAGTGCCACAATCAAACAAGTAATAGTTTTCCTCATTACTAAAAATTATTTAATGCTAAACTTAGTGAACCTTAAAGTCTTTGTAGCTGAATCTTTAATGCTACAAAGGTCCTAAATGGCACAAAGGCTTCACTAAGTTTAGGTATGAATAAGGATAAGTGTTAACTTTTAAATCAATTAAAAATATTAACAAGTTTTTTTATCAGACAACAAGATACAATTTGAACTTACCTGGTTGCCTCAAGTTTCTTCCCTGAGGCGTTTTTACAATTCGTCAGGATTACATTTTTCGATGTTCCGGCTGAACTTATTTCCGCAGCCGAAGTTTCGAAATAAGCGTTGGTCATTGTTATCCCCTCGCAACCGGCGAACACCATCCCTTTGCTGCCACTTACAGCTTTACTTTTTACGAGAACACCATTGACGGTAAGATTCTTGCATCCAACGAAGGACAGAACATTGCCACATGCGTTCATCAGGTTAAACTGATCAATTGTGATTTTATTGCAATTATTCATAGCGATCAGCGCCGGACTGGCCTGAACAACAGTCTCTTTTAGATAGCCCTTCTGAATCTGGACATTGATTTGTTCCAGCACAGCCGCACCGCTTCCTTCGATTACCCCTTTGCCGGTAACTCCAATATTTTCCTGATTATCGGCAACGATCAGGGCTTTGGTGCCGTTTACTCCGGAATAATCATACACAGAAGTTGTACCGACCAGCACTGCACCCTCTTCCAGTTGAATCGTTACATTGGATTTAAGCTGTAAGGTGCCTGTCTGGTACCGACCGACATAAAAGAGAAGTCGTCCTCCCCCATTTTCACTGATATAATCGATCGCCTTTTGAATGGATCGTGTATTGAGTGTGATCCCTTCAGACTTTACGCCAAATATCGATGCTTTGTAATCTTTTGCAGTGAGTGTCATTGTACTCAGCAATAAGATATTAATTATTAACAATTTGAATGTCTTCATTCTATGGTTTTTAATTTGAAATATTTTTTACTGCACTTTTGGGCGTACCTATTCGGTTATTATTTTGGCCGATTTCTGCTGAAAGAACTGATGTTTTTCTTTGCTTTCAGGCTCATTGTACTTCATTCTTTTAAAGGAAGCCCCGTTCACATCGTCAATTACAATTGCCGGTCGATAATCCCTCTTTTGAGCCGTCAGTGTAACATTCTCAAATTCGATACCCTCGGCATGACGAATGTAAAATCCCCACGCAGGAAGTTCTTTAAACTGTGAAAACTCGGGATAAGCTGCAGGCATTTCAGGGATACTGTCAAGCTCTGCAGGTGTCAGTCCCCGTTTTGCATAAAGTGGGTTTCCCGCACCAGGATAAACAATCTCGATATTTTTGAGCTTCACATTCTGGATTTTGTACTGTGGCAATCCAACGATACTTGCCGGAGAGATATTACGCGGTAAATCTTCGACGGGCCCTTCATAATTGTAACCGGCATCCGGTTTTCCGAAAGGGACTTCGGCATAGACGTTAGAAATTGTGATGTTTCGCATAATCGGTTTTTTGCCTTTACTCCAGCGATCACCCATGCGCAGGAAGATCACATTACCTGTATTGATGGAACGAACACCATCAACGACAATATTTTCAATCAGGGCACCATCAACAGCAGCAAAGGTGATTGCCGAACGAAACGTATCAAAAATGGTAAGATTGGTAACTTTAAAATTGCGGAAACCGCCACGTGATACTGTACCGAATTTCAAACCATTGGCACTCGAACGACCGACACAGTTGTCGACCACTACATTCTGGCAAATACTGTTTACATCGTGTGACTTAAAGCAGAGTACATCGTCGGCCGCATCAAAATAGGAATTTTTAACCACAACACCATCACAGTCAACCACATCAATACCGTCATTATTCCAGTACGATTTGCTGTCCACATTAATTCCATCGACATACAGATTTTTGCATTGGTCATAGGTCTGGTTCCAGCTGGCAGGATCCCGAAGTGTGATACCGGTTATTGTCACATTTTTGCATTCGCGGAAATAGATATTCTGCGGCCGGTTGGTCTCATTGGGTCGGTCGAGTTTCAGCGGGTCGGTGAAAATTCCCCTGTGGATATAATTGACCATATTATTGGCTGTAATAAATCCGCGGCCATTGATCGTCCCTTTCCCCGTGATCCCAATATTTTCCTGATTTACAGCAAAAATCATCGACATCCATCCAATTTTTTTGTCCTTGATATAGTCGAACGGATTGGTTGACCCCAGGATGGTTGCTCCATAATTGAGCTGAAGGGTAACATTCGATTTGAGATAAATACTCCCGGTGACATAATTACCAGCTTCGAAAACCAGCCGGCCACCACCGTTTTCGCTAATAAAATCGATTGCCTTTTGTATGGAGCAGGTATTGATGAAAACCCCGTCGGCTTTGGCGCCAAAATCTGAGACGGTATAATCTTTTGCCGACAATTGCAGGCTAAAAAGGATTACCGCCATCAGTGAAAATAAGTTTGCCTTACCCATTGTATTCTAGTTTTAAATGATTTAACTAATTAAATGTTATCTGTGAGTCTACTTTTTCTGAATCACACCAGATGATTTATAAACATGTACCTGTTTTTTTCCACTGCCAGGCTCCTCATATTTCATTCCTGAAAAAATAGCTCCCTTAACGTCATCAAGAACAACTGCCGGGCGGTACTCCCTGGCCTTGGCAGTAAGTGTCACATTTTCAAATCTGATATTTTTGGCATGGCGCACATAAAATCCCCAGGCAGGAAGTTCCTTAAACTGTGAGAACTCAGGATAAGCCGATTTCATCTCAGGAATGCTGTCCAGTTCGGCAGGTTTTAAGCCACGATAAGCATAATTAGGATTGCTTCCACCCGGATAAATAAGGTGTATATTTTTTAAGGTCACATTTGTGATTTCCTGACCAGCCAGACCGACGATGCTTGCGGGTGAAATATTTCTGGGAAGGTCTTCGATCGGCCCTTCATATTCATACCCGGCATCGGCCTTTGTTGCTGCGATTTCGGCGTACATGTTCTGAATGGTGATGTTGCTCATCGTACCAATTCTCCCTTTGTTCCAACGGGCACCGATGCGCAGGTAGATGGCATTTCCAGTATTGTAAGCATATAGACTGTCAACCAATATATTATCAATAGCTCCGCCGTCAGGTGTCGCAATGGTGATCGCAGACCGGTAGGTATCGTACACCTTATTATTGATAATTTTGAAATTTTTGTATCCACCCGAAGTTACCGTTCCGAATTTGATACCGCTGGCACTCGAACGGGCGACACAGTTACGTACCTCCACATTTTCGCACATCTTTGTGGCATCGTGCGATTTAAAACAGATGGCATCATCGGTAGCGTCAATAAAGGAGTTGGTAACCTTCACATCCTTACAGTCCACGATGTCAAGGCCGTCATTGTTCCAGAACGCCTTGCTGTCAACGGTGATTCCGTCGATCTTCAGGTTTTTACACTGGTCATAAATCTGCACCCAGTCGGCAGAATTCCGGATAACGATACCGGAAATCTCCACGTTTTTACATTCACGAAAATGAATTGCCTTTGGACGGCGCGTTGCCGGACGGTCGTTTTTGAGTTCATCCCTGAGCACACCTTTGTGGATCTGATCAATCAGGTTATAAGCCACTTCCCTCCCCTGTCCGTCAATAACACCTTTGCCGGTGATTCCAATATTTTCAGCCTGATAGGCAAAAACAAGCGAGCTGTAAGGCCCGTCAATGTTGTAATCGTAAATATTGGTCGATCCGACCAGGATCGCTCCCTCCTCTAAACGGATGGTCACGTTGGATTTAAGCTGAATGTTTCCGGTGAGGTAGCGCCCCACATAGAACATCAGACGTCCACCCCCTTTTTCATGAATGTAATCAATGGCTTTTTGGATGGCCGTAGTGTTTAATGTGGTACCGTTCGACTTTATGCCGAACATCGAAGCTTTGTAATCCTCTGCAGAGAGCTGCAGAAAACTAAACAAAGTCAGAAAAAAAATGATGGTTTTCAATTTGTTCATATTATTGATTTATAGATAAATAATTAATTAACAATTTTAGTATTTCTAATAATCCAAGTATACCTCTTATTTTCTGTCTCCATAAATTTGATTAAAATAATCATAAACCATGGTGAGATAGGTTGCATCAAAACCATTCTTAATTGCAGAACCGACCGATGATACCTGAATCAGATCTGTTATTCCTTTCAGTTTATCTGCATAGGCGGCTACAGACTGAAATTCATGTCGTGCCATTTCCTTCTTGTGCTGCTGGTGAAAAAGCGCTGTCCGGATGATATGATAATGAAACTCCATCATATCCTCACCATAGGCAAACCGGCGTTCATCTTCGAGCAAACGTTGTTGTTCCAGCGAGTCATTACAGACGAACATGGCCTGGTCAAGAAATTTTCTTGCCTGTTGAAACTCAGCCAACATCTCAACAACATCAAGTCCGTCGTTAAGTGCAGGATGAAATGGTTCGTAGTGCAAATGATCAAGTGAAAATATTTCTGCATTTTCGTTTTTAGGCAATTCCTTTAACTGCCTACGAATTGAATACTTTGCAGTGCCGGCATATTGTTTGAAAGGCTTAAAATTTGCCGTTGCCAGTTCCAGATGGTGATAAAATTCACGGGTAAGCTCGCAGGTTGTAGGATAGTATTTTTCGAAATAGGTTTCGACAACAGAATCGGCATTGATATTAACATTCCAGAGTAACCGGGAAAGAAGATATTGGTTTAATGTCCATGTCCCCCACAAACGGGTTGGCGTATGCATGTAATGAAAATGTCGTGCTCCCGTTTTGTAATACATGGGAATATCGGTTTTCATCATCCGGGTAAACAGCAACGGCAATGTTTGAAAATAACTTACATTGTAATATTCTCCTATAAACAGGGAGCCTTTATAAAAACGTCCCTCTCCCTGCGTCCAACTGTTATAATCACGGATTATTGGCCCGTTGATTTCGGTACATGCCGGATCTGCCAGCGAATGGACATAACAACGTTCGATGGGGAAAAAGGTGAGTGCAAAGTTTTTATAATCGAAACCTTCGGGTAAGGGGTGCGTGGGAGGCGCCAAAGTTTCGTGGTAAGCCAGAGAAACTATCTGAACATCCCGTTTCAGCCGTCCTTGTTTTCTGGCTTCACGGATCATGTTCAGAACGACATTTTGTAAATCAAAAAGACGATCTGTAAAATTACCTTTTTGTTTGCATGCTTCACATTCGCACCAATTTCCTTCGTCCAACATCCAAAGATTGACCAAATCCGCATTTTTCCACTCCCCATCGATCAAACAATTAATAAAATTCTTAGCAAGTTCTTTCATTGCATCGGCATTCGAGGTACATAAATTATCACCTGCCCACTCAGGCATATTCATACTTCTTTTGCCGTTTCGCAACCCATACCATTCAGGATGAGCCTCAAAATAGGAAAGCGTATCGTTTTTGTCAACATCTCCCTGATAGGATGCACTTACGGGATAAGGATCTGCAGGACGATTTTCATCCCCCGAAAACCGGGAATGATAGTAAGGATACCTGTCACCCGGATTTAGAAATTTTGTCTGAATTATATGGCCTCCTCCAATTAGTTTAATCCCCAATTTTTTCAGATACAGAACATCAGGTTCTTCAAACGTCCACAGATTTAATTTATTACGGGCCATCCACAGGTAAAATTCAAGTGATCCCCGGGGTTGGGTGGCATGAAAACCCCGAGTTAAAAACGATGGATTTTCAATAATATTCAACCCTTCAATCAGAGATACCGGAACTTTCGGATAAATGACACCTATATCTCCCAATCCGTAAAAATGAATGCCAAGTCGGTTCAGATAGGAATAAACCCCATACAATGTCCCGATCCTGTCGGCACCCTGAATTCTGGTAATTAACCTGTTCCTGTCTGTCTTGACCGATATTTTGAAAGACTGGTCTGTTTCGAATTTCACCTCCCCATCCTTTACCAGCGGATTTGATAAGTCAGATCCAAGAATAAAAAGATCAGCATTTTGCGGCAATTTATTTGCACTGGTGATGGTGATATCACTCTCCTTCAGATCGTTAACCCGGATAAGAAATTTTTTTAGTTCAGTAGCTGCAAAACATTCGGTGCAAGCCCTGTCGTCCCTCAAATCATTATCCCGGAAATTAACCTCCTTCTCACCGGAAGCTGCTTTTTCCGCTGAGGCGAAAGGACCTCTGTTTACCAGGATCACCACCCTGTTTCCACCTTTGACTACACCTGTTGACAGGATTATCAACGGTAAAATCAAATACAGAAATCTCGTATAAAAAAATTTATAACCCATAGCGTCCTTTTGTCTTTAATCTCTTTTAATATTCAACTTTTTATACCAGCGCTCATAATCTTCCAGTTTGAACGGCACCTGTCCGGCTAAATAATGGTTAGAAAATTTTTCATGTCCGATGGAATAATCAAGAAGCCACATCGATTGCTTTTGACCTTCAGGCAGATAACCAATCACCGTCTTTCCATTCACAGGAATAATAAATGATCCGGAAAATAAGGTCGCTCCGCTATCCGCATCGCGTATGGTAATCATTCCTGACTTTTCTTCCCTTGTGTCGTTTACAGCAACGATTGGGTGCTTCCCATCTTTTGCATCACCAACCATCACACATGCATCGTACTGGACTTGCTTAATATAGTAATAGGCCAGTTTTTTACTATTATAGAAATCAACAACCTGAGCATCTCCAACAATGGGCCATCCTGTTCGCAGGTTCCACCAGATGATCCCTGTTTTATGAAATTTATCCATTCTCCAGAATTCGATGAAAAATTTCATCGCCTCAGCTTGTACTGACTGTGAGGCAAATATGAATCGGTCAAGATCTTTCGGACAATCTTTGAACATTATTTTAACCTGACTGATCATTACCTCGTTTCTATCGCTGGATCCGGTAAAATCCGGATGGGGATTAACCGCCTTCGTCTGCCATTCATCATTCCAGGTTCCATCCGGTTTCCATGGATAAACATTTTCAGGGGTGAACATCCGCTCAAGACTACTACGATTTGGACAGCCATGGCAGCCGATTTCGGTTACCAAATGGGCATTCACATCGGTATAAAACGGGGCTTTATAGTAACCACGAAGTCCCCAAAGATGCACTTGTGGCATTATCGCGGTATTATTTCCCTGTTTGAAATACTGTTCACTTCCGTAAGGAGAACTTGGCAAATAGTCACGCACAGGATCAAATTCCCAGATTACCCTTGGTAAAACAGCCCTGCTGATCATATCCAACCCCGGATCAACCGGTTTTTTGAAACTCCAACCCAATGCAATATCATCTTCATTGTTTCCACACCATAAAACCAAGGAGGGATGACTGCGCAATTTCAGAACCACACTGATTGCTTCCTTCCTGATCTGTTGAGCAAACTCAAAATCCTGGGGATAGGGCGTTCCGGCAAGTGCAAAATCCTGCCATACCATAATTCCGAATTCATCACACAAATCGAAAAAATCATGATCTTCATATACATTCCCACCCCAACAACGTATCATGTTGCAATTCAGATCGGTAATCATCTGCATGGCAGTTCCCAGGTGATTTTTGTCGCGGCTATGGAAAGCATCCAAAGGGACCCAGTTGGTTCCCCTGATAAAAATTTTCTCCCCATTTATCTTAAAAACAAATTCCCCTGGATTTTCAGGTGAGGTATTTTCAGTACGAATTAAATCAGCGGTACGGATACCAATTTTTTGCTTTCTTTCATCCAAAACCCTGCTTTTCCCATCCACAATTTTGACGGTGGCATCATATAACGCAGGCTCACCATACCCCCTGGGCCACCAGAATTCCACATTTTCGAGCTGAATTTTTTGCCGGCTGCAATGGCTGATTAACGCGAACGATTGTTCATAGGTTTGATTTGCACCCCGTTTTAGGGAAACTTTCATGGTCAACCCGTCAATAGTCGGATAATCTGACGATAATTGCATATCAAGCAACATTTCAGCCTTTTTACCGGATACATCAATCTGATTGGTGATCCAGTCAACCTGTTCTATCCTCGTCGGTTTCACAATTTTCAAATGGACACTCCGCCACAGTCCGGCACTGACTACTCGGGGCATAATATCCCATCCATACATGTGAGGTGCTTTGCGGACATGTTCCTGCTCCACCCGAAAATACTTCCGCGAACCAACAGAACCGTTAATGTATTTTTGAGCTTCCCTGGTCGCCGGGTTGATCCGGATATAAATAGAATTAGTTCCGTTCGGGGTTAAGAAATCAGTAATATCAAAATGGTGCTCAATAAGCATATTGTCGGATTCCCCAACAAGATGGTTGTTGATCCAAACTGAACCAAAACAGTCCAGTCCGTCAAAAATAATTTCAACACGTTCACTGCCATGATAACGGGGCGTTTCAAAAGTCTTGTAATACCACCACTGGTAAGCCTCATATTTACGCAGGGCATAAACATTATTGCCTACTTCAGGATTTTCAATCAGCCCCGCTTTCAATAAATCCAACTCTACATTACCAGGAACAATAGCCGGAACCTCGGACCAGTGTTTACTTTTCAATTCATCAGGAGTCGAAGGGGCATCCTTGCTGTACTGGCCATAGTATAATCTCCACACACCATCCAAAGATACACCAATATTGTCATTCTGAGCCTGCAAACACAGACTCATGAACATCAGAAAAAAAATATGAATTAAAATCCGCATCATGATTGTTTTCTTCCAAATTTCCGGGCGGCCTCAAACATATAAACCAGGTTCTGTGGTGGTACATCTTCCTGTATACAGTGGGCCGCTGCAAATATGTAGCCCCCATTTTTGTTCAGAATATCGATTGTACTTTTCACATTTTCTTCAATGCTTTCTTTATTCCCGAAAGGGAGTAAGTCCTGTGTGTCAATCCCGCCATGAAAAACAATCCTGTCACCATAATTATTCTTAAGGTTGGAAGGTTCCATGTAAGTAGCCTTGGGTTGAATCGGATTTAAAATCTCCACACCAGCATCAATTAACTCACCAATGAGCGGAAATACGCTGCCACATGAATGGTGAAGAAAAGTAGCATCCGTGAATTTTTTTGTGTAATTAATCCTTTCTTTCAGGTAAGGTTTTATCAGTTCCGAAAACATCTCAACCGACACAAACAAGCTAGACTGGGTAGCAAAATCATCGCCACTGGAGGTATAATGAATATATTTACCCAATGCCCCGTAATATATTTCAATCACCCTTTTTTGATATTCATAGATCTTATTGAAGAATACCTCAATAAATTCAACATCCTCAATCATGCGTAAAAGAAAATCATCAAATCCGCACATCCAGCACCCCAGTTCAAATACTCCATATATTGGATGTTCCGCGCAAATAATGTAATCTGTTTCCTCGAACATTTTCTTTGCCTGGAGGGTGTATTTTTCCACCTCTTTCATATCGATGGAGTCAGGATCAGGCCATCTGAATCTTTCCAAATCACTGATGGTTGCATTCTTTAACGGATAGCCTACCTGTTCCCAGTAAAGCCCGGTATGGAAACGCCTTATTCCCCATTCATCGATATACTCCTTTTCAGATAATTCCTCATACAATGAATTTTCAGGTGTAAATATTTCACCTACCGACCTTGTGTCGATATCAAGGTATTTTAATAGCCGCTCATCGAGCCGTCTCGTTTTCCCGAACTTCAGAATATCAATATCTTTTGGGATATCATACCCCAGAAATTCGAGAACGGTGTACATACTTTTGCCCTCCATGGTTGAGAGTGGGTTACCTCCTAAATCCAGAATAAGATCATCAGGCTGAATATGCCTTAATGTTTTTGCAAAATTTTCTTTCCTTTTCATCTGTAAATAATTTGTTATTTATAGGCCAGATGGAATAGCCATAATAATATTTTCATTTCTGTTGATGATTTCTAAATCATGGCTATTTCATTTTGATTTATTTAGTATTGAATGACTTAACAAGATCAACCGACCCTACCGAAATTTCTTCCGGCTGAGGAAGTGTATTTGGGTAGCTCTGCAAGGCCGGATTTCCCGGTTTCTTTGCCCATGCCCAAACAGAAACAATTAGTGGAGTATCGGGTAAATCAAGTTTAAGCAAGATGGAGTTCTCTCCAATCATCATGGGCGCTTTCAGAAAAACCCAATACTTTTTACTCGCTTTCCATCTTGGCAGGATCCGACTGTTCTCTGTTGTGATCAATGGGTACGATTTCCCATTGATGATCATAGTTCCTCCGAGCTTTAATGGTATATTGTCGCCCTCAAGAAGTACAAGCAGATCAGCTTGTGCAGATATCACCTTAACAGTTCCTTCGAAATCCAACCTTACTAAAGTCTGTATATCCGACTCCTTACAGGTTGAGCTTTTTATTCCAGTCGCATTTAAAACGGTTTTTTCAGTTTTACGGATTTCAATAGGTCCAAAACCATGACTGAGATCAGCAGCATTTAGAAGTCCTGCCAAAGATTCATGCTCTGAAACAGACAAGACCAGTGTCTCGTAGGGTGCAAGCGGAATATTTACTTTATCCCCATATTTCAGGTTCCTTGCATAAATTCTTACCTCCGGATAAAGACTTACAATGTTCAGATTCTGCATATTTTCCGAGAAGCCTGTCGAGCGATCAATCTTCAGCAGGTATTCACTATTCTTAATCCAGGGATTCCTCAATTCAATCAGGGCACGATCTTCCCCACAATGAGCATAGCCATATGGTTCGCGAGGCATAGCAGAAGGATCCTGTTTAAACCTTGGAACCGTTCCATTTTGCCATGATTCAGGAAGAAGAACTTTTGTATTCTGAAATGTTGAACCGTTATTTTTTGCCCAGCTAATCAGATCTGCCATCATTTTCCACCGTGTGCCATCCATAAAAACGGGGTTGATATAAAGTGGCAGAAATTGATTTCCACGCATAACTGCCGTAACCGCATCATTCGAGAACGATTCCATTGTTTGATGAGCAACGCCCAGAACCTCCTGGGCAGCAATTGGCGCCATCCCATAGGTCGCACCCTGAATATTAAAATAGTCACGTGAAGTGGTGTAACTCTCTCGATAAACGGGACAAGGAATTCGACCTTCGGGATAGTCACTGCCAAAGGTGCCGATCACAGAATTTACATAAAACAGCCACCAGGGACTTGGATCTCCACCCATACAGGTCGTTTCTATCCATGTATCAGGCGACACTTCATGTATTTGTTTGCAGGTTTCAATTAAGGCGTCGGCAGTTGGCTCTATCGACAAATAACCAGGCTCATGGCCATGGTCCAATTCCTTGCAAAGAAGTGCAGGGTTTGTAGTGAAAATAAATCCGTCCAACTTAAGATGCTTGATTTCATAATTTTTCACCATTTCCACCAAATTCTTTCTTAATCCGGATAAATAACGCGGACCTGCAAAGCAGCACAATCTGCCCGCCTTTTTGGTACTGTCGATGACGAAGGTTTCGTACCCATGTTGTTCAGCCCAATCAGAATCAAGACTTTTCGGGGAATACATGTTGCTGGGTGATATCCATAAACCAAGCTTTGAATTCATTTTTTTGGCGGCTTCCCAGATATTAACGAATTTTTGGGGAAACAGAAGGGTGTCGATACCCCAGATACTTTTGGGATCAGACCATCCCAGGTCGATACAGAAAGAATTGAAAGATACCCCGTAAGGAATGAACATTTTCTCTTCAAAAGTCTTCATCAATTCAAGCATTTCCTTTTCCGAATAGGGAACAGGAGAACTCCACCACGAATTATAATTTACATGTATCTCCTTGTTTCCCGGACGCTTTGCTGAAATATACGAAAGAAACGCCCCTTTTTCATCCCCTTTTTGTGCTGCGCCATAAACCGCTTTACGACTTTCGTACCATTTGCCCGGTTGCATTTTGAGCCCTGGCTGATGAGCAATAACGATCTTTCCCGATTCTTTCCGCATAGAAGAAACCGGATATTCAATACCCGCAAAGAATCCATCCATAAAAACCGGGTAGGTCTGACCAGGCACTGAAGGCAAAATGATTGAACTATCAGTAACTGCCAGCCTGTCTAGAATGACCTCCTTTATTAACACTGGGCGATCGATCCCCGACACGCAATATGCGGCCCATTTATGAAGCAGTTTTTCTTTTGGTGACCACTGGATAAAAAGTTGAATTGCCATCGTCCCTCCACCCTGTAGGTTAATCGGAGCATACGTTATCCGGAAAGGTTCTTTTTCTGATTTACCGATAGCGCCAAATTTCCTCAATGGCGAACACCCACCAACAATCTGATTGTCAAACACAAAAAAAGGACAATCCAATGACAAAGCAAGTTGTCGCCCCTGATTGGTAATAACAACCTGGCGCTTTTCCATTGTAATAACCGGTACAGGTGTTTGTGCCTGTAATCTTACCTGCATCACCATCGTCAGGAATAACCAAAAAACCAGGAATTGCTTTAATCTCATTATTCTAAGGGTATCTTAAGTAAATTGACTTCAATCACATTCTTTGTTTCGGCCTTATCGATTCTATAGGTAATTGCAGAAGGGGCATTTCCCGAATAAATACCATTTATAAACTGGCAATCATAGATGGGCCCTTCGATTAAAATAAGTGAAAGGCCATCTCCTACCAGGTTCGTTCCATAAATATGATTAATCTTTCCGGGGGTGGAAGGTGCACCATATCCTTTGCCGCCTACACACAATGTGTACGGACTTCCGTGATAGGGTGGTGGGGTATCGGGCCGTGTGCTGGTTATAATCCCATTAACATAAATGTGGTGAATTCCGGCATTGCCGCCGGCCCGTATGGCCACACCACAATAATTGGTCTGACAATTAGTAATATATACCTGTTCAGTATCATCCTCAGGTCCGCTCCATTTGGTCGAAGTGACCTGGTATGAATTTATATCTCCGTTACGATAATAGGTTGAAGTATCACTTTTTGAAGGAAACGATGAGTTTAGATCAAGACTGGTTAGGG
Organism: Prolixibacteraceae bacterium; assembly: GCA_963675995.2. Lineage (GTDB taxonomy): Bacteria > Bacteroidota > Bacteroidia > Bacteroidales > Prolixibacteraceae > JAAFHB01. Next base: position 1,581,504 of record CAXXIY010000002.1, on the reverse strand, counting down.
CAATTAAATCATCCCCATTTACACCTGAAATATCATTGATCCGAAAATATTTACAACCATGTCGCAGATTGATTCCATCCTTGTTGAAAACTTTGAACTTTTCACCGTTGATATAAATGAATTCAGAATTGTTAAAACGGATTGAGGAAATTTCGGCATTTTGGGTTCTTTCAAAACTTATGGCCCATGCATGGGAATTTTCGATTGTCACATTTCTCAGGACAAAACTATCCACCAAAGCAATCTGGATTAAATTATTCCGCCAGTCTCCTCTCTGTTTTTCTCCGGCTTTATTCGCATCGGAGCCATAGCTTTTTCTCCCCTTTGGTTCCTTATCCGGAACTAAAACCCGGTAGGCATCTCCCGTAGCGCGGGGATTAGCGGCACCTTTCAGAATAACATTTCCGATCCCTACAATATTGATATTTCTTATTCTGATCGGGTGCTCAATTCCGACACCAACATTTTCACTTCTGAACATATTGTCCCTGCACTGGTCCGATAGCTGGATCGTACAATTGTCCAAAATAATAGTCATATTGGGGGGTAATAAAATTGCACGGTCAATTTTCCAGCTATTGGTCCCATTCGAGTTTATTCCGGGGATGACCATCTTGTGTATTGTCTGAGCGGCAAAATCAATTGCCTTCTGAATCCGTTCTATGTCACTCCCTTTAAACTGATTTGGACTGATATAGGTCGAAATACCTTTATTTTTATGATTGGCTATTAAGTTCAAAGCGTAACCTTCACCTGTAAAATCCCGCGCAGACACCGTTTTTGGACTCAATGCCATCAGGTATCCCAGAAACAGAAGAATCAGTACTATTTTATGACTTGCGGAACAAGAACAACATATTGTCGTTTTAATATATACTTTTTTGACCTCCCCCTCTTCTTCAAAGGAGGGGAGTAACATGCTGCAGTACTTTCTGATACAGACTAAAAGTCTCCCCATGACCTCCCCCGATCCTCTCCAGTAGAAAGGTGAAGAAATATAACCATTTAACAATATGACACTTACAGGAATCGCAGGCAGATATTTCAAATAGTACATTATGTGTTTTCGTTTACTCATGGCCTGTTAAATGCAAATTAATAGGATACAATTCAAACTAAGAATAGAAGGTAACCGGTCCGACCAACCCCATCGACTGGATGGGCTGATCTTTCGTTTTCAGCACGGTAAATTTTTGGGCTGTAGGATTGTCTTTTAGTGTTTTCATATAATTCCCCAGGGTAGTTGTCACTCTTATTTCCAGATCGTTCGAACCTCTTTGAAGGAATGACTTGATGTTGTGAATCCGCCTCCCATACCATTTAACGCCACACGACTTTCCGTTTACAAACACTTCCGAAACTCCATAAACCTGTCCAAGATTCAGTATTGTCTGTTTCGTATCCCCGACACTAATTTTAGTCCGATAAACCGCGGTTCCTGTAAAATTCACAAATTCGGTCTCTTTGATATCTTTCAGGTGTTCCATCTTTATGGTTTTAACCCAGTTTTCACGACTATGGTGAAATTCCACCTCCCAGGTTCCATCCAGTGTTTTGGTATCCTTACCTGTAGGTGGAACCGGCACCCATTTTTGTCCGTTTTGTTCTTTATTGAAAACGATAAACCGTGATTCTGCTGGACCAAGTTCGAGCTCAAATTGGTTGTTTAACAAATCAATACGGAAACGTTCACCACTTTCAGCATCCCAAATCCAGGGATTGCGTCCATTTGTGATCTCTTTCGAAAAGGTTACTTTGGTTCTGTGACTGTTGAATTTGTGGGCATTTCCAAAGAAGAATATTTCACTTTTATCGTCGCTCTGGTAGCGGTTTTGCATTACAAAACGATCAGGATTTTCGATTTTTAGATAGTGTGGAATATCGTATTTAACCATCACATCACGATACCATTCGAGGAAACGGTTATCGGCAGGTTTTTTGATCAGGATGAACCGCTCGGTGAATGTCTTGAGTTTTTCGATCCACTGCAACACCTGCCGGTCTTTCTCCTTGTAATTTGTAAGTCCCAGCGATTTTTCAGGGTACTTTTCGATACAGAAAATGCGACCTCCCGACGAAACAAAATCGTGCAGTTTGGATAAAGTTTCGGGATTCATACTGGTCACTTCAATCAGGAAAATAGTACCGTATTGTTTCGGACCGTAACAAAGCTTTCCTTTTTTGACTGTCGAATCCTGGATGATCATCTCAGTGGTATAATCTGCAGCACCTCCGGTTTTATTGATCGACTCCCAGATGATTGAGGTATAAGGAATATTTAGTTTTTCGGGGAATGGATCGGTTTGAACACCCATATCTCCCCATAGGTCGTATGTGGCAGGCAGGATTGCAATGTCAGAATAAGTATCGGCATTCATCAAGACCGAAGATATACGCGCCTTATAATCAATCAGGTATTTAAAATAAGGCCACAGGTTGCTGTTTTCGCTGAAATAGGAACCGTACTGTACCCATCCTGGGAAAGGGGCTTCAGGGGGTGAGTAATTGAATCCCTCCAATACGGAATGGGTAATTCCCGACATAATGCTCTGGTCGGAACCGATCTTCAACAATTCAAGTGTGGCATTAAAAACGATGTAGGTATTGGTCATCTCCTCGCAGCTGACCACCCGTTTGCCGGTAAGATGGGCAGCCGAAGAGACAAACTTGTTGATCATGGTATATCCCCGCCCTCGGCGGTAATCTTCGTCCGACATCTCTTCGCCCAGCTTATGTTTCAACCAGTTCGTAGTCCACGATTCCCCTTCCGGGATATCATAACCAATACTGGTTTCGAGCGGGAAAAATCCCCTTCCATAAGCCTGTGCCCTCGATTTTACATGGTTGTCTTCACACCATTGCAGGTAAGTTGCGGTAAAACGTTCACGCAAAAGTTCGGCTTTTGTCAATTCGAAATCAAAGCGAATCCGCTTGATTTGTTCAGCAAACTCAGGTGATTTAGTCGCCCCGTATTTGTCGTCAATAACACCTCCCAACCGGCCAACCTTGAACATCGTAAACGGAAGATATGGCATCATATCGTAGCCCCGTCGTTTTTTGAATTCGTCAGCCAGATCGCCAGTCCAGTTGCACCCTTCCAACTCCATAGAGTCGGTAAAGAAGGCGCGCAGGTGTTTCGAAAGCGGTCCGGTTTTTTTCTGAATCGTTTCTGACATATGATCCAGATACTTCCGGACCGCCATCTTATCCATATGATTGAGAATAGGTCCTGCTGCCCCCGGTGCACCATTGATCACATTAGCAAACGAATTCACCTTTACCAGAGCATAGAAAACGTGCTTACCAGCAGGGACTTCAACCCGTATAATTTCGTCTTTTCGCTTGTCCGAAAACTCAATCACCTGATCCAATCCACTCATCGGATCAGGAACAAGTTTGAGCGAAAGAATTTCAAATGTGCGGGTTGGATTTGGTTCTGTAACTCCGGGATCAATGGTTTTAAACAGGTTGAACTGTGAAGTTTCGTAAACCATTGGACCTTCGAGCTTTTCAGCATCAATAATCAGGATTTGGGCACGTTCTTCACCCTGAAGTGTCTCCGCGCCAAAAGGCCAGCCTGATCCAACAATCAGATCGCAGGTCATATCCAGCTTTTTGGCTTCTGCGAAAGTCACCTGCAACATGTCGATCCATTCGTCACTAAGCCAGGTCAGCGATTTTTTACCCAGGTCGTCACCCGTTGAAGGAAATGAAATCGGATTGATTTCGACACCACCAATGCCTTGTGCTTTTAGCAGATTCAATTCCCTGATCAGTTCGTTGGCTTCTACCTTGTCGCCGTTCCACCACCAACGGACAAAAGGTCGATAATTCGGTTCCGGATTTTGAAAAAGCCGGTAAAGTTGAGAACAAGACCTTAACGGAAGATTGTTTTCCCCGGTATTTATTGCTGAAACAGGGTAAGCTCTTTCTGCAAGAAATCCTGCAGAAAGAGCAATGGTCCGTGATAAGAAAGTCCGTCTCTTCATCTGATCACTATATTAAGAATTAGTAAACAGTAACCGGTCCCACCAACCCCATCGACTGAATTGGTTGATCTTTAGTTTTTAAAACAGTAAATCGCTGTGCAGTTTTGTTCTCCTTCAGGGTCTTCATATAATTTCCCATGGTAGTGGTGACGCGAATTTCAATGTCGTTGGTCCCCTTCTGAAGGAAGGAGGTGATGTTATGAATCCGCCTACCATACCATTTAATGCCACACGACTTTCCGTTCAGAAAAACCTCTGACACTCCGTAAACCTGTCCAAGATTCAGAAATGTTGTTTTAAGATCGGTGCAATCCATTTTTTTTCGGTAAATTGCTGTTCCTGTAAAATTAACAAAATCGGTCTCTTTTATATCTTTCAGGGGCTCCATTTGTATCGTTTTTACCCAATTTTCGCGACTGTGGTGAAATTCCACCTCCCAGGCGCCTCCCAAAGGTTTTACATTCTGACCTGTTACAGGAACGGGAACCCATTTTTGTCCGTTTTTTTCTTTATTGAATACGATCAAGCGTGTTTCAGCAGGACCCAGTTCAAGTTCAAATTGATTGTTGACCAATTCTATACGGTAACGTTCACCACTTTCAGCATCATATATCCAACCATGACGTCCCTTTGTGATCTCTTTTGAAAAGGTCACTTTCGTTTGATGGGAATCGAACTTATGGGCATTTCCAAAAAAGAAAATCTCACTTCGATCGTCACTCTGGTAACGGTTTTGCATCACAAAACGGTGCGGGTTCTCAATTTCCAGGTAATGCGGGATATTATATTTTACCATTACCTCTTTGTACCATTCGAGAAACTTGTTGTCTGCAGGTTTTTTGACCAGGATAAACCTGTCGGGGAAAGATTTAAGTTTTGCGACCCATTGGTGTACCTGCTGGTCATGTTCTTTATAATTCGTAAATCCAGGTGATTTTTCGGGGAATTTTTCGATGCAGAAAATCCGTCCGCCTGAAGTGACAAAGTCATAAAGTTTGGATAAAACTTCTGGACTTATACTGGTCACCTCAACAATTATGAGGGTTCCATATTTTTTGGTGCCATAGCAGAGGTTACCGTTCCTGACAGTGGAATTTTTAATCACGATCTCGGTTGTATAATCAGCTGCTCCACCATTTTTATTGATGGATTCCCAAATAATGGAGGTATAGGGGATATTGAGTTTCTCAGGGAACGGATCGGTTTGCACTCCCATATCACCCCACAAATCGTAGGTAGCCGGCAGAATGGCGATATCGGTGTACATATCGGTATTCTGAAGCAGGGACGATACCCTGGCTTTATACTCGTTCAGGAACCTGAAGTAGGGCCACCAGTTATTGTTTTCGTTATAATAAGAACCGTATTGAACCCAGCCCGGGAACGGAGCATCGGGTGGGGAATAGTTGAACCCGTGCCATACCGAATGGGTAATCCCCGACATGATACTTTGATCAGAACCAATCTTGAGCAATTCCAGAGTGGCATTGAAAACAATATAAGTATTGGTCATCTCCTCACAACTGACTACTCTTTTCCCCGTTAGGTGAGCAGCAGAAGAGACAAACTTGTTGATCATCGTATATCCACGTCCGCGCCGGTAGTCTACATCCGACATCTCTTCACCCAGCTTATGCTTCAGCCAGTTGGTGGTCCAGGACTCACCTTCGGGAATGTCGTATCCGATACTGGTTTCCAATGGGAAGAATCCGCGGCCGTAAGCCTGGGCCCGTGATTTGACATTCTGATCTTTACACCATTGAAGATAGGTTTTCGTAAAACGCTCATTCAGAAGTTCAGCTTTGGTCAATTCAAAATCAAACCGGATTCGTTTGATCTCATCTTCAAACTCAGGTGATTTGGCTGCACCATATTTATCGTCGATAACGCCTCCCAGCCGGCCAACCTTAAACATGGTAAACGGAAGGTAAGGCATGATGTCATAACCCCGTCGTTTTTTAAACTCTTCAGCCAGATCTCCTGTCCAGTTGCACCCCTCAAGCTCCATCGAGTCGGTAAAGAAGGCTCGAAGGTGTTTCGAAAGGGGTCCGGTTTTTTTCTGAATCGTATCCGACATATGATCCAGATACTTCCTGACAGCCGCTTTATCCATATGATTGAGGATTGGTCCTGCTGCTCCCGGCGCCCCATTGATTACATTAGCGAATGAATTCACCTTTATCAGGGCATAGAAGACGTGTTTACCTGCAGGCACTTCAACCCGGATGATCTCATCTTTACGCTTATCGGAAAGTTCAATTACCTGATTGAGACCACTCATTGGATCAGGTACCAGTTTAAGTGATAGAATCTCAAAAGTTCTGGTTGAATTTGGCTCGGTCACACCCGGATCGATGGTCTTAAAAAGATTGAATTGGGATGTCTCGTAGACCATTGGCCCTTCGAGTTTCTCGGCATCGATAATAACTACCTGGGCACGTTCTTCTCCTTTCAGTGTCTCAGCGCCAAATGGCCAGCCTGAACCAACGATCAGGTCGCAAGTCATATCCAGTTTTTTAGCTTCCGCAAAGGTCACCTGCAACATATCAATCCATTCATCACTTAGCCAGGTAAGCGACTTTTTCCCAAGATCATCTCCGGAAGAAGGGAACGAAATCGGGTTGATTTCAACTCCACCAATTCCGGCATCCTTTAACAGGTGCAGTTCCCTGACCAACTCTTTTGCATCTACCTTATCGCCATTCCACCACCATCTGACAAAGGGACGATAGATGGAATCAGGAGTTTTGAATAATTTATAAAGATCTGCATCAAATAGGATTTTTTTGGGGTCAACCGTATTTCCAGCATAAGCAGAAATGGTATTTGCGGCAACACATCCTGCCGAAAGAATTGCACTCCGAAATAGAAAAGTTCTTCTTTTCATTGATTAGTAATTTGATTTACAATGATTAAAAAAAGCCGTTTGTTTTAACGTCGCCATACTTCAATGCGACCTCCACCCTTTTTACCACGAATGAACCTGAGTTTTCAGATTTAAACGAAATTTGATTATACCCCTGTTTAAGTGAAGTTGCAGGGATAATGAATGCGTATTCCTGATCTGTACTTTGTAACCCTCTTGCCTTGTCATACAATTGAACATACTCAGGTTTCTTCACGACAATTTTCACTCCGTTGACAGCCAATTCATATTCGGAGGACTTATTTAATCGTATGAAGAGGATCACTTCCTGAGGAACTGTTATTTTGGGATTATCTCCAATGAAAATTGAAGCTTCAGCGCTCCTCCCGGTTTCGACCATCAAAGGTAATGAGGTTACCGGTTTAACGCTATACTCAGGAAAACCATCGTTCAGACCATAAATTTTATTTCTATTTTTCAAGGTGTTGAGCGACCCCAACTCTTTTAAGAGCGGGGGCATCATCACCCGGCACACCTGATCCCCTTTTTCGAGGTGAAGTTGTCCGTTATAGTCAGACTGGTAGGTGCCATAATACTGGTTAAACAGGTAAATTCCATCTGCACCCTGCGACAAAATATGGGACGCCATTCCCCGAAACATTCCATGCGAAAAAGGTTCGCGTTCGTGGTAGCCTCCGTCATCGATTGAAGCATAAAGCGGAATTGAAAGGGGTGCGAGCTCATTTCTGAACTGCGCTACAGGCAGCGAAGGGTCTCCCCGCCAATGAATGCCGATACTTACAAAATCGATCAATCCCAGACGAATCCATTCCTGAATATCCAACCCTTTATCCAGACAAGCCTCAATGGTCGGAGGAACACGCACAGACAGGAGAATTTTCTTTCCGCGCTTAGCAGAAACAGCATCAACCTTAGCACGAATATCTTTAACAAGCTGAGTCATTAATGGAGCATTCTTTCTTCCTTCCCCCAGTTTAAAATAAACAATAAACCGCATAAAGTCGAGGTCGAAACCATCAATCATATCGTATTTATCCAGCTGTTCGGAGATAATTCCCAGTTTATGATCACGAACTTCCGGGTGGGCAAAATCGAGCGCCTGCCGGCTGTTCCACCCCGGGGTCGCGTCATTCAGCCAGTATTCAGGATGTTTATACCAAAAATCAGAATAGACGATGGGGCAATGGGTGGTAGTATCATTAAAATGGAGGTCATTCATCCGGTAAGTAATAAATGCTTCCATCCCATTTTTCTTTGCCCTGTTCAATGATGCAGCAATCAGATCGGTCCCCTCCTTTTCAAGATTCAAAAAGTTTCGATAGTATTTTTTAAAGTTGGCGCAGGCTGCGGTATCGCTTCCACAATTCAGTTTTCCATTTAAATCATCACAAAAAACCCTTCCGTATTTTGATCGGTAATACAAAAAATCACTGCCACTGCACATCATAAAAGTGGTCACCTGGGTATTGGAAACCATATCGACATAGCCATTGAGATCGGCAACGCTTAAAGGACGCTTGTGGAACCATAAATTTCCCAATGCATCGGTTCCGTCGTTGTTATGTATCAGACGGTGTTTGATCGTTGGTTTTCCAAAAGATGAAAATCCCAAAAGCGAAATGGTGATTCCAACAATCAGTATAATTCGGCTTAGTGGAATTAATCTTTGTAAGGTCATTTGTTCAAATAGATTTTAGTTAAAACTGTTCAGGATTGGAGAGGGTATATCTGAAAAATATATCCTCCCCTTTTCACTATAAATTTATGGAATTCTCAAATAACTATTTTATCCAAACAGAAGGTTCAGGCAACCTTGGTACATCAAGAGGAAGGGCCGCACTCTTCTTAATATTAGCATTGCCATGGTCATAGTCCTTATTTACAAATTCAGCCCATGTCAAAGTTTCTCCTGCAGCTGCTTTTAACTGATTAACAATCGCATAACGACTGGCCGCATCATAATAAAAACGGTTATCATTCATGCAGGTAGCATCTTCCTCTGCTCGCCAGATTCCCTTTCCAACAGAACGGGCGCCCTCAAAATAGCCTACTTTAGAATAATAAACCGAATATTCGGGCGAGGCGAGAATTTTGGCCCATGGAGATTTCGTTCGATCGCCTGTTACATCCACATTTTGATACCAACCAAGGGTTTGAAATTCTATTGTTCCAAGTCTCTTATCCTCAGAAAGGGTACCTGTGGGAGAAGTCATGTACAAATCTGCCAGATGTCCAATGGCATGCCCCCCGATCTCATGCACCACTACATTCTCAAAACCGGTTTGCGAACCTGTAGTTCCCGGACTGTTGCAAACAAATCCCATCGTGCGGTTCTTGCCAGTTTCTACAAAGTAATTGACAGCTCCATTATAATGAGATACGTTCTGGAGCACTAATACGGCATAGTTCTTCACCACATGGATATTTTGTGCAACCAGACAGGAATCGGTCCACTTGAAAACCTTATCAAAGGAGCCCCCGGTCGAAGGACTTGGCTTATCAAATAACCCTGTCCAGGCACTGGTTGATACATTATCGTACATGGTCCCAAACTTAGTTGTGACCACTGTATTGCAAAGTCCAGTCTGATCTCCATTCTGGTGTTGAGAAATACCCGATTGAGAAGAAACTGCAGCTATCCGGTATACCCGTACATAAGAACGATAAGTTTTATATGGTTCTGCATTTTCGAACAGCGCATTGATTGCAGTTAGGGACAAATTTTCCCAGCCACCGGCAGCGATCATATCACTTGTAGTAAAACCGTCACCAGTAACTATTAAAGTAAAGGCATCGGTACTTCCATTTCCGTTATCCTGATATAAACGAACTTCTCCATCTTTCCAGGTACCCGGAGCGGCTGATGTTGTAAACGAAAAGACAGAACTTACAGGTGATTCGGCACCAAAAATGTCCTTTGCTACAATGCGCCAGTAATATGTCGTATTACCGGTTAACTTGGATACAATTGTGCAGGATGGAGTATCATAGTTCTGATTGCTTTTGGTCCAGCTCTTCTGATCCGTCGAATATTCAACAGTGTAAATAACCTTGTCACCTTCCAGATCTACGGCATCACTCCATTGCAAACGTATATAGGATTCAGAAACCTCTTTCGCTCCGTTTAACGGAAAAACAGCTTTTGCCGGTGCAGCGGGAGCCGTATTAGGAATAACACCTGTGACATTGAGATTAAGGGAGCGTGAAGTTGCATTAACTTTGGTATCTGAAGTTTGAACAGTTACCAACGCTGTTCTTTTCTCCCGGTAGATCACTGGTGAAACGGTTAATGTAATTTCTCCATCACCAGTAGAAGTTGAAGGAGAAACAGTCAGCCAGTATAACCCGGGATCTGTTACTTTCCATACGGTACCTGCCGGGGCTAATACCTTTACTTTCATCGAAGTTCCTGCCTGGACAGAAATGGCAGATTGATCAATACTGAAATTACTTTGTTGGTTAGGTGTATCGGTATCTTTTTTACTACAGCTAAATAGAAAAATTCCAAAAAACAATATATAGATAAAATAGGATAAACGACTCTTCATAAGATTCATATCATTTAAATATCAAATTTGTTTTGAGCAGAAACGTATTGTTTCTCTCCGGGATAAATGGACGTTTGGAATTATTCTTCCATACGACCTTGAGTGCATTAAATTACCGGAAAGACATCTAGTAGTAAAAATATTAAATCCCTAATTTTGAAACCTTTAAATCTCGCAGACAGGAGACTTCAGTCGATGGTTTGGAACACCATTTTATCCTTCAGACTTTTACTCCTTTTTGAGGAGGGAAGGGTCAGAAAGGTCAAAAGAAGGAAATAAAAATCACGACAGTAGATTTTTCCAGGTAATTAATAATTGTGCAGGGGAAATAGAAAGTCAGGTAATTGATTTCAAGAGTGCAAAAAAATCGCAGACTTAAAAAAAAGGGCGGACAAAATGCTCCGCCCTTTTTCAAGTATCAAACAGAACTCTTAGTTCTGAACACAAAGTGGGTTGTATAACGTCTCTACTTCAGGAATCTGAAGTGTCATTTTCGCTACACTGTAAGTGCCTTTATCAATATGGTTGGTCGAAGTTGTGCGATCAACAGCAATACCCCAACGTTTGTTATTGAAGTATTCACGTCCGCCTTCACCCCATAATTCAATACGGGTCTGCAACTGAACCATTTGCAATGCACTTAAACCAGCCATACTGGAGTAGGTATCACAAGTTAAGGGAGCTGCTCCGGCTTTTGTACGTACAGAAAGTAGCGTGTTCAGTGTTGTTTTGGCGCCAGGAGCATCACCTGACTGAGCCTGAGCTTCGGCCTTCATCAGCAATACTTCCGAGGAGCGCATGTAATAACAGGTAACACTTCCGACCTGTTTCTTATCGTTGCTTCCAATACCGTGAGTTGCAGCAAATTTCAGGTTGGTATAAGCCGGTATGTTTTTTACAGTACCAGAAGTCGGATAGGCATAATCGCCAAAGGCTGTAGCCATAAAACAAGCTTTACGATAGTCATTATTGTCGATTTTATCATAAAGACGATTGTCAATGCGTTCATAACCTTCACCTAATCCACCATTTCCTTCGCCAAAAGGGTTCATCCATCCGTTATGGGCAGTTTGTGCTGTACCTACAGGAAAGCCTAAAATAACCTCAGGATTTTTATCGTTGAACAGGAATCCGTTTGTTTCGGGACGAATTTCAGGAACACTTGTAGTACTTACATTTTTTGTACCGCCATAGACATTTTCTCCCATAAAAGTTGGGTATTGGCTCAATATACTATTACAAGCTGATATAACAGTTGGCCAATCACCAACTTGAAGTGATACCCGAGCCAGCATAAAATTGGCAACACCTAAATCAATGTCTGTAAGTATATTGGTTGTATACTTTTTATTTGAAGAGGTGAACAGTGAAACTGCAGCTTGCAGATCTTTAAGGATAAAATCATACGTTTCCTTGGCAGTAGAACGCGGCTTGTAAGGTTGAGTAGGAGAATAGGTATCATAAAGCATCAAACCTAATTTGTCCTTACCTCCTTGTAAATAAGCATCCTGATAATTCTCCATGAGGTAGTCGTATGCATATGCGCGGACTGTCAGACATCTGGCTTTGTATTCCTGCAATTTCGCATTATTCCCAACAGTTGCATCATCGAGATATAGCAACACTTTATTGACGGTTGTGATACAAGACCATTCCTGTGTCCAGTAATAAGCATTTTTGTCAACTGATGCTGAAATGAAATCACGCAGGAAATATTCGTCTCCTCCAAATATGCTGAGGTTCTTATTGCCAAAAACGATATCATTTGCCTCAAGGTTACGCATACAATCCAATCCCTGGCATGAACGATAACGACCGTCAGCAGTACCAGCCCCGTTAATTCCACTTGCATTTAATAGAAGAGGTATCGAATTCGCCATACTTTCCATCGCCAGTTTGATCTTCACAGTATCTCCCGAAGCCAATAAAGCTTTAATTTGTTCATCTGTTATCGCTGTGGGTGGTGTTATTTCCAATTGACCGGCACATGAGGTTAAAATCATGGCTGCAAGAAATAATATTCCAAAAAAATAATTTTTCATCTTGACTTATTTTTAAAGTTTGTTATAAATCCAGGTTAACACCGAATGAAATTGTACGCATGGTAGGATAGGAATAAGCACCTACTTCATAACCACCAACCAACGACATACGTGGGTCAATTCCGGAATGAGAGGTCAACATAAATACGTTATCAACTGACATATATAAACGTAAGGCAGCAATTTTGTATTTCTGTAACACCGATTTGGTAAAGGTATAACCAAGGGTAAGATTCTTAACATCCAGGTAAGATGCACTGAACAAGGCCATATCTGTATACTGCCAGCTTCCAAAAGTAGCTCCGTCAGTGTAAGATGCTCCATAAAAAGCCATTGGGAATTTAGCATTCTTATTCTGTGGTGTCCAGGTATTTCCGATCAATTCTGCAGATAAGGCATATCCTACATATTCACTATCATAAAGGCTATTGCCATAATCAGTACTATAAAATTTTCCACCTAACTGATAGGCCAACATTGCCGAAAAGTCGAAATTTTTGTATTTCAAAGTTGTGCTAAAACCACCAATCCAATCAGGAATTGCGCTACCCAATTCGTAACGGGAAGCAAGTGTGTAATTGGTTGTCTTTGAATCGCCACCAACAGCTATATCAGAGAACAATCCGGCAGTATGATCAGCTTCCGTTACTTTGTGATAGAACAGCGGAAGACCACAATTTTGATCTACACCTGCATATTTGTACTGATAAAGATTGTAATAATCTTTACCTACACCACGCAAATAAGTAATATTTGATGAAGCTCCACCTCCGTTTGCAGTCCAGGCATCAGCATTTGCAGTCCAGGTACCGTCGATAGCAGAACCTACACCCTTAGGCACTGCCTTGAGTTTGGTGGTATAATGGGTGCCTGTCAGCGAAACTGACCAATAGAGGTCTTTTTGCTTGATAATGTCAATATCCATTTCAACTTCGTATCCCTTGTTTTGAATTTGTGCCGAGTTTTTCTGTAAACTTGCCTGACCTAATGAAAGTGCAATAGGTTGGTCCCAAACAGCATTGTCAGTAAGTTTATTAAAGTAATCGAAAGTACCACGTACACGATTGAACAAGGTGAAATCCAAACCTGCATCAAAAGTCTTTGTATTCTCCCAGGTTAAACCATCATTAACATAACCACCTTTAGTTAAGGTATAACTTGCAGGAGTACCTGTTCCACCTACTGTCGATGTGTAGGTAGCACCATAACTCCAGGTCTGATAACCGGAATAGTTACCGATACCATTTTGATTACCAATAACTCCATAACTTGCACGAATTTTCAAATTGTCCAGCCAATTCTTTGTATTTGCCATGAAGTCTTCGCTGGATATTCTCCAACCACCACCAATAGACCAGAAGTTTCCCCAACGTGTAGAGTTGTATTTGAATTTTGAAGAACCATCACGACGTGCAGAAGCTTCAGCGTAATATTTGTCATCGTAAGTATAGTGAGCACGTCCAAAATAACTTTCCATTGCATTCTTTTGATCGCCACCTCCAGGGTTCGAAAATGTACCACCACCAGCATAACGTCCAACATAGTTTGCAAAAGAGGGGAAATTAGGAATCAATTCATAACCTGTAGCGTAGTATAAATTCTGAATATAATATTTATTGAATTCGTGACCACCCAAAGCATCCACATGATGTTTGCCAAAATCGTGGTTGTAATTCAACAATTCCTGGGTATTGAGGACAGTTACATCCTGCCATACTTTACCAAAAGCACCGGTTCCCTGAGCCTGACCGGTAGTTCCCTGCCAGAAGCGGGTACGGATTTCGTTGTACTTTTCGAAAGATAAATTGGTTGTGAACTTGAAGTCTTTCAAAAATTTTATTTCCCCATAGGTTCTGGTCGTCAGGTCACTTGAATTTCTTACATCCTTATCCTGATCCAACTGGGTAAGGAGATTTGTCGAATATTGAGCGGTACCTGTCAGTCCTAATGGAGACCAGGTATCGCCGGCAAGGACATGTACTTTCTTACTTCCGTCGGCGTTGTAAACAACATTTCCAGCCTGGTCATGGGCATATAACTGGATCAATGGATTCTGACCATTAATAAAACGGAAAGGGTTGGCATTTCCAGATCCTGGGTTACGTCCATAACGGGTAGCAGGGGATTGGGTTGAACGGTTTGAATAACCAATGTTGGTGCCAACTTTTAACCAGTCGGTCAATTGTGCATTGATATTGGCGCGTCCGCTGTAACGGGCAAATTTTGAACCACGAATATAGGAAGGATCCTCTAAATAACCTAATGAAACGAAGTAATCCACCTTGTCGGTACCTCCACTGGCAGAAACATTGTATTCCTGGCGTAATTTATTTTCTAACAGATATTTATCGTAATTATCGTTATAAAGTAATTGAGCATTCGGATTTAATTTGCCATCAGGATTAACCAGATAAGCGCCCGACATTGTAGCACTTGCCGTTGCGCCAGTGCCGGTAGGGGTATAAATAGCTCCGGGAACATTGTACAACATCCAGTTTCCTAATGCATTACGTGTGAACGAACCAGTTTCTGAATTATTGTAATTAAACAAGTGAGCACTGGCAAACTGTCCTGCTTCGGCATCGGTGTGATTTGGGTTTTGTACGTTTGTAGTATAATTTTTTGGGACACCGCCGGCGACACCGTAACGGTATGAATTGTAAATGGCTAACCAGTCATATTCATAAACATCTTGCGGATTGTCCATCTTATCGAATTTATAAGGACCAATCTGGTTGACACCCCAACGACCTTCAAAACCAATTTTGGTTTTCCCTTTTGACCCTTGTTTGGTAACGACCAAAACCACGCCATTCGCGCCACGAGACCCATATACTGCTGTTGAGGCAGCATCCTTTAATACGGTAATGCTTTCAATATCTTTAGGATTGATTGTAGCCAACGGGTTATCGTTTTGAGCGGGTACACCATCAATTACGACCAGAGCATTGGAATTATTCTGACTTGCAGTACCCAAACCACGAATACGGATACCCATGTCCAAACCGGGCTGTCCGTCAACTGAGGATACCTGCAAACCTGCAACGGCGCCTTCCAGCGCACGGGTTACAGTCGAGTTCGCCTGAGTTGAAATTAATTTTGAATCAACCGTGCTAATCGAACCAGTGAGGTCTTTTTTCCGAATAGTACCATAAGCAATAGCTACGACTTCGTCCAGGTCAACAGATTCAGTTACTAAAGTTGCATTGATTATGCTTTTGCCTGCCACACTTAGTTCAACACTTTTCATCCCCACGAAAGTGAACTGCAAAGTTCCATTTTCAGGAATGTTATTCAGTGAGTAATCGCCATTATTATCGGTAATTACCCCGATTGTTGTACCTTTAAGTAAAACGGTCGCACCTGGCAGCGCTGCTCCGGTCTGATCGGCAACTCTACCCGAAACCTTTTTCCCTTGTTGTTCAGTAGCATTTAAGCTCCCTTTGGTGACAACAATATTCCGGTCAAGAATTTTGTAGGAATAGTTCGAATCAAGCACCTTCTTTAAAATCTCATCAATTGTGGCATTTGAGACTTCAATTGACTGACGTTTATCCAGGTTCAATTCTTCACTTTTGAAGAAGAACCCGAATTCACTGGTCCGCTCAATTTCTCTGAAAATATCCACAATTGTGGCATTTTTCAAATTCATGTTGATTCTTGCGGTCTGACTGTAGGAGTTCACGGCGGAGGCCGTCATCATCGCAAAAAGAATAAGTCCAGCTGTAAGTTTCATAATACGGATTGTTTTTTCCCACCTTCGCTGTGCAATGCATAGCAAATCATAAATTTTCTTCATAATTTTGACGTGTTTTTAAGTTTAACTTTGAAACTGACCTCCATCAGTTTCGATAACTGAAATCAGGTGCACCTCTCCACAGGTGCACTTTAATTTTTAATAAACATAAACGATATCGTGCGCCTCCTTTCTATCGGTTATTTTGTAATTAATTTTGTCTGTTAAAGCGAGCATTTTCATCACCATATTCACGGTTGTAGTTCTTTTAATAACACTTGTATATTTATTATTTGCCAGTGATTTGTTGCTGATGATAATCTCCACATTATACCAGTTTTCCAATTCACGGCAGATTTCTGCAAGGGTTTTATCAATAAAAACAAATTTCCCTTCTTTCCAGGCTGTTGCAATGGAAGGATCGCGTTGCGAGACATCCGTTTGACCTGTATTTTTAGCGAATTTCAGATACTCGCCCGGTTTCAACGTTAACATCGATTTATCTTCCGGATTAAAAAGATCCACCCGTCCATCAACCAAAGTGGTAAAAACTGCTGATTCCGAGCTATATGCCCTAATATTGAATTTAGTGCCTATATCCTTCAACTTAAAATATCCCAAATCAACGATTAGTTTCCTCGCAGTATCAGGTACAAGATCAAAATAAGCCTCGCCATTTAGCTGAGCAGCCATCTCGCCATCAGCATTTTTACTGAGAATAATCTTAGAGGCAGAACTTAACCAAATTGCGGAACCATCTTCGAGATGAATGGTTGAAACAGATCCTTTTTCGGAGGTATATTCGATCTTCTGGGCAATCGTTTGAATTTTTGTGTGTTCAGGAATAATAATTCTACGCATCATGAATCCCATGACCAATGCAACAACGAAAACCGCAGCATAACGAATCCAGAATTTATAGATCCCAAACTCTTTAACCGGATTCACCTTATTCCAGAAATACTCAAAGCTATCCTTTTGTAATTCAACATGTTTTGTTGCAACACAATTTGATACTGCATGGAGGTTTTTGTAGGTGTAGAAGATCTCGCGTTGAGCGCTATCCTCCTCAATCCATTGGTAAAAACTGACCTTCTCGGCCTCTGTTGCCGAGTTATCTAAAATCTTTATGAAAATTTCTTCTAACATTTTTCCTTTAATTGATCACTAAACACTCAAGGGGGCTCCTACCCTAACGGAAATGTGAAAAAAAATTAAAAAAAAAATCTGAAGGTTAAAAGTTCAATGGATAATTTCGTTTCTTCTAAGATAGAATATTAGTTATCAGATAAATAAGAGTGAGATAATCTTTCAGTTCACGACGAAGAATCTTGAGTGTTTTGGTTATGCGAGCTTCAACAGCTTTAACACTGAGTGATTGTTTTTCAGCAATTTCCTTATAAGGCAATTCATCGATACGGCTCAGGAGAAAAGTTTCTCTGAGATCATCGGGAAGTGCTGCAATGACCTGTTGCATCTTTGCAAGCAACTCCTCGAACTCAATATAACTTCCCATCTTCTCCAAAGCTTCGTAATTAAAATGCATCTCAAGGTATTTGATGCTTGCCTGATGTTTTAAGGCAGTTTTCTGGTTCCGAAGATAATTTAGACAGTTATTCTTAGTGATGGTATACAGAAAGTTGCGCACATGAAATTGCTCACTAATGGTTTCCCTTACCTCCCAAAGTTTCATAAAGGTATCCTGAACAATTTCTTCGGCAACCGTCTCATCGTGCAGGTACTGCAGGGAAAGGTGGTACATTACACCGAAAAAATCGCTGTAAATCTCTTCGAAGGCATGTTTCTCACCTTTCCGAAGAGGTATCAGAAGCTCATGTAGTTTCACAGAATTCAAATCGGAACCAAAGATAAGAAATTTCAAAAAAGAAAGAGAACAATAGAAAATTAGAGACAAATTTTTTAAATAGTAATACCCTTGACCAATCTAATTGAAAAAATGAACTTAGGCTAAGATCTTCATAATCTTGCAATAAAAAATATGGGGTTGAATATTAAATAATAGCAAACTCTATCTTTATGTAGGAATTCCCTGATGAAGAAATTTCCGGATATCGCGGATATCTCCGACCAAAACAAGGATATCCTCAGCATGAAAATTAAAATCCATAATTTCATTATCCTCCTTTGGTTGAGATGAGGAATAGAGAACTTGCTTATCCCTTTTTAAAGCAATAATCTTTAGGTGTGTATTTTTCTTAAACAGCGAAGGTGCGAATTTCTGATTGGCCAAAGTCTTGGGAATCGGAACATCCACAATTTTGAGGGTATCGGTAATACTGAAAAGATTCAGTATCCCATCAAGAACAAGTTTCTGAGCTAGTATCCGGGCCGATTCGTATTCGGGGTTGATGGTGTTTTTGATACCGATTGCATTAAGTACAGTTAGATGAATCGAAGAACTCTCACGGCTGATTATTTTCTTAACTCCCATTTTTTTGAGTAAGGCAGCAATCATTACCGACACGCCAAAATCATCTCCGATACAAACTACGAAGGCGTCAGCATCTTTAATAGGGAGCAATTTTAAAGCATGTGGATCAGTAGCGTCTAGACAGATGGTATTAGCAATGGTATCTTTAAAAAACTCCACCTTCTCAAGATTACGGTCAACTCCAAGTACATCGTGCCCCATGGCTGTAAGTATCTTTGCCAGCGAGGCACCAAAATTTCCTAATCCGATTGCGACTATATTCATAACGTCAATTTAAGTAATGATTAAATTTTCTTTAGGATAACGGTAAAGAGTTGGTCCGGCTGAAGATCGTGCCAGGGATAATAAAAGAGTGATACAACCCATTCTGCCCAGATACATTAATAAAATAAGGATCAATTTAGATCCGTCGGAGAGAAGCGGAGTCAGATTTAAAGAGAGCCCTACTGTCCCAAATGCAGAAAAACATTCAAAAACAATCTTTAACAGCCCGTATTTTCCATCGATCAGGAAAATTGCAAATACCCCTGTGAGAATGATAAACACCGACAATATGATAATTGCAAACGCCTTATTTATTGAATATTCATGGATTTCATACCCATGTATTTCAATGTGATTTTTCCCCTTTATAATCCTTAACATGTTGAGAATTGCAATTGCAAAGGTGCTGGTTTTAACCCCTCCACCTGTCGATACAGGGGAGGCTCCTACCCACATCAGGAAAATCATAATCAAAATGGATGGCTTTGCCAATGCATCCATATTAAAATTATTAAACCCGGCGGTACGGGGAGTGACACTCTGAAAATAGGACATTGCCAGCTTACCATCCAGATTCATCCCTTTTTGTGTGAAATTGGATTCAAACAGATAAAAGCAAAAGGTACCAAACAACAATAAGATAATGGTTGAAGTGATTACAAGTTTGGAATTAAAGGTGATCATTCCAACCCTGTGTACATAAGGTTTACGATATTTAATATATTCAGAAAGCCAGATCGTCTGCGCTTTCATATAATTATAAATATTGAGCAGGACAGGGAAACCCAGTCCACCCAAAACAATCAGATTGGCCACAGAATAGTGTACACTATAATTTTCCCGAATACGGACATCATAGAGGTTATCAGTTAAGTTGGAAAAACCGGCATTACAAAATGCAGATATGGAATGAAACACCGCAAACCGGAAATTATCACTGGCAGATCCAAGTCCGACCGGTTGAAGCGAAAAATAGATAAATGTTGCACCCGCTATTTCAATAGCGAAAGTAATCAGGACAACTTTCATCAGGGTTTTAAGAATACCATTAATACTATCCTCATTCAGATAATCACGTATCAATAATTGTTCGCGAAAGGAGGAAGTCTCCTTAAAAAAAATGCCAAAAAAACTGGTGATCGTCATCACACCAATCCCCCCGATTTGAATAAGTGCAAGGACAATCAACTGACCCAGTGGCGTATAGCGAGTTGCTGTATCCACCACGGTTAGCCCAGTTACACAAACTGCACTGGTAGAAGTAAATACGGCATCAATAAATGATATGGGAGTAGTCGTTGCAAGTGGCATCATTAAAAGCATACCCCCTATAAGAATGATCAGGGCAAAGCTAATCATAAACAACTGAGCCGGATTTACCAATCTGGCAGCTATTTCGAGCTTCAACCTGGAAAATTCAAGTATAAAAAGGATGATCGCAAGAACTTCAAATCCGGATAATTCATGAAAATACCGGTCGACAATCAATCCATAACTGATCAGAAACCGGAAGAAAAACGAAAATACAAGAAAAACACCCAGAATAAAGTTGGTAATAAATACTTTTCGATTGAGTAAATGGTTTGTGAAAAATATGGAACGAATCAGGTATAAAATCCCCGTCAGCAGAAAGAGAATGCGGTAATAAGGATTATTTAAATGGGGTTCACCGTATTGGCTGAAGGAAAAACCAATATCCTGTATAGCCAGCACAAGAAGTAACAAGGTGATAAGGAACAACAGGCTATTGACCAATTTGCCAAGATAGTCGTACCTGGTACCTAAAATAAATTTTTTACTTTTGAATTCTGATAAACCCATGGATCTAATTAGGAAGCACAAAAATAAGCGAGAAAAATAGATTCACTCAATCCAAACGCTATTATTTTTTTTAATTTTTCAAAGTAAAACAGGTTAATCACAACCGGATTTACAATTTTGGTTAAAGAGTACTTTTCAACTCCACTAAATTTTTGAAAAGATTTATTATTATAGTACTTTTGGATCCTCAAATTGTACGGTAAATATTAGATTAAGACACCATATTATTTTTATCTGCCACAGAATGTTTACAAAAATATCGCGCATTATACTCCGAAACAGAACATTGATTATCGTTTTACTTTTCGTCTTTACTGCATTTATGGCATATAAGGCTCAAAGCGTTAAATTATCATACGAAAATTCCTCTTTGCTTGCCTCGAATGATAGCGCAATGGTAGAATACCGTAAATTCAAAGATCAATATGGTGAAGATGGGACGGTGCTGATGATCGGGATAAAGAATAGCGAGATCTTCCGGCTTGACCAGTTCACCGCATGGTACGATCTAGGCAATGAGATCCGAAAAATCGATGGTGTTGAGGATGTGATCAGTATGACGCGTGGACTTAATCTTGTTAAAAACGAAAGGAGTCATCAATTCGATTATTACCCTTTAGTTAAAAAACGTCCATCCACCCAAGCGGAGGTCGACAGTTTGAAGAATACAATTCTGGGATTGAAATTTTATGAAGGGATGCTGTATAACAGGAAGACCAACTCCGCATTAATGGCGATAACCCTCAATAAAAATTTATTAGTCGACAAAAGGAGAATTGCCCTGGTTGCCAATATTGTAAAAACGGCAACAGCTTATGAGAGTCAGTATAAAGTCAAGGTCCACTATTCTGGTATGCCTTATATTCGTACGATCATGATGAAACAGGTGAAGCACGAGCTTTTTCTTTTTATCCTGATGAGTATTGGAATAGCTGCCATAATCATGTACCTGTTTTTCAGATCAGTAAAAGTGGTACTCAGTTCACTGCTTATCGTGGCGATCAGTATCGTATGGGTGCTAGGGACAACGGTCCTTTTTAATTTTAAAATCACCATTCTTACAGGGGTTATCCCATCACTGATTGTAATTATTGCCATCGAGAATTGTATTTACATCCTCAACAAATATCACTGGGAATACCGTAGTCATGGGAATAAAATCAGGGCACTGATCCGGGTAGTTCAGCGTATCGGTTTTGCATCGCTGATGACCAATGCTGCCACTGCCCTTGGATTTGCAGCATTTATTCTGATTTCAAACCAGATGCTGAGAGAGTTTGGTATCATCACCGCTCTCAACATTATGCTGGAATATGTGCTTTGCATCACCCTGCTTCCAATACTTTTCAGTTTTATTGATCCACCCACCGCCAAACATGTGAAGCATCTCGACAGTAACTTCTTTGGCACCATCATCAGTAAAATCATCTATCTGATCAGTTTCCGCCGAAACCTCATTTACGGTATCGCTATCGTGCTTTTGCTGATCGGCTCCCTTGGGATTAGCATGATGAAAACATCAGGCAAAATTGTGGATGATTTTCAGACAGATGATCCAATTTATCTTGATCTGAAGTTTTTCGAGAATAATTTTGGCGGAGTAATGCCTTTTGAAATTTCGATTGATACAAAAAAGAAGAACGGCGTGATGGCTGGCGCCACGCTTGACAAAATCAATGAACTTCAGAAAATGGTCAACACCTATCCTGAATTCTCAAAACCACTCTCTATCGCAGAATTATTTAAGTTTTCGAAACAATCCTATTTTGGCGGTGATTCGTCAATGTATTCGATGCCAAACAACGTAGAGAAGGGATTTATTATGGGATATCTTCCTAAAAACCAGAATGGGAAAAAGAATAATCTCCTCTATGCCTACCTGGATAGTACTAAGAGATATACGCGTGTAAGCTTTCAAATGGCTGACATTGGTACCCGGCATATGGATTCACTTATGGCAAAAATCCATCCACAGATCGATAGTATTTTCAGTCCTGCAAAATATAAGGTAAGTGTGACCGGGAATAGCGTTGTGTATGCCCGCGGAACAAACTTCCTGATTCGCAATCTTTTTGAAAGTGTATTGATCGCGATATTTATGATTTCGATGTTAATGGCATTGCTTTTCTCCTCTTTCAGGATGATTCTTGTATCTATGATTCCCAATATTATCCCTTTACTGATCACCGCTGCCATCATGGGTTTTGCCGGAATACCCATCAAACCTTCTACCATCATCGTTTTTAGTATTGCCTTGGGGATTTCGGTAGATAATGCCATTCAGTACCTGTCGCGATACCGGCATGAACTCAAAATAACCAATGGAGCGATTAAACAATCGGCAATCAGTGCGCTGAATGAAGCAGGTTTCAGTATGATTTATACAAGTATAGTGCTGGTACTCGGATTCAGCGTATTTATAATTTCAGGTTTTGGGGGAACGCAGGCTTTGGGGATACTTATCTCTACAACACTTCTGATTGCCATGTTCTTTAACATCATGGTACTTCCCTCATTGCTGCTAACACTCGACAAACGATTGACCAGCAAGGCATTTACAGAACCTATCCTCGAAATCTATGATGACGAGGACCTGGAGGAGTATGATGAATTAAATGTGGAGAAGCATCATCAAAGTAAAGAACCAAAATGATTAAATCTTATCTTTAAAGTGAGAACTTGACTTGGAGTCAGGCTCTCACTTTAAATCGCTTAGAAATATTAATTGACTCTTAATTCAGTCATTGTAAACTTAATCCTGTTATTTATTTACTGCAGGATGCCTTAACCCCGGACATTTTTTTAGTAAATTCAATGTTCGAGATACTCTTGAGTAGTTGTTCTCCCATCCCAATTTTATAACCTGAAGAGAAGAGGTACACATTGCCCATTGCATCACAAAGCATTACAAGTGGTAGTTTTTCCTTTAATCCATCGCCATAAATGGCAGAAACGCCATTCAGGATATTTCCATTTTGATCTATCCCACTTTCCATCCTGCCGGGAAGCGTGTATGTTTTTAAGACCGCCGCCTGCGCGCCCTTATCTGCAGGGATAGCAAATATGAACTGGCCACCCCACTTATTAAAATAATCTACATAAGGCCCAAGGTCATTCAGAATATGTTTCGAAGGTTCCTTCTCAGGGTCGAGAAGTATCAACACAGAAGATCTCCCCATAACGAGTGAAGAGAGGTTTATCACTTTCAAGTCACTTATTTTCTCAATATGGAGCTGATTCAGGTCAAGTGTGCCCGATGGCTTAAGATCACCGGGTTGTTTTCGAATTTCAATCGGTACGGTAGTCGCCTTCCCCTTCTCGATAGTGAAGAACCTCATTTTACTCAACACTGATCCATCCTGAAGACGGTTTCCGGTTACCAGAGCATATTGACCTGTTTCAAGAACGATCGGCTCATCAGAAGAGGTGAGCACTTTTCCTTCAGGAAATTCAAGGGTTCTGTAGAATCCATCCCGCAAAACCGCAATGGTATAATGAAGTGCATATTGCGGGGTGACAGGGTTATTTTTATCAATCAGTAGGAGCGAACCTTTTTCGGGTTGAACAACTGCATGAGTATCGAATCCGGGACGCAACCACGCTTCATTCTTAAAATATTCGGGCTGCAACGTTTCAGGATTCAGACGTGCCGGTATCCCAAAAGTACGGCACGCTGCAACAAAGAAAATATCTCTTGAGACCGGATCGGCGACCTTAAGATTAAAAACGCCGATTGGCGATAGGGGTGTGCGAGAATGCTTATTTGCTTCGGCATCGATCGTAATGTTATCACGAATCCAATTTGTGAGGACTGAGACATCGTTTCGAACAGATTGCGCCATTTCATTCCTGAAAGAGGTGCTCAAAAAGCTCCGCCATGGTGTCAGGTTTTCAAGTCCAACTCTTGGTGATAGCACATATCGTCTAAAGAGTTCATTGGATGCAACAAATTTTTGCAATCCCAGCTGCGCGGTTTTTTCAAGATGATCGGTCAAAACAGATTCGCGGGCATCGCTGAAATCTTTATCTGAGAGCTGGATGGCCATTTCGAGCACAATGCTCCGATATTGGGAAGCATTTTTT
The DNA here is from genome assembly GCA_963675995.2 of Prolixibacteraceae bacterium. GTDB lineage: Bacteria > Bacteroidota > Bacteroidia > Bacteroidales > Prolixibacteraceae > JAAFHB01. Next base: position 1,556,682 of record CAXXIY010000002.1, on the reverse strand, counting down.
TCAAGGTAAGCCGAAATCTGATCCCAGTTTCCATAACTCAATTTTATAAAACGTGAAATGGTGTCAACCGGAAGTTTTGTTTTCCGGGCAAATGCGGCAACCCATGCCGAATCTTTGAATGTTTTCATGTAGGCTCTCCGGATAGAATCCTCAAGTCCCATCCGGCGACTATTCTCCTTTCGGGCCTCTTCGGTAACCGAGGATGCTACTTTGGCGGCATGCGGAGGAATAAAGTCATAAGATTCGGTTACTGCAAGTGGCTGAACCTGATTGAGGACCAGGGTAAGCGTATCTTTTTCCGGTACCGAAAACTTCTGATAAGCAAATTTTCCGTTTTTTGAAGCCCAGATAATCAGATCTCCCATTCCCGTATTCAGGCTGTGCATCCCGTTTTTATTGGTAAAGCCGGAGGCAATAGGGTAATATTCAGCATAATTATAGAGCTGATATTCCACTTTGGCGCTGTCAGCTAATGTACCATCTTCATTCTTTACGGCAATGGTAATCTTTTTTATTGTTGCGTAGTTGGAAGTAAGGTTAAGTTCCGAAAACCGATCTGTAGCAGTTACAACATCCTCATTCCCGAAATAACGTCCGTAGGCACGGGTGTGTACAAGCATCGATCGACGGGATGGCTCGCTAAACCAACCCATATTTAGATCTGCATCCGGTTCACAAGCCCCAAGATAATTCCATTTACCATCAATCCACACCTCCACCCAGGCATGGTTATCATCAGAATGAGCCCATCGGGGGGTATATACCTGACGCGCGGGAATTCCTGCCGTCCGCATCGCTGTGACGGTAAAAGTCGATTCCTCTCCACATCGGCCGAAAGATTTTTTAATCGTACTCAGGGGGGCGCTGGTACGCGAATCGGTCCCACGGTAATTCACTTTCTCGTGGCACCAATGGTTAATTTCGAGTGCAGCAGCTTTCATTCCCAAACCCTTAATACGCGCTTTGATCTCAGGATACATCACCTCCCTGAAATTGTCGAGGTTTTCGTTGTTCACACGCAATGGAAGGACAAAATGGAGAAACTCCTCTTCCGGAATGGTACGACCCCATACCATATCCTGTCGCACCTGCAGACTCTGCCGCACATTCTTCAGGAAAAATTCGGATTTGTAATCGGCAAGATCACTCAACGGCATATAAGCATATAAAAATTCCATCGCCTGTTTTTCTGAGTCAGAAAGCGGGTGCTTAAAAATGTCCCAAATGGGGAGCACACTTTTAGAGGTAAGTTCTTTCTGCACCTTGATCATTCGCTCTATATCGGCAAGGCGCCCGGGGTTTTGAATCAGGATCTCCCTCCTCGAGCACGACACAAAGAAGAAGATGACGAATATGAAACTAAAGAATTTTGTGGCCATGGTGTTATGATTAAATGTTCAATTTGTTAATATTCAATTTGACAATGTTCAATATTCTCTCAAACTAAGGTAGCTATAAAAGGGAATGAAAATAATAAGTACGATTACAACTTTATTGATTCAGTTTTCACATTCCAGCCACCTGTTTCTAGCCATAAAGGTTTTGATTTGAAATGTTCAGGAAGAAGGGTACAGTCTATCCTGACCTCACGACTTTCGCCCGGAAGTAAAGTAATATAATTATCGATAAAATAAACCGGCAGCGCCAGCTCTCCCCCATTCTCGGTTACCACTTTCATCCTTATAAAAAAGGCGGTTTCTATGCCGGGATTACTTATGATAATCACCTTTTCATCTTTTGAATTGATTTTTAATTTGTTTGATAAGATAATCGGTTTTAATTCATTTAACTTTTCGTAGCTTTTACCTGGCTTTGATAACCAGTAAAAGTTTTCATCTTTCAAACGGTTATCCTTATCTGTAACCCTAAGTCTTAAAAAATAAACATCCTCACTGACAGATTGAGTTTTAATTTTTCTAAGTAAAGAAAAAGAATTGGCGGCTACTGATGCATTATACCGATCCTCTGAAAGTCGTTTACCGTGAATATCAAATATTTGGGAACTAATCGTGAGATCGGAGTGGGCAAAAAGGGTTTGATTGACCAGACAAACTGACGAATCATTCAGATTTAACTGGGCATGAAGCGGTTCTGCACCATGTTGATAGCCATAAAATCCACCGTTCTGGTCGAGAAAAACATCGTAGAATTGTCCACGCAGAGCTGTCCATGGATTTTGATTTTTCCACACCAACATTCCTGAATAGGTGGTCCACATCCCGGCGTTAAAACCCTCCTGAAGTGCCCGATATTGTTCGTAATTAACAAGTTGTGCTTTTTTGCAAAAATCATCTATCCCTTCAGGATTACCGTACTGATCGATAAAATTGTCATAACCAATGTATTTATGATAACTCCAGACCGGATTTTCTCGGCGTTTTGACGGAATTACCAGCTCTTTCTCCCCCATTATTTTACGCATCGTCTCCACGTTTGGAACACCTACGGAACCCAATTCAGGATTAAAGGGGAATGATGTGACCGTAAAAAAATGGAGCGGATTCTGGATTCCGTAGGGTCCGTCGCCATTACCTCCCAAAGCGCTTCTGGCCAGATCGGCAGAGGTTGATTCATTAAGGTAATAACGGGTACCGTCATATTCAGGGAACACCTTATCCTTAAGTTTTTTGTCTATATCTGCAGGCGGTGGGAACTCATTTCCTCCGCACCAAAGATAAAGGCTTGGATGATTGCGCAACATCTTCACCTGATCGATTACCGTTTCAACAAATAAGGAGTGGTCGTCGGGATAGGCCCGGCGGCGGGCCTGAGACTCTTTCTTCTGAGGGTCGAACCACCGCCCGTTACAGTCACCCGAAATAAAGAGATCCTGCCATACCAGCAAGCCATATTTATCACAGGCATCATAAAATTCGGGACGTTCGGTCATTGAGCCGCCCCACACCCTTATCATATTCATATTCATTGAGGCATGCATCTTCACTTCAGCTTCGTACCTTTGAGAAGACAACCTCAAAAGCGCATCTGAAGCAATCCAGTTCCCCCCTTTTATAAAAACATCCTGACCATTAACCGTGAAGATTCTGCCCCTTAGTTTTTCGTCAAAACGGGTTCCGGTCTGACGAATTCCAAAGGAGACTTTTTCCTGATCGAATACTTTTCCATTATTGCTTTCAAATGAGAAATCAACTGTATTTAAAGGGTGATCACCCATGCCATTTGGCCACCATAACAGAGGATTTTCTATTTTAATTTCAGGAAGTGCCACAGTGATTCTTGTGCCTGCTGGTATAACCACCATTTTTGAAACCTCCCGAGTGCCGCATCTTGCAATCAGCCTCCCGCTTTGGATACCATCGGTTGGGTTGTTCAGATCGGCTGTGGCAGAAATAAAAGCAGGAGCCTGTTTCCCTTCCGGAACTCTTTTCCCGGGAACTTTTGTCTGAACAAAGGGGTCCAGCAGATCGACCGGGCCGGTAGTTTCAAGAGCAACTTCATCCCATATTCCCGTATTTCTGTCGCGGATGGGACAAATCCAGTCCCACCCAGCTGTAAACTGCATGGTCACCGATCGGGCAATTGTTCCGTCACCTCCCTGACCATTTGGCGCTCCAACAGGATTAGGTGGGTGTACCAGTACGGCCAGGCGGTTAATCCCCTTTTCAATGAAAGGAGTTATGCAGTATTTCTCCCTCAAAAACATCCCCTCATGGGTATCATGATTGATTTTTTTTCCATTCAGGAACATTTCAGCCGAATAATTTATCCCTCTGAATTTCAGCCAAACCTCCTCCCCCACTTTAAACTCAGGGGCTTTAAACTGATTGTAAAACCAATAGGTATAATAATCGGCTCCAACCTGATAAATATCGGGGATCATCTCATTGTTCATTCCGAAAAAAGGATCAGGAACTTTCTGATTATGAAGCAATGTTGTGAGTACGGTTCCGGGAACAACCGCTTCCATCCAGTCGTAAAGCTGATAATCCTTACCTGAGATAATTGTACCGTCAACAACTATATCAATCGCCTTCCTGGCTTTCCATCCCGAATTCAGCTTAATGATATCATGTTGCGAAATAGCCTGAAACGAGATTAAACTGAGTAATATTACCGAACTTTTAAGTTTATTCATATTGTATTTGTTTTCCTTAAGGCTTTGGCATCCATCGAATTCTGATCGTGAATTATTACATTTTCATTAAATATCAGATGGTTTATTGCTCATACCTGGAGGTGGGACTTTTACTCCCCATCCGGTATTCGGCTTCGCCCCCATTTCAAAAATCAGGGTACCTCCACCCGTCAGATTTTTACGGTCAATCCAGCAATTCGCCACACTTTTGTGATTGAATAATACCGACTGGACATAAACATTCCCCTTCGAATTGTTCCTGGCTTCAATAACAAGTGCCTTGCCAGTATAATACTTTGGATCGAGTTGAATCGTCACTTTATTGAATTGGGGGCTTCCAAACTGAAAAGTAGGATTCATAGCCGCATGTCCCTGAACATCAAATAATCCAAGTGCTGCCATCACATACCAGGCTCCCAGCTGCCCCTGATCTTCATCCTGCCCCACACCATATCCACGCAATGGCTCAACGCCATAGAACTCATCACAGATAGCCCGCGTCCACTTTTGGGTTAGCCATGGCTGACCACTATAATTAAACAACCATGAATCGTGCAAGCACGGCTGATTTCCATGATTATATTGCTTTTCAATTCCCGAAAAACTATCGATCTGATCTGATCCGCCACCAAACTTCCCTTTTTGGGCAACGACAAAAACCTCTGACAGCCGCCGGTTAAATTCATCTTTCCCCATCAGCTGAATAAGACCCGCCACGTCATGAGGAACATACCAGGTATATTGAAATGCGTTTCCCTCCTGGAATCCATCCCAGGGTTTCAATGGGTCAAACTTTTTAATGAATGAGCCATCCTCCATTTTAGGCCGGATAAATTTCGTTTCCGGATCAAAAAGATTTCGGTAATAACCGGCTTGTTTCATCAGTTTTTCATAGTCGGCATTATGCCCGGTGGCTTTTGCCATCTGTGCTACAGCATATGAACTGAAACAATATTCCAAGGTATGCGAAGATCCGAAATTAAATTTCCACCCATTCGATAATAGGGTATCGCGATAGGGAACATAACCATTCTTTACAAAATAGTTCAAATCGTATTTTCCATTCCCGAGATTACGGCCGTGGTATTCCAACTCATTTTTAAGAGCCGCTTCATAACCGGTAATTAGGTCAAAATTTCGTATTCCGCAATTGTAGGCTGATGCAATGAGCAAACCCTGAAAATTGGTCTGAACTCCATTGGTATAAGCTCCAGCTGCCTCTCCATCGTGCAGCCATCCACGCTTTTTATAAAAATCGATATTTGATTGAACATACTCCGCAAAATAATCGGGATAAGCCAATGCCCAAAGCTGGCTCAGGTTCCAGAATCCACCCCAGATTCCATCGGTATTATAATGATGATATCTGGGTTCACCTTTCTCATCCATAGGTATTTGCCCAATACCGCCATCCACCAGAGGATATTGGCCGTTAACATCATTCGAAAACCCACGTCCCAATAAGGCATGATAAAGTCCCGTATAGAATTTCACCAGACTCATACTATCACCCCCTTCAGCCTTTATGCGACCAAGCTTTTCGTTCCATATCGCATTTGCTGAAATTCTGACGGCATCAAATGATTTAGCGGTAGATTCGGTCTGAAGATTTAGCCGGGCATTCGCGATCGAGGTATAACTTAATCCGGTCCGGGTCTCTAACTGCTCATTTTGGGCCATTGAAAATGTCAGGTAAATCCCATTGTTGATCCCTATAGTTGATGTCACGCCTTTTTGCTGCAGGGAGTCAATAAACGATCCGAATTCCGTTGGATGTTTACTCAGTTTTGTCACAAAATACATCTTTACCCGTTTGCCCGGATCCCCAAACTTCACATATTCGGGATAAGTCTCAACATATCCCTCCACTTCGTCACCTTTTACCAATTGGGCTGAAGCTTCAGTCACATCACTGCTTTCACCCTGTTTGTGACCCAGATCAATGATTAAATGCGCCTGTTTTGTTTCGGGGAAAGTATACCTTTGATAACCGACTCTCCCGGTGGCTGTCAGCTCCACTTTAATTCCATAATCCTTCAAATCAACAGAATAGTATCCCGGCTCAGCATGTTCACTTTTTTTATCAAACCGGGAACGATATCCTCCGTCAGGATTTTCAAGTTTACCAGGTACGGTTTGGAGTTCACCTATAGTAGGCATAAACACCACCCCACCGATCTGAAACTCATGAAAATGGCCAAATCCTTCAATGGAGGTGTGGCGGTCGTCATAACCACATGGTCCCCAGCTTCCCGGACTTCCAAAAGCATTGGTATGGGGAGCAAGCTTAGCCATGCCGAAAGGCAAAGCCGCCGGAGTATAGAAAAACCATCGTCCATGCACGGATCCTATCTGCGGATCAACATATTGTGTAGGATGAAAGGTCTCCTTAACCGGTGAACAGGAAACAAAGATCCCAATAAAGCTGGTAATAACCAGTATCGCGATTTTAAAATTTAAAAATGAAGGCATCGTATAACGTAGGATTATGACATTTGTGGCAACAGTGATTTCACCCGTTCGAAATAGGTTTCATCAACGAGAACTGCGCTTCCGATCATCGATGCTGATTCTTTCAATTCAGAGACAGCAATCCGGATATCGGAACCATTAGTTTTCAGATAGTTTTTCATACTTTCGCCAAACAATGGATAGGCATTGGAGATATTTCCACCGATAACCAGGACTTCCACTCCAAATTTCACCATCCACGGAAGTAAAAACATACCAAGTTTAGCTCCAAAATCATCAAAAAGATCTTTTGCATCTGACTGCTTATCTGCTAATTGCGCCAATTCCTTTACCCCATGAACCTGAATACCGGTTTTTTCAAAATAGCGATTGAGGAAACCTCGTGTTGAAAAGTAATCATCAGCATTTCCGTTTTCAAACGGAAGGTACCAAACGCAGCCCATATCCGGAACTTCCTTACCTGATACAACAGGTAACCGATCGCATAAAAAAGCAGACCCAAACCCGGTGCCAAGTGTTATCGCCATTGAACGTTTTGAACCGTTTGCCTTTCCAATCCAGTCTTCGCCAATAGCAAATGCAGTGGCATCATTAATAAAACGGATCGGGAAATTTTCAGGCAGATTCATCTTTTTCCTCAGCGCATCCGGTACATTTAATCCGTAAATATTTTCATACTTTTTATTATTGCCTTTAAACAGGGCTATTCCATTGGCATAATCGAACGGACCAGGCATCGCAAATCCTATGCCTGCCACATTCTCAATTCCAACTTTATCAATCGTCCGCTGAATGGTTCGGCTCCAAACTTCGATAATCTCCTCAGCACTCCCCTGATTATTGAGATCGCTCTCAGAAAAAGTATCCCCCAGGTAGCTCTTCACTTCAATATTACAGGCAGCACAACTTACGTGACTACCTCCTACGTCTACACCAATTGCAATTGAACTCATATTTTAAATTATTAATGCTTTATAAAATTTATTTTTAACATAATGGGTAGAGACAAGGCAATAATTCCTTCTCACTACCCATCGATATATCCAATTTCGAAGAATACCATCCGCTTATTTAATTATCCTGTCAACCGTCATAACGACCGCATATTCCGAAGGCAAAACTTTCGAAATGGCCATCGGAACCGATATTTTATAACCAGAACCCTCGGCTTTCCATTTCAGTGAACTTCCAATTTTCCCAAGCATGGTAATCTTTGCCCCCTTTACCGGAACGAAACCTTTTATCTGAATTTCGGCAGGAATTTTTTCATTTTCGGCCAGCAGGTAAATGATATTGACTGATCCATCCTTGCACTGGGTATAACGCAATTTACCTTCAAAATAGGGAGCGATTGGACGTGTGGAGTAGATTGCCGATCCGTTTATTTTTAACCAGGCACCTATATTGCTGAGCCGTTCATAAGCCTGATCATACCAGGTGCCATCGGGGCCAGGACCAATATTCAATAAAAGGTTACCCCCTTTAGCGACTATATCTGACAACATGTGGATCATTTCACGCGTTGGCCTCATCTTTGCGTTGTAGGAAAACGACCAGCCACCGCCCAGAATGATACATGACTCCCATGGGTAGGGGAGCATTTTGTCGGGAACGGTATTTTCAGGAGTCAGATAATTCTGATTCTTACCCTCTACAGCCCTGTCAACAACTATTGCATCAGGTTGTTTTGACCTGATTTTGGTGACGAGTTCATCCATTTTAATGTCCATATTAAAGGGTTTCCGTACCCTGAACCCGGGAATATGAGGCGTTGTGCCCGAAGGAACTATCTTATTTTTCTGAACCCATCCACCATCAAACCACAATAAATCTATTTTTCCATAATTAGTACAAAGTTCCATCACCTGATTATGGGTAAAGGTCACAAAACTATTCCATCGTTCAGGATATCTGGCCGGATCGTAATTGATATTGCGATCGAGCGGAGGAAAATGGGGCCACCAAAAATCGTGACTGTGCCAGTCGGGCTTCGAGAAATAGGCACCTACCCATAAACCCTCTTTGCGAAAAGCATCGAAAATGGCTTTCGTTACATCGGCTTTGGGGTTGGTATTAAACGGACAATCCTTACCCGTAATTTTATAATCTGTGTATTTGCTGTCGAACATGCAAAATCCGTCGTGATGCTTGGTGGTGAAAACCACATATTTCATCCCGGCATCCTTTGCCGCCCTCGCCCATTTCTCAGGATCAAACTTCACCGGATTAAATGTTTTTCCAAGATTCTCATACCGGTTTTTATAGGCAAAATAGTCCTTCACAGTATCGGGGACGCACCAACCTTCGTCCTCGGGACAAATCGACCACGATTCAACAATACCCCACTGACTGTAAGGTCCCCAGTGCATCAAAAGTCCAAACTTTATATCCTGCCATTCACCGATACGCTGTTGAATCCGAAGATCCGGATCAGCAGTATAGGACTGCTCATTATGCTGAGCATCAACATTTATCACTAAAACAAACAGAAAAATGAAAGCGAGTTTTATTGTTCTCATGGATAGCGTATAATTGATGTGATTTGGTATTTCAGGTTGTAAAAATAATATAATGAAATGGAATTGCTCAGATAGAACCAATCTTTTAAAATTATTTTATAAACTTATTTGAAGTTAATATAAATAATTAGGATTGATTAAGGATTTTATCTATCTTGGAACCTACTAAAACTTAATAAAATTACAATGAAACAAACATTTTTTGGAACAATTATCTTACTGTTTTTCTGCACTTTATTGAGCTGTCAGCAGCAGAAGACCTTTTCTGAAAAGGAGATTTCCATTATCCCGCAGGTTCAAAAAATGACCTTAGGTGAATCTTCTTTTGAGTTCAACAAGAGTACACAAATTGTGGTAGAAAACAGTGGAGAGGAAGAAATTGCCGGTTTGTTTGCCGGATTGTTTGAAAAGGCAGCCGGTTGGAAGCCTCGAATTACAATTGGCGGTAGCGAGGGATCCAATCAGGTATATTTTAAAACCGAAGCAACTTTAGTTAATGAGGCGTATGCGTTGAAGGTATATAAAAATCGTATTGAAATCAGGGCGGCAAACGGAGCAGGCTTTTATTATGGTTTACAGACTTTGCGACAATTGCTTCCTGTGGAGATTGAAAGCAGTCTTATCAAGGAAAATATCAAATGGCTGGTTCCGGTTGTCGCAATTTCTGATGAACCGACATTCAAATGGCGGGGCTATATGCTTGATGTTTCGAGGCATTTCTTTACTAAAGATGAAGTACTTGGGCTGATTGATCATCTTGCTCTCCACAAAATAAATACGCTTCACCTTCATCTGGTTGATGATCAGGGATGGCGCATTGAAATTAAGAAGTACCCTAAACTGACCGAAGTTGGGGCTTGGCGTGTGAATCGTGAAGATAGGCACTGGAATTCCCGTCCAAAACAGGAAGTGGGCGAAAAGGCAGGATACGGCGGTTTTTACACTCAGAATGATATCCGCGAAATGGTGGCTTATGCACAAAAACGGTTCATTAACATTATCCCAGAAATTGAGATGCCGGCACATGTCACTGCGGCTTTGGCAGCTTATCCTCAATACTCATGTTCAGGTGGCCCCTTTACCGTACTGCCGGGTGGAGTATGGCCTATTACCGATATCTATTGTGCCGGAAAAGATTCTACATTCCTGTTTTTAGAAGATGTCCTTACCGAAGTGATGGATCTCTTCCCTTCGAAATACATCCATATTGGGGGAGATGAGGCAACTAAAACAGAATGGAAGAAGTGTCCTAAATGTAAAAGCCGGATCAAAGCAGAAGGACTTAAAGATGAAGGGGAGCTTCAAAGCTACTTTATCAAGAGGATCGAAAAGTTTGTCAATTCAAAAAACAGGATATTGTTGGGCTGGGACGAAATACTTGAAGGTGGTTTACCTCCTAAGGCAACAGTGATGAGCTGGCGGGGAACACAGGGAGGCATTGATGCAGCAAAACAGGGGCATGATGTAGTAATGACGCCTGGTTCGCCCTGCTATTTTGACCATTATCAAGGTCCGGCGGACCAGGAACCCCTGGCAATAGGCGGATATAATCCATTGAGTAAGGTATACGAATTTAATCCGGTTCCCAAAGAGCTGGATGGAGAGGCTGCAAAACATATTCTTGGTGGACAGGCAAATCTTTGGACAGAATATGTCTCCACAATCAAACATGCTGAATACATGACTTTTCCACGAATTGCGGCAATGGCTGAGGCACTTTGGAGCCCGAAAGAGGTTCGGAGTTGGGATAGTTTTTCAAGCCGTATTCAGTTATTAATGAAGAGATACGATCAAATGGGGCTTAACTATTCGAAAAGCGCCTTCAAGGTAAGTTCAAAAACGGAGTCCAATCCGGAGAAAAAACAACTATCTGTATCATTGAGTAGCGAACTGGTTGGAGTTGATATACATTATACAACCAATGGAAGTGAGCCGAGCCAACAATCATCAATCTATAAGGAGCCCATTGTAATTGATAAAACAGCAACACTGAAAGCGGTGACCATTCAAAATGGCCTTCCGGCTGAGAAATCAATGAGTCAATCATTTAATATTAATAAGGCAACGTCCAGACCCGTAAAATATATAACTCCTTATAGTCAATATTATAAAGGCTCAGGAGATCATACGCTGGTCAACGGAGTTAATGGAAGTACCAACCATCAGGATGGTGAGTGGCAGGGATGGTCAGGAAATAATATGGAAGTAATTGTTGATTTGCAGCAGCGAACTGAGATTAACACGATTTCAGCCGGAACAGTTCAAAACAGCGGATCATATATCTTCTTCCCCAAAAAAGTGGAATTCTTTGTTTCTACGGATGGGGTAAAATTTGAGAAAGTGGGTGAAATGGTAAATGACACCGATCCACTTACCGGGGAGAAACAGTTAAAAACATTTTCAACCAAATTCAATCCTAAATCTGCCGGTTTTGTGAAAATTGTGGCTTACAACCTTGGGAAATGCCCCAAAGGCCATTCGGGCGAAGGGAAAGCTGCCTGGCTTTTCGTCGATGAGATTATGGTGGAATAAAGTAGTTAAAGCATTAAATATAAACGGGATGCCTGGAAAACCAGGCATCCCGTTTATATTTAATAGCCCACAATTCGTTTAGAAGACTCTTTAGTATTTTTTGGCATTGTATTTGCAAGTAGAGTTAACGTGTTTTAATATTTTTTTTGGTAATTTAATAAATTTTGAAACATTACTAAACTATAATCGTTCTAAATTGTATATTTAAACAACGAGTTTGCAATAAAAGTAATTTTTCCAGATTATTAAAATTTTGATCACCCTAATAAAAGCAAACAATGAAAAAAATCCTGACATTTTTATTTATGGTAATAGCGCTGCAGATTTATGCGCAAAATTACCCCATTACCGGTATAACGATAACCCTACCTGCAAATCCTGATGCAAACACTGCAAACTGGGGTAGCGGCTCGGCGCCGTTTTTAATCAGTGCGACTGCCCGGCAAAGCGCTGCCGGTGTTGATAAATTAGTGATAGAGAGCAAAATATTAGTAACCATTAAAAAGGGAGGATCAGTGGTTTGCGGTTCTTATAACAGTTCATCCGCCCCTCCAAGCAATTTTAATGCGGTGACGAAAGTATGGAGCGGAACAAATGCTGTTTCTCTTTTAGGGAAAGAGTGTACTTTATCACCAGGAGACTATGAGCTTTGTGTCCAATTTTTTGGAAACCGACAGGGAGCTGTGACCCCGTTCAGTGAAGAAAAATGCAAATCGTTTGCAATTCCGGTAGCTGAACAGCAAGCTTACCAGGGTCCGCAGGCGCTCAGTCCGGCAAACGGCACATCGATCAGTGAAAAAGATGCAAAAATGCCAATCACCTTCCGTTGGACACCCGTGGTTCCCAAACCGAAAGAACCTGTGACTTATAAATTAACTGTTTGGCAACTCATGAAGGGACAGAATGGCCCTCAGGCTCAGAAAGCCAATCAGCCAATACTCACCAAGGATTTGGTAAATCTTAATCAATCAGTAATTAACAACCTGATTACCGGGCCTTGCAAACCACCTTATCTCTGTGATTTTGTCTGGAATGTCCAGGCGCTGAACAGAGAAGCGAAACCAATAGGTGGGAATAATGGCACAAGTGAATTGTTTGCATTTAAAATATCAGATATCAACCCTTCAAATAATGGTCCAACCCCGTCGCCTCAGATGATGATGGGAGGAGCCAATGCCGAATTTAAAATTGATTCGGCTGTCTGCCTCAGAAAGGAAAACGGGTTGTTCAAATACCATATTTTTGCCCATTACAGCAATCTTACCGGAAGTGTAAACAACATTCTTTTGAATGATAATCTTTCGTTTGCAGGGTACCCGGCAAACCCCAATCCGGGTTCGGGATTAAACCTTCGCAATAATATCCGGATGAAATCGGGTACTTACAATGGAGCCTTGACTATGAATGATATTCTGGAAGCAAGTTCAGGAACCATAGCCAATATAAACCCGATCCCTTCATCGATTTTAACACCTGCCTCACTTGCACCTAATTCAATTCACAATTTCCAGTTCGATTTTTTAACTCCGACCAATACCCCGGTTCAGTTTACCTACTACGGATTGGTGGATGATGCACTTAAAGACAAAGCCAATCGCAATGCGAGGAATGAAATAGACAGTCTTAAATACCCTTCATGTCCATGCAGTGCATGTGATGAAATCAGAATTACCGCCTTACAATCTGGGGAGATACAAAATAATGGAAATGGAAGTTTAGGTTTTTCAGTAAACCTTTCTGCCACTCCTAAAAAAGTAAAGCGGATAAAGGCAGAACTTGTAGACTTTGCAATGAAACCTGACAATGAGAATTGCCTGGTTTGCAATAAATCGAGTAATACCTTTGGTAATTTTACTACTGCGACTACAACCAATACAAATTTTACCGGTGGGGTAAATTATGGACATTCTGCACAATTTGATGCCTTTGGAAATATTGACATCAGCAATGGAATACCGATCAAATTCACAATCAGTATACCACCTTTGGTCAGTTGCTGTAACGCGACGGTTAACTTCTGCATCCGCTATGTAATTACATTTGAAGACTGTACGGTTTGCAATACTTTGGTTTGTTATCATTATTCAATCACCGGATGTCCAAAACAATAATTGGCATAAGCCTTAAAAATTCGATCATGAAAAATATAAAATACATCTTAGCAATCTGTTTCAGTTGGTTGTTAATATTATCTGCAACCGGACAAACACAAACTTTAGGCATCAGCCAAAGTCAGAATGCAGCTCCTCCCGTGATTTATTGTTATAGCTGTAACGGGGCAATTGATATATCTGTCCAATATTCGATAAGCATTATTGCAGCCACAGGTACAACAATAGTGGTTACTATCCCAAACAATATCTTTGATATTTGCAATTATGGTGGTGGTACCCCTTCAACTGTAGGATCGACAACAACCCTTACATTTAATCTGGGAAATCAGACAACAAGTTCCAGCAGCGTAAGTTACCAGATCAGATTCAAACCTGGTAAAACCTGTAATGGAACAACGGGTTCGCTAACTGCAAAAATATATACCAACGAGCATCCCATCCCTGTTTTTCCAATCTTAGGTCCTCTAACCCTTACAGCAACTGCAACCGAAGGGTGGGCAATTGCAAAATATATTGCTACAAGTAATAATCAGTGGATATCCGGATTCAATTCTGGTAATCCGTTTCAATATACCGTATCCATTTGTGGAAGTACTGTTGATGTTTATTATCATATAAGGGTTTATAATACAGGATGTATCAACGATACCCTCGCTTCGATTACGGATAATCTCCCCGCCGGAGCAACAGTGGCAGGTGTTCACACGGGTTGGCCAACGACAGGGGCCAATTTAATAACGTTCAGTACTGCTCCAGGCACAGTAACATGGACAGCCGGGAACACAGCTTTAACGAATAAGAAACTGGATGTAAATGACTATGAATACAATTATTACGTTCACCTTACATTTCCTGTATCGAACTTAAATACAATTAAATGCAACACGGCTACCTTAAATGCTACAAATTCATGCACACACGTGCCTAAGGCGGTAAACTCGAATACAGAATGTATCACATTAATTGGGGCTTATCCGGGAACTGCATGCGGAGCTTTTGGCACCCCATATTACATCAATTATTCCTGGATTTATTTTATCGGATGTCCGGCATGGCTGAACATTAGTCTTTCACAAACCAATCAATGTTCGGGTAATACGACCACACTTAACAACATTGGCTATAATGCACCCATACCTGTTCAGATGCATGTTGATTCGTTCAGGATGAATGCCATACCTGCAGGAAAAACGGTGACAATTACGCTCAGTACTACCTGTGGGCCTTACACACAAACTTTTAATGGGTCATTGCCAGCAACTACGATCAATTTTTACGCCCCTCCGTTTAATCTTCCGGGAGGTTGTGTGATTACTAATTTTAGTCTGACCTCCAATATGAGTATTTCAGGTAACGCCACTCAGAATTTTGGTCAGTTATATTTTACAATTCTGACCAATACATGGAACACAAATGCTCCGGTTAATGCAGGTACAACAGTTTCAATGACGGGGGCCACCTACAATACGTCAACCGGACCTGTTGGTTGTACCCCTTCATTCGTAACCAGCAGTAAAGCACCTAAAATTGAAACAACTAAGAGTTTTTGCGACTACAATTACAGTTGTTTAAATCCCGGCGATACAATCAGATATTCAATTGCCGTGCACAATTATGGTACAGGCAATTTTACGGGTGGCAGTATCAGGGATGTTTTACCCGTGGGGTTGCAATATGTCCCCAATAGCAGTACCTTCGGGAAATACACCATTTATACCCGATGTAATTCCATTAATCAGAATACTACAGGAATAACTGTGGCCCATGCAGAAGCAACAAATACGACTAATCTGCAATGGAACCTTCCAACCTTGTCAGCCGACTGTAACAGCGGAAGCGATTGGTATGTGATCAATTTCAAGGCCGTCGTAACTGTTCTGGCACCAGCAGGTGCACTGGTCAATCATGAAGATTGTTATGATGGAAGCAATGTTGTAGTTCCTGAATACTGGATTTACGATAACAATGCGACCATCTATATTTGTGAGAGAAAAATACCTCTCGAAATCACCAAGGATGTGAGCGCCAATAATGTAACCTGGGATAGTTGCGTATCTGTCTCACCAGGTGCTACAGTTTACTACCGTTTAAAAGTGAAAAACGCAGGCAATGTTCCATTTTCACAAATAAGAATGATGGATCTACTGCCAACACCTGGTGACAAATATGTGGTCAGTTGTTTAAGCCGCGGTAGTACCATCCCAATATATTTAACCAGTGCCCTGCCACTTGGAAATGCAACTACAATCGAATACTCTACCAATTTCTTACCAACCCGGGGGACTTATCTTAATTTAACTCCCGATAATACGATTGGTTGTAATTCAGCTGCCACATGGAATCCATATTCACTCATTAGTCCTCCTTCCGCGATTCAAAATCAAAAAGCGATACGGATTGATTTTGCTTCCTACACGCTGGCTGCCGGGCAAACGGAAACTTATTTCTTCTCTGCTCAGGTTCCTCCGGGTGCAACTGCAGGTTCTGTGGGCTGGAATAGTTTTGCTGCAACAGCATCGCAAAATACCGTCCAAACCCTGGGCGCCGAATCGAGAAAAGTCTGTGTCAATATAGTCGATACCGGATGCGGATGTATCGGCAATTTTGTATGGTTTGATGCAAATAACAATGGTTTACAGGATCCGGGTGAATTGGGAATAAACGGATGTACGATCACTTTGTTTGACGCTACAAATACGCAGGTTGGATTACCTCACATTTCAACAAATAATATTGGCGGTCAGCCGGGATATTACCAGTTCTGCGGATTAACTGCCGGAACCTACCATCTGGTTGTGACGCCACCCGCCGGCTATATGTTGACCAACATCAATAATTCGAATCCGGCATTGAACAGCGATATCAATCCGAATACCATGATGAGCGCAAATTTCCAGTTCTCATGCCAGGATAATAACGATCTTGATATTGGACTAATTAAGGATGACGGTTGCGGTTGTGATCAGAGCCATTGGGGCGGAATTTCCATTTCAGACAATCCAAAGGTGATTGATAACCCGAATGTTTTTAGTGGAATGGCTGTTAATAAGATGAACAAAATCGCACCATCTGCCAATTCAGGGGGTGGACAACCTACCGACGCAGCAGCAATTCCGATCAATAATTTCACTTTGAAATTGGATTGTGGTAAAAAGGATACCATTGCCCTGCAATGCAAAACCAATTATAGTTTTGCAGCAAATTACATTTGCAACAAACCTAATTGTGGTTCATCACAAATTGTAATACATACACCTTCAGGAAGTTCTACAACGTTTACAAATACTGCAAGCTTTACAACAAACGATGCGGGGTATTATTTCGTAAATATCTACGGGAAATGTGGTAACAAAATCTGTGACAGCTGTAAATTTGTATTCAAAGTGATCTGTCCGATTTGTCCCTGCGAATATAAGCTGGGAGTGAAACCGGGAAAATACACGCAGAATGTAATTGATACAGATCCAAAATACACCTTATATAATCAGGGATTTGTCATTACCGCACCTGCCGGCGCTCTGTTTACACAGGTAAGGGCTGAGGTTGTAAGCTATAATCTCACGAGTAATTACAATGAATGTATCGACTGTAAGAATTTACCATACACCTGGGCAAGTATTTATAATGCGACAGATATAAATACGAATGCAACAGTAGCGGATAGTATAACAATGGGGACAAATCCTCCTGTCATCCAGTTTACTCCGACATTAGCCAACACACATCAGAATCCAAGGGAAACCATATGGGGTAACTACAGTGGTTTCACACTGCCATCAACACTGAATATGCAATTTGTATTACCTCATCCCTCGACAATTGGATGCTGTACCTTATATGCCAGAATATGCGTGAAATTTACTTTCAGAGACAGAAACTGTAAGGAGTGCGAGGTAATATCTTGTTTTACAGTTACGATTTCACCGCCAACTCAAAATGGCAATGGTACTCAGGTAGGTAAAACCCAGGAGGTTTTGCCGGAACCAACACCTGCAAGTACAACAGGTACTGCCGGATGTGCAACCTGTGGCTCTGCAAATAAAGGTGAAAGTAACGCAACAGAAATTTCTTCCGCTAGGATTCCGGATGCCTCACAATCCGCCAGACAGGCTACGGATGAAGAGATTATGAAGAGCATAGAACAAAAAATTATTGAACTTAAAAAGCTGAGAGATCTGGGAGTTAAAAGAGGCGATGTAGAGCTTTTACCTATGCTCGAAACCCAATCTGGTTTATTGAAGGAGCGCATTAAAACCAAGAAGTAAATTAGATCTGTAATGAGAGACAAAACAGAACATCGGACGATAAAAAGTGCTGCATTACTTATTTTTCTAATGCAGGCACTTTTTGTAACCGCTCAGGATACCCCCAAATTTTCGATAACCGGTACTGCGGGGGTATCCTATGAGGGTTATTGGGTAACAACCAACCCTTCGAGTCCTTCGTTTTTTACGAAGCGTAAACCTTCCAATCTTTTGAGGTTTACATTTCAGCCTGTCCTTAGTTGGGGTGAGTTTAAGTTACCGTTCAACTTCAATTTTAGCCCTATGCGAAATAATTTTGGATCTCCTCCCTTTGGATTCGGTAGTTTGCCTGGATTTCCAAAGCAGTCGTTTAAGCAGTGGCTGACCAACCCGATGAACAATATCGGTGTTAATCCTACTTATAAATGGGCTGAATTACAATTGGGTACGCAATACCTTAAATACAGTGACCTTAGCACAGGTGATATCGGAACCTTCGGCTACGGATTTAGCCTGCGTCCTGGCAAATTGCGTCTAAAATATTTTAGCGGTGTGAGCCAACAAGCATACCAGTCGTTTGTAAGCCTTGTTCCACCTGCCACTTTTGTTGGCGCCTACAAAAGGACCATCACAATGGGGCAGATTGGCCTTGAAAAAGATGATAAGTACTTTGCCGGATTTAATCTGGTAAAAAGCAGGGATGATGCCGGAAGTATAACCACTCCGTTAACCGGAATTCCATCGACCCCAAAACCAGCTGAAAATTTCATCGTCACTTTTATTTCCAGATTCAAAACTGAAAAGGGTTGGTATGGTCAGACCGAGTTTGGAACGACAGTCAGTTCCAAAGATATTACCGCACTGGGTCCAAATCCGCTTGTAAAAGACTTCAAGCCATTTATCTCCACCAATCTTAGCAGCTTCAGAGACCATGCTGCACAAGCCGGATTCGGGAAAAAAGGGAAGGACTGGGATATCGGTGTGAGTACAAAATGGCTGGGTGCCGGATATTATACCATGGGTTACTCCTTTGTTCAGAACGACAGACTGGAATATTCGGTCAACACCCGTTTTAATACATGGAAGAATAAGATGAATATTGTGGCCAACCTTGGTCAGCGTTTTGGAAACTGGAGCAATCCTTCAAACCGAACCAGGCAAATTATTGCCAATACCAATATCTTCACCCAGTTTAATGAGCATTTTAGCCTGAACGCGAGCTACAATAACTTTGGATTTCAAACCCCCGGACTTTCAGGGATGAAAAATGTTGGGAACGATCTTGGAATTAATCCAGCTTATACCTGGAGCACAAATACGATGAGCAATTTTATGAGCCTGACTTACAACTGGAGTAAGTATGACGAGACCATTTTCCCTTCCAATACGCTTACCAGTAATAACAGTCACACGGCAATGCTGATGTATGTACCAACGTTCTTCAGTAAGCCAAATCTGAGTACCGATTTTAGTGCCATGTATTTTCAGAACGCATTAAGCCCGGCAAATACAAAACTGCGCATTTATACTTTAAGCACTTCAATGGGGTATAATTTCACGAAGCAGAAGATCAGTGTAAAAGGGCAGTTGCAATACAATATTACGACCATCGATCCGTTCTCTGCCAGCAAGAACCTCATGGTAACTCTTGGTGCAGATATGATACTGACCAGTAAATTAACCTGGAATACAAGTATGAGCGCCAATCTTTTCAAATATGGGGATGAACTCTCTCCTCCCACAGCCCTACTGGGAGCAAGATATATGGAAAGTATCTTAAAAACGGCACTGCTCTACAAATTTGGGAATTAAATAATTACTTTTTTATAAAGAAGTACGATGAATAAAATATCATTTTATCTGGCGCTAATCAGCTTTCTGATTTTTCAATCGGTCAAAGCACAGGTAACAGTAACTTTGAATATTGCTTATCCGGCTCCCTCCTATCTGAGCGACTGGAACAACAGCAGGGCGGGATTAGTTACAGTGATTCTCAATTCAGCCGGACAGCAGGAAGTGGGTTTGGTGAAATTCGCTACTGAGCTGCAGAATTCCAACGGAGGAGTAATTGCGACCAGCAACAATTCAACTGCAAGAGCTTACTCCATTCGCTCCGGTGCAAATACTTTTACTTTGGATAAGGTGTTACAACTGGAAAACCTCAGGTTTGAAAATGGGGTCATTGCCCATAAAATACAAACCACAGGCAAGCTCCCTTCCGATACCTATACCCTTTGCATTCAGCTAATCAATGGCACCAACGATGCACCGCTTACCAAGATTCCTGTATGCCGTCAATTTACCCAGATCAGCTATCAATTACCATTTCTGCTTTCTCCCAACGACAAGGCCTGGCTGGATGCGAACATCGCCCAATCAGTCATTACCTTTCGATGGAGCAGCCTGGTTCCCATGAGCAAAGAACCTGTCATTTACCACTTACAGGTATTTGAGGTTTTGGACAATCAGCAACCCATGCAGGCATTGCGCAGTAACCAACCGATTCTGGAAACAGAAGTTCGCGGTACAACCCAATATTTCTGGCGCCCTCAGCTGAGTTTTAAAGATACAGACGGACATGTTTTTATCTGGACTGTTCAGACTCTTGACGCCAAGGGGACCCCGATAAGTTCAATTGACGAAAACAATCAGGGACGAAGTGAACCAAGGGTGTTTGGCGTTTGCAATAAATTAAATAAAGAGAAAATTGGTACTGGCGAAGATTGTGCCACAGGTCGAAAATTGTAAGAAATGTTGAATGCAATGTCACTGCATAAATGATTTAATGAATTAAACTTATTACGATGAAACATATTCTGACCCTGTTTATTGTACTCGCCTCTGCCATTTTGTATGCTCAGGCACAGGATTCCTTGCAGATAAAGAGGCCAACAATCGGATTGCATTTTTTCTATAACGATTTTAAGACTGCCCAACTGATCAAATCTACCAGCCTGAGTAACGTATTGAAAAACAAATTATGGAACAAGCCACAAAATATGGAAGGCGGGTTTGGGATTGATTACATTCAGGGAATCAATAAAAACATGGACCTGATTGGAACCTTCAATGGAAGTTGGGTAGACTACTTATTACCTGGTAATACCTTCTATGGTAGCAGTAATTTCTTGATGGATATCGACGCAGGAGCTCATATTAAAATGCTATCCGATCGTCATATTTTCAGCCCGTTTTTGATTGCCAAAGCAGAGTATACCAAATATAAAAACATCAGCGGATTCAGTCTGGCACCGGGAGCCGGTTTACAGATTAACCTGTTTAAGGAGGCATTTATTTTGGCCACCATCGAATACCGTTCAGCATTAAGCAACACAATCAGTAACGAACTTTATTACAGCATAGGTATTGCCACCAATATTGGTAAGAATAAAGCCAAACCAGCAAAGGTAGTAACACCAATCCCTGTTCCGGCAAAAAAAGAGATCATTATCCCGGCCAAAGACATCATTATATCTGTTACGGATGAAGCTACCGGACAGCCGTTACCCTATGTTGCCGTAGTTTTAAGTAGTCCTGACGGAAAGAAGCTGAATGGTTCGACAGACGAATATGGAAGGGCCACATTTAACATGATTTCACCCGGTGATTATACCGTTAGCGGATTACTTAATAATATCATGTCCTCAATAAAGTATATTAAAAAAGACAATTTTGGGACAGCTGAAAATCAGATAAGTATCAACTTAACCCACAACGATCCGAGGTTTACTCTTGCAGGTATCGTGATTAATAAGACCAGAAATCTTCCCGAAGGAGGCGCCGATGTAAATGTCACCAACGAAACAGATCATGGTCATACAACTATCCAAAGTCATGCCGGTGATGGTGTTTTTCGCACCCAACTGACAGCCGGAAGTGACTTTACCCTTGTGGGTAAAAAGGCAAATTACATCTCCAATATTGAGAAAATCACCACTAAGGGATTGAACCGCAGCACAACATTGTACGTCAAACTGGAATTAGGGATCGAAGAAGCAAAATTAGGGCAAAGCATCGATCTAAAAAATATCTATTTTGAAACCGGAAAGGCAACCCTGAATACTGCCGTCTCCCCGGATTTGGATAAACTGACTCAGTTCATGAAAGATAATCCCGATACCCGATTGGAAATTCAGGGACATACTGATAACGTTGGAAGTTTGAACCTCAACAATAAACTTAGTCAGTCTCGTGCGAACAGTGTGGTCGACTACCTGACCAATAAAGGAATTGATAAGAGCCGGTTGATTGCCAAAGGTTATGGCCCTTCGATGCCAATTTCCGATAATACCACGCCCGAAGGAAAAGCCAAAAACAGGCGCGTGGTAATGAAGGTGATAAAGTAGCAATGATTTTCAGTATCCTATTAAGGCTGCTGGTTGCCAGCAGCCTTAATAGGATCACAAGTATTAATTATCTTCAAACAGATTATTTCTCATCCTTATAAATAAACACCCCCTCTTTCCCATCAGCGGTAACAAATCCCCGGAACATCCCTTCAGAATTAAAAGATAGTGATACGTTTCCCATTTTATCGACACCGATCACACCACCACTTCCACCAGCTTTAACCAGCTTGCCATTTACAACTAATTCAACTGCATCATTCACTCCTATACCTTTATATTCCATTAATACAGAGATGTCATGGGCTACCGTCCATCGGATGAAAAAATCACCATGACCCCTGGCTGAGATAACACAGGTACTATTGTTGGCATAAGTACCGGCGCCAATTATCGGATTCATATACAATTGATTTAAAACAGGATTTTAAGATTATTGCTTAAGAATCTTCGAACCCAATGTCTCCGGATTTAGAATGGTTCGTGCAGAATTATGTATATTCTCTCCCCCAGTCTGTCGCCAATTCCCCACGCACTTTAGTCAAATCGACCAAAGACGCATTCAGTATATTTTCGATCGTACTGAATGACTTTAATAGCGCCAGTCTCTTGTTTGTACCGATACCCTTTAAGTTCTGAACCAGAAACAACTTTAGCCTTTATTTATGAGTGATCCTGATTCCCTGATTTCTGTGAATAACCGGTTTCTGCCCTGGCAGGGTTAGTTGCTGGAATTGGTGACAAATATGAACCAGAAGTGATGCAGTTTTGCGGATGTTCAATGATCTGATCACCAGGATACCGAGAAATACAGATAAATGTATCAGGGCGCCCTGAACTGCATTCCTCGATATGGAACTTGTCTCTACCTTCGATTTATCCCCTTCAAGAATAATCAGACCATTCTTACCTGATTGCGTCATGCGATACACTTGCTGGAAAATCCTTCCCGTTTTAATGGAGTCAAGGAAATCCGGCAACGTCTTCCGTTCAAAAATAATCTGATCACCAATCCAGTAATCACCTGTTTGAAGAGCATTAATCCCGACAATAAATGGTCCGGAAAGTTTTCCAGTTCACCGGTAATACCGCTGCGCTGTTCGCGAAAGTCAATTCTTATCACGACGGTTTTTCCAATTGGAACATTCATTGGTTGTTATTTTTAAACGAGGAGGTAAATTTAAGATCGTTTATTACATCAGAATTACACGTATTTAATTAAAATATGGATAGCTTTCCTGGATTATGAACTATCACCTAAATTTGACAAAGGATGGACTTGAGGATATTGAAAATCTCAAAAATCAACTTCGTATTTCATATCAACCGGTTCCCAGAAAATCTGCCTGATCTTGATATTACGAACACGGATTTTACTGCAATAGGCTTCAAAGCCAACCTTGGTATATTTTTGGTTATCAATAGGATTTGGGTCCATTCCCTCCAATAGTAATTTTCCATCTGCTAGAATAAAACAATGACCGTCAATACTTCCCGCCTGGATCTTATAAATTTTTCCCGGCACAAAGTTATATAAAGGAGTACCCAACATAAATTTATACTCATTCGATTTCTCAATCCCGACTTTACCGGTCCACCAACCCTGTAAACCAGCTACATAAGCAATACCTCGCTGGTCGGTTGCAGGAAGCCATTCGCCATTCCACATCACATTGATATCATGCGAGGAAGGCAAAATCGTCTGAGCCTCAAATTCCACTAGAACATTCCCAGGAAAATCCTGTTTAAGAACTGCCATCCCTGGCCAGTTACCCGGATTTTCACCTTCAAGCCAGCCATCCTTTACTTTCCATTTACTGTGATGAACAGTCCATAAGGTCAAAAAATCTTCCTGATTCAGGGGTTTGTCAAACAGTACTTTAGATGAATCCAACAGGATTCGTTTTTTCATGAGTAAGATGGTATTCATGCTTTCAGATTTTAAAGAAGTTTTACTGATTTTAGTCTTGCCCGGCTGTCCAATGGCCATGACCCCTGTCATTAACAAAATGACTGCCAAATTTATACCTTTCATATTTAAATAATTTATTTATAATTAATTTTTTAATATTCCAATTGACTCAAAAAATTGATCCATTCTGGAAAACAGATCTTCGTGCAAACTACTCTTATTGAAGAAACCATGCTCCATCCCTTCAAATAGATGAAGTTCACACCGGCTTCCGACAGAGTCAATTCTTTGTTTAAACTTTTCGGCAGTAGCAACCGGAATTAATTTGTCTTTTGTTCCAAGAAAGAAGATGGTCGGTGGGAAACCTTTTCTGATGTTGTGAAGCGGTGAAAATTCCAGGTACTGTTCCCCAATACGGTCATATCCATAACCCGCGGCACTGTTATCGATGACCGGATTAAAGAGGACCAAGGCATTAGGTTTAGCACTGATATCCAGCCTCTCACCTGTTTCATTGAAGGTTCTATTGGTGTAACAGGCAGCTGCCAGATGGCCGCCGGCAGAACCTCCGGAGGCAATGATTTTTCCCGTGTCTACACCCAATTCTGTTCCATTTTGTCGCAGGTACCTGATAGCCGATTTGGCATCTTTTAACGATTCAAAAGGAGTCGTATTATGCCTTGATTTTACCCGGTAATCAACTAATACCGCAATCATTCCCCTGGATGTGCAATGATCTGCAAATGGCCGAAACTGATCCATCGTGCCGCTTACCCAACCACCACCAAAGAAAAAAACAATTGCCGGATACTTTCCCGTTTTCCTTAAATTTGTCGGCCTGTAAATCATCATTTTAAGCTTCACAGTGTCTGCCTGCTTGTAAATCATCTCAATGGGCTTTACTAAATATTGCCCAAACCCGCTGAATGATAATTGTATAAGAAGAAGCAAAAATAAAACTCCGCGACACCTGTGAATATTTGTTTTCATGAAGGCTACATTAATTTTCCTTAGGCAGATTATCAATATGATCGGTCATCTCGTATTCAATTAATCCACCTTTGATCAGCTCTGAATGGGCAAATTTATAGTTACCGATCAGTTTCCCATTTAACCTGACAGATTTAACATAGCAGTTTTTTTCTGAATTCCCGGGGGCAGTGATGACTAAAGTTTTTCCATTTCCGAGTCTGACCGATATCTTTTCGAAAATTGGTCCTGTTATCGCATATTCAGGCAGGGTTGGGCATACGGGATAAAATCCGATGGCGCCAAAAACATACCAGGCTGACATTTGTCCTGAATCATCATTCCCACTCAATCCGCCCGGACCTGTGCTGTATTCCGTTTTCATTACCTCGCGAACCACTTTTGTCGATTTCCATGGCTGACCTGACCATGTGTACAAAAACGGAATTTGCTGACCTGGCTCATTTCCATGCCAGTACTGTCCCTGAGAAAAGAAATCATCAAGCGTTTTATTAAATTTATCCTTTCCACCCATTAGTTTGATCAGTCCCTCTACGTCCTGAGGAACATACCAGTTGTACTGCCAGGGAGTCCCTTCAGTTATGTAAGGCATCTTCCTGTTTTTATCGAAATCGGTAGTAAAGACACCATTAGCAAAACGACCGTTCATATTGTTTACTGCCGGATCAAAGACATTCCGATAGTTTTGCGACCGTTTCAAAAAATAATTGTAGTCATCATTTTTCCCCATCTTTTTTGCAACCTGTGCCATAGCAAAGTCATCATAGGCATATTCGAGGGTTCGTGAAACCTGTTCACCTTTATGAAAAGCTTCTTTTACAGAATCTTCCAACGGAATGTAACCATATTTAAGGTATGAGTCCAGGGCTCTCCTCCCCTTTCCATCAACGTACTCTGCATAGGTTGAAGGAGAGTCGGTGGCATTGTGTTTCATGAGCCGGTACTCGTCATCTGACAATTTGATTACATTTTTGACATAGGCTTCGGCAATTACAGAGACGGCATGATCCCCAATCATAGCCGCGGTATAGCTGTTCCATTGTGGAAAAATAGGTATCCATCCCCGCACTTTACCCATTGTCAGTAAAGATTTTACCATATCTGCATTTGTTATTGGTGCAATCAAATTATATAAAGGATGCAAGGCCCGATAGGTATCCCAGGCAGAAAAATCTCCATAATAATTACCGTTCAAAATGGTATCTGTTTTATCGTTACCATCAAAACGGGGATATTGACCATCCACATCATTGTAGGTTCGCGGCTGCATAAACGAGTGATACATGGCTGTATAAAACTTAACCAATTCCTCCCTATTCGTACTTTCGACCTCGATACGAGATAGTACTTCGTTCCAGCATTTTTTAAGTTTAAGTTCTGTGGCTTTAAAATCGAAGCCAGGAATTTCTTCATCCAGGTTTTTTCTTGCCTGATCGATGCTCACAAATGAAGTTCCTACTTTAACTGTAATCTTCTCCCCTTTTTTAACCTTAAATGAAAAATAAGCCCCAAGGTTAGGCTGATTTTCTATTTGAGGTTGGCCGCTTAGGATCTGATCACCCGCAAAGACACCAAACAATTCGGGGGTTTTTTCCACTCTCATCACAAAATATCCCGAAAATCCGGCCCGTTTGCCATAACCTTGATAAATCCTCCGGATCGGATTAAAGCCGATAATTTCATTCTTCTCAGGGATAACCTGCACAAACCCTTCTCCTTTATCATTGTTGGGATTTGCTATGATATGTCCATCTCCCTCCTCATTAAAAGTGAATGATAAGATTCCACAGCGCTTGGTAGCCGACATCTCGGCTGTGATATGATAAGTGTTCAATTCCACCTTGTAGTAATAAGGGTTTGAGACCTCTTTCACATGTGAATATTTTGAACCGCGTTTCAATGGATTACCTACCAATATACCAGAAATCGGCATGACCGCCATTGAACCGTATTCCTGTGTACATGAACCACTTAGCCAATGGGAACCACGAAATCCTGTGATCAGGGAATCTTTGTAATAATACGATGAGACACACTTCTTTTCGGTGTTGGTGGTTTGTGGACTCCAGTTGGTCATACCAAATGGCACGGTAACCGAAGGTTGTACCATCGCATTATTTTCTGTGCCCCCACCATGTCTTAGTCCCGATATCGTGGTTGTAGGAGCGGTACCTATAATAGGATTGACAAATTGTGTATAATCTTTTGTGGTTTTTGAAACCTGCGACTGACAACTCAGGTATAAAGAGAAAAGAGCAAAAAACAGGCCTGATATTTTATTAAACATAGTTCTGATAAATTAAAACAGAATGGTTATTCTGTTACTATTATGATGCGATACTTTTAATATTCCTCCTGTGGGGAGCTCTTTCCAATCCCAATATTCAGTTTTGCCCGATGGATCCGATTCATTGATCTGATTATCATTATCTTTGATGCTATATGGTTTGGATTTTAACCGCAGGGTTTCCACTGAATTCTTATCAAAAGTATCATATTGAATAGCTTGATTCTCATAGCTTATCCTTTTGATCACAGATGAGGAAGAAACCAGGTGATTCTGCCGGGCAGGAGCTAGCTCAGGAAATGCCTCCATTGCCCGCAAATAATGTCTGACAAAATCGCCATAACCATCGGTCATCCATGTTTCGTTATTGGGGTAAGTACTCTCACCGTCATCGTTGACCATGTAAGAAGCCCAATTTAGTTGACGGATCCCCTTCTCCCTGGCAACCATATCTCCGGTTTTTGATGCGTACAATAGTTCTGCCGCACCTTGTCGTGCTGTATGGCTGTTCCCAGGTACCCGGTAGGAAGTCTGTTCATTAACTACTGCTACTCCATATTTCTCCCATTTAGGGTTACCAAGCTCTTTATAAACCCAGTCGAAGATATGGCGTACCGATACTTTCCAGTCGGGAAACTGCTCCTGATTTTCCAGGATATACTGTGCACAAGTGATCGCGTTGGTCTGGGTGTCCGACCATGATCCAACATCCTCGAAGAATGGTCCCCATTTATTTGTTTTTAGCGGATACTTTTTCATCCAGTCAAGCAGTGTTTGAAACGATTTTCGATAGCTGCTGGTATCTCCCCTTCCAAGAGCAATCAAACCACTGAACAATTTCATAGTCGGGGTCCAGTTGGAAGTGTAGGAATAGATTATCTCAGAAGGGGTCCCTTCATTCATCACACCGGTTTTACCCGTAATTGCATTGACCCTGAATGGCAGCGGAGAATGGTCATTGTCTCCGGGAACCATCTTCCCGGATAAGGTATTGGCAATATCAACGGCGGCCTCAAGATAAATCGTCTTCCCGGTAATTTTATAAATATTGATCAGTTCAAACCCAAATGAACCAGCTTTATCAGGTTGGGTGTACCATTTCCCCATGATCATATCCCCATCGTAAATACCCGAATAGATCAGCATATTATAAGGATAAGGGAGATTTTTCCATTTACAGTCGCCCCCCGACAAGGAATGGGACAAATAATAATCAGTCATAAATTTCATATTATCAAGAACCCTTTCGTTTCCGGAATAGGCATACAAAAGCCTCCAGGATGATAAAGCCATAGAGATCTGGTCGCCCCCGATACCGCGAGAATCATTATGATCCTTCTTCCAGACCTGGTGGTTCATGTGGTAGGGTAATCCATTCAGATCGGTTCTCATCGTGTCCCAGAAGTTCCAGACCGTATTGACAATGTGGTCGTACGATTTGCCGGGATCGTTGTCGTACCACGGAAGAAGATCTCCCTGACCATCGGTTTTAATGGGGTGATAGCTTAGTTTCTCATTGCCTGTCTGTGCAAAGAGTCTGACGGAAAGGAGGAAGATATAAAGAAAAAATGAATGTCTCATTATTTATGTTTTATGTGTATCTGGGTAACAGTTACTGGTATCGATTAATGGATCGCATGATTTGAGAAATAAATCGGGGTTCTTACTTTTACCGGTATAAAAATAGTAAATTCAAAAGAATATGTCCATGGGATTGCTTCAATGTTAATAACTGAAAAGACTATTTTTCATCTGTGCCACTTTCTCTGCAATTAAATTTAAAACGGCCTTGTCATTCTATTCCTGGCAGTGGCCGGCTATCGGAATAAAAGAGATTTTAGCATCAGATCCTGGATTTTCAGTCTTATCCTATTAAACAATATAAACAACCTAACCCTAATTAACAAATGTTATTTAAATCTACCGGTGAATTCAAGGGTAGTCATACAATTAAAGGGGAAAAGAATTATCCTTTCCCCTTTATGAAAACACCGGTTTTATCCTGGTCTTAGTGAATTGTCAGAAATTTGGATTCAATGAGGTTTCTCTTTCAGGAATAGCAAAAACTAGTTTCTCGTATGGATATGAAATGTTCTGAACAGTACTAAACGGATTGTCACCTCTAGGAATGGTCATTCTGGTCGCAAGTTGGAACTCGTAGATTCCTCCTTCTCCCAACATCTCTTTTATGAATTCCTGGTAAACGGCTTTATGGTTTGTATTTGCCGCATTATACTTGCCCGGGTTTGAAGGGTTTGCCCTGTTCCACAATTTATTCAATTCGATGGCAGCCAAACCTGCACTCCCCTTGTTTTGTAAGATCCATGCTTTAATCAGGACCAGTTCAGCAAGGCGAATTAATGGCCATTTGGTCATTGCAGCACCCGTATTAAATCCATTATCCGGACCACGGAAGAATTTATCAACATAAACCTGTCTTGTGCCTGCAGTCCGTCTAGGTTCAGCAGCGTCAGGCTCATATTCCAGGTACTGATTCATCTCTTTATAGAACTGTGCCAATGTTTTACCACCGGATAGATCGGGTGCTCCACCAGGAAGAACATTTGGTTTTACAATGCTCTTATTACGGGGATCCCCATCCGGAAAACCATATCCAGCCCCTTTGGTTACATGGAAAAGTTGAATAAAACGCAAATCAGTACGTGCTTCCGCCGTAAGCGCAGTGTCTTTACTGATTGGATCGCTGTTGAATGGTCTTGGATAGGTATTTCCTTTATCGGGTTCCATCCATCCTGCCTCTCTGAGAATAAAGTAAGAAATCGAGCAGGAGTTCCAGTCTAATGCTGTCATAGTTGTTAAAGGAAGTCCCGTAGTCGGATCATAAAGGAAGTTTCCAAAATGATTCGCGCCATTGAAGTGACGATAGTTAAAACCTACTGCGTGATAGTTTAGCTGTCGTGACCAGTCTCTTGCACCTGTAGGATCACCCGTGTTAAATTCCCAGATACTCTCTGCTGGTTTTTCACTTCTGTCGTTGCTAATGAATGGTTTGTAAACCTCTTCGAGCCGAAATGCGCCGGATCCAATCACATCATCCAGCGGTTTTTCTGCCAGAGCATATTCTCCCATCACGAAATATATTTTCGCAAGTAAAGATTCGGCTACATATTTATTGGCGTGACCACATTTGTAAATTGAGGTTGCACTCCAACCTGCACCCGTAATATCTTCCGGGAGATAGTTGATTGCATCTTTGAGGTCCTGGACAATTTGCTTATAAATATCCTCTACTGTTCCACGTTTTAAATCAGCAACAGCTGAATATGGTTGGGTCGAATAAATAATACCTGGTTTATTTTTGTTCGTTTCATTATAGGGATGGCACCAAATCTTTGCAAGGAAATAATAGGCATAAGCACGAATAAAGTAAAGCTCACCGATTTGTCTCTTGTAATTTTGAATATAGTCCTGACTTGTAAGACTCAGATTCAGAGGATTTCCACCATTCTCCTTATCGAATGCGATTCCTGCATTGGCACCATAGATGGCGATATAAAGTGTCGACCACAGGTCCGCCATCTGACCAGTTGTATTATCGTCAAATTTGCGCTCGTACCAGATGGTATTGCAATCATCGAAAAGATCGTTGGAAATAGCTGCAGTCTGACTGCATCCTGACATCATATAGTCGAATGATGCGAAGTTACCGCGGGTACGACCTTCCCATAAGACGGAGCGATAACACTCCGAAACCAACTGATCCAAGGTGAGTGTTGAGATCCACGGTTTTTCCTGTGGCCTGGGATTTTCAAAGAAACTATCCTTGCAAGAGAATAATCCAAAGCTTAGGATAGTCAACAGCGCTATTGTTAATATATTTCTCTTCATAATCGTCTGAATTATAGTTTAAATGAAACACCAAAATTGACTGTACGCGGAACCGGAACTGCATTCAGAGATTCCGGATCATATCCGGTAAAGGCAGTTTTTATAAGGAGATTACTTCCTCCGACATAAAATCGAAGGTTGTTTATTTTAGCTTTTGATGTAATCTTGTTTGGTAAAGTGTATCCCAATTGCAGGTTTCTCAATCGAAGAAAATCGCCACGCTCCAGGATAAAGCTCGTATTCTCAATGGTCATCGTATTACCTCCTGCGGAAGGGTTTCCCTGAAGGTCAAACTGCACTTTATCATTCTGGGCAATCCGCCCAAACCTCTTGTTGTCACCAGGTTTTTGCCAGTAGTTGCCGATCAGTTCACGTCCAATATTCTCTACGTCCATCGATACTTTGGAAGCCAGCTTATCATCCAGAATCCAGTTTCCACCGGCAAAGTTGAATTGAATATTTAGATCAAAACCTTTGTAATAGAAATTGTTGGTAAAACCTCCGTACCAGGTTGGCTGGGGTGTTTTACCCGATAGTACAAACTTGTTATTGCCGGGATTTGTACCAATCATTGGTATTTGTTTTCCGGTTGACACCGTTACATACGATCCATCCCATTTTGCCTTATCCAATTCATCTTGCATATAAATTCCCTTTTCTGTATCAAGTTGAGTATATTGAGGCAAATAGTAGGTGTTCAGAGCTTCACCCTCTTTCCTGATAAATACGTTATTCTGAACGGCGCCTTTCCCTTTTTCCTGATCGTTCAGTTTGATGATTTTGTTTTTAGTGGTGCTGATATTTAGGTCGGTAGTCCACTTGAATCCACTTTTAGTATTCATATTTACTGTCGAGACATTGAACTCCACC
Source organism: Prolixibacteraceae bacterium (assembly GCA_963675995.2). Lineage (GTDB taxonomy): Bacteria > Bacteroidota > Bacteroidia > Bacteroidales > Prolixibacteraceae > JAAFHB01. The sequence continues at coordinate 1,524,451 of CAXXIY010000002.1, read as the reverse complement.
CCTTTGTTACGTAAGTTACCTACATTCTTCCAGTTGTAAGCGTTATGATATCCCATTGAGGGAGGGACCTGGCACATCATGATCAGATCTTTGATGTCTTGCGAAAAAACGGCAAACGAACCATTAATCCGATCCTTCAGAATACCAAAGTCAAATCCCAGGTCATAAGACGCAGTGGTTTCCCACTTTAAATCTGAACTTCCCGATGGGCCCCAGTTTTGACTTGATGTGATATTGGAACCTGCCCAATGTCTTGCATTTAAAATACTCCATGACATAATTAACATATCGGGTGACATGTTCACATTACCGGTAGTTCCGTAGCTTCCTCTCAATTTAAAGGTATTTAGCCACTTAATATCTTTCATGAACTTCTCTTCGCTCATAATCCATCCTAAACCAGCCGCAGAAAAAGGTGCCCAACGATTATCCTTGCTTAACGCTGCATGTCCGTCATATCGGACACTCCCATTAAAAATGTATTTCCCTTTGTACGCGTAGTTTGCCCTGAAAAAGAAACCAGCCATCGTCATATCGTTCCCTCTGTTCCCATTAGCAGTCACTGGCAACGACTTATCCGGATTAATTAATTCGGGGTAAGCGGTAGCTACGTTTTGTCCACTGGCTGAACGGAAGTAACTAAAGTATTTGGTTGCTTCACCACCTGCTGTAAGATTTACACTGTGGTCTTCGGCAAATAGCCGGTTGTAATTAACCGTTCCATTGTAGGTAAAAACAGCCCGGTCTACCTCTTTTTCTTGTGCTTCACTTAAGTTACTGGGTGTTAACTGACCAGATCTCCAGTAGGAGCTGGTAGTATAAGTTGCATCAACTCCGGTTTCACCTCTGATCGTTAATCCTTTCACCGGAAGATCAATCTTAATAAAACTATTGGCAAGGGTCCGGAATTCTCCCGAATTGTTGCGTGTAAGTTTGGGGTCGTGAATGGCAGCTGCATTATAACCACTCTCGGGAAACCAATATCCCGATGCGCTGTTGGGGTCGTAAATTTTGAAGAATGGAGCCATTGCAATCCACTGATCCCAACCTCCGGCCAATTTGCCAAGACCAGTACGAACTCCATTTGAATTCATATACATTAAATTGGCATTTGCCCCAAATTCAATAAAACTGATCGGTTTAAAACTAGTACTGAAACGAGCAGTCAGTCGTTTGAAATCGTTGTGACGTAAAACCCCCTCTTCATCCCGGTAACTTAGGGAGAATAACATACCACCTGAGTCAAAACCTTTATTTGCAGATAACCCTACCTGACGGAAAAGGGCTGTCTGTGCCAAAGCTGAAAGGTGGTCTGTGTTGGTATTTAATGCCATTTCCCGCGTAAAACCCGGGTCATTGGGAAATTGTTGACTGAAGAATGAAGGTTGAAATTCTGTACCTCCAATATTACGCATTGCTTCATCTCTGATAGCCATAAACTCAACATTATTGGTAAAAACAGAGTTTTGCGTAAACGGAAGGGTGGAAACTCCACCGTCGTAATTAACCATTAGGTTGGTCTCTTTCTTTTTGCTCGATTTGGTTGTGACAATGATCACACCTGCAGAAGCTCTGTTTCCGTAGATAGCAGTAGCAGAAGCATCTTTCAATACCTCAATTGAAGAGATATCGTAAGGGTTTATCATTGAAAGAGGAGAGGCTGGTCTTACTCCGTTCACTGCAAGGGCATCAGAACCTGTAAAAATAGGCACACCATCGATAATCCAAAGAGGATCTGAGCTTAAACTGATCGAGTTTAATCCACGGATGCTTACCTTATTTTCTGCCCCGGGTGTTCCTCCACTGGTATTTGTAATATTCAAACCTGCAGCCATCCCCTGAAGCGATTGCGTGATGGATGTGGCAGGAAGCCTTGTAATTTCATTGCCTCCTATCTTACTGATGGCACCGATTGTTTCACGACGCTTTGAGGTTCCATAACCGACTACAATAACCTCATCCAATTTTTTGGAATCCTCTGTCAATTGGATTGAAAATTTGCTCTTCTCGGCTACAGCAACATCAACAGAATTGAATCCTATGAACGATACATGAAGAGTTGAGTTTCCTCCAACTTCCAATGAGAAACTTCCATCACTATCTGATATGACTCCGTTGGTAGTTCCCTTTTCAATTATGGCGGCACCAATAACAGGTTCACCCTTATCATCAAAAATTAACCCAGTGACTTTTCTGGGTACTTCTGAGACCTTTTGTTTAATTGCAAAAGTATTTCCTGACCGGGTGTAAACCAGGTTTCTTTGAGGCAAAACCTGCTTCAAAATCGATTCAACCGGCTTGTTTTGCACAGACATCGTAACATCAGCTGCAGACGGTAAGGAAATATCTAAATAATTGAAACGATAAGGAGAGATTTTTTCGATCTCCTCAAAAAAAGCCTTCAATGTCACCTTTTCTACCTTAATGGATATGTTTTGAGCTTGTAAGGGAATTGTATAGACCAATAAAAAAAAGAGTATAATCGATGCGATTCGACTGAATCTTAAGTATAAGCCTTCTCTTAAATTGATTTTTTCTATCAATTGTTTCATAATAATTGATTTGGTTGTTTGTATTTCAGCGTTTTTCAATATGCTAAGGTGTATTGTCCCCCCGAGAATTGAAAAATATAAATTCCCCGATTCCCCTGTTTAATATTATATCATTTGATCATAGGCATTACCAGGGAATTAAAATTAGCGATTAGCAGTTACCTTCTTGTTAATGGGAAATATCTCTCCGGTTAACACAGGTAATACGATTCGTAATGCCGAATCTAACATGACCAATCACAAAATATTAAAACATGTTCTGATTCCGATAGGATAAAAGGGTGAATTGTTTGGAAATCATCAGGATTATAAGTGGTATAAAATTCAGAATTGAAGTTTACTACTTAAAAACGATCGTTGCCTTGTTGTTATTCAGTGTGTAAGTAAACTGATAGTGGAATTTTAAGAGATCAAGGATATCAGACATGTTTTTTGCGTTAAAACTTCCAGTAAATCTCTCATTATGAACCTTGTTTGAAACTACATCGATTTCAATGCCATAATACCTGCTTAATACCAGAATCATCTCCTCAAAAGTAACTGACCGAAAGATTAGTTCTCCATTTAGCCATGCGGTTTCGCTCCGCAAATCGGTTTTTTCAACAGTTAGCTCACCAGTCTTTTTGTGAAAGACCGCCTTCTCATTTGGTTTTAAAAATGCTGTCTTTGGAGGATCACTTTTAGTGGCTATTTCAACCGCTCCCTCAAGCAAAGCAGTCTCAACTCTATCGGTGCTTTCGTAAGCATCCAGATTGAAAACCGTTCCTAATACCTTAACCTGCAGATATGGAGTTGAAACAATGAAAGGATGTATAGCATCTTTGGCAACAGTAAAAAATGCCTCGCCACTGAGTGAGATCTCCCGTTTCTGAAATCCAAAATTTGCCGGATAGGTAACGGAACTGGCAGAATTCATTCGGACAGTTGTTCCGTCGGGTAGCTGGAGATGGGCGCGTTCACCGCTGTTGACGGTGATATTCATCTTTTGGGCAAAGTGTTTCTCTAATTGATGATTGCGAATACAAAAGTAAAATGTTGCTGCAATTAAAAGTGGTAATAGCAAGATGGCAGCTGCCTGCCAGAAAATTTTCAGATTTAGTAGAATGGGGTTTGGTTTTACACGATTAGCAATCTCCGCAATTAATTCTTCAAAATTGTGTTTCTTGTATTTTCTTTCCGGACGATACTCAAGCCAGTATGACTCCATCAATGATTCCAATTCTTCTTTATTGAAAGAAGCCACAATCTCCTGAAAATGTTTGTATTCATCAATTGTAATCGTACCTGAAAGATATTTTTTTAAAAGTAGTTCAATTGGATTTGTCATTTCATAGGGTATATTTTTGCCGATTTAAGCCATTACATATTTCTGATCAAATCTATTATTAGATCCAAATTATTTAACAATATTTTACAGTAAAAAGAAGAGTATGAATAATTTGGCAAAAGAGCCCATTTCCTTTTGTAATATTCGAATTGACAAATAGAGCTGATTATAAACTGTTTGTTCCGTGATTTTAAAACGGGATGCAATCTCTCCTGCCGAATACCCTTGTTCTTTGCTTAGCTCAAAAACTTCCTGCTGACGTGGTGTTAGTTTCTTTTTAGCTAATCGTAAGTGTTCCCTAAAGTCATCAAAATCAACCTTCAGATCAACCGGATTTTCGGCAACGATGGGATTACCCTGATGAAAAAGGTAGTCCTCGAATAGTGGATCTCTTAACTTCTTGCGGAATTCATCAATCAGCTGATTCTTTGCAATTTTGAAAAGGAAGGATTTAAACCGAAACTCAGGGCGGATTGAACCACGATTAATCCACACCTTCACGAAAGTGTCCTGAACTAATTCATTTGCCAATACCTTCGATCGGGTGAGTTCGATGGTATATCCATATAACGAATCAACATAATGATCATATAAAAACTTGAAAGACTGATATGAGCCATTTCTAAGTCTTTCAATATGTAATAGTTCCTCCTTGTCCATAGTTTAATTCTGTTGCAACAGATTAATTTTCAAAACGATGTTCAATAAAATTGTCCGTATTTCAAATACGCTGGCTGTTAATCCAGATGGTCTTGAAACAGTCCAATCAACCTAGACAAAAAAAATCTTTTGGAATAATATTTTAACTTTTTACTAACAGGGAATACGATTCAAAAGGAAAAATCTAACATTCAAAATCCATTTAATTTAAAATATTTTTACGACATGCGATATTCCCCAATCGAAAAGGCAGAATGTACTATTTTAATTGCTGTTTACCGATTACGACAATAGATAGTTTATGCTACTTATTAAATGCACATATGAAAAAAAAGCAATACTTCCATCAATTAAAGGAAGTATTGCTTTTTTTATCTATCTAACAATTCCTATTTGTTATATGCCTGATTCTGCTGTTGTTCGGCCAATGGAATTTGCCAGTAATAGTCAGCATAGGGTGGCTGGATAGGTGAGTATTTACCAGGATCCCGGTCACCAATGCCGATGGGTTTACGCATCGCAATCAGGTATAAAAGACGATCAGCATGTTCGCCGGTAAGTTCCTTGATGCGTTCGTTCTCGATAGCAAGTTCAGTGATATCGGCTGATGCGATATTAGGTAGGCCGGCTCTGGTGCGTACCACATTCAGATCGTCTGCGGCACCGGTTTTATCACCATCTTTAAGACGCAACGTGGCACGGGTCAGGTAAACTTCAGCCAATCGTAGCATCGCACGGTTTGAGCGTCGTCCACTGGTTGGGGCCCGGAAATGCTTGTCCTGCCAGATATAAGGTACCGGAATGGGGTATCGCGTTTCGTATGTATTCTGATGTGCCCAATATTCCACAGGGTTGGTAGAAACGTTCCATGGATTTGCCTTATAGGCTTCCAGTCGGATAAATGTTTGGGTATATCGTTTATCAGCGGCTGCAGTCGGACCTACTGAGAGATCTTTGTTCATCCAGCCAATCTGCTGGCATGCAGTGTAGGAAAGGGTAAAGCAAGCCCAGGCGCAATGATTCCAGTTCGTACCACGCCCGCCATTAGCCGTATAGTTGTTTTTAGAGAAGATCGATGGATTACGGTCGAATTTACTTGAGGTGCTGTTAATGGCAATTTCCCAGAGAATTTCTCCGCTGCTACCTTCACCTGCAACCTTGTTGAATGCCTGGATTGGGTCATCTTTCATATTGTACATTCCGCTGTTGATGATATCGTCCAGTAAGGTTTTGGACAAGGCATATTTACCCATATAGAAGTAAATACGGGCCAACATTGCCTCAGCAGCATACTTGTTCACACGTGAACGCTGACTTAACTCTGTGGTGACATAAGATGTGGGAAGCAGACTGATTGCATCTTTAAGGTCCTGAACAATTGAGCTGTATACCTCTTCGACCGTTGCAAGTGCACCGTTCTTTATATCATCGGCACCATTGACATAATCGCGACGTAAAACGAAGTATTTTCCACTATTATTCCCATCAGGGTTATAAGGTGGGGCCCAAGTTCTTGCAAGATACCAATAACCAACTGCACGCATAAACAACAATTCACCCTTGTAACGTTTTACCATTTGGCGGTCGGACTCAGTCATATTGTCAAATACATCTTTCCCTGCTTTTTCCGCATTGTTGATCAATTGCAAAGGAGCATTGGTTGCAGTTGATATTTGATACAGATAACTAAAAGCATTTTCCAATTCTCTGTCATTGTTCAGGACGGTAGTTTTCCACTGACGGGTGTAATATTCGTAGTAATAACTGGCACCTGTAATTCCCTCAATATATTGACAAACGTCTGACTCTGCAAAACCCCTCAATCCCAGAGCGCCAACGGGACTGCCCCAGGCATTGCCCATCATTAACAGGTAAGGCTGTCTTACTGCAAGTTCAAGTTCACTAACTGTGTTCCAAGGGTATTGATTCGGCCTTTGTAATTCGAAAAAGCTGTCCTGATTGCACGAAACACCCGAAACAAGGAGGAATATTACTATTATAGTTTTTAAGATATTTTTCATCACTATTGAATTTTAAAAGTTAACACTCAACCCAAACATAAATGTACGTGATGCAGGCATGGAAGAAAATGAGGAGTAACTTCCACCACTTACCTGATCAATATCAAGTTCGGGATTGTATCCTGAGAACTTAGTCAAAGTCAGTAAATTATTTGCAGAAACAGACAGACGGACGTTATTGATTTTGTATCTGTTCGTCAATCGGTTTGGCACCCGGTAACCAAGGGTCAAATTTCGAAGTTTCAGGTAATCACCTTTTTCAAGATATTGAGAAGACGGAGTGTTATTATCGGAACCATAGCTCACACCCGTTGTAGTCGCATTACCCAGGTTATCATAGTTATAAAGATTGCCTGCAGTAACCATCGGCCAGTAGGTGACATCTCCCGGTTTAGTCCAGGCCTCTGTCAATAATTTTCTGTTTGCAACCAACATTCCGGCATTAGGAATCATAGAGCTCTGTAACAGCCTGTTATAGATATAATTTCCGGTTACAAAGGAGCAAATAAATCCTAAGTCAAAACTTTTATAGGTAAAGGTCATGTTCAAACCTCCTAAGATTTTAGGAACAGCTGATTTACCCTGTAGCATCATCAGGTTGGCACTCATGTTTTCGCTGGTTGCAGGGATGATCTTTCCGGTGTGTTCGGTGGTGCCATCTTCCAGTTTTTTTACCTCATAAATCAGCGGAATCCCTTTTTGAGAATCAACTCCTGCATATTCAGCCATATAGTAGGTACCCCATGCAAGACCCGACTTTGTAATGGTACGAATTATTCCGGCCTCACCCGCTTGAAGTAAACCAACATGATTAAGATCTGATTTTGGGTCTAAAGAGAGTACTTTATTCTGGTTGGTGGAGATGTTAAAGCCTACATTCCAGGTAAAATCAGGTTTGTTGACCACCACTGCATTTACATTAAACTCAAATCCACTATTTTGCATGTCACCGATATTTTGCCAGCATGTATTACCACCATAAATACCGGCTGAAGGTGGTAAACTAACGGCAAGCAACATATCGCTAACCTTTTTACGATAGTAGGCAATCGAACCATTGATACGGTTATTGAAAATGCCATAATCAATACCGACATCCAGCGAATTGGTCGTTTCCCATTTAATATCAGAATTGCCGATATTATTAAGAAAAGTGTTATTTTTCCCCTCTAAAGTTCCTGTACCACTATTGATCCCCCATTTATCAGAGGTTATTCCACCCGGGATATTGGTATTACCCGTTTGACCAAAACTGCCTCTCAATTTTAAAAGACTGATTGGTTTGAAATGAAAGAATTTTTCTTCAGAAATAACCCAGCCGAGTGATCCTGAGACAAATGTTGCCCAGCGATTTTGTGCAGTAAACTGGGAGATGCCATCCCGGCGAATGCTAACTCCGGCCAGGTATTTATTGAGTAATTTATAATTTGCACGACCAAAATACCCTCTTAAGTAAGATTCACCGCCGAGTGCGGAACTTCCGCTTAGTACATTTGGAGTACCAACTTCAGGATATGTACCAACCAAACCTTCACCTCTCATGGTCATGTAATGTCCTGTAGAACGGGTATTTTCAATACCAGTAACCAGATTCAGAATGTGATTTTCGTTGATTGGAACATCATAGTTGAAATAAGCATTATAGTTTAACGTACTGACTTCGTATTTGCTTTCCTGTGCCACGGCGCCATTAACCAAAAGAGCAGTGCCTATCCAGGAACGGGCACGGTTGGCAACATAGTTCATTCCCAATTCCCCTTTTAACGATAATCCCTCAATAGGGGTTTGCCATGTTCCATTTAACCCGGAAAGGAGATTCAAGGTTTTCAGGTTTGACTGAGCGTTAATTGGATCGATACCCGCAAGCGGATTTATCGCAGCCCTGGAATTCCAATATCCGTTTAATCCCATTGGATCATAAACTTTCATCCATGGAAGTGCATTTGAGTTAATCTGCGCCCAGCCACCAGCGCCCCGTTTTCCATCCCCTGATTTTATCCGATCATTGTCCGTATAAGAGGCCACCATGTGATATCCCAAATCAAAGCCTTTAAATAGCTTGTAATTTAAATTTACATTTGCCGAGTAAGTTTCCAAACTGTTAAACTTGAGGTTACTATCCTCGTTCCGGTATTTCAGGGATAAATAGGAGTTTCCTCGATCCGTACCCTGGCTTACTGCAAGGTTTGCTTCATAGAAAGAACCTGTTCTTGAGATAACATCAGCCCAATTGGTGTTTGTTGCCAGTGCCTCTTCCCTTGTCATCGTTTCGGTAGCACCATCTAATTGTTTGATGGTATTTGGAACACTGTACGTACCGGCACCACGGTTAGTGAAAGCTTTATCCATGATTGCAATATAATCGGTGTTATTTGCATAACCGATATCTGTTTTTGCCCAGTTGCTTATTCCGGTTTTAAGATCAAAATCAACCTTGGTTTGTCCCTTCTTTCCGGTTTTCGTAGATACCAGAATTACCCCATTTGAACCACGCGAGCCATAAATGGATGTAGCTGCGGCATCCTTCAATATCTGAATTGATTCGATATCACTTGGATTTAGCATAGCCAGGATACTTTGATTGGTCTCTCCATCATAGCTTCTGTCCATCTGACCGCTCACTACGGGGATCCCATCTACAATCCAAAGAGGATCGGTGCCCGATGATATTGAACCTATCCCACGAATCTTAACCTGCTGAGGGGCACCTGGTACTCCGGCGCTTGAATTCACCTGTACTCCGGCGGCCATACCCTGAAGGGTAGATTCAATTGATGCAGGGGCAGTTCGTGCAACATCTTCTGCAGACAGAGAGGCTATAGAACCAATAATATCTCTCTTTTTCTGTGTACCATATCCAACTGCAACGACCTCATCCAATCCGACTGTTTCTTCAAACATGGTAATATCAACCACCGTTTTAGTTCCGATTGGAAATTCCTGCGTTTTCATTCCTACAAATGAAAACAGGAGTATTTTGGCATCAGCCGGTATACTAAGGGTAAATCGGCCATTGCTGTCGGTGACCGTTCCGTTAACTGTACCTTTAACCACGACAGTTGCACCCGGAACAGGAAGCCCTTTGCTATCTTTTACCATACCAGAAATATCCTTCTTCTGCTCTGCATTTGTGGATGATTTAATTGTCGAAGGTGACACCTTAACCTCTGGAGGAAGAATCACAATCTGACGGTCATAGAGCTTGAAGGTGTTCTGGCTCCCCTCCAACAACTCACTTAAAATCGATTCAACACTTTCATCCTTTGCCTTCAGACTCACCTTACGGTAGACATCAATATAATCTTCGTTGTAAAAGAAAACAAACTCACTTTTCTTTTCAATCTGTTTAAAGGCCTCCTTTAATGTTATTTCGTCAACATTGAGACTTAGTTTGGTTTCCTGGGAGTAGGTGCTGGCTGATACGCCAAGTAAACCTGCAAAGAAAAAAGCGATTAGTAGTTTCATCTTTTTTAATAGATTTCCAGCACTCCCTTGTCGGAAATGCGAATACACACAATTTTTTTCCATACTTTTGAATGTTTGAATGAAGCGTTAATATTTATTGACGTTTATACTGAATCCGGGGGGTGTTGACCGCACTCTCCGGATCTTTTTTTTATCGCATAGGCAATCTGTTTATTTTACTATATACATAAACTTTGTTTTGATCGATCCGAAAAGAGATGGGAGCCACATCGGAAACAATCTTCATTACATCTCCCAACGATTCTTTCAAATCTAGCTTACCACTGATTTTCCGGTTTAACTCAACACTCTCCTCAGTGACAAAACTGACATTATAAAACTTTGAAAGTCTTTTAAATACCGTAAGAATACTCTCTCTGTCGAATTCAAGTAAACCCTCCTTCCACGAAACATAGGAGGCAACATCGATATTCGACTCGATGCTGGTTTTGTTCTCTGTTTTATTGTATACAGCCCTCTGATTCGGAATCAGACTGATCTCTTTATTCAAAAAATTCATCAGACTCTTCTCTTTCAGGCTCACCGCCCCTTCAACCAGCACAATTTCCAACTCATTTTCGTGATCATTGTCGCGAACATTAAACTGGGTCCCGTGCACGGTAATATTCATATTGTCAGTCCCAACAATGAATGGGATCTCCCTGTTTTTGAAAACATCGAAATAAGCCTCGCCAACCAGGAATACTTTGCGGCATTTTCCCGTGAATTTCCGGGGAAAAATTAGCTTTGAACCTGCGTTCAGCCAAACTTTCGTCCCATCAGCCAACAAGAGGGTTGAACGTTTTCCATAAGGGATCACCACCTGAAGCATGGTATTGGGATCAGTTTTTTTATTGTAATTGATGATACTGTCCTGATCAATCTTAATCTGGTTTCCAGCTGCATTAAACTGCAATTGAGTCTGCTTTTCTTTAAGCAAGATTTCTTCTCCGTCGGCAAGGATTAATTTGGCTTCATTGAAATTTGAAGATGAACTTGAAATTTCGGTGTACTTTCCGGAGTGTTTTGAAAAGTAGAAAATCGGAAGGGCTGCCCCAAGGGACAAAACAAGGACAAAGAGTGCGGCATATTTCATTAACTTCCCTAAACGGAAGATTGGTTTTGATTGTTTTTGCCGTGTATGAAATGAGTCAATCTCCTTGAATAGTTCATACACCTCCTCCTTCGATAATTCCTTTTTATTAAACCTCAAAGCTGAAACAACCCGGCGGGCTGAATGAATATCTTTTGATAAATTGGGGTTCTCCCTGACAAAGTTCTCCCATTCATTCTGATCTATCCCATTATTGACCCAATTAATAAAACTGATATCATGAGTAAAATCTTCTGCTGAATATTTGTTGTATTTTTTATCCACTCTGTTTGCTTTTGAAGGGTAAGTCCTGCAATCTCACTTTTGTGGACACTAAAAAAACATGTTTTATAACATGTTTTTAGGAAAACCGGATTAAAAACAGAATTGGGTGTTTGAGCTGTTCATCCATATTCTCCCGTAGGGTCTTTATTGCCCTGAAAACCAATTTTCTGGCGGAATCACTTTTCAACTGCATTAACTCGCAGATCTGGTCGTATTCCATTGCACATTCGAAACGCAAATAGATGATCTCCCGTTGACGTTCACTTAAACTATTTAATGCCTTCAAAAGGGCCATCTCTCTAAGGGTTGCATTTTCCTTTTCGGCAATCTCTTCTTCCAAAGCAAATGGAGCATCGAATTTCATAAGTTCAAATTCAACCAGTTCAATCTGCCTGTTTTTATTAATTGACTTGTAGATTGTATTTTTCAGGGCTTTTAAAAGGTAGAACCTGATATTATCGGTAGGACCAAGTTTTTCATTGGCTTGTATCAGTTTATAAAAAACATCCTGAATACAATCTTTTATGAACTCCGAATCACTATTAAATTTAATGCCATACTGAAACATTGAATGGAAATATTGAAAATAGACATACGAAAGCGCTGACTTATCGCCTGCCTTAAAATTTTCCCATATTTCTCGATCATTGGTCAAAAGACGTAAATTTTTAGTTGTGGTAAATTTAAGAATTATTGAAAAAAATGGGAAAATCGGTTGAAGGAATTTCCCAGAATACCCGGCATGCTAAAGGTAAATAAAGTTTTTGTGAAATTGTAACCATTGATCAATTATCAAAAAAACAGGCCAGACAACGAAGAAAAAGCAATTTTGAAAGTACCTATTCAGAATTCTCATTTTTAATCACCTGATTCTCTTTGATCAAGGTTATCCCGTCATGAAAACGCTTTACAATTTTTGGATAACACCCAGCTAAATTATTTTTTCTGATGGATCGTTTTTCAGGTTGTACAATCCGTCATTGCCGCTATTGGGCTGATTTTCTTTGGGATTCAGTTTCCATTCGCCGTCACGAATTACCACACTTCCGTGGTTATCCTGAATTATCACTTCATAGTGTCTGGTGCGTTTCGATGTACCTTCAGTACTACGAGGGCAACTCTGTAATCAGGCACCTGACCTTGGGAAAGGTTGAAATTCAATAAACGGGCAAATGAGGTAAAAGGATCAATCCATCCAACAGGCGCATCCGAAACGGACGATTTCAGCATTTCAGCCCATCTGATAATAAAAAGAGTCCGTGTTCCCCTTCATAAAGCGTTCCTTTGTCCCCTCTGAGAATACCTGACGGTGTATGGCCATTCAAATATTTTTTGGTCTCATCAGCATAACCCTCTTCTATACGCGGGCCGTTGTCGCTGAAAAAGATGACCACAATGTTTTGTTCGATATTTAATTCCCTGAGAATTTTCACTATTTTACCTACCGACCAGTCAGGTTCCTGAACCACGTCACCATAATTGCAATATTCGATACTCCCTTTGAATTTTACCCCGTAGTACGGGGTTCGTGAATATTGTGACTGGCAAAATAGAGGAAGAACGGGATTTCCGGCAAATAAATCAGCCATATCAGCATCTTTCCATAAAGCACTGGTCACTCCGGTCATATAACCGATTCTAACTTTTCCGGTAGCGATTTTCAAAATTCCGGGGGTCATCCTAAAAAAGCTGGTACCTAATTGACATTTGCCAGTGACTATTCTAATTTTGCCGGAATCTGTTATTAGTTTGCCGGAGGTGACTCAAAAATAGTTGGTGCCTAATTTACATTTGCCGGAGCCTATTCTAACCTTTCCGGTGAATACTATCAATATAACGGAGGTCCTTCTAAAATAGCCTGCGTCAACTGTCAAGATGCCGGAGCTTATCTGAAAACAGGTGGATCTTATTCTGATGTGGCCAGCATTGATTATTGGAAGAGTTCGCAAAGTAGACGATATCAGCAATTTGCTTGTTGCAGCAGCCTTGCGAACTCTATGCATTATTGCAGTTAACATTAACTTTTCGGACGATCTTCCAGGTTGCATTAATTTCTGAGCGATCTAAAACTGATGCCCGATACCTGCCGGTATTGTGGTGAAGATGCCCCAAAAACCGCTTTAATATACAATTTATCTCCCCTTCCTATTTCTACAAGCCCAGTTTGTGGATCGTAAAACTCTTTATTCCTTGTAATCCTGGCATTGGAAAGATCATTTTCGGATTTAAGTACGGCGTTATTGGCGGTATTCAGGGTGTTATAATAATCACGAAGGCTGGCCAGGGTGAGATTGGACTCATTTGGGATATATTGGGGAATTGTTTCCAGTTGACGAATCAGCCTGTCGAAATTGTTCTGACGCTCATTATAGCTTAACTGTGAGACCGAGATTTGTACAGGAACCTGCGGATGATCTCCTACAGCAGGAGGAATAACTTTTGTCCCTGCACGCTGCCCCTTTAATTTGCGGATAATCTGGGCCACATTTTCGACCGCCTCATCACTGGCGTCAGTCGATTTTACGAAATTAAAGATGCTTGTTATCAGATTTTGAAAAGATGCGAAAATAACCGTACGATGCTCAACTGCCGATTTGTAAGCCGACGAGATTACATTCAGGTTTTCAATCTGTTTGTGACCTTGTACAGATTTCGCCTCAAGGGCATTAATTTGGAATTCATTTTTGGAAGGATTATAACCTGTTGGAAAACCCTTCACTGCATTAAGCAATTCATCGAAACTCCTCAAGTTTCCAAGATGACCAGAATTGGAGTGATTCATGATTTAAGGTTTTAAGTTAATAATAATTCAAAAAATATCTCTCTGACTAATTTACGAAAATTTATAATTCCAATGTATTTAAAGTGGCATAAACTGTTGAATAACATGCGAGTGTACTGCACACCAATAGTATCAGGGGATTTTGAAGAATCAGATTTAACCAAATCACCTTTTGGAGAAGAAATCATGTGTGGAATAGTACAAAAAATATCGTCAGATTATTGTTTCAGCCACATCCTTTCGATCTCTTCAAGCGACTTGCCTGTCGTTTCAGGGACAAGCTTCCAGGTGATGTATAAATAAGGAAGGCACATCACACCAAACAACCAAAAAACACCTGCCGGAGAGAGGGTGGTCATCAGCCAGGGTGTTAACTGTCCAATCAGGAAAGTTCCGATCCACAACGAAAAGCCGGCAGCCGACATGGCTAATCCGCGAACCCTGGCGGGATACATCTCTGAGAGCAATACCCATATAACGACACAAATCGATATGGCACAACAAAATATATAAACCAGAATAAGTATAAGTAAGGTAATTGATGGAACCACATTTGAGACTTTATTGATCGTAAAATAAAATCCAATAAGAATTAGTGAGACAATCATTCCAGAAACACCATAATAAACCAGCTTTTTGCGGCCAATTTTATCAATTACAGCCATCGCCAACACTGTCGATCCAAAATTGACCAGGCCAACAATTACCTGGTAGAGCAATGAATCTCCTGCTGAAAGTCCGGTTTGTTCAAAGATTGTCGGTCCATAATAAAGTACGGCATTAACCCCCATAAACTGACCCAAAATTGCAAGACTAACCCCGATAAACAAGGCCATCCGGAAACCAGGTTGAAAGAGGATTCTCCAGTCTGATTTCACTTCTGACTGCACAACGTTCAGCAGATCTGTAACCTGCTCATTGGCTCGTTCAGCACCATAAATGCGTCCCAGGGTTGTTAAAGCGGCACTCTCTTTTGATTTAATAACCAGCCATCTTGGGCTTTCGGGAATAAAAAACAAGATAATAAAAAACAGTAAAGCAGGGAGCGCTTCGGCGCCAAGCATACCACGCCAGGTCTCATTCACAATATATTTACCCCAAAATCCCCCTGTAATTCCGATCTCCTTCATATGAACAGCATATTGACTAATACCATAATTGACCAGGTAAGCACCTACAAATCCAATCGTTATGGCTAACTGGTACAGGGAAACAAGTGTCCCGCGGTAACGTGAAACCGAAATTTCGGAGATATACAAAGGGGATATCACGGAAGCTACACCAATGCCAACACCACCCACAATCCGGTAGAAAACCAAATCAGAGATGCTTCCCGAAAACATACAACCAACTCCTGAACTTGTAAAAAGGACAGCAGAGAATATAAGTATACCTTTCCGTCCAAACAAATCACTCAACTTTCCTGCAATAGCGACCCCTAAAATTGAACCAACCAAGGCACATCCAACATACCAGCCCGTACTGACGTCATTTAAACCAAATTGCGACGAGACGCTCCCAATCGTTCCTGAAATAACAGCAGTATCATAGCCGAAAAGAAATCCACCCAGTGCAGCAACTGTTGCCAGAAAGATCACATAAAGCATGTTCTCACGCTGATTTTGAAGTGCCATATAAATTTGATTTTAAAATAATTTTTCTAATGTTGCTACTATTTGGTTGATTGGTTTCCTCAGAAAAAGCTGGTAAAGTACAAAGATGCACAAAGTAACAAACACCCGCAATGATCTCATGGTGGACCTGCAATATTTAATGACTGAAATATTTTATAATTGCATTGGGAACTCCCATCTGTTCAACTGCAATTTGCGGATTCATAACGATTTTCTCACTACGTAATTACCTAAAATAAAAAATCCCACGAATCAGATTCGCGGGATTTAGAAATATCAATTGTTTTTTCTTCTGAAAACTTGCGGCTGACCACTTAAACCAGTCGTTGTCTGAGTTTTTGCTCTTCAACCTGGGCGTCAATAACAGCGATGGTCACCATGTTCAGAATGTCGCGTACCGAACTTTCAACATTAAGAATATGGATTGGTTTGTTTAACCCCATCTGGATTGGTCCGATTGTTTCGCTCATTCCCATTTCGAGCATCATCTTATAGGAGATATTCGATGAACTAAGGTTGGGGAAGATCAGTGTATTAACATTCATCCCATCAATTTTGGAGAAAGGGAACTTCTCGTGACGAAGATCTTTGTCAAGTGCAAAGTTGGCCTGCATTTCACCGTCAATCAGCATCTCAGGATAGTTCTTGTGAAGGTATTCGATTGCATCATGTACCATTGCCGGACTACCTGCCTGACGTTCTCCGAAATTCGAATAGGAGAGCATTGCCATCACCGGATTGATATTAAACAGCTTTGCCGCTTCATAGGTCAATTTGGCAACATCAATCAGCGTATCTTTCGACGGGTGATTGTTGACCAGTGTATCGGCAAAGAAAAATGTCCCCAGCTTGGTGGTTACAATGTTTAATCCGGCAATATGCTGAAGCCCTTCGCGCATCCCCACAATTTCAATTGCCGGGATGATTGCATCGGCATATTTGGTATAAACCCCAGTGATAAACGCATCGGCATCACCTGCTTCAACCATCATCATTCCGAAATAGTTCCTGTCGAACATCTTTTCGTAAGCTTCGCTGTAAGTCATCCCTTCGCGCTCGCGCTTGGAAGTCAGCATTTTTGCATACTTCTGGCGGCTTGCTTCTTCACGGTCATGGCGTAGATTGATGATCTCTACTCCTTCAAATTCAATGTTATTCTCTTTAATAATCTTTTCGATCCGTTCTTCGTTACCCAATAGAACCGGGATACAAATCCCTTCAGCCCTTGCAACCTGGGCAGCCTTCAACATATTAATGTGGTTGGCTTCGGCAAAAACCACCCGTTTAGGATGCTCTTTTGCTTTTTCGGTCAATCCGTGGATCATTTTATTACCTAATCCCATGCGCAGACGAAGTGTCTCATTATATTCATCCCAGTCTGTAATTGGCTTACGGGCAATTCCGCTGGCAATTGCAGCCTTTGCAACTGCTGGCGCAACAGTGACCAATAATCGTGGATCTAATGGTTTCGGAATAATATACTGTCGGCCAAAGCTAAGACCGGAGGTCTCATAAGCCAATGTAACCACCTCAGGAACTGCTTCTTTGGCAAGAGCGGCAATTGCAAGGGCGGCAGCGACTTTCATCTCCTCGTTTATCCCGGTAGACCTGACATCAAGTGCACCCCGGAAGATATATGGAAAACCAAGCACATTATTTACCTGGTTAGGATGGTCGCTTCGACCCGTAGCAAAAATAATATCCGGACGCGAAGCAATTGCCTCATCATAAGGTATTTCAGGATTAGGATTGGCCAATGCAAACACGATCGGATTTTCGGCCATGCTCCGAACCATATCCTGAGTAAGAATACCGGCGACCGAGAGACCAAGAAATACATCAGCTCCCGCGATGGCTTCGACAAGAGTGTTGCAGGGAAGCTTTGTCGCAAAAGGTAATTTCCGGCTGTTAAGGTCAGAACGACGAACAGAGATCACCCCTTTACTGTCGACCATCACCACATTTTCGGGCTTTGCACCCAGTTTGATGTATAAATTGGAACACGCTGTGGCAGAAGCGCCGGCGCCATTAACTACAATACGGACATCTTCAATTTTCTTGTTAACCAGTTCAAGGGCATTAATGAGCGCTGCACCTGAAATAATGGCGGTACCATGCTGATCATCATGCATAATTGGAATATCGAGCATCTCCTTCAATTTCTCCTCGATCTCAAAACACTCAGGTGCCTTGATATCTTCAAGATTGATTCCACCAAAGGTACACGAGATTGCCTTTACAACTTCAATAAATTTCGCAGGATCCTTTTCATCCACTTCAATATCAAACACATCAATATCAGCAAAAATCTTAAACAGAAGACCTTTACCCTCCATAACCGGTTTTCCGGCTAACGCACCAATATCACCCAGTCCAAGAACTGCCGTTCCATTAGAGATTACCGCCACCAGATTCCCTTTAGCAGTGTATTCATAAGCATCCTGCGGATTTTTCTCAATTTCAAGACAAGGTATAGCCACACCCGGAGAGTATGCCAGCGACAAATCTCGCTGTGTACTATAAGGTTTTGTTGGCACAACCTGAATTTTCCCTGGTCTGCCATTCCTGTGATAATTTAAAGCATCGGCACGTTTCGAATTTTCCATGAAATAAATATTTTGTTGTTTGATGCCAGACATGTTTAATGGAGAGACTCTTCTCCTAAAAAAAATTTGGCAAACAAAAGTAGATTTAATTTCCTATCAAGTGACTTTACAGCGTATAAATTCACAAATTGATAATATTGGATATCCCGTTACGTCTTACTGACAGGTTCTTTAATTGGGTAAAGTTGTAAATCATCCACCTTCGGTTGCCCTGACTTTTGCCGGCGTTCGCGCTCTACATCTTCGAGTGATTTACTGGTAGTTACAAAATAAACACCCGCAAAAATGAGAATCGCAGAGATTGGTTTGGTCCATGAAAAAATATCTTGTTGCCACATTATAGCGATAAATGAGGCAACAAGTGGCTGCAAATAGTTGTACATGCCAATCGTTGTGGGACGAATCTGTTTCTGTGCCACTGGAATTAATAAATAGGTGATAAAGGTGGCTCCAATCAATAAGTAGAGATAACTACCCCAGGCAACCGGAGTTCCCGAGGTGAATATCCGGGCGGAATGAAACTCCTTAAAACCGAGCGGGAAAAAAAGTACAGCTGAGAAGAGGAACATCCACTTCATAATGGTGACAGAGCTATACCGTTTCGAGATTCCTCGGGTTAAAACCAGAAAGAAAGCATACGAAAGACTGCTCATCACGCATAAAAAATCGCCAATAATCGAAGCTTGTCGTCCTGATGCTGCAATTTCGGAAGTAAGGATCATCGAGAGTACCCCGATCAATCCAATAATAACTCCCCCCGCTTTTTTAAAAGTGATGGGTTCCTTAAGAATTAAGAAGGAGATGATCATTGCCAGAATGGGGGTGATTGTAATCACGATGGAAGCATTTGTAGCTGATGTGCGTTGCAATCCTGCGATAAATGCCCCCTGATTAAGGCCGACTCCCAACAGAGATCCAAGGAAAAGAGTTCCCATATCTTTCCGTGTGACCTTTTCTGATTTCATAAAGAAAGAGAGCAACCAGAATGCAATCGTACCAAAAGCAAAACGGGAATACGTTAAGCCCAGCGGACTCATCCAATCGGGCATAAGATTTTTAGAAAGCGGGATATTCACTCCAAATATAAGGGAGGTGAATAACATGGCAACATGACCTTTTATTTTCGACTTATCCATTTTTCAATTCTCATTTAATGATGGGGGAGTGCGTTTTTCAAGATGATACAACATTCCCCCCATTTTTTTCAAAGAGTGGTTCAACAGGGGTCACGTAAGGTGGGGCAAAGGTATCAAAAAAACAGGTATCTGTAAAAAAAGCCGATGAACCGAATTTCCTACCTGGTCTTAAGATAATTAATGTAAGGCATCCCGCTTAAGCCGGAAAAGACAACATTGGCACACAAAGCACTAATTATCTGAAACATATCACGAATTGGTCGTACGCAAAAAGAGGAAGGTGTGATTATATACGTACCAAAGATTTTTTTTCATTTTATCCGCTTGAAAATAGGTGTTATATTTGTAAACCGATCATTAAGTAAGTGGTTAGGATCTTTTTATAACGTTGTTTTAAGTCATTTAAGAAATTCTACGTGCCCGATATTATCCAACTTTTACCCGATTCCGTTGCCAATCAGATCGCAGCAGGGGAAGTGATTCAACGACCAGCATCAGTTGTTAAGGAGCTGGTTGAGAATGCAATTGATGCAGGCGCAACAGCTGTAACTATTAACATTAAGGATTCGGGGCGTACCCTTATTCAGGTGATCGATAATGGTAAAGGAATGTCGCCAACAGATGCAAGGATGTCATTCGAACGTCATGCCACCTCCAAGATCCGTGAAGCAAATGATCTATTCGCGATCAGAACGATGGGGTTCAGGGGCGAAGCCCTCGCATCCATAGCAGGTGTTGCTGATGTTGAACTTCGCACACGTCAACATGGGGTTGAGCTGGGAACCTTTATTCATATTATGGGATCTGCCATTCAGAAGCAGGAGGCGGATCATTGTAGTGAAGGATCAAATTTCTCAGTTAAAAACATCTTTTTTAATATTCCCGCACGCCGTAAATTTCTCAAATCGAACAGCTCTGAATTAAAGTATATAATCACGGAAGTACAGCGTATTGCACTTGCCAACCCTGAATTGGCCCTCTCGCTCTATCACAACAATTCTGTTATTTATAATCTTCCGATCGAAAATATCAGGAAACGGATTGTTTCCCTTTTCGGGAAAAGCATCAACCAATGCCTTATTCCTGTCGATACCACTACCTCGGTGATCAATATATCCGGGTTTATTGGTCAGCCTAAAAGTGCAAAAAGAACGCTGGGGGAACAGTTCTTTTTTGTGAATGGTCGGTTTATGAAACATCCGTTTTTTAACAGGGCTGTTCAACAGGCGTATGACCGCATCCTGCCTCCCGAGACATATCCCTCCTATTTCCTTTATTTTGAGGTTGATCCTGCTACTATTGACATCAATATCCATCCTACTAAAACCGAAATAAAATTTGAGGATGAACGCTCAGCGTGGCATATCATCCAGGCTTCGGTACGTGAAGCGATGGGAAAGTATAATCTGATGCCCTCCATCGATTTCGATCAGGCCGGATCTATTGATATTCCAATCAGTCCTTTGCGTGGTTCAAATATCCCGGAACCGGAGATTAGGATCAACCCCAACTTTAATCCATTTGAAAATGAGCCGTGGAGAGACCATGATTTTGCCAAACCCACTTCCTACCGGGAAGAGCAAAACAAGGATAACTGGCAGACCCTTTACAGAGGATTTGAAAGGGAGGAGGGTCAAATTGATTCACACCCTAATGATCAGTCGGCTTTACCCGATGAATATGAACAAGAGGCTGTTCAGCAGTCTTTTACCGATGATGAGATTCCAATTAAGGAAATTCACAATTTTCTTCAGTTCAAGAATAAATATATTCTTACTCCTGTTAAATCGGGATTGATGGTCATCGACCAGCGTCGTGCACACGAGCGGATTCTCTTCGAGAATTTTATGAGAATTATCGACAATCACCTGGCAGTCAGTCAGCGACAACTATTTCCTGCAAGGCTGGAACTGAATGCCGTGGATAAAGAGATCCTGATTGTTATCAACGATGAGCTCAGGGACCTCGGTTTCGAAATCAGTCAGGGTGAAGATAATGTGATCCTGGTGGAGGGCATTCCGGCGTTGCTGAGTCATCTCAATGCGTCGGACCTGGTCGAAAAGGTGATCGAGGAGTTTAAAAACAGGCCTGTCGATGTAAAGGAGGAGATCAAGGAACATCTGGCACTTCTCCTCTCCCAATCGGCTGCAATCAAATATGGTGTTTCACTTAAACCGGAGGAGATATCAGATCTGTTTAACAATCTTTTTGCCTGCCAAATCCCCAACTATTCTCCATCGGGGAAAACGGTTGTCTCTATTATCTCTTTTGCTGATTTTGAAAAATTATTAAAGTGATCAGAGAACGATACCAGTCAGATCATAAAAAATTCATACACGCTCCAACAATCCGCCACGAATCGTTATTTTTGTACCATTAACAAGATATCTTTAATATGAATCAATATCAGACATCACCTTTTTCGATGCCCCCGGTTGTAAAAAACCTGATCCTTATCAACATCCTGATGCTGGTTGCGACCTATGCGCTCAGAAACATCGGGATTGACCTCACCGAGAAATTGGGACTTTATTATCCCGGTTCTGAGCATTTCAGGCCACATCAATTTGTGACTCACCTGTTTATGCATGGTGATTTCTTTCATCTGCTATTCAATATGTTTGCATTGTATATGTTTGGGAAAGTTCTTGAAATGGTATGGGGACCGCGAAGGTTTTTAGTTTACTTCTTTGTCACGGGACTTGGCGCTGCAGCTCTTCACTCCTTTGTTACCTATATCGAAATATCAGCACTTCAGAAGAGTGCCACCGCGTTTATTAATACACCCTCCCCCGAATTGCTGGCCGCCTTTGTTAAGGCTCACCTAAGTCATCCCTCCACCGGAGTTCTGGACCTTATAAACAATTGGGGAGATGCTCCAAACAATCCGGTACTCATTCAGCAGGGGGTTGACGTTGTTCGTGCAATTCTTGAGATGAAGATAGATATTCCAACAGTAGGCGCATCCGGAGCGATATTTGGTGTCCTGCTTGGTTTTGGATACCTCTTCCCGAATACAGAATTGATGCTGCTATTCCCCCCTGTGCCAATTAAGGCAAAGTATTTTGTAATGGGATACGGAGCTATTGAACTGTACCTGGGTGTCACAGAATCGAATAGCAATATTGCCCATTTCGCACATTTAGGTGGGATGCTTTTTGGATTTATTCTTTTGAAATACTGGGAAAAAAGTACTAATAAATTCTATTGATCGGATGGGAATTGTTGATGAAATAAACCGCTCGTTCAGGAATGGCAACTATCTTACTAAGCTCATTTACTTAAATATAGTAATTTGGGTGATTGTAAGGCTTGTTTTCGTCGGCTATACTTTAAGCGGATCGGATGGTTCGTTGATGTTGAGTTGGATGGCTTTACCTGCCTCATTTGAGTTATTTATTTCGCGGCCCTGGACCTTGCTTACTTATATGTTTCTGCACTTCGAGTTGATGCATATTCTTTTTAATGTGCTATGGTTCTATTGGTTCGGTAAGATTTTCCTGGAGTACCACAGTCAGCAGAAATTATTAAGTCTCTATTTAATTGGAGGGGTCTCAGGTGGATTGGGTTACATGCTTGCCTATAATCTGATACCGGTTTTGCAAAGTTCAGTCCTGCATGTACAATTATTGGGAGCCTCTGCATCCGTCATAGCCATTGTAATTGCAATTGCCGTTTATGTTCCCAACCATCTGATTCATCTGGTGTTTATCGGACCTGTTAAAATTAAATGGATCGCATTTGTGTCGGTGTTGTTGTACATCATTAACCTTTCAGGGGATAATGCAGGTGGAAATTTCGCGCATCTTGGAGGAGCCATCTGGGGATGGATTTATATGTCGCAACTCATGGCCGGAAGGAATATCACAGGGCGGTTTGATCGTATGACCGATACTTTATTTTCGTGGTTCAGACCGTGCCAACGTCTTAAAATCAAATACAACTCGCCCAATCCTGATTACGAATTCAATAAAAGAAAAGTGGCCCAACAGGAAGAAATCAATCGGGTTCTAGACAAAATCGGCAAATCGGGTTATGATAGTCTGACCTTTGAAGAGCGGGAGATCTTGTTTAAAATGGGTAGAAAAAAATGATGCTGTGAGGAAATTCTTCTCTAAGTTTGGTTTCACGTTAAATATCGGAACCACTATTCTGTTATTACTATCCTATTTGGCTCCGTTTGTTCCACCTGATCTCTTCTGGCCATTGGCTTTCTTCGGATTGGCTTATCCCTATCTGGTTCTGATCAATCTGACTTTTCTGCTCTTCTGGGTTTTGCGACGTTCCCGACGATTATTGCTTCCTTTGATTACCCTCTCAGTAGGTTTTATTGATTTTAGGAATACTTACCAATTGATACCCTCATTCGGGCAAACTGAACCAGGAATTACCTTATTGAGCTACAATGTTCACGGCTTCAGGGTAGATCTAAGATCTCGCCATACGAATAACCCAAAGATCCTGAATTATATCAAATCTACAGGTGCTGATATCATTTGTCTACAGGAGGGTATACTTCCTAATGGAGGAAAGTTAAGTCCGCAGGGAATTAAAGATGCTCTTCCCGAAATTAAATATCTTCATCAGGTATCGGCAGGGAATAATTCTGACCTGATCACCTTTTCGAAATATCCCATCATCAACAAGGGAGAGGTCAAATTTCCAGGACCCTCCATTCTTGTGCTTTTTTCAGATATAAAAATAAGTAGTCAACAGATTATCAGAGTTTATAATTGTCATTTACAATCTTATTCCATTGATCCGGATGATTATTCAATCGTTGACTCGATAGGATTCGGTTCGGGCAGCAATCAAATGGCTCTGGCGAAGAAAGTAAGCTACAAACTGATTACAGGATTTAAATTTCGGGCAGTCCAGGCCAGAAAACTTGCAGAACATATCAGACGATCGCCTTATCCTGTTTTGGTTTGCGGCGATTTCAATGACACACCGGTTTCGTATGCTTACAGGAAGGTCCGGGGTAATCTGATCGATTCATTTGTCGAGTCGGGATGGGGCATGTCGAACACCTATAACGGTGAATTACCCTCCTTCCGGATCGATTATATACTATCGGATCAGAAATTTAAATTGGGAGATTATAAACGCGACAAGGTATTTTTCTCCGATCATTTCCCGGTTCATTGTCGGTTAAGTCTCGATTGAAATAATATAAAAAAGAGAGGCACAAGTTAAATTCTTATGCCTCTCTTTTTATGAGCCTAATACAGACCTACAAAAGAGCATCAATTTTTGATGCAAGAATGGTTTTGGGAACAGCGCCAACCTGTTTATCGGCAACTTCACCATTTTTAAAGAACAGAATTGTAGGAATATTACGAATTCCAAATTTTGCAGCGGTTCCGGGATTGGTATCAACATCCATTTTTGCCACAACGGCTTTCCCTTCATAATCAACTGAAAGTTCCGCTACAAGCGGTCCAATCATCCTGCATGGTCCACACCATTCTGCCCAAAAGTCGACTAATACCGGCTTTGTAGACTGAAGAACCACCTCATCAAAATTTGAATCTGTTACCTCTATTGACATGATAAGATATTTTAAATTGTTTAAAAAGTCACAAAATTTTAATCTGCAAATTTAAGAATTAATTTATTGTAAAAACGATATCAGGATTTTTTTGTAAGTATGCCTTTAGTTCTCCCGATAAGCCAACGCGGCGTGTTCTGGAGAAGAGGTTGAGTTTAATGTTGGTGGATTGATCAAAAACTGAGAATTTTATCAGTGTTTTTCCGGGTGACTGGGCAAGCTTCAAATCAAGTTCTTCGACAAAATCGGGTGTCATAAATTCAGCAGCTACGGCAATACGCAAACTTTCGGCTTTTTCAGCCAGTTCCTGAAGCAATTCAATTTTACTTGCTTTAAATTCCAGTTGATCTCCACCCTGCCATTTTACCGCAACCTTGCCGCGGATGAGCAAAAACAACCCTTTTTTACAGTAGTTTCCAAAATTCACATAGTCATTTCCAAAAAACATAATTTTAAAGGAATCGGAGTAGTCAGTCAATGTCAGTGACGAGAATGGTTTTCCGTTTTTTGTGAATCCCTCCTGTGTATCGGTTACAATTCCTGCAAAAGCGAGTTCCCTGTTTTTAAGTGTTTCAATTTCGCTGTTAAGATTGGCCAGGTTGATCTCCTTTGTACAAAAACTATTGATTTCCAATGCATAATCATCCAGCGGATGTGAGGAAAGATAGATCCCGATCAGATTTTTCTCCTTCTCGAGTGCCACAATCTTGGGCCACTCAGGGATACTGGGGACCGTAGGCAATTTAACCTCGATGGTTTGAAATTCTCCAAACAGTGAGGCCATTGACGACTGTCGCTCACCTTGAATCCTGTTTCCATATTTGATCAGCATTTCAATGAACGTCCCACCTTCGCCCGTGTCTCCGAAATATTGAGCCCTGTGCACATTTTCGAAACTGTCGAAAGCACCAGCCATCGCAAGAGCTTCGAGATTTTTTTTATTAATTGTCTGCAGATTAACCCGCTCAACAAAGTTATAAATCGATTTAAAATCTCCATTGGTGTCGCGCTCTTTGATGATATCTGAAACGGCGCCAGCTCCGACTCCTTTTATTGCTGATAATCCAAATCGAAGTCCGCCACTTTTATTGATAAAAAAATTGGCACGCGATTCGTTAACATCTGGTCCCATAACAGCCAGTCCCATGTGTTTGCTCTCATCCATGAAGGTGGAGATCTTGTCGGCACTGGTAAGATTACAGCTGAGAACAGCCGCCATAAATTCCGAAGGAAAATTGGCTTTCAAATATCCCGTTTGATAGGCAATATAGGCATAACAGACCGAATGGGATTTGTTAAAAGCGTATGATGCGAAAGCTTCCCAATCCTTCCATATTTTATCAATCAGATTATCAGCTGTTTTACCAACGGTTTTGCATCCTTGCATAAACTCAGGATTATTTTTGCATCCGGCGATGAACTTTGCTTCCAGTTTTTCCATCAACTGTTTGTCTTTCTTACCCATCGCCTTACGAAGGGAGTCAGACTCGCCCCTGGTAAACTGACCCAAGGCGCGGGATAATAGCATCACCTGTTCCTGATAGACAGTAATTCCATAGGTATCAGATAAATATTGCTCCATAATAGGATGATCATAAACGATCTCTTCCCTTCCCATTTTCCGGTTTACATATTTGGGGATATACTCCATCGGACCAGGTCGGTAAAGGGCATTCATTGCAACGAGGTCTTCAAAACGGCTTGGCTGAAGAAGCTTCAACCACTTCTTCATCCCCGGTGATTCGAACTGAAAAATAGCAGTTGTATTTCCGTTACTGAAAAGTTCAAATGTTAGAGGATCATCGAACGGAATTTTGTCAATGTCGAGGTCGATTTTTTTCGAAAGATGAATATTCTCCAGGCACTCTTTTATGATAGAGAGGGTTTTCAATCCAAGAAAGTCCATCTTTAAAAGTCCAATTGCCTCCACATAATGGCCATCATATTGGGTCGTAAGGAGATCTTCATCTTTGGTCGGCATTAAAGGGATATGATTCTCAAGCTTATCCCTGCCAATCAGTATTCCACAGGCATGTACCCCAAATTGACGGATGCATCCTTCCAATGTCTCTGCGAATTTTAAGGTTCTAACAATTAATGGATTATTTGATTTTCTCTCTGCTTCGAGTAACGGATTTTCACTATAAGCCGTCTTTAAGGTAATCTTAGGAGTGTCAGGAACCATTTTAGCAAGTCGGTCAGCCTCTGGAAGGGGTAGTTTTAAAACCCGCGAAACATCCCTGATGGCCATCTTTGCAGCCATCGTACCAAATGTGCAGATATGAGCCACATTATCGCGGCTATATTTATTCTTCACCCAGTCGAGTACTTTCTGACGTCCGTCATCATCAAAATCGATATCAATATCGGGCATTGACACCCTGTCAGGATTAAGAAAACGTTCAAAAAGGAGATCGTGTTTGATTGGATCAACATTTGTAATTCCGGTTGCATAGGCCACAACTGATCCTGCGGCTGAGCCCCGCCCCGGTCCAACAATTACATGCATCTTGCGTGCAGCAGCAATAAAATCCTGCACGATAAGGAAATAACCAGGAAATCCCATCATTTTTATCGTGTCGAGTTCGAATTCAATCCGCTCTTTTACATCAATAGGAAGTTCCTCGCCATAGCGACTTGCCGCACCCTGATAAACCAGGTAACTCAAATAATCGGATTCGAATTTTACCCTCAATGCATAATCATAGCTCTCCGGTTTTTTTTGCGCATTTTTAAACTCAGCAAGCAGATCTTCGTTTGAGAAACGTTTCCTGTATTGTTCCATCGTTCCAAAACTTTCAGGAATAGGAAATTCAGGCATAATCGGATCAGAATTCAATTCGTAAAATTCAATCTTCTCGGCTATATCCTGTGTATTTGCAAGTGCTTCAGGCATATCCTGAAATAATTGATTCATCTCCTCTGTGGTCTTAAACCACTCCTGCTTGGTGTACCTCATCCTTGAGGGATCGTCAAGATCTTTTCCGGTATTCAGGCATATCAGAAGATCATGCGCATCGGCATCTTCGTCATCGGTAAAGTGACTGTCATTGGTCGCTATCACTTTTACCCCGAATTTCTCACCCAAACGAATAAGCTCCTTATTCACAATTAACTGACTCTCGTAAACATCCGTAGGTAGCTCCGGATCGGTAGTTTTATGACGTTGAATCTCAAGGTAGAAATCATCTTTGAAAATACTTTTAAACCATTTTATGGCCTCTTCTGCACCAGGAAGATCACCTTTCAGAATACACTGGGGAATCTCACCTCCAATACAGGCCGACGAAACGATTATACCTTCACTGTGCTTTTCAAGTAAGTTTTTGTCAATACGTGGTTTGTAATAAAATCCTTCCGTATTGGCAACAGTGATTAATTTCAACAGGTTACGGTAACCCTTCTCATTTTTGGCCAACAAAATCAGGT
Source organism: Prolixibacteraceae bacterium (assembly GCA_963675995.2). Lineage (GTDB taxonomy): Bacteria > Bacteroidota > Bacteroidia > Bacteroidales > Prolixibacteraceae > JAAFHB01. The sequence goes on along the minus strand of CAXXIY010000002.1, from coordinate 1,495,910 downwards.
GATCACCCGACCGGTCTTCCTTTTCACTTTTATCCTTGAATTCAATACCTCGGGAAGCCACATAGGTCTCGACACCAAGAATAGGTTTAATGCCGAATTTTTTACACGTTTCGTGGAAATCCTTGATACCAAACATATTACCATGATCGGTCAGGGCAAGGGCAGTCATGCCATCCTTTTTTGCTTTTTTAACCAAATCGACAACAGCAGCTGCACCATCGAGGATTGAATATTGACTGTGAACATGAAGATGGGTAAACGATGACATAGTTAAAACCTTTTGAATGAACAGGAATGTTAATTCCTGAAGGTGCATTTAGTCGCACGGTTAAAAATAGACAATTTTAACCGAATCCATTCCGGTGTTGATAACTATTCGTTAGGATATTGTAATCATTTGAAACGCAAAATAATATTAACAGTTCAGTTTGGAGAAGGTTTCTTACCGTTGATGACATCCAATAAAAAAAGGATAAAAAAAAGAAGAGGGCCTGATTGACCTTCTTCTTTCTTTATAATGGCTCCACCTTTCCGGTTAAAGGGAAGGATGAAAATGAATGATCGTCATTCGGGAATCACTTCTCCTGATTCCAAGTCTTAAATTCTGAAAATTAAAGTGAAATATCTTTTGTAGCCGCACTTTGAGCCTGCAAATATTCATAGCTTGAGCTGGATTCGAACAGGTAACCGTCTAATTCAAAAGTATAAACCCCTGAACCATTTGTTGTAACGGCTGATGATAAAAATCCGAATCTCAGATTGGCTTTTAGAGGGACAGATGCATCAATAAAAGCCGGTTGAGTATAAACTGACGTTCCATTCAAAATTTTTATCTGATAAGCATTCGTATTGGGTATGGCATTCCAGGAGAGATAGATGGAATCACCATTTGCATTCTTTGCCAATCCGGTAATTACAGCAGGCTGAAGAGTTGCAGCAGTTAACGAATTCGTGTAGGTTAATTGTGTTCCGTCGTTGAATGTAACAGCATAGGTGTAAGTACCGATTGTCGGGATAGTTGTTGAATAATCAGTTTCTGCGGGTTTGTTATAAAAGGAAATACCCTCATTTTCATAATCGGTCAATTCCGTTGTTGTTCCACCAGGCGATGTAACAGTGGCCTTACTCATAGTGTTGTATGAAAACACGGAATGCACAACTGCATAAACAGTTACTCCCTGAGCATTCACCTTTGATTTAATAAAAGCATCCGCGGTTGCCACATTCGTCACTGTTCCCTTTTCGCAACCCACTAAACCCAATAAAATGATAGATACGAGGACTAATACTTGAAATTTTTTCATTTTTATATATTTAAATAATTGTTAATTTTAAATTAATACCGTTTTACCATAAAACTTACCCTACCTGAAATGACAAGCAAAATTAACCAATAATTTTCATTAACCTCATTACTAAGGAGCGTATTCAATTGAATAGAGATGTTCGTCCAACCAAAACGGTTGCGTTGCGTGGGCTAAATCTCACAAATTACTCTTAATGTGTCATTTATGGTATTTTCTAATGATGGGATGAAAATTCCGGCTCATCTTAGCTTATTTTGAATGTGTTATAAGGAAAATAACGCCGGTTGTTTTTTATCCCGATTAATATCGTATCTTTGTCCCTCAATTTTAAAACAAAAATTTTAACGTAAAACGTTATGTCAGTAAAGATTCGTTTGGCAAGGCATGGCCGTAAACAACATGCTTATTACCACATTGTGGTAGCAAATAGCAGGTCACCACGAGATGGTAGGTTTATTGAGAGGATTGGTTCATACAATCCGAATACTAATCCTGCCACGATCGATCTTGACTTTGACAAAGCCATTTCATGGCTGAACAATGGCGCACAGCCAACCGATACTTGTCGTACAATTTTGTCGTACAAGGGGGTAATGATGAAAAAACACCTTCTTGAAGGGGTGAAAAAAGGAGCTTTTGATCTTGCCGAAGCTGAGAACAGGTTCGATGCATGGATGAAAGAAAAAGAGAAGGCAATTCAGGCTAAAAAAGATGGACTTGTAGCTGGTTTCAACGAAGAGATGAAAAAACGTCTTAAAGCTGAATCGAAGGTTAACGAGGCACGTCTGGTCGAAATTGCCAAGAAAAACGCTGCATTAGCAGCCGCTGCTGCCGCTGCTGCAAAGCCAGCCCAGGAGGAGGTTGCCGAAACACCTGTGGTTGAAACTTCAGAACCAACCGAAGAAGCATAAGAGCGGTAACGTTTTTTGCATTATTAAACAATGAAATTATAAAGGGCGATGGTTAATATAACCATCGCCCTTTTTATACCTTTGCATTTGATATGGAAAAGCTAAATATAGATAATTGTGTGGAGGTTGGATACCTGCAAAAACCTCATGGTCTAAAGGGAGAACTCCTGCTGATATTTGATCAGGAACCAGAAGAGTCCATCGAAGAAATTGAATATTTGTTTGTTGAAGTAGATGGTGGATTGGTCCCATTCTATATTGAGGATGATGGATTACGTTTCAGAAGCGATAAGAGTGCGATTTGCTCGCTTCGGTTGGTCGATTCATTGACCAGAGCTAGAGAGTTGGTGGGATGCAAAGTATATGTTCCCAAACATGAAATCACCGATTCCGAGGATCCCGGAGTCGCCTCCTACCTCATCGGGATGAAAGCTTATGATGAAAAATTCGGGGAGATTGGTTTGATCACCCGCGTGGATGATTTTTCGGGGAATTATGTGATTACGGTCGATCATCCCCACGCTGAGATTATGATACCCTTTTCAGATGAAGTAATTACATCCATCGATGAACAGACGAGGGAGATCTTCCTGAAATGCCCTGACGGATTAATCGAAATATATCTCGAATAAAAATTCAATAATGATGCAACTTGTTCTCTTTTTATGCGTCATTGGTCTGGTGTAATTTAATTTATAAAAATATGAAAGCAGGATTTATCAAATTAGTAGTTTTATTGGTTTTCGCAGCAACGCAGTTGGTTATGGCACAGAAAAGCCAAAAAAGAGATGTTTCAGCATTTACTGAAATTACGCTAAAGATTAGCGCAAGTGTTCATCTGAAACAGGGAAATATCCAATCAGTTGAGTTAAAAGGGGAGGAATCAACACTCGCAAAATTAATTACAGAGGTGAATAACAGGGCATTAGTAATAAAATACCCGTCAGATACCTGGTTTAGCAAATGGAATCCCGGTCATGTCGACATTTATGTGACGATGCCCCAGATTGATGGCCTGACCATTTCAGGTTCCGGATCGATTGTCTCTGATGATCAAATTGAATCGCGGATTCTGAACCTCATACTTAGCGGAAGCGGAGATATTAAACTAACTGATCTCAATGCAGAGAAGGTTACCGCAACACTTTCAGGATCAGGAAATGTTCAGCTTTCCGGCAAGAAGAAAGCGGCTGAATTTAAAGCTACAATATCAGGCTCAGGTAATGTAAAGGCAATCGATTTTCCGGCATTGAATGTTGATGTAAAAATTTCAGGATCAGGAAATTGCTGGGTGAATTCAGAAAAAAATCTGGTGGCCAGACTGGCAGGCTCGGGCAATATCATCTACCGTGGGGACCCGCTAGTCGATACCAGTATTGTAGGATCGGGTAATGTGAAGAAAGAAAAGTAATTACTTTCTGATTATCTCGATCTGGCCACCGATACCAAGTTTAATAATCCCCGACGGAATCGATCTGGAATGATCGTCCTGACGATATCCGACAATATAGTCTACCGATTTTTTAATTTCATCGGCGATATCGGCAAAATTTTGAGGTGATTTTTGACCGCTAATATTGGCAGAAGTCGAAACGATAGGTTTTCTGAATCTTTGAATCAGTTGCTGCGTAAATGGTTCACTGGTAATACGGATTCCAATGCTTCCGTCTTTTGCCAGTAAATTAGCTGCCAGATTTTTAGCTCCGGGATAGATGATTGTAAGCGGATTATCAGATACCTCTATCAAGTCCCATGCAATTTCCGGGACTTCAATAATATAGGAGTTTAGTAAATTTGGATTTTCCATCAAAATAAGCATGCTTTTAGTGTCCTCGCGCTGCTTGATCTCATAGATTCGCTTTACTGCCAAAGGATTTGTGGCATCACAACCAAGACCCCAAATCGTATCTGTCGGATACAGAATAATCCCACCTGAACGAAGAACCTCAACTCCTTTTACGATATCATCGGCAAAACTGGTATTCATTATTTTTTGTATTCAATAAAATGTTTATTCTCGAACGGCCGGTAATTGAAAATCTTTTCAAACCAGTACAAAAAAAAGTACCGGCCGTTAAATCTCTTTATTTTGGGAGAGAGCCGGGGATGCCAGTTCAGTGAATTAATCCTGGCTTGCATCACTTCGGGATGAGTATCACCGAAAAATTCGAGACTGTCTATCCCATCCTCATATCTGAACTCTGCAGACTCCTGTTCTATCGTTTTAATGTGTTTCGAGTTAACCGACCAGTATTGTTTAGATCCATCCAGCTTATCTTTCATTAGTTTAGGTGGTCTGACCCAGCCATAATGGTACATCGTTGCATCAATAAATACACCGGTCAGTTTTTTGGCATCATACCACCGGAAACCCTGGGCATCATTCCACGACCTGATCCCTTTATTGTTTTTAACTATGCGGATTTCACTTCTGTACCAACGCCTCGAATCGGCATAATAGTCATAAGTTCCATAAAAGTGTTTGTAGTGCATGATCAGTCCGTCAACCTCCTTAACATTGAGGTATTTCTCCATAGAATGTTTGATTTCGGGCAAATATTTTTCATGGATAACTTCATCTCCCTGGATATAAAAGCACCAGTCGTATTCTTCGGGGATGGCATCAAAAGCTTTATTGGTCTCAGAGGCAAGTACTCTTCCCCGCTCGCGAAGTGTCGGATCCCAAATGGTATCAATGATCTCAATTTTACCGGAATCAATCGACTCAATCAACTCCCTCGTACCATCATTGCAATCGCCAACTGCTACAATAAATTTATCACATACCGGTAAGACAGACAAAATTGCCTCGACAATCGGGTAATCGAACTTTACTGCGTTTTTTACAAAACTAAAACCGCAAACTTTCACTCGTATAAATTTAAATTAACTTATTAATATTTAAACTCCTGATCCGTACGAAACCCTCATTGAATGAACCATCTTCTTTATTGAATGGAAGTTCATGAGGGTTTCTTTTTTTTTGTATTGCTCTGGATGTGGGATCGTTTATACTTTAAAGTCGGGTATACCGTCAAAATCAAGCGTGGCAAAATAATCTTGGAGTGTCTCTCCCCTTCTGATCTGAACAACCTCTCCATCTTCACGAAGCAGTAACTCAGCGGAGCGAAGTTTTCCGTTATAATTAAATCCCATGGAATGACCATGAGCGCCGGTATCGTGAATAACGACAATATCACCTGCCGCCAATTTTGGTAATACCCTGTTAATGGCAAACTTATCATTATTCTCGCATAGTGATCCGGTCACATCGTACATGATCTTTGTGGATAACTCATCTTTGCCTGGTACAGAAATATGATGATAAGAACCATAAAGTGCCGGGCGCATCAGATTAGCCATGCACGAATCAAGACCAGCATACTTTTTATAGGTATTTTTAATATGCAGCACCTTGCTCACCAGGTATCCAAAAGGTCCGGTGATGGCACGACCCGATTCGAAATAGAGTTTAATTGGTTTGAGCCCGTTTCCAAGAATGTATTTATCGTAATTGGCTTTTATCCCCCTGCTCATCTGTTCCAAATCAACCTCTTTCTGATCTGGCTTGTAAGGAATACCGATTCCCCCGCCCAGGTTGGCAAATTCAAAGTTAATATTTAATTTTTTCGACAGATCAGCGATCAATTCAAAGAGTATCTGGGCAGTCCCGCCAAAATAATCGGCATCGAGTTCATTGGAAGCTACCATGGTATGAATACCAAAGCGTTTTATCCCCTTGTCGATAAGCATCTGATAACCCTCGAAAAGCTGGCTCCTCGTAAAACCGTATTTTGCCTCTTCGGGATGCCCGATGATCGCATTTCCCTCTTTTAAGGAACCGGGATTATAACGGAAGCAGACCAGTTGTGGCAGACCGACATTCTCTTCAAGATACTGAATATGGCCAATGTCATCCAGATTGATAATTGCACCCAGTTCAATCGCCTTTTTATATTCACAGGCCGGAGTATCGTTGGAGGTAAACATGATCTCTTCGCCCTTCATTCCGATCCTCTCAGCCAGTTCCAATTCTGCTACAGAGCTGCAATCGATTCCGAAACCTTCATTTCGCAGGATCTTCATCAAGTAGGGATTTGGAGCAGCTTTAATCGCATAATACTCTTTGAACCCTTCGTTCCATGAAAATGCATTCACAAATCTTTTGGCATAACTCCTTATCCCTTTTTCATCGTAAATATGAAAGGGCGTTGGGTATTTTTCAATTATTTTTTCTAACGCTTCTTTTGTAAAAGGAAGTTTCTTTTCAGTCATAATATTTTTAAATTAAAGCGGTGCAAAATTAGGAAATTTAAATACAGAATTAAATGTTAATCGCAGTTTATTCCTCTGGAATCAAAACAGATTGAAAGCTGAAAGGTTTTTGAAATCAACAAAAAGAGGCCGGGAATTATCTCCGGCCTCTTTTTGTTGACAACAACCACTTCCTTAATGAGGATAATTTTTGAAGATCATCCCCACAACACTATTTATCGTTGCCTCCCTGGTTTCAGTGCGGGGATTTACCAAACCTTCAGCAATACCTTCCCAAATCATTTTCTTCTCAGGAACATCGATTAAATCGATAAACAGCGTTCCTTCAATTGATTTGTTTACATCAACATAGGTATTTGAAGATCCCCATCCATGGTAATACATAAACGGACCACCCATACTGTAGGTATTTGCCGTTGCCGAATATTTATTTTTCCCTTTAACAAAGGCATTAACCAGTACATCGGGAGTAGTCGAAACCTGGTATCCCCTGGTCTCCATCTCCCTGGTGATGGCGTCTTTCAATCTGCGACGGTTCAGATCATTCAGCGTTACTTTGTCAATCTCTTTGCTAAAATTGAACGTTTTGTATTTCGAGAAGTCAACTTTACTGTCGTAATCCGTACTCACCCTGATGCCTGTGCACCCGGCGACAAATATCATCACGATTACCGGTAAAAAAAATTTGAAGAAATTTGTTTTCATGGCATTAAAATTTGAATTAAACATTTACTTATAAATTGAATTTTCTTGAATGTATGTTATTTGAACTGATTTTTCTCCTGCACTTGATCACTTATTGTTTTCTGCCTTGACTATTCTCAGCTTTTGAACTTTTAGTCGAATTTGACCGTTCAGCGGTTCTTCTTAAACGTGCTTCTTTACGGCTGATTGGCTGTGCCGTTGCAGGTTGTCCTGCCCGTTGCACCGTTCTTCCCGATGGTTGAACTGTTGCTATATTTGCCCCCCGTTGCTGTGGGGCCGAATATGATCTTTCGGCTCTTGATGCTGATCTTCCCTGTCGTTCACCCTGAACCGGAGCGCCATAGCTTCGCTGAGGAGCTGCCGATTTCTGTGGCATAGCTGATCCGCCTTGTGTGTGACCATTTGAGGAACGGTTTGATATTGAACTATTCTCGTTGACCCTGTTGGAACCATTCCTTCCCGACTGTGGCCTTTCATAATTACTGTTGTTCTGTGAGGCACGTTGTTGTGACCTGCCCGTAGACTTTCCACCCTGAGAAGAGGGAACAGGAGATGTCTCCCTTCTGATTGAACCATTGCGAGTGGCTGAACCATTTCGATTGTAAGGCCCTTCCGATCCACCAGGTCTAACGGAATCATATTTTCGACGAATAATGGTATTACCTGTTCCCGCTCCCTGCCTGGAACTTGAAGATCCGTTTTGTCGGTATATACTGCTGTTACTTCTGCCGTTGATCCCCAATTCCATTGAATTTGGTTGACGGACAATGTTATTTCCCCGTTGATGATCGATTCTTTCAAGTCTTGAATTATTGACCCTCGGGTTATTGATCACATTCGATTCAATGGAGCGGTAAAAACCGTTATGCGGAAAAGAACGCGGTGATTCCCTGTACCTTTTCATATAATGATTTTCATAAAAATTATAATAGTTATACGAAAGGTGCGGATACCGTCTTGGATGATAGAAGGTCTGCCAATGAAGGAAGAAGTTCGATGGAAGTCCGACGAACACGATATTTCCGTAATGATTTCTGTAAAATCCTGTGTGGTAATACAATGGACGAGGTCTCCAGTAAGGATCTGAATACCAGTAGGGATATCCAAACCAATAGGGATATGAGTTGATAACGTGGATATCGATAATCGGCTCTGATGCATCAATATATCTCACTTCATTCCGCTCGCTCGCAAACTTCTCAGAGGCATCGAGCAATTCGTTGTACGCTTCCGGATCTTTTTGAATCTGATTCTTATAGGCATCCATATCTGCTCTGTTTTGTTCTGCAAGTTCACGTGAAACCTGTTCGAGACGATCCATTACCCAGTTAGGGTCTTCACGGTAAACTTCACCAAGCATGGCAGTAAACTCCTTATCATTAACGAGGGCAGAAACAATTTCCGGATAACCAATCAGTACATTCACACTCTCGCGTGTTTGCTGGTTATACGGATCAAGTACATATCTGAATTGACCATCTATTTCATTGTTTAACCGGTCAATACGAAGTAACACTTCATAATATCCGGGTCCGTATTGTTTCGCTGTTTCACGTATATCCTGGGGATAATTCGCAACAATCCGATCGACTTGCACTGCCGAAGGAGTGCCATTACGGACCAAATCGGTGATCAGGTTGGGATATCGGGCCAGATCGTAAAAAGCACCCTGTGTCTCCTGATTATAACCTGCGATGATGTTCTTAAACTGATCCTGAGATTTTTTTTGCAACTCCTCTATTTTACTCAGTAGCTCAGGAGTTTCGGCCACTTTGAGAATGTGGCTTTGAACATTTTTATCGAATCCGGCAATTGCATCAATTGTCGTACGGTCTTCATCAATCATTTGTAAAAGCGCATTCTTACTTCCTGACTGAGCAAAACTTTGTGCTGAAACACTCAGAACCAAAGCTAATAACATAATAATCTGATGATTAATTCCAGTCAATTGCTGATGCTTAGAAGTTTTCATGACTTACATTTTTGTTTGTACACCTAATCACAAACAAAAAGTCTGCCAGAAATGAAGAAATCATTTCTGTTTAACCCATATTTCCGAATATATTTTCCATATGATCGAATTTCCAAACAGACCAGAAATTAACTCATTAAATTACAATATTTTAATAATAAAAACCAACGCGATTTCAGTTTTGCAAAACTTTGTAGGTTGATATTTTGTTCTTCAGTACAATTATTGAAATTGTTTGATTTTAACAGAAGATCGATGAAAACATATATATCAATCCTAAGAGGAATTAACGTTGGAGGAACGAATCTTATTAAGATGGATTCCCTACTTAAATTATACGAAGACTTAGGTTTTCAAAACGTTAGAACTTATATTCAAAGTGGAAACGTAGTCTTTAGGTGGAAAGCCTGCCATTTGGAAGAACTGGAGCAACTCATCTCAGCAGGGATATTTGAACGGTTTGCTCTATCGGTTCCTGTGCTGATCAGAGAATACTCCGAGTTAAAAAATATCTTGTCCATGAATCCATTTCTAAAGGAAATGAAAGCCGACATTTCGTATCTTCATATTACATTTTTATCAAAGTCTCCGGGAAATCTTTTTTTACAAATTTTAAAAAACAATTCCTATTTTCCTGATGAATACATTGTTAATGATAAAACAATCTACCTGATGTGTCCAAATGGTTATGGCAAAACAAAATTGACCAACAATTTTTTTGAAAATAAATCGGGAGAGAGGGCTACCACACGAAACATGAAAACACTTTTAGAGTTGGTGAAAATTAGTGAACAGATTGAAAACCAATAAAAAAATACTACTTCGAACTTTCCGGTTCATAAGCTCCAATCGTCCGATATTTTCGTAATTTTGCCCGGTTGTCTGAAATATATCGACTTTGGAACTTAAGGAACTGCTTAAATATTATATCACACATCCATCCGTAATTGGATTACGTGAGAAAATTTCACATCCTGATAACGGAAAAATCGCTCTGAAAGGGTTAACCGGATCATCGCCGACATTGGTAATGACCGCTGCCTATTTGCTCGATCCTTTCAGCACAATAATAATTCTCAACGATCGAGAAGAGGCCGCCTATTTTTTTGATGATTTGAATGCGCTGGGTCTTGAGGATAAAATTTTATTCTTTCCTTCCTCTTATCGTCGAAATATTGTTCATGAGCGAATTGATAGTGAAAATATTATTTTTCGGACGGAGGTACTGAACAAATTAGCCCTTAACGATACCCCTTATTTTGTAATCACCTATCCTGAGGCAATTATGGAGAAGGTGATTTCAGGATCGGGACTCGAAAAAAACACCTTGCATATTCGGATAGGAGAAAAACTCTCCATCTCATTTATTAATGAAGTGTTATTTGAGTATGGATTCGAACGGGTTGAGTTTGTTTATGAGCCTGGACAATATTCCTTAAGGGGATCCATTATTGATATCTTCTCGTTTTCGAACGAAGATCCTTACCGGATTGATTTCTTCGGTGATGTGGTTGATTCGATCAGAACATTTGATATTGAGGACCAGATTTCAAAAGAGGCCCTTACCCGGATCTCCATTATCCCCAATATTCAGGAGGGGCTGCAGGATGAAAAACGGGTCTCACTTCTCGATTTTCTGAATCAAAAAACGGTCATTGCTGCGAATAGTTTTGCATTTATTTCAGCTCAGATCAAACAACTGCAGCAGGAAGCAGCAGAGAAATTTAGCAACAATGAAACTGTCGGTCTGGTTATTTCCGGAAAGGAGTTCAAAAGTGGAATAAATGATTTTACCTGTGTTGAATTTGGCCCGGCCCGTTTTTTTAGTCCTGTCGAAGAAATCATTTTTAACACCTCCAAACAACCAGTTTTTAATAAAAACTTTGATTTGCTGGGTCAGAACCTCAAATCTAACCGGCAAAAAGGGTACAGAAATATTCTATTTACCTCCAGTCCCAAGCAGATCGAACGTCTACATGCAATCTTTGACGACAAAGGTGATCCGCAAAAGATAGACAGCGTGTTATTTGCAATAAATGAGGGATTTATCGATAACGATCTGAAGATTTGCTGTTATACCGATCATCAGATTTTTGAACGGTATCACCGGTTTAAGCTTCGTTCGAGGAAATCATCGCGACAGGCAATTACAATCAAAGAGCTGAGTAAACTTCATCCGGGCGATTTTGTGGTTCATATCGATCATGGTGTCGGGAAATTTGCCGGCCTCGTAAAAACAGAAGTCAATGGAAATATACAGGAGGCAATAAGGTTAATTTACCGCGACAACGATTCTTTGCTGGTAAGTATTCATTCACTGCATCGAATTGCCAAATATAAGGGGAAAGAGGGGCAGGAACCTACTATCAATAAATTAGGTACAGCTGCCTGGCAAAACCTGAAAACAAAAACCAAAAATAAGGTAAAGGACATTGCCCGTGAGCTAATCGCGCTCTATGCCAAACGAAAGATGGAGAATGGATTTGCTTTTTCCGTTGATTCGTACCTACAGGAGGAATTGGAGGCTAGTTTTATTTATGAAGATACTCCCGATCAGTTGAAAGCCACCTGTTCGATTAAAGAGGACATGGAGAAACCAATGCCAATGGACCGTCTGATCTGCGGTGATGTGGGATTTGGAAAGACTGAGGTGGCAATCAGAGCTGCTTTTAAGGCGGTTACCGACAGCAAACAGGTGGCTGTGCTGGTTCCAACTACAATTTTGGCTCTGCAGCATTATAAAACCTTTAAGGAGAGACTAAAGGATTTCCCCTGCAATGTTGAATATATTAGCAGATTGCGACACTCTGGAGATGTTAAAAATGTATTAAAGGAACTGACTGAAGGTAAAGTTGACATCATTATAGGTACCCATAAACTGATTGGAAAAGATGTGAAGTTTAAGGATTTGGGGCTTTTGATTGTTGATGAAGAGCAACACTTTGGGGTCTCGGTAAAAGAGAGACTGAAACAACTCAAAGCCAATGTAGATACTTTGACCCTGACTGCTACGCCTATTCCCCGCACCCTTCAATTTTCGCTGATGGGCGCGCGCGATCTTTCGATCATCAACACTCCCCCACCGAACAGGTACCCAATCAATACCGAGGTAAGCGTATTTGATGAAGAGATAATTCGGGATGCCATAAATTACGAGGTCGCACGTGGAGGACAGCTCTTTTTCATTAATAACCGGGTTTCGAATATTTATGAAATTGAGCTGCTGATCAAGCGCCTTTGTCCCGGAGTCCGTACCGTTGTGGGACATGGCCAAATGGAAGGGGATAAACTCGAAAAGGTGATGTTTGACTTTGTAAATGGCGATTTTGATGTCTTAGTTGCCACTACAATCATTGAATCGGGTCTTGATATCCCCAACACCAACACCATCATCATCAATAATGCCCAGAATTTTGGACTCAGCGAACTTCACCAGTTGCGCGGACGTGTGGGTAGATCAAATAAAAAAGCATTCTGCTATTTGCTGGCACCGCCGTTGACGGCATTGTCGACAGATGCCCGTCGACGATTACAGGCAATAGAGGAGTTCTCCGAAATCGGAAGTGGTTTCAGCATCGCGATGCAGGATCTTGATATCCGGGGCGCCGGAAACCTGTTGGGTGGTGAGCAGAGCGGATTTATTGCCGATATCGGATTTGAAGCTTATCACCGAATTTTGAATGAAGCCATGATGGAACTAAAAACGGGTGAATTTCAGGACCTCTTTGAAGAGGAAAGCGACGAAGCTTCGGGCACCTTCCTCGACCTGAAATATGTAAACGACTGTAATATTGATACCGATCTTGAACTCCTTTTCCCGGATGAGTATATTTCCAGCATCTCTGAACGGATGTTACTCTACCGTGAACTCGACAATATGGAGAATGAAAAGACGTTGCAACTTTTCGAGAAAGGGCTGATCGACCGGTTCGGACCAATCCCGGAACCTTCGCGTGAATTGCTCGATGTCGTTCGTCTGCGCTGGACAGCTATCTCACTGAATATTGAACGAATCATACTCAAGGAATCACGAATGATCTGCTATCTTCCTTCAGATCCGGCTTCAAAATATTATCAATCAATCCATTTTCAAAAACTGATGCAATGGATCGTTCAAAATCCATCAAAATGCAGGGTAAAAGAGGGTAAGGGGAAACTGAGCATCAATTTTTCAGATATTGGCAGTTTGCGTAAGGCAGTTGATATCCTGAATCTTATTTTAGGGAAAACAAATAGCTGATAATCACAATTTTTCGACATCGTCTCTACCTGAGTCCGTCATTTCGACTATATCATTGACCGACTACCCTTTATCTCTCAAATTTCAGCAATTTTTAATACTTTTGACTTCACTCCATCCTGAAAATCCTTGTTAAAACCGTTATTAAAACCTTCCTCTCTTGAAGTATCAATTGCCGATTTCAATTCCCAGGAAACCAACCTGCTTCACTTAAACCCAAAATCGGTATCTGGATTGATATATTTATTCCTGATAATTAGCAATTACAACTAAAGATAAAACAATAATTTCCAAACTGTTATTCTCAATGGAGCCACTTTCTATTTCAAATATTATTGATATTTAGTGGAATTAAAGTTTAAAATGGGAAAAGTCGTTGAATACAATTCCTGTTATACAGTAGCTGCGATTTTTACGGGCGACCTATTTATTGCAAATCTAATTTTAATAGCATGTCACTATTTCAGTCGCAGAACTTATTTTACGCCAAATTGTCTGATAATCAATACTGGCAGGAGATTTGAGCAATTGGACACGAGTGTTGTGATTCATGGTTCGATTCACAACTCTCCAACATATTTAAGCAAAACTAAAAAATCAATGATATGAATTTTGACAACTTTACAATTAAAGCACAGGAGGCAATTAACCAGGCGGTTAAGATAGCCGAAGGGAATAACCAGCAAGCAATTGAGAGTGGGCACCTTCTTAAAGGTCTGATGATCAATGCTGAAAGTGTTACGGGATTTTTACTTAAAAAACTGGGTGTAAACACAGTGATTTTCACAGCTGCGCTCGATAAACTGATTTTAAGCTATCCTAAAGTAACAGGAGGAGAATCCTATCTCTCATCAGCAGCCAATTCGGCGGTACAAAAGGCTACCTCAATTGCTCAAAAAATGGGTGATCAGTATGTTTCAGTCGAACATCTTTTACTGGGACTTCTCGATGGAAGTGATCAGGTAAGCCGCCTGATGAAAGATAGCGGTATCAGTCACAAAGAGTTGGAGGAGGCCATCAAAGCGCTGCGAAAAGGGTCGAAAGTAGATAGCCAGACCGCTGAAGACACCTTTAATTCACTGAACCGCTACGCCGTAAACCTGAATGAACGGGCTAAATCGGGAAAACTTGATCCGGTAATCGGACGTGACGAAGAGATTCGTCGTGTATTGCAGATACTGTCGCGAAGAACCAAAAATAATCCGATCCTTATCGGAGAACCCGGAACGGGAAAAACGGCGATCGTGGAAGGACTGGCGCAAAGGATTGTACGGGGTGATGTGCCCGAAAATCTGAAAGACAAACAGGTTTTCTCACTCGATATGGGAGCCCTGATTGCAGGGGCAAAATACAAGGGGGAATTTGAAGAGCGTCTCAAAGCTGTTATCAATGAAGTGATTCAGGCTGAAGGGACTGTGATCCTTTTTATCGATGAAATACATACCCTGGTTGGGGCCGGCAAAAGCGAAGGGGCAATGGATGCGGCCAATATCCTGAAACCTGCTCTGGCACGTGGAGAGTTAAGGGCCATTGGCGCCACAACATTAGGTGAATATCAGAAATATTTTGAAAAAGATAAAGCGCTTGAGCGTCGTTTCCAGCTGGTGACGGTCGACGAACCTGGCACGCTTGATGCCATATCCATTCTGCGTGGTCTGAAGGAGCGGTATGAAAATCACCATAAAGTGAGGATTAAAGATGATGCCATTATCGCAGCTGTTGAACTTTCGCAACGTTACATCACTGACCGGTTCCTTCCCGACAAGGCTATCGACCTGATGGATGAGGCTGCCTCCAAATTAAGGATGGAGATGGATTCACTCCCCGAAGAACTGGATGAGATCGATCGTAAGTTAAGACAGCTGGAGATTGAGCGTGCTGCTATTCAACGCGAAAATGATTTCTCAAAATTGTCGAAATTAGAGGAAGAAATTGCTAATCTGAAAGCTGAACAAACGAAATTCAGGGCATCGTGGCAGGCCGAAAAAGGTGCCATTGAAGCAGTGCAAAATGAGAAACTTTTAATCGAGGATCTGAAATTGCAGGCAGAACAAGCCGAACGACAGGGAGAATATGGCCGAGTGGCTGAGATCAGATATGGAAAAATCAAGGAGGCAGAAACTGAAATAGCCCGTTTACAGCAGGAGCTGACTCAGCTTCAAGCCGGTAAATCACTCATCAAAGAGGAGGTCGACAGCGAGGATATTGCCGGTGTTGTTGCCCGCTGGACAGGTATTCCCGTTCAGAAAATGTTACAGAGCGAACGCGAAAAACTACTTCATCTCGAGGATGAGTTACATCAACGGGTCATTGGACAGGATGAAGCGATCACGGCCGTTGCTGATGCAGTCAGACGTTCCCGAGCCGGTTTGCAGGATGATAAACGGCCGATTGGTTCTTTTATCTTTCTGGGAACTACGGGCGTTGGAAAGACAGAGCTGGCAAAAGCGCTGGCTGAATACCTCTTCGACGATGAGAATATGATGACCCGAATCGATATGTCGGAATACCAGGAGAAATTCTCAGTTACACGTCTTATAGGATCACCTCCGGGATATGTCGGTTATGATGAAGGGGGTCAGCTTACCGAAGCAGTCAGACGCAAACCCTACTCGGTTGTTCTGTTCGACGAAATCGAGAAGGCCCATCCCGATGTTTTTAATGTATTATTGCAGGTACTCGATGACGGAAGACTTACCGACAACAAAGGTCGTACAGTAAACTTTAAAAATACAATCATCATCATGACTTCAAATATCGGATCGCATCTTATTCGCGAAAGGTTTGCGCATCTTACTGAGATCAACCGGTCAAAGGTGATCGAAGATTTGCGGAGCGAGCTTTTCGAGTTGCTTAAACAGAGCATCCGCCCCGAATTTCTGAACCGGATCGATGAGGTGATCATGTTTACGCCTTTAAGCCATAAGGAGATCCACCAGATTGTGAGATTACAGTTCACAATGATTGCTGAACGGTTATTGAAAAGCGGCTATGAAACAACCATCACCGATGCAGCAGTTGACTGGATTGCAGAGGCAGGTTTTGATCCGCAGTTTGGAGCGCGTCCCGTTAAACGACTGATGCAAAAATACCTCCTAAACGATTTATCGAAAGATATCCTTGCAGGTAAGGTAACTTCAGGACATCCCATTCAAATTGATATCAAAGACGATCAGCTGGTCTTTGTGGAGGCGTAATTAAGAAAAAACATAGACTGTCGGGGAGAGATTCCCGGCAGTCATCTTTAAACATGCCGGAATCTATAATTTAAATGAATCTAAGTGATTTAGAATTAATAATATTAAATTTTCAATGCCTTTTCTGATCGATTAAATGCAACTATAAAGATCAAATTATTCAAGTGACAAAAAAAATTTCGATTTTGAAGTGAGTAGTTTTTTTAATTTATTCAGTACAATTGAGGAGTCATTTAAATTTAATCTCTTCGCGATAATAAATAAATACTTTTTCAACTGACGAAATTAGGATAATAAAGCCGCTTCTGAGTTATTGAATTGACTTTATTACCAATTAATTTTCTACTTAATTCTTATCCGGTTCATAATAACTAATAGTATCAATTAGTTGCTGAGAATATTTGAAAATATCATCTAAAGAAGTAATCTCAAATTTGGTTTCTTTTTTCTCTTTATCAAATAATCCGATAAATTTTTTTGCTTGACCATTCAACCAAAGACGGCAGATTGGCTTTCTATTATTATTGTCTAATATTATACTAAAATAGTTAACGGAGTCTCTGTAAACGACTCTTTGTGGAGTCACTTTTGTTCTCAAAATGCTTTTGATGATGTAAAACCCATTTAATTCCTCCTCCGTTGTAATAACCTTACAATCATCTTCTTCTACCGCTGGTGGAGCTTCAGGTGCAGTATCGGGTGTAATTTGTTTGGTCTGATTAATCGCATTCATTAATCTATCACTTACGATATCATTAAAGGTCTGTTCAACAGTCCTTTTAACAATTTCTGAAAATTGAACTAATATTTTTTCAGTTATTCTACCCTCATAAACTTTACTAATAAAATATTTCACAAATTCTGGCTTTGGATTCACCAGTTCAGCCATAAGTACCATTTTTACGGCATTAGAATATTTTAACTCACTTGCGGTATTTAAAATTGAACCCACATCAAAACCATTTTTGTGAAACTTAACTAATTCTTTAATCTGCTGCTCTTTAATATTTGATATGTCAAAACTTAAAAACGGCTTTTCGTCCATTTTATTCGCAGCGTCTAAGTCAGCATAGAAATTATAAATAACACCGTTAGTCAGAACAGCAAATCTGGCTTTTGTTAAATGGAAGTATTTATGGATTTGAGTATAATGTTTCTCTAAATCTTCAGCATGGTGTTTACATTCAATTACTAATATAGGATCATTATTCTTAAATATGGCATAATCAACCTTTTCCACATTTTTTGCACCATAATCAGTAACAAATTCAGGAACGACCTCCATTGGATTAAATAGGTCATATCCGAGAATTTGGATAAAAGGCATAATAAAAGCACTTTTAGTTGCTTCTTCTGTTTTAATCTGGTCTTTAAGTTTTAATACTTTTTCACCAAGTTGCTTAATCTGATCTTTAAAGTCCATTTGTTAAATTTTAAGATTAGGATTATTAATATTTAATTCTTCTATTTTCTGTGATAGAACCTCAATCCGCTTACTTAATTGAGAAACTTCTTTTTGTAGATCATCATTATTGTCGCTTACCATGGCATCTACAAAAATTGAGTTTACAAGTGATAACCCCAAAATTCCACCACAAAGTAAAAGGACTATAAAATACACTTTTGATAGAAATGCTATTGACATACTTGTTCTACTTGAAATTAAATCTGGGATTTCGTACCATCCTTCTATCGAAAAGAGTCTAAATATAGAATAGAAAGATTTAAAAGGATTACTAAAATATTCTGGAGCTAGGTTTTTATATAAAGCGCAGGTTACTAACGAAATAACAAAAACTGATAGAAAGAAACCTGTAATGACTATGTATGATGCTTTAATTGCACGTTGAACTGACTTAAATAAGTCAGATACATTAGGGAAAAATCGAATTAACCTAAAGGATTTAAAGACTCTGAAAACCCGAAGAGCCAAAAATACATTTAATTGAAGTGCATTGTCCTTATAAAATATTACAGCTAATGAAGGCAAAGAAATCATTACTAATATAAAGTCTAGTCTGTCCCAACCCGAGGAGATATATCTTGAAAAGCCTTTAGTTTTCATTTTTATTACCATTTCAATAATAAATAAAATCGTAAAGACTGGTTCAATATAATCTAAGATATTACCATTCAATTCAAATTCCTGACAGAAAATAAGTATCGCATTTGCGATTATTAGTCCAAGAATGCAGTATTCATTTAGAAAACACCACTTTATCCTCCACATTTTTGCGTTTGAAAAAAATCTTATGAAATAGCTGGCCTTTTTTATAATAAAGTTTTACGAAAATACAAAACAGATTGATTAATTCAAAGGAAATTATCTTAATTAAACATAATTCAAAAGAATATAAAATATTTATGAATCAGGACTAAAGTTTTCCCATTTTTGGATGATCAATTAAAGCATATTACAATTGGGACAATTCTTTCTTCAGAAAAAAGAACTTCTTCAAAAGGGGTTTGGCCCGTCTTGTAAAACATCTGTTAATCTTAACTATTACATACATTTAAGAAATCAGTTGCAAATCAATATTTAATTGGTAATAGGATATATTGCTTTTCGAACGAAGGATCTTATTAAAGTCAAAAATTTGATGAATTTTATTCATTTATTTGTCGTAACTTTAACAAGCGATTGTAAACCAACTGAATTATGCTTGTTAAGACCTATGGCAGCGCTGTTCACGGAATCGACGCTACCACCATCACAGTAGAAACCGATGTCTCGAGGGGCATCCGCTTTAACCTGGTCGGATTACCTGATAATGCCGTAAAAGAGAGTCAGCAAAGGATCGATTCCGCTTTACGATTCAACGGGTACAAACTTCCCGGGAAAAAAGTGGTGATCAATATGGCCCCTGCCGATATCCGCAAGGAGGGGTCAGCTTACGATCTGCCAATCGCTATCGGGATACTGGCAGCATCGGAACAGATTCACGCACCTGAACTGCATCGTTATATGATGATGGGTGAACTTTCGTTAGATGGTGGATTGCAAACAGTAAAAGGAATTCTTCCGATTGCCATCCGCGCACGGGAAGAGGGATTTGAAGGGTTTATTGTTCCGATTCAAAACGCACGCGAAGCGGCAGTCGTCGACAAACTCAAGATTTATGGGGTCGAAAACATCAAAGAGGTGATCGACTTCCTGGGCGGTCGTATCGATCTTGTTCAGACAATTATTGATACACGTGAGGAGTTTAAAGCCAAGATTTGTAATTACGACGTCGACTTCGCCGACGTCAAGGGGCAGGAGAATGTCAAACGGGCGCTCGAAATTGCGGCAGCAGGCGGTCACAATTTAATTATGATTGGGCCTCCTGGTGCAGGCAAAACGATGTTAGCCAAACGGATTCCCACTATTTTGCCTCCGTTTACCTTAAAAGAGGCGCTCGAAACCACAAAAATTCATAGTGTTGCCGGAAAAATAGAACAACAGAGCTCGCTAATGACATTGCGCCCGTTCCGAAGTCCGCACCACACCATCAGTGACGTCGCTTTGGTCGGCGGGGGTACCTACCCCCAACCCGGAGAGATAAGTAATGGATATATTAAGGGTGTGTATATTGTGCTGATATACAAAGCGTAATAATATTATTTCATTTTTGAAAATCATATTATTTTTGAAAATTGCTTTTCTGCAATTAGACTGGCAGTATTATTTTACCAAATAGATTTGATTAGATGTGTAATCCTTAACCAGTACTGTCTCTTGCTTGAATTCTTGGGCCAATGTTTCAGCTACATTATTGAGTACCTCGGTCGTTATACCAATGATTTCAACAGCTAATGAAGATTCGTCAAAAAGTTTTCCAGTTTCTGATTTATACCTGCCCTTAACAAAATTGCCAATCGTGACCCCATAGACTTCATCATATTTGGAAAGTACTTTATTAATCTTACGATCCTTAAATAGTTTATTTTTAAGTGTTTCAATACTATTTTTTACAAGATTAATCAATTTGTTACTGGAAAGTTGAACTGCATTCACATTAACCGAAAATACAATGATACCACCCTTATCCTCAAATTGGTAGGTAATTTCTTCACTTAATTCAATATCACTTAGATCATTATAGGAAGTTCTGGCTGAAGTATCATTCTTTCGGTCAATTGAAAACCCATTTAGCTGAAAACCTTCCATTAGGCTTTTTGCACCGACTGTTTTGTACCTTATTTTACCTCCCACAGGCTTCACAATATTGGTGTGATTCACAATATTGAACAATTCAAACAAATCTCTTTGCTTCTTCATAACAAGATTATTTTATCATAAATACTCGAATTTGATTTTCAGTAGTACCCTTCAAAACATTTCCAGTGAATTTCTTATAAAGAACAAATCACGTTCAATAATTTAATTCCTAATCATTTATTCGTTAAGCCTGTGGTTGAATGACGAATAAAAAGCAACTACGAAAATCTCTACAAAATTAGGGTTATTATTGAAATCTCAGCATGGATAATTTTACTGCCATAAAACAGTAATGGAATGATTATCTTAATGCTTCCTATTCAACGTACATCTGAAGCATTTGATCAATTTGTAGTTTCATTCTTAAAATGAATGACTTCAGTAGTCAGGATGACGTAATAAGAAACCAACTGAAAGTTTGCATAGGTGTCAATTTCGGATTTTAATTACATCCAAAATACTAATTAGTCGAGAATTGAAATTTTTAGTGCATAATCCACTTAAAAGTTGAATCAGTTTTATTGAATTAATTGAGTTTTTCGGCATTCTTAATTAAGAAAGTATCACCATTTCTTAATTAAGAATCCACTGCATTTCTTAATTAAGAATGTTGTGTATATTGTTGTTAATCTGAATCTTATTTTCATTTTTTTTAAAATAATATCACTTTTTTTAGTGTTGATTCGAAATATTTATTTTAGTTTTGCATCGGTAAATAAAACAATTGCCAATCTGTAAATATCAGAAGGCAAAGCGTTCTTATCAATGTTGAAAACATAGTCAAAGGCAGGTATATTTCGAAATATACCTGCCTTTGGAGTTTTAAATGGATACAATTCTTAATTAAGAATTGCTTGCTCCTGAATATAGCAATCAATTTGCCCTTTGGAGACTCCATAAAATCGAATCGTATAATTTATTTCGAATAAATAGTAAACTAAAAATTACAAATTATGACAACGAAGAATTTCAGCAGAAATCACAAATTTGGGTAACCTTTCCGATTAAAATTAGAATTAACACTTTAAATATCTATTAGTTACAGGAATACCAACTTGTTACATGGGATAACTATGCCCTGTACTAAGCAAAGAATACAAAACAACTCTTCGGAGTATAAACAATGATCACTGGTAAAGCCTGAGCCAGAATAAGAAGGATGGCAAAAGAATCTACAATACAATTTTAAAATTAAAATTATGAGCTACTATCATTACACCAATGGACTACGTCTACCAAGCATCGTAAAAGATGGAGTTATTCAAACAACTACAATTAGTAATGAACTGAATGAGAAACCAGCACTATGGTTAACCAAAAGTCCTGTATGGGATATTGCTTGCAATGCAAGAGTCGATGTAAATGATAATCTTGAAATTGTAAAAATTCACGAATCTAAAAAAGGTGGAATGCTCAGTGCCACTACAGATTACATGAAAAATCAAATTGGTATGTGCAGGATTATCATAAATAAACCACTTCAGACTAACACTTGGGCTGAATACAAGTTTTTGGGTCATATTTCTGAAAAGGTTTATGATTTCTTTAATGACTATTTCCTACACCTACAAGGATATTTAACAAAGGATTGGTTCTTTACTTCAAATCCAATATCAAGAGTGAATTGGGATGGCATTGAAATGTTTGCTGGTAATGAATGGGTGAAATGGGATGAGAAAATATCAATCGAAGAATTCGTTCAATTGTGTTTAAGTTCTAACGATAAAGCATATTCTGGCAAAAAGTTCGAGCAGCTAGATTTAATTGACGAATATCATACAGCAAGAACTGTAATTGAAGCATATAAAGATGAGTTAATATCTTTTTGGATTACAAAAAATATTAAGGAAGGACATATTGAAGTTCATCTTGATAAAAATGATAGACTCATTGAGGATGGAATAAAACATGTTAAAAAACGAATTCCTAAACAATATTTCCAAATTTTGGATAGGTCATTTACCAATACCTATGTATTAATAAACTTTATCGGTGGTTCTACTATATCTCAGGTTAAAGTTGCTGTTCCCTACAAAAATGATGAGGTGTATCAACAATATGTGAAGGAAGC
Source organism: Prolixibacteraceae bacterium (assembly GCA_963675995.2). Classification (GTDB taxonomy): domain Bacteria; phylum Bacteroidota; class Bacteroidia; order Bacteroidales; family Prolixibacteraceae; genus JAAFHB01. Next base: position 1,473,031 of record CAXXIY010000002.1, on the reverse strand, counting down.
TGAATTCATGAAGAAGCACTATAATGAAATCGTTGGGTTTTGGGAAGCTAACAAAAATAAAAAGGGATACATTGAAATTTACATTACACCTGATTATAAACCATATAAGTGTGGCTTCAAATTTATTAACAAGAGGATTGACAAATCAAAATTCAGGATCACATCCACATCCAAAACTGACACATATGCCTTGGTTCATTTCCTATGGGAAAAGACATTTACACAATACAAAATGGCTATGGCATATGAAAAAGTTCTGGACAAGGAGTTGGAATATCTAGCCTCATAAATTCGTGATAACAATACAGGTACAAATAAGATGTGTTAATTGATTTGCGTTTGATGTAGACTGCCCTGATTTTAATTGGGTCAGGGCAGTTCTTCTCTCCTGGTCTGAGTCATTCCAAAAAATTCTTAATTTAGATTAAATGCCTGATCATTAATTATATAGCTGAAACTATTTTGTTTTTTTTACGTATAATAAAGTATAAGAAAAAAGTTAGATGAAACGCATAATAATTAGAGAATTGAGAGTTAAAATATTGAAATTTAATTGAATAAATAATTATCATAAACAAGACTTAACCATATGAAAATACAATACTTAAGAAGAGATCGCCAATTGGAATAATCACCCATTATTACTAACAGTCACATTTATAATTAGTTATACAAATGCAGATTTGTTTACTTGGCAAAGCTTTGCCAATTTTTAAAGAAATACAATTTAAAAAACAACAGTTATGATAGTTAAATCAATGAATTCCAGAGAAATAATGAATGAAATTGCAAAAGACTACCCAATGGTATTAAAAAAAGCAATTTACCTTACTGATAGTCTGCGTAGAGCAGCAGTTAAATCTAAAAATAAGCATGTCTACAAGACATTTGATTACAAAACCAAGAGGCAGAATACATGGCTTATCATCATTAATTACTACGTCAATAATCCTGTTTTGGATGTTGTGTTACATTACCTTGATGATTATGGACTAAATGGCATCTTGGTGGGTGTAAACTTAAAGACCCTAATACATTATACTCCACACTTTTTGGAAAGGTATAATGAGAGATTTTTAAAGCAATCAAATATTTCGAAAAAGGAATTGCTCAAGCAATATGTCTCAAACAATGATGTAGGTCATGCAAAAATTTCAACAGAGATTAGCACGATGACCGACAGAATATTTGTCCGAACGAGGGAAGGTATAGGATTAGGATGCATGGAAAAGCTAAATGGGATACAAAATGATTATTTTCATTATAAAACGTTCATTTCTAATGACATGATATTAAGACATCAACAAGAAACCTTTGATGTCACAGGACATGAATATGAAAAATTTTGGAATGAGACTCATCCCAAAATACCTAGGAGTGCTTATGATTTAGCTTCCTAAACTGTTGTCAACCACAATTATCTATACATAAATATCAGAAATTCAATTTATTAATTATTTAAACTCAATTACAATGAAAGCTGAAAATTTCAAATCATCGAAAAAAGAAAAGAAATCACAACCACTTCAAGATTGGTACAGCGACTATAAATCATCAGGAGTGCCAAATGAATTGATACTCTCACTTGGTTATGTTGGACTAAGTGAAGATGTACTGGGAAAATTGCCTGTAGAGAGGAGACAGCACCTCTTTTTGATCTGCCAGTTTCTTCATGTGGTTGTAAGTGAATCAATGAAAGAGAAGGACTTTAGAGATAATTATAAGATGTTGGGATTCCTCAGAATGGCAATGGATCAAACTGATAAGTTTTACGAAAAAACAAAGGATGATCTTTTTCTGTTTCATGCTCTTCATCCACATAATCAAGTCTTTAAAATACAGTCTACAAATGCGTTAAGCAACAAGTAATAGTCATCATCAAGAACCAATTTATAAATTATTTTATCAATTAAAGTTAACTTATGAAAAGACACAACTCTAGGACAGGACGCAAGTTCGGTTAGATTCTCAAATGCACATCAAAGTTGAATATCAATTAGTTATAGGATAATAACTTGTAACATGGGAAAACTATGCCCTATGACGAAATGATAGCAAAATAAATGCACCAAAAGGTGTTCGAGATTAATATTGGTGAAGCTTTGCGCCAATTGAAAGTAAAGCGAAGTGAAAAATTTAAGAAATGATAAAAAAAATAAGTATGAAAAAATTTAAATTGACTCCAAAATGGGTTTTAAACAATCTACCTCAGTCGTATTTTATTATTAAGGAGAAAATAGTAATTGCCACTGATATTGCGCTGGACTTTGTTTTTATTAAGCAAGCCCTTCAGACTCTAGGAATTCAATACTATGAGAGTAAAATTAAAATTGAAGATGTTACACTTGATGCTGTTATCATTAAAGGTGAAGATATAAGTCTTGTTTCACATCAGAAACAAAGGGAATTGAAACAAAACAAATATATAATTAGCAGAACTATCGAAAGCTTTGCAGAAGTAAACCCAATTTTAGATGCTTTAACAATCTTGACCTTGGGATTAAGGACAGAATTTGGCAAGGTAAACAATGATGACCATCACATAGATGAAATATTGAATTCCTTAAGTGAATACCCTGCTTTAAAATGCAAATATTTCCTTGATTCAGAAGGCAAACTAGGCTATAACTATGAAGATCAAGGTGAAGAATTTAAACAATCAGAAGAATGTGAATTGATTGATATGTTTGGAGTGTTCGCATTTTTTCAAATAAACCTTGAATATTTTGAGTTGAGAAATCCAAAGTGGAAAGGGATGAATAAAACACTTTCAAGAAGATTTCCAGAAATTTATGATGCTTACATTAATTTGTCTAAGATGTTTGGATTTTCAGGAACAGCCAGACTTATATCTAATTTATTCCACTGTGGAAAGTATTTTGATAACAAATGTTTGTGGAATCCAGATATTGATAATTGGGAGAATGACCTGTTGGAACTTAATGAGAATTATTTTGAGTGGAAAGAGAGGTCTAACAAGGTGATACCAAAACATTATGAAATTCGTTTTGTGTGAATTGATTAAAATAAATGATCAATTATATATTCCATGATGAAGTGCTAGATAGGTCATGAACTATCAATCTTTTTCACCTTGGAGTATGTGTACTTCCTCAATACAAAAGGATGCTGAAAGCGTATTCATTAAGTAGATAATCAGATTTAACTGCCAGATTATTAATTAATTGAAAAATGAACCATTTTGCAGTATGTACTAGCTATGTCCTATGGACAGGTATATGAATAATGCTCTTCACAAGAGTACTACGCTGATCATTGGTTGTGCCAGAACCAATGTTTTATCGAATGGCATAAAAAGTAATTATTTAAAAATATTAAAATATTAAGTATGAAAAAGTTGATTGAATTAACCCCAGAATGGGTATTGGATAAAATTTCGGATGGGATGTATGCAAATGGAAAAGGTGTTATGGGAGTTCTTGCTCATAGTTCACAGAATATTAATTGGATTAGCTTAGCCATAGATACACTTCAAATCCCCTTTAAAGTATCGCATCATGGTTATTTGAATGATCCAAAAATAATTTATGAATTCAAAATTGAGGATATTAAGAAGGATTGTCCAGATATATATGAATATATGAAATTTATGAATAAATGCAACCCAGAATTAAGTAGAATAAAGAAATTATTGAATGAAGAGAGTATATTTTAATGCTGATTTTCATGACCAAAACTGAAAATTATCGTGACCAAGACTCAGTGATTCTGGTGATCAAGACTCAAAAATATTTTTTAATAATAACATCAAAATGCGTATCTGTAATTAACTTATTATTTGATACTTGCAGTGAGTCTTGGTCACAGAAACGAATGAGATTTGTACATAAACATGTAACCCTATCTATTGTATTATTTTAATTTATTAAAATCTTATTATATGTCTCTTAAAAATAAATTTACTTATGAATATCTACCTTCTAACCTTATTAAAGCTTTACAACCTTTATTGAACTTATTTCGTGATTTCAGATCAAAGAATAATTTGATTAGGGTAGCTTCTGTTATTTTTCGCAAAAATATCAATGAGTCCGACTATTTGTTTTTTCCATTATCAGCTCAGTACTGGAAAAAAGTTATTGGTAGCCATTATTACCTATATGTCTCTAATCTCCTAAACAATGGAATTATTGAATCTTCTGACGTTACCTACATTTCCGATTCAGGAATTGATCCAGTTGTAAAAGGCTTTAAAATCAAGGATTCTCTGATGAATGAAATTCTCATTAAGCAAAATTATTATGGAATTACAAAATCATCTGAAAGTATTGATAAGGAATATGATGGATATAGGAAGCTTTCAATAATCGGTTTTGATCCAGATGCAATCACTATCATTAAGAAAAAAGCTCTTGGATGGATTGACCTAAATATTACAGAGGTAATGGAGAAATACATGGATTTAGATTTTTCATCTGGTATTTCAGACAGCCAACCTTATAAGATAAGAATCTTGAATGATAAGGATGAATATTATTCAACCTACCTACCAATTGAATCAGCTAAAAAATTAGCCCTGAAGCAAAATAAAACATTGATCTATTTCAAGAACAAATTCATTCTTGCCAATCTTGAACAGTTCGAACGCTTAACACATAATCGTTTAACACACCATTACAAATGGCAGATTCGAAGTTATTTTCCCGACAACTTAACTTTTGCTAGGCATGATGATACGTTGAGGGTATATAACCATCTGACATCTTTACCTTCATCATTACTTCAATTCGTCAGGATCAATGGTGATTATATCTTACAGGCAGACCTGAAATGCAGCCAGTTCACCATCCTAGGGAATTTGTTTAACTATTACATCAATCATTCTGGTAAAGAACTGATTGCCTTATTCAAAAAGAAACCAACCATTACATTCGTAACAAGAATGGTTGAAATCATGGACAAGTACCATAATCAATTTCCATTTAAAGGATTCGATAAAGCTTATCCACAGGAAGATATTTATAATTCCAACAACATGTATGCTTTTCTGGAAGATACCTTGTTACATGATTTCTATTTGATGCTTCAGTCTAACCTAAATCTAAAAGAAAGAAAATATGCTAAGAACATTGCGTTTCAAACGCTATTTAGTAAGGTAAAGCCAGAGAGTGATTATGCAAAAAAATTAAGGGATATATATCCAACAGTAATGAATATCATCAACGATTTCAAAGAAACACATGGGTATGAAAAATTCTCTGTTGGCTTACAAAATGTTGAATCAGAAATCTTTATAGATCATATTTGGAAAAGGGTACGAGATTCAGGAATAAATTCATTCACCCGACATGATTCCTTACTATTTCCCATCAGGCAGAGAAATATTGTTGAATCCATTATCAATGATGTATTTAAACATTTTGATTTTGTGCAGAAGTTTGAATATGAAGAATTTAACGAGAAAGAAATCTGGCGAAAAATAATAGATGAAACAGATTATCTCGATACTGTTGTGGAAGAAGTAGTTGAGGGATGGTTATATACATTGGATAATAAAACACCAGAAAGCACTGAAGATGAAGTTAATGATGAAGAGTTCGAGCAAGACTATGATGAATACATCTTTGATCAGATTTTGAATTTAATTGATCAGCCAGATTCAGAGTTTAAACTTCCCAGCACAAAAAGAGATGACTATTATGGATACATCAATAGCGAAACGATTGGCTGTCTTGCAGATTTAGATGGTATCGAACAGGAAATTATTGATTCTTTGGAATACGATTACAGCCACATGAATTTAGATAATTCGGATCAACATTTTCAAGATAAAACCAATGAATTCATTACGTACTTGATTGAGCGAAAAGATGATTTTCTATTTGAAGATGATGATGAAAATGAAGATGAAAATACCAATGATCCTGATCCAGAATTCGAATGATTTTGAGAGGGCTTTAATTGGACTTTATACGTACTATAATCGGCATTAAAATACCAATATTCCATTGTAATGAATTTAATCAATTTTCTATAATCCTATATATCAATGCTATAAGATAATCATAAAACAATTTGTACCTCCTACACATTTCTTTTTCAATGGTTTTTGAAAATGGAAAGTACAAAAGCACAAATTTTGGCAATACAATGATTTATAAGTCTTTAAAAAAAACGCTTAATGGAGTTTCATTATACTTCAAGATATTCAGAAGTGAAATAAATTGAAAATTGCTTTTGCCTAATTCCAGTTGGTTATAAGAATTCCTTGATATGCCAATTTGTTTGGCAAACTCAATATAGCTCATACCCTTGTTCTTCCTTAACTCCCTGAGTCGTTTACCTATCTCAATCATTAATTCCTGATGATCTTGTGGTATTTCTTTTGGATTCATAGTTGAAAATTTATTGGCATAAAGATAAAATAAATTGCCCAATAAAATAGGCATATTGAAAATATTTGTATATTTGCCCAATATATTAGGCATTAACTAAAATTTATTACAATGAGAACACTGAATAAGCAATCAACCCAGACCATGAATAAGATGGTCGAGATGCTAGAAGATGGGTATATCAAAATTGATAACACTGGTGCTTCATTTATGCCTGTGTCGGTCGAACAGATATTCGAGAGTGAGAAGTACAGAATCTTTAGTGTCGCACATTACTACGAACAGAATGGTGACCTTATGGCTGATCCTGAGATGTGTTTCATCAATCTAAAAGCTGTTGGAACATACCTACCAAGTTACTTTAAACAAGCTGGTCTTGGAATGGAACAGGAATCAATAATCATGGAAAATGGTGAAATAAAGGGATACAGGGCAAAGATGCAAGCTGATCATACATCATTCGCAAATATGTGGTTACGCAATATTAAGAACCAACAAAATCTATAAACCATTATAATATCAATCATTTAGAAATAATAGAAACACAAATTTTAAAAATCACCAATTATGAAACACATTGCACTTTACGTTCGTGTATCAACCTCAGAACAGACTGTTGAAAATCAGAAAATCAGACTCATTGAGTATGCTGAAAAAATGGGCTGCACGTTTGATATGTATGAAGAAGTTGAAAGTACCAGAAAGACCAGACCTGTAAAACAAGCGTTATTGGCTAAACTTCGTCAAGGTTGTTACAGTGCTGTTGTTGTATATAAACTTGACAGGTGGGCTAGATCATCAACAGAACTAATCTTGGATACCAAGGAACTGCTGGATAAAAACATTGGCTTTATTTCTGTATCAAATCATCTTGATTTTTCAACTGCTGCTGGCAAATTACAATTCGCAATACTTTCAGCATTTGCTGAGTTTGAGAGAGAGTTGATCAGGGAAAGAACCATCGAAGGTTTGCATAGGGCAAAAATTCAAGGTAAGGTTGCTGGCAGACCTAAAGGTTCAAAAGATGGTAAACAACGAAAGAAATCTGGTTACATTTTACGTGAAGCAAAGAAACGTCAATCGGTGGATACCGATCAGGGCATTCACAAAAGCATAGATAGTTACTTGGACTAATTCCACAAAAATCAAATTCAGCAAAATCATAACCTGATTAATCATCGACAAGAAAACGATGTTTGATCAGGTTTCTTTTTATTTATACACTACTTGCAAGTCAGGTCAAAACCACTCCAACCAAATAATCCTCCCCCATACAATTAAATGGTTGATTTTACACCCCAAAACCTACCCATCCCCCCCTGTATTTGGCATATCAAATAAAGGGACGTTTATTTGGTATTGCATTTGCACATTTAGGCTGATTCTGATAAATATTTTCAGATTGAAAAAAGAACGAATTACATTTGGCGATTTCTTAAATTAAAGACGTTCAAGAATACAATTTAAAAAAGTATTTGTTTAACCATTTGTTAAATGAACGTTAATTGCAATTTTTTAAGCTCTATATTTACGCATATTTTAATTTTGAGAAAGTGACATCACAAGATATTCTGCAATTAACAAGTTTAAATGAAAATCAGCAACTTGCAGTATCCACAATTGAAGGGCCTTTACTAATCATTGCTGGTCCTGGATCAGGTAAAACAAGAACACTTGTAGAGCGAATCATTTATTTGATTTCAAAAAGTGTGAATCCAGAGGAGATTCTTGTTGCAACCTTTACTGAAAAGGCAGCTAAAGAGCTTATTACACGTGTTTCGAACAGGCTTCTTGAGCTAGACATTAAGGTCAATTTGAATGAAATGTACATAGGTACGTTACATAGTATTTTCCTTCGCATTCTTGAAGAAAACAGAGAATTCACAAGACTTAAACGTAGTTACAGGTTATTAGACCAATTCGACCAAAAATATTTCGTTTTCAATAACATCAAAGATTATTTAAAAGTCGAGAATTCTGATGACTTACTAGGAAACCACAAAATATCCAATTGGAGTAAAGCAAGTGTAATTCTTAGCTATGTAAATAAAATTGGTGAAGAATGTTTAAATATTGATGATCTACTACAAAGTGATGATACTGGCATAATTACAATTGCGAACTTCTATCGTATATATGAAAAACAGTTATCAGAGGAAAATGCACTTGATTTCTCTTTCATCCAGATAGAAACATTGAAACTGCTTCAAAACAATCCTGAAATACTCAATAGGATACAGTTTAAGTTGAAGTATTTTATGATTGACGAGTATCAGGATACCAATACAATTCAGGAAAAAATTATTCTGCTTCTTTCAGGTAAAGATAAAAACCTATGTGTTGTAGGTGATGATGATCAAGGTTTATACCGATTTCGTGGAGCTTCAATAAGGAATATCTTGGAATTTCCTTACAACTTTGCAAAAGGTGAATGCAAAGAAATTCGTATTGAAACAAACTATCGTTCCCATCCTCATATAATAGATTTTTATAATAAATGGATGACTGAGCTAGATTGGAATCAAGGGGGTAAAACATTTAGGTTTAAAAAGACCATAAAACCTCGTGAAGATAATTTTAGTACGAATCCCTCAGTTATAAAGGTATCAAACGATGGCACCTTGGAAGATTATTATAATGAAGTTTATCAATTCATCATCCAACTCGAAACTAAAGGAGTTTTAAAAGACAGAAACCAAATAGCGTTCCTATTTAAATCAGTTAAGAACGAACGAGTAATTGGTTTAGCAGACTATTTAGAGAAAAGAGGAATTCGAATATTCAGTCCTCGTTCAGCATTGTTTTTTGAACGTGAAGAAATCCAACTGATGCTGGGTGCCTTAATCTTCATTTTTCCTGATTTATTCGATTTGCTTAAATGGAATGATACTGCACACCTTGAAATCTGGGATTATTATGAATCTTGCAAAAGAAGATTTGCAATTGCTATTCGAGAAGAAAAAGAAAAACACAAGCATTTACTTGTTTGGGCACAAAGTAAGGCAAAGAGCCATTTAACACTTCAAAAGTCAACTAATTATGGATTTTCAGCATTAATTTATCAGATGCTTGAATATCAGATGTTTGCTCAATACATTGAAGCTGATCTTAATGGCATAAAATCGGAATTACGATCAGCATACAACATTGCTCTTCTGACTAAACTACTCTTTAAGTTTGAATACCTGAATAATGTTACTGTAATTACACTTAATAATAAAGAAAAGCTCCTTAAAGAGTTGTTCAACAAGTTTTTACGATTTGTATATGAAGGAGGTCTCGAAGAATATGAGGACTTTGATGAATATGCTCCTTCTGGTTGTATTTCATTTATGACGATTCATCAATCAAAAGGCTTAGAATTTCCAATTACAGTAGTTGACTCGTTAAATTCTGTACCTCGAAAACAATACAATGAAACAGACGAGTTACTTCAAAGCAACTATTTTTTGAAGCCACCATTCGAACCAATTCAGGAAACAAAAAACTACGATTTTTGGAGGTTATATTACACAGCATTTTCAAGGCCTCAAAATTTGCTTGTTCTTTCAGCAAAGGACGAGAAGGATAGAAAAGGTGAATATAAGAGCCCATCAAAATATTTTGCACCTATATATCGTAACTTAATTTCATGGAGAGATAAAAGGTTTGATATGAACCAACTAAATTTGGAAAACATCAAACCAACCAATATCAAGCATGAGTATTCTTTTACCTCGCATATACTTCTTTATGAAAACTGTCCTTTGCAATACAAGTTCTATAAAGAATTAGAGTTTACCGAAGTTCGTGTGGGAGGTGTTATTGGAGGTATATTATTGCATCAAACTATTGAGGACATACATAGGGCAGTTTTAAAGGGTGAAGAATACAAAATTAATAATGAGAATATTGAAAGTTGGTTTAATGCGAACTATGAACAATTGATTAAACAGCAAAGATCATATTTACATGAAGCACAACGAAACTCGCTACTCAAACAAATAATTACCTATAAAAACAGAAACGAAGGTAAATGGGACAGGATTAAAGAAGCTGAGGTGGATGTTTCGTTAGTAAAGGAAAAATATATCTTAAAGGGTACCATTGACTTGATAAAAGGTGAAAATGGCACAGTAGAACTAATAGATTTTAAATCAGGAGATAAACCAGATGTAAATGCAACTGATAAATTGACTCGTGCTTTGCTTGATCGTTATCGTAGGCAGTTAGAAGTATATTCGCATATTGTAGAACAAAAAACAGAATACAAAATAAGCAAGATGCATTTGTATTATCCGAAAGAAGAAAATGGAAATCCTCTGATTACATTTCCAAACAAAGCAGAAAACATTGCCAGTACAATTGAAAGCTTTGATAGGGTGGTTGAAAAAATAGAAAAGAAAGATTATACGATTGATCATATTTTGAAGAACGAAAAACAATGTGGTAACTGTGATATGCGTTTCCACTGTAATCCACGTCAATACAATTAAATAAAAATCATGGGAACTCAAAATAGTTTGAATTTACAGAATGAGACTTTAGGTTCAGTTGAAGAATATAAGTTTGAGCCAATTAAGGGCTATCCAATGCTAAATTGGAAAGGTAAACGTCCATTCACTTCAACTCAATATTATCCCGCACAGCTTAAAGAAAATCATGGTGAAGAAGTTAATGGATGGATGAACAAAATCTTTTGGGGAGATAATCTTCAAGTAATGAGTCATATGCTTAAGGAATATAGAGGTAAAATCGATCTAATCTATATAGATCCTCCATTTGATTCAAAAGTTAATTATGGCAAAGAAATAAAACGTAAAGGAACGACTTTTAAAAACGAGCAAGGCAGTTTTGAAGAAAAACAATACTCAGATATTTGGGCAAATGATGAATATCTCCAATTTATGTATGAAAGGTTATTACTTATGAGAGAACTACTCTCAAGTAAAGGCAGTATTTTTCTTCATTGTGATTGGCATAAAGTTCATTATTTGAGATGTATAATGGATGAAGTCTTTGGTATAAGTAACTTTATAAATGAAATTATTTGGTGTTATTATGGACCTGGATCACCTGGAATGAGACAGTTTAATAGAAAACATGATAACATAATGTGGTATTGTAAAGAAGGAGAATGGATTTTTAATGACAACCAAATAAGAATACCTCATGATGAAAAAACTATTGAAAACTTTAAAGAAGGATTAAGAGGATCTGGTTTTATTGGTGATAACTATGAAATTCCAGAAGGCAAAATTCCAGAAGACTACTGGAATATGGCAATAGCAGGGAGATTCCCTAAAGATGGAATAAAAAGAGTTGGTTATCCTACTGAAAAACCATTTGCTTTGGTTGAAAGAATTATCAAAGCTGCGAGCAACAAAGATAGTATCGTTTTTGATTGCTTTATGGGATCTGGTGTTTTTCAATCTTCTGCATTGAAACTTGGAAGGAAATTCATTGGAGCTGACATTAATCTTGGAGCTGTCCAAACAACAACAAAACGATTATTAAATGTATTGAATAATCTAAAAAAACCACAAAGTGAACTAGAATTAGGAATGGAAGGCGAAGAAAAGTTAATTAGATATACTGGTTTTTCAATATATAATGTCAATAACTACGATGTATTTAGAAATCCTGTTCAGGCAAAAGACCTATTAATAAAGGCCTTAGAAATTCAACCAATGCCAAATAATTCACTTTACGATGGTGAAAAAGATGGTCGTATGGTGAAAATAATGCCAATTAATCGAATAGCCACACGTGCTGATTTGAATGAACTTCTTGCTGGATTTAATTATAAAGAGTTTGAAAAGAAAAGTGAAGCCAATCTAGGTAAAGCAGTTGAATACATTTTACTTGTTTGTATGGGTCACGAACCAGACTTAAAAGCTCATCTCATTAATGGGGTTGCACCCTTCAAAATAGATGTTGAAGTCGTCGATATACTACGTGACAAATCAAATCTTGAATTCAAACGTGATTCTGAAGCTAAGGTACTAATCGAAAATGGCAAACTCATAATTAAAGAGTTTTATCCTATGAATCTCCTACAAAAGCTTTCGATTATGAAAGATAATGTTGAAGATTGGAAAGAACTTACTGAATCAATAATGATAGATTTTAATTTCGATGGTTCCATTTTTGAACCTACATTAGTTGATGTACCCTCTAAAGATGAAATGGTAAAAGGGGTATATCAAATTCCAGATGGAGCAGGAACCATTCGAGTAAAAATCACTGACTTGTTAAGCGAATCCATAGAACTGGAGGTTTCAAATGGCTAAGAAGAAAATTCAGGAGATAGAATTCCCATTTTTTACATATCTTAAATTGTTCCATGATCAGAACAAAAAGAAGATATATACATCTTACAAGCCACTTTCACGAAAATTCTTAAACTATAATGACCCTGAAAACAGAGAATCATATCTACGTAAACCTCAGTTTGAAGCTTTAGAAATGTACATTTTTGTAAAAGAATTTTGTAAAAACGAACATCTCCATACAATTTTCTTTAACTGGTATAATAAAACAGAAGAATTTGAAGGACGTCTTCAGGCTGGTATAGATGCACGAGGTCAACTTTCAATGTTTGATCCTATAGAAGTTCATGATGAATATGGTAAAGAAGTTTTCAATGAGATCTTCAAAAAAATTAAAGAATTTGAACAGATTTACCCTAACTATATCTATGCATTAACGATGGGACTGGGTAAAACAGTCTTGATGGCAACATCTATATTTTATGAATTTCTCCTAGCCAACAAGTTCCCAAAAGATAAGGATTATTGTCACAATGCACTGGTTTTTGCACCTGACAAAACAGTATTGCAATCACTTAAAGAAATTGAAACCTTTGATAAATCAAAAGTTATTCCTCCTGAATACATTAACTGGATCGAAACTCACATAAAATTTCACTTTCTCGACGATTCAGGCTTAACCCTTAATGCTATAGAAAACTCGAAGTACAACATCATAATTTCAAACACACAGAAAATTATTCTGAAGAAACAAAGCACAGCTCCATCTCCTTCGCAATTATTGTTTCATGATCAAGGTAATCTTTTAAAAGCAAAAGAACTCAACGAGGAATATGATGATTTGTATGAGTTCGAAGAGAATACAGAACAAGCCTTGCTTACTAACCAACGATTTGCAAAACTCACAAGACTTGGTCAGTTAGGGATTTATGTCGATGAAGCTCACCATGTTTTTGGTACAGCACTTAAGAAGGATTTTGATACTAGTTCTCAAACAAGCCTAAGAGTTACTATAAATAAACTGGCAGAATATTTAGAAGAAGCTGGGACACATGTTGTTGGTTGTTACAACTACACTGGTACTCCTTATGTAGGTAAAAAAATTCTTCCAGAAGTAATATATTCTTATGGGCTTAGAGAGGCAATTGATAAAAACTACCTTAAAAAAGTAAAAATATTTGGTTTCGAAAACATTAAAAATCAGACAAAAGCATTTGTTAGGACTGCAATAACTGAATTTTGGGAAGAACGAAAAGATAAACGTTATGAAGGGATGTTACCTAAAATGGCTTTTTTTGCTTCAAGCATTGATGAATTACAAACTGAACTAAAGCCTGCTGTAGAAGATATTTTAGATGAACTTAATATCTCACGTAACAAAATACTTGTTAATGTTGGTGACGAAAAAATTACCTCAAACGATGATATTAGAGAATTTCAACGACTAGATACCATTACTTCTGACAAACAGTTTATTCTTCTCGTCAATAAAGGGAAGGAAGGATGGAATTGCAGATCATTGTTATCAGTTTGTTTGCATCGGGAGCCCAAATCAAAAATATTTGTACTTCAGGCTACCATGCGTTGCTTGAGAAAAATTACTGATTATCAGGAAATTGGAAAAGTATATTTGGCTCAAGAAAATATTAGGATTCTTGAAAAGGAATTAGAGGATAACTTTAATCTTTCCCTTGATGACCTAACCAGTGCAGGTGATAAAAAGGAATTTATTGAAGTACGAACTGTTCCACCACCAGTAAAAATAAAGTTAAAAAGAATTAGGAAGTTGCATATCCTAAAGGAGAAAGTACTTCAAAAAGGTGTTATCCTTGGACTTGATGAAGTGGATACATCAAAATATGACATTATCAAAACTGAACGCAATATTCAAAACATATCAGTAAAAATTGGCAAAGACAAGAATATTACTGAGATGAAAGAAAAAAGGTTATTCTCTGAACTTACTATTGTAGGTGAAATTGCCAGATATTTAAATAGGTCACCACTTTTTATTAAGGAATTACTTTTCGATACAAAAGAAGGGATTGCAGAAATACTTAAAAGTGTAAATAGCTACAACGAACTTCTTTACGATTGGATTATTCCAAAACTTTTTAATGAACTCTATGATATTGATGAATTTGAAAAGCCAGAAGAATATGAGATTGAACTTATAAAAGAACCTCAAGAAGGAGATTGTTATAAAGTACATGCTAAACCAGGTCTAGTTGCAAGTATAGATTCAGATCGTTATACTCCTTTTAGAGACAAGTCATTTCATCTTGACAATTATTGCTTCGATTCAATTCCTGAGCATACATATTTCTGGAATCAGCTAAATAATGGAGCTATCTCAAAAATTTGGTTTACAGGAATGCTTACACATGGTCAAACTGAATTTTCAATCAATTATATTGACCCAGAATCTCATACAGTAAGAAGCTATTACCCAGACTTTTTATTACAGTTAGCTGATGGTTCTTACGAAATAATAGAGATTAAAGGTGATAACAAGATTGATGATGCTATCGTGCAAGCAAAAGCTCAATATGCTAATCAATTGGCAAGTTCTAGCAATATGAGTTATAAATTAATTGCGAGTTCAACTATTTTTTAGGCATTTCCTTGTTAATTGCTTTGACTGAAAATAGATGTTCTATGTTTCAAAAAAATTTAAAAGAAACCTTTTATTGAACACCAATTTGTAATCAATTTAGCTTAGCATCTTGATGGAATTTTGCTTATTGTATTTCAAATTCTCACTTATGTTCCTTTTGTCTTATTTTAGAAGGAGTATATTTGCCAACGTGTTTAGGTTGCCAATACAAGAAGTTCATACATTATTGGTTTAAGAGTGATATACACAAGCAATGGTAAAAGAAAAACTATTGCAATATACAATTAATGCGAATATAGAATGGAAGTTAAACTTAGCCAAGCTGTTAAAATGTTCTTTGGAAATTCATCCTTAGAGATGGTTTTTTTCGAGGCAATTGCTAATGCCCTTGATGCAGAAGCTAATGAAATTTCGATTTCAATTACTGCTGAAGCATTAAGTCAACCAGAAACATTACAAATAGAAATATCTGATAATGGAGTGGGTTTTACAGATGAACGATATAAAAAATTTTCAAAATTATTTGATGTTGATGAGAATTCTCATAAAGGCTTGGGAAGATTAGTTTATTTGTGCTATTTTGATGATATAAAGGTGATTAGTCACTATGACAAAGTTAAAGTACGAGAATTTGATTTTAATGAAGGTTTTAAAGAAGAAGATTGCAAGATTTCAGTAATTCCTGAAAATAAATCAGGTACAATTTTTAAAATGAATACGTACGCATTACAAAGAATTGCAAAAAATGAATATATCAATGCAGATTATCTAAAGCAAAGAATACTTCAAGAATTTTATTCGAGGTTGTTTTTTTTGAAAGAAAGGGGTGAAAATATTGTTATAAATATACTTACAAACATTGATAAGCATAAAAAGAAATTAGTTCTTCATAGTTCTGATATTCCAATATTTGAAACTGTAGAACTTGAAAGTTCTGTTAATCTAATTGATAAATTTTACTTGCACTATTCAATTAAAGAAGTTGACCCAACTGCGAGTTCATTAATTGCTGCTGTTTCAGTAGATAATAGAACTGTAAAAGTTGATATTGTTGCTGAAGAAAATATTCCTTCTGGCTATGAAATGGTTTTCCTTTTGTTTTCAGATTATTTTGAAGGAAAGGTTGACATTGTACGACAAAATTTAACCATTTCAAAAGCAGAATTAAAAAGTATTCAAACAATTTTCAGGAAAAAAGTAGCTTCAATAATTGAAGAAAGCATTCCAAAAATACAAAAACGTAATATCGCAACTCAAAATAATCTTGTGAGTAGATACCCTCATTTAAGTGGATATTTCGATACTGATAATATAGGATATATTGGTCGAAATGAAATTTTAAAAAAAGCTCAAGATGAATTTTTTAAAGCGCAAAAGGAATTACTAGATGCAAATGGTTTAACTAATGACCAATTTGATAAAGCTTTAGAAGTTTCTTCGAGAGCATTAACAGAGTATATTTTGTTCAGACAATTAACAATAGATAAGCTAAAAAACTCTACGAATGATAACAGTGAGGCTGAATTACATAAACTTTTTGCTACAAGTAGGAAAGAGGGAAAATTTGAGAAATCAAATTTTATAAATGATTTATATAAGAATAATTCGTGGTTGCTTGACGATAAGTATATGACCTATGAAACAGTATTGAGTGATAGAGAATTTGGTGAGCTAATAACTTTTATTACAGAAGAAGAAGAGAGTGAAAGGAACGATAATAGAATTGATATTGCATTAGTATTTTCAAATAATCCTAATAATAAAAAACCATTTGATATAGTAATTGTAGAATTAAAGAAAAGAGGAATCTCATTAGAAGAAAATATGAAAGTTGTTACCCAACTTGAAAAAAGGGCAAGGAAACTAATGAAATACTTTAACAATCAAATTCAAAGAATTTGGTATTATGGTATAATTGAGTTTAACGAAGAAGTAGAATTGGCACTGACTGGAGAATATACAGAACTTTATTCAACTGGTAAAATGTATTACAAAGAAACAAGTGTAGCTATTTCTTTAAGTCCAAAGAAAATCTTACCGATTGGAGTTTTTATTTGGGATATAGATGCAGTTGTTGAGGATGCACATTCAAGAAATGCTGCATTCTTAAATCTTATTAAAAGTAAATTCATTACGAATTTTAGTAGCGAGACAGAAGTTATCAACTGATAAATATTCTAAAATACTTTTTGTGTTCAATCAATTCAAAAATTATTTAAAAGTTTTGTAATTGAAAATATTATTTGAAATCCACATATTAAAATTTTAATATTTCGGAGAAGTGCAATGGAGTAATAAAATATTCAAAACTAACTGAGAACAGAAATGATACAATAACAAATTAGTTATCAATGATTTATTTGACTTTATCATTAACCTAATTGCATCCATCATTCCAAACAATCAGTAATATCAAAAAAGAATTCCACTGTAAAAACCTCCTTAGTGCTATCACTCCAATCACTTACTAAAATCTCATAACAATCTATTTTCTTTTCTCCACTTGTTACAATATGATTTTGGAGTACATCCCATGCAACTGTTTCATAAACACTTAGAAATGTAGTAATTACTCTTACTTCAGCTTCAATAAATTTTGGTGAAGCTATTACTTTTATAGGACTGTCCATAGCTAGTCCAGTCCTAGACCCATTGGGTAACTCATGCCCAAAAAATTTAGGCTTTTTGTGAGTGGGTTCACTTGTTGTTGAATTATTCATAGCGTTAGAATTTGGTTGAGGTAAAATTAAACCAACAAAGATAAATACTAGGACAATCAAATGTCGATATATCACAAAATTGAATAATACATGTGGACAAACAATGTTCCAATAAGCGTATTCCCCCCTTTGGATACCCCTCCCTGCCACCCCCTCCCCCTAGGCTGGGTGCTACATGATTGAGATTCCTGAGAAATTTCAGTTTCAAATTTTAGCTAAACTCATTAAAAAAATGAAAATAATTTTATGCAACTTAAATATCAATTTATAAATAATTACAAAAATTTATAATCTTGACTTCAAAACTATTCCTGAGCAAGATAAGGTTATGAAATAGTCCATCTTTACTGAAAGAATTGCCATTTTTGCAATTAATAATTGAAACAAGTGTTACTATGCCATTAGCAAAGAAAGCCATTCGAAATGCGTTAATACAGCTATTAAAAGATAAAGGATTCACCTTTACGTTTGAGGTTAATGATGATTTTTATATGATCCAAAAGAATCGTGAATCAAGACATATTTCATTCCAACTAGTCATCTCTGGAAAAACCACTATTAAAACGCATGGAAGCCATAATGGGAATAAAACAGATGGTATAGGTGTGTTTATGTTTGATTTTTTTACAGGTAAGCCATTGCCTGACTATTTCATCTTTGGATTTGAAAACTGGGTAAAAGGCATTGCTGAATTTGTGGCTGTAAGTTATTCCGATCTACTGGATAGATTAACGAAAAGAAGCCTACTGAATGAAAATAAGGTGGAAATGTGGTTGTGGTTAATGCCTGATAACTATGTTTATGAAACCACAAATATCAATTTTCAAAGCGAGTGGTATTTCCTTTCAAAAAGAAATTCTGGTTCTTGTATGGCTGATAATACAGAAATGGATTATTCTTTTTGCTTAAACAATTGGCTTGAATTTGAAGGTATTTAAGCCTTAAAATTCAAACAACCTTACCAGTACTACTCTTTTTCCTACTAAACCTTGATCGTTTTAAATCTTTAAAATACTCCATTTTTTGATATTTATGAGTGGTCAATAGTCCATCTAACTCTTCAGGAATACTTATTAAAGCATCAAAAGTATATAGTAATGAATTAGTTGCATCTGGAAAAGGAAAATCTATCAGATTTGAGATTTTCAAATCTGGTCTATTGTGTTTTTTCGTTAATTGGGTGAAATCATAAAGCGAAATATAATCAGGAAGGTCTAACCCAATGCCATTTTCTTTAAGTATTTCAGTACTAGTTAAATGGGTAACTGAATCAGGATCATTAAGCCCATAAAATATTTTACGTGAATCATCATATCGGAAATATTTCGTAAAAGTTAATTTAAATGCATTACCTTTTTTAGCAACAGAATTATATAGAATACAATCAACTGTGCTGATTCTGTGATATTTAATGAAAAGTACAGTTTTAAATAAGCCAGCCTTATAGAAGTAAACTTCTTTAATTATATTCTTTGTCAGCTTCCTCATTTGATTTCTATCAGAAATAGAGTTTATGTTTTCAATCCTTTTCCCCATTGAAGCATATTCTTCCTTCCTGATTTCTTCCTCATTTATTTCTGCTTGCAATATTGCAATCTCTCTAACATATTTTTCTCGATCACTACTATTCTTTGTTAATTCCTTTAGATATTCTTCAGGGGAACTACCTCCATTCTTAAACATGAAATTAAGCCTACCTTTTTGTTTTTCAATATCTTGAATAGTATTGTTGTAACGTGTGATTTGTTCTTTCATTTCAGATATTCTGGACTTATATTCCAAATCTTCATCATCGAAACCTTCAACCTTCCATTTTGTAAGCCAATATTTAACTCTCTCCCATACTATTCCCTCCACATTAGATATTGAAATAAGTCCTCCTTTGCAAGATGAATTATTATTGGTTTTGTTGCTTCCTGAATTTTGGGGACAGATATACCCATCGTCAGTTTGCTTTCCAACATAGAATTTATTACAAACAGAGCATCTGAGGATACCTCTCAAAAGGAAAATGTGCTTTTTGCCTTTGTCTGCTTTGGTCTTATTTAGAGTTACAAGACCATTGACAGAATAAAACTGTGATTCATTGATAATTGGTGGTGTTGGTCTTTTACCAAGCTTTGTACTCTTATGACCAATGTAAGATTCGTTTCTTAGTAGTCGAGCTAAAGTATGTGTATTTAAAACAATTTTGGGGTATCCCTTCGATCTGCATATCATACAAATTTTCGAACAGACTAATCCTTTCTCATATAAGTCAAAGACTTCTCGCACAATATCTGCTTCACTCACATCAAGATCAGGAAGTTTATCTTCGTTAATGATATATCTCTTTAAACCATCTAATTTATATCCAAAGGGAATCTTACCTCCATTATATTTACCAAGTGATTCATTTAGCATTTTAGCTGATTTAAACCTCTCTTTAGTCAATCGTGCTTCATATCCAGCTTGCCATCCAAAGAAGGCAATAGACAAGCCAGCTTGGGGACTAATTTTTAAGGTTTCATCTAACAACCAGAATCTTTGTTGAAAAAAATAGACGTCAATTTTATTTTCTTGAAAAAATTCTGTTAAATCAAGAAGGTCTTTGTGTTTTCGAGCAAGCCTAGAAATTTCCCAAATCAAAATTTTTTTTATTCCTGAAGGGACAACCTCTTTTAGTAATTTACGTAATCCTTCACGTTCATTCTCATTTTTAAAACCACTTAGGCGATCTTCATAGATATTTTCATTTGTAAATGAAAGATTGTTGGACTTAGCAAAATTTCCAAGATCAGTAATTTGACGTTCATAATCTTGCAAATCCGAACTTACCCTAATGTAAATTGCACATTTATTATTCATAATCAATATTTTATCGAAATATTCGACAAAAATATGATTTATCCTTAATATATCCAAGTGTTATATCGCTTGCCCATAACGGAGTATTGTTTCTTGACGAGTTACCAGAGTTTAAACGAACGGTACTGGAAGTTCTGCGGCAGCCTCTCGAAGACCGGATGATTACCATCTCAAGGGCAAAATTTTCGGTGGAATACCCCGCCTCCTTTATGATGGTTGCTTCTATGAATCCCTGTCCGTGCGGGTTTTACAACCATCCCACAAAGCAATGCGTGTGTGCACCCGGAATGGTTCAGAAATATTTAAGCCGGATTTCCGGACCTCTGCTTGACCGTATTGATATTCATCTGGAAGTGGTTCCTGTCCCTTTCAATGAACTTTCGGAGATGAAACCTGGCGAAAAAAGTGAAATTGTCCGGCAACGGGTGATTGCAGCCCGTGAAATACAACGTGAGCGATTTCATGATACCGAGATCTATTGTAATGCACAAATGAATACGAAGTTACTACATCAGTATTGCATTCCTGATCAGGCAGGGCATCAATTGCTTAAAAATGCCATGGAGAAACTGGGACTATCAGCAAGGGCATATGACCGTATCCTGAAGGTATCGCGAACTATCGCTGACCTCGAAGGAGCTGAATCAATTCAGGCTGACCACCTTGGTGAGGCGATTCAATACCGCAGTCTCGACCGCGAAGGATGGGGAGCATGATTTTGCTTCTGGCTGTTACCATCTGGCAGCGCGCATGGGTAATCTGAACTAATCTGCTTTTTTTACATTTGTCAGATTCTGAAAAGGCAATCCATTAACGACAGCGTTTTGACAGTCGCAAGCCACCAATCGCTAGCTGCCAGTTGCCATCCGCTGGCAGTTAGCTGCTGAAGGCGCAATGTTCACATTATCCCTACTCAACATCACAGAACTACTTTTTTTTGAAATCTTCAGCTAAATATGGAAAAAATTCGTTTCCTTTGGTTGTCAGTTCATCTATCAACCAGCGAATATTTCAAATTGAGATTTCATTTGTATAGAATTTGTTTTATAGCAGCCAAATGGAATAGCCATGAGGGAATATTCATTCCGGTCGGTGATTCGTGAATCATGTCTATTTTATAAAAATCAATTGCTATGGCAGATAAATTTTCAGATCCCATTGGGAGGCTTATGGGGTTGCGTTATAAGTCGCATCCCTGGCATGGGGTTCACATTGGCGATCATATTCCGGAGAAGGTCACCGCATTTATTGAAGTGGTTCCTACCGACACTGTAAAATATGAGGTTGATAAAGATACCGGTTACCTCAAAATTGACCGTCCGCAGCAATTCTCAAATGTAGTTCCTGCACTTTATGGATTTATCCCCCAGACCTACTGCGGTAAAAAGGTTGGAAAATTCTGTATGGATAAAACAGGACTAAAAGGGGTAAAAGGCGATGGCGATCCACTTGATATTGTAGTCCTTACAGAAAAGAATATCGCACATGGAGATATCCTTGTCACAGCACGTCCCATTGGGGGATTCAGAATGATTGACGGGAATGAGGCCGATGATAAAATCATTGCTGTACTGAATAACGACTTTGTGTACGGTCATTTCGCTGATCTTGCAGATGTTCCTGAGACAATTATCACCCGGCTCCGACATTATTTCCTCACCTACAAAGATCTTCCAGGTGAAGAGAAAAATTCGGTTATCACCCATGTTTATGACAAGAGCGAAGCATTTGAAGTGATGCAATGCGCCATCGATGATTACCATTCAAGGTTTGAGAATCTGGGGAAATTGCTGATACTCGATGACTGATCGTTAAAAAACAAATAATTTTCAAATGATAAGCAGCTGGCGACCTGCGACTGGCTGGAATATATTCACCTGGATGTGATTTGTTCCCGGTGAGTTTTCGATTACAATTACACTTTGATAGAATTAACTAATTTTTTGAAAGATATGGGGATTAAGTATCGTCTTACATTGATGAATTTTCTGCAGTTTTTTATCTGGGGATCATGGCTGATCTCCATAGGTGGTTATTTAGGCGGTACATTACATTTTACGGGAATGGAGATTGGTTCCGTTTTTTCGACCCTGGGGATTGCCTCCCTATTTATGCCTGCAGTGATGGGTATTATTGCCGACAAATGGGTCAATGCTGAAAAGCTATTAGGCGTTTGTCATCTGACAGGGGCTGTTTTACTTTTTTGGGCCTCAACCATCACCGATCCACACCTATTCTTTTATGTGATGCTTTTAAACTCAATGTTCTATATGCCCACCATCGCATTAAACAGTACGGTTTCGTATGTTGTTTTAAAGCAAAAGGGATATGATGTTGTGAAAGATTTCCCGCCAATCAGGGTATGGGGAACCGTTGGTTTTATAGCTGCCATGTGGTTTGTAGACCTTTTGGGCTGGAAATCCAGCTCAACCCAGCTAATATTTAGTTCAGCTTCAGCCCTGGTTTTAGGAATTTACGCTTTTACGATGCCATCCTGCAAACCGGAGAGGTCAAATCAAAAGAAGTCGTTACTTGCCCGGTTTGGTTTGGATGCGCTTGTACTTTTCAAACAAAAAAAGATGGCTGTGTTTTTTCTGTTTGCGATGTTCCTTGGGGCAGCATTACAGATTACGAATGCTTTTGGCGGCTCTTTCCTCGAGAGTTTCAACCTTACCCATCCCGATACCTTCGGGGTAAAACACCCTATTGTCTTATTATCGATTTCACAGATATCCGAGACCTTGTTTATCCTCACCATACCATTCTTTCTTCATCGTTTCGGGATTAAGAAGGTGATGCTGATCAGCATGTTCGCCTGGGTACTCCGTTTTGCATTATTTGGAATCGGTAATCCGGGTGGTGGATTATATCTGCTTGTTTTATCGATGATTGTTTATGGTATGGCTTTTGATTTCTTTAATATTTCAGGTTCACTATTTGTCGAAACGGAAGCAGACCCCCGTATCAGGGCAAGTGCACAGGGTTTATTCATGATCATGACCAATGGTTTTGGCGCATTTATCGGTGGCATTGCCAGTGGCTGGGTGGTTGATCATTTTACGAAAGGGGATCTCAGAGACTGGCAAAGTATCTGGTTTGTCTTTGCAGGATATGCACTTTTACTTGGAATTATCTTCCCCTTTGTGTTCCGGTACAAACACGAAAGGAGGGTCATTAAAGAAGCAGATGCCGAATTGGTTTCCAGCGAAATAGAATTTCTACCTTAAGCCATTCAAATCAGATGCAAAACTTAGGTATTGAAAAATCTGAATTGTTGTGTGAGGTGAGGCTTCTGTTGTTCAGATTCTTTCAAGATCAATATTCGAATAGTTGAAATTATTTTTCTCATCGAACAGATCTTCGCGTGACAGCTCTTTCCAATCATTAAAATTAATTGCAGGGAAGAAGGTGTCTGCCTCGAAATCGCGATGAGCCATCGTGAGAAACAGCTTTCCTGCAATTGGATAAAACTGCCGGTAGATCATTCCCCCTCCAATAACGAATGCGAGTTGCTCCTCTTTAACCACCTCTATTGCTTCGTCGATGGAATAGACCGTTTCGCATCGGTCAAAGGTTTCTCCCGGAATATCGGTAATCACAATATTCCTCCTATTTGGGAGTGGCCCGTTGGGAAGTGAAAAAAGGGTTTTTTTACCCATAATTACAGCATGACCTGATGTAATCTTCTTAAACCGTTTTAAATCATTGGGGAGGTGAAACAACAGGTCATTGTTTCTGCCAATGGCAAAATTTTGGGCAATGGCTACAATAATGGCAATATTTGGGTAGATCATGGAAATCGTATTAAATGAAACAATTCTTACTTTAAGAATCAGTTGATTAGACATTTAGGCAGTAGGCTATTGGGCATAATCAAAACAGACAGCTTACCAACGAACAGAAAATCCTTCTGCTTTGGCCTGCATCTGAATAACACACTGCCAAAACCTCTGCCTTCGTTACACCGACACTTCCCCCTTAATATGCGGATGACTTTGATAATTGACAAGTACAAAATCATCATATTTAAAATCAAAAATCGACTTCACCTCCGGATTGATCCTCATCTGAGGCAGGGGATAAGGGGTACGCGACAGCTGAAGGTTAACCTGATCGAGATGATTGTTATAAATATGAGCATCTCCAAAAGTGTGGACAAAATCTCCGGGTTTTAATCCTGTCACCTGAGCAACCATCAGGGTAAGTAACGCATAAGAGGCAATATTAAACGGAACACCCAGAAAAACATCAGCGCTCCGCTGATAAAGCTGACAGGAGAGCCTCCCTTCATTCACATAAAACTGGAAAAGCAAATGGCATGGAGGAAGATTCATCTTATCCAGATCACCCACATTCCAGGCGCTTACAATTAATCGTCGGGAGATAGGATTTACTTTAATTTCATCAATCAAACGGGTGATCTGATCTATAAATTTCCCTTCCGGAGTGGGCCATGATCGCCATTGATAACCATAGATATGTCCAAGGTTGCCATTCTCATCGGCCCATTCGTTCCATATCCGCACACCATGATCCTGAAGATATTTTACATTGGTATCTCCGGAAAGGAACCACAACAATTCATAAATAATTGACTTTAAATGAAGTTTTTTGGTGGTTACGACTGGAAATCCTTCCTCCAAATTAAATCGCATCTGGTAACCAAAGATACTTTTTGTTCCTGTACCAGTGCGGTCTTCCTGTGGTCTCCCGTAATTTAGAATGTGCTTCAGGAGATCATTATATTGCCTCATAATATTTTTCTTTTGTTGATCTCGTCACGAATCTCGGACGCTTTTTCGTAATCTTCGGCGGCTATTGCTGCGCCAAGCATTTCGTTTAACTCGTCAGCTGAGTATTCTGAATAATCGACATGCTTTACATTCGATCTTTTAATCATATCAGCATCTTCAGGTTCATCACTCACATCCCCATTCTCGTCGAACTCCATAATGATCCCGGCTTTCTCAATAATATCTTCGGTTGTGAAGATTGGACATTCAAACCGAAGCGCAAGCGCTATGGCATCCGAGGTTCTTGAATCAACCCTTACCCGGTTGGCATTCTGCTCGCAAACAATCTCCGCATAGAAAATCCCCTCTTCCAATTTATGGATAAAGACCTCAACAATCTCGATATCGAAGGCAAGCGCTACATTGAGAAACAGGTCGTGTGTCAAAGGCCTGGGAGGCTTAAGTCCTTCCAGTTGTATGGCAATGGCCTGTGCTTCAACGGCTCCAATGATAATAGGAATTCTTCTATTGCCATCAGCCTCAGAGAGAACCAGTGCATAAGCTCCTGTTTGTGTCTGGCTGTATGACAAGCCAAGGATATTTAATTTAACTTTTTTCATCCGTGGATTTATTCGTTTTTTTAAGATCAGATGGAACATGTCCCGATCCACAGGGGCTTGTTTCATCGCGGAAATTAGGTTGATAGATGAGCGAACAAATATAAATATAGTTTTTCGTGATTTTATTTAGTTCTGACAAAAACCAGGGTAGTATTCTTCTTTCCGGTATCCCGTTCATCGATTTCGAACTGATCAAAGCTCTTAATCAATGGAACCAGTTTTTTAAATCCATAATTACGTGGATCGAAATCGGGTTGCTTTTTCAGAATCAGATTACCCAAATCGCCTAAAAAAGCCCATCCATTTTCATCAGCAAGGTCATTGATACTGTCAAAAATCACCTTGGCCAGCCCTTTGTTTGCAATCTCAATCACATTTACAGGTGGCGTCTGTACTACCTCGTTTGCTTTTGCACGCGATTTGGATTTAACCTTCGGAATCAAGGTCTGCTTGACAACCGGTTCAACCGGCTTAAGGATTTCGAGATAGATAAACTTATCACATGCTGCAATAAAAGGTATCGGAGTTTTCTTCTCTCCAATACCATAAACTTTCATTCCCGCCTCCCTTAAACGGGTGGCAAGTCTTGTGAAATCACTGTCGCTCGATACAATACAAAATCCATCTACGCGACCCGTATAGAGTATATCCATGGCATCGATAATCATGGCCGAATCGGTTGCATTTTTACCAGTTGTGTAACTGTATTGCTGGATTGGGGTGATGCCATTTTCGAGAAGTACCGTTTTCCATCCGGCAACAGTAGGTTTTGTCCAATCACCATAAATTCTTTTAAAAGTAGGAGTGCCGTACTTAGCAATTTCGGCAAGCATTCCTCTTACATTGGAATATGGGACATTATCAGCATCAAAAAGCACTGCTAATCGCGGATCTCGGTTTAATTCCATTTTTATAAATATTAAAATAAGCTTTTAATCTAAACCTCTGCGTTGTAATAAAGGTTTAATGTCGGGAGCTTTTCCTCTGAATCTGGAATATATGGTCATCCCCTCGTCTGAACCACTTTTGGTTAATAATTCACGGAACTTTGTAGCCAGCACCGGATTAAAAATATCGCCACTCTCTTTAAAAGCCTGAAAAGCATCGGCATCAAGTACTGCTGCCCAAATGTACACATAATACCCGGCAGAGTAACCTCCACTAAAAATATGCGAAAAATAGGTACTTCGGTAACGGGGCAAAATCTCAGGAATTAACCCTTCCTTTCCAAGTGATTCATTTTCAAACTTTCGGATATTCGGAATTGCCGGATTGGCAATGTTATGATACTTCATATCGAGGATCGCCGCTGCAAGATATTCCACAGTCTCAAATCCCTGATTAAACTGCCGGCTCTTTTCTATTTTGGCAATCAGTGCATCGGGGATAGTCACCCCTGTCTGATAATGCTTTGCATAAACCTTAAGCACTTCAGGTTCTGAGGCCCAGTTCTCCATGATCTGCGATGGAAGTTCTACAAAATCGCGTGGAACATCGCCTGCAGTACGATCGTAAGGCTGATCCTGAAACAAGCGGTGCAATGCATGACCAAATTCATGAAACATGGTGGTCACTTCGTCGAAACTTAATAAAGCAGGCACATTTCCTGATGGACGGGTAAAATTCATCACCATCGAAACTACCGGGGTAATTTTTTTCCCATCGCGATATTTCTGTGTGCGGTAGGTTGTACACCACGCTCCTGCCCTCTTGCCGTCACGCGGATGAAAATCCATATATAAAACCCCCAGGTGCGCGCCATTGGCCTCTTTCACTTCATAAGCAACCACTTCGGGATGATAAACGGGGATATCAGTTCTATTTTCGAAGGTGATCCCATATAACTTATTGGCAACATAGAATATCCCACTTTGGACATTTTTAAGGCTGAAAAAAGGCTTGGTTTCCGATTCATCGAGATCATATTTTGCCTTTCTCAACTTTTCAGCATAAAACCACCAGTCCCACGACTGTAATTTAAATTTGCCACCCTCTTTATTAACGATCGATTGCATCTCGGAAAGCTCACTTTTAGCACGTTTTAAGGCCGGAACCCAAAGTTTCTGAAGGAAAGCATCGACATTTTCGGGAGTTTTGGCCATATTCTCAGAGATCACAAAAGCGGCAAAGTTTTTATAACCCATCAGCTTTGCCTTTTCATCGCGAAGCGCCACGATTTTCTTAATGATCTCCTTATTGTCGGCGCTATTCCCGTTGTCACTGCGCATAAAATAACCACGGTACAGCTTTTCGCGCAAATCGCGGTTTTTGGCATACTGAAGAAAAGGAAGCATACTTGGTTTTTGAAGCGTAAAACTCCATTTACCCTTCATACCGTCTTTACCCGCCTGTGCTGCTGCCGCCTCAATAACATCGGGGGAAAGGCCATCCAACTCCTCCTTATTGTCAACAACCAGCCTGAAGTTTTTATTGGTCTCCGCCAGTACATTCTCCCCAAACTGAAGACTTAACTTCGAAAGCGCTTCATTTAAGGAACGGAGTTTGGTCTGGTCCTGGGCCGAAAGATTTGCCCCACCGCGTACAAAATCGTTGTAGATCTTCTCCACCACCCTTAACTGATCACTATTGAGCCCCAGTTTTGTTCTTCGGTCATAAACACTTTTTATCCGCTTAAAGAGCGCCGGATTAAGGGAAATATTGTCGCCATGCTGCGTGAGCTTAGGGGTAATCTCGCGCGCCAGCTTCTGCATCTCAGGATTGGTGTTGGCTCCGTTTAAATTACCAAAAACCCTCGAAGGCTTTGAAAGAAGCTCACCCGAGTTGTCGTAAGCCAGTATCGTATTCTCAAAATCGGGAACAGCAGGATTCGTTATAATTGTCTCTATCTCCTTCATCTGCACCTTTATCCCTTCATCAATTGCCGGCAAAAAATGGACGAGTTTTATCTCATCGAATGGAGGGACCTGAAATGGAGTTTTGTACTCATTAAAAAACGGATTATTTTTATCCACTGTATTACTGTTTTTTTGTGCTGCCGATCCCAGTGATAGGAGAAGAATGGCAAAAACAACGATCAATTTGCTCATTAAATATCAGTTTTATTTAGGCTGAAAAGATAGTGATTTTGAATCAAACAGTTTATGACATTCCCCGCTAAATATTTAATGTCGAATCTTAGTTATTTTCTCAAAAAAAGTTGTTCTTTAGAGAATTTATTTAGATATTTGTCTAATTATACAATCATCGAATCATGAATACTTTTTTCAGGGCATTAAACGATCCTACAAGACGTGAGATACTTGAATTGCTGAATAAAGGTGATCTTACTGCCGGTGAGATTGCTAATCAGTTCAACATGAGCAAACCGAGTATCTCGCACCACCTTGACCTTTTAAAACAGGCCGGAATGGTTGTGTGTGTCAGGGATGGACAGTTTCAGAAATACTCAATCAACACAACTGTATTCGACGAAATCGCCAAATGGTTAATTCAATTTAAATCTTAAATACAGATCACTGTGAAAAATCAAACCATCAGACAAGAACTATTGCTTATTGCTTTGGCAATTCTTCCAATCCTTTATTTAGTCTTCAACTGGAGCAATCTCCCCGCTCAAATGCCGGTTCATTTTGATATCCAAGGAACGCCTAACGGATATGGTTCAAAACTCTTTTTTATTTATTTACCCCTTGGAATCTATTTCTTAATGTTGGCATTGCCTTTTATTGATCCGCGAAAACGAAACTACGAGATTTTCAGCAATACCTATTTTAAGTTGAGAATCATTCTGGGACTTTTCTTCGGAATAATCAATAGTGCAATTATTTACAATACGTTGCACCATATTGAAAAAATGGGGTTAGTCGTTCCCATCTCGGTTTTCCTTCTTTTTACCCTGATTGGTAATTATATGGGAACCGTCAGACAGAATTACTTTGTAGGTATCAAAGTCCCTTGGACTCTTAACAACGAAGAGGTTTGGACCAAAACTCATAAAATGGCCGGGAGGCTCTGGTTTTGGAGTGGGATGATTGGTGTTGTCTTGTTGTTTATTGTCAAAGATCCAATCTTCGTGATGATTCCTATAATCCTTATCATCATTGTTGTTCCGGTTGTCTACTCGTACATTATTTATCAAAAAATCACAAAAAATCTGTAGGACAATAAACTTACCTCTTTTATTCCAATCCTGTTTCCAATCGATTTAATTAAACATCAAAAAAATGAAAATCCATATCACTCTTCTTATAACCTTATTGATTAGTTTTTCGAATATTTACGCTCAGACAGAAAAGATTGTCCTCCTTAAAACTGCTACGGGGAATATTGAAGGTACACTCCTGGTCCCGGTCACTGCACCGACGAAAACAGTAGCCCTAATCATCGCCGGATCTGGACCTACAGATCGTGATGGAAACAACCCTTCGATGAAAAATAATTCCTTAAAAATGTTAGCCGCCGAACTGAATAAAAACGGGATCGCAACGCTGAGGTATGATAAAAGGGGGATAGCAAACAGCCGCAATGCCGGACTTAAGGAATCCGACCTGCGGTTCGACCACTATGTGAATGATGCAAAAGGTTGGATCAATTACCTTAAAAATGAGGTCAAATTCAGCAATATCATCGTGATTGGTCATAGCGAAGGGTCCTTGATAGGTATGATCGCATCGCAGGAGAAAATTGTGAATAAGTTTGTATCAATTGCCGGCGCCGGTCAACCTGCAGATAAGATCATCAGAGAGCAGCTAAAAAATCAGCCACCTTCGTTAACGATACGGGTTAATGCGATTCTTGATGAGCTGGTGAAAGGGAAAACGGTGGAAAATACCCCTCCGGAATTGGCTTCAATCTTTCGTGCTTCGGTTCAACCCTATATGATTTCGTGGTTTAAATATGATCCGCAGAAAGAGATTGCCAAACTGAGAATTCCCGTTATGATTATTCAGGGAACTACCGATATTCAGGTAAGCGTGGATGATGCCAACCGGCTTGCAAAAGCTCTTCCAAAGGCAAAACTTGTCATTATAGAAGGGATGAATCACGTGCTGAAACCTGCCCCTGCTGACCGGCAGAAGAATATAATCACCTATACCCAGCCGGATTTACCCCTAAAAAAAGAATTAATTGAAAAATTAGTTCCATTTTTACCCGGTAAATAGACTATTTTAAATGGATAAAATCATAGAACTGTTTAAGAGAGATAACTTCGCCAAAGTTTGCGGAATAGAGATTATTGAAGTTGCCCCCGGATTCGCGAAATGCACCATGAAAATCACTGATAACCATCTTAATGGGATCGGAATTCTGATGGGAGGCGCCTTGTTTACCCTGGCAGATTTCACCTTTTCGCTTGCAGCCAATAGCCACGGGGTCATTGGCGTAACACAGGAAGCCACTATCGCTTTTCTTCGCAAAACCTCACACGGAACTGTTATAGCAATTGCCAAGGAAACCGGTAGAAATGATAAATCGGGAAGTTATCTGGTCGAAGTGACCAAAGAAACAGGTGAAATTATAGCAACAATAAGCGGAACCGCTTTTTTTACTGGCAAGAAGATTAAAATTACCAATAGCCAGGCATCTTAGAAACGATCAATTAACTTGATTGCTCTCTTGGGGAACAAACTCAACTGAAACAAATGTTTGTGCCAGCAACCTTTGTGCGATATTACAGAATGCCCAGGGGAAATAAATACCCAGGGTGATCATTGTTAAAAGTATCTGTCCCCACATAAATAGGAAATCGGTCAACTGATCACCGTCGTATCCCATTGTGACCTGCTTCCCTCCGACAACATTGCTTTTGGTATGTTCCGTAAAATAACGGTATAAACGAATAAATGCCATCGGGAAATAAAAGCCCAGGGTGAGGATGGCCAATGCAAGTTCGATTAGAAATTTTCCAGTTTCGGGTAAAAAACTGGTATTCCACCATATAATGCTAAGAACACTTGTAAGCCAGCTAAAAATAAATACCAGAATAATCGCAAGTACAAGTTCTATCCCAATTTTCCACATCGCACGAAAGAACCCGGTATTAAGACCTATGATATAATCTTTGTAACGGATATCAACCATCCATTTAAAGGTCAAATAAATAATTGAAATAAGACTCGAAATGACCATGACCTGGTAAATCCAGATCTCTATATTTGAGTTCAAAATCGTAAATACGATGAAACCTACTACGAGAAACGGAATAAAGATGGCTAGTGTCATAATCAGAAAAAGTCTACCTCCCTTACCTCTAAAGGCAAACTTGTGTGAATTATAGGTGATACCGTGGACAAAAAAGCGATGCAGATTCCTGATGAACCATGGGATATAGATTCCGATGGTTACAATTGAAAGTACCAACCCTGAGATAATTATTCCGATATATTTATTGGTATGAAAATCACAAATAACATTTATATCCCTGTATTCAAGACTTTGCATTACCCGTTTTGAAATAAAAAGAATAAATGTGAAGCAAACGGCCACGACGATCATAAAAAAAAGAAAGAATTTTGTTGAAGTGCCACCGGCTGGAACCTCGGTTGCTGTCAGCTCGAACAATTCTTTAACAAGGAAATAGAACGGGATGATAAGAAAAATAATGAATGCAATCCAGAAAGGGAGAAATTGACTCCCTTTTAAGGTAAAATTCAGATAACGTTTCATCTGTATATAATTTGTTTTGAACTTCCGGATGCCATTCTACATCACTGGATCATACCGTGACAGTCCATATAATTTAATAAGCCGTTAATTAATGGAGGTATTAAACAGACAACTTGAGTCTAAACACCTGATCATCTGATTGTTCTATTAATGTGAGCTTTTCGGTGTGAAATTACTAAGTTCTTCTGACAAAAAGATAACGTGCTAATAATCTTAATGAAAAATTGACATTAAATTGTTGGTATTCTGTTCTGTCATTTCAGAAAGATTACATTCGGGAGGTTTCCCTATCCCCCCAAACCAGCAGCAGCAAGAATAACAGACCGATAACGAAGAAAATGGCGATCGACAAAACAGAATATCGCATACTTCCGGTCAACACCTCAATAACTCCAAAACTAAATGTTCCGGCTACGGTTGCTAACTTTTCCATCACATCATAAAAGCTAAAAAATGAGGTGTGATCGGTTGTGGTTTCGGGTAGCATCTTGGAATAGGTAGAGCGGGCCAGCGATTGTGATCCCCCCATCACAACACCAATAAACAGGGCTGCAATAATAAATCCCGCGGCACCTTTTATCGTAAAGGCATAAACACAAATTATGATCCATACCACAACGGAGGTGATCAACGCTTTCAGATTTCCTATCTTACCGGAAAGCCGGGCAAAAAACCAGGCGCCAAACATAGCTATCAACTGAATACCCATTACTGTCGGAATCAGTACACTCTCGTTCAAACCAAGCGCTTTCTCACCATATGTTGCCGCCATGAACATCGTGGTCAGAATTCCCATCATCAGGAAGAAGAAAGCAGTAAGGTAAACTGAGAGACGAAATGATTTTCTGATCTCGTTAAAAACCAATTGTAACTCCCGATAGCCGTTTGTGAAAATACGAGCCTTTGCGGTGCGTTTCCGGAAAACATATTTGGGCAAATAGCTGAATGTGATTGATGAAAAGCCAATCCACCAAACAAAGACCGAAAGAAATGAGATCCGCGCTGGCATATCGGATTGTTTGGTAAATCCAAACAATTCGGGCTTCATGATCATCAATAAATTTATCAGCAACAGAATTACTCCACCCAAATAGCCCATCGAATAACCACGGGCGCTAACACGATCCTGATCTTGGGGCTCAGCAATTACAGGGAGAAATGAGTTGTAAAACACGATACTTCCCCCATAACCCAACGTTCCCAATGCAAAAGAGATCACTCCCAGTTCGATATGAGCAGCATCAAAAAAGAAAAGCATTCCACAACCGGTGGCGCCAATTAGGGTGAAAGCACGCATAAAACCTTTACGACGCCCCGTGTAATCGGCCATTGATGAGAAGAGTGGCGAACCGATTGCCACTAAAAGATAGGCTGCCGCGATAGCCCAGGAATAGAGTGCAGTATTAACTACCTTAAATCCAAAGAAAGAGACCATAAAGTCGTTTCCATGACGTGTGACCGTATTGTAATAAATCGGGAAAATGGCAGATGCAATTGTTAACTGATAAACAGAGTTAGACCAGTCGTACATCACCCATGCCCTGACCACCTTTGGATCGCCTTTTTGGATTACCTGGAAATCTTTTCGTTTAAGCATAGTATGGAAAGTTGGAGATCATGGTATAAAGATACGAATATTAAGAATATTTTGTCCCTGGCTTATTACCTCTTGCTTTCAATCATGCTCCGGCATTTCAGCAGATTACTTCCCAACTGGTATCTGGAGCGTCAATTGATCAGAAAATATCTTCCAAAATTATGCGCTGAGGTTCCGGTTTGCAGCCTAAAGGTTCTAAATTGCTGTTCTGAGCCTTATGATTACCTGTTCGGGCTTAACAAAATGCAGCTTTTTTATTTCAATAGTTACTATTTTTCTCTAAAACCGACCTACTGATCTCCCTGTTCAGCTATCTGCGGAGCAATTTAAAGGCAGGATGCAGAATCATCCGGGCTAAATGGGGCAATTTGCAAGCTCAGAACTGCAATGTTGAAGCTACAATGGGGTTCTTTAAGATCAGGAGCTGTAAATTGAAAGCCCTACAAAGAACATTGGTCGCAAAATACTTCCAATCTCACACGTATAAATTTCATTAACTTACAGGTATTTTGATTCCTGATCCGTGTGGAACCCTCACTGATTTATCGATTACCTTTTTTATGTAAGTTCATGAGGATTTCATAGGTCCGCCCGAAATTTGGTACAAATCAGGTCTTTCACTCTTTATCAAACTGAATTCCTTTGGTATACTCCACCTTGAACTTCCCCTCCTCATCGGTATAAATCATATAGGCATTGAGTTCAGGATGCTTTTTCAGCAGTGCGCGGGCCCCTTCGAGTCCCAGAACCATCAGGCCGGTATCATAGCCATCAGCAGTAAGGGCATCATCGGCAATAACCGTAACACTTAACAGGTTGTTTTTGTAGGGATAACCCGTATGAGGATCAATAATATGCGAATATTTACGGCCATCCTCCTCAAAGAATTTCCTGTAATTACCTGAAGTTGTGACTGCTTTATTATTGAGAAGGATGATCGTCTGTAAATTCTCGCCCGCAACGCTATTCCCATCCACAGGTTTGTCAACTCCTATTCTCCAGAGTTCCCCATTGGGATTTTTACCTTTGACCCTCACCTCGCCCCCAATCTCCACCATGAAATTTTTAATACCAAGCTTCTCGAAAAATCGGTAAACCACATCAACCGAATACCCCTGTGCAATCGAATTAACATCAATTTTAATTCCCGGAAGATTTTTGATCAGCCTTCTCCCCTCAAGCCGAATCTTTTCCATCCCAACATACTGTAATAGAGAATCAATTTGGGCAGAGTCGACTTTTGCCCTTTTCTCAGGCCCAAAACCCCAGACATTTACAAGTGGTGCCACTGTCAGATCCATATCGCCGTTCGTATCCTTCCACACCTCCCGCGATTTATTGTATACCTCAATAAACTGATCATCGAGAAGGACCGTTGAGTCGTTTTGATTTATTCTTGACACTATTGAATTTGGCACATACGCCGAAAAGGTAAGATTGAAAGCATTGAATATGGAATCAATCGATGAGGAGAAGTCTTTATTCGCCCGGTCTTCGTACGTGATGTGAAATGTGGTTCCCTGGGTATATCCCGAAAGTTTCCGGTAAGGCGCCGGCTTATCTGATCCACAATTAATAATGAGGAATATTGTCAGGATGTAAAAAATGGTACGAATAAACATTTGTAAAGATTATAAAAATCATTTGTAAACGCCCCAAAGGTAAAAAGATAGTTTGTAGTTTAAAAACCATAAATAACGGCCAATACTTAAAAGTGTTTTTCTGTATATTCGGACTTTATTTTTCTATCATCAGCGTAATTGTAGTCACATCATTCTACCTTAAAAATATGACGCCAAAGAAACCTATTCCTGGGAAAATTAAATCACCTGAATCATTTAGTGAATCATCGGATCTGAGATCGTGGTTCATGATTCAATTAGTGCTCACATTAACAGGAGCTATTGGTGTCGCAGCCATTTTTCTCCCATTTTCCTGGAGTATTTCCCCATTTTCCGCAGCTTTTATGAAGGATTTTGATCTGTGGCAGATCGCCTGGCCGGCCTTTCTTCCGCTTCTTATAACTGTTGAATCTCTTCGTTGGATCTTTGCACAAACACTTTCACGAACAGAGGTGATCATCGCCCATTTTGCAGGAGCAGTGAATATTGCATTGGTCTGTTTCACCCTTTGGGGCTTTGTAAAGAATATTGGAGGTTGGCCAACCGGTGCAAACGAATGGCTTAGCCTGATCTCCCCGTTTGTAACTTTGGCTTTTGGTATTTATGCAATGACTATTAGCCTTAAAAGTCTGAAATTTAAGTCATTTATGGCAGTTTTTTCGATGCAGGTTGCTTACGTAGCCAATTGTCTATTATGTTTGATTTCCTTTTTCGGTGAGTGGCAGATTGGGGCCTATTTTTGCCTGATAACTGTTATTGCCTATTTTATCCAGATCATTTTAGTTTTTGCCTACAAGAAGTAGGTTGCAAAGAATAATTGAAGTAAATCATAATCCTGAAATAATTTTGTCTTATTCTGTAAAACTAGTTCAGAACTGGTCTCCCAGTCCCTCTCTCTGGCTCTCTGTCTCCAATTCTCTCTCTCTCATTTTCTTCTCCTGCCTGATTACCGTTATCTTGTAGGTGACCGCCGCCAGAACAAAATAAATTACCATCTGGAGGAGCAAAAACAGCAGTTCAGGTTTAACCTGACTGATGGATACCCCCATTGTTCTGATCCTCAAATAAGCTGGAATCATTGATGTACTTGGGAACACATGGCCGATTTGATTCAATAAATGGGGGATTGAACTCTCCGGCCACGATAATCCACTAATAAATAAAACAATGGGAGAAACAAAGACTAAGGTCATAATGGAATGCTCGCGGCGGCGAAAAAACATTGAAACCATTAACCCGAGGAAGATTACTGAAAAAAGGTAGGGAACCATCAGGATACAGACATTGGTGAAGCACCCCTTGTCGGGAAAACCAAACCATCTGGAGAGATAGATCAATGTATAAACAAGATTTGGCACATAGATCATAAAATAGGCCAGCCCTTTTCCAAAAACGACCGAAAACATTCCCTGCCTCACCCTGATTCCGGGTTGAACCTCCTGATTATTTCGACGCTCCTTCCCTGCTCCACCAATCATTCCAATCCCGATAAGCAGGGTTTGTTGCAGAATAATCAGGATCATCCCGGGCATTACATACGATCCGTAAGACCCGGCCGGGTTATAAAGATTGTAAAATCTGGCTGGCATCGGATCGCGTTGCTGCATTGCCTGTTCCTCACTGCTGCCCGATGCAATCAGCCTTTTAATTTCAACACCAGCAGACAAAGTACCGGAAGCCTGAATCGTTCCGCTGAGCGTTTCTTTATAAAGCAGAAAATAACTTGCATCACAATAAACACTTACAGAAGTCTGAGATCCTTTTAAAAGTTTTTTTTCAAATCCTTCCGGAATCAGAATAATCCCTTTTGAATTGCCATCCCAGAATAGCTGTCTGGCCTCGTGCAAACTTCCAACCTCCTGCGCAACAGAAATCTCTTTTGTGGCCCCAAACATCCTGATCATTTGTCTGCTTGTGGGAGTATTGTCAAGATCCACAACAGTTACAGGAATATCCCTGACTACATTATTTTTATAGCCAATAGAATACACCAACGGATATGCTAAAACCGCGAAAAACAGGATCAGCATCGCTCCATTATCCTTAAAGATGGTTTTTAACTCGTCGATAAACGAGAACCAGGTGAGATCAAGACCTGAGAAAATATTTTTCCATATATTTTTTAATTGCATTGCCATTGTTTTAATCTTCAAATTACCCCTCTTTTATCTTAAGAATTTTATGGTCACAGCTTACTCACGAAACCAGTATTTTGGATGTGAGAGTTTTCGTTTCATTCCTGGAAATGCAAATAATCCCCCCAGAATAAAGGGGATAAATGCAAGAAATGCATAAAGAGTTTCTGAAATCGGCTCCCCTCTTAAGGTTTGACTCATAAAAATTTGTAACCAGAACGTATAGGGAAAAATCAGCGAAAACAGTTTTGCGATTAAAGGCATTGCCATTGACGGAAAGGTCAGTCCTGAAAAGGTAAGCGCCATCATGGTATAGGCACTCCCAAGCGATAAAGATAACCGAAGATTTGCAGTGAGCTTTAAAAACAGGATTGCCAGCAACTGGTAGGAAATAATGAGAAGAAATTCTGAGAACAGAATGACCAGCAGACTCCCGTGCAAGGGGGTTCCCAGGGTTCTGAGTAGAAGAATGTTCATAATCATGAT
This sequence comes from Prolixibacteraceae bacterium, assembly GCA_963675995.2. Lineage (GTDB taxonomy): Bacteria > Bacteroidota > Bacteroidia > Bacteroidales > Prolixibacteraceae > JAAFHB01. Next base: position 1,434,420 of record CAXXIY010000002.1, on the reverse strand, counting down.
ATCCATAAAAAACAAAAAGGTATAGGGAAGCATCTTTCCAGCCAGAGCAATTCCAACTTTTTGACCCGCCATTTCGATGAGTTCACTGGCAGTCCCCTCCTTAAACTCCATTCCCAGAGCATACACAGATCCGAGAAAGATAAATACAACGGCAAGCAGTGGCAATAACCCCAGAACGAGAAAGTAGGAATAATTTCCAAAGGGATTAAAAAGGAGATGAACATTCACTTTTACTGGTCTCGCTTTTTCGATGGCCTGCGCAGGAGTCGCCCCTTTTTTCATTGCTACTTGTACTTTTACCCCTGCTGAAATTGTTGAAAGGGTCGTAAACAATCCGGATTTTAGGGCGCCACCTTTTACAACGTTTGTATTATTGATGTAAACCGCAATTACCGGGGCATTGTTATCCAATAATTTTTGTTCCAGATCTGTTGGCAATACCACAATGGCATCAATTTTACCGGCTTCCATGATCTTTTTCGCTTCGTCAACGGTGTTGGGCCGGCATATCACCTTACAAACTGGAGCGACATCTACCATTCGGGTGACTTTGGAGGAGAAAGCAGTATGATCCATATCGACTACCCCTACAGGCAAATCCCTGACTACTCCATCCGAAAAGAGCCATATAATGATGAGAAAAGCACTGACCGGAGCGATCATTGTAGTAAAGATCAGCACCCAACTGTCGGCAATCCGCTTGGTTTCGCGCCGCATTACTCGGATTAAAGGTACTTTTGCTAAGTTATTAAGCATTCCTTTTAAAGTTACTTAAGTTTAAGATCAATAAAACTGTATTAGCGGGTAGCGAGAGGCCGGTAGTCATCCGCAAGTCACCAGCCGCTACATGCAGGTTGCCAATTGCAAGTCGCCAGTTCCCATCCGCTATTTCTTAACCCCATCCCAATTGACCAATGCAGACATGCCGGGTCTTAATCCCGAAATCTTTTCAGCAGGGACCGCATGAACCTCAAAGGTTTTCATATCGAAATCACCGGATGTTTTTGTAGCATTCCATGTAGCAAATTCACCCAGGGCATTAATGTAGTTCACTTTGAGCAAGACCTCTTTCATTCCAAGCGCTGGAAAACGTGCCTTAAAAGTTGATCCCTTTTGAATCGCAGCGAGTAAATCTTCGCGCAGGTTAAAGGTCACCCAGATATCCTCCAGATCGACAATTGTGATTACCGGATAACCTGCAGGAACCAGCTCGCCCCTTTCGGCAATAATATTGGCAATCTCGCCCCTGATCGGTGCAAAGATCCGGGTTTCGCTAAGGTAGGAGTTCACCTCTGTGAGTACCCCATCGGCCTGCATCACCAAAGCTCCGGCAGAACCTTTATCCTCATAACGTGCCCCCTTTTTCGCCTTATCATATAACGAGCGGGCAGCTTTTTCAGTTTCAACAGCCGCTTTCATCCGGGTCTCAGCTTCATCTTTTTGCTGTTCGGCAATCACCCCCGATTTAAAAAGGTTATCTACACGCTGAAAACTCTTTTTCGCAAACTCGGAAGCAGCCAGAGCAGTTTGCCACGAATTGAATGCCGCCTGAATATCTTCCTTCTGTGCCCCGTTGTCAGCCTTCTCCTTTTGAAAACCTGCGGCCTTCCTTACAGCTGAGGCCTGCAAATATTTTGCGTCGAGTTCGGGACTGCTAATGGTAAATAGAAGGGTGCCTGAGGTTACATCATCTCCCTTGTGAACCAGAAGAGAGTCGATTCTACCAACAAGTTTTGAGGCAACCTTTACCTGGGTAGCCTCTACTTCACCCTGTACTTCAAGGGGAACCGGCCGCGCAACGATAATAATGGCATATCCTATAAAAATGATCAGTGCAATAATAGCGCCTGCAATCAGATAATGTTTTGTCTTGTTCATTGCTTCTATTGTTTCTGTGGTTTCTGTTGTTTCTATGGTTTCTATGGTTTCTATGTTTAATAAGAGTCGTATTCACAATGCTCATCTTCACCCACTCTTCAGTTTTTTTTAATAACGGCCTTGTTTTACATCCGGATTTCTCATATAGACTACAAATTGATCGGATATCCCCGAATAATAGAGTAACTTCGAAAATGCAACATCCCAGGAATAAATGGCTTGTAACCTGTCAATTTTCACTTTTGCAACAGCCAGATTCGCATCTGATACCTGCGTTGCGGTGGCCATCCCTTCAGAAAATGCCTTTTCCCTCGCCCGTGAATACTCTTTGGTAAATTCCATTGCTGCATCCAGTTCGTTGATTTGCTCAAGGTACATATTAAGCTCCTGGTAATATTTGGTAATGGCAGAGTGAATATCCGATTCAGCTTTGGCATAGAAATCTTCTGCCTGCATCTCTTGTAATTTGGCTGCCTTAATTTTTCTGTTACGGACATTACCATCAAAAAGATTCCACTGCAAACCTAAGCCGACCATATAATCGGGCAGATAGGGCGACAAATCCTTGTTCACCAGATCGTAGGTTCCCGTGGCAGCTAATGTTGGCAAATAGGCAGATTTCTCAACTTTAATCCCCTGCTGAGCCAGCTCTTTTTTCTTGTTAACCTGTCCCAATAAAGGACTGTTTTCCAATGCTTTTTGCTGATAAAAATCGAGTGGATCCCATTTATCAAGGTAAAAAAGCGCTGAAACAGGATTGATCTTTGAACTCTCCTTTTCAGCAACCGTATTCAAAACAGCTTCGTTCAATATCTCAACCTGACGGTCAGATTTTTTTAGTTCACGATCGGCATCAGCAAAATACACTTTTGCGTTTAGTACTTCAACCTGAGCAATCATCCCCTGCTGGGCAAGTTTCTTCGCATCCTCGAAGTGTTTCTCCATCCCCGCTTTAACCTCCTGTCGTACTTTCACTGCCTCATTAGCCAGAATCAATCCGAAGTAGCGTTCAACCAACTCTCCGGTCAATTCGTGTGACTTCTGAATGGACTCGATTTCAGATTCTTCAAACTTTATTTTGGCAGCTTTGTTGGCTGCATTTATCTTGCCACCCGTAAAAATCGGGAAAACAAATCCTGCATTCACCATTCCAAATTTCTTCTCCTGAATCGTTTGTACCCAATTGGCGCTGTTCACAGATTCAAGCCCCTCAAGCATTTTAGACCGTAGAACTGTCGTTGAAACATCATCAGGAAGATAGGGCATTACACCATTCGTCTTCGGATCGGGATTTGGAACACCACCAAATTTGCCATAATGTCCTAAAGCATTATAAAGGGGCGAAATTGCATCCCGCACCGGTGTCAGGTCAAGTTCAATGTTATCAGACATATAAACATAGGATGCGCTGAGTGAAATCCGTGGAAGATGCAACCCTCTGGCAGCTTTCACCTCCTGCTCCATCTGAAGTGATTTGTTGTGATACTGTTTGATCAGATGGTTATTTTGAAGCGAAAGACCTAATGCCTCTTCAAAGGTTAGATTTTTCACGGTGATTGAGCTATTCTGCCCAAAAAGTGAAAAACCTGTGATTAAAAGAAATACTATCAAGATACTAGTTCTCATTTGTCTCTATTTTAAAGCATTGATTGAAAATTCTGCTACCCGTTTTTGATCTGCGATTGTCCACCCTGTTCTACCAAAAAACCCTTTCATCCTCAGGTTTATGAATTCGATCGGATAGATAACTACGATGCCGTATGCCTCTTCAGGCGAAATATTGCTGCTCACCTCATTATTCCCCACTCCCAGTTGTATTACTTTTTCGCAAAGCTTTTTAATCTGTTTTCGCTGTTCATCCGATACCGGGAAATTATAATCGTGCATCAATACATGGATGAATTTAATCTCCTCGGGTGTTTCGGTTGCCATTTTAAAGAACTCGCCGATCAATTGCTCAATCACCTCTTTCAGGTTGACACAGGTACTTAATAAAAATTCAAGTTTTTCAATAATCTGCGCCACTTTCGAAAAGAGCAACTTCGTCACCAGCTCCTGTTTACTGCTATAAAAGCGGTAAAGATATCCCTCCGCAACTCCTGCTCTTCGTGCAATTGAAGAGATTGCTGCTCCCCCGTAACCATTCTGAACGACTAATTCAATAGTTGACTCCCTGATTCTTTGTATCTTACCTTCATCAATTAGACGTGCCATAAACTGATTAAATTAATGAATGATTATTCACTCATATTTTGATGCGAAAATAGAAGGTTATAACTAAATTACCAAATATTGATTCAGGTATTTTGCTTTAATTATAATTTATTCAGTTAAAATTAATATTCAAGTTACTTTGTACTTTTATGATCTATTTGAAAACTAAAGACGATCATGAAAATGAAAATCTTCGTTATTCTCTGGTTCATTTTCACAAACTTTTATGTAAAGTGTATGGCGCATGATCCCATTAGTCATGTGACAAAAGACACATTGAGTTTTAGTGGTCAGCTCTCCTCCTGGGGACTATATAATGGTGGAAATAGTTCACCTGTTTATTTAGGAGCCCGGTATATACCTACATTGAATTATGCGATTAAATTACAGAACAACAGGCAGTTTGATTTTGAAGCCTCTGTTAATTCGCTCGGCACCTTAGGTATCAGCTCTTTCGTTAAGGCGCAAGTTGACTGTAGCTTACAGCCATATCGTACATGGGCACGCTATTCTTCAAGACGTTTGGAGTTACGAATCGGGCTTCAAAAAATAAATTTTGGTTCTGCCACATTGCTTCGTCCGCTCATGTGGTTTGACCAGATTGATCCCCGTGATCCTTTGCAGCTTACCAATGGTGTTTGGGGATTATTGGGAAGATACTATTTCTCAAGCAATGCCAATCTCTGGCTTTGGTCTTTATATGGCAACAATAAACCGAGACCCTGGGATGTGGATCAAACCAATCAAAAGTATCCTGAATTTGGGGGCCGGTTTCAGTCTCCCGTCCCAAAGGGTGAAGTTGCGATCACCTTACACCATCGTGTAACAGACACCCGTGGATTAGAAAATGATCTTCCTTCTTACCCTACAGTTGCTGAAAATCGTATTGGATTGGATGGTAAGTGGGATCTGGGTGTTGGACTATGGTTTGAAGGGACCTATGTCCATAAAACAAAAGAGATGGGGAGATATAGCAATGCCGAAATTCTCAATGTGGGTACCGATAACACCCTCGGAATCGGGAATGGTTTAAATGTTGTGTTTGAGCAATTACTCATCTCCTATGATCAAACTGCATTTGCATTTTCAAGATCAACCGCTTTTAGTGGATTATCACTTTCTTACCCGATTAGCATAATTGATCAGCTCAATGTGATCTCCTTTTATGACTGGACCAATCACTCCTCCTACAATTTTCTGAATTTAAAACGGCAATTCAATAAAATTGCATTTTACGTCATGGCTTTCTGGAACCCGAAGAACTACCTGTTACCACAGCAATTAAGTTCGGGAAATTATTTTTCGGGAAAAGGGATCCAACTGATGCTGGTGCTTAATCATTAAATTAAAATGATATGAATGATTCTGAAATCATCAAAATTGAACATCTGACCAAACGATTTCATGTTGGCGACGGAGAATTTACAGCTTTACATGACCTCAGTCTCACTTTCGCGAAGGGAGAATTTGCCGGTTTGGTAGGACCTAGCGGCTCAGGGAAAACAACCTTGTTAAATATCGTTGGAACACTTGATTATCCTTCTGAAGGGATTGTTGAGGTTGTTGGTCAGTCGGTTTCAGGGTTGACAAATACAGCGGCTGCCCATCTCCGGAATTACAATATCGGATTTATCTTTCAAACCTACAATCTGCTTCAGGTGTACACCGTTTTTGAAAATGTGGAATTTGCTTTACTACTTCAGCATCACACTTCGAGTGAACGAAAAAAGGCGGTTATGGAGGCGTTGGATTGGGTAGGGCTGACAGATAAAAAAAATTCAAGACCGTCCCAGCTCTCAGGAGGTGAATGTCAGCGTGTTGCCATTGCCAGAGCAATTGTCAAACGACCGCTGCTGGTTCTGGCTGATGAACCATCGGCAAATCTGGATGCCAGGAACTCTCACAACATTGTTCAGACAATGAAAAAGCTGAACGAGGAACTAAATACGACCTTTATCTTTGCCACACATGATGAAAAGGTGATGCAATATCTTAACCGCATCATTAGCTTAAAAGATGGGGCGGTTGACAATGACAAACGGATCATTAACGGAGAAAATTAGCAGCTATGTTAGCAATTAAACTGGCTTTTCGAAATTTGTTAGGTGCAGGTCTCAGAACCTGGCTCAATGTAACAGTACTTTCAATCGCCTTTGTGATTATCGTTTTTTATAACGGTATGCTTGACGGCTGGAACAGACAGGCTTACAATGACACAAAAAATTGGGAGGTTGGTAATGGAGAGCTCTGGCATCCCAGTTATGATCCTTACGATCCTTTTTGTCTTCAGGATGCCCATGCCCCCATCACCGGAAAAGTAAAAACACTCGTTGAATCCCATCAACTTACTCCTATACTCATCACACAGGCAACCATTTATCCCCAGGGGAGAATGCAGAACATCTATCTGAAAGGGGTTGATCCGGATCAGAAAATCATAAAGCTTCCGACATCTTCACTAAAAAGCGAACAAGGGGATCTCCCTGCAATCATCGGTAAACGGATGGTTGAGACGGCGAAACTGAAGAAAGGCGACCAGTTACTAGTCCGGTGGCGCGATAAGAACGGCACTTTTGATACCCGAGAAATAAAAATCGTGTTGGTTTTTAATTCCAATGTACAATCTGTCGATAACAACCAGATATGGATTCCATTGAATGTTTTGCAGCAAATTACTGGTATGGAAAATGAAGCAACACTGTTCGTTGCCGGAGAGAAATACACGGGCGGAAACGAAGGAATCTGGCAATTTAAAGACCTCGAATTTCTTTTAAAGGATATAAAGGATATTATCCAGTCCAAAAAAATCGGCGCCGGAGTTATTTACGGATTGTTACTGGCCATTGCTTTGTTAGCAATTTTCGATACACAGGTACTCTCGATCTTCAGAAGGCAAAAGGAGATTGGAACTTACATTGCTTTAGGAATGACCCGCCTCCAGGTCGTCACTATCTTTACTATCGAGGGAAGTACTCATAGTTTTTTAGCTATAATCTTAGGTTCCAGCTATGGTATTCCCTTATTGTGGTATATTCAAAACGCAGGGATCCCTATGCCAAAGAGTGTCGATTCAATGGGAGTTTCCGTCTCGGAAAAGATTTTTCCGGTATACAGCATGGGGCTGATTTTATCAACTGTATTGCTCGTCATTGTCTCCGCCACAATCGTGAGCTATTTCCCAACCCGAAAAATCACCAGGCTCAGACCGACAGACGCCTTAAAAGGTAAAATATTATGATCAAATTTTTATTGAAAGGAATCATTAAAGATAAAAGCAGGAGTCTCTTGCCAATTATTGTGGTCTCCATTGGTGTTTTGCTTTCAGTGGTCATGTTCTGCTGGATCAAAGGGATCATGGGAGAATCGGTCAGGATGAATGCCAACTTCTCCACTGGTCATTTAAAAGTAATGACCCGAGCTTACGCAAAGGATGCAGAACAAATGCCGAACGACCAGGCCATTTTAGGTGCCGATCATCTTGTAAAAGAACTAAAAACCACCTTTCCAAACATCGACTGGGTAAAGCGAATCCGCTTCGGAGGGCTCATTGATTTTCCGGATGCCAATGGAGAAACACGGGCCCAGGGTCCTGTTGTAGGATGGGCCATCGATTTGTTTTCTCCCCGATCGAAAGAGGTTTTACGGTTTAATCTTTCAAAGTCGCTGGTGACAGGAAGTCTACCTTCAAAGCCGGGCGATGCGCTGATTTCAGATTTGTTTGCTGTAAAGTTCCATGTAAAACAGGGTGATACGTTTACCCTTTTCGGAACAACCATGGATGGAGGAATGGCCTTTAAAAACCTGAAAGTAGCCGGAACCATACGATTTGGCTCAAAAGCGCTCGACAGGGGAGCCATCGTCGCTGATATTTCAGATATTCAGCTCGCCCTTGGAATGAATGATGCAGCCGGGGAAATACTGGGATTTTTTAATTCCGGTCAATATAACCATGTGCAAGCTATAGCAACGACAACCTCTTTTAATCAAAAATATAAAGTTTCAGTGGATGAATATGCCCCTGTAATGATCAGCCTGAGAGAGCAGGCTGGTATGGCTGAATTTATCGATTATGTAAATGGTGTTGGAAGCGTCATGATCATTATATTTATGGTTGCAATGTCGATCGTCTTGTGGAATGCCGGATTACTTGGAGGTTTACGAAGGTACAATGAATTTGGAATCCGGCTTGCAATGGGCGAAAATAAAAGTCACATTTACAAGACTTTAATTTACGAAGCGGTTTTTATTGGTATGATCGGTTCGGTTTTAGGTACTTCAATAGGGTTGAGCATTTCGTGGTATTTACAATCGGTCGGCATCGATATAAGTGGCATCCTGAATAATTCGACACTTTTAATGCCTTCGGTGGCCAGGGCTGAAATTACTTCTGCAGCCTGGTATATCGGTTTTATTCCAGGATTATTTGCGATCGTTTTGGGAAATGCCCTTTCGGGAATTGGCATTTATAAAAGAGAGACGGCACAGTTATTCAAGGAGTTGGAAGTTTAAGGAATAAAGGAATTAAAAAATTAAAAATGAAGAGATTTAGCATTCTGCTATGGTGCATTCTGACATTGGGGTTTGGATATCCTGATGGCAACCTAATCATGGAAAAAGTCGATCAAAATATGTCTTCAAAAAATCGTATTTTTGAGTCATCCATGACCATTCAAGGCAAACGGAACAGCCGAACCATCATCTCCAGTACGATGTCAGAAGGGACAAAAAAATCGTTTACCGAGTATTTGTCACCTGCAAGCGAGAAAGGTACAAAGATGTTAAAACTTCAAAACCAGCTGTGGATTTATTCCCCTTCGACCGATCGGATCATTCAAATCTCGGGAAATATGCTACGTCAGTCGGTGATGGGTTCTGATCTCTCCTATGAAGATATGATGGATGACCGTAAACTTACCGAAATCTATTCGGCCATAGTAGTCGGAGAGGTGAAGATAGATGACCGGAACACTTTTATCGTAGAACTTACGGCTAAGGTTGACAATGCAGCTTATTACAAACAAAGGATGTGGATCGATCAGGAAAGATATGTTCCACTTAGGGAGGAACTCTACGCCAAAAATGGCCAGTTGTTAAAAAAAGTTGAGATGAAAGAGGTTCAAAAGATCCAGGGTCGCTGGTTCCCAACTACTATAATTTATAAAGATATGTTCAAGGATGGTAATGGAACCGAGTTCAAAATGAATTCATTAAAGTTTAATCAGGAAATTCCTGAATATATTTTTTCAAAAGCTGCACTAAAACAGTAACCTTTTCATTTTAAATTCGTATAGTGTATTTGTAAATATTGGTTTACTGAAGTTAGATTCTCAATCCGCAATTTATTCAATGAGCGTGTAGACGGAGATTCCGTAATTTGATCTGTTGAAGGTAGAAAATAAATATCATACGATGATTAAAATTTTTGCCATATCGCTTTTTGCAGGTTTTTTTGCTTATTCATGCTTCTCCCAAAATGAACCGGTAAAAAAAGAGCCCCTAAATATCAACATAGATTCTGTTTTTACAATCCGTTTATCAGCCAGTTTCGGTGAAGGTTATTCATGGCGACTGGTTGAGAATCCCGATAGCACCTATATCCGATTTCTGAAAATGACTCAAATCCCAGGGGTTCATGAGAAAGATGGAGCACCAGAGACCCAGCAGTTCCTTTTTAAAGGAGTTAAAAAAGGAAAGAGTACTTTACAATTCGTTTATGACCAGCCATGGTTAAAAGAGAAGTCGCCGAAACATCAATATAAATCCTTTCTTATTACTATTAATTAACACTTAATCAATCCTTTGATCAAAATGAAAGCAAATTTGAAAATTTACATGATGGTCCTGATCATTGTAGCAGCAATGACACAATTCCCGGTCTTTGGGCAGATCAACCAGCAGCCCAAAATGTTACAGCTTCCACAGCATTTTGCACTTAGGGAGCAAAAGGCAACTCCTCAACTCAAACAATTACTGGTTCAGCAGCGAAAATTTATTGCTGATCACAAATTGGGATTTAATGTTTCAGTTACAAGTGTCTCCCATCTCAGACTAACCGAAATCACAGGTGAAAAGGAGATACCAGCAAATGAAGCTATTGAGATTAAGAAGATAATGATGAATAAAGTTATCTCACCTGAACTATTAGAATTGATTAAACAGATGCAACTAAAAGTGTGTGCAGCAACATTAAAAACTTATGATGCCCGAAATGACAGTTTAGTTCCCCGCATCCGTTTGCAAAAATGTGGCGATTGCTGGGCTTATTCGACCGTTGGTCCACTCGAGTGCAGCTATATCCGGGTGAATCGGATCACTCGTCCATCTTCACTTGATTGCAGCGAAAAACAGATTGTCGATTGTTCAGGTGGCGGAGATTGCAGCGGTGGTTTGGCTTATCAGGCTTTTAATTATTTAAAGACATCACATAAAAATATGATGACAGAGTCACAATACCCTGATAATGGAGTTAATGGTGCGTGTCCATCCACTACACCGGGAACAAAAGTTGAACTTGTCGACTGGGGTGTTATCGATCCATCGGGCGATATCAATAAGATAGCTCCGATTGACAAAATAAAAGAGGCGATCTGCAAATACGGACCAATTGCGGTCAGCATGTACGCAACCCCGCTGTTTCAAAATTTCGCAGGCGGTGGTGTTTTCTATGAAACACCAAGTAATTATGCGAACCCAACTTCCAATCATGCAGTAATGATCGTTGGATGGGACGATAACAAACAAGCATGGCTGATGCGAAATTCATGGGATGTGTCCTGGGGAGACGATGGATATTGCTGGATCAATTATAATACCAATAACATCGGGAAAAGAGCTGCCTGGGTAGTAGCCAAAAAAGTCCCGCTGACCATTAAACCAACCCGGTTTGATCTGCCAATACTTAAAAGGTATTTAATTGAATAACAATACACTAAAAAACATCTTTGCTCTAATCCATAAAAAGGGGTGAATTTCCACTGGGAGATTTACCCTTTTTTTGAACGAATACGCTTTTGATAGTTTTCGATAGATCATTAATTTTATATAAAATACCCGCAAACCTTCGATAACACAACCATTCATATGGAGGTTTTTCTCCTTTGAAACATTTGCACATTAAGTGGCAGAAAATAACCGATAGAAATTAATAATATTCTATTTTTACCTAAAAATAGGTATGAGTAGAAAATTCAAATCAATTTACTTTCTGCTGATTCTTTTCAGCTTTTTACTAAAGGGTCTTTATGCTCAGGAACCCCTGAAGGTGCAGTGGCCCTCGTTTAGGGGTCCCCGGGGTTGTGGATTTATCGATCATGTGAATACTCCTGTCAGGTGGAGCCTGGATAGTATTAAAAGCATCAAATGGAAAACTCCGGTACCGGGATTGGGGCACTCCTGTCCAATTGTTTGGAACAATGTTCTGTTTGTCACAACTGCCGTTAATAAAACCAACAGCGAATCGCTTAAAGTTGGTCTTTATGGCGATATTGACGAGGCGAATGACAGTATTGAACACGAATTCAAGGTTTACTGCCTCGATAAAAATAGTGGAAAGATTATTTGGGAAAGGGTTGCCCACAAGGGTATTCCCAGGTCAAAACGACATACAAAAGCGTCGCAAGCCAACTGTACACCAGCAACGGACGGCAAATATCTGGTGGTCCACTTTGGATCCGAGGGTCTCTTTTGTTATGATTTTAATGGAAACCTTATCTGGAAAAAAGAGATGGGTTTGTTGACCCCCGGACCTTACAGCGATCCCGGAGTTGAATGGGGTTACGCAAGTTCACCCATCATTTTTAAAGACCGGATCATTATACAGTGCGACATACCTAAAACGCCATATATCACCGCCCTTGACCTTGCAACGGGGAAAGAAATCTGGAAAACTTCACGCGGCGATGAAGTTTCCACCTGGTGTACACCAGCGATCTATTCAAAGGATGGGAAGACCCTGGTCGTTGCCAATGGTTTTACCCATATATGCGGCTACGATTTTGAAACTGGAAAAGAGATCTGGAAACTGAGCAATGGAGGCGATGCTCCTGCCCCCGCTCCGGTGGTTGCGAACGATCTGATTTACCTGAACAGTGCCCATGGGAAATACTCACCCATCTTTGCGGTACGTCCGGATGCCATCGGGGATATCACGCTTGCGTCCGACAGCACGAGAAACAAATACATCGCATGGAGCATCAAACGTGGTGGCGCCTATATGCAAACACCACTTATCTACCAGGGATATCTTTATAATCTCCAGGTCAATGGTCAGCTTACCTGTTTCGATGCCCTGACCGGAGAGGTGAAATATAAAGAGAGCCTGAAGGAGCCCTTTACTGCATCGGGGATCGCTGCTGACGGGAAAATCTATTTCAGTTCAGAAGAGGGAAATATTTATGTACTGAAAGCCGGACCAGTATTTAAGCTACTCGCAATCAATGCATTGAAGGATATCTGTATGGCCACTCCGGCAATTTCGGGGAATGCTATTTTCTTCAGGACGCAACACTATCTGATTGCAGTAGAATAAGGTACCTATAAATCGACTAAAAATTCATTGATCAAAGTGAAGTACTCCTGCTAATTTATAAAAACTAAAATTGAAATGAAAAAAACACTATTTCTGGCGATTCTGATTGTGTTCTCTTTGACAGCCATTTCAAAAGATGTTGAAAAAGTTGATCCAAACCATGTTAAAGATGGAGGTTATGGTTATCTGATCAATTCTGATCAAAATTGTTCTGTCTGGTGGGCCGAAGGGGTTTATAAAGTAATGCGTGATGCACCGTTACCCGTTAAAAGAGGAGCTGACATCCAAATTAGTTCCGCAAAGAATGAATATGAATCGTTTATACTCGTCATCCACCCAAAAATCAGGTTGGAAAATCTTAGGATTACCCCAACTGAACTGTTTGGAGAATCAGGAAATAAAATCGGGATAGAAAATATAACGATAAAAAAAGTGGAATATGTCAGGGTGACAAAACCTACTGATTCGTATGCCTTCGCGGGATGGTGGCCTGATCCCCTGCCTTGTTACGACAAACCGGAAACTATTTATCCTGCCGAGAACCAGCCATTCTGGATCACCGTCAAGGTTCCTGCCAATTCACCAGCCGGGATTTATTCGGGACAGGTACTCCTGAACTCAGGCGAATGGAATCTTACAGTTCCTGTGAAGCTGCAGGTATGGGACTTTATCTTACCCCAAACACCCTCCATGCGCTCTGGCTTTGGAATGAGCATGAGTACAGTAAAGAAATATGAAAATATAAAGGATCCGGCAGATGAGCGAAAAGCATTTGACAATTATATGGAAACTTTCCGCGATTATAAATTGTCCCCTTATAACCCTTTTGAATACGCTCCAATTATTGAAAAGGTGAAAGGGGTTGCCTGGCAAGGGGGATTCTTCGACAGTAAGGATAAACTTGAGGGAAACTATTCCTACAAATTGGTGGATAATTCTGCTTCAGTCAATGTCGAAGGAAGTACCACAGAACTGATCCCGGTAGGTAATGGCAACAGTTATCAATTGTGCTGGTTTTCAAAAACCGGAACAGATAAACAAACATATGTTGTTGGTATTGAATGTTATAATAGAGAAAAAAGACTGATCCCTTTTGAGAACAGATTTGAAGCGTATAGCGGCCGGAATCAATGGAAAGCCGACACCCTCCTTCTTGGCAATTTCAACACTGAAGTAAAATTCTTAAAAATCAGACTATTCCCGACAAACAGAACAAAATCGGGAGAAGAGAAAGGGACCACCTGGTTTGATAACATTAGCCTGTATAATATTGCATCCAGGCAGAATGAATTTGCTGCAGGGAATTTTGAAGTGAAACTGGATAACATCGATATTGGCCTCGATTTCACCAATTTTAACCGTGCCGGCAAACGCTATTTTGATGAATTCGGTTTTACAGGATACCGTCTGGCTTTGAAAGGTCTGGGCAGCGGCACTTTTTACAGCCGTGAAAAAGGATCATTTGCCGGATTTGAACAGGGAACGGTTGAGTATAATAAACTGATGGAGCGTTACCTTACACAGATGCAGACCAATCTTGAGAAAAACGGATGGCTTGGAAAGGAATACATCTACTGGTTTGATGAACCGGCAGATAAAGACTATCCGTTTGTAAAAGAGACCAATGCCCTTATTAAGAAGTATGCCCCTAAAATGACCACGTTTCTTACCGAACATACTACCGGACAGGATATCACCGATGTGACAGATATCAGTTGTACCATCTGGCATAAGCTCGACCACGAGAAAATTAATAAGATGAATGAAAAGGGACTGGAATATTGGTCGTATCTCTGTTGCTGGCCCAAAAGTCCGTGGATATCCGAATTTATCGACCATGATGCAATTAACCTGCGGATGTGGCTATGGGCATCGTATCAGTATCGTCTGAAAGGTATTTTAATGTGGGAGACAACCTACTGGAATTCTGAAAATGCATCACCCGAAGGTTACCTGCAAAATCCCTGGGAAGAGGCAATGTCATATGTTTCAGGTTATGGCTGGCCTTTAGGAAAGCAATCCGCCTGGGGTAACGGCGACGGACGGTTATTATATCCACTGAACCATGATCCTAACAATGATTCAAAAACCTATGTTGGCAAGCCAATCCCATCCGTAAGACTCGAAATTCTGAGGGATGGCATTGAAGATTACGAGTATTTCAAATTGCTCGAAAAGGCGGTGGAGAAAGCCTCAAAGAAGAAAACGGTATCGGTTAAAGAGGCAGTTGAACTTCTTTCAATTCCAAAGAATATCTATACTGATGAAAAAACCTATACGAAGAATCCTCAGGATCTGTTGGAGTACCGGAAAAGGATTGCAAAACAGATTATGATGTTGAAATAGAAAATTCAAATTATGAATTAGTTAACACCTAGTCCACTTAAGTACGCACTCGCTATTTAATCGCACAACTGGTAGTTTCTAAAACCAGTTTACCCGTCTGTGTTGTTGCCTTTAGGGATAGTATTTTACAAAAAAATCCTTCAAAATCAATGACTTTGAAGGATTTTTAAAAATTTGGTGCACCCAAGCGGAGAAGTATCGAACTTTTTGCTTAAAGATTTTGATGCCGTGACGAAGTTCATGAGTGCTGACACACAAAAAAGAAAAATCAAATTATGAATTAGTTAACACATAGTCCACTTAAGTACGAGCTCACTATTTAATCGCACAACTGGTAGTTTTATAACGGATTTACTAGTTTAAGTTGCTGCCTTGAGAGTATTTTATTTTGTTTAGAAGCGCTCTGATTCAATTGAGTTTATATTGCATTCCTTAAGTGTTGTTTATTTAATACATTTAATTTACTTTTGTTGATAATAAACAACAAATCATGCAGTCGAAAAAGCAAACCTTGCTTCCTAAGTTTCAAAAGATATTTGAACAAATGGGTGAAAATATTAAGTTAGCCAGAAAACGGCGGAACCTGACAACCATACAGGTGGCGGAGCGGGCTGGTATTGACCGTTCTACACTATACCATATTGAAAAAGGAAATCCCAGTGTTTCTATTGGTGCTTACTTTAATGTGCTTAGGGTATTAGGGCTACAGGATGACTTTTTGAAGTTGGCTGGTGACGATGAATTTGGAAGAAAATTGCAGGATTTAAAACTGATTGGGAAATAAAACATGGTTGCCAAAACAGATATATGGGTGTATGCAGATTGGGAAGGCATGGTCTCGCCAAAATGTATAGGAATATTGTCAGCTCAGCAGGCTAAAGGAAGGAAAGCATTTAGTTTTTCTTATGATGCAGACTGGATTAGCTCTCAGGAGCAATTGCTGCTTGACTCGGATATTGCATGGTATAGTGGGCAACAATATCCCAATGGAAAGGAAAATTTTGGAGTCTTTCTGGATTCTATGCCCGACACATGGGGCAGAACACTAATGAAACGGCGGGCAGCCTTAAATGCAAAAGAGCAGGACAAGCCAGCAACTGTATTGTATGATATTGATTTTCTTTTAGGGGTACATGATTTATGTCGTATGGGAGCTTTACGGTTTAAAAGAGAACCCGATAGCGATTTTCTGGACAACAATCCTGTTTCGCCCATTCCGCCTTGGGAAAGTATCCGGGAATTACAACATGGGGCAAAACTGATTGAATCCAATGAAGATACAGTTGAAGTAAGAAAATGGCTTGCCATGCTGATGGCTCCGGGTTCTTCACTCGGAGGAGCCAGGCCAAAAGCCAATATTCTGGACCAACACGGTCATCCCTGGATTGCCAAATTTCCATCAAAGAGCGATACCATAGACAAAGGTGCCTGGGAATACCTGGCTTATCGTCTTGCTATTAGCGCCGGTATTGATATGGCCGAATCAAAGCTGGAACATATTGCTGGCCCTTATCATACTTTTTTTACCAAACGATTTGACAGGGAAAGGCAAACACGGATTCATTTTGCCTCAGCTATGACTATGACCGGAAAGAACGAAGAACTCATCCGAGATGAGACACCTTCATATCTGGATATCGTAGAGTTCATCCAGTTTTCCGGAATACAGATAGAAGAGGATCTGCACCAGTTATGGAGACGAATCGTTTTCAATATACTAATTTCCAATACCGACGATCATCTGAGAAATCATGGCTCTATACTCACAAACAAGGGCTGGCGTTTATCTCCGGTGTTTGATATCAATCCTTCAATCGACAAAGCTGGACTGGCATTAAACATTGATATGGATAACAATTCTCCGGATATTGACCTTGCAAAAAGTGTAGGCGTTTATTTCAGGTTAGGGAAAAAAGAAATGGACAATATTTTGGACGAAGTTCAATCTGCGGTATTGGGTTGGCAGAAAGTGGCAACAGAAATCGGAATACCACGAAACGAGCAAATGCTAATGGCTGCTGCTTTTAAAGTTTAAGGAATTGTTGTTTCAACAAGCAAATGGAAAATCTTCAAACAAAAATATCATTATTCGGTCATCGCCTTAATTTCCGCTGTCGTATTCACGTAGGAAACAACGATATGATTGGGATATTTTTCCCTGAATTTAATGAATTCAACTGTTGGACACGATTTTGCCAGTGAACACCCGGCATTGACATCAGGGATGAAAACCCTTTTTTCAGGAGATAAAATTTTAGCTGTTTCAGCCATGAAATAAACTCCGGCAAATACAATAATTTCGGCTTTTGTTTCAGCCGATTTTCGCGACAGATGGAGACTATCGCCTACAAAATCGGCAATCTCCTGTATTTCAGGAATCTGGTAATAATGTGCAAGTATAATAGCATTTTTCTCTTTCCTTAGTTTGCTGATCCCTTCAATCAGTATGTCGTTATTTTACATCATTGTCTTCATTTTTCCCTTATAATCGTGACCATACGCTCTGTAAACTGAATCGATAATCATCTCGTTTTTATTCAGCTCCCACGTTGCAATTGAGACAAGCAAGGGCGAAGGCGTCATATTCGTCGTAGGCAGGTCCTGGCTTGCCGTTTATTGATATAATGCGATCGATACGAACTTCGTCGCCTGAATCGAAAACCAAATATTCCTCAATGCTTCCTTTCTTAATCAACCCCGTGATTTTACCCTTGGCTTCTTCCAACTCGGTACCATTCCCGAAATAAAACACTTTGCTAAATTCCTTTACCTGTTCTTCTGAAAACACTTCGTAATAAACAGGATAGACAGGACTAAAATCTGTTTTCATATTGTGCTATTTTATATTCTTTTGTATCCCCGGTTAAGTTGGGATGATCTTTTAATCTCATCTAGTAACTTATAATGATCCTATCTTTATCGATGCCCAGTTCCAGTAATTGATCGCGGATCTGTTCGGCAAAATTACCCGGACCACAGATGTAAAAGGGCTGGTTGGGTCTGGAAATCTGATCTTTCAGAATTTGAGTATTAATGTGTCCGTATAAAAAATTGTCTTTTTTCTCGCGCGATAAAATGTTAATGAAATTTTTCCCAAGCATTTGGGTTAGCTCTTGCTGAAGAAAAATATCCTGTTCTGTTTTGTTGGCACAAAGCAGTTTACTATCCGACAGTCGATTTTCGACATTTAGCTGGCGCAGTATAGCCACGAAAGGAGTAATCCCGGTCCCGCCTGCAATAAACAATCCCGGCCCCAGGTTTATATACGAGTCCCAGGCATCACCGATAATCAGACCGTCGCCTACCTTTAATTTGGATATTTCCAGGGTTATTCCATTGTGTTCGGTGTAAACCTTCAAGATCAGTTCGAGATACTTTTCACTGCTTAACCCGGTTAAGGTAAATGGGGCATCCTCTCCCTGAAAACGTGGATTTTCAAGCGAAACTTCAATGGCTTGCCCAGCCTTGAATGAATATTTAAATGGCCTCTCCAGCCGCAGGCAAATCACTTCGTGGGTTAACCAACTCTTTTCAATTATTTTTGTAGTATGTTGCATTTTTTAGGTTATTTTTAGTCATTTCAACAAACTGCCATCTATCCTAAATACAACTATTCTGTGCCGCAATGTCGCTTAACCCGGATGCTAAATCACGAATGATGGCATCCAAATTTTCAGTGCCTACAGATAGCCTCATGAGTTACCTTTTTAATCCCATATCAGCTTGCGTTGCATTATTGTCATGGTAGTGCGTAATCAAAGAATAGGGCATCAACATGGTATTTCGGAAACCAAAACTTGGGCCTTTAATTGGTATTGTACAATTATCTTAAAAAGTTTCAGCAACTTTGGAACTGTCATCCTGGAGTTCAAAATTCACCACATCCCCGTTCCGGAGTCTAAACCTGGTCGGGATACAAACTTCTGAAATATGTAGAAGTTGTTTGTTATCCATGGCGTTACTGATTTTCGCTACAATACTTTGCAATTGATTCGACGTGGATTTTGGTTGTGTTTAAAATGGGAATACCGGCATAAGTTTCCGCTGTCAGAATTAACGGGAACTCAGTGCAACCCAGAATCAAAGAGTCGATATGTTGTTCTCTGACCATCTTTTCTATAATTCCAATTAGCAGTTCCCGTGTTTCATCTTTAAAAATGCCCAGTTCAATTTCGCTGAACAGTTTATAATTAATCAATTCTTTGTCTTCCTCACAAGGCATAATCACTTCAATGCCTTTCTTTTTAAAAACTTCAGGAAAGAAAGATGCGTTCATAGTGAATTCAGTTCCAAACAAACCGGCCCGTTTTAGTCCCTTACTTTTCGCTTCGATGCAGGTAGCTTCAACAATACTGATCAAAGGGATTCCGGACCTTTCCCTCAATTGGTCAAATAGCTGGTGTGGCGTATTCGCACTGAGGGCAGCAAAATCAGCTCCGGCCTGTTTCAAGCCTTCTATCTTTTCAGAAATATAAGCAGTGGCCAGATCATATTTTTTTTCTCTCATAAACCCGATGAAATGTGCCATATTCACACTGTAAATGATGATTTCCGGATAATCCAGATCTCCATTCCCGTTTTTAAAGGCATTGATTATTTCCTTGTAATAGTCAACGGTTGCCTCGGGTCCTAAGCCTCCGATAATTCCGATTCTTTTCATGTATCAATCTTATTTATAATCTGTTTAATGTAGCCTCGTGTTTGTTAATTTTATTAGCCAGAGACTGTATGGTCTTTTCAATAACCATTTTAAAAAATGAATCTCTTACACGCGAATAATCATCGTGCAACGGACAAGGATTACTGACATCGCAGCGTTTTAATCCGAAACCACATTTTAAAAAATACTCTGCGCCTTCTACTGCTTCTATCACTTTAAATAAGGTTATCGGTTTTGTTGGTTCATTAAAGAAAAAGCCTCCCCCCCGACCTTTCATCGAAGACACAATATTGGCACGGGTTAAGTTTTGCAAAACTTTTCCTGTAAATTGTTCCGGTGAATCAATCTTTTTAGCAATTTCCTTAAATCCAGGCCTTCCCCCTTCCATGTTTTGTATATAGATATAAACTAAGGCCCTTATTGCATATTCAGTTGTTTTTCCAAGCATAGCCTAATTGTTTGATTTTAATGATTCCCCATTCTTCAATACAATCATTTCGGGTAAATCCGGGGTTTTCATGTCGTTAAATTTATCTCTAATTCAATAGCTCTTGGAAATAAAATGTTGTTTTCCAGATGGATATGCCTATGTAAATCGTTCTCGAAATCCCGAAGTTGCCTCAGGGTAATCTCATAAGTAGTACAGGCATCTACAGGAATAGTGTAATTCCCTGAGAGTTTTGAAATCTGCTCAAAACGGTCGCCTTCCTGCTGATGTTCGGCCACCATCATAGAGATTGGGTTGGAAACCGGGCCAAAAGGACTTTTGGGCAAAGATGCTCCATTCTTCGATGATAGTTCCAGTCTCCGGATAAAGGGGAAGAGCATCAGTTCCTCCTTTTGCATGTGCAACGTCAGGTCGCCAGAAGATTCTGTAAACAATCTGTTTATTTCGAACAATTCAGGGTGATGGTCTCCATGTACATGGCAGATTTTTTCAAGATTTTTCTGAAGCGGAGGAATGGTTTCCCGCACATAATTATGATGTCTTTTGACGATATAATTACTAAGTTCCTCAAGGCTCAACCCATTGATATATTGTGAGTCTGCATCGTTCTGTTCAGCAATTAATTCCAGCTGGCCTATCAGTTTTTCAGGATCTATGCCTGCATTCTTACATGCTTCTGAAATGGTTTTGTCTCCACCACAACAAAAGTCAATGTTATTAACCTGAAAGATGGAGGCAGTTTTGAAATTTAACTTTACCAATTCTCCTACTGAGGTATTCTGTGATATTTTCATGGCAATGGTCTTTAAAATTCTTTTGTAAAGATAAAAATAATTTATAAAAAGACATTGATGTCTTTTTATAAATTTTCATTAGGTTTGTGAAATGATTTTGTTGTCCGGTAAATTCCAGTTTGTATGATATTGAAAAACTTATTTTACGAAAAAGGATCGGATGCCATTGCCAATTTGTCTTTGTTTATCTTCTTTCTTATTTCATTCGTTCATTACCAATTAAAAAATGACTGGTTCATTATTAGCGCATTAAGCATTTCGACTTTAACTACTTTTTTGTTTCTGAATGAACTGAAATATAGAAAACTGATCCATTTCCAATACGGGATTTTAGATAGGAATAATGCTTTTGCTGAGGTTACAGGTCCTGTATTCTTATGTTTTAATATGAATTGAAATAAATAAAAACCGAATGAGAAACAATCATATACTGAACAATGGTATCCCCATTTCAATTTCATTGAATCCAGTCTTGGAACACGAGCATTTTCGCGCAAGGAAACCCTATAATAAAAGGCGAATATTTACGATCTCAGCTTTAGCCGTTTTAATTGCCGTCTGCATCAGTTTTATTGCAAAGTTGCTGGTTTATCTTATTGACCTTTTTACAAATATTTCTTTTTACGGAGGTTTCACCATCGAGCCATCAAGCCCTGCTGACAATACATACGGATTATTTGTGATTGTCATCCCGGCAATTGGAGGACTAATTGTTGGATTAATGGCGTTCTATGGTTCTAAAGCCATCCGGGGGCACGGTATACCCGAAGCGATGGAACAAATATTAACCAATCAGAGTAAAATTAAGCCTTCCATTATTTTTCTGAAACCGCTTTCAGCTGCTATTTCGATTGGTACAGGCGGACCTTTTGGAGCCGAGGGACCAATTATTGCAACGGGAGGTGCATGGGGATCAACCTTAGGACAACTACTTAAAATCACTGACAACGAGCGAAATATATTGCTTGCATCAGGCGCTACGGCAGGTATGGCTGCTATTTTCGGAAGTCCGGTTGCTGCAATTTTCCTTGCAATAGAATTATTACTGTTTGAATTCTCTCCGCGATCAGTTATTCCGGTGGCATTGGCTTGCATCACAGGAGCGGCAGGACATCATTTATTGTTTAAGGCAGAAGTGGTATTTCCATTGAAGAACGCGATCGAATCAGCATCCAATCCGGCACTTGGCTTTTATGCTATCATAGGTGTAATCATTGGTTTCGTTTCGATTTTGGTAACCAAAATCGTTTATTTGATTGAAGACGGATTTGAAAAATTACCCATTCATTGGGCGTGGTGGCCAGCTATTGGAGGCTTGGCTGTTGGTATTGTTGGCTACTTTGCTCCCCGAACTCTGGGTGTGGGATATTACAACATTATCGACATACTATCAGGAACAATGTCAATCCAAATTTTATTGTCACTGTGTATCCTGAAATTTATCTCCTGGGCTATTTCATTGGGCAGTGGCACATCAGGCGGAACTCTCGCCCCATTGCTCATTATTGGAGGGGCAACCGGATCGCTGCTTGGAAGCCTGCTTATATATTGGTTTCCTGACTCAGGTATTTCACTTCCATTAGCTGCATTAGTTGGTATGTCCGCAATGTTTGCAGGTGCTTCGCGGGCATTCCTGACTTCCATCATATTTGCCATGGAAACAACTGGTCAATCCAATGCCTTGTTACCTTTATTGGCAACCAGTACAACAGCTTATTTCGTCTCCTATTTTACAATGGAGAATACCATTATGACAGAGAAAATTGCACGAAGAGGAGTAAAAACACCTCATTCATATCAGCCAGATGTGCTGGAAAAATTTACCGTTGAGCAAGTTCTGTCCGGCAATGGCATGGTGATCAGTGAGGAGAATAGCATTCGTGAAGTTCGGGAATGGTTAATCAGGGAACAGAACTTCAAATCAAATTATTTTATCATTTCAAGCAATGAAAGAGAATATAAAGGAATATTGAGTTCTTCAAATCTATTTAACAGCCAACATTCGCCTGAAAATTTAATTGGGACACTTATAAAACGCAATGACATTTACATCGGATTGAATGATACATTACTGACTGCTGTTGAAACCATGGCGAAAGAAAACTTTGATGTCCTGCCTGTTGTTTCAGGAGAGAATACAAAAATTATTGGAATTCTTACTTACCACGACATTATTGCTACATACAAATACGGCATTCATGAACACGAAAGGAAACAACCTCACATTTCATTAAAACGGAATGGTTTAAAAATTCTGTTACATGGGCGGGGAATTGTATCAGCAATGAAACGAAGAGATAAATAACACAGACTAATTTACAGTATAAGAACAAGGATTAATAGAATATAAATGAAAAACCCTATAAGCTATGGATGACTTTCTTGCCGCGAGGCTTCAAATGACCGTTTCATTTGTGTTTCACATTGTATTTGCCTGTATTGGAATGACGATGCCGTGGTTAATGTTTGTTGCCGAGCTCAAATGGATAAAAACAGGTCGTAAAGTTTATCTGGATCTGTCGAAGGCGTGGGCACGTGGAGTCGCCATTTTCTTTGCCGTTGGCGCTGTTTCGGGTACTGTTCTGTCGTTTGAACTTGGGCTGCTTTGGCCAAAATTCATGGAACATGCCGGAGCCATTATTGGAATGCCCTTCTCCTGGGAGGGAACAGCCTTCTTTCTCGAAGCAATTGCGTTAGGCGTATTTCTATATGGAAGAAATCGGGTGAGTAACCGGATTCATCTGTTTTCCGGTCTTCTGGTCGGGATTGCAGGTGTGGTATCGGGTATATTTGTGATAGCGGCCAATGCCTGGATGAACAGTCCTTCCGGCTTTGAATGGGTCAACGGACAGGCAATCAATATCGATCCGGTGAAAGCAATGTTTAATAAGGCCTGGTTTCAGCAGGCGCTGCACATGACAATCGCTGCCTTTGCATCAACCAGTTTTGCAGTGGCCGGTGTGCATGCTTTTATGCTGCTTCGTCACAAAGGAAATGAGTTTCATCGGGGCGCTATACATATTGCCCTTTTGTTTGGCGTGGTTGCCGCCATATTACAGCCCATAAGTGGCGATATTTCAGCCAAAAATGTAGCGAAGCTTCAGCCGGCAAAATTAGCTGCGATGGAATCTTTGTTTAAAACATCAGAACCCGCGTCGCTGGTTATTGGCGGCATTCCTGATGAAGAGAAAGAGGAAGTTAAATATGGTATTCATATTCCGCACTTGCTAAGCTTTTTGGCTCATGGAGATCCAAATGCCGAGGTGGAAGGACTGGATAAAACCAGCAAAGAAAACTGGCCTCCGGTTGCCATTGTGCATTTTGCCTTTCAGATCATGGTTTTTATGGGAATGTTGATGATGGGCACAGGTATTTTATTCCTGATTTTCAAACTTAAATGGAAAGAAAACCTGGATAAAACGTGGTGGCTAAAGTTGCTGGTCTGGCTTACCCCGGTTGGATTTATTGCTGTTGAAGCAGGCTGGATTGTAACTGAAGTGGGTCGGCAACCCTGGATTATTTATGGTATCATGAAAACGAAAGATGCTGTAACGCCAATGCCAGGTGTTCAATATCCGTTTTACCTGATTACACTTATCTATCTTCTGCTGACGTTTCTGGTCGTATGGCTGATGCGGCGTCAGATATTGGCTGTTCATTCAAATGCTCAAAATCTAATCACTCATGACTGAATTTATCGTTTTTGTTTTGGCTGTAGCAATCCTGTTATACATGTTGCTGGGCGGCGCTGATTTTGGTGCCGGAATTATTGAACTGGTTTCAGGCAAGAGAAGAATCGACACTATTTCGAAAGCATTAGCACCGGTTTGGGAAGCAAACCATGTATGGCTTATTTTGGCCGTTGTTATTATTTTCAATGGATTTCCGAAGGTATTTGCGACACTTACAACCTATTTGCACGTCCCGGTTTTCATTGTATTGCTGGGCATTATTTTTCGGGGTACCGCTTTTACCTTCCGGTATTACGATACGGCTAACGATAATACCCACAAGTATTACACGCAGTTCTTCCGAATATCAAGTTTGTTAACTCCTTTTTTTCTGGGGGTTACGCTTGGAGCAATCATGATGGGAAAAATTCCGTCGCACGTCGAAGGAACTTTTTACGATTCGTTCGTTCAGCCCTGGTTCAATCTTTTCGCTTTTACAACTGGTATTTTTCTGACTATCCTATTCGCATGGCTTGCGGCAATCTATCTTTTGGGCGAATCCAATGACAAACAATCTTACCTGACTTTTTCGAAGACAGCACGCATTCTCTTTGTGCTGCTCGTGGTTTCCGGATTGGGGGTCTTTGTGGCGTCGGAATTATACGAACTTAATTTCTTTAGCCGCTTTATCCATTCTCCCGTTGCTATTATCTGCGTGGTTATTGCTACAGCAGTCATTCCCTTTTTATGGCAGCAAATAAAACGACAAAACATATTACTAAGCAGATTTTTGGCAGGAACACAAACAGCCTGTATTTTAACCGGTTGGTTTGCTATTCAGTATCCGGTCATGGTTTATCTGGCCGACGGATCACATTTGACGATCTGGAACAGCCAGGCCCCGGAAAAAACGATGACTTTGCTTGTTTACGCACTAATTGCCGGTATCTTGTTGATATTTCCGGCGTTTTATTATCTGTTTAAAGTGTTCAAGTTCAGGCAGGATAAACAGCAATAATCACAGTTTTATTAAAATAACGAGATTAAAAGCTTGACCCATGAAAAACAAAAAAAATAAAATTGCCGGAACCGCACAAACGGGAAAGACAAAGCGTGAAGATGATAAGAATGAGTTATCGGAAGAAGAGGTTTTAAAAATGAAAATAACCGTCAAAACCTATCGGGAACCGGAGCGACCTTATTTTTCTTCGCCGTGTATGCTTTCGGAACTGGAGGATGGTGACGAATTTTTTAATCAGTAGTGCAGCCTTCTGATGCGGTAGACACCAAACTGATGTATTTTTTTAATATACCGGAAGTCGCCTTATATGATGGCTTTTCCCATGCTTTTCTTCGGACGGCAATTTCGTTTTCGCTAAGTGCGACTTCCAGCCGGTTATTTACGGCATCGATGGTAATCATATCGCCATCTCGCAGTAAACCGATTAATCCTCCTTCTGAAGCTTCAGGGGTAATATGGCCAACAACAAAGCCGTGAGAGCCACCGGAAAACCGACCATCGGTGATTAAAGCAACATCTTTACCAAGTCCTGCTCCCATGACCAAACTGGTAGGTTTTAACATTTCTGGCATTCCCGGGCCCCCTTTCGGACCCGAATTCCGGATTACGATTACATCGCCTTTTACAACTTTCGTCTGAATACCTTTTATGGCTTCAAATTCATCTTCAAATACTTTGGCTGGGCCGGTAAAAAGTTCGCCTTCCTTGCCTGTGATTTTAGCCACAGCTCCGTCTTCAGCAAGGTTTCCAAAGAGAATCTGCAAATGACCATGTTTTTTAATCGGTTCTGAAAAAGGCCTGATAATCTTTTGTCCATGTGCTAAATCGGCAACTTCTTCCAGATTTTCTCCCAGAGTTTTTCCTGTCACTGTCAGGCAGTTGCCGTCCAGATAGTTTTCTTTCAGTAGAAATTTCATTACACCGGGAATACCTCCTGCGTTGTGCAAGTCTTCGAATAAATATTTACCACTTGGTTTTAAGTCAGCAAGGTAGGGAGTATTATTGCTTATTCGCTGAAAGTCGTTGATAATCAGTGGCACGCCAACAGATTTTGCCATGGCAATCAGGTGGATTACAGCGTTTGTCGATCCTCCCAAAGTCATGATTAAAGTGATGGCATTTTCAAACGCCTGCCTGGTCATGATGTCTTTTGGCTTGATGTCTTCTTTCAGGAGGTTTTTGATGGCCCTCCCAATCTGTGCGCATTCCAATCCTTTTTCCTTACTCAGCGCCGGATTGGATGAAGAATAGGGTAAACTCATACCCATACATTCAATCGCTGCAGCCATCGTGTTGGCCGTGTACATGCCTCCACAGGCGCCTGCGCCCGGGATGCAGTTTTTTATGATTCCAGAATAATCTTCGTCTGAAATATCTCCTTTGATCCGCTCACCATAGGCTTCAAATGCCGATATAATATTCAGGTCTTCTCCTTTCCACCGACCCTTTTTAACGGTGCCGCCATACAACAGAATCGATGGCCTGTTAAGGCGTCCCAGAGCGATCATGGCGCCAGGCATATTTTTATCGCAACCTACAATGGGAATAACCGCATCGTAAAACTGTGCACTTACAACGGTCTCTATCGAGTCAGCTATTATCTCTCTCGAAGGCAACGAATATTTCATGCCTTCCGTTCCATTGGTTATCCCGTCGCTCACTCCGATGGTATGAAAAATTAAACCATACAAGCCATCCTCATTGTCCACTCCTTTTTTTACTTCCTCCGCCAATCCATTTAAATGCATGTTGCATGGATTGCCCTGGAAACCAGTACTAACGATACCAATCTGTCCCTTTCTGAGATCGCTTTCGTTCATGCCGATTGCGTAAAGCATCGCCTGAGCTGCCGGAAGGCTGTCATCCTGAGTAATTTTTTCGCTGTACTTATTTAGTTTTTTGTCCATACCTTAAAATTTTTGTTTGGGCTGTGCCAGATTGTGCTTAGAAAATAACGATCCAATCCTCTGTTTTGTTCGTAGAGTCGAATTATTATCCGTTGAAATGATTGACTTTTCAGGAAGAAAAACTAAAGCAAGGAGTAAGCATTTCAGTCTGTCCCTTCTCCTATTTATTATGGCGTGAAATGCAGCCGGTTATCCGGAACAAAAGAAAAAACGTTAGGAAAATCAGGAAATAAAGTAACTTTGAATTCGCGACTACAAAAAAACAGAGATAACTTCATTGTTTATTAACTAAATTTTAGAGAGAGATAAAATGCTGAACGAAAAACTATTGGAAATCTTGTCACATCCTGCCGATGGGGAGGTTGCAATTGTAACTCAGGGCACGGATGGACCTCATGTTGTAAATACCTGGAATAGCTATGTCAATATTACACCAGATGGGAGAATGTTAATCCCTGTCGGAGGAATGAATAAAACAGAGAAGAATGTAGGAGAAAACCAGATGGTTAAACTAACTATTGGAAGCCGCGAAGTTCAGGGATTAAATTACAAGGGTGCAGGTTTCCTGATTACCGGAAAAGCAAGATTTGCAAAGGATGGTGTAGGATTTGATTTGATGAAAGCTAAATTTGCATGGGCCAGGGCAGTACTCGAAATTTCAATCGAAACTGCGGAACAGACTCTCTAAGAGTAGTTAATGGCGTTTCCCAGGCGGGATAAAGGTGTCTTTTAAGTTTGAAAATATCATCTGATAGGTTGATGAAAATTTCTCCTCCTTTGGATTATGAAACGAGCATGTTCGGAAAATAAAAACTCTGATGAATATCTCACATGCGAGTTCCATCCGGCATTTAAATAACAAATTATATTCGGATGAAATACATTTTTTTAATTGCAGCTTTCAATGCCATCTTTTTCTCTATTTTACTTTTTCAGAAAAAACCGAAGGCCTTACATGATAAAATACTGATTTCCTGGCTAATTTATCTGGGAATATATACCGGTGTTTACGGTCTTTTTTCCGATGAATTGTTCACACAATTTCCGCTTCTTTCGGCTGGTTTTATATCCCTGCTTTTATTGCATGGCCCTTTTCTGTATTTCTATATTTCTTTACTGGTAACAAACTCAGGTAAATTCACAGGCAAAAACCTGCTCCACCTTACACCTTTCTTCCTGTTTAATTTTTATTTGCTTGTTGTATCATTTTTCCCATCGGTATCGGAGCGAATCAGTTTAAGCCATGTTGCAAATGAACATGAACCACCCTTGTTGTTTCAACTGTTCTTAATACTGGTTGTTTTATCCGGACCTGTATATTTTATTCTTTCAACCCGGCTTTTTAAAAGCCTGGATATCCGCATTTTTAATAATTTTTCCAGAGACGAAGATATAAACCTTGACTGGCTGCGGAAGTTGGTGTACATATTTGGTTCTGTCTGGACTTTATTAATGATTGTTGCTGTAATTCATCATGTGTTTAATCTTTTCTCGTGGATTTTTTGTACCGATGGGATTTCGCTATCGTTGTCGATTTTTATCATCCTAATCGGTTATTATGGGCTAAAACAGAAAGAGCTATTTTCATTTTCTGAAAAGGAAACATTAATTCTGGAGCAAAAACCGGAAAAATATGCAGGCTCGTGGCTAAAAGAATCGGAAGCCAGATTATATCTTGAAAAACTAAACCGTTTCATGGAGGATGAAAAGCCTTACCTGAATCCGGATTTGAATCTTCCGCAACTGGCCAAAGAGGTGGATATCCCATCACATTACTTATCGCAGGTTATTAATGAAAATATTGGATTAAACTTCTTCGATTTTATTAACCGTCAGCGGGTGGAAGATGTCAAATCTAAAATGGCCAATCCGCAATACAATAACTTTTCAATTCTGGGTATTGCCTTTGAATCCGGGTTCAATTCCAAGTCGGCTTTCAACCGGGTTTTTAAAAATATTACCGGGTTTACTCCCAGCGAATATAAAAAGTCCCTTTCCAATTAAAATTCAGTAGTTTCTTTTCCTTGTAAGTATCGTTTATAAAGTGGGGCTATCCCCACCAATAAAAATGAGTGCCACTTTAGAAAGTAGGTCGCACAGGTGTTTTGCTGCCTGTATTTTTGCTTCCGAAATAAATTTTATTAATCAATTTAAATCAGCAAAAATGAAAAACACAGAAAAAGTAATAGCACAAAGGGGCTGGGAAGCAAAAAAATCGGTTAAAACAGCAGGTGCTGCTTTCTTATTATTCGTGTTAACTGTCTTCATGGGCACACCCGCTTTCGCGCATTGCGATTCGTACGATGGTCCGGTAATCAGTGATGCTGTCAAAGCGCTTGAAACCAACAATGTCAATTTGGTACTGAAATGGATTACAACTGAACAGGAAAAGGAAATTGTTCCGCTTTTCAACAAAACCAGTCAACTTAAAAATGGAGATAAAGAGGTTTATGCAATTGTTGAAAAGCATTTCTTTGAGACTTTGGTTCGTTTGCACCGCGAAACAGAAGGCGCACCCTACACGGGATTAAAACCCGCCGGAACCACAAAACAAATTATTCAAATGACCGATGAAGCCATTAAAGTTGGTAATGTGGATGGCTTTTTAGTAAAACTAAATGCCCATATTAATAAGGTAGTTCGGGAAAAATATCAAAAAGTTGTGGAACTTGATAAAGTTAAAAATAATTCAAAGGAGCAGGGTAGAGCCTTTGTAGAAGCCTATGTTGATTACACTCATACCGTTGAAGCCATGCATGACATTCTTGAACATGGTGGTGGTCACGAAGGGCATAAAGAATGATAAAATGTAAATCTTCCTGAAATAGGCGGGTTTCCCGGGAAACTGACATCAAATACAAAAATCAGGGAGAAGTTTTGTACCACACAACCAAATTGATTGGCAGATGTTTTAAACCAAGATTAAAGGAATAAAGAACGCTATCAATTTCTGAAATAGACGTAAAATTCTTTCGATAATTTCAGCGTGGTGCCCGCCGGGGAAACGATGAGGTGCTGGTGCGCGTTCTGAATGCAGTATATTTAAACTTTTATAAAAAGACTTTGTTGTCTTTTTATAAAAACGGTTGATCATGAAAAGAATAGCTAACGGTTTTGGCAGAATTGGAAGAGCTTCGTTGAAAGTGATTCTGGAAACCCCTTGATCGGAGGTTGTAGCAGTAAATAGCCTTATGAGCATTGAAAATGAAGCATATTTATTCAAATACGACAGTGTTTACAGTGTGTTTGGTGGTGATTTAAACTTTAATATTAAAACAAAATGGCAAACGAAAATTTATACCCAAAAGGAACCAAAGAACTCGCCGATAAAAGAACGGCTTTAGCTCCTGAGGTTATGGAAGCCTGGAACAATTTCAGCAAAACAGTTTTTAAAGAAGGAGCGCTCCCGGAAAAAACGAAGCAACTTATTGCTGTGGCAGTGGCGCATGTTACTCAATGTCCCTATTGTATCAGGTCACACACCAGGCAAGCCCTGCGAAAAGGGGCAAGCAAAGAGGAAATTATGGAGGCGATCTGGGTGGCATCCGAAATGCGGGCAGGAGGCGCTTATGCTCATTCGTTAATTGCTCTTGACGAGATGGAATAATGCAGCGGAAATAATGGTAAATAACTAAACAGGCCGTAATTTAAATTATTAAAATACTATGAGATGAAAGCAAGAATAAACTACTCAGAGGTAGCTCCCAACGCGATCAAAGGTATGCTTGAACTCGAAAAATATGTACATGGTTCGGGGCTCGAACGCCCGCTATACGAATTGGTAAAAACCAGGGCATCACAAATAAACGGGTGCGCCTACTGCATTGACATGCA
Organism: Prolixibacteraceae bacterium; assembly: GCA_963675995.2. Classification (GTDB taxonomy): domain Bacteria; phylum Bacteroidota; class Bacteroidia; order Bacteroidales; family Prolixibacteraceae; genus JAAFHB01. The sequence continues at coordinate 1,403,120 of CAXXIY010000002.1, read as the reverse complement.
CACAAAGGATGCCCGCAAGGCCGGTGAAACCGAACAACGTTTGTATGCCTTAAATGCCTGGCGCGAAACACCTTTTTATACTGAACGGGAACGCGCTGCATTGGAATGGACAGAAGCTCTGACACTAATTTCAGAAAACGGTGTGCCTGAGTCGTTGTACAAGGCTACCCGTGAATATTTCAATGAAGTAGAAATTGTAGCCTTAACTATGGCTATTATTGCCATCAACGGATGGAACCGGCTGGCTATAAGTTTTCGTACGGTTCCCGGATCGTATGAAACACCATAATACGACCAGGTGAAATGGAAAATATTAAAATCAAACGGATTTACGACGAACCCACAGATGATGATGGTTATCGTGTCCTGGTTGACAGGCTTTGGCCACGCGGCATTTCTAAAAAGGACGCAAAACTTGACGAGTGGAACAAGGAAATTGCCCCATCACCAGAGCTTCGTAAGTGGTTTGACCATAAGGAAGAACGTTTTCAAGAGTTTAAGTGTCTGTACGGTGAAGAATTAACAGCAAAACCAAAAGAATTAAACAGATTGAAGACTCTTGCTAAAAGGGAAGTCGTCACATTGCTGTACGGAGCCAAAGAACCGGCAATCAATCATGCAGTTGTGCTAAAAGAGTTATTGATTAAATGATCAGAGACATTAAAATATTTTTACCGATTTTGTGCGAGTAAATTTGTAAAAAAGGGTTTAACACATCCTATAAAAAGGCATTAATATCTTTTTATAGGATGTGTTTTTATATTGTTTCGTTTTGAGACATAGAAACATTAAATATTGAATTATGAAAACGTTAGATGCAACGAAAATTGAACCGAGGTATAAACACTCAACAATCTTTCAAACCTACGAAGATTTGCCTGTTGGAGAATCTTTTATCCTTCAGAACGACCACGATCCAAAACCGCTGTATTATCAGTTTACCGCTGAAAAAGGGAAGGAATTTGGTTGGGAATACCTTCAGAAGGGGCCTGATGTATGGGAAGTAAAAATCAGTAAACTAAAAGTTGAATAAAGGGCATCGATAAGATGAACTGCTGCATGACAATTCAAATCCCAGGATTTTTTAGACAATCTTAATGCACTTGTAAATTGAATGGCAACATATTATTAGATTTCGGTTTTTGTACATGTAATTTGCGCCGCATTTTGGATTGGAGGCATGTTGTTTATCCCACTTGTTTTGGTTCCCGGCATTAAACAGCAACCTAACCGGGTATTGCTGCTCCATAAAACCGGGATTAAATTCCGGTTTTATGGTTGGTTTTCGGTGATGGTTCTGCTTACAACCGGTGTCTTGAACATTCATTTCAGGGGACTGCCATTTACAATTGATTTTTTCATAAACACAAACTACGGAAAATTACTAACTATAAAATTGGTACTTTTTGTAGTTATGCTGCTGGTTGGTGGAATTCATGATTTTTACATTGGCATGAAATCGATTGATGAAATGCAGCAAATCTCTGGAAATAGATTCAAAATGTTAGCCCGGTGGACTGGAATGCTTAATCTGCTGCTGGCCTTAGTCATTGCTTTTCCGGGCATTGCGATTTCCCGGGAGGGGGGGGATTTTGAAATTTTGAGAATAAAATTCTGGAAAAATGAAAATTAACAGTCAAACGAAAATATCGGCTCTTATTAAAGATAACCCAAATACAATTGAGGCTATTGTTTCTGTCAATCCGTATTTTAGTAAATTAAAAAATCCGTTGCTCCGTGGAATATTAGCTTAAAGAACCAGTATTGGAGATGCTGCCCGAATTGGTAAATTTAACATTGAGGTTCTTTTTAAATCACTTGCTGAAATAGGTTTTGAGATTAAAAAAGATGCGGTTCCGGAAAAAGAGGAGATGGATTGCCACTCGTACAATTGTATAATCTGAAAACTGACCTTTCAGAAAAAGTAAATATTCAGGATAAACATCCGGAGGTGGTAATGACTGCTTTGCTTAAAAAATATATCGAAGAAGGCCGCAGTACTCCCGGAAAACCTCAGAAAAACGACGGTGAATATCCCTGGAAACAGTTGGGGTGGATGGTGGAAAATAAATAATCCACGTTAATTTCCTATAAAACAACAAGACCCGCTGATAATCAGCGGGTCTTGTTGTTTTATAGTGCCCAGAACAAGACTCGAACTTGCACACCGTAACCGGAACCAGCCCCTCAAGCTGGCGTGTCTACCAATTTCACCATCTGGGCAGTGTGCTTTTAGCGGTTGCAAATATATATAAAAATTCAGATCAGCGAACCTCACCCATCAATTTTTATAAAATTTGGTATTAATGCTCATAACTAAGCTCATATTTTACATCTTCGACAATACCCGATGAACTTATAAAAAACCGATATACCTCAATCTTAACCGCTTTGGGACTTTCAAATTTGTCATACTGAAATTGTCCGGTATTGATCGCCGCCGGTCTTAAGAACTTGCTTTTCTTATAAATATTGATCTTTCTCCCACCACCCAGAGTTTCGACCTGGGATGGACGTCCCATTTTAAGCATTACCTCTTCCTGGGACTTCCCTTTGTAGTTTTTGATTAACTTACTTTGGGTAGTGCAAGCGGCAATCACGAAAATCAATGCCAATAAAGTGAATATCTTGAATATTTTCATCTGAATGTTGTTTAAATGGTTTCAGCGGTCTCTATTATTTCAACAAATTTCTATTTTATTTCAATTTATTTCCTTCACGGTTCCCCAAATATTCAATCAGTCCTCCACAGGCATCTTCCAACAAATCGAGAACCAGTTCAAAGTCCTGATGGTCTCCATAATAGGGATCCGGAATGTGATTAAAGTGGAAATTATTTAAAAAATCGGTCATTCTAAAAATTTGTTTTCTCTCTTTATCAGTACGGGCAAGTGCCTGTAAATCTTTGATATTTTGATCATCCATCCCGATAATCATATCAAAGTGATCAAAATCGGTTGAGGGTTTCACTTTCCGTGAGATGCTGGTCACCTCATAACCCCGCTTTAGTGCATGTTTCCGCATTCTGACATCTGCCTGAGAACCCGAATGAAATCCGGTAATTCCAGCTGAATCACAGATAATCATATGATCCAGCCCCCCTTTTTTTAACTTACCAGTCATCACCGCTTCAGCAGCTGGTGAACGGCAAATATTACCAAGACACACAAACAAAAGTCGTTTCTCAATCATAAACAGATCAATTAAAAAATTCAACAAACAATGGTTATGTGATATCTATTTTAGCAATAAAGGTAATGGGTTACTGGCAGCTGGCATCACTTTAGTGGTCTAATTTTATCTTTCACCAAACTCGAATATTTTATTAAGTGTACAAAGATGGGGCAAATCTGCTGAATTAAAAACTTATTTCCTGGTCAGACAGATTTTCCCAACCTCTTTTCCTGTTTTTTTTAGTATAATTGTCGAACGTTATTGAGTTGTATTTGTTATACTCAGAAAACATCAAAACTTTAAAAATTATGGCAGATTTAAGAACTACTTATATGGGAGTCGAGCTGAAGAATCCCATCATTTTGGGAGCTTCAAGTTTAGTGGAGGATCCGACGGTAATTCAGAAGATTGAAAGGGCAGGCGTATCAGCAATTGTATACCGGTCGCTGTTTGAGGAGCAGATACACCTCGAACAAATCCAGTTGGATGATCAGCTTGGAGAATACGACAATCGCAATGCAGAGATGACTCATCTGTTCCCTGAGGTGAAGCATGGTGGGGCAAAGGAACATTTATTCAAACTTGAGAAACTTATTTCAAAAGTGAGCATCCCAGTGTTTGCCAGTTTAAATGCCACCTATGATGAATCATGGGAAGAATATGCTCTCTCGCTCGAAAAGACAGGTATCGCTGGTTTGGAACTTAATTTCTACGATGTTCCGCTTGATGGAAGCACCCCAGGGTCTGAAATTGAAGAGCGTCAAATTAAAATCCTTTCAAAAGTTAAAAGTATTCTGAAGATCCCTGTAAGTGTAAAACTTAGCCCGTTCTATTCAAATCCGATTAATTTTATCAATCAAATAGATAAAGCCGGAGCCAATAGCGTTGTTCTGTTTAACCGTTTTTTTCAACCTGAAATCAATATCGAAACGGAAGAATTCTTTTATCCGTTTGACCTTACTCACCAAAAAGATTATCAGTTAAGTCTAAGGTTTACAGGTCTACTTTATGGCACAATCGGTGCAGATATCTGTACCAGCCGGGGAATCTCCGATGGCAACGATTTGATAAAAATGTTACTTGCAGGTGCAGATTCCGTTCAGATTGTGAGTGCTGTCTATAAAAACAAAGCAAGCCATATCACGGGGATGCTCGAAATGCTGGAAGAGTGGATGGACACCAGAGGCTATAAATCGATTGCAGATTTTAAAGGAAAATTATCGATGAAAAACCTTAAAGATCCATATGCTTATAAAAGAGCACAATATGTTGATATCCTGATGAAATCGAATGAGATTCTAAAGAAATACCCAATGGTATAAAGATTTATCGAAGAGACATATCGCCAGAAGTTTAAAGTGTGATCCAATAAGAAAAGTGAATGGTCAGAGATATCGATTTCTGACCATTCACTTTTCTGTAACAGACCAGAATATAATATCAGGCATATACCCTTAACTTTGTCCCGGTCAGCTGGGTATTATAAGTTTTAAGAGCTGTCGGGGCTGGTCCGCTAACTACCAAACCGCTGCCAGTGAATATTGACCCATGGCCTGCACCGGTATTTGAACACTTAAATCGATTGTTTACACTATCAAACTGTATTTGCGCTCCCTCATGAGTGCATGCAGCAGCAACTGCCAGAAATGTTGATGAAGAGGTTCTGGCTATAATAATCCCGCTGTTTATTAGCGAATTGCCATTTGTATTAAGCCCCGAATTTGCTGTCAATGACAAATCCAATGTAAAATCAACCGCTCCACCTGAAGTGCCACCGGCTACCTGATCAGCAACCCCATTATTTTTACTGCACGATACCAGATAAGGCACAAAAAGTAATGTCCCGGCTGAAACGCCAAGAGTTCTAAAAAATTGTTCTCTTTTCATCTTTACTTTATTTTAAACGTTATTTTAATGCTCTTTATTTAAAACGTTTATAAATAAGAAAGGTTACAAAGAACGGTAACAAAATTACGAATAAATCACTCTTTCAGTTTATACGGCTTCACCCATGAAACAAACGAATAAACCCGGGGTAAAACGCGATATTCATTGAGCACTGAAATTGCAGTACAACCCACACCGCTTGTGGCATAGTCAAAATTAAAAGTAATTGCATCTGATGGTTTCAGCTGATAGGGATATTGAGCACGGGTCAGATGGTCGGTATCATAAATCTGAGCGCTGAAATTAAAAAGCTGATCTCCTGAAAAGGTGATACCAATACCCTCTTTATTTTCGAAGGTAACCCATCGATTATCGGTCCTGCACCCATAATCCTGAGGTTTAAGATAAGGTTCACAAAAATCGGTGACCGGACATTCATAAATTCCCTGTTTAGCTCCGGAATTTCGGTCAGGGTAGTTTTCGAAAGGACCACGACCATTCCATTTTACATTTTCAAGTGAATGGCTGAGCCTCCATTTAACCCCGACCCTGGGAAGCCAGGCCGGCATGATGCCATGTGGTGTAACCGTATGTCGGATTTCAATTCCACCGTCAGGGGTGATTTTATACCTAAAAGAGTTGGCGAAGGCAGTGTGGTAATTCACCCCATCGGCGTGATTATCAACACAAATCATTACCTCCCCCTCTCCGGTTTTTGACCATACCAGATGATCAGGTTTAAAATGAAGCTGATTTAATCCCAGACTGAACCAGTTATTTACCGGACCATTTCCCATTCCGGGTTGACGATCCTTAAGCTGGGAAGCAACGGTTGCCCAGCCATCGGTTTCATTGACCAACGGCGCACGCCAGACATTCAAAACAGGTCCCTCCTGTATTAAATCAGCACCATGATATTTCATCGATACCAGGTTTCCGGTCGTTTGGTCAAAGCCATAGGAAAAACCGGGACCTTCGATAATAATCTTTTCATCGTTCTCAACGACATTCAAAGGTGCAAGATCACTCTTTTTTTCACTTGCTTCAGAAACCTTCCAGGGTAAATCGAGCTGGTCCCATGCCATTTCATAACCACTTTTGGCCCAAAATTTATCCTCCTTTGTCCGGAAACTCAGCAGTAAACGGTAGTCAACATCTCTCTTCAATTCAGGTTTTTGAAAGGGAACCTTGACCTCAAGTTTCTCTCCACCTTTGAGGTTCAGATCGAGGTCTCCCTGCTGAAGCAAGGTATTGTCAGCTTTGACTTCCCATCTGCATTCCAACTCATTAAGATTCGTAAAAGCAAACCGGTTTGCAATCTCAACAATCCCTTTCTCTTTGTCCACCCAAACGGTATGGACCGGTTGTGCCGATTTCTTTGCCTGCCAGAGTTCAGGCTGGGGTTTCCGGTCAGGCCAGACCATCCCATAAGTCCGTGCGCCAATACCCATGCTAAAGTATTCCCCTTTGATCTCTTCATTTTCAAAATCAAGCCAAAGCCGGGAACTGTTCTTTAGGATTGGGGAATCTTCCGAAAGCAGTCGCGCGACCGAAATTGGCTGATCGAATATGGCAACCCTGTCAAACCGGGCGTTGGACATATTTTGGGTATACTCTGAACCATCTTTTTCTGTACTGTAACCAAGTGAAACAGGGACAGGTTTATTGGATATTTTACCGGTAAACGGATGATGCGCTATTTTTATTCCATCAATATAAAGCGATTGCTCCTCTCCATCGCAAATACCCGCAATATGATGCCAATTTTTAGTCCACCCATCAGGTAAAGAGCCTTCCAGAATATTTTTTTTCTCGTCGGTAACGTAAAATTGCAATGTCTTTTCATCTTTTTGAACTATTCCGAACTGATAATCCCCCTTTACCAGAAATGTACCATTCCCGTTCCACGGATTCGGGAAGACCCAAAAGGAGAGGGTTAGTTTATTTCCTGTGATATCTAATGCAGGGTCCCGATAAGTCTCGATCCACTGATCATGTCCATTGAGTTCTATTGCTTTACCAAATTTCCCCTGAGCAAAAACGGCTCTCCCTTTTATGGAAGTCTGGATGTGATAGCGTGATTCATCCTTCACCAGCCTGATTTTCTCCGTAATTCCGGGGCTCATCCAGTCCCATATTGCCCCACCCGAAAGACGCGGGTATTTGTAAATCAGGTTCCAATATTCATCGAGCCCGCCAGCGCCATTCCCAGTTGCCGCAACATATTCGTCCATAAATGAGGGGCGTGAATCCTGGCTTTCGGGCACCTGGGCAATTCTTGTTTCAAGCTCATAAGGTGTCGGATATCGCGGACCAATGATCTCCTCACAGGGAACCTCATTCTTCCAGTCTACATCATCGGTATTTCCACCATACATCCAAAACCGGGTAGGATCAAGCCGCTTTCCCTCCTTAATTACTTCACATATATTGTTTCCAAATCCACTCTCATTTCCGGCACTCCAAAAGATAACAGAGGGATGATTCCGGTCACGCATCACCATCTTCTGAACCCGCTCCACATATGCATTTCGCCATTCTTCCTTTTCAGAGATGTATTCTGTGGCATGTGATTCATCGCCAGTCTCGTCAACAATATAGATACCCATTTCATCTGCAAGATCAAGATACTCCTGTACAGGCGGATAGTGCGAAGTGCGTACACAATTAATGTTGAATTGTTTCATCAGGATGAAATCCTTCCGAATGGTTTCCACATCCATGGTATGACCTAAAGTAGGATGTTGCATATGACTATTGACCCCGTTCAATTTGATGGCAACACCATTGAACAGCAAGACCTGATGTCTGATCTCAGTCTCCTTAAAACCAAAAGTGGCGGGAATCACTTCATCAGTTTTTCCACCAGTAGAAATCAGTTCGAATGTCAGATGATAAAGGTTTGGAACCTCTGCAGACCATTTCTCCGGATTCATCACCTTTGCTTTTAAACAGATCTCATGTTCTTCCAATCCTGACAAATTAATAATATCTGAAACAATTGGTTCCTGGATAATCTGATGGTTCTTTCCATACAAAGTGGCTTTTACCCGATAACCGCCCATTGGTTCGGGAAGATAATTTTTTAACGCCAGTTTAATTTTCAGATCAGCATCACGATATTGATCATCAAGATCGGTGGTGATAAAATAATCACGAATATGAACAGAGGGTGTTGCCATCAGGTAAACATCACGGAAAATACCGGAAAGCCTCCAGAAATCCTGATCTTCGAGATAGGTGCCATCTGAATATTTATAAACCTGAATAGCAAGGGTATTCTTACCTGCGACAAGTAAAGGGGTAAGATTGTATTCAGCAGGCTCATTTGCCCCCTGATTATATCCAACCTCTTTCCCATTCAGCCACACAAAAGTGGCGGAGGTCGATCCATCCATGCGCAAAAACACCTTATTCCCTTTCCAATCTGAAGGAATATTAAAAGTGGTCCGATACGAACCAACCGGATTATAATCGTGCGGTACCTTTGGTGGATTAGTTTTAAAGGGCTGAACTACATTCCGAAACATGGGATCACCGTATCCCTGCATCTCCCAGTTACCCGGAACTTTGATACTACCCCATTTTTTATCATCAAATCCGGGCCGAAAAAATCCAACCGGGATTGAATCGGGATTTACCGAAAAGTAAAATTTCCAAATACCATTTAATGAGAGATACCCCTGTGATAGGTCACGTTGATTTGAAAGCGCCTTGTCCAGATTATTAAAAGCAACCAAAGGTACATGGCCGGGTTCCTGATTTAGCTCAATAATAGCAGGATTCTCAATAAACTGATAGACGTTATCAGGAAACCTGGTTTGCGATAAACCGGTAAAGGAATTAAAGAGAAATAAACATCCTAATATATAAGGAGATAAATTTTTCATTAGCTTTTTAATTTGGTGATAAACGGAGCCGCTAAAATAAGGTAAAAACTGGGAATAAGAGTTAAATTAATTATCCAAAGCCTTGTAGTAGCAAATAATCCTCCATTATTTAACACAACTTCCCTGAAAAATCAAATATTCTTCGCCATTTTCCCAGGTAAATAATGAATTATTTACGATTCAATAACCTCACACGTGTTACTATCACAAAACTTTGTAAATTAGTCCCAATATTTCTTAATACGATAAATGAACGGGCCGAATATCGAAAGAATTAAGGAGGTTGAGGAGATGTTGCTCGATGTAGGGACGCTTTTGATGAGCAGCGGAGCAAGTACGGGACGTGTGCGCATCACGGTCAACCGCATTGCCGAGGCATTAGGCTACGATGTCGAACTTTTAATTACCAGCCGATCACTGATGCTAACCGTGACCGAAGAAAACGGGAAAGCCTATACCAGCAGTGTCAGGCGTACCCCTCCGCATGGTGTTAACTTTAAAATAGTTTCCGGAATCAGTCGAATGAGTTGGCGCGTAATTGAAGAGCATATGACGATAGATCAGATCAATCTGGAGATAGACAGGTTAACTTCCCTACCCCATTATCCCCGTTATGTCGTTCTTTCATTGGTTGCCCTCGCAGGTGCTTCATTTTGCCGGCTATTCGGAGGCGAGGGTTATGAATTACTGGTCACTTTTGTCGCCACCTTTTTCGGCCTTTACATTCGTCAGGAAGCAATAAAAAAGCGGTTTAACCCCTACCTTGCCATTGTTTTCGCATCATTTGCAGCCTCTATGGTATCGGGCCTTTCTGTAAAGCTGGGCATTGGGGATACACCCGAACATGCGCTGGCCACGTCGGTACTGTTCCTGATTCCGGGAGTTCCGCTGATCAATTCGCTCACAGATCTCATTGATGGGAATACGCTTAATGGGATTGTCAGAGGGGTAAACGGTTTTATTATGGCATTTGCCATAGCCCTCGGGCTAATGTTCGCCATGCAGATCTATGGCTTGTAGACTTATTAGACTATTCGGATGCAGACAGTTAGGCAAATAGGCTGTGGGCTAAAAACCGAAATATAAATTTTCACAACTTATTAATTTTACATGGCTATAGAATTATTGCTGATTGTGGAGAAAGGAATTTGGTTTGGATTTGCCGCCATGGGTTTTGCGGTACTTTTTAATGTCCCTCAGCGGGCACTGCTCGTTATTTGGCTCATCGGCGCAGCGGGAGGATTGATGAAGCTGATCCTTATGCAAGGGAATATTGGCATCGTCATGGCCAGCTTCGTTGGCGCCACGCTCGTTGGAATACTAAGCGTTTATGCAGCACACAATAAACATGCACCACCCCTGGTATTCTCTATACCCGCTGTAATACCAATGGTTCCGGGGGCATTTACCTATCGGATGATGCTTGGATTAATCAAACTGGCAGAGACAAACATAACCAGTAATTTATATGCTAAGACTTTAGCTGAAACGACAAGCAATGGTTTAAAAGCCCTGTTTATACTTTTAGTCCTGGCTGTGGGCGTTGCAATTCCTATGCTCATTTCGAGAAAGGAAACCATCAAAAAGATCAGGCATAAGACAGATTCAGTTGAAGGTTAAGCACTTTTAAATAAATTTTGAACCCAACAATTATCATTTTAAGAATAAGTCATGAGGAAATCACTTCGTTTCATTTTGATTTGTATTTTAAGCAATATAATCTTTTCCCAAACAACTAGTGGTACTGTGCAGAAGAGGCGAACTTCCATTTCCGTTTCAGGAGAAAAATTTCTGATTAACGGAATCCCTACTTTCAAGGGAAAAACCTGGCGGGGGTATACACTTGAAGGACTTTTACCTAACTCGAGAATGGTTCAGGGAATTTTTGATGATCTAAATAAAAAAACGAGACACCTTTGGAATTATCCAGACAGCGGATTATGGGATGCTGATCGTAATTCGGACGACTTTGTCAGGGAAATGGCCAACTGGCGAAAAAAAGGACTATTGGCATTTACAATCAATCTCCAGGGTGGCAGTCCGCAAGGTTATTCAAATGATCAGCCCTGGGAAAATTCAGCCATCGATGCATCGGGTAACCTTCGGCCCGATTATATGAATCGTCTCGAAAGAATTCTTGATCAAAGTGATAAGTTAGGAATGATTACGATTCTGGGACTCTTTTACTTTGGACAGGATGAAAGAATCAAGGACGAAACAGCTGTGAAACTTTCAGTAAAAAACGTGCTAAAATGGCTCTCCGAAAGAAGGTATACCAATGTTTTAATTGAAATTAATAACGAATGCAATGTAAAATATGATCATCCGATCCTTCAACCTGAACGGATTCATGAACTCATTAAAATGGTTAAAAATTTCTCAAATCACGGAATACGGTATTTGGTTAGTACAAGTTATGGCGGAGGAACCATTCCTTCTCCTGAAGTCATTAAAACAGCCGATTTTATCCTTGTTCATGGTAATGGAGTAGGAAATCCGGTCAGAATTATTGAAATGGTGAAAACCATTCGTAAAGCGGAGGGATATGCTCCAAAACCGATTGTTTTTAATGAGGATGACCATTTTGATTTTGACAAGCCAATGAATAATTTCATCGCGGCAACCAGTATCTTTGCCTCCTGGGGGTTTTTCGATTACCGAATGAAGGAAGAAGGATTTATCGAAGGTTACCAAAGTGTACCTGTTGACTGGGGTATCAATTCGGTTCGAAAGAAAGGATTTTTTGACCTTCTGGATCGTATCTTTGTAAATTCTGAAAATTAAAACTATCCATCATCAATATCGTACTGATTAATAAGCAATTAATAAATGATAAAATTACTCTTTGGCCTGATTCTGATCCTTGGCTCGCAACTCTTTGCCCAAAGAAGTGAAAAATTCTTCCCTTCAAAAGATCTGACAACTGTCGGCGTTTATTACTATCCCGAACACTGGGATTCGACACAATGGGAACGTGACTTTAAAAATATGGCAAAAATGGGATTCGAATTTACCCACTTTGCAGAATTTGCGTGGGCGCAGCTTGAGCCGGAAGAGGGACGTTACGATTTTAAATGGCTCGATCGTGCCGTTGAGCTATCCACTAAATACCATCTAAAAGTAATTATGTGTACTTCGACAGCCACACCTCCGGTCTGGCTGGTGCGAAAATACCCCGAAGTACTTGTGAAAAATGAAAATGGAACGGTCAACGATCACGGATCACGTCAAAACGCCTCTTTTTCAAGTACTTTTTACAGGAAATATTCCCTGAAGATGGTCGAAGAACTGGCAAAGAGATATGGAAACAACAAGCAAATCATTGGCTGGCAGATCGATAATGAACCACGAAAGTTTCATGACTACAACAATGATGCACAATTTCGCTTTCGGGAGTGGCTAAAACAAAAATACAGGAACATTGATGCTTTAAACAAGGCATGGGGAACCAATTTCTGGAGCGGAACCTATGCCGACTTTCAACAGATAAATATCCCCCTTTACGCAGAGTGGGGGATGAATCTCCATCAAAAACTCGATCATGAACGTTTTGCGGATCTGGAAACAGCCACTTTTCTTGATGAACAGGCAACTGTTATCCGGAAATATGCTTCAACGGATCAATGGATTACCTCCAATTACATCCCAATGTACGATACAGGCTACCCGGGAATGAGTCGTGAACTCGACTTTACCGCTTATACGCGCTATATGGTTTACGGGGCAGACCGCGGAATTGGACGTATAGGTTATCGGATTGGCGAATATTCGCGTATTGCCATGGCGAACGATTTTTTCAGACCAATGGCAGGATACTACGGTGTGATGGAATTGCAACCAGGGCAGGTCAACTGGGGAAGCATCAATTCCCAACCATTACCAGGTGCTGTAAGGCTGTGGCTCTGGCATGTTTTTGCAGGAGGAAGCAAATTTACCTGTACCTATCGGTATCGGGCTCCATTATACGGATATGAACAATACCATTACGGGATCGTGGGAACCGACGGGATTACCCCCACTCCCGGAGGAAAGGAGTTTAGTCAGTTTATTCAGGATATCAATGTTTTGCGGAAGAAATACAACACGCAAAATATGCTTCCCAAAGCCTATACCAACCGCAAAACCGGGATCCTATTTAATGCCGATAATGTAATGGCCATCAATCAGAACAAGCAGACTACCGAATGGAATACAGAGGGTCATTATCTTAAATACTACAAAGCATTAAAATCGTTCGGCGCCCCTGTGGATTTTATCAGAGATACCACCAATTTTTCGGAATACCCGTTTCTGATTGTTCCGGCCTATCAACAAATTGACAAACAACTGATCGGCAAACTTACTTCTTATGCCGAAAATGGCGGACATCTGGTGATGAGCTGTCGCACAGGGCATCAGGACCGTGACGGTCATCTTTGGGAAGCCCCTTTTGCTCAGCCAATATATAATCTGATCGGGGCACAAATAGATTCTTATGATCTCCCAATGCCCCATTCGGATAACTCGGTATTGTTCGAAGGAAAACCTTATGGCTGGACAAGCTGGGGCGAAATTCTCAACCCGGATAAGGAGACAAAAACCTGGGCAATATATGAAGGAGATTTTTATGCCGGTCACTCCGCCATTACTTTCAGAAAAATAGGGCGCGGAACCGTCACCTACATAGGTGTGGATAGTAAATCCGGCGATCTGGAACGTGAAATATTAGGGAAATTATTTCATAAATCAGATGTTGCGATTGAATCCTATCCTCCCGGAATCATCACCGAATACCGCGACGGGTTTGGTATCGCATTGAATTATTCGGATCAGAACTACGAAATTAAACTCCCTGATTCAGTAGAAATCATTTTTGGAAATAAATTGATACCACAAGCCGGCGTACTGGTATGGAAATATTGATTGATGGATAGATATAAAGGAACAGCTTTTCTGGCAATCATTGCCTGTCTGCTTTGGTCATCAGCTTTCGCGGTAATAAAGATTGGACTTCAATATACAACACCGTTGCAATTTGCAGGTATTCGATTTATGCTTGCAGGATTAATGGTACTTCCAATGATTGGGTCACTACAAACAGCTTTGCGCTATTTCAGGATGAATCTACAGCTAATTCTGCTTATTGCCTTTCTCCAGACATTTGTTCAATATGCATTGTTATACAGCGGATTAAATCTGATCCCCGGAGCATTGGGCGCCATTATTATTGGCGCAGGACCTCTCTTCATTGCGTTAACAGCCCATTTTCTAATGCCGAATGATCAGTTGACCTTACCCAAGCTGGGGATTATTCTAATGGGGATCGCAGGAATTGGAATGGTCAGTCTTAGCAATGGTACGGCCACGGAGACGGGTAATCTGATGATTTTAGGAATCGTCTTGCTTTTTCTAACGAACATCAACGCCGGATTCACTAATGTAATTATTGCACGTGATGCAAAACATATTCCTCCGCTGGTCTTAAGTTCTTCTGCGCTGATCATCGGCGGACTCATGCTCTTCGTTGTCTCAATTCCTGTTGAAGGATTCAAACTTATAATTCCACCTGCACAATATTATTTCTCATTAGGTTGGCTTAGTTTTTTATCGGCAACAGCACTCTCCATCTGGTTTTCTCTCTTGCAGCGCCAAAGTGTGAAAGTTTCCGATCTGAACATCTGGAAATTTATTATTCCTGTTTTTGGAGCATTTCTTAGCTGGATACTCGTCCCTAACGAATCACCCGACATGGTGTCGGTTACAGGGATAGCCATTACGGCATTTGCGCTAATTCTATTCAATCGGCAAAACAAAATTCAGCTAAAGGAGCCGGGAATTTAGTGATTGTGCCATTATTTAATTACCAGAGCGTAAAGTCTTCAAAATTAAAAATCTTTTCATCAACCTAATCGAAGCTGCCAAATCAATTTAATTTTAATTCCAAATATAGAAGGAGTTTAATGAGGGAAAATAGAAAATCAATTTCGAAGTAACCCTGCACCGTTTCGAAGCAATGTATCTTAGGTGTATAATTGCTTCAATGTGGCGAAGAACTGGTCCGAACATTCAGTTTTCACAGATTTTACTAACTTTGCAGCGAATAGAATAAGTTATAAACAATGGAATTACAGATCTTAACTGCCATATCTCCCGTTGATGGCCGATACCGTGATAAAGTAGAAGAATTAGCTGAATATTTTTCGGAATTTGCGCTGATAAAATATCGTGTATATGTTGAAATTGAATACTTTATTGCTTTAACAGAGATACCTCTGCCTCAATTAAACAACTTTAATCCGGAATTGAAGCCTGTGTTACGCGACATCTACAACACGTTTAAACTGACTGATGCGAAACACATTAAAGATATAGAAAAAGTAACAAACCACGATGTAAAGGCGGTGGAGTATTTCATAAAAGAGAATTTCGATAAATTAGGACTTCAGGAATATAAGGAATTCATCCATTTCGGGCTTACTTCGCAGGACATTAATAATACTGCGGTTCCCTGCTCACTTCGTGATGCGATACAGAATGTCTATATTCCACTGATTGATGAATTGATTGCCAAACTGGATGGAATGGCTTTCGCATGGGAAGATGTAGCAATGCTGGCTAAAACACATGGGCAACCGGCCTCACCTACCCGGCTTGGTAAAGAGATCAAAGTATTTATTGAACGACTTAATGTTCAAGTTGAGCTTTTAAAAGGGATCCCTTGTTACGCTAAATTTGGAGGAGCTACGGGAAATTTCAATGCCCATCATGTGGCGTATCCTTCAGTTGACTGGGTCGATTTTGCCAATAATTTTGTCCGCGACGCCCTTCAGCTGGAACGTTCACAAGCCACCACTCAGATTGCTCATTACGATAATTATGGGGCCATCTTCGATAATATGAAACGCATCAATACCATATTGATTGATTTCGACCGTGATTTCTGGACCTATATCTCCATGAACTACTTCAAACAACAGATTAAACAGGGCGAAATTGGCTCATCGGCAATGCCACATAAAATCAATCCCATCGATTTTGAGAACTCTGAGGGTAACCTGGGGATTGCCAACGCGATATTTGAACACCTTTCGGCCAAGTTACCGGTTTCACGGTTGCAACGCGACCTTACCGATTCAACAGTGTTGAGAAATATTGGGGTGCCTTTTGCCCACACCATACTCGCCATTAAATCTACCTTAAAGGGTTTAGGTAAACTTCTGCTTAATAATGAGGTAATTGATCGTGATCTTGAGGATAACTGGGCGGTTGTCGCTGAAGCAATTCAAACAATTCTTCGCCGCGAAGCCTATCCAAACCCTTATGAAGCCCTGCTGGAGCTGACACGGGTAAACAGAAAGATCGACCGTGAAGTAATGCATCTGTTTATCGACAAACTGGAGGTTAGCCAGGCGATCAAGGATGAGTTAAAAAGAATCACTCCACACAATTACACAGGGGTAACAATTTGATTTAGTCGCAAGTTAATTTAAAATACATGAAACCCTCATGAGCAGTCGCTCCCCAAAGATAATGATCCGCCAGTTGGCAGATTGAGAGTTCCATGTGACCACTTAAAAACAATTTATTTTCACATGAAAGGTCTCTACCTTCTTCTAAAACGTTTTATTAAGCCATATAAGCGCTATGTAATCTTAGCTTTTGTATTCAACTTGCTTGGTGCCATATTCGGAGCCTTTCAGTTTGCAGCACTTCAACCGGTATTGGAGGTGCTTTTCGGAATACATAAAGAAGTTATTGCAAAACCAGCTGAATGGGCATTAACAATTGATAGTATCAAGAACAACGTCATTTATCAATTAACTGATATCATTCAAAAATTCGGTCCTGAAAACGCCCTGATATACATCGGCATATTTCTGATTTTCATGGTATTTCTCAAGGTGCTATTTACCTATCTGGCCTTATATGTCCTTGTTCCATTACGAAATGGTGTAGTGCGCGATATCCGGAATCAGATTTACCAGAAGATCCTTGAATTACCGATCGGTTTTTTTTCGGAAGAACGCAAGGGAGATATCATTGCACGCATGACGGGTGATGTTCAGGAGATAGACAACTCGATTATGAGTTCGCTCGAAATGCTTTTAAAAGAACCACTGATCATCCTTACGTCATTGATCTTTATGGTTTATATGTCGTGGTCGCTTACCCTTTTCGTATTTCTGTTGTTGCCTGTGGTGGGATATTTGATTGGCAAAGTGGGTAAAAGTTTGAAGAAACCATCGATGAAGGGACAAAATAAGATGGGAGAACTTCTTTCTACAATTGAGGAATCGCTATCCGGACTCCGGATTATTAAGGCTTTCAATGCGGAGAAAAAAGTAAGGGACTATTTCAAAAAACAAAACACGGAATATTATAACATCATGAACAGTTTAATGTGGCGCAGATATCTGGCACATCCAATGTCTGAATTTCTTGGAACGGCTGTAATTGTGATTGTTTTATGGTATGGCGGGAAATTGGTATTAAGTAACAACAGTGATTTATCAGCTGCAAGTTTCCTGGTCTATCTGGTCTTCTTCTACAGCATTATTAATCCTGCAAAATCATTTACAACAGCGTTCTATGCCATCCAAAAAGGACTTGCCTCCATGGAACGAATTGATAAGGTAATGATGGCCGAAAATAACATAGTGGATAAGCTAAATCCGCTGGCTGTTAAAACTTTTTCTTCGCAAATTGAATATAAAGATGTGACCTTCCGCTACATTGAGGATGATGTTCTAAAAAAGGTGAGCCTTACCATTCCGATTGGCAAGACGGTCGCTTTAGTGGGGCAATCAGGATCAGGAAAGTCGACCTTTGTCGATCTGCTTCCCCGTTTTTATGATGTAAGCGAAGGGTCTATTATGGTTGACGGAGTTGATATCCGGGACTATAGAATTGCCAACTTACGTGGACTTATGGGGAATGTTAACCAGGATCCTATACTCTTCAATGATACCTTCTTTAATAATATTTCTTTCGGTGTTGAAAATGCCACGTTGGAACAGGTGGAGGCGGCTGCAAAAGTAGCCAATGCCCACGAATTTATTATATCCACCCCGGATGGGTATCAGTCGAATATAGGGGATCGAGGAGGGAAACTTTCAGGAGGTCAGCGGCAACGGGTTTCAATTGCCCGAGCCGTTCTTAAAAACCCGCCAATTCTGATCCTGGATGAAGCAACATCGGCTTTGGATACAGAATCTGAAAAACTGGTTCAGGAAGCGCTCGAAAACCTGATGAAAAACCGTACTTCGATTGTGATTGCACACCGCCTCTCAACGATTAAGAATGCGGATCTGATCTGTGTTTTTCACGAAGGGGAGATTGTAGAGAGGGGAAACCATGATGAATTACTCGCTCTCAACGGAATTTACAAGAAACTACACAGCATGCAAAATTTTTAATTCAAGGGAAGTGCATAAAAAAAAAGGGCTGCCTCAACCTTTTGAGACAGCCTCTTTTTTCTAGAATATCGAAAGTTTATTGAACATCATCGTTGAGTTCGCTACCAGCTTTGAACTTAACAATTTTCTTCTTATCAATATCGATTTTAGCACCAGTTTGTGGATTGCGTCCCTGACGTGCAGGTCTTTCGGATACAGAAAATGTACCAAATCCAACAAGCGCAATTTTTTCGCCTTGTTTCAGTTGCTCTCCGGTTGTTTTTACGAAGGCATCTATCGCTTTTCTCGCATCTACTTTAGTCAATCCTGCTTCCGCAGCGACAGCATCAATCAATTGAGTCTTGTTCATAGTAAAAATGTATTTTAAATGGTTAAACAAAGATTTAGATCTTGCCGAAAATTAAGTAATTAAAACAAATATACAAAATTTATCGGAAATATTTTTGTATTAGTTTAAACGGCTCTTTTTTAAACTAATTAAGGCAAGTTCCTCACAGATTAAACTTTTAAATTAATAGTTAAAAATATTCATCAAAAAAAATTTATACAGGTTTATTTCTTTCGGTATTACTTAAAATAATTCTCAATTTTTTTTGACGAATCAAAATAAAGTATACTTTTGCACACGCTTTGGAGAGATGGCAGAGTGGTCGATTGCGGCGGTCTTGAAAACCGTTGTACCGAGAGGTACCGGGGGTTCGAATCCCTCTCTCTCCGCACTTACGGGTGTAGCTCAGTTGGTAGAGCACTGGTCTCCAAAACCAGGTGTCGGGCGTTCGAGTCGCTCCTCCCGTGCATCGGAGATAAGAACCCAATCACATGAAGTGGTTGGGTTTTTTCTTTTGATCTCCTTAAAAGCGATCTAGTATATAGTCAATCAATGATTTCTACTGCTTTGACAGAATTGGGGAATATGCAATTTTGTCTTGATTTAACACAAAATCTTAGCGGCTTCTGCCACTAAGTCAGTAAACCGTTTTTGGCATAACCTTTGAGTTGTGAGTTATACTAATTCAAAAAAATTTAAATATAAAATCTTAGAATATGAAAGGTA
Organism: Prolixibacteraceae bacterium; assembly: GCA_963675995.2. Taxonomy (GTDB): domain Bacteria; phylum Bacteroidota; class Bacteroidia; order Bacteroidales; family Prolixibacteraceae; genus JAAFHB01. The sequence continues at coordinate 1,383,720 of CAXXIY010000002.1, read as the reverse complement.
AGATTGGCGTTACAAGTGACAACCTATTTCCGATTATCAAAAAATTTCTCTATTCCGATCACGACATTTTTCTTCGTGAAATCATTTCAAACGCAGTAGATGCAACCCACAAATTAAAAACAATAGCATCTTCGGGGAAATACAAGGGAGCTGTCGGTGATTTAAGCGTTAAGGTCAGCGTAAATAAGGAGGCAAAAACCATCACCGTCTCCGACAATGGGATTGGGATGACTGCTGAAGAGATTGAAAAATTCATCAACCAGATCGCATTTTCAGGTGCAAATGAGTTCCTTGAAAAATACAAGGATGATGCCAATGCAATCATAGGACATTTTGGATTAGGTTTCTATTCTTCATTTATGGTCTCAGAAGAGGTTGAAATCATAACCCGCTCCTATAAAGATGATGCTCAACCCGTTCGATGGATTTGCGACGGGTCACCTGAATATGTTATTGAAGATGTCGATAAGGCTGAAGTCGGTACCGACATTGTAATGCACATCAATTCTGATTCAGTTGAATTCCTCGAAGATAACCGGATAACCGAGTTACTAAACAAATACTGTAAATTCCTCCCCGTACCAATTATTTTCGGTAAAAAGAAAGAGTGGAAAGACGGTAAATATGAAGATACCCAGGAAGATAATCAGATTAACGAGGTTATCCCTGCCTGGATAAAGAAACCTGTCGATCTGAAAGAGGAGGACTACACCAGCTTTTATCACAAACTCTATCCCTACGGCGACGAACCACTGTTTCATATTCACCTCAATGTCGATTATCCGTTTAATTTAACCGGAATACTCTATTTCCCAAAACTGAAAAATAACTTTGAAGTTCAGAAGAATAAGATTCAACTATATTGTAATCAGGTATTTGTAACCGATTCAGTCGAAGGAATTGTACCTGAATTCCTGACCCTTCTTCATGGCGTTCTCGATTCACCCGATATTCCACTTAATGTTTCTCGTTCTTATCTTCAAAGTGATTCAAACGTAAAGAAAATCAGTGGACATATCACAAAGAAAGTAGCGGATAGACTGACGGAGATCTTCAAGGAAAAGCGGAGTGATTTTGAGGAGAAGTGGAACGATCTGAAGCTTTTCATTGAATATGGAATGCTCACTGACGAAAAATTCTATGAAAAAGCCTTGAAATTCTACGTTTTTCAGAATACAGATGGTAATTCATTTACCTGGGAGGAATATGAAAATCTGATCAGTGCTACCCAGACCGACAAGGATAAAAAGCTGGTTTACATTTATGCTACCAACAAGGAGGAACAATACAGTTTTATAGAAGCGGCCAAAAACAAAGGGTATGATGTGCTGTTGATGAACGATGTTCTGGCAACACCATTACTCAACCATCTGGAACAAAAGTTTCCTGATAAGCACTTCGTCCGCGTGGATGCTGATGTAGTGGATAAACTTATTTCAAAGGAAAACAGTAAAGATGATCTTTTGTCGCTTGATGAAAAAAACGATTTAAGCCCGGTATTTCAAGCAATTACGCCAAAAGATCGCGGTCAGTTTATTATTGATTTCCAGGATCTTGGCGAGGATGGATCACCAATGGTTGTGACTCAGAATGAGTTTATGCGCAGAATGAAAGATATGTCAAAAATGCAGAGTGGAATGAGTTTCTACGGAGACCTTCCTGATAGTTACAACCTGGTTGTAAATATTGCACATCCGCTTGTTAAAAGGGTGATTGCTCAAAAGCAGGAGAAACTGGAGGTCGAATTGGCACCCACAATTAAGGAAATCTCGAAATATAAATCTGAAAAAGAAGCAATTAAGAAACTGAAAGAGGGGAAAAAAGAAGAAGAAGTACCTCAGGAAGAGAAAGATCTGCTGAAAGAGACAGAAAATAAAATCGCTGAACTCGAAGATTCCAAACGTAAAAAACTGGAAGCATTTGGTGCTGAAAACGATTTGGCTAAAGAACTTGTAGACCTTGCACTTCTTGCCAACAATATGCTACGCGGTGAAGCACTGAATAATTTTGTGAAACGAAGTGTGGAATTAATGAAATAATTCGGTAATTTTAGAAAAAATCGACTCAGGGAAACCCTCATTTACTTTTATTCATAACAATTTATGAATGAGTTAATGAGGGTTCCATGTGAATCAAAAATCTCACATTATACACCATTAACTAAATTTATTCACATGAAACGGTATCTCCTGACAGTTCTGATCCTTTTCGCACTCGTTTTTCCGGGTAATGCGCAAAAACCGATGAATGTAATCACCTACAATATTAGATATAACAATCCGGGAGATAAAGAGAATAGCTGGCCAAACCGTCGTGCAGAAGTGATCCGGCTTTTAAAAACTTACAAAGCCGATATTTTCTCTGTTCAGGAAGCATTATATGACCAGGTTATGAATTTAAAGGAGGGAATGTCAGGATTTGAATATGTCGGAGTCGGTCGGGATGATGGCAACATCAATGGCGAATTCACTGCAATTTACTATAATTCGAATCGTTATACCCTTATGGAAGATGGAACATTCTGGTTATCCAAGACACCTCAGGTTCCTTCAAAAAGCTGGGATGCCGCCCTGAACAGAATCTGTACCTGGGCCAGATTTAAGGAAAAGGAGAGCTGGAAATCGTTCTATGTTTTTAACACCCACTTCGATCACAAGGGGGTTACCGCCAGAAAGAAATCTGCGGAATTAATCCTGAAAAAGATCGTTGAAATTACAGACAGAAAAGATCCTGTTCTTCTGACAGGAGACTTCAACCTGACCCCGATGGAAAAACCATTGGTATTGATCCGACAAAGAATGAAAGATTCACGACAGGTAAGCCAGACCGTTCCTCAGGGTCCATTGGGTACGTTTAATGGATTCGATATCAAAAGCCCGCTCGATACGCGTATCGATTATATATTTGTAAATAAACTGGTTGAAGTAAATAAATACAGTGTATTGACCGATTCAAAGGATGGCAGGTACCCCTCAGATCACCTGCCGGTCGCTATTGAAATTCAATTAAAGTAAATTTCTTTACTCAAAAGCACCATCTAAAAAAATTATAATTAAGAAAGATGAGCCTTAATCTTGATGAAAAGGACCTTGAGAAAATCATTATGATAGGAGACAAGGTTCTTATTAAACCAAAAAATCCCAATCTTCAGACAACATCCGGGTTATACCTGCCACCCGCAGCTGTCGAAAAGGAGAGTATTCAGGCAGGTTATGTGATCAAAATTGGTCCCGGATTTCCGATTCCAATGATGAATGAAGAAGAAGAGTCGTGGAAAGAGAGTCGTGATTCGGTAAAATACGTTCCCTTACAAGCTAAAGTTGGTGATCTGGCAGTATACCTGAATAAAGCCGGATTTGATGTCGAATTCAAAGGTGAAAAATATATCATTCTCTCCCATTCAGCAATTGTAATGATTGTACGGGAGGAGGGGTTATTTGAATAAAGTGGAACAGGTTTTATCCTCCTTTATTTGCATTCCTTGCTAATCTTATTCAGCTCAAATTTAGTAAATCAATTCTTTCAGTCGATGACCTCCGTAAATTAAGAAGAGGGCATCTTGCGACACCCTCTCCTAACCTAACCTAACTAACCTAAATCCTATGAAAAAACCTGCTCTTAAGCAACTGCACAAATGTAGGTTAGAAAACCACTAACTTCATTTAAACAAGGTTAATTAACGTTAATTTTTAGTGACTTTTGGAGATTTTACGACGAAACCTAAAAAATCCTGAACCATCAGAACTATTTATTCGAAAAATAGAACTGACTGAATTGCTTTTAATGCAATTCAATCAGCCCTTTAAGCATTTAACCTTCCACTTCAACAGTTTTCTCATCACTTTGCCATAAGCCATGTTTGGTACAATAGGCAAGAGCTGACAACTTAAGTGATTTGGTAGGAACAATATAAAAATCAACTTCAGCCTGACTTGGTGCACCACCCTGAGCGCCGGCAATAAATGTAGCTTCGGCAAGCATACGCTCACCATCCCATAATTGAATCCAGCTGATATAATGATCAAAATCATCAGGATGCTTGTACTCGTTGCCTATTTTAACATTGACTTTAAATTTTTCACCTTTTACAGCCTGACCGTCACAAGTCACAAAAGCAGAATGACGATCAATATAATCGCGTTTAGCTTCGCGATCGATCTGGGAAATGTCTTCGTACCGGTTGATTTTCATTTTCTTTGAGTTTTAAGAGTTTTTATATTTAAATACCAAAACGAAATAAGTCTTAGTGTTTTGAAAGATAATCCGCAACGCCGTCAGCTGATGCTTTCATTGCCTCTTTTCCCTCCTGCCAGTTAGCGGGACAAACTTCACCATACTCTTCAAAATGTCTCAGGGCATCTAAAGTACGTAAGGCTTCATCAACACTACGACCAAGTGGTAAATCATTGACAAGCTGATGACGCACAACACCGTTTTTGTCGATCAGAAAAAGACCACGATAAGCTACTGGTCCACCATTAAATATTGATTTACCATCTTCATCAATATCGTATTCGCCTGCAAGAACGCCATAATTCTCAGCAATTGTCTTGGAAAGATCTGCAACGATTGGATAGGTAACACCTTTGATTCCACCATTCTTCTTCTCGGTGTTTAACCATGCCCAATGCGAGAACTGAGAGTCAACCGAACATCCTACAACAGCAGTTTCACGTTTCTCAAACTCAGCCAATTTCTCCTGAAAAGCCAAAAGCTCTGTAGGACAAACAAATGTAAAATCGAGAGGATAAAAGAAGAATACTACATATTTTTGACCAATAAACTGATCAAGAGAATAATTTTCAACAATGTCATTTCCGTTGATAACTGCGTTAGCTTTAAATTCCGGAGCTTTTTTTCCAACTAATGTGCTCATAAATATAATTTTTAAATTTTTTAAAATAATACATAGTAATAACAAATGTTACTACAATATTGTTCATCAAAAATTACCTCTTGAACCGAAGAATCGGTCGGGCTAATCCTCAGGAATAGGATCCAAATCGTCATTAAAATCCTGACTATCTATATCTTCATCGATGAAGGACTCATCCTGGATTTCAGGTGTCGTCAAAAAAGATGGTATAGGCTTCAAATTAGCCGGTACTTCATTTTTATCGACAGTATACGGAAAGACATCCAGAATAGTACTTTCATTAATTCCACTGATCTCAAAGTCAACCATCATTCCCTGCATCGCTTCAATAATCTGATCGTAAGCCTCCTTGATACTACTTGAAAAGACCAAAACAAACTGAGCTATCCGTTTCTCTTTACCGCTCTCTTCATCAACTGTGATAAATGCTACTTTAGCTTTATACCAGCGATCGCCATTATCGGAAGGAATTATTTCGGAGATACGTGTTTTTGCAATTTTGCTCACCGAAAACTCACCACTGACCATGGTCTGAAGTTCCTTGTAAATACGACTTTCAGCTTCAGTAAATGAGATGGCGTCAAGCATATAGGTCTCGCTGGCCTTTTTTTCGTGGCCGTTTTCATCCATCTTAATATATTTTGCAGTGCACTCGAACCAGGTATTCATTTGAATAAATTTTAATATTAACTACAAAGGTATCCTTTCCTTGGCAAAATTTGGCAGAAAGGAAAAACAATTCATAAAGCTCTATTTTTTAGTAATTTGCGGCAACACTTCATCCAATTTTCCCCTCACAAGATCTCCCCAGATGAGGTAACCATTCCGGTTCTGATGGAGCTTATCCTTGATAAAAAGTTCATTTCTGGGTTCCCCCTCCTTATTCAGATAGGATGCCGCCGTATCAATAAACCAGGTATTGTGCATCTTTGAGCACGACGCTTTTAATAGTTGATTGGTCTCTTTAATTTTAGGCCATACCGGCCACCGACTTCCCGTCGGTGTAATTTCGATTAAGAATATTGGAACCTCGGCATATCTCTTTCTCACAGTCCGGACAAAATTACCGAATAACTTCACTACCTCACGGGGTGACTTGTCTGCTGCAGCCCCTGTGATATCATTCGCCTCGAAAATGACAAGCGCCCGAAATTGGTGAGGGTAGACAATTCTTTTTGCAAATACGGCAAGATCAGAAAATTTTGAACCACCAAATCCCCTCTGAATCACCGGGTAGGGCGCTAGATCTTCCTTCAGTGTCGACCACAACCTGATGCTGGAACTACCTGCAACCAGGATGGCATTCTCCGGATCTTTCTCATTCTTGTCTCTTTGTTCAAATTGAAGAATATCCTTCTCCCAACTGACTGAAGAAGCTTTAGCGTATTTCCGGGAGACATTACACGATGTCAGAAATAGAATAGAACAAAATGCATAAATCAATACCCTGATTGAAATTTTAATAGATAATCTATTCATCGATAGCAATTTAAAATATAATGGCAATACTTTTATAATGATCACAAAGTAGTAATAATCTATGTGTTTATAGAGGTGCTTTCACTCAAAAAAATGTTTGCCCGAAAGTGGTATATTTGCGGCTTATTAAAAATCGTATATGATCTCAGTTGACGGACTTACCGTAGAGTTTGGAGGAACCACTCTTTTTAAAGATATCTCATTTGTAATTAACGATAAAGACCGCATCGCCCTGATGGGGAAAAACGGAGCAGGTAAATCGACCTTGTTGAAAATTATTGCCGGAGTGCGAACCACATCCTCCGGAAAGATCTCAGCTCCCAAAGACGCAGTGATTGCCTATCTGCCACAGCATCTGATGACAGAGGATAATCGTACAGTATTTGAAGAAGCTGCTCAGGCTTTCGCAAAGATCTTTGAGATGGAGCGCGAAATTGAGATGTTGAATCATGAGATGTCCACTCGGACTGATTATGAATCAGAAAGTTATTACGCGTTGATTGAACAGGTGTCGACATTGAGCGAAAAATTCTACGCGATTGAAGAGATCAATTACGATGCTGAAGTGGAGAAAATCCTGCTGGGATTAGGGTTTAAACGTGAAGATTTCACCCGCCCTACCAGTGAATTCAGCGGCGGGTGGCGGATGAGGATTGAATTGGCCAAAATCTTGCTTCAGAAACCTGACCTGATCCTTCTTGATGAGCCCACTAACCACATGGATATCGAATCGATTCAATGGCTTGAAGAGTTCCTGATCAACAGTGCCAAAGCGGTAATATTGATTTCGCACGACAGGGCATTCGTTGACAATATTACTACACGTACGATTGAAGTTACAATGGGGCGCATATACGATTACAAAGTCAATTATTCTCTTTATCTCACGCTGAGGCAGGAGCGGCGCGAACAGCAAATGAAACAGTTTGAGGAACAACGGAGAATGATTGCTGATAATCAGGATTTTATCGACAGATTTAAAGGAACCTATTCGAAAACCAACCAGGTACAGTCACGTGTTAAAATGTTGGAAAAGTTGACGTTGGTTGAAATTGACGAAGAGGATAATTCTGCACTTCGCCTGAAGTTCCCCCCTTCTCCCCGATCAGGAAACTATCCTGTTGTGCTTGAAGGGATGACAAAAAGGTACGACGAACATCTCGTATTCGCAAATGCATCGCTCACCATTCAGCGCGGTGAAAGAGTCGCTTTTGTTGGAAAAAACGGGGAAGGAAAATCGACCCTGGTTAAAGGGTTGATGGGTGAGATTGAATATGAGGGAACACTCACACTGGGTCATAACACCATGATTGGCTATTTTGCTCAAAACCAGGCTTCACTGCTTGATGAGGAAATAACCGTATTCCAAACTATCGATGATGTTGCCAAAGGAGATATCCGTACAAAGATCAGGGATATTCTGGGGGCCTTTATGTTTGGAGGAGATAATATGACCAAGAAGGTCAAAGTACTCTCGGGGGGAGAAAGGACAAGACTGGCGATGATTAAACTTCTGCTGGAACCGGTTAACCTGCTGATTCTGGATGAGCCTACCAATCATCTGGATATGAAAACCAAGGACATTCTGAAAAGCGCCTTGATGGATTTTGACGGAACCCTGATTCTGGTTTCACACGACCGCGATTTTCTTTCGGGACTGGTCACCAAAGTTTTTGAATTCGGGAATAAACAGGTGAAAGAACATCTTGGCGATATTCACAGCTTTCTTCAAAAGAAAAGAATGGACAATCTGCGCGAACTCGAACGGAATTTACAACGTTAGGTACTTTCTAATCAATGAAAATGTGACACTGATCTGTGCCAGATAATAAGTTGGCAAAATAAGAAAACTCATCTGCTTGTAACCTGCAAATTCTCTGAATGCGATAATGGTATCTGAAAATAAAACCATTATTATTCCGAAAACATACACCCACTTTACAATTGTTTCACCTTTTATACCTATTGCCGCTCCCAGCGAAAAGCAGGAAATCAACAAATAAATCAGTGCAGCAGACATGAGCACCTTGTTATCTATGGAGGGATACAATTTCAAAAAGAAAAATGAAAGGTAGCCAACAAGTAAAACCAGGGTAAAAGTGCGGTTTATCCGTCCGTTTAGCAAAGCGAAGGACAGGTAGCCAACGTGTGCCAGAAAAAAGAGCGCAATACCTGTTACAAACATCCCGACATCACCATGTCTGTTCGATAAAAACCAGTCTCCGCCTATTGAAAACAGAAATGCCCCTAATATCATCCATATATCTTTCGATTGCCTCAACTGATAGAAATACAGAATGAAAAGTATCAGAATGCCACCACCTGCAACGCCCGATTTATAGATAAAATCATGATGATAAAGCGCCAGAATTGCTGAAATAACTGGGATTAATAACAAACCGTAAATCCATTTTCTCCTAAGTTGCTGATTCTTCATTTTTCTGTTTTTAACGAATTATAAAGAAAGAACTTTTCACCATTTTTACAAAATATTTTATCAATGACCTCCCGAGGCAATTGCAGTCCTTTAATTTTCCTTTCTCCAAGATCTTTGATCACAAATACCGAATCTGTTGCCAAATAAGCCCAATGCTCAAACCATCTTGCACGAATGCCTTTACTTACGCGGGCAAAGTCATTATCCTGCTCATTGATTGTCATATCCGAACCATAAAGTATACGGTCCTGATATTTGATTAAAAAATTACGGACCCGTTCGCGATTTGCTAACGACTGGTATTGTAAATGCCCGATTCTTGCGGCAAGGTCTGCTCGCATGTTAGGGAACGTTTCAAAACGATTAGCCAACTCGTCAACATTCCATTCTAAACTGGCCAGATGAGCTCCTGTGAAACTGAGGTTCGGATGTTTTTTTAGCAGGTTATCGCGGGCATTGATCTGATCCTCATACGACGGTTCTTCGGGGTGCAGGTACATATGGTATTTCGGGTGATTTTTGTAGTACCTGCGGTCATTATCAACTGTCATTTTATTTTCAGGAAGCCAGCAATTCCTGGGCTCGCCCAAATGTGCCAGCAAAGGGATTCCATTTCCTTCAAGATAGTTGAAAACCGGCTCAAATGCCGGGTCATCCACCATTACATATCGGCCGGCACTATCTTTTAGCTCCATTCCGATGTTTTTCCAGATTTTAATACCCGATGCTCCAGCCTTCATACAATTTTCAATGCGAGCGATTGTTCCTTCTGTAAATCCGGCTTTTCCAAAACTATCCACTGAGAAGGTGCCCAAAAAAGCAAACTTTTCGGGATACTGCTGTTTTATCGAAGTTGTGATTTTCAATTGCTCATCAATTGGCATTTCTGTATCCACATTGAGAGAAACTAGCCTGAAATTCAATGAATCGGCATACATCAAATACCTGATATCCGATGTGTTGTAATGAAAATGGACATCGATTTTGGGCACTTTAATAAAATCGGCAGTGGTATAATAAGTTGTCTTTTGCTGACATGAATTCATCATTAGTATCCCTATAACACAGATAACTGAAATAAACAGATATTTAAAACATTTATTTTTCATGGTGAAACTTTGATTTATAAACCAGTTAATGACAAACTTTTATTTGATTCCCATCTGGATAGCTGAAGGAATTTTCAACGATCCAGCGGGCTTTGTAAATCTTTAGCCCGGGGATTTGAAGAATGGAATTCCCTTTCATATCAATAATTTCGTCTGTCCACCACTGCTCTTTGGGAATAGAAATAATAGGTGTCTTTCCATTCGATTCAGCTGAAATACTTTTGATGGAATGGTATTCCGATTTAATTTCCTTCAGCACTTTTTTCTGAATATTGAAATTCCAAGTCTTGTTCTGTGATGTAAAAAACAGAGCATCCTGTCCCGGAATCGGGAATAAATCATGCCCTGACTCATCCTCAAATTTAAGGGAATCAATGAGTTGAAGCTCAGGAGTATCATTGGAAAAACTGTATTTAAAACTCCGTATTTTATTCTGATCAGCCGTCCATACTAAGGCTCTTTTTTTGTCCCATACAACATTGTGGGCAAAATCGCAATAGAAGGAACGCTGAATAACCCGATCAGGAAAGGAGATCGTGTCTGTTTTGAATACAGTCAGGCAATTCCCGGTACTTGCTGCACAAATAATATTTCCATCGGGTAGCAGTTCTGCAGAATGCGGATTTTTTCCAGCTTTGGCGTAAAACATGATTTTTTTATCCGCTATCCGGATCAAGGCACAGGCACCTCCTGACGCACTCATCAAAACATATTTCCCTCCATAAACCACCTTGGCATCGCTCGGATTCGTAAACCAGGCGTAATGCTCCGGGGCAACCGATGAATCAGTAGGTTTCCAGTTCCAGATGATCCTGCCGGTTTTTATATTGGCAATAGCTATCTGGTTTTGCGACTGTTCGGCCATGACCACACAGTGCCGGTATTTCTCATATCCATTGGCATAAACAGTTGATTTTGAAAATATCAGAAGGAAAATGATCATTAAAATTGAATTAAAACGCATAGATGAAATTATCATAAATTTTTGTCATTTTTTATTTTACTCTAATTAGATAATCACTTTCGAAGTTTCAGCAAACGAGGCTTCAATTTTGAATTGATCAAAATTACCCTTTTTTGTACTTCGGCAACTTTGTAATGCCAAAACTTTTTGATCACCGGATGCCTGATTACATATGAGAATCTCCCTTTTGAATTGGTAAAAATGACTACCAACCCGCTATCGGTATTCGTAAACAAGATGGAGGCTTTACCGTTCCAATATTCCAAAGAAGAATACATCGGACCCTGATTCACCAAATATTTCATGTGTGTAATTTTCAGTGCAAATGCTCACTACAGTCCTACGTTATGTTTGTCTTTCGGATGGATGTTGTTTGCATTGCCAAAGTCAATTACTGAACTCACTCCTGTATTCGCAAGTTTAAGTGTCATGATTTGAGCCTCCCTCAATTCTGCTACTGCTTTCTATCTATTCGTCATTGTTCAGCTTAAATTCCATTTTATACCTGTTTTGTTTTTCAGTATCCCTGTCAGAATCTGCTAATTTGAACATCTCTTACAGGAAAGCGTTTACTTAAAGCATCTTTCAGCACCCTGAGCCGGCCAATGCATTGATTACATTTCATAAGCTCATCCTCTGACATAAACTTTCTATTTCACCTGGATAAGTGTCAGCATTTTGACTCCCAAAACTTATGGTCGGACCTGGCTACAACTATTGGATTAAGGCAATATTGCCGTCTAAAAACTTAACGAACGATTGAAAATAATTACTCAGATTTAATCAAAGTCCATTGATCCTTCCACCTGACGATTACTGATTTATCTTTTTTGTCTATTTCCATTGGCAACCAAATGTGTTTCATTTCATGCAGATCAGGGACTTCACCCTCCGATATTTCATTCCATCGATCTGACATGAAAATAAATTTTCCGGGACTATCCTCTATCTGAAAAACATGCGTAACCTGAGATTTAAATGTAGTTTCTTCGTCTGGTCCGTATGTAAACTTCCCCTTAGGTGTCCATGGGCCCCATATATTGTCGGATACAAAATAGGTGTTGCAATTTGCTTTGTAGCCTGATAGCCTTGATTCAAATATGTAGTAGGTATTACTATAGTGAATCATTGCGGGAGCTTCTCCTTCAGCGCCATTCATCAATGCGCCTTTCACCACCGATTGATAATCGTCGCTAAGTTCGTATATATAGGTAGCCGAATGGCCAACCAAAAGATAAGCCTTCTGGTCTTTATCCTTAAAGAGTTTCATGTCCCATCCCCTGATTCTTTCGGGACTATCCTTCTTTCCCGTTCGTTTCTCACTATCCCAATTATCTGAAATGTTTGGCTTGTTTTTCCATGGCAATTTGCCTTTAAATTTAAAAGGGCCGACAGGTGAATCACTTACGGCGTATATCACATCATTGACAGTTTCGAAGTCTGCACTTAACAGGGCAGCCATCAAAATATATTTTCCCGTTTTGTCATTTTTAATAATATTGGGTCGGCCAAATAAATTCAGCGGTTGTAAGAGGTCTTGAGGTTCAAGGCTTGTTTCATTTAAAACGATACTTTCCAATTTCCAGTTATACAAATCACTTGAAGAGTATATCGAAATCCCTTTGTTAAAAAACCATGTAAAGATTTGATTATGGAAGGAGCCTTTGGGTATTGTCATTCCGTTATAGTTTGATCCAAACCAATAATAGGTACCGTTATCATAAAACACCCCCCCCAGATGCGACTCAATCGGGTTCCCATCTGTGTCGGTCCAAAGTTTACCTGGTTCAAAACAGGTATGCTTTATACCTGTTTTTGCTGATTGGATTTGGCAATTGCCTGACAAATATGTACCAAAAAGGGTACATAACAATAGAATAATAACTTTCGTCTGTCTCATTTGCATAAATTTTAATTTGAAAGAGATTTACTTTATATCAAAATATTCTTTTATCGAAAACCAAATTCTTTGTTCAATCATTCGCATGCCTTGGTCTGAAGGATGAGCGACAACCCCTTTGTGCTCAATCTTGCCCATGGCCCCATTTGTTGAATCTTTGCACAGGTTGTATAGTGATACAAAAGGACATTTCTTTTCAGAAGCATACGCTTTAACAACTGTATTCTCCCTGAACCTGACCCGAAACTGGTAGTTGATGTTTGCTCAAGGTTTTGATTATAATGAACTTTTTATTTTTCATCAGGAGAAATGATAACGATTTCCATGAAATACTCAAACAAGCCTTTTCTATTTTAGGGGAATTGCCGGTATTAGGCCCGTCCAACATCAATAGCGGTAATCCTGTCTGTAGTCCTAGGAAGAGTTTACGCTTCATTTGTCTGGTTTACATAGTTTTAAATTTTCAGGCACGATTGATTGTGTTTTATAAATGCTTCAGCATATTTACATTTGGCCTGCATCCCCCTAAACTTTTCCATCTGCTCGTGGAACTCACTATACACACGCCCCATATCCTGACTGACATGAGCGTAGCATGCGGCATGTTTTTTCTTTATTACCGGAGTGATGTCAACGAAATTTGTTGGAGGAAAATTCTGCGTTTGCCCGCCCGATTCTACTTCAAAATAATAAAGTTCAAATCCTTTTCCCAATCTCAACCATGCGTCGTAAACCAATATCGAACAGATACGATGATCCCGATGCTCATCAACTGGCCAGTGTGTAAAAACAAGATCCGGTTTTTCTGCCTTGATAAAATCGTACATTTCGTTATAGTGCCTGGCTGTAATTTCACAGTTTCCATCGATTTGTTTGAGAAAAACAGCTTTTGCATTCATTATTTTACAGGCTTCCAACGCTTCATTGGTACGAATTTGAGCGGCTTCATTATATGATTTTCCTTTAATCCCAGCTTCTCCGCGAGTTAGGTAAGCTGAAACAACTTCATGCCCTTCACCTGAAAGTAACGACATGGTTCCTCCGCAACCAGTTTCAGGGTCATCAGGGTGTGCCCCAACAACGACAATCTTTAGTTTTTTTCCGGAAGCCTGGATTTCTTTTGCTTCCATCGGAAATGCTGTCAGCCCTAATGCTGCAGTACCCGACACCTTTAGTAAATTCCGTCTTGATAAGTTTTTCATTTCGCTTTGATTTTTTTGTTTATCTCTGAATTATTATTGATAAGGTTGCAAGGGAAATCCAGTTGCTGAACCAACTCACCAGAAGCCCTCTACCGACAGTCACATCGTGGGTAGCTGGATTAGTGACAGCCGTTGAGGTGCAATTGTGATCATTACTACCCTTCCCCTCTCCAAAAAACCGAAACAAAGATTTGTCTTTTACCTGTCCGATTCTTTCAGCCTGATATTGCACAAAGCAACCTGAAACGTCACTGCTGATTTCGATTTTCAGGTAGTTGTTCTCAATAAAAGTTGAAGCCATCCCATTGGGAATGGAAATGAAAAGCAGGAATATAACTGCCCGACAGATTCGATCTATTTTTTCTTCATTTTTAAATATTCCTCTTCATTCCTTTCGGTAAATTTCTTATCTCTATTCATATTTTGTTCTTTTCAATTATTTTTATATCAAGGTATTCCTGATCTTTATCAATATCCAATCTTTCGCTCCCATCAATTCCGTCTTTCTTATTTCCGGGAAAATGGAATCCCAGTTTTTGGCCTATTCAGGATGGCTATTCAGCAACCGTGAATCAGGAAAAAGATTGAACCTTTTGTACTTTTTTCGCGATTACCGGTTACTACTTCAAGAGCCAATCTAACAGCTTTTTTTTCGCTACAATCCCATGGCAATTCAGTAATGAATAAAATCACACCTGAATTTAAGTATTCTGCTTAGTCACTCATTATTTTGGCTTTGAAAGTCAAGTATATCTTTGTATCCATTCTCAATTCCCGCTTTTTGCATGATGGGAATTGCTTCTGCTGGCCAGTTGTTGTTTGTTACACAGACATTTCCGGTTTCCATGGCATTACTTCCCTTAACCGCTCCATTGTCATACCACTTTTTTTCTCCTTGCCAATAGTTATAATTATACCTGAGATTGGGCTTTTCGATGTGGGATCCGTTCTGAAAAGCGCATGCGCAATTATTGACTACGTTGGAATCGAGCAACACGTTTGTGGCTCCCGGGCCGTCACAGTATAGGCCAGCCATTGGACTACGGGGTGCCCACCCGTTCGGGCTAAATACATTGTAATTATAATTGTGATGGATGTGGGTACCTTGACCTGAAACCGTCCCAAGATTGTATATGGCTCCTCCGTCAGGATTGACCTGGCAGACGTCATGAATTTTGTTGTAACTGATTTCGCAATCGCGGTGTGGTGTTGTTTCCTTTAACCACGACCAGCCAACACTAATTCCAGTGTAGGGAAGATATCGTATCTCGTTGTGTTCAATCAGCAAATGGTCGGGAAGAGAAGCGTATATTCCAACGGCATCGTTGAAATCCCGGCCACAGAATTCAACAAGGTTGTTTTTAATTGTATCGAACGAACTACCAGCATGGAGCGTTTTCATGGTATTTTCTGAAACCATCCAGGGATATACCGAATCTTTCAGGGTAGCCAGATTTTCACGGTAAAATGTTGGATCTATGACAATCCCATTTGCAGAAATATCCGTTACTACATTACCAATAATGGAGTTGTGATCCGACTTGCTCGAAAATACTATACCAAATCCACCAGCATGTTTGAAAAAGTTCCGTTCAAAAACGATGTTGTTGGCATTGGAAACCCTAACCATGCCGGGGATTTGCATGTCGAATGCTGCCTGAGCGCAGGTATACCCCCGTTTATCAGGACCAAGCCAGGTACTATGTTCAAATGTAATTCCACAAAACCGGATATGATGTGCCGTTTCAGAAGAAGTTCCGTCAATGCTCAATATCGTTTCAAGGACCGGAGCAATAACTTGTACGGTTTTCATATTTTCACCGGTTTCAGGTTTATAAAACAGATCTCCATTATCCTGATTCAGAAACCACTCACCTTCAACATCCAGAAATTCAAAAGCATTCTCAAGGATAAATGGCGCATGATCGTCGATTGAGATAGGAGCAGTGGCAGATTCAGGCATACAAAACGACAGAAAAGCACTGTCGCCATGGATGGAAAATGAATTGATGCGATAGCGGAAGTGTTGCCAGTACATGTTCACACAAAATTCAACCCGACTGGTTTTTGACAAACCGGTAATCATAGAAGTTGCGATCGCCGGTTGAAAATTATTCCAGGAGAAAATCCGGGCATAAGGGCCTTTGTCGATTTCACATGATCTATTGGGCGTTCTTGCCCTGACGGCTCGTTTGCCGTTCACGTAAAGTTGTCGGAACGTTAAACTGCCCACATTGGTTTTGTAAATATTTTTCTCCTTGTCGAACAAAGTCCAGCCTGCAATTGATTTTCCCCCGCTAAAAACCGGCTTTTCGCCCTTATAAGGCTGCCAGATTACTGAATAACCGTTGTTTCCACTGTCTTTGGGGCCTAAGTTGAAAGTTGTGCCCGGTGAATAGGTCCCGCCAAGCAGATTGACCACAATATCCCCTTTCATAGAGGCAACCATGCTTTGCACTTTATCGCGCGCACTGGTCAAAGAGCCGGGGTGTTTTTTAGTAAAGGAATTACCGCTACCATTGGGAGAGGCAAATAAGGTTATTGGAACTTTAGACTTGTTATCAATCTGTGCTCCTTTGCAGGGCCGAGCATTTGTAGTTGTTATGACTGTACCTATAAGAGTCCCCGCAATCCATACGATGCTTCTAATATTTCTATTCATACTCTAATAATTCGATTTTAATGGCAGTATGGAACTCCATGTTGCCGAAAATTATCATCATTCCCTTGGGTGTTGTCCGGCAACATGGTCGTTTCATTTACCTATAATTAAAAGTGGCAGTTAAGTGCCTGTAAAACTGCCTGGTACTCAAAAATTAAAATATATGGGTATATGCTTATTGCATTTACAGATTATCTATTTATGGTGATATCATCAAGATCAATAGCTTTTCCGATTAGAACAGGAGTTTCATGTTGCCATGTTTTATCGAATGGTATTGTGAATTTATTTCCGATACGTTGTACCTGAGTGCATTCGTTTAATAAAACGACCAGAGAATCACCCGAGTAATTAAGAATATAATTTCCTGCAGCCCCATTATCCTGACGCCAGAAATACGCGTAATCTTTTTCATCGGTATGAAAAACCCTTCCGCTAATCCCATTGCCAAAATCTTTAATGTCAGAAACCACCTTACAATAAGTGCCCGATATAGTACATGTTATAACATTACTTCCTGCATTTATTCTGCTTATAGTTGCTATACCATGAAGTATATTATTGAAACCATTTACAACCGGTGTAATGATTATACCTTTTGGGGTGTTAATACTTTTTTTTGTTTTTGAACCCAATATTTTTACCGAATTAGGAACAAGCGGAATATCCCATAATGCCAATGGAACATTTGTATAGACCTTATCTGAGGTAATAGTAAGCTGTATCTGTACTCCGTCTGCGGTTTTTGTATAGGTTCTGTGTGCGTTTATTCCCCGAAAGTCTCTAATAACAGGTATGCAGTTATCCGGAGTGACAACTTCAGGGACTATTAGACCATTTCGGTTTCTTATGCCAGGTTTCTCATCCCATGCTACAGTATTCCAAGTGGTTGTAAAATCCCAGCAAAACTGGGGCAAAATAGCAGGATATGCATGCAGGGAATGAAAAAGATGGTTACTTGTTTCGATCCGATCGGCAACTACCACTGGTTTTGCATCACATCGGTAACCGCTATAAATATCTGGCTGGAAGTAGAAATGTTCAGGCTGTTGGTGGTAATAACGTTGAAAATACGTTGCAACATCAGCAGCTGACGCAAATACTAAATTCTGATTTTTTGTACATTTTACCAGATATTCTACCGCAAGGGCGTTTGCTTTTTGCCAGTCAGGATTGTCACTGAAATGTTCAAGCCCTGTTGTAAAAAAAATCTCATCCTGATACCTGGCATCATTTATCCAACCTTGTACCGCAACATAAAATCGGTGAATATTAGGTGCCTGGGCACTTACTTTATTATATCTTTGGTTTGGGCAGGTAAGGGATGGACAACCTTCCATTGTAAGAATGCAATAATTTCGCACTGAACTGGCTGTACCCATACCAAATGCAACTATGTTTTTATTTCTGAAGTTTGCCCCTGCTTTTCGGAAATCATCCTTTGCAACAAAATAAGGAGCAATAGGAGCACCCCAATGATTTATCCGCCAGGCATTGTTATCGTTTCCGTCCCGCCAGTTTTGCCATTGACACAAGGAATTTATTGCACTGATTCCTAACTTTTCAGCAATACCCGATGTTTGACTTCCCAAGGTGTAACTACCAAGGATTTCAACCGGACCAAGACCTAATAAGTTCCAGAGGTCACACATTTGTTCCAACCCCTTCTGTTGTATTTCTGTTGGAACATCCATTAAATTCTTATTTGCAATTCCTGGAAGAATCCAATCTGCATTTACAAATGGAGCTATACGCTGACCATATTTTTGTTGAAAACCAGCGTAATCTTTTAGATCAGAGATCATCTGTTCCGGCGATTTGTCAAATGGTGACCACCAGTCTCTCATCCATTGATCGGCAGGTAAATCAAACTGATGTACTTCCTTATCAAGAATTGGATTATTATTTCCGCTCCATAACGTGCAGACTGCATAATTTTTAGTTATAACACCTATGATCCTTGATAATTTTTCTCCATTAACTCTCCAGACAATCCTCCAGTTACCTGGAATATCACCGTTAAGAACAGTTGATGCGTTTGAGACACCGTCCTTTTCTACCCAGGAAAGAGTTAAAGTTTCAGGAGCTCCATTGTTATTTAAGTATCCTTTCTCAACTGTTAAAATGGAATTTGCAGGTACGATACCTTTATATTTTAACGATATTGTAATCTTTTCATTTTTCCTGACTAATCCTGGTGACACATTAAGTTTACAAGGCCCATAACCAAAAGGATCGGGTTTTGTAGCCAGATATTTTTTTACGGCCTCAATGGTATTTGAGTTTTGAATTATCCGATTCTTCATCCATGCGAGATCCTCTTTTGGTTTGGTAGCACCTACAATCATTATTGAATCATTTCCACGTATGACATTCTCTGCTTTGACTAAATCCAGGCCAAACCAAACTTTTGCAAGTAAGAGAATTACTAAAAAAGGCATTTTTTTCATGTTCTAACTGATAAGAATATTATAATGTTGCATTTATTTGTATGGTTTAAAATTATATAAATATCTCATTGTGAGACATCAAGAACCGTGTAGAACAAAGCACTAAAAATGTTTTTGAATTACCTTTATCGCATCTATTGAACAACTTCGGCAACTAATACGACTTTCCTTTTTGATAATCTTTTATCTCATGGGCCACAATATTTACCAACGAAGCCTCGAATGCCTCCAGGTCCCGCCATCACACTTTCTGCCAGGTATTTATCTTCAAACATCAATTAGATTTTAATTTACTGTTCACTACTGTTGCCCGTTTTTACAGTGATGGCACCTTCATAATTCCCGGTGACAGCATTATCCGGTACATCTATGCCCACCCACATTGGCTGTACCTTCCCCTGTTCAACGATTACCACTTTTATAAAAGGTTTTCCACAGGTGTTGATGCCATTTGTATTGCTCCAGGTAAATTTTTTACCGGTATGCATGATTTATGGATTTTCAATTATTTTTATATCAAGGTATTCCTGATCTTTATCCGGGTATATCCCGTCGAGAATCATGGTGCTTTCCGAAACAGAATCGAGCAATTCCTTCATTACTTTTTGATTGGAATAACGATAAACCGGGCAATTTACATTCCATACCTTCCCGTAATTATTAACTTCAGGTGCACTAATAAAACAAATCCTGAATTTTTTATCTTTCAGCGATTTTACAACTTTTGCAAAATTCTCGCGGTGGTACAAAATCATTCCCGTCGAAGGAGCAAAATAAAGGTTCGGTTCGTTTACTGCATCCACCAATCCGGTAAGCTTATCAATCAATTTGATAGCCCCCCCCTGCGCACTTTTCAAATGAACATCAATCTGGTATTGTGCCGCTTCCCTGCAAATTTCGCGAATCGATGATTGCAGCATATCATTAAACTGCTCCTCTGAAAGGTTATTTTCCACCATTCTGTGAATGGGCAATATCATATCTTTCGCTCCCATCAAGTTCATCTTTCTTATGACCGAAAAAATGGTTTCCCTGTTTTTGGCGTACTCAGGATGGTTATTCAGCAACCGCAAATCAGGAAAAAGATTGACACCGGATGAAAAATCCACAATCAACTTTAGCCCCTGCCGTTTAATCCATCCTGATTCTTCCCTTAGAACAGATTCTTCTTTTTGTGCCAGGTACTTCCAATCGATAACTACCCGGTCGAAATGCTGAAAAAAGGTAGGCCGCAAAAGAATTTCTTCCTTTACCGATACAATATTACGAAGTGTAAGTCCTCTGTTTTCAGGGTTTTGAACCGGTTTGACTTCGGGCTTTTCATCAATTTTATTTGTTTCCAATTTGACTGAGAAAACCCTGACATCACCTCCAGCGATTGTTCTCTTTGTATTTTTTCCGAGATTACCGGTTACTACTTCAGGGACAAATCCAGCAGCTTTTCTTTCGCTGCAATCCAATGGCAATTCAGTAATGGATAAAATTATACCTGAATTTGAGCCTATTGCAAATGGTTTTTCTTTCCATGAGTTATTTCCAATAGCTACTGTATATTCATTTTTATTTTTGCTACAGGTAATCAAACTTAATCCTTCGCCGGCATTAAAAATTTCGGTTGATAGAAAGATTTGATCCATCACCATATTCACATGTTTTAACAGCGGGTATGGAGTAACTAAGCTTTTGTCAATCTCTGATTCAGGAAATGGCCCGGGCACGGAACCAGTTCCAAATGGAGTAGCAATTACTACCATTTTCCCCAAGCCAGCGGCATATTCCAAAACCAGTGATCCCTCGCGACATGTTGCCAAAATCGTTGCCTGATTGGTCGAAACAATTTCTTTTGCAGTAAACCCGGATTCCTCTTTGATCGTTTTCGCCCCCATCTCAACAGAAGCACCTCCCTCTACAATGAATTCTTTTGGGCCGGTTTTCACTCCCAATAACCCATCGGGCAAATTCTCAAGGTTACCAGCAGTAATTACCAGTTTCCCTCCTGAACGAACATATTCTTCCAGTTTGTCTTTTAATTCATGTCCCCCGTTTATTTTTCCGCCAATTACAAGTACCGGGTATTGTTTTAATATCCATAGCGGGGCATCGCTTAAAATACAATCACTAATATCGCCATAAGGCGTATGCGAAATAAAACCGCTTTCATCATGGAAATAAGAAGCATCCTGGTATTCCGGGTAAAGCAAATTAAAGATACCATCGGTCAGGTAATCCCCTTCGCCATATGGAAGGTTTCCCCAAACACGATAGACATTATTGGTATATAAATGACGGGGGAAAGACCACCCCGAGAAAAAATCGCACATTACTGCCACCGGAGTGTACATGGTTCCGGGTGTACCATATTTATGCACCCACTGATTTGCCGATTGTTGTATTTTACCAATTGGGCTGAGTTTACCTTTACTGTTAAAAAATCCGGTTTCAAACCCAACGAAAACACAATTATACATGATATGGTTTACCATTAAACGTTTCAATAAACTTAGGCTGGTACCTTTGGTTTCACCCCAGGTCTTATCCTTGGTGGTATTTTTCTGGTAACTTTTAGATTCCCCCCAACGGTTCCAGATTGAGGCACTTCCAAACCATGGAACCCCATATTGTTTTCCGGCACCCCTGATAAATGAATAATAGACCTGTGAATTAGGTAAAGCCATTGCTGTTTCTGCCCCGATTAAAGTATATATTCCTTCTTTCAGAAAATAATGTCCAAAGTTGAGTGAAACAAGTGTCGCCAGTTTATTTCCAAGCCGGTCGCCAAGTCCTTGGAAATGGTTTTGAAAATTCAAGTATTGTCGCTCCCTGCTGCTTCCAATCAGGCTCATCTGATCGGCAAATCCACCGATATACCGGCCATCCTGTTCTCCATTGTCCATGCCTAACCAGTGGGGACCCAATTCTTTTTCAAGAAAACTGAAAGTGGAGGGAGGAACCATAAATTGCTGACAATAAGAGTCATTACTAACACTTCCCAACTCATTCTTTTGCCCGGCTGTTCCCGGTCCTGAACCAGGAACATATCCCCAAAGATCAAATAAAAAAAGACCCCTGTTTTTTATTTCCCCAACAATATCCTTGAGATCATCCCGGTAAAGTAATGAATAATCCGGCCAGAGGATATTTCCCAGATTGTACTTCAATGTATACGTGTCAAGTGTACTTATATAATCCTTGTCGAATGTTCGTAGGGAAGAAAACTGAGTCTGGTTACCAAACAAGGCATTATCAGGAGGCTGAACCGCCCTTCTTAAATCATCAGGGTGTTGGCGGGGATTCATCGGATGGTTGTACAACCTGATTCTGTTTCCGGGTAAAGCTTGAGAAAACCCAACTCCAACCAAACAGAAAAAACATAAAACGCCAAAGGCAACTCTGAAAAAATTATATTTGTTCATTTTTCAAAAAATTAAGTAAGTCATTCAATACCGTATTACTTTTAACTGGAAATACTTTACACCAATTTTATCCACTTATTGCCTTTCGGCCCGATTTGCTGGATTGGAATAGGTTGCATTCCATACTTTTTCAATAATTCTGGTGTACAAAATTCTTCAATAGTCTTTCCTTCCGACTGAACCGCAGCGTTATTTTCGGTAATCTGTTTATCGTTTTTCCTGAGAAACTAGTTGGCACAATCGACTAAAAGATTGTTTTTTTTATTGTGTTTACATCTACATTCATCCGCATATTTTTTAGATCCGGGTATTTTTTTGATACAAATCAAATTGGATATCCACATCTTCGTAAATTTTCTTTTGTATGATCGGTGATTCCAATTGTCGTAACCATTTTTCTTCGTCCCCGGATGAAAGACTGACAGCAGCGAGGCAGTTATAAAACGTATGCTTACTCTACGATAATGAAACGTCGACTTTCACGATTGTGATCGTGCCTGCGCCAAAGCAAATCAAGGGAAACAGCGTCGCCTTTCGTCGGAATTTCTAGTACCACGCGATGATTTCCAAACGATTCGGCCCAGGTCGATTGAGGAACGGTATATTCCTGTGCAAAGGACATCCCAAACAAACAATTGAAAAACGAGTAAATAATAAAAATATAGATTGTTTTCGCAGGTTTGACATTTGTTTACTGATAAATTGGGAAATGAATTAAGCTATTCTGAACATAATAACAGAACCGGACCCAAAAGCCCTGAGGAAACTGGTTTAAGCTGATCGACCTGCAATAGACCGGAGGAGGAATCGCCTTCGCTTATAGCTTCCAGCTTAGATTTTTGCCAGTCAATACCTTTCCGGTTCATATCGATAATCCGGTTCTGCGCCTTGTTGACTACTTGGAACACCAAAGTATTTTTACCTTTTTTCAGGAGCCCGGAAATGTCTATCCGGAATGGTGTTGTCCAAACGCAACCGGCTTTTTTGCCATTTACAAATACCTCGGCCGATTCGTGTACCTGGCCGGCATCAAGCACCCAATTTTTTTTCAGTTCCTGATCGTCCATCTTGAAACTGGTTTCATAGGTAACAAGACCGCTGAACAATCCCGGTTCAGGCCATTTGGTCCACGATTTCAGGGTATCACATTGGAGTTGGTGTGGCAAGCCCTGATAGTCCAGCCACGATAATTTCCAGCTTTCCGCTATTGTTTTTATGTTTGTTTTTCTTCGATAATCAAATGGTCTGACATCGGGGTAATCCCTCTCTTTTCCAATATCGGTAACTGCTAGCAGTTCTGACGGCTCAAAAACCATGTGAACAAGCCTTCCTCCAGGGGAATTCGGCCGATGCTCGGCTTGAAATCTGTCACCCGTGCGAGGATTTCCTACCAGTACCAGAGAAGTCATATCATCCAGATTTAACAACGGCACCCAGAGATCAAGATACTCTTCAGTGTTGTTTCGGATAAGGTATATCGTTCGGCTCTCACGGTTAACCCTGAGGGTAGAAAGTTTGTCCGGTACACCATCTTCGATCAGACCACAACGGTTAAGCAGCCCGAGCAATTCATTCAAATCCGAAGCAATGTAAACACCACCTTTGCCAGACCTATTGGCTTTTGCCATTTTTTCAAGAGCCCGGGTACTTCGCGACAAATCCTGAATCAGGGGCAACCCTTCAGGAGCAGCAACAGGAATGCGCTTCATAAAAACGATCGTCGCCCCATTACGGGCCAATATTTCAAGTGTTTTAAGTGTTTTAGCTCCGATCATTTTAGTTTCGGGCACAACCAATACCTTACATGTTACCTTTCCAGCTTTGATTTGCCCATTTTCTGTACTTGTCATTTCCGAAATTGTCTCATCAGAACATAAGTCAGTTTGCAAACCTCTTTTAACAAGTACTGGACGAGTATTTATATTTGGATCTTCTTCCCGACCATTTGCTGAATTACTATTCCTCCACACAAAGGGTTGTCCCCAATTAAATCCACCCAAATTGGGCATATTCCAAAAATCGTGTATTGACCAAAGCATCAAAACATCGATGACTGGTTTGGAATCCTGAAGTATTTGCTGGAGCCTGGCAAAATAATCATTCATATACCGGATATGGCTAAAAAAAGGTTGTGTTTCACTAAAATTACCACCTGCATAATACATTGGCCCCGGCCAGGGTTCACTTTTTGGGGTAAAGGGTGCGCCATGATAAATTTTGTGATTCAGTCCTTGCATGAGATCTATATCACCCCGTCTGCGATAATAATCTAAATAATCTTTAAAATTATGGCCTGCCCCCCAGGTAAATTCCTCCGCAGAAATCAGTTTTTTGCCAAAGAGATGGGCCGCAGAAGTATTAAATGGTGGTGAATCTTCAGGGATATCCGCTTCGCCACAAGTATTGATCGGATTCGTAGGATCGCCCGTATATTGGTAACGTGTGAGCATTCCGTTTTGATGGGCCCATTGACTCCATCTTTTAACGAATTCGACGTGAAGAAAGGCAATGGTTGCCCGATAATCGTGCCATAACCTGATATTTTCAGGGGTCCCGGTTTCGCGTAAATACTGGTGCATATAACACCGTACATCATAGCCATTAATTTTTTTGAACGTTTTAAAAAAATCAGGAGTCGTACCTCCCTGTCCTTCAAACGAATCGCAATACACTGCACGAGGTCGAAGGTTTCCTGATTTTTTAAGTAACCTGTCCAACGGCTGGATCATATTTTCAAATGCTGCAGGCGACCAGTAATCAAAAACAGGTCCCTTGCCCCCATTCCCTCCAACATAAACTTCACTTCCAACATACCCCATCCTTGTAACCAGAACATTGTACTTCCCCATGGTAGTTAGGCGCCAAACATTCTTACCGTCTTCGATCTGAGGTTCGATAATCTTTGCTGGTCTGGTATTTTTTGAAGCATCAAAAATGGCAGACCCATCCGAATTTTCAAGAAGCGTAACACACTTGATCGGATCTTTGCCGCTTTCATCGCGGATGACAACCGGATGTTCCGGAGTGACGTCAACTGCCACAACTTTCAACCGCCAATCGCGTTCTGAGTTTTCCTTTGTTATCCAGGGGCCGCCTATGGGCCAGCCACCACCTGTAGTTACATCGATGAACATTCCGAGTTCTTTCCCCTTGGCTAGGGTATATTTGAATATTTCACACCAACGATCTGATAGAAATTCGATTGGAGGGATGGTTGGATTCTTATATTCATATAGCGGACAAATGGTTACTCCTCCGAATCCTGCTTCTTTCAACATTATCAATTGTCGTTCGATCTCTACCTCATTAACACAACTACCCAGCCACCACCAAAAAGTTGCTGGTTTGGCAGTTGTCGAAATATTGTTCCATCCGAAATAATCTGTAGATTTTTTACAATACGATTCTGTGGTAATCATAAATATGAAAAAGAAGGAGAGGATTCTCATCTGGTTACAATTTATTTCATTTTTTTTACATCTTCGTCCTGCCAAACTATTTTATTCTTTACTCAAATAGGTTCCTTGCGTACTTGTTAATGTCCTCGGATGAAGGCATCTTTGAGTGGTTTCCCCGAGACCCAATCATTCAACTGAAAACCTAATAACCAGGCAACGGTAGGCGCCAGGTCATAGTTAAAAACAGGATGGTTTATTTTATATCCTTTTTTAACCCCTTTCCCGGAGATAATAAACGGGACAATCATTTCATCCGGGTGTGATCCTCCATGGCTTTTTTCATATCCGCCATGATCACTTACGACAAACACAACCGTTTCGTCATATATTCCTGTTTCTTTCAGGGTATTTATCAGTACCCCAACCAGACTGTCAACTTTTGTGACAGCTTCCCTGTACTTATCTGAACGGAATCCGGCGCTATGGCCACGGTCATCCACATCGTCGAGTTGGACAAAAGTGAGCAGCGGACGTTTTTCTCGAAGAAGATTACAAGTGAATTTTGCTGCATCATTTTCCGTCTCAGTGGGGATACTTACGTCACATACCCCTTTTTCGATTTTAATCCCGATATCATCCCACTGATATATTGCACCAATCATTGCTGTAGGAAAATTTTTACGGGTTTCTCCAAATATGGTTGGAAACATCCCATGCTCCCCTTTATAAACAGGTTCAAGTGTTTTATTTTCGACCGACCAGACATTGGTATTGACACCATGCCTTTCCATCGTGGCGCCGGTGAAAATTGAGGCCCAGGCTGGCCCACTGAAACTGGGCATAATTGTACGTGCTTCCAATGAATACGAACCATTTTTCATCAATTCGTCCATATTAGGTGTTTTAGCCAATTGAATCCCATGTGCCCCCAATCCATCGATTCCAATCACCAGAATATGAGGATGTGATTTTGACTGATTCATTGCTTGTAAATTACAGCATATCAATAAAAACAGGCTTATTAATGGCAGGGTTGTTTTGATACTAGATTTGATATTCATTATACTTTTAAATTTTAGTTTATCTCTTAAAATTCAAATATTTAATTTTCAGTTTCAGGATTTGGTCAGATTAGTAATTTAGATCAAATAGGCCGGTATAACCAAACACTGGTCGTACCGGCCTGATCTTAAGATTAGTAGTTTTAAAGTAACGCTACAATTTAATTACCGTTCTTATGGACATCCCACCACAGCGGAACGTTTTCAAGATCACTGGCGCCATTGCCAAGAAGTTTTATCGCTTTAGCTACCTCTTCAGGCTGAGTGCTGTATTCAGCCTGAACAAAAGGTAACCTGGTAATAATCATCCCTCTGCTTAGATCGATGTTTGCATTTGCGGAATTAACTTTCGGATAGATTTTCGGAAGACGTGTTCTGCGATAATCGGCAAATGCTTCAGCACTTATCGGAAAATTCGACAGCCACTTTTGAGTGATGATCTGTTCAAGCTGTTTATCGGCGCTACCTGAGAATTTCACAGGTATATCTGTCGCGGCCGGATGGTTATACAAATAATCATTCGGGGCAACCGGAGTTTTGGTACTATTGATATAAGTCTGAATAGCACCTGCGGCAATACCCCATTGTTGCATTGAAACGGTGATCCCTTTTTCATAAAAGGACTGTGCCGATCCACCGCCCATGTTCCAGCCTTTTAAGGCCCCTTCCGCTTTCAGAAAATGGGTTTCAGCAGAATACATCATTGGGATCGGTTCCGTCATTATGTTGGCCCCATTCCAGCGGGCGGTATTAAGGCATGAATAACAATATCTGTAGTTCGCTTCTATCGCTGTCCTGAATCCATTGGACATACCATGGAATCCACCAACATTGGCAAGCAATTCAGCAGGCAATTGTGGATCTGTGTTATACGTGTTCGCAACTACAGGCGAAAAATATTTTTCCATACGAGGATCTTCATATCCTTTCAGAAAACTTTCCATGCTTGAACTCATCAAACTTGTGTACCATGGATTTACCCTTGCTAATCCATTTCCTAACTCATGCCATTTTGAAACGTCCAGAAATGCATCATCATTACTGGTATCCATTGTCGTTCCGGCAGCGGCAGCTTCTGCTTCCGCCTTGGCTTTGACTGGCTCAATATTTGAAATACGCATAGCCAATCGTAATCGCAGTGAATTACCTAGTTTGAGCCATTTTATAACTTTTCCGTTGTATATCATATCACCAGCTCCAAAAGCATTAGCAGAACTGTTGGAAGCAATTGTTGCGGTTAAAATATTAATGGCTGTTTTCAAATCATCAAACATCAGATAATAAACATCTTTCTGACTTTGGTAAGCGATGGTTGCTTTCCCGGTTCCTCCGTCCGTATATGGCACGGGTCCCCATAGATCAGTGGTTTGGTGCATCAGGAAAACTTTCCATATCAATGCAATCGCATATTCATTCTGAAACTCACTGCTACCTTTTGTCATATCAAAGATATTTTGTAGCGTGGGCAATGCTTTTACAAATATATCATTGAAAGCATCATCATGATACCCAAGTTGTAACTGGTTCTGTTCATAATAAATTTCAGATATACACATATATCCGGATAAATGATTCGTGACAGTTCTTGTCAAACGATTGTAATCATTGGTATTCCACCAGTTACTACCTTCAATCTGAGAATAGGATAACAGACCTGCCAACTCTTTAGTTCCGACTGACATTAACTTTGTCTTATCGGTGTTATACAGCTCAAATTTATCAGTACAGGAGAAAATTAGTGACACGAATGTAACAATATAAAGAACTTTCGCTAATGAGCTATTAACTATATGTTTTTTCATCGTTTCTAAATATTAAAATGGTTATTACAATGTAAGCTTGATATTGAACCCTAAAGTTCTTGTCCCTGGCAAAAAAGCACTTTCTGCTCCCTGTCCATTCGTAGAAATGTCGTAACTGACATCAGGATCAAACCATTTACAACCATTATATATGAAAAACAAGTTACGTCCGGTAGCAGAAAGCCTCAGTGATTTTATTACGTTGCTTTTTAATGGAAAAGAGTACCCTATCGCAAACTCACGCAATCTGGAATTGGTAGCTTCATGGCTAAATAGTTCACCGCAGCCATTGCTGATACGTCCACCAACACTTCTATAATAATCCTCTGCATTTATTGTGATATTGTTTTTTGTGCCATTTTCAAAAACACCGTCAATAAGGATACCGTTTTCACGACCAACTAATGATGCTTTACTGGTACCGCACGACAACATCATTGCCTCGGTAGAAGATCCTCTAACCCCGCCGTAATTTAAATCAACAAGGAAAGACATGTTCCAATTTTTATATTTAAAGGAGTTGGTAATGCCTGATGTCCAATCGTAGTTGAAATTGCCCAGATAGAGGTCTGCCGTACTTAGAACTTTTGGTTGACCCAGTGCATCTACAATGATTTGTCCTTGATTATTCCGTTGAAAACCCTTTGTATACATTTCGCCATAGGGTTTGCCTTTAATTATCCAGGTTTCTCCTATTGACAAGTTAGGTGAACGTATTTGATATCTTTCAAGTTTATCGGACAATTCTATTACCTTATTTTTGTTTTTTGCAAAATTGAGGTTCACGTTCCATGAAAAGTCAGTAAGTTTCACAGGAGTTGCACTGATCATAAGTTCGACACCTTTGTTCAGAATATTTCCACAGTTCATCCATGCATGGTCATACCCGGAAGATGGGACTGATGCTATCTCGACTAATTGGTTATATGTATTTGATTTATACCAGGTAAAATCAAAAGAAAGTCTGTTTTCAAACAGTTTCAACTCTGCTCCTAGTTCCCATGACTTACTTTTTTCAGGGATCAGGTTAACCGCAACACGGGTAGGGTCCGGATGTACTATTCCAATCGGTCCTACGTTATCAGCTTGATATGTTTGCATTATTGATGCCCATCTGGCATCATTCCCTACCTCGGCATACGATCCTCGTATTTTTGCAAAAGATACAAAGTCGGGTAGTTTTACCATGTCGGAAACAATTCCGGTTAAACCAACAGAAGGGTAAAAATAATCATGCGGGGAAGGTAATGTGGAACTCCAGTCATTACGAGCTGTAGCATTCAAAAACAAATAATTACGGAAATCTAACTGACCCATTCCATACACTGATTGTTTTTGACTACGACTATCGCCATCACTCGATCTAAGCGCTTGTGCAAAGGCTAATGCAAATTTATTTTCCGTATTTAGTCCTCCTGCTTCAGAAGCGATGCTTGTCCCTTTGCTATCGTTAATCTCGGCGCCAAAGCTTAGTCCAAGATTAAAATCTTTCGCAAATTTTTTGGTAAAAGATAGCAATACGTCTCCATTATAAGATTGCCCTTTGCTTAAGGATTTTTTGTAATTCCCGTGTCCTGCAAAAAAATAGGGTGTATTCCAATATATTTTCTCTTCACTGACAGAGGCTCCTGAACTTACACCTCCCCTGACTTGCAAATATAGCCAGTCAGCAAAATCGTAGCGTAAGTTCAAAAGCGAATTCACACTACTACTGGAACTTGGAGCTTCATAGCCGTCCATTGACCAGTACGGGTTGAGATTATTCGTTGAAGCAGGAAACCATGAATTCTGTTGCCGGGATCCTTTTTCATCAAAATATGAAGATTTCCTGATGTCCTGGGTACGTATACTGCGCGGCATTTTAATCAGATTAAACATAGGGCTGAAAAGATCATCACCAACCACCGGCTTATCTTTCAAATCGTCACGGTAGTAGGTAATCCTAAAATCCATTTTCAAATTTTTGATTAATTCGGCGCCCAATCGCAAATTGAGATTATTCCGGGACAATTTATTATCATCCAGCACACCCTGTGCCGTTGTATTGCTATAAGAAAAATAAACATTCAACTTTTCATTACCACCGCTGTATGAAAAATTATTTACCAGATTGTATCCTGTCCTGAAAAAATCTTTAACATTGTTGGGTTGAGCATTGAGTGCTATTTGTTCTCCGGTCCAATTGGTAACATTCTGTCCTTGCATTTTAGGCCCCCAGCTGGAATATTCTGTAGCTGAATTATAAATCCCACTTGCACCCTGGGAATATTCATTCTGAAATTCGGGATACAGATAGGGAACGTCAAAATTTGTTGTTGAATTGAATTCAATTTTGGGAACACCATTCCCCGCTTTTTTTGTAGTTACAACAATTACGCCGTTGTTGGCCGCTGAACCATATAATGCTGAAGCACTCGGGCCTTTTAGTACGTTTATGCTTTGTACATCATCGGGGTTAATACCTGATAGACCACCACCACCGGTACTATAAGGGATACCATCCATTACAATCAACGGCTGGTTTCCGTTACTAATTGAACGGTTTCCACGGATAATAACTAGTGCATCACCCGAAACGCCACTTGCACCGGAGGAAGTTGTAACTGTAACGCCGGCCACTTTGCTTGACAGAGCATTTCCAAGGTTAATATCTTTATTTGTAGTTAATTCGTCCAAATTAACCTCCTGGGTTGAATAGGTCAGACTCTTCTTGCTTTTGACAATTCCCAGGGCGGTTACCACAACTTCATCGAGGGCTAATTTATTTTCGTTTAGCGTAATTGTAAAAGTTCTTTTATTCCCAATCACGATTTCCTGCGTGATCATCCCGACAAAAGAGAAAACCAATACTTTTGAATCGGACGGAACCTTGAGACTAAATTTACCGCTATTATCTGAAGTGATACCGACCGTAGTTCCCTTCACTACGATAGAAACACCTGGAAGTGGCAAGCCTTTTGTATCAGCTACGGTTCCGGAGAGCTCTATTTTTTGAGGCTGTTGAATCACACTTGTACTCAGTGATTCAGGAGCCAGAAGATCACCCTTTTTGTATAAGAAGACTTGTCTGTCATCGATTTTGTAGGCAATATCGGTTCCCTTAAATAGTTGCTCAAGAATTTTTTCAACTATCTCTCCATCTGCAGAGACCGATTTTGTCATTTTGTCATTGACAACCTCGTCATCATAGAAAAAAATAAATTCGCTCGATTTTTCAATTGAGCTAAAAATTTCTGACAATGAGGAATTCTGAAGATGCAGATCAATTTTTGTCTTTTGAGAATAAGTACTGGCCGATAGGGTCATCGAACCAGCAAAGAGCAAAAACGTCATTAATTTCATGGCCAGCCAATTAATTTTCGGCTTCTTTCCATTATGGAAAGAGCCATCATTCGATTTTTTTTTCATACTTTTGAAATGAATTAGTGAAACATGTTGCCTTGCGGCATGATTTAGATTTGACCGGTTAATGTTCGAGCATTAGCCGGTTTTTTAATTAGAATTATTTATTCATGAAAGCAATATTTATTTGCATTTTTTACATATCTGATTTTCGAAATCAAGGACAATCCGTCCAGTACACGTTCGGGATTATCTTTTAAGTCTAGTTTTCCCGACAACCGTTTTACCCGCATTTCCTCATTAAGTTCAATATTGATATCGTAATAGTGTGACACCCGCCTTAAAATTGATTGAAAAGCTTCATTTTTGAAGACCAGATAACCCTCTTTCCAAGCAATAAAATTATCGATATTTGCCACCTCGGTAACAAGAAAATCGCTCTTATCAGCTAATAATACGGCTTTTTGATCTGGAAAAATAAAACGCTCACTAGCTAGGATGCCCCCCTTATTTACTTGAAGACTTACTTTCCCTTCAATTAAAATTGTGTTATATTCATTATTCCGTTGATAAGCCTGGACATCGAACTTCGTTCCATAAACTTTCACTTTAAATGCATCAGTGCGAACATAAAATGGTTTTCTTTCGTCCTTTGTAACTTCAAAATAGGCTTCGCCTTCAAGAAATACTTCCCGGCTCTTCCCGTTGAAGACCGGTGCATAAATAAGTCGCGAACCCGAATTAACCCACACCTTGGTTCCGTCAGACAACGTTAAGTTCGAACGTTTGCCAAAAGGAACAATCATCTGATTAAAACCAGCTTCTGTAACAGATTGCTTCATTTCAGCTGTATCGTTGACCAGCACGTCAGCGCCGTTTGCTGAATAGGTAACATTAGCCTGTTTTTGGTTGATGTTTATTTGCTTTCCATCAACCAATATCAATGTGACGTCTGAATGACTAATCTCCTTTGATGAAGCAAATTTTTCGATTGAATTAAGTTGCGAAAAATGATAGAAAGTCACACTACTACCTGCTATCAATAATACTGCTGCGGCATATCTGAAGAACCGTAGCCTCACCGATTTTTTTCGATTTCTAAGAATTCGATTCCATTGTTCAAGTTTCTTTTCCGGTGACTGCTGGAATTCCATTTCCTGTAGCTTATTGAGCATCTCAACTGCGAAATCAATCTCTTTTTGTTTACGCGGAAACTGTTCTTTAAAACTTTGAACAGAAAGCGAACCTCTGGCTACAATCTCACAAAAGATTTCGTCTAAAACGAAATCTTCGGCATTAAATGAATTGAAACGATTAGGGTCCATTTTTTATTCTGTTTCAATAAAGAGAGAGGCAAAAATGAAATCCGGACAAAAAAAATGAATATTTTTATGAATAAAGAGAAGTTTTAGAGATGCAGATACTCATTTTAATAGCATACACATTGATCTATAAGCATTTAAGCCATTAAAGTCCAGTTAATAAGAAGATGGTGGATGACACTGCTGAATCCGGTAAAGTTACGAAGAACGTACTTAATCGATTTGAAGTCGTTTGTGATATACCGTGTATAAACTCAGAATTTGTACTTAAAAAACATAATCAAACGATGACCTATTCCCTCGAGCTTTTCAAGGTCAACACGAAGCTCCATTAAAGAACGATAAACCAGCTTATAGCAAGAATCGACAGCGATATCGAGCATTGTAGCGATTTCTGCATATGAAAGTTCACATTGAAATCGCAGATAAAGAATCTCTTTCTGTTTCTCCGTAAGGTGCTCCAAACATATCCCAAGTTTTTGTCTTAACCGACTGCTCCATTCCCTTTCAAATACTTCATTGACTTCCGGTTCGTGACAATCACTATTTTCGCATTTAAGATTATTCAGGTAGATAACTCTGTCTCGCTTATTTATATCTAACAGTAGCTGATGGCGAAATGATTGAAGAAGAAATCCCCGCAAATTCCTTACCGGAGGAAGTTTACTGCCCGATTTAAGGAAATAACCAAAGATATTCTGAATGGCATCCTCAATTACCTGAACATCACGGGTATACCTTAGCCCAAAATTATATAACAAGTCATAATGACCAAAATAAATCACTCCAATTGCTTCCTGATTTCCATTTGCAATAAACGAATCCCAAATCGCACGATAGTCGCTATTATCCTGCTTTTTCATTAGTTTCTCGTTATGATAAGTTTAGTAACCCGTGTGCAAAATTAATCTTTTTTATCCCTCATTACCATCTTTTTCCATTATATGGTGAAAGCTTCATCAAAGAGTGTTGCCGTTACCAGATTAAAAATTACAAGCTACGCCCATTCTGCTGTTCCAAAATAACACGAAGGGTCTAAATACCACTACAAGCAGGTATCCGAAGTCGCATTGCAATTCCTGATGGGATAACGAGTTTAGTGTCAAAAACGTTCCATGGCCCCAATCCTTCCCCAACCTAAAAACCAGCAAAGAATCCTGATAAACCTTCAGTTTTTCTATTGTTAAATTGAGTCATTTCACAAACCATATCAAAAGCCTCAACATCGCCTTTCTGCAGCTTAATTACCAATTCATTATCATCAGGAAAAACTTTCAAAGTGGTTACATCTTCATTCGTTTAATGCAAAGATAATTATATAAAACTTTGCAAGCCTAAAATTGTCTTGTTATTGGTCTGTAACCAAATTTATTTTTACTGCTTTCCAAATTTAAAAGCCTGCTCCGCATTTCTGCAGAATATTTTATCAATGACCTCCCGAGGCAATTGCAGTCCTTTAACTTTCCTTTCTCCAAGATCCTTTATCACAAAAATTGAATCGGTAGCCAGGTAAGCCCATTGCTCAAACCATCTTGCACGAATGCCCTTGCTCACCTGAGTAAAGTCAGCATCCAGCTCATTAATTGTCATATCCGAACCATAAATTATACGGTCCTGGTATTTAATCAAAAAATTTCGAACCCGTTCCCGGTTTGCCAACGACTGGTATTGTAAATGCCCGATTCTTGCGGCAAGGTCTGCTCGCATGTTAGGGAACCTTTCAAACCGCTTAGCCAGCTCGTCAACATTCCATTCCAGACTAGCCAGATGGGCGCCAGTGAAGTAAAGTTTCGGATGCTTTTTAAGTAAATTATCCCTTGCATTGATCTGATCATCATATGAAGGTTCATCCGGGTGTAAATACATATGATATTGTGGATGATTTTTGTAGTACCGCCGGTCGTTATTAACGGTCATCTCCTTTTCGGAGAGCCAGCAATTTCTGGGTTCACCAAGGTGGGCCAGCAAAGGAATATTTTTCGCTTCAAGATAGTTAAAAACTGGTTCGAATGCCGGATTGTCAACCATCACAAAATTCCCGGCTGCGTCTTTTAATACCATGCCTATATTTTTCCAGATTTTAATTCCTGAAGCCCCCGCCTTCATGCATACATCAATATGTGCTATTGTTGATTTGGCAAAATCGTCTTTCCCAAAACTATCTACGGAAAAAGTTCCCAGGAATGCAAACTTATCGGGATAATTCTTTTTGATGGAAGCGCAGATTTCCAACTGTTCATCAATAGGCATTTCCGTATCTACATTTGGCGAAACCAATCTAAAATTCAATGAATCAGCAAATTTCAGATATCGAATATCTGATGTGTTGTAATGAAAATGGACGTCGATTTTAGGTAAACCTTTAAAATCGGCTGAGGTATAATACTTTGGTTTATGATTACACGAAGTGAGGGAAAACTGCCATAAGACCATTAAGGTCAGCCATAAAATGTGTTGGTTTATCTTGTTCATAAGTTTTTATTTTGTTTCTTCACTTAATATCAGGCAATTATTTATTTAAGCCAAAAAGGATCACTGCAGCAGAAGCTCCATTAAAGTTTACATCGATTTTTGCATGATCATCACTGCCAACCTTCACTTCCACCTCGTCGTTACGCCATATATTGTGGGTCACTGCATGTTTGGTGATATATGAAAACTTTCCCTTAGCATTGGCAAAAATCACAACCACTCCCCTCCCCGTTTCAGGATTGATTTTTTCAAAGATTTCAGGAGTATCTCCCGATTTTCCGGTATGAACAGGAGTTGCGGCGACTATATCTTCGCGCACCTCTTTATATTTTCCAAGAATCTGATGAAATAAGGCCACACCCTCGGGGGAGGTTTTGAGGATTTCGCCCCATACAGAGTTTTGACCCAGTATCATTGAGGCAAGGTTGATCATCTGAGAATTGGCCGGCTCATCAGGTTGGTAATTGGCTAAAAACAGGTTTGAAGGGATCCATTTGTCGTAATCGAGCACTGAGCGGATAAACCAGGTGCGGGCAGGACCGGGCTGGATGAAGATATTATGGCACCCATTGGGGAGAAGACTTAATCCCAAGTCAAAATTGCGAAAATAGGGACCATTATTCAGAATAAAATATCGCCCGGAAGTCAGAAACTGAAGACCTACACCAATTCTACCCGATTCGGTGACATCAAAATCAAAAATAACATCCGGACAAGCAGCTGCAACTCTTTCGATGATTTTACCCAGGAAACCGGGCAATGAAAAACCATAGCTCACCCCTCTTTCATCTGCACTATTTTGGGATGTCCCATGAAAATGTCCGGGGTCATTACAGCCTGACTGACCGATTCCGTCGATATAAAAGTAACTTATTCCCAGATCCTTGTTTAAACGGATCAGCACATCAGCATAAGTTTTCCAGTAAGGACTGACCAAACACATATCGGTACTTTCTTCAGTTTCCCATTCGGGTGAAGGGGTTACCGGTTTCCCGTTCCAGGTTTTCAGACAATTTTTATTCCCACTCATCGCATGGCTCGTTACCGCAGCTTTGGATGGATTCATCCAAACCCCCAGTTTCATGCCATAACCTTTGAGTTTTTTGCTGACTTCTCTGAACCCATCCGGAAAATTCTTCAGGTTAACTCCCCAATCGCCCGTTTTATCAAACCAACCCGCATCGAGGACATAAATTTCAATTCCCATTTCGTGAGCCCGGTCAATTTCCCGAAGCGTATAATCGAGATTCATCGTCGTAAGATATTGTCCTCCTGCCCATTTCACGCGTTCCTGGCGGCCCCATGAATTGTAGTAAACATATGGTTTTCGGCTTTCCATATTTTCGGACTGATATTTTAGCAGGAAGGTACGAAAAAGATCAGCCATTCGATCTTCATCACCAGCTACACCTGCGACTTCAAACCAGATAGTTGAAAATCCATCAGCGGATTGTCCTGTGAAATAATTCCCTTTTTTTGCGCACAGCTCTACTTTTCTGCCGGGAAGAAGCCTGTATTCCAGAAAATTGTTTGGGAACATCGAGTCATGTTCATATGCACTTAGAAAAGTATTCCGGCTATCACTACCCAACAATATTGGTCCTACGACTGACCCGGAGTTAAAAAAATCGGACTCATCTATCCTGGCATCCGAAAGGTTGCAGGAGTGAATCATTTCGTTAAAAACAGAAAGGCGAATCTCTTTAGTCTTCTGGAAATCTTTGAGTGAACAGGACAAATAGGTAAGGTTGTCATTCCCTGAGTTTTTGGTCAGTTTTTTACTTTTGGAAGCTCTCAGCGTGTAATTGAAACGGATGACAGGATTATTCCCGGTTATTCGGAACCTGATCAGCAACTGCAATGAAGTATCCTTTTGAAAAATTCCTTTCATTAAATACTCTTTTACCCCGTTTGGCAGCGTTTCAGGTTTTCCTGATTCTTCCAAAGAAGATAAAACGGCAGGCATTTGTTTACCGTCAATTTCGAAAACGGGCAGTCCAATTTCAAGGGATTTTCCACCGGTATTAATTGAATATTTCCAGGATTTAATGGAGGTCGCATTCCATGAAATAGTAAAAAATGGGGTTTCTATTTTTTTCACTTCCCTTTGGACACAACTGGCCAAAACAGGAAAAAGAGCAAGACAATAGATAAAAAGAATTTTAGATTGGCTTTTTTTCATGATTCAGTTTTACATTTATGCGATGGTGTAACTATATAAATCTCCTTTTGTTAGGTAGAATCGTAAGCGAATGATTTCATTCTCAGGCAGACTCTTAGAAAACTTCCATTTTACTTGTTGGTGAACTTCCGGACTTCGAAGGCAGATACAACTCTGTTTCTCAAAACCTATCACCACCTTCCCGCTCACATCAAGAACTTCAATAAAGAGCTGTCCCGCAGAAACATCAGCATTCACATACAATTGTGATCCCCCTTGCCTAAACGGCATTGTTTCTATGACACCTTCAGAATCGCAAGCATTGAGAGAAACCATTCCGTCAAGCCGCCATACAGCCCGGGCAATGGAAATTCTTTTATCCGGGTTTGTACCTCCATGAATATCAGCAGAGGCAGAATAATAGATCCACATTTCATCTCCAACAATTACCGGTGTATTACAAACGCCGAAAACCATGCCTCCATCGTATAGATTAGGTCCGATCGAAATTACAGAAGAGCGATCAGAACACCGTTTCCAGATAAGTCCGTCTCGGCTATGGACAAGTTGAACATCGATGATACCTTTCTGTCCTGCACGTGCTTTCCCATTTACCAAAGGTTCGCCCATGCATCTAAAGAGAGTTACCAATCCGAGCCATTGGCTGGCATAATAAAAGGCTGACATATTGTAGAATTCGGAATGTGTACCTCCTTCCAGTTTTCTGGCCTGCACATGGTCTGTCTCATCTGTTTCCATTACCAATTCTCTGTCGGACCAGGAATACATATCACTGCTTACCGAAAGAAAAATCTGCCTTCCGAAAGAACGACGGTCCTGTGTTTGTTTGTGAAAAGCGAGGAAATTACCGTTCAACGGATCCTGCGCTAAAGTTATAGTGTCCATACCAAGCAATATCGGCTCGGGATATCTGTTCCAGTTCAAACCATCAGCGGAATAGGCAGCACAATAGGCATAAT
This sequence comes from Prolixibacteraceae bacterium, assembly GCA_963675995.2. GTDB lineage: Bacteria > Bacteroidota > Bacteroidia > Bacteroidales > Prolixibacteraceae > JAAFHB01. The sequence goes on along the minus strand of CAXXIY010000002.1, from coordinate 1,344,690 downwards.
TCCGATGGTAGTCTTCAGAAAATTTAAATTTTTTTTTCAATTCACTGATCACCGTTTCACTAAATCCATCTTTTGACCCAACAGCTTTATACCGTTTTAATGGATCATTCTCCTTTTTATCCAGAATAATACTTGGACTGTGAAAATCAAAAAGGTTGATCATATTTGTATTACCCACCTGACCAAGTTCAGGCTTTTGCCATACAACTCCGTCATTAGAGGTTGCATAAAGACATTTTTTATAACAATTGTACCACATGCGAAAAGTCCCGTCAGTCTCATTGCGTAATACCGTTCCATAGATTGCTGCATATGGGACATGATTATCTCCTGTTTCCCAGTATCTGTCTGCCTCCAGAACCGGATGAGTCATCTTTCTGGCATCGTGAATGATCCGCTTTACACCCTTTGATTTATGAATCATCACATCATCAACAAAGATTTGTTTATCCCCTTTTTTTACAAGAGGAATCTCAGCTGATTGCCGATCAATAATATCATCACCTGAAATAGCTCCCCATACAGGTTCAGACAGAAAGCCGGCCAAACCTAAGGCAGTCGCTTTCAGCATAAAATTACGGCGTGTGATATCGCTTTTCATTGATTTCAGTTAAAAAGACGATTGATTATGGCTTTCTGAGTTGCTTTAACCTGGCTTCCGCTTCATTCCATTGAACTTCATGCGGTAACCTGTGGCTCAATGATGCAATGGCAGCCACGACTCCGGCAGCTTCTCCCATTGCCACTGCATTTCCTGTGACACGATAACTTGCATGGGCGATAAAATCGCCGCTGATACAGCGTCCCGCCATCATCAATCCGTCTACATCCTTTGCGATCAGTGCACGCAAGGGAATATCGTAGGGTTTCATTTTAAAATCCTCGTGGGAGATCGGTCCATGCTTATTATTGGATTTTTGATCCATGGCATGTATGTCTACATTAAAACCCGGACGGACCACTGCATCAGCATGGGTCGTGCCCTGAATTAAATCTTCGCGAGAAACAACATATCGTCCTAAAATCCGGCGGCCGTCACGTATTCCAATTTGTTCGGCTGAAGCGACGACCTGTAATCCCTCCCATATTCCGCCAAGCTTATTCAATCCCTGCACAATATGATGAATTTCAGCTCGTGCCCGTACAGTTGCCTCAGTTATTTTATCAGCATCAAAAGCCTCAACGCCATATTCATGGTTCAGCATGAGCAGGATCAGATTTTCCTTGATCTGAAAGATGGATGGACGGCCATATGAGGGAGTAATCCCTGCACGGTTAATCTCTTCCATTAGCTTTGCCGAAGCCTTCCTGTGGTGTTTCCCATATTTAACCTGTCCTGTTTCATCCAGATACTCATAAAACGAAATGAAATCACGTATTGCCTCTGCATTACGAACAACAGCCAGGGCATTAAGCGTCATTGGCTGACATGGACAAGTGTGCCCCTCCTGACCAGTCTCCCATGAATTTCCAGCTAATGCACCAAGGTCACCATCACCCGTTGCATCGATAAATACCCTTGCTTTCCATGCCTCACGGCCCGATTTCGATTCTGTAACAATAGTTGTCAGTCTCTTCATTTCGCAATAGGCAGCAACAACACGTGTATGTAACCGAAACTTAACTCCGGACCCGATACACATCTCTTCAAGGAGCAGCTTCATTTCTTCAGGAGCATAGGTAAAATCGGCATCGACCCTGTTACTTTTATAATGAGACCGGGCATCCCGTTCATCAAGTCGTCTCATAATTTCTTGATTTATTCCCGGTTTATCAAAATCAAAAATCCAGGTAAGCAAACCGGATGTCCAAACTCCACCCAGAGATCCGTTCACCTCAATAAGCCGTGTTTTTGCTCCGGTACGTGCAGCAGCAAGTGCTGCAGCAACCCCAGCAGGTCCTCCACCACAAACAATTACATCAACCTCCTCCTTTACAGGCAATCTACCGACTGGTTCAATGAACACTGCCGGATCAACTGCATTTAAAGCCATTACCTCATCTTCGAAAATAAACTCCGGCAGGATCAATGCTGCAGTAACCGCAGACCTGACGAATTTTCGTCGGTTTATCCCAGAACCTGTTAATATACTGCGCTCCCCCTTTGAATTCATAACCTAGCCTGTTATTTCTACTTTCTATTTCCTGATAAATCGAGTACCAATGAATTTTTTGCCGGTGACATCCTGAAAATTATTTCCTCTCCAGACTCTGAAAATATGCCTTTTACTGCAAAAACCGAATATTTCATTCCCAGGAACTGACATTCAACACTTTGCGACTTGATCATTCCAAAATGGTTAGCTTCATTATCAGCCTTATTTAAATCCAAAAACCAGTTTACGTTCTCCTTACTTTCCAGCTTCATTTCCAGCTTTTTCTCATCTATATCAATTGTAAAAGTTCCCGATACAGACTCGAGTGACCAGGAGATATGTAATTTCCCTTTTATCCGATCATTTATGACCGGATCTTTACCTTTGATCAAAATCTCTTTGCCATGAAGATTGGCTTTCAATTGCAAACCGCCAATCTTATCAGGAGTTTTGGTATAACCGTCAATAAAAGGGAGTGTATATAAAAAGAACTTACTTGATGTGACCGGTTTTGTAAGATAGTCCGATTGAAGGTTCTCGTCAAACAGATGGAGATCTGTAAACCGGAGCGTACCATGTTCCCATAATAAGTTAGTCCTAAAAAAACGGCTATCGAACCACACTGTTTTGCAGTCACTTCCCGGAAGGTCTTCTTTGACAGTAACCGCTGTAGGAGGTGTCACTTTATAATGTTCGCGATACCATCGACCAGATTCTGCCATTGTTTCGACCCGCACTTTTTTTTCATCCCTTAACCTGGCAACCAGTGGTAGCTGAAACCCCAGACCTTTAGATATCTTTGCCCAGGTAAACGAATTTTCCTGCCCAATCTGAACATAATTGAAATCCATGCATTCACCTTCGACGAACTCCTTGAAATACCAGGAAACCCATGCAGAATCACTGCCACTATAATGATAGGCCGGCTCGATGGTAATATTTCCCTGCCTTTTCATTTTAAGCTTTTGGTCATATTGCGGAACATGATCGCTACCCAGCATCCTAAAAATTGGGACAGGAATTTGATTTGATTCACTTTGCGCAGGCATGTAAGCATTTTTCTTGCTGGGATAATAAGCCTGATTCCAGTATCCTCCCCATAAAGTATAACCGTCGGTTCCGATCTGATCGCGGCAATTGCAGGAGGCAACAATATGATATTTCTGAGACATATAGTTTAAGGTATGCTCATCAATGTACCACGATCCAACCGATTTAGGATAATAGCCGTATATCTGTTTGAAATCTTTCATATACACATCGACAAGCTTTTCGCGTTCTTTTGGGGTATACCCAACTGAAAAGCCCACATTGGCATACCAGTCCCAGGGATAACGACCCCGCCATTTGAGTCCGGCATTCTCAACCAAAGGTTGTGGTATTTCCCACCAGGCTCCTATTTCGAATAAACTGTCGGGTAGTCCTTTTAACAGTTGCTGATAACGGGAATCCAGCAATGCATCATATTGCAACAGAAAAGTGCCGCCCAACCTGTTTTTATTCATCATTTTAACCTGGTTGACAACCGTTTGATACAAAACATCCTCTGTAATCTCGGTTCCTCTTGGTTCCAGTTGACGGATAAAGTTGACGATATTTACAATCCGGGGGTGTTCCTTACCAACGTCAGGACGCCCACCTTCCCCATAAGAACCAGTAAATGAACAAAATAAAAAAAATGACAATAGGCTGAAATTAAATAAGATCCTGTTTTTCATTCCAATTTTATATTGATTCAATTTCAAAGAATTTGATTTTTAGTGGTCACTGCTAATTTGTGTCATTTCAATAAATTAAATTACTGACTATTATGATCCAGGGAAAAATATTTTTTCACAAAAGGCCAAACGCCCGCCTTGTAATATCGATGCCCTTCGGACCCCACGTACAATTCGCAGAAATCGGGTACTCCGGCTGCTGTGTAAATCTGTTTCAGATGTTTAAAAGCTTTTTGAGATTCTTCGATGGGAAAAATATAATCGAGTTTACCCTGCACGGCACAAAATGGTCGCGGAGCTATTAATCCGGCTACATCGGCCATTTCTCCCAACTGCATAATTCCCGGAACATAATTACATTCGCAATGATGCAACGAACCGATGCTTCCAGTAAAAGTGCAGAAATAGGAGGAAGGTATTGCCACCGAAATGCGGGTGTCGCATGCTGCAGCGAATAAAGTCACCGTACCTCCACCGGAATTACCGGTCACCACAATTTTCTTCGGATCAATTGGCAACGTTTTCAGCGCCCAGTCGATCAGCTTCGAGATATCCCATACACGGTCTCCAATGGGAGTTCTGCCAACAAGGATATCGTGTAGCAATAAGGTATGGCACGACGAAGTGACATCACTTTTCTGGTCTTCAGAGGTACGCGTCACGCCAAAGCCACGGGTTGTCGGAGCGATTGCGAAATATCCCTCCTTCACTGCCTGAATCGCTACATTCCTTTCTCCAATTTCGCCACTTTCGCGTTCTTTCTCATCCCTGTAAATACCAGCATATAACTCGGTATTTTTCGAATGTCCATGAGGTGTAATCGCCAGACCACGTGGTTGTTCCACATTTTTGGGACGAAGCAAAATAAATGGAAGCGGAACGGTTGGTTCTGTCCAAATCACCCAATGCTCACGAATGGCAAATCCAATATCCTCAGAAGAGACTAATTGTGTTTTAGGCTGATAATCTGATAATTGATTTTCCAGAATATCGAGTCCGAGATGTTTTTTCAGCTCAGGACGGAATGCCTTTTGCCACTTTTCAAAATCACTACGCGAAGAACCTTTAAAACTAAATTTCATGTCGGCCCCGGCATACAAGGCTGAGAAATGCACTGGAGCATTATACTTTTCAACCAGGTCACCTCTGTTTGGCTTTGTTACCGATTGATGGACACTGCATTGCTGGATTAATCCGCAACAGATCACCACAAGACCAGATTTTAAATAAAATTTGACCCTCCCGCAGAATTGGGCTATAAGTTGCCTGATTGAATTATTCATAAAATTTAAGTTTTTATAAAAAGATTACTTTTTGCTAATATCAAGGATTGTACCTGCGATGTAACGGGTGCCGATATTGGAATTAAAGTAGTAAACTACCAAAACTCGATTATCGTTCAGTAAGGCAGACCAGGTGTAACCCAGATCGCCATTTCCGCCATCATCACGAATGATGAATTCGGGTGCTGATTCAAAATCCGTGCATTCAGAATTTAAAATCCTGCCTCGTATCCCGAATGGTTTTTTCCGGTAGCCATAGGTCAGTAAAACCCGGTTGTCGGGCAATTTAAGCGCATGTAAGGGGTACCCGAAAAAACCCATGCTTTTCCATGTAAATGATTTACCACCATCGGTTGAACGGGCAATACACGAAAGTTGATCAGGCATATTTTCAGTCCTAAGAAAAGCAACCAGATCACCTTTGGGCGTTTCAATGATTGAGGTTTCATCGAATGAGATTTTATCATCTGAGGCAACCTGACAGGAATAGTTCCAGGTGATCCCTTTATCTTTAGAGATCAGCAAATGGGTGGATGTTTTGGCAGGAGCTTCGGCGCTATTGGCAGCAACAACCCAATAGATTTGTCCATTTTTACCTTCACATAAGGCGCCCCGGTTGTAGGCAGGCAACGGTTTTCCCCAAACATTCACCTGAATATCCGTTGGCACATGCGGCGGATAAAATGGTCCCTGCCACTTTTTCCCTCCATCAGAAGAACGTACCAGGTACCCACCCAGGAAAACAAAAGGTGGGCGATTTCCGGAATTGTCTTTAACCAAAGTTAATTTTCTGTGTAGGATCGTATCGGCATCTGATCGGATAAGTCCCCAAATATAACTTGTACAGAGCAGGGTTCCATCTTTCAATTGTAACAAACCCGGATCCTGCGAACCTCCAAATGGGTGGGCAAAAATCAAATCAGGTTCTTTGGTCCAATTCTCCCCATCGCGGGAACGAACCATCACCATATAACTATTCGGATCGGTATGCGAAATACCCTGTTGTCCAAACAACCTCCGCTCAGGCGCTCTGCGGAATGCAACCAGTATCTCTCCATTGGGTCGTTTGACCACCGACGGAAAAGCTGAATAGAATAAGGTATCTTTATAAATGATGATGTCTTTTATTTTTTTGACAGTCGTTCCCTTGTCTGATAAGGATTTATGATTTTCCTGGGCAACAACCGATCCCAGGAAAAAAAATGCAATGATTGGCAAAACGAAAAAATAAGTCTTCATTGTTTTTTTAATTAAAGGTTTGTACAAATACCAGGTTCTTTTTCCGGAGATTCTAATAACTGGTTTGACCATGATCAAATGATTGGGCTTGGAAGTTATTGCTTATTGATTTCAAGGATCGTACCTGAAATATAACGGATCCCACTGTCATGATTAAAATAGTAAACCACCAGAACATGTTTCTTATCCAGCAAAACGGACCAGGAATAGCCCAAATCCGTACTGCCTCCATCATCCCGGATTACAAATTCAGGTGCTGAGGCAAAATCAGTACATTCCGGATTTAATATTCTAGCACGAATCCCATACGGTTTATTTCTGTAACCATAAGTGAGTAAAACCCTGTTATCAGATAACTTTAGGGCATGTAACGGATACCCGAAAAAACTCATACTTTGCCATTTAAACGATTTTCCCTGATCCGTTGAACGGGCAATGGAGGAAGATTGGTCAGGACTGTTTGAAGTTCGAAGAAATGCGACCAAATCACCCCTGGGTGTTTCATAAACAGAAGTTTCATTAAAAGATATCTTTTCATCGGACGCAACAACTGAGGCATACTCCCAGGTAATTCCTTTATCTTTTGAAACCAACAAATGTGTTGAAGTCTTTGAAACAGGACCCGGGTCTTTAGCTGCGACAACCCAGAAAACCGAACCATTTTTCCCTTCGCATAATGCTCCCCGGTTATAGGCCGGTAAAGGTTTGCCCCAAACACTCACTTGATTATCAGACGATACATATGGTGGATAAATCGGTCCCCGCCAATTTTCTCCACCATCATCAGAGCGCACCAGGTATCCCCCCAAAAAAGTAAATGAAGGAGAGTGATCGGTCTTACTTATTGCCCGTGTTACTTTTCGCTTGAGAATACTGTCAGCATCAGCACGAATAAGACCCCAGACGTAGCTTGTACATATCAGCGTACCATCCTTTAGCTGCAATAGACAAGGGTCCTGCGAACCACCAAATGGATGAGCAAAAATCAACTCAGGCTCTTTGGTCCAGTTCTCCCCATCACGAGAACGAACCATGACTAAATAGCTGTTCGGATCGGTATGAGATACACCTTGTGCTCCAAAAAGTATTCTGTTGGGAGCTCTGCGAAATGCGACCAGAATCTCCCCATCCGGGCGTTTTACCACAGAAGGAAATGATGAATAGAACAAAGAATCCTTGTAAATAATGATGTCTTTTACTTTTCGGATCTCAGCCAAATTGTTTGAGGAGGAACTATGGTTATCCTGTGCCGAGACCGATCCGAATAGGGAAAAAGCAATGATCGACAAGCTGAATAAATAAATTCTCATCATATTGGATCTTATCAATTAAAAGTTCGTTTTTATAATATCAAGTTCGTCACCGTCAGATGATATTTTCATCGTGACTATTCTGTTTCCTCTGAATTTATATACGATTTCATCCTCTTTACCTAACCATGGGTTTACAAGATTTTTCAAGTCGTCGCCAGCCATATCATCTGTGATGATCCATTTCCCTTTTCCATCTCTGAATACTTGTGTTCCCCCGGAGTAATCGGCTGCATATTGTGGCGGAGCAAACCGCCGCGATGTAACAACGACAAGACCGTTTTTCTTAACAAGTGAGCTCACATCAGCCAACGTATTTTTGCTGATGAACAACCCGCATAAGAATGCAAGTTTAACTGTCTTTATCTTTTCCTTCGTAACTAAATCATCAAATACAACTGGAGAATTTGCAGGAGCAAAAGAACGGTGTGGCATACCTTCATAGTAATTACCGGCATTCCATGAGAGGCTCTCCTTTTTAACCATTCCATGTGTTATGGTATGCCAGGCTTTTATCCACTCCTCTGATTCCGGACTTGTATGAAGGTTATAAGCTCCAAAAAGCCAATCTTTCCAATATAAATTGAACTTTTTAGTTTCACCATTGACAGCATAATCTACGCTGCAATATACATTTTTTCCCTGTCCCCACTCCGTATCATCAAAACGGATTATTGCGATGGCCGGTTCAAAATCACGGAATGTATAAGGTCGTGGATGATTGGTCAAATATTCCTTTGCAAAACGGCTTAACGATTCACCTCGCTCCTTTAATCTAATCTTATTATTATCATCTGGTTCATAAATATGATTGCCTATACTTTCGACATATGCTTTATCAACTCCTGCCCAGTATGCAAATAAAAGATTACCCCATAATTCTTTTGCCGAATGTCCGGGGAATGTGTTGTGATTCCAAAAATCAATGCAGGTCCATAGTTCTGTGTTGTATTGCAGGCAGGCGCCCATGGCACAGGCCGCCCACACATTTGACCAATTTTCCTTCATCTGTTTATAAACGGGGGTAATACCTGCCCGGGCAAAATTATGGAAAAGGACCGGCCATACATGCTCCGTCAACACCTTTGATGAACCATAGCTTTTGCACTCCTCAGCCAGTGATCTGGCTCCATCACCTACCGCCTTATCAGCTGATTTAAAATCCATACCGGTTGTTTCAGCAAGGCTTACCAATTCAACACCAGGGTTGCGTAATGTGATGGTCAGATTACGTGTAATTTGCGAATGCTCCAGTTCATCGTACAGTACCCCCCATACTGCAGGCGATTTATTAAGACTTTTTAAAACCTCCGGGGGGAATTTAAATAAATGAAGGTTGCCGGGTTGTTTAACCCAGTTATGCCCATCGGTACTGGCCATATCAAGGCTCCAGTTTCCCGATTCCACATTTACAATTACCTTCAATCCACTTTCATTGAAACTGTTCCCCAGTCTTTCCATCTTTTTCATCTCATCGCCAATTGTTCCTTTGGGTCCCCGATAATGATAAACAACAAAATCAACTCCCAAAGCTTTCATTGCGTCAGCGTTGAAGAACTCTTCCGGTTTACACTTATCTCCTGAATTGTCAATTCCAATGTAAAAGTTTTTAGGCGTGTGGTTTTCTTTTGACAGACTTTGTGCCTGGTTGGGATGTGCCCACATCAACAATCCAATTATCATACAAGCGATTGGATTTTTGAAACATCCAAGCCAAATTGATTTACAAGTTTTTCTTTTCATTTTAACAGACTATTTTCTGGTGGTTGATGGAGGCATCTTATCTGGATTGCTACCCCAGTTTTTGTTCGGTTGGTTCCCCATTTCAAATTCCAGGGTTCCCCCTTCCATGATTGTTTTGTAATAAATCCAGGGTTGATCGAAATTGGCTCCATTTAGTTTGGCCGATTGGATATAAAAGTTCTCCTCACTCACATTTTTGGCCACAACCCGGAACACTTTCCCATTGCCGACATGAAGAAGCAATTCGGGGAAAATGGGCGAACCGATAAGATAGTAGGGTTTAACCGGGTCAGATGGAAATAATCCCATTGCACTCATCACAAACCACGAAGCCATCGCCCCTGCATCATCATCCATGGTGTCGATATAACCTTTAGTATCGGCACGATAAATACGTCCAACCACCGGTTGATCGAAGAATCCGTGGTTATGATACAACTGTGTCACACTTTTTGTGGTGAATGTTCGTGCCCATTTCTGTGTAAGATAAGGTTTTCCCAGATAATCGAACATGAAAGGTGCGTGGATATCAGGCTCATTCAGGTGCATGTAAAAGTCCTCTTCGAAAAAATATTCAAGGTCGTCTGCCAATTTTTCCTTTCCTCCACACAGGTTGGCTAAACCATTAATGTCGTGAAGGACAAACCAGCGATAATGCCACAAATTTCCCTCATAGACATACTTTTCGAACTCCTCAACATCATTTACAGGTTTCCCGTCAGGGGTGAAAAAGCCCCTTACATTTCCCTGATTGTCCTTCTGAGTGGCGCACCACATTTCTTTGTAATTCATTGCAGCCTCTTCCAGTTTCTTTGCCTCATTAGCTTTACCAAGCGACAGAGCCATTTCAAGTGCAAAGTAAGCATGGTAAGCCTTTTCCAATTTCGCACTTACATTCCTCCCATCAAAATTTTCATAATCTTTTTTCATCCCCTGGAAGGCTACCTCTGTATCAAAATCACCAAGTCCCTTATTATAGGCATCCATGATAACAGCGCCGGCAAATTCTCTCCTGATGGTAGGTGTTGGCCAGTATTTTGGATCACCTCCATCCCTGTGTTTATAATAATCGACTAATGATCGGGCAATATTTTTGGCAGTATGAGGTTCCAGCAACGAAACGAGTGAATATTTCCTGAAATCGTCCCAGAGGCTCCATGTCGAATAGTAGGTAAAATCGGGAGCGGTATTTTTAGTGTAGTATAACGAATCGGGCTGATTGGCAGCCCGATAAACCCCGCTTGAAGATGTTGCATTGTTCGGGACCAGATAGGAATGGTACAAATGGGTATATAACAATGTTTTAAACTCTTCTGAGCCACCTTTAACTTCCAGTTTTGACAACTTTTGTTTCCAAACCGAAGCGGTATTGTTCCATACCTTATCAAAATTCAAACCTTTGATTTCTGTAGTGGCTTCCTGCAGAGCCAACTCTTCACTTACAGGTGACAAACCGACTTTTAGCCCGACAACATTTTTCCCATCCCTGGAAAAATTGAGCCAAACTCCGATATCCTTTCCCTGACGAAGAGCAACTTTTCCGGTATCTCCAGAACCTTTCCAACTGGTGTACGATTCGAATGGATTGTCGGAAACAATGGCAAAATAAAGCAAATGATACCCCCCTCCACTGTTATGCAACGATTTAATCATTCCGGTAATTTCGTGATCGTTTTTTATATTCAACCGGGCATCCAGCATCCCCACATAACTGTGTGAAAGATCAATCACCACATATCGCTCTTTTTTTGATTCCACAGGAAAAGTGTAACGATGGAAACCCACCCGTTCCGAAACGGTCAACTCCGCTTTAACGCCTGATTCCAGAATGACTTTATAATAACCAGGCGAAGCTTCCTCGGATGATTTGATATATCTCTCCCTGAATTCACTTATTTTCGTGGTGAACTTGCCTATTCCGGGTTTGATGAGCAAGCCACCGCCTTTCCCTTTTGAACCGGCTCCTCCAATTCTGAGATGGGAAAACCCTTCGATGTATTGATCCCTGTAATAATAACCCACATGTGAATCACCTTCTGTTTCAGGTGACAAATGGACCAGGCCGAACGGATAGGTAGCCCCCGGATAGAGTTGTCCGTTATCTCCTTCGGTACAAATAAACGGATTGACATATTTCAATGGGTTTTCGGCAAAGGAGATACCGAAAGTAAACAAAAGCGCCAAAGCAAAACTACCTTTTTTTAAGAATAATGATCTTCCAAAATTCATCCTGTTAAGTTTTATTAAACCTTTAATTACTAAGGTAGGGCCCGTTGATACCTTTTATTCTGAAATTCTCTTCAGAATCATCAAGGATATAGATCATATAACTTTCACCACCCGGGCTGACACGGACAACAATGTGCCCTTGCTGACTTTTTAAACTTTCCATTTTGCCACTTACGACGCGGGTTTCTTCCATGGTATTGGTGGCAAAAATGTCACGTGGGCCGGGATAGGTCCAGGATGAAAGCATCCTCGCAAGGATATTCGCCGATGGCTGGCTTGGCGACCATACCTGAATAATATGTATCCTCGGACGGACAGCCTGAAGAAAGGGAATGCCCATTGCATCAAAATAGGCATGATGATTGGCTTCGCACACATCCACAGGTCCGGTAACCAATCCCACAGGAGTTTCAATATCCTGCCAGGTTCCGGGTGCACCCGTGGTAAGATCACCTCCGTTAAAATAGTCAAACTTTCCATACGACACACGAAAGGCAATGCTGCACATATTTTCGCCCGGGTAATCGATTGGCTGCAAATCTTTCATTTCAGGAAAGAAGTTTCGTTCGTTGTTCCCGACACCCGTCCAGACATGGCCGTTGGAGGCAAGATTGCGAATTTCGAAATTCGGGTATTTATTTGGATGGTGAAGCAACAGAAACTGATCATTTACTCCAACCTTTAATTGCTCCGCAGCAACACCTTTATTTTCAACCATCCACTTAACAAACCGGATATAGTTCTGAATATATTCTCCCTTCATTTGGGTCGGCCAGTTATAATCGGGGTAGTTGCGGTCAACTAATTTTCCAAAAGGAATGTTTTCGCCAACTTCGGTAATCCCTGTCAAAATATAATTCCCGTTCACCGATGTTTTCAATCCGGGATAAAGCTCGCCGATGTGATCGTCGTGAAAATGGGTTATTAACACATAGTTTAATCTCTTTTCAGGCTGATTTTGTAAGAAATGCAAAATGTATCTCGAAATCCATTCACCGGGAGTGCGGCTTCCATCTGGTTTTGGATCGGTCACACGAGGTTTTGGACGTGCGGTAGCTCCCGCATCTACCAGCATAGTTGTCCCGTCGGGCAACATCAAAAAAGAGCACTCTCCTTTGCCTGTGTTGATATGATGAATATCCAAATATCCTTCACTCCATAACGGGAGGAGATCTCCAACTTTCAACTTCGCAAACACTTGAATATTAAGCACTGACAATACAAGTACCCAACTTATTTTAAAGCTAGCTTTTAAAGTCATCTTCTTTATTTTTTAAATATTGGTTGCAACGGTTTGATATTTTGTTCCCGGACTATATCGATCAAACCTACAATATCATTAACCAGTGGGAAATCGACGCCATTTTCAAATAACATCCGGATTGTTTCTGGTGCATCTGTTCCATAATAGTTCACCTTTATCCCGCTTTCTTTCAGTTTTTTTACATCGGCGGTGAATTCAGGGTAGTCTGATCGGGTGAGTTGAATGAAATCGGCATTTGCCTTGATGGTTCCGATGACATACTCATGAGCCGACTCTTGCCTCTCCATATTACAGATCAGAATACCTGGAACGGCCTCCTTTGCCTGACGGGCAGCAACGGCAGAGCAAGCAAGGAAAGTCTGATGTAAACGCCCCTGATTTTTAATCAGGTTGGCAACTAGTATGGACAATCGCCCGTCGCCCTTAAGATGAACATTCAGCCAGATATTGTATGGCATTATGCTGAGGACCTCTTCCAAAGTTGGAATCTGTTCACCTGAAAATTCCGGTGCTTTCCAGCTTCCAGCATCAAGTTTCTTGATTTCAGCCAACGTAAGATCAGAAACCTTCCCTGTACCGTTTGTGGTACGATCCACGTTTGCATCGTGCAAAACAACCATTTGATTCTCTTTTGTCAGAAACACATCAAACTCAATCATCTGTGCACCAGCCTTAACAGCAGCACGAAAAGATGAAAGCGTATTTTCGGGGTGTGTTTTTGAAGCCCCCCGGTGAGCACATAAACCGCGTTCAGGAAGCTTTAGGATGGAAGCTGCCTGCTTTTTATTGTCCGAATATGGCAGTTGATCTATTTGATTAGCAAAGCTATAAGTCGATCCAAGGAAATATAAAGATAGAGCTATTTGTAAATAAACTGCTTTTATTACCATCTTAAATTTAAATATATTTTAAATTTAAATATAAACCTGAGTTCCCATTTTATTGCGGAAACCACCCTTTCAGAAACTGTTTCCAAGTGCCGTGATAAACGGCTTCAGCCAGGAATTCCTTACCCCTTTGATTTCCCCATGAATAATTGATAATCAATTTCCCATTGTACTCACAAAAATCGATGTCCGAATTATTACAATCCTCTGAGGTGGTAATTTTCTGTACCAGATCATCTGACAAGTTGTGGTTTGCTATTTGCCTATCTTTTGCAGAGGCCTTCAGTACAGGATTTAACGGGCTGGATTCCCAATTTATTAAATCTTTTGACCGCACAACCCTCATTTCGTAACCTTCGTGTACTTCAAGGTAAAAGTCGTAATAATATCCATCGAGATAGCGTAAACAATGAGGAGCGGTATAGCGGTCCATGGCATAATTGTGGTCACGGGACAGTATCTCCCAGTTTTTAAGATCGGTGGAGGTTGCAAAGCGCGCAGTAAATCGTACTCCGCACTCCTTAGCAGGCTTCCCCACCTCAAACATCAGTACAAACTTTTTGTCTACTTTAATCAGGGAGGTATTGAACATACCAAAACCGGGAAGCTCAAAAGCCATCCATTTATCCCAGTTTTCCAGGTCATGGGACGAAAAAATAAAAATTCGTTCTCCATCTCCGCGGTCAACTGCAGTTACATAAACTGTATTATCAGAAACATAAGCGCTTCCAAAATGGAAACCTTTGGCAAATGGGGTTGTTGACTTTCCAGTTTCGTGGTTTACAAACCTGAAATAGGAATCGCCCGTCTGATTATTCCAATAGTTTTTTCGAACATACTCGAACCGGTAAACCTTATCTTTAAACACAACAGGGGTTGTTTCAACCATGTCGCAGTCAATAGTCCCGATCTTTTCGATTAATGGACGTCCTTCACCATCGGTTAAAGGTTTTTTAGCTGGCGAGCTTAAAAAAGTGAACATTCCTAAAAGGAAGACCAACCCGATTTTTGTTTGCTTTCTCATTTTCATTATCCTTAATGTTTTTTACTTAGTTTCGTTTCCCAAAGGTAGATTTTTTCAAAATATCTTCGATTCCGGAGCTCCCTTCAAGTTGGCCATTATCGTTCAGACGGGTAATATTTGCCGTTTCGTAAAAAACGTATCCATCCAGTCCTGGATGGTTTTTTACCATTTCAATTTCAGCTTCTGAGCTGGCAAAAGGGCCATCAAAGGTCATTCCATGAAAATCACCCTGTAGATAAAGTGGTTTATGGACATTCCGGGTAGCTGCGCTAAAAATGTCTATTACTTTTACCATATTCCATGGACGAACCTGAAAAATGCCCCTTATTTCAAACGCATCACCAATCTCTTTCACCCAGGTTTCCCACTGCCATTCGAAATTATAAGGATCGGAACTTAATATTGATCCCATCCGCACCGCGGTCAAGACAAAACCGGATAAAATCCAGCCAGTGCTCCCTGACCTCGGGATAGACAGGGTTCAAATGGCCAGTGATATATTCAGGCTTTCCACAGGCAGCCGCCACATAACCCTCTTTGTCTAAAGTTATCATATCGACCGTATTGTAATCACCGAAACTGTAAAAATCACGATAATGCTCCTTCATTCTTTCCCGGTCACCGATTTCGGACCGGACCTCCGGAAATTGCAAATAGCGAACTACTTTCTTCATGAGTTTTGACTGATAGAAGCTATCATGCTCCTCCAGTTTTACAGGTCCGGTACTCAGGGTGTGGGGAAGGATTTTCCCATCCCCTCCAACGAGTTCCAAAATATTCCCTTTTTCATTGGTGAAATTCCCCATTTCATCAGCCAAAGTACATTTAATCAAAACATATTTGTGATCCAATGGGATTTGTAAACCTTCCAGATGCAGAATCCGGCATTTCCGCCAATAGGGAAACCGGTACCTCTTTTCAATTGTTTCACGAAAAGAGCGAGGACCATTGTAACGTATAAAATGATTATTCGTTGTACTTGTCCAGATTGAGAGATCCTCAGCTTTTACGCGAATTGGCCGGTCATCTCCTTTCACCAGTCGAATCGTCGAAACCGGCTGGGTACAATCGAAAGATTCCGGTCTCCGTTTCAAACTTAGCGATGGATTAGCTGCGACAAACGGACGGACGGTTGGGAATATCCCGCGTAAATCTTTAATTGCTCCAGCTCCCTCAGGACAAGGCATTGTGGAGGGTAAAATAGTTCCAAAGCAGCCGCCTTCGAAAGGTTTGATCACCGCATAAAACTCAATCCCAAACTTTTTAGCCGATTTTGCGGTTTCAGCCAGTAAATCAAATCCATAAGGATAATCATCATACAATTTCCACATCGTATCGACTATCCATTGATGACGTGTAACACCGACAGAAGCCAGAAATTGATGTAGCTCATCCAGTTGCTTACGGTTCATAAAGCAGCGGTTGTTGCTATAATAATCCTCTGATCGAACTGCAGGTGATCCATACCTGGTTCCCTGGTGATTGATCAATACATTATCACTAAAATCGGTAGTGGCAAAAAGGGACTTCGCTTTTGAATCCCCGACTTTACCCTTTATTTCTTCTGGGTCCGTCAACAATCCAGCTGAACTACCCAGCGCGACACCCCCCAATCCTGACAAGGTCGTGGATACAAATGATCGTCGGGTAAACTTTTTATTCATTGTATATTATAATACGGTGAATTAACACTTTCTTATTTAACCGGAATTACTAATTCAGTCACTGTTTTGCCAGGAAACGAGATTAGAATCTGGTCCTTTGTCAGCTTTATAAGACGCCAATTCATTGGATTTTGTCCAAATGCACCTGTTTGAACCTGCACCATCTTTTGGTCTTCCGGGAAAGCGAATCTTTGAATGGCATTTTTATGGTTGTGTCCGGCAAGTATCAATCTGGCGGAGGGATATTTAGTCAGGAGCGTATAAAGTTCTGAAGGGTATCCAGCTGGAGAATTTGCTGCGGTTAAAGGGAGGTGCATAAATACTATTTTGACATCATCAGACGATTGCAGAAACTGATCTTTTAACCAGTGCAATTGGGCTTTGTCGATATAAGGAAGTGCCCCCTGTTCTCCCTTAAGAAGGGTATTGTAACCATCATCGAGGAAAATCAGACGATAAGTTCTCCCTTTTACTTCAAAAATACGGCTGTAATAGGTCCCCTCCCTGAAGCAGGGAATATGATGGATCCATGCTGCACGTGCCTGTCCTGCTACACTTTGGGTCGCAATCCGAATTGTATCTTTCCATTTATAAGCAGAAATATCGTGATTTCCCAGGGTCAGGAGTACCGGTACCTTACAGCATCTGATAAGATGCGAAAATTGTTCAACCTGAAGATCGGTCATTTCGCCATTACGCGCTTCACCTTTATAAAAATCGACCAAATCACCTGTGGCAATCACCAGATTACTGTTTGTTTTCCGGGGCATTGTCCTTAAAAATTGCTTTAACGGAACTTCTCCCTGTCCAAAATGTTTCCGGCTCTGAGCCAAATCCGGCTGGTAGGCATCCAGATTATGAATCAAATGCAAATCCGTTATGTGTAGAAATGACAAAGTATCCGGCTGGGCAATAGAATTCAATGCCAGCGCACTAAATGCCAGGATAAACAGACAAATATTAAGCAGTCTTTTCATGATTTGACAGAGTTATCTTTAATTAACAATGAATGGTTGTTTTATTTATATCCATCCGGCATTACGGGCATAAGTGTTGTGAATACCCAGGCAAAATGATGTTTCTCATAGCATAAAGGTCGATAGGGAGTTACATATCTGATATAACGATCATCTCCGTATATACCTGCCATTGCTTCAAGTAAATTCGCCGGCCAGAAGGAATAATTCGTTTTTAAATCCAGGTCCGAGAATTTACTCTCATGTGTACCCTGAACGGGATTTTTAAACCACTTCCACTCATCCGGATGTTGGTTGTAATAGAGCAGATAGTCAAGGGCCGACTTAATAGAACGACCATCTTTCTGTAAAGTGAAAAGGTTCTCCCCTGTAGCATTATAAGCTACCCATGCCATTGCGGTCATAGGTGCGAGTGAAAAATAGGTGTACCAGATCCCATTTGCCCCCCTTTTAGTCTCCGCCGGCATATGTCCGTCATCGGCAATTTTATCGAAGAGATCGGACTTAAAAAGCCGGATATCTTCTTTTAGGTCCAGTGAATCATTTAAATAATAGGCAGAAAGTGATGACCCGAACCGTCCCCAATCTGCCCAATTGTTTTTCCGGTTCCGTATCTCATTTGCAGCTTTGCGATAAACGTTTGTCAACCAATCATTAAAAAATTGTTTGTCCTCATTTTTCCAACCTTTGTAACCGGACATCAGTTCCGCAGCCATCACCATCCCCGATCCGGTAAAGCTCATTACCAACGGTCCATCGCTATCGGAATACAATTTATTGAGATGGCTCCATGCATCGATAAAATACAATGCATGTGTGGCGTATCGCTTTTTACCACTGAGTTGCCATGCAAGCGCACAGGCATAAGCATTGAAGGCATCTGTCTCAAGGCTGGTTGAGTTTTTAACATGTTCAGCCGGCTTTTTATAATATCCCGGGATACTGAAATTGGCCAAGGCGTGATGCTCCTGCAGCATAGCAGTATCAGCCAATTTTATAAGCTGTTGAAATGCCCTAATATAGATCTCATTTTTGAGTCTGATTTGTTGCTTTACAAATTGAATCTGCGCTTTGGAATGCATCCCACCCGGATGTTCATAGGCAAAAAGCGATTGGGATAATAATCCAATGCTGAAAAACAAAAGAGCCAACTTTCTTCCTGGCAGGCACTTTGACACATAAACACATATTTTCATGATCTTCAGAATAATGTTATAGCCTTATAAAATGCCCCACTCTTTGTTTGGGTTTGGACCCATTTCAAAAATGAGTTCACCTCCTTTTGCAATTTCTTGATGGGTAATCCACGATCGGGTGAAGGTCTTTCCGTTGAAAGTCGCCGATTGGATATAATAATTCTCTTTGCTCAGATGATTTGCCTGAATTGTAAACGATTTTCCTGAATAAATTTTTGGATCAAGATGAATCGTTACATGACTAAAAATCGGAGCAGTCAGTTGGTAAACCGGATTACCCGGACAAACCTGGTAAAGTCCCATCGCACTCATCGCATACCAGGCCGACATACAGCCGTAATCATCGTCCATCTCTTCGAGATAACCATCGGGAGTTGTTTTATAAACCCGATCGAAAATAGGTTTCGGGAAAAAATTATGCGTACCGTATTTCTGGACAATAGGTTCGGTCAGAATTTTATGCACCCATTTTTGCGAAAGCCAGGGAGCGCCACCCTGATTAAAAAGGAACGGCGCCTGCAAGTCGATCTGGTTCCCGGCAGTGTAAAGATCGTGGTCAAAAAAATACTCCAACTCCTTCACAAAGCTCTCTTTGCCTCCGAATTTGTCGATCAGTGAAGGGATATCATGGAGAATATTCCATCGATACTGCCATTTAGACCCTTCGTAGGTATATTTCTCACGATTCATGGCCGGGTCTTCGGGAAAGTCAAGCCATTTTCCATCAGCGCCACGTGCACGAAAATATTTGATCGACGGATCCCAAGTATTCTGCCAGTATTCCGATCGTTTCATCAGATAATCGTAATCCTGCTGATTACCCAGGGAGCTGGCTACCTGTGCCACACACCAATTATCCCAGCAATATTCACCGGTTTGATCCGGACGTGCAGGAATATACCCGATTGAATCATACCTTTCAGGCATTTGTATCAAAGCTTCTCGTTTCAGGAAAGGATAGACTTTTTTCATATCCATGTCAAACAAACCCTTAGACCAGGCGTCAACAACAACCATCAGCATATGTTCGTGTCGACAATTACTAAACGGCTGATAACCATTTTTTCCTTTATAACTGAAATCAGAACCATGTGGTTTGTGATCTGTATTGGGGAAAGGGGCACAATTATCGGCCTGTTCATAAACATCACGTAACGACTTCACAATGTCGCGATAGGCGCCTGGTACAAATAGACTATAAAGCGGATATTTAGTTCGGAACGAATCCCAAAATGCAAAATCGTGATAATGTTTGTAACCTTCGGCTTTATGCACCTGATGATCCATACCCGGATAGGAACCATCGGGATCGCTGATCACGGTAGGAAGAAAGCAGGTATGAAAAAGTGCCGTATAGAAAATTGTTTTGTATTCATCATCCCCTTTCACCTCAAGATTTTCAAGCTGTTCATTCCATAAATCTGAAGCCCGGTTCTTTACTCTTTCGAAATTCCAGCCGGCACATTCTGCTTTCAGACTAGTTTGGGCTGCCTCGCGACTGTTTAGAGAGATCCCAATTTTTACAAGCAGTGATTTGCCATGCAGATCGCCAAAATCACAGATCAGACCACCATTATTAACTTTGTCCAAAGTGGTTCTCTCCTGAACTTCTTTACCATTCCAACTCTTTCCGCTTTTTATTGGTTCGCTGAATTCAATAACAAAATGAATGCCAGAGAAGGTTGCTAAAAATCCTTCCAAATGTTGATTATCAACCATCTTAACTGACAAATATGCTGATCGGGCCAGATTCCCTTCATTCAAAAACAGACGGGCTGGTTTTCCTTTGGCAAATGAATACCTGTGAATTCCAGTATGAGCAGTCGCTGAAAGTTCGGCCAGAATATTATCCTCTTTCAGCTTTACAGCATAGTAGCCAGCAATTGCTTTCTCTGATTTTTTATCCATCACTGCCAGCGGATTCCTCAAAAAGGTGTCAAGCGGTTCATGCGAAAATGGGATGATAGACAACCGTCCGGCACGATCGCCAACACGTCCACCTCCCGAACTTCCTTTATGAAAATGACTAAATCCACGCACAATGGTGTCGGAATAGTTATAGCCTGAATGGGCAAAATCACCATCGCCGGTTAAACTGCTGGGATAGGTATCCGCCCCCAGCTTGACCATCCCGAACGGCACTGTAGCTGAAGGATCCCACTGACCGTGGTCACCCTCGGAACAAATAAACGGATCGACAAAATCGACCGGACGCTTTGTGGAGGTGGAACAGGAGATGAGTAGCACCACCAGAAGAATTACGGTAACCACCTTCCAATATTTTGCTGAATGTCTCATTTTAAAAATATTTGTATTTATGAGGTTCGTGCAGGAACCTGGTAATAATTTAATTAACCGGTATAATTCAATATCGAAAATTTATCCTTATAAATTGCAAAAAGTCAATAAGGAAAGGTATTGAAATTTGAACGTTATCAATTGACAATTACTTATCGGCATATAATTTGTTTTTTAAAAGCTACCAAATCGCTTATCCAAATCAATCAGTTAACGGTGAGTTTCGAATACCGGTCTATTTTTATATCCTTCTTTTTGATCCTTTCTGGATTCTCTTTTAAATAAGAACTTCCGCAATGGATCAGTGTCGCCGCTGGTTCGCCATTTCCCTGGGTATCCCCGCCAATATTATCCAAAACAAGGTGATCCACGTAATCAAAAATGTAAGCCGGGCGATCATCCTCTTTTTCATGAGCAACGACTATATTCTTAAGGTTTAACTGCGACGTAAACCGGCAATAGAAACCATACGAAGGTCGGATATCACCATAAGAAGAATATTCAGGATATGCTTTGGGTAGTACAGGTACTTCAGTAAGTGCATCCTGTTTTGTTCCACCTCCCTTAAAATTGATAAAAAAATTTTCCAGGCTGATATTGCAGATGTTCCTTTCGGGCAATCCGTCAATGAATATCGCTGCAGCTTTTGGACGTGCATTATGATGGGAAAATTCCATT
The DNA here is from genome assembly GCA_963675995.2 of Prolixibacteraceae bacterium. Classification (GTDB taxonomy): domain Bacteria; phylum Bacteroidota; class Bacteroidia; order Bacteroidales; family Prolixibacteraceae; genus JAAFHB01. The sequence continues at coordinate 1,323,084 of CAXXIY010000002.1, read as the reverse complement.
TCAGGTATCTCAACAAACTCCCCCACTTCGTTCGCCTGAACATTACTGATTTGAATATTTTTCATCTCTCCTATTCCCTGAGGTTTGATATTTTCACCATAAGGACGGGCACGGTTGCCCAATTTTATGAAAAGGGGATTGTTCACCCTGTTCATGGTAATATTAGAAATATTAACCAGGTCCAAAACTCCACCATCCACTATTTCAAGTGCAATTCCCGATAAATAAGTATCAAAGATTGCACAATTGGAAACCGTGATATTCCTGAATCCTCCGTTTGACTCGGTACCACATTTCAAAGCGTTGCAATGACTGGATAAAACACATCCGTTGATGGTAACATTCTCACATAATCTGTTGGATGTACTCTTCAAAACGATGGCATCATCTTCACTGTTTATGTTGCAGTTGGATATCCTGACATTCCTGCAGCAATCAATGTCAATACCGTCATTGTTGACACTCGATCGGCGGTTAGATACCGTTATACCATCAATCAGCAAGTCTTCGCATGCCAAATAATGCTGCATCCAAAATGGCGAGTTTTTCAATGTAATATCCCTGATCTTTACATTTTTGCACTCAATCATGCATATAACCTTTGGTCTGACAATAGCGGCATCCTGATTCTTATGATTAATGTGATAGGGCTTTTTATTCCCTTGTCCGACAATGGCTCCATTGCCTGATATCGATATATTGAATTTATTCTCAGCATAGATCAGGCTATAACACCGGGGTCTGAGCGAAACCATCTTTGAAGTTTGTAGTGGAAACTGGCTCACATCTGTCGAACATTCCAATGTAGCTCCTGATTCAAGGTAGAGATGGATGTTGTCTTTTAACCATATTGTTCCAGAAATATAAGTTCCTGCAGGAAAGTAAACTGTACCACCGCCATTGGCGGCGCATTCATCAATTGCCCGTTGAATGGCTTTAGAGTTCAACGTAAAAGAGTCTCCTTTTGCCCCAAAATCAGTAATGTCATAAACTTTTGCATTTGCCGAAAATATCCATCCCAAACCAAGTAAGGAGAACAGAAATGTTTTGTAAGGGGACGTTTTCTTAAAGAATGAATTCATATGAGTTGCTGGTTATTTTAGTTTTTCAAAGAGAACTGTTCCAACAGGTCTCCCATTTGCTGCCGGTATTGCATTAATATCTGCGGATCTTTTGTATATTTCTGCTCATTAATAAACACTTCCGATCCGAAATTGAGTATTGATTTTGCCTTTTTAATCAGGTTTAGTTGATCGGGACGAGCATTCTTTACACAATTTTCAAGCTTGATCAAGTAGTCGTAGTCATCAACTCCTTCGCGTAAGATCTCCAGACGAAGAGATGGAACAGGCCCGGACATATACTTAGTTTTATCATTATTCGGGTCACGATTGGGAGGATAGAAAAACATCCCATCACCATTGCCGTATTCTGCAGCCGACCCGGCAGGCGTGCCATGCCCATCCATATAAGTCATCGGATCATCCCAGATATTCTGCAACATACCCGGAGGCGAACAACCATCTGCATTCCAGGCATTTGAATTCCAAACTAAGATTCCGGTCAGATGGTAACGGTACGACATCCAGCTCCACATCCGCATATTGATGGCATCCGAGTCAATGAACAGATTGATGTGCGGTTCTTTTGGCCAGGTCATCAGATAGGACCACATCTGCCTCCCTTTCGCGATCCACTCTAAGGATTTAACCGGATCAAATTTAGCAAGCACCGGACATCCTATTTCGGTTACATCCATAATTTCAGGACCGGGGTTATTCTCTGTAATAAAACGGGTCAGCTTAGGAGCAACCTCATGAATGGTTTTCATTCCCTGACGCACAAAATTGTAATCCTTTTGTTTCGGTTCATCTACCCAATATAAATATTCCTTGCCCAGCCATCCGTTGACTTCGAGGTGATCCTGAATCTGTTTTAGATACAAAGTTATAAGTTTTCGATATTCATCAGTTCCGTTGATAAAACCATTGAACCACCCCGATTCCCGACCAACAAAAGGCCCCTGCCTTAAGGCTTCGATTTTCATCCTAAAACCGGTAAACCCAAATTCATCAAGGTATTTACGGGCCGCCACATCAAAATCAGTAAAGTCAAGTTTTATATCGAGAGCGTTAATATCCTGCTCAAAATCGCCGTGTGGCAGCAGATTTTCGCCCGTTTTCAAATCAATGAACTGAAGATTATCAAACCAGGCAGTCCCTTTTTCCTGACCCCCTTCGTCCGGAAAGACTGGATATAATTGGACACTGACATACTCCGCCTCTTTAGGTATGGGACGTGATAATACCAGGTCTTCCATAACGAACGGATTTTTCGGGTCAAGGTATAAACTATCCATATGCCACCGTGTACCACCCGGATAAATCATTCCCTGAAGATGCCATGGAATTGGTTTTCTGTCGGAAGTGTAACTTTTTACAGTCACAACATACTGTTGCTTATTTTTCAGCGTTTTAGCCTCCCATTTCAGGAGGTAAGGATTGCCAGATCTAATTTTGATCAGATCGGCGCAGGTAGCGGCCACATTCCCGTTCATCCGGTTATCGGTAACCTGATAAGCATATTTCCCTGCAAAAACGGTGTCTGGATCAAATGTCCCACCGTTCCACCAGGCGCCTGTTACCTTTTCCCTGATCGGGGATAAATCGAAAAACTGTTGCGGCGAAATCCGGTAATCCCGAAAACATTGATAATACTGATCCAAAACCTGTTTCAGTTCCGATTTGTTACTGAGGTTGTGATATTGACTGATCGTTCCTGAATAAAGGCCAAAAGCTGACCGCATTGACGGAACTTCAGGCAAAGCAAAATTCCAAACTTTAAGTTCAGCAGTAAATGAAGCTTCCCATGATTTTGATTTCAGATTGATTTTTGCAAAATAAATTCCCGGAGTTGCGCCCTTGGGAACTTTAACTGTAAGCATCATAGGAGTGTTCATCCCGGCAGGTGCGCGGAATGGCTTTTCATACAAAGGTAACGGATCGGGATACCAACCAGCCTGGTGCAGTATTCCTGAAGGCTTTGTAACATGAACATATTCCACGTTCCGGATTTTCACATTTTCTGCAGGAATCAATGTCCCTTTCCTGGTACTGAAATCAGATACTGATATGGTAATATTTTCGATGGTTGCCTTTGGTGATAATACCAGTTGAAAACCTTCAGCCTCATTTTGTGCTGCCCAAAGTACAATCTTCGCTTTTTTCAAAGGAACAGGGTCATCGCGCATAATTTTGCAGGTGGTGCCAGCCCACCAAACCTTACACGTTGTATCCTCACTAATCAAAAATCCTGAAATTGGATTTCCTGCTATTAATCCAACCGGAAGAAAGGCAAGCAAGATAAAAAACAGAATTATGCCTCGATTTTTACGTTTTTGGTTTATACTGAATTTAGTAAGTAGTATCATAGCTATAATAGAATGGTTTAAATGGTTTTGGTGAGCCCACCGGGTACCCGAATAATTCTTTTAGCGTTGCCGGCCAACAGCCTGCCTTTAATGGAAATATCTCAAATTCGCCTTTGATTTCGCTGACATCTTTTGCCCAAATGATTTGACCTGGAATGGTTTTCTTATTTCCAAGTCCTGCGACCATTGAATTGTGGCTCACCACAATCTGGTTTTCTTTCAGTTCTACCGAAATATTTGCTTTATCTGCTACCACGGCGATTCCGTTTCCGAGCTTGTCGGTAAAAAGGGCAATTTCGACATTAGAGCGGTTTCCATTAAAATTGATATCATTTTTCTGAAGTGCGTGAAATCCAAAGTTATCCAATTGATATTTATCGGGATAGGATGCAAAAGGACCATCACCCAACCAATGAAAATACGATATGGTGGTTGGCAAAATGAATGAGACACCCGCTTCAGGAAAGACCCCATTGGCATTTTTGGGCAATAAGAGGTAATTGATTTTCAACTTTCCCGTACTCTCTATTGAATACTGAATTTCACCTTCAATTTTTTGATTCAGATATTTTTCGCCTCTGATAAAAGTTTCTTTCGCAGAAATCCGAAATTCTTTTTCTTTCGTGCTTTCATTAAAACTACTTACCTGATTGGGTCTCAATAGATATGGTTCCCAGAAACAATCGCTCTTATCAGGATCAATTTTATCGCGGACGGTGACATCGGCCATTTTTAGCGCCCGACCGGTACGCGCATAGATTCCGCTACAGATAATCGGAACTTTCTTTTGTTGTGCAGTCAGACTTATCTTCAAATGCTCTTTGTCCATCCGGATCTGGAAATCCTTCGTATTAATTATGGTTGAATTATCCTTTTTCTCAACTTCCCATAATCCACTGATTAGCTCTTTTCGAATTGATCCCTTGATTTTTTCAAATTGAGCTGGTGTGGTCAGGTTAATGGTATGTTCGTAAATTTTATTTTTGCCTGCCTCACAAAATTCAAACTGAAGCAGGAACACAGAATTCTCTCTATTTTCTGGTAATTCAACGGGAAGTGAACAGGTGATGGTATCGTGTGGTTCACAGTTGATTGAGATGGAGCCTTGCAAATAATTTTTCCGGTTACGATATAATTTCCATTTACCGGAAAGAGTTTTCAGATTGGTAAAATCGTATTGATTATAGACTGAAAATTTCAGTTCGTTTTTTCCCCATGTTACGGGTAATTCCGATTCAATGATTTGAACCGGAGCATACACTTTTCTCAACTGCCAGTAGTCGGCCTGCGGAGTTCGGTCAGCATAAACCATTCCATCGGCTCCGTCAAGCGTTGTTTTATAGTAATTCAGCGAATCGATCCACACATCGTAGGTGAGTTTGCTCGTATCCACCGGCTTGTCAGCTTTCTGAAGAATTCCCTGATCCTGAAAATCCCAGACTGCGCCACCGGTAAACGATTTGTTTCGGAACATTTGCTGCCAGATATCGGCCAAATTTCCAAACGACAAACCCAACCCATGGGCATATTCTGTCAGAATTACAGGGCGGTTTGTTTCTTTTGCAAAATTCTTCACCCATGCAGCATTTTCATAATGAGGGGTATAAACATCAACAAAATCGGGAATAATTGCTTTATTTTCATTAAAATAGGTGCCGATTTGCGGATAACAGATTGGTCGGGTCGGGTCGGCTTGTTTCACAAATTTTCCTGCAACTACGCTAATTGGTGTAAGGGGGTTTTCGTTGCCAAGACTCCACAATATAATGGATGGGTGGTTTTTGTCACGCAACAAGGTGGCATTTGCACGTTGCAGCAATATGTCCTGGAAGGTTGAATCTCTCAGGTTGCCCGAACCAAAGCTGAAGGGCACTTCGCAAACAACGTAAATTCCCAGACTGTCACACAAATCAAGTCGTCTCCGGTCTGGCGGATAATGTGATGTGCGGAGGAAATTAATATTCGCTTTTTTCATCAGCAGTAAATCATTCAGTATTTGCTGCCTGCTCAATGTTCTTCCTGTTATCGGAACCAGGTCGTGGTAATCAACGCCACGCAATTTAATCGCTTTCCCGTTCAGTTTAAAAACAGTGTGGTCAATCGATATTTCCCTGATACCAACCTTTTGATTGATCTTTTGTTGTACCTGCCCTTTTACAATCAAAGAAAGTTCAAGCGAATATAAAGCCGGCGTTTCGGCGGACCAAAACTCCGGTTTGGCAACCGGCATTTTAATGTCGTTTTCCGCCAGTTTTGTCTCAATTAATTTTTCTTGGATAATTCTTCCTTCCGGAGACCGCAATACCACGTTTAAGGAATAGTTTTCAATCGTTAGGTTCTTTGAACTCCGAAGTTTTACTTTGAGTTTAGCAATAGCCGATTGGTCGTCATTCAAAAACGTTTGGACGGTGTAATCATCTATGAACAAATCATTTGTACTAAACAGCACAACATCACGAAAGATTCCTGACAAAGCCCAGCAATCGCTGATGTCGAACAGATAACATTTTGAACGGGTTGAAACCTTTACGGCCAGTGTGTTTTTTCTGTCGAAACGGACATAGTTACTGATGTTGAAGCTGGCAGCATTGAACGAGCTGTTCCAGTTTCCGACTTCTTTCCCGTTAATAAAAACCTCGTAGGCATATAAAACACCTTCAAAACGAATAAAAATCTCCTTGTTTTTTAATGCGATTGGCAAACTGAAATTAGTTTTGTATAATCCAGTCCCTTCCTTAACCGATTTATAGGTTGGCTCGGCAAATCCCTGCAATTCCCAATGTCCTGGGACCTTAATGTTGTCCCATTTTGAAACATCAAAATCGTCGGAATAGAACAAAGAATCCATCCCAACTGACACGGATGGGACGTATTTAAATTTCCATGTCCCGTTCAGTGAAATCTGATTTTGGGTTGGATACAAAGGGGTAATACTGGTATAACCAACATTTGCAAAAAGGCTTGCATTTATCAGTGAAAGAAAAAACAGGATAAAAATGGTATCTGTTTTTAAAATTTTCATGGTCAAATCCTTCAATAAATTTTGAACATAAATTCAACTGGTTGTTCAATACCTGTCAGTACATTTTGAAGTTTGAAAACATAGGTATGCTCCAATCCAGCCTGCTGTTTTACACGTGCAATCACGGTGCTTTTTCGTGGTAATACAGTCTCTGCTGGTAAACCAGAATTGTCTTTTTCAGTTTTCAGCAGTGTAAATTCGATATCTGAAGTGTTTTTGACCTCAAAGTAGATGAATCCTTCCTGGTACAAAAAAGGTGCTTCTACATGAATTGATCGTTTTACCAATGGATCGATAAACTCTTTGGGACCAATTAATCTGTTGAAAAACAAGGTGGCAGTTCGCCTTGCGAACATCGCCTCTTTCAATGACTTTTCGGTCCGATCCTTCGCAAATACCAATGTCACCGGGCGAATGGGGAAAAGCGCTCTGTTATACTTTCTATTGAATACATCATGAATGTCAGAATTTCCGATAATAGCCAGTTTCTTTTCCAATGCCCACCTTAAGGCTTCAGGATACCATTCGTTTTCATTAAAAACTTCGATACCATGCATCCATCCTTTTTGATAGATCGCTTCGTGTTCTGCCATCCATCGTGTTGTGTCGGGTTGTTGCTTGCGCCAGCCCGGATGATTCCATTCAATAAATCCCCCCTGACGAACAGCTTCAGCAATAGCATCCATATAATCGGGTTTGTTAAGCGCATTGACATCGTTAACAAACAAAGCATTAAAATGACCAGGCGGCATTCCGCGTGATATTTCACCACCTTTGATTAGAAGGATGTTCCTTGCTTTTGCAACCGGTAAAGCAATTTCGTAAGACTGGTGATTCTGTCCGGGAAGTTTTTTCGGATTTCCTTCAATGTGGTCCGTAATTGCAATCGCATCCAGTCCGTCTTCCCATGCCTCATCTACCCTGACGGTAGGCCAGACGATACCGTCGGAGAATACAGTGTGAATATGAAAATCACACTTAAGGGTTATAAAACCGGGGATATCCGGCAAAGCAATCTCATGACGAGCCGGTATCCGAGCGGCCTCTTTCATAACAATTGTTCCGGAAGTCTGGCAATATACCGGACCAACAAGTGTAAGCATTGCAAAACAAAGCGCAATAAAATTCTTATTCATCATCTGTTAACAAATTAAATTATACCGTTTAAATTTAAAAGGGTTTACCTAACAATTCAATTATCTTGACCGGCAATTCTATTCCCAATGGTCGGTTACCTTAAGAACTCATTAAACCTGCGCATCACCCGGTCCTGTGTCCCAATCCGGATATTAAGCGTTGCTCTTCTGAGATATTTGAAATATTGAATTTCAAAACTATGCAGACCTTTTTGAAGTGCCACAAAATTTTCCTTACTGATTTCATAATGAATACCGTCGTTACTAATGATTTCATGTCCGTCGATAAACAATTTGCTTCCGTCAAATGACTCGACCAGGAAACGGTAGACATCGGTTTGAGGAATCGAAAAATTTCCGGTAAACCGGACCGCAAAATGATCTTTAGCACGGGGTTGAATATCCTGAAGGCTCACAGAATCAAGTTGAAATGATAGTAATGGTTTTAGCTTCGCGAAATCGGGCAATGCGTTCCAGTTGCCTTCAAAATAGGTTGCATTTACCCCTTTATCCTTATTATTAATTGCCGGCAAAAGAGGTAGCTTGCAGAATGATCTTTCAGCCACCCTGCTTTTCTGATTGTGGGTCTGAATATAGGCAGAAAGTGTTGTTGTTTCTCCCAGATGAAGTTTTAAGCTGCTCTTCTCGCTTATAGCGGACTTTCCACCTGACAACCGATAAACTATATTACCACCCGAATTCAGATTTTGGATCGTGACATTTGTTGTATCCAGGAAAAATTGTTTTTCGGTTTTGAAATAAGGGGCATTTAATGGTTTAAACTCGCCACTTTTTTCAATTGTCCACTCATCAAACACATTTCCCGTAGAGTCGATTGCCCGGCCAAACATTTTTTTATCGACAATATTCACATACAGAAAATGATTGGTTACCCTGGTTCTCGCATCATACCAGGATTTATTGGCGGCATGTTTTGAATACTCTCCATTTCCGCCTCCCGTGGTGATGTAGGTGACCCCGTTTTCCATATCTACACATTCGTTCCTGATCGGCCAGGTGCGCTCGTAAAAGTGGGCATGACCGTTTAATACCAGATCAACTCCATAGGTTTCATATAGAGTTTTCAGGTGCATCTCATTAGGGTCGCCGTGTACTACTTTTTGTGACCAACTATTGCCATAAAAGCTTTCCCCGGAAACATAGATGGGATGGTGATGTACCATAATTTTCCAGGTCTCGTGAGAAGAAGCAAGAATAGACTCTAGTTGATGGTATTGATCAGAACCAGGTAGAATATCTCTATTGGTATCTACAAAGATAAAAAGTACATTTCCTTTTTTAACAGTATAAAACCATTCCGGTGCCGGCAGATCAAAATAACGATAATACCACTCATTATTCATCTCGTGGTTACCAAGGGTAGGATACAATGGACAAAAACGCAACAAGTTACGGGCTGGTTTAAAAAACTCATCCACCCAGTCATCCTTGTGTGGACCATATTGCACCAGGTCGCCAGCGTGTACAAGAAACGATGGACTCTCCTGAAAGATCAGAGCGGCAAGCTTTCCCCATATCGCAGGCGATCCCTGTGTGTCGCCAATGACAGCAAATGATACAGGCATCCGGTTAAAATCGGGAATATGCAGTGGGGTAACCGGACCAAATAGTGTGTCACCCTTTTCATCTATTGTCAGTGCCTGATAAAAATAAGACTCATCAACTTTCAGACCAGTCACCGAAACACGATGATACATTCCGGAAGCTTCTTCCTGGAATGAACGGTCAAGATTTGGTCTCAATACATTATATTCAGCGACACCGAGTCTCACAACCCCTCTCCCTGAAAGCGATGTTTCCCATAAGACATGGAATGAATCCTCATTAACCTGTTGTAGATAAGGCTCCACTACAAAATTGGTTCCGGCTTTATCTGGTTGTCCCAAGGCCACAAAGCTGGTAAAAATCAGAGCTCCGCATATGTAATTTTTCAGTGTCATGTTGAGTTCAGTTTTTAGTTCCAAAAGAGAGGCCGGAATAACCAAACACTGGTCGCTCCGGCCTGATCTCCCTTGAAATTATTTGCTAATGAGGACTTAAGTTAATTACCGTTTTTATTTACATCCCACCACAATTTGGTCGTTTCCAAATCTGGTCCACCCAACAATTCGATAGCTTTTGTAATTTGTTTAGGTTGTGTATTCTTTTCATCAGTTGTAAACGGCATACGGGTCACAATTTGCCCGAGGGCCGGGTTTACATTGGCATTTAACGAATTTTTCAAGGTATAAAGTTTTGGTAAACGGGTTCTGCGGTATTCTGTCCAGGCTTCAAAACTAATTGGAAACAAAGCCAACCATTTCTGGGTCATAATTTGTTCATACTGAACCGTCTTATCGCTGGAAAATTTAACCGGGATATTCGTCATTGCCGGATCATTATAAGGATAATCATCAGGGGCAATTGGTGTAGCCGTACTGTTGATATAATTCGAGATAGTGGTTGCAGAAAAGGCGGCACCCTTCCATTGCTTAATTGAAATCTCGATCCCCTTCTCATAGAATGATTGGGCTGTACCGCCCATATTCCAACCACGCCAGGCACCTTCGGCTTTGAGAAAATAAGTTTCGGCGGAATTGATAATATTGATTGGCGTAACCAACTGATTTCCATCCTTAAACCTAGGACCTGTATTAGAAAACGATTTAAAGTAACCAACTTCAGCTAAGGTGTTCCCATTAGCCAGTCCGTGGTATCCTCCTACATTGGTTTTTAACTGAGCCGGGTAACCAACAGCATCGATTACCGAATTATAGGCAACTGGTGCGAAATATTCATCCATACGGGGATCGCTGTAACCTTTCAGAACACTTTCCATATTTGCGCTCATAATATCCTGGTAAAAGGAATTCATACGGCACATTCCGTTTCCACCTGAGGAGAGGCCATTCATCGCCATAAGTGCATCATCGGTATTTACTTCCATCAAAGATTCGGCTATTGCTGCTTCAGCTTCGGTTTTAGCTTTGGTAGGATCGATATTTGAGATATGGATGGCCAAACGCAAACGAAGTGTGTTCGCAAACTTGATCCACTTGGAAACATCGCCATTGTAAATCAGATCACCAACTCCAAAAACATTCTGGGATGATAATGGCTTCAAGGCAGTAACTGCGCTGGTCAGGTCATCAAACATTTTGTAGTAAATGTCTTTTTGGCTTTCATATGGAACCTCTTCCTGTCCGTTCCCTGCGGCAGTATAAGGGACTGGACCCCAGATATCGGTCACGCGGTGTAACAGCCAAACTTTCCAGATTAAAGCAACATTATAGGCAGCAACATTTACTCCATTTTTCGAGACGTCCATAATACTATTCACAGTAGGGATCGTGCCAGTATAAATTCCATTGAATCCGGAATTTTGCCAGCCTGGGTTCATAAGACATTGCTCCTGATTATTTATACCACAAACTGTATAACCACTAAAATGGTTGGCTATGGTACTACCCATACGGCTCATGTTGTCAGTTGTGAGCCAGTTTACGCCAGCATATTGTGCATTACAAAATAATCCGGCCAGCTCTTTGGGACCCACGGCCATCATAGCTGTCTTATTTGTATTGAACTCCGTGAATTTATCGGTACATGAATCCAGCGACAATGCCAAAGCAATTGTACAGAATATTTTCATGAACAGGCGGATTGTTATCTGTTTTTTCATATCCTTTAATTTTTTAATAAATCATTATAACGTTAGCTTGATATTGAAACCTAGAGTCCGCGAACCGGGCAGAAATGCACTTTCAGCTCCCTGGCCATTCGTACTGGTATCATAAGTAACATCGGGATCAAACCATTTACATGCGTTATAAATATAGAATATATTACGCCCCATGGCAGATACTCTTAAAGACTTTACGACCTGGCTCTTCAACGGAATCGTATATCCAATTGAGAACTCGCGCAAACGACAATTGGTAGCTGCATGGTTAAAAGGTTCACCAGCACCAAAGCTGATTCGTCCTCCAACGAGTTGGGCATATGCCTGAGCTGAGATACTTTTTGTATTGGCAACATAGGATTTGGTACCATCGCCGGCCACAATTTCCTGTACACCATCATAAACAATTCCGGTTTCGCGGCCCACCAATGAAGCTTCACTGGTACCGCAAGCCATCATCATGGCTTCAGTGGCCGATTGCCTTACACCACCGTAGTTCAGATCGATCAGGAATGACAGGTTCCAATTTTTGTACCTGAGATTATTCGTCATGCCACTTCGCCAGTCATAGTTGAAATTACCAAGTTCAAGGTTTGCTTTCGTATCAACTTTTGGGTTACCATTGCTATCGACAATTACCTTGCCATCAGGATTGCGAATGAATCCTTTGGTAAAGACTTCACCAAAAGGAAGACCAACAATTGCCCAGGTTTCACCTACAGACAAGTTAGGAGAACTGATTGGATACTTGTTCAACGTTTTTGACAGTTCGATTACTTTATTCGTGTTCTTGGAAAAATTCAGATCGATGTCCCATGTAAAATCAGTTGTTTTTATTGGAGAACCAAATATCATGAACTCAACCCCTGTATTTCTGATGTTCCCGCAGTTAATCCTGCCACTGCTGTAGCCTGAAGTGGCTGGAGTGGTAATGGTGATCAACTGATTGTAAGTATTTGACTTATACAAAGTAAAGTCAATCCCAAGTCGATTTTTAAAGAAACGGATATCCGCGCCGCCTTCCCATGATTTGGTTTTTTCAGGAATCAGATTTACCGGTACCTTAGTACCACTTGGCGATACCATCCCCGCCGGGCCATTTGAAGACCGGCTGTAGGTCTGGAAGATTTGGGCAAATCCTGCATCATTACCAACCTCTGCATAATGACCGCGAAGTTTTACGAAAGAGATCGCATCGGGCAATTTCACCATGTCCGAAATGATTCCGGTTAACCCTATGGATGGATAAAAATACTTATATGGTGCAGGAAGTGTGGAACTCCAGTCCTGACGCGAAGTGACATCAAGGTACAAATAGTTCCGGAAAGCCAACTGCCCCATTCCATATACAGATTGTTTTTGGGTCCGTGATTCACTATCCGTTGTGGTCAATGTTACGGCATAATTCAATGCAAATTTATTTTGAGTACTCAACTGCCCTGTTTGGGAATTCATACTCCTTCCCTGTGAGTCCCTGATTTCACCTCCAAGGTTGAAATTTAAATGGAAATCCTTGTTCAGATCTTTATCAAAAACCAATAAAAAATCGCTGTTCACACCACGTCCTTTACTGAAACCTGTCTGGTAACTACCTTTTCCTGAGTTAACATATTGTGTATCCCAGTAGACTTTGGTTTCATTATCACTATTCCCGACCGCCATTCCACCACGAAGCTGGAGGTACAGCCATTTGGTAAAATTGTATTTCAGGGTAAGCAAAGAATTGATATTACTGTTAGTACTGGGCGATTCATAACCATACATCGACCAGTAAGGGTTAATTACATTGGTAGATTGAGGAATCCAGGTATTTTGTTTATAATCACCTGCCGGAGTATAATAGGCATACGTTGAAATGTCAGATGTCCTCAAACTACGCGGCATCCTGATCAATTGGTGCATCGGGCTGAAAAGGTCATCACCCGTTGTTGGTCTGTCTTTCAAATTTTGATTGAACCAGGTGATCTTGAAATCCAGGTTCAGGTTCTTAAGCAACTCGGTTGTCAGGCGCAGATTAAAGTTGTGTCGCTGCATTTTATTATCCTCAAGAACCCCTTTTGCTGTTGTATTACTGTATGAAAAGTAAGCTGTTGACTTGTCTGAACCAGTACTGTACGAGAAACTGTTGGTGAGATTGTATCCTGTCTTAAAGAAATCCTTCACGTTATTAGGCTGCGGTGTAAGGGTTGTCGACTTACCAGTCCAATCGGTAACAGTTTGACCGGTCATTTTGGGACCCCAACTATATACATCCGAATTTGGCTGAAATATCCCATCTAATCCTTGTGCGTAAACATTTTGCAGTTTAGGATACAGATAGGGAAGGTCAAAGGTCGAAACGGAATTCACCTCAACTTTGGTTTGCCCTTTGATCCCTTTTTTGGTAGTTACCACAATCACTCCATTATTTGCACTCGAACCGTACAAAGCCGAAGCGGCAGGCCCCTTCAGTACGTTCATGCTAAGTACATCATCAGGGTTAATACTTGACAAACCGCCGCCACTACTACTATATGGATTACCGTCGACAACTATCAAGGGCTGGTTATTTCCGTTGATTGAACGATCACCACGGATAATAATACGCGGATCACCCGACACCCCAGTGGTCCCGGTTGAAGAGGTAACCGAGACGCCGGCAACTTTACCAGCCAGGGCATTTCCAAGGCTAATATCTTTAATAGTGGTCAAACTTTCCATGTTAACCTCCTGGGTTGAATAAGTCAAACTTTTCTTGCTTTTGACAATACCAAGGGCAGTTACCACCACTTCATCAACTGAAATTTTGTCCACTTCCATCGTCAGGTTGATGACACTCTTTGTGCCGATCGCTATTTCCTGAGTTCTCATCCCAATAAAAGAAAAAATCAGTGACTGGGCATCAGTAGGAATTTTTATGGCAAATTTACCATTTGCATCTGTAATTGTGCCCGTAGTTGTCCCTTTTACAACCACACTCACACCCGGTAAAGCGAGTCCTTGGCTGTCTTTAACCAGGCCGGAGATCTCCTTCTTTTGCTCAACATTTATTTCAGACATGGTAGTTGACGGTACTTCCTTTGCTTGATCTGCAATAATCACAATCTGACGATCGATAATCTTGTATCCAAGGTTGGTACTTTTCAATGCCTGGTCTAAAATCTGATCCACAGTACCTTCCACAACATCTACATTAGATACATGACTGGGATCAAGCTGATCATCCTTATAAAAAATAATAAACTCACTTTTCTTCTGGATCTCATTAAAAACCTGTTGAATCGTAGCTTTATCCAGATGAAGTGAGAATCGCGTATTTTGGGAATACGTGGAAGTAGCAAACGCACTACTTATTGCACTTAGTAAAATGAGAACTGTTACTTTCATAACCATAAGAATTCTCGTAAAAAACTTCCGCTGATGGAAATAACTCTTACAAGTGTTACATTTTTTCATATTTTTGTCAATCTTTTAGTTTATAAATATCGCTGTCAGGCGATGTAAGTTAAAATCTGAAGCTTGTGGATGGTTCCAACATCTGCAAGCTTTTTGCTTTTTCGTAGTTTTAATTTTCAATAGGCATCTTATTTAGGGTTAATAAATATTTTTTCCTGATTAATTGTATATCTGAGCGAAGTTGTTTCATTAATAACTGATAACACTTCCTCCGGCGAATTTTTCAGATCAAGATACCCCGAGAAAGTTTGATTCTTCAGCTGATTATCGGTAACGATCATTTCAATATTATAGTAACGACCTAATTTTTTCACAATATTTTCCAGCTTCTCACGCTCAAAGATCAAATATCCTTCGCGCCATGACAAATACTTTTGTGGGTTCACCTGCTGCTGCTCCACAGTTTTTTGCCTGCAATCAAAAATAGCCATCGTACCTGGGGAGATTTGAAGTGTTTTTTGAGATAAAAAAGATGAACCTTTGTAGATGAGCTCTATTTTCCCCCGCTCTAAAACGGTACTCGAATAATTATCATCCAAATAAGCACATACATTGAAAACTGTTCCTAACACTTTAATGTCAAAAACATTAGTACTGACAATAAATGGTTTGTCCTTCATGGGGGTCACTTCGAATACAGCCTCACCTTCAATATAAACTTCACGTTTATTCCCTGCAAATATCGCCGGATGAACCAATTTTGAACCAGAGTTCAACCAGATTTTTGTCCCCTCCGACAACGTAATTTGAGTTCGCTTACCATAAGGAACAATTACCGTATTGAAGATCGTTTTGGTGTCATTCGTTTTCTGAACAACTTTTTGTTCTGAATCGATATCTATATTTTCGCCTTTGGCATCATACCGTATCTGAGATTGAGCTTTGGAAATACTAACCTCCTCACCATTCTGCAGGATGATTCGGGTGTTTTTTTCGGCCTTGATATCGGTAATTGTCTGTGCAAAATGGATAATCTCTGATGTGGAACGAATCTGCATGTAGACGACAGATGTAAGAATTGCAATAAGTAAAATTGTAGCTGCTACCGACCAGTTTGCAAGTCGCCTTTTTATCGTAAGCTTTCTAATTGAAGATTTGATTTTATTTTTTGTCTGTTCTTTCTCTATACCTGACAGACCCTTACTCGCGGAAGTGTCCAGAAAAGAATAAATATCACGCGCAATTCTCATTTCATCTTCGTCGGCAAGTCCATCTTTCACATTTTGAGATAATAGTTCTTCTGAAAAATTTTCTTCGGCTAGTAGTTCTTCGGCACGCAATATTTGTGATTTTCTTCTCATTGATCCTTCTTTAGTTATAGAAAGAACAAATCATTCAAAACATAGACAAAAAAATCAGCAAATTTTATTTAAATTATGCGTGACGGAATCGGGAAAGGAAAAACAACAGTTGAATCGAATGGTATTTGCGTTCAATACTCTTTCGAAGTTCCTTTATTGCCCTGTAGATTATGGTTCGCGCTGATTCAACTGAGATTCCCAAAATTTCAGCAATTTCAGGATACGAATGGTTATGTTCAAATTTTAGCGAAAGCCCAATCCGCTGGCGGTCAGAAAGGTTCTGCATAGCCTCAGCAAGCACTTTACGATTTTCTGTTTCTGATTCTGTAGCAATAAGAAAATCTTCGATCGAAAGTTCCACCGGATCATTGGAAGAATTGTTCAACTCTTCACCGTTAAAGGGGATCAATCTAAGCTGTCCTTTATGTATTAACCTTCGAAACGACCGGAACAAATAAAATTGAATATTGTCAGTTGCAGAGAGTCTTTTCCTGTATTTGTAAATGTCAAGGAAAAGATCATGAATACAATCTTTAATAAATTCCTTGTCTTTTGAAAAATGGCAGCCATACTTATACAGACGATCAGCATATTGATCATAAAGATGATAAAATGCATTTTGATCACCTTCCTTGAATTGTCTCCAGAGAATATCTTCCGCCTTGTATACCTCCTCCATAAATGGCTTTTCCTTAGAGAATTTAGTGTAAATTAGTGCTTCAAAATTAATAAAACTTAATTAGCGCTAAAATAAAAGTGATTAATTAACTTTTATTTTATCACAATTATCAACAATACATTTCAAATTGAATGAACAATAAATCCAGTAAGTGTCAACTGCAACCGGGTTTCGCAAGTACCCACAGGTTCTTTTCTGATTACCCAAAAGGTTCAACTTTTTAAAACGAAATTAATTCATCCGAAATATAGTCATATTTCAGATTTTCAAGGCATTTATCTTACTTTTTCTTTCGATATTTCAAATTTGGGATTATATCTTCATTTCTTTTTCCAACAGTTCCATCATACTCAATGGTGACAACCGGAACACCGGTGATCTCCTCGATTTTAGAGGTCATCGCTTCAGTCACCAGCGAAGGACAACAATAGGAGGGATTAGTCTGAACAAATAAATCCAGATCCGGATAATGTTTTACCAGTGCCTGGATTTTCAGTATATTTTCAAATGATTCTCCCCTTTGTAAGATATTTAATCCAAACTTATTCAACCACGCATCGGTTTCTGCGGAAGTCGCAGCTTTGGACTCTCCGTTATACCGGGAAAAGTATTTTTTGTATTTCTCCTCCACCAGTGGAATAAGCGATTTCAAAAATTTAAGCTTGGCATAATTAAAATAATGCCCCTCCTTAAAAAACCGGTTTGATGAAGGTTCTGCAATAATTTTAATATATTCGCTGTAAGGTGTGGTAATCACTTCTCCCCCATTTTCTTCTATCATTTTTACCAGATTCTGATTCATCAGATCGTTATCACGAACATAAAGGTCACCAAAAATAGCCACCTTAGGTCGCACCCCCGTTACCCGCTCAATGGATTCAAAACCAACGATGATTCTCTCCAGAATCGGTTCTTTAGGTATCCCTTGCAGGAATGCATCTGTCAACATGACTAATGCCTTTTGAATCATCCCCTCAGTTGTTCCCTTGATTTTCTCATATGGACGAATGGTGCATCCGATCTTACGGATATAGCCACCAAACATATAGGCCAGGTAAACATTGATCGCTATGGGCAAAGAAAAATCGTAGAAAATCACATCACCAAGATATACGGAGGTCTGTTCCATCCCATTTCCATAGTTGCCCAACAATCGTTTCATATACCAAGGGAACATGCTGATGTTACAGGAAAGATTCGATTTCATCATCCAAAGGGCAGTTTTTGCCGGATTCACTCCATTTGATTCCATAAAATCAATTGCATTCTGGACGATGATATTTAATGGCAAACACTGACCGGTATTCAGACTCAGGCTGCGATTGATCGATTCATCCGTATTCTCAGTCAGTCGGGCGTCAAACCCACTGTTTTTCAATATTGCCACCAATAAAGGACCAGCATAAGGATCCCAGGAAGGCAATAATAAGGTCCTGTTTTTTAGGTTCTTTGAGCCGGCAAAGATGGAACTTGACAAGTAATTTTCCTCACCGTCTATTTGTTGTATGACATGCCCAAACAATTTAAAGTCAATTGAATGATTTAGAAGAACCTGAGTAGCCTCGTTAACCAATATTTTAATGGAATCTGACCAGATCTGGAAGCCGGATGAATTACCAATCGAGGGTACATCTTTTGTTCTTATAGGCTCTTCGGAGCGTATTCTTTCAGAACATGTCCCATTTTCTCTTCCACGATGATTGCGGAATACCCTGATGGCGGCTTCAATCCTGGTTTCATATCCAACTGATGAATCATGTTCATCCAGTTGCAGAATAAGGTATGGCTTTTGTGAAGCGTTAAATATTTCCTTAAAATATTCGATCACAAAGGTGTCGGGCGTACACTTGAAAGAGGTGATCAGTACCGGATAGCAATTTTCGGTTTTATCAACCAAATCAGCTGCATGGAGAATTTTGGAAGCAAACTTCCACTGCATGGTGTTAATCAGATCATCGGCTTTTGTAACCTCTCCATGATTTTCGGGGAGCATATCCATGAAAAAAGTTTTTATCCCCATTTTTTCAATGATATCTGGGATTGAATTGTTCATCGACGCTGAAAGTACCGTATAGGGACGCCCAAGAAGCATAATATGAATATCATCCGATTTTTCTATTTCACGCGAATAAAGGGCCTTCCATTCACTTTTCACATCACAAACCTGCTCTTTTGCTTTATCCCAGGCCTGACTTAGATGAATAAATCCAACCTCATTTAATCCTATTTTTTTCAACATCCTAAATAATTCGAGCCGGATAAAAAGTTCACCATGATAAGATTGCAGCAGTGGCGTGAGCAACTTTTTATCGTATTTAAAATTCTTATGAACCGATATGATCGATGAAACGAACTGAGTGTAATAGCAGTATTGCTTATTTTTATTCGTTTCGTCCGATCCTTCAAGGTAAACAGGAAGGAAAATAAAATCGACCTTATCACGAAGATAATTTACATGGCCGTGCATTGCAGCAATAGGCGAACAAAACTCAGCATTGCTTAAATTTTTACCATCTTTAATAGCGGTTAGGTAATCCTCACTTGTCACGGTTCGGACCGAAAGTATATCGAAGAATAATCGCCAAAACAGAATCTCTTCATAAAGATATAATCCGGCAGGAATACCAATTGTGATGTTGGTTTTTTGCGCTAGTGCCTTGAATCGGAACAACTCATTACGCTTTCGGACCAATTGAAAATGAAGCGATTTGTCCTTCACATACTTATCTGCCTGATAATCGCGTCCGCAAAGAAACCCATAAGCTTCGGTTTGATGATCGATTTCAGCAACTTTGAGTTTGCAATGGTTGGTGCATAAATCGCAAACCTCAGATCTGACAGGGATGGATTTCTTATACAAGTCGAGTCCTCTGAATTTCGTGACAGTTACAGGATGGTCAAATAATTCAAGAGCCACACCCAGTGCACCAGTCAGGTGACAATAGAGGGAAACCATTATTGGCTTTTTCAGTTTTTGTTCAAAAGCAGCCACAAGCGCCCTGTTTTTTGCCGTCGCACCCTGAAAAAATATTCTCTCCCCAATATAGCCTCTTACAGCTACTTTTGCGAAATAGTTCTCCCGGGTAGAGTGTAAAACAGTTGCCAATATTTCGTCAACCGAATAACCTTCTATCAGGTAATGGTTGAGGTCACGTTCCATAAATACAGTACAGCGGTCGCTTGCCAGCGGAGAATAGACATTTTCAACCCTGGATGCATATTCCTCCAAAGTACATCCCAGTCTTTTGGCTTGTTCTTCAATGAAACTCCCTGTACCAGCTGCACATACCTGATTCATCACAGAAAAAGTAACCATACCGTTACGCATTATAGTGAATTTGGAATCCTGACCTCCAATCTCAATGATCGTATCCGTTTCATGATTCAATTCAAATGCAGCCCTGGCATGAGCCGTTATTTCATCAGGAGAGATATCGGCACCCATAATTTTTCCGGTAAACTTCCTCCCTGAGCCGGTAGTACCAGCCCCTAAAATATCAAAACAGATTTGCCGCTTTGCTGCATAATCATCAATTGCTTCGAGAATTACCTGAAATGCAGTTAATGGCTGACCGGAAGTTGAGGTGTAAAATCCGGCAATAACTGTTTTATTTTGATCCATCAAAACGGCTTTTGTACTCGTCGATCCAATATCAATGCCCAAAAATACCTGAATCTGGCTGTTACACTTCAACAAAATATAGGCATCAACTTCGACACATTTGGCTGAAGGAAAATAATCCGATTGGAACATGTACCTTTCATGTGACTCAAAATCAGGATAATCGGATAAGGTCAATTGAAGGGGCGGATAAAAGAATTTCTTTTCACGCTTATCAGAAATGATCAGGTCATCAAAGGTATTCAGCTCGCTCCCTGACTCTTTTCCTTCTGCTTTGCAACACATGGCAGCTCCAATAGCACCGTAAACATGGGCGTACTCATCAACGATAATAGGTAGTTCCAATAATTGCGCGATATGGCGTATCACCGGACGATTTAATGCAACACCACCTGCAGCAACAATATTTACATAGATATCGTTCTGAAAAACAGTATCTACAATGTTTTTTGCCAGACCAAAGCATAATACATCACAGATTTCAGCAAGTGAATAACCCTCCTGCTGGGCATGGATCAGGTCGGTTTTTGCAAATACAGCACATCGCGAAGCAATCTTAGGAAAACTCCCTTTGTTTTCCCATGCAATTTTACTGAATTCCTGAATATTTGGAAGATTAAGACGGCCTGCCTGCTGATCAAGAAAGTTTCCTGTTCCGGCAGCACACGAAGTGTTGGATTTAAAATTCAGGTATTCGCCATTTTTATCAAATGTGGCTAATCCGAATTTCTCTGCCCCTATAATTAACAACGACTGCACTTCAGGGTGAAAATATTTTGCTGCTGTAATTGAGGCAATCCGTGAGTCAACCGATACCCCGTTGCGGATGATCGAGGGGGAAGAAGAGGTATAACCGATCGAATGAATTGTACCTATTTCGATTCCCGAAAGTAACTTTGCTAAATTCCCAAAGATCTGTCCTTTATGAAAAACATAAGAGGTATGGAAAATCCGACCATCCCCGTCAATAACCGCAATGGCTATTGAAACAGATCCAATATCAATTCCAAGATAGTAGTTTTTCATTAATGCACTTATTAGAAATGCGTTAAGAACAAGAACGATGATCTTTTAATTGAACAGGAAAGAATAGATTTAATACAGTTCCTGTCAAAAGAAAGTTCTGAATGCAAATAATGACTAAATATACAATTATTTGAGGACTTTTATTTTGATTTATTAGCTTCAGGAAATCTAAAACAAACTTTATTTTGAATTGGACCGAAAATTACTTAAATTTGGTTAACCAAAAAACAGAAATCATGGAACATCACATCCTGGAAAGCACATTGAGCCCTGCTGAACGTCGGTTTTTAGATTTGATGCGTCACGGGGATAACTTTTTTAAGATTGAACTTTTAAGACCTGCAAAAAGCTATTATTTAAAGGCCCTGGAGTTGAACCTCGAAACTGAAAAGGTAAAGGAGAGAATTGCGGAATGTGATAAATTACTCTCTTTTGAGATGAAGGTTATCCGGATACTTGCAGCAATAACCATTGCTTTGGTATTGGCTTATTACTTCATCAAATAAGACCGGGGAACCCAAAAAAAACTGACTATTTCATCTGTAAATAATTTGTTTTTTAAAGATGAGATGGAATAGCCATGGTGATACTCTCATTTCGATTTGTGATTTCTCAACCATGGCTATTTCGTTTAACGAAATGGATAGGTTTTCATTGAATGGATATTTTAAGGGTCTCTATGGCATGATGTCCTACTTTGAAAACAAGATCTTTGCCACTTCCATCCATTAATTTTCCCTCTTCTTCGATTAAGTTGGTCTGCTCAACCTTTTGATATGGCTTAAATAAAGAAATTTTCGCTTCCGAATCTTTACCTTGTATGTCATAACACCTCACGATCACCTGATTGTCATCGTCACATTTTTTTATTGTGCTGAGGATGAGGTTTGCATTTTCAACTGCTATAAAACTCATCTTTTCCGGCATATTTCCATTGACAACACCTGGTTTAACCGATATCGCCTTCAAAGGTTGGTTCGATTGGGTACCCAGACGGTAGCCATTTTCCCAGTCACCCTTATGTGAATAAACCGTAAAGTTATACGTATGATCACCAGGTTGAAGGTAATAATTTCCTTCCCAATGACAACTTTTACGGCTGGCGAGCAATACCGGTTGCAGAATCGCATATCCGGCGGGGTTTGAAGTTGGATCGACCCAATCGAATACCGCAACATCAGAACTTATTGTAATTCCATTGATCCCATCGGAAGCAGAGAACCAATCCTGAACTTCGCGTGGGTGAACCTGGGCACATGGGGTGTTGTAAACTTGCGTTCGTTTGGAAAAACCAGCAGCTCCTTCGATTTCATCACGTCCGATCCGCACAACCCCCATCGGTACCTCATATGATACTTCCGACCTGGGTTGATCGATTGGGAAAGCTAACCGAAACTCACGATATCGCTCGCCATCGAACCCCTTCAGTTCAACATGTACATCAATGCGTTTAATTGTTTTGTAAAGAATCACCTGTTGTTCAACAGTTACATGATTAATCTTTTTTGTGACCTGGTACACATCCCGGATTGGTCCGCTTGAAATTAAAGACCAGGGTTGATGATAACTGGATATTTTTTCAAAACCACTCATTGTTGGTTGCTGAACATCAGTAAATTCACCGGCTCCATTACCTATAGATTGCATTGTAAATAATTCACCACCCAAAAAGCGATCTGTCTTCAATAAATTAATTGATAATTCTTTGTCGAATAGTGATTTCAAACCTCCATCGGCAAATTCGACCTTATAAAATTTATTCTCATAAGCTGAGACTGAATTTTGAGAGATATCAACATATCTCTCAGGTTTGCCTTTCTCGAGGTAATAGGTTTTATACCCCACTGAGGGGATGTTTTCGGCAATAAACAAAAACGAAATCACTTCGTCCTTACTGCCCGAAACCTGGTGTTCATCAATCAACTGGTAAGGTATTTCATTCCCTTTTTCATCGACAAGTCGGAATGTATTTTGCTGGTTTCCTTCAGCATCAAGAGTGAATGTTACGAGATCAGTCCGCTCCCACGATAATGGATTAAATACGATTACAGGAATTGCCGATCTCGAAAAATGAATCCGGGATGCAATGTTATTCATCGACTTGTATAAAATATCAGAAGCGATGGAACGTCCCTTTTCGAAAGAGGTTCGAAAAGCCCGGTCAGTTAGGTCGCCGTGCTTACCTCCCCAGCCATGATCCGGATAGATGGCATTTTCCCAGGCAGTAGTGAAAGAAGCTTGCGGATAATTTACAAATGAACCTTGCTCGAGTGCATCGAAGGTTGCAAACTTTTCAGCAGCAGTGAGCAAGCGGGAACCTTCCCTTGATGCCTTGAGTGCCTTTTGGTGAGAAGGTCCATGAATATAAAGCCATACGTCAGGACGTTCTCCGGATATTTTATCAAAATTTGGTTTCCCTTTGGTCGCCTGGTCCATCCATTCTGTAGCTGTAGAATACTTTATAGAAGGTCGTTTTAAAGTGGCTGATTTTGAATTCCAATCTTTAAAGAAAGCATCATAATCGGGTGGCGTAGCAAAGTCATGAGAGTAGAGAAACGGGAATTCAGGATTCAATTTCCTTTTTTTGAAATAGGAGTTCCAATCGACCAAAAAGGTGGTAAAAGCTTTCGAAAGCGAATCAATATTTGTGTTGGCTTTCCGAACAGGAATACCCACTTCGTCGTACTGACCCGGTGTAAAGCAGGTAATAAAACTCCCGTCCGGACTATACCATTTGTAAATTCCAGGTTGATGACGACTAAATTGCATATAAGGAATACCTGCCTTCGAAAGTATCTGTGCCATTTGCAACGATCGACCCGGAACATCCTCGTTCCAGTAGGTTTTAAAATCGCAACCCGGCAAGGTTTTTTTCAGCCATTTACGTCCGAGATAAGCTTGCCTGATTAACGATTCACCATCGTACATCGATTCGTATGGCTGCTTGTAGGTAGCCCCCCATTCGAGACGGCCTTCGCGCGTGTATTTCAGGATCTCATCAATCGATCCGGGGTGTCTTTGAAGATATTCCCTGAGACTTAACCCATCCTCAACCGAAAATTTGAATTCGGGATTCTCTTTCAGCCTTTTCAAAACGGGAGTAATCATTTGAACGTCGCGAAATTCAATGCATTTGCCAATGCTATCCATCCACGCAATGTCTTGATGAGAGGATGGAATAACACTGATTGTCCCACCTTGAAAGTAAGTATAATCATTGCTTTTCTTAGAACTGGTTGACGTTTGCGATTGAGCCGCAACAAACAAAGTGCAACAGGAAAACAACCATGATAAAAATAAATGGGGAATTCTCATATTGATTTTCTTTAAAAGTTAGTCATCTTAAAAATACACCTCCTACCTGAAACTTCGTGCCGTGTCAATCATCATTTTGAGGTTTTCCGACGGTGTTGTGGGTGGCAGCGCACAACCGGCATTGAGGATAAACCGGTTTGAATGCTGATAGGTTGATAATAATTCAATTGTTTTTTTCTGAACAGCACCTGTCGTTCCCAAAGCTAAAACACCGCTTGGGTCGATATTTCCAATGAAGGTTGTCGTATTTCGAATCGTATCGAATATTTTAGAAATATCTGTTTTATAATCCAGCTCAATTGCGTCGGCACCCGTTAGTAACATATGTTCCAGGATAACATCGGTATTTCCGCAAATGTGTATGGCGTAAGGTAATCCCGATTCATGGGCAATGTCAACAACTTTTTTTTCATATGGCATTGCATATTTTAAATACATTTCTGGTGAAATCATCTCAGGCCCTGCAGGACTATCGCCATTTGATACCATATCGCAACCTGTTTGTGCCATCAATCTGATAAATTGCGAACTCGCATCTGTACAATACTCCAATATTGCTTTGAGTTGTTCGTCTGTACCTATCATCAGATCGAGCATCCAGTTTTGTGCTCCACGCATCATACTTGCCAATGTGAATGGGGCCTGATCGCAGTTACCACGAATATAAATTTCGTCTTTATAATACTCCTTCAACAGGCGAACAGCTTCAAGCCAGATCTGAATGTACTTATAATCTTCTATACGGGCTTGTCTTAAATTCAAAATATCCTCCAGGTTCTCCAGATTTCCAACATGCGTACGTGCAGGATCATCCACGGGGAAATCAACAGGAACACCCACTGCCCCTGCAAGGGTTACGGTATCTATATCGACAAGTATGCCGTCATACTTATATTTGTCAATTGATGCGATAAAGCATTCAGCAATTATTTTAGGATCATTCCGGTATTGCTCCATTGTCACCCCATGTTCTCTGGCTGCCATCATAAAATTATGGAGCATCACTGGAACCTTATCTGTTTTTTCGCCTCTTAAGGCAGCGCTTATTCTTTCGTGTCCGTTCATGATAATTTATGGATTAATGGATTAACAAAGTACTTCTTTTTCAATCTGTTCAAGCGTTTTACCTTTTGTTTCGATGATAAATTTCTTTAAGTAAATAAAACCAATGAAAGTGACTATCGCAAAAAATATAAATGCAAAGCTCATTCCCTTCTGCTGTGCGGCCTGAGTGGCGCCAAAAAATCCAATTACAACCGGGAAGAAGAAATTGAGTGAGGCACTTACCACCCAATTTGCAAAAGAACCCATAGATGCACCCCTGGCCCGGATAATATTCGGGAACATTTCGGATAACAATACCCAAACAACAACCCCCTGAGAAGCTGCAAAAAAGGCGATATAGGCGACCAATAAGGCGACCAACCAATAACCGGCAATATTTCCGGAAAACAGCCCATAACCGAACAATCCTAGCACCACCATCATACCTGTTTGTCCTATGAGCAAGAGCTTTTTCCTTCCTACATGATCGATTATCAACATGGCAAGTAGGGTAAATATCAAATTGGTAACACCTAAAATCACACTTTGAGCCATCGAATTATCATTTGAGAAGCCTGCAATGCTGAATATCTGTGAAGAATAATAGAATACAACCCCGATACCTGTCAGCTGGTTAAAGATACCTACAAAAATCCCTATGAATATTATTTTCCGGTAAGGTTTCTTAAATAAATTAATTCTTGCTCCAATTTTTTCCGTATGAATAGATTCCTGAATATCCAGGATCGTCTGCTCGGTATTAATTTCGTGCGATGATAAATCTTCAATATTCTTCTTTGCTTCGGCTATGCGCCCCATTTTCACAAGCCAGCGGGGACTTGTCCGGATGGTTAGAAGCATCAGGAAAAATGCTACTGCAGGAAGAGCACCGCTAAAAAGCATCCAGCGCCAATTCTGATCTCCAATATTGATCAACAAATAATTGGAAATTAATGAAAATAAAATTCCTGTTACAATTGCAAGCTGAAAGGTCCCTGCCAATACTCCCCTGTGTTTTGGAGGAGAGATTTCTGAAATATAAACAGGGCAAAGAACAGAAGCTCCGCCAATAGCAAGTCCACCAATAAATCGAAAAATAATAAATATGCTGATCTTTGTTGCCAATCCGCACCCAATGGAGGAAGCAAGAAACAGAATTGCCAATAATTGCAACAACCGCTTTGAACCAAAGATGTCACCAGGTTTACCAATCAGAATGGTGCCCAATATGCATCCGATTAATGCTGAACTCACTGTCCATCCCTGCAATGAGGGACTTAACTGAAAATACTTCACCAGGTCGAGCATTGCGCCATTGATGATTACCGTATCATATCCAAATAACAGACCTCCTAACGCCGCTGCTAATGTACATTTTAAAAGAACTTTATTCATAGAATTTATCATTAACCATTAAATCTATCCGCTTCATCATCTCCATCATCGATCTTCCATTGTGATAGGGACATTTCCATGGATCGATCTTCCAGTCGTTCCTGTAATATGGTGAAGGATCGTCAGCTGGTTCAACCAGGTAGGGAACTCCCAAACGATTCAATTTAGTAAACCATTCACCCCTTTCGTGGTCAATGAGATAAGTGTCAATAAAATTCCATGATAATTTTACAGTTTCCCAATACTTTTTATCGCCTGTCAGCGCAAAGGCATTCATAAATCCTACAAGTGTTTCAGCTTGCTGCCACCAATGCTTGTTGGTCTTCAGATGAGATCCGAACCGTGTTGATTCCAAAAACAATCCACCATCTTTGTCCACAGCAACGCGTTCGATTTGATCAACCATTTTAACAGCCAAGGGTCGCATCTCTTCAATTATATCTTTATTTCCAAGTATTTCTGCCGCTTCCCACAACAACCACGAACCTTCGATATCGTGTCCAAATGAACAGATTCCCTTTGATGATTCAGCCTCATTAAATGCTTCGTCGAAAAAAATACCAAAATGACCATCTTCCCGAATGATTTTTTCGAGAAAAAGGTTCATCAGTTCGGTTAATCTCAACTCAACACGGGGATCTTTCCAAACTTTATAAAGTGCAGCCCACGCTTCCAACACATGCAAGTGGGTATTCATCGATTTTGGCTCGTTGTTATCGGCCATCCGGTTCTCTCCATAAATTTTCCAGTCGCGGGTAAACGATTCACGGTATCCAATATTTTCAGGATCTTTTGTCTTCTCTTCAAGAAGATTAAAAAATCTCTGGATCTTCTGCATAACCGAATCCAGCGGTCTGAATTCATAATACTTACAAAGCGAATAAATCACAAACGCCTGTGCATAGGTATGTTTTATATCGTTAGCCACCCGATTGTCCGATGATAATTCCATATAATAACCACCCATCTCCTTATCTTCAAAATCCTCAGTAACAACTTCATAGGCTTTGTCCGCCATGGCAGCATACTCCTTGTTCCCTTCAAGCATTGCTGCAGCTGAAAATGTCCACAAGATCCTGGCATTCAATACGCTTGTTTTATTGGCTGTCAACACCGGATTTCCATTCAGATCAACGGCTCCATAGAATCCATGTCCATTTTTTTCAACACCGTATTTCATCCAGTACGGGAGAATATCTTCATGCAGTTCTTTTTCGAAGATCCTAAAATAGTTTAATAACTCGTTTTTAAGTGATTTCATAATTTGTAAAGATTTTATTATCATTTTAATCTGTTTTATAGTTTAAGATTTTAGTTCGAGAACATTTATTTATTTAAATATAGATTGGCAATAGAGGCGCATCCTTTGAGTTTTCTATCAAAGGTGCAGCATCTAATTGAACATTGCCATGTTTATTTCTTAAAACCTTTAATCCGTAAACGGGAGCGTACCTAAAGTTGATTAATGTCCCCTCACTTTCCTTGTCAGGCAGCATTTGCGAATGAAGATTCATAGACTTATCAAAAGCTAGTAAAGCCTGTTCAAAAAGAGCAATAGCCCCTTTTTGCTCTGCATCAGAGATCTTACTCTTTCCATTTTTTTTTATGGTTTGGATCTCCGTCCCCTTTTCAAAGGCATCGAGATAGATATAACTAACCCGGAGCCTGTTCTCTAGAAAAGGTAAGTATCTCCCTCCTTTAACAGTTGTGGTTTGCCTCAAAATCCGCTGAATAATCTCGTCCACATCGTCATCCATCTCCTTCACTTTTTGGAGTTTCTCATGATTCATCCACGAGACTGCCACTTTAGGCTTTTGTACGGTATGGTTATAGTAAGGTTCGATCGCCGGGATGCAGAATATCTTCTGACTAAATCTTGTATTTTTTCTAGAAATCTCCCGATCAGGGATATCATGCCGGTTGGCATAAAAGAAGCTTCCTGCATATTCGATGTTATCTTTTCTCTTTACCTCCTGCAATAAGCCAGGATAACCGTGCACCACCAATTTTTTTAATCGCAAACAATCCAGGTTGGGTATATATTCTTTTGCCTCCTCAACAGGATAGGAAGAGATAACCATTGGAAAATTTACTTGCAGACGAATGCCATGCCAACAAGTTCCAGCGAGGTTAACAGCGATCCTGTTTCCGGAATATGCTGAAAAGGAGCTGTTAAAAATAAACGTAAACAGAGAAAAAAATTTCACAAACATCGTCGTATCAGAATTGCATTAAGTTATAAGAATGATGTATAAATTAAATCCCCTTTAATCTGAATAATTAATAAAACTTCTTGTATTATTGAAAATTAGAGCATTCGAGTTTTTGTTACTATCTTATTATGTCACCAAGGCTTAAGGTACAAAGCTTCCCAAAATTTATGAATGAATCAGGCTAGATCTTCCCGAGGATAAACTTATAGTCCTTATTATGAACCATTTATACACCAACTATCTCCATTTCACTCCTTTGGGAGGGATTAGGGGAGTTCCGGGGTAAAGAGACGACAGGTGATCAAGATGATTAAATATTTATTGACCTGATTTACTTATCACCTTCCTGAATTCATCCGTATAAAGTCCCATGTTATCGAAAGGGAGTGGTTCAAAGCCCGAAATTTTTTTAAATACCTCGGAATCGGGTTTAAGATTGAAGTTCCCGTTTTTGTAATCAGCAAATCCAGGATCGTTATCGGTTCTGTAATTGTTCACATCATCACATTGAGCATACTGACCACCCACTAATTGAATCGGATTTGGTGATCCACCGACAATCAGGTTTTTTGTGAGTATATTTCTTCGTGCCCTTATCCCTTCCCACTCCTTTCCCTCAACGATAGGATGAAGATAATTGACAAGGTCAGGATATCGCTCGCTATAGGGCGCCTCATAGATATTTACGCTTTTGGTCAACCGGTTCCTGATCAGTCCATT
This sequence comes from Prolixibacteraceae bacterium, assembly GCA_963675995.2. Classification (GTDB taxonomy): domain Bacteria; phylum Bacteroidota; class Bacteroidia; order Bacteroidales; family Prolixibacteraceae; genus JAAFHB01. Next base: position 1,293,064 of record CAXXIY010000002.1, on the reverse strand, counting down.
TTCTCCTAACATCGGAATTCTTTGAGCAGAAGCCCAGGTATAATAATGTGCCGAGATTTCAAAAGTTGCAGAGATCGGTTCGATAACGATGTTGTTTTTCATCTTTAAATCCCATCCGCTGTTGCTGTACAATACACCGTGATTGGTATTCATCTTGTAAAAGATATTTCCATAGACGAGTACATCCGTACTTGAGTCATCACAGTATATGCCCATGTTCATCCGTTCGGGGTTCCCACAATGGTGAATATAATTATAACGGACCACATTACCCCGGTCGCTGGGATCGCGACCGATATACCAGGGCGATGTATCGTTTGAATTCAGGGTAACGTGATGGATGTGATTGTATTCGAAAAGGTGTTCATTCCCCCTAACGTAGATTCCCTGCCATTCGGAATTAAAGATTTCGCAATGAGAGATCCTGTTTCCACAGCCATCGATATTAATAGCGGCCCATAAAAATTTATTGCGTCGGTTGTAATTGTGAACTTTACAGTTTTCAACGTAATTATTTCCACGAATCAGATTACGTTTGTTTCCACCGCTAAGATAAATACCACCACTTCCGGTATTATAAACATCACAGCTCAAAATCCCATGATTCGATCCGGCTTTACGGTCCCATGTAGTATATTTGTAGATCTGGCCCTGCAGATTCCCGACCATTCGTGAAACGGGGACTCCCTCATAATCATCGTGTGTGATCGATGGAAAGGTTTGTTTTGCCCCCTGTCCCATAAATATACCACTGGTCCCAACATTACGGACTGTACATCCTGCGATCAAATTATTCGATCCCCGCTCAATATAGATTCCAATCCCTCTGCCAGCTTCAATGGTAACATCTCTTAGCGTGATGTGGCTTGCCCCCTCCAGACAGATAATCGGTTCCTCCAATATCGAAACCAGGATTGAACTTCCCTTCAGTTCACCGGGTGGCCAGAAGTAGAGGATTCCTGTTTCTTTGTTCAGATACCATTCACCCGGAGAATCGAGTTCATCCAGAATATTTTGAGCCATATAATGCTGAAAATCTTTTCCCCCTGCAACTCCGTAAAGTGACGGCATAGCCAGTTTCACCAGCTTCTTTTTTGTATCAATCGATTCAACCAATATATTATCATCAGCAAATCCGTAGTTAAAAGATCCCTGGAACCAAACATCTTTTTGTCCTGCCCAAACAGAATGCCTTGGATCGGTATATTCGAATATACCCCCTCGACCACTGTAATCGCGATTTCGGGGTACGGAGCCGGCATCGAGAACTTTTCCGATTTGGATATATCCCTCATTGGGATAATGGGCTAAAGGGACCGCCTCATTATTAAAGAAAAGTTCAAGTGGTGCAGGCGAAACAGCGATGGCATGACCGTATTGTCTGATCTGACCAAAATCATTAATACCAAGATCTTTTAAATTAACCTGCATCACCTTTTGCGAAGCTTCCTTTGAAAGCCTTCGGGATATTGAGTTGCTTGTTATTGTCGTGAATTTTTCTGAGGGGATACGCCTACCACCTGTAATGGTGACCGATTCATCCTTCACTGCCCGCCAAATTATTGGGGCGCCCGGGTCACCAGAGTCATTTTCGTTGAGAACAAGCGGGATTTTCTGATCGTATTGTCCCTGCCCAATCCAAACAGTGAGGCCACCTTTGGGTAAACTATGATTGGCTTTATACTGACGGACTAAATCGCGAGCAGCTTCAAGCGTTGCAACCGGCTTTTCTTTTGATCCGCATTGCGAATCGTTTCCGGAAGGAGTTACATAAATATCCTGGGCATAGGCTCGGGTTCCTATAAAAACTGAGATAATCAGGATCGCCAGTTTGATGGTTTGCTTCATTTTAATTCAGAAAATATTTTGAATAATTGACATTCAGCAGATCAAGATGTTTACTGTTTATTTTTAAGCGACGGATAAAATCGGCGTAATCTTTGGAAGCTTGTGGTGACCAGCCAATTTCGGCCAATGCACAGGCCCGAGGAAAAGTCATATATTCAGCGCTTTTACCATCTTTTACATATTCACTCCATAAATTGGCCTGAACACCAATAATATTCTGCGCATCCGTTCCCGTTAATTTTAATGGAACGGGATTATAATTATATACCTTCTCTAATGGGATAAGTCCAGGATAGGCCAGGGGGGTGATTTTGCGTTCTTCATTTTCATACAGATTAAAATAAAGGGGATCAAGCGGTGACATGATGATTTTGAAACCAGCCTGCGCCGCTTCTGCAATATGTTTATCTCCAAGCCAGGTGCGCCAATACATTAATGTAGCGCCCGGGGCCAATCCCCCTTCCATAATCTCGTCCCAACCGATAATATTACGCCCTTTACCATTCAGGAATTTCTGAATCCTCTTAATAAAATAGCTCTGCAACTCATTTTCATCCTTCAGTTTCTCCTGCTGAATCAGTTGCTGGCACGAAGGGCATGATTTCCAGCGAATTTTCGGACACTCATCACCGCCAATATGGATCATCTGACCCGGGAAGATCGCCACCACTTCGGATAGTACATCTTCCAGAAATTTAAAGGTTGACTCTTTGGTGCAATAAACATCCTCAAAAACGCCATATTCGGGGGTTACATCAAACTTTTTAGGAAAACAGGTTAGCTCGGGATAAGCAGCGAGTGCCGCAGTTGAATGTCCGGGCAATTCTATTTCGGGTATGATGGTTATAAAATGGGCTTGCGCATATTTCACGACCTCTTTTAATTGCTCTTGCGTATAATATCCGCCATGTCGGATACCATCATATTTGCGGGGTTTATCACCTGCATGCCCAACTATTGACTCTTTCCTCCATGCGCTGATCTCCTGTAACTTCGGATATCTCTTAATCTCAATCCTCCAACCCTGATCATCAGTCAGATGAAGATGAAAATGATTGATCTTGTAGAATGAGAGGAGATCAATATAACGCATCAACACCTCAACAGATTGAAAATGACGGGCCACATCAAGCATAAAACCCCTGTATTCGAACCTTGGAGCATCCTCAATTTCCACGGCAGGAATTTCAACTATTTTCGTCTCTGAAAGTTGATTTTCAATATCTGGTGGCAGTAATTGCCTTAACGTTTGCAAAGCATAGAAGATCCCCGATGGCGATTTCGCTTTTACCATTACTTTATCGGGAGTTACCTTTAACAGATACCCCTCCTTATTTAAAATCTGACTATCGAGCGTTATAGCGATGCATCTACATTTAGGTGATTTACCAGCATACTTAATTTCAAAACCTAAAGGCTTTTTTACAAATGATTTGAAATCTTCCACTATCCGCTTCACATCCGGATTTGAGAGTCCAAGGTATATCCTTGTATCTTTACTGAGTACGAACTTACCCTGCAACTCAACCATTTTTGATGGTTTCGGAATAATCGCCAGTTGGGCTGATACCTCCGGATTAGTAAAGAAAATGGCCTGAATTACAACGCCAATAAAAAGTAGATGCCTCATTATTGTTATGTTAAGGATTATCTTTGTTGATTTTTAGGTTTAATTGGTTTCATGGGGTTAAAACTACAAAATAAACCTGAATCCTCGGTTGCTGCAGCAATTCTTTATAAACAATTTTTGGGGAAATGGCGGTGTTGACAGACCTTAAAGAAAACAAAATGAAAATTACGTATCGACAAAAAAATCAAGCTTTACGTCAATAAATTATTCTAATATCCCAGGAAAAATATTCCTGAAAAATTATTATCTTTAGAAATAAATTGTATTCTATAATTACTGCTTAAATTTCTGGAAATGAATCCAAATCCTATTGGTTTTAATCCTGCCGATGGAATCTTATACACCCGCTCTACTGATGTAGCCGATCTTGAGATGATGTTGAAAGGATTAAATTCCATTGCTTCAAACAAACTTTTGCCACGGAATTTGAGAATCCTGGAAGATGGAAGAGGAGCCCATGTAAATTTTCCGGTAACAGATATTCCTGTTTTAGTTTCTGCTTTGGAAAAGATATTAGTCGAATATACATCAATTCGCCATGCTGTTATTCATAACGATCCAACGAATACGGCATTTGCCATTATAATTGATCGCCAGATAAAAAATGATAAATATATATTAAATGTTTTTTCGACATTTGAAGCCGCCAGAAAATGGGTTATGCTTTAAAGGATCAATTAATTATTTACCAAATCTATTCCTACCAACACGCGGTCATTATTCGACAGATCTTCGATGATTTCTCTTATCGATGCGGGTAGTTTATTAATGAATCGATCTGTGGGACAGATCTGATGAGTAGAACTTAGTTTTGGATTTTTTAAAAGATTGATTAACTCTATTTGAAAATTTCCATTGATCTCAGCTTTGCAAAGCTCTTCAATATTAATACATGCCTTTATTGATTTTACAGATTGCATGGTCACATATAAACGTAATATCCAACCCCCATCTTCAGGCCATCCTGTTAACGAATTCGATTCTGAATTATTTGATTGCATAATTATTCTCCTGACTTAAAATCACTAAAGATCGTTTTTAATACAAGCTTATTCGAGGTCGATTTTATATCAATTAGTCTTAGAATAGCTTCCGAGCTAAAGTAGAAAGAAGAGATCAAATAAAATATCAGCATAATACTGATTTTATTGTAAGGATAATACCTACATATTTGTAAGCATAAACCTTACAACACAAAATTACATTTTCGTCTATGAGAGATAAAAGTTTCCACAAAACTTCTACTCCTTTCTCATCGTTTATTTGATGAGCTTATTATTTATGGCATAAAATGTAAGATCGCTGTTTTTTTTCATTCCCATTTTACGCATAATCCTGAGGCGGTGAGTCCCAACAGTTTTTTCGCTGATGAACAGTTCACCTGCAATTTCCCGGGAGGACTTTCCCCTGGCTAGAAGCAGCATAATTTGGTGCTCACGTTCCGAAAGCTTTTCGTGTAATGCTATTTCACTTTTATAATCGGTGTTAAATGCCATATATTCGGCAAGTTCAGTCGAAACATATTTTCCTCCCCCTGATATTTTTCGTATGGCTGTAAGCAATTCTTCCCCTGCCCTGTCTTTTGTTACATAACCCATGGCTCCTAATTTTAGGGCCCGAACAGCAAACTGTTCCTCCGGATGCATCGAGAGAACCAGGATTCGCGTAAATATATTCTGAACTTTTAGGCTTTTAAGAATATCAATGCCAGACAGACCGGGGAGCGAAATATCCAGAATTATAAAATCATATTCACCGCTTTCGATCATCTTCAAGGCATCGATCCCATTTGTTGTTTCCTGAATTTGATTAACGTCGGGAAGCTTCTTTAAAATCTGTTTCAACCCTTCACGGACTACTGAATGATCGTCAGCTATTAGAATTTTCATAATTTAGTAAATAGACATTATTAAAAAGGTTACTTGCAATTGGCTTCTGCCACCTGGCAACTGGAAGTTGGTGGCTAGCGACTGACATTTTCCTGCGCTAAAGGTACATTAACTATAATTTCTGTCCCATTGTTTACATCTGTTATAATTTTGAGCTTCCCACTAATTTGATTTGCCCGTTCACGCATCCCGATTAATCCAAATGATTTGGAAGAATAAAGTTGCTCACTGGTGATCCCTATGCCATTGTCAATGATCATGAGTTGAATCATTTGATCTTTTGACTCCAGGTTAACTGAAATGGATGTTGCTTTTGAATGAAGCATAATATTGGTCAAAGCTGCCTGGAAAATCCGATAAAGTGAAATCGCAATGTTTTTGTCAAGATCATCCATCTCCTCAAGGGAAAGTTTAATTTTTATTCCGGTCCGCTTTTTAAACTCATTCGACTGCCATTCAATGGCAGAGGCAAGCCCCAGTTCATCGAGCATTTGCGGCCTCAATTCTGAGCTTAGTTTCTGAATTTTTTTAATAGTAGTTTCCACCACAAAAATTGCTTTGTCAATTTTGTGTGATGGATCTTTATCTTCATTGACATCCTCTTTTATTTCTAAAAGGTCTATTTTCAAACCAGCCAGCGATTGGCCCAAATCATCGTGTATTTCCCTTGCAATACTTGTCCGCTCCTCTTCCCTGACCTCATTGAGATGCTTATGAAGTTCATCCAATTGTGCTTTTGTGTGATTAATCTCATTTAGTGCTTCAAAACTCTGGGTGATGTCGTTAAAGAGTATGGCAACCTGCCTGTTTTCGGGCTTTCCAAATTGAAATGCATAAACGTCATACCAACGGTTCAAATATTCTGCTCTATTTGTAAAGCGCAGTGGTTCGCCGGTTAATGCAATCTTTCCATATAGCTCGAACCAGCTCTCTTCTGTATCCGGTACTAAATGGCGCATTGTTTTGCCTTTAACGTCAACTAATCCGGTTTGTTTTTCAAATGAAGGATTCAATTCCAGAAAGCGATAATCAAGTGGGTTATCGTTTTTGTCGAAAATCATTTCGATAATGCAGAAACCTTCGTCGATAGAATTGAAAAGAGTGGTGTATCGCTTTTCGGATTCAGATAAATTCTCTTCAGCCAGTTTTCGTTCGGCATTATCACGAATGATCATGCTAGTTCTTTGTTCATTATTATGATCAAAAAAAACAGAGGTGGTCAAATCCGCGGGAAACGTTGATCCATCTTTCCGAATCATTGTGATTTCGCCCCAGGCTTTACCGGTGAGCTTACGTTCTTCAACCATAGCGGATAATCGCGGGTCATTCTTATCTACAAGTCCGTCTCTTCCGATCCGGCAAATTTCCTCTTCACTTCTTTGAAACATCTCACAGGCTGCACGATTCGCAGAAAAAATTGATCCGTCCGTCGCCGTTGAAAGAATGGCGTCCATACTATTTTCAAAAACAAGCCGATAGCGTTCCTCGCTCTCCTTCAATGCCTCCTCGGCTTGCTTTTGCTCAGTAAGATCAAGTAACATCGTAATGGTATATTTGTGACCACCTAACTCAACCATGTTTGTAGCCAGGGAAACTTTTTTTTTCTCAGCCGATTTTGTGGTCAGCTGCAGATCTGAATAATAAGCTAATCCGTTCTCTTGAGCCTCTGAGAAGACTTGATTAAACTGTTTTGCTTGGATTATACCCACCTCGACGAACGTTTTGCCAATGCACTCCTCACGGCTATATCCAAAAGTTCTTTCAAAAGCTTCGTTGATATCTGTACAAATGGCTGCCGGAAGTTCAGCCATGATCGATGGGACAACAGACTTGTAAAACAGGGTAGCGTATTTTTGCTCACTTTCGCGCAGTTTTTCCTCCGCTAACTTGCGCTCAGTTATATCAGAACATGTACCTAATGCCCGAATCGCCTCCTTTTGATCGTTATAATAAATTATCCAATTCTCTTCTACAAATTTAATTTCACCCGTGGGGGTTATAATCCGATGCTGGATGCTATTTGTGTTGTGCGTATTGAATGACTTAACAAATGCTTCGTCAAACTTCGCCCGATCGTCAGGATGAATAAAATTCAAAATATTTGGATGATTTGTATGGAAACTATTCATGTTTAGCCCGAAGATCCGAAATGTCTCCTCCGACCAATTCACCTCCATATTTGATAAATTCGTTTCCCAGCTTCCAACTTTGGCCACTTTCTGCGCATCAATTAACCTTCTGTTGGTCTCCTCCAGTTTATCCTGCATCTTTTTGCGTTCAGTGATGTTGGTTGTTACAGTAATACAGGAATCGAATGAAGAGAAGGGGACTGCACTAACGTTAGTCCAGATTAGGGTTCCATCCTCTTTTAGGATACCAATCTCTACATCCCTGATCATTCTCTTCTCTTTCATACAACGGAAAGTAGGGGATTCTTCAGCAGGCATTTGCGATAAATCGGGTCGAAAGTAAATTCTTTTGGTAAAGTCGCATTTCAATAAACCTTCATTCGAAATATCGAGTATTTGATTTAGTGTCGGGTTGAAATCTATCACTTTGTTTTTGTCAATAATAGAAACCCCAACCGGTAAGATCTCGAATAGTTTATGCCATTTTGCTTCACTAATTTTCAAACTTTCAACAATCTTCTTATTCATAGTAATATCGGTTGAAATTCCACCAATAGCATATATTTGGCCTTCACTATTGAATAAGGGAAATTTTTGAGTCAGGTAAAAATGTTTTCCATCAGATTCAATATATTCTTCCTCAAAAGTAAGAACTTGGTTAGATTCGATGACAGTCAGATCATTGACTCTATGTTGACGAGCAATTTCTTTTGGCAAAAATGATTCGCGGGTATTTCCTATCAGTTTTTTACCCGGAGTTCCTAAAATGGTTTCCAGTTTTTGATTGACGAGCACAAATTTCCCTTCCAAATCGACCAGGTAGAATAAAGAGGGGGTGTTTTCGATGATATTCTTTGTCAATTGAATACTTGTACGAAGATTCTCTTCAGCCAGCTGGCGTTCAGTTATATCATGTATGATTAAGTAAAGGACCACACGATCCATCATATCAATATGTGAGGAATGAATTTCAACAATGCGTTTTTCACCATTGGCCAGTAGATGGGTAAAAACAAAATAGTTCCGATCTTCCCTGAAAACCTGTTCGTATTCACTCGTTATATCCTCAGATTGAACAGTAATGTCATTAATGCTTAATGATAAGAATGTCGACCTTTTATAACCGTAAAACTGAGAAGCTGCTTCGTTTGCATCAATGATCATGCCTGACCGGGGATCGAGCAGTAACATGACTGCATTGTGACGGTTAAACAAATCTTTGAAGCGCGATTCACTTCTCCGGAATGCAACCTCAGTTTGCCTAAGTTCTGTGACATTTTTGCCGATTAGCCAGCAATTGGGGCTATTTTCGATTACATGGCCCGTAAAGTTAATATAAGTTGTTATCCCGTTGGACGAAAATTCTACTTCACAACTTTGTGGGTTTTTATTTTCAAATACGGTATAAAGAAAGCGGTTAAAGATTGGCTTGAAGGAGGAAGCAATGAAATGGGTTAATAATCTGTTTTTAAGATGTGACCGATCTTTTCCCAACATTTTAGCACCTGTGAGATTAATCTCAATAATTTCACCATTTTGGGCGACGGTAAAATAACCTGATGGAGCAAAATCAAAAAGTTCGGTAGCTTTTTTAGTAGCCGCTTTGGCCCGTTCGATTGCCAGCATGAGCTCTTCGTTCTGCATTTCAAGTTCGATCTGATGCACCTGAAGTTCATGAATAAGTTTTAATGCATCAGCCTCGGTAGGAAATGAATCTATTTTTGACAAGTTTTTGCTCAGAAACAATTCAGTTCTATGACGTAGATTAGTCGGTTCTGAAATATTCGCTGCCTTTTTTTTCATTCAGGTAAGTTTTTATACTTATAATTCCAGGAATAATGCCATTTTCAAAGGATAACTCTTTTGAACAAACTTATTGATAAAATCTCATAACAGTATTATGTTGAAGGAATAATATGTTGTTATAGTTTTAATTCTTCCACTCTGGCTGCGCTCAGCAGCCAATATGGGAGGAGAATAAGTAATATCAGTGTTTATTTATAAGGAGAAGATTCAAGATGCGTGATGTCTGAAATTCATTATATCACCATTAATAAACGTTCTAAAAGATCAAATTCTAACTAAACATCTTCAGGATGGGTAATTCGTGTCCAATCAATTGTAGCGATCTCTACAATGGTCCTTCCGGCATTTTTTGCAAACATAGGATTCATTTCACTAATTTCACCTGTAATTGAATTCACTAAAGAGATTCCCAGTGGTATATCCGGAAATGGTGATGAAGGCTGGACCAAAATATTCATACTTTTATTTAATCAGATTTCGTTTATACTCTGCATCCAATGAGTTTTCAAAAATTTCGCGGACCTGATAATCTCTAATTTAATTTAATTCTCGGCTAAGTTGAAACGGGTTATTTCGGCATTGAGTCTTAACTTTAGCATCATTCTCCCGGAGTAAATCACGTGTCATTTCAAACAGTTATTTCTTGGTCTTGTTTGAGTAAATCACTTATAGGAAAGGTATTTGGATTGATCCATATGCCAAATCTATCAAATAATTGACAAGGCTAATGAGTTACTGGTTTTAATTCTTTAATAATCCTAAAAAAAAATCAGTGGATTACATTTTCAATGCAATCCACTGATTTAATAAATTCTAAAGGTGACCCAATCTGGGATCGAACCAGAAACCTACAGCTTAGAAGGCTGTTGCTCTATCCAATTGAGCTATTGGGCCAGCAAAATAGTGGTGCAAAAGTAAAAAAAATCCCCATATGCTGTGGCATTATGGGGATTTTTAGTTGAAATGATTATTATACCATGAAAATATTACGCTCAGCGCACTGCTGAATCATCTCCTCCGGCCACAAACTTGCCTGAACCTCACCAATATGAGCTTTCCGCAACAAATACATGCAAAGGCGTGATTGTCCTATTCCTCCGCCAATAGATAGCGGTAATTCATCATTCAGAAGCTTTTTATGAAACAACAGATCCTTCCGTGATGACAATCCGGTGATCGCAAGCTGACGCAAAAGAGTCTCCTTGTCAACACGGATTCCCATCGAGGAGAGCTCGAGTGATTGTTGCAAAATCGGATTCCAGATCAGGATATCGCCATTTAAACCTTTAAATCCAGCCGAGTTTTCACTTGTCCAGTCGTCGTAGTCGGGAGCACGACCATCGTGTTTTTCCCCATCAGAAAGGGCACCTCCGATACCAATAATGAATACAGCACCATGCTCTTTGGCTATTTCATATTCACGTTCCTTTGGAGTCAGCTTTGGATAACGTTGTACCAATTCCTCAGAATGGACAAATGTGATCTCTTCGGGAAGCAATGGTTTAATGGCAGGATAATTCTCGTAAACCATAAATTCGGTTCTAAGCATTACTGCGTATATCTGGTTGACAACTTTCTTCAGGTAATCAAGATTACGTTGTTTGACAGTAAGCACCTTTTCCCAGTCCCACTGGTCAACATATAATGAGTGAATATTAGTCAGTTCTTCATCTGCCCGGATTGCATTCATGTCAGTATAGATCCCATATCCGGCAGGAATTCCGTATTGCGCAAGCATCAACCGTTTCCATTTTGCAAGCGAATGAACAACTTCTGCCTTGGAATCATTCATCTCTTTGACTGCAAAAGTCACTGCCCGTTCAACCCCATTCAGATCATCGTTGATTCCTGTCCCTTTCAGAACAAACAGAGGTGCTGTAACACGACGTAAACGCAATTCTGCAGAAAGGTTTTCCTGAAAAAAATCCTTTACAAATTTGATGGCCTTTTCAGTCTGTTTAAGATCAAGTTTCGATTTATAATTCTCCGGTAAATAAAGTTTCATTTATAATAGTTTTAACAGTTTTTCGCTACAATGATACTAATTATTGAAATATTTCTGACGAATTTGCAAATTATTCGCTAAAAAAACGATTAATCGAAACGAATTGCCTTATCCGGTTCAATTTTCGAAACATACCACGAGGGGACCAGTACCATTAAAATTGTAATTGTGATGGTCCCTGCATTGAGCATCAACAAATGCGACACCATTAAATTAACAGGCACGGTATCAAGATAATAGGATCCGGGATCGAGTTTAAAAATACCAAATCGTGATTGAATGATGCAAAATGCAATTCCGGCAATATTGCCCCAAAACATTCCACGAAGAATGAGGAAGGAAGAAATATAAATAAATATTTTGCGGATACTCCAATTCCCTGTCCCGATTGCCTTTAAAACACCGATCATAGTGGTACGTTCAAGCATCAGAATCAACAATCCGGAGACCATATTGAATCCGGCTACGAGGATAATTAGACCCAGGATGATCCACACATTCATATCGAGCAGATTCAGCCAGTCGAAGATCTGCGGGTATTTTGTAGTAATGGCTACCGGCCGAAGGATAGCTTCATCCTCTTTGGAATATTTTAATGTGAGCCGTCTGATACTTTGGGTGATCGGTCCCAACTCGTTAAAATCGTTAATTGAAATCTCGAATCCGCTAATCTGATCTGAAGACCAATCATTTAACTTTCGAACCTGTGAAATATCTGAAAGCACAAATAACCGGTCGAACTCTTCCAAACTGGTATTGAATATTCCACATATCTTAAACCTGCGCATTTTTTGCGACATGGTCTCTTCATTCAAAAAGTAGGTGTAAAGCGGGTCGCCCACCTTAAGTTTGAGTAATGATGCGACCTGCCCCGAAATCAAAACATTATCACTCTTAACACTATCAGAAACTGAAAAAACCGATCCGGAAACAAGATTGTCCTTAAAAAATGACCAATCAAAATCGGGTCCAACACCCTTTAAAACAATGCCATGTATTTCATTGTCCGTCTTAATAATCCCGGGTTTTGTGGCAAAACTTTGAATACTCCTGATACCATTCATCTTCCTGATATCGTTTAACCAGGGTTGATTTTTGGAAACGGGTACTGTTTCGTAGGATGAATTTGAGTCAAAATTAACCAGCTGAATATGAGAGCCAAATCCTATTACTTTATTCCGGATTTCCTTTTTAAAACCTGTCACAATCGCAACCGATAGAATCATGACAAACAAACCGAAAGCAATGCCGAATACTGCAAACGAAACAATTGATTCAGAGAATTTCCGGGAACTTCCTCTGGTAAAAAATATACGGCGGGCAATAAATAATTCAGTATTAAATAGCGACACTTCGTTTTCTTTTGCGTAAAAGTAAAATTTATCTTTGTAATGTAATAAACCTGAAAGATAAAAACTGTGAAATGAATTCCATCACAAAACATCTTTAACCATCTGCCCCACTCATTTCCCGATCAAAATAGTACTTTTACAAAATTATTCCGGAAACTATTTTCACTCGAATAGAGGATGGAATATAAAAATTTTAACTAAAAATTCCGGATGGAGGTAAGAGCAAAGAAAAATTTGGGACAGCATTTTCTGACTGATAAAAACATTGCCAGGGAAATTGTGGAACATTTACAAGCGACCAACGTTGACAGGATTCTTGAGATTGGTCCGGGGATGGGGATATTGACCAGGTTTTTGCTTGAGAATAAAAGTTATGAGACTTACGTAATTGAAATAGATCACGAGTCGGTTGAATACCTTCATCATCATTTTCCTCAACTCAGCGACCATATCATTGAAGGTGATTTTTTAAAGCTCAATCTTTTATCTGAAGTTTCCGATCAACCATTTGCACTGATCGGAAACTTACCTTATAATATTTCTTCCCAGATTTTCTTTAAAATTCTGGAAAACAGAAATCTGATCCCCGAAATTGTATGTATGCTCCAAAAAGAGGTCGCAAAGCGGATAACTTCAGGTCCGGGTTCACGGGTTTACGGGATTTTGAGTGTTTTTCTTCAGACGTGGTACAATGTTGAATACCTGATCGACGTTCCTCCATATGTTTTTGATCCGCCCCCGAATGTACAGTCAGCAGTTATCCGACTTACCGCCAATGGGAGAACAGATTTGGGCTGCAATGAGGCGCTTTTCTTTAAAATTGTAAAGCAAGCATTTAATCAACGACGTAAAATGCTTAGGAACAGCATAAAATGCTTTTCGACACGTATCGAAGAATTGGATGCTGTATTATTGACACGACGTCCCGAACAACTCTCAGTTGCAGAATTCATCGATTTGACCAATGATATCGAGAAATTAATTGCCGGGTGATTAAATAATTCAGAATATTTATTTAGCGGCTAAACCGCATTCATTGCTGTTACCGGATCGAGATGCGCGGCGGTACGCGCAGGCACTACACCAGCGATTAAGCCAATAACTATACTGATTATAAGCCCGGTAAATATATTTCCAACTGTCAGTACAAGATTAAAATCATAGGTTTTGCTGACGATAAAAGTTAATCCGTAGATAATCAAAAGACCAATTGCACCACCTATTAACGACAACACACTTGCTTCAAAAAGAAACTCGAGCATAATAAATTTGCTTTTTGCCCCCAAAGCTTTTTGCAATCCGATGATTTTTGTTCGTTCTTTTACCGATACAAACATAATGTTTGCTATTCCAAAACCACCCACAAGAATTGCAAATCCGCCAATAATCCATCCGGCAATATTGAACACTTTGAAGATGCTGTCAAGTTGACCAGAGATCAGACTAACTTCATTCAAAGCAAAATCATTTTCGGCTGAAGGTTTTATTCGTCTGATCGAACGCATGATTCCTTCCAGCTCTTCCGAAAGCCTTGCAGCGGGAACATCTCCCTTCCCCTTAACAATGATACTTTGGCCCATTTCCAATCGGGGATCCACAATTCTGGCAGCAAATTTCGCCGGGATTAATACCCGCTTATCCATACTCGTACCAAAGACATCTTCCCCCATTTTTTCAAAAACGCCAACTATAAAAAGGGTAAATCCCTGTATCTTTATAAATTTCCCTATAGGAGATACCCCAGGAAACAGCTGCTCTGAAATTTCGGAACCCAGCATTGCAAAATTTGCACCTGAATTAAATTCCTCTTCAGTCAAAGGTCTTCCATTGGGAATCTTCAGGCTCCAGGTTTCGATCAAACCGTTGGAGGCGCCTAAAATTTCCACATTTTCGGCTTTGTTACTCCCGTTCTTAACGGTACGGTTAAACCCGTAATTGAAAACAGCATATTGTGATAATCCTGAACGGCGTAAAATCTCCTGTGTTTCTGAAAGCCTGGGAACAGGTCTGTTCAGGTATTTCCACCAGGGATATTCAGTTTCGCCTGGGGGTGGGGCCCATGGCCATTTCTGAACATATATGACATTGCTTCCCAGTTTCGACATGCTATCGCGGATCGTCCTTTCGAGTGAGTCAATGATTGTGAAAACAGAAATGATACAGAATATTCCAATGGTAATACCCAGCAACGAGAGGAATGTTCGCAACCTGTTAACTACCAGTGAGGTGTATGCAAAAATAAAACTCTCGGCAATAAGACGAAGAATTAACATAGCAATGAATTTATTACATTTTAAAATTAGGATTTATTTGGTTCCGATTCTTACAATGAAAAAAAATAGGATACTCTTTTTAAGGGGATAAAATTGATTTAATAAAAAAGGAAAAAAACCATCAGTAAAAAGGGACAAAAACTTGCAGGTTTTTTTATTAGATTTGCACAAAATTATTAAGAAAATTATAATGAGTGATTTGAAAAAAATAAAATCGGCCTTAATATCTGTATACCATAAAGATGGACTTGACGAAATCATTACAAAACTTGATAATATTGGTGTAAAATTATATTCTACGGGGGGAACAAAAGATTTTATTGAAGGTTTGAACGTCGCTGTAACGGCAGTCGAAGAGTTGACAACCTACCCATCAATTCTTGGTGGCAGAGTCAAAACTTTGCATCCAAAAGTTTTCGGCGGGATACTTGCCCGACGTGAAAATGGAGGGGATATTTCTCAGCTTGCTCAGTATGAAATTCCAGAAATCGACCTTGTTATTGTAGATTTATACCCTTTTGAAGCAACAGTTGCTTCTGGAGCTTCAGAGGCGGATATCGTTGAAAAAATTGATATCGGCGGTATTTCGTTAATCAGAGGTGCTGCAAAGAATTTTAATGATGTCGTAATTATCTCCAATCAGGGTCAGTACGGATCATTCCTTGAATTGCTTGAATCGGGAAACGGATTTACTGCTCAGGAAGATCGCAAAAGGTATGCAGTTGAAGCTTTTGCGACTTCATCGCACTACGATTCTGCCATCTACAATTATTTTGCCGGTGAATGGCCCAACCAGTTCAGACAGAGTTTTAACACTGCAAAGCATTTGCGTTATGGAGAAAACCCACATCAGAAAGGTGTTTTCTTTGGTAATTTTGATGCCATGTTCGATCAAATGGCCGGTAAGGAGATTTCATATAACAATCTGCTCGATATTGATGCTGCTGTCAACCTGATTGATGAATTTACAAATACTACCTTTGCCATACTCAAGCACAACAATGCGTGCGGTTGTGCTTCACGTGGTACAGTTTATGACTCCTACCTGGCCGCTTTAGCCGGAGATCCCGTTTCGGCCTACGGAGGGATCTTTGTCACCAACGGAACAATAGATAAAGTGACAGCCGAAGAGGTTGGAAAAATTTTTTTCGAGGTGATTATCGCCCCAAAATATGATAACGACGCACTGGAGATTCTAAAGTTGAAGAAAAATCTGATTATTCTGGTCAGAAAAAATAGCGATCTTTCAACAGCCCAATACCGGAGTGTTCTGAATGGAGTGATTATGCAGAATCGCGATTTGAAACGGGAAACTGCAGAAGATCTTAAGCCTGTCACGAAGGTTAGTCCGGACTCAGGAATAATTAATGATTTATTGTTTGCCAATCGTTTGGTTAAACAGTCAAAATCAAATACTATTGTACTCGCAAAAGGGGGACAGTTGTTGGCCAGCGGAGTTGGACAAACTTCACGAGTCGATGCTTTAAGACAGGCTATTGATAAAGCGAAATCTTTCGGGTTCGATTTAAACGGTGCAGTAATGGCTTCAGATGCGTTCTTCCCTTTTCCTGATTGTGTTGAAATTGCTTATAACGAAGGAATTAAGTCTGTAATACAACCTGGCGGGTCAATCAGGGATAAGCTTTCGATCGAATTCTGTGATGACCACCAAATGTCAATGGTTGTTACCGGTTTCAGACATTTTAAACATTAATCAGAATTATAATCTAGATATAAAGAAATTGATATGGGTTTATTTACATTTCTGACTCAGGAAATAGCCATTGATCTTGGTACTGCCAATACAATTATCATACACAATGGAAAAGTTGTTGTTGATGAGCCATCAGTAGTGACCATCGATATGAAAACAGATAAACTGGTTGCTATTGGTGAGAAAGCAAGGCAGATGCAGGGCAAAACACATGCCAATTTAAAGACCATCCGTCCATTGCAGGATGGAGTGATTGCCGACTTCAATGCAGCAGAGCAGATGATTCGCGGGATGATCAAAATGATTAATCCCAAGAAGAGATTTTTCTCTCCTGCATTAAAAATGGTGATTTGCATTCCGTCAGGTTCAACGGAAGTCGAGATAAGGGCAGTACGCGACTCTTCAGAACATGCCGGAGGCCGGGATGTGTATATGATTTACGAACCAATGGCTGCAGCTATAGGTATCGGACTTGATGTTGAGGCGCCCGAAGGGAATATGGTTGTCGACATCGGTGGAGGAACAACCGAAATTGCAGTTATTTCGCTGGGTGGAATTGTCACCAACAAATCAATCAGGATTGCGGGCGATGATTTGACGGCAGATATTTTGGAGTATATGCGTCATCAGCATAATATAAAAATAGGAGAACGAACAGCTGAAGACATTAAGATTAATGTAGGGGCTGCTCTTTCCGAACTTGAAGATGCACCGGCTGATTATATTGTTCGCGGACCAAATCAAATGACTGCTTTACCAATCGAGGTACCGGTATCGTATCAGGAGATTGCCCATTGTCTGGACAAATCAATTTCGAAAATTGAGACAGCCATCATTAGTGCACTCGAACAAACACCTCCGGAGCTTTATGCTGATATTGTCACTCGGGGAATCTGGCTGGCCGGAGGGGGGGCTTTGCTTCGTGGTTTAGACAAGCGATTGTATGATAAGATCAATATTCCGTTCCATATTGCTGAAGATCCATTACGCGCTGTTGCACGTGGCACGGGGGTTGCTCTTAAAAACGTTGATAAATTTGCTTTTTTACTTCGGTAAAAAAGCAAAAGAGGAGGGGCAAAAATACCTTCCAATTCGCCTATGAAGAACTTATTCAGGCTTATATACCGTTATCATGTGGTATTTCTGTTTGTTCTGTTGGAAAGTCTGTCGTTATCGATGGTCGTTACCTACAACAACTATCAGCGAGCCGTTTTTTTTGATTCGGGTAATTTCTTAAGCGGCACTTTGTTTGAAAAATTTTCATCGTTTGCACAGATTTTCGAGTTTAAACAGGTAAATACAAAACTGGCTGAAGAGAACATGATCCTGAGAACTGCGCTGCAGCAGTTACTGTTGAAGTCGAATCGGGGGTCCTACCACTCCTCTGATTCCATTTATCTTCCCAGAATAGCCAAAGATTCTTCATTAAAAGCAGTGTACCGGTTTACCACAGCCCGGGTCATTAATAATTCCATCAATCAGCAACACAATTTCATTACCATTAACAAGGGTCGTCATGATGGAATTAAACCCGATATGGGGGTAATTGCCAATGGACAGGTTGTGGGTTTAGTGTATAACGTTTCAGAAAATTTCAGTACTGTAATCTCGATTCTGAACAGCAGATGGAAAATAAGTGCGAAAATAAAGAGAAACGACTATTTTGGTTCACTTTCGTGGGATGGGAAAGATTACAGAAGGGTGCAACTGAATGAAATGCCATATCATGTACCCGTACAGAACGGAGATACAGTGGTTACAACTGGATATTCATCGAGTTTTCCTGAAGGTCTTGTCATAGGAACGATATCAGATTTTTCTATTGGTACGGGTAGCAACTTCTATAAAATTGAAGTAATGCTTGCTGTCGATTTTAAAAATCTGGTCCTCGTCGGTTTGGTAGAGAATAAACAGCTTTATGAAATCAAACAATTGGAATCGTTAAATAAGTATGATAATTAATCTTGTCAAATATTTGTTAATCTTTATTGTATCTGTTTTATTACAGGTACTCATATTTAACAATCTACTGATCGCAAGGGTAATATCGCCTTTTTTCTATATTCTGTTTATTCTCCTTCTCCCCATCGATACACCACGTTCATTATTGCTGTTTCTCTCTTTTACATTAGGCTTAACCATCGATATTTTTACAAATACCCCTGGAGTTCATGCTTCAGCCTCTTTGTTAATCGGCTTCTTAAGACCAGGAATTCTTGGTTTGATATCGTCGCGCGAAACCCTGGAATCAGTAGCGGCCCCCAGGGTCCAAAATATGGGTCTGCAATGGTTTACCGGTTATACAACATTTCTGGTAATCATCCATCACCTCTTTCTCTTCTTTATAGAAGCCTTTACATTCCAAGGGTTTCTGATCACACTATTAAGAGTTATTCTTAGTTCAGTATTATCTGTTATTTTGATTGTATTGAGCCAGTATTTAATTTTCAGGAAATAACCGGATAATATCGAAGAATGTGGACGTGTACAGTAAACGCAAATATTTGGTTATAGGCTTATTTTCGTTGGCCTCCGCCATTATTATGATTCGCTTGTTTACCATACAAGTGCTGGACTCTTCATATAAAATTTCGGCTGCAAGTAATGTATTACGTCGTGAAGTAAATTACCCCGCCCGGGGAGTTATTTTCGACAGAAACGGAAAATTACTTGTATTTAATCAGGCAGCATATGATGTTCTGATCACCCCCAGAGAGATGAAAGCTTTCGACACACTTGCCTTTTGCCGGATTGTAGGTGTTGAAAAAGAGGAAATTGTGAGTGAAATAAGAAAGGCGAGAAGTTATTCGATGTATAAACCCTCGCCGGTAATAAAGCAATTATCTTCTCAAACATATGCCGTATTACAGGAGCAATTGTTCAAATATCCCGGATTTTATATTCAGGCCCGCACATTGAGACAGTATCCTGCCAAAATTGCGGCTCACGTTCTTGGTTATGTGGGAGAAATTGATCAAAAGGGTATTGAAGCAAATCACTACTACGAAAATGGGGATTACATCGGAAGAAGCGGGATAGAGAGGGCCTATGAAGATGAACTTCGGGGAGTAAAGGGAATCTCCTATAAAATGGTCGATGTTCATAATATGGTTAAGGGTTCATTTGAGCAGGGTCGTCTTGATACCGCCGCTGTAATTGGTAAGAACCTGGTTTCGACACTCAATGCCGATCTTCAAAGTTACGCCGAACGCTTACTCAACGGTAAAGTGGGCAGCGTTGTAGCCATAGAACCTGAAACCGGAGAGATCCTTGTTTTGGCCAGCGCACCTACCTTCGATCCCGGACTATTTGTTGGTCGTGAACGTTCCAAGAATTTTGCCAAGCTACTTTTTGATCCCAATAAACCCATGTTAAACAGGGCAATCACCTCCTCCTATCCTCCCGGATCAACTTTTAAAATCGCCAATGCACTCATCGGACTTGAAGACGGAATCTTGCAAACAGCCCGTTTTTCCTGCTCCGGGCCCGCATCCTCCCCAATAAAATGTACGCATAACCACGAAACACCTCTCGGTTTAATATCGGCGATCCGGGAATCGTGTAACTCCTTTTTCTGGCAGGCATTCCGGGCCGAAATTAACCATTTCCCAACCCCGGCTGAAGGGCTTGAGGCATTCCGGAATGCACTTCTGGAGATGGGAATTGGCAAAAAAATTGGTGGAGATCTTTATGCTGAAACTTCCGGAAATATTCCATCAGTTTCCTATTATGATAAATTTTTTGGTTCCGGAAGGTGGAATTCATTAACTATAAGATCATTATCTATTGGACAAGGAGAATTACTCCTGACACCGCTTCAGTTATCAAATTTAGTATCTCTGATTGCCAACCGCGGGTATTATATTGCGCCCCACCTTGTCAGAAGCATTCAGGGTTATGACGGGAGTCAAAATGTACTGGAATTTGATAAACATACCATCCTTGTCGGTCGCGATAATTATGAAATGATCGTCCAGGGGATGGAACAGGTTGTTGAATCGGGAACCGCCAGAACAACAGCCAAAATCGACAGTGTGATCATTTGTGGTAAAACGGGAACAATTCAGAATCCACATGGTGAAGCTCACTCTGCTTTTGTTGCTTTTGCACCAAAGATCAACCCCAAAATTGCCATTGCGGTTTATATCGAGAATGGAGTGTGGGGGGCACGTTACGGGGCACCAATCGCCAGTCTGATCATCGAAAAATATCTGAAAGGAAAGATCGCTCCATCAAGACAACATTTCGAGGATGCCATGATTAATTCTGATCTAATATCCACCATGAAAAATGAAACCGGAGATTGAAAACAAGAAATAACATATGGCTTAATCTCGACTGGGCAACCGTTTTGCTCTATCTGATACTCGTTTTGATGGGATGGGTAAACATTTACGCTGCAGTATATAGCGATGATCATCAGAGCATTATGGATATGGGGCAGAGGTATGGAAAACAGCTCATCTGGATCATTGCAGGAATTATACTTGCCATAATGGTCCTTACCATTGACAGTAAATTCTACGCTGCATTTGCCAATCACATTTACATTTCCACAGTTTTATTATTGGTTGCGGTGCTCATTTTCGGCAAGGAGGTAAATGGCGCCAGGGCATGGTTTGAATTTGGAAATGTGGCACTTCAGCCAGCTGAGCTGGGTAAATTTGCGACTAATCTTGCTATTGCGAAATGTATCAGTCAATTTGATTTTAAGATACAGAAGTTCCGATCTTATCTGATTCTCACTACATTAATTGCAATCCCGGCCATACTTATCATCATGCAAAACGATACCGGATCAGCACTGGTATTTGCAGTTTTTGTACTTGTGTTTTTCAGGGAAGGTTTAAATGGAATGGTATTATTCTGGGGGTTTGCAGCTGCTGCACTTTTTATTCTTTCCCTGCTGCTCGATCAGTTCAAACTACTATTATTTCTACTTACCATCTCTGTCGCGGCCTATGGTGTACTGCGCGAAAGTGTCAAGGAGGCATTGATCGGATTTGTTGCCATTGCCGGGCTATTCGGCTTGCTATGGGGTATTGATGATGTTGTTGATATGGGTGGTTCACCATTGCAAATATTGATAATCACCAGCTCTATCGCAGCCATACTCGTCATCATATACGGAATTATACGCCGTATCCCGCAGGTATGGCGAATTCTACTGTTTTTTGTATTTGCCATTGGTATCTCTATGTCTGTCAACTATTTTTATAAAAACGTTATGGCGCCCCATCAGCGTGACAGGATTGATCAGGTTTTGGGAATCAAAATTGATAAATTAGGTAAAGGTTATAATGTCAATCAATCTAAAATTGCAATTGGATCGGGTGGCTTTCTTGGAAAAGGATTTTTAAAAGGGACACAAACCAAATACAATTTCGTACCCGAACAGAGTACCGACTTTATTTTTTGTACCGTGGGTGAAGAGTGGGGATTTGTTGGTTCGACAGTTGTTCTGGGTCTGTTTCTGTTGATGTTAATCCGACTTATCACCCTTGCAGAGCGACAGCGTTCGCAGTTCAGCAGGGTTTATGGTTATGGTGTGGCTTGCATCCTCTTTTTTCACATCGCTATTAATATCTCTATGACCATCGGTCTGGCCCCGGTAATTGGAATACCTCTCCCCTTCTTCAGTTACGGAGGTTCATCACTCTGGGCATTTACCATCCTGCTTTTCATCTTCCTTCGTCTTGATGCCAGCCGGACAGAAAATCTAAGATAACTTCACTTCCAATAGCGGGCGTTCAATTATAAAGCCACCCTTGATCTCGATATACCTGATAATCTCCGGGAAAAACTGGTGGAATGATTGGTCGAAAAACTGATATTCATCCTCAAGAATTTTTAAAGCAAATTCGGTCTCAGATGGTAATGAGGTGTGTTGAACCATAATCCGGAGCGTTTTTTCAACCCCTTCAAACGAGGCATACGACTGCAACCGCTTGTTTTGAATCAGAAAAGGGATAAACATCTTCACCCGGGATGGAAGCTGGAAAAAATTGGACAAAAGTACTGCATGAAACCTCTTGGAAAATGAGGCTAGCTTTTCAAATGAGTAAAGATGCCAGTTCACTGCCAGAAAATGATCCAGGAAAATATCAATCACAATGCCGGAATGCTTTCCAAATCCTGGCCTTAATTTCAAAATACACTGATTAATAACTGGATGTGAATCGGTAAAGGAATCAATCTGCCGGTGTAATAAAATCCCTTTAGCCACCTCCGGAGGATACTTCAGAAACTGCTGTCCCTTTACAAAATCGCCAATAAAATTTCCCAGTTTAATCTCTTCCGATTCTCCTGAAAGGTAGATATGTGACAAATAATTCATAACAAATGGATAATTCAATGATTTACAAATTTTCCCCAAAGACCTATGGTGCGAAAATCATCTGCCGCGGGAGAAAATTACTCAAATTTTTGCAGTATCCTCCCTTGTCCTTTTCTAAACAAAAGTTCACCTCATTTAGTTGTAGTTCATCGGAAGGATGAAGCAGATAAGGAGGATTTTTAATAGGAACAATGTATTAATTAACAATCTGATTCTGAATTCGATTATCAATTCCACTATCCTTGAGTAATTCAAAAAGCTTTTCGCGTGACCGGAATAGCCGGGCTTTTACTGTCCCTAAAGGGAGATTCAATTCTTTGCAAATTTCTGAATACGTATACTCTCTGAAATAACGCATCTCCAGAACAATCCGGTACTTGGGTTGTAAGGCGGACATTGCCTGGTGTAAAATACCTGCATTTTGCTGTTTTATAAAAGCCTCTTCAGGATTCAGTTCGCGGGCCATCAAATTTATGCTGTTCTGAGGACCAATCTCGATCACACTTAATTTCACTGAATCAAGGGGCTCATCTGTATATCTTTTCCTTCGCAAATAATCGATTGTATTATTTGTAGCGATGGTGAACAACCAGCTGCTAAATGAAAATTGATTCTCATACAGATGAATCTTGGTAAATGCTTTCTCAAATGCCTCTATGGTAAGATCCTCAGCAACTACCTTATTATTGACAATCTTTGAGATCATCAAATAAATGGCTTTTTTATATCGACTCAGAATTTGGGTAAACGCATCTTCAACGCCCAAACGGGCATTAAAAATTAGCCATGAGTCAACGTTGGCCGTTTTCGAAGGATTTGAATCTGTTTCCATAATTTTTTAAAGCAATCAAAAATCTGGTTACATAAATCCTCGAATAGAATGGCTACCCAATCTATTCCATATAAACAGGAGATTTCAAATACAAATTTAGAACAATCGGAAACGGGAGCCGGAATATAACCGTTTATTTCCGTTTATAAACGAAAGCAAACGATTATAAACCTATATTTCAATGAATTACAAGTATCTTTTCAATTGTTTTATTTATGCCATACGATGTTTATAATCAAGGTAGTCAAATGACCTGAGTAACGTAAATTCCCCCTTTTCACTCCATATCCCGATTGAGGGATGAGGAACTCCATTAAACATTGAGCTTTTTACCATGGTATAGTGGATCATATCTTCAAAAATAATTTGATCTCCCGCCTTCAGTTCAGTATCGAATGACCAAAATCCCATAAAGTCGCCGGCCAGGCACGAATTACCCCCCATTCTGTAGGTTGGTTTTCCCTCTACTGGTTCGTGATAGGCACCACGAATCCTAGGTTTGTAAGGCATTTCCAGACAATCGGGCATATGGGCGGTGAAGGATACATTTAGAATTGCAGTTTTAATTCCTTTATTATCAACAATATCCACGACTTCAGTTACAAGCACGCCCGTTTCCCAGGCAAATGCGCTCCCCGGCTCAAGAATGACCTCAATGTTATTCCATCGCTGCCGAAACTCCCTTAATATTTTAATCAGCAGTTTTGTATCATAACCAGCCCTTGTCATTAAATGACCTCCACCCATATTCACCCATTTTACTTTACTCAGGTATTTGCCAAATCTGGATTCAAAGGCAGCAAGTGTTTTCTCAAGATCATCAGCCCCTGATTCACAAAGGGTATGAAAATGCAATCCTTCGACACCATCAGGTAAATCATCCCCCAGTTGATCGGCAAGGATACCTAATCGGGCACCTGGGGCACAAGGGTTGTAAAGAGCAGTTTCCACCTCAGAGAATTCCGGATTTACCCTGATTCCCACCGATATCTTCCCCGGGAAATTTTTAACAACGGGAAGAAACCTTTCCAATTGTGATAATGAGTTAAAGGTGATATGTGAGGAGTTCTGCATAACATCTTTAAAATCTGAAAACTGAAATGCGGGAGAATAAGTATGAGCCAATGTTTTCAACTCATCGGTTGCCAGTCTAGCCTCGTAAGCGCCACTAGCCGCTGCCCCGCTGATATATTCCCTGACAATTGGAAAGGCCTTCCACATCGAGAAACCTTTAAATGCAAGGATGATATTAACCTCTGCTTCGTCCTTTACAGATTTGATTAACCGAAGATTGTTGCGAAGTAGATCTTCCCGGATAAGATAACATGGAGCGGGTATTTTTGAAAAATCTATGGCCATTTTCTTATTTTAATAATTAATCGTTTTCAGTAATAGGTCAGAGTAAGATTCTCCGGAACTTAAACTCCGAAGCCTGAATAACCTGATAAAATCACCGGAGTATGATCGCCTTTACGACTCTGCTTCCAACGCGTTGATTCATCGCCTGCATAATATCATTTCGCATCATCATTAACTCGTTGCGGACAATGGAGGATTTCAAATGGATAAAAAGTGTCCCATCTTTAATATAAATTGAAGAGGTTGCTCTGGCGATTTGCCTTCCGATAATTGATTCCCACGAATTAACTGCTTCCATCTCAGCTATTTTTCCATCGATCTTCTCCTCCTTTAAATAATCCCGTATCGCACTGCCAAGGGATTGAAATTCACTTCTTTTCATGGTAGACTCTTTTTTGTTACAACAGTGAGATTTGCCCGGCCGAAACCAAAAAAATCTTGTAATCAGCACCTCCCACTTCGCGAATAATTCCATCAAGATGTTCACGATTGGTATCGGTAATAAAAATTTGTCCGAAATTACTATCAGAGACTAATTTAACAATTTGTCCCACACGGGAACTATCTAATTTGTCAAAAATATCGTCAAGAAGCAGTATCGGTCTTACCTTATTTACCGATCGGATAAAATCAAATTGTGCAAACTTCAATGATATTAGATAGGTTTTGTTTTGTCCTTGTGACCCAAATTTTTTGATCGGGTTATCATCTATTTTTAAATCAAGATCATCCTTATGAATCCCAACAGTTGTGTACTGCAAAATGCAATCCTTTGCAACCGATTCATCCAGAATTTTCCTAAAATCGTGACCGTTCAACTGTGACTGATACTCCAATTTTACTTTTTCATTCCCCTGACAGATAAAGTCGTAATATTTCTGGAAAACGGGGAGGAGTTCATCGAGGAACTCTACCCTCTTTTGATAAATTTTTTCGCCAGTGAGAATCAGTTGTTCATTCCAGACATCGAGACTATCGGTATCGAACTGATGATTGGCTGCAAAAGATTTAAGCAGATTGTTTCGTTGAAGCAAAGCGCGATTATATTTCAGGAGCCAATCGAGGTATTGGCGGTCATACTGGGAGATAACACTGTCCATAAATCTGCGTCGTTCCTCGCTTCCTCCTTGAATAAGTGCAGCATCAGCAGGAGAAATCATAACGAGCGGGAGCAATCCAATATGGTCGGAGAGCCGTTCATATTCCTTCTTATTACGCCTGAAAATCTTCTTATGACCCGATTTAAAACCGCAATAAATATCTTCAGTTTCCTCCCCAAAATCGTATTTCCCCTGAATTACAAAAAAATCCTCAGAATGGCGAACATTTTGGCTATCCGGAAGGTTAAAACAGCTTTTGCAATAGGAGAGGTAATAGATACAATCAAGAAGATTGGTCTTTCCGACGCCATTATTCCCAATAAAACAATTCAGTTTTGATGAGAATTGTAAGTCATCCTGAATGAGGTTTTTATAATTTACAACAGCAAGATTTCTGATAAACATCGGTGCAATTTGATTTTAACTGATACAAATTTAACGTTTTTTATTTGGCGCAACGAAACGGCCCTCCAAATCAGGATGAAAAACAGCCCAGAGAATCAGGATAAATAGCTGAATTGTAGATATGATCGTTAAAAAGTATTTTTATAAATAAAAATGGCTGTGGTTTAGTAAAAACGCTTATTTTTGCATTCAAATTGAAAAAAAGCAAAATCATAGAGATAAAGTATTATGACTAAGGAAAAGACCCCAAAACCTATTGAGAATTTAGTGGAAGTTGAAAATGCACTGACAACTGCCGAGAGATTTTTTGAAGCAAATTCGAAGATTATTACAATAATTTTTGGAACAGCTGTTGTTATTGCACTTCTCCTGCTTGCCACACACCGCTTTTACTCTCTCCCGAGAGAAGCTAAAGCCAAGGAACAAATTTTTGTTGCAGAGCAATATTTTGAAAAAGATTCATTTAATCTTGCATTAAATGGAGATGGCAACTTCCCTGGGTTTCTGGATATCATTCACGATTACGGAAGGACAAAAGCGGGGAATTTAGCCAGGTATTACACCGGGGTATCCAACCTTCATCTTGGAAAATACCAGGATGCCATTGATTATCTTGAAGATTTTAAGACAGATGATTTACTTCTTGGTCCTGTTGCCTTAGGAGCGACAGGGGATGCATACTGTGAACTTGGTAAAAAGGAGAAAGCTGTAAAATTATACCTGGAAGCAGCAGAACTTAATCCCAATGCATTCACTTCACCAGTTTATTACCTAAAAGCAGGAAATCTTTATGAGGTAATAGGAAATAAGGAAAAGGCCTTGAGTGCATATAAAATGATTAAACAAAAATATGCAGAAAGTGAGCAGGGGAGAACTATTGATAAATATATTGCGCGACTGACCGCTAAGTAGAAGAAGTGAAAGTCATTTACATCAAATAAGATCCATATTTTGGAAAAATCCTCTCCTTTTCTTAGGGGAGGATTTTTTTAATCAGAATAAACTATAACACGATTATCGCAAATACTTAAAAACATCTCAATGATTATCGACCGAATTGAAAATGCATCACGGTACTTCGGACTGGGAACAGGAATAGCAGAGGCACTAAAATACCTTAAAAACAATGATCTGAATTCACTCTCTCCAGGAAACCATGTAATTATCAAGGATAAATTGAGAATGCTTGTATTTGAGTCATTCCAATCCAACACCGATCGGATAACGATGGAGGCTCATCGTAAGAATATTGATGTCCAATATTGGGTAAAAGGCTCAGAGTTGATGGGGCACGCCGTTCTAGGATCAGAAAGCCTGATTGCGCCGTTTAACGAAGAAAAAGACTATGGCAATTATGCAGCAAGTGCTTCATTTGCAAAGCTTGAACCCGGTATGTTTGCCATTTATTATCCTACTGATCTGCATACAGCTGTCGCTGACGAAGCATGTAATTCAATGGTAAGAAAAGTTGTTTTTAAAGTTGCGGTCGAATAATACGGATCAGTCGACAAATTGATCCTCCCTTGAATTGAACAATCTCTTTTTTTCCAATTCTTCGGTAGCTATCTTCACTGCTTCTCCGAAATTATTACAAACGAGATCCTGACCGATAAAGTCAACTAATCCGCAGTCTGACAGTGTTGAACGAACTTCGGAACGTACTCCTGAAAGTACGATCGTTACTTTTCTTATTCTGAAATCTCTGATTACCTCCTGAAAATTCAGGATCCCTGTCGAATCGATAAAAGGGACATACCTCATCCGAAGAATTAACACTTTCGAATCACCGGCAATTTGTTGTAAAGTCTCTTTATATGACTGAGCGGCTCCGAAGAAGAATGGACCCGTAATTTCATAGACATCAACACCTTTAGGCAGAGAGGAATAATTTTCAAGGATATCGTTATCAATATCCACAGATTCGATAATACCCAGTTTCGACATCCGCTGCATAAACAACAAAGCAGAAAGGACCATTCCAACTTCAATAGCCATCGTCAAATCAACAAAAATGGTCAGCAAAAATGAGGTCAGCAAAACGAGTACATCATATCTGGAACCTTTAAGTATTGCAAAAAATGAACGCCACTCGCTTAAATTATAGGCAGCAACAATCAGGATTCCGGCCAGACAGGACATGGGGATCAGCGAAGCCCAATTGCCAAGAATGAACATAAACAGAAGTATGGTCAGGGCATGTACGATTCCGGAAACCGGTGTTCTTGCACCATTCTTAATATTAGTCACTGTTCTTGCAATTGCACCCGTTGCTGGAATACCTCCAAAAAATGGGGTCACAATATTTGCAATTCCCTGCGCTATCAATTCAGTGTTGGAACGATGGCTACCACTGGTCATTCCATCGGCTACCACAGCTGAAAGTAATGATTGAATGGCGCCAAGAATCGCAATTGTAAAGGCGGGTTGAATGTAATCTCTGAGCGAAGTCCACTCCAGATGAGGGGTATGATAACTGATGGTATATGAAATTTCGCCAAAAACTGATTGAATTGTAGGAACTGGTATTTTCAATAATGCTACAGAAATGGTAACCAGGAATAAAGCGAAAAAAGATCCGGGTACTTTTTTTACAAATTTCCCGCCATACACAGTAATAAGAATCGTCATTAGGGTAATAATCAGTGCGTAATAATTGACGGACCCGGAATGTGAAAGATAAGTAATCCATTTCCCGATGAATTCGGCTGGCATATGCTCAATCTGAAGACCAAGAGCATCCTTTATTTCAGTTGCGAAGATGATTAATGCAATACCACTTGTAAAACCAACTACAAGTGGATGAGGAATATATTTAATAATCGTCCCTAACCTTAAAAGACCAAATCCTACCAGCATCAATCCTGCCAGGAGCGTTGAGATCATTAAGCCATCTAAACCATACTTTTGAAGTATTCCATAAACAATTACAACAAATGCCCCCGTGGGACCACCAATCTGAAAACGACTACCTCCAAGGATGGAGATGATAAACCCGGCAATTACGGCAGTAACAAGTCCCTTATCGGGAGTGACTCCGGAGGCGACAGCAAAAGCAATCGCTAAGGGCAATGCAATACATCCCACCATAATACCGGCGAAAAGATCTTTTTGAAAAAGACGCCAATTGTAGCCTTGCGTTAAAACGACATATAGCTTTGGTCTAAAAAATGAATTCATTATCCGAAGAAAAAAGTAAAAAGCAAATTTACTAACAAACGAATTAATACAAGGTAAAGTTTAAATGAAATCATATTCCCGATAGTTGTTCTTATTTTTACACGCTGAATTAAAAAATTGTATTCTTATGTCTATCATTCTCTTACTGATGCTCTCAGGAATTGTCACCGGATTTGCACTTGGAAAATACCCCCTGATTTTGAGAATAAATGAAAAATTGCTCAATGCAGCTATTTACATCTTGTTACTACTACTGGGAATTGCAGTCGGAACAAATGAGAAAATCTTCAATAATTTATATCAAATCGGATTCCAGGCATTTATCATAACTGTCGGGGCAATTGCCGGAAGTGTCGCATTCAGCTGGTTGATTTTTAAAACCTTTTTCCGTTTAAAATGAAGGGATCACTTATTATAATTTCATTTTTTGCAGCAGGCCTTGCACTTGGAATTTCGGGGAAATTGCCTTTAAACCTGGTTTCCCCGCATTGGAGCACTTACGCGCTATACCTGCTGATGTTTCTGGCCGGGGTTGGAATTGGAGCCGATCGTCAATCGTGGCAGGTGATCAGGGCCATTAACTTCAAAATATTTTTGGTCCCTATCGGAATAATTGTCGGAACTTTTGCGGGTGTAACATTGAGCTCAATTCTCCTCCCCACGCTTCAGCTTCGCGAAATCCTAGCGGTCGGTGCCGGATTCGGATATTACAGTCTTTCAAGTATTTTTATATCTGAATTACATAGTCAGGCGCTCGGTGTAATAGCCCTGGTATCGAACATCCTCAGGGAAATATTCACCCTTCTGTTAACTCCACTGCTCGTAAAACACTTTGGAAAACTTGCCGGAATTGCCTCGGGAGGAGCAACTTCAATGGATACCACTTTACCTGTGATCAGTAAATACTCGGGGCGCGATTATGCCATCATATCACTCTTCAGCGGTATCGTGCTTACGATCCTTGTCCCGTTTTTGGTCACCTTTATTCTGACAACCGGAAAATAGAATTAACCAATAAATCACAATCAATTAACCTCAGCCAACTCATTATCTGATAAATACCAAATAAAACCTTTCGGCATTAAATATCCCATCCGGGTAAAATCCCTGAGATAACCTCGAACCTGAATAAAATAGCTATCCGATTTTGCTCCTGTCTTGTAATCGATCACCACCAATTCACGATCCTTTATCATTACACGATCCGGACGATGCCGTTTCTCTTCTCCGCGCAGGATATCGCGTTCGTTCAGTACTTTCCATTCACCGCTAAACCAGGAACGGAAGGGCTCCTGTTCCAGAATCCTGTAAATCAACTGTTCATATTCGTGTGCCGTTTTTGTATCAATTTTACCAGCAGAGACCATCCGCTTCAGGGCAAGGGGAACATCGGCCACGGTGGCAATCTTTTCAAACAATTCATGCATCAACTTCCCATGACCGATCCGCTCCGATTTTTGGAGGTCGTAGAGATCGAAATAACCATCACTATGCATCCTCAGTTTTAACCGGTCACCCCTGGCTGCAAGGATTAGTCCATCCAATGTTCTGTTTTCAGTTATTGGAACTGGCGTCGAATATAACATCTTCTTCAGATCTCCTATTTCAAATGTCTTTGTTTCAGAATTCCAGTAATTGGAGATGTCGATATATTTTCCCCGGTCAATTGAATCAAGCATCTGAAAATTTTCCATTACGCCCTGGATCAATGAAGCGATACTCTTGTAAGGACTATTCAGTTTCGGAGCATAGGGGCAAAATACAAATAAAGAGTTAATAGCCCTAGTAAAAGCGACATACAATAAATTTAGGTTATCGACTGAACAATAAAGCATCTCTTTGAAATAGGCATCGGAAAAGAGTGTTTGTTGAAGTCCGGTCCCGTATCGGACCAACACCAGGTCCAACAGGTCAAATGGCGCCTTTACCGGCTGGCACCACAAGTAAGGGGCCTTGTTGCCGTTTGGAACAATTTCCCAATCGGCAAATGGCACAAACACCGTGTGAAACTCCAGTCCCTTTGATTTATGAATCGTAAGTATGGTTATGGCATTCTGACCCTCTGACAAGGTTATGGTTTTATTACTGCCTGAAATGTCCCACCAATCAAGGAATCCGGCAAACCCACCTGATTCATCTCTTCCATACTGAAGAACCAGATCAAGAAAAGCTTCGAGATAAACCAATTCCCCTTTTATTTTATGCAGGCCAAAACTTCTGGCAATCCGACTGGCGAGTTCAAATAGCGGCAGGCTAAGATTCGACAAGTCAAATGCTTCATTATCAGCTGTTCGCAACCATGGTTTAAATAATTCGGGTATATCCCTGTTCACTGCAAACCAAGCGTGATCATGCTCTTCCTTTGGAACAATACTCCCATCTATTAAAGGAAGCAGGTAGTTATAATAGTCATAAATAAGGTCTGCCTTCACGATGTTATTATCAGAACCGGCAAAAAGGGTGAAAAAGTTGAGAATAAACCTGACAACCGGTGATTGTCCGATAATTAATGAATCGTTGGATATTACATCGTAACAGA
Source organism: Prolixibacteraceae bacterium (assembly GCA_963675995.2). Taxonomy (GTDB): domain Bacteria; phylum Bacteroidota; class Bacteroidia; order Bacteroidales; family Prolixibacteraceae; genus JAAFHB01. Next base: position 1,260,669 of record CAXXIY010000002.1, on the reverse strand, counting down.
AAGGGCTGTCAGGATTTAGAGTTTTCCTGTCGAGTAATGCTTTTGCAATCAACGATCCATCACTCTTACCACGAACCAGTATGGCGATATCACCCGGGCGGACACCATTTGCCTGCACCTCTTCGATTCTGGCAATCATCTGAGTGATGGCCATTTCCCGAAATGCTCCCTTTTTGGAACTCTCCTCCGCGTCAATAAACTTTAAGCTGACATATCCGTCAACCGAGCCTTTGCCCGAAAACTGCTGATAATGGTCACTATATGCCTTTTCAATAATTCCCTTCATTTCGGGAAACTCTTCAAAGGTAGATCCCGAACTTGTAAACGAAGCCTCAAAATCTGCATTTAACAACCGGGACGATTCCCTGAACAGTATATTATTGAAATCGATCACCTTTTTAGCACTTCTCCAGTTGATAACCAGGGGAATAACAGAAGTTCCAAATGGAGCAAGATCCTTCTCTATCTGGGTTGAAAGCAGATTCCAGTCACCATTACGCCATCGGTAGATCGATTGTTTGACGTCACCAACAATGATATTTCGGTTTCCTTCAGATAATGAATTCTCTATCAATGGTTTGAAATTATACCATTGCAATCGTGAAGTATCCTGAAACTCATCGAGCATAAAATTATGGTAAACCGAGCCCATTTTTTCATAAACAAAAGGGGCATCGCTTCCGGCGATTACTTTTCGCAAAATTTGTGTTGAATCATTTAATAAGACCAGGTTCTTTTCTTTTGAAACCTCCTGAACCTTTAGTGCAATATCGGTAAGCAAGCCAAAAGAGAAAAAATTGCTGAGAATCGCCTTTGCGGTATTGGCCAGAATTCCCTCTGTTTTCATCAACTTAATCGATCGGATTAACATCTCATTTAAACCCAAATGGTAAACAGCACTAATGTTCCCCTTTAAGTCTGGCTTATCTGTTGGTTTTGACCAGGCTTCGAGGTTATCGCAGGCATCTAGCGTCCGATTTCCGGGAAGTTCGATAATTCCATTCGCCAGTTTATTGAAGTGATTGGCAAAGGATGTTTTCCCATACTTGAAACTCTCAACACTCAAACCCTGAGTTGAAATTAATACAAGACCCTCTTCCCCAATTTTTTTCATTTGAAGCTCGTAATTGTCGAGCACTATCTTTAATTCGCGATGATAATTGTTAAGATAGCTCTTGTCGGCCAGTTTTTCCAATAATGGCGTACTGAATAATTTGAACTCCTCCTTAAAAAGCTCCTGTCCTCGTCCGGTCAGCTCTTCCCGAAAATTCCAGTTTCGCCCCTCCCGGAGGTTCTCCTCTGCATATTCGAGCATCCATCTTTTAAGTCCTTCATTTGAATCCATATCGAGGAATAGTCTGTCAACCGCCTCTTCAAGAACTATCTGTGCATCTAGTTCAGTACGGTACGAGCCGTTCAGCCTCATCTCACGCGAAAAAGCCCTGATCACACGTTGGAAAAAACTGTCAATAGTACTTATCGAGAAACGCGAATAGTCATGAAGGATTAATTTTAAAATTGCACCAGCCTTTGCCCGAATCTCCGTTTCACTCTGACCAAACTCCCCTTTGAGGAAATCGAGATGTCCAGAAGGTTTTCCGGCAGCAAGGGATGAAAGATCTTTGAGTATACGGTCTTTCATCTCTGCGGTCGCCTTATTGGTGAAGGTCACGGCAAGAATATTCCGATAAGCTCCCGGACGTTGAAACACCATTTTAAGGTATTCACGCACAATCCGGAATGTTTTTCCAGAACCAGCAGATGCTTTATATAGGTCGAGTGAAGGCATTAAAAAACAAAGAATTTAAGCTATGAATTTGATATTCAGTTATTTATTTTAACAACTTAAAACGAATGCGTAAAATTCCGTTTTCATAAGAGGAGGAGATCAATTGAAATTCACCGATTTCGGAGGTATTGGAAACATGGGGGCCAATACAGGGACAGGCATCGTAATCGCCGACCAAAACAATACGGACCATTTCTCCGGAATCTTCGGGCAAACGACTCAGGTTAAACTGGTCATCTGCCTCCTCAAGTGCCAGGAATTGCTCCTTTACCTCCAGGTTCCGGCAAATTGTCTCATTAACTATTTTTGCCAGCTCCACCTCCTCATCGGGGTCGATGGGGCGGTTGAAATGGTAATCGCATTTTGACTTTTTCTTTTCGATATGGCTCGAAAATGACCTTTCACAGTTAAACATCCTTACCATGGTCTGATTAAGAATATGTTCTGCCGTATGCATTTGCGGATCGTAACTTTTCATTGCTAAAACTGATTTTCGTTAAAAGTAGAAAATAAACTTTAGAAAAAATGAGTTTCAGGATGCAACAAAGAAAATATAACTTCGTCCTTTATTCAGAAAACAGATCAGTTGGAAAACAAGTATATCAATATTCATCAGGATTTGCTCGACCGATGTCAGATGGGCGACCAGCGGGCACAATTTGAGATCTACCGGCTATATTATAAGTCGATGTACAATTCAAGTCTGCGGATAGTTGGTGTACCTGAAGAGGCTGAGGATATCATGCAGGAGTCGTTTCTCATCGCCTTCCGGAAGTTAAAGATTTACAGTGGTGAGGTTAGTTTTGGCGCCTGGTTAAAAAAGATCGTGGTCAATCGTTCATTGGATATCTTAAGAAAAAGGAAGGTGGTTTTTGAAGAGATTCATGCTGATCTTCCCCTATTAAGTGAATCGGAAGAGGAACCAGAGTCGGTGACAGTAGATGAGGTAAAGTCGGCAATACACGGATTACCTACAGGTTACCGGATCATTTTATCGCTAATCCTGCTGGAAGGCTATGACCATGAAGAGGTTAGTGAGATTCTTGGGATAAAAAATGTTACGTCAAGAACACAATTCTCGCGGGCCCGTCAGAAATTGAGGGATATACTTACAGAAAAAAGAAAAAAGCAAATGAAGGAGGATATTTATGGATTTATTGGATAAAATAATCAATCAGCATCGCAATGAATTTGATGAGGAACCGCAAGATGGTCATTTTGACCGATTTGAAGAAAAACTCAAATCATTGAAGACCAGACACAACAGACCACAATTTTCTGTTTTCATTAAGGTTGCTGCTATCCTGATTATTATTCTGTTATCCGCAAACCTGGTGATCCATTTTCGGAATTCAAAACAAGAATTGAAAAGAGAAGCAAGTATCAAAAGTGACCTGGGAGAAGCCACCTTTTACTACACCCGAAAAATCAATAGTGGTATCCGAGATCTGGAAAAGATGGCTGGAGAAGGAATTGGCTCGAAGCAGGAGATCGTTCAAATTAAACATGAGCTTTTCGAAATGGACAGTCTATTTGTTAATCTGCAGCAGGAATACAAGTCAAATCCCAACGATGAAAGGATTATCAATGCAATGATTGAGTACTATCAAACCAAGCTCGATATTGTGAATACGATCAAAACAGATTTAGAGAACGTAAAACAATTAAAAAAAAATAAAAATCATGAAAACCCTGAAATTTAAAGTAATAGCAATATTGATAATTCTGATTTCACTGAATGTCAACGCTACCAGAATATCTAAAAAGGTATACCAAAGTTATCCGGTTTTTAAAGTGCAGAAACTTGATCTTAACAACAAGTACGGTAACATCTATATTGAGAACAGCCGTACCGATTCGGTCGTCATCTCAGTCGATATCTGGGTTGAAGGGAGTTCCGACCGGGCACAGCGTTTACTAAATAGTATAAATGTCTCTGTGAACCTCAGCGGCACTACCGTTCAAGCCATCACCAATATCGATAACACCTATAACGGGAATAACGAATTCAGTATCGATTACCATATTGCAGTTCCGGCTGATCGGGAATTGGCTGTAGTACAGAAATATGGCAACGTAAATATGAAAGATCTGACAGCAAAGGGAGTTTTCGAAATCAAATACGGGGAGCTCAATGGTCAGAATCTTTTATCACCCGATCTTAACCTTGACGTGGCTTACAGCAAAGTCAATATTGAGGTGGTAAAAGACCTTGTATTAGTGTTGCATTATTCAAAACTGAAACTCGGTTTAGGAAATAATCTTACATTTGAGACCCGCTATTCGGGAATGAACATTGAAGGATGCAATCAACTTGTTGCCGATTCAAAATACGACAACTACTCAATATTTGGAATCAACACACTAATAATCAACTCCATGTATAGTGCAGTCACAGTAAATAAGATAACCACAAAACTCAAACTGGTTAATGGTTATGGCGCTTTTACCGTAAAGCAGATTCCTGCAGGATTCGAAAGTATTTCGATCGAAAATAAATATGCAGGAATAAAACTGGGAATTGCACCAGACGCCACCTATCAACTGGATGGGAAAGCTCATTACAGTAATATTAACCATCCCGATGGCAAGTTGAACAAAATGCGTGAGAATGCAAGTTATGAAGTTAATGGCATAATTGGAAATTCAGAACATCCAAAATCATCTGTCAGGATCGCCACAAGCTATGGGAATGTCACTCTGGTTCCCTAATTCGGTAGGAAGACCAGATGGAATATAAAATCCGAAGATTTGAATATTGCCGAATTCATATACCCATTGTCATTTAGACAGGAGTTCTTAAATTTGGAAAAAATAATGTCATATGAAGTTTTTTTTCAAATCTATTATTTTCCTGTTAGTTGGTCTTACTTCACTCACGGAGGGAGTAACTGCTCAGACTTGTCAGATTAAAGTTACACTCGATGGACTGAAAGACACCAATCTTTATCTTGCAAATTATTATGGAAGTAAAATTCTGCGGGTCGATTCAGCCCGGATAGATAAAACGGGTACAGCTATTTTTAAAAATAAAGAGGCACGCTCGCAAGGAATCTATTTAATCTATTTAAACAAAGATAATTACTTCGACTTTTTATTGGGCGCTGATCAACAGTTTTCAATCAGGACGACATTCGGACCACAAGCCAAACGAATCTTTCAGGGCGCTGCCGAAACTGAGGCATTTCAGCAGTATCAGGAGTTCCTGTCTGTACAGCGAATCCGGCAGCAGAAATTGCAAAAAGAGCTGGAAGCTCATAAAAACAATCCCGATTCGATAAAAATAATTTCTCCTGAGATTGATGAGTTGAATCGGGAAATGGAGAATTACTGGGAGAAAAAATCATCAGAATATCAAGGAACTTTCCTGGCAGATTTTCTCAGATCAATGATTTATCCGCATCCTACACCCTTTAATCCCCCTGCGGATAATAAAAACCCCGATTCGCTAAAATGGGTGATGAACTACAATTTTAATAAAGATCACTACTGGGACAATTTTAATTTCTCGCAACCGGCATTGATCAGAAACCCTCTGATTGACAGTCGATTGGATAATTATTTTAAAAATACGTTGCTTCAGATCCCCGATTCATTTCTCCAGCCTACGTTTGCACTGATTGAAAAGTCCAAAGCCAATGAGGAGATGTATCGTTATATCTCTTTACAACGGCTAAATGCTGCAGTTACCTCTGAGGTGATGGGGATGGATAAACTATTTGTTGAGATCGCTGAACGCTATTTTCTCAATGGTAAAGCAACATGGCTCGATACGGCAGCGATAGCCAAGGTAAAAGAGAAGGTAAGGGTAACCAAACCAAATCTGATTGGAAATCTTGCTCCGGAACTAAAACTTCCTGATTCGGAAGGGAATTATTACAGTCTGCGTCAAATGAACTCAAAATACACCATTCTATTATTCTGGGAACCGAATTGCAGCCATTGTAAGAAAGCGGTACCACAACTGTACAAAGATCTGTATCTCCCTTTAAAAGATAAGGGAATCGATATTTACGCAGTTTGTACCCAGAATAAAAAAGAGGATTGGCTCAAGGCAATCAGCGAGTATAAAATCTATGACTGGACCAATGTCTGGGATCCATCCGTCACTTCCAATTTCAGATATCTTTATGATATTTTCAGTACCCCGGTGATCTATATCCTCGACCCCTCGAAACATATTATTGCCAAACGACTGGATGTTGAGGTAGCATTAAAATTCCTGAATAACCAGGTTGGGATAAAATAGAATCAGTTTGAAACAAGAGAATATAAAGTGAAATCTATGTTTTGCGGATACATAGAGACAAAGAATGGGTGAATATGCTTAAATAAAGAGAATTGTTTTTGGGCCTCAATCAAATTCTGTAACGATTCTACTAACAGAATAACGGATTCCTGCCAAGACTAATCCTTTTTGCTTTCTTTTATAACCTTGGAAATCTGAAGGATAAGAACTCCGCTTAATACTCCGATTGCAAAACTTGACAAGGAATCAACAATTCTGGTATTTTCGTTTGAAATAAACAGAGAATGATTTACAATTGCAATAACGAGGAGAAAGGCTGTAAATAAAATTGTTTTGTTTTTCATACGTAAATTATTTGCTTCTAAAAAATTCGATTAATTAAATTTGATTGATCTGTACTTTTCAAATTCGTGAAAGGATTTATTTATTGGTGTCCATGCCCATTTAATCATTTTACCTGAATCGTAATCGAGTCGGTAAAAATTGGCATTCCAAATGGTTCCGCTAACCGGAGGAACATTCGACAAGGGGCTGAATAGCATATATGGGAAAAAAAGTTCAGCACTCCATGATTTGATCTTGCCACCCATTTCCGCTTTACCACCTTCGATTTTAACCCTCTTCACTACAACTCTCTCCTTTTCGTAATGCCAGGGGATCCAACCATGGAATTTGCCATTAAAATTGGGAATAATCAATACAAGCTCTTTGTTCATCTGATTGATCTCGTATTCAAGGTAGAGTGGTATTTTTGGATCAGGATGAAAAAAAACTTCAAACACGTCGCCCTCAAAAAGATTGTCAAAGTCCTTGTCAAATTTTGTGGTGATCCGACTGTCCTTACCCTCAAAAAGCAAATAGATCCCTTTATCGGAATACATTATTTTGAACCGGCTTTGATCTTCTTCACCTCCGTTATCCAGCTTAATCAGCTTATTCCATTGTACCTTACCCCAAGCTGGATTATTTCCATCTCCTGTAACCTCAAAATCGGGGCATTTCTTAACTGGCAAAGGTTCCCTTGTAGATGGGATTTTTCCATTCACAAAATGAATATCAACAAGAAAGAACAAAATAATGCCGGTTACCACTACAATCCACTTCTTCATAATTTACCAGATTTAAAGTATTCTGATCCAATTTGGAATGGCTAAAGTTAACTTAAAAATTCAAAATTTAAACATGCAAAAACAGACCTGACGAACATTCTGATCCCGATTGAACTATTTACCATTCTAATCGTTTTTAAGAGATGCAAAAATATACCCTAATCGGGATGGTTTTACTTATGTTAATGGCATGTAACCATCCAAAGGCAATTGACAAAGACAAGAAATCGGAAGCAGTGAAAACTGTTCCTGATACGACCTCTTTATCATGTTGTTCAAAACTGCCATACCGATTCTCAGCGACAACGGTAGTGATAAATGATTCCCTGTCAAAAACCAATCCTGATCTCTCAGAAATGAACCTTGTCAAAGGGGGTCGTTTTTGGATGGGTGGCGACTCCATTTGGGGAAGAGCGGATGAATTTCCCCGGCATCAGGTAGAGGTATCATCATTTTATATTGACATACATGAAGTTACCAATAAACAGTTTAAAGATTTTGTGAATGCAACAGGATATATTACCACTGCTGAAAAAAAACCTGACTGGGAAGAGATGAAAAAACAGGTTCCCCCGGGAACTCCAAAACCTTCTGAAGAACAATTAGTGGCTGCTTCGCTTGTATTTACTCCTCCTAACCATCCTGTAACGCTGGATAATCCGTTGGTTTGGTGGCAGTGGGTGCCCGGAGCAGACTGGAAGCATCCGGATGGTCCTAAAACCAATATTGACGGGAAGGATAATTATCCTGTTGTTCAGGTTTCTTGGGAAGATGCTCAGGCTTATTGCCGATGGGCAGGAAAACGGTTGCCAACCGAGGCCGAGTGGGAATTTGCAGCCAGGGGCGGTCAGGCCAAAGCCATTTATCCCTGGGGAGATGAGCCTGTTACCAGTGGAAAAAAGAAAGCGAATGTTTGGGATGGAAATTTCCCGCTTAAAAATACCGGATTAGATGGATTTATTGGTGCTGCACCAGTAAAACACTTTACACCAAATCCTTATGGACTATTTGACATGGCTGGAAATGTTTGGGAATGGGTGTCAGACTGGTATACAACTAATTATTACACAGAATGTAGTGCAAAAGGGTTAGTTGTCAATCCGCTGGGGCCGCCATCCTCCCTCGATCCGGACGAGCCATATACACCCAAGAAGGTGGTCAGAGGAGGTTCGTTTTTATGCAATGATCAGTATTGTTCAGGATTCCGGATCAGCGCCCGCATGAAGTCCAGCTGGGATACCAGCTTGAATCATACGGGATTCAGATGTGTTGTTTCAGCTCAATAACCTACTAAGGTTGAGATTACTCCGATATTTTTTTGCCACTAAGGTGACTCAAGGTTGGAGTGGAAATTCAATATTATAGCTATTACCGTTTTGAAATCCTGAATTTGTATTTATCCGCATTTTTAGGATTTTTCGCATTAAAGTTAATACGGTTAATATGATCACCCCAATTCCTTAAAACTCCCTTATCTTCCATGGCGTCCATCTTCACTTTTTCAACCGAAGCTTCAAATTGGGACGGATTGTAGGAAATTAAAAAATCGGTTGTTTTTGCCCCATCCGGCGCATAATGGATTATCAGTTCGCCAGGTTTCACAACTTCAGCAGGATAACAGGTCATCAAATGCTCAATAATTGATTCAGCATTTGTCAGATTGTAAACATCATCAATTGTAACATTTGTATGACGGTTTAAGCGAATATCCCTGACCCAGCTGATCACACCTGCATCAATAGGATACGATTTGGCAATATTAAGTTTGATCTCTGAATATTCTTTTCCGCTTTTGCAGACCACATTTGTTGCTTTAAAGTCAGGTCCGGGAAGCTGATTTTTCCCATTTATAGTCGGAAGATTATGAAATTCAGAACAATTATACCAAATCTCATAGCGCCTTTCGCTAAAAGTTTTTCGCGTATAGGTACCGCTTCCAACATCGATCAACAATGGGAAACCGTTATAATAAATCATATAGTTGCCTATATCATTGTGGTTATGACTTTCCTCGTTGTTTCCCCCTTTTGCAGCAACAAAGAATCCGTCGGTTGATCCTTGTTTATCCCGGGCAATCATCACCTGAAGGTCGGGTAGCCAGCTATCTTTTGGAAGTGGTAATCCCTGCTGAGCGCTCTGGTATTCCTGCTGGATAAAAAGGGAAAAAAACTCTCTGAAATAATGAAACCGACCCAGAGAACCTTCGCCGGGAGTACGGTAGTATGCGCCAAATTTCATCATATCGGGATCCTGAATATCTTTTCCAAAACGGTAAATCATATCGGCAGCCATTCCGGGTTTTGGACTCGCATCGGCAAAATTCACGAAATAGAGGGGGCTGATCTGGGCGCGGTAGATAAATTTACCCATGTTCCTGAATTTCTCGTCCTTATAAACGTATTTGAATGCATCATTGGTCGCCAGGTTCAACATTGCGATATTATCGTAGAGTGATGCACCAGCTGCTCCCCAGTAACCCGGACCTTCGTCACAACCACCATCCTGAGGATAAGGGTTCAAAAACTGGTCAAGGACTGATAATATCTTGGAAACGGCTTCGATCCTTTTCTGATGGTCTTTTTCAAGCAATAAAACGGTATTCAGCCAGTTTGAGCAGATCCATGGATTCCAGTTGTTGGGCCGGCGACCATTACTGCTGGCACCCATAAAATCATGGTGTTTGGTCATCAATGGCTGGAAGATACGATTATTGGTCTCAAAATAGATCCGTTTACGGATTTGTGGCGACACAGCATCGAGTTTGTCACCTAAAAAATAGTCGATCCATGCAAGGAACGTGGAGGTCTCGGCAGAAAACAGCTCCACAAATGGCTGAGAGACATCTATCAGACCAGAAAATTCCTTTGTTTTAGGAAGATGGGCCGGAACACCCCAGAACGATTCCTCGCAGATTGACCAAACCCCATCGATAATCTGATCAAGAAACCGCCCCTTATTCTCTGCAATTTCTGCCAGGAGAAGAGTCCCAAGCACTTCCCGTTTTTTAAAACTGATGTTTTGATATTCCTCACGGTCGCCGGTGCGTTCAATCAGCAACGATTTTGTAGCAGGAACAGATGGCCACTCATAATTCAGGTATGTTTCTGCCTTTTTTATGTAGGCTTTCATCATCTCCTGATCGGCTTTAGCCCATCCGGCACGATCCTCAATTTTTGGGAACGGCACCCATTTTTCCTTGGAAATTAAAACTCTGGCAAGTTCACCTTTGGAGAATTTGCCACTCAAAAGATTCTGAGATTTGCCACCATAAGCACAAAGCATTAAAAGGGACATAATTAATAAAGTCGTTCTCATCATTTTGATTATAAATATGGTTTTTTACTATTTCTTCATTTTATCCTGACAGGTTTTTCAAATTCCCGGTTCATATCGTAAGGTAACATCCAAACCTTATCTCCCGATTTATTGGTAAAGTATAGTCTGGATGGGGAGATCTTATCCGCATCGCCATCCGCCCAGAAGGCATAAAAATCATCATTGGCATTCAGTGGCCGGCGGGCATAAGAATGATTATAGGGACTGTTATGGGTCACATCCCTGATTTTATTCCAGTTGATCCCCTCATCATTGCTTCGCCATAATGCCATCTCGCCACCGGTCCCCCATTTTTGTTGTCCGGTTTCTGTAGGTCCGACTATGATCCAGTTATCATTGCAAATATAGAGAGATCCCATATCGTAATTGTGTGTCGATTCACAAACCTTATGAAAATTCCATTTCCCATCTTTCCAATGAATAATTGTCCATTCACGTGGCATTCCGGCAGGTCCGGGGGCAAAGTTATTGCTGATCACAGCCAGAATAACAGGATTTCCCATCCTGTCGAAGTTTAGATCATTAATATAAACCAGCTTTCCCTCAGCCTGGTAATTTTTTACAAGCGCCTCATTTTTGGGAGAGGTGAGCGGTGGTAGAACGACCTGCCCATCAACTGTCTTCCATGTTTTACCATTATCCTCTGTCTGTAACAGGTAGATATTTGTCCGTTTGTCAACATTCCCTCCGGGGTGGTAATTGAATACCGAAACCAGTTTTTTGCCGTCAAAGTTACTAACCTGATAATGACCACCCATTCCGGCAAGTTTTTGGTCGGGAGCCCATGTTTTTCCATCAGGACTCGTTGACCAGTAGAGTTCCCGGCCATTGGTGTACTTGGTAAAAAGATACAGAAACCCCTCCCCTTTTCGCCACCATGGCTGGGGATAAGTCATCTCCTTCTGAACAATATGTTCAAACCCATCAATGCTGTAAGGCGCAGTGCTTTTAAATATAAATCCAGGTCTTACTTTTCCCCTTCCGCTTACAAAAACCCAGATGTAGCCCTGATCATCAATAGAAATAGAAGCGTTATCGTGCGGATCGTTCACCCCCATCTTATCGTAAACGATGACTGGTTTTGGAACTACCTTTTTTTGATGATCAAAGTAGGAGATCATGATCAACAAGTGCTTTTCCTCTTTCGAGGTGGTTCCGCCATAGACAAAAAAAGTTTTATTCACCTCCCTGGAATAGATCGCGATTGGAATATGATTGGCGGTATAGGTTCCCAAACCTCCGGAATATTTATCTCCAAACTCCGAAAATTGGCCAAGAGTAAACCATATCCCTTTATAACCAAACGCTTTGTGATTTTGGGCATCGGATATTCCACCTACGAAAACAGATATGAGAATACTAAAAATAGAAATCTTATAATTCATTTTCTAAAATATTATATTTAATTGACAATTTCTTAAGCCCCGGATTTTGCTGGAGCCTTCAAATAATCTGTTTATTAATATGCATGATCATCTGAAGTAATGGTTCTGTTTATCCTGACAATCCGAAGTAGAAAATACTATTTAAGACTTTAGATACGATAGTGTCATAATTTTATTCCAGAACAAGCAACCCATTTTCAATTCCTGGGACAGTTACGCCAACCCTCTTGCCTAATAACTTTATTTTTAGTTCATTCCGGCTGGAACCTTGTTGCAGCCAGCACTTTCTAACACTATTCAAGGGTAATCCTATTTCAGTGACCTGCTTGCAACTCACCCTGAAATTTTTCCCATCTGTTGTCAGATTTGCCGAACCATTTGGAATCAGTGATATTAGTGAATAACCATTATTCGTGATTTCAGTGCCTGAGCCAAGATAAAGTGAGGTAAGCTTATTACCGTTAAATCCTGCCACACCATAAAATCCCTTAAAACTTGCGTCTTGCATATCAAACACTTTATTGCTATCAACCGATTGGTAAATGTGTTGTGTGGATCCGTTTTTATTGAAAATGGTTAAAGCTGTAAAAACGGCGCCGTCATTCCGCTTCTCAGCCACTACCTTCTCTATGCAATAGTCTTTGATCCCCTTGTAAGGTTCGAATAGTTCAATAAATGGTTGGGAGCGGGCCTCACCTTCAGAATGAATTGTAAAGAGAGGAAGTGGTTTACCATTATAAATCTTACCTGCGGTTTTTGTCTTCGGAGATTTAGCCCGGAAATAGGTTCGTCCTTCAGCACCGGGAATTAAAACCTGCATAAAAAGATCATCCGACTTTTCATCCTTTATCGAAAAGCAGGCAATAAGATCATCTTTAAAACCTTCCAGTTTCTCCACATCAGAAAAAAACCGGAATCCCGGGTAATCATTTCCTGTTAACGGGTATTCAGAAGCTTTGGTTTCCAACATTTCCCTTTTACTATTTTGCAAGGTAACCCTATCGCCAATGTTGTGATAGACATAGTCGTTACTGATGGGATTATCCGATCGGTATATATCAATATAATAGCCTGTTGTGTCGGATGTCCTGATGATAGCCAGGGTACGTGACTGTTTGGTATTGGTTGATTTATCAGTGTAACGGGTATCTGTAAATGAATAATCTGATGAAACTGCCTTTTGGTCTGGCATCGGCTCCATAGCTGCAAGTTCAATCTTACCAATATTTTTTTCACCTGCTGTGCCACTGAACGGAACAGAACTTGATGATCCGGCTGCCACAACGGTGTTATGAGCAGCCCACTGACTATAATACTTTTGGTGAAGTGGATGTTCATAGTTAGGTCCTGTTCCTGCATCAATTCCCATTACTTCACCCAGACCATAAATTTCCATCGCCATCCCATTGCAATGATTATGATTGTAACTCGCCCCTTGCACTCCGATCATTAAACCGGATTGCGGATCTGTACCGTTACGTTGAAGAAAATAGCGGGCAAAATCAAGTGTGCCGGTCCGGGGCCAGTTGTAGGTCGATTCTGTTTCCGGAATTTGGGGTAAAAAACACAATAATCCTGTAACTCCAGATTTATCACGTTGATAAATACCACTGTCGATCAGTTTTTTCATCGAAGCGAGCATCTCTGGCAGTTCAGGCTGATTATATTTGACAGCCCCGATTAACCCAATTTCAAGCGATTCCCCGCTTTGAGAAGCCCTGCCGGTATCACCAAAACCACCAACGGTAAGATTGGGAAAAGAGTACTTCAGCATCGCATACGAAGCCTTAAACAGTGCTGGAAATTTCATGAATACATCATATCCGTTTTTTTCCAGGGCCAGCGAAGAGAGCAGTAAATTGCCAACCGGATAGTTATGATATCCGCCAGGTTCTTTCCAGTGGCCATCAGGAGTAAGCCATTTTGCAACAGTGGTTGGCAATGCCAGCTGGCCACATTTACCGTTGATCGTATCCTTCTGAAGAAAGAACTGTAGGTAAAAATCCTGTTTCTTTTTGTTTTCGAGACTTAAAGCTGCAAAGACCATGGTTGAGCTTTCGGCTGCATACCAGTTATTATTCCAGAATCCGCGGAAAGCTAATGTCGCGGCGAATTTTTCGAATACCGTTTCGTACCAGTGAAGATCATATCCATGCTGTTTCATAAAAGGTTTTACAAAATCATAGGCAAGAATAAGCGAACGATAGCTTTGGTCGCCAAGGGTCTGCATATTCAGTAATCCTGTACGGCATGGGCCAACGACAGGTTCCTGGTAATAAACGCCTTTAGCCCATTGGTCCAAAATATCAGCGGTGAATTTGGCATATTTTTCATCATCTTTTAACCAGAACAAAAGCGCCGCATCAAGTGCAAGATTATTGATATCCCCGTTGATTTCAGTAATATAAGCCTGAGGATCAATCCATTCTTTTTTACCAGTTTCAGGATTAAAAAGGTTCATGACCATTGAAGTATCGTTGGGAATCAGCTCTTCAATAGTGGGTTTCCCGTAGCTGGTCCCTTTCTCGGTGATTGGAGACCTCAGGTAAGTATTAACCTTTACCGTTGGGACAGGTGCATCACCCGAATACCTGATCAGGTTTAAACCTGACTGATCCGAATAAACAGTGGTATACCGTTTGCCTAGCACGCGATTCATCAGGTAACGGCTTAGTATCCACTGCGTATCGGTTTGATGTCGCTTAACATACGGATCAACTTCGTTTTGAGTCTTCTCAAAAATCGATTTTGCCCAGACCTGCTGTTTGATCTTATCGAGAATTATCTGTTTATCGCCGGCATTAACCAAAATATGGGGATACTGTGCAATCGCCATGTTTTCGGTTAAATAAATTGAAAGGAAAAAAAGAGAGAAAAAAAGTTTGTTTAATCTAAAATAGTGACTTTTCATCCAATATTTTTAAATAATTCTTTTTTTAATAGAATACGAATATACGCGTTCACCACCAGGATGAAGTTTTTACCACAGGAATCAAACGATCATCTATACCTGTTAAAAAGGATTCCTGCGGACTATTTTGAAAACAAAAGCATTTTCACACGGTCTGACCTTGGGAGTCTCGACGTCCAGGCCCTCTTTTGTCAGTTTCCATTTTAATTCCCGGCCATCGCCGAGCATGGTGATTGAGACAATTTCAGACGTGTACAAACCGGTCCAGGTCTGACCTTTTGGGGTAAGACTTTTGATCGTCACCTTTTCCCCCGGCCAGTCAAGAACCGTTGCGTACAGGTTATTCTTATTAACGGTAAACCGGATATCCTGTCCTGTATAATGAAGGTCGTTCCGTTCGTTGAAGCTTCCCTTTTTCTCCAGTTGGGTTGGCCCTTCCCCTGCAACAACCCAACAGGTAGTATTATAAATTGCCTCTCCGTTGATCTGAAGCCATTTTCCTAAACCGAGTAACCGCTCCTTCACTTCATCAGGGATTGAACCATCAGGTTTTGGCCCGATATTAAGGAGCAGATAACCATTTTTACTGACCCGGTCGACGAGATTGTCCACAAGATTATCTACTGATTTGAATCCCAAACCCTTCACATAACCCCATCCTTGTCCGTCATCGATCGATGTATCGGTAATCCAGTCATTGTAAGTCATAACAGGTTCCTGACCAAGCTCCAGGTCGAGCAGTCCGGAACCTGGTGCCAGATCATGACCTTTATAGGAAACAACTACCTCCTTGTTATTTGCATGAGCACGATTATAATAGTAGGCAAGCACCTCCTGTTTGTAAGAATCGGTGATTAACCGAAGACCAAAATCGAACCAGATAAAATCGGGATCATAATTATCGATAACCTCGAAGATCTTCCCTTTCCATTTGTCGAGGAATGCTTTGTCGGGAAGAGCATCTTTCTCATGTATTGGACCATAAAGTCCTGAATATTTTGGGTCACCACAGTCGTACCGTTTGTCCCATGTAGGAAAATAGAACCAGTTTTCGGCATGATGAAAGGCTGTCACAAACTTCATATCACGTTTCTTTATCGCCCTGGCCAGTTTCCCCACGATATCCTGTTTTGGACCCATCTTAGCGGCATTCCATTTTGAATATTTGGTATCCCACATCGAGAATCCATCGTGATGCTCAGCTACAGGACCTGCAAAGCGGGCGCCTGCCTTTTGGAAAAGTTCTGCCCATTCATCGGCATTAAACTTCTCACCTGTAAACATGGGAATGAAATCCTTATATCCAAATTTTTCCAACGGACCGTAGGTCGCCTCATGATATTTTCGTTCAGCGCCATCGGGCTTATTGTAGAGTCTGTTGGCATACCAAGTACAATTAGGACCCTGGGCAGGAACAGCATAAACACCCCAATGGGTATAAATTCCAAATTTGCCATCCCGGAGCCATTGCGGGGTGTGCCAATTCTTCAGAGAGTTCCAGTTTGGCTGAAAATTGTTTTGGGCGCCTGCCTGATCCGGTTTCAAAACTATCCATGATGCCAATATCATTAAAAAAAGTATCGTAAATAAGGAAGATCGGTAATTCATAATTTTTGGATTTATTTCTGATTATTAGATTTCAATTTATAAAGATACAATTGACTTGCATCGGGCCAGGGCTCAGGTCTAGCCTGATCGCGGTTTGCAGGCAGGGTTTCCCATTTCAGCAAATATCGGCTACCGGTCTCCTCACAAGAGCCCAGGTCACCAGATGTCCGGACCTGCAATCCGGGGAAAGTTCCCTCCAGCTTTGAAATCTCAGGGGGGGATCCCGGTTTTCTAACACTTCCGCAGATTTCAAGGGATTCATTCAGGAGAAATGTACCATTCCCATATTTGATGTGTCCATAGCCCAGCTCATAATACCCGTCGCCCCGGTTCGTGAAAGGGCCCACCCGGACTTCTGTAACAATGCTTCCCCCTCCTGAAAATTCCCATCGGTAATCCCAATTGGTTAACTGTTTGATTTCCCATTTTTTGCCAGAAAGGTGTGCAGTATAGAATTGTAGTTTCCCTGCAGAATCGTATTTGTGATAAGCCATCAACGGTTTTCCGCTGTTATCGAAACAAAGAGAGGCTGCAAGATTTATAATTCCCCCCTTTACCGGAATCGGATCTACAATCACTGATTTATTATCAAGTGTCACAGGAAGTTTGACCTGATCGCCAAAAGCATTGAACCAGTTTTTAAGGTCAGGACTTTTTATATATGAAAGGTCGTGATTGGTTGAACAGTCGGGGGTGTCACGCCACACCCAATAAACGTGATACCAGTTATCACTCAGCAAGGTGGGCTGAGTTTGGTAGGCATTCATCAAACCCTGTCCGTCGGTAAGCGGCGTATCGAGTAATCGTTGCCATTGCCTGGTATTCCGGTTATAAATATTGTATATCTCGTTTCCATTCCCACTGCTTCCGTCGCGGTAGTGGAAAAGTAACTCCCCTTCGCGGGTGTTCATAAAATTGGGATAGGTACAATGGCTTTCGTTGGTCCCAACCATGCTCATCTCCTGTTTCAGTGTGGAAATATCATTAGGTTTTGTACTTCTAAAATAGGTCAGCGGATGAACATGCATATTACCGGACAAATGAATATACCCATCTGGATCAATAGCAAGCGTAATGCTGTTATGGCTGTCCCACCCCAGAACAGTACTGGTACCCCCCGATGTTTCACGGTAGGTAGCCTGCATGGTGAATAGTTCAAATTTCGATTCATTCAGATTTCGCTGCCCAACGACCATATTGCGGGTTGAGTTGTAATAGGCAATGTACTGACGATTTTGGTGCGTGAGCAGACTAAACCCAACCGGATGTCCAGCCCAAACTTTATCGATTGGAATGACCTGATTAACCGACTCCGTGTTTTGAGTTTCGTCTATTAAACGGCTTATATCACGCAACTCTCGTTGGGCACATCCGAGTACAGTGATTAGCATCGCTGAAAAAATCAGCATCGAAATCCTTACTTTTTCCATTTCTCCAGTGATTTATCAAACTTTACTTTTTCTTTTTTTATAGAACCGGGAATAAGTAAAACCTCCATCGTTTGTTTCTGATTTGGCTTTAGTTGAATTTCAAAACCAACAAGGTATTTACCGGGATTAGGAGCATCATAATTGGTTGTCGGATTCGTAGACCACGTTTTCATAGTTACATTTCCCGGTTTATTAACTAGAAGAACCAGCTGATGACCCTCTTTGTTAAGGGTGATCCTGTTCTTTCCCAGTTCTGGTATTGCCGAAGTCATCATCGTCCAGCGGATTTTGGCTGGTTTATCAGAAGCTATAAGTTCGTCCCTGATTACGACAAATTGCTGATCAACTATGGCAACACCCCTTTTCACTTCCGCAAGATGATTTTCATAGACACTTGAAAGATCAGAAATAGCATACATGAAATTCAGTTGATCGGAAAACTGATCAATTTTAGCGTAACCTTTTACCTCCTGAAGCTGATCATTTACGGTCAGGGTGTTATGGGCCCGGTTATTTATCCTGAAAATACTCCATCGCTGCGCATCCTGGGTCCGTCCAAAAACCTGAATCCCTTTTGACTCTAACGATTCATAATCCTGCATTCCAAAATCGGAAGCCCAGCGTATTCCCTCAGCTTCCATTATAAACGAGCCAATATCCATATGTCCATGATTGACCGATGCCGAACCAGCTTTGAACCCAAGAAAAATTCCATTCTTATCGCTCCAGGAAGTGCGCATCATGCAAACAGGATTGGCCCCCTCCCCTTTCCATACTTTTACTTTAGGTTCACTTACACTATCGAGCGGAAGATCTTTTCCCCAGATCATAATTGCCGGAAGCAATCTTTCCCGTGTAAATAGGGAAAAATTATCATTCTGTAGATATGATTTCTCAACCCACAGTTGTGACAGATCGCTATTTCGCTGTGCCAGCCAGAACATTGCCGGACTAAGGTTGCCTCCGGAACCGCTGTCACCCCAATTGAAAGACAATCCGGTTGCTCCCGTCATATTCTGCATAAATCCGGCAGTCTGAAGAAACCCGGGAGTACTGTTTAGTCCAAAATCGGAGGAAAAGACTTTTTCAATGGCACTCAGAAACATCACATTAAAAGAGGTCCCATATCCCCAGTAACTGTAACCTTCAGGATAAGCGCCATCAGGTTTGTATTCGCCCATGGGAAGCTTAACCGATTCGATGGCACGTTCGATTATATTCTTAGACAGTTCAGGATAATCCTCTGCCACAGCCAGAGCACCATAAGTCATACCAGCATTGCAAACCTGATTCCAGTTATTGGTCCCTTTCACCCAACTGTTATATTTCGAATCGAGCGATTGGTTTAAACCTTTAAGGACAATGGCTTCGCGGATAATTTTTCTGGAATCATCTGACAGATTAGGATATAGCCAGTCATAGCCTATAGAGACAGCCATTGTCATCTCGGCAACATCCAAAAAATGAGATGGATTCCAGTCACTGAACCTGGATATTGCCAGCATTTCGGTTTCGCAACGAATGGAGTACCTTTCCTGACCGGTTATCCGCCATGCATACGAAAGGTAGAAAATACGGCGTAATGCTTCACGCGATTTATCCAGCAGACGCCTTCCAATCTGGATTCGTTCAACAGGGGGCAAGACAATAATGTTATCACATTCATTCAGAATAGCTTCGTGCATTTTCTTCCAGACAGGATTTCTTGTAATCGATTGAATGATTTGAGGTTCTTCGCCCTGCAACAATAAAATACGAGGATGTTTCTTTAGGGTGACGGACTGTACCGAAACGGGTGGCTGTGCAACGCTAAAACCTCCGAAACCCCAAATTACGACCATGATTACAATTATTTTCAGGCTCTTCATTGATTATTGAATTTAATTAGATGACAAATATACTGATTCAAAATGGGACACGATTTTATTTTGATTTGAAAGTCACAGGACTTTTCAGTAAACCAAACATTTATTCATTCAAACATACAGTTTCAAATCACCGTTGACAAATAAGTTTAAATCAAAAGCAAAAAAAGAGAGAGTTTGATCTGTTAAGCTATGGTCAGGAACAAAATATTCCTATTTTTGCATCAAACAAATTACTAAAGTATTGGTAAAATGTACAGAATTCCGGTTAAAAGGAGTAAATTTCTATAATCACGAGGGGTATTACAACAAATAATATATAAAATGAAAGTATTTAAATTCGGAGGAACCTCAGTCGGATCAGTAGAGAATATGAGGACCGTAATGAACCTCATTGCCGACGGAGAACAAAAACTGGTTGTTTTATCAGCGATGTCAGGAACCACAAATAACCTGGTAGAAATATCGGATTACCTCTCAAAAAAGAACAAAGAATCAGCACTGGGGGTGATCAGTACCCTCGAGAAAAAATATTACAACGTGGTTTTCGATCTCTATAAATCCAAGGAGATGAAAGATCTTGGAAAGAAAGTGCTGGAAGAGCGGTTTGAAGTGATAAAATCTTATACCTCCGGAGTATTTCCGGAAGATGGAGCCAGGGCATTATTGGCACAGGGTGAGTTGATCTCGACTGCACTTTTTACCTTACTGATGCAGGAATCGGGATATAATGCCTTGCTACTTCCGGCACTCGATTTCATGAAGATTGATGACGACAAAATGCCTGACGGCAATTTCATTAAAAATAAATTAAATAGCCTGATAAAAACTCAGCCAAAAGCTGATTATTATATCACACAGGGGTTCATTTGCCGTAACGAGGCAGGGGAGATTGATAATCTCCAACGTGGAGGATCAGATTATACGGCTACTTTGATTGGAGCTGCAATTAATAGCGAAGAGGTTCAGATCTGGACCGATATTGACGGATTCCATAATAACGACCCCAGATATGTTGAGAATACCCAGAAAGTAGATACCCTATCGTTCAATGAAGCATCAGAGCTGGCCTATTTTGGAGCAAAAATTCTTCATCCGCAGACCGTTTTACCTGCCATGATGAATTCAATTCCTGTCAGGTTAAAAAACACAATGAATCCCCCAGATCCAGGGACATTAATTACCTCAGAAAGTAAGACGACAGGTATTAAGGCAGTTGCAGCTAAAGATGGTATCACTGCAATAAAAATAAGGTCCGGAAGAATGTTGAATGCCTATGGTTTCATCAAAAATATCTTTGAAATTTTTGAATTCTTTAAAACATCTATTGATATGATTACCACTTCAGAAGTAGCTGTATCACTGACAATAGATGACCCAAAGCACCTTGACGAAATTGTTGCAGAACTGAAGGAGTACGGGAAAGTGGAAATTGACCGAAACCAAACCATTGTTTGCATTGTCGGCAATATGATCGCTGAGGAAAAAGGGTTTGCTGCCAAAGTATTTAATGCACTGCAGGATATTCCTTTAAGAATGATCTCCTACGGCGGAAGTCGTCACAACATTTCGGTACTGGTGAGTACAACTGATAAAAAAGCAACCCTGCAGGCGTTAAGCAACAAGTTACTCAATTCTTAGGCTTATCGTCTAAAGATCTTTAGATGCTTAACAATCATAAACGACCCCGGAATTAATTGAATTTTCTTCCGGGGTTAATTGTCTTATAAAACATTCGAAGGGTTTACAGTCAAAGCCCCTTTAAAAACAAATTTCATCCAGGCGATCAAGAACAGTAGCCCCGGAACTTAAGAGCCGCTCTTTTGACTGGTGTCCATTCGCAACAAGTATGCAGGTGCAACCTATGGCTTGCGCTACTTCGAGATCGTGAATGGTATCGCCAACCATCAAAGTGCTGGAAGGATTTAATCTGCATTTAGCCATTAATAATCGTCCGGTTTCTAATTTAGAGATGGCGTAATGATTGTCTAACCCGCAAAGATTTTCAAAGAAAAGGGTAATCCCTTTCTCAGATACCGACTTTTCGAGTTGTTGCTGCTCCATCGCCGACAGAATAAACTGCCGGCAACCATGATCTTGCATCCGGTTGAGTAAAGGAATAACTTCTTTGTGTAATCCACAGGTTTCCACTGCTTTATTGTAATCTGTAATATACTGGAGGGCAGGTATTTCAAAAGGTTCATTAATCAGATCAAAGCCAATCTGTTCATAGTAGTCACGAACCGGAAATGTAAATATTTCAAGATATTGTTGATGGGTTACCGGCTTCAGCCCTCTCTCGTTTAAAAGCTGATTGATAATTGAAATGGCAAGGTCTACATCGTCTAATAATGTTCCATTCCAATCCCAGATAATCGATTCAAACTTCACTCCTGATCCGGATTACGGCAGTTTTCAAAACTGTAAACAGGTGTAGCATACATTTTAAGCCACAATTCCATAGCTTCTTCCCGGTCCTCATTTACCAGTTTCAACCGTTGGTGGGTGAGCTCTATAAACGACTTTTGATCCTCGATCGTATAATGGTCGATATACTTATTGCAGTTGTAATACAGGTCGTAAGCAATGTAGTTGTTCGGATAAAGCATGTAATTGTTATATATCTGATAATCAATATAATCTGCCAATCTTTTCAATCGATCATTGATAATTCCCTCTTTTGAAAGTCTTTTAAGTGCATTTCTGTCAATGGGTTCTCCAAATTGAATATGAATTCTGCCTTTTTGATTCTTCAATCCACTAGCCATACTGAGCAGGTCGTCCTTCTCAGATTTCTGAAAATCGGGGTCTGCCTGACGTTTTAGCAGTTCGGCCACTTTTTCGTTACCACAAGGCTCAATTTCGTAAGAAATGGCCATCGGTACAATTCTCAATTCCTGAAATCCACGGACAAATTTCTGCTTATTCGACATGTTCAGCATTTTCAGCAAAGCGGGAGAAGTTTGATCCAAACCATCTTTTGAACGACCTTCACGCTGGGCTATCCAGATTGAGTTTCCATTGTTGGTAACAGTATGCCGGATATAGGCTGACAGAAGATGCGAGGATTGAAGCATTTGTCGTACCGGAATATTTCGCTTGACAATAAATGACCGATTAACCCGCGAAACATCTTCAATCCACTGATATATTAATAAATTACTTCCAATTGCAATTTCTGTTGGTTTAAAGCCTAATCTGTAGATTTCAACATTCAGCAAGGCCGAGTCCAGAACAATATCGCGATGATTTGAAATAAAGAGATAGCTTTGATCTTGCTTGAGGAATTCGATACCTCCGACTGTCAATCCGCTTGTACTGGTTTTGATAATATTCTCGAGAAAGGGAACCATAAAGCTCCTTTGAAACGACTCCACATCACTGGTTTGAACAATAGCTTCTCTAATTTCCTGTATTCTTGATTCATCAACAAAGAGGTTTTTCAGAACTCGTGAAAAAACCGGATCAACCAATAATCTGTTCATGATTTCAGGAACTTCCTCATCGCGATAAGGCCTGATTTCATCGAAATCGTATGAAGCCAACATAATTTGTATAGTTTTATTGATATTTAGTTGTCAAAAACAAATGTACAAAAATAGCGGTTCAGATGAATATCTTTTGAAAAATCTTGAATTTACTCGAAAAATTAAATTATCTACTTAGTTTATAACCATATAAAAACTTCTTTTAGATCTTTTTGTATTAAAAATGGATATAGAGAAGTGCCCGAAATTCGGTTCGTTTATTGCCGGAGGTAAGATCATTGCCCGAACCCCAGGAAGTTACACCCTCATGAATGGTTAATCCGGCTTTTAGATAGGCTGAAATTCTTGAATTGGGACTCCATTTCAGATTTAGATAGATACGTTCTCCGGTCCCATGAAACTCGGGAATTGAGAAACTATATAACAGATCGTTTTCATAGGTGTATATTCTTGAATTATAACCATCTGTATTGAACCAGGCATACCTGAACCACATCTTTAATTGTCGGAAGGGTGAATAGAGGATATCCTGAAAAAGGAGATACCCCTTTTCATTGACATCATAGTAGGAATAACCAGCATATTCAAATCTTGTACGCAGCGTAAGTCTCTCATTTATTATATATTCTCCATGCAATCTAAGTTTTGTCGTCTTTTCGTAGTAATCAGCGACATCCCCTTTTGAGCCCGATAATTTTTGTGGTTTAGCCTCATATTTCCCCTTAAAATAGCAGGAGAGTTTCCGTGTTATTGAAATATTAATCTGAGCCATGTAATCGCTACCGGTTGATGGAGCAATCGTACTGTAGGTCAGCCATGGGAAATGATAAATATCAACATAAGAAAAGATCCTGACCTTAGAAAATGGGGTGATCATCAACCCGGTATAAATACCTGCTTCGTTTCGGTTCCCTGATCCTTCAGTAAGCGAATTACCATAGAATGCTTGAAAACCGGGGTCAAAATAGCGAAAATAGGCTGACCAGCTCAATTGAGGATGTGCATGCCATACTAATCCCTGAACTACTGCTGGCTTCCCGTTTTTTGATAAACCAGCCTCGCCAAAGAACTGAAAACGTGGAAGAGCCAACTGATAATCTACTCCAAGATTGATATTTTCATTCCCCGAAAAACTTTTGGTTTTATAAGCAGAAGTACCTGTACTCATCGGCAAATCAAATCGTTGGTACGCCATCAGGGCTCCCATCCTGAACCGGTTAAATTTCAATTCACCATATCCGCCAGCTAATTGTTCATTTAAACTTTTTTCATCTTCGATTTCAAAAGAAGTGCGATGATAACCGGAGGTCTGCATAGAGGTAAAATACCGGTTACCCGTTTCGGAATTGGTCAGTAAATTGGCATCACGGTTTTTATTGGAGTAAAAAAGGGTCAGCTTAAAAGGTCCACTACCCATTATCGCTGAGATTCCCCTAAGGAATCCATTCTCATCAGTTGAAGTGCTGGGTCTTAATGACTGGCCAAATCTCATAATTCCCAGTGTATTGGCCGATTTGCCAAGTCCGGAACCAGCCCCGAAATTCACACCTTGACCAAATCGCAACATAAAATCACCAAGGGTAATCTGGCGTAAGAATTTTGAGCTTTTCAGTGAAATAAAGCCGGAATAAAAATCAAATCCCGATTGATTACTCCCCTTGAAAAAATGCTCTCCGGCATCATTATCCGTAAGAAATCCAAATTCGATTTTTCCAGGAATCTCTGCATGATATCTGGTGTAAAATGAGAGAGGTAAACCCGGATAAACAGCACCTTTACTCTCTGATGCAGCATGATAACCTTTGGCTATAGGAAGGCTAGCCTTAGTCCTTAACATGGCCCTCTGATACAATCCTTTATAAGAAATACCTGTTGAACCGGCAGGCACCTTAAATGTGATAAACGGGGTTAATGAAGTTACAATCTCAGGGGTAAAACCTTCAATTGCAGACAATTCATAGTTTGAAACAATCGGCCCATATTGTTTTCTATAGTTGATTATATTTTGAATCTGTCTGAAGTCCAGCATGTTCAGCTGCTCTAACTCCTCTTCTGAAGCTAGATTAATATTGATCTGATGTTCAGCACTTGTTGTAAGATCATCCAGAATAACAGAGTTATCTATAGCTGACTCTTCTGATTCAGCGATTGATTCTATCACCTGTTCCATCTGTTTTTCGCGCTCTTCCTCATTGGTCTGAGAGAAACCGTATTGAGAAATACTCATAAACAGCATCAGCGGATATATTAGCCTCCTGTTCATATCAGATTTATGGTTAAGGGAATAGAGTCGCTATAACCTGATGTTTCATTTCCGATTGGATAACCCTTATTAAATTTGGCAGAAAACAGCAAAAGGGTTAGAAGCGCAGATTTAAAAACAACTTGCTTCATCTGATTGAGATAATCAAAAACGCAAATTCTCCAATTTGATAACTCTCTACTGAAAAAGAATTCCTAATAAACAAAAGAGGAGGCAGTCTGACGACCACCTCCTCTAAGATACAAAAAAATAAATTACGAAAATGAGTTATTTTAATTCGTTTTAAAAGGATATTTAATTTTTGACAATTCAACATTTGCCTCTATAATTTTCCCCTTTAGAGCCTCTTTAAAGGCAATCACTTTTTTCATCAATTCGTCGTCGCCTGAAGCAATCATCTGGGCGGCAAGAATAGCCGCATTACCTGCCCCGTTAAGTGCTACTGTAGCTACCGGAATGCCGGGAGGCATCTGTAGAATAGCAAGAATAGCATCCCACCCTTCAAGGCTGGCTTTAATGGGAACACCGATCACCGGAAGTGGAGTCATCGCAGCAATCACACCAGGCAGATGAGCGGCCATTCCGGCTGCCGCAATAATTACCTTAATTCCCCGCCCATGGGCACCCTTCGCAAACTTCTCCACTTCTTCAGGAGTACGATGTGCAGATAGCGCATTCATTTCAAAAGGTATCTCAAAATCATTCAGGATACGAGCAGCTCCTTCCATAACCGGAAGATCGGAAGTGCTTCCCATAATAATACTTACTTTTGGATTCATATTGTTTATAATGATTGTTTAAGATCTGTTTTTTATACTAATTTTACAAAATACAAAATTAAGCTTTTTTGCATAAACGTTAACAATTACTTCAGCATCTCGGGTTGTTTTCATGATCAAAAGAAAAGAATATCTATATTTGTAAGCTAATTCGGGCGTCACGCAGGCGATTTGAGTTATTTTTATGTAATGATCAATTACTTGTAAAATTTCCTCTTCAGAGGATTAAATAAAGACGAATGAAACGAATTAAGCTTTGGGATAAAGAGTTTGAGATTTCTCTTCCTTATACAGATATTCAATTAGCCATCAAAGAGATGGCGAAGAAAATGAGAATTGATCTGGAGGGAAAGGAGACACTGTTTATCTGTATTCTGAATGGAGCTTTTATGTTTGCTTCCGAATTATTGAAAGAGTTGGAATTGCCCGATGCGGAGATCTCGTTTCTAAAGCTGGCATCCTACTCCGGAACTTCGTCTTCAGGCAGTGTCAAGGAGTTAATTGGATTAAATGAAGAGATCTCAGGTCGGACAGTGGTAATCCTGGAGGACATTATTGATACCGGCAATACCATGAAGGGGGTGATTGAACAACTTTTAGGCAAAGGTGCCAGGGAGGTCAAAATTGCCACGTTGTTATTCAAGCCTGAGGCATTAAAAGTGGATCTCAAAGTTGATTATGTTGGGATTGTAATTCCCAACGATTTTATTGTTGGATTCGGACTCGATTACGACCGGAGAGGGCGAAATTTTAAGGACATCTACACACTTGTGAAAGATTAATTCGCAACTAATTTATATATAAATGCTTAATTTAGTGCTTTTTGGCCCACCTGGGGCTGGCAAAGGTACGCAAGCGCACTTTTTAGCCCAAACATTCAATTTGGTTCATTTGTCAACCGGTGATCTTTTGCGTCAGGAAATCGCCGCCAACACCGATCTTGGACGGATGGCTGACGAATTGATCAGCAAAGGGGAGTTAGTCCCCGATTCTATTGTAATCTCAATGATTGAAGCGAGGTTAAAAAAACCAAGATCAACAATTGGTTTTATCTTTGACGGGTTTCCCCGGACTGTATTGCAGGCTCAGGCGCTTGACAAACTACTGATGAAGCACCATTCAAAGGTATCTGTAATGCTGTGTCTGGCAGTTAATAAACAGGAGCTGGTCGACCGATTGTATAAGAGAGGATTAACCTCAGGAAGATGTGATGATTTGGATGTTGCAACCATTGAACACCGTATCGATGTTTATAACGAAAAGACAGCACCTATTATCAGTTACTATGAGAGTCAGCATAAATACTATCCCATAGAAGGGGTGGGAACCATTGAGGAAATTGCTGAAAATTTGAAACATACGGTGAAAAGTATACATAAGCAACCCACATCTCACCGATGAAATATTACCTTTAATTGTTTGACCGTCATTCTGCCCCCTTTCCTTACCGAAAAGGGCCAGTACAATATATTTAAAAATATCTCGATTTAAGAGCGTACTTTTGTGGATCTATTTAAGATCTTAATAATGGATTCGAATTTTGTCGACTATGTAAAAATAATGTGCCGCTCAGGGCATGGAGGCCCGGGATCGAGGCACTTCAGACGGGAGAAATTTGCCCCAAAAGGTGGACCTGACGGGGGTGACGGGGGACGCGGAGGACACATCATCCTCCGCGGAAATAAACAGATGTGGACACTACTCCATTTGAAGTACAGAAAACACATTATCGCCGAATATGGGGGCTCAGGTGGAGCATCCCGAAGTACCGGGAAGGACGGAGCAGATATCATCCTCGATGTTCCATTGGGAACGATAGCCAAAGATGCAGAATCTGGGGAAGTACTCTTCGAAATCAACACCGATGGAGAAATGGTTATTATTGCAAAAGGGGGAAGAGGAGGACTTGGAAATACAAATTTCAAATCATCCACCATGCAAACGCCCAGGTTCGCACAACCCGGAGAGGATTTTGAAGAGGGGTGGAAAATCCTCGAATTAAAAATCCTGGCCGATGTTGGTCTGGTTGGATTCCCTAATGCCGGAAAATCTACTTTGCTCTCAAAGGTTTCTGCTGCCAAACCCGAAATAGCCGATTATCCGTTCACCACACTGGTTCCCAATCTGGGAATCGTGGCCTATCGTGATAATCAATCGTTTGTTATGGCTGATATTCCTGGTATCATCGAAGGTGCACACGAAGGTAAAGGTTTAGGATTAAGATTCCTGCGGCATATTGAGAGAAATTCCATTCTCCTTTTTCTTATACCCGCTGACAGTATAAACCACTATAACGAATATCAGATTCTCCTTAACGAACTTCAGCAGTTCAATCCAGATCTGCTTGATAAACAGCGCATTGTGGCAATATCGAAGAATGATCTCCTTGATCAGGATTTGATGAACGATATCAGTAATGAGATGAAAGGTATTCCTCATGTATTTTTCTCTTCAATCTCCGGAAATGGAATTGTTGAACTTAAAGATTTGATTTGGAAGTCTATAAATAGCTAAACATTTGATTATGGATGTAGTAAATGAACTTATCGGCTGGGATAAAGAGCTCTTCCTTTTTCTAAACGGCATGCACAGCCCCCTTTGGGATTATACGATGACTTTGTTTACACTCACCCCAACGTGGTTGTTATTTTATGGTTTAATCCTGGTCATCATAGGAAAAAAATATGGAAAGAAATCGCTCTTTATTTTTGTATCTATAACTTTGCTAATTTTATTCGCTGACCAATTTGCCGGTGTGCTTAAACATACCATTCAGCGATTACGTCCATCAAACGATCCTACAATTAATCAGTTAGCCCATATTTTCCTCAACAAGGGGGGAGAGTATGGTTTTGTTTCGGCCCATGCCGCCAATACATTTGCCTTCGCGACCTTCTCTTCGCTTCTGTTCAAAAACAGCCGGTATACCCTGTTTATCTTTCCATGGGCATTTATCATTGCCTACAGCCGGATTTATCTGGGAGTTCACTTTCCGGGCGATGTTCTTGGTGGTGCCATATTGGGAATAGTTATAGGTATAGGAATCTATAAGCTACTAAAATTCAGTGAATACAGATTGAGCAGGATTAATATGTTTGATAGAAATACGATGAAGGATAAGGAAGCCAATAAGATCATCATTATGGGTCTGTTTATCATGATCATGTGCATCAGCATTTCGGCCCTTTTACTTCAGAACGGGTTGGTTGGAAAACAATAACAATCAGCATATTAGACTAAAACTGCATCATCTCAACGCAAAATCTTTTTTACCGGTGGAGACTTTGGTTCCATAGGTCCCCGCTTATAAATAATCAGACCATTAAGAAAATTGCGTAAGAGCTGATCTCCGCATGGTTTGAAATTCGGGTGGTCTTCCGCCCGGAAAATTGCACCTAATTCACTCTCTGTGATATTAAAATCGACCAGCTTTAAAATCGTGATGATGTCTGTATTTTTAAGTTGCAGTGCAACACGCAGCTTTTTGATGATATCATTATTATCCATGTGAAAAAGTTTATAAAGTTGTAAATCATTAGATCATAACAATCATTAAGACCTAGGATCATTTTATGAATTGGCAGGTTGTGTGAACAAACTGTTTACAAAGTTACTAAAAGAAGCAAAAATAAAGCCATCCCTTTTGAGGATGGCTTTTAAATATTTCAACCCGTGGATAACTATCTTGTGAAAAGCAATTCGCGGTATTTTGGTAAAGGCCAGTATTCATTGTCAACTACCTCTTCGAGTTTGTCGATATGATAACGGATAGTGGTTAAGAAAGGACGAACTGTTTGGTCGTAAGCATATGCTTTATCCTTACCATGTTCAATCAAATTGGCCACTTTACGGGCTTCAATCATTTCATTTACCTGTGATTTGATAGTTGAGATATGACCGGAAATTTTTCTGATCAGATCGAGACGGGCGCCTGCCATCTCTTTAAACTCCTCTTCAGAGAAGATCTCTTTCAAACCTCTTACGTTGTCGATTAAGGAGGTTTGATAGGATATTGCTGTAGGAACGATGTGATTAATGGCAATATCTCCCAATACACGGGATTCAATCTGAATCTTTTTCATGAATTTCTCAAATTCAACCTCAACGCGTGCTTCAATTTCGATTGGATTGAAGATACCAAGGCTCTCGAATATTTTGCGCGATTTATCTGACAGGTAGGCTTCCAGTGCTTCAGGGACATTTTTGATATTGGTCAATCCGCGACGTTCAGCCTCTTCTGCCCACTCCTGACTGTAACCGTTTCCATCGAAACGAACAGGCTTACATTCGATGATGTATTTTTTAAGTACCTGGAAGATTGCTTCATCCTTCTTTACATCCTTCTCCAACAATGCATCAACATCCTTTTTAAACTGGATCAGCTGCGAAGCAACAACCGAGTTAAGCGAAATCATGGCGGAAGCGCAGTTTGCTGATGAACCTACGGCACGGAACTCGAACCTGTTTCCTGTGAAGGCAAAAGGTGATGTACGGTTACGGTCGGTATTGTCAAGCAAGATTTCAGGAATACGACCAATATTCAGTTTGAGCGATGTTTTTTCATCAGGAGTCATCTTACGATCGTTCACATTCTCTTCGAGCAGATCCAGCATTCTGTTAACTTCTGTACCTAAGAATGAGGAGATAATGGCTGGTGGCGCTTCGTTTGCACCCAAACGATGTGAATTGCTCGCAGACACGATTGAAGCACGGAGCAGATCCTGATTGTCGTAAACAGCCTTAATTGTATTTACAATAAAGGTAAGGAACTGAAGGTTCGATTTTGGGTTCTTTCCGGGAGAGTAAAGATTTACACCAGTATTTGTAGAAAGCGACCAGTTATTATGCTTTCCTGAGCCATTGATACCGGCAAAAGGTTTTTCATGCAATAAAACACAGAATCCATGGTGACGGGCGATCTTAGCCATCAAATCCATAATCAACTGGTTGTGGTCGTTGGCAAGATTTACCTCTTCGAAGATCGGAGCAAGTTCGAACTGATTTGGGGCAACCTCGTTATGGCGGGTTTTGCAGGGAATACCTAATTTATAGGCTTCATTTTCGAGATCTTCCATAAACATGGCTACCCTTTCCGGAATCGATCCAAAATAGTGGTCCTCAAGTTGCTGGTCTTTTGCAGAAGAGTGTCCCATCAATGTGCGCCCTGTCAGGATAAGATCCGGACGAGCAAAATATAAAGCCTCGTCTACCAAAAAGTATTCCTGCTCCCATCCAAGATTCGCAGTTACCTGAGAAACATTCTTATCAAAGTACTGACATACTTCAACTGCGGCTTTATCAATAGCATTTAAAGCCTTCAAAAGTGGTGCTTTATAATCGAGCGCTTCACCTGTATATGAAATAAACACAGTCGGAATAGAGAGGGTAGTTCCTACAATAAAAGCAGGTGAAGATACATCCCATGCGGTATAACCACGTGCTTCAAAAGTATTACGGATACCACCGCTTGGGAAGGAAGAGGCATCAGGCTCTTGCTGGGCAAGCAGTTTACCCGAAAAACTTTCTACGACTCCACCTAGTTCTGAATGATCGATAAAGGCATCATGTTTTTCAGCAGTACCATCGGTCAATGGGTGAAACCAGTGGGTGTAATGGGTTGCCCCATTTTCCATTGCCCACGCCTTCATTCCAATTGCAACCTGATCGGCAATTTTACGATCAATTGTTGTTCCGTTGTCAATTGCGTCGACAATCCCTTTGAACGACTCTTTTGACAAATATTTTTTCATTTTTGGACGGTCAAAAACCAACATTCCATAATAATCAGAAGTGAGATTTTCTTCCCGCTTTACCGTTACCGGTTTTCTCGAACTAAGAGTTTCAAGAGCTTTAAATCTTAAAGTGGCCATAATTAATGATATTTAACGATTAAAATACTTTCTATAAAATTTTCAGCTAAATTACACTTTTTTCATATTCACCCCTATATTTTTAGGTGTTTTTGAAAATATTCACATTATTTTAACATTAAAACCCATAATATTGCAACACTAGATCATTTTTACCTGGTTTTTTTATGAAAACAAACAATTTTTACGATTTTAGGTCTGACAATTCAGGTCACTGCTATCTTTAACCGGAAAATTTGTCATGAAAAACAAGTTGAAAACACCTCATTTTAGGGGAAAGGGCCAAAAAAAAATCACATTTACCGTTCGAAACAAAAAATATCAGCGCATTTTCCGAATTTTTTATGCACAAAAAAGAAAATCCGGTTATTTTAACCGGATTCTTTTGAAAAATAGCAATTTTCAGGTCAATGGGTAAAATGGTGATAAAACCGAACAATGGTTCTAATTCCATTGAAAAAATTCACCAGGTAAAAATTTTCATTCGGCGAATGGATCGCATCCGATTCAAGCCCAAATCCCATCAATATCGTTTTAATTCCCAGGATCTCCTCAAAGGCGGAGATGATCGGAATACTTCCACCACTACGTACCGGAACGGGAACTGTACCGAAAACATCCAAATATGCCGCCTCCGCCGCACGATAAGCCGGGAGATCGATCGGACAAACATAACCTTGTCCACCATGAAGGTAGTTCACCTCAACTTTGACACCCTCAGTGGCAATTGATTCGAAATACGCTTTAAACAGACCTGAGATTTTTTGGTGATCCTGGTTGGGAACCAGTCGGGTACTGATTTTTGCACAGGCTTTTGACGGAAGAATAGTTTTGGCCCCTTCTCCTGAATAGCCACCCCATATTCCGCAAACATCAAATGATGGACGGATGCCCGTGCGCTCCATCGTTGAATATCCTGCTTCACCCTGAACGGCATCAATTCCTAATGATATACGGTATGCAGCTTCGTTAAATGGTGCTTTCCCGAGCATTAACCGCTCCTGTGGTGACACCTCCATGACATCATCATAAAAACCCGGTATCGTTATCTGGTGATCGGCATTTGTGGTAACAGCTATCATTTTGCACAATTCGTTTACCGGATTGGCCACCGCCCCACCAAAGATCCCGGAATGAAGATCCCTGTTTGGGCCCGTAACCTCAACCTGCCAGTAGGCCAGTCCGCGTAAACCCACTGTAATTGAAGGGATATCACGGGCAATCATCCCGGTATCGGAAACGAGAATGATATCGGCTTTTAACAATTCTTTGTGTGCTGTGCAGAAGGGGGCCAGATTTGGAGAACCAACCTCCTCTTCCCCTTCGATCAGAAATTTCACATTGCATTTTAAGTTATTTGACCTGACAAGGTATTCGAAAGCCTTGGCATGCATAAATGACTGACCCTTATCATCATTGGCTCCTCTGGCCCATATTCTTCCTTCACGGATTACGGGTTCAAATGGATCGGATTTCCACTGATCCAGCGGATCAACAGGCATCACATCCATATGGGCATAGATGAGAATGGTGGGTTTATCAGGATCAATAATTTTCTCTGCAAAAACAACAGGATTCCCTGGAGTCTCAAAAATTTCAGCACGGTCGGCTCCCGCTTCTTTCAAAATCTTTATCCAATAATCAGCAGCACGATACATCTCCGGGAGGTTTTCACTTAAAGAACTAATTGATGGAATTCTGATTAATCCAAATAGTTCCTCAAGAAACCGCTCATTGTGTTCTTCGATATAATGATTTATTTCTTTCATAAAATAATTTTAAATTCTTTTAACCAGTGTTTCTACCTCTTGGGCTTGTCGGGATTTTCGTTGAATAAAATCCTCGTCCTTTTCAATCGAAAGGGGAAGGGTAAAATGAAATTCTGTTCCAACCCCTACCTCGCTTTTCACCCAGATTTTACCACCATGTCTCTCGACAAACTCTTTGCAGAGAATTAATCCCAATCCGGTGGTAGGTTCGCCATCAGTACCTGGCCGGTTGGTCATCACGTCAATCCGGAATAAATCTTCGATCATTTCCAGACTCATTCCAATTCCTGAATCCCTAACAGTTATTTCAATGTCTTTGTCATCGGTTGTTCTTGCCAAAATATTTGCCTTGCCCCCTTTCCGTGTATATTTTACAGCATTCGAGATTACATTACGAAGAATAGTCTGAAGCATGTAAGTATCCGCAAAAACCTTTAGTCCAAGCGGAACATCAAGTGATATTTCAATTTCCTTTGTTCTTGCGGAATCCAATATCATGGCAATACTTTCTTCAATAATCGGGCGTAATTGAACAAATTCAGGATTGAATGTAACTGATCCTTTTCGAATTTGGGACCATTCAAGCAGATTGTTGAGCAATCGGTAGATGTTTATCGCCGATTTGTTCAAACTTAAGGCAATCTCCTGTGCCTCTTCCATACCCAGGTTGGGTAATTCTTCAGCCATTATTTCTGTTAATCCTAAAAATCCACTGAATGGACTGCGCAAATCATGGGCAATAATAGAGAAGAATTTATCCTTTTCAGCGTTTAGTTTCCGAAGTTCATCGTTTTTTTGCTGGATCTCAACTTCATTCTGCTTTCGATCGCTAATGTCCCGGGTAACGCTGATGATATGAGGAATTCCGTCAAGAGAAATTTCACGGGCCGACATCAGACCGGTAATCACCTTACCTGTTTTTAGCTGAAACAAAAGTTCTAAATTTTCCACAAAACCCTTCTCTTTTATAATCTTTACAATTTCTTCCCTATTACCATAGTTTTCCCACAGTTGAATATCGAGTGATGATTTACCCGAAATATCTTCTTTTGTATATCCTGAAATTTTGGTAAAACCTTCATTACAATCGACAAACTTTCCATCCCATAATCGAGTAATTATAGCTGCATCAGGACTTGTATTAAAAAACATTTCGAACCGTGATTTTGCCTCAAGAATCTCCACATTCAGCCGTTGATTCAACAGCATGATAAATCCAAAAGTCCAAAGCAGACCAACCAGAAGCGCATCAAAATATTGCGATAGGTTAAAAATTGAAGGTGTATAAATATCAGTTGCAGAAACTCCCATAATTATCATAAAGGAGCGGTAAGCAAAAACGCCACCATGAATAGTAAAAATTGCAGTGATAAAAATGACTATGGAAGCAATGGCTCTTGTTCTATTTCTGTAGATGCAAAAGGCAGAATAAAAACCAACCAGGGAGATGAAAAAATCGAATAATAGTATCCGTATTTCTATATTATTACTAACAATGGAAAAGAAAAGATGAAGGATTACAAATGTGACAAAAAAGGGTATAACTAATTTTAAATTTACTTTTTTATTAAAAAACCGCATTAACCCAATGTATACAAAAATTGCCCCCGATAAAATAATAACGTTCTGAAAAACAATTATAAGCGAAAGAAGCGACGGAATCCCTCTGAAAAGCATAAGCCCAAAACCAAAACACTCGGTAGCACTCCAGGCCAGCCACCATCCGGGTCCTTTTAAATCACGGTTAGCTTTAAATTGATGATAAAAAACAATCACTTGCATCAAATGTGCAATGCCAATTATCAGAATTATTGTTCGAATATCAATCGCCATATTACCAAACAGTTTTGATCCGGATTAACCTCTTTTATTTGTTCCAAAACGTCGGCAAACTTTGACCGGCAATTTAGTTAAGGTTGAGTAGTTATAAATTTCGAATATTTATTATCGAACCAAATTATTAATCACAAATATAATAAAATAAAGGTTCCATGAAAAAGAAACATCTGCAAGGGAGTAGATGAATTCTCTTCAATATAATTTCTTTTCTTTACTTTTATCCATAATTCGAAATCCACAATTACAATGAATCAATTTCTGAAAATAGCATGTGTATTTGGTTTGTTTCTGCTTGCAGATGTCGCCCTGGGGCAGAATTTCTCTAAAGATGAGTTCAGTAATCCTCCTATTCATTACTGGCCCCGCCCACTTTGGTTCTGGAATAATACGGAAGTAACCGAAAAAGGGGTCACTGAACAAATGCAGGCGATGCGTGATCAGTGCGGATACGGCGGTTTCGGAGTAATCCCCTTTGGGAAAAATTTTCGCCCCGAGTATTTAACAGATGAATATTTGAGGATTTATGGAATTATGTTGCAAAAAGCGAAGGAGTTGGGAATGACGATCAGTCTTTACGACGAATGCGGTTTCCCCAGCGGGACCGTAGGTGCCTCAACTGCGGGTGATGGGATTCCCCGTTTTCAACAGCGGTTTCCTGAACAGACCATAAAACGACTCGATAAAACAGAGGAAATGATAAGCGGCCCACTTCTTTATGAGCATAAGATTCCGGAAGGAAAATTGATGGGCATAGTGGCAATGGAAACGTCAAATCTCAAACGCCTGGACATCACTTCGAATGTTAATGATGGAATATTAAGATGGAAAGTTCCTGCAGGAAATTGGAGAATTATGTTTTTTAATTGTGTTGCCGAGCATTCGCCAGTTGTTGATTACCTTAATCCGGCTTATGTGAAAAATTTTATTAATATGGTGCACGAAATATATTATAGCCATTTTAAGGATTACTTTGGGAAAGTGATCGGAGGAACCTTCTTTGATGAGCCTTCGATGTTTCATGCCAAATTTCGGATGTGGACAGAACTGTTTAACGAGAAATTCAAAAGTACTTATCAGTTTAGTCCTGTACTGCTTTATCCTGCATTGTGGTACGACATCGGTAGGGAAACCCAATCGGCCAGAAACTACCTGTTTGGCTTTCGCGCTGAATTGTATGCCCTTGGCTTTACAAAAGAGGTGAGCGACTGGTCAGTTTCTCATGGAATAACAGCGACCGGGCATACTGCACCTGAAGAGGTACTCGATCCGGCGAATTCTTCAGGAGATTTAATGAAATCCTTTAAATATCTTGAGATACCGGGTATCGATAAAATCGGCGGTCATCGTCCGGCTGAACGATTTTACAAAATCATCAGTTCTGCGGCCAATAACTGGGATAAAACGCTGGTTATGTCAGAAACATATGGCGCAATGCCAGACTATGATCAGAAGGGCGACCTAAACTGGAACAATATTTTCGCCATTGCAATGGATCAGTACTGCAAAGGGATAAATATGCTTATCCCACATGCAGTCTGGTATGATAACACTAAAGTCACCTATAAACCAGAACTGTCGTACCGAAATCCGCTATATGCTGATAGTTTGCAGGTATTTACACGATTTTTGTCACGCCTGAATCTGGTGTTACAGCAAAAAGGGAGACACGTAGCAGATATCGGAGTGCTTTATCCCGTTACAACCCTGCTAAGTGAGCACTATTTTGATGGTAAAGTCGGCCCTTCCAACGTGGACGGTCGCGTAGATCCTGCCAATCAATATTATAAAGAGGCAATCGCAAAAATCGATTATGCCGATATCGCCAATTGGCTGACCAACATAGCCGGAAAAGATTATACCTTCATCCATCCTGAGGTGCTGGATGAAAAATGTCTTATCGATCAGGGGAGGCTGAAACTTCAAAATCAAATAAACCGTGAAGAATTCAACATTCTTATTGTCCCCTCCTGCAGAACTATTTCGATCAGTAACCTGAAGAAAATAGTTAGTTTTTATAACCACGGCGGGAAGGTGATTTTCACGACCAGAATTCCCTCCAAATCTCAGGAAACGGGTAAAGACAATAAAATTGACCGGTTGATGAAATCGATTTTCCCGATTGACGATTTAAAAGCCGAAAAAGTAGTACCCAACAAGCATGGTGGCAAAGCCATTTATATTGCTCATCCCAACGGTCAAAACCTGCGGGAGACTTTACAAAAACTGGAAAATACATTTGACGTTGATTATCCGGTCAATGAGGATATTCGCTACATCCACAAGGTTGTTGATAACCGAGAGTTGTTCTATTTCGCCAATGTCGGAGGCGCACCCATCGAAACAGAGGTGTTACTTCGAGGAGATATCCAAGCAGAGGGTTGGGATCCACATACAGGTACCACACAGAAGCTAACGATTATAAAAATGAAGAATGGTGACGCCAATCTGCCAATGACCAGGATAAAATTAAATCTAAAACCTTATCAATCGGTATTCTGGGTGGAGAACAAGTATAATTGATCAATGACAGCAGCAGCACGATTTCCCTTTCGCTTTTTCAAAGGCCTCCTTCCCTTCTGAAACCGAGAAGTAAATCAGTCCGGCAGCGCCAATTAAATCGGCATAGGCAAACCCTGTGAATTCATAAATAAGGCTTGATACAAGTAAAACGACCGACATGTAAACACAAATTTTAGTACAGTTTGAATCAGAAATGATAGGTTCTGAATTCAATAATGTTCCGATCCTCTTCTTGGCATTCATTAGCCATATCATTACAACAATAGAAACCAATGATATAACAACTCCCCCAAAGGTGGTCTGCGGCTTATGGTGGTTTACCAACGCCGCAACAATTCCAATTAATAATCCAGCTGACAACAGATAAAACGCAGAACCTGTAATTTTGAGTGCAGTAATTTCAAATGTACTTTTCGGGCTTTCAGGATACTGTTTGATCCGTAATACCATCATCGCGATACCAGTACCCGACATCACCTCAATAAAACTATCGACACCAAAGCCAAACAGGGTAAGGGTTTCATCCTCGAAACCAAACCACATCGAGATAACCCCTTCAATAATGTTATAGCCAATGGTAAAAATGGCTAGCCAAAGGGCAATTTTATAATATTTGTTTTCCATGATGCTCCTTTTTTTAAAGAACAGAGGGGTTTATCGATTTGTTTTTATTGGACGGATAATACTTTTTGTCTGGTAAAGATGGAAATTAGTCCGCTTTGCCAGACAAAACATAAGAAAAGTCAGATAATCAACAACTCATCTCTCCTGCATTCTTTTTGGCTGACAACAGGTTATATGCTCCTTTAATTACCACCTTTGCAACATGAATATCGAAACCTTCAGGCAAAAGTACCTCTATAAATCCGCCATCTGTTACCCCTTTATGGATCTCTATCATACGGTATTCGGTAAAAGGCTTGCCCCCTTCCTCTTTATTTTTGTCAAAAACAAAGATGTAATCCTTGTCGTCAAAACTGACGACTGCCTCTGCCGGCAAGGCTGTCACCTGGTTCACGGACGATTCAATAATGGCATTTACATACATTCCAGGTAAAACATTGACGCAGGTACCCGGTATTGTGGCATAAACCTTATATGTTTTATCAGAACTGATTGATTTTCCAGTCTGGTAAATAACTGCTTCATGCTGCTCGGTTTCGTTATTGATAAAAAAGCGGATCTTCTGACCAGCAGCGATCT
This sequence comes from Prolixibacteraceae bacterium, assembly GCA_963675995.2. Taxonomy (GTDB): domain Bacteria; phylum Bacteroidota; class Bacteroidia; order Bacteroidales; family Prolixibacteraceae; genus JAAFHB01. The sequence continues at coordinate 1,221,256 of CAXXIY010000002.1, read as the reverse complement.
TATTGGCATCCTTCTCAAACAGGGTCAGCTCCAGAAACAACTTGTCACTATTTACAATCTCAAACATTACATCAGTAGGGGCCACAAATTTTCCTATATTGATATTAACAGCTTTCACGAAACCCGAGATGGGTGAAAAAACGGCAACTGAACTGCTGATATCGTCTTCATGCAGATTACCCGGATTGATGCCAATCATGGCAAGTTTCTGTTCCAACGCTTTGACTTGTGCTTTAAGACTTTTGTAATCAGAGGTCACCTGCTGCAGGCTTTGCTTTGAGTAGACATCGTTTTTAAATAACTCGGCATGTCGCTGATAATCAGCCTCAGCGAACTCAAGTTTATTCTTTGCTTCCAGGTAGTTTTGCTGAATATCAACAAACTCCTGGTTTTCAATTACTGCCAGTGTCTGCCCTTTATGAACCACATTACCAGGCATAAGGGTTGTGCTTTTAATAAAGCCTCCCATTGGCATACAAATGGTTGCCAGATTTTGTGGTGCAACAGCAACGATACCACTCACCTTCAGTTTGCCTCTCAGCGATTGCATTTCAATAGCGCCCGTTTCGATATTCGCCACTTTGATCTGATCGGCACGTAATTCAACAATATCTTCGGGAAGAACCTCTTCGGTTTTAGCTTCAGAACTCCCTTTCGAACCTCCGCTGCATGAAATCATCGCAATAAAGAGTGCAGCTAATACTGTAATTGATCTGAAATTATTTTTTGTCATGATGTTTTTATTTTTAAGACAAAAGCTTTTAGAATTTAGACGAAAGGGACCTTTTCCACCTAATCTCTGTTTATCTATTGCCTTTTTTCCTGATATTTAAAATATTTTACCTGTAATAAATTCAATTGAAATAATAGTTTGATTATAGTTATTGAGTGCATCGAGGTAGCTTTGCCGGATGCTTAGTGCACGGTTCAGATTCAGGATATAATCGAGATAATCCATAGCCCCGGCCTTGTAACTGAGCGTAGCCTGTTCAATAATTAAATTGGCTTCCGGAATTGCCTGTTTTTCGTAATATTCGAGGCTGCTCCCAAATTTCCGGTATTCGCCAAGTAATGAATTGTAATTACCTGAGAGTGATTTGGAATAATTGCTGGCATCGGTTTGAGCGACCAGCTCTTTGATTTTGGCAGCCTTTGTCCGGGAAGCATAAGGGGCAATCCAAAGGGGGAAGGCTATTCCTGCCTGAAGCCCTGTAAACCTTTCGCCGGGGCCGAAAGTCCTGGGCAGGCCATTCACCTCCTGAGTTCCCTTCATCGTCTGACTAAAATATCCAAAATTGAAATCGGGCATCATACGACTCTGTTCCAGTTTTCTTTCAAAACCTGATACCTTCACCTGATGTTGCATATAATTCAATGAAGGGTTGTCTGCCAAATCTGAGCTATCACCTTTCGGTTTAAAATCAATGCGTTGGAGAACTGTATCAGATGTTGTTATCGTTTCACGGATGTTTAAAAGTGTCTGGAGCTTTTGATTAAAGATCTCCAGATCAGCGTTCACCTGATTCAGCTGGTTTTTAACTTCAAGACTTTGGGAACGGGCGTTGATCATTTCAAGTCGGTTGGTTTCGCCGACTTTGGCCCTGAGCTCTGCCGCCCGTTGAAAGCCGGAGTAAAGACTATCCTGGTAAATATACAATCTATGTTTTGAATGAAGGTAGGCCAGTTGCCAGTAAACCTGTTTAACTTCGGTAGCAACTCCCAATTGTGATACTTTTAACTGCCACTGGGTACCTTTTACGTTGGCATTGGCCAGTTTATGCTGGTTGATGTAAACAGTTGGAAAAGAAACAGACTGCGAAACGGAATAACTGTTATCCTTTGAATAGGAGTTAAATTGTCCGAACTGCCCATCCAGGGTTGTTTTTGGCAGATCCCAGGAAGCCCCTTTTAACGATTCCTGTACCTTTACAGAATATGCCGATGAACGAACTGCGAGGTTACTATCGAGTGCCATCTGCAAAACCTGATGCAGATTGACGGTTTTGGGTGGTTGTGCCTTTAATGGCAACAAAAACGAGGAGCTAAAAAAGAGGAGTAAAACTAATACGGTTGTTTTGGCAGATCTATTTCTGAGCGAGAACCTGAATCTGCGGGATGAGAAAAGGATATAAAACACAGGAAGAATGATTAATGTGAGAAATGTAGCGGATAACAATCCGCCAATGACTACCGTTGCAAGGGGTTTCTGAACCTCCGCACCGGCGGAGTTGGAGAGAGCCATTGGAAGAAATCCGAGAGAAGCCACCGCAGCTGTCATAAAAACCGGTCGTAAGCGGGTATGCAATCCTTTCAAAACACGTTCGGTGATGTCCGTAATCCCCTCTTTTTCGAGCCTGTTAAACTCGGCGATCAGGACTATACCATTAAGTACGGCCACCCCAAACAGTGCGATAAAGCCTACACCTGCAGAGATGGAGAAATTCATCCCGCGTAACCACAAGGCAAATACCCCTCCAATTGCCGACATGGGTACAGCTGAGAAGATTAATAACGTTTGCATTACCGAATTGAAAGTGAAAAACAGCAGGACGAAAATCAAAAGCAATGCAACCGGCACTGCTATTGCCAGCCTTGCCTTTGCGGCTTCAAGATTCTGAAACTGTCCTCCATAAGTCACAAAATAGCCGGTTGGCAGTTTTACCTGCTTGTCTATCTGACGGGTTACTTCTGAAATTACACTTTGAACGTCGCGGTTACGGACATTAAATCCAATGGTAATCCGTCGCTTTGTATTCTCGCGTGAAACCTGGGCCGGACCCGATTTAATCTGTATATCTGCGATCAGTTCAAAGGGAATCTGCCCCCCGTTAGGAAGTGGTATTGAAAGGCTTTTCACATCATCAAGACTCTGACGGTAATCAATATCTAGTCGAACGACGAGGCCAAAACGGCGTTCCTCGTCAAACACAACCCCGGCCTGACTTCCGGCAAAGGCCGTACGCAGAACGCGGTTGACCTCCTCGACCGAAATGCCGTACTGCGCCAACCGGTCACGGTTGTATTCGACCTGAACCTGAGCCAGACCAGTCACCTTTTCAACATTGATATCTGCAACACCTTCAATGCGTTGAATAATCTTCTCTACGCCTGCAGCTTTATCGGCCAGGGTGTTCAAATCATCGCCAAATATCTTAACCGCTATATCCTGTTTTGAACCGGATAATAATTCATTAAAGCGCATCTGAATGGGTTGCTGAAACTCAAACTTGACCCCGGCCAGGACAACAAGCTTCTCTTCCATTTTCGCAACGAGCTCTTCGCGGGTTTTGGCACTTGTCCATTCACTTTTATCTTTCAGTGTAATAATATAGTCCCCTGTTTCCATCGGTGTCGGATCGGTAGGAATTTCACTGGCACCAATCTTGCAAACAGTATGTTTAATTTCAGGGAAATTTTCAAGAAGAATTTTGTTCGCCTTTTCAACCATATCAATGGTATTCGAAAGCGATCCCCCCTGCAGTGTCATTACTCCGGCTGCCAGGTCCCCCTCTTCGAGTTGGGGAATAAATTCTCCACCCAAACGAGTAAATAACAACAGACTAAATACAAAGAGCAAAATTGAGGAAACGCAAACGAGTAATTTTCTTTTTAGGGCAAATGCAATCAGAGGATTAAAGCCCCGATGAAACCGATCCATTAAACGATCGGCAAAATTCCGTTTATGTTCGGTCTTTTTACTTAGAAAAAGTGCCGATGCCATCGGGACATAAGTAAGCGAAAGTATTGCCGCTCCAAGCAATGCAAAAGCAACTACCTGGGCCATAGGACGGAACATTTTACCTTCGATCCCAACCAATGCGATGATTGGAAGGTAGACGATCAAAATAATGATTTGACCGAAAGTTGCCGAACTCATCATTCGTTTGGCAGAATCAAATACATTCTCATCCATTTGGTCCTGATTCAGTCTTTCAATTCCCTGAAGATGATGTTTGCTCATCGAGATGCGGTGGACAACACTCTCAACAATGATCACAGCTCCATCTACGATCAGCCCAAAGTCAATGGCACCCAGGCTCATCAGGTTTCCAGATACGCCGAAGATATTCATTAAAGATATGGCAAAAAGCATCGCCAATGGGATAACAGAAGCCACCACAAGTCCTGCCCGCAGATTACCCAGCAGAAGCACAAGGATAAAGACTACAATTAATGCACCTTCAATCAGGTTTTTTGAAACCGTCCCGATAGCGCGCCCAACCAGCTCAGACCGGTTAAGAAATGGTTCGATTTTCACCCCTTTAGGCAATGACTTTTGAATTGATTCAATACGCGTTTTTACATTATCGATCACCTCATGTGCATTTGCCCCTTTAAGCATCATCACTACTCCTCCAACTGCTTCGGCAGTATCAACTACCAATGCTCCATATCGTGTTGCGCTTCCATATTGAACCTTTGCAACATCCCTGATTAATACAGGAATATGTGAGGCATTTAATTTTACGACAATATTTTCGATATCCTCTAAAGTCCTGACCCTCCCAATCCCACGAATAAACCAGGCAGTCGGCTTTTTGTCAATATAGGCACTCCCGGTATTCTCATTATTCCGTTCGAGCGCCTGAAAGATATCGTTTAGGGTCAGGTTCATCCCCCTGAGTCGATCAGGATTGATGGCTATTTCGTATTGTTTTACGAACCCTCCGTAGCTGTTGATATCTGCGACACCTGAAGTCCCAAGCATTTCACGTCGGACAACCCAATCCTGCAAGGTCCGTAACTCCATCGGAGTATATTTTTTCTCCAACCCTTTATCGACAGCCAGACGATACTGGTAAATTTCGCCCAATCCCGATGAGATCGGTGCCAGTTCTATTTTGGCAAGTCCGGCTGGAATCACATCCTCTGCCTCTTTAAGTCGCTCGCTTAATTGCTGACGCGCCCAGTATAGGTCGACATCATCCTTGAAAACCACAGTCACAACCGACAATCCCAGTCTCGAGATGGAGCGAAGCTCAATTATATTTGGTATATTGGCAACTGCTACCTCAATAGGTGCAGTTATAAAACTTTCCACCTCCTGGGTCGCCAGCGATGGGGCCAAAGAGATCACCTGCACCTGGTTATTGGTAATATCGGGAATTGCATCAATGGGTAATCGGGTTAAGGAATAGGTTCCCCAACCGATTAAACCAATCACAAACAGCCCGATGATGAATTTATTTTTAATTGAAAAATAGATAATCCGTTCTATCATGGCAATAATGAAGAATGAAGAATGAAAAATGAAAGAATGAAAAGATGAAAACTTGTTCTTTATATCCTCCTGGATAAAGCGAGGAGAATTAAGCCAGTGACGGGGGGGCCCTGAATGGAGATAATCTGAGAAAATCAATATTTATCAGGGGTACTTGGTAATCCCTGATTTTGAAAACTGATGAATAAAAAGGAGAAATATTTGATTCAATGTAACTTTGTACAAACAAATCACAGGTAGGAACATTGTTGTCTGCAACAAAAATTGGGGATGTTTTTTCAAAAGTCAGATCATTTAAAGCATGACAATGCAAAGGGAAAACGGGAGATTTGTGCGGATGCCCCCCATTTTCTGCATGACAAGCATCATCCTTGGTAAAGATATTAGACTCGCAATGGTGGTCGTGCGGGATTAAAAGATGGGCAATTATGACCAGACCAGCAAGCCATAACGAGAAAACAGCTATATTTTTAAAAGCTTTGCCCACAATAATTGGTTATTATCTGTAAAAACGGACAAATGTAATTATAATATTTTGATATAAAAGCCCTGACAGGGTTCGAAACCCTGTCGGAGCAGTGGAAGAAAAAAAAGAGTCCGAAACCGGACTCTCCTCTCCATTGAGTTCTCAAATTCTCAACTAATCGTAAACAAACATTTCCAACTATCTAAATATTATTCAATTACTTCGTGTTTGATTCTGTTAAAGATCCAGAATATGATCGGGAAGATAAGAAGGGTTAAAATAGTGGCAGTAACCAATCCCCCGATAATAACCACTGCCAGAGGTTTTTGACTTTCGGAACCGATACCCGTTGATAAAGCTGCAGGCATTAATCCGATCGATGCCATCAGGGCAGTCATGATTACAGGCCGGGTTCTGACTTTTACGGCTTCCAATAAGGAGGTATTCAGTACTAGCCCGGACCTGATATTCTTGTGAAACTCAGAAATCAGGATTACACCATTCTGGATACAAATACCGAAAAGTGCAATAAATCCGACACCAGCCGATATTCCGAAGTTTATTCCCGTAAGATGCAATGCCAATATGCCGCCGATCAAAGCAAACGGGACATTGGCGATGACCAGTGATGCATCCTTGATATTTCCGAACATGATAAAAAGGAGCAGAAAGATAGCAATAAGGCTCAGTGGAACCACTTTTATAAGACGGTCGGTTGCACGAACCTGATTTTCGAACTCTCCTGCCCATCCTATACGATATCCTTCGGGTAATTTTATCTGATTTACACGCGATTGTGCCTCATTAACAGTACTTCCCAGATCGCGGTCACGAACAGTGAATTTTACCCCGATAAATCGCTTGGTATTATCCCGGTAGACGAAAGCCGGACCTGTAATCTTACGGATGGAACAAACCTCCTTGAGGGGGATCTTAGTTCCATTCAGGGATGGGACCTTTAAATTTGCAATATCATTTTCGTCTTTGCGGTATTCCTTGTCGTACCGTACCCTGATATCAAATTTACGTTCCCCCTCGTATTTTTCGGTTGCAGTTTTTCCCCCGAAAGCCATTTCAAGAACGGTCTGGGCATCCGAAGGGGTAACACCGAAAGCGGCCATTTTTTCCTTATCAAGAATTACACTGATTTCAGGCTGACCCAGGTTACGCATTACACCAAGATCATGAATTCCCTTTACATCTTTCATCTTTTCAACCACCTGATTGGCAATAGCATCGAGTTGTTCCAGGTCGTCGCCATAGATCTTCACCCCATTGTCAGCATTAAAACCAGCAACTGCCTCAGCTACATTATCAATAATAGGTTGTGAATAGTTAAAGTTAATTCCCTGAAAATTCTGAAGTTTTTCATCCATTTTATCCACAAGTTCGTCATAGGTGATCTTACTTTTCCACTGATCGCGCGGTTTAAGGTTTACCTGCATCTGAACGTAATAAAATCCACTGGGATCGGTACCGTCATTGCTTCGACCGGTTTGTGAAAGAACTCCATTTACCTCCTCGAACCCGTTGAGCACCTTACGCAAATCTGCAACGCGTTTGACCGTTTCACTAAGGCTCTGGCTCATAGGATATTTTGCCTCTACCCAAAGTGCGCCTTCATTAAGCTGCGGCATAAACTCACTTCCCAAAAATTTTGTCGACATAAAGGTAAGCAGCATAAACCCAAAAGCGACAGTCAAGCTTATCCTCTTATGATTGAAAGTCCAAGTAAATGCTTTCTCTGCAATTCTGTTCCAAAAGGTCACAAAGAAATTATTTTTCTCTCTGACATTCTTGTTTAGAAGCACATGTGCAAGAACCGGCACCAGGGTTAGTGTAAAAATTAAGGCACCAAGAAGTGCAAATCCCAGGGTATAAGCCAAAGGAGAGAACATTTTCCCTTCAACTTTTTCGAACGAGAATATGGGTATTAATGCCATAATAATGATGAGCTTGGAAAAGAAGATCGCCTTACCCAGTTCAGCCCCGTTCTTTTTGATAATACTCCCTTTTGCCAGCTTATTAAACTTTTCGTCGCCTACCTTTTTTCGCAAGTGGTCAAGTGTCACAAAAAGTCCTTCGACCATCACCACCGCCCCATCGATAATAATACCAAAGTCGACGGCACCAAGCGATAATAGATTGGCTGTCATCCCCTTTAATCTTAGCATTAGAAATGCAAACATCAGTGCAAGGGGAACGATAACCGATACGATAACTGTGGTTCGCCAATCCGCCATAAAAAGGAACACAATTACGGTAACGAGTATAATCCCCTCCAATACGTTATGCATTACGGTATGGGTTGTATAATCCATGAGTACATCACGGTCGTAGAAGGTTTCCATTTTCACGTCGGATGGCAAAATCCTCGAATTTAACTCGCCAATCTTGTCTTTGATCCGTGCAAGTACTTCATGGGGATTTTCTCCTTTACGCATAACGACTATTCCCTCAACTACATCATCGTTTCCATCGAGACCAGTTTGTCCGACACGGGGAAGCGAGCTTTCGATAACCCTGGCAATATGCTTTACCAATATTGGGTTCCCGTTGGCATACTTTACAATGATATTTTCAATGTCTTTAATGGACTGAAGAAGTCCCACACCCCTGACAACATAAGCCTGACCATTTTTCTCGATCACATCGCCACCCACATCCAGATTGCTTTTGCTTACTGCATCGTAAACTTCTATCGGTGTGATGTCATAGCTGGCAAGCCGGTTTGGATCTACACTAATCTCGTACACTTTCTCCTGGCCGCCAAATGCCACCAGATCGGCAACTCCGGGCACAGCCCGCAACTGACGATCAATCACCCAGCTTTGAATCGTAAGCAGATCGCGCGTGTCGCGTTTATCGCTTTTTAGGATATAGCGGAATATTTCACCTGTTGGTCCATAAGGTGGTTGCACATCGGGCTCAACGCCATCGGGTAACTGGATATTACGAAGTTGATTGTTCACCTGTTGCCGCGCAAAGAAATCCTCCACCTCGTCCTCAAAAATGATTTTTATGACCGAAAGACCGAACATCGTTACGCTTCGTACACTGGTTTTGCGTTGTACGGAATTCATGGCTATTTCGATTGGGGCAGTCACAAAACGTTCTACCTCCTCAGCACTACGACCGTTCCATTGGGTGACCACAATTATCTGTGTGTTAGTGACATCGGGGAATGCCTCGATGGGCATTTGTTTAAAGGCAATCACCCCGGCAGCGACTAAAACACTCACCCAGAGAAAAGTAAACATTCTGTTTTTAAGCGAGAATGCGATTATGTTTTTAATAAACTTGCTCATAGGTTAGTCGTTTAAGGCATCATAAATAAGCAACTGGTTATGAATAATCACATTTTCACCCTCTTTGAGGCCAGAACTGATATAAGTCAGATCTCCAACCTGTCGGAAAACCTCAACCTTACGCGTTTCTATATTGAAACGATCGTTATATATCATCACAAAATTGCGACTTTTGTCAAATATAATTGCGCTGGATGGAACAGCAAGCATCTTCTCTTTTAAGGTATTGCTGATTTTTACCGTCGCCTTCATTTCAGGTTTAAGGAGAAAGTCGGGATTATCCAACTTGATGCGCACCTGTATCGATTTGGTTTCAGGATCAATCATATTGAAAATTTTATCGATTTTACCATTAAAGACTTTTCCCTGGTAACTAAATGTTGAAACCTGGGCATCGAATCCCAGATCGATTTGCTGAATGTCGGCTTCGCTAACATTGGCAATGGCCCAAACTTCATCGATTTGAGCGACATCGAAAATATTATTCGTATGATCATTGCGCAACAGCATCCCTTCATTGATGACTTTCTGCAGAATAAACCCGCTTAAGGGCGATCTCACCTCATATATTGAATTTTGTTTCAGGCTGTAAATCTTGTAGGTCTCCTGTATCCTGTTTAATTGTGATTCAGCTTTTTCGAGTTCACTTTTTGCAGTGATTACCTCACGTTCGGTGTTGAGTTTTCCTTCGTACAATTCCTGCGCCGTCTTCAGATTGTTTCGCGATACCACAACATCGCTCTTTGCATCGTTTAACTCCTTTTCAAAACCTGCAACCTCAGTACTTCTTATTGTTGCAAGTAACTGACCCTTTTTTACATAGTCACCCAATTCAACGTAAACTTTAGTGACGCTGCCTCCCACAACCGGGTAAATTTCGATCAATTTATTGTTGTCTGCAGTGATTTTGCCATAAAATGCCAATTCGTTTTTTAAAGGTTCCAAAACAACCTTTGCAAAGGTGGTCGATTTGAGCATCGTATCGCTAAGGACAAAGGTTTTGGAATCGGAACCGGAACTGGCGGTGTGACTTTTGCAGGAAAAGATAAAGAAGGCAGATATGACTACCAGCACTTTTATTATGTTTCTCATACTTTCTGTGTTTGGTTTTAGATTAATTTTAAAATATTGTGGAATTGGTGGCATAGTTGATCTGTTCACATGCGTTTACCAGATTCTGACCAAATTGATAATATTGCATCAAAGTTGAATGATAACTCTCCATAAAATCTGTAAACTCGATTAGGGAGAGGTTCCCGTTCTTGAAATTTTTAAATATTCCATTTTGAACATCTTCCAGGTTCTGAAGTGAACTCTTCGTCAGAAACCGGTAATTTTCACCCGCCTCCTTCCACTTTTTAAGCGACTCCAGAACTTCGGAGGTCACTTTATTGCTTTGAAGGGTTTGTTGAGCCGAAACCTCGTTCAATTTAGCCTTTGCAATTTTGATGTTGCCCTGATTACGGTTCCAAAGTGGAATGGGAATGCCCAGATTCAGCCCAACCTCATTTTTAAAAACTCCTCCCCGCTGATCCCATAATGCGCCAACAGTTACATCAGGAATGGCCATTGATTTTTGCCAGTTGATATTCTGCTTCGAAACCTCTACCTGCTTTTGCGCAATCTTCAAATCAGTTCGATTGGCCAAGGCTAGACGACTTAAGGTGTCAGGTTGTAATTCCCTATTAACTTGATATATAACAATCTCATCCTCAGCTGGATTGGGAATAATTGTCGAAGATAATCCTGTTAACAGCGACAGCTTGCTCTGAAATTCGACAATATTCTCATATAACTGCGTTTTTTGATTCTTTAGATTCAGTTCTAGTGATTGTAATCTGACCAGATCTTTCATTGGAACATTTCCCTTTTGCACCTGATTCTGATAGGCAACCACCAGCGAATCGAGGTTCGAGAGCTGTTTAACGATTGAATGGTACGATAGATTTTGGTAGTAAAGACTAAAATAGGTTTGGCGTAACTGGAGTTTAAGGTTACGCAACAAATCGGCAAATTCGAGTTCCGCAATTGCTGCATTTGTGCCTGCCATGGCTATCTCATTACGCTTTTTACCTCCAAGATGGATTAATTGATCAAAACCAGCACTTTTTTCACCTGCTGTACCAATATCGAAATATCTTTCCCTTTCGGGATTATAAGCATTCAGGCTGAGTGAAAGGTTGGGATTCTCCCACGTTCTCGCCTGAATAATTGCAGCTTTCGCTGCATCAACATTGTATCTTGCGGCCAGCAGATCAAGATTGTTCCTTTGAAAAAGCGATTCGCTTTCTTTAAGGGTGAGGTTTGTTTCCTTTTGAGCAAAAAGGCTCATCGAAAGTAAAAGGAAGAATATAAAAGGTGAGCTTCTCATTTGTATCTGTTTTTATACAAAGGAACAGCGCCAACCTTAAAGCCACCTTAAAAGAGACCTTAAAAAAACCTTAAAATTAATAAATCTTTAATAATCAATAATTTAATTCAACCAACCTTTGAGTTTAGACCTGTCAGCGGATGGCATCCTTTGAAATAAAGGAGATCATGAAACAGTTGGTATGGGGAGGTATCGGCTGGTATTGAATCTTTGCAAGATGATAATTTAATATACGTTCAGTGATTCTCAGTCCCAAACCGGTACCCTGAACTTTCCTTGCGTTTTCACCGCGGGCAAAAGCCTTGAACAGGTTTTGTTGGTCGCTCAGTCCAATCAATTCACCCTGGTTAGTTATCAAAACTTTAAGCAGATCAGATTCCAGAACGAGCCGGACATTAATCGTTTTATCCGAAGAATAGAGATAGGCATTTTTGAATAAATTGATAAACACAATTTTAAGCAGGTTTGAATCTCCTCTTAATTCAAGATCAATTTCGGCTTCGCTTTGGTTTTCAATATCGAAAAGAATGTGAACATCAGGATAACTTTTTGAGATAGATTGGATTGCCTCGAAAATAATTTCATCCAGACGGCAAAGGGGAAAAAATACGGAGATATTGCCGTTATCTATTTTCGAAAGGAGCAATAACGACGAAATAGTATCTGCAATCTGATTCGAATCCATCATAATGCTGTTGAGGTACTGAATCGTTTTTTCGTTATGTGGTTCATGCTTGATCAGATTTTGTATTTGCATGATAATGCGTGTTACCGGAGTACGTAATTCATGCGAAGCATTATCGGTAAACTCTTTTTGTTGTTTGTATGAGGAGTCGATGCGGTCCATCATCTCATTAAAAGCGTGGGCCAGTTTGTCTATCTCATCTTTATTTTGTTTTTCTTCAAGCCTGATATGAAGTCGCTTTTCAGAAATATGTGTTATCCTTTCCTGGATCTGTTTCAACGGGAGTAAAATCTTGCCACTTAGTGAACGGGCCAGAATAATCACCGACGCCGTTCCAATGAAAAATGCGCCAAGAAGCAGATAACTCAGAAACCACAAATGGCGATGGCCCGATTTGTCTTCAGCTGTAATCAGTACATAAAGTAGCTGATTATCCTTCAATTGATGGGCCATCCCAAATCTGTCGATTTGATTCTCAGAAATAAAGAAGGAACCCTTCGTTTTTAAGATTTTCAAATCTGCTGATGAAAGTATAGGGGCTGTCCCACTAATGCTGCTGTAAATAAGCTTCAGGTCATTGCCAAAAACAAGTATGCGGTCGTTATATAGCTTATCAATCGAATTCTGGTCGAGAATTGTTAAAACATCCTGATTTGAAACATTCAAATCAGAAAGGAGCACGGCAGTAGAAAGCGCCTTCTCTTCAAGCCGCAATTTAAATTCATTCTTACGAAATTGGGCGAAAATGATAAATACAACGATCAGCACTACTGCCAGCAAAACTGAAAACAGGATGCTGAAATAGAAGGTGAACCTTTGTTTTAAACTAATCATTCTTCTGCTTTTAAATAATATCCAAATCCGGGACGGGTGTGTATCAGCTTGGTCTCGAAATTCTTATCTATTTTTTTACGTATAAAATTAATATACACCTCAATTGTATTAGTTCCTGTTTCAAAATTAAGATCCCAGACACTATCGGATATCGATGTTTTTGAGACTGGTTTTCCCTTTGCTTTTGCCAAAAGCAGCAATAACTGATACTCTTTAGGGGTTAGATTTATTTCGGTTTTACCCCGTGTAACCTTCATTTCAGAGACATTAATTTCAAGGTCCTCCACCCTGATAATCTCATCCGATTGCTGTGGTTTTTGATTTCGGCGCATCAGCGAGTTAATCCGGATAAACAACTCATCAAAGTGAAAAGGTTTGACAAGATAATCGTCCGCTCCTTTATTAAAAGCCTCCACTTTATCTTCAATCTGACCAAAGGCGGTGAGCATGATAATCGGGGTTGATTTGTCGGTATCCCTCACCTGGGAACAAACTTCAAGTCCATTGACTCCGGGGACATTAATATCGAGTATAAACAGATCATAAGGGGTGGTTGTGAATTGCCGGAGGAATAGATTTCCATCATAAACGGTATCACACTCGAAATTTTTGTCTTTCAGAAAAACTTTTATTTCAGAGGAGAGCTTAAAATCGTCTTCAAGAAGTAATATTTTCATTATCTGATATTTAATTATCCCTGACTCGGATATGGAAGACTAAAGGGTTTAAAACCCCGCCAGGTATATAACCTTATCAAAATCAATTAAGTTTAATAAATTTCAATCTTAAACTGTTGCTGACCACCGAGACAGAACTCATTGCCATAGCTGCTCCGGCGATCATCGGATTGAGCATGAACCCGTTGAACGGGAAAAGAATACCCGCAGCAATGGGAATACCTATAATGTTATAAATAAAAGCCCAGAAGAGATTTTGTTTGACAGTGCTGAGGGTATGTTTTGAAAGGAGAATTGCAGATGAGATTGCGCCAAGATTCGAGGATACAATTGTCATTTTTGCTACGTCCATTGCAATATCAGAACCATTACCCATTGCAATGCTAACATCAGCCTCCGCCATTGCCTGGGAATCGTTAATCCCGTCTCCCACCATCGCAACTACCTTTCCTTTAAGTTGAAGGGCCCTGATATAGGCTGCTTTATCGTCAGGCAAAAGTCCCGATTTGAAGATCCCAATTCCTGTCTGACAGGCTACAGATGCCGCTGTTTGTTCATTGTCACCGGTAAGCATATGCACCTCGATCCCGCTGACCTTGAATCTTTCGATGGCTGCAGCCGATGATGGTTTTATCTGATCGGCAACACCTAAAATTGCCAAAACCTTTTTATCTCCGGCGAAAAAAAGCACTGTTTTTGCCATTTTCTGTAACTGGTCAGCAATTGATTTATCTCCAGAACTAATGAATATTCCGGACTCTTTTAAATAAATCTCATTCCCAATAATATAATGTATCCGATCGACAATGGCAGAGACTCCTCTTCCTGTAATGCTTTCGAAATGACTCACCGGAACCAATAGCAATTCCTCCTTTTCAAAATATCGGGTAACAGCATCAGCTAATGGATGTTCTGACTGAGATTCGATGCTTTGCAATACCTGAATTAAAATACCCGGATTTTCAATCTTCCACAAACAATCTGAAACTGTAGGTTTTCCCTCGGTGATAGTCCCGGTTTTATCCAGTACAAGGGTGTCGATTCGATGTGCCTGCTCTAATCCGTCAGCATCTTTAATTAAGATACCATGTTCAGCGCCTAAACCGATACCAACCATTATTGCGGTCGGTGTTGCAAGTCCCAGGGCGCAGGGGCAGGCAATAATCAATACAGATACCATCGCGAGAAGCGCCTGTGGCAATGCATCTTGTCCACCTACAATCATCCATATCGTAAAACTTAGTACTGAAAGGGAAATGACAACAGGTACAAAAATGGAGGCGACTTTGTCAACGAGCTTCTGAACAGGAGGTTTGCTTCCCTGTGCTTCCTGTACTTTCAGAATGATTCGGGCAAGAAGCGTTTCACCTCCCACCTTCTGAGCTTTCATCACAAAGCTACCCCTTTGATTAATTGTCCCTGCAAAAATCAAGTCACCCGGAATTTTTTCAACGGGTAATGGTTCGCCGGTGATTGCACTTTCGTCGACAAAGGAAGAGCCAACACTTATTTCACCATCGACAGGAATACGTTCGCCCGGTTTGACCCTTAGGAAATCATTGATTCTTACCGCCTGCAATGGCAACACGGTTTCCGTTCCGTCATTTGAGACCAATGTAACAGAGTCGGGTTGCAATCCCATGAGCTTTTTAATTGCAGAGGAGGTGTTCGCTTTCGCTTTCTCTTCGAGTAGTTTGCCGAGCAATATAAATACGATAATTACTGCCGATGCTTCATAATAGACCTGGTGGTGACCCTGCTGATGGCCCAATAAATGAGGAAAAACGGTATTACCCAGGCTGAAGAACCAGGCAATACCTGTACTTAGTGCCACAAGGGTATCCATGTTGGTCTGACCATGTTTCAACTGTCCGAAAGCATTTACAAAAAAGTTTCTTCCAAACCAAAATACCACAGGAGTCGAGAGTATAAGCATGATCCAGTTGGCATATGGAATATCCATAAAAAACATCCCTATTACAACAATAGGGAGTGTCAGCAATGCGGCAAAGGTCGTTTTCCGTTTCAAAATTATTGATTCGTGCAGAACCAGTTCTTCCTGTCGAGCGGCTTCCTTTTCATCTGTAATAATATCATATCCAATTGATTGAACGGCTATTTTAAAATCAACAGGTTGGATGACCTGAGGATCATAATTTATCCGAACGGTGGCCGCGGCATAATTGACAGAAGCATCCTTCACGCCGGTCTGTTTCTTCAGCATATTTTCAACTCCGCGTGCACATGATGCACAACTCATCCCACTTACCGGGAAATCTTTGTAGAGTGAACTTTCCATTATTTTAATTTTCCCCAAAGTTAGAGTTAATTTTCAAAGTGGTTATTGCGATGTGAGGGTTTCTAAACTTGTCAGGGCTGAGGAATAGTTAAATAAAATACAGAGCCTATTCCTTACTGGCTCAATACCCAAAATCTTCCGTTGTGTTTCTCAATGAATCCCTTGCAAGGGAGCAAGGCCAATCCTGTACTCTCTTCGCCTTTGGTTCCTTTCCTGCCGGTTTGAGCATCCAGATCTTGAGAATTTAAGACTTATCGGATCAAATTAGAGCATATTGAAAAAAAAACATTAAAATATCCGTTTCAAAACATTCTGCGAAACGCTCCATATATTTCATTCACATTAATTATCATCCGCTTATTCTTTTTAGCAATATATCATCCCCACTTTGATAATCTCGGGCTAAACTTTGTACAGTATTGTTCGAAACAAGCTGATTGATAGAATCGCGAATTGGGGCATACTGTTCGTGAAGCGAACAATGCTGATTGTCACTGCACGATTTCAATCCAAAACCACATCCGGAATAAGCCTTCGCTCCTTCGATGGCATGAATAATGGTCTTAAGCGGAAGGTCTGGTTTGCCCGGGTCAAAGAAAAATCCCCCCCCCTTCCCTTTTGTTGACATCAAAAACCCCATTTTCACCAACCTTTGCATGATCTTACCGGTATAGAACAATGGGGCATCAATCTCCTGTGCAATCTCTGTTATTCCAGGTTTAAGTCCTTTCATCTGCTGAACCTGAACATATACCAACCCCCTGAGGGCATATTCCGTCTCCTTATTAAACACGATTTCTCCTTCCATTTTTGTTCGGGCTCAAAATTATAAAAAAAAATAATAAAATATCAAAAGACCTTTTTGTCTTTTATTAAAAATTTTACCTAATATTGCAACGAATTTAAATATCTTAATCATGGAAACAGATCATAACATTACAATTTCAATAGGTGAAATAGTTGCCAATGACTTTCGAACTGCCTCGGTTTTTAAAAACAACCATATAGATTTCTGCTGTGGTGGAAAGAAATCGCTTGGAGAAGCTTGTATGGAGCAAGGTATTGATCCGGCGAAGGTGGAACTTGAATTGAAGGAGGTAGCAACTTCAGCGCCTAATCGGGCGAACGATTTCAAAACATGGAATCTCGATTTTCTATGCGAATATATTACACAGACACATCACCGCTATGTTTTAAAAACCTTACCCGATTTGTGTATCTATACTGCCAAGATAGCCATGGTTCATGGTTCACATCATCCCGAGCTCATTGAAGTTGCCGCACTTTTTTCAAAAATCAATGAAGAGCTGCTTCAACACCTAAAGAATGAAGAGGAAGTTTTATTCCCTGCCGTAAAAAGTGCACTCATTCAAAATGATCCTGAATCAAAAGCGATTATTGTCTCAGAGATCAACAGGATGGTTGGAGAACATGAATTTGCAGGGGGTGCAATGGACAAGATCAATCAGATTACCAATCATTACGAACTTCCTGAAGATAGTTGCGGCACCTATCAGGTGGCATTTAAACTGCTTGAACAATTTGAAGATGACCTGCATATTCATGTCCATCTTGAAAACAACATCCTTTATCCTTCTGCCTTAAAATTAACGAATTAATTATCAAAATATTTAGATATGAATTACGCTACAAGGAACCTGGAAGAAGATCATGTCAATATTCTTAAACTTATTGATGTGATGGAGTCGATGACCCATGTAAACGAACCAAATATTGCCCATCTGGAGGAGGTTGTTGAGTTGATCCGTGATTTTGCAGATGGGACGCATCACGCCAAAGAAGAATCACTGCTCTTTCCGCTTATGGCTGAACGTGGATTTTCAATGCAACAAGGTCCGATTGCCGTGATGCTCCACGATCATGCAGAAGGGAGAAACTTTGTAAAGAGGATGGCTGAAAACATCGGTCTTCTGAAGGAGGGAGATCTCTCAGCATTAAATTTGGTTTACTATAATATACTTAAATATAATGAATTATTAATAAATCACATCGCCAAGGAGAACAATGTGCTTTTCAGAATGGCTGATAACGCCCTCTCAGCATCCGACCAGCAGTCATTACTCGAAAAATTCAAAGTAGTGGAGGATCAAAATAAATCAAATAATATAAAGAGTGATTTTGCTGCACGAATTGACACCCTCAGACAGGTTTATAACCCATTTTAAGAAAACCATATACAATTGTTATTAATTAAATTTTAAATGAAAAATCAATGAAAACTAGGAAACTCTGGATCAGTTTTACTCTGGTAATGACAGTTTCGTTTGCTGTTCTTATCTATTATGGCCGGGAGATTTATCGTCAGGCACCCCCTATTCCCGATAAGGTGATGACCACCGACGGTAAGGTTCTTTTTACCGGTCAGGATATCAAAGATGGTCAGAATGTCTGGCAATCGATTGGTGGACAGGAAATCGGAACGGTGTGGGGCCATGGGGCCTATCAGGCGCCTGACTGGAGCGCCGATTGGCTCCACAAAGAGGCGGTATTTATGCTTGACAGGCTGGCTATCCAGTCCGATAGTCTCCCATATGCTAAAGTGAGTCATCAGCGGCAGGCAGCGCTGAAAATCAAGTTACAGGAAGAAATCAGGAAAAACAGCTATCAGGATGCTACAAAAACGTTGGTTGTTTCGCAATTAAGGGCTGAGGCGATTTCCAGTAACACCAAATTTTACAGTGGCTTATTCACCAATGATCCTACACTTGCCAATCTTCGTGATGCATATAGTCTACCGCAGAATTCGCTGAAAGATCCGGAGAGGGTCCATCAGTTGAATGCCTTTTTCTTTTGGATTTCTTGGGCTTGTGTTACAGAACGACCGGGTCAGGAGATCACCTACACCAATAACTGGCCTGCCGAGGAATTGGTTGGCAATCGTCCTACCGGTGAATTGCTCCTCTGGACAGGGTTTAGTGTGATGATGCTGTTGGCTGGTATTGGAATTATGGTTTGGTATTATGCTAAAAAAAGGGATGAAGAGGATGAAGTATTCCCAAAATACAATCCACAGTTAAAGGAGACCCATTCCCCATCGCAAAAAGCGACCCTGAAATATTTCTGGATTGTATCGCTGTTATTGCTTGTTCAGGTAATCATGGGAGTTATCACTGCCCATTATGGAGTTGAAGGTAAGGCTTTCTATGGTATTCCGTTAGGTGATTGGCTACCCTATTCCATTTCACGGACATGGCATGTTCAGATCGCTATTTTCTGGATCGCCACCTCATGGCTGGCTACAGGTTTATATTATGCACCAGCGATATCGGGATTCGAACCCCGATTTCAAAAACTTGGGGTTAACTTCCTTTTCTCCGCACTACTGGTAATTGTTGTTGGTTCCCTGATCGGTCAGTGGATGGGAGTCATGCAAAAACTAGGATTAATCCAGAATTTCTGGTTTGGTCATCAGGGTTACGAGTACGTAGACTTAGGTCGTTTCTGGCAGATTTTCCTATTGGTTGGATTGGTGATCTGGCTCCTTTTGATGGGCCGTGCCATATGGCCTGCACTGAAGCAGAAGTCCGAAAGCCGGAATCTTCTTGCGATGTTTCTAATTTCGAGTGTCGCAATAGCTGGTTTCTATGGAGCAGGTTTAATGTGGGGTCGTCAAACCAATCTGGCTGTCGCTGAATACTGGCGCTGGTGGGTTGTTCACCTCTGGGTTGAAGGATTCTTCGAAGTTTTTGCCGCTGTGATCACCGCATTTTTGTTTGTCAGGCTCAATATTGTCAAGGCAGCCACAGCTACTTCTGCTGTTCTGTTTTCGACTGTTGTATTTCTCGCAGGTGGTATACTTGGAACTTTCCACCACCTTTACTTTACAGGCACACCAACTGCGGTAATGGCGCTTGGAGCAACCTTCAGCGCACTTGAGGTAGTACCACTTGTTCTGATGGGTTTTGAAGCATATGACAATCTAAAAATCAGCAAGATGGCGGAATGGACCAATGCGTATAAATGGCCTATTTACTGTTTTATCGCGGTAGCATTCTGGAACCTGGTCGGTGCCGGTATTTTCGGATTTTTAATTAATCCGCCTATTGCGCTGTACTACATGCAGGGATTAAATACCACTGCAGTACATGGGCATACCGCACTGTTCGGAGTCTATGGAATGTTGGGGATTGGTCTGATGCTGTTCGTTTTGCGCGATATGGACAAAAATGTCATATGGAAAGACAAATGGATTAAATTTGCTTTCTGGTCGATCAACATTGGTCTGGCTTCAATGGTCCTTCTTAGTGTTCTTCCGATCGGACTCATGCAAACTTTAGCCAGTGTCCATGATGGATTGTGGTATGCCCGTTCAGCAGAGTTCCTGCACCAGCCCTATATGCAAACCTTAAAGTGGATGCGTGTATTTGGAGATACGATATTTGCTGCCGGAGTTTTGGCGCTGGTTTGGTTTATCTTTGGACTCAAGGGTGGCTGGAGCCATTTGAAAGAAAATGAAGGAATGAAGAATTGATAGAATGAAGGAATGAACATTTCATTTTAAATTCATTCATTCTAATTCTTTGGTTATATCAAATAATTGTCCGGGAAAATGATTATCAACATGGAAAGATTCTTCACTACAACTCGTTGTCATTCTGAGCGTAGCGAAGAATCTTTGCTTTTTCTCCGGACAGTAGTACTTTTTCATTGAATCTCCATCTGGCAACCAGTAACCGGCCAGGAGCGGAATTCTGCCAGCGGCCAGATGCCAGTCGCAAGCCGTTATTTGCCAGCCATCATCCGCATTTTTCAATCAATTTCGCCTTTAAAACGTTATTAGTAATTTCAATAATTGTAAATGGATCGCAAAAAGTTAGTCAGGACCTTTCGTAAACTGCACAAATGGCCAGGTATTATCATCGCCGTTTTTGCGATTAACTTCGCATTTTCGGGGATTATCATGAATCACCGCAGTTTATTTTCGGGGGTAGATATCTCCAGAAAATGGCTGCCAAGAACTTATGAGTACAATAACTGGAATCTGGCGGCTGTGCGCGGTGGGATGAGTATGGGCAATGACTCATTGCTTCTCTTCGGAAACATCGGGGTGTGGATCAAAACTAATGAAGGATATATTGATTATAATCAAGGATTTCCGAAAGGAATTGACAACCGAAAGATTAATCAGCTGATCCGATTCAAAGGAAATCTGGTTGCAGCTACCCAGTTCGGATTATTTGAGCGCAATCCCCGGAACGGTGAATGGAAAGCTTTACCACTTTATGGTGAACGGTTTACCGATCTGTTTATCAAGCAGGATACACTTATGATCCTTAGCAGGAACTACCTGACAAAGAGTTTCGATTTAAGTCATTTCGAGACAATAACCTTGCCTGCACCAGAAGGTTACACCAAAAGTGCCGGCATGTTTATTACCCTTTGGGAGTTGCACAGCGGTGAACTTTTCGGAACAGTAGGTAAACTGCTTGTCGATTTACTCGGTTTTGTGACAATTTTGTTATCCGTCACAGGATTGCTTCACTTCTTTTTGCCAAAACTGATGAGGTACAGGAAAAGGCGCACCGGGTCATCCGGGAATCTCCCTTCAGCATTTCGCCTCAATCTGCGATGGCACAATGTGGTGGGATACCTGTTTGTGCTTTTTCTGATCATCAATACAACAGCAGGGATGTTCCTCCGTCCCCCGCTGTTAATACCGATTGTCAACCAGAGAGTTGGGATCATCCCCGGAACCCATCTCGACAATGACAATCCGTGGACCGATAAACTGAGGAAAGGGGTGTGGAACCAACAGGCAGGAATCTATATCTTTTCCACTTCGGATGGTTTTTTTGCAGCAGATGAGAAATTGCGCTCATCAATGATCAGATGCAATTCGCAACCGCCGGTTAGTCTGATGGGGTGTAATGTTCTTGAACCCGCAGATGGAACCCGGTACCTCATCGGCTCTTTTTCGGGGATGTTTATCTGGGATGCACTCAGCGGTGAGGTGAGTGATTTCTTTTCAGGCAAAGGTTATGAGGCTCCTTCCGGAATGGCCAGACCTGTATCAGATCATATGGTTGCCGGTTATATCCGCGATTCAGAAAACCATCAATGGATATTCGATTACAATCTTGGAGCAACGGAAAAAACCAGTGGTTCAAACCTTGAAATGCCCGACACGGTTAAGAAGAAATCCCCAATATCATTATGGAACCTCTCTTTGGAGATCCATACCGGCAGGATCCTCGAACCATTTATAGGAATGTTGTATTTGCTTTATATTCCTTTTGCAGGGATTTGTGTGTTGATGGTGCTGATCAGCGGCTTTATGGTGTGGTACCTTCCCAAAAGGAAAAAGGAAGGGCAAAATGCAAAGTAAGAAATGCAAAGAGTAGAATGCAAAGTGAAAAAAAAGTATTAAGAATAAAAGTTATATTGGAGTTCTTAAGAAAAAAATCGTCTTTTCTCCTCGCATCCCGAAAATCCACAATTGACTGATGATCTTCAGTTTAGATTGTTTCATATTACAATCAACAGGATCAACCCAAGGGATTACCATTTAGCACGGTTATTGCATAAAATTCAAAGATTGGGCTTGGGTTGTTAGTCAAATGGTAACTCCTTTTTAAGTCCTCTTCCTATTCCAGACTTTACCGATTTTTATGGAAGATGCAGACTTCTTACGAAAAATAAAGATGGGCGATAAGGCGGCTTTTGGTGAATTGGTAGCGCTTTATTCGGTCCGGGTATTGAACACCTGTTACCGGTTTATTCCCAATCAAAAGGATGCTGAAGATATTTCACAGGAGGTATTTATTGAGGTTTTTCAATCCATTCAATCCTTTCGTGGCGACTCAAAACTTTCAACGTGGATCTACAGAATCGCAGTAACTAAAAGTCTGGATGAGATCAGGAAACGTCAGCGTAAAAAGCGGATTATCGCAGTTGGAAAGATGCTTCATCTGGATGAAATTTCAGACTGGATTTCAGGCGGAACCATGGCTGACAGCGCGTTACACGAATCCGACAGCATCAGGGAAGTGATGCAGGTTTTAAACAAGCTACCCGAAAACCAAAGGGTAGCCTTCACCCTAAGTAAAATAGAAGGCTTTCCCAATAAAGAGATTGCGGATATAATGAATACCACCATCATTGCCGTTGAATCATTGGTAGCTCATGCAAAAAAGAGGGTCAGCCAGGAATTGATCCGGATACTTAAGAAGTAGAATTCTTAAACTATTTTGCCGGATAGTGCCAGCAGTTAAAATAAAAATCGTCAAACTAAAAAAACAGCACAATGGAAGATTCGCCATTAAACAGAAAAGTATCGAAAATGCTCCTGGATTTTGAGTCAATGGATGATATTCAGCCTTCACAGGCATGGAACCAGTCCTTGATGAACCGGCTTGACCGCTCAAAGCCTGCCTCAAAATCATCTTTTGCAACTCCAGGTCTCACCATTTTGGTTTTGCTGTTTGTTTTCATCAATCTCTTCTTTATTGTTAATGCGATGATCATCAAGTCGCCTGGCAACCAAATCAGGGAACAGGAGCTTTTGGTGATCTCAAAAGAAATACTGGTTAATCCATCTTCATTAAATAATTGAGCCATGGACATTTTTAATCAGAAAAAAATACTTGTTCGTATTGTTGTGGTGCTAATTGTACTAAATGTGATTTTAATCGGGGTAATACTTAGCAATGACTTTATTCGTAAACCGCGCCGTACAACTGAAATGAAGGAAAATCGTGAGGTATCTTCAATTTTAAAGCGGGAACTCAGTTTGTCAGAGACCCAGTTTGAGCAGATAAAGAATCTCCGCTCTGCCTTTTTTGAAAAAGAGAGAATTCTGGAAGCAACAATTCGAACCGAACGCGATTCAATGAACAGTGAGATGTTCAATCAAACGATTGATGAAAAACGAATACAATCACTGGCTAAAAGGATTGCAGACAATGATTACCGGATGGAGCTATTACGATTTGAGCAGGCAAAAGCATTAAGAACTGTCTGTACTCCTGAACAATTGGAAAAATTTAACGGATTGGTGAAAGAGATCAGGGATTATTTCAGACCCGACAATAAACCAAAAAGGAAATAATCTATTCCTGATAAACAAAAATAGCAAAAGCATGAAGATCCATCATTCAATTGAACCGGCAAATAGAATTTCAGAGTATCGAAACAGAATATTTTTGCTATTTATACTTCTAACTGTTATTATCTTGTCATGCTCATCGCGAAATGATGGGTTGATATCAGATTCAAACCTTACCACTAAATTTCCAGGTTTACTCCCCGACACAGGACAAGCAGCCAGTTATACTTCAACACCGGGTGAAGATGCCGACTTCACAATTAATTCTCCTTCGTATAAAGACAATGGTAATGGAACAATAACAGACCATATTACCGGGTTAATCTGGCAGAAAACCGATGGTGGGGAAATGACTTTCGAAAATGCAGAGGCCTTTTGCAACACGCTCACGCTTGGGGGAACATCCGGCTGGCGTTTACCTACCAGTCATGAGTTATTCAGTATTCAAAATTTCGATAAAGTTAATCCTGCCCTCGATCAGACTTTCTTCACCAAAACTACAGCTGAATACTGGTGGAGCAGCGATCTGAGGGCCGATTTGTCTACAAATGTATGGGTAACAAACGCCGGTGGCGGAATTGGGGCACATCCCAAAACCGAGACCATCAGTGCAGGAGGAACCAAAAGATTTCACGTAAGGGCAGTCCGGACAAATACTGAGATAAGCCTTCCTGTCCTACATTTTAAGGACAACGGAGATGGAACGATTACAGATAACTATACGGGGTTAATCTGGCAGAAAATCCAAAACACCACTTCCATGACATGGGAAGAGGCGCTTGTCTTTGCCACTGGTTTATCCCTTGCAGGAAAGTCTGACTGGCGGGTTCCTAACATCAGGGAACTACAGTCGCTCAACAACGAGAAACTGGTTAAACCCTCTTTTGATAAAAGCCTCTTCCCCAATATCCTGTCTGGAAATTTCTGGAGTTCAACCTCCCAGGTTAATACTCCTGCAAGGGCTTGGGATATCAATGTGGATTACGGGATCGTATCCTATAATGACAAAACCATCAGAGAGAATGTTCTTTGTGTAAGAGGGGGAGGAAATTAGGCACTGGAGGAAATAAATCAAGACAGATTAAGATAAAGAGAATGGAATTCAAGGCATTAAGAGGTTATATTTTGTTTGCAACCATCGTGGTAACGGCGTGTTCAAAAAAGAATGAAACAAAGGTAGAGGATCCGGTTCAGGTGGTGCCTACGGAAGAAAAGGGTTTTTCGGCTATACTTGGCCGACCTACCAATAATTCAATGACCATGAATATTCTTTTCGATCAGCCAACGGAGGTTTATTTCGAGTACGGAACATCTTCCGGAAACTATTCCCTTAAAACATCAACTTTTTCTACAGTGAAGGGGACTCCCCTTGAAACGGATTTTACAGGTTTAACAGCTAATACGAAATACTACTACCGTACAAGATACCATATAAGCGGCACTGCATCAGATTTCCTTGCCGGTTCTGAACATAGTTTCCAGACCCAGCGCACGCCCGGAACTGCCTTCACATTTACAATCGAAGCAGACGAGCATCTGTACGACAAAAAAGGGGTGCAGAGTATCTATCAGATTTGTCTGAACAATCAGGCAGCGGATAAACCTGATTTTATGTTCTCCTTAGGGGATACTTTCGGGGATGATCATCAGGCTACAACCATAACCTCCGCTCAATTGGATGTATTGCACAAATTTTACAGGTCCTTCCTCGGGAGTTTATGCAATTCTGTACCCTTCTTCTTCTGTCTTGGAAACCATGAAGGGGAAAATGATTATTACATGGGGCTGACACCCCCAAACAATCTTGCGATCAATGGCACGCTCTGGCGAAAGTTTTACTATTCGAATCCTTATCCCAATAGTTTTTACACGGGAAATACGGATAGTGAACCCTGGGGTATAGCCTCTCCTGAAAATTACTACGCCTTTACATGGGGCGATGCCCTTTTCGTAGTACTCGATGTATACCGCTACCAGAATAAAACCAATCCAAAGCCTGAAGGATGGGACTGGTCTTTGGGCTTGACCCAGTATACCTGGTTAAAAAATACGCTGGAAGCCAGTAAGTCAAAATACAAATTTGTATTTGCACATCACGTCAGGGGTGAAGGGAGGGGTGCTGTGGCATTGGCCAAATTTTTCGAATGGGGCGGGTACGAAGCAAACGGAACAACATCGGGATTTGCTTTAAAACGTCCGGGTTGGGCCAAGCCCATTCACCAGCTTTTTGTCGACAACAAAGTGAATATCTTTTTCCAGGGGCACGACCATCTTTTTGCGCATGAGGTACTGGATGGTGTCACTTACCAGGAAGTTCCCATGCCCAGCGACTCCACCTACCAGATCGGAATGTTGGCCAATGCAGATGCATACACCACAGATCAGGTGGCCGGCACAGGCCATTTAAGAATAAACGTTTCAACATCAGGAGTAAAAGTCGATTATATCCAGGCATACCTTCACAATGACGAGACCGGATCCCAGAAAAACGGTCAGGTAGCCTTTACCTATTCAATCAAATAGTTATGAGAAAAATCAATCAAATCAGGTATCTTAAATTCTTCAAATTGCTCTTATTGCTTTCTTTAATCATCATAACGGCATGTCACAAACATGACGTAGTTTCAGCACAGACTCCTGAAATAGTAACCATCACCGATGGTACCGCTTTTTCAGAGATTCTGGGAAGGCCAACCAACACAACGATCTCTGTAAACATTCTTTTCAGGCAACAAGCTGAAGTTTATTGGGAGCTCGGTACTTCCTCAGGAACCTATACCAGTAGGACGACCACAAGCAATGTCAGCAAAGATGTACCGTTGGATTTTGATTTTACCAATCTGACCACCGACACGAAATACTATTACCGGACCAGATATCGATTATCAGGATCTTCCACATTTCTTGCCGGACCGGAATACACTTTTCATACCCCAAGGGGCTCGGGCTCAACCTTTACTTTTGCCATTGAAGCCGATCCGCATCTGGATGAAAATTCGGACACAACCTCCTATACCCTGACGCTTAAAAATATCCTTTCCAAAAGTCCTGATTTTCTACTCGATCTGGGAGATACCTTTTTTTCTGAGAAGCAACCTTTAAAGACCCAGTCAGTGATTACCAGCCGCCATTTGCTGCTCCGGTCCTTTTTCGACAACACCTGTCATTCTGTACCGCTCTATCTCGTCCTTGGAAACCATGAGGGAGAAGCTGGCTGGGCTTTCGATGGAACATCCGCCAGTCTTCCGGTAATGGCCTCCAATACAAGAAACCTTTACTTCCCCAATCCTGCACCAAACACTTTTTATAGCGGGAATACAAAATCCGAAACCTTTGTTGGGCTTAGGAAGGGTTATTATGCTTTTGAATGGGGAAATGCCCAGATCATTGTGCTTGATCCCTATTGGTACACCACAACAAAACCCGGATGGGGATGGACACTAGGTCTTGACCAGTATAACTGGTTTAAAACAGCAATCACCTCAAGTAAAGCCAAATACAAATTTATTTTCTGTCACCAGATCGTGGGAGGTAACGGAAATGATGCCCGTGGAGGAGCCGAATTTGTTGATTTCTTCGAACAGGGCGGGAATAATCTTGATGGGACCCCGGGATTCGACAAATACCGCCCGGGATGGGGAAAGCCGATTCACACGTTGATGAAAGAGAACAAGGCCACCATCTTTTTTCACGGTCACGATCATTTTTACGACAAACAGGATAAGGATGGAATCGTTTACCAGGAATGCCCCCAGCCTTCTAACCGCAACATTACCAATACATCGGCTGCCGAATATGGATATAAGGAGGGGGTAATTCTTCCTGGAAGGGGATATTTGCTTGTCACAGTCACCAGTTCCAGTGTTAAAGTCGATTACATCAAAACACTTTTGCCTTCAGAGGAGGGCACCAATGGAAAAAATGGGGATATAGCCACCTCTTATACAATCAATTAGAAGTATTATGAAATTATTTGGAAATCAAATCAGTCACCGATGTCCAATTTGGATCATTTCCCTTTCAGGTCTGTTCCTGCTCGGAGCCGCCTGTAAAAAAACGGAAGCGAATACCGATAGTAATCCCTCGCCAACTTCCTCCACCACAATAACTGAGGTTCAGATTCCCGGAGGGGAGTTTGATATGGGCGATCATT
This sequence comes from Prolixibacteraceae bacterium, assembly GCA_963675995.2. Classification (GTDB taxonomy): domain Bacteria; phylum Bacteroidota; class Bacteroidia; order Bacteroidales; family Prolixibacteraceae; genus JAAFHB01. The sequence continues at coordinate 1,193,177 of CAXXIY010000002.1, read as the reverse complement.
TTGGATTTGTAGATCCTGCCCATCCAAGCGATGAGTTGCCGATACATAAAGTCAAGATAAACGCCTTTAAGATGGCAACCACCGAGACGACTAACAAGCAGTTTCTCGATTACCTAAACAATTCGTTATCGAAGGGGGTGATAGAAGTTCGTAACAACATCGTGTATCCCGTTGGAGGAACAGAAATCTACTATTATACCAACCAATACGCTGTCTTTTATAGCATTGGATACGATGGTAAAACCTTTTCGGTAGTCGATTTCAGGGCAAACCACCCCGTCGTGGGAATGATGTGGAGCGGGGCGGCTGCATTCTGCAACTGGATGAGCACCCAAAATGGGTTACAGTCTTGCTACAATTTGACTACCGGGGTGTGCGACTTTACAAAAAGTGGTTATCGCCTTCCCACAGAAGCAGAATGGGAATATGCGGGCAGAGGAGGGCACACTAATCCATATTATAATTATCCGAACGGGAATACGATCGATAAAACTGCCGTAAACCTCCCCGATTCAGGCGACCCCTATGAAGGAAACTCACTACCAAACACTACCCCTGTCGGGTTCTATGACGGAAAGCTAAAGCAGAAATCTGATTATAACTGGCCCGGAAGTGTCACGACCTACCAAACCACCAATGGAGTGAATGGTTTCGGCCTTTATGACATGGAGGGCAATGTTTGGGAGTTTGTCAATGACTGGTACGGACAAGATTACTATAGCACAAGTCCTTATGATAATCCCAAAGGTCCCGATTCCGGATTTATGATGCCAGATGGCAAAACCTATCGTGGGATGCGTGGCGGAAACTGGTACAACGGGCTCGTTGTCAATGGTGTAAACGACGGACATTCGCGTGTATCGAACCGCAATCCGTCCTATTACCGGGGGCCCCTCGATCCAAATCACCCTTATTATCATTTAGGGTTTCGTGTAGCAAGAAATTAAACCACATTAGGCACATAGCGCACAACAATTTAATGTGCAAGATCTGAAATTTAAAAAGGAATTACGTATTTAAACTGATTCCAAAACCTGCTGTGTCCTAATGTACCTAACGTGTTAAAATTATGGTATAAATATTCAAAATAGAGAAGTATGAAAACACAAAACCTTTTTCACTTAATCAAAAAATCGGGAGCAATTCTTTTGGTTGTGCTCTTTTTTAACTTATCCTGCAAGAAATCAAATGATGTAGAAACAGATGATACCGTCATTGACAATACGAACCGGACAGTTGGATTATTTTTAAACAACACATCAAAAGTTTTTAATGGATACACGCTTTTTGCTCCCAAACAAAATACGATGACCTACCTGATTAATAACGAAGGTAAGATCATGCACCAATGGACAAAAAGCATCTATCCACCGGGGCAATCGGTTTATTTGCTTGAAAACGGAAACTTACTCCGCTCATGTATGACTAAAGGAAAATTAAGCAGTGGCGGTGGAGAGGGTGGACGGGTTGAAGAGTATGACTGGGATGGGAATCTGGTTTGGCAACTCGATTTTTCAACAGAGACTTACATGCAGCATCACGATATCCGGCAGTTGCCGAATGGGAATATCCTGATGTTGGTAATAGAAAAGAAAACACTGGCAGAATGTCTGGCCGCTGGTTTCAATCCGGCAAAATATCAGCCTGAAATTGCAGAAAAAGGGATGATGCTTCCCGATTATGTGGTCGAAATTAAACCAACAAAACCCGTTGGAGGGACTGTTGTGTGGGAGTGGCATACCTGGGATCATCTGATCCAGGACTTTGATGCGTCAAAAACAAATTATGGCGATGTAAAATCACATCCTGAATTAATTGATTGTGACGGAGATCAGAAAAATCTTCCTGCTTTTTGGAATCACATGAACTCCATTGACTACAATGCAGCACTCGATCAGATCGTCCTTAGTGTCCGAGGTAACAGCGAAGCCTGGATTATAGATCATAGTACAACTACCTCTGAGGCAAAAGGGCACACAGGAGGGAAAAGAGGCAAAGGAGGTGACCTTCTTTACCGTTGGGGTAATCCATTGACTTACAAAAGTGGGACTTCGAGTGATCAGCGATATTTTCAGCAGCACGATGTGGAATGGGTACGTACAGGTTACCCGGGGGCTGGGAATATCACCTGTTTTAACAATGGGTTAGGACGAGGAGATTATTCAACCGTGGATGAATTCACCCCTGCCATTGATGCAAGCGGTAATTATCCGATTATCGCCGGTACAGCCTGGGGTCCGTCCACTTATACCTGGACTTATAAGGGGACTACCAACGATCCGATGTATTCCGAAAATATATCCGGCGCCCATCGGTTACCCAACGGAAACACCATCATTTGTTCAGGAACTGTGGGATTATTTCTGGAAGTGACCTCAACCGGCGAGATTGTATGGAAATACATTTGTCCGGTTCAGGGGACAGGTCCGATAAAACAGGGAACCAAACCTGATGTTGATGCCGCCCGGACAGCAGAAACCATGAATTCAGTATTCCGTGTCTACAAATATCCCGTCACCTACTCCGCCTTCACGGGAAAAACAATGATACCCGGCGCTGTAATTGAGCTATGAAACAATTATTTTTGTATATTTAAGGTCTGTTATTAACCTTTTTTTGATATTTAGTTTTGACTCATTCAAGATGAAAAAGTGGAAAACAAAAAACGGATACGAAATTTATCAGGTTACAGCAGGTCGTAGCAATGTTTATTTGATCTCAACCGATAATGGGAATATTCTGGTCGATACGGGGTGGAAACATTCATATCATGGCCTTTTGAAGAATATAGAGGCAGTAAGATTATCACTACCGATCAATTTATTAATCCTGACACATACCCATTTCGACCATTGTTACAATACCGCAGCGATCAGACAGAGGGAGAACTGCAAAATAATGATCAGTGAACACGATGCACCCTTTACATGTAACGGATATACCACGATCCCGGCCGGAACTTATCCTTTAACCAGATTACTCTCCCGTATCGGAAGATCGATTGGAAGCCGATGGTTTGGATATCCTCCGTTTACAGCAGACCTCTTTATTGGTGAAGAACTTGAATTATCGCATTTGGGTTATGAAATAAAAATCATTTCCACACCCGGGCATACATTAGGATCGGTCAGTATCCTCATCGGGAATGAAATTGCCTTGGTCGGTGATGCGATGTTAGGGATTTTCAAAAACTCCATCTTTCCCCCCTTTGCCGATAATGATAAAGAGATGATCAATAGTTGGAAAAAACTTTTGGAAACAGATTGCCACCTTTTTCTGCCTGGACATGGGAGAGCAATCACAAAGGAGTTGCTGCAAACGGAGTATCATAGAATAAGAGAATCCAAAGCGCGCATTTGACGTATAGGATGACCTCAAAACAATTATCGATGAACGAACAGACCTAAAGGGAGGTCGAACATATCAGGTCGAATTCTGATGATGCACAAACGGGGGTGCACTTTTCTGATCTGAAACAAATCTAGCCGAATGAGCAGATATTAATCTTATATTCATTAACTATTGATTTACAGTTATTCTCCCTGAAAATAATTCAATCAGAAAAATATTCACATTTGTTTTTTAAATATTTAGTGAACTATTTCCGCAATTTAATGACAACCTATCACAGGTTCAGAATTAAAAGATAAGTCGATGGTCATTTGGGAAAAAGCAAACGCAAAAGTTGCGGCTTTGGCTGAATTTGGCGTTAGTTCTGAAATGTCGACCGCCCTTGAAAATGTAATTGATTTGTCTAATACTTTAATACCAATTATCCGGACCGGATCAGGCGAAACAAAACAAATTACAACACAATTGGCTGATTTATTTATCGTAAATGAAGCGATACTGGCAAAATTTGATCTGCTTGTAGAAGTTGTGCGTCTCACTCAACCCGAATTTTACAGTGGTTACAAAGGAGATTGACAATTCTCGTGTAAATCCCATGTTCATAAAACTTTAGTATCTCAATAACTTTGAATATAATTATTAATACAACAAAGTTATTCTTAAAATTCCATTGAGGGACCATGCTTCGCTTATTGAGGCAAGTGAAGGTCTGCTGAAAACTGAAGTGATCGAAGCTGATTCAGTAGATAAGGATAAATTTCCAAATTGATTAAATCGTTCTTTGATCGGATTGAGAACTTCATCTCTGAAAATAAAAGAAATCCTTCAAATCCCAGATGGGAGTAGTCTCGAAGAATTAGGTACGTGGTGAATTTAAGAATGAATTTTTCAGAAAGCAACTTCTTCCAAACAAAATCTTCCTGGAAGAAGACCGAAAGCAGCAATCGGATGAAATGCAGCTGCTTTCCAACAGAAAGCTTAAGATATCTTTCAGGAAGTTGTAAAATCTGGTACAAAACTTTTTTTTTTTCAAATATTTCCTTTTTTTTTGCCCCTGACTAATATCCCGGCAATGAAACTTATATCACGTTATTCATCTGTTTTACTTTTGACTACCTTGTTTTTGGCTGAATTTCATTTACCTCAGAATGTAACCGCCCAAACACATCCCATTAAAGAGAGAACTGTTTTATTACCTGGTAACGTACCCCTTGACCTGGTTCAAATTCAACCGGGAACATTTTTGATGGGACAGCGTCCCTGCGAACAGGATGCTTATCCAAATAAGGAAACGCCTCAACATCCCGTGACTTTGTCCAATGGTTTCTGGATGGGTAAATTTGAAATCACCAAACAACAATGGCTGGCGGTAATGGGCTCGGTACCATGGATGGGTAAGCAATATGTAGAAAATGACCCGAAGAGTCCTGCAGTTTATATCTCATGGAACGATGCTCTGGCATTTGTACAAAAATTATCGGAACTGACAGGGTTGAGTTTCCGTTTGCCAACCGAAGCAGAGTGGGAATATTCCTGCCGGGCAGGAACCCAGACCCGTTTCTATTGGGGTGATGATCCCGATTATATCAACATTAATAAATACAGCTGGTGGCGGGGCAATACACTTGTAAAAAAAGAGGCGAATGCCCATCAGGTTGGTTTGCTAAAATCAAATCAGTGGGGTCTTTACGACATGAGCGGCAATGTATCGGAATGGTGCCACGACTGGCACGGCTATTATCCCGAAGGTCCTGCCACAGATCCGCCTGGACCCGCATCGGCTGAACACCGTGTGCTGCGCGGCGGAAGCTGGATCTCAATTGGCGGCCATTGCCGGTCGTCCAGACGTCATCACGAACTGCCAACCATGGCTCACAGCGACTTTGGATTACGGGTCGTCCTTACCGAAAACGACAAAACTGTTTTTAAAACACCTCAGTCAATTAATCTATTCGTCTGTGGTACGGAAGGGATCAATACTTACCGGATCCCGTCGCTGATCATCGCACCCGACAATACGTTGCTGGCATTCTGTGAAGCCCGTAAAGAATCCATTTCTGATGCAAGTCCAACCGATATGATCCTGCGTCGAAGCATTGATGGTGGCCTTACCTGGCTTCCTATCCAAACACTTATACATGGCAAAGGGAAAGAGGCGCTTATGAACCCCTGTCCTGTAATTGACCGAAGTAACAACCGCATTCTGCTCTTCTGCATCGACGCCAATAAATTTGGGGAGAATCTGCACCGCCAGTTGCTTTTAACCAGCGACGATAACGGTAAGACATGGTCCGAACCCGTCGAAGCCGGTAAGCTTATCACTAACTATGACAAAAGTTTTGTCTCCGGACCGGGTATTGGTGTCCAATTACGAAGCGGACGGCTCGTAATCCCTGGATATACAGGGAATATAGATAATGAACTGGATGAGAATTTTCAGTCGTGCGCCATCTATAGCGATGATCATGGTAAGAGCTGGATCCAGGGTAGACGCGTGGGCGAGCTGTCGGACGAGAGCCAGTCGATTGAACTTAAAGATGGTACATTGATGCTCAATATGCGTGGCAATATGGGGATGAGTTGTCGGGGAGTTGCTAAAAGTAAAAATGGCGGTGACACATGGTCACCTGTTAAGTGGGACCACACCCTCAACGAATGTCCGTGTCAGGCGAGCATCGTCCGTTATAGCTTCGCCAAGAATGATCAGAAAGACCGCATCCTGTTTGCCAACCCAGATAATCGTGGCGAACGATTTGGAATCCTCGAACGGACAAAAATGACTGTTCGTTTGAGTTATGACGAAGGCAAAACCTGGCCGGTTAAGAAACTGATCCATGCAGGTCCATCCTCTTACTCCACAATGGTCCGCCTCCCCGATGGAGATATTGGTCTTCTGTTTGAGGGTGGCGAGAAACACCGTCGCGAATGGATACGGTTCGTCCGTTTTTCACTAGACTGGCTTACTGATGGTGCGGATCATTTGAACGAATTCAACCATTAAAATATTTGTCATTCCCCCGTTTTATGGAATTAGTGTCAATGTATTGCCGGATACGATCAAATTCGTGGTCTGATCTGATAATATGATCATCGAATACAGTCTGCCATTCAAATTGACTGGAAATTTTATGATTAAAAAGATGCCATTCCAACCACAAACCCAATTCTGTAAACGGGTGGGAGATATCCTGTACGTGTCCTGAAATCTATATGTCGCCGGATTATTATACTTTATTCATCCAAATAAAATTTGAAATTTAGGTGCAGACAAGGCGGTGCCTTGTCACACCCTGTAAAACACCTTATCTAAGTGTGTTTTACACCTTACCTCTACAAATTTAAACATAAGAAATTTCAGTTGTAAGTGCAAACCTTACAATTCAGAAATTTTATCCATTGAGGTAACTAAATGGCTTGCTTCAGCATCCTAACCAACCAGACATTCCATTAACGCCTCCATCCAGCATTATTGAAGCTAATTTGCCACATTAAGAGTTAGTGCGGCTTATCAATAAAACATGTTCTTCATTTACAATATCACCAATCCCGATTACGCCGCATCCTGGTTGATGGTGATTGTTTGTCTCCCTGAATCCGCTCCGGAAAGGGGAATAGTCGAAATTCGTGAGGTAAGGATCGGATTGACTACTGCGGCAAAGGTTATTGTACTGTATACCAATGGAATAATTTTATGCAGCAAGTGTTGAAGTATAAGTCGAGCCGGCTAGTGATCAGGTAGAACTGGCAGGTGCATATACGGCAAAGCTGGCGCCGCTTAACGAATTTGTGACCAGGACTCATCAGTTGACGCGTATCGTTTACCCCGGCGCCCTGGAATGTATAGCTGACCACAAGGCCTGATGAAGGTCCTTTTAGTGATAAAGGATAGTTATACATATTGTCTCCGTCATACGTAATTGATCCGGTCCACCCACCACTGGTTGCAACAGCTTTAGAAGCGGCTATTCCAGATAATCTGGGAATGCCATTCGGATGGACATTTCTTCGTGCTGAATCTGCCGGAGGTAACTGGGCTGTATAACTCCCGCTTCCCACCCGTATAACCTGGATTAACCCCTGAATGGATATTAACTACAGACCTATAAAGGAGAGAATAAAGATTTTGTGCATTTCGTAAAGATTTAAATCGTTAATAAATTATAGCGCAATGCACCTCTTGCCACAACAATCTTCTATCCTTGTACCTCAATCGCCCTTCTTGCATCCAGCTCTTTTTTCATCATTTCGGTAGTTTTGGAGTCGATCCTGTAAAAAATCATAAATAAAGCGCACGACATGTATAAAATCCCCGGAATAACTGAGACCAATAATTTGATTCCAGTAATAGCTGTATCGTTTTGAACAACATTAGGTACGAAACTGGATGCGGCTAAGATCCAACCTGCGATAGCTGCTCCAATTCCCCAACCGGCTTTCTGAGCAAATACTGCAGCCGAGAAGTACAATCCTGTAGCACGACGTCCTGTAGTCCATTCGCCGTAATCGGCCGAATCGGCAATCATTGTCCAAAGCAATGGAACTGCAGGGGCATAGGCCATTTTGGCAATAATATTGAAAACATAAATTGTTCTCAAATCAGTAATACCTGGCAAATAAATGAGCATGAAAAAAAATCCGGATATCAACGAACTGCCAATAAATACATTTCTGTTTCCAAATCGTTTAGCCAACGGTTTGGAAAGCGGTAATGCCACAATCAGGGCAACTGTACCTATCACATTAAATAGCTGAACATTATTTTCGCGGCCCAGGTAATATTTGAAATAATAAGCGATGGCAGCATTCTGCATCGCAAACATGATGAATGAAATGATTCCTACCAGGGCCAGAATGACCCAGGCTTTGTTGCTGAATAAGTTCCGGATATCTTCTTTCAAAGAATCCTTTTGTGCTTTTGGAGGCTGAACTCTTTCTTTGGTTGTTTTAAATGTGATGAAAAAGAAAACCAGGCTCAAGCCCGCAAATAGAAATACGGTATACTGAAATCCCTGGGCCTTATCACCACCACCAAAAAACTCAGCTAATGTCAGCGCCAGCCCGGTCACCACAAATTGACCTGTAAAACCCGCAATAAACCGGTAAGTATTCAATCCGGCACGTTCGTAGGTATCGTCGGTCATCACTGCTCCAAGGGCTGAGTAGGGAAGATTAATGGCTGCATAAGCGGTCATTAAAAGGACATAAGTAGCGCCTGCATAAATAATCTTTCCAACTTCGCCCAAATGTGGAGTTGTAAAAGTTAGAATAGCCAGAACAGCGTAGGGGATGGCTCCGAACAGGATATACGGACGGAATTTTCCCCAGCGGGTTTTGGTTCTGTCAGAGAGTATACCTATGACCGGATCAATGGCCATATCCCAAAATCGGGCTACCAACATAATCGTACCCGCGGCGACGGCAGAAATCCCATAAACATCGGTATAAAAGAACAGGAGCCAGAATCCAACCATATCCCACACAAAGTGCGATGCGGTATCACCCAAGCTGTATCCGATTTTTTCCTTCAGTGAAAGATTTGTTGCAATGTTAGTCATCGTTAGTTGTTATTATTAATGCAAATTAATTACCATCTTATTTTTAAGAAGCTCATTTAGAAGTAAGTAATAAGAATAACTAAATGTCGTAAAGATTAAATATGACATTTTATTTTAGCCATCACCCACAACTACTTTAATTCCAAATATTTTTGTTTTAGCACCTCGAACGACATCTTCTTATTTCGTTCAATGTTTACTATGCCCCAATACTCTTCATTGGCAGCACCATCGTAGGGTACGCCGCTGCTGTTTGGGGCCCAACCTCCCTGATCCTGGGTTTTATTGTCACCAGCTTTCCACCATTCATCGGCAAATTCAAACAGGGCAACACCTGAACAAATATCCCGATACCTGAAAATGTCCCCGAGGATATTTCTGATCGCATCAGCCTGTGCTTTTTCATTTTCCCCCTGATCATAACCCTTCATTTTTGTGGTCATATAACTGTCGGCGCCAGCTTCCGACAGATACATTGGTTTGGAACTAATTGCACTCCAGGCGGGGAAGATACCTTCCGGATTATCCCAGCGGTATACATTCAATCCCCATACATCAACATTGGGACATAAGGAGAGGGCGTCTGCATTTGGGAGCTCTCCATGTGCGGAAGCAACCGGATGAGAAGGGTCCATTTTATGGATCAGATTAGCTGCATTATTTAATGTCTGGTACCAGTTTTTAATATTTCCGTTAAACCACTCAGGATGATAGTTATATTCATTGCCAAGTTCCCAGAATAATATAGATTTATGATTCTTGAAAGTTTTCACATAATTGATAAATGACCCTGAAAGAATATCAAATTTTCCTTCCTGATTGTACCCGAAATTGATAATCACTTTAAGTCCGGCTGCATTGATCTGGTCAAGGATAACCGGATCATTAATTGGGGAATAAACCCTGATGGTGTTTATGCCTGCTTCCTTCATCAGAGCCAGATCTTCGGCTAAATTGACAAAGCTTGTGTTATTACTCCCTTTGGACACGGGATGATAGCAGATCCCCTTTATCAGATAAGGAGCATTGTTCACCAATAGTTGTCTTCCAACCGTGGTCACTACATCCGCCCTTAAACTGTTCAGGCAAAAAAGGAAAATGGAGGTAAACAGAAATAAAGATATATGCTTCATTACACTGAATTAAGGTATATTAATAAAAAACAACGGGTTAAGAGATTCCTTCAATTTCACCCTGATGATGCACTTTTCCCCGTCGTAAAATCAGTGTTTCCCTGATTTCATGCGATTTTTCTTCGGTGACGTCATATTTCCACATAATAAGAATAGCCATTATACCAGTTATCACCGGAATCACGATATCTGCAATTCGCAGGTGGGTAATAGTTTCTGCTGATTGCACTGTTGCATTCTGGTCAAAGCCAACCCAGTTTAAAACTGCACCGCTTGTAAGCAATGCCACTGCAGTTCCCAGTTTTACCATCCACCAGTAGACTGCACCAAAAGTACCTTCACGACGCGTGCCGTTATTCAATTCATCCAGATCACATACATCAGCAGTCATCGACATCATTAAGGTAAACAGTCCGCCAATACCAAATGAGAGGAAAGGGATCGGCAAAAACATTAACCAGGGATTTGACGGATTAAAACCCCACCATTTTAAACAATATCCAATCATAGAAATTATTGTCGCCACAATGAATGCATTTTTCTTTCCTACTTTTTGGGAAACATAGGTAATGATTGGAATTACAAGAATTGCTGTTGCAACAGCACTTATGGTACCAAACCAGGCCGGCCATTGTCCTGCAGCAGTTGTATCACCTTTAAACAGGTAAAAAATAATGATAAAGAATGCAAATTGAGCGATGGTCTGAAAGCCATTAAAGATAAGAAAAGTGGCTCCGCACAATTTAAGAAAAGGTTTACAGGTAATGGTTTGTCTGATTGCTCCAATAAATTCTTTGGTGTTGGTTGCTATATCTTTCCATGACAACTTCGATTTTCCAATGATTTCTGGCAATACCAATTCTTTGCAAAACAGCGCAGGTAATATTCCCAGAATCATACACAATCCACCAACGGCAATCGAAAGATTTCGGGCCCCCTCAGGAGCGGTGGGATAAAATCTTTGGTCGTATATGATTACCCAGAACCATGGGGCGATCATCCATGCAATCTGGCCCATCCACTGAGAGACGGCCATTAGTCGGGTTCGCTCATGATAATCAGGACTCATTTCATAACCTAAACCGATAAGAGGTGCTGCAAAAATGGTATAGCCCACATAAAAAAGGATGGATAAACTTAAAAAGTAAAAAAAGTTATACATCTGGGAGTTTTCGGGGTACAGCTGCCACATGACCATAAAGGTTAAACCGGTAATAATGCTTCCCAGGAAGATATATGGTTTTCTTCGTCCCCATCGGGAGCGGGTATTATCGGAGATATATCCCATGATCGGATCTATTATTGCGTCGAGGAGGCGTGGAATTGCCGCCAGCAATCCGGCAAGTAACGGATTCATTTTCAATGCCAAAACGAGAATAATCATAAATACTCCCAGTGCTGCCGGAAATAATTGGTTCGCAAGGTGACCTGCCCCAAAAGCAATCTTTTGTCCAAAAGGGACTACATCCTCAGGAGCTGTTTTAAAGTGAGCCATGTGTTTAGTTTTTAATTATTATGAATAAATATTTTGGAACAAGTACATTTTAAGTAGTCTGAATAATTTACTGTCGTATTTAATATCTCCTTATTTTGTCCATCCTGACCTCCCCTAACCCCTTACTTCGACTGCGCTCAATGACCACCAGGGGAGGCAAACTGAGGGGGAAAAGATCGGAAGTTATTCATGTGACTGACCTGAAGTCTCCCCTTGGGGAGGTTTAGGGGGTCTTACATGGATAAATTGAAGTTCAATTGCATTACTTTTTTCGGCTTTCGGTCAACGGTAAATAATCCCCAGTGTTTTTCAGGCTCCAGCGCCTCGGGAGAACCTTTCCATGGCTCATCAAAAGCTTCGAACACGAAAGTCATAATACCCTCCTTTTCGCTCCATTCCATCAATTCATTGAAGTAGATGGCTTGAAATTCCTGACTAACGTTTTCGGGATTTATACCCCGCCCGTTTGAATTGGTAGCCCAGCCGGCTTCTGTAATAATTACAGGCTTGTCCCGATATTTTCTTGCAATCCCTTCATAATTTTGCCTGGTATATTCCAATGCTTCGTGAATGTTTTTATACTCCCATACAGGATAGGTATGAATAGAGATAAAATCGACTTCATCCTCCAGTTTTTTTAATTTATCGTACCATGGAACATAGTTTTCGCAGAAAGTAACCGGCTGCTTTGCTTCCTTTTTTATCAGTTTTAGATATTCAATTACCTTTTCAACTGACACATAATGGTCAGTCCAGTCTACTGTGGCTTCGTTGCCAGCCGAAAGGGAAAAAACAATATCGGGATATAGATTGGCCAGTTTAATTAATTTCGTGATTTGTTTCAGATTATCCTTTTTATTTCGGCTTAGCTCTTTTTTCGTGTAAATTCCACCCCATGGACAGCCAAAGTTATTCAGTTCGGCTCCGAGAAATGCTCCAAGCATCACTTTGAAGTTGAGATTCTCCTCTCCTATTACTTTTAATACGGTTTCAGCATGTTCACTGCAATCATATAATCGGATGTAACTCCAATGATTCTGCAGGATCAGCAAGTCTTCCTTAATCTGTTCATATGTTGGATAGATACCTGAATCAGGACTTTGTCCAATCCGGTAACCTGAATAACAAATTGCCTTCCCGGCCGGAAGATTCAATGTTTTGAACAGGTTCATTCGTATTTTGAATACTTTAAATTTCCGTCTTTGTCCCAAAGACCCCAAAATGCGCCTACATCCCCTTCATCTCCTATTTTCCATACCTCGTCAAATCCTGAAAAGTAGAAAACATCAATATTCTCCTCTTTGCACCAGTTTTGGGTATTAATAAAATATTGAATTGCATTTCGGAACGAAGGTTCTGACTGTTCAAAGGAACTCCCCTGATCGGGCCAGCCGGTTTCACTAATTATAACTTTCTTTCCATTAGCCGCCAGGGATGCACGACGAAACATCTCTTTCATGTAAAGCAGCGAATATTCGATGTGACACCCTTCCCAGAATGGGTAGCAGTTGGCAAAAATAACGTCACAAACTTCGGTAATAGCCGGCCGGTTACAGAATTCATAATAGGCATCTACATACCCTACCTGCATCTCTGGCAATGCAGCTTTAACCTTCCCGATGTATATCAGCAATTCTTCTTCTGTCAGATCCTCGCGGTACAAAACTTCGTTGCCAACAGCAACCAAATCAGCATAACCATCTTTTGCGATCTGAATTACGTTGGCTATTTCCTCTTCGTTCTTTTCCAGATCTTCGCCCAGCCATGCGCCAACCAGCGTTTTTAACCCGCATTCTTTTGCGATACGTGGAATCATCTCATTTCCATCAGTACACGAAAAGATCCTGACCCATTGGGTATAAGGTCTGATGAGCTCCAACTTCCGGCGAATTTGTTCCTCACTTAGAACTGAACCGGGTTTTTGATCTTCAATATAGGGACTGAAGCAAATTCCATGCATTCCCTTTTTAAGCATTTCGGAAAAGATGAGCCTTAAATCTTCCTCTGTTTTATTTGAAAAATCACTGCCTGTAAGCGACAGTATGTTCTCACTTTTAAACGACATATTGACTTTCTCCTTTATTGGGTTTAAAACTGGTTACTTTAGAACATTTCTGAATGAGACTTCCAGTTTAACTAAATCTCCGGTACGTTGAAATATCCGGTTACTTAATTCACTGTTAATCTTATGACCTGAAATATGAATCTGTTTTCCATCATTGATGGTGACAATTATTTTATCTTCGTTCGAGATGGAATATACGACCGGAACCTGGCAAAATGTAAAACCAAACTGACCTTCTCGAAGGATAATATGCTGATTTTCTCCTTTGAGATCAAAGAAATCCAAAACACTTTCCTTGCTCAATAATTCATTGGAATTGAATAAAGAAAATTGGAATACAATTTCTCCGTTATGGACATCGATTCCAATTTCCCGCATCCGGGAGAGGAAATCCTCTTTCACCTGTCCCGTCATACCCGGCTGCTGTACACCAGCATTTGCGGGTGTATGCGAATAGGCATCGGTTGGAAACGCCCCATACAATTCAGGCGATTTATACAAACCAATGCCTGCCTTAATTTCGTAATAGTGATCTTTTAACCTTCCCATCGTGACCGGGTCGGCTCCTTCATTTAACCCCCTGATAAAGCATTCCTGTGTGGCCAACAAAAGTTTTGAAACCATGTGCCAGTAAATACTTCCTAACCCCTCGTAACCGTAGAATGTTCCTGAACGGCCCGTAAACGACTGATGATCGAAAAGTTCCTGAAAAATGGCCAGGACCTGCTCCTTTTCTAGTGATAGAAGCGGACCATATTTCTGTTGATCAAGCAGGTTCAAACCATCTTCCAACATCCCCGCATTCCGGAATGTTCCGTTAAAATGGTAGTTGCCCGGATCATCTTTGCTTAAAATGGATAAATCGAAATCATCGATTAATTTGCTGAGTAACTTCGATTCTTTGACCTTACTGGCCGGGATAATATTTTTCTGAGTGAATAACGGTAATTGGCGATCAGGGTAAAGCAGGTAACTGTACTGATCACGACGAAATAAACTACTATTTTTCAATGAATCCAAAACAACGAGACTTTCCTCAACCGATAAGTATCCCGAACTTAATACTGCCACCTGTCCTTCGAGCATTTCGTACAAATGACGGATTGAAACGGCATGGTCAGAAAATGAAATCAGGTTATAAGCGTGGTAAAGTCCATCCTCCCTTTTGTTTACTTTTATGGACTGATCCATAAATTCGATTCCCAGTCGCATGAATTCGACCAGTTTTTTTGTTTGAATCACCTTTTTGGCACCTGAGAATGATTTTTGATAAATGGTGGTTCTGTAACAGCTTCCTGCTTCACCCAGATAATCGGCAAAACGACCCCTTTCGGCATTTGAAAAACCGGTTTGGATCAGGGCCCTATTTTCAGAAAAAAGGTTAAATATCTTATCGAAAAATTCTTTAACTTCTTCTGAAATAATCAGTTCGTAATGGTTAGATTCGTTAAACCGTTCAGACCAAAACTTCATGAAGCGCCGTAAATAACAGAGTGTAACCATTGATGTGCCATTACCGACGAGGGCATTGTTGGCATCATTCCACTCCGGACGCTGGGTGTTGAGCCAGATACCGGCTTCAGGAATAAAATTGCTGAGCTTGGCAAGTAAAGTGATCAGGATTTTCTCGGTCAGGTTAGCACGGTAAATCTCATCATTACTGGTTCTGAGCAAACGTCCGTCGGCCCCGGTTTGTTTGGTAAGTTCCTTAATTTTATCATTTAAGGGAAAATCAAACTCAATGGTATCTTTTGGATTTTTTACGATTTCGTTATACGATTTTATCCGGTATGGAACATTGGCAAAAACAAACAGCTCCTTTTCCAGTAAGGAATCGAGCTTCCCGGGATGAAATTCGTTGGATAATTCGAGGAATTTCTGGAGATAAATAATCTGATGATCACCCCAATAACCAATATACGCCCATGGATCGTGGGGATCTGGTGATTCCCAGTCGATCCCTTCGCGGGAAATGCGGTATGGATTATAGCCATCAGCTGTGGTAGCGTTTACGAATTTGCTGATCATCCCTTCAAGGAATTCAGGATAGGAAAAACTCAGCGCTTCCCAGTTTTGAAAAATATCGCGCCAGTTCCCCTGGTAGTTCAATTTTGGTGAGCCATCATCATTTTTTGTATCAATCGAGAACTCATTCCACGGACGACTTGGATCACCATGACGACGGCTAAAAGTGAGTGGCAGATATTCGTAACAAATCCGGATCAGGTGAGGATTGGATGAACGTTCAGCCAAACCGATCAGCTCGGGATAATTAATTTCGGCAGGCAGCCCGTCAAGCCAGTTTTTAAATTTATGGCTCACCTTTTTATTGATCTGATCAGTATAAAGCAAAAAATCAGCTCGGTTAATCAGATAATTATTGGTGAATATTCCACCCCTCATGACATTGAAAAGTGTATTCGAGAAATGGCGTGCAAAACACAATTCCTCTTTCCCCATCTGCATTCCATCGGCCTTCGAGCCAATATTTTTCAGGTTGGTTGTTCCTTTCGAGATGTTGGTATTAACCAGCTGATCAATATTTTTTGTAATTCTCAGTGTATGATCAAGGTTCGCAACTGCGCCACCTCCCTGATTGATTTCAGCAACAATCATCCATTCCTTCCTGGCATCCTTTTCTAAATCAAAGCTCTGGCTTACATAATAGGCACCCCGGCTTGCCCTGATGTCAGTTTCCGTTTTAACCGGCTCCCCTTTTTTAAAGTGCTTAACCTGAATGTCAGAAAGGAGAATCTTTGTGTCATGGTCAACTCCACATGACCAAACAGTTGTTGTCTTAAGCGATTCACTCGGTTCGGGACGATCAATCGGAATTGAACTCAACAAAAACAAACCTATCCTGGTATCTTCGAGTAGCTCAGCCTTTTTATAGGCGTCAAGCAAATTGCTATAGGTATTCTGGAAATCGTAACCGACACCATAAGGGAGAATATTTTTTATCCCGTCAAGGATATCGATGGATACTTTTTGATTGTTGAGGTTGCAGACTTTTGATTTTTTTATAAACCCAAATTTCTCGCTGTTACACCAGCCGTATTGAAAACTAACTCCCAGATCACGATTAATCTCTTCGAAGATGATTTTATTGCCGTAAATACTTTTAAACAGATTTCTTTCTATTGCATAAATCTTCTCTGATTCGGCGGTAAATGGCTCCCAAAGATAGGTTTTGGCATCTTTACCAACCAGCAGGTAGGTTTTGCTTCCTGTCAGATTTCTGTAATCATGAATTTTATCGACAGTATAATAGGGAAACAAGGCATTATTGCGATCTTTTCTACCTGCAGACAGTGAACCGTTACTTGAAATAAACATCCAGTGATCTGAATCACTTACAATGGTCATAAAGAAATCAGGCATCTTGTTAAAGTTGCTGATTTTGTAGAATTTCTCGTTTTGAATATCTGCAAATTCACCTTTAACTTCCTGGTTGATGCAGTTTACCACTGCATTTCCGATATAAATGGTTTTTTGGATCATTTGTTTAATCTATTTTTCTGATAAATCCTGACATATTCAATTTCCATGGATTGAGGAAATGAAGCTTCATCAATTCCCTTAACATTCCCCCAGGCACCGCCAATTGCCAGATTTAATATCAGGTAGAAGGGTTTATTGTATGGCCATTTTGTTTCGCCTAATCCCTCGTTTTTGTACGTAAAATAACAACTGTCATCGACAGAGATCTTCATAATTTCTGATGACCATTCCAGAATATAGTTGTGAAAATTATCAGTAGCGTCGGGCACTGTAATGATAGCCGTTTTTTGATTTCCGGCCTGCCACTGATAATCTTTTGAGTGGGCCGATGCATGAACAACATTTAAGTCATGCCCAACATGCTCCAGAATATCAATTTCACCAACATCGGGCCAGTGGTCATCTTTGAACGACCAACCACCAGGCATCATCCAGATGGCCGGCCAGGTTCCACGTCCTTTGGGTAATTTGGCACGAACCTCAATAAGTCCAAATTGCCAGTCAGCCCTGGAGTTTAAGCGTGCAGAGGTATATTTCTTTCCCTCAAAATCTTCTTTGGCCGATGTAATCACTAATCTACCGTTTGAGACAAAGGCGTTTTCTTTTCTGCCAGTGGTATAAAACTGTTGTTCATTATTTCCCCAGCCTGCCGCGTTTCCCTCAGTATCGTAACTCCATTTGGAAGAATCAGGCAGACCATTGTATTCAAACTCATCATTCCAGACCAATTGATAATCATCTCTTTTCTTGTCTGTTTTTCTCAAAATACAGCCATAGATAAGGGAAATGCAAATCAATGCCATAGAGACAATTATCTGTTTTCTCACATCCGTATTTTTAAATTCTTTTAGGTTTTCCTGTATTCATTAAATTTCGAAGAGTTTATTTATAAACCCTGATATAATCCACTTCCATGGTTGCATTGGTAAACGAAGGATCTACCGTACCACCAAAAGTGCCACCCATAGCTACGTTGAGGATTAAAAAGAAATCATGGTTGAAAGGGATAGCAGCAGAATTAGCAACCGTATGAAAAACAATGCCATCTACAGCTATCTGTATGGAGGTGGCCGACCAATCGAGTGTGTAGATATGAAACTCAGAAGTTGCATTGTTAATCACAAGTGTACTGCCATTTGCAGATCCTCCGGAGTGACCGGGATAATGGAGCGTTCCAAATATTTTATTCAATTCGCTACCTCTGTGTTCCATGATATCGATCTCCCCACATGCAGGCCAAATGGCCGTATTTAGATTGCTGCCGAGCATCCAGGCTGCCGGCCACGTGCCGACACCTGCCGGGAGCTTAGCCCTCACTTCAACCCTGCCATAGGTGAAGTTAAATTTGTTCATGGTAAGTATCCGTGCCGATGTGTAAGCACTACCGCTATAGCTCTCCTTGATGGCTTTGATTTTCAATACTCCTCCCTGTACAATGACATTATCAGACCGGGAGGTATAATACTCCAACTCAGAATTACCCCATCCACCTGAACCTGTTCCAAGATCATATCCCCACTTTACAGGATCGGGAGCACCATCGGTATTAAACTCGTCAGACCAAAAAACACCAGCTGTGGCAACAGTAACGGTAATCTCTACAGTTTTTTTGATGGTTAGACCGGAACTGCCCTTCGCAGTAACGGTCACAGGATAGGTGTGGGTACCAACTATTGTGTATTTATAAGTAACAGTACCTGAAGGGGCAGTTACAGCTTCACCATTTCCATATTCATAATCAAACGAAACAGCTCCGTCAGCAGTTGCAGTAAAAGCAACTGATCCACTTCCATCTGTACTTATCACCGTGTTTACAACAAGATTGGTGGGAGCAAGTGTTGCCCCATTATCTGTCTTCTTACAACTGACCAGTAAAAACAGACTTATTAGTGAAAATACTGTACTTATAAAATACTTCATTTTGTTATTATTTAGCTTTTAAAATCTGGTACCATGCATTGCCATCAGCCCCTATGTTACGTAAAGTGACATTTGTGGCAGAAATTTTTAAAATTTCATAAGTAGTGCCCCCTGTACCGAAATTGACGATACCGTTTCCAGGAACAACAAATTGTATTCTGGTTGATAAATCGGGAGTGGATGAAGATGTAGCATCCATAAATGTCAGTTTTTTGGTACCACCGGTATTGAGAGCATATGTGCCGTCTCCACCGCTAAAACCATAAAATGAGGTAGCGGCACCAATCATAAAGGTCATCCCCTTGTTATCCACATTAATCGAAATATTATTATTCGCGTCTTTGGAGAAGGTGATCTCATCATCGTAAGCAAGTGGATCTCTTTCATTAGGTGCTGCGGCATACCAAAAAGGGGTGAACATATGAGCAGGAGTATCACCTGAAGATGGACCAACGCCAAAATGGCCTGGCGTTTCCTTGGCCGTCATCCAGACTTTTGAACCGCTGCCTGCTAAAGCATCCACAATATTAGTTGGAATAACAAAAGCGACAAAGACTTTTATCTTCTTGCTTATGGTGGATGTAGTTCCAGCAGTTCCAACGGCGTTTACCGTTATGGTATATTCTGCAGTACCCGGATTGGTATATTTATAACTGATTGCTCCCGTGGAGACCATTTTATAATTTCCATCGCCAAAATCAATTTTATAAGTAATGGCATTGGTGGCGCTTGTAGTAACGACAACAGTACCCGATCCATTGCCATTTGGATTCGAAGCATCAACTCCTGCCACAGTCGTAGTCAGAACAAGGCCAGTTGGGGTAATAATATCGCCGAATGAATACTTCTCTTTTGTGCAACTGCCAAAACCAATAAGCATTGCAAGAAGAACGAAAGTGATTGATTTTATATTTGTTATCATGATCATTATTTTTTGAAATTAGTTGAGTGTAATGTCATCAAACAGGAAGGTGTAATTGGCCGATCCATCTCCGGCTGTTCCATTATCAAAAATCAGTACAACATGTTGGTAGGTATTTGCTGTATTGATGGCACTATAGTCAAATGTGAGAAGCTCCCATGCATTTGCGACGGTAGTGGATACTTCCTTTTCATAATTTTTATTCGCATCGGTTGCATTCTCCACTTTTAAAAGCACCTTGGCGCCAACTCTTGGAGAATACACTTTCATCGTAAAGGTTTTCTTTGTCGAAAAATCAATGGCAGATCCATAATCAATCCAACTACCACCCCAGGTCTGACCAGCACCTTTTATCATTTGACCAACCTTGGCGCTGGTATTAATGCCGCCGGAATGGGGATTGGTAATTACAGAGGCATTGCCACCATCAAAATTAGTAAAAGTATAGGTCCCTGTCTCAAAATTGTATAATGTCATAGCTACCGGAGTGGATGCAACGAGCCGGATATCATCAAACAGGAAGGTGAAATTGGCTGAACCATCACCCATTGTACCGTTATCAAAAATCAGCACCACTTTTTGATAGGACTTAGAGGCGTCTATAGCGCTGTAATCGAATGTTAAATCCTCCCATGTGTTTGCCACCGTAGTAGCGACCTCTTTTTCAAAACTGATTCCACCATCGGTTTGGTTTTCAACTTTCAGCAGCACTTTAGCGCCGACCCGGGGAGAATATACTTTCATCTTGAAGGTCTTGTTCACAGAGAAATCCATCGGAGCAGCCAATCCGATCCAGCTGCCACCCCAGGTCTGATCTGCATTCTTAACCATTTTACCAACTTTGGTACTTGTATTTATTCCTGAGACTTGAGGGTTATTGATAACCGTAACATTCCCACCATTAAAATCAGTAAATGCATAAGTAAGAGATGTTGATTGGAAATCGAGCGGAAGGGCTATCCCACCGGGTGTTACATTAGTTGTCAAAAAATTCACATCATCCCAATAGAAGATTTTACCTGTACCACTTTGTCCAAAATCGAAAAAGATGGAGGCCATATCATAATTATAACCAAGGTTTATTGCTGATGTTCCTGTAGCCTCTTTCGAAAAATCGAAAATCAGCGTCTCCCATGTATTTGCAACTGTTGTAAGCGCCTCTGTTTCTACTGATTTTGATGGAGTTGTGTGATCTTCAACTTTCAACCTGATATGAAGACCGGCTGCAGGTGAATATACCCTTACACTCATTTGTGTAGCAGAAGCAGTAAAAGGAATCTTTGTCGGAAAACCGGTTCCATCTGTACCCAAAGTTGTCCCTGCCCATGTTTCTGCACCTGAAAGTTTGGTGGTTTTTTTGACTTTGTTTGTTGCCAATATAGGATCAACAGCATCAATAGTGAGATTATTTCCAAAATCGGTTACTGCATAATTAATACCTGCAACATCAAAAGTAACCGGTAAGCTCATTTGAGTAACAGGAAGGGTTTTTACCAACCGGATGTCATCGAGCAGGAACGTAAAATTGGCTGAACCATCTCCCTTGGTTCCATTATCAAATATAAACACCATATTCTGATAGGATTTGGAAACATCAATAGCGCTGAAATCAAAAGCCATATCTTCCCATTCATTGGCAGTTTTGGTAAGCACCTCAACCTCTTTGCTAATTGTATTATCTGATGCATTTTCAACTTTAAACAATACTTTGGCTCCCACACGTGGAGAATAAACTTTCATCATGAAAATTTTATTGACCGAAAAATCGATCGGGTTGCCCAATTTTAAGGAGCTACCACCCCAGACTTCTCCTGCACCCTTTACCATTTTGGCAACTTTAGCGCTCGTATTTATCCCTTTTGACTGTGGGTTATTGATTACAGAAAGAACGCCGCCATTAAAGTCTCCAAATGCATATATGATTGTAGATGATTCAAAATCAACAGGTAAAACAACAGGATTGACAATCGTAATGCTCTTTGTAAACGTGGTTGTTGCTGCGCCACCACTTAATGCTACCACCTTAATGGTATAAGTACCAATGGCTGCATAGGTATGACTTATGGTAACCCCCTCCAGAAATGACTGGGGAACTTCATTTGCACCACCATCTCCAAAAGTCACTTTAAAAAGAGTTTCAT
This sequence comes from Prolixibacteraceae bacterium, assembly GCA_963675995.2. Lineage (GTDB taxonomy): Bacteria > Bacteroidota > Bacteroidia > Bacteroidales > Prolixibacteraceae > JAAFHB01. The sequence goes on along the minus strand of CAXXIY010000002.1, from coordinate 1,171,094 downwards.
AAATGGCCGTTGCTGAAACATTTACTTTAAAAAGATTGGAAGCATCAATTCCAGCAGTTACGACAAGGCTTTCAGGAGCTCGGAATGAGACCGTTAACTTCTGAGTCCCTTCGGTAGTTTTATTGGTGACACCGCGACCGACAATCTTCACATCATACACCCCTTCTGCATATTTATGTTGCGTACTTTTACCTGCCAGGACAGTTGCGACAGTTGTGGAACCATCACCATAGCTAATATCATAAGAGGTACACCCTTCTCCGTTTGGAGTGATCGTCACCAGACCGGTGTTGTCCTGAGTAATATCAAACAGGGCAGACAATTTGTCGGGGGCCGTGGCTGTAGCTATAAAAGAGGTATCTTCATACTTGTCAATCGTACAGCCTGCTGCTATAGCCAGTATAAATGCGATACAGAAAAAATATTTTAATGTATTCATGTTCTTTAGTTTTTTGGAATTAATAATTAGGATTTTGTTTTAATCCGGAAATATCAATCTCTTCCTGTGGTATTGGAAAAACTTCATTTTTGCCAACAACAAATTTGGAGATTTTAGAAGCAGCCTGCCCGGTTCTGACCAGATCAAAAAACCTGTCTCCTTCCATTGCCAACTCCAATCTTCTTTCATCCCAAATGGCCTGTTTTAAGGTAGTTCCTGTTGCGGTTACATCCTTACTGGCATCGGTTACAGCAAATGCGCGACGGCGAACTTTATTCAGATAAAGCTGGGCTTTTGTGTCATTGGGAGCGGTTGCCCGGTTAAAGGCTTCAGCTGCCATTAGCAAAACGTCAGCGTAACGGATCGTCCTGAAATTATTCAGGTAATTCAATTCAACCTGGCCAGAGGTTTCACCCTTTCTGGGTAAGTACTTTTGATTGTACAACCCTGTATTTTTATATGGAGCCACATCATAGGTAATTCCAAAAGCCGGATTAGCCGCTTTATAGGCTTCGATATCCAGAACCGTTACAGCTTTTCTGATATCGCCAGCAGAATACGCGCTTGCCAGGCTGGCAGATGGCAAATTTGTAGACCAACCAGCGGCATAAGGCATTGCAGCCGAGCCATTCAGACCCCGAATACCACATTGCTGTACCGCAAGGTTACCCTGCCCCCGGGTTGTACCGCCCCAATTATAATAGGGTGAGATGTTTGAATATTGAATTTCAAATACCGACTCCGGACCGTTTTCGCCGGTTGCCAAAAAGATGGAACCAAAATCCGAAACCAAAGTAAATACTCCAGGGGCAATTACATTTTCCAACATTGCAGCAGCTGCGTCAAATTTACCTTCATAGAGTAACACTTTACCCAAAAATGCCTGTGCAGCATATTTTGTGATCCGCCCCTTCTGTGTTTGTGTTGGTGGCAATACAGAAATTGCATTATTCAAATCCAGTTCGATTTGTTTATAAACATCAGCCTTAGGTGAGCGACTGAGTGTCTTTGAATCAGTTAAACCAAGTCTTCTATCTGTAAACAAAGGTACATCTCCAAATAATTTAACCAGGTTAAAATAGTAATAAGCCCTTAAAAAATAGACTTCACCATAAAGGGCATCTTTTCCGGCAAAATCAACAACCTCGCCGGCGAGATTTTTGGCTTTATACTGATGCATGTAATTTGCCCTGTTAATGCCTTCGTAACTTGCTCTCCATAATTCCAACAGCGTTGAATTTACAGAGATTGTAGTATAATCATCAATCTGTTGCAGGGATAAGACATCCGATGCACTTTCACCACCAGAGACAGCATCGTCAGAAGCAATATCGCCAACAGGCACTGTCTGATTGAGCCATTGAATTGGCGTGTAGACACTAACAACCATCGTTCGATAATCGGATTCTGTTTTCAAATAATCCAGTTCCGTAATTTTATAATCATCATGCGGATTATAATCTACCCATTTCTGGCAAGAGGCAAACATTGTTATGATTACCAAAAAACTTGCTATTTTCATTATATATTTCATTGCCAATATGTTTTATTAAGAATTTAAAATTTAATATCAAGTCCCAATGAATAAGTTCTTGCTTGTGGATAGGCACCGCGATCGATACCAGTATCCAAAATGCCACCAGATATCTCAGGATCGTATCCTGAATATTTTGTAAATGTGAATGCATTTTTAACCTGAGCGTAAACCCTTAGCTTATTAAATACATTTTTAATGAGGGATTGAGGAAAGGTATAACCCAATTGGAGGTTCTTGATCTTTACAAATGAACCATCCTCCACATAGCGGTCCGAAACGCGGATATTACTATTATCGTCGGTAAATGAATACCTTGGATTTTGTGCACTGTTCGTCGTATTTGGACCGGTCCATCTGTTCAATACGCTACGGAACTTATTGGTATAGTTGGCATTTCGTTCATAAGCCCTGTAAATATCGTTTCCAACGGATGCATATGTAAATACATTAAGATCGAATCCGTTATACTCCATAGTGAAGTTCCAGCCCAAAGTAAATTTAGGAAAGGGATCGCCAATTTTGGTCTTATCCAGCGCAGATATAATTTTGTCACCATTGACATCTACATATTTAATATCCCCCGGCTGTGCGCCGGTCTGTGTTGGAGAGGCAGCAATCTCAGCGGCATTCTGGAACAAACCGTCCGTTTTATATCCATAGAAATATCCGGGAGTAAATCCCTTCTCAAAAACAGTTACAGTTTGAGATTGACCATTATAATAGCTTCCGCCGAATATTTTAGCAGTTCCATCATTATTGGTCGCGGTCACTTCATTTTTAGACGTTGTAAAGGTAAATGAAGTATTCAGTTTGACTTTTTTAGCGATCACATCTGAATAAGTGAAGGTGAGATCGATACCACTGCTCTTTGTTGAACCGATATTGGCAGTAGGTATTGGCACCGTGCCCAGGTAATAAGAAGCAGAAGGGGTAAACAGAAGGCCATCTACAGATTTTTGAAAATAATCTGCCGATAAGGAAAATTTATTTTTGAACACCGAGAGATCGAAACCCACATTTGACTGGGTTTGTTTTTCCCATCTCAGCTGATCATTTGCAGCCGATCCAACTGTTGAACCCGGATAAAAAGTATTTCCAAAGGTATATCCGTTACTATTGGCAGTGGCATCATAGCTTGGGCCACCGGTGACAATGGTTACAATTTGTGGATTGACATTTTCATTTCCAATAGTCCCATAACTTCCTCTTATTTTCAAATTATTAATAAATTCTGATTGAAAGAAATTCTCCTTTGAAACCACCCAGCCCAGCGAACCGGAATAGAAATCTCCAAATTTGTTATCCGAACCAAAAGCGTATGAACCATCACGTCTGGCAGAAAATGAAACCAGATACCTGTCCTGATAATCATAATTTATCCGGGTAAAATAAGAAAGATTTTTTCTGAAATATTTGTATTCATATCCGGTCAATGCATTGGTATTGTCGGCAGTAATAGTCCCTGTTGCAGCGGTAAAATCAGCAAAAGCCCATGAATTATAGGGTACATCCTGCCTTGTAGCACCGATAGCATCTCCTGAAGTCTTTGCGATTGAAAAACCGAGTACCGTTTCAAAATGGTGATCTTCAGCGATATTAAAATTATAATTACCGAATGCTTCATAGGTAAAATTAAAATTACCTGTTTTTTCATGAGCAACGCTATTGTGACTGCCTGTTACCGCTGCGCCGGTGGCATCCATGGTATTGTTTACATTCTTTGGTCCGTAAAAAGCAAGTGGGGTAAAACTCTTGGCTGTTCCGTCATATTTGGTATAGCCAAATCTTGTGGAAAGCTTAAGGTTTTTCAAAACCTGATACTGAAGTTCAAATTTCCCATAAAGCTTGTTACCAATATTCATATTGTAAGTATTATCCAACTTGGTGAGCGGATTAAATATTTCTGACAATAGAAGGTTACTAAACCCATATTTCCCAATGGTATTGGGTGTGGTATTTAAAACCGGTACTGTAGGATCAAAATTTAAAGCGCTACCAATGATACTATTAAATGCATTTTCAAGCACACCCTTTGAATCAAGGTTAACATAGGTGGCATTTACAATAAATTTTAATTTGGAGGTCAGATCAAAATTCAGGTTGGCAGTAAAGTTGGCACGGTTAAACCTTGATTTGTCATACCCTCCGACAATACCACCCTGACTTAAATATCCGCCCGAAATAAAATAAGACATCTTATCACTACCACCCCTGGCACTGATATTATGCGTCTGCATTGGGGCTGTATGGAAAATCTCTCTTTGCCAGTCGGTACCAACACCTAATTTAGACAGATCTGAAAAGATAATATTACCACCCGAGGCAACACTACCCTCATTGATGATAGCACCGTATTCGGTTGCATTTAAAACCCCAATGGTTTTCATTACCTCCTGAACGCCGTAATTGCTGTTCAGGGTAATTTCCGTCTTTTGATTCTTTAAACCTGTTTTCGTTGTTACAACGATTACACCGTTCCCCCCCTTCACTCCATAAATAGCAGTAGTGGCAGCATCTTTCAATACATTGATTGATTCTATATCGGAAGCATTAAGCGAATTAAGATCAGTTAGTGTTTGGGGGATACCATCGATAATTACTGTTGGATCAGTACCTGAGAAAGAAGGAATACCCCTGATCAGAACCGTTGGTTTTGCTCCAGGTGAACCATTTTCAACAACAGTCACTCCTGAAGCTCTACCCTGTAAAGCATCTTCAGCACGTACAGGCTTCTGCCTTTCTATATCTGCCGCTTTTAGCACGGAAATTGCACCGGAAACCTTGGTTACTTTTTGTGTCCCATAACCCACCACCACGACTTCATCAAGGGCGGCAGGAGTTGAGGCTAGAACTACATTGATGGTTGTGCGGTTATTCACTGCAACTTCAAGGGGGGTTAACCCAACGAAAGAAAATACCAGAGTGGCATTTCCTGTAACCTTAAGTGTATACTCCCCGGTAATACTTGTTACGGTACCGGTTGTTGAACCTTTTACAACAACCGATGCCCCTGGTATAGGCTGCTTGTCATCGGCAGAAGTAACAACCCCTTTTACTTGTATGCCTTGCCCATATCCGAACAAAGAGCACACAATAATCAAAAGAACTAAAATTGTTTTTTTCATAAATTTGAATTGAATTTTAGAATTGTTAATGAAGAATTACATTTTTCTCTAAAAATTATTTAAGAATTATTAATGTTAATTGACTAAAAGTTAATCTTGAATTAATTTTCATGTCGCAAAATAAGTTATAAGAAATTGATAAAAATTATTTTCTGATACAGCATTATTACATCAACTAAAACGAACTAATACATCAAAAATACATCAATACTTTTTCAATCATCTGTTAAACAAACGATTGAAAAAATTACATCTATTATTTTACTACACGTTTAGGATAGAAAATACTACCGGAGAAGGAGATCTAATTAAAGGTCAATAATCATACTTGTCAGATTTGTATCGCGGTCAATATTAAGTTTCTTTCGCACTCTGTAGCGACAAATCTCTACCCCTCTGATGGAAATATTCATTAACGGGGCAATCTCTTTTGTGGAGATATTCATTCTCAGGTAAGCACATAACCTGAGTTCTTTGGGGGTTAATGAGGGAAAACGAGCCTTTAACCGGTTTAGAAAATCCTCATGCACCTCATCAAAAGCGGTTTCAAATACTTCCCACTGCCTGTCATGATCAACATCTTTTACAATCTTTGCAATAAGCGAGGAAATTTTCCCTTTCAACATTTCATCACCTGTTGACATTTTAATTTTTTCGAGATCCTCTTTAATTCTTGTAAGGAATTTATTTTTGTGTATAAGGTCCATTGTTTGGTTGGCAAGCTCCTTATCCCTGTGAATCATCTCATTTTTAAGGGTTTCATTTTTAAGTTTGATTATCTTTTTTTCCGCCAGAGCGGCCTGTTGAATATACTCCAGCTCTTTCTTTCGGTATTCCTTCAGATGTTTTAACCGCTCTCTTCGCCTTGAAATTTCTATTCTTTTATAAAACAACCATATAGCAAACAACACGAGCACAAGAAAGAAGATCACGTAAAACGCAATCGCCAAAGCCGACCGGTACCATGGTGGAGTTATTGTAAACAACAATTCATCACTTTTACTCTCAACACCAATTGAATTACGCGCCTTTACATTAAACCCATAGTTACCTTCCGGCAAAAGTGCATATTCTACAAAGGTGGAGTTACTCCATTCTGACCAGCCGCTATTAAGACCCGACAATTTAAAACTATATTCGACACTACTCTGATTATCGTAGATTGGAGTGGTAAAGTAAAACTTAAAGGCATTTCTTGAATATTTAAACGTATATCTCTCTTTGATGGTACTTTTCACATTTAAAGGGGAATTTCCATAAAAAAAGCTACTGTCAATATTTAAGGCAACACCCCTTGTGATAAAAGCAGAAAATTCGGGATTGAAACGGAATTGAGCTTTAGGTGAATAATGGGCAAAACCCTCTTCCATTCCAAAGAGCAGGTGATCATCAGAATAAGGGTAAATCGACTCAAAACCACTTATAAACTTACCATTCAACAATATAAAGGGAGCTGTGACATGCTGAAATGTTCCGTCTTCCTGGATACGAAAGACTCCTGCCTGTTTATTGGATTGGAATAATGCGATATACCAAATATTGCCTTTCATATCCTCTTTCAGAAAGGCAATGTCTTGCAGTGGACTAAACAAACGATTGAAATATTGTGATTTTTCGAAACGCTTATTCTGAGAATTATACTGATAAATACCATTGTTTGTCGTGAAAACTATTTTGTCCTTTATTTTAAAAACGTTTAGATTGTAATTGGTTGGTAATCCATCGCTGACCGTATAAAACTGAAACGATTTTATACTATCAAGGGAGGTTCCAAAGCTAATCCTATAAATCCCCTTAAATCCATGACTCATCCACAGATCCCCTTCATCATCCTCCTCAAATATTCTGAACGACTCATCAAATCCCCTGATCTTACTAACAAACTTCCAGGTGCCCGACTCCTTTTTGAAAAGGATCAATCCACCATAGGTCCCACCCACTAAATAATCGGGGAATCGTTTCATAATGTGATATTTCCATCCCCCCTGAATCTTGCTGATCTGGCGTGCGGTCTCCCCTTCGATAATAAAAGTTCCATTGTTATGTCCACAAATTAAAACTCCGTCATGCACGCCAAGATACCACACCTGACCCGAAGTGTTTGGAATCATCCTAAATCCCCCATTTTGCCCGTTTCCGTCCCACTTCTTGACAAACAGCCCTTGATTTGTCCCAAGATAAAGCTTATTCTTAAAAATAATAGTGGTATACCCGGCTCCGATACCTTCGGACTGTTTTAAAAAGGTGATGGGAGAATTGATGTTTACATAGTCAATTCCATTGTCAAGTCCAAGCCATAAATCACCAGACTTGTCTGTAAAAACCTCAAGAACAGTATTATTCTGCAACCCCTTTTCGCGGTTGATATGCTGAACGATCATGCCATGTGCATCAATAATTAGGACACCATCTTGTATGGTCCCTATGGCATAATAATGGTCCTGAATAAAGGATGTACTAAAAATCTGATTTTTTTTCAGAAATTCATTGACAGGAACTTTCCATTCTATTAATTGTTTCCCATTATAGATAAAAACCCCTTTCTTTTGGGTGAAAACAAGAAATTCTTCACTAATTGCAGAGGGGAGAATGGAAACAATATCTTCCCCTTTCAGGCTCTGACAGCCAGCTAAAGCGACCAGGTTGCCTCTGATCAGTTCGTACAAACCGTTCTCAATATCATTGAAAAAGAGACGCTCCCGTACTTTAAAAGAGTTCTGAAACCGGAATGGGGCCTTTATGACTGTAAATGAGGTATCTTTCCGAAGGATAAAGGCACTTGCATAAGATTGAAAAACAATTTTCCCTTCAAATGATGTGATGTTCCAAATATCATCAAAATTCTGAAATTCAGCAGGCAAGTGTTTTTTTAGTGATATAAATTCCAGCTTTCCATTGCTTCGATATTCCATTTTCCCCATCTCATTGTAAGCGCCTACATATATTCCATGAATACCATCGATATAGACGGATCGGGTGATGGAAGAATTTGGCATTTTATAAAGGTGCCAGGCAACACCATCAAAAACCAAAAGACCTTCGTTATTGGCAAAATACATAAACCCCTTCTGATCCTGTGCTATACCCCAGTTTTGAGTGCCTGCTTTATACTCTCTCTTAGGAAAATTCCGGATATATGGAATACCAATATTTTTGATTTGGGAATACCCTGCACAAAAAAACACCAGAATGAATATAAAGAAGAAGAGTATTTTTTTTTTCATATCGAATAAGAATATTCAGGTAAAACTTTCGCTAATTTAGTCAGATTAAAACTCTAAACCAAACAATCACTTATGTGGAAAATTCCGAAAATCAATTTACGGATGTGGGTTTGAAAGCATTCGAAAAAAATTTCAACTTTTATAAAAAAGATCTAACGCAATTGAAAAAATCTTTTTACATTGCTAACAATAAAAGGGATCCCTCTTTTATTAAAACTAACCAAAATTAATCTGTTATGGACGAACAGAACACCACAAAAGAAGAGCTGATCTGTCAATTGCACCAGTTAGAACGTGAGTTGGAAACCTTGAAAGGTTCTTGCCAAACTGAAAATAAGCTGTCTCAGGTTGACGAACGGTGGAAATATGCGTTTGAAATTACCCATGAAGGGTTGTGGGATTGGGATTTTGTTACAAACAAGGTATTCTATTCATTACAATGGAAATCGATGCTTGGATTCACCGATTTTGAAATCGGTGATACGGTAGAGGAGTGGTATAAGCGGGTCCATCCTGATGATCTGGAAATGGTAATGAAAACATTTGAGAAACATTTAAATAGTCAATCCGACATTTTTTTGTGTGAACACCGGATGCTTTGTAAAAATGGAGTATACAGATGGGTTCTGGAGGAAGGAAGAGTAATTAAACGAGATAAGCAGGGCAATCCATTACAGGCAATTGGACGATTGGCAGATATTTCCGACCGAAAAAATACTGAATTTGTCCTGAAAGAGCGTCTAAAAGAGCTGGAATGTCACAATCAAATTTCGGAGCTCCTAAATAATTCTTATCTCTCAGTGGATCAGGTAGCTGAAATGATTGTTCATTTTATTCCGCCTGCCTGGCAATATCCTTCAATTGCTGAGGCTTTGGTAAAAATCAATAATAAGATTTTCAAAACCCCGGGTTATTCAGAAAACAAGAATAGATTAATCCAGGAATTAAATGTAAATCATAAAGTTATTGGACATATTGAAGTTACTTATCCGGATAATCAAATACCTTCATGTGATCATGTTTTCCTTCGTGAGGAATCTGATTTATTACTTTCAATAGCGGTAAAACTTGGTAACTACATCGAAAAAGAGGAAAAGAAACAGATTGAGTTTGAACTTCATAAAACTGAGGCACTTTACCGTAAAATGGTAGAGACCATTAATGAAGTAATTTACGAGGTTTCAGCAGATGGCACTATCATGTTTGTTAGTCCGGCAATTGAGCGTATTCTGGGATACAGACCTGATGAAATTACAGGAAAAAATTTCTTTACATACATGTATTCTGACGACCGGCCTTTGCTGATGAAAGCGCTTTCAGAACTGGCTGAAACAGATTATTCCTATCTTGAATACAGGTATCTGACCAAAAGTGGTGATATCCGGTGGGTTCGTTCCTCAACAACCCCAATTTTCGAAAATGGAGTCCTTACCGGTGGCAGAGGTTCGCTGAACGATATTCATGCGCGTAAACTGGCAGAAGCTTCCCTAATGGAAAGTGAATCAAATTTCAGAATACTGATTGAAGCAGCTCCTGTTGGAATAATCATCGTCGATGAAAATCAAAAAATACTGTTAATAAATAAAAAACTCACGGATATTACAGGATATTCAAATAAGGATGTTCATACAATTGAGGAGTTGCGAACTCTTGTTTACCCTGACAAGGAGTACAGAAATACTATAGAAAGCTATTGGAATAATGCTTTGGAAAATTATAAGAAAGGGAAATCGGATTTTATACCATTTGATGGAAGGGTAAAATGCAAAGACGGGTCGATTCGTTACCTTGAATTTAGTTTTGTATCAGCAGGGAATTTCAATATAATTACCTTCGTTGATGTAACAGAGCGTCAGCAGACAGCCAATGAACTGACCACCCAAAAAAATTACACAGAATCTATATTGGCAGCAATACCAGATTTAATGTTTATCCTTAGTGCCGAAGGTGTCTTTCTTGAGGTGAACCCTGGAAAAGAAAAAGAACTTTCAATGCCTCCTGAGTTATTCCTAAATAAGAATATATCGGAAGTATTACCCGAATCGATTTGTAACGAATTATTTACCGGAATCAATCAATTAAAGGAAGGGCATATAAAAGACCCGATTCAGTATAAAATGCCGATAGATGGTGTACTGCTTGATTTCGAAGCCCGCCTCTCACGGTTTGGGGACGATAAGTTTATCGCCTTAGTCAGCAATATTAGTTGGCGCAAGCAGTCTGAAGAGGCACTTCGTAAGAGTGAGGAGAAATATAAAGCTTTGTTTTTTGATTCTCCGGAAGGTTATCTCATCATCAGCGATGGAAAATTTATCGAATGCAACAAAGCTTCGGAGGTGCTAATTGGTGGCGACAGGTCGAAGATTCTGAACAAAACCCCTTTTCAGCTTTCACCTGAATACCAGCCAAACGGCAGAATATCTGAAGATTATTGTAATGAGCTGATTCGTGAAACTATTCAGAAAGGGAGTAACTCTTTCGAATGGGTACACAAAAGGTTCGATGGTGCGGAAATCCTGTGTCAGGTAAATTTAACAGTTATTGAATATGAAGGGAATCAGGTTTTATTCACAACTTGGCAGGATATAACAATAAGCAGGGAGGCAGAAGAGCTATTGCGGAAACTTTCCCAAGCGGTTGAGCAAAGTCCTGTCAGTATTGTGATTACGAATCTTGAGGGAAAAATTGAATATGCAAATCCCAAAGCTTGTGATACAACAGGATATAGGGCTGATGAACTTTTAGGTAAAAACCCAAGATTACTAAAATCGGGTGAAACCCAACCTGACGAATATACACTGCTTTGGGATAATATAAGTAATGGAAAAGAGTGGCACGGAGTATTTCATAATAAAAGGAAAAATGGGGAGCTTTACTGGGAATCATCCACCATATCCCCTATCCACAATTCAAGTGGCAAAATCACCCATTTCATTGCCATTAAAGAAGATATCACAAGTCGCCGGCAGATGGAGGATGAGCTTAAAAAAAGCCAGGAACGATTCAGTCAAATAGCAGAAATCAGTCAAACCATGATCTGGGAAACAGATGCAACAGGATTATATACCTAAATAAGTCCTGTTGTTTATCAGGTTTTAGGTTTTACTCCTAAGCAAATAACCGGAAAAATATCCTTTTCCGATCCCATACCGGAGGGATATCGGGAACAGGTGATCGAAAAGTATAACAGAAGGGAGTCAGTTAAACAATTAGTGTGCCCAATCTTTAATGCCGATAAATGTTTAATTTGGATTGAAATAAACGGAGTACCCATATTTGATGAATATAATATTTTCAAGGGCTATAGGGGAGGAATTATCGATATTACAAAAAGAAAACAGGCAGAAGATGAGTTATTGAAATTTCGAACTATTTCCGATCAGGCTAGTTACGGAAATGCGATCTCTGACCCGAATGGCATTTTGATTTATGCCAATAATGCATTTGCCAGGATGCATGGATGGGAGGTGGCCGATTTAATTGGTAAAAATCTCTCCATACTCCATTCGGAACAACAATTACCACGTGTGGTCGAAATGTTGGATCAGTTGAAAAAAGTTGGTGGTTTTACCGGTGAGGAAGTTTGGCGTACCCGGAAAGACGGTACCCCTTTCCCTTCACTGATGAATGCGACAATAATTGTTGATGACAATAATGCTCCCAGTTTTTATCTGCAACGGCAATCGACATCACAGAAAACAAGAAGGCAGAAGAAAAAATCAGACAGCAGAATAACAGGCTAAATGCAATCATTGCTGCTATGCCTGATCTGATCTTTATTTCTGACAAGGAAGGAAATTATCTGGAAAATTTCAGTGCTAAATTTGCGGTATTGCTCTACCCAATTGACAAGTTGATAGGGGCAAATGTGAGAGATGTTTTTGATGCCAATACTGCAGAATTACACCTTAAAAAAATCAATGAATGCCTCGAAAGTCATGAAATTATCAGTTACGAATATTCGGCAGTCAGGGAGGGAAGGGCGTTTTACTTTGATGCCAGAATAGCTTATCTGGAAAAAGACCGTGTGCTCCGTTTTATACGGGATATAACCAGTAGGAAACAGAGTGAAAATGAGATCCGGAAACTATACCAGGCCATTGAGCAAAGCCCTGTTTCCATTGTTATTACCGATCTGGAGGCCCATATCGAGTATGTCAGCCCTGCGTTTTACCTGACCACCGGATATTCCTTTGAAGAGGTGCAAGGGAAAAATGCGAGCTTATTAAGATCTGGTCAAACGAGTGATGAAGTCTACCGCGATTTATGGAAGACAATCAAATCTGGAAAACCTTGGCAGGGTGAATGGATCAATAAAAAGAAAAATGGAGAACTATATTGGGAGAGTATCTCCATTACACCGATTCTGGATACCTCCGGGGCAATCACAAATTATCTGGCAGTAAAACAGGATATTACTCTTCGAAAGAAGGCAGAGCAGGAGATTTTGGATCTCAATGCCACCCTTGAGGAGAAAATTGAGCAAAGAACATCACAACTTGAAGAGACGAATGAAAATTTGCTCAAAGAAATTGAAGAGCGAAAAAAAACGGAAGACGAAATTCTGAAGGCCAGAATAGAAGCGGAAAAGGCAAATCTGGCCAAAAGCGAGTTTCTGTCACGCATGAGTCATGAGCTCCGGACTCCAATGAACTCCATATTGGGCTTTGCACAACTCATTTTAATGGGAGAACTCAACTCCGGACAAAAGAAAGGGATGCAACACATCATTCGAAGCGGTAAACACTTACTCGATTTGATCAATGAAGTATTGGATATTTCACGGATTGAAGCCGGCAGACTCTCTCTCTCTATTGAGCCGGTCAAGTTAGATAATATCATTTTTGAAATGATGGATGCGCTGCGTCCCTACGCTAATGAGCGACAAATCTCAATCGAAATGGTAAATTCACCCTACAATCAACTTTTTGTAAAATCCGACAGGCAGCGATTAAAACAAATATTGCTGAATTTGTTGAATAATGCCATAAAGTACAACATCAAAGGGGGTTCGGTAATTATAAAAACCGAAATGATGGATCAAAATCCGGACGGTATTGTTCCGGTCAGGATATCGATATCTGATAACGGTTTGGGAATCCCGGCTGAGGACCTCCCTAAACTTTTCAATCCCTTTGAAAGAATTGGAGCAGAGAAATCGGCAACTGAAGGTACGGGCCTTGGTCTGGCCGTAGTAAAAAAACTGATGGATGCCATGGGGTTGAATCTAGGCGTGGAGAGTACCATGGGAGAAGGAAGTACATTTTGGATTGAACTGCCCAAATGTGAAGGTCAAATCGAAAGTATTGGAAAATCGGGAAAACTGACTGCGATGGAATCTGGATCTGCCTATGAAAAGGGTAAAATTCTGTATATCGAAGATAATATCTCCAATGTAGAATTAATTGATCAAATTCTCTCTACCCAGCGCTCTAATATTCAGCTAATTACAACTTCACAAGGAAAGCAGGCTGTAAATCTGGCTATCATGCACAAACCCGATTTAATTCTTCTTGATCTTGACCTGCCGGATATACATGGCAGCGAGGTGATCAAACTACTTCAGACTGAGGAAAGCACCTGTACCATTCCTGTAGTTGTAATAAGTGCAGACGCAATGCCTCAGCAACGTCTCAAATTATTGAAGGCCGGAGCTAAAAATTATCTGACCAAACCACTCGATTTAGAGGAATTACTAAAAGTAATCGACGAGTTCATCAATAACTCGTCTACCTTATAAGAATTAGCCCTGTCAGGTTTTGTAAACCTGACAGGGCTTTATTAACCTATTTTACAGGGATATTTTTAATCACCTCAACCAGAAAATCCCAGAATTTTTGAACCGAAGGGATATTAACCCGTTCATCTGGTGAATGAGGGGAGCGCATTGTTGGACCGAATGAGATCATATCCCAGTTTGGGTAAGTTGCTCCAAGGATACCACATTCTAAACCGGCATGGATTCCCAGCACAGCTGGTGTTCTCCCGAATTTAGCTTGATAGATCTCCTTCATCTCACCAAGAATCTGCGAGTCCATTTTAGGTTTCCATCCAGGATATCCGCCATCAAATGAGACCATAGCGCCACCAAGGGCAAATACGCTGTCGACCTGCTCCACAAGGTCATCCTTTGCAGAGTCAACCGAACTACGGAGAAGACATTTAACGAAAATAACCCCTTTGCGTGATTTAATCGTCGAAAGATTTGTAGAGGTTTCGACCATTCCTGGCATCCCGTCGTTCATCCGGATCACTCCGTTCGGACATCCATAAATAGCATCAATCAGGTCATCCTGTACACGCTCTTCAATCAGTGATTTTGGTACCTCAGTCTCTTCAATTGTAAAACTGAGGGTCGGTTCAACAGCGCCCAATTCGCTTTTGAAAATCGATTCGTACCGTTTAACTGCTTTATTCAACAGGGTAATATTATCGTCGGGTACAAGCACCACTGCATAAGCCTCGCGGGGAATCGCATTTCTCATCCCCCCGCCATTTATTTCTGCCAGACGGACGTCCAGTTCACGTGTTGCATATTTTAAAAACCTAACGATCAACTTATTGGCATTACCTCTGCCTAAAATGATATCAAGGCCCGAATGTCCACCTTTGAGTCCGGTAATAATGAGCTTAAAAGGCTTTACATTTTCCGGAACAATTACCTCATCATATTCAAATTCGATATCAGCATTTATTCCACCAGCACAACCCACATAAAGCTCGCCCTCCTCTTCAGAGTCCATATTGAGTAAAATATCCCCCTTTAGCCAATTGGGTTGCAAACCCAATGCACCAGTCATTCCTGTTTCCTCATCACAGGTGAACAGCGCCTCAATAGGTCCATGCACCAGATCTTTTGATTGCAGGACCGCCATCGCACTGGCAACACCTATTCCGTTATCTGCTCCAAGTGTTGTTCCGCGTGCACGAACCCAATCGCCATCTATCCAGGCATCAATAGGATCTTGCTCAAAATCGTGAACGGTACTGTTGTTCTTTTGGGGAACCATATCCAGGTGCCCCTGGAGGATAATACCTTTACGATTCTCCATCCCCGGTGTGGCCGGTTTTCGGATCAGAATGTTTCCAACACTATCCCTCTCGGTTACCAGTCCCAAACTTTTACCGAAATCCATCATAAATGCCTGAATTTTCTCCTCCTTTTTCGAAGGGCGCGGAACCTGAGTCAGTTTGTAAAAATTCTCCCAAACCGACTTTGGGTCAAGATGAACGATCTCCTTGCTCATAATTTTATGATTTTAAATTTAATACAGTAGATAAACTCTATTTTTCGATATTTGGCAATTCCAGTCCATACCCTTTTTTACGATCCTCTGTTTTCAACAAGAATGAGAAAACGATAGCAAGCATTCCAAAGCAGGCGAAGATCAACATCGGGAGGGTATAATTATACTGGGTAATAACCTGTTGCTGCCCATCAACCATTTTGTTTATTGTACCGGTAATACAATATTTATCCAAAACAATTCCAATAAGAAGAGGGACACCCATCAGACCCCAGTTCTGAACCCAGAAGGTCATCGCATAGGCGGTTCCCAGTTTGCTTTCCGGGATAATTTTGGCAATGGATGGCCACATGGCAGATGGTACCATTGAAAAGGCAATCCCTAAGACCATCACTAATCCTATTGCGATAGGAAAGCTGTTTAATGAAGGTATCGAGAAAAGCAAATGAACACAAACAAGAAGTATAGAACCTATAATCATGATGGTGGCGCCTTTCCCTTTTTTGTCGAACATGCTGCCGAAAATCGGGGTAAGCAGTAACGCACTGAAAGGCAATAAGGCGGGAATATAACCAGCAAATGAGTCTGTTATTCCAAACTTCTGGACAATCATGTTCGTCGCATACTTAATAAAGGGGAAAACAGCCGAATAAAAAAGTACACATAAAGCGGTTATGTACCAAAATGCTCGATTTCGCCCTATTTCGATGATATCCGCAAACTTGAATTCTTCACCGTCAGGCACACCCGCATCAGCATCCTCCTTATCCAATTGTCGATCCATAAAGGTAAACAGGACAAATACCAACATCCCAATCCCCAATAAGAAAAGGGAAACGATCACCGGCATACTGATATTGCCAGTCATCTTGATCAACGGGATGGGTGTAAACATTGCCAGAGCAGTTCCAATACGACCAGTCGATGTGTTTAATCCAATAGCTAATGCCATCTCTTTTCCACGAAACCAACGTACTACCGCTTTGTTGGCTGCAATACCAAACATCTCACATCCAACTCCAAAAACGGCAAAACCAAATCCAGCTACCACAGCAGATTTTGTAGTCGGAGAAATTAATTGCATGGAGCCTATTGAGAACTCGAACATGCCATGAAAATGACCCGAGATTGCCAGATACTTAATAAACCCTCCAATCAACATAATCGCGATTGCAAGAATTCCGGTAAACCGAACTCCCAGTTTATCAAGAATCATTCCACTAAAAACAAGCATCAGCAGAAACACATTGAACCAGCCATAACCGCTAGTAAATAAACCATAGTCGGAAGCCGACCATGATAAATTGGCCTGTAATCTTTCCTGTAAAGGAGCCATTGCATCGGTGAGATAATACATACACATCATGGTAAACGACACCAGTCCAAGCATCAACCAACGTGCTGATTTCGAGTCGCGAAGGGATTTTTTTAGTTCTTGCATTTTAATTGGGTAAGAATGTTTAAATGGAAAAAATATTTTTGATTTCTGCGGCACAATATAGCTAAAAGCTGTTGATTTTACGTTGATCAAAAATCATGAAATGCCATGCTTGAGAAATCACAAATCAAAATGAAAATATCACCATCCTGCGTTGCGGGCATTACTTCGCTGATCTTCAACTCCATCTAACCTTTAAAAAACTAACTATTTGCAATTGAAAATAGTTAAGACAAGGTTTGAAAACAGAAGAGACAAGGCGGTGCCTTGTCTCTTCTGATGCGAAACATAAATATTTATTTTAATTACCTATACGTCGGATTGCTCCGGTAACAGGATGAAATTCAATTGAGTATTCTCCGTTTATCAGTCCATCCGGAACAGGAGAAACGGTGCCAAACTGAGCCATCGAAAGTCGAGCCTGAGCCAGAACGTCACTGCCATTAAGCAAACGGGCAAGAACCAATCCCGGCGTTCTGTAAAACAATCCGTTGGTCGAAGTCTCACCGGCAACCGGCGTTGCTTTCTGGTCGCTGTTATGTGCAAGATCAAGATTCGGATCTAATTCCAGCATAATAGGTTTACCTGAAACATTACTTTCAGGTAAAACACCTGAAGATGATGAGAACCTGAATGCCACCAGCGCCTTATTCGCTTTGGCTTCCGGAATCACTTCAAATACATATTTATGGGTCGCTTTGAAAGACTTTCCAATAAAAAGAGCTTCATAATTTTCAATTATTTTATCCAGTTCATCCACCACAACCTGATAGGCTTTCCCATCAGGAGGAAGCTTATCGTATTTCGCGGCTAAAAGAAGCGCCTTCCGCTTACGTAATTTCAAAATATCCTGGGCAGCCTCTGCTGCTTTTTCCTCAAAAGATTTTAGTTTGTCGCCCGAATGTTTCAATGAATCTTTTGTTTCAAGAAACGAATGCATCGACATTTCGGACCAAATCTCACGCGGAACATCTACTGAAGGGGTGAATATTGAGGTGTATGTTTTACTGGCCTCGGCTTTGACCGTGCTGTTAATTCCTACGATGACACCCTCATCCGTAAGAGATATCATTGATGCCACCGCACCTGTTGCCTTATGAACTTCGGCCGGATCAGGCGATCCGAAAGTTTCGAGTTTCAAATCGGTTATCTTCCAAAACTCACTATCTGAAGCCGGAGCGGCTTTTACTCCAATATATTTCTGAGCATACTCATAATAAGGGCCATGGAAAAATTTCTCCTGTGTTACCTCCGCCATAATACGAACCCCGGTACGGGGAAGTGAATAGACAATACCGCCCGAGATCACTGCCATCTCCCCGGCCACTTTCTTCTTGTCGTCTTTGATTGTAGCTGTAACATTTCCGGCAATAAACAAAGAGGTTAATAACAGAATTGCAACTTGTTTCATTTTATCGTTTTTAGTAAATACTTTCAAGATCATTTGACCTTTCAAAATTGAATCTTTTTTTTGGCTTTCCCAAAACCGGGGACACTTTTCAGGATGGAAAATGCTCCGCCAAGATGATCAGTAATATCACTTGCAATTAAAGCCTCCTCAGAGGAACCCTCCACTGCCAGATCGCCGGAAAGTCCATGCAAATAAACGCCCAGAAGGGCCGCTTCGCGAGGAGAATATCCCTGAGCCAACAGTCCGGTAAGAATACCTGTAAGAACATCGCCACTTCCTCCCGTGGCCATACCCGGATTACCCGTACTATTAAACCAGCAACCACCGTCGGGAAACGCGATGGCGGTAAATGCCCCTTTAAGAATCATAATCACATTGTGGATCTGGGCAAACCTTCGGGTTAATGACAACCGTTCAAAATCGGATTCAGCATGTCCAGCCAACCGCTCAAACTCCAGGGGATGGGGAGTTAAAATAGATTCAGCGGGTATAAGCTTCATCATTTCAGGATGACTGGAAAGGATATTGAGTGCATCGGCATCAATTACCATGGGAGCATGATAATTCTCAAAAAGAAAGTTTAATGCTTTTGCTGTCTCCTCCGACTTCCCAAGGCCAGGTCCAATTCCTATTGCCTTATAAACTGAAGAAACCGGAATATGCGAAATGAAATCTTCCGATTCATCGATACTAACCATCGCCTCAAATACAGCTGTTTGCATAAATTGATTTCCTGATCCAGGAAGGTGAACTGTCAATAAACCGACACCAGACCTTAAACAACCCTTTGAAGCAAGAATAGCTGCACCCATTTTCCCTGTGCTACCCGCCACAAGAAGGGCATGCCCAAAAGTTCCTTTGTGTGAGAATTTGTCTCTTGGTTTTAGAATTGGAACAATGGCATCCTGGTCTGAATAGTTCCATGGGGTCTCTTTCATTTTAATTCCTCCTGGATGCAGACCGAAAGGAAGGATCTCCCACTTTCCGGTAAATTTCTCATTCTCTTTAAAAAAGAAACTTAATTTCGGAAATTGAAAGGTAAGCGTATGATGAGCCTGAATGATTGCATGAGGATCGTTCCCTTGATTATTTTCACCCATAAGGCCCGAAGGAATGTCGATTGAAATAATGGGAATATTGCAATTATTCAGGTATTTGACGAGCTCTGCGGGAAATCCTGAGAGCGGGCGTGTTAGTCCTGATCCAAATAATCCATCAATGATCAGATCGTAATTTGAAAGTTCAGGAAAGGGGTCATCACCACTCCAGTTTATTGTTGAGATTTGCTGAACCTCTTTCAATCGCTGAAGATTGATCAGGAAGCATTCAGAAAAAAATTTTCCGGCATCGGGGATATAAACATCAACCTTAAAATTCTGCAATGTCAGTAATCTCGAAACGGCAAGTGCATCGCCTCCGTTATTGCCCGGGCCTGCAAAAACGGCTAATCGCTGATGGGGATCATAGTGCGCAGAGATCCATCCGGCAACCTGGTTGGAGGCCCGCTCCATAAGATCGATAGATTCGATTGGCTCATTTTCAATTGTATACCGATCCAAATCAGCAACTTGCGCAGTAGTGAAAATTTTCATTTAGATATGTCTTTCTACTTTCAAATTTACGAAGAAATCGGTGTGTGTTATACAACACCGGAATTTTAGTTCATTAATCGGGTAAAATACTTGTAAAACATGATTTATAACATTATTAAGCCACCAAAAAAGTTCGCTATATTTGCCGCAATTAGACAATTTTAACCCCTTAAAACAACAATTTATGCTTAAAGGACATCCCAAAGGGCTATTAGTGGCTTTTTTCGCAAACATGGGTGAACGGTTTGGATATTACACCATGCTGGCCATTTTTGTACTTTATCTTCAGGCCAAATTTGGTTTTTCGACTGCTGAAGCCGGTGGTATATACGGTAGTTTCCTGTTTGGAATTTATTTTTTGCCCTTACTTGGTGGATATGTGGCAGACAACCTTTTGGGGTATGGGAAAACAATAACGGTCGGTTTGGTTATTATGTTTTTAGGATACACCATTTTAGCTATGCCCGGACTGGGTATTGCAGTGGTATATTCTGCTCTTGCTGTCATTTCGCTCGGAACCGGATTTTTCAAAGGAAACCTGCAGGCACTGGTCGGAAACATGTATGATGATCCGAAGTACAGTGCCAACCGTGACAACGCTTTCAATATTTTCTATATGGGGATCAATATTGGAGCTTTCTTTGCCCCTTCGGCTGCAGGAGCTATCGGAAACTGGGTTCTAAAAGGGAAAGGGTTTACTTATGATTCATCAATCCCGCACATGGCACATCAGTTTCTGGATGGCAAACTTGAAGATGTAAGTAAACTGACTCAGTTAGCGCACGCTCAATTGGGAAATAATTTTACCGATTTAACCTCGTTTTCGAAAACTTATATCGAAACACTAGCCAGCTCGTACAATGCAGGTTTTGCAGTTGCAGCAGCCAGTATGGTGGTTTCATTTTTGATTTTTATCGGATTTAGAAAATATTATCAACAAGCTGACGTAACTGAAAAACAAAAATCGAAATCGGTTGATCTTAAAAGCAAGATGGTCCTCCTCACCCCTCAGCAAACCCGCGAACGACTTATTGCACTGGGACTGGTTTTCTTTGTAGTTATATTCTTCTGGATGGCCTTCCATCAAAACGGATTTACCATGACCATCTTCGCCAGAGACTACACGCAATTAGGGCACGTAAAACCAAGCACCTATGTACTTTTCGATTTGAGCCAATTGTTACCTGTTCTGTTTGCAATTATCGGTTCAATCCTGATTTTCATCGGAAAAGGACGTAATTTAAAACTGATTGGAGGAGGTGTTTTTGTTGCCAGTGTAGCGCTTGCATGGTACATGATCAGTTCTTTTACAGGCGATTATACCATCACTCCACAAAAATTTCAGCAATTCAACCCAATATTTATCGTATTCTTAACACCTGTAATCATCGGATTTTTCACATGGTTACGAAATAAAGGGATTGAGCCTTCCGCCCCAAAGAAAATCGGGTTTGGAATGCTTTTTACAGCGATCGGGTTTGGTCTTTTGATTGCTGCTTCAATGGGACTTACTTCACCCGGGCAATTGAATGGCGGCACCTCTGAAAACCTCGTTTCTCCGTTTTGGCTGATTAATTGCTATCTGGTACTTACCGTAGCCGAATTATTTCTCAGCCCCATTGGGATATCATTTGTATCCAAAGTAGCCCCTCCAAAATACAAAGGACTGGCCCAGGGAGCCTGGCTGGGAGCAACCGCGTTTGGTAACCTTGCAGCTGGACTGATTGGTATCCTTTGGGATAAGATTGAATTGTGGCAGTTCTTCGCCATTTTAGTGGTGATGTGCCTGTTATCGGCAACCTTTATATTCAGCATTTTGAAACGGCTTGAATCTGCCACCGGGAACCATTAATAATTTGTAAACAAGATTTTTTCTGAAATTATTTTTTGACCCTGACAGGTTTTGAAACCCTGTCAGGGTTAAATTTTTCTATTTTGTCCTGTAACGGCAACATTCCGGAAGAAGTTTGTAGTCAGCTTCCGAAGCCTTAAATTTTTCCGTATCATGGCCTGCTTTGGCAATCGATTTTTCAATTGCATCCAAACTGGTCATATTTGCATCAAATTGAATATGAACAACTTTATCTGACTTATTCCATTCTGCCTTCAAAACTCCTGCTACCGATTTTGCAGCCCCCTCTATCCGCTCCTTACACATATCGCAATTACCTGAAACTTTAAAATGCTCCTCAACGGTACCAATCAGAGGCTGATTTTGATCCTTAGCCTGAAGTTCTTTTTCAGTCTCCGCAGGATTCATCATGCTGGACTTCCCTTCCAACTGAGCTGCCGCATCAACGCTGAATGCACCTTGCGTGACGATCTCTTCGCCCTCCTTTAATCCATTCATAACAACATAACTGCTTTCGAGAAGCGGGCCAAGTTCAATATCCCGGATTTTAAAAACAGGCTCTTCTGAATTCGGCAATTTTACATATACGACAGATCGCTTACCTGTCCAGAGTACAGCCGATTTGGGGATAATCAACCGATTTCTGTATTCCGTAAGATCTGATTTTACGATACCTGTGACAAACATTTCGGGTTTGAGCTTTCCGCCGGGATTGCCGATTTCTACCCGAACCTTTGCCACCCTGTTGACCGCATCAATCACCGGATCAATAAAAATAACAGCTCCGGAATAGGTGATCCCTGGCAATGCTTGAACTGTAAACCCAAGTTTGTCACCTTTTTTCAAAAAGGGGAGGTCGCTTTCGTAGGCATCAAACAAAACCCAGACTCTTGAGAGATCAGAGATTTCATAGAGTACAGTACCCTGACTTACGTAGTCGCCGGTGTTTACACGCCGTGAAGTAACAATGCCACTTGTATTTGAAACAATATCAATATCGGTCTGAATGTTCCCCGAATTTTCAATTGCCGAAATTTGCCCCTCAGTCAACTTCCATTGATGAAGTTTTTCCTTTGCCGCGGAATAAATTTCAGGCTGAGCCAGCTTCGTTTTGACAGCCTCGAGCAATTCCTGCTGTGCGGTGACCAGTTCAGGTGAATAAATCTGCGCAAGCTTTTGCCCTTTAACAACCTGTTCACCTGTAAAATTGACCATCAATTTTTCAATTCTTCCCGGGATGTGGCTCACCTGGTTTTGAAGCAATCGTTCGTCAGCCTGTATTTTGCCATAAAGACGCAGTTCTTTCACCGGATTCTGAATAGTGACAAAAGAGGTGAGCACATTGGCAAGCTGTACTGATTCTTTGGTCAAATGGATTGCATCCGGATCAATCGAATCTGTATTGGTTTGTAAAAGAGGGATCAGCTCCATTGCGCAGATCGGACATTTTCCGGGTTGATCCATGTGTATTTGGGGATGCATAGCACAGGTCCAGACTGCCACCTTTGCAGTATCAGAATGATGATCACTTTCTTCTTTCATCCCCACTGGAGCATGGAAAAACAACCATCCCAGAAAAATGCCGATGATCAGGGTAATGATTAAAAATATCGTTTGACGGTTCATGATAATTTAATTTTAATGGATCTCTATGCAACTCAATTTTTTCAACAAGGCAATAGCCGTATTGTTATCAGCGATTGCTTCAATTTGTTTTAGTCCGAAATCAAGTTTCTGCTGTCGAATTCGAAGTAAATCAGATAAATCGGATCCAGATGCCGAGAAACTTTTGAGCAGGATACTTAGCGATTTATCGGCTAACTGACCCTGATTTGCATAAAGCCTCATGCGTCGCTGAGCATCCTGGTAAAGTTGAATTGCTTCGTAGTATTCGGTTTGCAATGAATTGGAGGTAGCCTGATATCCCTGCTCTGTAGCCTTTTTCATCTGGATTGCCTCCTCCTGCATCGCCTTGTATTTTTTTCTGTAGATGGGTAGCGTGACCGTAACCATCGGCATAATCATATCGCTGCCGTTCATTTGAGAGGTTGACATTTCATTTTTTTTAATTACTGAGTAATTCAGCCCCAGACCCACCATCGGATAACTCATTCGTGTAACCATCTGACGTCTCGCCTCATACGATTGTTGTTCGTATTTCAACATTCCCAGCATCGGGCTGCGATTCTGCATACTGTCAGCGAATTCTGAAAGTGAATAAACAAGTGTATCGGCTCTCAACTTTTCAGGTAATACCAGTGCCAGCTTTTGAGAACGGTTCAGATAACCATTGAACTTTGCAGCAATGGTTTGTTGCTGATTCTTCAATAAACTGATACTGTTTTCAAGTTCCCCAATCTCCATCTGAATCCGGTAAACATCTGCAAGACCAGGGCTGCCTGAAGAACTCATGGGAGCCGCAACCATGGATGGAGGAATTTGATTGGATGTTGTAGACCCCTTGTTACCCATTGTTGTCATACCTGATGCGCCAGAAGCATTTGTCGGTGAAGCACTACCCTGTATTGGTCCACCAGAAGTGCCCCCTATACCGGAAGAGGCCGCCTTGAATTTTACCAGCGATAGCCGCTCAAGTGATTTCAAAATTTCGAGATTTTCTTCGTTTATCCGCACGGTCTGGTGAACCTTCTGCAATTCGTTCCAGGTTTGCTGAACACCATATAATACCTCCAGTTTAGTTTCACGAAACGCTTCAAATTTAGCTTTAGCCATCAGACTCATTTCGTCTTTTGCATTCTTCAGCACTCCAAACCACGGAAACATCTGCATCAAACGGATATCTGCCACCTGTTTACCGCTTATGAGTTCCATAGGACTAAGAAATATACCGGTGCTCAGCTCCGGATCGGGTAAACTGCCGACCTGAGGCACCTTCTGCAGAGCTGCCTTGTATTCGGTGAATTTCTGCAAAACGGCAGGGTTATTTTTGCCCGCCATTTCAAGGTAATAGACCAAAGAATCCTGGGAATAGGCTGAAAAAAATGGAAATAGAAGGAAATAAATAGAAATAATCAGAAATAAGACTTGATTTAAAAATTGCTTATCCCTTAAATCCCTGTCAAACTTTATCATGATTTTCTCTCCCTTTTTTGGTAGTAACTGTAATAAAATTATTATGCCTAAGAAGCAATGCTGATGCTTGTCCACTAAGGTATTCGAACTCCTCCGTTGAGATTTTTTCTCTTTCCGACATCAATTCTAACCAATGAACGAAAGCCTCAAAATGAGAACCTCTGGCATTATCGCAAAACCGGACTTTATCGAGGTAGTGAAACCGTCCATATCCCTCAGTGATATTGGCGCCGACTACATCAACTGATCGTAGAAATTGATCACCTTTATGCCTTTTGTCCCCGAAAGACATTTGGCAAAATATTTTCCACGCAATTGATGATAACTTTCTGGATAATTGATAGACCTCAAGATTTTTTAATTCAATATAATTTTTACTTCCCATAACTTTATATTTTTAGATTAATTCTTATTATCATTTTAATTTTAAGAATATTCATATCAATTTTCATCAATTCCACTTCTATAATATCTGCAATTATTTCATCTTTAAATAATTTGTTTTTTAAAGGTCAGATGGAATCATAGATCAGCAAAGCTAACAGCCATGGGAAAATTTTCATTTCGGTATTTGATTTCTCAACGATGGCTATTTCAATGTATTTCCCTATATTTCAATTAATTTCCATGTATTAATCCCCTCTCCCTCCACATCGCCTGGAACATGGGTACAACAAAGACGGTCATCACCTGGATAACCATCCCTCCAAACATGGGTATTGCCATTGGAATCATAATATCAGAACCTTTACCATTTGATGATAAAACAGGTAACAAGGCAATGACTGCGACCGCAGTGGTCATCATTGCTGGTCTTATGCGCTTCAATCCAGCAGCAACCACCGCCTCCCGAACATCATGAACAGTGGCAGGTTTTCGCTCCTCAAATACCTGATGAATGTAAGTCCCCATAATTACCCCGTCGTTAGTCGCTATTCCGAATAATGCGATAAACCCGACCCATACTGCCACACTTAAATTTACGGTGTGCATCTGGAACAGATCCCGCAGGTTAATTCCGGTAACCGAAAAATTCAAAAACCAATCCTGCCCGTAAAGCCACAACATGATAAAACCACCGGCAAAGGCGACAAAAACACCTGAAAAGTGGATAAAAGAGGCGGTAATCGTTCTGAACTGGAAATACAACAGCAGCAATATCAGGAGCAAACTTATGGGTATGACGATTGCCAATCTTTTTGTCGCCCTGATCTGATGTTCATAATTCCCGGCAAATTTATAGGTTACACCAGCAGGCAAAGTGATGGAACCTGAGTTTAATTTCTGTTCCAGGAATTTTGTTGCCTCTTCCACGACATCTACCTCTGCTTTACCTTCGTTCTTATCAAAAATCACATAACCATTTAGAAAGGTGTTTTCACTTCGGATCATCTGTGCACCGCGGGAATAATCAATATCTGCAATCTCGCTGAGCGGAATTTGGACACCATTCATCGAGGGAATCAATATCCTGCCGATATCCTCAGGATTGTCTCTTAGCTCTCTGGCATACCTCACCCGGATTGGAAAACGCTCGCGCCCTTCAACCGAATTACTCAATGACATTCCTCCTACTGCCACCTGCAAAACCTCCTGTACATCAGTTACAGTCATACCATAACGGGCCATAGCCTCACGCTTTAGCGAGATTTCGAGGTATGGAGCGCCAACAGCACGATCGTAAAAGACAGAAGCGGCTTTCACCGAAGGCACCTCCTTTAATGCCTTCTCGAGTACGATTCCCCCCTTCTCAATTGCATTTAAATCAGGCCCATAGACTTTAAGCCCCATTGGTGCACGCATTCCTGTTGAAAGCATCACCAATCTGGTTTCAATAGGTTGCAATTTTGGGGCAGAGGTCAGACCCGGGATATTGGTCACCTTTACGATCTCCTTCCAGATATCATCCGGTTTCTTTATTTGAGACCTCCACTGGCGAAAGTATTCTCCGTTGTGATCCTGGATTAAAAATTGACAGAAATTGCTGGAAATAGATTGAAACAGGTTGAAATCAGAGGAAATAAATTGTAATTGATTGAAATTGGCTGAAATATTGGTATAAGGTTTTTCGACAATCAAAGACCGGCCATCAAATTGGACCATAAAAGACTCATTTCCTCTGTTATACCTGACCTCTTTAATCCTTTCAATTTCTACTCTGTTACCATCTGTTTCTGTTTTATTTCCATTTATTTCTATCGTTTTCTTAACTTCGGATAAATTCAGTACAAAATTCCCATCACCATCTATTTTGAACTTTTGTCTTTGTCCATTTTCGTCAAGGATATACTCTGGCTTGTAATTGATTGTATTCTCGAACATCTGAACGGGTGCCGGATCAAGTGCAGAATTGACTCGTCCCCATTTACCAACCGCAATTTCCACTTCGGGAATTGTGGAAAGCCGTTTGTCAAGCGTTTCGATATAACCGAGGTTTTTTTCGATGCTTGAATGAGGCATACTGGTAGGCATCAGCAGGAAAGAACCTTCATTAAGTGAAGGCATAAACTCTTTCCCGGTCCCGGGGAATATCCTTACCGGTGTTTGCCAGAGTGCAGTATGCCTGAAGCTCGCCCAACCTATTTTTTCAGCCCCTGTAGCAACGAATCCGAATAATTTATCAAAACCCAGCCAGACTAAAAGACCAAACATCAGGGTAATAGCGGGAATAATCAGAAACTTTTTTTTGTGCTCCAATGCCCAACGAATGATTACTTCATAAAAATGGACCATCGACATTAATGCAGATAGAATGACGGCTATAATTCCACTTACAAACAGAAAGTTTACAAAACTGCTGTTGTGCGCCCCCAATGGGAGCCATTCAATTGTCAGATACCAGCTTGCAACCAGTACCGTGATGGCAATATTGATATAATTGGTATATCCCCTACGGTTCTCAGCCCAGCGGTCATTAAGCAAATTATTGATTCCTATTGCGGTTATTGCCAATGCCGGCCATGTTTGCCAGAAAGCCACAATCAGGATTCCTGCTCCAATCAAGCCGCCATTCCAGATTTTGCTGATCTTTTTTGTATCGATGCGAATTGAAAAGAAAAGGTAAGTTAAAGTAGGAAGAACAATAATTCCCAGCAGGAAAGCCGATATCAGGGAGAAAGTCTTGGTAAAAGCAAGTGGATGAAAGAGCTTTCCTTCGGCCGCTTCCATCGCAAAGACAGGCAGAAAACTAACGATTGTTGTAGCTATTGAGGTGACCACTGCATCCCTGACCTCTGTAGTCGCGTTGTAAATCACCGACAGCAGTTGCTTTCCCCGTACACCTTCATTTTCAGGCATCTCGAGATGCCGAAGGATATTCTCAACATCAACAATTCCTATGTCAACCATTACTCCTATAGCAATGGCAATACCTGATAAAGCGACGATGTTGGCATCCACACCAAAAAAACGCATTAAAATAAATGTCATCAATACTCCGATAGGCAGAAGCCCTGCAACAATAAGAGATGCTCTGAGATTCATAACCAAGATAATAATCACAATGATGCTGATGAGTATCTCGTGCGAAAGGGCCGATTCGAGTGTACCGATCGTCTCTTTAATCAAACCGGTTCGATCGTAGAAAGGAACTACAGTTACTTTTGATATCGTCCCGTCAGGCAAAGTTTTTTGTGGCAGGCCTGCCTCAATCTCCTTTATTTTGGCTTTGACATTACCGATAACCTCCATGGGGTTTGATCCGTACCGGGAAACAATCACAGCTCCAACAGCCTCAGCACCACCCTTGTCGAGCCCCCCTCGCCGGGTCGCAGGACCAAATGAGACCTGT
This sequence comes from Prolixibacteraceae bacterium, assembly GCA_963675995.2. Taxonomy (GTDB): domain Bacteria; phylum Bacteroidota; class Bacteroidia; order Bacteroidales; family Prolixibacteraceae; genus JAAFHB01. Next base: position 1,142,346 of record CAXXIY010000002.1, on the reverse strand, counting down.
GCAACATCTTTGATCCTGACAGGAACATTGTTTCGGACAGCCACAACTGAGATTTCGAGGTCATCCAGGTTCTTGACATAACCCAACCCCCGAATAATGTATTCCACATTATTCAACTCCATGGTTTCAGCTCCGATATCGAGATTGCTTTTCCGGACAGCATTCATGACATCCATCACCGTCACGCCAAAGGCTTTCAACGCCTCCGGGTTTAAATCTACCTGATACTCTTTTATAAAGCCACCTACCGAAGCCACTTCAGAAACCCCTTCAGCCGCAGACAGGCCATATTTCACATAGAAATCCTGAATGCTGCGTAATTCCTGAGGATTCCAGCCGCCATTGGGTTTCCCAGTTTTCGGATCGCGCCCTTCCAGCGTATACCAGAAAATTTGACCAAGCGCGGTGGCATCAGGCCCTAAAGTTGGCTGAACCCCCTGAGGTAAAGTGCCAGAAGGCAATGAATTGAGTTTTTCAAGAATGCGTGACCTGCTCCAGTAAAACTCGACATTATCTTTAAAAATTATATAAATAAAAGACATGCCAAACATAGAGGTGCTTCTGACCGTCTGAACTCCGGGTATTCCCAACAAGGCAGTTGTCAATGGGTAAGTTACCTGATCCTGCATATCCTTGGGGGACCGTCCCATCCATTCGGTTGCCACGATTTGCTGATTCTCTCCAATATCGGGGATTGCATCCACGCGAAGAGGATCACGAGGCAGAAAACCGGATTTCAGGTTAAATGGCATATAAACAGCCCCTAAAACCACGAATGTGATCAGGAAAATGAAGGTAATCAACCGATTTTCCAGAAAATATTTAACTAGTCGGTTAAACATGGGAGTAATTTGAAAATTTTAGGATTTGAAAATGATCGAAAGATGGAGTTCTGAAGACTATTTTCAAATCTTCAAATTACCCCATCTTCAAATTTTATTAGTTTCAAATTACCGGTATTTGCAACAGCCGGGCAAGGCGTTGAAAGCCTTATCATCGGCCCTTGCCTTTTCGTTATCGTGACCAGAAGCTGCTACCTTTTTCGCAATCTGATCCATGTTGGTTTTTGAAGGATCAAAAGTTACTGCAAGGATTTTACTCTCTGTACTCCATTCTGCTTTGGCGACACCATCTAATTTTGCAGCTTTTTCGATCCTTACCTTACATTGCTCGCAGTTGCCTGAAACTTTGAGCTTTTCAGTTTTTGTTGCGACTATTTTGGAAGAAGTCTGGGTTTGGGCATAGGAATTAAACCCTAAAACTGTTGCCAGTAAGGCAACTATGAATATTTTTACAGTTTTCATAATCTTTGAAATTGAAATTAATGTTCGAAATAAATGACATAAAATTGATAAGCAAAAAAGTTTGAAACACTCTCCTGCCCATCTTTGGAAGAACAATAAAATCAAATTCGAAATACACAAATATCGGGTAAGCTAACTGCGCTCACCAAAAAATCGCCGGGCGGACGGACATTTGTGCAAAAAAGATTTAAAATGGGTTGTGAATGATTTTTCAATAATGCAGGCAATATAAAAACCTGCAAAAGTGGTTGCGAAAATGGCTTTAAACCGAAAAATGACGGGGTATAATTGGAGTCAATAACAAATGCCGAAACTTTATCATGACAGCAATTGGGACCAATGTGTTTGCCAGGGAATGTGCAATGATTCACCGGTTCTTCCATACCACATGAAGCTAGTTCACCCAAAACCGAAACCCTGGTTGCTGAAATCTTACCACCACAAAAATGAGTTGCAACGGTAAAATGCATCCCCGAAAGGAGGATCAACACTGAAAATGATATGGATAAAAAATTCTTCATCTAGGAGTATAAACGAAAACCCACTAAAATAGTTCTGCAAATATGAAAAAAATCTTTGTAATAAATTTACTTTTATCTTTGCGCCCAAAATAATTAAACGATGACCCCAAAAGAAGCATTGGCAGTTCTGCATTCCCAGACATCCGGAGTTCCATTTGAAGCGCTTGATTTTTTAATGAACCTTCCCTATGACGAAGATCTTGAAAACAAAATAATCTTTCATCTGGAAAATGCTTATGATGAGCGGATTTCAATGCTGAATAAAATTCTGCCTAACCTTCCGCTTTGGTATGCCATCCTCGCTGAAGTACATAGTTCACAGCGAATTGTCCCTTCAGTCATCAAACTCTTCACCACTCCAGATTCACCCGATTGGGATCTTCTTGACGAACAGGGACTTTTTCTTGTCGGAATGTTGGCAGAAAAATATCCTGAGACCGTTAACCTTTGTCTTAATGCCATTGAAAAGCAGGTTGCGAAAAAGAGCAACGCCCCGTATCTTTTTCTCTACGATGCCATCTATTTTGCTAACGATGAAACACATGGAGCACAAATCTCCCGCTTGCTGAGTAATCCGGATACAGGCTGGAAACCCCTACTTGCATTACATGTAGCTGAAATCCGGCTAATCTCATGCCGCGAAGAGGTTGAAAAGCTTCACCAATCGTTCCTTCCATTCACCCAAAAAGGGACAAATGAAAATCTTATCCGGGAAGAACTTCAGTTTGCCCTGGAATTATTTGAAGATGAGTCACACCAACCAGGTTGTTATTATTTGCAGCGGGGAGATTGGAAAAGGCATTACCAGAGCGTAGAACAGCTTTTCGAGGAAGAAAATCCGATGCTTGCGAATATTTTCAATAATGTGGGTCGGAACGACCTTTGCCCATGTGGATCGGGCAAAAAATACAAGAGTTGTTGTTTAAATAACTAGATCTTTTGTCCTGATAATGGTTGCAATTTTACCATTCAACCCTGCGATTACAATTATCCATCTATTTAGACGATCCAGCTGCTGTTCCAGATCCGTTCCAATAAAAGCGCTGTTTACACTTTTTTGGATGATGGTTTCCTCTTCAAACGGCTGACCTAAACTCCTTAAAATCATTGCCCGGATTTTGCTCTGTCCATCTCGAATCCGGACCAGTTGAACAATGTTTGATATTGGAAACCGGTAACGAATGCATCCGACCTAATTCCAACAACTTAGAAGAAGTTAATATTCAGGTTGAATTTTACAATTAGTACTCTTATTTTTCATTTATAGGATCCTCCAAGTCACCCATTTAAATTTTTATTGCCTCATTCATTGGTCAACCATGGCTTAATAACACGGTCAAGGGTCTCTTCACCCTGCACAAACGAAAGGAAAATCCCGTAATTGGTGATGGGAATTCCTGTTGTGTTCAGATCGCGCAGTCGGGCTGCAATTCTCTGATTGGAAATCATGCAGCCTCCACAATGTATCACCAGTTTATACCGGCTCAGATCTGGTTCATCTGCAAACTCCCTTCCGAAAGCATGATCAACAATCAAGCCGGGATAATATTTTTTTAGGATTTTAGGGATCTGTACGGTTCCGATGTCTTCTTTTATCCGGGAGTGGTTACAGGCCTCAGCGATCAGGAGACGATCGCCCGGTATTAAATGATTCAGCATCCTGATTCCCGATACAAATTCATTCAGCCTCCCTCGGCTCATATAGTTAATCATCATAATCGAGAAGGTTGTTAGGTCCATATCGGATGGGGCCCAATCCTTCATAATATCAATCGCCTGCGAATCGGTGATGATCGCTTTTGGCCTGATGGTAAAGCTATTAATAAACCTGTTCCATCTCTCCCTTTCATCCGGATTACCAGCGCGGGCCTTTGAGAGGTTCATCCGGTAGGAAACAGGGAATGCCCAGTTTCGCGTGATGTATTCCTCTGCCATTGCCTGAGGTCTGAGGTACCTTCCGGCAGGGGTCTCTTCATCCATCGGAATATTCAGAATATAGAATTCCCCATGTTCCACAAAAGGTAATAATCCGACCGTGCTATTTTTGGGGATATAATTGGTGAGGATCGCATCGAGTAACAGTTTACGGTAATTTATATCTATGGCGCTCAACACAATCTTATGAAATATTCCTAATTTAGAGAGCAATAACTCTGTTTTTCGGATATAGCCTGCGTCAGTGCTGCGAAAAAGATTATATACAACAATGATCTGTTTTTCAAGCTTACGGGCATCTGTAAGAAGATCCCGTTCAGTCTCAAAATCCAAAGTTGAAGGATCGATAACAAGAAGCACAAGATCGCACTCCTTTAAGGCTGCGATCCCCTTTTTCCGTTTTTTATCACCCAGCACATCCGGCTCATCAAAACCGGCAGTGTCCATGATCTTGACAGGACCCAGCCCATGAATTTCGGCGAGCGCTATTTTTGTATCGGTCGTAGTGCCTGGAGTCGGATCAACAATGGAGGTTTCCTGTTGGGTAAGCAGGTTCATTAAGGTGCTCTTACCAGAATTCATCTTTCCGAAAATTCCGATGATATCACGTTCTGTCATCTTCGTTTTTCTTAAGTTTATTGTAAAGGAAACAAAAAACCTTTTATTTCAGAAAGATATCAGGCAAAATTTTCATGGCAGAAACTATTTTTTGGGAGATCTGCTACGCTTCCATATAAAGGTCTTTACGCGATTATTGCCAAATAGTTAAATTGCAGAACGGTCTAATTGTCAAATCATCCAATTGTCACATTTTTCTTATTAGTTTTGCGGGATAAATCATTCGATATGGAGAAGATTGCAATTTTTCCGGGGTCATTCGACCCTTTTACCCTAGGACATGAGTCGATCATTAACCGTGCTTTGCCTATGTTTGATCAGATCATCATCATGATAGGATATAACTCAAATAAGAAGCCATACTATTCTTTGGAGAAAAGGAAGGAGTGGATCAAACGGGTGTTTGAAAACGAACCTAAAATCAAGGTGGGAAAATTTGACGGATTGACCGTCGATTACTGTAAACGAGTTCATGCCCAATACATTTTACGCGGATTGCGTACTGCTTCCGATTTCGAGTATGAGAGAGCGATCGCCCAGATTAACAAAAAGATGTATCCTGAAGTGGAGACCGTATTTTTATTAACAACCCCCGAAACTACTGCTATCTCCTCAACAATCGTAAGAGATATTCTCCGGCACAGAGGGGATGCAAGTCTGTTTCTTCCATCGTGTCTGGATATTTCGGAATTCTATGACGAATAAAATCGTTTCATTTTAATATGCACCAATTACTGGTCTCCATCCTCCTTTTGCTGATTTCCCTTCAGCTCCATGCCCAAAATTCAATTCTTTACGGCAAGGCCTTGGATTACACCGATAAGAAGATTACCTTTTATGTAGTTCCCGATCCGCTCCTTCATCAGAAACATGAATTAGCAACCACGAGGGTTGCCTCTGACGGTGCGTTTTCGGTGACGCTACCCATCAATCAAACGGTTGAAATTTACTGCGACCTGGAAAAATACTGCGGAACAATGGTCGTTGAACCAAACAAAAATTACAACATCGAACTACCTCCATTTTCCATCAGGAGTTCTGCTGAGGCGCGAAGCATTTATTTTAAACCTGCCCCTTTCTGGTTAGGTTTGCCTGGAACAAATAATACAGACCTGAATTTTATAGTTCGCTCCTTTGTCACAGAGATCAATTTCGAAACTGTTAAAAATACTACCCAAATTTACCTACAGAAGTCAAAGGCGGTTGTCGATGAAATTATTGAGCATTTAGAAAAAAAATATTCAGCCTATCAAAACGAATACTTCAGAATTCTAAAGCGGTACTATTTTGCAGAATTGGAATATGCCTTATATCAAAAGAGGCCCGAATATATCATCAGTAAATATTTTGCCAGCCAACCGGTTCACATGAATCATCCTATTTACCAAAGAGTTTTCTTAACCCTGTTTACCGACTTCCTCCGGATGCAGGCCCAGAATATTCAAAATCGAAAAATCATTACCGCCACAGATTCCGGTGATTATGTGGGATTGGTTTCTTTTTTTGAAAAGAAGGGCTATCAAAAGGAATTTGCAGAACTTGTTGTTCTCAAAGGATTAAATGACGGTTATTACACCGGCAGCTTTACAAAGGAGGGAGTGATTAAGTCGATAGAAATGGCACAGCAGGCTGCTACAACACCGGCACTGCAAACAATTGCACGTCAGATTAAAAGCAGGCTCACGTTATTACCCGTTGGTGGGAAAGCTCCTTCAATAAAGCTGTATAATACAAAATATGAAACAGTTACTCTCGATCAGTTTAAAGGAAAATTTATCTACCTCACTTTTTTTAACAGTGCAAGTTCCGATTGTCGCATGGAACTTGACTCGATTGTTTCATTGGAAAGAAAATTCAGGCAAGTACTTAATATCATATCTGTTTCACTCGACGATGATTTCGACAATCCTTCCAAACTATGGACGACAAAAAAGTATACCTGGGAATTGCTCAATGGTTCAAAACAAAAGCAGTTGATTATCAACTATAATGTTACAATTCCACCAGCATATTACCTGATTGACCCGGATGGGAACCTTCTCTTTTCTCAGGCTCCCTCCCCTTCTCATGGATTCGAACCTTTGTTTATAAAAACTCTCCGTAATCATAATTTTAAACCTAAACCAAATCCATCTAAACCCAAAGAATAGGGTCAATTTAACGATTTAGTAAGAATCGCCAACGAATTGATTCATCCCAAAGCTAAAAATATTTGTACTTTTGCATAAAATATTAATGTCATAATAATATGGAAAATGCACAAATTGAGGTTACTAAACGCCTTTTAGCTATAGATACCATTAAAATTCAACCTGATATCCCGTTTACATGGGCATCGGGATGGAAATCTCCGATTTATTGTGATAATCGTAAGGTTCTCTCGTTTCCTGAAACACGAACTTATATCTGTAGCCAGTTTGTGAAGCTGATACGTGATAAATATCCTAATGCTGAAGCGATCGCCGGTGTAGCTACAGGAGCCATTGCACATGGAGTTTTAGTGGCAGAGGTGTTGCAGCTTCCGTTTATTTATGTCAGGTCAAAACCCAAAGGGCATGGACTTGAAAACCTCATTGAAGGGGATATTCAGCCTGGTACTAAGGTTGTAATTATCGAAGATCTTATTTCAACAGGGGGAAGCTCATTAAGTGCAGCAGAAGCGGTTCGAAACTATGGCGCTGAGGTGCTTGGAATGCTCGCTATCTTCACCTATAATTTTCCTTTGGCCGCACAAAACTTTCTGGATGCCAACATTGAATTGACAACATTAAGCAATTACAATTTATTGCTGAAACTGGCCTACGATTCAGGAGAGATTACAGACAAACAACTCGAAAGTCTGAATAACTGGAGAAAAAGTCCGGAAACATGGGGTCGTTAAAGAAACATTAGGGGGAAAAAAAAGAAACCTTTGAAACATGGGAACCGAAAAATATATAAGTGAGGTAAAGACCATCGCATCTCACCATGAGAATGTTTATAATTACCTCTCTGACCTGAATAATTTTGGACAGCTTTTTGATCCGTCTAAAATCGAGGAACTAAAAAAGCAACATCCGGAGACTCCGGATATAAAACTGGAAAACTTTCGGGCAACGACCGATGAATGTACCTTCTCGATCAGCCCTGTTGGTACCATAGGCATCCAGATCATCGAACGAGAACCAACAAAACTGATTAAGTTAACAGGAAGTCAATCCGTCCCTTTTCAGTTCAATTGCTGGATTCAGCTTTTACCTGTTGATGACTCCAACAGCAGGGTAAGAATTACCTTGCACGCAGAATTAAATCCCATGATTAAGATGCTTGTTGGCAAATACTTAAAGGAAGGGGTTGATCGTATCGCTGAAGCACTGACTAAAATACATTATGCCTGATCAGACGATCAGACTTTAGTTGAATAGCCGATCACTTAAAAGTCACCTCTTTGAACTGGTATTTTCTTACTCTTCCCGATCGGGTCTCAATCTTTAATTGTCCGATTTGATCCACCCCAATAATCCGCCCTTCAAAATCACCTGTTTCGTCTGCATAAGGCGACCAAATGTCCCGCCTGTACATCATCTCAATATAATCTGCATCTATCTGACCGAATTTACCATTTAAAAGCTGCTGGTAACGGGCATCAATCTTCAGACATAGGTTTGAAAGTGCCCCATCAAGATCATAAACCCTGCCTGTAATCTGGAGAAGCGATACCGGATTTGGGGCATCTCCTGTAAATACCAGCTGGTTGATATTTAAACCTATACCAACGATGCAAGATGATATTTTATTGCCACTAACCGAATTTTCAATCAGGATTCCGGCAATTTTCCTGTTCCCGATGTAAATATCATTCGGCCATTTGATGGAAACCTGATCGGATATTTCTTTCAAATAATCGGTTACTCCCAGTGAAATTGCCTTAGAAATCTCAAACTGTTTGACAATTTCGAGGAATCGAGGATAAAGGAGAATACTGAAAGTTAGATTTTTAAAAGGCTCGCTTTCCCATATATTGGATTGCTGGCCACGACCGTCAATCTGGCTGCTCGCAACAAAAACAGTACCTTCCGGCGGACGTTTTGTCAGTAACTGTGTTGCGGCATAGTTATTGGTTGAATCTGTTATGTGAATTTGCTCGATTGTTGAGCCTATTATTTCGTTCATTTTGCCCGGTAAATTTGTGAGATCAAAGTAAAAACTATTATTTCAGAAGATTACCATTACAAATCTTTATTTATCTATCGGACAAAAAAATTATCTTTGTACTTTAAAATTACTATATGGTTAATCCTGCCATTCAACATGGCTCAATCGATTTAATTGAAGCGATTATTGAAGGTATTCAACGCAAGAAAGGACTTGATATCATTGATATTGATCTTCAATCTCTTAACAATACTGAATGTGATCATTATATAATTTGCCATGGGACATCCACCACTCATGTCGACGCGATTGCTCACTCGGTGGAAGAAACAGTAGAAGAATTAAAAAATGAACCCGCATGGCATCGCGATGGTTATCACCAGGCGCAGTGGATTCTAATCGACTATGCAAATATTATGGTTCATGTATTTCAGGAACCCATACGAAAATTATACGATCTTGAAAGTTTATGGGCCGACGGAAGAATTTACAATATTGAAGCTGACATTTAAAAAATTATGACTGAGAAAGATACATCAAATAATGGCGGGAATAATATCCCGAAAGGAACAAAAAAATCTTCAGGGAGCGGGTCTAAACTCTCCCCAAAATTTAATCCAATTTACATTTATGGAATTTTATTGGTTGCATTTCTTGCAATACAATATTACACTTCCGGTGGCTCACCCGTTGAAACGAGCTGGCAGGAGGTAAAAAATACGATGCTTAAAAACGGTGATGTTGAAAAAATAGTAGTCGTAAATAAGTCACAATCGGATATCTTCCTGAAAGAGTCCTCCTATGAGAAGTATAAAAGCAAGTTTCCACAGGGTTTTGGTACCCCGGCAAAAACAGGGCCTCACTTTTTTTTCACGATCGGATCGGTTGATGTTTTCGAAAAAAACCTCGAAAGCGCTCAGGCTGAGTTTGGTGACAATGCGAAGGTAACCTTAACCTATGAAATCAGGCATGACTATTTTAGCGAGATTCTGGGCTGGCTATTTTTCCCCCTCGTTCTTCTTGCTGTCTGGTTTTGGTTCTTCCGTAGGATGAGTAAAGGTGGCGGTGCTGGTGGAAATATCTTCAATGTAGGGAAATCACAGGCGAAGATCTTTGATAAAGAATCGAGAGTGAGTACTACCTTCAAAGAGGTCGCTGGTCTTGCAGAAGCAAAACAGGAGATCGAAGAGATAGTCGAATTTTTAAAAAATCCTGAGAGATATACCAAACTTGGGGGAAAGATTCCGAAAGGGGCATTGCTCGTAGGTCCTCCGGGAACTGGTAAAACATTATTGGCTAAAGCAGTAGCTGGTGAGGCTGATGTACCGTTTTTCTCAATGTCGGGTTCCGACTTTGTAGAGATGTTTGTCGGTGTCGGGGCGTCACGTGTTCGTGACCTTTTCAAACAGGCAAAAGAAAAAGCTCCCTGTATAGTCTTTATCGATGAGATCGATGCCATCGGTCGCGCCAGAGGGAGAAATCCCAATATGGGGTCAAACGACGAGCGAGAAAATACACTTAATCAATTACTTACTGAAATGGATGGCTTCGACACCAATTCAGGGGTAATTATTTTAGGTGCCACCAACCGTGCAGATATTCTCGACCGGGCTTTGATGCGCGCGGGAAGATTTGACCGTCAGATTCATGTTGAGCTTCCTGATGTGATCGATCGCAAAGAGATATTTATGGTTCACCTCAGACCACTTACCTTGTCAGACGATGTGAATATTGAATTTCTGGCCAAACAAACTCCGGGATTTTCGGGTGCTGATATTGCCAATGTTTGTAATGAAGCGGCACTTATCGCTGCCCGTAAGAAAAAATCGAAAGTAGAGAAACAGGATTTTCTGGATGCCGTTGACCGGATTGTAGGTGGACTGGAGAAAAAGAATAAGATTATTACAGCAGACGAAAAAGCCATTATTGCCTATCACGAAGCTGGCCATGCCACTGTCAGCTGGTTGCTCGAACATGCACATCCGCTGGTGAAAGTGACCATTGTACCTCGTGGAAAAGCCTTAGGTGCTGCCTGGTACTTACCGGAAGAACGTCAAATTACCACACGCGATCAGATGTTGGATGAAGTGTGCGCCACTTTGGGCGGAAGGGCAGCTGAGGAAGTTGTCTTTTCCAAAATCTCATCAGGAGCACAAAACGATCTTGAAAAGGTGACCAGAACGGCTTACTCGATGGTTTGCTATTTCGGAATGTCTGAAAAAGTTGGAAATGTCAGTTATTATGACTCTTCCGGTCAGAGCGATTATAGCTTCAATAAACCCTACAGTGAGAAAACGGCTGAATTGATTGACGCTGAAATTAAGGAATTAATCGACACCGCCTTTGTCAGGGCAAAAGAGATCTTAATAAAAAATGGGAGTGGTCATAAACAACTTGCAGAATTGCTTCTTGAACGTGAAGTTATTTTTACAGAAGATCTGGAACATATCTTTGGACCACGTCCCTGGGGAAAGAAAAAAGAGGACGAGACTCCTGTGAACAAAATTGAAGATCAAACTATTCAAACCGATTCGGAAGAACCTAAGATATAATATTTAAGATGGAAAAAGGGTGGAAAAGTGTTATTGCTTCGGGGGATGAATACCTTGTATCGATAGCCAAGGATTTGCTTCAGGATAACGGGATCGAATCGGTTGTAATTAGCCACAAGGATTCCTCTTACGTTTGGCTGGGCGAGGTGGAGCTCTATGTCAGAGATGAAGATGAATCCATGGCGAATGAGGTGTTAAAACAATTAAATAAAGGCTGACCCTTGAAAGAGTTGGTTACGCGATCTATTTGGGGCCTCCTTTTTGCAACAGCATTGACAGGAGCCATTCTTCTTGGCCCATATACATTTGTCCTGCTTTTTTTGATTTTTTCGGGGTTTATCCTTCGTGAGTTCTATGCGTTATGCCGTGAAGCAGGGTTTTCACCACAGATCTATCCGGGCCTTCTTGTCGGTCTGTCCCTCTTTGTGACATCATTCCTGATTGCACGTCACACCATAGTCTCAAGTAGTTATTCTTACCTCGTTTTACTTATCTATGCCATTCCGGTCTACGAGCTCTTCCGAAGAAAAAAGAATCCCCTGGTTAATGTTGCACTTACCGGGTTTGGAATTATCTATGTTTCCATCCCATTTTCGCTACTTAATTTCCTTGCATTCTCAGAATCGGAAGGGATATTCAAATATAATTATGCATTGTTAATCAGCCTTTTTGTATTTGTTTGGGCCAGCGATACCGGTGCTTACCTGTTCGGAGTAAAGTTCGGAAGACACCGTTTAATTGAAAGAATCTCTCCCAAAAAATCGTGGGAAGGATTGTTCGGGGGGGTACTTACCGCAATCTTTGCAGGGTGGATTCTTTCAATGATATTTCCGCAATATGGTTTTCTCTTTATGGGGGTTATGGCCATCATTGTGGTTATTTCGGGGACCCTCGGTGATTTGGTAGAATCAATGATCAAACGAAGTATTGGAGTGAAAGATTCGGGGCGCTTTATGCCCGGTCATGGAGGACTTCTTGACCGTTTTGACAGTATACTGCTTGCCTCTCCTGTGATTTATTTTGTGCTCCAATTTTTTCGCTGATAATTATTTTCTTAGATTTGCACCACAATAGATCAAACTTATGAGAATTCACAAAGAAGGATTTCTGGTTATTGGGGTAACATTTATCATCTGGCTGGCACTTAATATTGTTGCCGGAATGACCGGAGAACTTTATTTCCGCTGTTTTACATTCCTTGCAACTACTTTTGTGCTGATCTTTGTTATGCGATTCTTTCGCTATCCAAGGCGAACCATTAAACCGAAACCCCACTCCGTTTTATCACCTGCCGATGGACAGATTGTCGCTATTGAAGAAACTTTTGAATCAGAATACTTTAACGACCATCGTCTTCAGGTTTCTGTCTTTATGTCCGTAAATAATGTACATATTAACTGGTTTCCCGTTCCGGGAATAATAAAATATTTTAAACATCACAGTGGTAAATTTATGGCGGCTTACCTGCCCAAATCTTCCACAGAGAACGAACGTGCCTCCACGGTAATCCAAATGACTGATGGAACAGAGATCCTGGTAAGACAAATTGCAGGAGCAGTAGCCAAAAGGATTATTACTTATTCCAAGGTAGATGCCAAAGTAAATCAGCAAAATGAACTTGGTTTTATCCGGTTTGGTTCGCGTGTTGATCTTTTCCTCCCGGTCGGCACAAAGGTGAATGTCGAATTATGCCAATATGTAACTGGTAGTCAGACTGTTATTGCAGAGTTGTAAAATCTTCGCAAGTGATGATCCGAAAACATATCCCCAATTTTATCACCTGTCTAAATGTTGTTTCAGGTACTATTGCCGTCCTTTCTGCAATTAAAGGAGAACTTACCTTAGCGGTCCTTTTTATTATTGCTGCAGCGATATTCGACTTTCTCGACGGAATGGCGGCACGACTGCTTAAAGCGTACTCCCCAATGGGAAAAGAGCTTGATTCCCTGGCCGATATGATCTCATTCGGCCTTGCTCCGGGTATGTTAATGATGGTGATGCAGGAATATGCATTGTTCGGTTTAAATGTGCGTGCAGAAAGTTTTACCGGATTATCGATATGGGAGATAACCTGTCTATCTGCATCGATTTTTATACCAGTCGCCTCAGCGCTTCGGCTTGCCAAATTCAATATCGATACGCGGCAGACCCACTCATTTATCGGACTACCAACCCCTGCAAGTGCACTTCTTATCTCTTCGCTTGCCCTGATTACCCAACATGGAAGGTATGAAATAATGGATGCATTAATCCTTCAACCAGTGGTTTTACTCATAATAACGATATCGGTATCCCTGCTACTTGTATCGGAAATTCCAATGTTCTCACTAAAATTCAAGAACTTGAAATGGAGCGAAAACCGCATTCAATTGATTTTTCTGACGATCTCTGCCGCACTTCTGCTCGCCTTTAATATTTATGGTATCGCTGCATCAATCATATGCTTTATTCTGATCTCAGTCATTCAGAGGTTAAAAAAGTAATTTCCATAACCTTTTTGCGGCAACGTAAAAAAGGTTATTTTTGCATAGTTTAAAATAAAATCAAAACAATCGTGGACATTTTTGAAAAATTCAAAACAGACAAGGGCAATATTGGTCAATACCAGAAAGAAGCTCATGGTTACTTTTCATTTCCAAAATTAGAGGGTGAAATTGGATCAAGAATGAAATTCAGGGGGAGAGAGGTTCTTAACTGGAGTCTTAACAACTATTGCGGACTGGCCAATCATCCCGAAGTTAGAAAGGCAGATGCTCAAGCTGCTGCTCAATATGGGCTTGCTTACCCGATGGGTGCAAGAATGATGTCTGGTCAGACCAGTATGCATGAAGAGCTGGAAAGGCAGCTTGCCAGCTTTGTCAGCAAACCTGATGCATTTTTACTCAACTTCGGTTATCAGGGGATGATCTCCATCATTGATGCAATCTGCGGACGTAACGACGTCATTGTTTATGATGCTGAGGCGCATGCCTGTATACTTGACGGCGTCAGGTTGCACATGGGCAAAAGATTTGTTTTCAAACATAACGATATGGACAGCCTCCGGAAACAACTGGAACATGCCACTGCATTGTCTCAGAAAACACATGGCGGTATTCTTGTTATTACTGAAGGGGTGTTTGGAATGGCCGGAGATCTGGGCAAACTGGACGAAATTGTAAAATTCAAAAACGAGTTCAGTTTCAGGTTACTGGTTGATGATGCCCACGGTTTCGGAACAATGGGTGCTACAGGAGCCGGCGTTGGAGAACACTTTGGTGTACAGGATTCGATTGATATGTATTTTGGAACATTTGCCAAATCAATGGCTGGAATTGGAGCTTTCATAGCCAGCAGCGAAGAGGTGTGCGACTTCCTTCGGTATAATATGCGTTCACAGACATTTGCCAAATCATTGCCCATGGCCATGGTGATCGGACTGCTGAAACGACTTGAACTGATCCGCACTGAACCTGAATTAAGATCAAAACTCTGGGAGATTGTCAATGCCCTTCAGACAGGTTTGAAAGCAGAAAATTTCGATCTGGGTGTTACCAATTCACCGGTTACTCCCGTATATCTTTCAGGAAGCGTCCCCGAAGGGACAAATGTAGTGATGGATCTTCGCGAGAATTATAATATTTTCTGCTCAATCGTGGTTTACCCGGTTATCCCAAAAGGTCAGTTATTGCTCCGCCTTATTCCGACCGCTATTCATACCATCGAAGATGTAGAGTATACGATTAAGGCATTTTCTGAAGTTCGTAAAAAACTCGAAGCCGGAAAATATGCAGGAACTAAACTTGCGCAGGTTTTTTAAATAACAACTTTTGACAATGATATTAAATGCTTCTCATCTTGAGAGGCATTTTTTCGTTAATGTTATCAGGTATTGCTTTAATAAATGGCAATTATTGTGCAAGTTTGTTGGTTCCTAATTTTGATCAAATGAGACGTTTCTTAGGATACAATCGAAATATCCTGTTCACCGGTTTAACCAGTTTCTTGACAGATACCTCCGTAAAAATGGTTTATTCTGTGATGCCCATGTTTCTGCTCTCAATCGGTGCATCAAAAACCAGCCTCTCGTTGATTGAAGGTATTGCCGAGAGTACTGCCTCTTTTGTAAAAACGTTAACGGGCTTCTGGAGCGATAAAATTGGAAAAAACAAACCCTTTATGTTGATCGGATATGGTGTTTCGGCCCTTATTATTCCCCTCTACTCGTTTGTTTCCTCCCCGGTTCAGGTACTGTACCTGCGATTTACTGAACGGTTTGGTAAGGGTATCCGAACGGCGCCTCGCGATAGCCTGATCGCCGGTTCAGTGACGAACGGTGAGACCGGGAAAAGTTTTGGACTCCAGAAAGCTATGGATAACAGCGGTGCCATATTGGGTCCTCTGGCGGCATTTGTATTACTGTTTTTCTTTCATAATAACTACCGGCTTATATTTCTGCTAGCCGGAATACCTGCAGTTCTGAGTATTTTTGTAATCATCTTTGGGATTAAGGAGGCCAAAAAGAGTAAAGAAGGCTTGTTTAAAAAATTCCATTTTAAAGATTTTTCGCGGAAATACTATCTTTTTCTGGCCATCATTTTTATTTTCACCCTCGGGAATTCCACCGATGCATTGTTGATGGTAAAAGCCAATGAGACAGGGGTAAAAGTTGCCTTTATTCCACTTGTCTACCTCCTAACGAGTATCGTATCTGTTTTACTGGCCATTCCATTGGGTTCACTTTCTGATAAAATCGGGAAAGAAAAATTGCTGATTTTTGGATTTCTGGTCTATGCAATCGTTTATTGTGGATTTGGGATTACCAAAAGTGTAGGCACCATTATTGCCCTTTTTGCATTATACGGATTGTATTCAGCTGCAACCGACGGGATACAAAAAGCATTCGTTTCGGATATAATTGATAAAAATAAGCAAGGAACCGGTTTGGGAATATATAATGCATTGCTTGGTATCACCCTGTTACCTGCCAGCTTGATTGCCGGATTGCTTTACGATCAGGTCAATTCCAGTATCCCGTTCTATTTTGGCGCCTCTACAGCTCTGATATCTGCCATTCTTATGCTCATTTTCGCCCAAAGAAAGAAAGCCGGATCGGAAGTTTTATGACGTTAAATTAATTTAAACGAAAGTGCAATTGCAAAATTGCTTATATTTCGAAAAAATTCTACTGCATTAAAATGGATACTTTAAACATTGCAATATTAGGCTGCGGAACAGTTGGAGGGGGCGTTGCCCGTATTATAACTGAAATCAATAATGATCTATCAGTCAGGGCCAGGGCAAAAATTGTGCTCAAAAAAATTGTAGAGCTTTGCCCTGCAAAAGCATCCGAAAAATTCGATATTCCACTCGATTTGTTTTGCGGAGGGGGAAAAGACCTTACAGGTACAGAAGCTAATCAATATATTCAGGAGATTATCTCATCCAAAGAGATCGATTTAGTCGTTGAAACAATAGGAGGCAAGAGCGACTTTGTTTACAACCTCTGTCTTGATATTCTCACTTCCGGGAAACATTTGGTCACTGCCAATAAAGCGCTTTTGGCCGAAAGGGGAAAAACAATCTTTGAAACTGCCGATGCAAAAAATGTAAAAATAGGCTTTGAGGCGGCTGTTTGTGGCGCAATACCTATCATTAAAACGATTCAGGAGAGCTTTACAGGAGATAAAGTACTATCGGTTTCTGGAATCATGAACGGAACCAGTAACTACATCCTGACACAGATGCAGAATGAAAAACTGGAATTTGAGGAAGCGCTGATTCTTGCACAGGAGAGCGGTTATGCCGAAGCCGATCCGTTACTTGACATCAATGGTGGCGATGCCGGACATAAGCTAATTCTACTGATTAAACTGGCATATGGTGTCGATGTGTCGAAAGAAGACCTTTCTATTTCCGGAATAGAAGATATCACAAAAGAGGATATTGATTTTGCCAGCGAAATTGATGCGAAGATCAAGCTGATTTGTTACGCAAAAAAAGTGAATGGGGATATATTTGCGACCGTTCGCCCCATGCTGGTGAAAAATGGTAACTTTCTGGCTGAGGTTAGTGGAGCAACCAATGCAGTAAGGATAAACAACAAATATTCAGGGGTCCATTTTTTGGTGGGTAAAGGGGCTGGTTCAACCGAAACGGCCATGTCGATTGTTTCAGACATTGTTTTCATAGCCCGTTATGGTGACAAAATACAGAATATCCCGGCAAAGCAGGAACGCAACCTGGCCGATTCCAGTCAGTTTGTTTTTCCCTATCTGATTACATTCCATACTGGCAATATCCCGGGTACGACCGGCTTTATTGCAACTGCTATCGGAAAACAGGAAATTAACATTGAAACCGTCAGCCATAATCGGCATTCAGGCGAAAAAGCAATGTTCTCGGTGGCCACAATGCCTTGCACACTTGGGCAGATCGAAAATGCGATAGAAGAGATCAGAAACGATAAACCGGGAATGTTGCTTAGCGAACCCAAAATTATGCCCATATTATATTGATTCCAGGATAAATAACTAAAATCATTTCAAAACCGGAACAAATGCCGGATCTGAAATGAAGACCACCTACAGTGCATATTCTATTTTTTTCATAAAGAAGATGAATATAAAATATAACGGCTATCTTTGCATACCAATCGTTCAGTATGCAAAGATATGAGTGACACAAAAGAGTTTATTGTAGACCAGGCCTATAGCCTGTTTTTAAGTCGCAGCTATGAAGCCGTATCCATCAGCGACATCAGTAAAGCCATTGGTTTTACAAAGGGGGCACTTTACCATCATTTTACCAATAAAGAGAATCTTTTTAAGGCCGTAATTGATAAATATTTAATAATTAACGAATTAAATATTTCAAATACGAAGATTACGTTGGCCCAATTTATAGAAGAAAGCATTAATCATACCAGGAAAATTATTCATGGTATCTTCGGAGAGGTACCCACATTTGTACCTATCAATTATATCTCGCTTATCATTGATGCCTTCAGGCACTATCCGGGATTCGCCAGTGAAAAGGAGAACCTTTTTACAAATGAAATTGAAAAAATAAAAACCATAATGGATAACGCCATTGCACTTGGCGAAATCAGGAAGGATATTAATACATCTTATATGGCTGCCAATTTTTTTTCAATCAGTATGGGTATGGCGCCAAATTTATTGCATAATAATTCACCACAACTGGCTATTGACTCGATGCGTGACCAAATGTATGAACTTTATAAGATACTTAAAATTTAATTTTTGAATGATCTTCAAAATCATTCTTTGCATACTCTAAAACATACTGATCGTTCAGTATTCAATCAAAAAAACAATTAATTACTTTAATTTATAAAAAATGAAAACAGCATTTTATCCGGCAATCATAATTGTCATGCTTACAGGATGTAATCATAGACCAAACCCAGAAAAGCCGGTTGTGGAAAGACGTATCAATGTTACCGTTTCGGAAGTAAAATCTGAACGAATGGAAGTAAATCTGCGATATAGCGGGACTGTCGAAGCCTCCCAAACCATTCCCCTCAACTTTCAAACTACAGGAACAGTTGAAAAGGTATTCGTTGATGCGGGTGATGCGGTAAAAAAAGGTCAGTTACTGGCAACAATTGATAAAAGCGACAATCAGAATATGTTAGAAATTACCCATTCAAAATATCAGCAGGCCCTTGATGCTTACAACCGGTTAAAAACAGTTCACGACCAGGGAAGTTTGTCGGAAATCAAATGGGTAGAGATGGAAACAAACCTTGCCCAGGCAAAAGCATCCCTCGACCTATCGAAGAATAACCTCGATAAATGCTCGATGCGTGCTCCGGTAAATGGTATAATCGGACGTCGCAATATCGAACCCGGTATGTCATCAATCGCGCTTACCTCCTCCCCTTTCGATTTAGTAGAAATCACAACCGTTTACGTGAAAATCGCCGTTCCCGAAAACGAAATAGGCAAAATCAAAAAAGGCGACATTGCGAGCGCTGTTGTTTCTGCCCTGAATAATAAACAATTCGAAGGTGAAATAACCAATTTAAGTCCTGTTGCAGATGCTTTTTCGCGTACATACGAGGCTAAAATAACCATCAGAAATCAAAATCTCGAACTTAAACCAGGCATGGTATGCGACGTAATCCTCAACCTGAAAACAGAAAAGGCGATGGTTTTGGTCCCCTACCAAAGCGTATCTAAAGATCCCGAAGGCAACAACTATGTCTTCGTAGTTGATTCAAACCGAAAAACAGTAAAAAAACAAATTATAAAAACAGGTTACTACAACAGCGACAAACTGGAAGTATTGACCGGATTAACTCAAGGACAAATAATTGTGACTGAAGGAAAAGAAAAATTGTCGGATAATAGCTTAATTAGTTTATAAGATGAGACACAAAAAGACTGGATTTATTGAGGTCGCAATGCGGAATCATAATATCATTATCATTCTTTCTGTAGTGCTTATGCTCATCGGAGTTGTAGCATTAAAAAAGATGCCACGAAATGAATTTCCGCAATTTACAATCCGACAAGGAGTTATTGTCGGTGTATATCCGGGTGCAACTTCTGCTGAAGTAGAAGCACAACTCACCAAGGTGGTCGAAAACTACATTTTCGGATATAAGGAAGTTAAAAAGTCGAAAACCTATTCGCAATCGAAAGAGGGGATGATGTACATTTTTGTCGAATTAAACGACAATGTTAAAAATGCTGACCAGTTTTGGTCTAAACTAAAACATGGATTGAATGAACTCAAATCTACCCTTCCCCTTGGAGTATTGGCATTGATTGCCAATTCCGACTTCGGCGACACCTCTGCACTATTGATTACCCTATCTTCCGACACCAAAAGTTATAAGGAGATGGAACAGGAGTTAAAAAAGCTCGAAGCCGAATGCCGGAAGATCCCTGCCACCTCAAAGATAAAACATTACGGATTACAGAAGGAGAAGATATTTGTAAACGTGAAGCCCGAATTGCTGAATGAATACAATATCAAATCAATTTCATTGTTAAGTTCCTATCAGATGAATGGGATGGTCAATTTTGCAAGCGAATTGAAAGATAGTAAAACTAATCTGCCAGTCCATTTACCAGCCAACTTTGAATCGGAAAAAGATTTAGCCGATCAGATTGTTTACTCTGATCCACGTGGAAATGTAGTACGGTTAAAAAACATAGCATCCATTGAGCGGCGTTACGAAGAACCGGAAAGTTATATCAAACAAAATGGCAGGAAAACCATACTTCTTTCGCTCGAAATGCAGACAGGCAATAACATTGTAGAATTTGGCGAGGAGGTTGATAAAGCGATAGCAAATTTCCAGAAGTATTCTTCCCATGAGATCACTATTTCTAAAATATCGGAATTACCTAAATATGTTGAAGAGTCGGTTTCCGATTTTATGAAGGAATTCCTCATCGCCATTATTGCTGTAATATTGGTGACCATGATATTACTTCCCTTGCGGGTGGCTTCGGTTGCCGCAATTACGGTACCCATTGCTGTACTCATCACGTTGTGTGCACTTTACTTTTTTGGTGTCGAACTCCATACGGTATCGTTGGCTGCCCTGATTTTGGTATTGGGGATGATCGTGGACAATTCTATTGTCGTAATTGATAACCATGTCGAAAAGATTGATCATGGAATTTCACCATGGCATGCAGCGATCAAAAGTGCCAAAGAATTGCTTACACCAATACTGACGGCTACTTTGGCAATTATGGCTGCCTATATCCCACTTGGGTTTATGGTTCCCGGCACTGCTGGTGAATTTATGGAATCACTTCCTATCGTGGTAACTATCGCTTTGGTGGTATCAGTTCTTGTTGCTGTCCTTTTAGTACCTTACTTAAATTTTGTTTTCATAAAAAAAGGGTTAATCAACCCAAATTCCGATAAATCAGGTAATTCATTCCTGGATAAACTTCAGGGTTGGTTCGATTTGTCACTGGAAAAGGCGTTTAAATTTCCTAAAACCGTTCTTCTGATTGGGCTTGTCACCATTTTGGCAGCTGTTATCATTTTCAAAGGACTTGATCAACAGTTGTTTCCTGAGATGGAACGCAACCAGTTTGCCATTGAGGTCTATTTGCCTACGGGTTCATCGCTCGAAAGTACGGCTAAGGTGGTTGATAGTCTGGAGAATGTTCTGATGAAAGAAAAATTAGTAACCAATGTGACCAGCTTTATTGGAACCAGTTCGCCACGATTTCATACAGTATATGCCCCAAATATGCCATCTTCCAATTACGGGCAATTACTTGTAAATACAGAATCGAATGAGGCTACCCGCCAAATTGTAAACAAATACAGTCCGAATTATTCCGATAGTTTTGCCAATGCACACGTCAAATGGAAAATCCTGGCTATGCAACCTTCCGTAGCTCCTGTTGAGATTCGTATTTCATCCGATTCAATTAAGGATATCCGTAAGGTGGAGGGTGATATATATGAGATTATTAAGAGGACAAAATACATTGCCTGGTCGCGCGACGATTGGGACCAACAGCGCCAAAGCATTAAAGTGAACATCGACCGTGACAAAGCCAACCGCCAGGGATATTCCAAAGGGCTTGTTTCCACTTCACTCATGATCGGCCTGGATGGCCTGCCGCTAACCACCATCTGGGAAAACGATTATCCTGTTCAGGTGCGTCTCTCGCAGGATACTAAAGGGATCAAAAACATCAACACCCTTGCCAATCAGTACATCAACTCTTCATCCAGCTATGTAGCTTTACCATTACGCTCATTCGCCAGTTTCACTCCTGAATGGACAGAAGGAACCATTGTTCACCGCAACGGAACACGAACCCTTACCATCAGAATTGATAACGATTCAAAGGAAATGGCTTCTGCTATATTCGATGAAATGCGTTTGCAAATAGAAAAGTTGAGACTTCCCGAAGGAACGAGAATAAACTATGGTGGCGATTACGAAGGTCAGCTGGAGACCTTTGTACCAATGGCTTTTGCACTGGGCCTGAGTATTGTTTTAATATTCTTTATCATTTTATTCCAATTTAAGACAGTCAAGCTTTCACTCATCATTATGTCGACTATGCTTCTGGCACTTCCGGGAACGGCAATTGGTTTAAAACTAATGGGGTATCCCTTTAGCACCACCGCCTTCATCGGTATCATAAGCCTATGCGGTATGGTGGTGCGTAATGGCATCATATTAATTGATTATGCCCGGGAGCTGAAGGGAAAGAACAACATGCCAACACGCGAAGCAGCCATTGCAGCAGGTAAACGTAGGATGAGACCTATTTTTCTTACTTCTGCTGCAGCATCAGCTGGAGTTATTCCAATGATTATGAGCCGCTCTTCACTTTGGGGTCCGGTTGGTACCGTGATTTGTTTCGGATTGTTAATATCAATGCTATTAACACTTTATATCCTTCCTATACTCTATTCTCTGGCGTACACCGACAGGTCAAAAACGAAGAATAACCTATGGTCTGTTCCGCCTGAAACTCCCCGCAAACATGTAAATAAAAGTATTTTGACAGTAATGATAATTATCCTTTCGTTATTCGCTGTCAATACGGAAGCCCAGACATTGAGCCTTGATTCATGCAAAAACCTTGCACTACGGAATAATCATAAAATTAAGGAAGCAAGCTACGATGTGATACAGTCAGCCGAGCAAAAGAAAGCAGCATTTACCCATTACTTCCCTAAAGCCAGCGCCACTGCAATTGCGATGAAGTCGTCCGACTATTTAATAAAAGGGACGATTCCTTCCATGAATCTGCCTGTATATGATGGCAATCTGGCAAACCTGGCTACAGCAAACCAGTTTGCCTATATTCCTTCCATCCCAATTAATGTGCTCGACTACTTGAATATGGCCAGCGTCATGGTAACACAGCCCGTATTTGCAGGTGGTCAAATTGTAAATGGGAACAAACTGGCCAAAGTTGGATACGAAATAAATCTCGAAAAGCAGACCCTCACAACAACAGAGGTGATGGTTAAGACCGAAGAACTCTACTGGACCGTGATCACCCTGCGCGAAAAGGTTAAAACGCTTGATAGCTATGTGAGGTTACTCGATACCCTCCAACGCGATGTAAATGTAGCTTTAAAAGCGGGATTGGTTCAACGTACCGATTTGCTGAAAGTTCAATTAAAGCGCAATGAACTCGAAGTAAATCTGTTAAAATTGAACAACGGGATCAATCTGTCACTGCATGCCTTATGCCAACATATCGGTATGGCATTCGACACTAATCTCATGCTGACTGATTCACAACCCGAGCCGGATTTACTTCCAGGATTATCTTCCCCTTCACAAAATGGCGTAACCAACCGTTCAGAATATAAAATGCTCAACAAAGCTATTGATGCAGAGGAGCTTCAAAAAAAGATGACGATCGGAGAAAACCTTCCCCAACTGGCTGTTGGAGTGACGGGATTTTATTTTGATGCTATGAAAAGTAACAATACAAACGGATTAGCCTTTGCTACGGTAAGCATCCCCATTACCGACTGGTGGGGAGAGCGGCATAAATTAAAACAAAGTCAGGCAAGGATAGAGAGCGCCCGTAATAAGTTGGCAGAAACTTCTGAATTACTTTCCCTTCAGATAGAGCAGGCGAACAATGAGCTCAACGAATGCCATTTCCAAATAAAGATTGCGCTCAAATCGGTGGAACAGGCGAGGGAAAATCTCAAAGTAACTTCCGACAATTACAAGGCAGGCGTATTCACCATGTCCGATCTGCTTGACGCACAATCTTCTTATCAGGGCGCGCTCGACAGTTTAACCGAAGCAAGATGTAATTATAAGATTAAAAAAGCCAAATATTTGCAGGCCACCGGGACATACAAAAACTAATTACTATTCTGTATTTTTGTTTCTATTGTAAACAGCTCTCAAAAGACATTGCAACGCACCTTATCGTTAAAAATTAAATTTATGTCATCGATCGCCAGACGCACATTTTTAAAAAAGAGTTCTTATGCCGGATTAGCATCAATTATTGGTACTTCGATATTCCCTGAAAATATTTTTGGGATAAATGGAAGCGCCGATCGACACCACAAAAAAGGGAGAAAGCCGGTTTGCCATGTAAAAAAAGAGATTTATGTGCCGTATACGCAGCCACGAAAGGCTCCGATAACCACCATGAACTATACCAATCGTGGATTTCGTCGTGAAGAATTCCGGTCCTATATGCAATCAAGTGACTGGAACGAAGCGGTGATGAAGCGCACCTCCGATGATAACGGACGCACCTGGTCTGATTGGGTGGAAGAACCAAAACAGGCACAATCCAACGGGGAATTTACACAAAGCGGAGGAGCCTTCCAAAACGGATCTGTCACCTATGATCCTGTTTCTGGACAACTTATTAAGCCGGTTTTTCACCGTATATTCAAGGGAACTCCTCAGGTAGCTTTAAAGGAAATATGGAAAGGAAACCGGCTGTTTTGGGACCATGGTTATTATCAACTCTCGGGTGACGATGGTAAAACATGGGGAGTAAACCACCAACTTAAATACGAAGAGGGACCCGATTTCGATCCCTCGGATTGGGGAAAACAGGAATTTCTAAAGACAAATGAGATGTACATCGGCAATTCAATTGTCTTAAAAAATGGTTCACTGCTCATTAGCGCGACTATACCTGTCCCCTACCGTGATGAGGAGGATGAGAAGAACCCTTCGATCTTTCCCAATAACTACAGGGAGGGGTGCGTGGCCGGGGCCATTTGCTTTATTGGAAAGTGGAATCCCCAAAAAATGGATTACGACTGGAAGAGATCAAAACCAGTATTTATACCCCGACATGTGTCAACACGTGGATTGACAGAACTTGACATCAGCGAATTAACAAATGGTAAATTGCTCCTCATTATGCGTGGTTCAAATGCAAAGCTGGATATTACAAAATCACCGGGCAGGAAATGGTTCTCTGTTTCAGGAGATGGAGGATTTACCTGGGATGAGGTTACAGATATGAAGTATGATGATGGAGAACAATTTTATTCTTCGGCAACAATCTCCAAAACCATACGCAGTTCAAAAACAGGGAAGCTTTACTGGGTCGGGAACATCAACAACGAGCCACCAAAGGGAAATCTGCCCCGGTATCCGCTGCAGATTGTTGAGATTGATGAGAAAGGACCATCCTTCCTGAAGGAGAGTGTTACTATAATTGATGACCGTGATCCAAACCATGATTCAGAGTTCCTGCAGCTTTCAAATTTTTCACTTTTGGAAGACAGGGAGAATAAAAATCTGGAAATCTACCTTACGCGGTTAGGTGAAAACGGTGGCGGAGATGATACCTGGACAGCGAATTCCTATAAATACACCCTTATTCTTTAATAATCATGTTGTAGAGACGCTGCATGCAACGTCTCTACAACCTGATCCAATGATTTAATGTTTTTCAGACAGGTATCTTTCAGCATCCATAGCTGCCTTACAACCTGATCCGGCAGCAGTAACAGCCTGTTTATAATTAGGATCCATCACATCACCACAGGCAAAGACACCCTCTACATTTGTTTTTGAAGAATCGCCGATCGTCTTGATATATCCCACCTCATCGGTGTCGATAAATGGTTTGAAAATTCCCGAATTGGGTACATGACCAATAGCGAGGAAGAAACCATCGACACTGATTTTCACCTCTGACTCATCAGCTTCTCCTTTATGTTTGACAAGCGTAACCCCTTCAACAACGCCGTCGCCAAACAAACCCTTGGTCTGGTGTTTCCACAATATCTCAATATTAGGTGTTTTCATGGTCCTGTCCTGCATCACTTTCGAGGCTCTTAAAACGTCACGACGGACAATCAGGTAAACTTTCCGGCATAATCCGGCCAGGTAGATCGCCTCTTCACAGGCTGTATCGCCCCCTCCAACAACTGCGACATCCTTTCCGCGGTAGAAAAATCCATCACAGGTTGCACAGGCTGAAACGCCCGAGCCGGCATATTTGGTCTCATCGGCAATTCCCAGATACTGGGCAGTAGCCCCTGTGGCAATAATTACTGAATCGGCTTCGATCACCTTGTTACTGTCGATGGTAATCTTATGAACTCCTCCGCTGAAATCGGCTTCTGTGGCTAATCCCCAGCGCACATCTGTGCCGAATCTCATGGCTTGCTTTTTGAGATCCTCCATCATTTCGGGACCGGTTATACCTTGAGGGTATCCGGGAAAATTCTCCACTTCAGTCGTGGTGGTCAATTGTCCACCAGGTTGCAATCCCTCATACATTACGGGAGAAAGATTGGCACGTGCTGCATATATAGCGGCGGTGAATCCGGCAGGTCCCGAACCAATGATCAAACATTTTACATGTTCCGTTTCCCCTTCAATCTTATTCTTTGCAGGCTGATTGTCAGCAATAACCATAGGCTTAAATAATTCCATTTGTATATTATCTTTTGTTTTTCCAAAGTTAAAACAAATTATTCACATCGGCAATAATTGCTATTGTAAATTAATTTCCAATTCTTATTATACGAAAGTAAGTCATCACCTAAAACAAACACAGGAATATAGCTTTTGTTTAACGATAACAGGAATTATTATGAACTTTTCGGCGCAGATGTGAATAGATCGGTCCGAATTTTTCACAAAATATTTTGGTAAATTTACGAAATGAAAATTAAACAAATTTTTATAGGGGTGAAACAACTTTTAATGATTCCGCTTTTATTTTCATTGAGTCTGAAGGCACAGGTTTCGACCTTTAGTCTGGCCTCAGATTCACAGGCAACCATATCATTCACAGGAGATTCACTTGCCGGACTATTTACGCGAGAGTTATCAGAATCATACAATGGTATTCTTGCCTATAGCTATATCAGCAAACCAAACGGCCCTCTTCCGGTAGGATTTGTCCATGCTTCTCCGCCTGGCCAGGGATGGAGTGGAACATGGTGGACACGCGACGGTGGGACATTTATGCGGGAACAGTTATTGGGAGGGAGTTACGAACATGCAAGTGCATCAGCAGATGCGTTAATGAACCTCGTTGATAAAAACGGAGATGGTTTTTATGCTTTTCCGGAATACTTCCGAAATCAGACGAAAGCATCAGGTAGTGAAACAGATGGAACTGCCACCATCATAATGTCTTTGGCAGCGCTTTGGCATCGAATTCCAGATAGTCCATTCAGGCAGAAGATTTACGATTTTCTGCATCAGACCGCTTCGCCGGTACGCGGTCTCTGTGACCAGATTGAGAAGCACAAACTCATCACAGGGACTGGAGAATTCGGCCAGGGATGTTGCGGCCCCTATAAACCTGTTTGCAATGTTGTACAAAACAATCAATCCTGGATGGCCATCGAAGCTGCGGCAAGTATGGAGTATATTCATGGCGATACCGCAACTGCACGAAGCTATCGAGAATATGCCCACAGGCTTCGCGACACAATTGTCACCTACTTTTCCAATCCTGCAGATCGTTCATGGTATTGGACACTCGATCCGGTGTCATTGGCTCCGGTTAATCTCAATAATATTGTCGGATCTGAAAATTTTGCCGGAATCAATGGATGTCTTAGTCATTTCTCTGATGCAATGGGGTTGGAACCTGACCAATTTCACTGGAAAGGAATCGACATTGGTCTTAACACCTTTAAGAAACTTTTAAAATATCCCATACGGGCAAAGGGGTGGAATTCTTATGGATTGTTTATCCTTGGTGCGCTGAATCAGTGTAGCCCGGCTTATGATCTGGGATATGCGCTTCAAACCATGTTGATTTTTGATATGGACACCCTTGCTGATAAGGCAGCACGCTCACTGGCCTATTATACCTACAACAGGGGTCAAAGGTATTCTCCATATCATTTTTTTGAATCGTGGAGTATCCCTCCGTTGCCAAATGATGGGACACGTGGATGCGGAGCACTCAACCTGGTCAATGTTTCAGAGTCAATGAAGTGTGCTCGTCTCATGGTTGGCATTGACGATCGACAGGCAGATACTACAATGATCCTTCCGCGATGCCCGATATCGTGGACAGGCTACACTGCACAGAATTGGCCGGTTCTGACCCCTTCGGGAATCGTACGTATCGACATTCAATTGAATCAGTCGGGTAGCGATAATTCAACCCTAAGCATCAAGGTACGCAACAATAAAACGATCCCGGCAGTCAGGGTTCGTCTGAAACATAACGGGAAATATATCTGGATATTAAAAAAGAATGTGACAAACGATCTATTTTCCGGAAAGGCTATGGCGAACAAACCCTAGTTACCAACCCAAATTATGATTTTAACTTGAGAACCTCCTCGTCGTACGATTGTTCAGCTGTTTCGTCAAGCTGAAGAATCAGAAAATAATTCGGGTCCCACCTGGCATTTAGAAAATCCTCGAGGTACCCCGACCTCCCTTCAAATTGTTTATAGTCCCATTGCAACGACTGGGCGCAATCTTTGGTAAATGCGCTGGCTTGATCTGATTTAATTTCACTCCAGTTGATGAATCCTGCAGTATGGTAATCCTTTACCCAGTTATGTTCCATCTCCATCAGGTACTGCGCATTTTCTTCGCCATAAATTTCGAGGTATTCTGCCCTGATCTCTTCGAGTCTTTTTTTACTGGGTGATTTGGTATTTTCGACCCAACCGGTACTGTACCAATAGGTTCCGGGATTTTCGAGAAAATGGTGATTGTAAGCTTCACGTGAACCCAATAAAAAGGTGATGCAGTCGTGTGCTTTGGGAATTATCAATTGATGAGTTGAGGATTTCAGACCCGCTATTGCATTACTGCACAAACCATATCCTAATAAAATGGCATCAAAAGGCTCAGGACAGCTGTACCGATCACCTCCATTATCCAACTTATCGATTTCCTCTTGTAAGGCAATATTGAGCAAATGAGGGGTGTTGTGCAGATCCTGCCTGATGTAGGTCACATCCACAAAATGCTCACAATGAGCCACCAACAAGCTTATTTCCCGCTGCAAAACCTTACATGCCAATAATTTTAAACGCATATCAACAACTTTATAGAAAATGGATGAATGCAAAGATAGCTTTTCTTTATTCGTTAATTAATGAAAAAATATTACTTTTGCAACCGCATTGAAATAGTGCTGTCAATTCGGGGTGTAGCGCAGCCTGGTAGCGTACTCGTCTGGGGGGCGAGGGGTCGCAAGTTCAAATCTTGTCACCCCGACAATTGAAAATCAAAAGGTTATGAATTTATTTCATAACCTTTTTTTATGATTCCTGGCAAATCTGATGAAAGAATCATACTAAAAGTTGATTGTTTAGCTTTAACCTTAATCGATTTTATTTAAATTCCTAAAACGGATTCAGAATTACGAAATCCTTATCGACGACACACCATCTGAAGTTTTCAATATCAAATCTGCTATTTAATTTAATACGGATAAGTGTTCTCCACCATGTGTCGGTTATTTTGATCTCTCAATGGCCACATGGAATCGTAGATCAGCGAAGCTAATAGCCATGAAAAATTAAGGATTGTCAACTATTCATTGAAAATTAGGGCTATTTCATCTTCTTGGTCCGCTTTTCTCCTAAGGCGGAGTAAATGTAGGACAATCAGCTAGGATCTGAAATCGTTAATAAATAATTCCAAAGCTGATGTTAGTGCTAATCTTTATGGCCACTAAACAATCAAAACAAAAATATTATCCGATCTTTAATTCAGTACTTTGGGTAATTTTGAACTAAGTTACTACATTTGCATTCAATACAGTAGATTCAGTAATTTTTATTTATCACGTTGGATATTAGATCTAAAATACCATTGTTGAGATAACAAATAAACTATTGACAGAATTACCGAATAAAAAAACAATTATGAACATACAATACATCACAGATACACGAGGGCAAAAAAGTGCGGTGCAGCTTCCAATGGAGGACTGGAATCAAATACAAAAAGACCTTGAAGAGTTGGAACGCCTGCGCAACAAAAAACTGTTCCTGACAGAACTGGCAGAAGCAGTTGAAGAGATGAAGCTGGTGAAGGAAGGTAAAATCCAGGCACGTAACGCAGAAGACTTACTCAATGAGCTTTAGCGTTAAGACCATATCAGTTTTTGACCGGCAGGCCAAACGCCTGGCCAAAAAATTCCCTTCCCTTAAAAAGGAACTTCAAACCCTTATCAGTGAGCTAAAGGAAGACCCGACCAAGGGAACGCCCATTGGACACGACTGCCAAAAGGTACGCCTGGCCATTGCCAGCAAGGGCAAAGGCAAATCGGGCGGCGCAAGGGTGATTGTTCATGTTGTTTTTAAGGACGACATGGCTTACCTGCTCTCCATTTACGATAAATCGGAACTCGAAAATCTTTCCGATAGCGAGATCCTTGATCTTATCAAACTCATCCCATAATAAAACAAAACCCGGCACATTGGCCGGGTTCGTTGTTTATTAGTAATGGCATTGCAAACACAAAACCAACAGCCTCTCGTTTCCGCTAATGCTCAAACGAGAGGTATACCTTACTTTTGATATTCTCTGCAATCAATCATACATAAATGGTTGTTGAAAATGTCTTAAATAGAGTTGATTGCTTCCTCTTTTACTAAAACCAATATATTTCCCTTTTAGTAAATCAATTTTATAGGTAAATTTGCTGCCGTTCAATTCTAATTTAAAATTAATTTTTCTGTTGAGTTTCAAGTGTTGAACATAATCTTTCCCTAAAACTTGAATCAAAACTTGATCATTGGATTTATTGCATTTGATGCGTAATTTTGTTAATCCCATAGATGGTTCACTAGTGATACATTCATTTTCTACAATTCTTTTATCATTGATAGATAATGAAATTATATCTTTATTAAAGAAATCTTGAAAGTCTATTTGAAAAATTAAAGATGGTTCCTCCTGAGAGAAACTTATAATAGACTTCATTAGAAATAATGCTATTAAAAGAAATTTCATTACGAAATCGGTTATTTGTTTAATTTATCATCTATACATGCTTTTCCCATTTGAAGAACCTGACCTTCATTTATTTTTGTTCCTGCATCACTATCTTGGGTTTGATTCATTAAGTTCTGAGGTGAACTACCTGGTGGGTCAGGATGATCCAACATAGCATCGTGTCCGAGTTCATGAGCAGCTGTTCTTTCTAAAGTACCTGCACCGTTTTCTGTTTTTCCTGTATTTGCGAATGAACCTTCCGTCACAGGTTTATTGTCCAAAACATCTGAAGAAATCATAATTTCTTTTGTTCCCTTAATTGTACCACCCAAAATACTATTATTCCCTTCTACACCAGGCATTTTACCTCTGTCATAAATAATAAATGCATGATCGCTACTAGATAAAGGATTTTTATCCGTTGCAACAGTTATAGAGACAGTAGCTTTAAAATCAATTTTTTTCCCTTTCCCTGTGAATGAATTAGATATTGAGCTTTCTATGCGGGTTGCATATCCTTGCAATTTGTCTGTCGAATAACCTGCACTTGATTTGTCTATAATTTTACCAGTGAAATCTATTATAATTGTAGTGCGTCCATTAATTATCTCTCTATTAATTTTTATTTCTCTTCCATCAGGATCAATAAATCTAATCGGATTATCCATGCAATAATTATATGGGCTCCACCTCCTATACTTCTCTGCCAGCGGATCTAAACTATGCCACCTCACCAGACTTGGGTCGTAGAACCGGGCGCCATAATCGTACCAATCAAGATTTACCCCATTTAAAACGTCGTCCTGTTTCTCTTTTCCGTTGTGAAGGTACTTGTTAGTTCCGGCAGGAGAAACAGGCAGATAACTACTGCCAAACGGATAGTATTCGGCTAACTGTGTGGTTGTTGTACTGTTCCCGTTTGGCTGGAAGGTCACACGCATAATGCCTAAATGATTTTTAAGATGGTACTCATAAGAATAGACGGAGGAAATCTTGGGTTTCAAACCTTCGTCCAACAGCATATAGTTGAGCGATTTGTCGTTTTTGTAAACCATATTTCCGGCATAATACTGATAAGTGTTGTCCTTCATCTTCCTGGTCCGCTTTTTTCCTAAGGCGGAGTAAATGTAAGCAATATTGTCCGGTTCTTTTTTGTCCAGGTATTTTGGGAATACAAATGACTGTTTGTGGTAGTTTCGTGAATAGTTTAAATTCGAACCAGTCTGCAGTATAAATTCATTTGTCCATGAAAATTAATTTGACTTTAAATTACCTCGATGCAGGTGATAATGGTAAGCAATTCCAAAATATCATCCGGAACAGAGTGGTAAATCCACAAAATATCATAGCTAGTTCAATGATCTGATAATAAGTGGAAGAAAACCGGAGTGTAAATCCCAATCGAAGAATGGAAAATATTGAAAAGTATCATGCCCTGAAGTCGAGCAATATCTTGATATTTTCAGCCGGGTTTTCATCCAGAATTTCGAAACCCCGCTGGGTTTGTGATCCATGCAGCACCCGTGAAATCAAAGCTTCAGGTTTGAGTCGTCCATGTTTCAGATGTTCAATAACTTCGGCAAATTCTCCATGACTCACCCGCGATGTTACAATTTTAGCCTCCTTCCAGATCAACTCCTTGAATACGATCGGTGCAGGTTCGTTACCCAGACCAAGCACACAAACCGTTCCTCCGCCACATATACTCTGAATAGAGCCCCTAACCGGGTTTACGAGCCCTTCGGCTTCATGGGCATGTCCTACGGCTTCAAAAGCAATATCCACGCCTTTTCCACCCGTTTCGGCCATGATGCGTTCAACAGGGTTTTCTTTGGTCGCATCAATGGCAATAACGTTCGCATAATATTTTGGTCCGATAGCCAGACGTGGTTCCAGAATATCAACCATAAAAACGTTGTTGTCGGTCACTGTGCGAACCGCCTGGAGGATACAAAGTCCAACTTTTCCAGAACCCCAAATAACAACCGAATCTCCTTTACGAACATTAGCGCGGTTCTTTGCATGACAACCAATGCTCAACACCTCAACTAATGCCACATGTTCATCGGGTATATGGGCAGGCACTTTATACAACATTGATGCCGGAAGAGATACATATTGGGCAAAACCTCCATTGGAGTCAATTCCTATCAGCTTGAGCGTGGAACAAGCAGGGAAATGACCTTTTAAACAGGCAGGACATTTTCCGCACCAGATGATCGGATCGGGAGCTACCTTGTCGCCGACAGCCCAGCCTTCAACCCCCTCGCCCACTTCAACAACCACACCGCCAAACTCATGTCCCATGATCATCGGGGTTGTGGTACGGGGATGAAACTCACCCTTATGAATATGTTGATCACTCCCGCAAATACAACCATAAGTCACCTGAATCAACACTTCACCGCTTTTGCATTCTGGTTTCTCAACATCCAACCACTCCACCTTATGATACGCTGTCAATACTGCTGCCTTCATTTTACTTTTTCGTGCTAAATTAATCATTAATTAATGAAAACGAATGATCCACTGATACTGTAGAATACCATCCAATTAAAGATTAAGCAATTCATGCAATACGGCGGTTGAATAATTTTTGCTTTGGAGACGTTTTTATATTATAGCCAATACCATAAGACGTTTGAATCATATCTTGTCTAAATTACTTATTTCTCGCTTTGGCTTTCCTGACCTCCCCATACCTCTCCAAAGGAGGGGAATAAAAGCAGGTGTTGTTCAGAATGCAGGAGATTTTAAGGGGTCTTAAATGCAAAAAAAGAAATTCAAATTAGTACATTATATCTTTCTTATTACTTATATCCTCTGGTTGGAAATTTATATTAATTTTAGTTGATTTTTCTATCCTTATGGTCAGGAATAGCTGAACTCAATTTAAAACTAATTCATAAAAAGATGGAACCAAAAAAATCAAACAATGAAACTGGCAATGTCACAAAGCGTCGTGAGTTCTTCAGGAAAACGGCTGCTATTGCCGGTGGATCAGTTCTTTTAACCACTCTTTCTGACAGTCTGTTTGCTGAAATCACAAAATCGGATGACCCAAGGCTGATCACCGAAACCATCCGTTATGCGGGGGTAAGTGGACCTATGATCGCTTATATGGCCCGTCCATCCGGCAAAAAAAGACATCCGGCCGTGATTGTGATTCACGAAAACCGGGGACTGCAGCCGCACATCAAGGATGTTGCCCGCCGCATAGCGCTCGAAGGATTTGTTGCTCTGGCTCCCGATGCATTATCTCCGCTCGGCGGAACTCCTGAAAAACAGGAGGAAGCTATCCCGATGTTTCAGAAACTCGATTATGAAGCGACAAAACAGGATTTCACCTCTGCTGTAAAATATCTGAAAACCAATCCCCTCACAACCGGGAAGGTGGGATGTACCGGATTCTGTTGGGGTGGCGCCATGACCAATCATGTTGCAGTGAACGCTCCCGATCTGGATGCAGCCGTCCCCTATTATGGTAGTCAGCCCAAATCCGAAGATGTGCCCAAAATAAAGGCGCCGCTCCTTCTCCATTATGCCGGTAACGATGAACGGATAAACAAAGGGATTCCTGAGTTTGAGGCAGCTTTAAAAAAGGCAAAAATCGAATATCAGCTTTTCATGTACGATGGAGCGCAACATGCCTTCAACAATGATTCAAACCCTGAACGGTATAACAAAGCAGCCGCCGATCTGGCGTGGGGAAGAACGATCGCGTTTTTTAAGCAGAAGTTGAAATAATTGACACTGTGAAGTTTGGTGTGGATCATATAAACACTGCTCTTATTGCAGTTGTCAATTGGCAACCGGCAGCTGGCAGAATTTCGCCGGGAGAAAGGATCATTTTGTGAATAAGGTTAAGTTAAAGAATCAATTAATTACTGACCTCCAAGCTAGCCGCCGGTAGTTTAGGGCAAGGAGCAAATCGTAATTCCGGCAGCAGAGTTGCCATTAAAAATAAGGTTTAAAGAAAAAGCAATCTATATTTAAGTATCAGGAGTAGCCGTCCATACCCGGACAACCTGCTCAATAAATGGCTTGCAATGATTGAAAAACTGCTTGTATCCTTCGCATAAATAGTTTAGACCCGATTCACCGTCGGGGGTAGTGATAAACCGATCTTTCGGGCAGGCGCCATTGCACATCTCCCTGACTTCACATCTGAGGCAATAGTCAGGAAGAGAGGTAAGTTTGGTTTGTCCAAATGCCCTCTGCGCCGGACTTTCAAGTAACTGTGAGAAAGGTGTTTCGCGAATATTTCCCAGCAGATGATGCTTATTGACAAAATGATCACATGAATAGAAATCACCATTATGCTCGAGGACCGGCACACCCCCGCAGGTAGTTTTGAATATACAAAGAGAGTGATCCACACCAAAAGCCGTCCTTAACGCCTCTTCTATGATCTGTATTTTAATGCTCCCGATACCTGATGTTTTCCATTCATCAAAAATGGTACAGAGGAACTTTCCCAAGTCTTTTGCACTGACTGATCGCTCCGAAACGGGATTCCCGGATGACACCTGTTTCTCTACCAGTGGGAGAAAGGTGATAAATCCGGCATTCAGATCCTTGAAGAATCGGTAGATCTCGAGCGGATAATGAACATTGACTGAATTCACCACACAGAGAATTTCACAGGGTATTCCGTATTCCCTCAAAAGGTGGTAACCACGCAGCACCTCATCAAAACACGATTGACCACCTTTGCGGAAGCGGTAAGCTGAATGAAGATCTTCGGGTCCGTCGAGACTGATTCCGACAACAAAATTCTCCTTT
This sequence comes from Prolixibacteraceae bacterium, assembly GCA_963675995.2. Classification (GTDB taxonomy): domain Bacteria; phylum Bacteroidota; class Bacteroidia; order Bacteroidales; family Prolixibacteraceae; genus JAAFHB01. The sequence goes on along the minus strand of CAXXIY010000002.1, from coordinate 1,106,606 downwards.
TTCAGAAACCGGCACCAATCTGGTGTGAGTAATGTTCCGTTGGTTTGGAATCCGTTGATGATGCTCCAGTTTGGGGGAAGATGTTTTTGTTGAAGTTCAACAACGCGCGCAAAGAACTCAAGTCCGGCCAGTGTGGGTTCTCCACCATGCCACGAGAAGAAAAGTTCTGCTCCTGAGGAGGCATTGATGTGCTGAATAATATATTCTTCCAACAAGTCGTCCCGCATACGGAAACTTCTTTCTTCAGGATAAAGCTGTTCCTTTTCGGTATAATAACAATATTGACAAGCCAGGTTGCACAAAGGGCCAACCGGTTTTACAAATATCTGAAAATCATCCATTGGCAAATTTTTATTCTCAATAAAACATTTTTTGGAATAGGATTTAACCTTAATAATTCATGAAAATTCCTGACTTAGTGAATCTTAGCTTCTTCGTAATGTATTTGCTGAATCATTTGCTGCCATAAAGGTAAACCAAAAAATTGAACCCCTATAGAAATAAGATCACATCATTTTAAACGATTGTAGTATTTTTACACCGTGAAAAAGCAGTTAAAAATAATAATGTCGCTTGGCCTGTTACTTCTGTATTACTTAACCCTAAGTTTTTACAGTCGCAGTCCCGTGAATTATTACGTTGACTATTCAAAAAAAAACAATTCCGAGTTTACTGCTTCAAAAGGGTTTACCGATCTATTCATTCGCAGCGAACAAACAGAGATAGGTACTGGTCTCCATCGGAATAATCTTCGCGCTCCGATTAAAAATCAGGTCAACCACTACTCATCCTGTGTTTTAACGCCACCAATTATTGTACTTGGGAGCTATTCACTTTACAATTTCTATTCAAGGCATACCTTATTAAATTTTAAGAATACCGATATTATATTTCCCTCCCATTACTTCTGGTAGTTGATGCATCTTATAAGTAATAGGAATATCCTACTGTCGTATTTAATTTTGCTTCGTTTTACATTTCCTGACCTCCCATGACCCTTCCAGGGGAGGGGAAGTGAGGAAAATTGCGGTAAGAAAAGGTCAGAAGTAGTTCATTATGTGGACCAGAAATCTCCCCTGACCTCCCCATACCTCTCCAAAGGAGGGAATTAAAGGTAGGCGTTGTTCAGAATGCAGGAGATTTAAAGGGGTCCTACATGTGAAATTAGAAATTAAATTTAGTACATTATAACTTTTCCTATTACTTACCTTCCAAATCCTAAAGAACCTATTAATCGTAAGCACATCTGCTATGATTGTGCTTGCATTGGTCGTATCATTTATAAAATTCAAAACAAGATGGAAATAACTACAATAATCACACTAGGAACTATATTAATAGTGTGCATTCTGCTTTACCTGGTTATCAGCGGCGGTAAAAAGAAGAAGGAAGCAAAATTTATAGCTGCACTTTCGTTGTTAGCTGAAAAAAACAATTGCACAATAACGGAGCACGAATCCTGGAACAATTCGATCATAGGTGTTGACAAAACGAGAAACTGCCTATTTGCGTTAAGAAAGTCAGATAACGGGGATATTAATCAGACGATAAATCTTGCTGATTTTCAAAAATGCCGGGTTACTGAGACCAACAGGGTTATCAGCAATAAGGAGAGCAGTACAAAAGTGATTGACAAGATTGAACTGGTCTTTAGTAGTTTTGACAGAACAAAATCGGATGCAATTATCGAAATTTATAACACGAGCTATGATACTTTGTATCTCAAAAATGAAGCAGAGGTCGCAGCGAAATGGAACGGAATTGCCAATCAGGTCATCGCTGAAATAGCTCAAAAAAAGTAAGATGTAAACCCCGGAAAGTTCAGGTCAGACGACCCTGTTTTCCGGGGTTTTATCTTCAAAAAAGAGCTCATAAAATATACATTTAAAGGAAGACCAGGGTACTGTTCCTGGATTGTAACTTGTCCTTTATAAAAATACGAATGTCCTCCACGAGATTATAGATGTCCTTTAAGAAATATCTACTCTCCTTTGTAAAATTATAAATGTCCTCCATGAAATATCAAATCTCCTCCGCGAGATTACGAATATCCTCCATGAAATATAAAATCTCCTTTGGAAAATTATAAATGTCCTCTGCGAAATATTAAATCTCCTTCGCAAAATTATGAATGTCCTTCATCAAATATAAGATTGACCTTTAATGTTTTACAGTTCAAAACTATGGAATGACCTTCCCTAAAATAGCTTGACAGGATTGATACTAATTTGTAGAATAGTGGACAAACATAGAATTAATTCCTGATTTGTTCTTTAATGTTTAAATATTTCCTTCATTTTTCTTCATTCTGGAGTTTCTTCCTTGTTTTTTCAACAGGTTTCTTGTTGTTCCTGTTCCTGGTTCAGTATTGGTTCTTATTCCTGATTCTGGTCAGATTTCTGTTTTTTATTCCTGTTTTCTCATACACGATTGTCCTTAATGCTGGATTTCCACTCCATGATTTTGATATGCACTGAAAAATCTGACAGGCTGTCTGCTGCAAGGATTTTGTGGAAAATACAACCCAAAGGGTGGAGATTTTTCACAAAACCCGAAGGGCTTGTCCTTGTTGCAGGCGGGACCGGTCAGGTTATCTTTGCATCTTCAATAGCATGGTTAGATGACTTTTGCCATTTTTTAGGATACCATCTTTTTTTCATCTCTCCGATACTTTGATGGGCTTCAGAGGGGACCATGTAGTCACAGCTTGCATGTGGACGCTGATTATTGTATTTGTTTACAGCGGATTTAACTGCTTCATTGGCTTGAAGATAATCTGTAAAGGTGGCATGTAAATCGTACTCGTCTTTTAATATTCCATTGACCCTCTCTGCGATAGCATTCTCATATGGATCGCCGTTTTCGGTCATCGAGATATCAATTTTTGACCCTTGTAAAAAGGCGACATAGTCGGTGCAGCAGTACTGAATCCCTCGGTCTGAATGATGAATCAACCCGGATGAAAATTCTTCTGCTTCAACTGCCATTCTAAGCGCATTAAGTGCTCCTGTGCTGGTCAAATCGGGCCAAAGACACCAGCCAACAATCTTTCTTGAGTAGGCATCCGTGATAAGTGACAGATATACAAATCCAAAATTTGTACGGATATATGTGATATCGCTTACCCAAAGCAGACCCGCTTTATCCAGTTTTAAATCCCTTATCTTGTTGGGGTATCGGCGGTAAAAATGATTTGAATTGGTCGTTGCCGGACGGTATTTGCGCCGTCTAACTAGTAGTCCATGTTCACCTAACAAATTATAAAACTTATCTCTACCATACTTAATACCATGTTCATGTAAGCTGGGAGAGATCAGGTGATGAAGTTTCTCTGATCCCATTCGTTTATGTTCCTTCCGCAGTTCTTTAGCCAGCTTAAGGATAAAAACTTCCTGCATATCAGAGGTAGCATGCCTCTTTTGGCTGTCGTACCAGGCCTGACGGCTATTCCCAAACAGTCCGCAAAGTTCCGTCATTGTATTACTCGGATACATCTGCGTTAGTACGCTCACTGCTTGAGACCAGATTTTTTTCTTATTTCAAGCTTATAGTCTTTCTCTGCGATATCGATCACTGTATTTAATGCAACGACCTTCATCTGACTTAGTTCAAGCTGCTTTTCGAGCTCCTTGATCCTTTTCTCCAGTTCTTGATTGTTTGTCCTATCTTTTGCACTCATAAGGGGCAAAGTTACAACAATATCATCACTGTACTTCTTTTGCCAATTCTTGTATAAAAGCTCAAAATGATAAGGCAGATTGAACCTGGAACGGGCTTCCTGCCAACTCATACGACCTGATTCAATCTCAATAACCAACCAGCGACGAAAACTCGTTTCATACTTGCTCAGATCAACTTTTTCCTGAATGAAACCTTCCATATTGTCGGTAAGGTTTGGTGTTAACTTTTCCATAATAACTTGTTTTTACGTCAAGCTATTTCAGAAGAGGACAGTTCAGTGTACAACCGGCAATTGATGCAACAACTGGCAATCTCACTTATACACTTGCTGCAAATACATCAGGAACTGCTACAGTTTCAGTTGTTCTTAAGGACAATGGGGGGACTGCCAACGGAGGGGTGGATGCAACTACAGCAATTACCTTCAGTATCAATGTAAATTCTGTAAACGACGTTCCAACCTTTACCGCCGGAGCAGACCAGACCGTATTGGAAGATGCAGGAGCCCAAACCGTTTTAGCCTGGGCAACTGCCATGAGTGCAGGGCCAGCCAATGAAGCGGCACAAACGCTCACTTTCCAGGTGACCAACAACAACAACTCACTATTTTCTGTACAACCGTCAATTGATCCGGTGACGGGTAATCTTACCTACACGCCAGCAGCAAATGGTTTCGGAACAGCAACCGTTTCGGTTATTCTCAAGGACAATGGAGGAACTGCAAACGGAGGTGTAGATGCAACAACTGCAATTACATTCAGTATCACTGTAACTTCGGTAAACGATGCGCCAACATTTATTGCCGGAGCAGATCAGACGGTCGCTGAGGATGCGGGAGCAAAAACCGTCCTCGCATGGGCCACAGCCATCAATGCTGGGCCGGCCAATGAAGCGGCTCAGACGCTCACTTTCCAGGTGACCAACAACAACAATTCACTGTTCAGTGCACAACCGGCAATTGATGCAACAACCGGCAATCTCACTTATACACTTGCTGCAAATACATCAGGAACTGCTACAGTTTCAGTTGTTCTTAAGGACAATGGGGGGACTGCCAACGGAGGAGTGGATGCAACTACAGCAATTACCTTCAGTATCAATGTAAATTCTGTAAACGACGTTCCAACCTTTACCGCCGGAGCAGACCAGACCGTATTGGAAGATGCAGGAGCCCAAACCGTTTTAGCCTGGGCAACTGCCATGAGTGCAGGGCCAGTCAATGAAGCGGCACAAACGCTCACTTTCCAGGTGACCAACAATAACAACTCACTATTCTCCTCTCAACCGGTAATTGATCCGGTGACGGGTAATCTTACCTACACGCCCGCAGTAAATGGTTTCGGAACCGCAACCGTTTCGGTTATTCTCAAGGACAATGGAGGAACTGCAAACGGAGGTGTAGATGCAACAACTGCAATTACATTCAGCATCACTGTAACTTCGGTAAACGATGCGCCATCCTTTATTGCCGGAGCAGATCAAACGGTCGCTGAGGATGCGGGAGCAAAAACCGTCCTCGCATGGGCCACAGCCATCAGTGCAGGACCAGCTAACGAATCTGCTCAGACGCTCACTTTCCAGGTGACCAACAACAACAATTCACTGTTCAGTGCACAACCGGCAATTGATGCAACAACCGGCAATCTCACTTATACCCCGGCTGCAAATACATCAGGAACTGCTACAGTTTCAGTTGTTCTTAAGGACAATGGGGGGACTGCCAACGGAGGGGTGGATGCAACTACAGCAATTACCTTCAGTATCAATGTAAATTCTGTAAACGACGTTCCAACCTTTACCGCCGGAACAGATCAGACCGTATTGGAAGATGCAGGAGCCCAAACCGTTTTAGCCTGGGCAACTGCCATGAGTGCAGGGCCAGCCAATGAAGCGGCACAGACACTCACTTTTCAGGTGACCAACAATAACAACTCACTGTTCTCCTCTCAACCGGTAATTGATCCGGTGACGGGTAATCTTACCTACACTCCGGCAGCAAACACATCAGGAACTGCAACTGTTTCGGTTATTCTCAAGGATGATGGAGGGACAGCAAACGGAGGGGTGGATGCTACAACTGCGATTACCTTTAGTATCACGATTACTGCAGTAAACAAGGCGCCATCCTTTATTAAAGGAACAGATCAGTCAGTGTTGGAAGATGCAGGATCACAAACCGTTTCGGCATGGGCCACAGCCATAAGTGCAGGACCGGCTAGCGAATCGGTTCAGACACTCTCCTTCCAGGTGACAAATAACAACAATTCACTGTTCAGCACCCAACCGGCTATTAATGCAGCAACCGGCAATCTCACTTATACTCCGGCTGCAAATGCTTTCGGAACAGCAACCGTTTCGGTTATACTAAAAGATAACGGAGGAACTGCAAACGGAGGTGTAGATGCAACCACTGCCATCACCTTTACAATCAAGGTAACTTCTGTAAATGATGTACCAAAATTTACTGTAGGGGGAGCTCAGACGGTTCGTGAAGATGCAGGAAATCAAACTGTTTCAGCATGGGCAACAGCCATTAGTGCAGGACCGGCTAACGAATCGGCTCAGACCCTTACGTTTCAGGTGACTAACAACAACAATTCCCTTTTCAGCACCCAGCCGGCAATCAATGCTTCAGGCAATCTCTCCTATACACCGGCTGCAAATGCTTTCGGAACCGCAACCGTTTCGGTTATTCTCAAGGATAATGGTGGTACGGCAAACGGAGGGGTGGATGCAACCACTGCCATTACCTTTACAATCAATGTTACTTCGGTAAACGACGTACCAAAATTTACAGCAGGGGGATCTCAGACGGTTCGTGAAGATGCGGGAGCTCAAACTGTTTCAGCATGGGCAACAGCCATCAGTGCAGGACCAGCTAACGAATCTGCTCAGACGCTCGCGTTCCAGGTGACCAACAGTAACAATTCATTGTTCACTGTACAACCGGCAATCAATGCTTCAGGCAATCTCACCTACACCCCGGCTGCAAATGCTTTCGGAACCGCAACCGTTTCGGTTATTCTCAAGGATAATGGTGGTACGGCAAACGGAGGGGTGGATGCAACCACTGCCATTACCTTTACAATCAATGTTACTTCGATAAACGATGTACCTACATTTACTGCCGGAGCAAATCAAACGGTTAGTGAAGATGCGGGAGCTCAAACTGTTTCAGCATGGGCTACAGCCATCAGTGCGGGTCCGGCTAACGAATCGGCGCAAATACTCACTTTCCAGGTGACAAACAACAACAATTCACTATTCAGCACCCAACCTGCAATTAATCCGGCAAACGGCAATCTGACCTACACGCCAGCCGCAAACAACTATGGAACGGCAACTGTTTCGGTTATTCTCAAGGATAATGGTGGTACGGCAAACGGAGGGGTGGATGCAACATCAGCAATTACCTTTACTATCAATGTTAATGCAGTAAATGATGCGCCATCCTTTACTGCCGGAGCAAATCAGACGGTGCTTGAAGACGGAGGTGCACAAACTGTTATAGCGTGGGCTACAGCTATGAGTGCAGGACCGGCTAACGAATCGGCTCAAACGCTCGCGTTCCAGGTGACCAACAATAACAATTCATTGTTCAGCACCCAACCTGCAATAAATGCTTCAGGCAATCTCACCTACACTCCAGCTGCAAATGCTTTCGGAACAGCAACTGTTTCGGTTATTCTTAAAGACGATGGAGGAACAGCAAACGGAGGTGTGGACACAAGTACGGCTATTACTTTCACTATTTCATTGACATCAATAAACAATGCACCGTCATTTAATGCCGGAGCAAATCAGACTGTTCCCGAAGATGCCGGAGCGCAAACTATTGCGTCCTGGGCAACTGCCATCACTGCAGGACCGGTCAATGAATCGTCACAGACGCTTACATTCCAGGTGACGAACAATAATAATTCCCTTTTTGCAATACAACCGGCTATTAATACAACAACCGGCAATCTCACTTATACTCCGGCTGCAAATGCCTTCGGAATGGCAACAGTTTCGGTTATTCTCAGGGATAATGGAGGAACAGCAAACGGGGGTGTGGATGCAACTACCGTAATTACCTTCACGATCTCAGTAATTTCGGTAAACGATGCCCCCTCCTTTACCGCCGGAGTGGATCAGTCGGTGCTCGAAGATGCCGGAATACAAACTGTTTCAGCCTGGGCAACGGCCATCAGTGCGGGGCCGGCTAACGAATCGGCTCAGACGCTTGCATTCCAGGTGACCAATAATAATAATTCACTGTTCAGCACCCAACCTGCAATCAATGCCTCAGGCAATCTCACCTACACTCCAGCTGCAAATGCTTTCGGAACCGCAACTGTTTCGGTTATTCTTAAAGATGATGGCGGAACGACGAACGGAGGGATAGATGCAACTACTGCAATCACTTTCACGATCAAAGTGTTGCCTGTAAATGACGCACCAACTTCCACGGATTTCAGTATTCAGACAAATATGAACCAATCGTATATTTTTAGTTCAGGATTATTTCCTTTTATGAATCCTGAAGAGCCAACGGATAAACTGTCATCGGTCATTTTTGAGACACCCGTGACCGGAGGTTCCGTTCAATATTTTGGGAAAACGATAACCGGTAAGGTCACAATTCCGGCTGATTCATTGACACAGGTTTCCTTTGTCCCAAAAACCGGATTGTCAGGAGATAATAGTGGTAAGATTTCGTTCAGAGTCAGGGATAACAATAGTACGGCAGCATCGAATGGAATTGCCGGGAGTGAGATGTTCCACATATTAATCAATATTGTGCATGTAAATCAGGCACCTGAAGTTCAGAATCCGGTGGCAGATATTCAATTGGATGAATTTACTGAATTTGATTTTGCTGCCGCGTCCAATCTCTTCAGCGACCCGGATGGCGATAACCTGTCGATCGAGACCAGGATTATTTCAGGGAATTGGCTTGAGAAAATTTCGGGGAATCATATCTCCGGATTTCCGCTTCCCGATTCTGATAATCAGGCAGTAGTTACAATCAGGGCGACTGATCCACTGGGTAAATGGGTCGAAACAAGCTTCAGGATTAACATTATAAAGAAAAAAAGGCCACTCATTTATGGCCAGATTACAAGTCGTTCAACCTTACCCAGATTATTGAAAGTTATTTTGTTAGATTTGAACAGTAAGAAATTGGATACATTGGCCATAACGAGCACTGTTGGTCGGGATTACTATTTCTTTGAGGGAATACCGTCTGGAAAATACCTGATAAAAGCGGTTAATAAAAGTGCAACTGAATCTCCGCTAATTGTATCAACCTATTATGATGCAACAACAGACTGGGTCAAGGCTAAAACAATATCGGTAAACAGCACTTCGGAGATTAAGGCGGATATCGGGATGTTAGTCAACCCTGTAACTTCCGGATCAGGAGCTATCTCAGGAATACTTCGGGGTACAACCGCCCTGGCACCTGGTCAGCTTAAAGTAATCCTACTGGGAAATATGGCTGGTGATCCATTTCCCTTTGCGGACATATTCCTAACCATAAAGGGGGCATCAAGTCCGTTTCTAAGTACTCAGACCGGATCTGACGGATCGTACCAGTTCAAAAATATTCCGGACGGGGAATACACTGTTTCGGCTTACATCCCAGGTTTTACCCTTATAAATCAATATGCAATAACTATTGGTAAAAGTGTGAATTATGAAAATCTTAACTTTATTGCCTATCTTGGCGATGGGGTTACGACAGATGTACCGAATTATAATGTGTTGGATATGAGTATTTATCCGAATCCGACCACAGGAATTATTAATTTACTAAGCAATATTACGGCTAAAACACTTTCTGTAAAGGTAATCAGTATGTCAGGGCAAATAATGATGAATAAGGAGTATCCATCTGCATCCCTACTCCAGTTTGATATCGGAAATCTGTCTCCTTCAACCTATCTTATTGTTGTAAAGGCTGGAAATAATTATAAAACCTTCCACGTAATACTGATTAAATAGTTCTGAAATATGGAAATTACTTATAAAAAAATTGAAGATTCGGATCTGCCCTTCTTAAAAGAGGTTTATAAAAGTACCCGGGCGGCAGAAATGGAAATGGTTGATTGGCCGGAACAGGAAAAAGAACGGTTTATTAATCAGCAGTTCGAATCGCAACACAGTTACTATCAGCAGGTATACCAGGATGCCACATTTGAAACCATTTGTTTGGGAAACGAACCTGTTGGTCGACTTTATCTTTGGGAATCGGACCGACAAATTAGAATTGTTGATATCGCACTACTCCCCGAATTTCGCAACCAGGGAATCGGAAGCAGGATTTTGAAGCGGCTGATCGAAAAATCTGATCTCAGTTCAAAAGTGCTTTGTATTCATGTGGAGGTTTATAATCAGGCACTTTCACTATATCAACGGCTGGGATTTGAGGTGAAGGATCAAACCGGAGTATATCATTACATGGAGCGAAAGCCGCAGAGTAATCTATAGTTTAGGAACTTCAACCTTAAAACAAATGTGTATTACCAGAGCCCACGGAATCCAGTTTAAAGTTAAGGAGCTCATTGGAGTATAGATCGGTTTGCGCTGTTTCGATTGCAGACCAGACACAAAAAAGCCGGTTCAACTTTCATTGAACCGGCTTTTAATTATTTAGAATAGCAGAGTGTCGCAGGTAATCTTTATTTTGGATTTCCTGATCTCCCCTGACCTCTCCAAGGGAGGGGAACTAAAGGGAATTGAGGCAAGAAAAGTTCAAAAACAGTTCATAATAAAGACCATATGCCTCCACTTGTGGAGATTTATCGTCCTAAATGTGAAATTAGAAACTAAATTTAGTACACTAATCTTTCCTATTACAAAGTGCTATCTTTTTGGCCGCTCCAGCAATTTAAAGAACTGATCGAGCTGTGGAAGGATAACGATGCGGGTTCTCCTGTTTGCTGCTCTCCCCTCTTCTGTATCGTTTGAATTGACAGGTTGATACTCACTTCGTCCTGCAGCGGTCATCTTGGCTGGATTTAAACCGTATTTATCCTGAAGTACACGGATCACAGCTGTAGCTCTCTTGACACTAAGGTCCCAGTTATCAACCAGATCACCCCTTTTAAAAGGAATATTATCGGTATGACCCTCAACCATGAACTCAATATCCTTTTGGTTCTTAAGCACCATGGCAACCTTTCCCAATATTTCGCTGGCTCTGTCGGTAATATTATAACTCCCGCTTTTGAAAAGCATTTTATCGGAAATATCGATGTATACCACCCCTTTATCCACTTTAATATTAATATCCTTGTCATCAAGATTTCCGATTGCACCTTTGAGATTCATGATCAGGGCCATGTTTAACGAATCACGTTGTGCCAGCGATGATTGAAGGCTATAGATCATATTATCCTTTACCCCCATATTTTCCATCGATTTTTTAATGCTCTCAGCCTGGGAACTGGTAATGACAGAGAGATTTTCTAGCTGTTTTAAAGCCTGATTATTGTTTTGCTTCAACATACTGTTTTGCTCCAGTGCCGCCGCCAGTTCAGCCTGCAGTTCAGCAATTTTCCGCTCATCAGCCTTCACCGTACCTGCGCAATTATTCAGATTCTGCTTGGTGGCGTCGTGAGCAGACTTCTCCTTTGCAACCTGACTTACCTGATCATTAAATTTCCGGGTGCTAACACAAGATTCAATAAGAATAAATGCCAGCAACCCGACTACTAATTTTGTCTTCATACCTTTCTGATTTATTAACTTAACTTATAATCATGAATGCAAAGTTAAACATTTCGTAAGCGAATCGATAAAAAAATCAGGTCATTAACAAAATATAACTATTTCAGATAGGAATGTTAAAAAATGCATATAACTCATTTACTGAAGCTTAAAAATTCATCAGATTTCAATTGTTTGGGGTGATTTCTCCGAAAGAGCGGGGATCAAACGCGATATCAGCAAATATAAATGGAAGAGTGTTATATTTACCGCTATATTTCATCATCCACTATCATATGATAAACCGAACGATAACGATTGTTGTGTCAATCGCATTCATAGCCTGTACAAATAACCAGGGAGGTAAATCCCTGACTAAAAAATCGATTGACGTCTCTGAAAAAGTGGGGGCAACCACCCCGACGGTCAGCGGGAGTGAGATGGTCTGTTTTGAGGGGGGCAGTTTTATGATGGGATCAGCCAATGGAAATGTAAATGAGCAACCTCTCCATAAGGTGATGGTCCGGTCATTTAAAATCGATAAATATCCAGTTACTGTAACTGATTTTCGTCGCTTTACAGAGGCCACTGGCTATAAAACCGATGCTGAAAAGTTTGGGGATTCAGGGGTATTTGATTTTAGCACCTCAGCCTGGACACTAAAACCCGGGGCAAACTGGCAGTTTCCGTTGGGGGATAAATCAACTCCGGCTGAGGGAAATCATCCGGCGACTCATGTGAGCTGGAACGATGCAAATGCGTATGCCCATTGGATTGGGAAACGGCTTCCGTCTGAAGCTGAATGGGAGTATGCCGCCCGCTGCGGGGGAAAAAGTACAACCCGATTTAGCTGGGGTGATCGATTGACAGTTAATGGCAAATATCTGGCCAATGTGTGGCAGGGTATGGATCTGACCGCTCAGCAGGGTGCCGACGGTTTTATCCTTACCTCTCCGGTTGGCCATTATGGAGAAACACCTTGCGGTATGACCGATATGGGTGGGAATGTCTGGAATTGGTGCTCTGATGTTTACCGACCTTATCCCGGAAGTAAGATTCCGTTTGAGGAGAATCCTCAGGTAATGGTAATACGCGGTGGTTCTTTCTTTTTCGATCAGAATGGAGAAAATAGTTTCAGCACAACCGGACGCTCATTTAATACTCAGGAAACCTCTCTTTTCAATACGGGATTCAGATGTGCAGTGAATGGGGAATAACTGTAAACACCATTTAAATTACGCAAATCGAATTTAATTTGAACTGAAAAATATTCAGGGAAAACCTGGTATCTTCAGGAAAAGCGGCAATTTAATTTTCCTGAGGTTTCTTATTGCAAGGATCTGCCGATAAATTTTCAAATGCAGGTTTTAACCTAAATGCTTCCGGAATAAGAGTTTTGGAAATAACTGCCTCAAAAAGAGTAGAAATGAAATTGCCAACAGCGTTTTTCATACCAATGCAATTCGCTGAACAGTTAAAGCTATCAGGGGGTACACCTTTATAAACAGGAAGCAACACCGCTGGGAATGTTGATCTAAAAACAATTGCCACGACTATTGAGTCGCAGCAATTGAATGGTTATCAATGGTATTTATTTTGCAACAGCCAGGTGTTTTACCTTCTCGAAAGCCTGTGAAAGGTCACTTGTAATGTCGTCAATGTGCTCGATGCCAACAGAAAGACGTATTAAACCCGGAACAACTCCTGATAATGTCTGTTCCGCCTCTGATAGTTGTTGGTGAGTGGTCGATGCCGGATGAATGATTAAAGTTTTGGCATCACCTACATTGGCAAGGTGGCTGATCAATTTTAGGTTATTGATAAACTCATCGGCTGCGACAGTACCACCTTTGATGTGGAAGGAAAGAACCCCTCCAAAACCTTTTTTCAGGTATTTTTTGGCGAATACGTGATAAGGACTTGTCTGCAATCCCGGATAGTTAACCCTGCTTACCTGTGGATGAGCAACCAACCAATCAGCAATCGCTTTAGCATTGCTTACGTGACGTTCAATTCGCAGCGAAAGTGTTTCGAGTCCCTGAAGTAAAAGAAATGCATTGAAGGGACTTAAGGCAGAACCGTAATCGCGTAACCCCTCTACCCTTGCACGGATCGCGAAAGCAATGTTTCCAAAAGGACCGTTTGCCCCAAAAACATCCCAAAAGATCAATCCATGATATCCTTCTGAAGGTTCCGTAAATTGAGGAAATTTTCCGTTGGCCCAATTGAAATTGCCTGCATCCACAATCACACCGCCAATACTTGTTCCGTGACCACCAATCCATTTTGTGGCAGACTCAACCACAATATTAGCTCCGTGCTCAATTGGACGAAAAAGCGCTCCGGCAGCTCCGAAAGTATTATCAACGACCAAGGGAATATTATTTTTCCTAGCTATTGCAGAAATGGTGTCAAAATCTGGAACATTAAATTCCGGATTACCAATCGTTTCAAGGTAGATGGCTTTTGTATTGGCGTCAATCGCCTTTTCAAAATCTTCAGGGTTATCACCAGGAACAAATTTCACCTGAATACCCAGTCTTTTAAACTGAACTTTGAACTGATTGTAGGTGCCACCATAAAGGAAAGAGGTTGAAACCAGATTATCACCTGCCTGCAAAATATTGGTCAGGGCAATGAATTGAGCCGACTGACCTGAGGAAGTAGCAACTGCAGCGACTCCACCCTCAAGAGCGGCAATGCGCTTCTCGAAAACATCGGTAGTAGGGTTCCCCAAACGAGTATAAATATTTCCAAACTCCTTTAAACCAAAGAGATTTGCGGCATGTTCGGCATTGTTGAAAACATAGGAAGTAGTCTGATAGATAGGTACAGCCCTTGAGTTGGTTGTTGAATCAACTACCTGACCTGCATGAATCTGCAGGGTTTCGAATTTTAGATTTTGTTCTGACATAATTGTTGTATTTTTAAGATGATATTTTAAAATAATTAATAAGTTTTAAGATATGGATTATTACCCCGGTTGGCGGACAAGGGTAATTCTAATATTCTTTGTTGTTTTTGTAGATGAAAAGTGCTTCATGAAAATGGTAAACTATAGCATCGAATGAGTCCACCTGCCCCTTCCCCTTCAAATGACCAGAATAACCGGTTTGTTAATTTCAATAAAATTCTCCTCATCTTTTACTAATTTAATGTATTGCGAAGTTGATTATAATGGTTCCAAACGAAAATCCCTTATTCGTGGTATTTTATATACCATAAAGAGGTTAATTCTATATAGAATACTCGATATTGTCGATCCATCCAGCTTTTATAGCGTGCATTATCAGCTCAGAAGCATTGGAGACCTCCATCTTTCTAAGGATATTCTTTCGGTGTGTATTCACTGTGTGGGGACTAATACAACGTCCGGCAGCAATCTCCTTGGTTGTCAATCCACTTACAATTAGTTTTACAATCTCCATTTCGGAAACCGTAAGTTGCTTTGAATCTTCTACAACTACTCTGTTTTCACTTACATCAAGAAACAAATCAAGAATTTCATCGGAATAGAATTTTCTACCTTTTAATGTCGCATCTATGGCAGAAAACAGCTCCTCCTTCTCAACTGTTTTGAAAACAATACTCCTGATACCCAACCTTTTCAAGGCTGAAAATTCAATTTTGGAGATCGAATTCGTCAATATCAAAATCGCCATCCGTGGGAATTTTTCCCTGAAAACTTTTAAATCATCAATGCCATCAAAATCAATGTTCGCGAAATCGATAATTAACAATCCATCGGGAAATTTTTCAAGTAACTTATACAGCTCATTCTGATTGCAAGTAATTCCTGCAACCTGAAATCGTTCATCTGCCCCGATTAATGATTGGAGAGCCTTAACAATCAGGAACTGCGAATCAGCAATGACAACATTTAAAACGTTATTTTCATTCATTTCCTGTAAGATTTTATGTGGTTCTTAACCTGGCAGAATTTGTGAATTATATAACTATTTCCTTGAATATCAGACTACAAAATAACCTGAGCCCCTTAAAAGATGAATTATAATTCCATTCTACCTAGAACGCCTTTTTAATTCAATTTTGTGTTTAAATGCAGGAGAATTAAATGATACACATTCGCTTTCTTGTAATTAAAGAGATAGAGCAACAACAACTCCCGAATATTGAAGATACAGATGGAGTTCTGAATGAGTCGTAAGTGTTTATAGTTGCCTTCATTTTTGAAACTTTTATTGATACTGCAAAAGTGGGCCTATCCAAACCAACTCCAAATACCGCCAATCTGGTATATTTAGTCACTACCAGAAGGTATTTTTACTTTACATCGTGCGCTATTTTGAGGGACTACGCAAGGCGGGAAAACACAATACATGTTGAAAATAATATAATAGACAGAATTTCAATACCCGGAAAAAATCTCCGATAAATCTGCCAATATTAAATATTAATTCAAAAATTCACAGTTTTATTTTATGTATATTTGTGATATCCTAATAGACCAAAAATCAACTAAGTGAGTGATTCGGAGGAATTAAAATACTGGTATAACTTTATTGATGGTGATCTTAATGCTCTCTCCATCCTTTTTTTGCATCATGCAAAAGGTTTGGTTTCATATGGTATGAAAATTTACCGTGACAGAGAGCTTGTTAAGGATTCCATTCAGGAGGTATTCATCCAGTTAATTCAGACGCGTCATAAACTGAGACGCGACGAAAAGATTAAGGGATTGATTTACAAATTACTGCGCAATAAACTAATTGATGAGATTAAACTTATTAACCGAAGCAAAAAAATTGACCACCTGATTTTCAGTTCAAACCATAATTATGAAATAGATTCGGAACATCAACACATTAGTCTTGAGGAAGAAATTCTTAGAGATCAGATGATCAATTCAGCATTAAACCTACTGACTACCCATCAGAAGGAGGCAATGTTCTTAAAGTATTCAGATGGTTTAAGCTATGAAATGATATCTATTGTGATGGGAATAAGTATTGCCTCTGCCCGAACATTGATTTACCGGTCGCTAAAACAGCTGAAATTGCAACTTTCCGGAATAAATTAAAGATTACTTAAGCTAATAATTTGTACTGCAATTATATAGTCAAATAATTTTTATTGATTAATTCACATCCACTGAATTTTCTTAAAAAATCTAAAAAAAATGTAATTTTTCCTGTCTATGAAATAAATCTTTTTCAGTATTAATAGAAATAATGTAATCAAAGAATATGGAATTTGAGTCCTTGCTACTGAACGAAGAGTTTATCCAAATGTTGGATAAGAATCCACAAGAGTCAGATCGGTTAATTGAAGATTTGTGTCGTAAAGATCCTGAGAACGAAGCATATATTCGATTTGCAGCACAAACCTTACGACGTTATCATTCAGATCAGTTGGAGGTGGATCGTGAAGAAATTGCAAAGATGTGGAAAAACATTCTTCAGAAATCTGTAACAAAGAAACCAATTCGTGTATTGCAGGTAGGGACTTTATGGCGGATTGCCGCGTCGGTTACTATTTTGTTATCTCTTTCCATCTATTTTTACCAATACACTTTCAACACGTCAATCCGAAAATTAGCAGAGGAAAAGGTCATTCTAAGTGATGCTGCCAGGATTATCAAATCGGATGGAACGGAATATCGGTTAAAGTTAAACAATTCACATATTAGATACGACACCGATGGAAATGAAATAGTTATTGAAGAAAAAAACGATCAGACTAAAAAAGTTGCCAATCAGCCTGTATATAACAAAACTGTATTGAATCAAATAGTTGTACCTTATGGCAGAAGATACAGCGTTACATTGAGCGATGGAACGGTAGTACAGCTCAATTCAGGTAGTAAATTGGTATTTCCTGCCAAATTTCCGGAATCAAAACGGGAAGTTTTTCTGAAAGGCGAGGGTTACTTTGCAGTAGCAAAAGATGCCGGAAAACCTTTCATTGTTATGACAGATTTTATGAATGTGAAAGTTTTAGGAACACATTTCAATATTTCAGCTTACGAAAACGAACCATCTGCGTCTACAGTATTGGTTGAAGGGTGTGTCGAAGTTTACACTAATAATTTCATTAACAATCATCGTTGTAAAATCAAGCCAGGCGAGGGTTGTTTTTTTACCGGTACTACCCCAGAATTCAAGATTCAGAATGTTGATGTGAATGAATATGTGAGCTGGAAGGATGGTTTTTATCAAATTAAAGATAAACCTTTTGGAAATATCACTAAAAAAGTTGAAAAGTATTATAACAAGGTAATCTCTTTTGAAGATAATGAATTGGCTCACCATCTTATATCGGGGAAACTGGTTTTAGATGACAATTTTGAGAAAACCCTCGATTTCCTAGCCAGAACCACTAAATCACAGTTTACCTTGAGAGAAGACGGAATTTATGTTTTTATGAAAAAAAATTAAGTAGTGTTAACCAATTAAATATCAGTGCCTATGGCCAAAACGAAAAATTAAAAAAAATGCCGGTGAATGCTGTAACATACACCGGCAGGAAGTTTAAAAATGATTAAAGTGTAACTATTTTAAACCAATGCAAAAGTATGAAAAATAAACTTAAATTGTTATGTGGCAATAATTATCGCTACAGAAATTTATTACTTGCTATGAAGCTAACTATTCTGGCCTTCTTTCTGGGGTTGATGGGGTTAAGTGCTTCAACCTATTCTCAGAAAACAAAGCTGTCCCTAGATTTGGAAAATGTGTCGATCTCTGACGTTCTTAAAGCAATAGAGTCTCAAAGTGAATTTGTTTTTATTTATGAAAATGACGCGTTGAAATTTGATAAGAAAGTTTCAATAAATGTAAATGAAAGCAGTGTTGATAAAATATTGGCACAAATACTTGAGAATACCGGTACAAGCTTCGAAATAGTTGAAAAACAAATTGTTATAACCAAAAATGCTCCTGTAACCGAATTACAAACCCTAACCCCAAAATTTGAAAACGAGTCGCAGCAACCGCAAAAAAAACAGATCTCCGGTTCTGTAACAGATAAAAATGGGGCCTCCTTGCCAGGAGTAAGCATTGTTGTCAAAGGGACAACGATTGGAATCATTTCTGATGAGGGAGGAAAATTTACCCTTTCAGTACCTATTGATGCAAATACATTAGTTTTTTCATTTGTGGGGATGAAAACCCAGGAAGTAAAATTAGTAGGCAAAACATCGATTAATATTGTAATGGTCGAAGAAATTGCTGAGATTGAAGAAGTAGTTGCTGTTGGTTATGGTACTCAAAAGAAAATAAATTTAACGGGTGCAGTTGCTTCGGTTGTCTCCAAGACACTAACCACCAGGGCTTCCACCAACTCAAGCGATTTACTCCAGGGACGCCTCCCGGGATTAGAGATTATCCAGCCAACCGGTCAGCCAGGAAGAGATGATGCTGTAATGAAGATAAGAGGTCTGGGATCTTTTGGTGCTGGCTCAAATCCTCTGGTTTTGGTGGATGGAGTGATCGGTTCAATTTCGAATCTTTCACCTAATGATATTGAAAGTGTTACTGTACTGAAGGATGCCGCATCCGCATCGATATATGGAGCAAGAGCTGCTAACGGAGTAATTTTGGTGATCACCAAAGGAGCTAAAAAAGGGGCATCTTTTGAATATCAATTAGACATGAGTACCCACACTGCAACCAGACTACCTAAAATGGTTACCAATTCTGCCGATTACATGGAATTTTACAATAGTGCCAGAGTTCGGGCTCAGCAGTCTCCATTGTACACGCAGGCAGAAATTGATGCTTACCGCAATGCAACCGACAGGGAGGAATACCCGAATTTTGACTGGATGGATTATTACTTTAATCCGGCTCATGTAGTTAACCATTACTTTGCTTTTTCGAATGTTACAGATAAAAGCACCTTTAAAGCCTCGGTAAACTATCTCGATGAGCCAGGGATCCTCCCCCTGATTAATATGAAGAAATACAACTTTCAACTTAACGCTACAAACCAGTTAACCAAAAAAATTAAGGTAGGAACAGTTGTGAACGCCTTTTATAAAAATATTAAGGAGCCACCAGGATGGGATTTAACAGGTGCACTGGCCGTATATCAGGCAGGTCCTAACTATAAACCTACTTTACCAGATGGCAGTGGAAGATTCACAGCCTGGGCCTATCCAAAGGAGGGACACAACGCTACATCACCTGCGCTTTTCACAGGTGACAATGGATCAAGACAAACACAGAATTACGGTGTGAATGGTCAGATGTATGTGGATATTAATTTATTTAAAGGATTGGTATGGACCACAAAAGCAGCTGTAAATTTTGGCGTCGATAAAATTAAAGATCATATTGCTCAAACGCATGAACATTATTACTACCATAAACTTCCAGGAGAGACCGATTATAGTTTAGCTCCTGTTACCAGTCCCAGTTCAAACAGCGGAGTAACAGATCAGTATCAGATATCCGTTTTGCCCTCATTCTCTTCAGTTGCAAATTATGAAACCAAAATTAATGGAAGTCATAATATAAGGGCAATGGTCGGTTTTGAGCAGCAATCGTATAAATACCAGTATTTAATGGGTAAACGGCCATCGTTTCCTACAGCTGCTCTTAATGAGCTGAATGCCGGATCTTCTGTTGGGATAACCAACGGTGGATCAGCTAACGAATGGGCCCTCCGTGGATTCTTTGGCCGTGTGGGGTACGACTTTAATGGTAAGTATTTAATTGAAGCGAATGCCCGTTATGATGGGACCTCCCGGGTGGCAGAAGCCAACAGGTGGGGATTTTTCCCTTCAGTATCTGCCGGTTGGAGGATTTCGGAGGAAAGTTTCCTGAAAAACAAGGTAACCTGGCTCGATAATTTGAAATTACGCGGCTCTTATGGTGTTCTGGGAAATCAGGAGATCGGGAACTACCCTTACCAGGATATCCTATCGCTAAATTCTTACGGGTTTACTTCCGGATTAGCACAATCGGTGGAATACAGACGATTAACGGATAAAAATCTAAAATGGGAATCTACAAAAATACTTGATTTCGGTTTGGATATGGACATGAAAAATGGCTTGTTTGGGTTTACAGTTGACTGGTTCAATAAATACACTTATGATATCCTGACCTCATTGCCGGTTCCTGCCAGCCTTGGCATCAGCGGACCTGTAACCAATGACGGAGAGTTGCAAAACAGGGGATATGAGATTGAATTGCGTCACAGGAATCAAATAGGCGAATTTACTTATGATGTTAATTTCATGCTCTCAGCCTATAAAAATGAACTTAAGAAAATCGCAGTTCCGTCCAAAGGGGTAAAAGAGGTAGGATTGCCTTACAATAGTATTTACCTTTATGTATTTAATGGAGTTTTTGATGATCAGGCCGATATTAATAATTCACCTACGCAGGTATTAAAAACACCTCAACCAGGCGATGTAAAGGCTAAAGATATAACCGGTGACGGTAAAGTCGATGCCAACGACCGTGTCTCATTTAGCCCTTATCCCGACTTCACCTACTCATTTGGATTTAATGTCGGATGGAAAGGATTCAATCTATCTGCATTCTTTCAGGGCGTACAAAATGTTCGGACTTTGGTCTATGGCTGGGGAATTGATCCATTTGTACAAATGGACCCTCCTCAAACCAAATATTATGACAGCTGGAGTCCTTCAAATCCTAAAAGCGATATACCTGCAGTATGGCTTGGTTCCGGTGGAACTGCCGGGAATAATGGGTATTTAACGACCTATCACCTTCCCGATGCTTCCTATTTAAGGTTAAAGAACCTGAACATCTCATATACGTTGCCTAAACGAATTACAGATAAGATAAGTTCAAAGGAATTGACCGTATATGTATCAGGTGACAATATATTAACATTCACAAAGTTCCCGGGTATTGACCCTGAATTACCATCTCAAAGTACCAGAGGATCGGCATATCCCCAGGTTACTATTTTGAACTTAGGACTGAAAGTTAAATTTTAGATGAAAAAATTACGACTATGAAAATGAAAAATATATTATCATATACAGGTGCAGTTATCCTATTGCTGGCAAATTCGGCTTGCAATAAGTCTTATCTGGATAAAAATCCCCTGGATTCTATTTCAAATCCTACTTTTTGGACAAACAAAGAGGATGTCGCCATGGCCCTTGCAGGATGTTATTCAAGAATGTATGGGACAATGATGGATTATCAGAGAGGCTACATTGACGCGTTAGGTGAGGATACTTACAATTATTGGGGTTTTGAAAATACGGAACAAATGGTATTGGGTGTAATCAGCTCAACCTCGGGCGGTATGCCTGCTGATGTCTGGAATGGTTCTTATAAAGCAATTGCACAATGCAACTTTTTTCTTGATAATGTTGATAAAGCTAAAACTGTGGATGCTAAAATAATATCTACAGCAAAAGCGGAAGCAAAATTCATAAGGGCATTGTACTATTTTGATTTGGTTTCCGGATTTGGAGATGTTCCGCTGTATAAAAAGTCACCGGCATCCGAAGCAGAGTATAAAATAGCAAGAAGTCCAAAAGCAGATGTGTTGGCATTTATCTATGAAGACCTTGATTATGCCATTGCCAATTTGCCCGATGTTGGCTATTATACAGGACACGCTGTGAAGGGTAGTGCTAAAGGGATAAAGGCAAGAGTGCTTATTTACGAAGAAAAATGGGCCGCAACAGCAGCGCTTTGTCAGGAAATTATGTCTTCCGGTATATTCAGCATTTATTACGATTACGAAGGGATGTTTCTTAAAAGAGGGCAGCCGAATAACCCCGAAATTATGTTTGCTTGCGAATATAAGGGACCAGAGAAATATCACAGTGTGTATGGAATGAATATTGAATATGCAAAACACATTTTTCTGACACCCTATTTGAGAGATGCTTACGACTGTATTGATGGATTACCCATTACTGAATCACCTTTGTATGATGGCAGCGGAATTGCAGCTTCGATGATACCTGATGAAACTGTCCCATGGAAATTTCGTAATAACCGCGATCCCCGGTTTAGATACATCATTAGAGGTCCGAATACAAACTGGGCAGGACATTATGAAACCGGGTTTTATGATGTCACGGGTGTTCAGAACCGAAAATATATCGATACTACCATCCAAGGTAATTACACTTTTAATTACCTGAATGACTGGAACTGCGTACTTCTCCGTTATGCAGATGTATTATTGATGTATGCAGAAGCTCAGAACGAAGCTGCCGGTCCAAGCACGAGCGTTTATAATGCAATCGATCAGGTTCATACCCGGCCAACGATCTATCCAAACAGACCTGCAATGCCTCCTATGGATCGTACAAGGTACAACACTAAAGATAAAGTCAGGGCATATATTCAGAAAGAAAGGCTGCTCGAATTCCCAATGGAAGGATTAAGACCCAATGATTTGAAAAGGTGGAAGATAGCACATATTATACTACCTACATTGAAAAACCCCGGAGGCGTTTCCTATGTATTCCAAATGAAACACTATTTGTGGCCAATTCAACAAAGTGAGATGGACGCTAATCCAAAACTTGTACAAACTGCTGGTTATAATTAAGTATGATTAACGCTGGCTAATGTTTACCTCTAAAATGCCTATGTAACTCGTCACATTCTCTGTTTGGGAGTTACATAGGTATTTTTTTATTTCAAACCCCTTTTGAACTAATTAAGGATGATCAATCAGAAAATACGGGTATTAATATTGCTGACTTCTATTTTTGCAAGTTGCAGAGCCGACGGTCTGGTACAAGAGGTTGGGAAGCCAAAACTTCTTAAATTGCCATTTGCCTTCTCAAGGGGAATCAGAGAACCAATGGAAAATACACCAGTTCTTTTTAATTCACGATTGCTGCTGGTGGCAAACTTCAGACCTTCAGGAGGTGACACCTTAAAGGAAAAAGATTCCTACTTATACATCGATGATCTGCAAACAGGAACTGAAATTATCCGTTTTGGGACAGCACATTCGTTTGTAAGCGCTTATGTTAATGGACCTGAATTGAATGTTTTTGCCCTTGATTTTTCTAAAACGGGAAAAGTATGGAGCTCAAATGGAATCAATCGTTTTGTTACCAACGATTTAAAAAACTGGAAAACTGAAAAGATACTACTCCCTGAAGGAGAAGAGTACCTGTTCAATAATTCGGTATGCCGGGATGATCAAGGATTTGTGATGGCTTACGAATCAAATAAGCCTGTTACGTTTTGTTTTAAGTTTGCCCGTTCGAGTGACCTGTCTAAATGGGATAAAATTCCCGGACTCACATTTACCGGAGTGAATAACGAATATTCAGCCTGTCCTTGCATCCGATATTTTAAGCCGTACTATTATGTTATCTATCTGCACAACAAGATAGCCGGTCACAACGGGTATGTTTCGTTTTTGGCAAGATCGAAGAATTTATCAGAATGGGAACTGACTCCGTTTAATCCTATACTGGAAGCATCAGAAGGGGAAGGAATAAATAATTCCGATGTCGATATAATTGAATATGGAGGGAAAACCTATCTTTATTATGCTACCGGCGATCAGGCCACATGGGCCACTATTCGGGTAGCCATGTTTGATGGTTCAATGCAAAAATTTTATGAGAACCATTTTCCGGGAAGTCTCACGTTCGAGAAGATTTCTACCCAGCATTAAGACCATTAAGTAACTTAATTTTAGTTTATTCAAATGAAGACCCTTAGAAAGCTGAGTTTTCTTGTGTTATTGTTAACACTCATCTTAACCTGTAAAAATAAGGATGTTAAAGAAACAGACCGGATGGAGTGGTGGCGGGATGCCCGTTTCGGTCTTTTCCTCCACTGGGGTCTTTACGCTGTTCCTGCAGGAGAGTGGAACGGAAAAACCAACCATGAAGTTTGGATCAGAGAATCGGCACAAATTCCACTGGAACAGTACGAGAAGTTTACTACTCAGTTTAATCCTGTAAAATTCAATGCCGACGAATGGGTCAAGTTGGCCAGGGATGCTGGTATGAAATATATTGTTATCACCTCAAAACATCACGATGGTTTCTGTATGTTCGATTCAAAGGAAACAAATTTTGATATCATATCGACCCCTTTCAGAAGGGATATCCTGAAAGAGATGTCGGTAGCCTGTGCAAAACAAGGAATCAAACTTTGTTTTTATTACTCTATTATGGATTGGCACCATCCCGATTATTTGCCTCGCAGAAAATGGGAATCAGACAGACCAGACGCAGGGGCAGATTTTGAAAAATACATCTCCTATATGAAAAACCAGCTAACCGAATTGCTGACTAATTACAGCAAAATTGGTGTCTTATGGTTCGATGGCGAGTGGGAAAGTACTTGGACCCATCAGCACGGTAAAAATTTATACGAATATCTTAGAAAAATTCAACCGGATTTAATTATCAATAATAGGGTGGATAAAGGACGCAGGGATAATGCAGGAATGACGGCAGATAGCAGTTTTTGCGGTGATTTCGGTACCCCAGAACAGGAAATTCCGCCCAAAGGGCTTCCGGGTGTTGATTGGGAGAGTTGCATCACCATGAATGGAACCTGGGGCTACAATAAAAATGCCCAAGACTGGAAGTCCTCACAAAATCTGGTCAGAAATTTAATTGATATTGCTTCCAAAGGGGGGAATTTTCTACTCAATATAGGGCCCACTTCTGAAGGGGTATTTCCGGACTCAAGTATAACCCGTTTAAAAGATATCGGATCATGGATGAGGGTGAATGGAGAAGCTATTTATAAAACGGAGGCCAGCCCTTTTGAAAAGCTGGAATGGGGAAGGTGCACTCAAAGAGTAAGCGGCAATGAAACAATACTTTATCTGCATCTGTTTGAATGGCCACGAAATGGGAACCTGGTCGTTTCCGGACTTACGAACCACATAATAAGAGCTTACGCTTTAAGTGATCCAAGCAAGAAAGAACTGCCATTTGAAAAAGCCGGAACAAACTTGTCTATCAATTTAGACAACCTAACGCAATCAAAATATGCAACCGTCGTAGTATTGGAAATAGAGGGCAAACCTACCCTGGAACTAACTTCAAAAGCTTTGTCTGTCAACAGGTAATATTAAACATTTTTCAATATCTTTAAAAGCTGATTCTTTTCTTGAAGATCAGATCACAACCTAAAATAAAAAAAAGAGATTATTATGCTTAGAAAATATAATTGCCAAAATCGATTAAGAGTATCAACTTTGGGAGTATTTGGTTTTTTGTATTTAGTTAACTTATCGGTCTTCGCCTCAGTTTCGGTTGACCCATCTGCCAAAGATTTCAAGGGGAGAAAAGGAACAACCATTTTCGTATCCAAGTTAGGGAACAATTCAGACGGAAGCAGCTGGAAGAATGGTTACAATACAATTCAGCGTGCGTTGTCTTCTATCCCTGATGATAAGGGGGGGCATATTATCAATGTTCGTCCGGATACTTACGTCGAAGCCAATTTATATACTTCTTTTAAAGGTGCAAAAGAATCATATAATCTGATAATTGGAGATACCGACGGGCGATTGGGATCGGGTGCAAAAGGGAGGATAATCATCGATTCGGGTGATCCGCACAAAGGGTTTAAAAGCTACGATTGGTGGGGAACGATTCGTGCCACATCAAAAGGGTGGAGACCTGAATTCACTGAGCAAACCTTTTCAAGCCTCTGCTGGGACAGGTGGATACTTCGCAATCTTTATTCATCAGGAAGTGACGCAGGATTCTTTTGGGACCTCACGGACAAAAGTGGGGAAGGTTTCACCGTAATTGTTGAAGATTGTGTTGGCATTGGCCGTGCTTTTGGCGGGGGCATCTGCTATCCTGTTGTTCGTCCTGATGAACCAAGTATTTTCAGGAGATGCTATTTTCTTGCCCTTGACTGGGTTGGAGATACGGGAGCAGTATTAGTTGGAGGCTGGGAAGATACGATGCCCGATTACCCTCACTTAATCATGGAAGATTGTACACTCGTTCATCCCGATAATGCGATGGCCATGTCATATGCAAGTAATTGCGCGCGGGTCAGGGCAGTTAACTGTCGCTTTATTGTCTTGAACTTTACACAGCCTGAAATGGGAGGCAAATCAACAGGGATCATCTGTACTCAAGGGCATGGAAAAAAAGGGAAATTACATGTTGATCTGGAGGATTGTATCCTTGCCGGTTACAGTGTATTTACCTCTGGAACTGACGGAAAGGGTGTCAGTTACACCACAAGGGGTAAGGTGGAGGCTTATGTTCAGTTCTCTCAGCCAATTCCTGAGGGATTTGAAAGAATCAATCTTTGGCCGGTGCAATTGTTTGATAAAATGGCAATTCCAAAACCTAAAATTAAATAAGGCAAAACCACTTTCATTCTAATAGAGTGACCGATTTAAGGATTAAATACAAGTTTCTAACCGGCAGAAAAATTACATTCCCCTTGAGAAAGGTACATTTAATAATTGCTCTTTTTTTAATTCTCCTGGATTACACGGGCTTAGTCTATGCTCTAAATCCCACAAAACCGAAACTTGTAAAGTTGCCCTTTGCTTTTTCGAGAAGGGACAGAGGGGAGTTAATGGAAAATACACCAGTGCTGTTTAATTCACGTCTCTTGTTAGTGACGAACTACAGACCTTCTGGTGGTCCAAAGGTGACTGACCAGGAAAAGGATTCCTACCTCTATATCGATGATTTGCTTACCGGCACAGAGATTGCCCGTTTTGGGGCAGCCCATTCATTTGTAAGCGCTTTCGTGAATGAAGGGGAGTTGAATGTTTTTGCCCTTGATTTTTCTGAATCCGGGAAAGTATGGGATAAAAATGGAATTAACCGTTTCGTTACCAAAGATTTAAAAAACTGGAAAACAGAGAAGGTGCTCCTACCCGACAAGGAGGGATTCCTTTTTAACAATTCGGTGTGCCGCGATGATCAGGGTTTTCTGATGGCCTATGAATCGAACAAACCTGTTCAGTGGTGCTTCAAATTTGCCCGTTCCACCAATTTATCGAAATGGGAAAAAATCCCCGACCTGGTCTTTACGGGGGTAAATCATGAGATGGCAGGTTGCCCGGTTATCCGCTATTTTAAACCATGGTACTATGTTATTTTTGGCCATGACTTAATTAATGTACCCAATCGTTATACATCAGACATGGCCCGGTCAAAGAATTTAATTGATTGGGAATTAACACCTTTTAATCCTGTACTGCAAGCCGGAGCGGGAGAAGGAATCAACAACTCGGATGTCGATATTATTGAATATGAAGGGAAAACATACCTTTATTATGCCACCGGTGACCAGGCAACCTGGGCCACCATCCGTGTGGCCATGTATGATGGTTTGATGAAAACATTTTATGAAAGTCATTTCCCGAAAGGAAGTTCATTCGTGAAATTTTCAACAAGATATTAATTCAGGGATAACAAAGGTGAATTGATTTATGATGACGTTGAAACTCCTGATAAAGAAGAATTAGAATTTTAAAACCAATGTGATGGGAATTTTAAATAAACAGCATCACTCCTTACCTTTAAGAATGGTACGGACAATCCTAATAACGGGTGTGATGATTTCGATCTGCTCCTCAGTTGTTGCATCAAATTCTGTTGATCCGTCTGCCAAAGATTACAAGGGAAGGAAAGGAAAAACCCTTTTTGTTTCCAAATTAGGGAACAATTCAGATGGAAGCAGTTGGAAGAATGCTTACCTCACTATTCAGGGTGCTTTATCGGCCATTCCGGATGATAAAGGTGGGCACACAATCATTGTTCGTCCGGACACCTACGTTGAAGCCAATTTATTTACAACCTTTAAGGGGGCAAAAGAATCTTATAATCTGATAATTGGAGATACGGACGGACGATTTAAATCAGGAGCGAAAGGGAGGATTATAATCGACTCAGGTGATCCGCAAAAAGGGTTTAAAAGCTACGATTGGTGGGGAACAATTCGTTCATATGACAAAGGATGGAGTGCCGCACATACCGGAGAAACATTTTCAAGCATCGGTTGGGACAGGTGGATCTTGCGCAATCTTTATACATCAGGAAGTGATGCGGGCTTCTTCTGGGCCCTTACCGATAAAAATGGAAAAGGGTTTGCCCTCGCCGGTAAGGCAGGTGAAGAGTTCACAGTAATTGTGGAAGATTGCGTTGGCATTGGCCGTGCTTTTGGTGGAGGTATAGCCTATCCAATGGCCCGTCGTGATGAACCAAGTATTTTCAGGAGATGTTATTTTCTTGCACTTGATTGGGTGGGCGATGCTGCAGCGGTACTGATAGGAGGCAGTGAGTTAAGCATGCCTGATTCACCTCATTTAATTTTGGAAGATTGCACCCTGGTTCACGAGGATAATGCTTTGGCAATGTCATATGCCGGTTATGCTTCGCGTGTAAAAGCTGTTCGATGTCGGTTTATTGTTTTAAACTTTACTCAGCCAGAAATGGGTGGGAAATCAACCGGAATCATCTGTACCCAGGGTCATCGCCCTGAAGGAAAACTGCATGTCGATCTGGAGGAGTGCTTTCTGGCTGGTTATAGCGTCTTTACCCCCGGAAACGATTCTAAAGCAGTCACTTTTACAACAAAAGGGAAGGTTCAGGCTTATGTTCAGTTTAGTCAGTCCTTACCGGAAGGATTCGAAAGAGTCAATCTTTGGCCTGCACAATTGTTTGATGAAATGGCTATTCCAAAATAGTGCAGCTAAATAGTTTTGAATTGGTTATACCTGTATTTCGTTTTAAAGTCAATTAATGTACAAATACCATAATAGGATGAAGCTACAACTTACCGCATCACTGAAACTGTTTGGTTTAACGGGGGCAATTTATTTTCTGAGTATTTTGTCGGGTTCTGCATTGCAAAAGGAGGACAAAAGTCTGCAATCGGCTTTCGATCCCAAAGTTGGCGAATGGAATATTTCTTGGCCCGGACGTGTGTCGCAATACGATTTGGTATATAAAAGTCCTCCCATTGATCCAATGCAGGGAATCCCTTTGGGTAATGGTGACGTAGGCGCCCTCGTATGGTGCGAGGATTCAAAAATTATTATCGTGATGAATAAATGTGATTTATGGGACGATGCGAAACCTGATCCGACAAATAACTGGAAAAATGAAAGAGATGAAGCCTCGACGACCCAACGTCATGCCTGCCGCATAATTATTGATTTTAAGTTCCCGGTATTCAATACCTTATATCTTTCGGATTTTAATGCCAGACTTGATCTTGCTGAAGCTTCTGTGAATTTAAATGGTGCAAGCCCCTTTGGAAAATTAAATTTTAAAGCCTTTATAGATCATCAAACCGGAAAGCTGTTATGCGAATTGGGAAGCGATTTCAATGAGAATGTTCCGCTGCAGATATCTGTTGAACACTTTGGCTCACGAACTTTCTCGAGTTGGTATAGTCAGATTAAGCGCAATGCATCAATCGGGCTTTCAGGTTCAGAAGCAATAGCAGATGATCAAGGGATTTATGTAACACAAAAACTCACTGGCGGAATCTTTGCTGTAGGAGGTAGTGTGATTAAAAGTAATAATTTAAAAGTAGAGTATTTTCGGGAACATTCAAGATCGGCCTCTATTAAGTTTTCGGGTAGCCCGACAAAGGAGGTAAAACTTGCTTTTTGTGTCACCTCCCCCACTACCGGAGATCCTGTTTCTGAGGCAAAAAATAACCTCTCCTCTGTAAGGGGAAAAGGAATTGAACCATTCCGGCAATCCAATTCAGATGCATGGAAATCGATCTGGAATCGCTCCTTTGTAGATTACGGAGATGATTATCTGACGAACCTCTGGTACCTGACCATCTATTATGCTAATGCCTCACAGGGTGGAAAATATCCAGGCCGGTTTAACAATGGTTTATGGGGATGGAGCCACGATGTACAGCAATGGAATTATTATTTTCACTGGAATCAGCAACAGTTGAACTGGCCATTGAATGCTGCTGGATTCCATGAGCTGATTAACCCATACCTGGATTTCAGGTTTAATTCCCTCCAGCAGGCCAAAAAAGATACCAGAAAAGTCTTTAATTCAAATGGAGCATTTATATCGGATGTTACCAACAGGAATGGATACAACTCCTTGGATATTTCGGCAAATCACACCCCTGTGGCCGAAATTGCCCTTGATTTCTGGCGACAATACCAATTTACCGGAGACCACCTTTTCCTAAAAGAAAAAGCGCTTCCGTTTATCCTGGCAGCAACTGAGTTTTTTGAGTCTTTGCTGGTAAAAGAGAATGATGGGTTATATCACGCCAAAGAGGGTACGGGCTATGAAGGATGGATCAAACTAAAGGATGGCCTCACCGATTTGTCATACACCAAAATATTACTGACAAAGTCTTTAGAGGCCTTGAAAATAGCAGACATGAATATCCCTGAGGAAAAAAGATGGAAGGAGATATTGGACCATCTGGCACCCCTCCCTGTTGTAAAAGCGAGTGAAGGGTTAATTATTAAAGAAGATGGCAGCTTCAAAATGAACTGGGGAATTTTTAAAGGATATCCTGTTCCTACCGACGAAATTGCTGCAGCCGGTTGGGGAATTAAGGAAAAGAAAAACCTGGTTACCTATTTTAAGACTGACGATCCAGAATACGGTTATTTTTCAAAAAATGACCCAGCCTATTCGGTACTTAGCAAAAGAAACGAATTAAAGCTTCTGGATGGAATATTTCCCAGTGTTCCTTGCGCACCAGTATTTCCATCGGGGTTGATTGGATTAGCACAAAAGGATAGCAGCCTGTTCAGGATTTTGACTGCAACTACGGTTTTGTATGGCGCTGAATGTACCGGATGGGACCCGGTTTCCATTGTGATGGCCCGTCTGGGTTTATCCCGCGAACTGGCTGTTGATCTTGAAAATTTTCCGGGAAGATGGCAAATCTATTGCAACGGCTGGGGCCATTGGGGTATGGAGAATGAAGTAAATAAGGATGCTGAATGGTTTTTCAGAACAAATATGGTAAGAGAAAGCGGTTCTCGTAAACCCGATAAATTTCCATTGCCGATGTGGCCATTCCGGCATATGTCTATGGAGTCGATGTCGGTACTTGCAACCGCCATAAACGAATCATTACTACAAAGTTACGACGGTACACTTAGAATCTTTCCGGCTTTCCCGGTCAATAAAAACGGGCGTTTTACCCTTCATGCCGTTGGAGGTTTTGTTGTCTCTGCTGAAATTAAATCGGGGGCCGTTCAGTGGATCGGCATCAAAAGCCTAAAGGGGAACCCCTGCAAACTGGCATTGCCATGGAAAAATGCAATTCTGCAATCAAATTTAAAACGAAACAATCAGAAGATTGCCGGGAATATCGTAGAAATTAAAACAAAAATAAATGAGCTGATCACCATTTTACCCGAAGGAAAAGATCGCAGGTTATGGTCAGTTGTCAGTGAGAGCCCGGCTGCAAATGAAAAGGCGAAGTTTCACTCCTCGGGAAAAGCTCAGCTGGGGATTCCAAGGATGTTTTAGATAAAAAAAACCGATCTGTTAATAACAAACTAAAAAAGGATAACTATGAACCGAATAGTCGTCATTATTTCACTATTCCTTCTGTTTAGTTGGAAGCCACTGGCTGGAAAAATAAAAGATTCGGAAGAATCCGGAAAATCCAGTACTTCACTGTCAACGAAACCAATAGATAATGATCCATCCATTTTGAATTCCGGAAACATCATCTGGTCCAAAAAACCGGCATCCGAATGGTCCGAAGGGTATCCTGTGGGAAATGGTCGTTTGGGAGGGATGGTTTTAGGGGCAGTACAACGGGAACGGATTTCATTGAATCACGATTTATTATGGAGAAAATTCTGGAGTTTTCAGGAACATAAAACCGCCTCCGAAATCAAAAAAATCAGGGAATTAACCCTTCAGGGTGAATGGGATAAGGCAGAAGAGCTGCTTCAGCAAAAAATTCCGGCATCGGGTAACGCAATCTATCTCAATCCGTATGTTCCCGCTGGTGATCTCTACATCAATCTTCGGCATGGAAAAAAAACGGTAACTGATTATAAGCGGGTGCTCAATTTGGATAAAGGCATTGTTGAAGTAATGTACCAGATTGATAATGTAAAGTTTACGAGAGAGATCTTTACTTCATGGAAATATGGGGTGATGGCGACACATCTGACGACGAACCGTGCCGGGATGTTGACGGGAGAAGTTTCCCTATCGCGACTATTGGATCCTGAATGCGAAGTAACCGGTTATTCTACTCAGGATAAGGTGATTCTAAAAGGTAAATTTGAAGAAGGGAGAGAATTTGCCATCGCTGTAAAAGTAATTCAGAGGGGCGGACGCCTGACCATTGGACGGAAAGAGCTGATTCAAAACAAATCAGAGGTGCCCAAAAAGGATTTTGGTTTAAGGTATGTCTTCAGCACAAATGAGACGTTTGGAAAAGATGATGGCGCCTCCACCTTCTTTGACACATCGGATGAGGTCCTTATACTTTTGGCAATCAGCGTGGATGATGAATTTGAAAAAGGGGTAGATCTGGTAAAGAAAACGATTGAAAAACTTGATAAGGTAACCCAAGGTTATGAGACACTCAAAGATGAACATATTCAGGATTTTCAAAAGATTTACAACCGGGTTTCCTTCAACCTTGGGGAGGAGAAACCAGCTATTCCGACAGATTCATTGTTGAAAAAATCGGTTGATGAAAATACTGCCTCTCCTGCTTTGCTGGAAAAGATGTTTAATCTGTCGCGGTATCTGGCCATCTCAAGCGGACGTCCGCAACCGGCAGGACAAACAGCAAAAACCCCGATTAATCTCCAGGGGATATGGAACCAGGACCGTCGTCCGGCATGGGATTCTGATTATCATATTGATTTGAATGTTGAAATGTGTTATTGGCCGCTGGACATGCTCAATCTTGGAGATCTGATGATACCGCTGATGGATTGGGTGGACCGGTTGATTCCGCAAGGGAAGATGGCCGCGAAAGATCTCTATGGAGCAAGAGGCGTAGCCTTTGGAGGTGTTTTAGATAATCAAAATCTGGGCAATTTCGACAATATTTGTTTTCCATGGACAGGCGGCGCTGCCTGGGTCGCTCAAATATTGTGGCAACACTGGGAGTACAGTAATGATCTTTCTTATTTAAAAAATCACTTATTCCCCTATATGGTCGAAATCGGGAAATTTTATGAAGATTTCCTGGTGGAGGATCGCAATGGATTTCTCGTCCCCTCATTAAGCGCTTCGCCTGAAATGCCTATTGCAGGAAGAAAGGGAGGAAGTTTTTTATCTTCAGCTTCATCAATGGACCTGGAATTGATTCATGATCTTTTCGGTCATCTGATTGAGGCAGGAAATTTCTTAAAGACAGATCCCCAATTGATTAAAAAGTGGCAAGCCTTAGTTGGTCGTGTCCCGTTGCCCCGGATTAATGCGGATGGATCACTGAGTGAGTGGCTCGAAGAACACGTGATGGGTGATCCAGGTCACCGCCACCGATCATTGCTGGTCGGATTGTGTCCTGGTGACAGGATATCAATCGAAAACACCAAGGATTATGCAGATGCTGCTTATAAGGCCATTCTTAAAAGACATGAAACAGGAAGAAAAATGACTCAATCCCTCACTTTTGCATGGGATGCGCAACTGCTTGCCCGCCTCTACAAATCAGATGAGGCATATGCCGAATTAATACGAATTTTCCCGGTCCATGTCCTTGATAACCTGCTGATCACTTGTAATGACTGGAGCGGTGAAAAGGGTGGTCTGGCTTGGTTTAAAGGGATAAAGTTAGTTCAGGTTGAGGCAAGTCTGGCACTTGGATCGGCCATTGCTGAGATGATTTTTCAGGACAGACAAGGGTTATTAAAATTCCTGCCGGCGCTTCCGGCAAATTTAGCTCAGGGAAAGGTTTCTGGATTAAGAGCCAGGTGTGGATTTGAGGTTGGTTTGAAATGGGATAAAGGAAAAATAAATGAAGCGAATATAATTTCTTTCGATGGCAAGCCCTGCTCTGTTAAAGACATTGGTTATAACAATTTAAGAATCACAACTAACGGTAAAGAGGTCAAATATGCCAATGAGAAAGGGATCATCAGCTTTAATACAGTTAAGGGACAAAAATACCTGCTCACCTTTTAAAGAATACGTTTACAGCAAGTTGCTAATTCATAGATACAATTTAAAATCAACTTTTGAAAATATACATTATAAAACCCTCATGAGCTGTTGCTCGCCAAGGAAGATGATCCGCCAGTTGGCGGCTTGAGGGTTCCGTGTGGCCACTTAAAACAACATAATTATCAAATGAAAAAATCATTGTTAATCAATCTGTCCCTCTTATTCACTTTCATGGTGAATGGACAAAATGTTGAAAAAAATCCACCAATTCCCTTGCCCTCAAAAGCTCAGTTGGAGTGGCAGAATTATGAGCAGATTATGTTTATTCACTTTTCGGCCAATACCTGGCAAACACATCGCGGTTTAAAAAATGAGTGGGACGACCTTTCCACACCGTTGAATCGCATTAATCCCACAAAATTAAATACCGACCAATGGTGCGAGGTGGCCAAAAGCTGGGGGGCTAAAATGATCATTTTTGTAGCAAAGCACGTTGGGGGATTTTGTTCGTGGCAGACCAGCACAACGGAATATAGTATAAAGAATACTCCCTGGAAAAACGGAAAGGGAGATATTCTCCGGGAGTTGTCTGAATCGTGTAAAAAATATGGTTTGGATTTGGGGATATATGTTTACCCCGGTGATCCGCATTGGGGATCTGCAGTTGGAAGTGGTGGTATTACCAAGGATTCCTCCAGACAGGATGAGTACAACAAAATTTATTGCCAACAAATGACCGAGGTATTAAGCAGGTATGGCAAAATTAAGGAAGTATGGTTTGATGGCAGTTGTTATATAAAGTGTGTTCCGGAGATATTGGAGAAATATGCTCCTGATGCAATAATTATGGCAGGATCAATGAACAATATAAGAGAAGTAGGTAATGAAGAGGGATATGCCCCGTTTTCGAACTGGAACACACTCACTACCGAAAACCTTAAAAAAGGGGTGGCAGACGCCCTGCAATCTGACCCCTTTGGCGAAGCTTACGCCCCGATAGAAATCTGTGTACCCCTGCTCAGAAACAAAGGGCATAAATGGTTCTGGAATATCAATACCGATCACCTGATCCTGACCACAGAACAACTGATGAATATGTACTATAAATCGGTTGGCAGAGGGGCTGTTCTACTTTTAAATGCCACACCCGATACAACAGGATTAATACCCGAATCACATGTGAAAGCTTACCGTGAATTCGGTAAAGAGATTAAAAGACGGTTTGATCATCCGGTTAAGAGAACAAAAGGAGAAGGAAACAGCTTACAAATGACCTTTCCAAATCCGACAGAAATCAACCATGTCGTTCTGCAGGAGGACCTTGCCAAAGGGCAGAGGATTCTTGCCTTTGTGATAGAAGGGTTGAATGACAAGGAGCAGTGGAGTAAAGTGTATGACGGCACATCTGTAGGACATAAACGAATTTGCCATTTTGAACCTATCACACTGAAAAAAATCAGGGTGTCGTTTACCAATGTCAAAGCCAAACCACAAATATTGGAATTTGCGGTGTATAACATTCCGGGGGTCAAACCTGAACCGGAAAAAAGGATGGATAATAGTCGCTTCTATAACTTTATAGCCAATAAAAAAGGGACAGATCAAAGCGAAGAGCCTGTTATCGAAATTGGGAAGTGGGACCTGAATTCCTATATTAACGATTGGAAGGAAGTGGATATTGACATAACCAAATATGTAACCTTGACAGGGCAATATATGGTTGCTTTTTCGGCCATGGATAAGACCATGACACCCCAACTGGAATTTAAAGATTGGGAGATGGAGATGTATGGTGGAAAAACAACCAAAACCATAGAACTGCTCAAAGAAATAGCAACCTTCAGGATTACCCGTTCACAACAGACATTAGACGAGTTTCCAACAATATTAAGGGTTAAAATAAAGAACTTGTCTGATAAAACATCGGGAATTATTAGTATCAGAAGATTGACCTATTGATGGATAGATAAATAATGATCGCACTACCAGGGAGTACAGAATACAGTATCATCCGGTAGACTAATGATTTAAAAACTACATTACAAATGCAAAAGACGATTTTAATTGTTCATTTCTGCCTGTTCTATCTGGGATTCACAGGATCTCAGTTTGCACAGGAGGCTCGGAAACCTGTGCTTGTCAAACTCCCCTTTGCCTTTTCTCAGACAAACAGGGTGCCGATGGAAAATACTCCGGTTCTGTTTAATTCACGTCTGCTGATGGTGGCAAACTTCAGACCTTCAGGCAATGCTGTAAATGTCAAACCAACTGATTCTTATCTTTATATTGATGATTTGAAGACGGGAGAAGAGATCCTCAGGTTTGGTACAGCTCACTCTTTTGCCAGCGCCTTTGTGAATGACCATGACTTAAATGTCTTTGCACTCGATTTTTCCGAATCGGATGGCTCAAAAAAAATATCCGGGATTAACCGGTTTGTTACCAATAACCTGAAAAACTGGAAAACCGAAATGGTGATCCTTCCAGAAGGTGGTGAGGGATTGTACAATACATCGGTTTGCCGAGATGATAAAGGTTTCCTAATAGCATATGAATCGAATAAACCGGTTCAGTTTTGTTTCAAATTTGCCCGGTCCACCGACTTGTCGAAATGGGAAAAAATCCCGGGATTGGTGTTTACAGGTGTGAAAAACGAATATTCAGCCTGTCCTGTTATCCGGTACTTCAAACCTTATTATTACGTGATCTATCTGCATAATAAAATGGCCGGTCACAACGGATACATCTCCTTCATGGCCAGATCTAAAGATTTGATCGACTGGGAACTAACCCCCTTCAACCCGATACTTGAAGCAGAAGACGGTGAAGGCATTAACAACTCTGATGTCGATCTGATTGAATACCAGGGGAAGACCTATCTTTATTACGCAACGGGTGATCAGGCAACATGGGCTACGATTCGTGTGGCCATGTACGATGGTTTGATGAAAACATTTTATGAGAACCATTTTCCGGAAGGGACCAAATTCGAAAAATTATCTTCCAGACATTAATCCTGTACTAAATCAATTCTAAAAGTTATCTGAAATGAGAAAAATACCAAGAAAATTACTTCCTATTGTCCTGATCACAATTCAATACGTTTTTATATCTTGTTCAAATTCAGGATCTGACAAGCAGGTAAAGGATAAAGAAAAGATTGAAGACGATCTGATTTATTATGGAGTAGCAGCAACTTCAACTAAATTCAGCACCAATCCTGCGAATTCCAATGTCGTTGAGAATAGTATTTTAAGTGAAACCGGAAAATTAACCAATTTTTATGATGAGGGGTTCAATGGAACATTCACCTTTGGCAACTCCTACCCTTCCGACTATTTTAAAAATATTTTAGAAAAACAGGTTTGCAATGTAAAAGTTCGTTTCCCTTATACCCTAAAATATGGGGGAAAATATTATACATTTGGTTGGCGGTATGTCAATAATGTGGTCGAGCCTTATAATATCTATTTATGGTCTTCTTCCAATGGGATCGATTGGATAGCGGAAAATGATGGTCTTGCAGTGTTATCTGCCTCCTCAGATCCCACCTCAGTCTGGCGCTATATCTGGAATGTTGCCGTTGTTGTTGACGATCAGGATGTTTTTCACTTAGTGGCGGAATGTGCACCGGAAGGAATCAATCAACAGGGAGTCGGATTGGGATACTCTTCGGCAAAATTAGTCAATGGTAAAATTGATTTTAATCCTGGTAAGACAGCTACCCACATCATTAAAAACGGAGGTAATCCTTACATCTATTTTAGTAAGGCAAAGCATACGTTCCTGATTATCCATGGTATGATCTATGCAACCAGCAATAGCTTAAGTTCTGACTTCTGGTGGATATCAGCATCTTATCTTAATAAAGAAACTCACATGTGGATTACCGATCCGAATAAATTTTCTTTTGGGAAAAATGGCATTCATGTTTGTGATCCACATGCCGCGGTGGTCGAAATAAATGGAAAGTCGTATACCCGATTGATCTTTTCTTATAGCCAAAACTATATTTACTCCATATATTTTGAAAATGATTTAGACGCTTTGTTGGAGGGGCTTATTAATTAGAGAAGGAGATAGAAAGGAGATCATTTTTTAAAAGCGCCACATTGATTATGAGAAAACCATTGTTGTTAAGTCTGTTATTATTAATCCCTTTTCTGGCGGATGCACAAATCACAAAAAAAAACGTGCTTCTTCCTTTGCCCTCAAAAGCTCAGTTAAGGTTTCAGAATTACGAACAGATTATGTTTTTGTGTATAGATCCGGCAACATGGCAAGGTCGTGAATTTGATGATCTTTCAACCCCGTTGAAACGGATCAATCCTTCAAATCTGAATACCGATCAATGGTGTGAGGTTGCCAAAAGCTGGGATGCAAAACTGATCCTTTTTGTTGCAAAGCATGTGGGAGGATTTTGCTGGTGGCAGACCAATACCACTGAATACAGTATAAAAAATACGCCCTGGAAGAACGGAAAGGGAGATGTTATCATGGAATTATCCAAGTCGTGTAAAAAATTCGGGCTGGATTTGGGGATCTATGTCTATCCGGGTG
The DNA here is from genome assembly GCA_963675995.2 of Prolixibacteraceae bacterium. Taxonomy (GTDB): domain Bacteria; phylum Bacteroidota; class Bacteroidia; order Bacteroidales; family Prolixibacteraceae; genus JAAFHB01. The sequence goes on along the minus strand of CAXXIY010000002.1, from coordinate 1,067,635 downwards.
ATCCTCATTTTGACGCTCCACTTGGAAGCGGAGGAGTCACAAAAGATCCGTCCAAACAGGAAGCATACAATCGTATTTATTGTCAGCAGATGAAGGAAGTGCTAACCCGGTACGGCGAAATCAGAGAGGTGTGGTTTGACGGGAGTTGCCAGATCAAATGCGTGAATGAGATTTTGGAGAAATATGCTTCTGATGCAGTAATTATGGCAGGACCATTGAATAATATCAGGGAGGTGGGAAACGAAGAAGGGTATGCCCCGTTTTCGAACTGGAACACACTCACTACCGAAAACCTTAAAAAAGGGGTGGCAGACGCAATTCAATCAGATCCCTTCGGTGATGCTTATGCCCCGATAGAAACCTGTGTCCCATTACTTAGAAATAAAGGGCATAAATGGTTCTGGGGTAACAATACCGATCACCTGATCCTGACTCAAGAACAATTGATGAATATGTATTATAAATCCGTTGGCAGAGGGGCTGTTCTCCTTTTAAATGCTACACCCGATACAACTGGATCAATACCCGAATCACATGTGAAAGCTTACCGTGAATTCGGTAAAGAGATTAGAAGACGATTTGATCATCCGGTTAATAGAACAAAAGGAGAAGGAAACAGATTACAAATAACCTTTCCAAATCCGACAGAAATCAATCATGTCGTTCTGCAGGAGGACCTTGCCAAAGGGCAGCGCGTTCTTGCATTTGTGATCGAAGGGTTAAATGATAAGGGGTTGTGGATTAAAGTTTATGATGGCACATCAGTAGGACATCAACGAATCTGCCATTTTGATCCTATCACACTGAAAAAAATCAGGGTGTCGTTCACCAATGTAAAAGCCAAACCACAAATATCGGAATTTGCGGTGTATAACATTCCGGGGGTCAATCCTGAACCGGAAAAAAGGATGGATAATAATCGCTTTTATAACTTTATAGCCAATAAAAAAGGGACAGATCAAATCGAAGAACCCGTCATCGAAATTGGGAAGTGGGACCTGAATTCCTATGGTACAAATTGGAAGGAAGTTCGTATTGACCTAACCAAATATGTTACATTGACTGGGCAATATGAGATTACTTTTTCACCACAGGATAAGAGCAAAGAGCCGGAGCTTGATTTTAAAGATTGGGAGATGGAGATGTATGGTGGAAAAACAACCAGAACCATAGAACTGCTCAAAGAAATAGCAACCTTCAGGATTACCCGTTCACAACAGACATTGGACGAGTTTCCAACAATTCTAAGACTTAAAATAAGGTGTAAACCGGATAAATCATCTGGAAGTATTAATTTAAAACGGATAACTTACTAATTAATCACTATTCAGTCTGTCATATCTTGAGAATAGGATTGGCTGAATCCAAACATAAATAGAATCTGAGACACTGAACCAAGATTTAAAAACAAACATAAAAACCGGAAAACAATGAACCAAATGATCCTCTTATTTACCGCATTACTTTTGCTTATTTACAATCCGGTTAACGGAAAGATCAAATATTCAGTAGATACTACCAGTTCCAATGCTGCTTCATCCCAAATAACAATAGATGATGAACCCTCCGTATTGAGCTCCGGAAATATCATCTGGTCCCAGAAGCCGGCATCCGAATGGTCCGAAGGGTATCCTGTGGGAAATGGTCGTTTGGGAGGGATGGTTTTAGGGGCAGTGCAACGGGAACGGATTTCGTTGAATCACGATTTATTATGGAGAAAATTCTGGAGTTTTCAGGAACATAAAACCGCCTCCGAAATCAAAAAAATCAGGGAATTAATTCTTCAGGGTGAATGGGATAAGGCTGAAGAGCTGCTTCAGCAAAAAATTCCGGCATCGGGTAACGCAATCTATCTCAATCCGTATGTTCCCGCTGGTGATCTCTACATCAATCTTCGGCATGGAAAAAAAACGGTAACTGATTATAAACGGGTGCTCAATATGGATAAGGGCATCGTTGAAGTAATGTACCAGATTGATAATGTTCAGTTTACGAGAGAGATCTTTACATCATGGAAATATGGGGTGATGGCGACACATCTGACGACGAACCGTGCCGGGATGTTGACGGGAGAAGTTTCCCTATCGCGACTATTGGATCCTGAATGCGAAGTAACCGGTTATTCTACTCAGGATAAGGTGATTCTAAAAGGTAAATTTGAAGAAGGGAGAGAATTTGCCATCGCTGTAAAAGTAATTCAGAGGGGCGGACGCCTGACCATTGGACGGAAAGAGCTGATTCAAAACAAATCAGAGGTGCCCAAAAAGGATTTTGGTTTAAGGTATGTCTTCAGCACAAATGAGACGTTTGGAAAAGATGATGGCGCCTCCACCTTCTTTGACACATCGGATGAGGTCCTTATACTTTTGGCAATCAGCGTGGATGATGAATTTGAAAAAGGGGTAGATCTGGTAAAGAAAACGATTGAAAAACTTGATAAGGTAACCCAAGGTTATGAGACACTCAAAGATGAACATATTCAGGATTTTCAAAAGATTTACAACCGGGTTTCCTTCAACCTTGGGGAGGAGAAACCAGCTATTCCGACAGATTCATTGTTGAAAAAATCGGTTGATGAAAATACTGCCTCTCCTGCTTTGCTGGAAAAGATGTTTAATCTGTCGCGGTATCTCGCCATCTCAAGCGGACGTCCGCAACCGGCAGGACAACTGTCAAAAGCCCCGATTAATCTCCAGGGGATATGGAACCAGGACCGCCGTCCGGCATGGGATTGCGATTACCATTTTGATGGAAATGTTGAGATGTGTTATTGGCCGCTGGACATGCTCAATCTTGGAGATCTGATGATACCACTGATGGATTGGGTAGAATTACTAAAAGAAGGGGGACAAAAAGCTGCAAAAGATCTATACGGTGCCAAAGGGATTGCATTTGGAATAGTAGCAGATAATAAGAATATCGGCAATTTCGATAATATTTGTTTTCCATGGACAGGCGGCGCTGCCTGGGTTGCTCAAATCTTGTGGCAACACTGGGAGTACAGCAATGACCTCACTTATTTAAAAAATCACTTGTTTCCGTATATGGTCGAAATCGGGAAATTTTATGAAGATTTCCTGGTGGAGGATCGCAATGGATTTCTCGTTCCCTCCTTAAGCGCTTCGCCTGAAATGGCCATTGCCGGAAGAAAGCCCCAAAGCTTCCTCTCTTCAGCTTCTTCGATGGATCTGGAATTAATTCATGATCTTTTCGGTCATCTGATTGAGGCAGGAACCTTATTAAAGGCAGATCCCCTGATGATTAAAAAATGGAAGACTTTGGTTAGTCGAGTCCCTTTACCCCGAATTATGGCGGATGGTTCACTGGGTGAATGGCTGGAGGAACATCCGATGGCTGACCCCGGTCACAGGTGGCGATCATTGTTGGTTGGTTTGTGTCCGGGTGACCGAATATCGGTTGAAAATACCAAAGAATATGCAGATGCTGCTTACAAGGCGATACTCAAGAGGCATGAAACAGGAAGAAAAATGACCTCATCAGAGTCATTTGTCTGGGATGCTCAACTACTTACAAGACTGAATAAAGGAGAAGAATCCTATGACGAGTTAGTACGAATGTGTCGGGTCCATGTGCTCGATAACCTGCTCATTGCTTGCAATGATTGGAGCGGCGAGAGAGGTGGGTTAGCCTGGTTTAAGGGGATTAAATTAGTTCAGATTGACGCCAGTCTCTTCCTTGGATCGGCTATCGCCGAGATGATTTTTCAGGACCGGCAAGAATTGTTCAGATTTCTTCCGGCCCTTCCGGCAAATTTACTTCATGGAAAAGTTCATGGATTAAGAGCAAGGGGTGGATTTGAAGTTGGGTTGCAATGGGCAAGGGGGAAATTAATTGAAGCAAATATTGTTTCTTTCGATGGTAAGCCCTGCCATATCAAGGAGAGCGGATTCGACAGAATCACAATCACCTGCGAGGGAAAAGTAGTGAAATATACCCGCAATAATGGTATTATCACATTTGATACGGCCAGGGGACAAAAATACCAGCTGACGTTTTCTGACCAAACAATGACTGCTAAAAACTGATTAAAAAGCAATTTATAAACTGAGAATTATGAACAAGACGATCCTTATCATTTCACTATTTACCCTGATTGGTTGTAATCGGGTAGCCAATCATCCGGAAGGTTTAACAAAATCCGTCAATTCAACGGAACCAAAAACCGAGAAAGCCTTTATTTCGTTCCGCATCGGCGTGTCACAATGGAGCTCAGAAAAACGATCCAGGGAACTTTTCGATCTGTTCGACAAGTATAAAGGTGCAACCGATGAGATCACATTTTTCCATTCGGTTACCCACGCCCCGCTTCCACTGGATGTGGTAAAAAACCGGACCGCAATTCTAAAGCAGAGGATGGAAGAGGCCCGCAAACGGGGATATAAAACAGGCGTCAACATTCTGACTACGATCGGCCATCATAATGAAAATCTGGATAATTCACTAAAAGGTGATTATACCTATATGACCGACATCAATGGGGATGTTTCACACGGTTCCTTCTGTCCAAATGATGAAAATATGAGAAAATACATCAGGAATATTTATCAATTTACTGCTCAGGCGAATCCTGATTATATCTGGATTGATGATGATGTCAGGTTTGGACACATGCCCATTGGACTTGGCTGTTTTTGCGACAATTGCCTTCAGATTTTTGAAAAAGAGAGTGGTGTCAGATACACCCGCGAAAGTTTAAGGCAGGCAATCAATGAAGGTGCAGTAGATAAAAAGTTGAAAGTTAGGGAGGCCTGGCTGCAGCATAACCGAAATACAATCTCAAGACTTTTCCACCTGATTGAAAACACCGTACATGAAGTTGGACCCAATATTCCATTGGGTTTTATGACTGGAGACCGCTTCTTTGAGGGATATGATTTTGACAACTGGGCAAAAATACTTGCCGGCCCCAACAATGTTCAGGTGATGTGGCGTCCAGGTGGCGGCTATTATAACGATGTCAATACCAACGAGCTGGCAGGAAAATCACACGATATAGGACGACAGGTTTCAGTATTGCCCAAAGAGATTGTTTCCATTCAGTCTGAGATTGAAAGCTTCCCTTATCAGCGGCTGAAGAAAGCAGCCAACAGCGTGGTGCTCGAAGCTTGTTCACATATTGCGGCTGGATGTACAGGTGCTGCATTTAACGTACTCTCCTTTTATGATGAACCACTTGATGAATATGAACCGCTTGTTGCCCGATTGCAGGAGGCACGACCTTTCTTTAACCTGATGACCAAATCGTTGGGGCGTTCAGTTATTACGGGGGTCCATACCTTCTGGAACAAGAACAGTTATGTTACGGGAAAATTGACCGAGGGAAACTGGCTAAGTTCCGGAAATCCGTTGGTGGGACACGACCTTTACAACATCGGACTCCCGGCATGTTATTCCGGCAAAGGTGCAAAGGTGACCATAATTGGGAAGGACAATGTTCTTGCCTTATCGAACGATGAAATCATAAAACTGCTTTCAGGAGGTGTGTATATGGATGCCGAGGCATTACAGCAGTTGAACGATATGGGATTTGGCGATTTAACAGGATTCGAAGTGGTAAAGTCGGAAAATAAGGACAGAATTGAAAGATTGACCAACCATCCGCTTAATGGAGAATTTGCTGGTCGTGAACGCGACAACAGGCAATCATTCTGGAAATCCCAGGCTTACACCCTCAAAAAGAGCGATCCGAAAGCACAGGTACTTTCCGGGCTAATTGACTACACTGGGAATGAGGTTTCATCCTGTACAATGGGTGTATTTGAAAATAAATCAGGCGGACGTATTTGCGTGTCAGGCTATTATCCCTGGACGTTCATGGAAAACCTTTCGAAAAGTTCCCAGATGAAAACCGTTTTTCGCTGGCTTTCGAAAGATTCCCTACCCGGTTATGTTGCATCTTTTCACAAGATTAATCTATGGATCAGAGAACCGCAAAACAGAGTCCTGACACTGGCTTTTACGAATGCGTCCTTTGATCCGGCGACGAATTTGACTTTAATGTTACATACAGATAGCAAGACAATTAAACTTTATGATATGGCCTGCAAGGAAACCATACTCCCCTCATCCGGAACTGACGGACCTTACCGGAAATTTGTGATTCCTTACGTTGATCCCTGGCAGATCAGACTGGCAATTTGCGAATAAGGAAGAGCACCTAAACTATTTAAATTACTGCTATGAAAGTATTTGACAGAATACCCCATATGCGTTTTGGTATGAAAATCATCCTACCAATCTTTTTCACCTTTCTTATGGGTAACGGAACAGCGGTCTGTCAAAAATTATCGGACGGACCATTCAAAAATGTCGACGTACATCAATGGATAGATCAACACTTTGTAAAAGGTAAGATACCTCCATTTTCATTTGAACTTGCAGGAAAAAATTCCGATAACTTTATTACAAACTGGCAATTCAATTCTGAAAAGTTAAAATCGGATAAACCCAATTCGGAAGCGACCGTTTATACCTATTCAGAGAATCAGAGCGGCCTGACCGTAAAATGCTATGTAACCTGTTATAGTGATTTTCAGGCTGTTGAATGGGTGTTGAAATTTATAAACAGATCCCCCAATAACTCACCTCTGATACAGAAAGTTCAGGTGGTTGACCAGGAATTCAAATCTGCAGGAAAAGGGCTTTTCACACTTCACCATTTAAAGGGTAGCAAAGGGGGAAAAGATGATTTTATGCCGATGGAAGATACTTTGGCAGTAGGGAAAATTGTAAAGCTCACTCCGGCTGATGGCAGATCCTCAGACGATACTACATTCCCGATTTTCAATATTAAAACTCCGTCAGCCACTGGTTATGTAGTTGCAATAGGATGGTCGGGTAAATGGTCTGCAGAAATAGGTCAAAACAGCCAAACTGTACTTTCACTTAAAGCCGGGATGGAGAAAATGAAATTGATGCTCTATCCGAATGAAGAGATTCGGACACCAGCCGTGTGTATATTATTTTGGAAGGGGAAGGAACCCATGACCGGAAATAATCAATTCAGAAGATTTGTGACAGCCCGAAAAACCAGAAACACTTCCACACAACTACCTCTCTCAGTAAGTCTAAGCCCTAATTCACCTTCGCCATGTAATGGATTTTTCGGCTGTCTCTCCGATTCATTTGCATTGGTCAGGATCAACTGGCTAAAACAGCACGACCTGATTCCGGAAGTGTGTTGGATGGATGCGGGATGGTATCAGGGTGGCGGTGACAATTGGCAAATTACGGGAAACTGGAGTGCCGATAAGAAAAGATTTCCCAATGGATTAAAACCAGTTTCAGACGCTGTTCATGGAATAGGATCAAAATTCCTGTTATGGTTTGAACCAGAAAGGGTGGTTGACGGAACACCCCTGACCATGGAACATCAAAGCTGGTTATTAAATCCTCCCGGGGATAAAAAAAATAGTTATACGGGTAAGAAGGACTTTATTTTTAATCTTGGACTCAAAGAGGCCCGAATCTGGCTGACAGATTACATTTCAGATTTCATCAGAAAGGAGGGGATTGACCACTTTAGGCAGGATTTCAATATTGATCCACAAAATTATTGGGAATTGAATGACTTACCGGATCGTATTGGTATCACTGAAATCCGGCATATCGAAGGGCTATATGCTTTTTGGGATAGTCTACTGGTGAGGTTCCCCAATTTAATCATTGATAATTGCGCAAGTGGTGGTCGGAGGATTGACCTGGAAACCATTTCACGAAGTTCACCGTTGTGGAGAAGTGATTATAATATGGATGAACCGGAGGGCCTTCAAAATCACACCTACGGACTGAATTATTACCTCCCTTTTCATGGTACGGGGAATCTTTATTATACTCCTTATGACTTTCGGTCAAGCTTGAGTAGTACAATGGTTTTATTCTGGGATACCGGCAATGCCAATGCTTCGATTGTTCAAATGCAAAAGTGCATGAGCGATTTTAAACGGTTACGACCGTTTTATTCCGGCGACTACTATCCGCTAACCAGTACTGAAAACCTTTTGCGAAATGATCAATGGTTAGCTTATCAACTGAACCGTCCCGAACAAAGCGATGGTATAGTCATCGCTTTTCGGAGGAAAAACTGTCCTGACGCATCGATCGTCGTAAAACTCCAAGGGCTGAATAAAACCTTGGATTATGAATTAGTTGACGAGGACTCGGGGAAAAAAATTATTCAGAAAGGGATTCAACTCTTCAATGGAATTAAACTTACACTTTCCGAAAAAAAGAATTCGCTCTTGATTAGCTATAAGAAGGTGACCAATCAGGTTTTTTGAAAATTTAGAACTTACCTAAGAAAACACAAGATGACTAAGTATCTATTGGCATTATTGTTAAGTGCAATATTCAACCTCTCTTTTTCAAAAGATATAAAGCTGAAAGACCCGGGAGGCATTTGTACTCAGACCATCTCGCTAAACCGAAATAACTGGCGAATTGCCATTGATAGTATGAATACTGGGCGTCAGAATGGCTGGTTCAAAACCCCTCCGGTTTCCGACTCCAAACCAACTCCGGTACCCTGGGTTATTCAGGATATTTTTCATAATTATCATGGAGTTGCCTGGTATTGGTGTGAGTTTAGTACACCCAAAAACCTTCATAACGAAGGTCGTTGCCTTCTTAAATTTCAAGCTGTCGATTATTCAGCAGAAGTTTGGGTGAATGGCACTGCCGTCGGGGGGCACGAAGGAAGCGAAATCCCTTTTGAATTCGATATTACCGGCAAAATAAATCAGGAAGGGAACAATCTGCTAGTGGTTCGGGTACTCAATCCCGCTTATCAGCCCATAGAAGGTATAGCACTCAAAGATACACCCTCCGGTGGAAAACAATATCCCTATACCAGCAATGCGCTATACAACTCAGGAGGTTTAATTGGAGATGTTGATTTGTTGATGGTTCCTGCTGTTCGACTAAGTGATTTGTCTGTTGTTCCGGACTGGAAAACGGGAAAAGTAAAAATAGAGACAACTATTCTGAATGCCCTATCGAAGGAGATGTCATCCGCCTTAACTTTCAAAGTCTCGGAAGCACGTACAGGATTGCCGATCTCATTGGAGAATTATACTCAAAACATTGAACCGGGAAGCAATACGGCAGAGGTGGAGATTCAGGTGCCTGAACATCGGCTGTGGTCGCCTGATGACCCGGTGCTTTACACGATTAATGTATCGGTCAAGACACTAAAATCGGTTAACGAACAATCTGTCCGTTTTGGATTTCGTGATTTTCGTTTTGAAAACGGCTATTTTCGACTCAATGGGAAAAGATTTTTTTTGAAAGGATCAAATTTCAGCACCCATTATCCGATAAGTTATACAGTTCCACTTTATGAAGATATGCTCCGTCGGGACGTTGTCAATATGAAGTCCCTGGGCTTTAACTTTGTTCGGATTCCCTTTGGCTGTCCAAACCCACGTGTACTCGATATGTATGACGAATTGGGGATGTTGGTACAGCAGGAGCACTATGGGTGTTGGCAGATGTCAGATTATGCCGGATATCAATACCCTAAACCTGAAAATTATAAAGAATTATTGCTTAAACGTTTTGAAAACTCCATCCGGGGAGTTGTTCAGCGCGACCGCAACCATGCAAGTTTGGTGATGTGGGGTGTTCTCAACGAACTTCCTGATGGCATGATATTCCGGAAAGCGGTCGATTTGTTGCCTTCGTTACGTCAGCTTGATCCCTCCCGGCTATTTGTGTTAAACAGCGGTCGGTTTGACGGAATAAAAGAGATCGGAAGTATGAGTAATCCCGGTTCAGCGATTTGGGATGTAAAAGAGAATGAATTAAAAGATTGGCATCCCTATGTCTGGATGCCCTATAGCCCCAAAACGCTGGATGAGCTCTCAGGAAGATTGAATACTTCAAGTCAGAAGTTTTATATCAGCGAAACCGGACTTTGCGCTTCTGTAGATTTGCCATCAGAGCTTGGAGATTATCAGCTGTGGGATAAAGAACAATCTGATGATGCTCAATATTTTAAACGCCAATACGATAAATTCATAGCCGATTGGAAAAGGTTAAATTTAGGTAATTGCTGGGCCCGCCCTGAAGATTATATTAAAGATGCCAACAGAACAGCAAGCGCTCTTCGCGAAACAGCTGAAACGGCAATAAGATCCAATCCTTATGTGATTTCCTACACCCCAACAAATAGTGTTGCTGATTACAGTATGGGAGAAAGTGTTGCCACTAATTTCCGAAGACTCAAACCGGAGCTTATTGGCGCTGTTTTATTGGCGAACAGCTCTCTTCGCTGGTGTTTAATAACTGAGCCTCAAAGCATTTACAGTGGAAGTCAAATTCAGTTAAGAGTCTCATTTTCCAATCTTGATGTCTTACCAGCAGGAAACTATCCGGCAACAGTTCAGGTAATTGGTCCGGATATGAAATCGGTTTATGACAAAAAAATAAATGTCAGTATACCTGAGATAAAAGATGGAGATGGTCCCCCGTTTGCCCAGTCTGTACTGCAAGAGACAATTACAATAAAAGGAATACCAGGCAAATATCAGTTTTTGGCAACCTTAGACCAGGGAGGTACTGCAACAGGAGGTAGATCAGAGTTTTATGTTACAGATCCTGCAAATTTACCTAAAATGCCATCCGAAATAATCCTTTGTGGTAAAGACAGCCTGGTCACTAATTGGTTACAGGAAAATAAGATCAAAATAAATCCTTTCAATTCAGCAAATCAATCAAAAAGAGAATTAATTTTGATAGTCGGTAATGCTCAGGATAGTTTATCCATGCTGAGTATTGTACGACATATGGCTGTTGGCAGTGTTGCGATCTTCCTTACTCCTTCCACCCTCAAAAGTGGTAAAAATACAACACGCTGGCTACCGCTTATCAATAAAGGGAAAATAGAAACGATGGACCATGTTGCGGGTTACTATCGTGCCGATCGCTGGGTAATGAACCATCCTGTTTTTAACGGGATCCCTTCAGGGGGGATGATGGATTACAGGTATTATCGGAATATTATCTCACAGAATGCATTATCTCAAGAATATATAATATCTGCAAAATCAGGATATACGCAGGACGAGGCGACAGCTCCGCTTGATTATCCGTTGGAAGCGGTTTGTGGTGCAACCCGCATCAGCCATACCTATTGTTCAGGTGTACATGTTGGGGTATGGAATTTTGGTCAGGGACAATTTATTGTGAACACACTGCATATCAGTGAAAATCTTGGGAAAGATCCTGCAGCAGACCGGATATTCTGCAATCTGCTCAATTTTGCTTCGCGCAATATTAATATGCCAATGGCAAAATTGCCTGCAGATTTTAACCGGCAACTGGTTGCAATCGGATTTCGAAAATAAAACCACTGAGTTCAGATTTAAATGTAAAAGTCTGGAAGGGGGAAAAAAAACTTGGCGTTTTGCTTCGTTCATTCATCAATTGACAGATTCCAGTTGGCCTTAATCAACCAATTTATTTTACCTATGAGAACAAAGGGATTACTTTTAGCCTTAATTGTTGCTATGTTCGGCGGATGTACAGATAATCAGTCCAGTCCGGAACACCCCATAAAAGCTTTCGATATTGATTATAACTGGGGCCCTGGGGGAGCGCATGGATTTGCCAAACCTGGTTTATGGGCCGACGCCAACCCGGAAGAACAGGTTAATTGGTACGAAGAAATGGGTTGTAATACAATTCAGACCTTTGCAGTTTCATGCAATGGGTATGCCTGGTACAAAAATGGATTTGTACCTGAACAACCAGGGTTGGTTCACGATTTTTTAACTGAAATGGTAGTACTCGGGCATAAGAAAAATATGAAAGTGTTTGGCTATTTTTGTGTAGGAGCAAATAATAAATGGGAAGTAGATCACCCCGATTTATGCTATCAGATGAATGGCCAGCAAGTTCCCTTTACAACACAGTACATCGACTACTTGTGTGCTTCAATTAAGGATGCAATCCTGAAAACAGGGATGGATGGCATTATGCTGGATTGGTTTTATAATCCTGGCGGAGGAAGAGATCCGATTCCCCCACTAAGATGGCTCCCCTGCGAGCAGGTGATGTACCAGGAATTAATGAATCAGCCATTCCCCGGAAAAGATAAAATTACCCCGGAAATCAATGTCAATTTTCGTCGTAAAGCCATTGACAGGCTTTGGAAGCAAATCAGAAAAACAACGAAGACTGCTAATCCGGATTGTATCATATGGCTAACATGTTATGATCTTAAAAGTAAGGAAATTGCCGGATCAGATATACTCAGGGAGATCGACTGGTTAATGAATGAAGCAGGCGATATTGAAAGTACGGAGGCTGTCAGAAACCTGGTTGGAAAAAATACCAGGCTTATTACCTGTCCCGCAAGCTGGAACCAGAAAGACCCAACAATAGCTGTTTCTCATGCTTTAAAAGCAAACATCGGACTTTACGGATTTACCAAACCTGACGCGGGGTCTTCTATGTTACCGGTAGATACCTATCTCAAACAATCAATAGATAGTTTAAAGGGAGGCGCGCGTAACATTGGCATCCTCGCTAGAGTGTACAAAGGCTTGCCGTACAATTATATCAAGACTAAATGAGTGAATCAAACCTTTAAGTTAAAGAGATATGATCTCGCATTCAAGCTATAAAAACAAGAATAGTATTGTACTTCAAAGTACAAAAATCAGGGCGGAGTTGATCCCTGAATGTGGTGGTAAAATGGCATCACTGATCAATAAGGAAACAGGCTACGAATATCTAATCCAGCGAAAGAACGAAATATATCGCGACCAGCCTTTTGACGGGACGTTTGTTGACGGGGAATGTAGCGGATACGATGACATGTTTCCAACCATCGATATTTGTGAATATGAAAACGAACCGTGGAAAGGGGTTAAAATGGCCGATCATGGAGAAGTATGGTCGCTGCCATGGGAAGTTGCTGATTCAGACAGTTCTTCGTTAAAGATGTCGGTGAATGGTGTCCGGTTCCCTTATTATCTTGAAAAGGAAATATCTTTTATAAATGAAAAGAAATTACGTTTAAACTATACATTAACCAATTCCGCCCCTTTCAGTTTTGAATTTCTTTGGGCAGGCCATTTGATGATCAATATTGAAGAAGGAACCAGGGTGCAGGTGCCAGAAGATTGCCGACAAGCGATCACCGTATTGACAAATGGTGAAGGAGCTTTCGGTGATGTCAATAATTGGCCCCTTTTTAAGGACAACAATGGAAAACCTTACCGGGCGGATATCTGCAGACCAAAAGAGATCAAGGGGTTTGAGAAGTACTATTTTAGTAACAAACTTAAGGATGGATGGTGTGAATTAAAATATCCAGGGAATAAAAATAGGCTGAAAATATCATTCCCTGTAGATAACGTTCCCTTCCTTGGTATTCTAATGAATGAAGGGGGATGGGACGACCTCTACAATATCATTATTGAACCTTGCACAATTTGTTACGACAGGCCTGACGTGGCAAAAAAATACGGACAGGTAAGTAAGGTGGAAGCTTTTGGAAGATATGCGTGGTATGTCGAAATAGAGATCTGATTTTTAAACCAAATCAAATAATAAAAAAATGAGAAAAAAAATGGATGGCAAGAAAGTATTGGTTACCGGGTCAGGAACCGGTATAGGCAGAGAGATTGCACTTGAATTTGCACGACAAGGGGCCGATGTGGCGCTTCACTATGTTCATAGTGCCGATGGGGCCCTATCCGCGGTGGAAGAAATAAGGACGGCAGGCGGAAAAGCAATTGCAATAAAGGCAGATTTCAGCAACATAAGTGAGACTAAGAAGCTTGCCATTGAAGCCCTTGAATTTCTTCAGGGGATCGACGTTCTTGTCAATAATGCCGGGATTACCATGACCCTTGAATTTGAAAAGGTGACCCCTGAACAGTTTGAAATGATGTATGATGTAAATGTCAGAGCGCAATTTTTTCTGTTGCAGTCCTTATTACCTGTCATGATTAAACAGGGAGGAGGAGCGGTGATCAATCTTTCATCTGTACATGGGATTAGCGCAAACAAAGGACATTCAGTTTATGCCGGCACCAAAGGAGCCATCATCGCTTATTCGCGTGAAATCGCAATTGAACTGGCGCCGTTGGGGATACGGGTCAATGTCATTGCCCCCGGTGCTGTGCCGGTCGAGAACCACTTCAAGGCAGCCGGGGAAACAGGTCTTAACGGTCTGGGCGATCTGATTCCATGCGGCTTTCCGGGTACACCACTCGATATTGCCAAGGTTGCTGTTTTCCTTGCCTCTGACGACGCAAGATATATCGTGGGACAGACAATTGTCGTCGATGGCGGTACTACTTCGTGGATGTCTTTCAGCGAAGGATTCAAAGAAATAGGCCTTCGGCTTGGGAAAGGTTATATCCCCGGACTTTAATTTGCGGTATACAAAGTTGTTACAGGATGATTTTATCGTTAAACTATTCACAAACCATTATCTGAATTATATGACAATGAGATTGATAGAAAAGATAAATGATTTAAGGGTAAATGAGCATCATATCGCCCTCTTTTTCCTGGGTCAGGCTGGAATAGTTTTAAAAACAGCTGATAATAAACTGATCGTAATTGACGCATATTTATCTGACGCCGTTGAAAGACTATTCGGTTTTAAAAGGATGATCCCTTTATTACTCGAAGCCGGAGAACTTGATGCCGACTTGTATATTTCAACGCATGCCCACGCTGATCACCTCGATCCCGATTCGCTGCCGGAGGTGGTAAAAAATGAAAAAACACTTTTTATCGGGTCACCTGATTGTGAGGAATTGTACCTGCAACACAACCTTACAAAAGAGAGGTATAAAATTTTAAAAGAGGGGGAAGGGTGCGAAATATATGGAGTCCGGTTAAAGGCAATTTATGCTGACCACGGTGATCTTGCTCCTGAAGCTGGCGGAATATTGGTCGAAATTGATGGCTTTAAAATTTACCATACAGGCGATACCAGCTTTTGCCCTGACCGGATAAAGTCTTCCTTAAACACAGATGTGGATATTATGATCGCTCCCATCAATGGCCAATACGGGAACATGAACGGTAAAGAAGCTGCAGACCTGACAGCTGCAATCAAACCTAAAATAGTAATTGCCAGCCATTACTGGATGTTTTTAGAACATGTTTGTGAAGGGGGGAAGGGTGATCCAACTACATTTTTAAATGAAGCAGCTACATTACCTCACGACATAAAACCCATGGTTATGGCTCCCGGTGATCTTTTGGTTTATCCGGAAGATGAAAAAATAGCTTAATTAATATAAACTAAACAAGTTAACAAATGGAACTACTCATTGGATTTTTACTGGTGATTCTTGCCGGACTGGGTACGGGTACTGCAGCATGGCCTTTGAAAAAAATTAAAGGATTTCGTTTTGAACAATATCTGTTTGTTTTTGCGTTTACAGGGTTGATTTTCTTTCCCTGGTTAGTTGTTTTATTTAATGTTCCCGATATCCCTTCGGTAATTGCAGGTGCCGGATTAAAACCGTTATTGATTTCCAACTTGCTTTCAATGAGTTGGGGCATTGCCAATGTACTTTACCTCGTTTGTGTTATTAGAATTGGGGCTGCCCTTACCGGAGCTGTTTTGTCTGCCCTGGGGATGTCAGTAGGTATCGTGATGCCCATGGTTTTAAAAGGGAGCGGTTTATTTAGTCATGCTCCGGATCTAATGTCAAAACCTGGACTTTTTATATCAATTGGTATTCTGATCATTGTAGCTGGCATAATCCTCGTAAGTCTTGCCGGTTTTGAAAGGGAAAAAATTATAAATGAAGGCAATGATCACACTAAACCGGGACAACCATCCGGAAGCTTTCTGAAAGGGTTGGTTCTAGTGGTAATAGCCGGTGTTCTTTCCTGTGGTCTGTCGCTTGCATTCGTTTACAGTCAGGGACCTGTGATAGAACAAGTTAAACTAAAAGGAGCAGACGATGTTACCGCTAATATTACCGTCTGGGCTTTGGGAGTTTTGGGTGGAGCCTTGGTAAACCTTTTTTATGCCATTTATTTAATGGCCAAAAAAGGGACCTGGAACCTGCTATTCTCCAGGAAGGATGAGCTTTTATACGGATCAATAATCGGTCTCCAGTTTTTCATTTCAATTGTATTTATGGGGCGGGGAATGGTATTTCTGGGAGCCCTGGGGGCATCGGTTGGATTTGGGATTCAACAATCCATGCAAGTTGTGGGCAATCAGCTAGTCGGATTCGCCGGAGGTGAATGGAGAGGTGTAAATGGAAAACCCAGAAAAATGATGTACTTTGGTCTAATCACAATTCTTATCGCCGTTATCATTTTTTCGTACTGTAATACAATCAGTTAACTAAAATCATGAATTATATGAAAATAAAAAAGGCTCCTGCAATGAACGAAATTAAGGAAGATAAACTCCAAAACATTAACAAAGACCTCAAGTCCAATACGTTGAATCCGACGCGACGTGATTTCCTCCGACACACAGCCTCTGTGCTTAGCGCTGCCGCAATAGCTCCCGGTTTGCTGGCTGCAGAGACACTTTCTTCGGCAGCCCCATTAAAAGAATCAGAAAATAACCGGATGATCTGGGCCAATCTCATCCATCTTTCCTATAACATGTGGTGCGACCGTCTTCCCGATTCCTGGGGCCCGTACACCCGCGATCAGCTTCACTATGTCCAGATATCTGATACACTTCGTTTTGACGACAAACTATGGCTCGATATCACTCAGAAAATGGCTAAAGCCGGTATGAATATGGTGGTCATCGATGTTGGTGATGCTATCCGGTTTGAATCCCATCCTGAAATTTCAGTCAAAAAAGCATGGTCACATTCCCGGTTGAAAGAGGAACTCGACCGTCTTCGAAGCCTAGGACTGGAACCAATTCCAAAGCTGAACTTCTCAACGGCCCACGACCAATGGCTACACGATTACTCGCGCATGGTTTCTACCCCTGTTTATTACAAAGTCTGCGCTGAACTGATTGCGGAGGTAGCAACTCTTTTTGGAAAACCCCGCTTTTTCCATCTCGGTTACGATGAAGAAACATCCGGGAACCAGAAAGCCTATTCCATATCAATAGTCCGTCAGCACGAACTATGGTGGCACGATTTCGAATTCTTTCATAATACGGTTCTGGCTCAGGGATGCCGTCCCTGGATATGGTCCGATTATGCCTGGGGACGACACCCTGAAGAATTTTACGAAAAAATGGCAAAGGATGTACTCCAAAGCAACTGGTACTATGGTCTGGACTTTGACAAAACAGAAGGGAAATATATAAAGACATTCCATGAATTAGAGCAGCATGGTTTTGATCAGATTCCAACCGGATCCAACTGGGACTCCCCACTCAATTTCGGGAAATTGGTGGAGTGGTGCAGAAAAGAGATCCCAGGCCCCCGCCTCAAGGGATTCCTTCAAACTCCTTGGTATCCGACACTTGAACCCTTTCGTGACAAGCATCTCCAGGCAATTGCAAATGTTGCTGAAGCGATTCAAAAATATGAGTACAAATCAATTTTAAAATAAATTACCATGACATTAATGAAACGCAGATCTTTTGTGAAAAGTACAGCGGCTGTTTCAGCCTTCTCTATTTTAAAACCGGATATCGCATTTGGGTCCAAAAACAATTCTGCGATCCGGATGGGATTCATTGGTTGCGGCCATAGGGGTACAGGCGTTATTAAAGCAATGTCGACCAATGCAAATATCCATATTATGGCATTGGCAGACCTGTTTGATGACAAATTAGCGCTCGCTAGGGAAACATTAAATAAATGTAATGCCACAAAAGGATTGACCGAAATCCCAAAAGAAAATATATTCCGGGGCTCTAACGCCTATCTTAAATTATTGGATAACAAAAATATAGACGCAGTCCTGATTGCCACTCCAGCCTATGCACATCCACTTATTTTGGAAGCAGCAGTTGCCGCAGGGAAACATACCTATTGCGAAAAACCGGCTGCTATTGACATCGACGGTTGCAAAAGAATTCTTAGGGTGAGCGAAAATTCAAATGGTAAACTCAGTATGGTTATTGGCTTTCAGATTCGCTATGCAACACCGTATGTTGAAATGGTTAAAAGGATACATCGGGGTGATATTGGCGAATTAATCAGCGCTCAGATTTATTACTTCTCTTCTGGTGTACCACTCAATCCACATACGGGAATGTCGTATGATGAAGCACGCATCAGAAACCATTTTCATTTCAATGAACTTTCAGGGGGAATATTTTTAGATCAGGCAATTCACGTCATCGATGTTTGTAACTGGGCTTTACAATGTACACCGCTTCATGCTGTTGGAGCGGGTGGGAAAAAAGGTTGTATGGAATTTGGGAATGCCTGGACTAATTATCAGGTTCTTTACAAATATCCGAATGATGTAAATGTAAGTGTTCATTCAACCCAGCTTGGAAACAGTTTCGGGGATGTGTGTGCAAGGTTTATCGGAACAAAAGGAATTGCCGAAGCACACTATTCAGGCGGAGTTTTTATTAGTGGTGAAAATGAATGGGACTCAGGAGTGCTAAGAAGTTCCGTTGCACTTACACCTCAGCAAATTGCCTCAGGAACCTCAAGCTCATCTCTTGATGATGCAGATAAGAATAAAGGAAAATCATTTATTAACAGCATCGAAACAGGTCAATATCTCAATCAGCTTCGTCCCGCTTGCGAATCGACCCTTACTGCCATTCTGGGAAGAGAAGCTGCAACAAGACAAGAACTTGTTAAATGGGATGAGATTGATTTATCAACAGAAAAAATTGATCCTCAATTAGATTTAACTCAATTCGATAAAAAATAACAAGTTTATTGATTTGCAGCTGCCCTTTAGCTACTGGTAGCTAGGGTGAATATCCGTAACTGGCTGATATTAAATGCCAAATTACTCTTAAAATACTTCTTTCTGTAAAAATCTGCCAGATGCAAATTGCCAATTACCAGCTGCAACATGAGCTAAATTTATATTACCATAGTAAACGTCATAGAACCACAAATGATATACAAATGAAACGGATGAAACCCTTACTATTTATTTTAATACTAATATTTATATCAAACAACTCTTTTTCAATTGACAATAAAGCGCTCAAAAATGACAGGGAGGCCCTGAATAATATTTCGTTTGGTGTAATCGTCAGTGGGAATAAACCTGAAGAAGAGTTTAAACGGATTAAAGAGCTTGGATTCTCCCATTGTCAATTGGCCGTTTCCGAATATTCACCCGAACTGGCCAGAAGATTAATTGAATCAATGGTGAAATACCAAGTCCATCCAACGACGCTGATTTGCATGGGACCCGGCAAATATGCCTGGAATTTTACAGAAGGTCCGGCAACAATCGGCCTGATCCCCCGGGAATTCAGGAAAGCACGGATCAAAAGGTTGCACGAGGGGATTGATTTCTGCAAATTAGTTGGCATTCCTGCAGTACATGCCCATTTCGGATTTATTCCTGAAAATCCGAAAGATTCACTCTATATCGAATTCATTCAAATAATGAAAGAGATTGGGCAATATGCCTTAAGCCGTGGCGTTGACATCTATTTTGAAACCGGACAGGAAACACCTGTCACACTGCTCAGAGCCATAACTGACATCGGTACGGGAAATATATTTATCAACTGTGATCTTGCCAATCTGGTGATGTATGGGAAATCAAATTCATTGGACGGACTAAAACTGTTGAACAAATATGTTAAGGCATTCCATGCCAAAGACGGTAAATACCCTACAAACCCCTATGAATTAGGGAAGGAAGTGCCAATTCCACAAGGCGAAGTCAATTTTCCTGCAATTGTTTCTTACTTAAAACAGATCAATTTTAAGGGGAATATTACGATTGAATACGAGATTGCAGAGAAAAATTATGATTATATCGTAAAAACAAAAAACTATTTGGAAAAACTTTTTTTATCCATTAACTAATTTGCTTTCAAGTGAATAATCTGATGCTTAAAAAATATTTGCAGAATATGCTCTGGGGCGCTATTCTTGTACTTCTGATCTCAAACCTTGGATATACAAATCTCTCAACCAAATCAAATGAGGGCTATACCGAAAGTCGGCAGGTGTATTTTATAAGCAAATCAGACTCCGGATTGGTACTCCAGCCAGGCAAAACTCAAAGTTTCACCATTGATTTCGGTAATAAGAATTACCCGGTCAGACAATCCCTCAGAGTAACAGGATTTTGCGTTTTACCTCAACCATTTTCCCGACGGGGCGAACAAACGTTTCGCAATTTCTCCTTCCATATAGACGACTACCTCGATTCTGTGAACACCTATAACGAAAAGTACTCGCTTGTTTTCATGGGCAATGGAGAAGAGCTTGAACGAAATGCATTTTACAGACTTTCGGAGGAGGAATTAAACCCCTTCAAAGGCAAAAAGATAAAAGTTGAGATTCCGGTAAAAACCGAGGCATTGACCGTACCTGACAATGGATATCTGCAACTTGAACTGCAGATTTACCGAAAAAAGGGGGATCGTCACCCGGATGATATCTTTGATAATGCAGATCAAATCAGCATTATCAAGATTCCGGTCAATCACCCGGATTGGTCTGTTGTTTCAGATGAAGTTGAAGTCCCGTCAGATATTGCCTGTATACTGTTCAAATTGGGGAGTAAGAATATCTCCGGTCAGTGCCATTTTGGGACCCTCTCCATCTCAAGTGGCGGAACTTCGCTCAAGCTCCTCCCCTTTCAGCCATATCAGAAAGGTGGTAAAAACTGGATTGGCGAAAACCTGTCATCAAAAGAGTGGCCTGAATTTGAATTCATCGTTAACAATTGCACTTTCTTCGACGGGAAAATTTTCGACAGAGCGTCCAAAGTCGGCGAGTTTACGGTTGAACTTCCCAAAAACCTAAAAGGTAAGGGTGAGCTAAAAATCAGACTGAAAGATGGCTTACCAGCACGGTATCCCTACGCAATCAAAACAGTCGAACTACTCGAAACGAGTGCCCGTGATTTTGAGGTGGTGGCAATTCCTCAATTCGTTCAATCCGACAAGAAATTTGCCCTTTTGGTAGAAATAAACCGTCCGGGAACCCTGCTGAATATTCGAACCAGCAAAAACATATCTACTGTCGAGAACACCAGACAATTTGACAAAACAGGAATCTACACCCTGGTATTCAATGCATACGAGCCTTCTTTAGATCAATCAATAAACATCTCTGACGGAAAACGTGAAGTAAAATATCCCATTCAACAGATTCTGGGCAAAAAGAACGACCATGTGTATATCTCTGATGGCGATGATATTTACATTGATAAAAACTTCAGAAAATTCGCTGATTATCTCACCTGGTATTTGCGCGAAGGAATTGGAAACGCTTTTTGCTGGCGTCCTTCCGAACAATGGAGCCACCCAAATGTAGCAAATCACGACTTTTATCGTCAATCGCTTGGAATTCTAAATGACCTGCAGATGCCCTATTCGTTGATGATTGAAGGTCGCACGATTACAGGGAGAAACATTAATCCCGAAGAAGACTGGATGAAAGGTCCCTTATATATGGGACGACAGTCACACGAAAATGATGGCGGCTACTACTATTGGGGCCACTTCACCTGGGAATGGCTCCATTCTGATCTGACAGCAAAATACCGGCCACTGGGGGGGATTTTTGCAAAGAACAGACCGATCAGGAACGATAAAGGGATCTTCGTTTTCTACAATCCATACCAGTTAAAGAGTATGGAAGATGGTCCAAAATATTTTGTAGAAAACCTCCGCAAGGCAAAAGGACTTAGTATAAGGCATACAGGACCGTCAACGATGTTCAGGTATCTGTTTCAGGCCGGATATAATTGGGTCGGTGCAGAACAGATGTATGGTCCGGAAGAGATCATTATGTCCTCTGTCAGAGGCGCCAGCAGGGCATACGGAAAGGTTGATTATGGCACACATCTGGCCACCCAATGGGGGTCAGGACCGATCAATGTTCCGGAACATGCTACCCGCTTGTTCCTGTCGCTCGCGATCTCCTATATGCATGGTGCTACACACCTCAACACAGAAGATGGTTTGTGGAACACCGAAGCAGGAATTGACAGGTTCAGCAAGCCAGGACAGGAACATATTAAAGCCCAGAGGGATATGTTTCAATACATTCAAACGCATGAAAGAAGAGGGACGCTGTTTACACCAATTGCCATTCTACAGGGACAAAACGATGGTTGGAAATGTTTTGGGCGCGATAATGTCTGGGGGCAGAAAAATGGAGAATGGGGTTTTGGCGCAGCAGAAGAGAGTTTTGACCTGCTCAATGTGTTTTATCCAGGGAACAAATTAGCTCCAATCTACAAATCTCCAACCCCTAAATCACCCCAGGGGTGGTATTCCTCAACCCCATACGGACAAGTTGATCTATTGCCCCTTGAAGCTCCCCTGGAAATACTCGGAAATTATAAGGCCATTGCATTCCTGGGTTGGAATACCTATCAGGAGAATGATTTTATCCGTTTAACCCATTTTGTAAAAACAGGCGGAACCCTGGTGCTCACAGGAGCACATCTGAATACCGGATTGGTGCACAATGGACCAATCCTATTCCCAAAAACCGACGGAATATTAAAAGAACTGCTCGGAGAAAATTTCAGAACTGCAACCCAATCTTACGAAAATAAAGTTGGAGAAGGGAAAGTCATCTTCTTTCCTGAAAAAAAATATCCGGCTGATATTTCAGTAAAAGAGCCCTATAAGAAAGTGCTGAAAGAGATGGCTAAAATGGCAATTGCAGATGAAAAGCAGAAAGGTTGGATTGAAGATTCACCCAACATCGAATTTGCTCCCTGGGACTGGAACGATAAAAATCACAGGACCATCTATCTGCTCAATATCGACTGGTGGAGCAATTCCATTGTTCATAAGGCAATCCTGGCACTTGGTAATCGCAAGTTTCAGATCGAAGTGAGAAGAAATTTCCTTGAAACAATTACAGTTTCAAATGGCGTGGCAGTAATGCCCTGCAGCATGACAACAGATATTCTGGGGATGGAGATCAACGGAAAAGTCTGTAGGATGACCTTCCAGTCTACCGGAAAAGATCAGCTTAAAATTTACCATGAAAATAATGCCGAAATAAAAACTATTGAAATAAAAAACCCTGGAATTCAAACAATTGAGGTTCAGATTTAAGATAATAACAAGACTATATCAAAGCAATAACAGAGCAAGCAACGCTATTTCAAAGAAATAAAGTTAATTGAATTTACATTTTATTAATTATTAATCATTTGAATATGAATACGAAAGACTTTCAGGTTATTGATGCCCATTTACATCTTTGGGATACCACAAAATTCAGGTATCCATGGCTGGATGATATTCCAGCTTTAAACAAACCATTTTCTCTTGATGATTATAACAGGGCATGTGGCGACATCAATGTTGAAAAAATGGTTTTTATGCAATGTGAATGTCTCGCATCCCAATATCAACTGGAAGTAGAATGGGTAACTGAATTAGCCAAGACCGACTCCAGAATAGGGGGAATTATTTCATGGGCCCCTCTGGAAAAAGGAGAATCTGTCCGTCCGGAAATCGAATTCTTGAAAAATAACAGACTGGTAAAGGGGGTGCGACAAATTATTCAGATTGAACCTGATCCCGAATTTTGTCTTAAACCTGATTTTATCGCCGGTATAAATATGTTACCGGAATATGACCTGACCTTTGATATCTGCATTTCCTATTTGCACAATAAAAATGTGATCCGGTTTTTAGAAAAATGTCCGGATGTGCCGATGATAATCGATCATATAGCCAAACCAAATATCAAAGGCAAGGTCCTCGATCCCTGGCGGGATGAAATAACTGAAATCGCCGGATTTCCAAATGTTTATTGCAAATTATCCAGTCTGGCTACAGAAGCTGATCATCTGAACTGGACCATTGACGATTTCCGTCCCTATGTTGACCATCTGATAAAGTGCTTTGGATTCGATCGGCTTGTATTTGCCTCCGACTGGCCTGTTTCCTCCTTAGCAGCAACTATTCCAACCTGTGTGGAGACGCTTAATATAATTCTTGAAGGGTGTTCCAACACAGAATTGGAAAAAGTCTTTTACCGCAATGCACTGAATTTTTACCGGATATGACTAAAAGCAGTCACATTCTGCATCAATCTACCAGTGAATTGATAAATGTGATACAATCATACTCATAAGCAATATATTTCTGCGAATAAATTGTAATATAGTATCATTCATGCAATGAAAAGTATTATATACTGGTTGCTATTTAAAGTATTATTACATAGTCAATCTGAGCGTTAAATAATTACTGATTCAAAAGAAATTGCCTGGACTGGTTGAACACCATTAAAAGGGAGGGGATGACTAGTATATCAATGCCTGATTCGTTTAATAAATCCGATCATAACTAAAACAAAACCACTATGAGTAATTTTACCCTATCAATTCTCTTAGTTCTCCTTGCAGGTTTCTTTCAGGGAACCTTCGGTTTGGGTATGAAGAAATTTTTTCCCGTTTGGGAATCGTATTGGTTCATATTTTCGATTACCGGTTTAATACTCATCCCGTTCATTTGGGCAAGAATCTTTATTCCTGATGTCTTTGGCGCCATTGGCGTTTTGCCAGTCGGAACAATTCTCTACTCGATATTATTTGGAGCTATGTGGGGAATGAGTGCGATCTTATTTGGATTGGCGATCAATTACGTTGGGGTTTCATTGTCATTTGGAATATGTATGAGTACTGGAGCGTCGTTAGGTTCACTCCTGCCTTTGTTCCAGATTGATAATTATAGTGCTAAGCCTTCATTCCCTTTTATAATCGTGGGATTGATAATCATGATAATGGGAGTTATCCTGATTTCCTATGCAGGTAGTTTACGAAATAGATTGCAGTCTTTGGAAGACAGCAATAAATCGGGGATCAAAAAAGGGATATTTTTCCAGCTTGGAATCTTGTTCTCTGTTGCTGCCGGCGTAGGCGCTGCATTACAAAACATTAGCTTTACAAGTGCAGCACCCGCTATAAATGCAGCCATTCAACAAGGAGTAAAACCGCAAAGTGCAAGTTTGGTCGCATGGATAGTCGTCCTTTTTGGCGGATTCATCCCCAATTTTATCTACACAGTTTATTTGCTGATAAAAAATAAATCATGGAATTCGCTGAGTCAAAAAAGGCCTGCCAGAATTTACCTGATAGGTACCATCACCGGATTCTGCTGGTTTGCAGCATTAGGTGTTTATGGGCAGAGCGCTGCACTGATGGGAGAAATGGGCCCCGTGATCTGTTGGACCATGTTTTTTGCAATCTCACTTATTGTCAGCAGTTTTTGGGGAATCCAGGCTGGTGAATGGAAAGGTACAAAATCTCCGTTCAAAGTTCTTATTCTTGGAAATCTTGTTTTAATCATCTCCTGGATAATCCTGGGATATGCAAATACATTAACAAATTAAACCAATTTGGAGGAATTAAAAATGAAACTAAAAGACAAAGTAGCGATAATAACAGGTTCGGCAAAAGGAATTGGTAAAGGGTGTGCTTTGGTTTTTGCAGAAGAGGGTGCAAATGTGGTGATTGTAGATATTGACATCAAAGCCGGCGAACAGACCGTCAGGGAAATAGTCGAAAGAAACGGTAAAGCAATTTTTATTAATACCGATTTAAGAAGTTCAGAACAGGTGCAATCTATGATCGGAAGTGTTATAAATACCTATGGACAAATAGATATTTTATTTAATAACGCCGGTTATCATTACTCAAAAAATATTGAAGTTACCTCTGAAGAGGAGTGGGATTTTATAATCAACACCAACCTGAGGAGTGTCTTTCTGTGCAGCAAATACTCCATTCCACACCTCAGAAAAACCAAAGGCTGCATTATTAACATGAGTTCAATGGTCGGACTTATCGGACAATCGAATGCAGGAGCCTATTCAGCTTCAAAAGGTGGAATCGTTGCAATGACCAAAGGTATGGCGTTGGATTTTGCAAAGGATGGGATTAGGGTCAACTGCATATGCCCAGGTTGGGTAGAAACTCCCCTGGTAGAAGATTGGTTCAGCCAGCAACCAGACCCACAAAAAGCGAAAGAATATATATATAGTGTGCACCCCCTCAACAGGATAGCCTCATCCGAAGAAATTGGGAAAGCAGCGGCATTTCTGGCATCTTCCGAAGCTTCATTCATTACCGGAATTGCCATGCCCGTGGATGGAGCAGTGAGTTTGGGATATTAATTTGAATCAGAAACAAAATTATTGCATAATGATAACGAATCTTGAACATGTGGGACTCAGCGTTTCCAATCTTGACCGTTCGGTTGATTTTTACTGTAAGAACTTAAATTGTGAGGTGATCCGTATTATAGAGGCAAATCTTGAAAATAAACTTGGAACAGTTGTTGGATTAAACGGCTGCTCAGCCAGAATAGCCCATCTTAAAGCCGGGGAAAATATGCTGGAGCTTTTTGAATATAAGGTACCTCTGGGTAAAAAACTATCCAAAAATCACAAGCAGGCCGACCTGGGCTTTATACATGCCGGGTTTACCTCCACCAATGTGAGGGAAGATTACCAAACGATGAAAGGAAATGGGGTCCGTTTTGTGAGTGAACCAGTCGAATTTCGTCCAAATGTTTGGATTTGCTATTTCTTTGGCCCTGACAGTGAGGTTTGCGAAATCCGGGAAAGTTGACAATACTAATTTTTGTGCAATTAAAACCTATTCAGAAATGAACCAAGAGTTGATAAACTATAATTTTAAAGGAGTTAAGTGGAAAAGTGATGAGTCAGACATAAAGCTGATTGACGCCACACTACTTGCAAGAATGCTTTTTGACATAAATGTCATTCACGACTTTGAAGCAGCCGTTTTAACCCTGAAAAACGACGATTGTATATGGGGCCCGGTGCATACAAGTATTGGTCAGGAGGCAATTGCTGCAGCATGTTCTGCTGCTTTAAGAACTTCAGACAAATTTCTCGGCACTCATCGGTCACACCATCAGTTTTTGTCAAAGGCCTTACAATACCAGATTCCCCATCAGTGGAATCCTTCCAACCAACCTTTGCCGGCCGAAGCCGAAACAGTGATACGAAGAACGCTTGCTGAAATAATGGGGTTGTCGGATGGGTTTTGTGGTGGCAGAGGCGGGTCGATGCACCTGAGGTGGAAAGAGGCTGGATTCCTGGGTTCAAATGCCATAGTAGGAGGAGGCATTCCGCTGGCGACAGGTGTTGCCTTTGCAGAAAAATTCCAAAATTCAGGCAATGTGGTGGTTTGCTTTTTTGGCGATGGTGCAATCAATCAGGGGGCCTTTCATGAAGCGTGTAATCTGGCAGGTTTGTGGAATTTGCCGGTTATTTTCTTTTTGGAAAATAATGAATATGCGGTTGGCACCTCGATTAAAAATGCGTGTGCCTCGACCGATCTTTCCATTCAGGCCGCTTCGTATGGGATGAACGGCTATGTTGTTGAAGGACACGATATGATTGGAATATATCAGATCATGAAAGAGGTTGCTGACAATATCCGGTCAGGAGGTAAGCCTTGCCTGGTGGAGGCCAAATGCTACAGGCGCTACCACCATTCGGGTGATCAGCTCGGAAGTGCATTTAATTACAGAAGTAAAGATGAAGAAGAGTACTGGCGTAAAAAAGAGATTGTAACTAATTTCCCTGAACTTCTTCTTCAAAATAGTATTCTTACCAGACAGGAGATCGATCATATAAAAAGTCTGGCAAGCGATTGTGTTGAAAAAGCGATTAATCATTATACCAACGAGGGTAAGCCACGTCAGGTTAAAAAAGTTTTTTTTCCGGCCATCGACTCTACGGCAGTTGGCGTTCGAAGTGACGGAACAGAATTTGAAAAGATCGAGTTTAGCGAACGGAAGGATTTTCACAATTTCGGCGAAATTAAATATTCAGATGCAATCGCAGCAGTTACAGGCAGGTGGCTTGAGAAGGATAATCAGACAATTGTCCTGGGAGAAGAAATTGCCAACTTTGGTGGAGGAGCTTATGGCGCTACAAAAGGGTTACCTTCGAAATTTCCTGATCGGGTATTGAATACCCCGATATCCGAATCCGGCTTTACAGGATTGGGGTTGGGAGCTGCTATGTCGGGTATGAAATCGGTAGTTGAAATCATGTTCCCCGATTTTTCCCTTGTAGCTGCGGACCAAATATTCAATCAAATAGGAAAAGCCAGGCATATGTATGGCAATACCACCAATATCCCGTTGGTATTAAGAACACGAATTGCAATCGGATGCGGATACGGAGGTCAGCATTCAATGGATCCGGTAGGTTTATATGCACTATTCAGCGGCTGGCGGATTATTGCACCTTCAAATGCATTCGACTACATCGGACTCTTTAATACGGCAATGCAGTCAAACGATCCGGTTGTCATTCTTGAGCATCACCTATTATATACCCTTAAATTTCCTGTTCCTGAAAACGACCTTGATTATTTTATCCCCTTTAACAAAGCCAGGATAATCTCAACAGGTGAGGATATTACATTAATTGCCTATGGTGCAATGGCATATCGTTGCAGTAAATTAATTGAAGATTTTAAGGGGAAAGGTATATCTGTTGAGATAATCGATTTGCGTACAATTGATTTACCCGGTCTTGATTTCGAAACGCTGGGCGAATCGTTAAAAAAAACGGGTGTTGCAGTTGTCGTAGAAGAGGCTCCTACAAATCACTCGATCGGTGCAAAAATTGCTGCCGAGCTTACGGAACGGTACTTCGATTACCTGGATGGTCCGGTCATGCGTTTAACCTCACTGGATGTTCCAAATTCAGTTTCAAAAGTGCTTGAAGAAGCGGCCATGCTTGACGATGAAACCATCATCACTTCAACAGTTCTCGCCGCAAAACGGCAATGGAAATAGATACTAATAAAATTAAACGGTAAATCTTTTTTGATTAGGAGGAACATTAATATGATCGAACCGAAAACATTCAAAAACTACATAAACGGTCAATGGGTTAGTGCGGCCACAAATGAAAAATTTGAACAAAGAAATCCTGCCAGACTATCTGAAGTAACTGGGCTATTCCCGCTTTCCACAAAAGAGGATACTTTGAATGCCATAGCGGCTGCAAAAAAGGCATTTCCGGAATGGAAAGCCCTTTCGCCTTACAAAAGAGCAGAACAACTTCGCAGAGTTCTGGCATTAATGATTCAGCGAAAAGATGAAATATCCAGAATAATTACCCTTGAAAATGGTAAAATTCTTTCGGATTCCTTATCCGAAATCGACTCAGCAATTAATGAGATGGA
The DNA here is from genome assembly GCA_963675995.2 of Prolixibacteraceae bacterium. Taxonomy (GTDB): domain Bacteria; phylum Bacteroidota; class Bacteroidia; order Bacteroidales; family Prolixibacteraceae; genus JAAFHB01. Next base: position 1,038,325 of record CAXXIY010000002.1, on the reverse strand, counting down.
CTTCCAGATCAATGAGGGTTTACGGTTATTCGGAGAGACAATTCCAGTGAGCATAAATGGAGTTTTTGCATACACGAAAAAAGAACCGATTGGCGTAGTGAGCGTTATAAGTCCATGGAATTTCCCATTCAATGTGCCGGTGCGAAAAATTACCCCCGCTTTGATGGCCGGAAACACCTGCATTTTCAAACCTGCCAGCTTAACACCTCAAACCGGTTATATGTATACAAAGCTATTCGATGATGCCGGAGTCATGCCAGGTGTTCTTAATATGATAACAGGATCGGGAAGCAAGGTTGGCAATCTGTTGGTTACCGACCCCGAAATTAAAGCGATCTCATTTACAGGATCAACTGAAGTGGGAATGGGGATCCATCAGAAGGCTGCTATTAATGCCACACGGACCCAACTTGAATTGGGAGGAAAAAATGCAACTGTGATTTTGGAGGATGCGGATATTGATGCGGCACTAAAAGCCGTTTTAAGAGCGGCATTTGCCTGTTCAGGACAATGGTGTACATCAACCAGCCGTGTTATCGTCGTAAAAAACGTGGTGCAGGAATTCACCGACAAACTTGTTAAAGCTACAAATTCAATTCTGGTTGGGAATGGTTTTGATCTGAATACTGGTATGGGACCGGTTTGCGGAACTGCTCAGGTTGATACAATTATGAAATATATCGAAGTTGGGAAAAAGGAAGGGGCCCAACTTTTGGCAGGAGGGAATAGAATCATGAAAAACGATTTTCAGGATGGTTGCTATATAGAACCCACCATTTTCGGTAACGTCAACCAAAGTATGACCATTGCCCGGGAAGAAATCTTTGGGCCTGTACTTTCCATAATGACCGTAGAGAATCTCGAAGAAGCAATTGAAGTTTCAAATAATATAAAATTCGGATTGTCATCTTCAATATTCACCAATAATCTGCACCATGCGATGACATTCATTGAAAACACAGAGGTCGGATTTACGCATGTGAACATGATGACGTCGTTTAAAGAACCCGCGCTACCTTTTGGCGGAATCAAGGAATCTGGTGTGGGATTACCTGAAGCCGGCAAATCAGGAATTGAATTCTTTACCAAAAATAAGTCTGTATATATGCAATACCTCTGACGATAAAAAGAGGTTACTGAAAAAATAATAGAAGGGAGCGACCTATGAACTTTGAACATAAAATCGTTTTGGTGACTGGTGCAGGAAGTGGCATTGGAAAGGCAATTGCCAAAATGTTTGCTTCTGAGGGGGCATTTGTGATCGCTTGTGACCTCAACCAGGTTAAGGTGAAAAACACGGAAAAAGAAATTTTGAAATCAAATGGCCAGGGAATCCCAAAAGATGTTGATCTCTTTGAAGAGTTGCAGATAAAGGGGTGATACACGAATGTGTAAACACAAGTACAGATAAAGAACTTATTCTTACCTGCGTATTTGTACCTCCGTTTGAACCCTCTGGTTTATATCATGAACTCAAAAAAAAACAAAGGATTTTCTCAAGGAAACTTTTATAAGCGAATAACTTCAAAGTTAAATAACTATGGCTACAGCAGTAATAATGCCAAAGCAGGGCCAAACGGTAGCGACTTCTGTTATCACCAAATGGGATAAGAATAAAGGGAATAATGTTTCACATGGTGATCTTTTGTTCCCCTTCGAAACAGATAAAGCTGCGTTTGACTTCGAATCACCCATCGATGGAGTACTTTTGGAACTATTTTTTGAAGTGGGGGCTGAAGTTCCCATTCTAACCACTGTTGCCATGATAGGTGAAAGCACTAAGGCCTCAGAATCAAAGAATGTTCAGGAACCTGCTGCTAAAGCCACTGGTCCCTTTACGATTCAGCCTACTGCCGAAATTCAGGATTTGAGTTTCTCTCAGGTTCCCCCTGATCATAAAATCAGGATATCACAAAGGGCAAAACGTATCGCCGGAGAGAACGGACTTAACATTGCATATTTAAATGGATCTGGACCTGATGGCAGGATTATTACCAGGGATATTGAGAAAGTTTTATCTGATGGAGCTTTAATTGAAAAAACTGGCCAGACAACCGGAGCAGATGAATACCCGGAACAACCTTTAAGCAAATTCCGGAAACTTATTACCAGGGCAATAAAGGATTCTTTACAGAACTCGGCTCAGTTAACCCACCATATGAACGCAGAGGTCAGGCCTCTTCTTGACACACGACATAGAATCAAAAGTGAAATCTCGACAGGTAAAAGTCAACAGAATATCACCCTGAATGACAGTTTGTGCTGGTGTGCGATCAGGGCACTTGAGAAATTTTGGGTGACGAATTCCCATTTTCTGGATGAGTGTATCAGAACTTTCCGTCGTGTTAACCTTGGCATCGCTGTTGATACACCCCGGGGATTGATAGTTTTCAGGTTTTGAAAAGTTCAGGAATATTAAATTTTAAAACAGGACGAAAAGTGTTATTTAGTAATTTTAACTTGGAAAATTAAAATCAATTTATCAAATGAAAGTAGATTTAAAGAATAAGGTAGCTATAATTACCGGTGCGACATCGGGTATCGGACGTGAAACAGCATTCATCTTTGCTGAAAATGGCGCTACCGTTGTGATAAATGGTATAGATGTGGAGGGAGGAAACAAGGTAGTTGAAGAAATCAGAGCTGCGGGTGGAAAAGCCATCTTTGTTAAAGCAGATGTGGGTAATGTAAATGAGGTCAGGGCCATGGCGGACAATATAATTGAAGAATTTGGCAAGGTAGATATCCTGATCAATAATGCCGGAATAAACATTGGAATAAAAGAGCGTGGACCGATCCATGAATTTCCTGATGAAATGTGGAAAAAGATCTTAAATGTAGATCTTGATGGCGTCTACTATTGCAGTAAGGCGGTGCTTCCGAATATGATCAAAAATGGTTATGGGAAAATCATCAACATCAGTTCTATTGTAGGGGTTGTTCCATTGCGGAATCAATGTGCCTTTGCTGCTGCAAAAGCCGGAGTTATTCATCTTACAAAAGCAATGGCGATTGAACTGGCTTCGTTTGGAATAAATGTGAATGTTATTTGTCCCGGGTCTGTTCAATGTCCCATAATGATCGAATCGGGTATGTACGCAGACAACAGATTCGAAAGTATCATGTCGCATATCCCAATGAAAAGACCCGGAACGCCTCGGGATATCGGTTATGCCGCTCTCTATCTCGCTTCAGATCAGGCGAATTATGTAACAGGTGCTGTACAGGTCGTTGACGGAGGCTGGACATCGGGGTTCGCACGAGATTGGTGAAAATGAAAACGGAAATTGAAATAAGTAAATAAGAAAAAAAGTCTAACATGGAAAATAAGAAAGATCAAAAGGGGAAAGTTATCAATTCATGGGAAGTAAAATCCTTTGTGGTTGACCATACCTATTCGTCAAAGATGCTCATTGATGATATCGTAGCCGGAGGAAAGTCAATACATGTAAATGAGGGGACTTTAGCGGCAGGATGCAGAACCCCTGGTGATACCCATACTGCAACCGAAATTTATTATACGATTAAGGGGGAGGCAATCCTTACCCTTGGTGAAGAAAAGATAGATATCAAACCGGGAAGCCTGGTTTACATTCCGGCTGGAGTTTTTCACGCACTTGAAAATAAGAGTCAGACCGAACCGTTTGTGCTGATTACCCTCTGGGAAGATGCAAAATATAACCATCTCTATCATGAACGGGTAAAAGCCTGGGGCAAATCATTTAAAACAATCGACGAGGATTAGCAGAAGCAGGTTCACCTCTTTTCAAAGTCTGAAAGATCTGCCGGAAACATTAGCCGGTGGAAAGGCTAATCATACTGTTTAAATCTTTCATTTTCAGCCCATAATCCCTGGGCTGGTTTTGACACGTAAAAAACTTCTTCTCCGTCTGGCATGATATTCTCCCCATCTTTTAATTGAGATGGGTTGTATCTCTTTATGATTTCGTCATAGTCGGTATAATTGCAAAAAACCGATTCAATTTCTTCCCTGGATATTTTTTTTGCTGCATAGGTAACTCTGAATCTGCTTTCCGGAGAACTAATAATTAGATGGGATACAGGGGTCAAATTGTTGGCAAGGTCAACATTTTCATTGATGGCAGTTAGCAATTTTTCAACATCCCTATATCCATATTTCCGGATAATTGAGTCGTTTACAGGGTCTTCCCCAAAAGTATTGATACCGGGACAGAGGATAATTAATTCGCCACCATCGGCTACTGCCATTCTTGTTCTGAATATTGCTTTATTCCCGACCCACGTCGATTTAAATTCATCCGGCTCGAGGTAGGCAATAACTTTTTTATACTCCTTTTTTAGAAGCTTAATGTTAATTTGCTGGCATAAAGCAGCTCCCTGCACATAGCACTCTTCATCATCCCCGGCATAAATTCCTCTTGTAACCAACTGTTCATCAGCATTAACACCTCTGACAGTCAGTATATAAGAAAAGGGGATATGATTTGTGAAATTTCTCCCCATATAATTCAACACTTTTCTGACGGGTGAACTGCTGTGCCCCATCAATTTTTCAAGACCATACAAGGCCCCTATAAAGTGAGTCTTGTCGATAATGTCTTTCCCCCCAATACCGATGAATACGTTTTTATTAAAATTGGCAATTCCTACCAACTCGTGAGGGACCAGTTGACCAACTGAAATAATCTGATCCCACTCTCCTTCCACTACCGTTTTATTGATATCGCAATGTACAGGAAAATCAACAAGCCCGTCGGTAAGCGTACGGACAATTTCAGCTGGGATGGTGCCAATTCGTACCACATCCTTGTTCCAGTCGTGTCGTTTGAATCTATCGTGCGGGATTCCGGGATACATCATATCCAATTCTTCGGCAGACATAGGAAGATGCGTTCCAAGCGTTGGCATAATTTCGATATAGGAGCTCTCCTTTAATTTTTGGTAGAGCATACAAGTTATCTCGCCTGCATACGAATGAAATCGTGTAAAATCGGGTGGAAGAATCAAAATCCTGTTTAAAGCGCCTAATTTCATCACCATATCATCAATCATCTCGGAGATATGACAGCTGTCCAGGTTCAAATCTGCTGCTCCTTCAGAAAAGAATATCATTTCAGACTTTTTTATATTCCATTAAAACTAAATACCCCACATTTCAAATACAATAACTTACTAAATAACCTATTGCATTATCTGGCCTCCGTTGATATCAATTGTGGTCCCCGTTAAATAGGAAGCCAGATCTGAAGCCAATACCATGATGATATTTGCAACTTCATCTGGTGTACCCATTCTTCCCAGCGGAATAGCCCGCATGTAATTTTCAATCTGTTCCTTTGTAGATTGCTTATGTATATCTGTATCAATCACTCCCGGAGCCACTGCATTTACCCGAATTCCATATTGGGCGCCATTCTTGGCAAATGTCTTTGTGAGACATTCGATGGCAGCCTTACTGGCACTGTAGTGAGCCCCAACTGCGATTCCGCCCACTTGTCCTGCCACAGAGGCCAGATTAACAATGGCGCCAGATCTGTTTTGAATCATTATCTCCATCACTGCCTGACTTAAAAAAAAAGTTGAAGAAAGGTTGATATCCATCACCTTTCTCCATTCATCAAAGGAAATATCCAACAATGGGGTCCTTGGACATACACCTGCATTATTGACAAGAACGTCAATTCTACCCTCCTTCTTTACGATCTCTATTACAAGTTTTTGAAGAAATTCCTGATCAGAGATATCCCCCTGAATAAAATTGGGTCGATCAACAAACTGTATATCTGTCTGATATACAATTGCATTATATTCAGCAAATTTTCTGCAAAGGGAACTTCCAATCCCACCTGCTGCTCCGGTAATCAAAACTACCTTTTGATTGAATTCAGAAAATACCATACTAATTATTTTTAAAGTTAGATAAATTTATGTCTTTTAAATTTTGGGGCCATTACTCATTTAGTAAGCGGCTTACCCTCACCTATAATGGTTACCTGTACCCGGGGACTAATCCCTTTTGGACCATCGCAGTTAAATGAGATATTATTGGGGCCCGTATGAAGCGTTGGGATTTTTCCTGTTACACTTACCTCTTTGATAAACTCTCCTTTTGATCCAAATAATTTACAATCCGATGAAGACCTGAATTCGAGGTACATACCAGATTCCAGACTTACCGGAAAGACAATCTTTTCCCCTCCTATCTTAATTGTAGGATTGGTAATTGTGGCAGAAACAAGAGGTAGGGCTTTCACCGGCCCTAATAGTGTGGTTACTCTCTTTCCAGCGGGCAGGTTATTATACCACAACTGCAGTTTATCCACTTTATTAAATGACACCGTATGACGGTAGGAATCATAGACATAAAAACTGGAACTGGAATATGGAGCTGGCCAAATATAATTGCTGAAATCGGATGATTCGATTTCAACAAGCTCAAGATATTTCCACCCTGTAAAATCTACTTTAATGAAATGGTCACCCCGCGCACCATGCGATAGATAATGAGGGCTTTCGATCCTCAGATTAATTAGCTCCCCATTCCCGTCACCCTTGACCCATACGCCCAGCGCCTGATTATTCCTTAAATCCAACATGGGTTCAAATTTTTTCTCCATTTTTATCCATGAGGCCTCCTTTTGTGATTTGCCAGAGCTCGTAGCTGTAAAAAGAGTGGTTGCTTCACCTGTCCCTAACTTCTCTGCTGACAGTTTTAATTCGCCGGCCACCCCTTCGGCTCTCTCTTCAGGACTAAATTTCATTTTATCTGAAAAATCGGACAAAATAATATTCGCTGAATCATTGTAACTCTTAACCGACATTAAGGCTTCCAATCTGATTTTCACAGGCTGTGCATCATAACCATTTACGACAGTCCAATTAGCTGAAGGATGGCCGTTCCCTGTTACTTTGTGTTTCTGGTAACTTACAGGCTTAAAATTCCATCGGCCATCATCTGCCTTAAAAAGGGTATACTCCTTGCCGGGTTGACGAAGCAGTTCGCGAACAGAATCATTAAAATAATTTTTATGACGCAATTCTTCGTATTGTTTAATAATTGCGTTCAATCTGTTAAAGGCCGGATATTCAGTCAGTGTATTTTTATCGAATCCACCCAACATCGCAAGTCCGGCATTATTACCGATCATTTTACAGGCAAGATATTCAATATCGTCAGGGAAGGTGGCCTCAACCTGAGGTGGATTCCATGTCTGATGACCCCACCATCCCAGTTGAAGCGGGAGCAGCAATCCCCCATTTTCGGCTGGAGCCAACTTATTAATCATTGGGGTATTCCCGCGCCACAGGCCATGTTCGTATTCATCCGATTTAATGGAGGCGCAATGAATATCGACAAATCTTTTATAACCGCGTACAGGGCGGTCCCATGCCTGCCATCTTGAACGATAATGCCACCAAAGATGAATCATTGAACTCATCTCCATGCCAACCGGATGCTTTAAATTTTTTGCGACCTCCATCACGAATTTACTTCCGTAATACCAGAAGTTTTCCTTCCCCGCCAGGATGTCACTTCCGTCTATTGCGTCGAAATAGATTCCATCAAAATTTGCCTGGTCAACAATCTCTGCAGTTCTTTTTGCGATCTCATAAAACAGGGGTGTTTCAACACCCGGAACAAACCGGCCAAACATCTCTCTCAGATGGTAGGCTTTCTCCTGAACAGCATAGGAAGAGGCTTTTGTTCCGTTTATGCCGCGTTTACATCCGGTAAATTTAAAGGGCGGCAATTTCGTTACCCCTGTAAATTCAATCAATTCATTGCCAATACGAAGTGTAACACTGTTCCGCTCAAAAAATCCAGTAATCATGGAGATATCCGCAGTCGATTCCTTTACAACGATTTCACTATCTGTTGCTCCAACGGGTTCAGCGAGCGTAAAGGCATTGAAATAGCCAAGATCCTCCCTGGGAACAGGAGTTACGTATTTCGAATTCTTATCAATAAAAAAAGCATAGCTGTGAAATATGGAGGAGATTCCTGCATCATGAAGCATTTTATTGATCTGTTTGTAACTATTCCATCCTTCGGGCCACTTTTTTGCATCCAGTTCAAAATCTCCGAATTTGAAAAAATTACCACCTCCATGATTATCGATCTGGGTAAATCCCAGATTTTTACACATGGCAATCCACTCTCCTACAGTTTCCCTGGTAAGTGTACCAAAGTTCATCAGATACGAACCATGCCCCTCTTTTGATTGCTGTGCCCAGGCACCTCCCGCATCAGAATAAGGAATATCCTTTGCATTTTTCATCACATCGCGGATCACTGGCAATATGTTCTTTTGAGGTACACCAAGAAGGGTGATCTGTGCCCCTTTCATCCCAAAACGCTGGTAACATGTCGCCCAAAGATCGGTTTGCAATGCCGGAAGCTGACGAACATGAGTTTGCAAATTCATAGATAGGACGCAAGCAGCAAATGACTCATAGGGCATCCCCTCCAGTTTAAGCGGTACATTGACAAAAGTGAGCGATTCAGCTTCCCCTTCCACACTCATCACCTCCAGGACCACCTGATCTTTCGCTTTCTTAATCAGAATTTCAGCCGTTACTCCTGCATCCGTAAATTCAAGCTTGAGAAGATCACCATTGATTGATACCACATTTACAGGAAAATCCTTTCCTCCTCGCGACACATAGGCACAACGGGAAGCTGCTGAGGTTTTTAAATAATTGGTCCCGTTGGTCTTGTCGGTAAAACAAAGGTTCACACCATTAGACGCTATCTCATATCTAAAATCGCTGCTTTCGATAATAACTTTCGCCTTATCCTTATTAATGACTTGAGCTGAACTCAAATGGCCCTGTGGGAGAATAATTAATCCAAGCCAAAATATTGCCACTATGAAAATTCTTCCAATAAGACATTTATTTTCCATAATTTCTCTGCTATTTACTTATTTTTTATCAAAGGTTTTCCCTCTCCAATGACGGTTACCTGCACACGCGCATTAACGGTTTCTGAAGTAGTGCACGAAAAGGAAACCTCATTTTGCCCATTAACAAGATCGGGAATCCGGCCACCGGGAATTACCTCTTTAAGCAATTCCCCTTTTGAACCATACAACTTGCAATCCGATAGTGAACGAAACTCAAGATACATTCCTGATTCCATTTTTACCGGAAAAACAATCTTCTCGCCTCCTATCGTTACAGCGGGATTTTCGATGGCAGTAGTAACCATTGGAATCGCCTTTACCGGGCCCACCACACAACTAACCTCTTTTCCAGGCGGAAGATTATTGTACCATACCTGGAGCTGATCAACTTTATTAAAAAGCACGAGGTTTCGGTAGGAATTGTAAAGGTCATCACCCCCCCCTTTTGACCATGTGTAATCGCTGAATTGGGTGGATTCTATTTCAATGAGCTCAAAATACCTCCAACCTGTAAAATCAATTTTAACAAAATGATCTCCACGTGCACCGTAAGCAAGATGTAGTGGCGACTCAATCCTGAAATTCAGCAGTTCTCCGTTGCCGTCACCTTTAATCCATACTCCGATTCCCTGATTTTTGCTAAGATCCAACCAAGGTTCAAATTTCCTTGACATACTGATCCATGAACCATTACAGGGAGAAATACCCGAACTAAATGCCGAAAAAATACCATCTACCCCTCCATTATCTCTGATTCGGGCAGAACTTTTCAGTCCGCCGGATACTCCATCTGCTGTACCTGTAATTGAAAATTTATCAGGAACCGAAAAATCCGACAAGATAATATTATCCTTGTCATTATACGATTTGACCGACATGAGTGGTTCAATTCGCAACCTGACCGGCTGTGTACCATATTCATTGTTCACAATCCAGCTGGCAGAGGGGTGATTCATCCCTGTAACTTTATGTTTTTGATAAGACACAGGTTTAAAATTCCACAGGTCGTTTTCCTCTTTAAAAAGGGTAAACTCTTTTCCCGGCTGACGAAGTAATGTACGAATAGTATCGCTGAAATAATTCCGGTGTAGCAAATCTTCATATTGTTTGATAATGCCATTCAGTCGCCGGAATGCAGGATTTTCATCCAACGTTTTCTTATCTGCCCCACCCAACATTGAAAATCCGGCGTTGTTTCCAATCATCTTACATCCAAGGTATTCGATATCGTCTGTAAAGGTTGGTTCCGTTTGTGGCGGAGCCCAGGTGAAATTTCCCCACCAACCCAAATGTAGCGGAAGAAGCAGGCCACCGTTTATGGAAGCTGAATGAAGATCCAAAAAACGTTTATATCCCCGGAGAGGGGTATCCCATGCCTGCCAACGGGAACGGTAATGCCAGAAATGGTGATCCATTGCACTCATCTCCATTCCAACCGACCGGCTCAGATGCTTTGCAATCTCAAATACAAACATAGTACTGTAATACCAAAAGTTCTCATTTCCGGCAAGAATCGAGCTCCCATCGATCGCATCCAGATAAATTCCATCGAAATTACATTCATTGACCACTTTTGCCGTATTCCGGGCAATCTCTTTGAATAAATCCTTTTCCGGATCAGGGACAAACAAACCAAACATCTCCTTCAGGTGAAAAGCTTTTGCCCCAACATTGTAACTAATTGCTTTTGCCCCGTTTACAGCTCTTCTGCATCCGGTAAACCGATAAGGGGGGGACTTTGTAGCACCTTTGAATTCGATCAGTTCATTTCCTAACCGAAGCACCCGACTGTTTTGAACAAAGAAGCCTGTTGTAGTCGATATATCTTCAGTCGATTCCCTGACCACAATTACCGTGTCCTCCTTACCGACTGGTTCGGCCAAAGTAAACGATCTGAAGTACGCCAGCTCATCACTGGCCCGGGGAGTAACGTATTTTGATTTTTTGTCAATGAAGAAGGCGTAAGTGTGAAAAATAGAGGAGATGCCTGCATCGTGGAATCGCTTATTGATCCGTTTGAAATGATTCCATCCATCGGGCCATTTTTCGGGATTTAATTCGAAACTTCCAAATTTAAAAAAGTCTGCTCCTCCACCATGATTATCAATCTGATTCAGTCCGATATTTGTGCATCTTTCAATCCATTCATCAACCGTCTCCTCCCTAAGGGTACCAAAATTAAACAGATAGGAGCCATTACCCTCTTTCGACAGTTTTGCCCATGCCCCGCCCGCCGTGGAATGTGGAACCTGACCGGCATGGTTCATCACCTCCCTGATTACTGGCAAAACATCATTCATTTGGACACCAAGAAGTGTAATTTTGGCACCTTTAATTCCAAAACGCTGGTAACATGTTGCTTTCAAATGGGTCTGAAGAGCCGGAAGCTGAAAAACACGCGTTTGCAAATTCATGGAAAGCACACATGCACCAAAAGACTCGGAGGGAATTCCTTTCTGGGTAAGAGGAACATTAACAAATGTAAGCGACTCAACAATTCCTTTCAACGAAATCACCTCCATAGAAATCCAATCTTTATTAATGGCAATCCGTATTTCAGCTGTTACTCCTGCATCGGTAAATGCAAGCTTGAGAAGATTTCCCTTAAGTGATACTGAGCTAACCAAATACTCCTTACCGTTCTGCATCAGCGAAGCGCAATAAGATGGGATTGTAATATTAAGATAGTTAGCACCAGTCTTTTTATCTGTAAAACTGAGATTTTTCCCCTGCTCATTTATTAAATATTCAAAATTGTTGTTCTCTATTTTAATGTTTGAGGCTGAGAGTGTGTTGAGAGACAAAAACAAATGCCCCAACAAGAAAATATGGAAAAATTTATTCACTGTTAGTTTAGAATTTAGTTTCCGCAATAGGTCTATTGTATTATTGACTTTACAATTATATTTCAAATAACCATGAGTATATAATACTTTTCATTGCATGTCTGATACAATTATACATATATTCGTTCAAATATATTGCATTTCAGTATATTTGTATCACATATTACCAAATCAGATTCGATATGGACATCGTCAAAGCTGCCAGTATCAGAAGAATAAAAGAACCCGACAAATCATTTATTGTGTATCATGAGAAAAACATATTTTCGCCATGGCATCAACATCCTGAATATGAACTTGTTCTAATCCTCAAAGGCAAAGGTAAGCGAATGATTGGCGATCACATCGACAGTTTCGAAGAGAATGATTTGCTTTTACTTGGACCCTTCGTACCGCATCAATGGTTATGCGATGAGTCTTACTATTCTCCCAAGGAAGGATTTATGGGTGAAGGGATTGTTATTCAATTCTTACACGACTTTTTAGGTCCCCAATTTTTTAATATTCCGGAAAATAAGTATTTAAATAAGGTGCTTCAGGATGCATCAAGAGGAATTAACTTCTCATTACGGACTAAACAGAAGATCATTCCAATAATGCACCAAATTATAAATCAATCAAAAACAAAGCAATTATATACCCTTTTTTCTATTTTTAAAATTCTTTCAAGGTGTGATGATTATAGCCTGCTCTGTAGTCCTATTTTTATGGAACCTTTGCATCCGGCAGTAAACACTCCGGTACAAAAAGCATTGCAATATATTCTTCAGAATTTTCAAAAAGATGCCAATATTAAAGGGGTACTTGAGTACACTAAAATGTCGAATACTGCTTTTTGTAAAGCATTTAAAAAGAGTTACCGAATGACATTTAAAGAGTATTTACTGAGTATCAGGATTGGTTATGCGTGCAATTTATTAACCGATGACAACCTGAATATTTCTGAAATAGCTTACAAATCGGGATTTGAGAATATATCCAATTTCAACCGACGGTTCAGGAAAATTAAAGGTGTTACCCCCTCACAGTTTATAAAACTACACAAGTAATCTATCTATAGTGATATCTTACAAGCTTCGCTCCTTCCAAAAACCCATCGGGAAATGGTGTAAAAGTCAGCCGTTCCTGGTAACGCTAAAATTAAGGAAATCCTACCAGGTTAAGCGAGCCTGTCAGGATAGCACAAATCGAAGAAACACGCTGGTTTAATGTAATCCCTTAAATCTGTTCCGGTATTCCGATGGGGGCAATCCATTGATTTTCCTGAATTGTTTGTTAAAATGACTCAGGTTGTTAAATCCGCTGTCGAGACAAACTTCCAGAATACTCAGGTCGGGATCCATCAATAATTTGCAGGCAAATTCAACTTTTAACTGGTTGAGGTATTCAAAAACCGTCATTCCCATATTCATCCTGAAAAAGCGACACAAAGAGCCTTCAGCCATATTGACAAGCGCCGCCAAACATTTCAAGTCAACCTCCTCGCGATAATGAATCATGAGATATTCGTGAATTGCAGCAATCCGCTTATTCCCTGTTTTAAAACGAACCCTGAGATACTCTTTGCTGGCAAGCTGTATATTGGTTTCGCTTCTGCCAATAATATCCATCAGTTTAAGAAAATGCAGCATCCGGTCAAAGCTTTTGAGATAAGGCAATTGCAGCATAATTTCACTCACTTCATTCAAGGTCTGCCCCACAATCTGAATTCCTCGCTCCGACAGCGCCATCGCTTTGGCAATATATTTAAACTCAGGAAGTGATAAAAGTTGGGGGCTTACCACCTCAGAGGTAAACTGCAGAAAAACCATCTCAAGCGACCTGGCTGTTGGGGTACGTACCTCCTTGTCGGCAATCCACACATGGGGAAGATTTCTGCCGATAAAAACCAGGTCTCCAGGTTGGAATTCCACAATCGAATCGGCTACTATCCGCTTACCCGATCCCTCTGTTATAAAACTGATCTCATAATTATTGTGATAATGCCAGGTACTCTTCTCCATGTTATCCTGAAAAATCCCGATTAAAAATGATTCATCTTCCTTTACACTAACTTTCTCGAGTGATGCTGTCATAATGGTTATAATTGTACCTAAACTAGACAAAAAGTGAATATCGCATCGAAAGTAGTAAAAATTGATGTGGATTAAGGCGATAGCGGCGGATACTTTTGTAGTAGCGATTTAAACTAAGAATTACATATAAATAAACTATGGAAAAATTACTTGAAAAATTGCTTGAAGCGGTAGAATTTGGAAAAGTGGATAAGAAATCGCCCTACCCTCCTCAGCTCAAAGACCAGGATGGTGCACATGAGTTAACCATCAGCGCCATTGAAGAAGGGATCAAACCTCAGAATATACTGGAGGAAGCTTTAATTCCGGCAATGGAAAAAGTGGGGAAAAAATTTGCGGAGTGCAAAATATTTGTTCCCCAGATGCTAATGTCGGCCAGGGCAATGGGTGCTTCCATGTTTCAACTGAAACCTTTTTTTGCATCAGGCGCTATTAAAACAAAGGGGACCTTCATTATCGGAACGGTGAAAGGTGATTTGCACGACATCGGTAAAAACCTTGTTTCGATGATGATCGAAGGTGGCGGCTGGTCGATTGTCGATTTAGGTGTCGATGTCGGTTCAGACCGTTTTATTGAGGCCTTGAAAAATCATCCGGGTGCAGTTATCGGTTTATCAGCTCTTTTGACAACCACAATAGTAAATATGGGTGAAATTGTTGCCACGATCAGGGAGCAATTACCTGATACCAAAATACTGATCGGTGGAGCGCCGGTAAATGATGAATTTTGTCAAAAAATAGGCGCCGATTTTTACGCTCCGGATCCCCAACAAGCAGTTGAATATCTGAACAAAATTGCATCATAAATAACGCAAATTTTGCGGGACATCCTCTATTTAATTTTCCGGATGCGAACCACAAGAATTAAAAAACAAATTATTTACAAATGAAATATAAAAGCTTAATCATCAACAATCCGGAGGAACTTATATTTGGGAATGCTCCCAAACCGGTCAAAACACGTCGTGGACTCGAAATCGGCGGAGGCCAGGTTTATGCAGAACTGAATTTCACCCTTCCGATCATGAGTATCAATGACAATACGTTGAAACAAGTATATGAGCACTACCGTGAAATCGCAGAAGGGGCTCTGGAACACGCAGTTCACCTCAACTCAAAAGGGGTGGTCCTCGAGTTTGAAACGCTGTTGGAGATGACAAAAACACCATCTATCGGAGTGGAGATCGTGAAAATCATGAATGATATTTGTGAGAATTATTATCAAAAATTCGGGCTCAAGTCAGAAATTCGTTTAACACCCAATGATTTGCGTGAATTTGAAAGACCTGCCAATCAACGCACTTCACAGTTTCTCGAACCCATGTTTGAACTCTTCGAGCGTGGAATGATTGCGGGGGGCGACCTCTTGTCTATTGAAAGTACTGGTGGCAAGGAGGTATCGGATGAGGCGTTGATGATGTGCGATTTGAAGGGGATGGTTTTTGCGCTTGCCGTATTGGGCGTCCGGGATATGCAATTCCTTTGGGAGAAAATAGTTAGGGTCGCGAACAAACATGGTAAAATTGCAGCCGGAGACTCTGCCTGCGGATTTGCAAATACAGCGATGGTTCTGGCCGAAAAGAAATATATCCCCAAAGTGTTTGCCACTATGGTCCGTGTGATTTCGGTGGTCAGATCCATTGTTGCAATGGAGCAGGGAGCTGTTGGTCCTGATAAAGATTGTGGATATGAAGGTCCATTCCTCAAGGCAATTACAGGAATCCCCATCTCCATGGAGGGGAAAACTGCCGCATGTGCCCATCTGAGCCCATTGGGAAATATCGCCTCTGCCTGTACTGATCTATGGAGTAACGAATCTGTCCAAAATATAAAGCTGTTATCGGGCATGGCACCGACAGCCTATCTGGAACAACTGGAATATGATTCCCGACTGATGAACGAAGCGATACAAGCCGGGAAAATGCACTGCCAGATACTGCAACAATTGCTGGTGGCATCGGATGTTTATACCGATCCACAGGCATTGATTCTTTCACCCGAAAATGTGATCAGGATCTCCAAAGAACTTACTAAAGGAGATTCTTACGTAGCCAACGCAAAATACGGGGCGCTTGCCGCTATTGATATTATCGAAGAGGCACTACAATCGGGAAAAATGAGACTGCCCGTTCTGGAAACCAGTTATCTTCCTATCATGCGCGACGATCTGAATAGTATCCCCGATAATGAAAGCGACTTTATCGCTATGATGCTGCCTCTTATTGATCAGAGTAAATTCATTCCCGCAGAGTACGGACTATAAATGGAGCATATTCCGGTAAATATTATTTCAGGATTTCTGGGAAGCGGAAAAACAACGGCCATCATTAAACTCTTTAATCAAAAGACGACAAATGAGGAGTGGGCTGTGATCATCAATGAATTCGGAAAAATTTCAGTCGACAGTCAGACACTGCGCTCCACCACTTCCAATACCGGAACCGTTTTTGATATCTCAGGGGGATGTATTTGTTGTTCTGCAAAAGGATATTTCCAGGAAAATCTTGAGAAAATAATTAGCTCTGGAAATTTTTCGAGAATACTGATTGAACCCAGCGGACTGGGTGGCATTGACTTTGTTTCTGAAATTGTAACAGCTAGTGACAATCTGATGCTGATGCCGGTGATTTGCCTCGTGGACATTACCATGATCGAGAATCCCCGGCTTCAGTTTCTTCCGATTTTCCGGGCCCAGATCGCAAAAGCCGATATCATCATTTTTACAAAATGTGATCTGCTCGACGGGAAAGCAACCGAAGATCGTCTGGTAAAACTGTTTAACTCGAACTTCCCTGATAAACAAACCTGCCTGAGGACATCAGAACCTTCCCTCTTACCCTGGATACTGGAAATGAACGGACAACCGGAAAAACAATTCGATAAATTCAGGTTGATAACCTTATTGGATCCCAAGTTATCCGATAACAATTATCATCAGGAAGTCTATCTGTATGAGAACAATGTCGTTTTCGATTCTGAAAAGCTGATCACCCTGTTTTCCAATCATCCGAGTATTATCAGGGCAAAAGGACATATTCGAACTTCCAATGGGTGGAACCTATTTAACCATACCTTGTCGGGTTCAAATTTTGAAGTTTGTCAGGCAAAAACAAAGAGTGAGGTGATCATTATCTCAGAAAAGTCACCATCCGGTATAAACATGAATTTGAATGAGCAGATCATGAGTACAGTGATTTGCAAAACTTAAAATAAATTCTGAATCAGGCATCCAAATCTTTCTGAATATTTCATTTCTTTGCGTTCACTGCAACCTTAATCCGAATATCCGGAACGAGATTGTGGAAAATTCAGACAACGGAAATTCGAAAAATTATTTACAGATGAAAAAGCACACCATCTCCCTGCATCCCCTTGGAAAAGAGGTACAAGTTAATGACCAGACCCCACTAATTGACGTGTTGCATGAATTTGGGATCGAGTTTCCGTGCGGAGGAAAAGGAACCTGTGGTAAGTGCAGGGTCAGGCTTTTGGATGGTGAAATATTAAAAACACCGGTACACCAGCAAAAAATTGAACAATTGGGGCTAGGTTCAGATTGGAGACTTGCCTGTTTTAGCCATTGCACAAGTGATATTATTCTTGAGATTGAACAGTTTAATCATCTGATCCTTGCTGACGAATCTGAATTCGAATTCACTCCTGAAACAGGATATGGAATCGCTGTCGATCTGGGTACCACAACACTCGTGGCTCAGCTGATTGATTTAACCTCAGCCAAAGTTATGGCAGTTGAAACGATGTTGAATCCACAGGTCAAATTTGGAGCAGATCTGATCTCCAGAATTCAGGCCTGGATAGATGGAAATGGCAGTGAAATGGTGCAACTCATACGATCCGCAATAGGAACCATGATCCGGCTGATGTTGAAGAAGCACGATGTGATTTTACAAAAAGTGGTGCTGGTCGGAAATACAACCATGCAACTGATCTTCAGTAACTGCGATGTAACTTCGCTTTCAGCATACCCTTTTCATACTGACAATCTGGGATTAAAAATTTTCGAACCCGAAGAATTGGGGTGGAATTTTAAGGTAATCGAAAAGGTACAGTTTTTCCCGTCCATCGGAAGTTTTGTTGGAAGCGACATTCTTGCAGGGATTGCAGCAACGGGGCTGTACGAAAAAGAGTTCTATACCGCATTAATTGATCTGGGGACCAATGGTGAAATAGTAGTGGGTAATCAGCATCAGATTGTTTGTGCTTCAACCGCGGCAGGTCCGGCCTTTGAGGGATCCAACATCTCGATGGGGATGAGAGCAGTCACTGGCGCCATTTCTTCATTAAGCCTGTCTGACAACAAGTTAGTTGCCAGCGTAATTGGGAATACCACTCCAAAAGGAATCTGTGGAAGCGCGCTGATCGATGCCGTAGCCATTCTTAGGGAACTCGATCAGATTGGGATGTTCGGAGAAATCAATTCGGGAGAACCGCACATTTCTATTTCCGGGAAAGTGGTTCTTTCCCAAAAAGACATCAACGAATTTCAGCTGGCAAAGGCTGCTATTGCTGCCGGTCTGACCATTCTTGCCAATCAGCTTTCAATCGGACTTTCTGATATTAAAGAGATCTATATTGCTGGTGGATTTGGCAGTTACATCAATATTGATCATGTTGTTGAGACCGGAATGATTGAAGTACTGCCACATAAAATTCACAAAATGGGTAATACCGCACTGATAGGTGCAAAAATGTTTCTTTTCGCCGACAATTATGTTCAGAATGATATATTGGCAAAAACAAGACATATTAATCTCGAAGGGGACCCCAATTTCCAGGATATTTATGTTGATAAAATGCTTTTCCTGTTTACCAAATAAAAGGTATTTTTGCGCAAATTCCTCACATGCAAAACTATCAATATGTACAAAAATCTAATTAGTGCTTTTTGTGTTTCACTTATTTTCCTGACGTTCGGTTCCTTATCAGCCCAAAACGGAATCACTTTTAATAAATATCACAATAACAGCGAAGTAGATCAAATTCTAAAAAACTTTCAGCAGGCCAGTTCTGGATTGATCAGGTTACATAACATTGCCACCTCTCCCGGAGGAGAACCAGTAACCATTCTTGAAATAGGGAATAAAAAAGAGGGGATACCGGCTCTGTTCGTAGGTGCAAATTTTGAAGGCGACATCCCTTTATCAACTGAAGGGGCACTTTCCCTGATAAAAATGTTACTCGATTCGTCTCAATATACCTCAGATTTAAAATGGTATATCTTACCGCTACCCAATCCCGATGCATCAAAAGGTTACTTCTCTAAAATAAAATACGGCAGAAAAGTAAACGATTTTCAGATTAATAATGATGTAGATGAATCGGTAAATGAAGATGGCTATGAGGATTTAAACGGTGATGGCTGGATTACCCAAATGAGGGTCAAAGATTTAACAGGATCATTTATCGCATCCCAAAAGGACCCGCGGATAATGGTGCCGGCTGAAGTTAAGAAAGGTGAGCGGGGAGAATATAAATTGTACAGTGAGGGGATCGATAATGACGGCGATGGCGAATATAACGAAGACGGCGAAGGTGGAATAAACGTCGGGATAGCTTTTCCCCACCTTTTTCCTAAAAACCGTAAGGAGGCAGGCTTATGGCCCGGTCAGACGCCTGAAGTCTACGGAATCATGAAATTTATTTATGACAGGCCAAACATCGCCATGGTATATACGCTTGGGAGTTCCAATTTCTGTCTGATACCCCCTAAGGGTGGAAGAAAAGGGGATGTGAATACAGAAAATATAAAAGTCCCCAATAGGCTTGTAAATCAACTTGGTGCAGATCCGGCACGATCCTATTCGATGGAGGAGGTAATTGAATTATTAAAAACGATAGTGCCATCTCAAGTAGAGGTTACCCCTGCTATGGTATACAGCTATTTTGGGCTGGGCGCGGCTATAAATCCATTGGAAGACGACTTGAAATTCTACACCAGATTATCCGAAGATTACAAGAAATATCTAAAAAATCAACACTTTAGCATCGAAACACTGGAACCATCGAATGGACTGGATGGTTCATTTGAACTCTGGGCATACTACCACCTTGGAGTTCCGTCATTCAGCATGAATTTATTTTCAGTACCCAAAATAAAAATGGCAAAAAATAGTGAAAAAGAGGTTGACTCTTCTATGAAAACTGAGAAAAAAGATACAATTGATTTAAGTGAGAGAGATAGAGCTCTTCTGGCATATTCTGACAAGGAATATGGTGGAAAGGGTTTCGTAAACTGGCAAAAATTCAAACACCCCGCTCTCGGAGAGGTTGAAATCGGTGGATTTGTTCCGTATCTGGAATCGACACCAAAAACGGAAAAGATAGATTCACTTTTAAAGGTTCAATTGCCGTGGCTGCTACAATTGAGTAATAAATTACCACGAATTTCAGTAACTGATGAGAAAATCACGGCAAAGGGTGCCGGGGTGTATAAGCTTGAAGTTTATATCTCAAACCAGGGTTACCTGCCCTACCCGACTGCTATGGGCGAACGAAATAAGCAACCAGCTCCTGTTGTTGTCGTTTTGGATGGGGTTCCGGATCTGCTGGAAGGATTGAAACGGACTCCTTTGGGAAGGATTGGTGGCAACCAGGTTAAGAAGCTGACCTGGCTGATCAAAGCGGAAAAGCCGGCTACAATTTCTGTCAAACTGGAATCAACGGTCTTTGGAAACAAGGTGAAACAAATCAAAATTGGAGAATAATCATGAAAAAATATATACTTACAATCACACTTTCTCTTTTGCTTCCGACACTCCGTTCAGCTGAAAAGGGAAAAATTGAAGTCCCGCTGCGATTCGACAGATATTACAATTATGGAGAGGTCACCGAAGCATTAAATGCCTTGCATAAAGCTTATCCTGAACTCACAAAGCTCGAAGTGGTTGGAAAAAGTGAGGAGGGACGTGAGATTTATGCCCTGACCATCAACAACCCAAAAACAGGGGATACAAACTCCAAACCGGGAGTTTATCTGGATGGGAATATTCATGGAAATGAAATTCAGGCTGGCGAGGTATGTCTCTATTATGCCAATATGCTACTCACCAAATACGGAGAAAACGATCAAATTACGAAGGTATTGGATAAAAATGTCCATTATATAATTCCTGTAGTAAATGTGGATGGCAGGTACCATTTTTTTGCCGATGGAAATACACCCAGTTCCAACAGGGGACTTCGGGTTCCAAAAGACGATGATGGCGATGGTCTATTTGACGAAGATCCATACGATGATTTGGATGGTGACGGCAGCATTACTCAAATGAGAATTAAGGATCCGTTTGGTGCATATAAGGTTGATCCCGAAGACAAACGGATACTTGTACATATTAAACCCGGCGAGAAAGGGGAATATACTTTGCTCGGTTATGAAGGGATCGACAACGACAAGGACGGAAAGCTTAACGAAGATGGTGAAGGATATCTCGATGCAAACCGCAACTGGGGATACAACTGGATGCCCTCCTATGTGCAAAGCGGAGCCGGAAACTTTCCACTCTCCGGAACAGGAGTTAAAGCGATTAACGATTTTATCACTGCCCGTCCAAATATAATTATTGGATTTGCTTTTCACAATAATGGAGGTTTATGGCTTCGTGTTCCCTCCGAGAAATCGACCTACATGGACCCTTCGGATGTTGCAGCATATGATGTAATTGGCAAGGAAGCTACAAAAATAACCCCCGGTTATGTCTATCAACCATCCTATGATCTTTATCCTACCTATGGTGATTTTGATTCTCAGTTGTTCTTTTCTTTCGGTATCTTCTCATTCGTAGGTGAACTCTTTCAGCGTGAACAGGAGACTTACCGCGAAAATGCAAATAAACCGCTGCAGGAAACAGAGGATAATTTAGTAACAAGAGAGCAACTCAAATTTAATGACCATGTCGTACAAGGGGAACTGTATAAGGATTGGAAAAAATTTAATCACCCCACTTATGGTGAAATCGAAATAGGGGGATGGGTTAAAATGAGTTCACGCCTTCCACATCCGTTTATGCTGCCTGAATTGGTACACCGGAATGCTTCAGTTGTTTTGCTCGCAGCAGAAAATACTCCTGAGATCACAATGGAGGTATTTGATGTTAAGAAGATTGGGAACGATCTTCATCAAGTCAGGGTTCGCTTACAAAATAAAAAAGGATTACCTACAATGTCTGCTAACGCCGTAAAATCAAAATTGTATCCACAGGATATGCTAAAAGTTACAGGCGGGAAAGTCGTGGCAGGTGGAAAAATAAGCGATGCAAGAACAAATAAAGTTACCTATAAGGAGAATAAACCGGAAATTCAGTTTCTTTCAATTACCAGTTATGGAGTTGCGGAGTACCAGTTTTTAATTGAAGGGAAAGGAGAAATCGTATTTAATTATGAATCCTTAAAAGCAAAAAAAATAACAGCAACGGTCAAACTGTAAATCAAACCTTCAATTTTCAGTGGGCTTATAATCTGAATATCATGTTCGAAGAAATTAATCAACATGCGAAAACTCCCAAACGGGAACCAGTAAGTGAAGGAAATTTCTCTTCCGCCGGAAATAATGAGATTGGACCTGGCATGAACAGACGTATTCAAAAACTACGCAAACTGAGTGTTGAAGCAGAACCTACCCTTTCAATAGAGCGTGCCCTGCATGAAACAGCTTTTTATAAGGAAAACCTCGGAAAACTTTCTATTCCGGTATTGCGTGCGGCTAACTTTCTCGATCACTGTAAAAGAAAAACCATTTATATTGGTGATGATGAACTGATTGTAGGAGAACGAGGTCCAAAACCCAAATGCGTCCCCACCTTCCCGGAACTTACTTGCCATAGTGTCGAAGATTTGAATACACTAAATACCCGGGATTTACAGCATTATAAAATATCTCAGGCTGATATCGGGACCTATTCCAAAGAAGTAATTCCCTATTGGGCCGGGAAAACCCAGCGCGAACGGATCTTTAATCATGTTCCTGCAGAGTGGAGACTGGCCTATGAAGCGGGAATGTTTACTGAATTTATGGAGCAACGCGCTCCCGGACATACAGCACTTGACGGAAAAATCTATCGTAAAGGAATGTTGGATTTCAAACGGGAAATAGCAGACCTTCAAAATTCATTGGATTATCTTAATGATCCTGAGGCAACTGATAAAGCCGAGGAGTGGAAAGCAATGCAAATTTCATGTGATGCGGTCATCCTTTTTGCCGAAAGGCATGCTCAACTGGCTAAAGAGATGGCGGAAACAGAACCTGATCAGGATCGAAAAGCTGAACTACTGAAAATCGCAGAGGTTTGCCGCCAGGTTCCAGCTAATGCACCTCGCAATTTTTGGGAAGCGATTCAGATGTACTGGTTTGTGCACCTCGGCACAATTACAGAACTGAATGGTTGGGATGCCATGAACCCGGGCCATTTAGACCAACACCTGGCACCATTTTATTTGCAAGAAACAGCAGAAGGCACACTCACGCGTGAACATGCCAAAGAACTGATCTCCTGCTTCTGGATAAAAGTCAACAATCATCCGGCACCTCCCAAAGTGGGGATTACAGCCCGTGAAAGCGGAACTTACAACGATTTTACCAATATTAACATAGGAGGGATAAAAAGTGACGGGACCGACGGAACAAGTGAGGTCTCCTATATTCTGCTCGAAGTGGTTGAAGAACTGCACATTTTACAACCAGGAAGCTCGGTTCACATCAGCGCTAAAACACCTGACAAATTTCTCCATGCCGCCAACCGGGTTATCCGACAGGGACATGGTTACCCCTCAGTTTTTAATCCGGATGTCTATCTCCTTGAATTGCTTCGGCAGGGAAAATCGCTTCAGGATGCGCGAGAAGGGGGATGCAGTGGTTGCATTGAAGTGGGGGCTTTTGGAAAAGAAGCTTACCTGCTGACAGGTTATCTCAATGTTCCCAAAATTCTCGAAGTAACCCTCAATAACGGGATCAATCCGGTTACCGGAATTCGCGTTGGACCCGAAACTGGCGATCCCCGATCCTTCAAAAACTATACCGAACTTTATGACGCATTCCTGAAACAACTTAATTATGTGGTAGATCTGAAAATGCGTGTCAGCAATTACATCGACCGTATGTTTGCCAAATATGCTCCGGCACCTTTCCTGTCAGTGGTTATTGATGATTGCATAAGTCGCGGCAAAGACTATTACGACGGAGGTCCTCGCTATAATACAAGTTACATTCAGTGCTGCGGACTTGGCACCACCACCGACAGCCTTGTAACGCTGAAAAAGCATGTTTTCGAAAACCAGACCTTTAGCATGGATCGGGTTTTGAATGCCCTATCAAAAAACTTTGAGGGCGAGGAGGTACTTCGTCAGACCATCATAAACAGAACTCCATTCTTTGGAAACGATCATGACTACGCCGATTCGGTTGCAGTAAAAGTTTATAATGATCTGGTGAAATGCATCGATGGGAAACCTAATATCAAACCGGGAGGGAAATATCACCTGAATATGCTCTCCACCACTTGCCATGTCTACTTCGGGAAAGTGATGGGTGCTACTCCCAATGGCCGTCTTGCCGGGAAATCGATTTCCGACGGAACTTCACCTTCGCATGGCGCCGATACACATGGACCATCTGCAGTGATAAAATCCATGACAAAATTTGATCATGTCAAATCGGGAGGGACCCTGCTAAATCAAAGATTTTTGCCAGGTCTGCTCAAAACGGAGGATGACATCAGAAAACTGGGACAGCTCATCCGGAGTTATTTTACACTCGGAGGACATCACATTCAATTTAATATTGTTGATACTGCCACACTCCTTGCGGCACAAGCCTCACCAACCGATTATAAAGACCTCATGGTACGAATGGCGGGTTACAGCGACTATTTCAACGACATGAATGCCGACCTGCAACAGGAAGTAATCGAACGATCGGAGAATAAAAGCTTTTTCTGAAAAACGATGCAATATTTGAAGTCGCTTTGCTGATGGTTGTCCAACCGCGCAATTGAGATTTTAGTGAAACAAATAAAAACTAAATCACCGGATTTTACTAATCTTTTAAAAATTATTTGGTTCTAAGCAACTAAACCAAATCTTGCAACATCTAAAAAGAAATTAATAGTAAATCAAAATGAAAAATGTATTTAACCTTAAAAATTTGTTGGTTGTTTTACTTTTTCTGGGAATAGGGTGCCAAAAAATGGAGCAGGATCACTCCTATACCTTAGGTACTACATCCACTTTTCGTCTCAATCAAACCTATGCTTCATCCGATAAGCTATACACATTATTGATTAACGATGTAACTGATTCAAGATGCCCTGAAGGTGTTGAATGCTTCTGGTCAGGAGAAGTTGTTCTCAAAGGTACCTGGACAAGCAATGGAATAACTTCCAACATTGAACTACACTCCGTAATGAACTCACTTCAAAAAGAGCCTGAAGGATTTTCTATTCAGATTATAGATGCGAAACCATTTCCCAAAGCTGGGGTTGAATCCAAACCCGAAGATTTGGTTATTACACTTTTAATTCAGAAGAATTAATTAAAAAAATAAAACAATTCCAACCTTCACTTCTCCAGATTTTTTTATAGGTTTGCCTTCCGTTAAGGAGCACGAAAAATTTGTCAACGGGAGAAAAACCATAATATTAAAATGGAAGAGATAAATCGGAGATCTTTTGTAAAAAAAACGGGAACTGTTGCAGGGACAACCATGGCAGCATCATTAATTCCCTGGAGCGTAAGTTGTAACACCCCTTCTGAAAAGATCGGTGTGGGACTTATTGGATGCAAAAATATGGGCTTCTCTGACCTGAAAGCTTTTCTTGACGAAGAGAATATTGAGTGTTATGGTATTTGTGATGTAGATAAAAACATCCTTGAAGAGAAAGCCGCTGAAGTTGAGAAAATGAGAAATAAGCGGCCACCGGTTTTTACTGACTTCAGAAAACTTCTTGAAGTTAAGGAGATTGATGCTGTAATTATAGGAACCCCCGATCACTGGCATGCATTAATCATGATTATGGCTTTAGAGGCTGGTAAACATGTTTATGTCGAAAAACCGATGGGACACAGTATTGAGGAGTGTTTGGTGATGGTTAAAACAGCTGCAAAATATCCAAAATTAAAGGTTCAGGTTGGGATGTGGCAGCGCAGCTCCAAACACTGGTTCGATGCTTCCGAATATGTAAGATCAGGCAAGCTCGGCGATGTCAATCTGGTGAGAGCATGGATTTACAAAGGAATGGGAGAACCTATTCCAGCTCAACCCGATTCTGTGGCTCCCGATTACGTCGATTATGATATGTGGCTGGGACCTGCACCGAAACGCCCTTTTAATAAAAACCGGTTTCATTACGATTTCAGATGGTTCTGGGATTACGCTGGTGGCGCGATGACCGACTGGGGGGTTCATTTGCTCGATTTTGCCATTTACGGGATGAATGCCGGGTATCCCGATTCTGTCTCTCCCGGAGGTGGATGCTATCTCAATAAAGGAGTAATAGAGACTCCTGATATTCAGCAGGCTCTATATAGTTATCCAAATCACACCATGATCTGGGAATGCGGCTTGATTCCCCGCATGGGTCCTTATGGAATGCACCACGGAGTCTCGTTTACAGGAACAAGGGGGACACTGATTGTTTCCAGGGATGGTTGGCAGGTCAATGCAGAAGTGAGCAATAAGGATAAAAAGAAATATATAGAGGATGTACCTCATCAATCTGCAATTGGGGGATTAAAGGATCATGTGAAAAACTTCCTTAATGCGATCAGAAAGGGCGAGAAACTAAATGCACCTGTGGAAGTTGGCGCCCTGACTGCAATCGTTTCGGAAATGGGAAACATCGCGTATCGTGCAGGAAAACTGATTCACTGGGATGGTAAAAATCTAAAATTCACGGAGGAAGAGGCAAATAAACTGGCAAAACTTACTTACCGCGAACCCTGGAAACTCCCCACACTCTAAAAACGATCAAGAAAATCGTTTCCTGAATATCAAAAAAAAAGAGACCAACCGTATTCATAGAACGGTTGGTCTCTTTTTATAGCTAAAATGTTAAAGAGACCTTTACTTTATTGTAAAAGTATAACTCCCCGCTTTCAGAGTCAGCAAATTTATTCCCGGGTCCTTCTTTACCCATTTAATCGAACCGGCTTCGGACAAGGCTTTACCACCTTCAGAAATTCTATCCCCTTTCAATGTGAGTTCTGCACTGCTATTGGGCGGAATAATCACATGGTACTCAACACTCTTACCAACTCGTTTCCAAGAGGATACGATATCTCCATAGGGCCCCTTATGACTTGCTTCAAAACTGTTAAGCCCCTTCACAAAATCAGGTTTCAAAATCACATTTTTAAATCCGGGATGTTGTTCGTCGGGGTAGATTCCGCCTAACGATTTGTAAAACCAAGCACCAATTTCGCCAAACATGATGTGGTTGAGTGAAATGTCTGACTTTGCATCGATCGGCCAGTTTTCATATAGAGTAGTAGCACCATTTACTATCCACCAACCCCAAGAGGGAAAAGTCTTCTGCAAAGCCACTTCATAAGCCAGATCGGCATAGCCATTTGCGCTAAGGGCATTTAAAATCGTTTTTGTTCCAAGCAAGCCAACATCAATATGTTTGCCATCGGCAATTACACGTTTGGACAGATTTTCAGCGACTTTACTTTTTAAATCCTCCGGAACTATTCCCCAGTGCAAAGCCACACTCAATTCGGTCTGTAAACCACTACCATAAATTCCGGTTTCCCGGTTCAGGTACTTGCTATTAATTGCATCTTTTATCTTTATAGCCAGTGCTCTGTATTTTTCAGAATCGGCCTTCTTTCCAAAGATAGCTGCCGATTTGGCTAATATGGTTGCATCAGTAAAATAAAAAATCGAAGAGGTCAGCTCTTTGGGTGCTTTCGATTTTACGGGTACCCAATCACCCAAACCCCAATCTGTCAATCCTGAGGGACTAATTTGTGTGATGTGATCGACGTACCTGACCATGTTCTCATAACAATCGGAAAGTAATCTGGAATCTCCGTAAAAAAGGTAAATATTCCATGGGATAATCGCAATAGTACTGGTCCAATCGGGGCCGTTTGCCCAGGTATACCCCCATCCGCTGGAGGGAATGATTGCAGGAAGAACACCATTGGGTTGCTGCTCATCACGATGATCGGCGAGCCATTTTTCATATATGGTCAAACCATCAAAATTATAGAGACCAGTCTCAATAGCGGTGTGCGCATCACCAGTCCAGCCGTTTTTCTCACGTTGCGGGCAGTCAGTGGGATAGCCAAACAAATTGGATAAGTAGGAACTATTGGTCGCCTTCCATATCTTGTTGAGAATGGTATCCGAAGAATGAATTGAACCAATGACAGGAACATCGCTGTGCATAAAATAACCTTTTAGACTCTCTTTTTTAAGTTCAACAGGCTGGTCACTCGTGACTTCAACATACTGAAATCCCTTGTAATTAAATGAAGGTTTGAAGATCTCCTCGCCTACTCCGCTTAAAGTATAAATATCTGTTCCGAATGGATCTAACTGGTCGGTAGGGCGATAATGTGCATCGATATTCGATTGATCAACAAGTCCATCAGCTCTAAGCCTTTCGCCATGTTTAAGTCGGATCACAGTTCCGGCAGTTCCAGCTACGCTAAGCTGACTCACACCAGCAATATTTCTTCCCAAATCAAATAGATAATGACGATCGCTTAATCGGGTCATCTTTGAAGCTGGAACAATATCCACATCCCTGATCGGATGAAGCTCCTGAGCAACAATATTTATAGATGGAGTACTTGCGGGAATTGCGTTCTTCCATTTGGAGTCATCAAATCCGGGGATATTCCAGCCCGGCTGCTTCAGCCGTCCATCAATGTGCTCGCCCGTATAAATACTGTTAAAAACGATTGAACTCAATGATGTTTTCCATTCAGTACCAGAGGAGATCGTCTCCTGAGATCCATCTGCATAACGGATCCTGATATCCAGGCAAAACCGTGGTCTGGCACGCCAGGGAGCCTGATCAAAGTACCAGACCGCCGTTGATTGGTGGTTGTACCAACCGTTTCCCAACAGAACACCAACTGCATTTTTACCCTCCTGAAGCGATTTTGTAATATCATATGCGACGTATAAAGTTCTCCGGTCGAACCGGGTATACATCGGATCAAGCCGGTGATTCCCAACCTTTTGTCCGTTGAGGGACAATTCATATAAGCCTGCTGCCGCAATATATGCACGGGCAGAATGTATTTGTTTCGTAACAATAAACTCCTTCCGGAAAATTGGGGCAGGTTTTAATTGGACATCCCGGTTGTCGGTGATCCATGTCCCCCGCCAGTTACGAACTTCCATCATCCCTGTTTCAAAGCTTGCCGGTAAAGAATTCAAAGAGGGATCTCCTTTTTCATCCCAAACCCTGACGTTCCAGAAATAGCGAGTAAAAGGCTCTAATATAGGGCCATTGTACGTGATTTGCATTTGATCAGAGTTGACTTTCCCCGTTTCCCATTTATCTCCAATACCTTCAGCAACTTTTACTGAGTCTGTACCAACAATGACCTGAAAGGCACTCTGACTTGCCTCCCTTTTGTCATCAACCATCTGCCACGAAAGCCGGGGATGAGGGGTATCGATACCAATTGGACCTGCAAGGTAT
Source organism: Prolixibacteraceae bacterium (assembly GCA_963675995.2). Taxonomy (GTDB): domain Bacteria; phylum Bacteroidota; class Bacteroidia; order Bacteroidales; family Prolixibacteraceae; genus JAAFHB01. The sequence goes on along the minus strand of CAXXIY010000002.1, from coordinate 1,008,842 downwards.
TCGCATCTTAAATTTCCAGTTTTGCTAGCTGCCACCAATGCTTCAGAAACAGAAACCATTGCCAGGAGCAAAAATACAATCCACATTTTTGAGCTCATAAATTGACAATTAATAAATATAATTCATTAATAAGGTTAAGGGAAATAATTCACAAAACGATTCTATGCGGCACATTATGTGCCATATAAGGATAGATGAATTACCTGCTTATGACCGATAAATTTAACACATCAATAATAGCACTTTCCAACATAATAACCTTAGGTGAAATTGTTAAATAACAACAAAATCATCGATTCGGGTCAGTGAACCCATTTGGTAAAAACCATGAAATATCACTGATGGTTTCTTAACCATATTCACATATTGATCCTTGAATAATCCAATTTAAATATCAAATTAATTTCAATTAAAATGATGATTTAAGAAAATTGAATCTTTTTTACCCCTCGGCCAAAGAAAATATTGCAAAGTGGGTAGGGTGCTGGTTAAACCGATTTCGATCAGTAAAAAAGATGAAATAACCATCGTTGTAAAAACGCCAACCAAAGATGAATATGCCACTAAGGCTATATAGCTTCGTTGATCTACAATTCCAAGTGGCCGTTAAAAAACAATTAATATACAAATGAAATATTATATTATAAAATTGAGTTGGTCCAAATAGTGCAAAATATTCAATGAGAGTAAGATATTAATATCCAAAATAAGCCGGGATGATCGATTTAAAAGCTAAAATTATCAACTGAGAAGCTTAAAATATGGAATATTTAAGCTAAATTCGCGCTGAAATTAATATATCTAAATGTTTGCATCTAGGGTAAATAACTGCGATTTATGTGTTGGCTGTAAGGATCTATGTTGCCTTAATCCAAGTAGTTGCGGTGACACACATATATTCAACAGTCTCACCAGGGAAGAGTTACGCTCTATCATGGACAATAAGCGGCACATTAGATTTCGTGCAGGTGAGACAATTACCAAACAAAATACCCCTCTGACCCACCTGGTGTGCATAAAAAGTGGTCTTGCTAAGGTTGTTGCAGAGGGTCCAAAAGGGAAAAATTTAATCATTGACATTATCAAAGACAACAACATTTTCACAGGTGGCGGCACCGTAATTGACGATTCGCATCATTTCACAGTTGCAGCCCTGACCGATATTGAGTGCTGTTTTATTGAAACGTCTAAAATCTTCGCATTTCTTTCTGTTAATAGTACATTTGCTATAAATCTGATGAAACTTTATAACGGGCAGCACATCAAAATGCACAATACGCTTATAAACCTGATTCACAAATACATGCCTGGAAGAGTTGCGGACACATTGCTCTTTTTAAAAAATGAGATTTATTTATCAAATCCCTTTCAATTTATACTATCAAAGCAGGAACTTGCCGAAATGTCGGGAATGACAAAGGAGAGTTTTATCCGCAATTTAAAAGATTTCGAAGATTCAGGCATTATCAAACACTCCAGAAGTTCCATTGAATTAATTAAAGAAGAGGACCTTATCGAAATAAGTCGCAATGGCTAATTGATATATATCAATTAAATATTGATTTACATCCCTATTTTTTCTGTTATAATTTCGTGTTCAGCCGTGAACATATCAACCTATTTATGTCTGTTTATTTTTGTCACCTTTCTATTTTTACACCGGAATAATTAACAGTGGAGTCGATTTTTCCTAAAGTCAATCGATACTTTAAAACAGAATAGAATATGGACATTCTAAAATCATTATTAAAGAAAACTGCTTTGGGGTTTTCACAAAGAATTTATAACAATAATCATTCTATTACTCTCAAATTTATGAAACTAAAAAATTTCAACCGTCTATTATTTTTTGCATTTGCACTCTTGTTGTTTATTTCCCAATCATGTGTTAAGGAAGGTCCAATCGGCCTCACAGGGGCAAATGGTACAAATGGCACAAATGGAGCAAACGGTAAAGACGCTAACAGTGCATGTTTAACTTGTCATGCCACTTCTGTTATGGATCAAAAACAGCTGGAATATAAATTGTCCAAGCATTTCTACGGTAACACTGTAGCCAGAAACGGAAAGTACTGTGCAAGATGTCACACCAGCGATGGGTTCCAGGAAATTATAGCTAATGGTAAATTTGTTGTTGCTAATGACATTCCTGCAGCTGAAAGAATCAATTGCACAACATGCCATAAACACAGTGCATTTGATTTTACCGGGGATACGGCTACCTACATTCTAAGGTCTACATCACCAGTTGCACTGAATTACTTTAATAACTTAAAGACCCAGGATTTCGGAAAAATCGACAACCTTTGCTGTACCTGCCATCAGATCCGCGGTATTACAACACCTACCGTTTACAAAAATTCTGCTGACAGTATTGCAAAAAAGGCTGATCCAACGTACAAACAACTTCCTTTCTTTCCCCTTGATAATACGAAAGATCTGAATTCAACCGTTAAATATCAGATTGGTCAAAGTTTTTCAGTACATGATGGAAACCAATCCAACCTTTTCTTAGGCATCAATGGTTTTGAATATCCCGGCAAAACATATACCAGAACATGGAAACATTCTTCCTATAGCTGTACTGATTGTCATATGAATCAATATAATGCCACAACAAAAACGGGTGGACATACCTTAATCCCAAATGAAGCCAAATGTGCTGCTTGTCATGTCTCAGATCACATTGCCATAACTCAGGCAGCCATAACTGCAAAAATTACTGAATTAGGTGATGCATTGGTTGCCAAGAAACTATTTAAGAAAAGCGGTACCAGCTATAGTGCTGTTGCTAGTCATGATTACTTTGGTGTATTATTCCCAAACACACCAAATACCACCATTTTTGGTTACTCTCTAGCGACAAGTAATACAATATCTCCAACCACCGGTCTCGTTGTCTACGGATCAACAGTACAATATTCAAAAGATCTTGATACTGCAAGCAGAATCGGCAGGGAATGGAAATATGGAGAATTGGGAGCCGCCTATAACTTTGGATTCATCAATAGCGAATTATCACTGGGTGTTCACAATCCAACTTATGCAATGCAGATTTTGCAAACCTCTATTGACTATCTAAAATCTTATTAAGTCAATCATGTAACTGACAAAAAAAAGGCTTCTCTTTTAAAAATTGAAGTCTTTTTTTGTATTAATCTTAAAAATAAAGATCATGAAAAAACGAGATATATCGATTATTTTAATACTCTTCACAATGTTGCTGAGTGGGTGTAAATACGATTTTGTATTACCTGCACCGGTAACGCCACCAGTTGTTGATGGTGGAGATGGCACAAAAGTAAGTTTTACAACCCAAATTATTCCTGTTCTTACGGCTTCATGTGTTTCGTGTCACAATTCACAAACTCCAAAAATGACAGCCAGTAGTGCATATTCACAACTCGTACCCAATTATGTAAATAAAACTACTCCCACCAGTAGTAAGCTATATGTTAATGCATCATCGGGTGCTCATTATGCAAAGGTTTCTGCGGCACAAGCTGCTTTAATTCTTCAATGGATTACCGAAGGAGCAATAAACAATTAGTGCAAACATTTAATTTCGCAGAGATGAAAAAAAATATTTTATTCATAATTCTATTCTCGTTTATATCGACCTTCTCAATTGCTCAGGATGCAGCAACTGATTCAACTGCAGTAAAAGAAAAAGACAAACCGGTAAAGTCAACTTTTGAAAGCGGGTACCTGATTGATGCTCAAACAGTTGTCATCCCAGAAGTCAAAACATTGGAAATGGTCATTCAGCACAAATTTGCATCCATAGAAAAAGGGAGTACCGACCTTTGGGGAATTTATGGCGCTTCAAATATAAGAGTCGGATTAAATTTTGTGCCTTTAAAAAATTTCCAAATTGGAGCAGGTATAACCAAAAGATACATGGCCACAGATTTAAATGCCAAATGGTCAATACTTCAGCAAACGCGTAAAAACACGATCCCTGTATCTGTTGTCCTCTATGGGAATATCGCCATTGATGGCAGACCTAGAAGCTCTTTTTCTGATACCGTTAGTGTAGCCTCACCTGTTGGGAACAAAAATACCTTTGCACCTTCTGATCGGATTAGTTATTATTCGCAGTTAATTGTTGCAAGAAAATTTAACAAATGGTTTTCATTACAAGCAGGAGTCAGCTTTTCTCATTACAATATGGTTAATTACCAAGAAGTTGGTCAACCGTATGATCATGACAAAATTGGCGCTCACATCAGTGGTAGGATAAAAGTGTCTCCCCAGGGTTCGATCATCTTTAATTATGACGTGCCACTAAAGATTAAAGATATTTCGGAACAAAGAGAGTGGAACGAAAGCTATCCTCATCCAAAATCAAATCTAGCTTTTGGATATGAGGTATCAACGGGTTCTCATGCTTTCCAGATTTATATGGCATCGACAACTTCAATATTACCACAGGAGAAAATGATGTGGAACATGAACGAAATGAACAAAAAAGGATTTGCACTTGGTTTTGTAATAACCCGTCTTTGGGGTTTTTAATCAATATCAAAGATGAACTCTTTAGATGATTTTAAATTTCAAAGTAATATAACAACACTCATTCTAATATCTGCTGAAGTCCAGACGGGCTTCAGCATTTTCATATAATAGCCAAGCAATGCGCATCTCTTCATTATTTTACCTTTTATTACTTATCCTGGGAGTTTCCCAAATTGTTCAGGCACAGGAGAAGATTCCAGTTTCAGCAAATGATAAGTGCTATAAATGCCATACACATCAAACCATTACCTTCCATAATACGATAACCAACAAGGAAGATAAGCGGATGATGAATCCACTGTATATTCTTGACAAGGATCACTTTGCTTCCGGAGTTCATGGGAAGTTTAACTGTACCGACTGTCACTCAGGAGAATATTCCAAATATCCCCATAACGCCGAATTAAAACTTGAACCGCTTGGAAGTTGTTTGGATTGCCATGGAGGCGATGAAAAATATGCACCTTATCAGTTTGAGAGAATTGAATCTGAATTTAAAAAGAGTGTTCATTTCCAGAAAAGCGGAGAAAGCTTCACCTGCTCAAAATGCCATAATCAACATTATTATCAGCCCAGGTCACGCCGCAGCTTTGAGGTTGGCGAGATAGTCGTTTTCAGCAATGAGATGTGTATGTCATGTCACAGTAACAATAGCAAGTTTCAGCTAATGTCCGAAAAACTTAAACCTGCTCTTTCCCAAATTCATGAATGGTTGCCAAATCAAGAGCTTCATTTTAAGAATGTAAGATGCATCGAGTGCCATACGCAGATTGTTGATTCATTGGCCGTTTCTCATAACATTCTACCAAAGGAAAAAGCATTGAAAAATTGTGTGGAGTGCCATTCCCGTAATTCGATGCTCAAGGCTTCACTTTATAAGTATAAAAATCTGCAAAGTAGAAATCAGCAAGGAAAGCTGAATACCATTATTTCGAATAAATCGTATGTAATTGGTGCCTATCAGAATGCTTGGCTAAACAATATCAGCATTCTTATATTCTTGCTGGCTTTGGCCGGAATATGCATCCACTTCATCTTTAGAATCGTAAAAAAATAAAATATGACTTCTGAAAATAAAATCTATTTCTATCCGGTCTGGTTAAGAATCTGGCATGGAATCAATGCACTGGGAATCCTTACTCTGATCTTTACAGGAGTGAATATGCAATATGCCAATCCCGGATATCAATTAATGAATTTTGAATTAGCCGTAAACCTTCATAATCTATCAGGGATTTTAGTATCACTCAACTATCTGCTTTTTATTATTGGCAATTTGATGACTTCCAATAAAAAATATTACCGTATAAAACTAAAAGGTTTATTTAGAAGAGTTCAGTTACAAATCGAATATTATACTTCCGGTTTATTCAAAGATCAGCAACCACCATTTCCTTTGTCTGAAAAAAGGAAGTTCAATCCGATGCAAAAAGTATCTTACCTGATTGTGATGTACTTATTTGTTCCAGGTTTAATCATAACTGGTCTGGCACTCTTATTCCCCGAAACGATTATTGAGAATGTCTATAAAGTCAGCGGTATTTTTCTTACAGCTATCCTGCATGCCAGCCTCGGATTTCTGGTTTCGATCTTTTTAATTGTTCATTTATATGTTGCTTCAATAGGCAAACATCCCTTAAGCAATTTTAAAAGTATCTTTAACGGATATCATGACATGAATGCTCATTGACCAGTTAATATATATCAATGAATATGTACATTTAAATCATTTTCCGGAGTCGAAAAAAGTTTTAAATTTGATGAAAATATCTTTTGTAATCATAGTCAAAATTGTTTAGAATGATTCCAAAACATTGTGATCGTATTAGAAGAAGTATAATTTTAATATATTTGTAATAGTTTGTTTATTAGTTATATAACATTAATTTAAAAGGAGGTATCTATGTTAACTAAATTATTCTCGTTGGTATTAATTTGTGGCTCAGTTTTAGCCGTGACTCCATCCAATGCCGCGCCTAAAGAATACATTGGAGCTGCAAAATGCAAAATGTGCCACAACAAGCCGGCAACGGGCGAACAGTATGCCAAATGGGCTGCAAGTCCTCATGCCAAGGCAATGCAGGCTTTAAAAGGAGCTGAAGCGAAAGACCCTAAATGTTTAAAATGCCATGCAACAGCATTTGGACTTGAGTTAAATGATTCACAAACAATTACAATGGCTGAAGGTGTATCGTGCGAATCTTGTCATGGTGCAGGTAGTGGTTACAAGACAACAACTATCATGAAAGATCAGGCCAAAGCGATTGCTGCCGGTTTGATTATGCCTGATGAAAAACTCTGCAGAAAATGCCATAATCCTGAAAGCAAGAATTATAAGGAATTTAATTTTAAAACTTATTCTGCAAAGATTGCCCATCCAAATCCTGCAAAAGAAAAGTAAACGCTCTTTTTGAAAGCAGTATTAACTTCCTAAAATCCCCATGGTTCTAATGAATCATGGGGATTCACTTTTGTGCCCATAAACAACTTCCGGCTAATCGTTTGAAAGTACATGCCGCTAATTTTACAATTTATATCAATATTGTCCGGAAAAATGGCAGTATGAAAAGATTCATCGCTACACTTCGTTCCGTTCAGAAAGGCAATTATTCAGATAATAAGGGATAGTGGGTTGGAAGTGTGAAAGTCACTTCCAACCCACTATCCCACCAAATACCAAAACTTGTTGTCGTTCTATGCATAGAGTAGAATCCTAGATTTTTCCCCTGACCATCGTGAATTTATATATCAAAAAAGCGTTTACCGAAATGAAATCCGGCAAACGCTAATACTTGTTTATGAATTAATTACCTCCAAAAGATCCAGGAAGCGGCTGTTTTGAACCTGATCTTTTTCACTGAATTGTTATTTATATCCAAAGAGCATAGAATAGATAATAAATCCAACCAGGATAAGGCCAAAGGCAACAAATAAAAACCCAAAAGTTTTGATGATGTTGAAGTACCAGCTTTTAGACTCTTTTTTAACCATAAATTTTTTGAGTTGGCCTGAAGCCTTGAGTTCATTAAACTCACGCGGTCTGTCTCTTTTAAATTCATCAAGTGGCACAAGACCGGTAAAGATAACAGTATCCATGGGAAAGGCATCAGGACGAAGGTGCGTATTGAAAAAATGAATGGTAAAGATAAATCCGACAGCAAGCAGAGCTTCATCACTATGAATAATCTGAGCCACATTTATCAACCAGCCCGGGAATATTTTGGTAAATATTTCAGGAAACCATAGCACAAGTCCTGAGAATCCGATAACAGCAATACCCCAGAAAACGGCCATGTAATCGAATTTTTCCCAGTAGGTCCATCTTCCGTAGTTTGGCTTCGGCCCCCTGCCAATGAACCATTTGAAAGTCTGACCCAGATCTCTCAGATCCTGCATATTAAACATGAGTGAATTCTTACCAAAAATAAACTTGCTGACAGGCGTGTGGTGTTTGATCTTGGTACGGATTAAGGAATAGAGATGAAAGGTGAAATAGCAGAAAGTTATAAAGGCACCAAAACGGTGAATTTTTCCGGCGATCTGTGGGCCACCTAACAAATCAGCCATAAAATTTGCCCAGGCCATGTTTGAGAATTTAAGAATCATCCCGGTTAGAGCCAGCATTAAAAAACTAAGAATAACAAATATATGCGTCAATCGCTGACTTCTGGAAAACCTTTTAACAAAATATTTATCCGCCAGTGATTGCTGATGTTTCTTCTTTTCCCTCAGACTTTTAAAGGATCTTGGAAACCACATTATTAAATGGATTCCGAAAAACAAAAATACGCCAGTAAGTAAACTGGTCATTGCCCAGAAAGTATAGTACAATGCTCCGTATTTCTCCTTGTTATGATGAGTTGCATGGGTTAGATATCCGGTAAATCTCGTGTTTGCATCGGTGTGGCATTTTTTGCAGGTACCAACAATGTTTACACTGCTGATCGATGATTTTGGATTATTAACATTGAGGATGTTATGCGATCCGTGACAATCGGAACATTTGGCAGCCTTTGAATCACCAAGCGAATGCTTTTTCCCGTGAGATGTAAGCAGATAAGTTTTTGCTGTTTCTTCATGGCAGGTACCGCATTGATGAGTAACCTCATTCATAAACTGATCACCTCCCGTGGAACTTATCGTATGGGAAGTATGGCAATTGACACACGTTGGATAGGTTTTCTTCCCATCAACATTATTTGTAATTGCATGATCACTTTTGATATACTCATCATAGATTCCCTTATGACATGTGGCGCAGGTTGCAGGAATATTCCTTGCAAAGATTGTAGAACGCTCGTCGGTCTCTTTTAAGATATTGTGGGTTGAATGGCAATCTGTACATACTGCGGTGATAGTTAATCCCTTCTCCTTCAATCCCCGACCATGAGCGCTGGATGAATAATCAACTAGAGCATCAACCTGGTGAAGCTCCGCCGATTTATTGGCTTTCCCCTTGTCGCGATGACACTGTCCACAAAGATTCGGAATATTGCCACGATAGGAAGGGGCAGTGTCATCATATCTCGACTTTACTTTATGAGTACCATGACAATCAGTACAATAGGGTGCATTCTTATCCTTGCGGGAATACGCCTGACCATGGCCGCTTCCTGCATACAAATTGGAAACCTCAGCATGACAAGCTGAACAATCAATCTTTCCGGCTGTTTCGCAAGGCCTTTCCCGGTTGGAAGATACATCCGAATGACATTTTACGCATGCAATGTTTTTATGAACCGAATTTGCCAAATCAGCCTTATTTACTTTCATCGAAGTCAGTGAATCTCCTACAAGTTTTTGAGCAGTGGTCTGCTCATGGCACTTGATGCATTCACGATCAGCAATGTTGGCCACAATATTCTGTGTACTAACTCTATGCGGTATATGACAGGAGGTACAAGCAGGTATGACGCCAGGCTTCTCCTCCCAAAGCGCCCCCTTGATAATCTTGGTATGAACGTCCTCAATCTTGGTATGGCATGTCATACATGTTTTGGCAACATTGTTCACTGAGATTGAAGAATTCGGACTTGTATGAGGCAAAATTAAATGATTCCCGTGGCAATCATTACATGTAGCTGAAACAATTAAACCCTTTTTAAACAAGCCTATACCATGAACATCAGAGCTGTAATTTTCAAGGATATTGTGTTCGGAAATATTATAGGTTCTGGCTACAGGGGCCCCTTCACGATGACATTTACCGCATAAAAACGGAATATTCATTTTATAGGTCCGGGATTTTGAATTGGTTTTTGCAAGAATATCATGAGTCCCGTGACACTCCTTGCAATCCGGAGCATAAAGTGATTTTAGAAGTTTGGCTTGCCCATGTACCCCGGCGTCAAAAAGCTTTTGTGGTTCAGCATGACATTTGTTGCAGGAAACAGGCTTTAATCCTTCTGGATGAGGAAATTCCTTAACTGCAGCATCTTCGTGGCAGGCAATGCAGGCTTGTCCCTTGTGAACTGAATTACCAAGTGTTTTTGCGGTAACATAAAGAGATACCTTTTTTCCAAACTTCTCAACAGATAAACCAGGATCGTCATGACACATCAAACAATCATCATTTGTTTGAGCAAAAATCGACAATTGACTAATTATAAACAATATAAAAGTGAGAGTCGGGATCCTCCCCTTAAATTTGAACTTTGGTATTCCAGACATATCTAACAATTTATAGTATAGCAGTTATTTTAGTTAGCGTCAAAATTACAGTTTGACCGATAGCTTAATTATAATGGTTCTATATTAGATATAATTAAATCAATTTAAATCCAATTTTCTAGCCAATCCCGGTCTTATCTGTGATTACTCTAATAATTGAACCAAACTTAGCAATTAATTTCCCATTTTCAAATTCATAAAGAGATACCATGATCGAATCAGCGGTCAGCGAACTTTTGGAACTCCCATATTTATGTCACTTAATATCCCTTTAAAATTGATGAGTAGTATAAAGACGTACCTCACATCATATTATTAATGAACTACTTAAAACCAGAATATAATATACTGCAATCTTTTAAATCATCATTTTAACCTGGAGATTCTTCCCACAATATTGTTTTATATCAATCGAATAACGCATTTATATCAATTATAATAAGACCTTTTAGTCTGATATCATTTCTACTTTTGAGCTGTAAATAAATCATTATTCATCTGAATCATTATGCACTTACCAAAATCAACAAAAAATCTTTTGACAATTGCGGGTGTTATTATTTCCATTGCCAGTCTTCTGATCATTTTATTGCTGTTTTTAGTTTCAACCTTTATCTTAACCAACAATTCGTATTTAGGGATATTCATTTACATGGTACTTCCGGCTCTTTTGATTCTTGGACTTATCTTAATACCGATAGGAATGTTAAGGGCAAAGAAACAGGAGAAAGTTAAAGGAGCTGGAGATCAGAACTATCCACTTTGGGACTTTAACAAGCCATCAACCCGAAATGCAGCAGGAATTTTTCTGGTAGGGACTATTTTCCTGGCAATATTAACCTCAATAGGTAGTTTTCAGGCTTTTCATATCACAGAATCGAATGAGTTCTGCGGAAAACTTTGTCACATCGTGATGAAACCTGAATATACAGCATATCAGAATTCGCCCCATTCAAGGGTTAATTGTGTAGAGTGCCACGTTGGTTCAGGTGCGAGTTGGTATGTTCGAAGCAAATTAACGGGATTATACCAGGTTTATGCTGTAATTACCAATAAGATTCCTCATCCGATAGAGACACCTATCCAGAATTTACGTCCGGCAATGGAAACATGTGAACATTGTCACTGGCCACAAAAATTCTATGACCGTAAACAAAAAAACAAAATATCTTATCTTGCTGATGAAAATACTACTGCATGGAACATTCACCTTCAAATGAAGACCAGTGCCAGCAACAGCGCCCAGGGTATTGCTCAGGGTATACACTGGCACATCAATCCAAATGTAAAAATCGAATATATTGCTTCTGCAATAAACAGGGAAAAGATTCCATGGGTAAAATATACAAATCTTAAAACAGGTGAATCCACAATCTTTAAAGATACGGATGATAAAATGACTCAGGCACAGCGTGATTCAATGGAGATCAGAAAAATGGATTGTATTGACTGCCATAACAGGCCTTCACACAATTATAAGGCTCCGCAAGATTTCATTGATGAACTGATTACCTCGGGGAAGATTCCCCGGAGTATACCCGATGTAAAAATTGTGGCGATGAATATTCTTTACAAAGACTACTCGACGACTGACAGTGCGATGTTAGCCATAAAGAATCAGGTGAACGAATACTATACCTCCAAACATCCAGAACTGGTGGAGCCTAAAAAGAAGGAGATAGAACAGGTTATTTCGGGTATCCAGGAAGGATATAGTCAAAATATGTTTCCCGAAATGGGGGTAAAATGGAGTGTTCATCCTAATCATCTGGGGCACCTTGAAACAAATGGCTGCGACCGGTGTCATAACGGTCAACATCAATCTGAGAGCGGAAAGGTAATCTCCCGTGACTGTAATCTGTGTCATGATATTGTAGCACAGGGGACAGATTCTGCGATGCAAATCTCAAGTTCCTTTAAACCACTTGAATTCAAACATCCGGTTGATATTGGTGACGAGTGGAAAACTACAATGTGCTCTGAATGCCATACAAAATTGTATTAAGTTATTTCTAATTTTGCCCTTAGAATATTTATTACTTAAAATTTAAGAAATAGCGTACTATGGCAGAAGAAAAAAAAGAACAATGGACTACATACCTGGCAATCTCAACTGTAATTATAGTTGTTTGTGCCACACTTTCAACCTTTAAAGGAGGAGGATACAGCAATAAGTCATTGATGAATCAAACGAGTGCCTCTGACCAATGGGCTTTTTACCAATCGAAGAGTTTAAAAAGTTACGTATTTGAAATGCAAAAGGACAACCTGGAATTACAGCTTGAACTAATTGGCAAATCAAACCCCTCTAAAGAGATATTGGCTCAGTATCAGGAAAAAATTACCTCCTGTACCAAAAAAATTCATCAGTATGAATTGGAAAAAGAGAATATATCCCTCATTGCAAAAAAGTTTGAGGCAGATCGGGATGATTGCAAATTGCATGGTTCAGCTTTTGGCATTGCAGTCATATTCCTTCAAATCTCCATCCTCCTCTCCTCCATTGCTGCTTTGGCAAAGAAAAAATATGTTTGGTTCTTAAGCCTTTTGGTTGGGATGGCCGGAATAATTTACTTTATTGATGGGTTTTTACTCTTTATCAAATAGCCAGATACGTCAAATCAAATATTGGATGATTTGACGCTCTGGCTTAATAGATCTTTATATTTTGTTAACTACATAAGATAAAAATTCAAAGAATTTAAATAAAAATGATAAAATCCTTTGGATTTCATCATTTTGAGTTATATTTGTCGAGATTAAAAATTATTAAAATGCAATCAGGTAAAGTAAAATTTTTCAATGAATCCAAAGGTTTTGGATTTATCAAGGACAATGACTCCGACAAAGAGTATTTCGTACATGTAACTGGTCTAATCGACAAAGTTAGAGAGAATGATGATGTTACTTTCGATGTAACCGAAGGAAGAAAAGGATTGAATGCGGTAAATGTAAAACTAGCATAGTTTTTACAAACTAAATCAAGCTATTGAAAAAAAAAGCCTTACTTTGAAGTAAGGCTTTTTTTTTCAATAAAAATCTCAGGGACCAAAAGGTCATTTAAATACTTAATAAAATCTTTTATCTTTGTACACTATTCTATATATCAATGTTTTAAATAAATGCATCTGTTAAATTCAATCAATTTTTGTGTTTCAAAGCGTTTTCTTCTTTTCGAAGCAGCTTTAGTCTGGACATTCGCAGGAGCAATGTTACTATTCAGGGGAAGTTCGATGCTTGAAGCCTCCTCCGGGTTTTCGTGGTTGAAGATCATTGCCTGTATAATTTCCGGAATCACATTTTTCATTCTGGTTTTTTCGAAAATTTCACGCAAGCACGTTCACCGGATCAAAACGCTGATCGGAGACCATCATTTATTTTATGAATTCTTCAATTCAAGGAGTTATCTAATGATGGTGGGGATGATTTCCTTGGGGATATTTCTGCGCAAAACATCTTTTGTCCCTTTGTCATCACTTTCACTTACCTATATTACCATGGGGATTCCACTTTTATTCTCCTCATTTCGGTTTTATCATCACTGGTTTACTTACGTTTCCACAATCGAAAGCCCGGTCAACTAAAAATTAAAAATCGCCCTTTCAAGGGCGATTTTTAATTTTTACATAATATCAATCCTTTTTGCGGGTTTTGGTTTGACCTCTTCCTTTTTGGGGAGAGTCACCATCAAAATTCCATCGGCATATTTAGCAAAAATCTTATCGCCATCAACAGTTCCTTCTGGAATTGTAAAGCTTCGTTGAAAGCTTTGATAACTGAATTCACGTCTGGAATAATTTGATTCGTTCTCCTCCTTCTCCTCCCTGTGTTCCGAGGAGATTAAAAGACGATCACCATCAAGATTTACTGTGAAGTTTTCCTTCGTCATGCCCGGAGCTGCCACTTCGATAATAAACGATTCGGCGTTCTCTTTGATGTTTACCGCAGGAATTGTACTATTTGTATTCGAAAAATTCGAGTTGTTCCAATCCATCAAATCTCTTGAAAAAAAGTTATCAATAAAAGATGGAAAAGTTGGAAACAACCTGTCAGATACTTTTGCCAGTTTCATAACTTAGTCCTCCATTCATTAATTGTTAAACATACTTTTATAGTTAAAAATCTCGTATTATGAACACAACCTCTAATCTTCAATTAAAATGCCAAAAAAGTATTCTCCAACCAAAAAAAAACACATCATTAATTTTGGAGGGTTAAAATCAATGAAGGAGGCACCAAGGAGTGGATATTTGGCAGATTTGAAGTCAAATTTTCATGCCAAATTTTCCTAAACAGACAATTAACATGCAATATTGACAGATTTAAAAGGAAGATTGTATAATAAAAAATGGAACCGCTAAAAATTTTAAAAAGGCATTTATGTTGACTAAAATATTGTATTTTTGATTGTGCAACTGGCGTTGTAAATTCAATTAAATCTCTAAAAAAAGTACCATGTTACCTAAGTTTCTATTAGCAGACAATTCACAGGTTTTACCCGATAAAATCTTTGTTATCCACAACGAACAACCCCGGTTTATCGTAGGTTGTGATGTTGAAGCGTTCTCCGTCGATCAGGAGATATACTGGATTGATGAAGAACCGGCAAGTGAGGAGTTAAAGAAGGAGTTGCTCGAACAGGCAGAAGAATTCATGGATCTGGAACTGGAGTACGAAGAAGAGCTTTACGTACATGAAAATGAAGAGGAATCAGATGACGAGAACGATAAACCAAAATAAAACAATTATGGAACTAAATACTCCCAAACGACTGACCCGCAGCAGAAGAGACCGAATGCTTGCCGGAATTTGCGGCGGTATTGCCAATTATCTGGACGTAGATCCAACGATCATCAGGCTTGGATTTGCACTGGCCACTTTTTTTACTGTTGTGTTCCCTGGTATATTGATCTACCTGATTATGTGGATAGTGGTTCCAAAAGAGTGAGACAATGTAACCTGAATAAATATTTCCTGAGTATTTATGAACACCTTATCCCTACTTGTGTGACGGAGGGAATTTTCTATTATCAATATTTTAATAAAAGTACTTTGTAACAATAAAATGTCATGAACAGAAGAAACTTTATCCAAAACTCCGCTACTGCAGCAGCATTTGTAGGATTTTCAAAGATGGGATTCAGCAACACGCTGGCAGAGGTAAAACCGTCGAATTCGGCAAAATTCAAACTTAAATATGCTCCGGGTTTTGGAGCATTTCCTGAACTTGCCGGTAAAGATCCGGTGGAGGTAATTAAATTCTGTGCAGATCAGGGTTTCAGAGCTATGTTTGATAATGGATTATCTGGACGATCTATCGAGGATCAGGATAAAATCATTGCCGAGCTTACTCGTCAAAATATGGATATGGGTCCTTTTGTCTTGTATGCCGATTTTAAAGTGGAATCGATGGTAATCAAAGACCCTTCAATACGCGAAATGCTGGTAAAAAAAGTAAATGAAGGGGTTGAACTGTTTAAAAGGACCGGAGTGAAATGTGCCTTGATGGTTCCCGGGCGGTATAATGAAAGGATGGCATGGGATTTTCAAACAGCCAATGTCATTGATATAATGCGTGAATTAAGTGAAATTGCAGAAAAAGGGGGATTGACGATTGTATTGGAGCCTTTGAACAAACGCGACCATCCCGGTCTCTTCCTCACCGGTATTCCGCAAGCTTATTCGATTTGTCGTGCAGTGAACAGCCCTGCCTGTAAAATTGTGGATGACGTATATCACCAACAGATTACCGAAGGGAACATTATCCCCAATATGGACTCAGCGTGGTCAGAGATTGGTGCATTTCATCTTGGAGACAATCCGGGCCGGAAAGAGCCTGGAACTGGTGAGATCAACTTTCAAAGTCTATTTAAACATATCTCAGGGAAGGGATACGATGGTGTATTATGCATGGAACATGGGAAAAGCATCGAGGGAAAAGAGGGAGAACTTGCCTTAATTGAAGCCTACAGGAAAGCTGACAATTTTTAAACAAACAGTTTGCCGCAAATTTACAAAAACACGAAATTACAGCACGTTAAATGAAACCCTCATGAGCAAATGCCTACCAATGAAGATAAATATCAATGAGCGTTCCATTTGGTCACTTAAAAACAAATAACTTTTACATGAAAATAAAACTTTTTACAACCCTTCTGCTTTGCCTATCTATCTCATTCACAACATTTTCTCAGACTGATTACAAACCTGCTCCCGAAAATCTTGCCGCACGTGAATGGTTTCAGGATGCCAAATTCGGACTCTTTATACATTGGGGCGTTTACTCCACACTTGCTAACGGAGAGTGGGTGATGAATCAGCAACAATTAAGTAAGGCCACTTATGAAAAACTTCCCGATTTCTTTAATCCAATTAGCTTTAATGCTGCTGAATGGGTAAAGATGGTAAAGGATGCCGGAATGAAATACATTACCATTACCAGTAAACACCATGATGGATTTGCGATGTGGGCAACAAAACTGAGCAACTGGAATATTGTTGACCGTACGCCATATGGCAAAGATGTGTTGAAGCAATTGGCCGATGAGTGTCACAAACAGGGGGTAAAACTCTTTTTCTATCATTCGCATCTCGACTGGTATCAGGATAACTATTATCCCCGTGGTGGAACCGGAGGTAGTTCGGGTCGCCCAAATAAAGGAGACTGGAATGCTTATCTTGACTACATGGATGGCCAGCTCACTGAACTTCTGACCAACTATGGAGAGATTGCCGGAATCTGGTTTGACGGATGGTGGGACAAAAAGGAGGCAGACTGGCGTCTCGACAAGACCTACAGTTTAATTCACAAGCTTCAGCCCGCAGCTTTGGTGGGAAATAATCATCATCAGGCACCAAAACCAGGTGAAGATTTTCAAATGTTCGAAAAGGATCTCCCGGGCAAAAATACCACCGGATTTGGTGGAGAATCAGAGATTGGGAACCTTCCCCTCGAGACATGCGAAACAATGAACGGAGCCTGGGGCTTCAACATCAAGGATAAAAATTTTAAAACAACTACACAACTGGTACAATATCTGGTTAAAGCGGCGGGTTCAAATGCAAATTTTTTGCTGAATGTAGGGCCGATGCCAAACGGGAAAATCCAACCTGAATTTATTAAAACCTTGGGAGAAATGGGTGAATGGATGAAAAAATATGGTGCAACTGTCTACGGAACCCGGGGAGGACCTATTGGGCCACATCCATGGGGTGTGACTACAACAAAAGGGAATACACTCTTTGTGCATCTTATGGGAGAATCTGACGAAAACCTGTTGTTAAATGATTTTGGCAAAAAGATCAAAAAAGCTTATCTTTTTGATGATCAGACCTCTGTTCTATTTAAACAAAATGAATTTGGAATTACGATTAAGGTTCCGGAAGTAAAAAGAAAACCTGTTGATACGATAGTTGTACTAGAATTTTGATGAACGATCGCCAGCGGGTGGCAGCAGGTAGCTGGCCGCTGGCAATCTGCATTTAATCACATTTACTTTTTCAGCAATATCTCATTGATCATCTTTTCAAACTGCTCCTTTGTCGCTTCCGGAGATCTGGCGATTCCACTTGTCATGGTTGGATTTCCAGCTTGAGGAACCCACAAAAATGCAGGTATTCCGCTGATTCCAAAAACTGTAGATAACTCACGTTCCTGATCTGTATTGACTTTATAAACTACAATCTTTCCCTTATATTTTCCGGCAAGTTCTTCAAGAACAGGTGAAGCAATACGGCACGGGCCACACCAGTCTGCATAAAAATCGACGATACATGGCAATTTACCGGCATATTTCCACTCTTTCGGATTTTTCTCATAATCCATTATCTGTTCTTTAAATTGAGCCTTATCTATTTTAATAACATTCCCATCGGCGGCAAAAACGGTATGGGTTGCAGTAAAACAGAAAAGAGCGATGATTATTCCTGCAAATAGTGTCGTATTTCTCATAACCGGAAAATTAAATTACGAAGTTCTAAAATATTGTTCAAACATATATACTTTTCGACATATATCGTGCCGTAATTTATTTTTTTTATCCCAGACAGTTTTTTTAAGTATTTTTGTAAATCATTTTCCGATACAAGTCAAAGCATGAAGAGCAAAAGGAAACTTAAAAAGATCGATCTCCATAAATTTGTTTCAAAAACTGCCTTACGTGGAAGCATCCCTGGTACCGTAGAATACATAGGTATGCCACGAGAGGAAGAGATCAGGATCGATGTACTGGAATATAATGAATCAACAATTACTAATGAGAATATTATTGGCTCTGTAAAAGAGCTGGAAGGTTACATTGACCGGCCAGATATCAAATGGATTCAGGTGACCGGAGTTCATAACCTGGACATCTTAAATGAAATTGGAAAACAATTTAACATTATTCCACTCGATCTTGAGGATATCGCCAACACCACACAGCGACCGCGCATTGAGGAGAGAGAGGATTACATATTTCTGGTTTTCAAAATTCTACAAATTGATTCAGAAAGTCGGGAAGTAAATATGGAACAGATCAGCATGGTCTTGGGTCCAAATTATGTGATCTCCTTTCATGAAACAACTCCTCAGGTATTCCAGACATTGCATAACCGTATCGTTACGAGTAAGGGTCGGGTTCGAAAAATGAAAACCGACTATCTGGTTTTTGCAATTATTGATATCATTATAGATCATTATTTTACATTAATTGAGGATATTGGGGAATCTATTGAAGAGACAGAAGAGGAGTTGATCACATCTCCCGGTCAGGCAAGTCAGGAGGCTATTTACAAAATTAAACGACGGCTTGGCTATGTTAAAAAGACGATCTGGCCGGCCCGCGAAGTTCTAAACCAGCTTCAGCGATCGGATCACCAGCTGATCCATGACGAAACAAGAATCTACTTCCGGAATAATTACGACCATACCATTCAGATTATTGAAACACTTGAGAGTTTAAGAGACCTGACTTCGGGGATGATGGACCTTTATCTTTCGACGGTAAGTTACAAAATGAATGAGATTATGAAGGTATTGACCATCTTCTCTACGATCTTTATTCCCCTCACCTTCTTTGCCGGAGTTTACGGGATGAATTTTAAGTACCTGCCTGAACTGGAGTGGAAATTCGGATACTTTCTTTTCTGGGGAATTATGGTAATAATTACTATTTTAATGCTGCTTTTCTTCAGACGAAAAAAATGGCTATAATGCTCCTCTCCCATTTCTGAAACCAGAAACTAACAGCTATCTTTGAATCTTAAATTAAATATTCAGCCATGAGTAAACCAATTGTTACGGCCATTGCGTCATTCGGAATGTCGGGGGTTGTCTTTCAGGGACCTTCATTAAAAGTCTTTCCTCAATACTTCAGGATTCACAAGATACTGGAACGTACAAAGAATATTTCGGCGCAGAGATATCCCGAAGCAACCATTGTACGGAGGTATGAAGAAATCCTAAATGATCCGGAGGTCGAACTGGTATTGGTGAATACCCCTGATCATCTTCATTTTGAAATGGCAAAACAAGCCATCAAAGCGGGGAAGCATGTTTTGGTGGAAAAACCGTTTACCAAAACAAGTGATGAAGCAAGAGAATTAATCTCGTTGGCACAGCAAAATGGGGTTATACTGACTGTTTACCAAAGTAAACGCTTGGACAACGGATTTTTGACCTTGAAAAAGATTCTGGAAGATCAGCTTCTTGGTAGGGTTGTTGAATATGAGGCCCATTACGATCGTTATCGGAATTACATCCAGGAGGGCTCGTGGAAAGAAGATGGAGATGAGCGGACCGGTGTGCTATACAATCTCGGTTCTCATATTGTAGATCAGACACTTGTATTATTTGGCGTTCCGCAGGCGGTAACAGCCCATCTTAATGTGCTTCGTACGGGTGGAAGAACAACCGACAATTTCGATATAAGGCTCCATTACGGGAAGTTTAATGCTATACTGCGTTGCTCGTACCTGGTTCGTGAAATGGGACCACAATATATTGTTCATGGGACAGAAGGTTCTTTTGTCAAAATGGGAACCGATCCTCAGGAGGAGCTGATGAAATTGCACCACCTTCCCAATGAACCACAATGGGGTGAAGATAAACCTTCCGATTGGGGAACACTCAATACCTCGATCAACGGTCTTCATTTTCAGGGAAAGATTGAAACCATTCCGGGTAACCTGGCAGCTTTCTTTTCAAAATTGTATGAAACTATCCGTGAAGGGAAGGAACTTTTTGTCAAACCGGAAGAGGCATTAACCAACATTCGTATTCTTGAAGCCTGCCTCGAGAGTAACCGTTTAAAAAAGACGGTGGAGTTTAAAGCGGAATAAAGAAAGGAGGGAGTGATTGGGAGAAAGTGAGCAGGGGTGACTCAGAGTGAGTAGTGGGAAATTAAAATAATAGGGTGAAATTTTTATTCAAGTATTCCTCTATTTTAACAGGTACCATCTCTGCGACAGATTCCCTTTTTTTTAGTCTTTCCCTGATTTCAGTAGCTGAAATATCGAAAAGCGGAGCTGAAATAAAGGTAGTATTTGGGATTTGATCGCCTGCTTTATTTTGAAATCCAGGCCTTGGATAAACAATCAGTCCAAACTCTTCTATTATCCGTTGATATTCAATCCATTTATGAATAATGGCAAGGTTATCTCCTCCGATTAGTAAAATAAACTGATGCTGGGGGTATGCGATTCTGAGACGTTCAAGGGTCCTGATCGTATAGGAAGGGCGGGGAAGATAAAACTCAAAATCACTTGCCTTCATCCCCCTTTCATTTTCAATGGCCATTTCGACCATTTTTAAGCGCTCCTTTTCGGGGAACAGGTCATCATACTTCTTTATTGGATTTTGCGGTGAGACAAGAAACCATAACTCATCAGCTGCCCTAAGTTTTAAAACCTCCCGTGAAATGGCCAGATGACCGTTGTGTATCGGGTTAAATGATCCTGAAAAGATGGCGATTTTCATTTATACCGGATTTAAATATACCAAGTTATAGTTTTTCAAATCAATCTATTATTCCATCCTTTTACACGTCCCCTAAATTTGCTTCAAATCAGAACTTTCTCCCAGAAACTGCCGGATTTTCATTTCAGCCTCCATGAGGGCATCTTCAAGCTTATCGTTAATGATCACTATATCAAACAGGTTAACATAGCTCATTTCGTGTTCTGCTTTTGCAATCCGCTCTTTGATCACTTCCGGTTGATCGGTAGAACGCTCAAGCAACCTGTTTTCCAGTTCCTTAATCGATGGAGGCTGAACAAACACCGCAAGAGCTCTCTCACCGTAATATTTTTTTATATTACTGCCACCTACCACGTCAATGTCAAAGAGGATATTCTGTCCGTTACTGGAAATCCGTTCCACCTCGCTTTTCAAAGTCCCATAATAACAACCCGGATAAACCTCCTCCCATTCCAGGAATTCATCCTGGCTGATTTTAAAAAGGAACTCTTCAGCACTTAAAAAATAGTAATCTTTCCCATTTAATTCGGCTCCCCTTGGTTTTCTTGTGGTAGCAGAGATCGAAAATCCGAAATTAAGGTTCAATGACAATAAATGCTTTACAATAGTTGTTTTGCCGGCTCCCGACGGCGCAGAAAAAATGACAAGTTTGCCTTCACTCATGAATTGAAAAAGTTAGAAAATATAAAGTTGAATTTAAAGATCGGAATTTATAAAGCATTAAGTAACTGCTCCTTGATTCTTTCCAGTGCATCTTTCATTCCAATGACCAACTTCTGCATTTCGGTATGATTGGCTTTTGATCCGAGTGTATTGATTTCACGTCCAATTTCCTGAGCAATAAATCCAAGCTTCTTCCCAGTGGGTTCATCCAGCTCCAATGTTTCAAGAAAATAGGAACAGTGATTGCCCAATCTCACTTTCTCTTCATTGATATCCAGCTTTTCAAGGTAGAAAATCATCTCCTGCTCAAGACGGTTGTGATCAACACCCTCAGGCGAAGAAAGTTCTTTTAATCCTTCCAGTATCCGTTCCTTCACTTTGGCTGTTCGCTCCAGTTCGTATGGAGCAATCTGTTCAAGTAAAGTTGTTATCGTATTGATATTAAATATGATGTCATTATAGAGAGATAAGCCTTCCTGAGTACGGAAATTATCCAGCTCATCAAGTGCCTGACGGATAGTCGCAATGATCATTTTCCATTCATTCTCGTCGAGTTCATCGCGCGTGGTTTTTACAACGTCAGGCAATTGCATGATTATTTGTAAGGTAAGTTCGGTCAGGGGAAGTTGGAGTTCGTTGTTGATCTCGGTCAACTGTTTGAAATAACTTTTCACCATAGAACTATTAATGGCGCTGTTACTTTCAACACCCAACGACTCGGAGAAGAGGTTAAAATCGACTTTCCCACGGATTAACCTATCCGCAAGTTCGCGCCTGATCTCTAATTCTTTTTCACGATAAACACCAGGAATTCTTGTGTTTACATCCAGCAGTTTACTGTTGAGTGATCTGACTTCAATTGTGATTTTTTTCAGGGCGAGCTCACATTCAGCTTTCCCGTAACCTGTCATAGATTTAATCATATGCTAAATTTTGAGGTCAAATTTAACATTTTAATTTGAAAGGGGGGAAATTACCTTCAATTACATCAGGGGTTAAAAAGGCTGTGGTCCTCAGTTTCTTCTAAGTTTAGCTTTGTGTGGCAACCAATTGTCACACAAAAGATCAAAGAGATGTCCACTAAGAACCACAGCATGGGGAAATAGAAAGTCAATTACTATAGGTTGAATAGTCAGTATATCCCTCTTTACCAGCAGAATAAAAGGCATTTACATCGAGGGTTTCAGCCAATGGCCATTTATTGATCCATCTTTCGACAAGATCAGGATTATTAATAAATTGTCTCCCAAATCCAATCAAATCGGTGAAATTATTATTCAGATCTGTTTCAGCGCTCTCAAGGTTGTATCCTCCGGTAAGTATGAGTGTATTTTTGAATTTTTTGTGAATCGTGTCCTTGATACTGAATGGAACTTCGGGGGCTCCCATCGCACTATGATCCACAAGATGGATATAAACAATTCCCCGCTTGTTCAATTGTTCTGCAAGGTAAGTATATGTTTCTTCGATCTCAGGATAGTGAGGCATATCACTGGCAACTCCGAACGGAGAGAGCCTGATACTCGTTTTGTTTTTACCAATCGCATTAATTACTGAATCAACAACTTCGAGTACAAAACGGCAGCGGTTGACAATATTTCCTCCATATTCATCCGTGCGCTGATTGCTTATGGGCGAAAGAAACTGTTCCAACAGGTAACCGTTGGCTGCATGGAGTTCAACCCCGTCAAAACCAGCTTTTACTGCAAGTGTAGCAGAATTTTTGAACTCATTGATCGTCTCTTTGAGTTCACCCAATGTCATTGCCTTTGGTTCAGGAAAATCCTGCATTCCCTCCTGGTCAGTCCACATTTGACCTGCAGCTTTAATCGCCGAAGGGGCCAGTACATTTGCTCCTGCCGGCAAATTCAATGAATGACTAATCCTTCCTGTGTGCATCAGCTGGACAAAAATTTTCCCACCCGCACCATGAACTGCCTTTGTTGTTTTTTCCCATCCTTTGGCCTGTGCATCATTAAAAAGGCCAGGTATCCTGCAATATCCTAAGCCATTGGGGGATGGGGAAGTCCCTTCGGTTATGATAAGTCCGGCAGCTGAACGTTGTTGATAATATTGGGCAATCAGTTCGTTTGGGAGGTTTCCTATCGCCCTGCATCGGGTCATGGGGGCCATAATAATCCGGTTCTTTAATTCAATGTCGCCCAGACTGTATTTTGTGAATAATTTGGAAATCTGCATAAACTTTCTTATTTTTTAATTATCTTTTTGTTTATGTGTTATAACATACAACCATGAAAAATGTTTAAACTTCAACTTCCATTATTGAGAAGTTAACATTCATTTAATTATACTATTTTTGAAGTGATTCGTGATAATTCAGTTTCATAATATCAATCTAATTACAAATCAGTATGTTACGATCTTTTTTTACTTTTCATCTATTTCTTTTACTGCTATTTGCCGGATTTGTCGATGCGAAAACAGAACTGGCGATAAGAGACCTTCGATGTGAAAACCTGACCAATCCGTTGGGAATTGCTACCACTCTCCCGGGGCTAAGCTGGGAAATAAGCGCGGATAAAAATGGGACCATTCAAAAGGCATATCAGCTCTTGGCTGCAAGTGATAGTACCCTTTTAACAGAAAGCAGGGCAGACTTATGGAATTCAGGCAAGATTAAAAACAGTAATAGCGTTCTGGTTTCCTGGAAAGGGAAAGAATTGGCTTCAAGGTCTGTCGTTTACTGGAAAGTAAGAATTTGGGACGAAAAGGACAAATCATCGGAATGGAGTAATGTAGCCAATTTTAGTGTTGGCTTGTTATCAAGTGTCAACTGGCATGCATCCTATATTGGATTACCGCGAGAAGCGGGGAATCCGGAAAATCCACAATTGAGAAAGCATTTTATCTTGTCCGGAAAAGCTCAAAAACGATTGCTTTATGTAAATTCTCTGGGTTATCACGAAATTTATCTGAACGGGAAGAAGATTGGTGACGGGGTACTCACACCTGCAGTTTCTCAGTTCAATAAGCGATCTTTAAGTCTCACCTATGATGTTTCACCCTATTTGCAAAGTGGCGATAATGAACTTATTATCTGGTTAGGTCGCGGATGGTACAGTACAGGTTTACCTGGTGTAATTTATGAAGGACCTCTTGTAAAGGCACTTATGGAAGAGCTGGTGGACGGGAAGTGGAAGAATATTCTCTCAACTGATGCGACTTGGAAAGGACGGGATAGTGGAATTGGGTCAATTGGAAACTGGAAAGCTGGAAGGTTTGGCGGCGAGAAAGTGAACAGTTCTCTTATTCTGCCCGATTTAACTGCTGCTTCATTAAATAAAGTGACATGGCATCCGGTTTTTGAAGCCAATGTTCCAGAACATCAGGTTACACCCCAGACAGTCGAGCCGAACCGTATTATGGGATCGATCAATGCGGTTTCAGTTCAACCTTTTGGCCTAAATACCTGGCTGGTCGATTTGGGGAATACAATGACTGGTTATGCTGAAATCAAGTTCCCGGCGTTGCAACACGGAACCGAGGTTTTAATGGAATATTGCGACCATCTGGATAAAGATGGCAAATGTGTAAACCAACATCAGGAAGACAGATATATTGCAACTGGAGTTGGTCAGGAAGTATTCCGTAATCGATTCAATTATCACGGCTTCAGATATATAAAAATTTCAAATCTGACAGCGGAACCTAAAAAAGAGAATATAAAGGGTTACCAAATTCATACCGCATACAAACAGGCATCGACCTTTGAGTGTTCAGATGGCGATCTGAATGCAATTCACAATATGCTTTTCTATACCCTTCGCTGCCTGAGTCTGGGAGGGTATCTGGTCGATTGCCCTCAATTGGAGCGGTTGGGTTATGGAGGTGACGGGAATGCTTCGACATTAACTGCCCAAACCATGTTTGACCTGGGTCCGCTCTATTCAAACTGGCTTCAAGCCTGGGCCGATTGCATCCGCGAGGATGGTGGCATGCCCCATACAGCACCAAATCCTTATCCTGCAGGAGGTGGTCCATACTGGTGCGGGTTTATTATTAACGCCTCATGGAAAACTTATCAGAATTATGGTGATCTCCGGGTTCTTGAAAAATTTTATCCTGTGATGCAGCAATGGCTTGGCTATGTAAGCAAATACTCTCCTGACGGAATGCTTCAGCCCTGGCCCGAAACCGATTACAGGGGTTGGTATCTTGGCGATTGGGCTACACCGGAAGGGGTTGACCAGAAGGACAAAGCTTCGATAAATCTTGTCAGCAATTGCGTTGTAAGCCAATGTCTTGAAACAATGGAGAAGATAGCTCAGAAATTAGGTAAAGCTGAGGATGCTTCCAAATATGCCATCCAAAACAAAAAACTTAAAAAGCAGATTCATCAGACATTTTTTGTTGAGGATAAAAGTAGTTATGCTAGTGGTTCTCAAATCGATTTGACCTATCCTTTGTTAACACAGGTTGTCCCCGACTCTTTAAAAGTGAAGATTGCCAAAACACTAAATGACGAAATCATCATCCATCGAAAAGGACATATAGCAACAGGTTTGGTGGGAATTCCCATTTTTACCGAGTGGGCAGTAAAAAATCATGCAGTCGGGTTGTTCTATACCATGCTGAAGAAGAGAGATTATCCAGGTTATCTGTACATGATGGATCAGGGGGCAACTACCACCTGGGAACATTGGTCCGGAGACAGAAGCCGCATTCACAACTGCTATAATGGTATCGGTTCCTGGTTCTATCAGGCAATTGGCGGAATACGTCCCGATGAAAATTATCCGGGCTACCAGCAAGTGTTTATTGATCCCCAAATACCGGAAGGGGTTACCTGGGCAAAAACAACAAAGGAGACTCCTTATGGAACTATCGGGGTAGACTGGTCACTTGAGAACAACAACCTTGAATTTAGAATTGAGGTACCTGTTGGGTGTACCGCAAAAGTACCCGTGCCACCTACCACCCAAAGCTATATTCTGAATAACCACACCTATCATTTCAAGAAGCAAATTGACCCACTTGAAGTTGTCATTGGAAGTGGGAAATATACTCTGTCATTCGAATATAAGAAAGATAAAACTGTTTTGTGAAGATTTAAATAACTGGTTAAACCCTAAAGAGCCCCCATATTTTATTTGAAAATATGGGGGCTCTGACTTATTTGCTATGTCTTAATTTTTATTGAAAGAGGGTAAACAAGGTCTGCTGAAAATTAAAAGAACTTTATTTTCCGCTGAGCGGGTTTCCATGTCTAATATCCCAGTTCTGTCCCCTTTTTAATCGCAGGAATGCCACTTTCCATCCAAACCGGCATTGGTTCACCCTTTAGAAAGTGATCAAAAAATTGCTTCATACGGATCGTAAGATCAATGCGGTTAGCTCGGCTCTCTGCCTTTAGGTTATGCTCCTCGTTGTTGTAAGTCAGCATCCATGCTGGTTTGTTTAGTCTCCGCATGGCGGTAAAAAGCTCTATTCCCTGATACCAGGGGACAGCTCCATCATTGTCATTACTCATTATCAAAAGGGGAGTCTCAATTTTTGGCACATAAAATATAGGGGAGTTTTCGATAAAATGCAGCGGTTTATCCCACAAAGTGCCCCCAATGCGGCTTTGTTCCTTTTCATACTGAAACATACGTGACATACCTGATCCCCAGCGAATTCCTCCATACGCACTTGTCATATTGCTTACCGGAGCGCCAGCCATGGCCGCCTTGTACATATTGGTTTGGGTGATCAGCCAGGCCGTCTGGTAACCGCCCCAACTTTGCCCCTGAATACCTATTTTGTTGGGGTCAATAAATGGAAAATTGTTTCTTACGAACTGGGTTCCGCTAACAATGGCATCAAATGCATCTTTCCCCGGATTTCCCGATTCATAGGTGATGTCAGGTATGAATACGATATAATTGTTGCTGGCATAATGGGTTCGGTTGATGGTCGAACGGGTAAGAGTTGGGGGTGTGTAGGCATTCAGATAATCGGCATTGCGTTCATAGAAGTAAACAATCATGGGATATTTTGAAGTCGTATCGATTGTTTCAGGTACATAAAGAAGTCCTTCAAGTTTTTTTCCTGAAAATGATGTCCATTTAACCAGTTTTACTTTGGGCCATACAAATAAATGCTGCTGTGGATTGGCATCCGAAAGCTGGTGCAAATGTTCAAAGGTCATGTTACCTGCCCAGATATTTGGGAATTCGGATACATTTTCACGTGTACAGATCATTACCGCTGCATTTTTTGCTTTGATGAGGTTATCGATTTTTTCACCTTTCATGATCAGCAAACGAGGATCTGCACTTTTTTGCAAATCAGCTGTGAAGTAACCAGCAAATTTGGTCCGCTCATTAAATGCCTGAAGAATTACCGGTTTACGCAGATCAATAAATTCTGCTTCCGGATCAAGTCTTACGTACCGAAATTTAGTCTCATTCTTCCTTCCAAAGTTGTTTGTAACATTGATTGGTTTGGAGGTATCGCTCATATCAACCTTCCAGATGTCGTACCGATCATAAATGAACAGATATTTATCATTCTCTGACCATCCTGCAATTCCATATGGGTTTGGTTCTGCAGGCATATCCCACCTTTCGTCACAAAGCGAAACAGGAATCTTACTGCTCAGGTTGATAATTTCGTTTGAATTAACATTGGTCGAACGTGCATAATACACGCTGTCAACGGCATTGTACCAGGTAACATAATTGCCACCGGGAGACAAACTGACCATTGATTTATTTTTAAGTATTATTCTTTTGGCACCCGTTTCGATATCAACAAGATAATAGTCTGCGTTTGAATCGCCAGTCCATGAGGATTGAAGTTTATACGGCGACTGATCTATCCCAAGTGCAATGCGGCCATTTCCCTTTTGAATGGTTCGGATATCCTTTATTATAGTGTCCCCTAGTTGGATAAATCTTTCTTTGCCAAAGAGGTAAACGCCTTTGTAGGTCCGTTTTTTTTCTTTGTCAAGATTGATTTTTTGTTCCGGCTGTAACTCTTTGTCTTTCCAGTTCCAAATGTCAAGTACCGGCTTTTCATCGTCCAAAAGCGTGTCTTTGGGAGCCGCTTTGGGCTTAAGGTTTGTGCCCAAGAATAGCATCTGACCATTTTCCGAGAATGTAAGATCCGAAAATTCAGATGGAGACCAATCTTTTGGCACTCCAGCCACCTCAGGGGTAACAATAGCCTTGGGTTTATCTTTAGTGATCAATCCACAATATAGGCTGAATACTTTTTCTTTGATGGTGTCGCCTGAGAACAGAAAAGCAACTTTTTCACCCTGTTTATCAGAAATAATTTTTTTAGTCGTCCCGTTCTGACTGAAAAGTAATTCGCACTTTCGTTTTTTTGTATCGAAAACTCGTACCTCAGTCCGGTCGAGTGAATCTTTTGTCTGACTAATAAATGTAATTATATTGCCGGAGGGGGCACAAAAGTATTCGGTTACGTTCTGAAAACAAATGGTGTCACCTGTTGCAGCTTCAAATAGAACCAGTTGGCTGTTTTGCTCTTTTGCCTTACCACTTTCGATTTTAGGTTTTGCTTCTTTCGATTTCCTGGAAACACTATCTTTCTTCTCTTTTTCTACTTTTTCCGGTTTCTTCAGGTCAGTGAGGAATGCAACCCACCGGCTATTTTCTTTAGGAATTGAAAATTGTTTCAAATTGGGAAAGGTGTAAATCTTGTTCCTGTTAAAAACCAGGATACCAAGACTATCTTTTGGCATTTGTTCCTTTTTCAGTTTTTTCTTTTTTGCCTGGCGAACAGAGTCTTCCGGTTGCTTTATTTTGTATGCAATGAAATCAGATTCAGTAGAAAACCGGGCATCAAAACCTCGGGACAAGGTATCTGCTTTCTTCGAATCGACAGACTTCACAACCAGAATCCCGTTCCCTTTTTGCGGATTAATCTCGAAGGCGACCACTTTCCCATTATTCGAAATCTCTTGATTGACAATCGATTTCCAGGTTGAGAAGTCATTAATTGTGAGTGGTTTTTTTTCAATATTTTGAGCATTCAGAAACAAATAGGAGCCAAAATTGAGAAATAAAAGCAGAATAACGGATTTTTTCATATTTAACTTTATATAATATTTTTTTTTGCAAAGATAACCTTTGAATTGAGCAAGATAAAACCGGATTACAAATAAAGAGAGCTTGTACTACAAGTTGCAGGAATTAATTTTCGAGAGTTACTTTCAATTAAATTTAGCGAAATATTTGGTGCAAATATGTTATAATGTTGTTTGTTGTTGGATCGAACAACTAACGAAATCCATGATCTGGTGAATTGCTGACTTTCAAGCTATCCACAAAATAGGTACTTTCACCTCTCCAGGGAAGTTTCCCGTTTTTTTCAGTATAGTGGACTACGACATTTTCTCCCTGAACCTTCTCCAACTGAAGCGCTACTGTCTTATCGGTAACAGAGAAGAAGAACTTTTCGGAAGCTATTGCCACGTTGGAATTGCTTTGGACACTGCTTAGAATCATCTCTCCTTCATATGTTTTGAAGAGATTCCCCTTGTAAGAGATCTTCTGAAGCAAGCCTGCCCGATACCCTTCGCTGTAGGTGAAGGAATATTTCCAGTAACCTATCAGAGTGATCACCAGAAGAACTACTAGTGTAGAAACAAAAGCTAATTTTCTCATATGAATATTGTATTAAAGATCGAACAACAAACTTAATTTAATTCCATTTATTTTAGCTTTCAGAGCAGACTAAACTTTGGATTAATTTATTGAATATATTTAAATTGCACAGAATTCTTTATTAAGTGGAAATCTATTGCCAATTCTGATTAAAAATACGAATTTTGCCATTTGAATCAAATAAAAAAATCAATGGCAGAAGATAGACAGATTATATTTTCGATGTATAAGGTGAGCAAGACATACCCACCTCAGAAACAGGTAATTAAGGACATTTCACTCTCCTTTTATCTGGGCGCAAAAATTGGAATTATCGGTCTGAACGGATCGGGTAAATCGACCCTTTTGAAAATTATTGCAGGACTTGACAAAGATTTCAATGGTGAACTTGCATTTTCTGCGGGTTATACGGTTGGTCACTTGTCGCAGGAACCTTTACTCGATGATACCAAAACAGTGATGGGGATTGTTCAGGAAGGAGCCCAGGAGATTGTCGATATTTTGGATGAATATGAGGAGATCAACCAGCGGTTTGGGTTGCCCGAGGTTTATGAAAATCCTGATGTGATGGATAAGCTCATGGACCGGCAAGCCCTGCTTCAGGAAAAAATTGATGCAACCGATGCCTGGAACCTCAATAATAAGCTGGAACGTGCTATGGATGCCCTCAGGTGTCCCGATGGCGATACCTCCGTGAAGGTTTTGTCAGGCGGCGAGCGCCGACGGGTTGCCCTTTGCCGGCTTCTGCTGAAACAACCTGATATTCTGTTGCTCGATGAGCCGACCAACCACCTGGATGCTGAGTCTGTTGAGTGGCTGGAACAACATCTGCAGCAATACAAGGGAACAGTAATCTGTATTACTCACGACCGTTATTTCCTTGATAATGTTGCAGGATGGATCCTTGAACTCGATCGCGGAGAAGGTATTCCATGGAAAGGGAACTACTCAAGCTGGCTGGAACAAAAATCAAAACGGTTAGAGATGGAGGAGAAGGGGATCTCCAAACGTCGCAAAACGTTGGAACGGGAGTTGGAGTGGGTGAAAATGAGTCCTAAAGCACGGCAGGCTAAATCAAAAGCCAGGTTGGGTGCTTACGAAAAGCTGTTGAATGAAGATGTTAAACAGAAAGAGGATAAACTTGAGCTCTTTATTCCCAACGGACCTCGTCTGGGTGATAAAGTGATTGAGGCACATGGTGTTTCCAAGGCCTTTGGCGACAGGTTGTTATTTGAAGGTCTTGATTTTGTGTTACCTCCAAACGGTATTGTCGGTGTAATCGGACCTAACGGTGCTGGAAAGACAACTTTGTTCAGGATGATTCTTGGACTGGAAAAAATTGATTCCGGCAGTTTCACAGTAGGTGAGACTGTGAAAATTGGTTATGCCGATCAGGGTCATGAGGCGATCGTAGATGACAAGACGGTTTATCAGGTACTTTCAGGTGGTACAGATGAGGTAATGGTTGGGGGCAGGATGTTGAATGCCAGGGCTTATGTTTCTCGCTTTAATTTCAGTGGTGCTGACCAGGAGAAGAAGTGTGGTGTCCTCTCGGGTGGAGAACGTAACCGGCTCCATTTGGCATTGACCTTAAAATCAGAGGCCAACGTACTTCTTTTGGATGAGCCTACCAACGATATCGATGTGAATACGTTACGTGCATTGGAAGAGGGGCTTGACAGTTTTGCCGGCTGTGCAGTGGTGATTTCGCATGATCGTTGGTTTTTGGATCGTGTTGCAACCCATATTCTGGCATTTGAGGGTAATTCACAGGTATACTACTTTGAAGGGAGTTATTCGGAATATGAGGAGAACAAAAAGAAACGACTGGGCGACAGCGCTCCCCACCGTATCAGGTATAAAAAGCTGGGAGAATAAAAGTATAATTTTGACTTAAACCCGACGGATTTCCAAAATTCGTCGGGTTTTTGTTATATTCATAATCCAGTTTTTTGTTTAATTTTCTGTAAACCGATTTCAAGACTAGACATCCTCTCTCAATCAGTACCACTTGAAAAGCTTCATCCCAATTACAAACGAGAGTGCCCCGACAGTTGCAAGAATCAAGGCTTCTTTCCAAACATCCAAAAGACCGGCCCCTTCATTAAAGATACTCCTGAAACTATCGGCAATCATGGTCAATGGAAGATATTGAATAACTGGGATTGTCCAGTCGGGGAAGTTGTGGTAGCTGAAAAAAACACCAGATACCACCATCATTGGAGTCACGACTGCATTAATAATTCCATTCCCAATTTCAGGATTGGAGGTATGTGAGGACATTAAAACTGAAATTCCCGAAAAAGCAATATTTCCAGCTATAAACATAACCATCAGAGCAGGCCAGCTTCCCTGAACTTTTAACCCAAAATACAACCAGGCAAATACAAAAAGCAACAGTGCTTCAACCACATTCATCGAAAACCGTGCGGTGATCAATGCCAACAGAAAGTTCGACTTTTTCATTGGTGTTGCCACCATTCTCCGCAACAATTTTTTTGATCGACGATCAATAATTGTGTAACTGATCCCCCAGCAACATGACATCATGATCCCCATAGCCAGTAATCCTGGAATTAAAAAATCGATATACCTCGTTCCGGAAAGGGTTAAAGGTTCAATGCCCGACTCGTTGGCTGCATAAAAGGAGGGACCATAAGCTGCAAAATTCGATGCCAGCTGGTAGGCAGCTTTAGCCTCAGCATTTGCAGGATCAAAATGATATTTAGTCCCGGTGGGCTGATCCTCAATTATAACAGATATCTTCCCTTTTTTAAGTAGTCTGTAAGCATTTGACCATGATGTCTCAGAAAAGGTAAGGATTGTATTTCCAAGTTTCTCATTCTTAAGGCTGATCGTAAATGTACTATCCTTTTGGGTCGCATTTGAAGTCAGGAAACCAATCAATTTCGTTTCATGAATTGTATCTCTTCCGGAAACAACTTTTACAATAGCCAGTTTTACCTGAACCTCCCCTTTCTGAGTAAAAGCTATTCCCAGCCCCCAGGCCATCAGAATCGGGAAGACTACGCCCCAAAAAATAACTGCCGGTTCACGAATAATTTCTGCAAAATGAGCCGCAACTAACCGGTAGAGCTGATGATTGGTAATCTTATTCATATAGATGTCTTCCTGTAAGTGAAATAAACAATTCATCCAAGGAACGGTGACCATCTCCGAGGGTTAAGATATTCTGAAGCGTACCTTCGACAAGAATAGTTCCTTCATCCATAATTACAATCCTGTCACAAAGGTACTCCGCCTCTTCCATGTAGTGCGAAGTGAGAATCAGCGAGGTATTTTGCTCTTTTTTGAGATCAAGCAGGATATTCCATATCTCCCGCCGGGCATTGGGATCAAGACCCGTTGTTGGTTCATCAAGCAGCAGAACCTTAGGTTTGTTCAGCAGTGCTACGCCAAGCGCCAGACGTTGCCGTTGTCCTCCGGATAAATTATCAACATACGCTTTTTTCTTCTCCTCCAGACCAATTAAATTAAAAACTTCATCGACCCTTTTAGAGTTAAGCTTATAAAAACTGGCAAATAAACGCATGGTTTCGTATGCGGTAAGCTTATCCATAAAGCGGGTCTCCTGCAATGAAAGCCCGATCATCTGATGCAATTCGTGCTGATGATTTTTCCACTGCTTCCCCGCTATAAAAATCTCACCTTCATCTGGATGTTGAATCCCTTCAATCATCTCAACCAGTGTTGTTTTTCCAGCTCCGTTTGGACCCAACAATGCAAGGAACTCTCCTGGCTTTATTTGCAGGCTTACCCCTTTGACCGCCTTTACCTCTTTAAACGACTTTACAACCTGACGAACCTCTACAATATATTCCAAATCTGTCATCTTAATTTGAATCAAATAGGTTCAAAAATGGTAAATTTATCCAATTATTTAAAACGATAATTCTTTTTATTTAAAGCCATGCTAAAATAAGGTTCAGCAATATTCCAAAAGACTCAAATTTTCTTTATTCACCGGAAATTTGAGCCTTTCCACTTACCAAAGGGGTCCGTTCACTTAATTTAATTGTGCCAGAAATTTTTGTCAATTAAATTCGAAATTTGAAAACTGGTAACGAAAAAATTCAAATCCATCCAAAAGAGTTGAAGCGACTCATGATTAAGTATGACATGAAAGAACTCAGGCATCTTTTCATTAGTTCCATTGTTTTTATATTATCGTGGAACTCCTCTGTTGCGCAGGGTTCCAATTGCCAAAACCTGGGGTTTGAAATGGGCAATTTTACCAATTGGGTAGGCTACAATTGGGTAACCAGTACAGACGTCCCTGCTAATAATACGTTACCCTCTCTGGTTATGCTTCCTACCTCCCGAAGGCAAGTCATCATGACCGACACCACTGCATATGATTCCTATACGGGAAACGCTCTAAGAAAAATACCGTCCGGATATCGGTATTCTGCACGCCTTGGTGATGCAATCACTAGTGCTGATGCAAGTTTCAGATGTTGGGAACAAAGCTTAAGATACACAATGACAGTTGATTCCT
Source organism: Prolixibacteraceae bacterium (assembly GCA_963675995.2). Lineage (GTDB taxonomy): Bacteria > Bacteroidota > Bacteroidia > Bacteroidales > Prolixibacteraceae > JAAFHB01. Next base: position 973,879 of record CAXXIY010000002.1, on the reverse strand, counting down.
CCAATGCTCTTTTGGTTATTAAATTTGCCCTGGTTTTACAATATGCCAGTTCAGGTCATACCGCAGAAATGGAACCCAGGTTTAAATTTACGATATTTGACCAGAAAGGGAATATAATACCCGACTGTTCCAATTATGATGTCTATGCAACAAGTGGTACGGTGAAAGGATTTCAGACCTATGCTCCCTCAGGTTCGAGCGATCCTGTAAAATGGAGAGACTGGACCACTGTTGGGGCTAATCTTTTAGCATATATTGGACAAACCATCACCATTGAATTTATGTCTGCCGATTGTAAAGGTAGATTTCACTATGGTTATGCCTATTTCGTGGCTGCATGTCACCCCTTGTACATTACGGTGAAATATTGTGCCGGTGATAATGTTGCCACTCTTGCAGCTCCTGAAGGTTTTGAACAATACAGTTGGAAGGACAGCAATGACTTGGTGGTCGGAACTTCAAAAACGCTTAGCCTGACCGATCCAGTAGAGGGGGCAAAATATACTTGTGAAATGATCTCTGCAACCGATTGTCATGTAACACTTAAGTCGACGATTGCAAAATATGTGATTAAAACAGATTTTAGTTCCAGTATGATTGATTGCTTCTCAAATACAGTTCAGCTCACCAATGCATCAACAACCACTCATGGAATGCTGACTTATAACTGGGATTTCGGAGATGGGAAGAGTTCCGTAGAGGTAAGTCCGAAGTATACTTTTGCTACTTCAGGGATGCACGATGTGACCCTCATTGTGAGCAATCCTCCTTCAACTTGTGTGGACACCCTCGCAAAAAAAATTGAATCCTTCTCTCCCCCATTGGTTGGAATAAGCGGTGAGGCTACCTATTGCCCCGGCCAAAGCATTTATCTGAAAGCCTATGGCGCACATGATTATTCGTGGAGCAATGGTTCTACAGCCGATTCGGTGAAAGTGAGCTCTCCGGGCACCTTCTCCCTCGTGGGTCATTCTACTACCGGATGTGTCTCAAATCCAATTTATAAAACGGTGATTGAAGAGCCCGATTGGCAATTTTTGGATCAAAGCGATCCGGCAATGTGTGAGGGGAAACGTGCACTTTTAAAAGTTTCGGGGGCTTCTAAATACCTTTGGAGTACAGGTGCAAAAACGGATACGATTTCCACGGTTTTTCCGGGAATTTTTAAAGTAACAGGTTCAAATTTACGCGGATGTGAGAAATCCTACACTTTCAGTGTCGTAGAATATCCACTTCCAAAAGTTGAATTTACCTTATCAGCGTCATCACTCGACATCAGACATAATCAACTCACTTGTACCATTCCTCCCCAAACCGGTGTTACCTATTTCTGGGATATGGGAGATGGATCGACCGAAACCGGTTCAACAGTTCTGCATACCTATTCCATCTCTAATGCAGTATTGGAATATACAATTACTCTTAAAGCAACGAGTAAATATGGTTGCGAAAAAATAGCATCTGCATCAATTGAGGTAATCCCTTTTATACCTAATGTCTTTTCTCCCAACGCCGATGGAATAAATGACGTTTTTATGCCTCAAATGCAGTTGCAGATCTTAGACCGACATGGGACCCTCCTTTACAAGGGGATCGACGGATGGGATGGCACCTACAAAGGGAGAAAAGTCGATCCGGATACCTACTTCTATTTGATCGATTATACCGATAAGAATCATAAAGCGCAGACCAAAAAAGGGTATATTACATTGGTGAGATGAAATGGTCATGATAAAGCAACAATTTGTAATCGTGCTTGTAATTATAAGTTTAATATCCGGACTAAAAGTGATGGCTCAAGCTGACATCAGTATGGCAACTCATTGGTACAACCGGGCTAATTACAATCCGGCATCCATCGCACGCACAGAATATTTGTATTTTTTTTCCAATATCCGACAGCAATGGGTTGGTATTGAGGGGGCCCCTAAAGTTTTCGATGTTCAGGCATCGGAATATATCCACACAATGCATTCAGCGTTTGGGATATCTCTGGTTGGTGAGGAAGTAGGGGTAACCCAGGCCTACAATCCGATGCTGACCTATGCTTACCGGATTTCGAATGACAGAGACTGGTCTTTCGCCATGGGTCTTTCTGCAGGGGTGTTTACACGGTTTATAAACGGCTCACTTTATGAAGCGGAGACTACAATTGATCCCGCCATTACATATGATATGGAAAAAGAGACCAGGCCTGATGTCAATATCGGTTTTGAATTTCAATCTGACCACTTTGTCTATGCCATCTCATCAACACATATCCTTTCGATCAATAAATCGGACAACTCTTTTCTAAACACCAACCATCGCTATGGCACGGTTATTTATAAGAACACAAATCCTGTGATGTTTAATTACCATTTCGGAGTACAGTTGGTCAACAGGTATAACCTGATGGTAGTCGAAGGAAATGCAGCCATTCGTTTCAAACATCCTACTTTGTTGCAAAGCGGACCAAGAGAAATATTCGATATTGGATTAACCTATCGCTCGTCGAAACAATTGACCTTCCTTGTTGGTCTGAATATCTCACAAAACCTTAGAGTTGGTTATGCCTATGATAAAAGTTTTATAACCGGATATTATCCTAACGGGACACACGAAGTAATGATCGAACTCCGAATTCCTTCCAAAGCCGCCTCAACACATTGCCAATGTGAAAATCTGCAGTATTGGTATCATTAACAGCAAAATCTTCCCCATTTTATCTTTGCAGCAACCGCCTTTTCAATTCCTGCGTCACCTTTTGCCGCATTTCAGCCTCTGTCTGGTAGAGCTTGATGATCTGCCTGGAAGAAATTACTGTACGGAATTCCTTGTAGTATTTTTCACGCAGGGCAATTAACCGTTTTGCACTATCGAACTGATTAATAATCAACATATCAGCTTCTTCGTCAGAAAGACTGTCTGCCTCAACCCTCAGCAGTTTGGTCATTTTTCGAAAGTCAATCTCCGAAACCTCCCGCTCATATTTTATATAAACAGGACGGAACTGATCAAATCTGATCTGATCGAGTTTCAGATTAAGCCTGATTTCACGTAATTTTGCCTCGATGATCCGTTCACGGAGTTTAGGAAAACGATCCGGATTCTGTGATTTTGCGTCATTCCCTGACAACAGTGCCGAAATAAGAAGCAGAATTAAACAGATATTCTTCATCTTTTACTTTTTTAATATTTAATGTTGTGTTTCATCAATAAAGGGATCGGATTTATATGCTGCAGCAACCTGTAACAATTCGTCGTCTGTCAATTCGGGTAAAACATCCGACAATTCTTCCGGCTTGATCTCCTTTATTTCTGTTCTTAAATGTTTAACTTTTCCTAATCCGGAAGCGTTTGTCGGTTTGCCAATGACTTCGGTTTGCCTGACTGATTGTTTTATCTCCCCATTTTTATCCATCACGATTGATATCGATTCAATCCTCTTTGAATCCGTTCTGTAGTATCCCAAAAATGCAATCGCGGTCAAAGATGCGGCCACTGCAAAAGTCCCCAGCGTAATCCGAATCATCCGTCTTTGCTTTTCCCTTTGTTTAGCTTTTAAAAGTGTCTTTTCAGCAACCTGCTCAAAAAAACCTTCAGGCACCTTGTAGAGCGATCTCTTTAACATCTCATCAAAATCATTATCGTATTTCATAATTCTTAATTGTGAATTCATTTTTTGATGTTTCCTCCCTACGCATGATCGATCAAATATTGTTTGATCTTTTCGCTTGCATAATGATAATTGGTTTTCAATGTGTTGACAGAAGAGTTCAGGATTTGCCCGATATCTTCATAACTTAGTTCATCGAAATAGCGCATATTAAACACAATCCTTTGTTTATCCGGAAGTTGAAGCAATGCCTGTTGAAACTTTAGCAAGATGGTATCGCTATGGTCCGCATCATTTGCAGAGAGGACTCCGGCCATCTCTTCTGTAATTTTTACAGCCTTTTTCATCCAATTTTTATTTCGTCTGATATGTTTGGTGCATTCATTGGTTGCAATGCGGTAAAGCCAGGTATAAATCCTGCTTTGCCCATTAAAAGAATCAGCAAACCGATATACGTTGATAAAAGTTTCCTGCAAAATATCCTCTGCATCCTGATGCGATACAACCAGACGCCTGATATGCCAATAAACAGGCACTTTGTAGGTATCCATTAACTGAAGAAACCCTTTATCTCTCAAGGCTGGATCCTTCATCATCGAAAAAATACGGGCATCGGCCTCATTGTTCATCAAAAGTATCGTGTATTTTAATTTACTTTTTTGATGCAGGAAACTTCCAAAAGTTAAATGCAGTTCCAAATTTAACTTTTTAATAAAACTTGCATCTTAAGGGTATAAATTTAAATTTTTACCTTATGAAACGATTTATAATAATCTTAGCAGTCTCGTTGACATTTCTTTCTTTTAACTCATGTCAGAAAAGTGATATGGCCACTCCTATTGATCCGGTTTTGTTGAGCCTTCAGGAAACCCAAAGTGAAGAACTCCTTGCCGATATTGATCTCATCGTTGACGAAGCCGTTGATGCCAATGCATCTCAACTTAAATCGGCAACAATCACAAATACGGTTTATCTGACAGATTGTCCTGCAGTTACAATCAATAACACTGTATCGCCTAAAGTCTTAACAATTGACTTTGGCACTTCATGCACTGGTAAGGATGGAAAAATCCGTTCGGGAAAAATCATTGTTACCGCCGAATCGTTTACTACGTTCCCATCGATAAGAAATAAAACATTTGACAATTATATGGTAGACGGAAAGAAAATCGAGGGGAGTATTATAAAAACGATCTCCAAAGATCAGGTAAACAATATCCGGACTGCAACGATCCAGGAAAACATAACCATTATTTTCCCTGGCACTGAAGGGACAGCCACTCGAAAAGCAAATCTTACCCGCCAATACCAGCGCGGTGTAATTGGTACCGCTGCAGATAATAAGATTGTCAGCTGGGGAACCGTTGAATTTACACGTATTTCGGGAGTGAAAGTAACAAAAACTGTAACAGAATCAAAACCATTGGTTTATAGTGTGCCTTGTCATCACATTGTAAGTGGGATTGTAACGGTTACCACCAGCAACAACACGAGCTGGTCGCTTGATTATGGAAATGGTGATTGCGATAATCTGGCAACTTTGACTAATGGCGATAAAACGAAAGAAATTAAAATTCGCTAGAAATTAACTTTTCAGAATAGTTTTTTAATTTTGTATTGACGATCATTTGGAAAATCATTCAGGAGAGATGCCAGAGTGGTCGAATGGGACGGTCTCGAAAACCGTTGTACTGGTAACGGTACCGTGGGTTCGAATCCCACTCTCTCCGCAGTAAGGATTATTTTCAGATAATTACAATATCAACACACGATTTTACACCCGGCAGGTGTAAAACGTGTGTTTTTTATGCTTTCCAAATTCACTTTATACAACATCATTTCTAACCGTGCAAAACAGTTTTTATGCTATCTCCCCTTATTTTAAGATTTACATGTAATCCCCAGCTACCTCCATCCTGATCGATGATCCATACCCGCATATTTTTCCCTTCTTAGGTTTACAGGTGTGCCAAATTGTTTGTAATAAAGAGGGCACTCCTGATAATTATCGAGGATAAGTTCACCATTCAGCCAGAAAAATGCACGCTTATTTGTGCCGGCTAATAGCGTCATCCCGGCCTCTTTATCACTAATAATTTCTGTGAGCAGAAATGTAACATTCAATAGATGAACAATATCTATTAGCTTCATTTCGTTTTATGGTTTAATAAAGATTAATTCGCTTTCGACATTGAAGGAGGTACAATCTCCGGTTCGCTACCCCATTTCTTATTTGGTCTGGGGCCCATATTAAGAATGAGTGTCCCACCCTTTAGAAGCGTCGAATGTTCAAACCATGGTCTGTTAAGTGGCTTACCATTCAAAGTTGCAGATTGAACGTATTTGTTTTGTGAAGAAACATTTTTCGCTTCAATCACGAAACTCTTTTTGTTGCCCAGTTTAATTGTGGATTTCTTAAATATAGGACTTCCGATCAGCCATATCGGATAGTTTGGTATCATGGGGTCGGAGTAAATGCCCATCGCACTGCAAATATACCAGTGAGACATTAATCCGGAGTCCTCATCGCCGCATATTCCCAGCGGTCCTGTACCATACCATATCTCCATAATGTCCCTTACACGCTTTTGAGTTTTCCAGGGCTCACCAGAATAGTTATAGAGATAGGGTATTTGCCGTGAGAATTCATTTCCGTGTGCATAATTTCCAATTAACCCTGTCTGATCTGGAAATTGGCTTAAGAAATGAAATTTTGGTACCTGGTATTGTTCCGAAAAGAGACTATCCAGTTTACTATTGAACCTGGTTCTGCCTCCCATAAGATTTATAAGTCCTTGGAAATCATGAGAGACATACCAGGTGTATATCCAGCTGTTCATTTCAGCGAAATAATCTCTTCCCCCTTGTCCGCCTGACAATTTCGGATTAAACGGTTCAACCCATTTACCGTCAGCACTTTTTGGCGCCATAAAACCAGTCATAGCATTGAAGGTGTTTTGGTAATCATGCGCATGTTTAATGAAAAAGTCATAATCGGAATCTTTGCCTAAATCCTTTGCTATCTGTGCAATACACCAACTTTCGTAGGCAGCCTGTAACGTAACTGTTACACTTTGCCTTTTTTCAAAATCATGAACTTCGGGTACCCACTCTTTTTTGCCCAGCGGTAATGCCGGGAAAAATCCATTTTTAAGGTAAAAGCTGTCAAGTTGGTTAGCTGGCCCTTTTCTCCACGGCAATTTGGTGGATTCCAGAAACTCTGTCTTCATATTTTCATAGGCACTTTTGATGTCGAAATTGCGGATTCCCCTAAGCCAGATATCTGTTATAAAAACAATATTTCCATGCTGAAACATAACACCATCTGAGGAAACAGATGGAATCAGTTCTTGTCTAGATAATGAGGCATACTTTTGGGCCATTTCAACTAATTCTTTATCCCTTAGCTTCATTCGATTCAGCATACTTTCACCTCCGTCTGAAAAATAGAGTGCGGTATAGAATTTTGTCAGCTGTGCATCTGTCCCACCTTCGACTTTTATAATTGCCAGTGATTCTTCCCATTTCTCTTTTGCACTGTTTTTCACTACTTCAAAATTCCACAGAGGAATCTCCTTTTCGAGGTTTTGTTTCGCCTGTTCGATATTTGCTGGAGAAAGGCCTATTTTCACCTCAACTTGTTCTCCTTTTGATGTTTTATAATTTGCGAAAACCCCAATATTATTTCCATTTTGGGTATTTGACTGAGGATGAATGGTCCCATCTTTCCATGAACCGGATGAAATAAATGGTTTACTGAATTTCGCATAGAAATAGAAAGTGTTTTTCCCAAACACTTCCTCCCCTTCAATCGTATTTTCATTCAGAACACTAAATTTTGCATTACTACCCAGAAGGATATGTGAATCTGAATTTTCAGGAAAAGTAAATCTGAAATAAGAGGCATGATCAGTGACCGTATATTCAGTATTAACATCATAATCTTCAAGAAGAAGTGCAGAATAATAAGGAGTTACTGTTTCAAAATCGTGATCATAGTTAGAAGCAATTTTCTCCGGAGTGACTTCAATAGATCCCGTTGTTGCCATTATCCATGAAGGGATGGTTTTTCTTCCATATCTTACGACATCTCTGATTGAAAAACTAAATACCTTATCTGACAAATATCTGTCATAAATTTCGGGCCAGGGATTTGAGGATAATTTAACTAAACCCTGAGGCAACTGAACGATAGGATCGGTAGCCACCAGAAGGTGACCTATTCCGCCTATGTGAGGATTCACATAGTCGAGCGGAGTTTTCTTTATGGTTTGTGTCGAGCCACAGATCCCAAACAATAATATTGCGACCATTGTGGCGTAAAGAGTTTTGAATTTCATTTTTTTTGTGTTTGGTGAAAAAATACAGGCCTAATCTTGCCATAAACTGATACTAAAGTCTTCAGGTTTAGCAAATATACAAATATCAGTTTATCCAATTGAAAAGAGTTGTAATTTTATATTTCTTTGCGATTGTTTTGGCGATGCTGTTAAACAATTTTGTTATCCCCTTGTTGTCTGTTTTATTTGGCTGTTAAGAGTTATGGGAATTTATCTAATACTATTTTGCTTTTCCCTTGCGCTTGCTATCTCAGTTTATGAGGTACCGGTGATTGTAAAAATCGTTAAAAAGCTGAATCTCCTGGACCACCCTGGTGAAAGATCTTCTGCAACCGAATCAGTTCCAACACTTGGAGGAATCGCAATTTTTATTAGTTTTATCCTTGCATCAGCCATTGGATTATACAGTTATGAATTGCCTGAAATGACCTACATCGTTGCGGCTTTAATCGTCATTTTCTTTATTGGCTTGACTGACGATATTGTGAATTTGTCTCCCCTTAAAAAATTTTCATCACAAATTATCGTTGCCGGAATGTTGATATTTTTGGCCGATATCCATTTTACTAATCTTCATGGAATATTTGGAATCAAGGAGATTGGAACAATTCCGGGTTCTTTGATCAGTTGTTTTACAATTATTGTTATCATTAACGCTTTTAACCTGATTGATGGGGTTGATGGGTTGGCTGCAGGTTTAACTATTCTTATAGCCTCAGCCTTTGGTGGCTGGTTTTTAATCAGTGGCCATTTCAATTATGCGATACTCTCATTTTCATTATCGGGGGCAACTGCCGGCTTTTTCTTTTATAACGTGTATGGGGTAAAGAATAAGATTTTTATGGGAGATACCGGATCGCTGGTCCTTGGAACCATTATTTCTATCCTGGTTATTCAATTTAATGAATTCAACATAGACCATTCCCAACCATATGCTATTAAGGCTACACCAGCCATTTCTTTTGGAATACTTTCTTATCCGCTGATGGATATGATCAGGGTGATCACCATTCGACTTGTTCATTTAAGGAGACCATTTCAGGCTGATAAAAATCACTTTCACCATCGTTTGCTCACCCTGGGATTATCGCATCGACTGGTAACTTACAGTATTATTGGATTTAACATCCTCTTCATTCTGACTGTTTTTTACCTGCAGCGTTTTGGAATTTTCAAACTTACGGTCTCTATAAGCCTTGCCTGTGTTATTCTGGTTATGATCCCGGCCTATTTCATTAAAAAGTACAGACTAATAAAAAAGAATGATCCTGTTCAACAACTGCTGATCCCCGGATCGGAAACCATAATACCTGATTATAAAATCCGAATCCGAAAGATTAAAAATTCCAGTACAACAAATAAATAACCTATTCTCCAAAATATTTTTGAATTACCTTCATTAACTCAATTTTCTTGATGGGTTTTGAAATATGGTCATTGCACCCGGCGGATATGGCATTTTCGATATCTCTGGTGTGTGCTAAAGCAGTTTGTGCAATAATGATCACCTCCTTATTAAAAAGTCGTATTTGACGGGTCGCTTCATATCCGTCAATTCGTGGCATAGAAATATCCATCAGGACTAAATCAATATCCGGATTATTTCGACAAATTTCGATCACTTCATTTCCCTCTTTTGCGATCAAAACCTGTTTACTTATTCGTTTAATCATTGCTTCAATAAGCCTTCCCGATATTTCATCGTCTTCAGCAATAAGAATTTTGAGGAGTTTCACCTTTACCTCACTAACTGCATTCGGTACAATGATTTTGATAACCTCCTCCGGAACCGGATTTCCATTCTGGGGGATTGTAAAACTAAATTCCGACCCCTTCCCTACTTCACTCTCGATCATAAATTTCCCTCCATACTTTTCAATAAAATACCTACAAAGGAGCAATTCAGGTATGTTGTTCACCATCAGTACCGGAACGTTTTATCGTAGTGCCATTGTGGAAAAGGTTTTCCCATTAATCAGTTGCTCAGAAAAATTAAAGTTATTAACCCCAAATTGACTTAGTCCCAGAGATAGCTCTTTTCTCTCATTATCAGAAAAATTTTGCGTTTCCTAATAAAATCTTTAACCTGGCAAGGTAACTTAATGGATATTTTCGCCCGGTAGTACCAGGACTAATCGATTCCATCTACCAATAATTTGCCTCCTTCAACGCCTGTACCTCACTGATTAATTGCTCTTTCGATCTATCTTGATAATCCATTACCAGGAAGAGTTGAAATATGCGAATCCTTCTCAACCCTTTAACAATGTAAAGCAATGGTGGCTAACTGACCTAAAAAGTAAAAGAGTAGGAGATAGACGATGTTATTATATTCCGTAAAAGTAAATTTAATACCTTTCAAATACAATGTTTCCGGTCCACGCTTTAACCAATTTATAATAATTTAATTTAAACGGACTATTAACAATCATCTATTCTTTTTTTTGTTGCTGCTGAGCCATACCCATGGTCAATGCGGTTATTCCCGCAAGTCCGCCTAATTGCATGCTTTCCAATGCAGTACTGGGCACCATTACGATTGTGGAGTTCGATTTCAATCCTTCATAAAGCATGTTCATTGCCCTTAAATGAAGCGCAGTGGGATTATTGGAATATGACCTGGCTGCCTCCTCAAACTTCTCTGCCACCTGTCGCTCTGAATCACCCAAAATTACCCTTGCCTGACGTTCCCGCTCAGCTTGTGCCTGCATCGACATCGCGTCCTCAAGTGCCGGTGGGATCAACACATCTTTCACCTCCACCGAAATAACATTAATGCCCCAAGGTTCGGTACGTTCATCAATTATTTTCTGAAGCTGGTTACTTATTTTCTCACGCCCTTCAAGCATATCGGAAAGCATGGTCTTGCCAATTACATCACGCAACGCGGTTTGGGCAGCCCAATTGATAGCGCTCTTATAATCTGCAACATCCAGCGCCGCCTTTTGAGGATCCAAAACTCTCCAAAAGAGAACTGCGTCTACATCGACAGGGACTGTATCCTTTGTAAGGGTCTTCTCTGCCGTAAAAGATGAAGTAATAACCCTGATGTCAATCCAGTAAGGAATAGTATCCACAACAGGAATAATGAAAAACAGTCCAGGTCCCTTTAGTGAATGAAAACCACCCAGTCGCAATACAACTGCCTTTTCCCACTGATCGGCAATCTTAATTGAACAGGATACAATTAGGGCAATAACGAAGAAGATCACTTCAATAGCAGTCCCTTCAGTTTTTGCCTGAACTCCATAAGTGGCATAAGCAATCCCAACTCCTAATCCAAGAATGACAAAAAAAATCAACATCGCAAAATAGTTTGAAGCTTTCATTTTAATACCCTCCATTTTAAAGTTAGCACGATTCATTATTAATGCATTCCAGGCAATGGTCGGCTGGTATATTGCGAACCCGATTGCCCTACTTAAAGATATAAAAATTCAGGAACATTTTATAGAATATGACAATTATTAGGGTTTTAATGATCAAAATCAATAAATTTGTAAGATGATTTCAAAACAATTAAAATTTATTTAAATCACCTAAAGTATTTAAAATGAATCGATCTATCTTTCTCGGAATTTTGGTAATCTTATCAGCATGCAATTCACAGCCCAAAACAGCTCCTGTAAAAGTTGAAACATCAAATATCGAAAACGTCGGTATCACTGGTTGTGCCGGTCAGTCAAAATCTTGTGCAGGGTGTCCTGAAGCTGCAAAAGAGGCTAAAGCGCTTGTAATTAGCGTAGATTCGATTCAGAAGAATCCAGAGAAGTATTTCGACAAGACCATCGCTTTGCGAGGGCGGGTGATTCATACCTGCAAGGTGAGCGGGAAAAAAATGTTCCTGGCTGGTTCAGATGAACAAAACCTGATCAGAATAAATGCAGGCGATAACATCAGCCGTTTTGATGAAAGTCTTCAGGGCGAGATCGTTATTGCTAAAGGAGTATTAACTCCAATAACCGAAGTTGCAGTTGATAAAGAACAGGATGGCAAAACGACATGCGCCACAGAAGGGAAAGCCAAACGCTATGTATTAGCTTGCAGTGAATTCGTGATTGCACCTAAAAACTAGACTGTTTCGACTCTTTAGTCGTTCAAATCATATTAATCACAAATGAATCTTTACAAACTTAACAGGGCCACCCACCGGGATCTGGGCTATTTCTTTGCTGCAATGATTCTGATCTATGCGCTCTCAGGAATAGCCCTCAACCATCGCAAAGATTGGAATCCAAATTATATTGTAGAGCGGACGGAGCATCTGGTGAAAATTAACGGTGATTTAAAGACAAATGAAAAGGAGGGTGTTGAAGCGATTCTAAGCCAGATAAATCAGCAGGATAACTATCGTAAATATTACTTTCCTGCAGCCAATGAACTAAAAGTATTTATGAAAGGTGGTGGATCAGTTTTCGTAAATCTGACCAGCGGGAAACTGGTATTTGAAAATCTGAGAAAACGACCGATTTTGTATGAGGTCAATTTGCTACACTACAATCCCGGTAAACTCTGGATGTGGTTTTCAGACTTCTTCTGTATTGCCCTGATATTAATGGCAATCAGCGGATTATTTATTCTCAGGGGTAAATACGGAATTACCCGAAGGGGAGCATGGCTCACGGTGGCAGGGATTATTGTTCCGGCTTTTTTTTTAATTCTTTATTATTGAGCAGACAAATCTTGTATCGAAAGTAATTAGATTTGCTGATATTTTTGACCATGATTCCGATTACCGAACAATATGCCGATGTCATCCTGCCCCTGCCTGTTACAGGATATTTCACCTATAACATTCCAGACGAACTGAGGGATCAGGTGGTTCCAGGTACGCGGGTTGTTGTTCAGTTTGGAGTAAGGAAGTTTTATTCTGCACTGGTTCGTGAAATTCACGACCGGAAACCAGAAGGTTATAGCACAAAACCGATTGAATTCCTTATCGATGTGAATCCTGTTGTTCCTGTTGCCTGTTTTCCTTTTTGGGAGTGGATTTCCGTATATTACCATTGCACCATCGGGGAGGTGCTGAAAGCTGCTCTCCCTTCAGGACTTAAATTGGAGAGCGAAACAAGAATTAATTATAACAGCGATTTTATTGAACAAAGCGACACCAAACTCACTCCCAGGGAGCTATTGCTGTTAGCGGTTATCCGTGAAAAACGAAGTCTGTCGATTGCAGAACTGAACAACTCGGTTTTAAAAAAAAGCTCCATTGCAGTTGTAAAAGAGTTGCTGGTAAAAGGTGCCGTTTCAGTCGAGGAGGAGATGAAGGAGAGTTACAGGCTAAAAACGCTTTCGGTTGTTGAACTTCACCAACGATTGACCAGTGAAAAACTGATTGATCTTGCGCTCGACTCGTTAAGGAAAATTCCATTGCAACAGAGGCTGTTTCTCGGATTTCTTGAACTCCTGGGAAAACCAGATCACATAAACGGAATTGGTATTACCAAAAAGTTGTTACTGCAATCAACAGGAATAAGTTCCACTGTTTTTAATGGCCTCGTTCAAAAGAAAATATTAACGGTTGTAGAAAAAAAAACCGATCGGCTTGTCGCATATGGCGGGGAAATAAAAGAGCTTTCTGATTTAAGTCCTGCCCAGACTGATGCCCTGGTCCGGATAAGGCAATCGTTCGATAAAAACCCGGTTACATTACTTCATGGGGTAACTTCAAGCGGGAAAACAGAAATTTATATCCAATTGATCAATGAATGTCTGGAGAATGGGAAACAGGTACTTTATTTGCTACCCGAAATTGGTCTCACCGCCCAGATCATTCATCGCCTGGCCCGGGTCTTTGGAGACAAAGCAGGAATCTACCACTCCAAATTCAACGATTCAGAACGGGTTGAAATTTGGAATAAAGTGTTGAATTTTGGAAATCTGAAGAACAATAATATTGTAGAATCAGATTATCAATTAATTGTCGGCACCCGGTCTGCCTTATTTTTACCATTTAAGAATCTCGGTCTGATCATTGTTGACGAAGAACATGAGAACAGCTTTAAACAATATGATCCGGCGCCTCGTTATCATGCAAGGGATTCTGCAATAATATTGGGATATTTCCAGAAGGCTCCTGTCTTACTTGGCACGGCAACCCCAGCTGTAGAGACCTATTACAATGCGAAATCGGGGAAATACGGATTGGTAACGTTATCTGAACGTCATCAGAATATTGAGATGCCAGAGATTGTTACTGCAGATTTTAAGGATGCTTACCGTCGCCGTCAAATGATTTCGCACCTTACTCCGTTGTTGTTTGCCGAAATTACAGGCGCCCTTGAACGGAAGGAGCAGATCATACTTTTCCAGAACAGGCGGGGATTCTCCCCTTTTATTGAGTGTAAGCTGTGTGGTTGGGTACCCAAATGTCCGCATTGTGATGTAAGTCTGACCTACCACAAGCATAACAATTCGCTGGTATGTCATTATTGCGGCCACTCTATTAGCCATCCGGGTATTTGCAGCAGCTGTAAAAATAAAGAGCTGACCAACAAGGGATTTGGAACAGAAAAGGTTGAAGAGGATCTTCAGTTTATTTTTCCTGATGCAAAAATTGACAGGATGGATCTGGATACGACGCGTTCGAAGAAAGGATTCGAAAAAATTATTCATCGTTTCGAACAAAGGGAAATTGATATTTTGATAGGCACCCAAATGGTAACCAAAGGTCTCGATTTTGAAAATGTGAGTATCGTTGGTATCCTGAATGCTGACAATTTATTAAATCAACCTGACTTCAGGGCATATGAGCGAAGCTATCAACTGATGGCCCAGGTTGGCGGGCGATCAGGCCGAAAAAACAAACGGGGGAAAGTGATTATTCAAACTTCAGAACCCCAACATCACATCATCCAGAATGTTGCAAACAATGATTATGAGGCGATGTACAACGGACAAATCGCTGAAAGAAAACACTTTAAATACCCTCCTTTTTACAGGATGATTGGAATAACCCTAAAACACCGTGAAAGAAATGAACTTGACAGGATTGCACTGGAGTTGTCCGATAATTTACGTGAAAGATTTGGCGCACGAATACTTGGCCCCGAATATCCGCTGATTAATCGTATCAAAACACTCTATATTAAACAGCTTTGGATCAAAATTGAACGGGAAATATCGGTAGTTAATGCCAAACGGCAGATGCAGGAGATCATTGATCGGGTAAAGCTTCGCGCAGGGAATAAAATAATCCAGATATCCGTTGATGTAGATCCCATCTGATCAGCTCTCCGAAAAAATATCAACAATCTGAAAGTAAAAAAAGTCAATATTTTATTGTATTTCAAAGATTTAAAAAATATATTTATTAAAAATTGTTGATAATTTCACTTTTTTAACAGCGGAATTGAGCCATTTCGCCAGAAGTGTCGGCTAATTCAGCTTAAAATGTTAATTTTGAGCCTGTCATTTTAAATCGAAAATAATGGGAAAGGTGATTGCCATAGCGAATCAAAAAGGTGGTGTAGGTAAAACAACTACAGCAATAAATCTTGCTGCGAGTCTTGCGGTATTGGAACATCGGGTTTTACTCATTGATGCCGATCCACAGGCCAACGCGACCTCCGGGGTTGGGTTTGATGTACGAAATGTTAAAACCAGTATATATGAGTGTGTGGTAGATGATGTTGATCCCAGAAGTATCATTCTAAACACAAAAACGCCCAATTTTGATCTCCTTCCATCACATATTGATCTTGTTGGGGCAGAGATCGAGATGTTGAATCTTCCTAATCGGGAAAGAGTTCTGAAACAAGTAATTGATAAAGTTTCGGATGATTACGACTTCATCCTCATCGATTGTTCACCATCGCTCGGACTTATTACGGTCAATGCGTTGACTGCAGCCCACTCAGTGATTATTCCTGTTCAATGTGAATATTTCGCCCTTGAAGGGTTAGGGAAACTGCTCAATACGATTAAAATTATTCAAAGCCGGCTCAATCCTGAGCTTCAGATCGAAGGATTTCTGCTCACGATGTTCGATGCCCGATTAAACCTCTCGAATCAGGTGTACGAAGAGGTTAAAAAACATTTTCAGGAGATGGTTTTTGAGACGGTTATCACACGAAATATCCGACTTTCAGAGGCGCCAAGCTACGGGATTCCGGCGATTGAATACGATGTGAGCTCGAAAGGGGCCCAATCGTATCTTACTTTTGCACGTGAACTACTGCAAAACAATAACATGACCAAGGTTGACCACAAAGAGATTATAGAACAATAAATTGAATTAAAATATTCCAGAATCATGATTAAAAGAGGCGCGCTTGGCAGAGGCTTGGGGGCATTAATTGAAGGGAATGACGTTCCATCCGGAGCTCCGGTTTCCAATGAAATATCAATTCACGAAATTGAAGCAAATCCGTTTCAACCACGTATCCATTTTGACGAAGAAGCGCTCAATGATCTGGCGGTTTCGATCAAAGAACTTGGTATTATTCAACCCATTACACTTCGAAAGACAGGTGATCAGAAATACCAGATTATTGCAGGGGAACGCAGGTTCAGAGCAGCCAGAATTGCAGGATTAACTTCGATCCCCGCATTCGTTAGGGAGGCTGGCGACGAAAGCATGCTTGAAATGGCACTCGTGGAGAATATTCAGCGCGAAGATCTGGATGCCATAGAAATTGCATTAAGCTATCAGCGGTTGATTGACGAATGCAAACTCACCCAGGAGACATTAAGTGACAAAGTAGGGAAAAAACGTTCGACAATTTCCAATTATCTTAGGTTACTTCGTCTCCCTGCGGTTATCCAGAAAGCAATCCGTGAACAGGAGATTACCATGGGCCATGCTCGTGCATTGGTCAATATTCAGGAACCAGAAACACAGATCATGGTGTATCGACAGGTCGTTAAATACGATTTCTCCGTCCGCAAAACCGAAGAGATCGTCCGAAAGATCAGTTCAGATGACGGAGAAGGAACACCTACGGTGAAAAAAAGCACCCCTTTTCCCGATGAGTACCGTGAATTAAAAAATCATCTTACCAAATATTTCAACACAGGAGTAGTCTTTAAAATTAATGAACTCGGGAAAGGAAAGATTGAGATTCCTTTCGATGATCCGAAAGATCTTGAGCGAATTATTGGAATATTTGATAAATTAAATTCCTGATAATAAGCTAAATTTGGCATGTTAAAAACCATTATTGCAGGACTTTCGATTTTTTTTATTATACTTACCGGAAATCTGGCAGTAAAAGCTCAGCAGATCAATATTTCGAACGATAGTTTGCAGGTAACAAAACCGATTGAAAAGGTACAACGTTCACCAAAAAAAGCTTCGATTTACGCTGCGCTTTTCCCCGGCTTAGGTCAGATATATAATAGGAAGTACTGGAAACTACCTATTGTTTATGGCGGATATGCCGGGCTAATTTACGTTCTTGGATGGAATAATAACAACTATAAAGATTTTTTTCACGGTTACCGGATTGTTGCCCAGTACACCAGTGCGGCAAATATGAAACCTGATGAACGGCTGTTTTTGGACAATCTGATCAAAAATCCCTCTATAAGGCTTGATAATCCGACAACATTTACCTATATTTCGACTCAATTAAAGGGAGGAAAGGATTTTTACAGGAGAAACAGAGACTTAACGATCATTGGTATTGCTGCGCTCCATGTTCTGAGCATAATCGACGCCAGTGTTGATGCCAATCTTTTTGACTTCGACATCGGTGATGATATTAGTATGAGAATTGAACCCACACCAGTTAATATGGGAAACCAAAACATGGTTCTGGGTGTTAATTTGTCAATTAACTTTTAAAACTTTAGAGACATGAAGATACTTAATTTTGTAATCATGAGTTTACTGGTAGGAACATCTACCATTAATAGCAATGCACAAGTTAATGATAATCAAATAAAACCATCTTTAATTCCAGCAGAAGTCAAAACTCTTGATTCTATTAAGTGTAATCCAGCCGATTCTTTATCAAACGATAATCTTGACAATGTCTTATCCGACAGGTTAGATTCGATGGTCAATACCTGGTATGTTCAGAATGCATTCCCCGTTGACAGTCTTGAAAAAGCCTTCGCTGCCGATACCCTGCAAAAAGAGCTGCCCGACTCGATCTATATCAGCCGCCTTCAGAATCTCGATTCCTATATCCCCCTCCCCTACAACGAAGCGGTCAAGAAATTCATCAACTTTTATTTCAACCGACGCAGAGGAATGGTATCGATCATGATGGGACTTACCAATTACTATTTCCCACTTTTCGAAGAAGCATTAGCCCGATACAATCTACCAATAGAATTAAAATATCTCCCCATCATTGAATCTGCTCTAAATCCAAAAATTGTATCAAGGGCAGGGGCATCGGGTCTCTGGCAGTTTATGCATGGCACGGCCAAAATGTATGGTCTTGAGATCAATTCCTACATCGATGAACGGAATGATCCGATCAAATCAACCGACGCTGCAGCACGTTATCTGAGAGACCTTTATGCAATTTATGGCGATTGGCACGTGGTTATCGCCGCATATAACTGCGGCCCCGGAAACATCAACAAGGCAGTACGACGGTCAGGAGGAAAACAAGGTTACTGGGAAATCTATTCTAAACTTCCCAGAGAGACAAGGGGATACATACCCATATTTATTGCAGCAAATTATGTGATGAATTATGCAAAAGAACATCAACTTTTCCCGGTTCAACCTGCATTTAAAATTCTGACCGATACAATTGTTCTCAATTCCTATCTTAATTTCGAACAAATCTCTGCTGTGCTAAACATTCCGATTCAGGAAATCAGGCAGTTAAACCCACAATACAAACGTGATATTATTCCTGCAAAACCCGACAAACAGTTTGTACTTAAATTACCTATCGATAGAATCTCTCCCTTTATCGATTGTCAGAGCCAGATTTTTGCCTATAACAGGGAGAAATATTTTCCTAATAATCAGATCGTTCTGATTAAAGAAACACCTGGCAACTCAAGGTATTACGATACGGAAGGAAAGAAAAAGATCCTCTATACCGTTAAGCAGGGTGATACCCCTGGCGCTATTGCCAGTATGTTTAAAATCGGTACCGGAAATTTAATTGAATGGAACAATATCCGACATAACAGAATCAAAATAGGGCAACAACTGGCCATTTATGTGAATGAAAAATCGTCGAAGGTGAAGGGGAATTCCACAATATCAAAAGCTGAGGTGCCGAAGAGGATTGTACCGACTGAAGCGACATCAAAACCTCAGGAATCGATTAGTGGAGTAAATGTTATCAATGAGGAATATACCTATTACACGGTTCGAAGTGGTGACAGCCTTTACACGATTGCCAAACAATTTGCCGGAGTATCAGACACCGAAATAAAGCTACTGAATAACATTAAAAACGCCAAAGGACTTGTTGTTGGGCAAAAACTTAAAATCCCTATCAAAGCTTAGTTAGAGATTCATTTGGAGTTTTCAGTTGACAAAGAACCACCCAGACCCAATGAAAGGTTACCTGAAAAAACAACATTTGCTTTTACCGATTCAGGACTCAGGTAAAGTTCAGAGACCGAAAGCCTGGCTAGTTTCCCGTTCAATTCAAATCCAAAACCTAATTGATAATGGTTAAAGTATTGCGTTAATTGTTGTTCAACCTCCGAAATATTTGATCTGAACGGAATAGCTACCGACCGGGTAATCATTCGTTCTATTTTCCCATTGAACAGCCATTTTGCAGATTTCATAGCCAAATTACGGGTTTTCAGATCAAACTTCAGATCTTTGATCCTCAGTGTGGTGTCTTCAGCATGAAAATAAGGCACTCCCGTAAGATAAAGGAGGCCTTTAATGCTTCCTGAAACTTTTGTCTCAACGGCCATCTTTTCATTTGTACCGAATACCCTGAATGTTTCAAATCTGATCCGTCTCGTTCCAAAAACAAAGGTTGAATCCCCCATCTGTTCCATAATTTTTCTGTTGATTGTTGTATAAGGGATATCAGTCAACAGGTTGATCTTAAATGTATCACTTGCCAATTTCAACGGTTGAATGCTGGGTAATGCCGCAACTTTCCCCGAAGGAGGCACATTATCGAGCAAACAGACCACATCTGAAGTAATTGCAGCACCCAGCCTGATATGCCCTGCCGATCCCTGCACTGGGACAATAGCCACCGAATAAGGTGTAACCGACAACCATGCATTATAATCACCAGGGATCTTAAATGGATTAAACAGCATACTCCATCCCTTTTCCGCAAATCCTCTGAAATCAAAATCTGAAGAGATCACTTTATCAATCTGATTTGAAAAAGTCTCAAGATAGGAGGGTAAAAGTAAGTTGGCAATGATGGTTACAGGGATATCCATCCCGCCAATCTTCACTGCAGGTTTCTTCGTCCATACATAACCATCAGATATGGTGCTGGTTTTTATACTCCAGTCACGATTAATTACCAGTTTAGTTTTATAGCGAAGTTTGATTCGTCCTGAGTATTCCCAGGAATTAATCATGGGAAGATTATATCCGAATAAGGTCACCCCTTTTTGAAAAGTGACTCTGGCAGGCAATTCCCAGCTTAGTTCATCCCCCTCAAATCTTAATCTGACATCACCAGCTTTCCACGCTTTGAATTTCAGGTTATCATTATTATTGTCAGTAAAGCTGGTATCCTGATATAAAATACTATCAACATGCTCATTAATAAGCCTTTCAAGTTTCGCAACTTCCAGATCAGCACTTAAATTGATAATTGATGTCTGAGGTTTTTGTGGTACAGACTGATAACTTTCAACTGGCATACCAGGTTTTAGTACATTGCAGCTGATTAATAATAAAACACTAACAATCAGCACTAAACAAAATACGGCAACTTTACGGGAAAACATAACTGACCTACAGATAAAATAATTCTTTAAAGCAGCAATTCGGTCAATCTCAAAAGAGATGATTTTCGGATAATCAACGAATTGTGCTTTAATATAGTTTGTAATTACAAATAAGAGATTAACTCTCTGATAATTAAACTCATTTTTGGTTCAGCATTCATAGCTACTTCCTGAACCTCCTCATGTGTGATCTCAACGATCTCACCAGGTACACCGCTATCAGTCACAATCGAGATTCCGAACACGCGCATACCCATATGACGGGCAACAATCACTTCCGGTACAGTTGACATACCAATGGCATCACCTCCTAAAATACGGAACATCCTGTACTCTGCAGGAGTCTCAAAAGTTGGTCCTGAAACACCCACATAAACACCTTCTTTAAGATCGATACGGTTTTTAAGGGCTATTTTTCGCGCAAGATTACGAAGATGAAGATCATATGCCTGACTCATGTCGGGGAATCGGGTTCCCAGTTCACTTAAGTTTGGACCCAGAAGGGGATTTTTACCAAACATGTTAATGTGGTCAACGATCATCATCACATCGCCCACCCTGAAGGATGGATTAAGCCCTCCACTTGCATTTGAGACAAACAAGGTACTAATGCCCATATCGTGCATCACCCGTACCGGGAAGGTAACTTCAGCCATATCGTACCCTTCGTAGAAATGAAACCGTCCTTGCATGGCAACAATATTTTTTCCGCCAAGTTTTCCACAGATAAGTTGTCCTTTATGACCATCAACTGTTGAAACAGGAAAATTTGGAATATCGCTGTATTTTAAGGTCTGAATAATTTCAATTTCATTAACCAGACCACCAAGGCCCGTTCCCAGAATTATTCCTACATCAGCTTTAAATCCGGTTGCTTTTTGAATATAGGTTGAAGTTGCTTTTATTTTCTTTAACATAACTAAGTATTTTTCGGTCAAACTCTTTACCCGCATCGTTCAAAAAGCTGATTTTTACGGGAATATAATACATGTTCTGGCGGATAATTTCTGGAATGGTTTTGAGATCCCTAAATCTTATCATATCTTTTTCGGTAGTGATAATAACTTTTTTCCCTTTCGTCAATGCGTTGAATTTGGCTGTAATCCGGTCAAGATCTTTGAGATTGAATTGATGATGATCGGCGAAATTCATTTCATGAATATCATGCGACCCATGCTGAAGATGTTCTCTCAAAGGTAAAGGATTTGCGATACCAGTGATGAGTAAAACTCCAATCCCTTCCGTGAGTTCAATCGACTGTGAAGCAACATCATCAGGAAAAACGGGCATCAGCGACTCGTAACTAATCCTTGAAAAGTACAGATTCTGATAGGGTCTGATCTCAAGCTCCTTTGTAATGATCCGTTCATCGATTGGCTTTATCTCTGCCGGACACTTTGTTACTATAATAATGGTAGCCCTTGATTTATTGGTTGCCGATTCGCGTAAGCGGCCATAGGGCAGAAGAGAATCCTTGGTTATCAAACGATTATAGTCGGTCAAAAGTATATTCACCCCAGGTGTAACATATTGATGTTGAAAAGCATCGTCCAGAAGAATCACACCCGGTTTTTCGGGCAATGCCAATAACCGCTTGATACCCCTTATGCGGTTGGCATCAACAGCGACGATTACCTCTTTGAATTTTGATTTAATTTGCAAAGGTTCATCACCGACCTGGCGAACTTTCGAGGTTGGTTCGACGACAAAAAAACCTCTTGTTTTTCTTTTGTAACCACGACTTAAAACTGCTACCCTAAAATTCTTTCTCAATAATTCAGCAATATATTCTGTATGAGGAGTTTTACCTGTACCTCCCACTGTGATATTGCCTACAGAAATTACTGGAATATCGAATTCATACGAAGAGAGTACCCGAATATTAAACAGCTCATTTCGTATACCGGCTGCAATGCCATAAAGCACAGATAAAAATTTTAAGATCAAGTACTTCACCTTGAGTTGCTTTTGCTAATTGATTACCAAATCATAAGGCATTCTGGCATAAATGCCGTTTGCATGCGATTCGCGGGAAAAATTCTCCCACAAATAATAGGAATCACCCAATTTTGATTGTAATATGCTGTTTTGTACTTTAGTCGAGAAACTTTTCATCAGTTCCTCAAATGTATCCTTTTGTTTCGGCAATTCTTTAATTCGGTAATGTTCTGTTTTGGCTTTAAGAGCTGCCAGTTTCACAGCATCATTAATGCCGCCAAATTGGTCAACCAATCCAATCAATTTTCCGTTTTCGCCAGTCCATACACGCCCTTGTCCAATGGAATCGATATAAGTTATCGATTTTTTACGACCATCAGCAACATGAGAGAGAAACGTGTTGTAGGTCGATTCGACATACGATTGCATCAGATCTTTCTCAAAAGGGGTCATTTTGCGGGTTATTGAAGGCATTCCAGAATGTTCGTTTGTCGTTACATTGTCGAAGGTAATCCCAATCTTATCGGTAAGCAATCCGCTTAGGTTAGGGATTGTACCAAACACACCTATCGAACCTGTGATGGTTGTAGGATCGGCCAGGATTGCATCGGCTCCGCATGAAATATAATAGCCTCCTGAAGCGGCATAATCTCCCATTGATACAACCACCGGTTTTACTTTCTGAGCCAGCATCACCTCACGCCAGATCACCTCTGATCCAAAGGCGGAACCGCCAGGAGAATTCACCCTAATCACGATTGCCTTAACAGAAGAGTCGGTGCGAGCCTCCCGAATACCTTTGGATACCTCCTTTGAATCAATCTGATAAGCACCATCTGTCTGGGAATCAATCTCGCCTTCGGCATAGACAATGGCAATCCGATCTTTGGCTAATCCGCCCGGTTCAATTGTTTTGGGGACTTTATCATATTCACTGACTGATACAACAGGAATCTCATCATTTACACCAAGTTTTGTAAGTTGTCTGAAATCGGTTAATACCTGATCTTTATATTTTAGATTGTCAAAAAATTTATATTTCAATGCCTTTTCAGCTATCTGGAAGGTCATAACTCCATCAGCATATTTGTTCAGGCTGTCGATGGGAATCGCCCGACTTTCCGAAATACCTTTCAGAAGATGATTCCAGATACTTTTTAGGTAAACGCTGGTTTGTTCGCGGTTTGCATCACTCATTTTATCATACAGGTAAGGCTCCACAGCCGATTTGAATTTGTTGTTCTTCCCCCGAACCACCTGCATCTCAATTCCGAACTTATCGAGTGCTTTCTTATAAAATGTATGCTCAGCATTAAGCCCCCTAAAATCGAACATTCCCAAAGGATTCAAAATCAAACTATCGGATACTGTTGCCAGGTAGTACGCCTTTTGCGAAATCATATCCGCATAAGTATAAATAAACTTATGTGATGTTTTAAAATCGATAAGGGCATTTCGGATCTCCTCGACTGTACCATAGCCGGAATTGATCTCGGAAAGTTCCAAATATATTCCTTTAATCCGGTCATCTGTTTTTGCTTTCTCAATACAACTGAGAATCTGATTTAATCCAATTGTATTCGATGTTTTAATCCCCGGGAATTCAATATCCTCAAACGGATTGTTCGACTTGCGTTCTACAATACGGCCGTCCAGTTTGAGCAGCAGCATCGATTGGTTCTTGAGAGTAATGGTCTGATCCTTATACGAAGTGACAGCAGATATAATTCCTACAAGAAGCAAAATAAGAAGAAACGATGCAACGATAATTGCAAGAAGTGAAGCTAAAAATGCTTTCCAAAAGATTTTCATATAAGATTTCTATTTAGACATGAAGGTTAAACTCAAAATTTCTGAATTATCTGTAATATTGTTGAGCTAAATTATGCAAATTTATAAATAATGGCCGAAGTTTTTATCCTCTTAGGTGGTAATGTGGGAGATAAGTCTAAAATATTTAACAAAACAAGAAAATTGATCAGTAAAACTCTTGGATTGATCACAAAACAGTCTTCAATTTATGCTACCGAACCATGGGGATTTGAGTCTGAACTATTTTGGAATCAGGCAATCATCATCTCCACCGCGCTTGATCCGGGACAAATACTGTTTCAATCTCAGAATATTGAGAAAGAAATGGGACGAACAAACAAATCGGCACAATATGAAGCACGGACGATGGACATTGACATTCTGTTTTATAATGACGTACAAATTGAAACTCCGGATCTTACCATACCTCATCCCAAGATTGGGGAGCGAAGATTTGTGCTGGTTCCATTAAACGAAATTGCCTCCGATAAACGCCATCCAAAAACTGGCATGACTGTCAGGGAAATGCTCCAAGGATGTACAGATACCTTAAGAGTGGATCGGTTAGACTAAAGATGAAGAGAGGGAAGTATCTCTTTTGAATCAATCTTTTCACCAAAGGCAAGGTCACCTGCATCGCCCAATCCCGGAACAATATACGAATTGGGGGTCATTTCAGGATCAATAGCACCCACCCAAAGTGTAATCTTCTCCTGGGGAAGCATGTTGATGACATAATCAATCCCTTGCTGGCTCGCAATCACCGACACAAGATGTATATGACTAGGTTCACCTTTTTTGAGTAATGCATGGTAGGCAATCTCCATCGAAGAACCGGTAGCCAACATTGGATCAACCATTATAACTACCTTATTGTCAAGCAGTGGAGAAGCAATATATTCAAACTCAATATGAAATTCACCATCAGGACCATATTTTCGGTAGGCCGAAATAAAGCAGTTTTCCGCTTTGTCGAAGAAGTTTAACAGACCCTGGTGAGTTGGAAGACCTGCACGGAGAATCGTAGCCAAAACAGGTTGTTGCTCGAGTAACGGAATTTTGGAAACTCCAAGCGGAGTGGTAATTTCCCGTGTTTTGTAAACCAATTTCTTGCTGATTTCATAAGCAAATATCTCACCTACACGTTCAAGATTTTTTCTGAACCTGAGCGGATCTTTCTGAATAACTTCGTCTCTGATTTCGGCAATAAATTGGTTAAATAAAGAGTTCTCTTTGCCCAGTATGTGTACCATGAAAAAATTTTGGTCAAAAATAAAAAAATATATTACAACAATCCCTCGTCTGCAAAACTAAAATAGCCTCCCTGAGTAATAATAAGATGATCGAGTAGAGGAATATCCATGATAACACCGGCGTCCTTTAATTGGCGGGTAATTTTACGGTCTGCATCGCTTGCCTCCAGATTCCCTGATGGGTGATTGTGAGCAAAAATAAGGGAGGTTGCATGCTTTTCAATCGCCATTTTCAATACAAGGCGTACATCAATCACAGTACCGGTCATTCCACCCTGACTAAGTCGCTGCGTATCGATCACCTTATTTTGCCGGTTTAAAAAAAGAACCCAGAACTCTTCGTGCGGAAGATCCCCAATTAAAGGTCGGAGGAAACGAGCCACATCTCCACTTCCGGTAATTTTGTTTAGCTCAAGTGCAGTAGAATGATTTCGGCGCCTTCCAAGCTCCATAGCTGCAATTATAGTAATGGCTTTGGCGTTACCTATTCCCTTAAATTGTTTCAGACGCTCTATATCAAGTTTGCCAAGTTCGTTCAGGTTATTTTTCACATTCTCCATAATCCTGCGTGAAAGCTCAACCGCTGTCTCTTCGTTATTCCCCGATCCGATCAAAATGGCAATGAGTTCAGCATCCGAAAGTGAAGAGATCCCCCGATACATCAGTTTTTCACGAGGACGATCTTCAAGCGCCCAATTCTTGATATTCAATCTGTTATACGCTTCCATTTCAGTTCAAACCTTTAAATGTAAGGTACCTTGAACAAATTTACAATAAAAAAAGAAGAAAACAAAAAAAGCCCACCCGTTAAAGGATGAGCTTCAGAAATATCTTAAATCTAAATTTTACAGGCTATTAACGTGTAATGCCAGACTTGATTTCAGATTTGATGCCTTGTTTTTATGAATTACATTCTGCTTCGCAAGCTTATCAAGCATCGTAGCGATTTTCGGAAGTAACTCAGCAGCAGCTTCTTTATCAGTTATTTCACGTAATGATCGAACTGCATTACGAGTTGTCTTTGAATAATACTTGTTATGCAGACGACGAACTTCACTCTGCTTAGCTCTTTTAATAGCTGATTTATGGTTTGCCATTTTTTATAAAAATTTCTTCGTTCTAAAATTTGTAGTCTGTAGGGGATTCGAACCCCTATGGCAAGAATGAAAATCTTGAATCCTAACCCTTAGATGAACAGACCATCTGAATACTTTCCCCATTGATTGGGGTCGTAAAAGTAATATTTTTTTTTAATCCTGCTACAAATGTATTTTTTTTAATTTTGGATTATGAATTATCATTCTCCTTTCATTTTTAGCGTTGCAAAGAAAAGAACTATTTTTCAGAATGACAAGTTCATATTAAAAAAAATTACAGAATTTTTCATTCAGGATAATTAGCTGACTATGAAGGATTGTTGGTAAACTATTCATTGTTGAAGCATTTTAAAATCTGTTTTTTTATATCTTTACGGCAGAATCCCGATCAGAAAATGGCCGGTTTTCCCATTTCACCGGGCAAAACAAAAATTAATAAATACAAATGAATATGAAATTCAGATTTACCATCCTTACCTCTATTGCTATTGTCCTCACAATTTTAAATGGTTGTGGACCGGCGCAGACGCAACTAGCTTCGGGAAAAATTAATATCTCGAAAGCGCTACTTACCACAGGAGATACAATTAATGCGCTACTAAATCTTGATTCTATCCCCAAATTGTTTCCTGAAGCCACCACAGAGGTGCAAAAAGCGAAGGAAATCAGCAATAGGATTTATGGAGCCAAGCTGACAAAACAACGCGAAAAACTCACCGCATCCGCCGCAATTATTAATTCCTTGATCAAGGAATTTAATCCTGAGAAAGGAGAGTTTGATAAATATACCAATTATATCCATAACCGGCAGGGAACAGATATTAACTGGTCCCGTTCATTTATTCAGGCAACTCTGAATGAGAAAGGTGATCTGACCCTATCGAGCAATTACTACGGAGAACAGTGGCTCAACCACACCGCTGTCCGTATTGTTGGCACAGGGATCGTCGCCAAAACAGATTCCATTCCAATTGACCAACTCAACAACCATCACAGCGAGTTTAATGGAGCAAAGTGGGAAAAGGTAACCTACCAGGGAAGAATGGCAGATGCAGTGATTGAAACGATCGCTGCTAACTACGATAAAAAACTAAAAGCGATCTTCCTGGGGAAATCGTATTACATCATCTGGATAGAAGAGCAGGACAAAAAAGCGATCAAAGCCGCATTTGACCTTTCGAAAGCATTGAAAATCAAAAATGATTCTGAGAAGATCATCCCGGAACTGGAAAAAAAGATAAAATAAGAATGGCTATCCCGGTAATCGGAACAGCCATTCTCTGAATTTATTTGAGAATATTTGGGGAACACTACCTGCGAATGACGATCTTCATCATTTTAAATAGTCGAACACTGGCAGCATCAACTGACTAAAAATTTCTCCAAATGTTTCATCACGCTTCCTGCGCGGCAATCAGAATCTCCATTATTTTCTTACCTGCCGAAGCCACAGAAGTTCCAGGGCCGAAGATTGCAACAACACCTGAATCATAAAGAAATTGATAATCCTGTGCAGGAATAACTCCTCCGGCAATTACCATAATATCTTCACGGCCAAGCTTTTTTAGCTCTTCCATAACTGAGGGAATAAGCGTTTTATGTCCGGCAGCCAATGATGAGACACCCAATACATGGACATCATTTTCAACAGCCTGTTTGGCAGCTTCTGCCGGAGTTTGAAACAAAGGTCCCATGTCGACATCAAAACCAAGGTCTGCATAACCTGTTGCCACCACTTTTGCGCCACGATCATGTCCGTCCTGACCCATTTTGGCAATCATAATACGTGGTTGACGACCCTCTTTTTCAGCAAATTGATTAACAAGCGAAACAGCTTGTTCAAAATCTTTATCTTTCTTAGCTTCTGATGAATACACGCCTGATATTGTTCTTATGGTTGCTTTATAACGTCCTGCAATTTTTTCGCATGCAGTGGATATTTCGCCAAGCGAGGCTCTCTTTTGAGCAGCTATAATAGCCAGTTCAAGAAGATTACCTTCACCTGTCTGGGCACACTTTGTAATCGCTTCGAGCGCTTCGATCACTTCAGCCTCGTTGCGCTCAGCCCTGAGCTTATTCAGTCTTTCGATCTGTGAAAGACGAACTGCCGTATTATCGATATCAAGAATATCAATCGGATCCTCCTTTTCGAGACGGTATTTATTTACCCCGATAATCGCCTGTGTTCCGGAGTCGATCCGGCCTTGTGTCCTGGCTGCAGCCTCCTCAATACGCATTTTCGGAACACCAGTCTCAATTGCCTTTGACATTCCACCCAGTTTTTCGACCTCCTCGATGAGGGCCCAGGCTTTTTTGACAAGATCGTTTGTTAAAGACTCAACATAATAGGAACCTGCCCATGGATCAAGTGAACGACACACTTCAGTCTCCTGCTGAATATAAAGTTGCGTATTACGGGCAATTCGCGCTGAAAACTCGGTAGGAAGTGCAATTGCTTCATCGAGCGCATTGGTATGCAACGACTGTGTATGCCCGAGGACTGCTGCCATTGCCTCAATACAGGTTCGACCCACATTATTGTAAGGATCCTGCTCTGTCAGTGACCAGCCGGAAGTCTGAGAATGGGTGCGAAGCGCCATGGACTTGGCACTTTTGGGATTAAATTGTTTGACCAGTTTAGCCCAGATCATACGTGCCGCACGCATTTTGGCAATCTCCATAAAATGGTTCATCCCAACCGCCCAGAAGAACGATAAACGGGGAGCAAATGCGTCGACGCTCAATCCTGCTTTGATACCGGTACGGATATAATCAAGCCCGTCAGCCAACGTATAGGCCATTTCGATATCAGCGGTTGCACCTGCCTCCTGCATGTGATAACCGGAGATGGAAATGGAGTTAAATTTAGGCATATATTTCGAGGTATACTCAAAAATATCGGCAATAATCTTCATCGAGAATTCAGGTGGATAGATATAGGTATTACGCACCATAAACTCTTTCAAAATATCGTTCTGGATGGTCCCAGCCAACTCTTCCAATTTTGCCCCCTGTTCGAGCGCGGTAACAATATAAAATGCCAAAACAGGTAAAACGGCACCATTCATAGTCATGGAGACCGACATCTTATTTAATGGGATATTGTCGAAAAGGATCTTCATATCCAAAATTGAATCGATGGCTACACCGGCTTTCCCAACATCACCAACAACACGGGGATGGTCGGAGTCGTAGCCGCGGTGAGTGGCAAGGTCAAATGCGACTGAAAGCCCCTTCTGACCAGCAGCAAGGTTACGACGGTAAAAAGCATTCGATTCTTCGGCAGTCGAAAATCCCGCATATTGTCTAATGGTCCAGGGACGGGTGGCAAACATGGTTGAATAAGGTCCACGAAGGAATGGTGCTATTCCCGCGGCATAATTTAAATGCTCCAGCCCTTCAAGGTCTTCCCTGGTGTAAGCACTCTTAACCGGTATCAGCTCAGGAGTCATCCAGCTCTTTTCGATCCCGTTTTTCTTTTCCCATTCCTTAGCCGAACAGCAGGGTTTTGGGGTGTCTTTGATATTTATTTCTTTAAAATCAGGTTTCATAATTGCTACTATTTAATCCCAAGTTTATAATTGTACGCAGTTAGTGATTCCAGTAAATTGGTCTTCACACTAATGAAATTCTCGATTCCGGTCGCCTTAAGCTCTTCCATACAAGCCGGAGCTCCGGCAACTACAAAGATGGTTTTCCCTTTTAAAAGGCTGAATGCCTGGGGCGCGAATTGTGCATATTCTTCGTCAGAGCTGCAAATCACAACGATATCAGCATTTGCACTCAAAGCCGAATTAGCCCCTTGTTCAACAGTTTCGAATCCATTGTTGTCAACTACTTCATAACCTGCAACTGCGAAGAAATTACAGGCAAACTGAGCCCTGGCTTTGCTGAACACCAGATTCCCGATGGTAAGCATAAATGCTTTTGGCCGTTTCTTCTCTCTGGCAAAACAGTCGGTAGCATACCTGAGCGCTTCAAACTGCTGTGCACCCCGAAATAATTTTAGGGTCTCTACTTCAGCAGCTTTATCGGTCTGATCAGCAGCTTCGAACAACTGACTACTCAGATTGTCGCTAATTTGTTCCGTGTAATTAGGAAACTGATTTACGCCCAACAGGTTATCACGACGGGTAGCAATAGCTTTTTTTCGTTTCGCGGCCATTTCAAATATCTGCCCCTGAATAACTCCGCTACGAAAAGCAGCTATAAATCCCCCCACTTCCTGAATCTCAAGAAAAAGTTTCCAAGCCTGTTCAGCGATTGAAGCAGTCAAAGTTTCAATATAATAGGAACCCGCAGCCGGATCAGCAATCTTATCAAAATGAGCCTCTTCTTTCAGAATTGCCTGTTGATTCCGCGCGATACGCTCTGCAATTTCAGTTGGCTGTTCGTAGATTGAATCAAATGGAAGTACCGTTAATGAATCCGTCCCACCTAATATTGCCGACATCGCCTCTGTCTCCGCACGTAAAAGATTTACGTATGGATCGTAAATTGTTTTATTCCAGACAGAAGTTTCGGAATGTATATTCATTTTACCGGCACAAAGGCAAACATCGTTTTGACAACATTCATCACTGTTACATTCTGGACCACAAGAGCATTCAGGATGAAAAGCTTTTACAATATTTGCCCACAACATTCTGGCAGCCCTCAATTTAGCCAATTCCATGAAGTAATTACCCCCGATACCAAAATTAAACCGGATTCGCGGTGCTACTATGCCGGCATTTAATCCGTTCTCTGTCAAACGGGTAAGATATTCGGCTCCAATAGCTAAAGAGTATCCCAGCTCCTGTACGATTGAGGCACCTGCATTGTTAAAATTTTTTCCATTTACTCCTATCAATTGAATACCAGGATATTCAGCAGCCAGTTCAAGAATCTCTTTGGCACGAATAAAAGCATCTGTTTCATTGGAGCAAAATTTCCCTTTGAGTGTAAAAACTCCGATGGGATCAAAGTTAACCGAGGCTGACACCTC
Source organism: Prolixibacteraceae bacterium (assembly GCA_963675995.2). Taxonomy (GTDB): domain Bacteria; phylum Bacteroidota; class Bacteroidia; order Bacteroidales; family Prolixibacteraceae; genus JAAFHB01. The sequence goes on along the minus strand of CAXXIY010000002.1, from coordinate 941,993 downwards.
TTCCGGACTGGCTTTTTGATCTTTTAAAAACGCTATCAGATTTGTTACCAATGACTTATTATTGCAAGTCATCACAAAATTCACCTCCGTTTTTTCGAGACAAATTCCCTGAAGCAGTTGCTTTAGATCGTCAACGGTGGTCTCCTGACAATTTTTAAATACAAAACCCAGAGAGGTAACACCTTTTGAAAGGATTTCCAACGCCTTTTGATTAGCCTCTTTGAAGCTGGTGACTTCGATATCCTGACGAATCAACCAGTTGTTCCCCGCTTTACTATTTCCGCGGACATAAGGAAATTGACCAGGTAGAGTCTCCACAAAGCCGAGTCCGCTTAAATCTTCGTCCCGGTAATACGGACGGACGTTAATCCCCTCGTTAGTACGCCAGACAAGGGTCTTGTCATAATCCTTCCCCTTAAGGTCTGTGCTAATCTGAGCTTCCCATGCTTCTGTAGATACAGGGGGAAATTCCGAAAATAACTTCATATCTTTCTCATTCATAATAAAATAACTATTTGGAAAAATCGAACTGCAAAGTTAAAGGTTTAAAATCGAATAACCTGAAAAAGAGTCTGGTTTTTTAAACTAAATGACAATAATCAGATTTTACTAATTTTACCGTACATTTGATTCAAAAGATTTCACGGCTCATATGACTCATACGCAACGATCGGCATTGACCATTTCTTTATTGACTTCGTTTTTAAATCCTTTCCTGATATCAGGAGTGAATATCGCTTTACCTGCAATTGAAAAGGAGCTTGAGCTCAATGCTGTGGCGCTAAGCTGGATCGTGACCTCCTACCTCCTTTCATCCGCAGTATTTCTCCTTCCAATCGGAAAATTTGCTGATAACAGGGGGCAAACAACTATTTTCAAGGGTGGGATTATCATCTTTACAATAGCCACTACATTATGTGGAATAGCTCCGAATGGGCATATACTCATTAGTTTTAGAATATTACAAGGGTTGGGAGCTTCAATGACATTAACTACGGGAGCACCCATTCTTGTCTCTTTCTTTCCTCCCTGGGAACGTGGCAAGGTATTAGGTCTCAACGTTGCTGCTGTCTATCTTGGTTTATCCATGGGGCCGTTTATCGGAGGTATACTTACCCAATATTTTGGATGGCGTAGTATCTTTCTGTTTTGTGTCCCATTGGAGATTATAGCAATGGTGCTTGTATATTTTAAACTGAAGAGTGAAGTAACGGCCAGAGTTTATGGGAAAATCGATTATGCAGGGGTATTATATTACTCTATGGGACTCATTGCCATTGTTTACAGTTCATTCAACCTGTCCAAAAGCTTTGGCTGGCCATTGTTAATAACTGGAATCTTGTTGATGGGACTATTTATTGCCCAATGTAAAAGATCGGCTCATCCGATCTTCGAGATCTCCCTATTCACTCGAAACCGATTGTTTGCCTTTTCAAATATTGCAGCTTTGATTAATTATAGCGCTACATTTTCACTTGTTTTTCTTTTGAGCCTTTTCCTCCAAAAAATTAAAGGGTTTTCACCTCAGCAGGCAGGAACTATTCTTGTTGCTCAACCGCTCATGATGACCATTCTTTCCCCTTTTGCAGGAAAGCTATCCGATAAGATTGAACCCAGGAGACTTGCTACTGCCGGGATGTTGATTAGTGCGGCAGGTTTGTTTCTCCTGGCTTTAACAGGACCGCAAACTTCTGTATATATGATTGTTGCCATCCTGGTTATCATGGGTGCCGGATTTGGAATATTTTCTTCTCCGAATATGAATACCATTATGAGTTCGGTTGAAAAGAAGCAATTGGGAATTGCTTCCGGAACTGCAGCTACTATGCGTGTGGTTGGACAGATGATGAGTATGACGCTTGTTACCCTTATTTTTTCGATGTACTTTTCAAGCCTGCCTATCAAAGATGCTGACAACGCATTATTTATCAAAAGTATAAGACTTCTGTTTTCTATTTCGGGACTAATTTGCATTGCAGGGGTCTATTTCTCTGGTAGTCGTGGTGATCTGAGAAATTAATGTAATTGAAATGAAAAAACTTCAAAAAATAACTTACATCTCGCAGTTATTCTATCTATTATCAATATCCATATGGCCCGGTTGCTTATATGGATTCCCTACGGTAAATGACAAGACAGTTTATTTATCCGAATTGGAACGCGATGTGGTTGCAGAACTTAACCTGGCACGTATGCAGCCAAAGAAATATGCAGAATTTCTGGTCTCTTATGCACAACACTTTGTTGGAAAGGAGATTCGCGAATCGGGACAGACCAATCTTATGACCAGAGAGGGAATAAGTGCGGTTAACGAAGCAATTCGGTTTCTTAGGAATCAAAAGCCCCTATCCCCTTTAACCGCCTCCAAAGGGATGAGCAGAGCAGCCGCTGATATGGTCAGGATGCAGGAACCCTCTACAAAGATTGGTCATAAAGGGAGTGATGGAAGCACATTTGCGGAAAGGATTAGCCGATATGGTACCTGGAATGGTTCATGTTCCGAAAATATTGATTACGGGAATAATACTGCCCGACGAATTGTAATGGCGTTGATTGTTGATGACGGAGTGAATAGCCGCGGGCACCGTAAAAGTGTTTTTGAACCGGGATTTAAGCGTGTCGGTGTTGCTTTTGGTGGCCACAAAGCATACAACTATATGTGTGTGGTTGAATTGGCCGTCAGTTATTCTGAAAAATAATTGATAACAATTGTTGATTTTTTCATATCATCTTCCCATAAAAAAAAGTTTACTGAACTTAAATTCAATAAACTTTTTAATATTTGTGTAACAACCGATAATGTATAAGCTCCGGATGTTATTCTGTCTCGTTATAAATTGTAACCACCGTATTAGAATTGCCTAAGTCGATACCAACATAGGTGATGTTCTCTTTTATCTCCAGGCTATTGGTGGAAGGGAACATAGCAACTGAATTCAGACAATAACCCTCGCTTGCACAAAGATATGGTTCAGGGTAAACGACAACATCAAGAATATCCTGAAATTCTTCTTTGAAAAGGCTCACCAGTTCGTTATACATTGCACCGCCTCCAACAAGATATAGTTTATTGGTCTTTGAGAAGTCTTCGTCTGTAAATTTCTTTCGCATTGCAGGCGAAATTACCTCATTGTAATAACTTGTCAAAGCACGTTTACGCATCTCAAGGACATCGACTTTACGACGATTTATGACGAAGAATCCCCGTTGAAACGCACGTTCGATCTGTTGTCCTGTCAGTAAGTTAAGATAGTATTGTTTTTCGATCTCCTTTTCCAATATGTCAACAGCATAGTTGATCCCTTTTTCGCTGTGAGCTGTACGTTGAATAATACCCGATGAAGTTGAAAGCGCCAATTCAAATGTCCCAAATCCAAGACTCCCGATAAAGAAATTCTGTTTCTCTGCCATCTGACCATTGCGAATTGCTTTTATACAACCGTCAATCTCTGTCATCACATCAAAAGCCACCACATTTACGCTTACGTTTTCCACACCTTCACCTCCAAAAGTCCTTGTGTCGAAACTAACCTGATGTTTTCCCATGTAGAAATCCTTCGCCCCTTTTTTGTATATTGCATGAGTAATAAAAGGGAATCCGGTGGTAATCACCATCTTGTTATCTTTTCCTTGTGTTGCTATAATTAAACCCGTAAGTGCAAGTAGTTGATAATCAAGATCCTGAGCCGAACTATTCAGAAATTTATGTGGTGCAATACCCTCACTTAAAGCCATATTGCCAATCAGATAATCACGTTGGTTAAAATTTACAATTTTCATCCCTTCGATGAAATTGGCTGCTACCTTAGAGTAATCAACTGTAGTCTCTTCATAAACACTTGGAAATACATAAGATCGTTTCATAAATGATATTTTAATAATTTCTGTCTATAATATAGTAATGAGTTTCTTCAATAATTCTAAATATTAAATGCACTAATAAACAACAAATCACTTAAATAACGATGAATAATCGTCAAATGGAAGTTGACTGATAGCTTCATTAAGTGAAAATTTACTTTTCTCCGAATCGATGACTTCATTATTGACTTCGCTATCGTTAACCATGTGTGGTTCAAATTTAGCCTGGCTATTTTTTTTGTCAATCAGTTTGTCTTCTGGGTACTTGACTGGACTTATGAGATTCCTAAGCTCTTCAAATCCAAGTATAATATGCCCTTTCCCCTTACGTACTGCCTTGGCAGGTGTGATAGTATCAGGTTTATAGATTTTTCGTTTCCCATTTCTAATTAAATGGGGTTCCTCCTTTACAGGCTCTCCTAAGAATGATTCAAATGAGACCAAAACAGGATTGGAGTTTGGAACGACTTCAATAGTGTTGTTGTGATGTTCAGTAAGATTTGTTTCAACTTCCTTCTTTTGGTCATCGGAAGATTTTAGTTCAGAAACATGTTCTGAAACATCTAATTCAGTAAATTCCAATTGTGGATTAATGGATTCTACTGATGAAGGAGAGGTTATAGTCAGACCACCCGTTTTGTCATCAGAATTCTCACTAATGAGTCCGTTTTTCATTGTTTCAGTTAAAGAATCGGATTGGTTAACTGGAACTTTTGTCATTTCCAATAGCTCAAAGATTTCCTCCTCCTCAACCGATTCATTTGACTTTGCGATTATCTTCGAAAGAATATCCCCTGAATCGTCTGAGGATTGCATTACAAAATGCTCCTCCTTGACTGAAGAATCAGACTCACAATCAAGATCTAACATATCCGGCTTATCGTCAAATGTTATCTCAACATTGGGATAAATTGGGATGTTTTTCCGGATGGGTTGTATCTTAATTCTCTCTTCTGCCATATGGATTTGAGCTTCTTCAAATGGGCCCAGATTATCGTAAGTGATCACCCGGGCGGTAATTACGGCTCCATCCTTGACTTCAATTATTTTTGTATACAGATTTCCAAAGATGGATGATCCTGAATGAAGGGTGGTGGTTCCTGAAACAATTATATTCCCCTCCAACCTGCCAAAAACAACAAGGTCCCTGGCCCGAAGAACCCCCTTAACATAACCTTCTGCCCCAATAATCGCATTCTTATCCGATTCGACTTTGCCAATAACCTCGCCGTCAATGCGAACATCGGATTGGAACATCAGCTCTCCGTTTATCTTGGAACTTGAATTAATTAGTGTAGGTATTTCCATGCTGCATCCTATGTGTGTTGAACTGGTAAGTTAAAAAGACTGTCAGGAAATTCAATTTTAATATTATTGTTCTACAAATATAGCAGGTTATTTTTACACTCGCAAAAAATTTTACAAAAAATTTTAAAAGCTATTAATTTTATCTTTTTAAAATAAACATTTTGTTCAAGTTACATTTACAAAGATAAATTTTTAGTTTAACTCCGTCAGTGCTGAATCTCTACTTGAAAATTTTAGTGTAAAAAAGAGCCTCCGGTGCAACTACCGTCTTAATATGTTTAAAACTTTCAACAAATACTAAATTGGCAATGGTCAATCGTTTCCATCTTTGTCCTTTTTACACTATCAAATTCAATTAATTACTCCTCCAATGTACTCAAATCGCCTTCGGGCAATCCTAACGCCCTGGCTTTTAGAACTCTGCGCATTATTTTTCCACTTCTTGTTTTTGGTAAAGCATCGATAAATGTTATCTCTTCAGGACGTGCAATTGGACCAAGATGTTCTACCATATGGAGAATCATCAGATGTTCAAGCTCTTTACTTGCCGTATAACCCAAACGCAATACTGCCACTATATGAATGCAGTTTCCCTTAAGATCGTGTGGGAGGGCAATAGCAGCAGCTTCTGCAATTGCAGGATGACTGGCCATAACACTTTCAATCTCTGCAGTCCCCAAACGATATCCACTCACTTTAATTACATCATCAGTACGACCTATGATCCGGAAATAACCATCAGCGTCCTTTTTGGCAGAATCGCCTGTAAGATACCATCCTTGCTTTTCGTACTTCTTCCAATAGGTATCAACGAAGCGTTGCGGGTCACGATAGATTCCTGCTGTCATCCCCGGCCATGGCGTTTTTATTACCAAGGTTCCCTCCTCGTCACTTTTAACCTCCTCTCCATTATCATCGACCACATCGATTACATTTCCAAAGAATGGCTTGGTTGCTGATCCCGGTTTTAATGGGGTAACCGGTAGTGGTGCGATCATAAAACCTCCGGTTTCAGTCTGCCACCACGTATCAATGATGGGACACTTTTCACGACCTACTGCTTTATAATACCAACGCCATGCTTCAGGACTGATGGGTTCACCAACGGTTCCAAGTAATCGCAACGAGCTGATATCATTTCGATTAGGCCACGAATCACCAAATCGCATTAAACTCCTTATTGCTGTTGGCGAAGTATAGAGGATATTGATACCATATTTCTCCACCATTTTCCACCAACGATCGGGATAAGGATAGGTTGGTGCACCCTCATAGAGCATCACTGTTGCGCCGTTCATTAATGGTCCGTAAACGATATAACTATGGCCAGTGATCCAACCCGGATCTGCGGCACACCAATAACGGTCCTCCGGTTTAATATCGAATACCATCCGATGGGTGGTTGATGTATAGACGCTGAACCCACCGTGTGTATGAACCAAAGCCTTCGGCTTGCCGGTTGAGCCTGAAGTATATAAGAGAAACAGCATTTCAGAGGAGTCCATCTGCTCGGTTTCACATTTGTTTGAGGCAATAGGAAGAGCAAGAAGTTCATGTAGCCAGTAATCCCTGCCGTTTTCCATATACACTTCAACCCCGGTCCTTTTTACTGTAATACAAATTTCCATGGTAGGTGATAACTCCATCGCTTTATTCACAACACTCTTCATTTCAACCACCTTTCCACGACGATACCCTCCATCAGCAGTTATCACAATCCGGCTGTTGGCATCATTAATCCGGTCGGCCAGTGCCTCATGGCTAAATCCACCATAAACGACACTATGTACAGCGCCAATTTTTGAACAGGCAAGCATTGCAATGATCTGTTCAGGGATCTGGGGCATGTAAATTGTAATCACCTCTCCTCTCTTGGCGCCCATACTCTTCAGAATATTAGCAAACTGGCAAACTTCCCGATTGAGAGCATGGTAGGAGAATGTTCTTACATCACCGGGTTCCCCTTCCCATATCAGCGCAAGTTTGTTCCTGTTCGCATTTTCAAGATGGCGATCGATGGCATTCAGTACAATGTTGGTTTTACCCCCTTCGAACCACTTAAAGAAGGGTGGATTACTCTTGTCCAATACCAGATCCCAATGTTTGTACCACGAAAGAAGCTCAGCCTGTTCTGACCAAAACTGTTCAGGATTTTCAATGGATCTTGCATAAAGCTGATCATACTCCTGAATATTTGCCTGCTCAATTACCTCCTGTGAGGGATAATAAATCTTCTCATCACTAGTGTTTTGCATAATGGGGTCATTTAGTTTTATAAATCAAGAAATTTTAATTTGCAGTTCAGTAAACAAAAATGAACAATTCAGTGAAAAGTCCATTACTGCATACAAACAACTATACCCCAGGAATGTTTTTTGAAATGTATTTAAATTAAATGAGGAATTTAGTAGAAGACGCTCTGCTGCGCGTCTTCTACTAAATCAAAATATTGGATCAGTTTTCCTCTTCCGAGAATTCCATCAAAAAGGCTTTGATAAAACCGTCGATGTCGCCATCCATAACTCCCTGTACATTTGATGTTTCAAATCCAGTTCTGACATCTTTGACTAATTTATATGGCTGCATGGTATATGAGCGAATTTGGGATCCCCACTCTATTTTTTTCTTACCCGCTTCAATCTTGGATGTCGCTTCAAGCCTTCTCTGAAGTTCAAGGGCATATAGCTGAGATTTAAGAAGCCTTATTGCGTTCTCCTTATTCTGCAGCTGCGAACGGGATTCTGTATTTTCAATGATAATACCCGAAGGTGCGTGTTTTAACCGGACGCCTGTCTCTACCTTATTCACATTCTGCCCCCCGGCCCCTCCGGATCGAAAAGTATCCCAGGAAATATCACCCGGATTCACATCGATAACAATCGTATCATCTACTAACGGGGCAACAAAAACCGATGTAAATGAGGTCTGCCTTTTCCCCTGTGCGTTAAAAGGTGAGATACGAACCAAACGGTGAACCCCATTTTCGCTCTTGAGATAGCCATAGGCAAAGTCACCCTCAATTTCAAGCGTAACACTTTTTACACCAACATCCTCACCGGGGACAAAACTCGCTTCACGAACTTTATACTTATGTTTTTCGGCCCATCTTAGATACATACGCATCAGCATATCTGCCCAATCATTTGATTCTGTACCCCCTGCGCCAGCATTGATCTTTAAAACAGCTCCAAGCCTGTCCTCTTCGCGGCGAAGCATATTTTTAGTCTCCAGATCCTCTATCACTCCCCTGACTTCCAGAAAATTCTCCTCAAGTTCATCTTCGGTAATTTCGCCGGCCTCACTGTACTCAAACATGATCTGCAGATCCTCAACGGCCTGATCAACAGATTTAAATCCATCAGTCCAATGCTTAATGGAACGGATCACCATCATCTGCTTCTCTGCATCTTTGGGATTATCCCAAAAGCTGGGATCCTGGGTTCGAAGCTCTTCCTCTTCGAGTCTGACTAATTTATTATCGATGTCAAAGAAACCTCCTCAGCGCATCCCGGCGCTCAACAAGCTCTTTAAGCTGTTCCTTTAGAATCATTTTTGTTTGTTTTTAAATTAAGGTGCAAAGGTAGGAATAAAGCGGTAAGGAGCTAATTTGAAATAAAGACTATTCGGGAATTGGGACCATAGGTTATTTTACGATGCGGCAGAAGAGAATCAAACCCTTAGGTAATCAGGTAAATGGGTAATATCGAAGAATTAAGCATAAATCGTATCAGGAACGTTTGGTATGGGTAATAATAAATTTCATGACTTCAACCTGCAATTAGCAATCAGCGCATGTCATTTTACCGGCGGAAAAAGGTCCTATTTTACAATTTGCATCCAGCACGCTCCTTTTCGCATTTTACTTCTTCACGCTTCATTTCCCATTGCCTCATCTACAATCAATTGATTAGCAATATGAAAGGCAAGTTCTGTTTCAAAACCGTGACCTTGCGCAAAAACAGCCAGTTTCCCTTTTCTTTCATAATCCGAGGCCCCTTTAACTGATTTAATCTTTGATTGAAGCAGATCAGAAAGTACTTTTCTATAAAACGCTTCATCAATCCGGCTCAGCGCTGAGCTGATCAGAGCTTCCGGAATTTGTTTCTGCCTCAGCATGTAGGTAAGCTTAACCTTCCCCCATTTATTAAATCTCAGTTTATCATTAATGTAGAAATCCACATAACGCTCCTCGTTTAAAAATCGTTCTTTGATGAGGTAATTGATGGCCCTGGAGACCTCCTCTTCAGAAAGTTCCCACAATCTGAGCTTTGCTACCACATCGAATCGGCATCGTTCCGACTGACTGCACATGGCCATCGCTTTTGCAAGCGCCTGCCGATAGTTAAAATTACCATCCATTCCAAAAAAATCAATAATTTAAACAAAGATAAATGATTAATTTTTAATTCCTTTGTCTAAATCTTCCCTGGGATTATATCTCCACTTGCGATTACAATTGATATTTTATCCGAAGGGAATAGACGGAAATGTGATTACCTCCCGAAGGAATATTTTCTTCAATTTGGAAAAGAGAAACAGTTACATTTACCTAAAACTTAAAATTTGTAATTCTGAATTCTAATGAAAATTACCATTATTGAGGTTGATTCGGAAGGTTCACTAACGAAGGTTAAAATCTTGAATACATGACAAAAAAACGAAATATCCTGATGAGATTGACTTTCAATTCTAAATAAAAAAATCGATATGAACACTCGTAAAGTAACCGGAATAGTTCTAGCCGGCGGACGCAGCAGCAGAATGGGGGAAGACAAGTCGTTGATGAAACTCAACGGAAAATCATTGGTGGAATATTCAATCGATGCGCTGAGACCAATATGCGACAAGGTCATCATCAGTTCCAGCAATCCCGCTTACGATTTCACAGGTTGTGAAACATGGCCCGACGAACTGCCCGAACAGGCTGCAATTATCGGAATCTATTCTTGCCTCAAACGATCTGAAACAGAGCTTAATATCATTCTGTCCTGTGATATTCCTTTGATGAGTACCTCAATGATCGGCTTTCTCCTTTCTAAATCAGCAGCTTATGATATCACTGTACCTATCCATGAAAACGGACAAATTGAACCATTGTGCGGCATCTATAAAAAATCATCCCTGGGTATTTTAAAGGGGTACATCAGTAAGGGAAACTACAGCCTTAAAGAGTGCATCCGAACGGCATCGCATCAGTTCATTTCGGTTGATTCACAAATCCCGTGCAATTCACCCAATCTGTTCCTCAATATAAATACTCCTTCCGATTTTGGGTTATTATTATCGGAATGATAAAACAAAATATTTAAATGTCCCATTATCCAAATTCGCTGATTCGCTCCAGCCGCCCAACATCCAACAGGTGAATCTGTTTGTTGTGCATATCTATGAGTCCGTCATCCTTGAACTCCTTCATAATCCTGATTACGCTTTCGGTTGACATACCCGTCAGATCACCCAGATCGGCCCGCGATAGCGGAAGATCAAATGCGTCACTTAGGAAGATTCGGCGTGAAAGACAAAGGAGAATGTCAGCTAACCGACCGTGTAATTGCTTCTGGGTCAAGGAGAAAAACCGACCGTAAATTTGGGATGTACTCTCATTCAACAGACTGATTATGTGATATGAGAATATTGAATTCTGTTTCAATAATTGTTTAAATATCAGAATATCAATCATTCTTATCCTTGAATCCGTATAGGTGGCAATCGAGTAGAGCAGCTTATCGTTTCCATCAAAAATGGCCGATAATCCCAGTAAATTATTTTTCTTGGAGAGGGTGACAATCAAATTCTTCGTCTTCTCTTCAAGATAAACCTTCACAAGCCCCTCCTCCAGAAAAAAGATATGGGAAGCAAAGGCACCCCGTTTACAGACAGTCTCCCCTTTCTTAAAATCGATGCTTACCGAATGGGTATCGATCAGTATTTTCTCCTCATCGGTTAAAATATCGTACCAGCTTTGTTCAAAATCAAAAGCTGAGCAGCGACTAATCCCACCATTTATTTCATCGGACTGATTCATAACGGTTTTTATTATTTAGATAGACACAAAAATAGGTGTTTTATGTCATTTATTTTTATGAGATTTGAAAGGTTTCGGGATTCTTTGGCGGTAATAATTGGTTTAGTCCCTTATTAACATTTTATTAAAAGAAAATCCGCACCTTATTTGCGAATTTGGTACTTCTCATTCAGTGGGCTGCAACTTGTGGACATTGTCATTCTAAAACCGTGGATATTTTTGAGAGGATGTATCAAAAGTGGAAAATTCAACTGCAAATATCCGCTAAGAAATACCGCATATTAAATCCCGAATTTACCATTTTGGCAAAATACATACCTGCCTTCTTTTGTTCAAAGTTTGCTCAAAATCTTCCAGCGCCAGATCCATAACCCTTGATCTTTCGTCATGACAGGTGAGGCAACTCCCAACTTCCAGAATGCGCTTTTGTTCCTTAACAGTAAATGGCCTTAACCAGCTCCGGGTTGAATTCGGACGCTTTGCCTCCTTCAAAAATCCGGTCCAGGCATCCTCTGGAAGTAAGTCATTTACATTAAGTACAAACCGGGGCTTAAATTCCCAGGTACCGGATGCCCCCGAAACCCGGTAATTCAATTCGCCCTCCCCAAATCCGATGGCTAACGAATTGTTATGACATGATTTGCAAGAACGTGCTTCGCGAACAGTAGTGTGTCCTGAGGCAGGGGCAAATAACCGGTGGAAGGAAGTGCCCTTCCCCTTTTCGAAGGACTCCCTGTCAATGGTCATTACCATTCCGGGCATTGCAGTCACCACTTTACCTCCAGCCTTTTCGCTGATCCCCAGCACCGGAGGACGGGCAAAGTTTTTCGCGGCATATTCAACCCAGGTTCCGCGCGTCTTAACATTTGCTAATAAATCAAATCCTTTTGTATCTTTCTCGTAGACATTATGGCATCCGATACACTGAGGTACCCATGAGGTATGGCACGATTCACAACTCAGCCGGTCGTGACCTTTGCCCCTGGTACAGGAGGGTAAAAGGGGATTCGAAACATGATTCTTACCGGTCAGCTTATCCGTGAGTAAAATATTGCCAAGGGAATCAACGTGAGTATTTATAAGCGGAACACCACCTTTTTCAGTTATAACTACCCGACTTTTTATATTGTATTTGCGTAACCATCCGATCATCTGCGATTCGCGGTCGGGTAGTTTGTCACCTTCCGCTGATTTGGGTTTTCCGGATGGATGACAATCGATACACTGTACATTTACACCATCTTCCTTATGCTCCTGGTGCTTTCCATCTCCCATAACTTCATTGGAACCATGACAATCGATACAGGCTAACCCTTTCAGATGGTGAATATCTGCCTGAACATATTCCACAACCCTTTCATCGGGCAAAACTTTTTGATGAATTGAATCGGTGATCTCCGTACTTCTAAGTGTCGTTTCATTCCACCCTTCATAACTCAGTGAAATACGACCTGACCGGCTATGACAACTCTTGCACCGGTCATTGGAAACCTGGATATCAATAGCCGGATGTACCTCATCTTTTGAATCCGAAAATGGAGACTTCACCCTTTTCATGCTCTTCAGCGCCTGATCGTTATAATAAAGATGACATGCGTTGCAGCCTCCTCCCCGTTCAAGCCAGGCCGCATTTCCCAAGGTAATCTTCTCTTTTCCAAGGTGGCAGCCTGCACATAGGTTACGAAGGTGGATATCAGCAGCTGAATGTCCCAAATTTTGGACGTGAAAGGTATCATTCAGGGATTTTGATTCCTTGAACACAAACTTATCCATGGCAATGATTCCACTTTGGGTTGTCATCAGGGAGTTGAACATCCTGCCTGCGATCCCGGGGTGGCAATTTTGAGTTCCACAGGATTGCATTACATTCGAAAAATTTCCCGGAATCTTTATCATATTGCGATGTGCGACAGATTTATCCGATGAGAAAGGATCCCCCTTGTGACAGGCAAAACACCCGATGATTGCAGGTTTATGTGATTCTGACAAACCGGTCATGGCACTGTGGCAAACCAGACAACCCTCTTTCTTTTGATTTTCAGGAAAAATGAGCGGTTTGGATCTGCTGAGTAAATTTACAGGATCAAAAATCAGAAGGCGCTCCTCTGACTTTGCAAACCCCTTCCCTCCTTCACCTTGCCAGTTTTCGCCACGGAATAAAATGGCGAAAATTGTAATCAGCAGGTAAGATGTGGTTGCAGCCAGCAAAATCCATTTTACGATTACCCGCTTTTTTTCTGACATCACCGGAAGAAAATAAAATAACAAAATCAGTACCCCGAAAAGTAGAATTACATAAACAGGTTTACTCATAAGATAAAGCAATTCCTGTATCCCGACAAAAAACCAGGGACCCTTGACCTGACTACTCTCAACCTGACCAAGCGGCGTCCGGAATAGCAGACTCAAAAGGAGGAGAAGTGTAAAAACCAGGACAGCTGTCTTTTGTTTGGGCCATAAGGTTCTGACATGCTCATAAACACCAATAAATAAAAAAATTGTCCCTGCAGCCACGTGCTGAATATAAACCACTTGCCAGTTCTCCTCCGTTCCGGTTAACACAGAACTCAACATTTTTCCGGCAATGGGAATCGATTTCAGTAATGTGCCGAAAATCCGGCGAGCCTGAATCCCGCCAGCGTCACCCTTGAGGATAAATCCGGAGATCATTTCATACCCCAAAGTGGCGATCACTACACCTAAAATCAACCATGTTCTCCGGCTTTTAATGTTGATCTCGGTTGACTTTCGGAGATGATCATAAATATGAAGAATTGTGAAGATAAAAAAGAGCTGTGCACTCCAATAATGGAAATTCCGGACTAACGTTCCTGCAGGATTGAAGAGAAGAAGCTCTGAAACAGCATTGTGCGGGTGGGATATATCGTATGGAACGGCCAATAAAATGCCACTTATAACGCAAATCAATAAACCGGATACTGCAATCCATCCGGCAGTATCAAATTGTATCCGCTTTTTAAATTTACGTAGAACCATCTCATGGAAAGATATAACAGACAAAATATCCTCAGATTTCTAACCCTCTACAGCCTCAAAATAAACTTCTTAACTAATGAAAATGGAGAATATAAAAAATGGTACCAAGGCTCAAATGGTACACAAAGACCTGGATTCAACACTCCAGTTACTTTGTGAAACTTAAGGTCCTGGTGCCATGGTTGCGATTAAATAATTTTTTATTTTATCATTGTAAACTTTAAACTTTTACTTATCTGGAGCCATATCAGACATTACCAGAATGAAATTTCACAATCCACTGACCCGAATTGGGTTTAAACCTGCATTCAAGTTCCTGCAGCGGTTGATATGCCGGTCCCTTCAATGGTTTCCCATTTTTCCCGTCAAATTGTGATCCATGACAACTACACTGAAGGGTGTCACCACTCCCCTTCCCTATGCGGCAACCGGCATGAGTACAGATTGTTGAAAATGCACGCACCGAATTTTCGGTACGAAAGAGATAATACTTTCCAAAATAACTGATTCCCATTGGGATATTCTCCTCATGCACAAATTCAATCCGGTTTTCCTGCTCCGATTGAAAATTGGTGAGCCGGTACCCTATCCAGAGCGTAAATCCTGTAATCAGACCTGTTGTCCCTCGAATAAATGTTTTCCGTGATATCCGTTTTTGTTTTTCCATATGTCACGACCTTGGGGCACCCAAAGCTACGACAATTTATTATGGATCACGGATCACCTAAATTATCAAAACATGCTTTACATCAGTTTTTTTTATGATCCATATCATAAAACGATGTGAGAATATTAACAAATATACATCTAATTGATTTTTAGATACTTAATCCACATTCAACAACTGATATCAAATATTAATAAAAATAGCCAATTATTTATAATTCAATGAATTGAGCATTTATCAAGTTTGAAAATAGTTAAAGCATATAATCTACAATCTTGATATTCAGACTTTTAAAAAATAAGGAATAGACATTGTTAATTTGTAAATCAAAAACCAATCAGATACTTTTGACTTAATTAAAAAGCGTGAGCAATTACTGCGATCTTAGTTCATTGCGAAAACCCTAAATATCAACATAATGCGTACCAGGAGGGATTTTATTAAAATTGCTTCAATAGGATTAGGAGCCACCGCCTTAGCCGGGGGTAGTGTTAAATGGGTTATTGGAGCCTCGGCTCCAAAGTCCGATTCGAAGAGTTTCAGGGGAGTCAGGAGGGTGCCCACCTATTGTGAAGTTTGTTTCTGGAAATGTGCCGGTTGGTCCTATGTGACTGAAAATGGTCAGATTCAAAAAATCATTGGAAACGCAGATGACCCGCAGTGTAAAGGTCGGCTTTGTCCCCGCGGCACAGGTGGTGTTGGGATGTTTTCTGATCCCGATCGGCTCAAAACACCTTTAATCCGAGTAACAAACAACGGAGAGCAAACTTATCGGAAAGCAACCTGGGATGAGGCGTTGGACTTTATCGCCAACAAAATGAAAGCGATAGCTGCAAAGGATGGACCCGAAAGCATTGCCTTGTTCAATCATGGCAGTTCCGGAAAATATTTTACCCATTTGCTCAATGCCTTTGGTTCAAATAATATTGCAGCCCCCTCATTTGCCCAGTGTCGGGGGCCGCGCGATACTGGTTTTGAACTCACATTCGGTGAGTCTGTGAGTAGTCCTGAAGTTACTGACATCCGGGATACAAGATGCCTGGTACTTATCGGTTCACATATCGGCGAGAACATGCATAACGGGCAGGTTCAGGAGATGTCGGAGGCAATTGACCGGGGAGCGGTGATTATCACTGTTGATCCGCGCCTGTCGACTGCAGCCAGCAAGTCGAAATACTGGTTACCCATCAAACCCTCAACAGACCTTGCCCTTTTACTGGCCTGGATACATATTCTTATTTATGACGAGCTTTATAATAAGGAATATGTGGCCAAATATGCCGAAGGATTCAATGAACTCAGAGAGCATGTAAAAAATTACACCCCGGAATGGGCCTATGGAATCACGACCCTAAAACCTGAGCTTGTACGTCAGACTGCCCGGGAGATGGCCAATGCCGCGCCATCAGCAATCATTCATCCCGGACGGCATACGACCTGGTACGGTGATGACGTTCAACGTTCACGCGCAATCGCTATCTTAAACGCCCTGCTAGGCACCTGGGGGAACAGGGGTGGAATATTCTTTAAGGAGGGGATTAAAATTCCCGATTTTCCCCATCCTCCATATCCAAAACCGGCCTGGTCGTGGCAGGACACCCTTAACGGGAGATATCCTTTTGCAAAAGAGGCAGTTACAAACACAATTATAGAAGCATCAATCCCCGAAGAGGGGAAACAGCATGTCATCAAAGGGTGGATTGTTTCAGGGACCAACCTGATCGTATCAATCCCACTGAAAGAGCAACTGATGAAAGCGATGCAATCGCTTGATTTATTGGTTGTCGTAGACACGATGCCAATGGAGATCACCGGCTACGCGGATGTTGTGTTACCCGAATGTACCTACCTTGAACGGCATGATGATTTGCGTGCCACAGCCCACCGCGAGCCAACCCTTGCACTTCGGATGCCGGCCGTTGAGCCGATGTATGAAACAAAGCCGGCCTGGTGGATTTCGAAACAGATCGGTGAAAGACTTGGACTTGGCGCATATTATAATTATAAGGATTTCAAAGAGGTACTTGACTGGCAACTTAAACAGGCAGGATCGTCGCTCTCTGAAATGGAGCAGATCGGTATAAAAAAGTTTGAACGGAAGTCTCCTGTTTATATTCAGCCCGAATCGGATTACAAATTCAAAACCGAAAGCGGGAAAATTCAGCTTTATTCACATGAGCTTGAGGCGGCGGGATTTGATCCGATGCCCAAACTGACCCTCCATCCTCAGCCTGAAGAGGGATTTTACCGGCTGATCTATGGACGGGCGCCGATGCACACGTTTAGCCGTACCGCAAATAACCGTAATCTTGTCGCATTGATGCCGGAAAACTCCGTCTGGGTAAATCCGCAGGTTGCTGAACTCTGGGGACTGAAAAAAGATCAGTATGTCTGGCTGAAGAATCAGGCAGGGGTAATTTCGAATTTCGCTGTTAAGGTACGGATCACAGAGCGCATCCGGTGGGATTCGGTTTATATTGTTCATGGATTCGGACACCATCACAAGCCATTGACCTATGCATTCGGTCGCGGGGTGAATGATACTGAATTAATATCCGATGTAAAGATTGATCCTGTGATGGGTGGAACCGGAATGCGGGGGAACTTTGTCACATTCATTAAAGAGAACTCAAAAAAGGAGGCGAAATTATGAGGTATGGAATGGCTATTGATACGCGGAAATGTGTTGGTTGCAGCGACTGTGTAGTGGCTTGTCAGACTGAAAACAATGTGCCCGTAGGATTTTGCCGCGACTGGGTAGTTGAAGTGGTCGACGGAACCTATCCGAACGTCAGCATTGAACTTCGTTCGGAACGTTGCAATCATTGTGATAATTCACCTTGTGTAAGGTGCTGCCCTACCGGTGCAAGTCATTTTGAAGACGGAGGAATCGTGCTTGTAGAACACGATAAATGTATTGGCTGTGGAGCCTGCATACAAGCCTGCCCCTATGATGCGCGTTATTCACATCCGGATGGCTACGTTGACAAATGCACGTTTTGCATACACCGGGTACGTGAAGGGAATAATCCCGCTTGCGTTAGTGTGTGCCCTACGAGTTGTATGTATTTTGGAGATCTCGACGATCAGAACTCTAAAATCGTAAATGTTCTGAAAAACAGGAAATTCAAGTCGCTGGCTCCTGAAGCAGGTACCAAACCACAGATATTTTACCTCGTTTAAACCCGCTAAAATAAAATGTTATGAGAGAAGAATTATTCGTAAGCGGACGTAATATTCCCAATATCGACCCCTACCTGAACATCTGGCACTGGCAGATACCCATCTACCTCTTTCTGGGTGGTGTTGCGGCCGGAATCCTCTTTTTTGCAGGGGTTTTTACTATTCTGGGGAAAGAACATAAAATGGCTGCAACAGTCAAAAAAGCCCCCCTGATCGTCCCCTTTCTGCTAATCGTTGGGTTATTTATGCTCTTTCTGGACCTGAAACACAAGCTTTTTTTCTGGCAATTGTATACCACCATTCGCCTTGAGTCTCCAATGGGATGGGGCGCCTGGGTTTTAATGATTATTACACCCATTTCAATTTTATGGTCAGCCAGCTATGTCAGGGAAGTCTTCCCAAAGTGGGATTGGAAATTCGATTTTCTGAAAACCTTTGAAGCGTGGCTGATCAGGTACAGGCTTTGGATCGCCTGGCCTATGGCCATTTATGCCGTAATCCTTGGGATATATACCGGCATCCTGCTTTCGGCATTTAATGCACGGCCCTTATGGAACACCTCCATTCTGGGTCCACTCTTCCTGGTTTCGGGGATGTCGACAGCTGCAGCAGTAATCATCATGTGGAGCAAAGACCATAAAGAGCGGAAGATCATGGGAAGGATAGATATTCTGCTAATTATCATTGAACTGTTTTTTATTGTTCATCTGCTTATGGGCTTCCTTGCCGGTTCTGAGGTGCAGATCAATGCGGCAAACCTGTTTCTGGGCGGAAAATTCACCGCCCCGTTCTTTACATTTGTGGTTTTGCTTGGGCTGATCTTCCCTTTGGTTCTTGAAATTTTTGAGCTCAAAGGATATAAGGTTCCAATCTATATTCCGGCAATGCTCGTACTGGCTGGCGGTCTTATTTTCAGGTTTATCATGGTAGAAGCAGGACAAATTACCAGGTTTCTCTATTAAATTGAAAAATAAAAATAATGAATTTAGTCATCAGATTTCAGATGCTGACCCCTCTAAATCTCCCCAAAGGGGAGAATTCAGATTTGCATTCTCAGAAAGTCTTCCTCTCCCTCGGAGGGGTTAGGGGAGGTCAAAATGAGGAATTAATTAAAACTATATAATTTTGATTAATAGAAAGTTAACTAATAGCAGAAGATGAAAAAAATTAAAAATGACGGATCGTACTACCTCAATCCCTATTTGGGTGGAGTAATTCTGGGCACATTTCTTTTCCTTGCATTTTACATTTCGGGTCGTGGACTTGGCGCCAGCGGAGCAGTAAAAAACAGCGTCGCGGCAACTGTAAATGTAATTGCCCCTGCGCATGTTGCTAAATCTGCCTACTATTCTCAGTTTGCCGGTGGTGATAAACAGCCGATGAGCAACTGGCTTGTTTATGAAGTGCTTGGTGTACTGGCAGGGGCATTTCTCTCGGGAATTATATTTAACCGCCTGAAATTGAAGGTGGAGCACTCTCCCAAAATCACTTCCCGAAGAAGACTCATTTTTGCTTTATTGGGTGGGCTCATATTTGGATTTGGGTCGCAACTTGCCAGGGGGTGTACAAGCGGTGCTGCCTTAAGCGGAATGGCGGTTCTCTCCTTTGGCGGTTATATTACAATGATTGCAATCTTCGGTACTGCCTTTGCTGCAGCATGGATTTTTCGTAAAAACTGGATTTAACCATTATAAGTCAAAAATTATGATCGGATCAATTATCTCATCAGGCATTGTTTCCCCCGCATGGGACAATCTGTTTGCCGTAATCCTGGGTATGGGTTTTGGATTTGCCCTCGAATCTTCAGGCTTTTCATCCTCACGCAAGATCATCGGCACCTTTTTCGGATATGACTTTGTAGTGGTAAAAGTTTTCTTTACTGCTGCAATTGTAGCTTCGTTGGGTTTACTCTACTTCAGTTACCTGGGACTTGTTGACTTTTCATCACTCTATATTCAGCCTACCTTTCTGACTTCTGCAATTGTTGGCGGTATCATTATGGGTGTTGGTTTTGCCATGGGTGGCTTCTGCCCAGGTACAAGCCTATGCGCGACAGCAGTCGGCAGAATTGACGGACTTGTATTCTTCGGCGGAATGTTTATCGGCGTATTTCTATTTTCCGAATCATTCCCCATTTTTGAAAATATGTACTATAGCGGTTCCCAGGGGGCTAAAATGGTCAATACAGTCTTTGGAATTTCACCCGAACTGTTTACGTTCATCCTGGTTTTGGCAGCTATCGGGATGTTTTTTGGTGCCGGATGGGTTCAGAAGAAGGTGCAGAAAGTCGAATATTAATCCAACCAAATCATGGAAAGAAAATATACAATACTTGCTATTCTACTCATTGTATTGGCCTTAGGTCTGGTTATCCTGCCAAAGAAAAACGAGATGAAGGAGATTGACCCCAGGGTCCTTCTGTCGGCGATAGTTGAAAAATCACGCTATCTGTCGGTCGACCAGGTTACTCACCGGATCATTGAAAACGATCCTACCCTTTTGCTTATCGACCTGCGGCCCGCTGATCAATATAAAACCTTTTCATTGCCGGGCTCACTTAATATAATTCCTGACTCACTGCTTACCCAAACAAATATGGAACTTTTTAATCAGCCGGGTAAGGATAAAGTATTGTATGGAAATGCCGACATTACCTCAGAGAAGGGATGGCTCCTGTGCACACGTTATAAGATGAACCGGATCTATATTATGAAAGGGGGGATGAACGAGTGGTTTAATACTATTGTTAAAGAACAACCCATTTCAGGAACCCCTTCCACGGCAGATCTTGACCTGATCTCGTTCAGAAAGGCGGCCAGGCAGTTCTTAATTGGAGCAGGCGAAACGGGCAATAACCCCGCAGCTGCACCGGTTAGGGAAAAAGTTCAGGTCATTCGTAAAGCGCCCAAAGCAACTACCGGAGGTGGATGTTAAACAATAAAAGTAGGTGAGATTAAGGATGATCCATTCACAACAATAAATTATGATAATTACACATTGTTGATTTGTAGAAAGTTATTCAAAAGAAAACTTTAAAAAACAGTAATAAAATGAACCGATTCATCAAAACCAATTCGCCCTGGCTGGGGTTGCTCGGGTTAGCTGTTATTCTTGTTGGTTTGGCTTTTATTTTAAGACCAAGATCTCCTCATTATCTGCTCAATGCTAAAGAGACCATCACCCTTATGAAGGACTTGTCAACTGAAGTTGATTCAAAAGATATGATGAAAAAACAGCTGATCGATATCCGCTCAGCAGAACTATATTCAAAAGGACACCCGGCAAATGCCATGAATATCCCGGTTCGTCAGCTTCTTGACAAAGCCTCGCTTGAACTCTTTGACCACCTTTTGGAAAAGGGTAAAGACGCAGTATTGTATGGAAACGATGAATTACAGGTTACAGCTCCCCTATTTTTGCTGCGACAGATAGGATACAAAAACCTGAAACTTCTAAAAGGGGGAATCAGTTCGACCAATATATTTAATCCAACCTCTCTCGCTTCAACTGAAGTTTCGATCATTGATACAGCTGCAATTCATGGGAAGGGTGAACAAATGAATTTTCCAGTTACCACAATAGCAAAGAAGAAGGGTGAGACGGTGATTCCGGTACGAAAAGCGACTTCAGCCGGAGGGGGTTGTTAAAACATATCCCATCACTGCAATGTTGTTAACTCTCTATTATTATTGATAATTAATACCTTCGTAACGATGTGGCAGAAAGAGAGCCACAAATAACATAAAAGGTTATAAAAAAGGTAAAAGAGACGAACTGAGGTGTTATAAGAAAGATTGTCAAACAATTAAATCAACTCATTATCAGCTTCTCAACCCTTGTCGCTACCAGTTTTGAAATGATCATCGTTATTGGTAATCCTGTACCAGGAAATGTGGATGTACCTACAGAAAAGACATTCTTAAACACCTCTTCAAAATTGGTGGGGCCGAAATCACCAATCTGCATCATTTTGTGTGATAGCCCCAGTCCACTTCTGTTATGAAGGTTAAAATACTGGTCTGACGATCACTTTACGCTTTGTTGGGAAATAAGAGGAGGGTATCCTGTAAAAACAAACTGGCATAGGGGATGATTATAAAAAAACAGCCACTATTGGTTATAGACTTATTAGTATGTTGGAGTGATACTGTGGATTACACCCCGGATGCCCTTACTCGTGAATTCAATATCCCCAATTACATGGGATGAGCCAAAGATGACCAATGAGAGGACTACAGGTTTTCAATTTCAGGTAAAACTGGAGTTTCCGGTCATAACTGTCAAGGATGTTGACCTATATTGCCAATATTTTCAATATTAAAATAGGTGGACATTCAGGGTTCGATATCAGAATTAATAAGAGAGAAATGACATATTTAATTATTTTCAGTATTGCCGGAAAAGTAATTGCCAACTGATTCATATAACTTTCTGAACCAAACCGTGTACATGTGTGAATTTATGTTCAGATCCATGTATAAATTGCTCTTCGAAACAGCTTTCCATTCCCATACCTCCTCTTCGTTTATTTGAGGCAGATCATCAGAAATCCCTATAAAAACATGATCCAATTCATATTCAGTCAATTCATTATCCAGGGATGCCTTATAAGTGAACGTGAATATTTCTTTCAAATCGCACTTCATACCCATCTCCTCCATCAATCTTCTTTTGGCTGCCTCAAGGGAACTTTCTCCGGGATAAGGATGACTGCAACAAGTATTTGTCCATAATCCGTTTGAGTGATATTTACCCAACGCCCTTCGCTGCAAAATCCATTCACCCCCTGAATTAAAAATAAAAACAGAGACAGCCCTGTGAAGAAGCGCTTTTTGGTGAGCTTCAATCTTCTCCATCACCCCTATCTGGTTATCAATTTCATCAACAAGAATTACATGACTCTTGTCGGTTATAGAATTTAATGTCATAGACTTTAATTTAAATCATAATTAGCTTATTTACAACTTGGGCTTTAACAAGTAAGGCCATTTTTCGGCTACCAGAGATCCGGAGTAGTGCATTTGATAATTTTGTTGCCGGAGTATTCCTGATTTTTCTCAATGATCGCTTGTAATAGTAAAATGCGATAAGAACGCCCATCCCGGCATCTTTAGGTAAATTTAGTATTCCAGTCCGGGCAGAAGAGAAGTCTTTTTCAATATCACCCATGATCACATTTTTGACCATATCGTCTAATGCCTGGTTTGTCATTTCAGGGAAATACTGTCGATCAAGGCATTCTGCATCATTCTTGAGGTCGCGAAAAAAATTCACCTTCTGAAATGCAGAATCTAATTTCATTATCGATGCTTGTAAAAGATCATCTGGTATCTGATAACACTTTACAATTTTCTGAAATGAATACCGTACAGGATTTAAGCTTATACCGGTTCTAAAAGCTTCATAGTAATCACTTTCAAATTTCTTCAGTAGAACTTCTTTGTCATCCAGGTTAAAGGAGTCAACAATCTCATCGGCAAACCTGACAAATCCATAGATGCTGAAAAAAGCATCCTGCATTTGTTGATCCAGAAAACTTATCGCAATTGAAAAGGAGGAACTGTGCGAACCAACAACTAACTTACTGATATTAAATGAAATATGATCATAAAGGTTAGTTGGGTTCATTTTGCTCAAATTAATTAACAACATGCTCTTGAATCACTGCTAAACAAAAAATGAACGATAAAGTTCATTCTCAGTTTCAGCCGGGATATTCAAAATGCAATATACTAATTATATTGGTGGATAATAATGAGCCCTTCCTAATTTTACAATCAACTAAACAACCAGATCCTTATTGACCCTTTCAATTCTCTTTTTAATCTGCTGACCAATAACAATTGGAACTTTCTCCTCAATTACATTGGCAGAATCTAACCCCAATGCCTTCACATCGTTGATACTCATTCTTCGGACAAAATTATGAAGTCCCATGATAAAGATTTTGAGCGGAGGTAATTTATAATCGCTGATCAATATTCTATCAAGATTAACATAAAGAAAATCAGCAGGTATTGCATGTACCTTGAGTGATTCATACTGACTAACCATGCTGATTTCGCCGCTTTTAACCAGGTCTTCAATCACCTCTCTGAAGTAGAGGTTTATTTTTCTCTCTATTTTAAAACCAAGTCTGAAATCAACTTTAATTAAAACGCCCGGGATGATATGATGAACGACATACTCAAAAGTATTTGGAGTTTCAAGATTATCAACATGAAGAAACCAGTAAGTACTTGCCCGTTTGGGATGTTTGTTAAAAATCGAATACATGATTTTAGCTTCGATCTGATCGCGGCGGTTTGCTTTGGTGATGTAAACCAGATTAGTTGCAATCTTCGGAACTGATGTATCGCCACTAAGTGCTTTGAAGATTTCAGGATCTTTATTGATATTGACAAAACTGATGTACTGGTTTTTGATTTTGCGGCCAAAATACCAGCCATACATAACAATGAAGAAGGCTAAAGCCAAAGCGATGGTCAACCAACCTCCATTAGTAAACTTATGAAGGTTTGCATATAAAAATGTTCCTTCTATTGATAGAAAGACGGTAAGCAATAAGATGATATAGAAAAGATTAACCTTACGTCGTCTCAGATGGTACGATAAAAGCAGGGTCGTCATAATCATGGTAATGGTAATTGACAATCCATAAGCTGCCTCCATCCTGGACGATTCACCAAAGTAAATTACTACAAAAGTACAGGCAACCCAAAGAAACCAGTTCACAAAGGGAATATATACCTGCCCCTTAATATCAGTTGGATACGAAATTCTCACTTTGGGCCAGATGTTAAGTGATACAGCCTCACTGATAATGGTATAGGAACCACTGATTAAAGCCTGACTGGCGATGATCGAAGCTGCAGTGGCGATAATTGCACCCGGAATGATAAACCACACAGGCATAATGGCATAAAAAGGATTAGCAATGGTCATGGTCTCAAGATGGTTGATCAGATAGGCACCCTGACCAAAATAATTGATCAGTAGTGCTGTTTTTACAAACATCCAGGATATACGGATATTCTTAATACCGCAATGGCCAAGATCAGAATACAAAGCCTCGGCTCCCGTCGTTGCCAGAAACACACCTCCGAGAAGAACCACTGCATTGGGGAATTTAGTGATAAAATTTATGGCATAGTACGGATTTATTGCCACTAAAACACCAGGATCCTTAACCAGGTAATTAAGGCCCAATATGGCCAACATAGAAAACCAGATTAACATCACCGGACCAAAGGCTTTTCCCATAAACCCGGTGCCAAACTGCTGAAAAAAGAAAAGTACAGATAAAATGGAGATAACCAGGGGAACAACCGGGATATTTTCATGAACTAATCTCATACCTTCCACAGCGGAAGTAACCGTAATTGCAGGTGTAATCACCCCATCGGCCAACAGGGCACTGCCACCTATCATGGTAAAAATGGCAACCCAATTGTTTTTTTTCCGTATCAGCGCGAAGAGGGCAAATATTCCACCCTCACCGTGGTTATCTGCCCTGAGGGTAATGATTACATACTTAATAGTGGTTTGAAGGGTCAATGTCCAGAACACACATGACAGAGCACCGAAAATTAAATCCTTGTTAAAAACAGTGGAGGCATTGATAATTGCTTTTATGGTGTAGAGTGGACTTGTACCAAGATCACCAAAGACAATACCTAAAGTGATAATTAAACCTGCAAAGGAAACTTTAGCAATGCCGCTATGTTGTTTATTCATAAAGACTAACCTGTTATTAATGCACTTTTTTTTTGGGAAAACAGGGGCAAATGTAATCACCATTTACAAGAATTATCCTGTCATTTCCAATAATGGAAAAATAAAACAGGAAATTCAAGACATGGCAATAATTATAGTTCTGTATATATGATAGATAACTACTATTTACCCAATGTTAAAAAAATAATAAATTAAGAATACATCAATATTTAACACCAATACTGAAAGAGAATTACTCTTTTCTACTAACTGATTAATTCGCAACCGCCCATATAAGGTACAAGAACTTCTGGTACACGAATTCCATCGGCAGTTTGATAATTTTCAAGAATGGCAGCTACGATCCTTGGAAGGGCGAGGGCACTACCGTTTAGCGTATGTGCAATCTGAGGTTTTGAACGTCCCTCCTCACGATACCTCAATTTCAATCGGGTGGCCTGGAATGATTCAAAATTGGAGACTGATGAAACTTCGAGCCATCGCTCCTGAGCCGCTGACCATACTTCAAAATCGTAGGTAAGTGCTGAAGTAAAACTGATGTCGCCCCCGCACAATCTGAGAATCCGGTAAGGCAAACCCAGTTTTTCGACAAGTGATTTAACGTAGGTCACCATATCATTCAATGAGTCATACGATTTATCAGGGTGGGCAATCTGGACAATCTCTACCTTGTCGAATTGATGTAATCGGTTCAGTCCACGGACATCTTTCCCGTAAGAGCCCGCCTCACGGCGGAAGCAGGCAGAATAGGCCGTTGTTTTGATCGGAAGATCTTTCGCCTCAACGATTACATCGCGAAAAATATTGGTTACCGGTACTTCAGCTGTAGGTATCAAATAGAGATTATCTGTACTGTCGTGATACATCTGCCCCTCTTTGTCGGGAAGCTGACCTGTGCCAAAACCGGATGCTTCATTCACAAGATAGGGTGGCTGGACCTCCTGATAACCATGTTCCCGCGCCTGATCAAGGAAGAAGTTAATTAAAGCCCGCTGAATTCTGGCGCCATAACCTTTATAAACAGGGAAACCAGCTCCAGTAATTTTAACTCCCAATTCAAAATCGATCAGGTTATATTGCGATGCCAGCTCCCAATGCGGCTTAGCCCCCAGGGGCAGAACAGGCATTTCGCCACCAGAAGCCACAATTTCATTATCCTCAGCCCCCTTGCCAGCAGGAACCATCGGAGAAGGAAGATTGGGCAGTAATACCTGAAGCTGGGCAAGCTCAGTATCAATGGCATCAAATTCACCATCAATATTTTTGATCTGCTCCTTCAGTTCTACCGTTTTCTCTTTCGCCAGATTGGCCTCCGAAATTTTTCCATCTTTAAAAAGTTGCCCAATCTCTTTGGAAAGACGGTTCATCTCCCCCTTTTGAGTTTCAGCCTCGTTTTGTGCTTCATTACGTCTTTTATAAAGTGCAACTACTTGTTCAACAATCGCACGTGCATCGAACCGCTTTACCGCCAGTCGTTCAATGACTAATTCAGGATTTTCCTGTATGAATTTTAAATTTAGCATATCTTAATGTTTCTATAGTTTCCGTCGTTTCTATAGTCTCTATTGTTTCTATGTATTACTTTAATTTTTGTTTTCTGTTGTTCTTCGAAAGGTTAAACAAAAGTACAAATAAAAAATCTCCTGTTTCATTACCGGGGTAACAAAACAGGAGATAATGAATAGTAATACTGAATACGAATTTATTCTACCGTTTTAAATGGCAGAACAGAAACGTAAGATTTATCATTTCTTCTCTTTTGGAATTCAACAGTACCATCGATCAATGCAAAAAGTGTATGATCTCTTCCGATTCCAACATTTGCTCCCGGGTGGTGAGATGTTCCGCGCTGACGAATAAGAATATTTCCAGCAACAGCAGCTTGTCCACCATAAATTTTTACTCCCAGACGTTTGCTTTCCGATTCGCGGCCGTTCTTCGAACTACCAGCTCCTTTTTTATGTGCCATGGATCTCTTTTTTTAAAATTTACGCTAAAACTTCTGTAATTTGAATCTGTGTCAGGTATTGACGGTGACCATTTTTCTTCCTGTAACCTTTACGGCGCTTTTTCTTGAAAACGATCACTTTGTCACCTTTAAGATGTTTCAGTACCTTTGCAGTAACTTTTGCACCCTCAACAACCGGGGCACCAATACTGACAATTCCCTCATTGTCAACCAATAAAACTTTTTCAAAAGTTACATCTGTACCCTCTTCCTGAGGAAGGCGGTGAACATAAACCTTTCTTTCTTTCTCGACCTTAAACTGTTGTCCGGCGATTTCTACAATTGCGTACATGTTTACAATTTATTTTATTTTGGGTTCGGCTGGCGGGAAACCTACATCTCCTCTTTTAGAGCCAACCCGAACAATTGGAGTGCAAAAGTAAACATTCCCAATTATATTACCAAACAGATCTCGGAAATATTTGCAGGTAATCCTTAGATAGGCCAGGTGAATTCAAACAATCAAACTAATTTATTTTACTTTTATGCCGTCAAAAATAATCCATTGTGCATCAAAACCTGGAAAATAATAATAGACGAAAGGCCGATGAGCTTTTTGATCAGATAAGAACCGGTGATCAAAAAGCCTTTGAGTTATTGTTTTCCATCTATTTTGCCCGACTTAACGACTTTGCAAAGAATGTGGTCAGAGACGATTTCATCTCCCAGGATATTGTTCAGGAGGTGTTTGTAAAAGTATGGGAATGCCGCAATACGATCGAAAGTGTCAATCTGGAGGCCTATCTTTTCCGCCTGGTGAGGAACCGCTGCATCGACTATATAAAGCACCTTAAGGTGGTGAATAACAGGATTCAGGAGATCCATATTTCATCAAAATACGAGGAATTATATCGTATTGATTTTATCGGAAATGAGCCATATGTATTGATTGAAGAAGAGTTGAAAATTAAAATCGAAAAAACGATTCAAGGTCTCCCTGACCGTTGCCGTGAGGTATTTATCCTCAGCAGAATGGATGGTTTAAAGAATAAAGAAATTGCTGAGCAACTGAATATCAATATTAAAAATGTGGAACGACACCTCAACCGCGCAATGCAATCGTTCCGAAAGAATTTCGCAGAACAGTTACCGGTGGCTCTGATAATTTTGGTGTTAAAGAACCTATAACAAAAACCGGAATTATAAGGAATTTCAAAAACCATCATCATTTCTAAAAAAATTAAAACCCAATGATGGGTAACACCAATCCTTTTTAGTTATAGAGTCAAAGGCTAAACACCACTAATGGACAATAAAAAATTCAAAGAAATAATTTCGCGGTATTTTCGGGGTCAATTAGTTGATAACGAGTACGAACAGTTAACAGAAGGGCTTCAGGACAAATTGAACCGGGAATATTTTGAAAAGGCAAAAAGGGAATGGGAAAATAATCCAGAGCTGGACCAAACCGGAAACCGTAATCTAAATCGGCTTAATTATCAAATTAACAAGCGAACCACAACTCCCTCCATACCGATTTCCCGAAGACTCTGGGTCCGCATATCTTCTTTTGCTGCTATTCTTCTGACCGGACTTTTTGCCGGGAGTATGATGACCTACCTGGCTTATAATAAATCCAAATCAGAACAACTCGTTTTTGAGACTCCTCGTGGCGAAAAGTCCTATGTAAAATTGCCTGATGGAACGGAGGTATGGCTGAATGCAAAAACGAGATTGGTATATAACACATTTTCACCTAATCACAGGGAGGTTGAGTTAAAAGGGGAAGCTTTTTTTAAGGTTGCCAGGAATGTTTTGGCCCCTTTTGTTGTAAAAACAAATGAATGTCAGGTCGAGGTATTAGGTACCACTTTCAACATAATGGCTTACGATGAATTTGGACGCAAGGAGGTAACCCTGTTAAGCGGAAAAGTTAATATACGTATGAATGATGCTGAGCAAGAATTAAAACCGGGTCAGGCTTTGGTTCTAAAGGATCATTATTACTATGTGAACGAAATCAATGCTGAAGAATCTTCGGGCTGGGTCCAAAATAAATTTAATTTCAGAAATATTCCTCTCTCCGAATTGATGAAAAGGTTGGAAAACTGGTATGATATGGATATTACCCTCGAAAATAAGACCGGAAAGGAAGTGAACTTTACGGGTATTTTCAAGAATGAGGAAACAATCTGGCAAGTACTGGATGCGATTAAAGTCTATACTCCTATTTCTTACAAAAAGATTGATTTCCGTCAAATCAGAATTGTCGTTCAACCAAAGAAATAAGATAAAGTTCTGAAATAAAACTAATTAAACATACTAAACAAAGAAAGGAGGGAAAAGCAGGCAAATTGGGGGAAACGGTAATGTGGGCGAAGAGTCAGACTGGCAAAAGGGAGAATTCCAACCCAGCAAAGTCAGTTTCCATTGGCAAACAGCCAATTGCTAATTAATACCTATTCAAACAAAATACAATAAGAAACTATCAGGAAATTTGATGCTATGTAAAAAAAGACGCCAGCTGAGCGGCAACTCACCTGACGTCATGAATTAGAAATTAATATTCATTAAAATCAAAGTAAAAGTATGAAAAAAATCGATCCGAAGCAAAGGTATCGTGGATGGCCTTTGCTCAAAAAAATGTTGATTATTATGAAACTAACAACAGTCCTGTTCTTCATTGCCCTTTTTCATGTTTCAGCCAAGTCGTATTCTCAGGAGATTAAATTGAGCTTAAAGTTTGAGAAGGAAACGCTTGAAAGCGTTTTTAGTAAAATTGAGGCTAATTCTCAATTTTCTATTTTTTATAAAAATGCATTGATTAAAAATTCACAAAAGGTAAGTGGTGAATTTAAAGAGGCGATGATTTTTGAAATCCTTGATCAGATTCTAAAACCAGAAGGTCTGACATATACCATAAAGGACAAACTGATCATGATTGTCCCGGCAGATTTTGTGGTTGAGAAACCCATTACGCCACAACAGGAACGCAAGGTTACCGGAAAAGTGACCGATCAATCAGGTCTGGCGATTCCAGGTGCCTCTGTTATTATAAAAGGGACAACAATCGGCACAGTTACTGACAATAACGGGAATTTTAGCTTAACGAATATTACCGAAAAGACCGTTTTGGTCTGTTCATTTGTTGGAATGAAATCACAGGAGGTATTCATTGGAAATAAAGCAACTGTTTCATTTTCATTAGCAGATGAATCGATAGGAATTGAAGAGGTCGCAGTTATCGGTTATGGATCGGTAAAAAAGAGAGATCTCACCGGGGCTGTTGGTTCTATTAAAGCGGCAGAGATTGTGAGGAGTAATCCTTCAAATCCAACCCAGGCGCTTCAGGGACAGGTACCTGGTGTATTAGTAACAAAACTAAGCAATAAAGCCGGTGCCCTTTGGTCGATCGCGATTCGTGGAGAGAATACCATAACTGCTGACCCAAATGCAGATGGTACAAAGAATCTTACCCTGACTAGCAGTACTCAACAATCTCAGGGGACTGAGCCACTTGTTGTAATTGATGGAGTGATAGGTGGCAAATTGATGGATATTAATCCTGCCGATATTGAATCCATCGATATTTTAAAAGATGCATCATCTACAGCTATTTATGGTTCGAGAGGTGCAAATGGAGTAGTTATAATTACTTCAAAGAGGGGGATTTCAGGAAAGCCCCGGGTTACCTTCGACAGTTATGTGGGGATAAAAACTCCCGCCCATCTGCCCAGAATGCAAAATGCACAGGAGTATTACAAGTCCACAATAACTGATGCCCAATTGAATGGTTCAAGCATAACCGAAGCGAATACTTTCAATGTGAATGAGATGAACATCATCAATAATGGAAGATCGACTGATATTGTCAGGGCATTAACAAAACCAGGGATGAATACCGGTTCGACCCTTGCAATTTCGGGAGGAAACAACTCGACCACCTACCGGATATCAGGTGGTTTTATTGACGAAGACGGTATGACAAATCTTACCTTTTACAAGAAATACAATGTGAATGCCACAATTGATTCTAAAATCACAAAATTTTTAAAAGTTGGGGTAACGATCTATGAAAATTTCTCAAACAATCCTACCGGATCACTTGAGATACTTAGAACGGCTTATCGGAGCAGACCAACTGTTACACTTTATTACAAAGACCTTGTAGATGCCGCTGTTGGTGGTGATGCAGCCATTGGAGCAGTAGACGGATATGCGGTAAAAATGGGTAGGAATGATACGATGAACCCCTTGCTTGAAGCTTCCAGCAGATCGAATTATGTATGGACAAGAAATGTCTCAAGTCAAATGGGGAATGCCTATGCAGAGATTTATTTATTTAAGGGATTGACCTTTAAATCATCTATTTCTGCCTCTTATCAGCTCGCCAAGCAGGATGAATACCGGGGTAAATATTCAAAGTCTGTAAATCTTAGTGCCAACACAAGGGCCTCAGTTGAAAATGACTATATAGCAGCTTATACTTTTGATAATCAGTTAAGCTACAACTACCAGAAAGGGAAAAGCAAGCTAAGTGTCACTGCTTTACAGAGTGCATTCAAAACCACCACTGAGATGAACGTTATTTCCGTGACAGGATTGCCTTATGTCTCCTACTGGTATAACTTAGCTTCGGCTACATCAACACCTACTATTGGAAGCGCGTTCTATCAAAGGACGATGGATTCTTATATGGGAAGAGTGAACTATACATTCAATGACAAATTTCTTTTCACCTTAACGGGACGTGGGGATGGCGCTTCACAATTGGCAGAAGGACATAAATGGGCATTTTTCCCTTCAGGAGCTTTTGCCTGGCGTATGGCTGATGAGCGCTTTATTAAGAAAATATCTGCAATCTCAGATTTAAAATTACGAGTCAGTTACGGCCAGGTTGGTAATTCCGTAGTTTCACCTTATTCAACAACTGCAAATCTGTTAACCACCAATTATGGATTTGGATCAGTTGCCGGGATTGGATTTGCCCCGGGTAACCTTGCTAACCGGGAGTTGGGCTGGGAGAGAAGTCAGGAGTTGAATCTTGGGTTGAATCTTGGGTTATTTAAAAACAGGATTACAACTGCGATTGAAGTGTATAACAGAACGACTAAGAACTTAATTATGAAGGAAGCGCTTCCAACCGCATCCGGATTTAATACAATAACAGCCAACGTTGGACGGGTTTCAAATAAAGGGGTCGAAATCCTGTTGAATACTGTAAATGTGGCTTCCAAAAGTGTAACCTGGACTACGGCAATAAATTTTGCCAAGAATATTAACAGGCTTGAGGCATTACCCAATGGAGCTCAGTACGGCTGGAGTGGTTCTACCAATCCTGAAAATGTTCTGGCGGTTGGACAACCACTAAAAAGCTTCCTCTATTTTCAGGCTAAAGGCATCTGGCAATTAAAGGATAGTGTTTTAGCAAAAAGTTTTGGAGCTGTTCCGGGACAGGTCCGTTTAGTTGATCAGAATAATGACGGAAAAATTACATCGGGTACAGTTGGAAAAGATGACCGCGTCATCTTAGGATCACAATTACCAAAATTCACTATTGGGATGACCAATCGTGTCAGCTACAAAAATTTTGATCTCTCAGTTATGATGTATTACCGTAACGGTACGATGTTTAAAAATGGATTTTTAAGTGGTTACGTTGCTGATGCGGGTGGCGGTGGCCGTCTGGCCTTAAATTATTGGACAAAGAATAACCCTTCGAATGAAATGTATGGAATGGGTATTGCTGCAAATAATTACAGGGATGCCATCTATTTTGAAGATGCAAGTTTTCTCAGGATATCCGATATTACTTTTGGTTACAATATTCCAAGAGCTAAGCTGGAAAAACTCTCTATCGACAGGGTTCGTGTCTATCTTCAGATTATCAATCCTGCCTATTTCACCAAATTTCATGGAGGAGATCCTGAGTACAATGGAGCAGCTTACCAGGATGATGTACCATCTGAAACTTTCACTTTTGGATTTAATATTGCCTTCTAACTATTAAAAAATTAAATCGTATGTATATTTATAATAATCTTAAAAAAGCTTCAATATTCTTCATATTGTTTAGCCTTTTACTGGTTGGCTGTAAAAAATCGTGGCTTGATGAATACAATCCTGCCAGCAGAACAACTGATAATTACTACACAGATCCGGTCGGATATGATGGACTTGTAACTTCGTGTTATCCACTACTTAGAGATATTACACAACAAAGAAATCTAACGATAAAAGGTACCGACATATTTACCGCAGCTGGCTGGAGTGGAATTTTTTATAATCTGCCGAATCAATCGGGTAATGGTAATCCCTTGGATCAGTACGATACCAGATACAATTCTTCAAATGCCAGCTTACAGAACCTTTGGGATTTATTGTATCGTGAAATTAACAGATGCAATGCAGTTATCGGGCGCGCAGATGCGGTGATCGGGATGGATGCAACCAAAAAATCAATTAGGGTTTCAGAAGCCAAGTTTTTACGTTCACTTTGCTACTTTTGGGCTGTTCAGCAATGGGGTGACATTCCTATGCCGTTGAAAGAATCACTTAGCGGAAGTTTGGATTGGCCAAAAACGGCCTCAAAAGATGTATATACTCAAATAATTGGAGATCTTACTACATGTGTAGCCAGTTTACCACTTCCAAGCGCAACAGATGCTGGTCGTCCGACCCAGGGGGCTGCAAAATTTTTATTGGCGAAGGTATATTTGACAAGAGGTTGGAATTACAACAACTCATTGGGTGGAACACCTGCCGATTTCACCAGTTCTCTTTCACTTTGTGATGACATTATTGCCTCAGGTCTTTATCCAATGGAAACAAACTGGAATAATTTGTGGCCAATACACGATAAAAAAGTTACGAATACTCAGCCATCAATGGCCGCTTCTGTGGCCGTTGCAAATGTAAGCAAGGAGGTAATTTTTGCAGTACAATATTCAAATGCCGCTTACTATTGGGGAGATGGCAATACGAATCCTGCAACGGGATTAATTGGGAATAACATGCATAGTCAGTTTTACGGTGGCCCGAGCGGTGTCGCCCAGGCGGGGGGTACCACCCAATTTTATAGTAAATTACAGGGAGATGGGAATAATCCTACATGGGCAGCTTATCGCCTGTTTGACCCAACACTGGATACCCGATATGAAGGAACTTTTAACAGTGTTAGTTATGCAACAGTGGCTCAGACCATCACCTTGGTAAATAACACCTATTCCCAAAATATTAGCCTTACCTATAAAATCGGAGATACTACGGCCATTGTTTTACCATGGAACAAACCCGTAACTCTTGCATCTCAGAGAGGCAAGAATGTTTTGGGTGGTACTAAAAATTATTCGGTGTCAAACATGAGCGAGATCGTGGGATATGCTCCTATAACACCAACCAAAGGTGTGGTGGACAATATGCTTTGGACAACCCCCATGTTTTGGAAATTTTTCCAACCAGGAGTTTCCTATAATGATGGTTTTTCAACTTTTAATGATCCGCTTTTCCGTTCTGCTGAACTCTACTTAATGGCAGCTGAAGCAATTGTCAAAGGTGCCACAGGAGCAAAATTGGGAACAGCAGATGTTTATTACAATAAGGTGCTGGACCGCGCTTTGGGATCGAATGCCGGATTAAATCCCGTTCGTCCGACTAATCCTGATCTGGGAGTTGACCCTATCACTAATATTGTATCCTACAGGGCTACTCCAGCTAATATCACCATCGATATGATTCTGGATGAATATGGTAGAGAATTCATGGGTGAGAGTCAGCGCTGGTATGATTTGAAGCGTACAGGGACTTTGATTTCACGTGCCTCAAAATATAATCCATGGACAGCATTTGGAATTGCTGGCACTCCCGTGATTTCTGCCATTGATTATCTGAGACCTATTCCTCAGGGGATGATTGACGTTACCTCTCCGGCGATTCAACAAAATCCCGGCTTTTGATTGCAACAAAGCAGGTGAAAATTAGCCAAAAGGGAGAAGAAGATTAAAGACTTCTTCTCCCTTTTATCTGAATAATAAAATTTAAAATATAAAGAATCACTCATTAAATAATATGAACAAAAAAAAGATGTTTCTCAGTCTGGTTAGCTGTTTCTGCATTGTAAGTTCAATCTATGCTCAAGGTAACTGGACCTCCTTGTTCAACGGTAAAAATCTAAAAGGTTGGAAACAGCTGAATGGAATTGCAAAGTACGAAGTGAAAGATGGAGTCATTATCGGCACCAGCAAGTTTGGAACGACAAATAGCTTCCTTGTCACCGAAAAGAATTATGGCGATTTTATCCTTGAATTTGAATTCAAGGTTTCTGACAGACTTAACTCCGGAGTTCAATTCAGAAGTGAGAGTAAAGCCGACTATAACCATGGTCAGGTTCATGGATATCAGTATGAGATCGATCCATCAGACCGCGCATGGAGCGGTGGAATTTACGATGAAGGGCGCCGGAGCTGGCTCTATCCCATGACCAAAAATCCAGGGGCCCGAAGTACCTTCAAAGCCAATGAGTGGAACAAAGCCAGGGTCGAAGCGGTGGGCAAATACATTAAAACATTCCTGAATGGAACACTTTGCTCGGATCTTATGGATGATCTTACACTATCAGGTTTTATCGCCCTGCAGGTACACCAGGTAAAAGACCCTAAAAATGACGGATTAACCGTGCAATGGCGGAACATCAGAATATGTACTCAAAATATTGACAAAGAGATATTTACAATTAAAACACCGATCTACCAGGTCAATGGCATCGACAATACAATTTCTGAACCGGAAGCCAAAGAGGGGTGGAAACTGCTCTTCGATGGCAAAACGACCAACGGATGGAAAGGGGCTAAACCGGGTGATTTTCCTTCAAAAGTCTTTGTTGTTGATGATGGCATTATAAAAATACATAAAGCAGAAGTGAACTCCGGTGGGATTATTACCGAAAAGAAATATAAAAATTTTGAACTTCTCGTTGATTTTAAGATCACAGATGGCGCCAACAGCGGGATCAAATATTTTGTGAACAGAGACGAAAAAACAGGCGACTTTTATAACATCGGATGTGAATACCAAATTTTGGACGATCTGCTCCACCCCGATGCCAAACTAGGAGTTAAAGGGAACCGGAAATTAGGCTCATTATACGATTTAATAGCTGCACCTGAGGATAAATCGTACCGGCCAAAAGCATTTAACCATGCCCGAATAGTGGTAAAAGGGAACAAAGTGGAGCATTGGCTGAACGACGAGAAGATTGTGGAATATGAGCGCAACACCCAGATGTGGAAGGCACTGGTTAACTACAGCAAATTTGCAGAGATACCCAACTTTGGTAATGCATCCGAAGGAAATATTCTGCTGCAGGATCACGGCGACGAAGTGTGGTTCAAAAATATCAAAATAAAAGAATTATAGATAATCATCCTACTTACAGATAATTAAATTCA
The DNA here is from genome assembly GCA_963675995.2 of Prolixibacteraceae bacterium. Lineage (GTDB taxonomy): Bacteria > Bacteroidota > Bacteroidia > Bacteroidales > Prolixibacteraceae > JAAFHB01. Next base: position 904,821 of record CAXXIY010000002.1, on the reverse strand, counting down.
CATCAATGAAAAGAAGAGATTTTCTTAAAACCGGTTCTACAGCACTATCCGCTGTTGCCGGATTTACAATTATACCATCTGCCGTTTTAGGTAGGACCTTTGGATATACCGCACCCAGCGATAAGGTAAATCTCGCCTGCTGCGGAATCGGCAACAGGGGCAAGGATATTATCAAGGATTTGCACAAAACCGGTCTTTGCAATATTGTCGCACTGTGTGATACTGAGATGGGCTCTGCAAATACGCAGGAGATACTTGGGAAATTTCCAGATCTTCCCCATTTTCAGGATTTCAGGGTGATGTTTGATAAAATGGGGAATCAATTTGATGCAATTACGGCTGGGGTACCCGATTTCTCCCATTTCCCGATAGCCATGCTGGCCATGGCGCAGGGAAAGCATGTTTATGTTGAAAAGCCAATGGCTCATACTTTCCACGAGTTGGAGCTGATGATGAAAGGAGAGAAAAAACACAATGTAGCGTGCCAGATGGGAAATCAGGGGCACTCTGAGGAAAACTACTTTCAGTTCAAAGCCTGGACGGAAGCCGGAATCATTAAAGATATCACCAAAATAACGGCCTTTATGAATAATGGCAGGCGTTGGCATGGGATGAAAGTGGATGGTTTCCTGCCCGCTGAACCGATACCTGAAACGCTCGATTGGGACAAATGGCTGACCACCTCTCAGTTTAAGGCGTTTAACAAAGGTTATATTAACGGAGATTGGAGATCATGGTTTGAATTTGGCAACGGAGCTTTGGGTGACTGGGGGGCACATATCATCGATACTGCACACCAGTTTTTAAAACTCGGTCTACCTACCGAGGTTAATCCTGTTTTTATGGAGGGACACAGCCCGTTCATCTTCCCTCAGGCCTCAACGCTTTTGTTTAAATTTCCTGAGCGGGAAGGGATGCCGGAACTCGATCTGACCTGGTATGATGGCTTTAACAATAAACCTCCTCTTCCCGAATTTTATGGTGAACCAGTCAGAGCTAAGGATATTCCACCCCCAACCAACGGAAATATCAATACGAAAAGGTATCCCGGTAAGATAATCTACGGAAAGGATCTGACCTTCAAAGGAGGTTCCCATAGTGCACCGTTGGTGATTATTCCCGCAGAAAAGGCAAAAGATATGGAATCAAAACTACCAGTGGTACCAGTCAGCCCGTCGAATCACTATGCCAATTTCCTCAAATCGTGCAAAGGCGAAGAGAAATGCCGCTCCTCTTTTGCTGTGGCAGGACCACTCTGCCAGGTAATGGCATTGGGAGTATTGGCACAACGGTTAAACACACGACTGGTTTTTGATCATCATAAAAAACAGATTACCAATAACAATGCTGGAAATGAACTACTTGTCGGTCCACCCCCACGAAAAGGATGGGAACAATTTTACCGGATGTAGGAAATTCGAAATTTACCGGATTAGGTAAATGAAGAATCTGATATAATTTGTATCATTGTTTTTCAAAACGTTATATCCTTCAACCGGCAATGACTGGCCTGGCGTTTAAGGTACAAATGACAACCAATAATCAGCTCTCAATGAGCTAACTATAAAACTTAGGTTATGAGTTTTCCGGATTTATTTGCAGACCCTATAATAATAATACTGATTGGAGTAGGCATTGTAGTTGGAGGTATCATCGGTTTGAAACTACACCCTTTTTTAGCACTGTTAATAGGAGCCTTTGTTGTAGCAATTATAACTCCGGCTTCTGCAATTGAAAAATTTGCTTTGGCAAAAGGGGCATCGGCGGCAGCTGCGTTGGAGATGTCCAACAGACACATCGGAGAACGGATCGCACTATCATTTGGCGAAACGTGTGGAAAGCTGGGAATCCTGATTGCCATGGCATCCATCATTGGGAAAAGCCTGCTGGAAAGCGGTGCGGCAGAACGAATTGTACGTTCACTGTTAAGATTGACAGGCATGAAGAAAGCACCTCTGGCATTTCTGGCAAGCAGCTTTTTTATTGGCATTCCAGTATTCTTTGATGCCGTCATTTTTCTGATGATGCCCTTAGCTAAAGCACTCTCAATACGCATTAATAAAAACTATCTGCTTTTTGTACTTGTGATTCTGGCGGGAGCTGTAATGGCAAACTCATTGGTCCCTCCTGCCCCCGGACCTTTGTTTTTGGCCGGGGCAATGCATATACCAATTGGATTAATGATCATCGCAGGAACAATTTTGGGAATAATTACAGTTACTGCTGGCTATTTGTTTGCCCTTTATGCCAACCGGAAATGGACCGTTCCAGTACGGGATTCTCTGGATGCCCGGCTCGAAGACATTAGGAAGAACTCTGAGAAACAGGATGCTCAACTTCCCTCCATCTGGTTTTCTTTACTTCCCATCTTAATTCCACTTGTGTTTATTTGTGCCAACACATTTCTAACCTCTGCATTCCCATCTGAAGGAGCTACACCGCCATCATTTTTTATGAATAAGTTTATGGAATTAGTCCGCTTTTTTGGCGATAAAAACATTGCCCTGGTCAGTGGAGCAACAGCCGCTTTATTTCTTTTGGCAAACAAAAAAACGGAAAGTCGCGAAGGATTGACCCCTTTTATACAGGCTGCATTATTGAGTGGCGGTGTAATTATCCTGATCATAGGGGCCGGTGGAGCTTTTGGAGCCATGCTTCAGCAAACCGGAATCAGTTCGAGGATCGCAGAGCTTACAAAAGGATACCAGATGGCATTGATTCCGCTTGCTTTCATTATAGCCGGAATTATTCGCACTGCGCAAGGATCGGCTACGGTAGCATTAATTACCGCGTCCGGGATTTTATCAGGAATGATCGGTACTGAATCATTGCAGTATCACCAGTTATATCTTGGACTGGCAATCGGTTGTGGCTCCAAAATAATGCCATGGATGAATGACTCAGGATTTTGGGTGATCTGTAAAATGAGCAATCTGACTGAAAAGGAAGTCTTAAAATCTTTTTTACCAATGAGTATTATTATGGGAGTTACAGGACTTATTTTTATTCTAATATCAGCGAAGCTGTTTCCTTTAATTGGAGGATGACAAATGTTTTCAATTCAAAGATATTAAACTCAATATATCAATTTAAATTTTAAATAAATGGAACAAAATATCGCTCCCGGAACAGATGGGAATAATATGGAACGAAGAAATTTTGTTAAAGCAATTACAGTCGGATCACTCGGGGCTTTAGCATTGGGATCTTCGGCATCTGCTTCCAGTTTGGAAAATAATCCTTCAGAAAATCAATCACCGGCTGTTAAGCGGGTTTTTATGAAAGTTGGCTGTCAGTCAGGAGGAACCACCACCGAAAATCTTGAGTTTAAAGCACGTCATGGGGTATTTAATATTGATGGAGGTTCCCCTAAATTCATCAAGGGTGTTGGATGGGATCTTGCGGATTCATTAGCCAAAAAAGAGGCTTGCGAAAAGTATGGAATTTCACTCGATGCATATCATCTGCCCTTAACTTCTGATGGCATAGATAAAGTCATATTCCCCAATATCATGTTGGGTAAAAGTCCGGAACGTGACCGGGAAATTGAAATGCTTCAGCAAATGATTACTGTCGCCGGAAAGAGCGGAGTTCATAGTTTAAGTTACAATACGACAATCCTCCCAATTTTACGGACCGGGAATATCATTGATCCCAGGCGAGGCAATGCTTCCTATACTTACTGGAATTATCAGGAATCCCTTAGTAAAAATGAGCCACTGACCATCGCAGGAGTAGTATCGGTGGATCAGATTTACGAACGGATCACCTATATGCTTGACAAACTCCTACCTGTTGCCGAAGAATATAAAGTCAGGCTTGCCAATCACATTGCAGATCCGCCAACTCATGTTGGTTACCGTGGCATTACCCGCTGGAATAGTCCTGATATTTTTGCTGGCATTAAACGGTTTGCCAATCTTTATGACAGTAAATATCACGGATTTAACCTTTGCCTCGGTTCCGTTGCCGAAGGATTGAAAGATCCGAAGACAGAGATTCTGACCATTATTAAATGGATTGGGGAAAGAAATAAAATCTTCAATATTCATTTGAGAAACATTAAGGGAGGCTGGGACAATTTTCAGGAAGTCTACCCCGACAATGGAGATATGGACTTTTTCAAGGTCATGAAGGTATTAAGAGATGTCAACTATTCCTATATGGTAATGCCCGATCATGTGCCGCATCATCCGAATCCAGCAAGCAGTAGTCAGGCATTTGCATTCGCATACGGGTATATAAAAGCACTAATTCAGGCTGTGTCGGGCGAATAAGGTAATATTATTCTTCGGAATTTCTACCACAAAATCAGTTCTAGGGCTTTTACCATTTCACATTTAAAGAAACAAAGAGGAGAAAAATGTTGAAAATAAAAGATTTAAAAGGTGTAATACCACCTATTATTACCCCGGTTGACAAGAACGAAAATGTTGACAAGGAAGGATTAGTACGTGTTATCAATCATGTTCTTAACGGTGGAGTTCATGGTGTTTTTGTACTCGGAAGCAATGGAGAGTTCTATGCACTCGATTTTGAGAATCAAAAAAGAGCTGTGGAAATAACTGTTGCTGAGGTAAATGGGAAAGTTCCGGTATATGCCGGGGCAAGTGCCATTACCACCAGGGAGTGTATCCGATTGGCAAAGATGGCTCAGGAAGCTGGCGCAGATGCCCTTACCATCTTAACGCCCATGTTTATTAAGCCCTCAGAATCTGAACTTTATAACCATTTCAAAATCATTGCGGAGAGCACAAAATTGCCATTGATTTTGTACAATAATCCTGATAAGACCACCAATAATATTTCCGTTGGTTTATTAAAAAAACTGGCGAAGCTTGACAACATCATCGGGATAAAAAATACTAGCTCCGATTTTGGCCAAACGGTACAGTATATTTACGAAACACGAGAAAATGAGAATTTCAAGGTACTGGCAGGTTCTGACTATTCCATTTATGCGACCCTGGCCTATGGAGGTGCAGGTTGTGTTGCAGGAACAGCAAATGTAGCCCCTGCTCTGGTTGTGGAAATTTACGATAAGTTCAGGACAGGAGATTTTGCAGGAGCACTCGAAGCGCAATTTAAGCTCGTACCCCTTCGAAATGCCTATAATTATGGCAGTTTTCCTGTAGTGATGAAAGATTGTCTGAACCTGATGGGCCTCAATGTCGGCGATCCGGTCAAACCAATTGACCACTGCACCACGGAAAGAATGGATACTTTGAAAACAGTACTTTCAGATTTAAAATTGATTCATGAATAATTTACGAGAATATTTAAAAGGAGAATTAAAATGAAAATTGGATTTATAGGACTTGGCATCATGGGAAAACCTATGGCCAAAAATTTATTGAAAGCGGGTTTTGAATTAATCGTACTTGACCAAAATAAATCAGTGGAATCAGAGCTGGTAGCGCTTGGCGCTGAACCCGCTGAAACCGCATCTGAATTGGCAGGTAAAACGAAAACGATTATCACGATGCTTCCGAACTCACCTCATGTAAAAGAGGTTGCTCTGGGTAAAGGTGGCATCATTGAGGGTGCTACTCCGGGGACAGTATTAATTGATATGAGCTCTATAGCTCCGCTGGCCAGTCGGGAGATTGCTGAAGCATTAGCATTAAAAGGGATTGAGATGCTTGATGCCCCGGTAAGCGGAGGAGAACCCAAAGCAATAAATGGCACCATCGCTGTGATGGTTGGAGGGAAAAAAGAGGTATTTGATGCTCAATATAACCTGATGATGGCCATGGCGGGTTCTGTTGTTTATGTAGGTGAAATTGGGGCAGGAAATATTGCAAAACTTTGTAACCAGATTGTAGTGGCGCTAAATATTGCAGCGGTTTCCGAAGCTTTGGTATTGGCTAAAAAGGCAGGTGTAAGTCCTGATCTGGTCTATCAGGCGATCAGAGGTGGATTAGCCGGAAGTACAGTTATGGATGCAAAAGCTCCGATGATGATGGATCGGAATTTCAATCCCGGATTCAGAATTGACCTCCACATTAAAGATATGACCAACGTACTGGAAACATCGCACAGTGTTGGTGCAGTGCTTCCTCTGGCGTCGCAGGTTATGGAAATCATGCAGGCGATTAAACAGGATGGATGCAGCGTTGAAGACCATTCGAGCATTATAAAGTTCTACGAAAAAATTGCAAATACTGAGGTGAACCGATAGTAAGATGAGGTATAAAATCCAAATATAAATACTGGAACGCAGCAGATGTTGCACTTTAAAACCTGGAATTTAGGATCAATCTAAAAATGAATGAAAATGAAGAAACTCCTACTTATCCTGACGCTCTTTTTGTGTTTCGGGAAAACAAATGCCCAGAACTGGGTTGATTCGCTTGATCTTTACGGACGCGAAGTATGCATGCCTGCCGATCAGTATAAATGGGATTGGGGGCAAGCCACCTTGCTCAATGCCATGGTTCACCTTTATAATTCAAAACCTGAGTCTCAAAAGCAGCAGTACCTTGACTATATCAAAACGGCAATGGATCACACCATGAACAGTGCAAACGGAGTACACCCCAATGCGGTAGCTTCCGGGCATGGAATGGCTTTTATGGCAATGATTACCGGTGACCCAAAATATAAGGAGATCATCAATAAAATTTATGCAGATTATCTGACTACACCACGCACAAAAAATGGCGGGGTGTCGCACCGGACCGAAACTGTTGAGCTTTGGGATGATACGATCTACATGCTGAGTATGTATTTACTCGAAATGTACCGCTATACCAAAGATGAAAAGTACCTCCGTGAGCTACTTGATCAATTGCATATCCATAAAGCGAAACTTGCCGATAAAAAATGGGGACTCTGGGTTCATGGTTATGATGATGATAATGACGACTACAAAGATCGTTGCTGCCAGTTTGGGTGGGCCAGTGCCACACCTGCGCGAACCAGCAAGGAAATCTGGGGACGTGGAAATGGCTGGGTCGTTATGGCAATTGCCGATGCCTTAAAAGCAGCCCCGCGGAAATCTACCTATTTTAAGGAATTTGCAAAAGAACTGTGCATAATTACCGGAAAGTTACCACAGCTTCAGGACCAAAAAACCGGCTTATGGTATCAGCTTCCAATTTATCCCGATAGTACTGCCAATTTTATTGAAAGCTCGTGTTCTGCCATGTTTTCCTATGGAATAACAGTCGGTGTTAAACTCAAAGTATTGTCTGCTAAAGCCTTCCGGCCGGTGATTGAGAAATCGTACTCCGGTTTGCAAAAGTATGCGACAAAACATGATGGAAAATATTCCATCCCAACCCTGGTATGTGAAGGGACATGTATTGGCGACAGGGCTTATTATTTCGGACGAAAAACGAAAGAAGGAATTAACTATGCAGTCGGGGCTTTTATTATGTTCGGGTTGGAATATGAGGAATTAAAATATTGAAATGAAAGTATTAAAAAAAAAGACAGTTTTTGTTTTAGCAATCACTGGATTTGCATTTATTCAATTGTTTGCACAGTCTAATGTCCTGCCCGAAATACCTCAGTTACCCAATCCGGCAGCACGTCTGATTAACCTTGAGCGTGATTGGGCAGCTCTGCAAAAATCTCCATCACAATTAGGTGTCCGTGATGTTTTTCTGTTTCTGCTGGATGCGCTGGATACCCGGTTTCTGCAGCCCGGGCAGGTTGAATGGGCGTTGAAATTAGTGCAGACCAGGGCAATTGCGGATCCTGCTGCTCCAAGCTATGGCAATATGTATTGGGGCTGGTCTGAAACAGGCGGTGATGTTGGCGACGGCAATAACGTGCAGTTTTGTGTGCAATATGGTGTCCTGATAAAATTACTTTTTGATAATCGCTTATCGCCTGAAGCCAGGAAAACCCTCGATCAGATTTTTGAACTGGCTACCATAGGAATACGAAACCGACCGATACGCATTTCATATACCAACATTTATGTAATGCGAATCTGGAATTTAACAGCCCTGGGACAGGTTTACAAACAACGCTCCGTAATGGAAGAAGGACGAAAATTTTTTGATATCTGGCTCAACCATCTGGCCCGATTCGGTAATCGGGAATATGATAGTCCTACCTACTGCGGTGTAGATCTCGAATCCCTTTTGCTTATACATCGGTTTTCGACCGATAAAGGGATAAAAATGATGGCTTTTGATGCCATACAATTTTTTCTGAATGATTTGTGCTCACACTACAACCAACGAGGCAGATTTCTCGGGGGAGCCCATAGCCGTGACTATAATCGTGTATTCGGTCGTGACCTGCTTGAAGAAAAATATTTGAACCCGCTCATGGGCAGAGAGAATACAAACAATCATCTGTTTCACCAGATCTGTCTGACTGAACTTCAGAAAATAGGTCTTACGTCAGGGCAGAAGGAACTTATGAACCGTAAAAACAGGCTTATTGTTCAACGATGGGATAGTCTGGCCAATACATACGCATGTGACTATGTTGGAAATAAGGTTTCAATCGCCTCATCCAATCAGGCTTACAGCCCTGATGATAAGCCATTTGTGATTTACCTCAGCAGTAAGCGTATACCTGAGATGCCCAATATTGCCTACGTCGTTGAAGGACGTGATGACCACTATGGAACCTGGGGATCTGATCCGAAATGGAATAAAATAAAGCAGCACCTGCCTGCAAATTATCCGGCCAATGGAGGCTGGGGGAAAACCCGGCACTTAATGCCGTTTATGCAATCAGCTCAGAATAAGGGGGAATTTGTGATGCTGATAATGGGTGAGAAAGATCACAATTGCATTAACAATCACCTGAATTCGACGATCATTTTACCGAATGCTTTTGATGAAATATGGATTGGAAATCGGAAAATTGGTGTACCGGACGTTGGGGCGATGGCCCCACTTGATGAAACGAATACCTTTACAGCACGTTTCGAAGATGTTGCAATAGCCTTCCGGATTTTGTGGGATAATGCCTGCAAGGGGATCAGGGCTGCACTTTATAACGACGGATTTCGGTATGAGTCACACAGAGAGTCGTTCCGGTTAAAAAACAATGACGCATTAAGACTGACCCTTCGACACCCTGATAATGGTAAGGCGCAAATTGCCATGTGGTGGAAAGTGGAAGAAGGGGTAATAAGCGATGCCGATTTTCTGAGATTCAGGAAAAAAGTATTGAACACACCTGTGGAGGTCAGCGAAATAAACGGAATTATTGACATTTCTGTATCAACCTCTGCAGGAAAACTTGGAGTAAAAGCCGATATAACAAACAAGAAACGTCTGAATTATTACAATCCAACCCCACTTCCACAAGACTTCCTGTTCAATATCGACGGTGTGGAGATAGGTCAACCAATCATGAAAAAATATATACAATGAGGATAAAAAGTGCCATCTGCATCCTGCTTTTAATAATGCTTTCTGCTTCAATTGCGAAATGCATTAATCCCCCTTACAAATCCAGGGAGCTGTTAACAGCTTTGATCAAATTAAACGATGTTGACATTTCCAACTCCCTAAAGTGGCAATGGACTGATAAAAACAACGCCCTCTGCGGCGCTATCTTTGATGGTGACAGTATCGTTTCACCTATTGGAACGGCACAATTCATTCAGAAACTGATGTGCAGCTATGTTTCACCTGTTTCAACCTATTATCAATCAAAGGAATTGCTTAACCGTATGATACTCGCAGCAGGAGGGCTGATAACATTACAACATCCTGATGGCACAATAGATTTGGTGAATGCAAACTTTCACTCCACTCCGGATCTGGGTTTTTCCATCTATCCGCTTGCTTTGGCTTATTCAATAATGCTTCAAAACAACAACTTAAACTATGGTGAGCTGGATTCCCTGATGAAAAGGTATATGCTAAAAGCAGGTGATGCACTTTCCGTGGGCGGTGTTCACACCCCCAACCATCGCTGGGTGATTACCGGTGCACTCGCCTGGTTGTATCAGTTTTTTCCCGATCCGAAATACAAAGCCAGAGCAGAACAATGGCTGGCAGAGAAGGTTGATATTGACCCCGACGGTCAGTACCACGAAAGAAGTACTGCCGTCTACACTCCTGTCACCAACAGGAGTCTGATCGATATTGCCCAAAAAATGCATTATAAGTACCTTTATGAAACGGTAAGGAAGAATCTTGATCTGACCTTCTATTTCGTACGTTCAACGGGTGAAATTGCTACTGAGTCGTCCAACCGGCAGGACAAATATATTGTGGCCGACCTATCTGGATATTACCGTTTTTACAGGTTTATGGCCTTGAAAGACATGGATAGCCGCTATTCGGGCATGGTTGATTATATCGAAAAAACGGTTCCTTTGGCAAACCTGGGGGGAATGCTCCCCTACTTTATTGAAGACCCTTCGATGCTTGAGGAGTTACCGAAACCAACGCCTCTTCCAACCAATTACGAGAAACATTTTAAATTCTCAGATATGGTCAGGATCAGAGATGGGGAGAAAGATATGTCAATTATCTCCAATAATTCTACTTTTTTTAGCTACTTTAAAGGAACTGCAGCCCTCGAAGGAATGCGTCTTTCAGCAGCATTCTTTGGGAGGGGACAGTTTCAAAGTGAAAAGATTGAAAAAGTTGGAGATACATACATATTGTCATCCATAGTTAAAGGTCCATATTATCAACCACTTCCCAAAGAGAGGATTCCTTCGGATGGTGAGGCATGGGGCAAAGTACCCAGAACGGAAAGGGAACAATCTGAAATACAAACACTCGACACAAAGATTTATATCACAAAAATGGATCAGAAAGTTAAGGTAAAAGTGGTGGTAAACGGACCTGAGAACCTGCCGGTGAGTCTTGAGCTTGGATTTCGCCAGGGAGGGACACTAAGTAATGTCACTAAAAAGGCGGGTGCAGAAGCCGTTTATCTGATGAAAAACGGCGTAGTTGCACAATATTCCAAAAATGGAAATACCATTAAGGTAGGTCCCGGTATTTGCAAACACAAAACGACGCAACTGAGAGGCGCACTCCCAAAATTGCAAGCCGATTGCCTCTATTTCACGATGTATGCCCCTGGTGAACTTGAATTTACCATCGAATAAAATAGCGATGACCTGAATAATAGCAATTATATACCTGGTGATGAGTATTGTACTCATGTCAAATAATGCAAACCCAAAGCCAATGGTTAACTTAAATGTGAGAATGTTTTGTATTTCTCCGGATAGTTGTGATTAAAAAAATTGTTGCTACTTTTATCCATCCAACACAGGAAAAAGATGACAGATCGCTCCGGGCTTAAATTAAAAACTACCTTTTTCGTGATCGCCATGATGTTTTGTGGCATTATTTATTCTCATCCAAAACGACCAGCGCCTCCAATTAATTCAACAGATACAGTTCCTTTTCTCAATCATGGATGGAAAGAGAGCTATTTCATTGGTAACGGGATACTTGGAGCCGGTGGCGATGATCACGGAAACTGGGATTTTCTGATTGGCCCGGATTACACCTCCCCCAATTTTCTAAAATCAGAAGTTACAACCCTAAACCTCAATGGAGAACTCCGTAATTTACCCCTTGAGATGCACCGCATCCGATCTTCTGGAATTTATTACGGGATAATCGCAATGAATGAGGCAAATATTCAGGTCTTTGACTTTACTGTACCCAACAGACCAATTATTACCAGGTATTTTATAATTGAGAATAAATCCGAGGATCACCCTTTGACGGTTCAGATGATGGCAAGGATAAAAAAAGGGAAAGGGATCAATGAAGAAATCGTGGGAAATTATTCGGCGTTGTTATTAAAAGCCGATACCTCCTCTCCTCTTTTTGGTAATGGCGATGGAGGTTACTGGAAGAAAAGTTTTGCCTTGATCGCCTTCAATACCAAAAGTATATGTTCAGTAAGTGACTCGAGCATGGTGCTTTCAACAGAAAAATTTACAGTTGCCCCCGGACAAAAGCATCAAACTGCACTTGTTCACTATCTCTTCGATAACGATAAGAGCCTCACAGAGAAGTATATTAAGGAGATTGGAGCGCTTAATATACAAAAAGATTTCGATAAAACCTTATTGGAGTGGCGGACCTGGATCAGGAAGGGAAAAAGATTCAACATTGCAGATCAAAGAGTTAAAGACATTCTCGAATCGATGTTGGTGGGAATCCGTATGCAACAAAACAGGTGTGGCGGATTTATTGCCGGGACAAGAAAGTATGCTTTTTCCTATATCCGTGACTCACATGGCGCCTGCAAGGGATTACTGGCTTGCGGACATACCGAAGAGGTAAAAAAATATCTCGAAATAACTTACCATAAGTTCGGAGTATTTAAAAAAATTCCAAACTCGGTACAAATGGGTGCTGATAAGTTTTCACACGGAGATGGAAATCAGTATGCCGAAAGTCCCGCCTACGTGCTGTTGTTGGCAAAAGATTATTACCAGGCCACTAAGGATCTCGTCTTTTTGAAAAGCCTCGATGATTTACTCACCTTCGCCATGGATATTCAACTCGAAAATGCACGAAGAAACGATTGGCTGCTTCCGTTCAATGGTGATGAAACAGAACAATATTGCCTCAGGGAAGATGGAAAAGAATACGGAGGTTTCCCCGCACTTACCGGATTTAACAAAAATCACTGGTCAATTTCATCCACAGCTGCATGTATCTCATCATTGGATTTCTATATCAGCTACCTGAAACTAAAAGGAATGACCAGTTCGATAAAAGGTTATCAGGATGCGATGAATTCAATGAAGGAGTCGTTAATCAAACATTTCTATCAACACAATTTGGGAGGTATTCAATGGGCTTTGAAAAAAGATGGCACTTACTATCCCTATAATGTTACGAACTTTATCCTCATGCCAGCCTGGTTTGGCGTTACGTTAAAAGACAACCTCCAAAATTCTGCGGTTGAAAAGGTTCTTGCATCGGTAAATCCTCAGACCGGATTTGTGGCTAACGCCCCTGGTGATGTTGAAGGATTTTGTGGCCATACCCTCGCCTACCTGTTGTACGATCTGACCCAACTCAACCTACTTCAGAAAGATACCGTATTTAACACACTGATAAATAGCTCAATAATTCAGAGGTATGGTATGGTAAATGAATATTATGGCCCAAAGGGATTTCCAAATCCCCATAATCTGCGGGTCTTTGAAAGCGGAATCGTTATGGATGCAATAGTAAAATATATCAATTCGTCAGGGAGCAAACCCTAAATGGAGTTTTAACGGAATCAGTCACTACGACTTTCGAATTTCTCTATAATTATTGAATAATTTGATTTTTTTGTTTCACTGCCTTTAAATATAAAATCAAATGATAAGGAGACATCAATGTACGCGGATTTATTTCCTGGTTTTACTAACTTGTTGTTTCAGATTGCCATCCACAGGGCAAAATCTATCATCCGGATATGAAGTCAGGTATTTTTCAAAAGATGTCAAAGCCAATGGAGAAACGGACTTTAAAGGGGAGACATCGACGTTAAATACCGACCAACGTCTCGCTTTTTTAAAGTACTACGGTGATCAGGTATCTGCATTTTATGGAGATAAAGAGCTGGATACTGAAGTTGTAACCGATCGTGAGGCAGCTGATTTCTTTAAATCAATCAGACCTCAGCCTCTCCCCTCAATAAGGAAAAAAGTCAATCTTGACGAGTGGAAATGGCTAAGCGCCAAGGCCGGACAACATGAAGCCAGCCTTTGTGAGGTCAGTAAATACAACGGAGCCAAAAATATTTTAGTAAAGGAGGGAGCATTAAGTTTCCGGAATATCTCAGGATGGAAATGGGATTTTCCTGTTCAGACCTGGCGTTTCTCCTTAAGCTGGAAGATCAGGTTATCAGGGAATGACTCCGGTTCTGAGTTTTTGCTGCTGGACAATCGGACTGGCAAAATATTTGCTAAAATTAAAATGGATGGGAATTCATTTTCCGTCTATTCCAAGGGTCTTCCATCAGGAAAAATTGCTTGTGAGCCTTTAAAGTGGTATCAAATTAAAATTGAGGCAGACCTGGCCGGCCCGGATGGCAGCCAGAATTACAATATATTTGTAAACGACAAACTGATTGGCGATTATATTACGGCAAATGAGGCGTCTTCACAGGTTAACGAATTTGAGATCAAAACCGCCAACGGGACAGAGATAGATGATTTATATGGCGTTGGTTACCAGCCAACGACCGATGTCAGTTTCCCCTATTATCCCAAAACTTTTATTGATGAGAACTTTGATGTGAAACCATCAATTGAAGGATGGCAAACCGATAATTATGATGACAATCGATGGAATATCACAAAACTTCCTTTCGCACAAGGGTCGGAAAGGTACGAAGGAGAAGATCTCTATTTCAGAAGATCAATAAAAACTGAAGATTTTAAAAGGGCGTATCTCAATATCGAAACACTTGATCCTGGCGGAGAGGTGTGGATAAATGGCAAAATGGTTGCCCTGATCAAAGAACGCTATCCTGTCCGGCTGGATATTTCTAGATATCTCAAACCTTTCACTGAGAACCAAATGGCACTCAGGGTCTATCACTTTTATCTGAACCAGGAAGAGGGTGTGAAAATGCCGTGTACCTACCTCGATTTCAATCCTGGCTGGTTTGCCGGACGGGCATCCATTGATTTTGTCGGGGAGACCTTTGTTAATAATGCGTTTTTTTTCACGAAGTCAATTGAAAATAGGAATGCCATTCTGCACGGGAAAATTGATATCGAGCACAAAGGGACACTTGGTTTCAAGGGTGTAATAAACGTAAAAATAGCACCTTGGGATGAAAAGGGACCAGCGGAATTGAAAACCGCCGTAGAGATACCGGTATTGATCGGACCGGGCATCAAAGAATTTAATTTTGATTTTCAAATAGATAATCCCAAACTATGGACCCCGGAATCCCCTTTGTTGTATAAACTGGTTGTTGAGATCCGGGATAAGGAGAATAAGGCCATCGACGATTATGTACTGACAACCGGTATCCGGACTATTTCGCAGGAAGGGGGCACCTTTCGCCTGAACGGGAAACCGGCCATGCTCAACGGTACGCAAATTATGGGATTCAGGGCGCCAATCGAAAATATGATTACCTGGCTCCGCTGCCCACCCGATTATTGGGTAGCCAAAGAAATGCTTATGGTCAGAAAAATGAACTGCAATATGCTTAGGGTGCATGTTCACGGTTGGAAAGAAAAAGCAGTTGGGGTGAATGATGCCAGGTATTGTGAACTGGCCGACCAAATGGGTATTATGCTGATTTGGTGTACCCCGGCCTGGATCAGGGAGGGTGACTGGGGACAGATCGATTTTGAAGGCTACCACAAATACATGAAACAGCTGCAAAACCATCCAAGTATTGTGATGTGGGAGGTTTCGAATCATCCCAATACTTTCAAACAACACGAAAAATATGAGAGTGATCTTTTTTGTGAATCATCCTACAATGCCGTTTATCCGTATGATCCAAGCAGATTGATCTCTTTCACCTCCCACATAGGGCATCTGCACTACGGGAATGACGAAGGAACAATCGACCAGGATGGCAACAAAACCTCTTCTGCGGTAAAAAATACTAATCCGGTCATCATAGGGAATCAGGATGCACTGACCAATTATGGGACAAAAAAGGAATTTTCCGGGGGGACAATCGTCTCAACCAGTGCCTGGACAGCTCCTATGGTGACGCGTGGTAACCAGGATGCTCCGACCGGTTACGGAGCTGAGTGGAGCCGGCTGCGAACCTGGCCCGGAGCTTATCGTCAGGGTTTTCTCGACAGTAAAGAGCGGGCCTATTTCGATTTTGAACATCAGGAATCAATCGGACAACCCAACTGGAATTTATGCAAAGGGAAACCCTGGTATCACCTTCAGTCGTATGAATGGGGATACGACGATGGGAGCATCGGTAGAAAACTGCAGGTGAATGAATGGCGCTTGAGCCAGGCGTGGCAGGCATTCTCGGCCTATGAGTCAATCAAAAAGCTAAGACTGGTGGATTATGATGGCTTCTCGTGGTGCTGCCTGCATGGCGGAGCAAATGCAGCCACCTATAAAAAACCGGTTATCGATTTCCTGGGACATGCAAAACTCGCTTTCCATATCCATAAAACCGCTTTTAATCCTATTCTGGCAGGCAGCAATAATGTTGATGTTGTTTACGGTCCTGATGATGCAATTACCCCTATGATCCTTAATTTAGGGGAGCAAAAGCGGGTCGTTCTTACTGTTTTGGTTAAGGATCAATTTAATGGCCTTGAGATAGACAGGAAGGTTTACGAGAATGTGAATTTGCCTGCCGGGAGAACGGTGACAGAACTAGGACAATTCAAACCAAGATTTGACAAAGAAGGGCTCTATTGGATAGAATATCTGGTGAAGAAAAGGGATTAAGAAGTTGAATAGAATAACATTGGTAATAATAGCTCTATAACATTAAATATGGGTAAGATAAATTTTGCTTTTCCGAAATCTCGGGAGAAAATGGCAACGTGCAGCTGGCAGATTTTCGAATAGGGAGCGTTATCTTTTCAGAATAATATTTCGAATATCAATTAGCTAAACGCATTCAAGCTAAACATCGAAAGCTAATGACTAGCCGCGAATAAATAACCAGTTCGCATGAGGAAATCTTAATGTACCCGTACAGATCGTTATAGAACCTAAATTTAAAAATGACTGTTATGAAACGACGCAATTTTATCTTAAAAGGAGCCATGGGAATGATTGGCGGTCTTACCTCAGTCACTTTAGCTGGCATGACCATAAAGGATATGGCCGACCCTGGACAAACAACAACGACAATTCCCTCATTCCACGGTTCTCCGCGGGCGATTGGCGTCGCTTATGGCAAACAGTTTGCTGAAGCGATTGAGAGGAACACCCGAACATTGCTGGGAGGCAGGATACCTGCTAACGATCCTGCATTTCGCTCGTGGGTCCGGTCCCAGGAGAAGCTGGTCGGAGATCACTGGCCATGGTATATTGAAGAGATGGAAGGGGTTGCAGAAGGGATCGCCGGAAAATATGAAGATGTATTATTGTTAAACCTGCGGGCATGGCAATACGACATTTATGGCGCACCACCATCGCACGCCTGCTCAAGTCTTGCCATCAAACTTGCCAATGGGCAAATGGCCTGCGCCGGTGCATTGGACGATCCGATCGAATTGTACTGCGGTCCTGTTCACTTTGCAGGCAATAGCGGGTATCGTTTAATAACGTTTCCCATCACTGGTACGAGCTGGGGTAACCGGTCGATGAACAGTGCCGGGCTGGCAGTGGGGATATCATCCCAGATCCTTCCCGGATTGAAACATTTGAAAAATGCACTGGTGCAGGATATCGCAATGCGGGCCATGTTGCAGACCTGTGCTACCGTCAGTGAGGTGCGCAATTTCTGCCTGAAACATCCCTTTACGATGAACCTGGTCTGTGTTGATGCTAAAGGGGGCATCTTCTGTGCCCATCAAACCTCTGCCGGTCTGCGTGAAATCAAGGCGCATGAGGGTTGTGCCATCACAAATCACGTAGTTGATGAGGACTCGGAAAAATGGTTACGTGAAAATGGAGTTACGGAATTTCCAAAGTCGCCGACTACTATCCCCCGACGAAATAAACTTCTTAATTTCATCGGATCGAAAGGTGGAAAGTGCACTGCTTCAGAGGTGAAGGAGTTGATTGCTCACCGAGATGACTCCGATCCGGCGAGCATCAACAATAAGGGATCAATCTTTTTGACCTATGCCGCACCGCAGAGTGAGAAATCCACCTTCTGGATCCTTCAGCCCAAACTGGCAACATGTCCCGATAAGTTTCTACCCTTTGAGGTCTGAAAGTAGTACCTAATAAAAATGTAAATTCAAAAAGTAATAAGATGTCGCAATTCATTTGTTTAATCCTTAAGTCCCTGAAAATCTTTTTACCACCAAAACAACAACTATACTTTGCGTTCTTTGCGCCATCTTCGCGTACTTTGAGGTTAAAATAGTAATATTTAACACGCTCTTTCATTTGACCGCTTAATAAACATTTAACAATGAAAAGGATTATACTAATTTGTTTTATTGGATTTATATTAACAAATACTTCTTTGAATGGGAATCAGGTACCAGGGGAGAAACCTCTTTTATTACAAACTGAAAACAATGACAGTTTACCTTCAGTTCTTAATAAAAATCATGGAGATTTAATTGAAAGTAAACTCAGGCTCGAGGCGTTGTTCCGGTTTGGAGAACATCAACTTCCGGATAACCGGAAAGATTGGGAAGTGTACCGGGTAAAGCTTAAAAATGAGATTATAAAAAAATCAGGTGTTCTTTTCAATCATCAGCTGCCATTAAATATTAAGGAGACCGGAACAATTCGGCTGAAAGGATATACAATCAAAAACATAACTTTCCAAACTCGTCCAGGAATTTACGCCACAGCAAATTTATACATCCCGGAAGGTAATGGTCCCTTTCCCGGGGTAATGAATATGGTTGGTCACTGGCCGAAAGGGAAAATTGATCCGGCGGGACAACAGGCCGTTGGACATACCTTAGCATTAAATGGCTATGTCTGTTTATCTGTTGATCCCTGGGGAGCCGGTGAAAGAGCGACAAATCATGGTGTTTTTGAATACCATGGGGCAAATCTTGGCGCCTCGCTGATGAATATTGGGGAATCACTGATGGGGATTCAAATCTCAGATAATATAAGAGGTATCGACCTGTTATGCTCCTTAAATTATGTCGATCCAAAAAATATCGGAGCAACCGGGGCAAGCGGAGGTGGAAATCAAACGATGTGGCTTGCTGCTGTCGATGAACGTGTTAAAGCAGCAGTTCCCGTAGTTAGTGTTGGCACATTTGAATCGTATATCATGCAGTCGAATTGCATCTGCGAACTGCTCATCGACGGATTGACATTTACTGAAGAGGCTGGTGTCCTGGCTTTAGCCAACGCAATCATGCCTTGTAATCACCTTAAAGATGCGGCCACTTTTTTACCTGCTCAAATGGTGCGAAGTTTTAATAATGCCCAACCGGTTTTTAGAATGATGGGGGTTGCCGGTAATATCTCAAATAAAATTTTTGATCTGACACATGGTTATATGGTTGAAGACAGGGAAGCAATGCTCGGCTGGTTTGATCTGCACCTGAAGGGAATCGGCACAGGCATTCCCAAAAAGGAAATGCCGTTTGAACTGCTTCCCGAAGAAAAACTAATGGTATTCTCCAAAGGAAAAAGAGATGCTAACGTAATCAGTACAGACGAATACTGCAGAAAAAGAGGCAATGAATTAAGATCATACCTCCTGAACTCAAAAAATATTGATGCAGATCAAAAGAAAAAAGAGTTAAGAGCGATTCTGAGAATAGATGAGAAATCCACCTTAAAAGAGGTTCATCATTATTCATCTTTAGATAGATGGGGCAGAATAGCACTGGAAACTTCTGATAATAAGCTTATACCGATGTTGCATTTCCCTCCCAGCAACAAATCTCAAGGATATACACTACTTTGCAATCCGGATGGGAAAAACAGCATTTCTCAAACCATTATTGAAGATTTAAAGAAAAAGGGTTCTGGTATTGTTATTGTCGATTTATCGGGAACCGGTGAGGTCACATCAACCTCTTCCCTAACCTTCGATAAAATAGGAAAACTTCACACCCTGTCTCGGGCTGAATTATGGCTGGGCAAAACAGTCATTGGTGAATGGATAAAAGAGCTGAACGTAGTTACTCAATTTCTGAAATCCGAATATAAAGCTGTTAAAATTGATATAGACGGGACAAAGGAAGCTGCCCTAGCCGCCTTGTTCCTGAGCACTTTGGAGGGAATTGGAGACAATCTCACGTTACGCGATGCACCTGTAAGTTACCTTTTCGATTCCCGTGATGGAATTGACTTTTTTTCAATGGGTATCCATCTTCCGCAGTTTCTGGTCTGGGGTGATGTTTCGTTAGCTGCGGCACTTTCAGGTAAAAATATTTCATTCATTCATCCGTTATCCATGTCGGGGCACGACATTGAGAATGTGAAACTTCGTGCTTTTGAGACTGAATTTGAAAAGCTTAGAACACTCTGTCATCAACCGGGAAAGACAACTTTCCATCCCGGCAAGGGTTATTAAAAATTCGAAATATTAGAAACATAACAGAAGAGTATTTCTAAAATTCTTCAATAAACGCAGGCGATTAACTGAAAAGATGGTGCATATGAGACTAAATATTTATTTGACCGGACTAGGAAGTCTAGTACTTCAGCAAGCCTTTGCTACTGTAGAAACAAAGCAATCCAGGCCCAATATCATCTATATTCTGGCAGATGACCTCGGGTATGGCGACCTGGGTTGTTATGGTCAGAAACTGATTTCGACACCCAATATCGACAAGCTTGCTGCCAGCGGGATGCGGTTTACACAGCATTACTCAGGAGCGCCTGTTTGCGCCCCTTCCAGATGTGTCCTGCTCAGTGGGAAGCACATGGGGCATTCCTACATCCGGGGGAATGATGAATGGGCCGAACGCGGCAAAGTATGGGATTACCGGGCAATGATTGCCGACTCAACGCTTGAAGGACAACGACCACTTCCGGAAAATGAGATTCTATTCCCTCAACTACTGAAGAGGGCTGGGTACACCAATGGTATAGTTGGGAAATGGGGGCTCGGAGCGCCAAATACAAACAGCACACCGCTTCACAAGGGTTTTGATTTTTTTTATGGTTACAACTGTCAACGACAAGCCCACACCTATTATCCGGTTCATTTGTACAGAAACGACCGAAGAGATGATCTCAGCAACGATACGGTAGCTCCAGATACAAAACTTGAGAAGGGCGCTGACCCTTTCAATATAAACAGTTACATAAAATATACATTGAAGGAGTATGCCCCTGATCTCATGTTTAGAGAACTAACCGGATTTGTAAAAACAAACAATGATCATCCATTCTTTCTGTATTGGGCTACTCCCATCCCTCATGCTCCGATTCAGGCGCCACAACGATGGGTCGATTACTATGTGAAGAAGTTTGGAGATGAAAAACCATACCTTGGTGACAAAGGCTATTTTCCTCACCGTTATCCCCATGCTGGGTATGCCGCAATGATTTCATATCTGGATGAACAGGTGGGGCAGCTCGTGCAACAGCTCAAAGATCTTGGCATTTATGAAAATACGCTGATTATCTTCACTTCAGATAATGGTCCAACCTATAACGGAGGGACTGACTCTCCTTTTTTCGATAGTGCAGGACCGTTTAAATGTGAATTCGGCTGGGGGAAAGGGTTTACCCATGAAGGGGGTTTCAGGGTACCTATGATTGCCAGCTGGCCAGGCAAAATAAAGAGTGGTAGCGTGAGCAATCATATCTCCGCCTTCTGGGATGTGCTACCAACAATCTGTGAATTAACGGGAATCAAAATACCGGATAATACAGACGGCATCAGTTTCCTTCCGGAATTAAAAGGACAAAAACAAAAAACTCACGAATATCTCTACTGGGAATTTCCCGAAATGGGGGGCGAGCAGGCAGTCAGAATGAACAAATGGAAAGCGATGAGGCAAAATATCAAAAAAGGAAACCTGCAAATTCAATTATTCAACCTTGAGACAGATTTACAGGAATTGACCGATGTGTCATCACATAATCCTGAAATTGTGAAAACGATGGAAAGAATAATGATGAAAGAACATGTTTCGGCAACGCAGGATATTTTCAAAATGAAAGCTCTTGGAGATTAACATTCAAGTTAATAGGCAATTTAAACATGAAAAAATATTTGCAACTTAAAATTTCTTTTCTTCCTTTGCTTACCACATGCATGTTCATGGGAGTTGCAGCCCGGGAGAAACAAAAACCCAATCTTCTTTTTGTTTTTCCCGATCAGATGCGGGCTCAGACAATGGGATTTTTAGGACTGGAAAAGGTTAAAACTCCTGTCCTTGACCAGTTCGCCAAGGAAAGCGTCTATTTTTCGAATGCCATAAGCAACTATCCGGTTTGTTCTCCGACAAGGGCCATGATTATGAGCGGACAATATCCGCATCACAATAAAGTGGTGAGCAATTGTACAAATCTGACGGCAAGAATTGGATGCCAATTACCACTTACAACCCGGTGTTGGTCGGATGTATTGAAAGAAAAAGGGTATTCGTTGGGTTACATCGGTAAATGGCACCTCGATTCACCGCACGAACCATTTATCAATACCAGTAATAACGAGGGAGAGGTAAAATGGAATGAGTGGTGCCCGCCCGAACGGCGCCATGGTTTTGATTATTGGCATGCCTACGGGACTTATGATCAGCATCTGCGTCCGATGTACTGGGACACGGATGATTCACGTGAGGGATTTAAATATTACGATCAATGGGGACCGGAACACGAAGCAGACAAAGCCATAGCGTATATCATTAATAAAGATGGAAAGTTCAGGAAGTCCGGAAAACCTTTTGCACTCGTTATCTCCATGAACCCTCCCCACACGGGATACAACCTGGTTCCACAAAAATACAAAGATATTTACCGGAACGTAAAGGTTGGGACATTAGTCGACAAACCCAATATTCCTCCTGCAGGAACAAAATGGGGCGATCATTACCGAAAAAACATCAAAGATTATTATGCCTGTATCAGCGGTGTGGATGAGCAGTTCGGACGAATTCTTCAGTCGCTGAAGGTGGCCGGACTCTATGAAAATACCATCGTAGTGTTTACTTCCGACCATGGTGATTGCCTTGGAATTCATGAAGAGGTGACGAAAAACAATTGGTACGAAGAGGCAATGCGTGTCCCTTTGTTAATCCGCTATCCCCAAAAGCTGAAAGCACATGATGATGATATCCTTCTGTCAACACCCGACATCTACCCTACCCTTCTCGGCTTGATGGGATTGGCCTCCTCAATTCCCAAAGAGGTGGACGGGCAAAATCTGGCAACCTACCTGATTTCGGGTAAGGGCGAAAAACCTGCCTCACAATGGTACATGCGGATTGACAATGAAAAACCGGATTTCGGATTAAGAGGCATTCGAAATAACAGATATACATTCGTGATGAATCAGGAAGAGGGAAAAGATAAAATCGTTATGCTTTACGACCGCAAAGATGATCCATATCAGATGAGAAACATCGCTGCCGAAAATCCCGGAATCGTCAGAGAGTTGACCGGGAAGATGAGGCTTTGGCTAATAAAGTTTAGTGATCCCTGGGTAAAGAATATGCCTTAAAGATTACAAGGAGATCTATCTATTATTTATATTTGTAGAATTGATCACCAAAGATACTACTCACCTTAATATTACAATTATGAAGAACAGCGCTTCGAAACCGATGAGCCGCAGAGGATTCATAGGTAATTCCACACTTGCATCAGCCGGATTTATGATAATTCCTGCTCATGCTGTTTCAGGATTGGGGCACATTGCCCCGAGTGACAAACTCAACGTTGCAGGAATCGGTATTGCAGGGATGGGAAAAGGGAACATTGCCAATGTTGCGAAAACCGAAAACATTGTTGCCTTGTGTGATGTGGACTGGGGAGAGGCCTCCTCCAAAGTCTTTAAAATCTACCCCCGTGCTAAAAAACACAAGGATTACAGAAAGATGCTTAACACACAGAAAGACATTGATGCTGTGATTGTTGCCACACCAGATCATACTCACGCCATCATTAGTCTTGAGGCAATGAAAAGGGGCAAACATGCTTTTACCCAAAAACCGCTGACTCATACTGTTCATGAGGCAAGAGTCCTTGCAAAAGCGGCAAAGGAATATAAGGTAGCCACACAGATGGGAAACCAGGGTCAGGCCGGCGAAGCAACCCGGCGACTCAGGGAGCTAATCTGGGATGGCATCATTGGACCAATTCACGAGGTGCATGTCTGGACCGACCGCCCCAATAATGGGCTCTTAAAAACCTATTGGCCCCAGGGTGTGGCCCGTCCGTTGGAAACGCCTCCTGTTCCGGAGAATCTGGATTGGGATCTTTTCGTAGGACCTGCTCCAATGCGCCCTTATAATCCGGCCTACCATCCGTTTAAATGGAGGGGCTGGTGGGACTTTGGAACCGGATCTCTTGGTGACATTGGCTGTCATTCCCTGGATCCTATTTTCCGGGCGCTCAAGCTGAAGTATCCAACCTCTTTACAGGCAGTCTCAACCCTTGTTAACGAAGAGACCTATCCCTCAGGATCAATGATTCGGTATGAATTTCCCGAGCGCGATAATATGCCTGCTGTTTCCCTGACATGGTACGACGGAGGATTACGTCCTATGCGTATTCCCGAACTTGATGAAGGGATGCAGATGGCACCGGGCGGAACACTTTATATTGGGGAAAAAGGGAAGATTTTGGACGACAAAATACTCCCACGGTCACTTCGTGAATCGTATAAAGTTCCGGTTCCGTACCTCCCCTCCTCTCCGGGACATGAAGAGGAATGGATCCGCGCATGCAAAGGTGGAGTGCCGGCAGGTTCCGATTTTGAATGGGCAGGTCCTTTGACAGAAACTGTACTTTTGGGGAACATTGCCATACGCCGTGATTTAAAGGAGAAACTTAGCGGACAATCCCTGAACTGGGATCCTGAAAAATTCAGTTTTCCAAATCTTCCCGAGGCAGATAAATTCCTCCATTATGAATACCGTAACGGCTGGAGTCTTTAAATAATTTTACACTTTGGTTTGAATTCACCAGATAAAATGGCTTTAGACCTGTTTTATCTGGTGTTTGGTTTTAATCAGTAAATTGCAAGAGATTTAAGGAAAAAGCATGAAATTCATATGAGCAATTATTCGCCAAAGAAGATAAGCTGGTGGATTGAGGGTTCCATGGGGTCACTTAAAAACATTTTATTTTGGCATGAGAGAGAGATTCCATATCCACTTCAAATAAAAAGTGTTTCATTCCGAACGAGTGAGGAATCTCCATATTTAGAATGGCAAACAAAATGTTTTTATTAGTAGTACCCAGATAACGGAGCATATTGGGAATGAAGCAAACTATACGACACTAAATTGTTCTAACAACTTAAATATCAACAACAAATTTATGAAAAACACTTTCCTGTTATTATTTTTGACGGCTTTTATTGTCTGTGTTGCCAGAGATGAAAAAAAAACCGGAAGGAAGATGGTCCGGTTTGTACACAACGCATCGCCAAAAGGGGCGGATCTGGATGTTATTGACCCCAATGGCTCTCCCCTTTTCAGGATACTGATTCCGGAGTCGGTGACTGCCAAAAATCTTCCTGATCGATCGCTAATTAATCACATCGTTCCGGGTGAATGGGGCGAAACCGAGGGTATTTACTGGGGCAAAATAGCTAATAAAGACTGGATTGAGGCTAAAATTGCATTCATGCCACTCAAAAAGGGAACCTTAATTCTATTCGGCGTCCGCAACCTTTCAGGTCAAACGCTTGAGGGTGTAGCAATGGATGTATGCACGGCTGTCAGCCATATTCCCAGCCCGAATGGCGCATGGATCAATCCGGACTTCGTAGGCGTATCCGGGCCTCCTGACCGCGATTTGGCTGGCCGTTACTGGTTTGAGAAGGTGGCCCCGTTTCGCCTTAAAGCCTTTTCAAACGGAGAATGGATCATTGCACACCCTCATCCGCAACAGCCATCCAGTGTTGGCGTCCCTGCTTACAAGCCATTTATCTATCTTGATTCCCCTGCCTTTATTATGGCTGCAGAATCCATAAATGGGAAAGAGCGGATTTTCCAAGCCTGGGACACCCCCGCTAAAGCCAGATGCGCTTTCCCCGGTAACTCCTGCCTTCATCTGGAACCACTATTGTCTGAGAAACTGATTCCAAATCAAATGACCTTTATTCGAGGTGAGATAGCTGTAACCAAAGCCTCCTGGGCATCCATCTCGAAGTGGAATGCTGAACAATTCAGACACGAATATGAAGCCATGAAAACAGTTCTGGACAATCTCTCTTCAAAGCCCTGAAAGGATGATATTTTAAATAGACCTTGTTGAAAAACTTCAAAAATTGCTCTTATTCTCTCTGTGAAACGCTGGGCCTTCTCAATAAGACTCTGTGAAACAATTAATTGCAATGGAAACCAGAGAGAAGACTTAAAGGTACACAGGGTTTTTGGACACTCACCTTGGATAACATTCATCGTGGATTATAAATAGAAATTCCCACGCGATTCGTCACAGAATGTGATTAAACTATCCTTTATTCAATTTTTTTAATAAAATCTTTAATTATCTGATATATTGCATTTAGTTATTTATTATAATTGCATAGTACTACCCAGAGGATTGTAATAATAAAAGTACCTGATATTCTGTTCTAACTCAAAACAAATTGATGAGAAATCCAATTTTAATTGTCCTGATTCTTTGTTTGGGGTGGAGCTGCACCCCGAGAAATCCCAGGAAAACACTTGCAAAACAGATTTTGAACGACCCCTCATTTACAATCGTGGATACTATGGCCCGAAGAATTCTTAAAAAGGGGTTCAATGCTGGTAGTGGTTATTCGCAGGTGTGGGCACGTGATATGAATACCTTTGTTGAAATTGCCCTCGAAGAGGTTAATCCTAAAGATATCAGGGGAGCCATTCTCGTTTTCTTCGCCCTTCAGCAGCCAAACAATGAAATGATTGACGGGTATGTCCTGAATAAAGATTTCAAGTGGGGTGATCCCAATCAATACCGCTCTTCAGCGGATACAGCTCATGTTGGCTTTAAGAATACCGTTGAAACCGATCAGGAGACATCGCTGATCCAGATTGTTGGAAAATACGTTCGCTTAACTAAAGATTCCACAATTCTCTCAGAAAGAATTGCTGGTAAAACGGTCCTCGAGCGTATGGGAATGATGGTCGACTACTTAATGAAGGAGCGTTACAGTGAAAAATATGGGTTGCTTTGGGGCGCCATGACCGCAGACTGGGGTGACGTGCAGCCGAACACCGATAATGTAGTCGATATCGATTCAACGACCACCCCTGCTATCGATGTGTATGACAATGCAATGTTTATCATTGCGCTCGATGATCTTGTTCGGATGACAAAAGATCCCGCACAGTCGGCCAGGTGGAAAACCATCCGGACAACGATTGCAGAAAATAGCCGCAAGTACTTGTGGAATGCTGAAAAACAAAAATTCATACCTCACATTTATCTTGATAAATCGCCTATCCCGGCAGGTTTTGATGAGTCGAAGGTCTACTATCATGGTGGAACAGCCATTGCAATCGAAGCGGGGTTGTTGTCAAAAGCCGAAATTGAGGCATCCAATAAGCAGATGCTCGAAAATGTGCAGTTATCCGGAGCCCCCACAATAGGGCTGACCTTATATCCGGTTTATCCGGAAGGATTTTTTCATGGGGGGATGAGCAAGCCGTATATTTACCAGAATGGCGGCGACTGGACATGGTTTGGCGCCCGGATGATCCAGCAACTTTCGGCTTATGGATTCCCTGAAGAAGCTTATACCGAAATCCGTCCGATGATTGACCTTGTTATCAAAAATAAGGGATTCTACGAATGGTATTACATTGATGGAAAGCCCAAAGGCTCAGCACAATTCAAAGGTTCAGCCGGAACCCTAGCCAGGGCTATTCAAATGTTACGAACCTGGGCTGAACAGAATAAATAGGATAAAAATGTCAGAACCACTTGATATTCAATTTAAAGAAAACCCATCGGTTCCAAAATACCGTCAGATAATAGAAGCCATTCAGCTGAAAATCAAGAAAGGAGAGCTGAAAAAAGGGGATAAAATCCCTTCTCTGAATTGGTTATGCAAGCAATATGGTTTGTCGCAGGATACGGTATTAACGGCTTATAACGAGCTGAAATACAAAGGGATCATCACTTCCCAGGTTGGTAAAGGGTATTATATTCAGAATGAAAGTACCGACTTCAGCCATAAGGTATTGTTGATTTTCGACCGGTTAACCGCCTACAAGGAAGATTTATACAATGCTTTTAAGGAGGCTTTGAAAAAAGATGGCAGCGAACAGATCTTCTTTCACCACAATAATCTGCAAATGTTCCGGACCATCATCGAAGGAGCACTTGGCGACTATTCTGAATATGTGATAATGCCGGTTGATCATCCCGACGCAATTCCCATTATTGGGAAACTACCTGCAAATAAGGTCTTTATTCTTGACCAGGGACGAAAACAGTACAAACAAATTTATCCTTATGTATGTCAGGATTTCGAAAGGGATCTTTACCGCATCCTAAAACTAAACAAATCGTTATTGGATAAATACCAGAGAATGGTATTGGTGATCAGGCATCAGAAGTCCCATTTCAGGGATATCGTAATCGGCTTTAAAGATTTTTGCAAACAAAATCCGATCGAATTTGAAGTGATCAGCGATTTAAATTCATTTGAAATCAAGACTGGCGATGCCTTTGTCGTTGTCGATGACCGTGATCTTGAATTCCTGGTTCGTCACGCGATTGATAAACAACTTATTCCTGGTAAGGATATGGGAATCGTTTCCTACAATGAAGCCCCTTTAAAAGGGATAGTCGCCTCCGGTATTACGACTATATCGACCGATTTTGCACAAATGGGTACGAGTATGGCAGAGATGATCCTGGAAGGGAGGAAGGAAAAGATTGACAACCCTTTCCGGTTGATTTTACGTAACTCATTTTAAATATTAGCAAACAATAAAAGACTAATCTCATGAGAAAAAAAATTGCAATAAAGGTATTTTTTATCGTTCTGATTGCTGTCATTATGGTCTGTTGCCATAACCCAAAAGGTGCAAGTATCACAGCGACAATGATGAGAAACGGTTCATTGCTTAAAGTTGCACCCCGGTTTATTCCATTGTCACCAGGAGCAGTTCAACCGGAAGGGTGGATCAGGGATTGGGCAAAAGATGCAGCCAACGGGATCACGGGTCATCTGGATGAGTATTCCCCTACATTTGGTGAAGCCTGGAAAGGGTATGGTTTCAAGGCAAAGGGAGCTACTGCCAATGGAGGTGGCTGGCCGCTCGAACAATGCAGTTACTGGCTGGATGGCGCAATAAGGCTTGGATATATCCTCAAAGATTCGGCGCTAATTAAAAAAGCATCCTCCCGGCTTGACACTGTTGTAGCAGGAGTATTGCGGGGAGGTGAAACGTTCATTTACTGGCTCCCTAAAAAAGCATTGATAGACAGCACCCAGGGATGGGTCGAATTTAACAGCTGGGCCCATTCCCATATGGGACGTGCACTTGTGGCTTATTATCAAGCCTCCGGAAAAGAACAGGTACTTCAAGCCCTGACAAAGGTCTATCGCAACTATTCCCTTCCCAGATTAATCGAACATTTCCATGCGGTCTCAAGTTCAGTCAATATCGAACCGATGTTAGACACTTATCTTATGACTGGCGATACCGTGATTCGGAATAATATCAACAGCTTTGGTAAAACAAAAAATTATCAGGCACTCTCAGCTAACTGGAATAAAGGCAAACTGGAGCCGGGACATAATGTGATTTATTACGAGAATATCCGCGTTCCTGCTCTACTCTATCTGATCTCCGGTAACAAAACAGATCTTAGTGCTACGCTCAAGGCGCTCGATTGGGGTGAAAAATCAAATTTACTACCGGTGGGACTGACCTCCGGGGAAGAGTACCATGCCGGTATTGGTGCAACACGAAATATTGAAACCTGTGATGTATCTGCTGCAATTAATACATTTAATCGTCTGCTCCAAATTACCGGGGATAATCAATACGCCGATAAAATAGAAACCATCTTTTTTAATGCCGGTGCGGCCCCCGTTGCACGCGATTTCTCAACCATGTGTTATTATCAGTCGATGAACCGGTATAGTAACCAACTTCCGGGTGAAGAACCACGTGCACCCGGAAATGAGTGCTTTAAATTCACAAAGCTGGGACATTCTGTCCTCTGTTGTGTAGGCAACAATTGCCGCATAATTCCCAATTACATCATGAATATGTGGATGGCCACCTCCGATCATGGAGTTGCAGCAACCCTATATGGTCCATGCAGGTTGACAACCAGCGTAGCAAATAATATCTTGACCGATATCACCTGCCAAACCAATTATCCGTTCGATGAAACAATAAAAATGTCGGTCAATCCATCACAATCAGCCGAATTCCCGATTTATCTCCACATTCCTGAATGGTGTACAAATCCATCAATTAAGGTGAACGGAGAAATCGTTCAACCGGAGAAACAATCCAATGGATTTGTCCGGTTATCACAGGTATGGAAGTTAAATAGTCAGATTGAATTGGCATTACCTATGACAGCAAGGATGGTTCATGGGAACGAGACCCCCTACCCTCAGATCTCCTATTTCAACAACTACCATCAGATGGCTAAGGACACAACGATACGAAACCCGTATGCATGTGTTTATTACGGACCTTTACTGTTTTCGCTCCCGATTCCCGATATCAATCCTGATCAGGAAGTAAAGGGTGCAAAATTCAATTATGCTTTGGATGTAAAACCCGATGATGCTTCCAAAGCGATTATCGTTGAACGGAAAGAGATGCCTTCACACTGGGAATGGTCGCCTGATTCACCGGTTAAATTAACGGTAAATGCTCAGGAATTCGACTGGCAACCGACAGAAAACAGCGTACTTCCAGCTAAACCAGTCGAAAAGGGGAAACCGGTTAAAATTCGGCTAATCCCATACGGGGCAACCAAATTCAGGGTAACCATGTTTCCCGTAACTACAGCTTCATACCACAATTAACAACTAAACACTCTGACAATGAAAATTTCAGGCTTTGCTTTGCTCATGCTTTTCGCATTTACCACAGCTTTTTCGCAGCAACAACCCCGTAATACGATCAATTTAAATGGAACCTGGCAGTTCGACCAGACCATCAATGCGTTTCCTCCGGTGAAATTCACGCGTACCATTCCGGTTCCAGGACTCGTTCACATGGCAGCACCTAAAATAGCAGATTACGATAAATTTTTTAAACGTGCAGACAAAGTTGTCGCCAAAGACCAGCATAATCTGTACAATATCGATTATACCCCGCGTTACAGCTGGTACCGGAAAAGCGTTTTTATTCCCAAAGATATGGAAGGCAAACAAGGGATAATCACCATTAAAAAGAGTCAGTATGTGACCCAGGTTTATATCAATGGATACGATATGGGAACATCAGTGGCCTGTTATACCCCCGTTGAATTTCCGATCACTAATGCAATAAAGTTCGGCGCCGAAAATGAGATTCTGATCAAAGTAGGTGACCGGGTCTGGCTACCCAGCGATGCTGCCGGAGGAACGGACAAGGAGAAGGAGCACTATCTTCCTGGAATCTGGGACGATGTGCTGCTATCGTTTACCGGAAAAGTTCGTATAAACCGTTTACTCGCATTACCCTCTGTTGCAGGCAAAAAAGTGACAGTAAAGGTACAACTGCGAAACTTTAGTCCATCACAGATTTTTGTTGGTGATGCGATGAGTGATTCTGTGACACTCGATGTTTCGATTGCAGAAAAGATAACCGGGAAAGTGATTGCAACGAAAAGTGCCCGGTTTATGGCCAAAAGGGATAACCTATCGGAAGGGATTCTTGAAATTCCTGTTTCGGGCTTTACCAACTGGACTCCGGACAAACCATTTCTTTACCTGGCAAATGCCACTTTGAAAAATGACAAAGGTATTTCTGACAAAATCACCAAACAGTTTGGAATGCGTGACTTTACCCGCAATGGGAAATTCTTTTACCTGAACGGCGAAAAATTCATACTTCGTGGTACCAATGTAACCCTTCAGCGATTCTTCGAAGATCCCGACTGTGGGAACCTCGTCTGGGACCGGGAATGGGTAAAAAAATTACTGTTTGATTATCCTAAAAAGCTTAACTGGAATATGATGCGTGTCTGTGTGGGTATCGCTCCCGATTTCTGGTATGACCTGGCTGATGAATATGGTCTGATGTTTCAGAATGAATGGCTCTACTGGCAAAATCACGGATGGGACGATCAGGTGCGTAAAGAATATACCGATTGGGTGTGGAGTGACGGAAACCATCCCAGTATTACGATCTGGGATGCCATTAACGAAAATGTAGATGACTTTATCGGAAATAGGCTGATACCAGAATTGAAAAAACTTGATCCTACCAGAATATGGGATGCCGGATATATGGTGGGAGACCTTATGGCACAGGATGAAATGGACGAGCCCCACCCCTATCAGGGTCCAATGCCATGGAAGTCATTTTCAGCTTTTGAAAAAAATCCATATCCTCTTGGCAATCTAAATTTCAAACCTGATGTCATCCAAAAAATTGATGCTGCAGGTGTCCCTCAGCTGATCAACGAATACGGATGGGTATGGCTCTGGAGAAATGGCACACCCAGCAAACTCACCATCAATACCTACAAATACTATTTGGGTGAGGGCTCAACCCCCGAGCAAAATCTTGAATTTCAGGCCTACTGGATGGAACTGGAGACAGAATGGCTCAGAAGTAATCCTAATCCTGCAGGAGTTCTCGCTTTTTGCTATCTGGCTAACAATTATGGATATACGGGCGACTGGTTTATGGGAAATATAAAGGATCTGAACCCATCCCCCACTTTGGACTGGTTCCGACATGCATTTGCACCGGCAGCTGTCTATATTAACCTGACCGATGAGCGGTACGTAAAAAACACTCCGCCCCATCAGCCTGGATCGACTCTGCTTTTTAACCTCTCCGGCATTAATAATCTATCCAAAACTGCCATTGGTACAGTTAAGGTCAAATTCATCAACTCAAAAGGACAAAGCTCTGCAGAACAGATGCTTTCTGCTCAATTAGATTCATTTGTACGCACCGATATTCCGGTCTCAATGATCCTCCCGTCAGAAATTGGGGGTTATGTACTGGTTGCTGAATTTACCCCTGAAAACGGGACACCGGTCATCAGCCGAAGATTTTTAAAGATTGGTCAGACGACAAATGATACGTTTTACAATTTAAGCCCATCCGGCCTATGAATCATTTGAAAATTGTCAGATCTTTTGTTGAGCTTGATGTCGCCAACTTTGGATTAAAAGGATTTGCTGTACAAATTCAAACCCGCACCCTTGATGAGATTGTATCCATATTTTTGGATCAGCGGGCTGTTCAATTAATTCCTCCAAAGACTGTGGTTTACACAGTCCAGTCCTGGTTGCCGGTTGAGGAAGGGACCCCCGGTGGACTGTTTCTTGGAACATCCACCATTATGCCGGGGAAAGTAGGTGACGAGTATTTTATGACCAAAGGACATTTTCATGCAAAGTCAGACCGTGCAGAATTTTATTGGGGTGTTCTGGGAAAAGGTGTCCTGATACTGATGGACCGGAATCGGAATACCTGGGGAGAGGAGGTCTATCCCGGAAGCCTCCACTACATCGGAAGCGATATTGCCCACCGACTGGCCAATACCGGAGATGAAAACCTGGTCGTCGGCGCCTGCTGGCCTTCAGATGCCGGTCATGATTATGAGGAGATTGCTGAAAATGGATTTTCTGCCAGGTTGGTTGAAATTAACGGACAACCGGTTTTGACACCAATATAACACCAAATAAACTCAATATCAATATATTATATTTACACAAATGAAGGTATACGTCATATTAATTTCGGTGGTAGCCGCATTAGGCGGACTTCTGTTTGGATTCGATACAGCAGTAATTTCAGGGACAATTAATTTTATTCAACCCTATTTTGGGTTGTCTGAAGCCGGACTTGGGTGGACCGTTAGCAGTTTGTTGCTGGGTTGCATAGTTGGAGTTTTTCTTGCGGGAAAGGCCGGTGACCATTATGGAAGGAAAAAAATTCTGATGTTTGCAGCGCTGTTATTTTTTATATCTGCAATTGGAAGCGCAACCGCTCATGCACTTTTCTATTTTTTGGTTGCAAGGGTGTTGGGTGGGGTGGCCGTTGGTGTGGCCTCAATTCTCTCACCAATGTACATCGCAGAACTAGCACCGGCCAAATACCGTGGAACTTTGGTATCTTTAAATCAACTTGCCATCGTGATTGGAATTCTTGTTGCATTTCTCAGTAACTATTTACTTGCCGACTCGGGGCCAAATAACTGGCGCTGGATGCTGTTGGTCATGGCGGCTCCAGCCATATTGCTGTTTTTTAGTCTGTTTCTGGTCCCGGAGAGTCCACGATGGCTCGTTGCCCGACAACGGAATAGTGAAGCGCTTGCTGTATTAATTAAAACATCAGGTGAAGAGTATGCAGCTACAGAATTACTGGAAATCGAAGACACACTTAAAATCCACCAGGAATCGGTTTTCAGCGACTTGCTGGCACCAAAGGTGCGGCCACTCCTTTTTATGGGGATTATCCTTGCCGTATTTTCACAGATAACCGGAATCAATACAATCATGTATTATGCTCCTAAAATTTTTGCAAGTGTAGGTAACTCAAATGGTTCCTCACTGCTTCAGACACTGGCCATTGGTTTTATCAACGTTATATTCACCCTTATTGCAATGGCGCTGATCGATCGCTTTGGCCGAAAGTGGATGCTGATTCTTGGATCAGGAGGGATGATGTCAATGCTATTGGGATTGTCTACCCTATTTTTCATTCATCAAACCTCTGGCTTAATGGTCCTTGTGTTTATATTGGGATATATCGCCTGTTTTAGTGCTTCTCTGGGTGCTGCGGTATGGGTTGTAATTTCCGAATTATTCCCGAACAGGCTTCGAAGCAAAGGGATGTCGGTTGCGATTGTCGCCCTATGGATCGCCTGCACAATTGTCTCCGTAACCTTTCCGATCATGCTCGAACGGTTAAGCGGAGGGATCACATTTCTGATTTTTGCAATAATCTGCCTGGCCAATCTGCTGTATGTCTGGTGGTACGTACCTGAGACCAAAGGAAAAACACTTGAGGAACTCGAACATCAATTCTGTAAATAAATATTAGCTATGAAACAACCAATTAAAAGGAGATTATGGGGTCTCGTTGGTCTCATGGTGACATTGGCCATGTGTACTGTTTATGATTCTGCTGCGAAGAGTAACAATGCAAACCTGAAAAAGGCTGCACCAGTTGCAGCGAAATCGGTCAGGGAGATGCAAGAGGAATTCCTGAAGTTGAAGTTCGGCATGTTCATCCATTTCAACATGGCAACTTACAAGGGTGTCCAGTGGGTCTCTGGCTACCATAGTCCTGCAGACTTCAATCCTGGCCGCAGGATCGATACCGATGCCTGGGCTGATGCAGCAAAGTCGGCCGGCATGAAATATGCCGTGCTGACGGTAAAACATGTAGCAGGCTTCTGCCTGTGGGACAGCAAATACACCACCTACGACGTCATGAATCCTGAATGTCCCTACAAGGAGGATCTTGTGGCTCAATTCATCAAGTCATTCAAAAGCCGGGGATTAAAAGTAGGGCTCTACTATTGCTGGCGTCATCCGGGATTCAAGGCTGAGTTCAAGGTACTGCCGCCGGAATGCGATCCCGCGAACCATTCCCTAAAGGAACAGAATGAGTTTCAGAAGAAGCAAATAGCCGAACTTCTATTGAAGTATCCGGATGTGTTCTATATTTGGAACGACGGACTGGATCCCGATATCATGACCTCAGAAGAAGCACTTGACTTCTTCCGCACCATCCGGCCTGGTGTCCTTATCAGCGCCAATTGGTGGGACTGGAGCAAAAAGGGAACCCCATTTGTTGATATTGCGGTAAAGGAAATGAAACCCTTCCCGGAAACAAATACGATGCCCGGAGAAACCTGTTGGTGTTTGGAGCAAAGTTGGTTCTGGAAAACCGGAGCCAGCCCCAAAACCGCCAATGAGGTCGTGGATCTTATTATCACAGCCAACAGCCGAAAATC
Organism: Prolixibacteraceae bacterium; assembly: GCA_963675995.2. Classification (GTDB taxonomy): domain Bacteria; phylum Bacteroidota; class Bacteroidia; order Bacteroidales; family Prolixibacteraceae; genus JAAFHB01. Next base: position 869,026 of record CAXXIY010000002.1, on the reverse strand, counting down.
GAATTTCCTACTCAATGTGGGTCCCAATAAGCAAGGGAGGTTTGAGGAATCAAGTGTCAAAGTACTGGCCGAAATCGGTAAGTTGTTAAAAGCCAATAAAGCTGCTAAAAAATGAATTATTTAAAAACGCCATCCAAATTCAATAACTTCCCGGTTGTGGAAGTAACCAGTAATCAATTTCAGGTTTCCAACGGTTGGGAAGCGATTTGCAACTGCCTGAATGATTCAATAAAAAGAATTCCCGGTAAAAAAAAGCTGGTGATTATCGAAACCTATCAGGGGGTCATCCATGAAGAATTAATTGCTAATCTGAAATCCGGAATAAAACCATCCCGGTTTATTCTTGCTTCAGATTATATGCTTCCTGAAGACGAGATCAATAGACTGATATTTAATGACATAACTAATGACCGAATATTTGGATTCCTGACACGACTGACCATGGATGCATTCTTCGATCAGGGAAAGCTAAAGACCTTTCAGTCTGATATCAGGGCTGAAACCGAAGGAACAATTATAATTTACGGTTGTGGAGCATCATTGCTCTTTCCTAAAACCTCATCTTTGGGAGGGGACTGGGGGGAGCCCCTTCTCGTCTATGCCGATATGGCCCGCTGGGAAATCCAGTTACGTATGCGAAAACATCTTGTAGATAACCTTGGTGTGAAAAATCGCGATATAGCCGATTGGATGTTACTTTATAAACAAGGCTTTTTCGTCGACTGGCGGGTATGCGACCGGTTGAAAAAAACATTATTCGACAAGATCGATTTCCTCCTCGATACGAATAAAATAGGAGCACCAAAACTTGTGGAAGGAAAAGCAATTTTGGAGGGTATAGAATTGGCAATGAATCGCCCATTCAGCGTAGTTCCTTTCTTTGATCCGGGTCCATGGGGCGGTCAATGGATGAAAGAAGTTTGTAATCTCGATCCTGCAGCTCCCAATTATGCCTGGTGTTTTAACTGTGTCCCTGAAGAGAACTCTCTGCTGCTGAAATTTGGGAGCGATATTATCGAAATTCCATCCATAAACCTTGTATTCAGACATCCTAAAGAGTTGCTTGGTGAGCCCGTACATGGACGATTTGGTGATGAATTTCCGATCCGTTTCGATTTTCTGGATACGATGGAGGGTGGTCATCTGAGTCTGCAGGTTCACCCCCTCACCGAATATATTCAGGAAAAATTCGGGATGCACTACACCCAGGACGAAAGTTATTACATGATGGATACCGGCGATGATGCCATGGTCTATCTTGGTCTGAAGGAGGGTATAAATCCTCAGCATATGATGGAGGAACTGGAAGAAGCACAAGCCGGAGGAAAGTCTTTTGATGCCGAAAAACATGTACAAACCTGGCCGATGAAAAAGCACGATCATGTGTTGATTCCTGCCGGCACAATCCATTGCTCCGGGAAAAGCAGTATGGTTCTCGAAATCAGTGCAACACCCTATATCTTTACCTTCAAATTATGGGATTGGGGCCGTTTGGGGATGGATGGGAAACCCCGACCCATTAACATCGAACATGGGAAACGGGTGATACAATGGGACCGCACTACGCAGTGGACCAAAGAAAATCTGGTTAATCATGTTCGGGTTATTGCCGAAGGGGATGGCTGGATCGAGGAGAGCACCGGTTTACACGAACGTGAGTTTATTGAAACCAGGCGCCATTGGTTCACAAAAAAAGTGGAGCATCATACCAACAGTGGAGTTAACGTGATTTGCCTTGTTGAAGGGGATGAGGTAATCGTAGAAAGTCCAACAGATGGCTTTGAACCATTCGTCGTTCACTATGCCGAGGTATTTATTGTTCCTGCCAAAGTGGGGGCCTATACCATACGTCCGTTCGGGTCGGGTAAAGGACAGAAATGCGGAACATTAAAAGGATATGTTAGGTTTTAATAGCTTGAAATTAGCTATTTATATTTTTGATAATAATCACTATTTTCCGGGGAAAAATTAAAGATTCTTCCCAATGCTCAGAATGACAATTAATCTCTCCTATAGGTCAGATTTGTCCAAGGAATTAAGAAGGTATGGAATAGCCATGAATGAGAAATCACCAATCGAAATGAAAATATCTCCATCCCGACATCAAGTGGAATTCACTCTGACCTTTAAAAAACAATATATTCACAGATGAATTTCCATCCCGGATTTGATATCCAGCCAACGGTCGACCCAATGGGATTTGAATATGGTCCCGGAGTATTTGGCCCTGTTACGGAGAACCGCGCGCTCGATTCCATCCGAAAAAGCTTGCGCAATCCGCAGTGCTCAGGCCCTGATCCTGTCTATGCAATTGCCATGGATATTGGGAAATCTGAACATCGCCACATGCTGCTGCAACATCACTTGTTATATGGTGCGGTGACTTATGCTGCCGGTCGGTTGGGTCATGAACCAGTCCGGAGCCAGGGACATATTCACAGGGTTTCACCGTACTCGGGATGGTCCACCCCAGAAGTGTATGAGATATGGTCAGGTAAAGCCATTATTTATATGCAGGAGACTGCAAATGATCACCCGGGGAGATGTTTTGCTGTCACTGCCATCCCGGGCAGTGTGGTGATTGTTCCTCCCGGATGGGCTCATGCTACCATTAGCGCTGATCCGGAACAGCCACTCACCTTTGGAGCCTGGTGCGACCGAGAATACGGTTTTGAATACGATGATGTACGGGCCCATAATGGTCTTGCCTGGTTCCCTCAGATCACCGGAAATGGAAAAATAGAATGGGCTAAAAATCCGAATTACCTGGATTGCCAACTAATTATCAAGTCACCAGAGCGATATGATAGTTTTGGAATCGATCCCATGAAGCCCATCTATTCACAATTCGGGGAAGATCCTGAGAAATTCCTATTTGTACCTCAGCCTCAAATTATTGAATCAAGATGGAGAGCATTTGTACCATAATTTATCGATAAACCTGCCAGCCACAAAAAGTAAGCCACCAGTTGCTGATCATGGAAAAAAGGTTTTACTATTTACCCTATTATTCGCATTAAAATTAAAATTTTCATAGCTTTGTCATTAAGCGAAATATGCTTATTCCACTAAAATTTAACTCACAATAAATCCTGCAATTATGAAAAACATTCCTGTAATTACCATCACTGAAAAAACCCTGGCAGAGGCTTATGAAGCTGCAATCGTAGCAGTTTACGAAAAAGGCACACGGTTTAAAACACAGTACGATAAGCCCGAGGATCCTGAAAGTATGGATTGCACAATTAACATTACCATCGAGGAACCCGAAACCGATCCGATGATTCATATGGCTTTCCCCGGTGGAATTGAGGACCTGAAAGAGTATGTGATGGAATTAAAGGGATTCAAAGACCACTGGACCAAAAATATGAATATTGAAGAGGATAAACGGTGGGAATATACCTATCATGGTAGGTTACAGAAATATGGGGTTTGGAAAGAATTGGTTGATGGAAAATCACAGGAGGTAGGACCCTTTAAAGTTGATCAGGTTCAAACGGTGATCGATAAGTTGTCGAAACAGCCATTTACACGTCAGGCGCAGATGATTACCTGGATGCCCAATATCGATAACGATTGCTATGATCCACCTTGCCTTCAATCCATATGGTACAGGATTCTGGAAGACGAAGACGGTATTTACTGGCTCAATTGTAACGTCCGGTTCCGGAGTAACGATGCCTGGGGTGCCAATTTTATGAATATGTTTGGGTTTATTCAGTTCAACAAAGAGGTGATTGCAGCTGGTGTTGCAGAGAAAACTGGTAAAACAGTTAAACTGGGGCGGCTAAACTGGCAGGCCGATTCGTTCCATATCTATGGAAAAGATCTCCAGGTGGCCAAAGAGCGTCTTTTTGACAGAATCAATGATATGAAATTTGAAGAAAGAACAATGAATTTTAATGATGAATTTATTCGGGAGATGTACGAAGATGCTGAAAAACCCATCATTCAAAAAATTAAAAATTACGACGAAAGTCATTGATTTTTAAGTAACCAGATAGATAAAATGACCTAAATTGAATTTCTTTTATCGCATTTGGGACCCTTCTAAAGCTCCTGCATTCTGAACAACACCTTCCTTTAATCCCCTCCTTTGGTGGGGTATGGGTAGGTCTGGAGGAGACTCCTGGTCGGCAATATGAGCAATTTTAGCTCTTTTCTCCCCCTCCTTTGGAGTGACGGGTGAGGTCCGGTAATCCAAGATGAAGAATAAATAGTCACGACATTCTATTATTCAAACTACTTATTTGCTTTTGTCCAGTCATCATCTCATATAAAATAATAACCGTCTGATATCAAAATGACACCACCATGTTCAGGAAACTTTTATTTGCCGTCGTTTGCCTGTCACCGGCAATATTGTCAGGACAAACAAAAATAACCGGAAACTTCCGAACGGTTACCATAGAAAACCGCTTTGTTGAATTAACCTTCGATCTAACGAAGGGGGTTTACTCAGTCCGAAATATCCCCGGAAACTTAACTCCCATTACCCGGGCTTACTTTCAGGCAGAAGGATTGTATTCAACCGATACGTTAGGGACGGTGGAATGGTCACAGAAGGAGGTTCGTGATGAGCTGGGGCATGGAAAGACCATTCAGATCAGGAAAAAGTTTGAGGATTATTCTGATATGGTCTGGAGCGCTACACTTTACGACGACAGGGATTTCCTGGTTTTCAATATGGGCATTGTCAATGACTCAAAGTTTCCGTTCCGTCTTACGGCATTTTATCCGCTGAAAACGCGAAACGCTTTTAAAGGAATGAATGTCAGACACAATTATGCAGTGTTGAACGGCAATTCGGGCGGAAACAAAACCTATGTCACCGATACCAGCCAGGTCAGTTGCTTCAACAATATCCTGGTCCGTTTCGGCGATCTGAAGAATCCAAATATCATTGTCGCAGGAGGACTTACTTACAACGAGTTTGAAAAATTCTGCAAGGTATCGAGGTTCAGCGACAGCATTGGATTACAACTTTTCAGCGAAGATCCGGTAGGAAAACTGATTGAACCTGGTACAACCTATGAGAACAAGGAGCGGTTTTATTTTTGTGTCAATAATTCCAATCCTTTTGAAGCACTCGAAAAATACGGGCTGGCATTAAAGGATGCCCAGCAGATCAGATTGAACTACTACGATTTCCCCACTGAATGTCTTTGGTATGCAAGTGTCTATGCTAAAGATCCTCATCGTCCTAAATTTAACAACTCATTAGGGGCTGTTGATGAGATGAATAATGCCGTCAAATCGGGGTTTGACAAATACACACGGATTGCAATAAGGCTCGTACCTGATGCATACGGGGCCAATAACCAGCAGGGGTGGTGGGACGACGAACACTGGGCAATGTGGGGTGACCCTTCATCGGTTGATGGCCCAAATTACTGCCCACCCTATTTAACGACTAAAAGCTGGTGTAGTGAGGTTATTAAAAAAGGTGGCCTGCCCCTCACTTATTTTCAGTCCGGACGCCGTTCAGAAGATTTTGTGCGACAACATCCCCAATTTATGCTGTTCAATGACCCGTACAGGCTCGCAACCGGGCAGACCGACAAAATGAAACGGCTGAATAAGGATCTTGGCGGAGAGTCAGGTGAAGGGTATCTAAAACAATGGTGGGCTGAAGAGAATTTATATTGCTATGATTTTACCGATGAGGGATTTATCAGCCACATGAAAAAAGTGTACGGGAACCTTAAAGATGCCGGAATGAAGGGGCTGATGTTCGACTATCCTGAATCGACAGCCTGGGCATTTGATGGAGGCTTTGAAGACAAGCACGCGACAACAGCCTGGGCCTATCGTAATATGCTGAAGTTGGCTTACGAAGGGCTGGGAGAAGATTCCTATATCGATGAAAGACTGATCAGTCGTGGTTCCGATCTCTCCATAGGTTTGATTGCCTCCCAGAGGGTTTGGGGCGATAACGATCAGTTTGAACCTGAAATGGTCAGCCGTTGCGGCCTCCGCTGGTATAAAAACCGTGTGGTAGTAAACTATGACCTCGATGCCAAGGATCCGTTCAAGGCAAAACCAGCAACCAACAACGACGGACTCAAAACGTTGATGACCATGTGTTATGTGGTGAGTGCAAGATTCCTCATGGCACGTGGTTTCTACCAGCTTTCGGCAGAACAATTGTACATCATGAGCCGTACCTTCCCTTATCATGCACTACCTAAAAGTTCTCACCCTGTTGACGCATTTTCCAACGGATTTAAAGTACCCCGTATCTTTGATTATGAAGTTAATCCGCAATGGCACCAGCTGACCCTTTACAATTTCAACAAGGATTCATTGAATGAAGGTTTGAACACCTTCGACGTAAACCTGGGTACCTCGTTGAATGAAGGGGGATTAGGGCTTCGCATGGATAAAAGCTACTATCTATACGATTTCTGGAACGATCATCTGGTTGGAAAATTCAATGGGGGTGACCTCCTGAAGCAGCAATTGCGTTCGGGTGAGACCCGGATGATCAGCATTCACGAGGCTGAAGAAAATCCTCAGTTTATCTCGACAAACCGCCACATCATGCAGGGACTCGTCGATATGACGGGACTTCCCGTATGGAACAGCAGCACAGGCGTACTGACCGGCACATCAAAGATAATCGGTGGTGAGACCTACAAGGTTATGATCGCGCTAAATGGCTATCACCCTTTATCGGCAAAGGGCAGGAATGCAAAGGTAAACATCGTGGTTATCGATAAAGTTTCAGGGTTGGCTGAGCTGTCTGTCAATGCTGACACCAACTGTGAAGTGGAATGGAGTGTCACCTTTAAGAAATAGTTTCATTTACACTTTCGGGAATCCGAACCGGAAAATGCATCGAAACATTTTAAAATCCCTTTGTTTCTCTCAAGCTTTTTTACGGGGCAAAGACCTATTTGATTTCTGATCAGGTTCACATTTTCCAATGAAGGGGTTTCACAATAATCACTAAGATTGGCTCTTAACAGGAAAACAGTTTTTAGGGTTGAGCCTTTAAAACGAGTTGTCAACGGTCCGCTCCTTGAAGGATGCAGGTGGATATACCGTTCAGATTCAATACTTCTTCGGACAATCCATTCTGAATGATCTTCCAGTATGATTTGCCGGTATCCGTTGGATGATCCGAGCCAACGGGTGAATGCATCCAACTGACAGACTTGTCTTGATTTTAAAATAGCGATAACTGAACTACCAATCGCTTCAGGTGTCATTTCCCCCGTATAGATATCAATATAATTATTACATAGCTGATCCAAAAGAGATATAATCACCCCGGGTGTGGTCGCTTCAATAACGCCAAAAATATAATTCCGGTGGTGTTTAATCGGGTTAAACAGGACAGGAAAAGGGATGTCTGACTCATCAACCATAACCACAATTTACTCATTAAAGATAACAAACAAATCAGGCGGATAAAAGAGTTGCTGCAATATTAAGCCTAAATTATAATGAATATTTCCTAAGTTTGTGGTCTAAACTTGAAAAATGGTTTCCGATTCGGCAAATAGTTTTAATGCTGTTTATACGACCTATTACAGAAAGTCCTTTCTTTTTGTCAAATCGTATGTACATGATGAACTGGTCGCCGAGGATATCGTATCTGAATCGCTGATCAAACTCTGGGAACGGATGAAACTCCAACCCATTGAACATGTTCAATCCTACCTTTTTTCCATACTAAAGAACAGTTCGCTTGATCATCTGAGACACGAATCTGTAGAGCGAAAGGCATTCAAGACGTTGAATGAGCATCTGCTGCGTGAGCATGAGATTCGTATTGCAGTGCTTCAGGCCTGCGATCCCAATGAGATCTTCTCGTCCGAAATTGAACGAATCATTCGGGAAACCCTTGCCACCCTCCCTGAAAGAAGCCGGAATATTTTTATGATGAGCCGTTTTGATAATAAATCCAATAAGGAGATTGCAGAAGTTTTTAATATCTCGGTAAAAGGGGTCGACTACCATATTGCATTAGCGCTAAAAACGTTACGAATTTCGCTAAAAGATTACCTTCCTGTTTTTGTATGCTTGTTTGTCAGGTAAAGGAATCCAATTGATAAGAAACAGCAGGTAACTTGTAACTGGATACTGGCAACTGGCAAACCATATGATTATCCTGGAAAACCTACAAATTGGAGGATGAACATTAAAGTTAAGCCATTGGAAAATATCTACTTCTGAAAATCATACTGCCAATTGCAAGCAACCAACAGCCAACAGCCAGTTTCAAGTAGCGAGCCGCCCATCGTTCAAACCAAAAAAAAATCATTTCTCTCCTAGTGATTCAATCCTTTGAGTCGTCTTAATAACCGGAAAGGAGATTCAACCAGGTTCCCTTTCAAAAACTCTTTTTACTTTATGAATCAGGAAATATTAATACGTTACATTACAGGTGATGCTACCGAAACAGAAAAGGCGGAAATGGCTCAATGGCTCGACACCAATCCCGAAAACATGCGGGAGTTCCTCGCCTTTCGCAAATTGTATGATATCACACTTTGGCAGGAAGAAAATAAAGAAACACAAATAATCAATCAGACGAAAAAAGCATTTAAAATCAGAAAACTGGTTGCAGAAGCATTGAAAGTCGCCGCCATATTTGTTGTTGCCCTGCTTGGTGCCCGTTATTTTTTCCCATCTTCAATCGACAATAAACCGGTTGCAATGCAAACTATTTATGTTCCTGCAGGACAACGTGCCGAATTGAACCTTGCTGACGGAACAAAAGTGTGGCTCAATGCCAAAACAACATTTACTTTTCCAACTCTTTTTTCGGCTAAAAGCCGGAATGTTATTCTTGATGGCGAAGGGTTTTTTCAGGTGAAAACTGATAAGAAGCACCCCTTTATCGTAAAAACCGAAAAATATGATATAAAAGTCTGGGGAACCCAATTTAATGTGATGGCCTACTCCGGCAAACAGGTTTTTGAGACTTCACTCCTTGAAGGTTCTGTTGAACTGCTAAATAGCGGGGAAAACAAAGGGGTTTTGATTGCCCCAAATGAACGGATCTATCTCAAAAATGACCGTTTGGTTCGTTCGTCCATCAGCGACTTCAACCACTTTTTATGGAAAGAGGGGCTGATCAGCTTTGATGATGAAACATTCCCTGAGATGGTCACAAAACTGGAGCTATACTTCGATCTGAAGATCAATATGAATAACAGCAAGATATTAAAGAACCGTTATACGGGAAAATTCCGCACCAAGGATGGTGTAGAGCATATACTGAAGGTACTTCAGTTGAGCAATCAATTCAAATTCGAAATTGACGACAAACTAAATATTATTACTATTGAATAAACAAATCAATGTCTGACTAACACCCAATTGCCTATGGATTAATAAAATGCGAATTAAAAAAGCCGGAGAATGCGTCAACGTTCTCCGGCTGGCGGTCAAAACCCGACATCTCTTAAAAAATCAAGTAATAACCAATAAAAAACAAATGTATGAAATTTAATTTGTTCAGAGAAACTAATGTCTCAACCAAACAAATCATTCGAAAGATGAGAATCACATTCCTTCTGCTATTTATACTTGCCTCCGGTGTATTTGCAACTCCGGGCAGTTCGCAGGTTGCAAAAGTTTCCATTAACCTCAAAAATGCAACTGTTGCAAAAGTGATTGATGCCATTGAAAATCAAACCGATTACCTGTTTGTCTACAGTAAAAATGAGATTGACCTTACCCGTGAAGTTTCGGTCGATGCCGATCAGCAAGCCGTTGCTGAAGTTTTAACAAACCTTTTCGATAAAACAAATATCGTTTACGCGATGGAAGGGACAAATATTATGCTGATGCTAAAAAGTAGCATACAGCAAACAGGTAAAACGATTACTGGCAAAGTCACCGATCAATCCGATGCGCCAATCCCGGGAGCATCGGTCGTGGTGAAGGGTACAACTTCCGGAGTAATCACAGGCAGTGATGGCCATTTCACCTTGGCAGTTCCTTCTGATGCGAAAACGCTTACCTTCTCGTTTGTTGGAATGAAGTCGCAGGAGGTGGAAATTGGAAACCAAACAACAATTAACATTAAGCTGATTGAAGAAACAATTGGGCTTGAAGAAGTAGTGGCTATTGGATATGGAACTCAAAAGAAGATGGCCGTTACAGGATCCATTGTTTCCACCAAAGGAGCTGACCTGCTTAAGAGCCCGGCTCAGAACCTTGCAAATTCTCTTACAGGGCGTCTTCCCGGGGTTATCATCAATACCCGTTCCGGTGAACCTGGATTTGACGATCCTACAATATTCATCAGGGGTTTAAGTACTACCGGAAATGCCAATCCGCTTATTATTATAGATGGTGTTGAACGATCTGGAATTGGCAGATTGAATCCAAATGATATCGAAAATGTGACCGTCTTGAAAGATGCAACTGCAGCAATTTATGGAGCACGGGCAGCAAATGGAGTTATCCTTGTGACAACAAAGCGGGGAAGCGATGGGAAAGCTCAGTTTGAGGTTAACTTTAATCAGGGATTTACACAACCTACGAGAACACAAAAAATGGCTGATTCTTACCTATTCGCAACGGTTCAGAATGAATACAGAGCAGCACAAGGATTATCTGCATTATGGAATGATACTGATTTACAGAAATTTAAAAACGGCACCGATCCCCTTAACTATCCCAATACCAATTGGCAGGATTTAATGATTAAGACCCTTACCCCAACTCAACGTGCCGATATTTCGGTATCAGGGGGTAGCAAAAAAATGAAATACTTTGTTTCATTGGGAGGTCTTAACCAGCCAGACCAGTTTAGATCTGGCACTGAAAATTATAAGCAGTATAACTTCAGATCAAATATAGATGTTCAGGTAACAGAACATTTTAAATTTGGCTTTGATTTGTCCGGTAGAATGGAAGATAAGCATCGTCCCATAAAAACTTCAGATGGCACGACCTATTCTCATATCATGTTAGAACTGCCAATGTGGCAACTTTACTGGCCTGGTACAGAATATTTATACCCATTAAGAGATGGTCAAAACCTGATTAATATGGTTACCGATGCGGCCGGGTACAATAATCAGAATTATCGCGGTGTGACAAGTACTTTATCTTTTAAACTTGATCTTCCATGGGTCAAGGGACTGTGGATAGACGGTAGTGCAAACTATGATGCCGGATACAATTTTAATAAAACATGGAATACCCCTTCGTATACGTACAATAAAAATAGTTCTTCGGGAATATATTCAAAAACAACAATTGGTTCAGCGAATGCATCGCTGTCTGAAAATTTTGATCAAAGTACATTTATGACAGTTAACGCTAAAATCAACTTTAAGCGTAGCTTTAAAAAACACAACCTGGATGCGATGGCTGGTTACGAGCAGCGGCAAACCAATTATGATTATTTAAGTGCTTTCCGGAATAACTTTATTTCTACGGAACTTCCTCAATTATTTGCCGGAAGCAGTGTCGCAAGTGATCAGGGGAATAGCGGCACAGCCTCAACTACTGCAAGACAAAACTATTTTGGCAGAGCATCTTATGACTATTCAGGTAAATATTTAGCTCAGGCAATTTTCAGGTACGACGGGTCGCAGAATTTTGCCAAAAATAATCGATGGGGCTTTTTCCCCGGGTTCTCATTGGGATGGAGATTGTCTGAAGAGTCGTTTATGAAAGGGATTACCTTTATTAATAATTTAAAGATCAGGGCATCTTATGGTGAAATGGGGAATGACCAGGTAAGTTCTTATCAATATCTAATGAGTTATGGCTACAACTCAAATTACGGAAATGTAATTGGGAACAACGATGTTTCCGGATTGACGCAGAGTGGTGTTCCAAATCCTGATATTACCTGGGAGGTAGCAAAAACGTCGAATCTCGGATTGGAAGCCACCCTTTGGGATAACCTTTTAGGTATTGAATTTGATGTATTTAAAACAAGAAGATCCAATATTCTGACTACACGCAATGCTGTTGTACCTGACTATACCGGATTAGCTCTTCCTTCACAAAACGTAGGTATTGTCGAAAACAAAGGGTGCGAGATACAATTGTCTCATACGAATGATAAACATACCATAAAATATAATATAACCGGTAATTTTTCGTTCGCAAGGAATAAGGTCATTTTTGCTGATGAAGCACCCGCAGCTGAACCATATCAGCTTGCAACGGGCAGGCCTATTGGTTCAGCATTATATTACAATTCAATTGGCATTTTCCGCGATCAGGAACAAATTAACAACACTCCGCACTTAGTAGGGGCAACACCCGGAGATATTATATTTCAGGATGCTAACAACGATGGTGTGATTAATAGCAGGGACCAAATAAGAATTAATCAAACGAATGTGCCTGAAATCGTTTATGGATTTACGGCATCATTCCGCTATAAAGGGTTTGACCTATCAGCATTATTCCAGGGACAGGCAAATGCAAAATTCTATTCAGGCTGGCTTGCAAGACTTAACTCAGACGTAGGAAACTTTTTCACTGCACGTGCTGAGGATCGTTGGACCCCAGCAAATATTGATGCGACCATGCCACGAAATGAATATGGTGGAAATAACAATCGTGTTAACTGTACTACATGGTTAATAGATGCAGGTTTCTTACGATTAAAGAATCTGGAACTTGGCTACAATCTGCCGGGACATATTACTGAAAAATTAAAAATTCAGAGCCTTCGGGTTTTTGTCAATGGCTTTAACCTGTTTTACTTGTACGACCATTTAAAAGATTGGGGCATGGATCCGGAGGCGAATAATACGACATGGTATTATTCTCAGCAACGAGTTTTGAATATGGGATTCAATTTAACTTTTTAAAACTGAAAAAGATGAAAAAGATAATATATCTGATCGTAGCAGTGTTGGCACTAACTTCATGCAAGGATATCCTTGATCTTAAGCCATTGGATAAAATTTCTGAAAGCAGTGTATGGAATGATCAGACATTGATCGAATTGTATGTAACAACCAATTACCACGCAGTTGAACATGGTTTTTACCAGGGAGGTGTCTGGGGAGGAGCAATAAGTAATGAAATTAATTATACAGGAAATTCGAACATTATTCTGCAAGGTAGCCTAACTCCTGATAATGTTACGACGGTTGATCCGACAGATTCATATCTTAAGATAGGGACCCCACCTGGATTGAATTATTGGAAATCTGGCTATAGTTATATCCGGAATATCAACGTTTTTTTCACAAAAATAGATGCTGCACCAATTGACATAGCAGTTAAAAACAGGTTGAAAGGAGAGATGAAATTTATTCGGGCATTCACTTATGCCAATTTGATCTGGAGGTACGGCGGCGTTCCAATCATTGACTATGTATTCTCCTTAAACGACGACTTTACTAAAGTATCAAGGGCATCGTATGATGACTGTGTGACTTTCATCGTCAAAGATCTGGACGATGCGATTGGTTTATTGCCTAATCAGCAAACCGGCACTTTGCTCGGGCGGGTTTCCGGAGACGCAGCAAGGGCATTAAAGTCCAGGGTATTGCTATATGCTGCAAGCCCTTTGAATAATCCTGGCAATGATTTGGCGAAATGGACCCAAGCAGCAACAGCTGCCGAAGCACTTTTAAACTCCGGTTATGCATTATACGCTAATTATCAAAACCTGTTTTTACCTGGGGCCATCTCTAGTAATAAGGAAATTATCTTTGCCAGGTATTTTACACAGGCAAATTGTCATTATATGCATTTTTGGTGTGGCCGAAACGGAGATAATGCTGGGGGTACTTCAAATGCACCAACACAAAACATGGTGGATGCATATGAAATGGTGAACGGTGAACTTCCTTATTTAGAAAATGGAAGTGTTAATTCGGCCTCTGGTTATGATCAGCAAAATCCGTATGCAAATCGTGATCCAAGATTTGAAGCATCTATTCTACATGATGGTTCAGTTTGGAGGGGGAGGGCGACAGAAACTTTTCAGGGAGGAATAGATTCGCCCGGAAGTTCTATGTCACCATGGAATGCTTCTGTGACATCTTATTATCTTAAAAAGTTTGTTCAACCTGAACTTATTCCGGCCGGTGATATCAAGGCGTCAAGTATTAATTCAACTTCTCCATATATATTCTTCAGATATGCCGAGATATTACTAAATTACGCGGAAGCCAAATTTGAATTGGGAGATGAGGTAAATGCGCGGAAATATATCAATATGGTACGCTCCCGTCCTGGCGTTGATATGCCTCCTGTAACAGCTTCTGGTCAGGAATTAAGGAAAAAAATCCAAAATGAGCGTAGAGTCGAACTTGCTTTTGAAGGACACCGTTTCTTCGATGTCCGGAGATGGAAAATTGCAACACAGACAGAGAATAAGAATGTTATGGGTATGAAAATAATTAAACTTGGGGACGGATCAAAAACATATACCCCATACCAAATATTGGAACGTCATTTCTCCGATAATCTTTATCTTGTCCCCATTGCACGAATTGAAATTGATCGAAGCTTAGGGGCATTAAAACAAAATCCTGGCTATAATTAGTCTATTAAATCGATCTACAACTACTCTGCATTTAGTGAGCAGAGTAGTTGTATTAATTATTTTAGTACAAAACACCTTTTGGTCTATAGAGATTATTCTTCTACAAATATCTTTGTGACCTTTCTTCCAAAAAAAATCAAATAATTCACAATGAAACTTTTATTGCTGTTTATTATTGCAGCTACATCAGTTATTGCCTCAGAGGAAGTTCCCAAAAATGTATTACCTTCTAAAGTCCAGCAACGTTGGGCTGATGCCGAAATAGGAGCCATGTTCCACTTTGACCTGCAGGTTTTTGAACCAACCTATAAGTTTAGGGAAAACTGGAATTACCAACCGAACCCCTCCATTTTCAACCCTAAGGAACTGGATACAGACCAATGGCTAAGAGCAGCCAAAGCGGCAGGCGCAACTTACGCAGTTCTTGTTGCTAAACACTGTAGCGGGTTCAGTTTGTGGCCCACCAAAGCCCATCCATACAGTGTAAAAAACACCCCGTGGAGAAACGGGCAAGGTGATATTGTGAAAGATTTTATCGCGTCGTGTAAGAAGTACGGCATTAAACCAGGTATTTATGCCAGTTTATCAGTCAACGCCTACCTCAAAGTGAATAACCCGGGTTTGGTGATTTCGGGAAATCCTGATGAACAGGAAAAGTACAAAGAGGTCGTAAAAACTCAGCTTACCGAGTTGTGGTCGAACTATGGTAGACTTTTCGAAGTTTGGTTTGATGGTGGAGTTTTGCCACCCGAAAAAGGAGGGGTTGATATCCCATCTTTATTTAAAAAGTACCAGCCCGAAGCAATTGCCTTTCAAGGTCCTTATGGATACCTAAATAATATCAGGTGGGTTGGAAATGAAAGTGGTGTAGCGCCATACCCGTGTTGGTCCAGAGCAGATTCAACAACTTCAGCAACAGGTGTAATTCAGATTAAAGGGTTGAACGGGAATCCGTCCGGAGAATTCTGGTGTCCCGGGGAAGCTGATTTTGCCCTTCGAAAATGGACCAAAGAAAGGCCGGCATTTCAGGGTGGTTGGTTCTGGCATGAAGGGGAAGAAGACCGGATACGTACCATGGATGACATGATGAACCGGTATTGCGAAACAGTAGGCCAAAATACCAATATGCTCGTGGGCATCGTGGTCGATTCGCGCGGATTGGTGCCGGATGCCGATATGAAACGCCTCAAAGAATTTGGACAGGAGGTGAAAAAACGATTTACAGTACCCTTGGGGGCAACATCAGGAAGAGGGAACCTTTTTATCATAAGGTTAAAATCACCTCAACCAGTCATTTACGTGGTTATCCAGGAAGAAATCGCCAAAGGTGAACGGGTACGCGAATACAATCTTTACGGTATGGAAAACAGGAAATGGAAATTCTTAAGTAAAGGAAGTTGTATCGGACACAAACGGATCGAAAAACTTCAGGGCAAAGTATATACAGAGATTAAACTTGAAATAACAAAGTCGGAAGATACTCCTTTTATAAAAAAGATGGCTTGCTTTTGATGCAGGAATAAAATATTGTCCATAAACATAAAATTACTACGAAATCAGGAAAATGAGGAGAAGAAAATTCATCGAAAATATCTCTTTAGGTACAGTCGCAATAACATTGGGTGGTTTGCAATTGGACCTTTATTGTATGAATAGAAATGGGAATAGGTTATTGATTCCAGAAGAACTTGAGGCCGGGTTCCTAAATCCCCCCGATATTGCAAAACCCCATACCTGGTGGCATTGGCGGGAAGGCCGGATCAGTAAAGAAGCGATTACAAAAGAGTTGGAAGCAATGAAACAAATCGGGCTGGGTGGAGTGACCATGTTCAGCACTTCGCGAATGGGTGAAAGTGGACCAAATACTCCTTGTCTTAGCCCGGAATGGCATGAGTGTGTGAAACATGCATTAAAAGAATGCGATCGGTTAGGACTAACCTTTAATTTCCAGAACTGTGCCGGATGGAATGGCTCAGGAGGTCCATGGATTACTCCGGACAAGAACATGATGCACATTGTCCACACAAAACATAATGTCGAAGGTGGTGCAACGATTCAATTGGAAGCTCTTTCATCATGGCCCCAAAAGGGAAATACATTTTACCGGGATATTGCCGTTTTGGCATTCCCTACCCCATCTGCCTGGAAGGATATAAAAGCCTTGCCAGTACCTAAGATTACGAGCAATTTTATAAAAGATCAGAACCTATTAAATCCTGAAATTAAGGACAATGCTAAGTCTGAGGAAGTTTCTGAACTGTTAATAGACGCCGAACAATCATCATGGGTGCAGTTTGAGTTTCCAACAGAGGTGACTTGTCGTTCGTTAACGATTACCGGATCAATAGCAACTAACCCGGATGAACACCGCGCAGTAGTTCTGGAGAGTAATGATGGACGTGATTTTCGGGTGGTCGTCCAACTTTCTTCCTATTTTTCACTGTTTCACCGCAAAGATCCAAGCGTAACCCACGCCATCCCCCAGACAACAGCGCGGTTCTTTCGTCTGGAATGGAGAGGCCCTGCAAAACTGGTGTTAAAGCGGGTTTTGTTTTCATCAGAACCTGCAATTTACTCTCTCAACAGTAAGATGGGCGAGTTGGGCCGAACATTTATCTCAGAGCCGGTTTTACCTTTTGAAGAGGGATCAACAGTCCCGTTTAACAATATCCTGGATCTTACACCCCTACTCGATACGTTCAGGAACCTGACCTGGACAGCTCCTTCAGGAAAATTCTGGACGGTGGTGCGTGTCGGATATTGCAATACAGGAACAAAGAATGCACCGGCAGCACCGGAAGTAACCGGCCTGGAATGTGACAAATTCAACCAGGAGGCAATTTCCACTCATTTTGATCATTATGCGGGTGAAATACTCAAAGATGGAACATCTGTAAATTCGAAAAGTCTTACAAGCATCACTTTCGATAGCTGGGAAGTAGGTTCTCAGAATTGGTCGCCGGTTTTTCGGGAAGAGTTCAGGAAACGCAGGGGCTATGATGTACTGAACTATCTCCCAGCTTTTGCCGGCTTCATTGTCGAAAATCGAGAACTTACCGACCGCTTCCTTTGTGATGTACGCCAGACTATGAGCGACCTGGTATCGGAGACTTTCTTTGGAGGAATGAGCAAACTTGCCCACAAGCACGGGCTACTCGTTCATGCAGAGGATAGTGGTGGTGGTGGTGAGACAATGGTGTCGGACCCAGTGCAGCATTATCTGCATGTGGATGTTCCCATGAACGAATTCGGGAATACAATGAAGTATGCCGCTTCTGCTGCTCACATTACCGGGAAACAGGTGGTAGCGATAGAGGCTTTTACACAAGGCAATCTTGATTGGAAAAGTTGTCCGGCTTCACTAAAATCTCAGGGAGACGGTGCATTGTGTGCCGGGGTCAACCGATTTGTTTTTCATACCTATGCCCATAATCCGGATGTTGATAAGATTTACCCCGGACCGGCATTTGGACCCTATGGCCTGGCATTCAATCGTGGTCAGACATGGTGGGAGATGGGTCATTCATGGATAGCTTATCTTTCACGATGCCAGTTTCTGCTCCAACAGGGAAAACCTTCTGCTGATGTCCTTTATTTCTATGGAGAGGAACCGGGCGGGCCTATCCCTATGGTTTTGGAGGGTGGAAACGATGAGTTTGACAATCGATTGAAATTACCCAAAGGATATGATTACGACCTTTTACCTCCGGAAATTTTAATTAATGATTTGTCATTTAGCAAAGGCAGACTTGTTACTTCAGGTGGTGCATCTTACCAGCTCCTGGTATTACGTAGCTCAGAAAAAATGAGCCCTGAAGCGGCCGGAAAAATCAAAAAACTGGTGCAATTGGGGGCAACTGTTTTGGGTCCACGACCCACCCAAAGTCCTGGTTTAAAAAATTACCCGCAATGTGACAAAATTGTTGACTGGATAGGAAAAGAAGTATGGGGTGATTGTGATGGGAAAACAATTTTCAGCCATTCCTATGGCAGGGGACAGGCATTTTATGGGATCGATATAAAGGAGGTTCTTGAATCCATGTCATTATTCCCTGATTTTAGTACTGAAGAGACTGAACATGATTTACGTTTTATTCATCGTTTTATCGATGGTAGTGATATTTATTTTATAAGTAACGGAGATTCATTCCCTGTTAATTTTACTGCAAAATATAGAATATCAGGAGAAAAACCAGAAATATGGGATCCGGTGACTGGGGAAATACAAGAGGTTGCAACATTTCGTCAGACAGATAAACAGACTGTAATTCCCATGTGCCTGGATTCCAATGCATCGGTTTTTGTCGTTTTCAGAAAATCAGAATCCAGCCTGAAAATAAAAAAATCATACAAATGCATTTCTGTACCAAAGTTTGAAATGGTCATAGAGAATCCGTGGATTGTCAATTTCTCTCCGGGATGGGGCGCACCGGAATCAATAAAGTTTGAAAAATTGGATGACTGGAGTAAAAGGTCTGAAAAAGCCATTAAATATTATTCCGGATCGGCGATTTATTCAACTTCATTTAATTGGGACCAATCTGTTTCAAAGGAAATATATATTGATTTGGGTCGTGTGGAAGTAATAGCAGAAGTAAAACTTAACGGGAAAATTTGTGGAATAGCCTGGACGGCACCATTTCGGGTTAAAGTGACAGATGCATTGAAACAAGGCAAAAACAATCTTGAAATAAAAGTGGCTAACACTTGGCTCAACAGGTTGATGGGAGATGGACTGGGTATTGAAATGGGTGCTGAAAAGCATACCTGGACAACTATTAATCCTTTTACAACAGATCCTAAATTTACTGTACCCGAAATCAGTAAGAGGTTATATGATTTAAATAAAGATAAAAAACAAGAACCTGTTCATTCGGGGTTGCTTGGCCCGGTCAGGATATTGGGACAATGAGTTTAATATCTATTTTATGAATATCCTTTTTCCTTTAATTTATAAATATTGAATCAATGAACTGCTTTAAAACTAAACCAACATCTGGTTCTCTATTTTGCTCTTTTATACTCCTCGCTTTCACCCTTTCGTCATTTGCTGATTATTCGCAAGGCCAATCACCAGAAAAGGATGACCAACAGAAAAGAAAATATTTGGTTCCTGTAATAGTTAGCGGTTATACCAATATTTATGCTCCTCAGGGGGATGTATTTCCCGGGCCTGATACCCAAGACCTCAAAACAGGAAAACATTACCCTTTATGGCAACCCAATGATCATTGTTTTATAAAAGGGGTTGATAAACTGTGGCATGCCTTCGGGATCACGCACCCGGCATCAGAAAAGGGTCAGTTCCGTCATCAGGGAGAATACCTCCTTTTTCATGCAGTATCCGATGATAAAACTTTCAAAAGCTCATTCAGGCAGAATTCATGGATCGACAAACCCAAAGTGCTAACCCCTGCCCAACGTCCTGGAGAAAGTAGTGCGAACCATGCCCCTACAATTGTAAAGCAGGGTGATCTTTTCAAAATGATCTATGGGCCGATCCCATTTAGAATGGCGGTTTCCATGGACTTATATACGTGGAAGCCAATGGGCCCGATTCGTATCAATGAAATGTCTGGACGCGACCCAAGCTTAATGGTCTGGAAAGGGACTTACTATTTAGTATATTGCAGCGGGAATGTGGTCAAAGCATCCACCTCCAGAGACTTGGAGAACTGGACAGACCCAGTTGAAATTTTCAAAGGGGAAATTGCAACTTACCAATGCGAGTCCCCGACACTTTTACAGAATGAAGGCAAATTTTATCTTTTCTGGTGCCTTTGGGATACCGCCAACCAAAACGGAAACGGATATGGTGAGCGTTCATTTGTTTATTACTCAAGCGACCCGCTTGATTTCCATGGAAAGACCTTGGTTACAGAACTGGCTGCCCACGCCCCGGAAATCTTTCAGGGAGAGGATAAGCAGTGGTATATCTCAAGTGCACAATATCCTCAAATGGGGATAAACATTGCAAAATTAGAATGGAAATGACTTGTAACCTATTAAACTATTATGATTAAAGAACAATTATAAATGATTTAAAGAAACATTTTTTAATAGCCACAAACTATGATTAAAATATCATTTTGCCTTAACATTTGTGTTTTATTTCTCGGATCGATCCTGTCATCAACTGCAGCAGATCTCCAATTTAAAAGTGCAACGCCAACCACTGACCAAACGTGGATGATAATATCAGTGAGTTCGAAGGCTTTTATGTTTTCTCCGGGCAACTGGACAGGCAATAAAGGGAGGAGTGGAGACGGTTATCGCCAGACTTGGAATCCGGGTGCTTATTTTTGTGTAGCCTGGGAAACCAAAAATTCAAAGTCATTAGCCAGAATATTGTTTGACACATGCGGTTATACACCCGATTTTAAGCCAATGATCGTCTATGCTGTTGATGGGGTCTGGAAATCACCAGTTCCTGTAACAAATGAAATTGTAATTGATGCGGTATCAGGAGCTGGAAATCACAAACTTAGGGTTTTCTTTTTACAAGGTTCTGTTCAGAAAGAGCGGTGGGGCGGCAATGGTAAAAGTGGCCGGAATGTAATCCGTGTTACAGGCTTAAAGCTCGATCCAGAGAGTATTCCATCTCCTATTGTTCAAGGATCAAAATGGGCAATGATTATCGGAGACAGCATCACTGAGGGTAATGGAGCAAGCGGGTTGTCAGGATATTCTTATCTTGTAGGAGAGGCGTTGCGGACCTTGGGATATGAATACTGCATAAACGCCTGCGGTTGGAGTGGATGGATTAACAAGGGGGATGTCCCACCCGGTGACGTCCCAGGTTATTATTTTATCAGGAATTCCAATAATGGATCAGGTGGCGAATACGACGATGGGGCGAGTCGCTGGAATAAAATAGACGGGAATAATTCCCTGCTCGATTCCAGGGGAAAAATAAGTGGATACGGACAAACCGGACAAGAACCCGGATTGATCATGATTAATTACGGTACCAATGATATCCTGCACCATTCCAATACGGATGATACATTCGAGAGTATGGTCCAGAGTCTTGCTGTGCTGCGTAAGAGTGCTTCTTCCGCACAAATTATCATTATTATTCCGTTCGGACAATACTTTGCAAATGAATTGAAGAAAGCTGTCGAAATTCACAAAAAAGTCCATCCAAAAGACAAAAAGATCGCCATCATCGATCTGGGTCAAGGTGTTGCCGGAACACTTGAGGAGAAAACCCATTTTATGGGAAGTCTACATCCAAATGACAGAGGGCATGCGAATTTCGCGGCAGCTATCATCCCCGAAATGATAAATATCCTTCTTCAAAACACAAAGGGTAAATCGCGTTAATGAGAAAAAAATGAATACCCTATTTGTTAATCACCTATGAACCAAATCACTATGAATCTGTCAAAAACCATACAAAATAATTATTCAACATTATCGAAATTAATGTTGGCTGTTTTATTGTTTTCTTCTCTCTCTGCCTTTTCCAAAACCAAAATCCGCATCGCCTGTGTGGGGAACAGCATCACCTATGGTGCCAGGATCGAGAACCGTGAAATCAACAGTTACCCGGCCCAGTTAGGCGTCCTACTTGGCGATTGTTACGAAGTAGGCAATTTTGGGGTTAGCGGCACCACCTTATTACGAAAAGGAAATTCTCCATACTGGAAAACCCCACAATACCAGCAATCTTTGGACTTTCAGCCCGACTGGGTCTTTATCAAGCTGGGAACCAATGATACCAAGCCGGTCAACCGGGTGTTCCTGAACGAATATGTACAGGATTATAAGGATTTGATCGCCTCTTTCCGGCAGTTGTCCAGCCACCCACGGGTCGTGCTGTTATTGCCCGTCCCTGTCTTTTCGACCGATACTACAGGCATTACAGCAAGTGTGGTAAAAGATAAAATCTTACCAATGGTACAGCAGGTAGCCTATGAAACAGGTTGTGAAGTGATCAATTTGTATAACCTCCTGATCGAATCGCCGGAGTTGTTTCCCGACAAGGTGCACCCTTCAGCCGAAGGAGCTACCGTGATCGCTAAAAGGATCAGTGAACTGGTCAGGATGAAATCAGATACATCATCCAATTTTTCAAAGGCACTACCTTCCGATGCTAAACCTTTTAATTTTTATGGCTTTCCGGGTTACGACTTTACCTTTCGGGGTCGGAATGCCAAAGTTGTGGTCCCCAGACTTTCAGCTCCCGGACATCCATGGATTTGGCGGGCCCGTTTCTGGGGACATGAACCCCAGACCGATATCGCTTTGCTTGAAAGAGGATTTCATGTAGTTTATTGTGATGTTGCCGAGTTGTTCGGGAACGACGAATCGTTATCAATCTGGAATGATTACTATGAGCTTCTGACCCGGGCGGGTCTGGCAAAAAAGTCGGTCATGGAAGGGATGAGCCGCGGTGGTGTTTATATTTATCGCTGGGGAGTGACCTACCCCGAGCGGGTTGCTGCCATGTATGCCGATGCCCCTGTCCTTGATTTGAAAAGCTGGCCGGGAGGAAATGGGCAAAGCAAGGGCAGCTCTACCAACTGGGAAATCTTCAAAAAAGATTTTAACCTCAAAACTGAAGAGGAAGCAATTGCTTTTAAGGGAAACCCTGTAGATCTGACAGACCAGATTGCACAGGCTGGCTTCCCCATGCTCCATGTGGTTGGCGATGCCGACGATGTGGTGCCAGTTGCTGAAAATACTGCTCCGTTTGAACAAAAAATACTGGAAGCGGGTGGTTCGATACGGGTGATTCATAAACCTGGTGTTAACCATCATCCCCACAGCCTTCAGAACCCGCAGCCAATTGTCGATTTTATTTTGCGTGCTACCGATTACCGGGTGTCGCAGGAAATGATACCGGTTCCATCGGGACCTCAAAAAAGATGGCAAAACTACGAACGGATCATGTTTATTCATTTTGCCCCCAATACATGGACAGGATTAGGTCAGGACGACAATTCATTGCCTTTGTCAAGAATAAATCCAACAAAACTCAATACTGACCAGTGGTGCAGGGTAGCCAAATTGTGGGGAGCTAAGATGATCGTTTTTGTAGCCAAGCATACCGGAGGTTTTTGCTGGTGGCAAACCATCACAACCGATTACGGGACAAGAAACATCCCCTGGAAGAATGGGAAAGGCGATGTAATGGCAGAACTATCCAAATCGTGCGATAAATATGGATTAGATCTGGGTGTTTACATCTATCCCGGAGACAAAACCTGGGGCGCGGGGTTGGGAAGTGGTGGACGGACCAAAGACCCGGCCCTACAGGAGGCATACACGAAAGTATTCCGCCTGCAGCTGGCCGAGGTATTATCAAAATACAAACCCCTGAAAGAGGTCTGGTTCGACGGCAGTTGTGTGATTGATATTTCAGATATCCTGCAAAAATATGCTAGTGATGCCGTTATCTTCCAGGGACCACAGGCAACCATCCGTTGGGTGGGAAACGAGCGGGGAATAGCTCCATATCCCAACTGGTACACGGTAAAAAGCGTTGATCTCAAAACAGGAACTACAACTGCACTGCATTCTGATCCGGATGGCGATGCCTACGCACCGGTCGAGGTGGATGTACCTTTCTTGATGACACCAAAAACGTATAAGTGGTTCTGGGCGCCTAACACCGACGACATGATACTGAGCGTTCCGGATTTAATGGAAGTCTATAAAAAATCTGTTGGTCGGGGAAGCGTGCTATTGCTCAATGCAACCCCGGATACGACAGGACTTATCCCGGAATTACATATAGCACGTTATAAGGCCTTTGGCAAAGAAATTGCCCGAAGGTTTGGCAAATCTGCGGCATCGGGTTCAGGACAGGGTGATGTGCTTGAAATAGATCTGAAAAAACCCAAAGTGATCAATTGTGCGGTTTTACAGGAAGACATCTCGCAGGGACAGCGGGTACGAAAATTTGTATTGGAAGGGTATTCCAACGATAAATGGATCACAATTAAAGAAGGTACATCGTTAGGCAGCAAACGGATCGAGGAGTTCCCGGCTCTAAGATTATCCAAATTGAGGCTTCGCATAACAGATGCAATAGCTACACCGTTAATTCAAAATCTGGCCTTGTTCAATATTGAACAATTCAGGCAAACGACAAATGACAATTCAAAAAACGCACCGGTAACTTTAGGTGGCTGGGAAAATAAGACTTTCACTGCTGAGTGGCAGGATTTCAGTATTGATCTGACCCCTTACCTGATTGACAAAGTGGGGCAGTTTGAGTTGAAGTTTCAGACGATCACGCACGATAGGAACTTTGAGAAAGCTGCAACGGGGGGGCATGGACCAGAACTTAAAGACTGGAGAGTTGATTTGGATGGAGCTTTAATTCCAGAGGCCATCAAAAAAACAGGAGATGGGATATTTCTGATTAACAACTCGCAGCATATAGCAAAAGGATCAACCTCCAAAGTTATTTTCAAAACACAAATCCGCACCAAACCAGGCAGATCAGTAGGGACAATTGAATTGAAGATGATTGGGATTGAGTAATATCATGTTGTGGTGTAGAGTTTTATAGGAAAATGTAAAAAATCGAAAGAACAATGAAAATAACAATCAGGGCTTTCATAGTCCAAATAATTGTCATCCAGCTTGCTCTAATCTTTTCTGTTGGACAGTTATCAGGTCAAAATGTGATGTCTAAAATACCCTTACCTGAAACCGGGGTTTTGTTTAAGACGTCTGACCTTAAACTTCAAAGGGTATTCGACGAAGCAGAGCGGCTCGCCAAATTGAATATGAAAAATTTTGGCAAATATGAAGTAATGGTCGAAGGCGCGGGTTATAGCGCAGTTTACCTGGAGACTCAGCCAATCGGAGGAGCCATGTATGCCAAACGGGATATCGAAATTGCCAAAAATAATCAGTTGGTTTTTATGGATTGCCAGCGCGAAGATGGACGTTTACCGGGTTCGGTCCGGTTCCAGGGAGGCAAACTTGTATCCCGTTACCTCGAATTGCAGGGTGGCTATCTGCCCCTTGAAGCTTTTGATGTTTATTTCTGGACGGGTAAGGACCAGAATTACCTTGCCCATCTGTACGAAACCCTTGAAAAATACGACGATTATCTTTGGAAGACTCGTGATTCTGATAATAATGGCTGTCTTGAAACCTGGTGTATACACGACACTGGCGAGGACCACTGTTCCCGTTTTGGAGATTCGTACCATTCGTGGTTGTTAAATTTTGCTCCAACATTAGAAAATTTGAAGAAGATATCAGCGGCAGATTCGCTGGAACTTTGCAGCGACTTCTACAACAGGTGTTCCGGAAAGATAAAACTGAACTCCCCGATGCCTATTGAATCGATGGACGTGATGTCATTCTCCTATGCAAACAGGTATGTGTTGGCCCGGATATCGGAAATACTGAAAACCGGGCGATCGAAATTCTGGGACGAAAAAGCCAGGGTAGTTAAGGAAAAAATCCGGGATTATCTCTGGATACCTGAAAAACATGCTTGCTACGACAGGAACCGGGACAATAAAGTGATGGACATTTTGATACACAACAACCTGAGGAGTATGTATTTCGGCAGTTTCGACCAAAAAATGGCCGATGAGTTTATCAAATACCATCTGCTTAATCCGACCGAATTTTGGACGAACATGCCCCTGCCCTCGATTGCAGCAAATGATGCCACATTTAGAAATATTTCAGAAAATAATTGGGGTGGCCAACCTGAAGGCTTAACTTTTCAAAGATCGGTAAGGGCATTGGAGAACTTTGGTCATTATGCCGAGCTGACAATGATCGGAAGAAAACTTTTGAAAGCGATAGAGGGCTCGCTCCTGTTTGTCCAGCAGTTCGACCCGTTCACTGGGACACCTTCTGAACCTTCGATAAGGAATGGGTATGGACCAACAGTATTGGCATCACTTGAATTTATTTCAAGGTTTTATGGAATCCATATTACACAGGATAAAATTTGGTGGTCATGTTTGGATAACAGCAAAGATTACAGTTATTCTCAGAAATGGGGAGACCGGCTCTTTAAGGTCGTGACCAGGGGGAAGAACGCAATTTGTTCGGTTAACGGGAAAGAGGTTTTCTCATTTTCAAAAGGGATAAGGATTAGTTCTGATTTGGAAGGCAAAATCATAGAAGCTGTTGGAATTGAGACAAAAGAGAAAAGAGTTGATATCGAATATAAAGGGCTGCACTATCGCCTATCTGTATCACCAAATGCAGTTTATTCCTATGAAAGTAGGTTTCATAAAACGAAGAGTACCGAATTTAGTATCGTACTTAAAGAAGAATGAGAAAAGTGAATCAGTTCATTGTAATGTTTAGGATGCTTCACTAACAATGAAAACTTAGGGAATGATAAAAAGTAGGACCGGTAAAGTAATCTACCTGAATTTACCAAATGATCAATGTTCATTCCTAAATATCTCATATGGCAAACCTGGTCATGGTATTTCCCGAGGTAAACAGATAAAAATTGGGTTATACACACTATGCAGGAGAGCGATCACCAGCCAAATTTTCCTGCATTTGTCTGAGGGAAAAAAGACAAAGCGAAGTTTGTCACAAACTCTTACTCTCTGAAAATAAATCATTTATTATTCTCTTCACCACAGAAGATCGTAAGGATCCAGGGTTTTCAAAATTGTTGAAGCAAACAATTCTGAAAATGTACAGAGGGAAAAGGTAATGAAATCACATTTAGGAGAATGAAAACCGGATTCTTATAACTATTTATCAGGATACTGAAAAATTGTCCGTTCAAAGCGTACACTTCTTGAATCGCGTTGGCGACCGGATTGCGAACAAAAGCCTTGGATGAAGCATAGATCACTTTGCCTGTAAAGTTGTTTGCCGTAGCATAACGGATATCCAAAACGATTGAGGGTATCTTTTTTGCAAGGTCGATCATTTGCATGTCGGGATTCGCAGCTACCAGGCTCTTATAATCCTTCACGCTCTGAGTCATTCTGAGGTGATATGGATTACGCATATTTTGAACAATCTGACCAAAACAGAGCTCCTGATTAAAAACTAAAACCAAAAAAATAACAAAGCAGATTGAGTATTTAAATCGGATACTTAACATGTTCAGAAAATTTACAGATCACCAAAAGTATTCTGTAAATTACCAGAAAAAAAATCTGAATCAACTATTTAATGGTTGATAATGGTAATTTTGGGAAATGAAACCCTCATGAGCAAAAGCTCGCCACTGAAAATGATCTGCCAGTTGGCGGATTGAGGGTTCCATGTAGCCTTAAAAAAACAATTTATTTTCACATGAAAGCCCACCTATTATCCTCATTGATTATCATATTCTTATGCACTGGAACTTATGCGTCAGACAAGAAAAACCACCAATCTTTAAATAGTACAACGGGTGCTCCTGATTCAATTCAGAGGGTTAAGAACATTCTGCTAATTGGTCATGCACACATCGATCTGGCTTACCGGTGGCGCTGGAATGAGACTGTAGACAGGGTCATTCCGGAAACCTTCCGGGGCGTCTTGAGAATGATGGATAAAGTTAAGGGTCTCACCTTTGCTCAAAGTCAATCGGCAATTTATGAGGTGATCCAAAAAAATGATCCCTTCCTCTTCAGGGAGATACAAAAGCGGATTGCGGACAGTACCTGGAGTGTTGTTGCCTCCCAGTGGTGTGAGCCCGATGAGATGCTTCCCGGTGGAGAATCATTCATTCGTCAGTTTGTTCTGGCCAATGAATTCAATCAGAAATATTTGACCCAAAAACCTGTTAATATTGTCTGGGCGCCGGATGCCTTTAGCGGTCATGCCTCCACGCTCCCTAAAATCTATAAAGGTTGTGGAATAGATTACTATGTTTTTATGCGTGCAATGCCTCAGGACAAGCGCATATTTCGGTGGAAATCAACGGATGGCTCTGAGATCCTTGCCTATAATACACCATACAAATACAATTCCAATCTCGTTTTTGATCCTTTGATTAAAAGCGTCAATGAATGGACAAAGATTTCCGGATACACCGATGCGATGGTTTTATATGGCCAGGGTGATCATGGGGGCGGTCCGAGGGAAGCGGACATGGATGATCTGAAAAAGCTAAAAGCCACACTGGGAGTTCCCTCCATTTCATTTATAACCCCCGAAAAATACTTTGCCAGACTCAAATCTTCAGCTGACAAATTTCCATCCTTTCAGGGTGAAATGGGCGTTAAACTGCCAAAATCCGAAGAGTTATCCTTGTCGAATAAAAACACGCCTGATCACCAAGAGTTGCAGACACGTCTAAATAACGCCTATGGTTCATGGCGGGGAACCTATACATCCCACATTTCTACAAAAAAGTTAAACCGGGATGCGGAGAATATGTTGATCACAGCCGAAACATTTGCGACTATCGGATCCGGACTTCAGGGTAAACCATTTCATCCGCGTATAGATTTTCGTGAAGCCTGGAAAACCCTGATTCGTAATCAATTCCACGATGTACTGGCAGGAACAATTGTGGGTGATGCAGCGCGTGATGCGGACGAAGAACTCCAAGAGGTTGTGAAGGAGGGGAAACGACTGCTGAACTTTGGTCTTGAAACGATCGGTTCCCGAATCAATACAAGCAATACTGAAAATCCGTTCGTTATTTATAATCCCCTTTCCTGGAGCAGAAGTGGAATTGTCAGCGCCAACCTCAGATTCATCAGGTCTATTGGGAAATTCAGTATCACCGATGCAGAAGGAAATCAAATTCCATTTCAGATTGACAGCGTGAAAAACAATCAGCAAAACTTTGAAATCACCATGTTAGCCGGGGATATTCCTGCAGTGGGATATAGGGTATTTTCCATTCATCCCGATACAGCCGTTAAGTCTATAAAAGGGATGGCGCTATCGGCAAACAGTGCGGAAAATAAATACTTCAGGATTACCTGGGATAACGACGGTGTGACCAGTATTTTCGACAAAACATTGTCAAAAGAGGTATTGTCAGGGAAAGCCAATACGCTTCAACTGCTTGAAGAGGTGCCAAGCAGTTCATGGGGACTCTTACTTACCGGGAAAAGGATCACAACTACAAGTCTGAAGGGTGCAGAAATGATTGAAAACGGCCCTGTGAGGCTCGTTGTTCAATGGAGGGATGCCACTGATGAATCACTATTTGTGCGAAAAATGATTCTTGAGAAAGAATCATCCGAGGTGAAATTTTCGATCATTACCGATTGGCACGACCACGATAAATTATTAAAGGTAGCCTTTCCGGTGAAAGTTGAGCAGGGGAAGGGGAGCTATGAAATTCCTTATGGAAATATCGAAAGGTCGCTATCCGATCTGGATAATCCGGCACAAAACTGGGTCGATTTATCAAATGGCACATGGGGCGTCTCCCTGCTTAATAATGGCAGATACGGTTTTTCCATCAATGAAGGGATGATACAGATGTCGGTGATTCACGGACCGCGCGACATGGATCCACGCATGGATCATGGCATACAGGAGGTAAATTATGCCCTTGTTTCTCATAAAGGGAGTTGGAAAGAAGCTGAAATCGTCAATAGAGCATATGAATTTAACCGCCCATTAATTGCTTTGCAGGAGAGTAAACATGTATCGGAAATTAATGGTTGGACACGGAGTATTTCCCTGCCATTGCAACACTCCTTCTACAGCACAGATCAGAAAAATGTAGTTATTTCAGCCATTAAAGTGCTCCAGGGCGATTGGTCTCCGGCCTCAATTGTAATCCGCCTGTTTGAAACCACAGGTGAGGAGAGCCAGGTGAGGGTGAAATTACCGTTTGAACCAACTTCAATTATAGAGGCAAATCACATTGAGATTCCCCTTGCCCAACAACCCAAAATAGATATTGTGGGCAGAGAATTTTCTTTCAAAATCGGGAAGGATCAGATCAGGACGTTTATCTTGACTGGATTTTCGGGGAGAGAATAAGAATTAAATGGCGTTATGTTGAAATGCAAGTAGCAAATCATAAACCTGTTAGCAGAATGAACAGCTTCTCTATCCATACGATTCTGAACAGAGCCAATTAACACTCCAAAACACTCATAATCAAAACATTAACAATTCTTCCCAAATAAAATAATCTGCCGGAAAATCCTCTGTTTTTAATCCGGATTCACCCTTAAATATTCCAAACACCGATGAGCCGCTCCCCGACATGGCGGCATAAAAAGCTCCGCGGGCAAGCAGTTTTGATTTGATTTTGGCAATATCCGGAAAAACCGGGAATACTGACGCTTCAAAATCGTTAAGGATACACTCCTTCCAGGTATCCAATGGTTGATGAATGGCGTCAAACAACGGGAATTGGGGTATTGACGGTTTTATACCTGCGTATGCCTCTTTTGTTCCAACACCATACGGTGGTTTTACAAGTACCAAATAACAGCCGCTTAAAGAAATATCAATTAATTGCAGCTTCTCCCCTATTCCCGTGGCAAAGGCAGGTCTGTTTTCAATAAAAAAGGAGCAGTCGGCGCCTAGTTTCACGGCATAACCTTTTAACTGATCAACAGTCAGTCCCAATTCAAAATATTCATTCAACCCCTTCAGCAGAAAAGCGGCATCGGATGAACCCCCACCCAGTCCGGCGCCAAAGGGAATTACTTTATGCAGGTGGATATCGAGTCCGGGGAGCAAATGTTCAGCCGCCAATAACCGGTATACCTTCACTACAATATTCTCCTCCAGGTCAATGTTCAGCGAAATACCCGAACCTGAAAAACTGATCTTATTCTGATTATTCTCAATGAACTCCAGACCATCCTTTAATCCAATCGGATAAAAGAGGGTCTCAAGTTCATGATAACCATCGGACCTTTTTCTGAGAATATTCAGTCCTATGTTAATTTTGGCATTGGGGAATTGAATCATTATTATCTTGTCCTATTGTGCCAAATGTGGTTCCTTCCCATACTTCCTTACTTATAACTCTCCAATGGTTCACATGTACAGAACAGGTTGCGATCCCCCCATGCATTATCGACACGACCAACAGGTACCCAGAACTTATTCTCGCGAAGCCATTCGAGCGGGAAAGCTGCTTTTTCGCGCGAATAGGCATGTGTCCATTCGTTTGCAGTAAGCATCTCAGCCGTATGTGGCGCATTCATCAGTACATTATCTACCTTATCCGCAACTCCGGTTTCGACCTCCTTTATCTCGTCGAAAATCGTATTCATCGTATCGACAAAACGATCGAGCTCCTCCTTCGATTCACTTTCAGTTGGTTCAACCATTAGCGTACCGTGTACCGGAAACGAAAGTGTGGGGGCATGAAATCCAAAATCCATTAGTCGCTTCGAAATATCGGTTTCCGAGATACCGGAAGCGTTCTTCAGATGGCGGCATTCCAGAATCATCTCATGACCAACACGTCCATTTTCACCTGTATACAAAATTCCATAGTTATCTTTCAGACGGGTAGCAATATAGTTGGCATTCAGAATCGCAATCTTAGTAGCATCGGTAAGTCCATCTGCACCAAGCATTTTGATATAACCATAAGTAATTGTCAACACCGAAGCGCTCCCCCATGGGGCTGCAGAAACGGCATGAATGCCGACATGTCCGTTGTTCATCACCGGATGGGCAGGCAGAAATTCTACAAGGTGTTGAGCCACACAGATAGGTCCGACTCCGGGACCACCACCTCCATGCGGAATAGCAAAGGTTTTATGCAGATTCAGGTGACAAACATCAGCTCCGATCCTGCTTGGATTGGTCAAACCAACCTGGGCATTCATATTGGCACCATCCATATATACCTGGCCTCCATACTGATGAATAATACTGCACATTTCGGTAATAGAAGATTCAAAAACACCATGCGTTGATGGATAGGTCACCATAAAGCAGGAAAGCTCATTCTTAAACTCTTCAGCTTTTATTTTTAAAGCATTTACATCAATATTTCCACGATCGTCACATGGGACCACCACTACGCGCATACCTGCCATAACAGCACTTGCAGGATTAGTCCCATGTGCTGAGGATGGGATTAAGGCGATATTCCTGCCTCCCTCTCCCCTGCTTTTATGGTATTCCCTGATCACAAGCAAACCAGCATACTCTCCTGCAGCACCGGAATTAGGTTGTAAGGAAACATCGGCAAACCCCGTAATTTCGGCCAGATCGCGGCGTAACTCTTCCATCATCTCGTGATACCCCATGGCCTGATTCTTGGGAACATAGGGATGTATCCCATTGAATTCGATCCAACTGAGGGGTAACATTTCGGTGGCAGCATTCAGTTTCATCGTACATGAACCCAAAGAGATCATTGAATGAACCAGGGAAATATCCTTTTTCTCCAACCGTTTGATGTACCTTGCCATCTCCGTTTCAGAACGGTATTTACTGAAAACATGCTGTTTGAGAAATGTCGAATTACGGATAAATTCAAGGGCGATCGTCATATGCTCCGGTATTGTGTCAATTACCGGGATCGGTTTATTTGCAGCTTTGGCAAAAACCTCCAAGATCCAGTTGATGTCCTCAATATTTGTGGTTTCATCAACGCTTAATCCTATCTGTCCATTGGCAAAATATCTGAAGTTCATTTCCAAATCAATTGAGAGCCATTCGATATCTTCCCGTTTCACATGACGGGGCAAATTGATTCGTATTGTATCGAAGAAATTTGTATTCTCCTGTTTATAACCAAGCTTTGCAATTTCATAGGAGAGTAAAGCTGCGATACTGTGCACCCGGTCTGCAATCGCCTTGATCCCTTCGGGACCATGATAGATTGCATACATCCCGGCCATAGTGGCCAGAAGCGCCTGTGCAGTACAGATATTGGAGGTCGCCTTTTCACGCTTGATATGCTGCTCACGAGTCTGAAGCGCCATACGAAGTGCATTCTTTCCGTTTACATCTTTGGAAACACCAATAATTCTTCCCGGAAGATCACGTTTAAATTCGTCACGCGTAGCAAAAAATGCGGCAATTGGTCCACCATAACCCATCGAAACACCAAAACGTTGCGAAGAGCCAAAGACGATATCGGCACCCCATTCACCCGGAGGCGTTAGTAGAGCTAAGGCAAGCAGGTCGGTAGCAACTGCCACCTTACACCCTTTTTCCTGAACATTTTTTGTAAAACCAGCATAGTCTTCGATTTCACCATCAGAATTAGGATACTGCAAAATAGCGCCAAACCAGTTTTCCTCAGCTGCAACCGTCTTAAAATTGCCAACTTTCAGCTCAATACCAAGTGGTTCAGCTCTGGTTATGAGAACATCCAATGTCTGTGGCCAGATCAGTTCATCAACGAAACAGACATTTGCTCCAGCTTTCTCTTGTGCTCTCGAACGCAGACTAAGCATCATATGCATTGCTTCGGCTGCAGCGGTAGCTTCATCCAACAAAGATGCATTAGCCAATGGCATAGCGGTCATCTCACAAACCATCGTCTGGAAATTCAATAGAGCCTCCAGCCTACCCTGCGAAATCTCAGCCTGATAAGGGGTGTAAGAGGTATACCAAACCGGGTTTTCAAGGATATTACGCAAAATCACTGCGGGGGTAATGGTATCGTACCATCCCATCCCAATATAGGTATTGAAAACTTTGTTCTTCTGTGCCAGCTTCAGAATTTTTCTGAAATACTCCCGTTCTGTCAGTCCGTTAGGAAGGTTTAACGGTTTCTCCAGCCGTATATTTGCTGGAACTGTCTGATCGATCAGTTCATCAAGCGACTGAACACCAATCACATTAAGCATCTCTTTTATATCATCCTCTCGTGGTCCGATATGACGGCTTACAAATTTATCTATTGCCATTTATCTGTATTTTAGAATTATCGTTTATAAAAAAAGACAGTTGGTGGTTGGCAACTAACGGCTGCCAACTGATAACTGGTTGGTGAAACTTAAAAATTAAGTTGTCATTTTATATTGTTGTAATCATATTTAACTGAATATCAATTCAAAAATGGATTGTTTCTTTTTTCTGCACCGATGGTTGTTTCGGGACCATGACCGCAGTAAACTTTTACATCCGGATCAAGAACCATCAGTTTCTCCTTAATACCGCTAATTAGCTGTTTATGATTTCCTCGTGGAAGATCGGTACGGCCAACGGAACCATAAAAAAGGATGTCTCCTCCAATCAATAGCTTGTCAGCTTCGGAGTAGAATGCCACTCCACCGGGACAATGTCCGGGAACAAAAATCACTTTAAGCGTCGAATCTCCGAACTTAATCAGATCTCCATCATCAAAGAAACTTCCGGGTAATGGAGGATTCTTCATCGCCATACCGAACATGGAAGCCTGATTTGAAGCCTGTTCCACAAGGAATTTGTCCTCCAGGTGATTCTCGCTCTTTAAGCCCCAGGTTTTCTCAACGAATCCGTTTCCCATCAGATGGTCAAAATGGCCATGGGTGTTTAATAATCTTACCGGTTTTAAATGATTAGATTCGATAAAAGATTTTAGTTCCTGTTCTTCATGTGGGTAAAAACAGGCAGGGTCAATAATCACACACTCCAGCGTTTCGTCCCATAATACAATGGCATTTACTTCGACCGGGTTAAATGTGAATTTTTTTATATACATAGGTGATTTGACTATATTAATAAATAACTGCAATTAAGGCAATTGATCAATGAAAGGTCGGAAAAAGCAGGTTTTATTTTCCACTGAATCAGCCGCCCCAAAGGTAGAAAATGGTTCAGTAAGATCAAATTAATCGATCTCTAAAACAATCCTGATATTTTCCATTACGAATACCTGCAAGTTTGACGTCAAAACACCAATATGGCAATTCCCATCATGAACGAAAACTTATACAAAATTCTGTTATTAAACAGTCTCTTAAATATCCTGTTTCTGATCCCACCTTTCTTTGACCCAATTCTTCTGTTCAGTCTTCGCCAGAAACGTCCATGCCACAATCCTGCTTATTTTATTCCCCTGCCCCATTGGAATAGTTTTAACTTCAACTGCTCCTACCTCCGTTAATGACCCATAAATATTTTTCAGATTGTATTCCTTTGATATCAAAGTCGAAAACCAAAAGCAGGAGGCCGGAAACAGCCTGCTCTGGCGAATCATATCCTGAACAAATCTCAACTCACCCCCTTCACACCACAACTCATTATTCTGACCACCAAAGTTCAGTGCCGGTTTGCTGATTTTCTGTCCAGTTAGATTCGTTAACTTACGTAGAGTTCCTGATTTCGCTTCGGCAGCAGATGAATGAAAAGGGGGATTGCAGAGGGACAAATCAAACCGTTCTTCCTTCTGAACAACTCCCACAAAAATATTCCGGGGATCACTCTGCCATCTCAGTTCCACCCGATCCTTTAACAACGGATTACCTTCTATTATTTTTCTGGCTGATTCAATGGCCACCCGATCCACCTCCACGCCTGTAAATGACCAGCTGTACCCTTTATTCCCGATAATCGGATAAACGCAATTGGCACCAACACCAATATCCAAACATTTGACATCCTTGCCTGTTGGTATTTCGCCGTAGTTGCAACTTCCCAACAGGTCAGCCAAATAATGAATATGGTCAGCTCTTCCGGGAATAGGTGGACATAAATACCCGGCTGGAATATCCCAGTATTCAATGCTGTAATAATGTTTCAAAAGTGCTTTATTCAGCGCCTTTACCGCTTCAGGATTAAAAAAATCAATTGATTCATCACCATAGGAATTTAACCTGACAAACTGAGACAATTCGGAACAACTTTCCATCAGTAATTTAAAGTCATAGCGCTCACGATGTTTATTCCGCGGGTGGAGGATCGACTTTTCTTTTGGGTGTACTCTCTTAGGGTGAATCATGGGATATGGGATCAGTCGGATAACCCCGAAAGAAATGGCACAAAAACGAATCCTCCTTGATCATCCTCATTATATTCGGTCTCACTGATGCGTGTAATTACTT
Organism: Prolixibacteraceae bacterium; assembly: GCA_963675995.2. Taxonomy (GTDB): domain Bacteria; phylum Bacteroidota; class Bacteroidia; order Bacteroidales; family Prolixibacteraceae; genus JAAFHB01. The sequence goes on along the minus strand of CAXXIY010000002.1, from coordinate 832,654 downwards.
TCATAATCTGATGGTCACTTTTCCCAACTGGGATCACCAAAATCCCACCAATCTTAAGTTGCTGTTTTAAGGGTTCAGGTACAAACGTTGCTCCGGCAGTCACAATGATCTTGTCAAACGGGCCATAAGTTGGAAGGCCCCAATAGCCATCCCCATAGAAAAAATGGGGTCGAAAGCCCAAAGTTGGAAGAATATTACGTGCCAAATCAAACAGAGTACGCTGACGCTCAATGGTATAAACAGAAACACCCATCCTGCATAAAACCGCAGCCTGATATCCTGATCCCGTACCAACCTCCAGTACCTTGTCAAATTTTTGAAGTTGCAGGGATTGCGTCTGAAATGCAACGGTATAAGGTTGTGAAATAGTCTGACCCATCGCAATAGGAAATGCCTTATCAACATAGGCATATTGAATAAAGCTGCTATCCATAAACAGGTGACGCGGAACTGAACCGATCGCTTCAAGAACCTTTTCATCTGTGATCCCTTTTTTTCGGATCTCTTCCACCATTTTACGACGCATTCCCTGATGCATAAATTTATCGTCGATCTTCGTCATTTATTTTTATGAACTTAAATATTAAGCATTTACCACTTTACCCGTTTTCCAACTACACAAAACTGAGAATAAATGCAGCAAACACATTCTTTCAAAATTTCTAAGATACAGGCATTAAAATTTTGCTAAGCAAAGCCGAAGACCCATGCTAAGCGAAGCCGAAGCACAAAATTATCATAAAATCGGGCTTTGTCAACAGTCGATGGTTGATAAATACAATGGAGTGATGTTCGGAATTATTAACTATAAAACTATATTTGTTTCAGAATGTTAAGTACAGCGATCATACTTCCCGGTGAAGCAGAAATGCTCCCTTTTAATTCACTTCGTAATATTGAAGGGGTGGAATGGGATGGAATTTTCTATTCAGGAAGGAAGGTACATCAAACACATGACAGGGCACTCATCTATTCGTCACCGGAGATTATCCCTTTAATTTGTGATCTGCTAATTGTTGCTGACTCCCATTTTTGTACTTTTGATTACCTGTCATTCGCCATTAGAAACGGTTGCCATCTGTTTTTATCAGACAAACTAAAACTTACCTCAGGTGAGCGCAGACAACTAATCCATCTGGCCAATGAGGGTGGTACTTACATTCAGATTCAAAACGATTTTCTCTTTCATCCATTTCAGGAGAAGATAAGAAATAAGAATAATCAGACTTGTTTTATTGAAGCCAAACAATCAGTCCCTCACCAAACTAACCGACTGAATGAATTACTTTTAAATAATCTCTTGATGATTCTTAGAGCTGCCGGCTCCACGGTTCATAAGTTAGATGTCTTTTGTGGAACACTTTCAAACCAGGCGCCTGATGTACTAAATATTCATATCAATTTCAAAAACGGCTCTGTTGCAACACTAACACTAACATTTATTGAAACACAAGAGGTACATTTAATATCTCTTCATACCGGTGGAGAGGTGACTACATTTGATTTTGTCCAGAACAAGATCATCCATTTACCCGAAAAGGATAAAAACAGGAAATTAATCCATACATCAAACGATCTGTTTCAAGAACAGATCATCGACTTTATCAAGAATATTAATGAGAAGAATAATCCGGGATTCAGTCTTGACGATGAGATACTGGTTTTTCTGCTGATGGAAAGAATTCGCGAGAAAATGAAAATCAACTCATTTATACTGCAATAACACCTAATTAACAGTTCACCTATTAATGATTGGCGGCTAGCTTATAGTTTCTGGCAGAAAGCAAATACTGCAGCAACAATTGACCGTTGTTCTTAACCCTGTAATGAAAAGTGCGACTTTCTCCCGGGGAAATATACAGGTGGTTGTTTGCCAATTACCAGTCGCATTAAGAGTAATCTGAATACTACCCTACCCAATATTCACTTACTTCACAAACTCCCAGTATTCGTCAACACAATCTGTAGATTCCTGATTCCAATAGGCAGGAGAAACCTTCTGTCCGGCAGGAGTCTTAAGTGACAGCTCATAAACTGCAATAACCGGATTAAATACCAAATCAGTAATACCTAAAGTAAAAAGTGCAGGGGATCCTTCGGTGAGCGGTTCCTCGGCGATCAGCACTTCATAGTTATTAAACTCCAGAAGTTTTTTTAAGAATTCGACACGACCGGCAGTAGCCCCTTTTTCAATAATCGTGCAACGTATTCCTTTTATTTCTTCAACGATATGTTTTGCTTTCAGTGTCATAATGTTTTGTTTTAAGCTTACTGAACAATTTTTGGCCAGATCTCCACTACAAATGGCTAATGAATAATTCCGAAACTCAGACTGGTGATCATCTCATAAATCTGGCTCCAGAATCCAAGGATGAAAATACCTAATCCACTTAATACTAATCCTGTTCGGGTGGCCAGATCACTTTTAAAATAAGCCAGAGGTGTTTCATTCTTATTTATAAACATCGCCTTAACCACCAATAAATAATAGTAAAGTGAAATGGTTGCATTCAGAACTGCGATAAAAACCAACCAGTAATATCCGGCAGATGCAGCGGAAGCAAAAAGGAAGAACTTACCAAAGAATCCTGCAACAGGAGGAATTCCTGCAAGAGAGAAGAGGGCAAGCATCATCAATAAACTTAGTTTGGGGTTGGTTGCATAAAGTCCGTCGTAATCGTCCATCGACTCCTTACCAGTAGCAGTAGAAATTGCTGAAACCACACCGAATGCTCCCAGGTTGGAGAATATATAGACCAGTACAAAATAGATTACAGAGGTCATTCCCAAAACATTACCACCCAAAATCCCCAAAAGAATAAAACCAGCTTGCGCGATGGATGAGAATGCCAAAAACCTTTTCATATTTTTCTGTCTCAAAGCGAACAGGTTTCCTAACGTCATCGTAAGTATGGCAATCAGGTAAAGAATATGACTGTATATTGGAGCTATGGTATTGAATACCGTGAACATCACAATAATTAGAATAAAAGCGGCAGCTCCTTTTGAAATTACAGATAAATAAGATGTCACATTAATAGGTGCACCTTCGTAGACGTCAGCAGTCCACAAGTGGAAAGGAACGAGCGAAAGTTTGAAAGCCATTCCTGTGAAGAAGAAGATAAAGGCCAAAACCTGCATCGGTGAATTGGAATAAAGTTTTGTGACCGTATCGAAATAAATTGACCCGGTGGACCCATAAATTAAAGATATACCGTACAAAAGTATTCCCGAAGAGAGTGCTGAGGTAAGAAGTAGTTTAATACCAGCCTCCGCAGATTTGGTGTTATGATGGGTATAAGCTGCCAAGGCTGCAATTGGAATGGTTGCCAGTTCGAGTCCAAGATAGAACATCAGAAAATCACCCGACGAAATCATAAAATTCATTCCTATCAGCGTAGAGAATAATAGAATAAAATATTCGCTGATTTTCTCCCTGTTTTCCTCCTTTTTCAACCAGGTTACCGATTGCAACAGAATAATAAATACCCCGATATTCAGGATGTTTTTCATCATCACCAGCAATGGATTGGTTTGGTACATCCCTCCGAATAGAACACTCTTCTCAGCGGGTAAAAATCCGACAAGGGTATGAATAAAAAACAACGAGAGGGTGATCGGAATTATCAAATGCTTATCCCTGTTGTGAAGGTTAAGGTCAATGATCAGGACAACCAATGCCAGTAAAGTGAGCATCAGTTCGTGTCTCATGGTCAGAATATCGCTAAAGTTCATAGAATGAAATCTTATTAAACTGAATAATTCAATTAAAATAAACTGGTGATCTGAATTGCAGAAAGTTTCTCAACAATTGGAGCAAGACTATAATTGATCATGTTGGTTAGCCAGAATGGGGCTACTCCAATTGCAGTAATCGCCAATACCAATGTGACAGTCGAGATCCTTTCGTACCATTTTGCATCATCCAAATGAAGAAAATGGTCATTCTTTATCGGGCCCATCAATAAAAGACCCACTACCCGAAGAATATAAACCGCGGTAATAACAATCGATGAAGCAGCTACAATGGTGATAACCCTATGGAATACATCCACATGCTGAAAAGATCCAACAAAGATGATCATCTCGGCTACAAATCCGCTAAATCCGGGAAGTCCCAGTGAAGCAAGACCTGCAATCACATAAACCACACCTAAGAAAGGGATCACCTTCATCAAACCACCCATTTCCTGGATGATACGAGTATGGGTCCGGCCATAGATCATCCCGATTAAGGCGAAGAAGAGGGCTGTCATCAAACCATGTGAGATCATCTGAACAATGGCACCGTTCATAGCAGTCTGGTTCATCATAAGTACTGCGAACAGTACAAGACCACAATGGCTCACTGATGAATAGGCATTAATATATTTAAGGTCGTTTTGGACAATGGCAGAAAATGCGCCGTAAACCACGCTTATTGCGGTAAGGATAAGGAAAATCCAGGCCTGTTCATGAGCTGCTTCAGGCATCAGGAAGATCGCCACACGAAAGGCGCCATAACCTCCAAGTTTCATTAGAACTCCGGCGTGAAGCATTGATACTGCCGTTGGCGCCGAGGCATGACCATCGGGAGACCAAGTATGGAAGGGGAAAAGGGCGCCAAGAATACCAAATCCGATAAAGGTAAATGGGAACAGGAACCGCTGCATCTCAATAGGAATCTTGATTTTGGATATCTCAAGCAAATTGAATGTCAGATGTGAGTGATCAGGCGAAGAGAAGAAATAAATCCCAAGGATACCAACCATGAGCATAGCCGATCCGGCCATCAACATTAAGGTCAGTTTCATTGCGGAATATTCCTTTGGACCACTCCCCCAGATCCCAATCAACAGGTACATTGGAATCACAGCTAACTCGTAAAACAAGAACATCGTAAAAAGATCGACCGAAATAAAGAAGCCAAAAACCCCGGAAGCAAGAATGATCAATGAAATAAAAAACTCTCTTGGCAGAAAGGTCATCTTCCATGAGGCAAATATCCCGGCAAAAACGACTATTCCGGTCAGAGCAATCATAGCCACCGAAATACCGTCAACTCCAAGTGCATAATGGATATTCAATGTTGGAAACCAAACGGCATCGTAGGTAAATAGCATATTTGCCGTATTTCCCAGCGCCCTTTCGTGAAGGTAAAGATAGACCAATACAAACGACAAGATCATTTGAATTCCCATCCCTATCGCAGAGACCAGTCGTGATTGCTTCAAATCCTTGGTCAGCAAAATGCCGCCAACCGTAAGCAATGGGACGATTATAAATAAATTAAGTATACTCATCTTATATTCAGTTTCTTAAACGAGATAAACAAAAACAAGGACTAAAATTACAGTACCACCTACAAATACGAAGGCATACTGTTGAAGCTTTCCGGACTGAAGCCCCTTAACTGCATAAGCGGCAAATACAGTCATCCCTGCAATTCCGTTCATTGTACCATCAACGATATGGCGGTCAAACCAGGCAATAGGAGCAGAAATATAGCGGAAGATAATTTTTCGTGTCACAAAAAGATAAACCTCATCCATATAGAATTTACGATGAGCCCACTTGTAGAGATTTTGAAACGTAGCGGCCATATTATCAGGCATTGCAGTCTCTTTCTTATACATGATCGTTGCGACAACGATACCCAGAACACCAATCAGAACCGAAGGAATAGCAATCATCCAGTCGATATGCGACTCAAAGCCGATACCGTCTGATGTTACCAGATTGTGAAATGGGAGGAATCCCGCAAATATGGAACCAAAAGCAAGAACCATTAAAGGGATGGTCATCACTTTGGGGGCTTCGTGAGGAGTGTGATGATAATGGGTATTCTTTCCCCAGAATATCCCATAGTATAGACGAAACATATAAAAAGCGGTCAAACCAGCCACAATGTATTCGATTGCAAACAACAACTTATTGCTGTGAAAAGCAGCAGCCAGAATTTCATCCTTACTGAAGAATCCCGAGAACGGAGGTATACCTGCTATTGTCAGACAGGCAATCAAAAAGGTGATGTGTGTTATAGGAAGATACTTACGAAGACCACCCATATCGGTAATTTCATTACTGTGAACGGCATGAATCACTGCTCCTGCACCAAGGAATAACAAAGCTTTAAACATCGCATGGGTAAACAGGTGAAAATTCGAGGCCATAAAACCTAAACCATCTTCACCTCCAAAACCTGAAACGCCCAGAGCAAGCATCATATAACCAATCTGTGACATAGTTGAAAATGCAAGTACCCGTTTGATATCGGTTTGGGTACAGGCAATTACTGCAGCAAAGATTGAAGAAAAACCACCTACCCAGGCAACTACGTGAAGCGCATCGGGTGCGGCAAGGGCATAAACCGGGAAAAGACGGGCGACAAGATAAACACCAGCTACAACCATAGTCGCTGCATGGATTAATGCAGACACAGGTGTAGGACCTTCCATCGCATCGGGTAACCATATGTGGAACGGGAACATCGCCGATTTACCGGCACCTCCAATGAATATAAAGATCAATGACCAGGTCAAAACCGACATACCCATGAAAGCAGCGCCTCCTGCAGAAGCAATGGCGGGTCCGTGAGAGTCTGTCAGTGTCTGAAAATCGAAAGTACCGGTATTGAATGAAAGCATCAATATTCCGATCAGGAAACCAAGGTCAGCAAAACGGGTAACTATAAAAGCCTTTTTCGAAGCGGCCACTGCACTCGGCTTTTCGTAATAATAACCAATCAGAAGGAAAGATGAAACCCCAACCAACTCCCAGAAAATATACATCTGGAAGATATTGGTTGCCAAAACCAATCCAAGCATCGAAAAACTAAATAATGAGAGGAAGGAGAAGAAACGGTAAAAACCGGGATCTCCCTTCATATATCCGATACTGTAAATATGAACCATCAGAGATACTGTTGTAATCACAACAAGCATCATTACCGAAATCGGGTCGATTAACGCCCCAAGATGAATGGTAAGTTTATCCGTCAGATGAAGCCATGCAACTTCAAAAGCTTTCGTGGAGGTATAAGCTGTTCCTGCAGCGTGTCCGGTCCAAAAATATTTGATAGCGGTAGCGTAAGACAGAATTGCAGCAATCCCAAGTCCTGAGGTTCCAATCAGTCCGGACACCACCGGTTTCATTTTATGCCCCGTAAGTCCGAGTAGCACAAACATAAAAAGCGGGATCAGCGGAATGAGTATTGTATACGTATAATTGGCCATAACTGATAAGTCTCTTTTCGGTTATTAAATTTTCAATATTTCATTTCATCGACATTCTCCACATCGATCGATTTAAAATTACGGTATATGTTGATAATGATAGCGATAGCTACAGCTGCCTCAGCGGCTGCCACCGCAATAACAATCAGCATAAAAAAATGGCCCTGAAGCTGTTGAGGATAGAGGTACCTGTTAAACGCCACAAAATTAATGTTGACTGAATTAAGAATTAATTCGACAGACATCAACATTGTAATCAGATTTCTGCGGGTCAGAAAGCCATAGATGCCAATAAAAAACATCAGCGTACTGATTACCAAATAATAGCTGAGCGGAATGTTCTGGATCATATTGAAATTAGATTATCTGAGCTTTTAATTAATTGTATTCAGAATTTTATTTCTTAAGCGTTTTCTCTTTTTTAGCCACCACGATAGCTCCAATCATTGCGGCTAGCAATAACACCGATACCACTTCAAAAGGAAGCGCATATCCGTCTCTGTTATAAGAAACCAGCGAATTACCAACATCAGTAATGTTCTGATGCGGATCAGCTCCTGACGCGGGAACAAAAGCAAACTTCAGTACGGTCATCAGGGTCAGGATTGCTCCGGCTACTGTGACCAAGGCGGAAAGCAGACTTTGCTTTAAAGGCGCCATTACTGCCCGCTCACTTACGTGGCTGGTCAAAAGAATTGAAAAGATAATTAGGACCACAATACCTCCGGCATAGACTGTTAACTGAACAGCTGCAAGGAAGTTATAACTAAGTGCGAAGTACAATCCGGCGGTGGAAATCAACACAAATAGCAGATAAACAGCAGCCCTGAGGACTTTCCTGCTGGTAACTGTCAGCAATGAGAAAATCACGATCATTGCACCAAACAGAAAAAACATTACTTGATTAAGCATAATTCTTATTCTTTATATTCTGAATCAAATTGATCTGAGAAACTTAAAAACGAGTCTCCCGTTATTCTTTTACCCCTTCGGCAATCTTCGAACCAGGTTGGTTGAGCACTTTGGTAAGTAATGCCCGGTCCCAGACGGCATGTTCAAATTTCTGACCCATCACTATCGCTCCTGTGGGACAAGCCTTCACACAAAGATTGCAAAGGGTGCACATCCCCAGGTGATAAATATGCTGATCAATGATCCGCTTCTTTTTGCCCTCGGGTGTTATGATTGATTTTGAAATTATTTCGATTGAACCGTTCGGACAGTTGATCTCACAAATTCCGCAACCGGTGCAAAGATGTTCATTGTTCTCAGTGTGCGGCATGATTACCTCACCACGAAAACGTTCAAACATAACCAGCGAATCACGATTTTCAGGGTACTGCTGCGTAACATTTCTCCAAGGGGTAAAAAAGTACTTTGCAGTCACCTTCATCCCGACCAAAAGAGACCACACTCCTTTGATGATTGAAACGATATATTCGAAAAAAGACTTCATATCTACTTATAAATCAGTTAAAAATGAAATTTTGTCAGGACAACAAGTGCCATAAGCAGAATATTGACCAGGTTAATCGGAAGCAGATATTTCCACTCCAGGGTCAGGATCTGATCGACACGCAAACGGGGGAACGTCCACTTAAACCACATAATAGCAAAGATGACAAACAGTACCTTTCCAAAAAACCAGACTACCGGTGGGATAAAGTCCATGACATGATTAAAGGATTCGAGATTTCCAAAGTGCAATGGCATCCAACCTCCTAAAAATACGGTTGCCGCAACAGCCGAGATGATGAAAAGATTGATGTATTCGGCAAGGAAGAACATAGCAAACTTTATTCCCGAATACTCGGTATGGAAACCGGCAACCAGCTCTGATTCTGCTTCTGCAAGGTCGAAAGGTCCGCGGTTGGTTTCTGCTGTTCCTGCAATAAGAAATATGACAAAAGCAATAATGGCAGGGATATGCCCTGAAAAGATAAACCAGGCATCACGCTGTCCCTCCACAATGGCAGAAAACTGCATCGTTCCGGCAAAAACAACCATTGTAAGAAGCGAAAGGGATACAGAAAGTTCATAACTTAAAATCTGCGCACCACTTCGCATGGCACCAATCAGCGAATATTTATTATTACTTGACCAACCAGCTAAAAGAATCCCGATAACGCCGACGGATGATACCGCAGTAAGGTAAAAAACACCAATGTCAAAATCCATTGACTGAAGACCGGGTGCAAATGGTAGAGCTGCAATAGCAAGGAATGAGGCTATAATAACAATAAAAGGGGCTAAATTATAAAGAAACCAATCAGCCTTACGAGGCATGATTAACTCTTTCATTAACAATTTGATGAAGTCGGCAATCGTTTGTAATAATCCCCATTTCCCAACCCTCATCGGGCCCAGGCGTTGCTGAAATGCCGCACAAACCTTTCGTTCGGCATAAACCAGGAATAATCCGAAAAGCGCAACAAATAAAAGGTATGCCACCCCAACAATTACCCATTCAATAGTTGTGGCGAGCCAGGGTGAAAAACTTTCTGCCAATCCCACGTGGATATTGTGGGTTAACTCTGTAAAGTCGTAAATATTAAAAGCCATATTGAAAATATCTTAAGCGTCAGTTTTAATCTTCAAGGTTATTAACGGTCAATGTCAGGAATAATGAGGTCAAGGGTTGACATAATTGCGATAAGATCAGCAATTTTATGACCTTTTGTCATCTTGTTCAATGCAAACATATTTGAAAATCCAGGAGAGCGGAACTTAACCCGGTAAGGATTTTTCTTCCCGTCACTGACAATAAATACCCCAAATTCGCCTCGTGCACTTTCCACCCGTTGATAAAATTCTCCTTCAGGAAGTTTTAAAACTCCCTTCATTTTAACGGCATAATCTCCTTCAGGGATATTATCGATTAATTGCTCAATAATATTTAAAGACTCGTACATCTCCAGGATGCGAACTTCATACCGGGCGAGTGTATCACAACGGTGATCCAAAATCTCATTAAATTTCACAAAGGGATAAGCGCTGTAGGGCTGATGTTTACGCATATCACACGAAAAACCTGAAGCCCTCCCGGATGGTCCGGTTACCCCAAAAGCAATCGCATCTTCACGTGTCAGATATCCTATCCCCTCGGTACGCTCCCTTAAAATAACATTACCTGAGAGCAACTTATCGTATTCAGGGAGTTTAGTCCTGAAATATTTAATAAAATCTTTTACCCTTTTCTGAAAGTTAGGATGTATATCGAACATTAAACCGCCAGGTGTATTGTAGCTAACGGTCATTCTGGCGCCGCAGGTCTCCTCAAAGATATCGAGAATCATCTCGCGATCGCGGAGCCCATAAAAAAACGTGGTCAGTGCGCCCAAATCCATCCCGAAAACACACCACCATAACTGATGCGATGCCAGACGGGCTAATTCGTCCATAATGGTCCGAATATATTTAACCCGGTCGGGAACCTCCACCTGAAGGGCATTTTCGACACAAAGGGCAACAGCCTCATTGTTCATATGCGCCGAAAGGTAATCCATACGGTCGGTGAGATGGATGATCTGCGGATAGGTGATCGCCTCACACATCTTCTCAATCCCACTGTGGATATAGCCTGTATGTGGTTGAACATTAAGAACTTTTTCACCCTCAAGTTTGACAAGCAATCGTAACACCCCATGTGTAGAGGGGTGCTGTGGTCCCATGTTGACCAAATACTCATCGGTAGCCAGCCTGTCGCTATTTATAATGACCTCTTTTATTTCGGACATAATTCTATCGTTCTACTATTCTTATTTCGTCCACATAATCTTTACGAAGGGGGAATCCCCAGGTGTCATCCAGAAAGAGACGACGTAAATCGGTATGATTGTTGAAATGAATTCCAAGCAAATCATAAGCCTCGCGCTCATGATACTTAGCAGTAACCCAAACATCACTCAATGTGTCGATTGCAGGATTTACCCGGTCAGCCGTTCTCACTTTAAGCACCATGGAGTGACGGTGTTTAACCGATTCCAGATGGTAAATAATCCCCATGTTTTCAGCGTAATCAACTCCCGTAAGGCAGAAAACATAGTCGAAAGCAATCTCATCAGTTTCTTTCAACTGAACTGCTGTCTCATGAAGATGCTCAGCTGTAACTGTCATCTCAACAAACTGAACTCCGATTTTGATCTCTGCCTCAGGAAACCTCCCGGTGAGGTATGATTGTAATTCCTCGTTAGTCATTTGACCTAATATTTAAAGGGGCGATTTATCAGATATTATTGGCTTTGCTTCGGAATATTTAACCTTTCCGAAGTTTTTTGTTTTCTTGATTTTCTTCTGCAGTTGCATCAGTCCGAAAAGGAAGGCTTCAGGCCTTGGGGGACATCCCGGGATATAAACATCTACAGGAATCACGTGGTCAGCACCTTTCACAATGGCATAGGAGTTATAATAGAAGGGTCCTCCAGAGACGGCACATGCTCCCATGGCCATCACATACCTGGGTTCAGCCATTTGATCATATAACCGTTTGAGGACAGGCGCCATTTTATAATTAATGGTCCCGGAAATAACAATCAAATCAGCCTGACGAGGTGAAGGCCTTGCAACCTCAGCACCAAACCGGGCAAAATCGTGTCTTGAAGCTCCGGCTGCCATAAATTCAATGGCACAACAACGCGTACCAAAAGTCAAGGGCCATAGAGAATTGGCACGGGACCAATTGACCAGTGCATCCAACTGAGCCAAAATAATACTTCCCCCCTCGTATTCAGCGATGATTGGGTAATCATTCTTCCCGAAATCGCTTTTCTTAATTATTCCCATTTTAATGCATGTTTTTTCCAACCGTATAAAAGACCTAATCCTAAAATCGCAAAGAAGATCAGGATCTCAATAAAACCGGTCAACCCGGCATTTCTCATCACAATTGCCCATGGAAACAAAAAAATGGTCTCCACATCAAAAATGAGAAACAGAATTGCAAACAAATAATAACCTACCGTGTACTGAAGCCAGGCATCACCAATCGTTTCAATACCACACTCGTAAGGTTCAAACTTAACATCATTACTTGATGTCGGTGGTACATAACTGGAAAAAAGCATAGCCAGTCCCACAAGGGAAACTGCTGCCAGAAAAAAGACTAAAAGTGCGCTGCTTTCCATATCTTAATTTTTAATCAATTCTTTAGTAGACCCAAATTTTATTGGACCTTATAATTTGGAAATGAAGCGGCAAATGTATCATTTTATATAATTCACAGTTCAGTTTAGTCCAACTTTTTTGACTAAATCCTCTATTTATACTCAGTATAAATTTGACAAGACTGCACTTATCTTTCTAATATTTAATGTATTAGAAGCATTCACATAGGTGGATACATCTCTATTTTTAGCCTAACTGCAAAAGGTATAGAAATCGCGTTTTGAGTTCACACACATCACCGATAACTCCTCTGATTTCTCAATCAACTTCTCTTCTGTAAGCCCAATTATCGAATCGAGGAAGGTATTATTGTAGCTTACGGCGATGATAAACATTCCCGATTTCAGACTCAATGCATGTTTGAGGGCCGATTTCTGAAGCTTCCAGGTTGGGGTATGACTTTCAATAACCTGAAACGGAAACCCGAATTTCGTGTAAAGTCGTTCGATGGAAAAAAGATTGCCTCTGACACTTTTCTGATCGTCACTACACCCTTCATCCGCCAAAAATAGATCAATCATCGCTCGGTTATGCCTTCCAAGGTAGCTGGCCCATAAAGCAAGATCTTTACTTTTTTTCATGTAACCAACCGGTACTACAATATGCTTATAGGTGTTGCCAATATTCTCCTTATCCGACACAAACAGAAATGGAAATGCGGCATATTCTAACACAGGTAAAAGTTGCCTTACCGATTTTTTGTGAGCCACGAGGACCAAACATTCAAAAAGCTCGGCCATTTCACCAAGAACATCGGTAAGATTCTGATCTCTTACAAAATACCGGATTCTGATATTGGACAGAAAGGGGACTATTTTTGAGACTGTACCTCTTAAACGGGCTTCTGCAATCTCTCCGCTCTCATGAATCTTAGCATCCAACAAGTGGAACAGACAGAGTTCTTTACGCAGTGTCGAGGCAATCACCATCCCATGCAAAATGGCATCATCCATCCCCTCCGAATAATTGCACCAGACGAATATCTTCTGTTCCCCGTTTTCCATGGGTCAAAATTAGGAAATAATCTTTGAGAAACTGTTACGGGTAGATAGTGAGGTCCATCAATGACTGAGGCAGAGAGAAAGGCGGCTGGCAATTGGCAATTGCCAGGTGGCTGATTCACAGTTCTAAAATGTATTTTGTCCTGATAAAAAAACGATTAGAATAAAGATTTCCCTGAAAGGTGCCAAAGGCAAGCAGCCAAATGTGATCCAAATTAAAACTCAAATCCATTGAATCAGCAAAAAAATTTCTGCAGTGATTATTTTCATTTGTATTTGTTTAATTTTCCAGTATGTTTGAATCCTATTAACTAAATCGAACATAAGATAATGTTGAACAGGCAATTATTGGTTCCGGAAAGTATTGTAGTCGTCGGAGCCTCCAACAATATTACCAAACCAGGTGGAAAAATCCTTAAAAACCTCATTGAGAATGAATATAAGGGGCGACTATACGCCTATAATCCGAATGATACAAATATTCAGGGGGTTAAGACTTACAACTCGCTGGATGAATTACCCGATACTGATCTTGCCATTCTGGCAATTCCCGCAAAAAGTTGTCCTGACATCATTGAAATTCTGGCAACTACAAAGAAGGTAGGTGCATTTATTGTGATTGCAGGAGGATTCAGTGAGACTGGTCCTGAGGGTGAAGTGCTCGAAAAAAGGATGGTCTCGATCGTGAACAAAACTGGCTCATGTCTGATAGGACCCAATTGTATTGGTGTCCTGACACCCGACTATGCCGGGGTTTTCACAACACCCATTCCTCCTCTCGAATCGGGTGGTTGTGACTTTGTCTCCGGCTCAGGAGCCACAGCGGTATTTATTATTGAATCGGCGATTCCCAAAGGGCTCCACTTCTCGCGGGTAATCTCTGTTGGAAACTCTGCCCAGGTTGGTATCGAAGAGGTACTGGAATATTGGGACCTCCACTCAGAAGAGGAAAATTCAGCTCGCGTCAAACTTCTTTATGTTGAATCCATCCGCAATCCGGACAAATTCCTCCACCATTCCAGATCATTGGTTAATAAGGGATTCCGATTGGCCGCCATTAAAGCTGGAAGCTCTTCAGCAGGTAGCAGAGCGGCATTATCGCACACTGGTGCAATGGCCAGCTCAGATTCGGCAGTAGAGGCATTATTCCGAAAAGCAGGAATCGTAAGGTGTTATGGAAGGGAGGAATTGACCACAGTTGCCGGAATACTAATGATCAAAAAACTGGAGGGGAAAAATATAGCCATCATCACCCATGCTGGTGGCCCTGCCGTAATGCTCACCGATGCCCTCGAAGCGGGAGGTTTAAATATTCCTCAGATTGCCGACTCTAATGCGAAAGAAAAGCTAAGAGGTAAACTTTTTGCTGGATCGTCGGTGGAGAATCCTTTTGATTTTCTGGCTACTGGTACGGCGGATCAACTTGGAGAGATCATAGATACCTGCGAAAATGAGTTCACCGAAATTGATGGAATGGCCGTTATTTTTGGCAGTCCCGGACTAACGTCGGTAAAAGATGTTTATAAAGTGCTTGATCAGAAAATGAAGAGCTGTAAAAAGCCAATCTATCCGATCTTACCCTCCATATTGAATGTAAAAAAAGATTTAGCCTACTTTCTTTCCCATGGAAATATCAACTTCCCGGATGAAGTGCTACTTGGTCGTGCATTAACACGAGTATACAGAACACCACCGCCATCCGATGAGAACATTTTCCTTGAAGGGGTGGACGTACCTGAAATAAGAAGGATTATTGAAAGCTGCGAAACAGGACAACTCCCGCCCAACAAGATCCATGCGTTGTTAAATGCCGCATCAATCCCAATTGTAAAAGAGATTATTGCGACTAATGTTGAAGATGCGCTGAATGCAGCTCATTCGATTGGTTTTCCTGTGGTAATGAAAGTGGTCGGACCAATTCATAAAACAGATGTAGGAGGAGTTTCGCTAAATATACGGTCCGATGAATCTGTCCGACTGGAGTTTAATAGAATGCTAAGCATTCCGGAAACAAATGCAATACTCATTGCAGCGCAAGCCGAAGGGACAGAATTATTCCTTGGGGCCAAATATGAACCGAAATTCGGCCACATCATTCTATGCGGAATCGGCGGAATCTTTGTAGAGGTACTCAAAGATTTTACCTCCGGACTCTCTCCATTGTCGCAAGACGAAGCATTATCGATGATCCGGAACCTTAAAGCTTATCCGATGGTAAAAGGATTCAGAGGAAGACCGGGGGTCAACCGCAGAAAATTTGCAGAGATCATCGTACGATTATCCTCTATGCTTCGATTTGCCACCGAGATTAAAGA
The DNA here is from genome assembly GCA_963675995.2 of Prolixibacteraceae bacterium. Classification (GTDB taxonomy): domain Bacteria; phylum Bacteroidota; class Bacteroidia; order Bacteroidales; family Prolixibacteraceae; genus JAAFHB01. Next base: position 816,961 of record CAXXIY010000002.1, on the reverse strand, counting down.
GATGGATATCAATCCTCTGATGGGTCTTGGGGATCAGATTGTTGCCGTTGATGCCCGTATTACAATAGAGAGATGAATTCATTAATTCTGAAACTATTCCTCAGGTTCACCCGATATCATGTATTTAAACTTGTTGTATAAAAAAGAGATGATCAAAAGTAAAACACCAAGTGAAACAAATACAACGGTTTTGTCAATTGTGTCAAGATCGGAAATATCATAAAAAAAGAGTTTGGAGAGTGTTATTCCAAAAAGGGCAATCGCTCCGATTCTCAGGTATTTTTTCTTTTCCCATATCCCTAAACCAATCAGAATTAATGCATAAATTCCCCAAAATATGGTTAAACCGAGCTTATCAGATTGGGCAATCTTCATCATATCCATCCAGGTAATCAATTCACTGCTGGCAATCCACAATATTGAGATGTGCAATATACAATCAAACCACTTCCTCAGGATAATTGAGACCGATTTCATGAAATCTTCCTTACAATAGCTGTAAACAGAAAGGAGCGTCAATCCTACAAAAAAATAGGAAACATATCTGATCCCAATATTAAAACCGGTTTGCTGGTAATTCACGGATAAGGTATGATTCAAATAACTTTCTCTTAGATCCCCCAGCATAATTAATCCCTGAAAGAGAAATACGACCACAGCAATTGTACTTAATCCCAGATTGACCAATCCTATCGTGTAGTTCCTCAGTTTTTTGAAATTCACAAATGAGAGTAAGGAAACAAACAAAAGCGAATAATTGAGTATCCAGATTGTTTGGAATTTTAGAAGGTCGATATTATGAAAACTTTCATTGAAGTCAGGATTAAAACGTTCAACAACTTTTAATGAATCATTATATAACTGGTTCCAGTAGGTGGCGATTTCGATCCGGAACGAAAAATAGAGCGTACTTAGTAAAAAAAACGGAATTAAAACGGAGGCCAATCTTCTGATATCGTTCTGAGAACTTACCGGATTTGGGAATCTCTTATTGTGATATAAAAGATTTATGTATCCAAATGAGAAGATGACCAGTAAGGAAGATAGAAAATTAATATTGAACAGAGGAGTTAACCTCATTCCCGATTGCCCCGATTTATAAATATAATATACAGTAGTCCAATCGTTAACAATGCTAATAAAAGTTGCCAATATCAGAATATAGGCGAATATCTCATAGAACTGGATCGACTTGGTTCTGCCAATCCAAAATAACAACACGGCCTCGCCCGCCCATAACAAGGTTACCCAATTTCCATCAAATTGTACAGGAATCGAAATGGTTGCAAAAACTAAAGCCAACCCTGCAACAAGATAAAACAAATATCTGTCAGCCAACGTACGTTTATAAATCAAATAACCAACACTAAAATGAATCAATGCATTACAAAATGTAAATATCCCTAACAAATGGTCAGCTGCTGCATTTGATTTTAGAATAGAGTAACCAATTCCATAGAAAATAAAGGAATTGGCAAGTAGTAATAGAACATCATCAACATCAAATTTCTCTTTCTGGATCAATTTATAAGCCAGGAAGATGACATAGAAAGTAACAAAAAACGTAAAAAGGAAAATCAGGGCAAGAGCAAAATGTTCAGAGGCATGATAATTATCGCTGAACCACGAGAAATAGATGAGCCATGAAATTAAAAAAGATGCATAATAGATAGGTTTCCAGTACTTTTGAAAAGCAATTACAAGTATGCCAATGTTAATAATCGCCATATATCCGAATAAGATCGCTACATTTCCTGAATTATTACTTAAAAGGAATGGAACTGCATAAGCGCCTACCATACCGATGTGGGCAATAACCTGTCGGTTATAGTAAATTGCAATTACAACCGTGAACGCGGTTATGATCACCATCATTGAAAAAGCAACTACCTGTGGAAACAATTCATAAAGACTGTAAGCAAAATAGGTGATAAAATAAACGATCGCCATTGCCCCACTAACCAGTACTGCGCTGTAATTTTCGTAATTCCGTTTCAGTTTAATTCCGATTCCCAGTAACCCGATTCCCATGAGATAGCCTAAAATAATTCTGGTCACCGGACTGATCAGGTCATGATCAATAGAGTACTTGGCCCCAATGGCAACGCCAATGACAGTGATGGCAATACCTATTTTATTAATCAGATTTTCCCCAATAAACTTTTCAAGGTCTGATTTTTTTTCAACGGATGAATCTGATTCTGATGTGGAATATTCAGAATGGATAAAAGCTTCAGATTCCGACGATGGCCGGAAGATGTTGACAACTGGTTGCTCCTCCACAGCCTCAACTTCCTCGGAGATTTCAAGTTCGTCCCCAGATTCCTCCAGCAGATCTTCAACAAACTCCTCTTCACGCTTATTCTTCAGAATGCTAATTTCAGCGCTTAATTCATTGATCTCATTTGAAAAGCTTTGATGTCTTTTCAACAAATCTTCCATTTTTTCAATGAGCCGGGTTAATTGTTCGTCAGGTTTTTTCATCTTGTAATTTACTTTACAATGTTCAACATCGAAAATAGATTGACTATCCAAAGGCTTTTACGAATATACCAATAAATCAGGAGAATTAAAAGCGGTTATTTTAAAAGTTGCCATAATGACAACTCGATTTGGAACAAATCCCAAATACATTACTTTTGCGCTTGATAATTAAATATTTATAAAATTTAAAAACTTAGGCGATGAAGTTAATCAGTTTTGGGAAGTATGTAGAGGGAATAAATTATAAAGTATTAAATGAACGGCAGGTAAGAGCAGGTTCTGGTATCATGTTTCTGTTTGGCCTGGTGGCATTTATCAATGGACTAATATTAAAAAACTATTCAGTAATACCTTATATAAGTGGATTTCTGCTCCTCTCCTTTTTAATTGCAGTATTCATTAATCCAAATTATTCACCAACAATGCTCCTCGGATCTATTTTTGTTCGGAAACAAACACCACTTTATATAGGAGCTGTACAAAAGCGGTTTGCATGGAGTTTAGGAATTGCTTTATCGGGTGCAATATTTGTATTGTCAATTTTTCTTTTGAAAGATGCCTCCTATTTTGAATCGTTATGCAGACTTTGTATCATTTGTCTGATTCTTTTATACCTGGAGACTGCATTTGGAATTTGTATCGGGTGTAAGATCTACTATCTTTCCATTAGGATGAAATTATTAAAAGAGCCGGAAACAAGACCTAATTGTATGGGAGACTCATGCGAGGTTTAAGATTTTTTGATTTATTAACAGCACAAAAAAGGGAGCCGATATGGCTCCCTTTTTTATACTATTGATTAACTGATTAATTCAGAATCATTTTGAAATTCTGATCGTCGAAATATTTTGCAAACTCAAGATCTGTTTTAGCCAATTCCTTATAAGCGGCATCTTTTTTAACTGCTTTTCCAAGATTTTCGTACATCATGGTAGTCTTGGCAGTACGGGCGCCAATAATTGCCTTCAGATATGCGATACGGCCAGATTCAACGGAAGCTCCGTTTAGGGTACGTAAGGCCCCATTATTGTCATTATTCAACAGTTGAGCCAGTGCGTGATTAGCTACACTCTGTGATTCATCACTAAAATATTTAACGGCAGTTTCGTATTGTCCCTGCATAATCTTCACGATTCCAAGGTTTTCGCTTACTTCTTTGCCAGCTCCGGTTGCAGCACCAAAAAGTTCTTCAGCTTTGGCAAGGTTCTTCTTTTTTAGCTCAATGCAACCCAGATTATTTTGAACGATCGGATTCTTGGGATCAAGTTTATCAGCTTTCTCAAAATTAGTGGCAGCAGCGTCACTATCACCAAGGCCAAAAACGACACTTCCAAGGTTGTTATAACCTCTCCAGTCATCAGCATAAACCTTTGTAAAACTGGTGTAGATCGTTTTTTGAACCTGAGGATTATTTGTCAGTGTAGCGGCATAAAGTAACTCAGCCTGATTTAATTTGGAAGGATCGCTCATTGCAAGAGCACTAATCTCCTCATCGGTACGTCCAATTAAATCAACAGAAGCGGTGATTTTTGCACGACGAAGTTTAGGAAGGATATCATTTGCCACTGCAGTAAAGGATGCCGAAAGGTTCTTAATTTCGCGTTCGCGAACTTCAGGATCAGCATACATGGAGAGTACACGAAGGATCAACTCTTTATCCTGAATTGTCGATTTCTGCATCAGCTCCTGGAAACCATCCCAGTCTTCAGGTGTAAATTTGGTTTTCAGTTCAGTTTTAACCTTATTTTTGGTCAAATCTCTTTCTACCACCTTAGAAGAAGTACCCTGACGTTTCTGAGAAAGAGCAGTATTGAAATCCAATTTTCCATCAGGAGAAGCATAAGCAGAAACCTCAACTCCTTTAAGCTCTTTACGATCAGCCTTATATGCTTCAGTAATGTAGTGACTTAATTGTTTGATTTCATCTTTGGTCATTTCCTTACCACGAACTTCTGAGCTATTAATCAAATAGATCAGGTCTGCTACATATTTATCCGGTACCACTCTCTGAAATTTATCGATTGTAGCATCGTAAATCCCGGTAGTATTTTTTCTTTTTTGAAATCCAAGAATCGAAGAGGGACTATTGTCAACAAGAGTACTGGTAGCAATAACACCATTCGCCAATTTTACAGGTTCAAAATCGAGCGATTTACTCCCCTTGGAAGCACGTATCTTTAAGAAAAGTTCCGATTTGCGCATCGCAAATTCGAACGGAACCGAACCTTTGTAAGCGACACTACCACCACCAGAATAGCTAATCACCTTATTATTAGCCTTAACCGATTCTCCCTGAAGAATATAAGGCTCATAAAACTTCTCACCTTCTGAAGTTTTCAGAACTGGTGTAGCAACAATTGTTGCCTTCTTAAGAAAATACTTTGCGGGAATACGTCCCTGTAGTGCAACGTCAACCTTGCCGTTATGAGCCTCAAGAGTTTCCGGAACGACAGAATAACTCACCTTCCCTGCATCTTTCTTCATTTTTTTTAAGGAGGCACAACCCGCTAAAACTGCAGTGCCCAAAATGAATAAAACCAAATAATTTAATTTAAAATTTCTCATTACAATAATTAATAGATGAATGACTTGTTAGTTTTTATTGCTCTAATCGCAAAAATACAACCTTTTAGTGTTACTGAAAAACAATTTAAACAATATTAAACAGTTTCGCCATTAAAAAAAACACGGTTAATTTTACTTGTATATTCATTCCCAAAGATCAAATCCTTAATTAATTGATAATCTGATTCTTTCTTGACGAAATCAATTTGTGAGGTATCAATTATCAATACCGGGAAATCGTTTTGCTGAGAAAAAAAATTAAAATATCCCTCCCTGATTGTTTTAAGGTAGTTAATTTCAATAGATTGTTCATAATCACGTCCCCTCTTGCGAATATTTTCAATCAACTGAGATTCGGGTAAATGAAGGTATACATAAAGGTCAGGTTTTGGAAGCCGTTCATAAATAATATCGAAAAACTTACGATAGAGATTATATTCATCGGGCACCAAGGTATTCTGGGCAAAGATCAGCGATTTCATAAAATAGTAATCGGTGATGGTCAGTTCATGAAAAAGATCGCGATTTGCCAAATCAGTTTTTAACTGTGAATAACGCTCAGCCAAAAAGGAAAGCTCAAGCGGAAACGAATATTTTGCAGGATCCGTATAAAATTTGGGTAAAAACGGATTGTCAGAGAATCCCTCCAAAATCAGTTTACTGTTAAGATCACCGCTCAGCAGGTTCGCCAAAGTCGTCTTACCTGCTCCAATATTCCCTTCAATTACAAGATAATCAATACTCATCACCGGTTTTTCTTGAAAACCCGAATATACGACAAAATAGTGGAAACAAAATAATGCCCGGGAAATCCGGGCATTATTAATTTTATTTTTATTGTTTGGGCTTCCGAAGCGAGTGACTATGTCCGGGATCTCTCCCTTCGGTACGATCGGGTCGCGGACCACGATCACCTCTTTCACCTTCGTTGTGTCCTTCAGGTTTCGGAAGTAAAGCCTTACGCGAAAGCTTCAGTTTTCCAGAGCGTTGATCAATTTCAAGTAGTTTAACCTCAACGATATCGCCCACTTTTAAAACACTCTCAGGATTCTCGATCCGTTTCCAGTCGATCTCCGAAACATGTAAAAGTCCCTCTTTCCCTGGCATAATTTCAATAAAAGCGCCAAACTGAACGATAGACTTCACTTTACCCTTGTAAATCTCACCAACTTCGGGGAGTGCAACAATTGCACGAATTCTGGCAACAGCCGCATCAATGGCATCCTTATCAGGTGCGCTGATTTCAATACGGCCCTGGTCTTCAATTTCTTCAATTGAAATTGTCGCTTTGGTATCGGCTTGAATCTGCTGTATAATTTTACCACCAGGACCAATAACTGGTCCGATCATATCTTTTGGAATCATCATTGTGACAATCCGGGGAACATTTGGCTTGTAGTCTTCGCGTGGTTCGCTGATCACTTCAAGTATTTTACCAAGGATATGTGCCCTACCCTCTTTGGCCTGTTGCAGTGCTTTAGCCATCACCTCGTAGGAAAGCCCATCTACCTTAATATCCATTTGGGTTGCAGTGATTCCTTTGGTCGTTCCCGTTACCTTGAAATCCATATCTCCTAAATGATCTTCATCACCAAGGATATCAGAAAGGACTGCAAATTTATCAGAACCCTTATCGGTAATAAGTCCCATCGCGATTCCAGAGACTGGTCGTTTGAGGTGAATACCGGCATCAAGCATCGCCATGGTTCCGGCACAAACCGTTGCCATTGATGAAGAACCATTCGACTCGAGAATATCAGAAACAATACGAACGATGTAAGGGAATCCTTCAGGAATCATTCTTTTCAATCCGCGATGAGCCAGATTTCCGTGTCCGATCTCTCTGCGTGAAAGTCCGCGTGGAACCTTAGCCTCACCAGTGCTGAACGGAGGGAAATTATAATGGAGTAAAAAGCGCTCTCTCCCTTTAAGGGTAACGTTATCAATGATCTTCTCATCCATCTTTGTTCCGAGTGTGACACTTGTTAAAGCCTGTGTCTCACCACGTGTGAAGATAGCTGAACCATGTGATCCGGGTAAATAAGATACTTCACCCCAGATCGGTCTGATCTGAGTTGTGGAACGACCGTCAAGACGAATACCATCATCAAGAATCATTCGGCGCATAGCCTCTTTCTCAACGTCGTGATAATAACGCGTAATCAAACTTTTATCGATTTCAGATGCCTCTTTTCCAACGCTGTAAGCCTCGGTAAAATCTTCTTTAATCTTTGCGAAAGAGCTAACGCGCAAGTGCTTATCATTGATCAGTAAACGGGCAGTATCGTAAGCCTTCTGGTAAGTTTCTTTCCAGATCAGTTCGCGGAGGGTCTCATCATTCTGTTCATGACAATACTCCCGTTTTTGAACACCCAGTTCTGCGGCTAATTCTTCCTGAATTTTACAGTGAATTTTGATGTTGTCGTGAGCAAATTTTATTGCCGCAAGCATCTCATCTTCCGAGACCTCGTCCATTTCACCCTCAACCATCATGATGTTATCAAACGATGCCCCAACCATAATATCAATATCGGCGCCGACAAGCTGTTCAGCTGATGGATTGAGAATAAACTTCCCGTCGATCCGGCTGACACGAACTTCTGAGATCGGTCCATTGAAAGGGATATCAGAAACAGCAATAGCAGCTGAGGCGGCTAATCCGGCAAGAGAATCCGGCATTTCATTTTTACCGGAAGAGATCAGTGCAATCATCACCACTGTTTCGGCGTGGTAATTATCAGGGAAAAGGGGGCGTAAAACACGATCCACTAACCGGGCAGTCAGAATCTCATCGTCAGAAGGGCGACCTTCCCTTTTAAGAAATCCACCCGGAAACCGACCTGCTGCCGAGAATTTTTCACGGTAGTCAACAGAAAGTGGCATGAAATCAACATTTTCAGCAGCTTCTCTTGCCGACACTACTGTTGCAAGTAACATGGTATCACCCATTTTCACGACCACTGATCCGTCGGCCTGTTTAGCCAACTTCCCCGTTTCGATGTTAATCGTACGTCCATCTCCCAGATCAATTGTCTTATTAACAGCTTTGTACATAATTTAAAAAAATAATTTTATTAATACTAAAAACAATGGGTGGGGCTTTTAAAATATTCAAAAAAAGGCAATTCGAAAATTGCCTTTTTAGGTTGTTCGTTATTTACGAAGATTGAGATCTTTAATAATTGCGCGGTAACGATCGATGTGTTTTCTTTTAAGGTAATCGAGCAACGAGCGTCGTTTACCAACTAATCCGATCAGTGCACGCTGTGTTCCAAAATCTTTTTTATTCACTTTCAGATGTTCTGTAAGGTGACTAATCCGGTAAGAGAAAAGTGCAATCTGCCCTTCTGCAGAGCCTGTGTTAGTGGCGGTAACGCCATACTTTTCAAAAATCTCCTGTTTTTTTTCAGTAGTTAAATACATTACTTTTTTAAAATTTAAATGATACAATAATTGCGCCGCAGTATTCGGGTTCGATAGCAACGGATCAACATTAATTAAAAACCGGCACAAATGTACTAAATTATCTCTAATTATTTAACGTTGTGGGTATCTTATTTTTCTGCTTCTCCCCATTGTATCAGCAGCAATCATTGCATTCAATACTTTTTCGGGAGTAATCAGGCCGGCTTCATGATGAATTCCCTCCTGCGGCTGGCAGGCTTTAACAGCAACTTCCAGCAATCTGCTTTTTTCAATTTTAAGCAGTCCAATCGATTCTAACGTGGTTGGAAGGCCGATCTTTTCACAAAAAGAGTAAACCATTTCCATTTCAGAAGGTGAAGCATCCGTGAGATGGAGCCCCGCTAATACACCAAAAGCCACCTTTTCACCGTGGTAATAGGCATGTGTTTCATTTAGTGCTGACAATCCGTTGTGTATCGAATGTGCAGAAGCGAGCCCTGCGCTTTCGAAACCTATGCCACTTAACAGGATGTTGGCCTCAACGATATGGTGCAAGGCTGCTGTGATGATCTTATTCTCGGTTGCCATTTTCGCAGCATCCCCATATTGTAAAATGGTATCATAACAGAGTCTGGCAAGATTTAATCCTGCTAAAGTACTATATCCGCCACACTCGTTCAACGAATGAGTACGCTCGCACGATCTGGCTTCAAACCATGTGGCTAAAGCATCACCCATACCGGCTACAAGGAAACGGGTAGGTGCATTGGCGATTACATTCACATCGACCAGCACCACCTGAGGATTCATCTTTTGATAATAGACAGATTCAAAAACCCCGTTATCGGAATAGATAACCGCACAACCACTACATGGCGCATCGGTTGAAGCGATGGTGGGAACAATAATCACCGGAATTCCGGCCCGGTCAGCCACAATTTTAGCCGTATCAATGGCCTTCCCTCCACCCACACCAGCAAGGACATCCACCTTATTGCTGATCACCAGATTATAAATTCGTTTCAATTCTGTCTCACAGCACTCACCGCCAAAATCCTCCAGAATAATTCCACCCTCTGCATATTGCTGTACATACCTACCTAAAATTGTCTTTTTAGCGGTACGGGATGACAAAATCAGTCCCTTACTTCCAAAAGAGTCGACTATTTCGGATAAATCGGCGATAATTCCTTCACCCTGGAGGTATTTACCGGGGAACACCGACTTAAATGGTCTGTAAGATTTTGGGATGGATGTTTCTAATTGTTGCCCATTTTTGATTTCCTCTTGTAAACCGTCAATAGCATTTTGCATCATCTTTTTATTTACCAGGATTATTATTCTCACACATTTGTTCACTTGATCCCATTGGGGATAGCTTATTTTGGTCTAACCAAAGTTAGGGATAAATTTGATTATTCGAACTTTACGAAATGTTAAAAAAGCTTCGATTTACAAACGCAGTGGTTTATTCCACAAATGCATCACCCTGGTTTATAAATGCAACTGTCTGGTTTCTATTCACATTCACCTGTTTTATAAATGCAATCATCGGTTTTACAAATGGAACGCGTTTTTTTATAATTGCGATCATCAGTTTGATATTTGCTTTGATTTTACAGTTTAATCAGATTCTGAAGATTACCTTGTTAAGATTAAAGCCCCGGAAATATCTAAAAGATCGTTCATCAACTTATTCAAATTTTGTTTTTTATCAACAATCAACAAATTCAAATCAAATTTTAATTTTTAACACAACGCACCGAGAACCCATAGGTCTGAAAAATTGGAGCATATCCGGCATTAGAATTAGCATAGTTCAACATTATACTCCAAGCTTCTGTTGAAGAAATTACGGTAGAGCACCAAAAATTACAAGAACGACCTAAATCAACAGATCTTCCGCCATCATAATTTCGTAAACCCCCGGGAAGCGCTGTAAAGCCAACTGCATTAGTTGCTCCAATATTAGGACTTTCCCAATGAATAGTTCCGGCTTCTTTAATTATGCCACCAGCAATGGAAGTCCCTGCTCCCAAGTTCGGCCACAATGCAGTCCAATCGTCATAAGTAGGCACATGCCATCCTGCAGGAGCCAACTTGCCGGTATTAACTGCAGCCCAATTATATAAAGCGCCATATGGATTTTTATACGATATATCGTTGTTATACCAGCAATATCCCGGAGTAGTCAGAGCAATCCAGGCGGCATTATCGGTAACCAATGGAATTGGTGTACCATCGTTATATTTTGTTGTACTTAGATTTTCTACCAACCAAACCTGCGTGCCTATCGTTACACTGGAATAACCATTTCCATCAATGTCCATTACAGCGAATGTCTTAAATGAGATTGCATTTCCATAAGAAGTACCGGCAGAATTTGTAGCATATGCCCTTGCATTTAAAGTTGTATTTGGTGGCAAAGCTGTCAGGTTACTTATAAAACTTCCTGCCCCGGTTCCATCCGCCGTTTTACTGTCTGAAACAGTTGGCGTTGCTCCTGTACTCCAGCAAACGCCACGAGCAATGATCGTTGCTCCACCATCGTTTGTGATAGTTCCACCACTGACAGCTGTAATATCTTTTATGCCACTAACATCGGAGGTTGTTAAAACAGGCGGCGTTGGTGGTAAGGTTGTAAATGAAACAACACTCCCATATCCTGTACCTGCACTATTGGTAGCATAGGCACGGACATAATAAGTAATACCCGCCGTTAACCCACTCAGGTTGCTTGTAAATCTTCCCGTCCCTGTTCCATCTGTTGTTTTGCTGTCTGAAACAGTTGGCGTTGGACCCGTACTCCAACAAATGCCATGGGCAGTTATTGTAGTACCCCCATCATCTGTAATGGTTCCGCCACTGTTTGCTGTGATTTTCGTTATTCCACTAACTTCGGAGGTTATTATTTGAGGCGGTGTTGGTGGTAATGTTGTAAATGAAACAACACTCCCATATCCTGTACCTGCACTATTGGTGGCATATGCACGCAGATAATAAGTAATACCCGCCGTTAACCCACTCAGGTTGCTTATAAAACCTCCCGCGCCTGTTCCATCTGTTGTTTTGCTGTTTAAAATAGTTGGCGTAGCGCCTGTACTCCAGCAAACGCCACGCGCAATGATCGTTGCTCCACCATCGCTGGTAATGGTTCCACCACTGGCCGCGGTAATTTTTGTGATTCCACTTACTGCGGAGGTCGTTAAAACTGGCGGGGTAAGCGGTAAGGTTGTAAACGAAACAGCACTCCCGTATCCTGTACCATCAATATTGGTGGCATATGCACGCAGGTAATAGGTCGTATTTGGAGTTAAACCGATCAGATTGCTCGTAAAACTTCCGGCACCTGTTCCATCTGTTGTTTTGCTGTCTGCAATAGTTGGTGTCAGGCTAGTACTCCAGCAAACACCACGTGCGGTGACGGTCAGACCACCTGAACTTGTAATGGTTCCGCCACTTGCAGCCGTAACATAACTTATTGCACTTATGTCGGTGGTCGTTAAAACAGGTGGGGTAAGCGGTAATGTCGTAAATGAAACAACACTCCCATATCCGGTACCATTACTATTGGTTGCATATGCACGCAGGTAATAGGTTGTACCTGCAGATAAACCGGTAATGTTGCTTATAAAACCTCCCGCGCCTGTTCCATCAGTTGTTTTGTTGTTTAAAGTAGTTGGATTAGCGCCTGTACTCCAGCAAACACCACGTGCTGTGATCATTGCTCCCCCATCGTTTGTAATGGTTCCACCACTGGCCGCTGCAGTTTTTGTGATTACACTTACTGCAGAGGTCGTTAAAACTGGCGGGGTAAGCGGTAAGGTTGTAAACGAAACAGCGTTCCCGTATCCTGTACCATCACTATTGGTGGCATAAGCACGAAGGTAATAGGTTGTGTTTGGAGTTAAACCGATCAGATTACTCGTAAAACTTCCGGCACCTGTTCCATCTGTTGTTTTGCTGTCTGCAATAGTTGGTGTAGGGCCTGTACTCCAGCAAACACCACGTGCGGTAACTGTCAAACCACCATCGCTTGAAATATTTCCGCCACTTTTTGCAGAAATTTTAGTTATTTCAGTTGCATCTGATGTTGTTAAAACAGGTGGGGTAAGCGGCAATGTTGTAAATAAAACAACACTCCCATATCCTGTACCATTACTATTGGTGGCATATGCACGCAGATAATAGGTTGTACCTGCTGATAAACCAGTAAGGTTGCTTATAAAACCTCCCGCGCCTGTTCCATCAGTTGTTTTGCTGTTTAAAATAGTTGGATTAGCGCCTGTACTCCAGCAAACACCTCGCGAAGTGATCGTTAATCCACCATCGTTTGTGATGGTTCCACCACTGGCCGCAGTGATTTTTGTGATTCCACTTACTGCGGAGGTCGTTAAAACTGGCGGGGTAAGCGGTAAGGTTGTAAACGAAACAGCACTCCCGTATCCTGTACCATCAATATTGGTGGCATAAGCGCGCAGGTAATAGGTTGTGTTTGGAGTTAAACCGATCAGATTGCTCGTAAAACTTCCGGCACCTGTTCCATCTGTTGTTTTGCTGTCTGCAATAGTTGGTGTCAGGCTAGTACTCCAGCAAACACCACGTGCGGTAACTGTCAGACCACCATCACTTGTAATATTTCCGCCACTGATTGCTGTAAAATAGGTTATTCCACGTGCTTCTGTTGTTGTTAAAACAGGTGGAGTCAGTGGTAATGTTTTAAACGAAATCACGTTCCCATATCCTGTACCACTACTATTGGTCGCATATGCGCGTACATAATAGGTTGTGCCTGCTGATAAACCATCCAAACTACCAGAAAATATTATAGCGCCGGTTCCATCAGCTGTTTTGTTCCCCGAAATGGTTGGGGTCGTACCCGTACTCCAGCAAACACCACGTGCGGTGATCGTTGCTCCACCATCATTTATAATTGTTCCACCACTGGCAGCTGCAGTTTTTGTGATTCCACTAACATCGGAAGTTATTAATACAGGCAGTGTTGGCAGTGTTGTTGTGAATGAAACAACACTCCCATAGCCTGTACCATCACTATTGGTGGCATATGCGCGCAGGTAATAGGTAGTATTTGGAGTTAAACCGATCAGATTACTCGTAAAACTTCCGGCACCTGTTCCATCTGTTGTTTTGCTGTCTGCAATAGTTGGTGTCAGGCTAGTACTCCAGCAAACACCACGTATCGTTACCGCTGCACCTCCATCGCTTAGTATATTTCCGCCACTTTTTGCAGAAATTTTAGTTATTTCAGTTGCATCTGATGTTGTTAAAACAGGTGGGGTTAGCGACAGTGTTTTAAATGAAACAGCGCTCCCATAGGCTGTACCATCAATATTGGTGGCATATGCGCGTACGTAATAAGTGGTGCCCGGTGACAGACCATTCAGGTTGCCCGTAAAACTTCCGGCGCCCGTTCCATCTGTTGTTTTGCTGTCTGAAATTGTTGGAGTGACTCCCGTACTCCAGCAAACACCTCGTGCAGATACGGTCAACCCCCCGTCACTCGAAATGGTTCCACCACTTTTAGCAGTTATATAACTTATTGCACTTACATCGGTGGTGGTTAAAACAGGTAGGGTCAGGGCAAGTGTTGTAAAGGAAACAGTATTCCCATATCCTGTTCCTACGCTGGTGGTGGCATAAGCCCGTACATAATATGTGGTACTGGCTGATAATCCGTTCAGGTTACTTGTAAAACTACCAGTTCCCGTTCCATCATTTGTTTTGCTGTCCGAAATGGTTGGGGTGACGCCTGTACTCCAGCATACACCATGTGCAATGATCGTTGAACCACCATCGCTGGTAATGTTTCCACCGCCGGCAGCTGAAATTTTTGTTATTCCACTTACCGCAATTGTCGTAAGAACGGGGGGTGTAAGCGCTATTGTCGTAAATGAAACAGCACTCCCGTATCCTGTGCCATTACTATTGGTCGCATATGCACGCACATAATAAGTTGTACCTGGTAATAAATCATTCAGATTGGTTGTAAAAATCCCGGTGCCTGTTCCTTCTGTTGTTTTGCTGTCTGAAATGGTTGGCGTGGCGCCTGTACTCCAGCAAACACCACGTGCAGTGATCATTGAACCTCCATCGTTTGTAATGTTTCCGCCACTTTTAGCGGTAGAATAGGTTATAACACTTACATCGGCAGTTGTTAAAACAGGTAGTGTCAGCGCTAAGGTGGTAAATGAGACAGCGCTCCCATAACTTGTACCATCACTATTGGTGGCATATGCACGCAGATAATAGATTGTGCCTGGCAATAAACCAATTGGATTACTGATGTAACTTCCTGCACCCGTTCCATCTGTTGTTTTGCTGTCTGAAATAGTTGGAGTTGTGCCCGTACTCCAGCAAACTCCACGTACAGATACAGTAAGACCTCCATCGTTAGCAATGTTTCCACCACTTTTAGCAGTTGTATAACTGATTCCACTTACATCGGAGGTTGTTAAAACGGGTGGTGTAAGCGCTGATGTTGTAAATGAAACAGCACTTCCATACCCTGTACCATCACCATTGGTGGCATATGCCCTCAAGTAATAGGTGGTGCCCGGCAATAAACCTGTTAAATTGCTGGTAAAACTTCCCGTAGCTGCTCCATCGGATGTTTTGCTGTCTGAAATAGTTGGCGTGGCCCCTGTACTCCAGCAAACACCCCGTGCAATAATGGCCAGACCCTTATCGTCAGTGATACTCCCTCCACTGATCGCAGAAATTTTTGTTATTCCATTTACAGCTGACGTTGTTATTACTGGAGCTCCTTTTACCTTATCCTTTTTGCAACCATTTGTAACAATTAATAAAAATCCAATCGCAATGAACAGATAAATCCAGATGCCGCTTTCTTTTCTCATTTTACTTTAAGATTATTATTCCGTTTCAGATTATTTCAGAATTCTACACCAAAAGTCTATAAATAGCTGTTAATTAATACATCTAATCTTTAACACATCGCACTGAGAATCCATAGGTCTTGTCTATATTACCATTAAACAATCCAGGATAAATATTGAGTATTGATCTATTCCAGGCATATGTTGAATTAAGTTCATCGAAATTCCAGAAGTAACAACTACTTCCAAAACTATAAAATACTCCACTAAACATTCGCTTACCTCCAGGAAGCGCAGTAAAACCATATTCATTTGTTGCTCCAGTATTCGGACTTTCCCAATGATTAGTTCCGGCTTCTTTTAACTTACCACCAGCATTGGGTTCTCCTAAAAATAACATCAGAATAGTAGATTCCTCATTAGTTGGCACATGCCAGCCTGCAGGAGCTAATTTCCCGGTATTTACTGCATACCAGTTATATAAAGCGCCATATAGATTTTTATAAGATATGTCGTTATTGTACCAGCTATATCCCGGAGTAGTCAAGAGGCTCCATGCAGTATTATCGGTAACCAATGGAACTGGTGTACCATCGTTATATTTTGTTGTACTCAGATTTTCAACCAACCAAACCTGGGTGCCTATCGTTACACTGGTATAACCATTTCCATCAATGTCCATTACAGCGAATGTCTTAAATGATATTACATTGCCATAAGAAGTACCGGCAGAATTTGTAGCATATGCCCTTGCATTTAAAGTTGTATTTGGTGGCAAAGCTGTCAGGTTACTTATAAAACTTCCTGCCCCGGTTCCATCCGCCGTTTTACTGTCTGAAACAGTTGGCGTTGCACCTGTACTCCAGCAAACACCGCGTGCAGTTATTGATGTTCCCCCATCACTGGTAATTATTCCTCCACTGACAGCTGTAATATCTTTTATTCCACTAACATCGGAGGTCGTTAAAACAGGTGGCGTTGGTGGTAAGGTTGTAAATGAAACAACACTCCCATATCCTGTACCTGCACTATTGGTTGCATAGGCACGTACATAATAAGTAATACCCGCCGTTAACCCACTCAGGTTGCTTGTAAAACTTCCCGTCCCTGTTCCTTCAGTTGTTTTGCTGTCTGAAACAGTTGGTGTTGGACCCGTACTCCAACAAATGCCATGGGCAGTTATTGTAGTACCCCCATCATCTGTAATGGTTCCGCCACTGTTTGCTGTGATATTCGTTATTCCACTAACTTCGGAGGTTATTATTTGAGGTGGCGTTGGTGGTGATGTTGTAAATGAAACAACACTCCCATATCCTGTACCTGCACTATTGGTAGCATAGGCACGTACATAATAAGTAAAACCCGCCGTTAACCCACTCAGGTTGCTCGTAAAACTTCCCGCGCCTGTTCCTTCAGTTGTTTTGCTGTTTAAAATAGTTGGATTAGCGCCTGTACTCCAGCAAACACCACGTGCGGTGATCGTTGCTCCCCCATCGTTTGTAATGGTTCCACCACTGGCCGCAGTGATTTTTGTGATTCCACTTACTGCGGAGGTCGTTAAAACAGGTGGCGTTGGTGGTAAGGTTGTAAACGAAACAGTGCTCCCGTATCCTGTACCATCACTATTGGTGGCATATGCACGCAGGTAATAGGTTGTGTTTGGAGTTAAACCGATCAGATTACTCGTAAAACTTCCGGCACCTGTTCCATCTGTTGTTTTGCTGTCTGCAATAGTTGGTGTAGGGCCTGTACTCCAGCAAACACCACGAGCGGTGACTGTCAGACTACCATCACTTGTAATATTTCCACCACCGGTAGCGGTAACATAACTTATTGCACTTATGTCGGTGGTCGTTAAAACAGGTGGGGTAAGCGGCAATGTTGTAAATAAAACAACACTCCCATATCCTGTACCATTACTATTGGTGGCATATGCACGCAGGTAATAGGTTGTACCTGCTGATAAACCGGTAAGGTTACTTATAAAACCTCCCGCGCCTGTTCCATCAGTTGTTTTGCTGTTTAAAATAGTTGGATTAGCGCCTGTACTCCAGCAAACACCTCGCGAAGTGATCGTTAATCCACCATCGTTTGTGATGGTTCCACCACTGGCCGCAGTGATTTTTGTGATTCCACTTACTGCGGAGGTCGTTAAAACTGGCGGGGTAAGCGGTAAGGTTGTAAACGAAACAGCACTCCCGTATCCTGTACCATCAATATTGGTGGCATATGCACGCAGGTAATAGGTCGTATTTGGAGTTAAACCGATCAGATTACTCGTAAAACTTCCGGCACCTGTTCCATCTGTTGTTTTGCTGTCTGCAATAGTTGGTGTAGGGCCTGTACTCCAGCAAACACCACGAGCGGTGACTGTCAGACCACCATCACTTGTAATATTTCCACCACCGGTAGCGGTAACATAACTTATTGCACTTATGTCGGTGGTCGTTAAAACAGGTGGGGTAAGCGGCAATGTTGTAAATAAAACGACACTCCCATATCCTGTACCATTACTATTGGTGGCATATGCACGCAGATAATAGGTTGTACCTGCTGATAAACCAGTAAGGTTGCTTATAAAACCTCCCGCGCCTGTTCCATCAGTTGTTTTGCTGTTTAAAATAGTTGGATTAGCGCCTGTACTCCAGCAAACACCTCGCGAAGTGATCGTTAATCCACCATCGTTTGTGATGGTTCCACCACTGGCCGCAGTGATTTTTGTGATTCCACTTACTGCGGAGGTCGTTAAAACTGGCGGGGTAAGCGGTAAGGTTGTAAACGAAACAGCACTCCCGTATCCTGTACCATCAATATTGGTGGCATAAGCGCGCAGGTAATAGGTTGTGTTTGGAGTTAAACCGATCAGATTGCTCGTAAAACTTCCGGCACCTGTTCCATCTGTTGTTTTGCTGTCTGCAATAGTTGGTGTCAGGCTAGTACTCCAGCAAACACCACGAGCGGTGACTGTCAGACCACCATCACTTGTAATATTTCCACCACCGGTAGCGGTAACATAACTTATTGCACTTATGTCGGTGGTCGTTAAAACAGGTGGGGTAAGCGGCAATGTTGTAAATAAAACAACACTCCCATATCCTGTACCATTACTATTGGTGGCATATGCACGCAGATAATAGGTTGTACCTGCTGATAAACCAGTAAGGTTGCTTATAAAACCTCCCGCGCCTGTTCCATCAGTTGTTTTGCTATTTAAAATAGTTGGATTAGCGCCTGTACTCCAGCAAACACCTCGCGAAGTGATCGTTAATCCACCATCGTTTGTGATGGTTCCACCACTGGCCGCAGTGATTTTTGTGATTCCACTTACTGCGGAGGTCGTTAAAACTGGCGGGGTAAGCGGTAAGGTTGTAAACGAAACAGCACTCCCGTATCCTGTACCATCAATATTGGTGGCATAAGCGCGCAGGTAATAGGTTGTGTTTGGAGTTAAACCGATCAGATTGCTCGTAAAACTTCCGGCACCTGTTCCATCTGTTGTTTTGCTGTCTGCAATAGTTGGTGTAGGGCCTGTACTCCAGCAAACACCACGTGCGGTAACTGTCAGACCACCATCACTTGTAATATTTCCACCACTGATTGCTGTAAAATAGGTTATTCCACGTGCTTCAGTTGTTGTTAAAACAGGTGGGGTCAGCGGTAATGTTTTGAATGAAACCGTACTACCATATCCTGTACCACTACTATTGGTCGCATATGCGCGTACATAATAGGTTGTGCCTGCTGATAAACCATCCAAACTACCAGAAAATATTATAGCGCCGGTTCCATCAGCTGTTTTGTTCCCCGAAATGGTTGGGGTCGTACCCGTACTCCAGCAAACACCACGTGCGGTGATCGTTGCTCCACCATCATTTATAATTGTTCCACCACTGGCAGCTGCTGTTTTTGTGATTCCACTAACATCGGAAGTTATTAATACAGGCAGTGTTGGCAGTGTTGTTGTGAATGAAACAACGCTCCCATAGCCTGTACCTTCACGATTGGTGGCAAAGGCACGTACATAATAAGTGATGCCAGCTGATAAACCAGTTAAATTACCTGTAAAACTTCCAGTTCCTGTTACTTCTGTCGTTTTGCTGTCCAAAATAGTCGGGGTGGTGCCTGTACTCCAGCAAATGCCACGTATCGTTACCGCTGCACCTCCATCGCTTAGTATATTTCCGCCACTTTTTGCAGAAATTTTAGTTATTTCAGTTGCATCTGATGTTGTTAAAACAGGTGGGGTTAGCGACAGTGTTTTAAATGAAACAGCGCTCCCATAGGCTGTACCATCAATATTGGTGGCATATGCGCGTACGTAATAAGTGGTGCCCGGTGACAGACCACTCAGGTTGCCCGTAAAACTTCCGGCGCCCGTTCCATCTGTTGTTTTGCTGTCGGAAATTGTTGGAGTGACTCCCGTACTCCAGCAAACACCTCGTGCAGATACGGTCAACCCCCCGTCACTCGAAATGGTTCCACCACTTTTAGCAGTTATATAACTTATTGCACTTACATCGGTGGTGGTTAAAACAGGTAGGGTCAGGGCAAGTGTTGTAAAGGAAACAGTATTCCCATATCCTGTTCCTACGCTGGTGGTGGCATAAGCCCGTACATAATATGTGGTACTGGCTGATAATCCGTTCAGGTTACTTGTAAAACTACCAGTTCCCGTTCCATCATTTGTTTTGCTGTCCGAAATGGTTGGGGTGACGCCCGTACTCCAGCAAACACCATGTGCAGTGATCGTTGAACCACCATCGCTGGTAATGTTTCCACCGCCGGCAGCTGAAATTTTTGTTATTCCACTTACCGCAATTGTCGTAAGAACGGGGGGTGCAAGCGCGATTGTCGTAAATGAAACAGCACTCCCGTATCCTGTGCCATTACTATTGGTCGCATATGCACGCACATAATAAGTTGTACCTGGTAATAAATCATTCAGATTGGTTGTAAAAATCCCGGTACCTGTTCCTTCTGTTGTTTTGCTGTCTGAAATGGTTGGCGTGGCGCCTGTACTCCAGCAAACACCACGTGCAGTGATCATTGAACCTCCATCGTTTGTAATGTTTCCGCCACTTTTAGCGGTAGAATAGGTTATAACACTTACATCGGCAGTTGTTAAAACAGGTAGTGTCAGCGCTAAGGTGGTAAATGAGACAGCGCTCCCATAACTTGTACCATCACTATTGGTGGCATATGCACGCAGATAATAGATTGTGCCTGGCAATAAACCAATTGGATTACTGATGTAACTTCCTGCACCCGTTCCATCTGTTGTTTTGCTGTCTGAAATAGTTGGAGTTGTGCCCGTACTCCAGCAAACTCCACGTACAGATACAGTAAGACCTCCATCGTTAGCAATGTTTCCACCACTTTTAGCAGTTGTATAACTGATTCCACTTACATCGGAGGTTGTTAAAACGGGTGGTGTAAGCGCTGATGTTGTAAATGAAACAGCACTTCCATACCCTGTACCATCACCATTGGTGGCATATGCCCTCAAGTAATAGGTGGTGCCCGGCAATAAACCTGTTAGATTGCTGGTAAAACTTCCCGTAGCTGCTCCATCGGATGTTTTGCTGTCTGAAATAGTTGGCGTGGCCCCTGTACTCCAACATACACCTCTTGCTATAATGGCCAAACCCTTATCGTCAGTGATACTCCCTCCACTGATCGCAGAAATTTTTGTTATTCCATTTACAGCTGACGTTGTTATTACTGGAGCTCCTTTTACCTTATCCTTTTTGCAACCATTTGTAACAATTAATAAAAATCCAATCGCAATGAACAGATAAATCCAGATGCCGCTTTCTTTTCTCATTTTACTTTAAGATTATTATTTTTTTCAACCTGTTTGTTATCTCATTGCTCGAAAGGATTAATGAGCACACCAAGTCCCGGTATTGTTGGTTTAATACCGTAAAAGTAGCTTAATTACAATTACAAAAATTAATTTTCGGAATTTATTTTATGTAAATATACAACGAGAATACTTCTGAATTTAATGGATTTAAATCTGAACTTATGTCAAAACGATGGTTAGTTTACCTCGACTATCTTTCTTCCCTTTTTAATGCCATTTTCGTTAAATTCATCTATCGTAAAATAATATTTTTGAAGTCTGTTTAAACTTCGTATGGTGAGGGAATCGGTGCCAAGTACCTGGTAATTATGATACAATTTATGAGGCTGAGACCCATAGCGAAGGTTGTAACCAACAGCCTCAGGTTTCCCACTCCATTTAAGTTTAACCTCACGGCGGTCAGATTGTGTGCGTAAAACATTTAAACAAGGGACTTTCCGGGGCTTGCCACCCTGAGCATTTCCAAAAATACGCAATCCAGCTAAAGCAAAGGTTCCATCGGGAACATAATAATTTGTAAGCCTTAAATAACGGGCCTTTACCGGAACTGCAATTTCAACGTAATCATGTGGTACATCAGCATTATTTTGTGTTTTATCCATCAGAGATTTCCAGGTTATTTGATCATCCGAGTACTCCAGAAGATACCGGTAATAAATTTTTATATCACGATTATGTAATTTCGTTTGGTTTTCGGCAAAATTTATTTGTACTGCATTTATTAAACATACTTTCTGCAAGTCCAACGTAATCCATTCGCCTTTACTTCCCGTTAGAGCGCTCCAGTAAGTTCTGATTTCTTCATCACAAGCATAATTTTTGGGATAAGCAGCTAATTGAGAAGATACTTCGACCGGCTTATTATAGGAGAGCAACATCCAATTTGGAAACAATTCATAAGGGTCATCTATTTTCTTCTCAGGTATTATAAAAGGGAAATCTCCAAAACCTGTATAAGTATATAAATCACCATCCTTGTCAAAAAACATTGGGAATAAGCCCAAACGACGTTCTGCTCCGTTCTTTTGAGCAATAGTCATGGTTGTAATACGCCAGTAATTCCCATATTTATCCTGGAAGGTGCTGCTGTGACCAGCACCGGCAATAAATCCTTCAGGTTTTGATGAGCAGGGATTATGTTCAGCCAGCTTAAAGGGGCCAAGCGGATTATCCGAAATATAGAGTCCGTCGCAATAGCTTTTATATTCTGTGCCGGGTGTTGCATATTGAAGATAGTATTTACCTTGATACTTGGTCATGCAAGCCCCTTCTACATAGGTCTTTTCACTCCGGCTGTTATAATCACCTCTTTGCTCCCATCCGTATTCTTCTTTATTACTATTCAAACATGCTATTGGTGTTCCTTTAGGATTTAAAGTTCTTAAATCAAGTTCAATGCCATATAATGGTTTTGTATTTGAGCCACCATAATAAAAGTACAACCGACCATTGTCGTCAAGGAACAAATCCGGATCGGTCATTCCTATCGGAAAAGCAGGATTGGCTATTTCCCATTTACCGGTTTTGGGATTTGATGTCCTGAAAATTTTAACCGGACTTTTTCCTGATGCCATAAAATACACCGTATCGTTAATAACAACCGCCGTAGGTGCGTAGTCTTCCAGTGGGAGGTCCGGGGTGGTAATCAAATTCCAGTTGATTAAGTCGGTTGAATGCCAGTAACCGCCTGACTTGGACGCAAACAAATAATACTCACCCTTAAACAAAATCATCTCAGGATCGGCAGCTTCGCGCCGGGAGGGATCATTCAGGCAAAACCGATAACTCAGGTTTAATGGGTTACAGATAGTAGATTGCTTTGTGAATTTGGTTTCAACGGCTGATTGGCCAAATGACAGCTTTGTTATTGCAAAAAATAATATCAATATACACCATGAGCCGCATAGCGCCGACGGAAAGAATTTGGAATGAATGACCGGACAAAAGATCGACATTATAGGTATCCAATTATTTAAATATCTTATTATTAAATAATTAATAGTTTATTTCCAGTTTTTATCTCACTTTGAACTAGAAAATTCCCTTTTCAAAAGCAGCAATTAAATCACCTGATATACTCACACTGGAAGCATGGGGCGGCAGGTTTCCCCGCACAAACCAGCCTGCTTCTTTAATTTCATTTTCCTCAATTATAATTGGTTGAGTATCGTCAGCCTCAGCAGTAAAACCAAGCATAAGTGAACCGGAGAAAGGCCAGGGCTGGCTTTTATAGTATTTCAGATTCCAAACATCCAACCCAATTTCTTCTTTCACTTCTCTTATAACTGTTTCTTCGATGGATTCTCCAATATCGACATAGCCTGCAATGAGGGCATAGAAATCACCTTTATAGTTTTTGCCCTTGGCCAGTAATATTTTATTATTGCAGGTGATCGCTACAATAACGGCAGGTGATATTTTAGGAAAAATCACCAGATTGCAGTCTGGACAAACAGCTGCCCTCTCCTCCTTTTTCAATTCTGTTTTGGAACCACATCTTCCACAATACTTATTATTATTGTGCCACGTCATCAATTGATATCCCACAGACCCAATCCAGGCAAATTCTTTGTTCTTCAGGTTCCGCAAAACAAAAATATCATAGAATTCAAATGTTGGATGATTTAGATCAGATTCAATCCATCCAAAGCAATGATTGGAATTGATTGAAAACAAATAAACAGGCGATTCAATATTGCCAGTAAAATCTTTCCTTCTTGGAATTTCATAATCATCGTCTGTTTTCTTTAATAACACCTGGTTGTCCCTGTAACACAATAAAAAATCTTCGTTCCCTATTTCGTGATCATGAAAATAGGTGTTATCGAAAATGCCAGGACTTATTTCATTCAACATCCATTCCGTTTTTAATATTACTATTCTGACTTATTTAAACTATCAACTTCAAAATTAGTTAGGCTAATTTTTTTCATTAGCTGTAACATTCTTATAAACGCCAAAATTAAATTTTTTTATTTGCCCGGCAGCGTTGGAAATAAAGTTGGTAACCGTTTCCGATTTAACTTTCCCGGTATAACTTATCTTTGCCAATGCTGAACCTGTATAAATAAAAAATTTTGCATTGGTATAATATTCGGTGCGGCCGGTTGCTCCTGAGATTGTATTGATACATTCAGCTGATTTACTCTGAATTACCAGCGCCCCCCCGGCAAAATCATCATAAGAACCCTTCCCTAAAAATGCCTGCTTTTGCTGATCATCCGCCTTCATCATTTTTATCATATCTATCTGACTTTTACCAAGCTCAGTTGAAATGTCATACCAATCTATTTCGATTGATAACTTACCAAATTCCGCATCTGAACATGCATCAATATTTTTAATCCCCTCTGTTAAAAAAATTCTGACCATAAAGTCCATACCTGTTACAGATCTGAATATCCCGCTTCGTGAATCAGTCAGATCGACTGGCAATAATTTATTCAAATCGTTTGTGAGTTGTGCCTGAGATTCAACATGCAGACTAAAAAGGAAAATTGCGAGGATTAAAAATTTCTGTTTCATGGCTTTTAATTTTAACTGGATAAGTTAAAATTACAATAAAGATTCTTAAAAAAAATATTATTTCTAATTTTTTTCGTTTGGAAGCGTGTCTGCTTATATCCTTGAAAAACATCTAAGCTTTTGTCATTTCAATTTAAGTTCTTGTCTCCTATTTTATTGGATAATACCTTTTCCATTAGATACCCAAAAAAAACGCCTAACGAGTAACAAACCAAATCGCTCCATAAAAAGCCGAATCCAAGGATCAACCCTCCCAATGAATAGGCACGCAGGGCATCTATCCATGGTGCATGATATAACTGGCTTATTTCTATACCGTATGAAAATGTTAAGGCGGCAATGGATACCCATTTGGTGCTTTTTCTGTTAAAAAAGAGGCCAAACAGCAGAAATACCATGAAGGCCCAAAGCGTATCACCTAAATATAATTGTACCCATGAAGGTAAAATGTATGGGGAATGGCGTGATGCCAGCCCTGCGCCAACCGTAAAGCACAGTAAAAGCAAATAGAAGAGACGATTTCGTTTCAAGGTTTGTCTTTTTAAATAAATCACAACTGTCGGGGGGAAAAACCTCCTTCCTATTAAATCTGATCGCCACTCCCCCGGACGATAATGGTTAAAAGTACACTAAAATTTTGTAAAAAGTCTTTTATTCATTCGTAACAACAGAATAAGAATTTCTTGATGCACTAAACGTAAATTTAAGTGTTTCAAAAGTTGGCATACCTGAAAATAACGTGAGTCTCCAGTTATTGGTAATGCCCGATGATTCGATTGGAATACCCTTTGATGGTCTATTTGCCCGATTGAATTCGTATCGTGAACGATAATGGCTGCAGATTCTCCATATCCGGAATTCTCAATGACTACTAAGACTTACCTGTTGATAATTCCGGCTTTTACCACCTTAAAGGGTTTGTTCGGGACGTGATCATCATTGCGAAACAATTGAATGATTATCCCTTTAGTCGGTTTATTTTAACATTTATCTCCATCCCAAACAATTAACGACATTTGTCGGGCGATGTAATAATGGGAAAGTCCAACCATACACCATAGAATCTGATTGGAGGAGATATCATGTCACGTGGGCCAGCTTACTGCTGCAAACTTTGGAATACAAAAGAGATATTTTTGGGGTAGCTCAATGTTGTATGAATACAAGCCAGATTGAACGAATAAATCAAACACAATGATCCGTTTGTCCTGCTGTTTTTTGCTGTTCCTTTCGTATTTTTGAGGTAAACACTAAACTCCTTGCGCTCTTCATCGGTCCATGGTTTATCAATAACTGAGAAGGTTACGCTTTTCGATTCTCGAATTAGTCCTAAAGCGATTTGTTAAAATTTCAATTTATTAATCTGTTGAAACCATTAACAAACCTCTAAAATTGAGTTTACCGTCGGCCATTTGTCAGATCACACCGGAGAATTAAATACCAGAGGCAATAAAGGTCCATTTATATTTTTGCATAATGAAGGGCAATTACGCCAATTTCAAATGTCTTTGTTTCAATAAGACTCAATTTGACACTTTCAGATATATCCTTAAATAATGGAATACCCTGGCCTAACAAAATAGGATTAACAAAGATCCAAAATTCATCAACAAGTCCCTTGTTTAAAAGTGAGTTTGATGCAGAAGGGCTTCCAAAAATTAAAATATTTTTTCCTTCCTGTTGTTTTATTTTATTGATATGATCCGAAATATTTTCACTTATAACTTTTGTATTGCTTTTCCCTAAATCTTTAATTGTCCTGGATAAAACAATCTTTGAGACGTTATTGTACCATATGGAATGTTCTATATCGTGTTTAGATGCATTTGGTTTTTCTCCAGCATTTGGCCAATAACTCTCCATCATCTGATAAGTTACACGTCCATATAATGCAGTGTCAGCCTGATCAGTCATTGTGCCTACAAAGTCAAACATTGCATCGTCAACTTTTATCCAGCCCATCTCTCCATTAACTCCTGCTACAAAGCCATCCAGCGATGTATGCATGAAAAATATTAACTTTTTCATTTATACTACTCATTAAAATTTATCCCGGAATTAAACAACTGAATTTAATAATTGTTCTGAATCTGGATTGGGTGGATTGCAGATAACGGTCTTTTTTTCAATCACAAATTTCAACACCAAGTTTTTCTAGATCCCCCAAAACATAAATCTGTCAATACCATTAAGCATAACACAAGTCCAAAAAATGGATGGAATTTGTATGCAATATTGAAACTTCAGGGATGCCATTGGATTGTTAAAAGTCACGAACAGAATCAGCTATTCTTCCAATATAAGCAAGGTAATCAATTCCCAAAGGTGGTGGTAGAATTATGACATCCATTCCAGGGAGCAGTATAAAGTGATGCCTAAAGTGCTAATGACATTTATGAGTAAACAGCAATAAGCTATTCCCTGATGGAAACCGGAAAGCCGGCCGGAATAAGTCGGACCGAATGACTTACCGATAATCTACTGGTTAGGATACCCAATCACGGTATCTGAAGACTAAGCGAACTTTCCCCGGTATCCGGAAGCCGGTCGAAGAGAATTTAGTCAAACCAAAGATCCATCATAGCCCTAAAAAACGCTAAATAAACTTATCGGCCAAGGAGGTGAAATCGCCCCATTAGCAGGCTGAATGATTGATAACTAATCGATTTTTAAAGGTATTGTAAATTTAAAGGTGCTTCCTTTTTCTTCCCTGCTTTCTACCCAAATTCGCCCACCAAGTTTATCTACAAATTCTTTACATAACAATAAGCCTAATCCAGTACCTGTTTCATTGGCAGTACCTCTGGTTATTACTTTCTCGTTAATTTTAAAAAGGCGGTTAATTACTTCCTCTTTAATCCCAATTCCATTATCAATAACAGAAAATACGATATCCAGTTCGTTGCTTATTACTTGAATGGATATATTACCAGACGGTTGAGTGAATTTAATTGCATTAGAGATAAGGTTTCTAAGTACTGTTTTTAGAATGTTTTTATCAGTAATTAATTGTTTTGAGGAATTTATATTACTTGTTAGTGTAATGCTTTTATTTTTAGCCTGAGGTCCTAAAACTTCAATAACTTCATTGATGGTTTGTTCAAAATCAATTTCTTCGGGGATATATTCAATCTTATTCATCTGGCTTCTTGACCAGTCTAAAAGATTTTCCACTAAATTATAGACACTCTTAGAGGAGTTGCAAATTAATTTTAAATGGTCTTCAATTTCCTCTGCATTATAAGATTTTAAATTTTCACAGAGCATATCGGATAAAAGCATAATAGCACCAAAAGAGCCACGTAAGTCGTGTGAAATGATTGAAAAGAATTTATTTTTTGTGCTATTGAGCAATATCAATTCTTCATTTTGCGCTTTTATCCTTTTGAATGCGTCAGAAAGACTTAAAGCTGCGTTAATTCGGGCGGTTAATTCAATTGCGTCAATTGGTTTTCGAATATAATCAGCAGCTCCGGCTTCAAGCGCAGTATCTAAATTTTCGGAGGTGGTCATAATGCCTGTACACATAATAACCGGAATGTCTTTGGTTGTTTCGTCAGATTTTAGTTCCTGAATCATTTTTAATCCATTCATTTCAGGCATTTCCCAGTCAGCAATGATCATATCAGGCTTGAATTTTTTTGTCACTTCAATGCCCATTTTACCATTAAGAGCCTGAATGATTTTAAAATTCTTCCCCTTCAATATATCAGTTATAGAATCCAAATAAGTCTGTTCGTCGTCAACTACCAGTATCACAGCGTTGTACATGTTGTTAATTAAGTTTTAGAAGCTTATTATACTCGTCCTCATTGCAAGATTTCAATGCATTCTTAAGTTTCATTTTCCAAATATTAATATTTGGAAAATGATCGGTTTCTATTGTTTCAATAATATTTTTCACATCGGAAAACTCATAAACTGTAAAATTAGCTAAATTAACAATAAATGGTATCAGATATTGTTTTTCTTTTTCGGTTAAACTAAATCGCTCTATTTGTGAAATTTCAACCACAGGTATAGTTATCTGTGGTTGAGTTACTATGCCTCCGGGTAGCGTGAACCAAAATTGAGAACCTTTGCCAATCGTGGATTCAACACCAATATCACCACCATGAGCTTCAATTGTCATTTTACAAAATGTAAGCCCTAAGCCTGTAGAGCGAACGCCTCCGGAAGCCTTAACTTCAACCTGAACAAATTTGTCGAAGATTAAATGAAGTTTATCCTCAGGGATTCCTGAACCGGTATCGACAAATGAAAATTTGAGATTTTGAGGATTGGTAAGGTCTTGATGTTTGTCTATTGAGATTGTTCCATTGTTAGGAGTGTATTTAATTGCATTGGAAAGTAAATTGACACATACACGTTGAATTAGTTCATAATCTCCTTTTACAATACAATAAGGTTTTATGTTGTTGATAATTCGGATTGATTTTCTTTCAAACAAGAATTTGGTTTGTTCAAGTGCATCGTTTAAACAGGAATAAAAGTCGAAATCAACTGCTTGTAATTTAATTTGAGCATTTTCAAACTTTTGAACATCCAGAATATTCAAAACCATATTAAGCATTTGTTTTCCGGCCTGCTGTAATTCGGGAATCTTAGCAAGGCTAAGAATTGTATTTAGCGGGTTTTTAAGATCGTGAACGATCATTCCGGTCAAACCTTCTTTGAAATGATCAAGTTCTACAAGTTTTTCATTTATGGTTTTTAATTCTTCGGCTTGTGATTGAATTTCCTCTTTTTGGTTTTCAATCTTAGCAGTGCGTTCTTTTACAATTTGTTCCAGATTTTTCTTTTGAGCTATTAAACGATGTGTATTGAGTTTGACGATTAAATAAACACTACCTGCAAAAAACAAGATATAAAGTACAAAAGCCCACCAGTCACGGTACCATGGAGGCGAAATCGTAAAAGTGTAAGTTCCTGTTGAACTAACCACATCGTATATGTTTTTAGCTTTTACCCGGAAGGTATAAGTGCCTTCGCTTAAGTTGGTATATTCTTTATCGGTTCTAATGCTAAAAGCACTCCAAGCTGTATCGTACCCTTCTAATTGATAGCTATATAATGTTCTTTCTTCGTTATCGAAAAATGGTGCTGCGAATTCGAATTTTATAGAATTGTATTGGTATTTTAAATCAGCCAGATTTTGAAAACCTGCAGGGCTTAACCCGGCATTGCCTCCAAACAATAGACTGTCGCGGGAAGTGGTAACTTTGCGAATTAAACAGTTAAATTTTTGGTTGTAGTCTTTTGTGTCTTTGCTAAAATCATAACGGTATAAACCTTCATTTCCACCAAACCAGGCTACACCTGAGGAGTCAATATACATTGCTTCTATTGACATTTCAGGCATGTAGCGGAAAGGTGCAAATATCCAATTGTAACCTCCATTTTTATTGGGTTGCAAATAGCCTATATCTGCTTTTGAGTTTTCTTTTGGGCAAATCCATATTCTCCCGTCGCTCATTTCCTGAAGTAAAAACACATCGCGACTGCCGATACAAAATTGTTTGCCTAAATTGCTGTATGGCCCGAAGCGGTCGGTTTGTTTGTTGTAAGCATAAAGTCCGCTTTTTGTTCCAAAAACTATTTGATCTTTTATTTTAAATGGTAAAATTTCCAGTAGTGAAACAAAACCTTCTTTTTGAGTATAATATTTCACGGTATACTTCATTCCGAATGGATTAGTATAGACTTTTTGGCCTTGCGTGCCAGTTGTATTCTCAGAATTTGAAACCGGGGTAATTTTAATTACACCATTTTGATAGGTTCCCAACCAAATTGTTCCGTTTTCTTCTTCAATAATGCCACGAACTTCATCTTCTATTCCTTCCCAAATACCTTCATTTACCCATTTCCCATTTTCATGCTTTAACGAAATCATATTAGGGTAATGATTTACATAAATTCTATCCGGATCTTTTATCGATTGGGATATTTTATAAACCTGAGAACATTTATAAATAAGCTTAGCATTTTCTTCATTGATTTCATAAAGACCATCCTGATTTCCAGCTAATAACGATTGTCCGTTATTCCAATTGAAAAAACACCAGTTTTGTCCTACCGTACCATTTGTTATTTC
Organism: Prolixibacteraceae bacterium; assembly: GCA_963675995.2. Classification (GTDB taxonomy): domain Bacteria; phylum Bacteroidota; class Bacteroidia; order Bacteroidales; family Prolixibacteraceae; genus JAAFHB01. The sequence continues at coordinate 786,165 of CAXXIY010000002.1, read as the reverse complement.
CTTGATGTTATTTCTCTCATCGATATAATAAACATTCGTTGAGGTGGCTATATATAGTCTTTTTTTAAACCGAAATACATTCATTACAATACCATTTAAGCCCGAATGTTTATTCCAGAAACTCCAGTCAAGCCCCGAACGAATTTTGGAAATACCAATATCAAGAGCCATCCAAACATTTTGGAAATTGTCTTTCGACATGTAATAAACAGTATTATTTTGTAAAAGCTTATTTTCATTGTATTGCTGTAAAACTTTCCCTTGCTTATCGAAAAGTATGGCTCCAGCATTTATTGATCCAAGCATTAAATAGTTGTTGTCTAAACTTGTGTTAGAGTAAATGTAATTATCTTTAAGAAACTCAGGTTTTGATAATGAAAAAGGAATCGGGAGTGAGTCTATTTCTGGTTTATACAACAATAAATTCTGGCCCCGTGTCGCAATAAGCATGGTTGACTTGTTAAAAGGTTGGGCAACTTTAAAAGCGTTTTCATTAACGAAAAATGCAGATTGATTTGCCGGAACCATCTGCTGATTTTCTATTTTAACAAGACCCTTTTTATAAAGCCTAACATAGTATGTGTCGTGATAAACGAAGCCATTCAAGAACTCATCGTTTTTTTCTGGTAAAAAAACTTTAATCTTTTCATCGGTAGGCGAATATTGAAAAATGGCTTCATAGCTATGAAAATATACAAATTCAGATGTTTGTCTTAATGTCCAAACGTATCCAAACTTAAGTGTATCGTTATTAATTAGGGGTTTTAAGCTGTGGTAAATGTTATTCCCTTTTAAATCTGCGCTTAAATAGCCAAATTCGCCGTTTGCCGTGACATATATCCTTTTTCCGGTATTATCAGCTTCCAGTTCATGTACATAAGCGTTTTGGGGCAGGGAAATAATACGCCAGCTTATTCCGTCATATTCTAAAATGTCACCGCAACCAAAATAGATTACACCTCGCTTGTCTTGCGTAATTCCAAATACCTGTGGCTGATTACGAAATTCTTTAGGGGAGTAGTTTCGAATTATGGGAAATCCAGTTTCCTGTGAATGTCCACATAAACAGTAAAACAGAAGGGTCGCTATGAACAGTATTTTAAATTTCATAAACTTAAATTTTGAACCTTGTTGCTAATTCAACAAATTTTACTTACTAACCTTTGATATAACTTCTTGCTTAAACTGCCAAGCAAACAGATATTTCTACGACTTCATAGTCTGTTGTTCTCATTTAAATTTCCTTGGCAATTTTTAATTCTGACTAAAGGCCAACTTATTAAATTATATCAATCTGATTATCTTTCGATTGAAATTCATCGTACGCCACTCAGTGTCCACGCATCTGGGATATAGGATATTGCTGCCAACGACTGGAGGGTCGAAAAGTCCGCTTTTCTTTTTCATATGGACAAAAGAATTTGAATTGCCTTTCTAAATTCTGTATGGCCGATATATTCAAAACGATTGTAACCCGTCAGTTTCTCAATTGCCTTCATTTTATAATCAAGAGATTTATTTGTCCAAAAATCCCCAAGTTTTTGGTCTGATTATTTTCCATCTATTGTAATTTTGGGTTTAAAATAACAGCTAAAGTTTACAATATGAAACAGTTGGATTTTCGTGTTTCGCACTTATCCACCAACAAGAACGCTGGCGCGGGAATCAAAGCCCCGCAAACCAATGAATCCCAACTGTTTTTTATTGTGTATTGGCTACCGTTTTATTAAAATATTGTTCCGGTTCAAAGATGCTCGATCACTATTAAGATCTAATTCTCATTAATTGCAATAGTTTCAATGCCGTGCATGATGATATATGAAATTTTTCAAATACAATTGTGTAAAATTTTATCTAAAGGAATAAAGTGACAGGGCAGCAGTGATTATTTCAGTTGAACCAATTATTCTAAACAGCAGAATTTCGAATGCTTCCGGACCCACCTCTTTTCCGAAATGCATAGAGGAGGTATGAAATCCCCATATACTCAAAAAAACAAGAACTATTGTCGTCGTGATTAGCATAGATTTGGTATACCATTTATCTCTTTTGTTTATTAAACCAACGCAAATAAGCAGAATTGTAACGAGTATTTGTAAGCCAATGATTAAAATCCACTCATTTGTTGGTGCAATGAGTTCTTTTGAGGGATTGCCAAGATTTGTACCAATAAATCCCAATGCCAGCAGAGAAACTAATGAAGCGGTAAAGGGTAGGCGCTGCCACCCTTTTATACGGGAGAAAATACCAATAATGCCAGCTATTATTCCTGCCAGGCAACCAAATCCTATAGACATGGCAATGTCTTCATTTATGAATGGAAACAAAAAATCAGTTATCAGAATGATTATGAAAATCGCTGTTAAAATGGCAAAACGGGAAGCTTTTTTCCAAGGGTGCAAAATGGCAAAATAGAATAAAATCAAACCTGTAAAGAGCATCCCAATCATTGGCAGATTATCTGCAGTACCAATAATTATGGAAACGGTGATAAACAGTGTTGCAATTACCAAAAGAACGATTGTTTTCCTTCGGTTAGCGAGTTCTACAAGTGAAAACAAATGCTTTTTCATAATGTAAGATTTAGATATTCAAAATTATACAAAAAGAATCTCAAATCATAATTATTTTGATACTGCAAAATGGTAGCCAACTCTTTTATACCAACGGAAAATCCGTACAACACCTCCAAAATCGGATCGCTAAATACCGTACTCGCCGTTGTCTATTTTGGCAATTTAAGATTTATTTGTTACAAATCGTCAAAAGGGCTTGGAATCTTCAGTAAGTTTTTCTCGGTTACATGAGCATACCGCTCAGTCGTCTTACTACTATGAAAACCAAGTAGTTCCTGAACATGTAGCAGGTCAGTGCTGGTTTCCAATAATTGGGTGGCATACGAATGACGTAGCCAATGTATTGTCACCGGCTTTTGATCCCTCCCTTGGCCAATGCATTTTTTAAAGTCTCCTGAATACTGGTTTCTGATAATTTTTCGCCTGGGAATTGCCCTTCGAACAACCATGTTTTGGGCTTGTACAACTTGTAAATCCCTGAGCATCGCGAGATCTTCGCTATTATGAACAATTTTTATGAGTGTTAGCGACCATTGCACGAGTGTAAAATGTCATTGTGACCTTGTCAGCGAGCATTGCATGAACTCCGGGTGGTCAACTTCAACTTTTCTTTCATTATCACTTTTTGTCGCCACAAAAAGTAACCAAAAAAGAGCTGACAAAAAGAACTCACTTCGGCTTCACTCAAACAGCTTTTTGTCTCAGCGGAACTATTTGTTTACGCTTCACGCTCAGGTTAAGAACGTTAAATATTCCAAAAAACTTCTTTTTTTTCGTTTTCCCTCCCTAAACTGAATAAGTGGTTCATAAACCGGATCAACTGGATGCCTCGCGCGGACAGACTAAGTGTACATTAACTAAACGGTCGCAAAGTACATCGCTCCGATCCCGGCGCGTGTAGTTCAACACCGAATAATCGCTGGGCGTTGCTCGCCGCTCCTATTTATTAGTGGCTGTGTTTATTGGTTTATTAACACATTCAATGCTTTTAAAGTTATCCATTTTGATGATTCACCCTTGGTCTCTATATTTTTTATCATTTTCCCATTGAACGTGTTTTCTAAACTCCACCTATTTTCTTTATTTTGTTTTGTTATCAGTTTATCGACAGCATCTTTCATTCGTGAATCATTAAAACCAAGCTCTACTAATATTTCTAAAATTTCCAACATATCACTCTGATACATAAGAGGGAATCCTAGTTTGAGCCATCCAGGTTTTGAGATGGATTTTAGGTCATGACTTTTCTTGTAAATATGATGAATAAGTATGAATTCGGAAAGAGTATCTATTTTATCTATTATTGATTTACTCCTTTTTTCTTTTGGAATTGCTGAAAGTGCTTTTAGCGATTTAACCACTCCCATATGGCATGTGTGCCTACCCCAACACATTTCGTATTTATCATACGGCCAATCTTTGGGTACTTCAGAAATTCCATCATCACTTCTTTGATACTTACAAATCCATTCAATACCTCTTTGTATTCGTTCATCATTCAAATATCCGAGTCTTATTAAACTCCATAACATATTTCCTGTTAAACATGGAATTACTTCACTATGACGACCTCCTCCAGTTTTTGAACTTCTATTTATAGCGAAACCAAAACTCTCAATATCTTGCGAATTGTCAAGAATAAACTTACAAGCATTTTTAACTCGTTTATCATTTGAATCAGCACTCATCTCTGCCAATATTATCAATTGCCAGACTGTACCTTTATACTTATCCAAATAGAATTTCTGAATATCTCCCCAATAACCAGCTTCATTTTGTTTATCAAGTAATGCTGGAACAATTCCAATATTCATAATATCTCTCTTAGAATCCAAAACATCATTATCGCTCTCACTCTTTTTTAAAAGCTTTGTTAATGTGAAATATTTAATAGATGGGTTTTCCTTTTCTAGTAACCATTCTATTGTATTAGCATCAGTAACTTGTTCAAGTTTCATAACTTATCTTTTGAATATTCGTTTGATTCTTTTCAGGGAACGCTTCTTACAAATAGCCACTAACTCTTTTATACCAACGGAAAATCCGTACAACACCTCCAAAATCGGATCGCTAAATACCGTACTCGCCGTTGTCTATTTTTGGCAATGTAAGATTTATTTGTTACAAATCGTCAAAAGGGCTTGGAATCTTCAGTAAGTTTTTCTCGGCTGCATGAGCATACCGCTCAGTCGTCTTACTACTATGACAACCAAGTAGTTCCTGAATATGTAGCAGGTCAGTGCCGGTTTCCAATAATTGGGTGGCATACGAATGACGTAGCCAATGTATTGTCACCGGCTTTTTGATCCCTCCCTTGGCCAATGCATTTTTTAAAGTCTCCTGAATACTGGTTTCTGATAATTTTTCGCCTGGGAATTGCCCTTCGAACAACCATGTTTTGGGCTTGTACAACTTGTAAATCCCTGAGCATCGCGAGATCTTCGCTATTATGAACAATTTTTATGAGTGTTAGCGACCATTGCACGAGTGTAAAATGTCATTGTGACCTTGTCAGCGAGCATTGCATGAACTCCGGGTGGTCAACTTCAACTTTTCTTTCATTATCACTTTTTGTCGCCACAAAAAGTAACCAAAAAAGAGCTGACAAAAAGAACTCACTTCGGCTTTGCTCAAACACCTTTTTGTCTCAGCGGAATTACTTATTTACGCTCCGTGCTCAGGTTAAGAACGTTAAATATTCCAAAAAACTTCTTTTTTTTCGTTTTCCCTCCCTAAACTGAATAAGTGGTTCATAAACCGGATCAACTGGATGCCTCGCGCGGACAGAGTAAGCGTACATTAAATAATCGGGTTTTAAACCCGAAAATGCGCAAAAACCTGCAATACGTCACAGAACGTCCTTCTCTTTTATCTCAACAAAAATCAATAAAACGGTCGCAAACTACATAGCTCCGATCCCGGCGCGTGTAGTTCAACCGGGAATAATCGCAGGGCGTTGCTCGCCGCTCCTATTCCTTCTTATTAGCGGTTCGGTATTTTTTCATTTATCTTTTATCATTAAATATTAGAGAATTGCATCTAATTAATTTTCTTCAAATAAAAGGGTTCAAACTTGCGATTATAGCAAGCATATTCCGTTTCAAATATACCTTTCTCGAAAGCTTGTTTATGTATCTCTGGAAGCTTTTTATATCTTTTTTCTCTCTTCCTATCAGCATGTTTTAAAGTTATAAAGTCATAAGTACCCGTTAGCATCATTACAACCTCAATTTTATTATAGTTATCTACGAGCTCAATAATAGTTGGTTCCAGTCCAACAGATCCAAGGAATATTTTTTTATCGGAAATTGGGATGTCAATACAAAAAAATCCATTTAAATCTGTTCTACCAACTTTAACTGTGTCATTAATCATAATTGATACATATGGCAAAGTTTCCAAATTTTCATCAATAATCCTGCCTTTAATTGTTTTATTCTGAGAATAAAGACTACATGTTGAAACGTTAAGAATAATAAGGATAATTAATAATTTTTTCATTCCAATATTATTTTCTTTCATTTTGTATGGACCCAGAGTCTTCATTGTTTTTATGCTGACCGCTAACTCTTTTATACTAACGGAAAATCCGTACAATACTTCCAAGATCGGATCGCTAAATACAGTACTCGCCGTTGTTTATTTTTGGCAATGTAAGATTTATTTTGTTACAAATCGTCAAAAAGGCTTGGAATCTTCAGTAAACTTTTCTCTGTTACATGGGATGTCCATTTTTTATTTCCTAACAGCTAACCAACTCTGTCAGCAACCATTTCGTGAGTATCAACGACCATTGCATGACTGTCAGCGACCATCGAATGAGTGTAAAATGTCATTGTGTCATTGTCAGCGAGCATTGCATGAACTCCGGGTGGTCAACTTCAACTTTTCTTTCCTTGTCACTTTTTGTCGTCACAAAAAGTAACCAAAAAAGAGCTGACAAAAAGAACTCACTTCGGCTTTGCTCAAACAGCTTTTTGTCTCAGCGGAATTATTTATTTACGCTCCGTGCTCAGGGTAAGAACGTTAAATATTCCAAAGATCTCTTTTTTTCGTTTCTTCCATTATCCAAACCTGAATAAGTGGTCTATAACCCGGATCAACAGGTGACTCTGAGGGGACAGAGTAAGCGTACATTAACTAAACGGTCGCAAAGTACATACTTCGGCAGGCTCAGTAACCATAGCTCCGATCCCGGCGCTTGTAGTTCAACAGGGAATAATCACTGGGCGTTGCTTGCCGCTCCTATTCTTTTTGGGGATGGTGAGCCTGTCGAACCAATCGCTTGGAAAAGGAAGAACCCGTCCGGCTTGAGAACAAATACCTACTAAAGAATTGGTTGACATTAAATTTACTCCTCAAGAATGAGAAGTGATCTGCGACTTCTCTGTCGTACTAAAGTTGTGACCAAATAAAAAAGCTCCCCAAAATGAGAAGCTTTTATATCCGAACGGGTTCTAATGATTTACAAACATATTTGGTATAGGTCATGGCTCTGAGGACAATTATTTCAATGACATCCGGAACTCATGAAACCCTTACTCCAAAATGCAATTTGACTACATTTTTTTGCAGATGGCTGCCCAGCCGCCGCCTTTTGCCAGGTCGATTGTAAACCGACTGGTCTTAGTTGCCTGTTTTACAACGTGTTTATAATCGCTGGCATATTTATCGCAATTGATGCCATCCTGCATCATTTCAATTTCATAAGTTCCTTCACCCAAAAAAGAGCAATCAACAGTCAGCGTACGGGCATCCCAATCGGTCATGGCGCCTATGTACCAGTCGTTTCCCTTTTGGCGGGCCACTAAAATATAATCGCCCACTCTGGCATCGAGTACTTTGGTAACGTCCCAAACAGTGGGCATTTTACTGATAAAAGTAGCGCTTTCCTGTTCCTTGTAGTAGTTGGTCGGGCTGTCGCTCATCATTTGTAATGGCGAATCGTAGCACACATACATGGCAACCTGGTGGCAACGTGTTCCCTGGCTCATAGGACTTGTAAAGCTGATGGCAAAATCTTTTGCATTTTTATTGATCATGGCTCCTGGCGTAAAATCCATCGGACCGGCCAGCATCCGGGTAAAGCACAAAGTCACATCATGTTCAGGGGTAATATCTTTGCTCCATTTGCAGTTTTCCATTCCCCTTACTCCTTCATGGTTAATAATATTCGGGTAAGCTCTTGCCATTCCTGAAGGTTTAAATGCCCCGTGAAAATCGACCAACAGTTTACGGTCGGCGCAGGCTTTTGCAGTGCGTTCGTAGAAATTAACCATGTATTGCTCAGAGCGGGCCATGAAATCGACTTTGATGCCTTTGACTCCCCATTTGGCGTAAATATCAAGAATAGCATCCATATCAGCATCCAGCGGATTCCAAAGACACCAAAGGATGATATCAACATTTTTTGATTTTCCGTAAGCAATCAGCTCCTGGATATCCAGATCGGGGTTCGCTTCTTTAATGTTGGTAGTGCTTTTGGTCCAACCTTCATCGAGAATGATGTATGGGATATTGTTTTTTGAAGCGAAATCGATGTAATACTTGTAGGTTTTGGTATCCAGTCCCGATTTAAAATCAACCCTGTAAATATTGTTGGCATTCCACCAGTCCCAGGCCACCAAACCTGGTTTAATCCAACTAGTTTCAGCCAGTTTTGTATCTCTCGAAAGCAAATAAACCATTTGGTTTTCGACCAAGCGGGCATCTTCGGTACTGATCATGAAAACCCTCCACGGGAAATTACGGGTTCCTGAAGTTTTGGCAATGTAGTCGGCTTCCTGAATGTTTTGAATATTGCGATCCCCTTGCGGATCTGATTTCAGGATCACATGCGGATATTTGCTTCGGAAAGCCGCTTTACCGGTGGCTTCCAGAAACAAACACGGGTAATCGAACAAATCGGCTTCGGTGATCCCGATTTTGATATTGTTGTCAGCTTTTACCAGCGTAGGAAGCGAAGCAAAACGGCCAGCATTAAGCGAACTGATTTTCTGATCCAGGTATAGCCGTTCGTAATGCGAGTAAACGGTTTCTTCTTCAGGAAACAGGACAGAAAAATCGCCGCTGAAATTCAATCCAACTTCCTCGTTTTTCACAGTGACCTGATCTTTCATACTTGTTTCAAAACGGTAAGCGATGCCATTGTCGAACAAACGGAAAGTAACTGCATAGTTTGGCTTGAAATTCAAAACCAGCTGGTTATAGTTATTGTTGATTGTTTTTGATTTTACTGCCACCACTGTTTTAACCACCTCGTTCACCGTGGTTGTTTTGGATGAAACGACCTTTGGAGCAACGCCCAATACCGCAGTTGCCAGGTCGAGGCTCAAAGTATTGTTGGTAAAAACTGGTTGACTGCCGACCATTGCCGACCATTTGATTTGGGTGTCAACCGAAACCGTTACCTGGATTTTTCCATCAGGCGATTTGACTGAATACTCTTTGGCAAAAACATTAACTGTCAAAGCAATAAAAAGGATCAATAAGCTTTTTTTCATCTGTTTAGTAATTAAGTATATAAAAAATCAGTTTAAAAACTGAGCCCACTCCGAAAATTCAGAAAGTCAAAAAAAACAGTCCTGAAAGAGTTTAATACTAGCACACAACTTCTTAGCGTTTTATTCGACGTTTCCCCAAAAGTAGGTTTTAAAAAGCTGATAAGCAATTAATATTCACAAATCTTCGAAAAAGTTAAGAGGGGAAATGGTGAATAAAACGGAGTTGGACAAAGCCGCATGCTATGGACTTCCTTTTGCAGCTGTTTGTCGTCACAAAAAGTAACCCAAAAAGAGCTGACAAAAAGAGTTCTCTCCGCCTTCGGCTTTGCTCAAACAGCTTTTTGTCTCAGCAGAATTATTTATTTACGCTCCGTGCTCATGGTAAAAACGTTAAATATTCCAAAGATCTCTTTTTTTCGTTTTTTCCATTAACCTGAATAAGTGGTCTATAAACCGGATCAACAGGTTGCTTTGCGTGGACAGAGTAAGCGTACATTCACTAAACGGTCATTAGGTGCATAGCCACCATTCCAGCAGGTGTAGTTCAACCGGGAATAATGGCCGGGTCTTGCAGACCGCCCCTTTTCTTTTTATTGTGTGCGGTTTTTATTCTTTAGGTTCTTTCATTTTATCTTTCAGAGCTTTAAGGAAACCTTGCTCTATTGGGCGTCCTCCATTTACTTGACATTTATGTATATAATCCCATGAGGCTTTATAATCAACTAAATGGAAGTAACATAATGCCATTTTATATAAAGCCTCTTCATTTTTCGAGTCAAATATCAAATATATGGTCAGCTTTTCTATCGCAGTATTTATGTCTTTTAAATCTTTGTAAAGGTTATATTTAATCACATATGAAGTTGCCATGTCAACTAATAAACGCTTTGAAGTTGTGTCGGTTTTATATGCACGTTCAAGATAATTAAGAGATTCAGTCGTATTTTCAAAAATGCCTAAAATAGTACCAAAACCCCACAACGCATTTGAATTTGTAGAATCTAACAACCACGACTGGTTGAATCTTAACATAGCAGAACCAAAATCACCTTGACGTAAAAAAGCCCATCCTTTACTAGCTAATTGTGTACTTCCTTCTTTTCGTGAATATCCAAGTTTTGTTATTGTTTCGATAAATGAGTTATCTGATTTAATCTCTTCTTGAGTTTTGTACTGATGTCCGTATTCTGGAAAATAGTTTTTTTGACCGTTGTATCTCTTCTTCCATGAGACCCATTTAGTTTCTTGTGCAATTAAACTTGTAGATAAAGTTATTGCCAGTAAAATAAGTAATTTTCTCATATTCAATTGTTAATACCTTGTTTTTTAGTGAATTATTATTTTTTTTCTATCCGCCGGCGACGCTCCTAAAATGGCACACAACGGCAGAAACTATATGCAGATTGGGTTAGCGGGCTTCGTCCCTGTCGTACACCGAAACCGTTATTGCGAGTTACACAGCTTGTTGTCCGCACGGAAATGGCAATTGACATCTAGTTTGTGTTATAGGGTCGGTTTTCAATTTTTTCTTTTTCAGTCAACTATTTTTGATTGCCGTGTCAATGAAGACCTAATTCTCCAATAATTCCCTTAAAAGATTGAATACTTTAAATCTTACTGAAGTCCTATAAAATCCAATTGATGTTGTAATACAACCTCCACAGATGCCAATTGCAGATGCCAATGAAATTTCTTGTTGGCCATGCCTGTTAATTCCTATAAACAACAAAACGACCAAAAACAAAAAACAAACAATTGATATTGTAAAAGCAATATTCGTTGTAATCAAAATGCTCTTTAGTTTTTTTTGCTCTTTATCCCAATTGATACTTTCAAGTTCCTTTCTGAATTTCATTTCTGATTTCGAGTTTCCGCCTGAATACAGTTTTATCAAACTATTTGCTGTTTTCTCTATTTTATTACTCATGCCGATAATATTTTAATTCATTTATATTTTTTTGTCGTTGTCAAATGGAATCGCTGTCTGTAAACAAATTACATGTCAAAATGCAAAATTTCGTCTTCCAAATTCTCCGCTTACTTGCCAACGAAGTTTAAAACCTTGTCCGAGAATGCGTCTCCAAAAGCAAACTGTGTCAAGCACAAAACAAACGTTTTATACAAGTTTGTATGTCGATGAAAACGGGAACTTGTCGAACCCCGAAACCATAAAAACCAATTTTTATAAATCTGTCAAATGGTTTGAACCTGTCAAACCCCGAAATCCTCATAAGCTTCTCAAACCGTCGATTTAAAAAATTTGTCTAAACCCGAAACAGTTTCAAGGAGCGATTAAACTGCCCCATAACGTCTCGCAAATACACGCAGGCTGGGATTTAACCGATGAACTTCCTACGAAGAGCTGCATTTCAAAATACTAATTACCTGTCAACGAAGCACTGAAACCCGGCTTGCGGGTAGCTGATGTTATAGCACGTTTTCATTGGGTCCTCCTTTCATCAACCAATTTTTTTGCAGCTTTAACACTTTCAATTTGATACTTATTTTTGTTGTCAATTATCTCTTGTAAGTAACTGTCATCTTTGTTTTTAAGTGCTTCATAATGCCGAGCATCAATATTTCTTTGTCTTTCTATCTCAACTTGAGGATCTTCAGAGAATAAATCTGTCAACAAGTGACTGACTTCTGAAAAGTTTATAATTATAAAAAAGACCAATAAAGTCAAACTCAGTGGTTGAAGTCCAAATGATGTAAACCTGTGTCCAAGTGGAGTCCAGGACAGAACCAATGAAGTTGTCGAGTATGTAAATTGAATCAAATTGATTGAACCAATAATCAAAAAGATTCCAAGAATTGTCTTGAATTTTTTAACCCTAAAGAATCTAAGAATGGAAAGTCCAACAAGCAGTCCATACCCGACATAGTTCTGTATTACAATATTATAGGAGTCAAGAACCACGATAATAATAGAATAAATGGATACAATCCAAATAATCGTCAAAATGATCAAGTCGCTATATTTCCTTATCAGTTTCATAATGTGTCTGTGTCCTATTTAAATGCGCTATAACTCTTTTATACCAACGGAAAATCCGTACAATACTTCCAAAATCGGATCGCTAAACACAGTACTCGCCGTTGTCTATTTTTGGCAATGTAAGATTTATTTTGTTACAAATCGTCAAAAGGGCTTGGAATCTTCAGTAAACTTTTCTCAGTTACAGGGATGTCCATTTTTTATTTCCGAACAGCTAACCAACTCTGTCAGCAACCATTGCACGAGTGTAAAATGTCATTGTGTCATTGTCAGCGAGCATTGCATGAACTCCGGGTGGTCAACTTCAACTTTTCTTTCTTTGTCACTTTTTGTCGTCATAAAAAGTAATCCAAAAAGACCTGACAAAAAGAACTCACTCCGCCTTCGGCTTCTCTCAAACAGCTTTTTGTCTCAGCGGAATTATTTGTTTACGCTTCGCGCTCATGGTAAGAACGTTAAATATTCCAAAGATCTCTTTTTTTCGTTTTCCCTCCCTAAACTGAATATGTGGTCTATAAACCGGATCAACAGGTTGCTTTGAGGGGACAGTGTAAGCGTGCATTTACTAAACGGTCGCAAAGTACATCGCTCCGATCCCGGCGCGTGTAGTTCAACCTGGAATAATCGCTGGGTGTTGCTCGCCGCTCCTATTTCTATTTATTAGCCACCGCTTTTAAGTTTAAATGTTACATTTTCTGCGAAATAATGAATGTCTTTTTTGTCATCATTTGCCATTTGTTCAAATATCTCACTATTAATACTTGACGTTAAAAATAAGTCTTTTCCATTTGTAAAATATCTTATTTCTAAGTATTTGCTGTTAGTTAAAAGCCAAAGTTGATTCAGCAATTGAGATGAATGAATTCCCCTATCTCTAGGATTGTTTTTAGTCATGTCAAATAAATCCAATACTGCCTTTTCATGATTGTAATCTATATTAAGAATTTCAAATCCTTGACTCATTAAGGCTGATGAAAACATTAAAAATCCAATCTCTGGTCTTGGATGGCTCTTGTCCTTATCTAGTCTGAGACTAATATCTAGTAAATTGTCAAATCCAAATATTTTATGAGCCATATTTAGTATCTCTGTAGTTCTCATGCAATAATTAACTCTTTTAAAAAGTTCATCTCTCTCCAATGAGAATACAGTTTTATTATCACCTTCTCCTGATTCACAATGAATCAAGTTGTCAATAACCGAATAAGTATGATGAGCTGCAATATTTCTCCAATTAGAAATTGTCTGATTTTCTGAGGGTACGATAAAAATTGAACTATACTCTGAATTTGTAACTAAATCATTGATTAAATTCCCAAGTTTATTATTTAGTGTTTTTTCAATATCCAAGGATTTTCCTCTTCTTATCTTGTTAATCAAAACATTTTCAATGTAAACAGATTTTGAAAGTCCCTCAATAATATCAGAAATGTCCTTCATCGAAGTTTGAACAAATTCATAAATATCTAAGTCTTTCTTGTTTACTTCAAGTTTAAGAAAGCTCCAATACTTATTACCTGCTTCTAAATGAAGAGGTATCATTTTAGCTAAAATATCAAGGGTTTGTTTGTAGTCTTTATCCTTTGCTTGATTATAAGCTTTTAGTACTACTTCAATATCTTTAACAATTCCAGGGTAATTAATCGTTAATCTAAGAAAATTAATCCAGTCCGATACGAGATAATCTATCGCAAAACGTTCAAGATTCTCATAATTCCTAAAGAACGGCTTAAAAGTATCAATAATCTCAGCTTTAATAGAAGCAGGAGTATATCCATTCTCTAGAAGAACTGGTATTGGACTTTTATATTTTAATCCTTCTAATATTTTGCGAAATCGTTTCATTCAAAATGGTGGCTAACTCTTTTATACCAACGGAAAATCCGTACAACACTTCCAAAAAAGGATCGCTAAATACAGTACTCGCTGTTGTTTATTTTTGGCAATGTAAGATTTATTTTGTTACAAATCGTCAAAAGGGCTTGGAATCTTCAGTATCAAAATCATGAAGTGGAAATCCAGCATTAAAGGACAATCGTGTATGAGAAAACAGGAATAAAAAACAGAAATCTGACCAGAATCAGGAATAAGAACCAATACTGAACCAGGAACAGGAACAACAAAAAACCTGTTGAAAAAACAAGGAAGAAACTCCAGAATGAAGAAAAATGCAGGAAATATTTAAACATTAAAGAACAAATCAGGAATTAATTCTATGTTTGTCTTCGATTCTACAAATTAGTATCAATTGTAATAGTTGCGACTTAATCTGACAGTCAGGGATTAAACTAACTTTGTAATTGCATTCAAAAAGAAGTTTAATCCACTAAAACTGTCAGAAATGAATACAGAAGTAAAATTAATCAAAACCAAGTTAGGATTGCTCAATTTGTCAGAGCAATTAGGTAACGTTTCACAAGCCTGTAAAATCTTCGGTTACAGTCGTGATAGCTTTTACCGTTTTAGAGAGCTGTATGAAAAAGGAGGAGAATTAGCACTTCATGAGGTTTCACGCAGGAAACCAGTACTTAAAAACCGCATTGAAGAGGCCATTGAAGATCAGGTTAAACAGATTGCCTTTGATTTTCCGGCTTATGGACAACAACGTGCCTCGAACGAATTGAAGAAGAAAGGTGTTTTTATTTCCCCTGCAGGAGTGCGTTGTGTTTGGCTCCGTAATGGTGTAGAAACTTTCCAGAAAAGGCTTAAATTGCTTGAAAAACGGGCTGCTCAGGATGGATTGGTCTTGACTGAAGCTCAGGTTGTAGCCCTTGAAAAAGCCAAGGAAGAAAAGTTTGCACAAGGTGAGATAGAAACGCAACATCCAGGATACCTCGGTGCACAAGACACTTACTATGTGGGCACTATAAAAGGTGTTGGTCGGATATATCAGCAAACATTTATTGATACTTACACTAAAGTTGCCCAGGCTAAATTGTACGATCGTAAAAATGCCCTTGTTGCCGCAGATATGCTTAATGACAGGGTATTGCCAATGTATGAAGAAAGTAAAATTCCACTGCTAAGGATCTTAACTGATCGGGGAACCGAATATTGCGGAGCACGTGAACATCATGAATACCAATTATACCTGGCAATAGAAGACATCGATCATACACGAACCAAAGCAAGGCATCCGCAGACAAATGGAATTTGTGAACGATTCCACAAAACGATGCAAGAAGAGTTTTATGCGGTAGCTTTTCGGAAAAAAATTTACAGCTCCATAGTTGATCTACAGATAGATGTGGATCTTTGGCTTGATCATTATAACAAAGAACGTCCTCATTCCGGGAAGTACTGTTTTGGTAAAACACCGTGGCAAACATGGAATGAGACACTTCACCTGACAAAAAGTAAAATGCTGGATACTCAATTTCAAAAAGATGTATCTTTATACCTGACAGGAGAAGCGGAACCAGGCTCTGGTGGCGACCAACCTGATAGGAATATCCTGTCCGACTGGAATGGTCACGGGGGCATTAATGGCCCCCAAATCCAGCATATCATTCCGGGAGAAGATGCCTTAAAAAACGCATTGAATTATTAACTCAAAAATATCCCTATGTCCTCTTCTGAAATAGCTTGACGTAAAAACAAGTTATTATGGAAAAGTTAACACCAAACCTTACCGACAATATGGAAGGTTTCATTCAGGAAAAAGTTGATCTGAGCAAGTATGAAACGAGTTTTCGTCGCTGGTTGGTTATTGAGATTGAATCAGGTCGTATGAGTTGGCAGGAAGCCCGTTCCAGGTTCAATCTGCCTTATCATTTTGAGCTTTTATACAAGAATTGGCAAAAGAAGTACAGTGATGATATTGTTGTAACTTTGCCCCTTATGAGTGCAAAAGATAGGACAAACAATCAAGAACTGGAGAAAAGGATCAAGGAGCTCGAAAAGCAGCTTGAACTAAGTCAGATGAAGGTCGTTGCATTAAATACAGTGATCGATATCGCAGAGAAAGACTATAAGCTTGAAATAAGAAAAAAATCTGGTCTCAAGCAGTGAGCGTACTAACGCAGATGTATCCGAGTAATACAATGACGGAACTTTGCGGACTGTTTGGGAATAGCCGTCAGGCCTGGTACGACAGCCAAAAGAGGCATGCTACCTCTGATATGCAGGAAGTTTTTATCCTTAAGCTGGCTAAAGAACTGCGGAAGGAACATAAACGAATGGGATCAGAGAAACTTCATCACCTGATCTCTCCCAGCTTACATGAACATGGTATTAAGTATGGTAGAGATAAGTTTTATAATTTGTTAGGTGAACATGGACTACTAGTTAGACGGCGCAAATACCGTCCGGCAACGACCAATTCAAATCATTTTTACCGCCGATACCCCAACAAGATAAGGGATTTAAAACTGGATAAAGCGGGTCTGCTTTGGGTAAGCGATATCACATATATCCGTACAAATTTTGGATTTGTATATCTGTCACTTATCACGGATGCCTACTCAAGAAAGATTGTTGGCTGGTGTCTTTGGCCCGATTTGACCAGCACAGGAGCACTTAATGCGCTTAGAATGGCAGTTGAAGCAGAAGAATTTTCATCCGGGTTGATTCATCATTCAGACCGAGGGATTCAGTACTGCTGCACCGACTATGTCGCCTTTTTACAAGGGTCAAAAATTGATATCTCGATGACCGAAAACGGCGATCCATATGAGAATGCTATCGCAGAGAGGGTCAATGGAATATTAAAAGACGAGTACGATTTACATGCCACCTTTACAGATTATCTTCAAGCCAATGAAGCAGTTAAATCCGCTGTAAACAAATACAATAATCAGCGTCCACATGCAAGCTGTGACTACATGGTCCCCTCTGAAGCCCATCAAAGTATCGGAGAGATGAAAAAAAGATGGTATCCTAAAAAATGGCAAAAGTCATCTAACCATGCTATTGAAGATGCAAAGATAACCTGACCGGTCCCGCCTGCAACAAGGACAAGCCCTTCGGGTTTTGTGAAAAATCTCCACCCTTTGGGTTGTATTTTCCACAAAATCCTTGCAGCAGACAGCCTGTCAGATTTTTCAGTGCATATCAAAATCATGGAGTGGAAATCCAGCATTAAGGACAATCGTGTATGAGAAAACAGGAATAAAAAACAGAAATCTGACCAGAATCAGGAATAAGAACCAATACTGAACCAGGAACAGGAACAACAAGAAACCTGTTGAAAAAACAAGGAAGAAACTCCAGAATGAAGAAAAATGAAGGAAATATTTAAACATTAAAGGAGACTGTAAAATGAACTCTGTCTAAAGCAAAAATTAGTTATAATTGAACTTTAGACAACAAGAGTTATGGAATCAGAAGAATTTAAGACGATGCGAGACAAAGCTCTTCAGCAGCTGATGAGCGGTCAATCCTTAACGGGCAAAGATGGCGTTTTTGCCCCTTTACTCAAACAATTTTTAGAGAGTGCTCTTGATGGTGAAATGGCAGCTCATTTGAACGAACACGAACGCAGCCAGGGGAATAAGCGAAATGGCAAAGGAACCAAGACGTTAAAGACCAGCGATGGAATGGTCTCCATTTCGACACCACAGGACAGACAAAGCAGTTTTGAGCCCCAAATCGTCAAGAAAAGAGAAACCGTTCTTGCCGATAACCTGGCTCCTAAAATTATCGGATTATATGGTCTTGGGATGAGTTTTCGGGATATCTCACAACATATCAAGGAGATGTATGATGTTGAGATCTCACATGATACCTTATCCGAGATTACCGACCGTGTTATTCCTTTAGTAAAAGAGTGGCAGAACCGCCCGCTTGAAGCGGTCTATCCCATTGTCTGGCTTGATGCGATGCACTACAAAGTGCGTGACGGAGGAAAGGTTGTTTCCAGAGCAGTTTACAACATACTGGCCTTGAATACAGAAGGTCATAAGGATTTGATTGGTATGTATATCTCTGAGAGTGAAGGTGCCAATTTCTGGCTCTCAGTGCTAACCGATATCAAAAGCCGTGGAGTCAAGGACGTATTGATAGCCTGTACGGATAATCTGACAGGATTTTCCGACGCAATTTTAAGCGTATTCCCTTATGCAGAGGTTCAAACTTGTGTTATCCATCAGATTCGAAACTCCTTAAAATATGTCGCCTCAAAGGATCAGAAAGCCTTTATGAAAGACCTCAAAATCGTTTATCAAGCACCAAATAAAGCTCAGGCAGAGGACGGATTAATAAGGCTCGAAGAGATCTGGGGAAAAAAATATCCGATAGTGATCAAATCCTGGAATAATAACTGGGATAAGTTATCGACTTATTTTCAATACGATGAGTATGTCAGAAAGATTATTTATACCACAAATGCCGTAGAAGGCTTCCATCGTCAGGTTCGAAAAGTGACCAAAACAAAGGGGGCATTCCCTAATGATATGGCACTTTTGAAGTTGATTTACCTTACCGTTGAAAATATCTCCAAAAAATGGACACAGCCTGTTCCAAACTGGGGTTTGACAGTTCAGCAATTATCCATTAAATTTGGAGACAGAATGAGAACAGAATTGTAAGTGATTAGCTATCGTCTGCAATCTCTTTTATCAACCTGAAACGCAAAAGTAGACAGATTCTGTCTTCTGTCAAGGGTATATAAACGGCTTCGTGCCTCAGCCGCCCTTGACAAAACCCAGAATCTACCTGAAAAGCATTTAAGGATTGAGGAAAGAGAAAATTTGTAGATTTGACCAGCCAAAACAAAAACAATCAGACAGAGTTCAGATTACACTCCCCATTAAAGAACAAATCAGGAATTAATTCTATGTTTGTCCACTATTCTACAAATTAGTATCAATCCTGTCAAGCTATTTTAGGGAAGGTCACTACTGTCAGACGAAGTCTAAACTTCTACATATCAATCCTGTCATGCTATTTTAGGGAAGGTCAAGCTATTTTTGGGAAGGTCACTTTGGAACGTCTAACCTAAGCTTTCGAAGAGCTAACCCATGCTTTGTAACGCCTAACCTATGCTTTCGAAGAGCCTACCTGCACTTTGGAATGCCTAACCTAGGCTTTCGAAGAGCTTTCCTACACTTTGGAACGTCTAACCTATGCTTTCGAAGGGCTTACCTAAGCGACGTTATGCTTAACTTACGTCACGTCACGTCTAACCTACATCACGTCACGTCTAACCTATGCGACGTTATGTCTAACCTACGTCACGTCACGTCTAAACTATGTCACGTCACCTTATTCCGCAAAAGTGTACTCCTTTGGTTTCAGCGGATCGGCAGTTTTGTAAAGGATTTTCCCAACTTTAAGAATCTCGCTCAATTGACCATATAATTCGTTCAACGAATCGAGGTTGCTCTGAACGATGTGCTTACGGTTACTAATGATCGAGAATTGCTTTTGCTTATCTTCCGCAACAGCTGAAGCTGCGTTCGCAAACCGGGCAACCAGATCATCAGGCATTCCCTGCGCTTTGAGTAGATCCTTATACTTGATGATATTCCCGTTAAGGGTATGAAGCGCCTGTATCACCCCTTCGGCATCACCCGAAACGATCGATTTCCTCAGGTACTTAATACCAAAATCGGATAACGAAATAGTTTGCTCCAGCTTTGCAGGGTTAATATAACCTGTCAACCGGTTAAGCGGATCAATAAGACCATCGAGTGTGGAATGGAATCTGAGCGTAATGATTTTCAACTCCTGTGTCTCCGATTGAGGTTCAACCAGATCAGAAGCGTTTAAGATGCGGGGTTTAAACCCGGATAGGTAATCGTTGTTAAAATGTACAAAAAGAAAAAGAAATTTTATTGGTTGCTGAATCATCTACATCTTATCCTTGAGAAAGTTATCCAGATTCCTTACCTGTTCGGGAGAACCTAAAACAAACAGCTGGTCCAGATTACTCAGAACATAATCGCTTCCGGGATTAAAAACATATTTACCCTCCCCGTTTTTTAATCCGATAATCGTGGTCCCGGTTACCTTGCCCAGACTAAGCTCCCCAATTGATTTTCCACGATAAATGGAAGCCATAATACTGCAGTGCACTTCGTGAATACTGATGTCGCGGTTTCGTTGCAGCATAATATATTCCATAAACTCCACCACATCGGGTTGGGTCACCAGCCGGGCCATACGCTGTCCCCCCATCCGCTCGGGCATAATCACATTGGTCGCTCCGGCCCTTTTTAATTTGGAGTCTGACCCAATCTCGGAAGCACGGCTTACGATGGTCAGATTGGCATTCATACTTCGGGCGGTCATTACCACAAACATATTGTCGGCATCGTTGGGTGTTGTAGCGATCAAAGCCCTGGCCCGGTCAATTCCGGCAGTGCGCAACACCTCTTCGTTGGTGGCATCACCCTGGATAAACAGAAGATTGGGATCTTCCTGTATCCGTGATATTACATTTTCTCTCCGCTCGATGATCACAAACGGATGGTTATGATCGGTCAATTCCAACGCAGCTTGCTCACCGTTTCTCCCATAACCACATATGATCACATGGTCGGTCAGTTTTTCAATCCTTTTGCTCACCCTGCTTGTTTTTAGTTTTTTTATAAATTCACCATCGAGAAAAAACCGGACAACGCTTGACCCGACAAAGGTAAAACTTCCAAGACTAAAGATAATTAAAAATGAAACGAATAACTTCCCCTGGGGCGAAAGCGGTCGTACTACCTCAAAACCTACTGTTGAAACGGAGAGGACAGTCATGTATAACGAATCGACAAACCCGTATCCTTCAATAAAGTGAAACCCCATCAATCCGGTTACAAACAAGAAGAATACCAATACAATAGCAATTCTAAAGGTTCTGGATGTTTGTTTTTCAAACAGGTTCATGTACAATTATTTTATGTCCGATGGTGCATTCGAGGCATCTCCTCTGCTCACAATAGTTACGCTGCAATTGAAGCAAAGCCTGCGATTCAAGGGCGTTTTCAGCCACGATTCCGGCTTTGGCCCACCGTTTAATTAAACTATTCTCTTCGGCAGGCAGCTGTTCCAATATCTCCAGCGCTCTGTCTTTCAAAATTAGTTTATTTTGGTTATCACCATACAGAAAATAGAAAGGAACAACAACATTTATTACCACCAGTCTGAAAATCTGCTCTCCAAACACTTTTTTCATGCTTACCGACCGCTTGTTAAAGCTGTAGTGATCATCCCAGTATGGCGAGGCGGTGAGTAAAAAAAGTCGTTTAAGTGCTTCGGTATCCGTGGCTTCCATCACTGCAGAAAAAAGTCCGCGTGAACGGTGAATTAACGCTGCAAATTGTGCCAGCCGGAGGGTTGGAAAATTCGCCGGGTGCATTCGCATAAACTTCCACAAATGGCCTGCAATCGGTTTCAAACCATATTTCATCGCCAAAAAGCAGTACTCTTTTCGTAGTTCAAGATAGTATTCATCGCCAAAAAGCTCATCACCCAGTAATCCAGCCTGTCCGAATAGCAATGCTTCGATCTGAAACAATGAATCGTGGTGCCGTGCAAGGACCGACTGCGGTAACGAACGGGCGACCATCTCGAAAGGGAGTACATTCTCTCTCAACCCAAAACTTCGGGCGAGCATGCAATAAAACGTCTCACTCCAATCATCATTCGTCTCTGACAGGAGTTGATCAATCACATCGATTTTTTGCTTTAAACGCTCAATAACAATCCCGTTAAGAAAGAACTTAATTCTAAAAGGGTCAACCCGGTATAACAAGGTTGCACATCCGATCCAGTCGTGACTTCTGATGAGCTTTTCGTAATTATTTTCAATCCAAATGGGCCATTTCATTTCGAGTACGGGCACCTTTGAACCTAAATCATTGCTCACCTGCTGATCTGACTGGGCCACAACATGCAGGATGGTATTCCTGTAGGCAGGATCGTTTTGATGTCCGTGACGGTTCCAGTCGGATGCTTTCTGATGGATCTCAATATTTCCGGCCCAGAGTGTCTCCCCAATCCGAATTCTGGCGTCAAAAAAATCGGGTCCTGCGTGGGTGTTATGTCTTCCGGGATGGACAATTTGCACCGATTCACCTTCATCGGTTAAAAGAGAATTGTCCTCGAACAACCTGTTTTCCCAAATAAAATGGAGAAATTCCTCTTTCATGGCCTTATGAAATTAGCTTATTGAAAGATACAAAATTTTGAACAATGAATATTAGAAATGAGCGGTTAAAAAGATATTTTTTTATTGGAATGTATTACTGACCTGGAATATCAAAGATTCATCGCTATCCTGCAAATGACAGCATTCCATTGGCCATAAAAATAAGGAGATTCCTCACCGCACCACACGGATTAGAAAGTTGGTTTCCCCCCTTCCAACTATTCCTAATACACAAGTCAAGCTACTTTTCTTAGCTTTGGACTCTAACGCATCAAAGGCAGAGAGCTCATCTGAATTGAACAGTTGTGACGTTAGGTGCCTGAAAGGTAAAAAGCGTAGTTTTAGGATGGGGATTCCTCCAATGGATTTTTATCCGGGAATACCGTTTTATTCCGAAATCTTACGAAGCACGGTCATCCCATCGCGGACCGGAATCATATAGGTTTCAACACGGGGATCACTCTTGACAAAATCGTTAAACTTCATGATTTCTATGGTTTGATCATCGGCAGCCGCAACTTTCTTAACCACTTTACCGGCCCATAAGGTATTGTCTGCGATGATAATCCCTCCCATAACGACTTTGGGAAATACAAGGTTGTAATGTGTTAAATATTGACGTTTGTCGGCATCGATAAAAACGAGTTCGAATTGATCTTCAAGGAGCGGGATTATTTCTGTTGCATCGCCAATGTGCTGAATAATGCGATCTCTTTTACCCGATTCCTCAAAAAAGGTGGTGGCCAGTTCCTCCAACTCATCGTTGATCTCGATGGTATGCAATAACCCGCTATTGGCTAACCCCTCAACCAGACATAATGCAGAATAGCCCGTGTAGGTTCCAATCTCTAAAATACGGTGCGGGCGAGCAAGTTTACTGAGCAGGGTAAGGAGCGATCCCTGCAATCGGTCGGAACACATACGGCCATTCACCATCCGGAGTTGTGTCTCACGGTAGATTCGGGCCATAAGGGGGCTTTCATCTTCGATATGCGACAAAAGGTACTGCTCCAAAAGTTGATGAATTTCCATTATCTGTAAATGAGCATCGATAATTTCTCAAAGTCAAGAATCTCATTGGCGATATTTCGCACCTGAGCAGGCGTTACAGCATTGATCTTTTTATAAACGAGATCCAACCCCTCCATTTTATTATAGGTCAAGAAACTCTTACCAAGAGTCAGCATGAGATCTTCGTGGTTCTCCTGCGACATTGCCAATTGACCGACGAGCTGTTTCTTAGCCTTGCTGATCTGAATATCACCAAGCAACTTATTCTGGAGGATCACAATTTCCCGTTTGATCAGCGAGATGGCCTTATCAAGATTTTCCTTATCGGTTCCGAAATAAATCGTTAAGGTACCGGTATCAGAATACGAGGTGTAGGAGGACTCCAGATTATAGGCAATCCCGTTTCTTTCGCGTAGCGCCAGATTAAGCCTCGAATTGCCCGACTGTCCTCCCAAAACACTGTTCAGCAAAACCAGTCCGATGCGATCAGGATGGAACACATCGTAAGCAAGACCTCCGATCACACAATGGGATTGAAAGGTCTCTTTTTCGACAGACTTCGATTTGGGCGAATTACCTACAAATTTTTGACGTAAAAAATTGCGTTGGTTCTCGATGAAATGGCTAAAATAACGTTCGGTAAGATGTAAAAACTTTTTTCCCGTTATATTACCTACCGAGCAGATCACCATCTGATCGGTGTTGTAATTTCTGGCCATAAACCGGAGAATATCTTCACGGGTAAAATTCTTCACATTTTCAGGAGTTCCCAATATATTTCGTCCGATGGGATGCCCTTCAAAGATCAACTCCTCAAACTCATCAAAGATCAACTCCGAAGGAGAGTCGTTATAGGAGTTAATTTCGTCGATGATCACATCTTTTTCCCGTTTGAGCTCCTGATCAGGAAAGGTACTATTAATGAGGATATCGCTAAAGAGCTCAATGGTTCTTTCATAATATTCAGAAAGGAAAGAGGCGTGAATGGCCGTCTCTTCTTTTGTGGTATAGGCATTCATTTCACCTCCCACATCTTCAAGCCGACTCAGAATATGAAACGACTTCCGCTTAGTGGTACCTTTGAAAATGGTGTGTTCGATAAAATGTGCCATCCCTTGTTCCTGTAAAGCTTCGTCGCGGGAGCCAGTATTCAGGATAACGCCACAATGTGCGACAGGTGAATCGACATACTGATGTACCAGTCGGATGCCGTTGGGTAAGAGAGCAGAAAAATATTCCATTAATTAATTTTGAACAAGTTGCAAAAGTATTGAAAATAGCGCTTCGATAATCTTTGAAACTGAAAAACTTTAGTTCGGGAGAATAAAGGGAATTGTTGCTGGCGAATGGCAACCAGGGACTGGCGACTATCTCTAAATAATAGGAAAGGTACAATGGATTGAAATTCTTATTTCGAATCCCGGACCCCTCTGAATCTCCGGCACACTTAGCAACACCAGCCTTTTAATCCTCTCCTTAGGTGGGGAGGTGATGGTCAGGAGGAGTGTTTCGATCCGTAATTGGTCCTTCAACTCGTTTGAAGGTGGCGAAAGACATCAATTTTTCTCTATGAACTGCGGTATCTTGACCGTGTAACGCTGTGAAACAATCAATGACACCGCAGAGAATAATATCTATAAAAAATGAAGTTTGTTTGTCGGCAGCTGGTTGTCAGATGCAGAAGATTAATATTCAATAAGATCTGCAGTTTAGGCACCTGATTCATGAAGAGCGAAATACATAAAATCAATCTTTATCTCTTTTTTTTTCATTCTGTGTTTGGTGAGAATTAAAATTTGATTAGTTTTGCCACGCGTTAGAAAACAAGGTGCCATAGCTCAGTCGGTAGAGCAACGGACTGAAAATCCGTGTGTCCCTGGTTCAATTCCAGGTGGCACCACGCAAAAAAAGGGTAAATATCTTCAAAAGGTATTTGCCCTTTTTGATTTTATACTGCTGTGTGATCCGGGCGATTTTGGATGAATGGCCTACTAACCAACGAAACGCCCTAAAAATCAGTAATCACAAATTAAAAAATAGAGAGGGCTGACTTTCAATCGAAAATCAGCCCTCTCTACACTTATCGAACTTCGCGTTTATTCCACCATTAAATGGATATTTGCGTTTTACTGTTCTTTGCCCAATTAGGTAATAGGAATGATATAATGTACTAAATTAAATATTTTATTCAATCTACTTATTTTGTTGTTGGAACAGGAATCTTCAGCATCTTAAATACTTCTAAAGCCTGGGCATCATTAGGATCTATTGCAAGAATCTTCTTCCAATACTCAATGGAGGTCTGTTTAAGAACATCGGATTGCTTTTTGTCTGTTTTTAAGACTCTCTCACTGATCAGAAAGTAATAGGAACCCAGATATTTATAACACTCGATCACTGATCGTTGATTTTTTGTCTGATCACCAGCCTCAAAAATGGCGAGTGCTTTTTCGTAAATCTCCTTTGCTACAGGAGTTTCGGCGTCAGGATCAAGGGTAGAATTCATACGTCCCCTCCACATAAATCCTCCGGCATACTGAGGACTCAGCTCAGTAACCTTTGCAAAAGCACTATCGGCTTTTTGAATATATAAACGGCGCTGGTTGTAAACGGCTGTACTGTCGGTGAATGGAATATTATTGGTCTTCTGGCGTAACATCGCTGTATCGTACTTGTTCTTATAAACTTCCGACTGGAAATAGTACTCTTTACCGATTAGAAACCAGGTATTCACCTTATCAGCGCCATTTGAAATCATTTTTTTATAGGTTGCAGCAGCCTGCTCATGCATCTTATTGCTTGCATAGAGTTTGGCAAGGTCGTCATAAATTTCGGTTTTGGTCGAATCGGCAGCCAACGCCTTGATGTAATTTTCAATTGCCAGGGTGTCTTTACCGGTCTTTTGTAATAATCGACCATAGTAAAGGAAGTCGGAGGCGATATTTTTTTCGGGATCGTGCAGTTTAAAGAATTTAGCCATAAACTCAACGCCGTTGGCATAATCTTTTGTTTCGTAGGCGATATATCCACGGATTCGCAATAAAACAGACTCATCAGAATTTTGTTTCCTAACATCATCCAACAGTTTAGCCGCTTCATCGTATTTTTTATTGAAGAAAAGGATGATGGCATAACGTTCTTTGTCATCCTGGGTAACTTCTGCCCTATCCAGATAAATGAGGTAATTCTTTTCAGCCTCGGCAAAACGTCCAAGAGAGTAGTAAAGATCGCCTAAACTCTTATAAACCAAAATCTGATCGCTGTTCAATTCAATACTTTTTGCCAATGCATTTAATGCGTCGCGGTTGGCACGGGCCAGCGTATGGAGTTCACCCAGTTTCCGGTAGGCAAGTGCAGAATTGGCATCAAAAAATATAGCCCTTTCGTAAGCATTTGTGGCAGCGCCATATCGGTGTCCTAATCTTTCATAATCACCATATGCGATATGAAAACGGGCAAATTTTGAGTTAAGTTCTATACCCTGGGTTAAAAACCGGAATCCGGTTGCAGTGTCCTTTTTGGCAAGGGCAAAACATCCCTGGGCAATTTCATAAAAAACTTCAGCATTCTTTTTATCGAGTTTTCTTGCTCTTTCAAAAAAATCGAGCTGAGCTGTTTTATCCCCATTCATCAAGGCTACCTTTCCCATGCCAATCAGCGGGAATGGTGATTTGGGATCAGCCGACATCGCTTTTTGGTACATTATTTTAGCGCTATCAGGCATTTGGAGATACAAATAGGTATCTCCCAGTGAACAGTTAGTTCTGACATCATTAGGCGATGTTTTTAACTGATTCAAAAAGAAGCTACGCGCCTTATGAAATTGAAGATCATCAATAAATGACAAGCCCTGATTGGTGATCAGCTGGGAAAACCCGGCAGAAACAAAGAAAAGAAGTCCGAAGATGAAGAGTAAACTGCGTTTCATACGTATATTATATTGTGTATTATATATTTTCAATTTTGATTAAAGGCTAAAAATCATTTCGGATATTGATCACCCTGGTCGGGGCGATCGCAGGCAAAACACCTGATTTAAGAATAATTCTTTGTCCTTTGTCGCTTGCCAAATAGGCTGAGAACCCTGTGGCCAAACCGTTGCGAGGTTCTGCATTAATCATATAAATATCTCTTGTAAGCGGATAAACACGATCGACAAGATAGGCTTGATAAGGTTTATAACTATTTCCTGAGTCAGGATGTGAACTTTCACTCACTGACATCACTTTGATTTTTTTATGAAAAGAGAGGTGTAACGAATCGCTGCTGTTACTAATCCAGCTGCCACCAATAAAACCAAGAACCCCGGGATGGGTACTTGTATATTCAATCACGTCGCGGTTATATTCGAGTGCAAAGACATTATTGGTTACAAATTTTCCTCCGCAGAGGGTGTCGACTAAAAATTTGATGATGCCCGATTTCTCATTATCAAATACCACCTTTATCTTTCCGGTTTTTGAACCTGGATTAATCTGATCCCAACGATCAATTTCCCCGGTCAAAAGATCTTTGATCTGATTTAGCGTGATCAGGGTATCTTTGCTCTGAGGTGATACAACCAAGGCAATGGCATCGGTGGCAATTTTTGTTTGCCGTGGAAATATTTTCTTTTGATTTAGAATGGAGGTCTCATCTTTGGTTAGGGGTCTGGAAGCGATAATTAACTCGACCTTGCCATTTAAAAGTTCGTTAAAGGCTTCACTCTCGGGGAGATAATTGGATTTAAAAAGGGTATATCCATAAACTGCAGAAAAAACTTCAATTTCAGATTCGATGATAGGTCGAAAGGTCTCATCGGTGCATATTGTCGTAATCCCCGTGGTTGGTGTATTGCGGTAAGGGTCACCTTTAAAGAACCGGCAACTTCCGAACAGAAGGGGGATCATCAAAAACAATATGAACTTAATTCGCTTCATCGCTTTTTGAATTTTTTACCAATGTATAAATTCTGAACGAACCATATACTACTAAAAGTATGCCAAAACAAGTTCTTACAAAACTATTTACTGGGAGCAGTAATATATCCGAAGACAATATTGCTACTCCCAGTACTAAATAGACACACGACATTAAAATCTTAAAAGAAATAAAGAATAGATTTCTTCCTGTCATTTGATTTCAATGCTATTGCAAGATAAATTTAAAAGGAACGGTATAACTTACCAATACAGCCTTTCCTCCTTGTTTACCAGGGCTCCATACGGGCATTTTACCCAATACTCGTACAGCCTCTTCATCACAACCTCCACCAATACCGCGAACCACTTTTATCCGGGTGATGTGACCATCTCTGTCGACGACAAAATTTACAATTACCGTACCGGAAATACCATTTTCAGCGGCAAGGGATGGGTAGCGAAGGTTATTTTTGATAAACTTCATCATCTCTTTTTCACCACCAGGGAACTGAGGCATCTGTTCAACGATTACGAAAGGTTGATCAGGTTCTTCAGTGATCTGGTTTTTTTCTGTAGCCACCGGAGCAGCCACATCATCGGTACCTTTATCAAAAGCGACATTACTGATTGCTGCCTTTGCTTCAACTACCTCTTTTTGTAACTTAGGTTGCTCCTCCTCCTGTACCATTTCATCAGGTTTAATTACCGGAGGGGTAAACTTGATGGTATTTCGTAAAGGTGGTGGTGGTGGTGGAATCTCTTTCAGGATGTTCTCCTTTGGTTGATCCAACTTAATATCCGAAAGTGTTCTGACGCTGACATCCTTGTCCACCCGCTTTGGTAAGAGCTGATTGATTAAGGAGGGTGCAGAGACTGCCAGAACGAAAACTACGCTGGCAATGATTAACGCTCTGAAGTGTCTTCGTGAAGAATTTTTCCTTAATTCATAAGCTCCATACTCATGATTTTTAGCTTCAAAAACCAGATCGCACCATTCACTCGAAAAAATATCATTATTTGCTGCCATTAGATTTGTCTCATAATTTTTTTGCTAACAATTCCAGATCAAAAGGGGTAATATCCACGATCGCATAACGACCGATATTACAAATAGCCATCTCATCCAGCGCATCAATAAGGTTTTTATACGAACTATCCACAGTCCCCTTGATCAGAATAATCGGGGCTTTCTTATCGCTGATGATCTCGGTTTTCTGTTTTTCAAAATCCTCTTCAGAGAGCTTTTTTGCATCCTTCTTGAGTTTCAGATCACGAACTTTGACCATAATGTCATAATTCTTCTTGATCAGAAACTGGCGCATCCCTTTAGGAGAGAAATCGGTTTGATTGAGAACCGGGTCAATATCATTTTCACGTGTCCCTTCATAGTAAAAAACCTTATTGTCTTTCCCAAGAAGAATAGTTACCGCTCTGGAGGCTTTGATCTTTGTCTGATCCTCCTCTGTAACCTTCTCTTTGGAAGGCATGGCTATTTCCATGGTCTGAGGTTTACTCATTGATGTGGCCAACATGAAAAATGTTATGAGCAAAAACCCGAGGTCAACCATTGGTGTAAAGTCCACCCTTGTTGACATCTTTTTGGTCTTGCCTTTTTGTTTTACTTGCGTTTCCGCAGCTACTTCAGACATGAATTTTAAAATTTATAATTATTCATAATCAGCTACACTTTTAAGACTCGTGAGCAGGTTATACCTGTTCTCGTTGATGTCCTGCAGGCTACCCATTAACTTCTTAATGACCGGATAGGTTGTTACCTGATCCGCTTTTATCGCAATACGGTAATCCTTGTTAATGCTCCTAGCTACACTCACCCAATTTTTAAACTGGTTATCCAGCGAATCGCAGGGTATTCCAATTGAATTCTGGGGTAAATCCCGTTCATCACTTTTCAAAGCCAGATAAGACTTCATTAAATTGATGGGGACACCAAATTTATTGACCAAACTAAACTCCTTTAATTCAGCTGCAGTAAAGGTGATATTATAAGTAGCACCCATCTTGGTGAGCATTTGAACCCTGTTTTCCTGTCCGTCAGCGCCAAAGAATACTTTACCTTTTGCATCGACCAGAATAGAAATGATATTCCGGTCAGGTATCTTAATCTCTGAAATTGAGGAGGGGGTATTAACTGCCACCGGCTCTTTTTGAATAAAGTTGGAAGTGAGCATAAAGAAGGTCAACAACAGGAACGCAACATCACACATAGCGGTCATGTCAACGGCCGTACTTTTCCTTTTTATTTTAACTTTTGGCATAGTACTAATATATTTTTAGACTATAAATTTTAGTGCTTTGCAGCAAATGTTTGAACGATGCTATAACCAGTTTCATCGATTGAATAGGTCAGCTTATCAATTTTTGTGGTGAAAAAATTATAGGAAATCATTGCAAGGGCACCTGTTCCAATTCCAAAGGCAGTATTAATAAGTGCTTCAGAGATACCTGTTGATAATGCAACCGTGTCAGGAGCTCCGGCGTTTGCCATAGCAGCAAATGAGCGGATCATCCCAAGTACCGTTCCCAAAAGACCCATCATGGTACCAAGTGAAGAAATTGTAGCAAGAATTGGAAGATTCTGCTCAAGACTTGGAAGTTCCAAAGATGTTGCCTCTTCGATATTTTTTTGAATATCAAGCAATTTCTGTTCCTTGGTCATCGTGGTGTCTTTTTCAAGCATCTGATATTTCAGAAGTGCAGCTTTGGAAACGCTTGCAATTGATCCCTGAAAACGATCACATTCTGCCATAGCGCCATTGATGTCATTCTTTGAAAGTGATGCTTTGATCGTCTCAACAAATTTACTGGCAGATCCTTTTCCTCCAGCCTTGCTAATTGTGAAAAAACGCTCGATCGCAAAGACAATTACAGTCAACAGCAATGTCATAATGATTGGAACAATAAATCCACCCTTATAAATTACTCCAAGGAAATCACCCGGGATAGGTGCATTCGCATTATTATTCCCTTGAAAATGGCTGTTGGCACCCATAATCAAATTAAATACAGCGATAGCAATAACTAACGAAACGGGAATTACCAATGCAGAAAAAACGCTTTGAATCTTTAAAAAACCATTTTGTGATTTCATACTCTAAAATTACTAGTGTTTAAATGAAAGTTTAAGAAATATTTGAGAAAACTATAAAAGATTACTAAATAATAAACAAACAACAATTAATCAAACTGTTCAATTGAATAAACGAACCTACGACTGGTTCAAATATACAACAAAAAAACATGTTCGATTACCAAAATCAACGAAAGTTCAAAAAGAGACCTTTAATTCTAAATCGTGGACAAAATTAATAATCCAATTCAATTCACATCGGTGGGGCAAAATAAAAATGGCCTAAAACTTAAATATTAACATATTTTAACATTTAAATTTAACGACAATCATCAATATATCAGGGTATTTATTGCAAAATAAATTTGAATGGAACAGTGTAACTTACAGGAACAGCAATCCCTCCCTGCTTTCCGGGACTCCAGGCTGGCATTTTCTCCAAAATCCTGACAGCTTCCTCATCGCAGCCGGCTCCAATCCCCCGGATTACTTTAATGTTCGTAATTCTCCCATCCCTGCCAACAACAAAGTTAACAGTGACCGTACCAGAGATCCCATTTTCTACGGCCGTAGCCGGATATTTAAGGTTACTTTTAATAAATTTCATCATTTCCCTTTCGCCACCAGGAAATTGTGGCATCTGTTCAACAATAATAAATGGCTTATCCGGCTCTTCGGTAATCTCAACCTTTTTCTCAGCAGTGGCCACCGGAGCTGAAATGTCATCGGTACCTTTGTCGAATGTAACATTACTGATCGCCTCTTTTGACTCAACAGCCTCCTTTTGCATAATGGGTTGCTCTTCCTCGGGCACCATATCATCAGGTTTGATTACGGGAGCTGTGAATTTTATGGTATTACGCATCGGTGGTGGTGGTGGAACTTCCTTAATGAAGGATACATCTTTGGGCTTTTCCAGTTGAATATTTGTCAAAGTTCTCACAGATAACTCTTTTTCAACCTTCTCAGGTATCATCTGCTTGATTAAAACGGGTGCCACAACTGCCACAATAAAGAAAACAGAGGCTAAAACCAGGGCTTTGAATTGCCGTTTCTGAGAATTACTCCTTAATTCATAGGCCCCATATTCACGATTTGGCGATGATTCAAAAATCAATTCGCACCATTCTTTCGAAAATATATCATTATTTGCTGCCATTAGGATAAAAATTTAAAAATTTTTTCACTAATAAAACCAGATCAAACAGTGTGATATCAACGATCGCATTGTCCGGATAGTACAAATCACAAACACTCTCCGTTTTGAGCCTTTTACCCCTTGTTACTAAGAAAGTGCTTCAGATTCCTTCACAGTTTTCAAGTCTAAGACCTTTGCCATAATCTCCAAATCCTTAAAAAATTAACACAAATTACGATTCGGGAGACCAGGTGCTTTTATGGAATAAATATAAGCAATATATATCATATTATTTATAAAAACAGCACTTTTTTTTGTTAAAATAAAATTAAATTTTAAATGACACAGGAGGAAGTAATCAATAATAAAAAAAAAAAGATAAAACAATTGATTACCAGGAAGAATTTCAAACGGAGGAAGGTCATGCGGGGTGCAGGACCGTTGCAGATGAAGTGGCGTGAATCACGCTATAACCAGGGATAATATTTGTTTTTCAAGATCAACGATCGCCTTTCTGGCACAGAGAAAATCACATCCGATTAATCCTACAATCTTCTTATCAGAAAATTTCGCATATTCAGCATTGATATGTTTAAAGTCGACCAAAGCAACTTTCAGCGCACCAAAGTTTATTCCACCCAGAATTAATTCGGTAATTTTTCCTGAATTGGTCTCCACCACCTCTTTTCCCAAACCTGTTGCCATTACAGTATCTTCATCACCAGCCATAAAATAGCCATTCAGGGATTCATCAAAAACACTTTTCGATGCACCCGTATCAATAACCCAAAAATGGTTTTCAAGCCCGATAAAACAGGCATTTATTAATGGATGATAGGTCTGTTCCTCCAGCTCGATGATCTCAAAACTAATTTCCTGCCTCATTAAATTTGTTTAAGATTAAT
The DNA here is from genome assembly GCA_963675995.2 of Prolixibacteraceae bacterium. Classification (GTDB taxonomy): domain Bacteria; phylum Bacteroidota; class Bacteroidia; order Bacteroidales; family Prolixibacteraceae; genus JAAFHB01. The sequence goes on along the minus strand of CAXXIY010000002.1, from coordinate 752,964 downwards.
CAGCAAAAAAAGGGGGACCAGCCCCCTTTTCGTGCAAACTAAGAAGTTAAATTATTTCTTATTGAGCTGGTCCAGAACGTTCATTACTTCACGCACATGACCTTCACTGGTTCTCATCATATCCATCTCCTCTTCATTGAGGTTAAGTTCAACGATACTCTCGATCCCATCCTTACCCAAAACGACAGGGACACCCAGGTAACAATTATCGATGCCATATTCACCCTGTAATTGAATACATACCGGGAAGATACGACGCTGATCCTTAACTATCGCTTCTACCATCTGAGCTGCAGCAGCACCCGGCGCATGCCATGCTGAGGTTCCAATTAATTTAACAAGCTCACCGCCTCCGGCTTTGGTACGCTCAACGATAGCATTCAATTTATCAGCATCAAGAAGCTCGGTAATAGGAATTCCACCTACAGTTGTATAACGGGTCAGAGGGACCATTGTGTCACCATGTCCACCTAAAAGCATCCCCTGAATCTCCTTCTGAGAAATATTCAAAGCTTCGGAGAGGAATGAACGGTAACGGGCGGTATCGAGAATTCCTGCCATACCCATTACCCTGGTACGCGGTAATCCGGAGGCAAGATGCGCCTGATAGGTCATTACATCCAACGGATTGGAAACAATAATAATTATTGCATCGGGCGAATACTTTATAATATTTTCAGTTACAGATTTCACAATACCGGCATTGATCTGGATCAGATCATCGCGGCTCATTCCCGGCTTACGGGGTAGTCCCGATGTAATCACCACAACATCAGATCCTGCAGTTCGTGAATAATCATTTGTAACACCTACGGTATGGGTATCATATCCAATAATTGGGGCTTTCTGCCAGATATCAAGCGCCTTGCCTTCTGCAATACCTTCCTTGATATCCAATAAGATCACCTCATTTACCACTTCACGATATGCCAATGTGTCAGCACATGTTGCTCCTACGTTTCCTGCTCCTACAACTGTAACTTTCATAAAAATCGAATTATGTTTCTGATTAACAAAAATAATTGCTGTTTAAAAATCCCTGCAAATTTAGGCAGTTTGTAATGATTTAAAAACAAATTAATCACACTTAACAAATACTTAACATTTTTAAAGAGCACTTAAATATACCACGGAGAATTTGAACCAAAATATTAATTATCTTTTCTTTACCTACTTATTTTATCGCATAATCAATCAAAAACGAATTTATAGCATCAGGAACACTACCTTCCGGCAATTTTGCCAATTGCTTTAATCATTTCTTCAGCCAGTGCATTTGCACGCTCTGCTGATTTACTCTCGGAATAAATCCTGATGATAGGCTCGGTATTGGACTTTCGCAAATGAATCCATTCCCTGTCAAAATCAATTCTAACCCCATCGATATCCGTGACCTGTTCTTTGGGGTACTTCGATTTGATTTTCAACAGAATATCATCTACATCGATCTCAGGGGTGAGCTCAATTTTATTTTTTGAGATCGAATAGTTCGGGTAAGTGGACCGAAGTTCTGAACATTTCAATCCCGACTTGGCCAAATGGGTAAGGAAAAGGGCGATCCCCACCAGGGAATCGCGTCCGTAATGGCTGGCCGGATAGATCACACCTCCATTCCCTTCCCCCCCAATAACTGCATGAGTCGCCTTCATCATGGTGGTCACGTTAACCTCACCTACCGCAGATGGGGTATAGCTTCCTCCATGTAATTGAGTAACATCGCGAAGTGCCATTGATGACGATAGATTGGATACGGTATTTCCGGGGGTTTTCGATAGGACATAATCTGCCACTGCGACCAGGGTATATTCTTCATTAAACATCGTTCCGTCCTCATTGATGATGGCTAACCGGTCGACATCTGGATCTACGACGAAACAAACATCGATCTTTTCCTTACGAACGATTTCCGACGTTGCAACAAGATTTTCAGGGATAGGTTCAGGATTATGGGAAAAGAGTCCGTTGGCAGCGCAGTTGATCTCCCTAACGTCAGCAACGCCAAGCGCTCTGAGCAACTGAGGAACGACTATCCCTCCAACAGAATTAACGGCGTCGAGCGCAACGCGGAATTGCGCCTTTTTGATCACTTCGACCTCCACAAGATCAAGGTTAAGAACGTGCTGGATATGATAAGAGGTATAATCAAAAAATGATTCGTGACCAAGATTGTCTGCTTCAGCAAACACAAAACGTTCATTTTCGGCTATTTCAAGTACCTTTTTCCCCTCTTTGTCATTTAGAAATTCCCCTTTTTCATTGAGCAATTTCAGGGCATTCCATTGGCTGGGATTGTGACTGGCTGTTAAAATAATCCCTCCGTCAGCTTTTTCAGCAACAACAGCGAGTTCGGTAGTGGGTGTTGAGGCAAGCCCAATATTGACTACATCGGTGCCCATCCCCATTAAAGTTCCGGTAACCAGCGAGTTGACCATCTCACCAGATATCCTGGCATCTCGTCCTACCACTATTTTTAACTTTTGGCCATCGCCTCTGCTCTCTTTAACCCAGGTTAGGTAAGCTGCTGTGAATTTTACAATGTCTAATGGACTTAGACCCTCGCCAGGTTTACCCCCGATTGTACCGCGAATTCCGGAAATTGATTTTATAAGTGCCATATTTCTCTCTCCATCATTAAATTTTGACCTGCAAAGTTGTTAAATTGGGTTAATTATTCAAAGGATTAATCTGTAAATGAAGAATTTTAGTTCTTTTTTACATTTTTTTTCCGACATTTGCACCCGAAATAATAATAAGTCAGAGAATTAAGAAATGATCATCAGAAGAGAAAGAGGACAGGAACGCCCGGATAAGCGTACCGTCGGAAAACGTGAACCAGGAACAAGACCACGTATAAGAAAAGGGGAATCAACCCCAGGCGACCAGAGCAGAAGACCCTTTTCTGGTCGGACAGAATCAAAGGAATTAACCTCCGGAAAAAGAGTAGGAAAAACAAAGGTGATTAAAACTGCTTCCGGATCAAGACCAACCACTTCAGGAACCGGTCGGTTCGGAAAAGAGCGCACCTCGGATATTTTCCGGAGAAATGTAATTGAGAAGAGGCCCGAACGAAAATTTGAAGGGGCGGAATCGGACCAGTACCTCAATAAAACTGGCAAGGTTTTACGGGGAAAATTTGGCAAACAAAACCTGAACGACGAGTTTAACTCAATTCACCGTCCTACAAAATCAGTTCAATCGAAAAAAGAACCCGGTTCAATGCGATTGAATCGTTACATCGCCAACGCCGGACTTTGCTCACGACGTGAAGCTGATACTTATATTGCAACCGGCTGCGTAACTGTCAACGGTAAAATAGTTTCTGAAATGGGATATCAGGTTTTGCCTGGCGAATCGGTAAGTTTCAATGGAAGAATCATCTCCGCGGAGAAAAAAGTCTATGTCTTATTGAACAAACCAAAGGGCTATGTCACTACACTTGAAGACTCGCATGCTGACAAGACAGTAATGGAACTCATTGCAAATGCCTGTCCTGAAAGAATTTATCCTGTTGGCCGATTGGATAAAAGCACGACTGGTCTATTACTTTTCACCAATGATGGCGATATGACAAAACGGTTGACCCATCCCAAATACAACCGCAAAAAAATCTATCATGCATATTTGGATCAGAAAGTTTCAAAGAATCACCTTCAGGAAATTGTGGATGGTGTTAATCTTGAAGACGGTTTTGTCGCCGCCGATTCTGTAAGTTATGTGAGTGAGGATGATAAAAAACAGGTAGGAATCGAAATTCACTCCGGCAAAAACAAGATTGTACGCCGGATCTTCGAACACCTCGGGTATAAGGTAGAAAAACTCGACCGTGTTTATTTCTGCGGATTGACCAAGAAAGATCTTCCACGCGGAAGATGGCGCTTTTTGACTGAAGAGGAGGTTAACCTGCTGAAAATTACCTCAAAATAACCTTCTGGTAATCAAATGAGAATTAAGTTAATTGTCATTGGATTTGTTATTCTGATGCATAGTCCGGTTGTTGCAAACACCGGACTTTTATGCGTTATACCTAATGCTTTGCAGGATTCTGTTCCATATCAGAGGATACAAAACCAAACGATTTCCCTTCCTGATTCACTAACAACAGACTCTGTAAAACGGTCGGTCAGAGCCAACCTCAATTACCTCTATATCCCATTCAATCAAACTGATCCCAGATCAAAACTAAGGATCGACAGTACGATTATTGCCTTCAATAAAAGGAAGCAAATGAAAATGATCAGAATGTTAGCCGAAGGGAAGGTTTCGATGGGATATTTCCATATCGATTACAACAGATTGGTGGGCTATAATCTTTATGAAGGGGTGAAACTGGGATTGGGAGGCGAAACCAACCGCCTGATTTCCCGCTATTTTACAATAGGTGGTTATTTCAGTTACGGACTGAAAGATGCCTCACTGCGACATGGTGAATGGTTTGACCTCTTCCCATCCGGGCAATCAGATTACAGAATTCATCTGGGCTACACCGACATGAATATGGAATTCGGAGGACCCGAATTTCTTGAAACACCAACATTACTCAATCTGGAAAGCTATCGTCTGCTCTTGATTGATAATATGTTCCAGCAGAAACAATTTACGGCTGGACTGGAATTCAGACCAATCAACGAGTTAAATCTTTACCTGTTCGGTGACCAATCGGAAAACACGGCCAGGAAAAACACCTACTTTTTAGCCACCCATACTTTTGACCCAATAACCTTAACCCGCACCGGTTTAGAACTAAGGTATTCTCCCGGAATTAAACTATTGATGGAGGATGGACGCCTCACCGAGGTTACAGCACCCAGAGCGGATTATTTTATAACAATAGTTCAAGGCTTTACAATGTTTAATGGTGAATATAGTTACACAAGATTGGAGCTGAAGGGAAAATTTCACCTCCCTGATGCAGGGATCGGGAAAACCACGATTTTGGTTCGGGGAGGTATAATGTCACAAAACGCCCCGATCATGGAATTATTCAATGGTTACGGAAGTTTTGCAGGAACATTTACTTTGTTGGCGCCATTTTCGTTTGCCACCATGCGGTTGAACGAATTTGCCTCGGCAAATTTCACGGCTATTCACATCCGGCACGATTTCACTCCATGGCTGTTCCCTGAAAAGTTCAAAAAAAAGCCCTCGTTTATTATCACTCAAAACATGGGGATCGGACAACTCAACGATAAGTACCTTACTCAATTAAATCTTCATGATTACAGGAAAGGTTTTTTTGAATCCGGATTTGAGATAAATAACCTGTTGAGAATGGGATATCTTTCGTGGTGCGCAGGGATCTACTACCGGTACGGGCCTTACCAGTTTAGCTCTGTTCACGAAAATTTTGCCTACAAGATCGGGTTTAATCTTAAGCTCTAAGCTAATTAAATATCAAGCCACTCAATTCTTGGTTAGCAATTCCTAAACTTTTTTGAATAGCTGATCAGCGGTTAAATTTCTGGCAACAATTATTCCATTTTGGTCAAGATGAAAATTTACCAGGATGGATTGTACGACATACAATCTGGCAGTCTTACTTTTTCAGGATTAAAGATCCGAAACCTGGGACCGGGAAAGCTTCTCTTTGGCAATCGCATTAATCCACTCCTTTTTACTAATGTCAAGTGAAACACCAAGAATAGTAAGGCCTTTTCTTTTAAATTAGCCATAAACTTTAACCCGATTTCGATTGCCGTTGGGGTTTAGGTACAAAAAGATCCAAACGACTCATTGGTACCTCAATTTCTGCGGATTTCATTTTAATTGCCAACATTGAAACATTCCCTGAATGGCAAAAGAGCCAGGATTATTCCTGATAAAGTCTTTGAGGATCTCAGCCTATTTAGAAAATTCTGCCTCATATTCTTTCTTGATCTGTTGAGTGAGTTTTGAGATCAATTCTTTTTTGCTTTTCTGATTGTTTTGCACAAAGGTGACCGAGCTAAAAAAAAAGCTAGTAGGAAAAACCATTAAGCCGTTTCCTAAAACCCCTATTTAGAATTAATAACTTTATGAAATCTTATTGAAAACAATACTTAATTTAGACCCAAAAGGGAATAATACAAATTCAGAGGTTAAAAGATTAGCGTACCTTTTGGCAAATTATTCGTACCTCAACGCCTCGATCGGATCAAGTTTGGATGCTTTAACTGCGGGAAGGACACCTGCAGCAAGGCTCACAAAAAGGCACAAAATAACCCCTATCACCATCCATTGCCACGGCACAATAAATGAGCTGCCGATCAGTGCAGAGACACCGTTTCCTGCCAAAATCCCCAAAAAGATCCCAAGTAATCCACCCAATTGCCCTATCACTATTGATTCGAACAGAAATTGTTGCTTAATAGAGTGAGAGTTTGCTCCCATTGCTTTATGGATACCAATCTCGCGTGTTCGCTCAGCGACAGTAACGAGCAGGATATTCATTAATCCGATCGCTGCTCCCAGAAGTGTAATAAATCCGATAATCGTTGCCGCAAGGGTAACATATTTGATATTATCAAGCAACAAATTGGCCAGATTATCACTTTTCTCAACCACAAAATCGGAGTCATCAAGAATATTTAGCCCTCTGATGTTTCGGAATACGGCCTCTGACTCGCCAATTGCGGCATCTATTAGCTGGGGTGATTTTGGCATCACGTTGATTCTGAAATTCATTTGCGGTCGCGGAAAATACTGTCGCACATTGGTGAAAGGCAAGAGAACGATCTGATCGCTACTATTCCCAAAGCCGCTCCCTTTATTTTTCAACACACCAACAATTTGGTATTTACCACTTCCAACAGAAATAAATTTTCCCAACGGATCTACCTCCTTTGCGAAAAGCTTAGTAATCAGCGCTGACCCGACAAGTGCCACATTATTTCCCTCAAACGATTCCTGAAAAGTGAGTCCCCTGCCCGATTCAACTTCATACCCTGCTGTTTGGAGAAAGTTTTCATCGATTCCCCGCACCGAAATATTCGGATTGCTCTTTTTGGATTCATATTTAACAGTAGCAGTCTGAGTAGCAAAGACGGTAATGGATACGACTGCAGGGAAAGTATACCGCTCGCGAAATTCACGAGCCTGGAAGTAGCTAATGTAGCTGTAATTTTTCGTTCGGTATCGCTTATTTCCGATCTGCACGTGCATGCTCCGGCTTTGAATACTGAAGGTATTTGCGCCTAATCGGGTAAACTCGGATGTAATAGAATTTTTAATTGAATCAATCGCGGTTAAGATTCCCACAAGTGCGGTAATTCCTATTGCAATGATCAAAATTGTAAGGATTGAACGAATCAAATTTCCCGTTATTGACTGAAATGCAATTCTAATATTTTCGAACACCAAAGGTTTGATCCACATCATGGTGATTTGGGATTGATCTGAATAAATTTTTCTGCTAATTTAAACTAACTTTCCATTAAAATGTTATCAGGTTAAGGAAATTTTGGTTCATCCCTGAAAACTTGAATGTACCAAATTCTCACATTTTTTTTCATCAATAATCGTTAACATTGCATTTAATTTATCATCTTAAAAAAGAGACGTATGACTTATGACATGGATATGATTCGCAAAGTGTATTCACAAATACCTGAACGAGTTAAAAAATTACGTACACTACTGGGCAGACCTGTTACCTTAACGGAAAAAATTCTTTATTCCCACCTTTCGGGTGAATTTCCTGACCACCCTTTCGAAAAAGGGGTATCTTATGTCAATTTTGACCCTGATCGGGTAGCAATGCAGGATGCTACAGCGCAAATGGCCTTGCTTCAATTTATGCAAGCTGGCAAAAGCGTCGTATCGGTACCATCAACAGTGCATTGCGATCATCTTATTCTTGCACAGACAGGTGCTGCAGAGGATCTTAAAAAAGCAGAAGAGACGAACAAAGAGGTTTACAGCTTCCTATCGTCGGTTTCAAAAAAATATGGTATAGGTTTCTGGAAACCAGGAGCTGGGATTATCCATCAGGTTGTCCTCGAAAATTATGCATTTCCTGGTGGCATGATGATTGGAACCGATTCGCATACCGTAAACGCCGGTGGTCTGGGAATGATTGCTATCGGTGTTGGAGGCGCTGATGCAGTTGACGTGATGACAGGAATTCCCTGGGAATTAAAATTTCCAAAACTCATCGGGATTCATCTTACCGGAAAGCTAAGTGGATGGAGCTCGCCCAAAGATGTAATTCTAAAAGTTGCCGGTATTCTGACGGTAAAGGGTGGTACCGGATGCATTATTGAGTACTTTGGTCCCGGAGCTGCCAGTATCTCATGTACAGGCAAAGGAACAATTTGCAATATGGGCGCTGAAGTGGGTGCCACAACCTCAACTTTTGCCTTTGACGAAAGCATGAGTGATTACCTCAGGGCGACAGGTCGCACGGATGTGGCCGATATGGCAAAGAATATCGCTTCTGATCTGAAAGCTGACGACGAAGTTTATGCAAATCCAGCGAAATTCTTTGATCAGGTCATCGAAATTAACCTTTCGGAATTGGAACCGCAGATCAACGGACCATTTACCCCCGATTTAGCCACACCACTCTCACTGTTTAAAACTGTTGCCAAAGAGAAAGGTTGGCCAATGGAGATGAAAGTAGGCTTAATCGGATCATGTACCAACTCATCGTATGAAGATATTAGCAGAGCTGCTTCTGTTGCACGCCAGGCACGACTTAAGAATCTGAAGGTAAAAGCAGAATTTACCATTTCACCGGGGTCTGAACTCGTCCGTTATACCGTTGCCCGTGATGGATTTCTCGATTCATTCGAAGAGATGGGTGGCATAGTTATGACCAACGCATGCGGACCTTGTATCGGCCAATGGAGTCGTCATAATGCAGCCAATCTTCCTGAGAATTCGATCATGACCTCCTTCAACAGAAATTTTGCCAAACGGACTGACGGGAATCCTAAAACCCATGGTTTTGTTGCCTCACCCGAAATTGTTACCGCATTTGCAATTGCAGGAACACTCGATTTCAATCCGGAGACCGATTTTCTGAAGAATGAGGCTGGAGAAATGGTAAAACTTGATCCACCAACCGGTGACCATCTTCCCAAAAGGGGATTTGAAGTTGAAGACCAGGGACTCATCCCACCCTCTACCCAATATCAGGATATTGAAATTTTAGTAAATCCGGATTCAGACAGGTTGCAATTGTTAAAACCGTTTTCTCCATGGAACGGACACGATCCGATCAATCTTAAATTGCTCATTAAAGCACGTGGGAAATGTACAACTGACCATATTTCAATGGCTGGGCCATGGCTCACCTACCGTGGTCATCTGGATAATATTTCGGAAAACCTGCTGATTGGAGCAATAAACGACTTTAACGGCAAAACCAACACTGTAAAAAATCAGATAACCGGTGAATATGGAGCTGTACCGACAACCGCAAGAGCGTATAAAAAAGAGGGATTCGGTTCGGTTATCGTAGGTGATGAAAATTACGGAGAAGGATCTTCACGCGAACATGCTGCTATGGAGCCGCGCCATCTCGGAGTCAAAGTGGTGATTACCCGTTCGTTTGCCCGAATTCATGAAACAAATCTTAAAAAACAGGGGATGCTTGCACTCACATTTGCAAATCCCGAAGATTACAACCGGATTCAGGAAGACGATTCGATCGATATAATTGGACTTGAATCATTTCAGCCCGGTAAAAATCTGGAGGTTACCTTGCACCATTCCGATGGATCGACCGAAGTTATTGGGGCAAAACACACCTATAATGAAGCACAGATCGAATGGTTTAAAGCTGGCTCATGTCTGAATTTCATAAAAGAAAACCAATAATATTCTAATCCAATATTCTAAAAGCCGGGTTTTAAATCCGGCTTTTTTTCTATACTTTTCGAACCAAACATCCTATTGTTCAGAAATTTGCAGATTTATTAACGCTATAATTGATCCTACTGCTGATCAATATTTAAATAAAATGCGAAAGATCTGACGTCGGGTGGTTGACTCTGTTTAACTAATCATATTTAACTGTTAAATTATATACTTGAAGAATGATTTAACATTAGAAGATATATATATCAATATCAAACAGATAAGTTCGCGAAGAGTTCTGATTGCCTGATCTTAAAAAACCGGGCAATTTAGGTCTAACAGACTATTAAACAATCATTTATAGTCAAATATTTTCAAGTTAACATTTTTTAATACTTATTTTAATCCAATGGACCCAACCCGGATATACCTTTAGCCCCAATTCCGGTAAGGTTTGTTTAGCAAAGTCAAATAAGATGGTATTTAAATTTAGGATCATTTCAGATAGAGTCGAAGATTTTGCCTTGCACATCGAAGCAGATACAAAGAATACTTTTTTTGAACTCCATGAAATAATTCAGGACGTTTGCAATTACGATCCATCTGAGCTTGCCACATTTTTTCTGGCTGACGAGGAGTGGGATAAAGGGGTTGAAATTGCAATGTTTCCGCACAGCCCGTCAAAACAGGGTCCTACGTTACTGATGAAAAATGAAAAACTTGGGGATCATCTTAGCCAGATAGAGGACAAAATAATCTATGTTTTTGATGTCACGAACCAGAAATCGTTGTATATTGAGTTAAATGAGATAGTTATGGCCAATAATCTTAACACACCAATCGTTTCCTATAACAGGGGAATTGCTCCTGCTCAAAGTGTATCAAACCGATACAATTCGGATTTGCTTGCTGACCAGGACTCGGAACTTCAAAATGTTTTTACAGATTTTGGAGAGTTGGAGGATCTAAATATGATCTATGGTGAGATCGGCGAAGTAATGTAAATAATGCCCAAAACGCTTATAATTCTACTTGGTCCGACAGGTGTAGGAAAAACGGACCTCAGTATTGATATCGCCAGTTATTTTCAAACTGAGATCATCTCGTGCGATTCGAGACAGATCTACAGGGAAATGAACATTGGCACTGCTGTTCCTGATACAAAGACACTCAAAACAATTCCCCACCACTTTATCCGATCGCACTCTATTCATGATTATTACAATGCCAGCAAATTTGAGACAGAAGCACTTGAACGGCTTGAACAGTTGTTCAGGCAAAGGGATATCGTCATTATGACAGGTGGTTCAATGTTGTATATTGATGCGCTTTGCAAAGGGCTGGACGATCTGCCTAATGTTGATCAACAGCTGCGTCAGTCGCTTATGAAGCGGATGGAAACGGAAGGGATTGCGAATTTACTTAATGAACTCAGGGAACTTGATCCGGATTATTACAAGGTGGTTGATCTGAAAAATCCAAAGCGTATTCTACATGCATTGGAGATTTGTCTGATGACCGGCCGTCCTTTCTCATCGTTTCGGACCAATCCTTCCAGGAAACGCCCCTTCAAAATCCTAAAGATCGGACTTAATTGCGATCGCGCTGTCCTTTACAACCGAATCAATCAGCGGGTAGATAAAATGTTTGAGGAAGGACTTGAGGAAGAGGTGATTAATCTTTATCCATTACGGCATCTCAATTCTTTGAATACGGTTGGATATCGCGAGATATTCGACCACATAGATGGTACAATAACCCTTGACGAGGCTCGCGAGAAGATTAAAGCTAATTCAAGAAAATATGCACGTAAACAATTAACCTGGTTTAGGCGTGATCCGGAAATCACCTGGTTTACCCCCGGAATGAAAGATGAAATCATCGCAACCATCAACCAGCATTTAAACCAAGAGGGTCAGTAATAAAACAAAACGCCGGTATAAAACCGGCATTTCATTATTTATTAAGGTCAAACTTTAATTAAATATCATCGTCATCATCATCTTCGGGCAGGTCATCCGGAATATCGTTGACATCCTCATCAACATCATCATGTCCTTCGAACTCCTGCAAGGCAAAATCATCCCGAAGAATTCCGTCATCATTGAAATCATCATCATTTTCAACGATGTTATTTGCTTCTTCAAGTGTCATTCGAACAAGATAATAAAAATCCTCCGTTTCGTAGGGCAAAGCAGACACGACTTTCCCTTTCGCATTGATGTAAGTGATCAGATTTCCTGCAAAACCATGGGGATAGTTTAACTTGATCTGCCCTTGAACATCAAGCGGAAGCTTGTCATAGTCCTTAACAATGCGTGGTTTATTACTTTGTACCATCATATATTCCGATTAAGATTTTTATTAATAAATTGTATACCAACAAATTAAGATTTAATATCATTCATAAATCTCCCCTATTTTCTGAGGTGTAAAATAATAATTCGATATATTAAAAAAATAGTTTTCTGGAAATTGTGATAAAAAAAATTAATAAATTTATTTTCCAGGGCAAAATATCAGCAAATTAGGCAATTAGGCATCATAAGTCAGTAATATCCTGATCATCTAAATCCAAAAGATAAAAATTGTAAAAACGATCTGTCTTTCTCATAAATCGGTTCACAAACGGGCAAAATAGTCGGTGAGAGAACGAGACATCTGTTTTCAGATTTGGGCATTGATGGCAGATTGCATATCTTTGCCAATTATTTTTATTATCAAATATAATGAATATATCCTATAGCTGGCTGAAAGATTATCTTAATCTTGAACTCTCTCCTGCCGAAGTTGCAGCTACCCTTACGCGACTCGGACTGGAAACAGGAAATATCGAAGAGGTTGAAACAATTAAAGGTGGATTAAAAGGACTTTTTGTGGGCGAGGTTATCACTTGCCAAAGACACCCCAATTCTGACCATTTGAGTGTGACCACTGTTAATGTTGGTGGAGATGAAAACCTGCCTATTGTTTGTGGTGCACCCAATGTTGCCGCAGGTCAAAAGGTTATTGTGGCCATAGTTGGAACTGTTCTTTACAAAGACGGGGAACAATTTACCATTCAGAAATCAAAAATCAGGGGCGAAATTTCGATGGGAATGATTTGTGCGGAAGATGAAATTGGTGTTGGATATGATCACAGTGGGATCATGGTATTAAACCAGGATGCAATTCCGGGAACGCCTGCCAGCGATTTCTTCAATATTCAGAGTGATTTTGTCCTAGAAGTCGATCTTACCCCCAACCGGATCGATAGTGCATCACATATTGGTGTGGCTCGTGATCTTGCGGCGTTTTTAAATCAAAAAGAGTCTGTTAAATATATCAGGCCAACGATAGATCAATTTAAAATTGACAATCTTAATCTTACCATTCCAGTTTCGATCGAAAACCCCGAAGCTTGCCCAAGATATAGCGGTTTAACCATTTCGGATGTTATCGTAAAGGAATCACCCGAATGGTTGCAGAACAGGCTTAAGGCGATAGGTCAGAGTCCGATCAATAACATCGTGGATGTAACCAATTACGTTCTGCACGAAACGGGCCAGCCACTTCATGCTTTTGATGCTTCAGAGATAAAAGGGAACCGGGTAATTGTAAAAACAATGGCTACCGGCACAAAATTTATCACCCTTGACGGCACTGAAAGGGAGTTATCAGACAAGGATCTGATGATTTGTAACGATGAAGATGCAATGTGTATCGGAGGTGTCTTCGGCGGGTTACATTCAGGGGTGAAGGAGAAGACAACACGGATTTTCTTGGAGAGCGCCTGTTTCAACCCGGTTTATATCCGTAAAACTGCCCGTCGCCATGGATTGAATACAGATGCATCGTTCCGCTTTGAGCGGGGAGTCGATCCAAATGGAACCATATACGCACTAAAACGTGCAGCATTGCTAATCAAGGAGATAGCTGGCGGTAAAATTTCTTCGGATATTGTCGATATTGTTGCTGATCCCTCAATTCTGGAATTTTTCCCCGTAGATGTTACCTGGTCAAATATCAACCGTCTTATTGGCAAGGAGATTCCAAGGGAGACGATAAAACACATTTTAATTTCACTCGAAATTGAGATCAGGGAGGAGTCCGCAGAAGGATTAAGCCTGGCTGTTCCTCCCTACCGGGTGGATGTAAAAAGGGAAGTTGATATTATCGAGGAGTTGCTTCGGATTTATGGTTACAACAATGTGGAACCAAATCCGTCACCCAAATCGACGATTCAACATGCCCCTCAGCCTGATAAGATGAAGTTGCAGAACCTCATTTCTGAACAACTCAGTGCAAGAGGATTTAACGAAATCATGTCCAATTCGCTGACAAAATTGGTTTATTACGACCGGCTTGAATCTTTCAAACCGGAAAATACCGTGCAACTTTTCAATCCGTTGAGTTCCGACCTGAATGGAATGCGCCAGACGCTACTTTTCGGCGGACTGGAAGCAATCAATCGTAATACGAACTTCCGAAATTCCAACCTTCGTCTGTATGAGTTCGGAAATGTCTATCAATTCGACGGCAGTAAAACCTTTGATCATCCGGTTAAGAACTACCGCGAGGATGAGCACATCGGAATTTGGATCACCGGCAATAAGGAGTCTGACAACTGGAAAGTGAAAGAGGAGCCCACCACCTTTTTCACCTTGAAAGCCAATGTCGAAAATATCCTCTCAAAACTTGGTATAAATCCTGATAGCTGTTCTATCGAATCGATATCGAACGATATCTTTTCGGAAGGACTTGAATACCGAAGGAATAATATAACATTAGGTAGAATAGGTTTTATTAGTAATACGATTCTAAAGAATGGAAATATCAATACAGACGTTTTCTATGGCGATCTTAACTGGACATTGATTTTAAAGGCAATAAGCAACAAAAAAGTAAGTTATACTCCTCTTCTGAAGTATCCGGAAGTAAGGAGAGATCTTGCTTTGCTTATTGACAAGGAGGTGCAGTTTAGTACCCTTAAAGCATTAGCTTTCAAGGCAGAAAGGCAGATATTGCGCAGTGTGAATATTTTCGATGTATACCAGGGAGCAAATCTTCCGGAAGGGAAAAAATCATATGCCCTCAGCTTCATCCTGCAGGACAACGAAAAAACACTAAATGACAAACAAATAGAAAAAACAATGAGCCGGTTAATCAATGTTTACGAGCGTGAAGTGGGGGCACAAATCAGATAGTCATCAAATAGAGAACGTTCTTTTGATTTCAATAACAGAGGATTGTAAAAGAAAGAAGTACTTTTACATTTAGGAGTTGACCAAATTGAACATGAACTAATTGATGAGTATGAAAAACTTAAAGCAGGCTATCTCAGCAATTCTTCGTATAAAAGCAGAGAAGACACTTAGATTTAAGTCGTTACCTTCTGCATCAATTCGTTTTCGTAAAATCCCTGTTTCTCCTCATTCTACAGATCGTAATACTGCCAACGCATCTGAAGAAGAGTTGAAAAAACTTGCATTTGAATTGGGGGTACATCAGATGGAACCGGAAATGCAAAATCCAGAGCTTCTACTTGCAAAAGAGCAGGCAGAGAGCGCTGTTGAAAAATATACCGAACTTTTTGATTTTGCACCATCAGGATCTTTCACACTTTCAACAAAGGGAACTTTTCTCGAGTTGAACCATGTAGGAGAACAAATATTTAGGAAAGAACGCTCAGTACTAAGAAACGGTCAGTTTTATTGGGAGAATGCCAACATTTCTCCTGTTCTAAATAGCAAGAATGAGATCAATCATTTTTGCAAAGACATTATAAGTGTAAGATCAGGGATTGAAGCATGCCGGAATAACCGTGATATCGATCTGGTCCTCATGGATATAAAAACGCCGGAAACGAACAGTGCCGAAGAAGTAAGACAAATCAGACATTTTAACCCCAAAGCAGATGTAATTGCACAAACAGCATATGCACTTTCCAATAACAAAGCTGAGTTAATTAATGCCGGATGCAATAATTACATCTCGAATCCTTTCAGTAAGAGGATAAATTGTTATTATTAATAAAAAAATATTTTTAATCATCAATGTTGAATTCAGCCTTTTTAAAAGATCAGTTGCTGTTAACCAAAAATAGATCCAGAAATAACCGGAAAGCTCTGGCAATCTTAATAGCAGGTTTGATTCTGACTGTAATTGCCACCTGTTATACCCAAAGTCAGGTTGAGATTCAGGAAAAAATAGAATTTGCATCTTCGTGCAATGAAATTAAAACTAAAATTTCATCACGTCTTCATGCTAATGCCCAGCTTTTAAGAACGGGTTCAGCTTTGTTTGCCGCTTCAGATTCTGTAACGCGTGAAGATTGGAAATTATTTAATGAACACTCCGAAATAGATAAGAATCTTCCGGGGATTCAGGGTCTTGGTTATGCTGTTATTATTCCCGGTAATCAATTGGAACAACATATACAATCCATACGAAAGGAAGGGTTTTCCAATTATACAATAAAGCCATCCGGAAATAGAGCGCTCTATGCACCAGTCATTTATATTGAACCTTTTTCGGGTCTGAACCAAAATGCTTTTGGTTTTGATGGATATTCTGAACCAACCTGGAGAAAAGCGATGGAACTGGCACGTGATAGTAATCTCGCCGTACTCACAGGGAAAGTAACCCTGGTGGGGGAGCCAAAAGAGGATATCCAAACAGGCGCGTTAATGTATGTCCCTGTTTACCGGAATGGAGTTAATGTAAATACCTTGGAACAGCGCCGTGCATCGATACTTGGCTGGGTATATTCCCCTTATCGGATGAACGATCTGATGAAGGGCATTTTACAACAAAAAGATTCAAAACCCAAGGAGGAAATTCACTTGAAAATTTATGATGACAGCCTTTCTGTTTCATCATTATTATTTAACAGCCAGGTAGATGATCAATTAAAAAAGAATGAATCCTCCAATCGGAATCTCATCCTCCCGGTTACATTTAACGGAAAGATTTGGTTGTTACATTTTATTCAGTCAAACCAGAAATCTACCTTTTTTCAAAGTAATGTATTATTTGTCCTTTTTGGAGGTATCCTGATCAGTGTTTTATTGTTTTTGTTGTCTGAATCACTGTTTAACACCAGCAGTAAAGCACAGCAAATTGCTTCAGAATTAACATTGGAGCTACAAAATGAAAAATTTCTACTTCGTACTGTAATAGATAATATCCCCGATTCGATCTATTGTATGGATACTGCCTGTCGTAAGACACTCGCCAATTTAACCGATATCCGGTACATGGGGGCTAAATCAGAGGCTGAAGTCCTTGGAAAAAATGATTTTGATTTTTATCCGAAAGAACTTGCTGAAAGTTTCGTAGCGCTCGACCAATCGGTGATCCAAACTGGTATGCCGGTATTGAACTGCGAAGAATTGATGATAGACGAGAATGGAGCGAAAAGGTGGCTCCTCTCCTCAAAAATTCCGATGCACAACAAAAAAGGAGAAATTACCGGTTTACTGGGTATTGGTCGTGAGATTACCGACCGTAAACATGCTGATGAAGAGATCAAACGTAAAAATGAGGAACTTCAGAAACTCAATACCGAAAAAGATAAATTCTTTTCTATCATCTCCCATGATTTGCGAAGTCCTTTCAATGGATTTTTAGGTCTCACACAGATTATGGTCGAAGAACTACCCTCACTCAGTACCTCGGAGATCAAATCTATGGCTGAGAGCATGAGAAACTCTGCTACCAACCTCTTCCGGTTGCTGGAAAACCTGCTTGAATGGACAAGATTGCAACAAGGTCTGATTCCTTTCACCCCAAAAGAGTTGGAACTTCGCCCCGTTATAAAGGACAGTATTTCAATGTTGCTGGATTTAGCCTCAAGTAAGGGGATCGAAATCGTCTGGAGCCCTACGGAGGAGATATCGATACTGGGTGACATTTATATGCTACAATCGGTCATTCGGAACCTTGTTTCGAATGGATTGAAATTTACAAAAAAAGGAGGAAAGATAACCCTTTCAGCCAGGAAAACGGCAGATAATATGGTGGAAATATCTGTTTCAGATACCGGAATCGGGATGGACAAATCCTTGGTTGATGGTCTGTTCCGATTGGATATCAATACCAGCCGAAAGGGAACTGACGGGGAAACTAGCACAGGCCTTGGATTGATTATCTGCAAGGATTTTATCGAAAAACACAAAGGGAAATTGTGGGTAGAAAGCGATGAAGGTAAGGGGTCCACTTTTTATTTTACGATTCCTTGCCAGTATAAATCCGAAGATGAATCTCTTAATTTATAGTATGGGAGAAATTACAGTTATCAGGGGGGATATCACATTGTTAAGCGTCGATGCAATTGTAAATGCGGCTAACCGATCCTTATTGGGTGGCGGTGGTGTAGATGGTGCAATTCACCGGGCAGCCGGAGCAGAACTGCTTAGATCCTGCGAGAAGCTAAACGGGTGTAATACAGGCGATGCCAAAATCACTCCAGGTTTCAGACTGCCGTCAAAATACGTTATTCATACTGTAGGTCCGGTCTGGCACGGAGGGACTCACCAGGAAAAAGAGTTGCTTGCCTCTTGCTATAAACAAAGTCTCCAACTCGCCCTCGAAAATAACATTAAAACAATAGCCTTTCCCAATATCAGCACTGGGATATACGGCTTTCCAAAAGGAGAAGCCGGTGCAATTGCGATTGCAGCAGTCCGTGATTTTATCACTATTCATCCTTCATTCCTTCAAATAATATTTTGCTGTTTCGATGAAGATAATTTTAACATTTACAACAACATGATTTCCAACGTAATTACGATCAAAGAGGTTCATTCGCAGGCAGACATTCAAATCACCGCCAATCTTGCCCATTCCATTTGGAACGAACATTACGTTCCTATTATCGGACAGGAACAGGTCGAATATATGGTATCCTCCTTCCAATCAGCTGAGGCTATTGAAAATCAAATAAAAAACGACCACCAGGAATATTATATCATCAACCATAACAATGAACCGTCAGGCTATATCTCCATCAGGCAGAATGGTTTGGAATTATTTCTCAGTAAGTTTTATGTCGTCAAAAATAAAAGGGGTACAGGATTAGGAAAAGAGGGATTGAAATTTATTATCAAAAAGGCCCGGGAGTTTGGCGCATTGGCGATAACACTCACGGTTAACAAAAACAATCTCAACAGTATAAAAGCTTATGAAAAAATGGGCTTTATAAATGAAGGTGCTGTAATCGCAGATATCGGTTCAGGCTATATAATGGATGACTATAAAATGCGTTATATAATTAAATAGAAAACGATTAAAACTTATCCTTTCTGTGCAGAATCCCCCATAATCCGGTGTTATAAAGTACTCCCTAATCAAATAATTCCTTAAGACTTCCAAAATAATCAGACTCCCAACCTTCGGCAATGTTATCGTACGCCTCATCAGGAATATTTGTTTGATGAACTTCGACGTTGGTTCCGGTCTTATCAGGATGAAGTTTGATGGTCACTATTGAGTCAGACTCTTCGCCAAAATACCATTGCTGAACAATTTTCCGGTCAGGAACAAACTCAATGTTCCGACCAACGATCTCACCATCCCATAATGAGAACTCACTGCCCGGTTCAGTACTCATCATTACAGTTTCGCCCGTCCAGATTTCAATCATGGACGGATTGGTAAGTGCATTATAAAGATCGGCTGGTGAAGCTTCAAGTTTAAAGTATTTTTTAAAATCTCTCATGTTATCATTGATTCATTCAACTCAAAAATAGATAAAATTGGCACCAATCCCATTGAATGGTCAAAATTATTCCATAGGTTACCTGGCAGACCGATTTGAGATCAACTGCACCATCCGGGATAATGAATTAGACATCCAAATTCTTTAGCGGCTAAAACTTATAGGTTAGCCCAATTGTAAACAGCTCTTTAAACTGCCACTTTGGTTTCTGACCAATCACAGTTCCTGCATCGTTGAGGATTGGGAATTTGGTATTATAATCATAAAGAAGATTTGTAATTACTCTGGCATTAATAAACCGATTGACACGCATCATTACCACCTGCTCCCATTCAAAAGCAAATTTCTGAAAAGTGTATCTGTAATTATTAAAAAACTCCCCTTTGGTATCATACGTAATATTCTCATCAAGTTTCAGATGCCAATTTGCTTTAATAATCATACCAGGTTCCCAGAGTTTCTTCTTCCCGGGTTCGAGTCCAAATTTCGACGGGGTGATTAAAACGGTATCCCTTACATAGGTCGTTTTCGAAGTGAAAGGTGAAAGAAAGAGAGAGAAGTCTTTGTTGGGTTTATAATCAAGACCTATTGACATGGTCAGGTATCCCGGAGCCATAAAGGAAGAAATTGGGTGAATCTTATCGGGGAAATTGTAACCATTTGCAATCTGTGTTCTGAAGTTGGTCTCACCCGAATAAAACCATTTCTTAAAAGCGGAATAACCGAACCGGCTTTGGAACTCAATCTTATCATCATTTTTTTCCAAACCTCTCGACTTACTCTGACTAACTCCATATCGGAATTCAGCGCTATTCTCCCATTTAACCTTCTTTTTTGAGTAATTTGCATCGTATTTACTAATAACAAGAAGTGACATGGCGCTCTCGCCCCCCTTGGACCAATTAGATAAAGAGGTCTGGGTAAATCCTACTGACCCGTTTCCAATCAGCGTCCACGGCGGATAAACCACATTTTTTAGATTTACCTTTTGTAATCGTTTATCGGGCGCCTTGGTCGCAAAGGTAACCGTACGGTTCTGCGACTCGGAAAACCGGGTCAGTTTAACCCCATCGTCAATTTCGAGCTTTAATTCACCCTTACCTTTGTTAATTAGCACAACACTCAATGAATCATTCTGGGCATTTTTAAGAAACATCCGGATTGGCTTTCGCTCCCGGTTTGCTGTCCATAATTCAGTCTTTTCGTTCGATAAATTAGAGAGCCTGATCAATGCAGAATCGGTTTCGGCATGGGCTGTCAGATATTGAAGAGCAATCCTCAAAGAATCGTTCACACGACCTATGGTCTTGTCGTTGTAGGCAGTTAGCAGATTCATATTTTGCTCAGCAACAAGGTTTTTATAAGCTTTTACTCTTAAGTCAGCCTGATTGGAGATGTATTTACTACGGTAACTAAAAACCAATTTGTCCCGCCAACGATTCATCACCGAATCGTTGTACACCTTACGATAGGTGATGAAAAGTTGATGCAGCGTTGAATCCATCGCCGAACCGGTCATATTCGGGGGGAAATGTACTCCTGCAATCTTGTTATTCAAATTCGTAATAAATTCGCCCGGCAACTCTTTTTGCTTTCCCAGTAACTTCACAGGATCACCGTCCGGAACATAGGGCGCCTTCGAAAGTCCGGCTTCAAGAATAATTGCCGGAACAACAATATTGGTGTTATTCAAACTGTCAAACACATTTTTCCGAATGAGATCAGCCCCTTTCTCAATCTCTTCATCCGTTAAAAAACCACGGACCTCTTTTACATTTTGGATATCCTGAGGATGTCGTCCCATCAGATAAACAACAGTGGTGTCTTTCAATAACTTTTTAAGGTTGAAAATTGCACTATCCAGCGGGAGATTTTCAGCATAATTTAAAACACCTTGAACCGGTTTTTTGAAATTGCTGTCATTGAGGTACCATTCACCATCGGAGTAAAGTAGTTTATTTAAAAAGCTGACACTCCATTTCAAAGAATCAGTAGCCTCGTTACCTGAAATCTGCACTCTCTTTGGAATCATTTTATCCGATTTTGCAGCCTGAAGTTGTGCAGTACAAAAGACTGTTGTAAAAAGAAGAAAGATTAATTCCGTTTTCCTTATCATCATTTGCATCTTTGTAATTTCAGAAGCCAAAAATAACTAAAAGAGACTTATATTTGACCCTCAAAATAAAGTTAAAGATTTAATCTGTATGAAAAACCTACTTTC
The DNA here is from genome assembly GCA_963675995.2 of Prolixibacteraceae bacterium. Lineage (GTDB taxonomy): Bacteria > Bacteroidota > Bacteroidia > Bacteroidales > Prolixibacteraceae > JAAFHB01. Next base: position 731,266 of record CAXXIY010000002.1, on the reverse strand, counting down.
TACACGATAACTTATGACAAAAATAATTTATATCTCTTTGATATTCACAATATTGTCACACATCTCAGGCAAACCACAAAATAACAGGATATTTTTCGATTTTTCGAGCGGTGGTGGAAAACTCCTCCCCATCCCAAAATGCAGAATCTGGCAGGTGCAGTAACTTTTTTTAATGCGAGAGTGGGTTTAAAGACCTTAGGACAGAAGGAGTGGCAGCGTTGTTACCATTATCCCCAACTAGGGATTGGCATCTCACGTAATTATCTCACAACCAGATCTTTGGGAAATCCAACTGCAATTTATTCCTTTTTAAATCTGCCATTACTGACCCAATTTCCAATCATCATTAATACGGGAATGCATCTAGGAATTACCTGGGGATTTAATCCATACAAAGAGCAATACCCGCAAGATGTAGTCATTGGTTCAAAACTGGCAGTTTATTCCTCATTAAGTCTTAATACCTCAATCCCTATCACAAGGCAGTTCGAAATCCTCCTGGCTTTGGAAGCGTATCATTTATCAAACGGGAACACAAACAAGCCGAACAAAGGGATTAACATGATTGGGGCAGAAGCAGGTGTGCGTTATACCTTGTCCCATTTAACTGCCAATCCAAATTATGATCGGATAACACCCATAGAGAAGAGCTGGTCGTTGATTATTTTCGGTGCCTGGAGTCGCATGAGAGAGAGTACCTCTTATGCCTCAAAAAGTACGGTCGGATCATTAAGCGCCGGATTATACCATACTCTCAATCAAAAAAGCAGATTAAGTGGTGGTGTTGATATGTTTTATGATGAAGGAGACCTCTATCAGCTTCAAAAGGAGAATCAACTGACAAACGTACTGGCTGCCGGGCTCTTTTGTGGCCACGAACTTACCATTGACAAACTCTCAATTGTCACTCAATTAGGTATTTATATCAGAAACCCCTGTCCCACCGACCCCCTCTTTTATGAGCGAATTGGATTGAGATATATGATTTCCAAAAGATTTATACCCTCCTTCACGATTAAAGTCCATGGAGTGGATGTCGATTTTGCAGAATTTGGAATGGGGTTTGTTCTTTGGAATTCGTTAAACAGAAAAATCATTAAAGCCTAGTTTATCCTAAAAATCGACAATAAGATACAACAAAACAAAGTTGAACAACGAACATTTAATCACCAAAAAATTAAAACGATGAAAAAGACAATTTTTGCAACGCTCTTCTGTTTATTATTAGTTGTTAATTCGTTAATTATTGCGGCAGCTGTTCGGCTCCCTACCATTCTGGGAAGTCACATGGTTTTACAACAGAAAAGCGAGGTTAAGCTTTGGGGGTGGTGTGCTCCGGCTGAAAAGATAATTATTAAAACAAGTTGGGATACGATCACCTATAAAACCACCGGTGGATCATCTGCAAAATGGATTCAGAAGATAAAAACTCCGGTAGCTGGAGGTCCGTACACCATTACCATCAACGAATCCACTACTCTTGAGGATGTTATGATCGGAGAGACATGGGTTTGCAGCGGACAAAGCAATATGGAGTGGAGTGGCGATCAGGGGCTCAAGCAGTGTCTTGATGAAATGCCCAATGCGACCAATCAGAAAATCAGGTTTTTCTATGTTCCAAAATCAACCTCCGAATATCCCCAGGAGAATTGTGCGGGAAGCTGGAAGGTGTGTTCTCCTGAGGAGATGAAACATTTCAGCGCCGTTGGATATTTCTTTGGGAAAAAACTTCAGCAGGAACTCAGTGTCCCAATAGGTTTAATCAACAGTAACTGGGGTGGTACAGCAGCCGAAGTTTGGACGCCAAAAGATGAGGTAGAGAATGATTTGGAACTGAATCAGGCAGCAAAAAAAATAGGTGCTGTAGCCTGGTGGCCTAATCTTCCGGGACTTGCTTTCAATGCAATGATCAATCCGATCACCAATTTTGAAATTGCGGGTGTTGTCTGGTATCAGGGCGAGAGCAATTCAGGAACCGCCTCGACCTATAAACCGCTTATGACCAAAATGATCGGTGCATGGCGTAAAGCGTGGCAGAAAGAGTTCCCGTTCTACTTTGTTCAGATTGCCCCTTTCTCAGGTTATGGTAACCAGAATGTTTGCGCCCTGTTGCGCGAGGCACAAACAAACTGTCTCTCGATTCCTAAAACAGGAATGGCAGTCATCCCTGATCTGGTAAATGATCTGACGAACATCCATCCGGTCAATAAAATCGATGTTGCTGCACGCCTTGCCAATATTGCATTGACCGAAATATATGGCAAAAGTGGCTTGAATTACAAATATCCAATGTATAAAGGGATGAAAAACGAAAAGGATAAAATCAGAATCTTATTTGATAATGCCGATAATGGCCTGACAGCCAAGGGGAAGACAATAACAGAGGTATATATTGCAGGAGATGATCGCCAATTCCAGCCTGCAATGGCCAAAATTGATGGCAATACCCTTGTTGTCTGGAATAAATCAATCAAGGCTCCCGTTGCAGTAAGGTTCGGTTTTAGTAATGCAGCCACTCCAAACCTGTTCAGTAAAGAGGGTTTGCCGGTTAATCTGTTCCGCACCGACAACTGGGAGGTTGATACGACACCTGTAAAGAAGTAAATCATTTTCAAAGATCTGAAATTAACTTTTATAACCAGAAAAAAATAACCGGGTTCACCCAAATGAGTTGAACCCGGTTACCTTATGTCCGGTATGGTTACAGTTTGCAACCAAAAAGGAAGTTACTTTGTCGTCTTCTTATTGGCGTTGTAACGTTTATCCGGAGTTCCGTCTTTTTTCAGTGGTCCGGCTGGTGCAGCTGCTGCTTTGTTCTCTTTAAACCTCTTGTCGGGGGTACCATCTTTTTTCAATGGTCCTGCGGCTGGCGCTTTCGCTGCTGCAGGTTTCTTGTCAGCTGCAACCGCTTTGGGCGCTGTTTTCTTATCAGCTGCAACTGCTTTTGCGGCTGGCTTTGCAGGAGTGGCAGGAGTGGCAGCAGTTGCCGGTTTAGCTGTCTGAACAACCTTGGCTTTTTCAGCCGGTTTTTTGACTGGTTTTGCCGGGTTTTGAGCAATTGCCATAGCACTGAAACCAATAAATACAACTAAAGCGATTATCATCTTCTTCATAAAACTTCATCAGTGTTTATAGTGCTGATTCCGCACTTTTAAAATTTAAAATAATTTCCTACTCATCAGTCAGGAATGTCAGTCTAATGAACATTACAAAAATAGACCAGAAATAATGAAGATTTTATGAAGAAAATAACTAATGGTCCATTTTTTTTACCTTTTTTGAAAAAGTGAAGCATCCTGGTGGCATTGATTATCTTAAAACATCCGCGGAATACCCAGTTGGGTTTTACCGGATAGGTGATATTTCACATTTTCATTGGTTATGGGATGTTCTCTTTCTACCAACCATGACTGAAGATCTTTCCCTTCAGGAATAATCAGGATCACTTCATCGCGCCGGGTGTTAAACACAACCTGATTTCCATATACCATTTTGCTTTTAAGGGTCAGGCCTGAATGCAAAAAGCCTTTGTTCCATGGCAACTCCAGTTTACAGGGATTTCCATACAAGCTTTTAATGGCAATCCATTGAACTACTCCGGATTTAAATTCGGATGAAACGACAAATCCTCCCCTGGCATGGAGGGTGAATCTTGCGGTTTTAGTACCAATGCATGCAGGAAAAACTCTTAAAGTTCCATCATAACTCTGGAGAAATGACTCGTTCATTGCGGTTGCAAGTACCGACATCGCTTCCATCGACATGTGCCGGAAAGGCCATGCCGGCAGGGGAACTTTCTCCTCCGCGGCCGAACCAATCACACTTACGTTATTTGTTTTAAAATAGGAGGTCCCCTCCCCATCCTCTTTCACCTCAGCGCTGATATGGCCCCATCCGTTCACAAAAAACTGCCATTGTGCAGGGAACTGCGCCAGATCACTGGCAAGTTCTCGGGCAAGACCCAATCGGGCCATAACGATGGGAACCGGATCCCAGCCCATACATTCCGTACCATACAAAAGGGTTGTGGCAGTCATCACATTAAACAAGGAGTCACCTTTTTGCGCCAGTCCGACTAATCCGGAAGGAAAAACCGGAGAGCGGGGAACGGCCGGAAATATTCCATCGAACACCCGAAACTCACTTTTTTTACGTTGGGTAGAATCACCGGATAATAGAAAAGCATATTCAGGATCATCTGTTTTATACCAGGTTGTCAGCCATTTATTCTCTTTTATACCCCAGCCGGCAGCAATAATCTTATCCCCGGTAACCGGAGTTCCGCTATAAATGCCCTGGTTGATTTTATTCCCGGATTCTCCTTTCACAATTAACCCTGCACTCGCCCTTACAACCGGAAGCTGAGCCAGGTGGTCCATAATAAATCTCCACTTTTGAGCTTCCGGAAGATCTTCGCCTGCCTCTTTCAATGCCTCCAATGCGGTTGTGAATAAGGCCCTTGCATAAATCAGTTCGGTAAGTCCATCGTGCATGATAACAGAACCTTCATATCCGTTACCCTCCTTTGCATGATATAACCCATCCCTCTCTTTTACAAACAACGACTCAAAAAACCGGGCAGCTTCAAGAATGAACGGTAACGCCTTCTCCTTTAAGTACTTTTTATCGGAGGTAAAAAGGTACTGCCGCCAAAAATCGAGTGCAATTTCGGCTACCGGGGTATGATTATCCTTAACATTCGCATCCATCCGGTTATATCCATTTCGGTTAGTAACATCCGAAATAAAGGCCCCGTCGGCATTATAAAATTCCTTTGCATCTTTTTTTGCAAACCGGAGGGAGTTAAACCGGTAGTCGAGGTACGGCGCAACCAGATTGTGGTACCCGGCAGCATTCAAAGGCCAGTAGAGCTGTTGCTGATTCCAGTGAAAATAGAAATTCCATTGCTGAATATCATGGTTCCAGCTCCACAACCCACTATTAAACCTTCCCGGGTATTTCCCACCTTGCGAGGCATTGGCATAAAACATCGTCAGATACCAGAGGTTGTTAAGGTAATCATCCCCATAATCCATAAATGAACGGTTCCAGATCGATTTCCAGGATTTCTTATGCGATTGGCTAAATGGTTCTAACCCTTTTTCGTGTGCCGAGGTGAGCATCGTTTTCACCACAGCTACAGGATCTCCATTTCCGGGTGAAGTAACCGCAAAGGCAAGCTGAACACTTTTTTTATGGTTTCCTGAGATCTGAATTGAAGCACAATGCGAGTGTTCCCGCAGATAGTTCACCTTTAACCCATTGCTATTTATCACTGTGCCACCAACAGCGAATTTCCCGCCTGACAATTTCTGAGTAAGAAACATGCCGCTCCCGTCCGCAATGGCCTCAGTTCCTGCTAATCCAATCATTACATCCCTCCTCATGCGGGTATACCACATCGAAAAAGTTCTCGACCCAAACCGTTCAACTGAAATTTGAATCGGAACATCTTCATGAAAAGAGCTCCCTAAATCGCAAAATAAAATCCCGGTTTGATAATCTATGAATGCTTTCATATTCAGATCTCCGAACGGACTTGATCCTGATAAGTTCAGGGTAGCATCAGCGAGGTTAAGTCTGGCTTTGAAATCGGAGAGGTAAAGGGTATTGAAAACAGGAAATTTAAAATCGATCTCGATGCGGCAAGCCTGCCGCTGAGTGGTGTAATAATCATATTTTTCATCCCAGGTTTCAAATTTTCCTGTATTCGAATCATCCCACAGGTCACATTTATTCAGAACGATAATAATTCTTGAATCCTCACACCACACCAATGCAGCAACATCACCATTACCTAAAGCAATACCCTGCATCGGATCAATAGGAGGACTTTTATAAACCAGGTCATATTGTGATACCCGTCCTGGCCAGTCGATATTCCATGCTGCCATTTTCGGGTCAAAGGCCGATTTGATCATTTTTGCAGAGTCAACCCTGATGGTACTAATCCCCTTTGAAAAAGAGACAATCGGGGGGCAAAACAAAAGACAGATTATCAAAAACAGCGGATGAACACTGGTGATAATCAAGTTTCGAAGGTGGTTGCATCTTTTCATAAAAAGTAATAAGCTGCTAAATTAGTGTTTTTGATGTCCACCTGTTGATGGAGGGCGTTAAGGTTGTAATTTTTTTCGCGACACTTTTAAGTGGAAGCGCTTTTGAAAGGTAAAGGTGTGTATCACCGATAGTTTGGTAATTGTTACTATCTTTGCAAAAATTTCAGGAATAATATCAGCACAATGGCACACAAATCAGGATTTGTCAATATCATAGGCAATCCAAATGTCGGTAAATCGACTTTAATGAATGCGATGGTCGGTGAAAAGCTCTCGATCATCACTTCAAAAATGCAAACAACCCGTCATCGTATCAAGGGAATCGTGAACGGAGAGGACTTTCAAATTGTCTACTCCGATACCCCCGGGATTTTAAAACCGTCCTACAAACTGCAGGAATCAATGCTTGGCTTCGTCAATACAGCGCTGGTCGATGCCGATATTTTGCTATATGTGACCGATGTTGTTGAAGATTTTTCAAAGAACAGGGAGTACCTCGAAAAAATAAAATCTGCAGAAGTACCTGTTTTGGTGTTGATTAACAAGATAGACCTTACTAATCAGGAGAAACTGATCTCGTTGGTTGAACAATGGAGGAATCTAATTCCCAATGCAGAGGTAATGCCAATCTCTGCCAAAGAGAAATTCAATCTTGATTATGTTTTTAAACGGATCCTTGCGAACCTTCCTGAAGGTTTTCCGTTTTTTCCCAAAGATGAATTGACCGACCGGAATGAGCGTTTTTTCGTTCAGGAGATCATTCGTGAAAAGATACTCCTCTTTTACGATAAAGAGATCCCCTATTCTGTTGAGATTGAAGTTGAAGAGTTTAAGGATGAGCCGAAATTGCTTAGTATTCGTGCAGTAATCAATGTCGCCCGCGATACCCAGAAAGGGATTATAATCGGGCACCAGGGGAAGGCACTTAAAAAAGTTGGAACCGAAGCCCGTCTGGATATGGAAGAGTTTTTTGAGAAGAAAGTATTTTTATCAATGTATGTTAAAGTAGCTAAGGACTGGCGCGATAAGGAGAGCCAGCTTCGTAATTTCGGCTATGAGATTCAATAAAAAGGAAAAGTAAATAATGAGTAATATAGTTGCAATTGTAGGCCGGCCAAATGTTGGAAAGTCTACATTTTTTAATCGTATCACCGAATCGCGTGCTGCAATCGTGGATGATATGCCTGGTGTAACGCGTGACCGGAATTATGGAAAATCGCTCTGGAACGGCGTTGAATTTTCAATCATCGATACGGGAGGTTATGTTTCCGGGTCAGATGATGTTTTCGAGGAGGAGATTCGTCGGCAGGCCAATCTGGCCATCCAGGAATCGGATGTAATCGTCTTTCTCGTCGATGTGGAGAGTGGACTCACCGAACTCGATATCTCAGTCTTCGATCTGCTTCGCAGAAACGATAAGCCGGTAATCACGGTGGTCAATAAGGTGGATAACCACCAACGAAGTCTCGATGCCAACGAATTCTATGCTTTAGGCATCGAAAAGCTCTTTTGTGTTTCCTCCGTCAACGGATCGGGAACAGGAGACCTGCTTGACGAAATTGTTGATCTTCTTCCGAAAAAGGTTGATGAGGAGCCAGACGTGAAAATCCCGAGAATTGCGGTTGTTGGAAGGCCAAATGTTGGCAAATCGTCAATAATCAACACGTTAGTTGGCGAAGAGCGTCATATTGTCACAGATGTAGCCGGTACAACACGTGATGCTGTCGCGCAGAACTACAATAAATTCGGCTATAATTTCACCTTGGTAGATACTGCAGGATTACGCAAAAAGACAAAAGTTGCCGAAGATGTGGAATTTTATTCGGTGATGCGATCCGTCCGGTCGATTGAAGATTCGGATGTTTGCGTTCTAGTACTTGATGCCACTCGTGGTGTTGAAGGGCAGGACGTGAGTATTTTCCACCTGATTCACAGGAATAAGAAAGGGATTGTGGTGGTGGTCAATAAATGGGACCTGATTGAAAAGGATAACCATACGATGAAGAATTTTGAGAACGACATCCTTGAAAAATTCGCGCCGGTTGTGGATATTCCTATTGTATTCACCTCCGCTCTCACCAAACAACGTATTCTGAAAATCCTTGAGGAAGCGATGATGGTTTTTGAAAATCAGCACCGTCATATTGCAACCTCTAAACTGAACGAATTATTGCTGGGAGCCATAGAAGCCTATCCACCACCAGCTCACAAGGGGAAGTATGTTAAAATAAAGTATATTACTCAGTTGCCAACTAAAATTCCCAGTTTCGCTTTCTTCTGTAACCTACCCCAATACATTAAGGATCCATACAAACGATACCTCGAGAAAAAAATAAGGAGCAATTTCAATTTCACCGGGATACCTATACAGCTTTATTTCAGGCAAAAGTAGGAGTAAAAAGGGACTTAGGGTCAACGTGACTTAGAGACTGAGTAACTAAGTATCTTAGAGACTGAGTGTTTAAATCTCCCTAAGTCTCTTAGTCTCTCCCTCCCCAAATCAGCCCCGTTCCAAGTCTCTCAATCGATGTTCATTTCACCCCCTCGCTGCCTTATAGTAAAATATTTAGAATAACACCAAATAATCTCCAAAAAATTCGTAACTTGCGCAACTTTTCCCGCTCAGGGAATAGGATTTTATATAGATAATAATAAGTCGGGTAAATGGTTCATTAGATAGCTGTAACGCCCGTCACAAAAAACAGATGATGCAATTTAATGAAATGGGTCTCGACCCCAGAATCCTAAAGGGGATTCAGGAAATGGGCTTCGAACAACCTTCGCCAATCCAGGAACAGTTTATCCCCTTATTCCTGAAAAAACCCACCGACATTGTTGGACTTGCGCAAACCGGAACCGGTAAAACCGCAGCCTTTGGTCTTCCAATACTACAAATTATCGATCCAAAAAACAGAGTTCCCCAGGCGCTGATCATTAGCCCAACCCGTGAACTTTGTGTTCAAATCTCCCGGGAAATTTCGGATTATGCAAAGTACCTGCCCGATATTTCGATCGTTCCCATTTACGGAGGCGCCGACATAGGTGCTCAGGTAACTGCATTACGCAAAGGGGTCCATATTATTGCCGCCACACCAGGACGGTTACACGACATGATCCGCAAAAACAAAGTCGATCTTTCTCAGGTTACAATTCTTGTGCTTGACGAAGCCGATGAGATGCTGAATATGGGATTTCAGGAAGATGTTGACGCAATTCTTGAGAAAACGCCTAATACAAAAAATACCCTTTTGTTTTCTGCAACTATGCCAAAGGAGATTGCTGCCATCGCAAAAAATTACATGACCGACCCGATCGAAATCGCGGTTGGAAAGAAAGGGAGCGGCGCCGAAAATGTTGAGCATATCTACCATATGGTTCATGCAAAAGACCGTTATTCAGCCCTTAAAAGGGTTTTGGATTTCGTCCCTGAAGTTTATGGGATCGTTTTTTGTCGCACTCGTATGGAAACAAATGAGGTGGCCTCACAACTAATTCAGGATGGTTATAGCGCAGAAGCACTTCACGGCGATCTGAGTCAGGCACAGCGTGACTATGTGATGGAAAAGTTCCGTACCAAAGGGGTACAGATACTCATCGCGACTGATGTGGCTGCACGTGGTCTGGATGTGAATGATCTCACCCATATTGTCAATTATAATCTGCCTGACGATATCGAGAACTACACTCACCGAAGTGGCAGGACAGGACGTGCAGGAAAATCGGGCATTTCTATCTCAATCATTCACATGAAAGAGCATGGACGGATCAGGATGATCGAAAAGGGAATTGGGAAAAAATTCCTCCGTATGCCCGTTCCTACAGGAAAAGTGATTTGCGAAAAACAGTTAATGTACCTGATTGATAAGTTACAGACAGTTACCATTAACGAAGAGGAGATTGAACCATTCCTCCCTTCAGTTTATGAAAAACTCGAATCACTTTCGAAGGAAGATCTGATTAAGCATGTAGTTTCTCTGGAATTTAACAGGTTCCTCGAATATTATGGCAATACTGCAGACCTGAATGCTCCTGACACCTATGATCTGAACCGCAGAGAGGGGCGTGAGGGTTCGGAAAGGCGTAAAATTTCGTCTGAAGGGATGACCTCCATCCGGTTGAATGTTGGTCTTTCTCAGGGTTTGATCCCAAAAGATATCATCACTTTTGTGATCGATGCCACCGGACGACGTAATGTTGAAATTGGAAAGATCGATCTTCACAAATCACATGCAACTGTTGAAGTTGAATCCGGCTATGCAACTACCCTGCTAAAAAACAGCCGTGGAATGAATTTCCGCGGATCTTTTTTTGATGCAGAAGTCAATAGCACCGGACGTGGAGGTAGTAGCCGAGGTGGTGACAGAGGTGGCGACAGAGGTGGCGACCGGGGAGCTCGTTTCGAACGAAGCTTCCGGAAACCCGAAGGTGACCGGGATGGATTCAAACGTCGCGATCGAAAGAGGCGATTTTAAACTTTTAAGATAATATTAGAAGCCGGAATGCGAAAAGCCTCCGGCTTCTTAATTTAAACATTTCTGAGGATAAGGATGAATTCAAATATCGCAATATCGCAAATTCTTCCCGACAAATATCCCAACAAAAAACGGATAAGGATTGCGGTTGCACTCACCTATTTTTGTATGGGACTATGTTTTGCAACTTGGGCAAGCAGAATTCCTGACATTAAAACCGCATTAAAGCTAACTGATGCAGCTTTGGGGACAATCTTGTTCGCCTTGCCTGTTGGTCAGTTTCTGATGATGCCTTTTTCAGGAAGATTGGTTACCCGCTTTGGCAGCCGCAAGGTAATTCTATTCGCCCTCCCTGCTTATACCCTTTGTCTTACCAATCTGGGACTTGCAACTAACGGATGGCAGCTTGCTACAGGTCTCTTTCTGTTCGGTATATTTGGGAATATGTGTAATATCTCGATCAATACACAGGGAATTGCAACTGAAAAGATTTATAACCGCCCCATTATGTCTGCGTTTCATGGCGGGTGGAGCATAGCCGGTTTCACAGGCGCCCTCGTCGGTCTTATAATGATCCATCTGAAAGTCCCTCCCTATACCCATTTTTGGATTGTTGTTAGCCTGGTGGCTGTGATCATTTCGCTGAACGCCGGTAAACTGGTACAGGGGAAAGCCACACCCTCAATGGCATCTTCGAAAAAACGATTCTTCTCGAAACCAGACAGTACGTTATTACAGTTAGGGGTAATCGGATTTTGTAGTATGGCCAGCGAAGGTGCGATGTTCGATTGGAGCGGCGTCTACTTTAAAGATGTGGTGCAAACCCCATCGTCTCTTGTCATTTTGGGTTATACTTCATTTATGATCATGATGTCAGCCGGAAGATTTATCGCCGATGGACTTGTTTTACGGTTCGGCAGGAAACGGCTGCTTCAGGTAAGCGGAATCATGATCTCTTCGGGACTTTTTATCTCTGTATTGTTCCCCTATCTGATCACCTCCACATTCGGTTTTATGATGGTTGGGCTGGGTGTCTCCAGCATAGTCCCGTCGGTTTACAGCGCAGCCGGAAGACAAAGCAAAGTGGCCCCCGGAATTGCGTTAGCGACCGTTTCGAGTGTTAGCTTCCTTGGCTTCCTCATGGGACCACCCCTGATCGGGTATATTTCGGCAGCTGCAGGATTACGCTACTCATTTGCCGTAATTGGTATCTTCGGAATTTGCATTACCCTTTTGGTCTCGAAGATTAAGGCGATGCACTAAAATGAACGATTTTAATTGTGGTATAGTTTGTTTTAAAGCATCATAAACAAATTTCCTTCCCTACCCTCAATTATTTCGGTTTAAAGTGAAATATTATATTTGAAATTAATTTACTTTTACAATCCTATACATGCCAGCCGCATATTTTTTTGGTTAACCTTAATCTGTAAAATATGGGATTTAAATTTAAACTGATTTTCGATCTGCCTCAAAATATCCGAAAACTACTTAGCATAAAAAAAGAGAATAACCATCACAAAGAAGAACTGAATCGGCTTCTAAAGATCGCCGGGCAGTTACCAGGGGTTGTTTACCAGTATCGTTTATATCCTGATGGGAGCTCTTGTTTCCCTTTTGCAAGCGATGCATTAAAGGAAATTTACCGGGTCACCCCGGAACAAGTTCGTGAGGATGCATCACAAATCTTTGCCATTATTCATCCTGAAGATCTCAAAGAGGTAATTGCTACAATCAAGGAATCTGCGCAAAACCTAACCCCCTGGAAAAAAGAGTATAGAGTAAAGTTTGATGATGGCACAATCCGTATATTATATGGTAACGCTGCTCCTCAGGAAGAGGAAGACGGTTCGGTGCTTTGGCATGGTTTTATTACGGACATTACTGAACAACAACGGACATTGAATGCTCTCAGGGAGAGCGAGCAACAACGTGCTAATATTTTAAATGATTCTCCGGATGTGATTTGGTCTTTATATTGGCCTGAATTAAAAGTTAATTATATTAGTCCATCGGTTGAACAGGTATTTGGTCGGCCCGTCAGTGAATTTGTTACAAACCCCATGTTATGGGCAGAACTTGTCCATCCCGAGGACAAACATATATCGGATGAGGCATTAAGCCAATTACAGAAAAAAGGGGCTGCGATCAGGGAGTGTCGCATTATTCGGCCCGATGGAACGGTTGTTTGGATACATGATAAAAGCAAAATCATTGTTGACAAGGAAGGGAATCCAATAAGAATAGACGGAGTTTCACGCGACATCACTGACCGCAAACAGGCTGAAGAAGAGTTACGGATCAAAGAGGAGCGTTACCGGTTGTTAGCTGAGAATGCAACAGATGTAATCTGGACAATGAATCTCGACGGCACAATCACATATATCAGCCCATCCGTAGAACGCCTGCGCGGATTAACAGTGGAAGAGGCAATGAATCAGTCGCTTGACCAGATACTCACTCCTGAATCTCAAAGTGTAAGCATAGGCTATGTACAGAGACTTTATACTGCCTTTGCGGCAGGATTACCGCTGCCAGACTTTAGGGGAGAGCTGGAGTATTATCGTAAGGACGGGTCAACATTGTGGACCGAATGTCTCACTTATCCCGTAGGGGGAAGTGATGGCAATTCCTTGACGATGCTTGGTGTAACCCGTGATATCACAGAACGGAAAGAAGCAGAGGTTGCGCTGCGAAAAAGTGAGGAAAATTTCAAGGCGATTGCCAATTATGCTGCTGGTTGGGAAGCCTGGTTTGATCCATCAGGGAAACTGATCTGGATGAATCCCTTTTCGGTGGAAATGACAGGTTACACACCTGAAGAATATTTAGCTTCAGCAGATTTCTTATCGATGTTTTGTGCACCTGAAGATATGGCACTGATCATAAAAAAATTCAAGGAAGCATTAAATGGCAGCAGCGGGACTAACCTGGAGGTACGGGTACTACACAAGGATGGTTCAAAATTCTGGGTATCCATTTCGTGGCGGCCTATCCTGGATGCCAATGGAAAATCAATTGGGTTCAGAACAAGCACCCAGAATATCTCTGAACGAAAACGGTTGGAAGAGGAAAAACAAATTAGTGATTCCAAAATCATGATGCTTTCACTGGCAATCGAACAGAGCCCCGTTAGCACTGTTATCACCGATTTAGCTGGAAATATCGAATTTGTGAATCCAAAATTCACTCAAACTACGGGATATACAGTGGAAGAAGTAATAGGTCATAACCCCAGAATATTAAAAACGGATTATAAACCAGGTTCAGAATATAAGCAGATGTGGGATATGCTCCTCTCTGGTCAAACCTGGAATGGTCTCTTTCAAAACAAGAAGAAAAACGGGGAGCTTTATTGGGAATCTGCAGTGATCTCACCGGTCAGAGATAAAGAAGGGACGATCAACCATTTTTTGGCGGTAAAGGAAGACATCACCGAAAGGATAAAGATGGAAGAAGTGTTGCGGGAAAGTGAAAAAAGATATCGCCTTCTAATTGAAACTGCCAGTGAAGGAATTTTTGTTGCCCAGGACAGTAAATTTAAGTTTGTTAACCCGGTATTACTGAAACTTCTTGACTATGACAAATATGATGATATAATGAGAGTTCCGTTTCTCGAATTTGTCCATCCGGAGGACAAGGAGTTTGTAAGAAATAATTATTTGAAAAGGATAAAAGGGGAGTCCGTTGAGTCAAGATACGACCTTAGAATTCAAATAAAGGATGGAAGCACGCGATGGATCAGATTAAACGCCGTGTTGATTGACTGGGAAGGTCAACCCGCCACGTTAAACCTCATTTCCGATATAACCGAAGGTAAAAAAGCAGAACTCCAAATTAAGGATAAAAATGAAGAACTCCAAAAACTGAACTTAGAAAGAGATAAATTCTTCTCCATCATTGCCCATGACCTGCGCGGTCCAATAGGTGGATTTATGGGGCTAACCGAAATGATGGCCGATGATTACCAGAATTTTACTGAAGCTGAAATAAGAGAGATGATCTCCAATCTGAGCCAATCGGCACGAAATACCTTTAACTTACTGGAGAACCTGCTCGAATGGTCGCAAATGGATCATGGGAAGACAGCTTTTAACCCTCAAAATATCGATTTAAACCAGGTGATTACCGATTGTATAAATCTGGCCGGGGAGCAGTCAAGGGCAAAGAATCTCAACATCACCTTTCAGAACCATCCCGGACAGGAAGTTTACGCCGATCGAAATATGGTTCAGTCTGTAATCCGAAATCTTCTTTCAAATGCCATAAAGTTCACTCCGGATGGTGGTAAAATAACCATATCCTCCCATTCGGCAGAAAATAATATGACTGTTATATCGGTAAAGGATTCGGGAATCGGGATGACCGACCTAATTTTGAATAATCTTTTCCATTTGGATGCCCACACCAAACGACCCGGCACAAAAGGGGAAAAGAGTACCGGCCTTGGATTGCAGTTGTGCAAAGAGTTTGTTGAAATACAGGGTGGAAAAATTTGGGTAGAATCTAAACCGAATAACGGATCTGTATTTTATTTTACAATACCTCGCGCAGGTAAACCTGAATCAATAAGTATAATCGAACCTGACATTTTGAAAGAGCATAACCGAAATCAATTAAAAAAACTTAAAATCTTAATTGCTGAAGATGATGAAATTTCAGCAAAACTGATGTCCGTAATGGTTAAAGGTCTAAGTCAAAAGGTTTTCAATGTAAAAACCGGAGATGATGCTGTCGAGATGTGTCGCAACCATCCTGACATTGACCTGGTACTGATGGATATTGCAATGCCCTCAACAAACGGACTGGAAGCTACCCGTTTGATCCGTCAGTTCAATAAAAATATCATCATCATTGTTCAGACAACCTTTTCACAAATAGTGGATAAGGAAGATGCAAGAATTGCCGGATGCAATGATTATATTGAAAAACCATTCAGTAAGGAATTGCTAACTGAAATGATTAAAAAACATTTAAGTAGCTAAGGTATGAATTCTTCCTACTGTCAAATTGGATACCTTTTGAAATAATTAACCAGGTTCACAGGCCGGTATGTTGGATCATTTTTATAACGCTCAACTACCGACGGATGAATGGATTCATTGGTTGCACCCCTCTTTGGATCTGTGATTCCAATGGGTCGAAAGAGCGGGTGCTGCAATTTATAAAATCCTGTATACGATTCATGCATTTTAGCTTTGGGATCGGGGTTCATAGGGATATCTTCAAATTTCAAATTGCAACCTTCAGCTTTTGCCACCATCCATTTTAATGCACTATCAGACAAGCCGCTTTCAGGATAACCTCCGCCGACATCCGAATGGACCCCAGCAAACCACACTTGTTCCAGAGTCTGCTCTTTTGCTTCTTTCTGTTGATGCCACAAAGTCGCTTCAAAATTTTTCCTTTTCTCATCTATGGCAAGAGCATGAAATGCATTTTCAATTCTTGTCGACAGATCGGTATCGTGAAACCTGTTTCGTTTACTTAAAATCCCATTCAAAAGCAGCGGATTTCCTAATGCACCAACGGTATCCCAGACACCAATAAATTTAATCTTGGTGGTTTCGGCAACGGCATATGTTTTTCTAAACAGGGAAGCTTCAACTTCTCGTGGTTGATGCTCTGGTTTGCGCGATTGATAAAGGTGATAAGCTGCTTCGACCAGGTCAATATTTTCGGGCCTTAGTAATCCGGAATTTCTGATCAATCCTGCCAGACTTCGAACTGTAAATGCACCACGGCTAAATCCAAAGAAATAGAGTTCATCACCAGGCTCATAGTTTTTTATTATATACCGGTAAGCTTGTAATATATTTTCAGAAATACCTGTACCGGTTGCACCATCGAATACCCTCCTTATCAAACTACCTTCACTCCCCACTCCGGCATCATAATAAAGCAATTGAAGTTTTCCGTCTTTTGAGACCGGAGACAATGCATTAGCCATTTTAACAACATTGGTCTGACAAAGCTTGCCATCAACCGATTCATCCGGAGTATTCCATGTACCATCACAAAAAATTGCTATCCTTTTCATTTGGGGTAATGTTAGTTTTAAAAATCTTTAATATCAGCATATCAAGACTACAAACGATCATGTTGGTGTTAAGGTTTCATTCAAACATCTATTTATTTGAATGATTCTCCATTTGTTACTGAAATTTGCTCCAGTATAATTCCAGTGCGCAAAATTCCCGACTCTAAATTCTGAGTTGAAACAGGAACTATTTCAAGGCAAACAGAGTATCTTTGTACTCACCATTCCCCCACTGACTAAATTTCCAAGAACTATTTTTCAAATAAACCGTTATTCTTTTTTGCCATTAATATAAAAGAGGTTATGAATGCCGATAGGAGTAAAAACAGCGCCACATCTTCCTGGATGGAGATTGTTTCAAGGTATAACTTTTCAGACCCTGTCAGGAGTTGGTGGCAGGTGATCAATTCGGTCGGCCCCTACCTGTTATTATGGATAGCGATGGTCTGGAGCCTGAAAATTTCCTACTTCCTTACCCTTTTCTTATCTGTCTTTGCAGCGGGCTTTCTGATAAGAATTTTTATAATTTTCCACGATTGCGGACATGGATCATTCTTTAGATCTAAAATGCTCAGTCGCATTGTTGGGATAATAACCGGATTACTGACTTTTACCCCTTATCATAAGTGGACCCGTGAACACAAAGAGCACCACGCCACCGTCGGAAACCTTGACAAGCGGGGTGTTGGAGATGTTATAACACTGACAATTGAGGAGTTCCTGAAACTACCTCCCTGGAAACGATTTAGTTACCGTTTCTACCGTCATCCACTTTTCCTTTTTGGTATCGCCCCATTCCTGCTTTTTGTCGTTCAAAACAGGGTACCTAAAAAATATATGAGTTTTAAGGAACATGTTTACCATCAGCTTAACAATCTTGCTTTAATTGTCGCGATTGCATTAATCATTTGGGCGATCGGATGGAAAGCCTACCTTCTGATACAGCTGCCTGTACTATACATCGCCTCAGTACATGGAGTGTGGCTTTTTTATGTCCAGCATCAATATGAAAACGTAGTTTGGACCCGGGGGCAGGAATGGAATTACAAAAATATTGCCTTGCAAGGTAGCTCCTACTTCAAATTACCAAAAGTGTTGCAATGGTTCACAGGAAATATTGGATTTCACCATATCCATCATCTCAGTCCCAGAATTCCCAACTATAAACTTCCCCTTTGTTTTAAAGAAAATACTATTTTCCAGGATGTTAAACCGGTCACTTTCTTTTCGAGCCTCCGATCACTAAAACTGCGGCTTTGGGATGAAAAAAGGAGGAAGTTAGTAGGATTCAGGGACCTTCGCTATTATCCCGGATAAATTATATCTTTACAGATGAAATAGCCAGGATAAGAATATCACCAACCGAAATGAATCTTTAATCATAGCGATTAGCTTTGCTTATCTAAAATTCCATCTGGCCACTAAAAACTAATTATATACAAATGAAAAAATCAAGTCTACCAGCTTTATTCACGATATGTTTAATTATAGGGTTGCTGATCTCGTGTAAACCGGTCACAAAATCATTGAAAGAGGGATTTTGGAGGGGCGTATTTATCCTCCCTTCAAATGAAATCCCTTTTAAATTTGAGGTAAAAGGGGGGCAATTGGGTAACACTTCGGTTTTTTTAATCAATGGTGAAGACCGTTTTGAACTGAAAAACATCACCTTCAAAAACGATTCAGTTACCATTCCAGTTGATCTTTATGATGTTATTCTAAAAGGGAAAATAGGGGAGAATTCCCTTGAAGGGCAATTCATCAAATCGGGAAGCAATAAAACGATTATCAGCGTACCATTTAAGGCTCAGTATGGTGATCTTCCCCGGTTTCCCCTGACCGATGGAAAGCCTGCCTTTTCTATGACTGGTACCTGGGATGTAAATATCATTTCTGACGGTAATACGGACAAAGCTGTTGGCAACTTTAATCAGCCGGGTGGTTTGGTAACCGGATCAATTTTGGAAACATCGGGTGATTACCGTTTTTTTGAAGGGGTTGTTCATGAAAACAAATTCTCCTTATCTGCATTTGGGGGCTCATCACCCTATCTGATTAAAGGTGAGTTTCTGAATGACAGCACTTTTTCAGGTGAATTTGTAACACTGCGCAATACTTCCAAAATAGAAGGAAAGCGTAATCCCAAAGCTGCCCTTCCAGATCCTTATTCTGCAACACACCTCAAGGAAGGATTTTCCTCAATTGCCTTTTCATTCCCCAACCTCGAAGGAAAACAGGTCTCATTATCTGATCCTCAATATAACGGGAAAGTGGTTATCGTTACCATCCTTGGAAGCTGGTGTCCCAATTGCCTTGATGAAAATGCATTTCTATCCTCCTGGTACAAGAAAAACCATCATCGGGGCGTTGAAATAATCGGATTGGGATTCGAACGGAAGAACGATTTCGAATCGGCAAAAAAATCGCTTTCAAACCTTAAAACCCGGTTGGATATACCATACGAAATCCTCTTTGCAGGTCAGTCGGGTACTTCATCTGCATCAAAAGCTCTCCCCGCTCTAAATGGCATTTCAGCCTTCCCGACAACTATTTTCATCGACAGGAAAGGCAACGTGAGAAAGGTACATACGGGTTTCAGCGGACCAGCAACTGGCAAATTCTATGATGCGTTTAAAACGGAATTTAATGGTCTTATCGATTCACTTCTGTCGGAATAATAATATTGATTTAACATCTTTCGTCTATGCCAGATCATTTAGGAATTTTGAAGAAAGGTAGAACCTAAAGTGAAACAAATCGATCCAATTAAATATACCTAATTTCAGGTATATTTGGTTGAATATTGTTTCAGATATTTGCAGTTCAAAATCAAAGAAATTTATAAAGATTCAAATATAATGACAAAACAAAATCAATCATTCGATACCCGTTCGATTCATATTGGCGAAGAACCCCAATTTTCGGAGGGGAACCAAAGCGAAGTAGTGGCGCCTATTTATCTCTCCTCAACCTATGCCCGCAAAGAGGTTAAGAATCCAGGCCAATTCCAGTATTCGCGAAGCAGTAACCCAACAAGGTTTGCTCTCGAACAACGGTATGCCTCACTCGAACAGACCACCTATGGCTTAGGGTATGCTTCTGGTCTGGCGGCAGAATCTGCACTGCTTTTCACTTTGCTTAAACCGGGAGATCATGTTATTGGGTTTGACGATCTATATGGTGGGACTAAACGTTTGTTTAACCTTTGGAAGGAGAAATACGATTTACGTGTTAGTCTTGTAGATGCAACTCAGCCGTATCTGATAGAGGAGGCCATTCTGCCCGAAACAAAGCTGGTATGGCTCGAAACACCAACAAATCCACTGCTTAAAGTATGTGATATCGCCGCAATTTCTGAAATAGCTCATCGCCATAACCTTTTGGTCATTGTCGATAACACTTTCCTTTCCCCCTATTTCCAGAATCCAACCTTGTTAGGCGCCGATATCGTTGTCCATAGCGTTACAAAATATATTGCCGGACACAGCGATGTGATTGGCGGAGCAATCATGCTCAACGATCAAAAACTATACGAAAAACTGAAGTATAATCAGAATGCGCTTGGCGCAGTTCCGTCGCCCTTTGATTGTTATCTTGTGTTACGCGGATTGAAAACGCTTTCGTTAAGAATGGAACGTCATGAATCAAATGCGATTGCAGTTGCCGCCTATCTTGAAAATCATCCGAAGGTGGAGCGGGTCTATTATCCGGGACTCCCCTCTCATCCCCAGTACGAATTGAATAAGAGACAGGCAAAGGGTTTTGGCGGAATGGTCTCCTTTGAGATTAAAGGGGGTGAGAAAGAGGCCGTACAATTCCTCGAAAGCCTCGAATTATTCACCCTTGCAGAAAGCCTTGGCGGCGTTGAATCGCTGATCGAACACCCTGCCCTGATGACGCACGCGTCCATTACACTGAAAGAGCGGGAACAGGCAGGAATTAAAGATTCATTGATCAGGGTTTCAATTGGAGTGGAGGATAAAACCGACCTGATCAACGACCTGGAGCAGGCTTTTGCTAAAGTATGAAACCAGACGGCCTCTGAATTCTTTAAATCTTTGTTGAGACATGGATAAACCGTTTCATATCTTCGAGTTGACAAAGGAGTTGGTTGAGGACATAATTTCAAGAACTTACGACCCTCACTTTCATGACTTCGAAGAACTTATCATTATAACACACGGCAGTCTGGAGCATTTCATCGATTTTAAGATGGAGGTTCTGGACGCCCCGATTGCATGCTATGTATCGATGGGAAAGATGCACAAACTGGTACCTGGGAATGAACTCCGGGGGTGGGTGATCAATTATAAAACTGAATTTATTCCCGATTCCAAACTAAGCTTCTACTCCAACTTCTTTAACTCCACCAATATACCCCTCACTTCCGGATTGTGTATCAACAGGTTTATCACCCTTTGCCAGATCATTGCAGCCGAATACAATCAAGAGTTTATCGATCATACCACGATTCGTCACCTGGTGAGTGGACTCGTCGCAATGATTGATGCAGAACGGAAAAGGAACACGCCCATCGATAATACCGTAAAGGCTTCTCAATTAGCGACATTCAATAATTTCCTCAAAATCCTGGAACAAAACTACCACCGCAACGAGGGAGTCTCGTTCTATGCAGATAAAATGAATATGTCGGAACGAAACCTGAATCTGATCTGCAAAAATAATTTCAGTAAAAGTGTATCTGAAATTATCGAAACGCGGAAGCTGATCGAAGCCAAACGGATGCTCCTGTACTCGGACAAATCGGTTTCTGAAATTGGTTATGAGTTAGGCTACAACGAAAAATCGTACTTTACAAGGGTATTCCATTCCAAAATGGAGATTACACCCACCCGTTTCAGGGAGATGACCAAAAGCATTATTTCCTAAAAGTACCACAACCTTTCTGATTACTGTTACCACCGACCCTTAGGATTGGTGCACCTTTGCATTGTCTAAACAGTACAAATAATTTCAAATTTAAGCAATAACATTATGAGCACACAGGAAACAACAAAATGGGCAATTGACCCGACCCACAGCAAAATAGCGTTCAAGGTAAAACACCTTATGATTTCAAATGTCTTAGGGAGCTTCAGGGAATTCGAAGGGACAGTATCCACAGTTGGAAACGATTTCTCAAAATCTGTCATCTCCTTTTCATTGAATACGGCATCTGTGGATACAGAAATAGCCGACAGGGATGGACATTTAAAAAGCGCTGATTTCTTTGACGCAGAGAATTATCCGAAAATCACCTTCGAAGGAAATGGGTTAACAGATCTGGGTGACGATCTTTACACACTAACCGGAAATCTTACCATTAAAGGGGTTACTCATCCGGTTACTTTAAATGTTGAACATGGAGGCGTAGGGTCTGATCCATGGGGCAATGTGAAGGCAGGATTCGCTATCACCGGAAAAATCAACCGGAAAGATTGGGGACTGACATGGAATGCCGCTCTCGAAGCCGGTGGTGTACTGGTTGGTGAAGAGGTTAAAATCAGTTGTGATATTGAACTGGTAAAACAAGCCGCTCAATAATCCGAAATAATTACGTAAAATCACTAATCCGGCTTTCTTAAACCGGGTTGGTGACTTTACTTTCGATAAAAGAATAATACTTAATTTCGTATTTTAAAAATCATATGATGAACAGACGATCTTTTTTATGGTCGGCTCTTCTTTTTCCAACAGCAATTAAAGCGATGAATAATAACGAAATGATTAATTTGCTTTCATCAGGTGAACGTACCGCTAAAATGCCTGTATTGTTTGTAGGTCACGGAAGCCCAATGAATGCCATCGAGGAAAATGATTTTGTACACACCTGGCGTAGTCTTGGGAAATCTTTGCCTAAACCCAAAGCGATCCTGTGTATTTCTGCGCATTACGAAACCAACGGAACGTTCGTAACGGCCATGCCAAAACCGCAGACCATCCACGACTTCGGTGGTTTTCCGCAGGAATTATTTGCAGTACAATATCCGGCTCCGGGCAGTCCTGAACTGGCAGCTGAGGCTAAAAGGGCTGTTTCCAAAACAGTTGTTGGACTCGACGAAAAATGGGGATTAGACCATGGCGCCTGGAGTGTAATCAAGAATATTTACCCGATGGCTGATGTGCCCATCGTCGAAATGAGCCTCGATTACAATAAGCCACCTCAATACCATTATGAACTTGCAAAAGAACTCGTCTCACTTAGGGATAAGGGGATTCTGATCATTGGAAGCGGGAACCTGGTTCATAATCTCCGGATGGTAGCCTGGGATAAGGTCAAGGAACCGGAATACGGATTTGACTGGGCGATACAGGCAAATGAAACATTTAAGCAATTAATTATCAACAATAAACACAAAGAACTGATTAATTACTCATTGCTTGGCAGGGAAGTTAAGTTGGCCATACCGACTCCGGAACATTATCTGCCATTGCTTTATACCCTGGCATTGAAGAGCGAACACGATACAGTCGAATTTTTTAATGACAAAGCAGTGATGGGTTCGTTAACAATGACATCGGTTAAAATTGGCTGATTTTAATTATCTTGCACTCCGTATAAAGGTTTCTCACAACAAAGCTTGGTAAAAGCTGTAAACCATTAACTATGAGTACGGAAAAGATCTATGATGTCATTATTGCAGATTCCCAGTTCCTGGTGGTCCAGGCTCTTAAGTCCTTGATCGGAGCTGATAAAAGGTATCACCTTGCCGGAGTAGCCTCGAATCGCAACGATCTTTATAAGCTCATGGGAAATGGTAAGTGGAATCTGCTAATCACAGATTTTGCAAATATTGACTATGATGGCATTGACGATCTGAAAAATATCAGGGAGAAATATCCGCTAATTTCAATTCTTATCCTTACCAATTCAATCACCAAAACAGAATTTGCGACCCTGACAAAGATGGGGATCAAAAATATTATTTATAAAACAGCTGATAAGGAGGAAGTTTTTTCGGCTATTGAGTCGGCTTTAAGATCCAAAAAATTCTATTCCGACGAGATTCTGGACCTGTTTTTCGAAAATAATGACAACAAATACATTCCTGAGGATCCAAAATATCTTACCGTTTCTGAAATTGAGATCGTAAAATTAATTGCTGATGGATTGACAACCAAAGAGATCGCCTCCAGGAAAAATATCAGTCATCATACGGTAAACACCCACAGGAAAAATATCTTCAGAAAGGTGGAAGTTTCGAATGCCTCTGAACTGATTATGCACGCCATCAAAGCGGGCTGGATCAACAATATTGAGTATTACATTTAGCGGAACTGGAGGCTGGCTACTGATGGCAAACAACTGGCAACCAGCTTCTGGCTACCAGCGCAGGGATAAAAACTTACTAATTCTCTATTTATCAGATTCATGGGCGTGGGACTCTAAATTATTTCAACTCCCTCTTACAGTTTCCTGATCATCCACAACTCACATCCGAAATGACCGCTGTTTCCCAGTGGTGCAGAAAGGTACTCAAAGCCAAATTTCTCATAAATTTGTAAAGCCAGCCTTAATTCGGGCATCGATTCAATATAGATTTGCTCAAAACCATATTCTTTGGCAGTCAGCAAACATTTTTCAATAATCTGCTTTCCCAGCCCCTTACCTCTTGCTTCGGGAAGCAGGTACATTTTTACCAGTTCACACGTTTTCTCAGGCAATCCTTCAGTGGGAAAGATTCCCCCGCCGCCCATTATTTTTCCATCTATTTCGGCCACAAAGTAGACCGAAAGTTCCTTTTTGAACAGGTCAGACAATGCATCTGTGGATGAATCATAAAACACAGTACCAGGATGATTGGCGCCAAATTCAGTCAGGGTAGCGCGAACAATTTTAGCCAGCGGCTGATTATCGGAGGGTTGAATAGTTCTAATTGGCATGGCGGATTTGCATTTTAAATTATGACAAATATACCATAAACAAGGTATATAAAATACGCAATTTATGGGATTGTCAACCCCTTGTGATTGGCGCAACTTTGTTAAAAATATAAAAATTAAAAGTCATGGCAAAAATTGCATCAAATCTTACCGATTTAATTGGGAATACCCCATTATTAGAACTTTCCAACTTTAACAGGAAACATAATCTTGAAGCGACCATAATTGGCAAACTCGAATTTTTCAATCCGGCCGGGAGTGTAAAAGACCGTATCGGTTTTGCAATGATTGATGCAGCCGAGAAACAGGGGCTGATCAACAAGGATACGGTAATAATAGAACCCACAAGCGGGAACACCGGTATCGCACTCGCATTTGTAGCTGCTGCAAAAGGGTATCGACTGATTATTGCATTACCCGAAACCTTCAGCATTGAGAGACGGAATTTGTTAAAAGCCCTGGGCGCTGAGTTAATTCTGACTCCGGGAAGCGAAGGAATGAAAGGAGCTATCCGCAGGGCTACTGAGATTGCAGCGTCGACTCCCAACTCATTTATACCACATCAGTTTAAAAATCAGGCCAATCCAGAAATTCACCGTACGACTACGGCTGAAGAGATTTGGAGAGATACCGATGGTGATGTCGACATTTTTGTAGCAGCGATTGGTACAGGTGGGACGATTACCGGAGTTGGAGAAGTTTTAAAGGCAAGAAAACCCGGAGTTCAAATTATTGCTGTAGAACCTACCGACTCTCCGATACTATCAGGTGGAAATCCAGGTCCTCACAAGATTCAGGGTATTGGCGCCGGATTTGTTCCTGATGTACTTAATACCAAAATATATGATGAAATTATAACTGTAACCAATTCGCAGGCCATTGATACCAGCAGACAGTTATCACGTACTGAAGGATTATTGGTAGGAATTTCGGCTGGCGCAAATGTTTACGCAGCACTTCAGGTGGCCAAACGCCCCGAGAATAAAGGAAAGAAGATCGTCACGATTTTATGCGATACAGGTGAACGTTATCTCTCAACACTGCTGTACCAGTTTGAAGATGAGTATTCTTCAGTATTTTCAGCAATCTGACATTCAGCTTTTACACATCGTTTGGAGGTTACTACACTTTAACCCTGATATATTTCTCAGCCCCGACTTGGAATCAAACCGGTCGGGGCTTTAAGTATCTTCAATAATTACACTATTTATGGTTTTTCGAAGGCGCCACAGATGAAATTATCATGATGGCGTTGATCGCTGCGGTTTAACGAACAAAGCAAGTTCTCTTCCCAATCGTTGATTTGATAGCTTTTACATTTTTTGCACAAATCAGGTATTGGAATATCCTGAGGATCGATTTTATTTCCATCCTCGTCGTAAATGCCATTCAGCTCATCAAAATCAAAAAGCTCATCCACAGGGAAATCAGCAGAATGACCGGTTTCTTCATCGAATTTCATTTGTTCTGCAACTTCTTTGCAAGTATTACAATAACCCGGAAACGGGCACTCGTCTTCGTTCAAATCGCAAAATTCGATGTGATTCTCGCCAAACGACAAGGGCACCTGTTTCTTATCCCATATATTTTTGATAAACGGGTAGCGCAAATCGGCAGGATAGTTCTCGGGAAAATCGAGTATAAAATGGAATAGTTGTAACAGTTTTTCCAGCTCGGTAGCCAAAAGTGCCTGTTGTTGAGAGGTTAATTTACTGGTTGGAGGGAGCAGTTCAGAAGCAATTCCTGTAATTTTAGAGATCCGTTTTTTCTTACCATAAAGATATTTTTCTACATAAGCCATATCTTCCAATTCCAGTTCATTGTCGGGGTCAGCTTCCGAGAGCTCCCATATTTTATGTGGTGGTCTGATATTCCAGGTTGCCTTATGAATATCATCTATGAGCTGTTCGATGTATCGTTCCATAAATCAATCGTTTTAATTCCGGGTTATGATCAGATTTCTACCATTCAAAAATGCCTTACGCTATATTAAATTTCAAGTTTAAAATATTCATCATGATATTCGATGTATTTTGAAAGTAAAGATGACCTCCTCATCGAAATCATCCTCAGAATCATGATTCTCATTTATATCGTCATCATCTGCCAGGGTGAAGTTGTTGGGGCCTGCTGTTCGCTCAAGATGTGAGTGATAGAAGTGAAATCCGTGCATGGTTCAAATTCAAGATCTTCGGCATACTCAATTGCTGCATAGATAATATTGTGCACCAACACCTAATCCACAGGTTCAAACGAAATATACTCCTCTGTCTGTGCCAGAAATTCCCTGTATTGCAACAGGGACCCATTGAATACCCAATGAGGCAATTTCAATCGCTGGCAAAGTAATTCAACCAAATAATATCCATTGATATACAAAATTTTAATTCTTGCTTCATTAAATATTAACTGTCCCAAAGTTATTGAATAAACGATGATAAACCGATGGGAGGAGGTAATTTATCCTTTGAAAGTATAAACAGCTATGGGAGAACAAAAACCTATCCGGATTCAATTCCAATATGGTGCGATTAAGGGTGAAGTGGGGAGTAGCACCTTTTCGGTATGGCGAAGTCTGGGAATTTCGAGCAGTCCGGTTACTCCGGTAATACCTGCCTGTTCCATGATACTGTCAGTTTTAATTATAATAATTCCAGCCACTGTTCCAGATCAGTAAAATCTCCGGGCTTATCATGTGTTGATATGAAATCCGCCTTGTTATTAAACCAACCCATTACGGTATCTCGTTGCAAATGTGTGGCTTTTAAGGATATGCAGGTGAGATATGAACTCCAGGGATAGTCCATCGCGTTTTCGGTAAACCGGTGATGGACTGGATTGTTATGGATGTATACGACTAACCGTTTGAAATATTCCATATCAGAAACCAGTTTACGGTGAAAACGATTTTCAAAAAGACTTCCGGATCTTCCATATCGTTTATTAAACGCTTTGGTGTAGGCGTTGAAAAAATTGGAAAAAGGTTGGTATAGTTTTAAACCTCGAAGGTTTTCCAAACCTTCGAGGTTTAAAACATCCTCCTCCTTAATCCTTACCAACAGATGAAAATGGTTCTTCATCAATACCCAGGCAAAAGTATCTGCAACGGGTGAAATGTGTTTATCGTACAATTTCAGAAAATATTCGTAGTTCTCATTTTCCCGGAATAGGTCACAACCGTTGATTCCACAATTGTAAATGTGGTAGGTTTTTCCGAACACAATTGGTTCAAGCTGTTGCATATTCCTACTTTTTGTAAATTGTTATAGACCTTCGAGGTTATAGAAACCTCGAAGGTTTAACAGACAACGACATTTCATCCCCATTTCCCTGCTTGGGAAAATAATTCCCCTGCCTGCGAAATACCAATTTCATGCTTAAGAAAATAAATCTCCTAAGCAGAAAAATACAACCGACTACGCTTTCTGGTATTTAGCAGCACTTAAGGTCTCCTTGATGCGCGTGCCAGGGGTGAAAATAACACTCGCACCTTTAATGGTTGAAGCGGTAACTGCTTCTGCTGTAGCCTGACCTTCAGCGCTGAAACTGGTCCGCAGACTCCCCAGATCACCCAACCTGACAATGGTCCCCTGCGCCAACTGTTCGATCGAAACATCGACCAACGCATACAATACGGCACGGATGTCGGCGCCGCTAACTGTACAATTCTTCTCTATGGCTGCGGTCAAACCCCTGAGATCAAATTCACCATTCATCACCGGAATGGCATAGAATTTCTTAGTCCCGCCGCCTACAACTCCCGGTTGCCCTCTTTCAATCACCTTAAACTTAATACTCATGACATCAAATTTTAAGAATTTAAGAATTCCCCGCGGGTGCAATAATGCAATTATTGAATGTTGATTTATCGAATTTCGCAACAACCAAAACCCATACTGTTTTTCTCACCAAACCCCGTGTAATATCCTATACGGAGCAGATCCTGGTCGGCTTTAAGCTTGAAATTATACTGATATCCCACTAATTTACTCTGTTGAGGCATACCCGACTTGATGGTAATCCCCTTTTGCCGGGGTGATCCAAGGAGTTTCAACGTCGCATCCTCCACCTTAAAGGGGGATTCAATGCCTGTGTATACCTTCAATTTAGTTTTAAGATTATTGATTAGATGTTGAACATACCCTTCATAATCAGGAGAGAAGTGCTGAGCATACGGCCTGCCCTCCACCTTCCCCGAAACAAAGATTGGGGAGAGGGCCCGGAATGACATCACGTTGCTGAAAACGGGAACCGGCAAAGCCTCTATGGCATTGATCACAAATCCGGCACTCGATATACGATCACCTAAGGTGAATTCACGATCACGAAATATGCCGGCGATAAAGTGTTGAATGGTCGCTTCGGGGAGGGTGGAGATAATTAATTCAATCTGATCCGATTTAATAATCAGCCGGTCACCGGAAATCTCATATTGGGGAATAATCAGATTGGAAAAAGTAAAAAGCCGGAACTGTTTATTATCATCACAATACCCTTTATCATGAAGCCATGACGCAAATGCGGGATCACTTTGATTGATCACTTTGTAGATCCAGGCGCTTAATTCGTACTGATAATTAACAGGCAGTACCTTTCGGTTCCTTTCGATAGGGGAAAGGTTAAGTTTGAATCTCATAGGTGAGGGTCTTTGCGACCATTAAGGGTTTATGTTGGGAATAAAAATATTACTACTATAAAATTACGAATAATAAAGTAATTGTTTAAATTATTCCCTGCTTTATTTGCCTAATTTTGCCAATCTTCTAAATATGACGATATACGATGTTAACAGGAATCTATAAAATACTGTTTCAACAGCTTACAGCGGTTATTGATTCAAAGAGGATTTTTCACGATCCGCTCCACACCCTGGCTTTTGGCACTGATGCCAGTTTCTACCGACTCATCCCTAAAATGGTGATCAAGGCAAAAGATGAACAGGAGGTTTCGCTGATTTTAAAGAAAAGTTCACAACTCTCCATACCTGTGACGTTTCGGGCCGCCGGCACCAGCCTTTCGGGGCAGGCCATTTCCGATTCCGTGCTGGTAATTGCCGGAAATCACTGGAAAAAGTTCCAAATCACGGAAGATGGTTTAAAAATCAAATTACAACCTGGGTTAACAGGAGCGAGGGTAAATGCGCTGCTTGCTCCCTATGGCAGAAAGATCGGTCCGGATCCGGCTTCGGTCAATGCAGCTATGATAGGTGGTATCGCCGCCAATAATGCCAGTGGAATGTGTTGTGGAACAGCCGAAAATTCGTATAAGACGCTCGCTGATATGCGAATAATCTTTGCCGATGGCTCTCTGCTCGATACTGCTGATCAGGAGAGCAAAGCGCAATTCAGGCAAACCCATCCGCAACTGATTAAGGGGATTACTGAAATGACAGCAGCAGTCAAAGACAATACAGTCTTGGCGGATCGGATAACCCGAAAGTATAAGATGAAGAACACAACGGGCTATAGTCTCAATGCACTCGTTGACTTCTCCGATCCGTTTGACATTATTGAACATCTGATGATTGGGTCAGAAGGGACCCTGGGTTTTATCGCCGAGATAAGTTATAAAACAGTGGTTGAACATCCGTTCAGGGCCAGTTCGCTGATGATTTTTCCAGATATTGAAAAGGCATGTAATGCGGTGTCGCTGCTAAAATCAGCTCCGGTATCAGCAGTCGAACTTATTGACAGAGCCAGTCTACGATCAGTCGAAAATCAGGATGGGATGCCCGGATACCTCAAAACATTAACTCCCGATGCCTGTGCTATTCTGGTCGAAACCCGCGCCCTTGTGTATGAGAGGCTCAAACAGCAGATTACCACTATTCGCGATACGGTTCAGTCAATCCCGACAGAGATTCCGATCCAATTTACAGCGGTTCCAAAAGAATATGAGCAACTTTGGAAAATACGTAAAGGGATGTTTCCCTCCGTTGGAGCGATTCGTAAAACTGGTACGACCGTGATCATAGAGGATGTGGCTTTTCCTGTGCCACGACTTGCGGAGGCTACACTTGACCTCCACCGGTTATTCAGGAAATGGGGTTATACCGAAGCTGTTCTTTTTGGACATGCCCTGGAGGGAAACCTCCATTTTGTCTTCACCCAGGATTTTGGGTCAGAGAGGGAGGTTGAACGTTATCGCCAGTTTATGGCAGACGTAGCCGAGTTGGTGGTTTCAAAATATGACGGGTCGCTCAAAGCAGAGCATGGTACGGGTCGTAACATGGCCCCTTTTGTTGAAATGGAATGGGGGAAGGAGGCTTTCGAACTGATGAAGCAGATCAAGACGCTGTTCGATCCGCAAAACCTGCTTAATCCTGGGGTGATTATCAATGGTGATCCCGAGGCACACCTTAAAAATCTGAAACCAATACCCGCTGCGAGTGAAAAGATTGATAAATGTATCGAATGCGGGTTCTGCGAACCCAGTTGTGTCTCTGCTGAATTAACCCTTACACCTCGTCAGCGGATCGTTGTTTACCGCGAGATGGCATCGCTCAAAAAAAGTGGTCATGAACCCCATATTCTGGCATCCTTAATCACAAACTTTAAATATAACGGTAATGAAACCTGTGCTACGGACGGGTTATGTGCCACAAGTTGTCCGGTAAAGATCGACACCGGGAAACTGATTAAAACATTGAGAAGTCAC
Organism: Prolixibacteraceae bacterium; assembly: GCA_963675995.2. Lineage (GTDB taxonomy): Bacteria > Bacteroidota > Bacteroidia > Bacteroidales > Prolixibacteraceae > JAAFHB01. The sequence goes on along the minus strand of CAXXIY010000002.1, from coordinate 700,154 downwards.
GAAATTGGCTCAGGGCAGCGAGGTGCGCTTTGGATTGCCGACCGGATGGGTGGTGTTACCGGATTTGCCCGAACAGCCCTTTCGGTGGTCGGAGTTTTCCATTCGATTCTTGGGACCCCGATTATGAAAGCTATCTCCGGTGGATTACGATCCTTGTCGGGAAACCGGATTCCGCTGTGGAATCCATATATGCCATTGGGTGCCCTAAAAGTTGATACAGATCAGGGTTTCAAATCAGAGACAGGTCGGAAAGTGGTTTATTTTCCATCGTGCATCAACCGTGCAATGGGTGTTTCAAAAGAACACCGGAGAGAGCAACAGCTAACCGGGAAGATGGTGCAGCTATTAAATAAAGGTGGATATGAAGTGATCTATCCCGAAAATTTAAACCAATTGTGTTGTGGTATGGCCTTTTCGAGTAAAGGGTATTCAGAGGCCGGTATTAAAAAATCGAAAGAACTCGAAGCGGCATTGATCAAAGCCAGCGAAGACGGAACCTATCCTGTGCTCTGCGACATGAGCCCCTGCCTTTTTACAATGAGAGAGCATATGGAAGGTTCACTTCATCTTTATGAGCCCGTTGAGTTCATCATCGAACACCTCCTCCCCCACCTTAAAATTACCCCACTGCAGGAAACCATTACTGTATTTCCCGTTTGCAGCATGAAGAAAATGGGACTTGAAGATAAACTGGTTGAACTAGCCCAAAAATGTTCGACAAGGGTGGTAGTTCCTCAGACCAACTGTTGCGGATTTGCCGGAGATCGTGGGTTCTCATTTCCGGAGCTGAACAGACATGGTTTAAGAGACCTGAAGATTCAGTTGCCTGAGGAGATAAGACATGGCTATTCGACCAGCCGGACCTGCGAAATAGGTCTTAGCCTTCATTCCGGAATTTCGCACCAATCGATTGTTTATCTGGTAGATCAGGTAAGTGAGTCCGGAACCAATTGAGTTTATGCGATTTCCTTTATAAGTATCTGAATCAGGTCCCATTCCAATACAAGCTCATCAGCTATTTTTTCAAGCTCATCGAAGTGATCCTGATCAAGATACAATTCAATTTTATTCGACAATTCTGCCATTTGGTTAAACCACATGTTCAGTGATGCACCTTTAATGGAATGGGCAATCATTTTAATCTCTGACAGATCCCGATTGCCAATCGCTTTGCGTAAAGATGCGATTTCATGGTTAAATTGCCCCGGCACTACTTCAAGCAACTCACCTGCGATTACGCGACTATTGCCGATACTTTCCATCAGCTTGATTTGATCAAAGTGAGGAAGTGCTTTTTCCTGACTGAACACTTTAGTTGAATGATTCGGGGGTTGATTAAAATTGGTCAGGTGTTTCCTTAATATCTGACTTAATGTTCTCTGGTCAAGAGGTTTTGTGAGAAAATCGTCCATTCCGGCTTCAATGCATTTCTCTTTTTCCCCCTTTATTGCCCCGGCAGTTAGTGCAATGATGGGAATACGGCACCCCTGAAGGGATTCAAATTTCCGGATCTCAATGGTTGCTTCAATTCCTGACATCAAAGGCATCTGAATATCCATAATAATGAGATCAGGTTTATTTGAAATGGTCATCTCAAATGCCTCCTTTCCATTTTTCGCTTCATAAACAGTGACATTTGGAACCATTTGCTTTATTAATGTGGTTACCAGTATCATATTAATAACGACATCTTCAGCAACGAGTATAACAGGGGAAGAATTATTGAGTGTATGGCCTGCCTGTTTCAGTAATGAAATTTCATGCTCAGAACCAGTGGCAGCCGGATGATAGTGAATACGCTTCAGATAATGCAATAATTCTTTAGACTTCACCGGTTTTGTGAGGTTATAGATTACTCCCAGGTTTTTACACTCCTCGTAAATTTTAATATCATCCGAAGAGCTATGAAGCAAAATGATAGGTTGTTTTTCGGGAGTAAGGTTTAACTCTTTCCTGATGGTTCTGATGGTTTCAAGCCCGTTAAAGTGTGGCATATGATAATCAACGATAATCACGTCAAACGGTTGAGACTGTTCAATCAGCTGAATTGCTGACCGACCACTTTCAATACCGACAAATTCAACACCCCATTCCATACAGGTATGTTCAAGGATCATCCGGTTATGATCATTGTCGTCAATCACCAAAAGACGCTTCATTTCCGCAAGGCCTTCATGATCAGGTTTCTCCCCGGTTTCGTAAGTTGTTTCGACTGAAAAGAAGAAACTTGATCCCATCCCAGGTTCACTGATAATTTCAATTTTGCTTCCCATTTTTTCAGCAAGTAGATTTGAAATCGTGAGGCCCAGACCCGTTCCGCCAAATTTACGGGTTGTAGAATTATCAGCCTGCGAGAATGCTTTAAACAATTGTTTCTGTTGTTCCTGACTGATGCCAATACCAGTATCCCGAATCATAAAGCTGAATTCTCCTTTAATGTCGTCAATTTGGTTAAATGTCACTTTTAGTTCCACCTCGCCCGATTCGGTGAATTTAACAGCATTTCCCAAAATATTGATTAATATCTGCTTAAGCCTTGTAGGATCGACTATTGCATAACGAGGAATATTGTGTTGGATATTTAAAAGAAGCTCAAGTCCCTTCTGGAATGCGTGATATTTTATGATGTCTGAGGTTTGTTCAGCCAGCTCAATCATATCGGTTTTCACCCAGTTCAACTCCATCTTACCAGCTTCAATTTTAGAGAAATCAAGAATATCATTAATGATTGCTAAAAGTGCATGTCCTGATGTATTGGCATTTGCAGCATACTGCTGTTGGATTTTGTTTAATTGAGTTTTTAATAATAGATCCGTAAAACCAATTACTCCATTCAGAGGGGTTCGAATTTCATGGCTCATATTGGCCAGGAATTCAGATTTGGCTTTGTTGGCGATATCAGCCTCTTGTTTGGCAGACAAAAGTGTCGCTTCGGTTTCTTTCTGAACAGTAATGTCCCAGTTTGTGCCGATCATGCTCAGCGGTTTGCCTGCGCTATCGCGTTGTACAGTAGCAAGTGCCCTGATATTATGAATGGAGCCTTCCGGCCAGATGACGCGGAACTCAGCATCAAATTCCGCCTCCCCAACAATCGCAGTTTGAATCTGATGTTCAACCTGCACCTTATCTTCAGGATGAATTGCCGTTAACCACGATTCATATGTTACGGTAAAATTGAATTTATCAACACCATACAACATAAACATCTGGTCGTCCCATAACAGAACGTTTGACTCAAGATTAAGGTCCCATACACCAACACCGCCGGCACGGGTTGCTAATGCAAGTCGTGTAGATACTTGTTTTAACTCATTTTCAACCTGTTTACGAGCACTGATGTCATGAGTTACCCCAACTAATCCGGTAATCTTCCCGTGCGTGTCGTGCAAAGGAACTTTCGACACCAAAAGCCAATGTTGCTTACCTTCCCGATCTATTAATTTCCCATCGATATCAAAAATTGACGTTCCTGTCTGAAGAACCACCTGATCTTCCGAAAAACCCCGTTGGGCATCTTCATCGGGGTACAAATTTAGGTCAGTCTTTCCAATGATCTCCTCCTCCATCATTTTCCCGGAGAAATAAACTTCTGCCGGATTTGCCAATACCTTTCGCCCCTCGATATCCTTTACATATACTGCATCAGGTATCAAGTCGATGATTGTACGGAAAAGTACCCGCTCATTATTGAGGGCTTCCTCCGCCTGATTACGCTCCTCAATTAATTTTAACAGGGCATCAATTAAATAATTGCTATTGGAAGGGTCAGATTCGTTTGGACTTTTATCACTTAAACCAGATGGATTGAGCGCATATATGGCCTCTTTTATCTTGTTAATTGTCTCTTTTTGGGTTTCTGCATCATGCTTATGCTTCTGATACGATTCCCTAAGTTCCTGCGAATTTATTTCAATTGAGTTTTGAAGCAATTGAGAATCATTCTCAAAATTTTCATAGGAACTATTGACATCCTGCAAGAATTCCTTCATCTGATCAGGCAGAAGTTCATATGAACCGAAATGTTTTTTAATCTGTCGTAATAAAATCTTATTCAGGATGTTTGCCATAATTCGATTAATTTAAAGCTCCTTGAACAATGTTATTGTCATGGTCTGGTTATGCAGCTCACAGTGTTGTTCGAACGGTTTGACAGGACAAATCTCACCATAAGAATAAAAGCCTGTCATAGCGGCATTTTGGCCAATTGATTCACGAATAATCTCAAGTTCCTCCTCTACCCGTTGCTTTAAAACCAATTTGCGGCCTACACAACTGATCAGAATTGCCAGGTCAGGAGACGAATCTTTCAAGCTGGTTTTCGACATTTCTGCAGCTCCATGCGCGCCGTCAATCAGTCGGTCAGAATTGGCTTTCATTAGCCTAACATATTCACCCTGAGGAATATCTCCTGCAAAAACCATACTTCCATCCGACTCATTCACGGCTAAGACTGTGCGTACAACCGCTGTTTCACTATCCTTAATTTTCAGGCTTAACGGGAACAGAAGTGCAGAAGCCGGAAGATTCGCAGCGTGACTCCCCAGATACCGTTTGTAAAGCTCAAGAGCCGGGAGATTATCCAGTTCATAGAGGATATTTCCTTTGGATTTGGTTACCTCGCGATCAACGCCAAAGGAATCCCAGCCACCCATAGATCCATACCCTACCTGAAGATGTTCACTATAAAAACCGATCGCCAAAACAAGATTTTTTTCACCTGCCCGATTGTGAACAATTACGGTCTCTGAAAAATCATCCTGATCACCTGCTAAACCACCTGTTATCGAAATTTTGTCATTAAGTCTGCTGTTTAATCCCTTGGTCAATTCACTCCCGTTTATATTCAAACCCTCAGAGAAGACCATCATATGAACAAGATTCTCTTTATAAAGACGCTGTGCCAATATTTCACCCACATTGAAACTATCTTCCATCGCATGGATATACTCCCTGGCAATTTCAATCCGGGTATTTTCAAAACAGATGGCAGTGCACACAATATTATTATTCAGAACTTCTTCCTGAATAATCTCTCCCGATGTGGAACAACCAACAATTTGGGCAGCAGGATATGCGTTAATTACAAAATCGATCGGTTTTTGTTCACAAAGCAACTCCCTATTGCCAAATAACAAAACGAGCTGAGCTGTCTGACCCAGGTTATTTTCACTTTTTTTTACCCAGCCAAAAGCCTCTGAATAAATCGATTGTTCTATTTTCATTTTGCGAAATTGTTGCGTGCGTTAAACAGGGATGAAGTCAAAGTTAGAAGTTTATTTGATATCCCATACTTTCCGTAAAAAACTTGGTTGTTTCCTTATCATCTCAATTAAGGATTTCCTGCGAGTCCTATCAAATCCGCCCGTCTTTGCATCCCAATGATCGTCTCCTCCACTAATAGCTCCAGCTTAATTCCCAGGATATCGGCGCCCCTGGAAATCACATCGCGGTTGGCTCCGGCGGCAAACATACGGGTGTTCCATTTCTTCATCACTGATTTGGTAGTCAGATCAAGTATACTTTTGGATGGCCTCACATAAACGCACGCCGTGATCAATCCGGTAAGTTCATCCGTCGCAAACAACACCTTCTCCATATATTCTATTGGTTCAACATCTGAACAGATTCCCCAGCCATGACTAACAATTGCATGGATATAACTTTCGGGCCACCCCTTCTGCTCAAGCAATAGGCGCGTCATGGTACAATGTTGATCAGGGAACTGCTCATAATCAAGATCATGACAAAGTCCTATCACTCCCCACTTTTCAACATCTTCACCCGATTGCTCAGCAAAATGGCGCATGACTGCCTCTACAGCCAAACCATGCCGGATCAGACTTTCCTGTTTGTTATATTGACATAAAAGGGCAAATGCCTCGTCTCTCGACGGTTGTTTTTCCATAAGCTGTTGTAGTAATTAGGATTGTAAAATTGACAATTTTTTTTGATAAATGATATCTTTGGAGAAATTTGTTTTCAAATGACTTAGTTCGTCTTAATCACTTGTTTTATGTCTACAAAAATCTACAATTGGGGAATTCTTGCTCCGGGCCGGATTGCCCGAAAATTTGCTACCGAATTAATGCAACTCGGTAATGCCCGTGTTTTCTCCGTTGGATCAAGAAATCCGGAACGTGCAAAGGAATTTGCGGAGGAATTTAGTGCTGAACATTATTATGGCAATTATGAAGATTTGGTGGCCGATCCTGAAGTGGATATCATCTACATCGCCTCCCCTCATTCACATCATGCTGAACATGCACTCCTCTGTTTGAATCACCGGAAACCTGTCTTATGCGAGAAAGCTTTCGCAATAAATAGTATAGAGGTGGGGCGGATGTTGGCGTGTGCCCACGAAAATAAAGTATTTCTTATGGAAGCAATGATGGTCCCGCACCAACCTTCGTACCGGGAGGCAAAACGGTTGATTGATTCGGGAGAATTAGGCCAAGTAAAATATATTCAGGCATATTATGGATTCAATAAATCTCCTTATGATCCATCTCAAAGGCTGATGAATCCCAATTTAGGGGGAGGAGCTTTGCTTGATATCGGCATTTACCCCGTCTTCGACACCCTCTACTTTCTGGGAGAGCCCGATCGGATTACTGCTAAGGCTGAATTTTCAGTAACAGGAATTGATCAGAGTATATCGGTCAGGTTCGATTACGCAGCGGGATTTTCTGCATCTATCTTTGCCTCCTTTGTAGCAAGTGCAGGGTTGGGAACCGATATTCTTTGTGAATTTGGAACCATTCGTTTGAGGAGGTTGAGTTCGCTGGATCAATGGATGGAGGTTGAAAAACCTTCATTGGGGATTAAACGGTACAACTTTGATGAGAACAGCTGTGGATTGAAGCAGGAGGCTGCCGAAGCGATGAGATGCCTCGATGCCTGCAGACTTGAAAGTGATTTAATGCCACATACCCAAAGTCAGTCACTGATGAAAACAATGGACACCATACGCCAAATAGCCGGGATTAGTTACCCGCAAGACTGAGTTACTGGTTTACCTGGTCTGAATAAAATGTCGTAACTATTTATTCTTACTTATAGCTTTCATGGCTACCCCTTTACAATGTCCGGAATCTCAGCATGTCTCGGTGTGTTCTCCGTGGTGATCCGTGTAATGAATTGTTTCACAGGATTGAACTGGGGAGGCACACTGATGCTTATGAAATCTGATCGTTGATGTGGATATTAATCGACTATACAAAAAAAAACCTGCTAAAACTTAGCAGGTTCTCAGTATCTTTTTCCCTGAAATTATTCCGGTGAAATTGCGTCGGTAGGACAAACTTCAGCACATGAGCCACAATCGGTGCAAAGTTCTGCATCAATTTTATAGATTTCACCTTCGCTGATAGCTTCTACCGGACACTCGTCGATGCAAGTCCCGCAAGCGATACACTCTTCAGAAATTTTGTAAGCCATAACTAACTTGATTTTTTGTTTATAATTAACTTATTTTTAGTCCCAAAATTATAGCGCAAAGTTACAAAGAATGGACAAAAAACAAATTCGATTGGTAATTTTTAATTATTTTAAACTGTGTTTATTTGACTTCATGATTGAAATAGGCGCAATAAGGTTGAAGTCCGCAACTTTCACATTTGGGTTTTCTGGCAACACACACATATCTCCCATGCAAAATCAGCCAGTGATGAGCGATCGGAATCATCTCATCAGGAATGTATTCAACCAGCTGTTTCTCAGTTTCGAGTGGTGTTTTTGAATTCACCGAAAGTCCCAGGCGCGCAGCAACCCTGAAAACGTGGGTATCGACAGCCATCGCAGGTTTGTTAAAGATGACCGAAGCAATCACATTCGCAGTTTTTCGTCCAACACCCGGCAGTTTCACCAGTTCATCCACTTCGTCAGGCACACGACCGTTGTAATCGGCAACAAGTTTCCGGGCCATTCCAACCAGATGTTTAGCCTTGTTATTCGGATAGGAGCACGACCTGATGTATTCAAAGACCTCTCCCGATTCAACTTCTGCCAACTTTTCGGGAGTTGGAAATCGTTTCAGCAATTCAGGGGTAATTTGATTGACCCGCTTATCGGTACATTGCGCCGACAATATTACAGCTACTATCAATTCGTAGGGGTTGTCATAACGAAGTTCACTTTCAGCTACAGGCACATTCACTTTAAACCATTCAATGACCTTTTTAAACCGCTCTTCTTTTTGCATGAATTTACTTTTAAACTGAGGGATAAAATTAAGATCTCTTTTGTAGATTTTCGTGTTAATTTCGCCCCTGTAATTTTCAATTTTTATGATCACATATCTGCAGGTAGAAAATCTTTCAAAATATTGGGGTGAACTGGCTCTTTTTGATGGAATTAGCTTTTCGGTGACTGAAGGGCAAAAAGTTGCAATGATTGCCAAAAACGGAGCCGGAAAGTCGACTTTGATGGATATAATTGCAGGTATTGAGACACCTGACACGGGTAAATCGACCCTTTCGAACCATATTTCGATCGGATATCTGAGGCAAAACCCCGATCTGAACCCTGAGGATACGGTTTTGGAAGCTGCCTTCAACTCATCGGGCGAATTAATTCAGGCAGTAAAAAACTATGAAAAAGCACTTGAAAATCACGACCCCCGACTTTTAGACAGTGCCATCGAACGTATGAATGTGCTGAATGCCTGGGATTTTGAACTGCGCATCAAACAAATCCTGACTCAATTGAAGATCACCAATGTGAATCAGCAAATTAAATATCTTTCGGGAGGTCAGAAAAAAAGAGTTGCACTCGCCCATATTCTGATTGATGAACCCGATTTCCTAATCCTTGATGAACCAACCAACCACCTCGATCTGGAAATGATCGAATGGCTTGAAAAATACCTCGAAAAAGCAAAGGGCACGCTGTTTATGGTTACCCATGATCGCTATTTTCTTGATCGCGTTTGCAATGAAATAATTGAATTAGAAGATAATACTGTCTACAAATACAAAGGTAATTACTCCTATTATGTAGAGAAAAGGGAGGAACGGATTCAGTCGATGAATGCCGAAATCGACCGTGCCCGAAATCTTTTTCGCACTGAGCTGGAATGGCTTCGACGGATGCCTCAGGCCCGGAGCCATAAATCGAAATACCGGACTGAGAATGCCTATAAATTGCAGGAAAAGGCCTCGCAGCGTCGTGAGGAAGAGCAGATAGAGCTCACTATTCAGGGGAAACGACTTGGCAGCAAAATTCTGAATGTAAAAAATCTCTCCAAGGCTTTTGGCGATCTGACCATCCTGGATAAGTTCAGTTATAACTTTGCCCGGCTCGAAAAAATCGGGATCATCGGGAAGAATGGGAGCGGCAAAACAACTGTTCTTAATATGCTCACCGGAGCATTGCAGCCAGACAGCGGGACCATCGATGTTGGCGAAACGATCAGTTTTGGATATTATCGGCAGGATGGGATCAGTTTTAATACGGGTGACCGTGTGATTGATGTGATCAAAGAGATTGCTGAGGTAGTTGACCTTGGTAACGGAAACCGGATGACCGCATCGCAGTTTCTGAACTACTTTCTGTTCCCTCCTGATACACAATACAATTTTGTTGAAAAGCTGAGCGGCGGTGAAAAACGGCGGTTATACCTTTGCACCATTCTGATGCGGAATCCAAATTTCCTGATACTCGATGAACCAACGAACGACCTGGACATTATGACATTAAATGTACTTGAAGACTATTTGCGTAATTTTCAGGGGTGCGCCATTGTGGTTTCGCATGATCGGTTCTTCATGGATAAGATTGTCGATCACCTGTTTGTGTTCGATGGTGATGGAAAGATCAAAGATTTTCCGGGCAACTATTCCGATTACAGAGAGTGGATCGATGAGAAGGAAAAAGAGTCACGATTGCCTGAAAAGCGCGAAAAGGTGGCTAAATCAAAGCCGGTGAAAGAAGGAACACGCAAATTAACTTTCAATGAGAAACGGGAATTGGAGCAACTTGAAAAAGATATTGCATCTCTCGAAGAGGAGAAGAAGTTAATTGAAACAGTAATGAATTCAGGAGATTGTACTTCGGAGGAGCTCGTCACTAAATCTCAGCGTCATGGTGAAATCAGGGGACTGCTTGACGATAAAGAGTTGCGCTGGCTGGAAATCAGTGAACTGGAATAGCTGACGCATGACTGGTGGTCTGTGATCTGAATATCTTATTTGTAGTTGTTGTTTGTATTGGAAATTTGGGACGCAAAAGGTTCGTCGGTTAGTTTAATCCAAATTGATGATCATCAGGCAAATCAGAAGTTTCGTATCTTTCGCGCTCCATCACAAAAGAGCCTCCTGTTCCCTCTGAGTCGAGACTGTTTCCCACAATTTTTCCATTAGGTAATAGTTCACCTATCCAGGTATCCAACTCGTAAATAATATCTTCGTCACTAAATAAAATCTCGCACGAATGCGACTTCAGGTTGATTTTTGTACCGCTTATTTTACCCGTAACCTCCTGCTTTACGATAAATGTCTCTTCGCCATCTATTTGCTCCGAAAATCTCAGCACGCCCTTAAGATGTTTTCCTCTCTGGTTGATCTCAGCGTAACCACTGTCTCTGCCAAATCCGAAATCCTCCTCAAATCGCCAGCGTCCTGTAAGGTTTATTTTCTCGGGCATAATCTTAATATAGGGTCTCTATTCAATTGTAAAATTAAAATATATACTCAAAGTTTAGGCCAAAAAAAGGGACAATTATTAAAGATATTCGAAAAATACCCTTTTCCGACCGTTGAAACCAAAGGCCATCTTGCTGGGATGGCCTCTGGATATCAAATATTTAAAATGGTTTTACTTCACATATGAAGCATTATTCAGAAAATCAAAGCTTTTCTGAACACTTACAAATGGCTCAAAATCATAACGTTCAACCTCAACAATGCAATATTTTGCACCCGCTTTTGCTTTATTTTCATAAATTGGTTTGAAATCGATCAGGCCGCTTGCACCAATCTCTTTTTCATCCTTAATATGTAATAACTCAAATCTTTTGGGATATTTGTTATAATAATCGACTGCTTTTTGTCCACCTCTGTAGACCCAATAAACATCCATTTCGAAAGTTACTTTTTTAGGATCTGTATTCTTAATCATATAATCATACACCAGATCATCTGCATCGACAATCTTCGTAAACTCATGATTGTGATTATGATATCCGAAGCGAATTCCCGCTGCATTGCACTTCTCGCCAATAGCATTAAAATATTTGCATGTTTGTTTCAATGCCTCAAGATTCTTGTAAGGATAATCACCCATCGACGGTTTGACGATATAGGTACATCCTGCCTTCTTATGTGCAGCAATACAGCTATCCCACCAGGTCATTGCAGCATCCCATGAAGCCTGATCACCAGTATAATTAATACCAGTGTGTGAGCTTACTAATTTCATACCGTTTGCCTCAACCAGCGCTTTAAACGCTTCGGGTTCCATCCCATAAAATTTCCCATTATCAAAACCGGCAGCTTCCAAAGAGATATATCCGATTTTCCCCAACTTTTCAATTGTCCCTTTTACATCCTTTTTCAGATCATCACGAAGTGAATACAGCTGAAGCGCAATATCCTTCTTCCCTTTGGCAAGAACAGACGGTGATGCCATACCAATAACGAATGCAACTAATACAGATAGTATCAGTGATTTAATCAGATTTGTTTTCATGAAATTTTAAATTTTAAATAAAAAGGTATAAGTGTTTTTTTAACGTAAACAATGAGAACAAAATTAGAGTTATAATCGGTTAAAAAAAACAATCTTCCAAGTACAAAAAACAGTTTTACACAAATAGAAAAGATGGCAAAAATTTGCAATAGAATTAATATTATTATGAAAACCAGATTGTGTAAATCACAAATCATTTTGTCTATTTGATTTTTATGTAGATATAAGGTATTTTTGATAACGATTAACAAAGGGAAATTGAATTTTGATTTCAAATTCCAATTTATTGTATAACATATCTAATATGAGAAATCTGGAAATCCTCGCAACAATTGGACTCCTTTCTGTAGGAATGACTCCTAATTGTAAAGGACAATCACATGAGCAAAAACGTCCCAACATTCTGTTTATCATGAGTGACGACCACGCTTATCAAGCGATTAGTGCATACGGAACAGGATTAAACTCAACTCCGAATATCGATAGGATCGCCAAAGAGGGGGCAATCTTCACCAGAGCATATGTCACCAACTCCATTTGTGCCCCCAGCCGGGCGGTGATGCTGACGGGAAAATTCAGCCATTTAAACGGGAAGATCGACAATGTGGGTGGCTTCAACTGGGATCAGCCTAGCTTTCCCAAGCTATTGCAGCAAAGTGGTTATCAGACCGCTCTAATTGGGAAAATCCATCTTGATGGAATTCCACAAGGATTTGATTACTCCAATGTTCTGCCGGGACAGGGAAACTATTACAATCCGGATTTTATCGAAAATGGCGTTAAGAAAAGAGTTCCGGGTTATGTGACCACACTCACCACTCAGTTTGCACTGGACTGGCTCGATAAAAAGCGCGACAAATCAAAACCCTTCTGTTTGCTCTACCATCAAAAAGCGCCACATCGGAACTGGTTACCCGAAGAGAAATACCTGAATCTCTTCGAAGATCGAGATTTCCCATTTCCAGAAAATTTCTTTGATGATTATTCGGGTCGCGGAACCGCCGCTCATACGCAGGAGATGGGAATCGTAAAAGAGATGATGTGGGGGCATGATATGAAATTCGAGAATGATCCCTACACTGGCAAACCTACCAACCTGGCTCCTGATATCAAACGCATGGACCCAAAACAACTAAAAGCATGGAGGGCTGCCTACAATCCACGCAATGAAGATTTTATCAGAACGAAGCCCACGGGAAAAGATCTGGCAAAATGGAAATACCAGCGCTACATTCGTGACTATCTCAAATGTATTCAATCGGTCGATGATGGTGTTGGCGAAGTTCTCGATTATCTGGATAAGAACGGACTGACAGAAAATACAATTGTGGTTTACACTTCTGATCAGGGATTCTACCTCGGCGAACATGGCTGGTTTGATAAGCGGTTTATGTATGAAGAGTCATTCCGGACACCCCTGCTAATCAGGTATCCCAAAGAGATCAAACCAGGTACCGTGATTCAGCAAATGGTTCAGAATCTTGATTATGCCCCAACTTTTTTAAATTATGCCAATGTAAAAGTGAATAAAGAAATGCAGGGAGAATCGTTTCGAAAATTGTTAAGCGGGCAATCTACCAAATGGAGAGATGCCATCTATTATCATTATTATGAGTATCCTGCTGTTCATGAAGTTAAGCGTCATTATGGAATAAGAACCGACCGATTTAAACTCATCCATTTTTACTACGATGTGGATGAATGGGAATTATATGATCTTGAAAAAGATCCACACGAAATGAAAAGTGTTTATAATGATCCGGCTTATGCAGAAATCAAGGCAGAGCTTCACAAAAAATTGGATGCACTTCGCATAAAATATAAAGATTCAGAAGAAATTACCAGATCATTCTTACCAAAAGAGGGGAAAAAATGAGGCTGAAGGGATGTTTCAAATAACGAAATTTTATCATAATCTTTAATATTGAATCTGTAATTTCGAACAAACTATTTACGAATGAAAACAATCAGCAGTTTTTCGAGGATGATGACCCTCCTCCTGTTATTTAATGGGTTAGCTTTTGCTGCAATCGCCAAAAACGAGGTTAAGCAGCTTATTTGCGAATACAAAACAAATCCGCTTGGGATTGATATTGCAAAACCCCGGCTAAGCTGGCAACTGCTCTCCTCAGATAACGGGGTGATGCAAACAGCTTATGAAGTACGGGTGGCTGAATCACCGGCAAAACTGAATTCTGGCAAATTGATCTGGACCACTGGAAAGATAAATGATTCGCAATCGGTTGACGTCATTTATAATGGTCCTGCATTAAGTTCAATGCAGATTGTTTACTGGCAGGTAAGAGTTTGGGATAATAAAAACAAAGTTACAGCCTGGAGTGAACCTGCATCGTGGGAAATGGGTATACTTAAACCTTCGGAATGGAAAGCCAGCTGGATCTCTTATGGTAACGCGAAAGAGGTCAAAGAGGCCCTTCCGTCCCAATATTTCAGAAAAGAGTTTTCGCTTACCAAAAAAGTCAAATCGGCAAGGGTCTATGCAACATCTTTCGGATTGTATGAATTGCACCTCAACGGAGCAAAAGTATCGTCCGATCTTTTTACGCCGGGATGGACCAGCTATTTAAAACGGCTGCAGTACCAGACCTACGATGTAACTTCAATGTTGAAGGAAAAGAATGCAATAGGAGTTGTTTTGGCAGATGGTTGGTTCAGGGGAAATCTTGGATGGTCAAAAAAAGGGGCTTATTATGGAAGTCAGCTGGCAATGCTGCTTCAGCTCCAGATCACCTATGTTGATGGGACTACCGAAACGATCGTATCGGATAACAGTTGGAAAGCAACGACCAATGGCCCGATTACCGGATCAGATATTTATAATGGAGAAACTTATGATGCACGTCTTGAATTGACAGGCTGGGACCAGACCGGATATGACATGGCCAAATGGAATACTCCGCGTCTGTTCGATCAGTCAAAGGAGATTCTGATTGCCCCTCAGGGTGTACCGGTAAAGGCGATTCAGGAGATCAAGCCTATCAAACAGTTTGTCACCCCCAAGGGAGAAGCTGTTTACGATATGGGTCAGAATATGGTCGGATGGATACGACTAAAAGTTTCCGGGAAAAAGGGAGATCAGGTTACCATCAAATTTGCCGAAGTGCTTGATAAAGCCGGAAATTTCTACACAGACAATCTCCGGGCCGCAAAAGCTACCGATGTTTACATCCTTAAAGGTGAAGGAACCGAAACATTCGAACCTCATTTCACATTTCATGGTTTCAGATTTGTTAAAATTGAAGGATTAGCCGCCGCACCTTCAACGGACCAGCTTACCGGTGTGGTGATTCATTCGGATATGAAACCTACTGGAACTTTTAGTTGTTCCGACACATTGATCAATAAGCTCCAGCACAATATTCAATGGGGTCAGAAAGGAAATTTCCTTGATGTACCTACCGACTGTCCGCAACGTGACGAACGTCTTGGATGGACTGGTGATGCACAGGTATTCAGCATGACAGCAGCTTTCAACTTTAATGTTGCCGGATTTTACACCAAATGGGTCGGTGATATTACTGCTGACCAGCTCCCTGACGGGAAAGTACCTCATGTGATTCCTGCCATTTTCAATGGAGGCGGCTCAACCGCTTGGGCTGATGCATCGATAATTGTTCCCTGGACAGTGTATCTCACTTACGGCGATATTCGGATACTCGAAACCCAATATCCTAGCATGAAAGGATGGATAGGCTATATGACAAGCCGGGCAGGGGCAAACCACCTGTGGATGGGTGATTCCCATTTTGGCGACTGGCTCGCTTTTGCATCAACAAATTCAGACTATACAGGGGCTACTACCGAAAAAGATCTGATTGCAAATGCCTATTACTGTTATTCGACCACCTTACTGAGCAAAATTGCCACCATACTTGGTCATAAAGAGGATGCCGAAAAATATAAGAAGCTGGCTGCCGATATTAAGGTTGCCTTTAACCATGAGTTTGTAACTCCCGCAGGAAGGCTCGTATCACACACCCAAACGGCTTACGCTTTGGCACTGGCATTTGATTTACTTCCCGAAAACCTGATTCCAAAAGCTGCAGAATACTTTGCGAATGATGTTATAAAATTCAAACATCTGACTACAGGATTTGTCGGAACACCGCTGTTGTGCAAAACCCTCTCGGCCATCGGTCGCGACGATCTGGCATTTATGCTGCTGATGAATAAAAAATATCCTTCATGGTTGTATCCAGTATTACAGGGGGCCACTACCATCTGGGAACGTTGGGACGGACAGAAACCTGATGGTACTTTTCAGGATGTCGGGATGAACAGCTTTAATCACTATGCATACGGTGCAATCGGGGAATGGCTTTACCGTCATGTTGCCGGGATTGATATTGATCCGAAAAATCCGGGTTATAAACATATCCTGCTTGCTCCACATCCGGGCGGTGGACTCACAAATGCGAGTGCAGAGATTCTCACCATTTACGGAAAGGCTTCTTCCTCTTGGAAATTCGAGAATGGAGATTTTAACTATGAGGTTGTTATTCCAGCAAATACCACTGCTACTGTAACATTACCATATGCGAAGGCAGAGCAGGTTGTTCAGAATGGTCTGGCAGTTAAAACAGGGTATCTTCAAAATGGGAATAACCTTGAGCTCAATCTTGGGTCAGGAAAATATCTGTTTAAATATCCTGCCCAGACCCTTTCGGCTGCTGTTGCAGTGCCTGCTATGGAGACGAAGAAATGAACGAGTAAAAGAATTAAATATAAAAGGCTGCTTAGGCGGCCTTTTATATTTAAAGGGTACACAAATTGCTGAAATGCAAATCTCAAATAATCAACAAGATATCTTTCTTGTAAAAAAAGATGATTTGAATTGCCGATAATTTGAGAATCTATTTTCAGAGTTACAAAAAAACTTTATATTTGCATCCGCTTACGGGAAACAACACTACTGCCTGGCAGTATTTCAAAAAGAGTTGCCACACCAGTTTGCAAAATGTTTATGCGGGAATAGCTCAGTTGGTAGAGCACGACCTTGCCAAGGTCGGGGTCGCGAGTCCGAGTCTCGTTTCCCGCTCAGAATAAAAAAAGTTCTTTTGGGGTAATTACAATGCGGGAATAGCTCAGTTGGTAGAGCACGACCT
The DNA here is from genome assembly GCA_963675995.2 of Prolixibacteraceae bacterium. GTDB lineage: Bacteria > Bacteroidota > Bacteroidia > Bacteroidales > Prolixibacteraceae > JAAFHB01. The sequence goes on along the minus strand of CAXXIY010000002.1, from coordinate 683,343 downwards.
TGCCAAGGTCGGGGTCGCGAGTCCGAGTCTCGTTTCCCGCTCATCGTAATGCCCAGGTGGTGGAATGGTAGACACGTTGGACTTAAAATCCAATGGCCATTATGGCCGTGCGGGTTCAAGTCCCGCCCCGGGTACTTTATGATTATCCCTAAACCCTTATAATCAAACGATTGTAAGGGTTTTTTAATTGGTGAGTAACAAAATAGTAACACTAACACACATGTTAATAGGGAAAACATGCTTCCGCCTAAATAAAGCTCACTTCATATGAAAAGGTAAATAAGCAAACTGCACAACTATTTGCAATAATAGTAGCGATAATACATTACAAACTATTTTTAGTCAATAAAAAGCCCGATGTTTCCACCGGGCTTCTCACTAAATTTAGATCATAAGGAAGAATTAAAAACCTACCTTCTTATCCTGCGATATGTTAAGATCACTTAACGTTTCAGCAAAACATGACGGGGTTATCAATTCCTCTAATATGATAATTTGGTTGTGAATGATGGTTGTTTGGTCACAAAGCATCTTCAATCTTGGAATATCCCATTTATGACTTTTTACCATCTCTGAAATTTCAAACTCCCTTTGATTTACTTCATCATATAACGTTTCAATCCGCTTTTCTATTTTTTTTGTTTTCATCTTAAATTGATTTTAAGGCTTATTTTGCCTGTTTGTTTATTTCTTTACTAAATAACCCGTTTTAATAATCCGGTTTCAAAATTGAAGGTTCAAAATATGGCTTAATATAGGGTAATCAATAACATCTTGCTGCTTCTTTAATCTTCTTATTGAGTTCATTTATTAAATCATTGCCCTGTTCATTAATCCGGGCCTTACTCAATAGTTTTATTTTATCCCGGTGGTCTAAAGCTTGTTTCTTAGTAATTAGCCCCGTTTCCTGCCATTCTTTTATCATGTCTAATACTTTGGGTTGCCCCATGTCCAACAGCTGGAATAAAGCCATATTTTCAATAAGTTCTTTTGTGCTGCCTGTCGGTCTCATCCTGCTTAATTTTGAGTTGATTTTTCCAATTGCCAAATATTCATCTTTCCATCTCTTGACCAGACCACCATAAAATGATTCATTATACAGTAACCCGGCTGTAATCTCAGGTCGTTTAAATTGCTCCCTTAACTTTTTTCTATACCTCATCTCAAACCTCAGTGTGTGCCTGTTCTTGTATATTTCCGGTATCGGTTGCCCTTTCTCTTTTTGTTCATACTCTTTGCCATAGAAAACCAATTGCCTTATTTTGTTGCTGTAATACAGCCCGTTATTTTGTTCCAATCGGTTATAATATTGTGCCTCTCCCAAATAGGGGTAATAAACCTTTTCATCATGTTGCATGATCAAATTTCTGGCAACATCAATCCGGGTAACATTAGCAAGGGCAAAGGGCACATGTAGAGTGTCGCTTGTTCTTTCAATGGCTCTTCTGGTGTCACCTTTGGACATGGTTTTAAAGTTGTCCTTCAGGTAGTATTTACAAAAACTGGAATCATAGATTTTAACCCTGTTCTCTGTGATTTTCACTTTCAGGTTATCCAAATAACCGGTAACATATTCACCAAATTGATTAACTCCCTGATTGGAAACGGCTGTTAAAAATTGGGGGATTGTCTTTATAAAATTCACTCCCGGAACTTGTTCATTACTAAGCACTAAATCTAAATTATCATACATGACGGTTACATAAAAGGGGTAAAGAATACATCTTAACATAGAGCATCAAAAGGGGGTATTTCTCCCCCTCTTATTTCCAGGATTAAACCTCATCTTTCCCGGTTACCTTTTTTGTTACCGCTCTTTTTCTAAGTGCCTCTATTTCATGATCCAACTCCCCATCTGTAAATAAATTCCATAGTCCATTTGTGTCATTTTTACAACCCCGGGCAATGAATATTTCAATCGTGTTAATTCCAAATTGTTTATAATCATGATTATAGGCAATAATACAACCGTCATTGGTTCCGTTTATGTCCCCAAATGCAAAGTTACTTTCAATGTCGGGACGTTTCACCGATGTAATATTTTGATTGCCCTTTGTGATGGCAAAATCGGTTTCCTTACCTTTCCAATCCTTGGAACGTGGGACATAATTAAAACTTAAACCGCCAATATTGAATTTCTTTTTGTTGATTAAGAGGTTTTCAAATGAATCATATTCACCGGTTGAGGCTGTAATATCAAACCTGAATTTACTTTCAGTCAGTTTTTGACCTGTGTACAAATCGGTTAAAATCATTTTGCAGCCCTCCCCTTGTTTAGTGTTACATAGGAACTGGCTTTAGCCTCGATCTCATCGGTGGGGGTAATCCTATTTTGTAATAGCCATTTTTCAAGCTCTGCCCGGTCAAAATAAACCATCTTCCCCCTGGGTTTATAGTGGGGAATAGTCCCGGCACTTGTCAGCTTGTAAAGGTGTGATTTCCCGATACCTGTAAACTTTGCCCCCTCATCAAAGGTTAAAACGTTTTTCTGTGATTGCAACAACTTTTCAATGTTGATCAATCGTTTTTCAATCTCAATAATTTCCATCTTATCAATACTTTTTGAGTTAATAAAATGGGTTGAGGTGTGCACCCCCCGCCCCGGTTATCAGCTAACAGAGGACAAAATAAGTGAACAACCAAAAAGAAGAAAATAGACGGGGCTTTACTGTAAAGGGGGGTAAAGGTTTGTTAGAATTGAATCAATTTTTTCATGTCCCTTTGGTTTACTTTCTTTATTTGAAACTGAACCTTTGTTTGATCCTGAACCACTTCTATTTTGTTTTATACTGTCGGTAAATGGCTCTTTATTTTTATCAATGAAATATTCTTTGATGGCTTTATTTATGTTGGTTTCCATATCAACAAATCTTTTCTTTGCAAGTTCCTCAATAAAATAACCTAACAATCTATTTGACTTTAGCCAACAAATTGGCACATAGTCCGGGGGCAAAGGTTCATTTTTGAATATGGCTTTAAAATGGTCTTTATCTGTATTAATATAATTGTTTTGTAACTGGGTGTAAAGCTGTTCAATTTGTGGAGGTTTCAAACTGTTTTGAAAACCTTTAATCGGTTGGTATTGATTTGTTATTTCAGTATATTTTCCCCAGTGTTCCAATTCCCTTTCAATGAATAAATAGATCCGCTCTTTTTTTATTTCTTCAAGAAAGTCATGATCATAAACACCCTTTAGATATTTTTCTTTCTCCTTAAGTAAATAATTGATTTTTAATTTTTTATTAACTAATCTTTTTAATTTTGTTGCTATTTTATTTACAATCTCATCATCCCCACACAATTCAATATATCTCTGCTCGCTTTCTGCTGTTTTTAACTTTGCCTTGAAATAGCTCTCCAAAGAAACCTTATGTCCGTGTTCATTCCTGTCAATTTCCAAATAAGTTTCAGATATTACTTGAAGATTGCACACTTCTATCAATTCATCTAAAATTATTTGTCTTTCATGTACCGACTTGCCGTCTATGTAGATAACAATCTCATTTCTTGGCTTCAAAATTGCTTTGTGTTCTATGTCAAGTGAAACAACCAAATCGGCTATATTGTCATATGCACTTTTAAACTGGCTTAAACTTATTTCTTTCATTTCAACTTGGTCTATTTATTGGCTTTAGTAAATTATAAATCATAGTCCGGTAAAGCGTTTACAGCCTTCTTTTTGAGTTCGTCAATAACCCGGGTATATTTCTCTGTATGCTTTAGTGTCGTGTGTCCTAAAGTACTGGAAACGGTTTTAATGTCCGGCTTTGCTTCACTTGTCAATAGGTTAACAGCAAATGAATGTCGGGCGCAATGCCATGTAATATGTTTTTCAATCTTTGCCCTTTTTACCCATGCTTTTAAATCTTTTGCAATGGCTGTTGTACTGGGAAATTCAAAAACCAATGATTGAGGGTCGCCCGGCTCACCAATGATTTTTTTTGCTGTGGGGTTGAGGTCAATATTAACCATGTGCCCGGTTTTCTGTTGGTCAATCTTTAATTTGCCTGATGAAAAATCAATGTCTTTATATTTCAACTCCTTTACATCGCAGTACCTCAACCCGGTGCAGCAACTTAAAATAAAAGCCCTTTTAATGTTGAGGTTCTGGCATGGTGTTTTTGCTAATAGGGTTATTTCCTCATTACTCAAAATATCCTTTTTTACATTCTCCGGGTCAACCTGACATTTAACCCCATTGGCCGGGCTCCTCTGTATAATATTCTCCTCAACTGCATTGTTAAGAATCTTTTTAAATCGCTGGAAATAACTGTGTGCCCCCTCTCCCTGGCTGTTGTCTTTAAGGTATTCAACAAATTTAGTAATCATTTCTTTGTCAATTTCTGACATTTTTAATGATGCTGTTTTTACCTTTGGCAATTCTTCAGCCAAAAACTTTTTAAATCGGTTAACGGCTCCCCTGACCATTCTAACATCTTTTTTATGGTACTCATTCAGGTAGTTTTCAGCATAATCAAAATAAGATACTTTCTTTTTTGACGGGGATATTTGACCATGTAAGGCATGATTAAGTTCACTTTCCCTCTGGGTTCTTATCGTGTGGGCGAGTTCTAAGGTTTCTTTATTCTGCTGTTTTTCTAATGGTGTCCGGGCTTTACTGTTAATATGCAATTTTAAAAACTCATAGGTTCTTTTCCCATCCTTGTAAATATCCAGATACAAACTAACATTCTTATTTGCTAAAGCCTTCTCCCTCAGGGCTACATTATTCTTTTTTGTGCCCCGTCTCTCCTTTTTCTCAACCTTTGCCCTCATTTGTTTTCCCTTGATTGGTTAATGATTGCAAATATAGTAACAAATTAGGTACATTTCACAAAACGGGTAACAAAATAGTAACACTAATTTACAATACAACAACCAAACAAGAATTAATAAATCAAAATATTCAGGTATTTTGACTACTGCAAAAAAATATATATTACTGTTTTTTAGGTCTTTTACTTTCTATTAATTGAGTGTTGTTTTCATGTTGATTTTTGGGCTTTCAATAATTTTGTACCCGCCCCGGGTACGATTATTGACTAAAACCCGCTGAATATCAGCGGGTTTTTTTATTTCCGTATAAAGAATTTCATTCCCCCAGAAAAACTAAGAGGATGAGTAAAACCCATTTATGGTCCGTACAGCGGAAAATTTCATTGAAAAATCCCTTGGAGGGACAAATAACTTATTCTTGAGCTGGATGGTTAATTCTTAACATTTTACTAACCAAATTATCTTATTAAACAATCACATTTCGTCAATCTGGTTTGAGATATAATCATTCATACCATTTCTGTTGAATTTTTACCATTAACTTCATTTCGTGAATATCCTGTTAATCTCAAAAAAACTCGTTTACTTCAATAAACTTACTATTGAATAGGTGACTAAGAGAAATTGTGATAGGAATTGGCAGAAAAAATTATTAAAAGACGAATGCTTTTCGGGCAAAGATGATTCTACTTTAGCTGATATTAGAATACTCAATTCGAGTTCTAATTCTTTTACCCTGTTTTCAAGTTTTCATTCATCATTTAAGGTTGATAACGATCAGGGTTACTTTGTAAAAATAAGTTTTAGCCATGATAATTAACGGAAAGCGGGATTTTATTTTATGTAAATTTTTAATTGCAATAATTTTTACTTTTGATTTTAATATGTAACCTTGTACATCTCAAAAACGTCTGAATTATGGAGATGAATTATGAAAAATTTAACCGATATGAATTACTGTTCATATTACAAATGGAAATTGATTTTTTGAATTGCTTTTTTAACAGAATTGATTTAGAAGATTGCATAAGAAAAAAGGATTTGGAAGAAGAATTTGCTTCTTTTGGTTTTTATGATTTGTCTGTTGAATATGATGATGAGGAATCTGCCAATTTCATGCAGGATTATTATCTGAAAGACATAGACAATTGTATAGCATATAAAAAACTATACTTTGAAACCTTTAAGGACCTATTGGATGAAGATTTTTATGTCGAATATGAGGAGGAAAAAAGTTATTTGAATAATTTCTTTTCGGATGAGGTTGAAGAGGATTATTTGGAAGCATATATAGGGAATCTTGACATGTTTTATAATAAAGAATTATTAAAAAGTATAAGTGCTGATAATTTAGAGAATATGATTAAATATTTAAAAAATCAATCTGATTTTTCTGTACCCTCGATTAGTATTAAAAATTTGGAAAAGGAATTAACACGAAGAAGGTAATCTGATCGGACATCGTTTTATTGCCCCGCCACAACCTGTCTCAATATCCGAAAGGACCAAAGTCCATCACCAAGGTGACTAGGGTCTTTTTATTGATACCAATTGATATTCTTTTGCAAGTAGATAAAATCAGTTTCCAGTTTTGAATATAATTTTTAACTTTGATTTATTGAATGATTCACCTTCGTGAAAGAATTATTGGAAATGAACCTGAAAATTAAAACCTATCTCCATCAGATCCATCACAAGATATTCACACCATCAGAAACGATTCGCGCCTCTTCTGCTGATAAACTGATGTATTATTCACAACTGTATCACGACGGACAGTGCAGGTGTGTTATCCAATTTGATGGGCGTATGGATATTAAGCTATTAACCAGAGCAGTCGAGCTTTCGCTTAGAGTTGCTCCTGTTTTGGGTTACAGGTTTATATATCACCCCTGGCAATCGTATTGGAAAAAGGATGCGATTTCGAATAGTTGTATCCCATTCCGATGTGTTGAAACACCCGATCCGAAAAAGGAGACCGACAAATTTCTGACTGAGCCTATGGAGCCCCTAAAAGGTATTCAGGTGTCGGTGGGACTGATCCGATCGGAGTATGATATCCTCTGTATCAAGCTTACCCATATGGTTGCCGATGCAATGGGATTGTTGGATTACCTGAGCATTCTTAATCAATTGTATAATCAATTACTTTGCAATCCCGATTATATTCCCATGAAAACTCCAAAATGTAATCGGGGCCTGGGGCAGCTCTTTCGACACGTCGGAATGAAAGCGATCGTAAAAGGATTTCTACATTGGCATTATCCAAAATCGGAATGGGGTTTTCCGCAGTTGAATTCCGACTTTTCGGAGGGGGCATTTCCGGTCCGTCTGATTGATCCACAAAGATTAAATAACATAAAAGCTTTCTGCCACGAAAAGAGGGTTAAATTTACCGATGTTATTACTACTGCTTTTTACAAGGCCCTGATCGATATCCTTAAACCAAGGGACAACTCGCTGTTGCCTATTCAAATGACAATGGACCTCAGGACATATCTTCCTTCAGGCGAAGCGAAAACAATCTGTAATCTGACTGGAGCCTATTATCCAATGATCAGGCATAAAGTGGGGAATACGTATGATCAGGCGCTTAAGGATGTAGGAAAAGCAATAGCCGATGCCAGAGAACGAAAATCATGGTTTGGCGGTGTTTTGTTTCTGGAGTTGATTACAATGTTCCCCGGATTTGTTCAGACCTGGTTTGCCAGCCTGGTTACTAAACGGGAATTGTCCGGAGGAACCTCCCATCCTTTCTTTTCAAATCTGGGTGTGATAGATCCATCTTTAGCTGATTTTATTGGGTTGAAGGTCATTGACTTTGGCTTATTTGGTCCGGTTTCCTTTCCGCCAAATTTCCTGGCCACAGTCTACACATTTCGCGGACAGTTGTACATCAACTCCAGTTTTTGCCCGAAAGCTGCAGATCCACAACTGGTTGACCGGTTTCTTGACAATTTTATGAATTACCTGCCAACTTAAAATATCAAATCTGAGAATAGATTTTTACTTTATTTGAAGGATAAAATTATATCATTCAGAATGCCCATTTCAGCCTGGCAGATATTGCTTTTCCGGTATCGCCGTATTCGGTTTTCTGATCACCGAAGAAGAGCTGGCCAATAAATGAAAGTTCAACGTTATTGCTCAAGGACCAGTTGATTTCCGGCCCCACGTATAAAGAGCCATCTTCAAGATTAAGAATGGAGGCTGCACCAGCCTTAAACAACGGGGTAATGGGGTAAGAAGCCTGCAGAAAACAGGAATATTTTGCGAGGGACATATTTTTCACACTAAGGTTTAAGTCGAACAGTGGCAATCCTTTAGATAGGATTGTATCCTGACTGTTGAAAAGGAATCCTCCATGAATGTACAAATTATTTCTGAAGGTATAATCTCCTGAAGTAGATGCAATCACACTTTCATTGCTATGGACTCCACCGTTACGGGGGAAGAACCAGGAAACCTCGCCCCGGAATCCACCTCCCCTGATATCACCAGCCCAACCTATTCCTGCTACATTGTCAGGACCAGTCTGTCCGGTTAAAAACTGGAAATCATAATTCCCTGCTAAAAATCGGTACAAGAATGCGTAGGTATTCTCCTCCTCACCATGTCCGGCCTTGAATGCAAATTCCAGTGACGATGTGGCATCTTCAAAGTACTTTACTCTCAGTGCATCACAACCAGGGCGTTCCTCGTAGTCATAATCAAAGTAAGAAAAGGTATTGAAAAGGTCATTCGGATTCCAGACCAGGTTCATTCCCCAATTGACGCGTTGACGACCAAGTGTGATCTGCCACTTCGCCCCTGTATATTCCATCCAGGCACGATCAATCATGGAGTGCAGGAACCATGAATTCCCGGATTCTATCACCTTTGCCAGATTGAAATGGCCGGGATCAAAATCGATGGTCGATTTATAAAATGGTAGATCGCTAATCATAGTGCCGGCAAAAAGTCGATTTCTGACATCGACACCAAAAGTTAGATGCGAATTGGTATACCATCTGAAATTAAGCCGGTTATGAATAACATTCGAATAAAAATAATCATTCTCTATTCCCGGGTATTTGGTCCTGGGCTGGTAATAAAGGAACAGTTCTTTGACATATCCGTTGAGGGTCATTTTTTTCGCCTGTGAGTAACCTTCCTGAAGGGAGGAAAGCATTAAAAAAAGGATAAAACAAATTACAAGGCGGAAAGCTTTCATCTGCATATAATTTATTTTTGCATATCGCTGATTACCTTTCCATCTTCGAGGGTGATAATTCTCCTGGCTTTGTTGACGACACGTTGATCGTGGGTCGAAAAAATAAATGTGACGTTTTCTGTTCTGTTGAGTTCCACCATAATCTCCAGGAGGTTTTCAGTTGATTTGGAATCAAGATTAGCTGTGGGTTCATCGGCCAGTACGAATTTGGGCCTCGACGCCAAAGCCCTGGCAACTGCTACCCGCTGTTGCTGTCCGCCTGAAAGTTTTGCCGGACGGCTCCCTGCACGTTCAGCCAACCCTACCCTGCGGAGCAAATCCATTGCCCTTTCGCTTCTCTCTTTTTTGGACCACCCCTGCAGCTCCATGATGAACTCCACATTCTCAAAAGCGGTAAGTACCGGGATTAGGTTATAAGCCTGAAAAACAAATCCAATATTACGAAGCCTGAAATCAATCAACTCAGAAGCTTTTAAAAGATTTAAATCTGTACCCTCAATCTTGATTTCTCCTGAAGTTGGTTTGTCAAGTCCCCCGATGATATTCAACAACGTAGTTTTGCCCGACCCCGAAGGACCAACAATGGCTGTAAATTCCCCTTCATGGAATTCGAGACTGACACTGTTTACTGCAGTTACCTGCACCTCTGATCCATTGTAAATTTTACTCAGGTTCCTTATTTCGATTACATTCATTTTTTTATGGCATTAAATCATCACATATCGATTCGCAAAGCATCAGCCGGATTGTAGTTTATAGCTTTGATCGCCGGATAGATGGATGCTACAATTCCGGTTATGATAACCAAAATACTGGTTAAGACGACCAGTCCGAATTCAAGATCAGGGATGACAACAGGGCTGCGGCCAATATCTTCAAATCCCTGGGCATACCTTGAAAGGTCGATCCCATTTTGACGTGTGGCAAGGCAAAACACAATTCCACCGAAAATACCGATCGCTCCCCCTGTAAACGTCAGTAAAACAGTTTCGAGCATAAGCATCGAAAATACCTTTTTTTTGCTCATCCCCACAGCCATCAACATACCCAGCTCCTTAATTCTTTCAAGTACCGCCATAAGCATGGTATTCACGATTCCGAAACTAAGTGCCAGGAGGACGATAATTACAATGATAAAAGCGTACAGGTTGCCAAGTTCAATGATAAAGCCGAATTCAGGAGTCAGCTCCTGCCAGCTCAAAACTTCAATACCACTATTGCTGGCTTGGATCTCAGTTTTTATTTTCCCGATTTTCCCCGGATCATTGATATGGACGGTTATTTCATGGGCAGCACCTTTAGGGAGATTGACCATTTTAATAATATCCTCATATCTGGCAAATAAATTTGATTCCTCAAATCTGTTGTTTACGATATCGTAAATCCCACTCACCAGGTAAGCCCCGCTTGTAATATTTCCATCGGAGTCCTGGCATTTGATCACAATCTTCGATTTTAGCTTCACCTTCAGTTTCTTAGCCAGCTTTTTACCGATCACAACTGGATGCTTAGTCCCATCGCCAAAGAAATTTCCCGCTGTGACATATCGGTACAGGTTGCTTGTTGTTTTTTCCTTTTCGGGAAATATCCCAATCACTTTTACTCCCGTTCCTGTCTCAGCTGAGGAGACCATTGTCTGGAGTACTAATCTGGGACTATTTCCGTCGATTCCATCTATTTTTTTTAACTGGTCGCTTATTTTCACACCATCCGGCATGAACCTGAATAAATCGGAATTCTCAAGGAAAGCTTGCTGATGGAGTTGAATATGTGAAAACTCAGTTTCTACCCCATCCTGCAGCCTCTGCTTCATCCACCCTTCTAAAAAGGCGACAGCGAAGATTCCGGCAAACATTCCGATTGCGGTTGCAGCAATAATCACTCCCGACCGGAACGGATTCCTCCAAATATTCCTCCATGCAACTGACCAGATCATACCTTTTTGAATTAATTACTTCCTTACCGATTTGATGATATTGAATCTTAAAGCGGTAACCACGGGATAAACGGCAACAGCCATCGAAATGACAAAAATCGTGATGGCCTGATTGATAAAAACTTTTGCTGATGCCGAAAAAAACAGGAAAGGTTCGAAACCAAAATCCTGCATCATCCCTCCGGTTTTTCCAGTCAGCGGAATCGGATGGGCCATCTGGAACCAGACAACTGGTATACCCACGATCAATCCTGCGACTATGCCGGACAAACCGATAAAAAATGTTTCTGCCAGTAAAATCCGGGCCAGTTTTATCCGCTGCATTCCAACAGAGACCATTACTCCCATCTCTTTCTTCCTCTCGGAGATCATCATCATAAGCACAGTAAGAATACCAAACCCAACGACCAAATACAATACAATCTTCAGTACAATGCCGCCTGCGCGGTCACTTTGAATCTGTTGCACTATCTCAGGCTGCATCTCCTCCCAACTCATAACCTGCAAAGGATCCTTTACTTCCGTTTTTAATGCCCTGAGCAGCTTTCCCAGCGATTCTGCGTCAGCCAGGTTGATTACGAGGGATGTACACATCCCCTGCGCAGAGAAAAATTCCTGACAGGTATGGATGTCAAGATAGACAATTTCCTTATCCAACTGGGGCGATACATGTCTGATAATCCCCCGCACAGGGAATTTCCCTGCAGCACTGACGCCATGGTATCCCTGACTAATCATGACCAAGGTATCATTCACATTGATTTTCAGATATTTACTTAGACCCTCGCCAATAACGGCTCCGTTATCATGCTCTTTCAAATAGACACCTTTCCTTATTTTGGAACTGAGGCTGGTCCACTTATCTTCTTTAACCGGATCAATACCGAGCACCATTGCCCCTTTGGTAAGGATTCCGGAGGAGACCAGTGAGAAGGATTCAAGTCGGGGAAATACCTGTTTCGTTTCGGGATGTCGCGTGAATTGTCTGATCAATGAATCATTGTATTCAAATGAATTATTAATGCTCTTATTCTGCCAGTATTCCTTGTTGTGTACCTGAATGTGTCCGGAATAAAACTTCACTACCAGATCAACAATTTTATCATAAGAGCCCTCCTGCATGGAGGTCAGATAAGCAGAAAGGAGCATGCCAAAGAATATGGAAGCCACCGTTATAAGGGTCCTCCTCCGGTTGCGCCAGAGATTACGCCATGCTATTTTAACGATTGTTCCCATTCCAATGTCAAAATCACCTTAATTTTCTCATGTTCTGCTGTGAGAAGAAAGATTCATTAAAATTAAGATTAAATTTAATCCAGTTAAAGACAAGGGTGGTTTTTTGTCCCTGTTTATTGGTTGGAATCATCTCCAGCTTGGTAGGTAGTTTTCTGTCATCCATTTGTTTGACCTCTGAAAGAATTTCGGTATTCACCAACGTACCCTCTTCGTCGTAATATTCTCCTTTGAGCCATAAAGATTCCTGTTTGCTGATCCACATATAGATTTTTCCCCATACCACAGGTGCATTTTCCTTGGGCATCAGGAGGATTTTATGACAATCATAACCCTGCAATTTTTCCTCTCCCACCAGCGAATGGTCATAGTCTTTTACAAGTGAGGATTCCTTAATGAGATCATCATTGGTAAAGTCTGATCCCATCCATGACTGCAGCATCATTGATGGTGGCATTTTTACCATCCGCTCGATGGTGGGCAAATAGTTCCACATTTCGGTGATCCGCTTCAGGAAAACCTGTCCCTTTTCTTTTGCAGGTGCGGTAACATAAATAAGGGAATAATCGTTGCCCAGGGTCCAGCTTTTCATCGAAATTGTACGGGACCAGGATGGTCGCTGAATAATCATTGTCATTTCACTTTGGCTTGAAACTCCTCTAAATTTTTCATCCGCCCGTTTGACGATTTCCTTCACATTCTGAGCCACAACAGGTGACTGAGAAACAATAAAAAAGGTTATGACTAAAATAGTTATTCTTACCATATTCCCTCGTTTTGAAATAATGGTAAATATAATCTTTTAAGATTTTAAAACAATCCTCGCCATTTGAAAATAAGTAGTTCGAATAATATATTGTCGTAACTATTTACGCTTTAATTTGGCTTTCCCGACCTATTGACCACCTCCAGACCCTCCATAAGATTGGAATTAAGGAGGATAGAGGAGAGAAAGTTGCAGGAGTTGTTCATAATTCCGACCGAAAGTCTCCCCCTGACCTCCCGACTACGTATGAGGCAGGCATAGTTCAGCGTGCTGTAGATTTAGAGGGGTCCCCTTTGTGAAACAAGATATTTAATTTAGATTTTCTTTTTATTGATTAGCTTTGTATCACCTGGAATTTTAAATTCAAAATCAGAGAGATATTTATTACAACACTTTTAATTTCAACATTATGAATCCAAATACTATTCGGGAGTTTGTCTCTTCGTTTCAAAAAAGCAGAATTTTATTAAGTGGTTTTGAACTCGATCTGTTTACAAATATTGATGGACAGGGTTTAACTGCCCATCAAATTGCAAAAAAACTGAATTTAGATGAACATGCTTGTGAACGATTGCTGAATAGCCTGGTTTCTTTGGGTTTCCTTATCAAACAAAACCAGTTGTTTTTAAATACAGAAGAAAGTTCTACCTATCTTTCCAAAAAAGGATCAGATTATTTAGGTGGATTAATGCATTCAAACCATCTTTGGAATACCTGGAGTAACTTAACACAGGTTGTCAGAACCGGAAAATCGGCTCATCCGACAGAAATTAATGAGAGAGGTGATGAATGGCTTTTCCCTTTTATTTCAGCCATGCACGACAGGGCAATTAAACAAGCTCCTTCTCAACTAAAAAAAATTGATCTTTCCGGAATAAAATCGATGTTGGATATTGGCGGTGGATCGGGAGCATATTCGATGGAATTCATTTCTTTAAAGCCGGATATGGAGGCAACCGTTTTTGATTTGCCCAATGTAGTTCCCATCTCAAAACAGTTTATTGAAAAAGAGGGTTTTACAGATAAAATAAAGATCTGTTCAGGTGATTATACCGTTGATGAATTACCCAAAGGATTCGATATGGTATTCTTGTCAGCCATTATTCACAGTAACTCATTAGAGGTGAATAAAGACCTGATAAAGAAATGTTATAAGTCATTAAACAGTAATGGGAAAATCATTATTCAGGATTGGATCATGAATAATGAGAGAACCCAACCCACCTCCGGAGCTATTTTTGCCATAAATATGCTGGTGGGAACCGAATCTGGTGACTGTTTTACCGAACAGGAAGTCACTGAAATGTTAACAGATGCTGGATTTAAGAATATTTCAAGGGTTGAATTTGAATCTGGTTTGAGTCAGGTGATTGCTCAAAAGATTTAGATTTGTTTAAGAACCAATTATTTTTTACAAATATCAGAATTAAAAGTCTTTAAATATGAAGGTGATTGCGATTAACGGAAGTCCAAAAAAAGAAGGGAACACCTACCATGCATTAACTATGGTTGGCAATGAACTGAACGCAAATGGTATTGATTTCGAAATTATTCATGTCGGGCATAAATTGATACATGGTTGTACCGCATGTGGCAAATGCGCGGTGAATAAAGATGAAGAATGTTCGATCAAAACCGACGGTATCAATAAATGGATTAAGCAGTTAAAAACTGCTGACGGCCTGATCCTTGGTTCACCGGTTTATTATTCAGGAATTGCCGGTACAATGAAAAGTTTCCTGGACAGGGTCTTTTATGTTTCAGGATCCAACGGAAACTTATTTCGGCACAAAGTTGGAGCTTCCGTGGTTGCACTCAGGCGAACAGGAGGTTCGTCAACTTTCGATTGTCTGAACCATTATCTCAGTATCACTGAAATGATTATTGCAACTGCAAGTTACTGGAATGTCATTCATGGCAGAACAGCTGGTGAGGTTACCCAGGATTTGGAAGGGAGCCAGACAATGCGGGTATTGGGGAAAAACATGGCATGGCTTTTAAAAATGAAAGAAGCTTCCAAAGGTTTGGTTGAAGAGCCGGTGGCAGAACAAAAGATAGCCACCAACTTTATCAGATGATTCAAATATGGTTTGTCCATCACTTCAGAAGTTTTTTTATGTGGGTAGGAATCAAACTGGAATATTTTCGATTTCTACCCATATAATGAAGCTTGAAAAGTAATGTCGATTATTTTTTTCTTTTCACCAAAATTAAATATCCTTTCCCGCCAGGAATAGTCATCGTATCAAGGCCTATCGGGTTCTGCTTTGCCTGGAAATTTTTAATTTCAGGAATTGAAATTTCGAATCGGGCCGGATCAATTCCCAATTTCACCCAGTTGACGACGATCGAACACTTTTCGTCATGGCCAGACCAATTGGCCACGGCAAGAATTAAATCCTTTTCACTTTTGTAAATGGATACTTTCACCATCGGGTTGTTGCAGGATACGGGACTTTCCCTATCCCAATAACCAATCATATCTCTTTCCTGGAAAAGGTACTCATCAAAGAATCTCCACAAATATTCAGGCGATTTATCTGGTTTGGTATACCCGCCGCGGCTGGTTATCCCGTATACCATGCCTCGCCACGGGTTACCGCCATCCTGGAGCATCTGCCCCGGTAAACCGAACGGAATCCCCGAAACTTCAACCATCCAATTATCCGGCGCACGATTATAATCGCGCCACTCGCCAATCCAGGTCAGGTCGAAATAAGGAAGCAGATCCATATAAATGTTGAGGCAACTGGCAAATCCAGCCCACTGGTTAAAATGGTTCCAGCTATGTAAATCCATCCTCCCATTCGGCCGGTTCTGATCGATCACCTTTCGGGCCCGGCGTAATGTAAAACGATCGAGTGCGGTATCATCGATATAAACACCATCGATGCCCAGATTCCGGATCATCCACTCAAGTCCTGCAACATAAAAATTATTGAGACGTCCGTCAGGAGTGGTAATAACGGACAAATCGCGACTCCCTTTTAACTTACCTTCGGGCACAATATTAACCCATGCCGGGAGATATTTTTCACGCAAATTCTTTTTCAGCCACTCGTCTGGGCCATTTTTATGGTTATAGGATCGGCTCTCATTTCCAGGCCCGGGGAAAAATATTTCACCGTTTAGGCTATTAAATGCCCAAAACTCTGGCAAGTTCACTGTCAATTCACGGGTCGTATTATATAATTTTATCTGAAGACTATCCTTGTGGGCAATGGCAACTGCAGTTTTAATGTCCTCCGCTGTTTCGTCAAGCATGGGGTAGTTGATAAACGGGTATATTTCCTCGGCATGATGCATATTTACGATGTTTGCCCCAGCCTTTTTTGCATGCTCAATCTTTTCAGAGGCGATTGAACTGTCGCCGTGATAGTACCGGTCATTAAATTTTATTTTGCGATCGATCACTTTAAAAGGTGTGATCAGTAACTCAAAGTCGTAATTAAGTTTCTCACCCGGTTTAATTTCGCGGGTTCCCGAATAAGCATTTATTACGACATCCTCATTTTTTTGAATAACCTCAACACCTCCTTTACCGGCATTACCCCATGATGTAGGCAGATTCAGCGGTCCATTTGAATAATAGACATTAACCAACGGACGCACATAATTCTCTGCTTTCCACTTTATCCGAAGCCCTCCATTCACTCCACCCACCCAAAGCATATCCTGATCTTTGGACACATCCCATCTCCATTTAAAGTTTGAACTGCGAAATCCACCTTCATGTCCAAGTCCCATCATATATTCAGCTTTTTCTTTAATAACAGGAATCTCGAGACGGATATCTTTTACTCTTAACGGAACCTTCGCTATAAATTTGAGCTGGTAATTCACAAAGCCATCAAATTCCATCTCTCCGGTGCATTCCAGATCACATTCGTCAGAGGTGTTCTGTACATTCCAAACTACCTTCGAAGGTTTTTGTTCTTTGATTACCAGTTTCCCCGGCACTAAACGAATTACCTCTCCGTTCTCCTTCTCAATAACAAACCGGAAGGAATGACTTACAACAGCTTCTCCCTTTTCAACCAGCGATTGATTGGATGGACTAAAAAAAGTGGTGATGGATGCAGGAAGTCCGTTTCGGGCAATATTCAACGTACGTCCTAAAATACTAATTTCGTTTTCTTCGACCTTAACAGGAATATATCCTTTTGTAATTTCGTCATTGATTCCTACATTTGAATTGAGCCAATTGAGACGCGATAATCGTTTCCCCTGATTGTACCCGTGATTTGGGACCGTTTCTCCGGAAACATTTAATTGAACCGCGATCGTTTGTTTCTCTCCACCTGCAATAACGGAAACCGAACCGGTATAATCCCCACTATCGACACCATTAAGGTCAATTCCCATCCATAATGCCTGAATACGTCCGGACTGAACACTTATTTTTTTGGTAAATGCATTTCCCCTGAAATCTGTACCCCCTTTATTAAAGCAGGTTATATCTCCGGCATGAACGAATTGGTCACTATTGTTCTTTTTTAGTTCAGAAAATTCAACCTGGATATCATCAAGATCTGATTTAAGCGCCCAAACCCCAATCTGAAACGTATAAAATTCGCCTGGTTGGGCTGACATTGAGAAACTCTTTTTGGAAATTGAATTTCTGACTTTTTCTTCCTGAATCGAGTCATACCATTTGATGGAATTATCGCGTAGCTCAGGGAATATGAAAAATTTTCGCTCTTTCAATACATCTGCATATTTCGTTAATGCAGAACGGGTTGAAATTAATTTTTCTGATTTCCTTACACAACTTATTGCTGTCAGGGAGACAAGCAAAACAGCAATAATCTTCAGGCAGTTCATAATTTGGGATTGGTTACTTTTCAACAAATGAGCCGGGATAGTTGACGAAAAATTTTCTCTGGGAATCATTCGTAGGTTTCCAACTATCCGAATCGCGGTTGCATTCATATAGTTTAAGTATCCAGGAATCAAATTTCCGTTCCCCTTCGGATAATTCGATAACCCTGGCCCCGCGACCTATATTTCCATAACATTGTCTTCCTGAAACGTTTCCGTAAGCCAGGCAGATGTTGCGCAAACAACCAATGTAATTGTTGTTATGGTCATGCCCGGCAAATACCCCCATCACATCTTTGCATTCGACAAATGAGGAATAGAGGCCCGAATTGATATCCGGAGCACAAACGGTCTCCTTCTGATAGCCAATAGTTGTTTTTTTATCTGAAATTTCTTTGTATTCAGGAAGCGGAATATGAATGAAAGCCAGAGCAGGTATCGGTTCTGCCCCATTTGCCTTTGTAAATTTGGCACTTTGATTCCGATACCATTCAATCTGGCTAAACCTGATCCAATCATAAGAACCAAGATCTGTTTTAGGATGGAACCCGCTGTGGGAATCAAAGCAATAAAGCAAAGCTGAGATTTTTGAAGTTTTTGAAGAGCGAATATCCAGCACATAATTTCCGTTTCCGTCAATATTTTCAGGTCCATTGACAGTAAAGTTATAAGGCATCCCGACGATTGTTTCCATGATCTGTTTCCCTGTCAGTTCATACTCAATATCATGATTCCCAAAAATTACACACCATGGAATTTTCGCCGCTGACCACACTGTGCCAAACGACAGCCAGGCCATACGGGTATCTTTTGAGCAGACCACATCACCTGTAAAGATTATCAAATCAGGCTTTTCGAGGGCAACCACTTTTTTCATCAAAACCAGTGCACTATCAGAACGGTAGGAATTGCCCTGAAAATGGACATCTGTAAATTGCACGATTTTAAATTTCCCATCCTGATTAAACCGGAGAACAGAATTCGGCTTATTCTCTTTCGACCATGAAATAAGCAACATCGCTAATAATAAAAGTAAAAATCTCATCTTTTGATATCCGTTTAGAGTTATGAATAAAGTTCGAAAATACCATTTTTCAATTCAAATTGCCACTTAATTTGCAGAAGAAGCTGACATTGATGGTGCAGCTGCATCTATGGCACTACCCCATTTTTTGTTTGGACGAGGCCCCATCTGAAAAATCAGCTCTCCCCCTTTTACCATATCGGCATGATAAAACCATGGTCTATTCAGTGGATTTCCATTCAGCATGGCCGACTGGATATATTTGTTCTGTGCGGAGACATCTTTGGCTTCGATTACAAAAGTTTTTCCACCGCCAACATTTATTGTTGTCTTTTCAAATAATGGGCTTCCAATGTCGTAGATTGGCTGTCCGGGGCATTGTGGATAGAAGCCCATCGCGGTAAGTACATACCATCCCGACATTGCTCCACCATCGTCATCACCACAATAACCAAACGGAGTAGAATCGTACCATAAATCCATGATCTGTCGTACCCTGCTTTGGGTCATCCAGGGTTGTCCTGCGTAATTGTAAAGGTACGGAATATGAAAAGAGGGTTCATTCCCCTGACAATACTGCCCGATAAGCCCCGTCATATCAGGGAACTGACCAATAAATGCAGGTTTATCCATTACATACCATTCAACAAAGAGTGCATTAAGTTTTGCAATAAATTTTTCTCTCCCACCCATCAGGTTGATAAGTCCTTGCACATCATGTTGTACATGCCAGGTATAGATCCATGAATTCGCTTCGGCAAAATATTCTTCACCGGCAAAACCTCCTGATAACTTGGGATCAAATGGTTCAATCCAGTTCCCATCCGCAGATTTAGGCGCCATAAAACCAATGGCAGGATTGTAAAGGTTTTGGTAGTTGTGTGCCCTTTTCATAAAGAGCTTATAATCTTCTTCCTTGCCCAATGCTTTAGCCATCTGAGCAAGGCACCAGTCATCGTAACAATGCTCAAGGGTAACCGAAACCGACTGTCGTCTATGCCAGGGATTCACCTCTTTAACCCATTCTTTAACGCTAACGTGAGTCACCCATGAAATCTGGTAAGGCATTTTGGCTTTGATAATGGGAATAAGGTTTTCTCTCCATTTAGCCGGATCAGCAACTTTGGCATCTTCCCTGACCGGTAATGCAGGATAAAACCCTTTATCGAAATAACATTGTTCCAATTCTGTGATATAACCTTCGTCCTTCCAGGGGATCATGGTTGCTTCCATTGCATTCTTCTTCATCCCTTCATATGCCTTTTCAACATCAAAATCGCGCATTCCTTTCATATATGAATCGACAATGACAGCTGTAGAATGGTGTCCGATCATTGCGCCGGAACTTGGCAGCCATCCGGTTTTTTTATAAGCATTTACAAATCCCTGAATGGCCTTCATGTTTTCCTCAGGTTTGATAATCGATTGAAGTGGATAAGCACATCTGTATGTGTCCCATACATTTCCCATGCCAACACGTGTTAGATACAGGGCACTATAAAAAATAGTACGTTGCTTTTCTGTACCTCCTTTAATTTTTATCAAGTCCAACTCTTTGTTCCATATCTCCTTCCCTCTCCTTTTTACCTGATCAAAATCCAATGAGCCTATTTCATCGACAATAAAACCGCGAGCTTCGTCAATGCTTACAAATGATAGGCCAATTTTAATTTCCAATCTTTCGCTACTAGTGGTCGGAAAACTGATATACATGCCCGTTCCCTCTCCTTTCAAGAATTTTGATCCAGGATTAATCGTGTCGTTCTTCCAGGTACCGCAAGAGGTTGAAGGGGTGCTTAATTCTGCGCTGAAATAGTATTTATACCCATTCATGGAGGATAAACCCTCTATGATTTTGTTATCCTTTATTCTAACGTCAGCATTTCCAAGCATGTTCAGGAGCAAATTAGCGGTTTTATTTTCAGGTAGGGTAAAGCGGAATAAAGCAGTATTTTTAGTCATCGTATACTCGGCATTAATATCCGGATCTTCAAGAAGAACCTGATAATAATAAGGGGTAACAGTTTCCAAATCGTGATCGAACTTCGATGCATTCTCTTTGACAGTTGTTGTTACTTTACCTGTATTGATCATTAAATTGGCGAAGCCTAAGGGAAACCCAAAAATTTTATCGGCAAGGTACTGGTCTTTTACCCCCGGTGTCAAAATTGGAAATATTCGAACTGAACCTCCGGGCATTTTAATAGATGGAGTTAAACCGTGGGTCTTGGGGCTAATTGTTCCAATGTATGGCTTTACGTAATCAACCGGAGTTTTTTTAATTCCAGTAGTACAACTCAAAAACAAGGAAACGATGATTATCAAATTAAAAATCGAAAGTGGCAGTAATTTCCGGTTCATATGTGGTTGAAGTTATTTGGTTGATTTACATTTTTATAGTCCAGGGTTTATAGGCACCGGGATCACAATTGGGAAAGTTAAATCCTACAGTTATAACGTATTCAATCGGATGAGATCTAACAAAAAACATCAGCATTCAGATTAAGCAGCATCAGAAAGGCAGATATTACATGAAATCCGCCTTTCTGATATCAGTTTAAAATAATCAATTTACATCCCACCAGACTTTAGTGTTGAGGTTGTCGCCACCCATTTTGGCCACGGCAGCATCATAATTAACCTTATTATAGGCTTGTTCTGTATTGGGGTAATACATTCTGACGGGAATTTTGCCATTGTTAAAAGTATTTGGACCCGCAACTAACAATGGATAATGTGTACGCTTCCATTCAGCCCACGATTCAAAGCCATTGGAGAATGAATCAATCCATTTCTGGGTTGCAATCTTTGACTGCTTTTCAAGGGTTGTGCCGGTAAAGCTAACGAGAGGGGCAGTCAGGTATGCCGCGTCCCAGGCAAGGTCACTTTTCTTAGGGAGAACGAAATTCGAGGGTATACGACTTTGCCAATACTCAAATGAAGCTTGTATCCCATTTTCATAATAGGTTTTAGCTGCTGCTGTTCCACCAGTGATATATCCCTTTTCAGCCGCTTCAGCCAAATCGAATAGTAATTCAGGGTAAGTCATGATCAATGACTGATGCCCATTGGGTGAAGAGAGGGTGCTGCTCTGGATTCCAAACCACAATAAACCAACGGGCGACTGGTTATTTGTTCCTCCGTTAAAGGTACTTCTATCCTCTCCAATTCCATTTGGTACTCCTTTATAAACCGGCGACCCTGCGAGTACAGAATTTGGCGTTGGCTGGGCAAAAAGTTTTACCCTTTTATCCCCGGTTGCATTCATGAAATCTGTCACAGTTTTGGATGCATCGAATGAAGTGATTTTACCATAATTCGGATAAATGGGCGACTGATTTGGCGCATCAGCAAGGAATGAAAAGGCGGCCTGATCATCTTTAGATGTAAAGAGAGGATTTTTAACTGGGTCATTAATAATAGCCTGCAAGGCAGTTGAAGGGTCTTTACGACCTGAGATTCTCAGTAAACAGCGTATTCTCAATGAATTGGCCAACTTTTTCCATTTGGTGATACTATTATTGTACAGGATATCCCCTTTTATAACTTCACCTGTTGTCCCGATTAAACCATTTGCTTTCTCCAGATCGCTGAGTATTCCGGTATATATCGCTTCCTGCGTGTCGTAAACAGGTTTATTGATTCCATCGCTTTCAGCCCTAAGTGCTTCCGAATAAGGAATATCTCCGAAAATATCGGTCAATACCTGAAACATCCACGACTTATAGATCAGTGCCACTGCCAGATAATTATTTTGTCCAAGTTTGGTCGATAGCTCAGTCATTTTGTAAATGTTCCGGAGATTATCATAAAAGCCACCCCAGCAAAATTTATCGGTCATTGATGCATCCCATTGAAATACGCTCACATATTGATAGGCAATATGGTCTGCAATACAGTTTCCATACTCCCAGTTCTGATAAAAGTAATTCATTTGTGAGGAGCGTATAATCGTAGTAAGTAACAGATCTGGTGTCGGATATACAATACTATTCGGATCTGTATTGATCTCCTCAAAATTGTTCGTACAATTCTCGAATGTACAAATGAACATGAGAAGAAGAGTGATATATAGTGTTTTTTTATTCATAGCATAAAATTTTAACTGGATTAGGCACTAAAAACTGACATTAACATTAAATCCATAGCTTCGCATTGAAGGAAGAGACATGTTCTCGAATCCCGGAACCAAGCCGCCACCCGTTGTAGTAGGTGTTTCAGGATCACTATGTTTGTTTTCGGTCCAGAGGAACAGATTTCTCCCTACTAATGAAAATTTTGCACTTGAAATGGGTGTTTTGCGTAATAAAGATTTGGGGAAAGTATAACCGATAGTAAGTTCACGCAATTTTGTGAACGAGGCATTCTGTTTTTGTGCCTCTGTATTATGATCATACCACATCTTGTAATAATTCCTGATGGTTTGAGGTGTTGTATTTGGAGAATAGGTTCCATCGGTATTTTTATTAACGCCTGCTCTAACATAGATTGTTTGATATTCTGAACCAAGGGGCTGATCTTCTCGAAGCGCCTGTGTTTCAATCAATGAGCCTGTACCCATCGCTTTATTCAGGAACCTGGATATAAAAATGCCACCCTGTCTGGTGTCAATTAATGCACTAATGCTAAAGTTTTTATAGGAGAAGGTATTATTTATCCCCGCTGTCCAGTCGGGATTGTAATTTCCCTGTAAATCATAAGTAGGGGTTTTCAATGCCTGTCCGTTTGTTTTGTCAATAATGACCTGTCCATCAGGAGCGCGCAGAAAACCCTGACCATAAATATTCCCCATCCGTTCGCCAATTACGGCTTTAATAAAAGCGTCTTCTCCAGGTTTTGACTGGCTGTATTCTGTCATCCCATCGATTAAAGAGATGAGTTTCCCTTTGTTACTGGCAAAATTCAGAGCGATCTCCCACTGAAACCCGCTGACCATTTTTATGGGTGTGGCATTTAAGACAATTTCAATTCCCTGGTTACGAATCTCGCCAGCATTGATCATCCTGCTGACAAATCCTGTGGTTGGTGATATTTGCAGAGGAAGTATCTGGTTCATTGAATTACTTTGGTATAGCGAAACATCCAAACCTAAACGATTATTGAAGAGCCTTATGTCCATACCAACTTCATAGTTATTGACCATTTCCGGCTTAAGATCAGGGTTTTTCAACGTGGCAGGATAGGATAAAGCAGCAACTGTACCCCACGATTGTGCGTAGGCATAGGTCGGATCGAGTGAATAAGGACCGGTATCTTTACCCACTTCAGCATAAGAGGCCCTTAATTTTGCAAAGGAGATCACCTTAGGCAAAACAAAAATCTGGGATAAGATACCGCTTACCGAAACAGAAGGATAAAAATAGGAGTTGTTGGCAGCCGGCAAAGTGCTTGACCAGTCATTCCGGGCAGTAACATCCATGTAGATCATTTCTTTATATGAAACCTGCCCCATTCCATACAAACTGTTTATTTGTTTTTTATAGAATGCATTACTTGCAGCCACCGTACCCCTTACATTTCCTACATTGTAAACTCCCGGAACCTGTAACTGAGCTGCTCCAATATAGTTGACCCGTGAATCGGTTGTCATCCGGTTTCCGCCAAATGAGGCTGAAAAATGCCAGTTATCGTTCGCTTGTTTATTATAGGAAAGGAGAAAATCAGAATTTATTTCCCTGTAGAAATTATTATATTCCCAATAGGAACCGTAGGTTGATTGTTTCGTGTTTGCAAGCCTTTTCGAAGGCAGGTTCTCATTGTACAGATCCATACCGGACCTTACCTTTAAGGATAGATCGTTAGTGATCTGATAATTTAGGGCAGCATGTCCCATAACATGGTCTTTAGCCTGCCCATTTGTCATGAAATTAGCTGTGATATATGGATTATCCTCGTTATTGTAACTCCATCCGAACTGTTGGATACCCTCCAAACCTGGTTGCCAGAGTCTCCGCAGACTTTTCATATTGATCGAACGCGGAAGCCATAATACATCGTACATGATGTTCTGGGCACCGTAGTTTCCCATGGGCCTGTTTTTACTATCACTCCGGATGTAATTCATATTGGCCTCAACGGAAATTCGTTTGGTTAAATTGTAGTTTAAATTAAGGGCGATTGTATTTCTTTTCAGGTCAGTATTCGGTATACTCCCCTTCTGGTCTACATTGGAGTAGGAAATACGATAGTTACCCTGGTCATTTCCTTTTGATATTGCAACACTATTGGATTCGGTTATTCCAGTTTTGAAAAAATCCCTTATATTATTTGGATGTGAAATCCATGGAGTAGGAATGATATCGCCTCTGTTGGCCAAATGGACATCTCCGCCAAGGTATCCATTTGTAGTAGGTGAATCAAACTGAGCCTCCATCAAACCTGCATCCAAACGTGGACCCCAGCTTTCATCATATCTGTCTCCCCCGGTCGGATCATTGGGATAGATGCCATTGTATCCAAAGTTCGATCCCTGGTAGAGACCATTTGTCCCCTGGCCAAATTTATTCTGGAATTCAGGTAAACGAAGTGGTGTTTCAAAAGTTGTACTGCTGTTGATGGATATCCCAACATCGTTGGTGCCTTTGCCCGATTTAGTTGTAATCAAAACCACTCCGGCTGCGGCACGAGAACCGTATAATGCAGCTGCACTAGGTCCCTTAAGAATTGTAATACTTTTTACATCATCGGGATTGATTTCGCCTGAGCTATTCCCATAATCAGCATTATTGGCAATTGAACTGCCATTACTTATCGGAATTCCATCCAGTACAATCAGGGCCTGGTTATTATTAATATCAAGTGACGTTTCACCACGGATTACAATCCTGGCAGAGCCACCGATAGTAGAATTTGAAGTTATGTTTACGCCAGCCATGCGTCCTGCCAGCGATTGGATCAGATTCGTCTCTTTGGCTTCGATTAACTTACTGCCGCTTACTTCCTGCACAGAATAACCCAATGCTTTTTTCTCTCTGACAATTCCCAAAGCGGTAACAACCACTTCATTCACACCTACGGGCATCTCTGTCATTACGATATTCACAACCGATTGCTCGCCTAAATTAATCTCCTGCGATTTCATTCCAACAAATGAAAACACAAGTGTTTTGGCATCTGCGGGAAGTATTAATCTGTATTTTCCGTCTGCATCGGTTACAATTCCGGTGGTAGTCCCTTTCACAACAACACTGACACCTGGAAGTGGCACACCTTTACTGTCTTTAACGGTACCTGAAATCTCCCTCTTTTGCTCAGAATTTATTTCAGTGTTATGATTGGAAGGGGTTTCCTTTAGTGCATTCGAAAGAATTACAATCTGGCGGTCATATATTTTATAGGTATCCTTCCCCCCCTCAAAAATCTGATCCAGGATTTTTTCAACAGTATTATCCGTTACAATCACATCAACTTTTCGGTTAACATCAACGGTTTTCTCATTAAAAAGGATAATAAATTCGCTATTCTCTTCAATTTTCTGAAAAACATCGCCAATGGTTACATCCTTCAAGTTAAGGTTGAACTTCGTTGCCTGTGAATAGCTACTCGCCGAAGCTGATACAAAACCAGTAAACAACAACAAAGTTAGCAGTTTCATTTTCAATAAAATTTCATTTGTGCCCGTCTTTAAAGAGGACATCACATTAAGTTTTTTTTTCATACATTTGTTTGTTTCTTATTAAACACTGATTTAATAGTAAATTAAAGCTGGGAGGTTAGCCGACTTCCCGGCTTTTTAATTTGAATGGAAAACTAAATTCTCATAGGCAGTTTCTTTTTGTTCGTTAATATTAAATTTGATAACAGTACGTTGTTTGATTCGACAATCTCTTTCCTTACATTTCTTTTAATTTTAGACTCTAGTGGGAGATATTCCCATCATGGTTATTTATTTGTCTTTGAACCGATATAGATTTTATTACCGATAATCCGGTATTGCAGATTGGCAACATCGTCGAGGGCAACCATCACCTGAGTGATAGAATCTTTCAGATCAAGCTTACCAGTAATCAGATCAGAAACCTGAAAATCTGATTCATAAATAAACTGGACATCATAATACCGCTGTAGCTTATTGAGTACATCATTCAGACTCTGCCGGTGAAATTTAAACCATCCCTCGGTCCATGCATAGGTAAATTCAACATCGGATTCGAATTTTAATGCCATGGAGTGATCCTTCCGATCGTAGCTTGCTCTTTGACTGGGTACTAAAATGGTCTCTTTCTTTAAAAAGCCTAAAGCTGACTTTATACTTATTGCCACACTACCCTCAATAAGAACTGTTTCAATAAGTTTATCTGATTCGTAGGCAGAGATATTAAATCTGGTTCCCAAAACCTTAATCGCGATGTCACCAGTATGTACAAAGAATGGCTGACTTTGGTTATGCGCTACCTCAAAATAACCCTCCCCGTCAAGGAATACCTCCCTTTTTTTACCTGTAAATTTACTGGGGAATGCCATTTTACTCCCGGCATTCAACCACACCCGGGTACCATCCCCTAAAATCAAATGCATTTTTTTGCCGTAAGGGATGAGCACTTCATTCATTGCTGAAACATCCTGAATGGTGCTTTTAGTCAGATCGATCACCTTTTCATTATCAATTATTACCCGCTCATCGCCATTAATCGCAATTTTCGAGTTGTCTGTCTCAAGATCAACGGTAGTTCCATTGGAAAGATGAAGCTTCGACTTACTATTTTTACCTGAGTCGGCTGTTGTAGCATATACATACAATTTCTGATTCCGGTTAAATACCCAAAAGCCGGCAGTCGCAATTGAAAGAAGGAGAATCACCATTGCAGCATACCGCATGACGGTATGCATCAGAAGATGAACCTTGCCACGTTTGATTTGTTGGTCAAAATGTTTGATGTTTTTCCAGATTTTCAGCAGATCCTGTTCGGTTAAATGATCATGTCGGTCATTAAGCAACTCCATCACTTTTCTGGCTTTATTGACATTCTCAATGAATTCAGGATTTTCTTTCAAAAATGATTCCCATTCTTTTTGGTGCTTTCCATAGCGCATCCATGCAATAAATTCCTCCACCTCAAGGAGCTCTTCAACAGGAAGCTGCAAATATTCTTTTTTCACGTTCGGTCCCCTTTAAATCGTTTTATTAATGTAAAGGGTGTAATGCAATTTCTGTGGACACAAAAAGGCATTTATTTTTCAGAAAAAAGGAGCATGTTTAAGATGGAGATAAAAGAAGGTGAAGTTAGTTTCTGTCAGGTGTTCGCGGAGTGTTTTTAATGAACGAAATACCATTTTTCGGGCAGAATCGTATTTGATTGACATGATCTCACAGATCTGGTCGTACCCGAATTCACAGGTAAATTTATAATAGAGGATTTCACGTTGTTTGGGCGTCAGTTCAGAAAGTCCTCTTCGGACAATTTCCTCCTTCTGAGTGAGCGATTCCTTTTGTATCCACTCATCTTCAATTGAATACACAATATTTACAGAACGAATATCTACCTCCTGTTCCGATAACCTCAGATCTCTATTCCCCATCCGACTCTGGATGAGTCTCCGTCGGAATGCTTTGATCAGGTAAAAATAGATATGATCGGTCAATCCTAGCGTATTGCGTGTTCGGATGAGGTCATAAAACAGATCCTGAATGGTGTCTTTAACCAGATCGTCGTCGGAGGAGAATTTCTTTCCGTAACGAAACAACTTGTCAGCATACGAATAATAAAGATGCGAAAGTGCATACTCTTCGCCCTTTTTAAAGTCCGTCCAAAGGTTAGTATCGTTAGATTCAGGATCCATCTTTGAGAAATTTCACCATCAAAGTTAGTAATTCCAACAAACTTTCAATCATAATTTTAATACTTGAATTTGGACAGATTTTGTTGAATTCTTAAAAGACTGGTCTTTTATAAAGAGGAAAGTCAGGTAGTTTTTAAAGTAAAGGGAAAGCCGTCCCAGTTTTAATTGAAACGGCTTTTCCCTTATCTCACTCAGGCTCAAGACACTGAACCAGATCGAATTGAATACAAATGATCAATTGTCTTACAGGCAAGGGTCCGGCATCAGTTTAACCATAATAATTTACAGTAAGTATGGTGATATCATCAAACTGATTGGCCGTACCAATGTAATCATTAACCGCCTTAAGTAATAAAGCGTTAATTTGGTATGGACTCTGATTGGGTTCAAGAGATTCCAGAATATCGATCGTTGGTTGAATGGTTCTTCGCTCATCCGCTTCATTATGGGCATCTTCCAGACCGTCGGTGTACAATACAATCGTATCGCCAGGTTGCAGATTGAACTGGAATTGTTTGTAATCAAAATCAGGATCGATGCAAATAGGAAAGCCCGTTTCCTTTTTAAATATCTCAACCTTTTTCCCTCCACGAAGAATCAGCGGACATTCATGTCCACCGTCGACATAATTGACTTCGCCTGTTTTCAGATTCAGTATACAGACAAATACGGTAACAAACATCATGTTATTGTTGTTTATCGACAGCGCTTTATTGATCTTGGTGATCTCTTCTACCATATCGGGGCTTGTGCCACTGGAGAAATTGGTATTGAAGAGTGACTTGGTGATGGCCATAAACAGTGCCGCAGATATCCCTTTATCCGAAACGTCCCCCACCATAAAAAAGAGATGATCATCATCAATGAGGAAATAATCGAACAAGTCGCCTCCCACTGTTTTAGCTGGCTGCAGCACTCCATGTAAATCAAAATCGGTACGATCGGGAAATGCGGGAAATTTTTTGGGCAACATGCTCTGTTGGATTTCGTGTGCAACCCTCAGATCTTTCTGAATAGAGATCAGATTATCCCGGTCTTTTTGAAACTTTTTATATTGATTGATCTCTTCGATTGTTTTGGAAATGGTAATCTCCATATCTTCGAAATTGATGGGCTTGGTGATAAAATCAAAAGCCCCGCGGTTCATGGCTGTCCTTATGTTTTCCATATCGCCGTATGCAGAAACCATAACCGTTTTCAATTCCGAATTTTTGCGATCCTTTAGCCTGGAGAGAAACGTTAATCCATCCATTTCGGGCATGTTTATATCCGATAGGATTAAACAGATATCGGGATTAGAATCTAACTGTTCGAGTGCCTGTACCCCATTTTGTGCGAAAATAAAGCGGTACTCCTTATTTCGGATACTTTTCCTGAATTTCTGTGAAATAAGCATTTCCATATCCTGCTCATCATCTACGCATAAAATTAATACTGTATTTTCCATATATGTATTTTTATAACAATTATAATCTTATATGTTTTTTAAGCCAGATTCATGGGGATAAGTATTTTGAATTCGGTATATTCATCCTCCTGTGATAAAATTTCAAGTTTACCTTTATGAATATTCGTGATTATATCATGGCTTAAGGAGAGTCCGAGTCCGGTCCCCTGCCCCTTTGGTTTTGTCGTAAAGAACGGCTGAAAAAGTTTATCCAGAACATCTTTTGGCATACCGCTGCCATTATCCCGTATCCTTATTTCAATGTAATTGTCCAGTTTTTTGGTGGCAAGCAGAATCTCGGGTGAAAAGCTATCCTTTAATCTTTTCTTCTTTTCATTCAGAGCATAACATGCATTATCAACCAGATTAATTATGACTCTGCTCATCTCCTGAAATTCAATATTAACCGGTGTGATTGAAGAATCATAATTTGTTTTGAAGGTGAGGTTAAATTCCTTGTTATTCCCCCTCATGCCCTGATAGGCAAGTTTGGCAAATTCGTCAATTACCTTGTTAATGTCAGCCAGCTCAAAGACCACTTCCTGTTTATTGTGCATTTGAGCAAGCATGGAGAAGATAATACGCTGGGCACGTTCTCCGTTTTCGAGTATCTTGGATAAATTGGAGGAGAGCATTGAACGGATATCTTCAAGATCAGCCTGGGTATCAGGATCTAACTTATCACTGATTCCATCAACAATTTCGTTTAATTCTCCGACAAGTTCCTGACTCAGTTTTGTGAAGTTATTGATGAAATTAAGCGGATTCTTAATCTCATGCATAATACCGGTCGTCAGTTTTCCGATAAATGCAAGTTTGTCGCTTTGTATGAATTTCTGCTTGATCTCTTCCAGTTCAGTTGAAAGTGCCAAAAGTCGTTCCTCTGTGCTCTGCATAATTTTATCGGGTGTATCCATATACTTTAAAAGTTTTTATTTGATACCTGATAACCTTCAGGTTACTAAAAGGTGTAATCGTTTAGGGTCTAATTATTAATTTAACTTTATTCAGTTGTAGTAGGTTCATTTTTTGGAATTTTAATGATAAAAGCGGTATATTCCCCCTCTTTTGAATCAACCTCAATTGTTCCTTTATGAGTTTTAATGATATCCAGGTTCATATATAATCCTAATCCGGTCCCCTTTGAAGTTGGCTTTGTTGTGAAAAACGGGGAGAACAGTTTCTTTTGCTCCAGTTCGGGAATTCCATTACCATTATCCCGAATAATAATTTTAACATCATCATCCGAAAAATCGGTTGAAACGGTAACCAGCGGCTGAAAATCTTTTACCCGCTTCATTTTCTCATCCACTGCATAAAAGGCATTTAAAACAGTATTGACAATAACGGAACCCAATTCAGCAGGTAAGACGCTGATCTTGCTGGATTTTGCATCCAACTCTTTTTTTATTTCAACCTGGAATGATTTATTATCGACCTGATATTCCTGCAGTGCTATTTCAGTATGACTCTCAACCAAAGTATTCAGATCAGTTGGGATAAATATTTTTGCTCTCTCTTTCAATAATTTCTCCATCCCTTTTACAATTCTGGAGGCCGAATTACCATGCTCATTAACCTTGAGAACATTCGATTTCACCATTTCGAGTATATCCGTAAGTTCATCAAAGGTATCGGGCTCGAGTTCAGCCTTTAACCCCCCGAGAATCTCCTCAATTTCAACTGAAAGATCCCTGGTTAGCAGGGAGAAATTATTGATATAGTTTAATGGGTTCAATATCCGGTCCACAATACCTTTGGTAAGTTGCCCTATAGAGGCCATTTTCTCCTGCTGGATCAGCTGTTCCTGAGTCTCCTTGAGATTGATAAGTGTTGTTTGCAAATCCTCCAGGATAATGGTTTTAATAAACGCTGATATAATATGTTCTTTAAGATTATGTAACAAACTAAAATCCTGAGGATTAAATGCGTTCTTTTTATGCATATTCTCCAGAATCAGAAATCCTTCCACCATATCCTT
The DNA here is from genome assembly GCA_963675995.2 of Prolixibacteraceae bacterium. Classification (GTDB taxonomy): domain Bacteria; phylum Bacteroidota; class Bacteroidia; order Bacteroidales; family Prolixibacteraceae; genus JAAFHB01. The sequence goes on along the minus strand of CAXXIY010000002.1, from coordinate 651,366 downwards.
TACCCTCACCACCATAATAACTGTCGATTTTGCATTCTCGACCTTTAAAATGTTTTGATGCGCCAAGTCTGAATTGATTTTCCTCGCCTCAAAGATATCCTCATGGACCTCTTTGGCATGAGATAAATAATAATCCTCCACCTCAGCGAGGGTCATCCGGATAGCTGACACGGCGGTGACATCCCACCCAAATCCGGCTTTAAAACTAAACAGGGCAGTGGTTTTATCATGAACCAGCATGGTCGCCTTTTCGACTCCACCAATTACTTTTGTTTTTTCAAGTAGCGATTGAAGCAGGCTCGAAAAATGTATTTCAGAATTGATCGACTTAACAATGAGGTTAATTTTCTCGAGCTCAGCATTTTTATTACTAAGTTCTTCCGATTGTTTTTCAATCTCTTCCTTCTGAGAAACCACTTCGGCTGTCCTTTCTTTAATCAGATTCTCTAGATTTTTCTTCTCAGCAATCAATTTTTGAGAACGGACCCGAACTACAACATAAATCAAAACGATTAAAAAAAGAAGATAAAGCAGGTAGGCAACGAAAGTCTGATAAAAGGGCTTTTTAATTGAGAACTGAAAGGTGGCGGGATTGGTAATTTGTCCGTATATATTTTTGGCCACAACTGTAAAGGTATAATCTCCTGCAGGTAAATTGGTATACTCCTTGTAGGTATCAGAAATCCATGCCGAAGGCTCTGCCTCAAATCCTTTCAGAAAGTACTGGAAATGAACAGCTTCGTAAATACTGAAGGATGGACTTGCAAAATTAAAGGTAACCGTATTTAAACTGTAATCCAGGAGTGGAATTGATTGACCGGCTTGAACAGATGAGGTGTGATGATCCTTTGTCAGAAAGGTACCCCCAAATAAAACCGAATCTCCTGCAATCGTAAAACTGCGAATTAAAACCTGGGGAAGATCGGTAAGATTTTTTTTAATTTCAGGATCATAACAAAATCCACCTTCTGTTCCCCCAAACCAAACCTTTCCGCTTGTTTCAGGATATATTGTCCATATGGTTTTGTCCTTTACCGGATTTAACAAAATCTGAGATTGTGATGGTTTGCCATCCCCATTTCGTATTTGGATGTTCGTTTGGTCTCCGCTGGTACTCCAGAAATTTCCTTTAGGGTCTTCAACAATGGCCGAAATCCACTCTTTGGGTATCACCGTATCGTTCAGCAGTTTTGTTACGGGGGCGAAAATACCGGCATTTGAATGGTATGAAAATATTCCATTCTGAGTTGTCACAAATAATGAATCTCCAACCTTGTTAAGGTGATTTCCGAATCGTGAAGGCAAACCTTTGGTTTCATCAAAAATGACCGGATTCTCATTCCCGTCAGGTTTTATCCTTACCAATCCCTGGGTAGCTATAACTGCCCACAAAATCCCGCTTTGGTCCTCCTCAATTTCGGAAACTTCACTTGAGATTCCCTGAATCTTACCCTTGGCTACCCACCTCCCGTTTACATTCTGCAAGTGGGTAATCCCATCCAGCTGACCAACGTATATATTTGAATTATTGATGTTTGACCGGAATAATTTAAACGAAAATCCGGGAGCAAGCAGATTAGTTGAATTTCCGGTAGTTAAAAAAACACCTCGGCTTGTAGCAGCCATAATGGAATTATTGTCGGGCAATATGGACCAGCAGGCGGAATTTATTCCCGTTATTGCGGTATATTTTTTTTGGCTGTCATCGTAACGGTAGAGCCCTTTATCGGTTGCAAAAATGATATTTTCGTTATGCCGAAGAATTTGATTAACGGCTCCTTCAACTCCCCTCTTTTGATCGAAGAAAGAGAGGCATGAAGGAATCTCCACCCGGGAAATACCGTTATCGAGAGCCATCCATAAAACATCTTTATTATCGATGTATAGGGCCCTGATATAGTCATTCTGAATTCCCTGATCAATTTTTTGCTTTAAAGTTCCGTCGGGATAATAAATTGCGATCCCCCCTCTTTCGGTACCCAGGCAAATAGTTCCATCCTTAAGTTTGGTGGCACACGAGATACTGTTCTGTTGCAGAAATTTGTCATCGGAGGTAGGAAAATTGGAAATGCCATTTTCATCGAGTAGCAATAGTCCGTTTATACCTGTGGCAATCAGCACTTTATTAGCTCCTAACGATACCATCCCTTTGATGACCACCGCTTCCGAGAATTGGTTTCCGGTAAATATCTTGATTTTCTGATTGTTTTGGAGATACTGCAACCCGTTTCGCTTATCAAAGAAAAACAGTTTTTCATTCACATAGTAAGCTGCATTTATCGGGCCATCAGACTTAGTTATTTTGAATGAACCATTATGCCATAATAGAATAGACTCGTCGGTAACAAAACAGACCCCCTCTTTTGTCGCCAGTATGGCAATTACATTTTTAAATTGCCGGCTCTCCCGAGGCAGGGAATCCACCAGACTTAAAAACCGCAATTCACCCCTTTTATCCGGATGAAGAAACCCAATTTCACCCGCTGCTCCAACAGAGATGATTCCAGTAGAATCGATCGCCAAAGCGGTAACCTGTGATATTTTTGAGGTCTGAATGGTTTTCCAGGTCTGTCCGTCAAATTCAAGTATACCACGGAAATTAGCAAAATACATGATCCCCCTTTTATCCTGGACAACATCAAAATTCTGAACGTGCGCTTTATACTCCGAGGGGTAATAATTTTTGATATAAGGGTAGCCAATATCCTGATTTTGGGCTAGTAAGCAGAAAGGAGCCAACATCCAAAACAGAATTGCAATGAGTGTTAAACTAAAATTCCTATTTACTGCTTTGCGGGTTATCATCGTTTGAATTATTATGCTGTTTTACGTAAGATTCCTATTACTTCAAGCGTAAACTCACTATTCTCTGACATAGTAGTAAAAACCAATTCGGGACTTAGAACCAGCAGGACAGAGATCTTCTCTGCCTTTAGCCTCACGTCGTCAAAGCTGTCATATGTTATTCCCCAATAAAATCCATTTTCATTTATTTCCCTCATCTTCTTACTGTTGGAATATTCCGACACTTTCCCTGACAATACCAGCAGAATTGAATCCTGCGCAGCTTCTCCCGGAAGAAGTTCTTCACCCTGGTGTAATACAAATTCGGATGAGTTTTCGATGATACGGGCGATGTCAGGATTTGAAAATGGACTGAAAAGTCGATTTTTCTTAACCAAATTTACCTTCTCAGAGAGTGAAAAACCAGGGATCTTGTCAGTAGGATCAATCGTATACTTTTCGATAAAACTCACTTTCTCTTTATCGAGTTTACTAAATACAACCTTAAATCGTTCCGAATTTTGAGTTTTCAGGATATTTACAGCGTTCTGCATGATAAATGGATCGGGGTTCAGGAAGTTGGATAGGAAAACTGTTTCATTACCCGGAAAATCTTTCAGATAAATAATTGCACACGCTTTCGTCCAACGGTTGATTTTCAGATAGTCTTTATTGATAATATCTTTAAGACGTTCAGCAACAGTCATTTTTTGTTGTGGATACTTGTCCTTGAAAAGATGGAGGCTATCCTCTAATGTTAAATCTTCGAGAAGGGGGAGGAAGATCTCCTTGATTTCGGGGGATACTGTCAAATCGAGCAACTCCGTGGCAAAAACCTGAGATTGATGGGTGCCACTACGAAAACTATCCTGTATATATTTGATTGTTTTTGAATCATACAACATCGATAACAGCAGGAAAACATTCTCCTTCTTCCTAACCAGTTCATAGTTTAATGCCTCCATAAGTAACGGCATCTTATTCTCTTTCTCAATATCTAACGTGGCTGCCATGACCCAAACGGTGATCGCAATTTCCTCATCGATAGTTTCCTTTATCTGACTTACTTCCAACACCTTCGCGCGATACTCCAGTTTACTAAGGGATTTAAATATATGATTCCGAATGGTTTCATCCGGATATTGAATGCGCGACCTAAGAAAATTTAAAGACCTGTCGCAGCTGATGCTGGAAAAAATGGCAATGATTTTAAGTCTGACGTCCTTTGTTGTTGTGTTCTTATCAAACCAGATTTCAAGTTCTGATAAGATGGGCTCGCCAATCATTTTGATGGCAGTGATTGCCTGAGCTGAATAGTTTGGGTAAAAAAGATTTTGGATAATATAGGGCCACAATTCACGCTTGCTGATCTGACCAGCACTATACAAAGCCGCTTTGCGGGTTTCAGTGTTTTCATCCTGCAAAAGTGCCTGTATAATTTTGTGGATCTTATAACTACTGAAATAGGCAAGTATACGCGCTGCAAGTGTCCTTTGTTTGGCTTCCTTTGATTGAGACAGAAATAACAAAGTCTCATAATCGTTGCTCCTGACCTGCTGCAAAACAGACAATGTATGTTCAAACAGCTCTTTGTTTACTGTCTCCGGATTGGCACATAATTGATTCTGCACAATCTGCTCAGCAGAAAGTAATTGCCTTCGTTTTATTTGTTCCAGTATTTTCACCTGATTAACCATTGTTGGGAATGCCAATATTTGCTGCAGGAACCGGGTCATTTTCTGGGGTTCTATATTAATCATTATATTCATGATCAGACCAATATTTGCATCCTTTTCCTCCCCTGCTATTTTAGAAAGAGCGTTAAGGTTGGAGGTGTAATTATTTGATTTAGATTTATTCTTATCGTTCGACATCAGCATTTTTCCAAGCGAGTTTCTGTAATCTTGGTAAATGCTCAGGCTGACCTTCACCCAAACCGCCAGAACAAGGAAAAAAAGAAAATTAAAATAGACCAGATTAAGCACTTTTATCTGAGTAAAAAGTAATACAACAGCACCGGCAAGCGCAAAGCCCAATCCTTTACCCATCCCTTCAACCATACCCTGAGCATTCGACCGATCCTCAGCCGGTAGTGGCTGATACAATATCTGAAAGGAGGTGTCGTAAAGCCCACTACGCAATACCCTGTCAAGCATCTTGGTGAAGGCGATAAAAGAGAAGAAAAGTCCGGCAGTTCCATATAAGATACCTGAAGTAACTGCCAGAAAGACGCATCCGGCCAGCACAACGGGCAAGATAGGAAGGGCAACTTTTAGTCCGTATTTATTAAGTAACCTTCCAGAAACAAAAGATTTAAGCATAAATTCTGCCACAGCAGTTGCACCTAAAAAGATACTCAGGAAGCTGGCAAGTGAATTTGGCTTAACATATTCAACTTTAATCTGATTTAAAAAGGAATAATCGGCGAAACACATCCCAAACATTGGCAATACTGCCATTAAAATCAGGAGGGTGAGATACTTGTCCTTAAGAATCATCTTAAATGACGTTTTCATTTTCTTCCGGTCTTTTATTTTAACGGTAACCAATGGTTTTTCAAAATGGGCCAACATGAACACCATGAGCAGCAGGCAGATCACTAATCCGACTAAGGAAATATAAAGCAGATCTGACGTATCGATAAATTTCAGGACCAAAGGGATAGAGAAGTAGCCAACAATATTGGAGAGTACTTCGCCGGAACTAATTAACCCAAAAATCCGCTTACCCTGACGAAGGTCGAACATTCTGGCTGCAAGTCCCCAGAATCCCACTGCCGAAATAAAAACAAATACCCGAATCCAAACGAACATTAAAAATGGAAGCCATTTGTTGTTAAAGAATCGGATACCAACGACAAAAAATCCGACAGAAACCAAAAGGAACGTGATACCAAAAAGAATAAGTTTTTGAAAACTAACCACTTGTTCAATTCGCTTATAAACCAACCATACCAGGTAGCTCATTATTCCTCCGCCAATATATGCCCAGGGCAAAACAGAACTTTTAAAGCTAACAACAAACAAGGAGGTGGCAGACGTATAAAAAAATGCTATTACCGAGCCCATGAAGAAGGAGTAAAGTAACAGAAGGATAATGTCTGTTTCTTCTCCTTTCCGAATATTAAAGGCTTTAAGTATAGCAGTTTTCATGAGAATAAAACTTATTCAATAACGTATAAAGGTTCTACCGGAACTGCAAAAAGCATCGTCATTTCCTCTTTATGTTTAGGGCAGACAATCGCTGCAATCTTGAACTTTTGATTTTTGTAAACTGATTTGATTGTGTCAGTGTCGTCACCTCTAATCAACAAATAATCAAGTCCTTCCTGATATTCAGCACAATAATGTCTTACTTTATCCAAATCAATTCTGTTAACCAATAAAGCCTCTGGCGTTAAAGGAAGGCTGAATTCGAAACAAAGTCCTAATTTACCTAAATTGTAATGAAATGCATCGATCAGCCATCCTACCTGATTAACATGAATATGGAGACTTGGAAAATTGTTTGAATGAATCAGTCCTATTTTTATCTGTGAACCCTTTTCCATAGCAAGCAGGCAGGAGTAAACCGTCAGAAGCCTTCCCAATCCTTTTCCTTTCACACTTTCATCAATGCCAAGTCGTATGGAGTAGGAAATTTTCACTTGCTCTTTTTCATAGCCTATTTCAAAGAGGCACCCCACAATTTGCTGTTGCCCATTTTCCACAATCAATCCATGGCCATATTCGATAAATCTGTAAAGGTCGTATTTGCTTATGGCTTCAGGATCACGTATAAAGCGGGTAATAAGGAAGTCAATAATCGGATCGATATCTTCTAATCGAGCCATTCTTAAACTTAAACCATAGGAGTTGATTTCTGCCTGAATATTTTCTTTATAGGCTTTTGAAAAATCATTTTTACCCAGCAGAAGGATACTCTTCTCCCACTCATTCAGCTCTTTACAAATACTAAAAGGCTTGGTAAATATGTACTTTTTATTAATTTCCATGATAGCAGAATCTTTATAGCTCATAAATTAGTCTGAATAAAAAGTTTCGACCACGTTGAGGTGTGCGATAAGAATAAACCACGCCATCAGCTGACCGTATTCCCGGATCAGCATATTGTAAATCGAACAAATTATTGACAATTACCTGGGCACTTAATCCCGGAAGTATTTCCTTATACATAACTGAACCATTGAACAGCACGAAAGCGGGAAATTTACCAGGATTTGCGCTCACAGAAGTACCGCTCCCAACCGGTCGGTTGCTCACATAATTCATTCTCAGATTCACGTTAAGGTGGTCAAAATAGGTTGCATTTACACCACTATTTATTTGAAAATCAGCTATATCTCCTATGCGTTGGTAGACATTTGTCAATTTCCCGTCTTTTATAATATTGTTTTGGGGATTTGTATAGGTGAAATTCGCATATACCGAATATTGATTTAATTTGATGGTTACATTTGATTGAAGCCCCTGGATTTTCAGGGCGCCAATGGCCTGATTCTGCCCGGTTGTGGTACCATCGGCTAATTTTGCAATACCGGTTCCGACAACGCCGTTAAAACGGGAGTTGTAATAAACCAAGTCTGCATAAACGTTTTTTGAAAAACGGTAGGCTACACTTAAATCGATATTGGAGACCTTTTCCGGATCAAGGTTTGGATTGTTTAGTTTTCTTGTGGAAATGGTCGCAAACTTGGTCCAGTTTGAAGCATTTTGGAAGGCACTTGCATAAATGCCTTTCAGGATAAATTTTCCGGGAGTGACCACCAATGCAACGCGGGGATTAAACTGCGATCCATAACCTCCGGTGACCCGGATTCTGTTATAATCATAACGTCCGCCCATGGTCAGCTTGTAGATATCCTTAAATTTCCAGGTGCCCTGGGCATAAGCGCCCACATCATAAATAGTGAAATCGTTACCCCCCCGGTAAGCATCACCGCTGCTGGAGCCAATCTCAATAACGCTCCCGGGGTTAAGAAGCCCGTCCGTAACCTTATCAGGTGCTACCCTGTTGTTGCCAATATAAGTCGCTGTACGGTAATCCCCTTGTATTGAACTGTTTCTCACTTCAATTCCACTAACCACATTGATCTCGGCATTCGGATTATAGGTCATTTTGAATTCATTTCGAAACTGCCTGGAAATCTGGTAATAGTATTGCGTCTCCCAATGTGGAGCAACATTGGCAGCCAGATCTGCACTTCCAAGTGCCCGGTTCGAATAATTGAAAAGGTAAACAGTGCAGGAATTATCTCCAACCTCAGTTATCCGGTACTGTGAGAAGTTCATCAAGCTAATTTTATCCGAGATATTTTTGTCGTATTTCATGTAGAAATAGGACTGTTTGGGGACCCATTTGATTCCATTATTTGCACCAGCCGCTTTGTTATCGTTGAAGTAATTGGTTCCTCCTGACTCCGTTTTCCAAATTTCATATCCTAATTGGACGTTATTGAATTGGATCTTACCATTCAAGTACCAATGTTCCGAAAGGTTGGAATAGCCGATTTTATTCCCGTTTAATTTTGTATCCAGGGCTGCTTTGTCATAATTTCTGGCTGCGTTCGCCCCTGCCTCAGTTACGCTGACTGATGTGGTATCGCCATTGGCAGCTCTGTTAATCGTAAAATAGGGATTACTGGCATCGATTTTATTGGTCTTTACAAAGCCGGCAGCATTTGAATTTACTCCCAGCAGTGTCGCATAATTGATCTGATCGTAATCAGATGGGTTGTAATTAAACTCCGGGTAAGCAGAAAGATCCTCTTCGGAGGAAGAGAACCGCCTTAGAGTGGTAGAAAATGAGATGCTGTTTTTTCTGGCTGCCAAAGTCATATCCAAGTACCTGGTCGAAAGAGTTCCCCAGCCTGTATTGACTTTTACACCCACATCTTTTTTACCTGCTAATTGGTCAGGATCGCGGGTGATCACATTCACTACCCCTACCAATGCATTCGCTCCGTACATTGTAGAAGCAGGACCATAGAGCACCTCGACCCGTTCAACATTGGAAACAGGGAATTGACGTGACCAATAGGAGATATTGGACCATAAATCATTCTCTTCAACCCCATCAACCAGAAAGAGTGTCCGGTCTGTATTATTTGATCGGTAGCCTCTTTGGTAAATATTGGAATAGGTTGTCGCAAAAGTTCTTGAAACGTCAAATCCGGGCAAATCACTAAAGACCTGTTCCAGATCGACATATCCGCGGTTCATAATATCTTCCCGTGAGATAACCAGTACGGTTGCAGGGGCTTCATGCAGATTTTCAGCTCGTTTGGATACCGATATAATCTGAACGCTTGATCCCGCCTGTTTAATATCATTAATAATCTGCTCGAATTTGGGAGGGCCAAAAAGCTCTGCATCAAAATCAGGTTTTATCTTTATCAGTTTATTTGCAAACGAAATGGCCAGATTGGTCGAATCAATGGCCAGATTTGCGACTGACATTAACCGGTAAGCCTGAATCAGCTGTTTTTGTGAAAATCCATTCTCGATGCACGGTTGAAGCATCTTTTGAACCTCACTAAATAAGCCGATATCATACTTCTTTTGTGCCTCCTTGATCACATTATCGTCACACTCCTGACTCCAAGACGGCAGGGCATAAAATAGGCTGATTAACAATAATACAAAACCGTAATGGCTGTTGAATTTAGATTTAGTCATTACTTACCCGTTTTAATTTGAGGACAAATCTCCTGATATTTAATATCCTTGCCCACAAAGGTTATCCACTCATTCTGGGTTAAATTCCGGTTAACCCTGGAACATATTTTTGCTGCCAGCAGTTCGCTACTTACCTCGAATAATCTGACTGTCTTATCATTACCTGATGACACGAGATGATCCCCTCTGGAGCTGAATGTCAAATCCATTACCCATGAATCGTGTCCGGTAATCACGATTGGATTTTGCTTCGGTTCATCCGGATTCCAGATCCTTATGGTATTGTCATAACTCGAACTGGCAAAGGTTTTATAATCAGGGCTATACTTTAGAGAAGTAATCCCTGAACGATGATCTAAATATTCCAATGGTTTTTTGCTTTGATCGGAAAGATTCCAAAGGTCGATAATACCTGATTCATCACCGGTGAGAACATACCCGCCATTATAATCGAGGGCCAGTGAAAGAATTGGCTTTTTAGTCGTCAAAACAGTTGGTTTATCGTTGAAATTCGAAACCAGGAAAATTTTCACTACCCCATTCTGATCGACCAAAGCGAGTTTTTTCCCATCACCTGAAATGGAAACATCCTTTATTGAACCATCCATTTGCCCAGAGAAAAGGGGTATTTGGAGCGTCTTGAGATCCCATATTTTAAAGCATCCATCGGCTCCGGCGGAGACCATCCTGTCGGCTGAGATGATCTTGATTTTATTGATTATACCTGCATGGGCAACCACACTCCGGGGTATCACCCCTTTTTGACCATAATCCCAGGATAGAATTATCCCATCGGCCGTTCCTGCCAAAATACTCTTGTTCTGCACGGCAACAGATCTGATCCCAATCCTTGAGAGGTTAGCGGTATTAAGGGAGATGGGTTTTTCGTGGGGATCACTTAATGACCAAACCAATAGATTACCATCGTCGCCACCTGAATAAATCCATTTCCCATCGGACGACAAGGCAACTGCCCTGACAATATCTTTATGTCCACGAAAAACAGATTTATCTACCGCTATGTTTGACAGTGCATTAAAAATATCGGGATCATCTTTCCTCCCCCCATTTTCAAGGTTAAAATTATAGGCATGACCGGCGAGAAGTGCTGATAATACAGGATTTGAACCGGCTACACGTTGAGATTGAATGGCCAACGAACGTGCGATGGCCAGAAGGCGTAACCGCTGAGTATTTTTTTCAGATTTAACCGCCTGGTCAGCCGACTTTTCAGCTCTTCGTGCAGATGTATCGGCCAATACTTTTGCCGCCCTGGCGACTATTTCACTTCTTTTAGCCCTTAACGCAGCAGAGTCAGCCAATACCTTGGCGGCTTTGGCGGCCATTTCACTTTTCTGGGCAGAATCCTGCTGTGCAACGGCGAAAAGTCGTTGCTCTTCCGTAATTAATTTTTGTTGCTCGGCAATTTTCTGTTGTTGTTCGGCAATTCTTTTTTGTGCAACGGCCTCTTTACGTTGTATTTCAGCCTTTTTATTTTCATTTTCCAACTCAATACCCTTTTCCAATACGATTTTACTGCTGGCATCGGCTTTTAGTTTCGAGTCAAGTGAAATAATAAGGAACAAAATAGAAATGATCGATGCAATACTAAGAAAGATAACAATTTTGCGTGACCGGCTTAATTCTCTTTTTTGAGCACTCTCTTTTTTCTTTATTTCGAAGTCAGATTCCTTCTTGCTGTAATCCAGAAAATCGATGGCCCTTTCAAATCCCGGATCATACCGCTCGGCCCAGTATGGAGTAGGTTTATTCTTTTGTTTCCATTTAACCCCAATTTCAAGTTCAGGATTTGTCCATAGGCCCGATTTGCCTTGCTGATACAATTCTGCCGACTTTGATAGCCGAAGGTACAATTCTGCCGATTTTGTCTCTTCATCAACCCACTCTCTGAGCCGCCCCCAAACACGCATAATACTCTCATGCGATATGTCAATTACCGTTTCTGGCTGTATAGGAACATAGTGAGGAGGCATTAAAAAGGCTCTGCCGGGGGCTCTGAATTGATCAATAATTTCTTTCAGATCACCTTCCTGGGCATTAACAGTCTTCCGGATTTCGTCAAAAGAGGTGGGTCTGCGTGTTCCTCTCTTATCTGCGCCCAGATCTGTCAGCGCTTTAAATAACCGCTCTGTATTTTTTTTCTGATCCTCACTTTTGAGTTGACCGAAAATTTCTTCAGCATGTAACGACAAGGCAGAGAAGATGGTTCCAATCGCTTCATAATGCAAAACATCCAATGGCTGATCGCCAATCCTGTTTAATTTCCAGTAATCCCAGGCACGCATCAAGGCATGTTGCAACACAGGTAACTGATCGGATTTATCTCCCAAATCAGTTATTAACCGATCGACCAATTCAGTTGAAATTTCAGCGCCCATTGTTTTGACCGGTTTTACGATCGCATCGTGAAGGGATTGAGAAGTCATCCTTGGTACCAGAAAATGCCCTTTATTTATCGCTTCGGTAAGATCAGGGATTTCCGTACAATGATCAAGGAAATCGGATCTCATAGTCAATACAACATAAACAGGCACATCTAAATCAGGCTTTCTGACCAGATCGAGAAACAGATTGACGAAAAATATCGTTTCATTCTTTTCTGTTTCGTAATTGACTTTTTTCTGATATCTGAATGTCTCCTCAAACTGGTCAATTACGATCAGCCAGGGATTTGATCCGAGTTCACGATGTGCATTTAATATAGGGTCATGACCATTTCGCAATGCCTGATAAACCTCCTTAGATCTAATCATCGCCTTTCCCAAGGAGGTCGCCTTTTTGTTATAAGTCTGGGTGTATTCCTCAGCAAATGATAATGTTGGATTATCTCCGGGTTTAAAAACCGTTATATCCCAATTCCTTTGGTAGTTAATTTCACGCTTGAGGATAGCAGGGATTACACCCGCTCTGATAAGAGATGACTTTCCACTTCCGGATGAACCGATGATAGCGAGAAAATGAGTATCAGTGAGAACAGTTACAATATTTTCAATCTGACTCTCGCGTCCAAAAAACAGGTGACTCTCTTCCGTTTCAAAACTTCTGATGCCAGGAAACGGATTGACTTGTGATTTTATTTGAGTCATTCTAATTTAAATATCAAAAAATAAATTCAGCTGTTTATTAGTCAGTTTCAAAACCCACGCCAATGCAAAACTTATCAACCTGAATATTACATTTAATAGACCCTAATGGTGATTGCAAAGATTTATTTTGTGGTTATACTTTTACTCCAGTCGAAATACCTTGGTAAAGCTTGATTATGCGAAATTAATATAAATCTTTTATTAATATAATTAATTTTGATTTTTTTTAGGGATTTAGAATCATCAGAATCCCTAAAATAAGATTTTTAATTAGACCTAGTTCGATCGCAGAAGCCTGCTTTTTATGAAAATACCAAGTATCATTTTTATGTTGCTCCTTTTGATGAGTTATGGAAAATCACAGGGACAGTCGGACCAAAGGTTTATCGTTTGGGAAAAGAATCTGCCATTCCCTCTACCAGAGAACATGACCTATCCTGAAGGAGCAATCGATATAATGATCCATCGGGCAGGGTCCGATAATTACGGTTTCCTGCATGATGCTGCTATTGTTGAACACAAAAAAACACTATTTGCTGCCTGGTATAATTGCCCATCGGGTGAGATGCAGGGAACATCACTTATACGTGGACGAAGATCAAAGGACAAAGGCCTTACATGGTCTGATACCGAAGTTATAGCCAGTGACGAAGCCAAGAAGGGAATCATGTATGTTCCCGTAGCTTTTCTATCTTTTCAGGATGTTTTATATGCCTTTGTTTCGAATATGGAGGGTGGTCCTGATCTGGTTACCCGGTGTGAAGTTTTTATTTTAAATGAGAAGAATAATTCGTGGAATAGTTCCGGCTTTATCACCGGACCTTTTATCCCCAATTGTTCGCCGATAAAAATGGAAAATAACAATTTTATCATGGCGGGTAGGATGGCAAATCAACCTGGTCAAAAGCCAACTATTCCGGCAATCGCAATAAGTCATGGTGACAAGCTGACTGAAAAATGGGATGTTATTTCTCTCAATTATCATGCAAAGTTACCGGTGGGTGAAAATCCCGATTATCCGGAAACGACTGTTATAGTTGATGGACAACGCATTACTGCATTTGTAAGAAACCATTCCAAATGTCCAATACGCTTCATAAGCAATGATTTTGGACGCTCCTGGTCAGATCCACAGATTCACAATTTTCCGTTTGCCTCGTCTAAAATATATGCGGGGAGATTAAGTACGCGACAAGACTATGTTATATCAAATCTTGTCTCTGAAGGGTATCGCAATTTGTTAGCTATTGCAGTTACACCACCGGGGAAAAAACAATTTTCAAGGGTATGGAAAATCAGATACGGATATTCCGACCAATTAGCGGCTGGACCTGAATGGTCATATCCTTGTGCAATTGAATATGGAGGTCATTTGTATGTCGTTTACACTTCTGAAAAGCATCATTGTTGTCTGACAATTATTCCAGTCTGCTCACTCCGGGTAGACTAACCCGAAATTGTTAATTTGCTAACTCTCCGAATTCTCTTATTTTTGCCCAACTTTTAAATATGAAGACAAACAAAGGTATATTTCAGCGTACAGAGCTTTTATTTGGAAAAGAGAAAATGGAAGAGGTTGCCAGCAAAAAGGTGATTATCCTTGGCATTGGCGGCGTGGGGAGTTGGTGTGCCGAAAGTCTTATCCGTTCGGGGATCCGGCATATCACCCTTGTCGATTCCGACCGTATTTGCATTACCAATATCAACAGACAGGTGCATGCAACCATGGAGACCGTTGGTGAGGTAAAAACCGACGCATTAAAAAAACGACTACTCGAGATCAACCCCTCAGCCGAAATAACCGCAATTCAAAAAATCTATAACGTTGCCAATCACGATCAGTTCAACCTTGGATCATATGACTATATCATCGATGCCATAGATAGTCTTGGGAGCAAGGTACACCTGATCAGGATGGCTACACGGACCAATGCAGTACTTTTTTCTTCGATGGGAGCATCACTAAAACTTGACCCCACTCAGGTAAAGGTTGCTGAATTCTGGAAAGTAATTGGCTGTCCGTTTGGATCGAAAATCAGAAAATACATTCGCAAAGGGGACCTTCCTGCCAAGCCCTTTTTGTGTGTCTATAGTGAAGAATTACTTGAGAACCGCGGCTCCGGCTCCTCGTGCGGAACCGACAAATGCCTTTGTCCTAAAATAAAGAGCGGTATTGGTGATCCCGAACTGGATGATCACGAATGGTGTAGTCAGAAGGCAGTGATCAACGGTACTATCGCCCATATAACTGCAATCTATGGCTTTACACTCGCTGGCCTGGTGATGCAGGATATTTACAACCAAAAAAGAGTGTGAGGATCTAAATCAGGTATTCTTTTCCAGTGATACCTTAAAGTGATTGGCAAGTCGCATGATATTGTCCAGATATAGTTTAGCAGAATCAGACACATTCGTCAGTTCGGCTTGTCTGTAGGGAAATTCGTTTGTTTTGACAGGTCCTTTCAAGGCAATGGCCTTCTTATAGTAATCCTTAATGAGCAACTCACCCTTCTCTCTTCTGTTGGTCAACATCAGAAAAGCAATATATTCGTATGGTGAGGTAAATAATTTATTTCTATCGTAAACCTCAGTAAAATGGATTAATTCATCGAGAGATTTGTATGTGTTAAATAACGGCTTTAAATAACTTTCAAGATCTGTCTTAACATTTAAGGCGACATTCCTGGTGTCAATTCTGGAGCTTAACTCATACCAATGGTCCCGTTTATGGGAATAAAGTCCCAGCGGATTTTGAATAAAGCAATCGTCAGTCGTCGGAAAATCGATGATCATCTCTTTATCCCGGCCAATGTTGTAAATATCAATGTTGAAAAATCCAAAACTAAACGCAAAGTATAATTTATCGAATGACGTTGTTAACAGATTCTTTTGAACTGTGAAAGTCTGGGTAATATCATTTGATATCCGGGCATAATTCTGACCTTTCTTTCTGAATTTAAGCCCTTTAAAAAATGGATTTATTATCTCTTTTAAAATAGCATCAAAGTCGGAATTCAATTTCTCTATTGTCATTTCGTTGTTAATTTGTGCATTTCCCCAGAGATTATTTAACAGAAAGTTAGGTTAGCTCTTCCCTTTAAACTCAATAATCCGAAAAATGCAAGCGTGAAATATGATTGTAAATGTATAAAGTTTTTGTTAATTCCTAAACTACGGTTAGATTTTTTAAAAATCAGGAATATAATTGATTACCAATAAATACAACAATCGAAGAATGACTTGTCAAAAATTTCCAGGAAAATGGATGAACACTTTTCCGTAAAAAGTATCCAATTTGTTGTTATTAACCTAATATTGTCCATATTCATCAATCAGTTGAGAAAGCATCAACAAACGTTCCTTGGTAACTAGTGGTGCAATTGAACAGGCCGTACTGAGTATAAAACCTTTCCCTCGGATTTTGCCTGTTTCGATGATCTTTTTAACATCGTCTTCTGCTTTTGCATCATCTGCATAAAGGAGTGAATTTACAGAATCAATGTTTCCCTTAATAAACAGGTCGTTTCCGATCCGGTCAAATGCATCCTTCAGATCTAC
The DNA here is from genome assembly GCA_963675995.2 of Prolixibacteraceae bacterium. GTDB lineage: Bacteria > Bacteroidota > Bacteroidia > Bacteroidales > Prolixibacteraceae > JAAFHB01. The sequence goes on along the minus strand of CAXXIY010000002.1, from coordinate 635,240 downwards.
ATTGCCTACCGGAACCGGATCCAGGCACTCCAATCCGGAGGTGTTGCTTTCGCGCATTAATTCCAGACGGTCGTTGATCGAACCACAGGTGTGGATATAAACATGCACCCCTTTTGCACGAATGGCTGAAATGATTTTATGTTCATAGGGTAAAACGAATTCGCTGTACTGTTCCGAAGAGATAAATCCCATCCCTGCAAATGGCGAGGAGACTTTGATCGCATCAATTGGTTTATCACACATCTGCACAGCCAGGTCAAGAATCCCATTGGCAAATTTTTCAATGATCGATTTACATTTCTCAGGTTCCATGATGAGCGCTATCAACCCATTTTCATAACCGACAAGGTCAAGAAAATAATCAAACGGTGAGGTGATCTCCCCATGGATAGAGCGTGAATCGCCCACTTTTGCATAGATAATATCAAAAATATCAAACAGGGACGCTTTGTCAAGGTCGAAGTAAAGATTCTGAGAAACAGGAATATAATTGATTTCAGAGGGAATATCCTTCTCAACATCAATTTCTTCGATAGTAGGTAATTTTTTTGGCTTAGAATAGGATACCAGCGGTAAATCGGTCCAGGAGTGTACCTCTGTCCGGTAGGGATAGGTCAGTTTATAATTTCCCTCATTCACACATTCATAGTTCAACAAATCCTGTTTCCACCTATCGGAATGTCCGTGCAGGCTCACCAGAATGCCATCAAACCGGAACATTTCGCATAGCCGGATCAGCCCGTCGGCAAAGACATTTTTGTCGTACCAGAATTCCACCGGATTTGGTTTTAGCTGGGTCATCATGCTACCGATACTAAACTGGCACATCAGCGGGACACGGTCAGGATGCTGCAGGTTCATAGCCGCCTTAACTCTCTCTTTGGAAGTAAAAGTTTTCATTTTATAAAGATTTAAATAAATAATAGTAGTAGTTCTCATTGCTGTCTAGGAGACGCTCGCCGGAGAGGTTTAAAGGTATTCTAATTATTTAGCATGACCTTTTCCCATCTATGTCCCTAAAATCGATTTCGAACTTTTCGTTATTGTATAGAGTGATTGTCGCTCCCAACGCCGAATAGTCAGGGGTAATATCCATGATCCTGATATCCTTTACAGGCGATAACTCCTCCTCTGTCCATTCACTGTTATCCATTTTATGCAACATCACGGTAATCATCAATTCCATCGGTGGATTTTTTGCCATTCTCTTTTTATAAGCATAGATGACCGTGCTTTCATCTGCTTCAGCATTCCGGTTACAGTGAACCATGGTATCCAGATTATCCCAACCATTATAGGTGATTAAAGCGATTTGCCTTCCCGGAATAGCGGCTGTGATCACTTTTTTGTTGCCAACCTCAAACTGACTGATAACCGGATTTTTGCCATCAAGGTGAGGCAATCCGAAATGGCCCAGGGTTAGTTCGTATTCAAAAGCCAGGCGGGAACGGTCTACCCGGATGACCCCTCCCGGAATTGTGATTTCGGCCAGGTCAATGATATAACCTACTCCATTATTCGGTGGTTTCCGCATAATGGCCTGCCTGTACAATACATTGTCCCGAACACCATTATATAGCATGCTTTGTGAGGTGGTATATGACCTGTTTTTTTCTGAATCGTTTTCAACAGCCTTACCGGTCAGATAAAAATTAACATCATCTCCTCTCACATCTCTTGGGTCCTGACTGCGAAAGCTGTATTCCATTGATGTTCCACCTTGAGGATTATGATCCTCCCATGGGAAATGGGTATTGTAGACCAGTTTTGAATAATTCGGATCGTCATAGTAAACCTTTCCGGGGATGATTTCGGAGGTACCTGTTTTGCCGTGGTTAACCAGGACAAGCCCCGGACTTTCAAGAACAGTTTTATTCGATTTGTTTCCCAGAGTTTCCCACATTCCATCATTTTCCCGGGCAGTCCAGAAAGGTGAATCATCGGGCAATGCCAGACAGATAAATGGCAAAAACATCAAAAATGGGCTCCCTGCGCAACTGTAGTTTTGCACCATGTATTCCTTCTGTCCATAGAATCCCAGGCTGGGAATATCATTGTCGTAAAACGCCTCGCGTGAAACAAATTGGAGCAACGAACCGGAACAAAGCCGTCTTGCCCAGCCACCATCCAGCAACGTATTATCTTTCAACATAAAAGCAACCGGGAATGCCCCCGAAACCCAGGTCCTGTAGCAGATGCTTCTTGACCACATATTAATATATCCGTCACGTCCGAAAAAACCCGGAAGCGATTCCATTAATTTCTGAGCCGATCTCTCAATAATCTCAGCAATTTCGGGGTAATATTCATCCCCAAAAGTCCGGTTCCAAATGGTAGTGTAAACAATAAAAAGACTGATGGAATAGTAATTATAAGTTTGTTCAAGGTACCACCCATTACCCGAATGATAGGAGGCTACCCATAGGAGATGACTTTTCAATAAGTCATCATCGATCTCATAGCCGTACTTTTTAAGAAATGAAAGCGCTACGATATTGAAAATCCGCCAGTTATTCTGAGTGGTTCTGTGATGTGCCCATTTTGAGATGGTGATGACCATCTCCTCCTTTTGTTTTTCGGTATAATGTGACCAAAGGGTATCGGGCAGGAGCAGCAATGTTTTAAATAATCCTCCGAACTCGCACGTGAACTGATAATTGGAGTCAGGTAATTCTTCGGGCAGCGGCAATGAATTGACATGTCCGGGTGTGAAGGCGTTATAGATGTGTAAAGCGTAATAATCCCTCAGGTTGATGTTGTTTATTTTCGTTTCCGGATCAATATGGATCAGCGGTCCAGCAAGGGTGAAAGTCCTTTCCAGCGCCTCAAAATCGGCGGAACGGTAGCGCCAGTCCGGAGCATTTGGCTGAGGATAGGTTTTGCCCGGAACAACAGGAAACGATATGGGGGTATCAGGTGAACCAACATGACTAAATGCCCTTTCCAATAAATACTTCGCCATTTCGATATAATGGTTCTTTGACATTCCTGTAATTGGGCTTAAGTCTAAATCGGGATTCTTAACTTCAAAAGCTTTCTTCATTCGTTATTACTTTGTCTTTGATTTTTAATATATATTTTACTAATCATTTACCATTCTGTTGAAGAGCAACCAACCTGCAGGATTCTCCTTTACCCTGCCGCTCAACATAATCTCCGAGATATAATAAGCCCCTTTACCGGAGCTCTTTTCACCGACAACGGTGTAACCTGAAGGATCTTCCTTTCCCCAGTTACACAGACCGCTTGTTAACAAGGACTTCCACCCATCAGCCTTAAAGATATTTGCGACGATGGGATTAATGTATCCGGCTTTTTGGTCATGCCATAAAAAGAAATCTTTTGGTTGAAACCGTTTATCTTTCAATATATCTGGAGTTACCTGAGCAAAAAAGTAATCCCCCATGATGGTTTTTGAAACATTAACGGTCGTTCCTGCTATGGAATACGAACCGGCGGGCAACTCCATGAAAATGACCCTGCCCCCTTTGTTTACAAAATCTTTGGTCTGATCAGCTATAAAGGAAAAACGGGTAAAGTCATCTACGAGGATAACATTTGCAGAATTCATATTTTGAACGATGGTGCAACCTGTTTCACTGGCCAACTGCGACGCTTTCCCATCTGCAGATCCGGCGATAAAAACTCTCTTCGGTGTAGCTTCAAGTTTGGGAAACAGATCCAGTTCGAGGTCTGAACTGTTGATGCAAATCCCCTGATCATTAAAAATACCAAGCCGGACAACCGCCTTGGTACGCTGATTGATTTTAGGAATTGCAAATGAAAGATATCCCTGGAAAGCTGCACTATTTTCAGGGATATCGGCCTTTGACTGCTGATTAATTATTGTTTTTCCATTGATTTTTATCTCGTACCTTAACCTGCAATTGGATGGTACTTCGTTGCGATCGTTACAAATCCAGACCTCAATTGTCGCTTTCTCCCCCGAAAACCATGAAAAACGGTCGGTCCGTAGCGATACCATCAGCGGACTGAGTGCATTCCGGTATGCAAAAAATGCTTTTTTAGGCTGGCGGTCCACATCCATAATGGTTTTCATCCAACCGGCAGGCCAAGCGTCAATGAACAGGTGAATGGCCGAAGATACCATCCGGCTATCGCGCCGAAACGATTCTGTCACAAATTTTGTGGCCCATGCCTGAAAATTCTGGCTCTCATTGATCCACTCCTTTAAACTATTTTGAGTATTGAACCACATGAAATGAAACTGATTGGTCTGGGACATTGCAATTCGGTTGGCATTCCAGGATTTTTCCTCCACCTGAGTTTTGGGTAACCAGTTCTTTGGATAATATTTCTGCATCACATTGAGGGGATCAAGTCCCTCAGCACCAAACTCACCACAGCCATAGAGCCAGCCCGGTTTCACTGGTTGCCAGTATCCCTTGTGCATTTTACCAAGTCCGAGTCCGTGACCGTTATACCACGTATTATAACAATGGGAATCGGGTAAGCCCGGGGATGGCGGATCATAATCACCATCACCTGCCTTGATCACGCGGTCAGGATTGGAGAGCAGAACCGCCTGATCCATTGCTTTAAACAGACGATAATATTCTTCGGAGGTGTTCAAGCTCCGTTGGGGGCTCCCTTCAGCATTCGGTGAGCGTTCATTAATATAGGTAACCATGATGGTTGAAGGGTGGCTCCTGACAAGACGCTCCATCTCTTCAACCTGCTTAATGGCCTGTGCAAACTGATTGCGTCGTATACCAGCGAACAGGGGAAAATCGGTCTGATTGAGCATTCCCAACTGGTCGCAATAATCATAGACTTCCGACTGGACGGGACGCTGTGTAAATCGGATGTAATTCATATTGCATAATTTTGCTAATAAAATATCATCCTGCAGCTGGTTCCAGTTTTTTGTAAAGACATCCCGTTGCTCAAAGCCCATTGAATTGGCCCCCCGTAACCGGATCAACTTCCCGTTAAGGTACATTCTACCCCTGGGGATATTGATGGTATCCATCGTATAACTTCTCATTCCAAAATGTTTGGATTGAGCATCGGCTATAGTATCCTTTCCTAAACAGAGTTTAATGTGAAGATTGTACAGCCAGGGTTCGGTAATACTCCATCGGCGAAAATCCCTGATTTCAAAAGGAACACGGACAAAATTCACCCCATACTCCATGGGGAGAATTTTATTTTGCCAGTCTGTTGGTTTTGCCAGATCACCCACCCCTGGGACAAAGGTTGTGGCGGGAATATATTCCCTGTTTTCGAAAATGGTATCGGCAAAATTCTTCCCGTAAAGCGACAGGAGAAGCTTTACCTGTTCTGGTCTGGAAGAAGAATTATTAATTTCAATCCATGCCTCGGCTTTGGATTGATCCGGTAAGGGTCGGACAAAAATATCGTTGATATTCAGAGGGGATCGTGCCTCCAGATAACAATCCTGAAAAATTCCCATCGCCGGTGGACAAACATGCCAGCCAACCTCAGGGTCATCATAACCCAATCCACCTGCGGCATAAATCTTATTACCAACCACATGATTTTTATTTTCATCTGATGACCCTGTAGTCGTAGGTTCATTTTCCACCTTGACAAGAATCTTATTGTGACCAGCTTTTGCATATCTGAGAACCTCAAATTCAAAAGGGGCAAAAAAACCTTCATGTGAACCGCAATAAGTGCCATTGAAAAAAACGGAACTGCGGTAGTCCACCCCTTTAAAACAAAGATAAAGCGCACCTTTTTGGATCATCTCAGCAGAAATATTCACCTCCTTAAAATAATAGGTAACGGCATTTCCCAGAGGTGGTCCATAATGAGGAATAGTAACATTTTTCCAGTCGCCTTCTCCCTGTAAAGTCAGCATAAAATCGGAACGGTCTTTATCTGTTTCAACCCTCCATTTCATCTCTGAGAGTAAAATCCGCTCACGGTAATCGGGATACGCCGGAGAGAGGTTTCGCATATATGGGGCATATTGCTTTCTCATCTCCCTGAGTTCACCATCGAGTTCCTCTTTAGTTGAAATATCCTTGTGAGGTTTGAAGGTTATCGTTTTGTCAACACCCGCAGGCAAATATAACTCAGGCAAAATGGGTGGCTGCGGTTCGGCAAGAAGATCGGTTCTAAGATTATACCGCTGAGCCCCAATCTTTGCAAACTGGTCCTCCTGTCCAAAGCTTTTGTTCTCAAATCCACCAGAAAGGAGGATGAAATAAATTACCATCTGAAGTAAATATCTGCTTTTCAAATCAGCCATCTGCTTATATATCTTTTAAATAATATCTTTATAAATACTATTTTCCCGGATTAGGATAGCGGCGCACTTTTACATCATTTGCCTGTACTTTACCAGGGGTACTTCGCCCATCTAAAATGAGCTTTTCAAGCAGTTGCTTCATATTTGCAACACGATCAGGCTGATTTCCCGCAAGGTTTACCGTTTCACGCGGATCATCCTGGAGGTTGAAAAGTTTGACGGTGTTATCATCGCGTAGTTTTGACATATTTCCCGATCCCGATCCGCAGATCAGTTTCCATTGTCCCTCACGCAGCGAAGGAACCCCCGGCAATGAACAACTGACGGAATTTTCACGGACCGGTTTCTCGTTACCCCTGAGCAGTGAGAGGATACTGAAACTATCCTCTCCGACGTTGTCAGGAAGCTTTACCCCGAGAATTTCAGCAAAGGTTGCCATAAGGTCTGCCTGTTCTACAAGTTGATTACAAATACTCGCCGGTGTAACGACTCCCGGCCAGCGGACAATAAATGGAATCCGATGGCCCCCTTCCCATGCATCACCTTTGTATCCACGCAGATTTCCACTTGGGAAATGACCTTTTGCCTCCAACGATTCGGTTCCGATATAAGGGGCACAACCATTGTCGCTTGTAAAGATTACGAGCGTGTTATCCGCTGCACCACACTTTTCAAGGGCATCCAGTACACGGCCAACCAGTGCGTCAGTCTCCATCACAAAGTCGGCATAACCATTCAATCCGCTTTTACCTTTCCATTGCTCCAGAACTGCAATTGGAGTATGTGGCGAAGTTAGTGGAAGGTAAAGGAGGAAGGGGGCAGAATTTCCGGATGATCCGTCAATGAAATTTACCGCATGATCACCCAAAGCCGGAAGAATATTTTCAAGTTTCCAATCCTTCAGTGCGGGACCACGCAGGCTCGCAAGATTATTTACATAGTTTTCAGGTGGCAGAAATTCTGAAGGAATTCCAACAGTGCGATCGTTTTCTATAAAACAAAAGGGTGGCCAGTTAGGTACGTCAGTACCAAAATAGCTATCGAACCCGAGCGTGGCAGGTCCCCCTTTAATAGGTTTTGAAAAGATATCGTTCCACACATTCCGGTTGGCGGAGGTCGCCACAGGGGCTTCGTCATCCTTGTTTATTTTACTTACAAACCGGAAAAACTTTCGTTGAATCGTATCGATCGGCCAATCCCATCCAAGGTGCCATTTGCCAATACAGCTGGTACGATAACCTTTTTGTTTTGCCAGACCTGCAATTGTGAGCCTGTCTGGTGCAATAAGCGGCTCCTCGAACAGGTTAACAATTCCCGATTGGAGTCGCGTACGCCAATGATAACGTCCTGTCAGGAGCGTATAGCGGGAAGGCGAACAGACTGCCGAGGAGGAATGTCCGTCGGTGAAGCGCATCCCCTGAGCGGCGAGCCGGTCGATATTTGGTGTGGGGATTTTTCCCCGTTGAGGATTGTAGCACTGTACATCGCCATATCCAAGATCATCGGCTAATATTATGAGTATATTGGGTATTTTATGCTTTGGGGCTGGTACAGATTCAGCAATACAATTTAATTGCAGGAAGGAAAATAAAGCCGGACCCAATATAAGTTTTGTATTCATCATCTGAAAAATAATTCTGGAATTAAATTAACTTTTAAATTCGTGACTTTGCGTCTTCGCGGGATTTTTTTAACATTACTTAATTATCTTATCATTCAGACAATTTTTAATCCTAATTGTTCTTGGAACACGTGTCTCTGAAATTTTCAATCCTTTCTTTCCCGTGGAACTCCCTTCTATAAATGAATATCCAGGAATATGCAATTTAATCTCAACTTCCCATTTTTCAGGCCAGGCAGGAACCGAATAAATTTGATTTCTTTCTGTTCGAATCAGCATATTTTGCAGGGCGATCATTGCGACTGAAGTTTTAAATGATCTGTCAAGATGAAGTGAAATCAAGAGTTAAAAACAAAAGAATCCTATTTCTCTTCATAAATCTGATGGATAAAACCTGACAAATAGACCGATTAACCCAATATTCTTTCGTGGACCAACTTAATTTATCACCGGTAATGTTGTAAAGGAGGTATTGCTCTTTACAACCACAAAAGATGAAATGGCATAATAGGCATGTTGATTATCTGCTGTTGATTTGAAATCATTTGTCCACGGTACTAACTGGTATTGGTAACTAAAACTGGCTCCGGCCATTGAAGTTTCGAAAACATCTTTCCTAACAGGCACCTCCATACCCGGGCACCATCCAGCCCTGTCTGGCGTCCAGTTGCCACCCTGCGGGTGAACAGGATTGGCACTACATCCACATCCGTTCATAACATGGGTAAATTTGGGCACTCCATTGATAAGAATTTTATTCGATCGGAAACACCACTCTGCACAGGGACGTCCATCAGGATCTGACGGGGTCGCATGTCCCCATCCTGTAATAATAGTTCGCAGAGTAGTCTTTTCAGCATTCGCCGGAATGGTTATGTTTTTATTGACAATGAAATTATTCGGCTCACCGTAAGGGATTCCTTCCAAAGTGTTATTGTTATATTGTATAATTTCACCCACAGCATAATATTTATAATCGGGAATCCCCTCGGTAACCTCAAAATTGAGTGTCAAAAGCCAACCGTCGGCTCCCCAGGTTTCAATGAACGATCTTAGGTTGACCTCACCGGTCAACAACGATTTGAAGTCGGTGACATCAATCATAAACCCATTGGCTAATTGGGAGTTATCAACCCCGTAAGGGGTAATATATCTGCCAATTTCCAGCCATTTCCCCGTTGCCGGATCTTTCACTTTAATATTTGCATAAACATCCCAGGCATTGCAACCTCCCGAAGGACATGCCAGTTTAATAAACATGTTGATCTTCTCTACAAATTCAGGTTTTACCGGAAAACTGAATATTGCAGTGGATGTTTGGGTGAATCCGCCACCAAAGGCGTGCCTTACCTTATTGAAGGTAGTAAGTGAGTGCAAAACCCTCACACCGGAGGCAGTTAAATTAAATGATTTAGTGAGAATTTTGTCACTTGTAATTGTAAGTATTCCCGAAATTTTGCCTACAGTTTTAGGATTACACCTGATATAAATGACCGTCGCCTTATTGGCCAATAATGCCGGAATTGTAATTTTTTTTGAAAAATCATTGCCCCCAGCAGATATTTCAAAATCCCCGGTAACTGTTACGACAATGTCATCACTTAGCCCTATGCCATTTATCGTTAAAGTTTGGGTCGATGAGATGGTATTTATCCCCACCTCCAAAAAATCGACAATCTCACCATTGAAGATTATTTTTCCATTATCACCTGCCCCATCTTTTTTCGAACAACCTGATAAGATGATAGCACCCGACAGCAATGGCAGAAAAAAACAGGTTAATGACTTCATAATGTCGATAATTAAGTAAACATTATGCTATTTTTAAAATATCCACCAAGTTAATCAAAAATCTTAATCCCTCTTTATATTCAACTTTTTATACCATCTGCTATAGTCATCCAGTTTAAATGGAGCCGCTCCGGCCAGATAATGGTTTGAATATTTAACATTACCTATGGTGTATTCAATCAACCACATCGCCTGCTTCTGCGATTGCGGAATATTCCCGATTAAAGTTTTTCCATTTACCGGAATGACAAAAGATCTAGAAAATATAGTTTTTCCACTGTCTGCATCACGGACGATAACCGTCCCGGACTTTGATTCACGGGTATCATTTACAGCAACAACAGGATGATTGCCATTCCTGGGGTCACCAATCATGACACATGCATTGTATTGAACTTGCCTGATATAGTAATAAGCGAGCTTTTTACTGTTGTAATAATCGACTACAGCATCCGAAATGATTGGCCATCCATCGCGCAGGTTCCACCAGATGATTCCTGTCTTGGTGAATTTTGCCATTCTCCATTGCTCGACGAAGAATTTCATAGCTTCACCCTGAACCACCTGGGAGGCAAAAATAAACTGATCCAGGTCTTTCAGGGTATCTCCGAACAGCGCATAAACCTGCTTAATCATCAGATTATTCCGGTCATTCGTCAGTGTATTGTTAGGATGAACCCGAACGGCCTTGGTCTGCCATTCCTCATTCCACTCCCCTGATTTTGTCCAGGGATAAACATATTCCGGATCAAACATCCGTTCAAGGCTACTTCGGTTTGGACAACCATGGTAACCAATCTCGGTTACAAAGTGGGCATTTACATCGGTATAGAAAGGAGCTTTATAATATCCGCGTGGTCCCCAAAGATGCACCTGGGGCATCATGCTCATATTATTTCCCAGCTTAAAAAGTTCCTCACTGCAAAACGGTGAGCTTGGCAAATAACTTCGTATCGGATCGTATTCCCATACCGCCCTGGCCAAAACCTGTCTGCTGATAATATCCAACCCCGGATTGATGGGTGTTGAAAAGGTCCACCCTATCGAGATATCAATTTCGTTGTTTCCGCACCACAGGACCAATGAGGGATGGTATCGCAAATTGAGCACAACATCGATTGCTTCTTGTCTGACCTTTTCTGCAAATTCACTATCCTGGGGATAGACGGTACCAGCAAATGAAAAATCCTGCCAGACCATTATTCCATTTTCATCACATAGGTCATAAAATTTCTGATCTTCGTAAACATTACCACCCCAGCATCGGATCATATTACAATTCAAGTCTTTAATCATGCTAAAAGCATCCAACAGATGATCCTTATCTCTGCTATGCAAGGCATCAAGTGGAACCCAGTTCGTACCCCTGATAAATATTTTTTCACCGTTGATTTTAAATAAAAATTCTCCTGGCTTCTCTTTAGATGTAATATCTGTATGAATTAATTCGGCAGTCCGGATGCCAATTTTTTGTATTTTTTCGTCCAGAACATTCTTTTTCTCATCAATGAGTCGTACAGTTGCATCATACAATGTTGGATCGCCATATCCTTTTGGCCACCAGAAGTCAACATTTTCAAGTGAAATCATTTGCCGGCTGCAATGGTTATACAACGGATAGGAGTTCTCGAAGATCGTTCGGGAACCCTTTTTCAGTGAAACCTCCATTGTCAATCCTTCGATAGGCGAACGGTCAGTAGTTAATTGCCAGTCCAATAATATTTGAGCTTTTTTTTGTGGAACATCAACCACATCAGTCATCCAGTAAACCTGTTCCACTCTTGTAAGCTTTTTAATTTCCAGATTAACTGACTTCCAGAGCCCGGCGCTAACCAATCGGGGCATAATATCCCAGCCGTACATATGAGGAGCTTTTCGTACGTGCACCTGTTCTACCCTGAAAAACTTTCGCCCCCCGATAACTCCGTTAATATATTTCTGACTTTCGGCAACTACAGGATCAATCCGGATATAAATAACATTATTGCCATCAGGGTTTAAAAAATCTGTGATATCAAACCGGTGATCAATAAGCATGTTTTCGGTTTTCCCAACAAATTTATTGTTGATCCAGATATTTCCGAAACAATCGAGACCTTCGAATACGATTTCGACCCGCTCACCAGACTTATATTGGGGTGATTTAAATGTTCTGCTATACCACCACTGATAGGCCTCATATTTTCTCAGATCGTTAATGTTATTTCCAATTTCAGGATTTTTAATTATCCCTGAAGCTTGTAAATCGAGTTCAACATTACCGGGAACTGTTGCGGCTATTTCGGGCCAATTACTCAACTTCAATTCATCAGGTGTAGCAGGAGAACTTTTTCCAAACAATCCGTAAGACAACCTCCATGATCCATCGAGTGATATCTGAGCCTGCAAACTAAGGCTTAAAAAAAGCAGAAACATTCCATTTACTAAAGTTCTCATATTTGATTATTAAAGGTTTTTTTTTTTGTTGAAAATCAATTCTAAAACAGGGTCTGAATATCTTTTTTAATTCGTGAGGCTACCTCCTCGGGTAAATTTTTAAGTCCGTTAAACTCAATGTATCCATTGGCAACACCCACCCCGGTTCCGCTTTTTCTGGCAAGATCCATCTGGGGTTCCCACATCTGTATAAAGTGCCATGAACAGGGAATCCATGGTTTCTTACCCAGTGGCGCGAGGTAACGGATCGGCTCTTTACGGTAAAGGGGGTTGCCCAGCAAATTGGGATAGGAGTGGTCGCCTGCTTCGCCGTCAGCCCACATCACCATGTTCGACATGCTGCAATCACTGGTCAGCAGGGCCTTGTCTTTTCCATAGGAGTGGATTAATTCGCGCATCTGCTTCATATAGGGAATAGAATGAGTCGAGAGTGCCCCTTTCCTATCGGGATGCTCATCATAACCTAAACACAGGAAAGTCTCATCAAATACAATCGCATCGGGATTTAGTATCTCCATAATATATTCGGTCTGTTTCAGCAAATGGTCTCTCCAATCTTTCGAAGCAAACGACATAAACCAGTTCTGACCAGCGGTATCGGAATTACTCCAGGGATATTTGGCAGGCTGTCCCTCTGCATTTATAAGTATCGAATCCTTTAACTTACTGAAAAGCGGGGAGGCATCGTCAAAACAGAGGGTATGCATATATACGGCCGGGTGTGTGCCAACTTTTCGGGTTGCCTCAATCCGTGCTTTCATTTTACCGATTGACATTTCGGCGGCTCCCTGTTTATCACCCTGCATTGCGAGCCATTTCTCTCTTGAAGGTTGTATAAAATCACCAATGGAGGGATAATACCCATGCTGGGTTGCCATACCAACATGATATTCTTTAAAATAAGGGAGGTCTGATTCATAGCCATCGCCCCGATGCCCGTTTTCTCCATTGGCTGACGATAAAAAGTCATAATAATGAACTTTCACCTCACGCAGCCAGTCAGGGACAGTACCGGAATCTTTATACCCAAATTGTTGAAACGTTTTCCAGGCTACCGAGGTGTCTCCCTGATGAATAAGGAGAAAACACCTGATGATTTTTTCTTCACCCGGACTCAAATTAATTTGTCGTGCGGCACACCACTGCGGATTATTCTGGTTGTCGGGTGCTGACTTAAATTCGCAGGCATGTTCAGCTTCGGTGAACATCGATACGCGCCACGGAGTACCGGGATAATAAGTGTCGACAACAGGAGCAAGTATCAGTGCTTTTGTTTTCCGCTTTGACGGATTAGCAGCCATCGGTTCCAGATAATTACACTCAAAGTTCTCACGTCCGACTTTGTGATCGCAATCGGTAAAAAAGTCCAGGCTTCCTATCGCTGCATGACGATCATCCTTAAATAATCCTGCAGCAGAAATGGGTATATAAATTTGTTGATGATCATATTGCGGGGATGCCTGTGCGCCTGTAATAAATTTAATATCAACATGTTTAATCGTACCACTCAGATTCCGGACGGTTAACAGGCCCTCCAGCAAGTCTTCACACTCACCAAAAGGGGTTTTATGCAATTGATGAGTTAACCGGGCCTCAATTTGTCCATTCCTGATTTCTTCCTTTCCAGGTTTTAAATTTAATTCCAGATAGCTCTTACCCTGATCCACTAAATAACAGGTCGCACCCAGCACAGATGAAGCAGTATTCCGGACAAATGGCTCATTCTCACAGATGACCTGGCTGAACAATTTATTTCCCGTATTTTGCACCCAGCGCAATTTGGATTTTGACGAAGAAATTCCAAATACTGAATTTGGCAACAGACTAGTTCCCAGCATACCAGTGCCTGCAAGGGCTAAAAAATTACGGCGCTCCATTTTTCAATTTTTTATTGCGTTTATGTTTGATAATTTATTCTTCCTTAAAACTTTAGGTGGTCATTCCGGGTTAAGGATTCAACAACACAGGTTTCATTGTCGGGGTGAGCCGGTGAACAATTGTTATTCCGATCAAATAGCCAAAAGAGGCAATCACAAACGGGAAAACATACCCGTCGGTTCCCGATTTGTTCAAGGCATAACCAATCAGTAATGAAGTAATCATTGCGGCAATACCACTGATTGTGGTCGCAAAACCAATAACAGAACCTACTGCCGACTTTGGAAACAGGTCGGAGGCAACAGTAAAAATATTGGCTGACCATGAGTTGTGTGCTGCAGCTGCCAGAGCTATGAGCGCTACACAAACATAAATCGAATTGAGAAAGGGAACCATCATCACCGGAAGTACCAGCAAAGCGCTAATCAACATGGTTATTTTGCGGGAAAAATTTACCGATCGTCCTTTTTTCAATAGCCAGGAGGACATTGCACCACCACCAATTCCACCACAATAGGCGACTACATAAATGATTACCAGTGGTAATGCCAGACCGCTCAGGTTGATTTCAAATTTGGCATTGAGAAATTTAGCTCCCCAGAAAAGATAGAAATACCACACAGGATCAGCAAATAATTTGCCGAGAGCTACTGCCCATGTTTGTCTGTAAAGGACTAACCGGCTCCAAGGAATCTTTACCTTTTCAGGTTTTCCGGAACCATCCAGAATATAATCACGTTCTTGCTGATTGACAAAACGGCTCTCCTCCGGAGTGCGATAGACAATCAACCACATCACCAGCCAAAGCGTGCTTAATAAACCTGAAAAAACAAAGACAAACTTCCACGAGAAAAAGAGCAGCAGGATAACAGGAATGAGCAGGGGTGCAAGAACCTGTCCAAAATTTGATCCGCCGTTAAACAATCCTGTTGCAAAAGCCCGCTCCTTTGGTGGGAACCATTCAGCAACCGTTTTAATGCTTGCCGGGAAATTGGCAGCCTGTCCAATACCCAGACCCATGCGGGCAAATGCAAAGCCCATCCAGCTTCTGGCTAATGCATGACTCGTACTGGCGACACCCCATAGAAATACTGCCAATGCAAATCCCCAGCGTGTTCCCAGACGATCGATCAAATATCCCATGATAAAAGTACCAATGGCATAAGTGAGCTGAAAGGCAAAAACGATGTATCCATATTCCTGTTCATTCCAGCCAAACTCTGCTCCGAGATTTGGTGCCAGAATGCCAATGAGCACCCGGTCAAAATAATTGATGGTGGTCGATAGGAAAAGCATTGCCACGATGACCCAGCGAAAATTGGTCTTATTGGAAATCATTGTTTAAGTTGTTGGTTTTATCACAAATTACATTTCTAAATATAGCGTTCTTTAAACAAATTGATATACAGCGGCTGGCAAAAGGCAGTTGGCATTAATTTCCTATTGTAGGAGAAAAGACAACAGTTTCGCCGGAGCATTCGCCAGGAGCCGGCATCAAGTTGACAGTAGCCCGATTTTCATTTCACCTTTGCTGGACGTCATGAAAGAATGATTATCAACACATTCAGCTAGTGCTTCTCTTTAGAATACCTTTTTTTATACTCTTTCCATGTATTCATCGACTGGGTAAGGGCTGGTACACAGTCCATCTTGATATTGTAACACTGCAACCCAAACTTACCCTTGTAATTATTATCTTTCAAAAGTTTAACGACTGGATAAGGATCAAAACTCCCTTTGCCCAATGGCTGAATCAACCTGTCCCAATCCATTTTCTGCGTATCGCCAGTATCGGCGCCAGAGAGGGAAACCATAAAAAGATAGGGAATACCCACTTTTAACTGTGCTTCCAGATTTTCCGGACCTTGAACTTTTAGAAAATGGCAAAGGTTAAAAACAGCTCCCAGATTGGGACGGTTCACCAGTTTAACCAGTTTCAAAGTGTGAGCAAATGATTCGCAATAGAACGAAAAATGGGGATAAACGGCAAGCTTCACATTGTATTTCGCAGCGTAATCAGCCAGTTCTGTCAGTACTTCAGCAAATTTGACATCCCCTTTTTCTTTATTGTTTTTATAAAGTTCGCTATGAAGGTGGAGTGTGATCAAAAGATCGCGGTCTTTCGAATCTTTGATCAGCTCTTTTAACAAGGGGTTGTAATTTGGAACACCTGAATCAATCTTCAGGGAGATATAGGTTTCGGGGATGGCAAGCCCCACCTTATCAAGGGCTTTCCGGAATTCAAAGTAGCTATCTTCCGTACTGCCCGAAATACCAAAATAACCGAGCCGTTTTGCTAGTTTCGCCTGTTCTTCGTACCCAATTGGTGCATTGGGAAGCCGCATTGCATTGTTAAAGCAATAGAAAATATTGTTTAAATCCTTACCCTTCGAATAGGAATCTACTGATCCAAAAATAGTTATAAAAACAATTCCGAATAAAATCTTTTTCATCATCATCTATTTTAGGGGTACCTCCTGAAACTTATTCATCCAATCGATCACATTCTTATCGAGCCACTTTTCACGGAAAGGCCTGTTCAGCATTGCATTTGCAGCTGAATTGCCCGTGAATTTCAGGGCTGCTCTGTCCCAGTTTAGTTCAACTCCCTGTTTGATGGATATTAAACCCATCAAAGTTGTGAAATAGACATTATGCCCGACTTCGAGCGGTTCAAATGCCTTCTTGCCGGTTTCGATAGCTCTGAGAAAATCTGCCTTATCGGTTAAGGTATCTTTGTAGGAAATATCGTTAGGTCCGGGTTTGTACCTGAGTATTGATGGGTCACTGACCTCCAGCTTATCGGGATAGGTAACTTTGATCCATCCTTTGTCACCTTCGAATTTCACATAGGGCTGATCGATGATATAATTCATTGTCAGACCATCGGCATACTTGTAGTTGAGGTTAAATGATTCGATTGTATTCCATAAGCCTTTCGAAAAACTACCTGTTCCTGAAACGCTTACCGGTAATTCCAACTCTTTTTTCATTCCCCACAATGCGATATCACAAAGATGGGCGCCCCAGTTAACAATCATGCCATTGCTGTAATCTTCGTTTCGCAACCATCCCGGCCGGGTCTCGATTGTATGCGGATCGTGAACCCTGTTTACATTGTAGGGGGCTGGAAATGCCGGTCCGAGCCACATGTCATAATTTAATTCTTTGGGAATTGGCATTTCAGGTTGAGGTCCAAGCGCACTGCCCGACAATTCGGCGGGGACACCAACCTTTACATTTACAAGTTTACCGATTACACCATTATGAACGATTTCAATTGTTTTCCAGAAAGGTTCAAGAGACCGGAATTCGCTGTCAAGACGGTTGGCAACTCCCTTCAGTTTAACTGCCTCTACAAGTGCCTTACTGTGTGAATAGCTGACAGAGAGCGCTTTTTCAACCGATACGTGCTTACCTGCCAGGGCTGCAGTAATCGCCGCAGCGGAATGCCAATGATCTGAAGTAGAAATCATTACCGCATCAACACCTTTATTTGCAATCAGGTCTCGATAATCAGCATAGGTCTTAACACCCGAATACTTCGTTCCTGTTTTGGCAGAGTAGCTCTCATTGATCACTTTTTCGGCATTTCCAAGTCGCCAGGAATCGACATCATTTATGGCGATTACCTGACAATTGTCCAGTTTAAGAAAACCATTTTTGAGGTTTACGCTTACAGCCTGTCGTCCAACACCTATCATTCCGATCCCGATACGGTTGCTAGGGGCATTTTTCCCAAAAACCGATGATGGGACAATTGTGGGGATCATTAATCCTGAAATGGCGGTTATTCCACTCCGTCTGATGAATTCTTTCCGGTTCATTTTCTAAAGGTTCTTAAGTGAAATGTATTGGTAAATAAAACTTTCAATATTTTCCATACTTTTGAAGGGTTTCCCACATCGCCATGATATTTTGAGGCGGTACTTCACTTTGAATATTGTGAACAGTAGCAAAGACAAAACCGCCTCCGGGCGCCAACGCATCCATGTTTCTTTTTACATGGTCAGAAACCTCAGCAGGGGATGCGGTTGGGAGAATCTTTTGTGTATCGACGCCACCACCCCAAAATACGATGTCGCTCCCAAAATCTTTTTTCAGCTGCACTGGTTCCATTCCTGTTGCAGTAATATGAACCGGATTTAGTATATCGATGCCGATCTCAATAAAATCGGGAATGATCGAACGCACATTTCCGCACGAGTGAAACATCACCTTTGCATTTGGAGCCCCTTTTCGCATGGCAGCCGTGACCCTGGCGATATGTGGTTTATAGCACATTCGGAACTGATCGGGATCGATCAGCTGCGAATCCTGTGTTCCATAATCGTCACCTTCGGCTACAACATCAACAACATCAGCCAGTTCATTCAATGCCATTTCCCAGAATTCAATCTTAAGGTCAGCAATCTTACCGATTAAAAGATCAGAAAATTCAGGAAACATGAATGGATCCATCATGGCGTTGGTCATCCCTCTCACCCGTTGCTGCATTTCAAAAACGCCGGCGCAGAGCCCCTTGAGCATTACCAATTTCCCTTGTTCCTTATAATATAGCGCTTTTTCACGCAATCCGGCGATCCTTCGTTTATCAGCAGCAAACGGCCAATTAAACTGAACGATATCATTTTCAGTAGGATCAGCAATCTGTTCCATTGGATTTCTCACCAACGAAAACCAGTGGCCATTTTTTTTAGGAAAATGGTGGGTGAAATTCCACTCATCATGGTACTCCCAATTATCACCGGCATCGGTTAATTTTTCGTAAACATCCCAGTTGTGACTCGTCAGTGGAAGAAGGCCACGCGTATCTACCTGAAGCATTTCAAACACAGCCTGGGAAGGGGTTACAATTTGCTGAATCACATCTGCCCAGACTGGCTCTTCGGCTGGCAAATTCAAATATTCCAGCAATTTTTGGTAGGCACCATTTGTAATTCCGGTCCAGGTTGAACCGGCAAGGTCAAATGGGACCTGATCAGGTTCTTGATGATTCAGTGTTTCTAAAATTCTCTCGCGGGAGTTCATTGTTTAATCAATTAAAAGACTTAATAAACACATATAACTATAAGCCAGCAACTTACACTGGCGTTATGATGAACTAATCTGATTAAGAGTAATTTAATTATTTTATCTAAGAAGGAGTAAATGATGATTTTGTACTCAATGATTCAGAAGAAAAATTTTTGGGAAATCTCCCGGGTCTCCCTTTTCAAGAAATCTCTACAATCATAATATATCCTCAAGGAGCGCTCTAATTGTTATTTAATTACCAGTTAAGATATTTGGATACCTATCTTTTTAAAAACAAATTTTCCCAACTTTGACTTATCTGCAGTTACCTGTGGATAGCAAAATTGGGAAAATTAAATTTAAAAAAAAATTAATAATCAGGATTCTGTTTTAAGAGCGGATTTAATTTGATTTCGGCGCTTGGAATCGGGTACAAGACATACCCAGGTTTTACTGCCACACCATAATTATTCCCTACTGTAAGAAGTAAATCATAACGGTTCAGGTCGTTTCTCCGTTCCCCTTCGCCAATGAATTCTTCTGCACGTTCATCCAGAATAGCTTGTCTGAACTGCGCTTTTGTAAGCCCTGAAAGGTCTGGATATAAAGAGGTCGGCTGTTCGTAAACCGTTCCAACGGCTCTTGCTCGTTGGCGGACGAGGTTGATTGCTTTGTAAGCTTCTGTTGATGGTCCATTGTTTGCTTCGTTCAATGCTTCTGCATAAGTAAGCAGGACATCTGAATATCTTAGAATCGTGAAATTCACCCCTGTTTGTAAATATCCGGTTGTAAGATCAGGAAAATAGTATTTTACAACATATATTTCCTGGAGTTTAACAGTGTCATTAACCCAGGAAGTAGAACCAACTTTTAGATATTTTGGCATACGGTCTCTCATTGTATACCATTTCCTGTAGGTATTTGGCCTTGAATTAAAGTATGCCTTTTCTACTTGGCCGAAAGTTTGCCCATCTTTCGCAAACTGTATACCTACCCCATTGAGGGTGTAGCCTTGCGGACAGAACAAATAAACAAGATGTTCGCCATAATTTGAATTATTGTCACTTCCATTATTGTGCTGGATAGAAAAAATTTGTTCAGATTTGTTTTTATAGGCAGGATCCCAAATTTGGGAATAGTCTTTCATCAGACTATAAACATTCAAATCAATTAATTCTTTTGCCTTGGCAGCCGCATTGGTCCATTCTTTATGCTGAAGGTACACTTTGGCCAACAGCGCTTTGGCAGCTCCGGATGTTGCATAACCAGCAGCATGTTTTGCAGCATTGAACGGGGACAGCATGGTTTCAGAATCTTTCAGATCGGCAATAATTTGAGCATACACTTCTTCGGACGTATTTCTTGCCTTTGCCACATCGCTTATACTGCTGGTTGCCGAAATGTGTAAAGGGACACCACCAAAGGCTCGTACAAGGTCAAAATAGAAAAGTGCCCTTAAAAACTTTGCCTGACCAGCAGCATCATTTTTCACAGCATCAGTCACACTACTTTTAGCGATCCTGTCGATTAATTGATTAGCCCGGTCGATTCCCTGGTAACAAGCCGTCCATAAGTATTGAATCTGGGAATCACTAACTGTCCAGGCAAAAATATCATATGCGTCCTTGCCGGATCCTGAAACCTTCTCGGCTTCTCCGGGAAAATCACCCAACTTGTTATAATAGGCATTCTTATAGATGTATCCTGTCCACAACACAGAATAGATACCGGCAAGGGCTAATTGAGCCTGGTCGTTATTTTGATAAAAATCGTCAATAAGTTGTGCACTATACATTTTTTCCTCAAGAGGTTGCTTGCAACAGACCAATCCCAGTGTCGAAATAAGCAATAAAATGATAATATATTTTTTCATGTCAATAATTTATTTTAAAATTTACATCCATTTTAGAAACTTACGCTTAGTCCCACTCGGAAAGCTCTTGAAGCAGGATACGAGAAACGGTCGACACCTTTTACGGCATTGCTTGTTCCGAAGGAGTTTACTTCAGGATCATAAAACGGATATTTTGTGATCGTAAACGGATTTTCAGCAGCTACCGAAATCCTTGCACTGCTCAACCAATTTATATTCAATTTCTTGATCGGAAGGCTGTAATTCAGAACGATCGCTTTTATACGAATATAAGATCCATCATAAATCATGTTGGTATTGGCCATAGCAGGATAGCCGGCACCGGCACCAACTGCAGTCCCATTTGGATTTGTCGGAGACCAGCGATCTTTTCTGATGGGTGCATATAATGAGTTATAATTTGCTAAAAGACGTTTCCCCATACACAAGATATCCTGCCCAACTTCACCATATGAATAAATACCTAAAGACCATTGTTTATAAGAAAAGTCGTTGTTAAAACCGAAAGTAAAATCTGGGTTTGGATCACCAATATAAGTACAGTCATTCGCATCGAATGTGCCGCTCTTGTCAAAATCTTTAAATCGTGCATAACCAGGTTTTGAGCTTTTCATTGTTCCAACAGTCGCAATCTCCTGATCAGACTTCCATATTCCATCCCATATTACACCATAAAATGCACCAACCGGCTTTCCGGGTGCCAGACGGACAATATTACCTCCATTGAGATTGCTGTTTCCTCCACCAACCCATCCTGCAAACATTTGGGTAGCTCCTCCTAAGTCAAGGATTTTATTTCTATTCATAGAGAGGTTGAGGTTGGTTGACCATTTGAACGAAGCTGATTTGACATTAACAGTTTGAAGATTTAGTTCGATTCCTTTGTTTTCCATTGAACCAACATTCTGCAGAACGCTCGCATATCCGCTTTCGGTAGGCAAAGGTACGCTCATTAATAAATCAGTTGTTTTTTTCTTATAAATATCTACGGTAAAGCTGATCCGGTTATCCAGAAAACCCATATCCAATCCTAAATTCACATCTCTTGATTTTTCCCATGTTAAATCAGGGTTGGAGATATTTTTCGGGTACGAAATTCCTGCTAATAATCCCCCGAGAACATACCCTGAATTGTAATCTTTGTCGTTTGCCATGGCGGCAACGGAATTATAAAGCCCGATTCGTTCATTTCCGGTATTACCATACCCCATCCTTAATTTCAGGTTACTGAAAATGTCCATCTTTTTTATGAAGTTTTCTTCACTCATCCTCCATGCAACTGCTGCAGATGGAAAGAACCCATATTTATTATTAACCCCAAATTTTGAAGATCCGTCATACCTTGCAGTAGCTGTAAATAAATATTTATTATTTAAAGTATAATTTACTCGGCTAATGTAGGATAACAGAGTCCATTTTGTCAATTGTGAACTGATACTTTGTGTTTTGGCCAACGCAAGATTATTGTATTTATAGAAATCAGAAGGAAAACCGTAACCTACCGCTTTGATATATTCATCCTTTTCAGATTGATTGGTAAAACCGACCATAGCTGATAACTGATGTCTTTCAGCGATGGTTGTTTTATATTCCAATATATTTTCGTTCAACACATTGACTGTTTTTTCGCTAACTTGTGAGGCAGAACCGGCCACACTACTTGCCATCACTGATGCAATTGGATAGTAACTTTTATATCTCCAATCGCGGTAATCCATTCCAAGCCTTACTTTAAGTTCCAAACCGTCAATGATTTTATAGTTTCCAAAAACACTTCCTAAAATTCTTGTTGTATTTGCATTAATATCGTATTTGTTAACCATATACAGGGGATTATCTCCCAGATTGTTTCCTCCGATATAGTTACTAAAAAAAGTATAATTTCCATTTTCGTCCAGTGCAGGAATATGGGGAGGGGCATTGAAGATATTGCTCACAACAGTAGCTGAAGTGCTGTATCCTTTTGAATCACTTGGGAGCATGGTTTCCACTGAATTGGAAAACATGATGTTCGTGCCTACCGTAAATTTTTTAGTGACATTGGCATCAATATTGACATTTGCTGAGTAACGTTCAAAATTAGTGTTTGTGACAATACCATCCTGATTCGAATAGTTACCTGATACTAGGTAACGCAAATCGGGAGTTCCTCCCGAAATTGACAATTTGTATTTCTGGCTTCCAGCACTTCGGAATATTTCCTTTTGCCAGTTTGTTCCTTCGCCCATGGCGGAAATTGCGGCATCCGTAAAAGTATGCGCTTTCCCGTTTTGGTCATTACCCTCGTTGATTTGGATTGCCCAATCTTTCGCACTTAGTACTTCAAGAATATTTGAACACTGTTCTACTGCATGAGAAGTTTCAAAATCGATTTTTGTATTGCCTCCGGTCCCCCTTTTCGTGGTAATCAAAACAACTCCATTGGTAGCCCTTGATCCGTAAATAGCAGTAGCTGAAGCATCTTTCAAAACTTCGATCGACTCAATATTTGAAGGATCAATAGAGTTCAATGGATTAGGATTACAGCCATCACCATTTTCAACATTGCCGATAGCCACAAACTCATTTGAGATAGGAAATCCATCAACCACATAAAGCGGCTGTCCGCTTGCGGATAACGACGAAGTACCCCTTACCTGCACTGAAATACTTCCTCCAGGAGCGTGTGAGTCAGTTCTTACCTGGACTCCAGCCACTCTACCCTGCAAAGCCTGATCAGGAGTTGTAATCACTGTTTTTTGCAATTCAGTACTACTTATAGAGCCGATCGATCCTGTCAAATCACTTTTTTTAACGGTTCCATAACCAATTGAAACGATCTCATCCAGACCAATTGATTCTTCAGCAAGTGTAACATTGAAAGTTGTTTTCTTGCCAATTTCAACCTCCTGTGTCCTCATCCCAATGAAGGAAAACGTAAGTACTTTGGCATCAACAGGTATCGACAAGGTGAAATGTCCCTCATTATTGGTCGTTACCCCCAATGTGGTTCCATTAACAACAACCGACACCCCGGGAATCGGTGAGCCTGCAGAATCAATTACTTTTCCGGAAATGGTTTTCTGCTGCCCCTGATAGGATCCGGTAGAGCTGATATCAGTTGTTAAAATAATCTGACGGTCCTTGATCAGATAGGTGACATTTGTATGTTCGAAAATTACAGAAAGGATATCTCCAATCATTTCGTTCTTAACATCAACATTGACCTGTCTTTCAACGTCGAGCAGTTTTTGATTAAAGAGAAAGAAAAATTCGCTTTCATCCTCAATCTTACTTAAAACATCAATAACTTTTGCCCCCTCCATTTTCAGGGTCAGACGCTTTTGTTGTGAGTAACTAACTGTTGCATAAGCCTGTGCAATAAAAAGAAATGAAATAAATACACTTAGGCGCATAATTTTCCAAAATTTAAGGAGCACACAATTAGAGACTGGCCTCCTGGTTCGTTTTTTTTGCATAAATTTGAAACATTAAGTGGTTTAACAATAATTGAACGTGACACTACTTGATTTAACAGGAGAGTGGTTCGAACACTTTCCTGTTTTTTTATATCTTACTATTTAAACTGATTGATTTTTAATTTATTGAGATGAAGAACTATTTTTCGTTTCTGATAAGCTCCATCTGTATCTGCTATTCGTTTTTCTTCGTGGTAACTGATTGGAGTTGTGATTGAAATTAGTTTTAGCACTTCATCAAGTGGTTCATCGATAAATGTAGCATGAAATGTATAGTCATCAAGTAGATGGTCATCCACAACCACCTCTGCATTATACCACCGGCTTATCCGGCGAGCCACCTGTTGCATATTTTCATTCCTGAAAACAAGTTTACCTTCCTTCCAGTTGGAATATTGCGAAGCGATGACCTCTTTTTTGGCAAATAATTTTTGTTCAATATTGAAGATCAATTGTTCATTTGGAGCCAAAACAGCCAGTTGTTTTCCATTTCTGGTTGAAATTTCGACTTTACCGGTTTGCAGGACAATCTCCTCTTCTGTTTCATCTTCCATTGCAAGCACATTAAAAGTAGTTCCCTTAACTTTAATGTCAAGATTTTTGGTTTTTACATGGAATGGGATCTCCTCGTTATGGACTACATCAAAAAATGCTTCACCTGTGAGTTCAACCGATCTTTCCCGTGTAAACAAAACCTGATACTTCAGATTCGAACCGCTGTTCAGAAATCCGGTTGATCCATCGGGAAGCTGAAATTTTGTGCGAACTCCCAACGGGCATTGAATTTCGGCAAAGGTTACACAATTATCCGCTTCTTTAGTTTGAAAATAAGAATAAGCAAAAAATGAGAGCAGAAGAGGGAAAATCAGGATAGCTGCAATGCGTTGAAAAACATGCCATCCGCTGAGGTGAATCAACCTGTCATTTTCATTCAATCTGATCAGATGGTGAACCCGATCAAGGATAGGTTTAAAATTCCGGTTTGAATATCGCTCTGAATCATGTTGTATCTCCCATTCATCCATAAATAATTGTTCTGCATCAGTGTTTTGATCATCTGCCAATTGTTCCGAAAGGGCGATCTGTTCTTTAAGGCTTAATTCACCCCCAAAATATTTTTGAATGATCTTTTGTAATTGTTCCTTCATTGCCACTGATTACACAAATATTTTTGAAAAGGGTAACACTCCCCCATTTCTTATCTGCTTTAGGTCTTATATCCGATGAGTTGCATTTTCTCATGGGTATTTTAGATTTAATTTTTCCAATGTGACGTCTTTCCCGGAAAACTATTGGCAATAAGCATTTTGCAACTTAAGGATTTTTAAAGGTTATAATTTGGGGATTAATAAATAAACAACACAGTAAAAAGCAGCAATGGGAGACTTTCATGATTTAACCGTACGCGAAAAAACCTGAGTGCTTCTGAAACCTGATTATCGACCGTACCGGTAGAAATATTTAATTCGGCAGCAATTTCTTTCGAACTTTTGCCTTCCAATTTACTTTTCAAAAAGATTTCACGGCGTCGTGGTGGCAACTGTTCGATGATGAGATTGATCTGTTGCAGAATTGTTTCATAGTCATCGTTGATGAGACTTTCATTGATTGTGATCTCTGCCTCTTTCTGAAGACTTTCGAGGTATCGAAGCGAAATTGCCTTTTTAGTGAAGTGTTTTCGGATCCGATTTAGCGCAATCGTAAAAAGGTACGATTTGAATGAAAATTCCGATTTAAGAGATTGCCTGTGTTCCCAAACCTGAACAAAAACATCCTGGACGAGTTCTTCCGCATCACTCTCATTTTTAAAATATTTCAGCGCAAACCCAAACAACTTTGGGCTGTAAACCTCAAAAAGTGAATCAAATGCAACCACATTTCCTTTTTGAAGCAACTGAACTAAACTGTGATCATCACGTTTTTCAGCCATTGAAAAAGTCTAAGCCTTACTTTGGAGGGGCAAATGTAACAAAATAAACTCGTGTTACTGAAATTATTATTTATACTGTAATTTGACATACAAAAAAGTTAAATACACTGACGGTGTGAGATATAAAACCAATCAAAGTCTAAAAACAGGATGACATCAACTTCATTATAATTGAAAAGGACAGAACCGGGCGGTTCCATCCTTTTACTAAAACTAACCAAACTAACTAACCTAACTAAACCTAAACTTATGAAAAAAAATGTAATACAAATGTAAGGCACCTAAACCCATCTGCCAAATTTTTTATGTTAAGGAATTATAAAATAATTGAAAAATTAATGGTTCAGCACTTTTATTTCCTGAGGAGCATCAATTTCAGACTTAATGTGCCCATTTTTCAATTTATCATGCCTTATTTTTATCGCGCCATACGGTGTAGGGAAGGAACCTTCAACCCACAACAGGTCACCCAGATGCGGTTCTATCCGAATGACCTTGCATCCCGGACCAACCACTTTCACTCCCAGGACATATTCCGACAACCATGAAGTTGGTCCGGATGCCCATCCATGACAAAAACTATGACGATACCCCTTGTAACAATAATTGCCATAGGATGCATGGACATCTACTTTGTTCTCAGCAGGAAATTTGTCAATTCGTCCCCCGTTTTTCAACCAATCGATATCGAAATCTTCCCAAAAAGTGGTGGCGCCCAAATCGAGCATACCTCCCCAATATTCGCGGATATTGTCAATTGCACCCTGATAATCGCCCGCTTTTGCGCGAGCCTTCAGCATATAATAGCCATAAAATGTTGACATTTTGTGAACACCATCTTTAGCCAACAGCTCTGAATTTGCCTTTTCAGGCGAAATCAACCCGGAAAGTGCCAATAGTGCTGCCGCCTGTTTGGAACCAGCCATTTCCGGAATATGTCTTTTTAGTTTCCCAATTGCTGTGTCACACATTTTTGCGGTTGCAGTATCCCCTAATATTAAAGACAACTCACTACCAGCCTTAAATGTCATCACCATCAACGACTGTAATCCTGCATGGATTGCCTTTTTATTACCGCTCGAAGGCCAGTCGAGGAAACGCCCGCCATCGAGGGACTCTTTTCCGTCTGCATCGATTTTGGAAGCCAGCTGATTCAGTAATCTGTTCAAATACTCCTGCTGTTTTTTCAGATAGTCCAGATTACCATTATAATTGTACCAGTCGCACTGGATCAGAATCCACCACATCGAGTAGGAACTGATTCCGTTCATATATTCCGGTAGCGGGGTGAGGTTCCGAATTAGATCAAGACTTTTAGGAACCACCTCATTATATCCAAAAACCGAGCTGATGGTCATCACTTCAGGGTGCATATCTCCAATCCAGACGAGGCGGTCGCGTTTTACCCCATCCCACAGGTAATCCTGCATATTCAGATGAACCGTATAAGCACCAGTAATCCATACCTGATTTAACCTTTCATCATTACATTTGAATGATCCAATGTAGGGGATATCGCGATAATTTAAAATAGCGCTAATCTCTTTAAATTCAATTCGTGAATTTGGATCGACAAGATCAATCCTGACAAATCGGAATCCAGAGTTTCCCACCTCCAACCGTCCCAGCCAGGGCAAGGTAACCACAAAATCGCGCATGGCATGATCGTTTATGGCTCCGCTTTCGCCGATTTCGCTCATTGTTTCACTGACCGATTCACCCAATCTGATTCGCACTTTATTCCCCACCCTGGCAATTCCACGGGTCGTTACAAACTCAATTCCTCCCTGAATCTCATGTCCAAAGTCAAAGATAATTCCCGGTAATGTATCCTTCGTACTAATCAGGTTGAAATATCCCTTCGAATTTAAATCAGCCTGACCAATACCGGGAGTCAGGATTTTGTCCGCATTCACTACATGCCTGCCTGAAAGATCAGAAATCCAAACAATACGTTCAGCGGTCAGATACTTCTTTGTCAAACTGGTTGGACGCATCAATGAACCGTGTATCGGATCAAAAACGGGAGGCAGCTGTGCAAAAACCGGAGCAACCAGTAATACGATTAATACCGTAATAAAAAATCTGAAAATCATAATCATGAATTTTTTGAGCAATCTGTAATTAGAATAATTTAAATCTTATACTTTCAGATATTTACCCTCCCGATATATCAGCCAGAGGATCAGGAAAATAAACGACACGTTTCCAAATTGCTCTTTTACCTGAAAATGGTTCAGTAGTATGGCAGAAATGAGGTAACCAACAGCGATTGCCTGGAGGATATTCGAATAGAGATAGATTTGATTTGGATCGAATGAAAGGAGGTTACCCTGGCAAATCATTCCAAACAGGAAAAGTAGGCTAACGCGTTTGATAATCCGTTTGTAAACTTGCAATTTGGTTTGGGTACGGAGCAGTTTAGCAAATGCAAAAGGCATTGAAACACCCGCCATAAACATAAATAATGGCATCATCAGGTCCCGGAAAACGAAACCTTCCCAGAGCACATGATCAAATTTAGTGCTCAGCCTACTCAGAAAAGGGAAGTTCGAAGCTTTTGTAAATGCCTCAAGCATTGGCTGAAAGAAAACCAGGCAAAAAAGGTCAAAGCCTTTTAACACATCAAGTGATCCTAAGCGTTCAGGTTTTAGGTTATCCATTTAATTAAATTTACTTATTTGGGATAAGCCAATACTGCCCGCTTTGCTCCTCCTATTTTCCATCCTTCCTTTCCTCCGTTGGAAAAAGCACCTCCCGGGTCAGCTACAACCGTTGCCCAGATCACAAGCATTCCTTCTTTTGTAAAACAAACCGAAGGGTAGATATTCTGTCGATCGTTATTCGCCGATCCGTCATCATCCACTAACACTGGTTCTCCCCAGGATTTACCCTTATCTGAAGAAACGGCATAAACAAGAGGGGTACGGGGAAAGAAGGCTCCCCTTTTTAATGGCTGAGCATGATCATAAAATACAATCAATCGTCCGTCAGGGAGTGTTTTGAGTGTTAAAGGAGAACAGGCTGCAATCAGGGAAGTTGACTCGGGTGTTGACCAGGCAGAACCTCCATTAAATGAACGTGAGCAATATAAACAACCACTTCCCGTGCGTGCCAGCATAATCAAACTGCTATCTCCCAGACAAGCAATTGAAGGTTCTGCCATCCCTCTCCCATCATTCAGATCTGCTGGTTTGACAGAGCTTTTCCAAGTTTTTCCGTTATCATCGCTAAAAAAGCAAAGTCCCAGATTATGGTCCCCTTCGTAAGTACCCAACTCTTTGGGCATATGAGCCACAGGCACCAAAATTCGTCCGTTTTTCAATTGAAGCAACCTGTCGTTCATTACGTACCAGACTCCTTCAGGATTACCAACCAATTGCGCAGGTGTCCAGGTTTTACCGTTGTCGTCAGAGAATGAAATTACAGGCAACCCACCTCCAAAATTCTCTTTCACATTGCGATGAGCAAGGAAAGCCAGACGACCATCGATCAGACGCAAAAAAGAAATACCTCCATCACTTATGTTGCTCGTGAGCTTCCATGACATATTTATTGGTCCTTCCTCCTTCCATGTATTCCCTTGATCCCTGCTTCGGTAAAGTGTGGGAAGAGGATATCTTATCGCGGGATTTATAGTATCTGTTAGGGGACGGCCCGAAGGAAATGCCATCAGAATGTCGCCATTTTCAAGTGAAATGGCTCCTTGCCCAATAAAGGAACGCCCGGCAGTATGGTGGATAAAAATTTGCGGTCTGACAATAAATTCAGCTTTTTTGTAGGAAGGTCTTTTAACTACTTTTTCAATTTGTGGAAGTTTTGCAAAGGCTGCCTTAAAAGAGAACAGCCCTATTGAAATCAGTAAAATTCGGAATATCACATTCATTGTGGTCTCGATTTATTGATTGTTTATGCCGCTAATTCTTTTTAGCGACCCAGTCAACAGCGCAACCGATATGTTCAATCACTTTGGGATCCTGGAACTCTGCCGGATGGTGTCCAAAAACGGTATAGAAAGAACGGATATTACCCAATTCCTGGTACCAGATGAGCGGATGGTCGCCCATTTTCCATTTGTCATCCTTTTGTGCATTTTCATCAAGTGAATTCTCGTCCAGGCGTGCCAAAACATGAACTTTTGCTCGTGGATTTTCCTTGAAAGAGTACCATTCACCAATGGATCTGTATGTTGTCATCCCTTTAAAGGGGGCCATCCCCGGGTGGTCCGTATTCTCGAAAATCATGGTCCCGGCCTGACCATTCGGATGAGTTCTGAAATAGGCCCCAACCAGCTTTCCATACCACGACCAGTCATATTCACAGTCGGAAGCTGCATGGATCGCGACAAATCCTTTTCCGGCATTCATAAAATCCTCAAATGCTTTCTGCTGTTGTTCATTGAGCACATCGCCAGTGGTATTCAAGAAAACGGCAACATCAAAGGGTTTCAAAAAGGCAGGGGTAAATAATTCAGCATTCTCAGTCGCCGTCAGAATCCAGTTCCGCTGCTGAGCCAGGTCGCTCATCATTTTTATACCTGCGGAGATGGAATTGTGCCTGAACGCAGCGGTTTTCGAGAAGACCAATACATTGATCTTTTTATTCTGTGAGATCCCGCATGACGCAAGAATAATTATGATACAAAATAGTGAAACGATTTTCTTCATGATTACAATTCTAGATAAACTATTTGATTATAAGGAATATGGCCTCCTGTATTGGTAATGATAAAGCCTATGATTGGCTGCTTCCTGATCGTCGCCAAAACTCAGTGTTGCCGGATCCCATTTAACGGGGCGTTGCAATTCTGTCGCGATATTTCCAAGGCAGCAGAGGGTGTTGGTGCTACATCCCACCTCAACCGGAGCAATGGGATTTTTACGTGACCGAACAGCATCGATGAAATTCTGCATATGAGGAGAACTGACTTCATACTGACCTGCACCAACTTTCTTCTCCTCTTTGGCAATCAGTGAAGGGTCTGAGCACTCGATATAACCCCGGGCAACTTTGAGCCAACCTTTGGTTCCGTTAAACCGAATACCATTACCAGGTTTATCCTGGAAAGGTTGTTCGGTCATCACAATCCCGTTAAGGTATTTCATGGTCAGATATTTCGTATCGCGATAGCCCTTGGGGATGAATTCACTGGGACCCGATCCGTCCATACCAATAGCGGCCTGAGCGATATCAAACATATGTGCTCCCCAGTCTGCGGTAAACCCATTACCGGTTTCGCGGTACCAGCGCCAGGCACCCCAAAGTTTTTCATTCTGCTCCGGATCGAGTGTGATCGGTGGACAAAGATCAGGATGGTAATGAATTTTGGGATCGGTCAAAGGCCCCATCCACTGATTCCAGTTTAGGGTAGCTGGTATTGGCTGCTCAGGAAGATCAAATGGTTTTGGTGGATCACCCACCTTTGCGTAGATAGTCTCGATATGACCAATTGCACCACTGCGGACCAAAGCAATTGCCTGCTGAAACTCCTTACTTGATCGCTGCTGACTCCCAATCTGCAAAACACGGTTATTCCCACGTACCGCCTTGACCATTTCCAATCCTTCGCGGATGGTAAAGGCCAATGGTTTCTGTACATAAACATCTTTCCCCGATTTGCAGGCATGAATGGTTGTCAGTGCATGCCAATGGTCAGGTGTTGCAATAGAAACCGCATCGATATCTTTACGTTCAAGAAGGTCTTCGTAGAACTCATACAGGTCGCACCGTGAAGCCACATTCTGTTTTTTTTGCCAGGCTTCAACCCGCCTTTTGAAACGTTCGCGTTTCAGTTGTTCAACATCACACCCTGCAACAACCTGAACTCCGGGACAATTGGAGAAGCTGTTAAAATCAGAGCCACCCTGATTCCCCAAACCAATAAATCCCATGACGACCCTATCGCTCGGGGCAATCCGATCACCACTGGCCAATGTCCAACTTGGAAGGATCGTCAAACCCGTAAGACCCAATGCAGAATAGCCTAAAAATTGGCGCCTGCTTAATTCGCTTGTCTCTTTTTTTCTCATAATTACTTTTATTTAACTGAATAACATATTAATAATCTTACCATCAATACAAATACTATTTAAATTTTATAAGCTTCTGAAATTCAACGGGATTCTCGCTTAAATACTTCGAATATTTAGCCACTTTAAAATAGGACCACATATTCTCCGCGTCATTTTCCCGGATCGTACAGCGTCTGCCTTTTTTCCATACCGAATGGATCTTTTCCAACATGGCCTGATCGGCTATAGCTACTTTTTTCAAATAGCTTCCGATGGAATTTAAATCAGTTTTTTCGGAATTTACAAAGGCTATCAGTTCGTTCTGTCGGTTATAGTTATATTCAATAAATTCTACGGTCAAAAGGAATTCATCAAAATCGCCTTTATTTCGGATTACTTCATGTTTACAGGACAATAACAGTTTCTTCAACTCAGGCATATTGTTTTTCAGAACCTTGTTATTTGTAACAATTTTGCGAATATGAGCCTCAGAATTCCAGGGAATAAATTTTAAGCTGTCATTTTGACTGCACTCCCACTGTGAAATGTCTTTATAGATTGCACTGTAAATCTTTTCCCAGGAGGAGTTATATTTGACACCGAAGTGGTTTTCAACAAATGCCGGGATCGCTTCCATATAGTTATAATTGCCTTTATGCATCATTATTTTGGCAGCGATTGTATAGGTATCCCACTGGCTATTCTGGAGGTAACGTTTAGGCACCCAATTGGATAGAATAATGCCCAGGTTATTCGGATTTTCCAGATTACCATAAACTTCGGCATACCCATTGATATTTTTAAACTGTGATTCGCCAACACGGGGTCCCCATCTGCACCAACTGACAGCAGGACAACCAATAATTTGAAATCCCTTTCCCAGAAGGTTCTGAGCTACATTGCCAATTTTCACTTGGTCAGATTCCCAGTAATTCCAGTCAATTAATACAATATCTTTGCTGAGAAGATCCAGAACTGCTTTATCCTGATAAATCGGAACATCTCCCCAAATCATTGTCTTTTTATTAATCGTCTTTAAGCAACTGTTCAATTTGTTAATATACTCTGCCCATATCTGGTGTTTACCTTTCATTCTTAGGGCCTCTTTCGACAACTTACCTGCTCCCCAGTTGACCTCATCGCATCCAATATGAAAGTATTGACCCGGAAAAATGGATGCAGCTTCTGTATAAAGGTCCTTCATCAAAACGAGTGTGGAATCAGAGACCGGACAAAGTGCATTAAAATCTGCCCCATCAGGACCATCGTTTAAGAAACTGTATCTTTTGGTTTGAGTGATGTACTTTGAATGGCCGAACGATTCGATTTCAGGGATCATTACGATATCTCTTTGCTGAGCATATTGCACAATTTTTTTCAGTTCATCAGCCGTAAAAGCCCCTTCACACCTGTTCAGTTCAGGATGAGAGGTAAAAAGATATGCGGTACCCTGATCGTCGGTCAGACGAAAAACGATGGAATTGATCCCTTCCTCTTTGCAAAAATCGATGAGCCTGAAATAATATTCAATAGATTCCACACCACGTGGGGCATCAATCATAAATCCGCGGAATGGCTTTTCTACAGCTGACAAATTCGTTTTTACACTAAAGCTCAGACAAAGGAAAACTGTAAAAAAGATTAAGAATCGGGATGAACTTTCCATTTTTGGAATTTTGATTTATTACTTTATAACTGAGTTAATTGCCGCACTAATTTCACCAGCTGGATATCTCAACAGATATTTTCCGGATCCAAGCGTAAACTGAAGGTCATCTTTAATTTGGATCCCTTCGTACTTAACCGGTAACCCGTCCATTTTAACCAAACCTCCGCGGACATGTGGTAAAGTTACTGTAGCGGTGGTATTTACCGGAATTTCAACTTCATAAACAAAGTCATCATTCTCTAACTTCCATGAGGAAGAAACTTTTCCATAAAGGGTCTTAATTTCAGCTTTTGCATAGGATAGTCCACCACCGGGGTGAGGAGCAAGAAAGATATGTTTATATCCCGGATTTTCAGGGTCAATATCTATTCCTGCCACATGTCTGTAAAGCCATTCACCTATTGCCCCATAAGCATAATGATTGAAACTGTTCATTGTCGCATCCTGGAAAGTACCATCAGGTTTCACACCATCCCATCGTTCCCAGATGGTGGTTGCGCCATGCGTGACGGGATAAAGCCAGGATGGATATTCCCTGTTATTCAATAACCGAAATGCGAGATCTTCATGACCTGTGGCTGAGAGCGTTTTGCAAAGCAGCGGGGTCCCAGCGAGTCCGGTAGTCAGGTGCCCAAATTTTTGGATATTTTCAGTCAGGTATGTGGCGCTCTTAAGACGCAAGCTTTCAGGAAGCAGGTCAAAGGCGAGCACAAGGGCATATGCAGTTTGTGTCTGTGAGGTCAGTTTTCCGCTTGGAGTGACAAATTCGCGGTTAAATGCCTCTTTGATATCAGCGGCAAGCTTTCCGTATTTCCCAACGTCTTCCATTTTGCCAATAATTGCAGCGATCTTCGCAAGCACTCTTGTCGAGTTAAAATAATAGGCAGATGCGATCAGATCGTTTTCAGTGACTCCACCCTTTTCAAAAGCAAGCCAGTCGCCATAATGCCAGTCGCCCAACCAAAGATTCTTTGCTCCCGCCCTTCCGGCCATAAAATCGACCCATTTCTTCATACAGGGATATTGTGTTTCCAGAATTCGTTGATCGCCATAGGTAAGCCAGAGTGTCCAGGGGATGATCACACTGGCGTCGGACCACACCGAGGAGCCACCGAACCCATCCAGGACATCCGGAATTACAACAGGTACTTTCCCATCAGGCAACTGATCAACCGTAAAATCGCCAAGCCATTTGGTATAAAACGGAGCCACATCGTAATTAAAAGCAGCAGTCATACTAAAGAGTTGGGCATCACCAGTCCAACCCAGCCGTTCGTCTCGTTGCGGACAATCGGTAGGAACATCCAGAAAATTACCCTTTTGGCCCCATTGTATGTTATGCTGCAGCTGGTTAATCAGTGTGTCAGAACAGCTGAAATTACCTGTAGGTTTCATATCGGAGTGAATCACCACTCCTGTGATCTGATCCATAGAAGGCATAGAACTCAGTCCTTCGATTTTCACATACCTGAATCCATGAAATGTGAAATGAGGTTCGTAAATTTCGGGGGCACCACCTTTGAGAATATAAACATCGGTAGCTTTGGCTGCCCGCAAATTTTCGGTGTAGAAATTACCGGCTTTATCGAGGATTTCGGCAAACTTCAAGGTTATCAGGTCCCCTTTCTTGCCGGTTACCTTTAATCTAACCCATCCCACCATATTCTGACCTAGGTCGAAAACTGTCTCACCTTTTGGGGTAGTGAGCAATTTGACCGGTTTAATCTCCTGAATCGGCTTTACGGGAACACCCTGAGGGGCAATCAGGATCTCTTTTGACTGATTAAAAGGTGTGGCATTACTCCATTTACCACTCTCATATCCTGGCTGGTCCCAACCTGTCAATTCAAGACGCGCATCATAAAATTCACCGTTATAGATATCAGATTCAACAATCGGACCGTTTTGGGTGACCTTCCAGTTGCAGTCCGAGCCAATGATTTCGGAAGTTCCGTCAGTGTAAGTAACCTGCAACTGTATTAGAATGGCAAGTTGTTTTCCGTAATAACTGTTTTGTTTCGAAAATCCCAGGTTTCCCCTGAACCATCCGTCCCCAAGGATAATGCCTATTGTATTCACTTTTTTAAGCAAGGACGTAACGTCATAGGTCTGGTATTGCAGCCGTTTTTTATAGCTCGTCCACCCTGGTGTAAAAAGATCGGAAGAGACTTTTACACCGTTAATATGTAATTCATATAATCCAAGAGCCGTTGAATAAACACGGGCTGACTTAACTTTTTTCTCGAGGGCAAACTCCTTACGAAAGTATTGTGCCGGTTTGGATCCCTTCATCTCCTTTTCGGCGCCATAACTAATCCATTCGGCTTTCCATTCTGAGGATTTTGTAATTCCCATCTCCCAAAATGCAGGTTCACTCCAGCGTGACCATTCATTCCCGTTACCCTGACAACGTACCTGCCAGTAAATGCGTTCCATGGATTTTAGACCGGGGCCATTATAAACGACATTTACCGATTGCGTGGAGCTTACCTTCCCGGTTGTCCGAAAGAGGTCATTGGATCGTAATCCAGCAATTGAGGTTGCAAACCGGATCTCATAAGCTGTCTGCTCAACCCCCTTTTCTGTAGAGGTTAACTGCCAGCTTAACCGCGGATATAAAACGTCAAGCCCTATCGGATTGGCTTTGTATTCGCAAATCAGATTCTTCACTTCAATTCCAGCCCACGTTTTGATGTTCAAGCCAACGATCAGAAACAAGACACAAACTATTTTCAGATAAGGGAAATCATTCTTCATAGAAAATTGAAGTATAAATATTTTATTGAATTTTTGGTGATAACAATTTACCATCGATTAGTATTTTCCCAACATACCAGTTGTTCTCCATATAATCGGCCGGATTTCCCATTACGGCATCGTTTGTTTTTAATATCGCAACCTTATCAAATGGTTGAGTCATTACATGGAAGATGACCTTATGAGGTTTATTGGTGAGATTATCGATTAAGAAATAATTCAGTCTCCTGTAGGTACAAAACCGATCAAACCTTAAAACCGTATCCTTAACAAATCCATCGACTTCAACAATTACCCTTCCCGCATCGGGTCCCATGATATCATAAATACCAATTGTTCTCCCTGTAAAATTTACAGTGAGGGTTTCGCCTGTCAGGTTAGCCTTCCCAAATTTCTCCAGAAATTTGCCAAATGAATGAAAGGGGGGTTGATCAGCTATTTGAAGTACCTGCCAGTTCTTACTCAGAGTTCCCTGAGTGAAGTCGACCATCTGTGTGTTTGAAAAACAATCGGGGGCAAGAGGTTTCGGCAACAGGTGTTTTTTAGTTTTTGTGTGACTGCCGACCACCATTATTTCAAATGAGCGTTTTAAAGCGTCACAATAAATAAGATGACCAGTTTCGGGAAATGGATGGACCCCATCACCACTAAATACCCTGATTCCATTTATATCCTTATTTGCTCCCTTCATGATAAGATTCTTATTCCTCACCATATTAGTGACCTCATACCCAAAATTGACCGATGGGATCTGGTATTTGTCGGCAACCTTTTCCATTGTCAGAGCAGAAGTCGGAAGAATACCTTTGAGATCCGTTGGAATATCCCGTTCGGTAAGTGTATAGACGAAGCAAATATGCGTATGGGGATTTTGCAGCCAGATTTGCCGCACGATACCCTCCATTGAACGGATTATTTTTCTCTCCGGAGTACTTCCATCGTTAACTGCAAACTCAACAAAAACGAGATCGGGCTTAAACTTCAGGACATGATCCTTTAACCGGAATGCCCCGAAATCGGAACCTGTCCCTCCGATCGCGGCATTAATTTCAGAAAAAGTCGCACCGGGAAATCGCTTTTTAAACCATTCAAGTGACAAAACTCTCCAACCTTCCTGGGCCGTGATACTTCCCCCCAGATAGGCTATTTTTATCGAGTCTCCACGGGAGATTTTAGAAAAGAAATTCGGCAAACCTCCCCGCCCCCTGAATTCAACAAATGGGTTGGTTGCAACTTTTGCAACCTCTTTGGAAGAAAGGTATTGCGATTGGGAAAGGATAACCAGGAAGAGAAGAAGAATCTTTTTCATATTTTTGTATAAATATTCATTTCAAATATCGACCAGGGTTTATCTTTCGTCCCGGTCTGTACAATCTTCACATAACGCGCAGTTTTTTGTGGAAACAGGATGGTCGTTATACCTAATTCTCCGGCTCCGCTTGCAACCGGCGATCCCCAGTCAGTTCCATTGTTTGAGACATAAACTTCATACGACTTTGGAAAATCGTAGATTGCCCAGGTGTTGTCAAGCACTATTTTATGAAAGCTTTGTGCTTTTCTAAGATCTACCATAAACCATTGACCCGGTACCTGCTGACCTTTGTAACGCCCGGATTCGCTTAATGGTTTGCGTGGATCAATGGCACGCCATCCGGTCCAAAAATCTTCGTCGATGACATTATGTGCAGTTGCGTCTACCGGCCAGAATTTTCCGTGCATGGAGCCGCTCATGCAACCGACCTTGTATTCCTGGGTTTCAAAAGAGGCAGAAACTATCCATAATTTTTTATCCAGTTTCACATCGGTTGAAGGGATAGCTGCCTGTTTGGGGATATTCATCGGCAAGGTCCCCGATGCTATAAAACTCCATATACCAGGTTCCACTTTGAATTTGACAAATCCGGAATCATCTCCAATATAAGTAACTCCGGTTGTTGTTCCCTGATACGTGCCGCCCCAAATCTTTTTACCGTTCACCTTTATGCCGGAAAGGGTACTGAAAGCGGCTTTGGGAATACCTACTATTGCTGATGTATTGGGAGGTGAAGTCAACCCGATTTTAAATTGCTTATCGTTTTTCTCTATATCGACATGAATCATCCCCTTCATGGTTGGCACCTTCACTTTAACTGAAGTGAGAAACGCCTCCTGCGGAAAAACATGAAAAGAATTCCAACCAGGAGATTCGGGCGCCACACCAGCAATAAATTTGGAAAGAATCAGATTTGGTGTATTCCAGGCATGATTTAATGATAAGTATTCGTCAGAATCGGTAGAATATGCAGGGGTCTCTTCAAAGGAGCGTTCAATATATTCCCACAAGGTTGTAAAACCTGAATTTATCTGGTACCTGTAACGATTATACATTCTCAATAGTGCCTGGTCGGGCTTATTCATTATGCAGAGCGCTTCCAATACCCATCGTTCAAAATAGGGTCCGCAATTCATTTTCGATTCCAGCACCTTTCCTATTGCGCTCCACCGGGAAGGATCTGCAAGCCCGGCAACCACCGCCATTGCATTGGCCCGTTCGTCCAAATCAGCCCCGGAACGATACCCATCTCCCTTCCAGAAAACCTTGTCGAAGTTCTCCTTTATGCTGTTTATTTTACCCTCCAGGGATGAAACATCATCGGTATGACCCGTTACCTGTGCCATTTTTTTAAGTGCCTTTACGGCAGTATAATATTCTGCAACCTGGATGACCTCGGTATCCGTTGTCCCAACGCCCCAATCGTACCAGTCCCATCCCTCAGTCCTGTGAACCGGCAACCCGTTTGAACCCAGGTGATACCGTTCAAGGTATTCTTTCGTCGAAGAATAGATGGCGGAAATTGTCGCCAGGTCGCCCGTATACATGTAGTAAGTCCACTCTCCGAATTCACCGTGGGCAATCAGGTTCTGCCCGGGTAAATCGTTGATTTGTTTTGAAAGGAGCAGGTTTTTGGCTATAGTATTTGAACCGGCATCGAAAGTATAAAAACCTTCTTCCATTTCAAGGACCGCATCACCCAGCCATTCCGACCGTTCCCTGTCGGGACAATCCATATAATGTTCGCGCATACAGAGGTAGGCTGTCCGTGCTGCTTTCTGCCAAAGCACATTATAATCGTTATCATTACACCAGAATGCCCCTGCGAAGT
This sequence comes from Prolixibacteraceae bacterium, assembly GCA_963675995.2. GTDB lineage: Bacteria > Bacteroidota > Bacteroidia > Bacteroidales > Prolixibacteraceae > JAAFHB01. The sequence continues at coordinate 595,416 of CAXXIY010000002.1, read as the reverse complement.
TGGTGTCATATCCTGTTTCGTGATACTTTACTGCCACTACCTTTACTCCCGCCGGAATGGTGTACCGCACCCCCTCACCACTTATCCAGTTGGGCACTTCATATCTTTGCACGCCCGGTTTGGTGATATATTGCTGTGTAGCCTGGATGGCAGGAACCAATGGATTTGTTGAGTCAAACAGGATAATCTTACCTGATGGAGATTCAACTTCAATCCATGGCTGGAATTGGGCATTATATGGAAGTTTGCAGGTGAGGGTCCATGCACTGTTTTCTGAATGGGGAAGTGTTTTAGTTGTATAAATATAGTCCTGTAATCCATAATCTTTGAGTGACTTCTGGATAATTCCACCGGTAGTTTGATTTTGAGAAAAAGTTTCTATAAGGCTAAAAAACAATAAGGTAAGCAAGACAACAGCTGATTTTACATTCATAATTATAATTAATATTAGTCAAGAATAAAATTGCCAATCAGATCAAATTTCATTCTGTATTTATTATTTAGATTTTGCAGGCAACTGATATTGTGAAATAGCTGAGTCGATAAAATCAGCAATTATTTTTTTTGAAGCTTCATCTAAATGACTCCCATCTGGTTGCCATCCAATGCTTGTTTCCAATGAACTGGTCGAAATATAATAAACCATTTGATGTCGTTTAGCTATGTTCTGCATATTAATACCATACTTTCCGAAGTCTTTTCCTGTTACAATATTTTTAGGTGCCTGAATTAAAAAAACAGGACTGTTGGGTTGATTCATTTGAATCTGATCAACTACAGACTGTAATGATTTTTCAAAATCAGAATTAGTTACTCCTGAATTAAAATCATTAACTCCAAATGATACAATAATGACATCCATGGCCGGATCGGTCGCCAACAACCCTGAATAATTAAAATTATATTGTTTATCCATATCTGATGCTTTTAAACCACCGGTTGCCACAGGATACAATACCCATTTTGTTCTGTCCATCAATCGTGGATAATCGCATTCAGCAGCCATCCAGGAATCTCCGACAGTCTGAAGTCTTTTTATACCCTGTCTCCAGGTTTCAATTGTACCAGTTGAATCTATATCAAATGATTTGATGGTTGTTTTTTGTATCCCACTAAACAGTGCTTGATTAAAACCTTCGGCATGCATTATAATTGAATGCGAAGTAGTATCAGGTAAAGTAATTGTTACCGATCTTTTACCAGTAAATATTTCAGAAAGTTCAGTGAAATAATAAACATCTGAATTCATAGGACTATTATCGACAACGACGGATAATATACAAAAGTTTGAACCATCCGGATCAATCACATCAGCATTTACAACGACAGTTGAAGTGCCATGAACCACAAATACAACTTGTGAACCGCCCCAGCCCGACCATTTTCCGACACCTTTATTTTCATTCCATCTGCCCAGCCATTGGATATTTGGATCGGAATAAAGAATATTTTTTGCCTGAATAGAAATCACTCCCAATAAGAATGTCAGCATAAAAATTATTTTCATAAAACTTAGTTTTATATTGAATATTATCTTATTAAAAATACCCATGCGTTTTTACGTCGCCATATTTTAAAGCGATTTCCACCCGTTTAACTGCAAATGGATCATTAAATACAGAGCGAAAACTAACCTGGTTATCACCTTGTTGCAGACACGATACGGGAACAATGAAGGCATAAACTACCTCGTCTTTCCTAAGATTTTGTGCCCTATCGAATAAGTTAACATATTCTGGTTTTTGGGTTTCAACCTTTACTCCATTCACCATTATCTCCATTTGGGCTGGATGGTTGGTACGCAAAAACAGGATGGCTTCTTCAGGAATATCTCGTTTAGTATCATCGCCAATAAAGAGCGTCACATAGTCTTGATTATCTGAGGAAAGCATTAAAGGAAGCTTCGTATCTGGTTTGTAGCCCCACTCTGCCGAACAGCCATCGTCCATGCAGTATATCTTGTTGCGTTTCCGCAACGTCTCCAGTGAACCCATTTCGTTTAACAAACCGGGCGCGATAACCTTGCAGACATTTCCTCCATCTTCCAGGTACAATTTACTTTTATAAGTCGAGTAATATTCAGCAACGAAATAATTGAACAGATAAATACCATCGCCGCCCTGCGCCAGGATATGCGAGGCCATCGACCGGTATATCCCGTGCGAGAAGGGCTGCCGGGGGCTGGACCCACCGTTTTCGGTTGAAGCATAAACAGGTACAGATGGCTCATTCAGTTGAGATTTAAATTTAGCAACTGGTATCACAGCTCCGTTAAAGAATATCCCGATCGTAACAAAGTCAACCAGCCCTTGCCTGATCCATTCTTTTACATCAAAGCCTTTCTGCAAGCAAAAATCCCAATCGGGGGGTATGCGTACCGATAACAAAATCTTCTTTCCTTTCCTGACCGACAATCCATCGATTTCGGCTTTTACAGCTTTCACCAATTCTGTCATCAGAGGGGCATTGACCACACCTGAATCTTTTTTAAAATAAGTCGGGAAGCGCATAAAATCAAGATCATAACCTTCAATCAGCTCACCGTACCTATCGATTTGTTCTTTAATCATATTCAATTTCTGCTCCCTGACTTCCTTAAACGAATAGTTCAGGGCGCCACGACTCTTCCATCCAATGTCCTCATTCAGCCAGTATTGAGGGTGGGCAAGCCAGAAGTCGGTATACTCAATCGGGCAACGGGTAGTGGTATCACAAAAATGGAGATCGTTCATACGGTATGAAATAAACGTCTCCATTTTTTTCTCTTTTGCCCTTCGCAAAGCAGCCTGAATAACATCGGTTCCAGCTTTTTCCAGGTTTAGGTGATTTTGATAATAACTGAACAGGTTTCTATAACCAGCGGTGTCGGTACCGCAATTCAACAAACCATTGCGGTTGTCGCCAAAAACCCTTCCATATTTCGACCGGTAATAGGGGTAATCGCTTCCGCTGCACATCATAAAAGTTGTTACCTGAGTGTTAGCATAAGCATCGACATACGCATTCACATCGGCAACAGACAAAAGCCGGCGGTTAAACATAGGGTTACCCAGCAGATCGGTACCATCGCAGTTGAAAATCAACCGGTGGCGAAGAGGATGACCTTTCGGACTACCAGATACAAAACTCCCCAAAAGGGAAAAGAGAATCAATAAACCTGTCATTCGTATTTTCATAACCAATTGATTTTTAATTAGAGATTAATTAACTACCTGATAAACTATTGTTTTCCGGTTTTAATAATTCCTATTTTTTCAAATGGAATCTGCTCAAAACCACTTATTTTATTAAATATTTCTGATGTACTTTTCAATTTAAAGTTATGATCCTTTTCACTCACGAACCCCGGATCCTTATTTACAACGAGGTTATTTTTAGAATAATCGACCCTTTTAAAATTATTACATACCTCTCCTATCCGGACAAATACATTCCTGTCGACCACATTTCGTTTGGGAAGTCCGGGATTATCTTCCCAATATTTAGCTAATTCAGGGTATTTTATACTGTAGGGAGGCTGGTTGTATCTGATATCATTGAGGTTCTTCTCGAACAGGTTTCCGGGCGCGATCCATGGCATTGCCCAGTCGTATGATTGCAAACGATCGTCAATATCAATCGTACGTTTACAATCGATGAAAACATTATTGATGTAAGGATTATCGCTTCCGCCACCAATCAGCACAGTTTTGCTTCCCGCTTTGTAAAAAACATTCCCGAAAACTTTCATTCCACAGGCTCCATCGTCATGATAAATTGCAGATGAAGAGTGAATATCGCTAATATTGTGGAAATAATTAAACTGAACAACATGTCCCCTTTCTGATGGATTACGTCCGTAATAAAGTGCACCCACATCGTCGGTAACCAGGCATACATCATGGATATTGTTGTATTCGATCAGGTGATCATTTCCTGAAAGCTGAATTGCAAAATGGGGGGCATCGAAAATTTCGCAATGCGCAATCCGGTTACCAACTCCCATAATCTGAACACCCGCACAATAAGTTTTCGAAATCCGGTTATAATTGTGAATACTGCAATTTTCGACATAATTCCCGGCAGCTTCAAGGGTTTGCCTGTTGCCGCCAAACAGATGTATCCCTCCAGCACCGGTCTGGCATATAACACAATCCCGAATTCCGTTATTTTTTCCAACCGAGCCTTCAGGATTATCACAAATACCTACCGCATACGAGCCCATATTTCTTATTGTGCAATTCTTTATCAAACAATCGGATGAACTCTTCATCTCAAGGGCAATCCCACGAGAGCATTCAAAAGCGATTCCCTCAAACGTAATACCGGAAGCTTCATTTATACTCACCAATGGTTTCTCCAGAAGTGAAACTTCAAGAGTTTTAAGTGCTTCGTTATTGTAAAAATAAAGAATCCCCTCACTTCGATCGATATAATACTCACCCTGACAATCAATCTCTTCGGGAATATTATAGGCATACCACGCATTCCAGGGTGATCCGGCGAAGAAACCATACATATGTGGCTGAGCTGTTGAAAAGGTCTTTGAAATTGTATCAATGGAGGATAGTTTCAGTGCATCATCAGCCCATCCGTAATGAAAGTAACCCGTAATCCAGATATCCTCCTTTGATTTCCAACGAGATGGCCGATTTCCTGAGTAGAAAAATTCACCTCCGATGTTCCCCTTGTCGCCATCTGCCAAAACCGAACCTTTTTCCAGAACTTTCCGGATCAGAATGGTTGAATCGTTTGGCCAGCGCGATAAATGACCCGGTTTCCCATTTATAAAAAGTTCCATCCATGCAAAATCAAGATGGTTTCCAAATCCAACCTGCTTCAGATTTCCATAATCTGTAATACCAAGATTTTTAAGGTTGACCATGAAAATATGTTTCCGGCTGTTTTCCGGGAATATCCCGACTTTAGAGCTTCCGGCTACCGGAATTGCTTGTAATGGTTCAATTGATACTCCTCCGGTAAACCGTACCGTTTCATTTTTGTAAGGTCTAATTAACAGATCTTTATCTGGTTTATCAAAGGTGAGCGTATTGGAAAACTGATAATCGCCCCCTCTTAAAAGAATAGATGCTCCACTTTTCTCTCCTGATAATCTCTTGAACCGGACTTCGTCCCTCGCCTTTTCAATTGTCAAAAATGGTTGAGTCAGCGTTCCAGGCCCTGAATCGCTTCCTTTTGTCGAAACATAAACCGGTTTTATTCCGAAACCGGAAAAACAAAATATCAAGCCAGCGGCTAAAAAAAGCCCTCTTTTTTTTGTTGGTCTTTCCATCACTAGGTTTTATTTTTATTCAATTTATAAGTGGAACGGGTAGATTCAACCGGGTCCAGTTTTTTGTAATCTTCAGCAGTTGCGGTGGAATTTCCCCTTGAAGCCCCTGAATTATCCCATTCCAATTATCCTGATTATCTTTCCATAAAGCCAGGTCACACCTTTCACTCAGGTCAATCTTAAAATTTCCTGTTTGAAATGATTTTAATCCACTGGCTGACAATGCCTGAACATCTCCTTTCTCATCCAACCGCACTGCGGCAATGCCCACAGCATCAAATCTGACACCCTTACCCCTTATTTTAATATTTGAATGGATTGGATCACCACCTGTATTTTTTGTTCCGGCAACCTGAATAACAGTGCCATCAATGAGGCGACAATAACCGGTTGTTGGCGGAGTGACAAAAGAGTGACCAAACTCCTTTGGTGCACCCTCGATGGCGGGAGTTTGAAGTTCAATATTCTGTTTTGAAAGAATATTTTGAACAGGTTTTATAATCTGCTCATTTTCTGAAATCTCAGTCATATTAACAGGCAACAGATGATCTCCGTCAATAGTATTGGCTTCAAAATCTTTTGTCCAGTGACCAACTCTGAATAGAGTTGACCTCCCCGTTGATGCCTGGTTAAAAAAATCGGCTACAGATTTTCTTCCAAATTCGGGGTGATATAAAATGACAGCAGCATATCGTTGAGCACCATAACAAATCCATCCCTGATCGTCGATCTTCAGATTCAAATTTTCAATTTCAGTTGAAGGTATTAAGTCAGTTGGTATTCCTTTTTTCCATAAAAGGGTAACCAGTTCCATTCCCACATCATCGTAAGAGGGTCCGGCCCAGTTCATTGTACAGGCATGACCAAAGACCACTGCAACAGGGCAGTTTAGAGGGCTCTGGCTGATGTAATTCAGTAAACGGATGCGGCTTTCGGCCAACATCAGATCACCACGCAAAAGGTCCAGGTGCTTATCAATTTGTTTTCGGGAAGAGGGGTAGGTCGGATGATAATTAATCCGTCCACCGCCCAGAGCCGCACTCCAGACTGCCTTTTCATAATCCACCTTTTTCGTTGAATAGTACATGTTATACCATATCGGACTTCCCCATTTCTTTGAAAGGGCACTCCTAACTGCAAAAGGGGTATATTCGTCAGTCTGCGCCCAATCCCTTTTAACAACCCACCAGTCGAGGCCATTTTTCATCTGTTCGTGCCAGTCGGGATAGGGCCACCAAGTCGGATGAGTTGTAACTGCCGCATCAGGACCAAAAACCGCTTTCACTGCACTATAGAAATCAGCTTCCAATGCTCCGTTTTGCTGCCACGACATCTCCATAAAATGGTTTATTATCATTTGGCGCTCCTGGTCGCGCCCTTTAATTCCAAGATGCATCTCCAGGCAATCGGCCAGTAAATCACGCCCTCCGGTTCTTTGAGCATAAGCCTGAGCGCGAAACCGGGAATACCAAAACTGACTTTTCGCCCGGTTTTCGTCAAAACAGGGTGGAAACCCCCACTCATCCTTAAAAACTCCGGCCAAAGGAACATCTGAATACTTATTGATAATTTCACGCTGAAACTCCATCAAATGGGGGGCAAATACATCGGGATATAAATGGGTAAAGGAGACTAACACCGTAGCCTGGGTATTTTTCTCGTCAGCGGGTATCCTCACCCTGACAGAATCTTTGGTAGAGGTAACAACTACACAATTTCGGGTTATATCTTTTAATGAATTGGGATCAATACCATCATAACCAATAGCATATGAATATACACGGAGCAATTTTCCGTAAAGGGGAATATAATGAGTAGTATTCCCGGTGTAATGGTCGTTAAGATCCTTACTGGCAACAACGATCTCTGTATTTGTCGTTGGTAAGATTTTAACCTCCTTTAGCAGAAGCATTTCCTGCAACTCGTCCGGATATTTCGATTCAAAAGTCCGACGGGCTGTCCGGACATCAAGATCAGCAACCATCGATATACCGAGGGTTGAGGCGTACTCTGCAGCCAGTTTAATCTGATTATGAACAGCATCGTTTGTGGTTTCCCTCCCAAATAGACGAACACTTGCCGATAGCAGATTATAGGGGGAATGAAGGGTTGCCTTGTTAATAAATTCCTTGTAACCATCCTGCTTAAACTCATCTTCACTCCAGAACCAACATGCCTGCACAGGCATCACATCATTTGGAAGTCTGCATGTTGCCCCACCGAGGGTTGTTTTTGCTAATGATCCCGGATATTTTTGCTGCGCCTGACTAATTTCCAATACCATTAACAAACAAATTGACAATGCAATGCATTTTTGGGTTTTCGAACAAAATGATATTTTCATAATAGTACAAATAAAATGTTATATTTGGTTTAGTCTACAACTTTAAGAAGGAAGCGTCCAATGCCTCCATTATATTTGACTTTGGAGGGAGTGCTTTCATCATGGGGTATTTCGGTCCCGCCGTAGTAAATCCAGTAAGTACCCGGAACCTCTCCCGGAATCGCACCCGCTGAAACATAGATGCCCGTCTTGTCGAATCCACTCCCCAATCCCAAAAGAGGTTTGTGTCCGATCCTTGAGAATAGTTTACCATTCCGGCTAAATGCAGAAAACACCACCACTGTACCATCTTTAGTGTAAAATCCGGATGGAAACATCAGATAAAGGTGGTCGTTGATTTTTGTTGTCGCCGAATTATAAAAATGGAGGTCTGCAGGATCGTCCTTGTCCGGGCTCAGGATAGCAACCGGATCGGGGAAATCTCCAAAAACTTTCGATTCAGTATATCCCACAATCCGATAACCTTTAAAGTCTCCCCCACTCCACATCCTTACATAAAGACGGTAAATATTTCCGTCGCGAAGACAGATATTTCCTGTGTCTGAGTTCTTTTTAAGTAAAGGCTCCTCCAGTGGTTTCCAGTGGATTCCATCCGGGGATATGGCGCCATAAACCCACCATGGACCGGAGCCAACACCATGCTGTCGTGCGCCCACCCCTTTGAATCGCTCCCCGGGAGGTGCTTTTTCGTCATAAATAATGGAGCACAGGTTAAAACCGGACATCAGGATATTGTTGTCAGTTGAACCATCGTATTTATGGATACCCAGCGAGGGTTTTTCCCAGTGAATTCCATCCTTTGAGATGGCATAACAAAAGAAACAATCGTTATCGGTTTTATAGTTATGGTCATAGGCTACATACCAGAGGTGCCACTGATCCCCAATCCTCAGAACACAATTGAAACCAATTGTGTAATCCTCCCAGGGGCGATCTGCCTTCAAAAGTGGTTCTGTGGTTCTTTCGAGAACGGTCAGAACCGGTGCACTCACCCTCTTCTTCAGTTTAGCCAACGATAAACCCGGAAGCAAAATCAGACTTGCAGCAATAGTCCAGGTTCCTCCAATAAATAAACGGCGAGAAATACTCTTCGGATGATGATCAAACGTCATTTTTACAATTTTCTGATCATTATTTAAAAAATGAAGTCTTACTTTGTACATCTTACTCGTCTATTACTTATAACCTAACTTTTACCACATCATCAATGGTGGTCCGTTTTTCAGGAGGAATTAGAAATGTAACAAATCCATATCTATAATTGTAGGGGATTGATTCACCTGTTTTTAACAGTATAATTGACTTCGGAAGTTTGTCCGTTTTCACCGAAACCTGATCTTTAAAATTCGGGAAAAGGTGCAAATACCAGTTATTGCCCCGGGTTGTAATCTTTACATTGCTCCGTTCCATGCCCGGCGAGGGTCCGGCTCCTATCACCGATTCTTTGCTATGTTTCATCCATTGGCCAAGTTCTGCTGTAGTTGTATAAAAATTGGGATGCAATTCTCCATTTTCTGTTGGTCCAAGGTTTGGTAAAAAGTTTCCACCAAGCATACGACAGGTTACCAATTGTTCCATAAAATCTGAATTGGAACGAAATGAACCTGTTCGGTCGTAGCCCCAGCCTGCGCTTCCGCCAGTCCAAATCACACAATTGTCAAACCATTTCGAAGGGATGTAGGTCGGTGTATTACATTCAAACGGAGTGGTAAAATCACCAACACGGATACCGCTGCCATTCGGGTTATCGGGGTTTGTAACATTTGCCCAACGGTCGTTAATCACAATTCCTGGCTGCAAAGAGCGGATCCACGAATAAACCTGTTCGGTGTGCATATCCTTTACTCCCCTGAACCACATCCCGTCAAACCAAAGAAGATCAATTTTCCCGTACCGGGTTAAAAGTTCCTCTATTTGTTTCAAAACATAACCAAGCATCTGCTCATAAGCCTTATAATTGGCAATAGAATCGGGAACAGGAAGGACTACATTTCTTTTCTCATAATCGAATTCACTTGGATGCCTGAAGCCAGGGAAATGCCAATCCTGTGGAGAAAAATAAAAACCGACTTTTAATCCATTAGCCCTGCAAGCCTCCACATAAGGTTTAAGCAAATCCCTTCCATTCATATACTGTTTAGTGCCAATACCATACTTTGACGGCCATAATGCATATCCGTCGTGGTGCCTCGTGGTCAGCACGGCATATGTGAACCCAGCTTCTTTTGCCGCTTTCATCCACTTATCCGGATCGTAATTCTGCGGATTAAACTGGCCGGCCAGGGCATAATATTTATCCGGTGGAGAGACTTTTCCACCGTAAGGATAATGGGCGATCATATCCCACGAAGGCTGGGCACCTGCAACACTATGAATTCCCCAGTGCATAAACAAGCCCAGACTGGCATCAGGAAACCACTGCGCCCCGGGATTGGGGTTTGGAAAGACAAGCTCTTCCTTCAAAGGAGTCGAAATTATCCGTTGTGCCAGATCGATATCTTTTTGATCGATTTTATACGCTTCGGGGTGAGAATTCAACTGCGCTTTTAGGCAAGTACCCATCCCGAACAAGAAGATTAAAACAATAATGGTCCTTCTCATTTTGATTATTTTTCCCGATATTCATTCCTGACAACAGAACGATCAAATTCTTTAGCTATTGCATCATCAAAAGAGGCTGTTTTTTTCCATTCATCTGTTCCATAAACGCCTGCCAGTGAATAATCGAAGGGTTTGAATCCTATCTTACGGATAAGTGAACTATTTCTGATATGGTAATCAAACTGAGCAGGATTCACAAAACCGGGATCGGCAATCACGGAATGGAGATCTTTCCCTGATTTCTGCCATTCGGTAAACGACAGTTTAGCAAAGTGAACATCCTTTGTACGGGTATCCCAATAGGAATTATGATCGCTGACCATCTTTATCTTTTCCCACATGCTGCTTAGCAGACTCCCAGAGCTGAACAAAATAATATTGTTGGTAAAGGTAAATGACAAATGATCCTCCAGCCTTGAGGCCTGAAGTGTTGATTTCACATTATTGGCGAAAATATTGTTTCTGATGATGTTCTCTTTTCCATAATGCTGGTGAAAACCTGCAATTTTACAATTGTAGACCAGGTTATTTTCAAGAATAATTCCTGTAGAACCCTCATCAGTATATAATCCCCAACCGCCATAGTCGAATGAATAAACGTGGTGAATTACATTGTTATTGATGGTTGTACCTTCAGAACCTCCGAGGCAATAGACTCCGCCCATATCGCATAGTTCTCCCCAGCCAAGATGATGAATATGATTAAACGCTACTGTATTTCTTTTCGAAGGGCTGAAGGCATAACCCCATACCCATCCTACTGAAACGCCCGAATAGCGGAAATCGGCAATTTCGTTATGCGTAATCCGGCTGTCGCTTGCATTGAACAAAATCACCCCAACAGCACATGGTAAAACGTAGCCCCCTGAACGGATAATGTTATTGTCAACTATGATATTTCTCGTAAGGTGATCCAAATTTTCAGGAATGGAGAGATCCCCGATTTTTACACCTCCGGCACCAAGGTCATGGATGTAACAATGCTCAACGCTGCAATCATTACAAGCTTTACGAAACCAAAGGGCATTGGTACCTGTATGGGCAAATTCGCAATTCACAAACTGAATTTTCCGGGCGAAATCGGCCATAACCACTGCTTCAATCGGGAACGCTGCCTGGGCTTGTGAATTACCCAAAAAGGGCATTTTGTATCCGGTGAATTGAAATGAAAGGTTCTCGAACCGGATATTCTCCACCTTTTTGCCTGTCGCTTCATTGCCACTAATCGTTATAAAACGATCAGTCACGGGAGCTGTTACTTCCACCTGTCCGATAGTTTCTCCCGGAAGCGGCATATAATAGAGATAGCCCGATCTGTCGAGAAACCACTCTCCGCAGGTATCAAGCGCTGCCTTGAAGTTTTCGAGCGTATAACGTGACTTGGTGTTTATTTTATTATAAGATTTTGCAGCGGAGCCAACAACAAAAGCGATCGAAGTTTTCGGATCAAATGAATAGATCCGGTTTCGTGTATTATCCCAATTGTGATAAAATGTAATCACAGTGTTTTCGAAATCCTCTTTCGAAAATTGAGCAACCTGTCCGGCTCCGTCAGGGTAAAGGGTAAACTGCTGTATGGCCAGTTCAGGAGTTTTTGTACCTCCGTTTACTAAAATGGTATCCGACGTATTTTTCAGATGGTAAAATCCCGTATTGGGGGACTTTGCCCTGACAGCCCTTTTCCCATTGACATACAACTGCTCGAAATACCAGCCATAATCGGCAACCTCAGGAACTTTTGCCCGCCAAAGATTTTCTGAGATCTTTTCGAACCCTCCGATCTTCTTCCCTCCGCAGAATTTTGGATGTGCCCCTTCTTCGGCCTTGAAAATAACCGGAGTCTCAGTTGTTCCCGAATCTTCAGGTTTTAGCAATAGTGGTTCCGAAACCAAATATACCCCTTCACCAATAATCACCTCAACCGGGCCATTTATGCCGCTTGCATTCCTCAGATTCCTCAATTTGACAATTGCTCCACTCAAACTGGCAACTGGCCTCTCTTTTGTGCCTGGATTACTATCCATTCCGTTTGTTGAAACATAGATTTTTAGGTTGGCCGCCTCTGTATTTTTTTCTGAAAAGAACAGAAGGATAGCTAACAAGAGCGTAATAACAAGGATTACTTTTCGATTCGAGTTCATAGTATTCATGTAGATTTATTAATTTAGTGCAAGTCTTTTATCAGTTTAAAACTTTCAATTGAATATTTTCCAACATTCACATTAAATCCTTCCTTATTTTGAGGGATATCTTCAAGTTCATTCTCTAGGAGGTCTGTTTTGTGAATACCATCGATTCCCATATATTCCGACAATTTTACTTTTGCAGTACACTCCTCACCTGCAGTCTCATAGAAACGGAACATCAGATCGTCAGAATCTTCCGCCTTTTTTAGAACCGTGACGATCAGATTTTCAGGTGATATTTCAATAAATGAATGTTTTGAAGGTAATATCCCTTTATGAATGTTTCCGACAACTGCAATTAAAGGGTTATTAAATTCATAGCCTTTATTCATTGACTGTGCATCGCGCCATCCCCCTTTGTGCGGGTAAAGGGCATATTTAACCCGATGGATACCTTTATCATCCAGGCTTTCAACAGGATGGTCCGGACTTCGTAAAACACTCAGCCGAATTGTATTTTTTGTGATATCATACCCATAGCGGCTGTCATTCAGGAGACTTACCCCATAATTTTTATCCGAAAGATCTGCCCATTTCTGTCCAACCTGCTCTTCTCCCAGGCTTGGTCGCCGGATAGTTCCATAGGGAATATCATAAACTGCGCTGTCATTTTTCACACTAAGCGGGAAAGCAACCTTTACCATTTTATTTTTTCCATTCCAATCAATATCCAGATCAAAATCAACTCTCTGAATACCAGCATAAAGAGTAATCCTTTGAATAAACCTGGCCAATTGAAACTTCCTTTTGATTTGTATTGTTGTACGCACCGGGCCGTTCTCGATTAACTCTATCTCGCTATGATAAAGAACATCCGAAGTTTTCCCTTTCCAGGAATTGAATTCCTTTTCACCTTCAGGAGAACATAGGAATCCTTCGGAATCACCAAAATCCTCAATGATCTGAATTAAATTACCACACACTTTATTTTCAAGTACTTCCCTGTTATTTTTTTTGTCGGTTATACCCGAAAGGCAACCTGTTAACGAATCGATTTTCAAATCATAAAATTCATTTTCAATCCTGTACTTTGAACCCTTCATCTCATTTTTGCCGACTGGTTTGCTTTTCTCACTCTTCAGGCGATAGGTAGAATACCCCATTGACGGAATATCTTCAGCCAGAAAAATAACCCTGAATTTATGAACTCCCTTTCCCTCCTGCTTCTCCACCAGTTGAACCGGGACACTTTGACCATTTCCATTAACGATAGAAAAGAAATTGATTTCCAGAGGTAATTCAAAGGAAGTTTCAACCACATCTGTCCGTTTCCAGGATAGCGGATTAAATACAACAATCGGGGTTCCTATTCCAAGGGTATTTATACTTTTGGTGATTGATTCCAATTTCCCGTTAAGCAACACTGAAGCGGTGTCTCTGATTTGCTGAAACCGAAGCAGTACGTCATCAATCGAAGGCAAGACATCCGTACCTGAAATTGCATCATGAAACTGATTGATCATCAGCTTTTTCCAGGCATTATGAATTGATTTGTCAGGATAAGCGCCAATTCCCATTGCAGAATTGATGGATGCGTATTGTTCAAGCGACATGAGTAGATTCTCGCTAAACCTGTTCCCTTTTTTTATTTCACCTACTGTGGTATAGGCGCCCCGAATCGTTGGTTGTAATTCATATCTTTTTACCGGAAAATTGCCGGGATGGTTCAAAACGGCCGATGTAAACTGCTTAGGGGTGCTAAAAAGGAGCTGACTCTGTTTCTTCCTGTTCTGAGTGTCTGAATTTCGCTCCTGCATTACCTGTCGCATTCGCTCAACATCTGCTTTAATGACTCCTCCTCCATGATTACCTACTCCAATCAGAGTAATACCATCATGAATGCCATATTTCTTATTCAAATCCAGGAGATATTCATCAATCAATTCTTTGGATATTAAGCTTTCATCCTTTCCCATTAAAGGTTTGTAGGCAAAAACCCTCGATCCGTCGGCAGATTCCCACCAAAACATCGATTTATCCTCCTCGCCGCGATAAAACATATAGGAATCGATTCCACTTTTCTTTAAAATCTGCGGATAAGTCCAGGGGTGCGTCCAGGCGTCGGCGAACCAGGCAGTTTTTACATCAATTCCAAACTGATGTTTATACCATCGTTTCCCATACAAACACTGCCGGACTAAAGACTCTCCGCAGGGAAGGGAACCATCCGGCTCACACCACAAACCACTACCAATGTCAAGCCGACCATTAGACCCGCTTGCCCCGGGGTTTGGTACCCCTAATCCAATGGCTTTCTTCTTATGCACATAATAACGAAGTTTATAAAAAAGATCCGGATAGAGCCGTTCCAGTGGTTCCATGGCCGGAACCTGCAGATAGGTGAAGGTATAATCGGGGAATTTCTCCATATTTCCGAAAGCAGTTTCAAGGGTGTGTTTAACCACAGTATGAATGGTCTCCGGGTCATACCGCCACCACCATGAGAGATCAATATGTGATTGAGGAATCACATGTAATGTCATTTTATCCAATGTGTCAGCTGACTGAACAGTTAAATTCTGACCATTGACAGGATTTGAGGATAATCCAACGATGATTACTATAAATCCCAAATACTCCTTAATGTATTTAAACATAAAAAAGACTTAATTTGATTACTGCTAAACTCCTGTTATTTGGTTCCCACCAACACTGATTTACTTAAATTCTCAATTTCCAATTTAAACCCGGCCGGCTCTTTGACTGTATATCGGATCTTGTTGCCAAATCGTTTCCATTTCAGGAAGAGTGAACTATCACCTATGGGCATACTCCCGTTACACTCATTCAGGGGTATATCCCTAAATTGTATTGTAATCACTTTTTGAAGGTAATCGATCTGGCTGATTCCCATAATATCGCGGTAAAGTACATGCCCGAGATAGGAGGCAAAGCCGTGATTGCAGCTGGCGTTGGAATCCATATTTTCCCATAATGTTCCGGTCTTTTGGGTCATTGGATAGAAATAGTCCTGAATCTCATTCATTAACTGAGCTTTCATTCCATGCCGTGAAAGAATATCCATACGGAGGTAATTCCCGACAAAGGCGTTGGCGCGGAATACCTTTGGCCAGGTAGTCGCATCATTTCGTTTTGGTCCAAAATCGGTGATTAATTTCTTCCACAATTCGGGATGACTTTCGGGTGAAGCAAGATCAAAGAAAAACGCATAATACTGGCATACCTCTGTTGTATTAGTCGTTGCCTCAAGTCTGCCTTCTCTTCTGACTGCATTATCAACGAAGAAAGTACCATTATAGGATTGTTTCCGAATCGTTTGCCTGATTTGATCTGACTTTTTCCGCCATTCATCGTTATGGTACAGCTCTGCGGCATTGGCAAGGACCGCACTGTACAACATATTGGTCGGATAATTCACGTCCCGAATAAAACTATTGGCTTTTGACCATTCGACAAAAATCCAGCTTTTAAGGTTTTCAAGCAGTCCATCCTCATTCTCAAATTTGGAAAAGTAATTCAGAACACCTTCAATTCGTGGTTTAAGCCGTGCTATCAAGATGGGGTCACCTCCACGATGCGCATAATCATTTACCTGGATAACAAACCACATGGCCCAGTTGGGTATAAACACGCCATCGTTATGATCGGCGGGATAACACATTGGGATCATCCCTTCGGGGAGAAATGCAAAACTTTCGGGTAATGCATAATTTTCATAGAAGTTTCGGGCTACAGCCGAATGACCGGTAAAATCCTTCTCCATTATCGCTGAGAAATAGCTGTCGCATAGCCATCCAGCTCTTTCCCTTGAAGGACAATCGGTTAATACATCGACTGCATTTTGCCGGAATGATTGTCGGGCAGCTTTATAGATTTCGTTCAGCTTGTTATTGCTACAATTAAAAGTTGCTTTTGCATTTTCGGGATAGGCATATTCTCTGAGATAAACGTCTTTAATCAGGCATTCTCCTTTGATAACGATCATCTTCAGATACCTGAAAGTATAGGGTTCGAATGATTCAAAATTGTAATCTCCCGGTTCAAGTTCACAGACGACCTGGTTATTTACATCGGCCATCCGCTTTTTGGTGCTTACATCGCCATTGGTGAGTAATTCATCAAAATAAAAGATAAGTTTGGTTGGTACTGTGCAGGATACTTTTGCCCCTATAAATCCGGTCCGGTCGATACCAAAATCGAGGATTGAAAACCCATTGTCACTCACCACCATCTGACCATTGACAGTGAAAGGTTTGGCGATGGTCTCCTGCGTTTTATTCACAATTTCCTGTATGGTCTGAGATGGTGTAACCTCCAGTTCCTCTTCCTTATACCCTTTAAATTTGTCACTGATTAGTGTTAACGATCTGTCCTTATAATATTTTTCCGGTTTATTAAATTGAACCGTCCCATGCGAACTAACCGAAACCGGGCGAACAAGATTAAAATCGGGAAGAAGAAGGTTTCTGGCCAATAACTTAACTATTGGATAGGTGACCAGTTTTAACGATTCAACAGGAATTTTTGACGAGACTTTCCATTGATCAAAATCGTTCTTCAACCGGTAATATTCGGTGAATGGCCTTTGGAAACTGTACCTCTCCACTTTTTGCAGACGTTCTTTTATCTGGAAAGCTTCGATACCTGAATCAGTTCCCGTGGCCATCACAATCTGATCTCCCAATTCGACCTCTGCCTGTAAAAAGGAGGGTTGATCGAGTGTGTAATAGGTATTGACGTTGTAGCCCGCAACTTCGATGGCAACAATATTTTCACCTTTTTGAATCAGCTTTCCGGGATCATATTCATCGACCCGATAATAACCATGACTTGCACGTGCTGGTCCATACCCCAGAAATTTGCCATTAAGGTAAACCCGGTAAATTGTTGATCCAGTAATTCTTAGCTTAATATTCTGATTTTCAGCCACCTGAAATGTCGCCCTAAAACCAAGGGTCAGATTCATCTCCTTTTCACGACCCTCCACCCAAACCGGGAGTGCTTTTTTCATAGTAAGCTGTTTATAGGCTTGAACCGGTGGAACTTCGGCATTTGTCTTAAAACTTAAAAAAAATCCTAAAATAATGATAAATAACATCTTCATAATTTTGATTTTACAAATTCAATTAGGTCCCGATTTTAACACTTTAATTATGGTTTTTATCTTTAAAACCAACGATATCCTGGTATTCAGCCTCAATACCAGCCTTTGTCATGATGGTCCTGGCCTCCTCCGGCCAATTATTTTCAGTAACATGAATATTCCCGCTTTCTTTGGCCTTTGTATTAGCCTCATCGCCTGCACCATTCCCGGACCATTGCTTGAGGCATTGCCAATAATTATTGTTGAACTCAAGATTGGGATTATTGGTATGTGTCCCATTCTGGAATGCGGCCCTGCAATTGTTAACCACATTGTAATCGAAAAGTACATTGGTTGAGCCTGGTCCGTCACAATAGAGGCCGGCCATTGGCCATGAGGATGCCCAGCCGTTTGGACTGTTTACATTATAAGTATAGTTATGATGGACCCGAGTTCCGTTACCCGATACCTTTCCAAGAATATAAATGGCCCCCCCGTCACAGTTCGTTAGGCAAACATCGTGTATTTTATTGTGGCTGACTTCATCGTCACGATGTGGAGTTATTTCGTTCCGCCAGGACCATCCGATACTTATCCCCGAGTAGGTCAGGTTTCTGATTTCATTGCGCTCGATGAGCAAATGATCAGGAAATGAGGCATATATTCCAACGGCATCGTTATAATCCCTCCCGCAATATTCTACCAGATTATTTTTAATGACGTCATACGAGCTCGAGGCTTTGAATGTTTTCATCCCATTTTCTGAAACCATCCAGGAATAAACAGAATCTCTCACGTTTTCATATTTTGTTTTACTAAACATTGGATCCATGACAATTCCATTTGCTGAAATATCTGTAATTACATTGCCTGTTATGCAATTATGATCTGAATAGGAGGAGAAGACAAGACCAAATCCGCCTGCATGTTTAAAAATATTTCTTTCAAAAAGGATATGATTTGCATTGGAGACCTCCACCATCCCGGGGATATCCATACCAATTGCAGCCTGAGCAGCGGTATATCCCCTTTCATCAGGTGTTGTCCACGAGCTATGTTCAAAGGTGATGCCGCGGAATTGAATATGGTGTACTTTTTCTGAAGATGACCCATCAATTCGCATCACTGTTTCCAGGGCAGGAGCAATGATCTGCACTTTTGACATATTTTCTCCTTTCACCGGTATATAAAAAAGGTTGCCATTTTCAGAATTAAGAAACCATTCCCCCTCTTTATCAAGCAATTCATAGGCATTTTCAATAAAAAACGGGGCGTTATTGTCAATACAGGAGTGTTCGATTCCTGCTTCGGGCAGTCTGAAGGACAATTTTGCACTATCGCCCTTAATGAAGATGGAATCAATCCTGTATCTGAAATGCTGCCAGTAATGGTTCACACAAAACTCAACCTTCCGGCTATTTTTCAAGTTGGTTACTAATGATGCGGATATGACCGGATGAATATTATTCCAGGAGTAGATCCTGGCATACGGGCCCTTATCCAGATTACATTCCATATTGGGAATTCTGGCTCTGACCGCCCTTACGCCGTTCACATAAAGTTGCCGAAAGTGAAGCGAGCTCCCAACATTGGTTTTCCAGATGTTCTTTCCTTTATCGAATAAAGACCAGCCTTTAATTACTTTGCCACCGCTCAATTCGGGAACCTCACCGGGACAGGCTTGCCAGACAACTGAGTAACCATTTTTACCGCTGTCTTCTGGCCCGAGTTGAAAAGCCGAATTAATAAGATAGGTTCCTCCCTTAAGGTTAATTTGGATATCACAATTCATGGAAGGAGTAATCTTTCGAACCTTATCCCGTACGCTTGTCAAAGATCCGGGGTGTTCTTTTGAACAAATATCACCTCGTCCTAGAGGAGAAGCATAAAAAATCGTTTGAGCTTTGGACAAATTCTTATCAACCTGCCCGATTGCCCATCCCTGTCCAATAAAAGTGATCAAGATTAAAAAGAAAATTAATACCCCAACCTTAACTCTATTTTTGTTTTTACCGATCATTTCAAATAATTATTATCACTTACTTTTTCTTTTGTAATGAAAATCAGCAAAATCCATATAACATTGCCAGTCATAGGGAGTAACATCATGTTTCCCAGTACGGATATGATATCCGATGGTACCCATAACGGGATGATTGACCGGCGGCATCGCTGATGCCGGAAATCCTTCTTTTCCTAGAAATTGGTACACAGTTGAAGCGTTAACACACGAAAGAAATTCCCCTTTTGGGTCAGCCCATAAATCTTCAGCTGCACTGGCTACGTAAACCGGTCGTGGGGCAATCAATGCCAACAATTCGTGCTGATCAACCGACAAAAGGCTCTCCTTCCCCGTATATTTGGAAAAATTGTCACAAAACCAAAATGGTATTGCTTTGTGCATAAAATCGAGCGGTTCACCAAAAATCCGTTTGGTAAGCGCAGCGCCCATGCGACCCGAATTATTCGAAATCACGAGGGCAAATCGTTGGTCTGATGCACCTGCCCAAAGGGCTGTTTTTCCCAGTCTGGAATGGCCCAGGATGGCAACCTTCCCTGCATCTATTTTGGAATGGGTTTCCAGATAGTCCATTACGCGCGATAATCCCCACGCCCAGGAGGATATTTTACCCCAGGAGGTGCTATCGCGTTTTTCATTGTATAGACAGTGGACACCGTTTTTAAAGTCATCCCTGTCATCAGGATCGACATCGCCGTAATTTAAGGTCACAACACCATAACCTCTTGATATAATCTCTCTTACAGGCCACATGGAGACAAACAACCCGCGTGAAGCTTCTGTTGCCTTGTGTTCCGTAATTTTATATGCATTATTATTCCGTACCCATCCCGGGGTGAGGGTGATATCGGGTTCATTGGTGATCGTCTGATTTCCATAGAAATTATATCCCAAAAATACGGGAACCTTTTTGGATGAGTAAGGTAAATAAATAAGAAGCAATACATCCAATTGTTTGTCTCCGTTTTTGATGTGCAACATCACCTCCTCGCGTGTGGCAAGTCCATCCAATGCTTTTTCTTTTCGGGAAACAGTTGTCTTCTTTATCTCGCCATGCCACGAAGGGATCACCCCGTAGACCTCTACACTGAATAATTGATAAATTTCCTTTCTCCGTTTTTCCCAATCCTTTGGCTTGATGACCTTAGATCCATTATTGTAAATCAAAGGATCAGGTAATGTATATGGTGGAATTTTTGCTTCGTCATAATTACCCGGGTCCTGTTGAGCAACAACAGAAAACGATATTATCATCAGCAAAAGAGAGGGGAGAATTATCTTCATTTGAGTCTTAATCAGTTTAAAATTTTTGATATATAACCAGAATAACTTAATGTCGCAAAGATTGCACTTCGACAAGCTCGGTGTATCATTTAATTCAATTTTCCAGGGCGCAGCGTAGCAGAGCCAGAATCAAGTGTAAGGTAGCCATTGCGATGCACAATCCCAAGTTTCTTATCCATCTGTTCTTCAACAGGATCAGCGCCGGTAATTCCGAGGTGTTTCCTTACCTCCCGTCGCAGCCACCAATACCCTGAATTCCATGAATAGAGGTGATGCCCGTGAGGTTTCCCGGTAACCGTGCTGATCGATTCATGAAAAGCGGGCATAAAAGCAAGTTCCTTTTCCATTCTCCAAACCAATTGACCATCAACCCATTTGGAGTCCATTCCATGAATCAATCCATCGAGGTAATTGGCTCCGTCGTTTAAAAACCAAGAACCGCCATTGGTATAAACGCCAGAGTGGCCGTCAAGCAGATCGCCGTTTGCCTTTGAGATAACCCGCATTCCATAGGGTGATTGTATACGCATTGTGGTCTCAAGATGGGTTCTGACCATTTCATCAGGAAGCAATTTTTTTCCAAATACCACATAGGTTAGTACCTCGCCATATAAAGCATCCTGACCGATATTCTCCTGCTGCTGAAGACTGGTGGCCATGTACCCACCCGTTCTGTTAAACATCCTCCGGTAACCTTTGATTGCATTCTCAATTTCAGCATCGGTGACCGGAAAACCCAACTCTTTTGCAGCCATCAATGCGCCACAATGAAAACCCTGATCCGATGAGGGAGCATCATCATCCTCATAATTAAGTTGATCGTGATAAGTCTTATAACATTTCTTGTCGGGATGTAACCGCGGGGGGATGTATAATCCATCTTTTTCACGCTCGCGGATAAAGCGATAGGCACGTCCCACGGTCCTCATATCAGGATCTCCGCCAGCCCTTTTGACCAGTACTGACCAGATTAAATAATACTGAGCATTATCCTCATAATCAATTCGTTCATAAAATATGGCGCCCTGAGCCTCCCTGTCAAATTTTGGATCATCGAGACCACGGCTCATGTAAAATCCATCTGACACCCATTGTTTCCAGCCATACCCCACACCCGAGATAAAAATATAATCGCTCTCGGGTCGTAACAGGTTCCGGCGCAACAACAGGTATGAAGTATTTCGCAAAATAGCTTCAATTCCCGATTGATTAAACCCTTTTGCATTGGCCAACGCCAGGTGAGCAGCCAGTTGAATATCGTACAAAGAATTTACATCCGAAGAAAAAATCCAGCTTTTAAAGCTTTGATTTTCGCCCTGTTCAATATGTTGCCAACCATCAAAAGTGGTACGATAGACACTTGTTGCATCTGAATTGAAAGGGAAAAGCACAGTTCGTTTCACTGAACCATCCCCATTACACAACGATAACTGATTGCTCTCCTTATCAAAATTCATAAAGCTGCGGTTTTCCCACATTGCCGGAGTATCACCCAATATCCCATATAACTTATTTCCGCTTTTTACCCCCAGAAACGGAAAAGTCTGCCAACCATCAGGATTACCAAAATCTTTACCAGGACAGCTGGGAGTATATTTTATGGATGATTTTTCTTCCCCCAAAAAGGAGTAGAAAGAACCATTTTTCATCGATTTCCAGCCAAAATCAAGGTAATAACGTTGGTCTGATTCGGCTTTTACGGTCACCGTCCGCTCAATAAGTCCGGGTGTTATTGTCCGGTAAGAATCCGAAATTTGAAGCCCGGTAGTAAGTCCTTGCGTCAGTGTAATCACACCTCCGATTTCTGTCCTGGCTTTAAACCGGATACTGGTAGTCTGTGACGGTTGTACCACAGTCAGACCAGGCTTGTTATCCATCTGATTAAATATCAGCTCATTGTCATCCACAATCCGGATGCTAAATCCACCGGAGGATGATTGAATAACAGGTCGGATGTCGGCATACGTAACAATGTTTACAAAAGTCAGAAAACTAAGGGTTAGCAAAATACAATTTGATAATCTCATTTTTAGAAACTTAATCTTAATGTCTCACCTGGTTTCACTTTTATCTTCTGCCGTTTAGAATTATATACGAGTTCACTCTCTCCCCCTTTTTTTGAATAGACCGTAGCCTGGGTTATTTTGCCTTGCTCCCATTTCATATTCACTACAAATCCTCCACGGGCACAAAGTCCCTTCACTTCGCCATCAGACCAGGCGTTTGGCAAGGCGGGTAACAGGCGGATGATCCCATTATGAGATTGAAGAAGCATCTCAGCGATACCGGCTGATCCGCCAAAATTTCCGTCAATCTGGAAGGGGGGATGCGTATCAAACAGGTTGTGTTCTGTTGATTTCGCAAGAATTTTCAAAACGTTATCATAAGCTTTTTCGCCATTCTGAAGGCGCGCATAAAAATTGATGATCCAAGCCCTGCTCCAACCGGTATGACCACCACCCTGTGACAAACGTCTTTCGATTGATGCGGCTGCAGCTTTGAACAGCTCCGGATTTTCGGGAGTGAATTGCGATAACGGATACAATCCTAGCAGATGTGACATGTGCCTGTGACCCGGTTCTGTTTCATCGAAATCGCGTATCCACTCCTGTATACAACCTTTTGAATTGATTGTTATCGGGGGAAACTGCTTTTGAGTTTCCTGCAGTTTCTTTATAAAATCCTTGTCTGTTCGAAGGATTGAAGCAGCTTCGGTACAATATTTAAAAAGCTCTGTAATGATTTCGATATCAGCGGTTGATGCATAGGTTAGCATCGACCGTTTATTATTGGCAGGGTCAATGAACGTATTTTCAGGTGAGTGGGAAGGATTGGTTACCAGATATCCTTCCGGGGATTTGGTCAGAAAGCCCAGAATATACTCAGCTGAACCTTTAAGGAGCGGGTAGGCAGTTTTTCTCAGAAATGTCGTATCTCTCGTAAAAAGGAAGTGTTCGTAAACCGGGAAAGTCATCCACGGTCCGTTCATCGGGGTAATACCCCAAACGCCATCTGCAACACCTGTCCGGCCAAAAGGGTCGGTAAGATGATGAATAGTCCACCCTTTCGTTCCGTACATCTCTTTTGCTGTTGCAGTTCCGGGTACCACGAGCTTGGTCATGAATTTAGATAATGGCTCGCTCATATCTGACAGGTTGCAATTCTCGGCCAGCCAGTAATTCATCTGAAGGTTAATGTTGGTATGGAAATCGGCATTCCATGGGGCCGCCATTTCGTAGCTCCAGATCCCCTGAAGGTTGGCTGGCAGTACACCCGGCTTTCGGGATGATCCCATAAGTAAATATCGGCCATACTGGAAGTAGAGAGCCATCAATCCATTATCTGAGCCGCCATTTCTGACCTGATCCAACCGTACATCAGTAGGTAAATTACTGAAAGTGTCAGAGCCTAAGTTAAGCTTAACCCTTTCAAATATAGGCTGATACTCTTTGAGGTGTCTTTCTTCCAGAATTTTCGGACCATAAACAGCTCCCTTATCGAGAATTGTTTTGCAGCTATTTTCAGGATTTATCGACCTGTCAAAATCAAGTTTTTCAATGTTATAATCGGTTGCAGCAGTAAACAGGATTGAAATACGCTTTGCATTGGAGACAACAAGAGACGAATCTGTGGTTGTAATTGTTCCATTATCAGCTTTCAAACGCAATTCACCTGAGAATTTCATATGACTTCCTCCAGGTCCTTTTTTAGGATTTTCAGCATCGATGATCTGCCCTGTAACTTTTATAATCCCTGAGGGCAACACCTTGATCATTACATCCCTTTCTCGCTTTAGCTGAAACGAAGAATTGATCAGACCTCCATTTTCCGAATGGATTTGGACGACCATTAAATTATCAGGAGCTGAAATCCACACTTTCTGAACAAACTTTTTGCCATCAACCTGGAATACCGTTGAGGCAATTCCCGTTGTCAGATCCAGCTGGCGCCGGTAATCCGCCGGAGCTGATTTCCACTTGTAGTTGATCAGCAGTTCTCCAAATGGCTGGTAAGAGCGAACTTCAGGCGGTATCCCCACGAAGTTCTCCTCTGCTATTTTTTTCGCATTATCATACTGACTCTCGAATAAGGCCTTCCGTAACTCTTCCATGTGCTTGAAGGCATTCGGATTGTTGTTGTTGATTTTACATCCCGCCCAGATACTCTCTTCGTTGATCTGGATAATTTCGTTTACAGGATTTCCGAAAACCATGGCCCCGAGCCGTCCGTTGCCCAATGGTAAAGCCTCAATCCAGGCCTTAGCCGGCTGCTTGTACCAGAGATTATTCGTATTGTTTTGTGCAAAGCCAAAACTGCAACTCAAAAATAAAACTACCTGAAAGATTACCCTCTTCATACTGATATTAGTTAATTATGTGTATTATTTGATTCCCCAATTTTTGTTTGGTTGCGGCCCCATGAACAGGTCCAGCTTTCCTCCGGCTGAAATAGCTTTAAAATCCACGTAACAATTGTTGTAAGGATGGCCGTTGAGCTTTGCACTTTGGATGTAGATATTCTCCGGAGTATTATTATGTGTCTCAATCGAAAAGGTTTTGCCCCTGGCATAGCTGGAATCCAGCGTATAGGTTATTTTATTGAACACAGGACTTGTGATTTCGTATTGTGGATCGCCTGGACAAACCGGATGGATTCCACTGGCAGCCAGCACATACCAGGCCGACATTTGTCCCACATCCTCATTTCCGACGAGCCCTTCAACCGAATTATGGTAAGCCCTTTTACAAATTTGCCGGGTCCAGTACTGAGTCAGCCACGGTGCCCCCAACCGGTTAAATATAAATGGGATATGATGCACGGGTTCGTTAGAATGATTATAATAGTTATTCCACATCATATTCTCAGGAGTTTTTGTGAAAAAATCGGTCAAATCCGACAGAGCCTTTTCGCGACCTCCCATTAACTCGACCATTCCGGGAATATCGTGTGGAACAAACCATCCCTGTTGATACGAATTACTTTCAGTGCACCCATAGTCCATTTTCAGACGCCCCTCTTTGGGCCAATCCCACCATTTGCCATCCAGATTTCGTGGTCTAAACCATTTTACTTCAGGATCAAATACATTCTTGTAACTTTTCGAACGTTTAAAATAGCGGGCTGCATCCTCTTTTTTCCCCAGACTATCGGCAAAAACAGACAAACACCACTCAGAATAGGCATTTTCCAGGGTAATCGAAATATATCTTGAGTGGCCTCGATCGAGGTTACCATCCTTTTCACAGCTGTTTTTTGCATATTGATAACCTTTTTCGATGTTAAACTTTCGAATTCCTTTATTATAGGCATCAACCATCACTGAAACAGCTGGATTACCAATCATACAGCCGCTGTAGGCATTCAGGAATTCCCACCGTTCCAAATATTTATTACCACTTTCGTCGGCCAGTTCGACCAAAGAATTGATCATGTCATTTACAACTTCAGGATTGACAATATCCTGTAAAGGAAACTGGCTCCGAAAAACATCCCATCCTGAGAAAATGGTTCGTTTAACGAACTTATCTGTTTTATGAATCTTGCCGTCACCGCCGGGGTAGCTTCCATCAACATCGGTAAAACTGCGCGGATCAATCATTGTATGGTACAGCGCAGTATAAAAGATAGTTTTTTGATCACTGGTTCCGCCTTCAATTTTCACCCGATCAAGCGCTTTGTTCCATAATCGTAGTGCGTTTGCCTTTACATTTTCGAAGTTAAAATCCTTAATTTCTGTTTCAAGGTTATTACGTGCACCTTCCATACTTACAAATGAGATCCCGGCTTTGAGGTAAACCTTCTCACTTTTTTTTGTTTTGAACTCAGAATAAAAACCTAAATGTTTTCCCTGCTTTTCTTTACAACCCTTCTCAATAGTTGCTTTAGCGACCAGTTCACGGTATCGGTCACTTGTAACATCCTCTCTTTTCCTCCCCCATTCATCAGGAATTACGACACTCCAGACTCCAAAATCAACGATGGGTTTGCTAATTTGTGCATAAAAATAGACGGTGTAGTTAGGTTTACCATCTCCGTTTCCCCAACCCCCACCTTCCGGTGTACATCTCATCCAACCCTGAATTGTATGATCATCCAAAACTTTTATATACTGCTCAATGGATGTTCCTCCTACCCTGCGGGCCAGATCGATCTGGATACGTGACTGATCATTTTCAGGGAAAGTAAAACAAAGCATACCACTGTGGGGCGCTGCAGTTGCCTCTGCCCGGATATGATAATCAGTTAATGTGGCCGCATAATATCCCGCTTTAGCGACTTCATCATCTTTTGAATATCGCGAGCGATATCCCTCTTCGGGGTGATCAGCCCGCCCGGATGAGGTTTTCAGTTGGCCCGTGGTGGGCATCACCAGAAAGTTGCCCAGATCGCCGTACCAGCCGACTCCGCTCATTTGGGTAAATGCAAAACCTTCAATGGTCGTGTGCTCATAACTATACCCTGATCCATTATCTCCACCCGTAATTGTATTCGGGCTTATCTGCACCAGCCCGAAAGGTGTTGCTGCACCCGGGAATGTTTTTCCTAAACCGGAAGAGTCTCCCGCCTTAGCGGCGCTTGTACTTGCACCTATAATCGGATTGACATATTGGGTTGGAAGTGTGGGTTGGCAGAAACCATCCTGTACGATCGAAAACATTACAATTAAAATCACAAATTTTTTCATCATAAATATTACAGCATTTTAACGATTATAAATGACTTGTTGAGTAAATATCCACCTCTGGGTTACATGCAATGGCTTCATCTCCCCGCCAGCTTAAATGAAATAGACGATCTATTGTTTTGACTAGCCTCAAGCCCTGATTACGAACCCATTCACTTTTGCGAAAACGGACAAGCGCAGTAATAACCGATTGCCAATAAAAACATGAATAAAACAGTGCCTTTGAACGGTTAAAAAACAATGAATCTTTTTCTCATCTTAAAAACACTTTTATCTGACTAACAATATGTCTGATTAATTCAAAACATAACTAACAGGTGCATAAGCTTGTAAATCAAAAACCAGCCTCCCGTTTGTTATTCTAATCGGTTCCCCACATTTTTCACCTCGCAGATTTACGGGTAATGCATTGACAAATTTCGATCCGTGCGGCATGGTAACTTCCAGTTTGCCTGATGTTCCTCCTTGTTCCCAGAAGCGGATGACTGTACCCGCCCCATCAGGATTAGGTCCGAAGGCAGTCACAGACACCCCCTTACGGGAAAGTGAGATCCCCTGTTGAAAAACGGGTAATTTGCCGTTTCTCACTTTTGAACAGGCCACCTGAAGCGGGACCCGTGTTTCCATCCCAGGGGTATAAAGTGAACTTTCAGAAGCAAACTTTTCAAAAGACCAGACACGGACACGGGCGCTCATACGCTGACCGTTCCCGATCCAGGCCGCAAAGTTAGTGCGCCAATGGTTGTTATAGAGATTAATATAAACATATGGATTAACGGGTTCATAGCGTTTATCGAACTTATATT
Organism: Prolixibacteraceae bacterium; assembly: GCA_963675995.2. GTDB lineage: Bacteria > Bacteroidota > Bacteroidia > Bacteroidales > Prolixibacteraceae > JAAFHB01. The sequence continues at coordinate 567,174 of CAXXIY010000002.1, read as the reverse complement.
CGCCAGGTTCTCCGACACTTACAACAGGGGCATCGGGTGAACAGATACCATATCCGTTTCCTGTAGTTTTATTGTAAACAGCTACTCCTGTGTTCACCCACCACATGTGATAGTTGGCATTGTCGGTGATCATATCTTTAACCGGATCTACATCTGCACCCATTCGACCAAGACGGTAGGCTGGATTTTCACATTTGAACGGCAGGCAAATCCACGCTGCTTCAGGCCAGGAGTCTGGTTGCTTCTGCCAGCTTACCTCAAAATCGGCAGTCGGATTTGTCCCGGATAGGACCAGAGTAATTGAGATCTTCTGCGGTTGCCCCGGGCCGGGTATTGTTCCTGTCATTATCGCCTTGACATCGATGGCAGATTTTTCTAACGTAAGATTCATGTTTTCCGGAAGAGCTGAACTATAAATACCATCCTTTGGCATGTCATAAGCAGAAAAGATTAATTTATGGGCTCCATATTGGGGATAGAGTGATTTGCCAATCCAGTCAAAAATATCCTTGTATCCAAATCTTTCGTAAAAATACTGGCCAAATCCCTGGGGGGCATTTTCATCCACCATCTCTCTACCACTCCGTTTGTCAATTAAACTGGCAATCCTACCTCGTTTAGCATCAATAGTGGCCTTAAAAAACGAGCTCTCGATAACGCCGGCATTCGAATCTGCTATCATTCCATGAACCTCAACAAATTCTTTCGAAGCGATATAGGTACGATAACCCAATGCAGGGATATCTTTGGCAATAAACCTTGACATCGGAGCTTTATCTTCAATGGAGGGGTATTCCCGGGATACCGGAATAGCCGGACCACCGTCTGCCGGTTTTAAGGATACAAAACCATCACCGAAGATCAGCCGGGTATCGAGACTAATGGAACCATCCCGTTTCCAGGGAAGCGGGTTATAAACGACGATCCGGTTTCCGTCAATCTTAATGTTGTCAGCTAATGAAGCCACAGCATCCTGATAAGGTCCAGCAACTAACTTTTCAACACTGGTGATATAGTTGGCATGATCTTTCCAGGAATCTTCCATTAGTTTAAATTGAGGTGGTAGCCCTTTCTCCCAAAGGTCCTGCCATGCTTTCCCGTAAGGAACCTGCACATAGTGTTGATTGGCAAGCCCCCAGGTATGTTCACTGTAAAGCAGACTCTGCTCATATGCATCAGCAATTATCTTATGCTGATCGGGGCGATAAATCCCCCAGATCGTTTCCAGGGTTGACAACTCCGCCATTCCGGCAATCGAAGGTCTGATATTTTGTGCCAGTTTACTGGCTTCAGGCATACTCATTGCACCATGGATCCAAACATCCCCGATATCGGTACGAATCACCGGCAACTTACTCAAATCCTCTTTCAGCACCATATTGGCAAAGTCATCCATTTTCCCAACCCGGGCATGAATACCACGTTTGGTATACCATTCAATATCTTTTGCAACAGTCTCCGGATTTGGCGGTCCCTGGTTATCACCTGTCATATTTATGTAAACCCAAGATTTAAAGGGCCAGTTTTCAGGTGGCAGTGGGTCAGAACCATACCCGTTATTGTAAAGAGTGAGTAACCTCGATCCGTCGGGTCCTTCCCACCAGAAAAACGGAGGAAGTCCAAGCTCCTTATTCACAACCGGCCCACCCATGTGGTAAAACTTGATTCCGGCATGGGTAAAGAGTGTCGGAATAATCCATGATTCTCCCGGCACATCGCTCATCTTAGCGCTGATCGAAAGGGGTTGTCCATAATTCCGAAGCAGTTTGGCAGAGATGTTCAATCCGCGAACCAGGTCTTCAGGGTCTGAAGTTTCTGTATGCATCGTAAAAGGGAATGCATGAATGGCGAGATTTCCGTCGCGGATGGCTTGTTCAATTTTCTTCTTACGCTCAGGTGATTGTCCTTCCCAAAGGATTTGCTTCATCGGCCATCCCGAAATCGTCCAGACGAATTGTTTATCCTTTGGCTGTTTCTTGTTTTTATCAATCGCATCAAGCACCTTGTCGCACATGGAGGTGCGGTAATCGTGAACCACCTGCTGAACAGTCTCTGAATAACCAATATCGAAATGGGTCTTGTAAACAATAATCACATTCTGAACCCCTTTTTTAACCGGAGTTTTATTGTCTGCTGACTCCTCAATCTTTGATTTTGTTCCGGTCGCAGTTGATTTTGTATTGTAATTTTGTGACCTGGCAGACCACCCAATTATCAGGAAAATAGCGCTTGTGATGATGAACTTACAATTTATTCTCATAATTATGATATTCAGTTATTTAATTTTCAAGCTTCTAAGTCTTCCCTCAGAGATACAGACTTTGGCGAAATCCATCGCGGCTCAGACATGAATTAAATTGCAGATTTCAGGTTTAGCCGTTAATTAGGATAGAAAAGGATTTCTCTGCCTTCCACGTAATAAAACAACTATAAGCGGATAAACACTTAGGCAGGGAAATTAAAATAAAAGCATGTGGAACCTATTAAGCTTTAACTCCCCGGCGCAAGGAAAAAAACACTTATATGGTTTCCAGGGCACAAATCATTTTAACTATTCGTGCCCTGGTATACAAATCTACTTATGAGAGGTCAGGAAACCCCCTAATTACTTTTTGAACGAAGTTTTACACAAGGTGAATCTCCGTATTCTATTGTGACAGTATCTCCATCATTGAGTATTGAGATTCGTGCTGCCTCAACCACTAACTCATTGATATAGCTGTTACCCGGTGTTGCAATGATCCCTTTGGCATCAACTTCCCTGATTATAAGCTGCCTTTGGGCTAATGAATCGGCATCTGAGAGATTGCATACCTCATTCTCAATATTATACGCCATAGTAACAGAAGCTGAAACAGAATCAAAACCATATCCGATAGGTTTAAATCCGTTTTTCTCCCATGGAACAAGCTTATAGAAATCGGGACTAACATAATTAAAATGAGATCCGGCACATCCAATTCCGTTCAAATAGGAATGTTCGACCCCTCTGAACTGATCGTCATGCTTCACCATTCCGGTTTTGCCGTCCCCTTCAAAGAACATCTGCAGACTTTGATCATTGCTGCCTGCCGCCTCGTCGGGATAACCCAAACCATCAATCACCGACAGAAGGGCATTATTTTCAAACCTGATCCTCCCATTGGCCCAAAGATATCCTTCATTCCCATTCGGAAATTTCCCCTTGATCCCCGAGACAGAGACTTCAACCGGCTTTAATCCGGTAATAAAGTAAACCAGATCGACATAATGACAACCAATATAAACAAAAGGATCAGTCTTATCACAGGTAAACCAGTTCTGGAAATTGGATGAACGGTAGAAATAGGGTTCGATCAGTTTAGCCTCCCCCATCACAAATTCACCGAAATGATTCAGCGAATAACTGCGTTTGGCAATTAATGATCGTCGGTCAAATCGTTTATGATACTCAATACCGACGAACAAACCTTTCGCAAAGGCAATTTTCTCTATCTCTAGTGCCTGTTCGTATTTCAGTACGAGAGGTTTGACGCAAAGAATATGCTGATTATTCTTCAAGGCCTCCATCACCACCTGGTAGTGGAACTGATCGGGCATTGCAACAATCACCATTTGCCTGGGTCTCATATTTGCAATAACCTCCTTGTACAGCTCCGGATATTTATTTGTTTCGGGTTCTGTCAGGGAAGGGAAAGCTTCAAAATCCTGGCCAGGGAAGGCCTCCAACATCTCCTCACTATTTTTCAACGCCTTTAACGGTGCAGAATCGAGTGCACAAACTTTGATGTTATTCACGAAGCCAGTTCTTTGCAGATGGTAAACGGAAGGGAGTAGTAAATCATAGGTGATCATCCCTCCTCCAACGATTACAACATCAATAGCACCTTTTGTTTGCATATCTTCATTTTTATTTTTGTCCCAAAATTTCGTCACAGGCCTCTTCAAACACCATAATACCCTCTCTTAATGCTTCCTCTGTTGTATTTAAGGGGGGGGCAATCTTTAAACATTCACCAGCAATGCCTACAGGTGCGAACATTAGAAGACCCTTATGAAAACATTTCTCATTGATTTTTACAGCCATTTCCGAATCAGGAATCTTCGTCCCTTTTTTGACAACCTGAATACCGGCAACCAAACCTTCGCCATGCATACAACCTAACACATCAGGATATTTTTTTTGAATCCTGTTTAATTCCGGAATTAATATTTCACCAAGGATTCTGGCATTCTCAACCAGTTTTTCTTTTTGGATAATTTTGAGACTTTCAACAGCCGCAACCACTGGTAATGGACTACCCGAGTGGGTCGAGGTCATTGATCCCGGAGGGTACAGGCTCATAATATCTTTTCTTCCAATTACAGCGGAAATGGGCAACGAGGAGGATATTCCCTTCCCGCATGCAATCAAATCGGGTGTAACTCCATAATGTTCAAACATGAACATTTTACCTGTTCTCCCAAATCCAGATTGAACTTCATCATAAATGCTTACAATATCGTACTTACGGCAAAATGCCTCCATTTTCTGCGCATATTCCACAGGCAGAAAATCGGGACCAACTCCCTGGTACGATTCGGTCATAATTCCTGCAATATCTTCAGGTTTGATCCCCTTTTCCTGAAGCGTGTTCAGAAACAGATCAAACGAGGTGTCTTCATTTTTAAAACCATCAGGGAATGGAACCTGAACAAATGTTTGTCCTTCATCGACAATCCACGTTTTTAATTTTGCCATTCCACCTGCAAGCTGCGCCCCGAGTGTACGGCCATGAAAAGCATTATTGAACGAAACAAAATATTTTTTTTGAGGGCCATATTTTTGAATGGCGTAAGTCTTGGCAAGTTTGATACAATTCTCAGTAGCTTCACTACCCGTACTAAGAAGAAAAACAAGGTTGTTCGATGGTTCTGGCGCAAGTTCCTGAAGCATCTTTGTCAGTTCTGCCCGCTTTTCATGCACAAAAACGTAGGTGGAAATAAGCTTCCGGTCTAACAATTTGCGAAGTCCTTTAACAATTTTCTTCCGGGCATGCCCCGCATTGGTGATCAGAACTCCAGAAGACCAATCCAGCCATTTATTCCCCCATTTGTCATAAATCTGAAATCCTGAAGCTTTGTCCCATACAACAGGTGGCTGTCCCATCATTGATTCAGGTTCTGATTCTGCTAAAAATCTGAAGATGCTCAATGATTCAGGTACAGGCAATTTCGTTTTAATCTTTCTGTATTTTGTGCTTACTCTTGGCACTTCAACAGGTTCTAAACTATACTTAGCCATATCAAAAAATATTGAATAAAATAATTTTTAAAGTTGCGTTAAAATATTGATTTTACGATGAAAATTGTTTTAAAGAATTGTTACATTTTAATTTTTTACATAGTTCAGATTATCATCCAGAGGTGTCATCCTTGGCATCAGCATATGGACAAATCCAAGAATCGTAAGGTAGGATAATCCGGCAATCACAAAGGCCCAGAAATAGCCGGAATTACCGGCGGTATCCAAAACTGCACCCAAAGCGATATCTGCAACTATTGCAACAACAACCCCAATCATTTTTCCAATTCCGATCACCGAAGCAACCGCTTTTTTGGGGAATACATCCGGAACCAGCGTGTAACCATTAATCGACCAGGACTGATGACCAGCAGCAGCGAGTCCTATTAAAAAGACGGCCACCCATTTACTCGCAATTACCGGAACGAACGAGACCGGGAAAATGATCACCGCACAAACGAGCATGGTGATTTTACGAGCTTTATTGATTGACCATCCTTTTTTGATTAATGCTCCCGAGGCTAGTCCACCGAGAAGGCTACCGGCATCGGCCATGATAAAAATGATCAGGAAAGGAAGTCCTATATTTTTGATATCTACCCCAAACTGTTCGGCCAGAAATTTTGCACCCCAAAAAAGATAAAACCACCAGACTCCATCAGTTATTGTTGTTAAGGAGAAGGCCCAGGTTTCCCTTTTGGGCAGCAGTTTTAACCATGGGATTTTTTCGAGCGTCTCTTCTGTTGAATCGCTGTTGATATATTCCAGCTCACTTTTTGACAATTTAGGATGGTCTTCCGGCATTTGATAGGTTTTAAGCCACAGATACACCCAAAGAGAACTGAGCAATCCAGTAATTAAAAACGGTATCTGCCAGTTATCGCCCTCCACTGAAACGATAGCTCCTACGATGAAAGGTGCCAATATAGCCCCGACACTGGTTGAGGCATCAAAAATACCGGTAGCAAAAGCCCTGTCTTTTTTGGGGAACCACTCGGCCACCGTCTTAATGGCGGCAGGAAAATTTCCCGACTCTCCAATACCGAGTCCAAAACGGGCTGCAACAAACCCGATCAGACTAAAAGCCGGACGAATTGCGGCATGTAACATCCCAAAGATGCTCCAGATTACGATTGAAATCGTATATCCGGTTTTAGTACCGAGTCTGTCGATTACACCACCCATGAAAAGGAGTCCGATACCATAGGCGATCTTAAACGAAACCATGATTGCTGCGTAATCTTTGTTTGTCCATTCAAAAAGCTTCTGCAAAGTTGGAGCCATCACCCCGACAATGCTACGATCGAAATAGTTGATGGTGGTTGCCATAAACACCAGGGCAAGAATCCGGTAACGGTAAGTGCCAATTTTTTCTGTTACGTTAGTCATTTGATCTGTTTGAAATAATTATTTATTTTTTTGAAAAGACTATTCGGCTAAAGTCTAATAGTCTATTGGGGAGCCTCGTATACCAAGTTCCCTTCCACATAAGTCTTTTTGATCACCAGTTCCGTGTCACCCACTTCAAAGAGGATCAGGTCAGCGCGTTTCCCGGGCCTGAGGGATCCACGATCGTTTAATCCGTACAAAGCGGCTGGATTTGTGCTGGCCATACGGATAGCATCTGCCAGTGTGCATCCCGTGACCTCCATCATATGGACAACGCCTCTGGAAACTGGGAGTACTGAACCAAACAGCACATTCTGAGCCGGGTATCGCAGCATCCCCTCTTTGGTTAGTTCGACTGTTTCACCATCTTCGTTTTTGTAGACCCCCGGAGGTAGAGTTGCAAAACGGGTTACATCTGATGTGATAATCGTATTCGCTATCCCTTTCGCTTTATAAAACACAGCAATTTCTTCATCGCGCAGATGAAAACCATCACAGATAAGGCTGGCATTCAACTGATTATTGGCAAGTTGCGGCCACAGCGGATTATCGTGCCGGTTAATCATGTTCGCACAACCATTTCCCAGATGGGTCGATATCCTGGCGCCATTCATCACTGCCTGGTCAATAACCGCTTTTGAAGCGTTGTGATGACCGATTGCGACCACGATACCCATGGCTGTACATTTGCGGATCATCTCCATCGCCCCTGGCAATTCAGGGGCCAGGGTAATGGTCAGTACACCTTTATCCGACGCTTTATAAAATTCCAAAAACTCGTTCCAATCGGGGTTACGCACAAACTTCAAAGGATGTGCACCCCGGTAACCATCTTCAGGTGAGAGGTACGGGCCCTCGAGGTGATAACCCGGAACAGACCCGTGCAAGGCTTCATCATTTTTCTCACTTGCCAACATTGTCAGGATTTGAATCATCACTTTACCACTGTTGGAAGTGAGGGTTGGGAAATAGGTGGTCACCCCCTTTTTCCACAACTCACGGGTTATTTTTCGTATCCCCTCCTTATCTAATTCACCTTCAGTGTAATTAAATGAGACACCGGCGAAACCGTTCACCTGATTATCAATCAAACCCGGGGCAATATAAACCGGATGTCGCTCATCAGAAAGTTTCCCGATCCTTTCGATACTTACGATCTTTCCCTCTTTTATCGCAACCGAGACAGGCTTTTTGTCCATATACCACAACCCTTCAATTCTCGTTTGGGAATACGAAATATTGATTCCCAAAGCAAATAATATTGCGACGAACAAGTTGATCCTTACTATTAATAGTCTTTTCATGTGAATACGTTAGTTTCGATAATCAAATTTAATATATTTGATCACTTTTGATTCAAGTGGATCGATTCGTACTGAAAACTTTTCTAATTGTTTTCCTTTAACTTTTGTTTCAATCCCGGAATCAATATCAATTATCTTATAGCCTGCTTCGGGGTCAATCCCTTTTAAAAACAGTTCAACCTCCGGGAAGGGTGAATTTGCTCTTCTGAAGCAAATAACACAGCCTTCGCCTTTCTCCGGACAATCGTATTGAAAAACCATCAATGCATTGTCTTTCAGACTAAAATCGGTAAGGGGATAGAAGTCATACTTCATCAGATAATTGTATGATTTGATATTATCCCATACCTGTTTTACTTTATCGAAAGGAACATCGGCCAACTCGTCAGCCTTTGGCGCCCCAATTGAGAGAACAGTCGAACAGGAGGTAAGACTCCTGTCCTTGTATTTATTAAAGGTCATCCCCTGTCCTACCGAACTGTAAGGAAGGTACGATCCCAATCCGAAGGTTTGATTCTGCGTTGCCTCATAAACATCGGGATACACTTCGCAGTTGTAATCTGAACGCCAGAGCGGGACAGAACGTTTACAGGTTTCGTAATCGATGCGGCGTCCCCCCGATGCGCAATTATCAATCAAAAGGCCAGGTTTTCGTCGCAGCAGTTCATCCCAGAATTTGTACAACCCTTCGACATACCTGATCTCGGTCATTCCTGTTCGACCGGGTTCCTCTGCAAGCCTCCATCTGGGTCCCGGATCCATATTAAAGTCATTGCGATAGACATCCACACCCCAATTGTTCAGACTTTTGGCTATCAGATCAGTCATATATTTAAGGGCGTCAGGATTTCCAAGATTGAAAAGACCAGATTCCTGATCATTCTTTCGGATGACCCATTTGGGATGTTCTTTTGCAATTTTAGTATTGGGATTTACACATTCAGGATCAAACCAAAGGAGGAATTTCAAGCCGTTATTATGGGCTTCATCACCCAGAACTTTCATCCCATTGGGGAATTTCGCCGGGTCGGGAAACCAGTTGCCACGCCCTTCTGACCATTTACCACCTTCAGGTCCTGCATACCAACCGGCATCGAGCCAGTAAATATTGGCACCTGTTCCGGCAATCTTTCGAATATAATCCACCTGGTTTTTCTCGCTTACAGTTTCCAGCGCTGAAGATCCGCCACTCATTGCCAGGGAAACCGGTTCTTTGCCATCCCATTTGGGTGAGACCACATCGCGCATATATCTTCTGAACAGATTATTCCCCTTTACCGGATCATTCCCTTCCCAGTAAAGGAGGCAAATTGAAGGAGTACTAATTTCTTCTCCCGGTTTAAGATAAAGTTTCAGATTGGCCATTCCTGCCTTCATCACAGTTTTATATCTTGAAGGGTAGGAAAAATCAGCTTTCCAATCACCCGACCATCCGATTGCAGTAACAAGTCCGATCCCATGAAATTCGAAGTTCCAGAAAGGAAGATAGGTCATACTTGACCGACCAAGCCCCGGACTTGAAATCAGATGGACCTCTTTGTTCAAATCCACAGTTTCGGTGATGGGCATAAAATCGTATCTTGAGTTGTCGCTTCCCTTGTTGCAATGAAGTACCGCCGGGGTTGCTGATTTGTCTGTATAAAATTTTGACACTTCATTAACGGTAAGATCCAGAGGTAACACATTTTCAAGAACAGGGCTATTGGTTTTACCTGTATTTTTAAACCAGAGTTTCCATTCGACAGCGGGATGGTGATTAAATTCTGTCAGAAGAGCGTTTACCTCAAAATTCCCATCAGGCTTTAACCATTTGATTTTATGAATTATGCGATCAGATAAGATGCTATCGGAAGAACTAAAACTCCAATTAATTAAGAAATCACGCGAGGATTGTCCGTCAAGTACAAATGACAAAGGGAGTTGATTGATAAACAGATCTTTGCTTTCAAATTCATCCAGCCATGCTCTTTCCTCCTTTCCATAACTAACAGCTGCATTGGCCCAGTCGGAATGGCAATACCGGACGCTTCCCTCTGAATTCCTCACTTTCAAATAGAACTCGGTTACTCCGTTCATCGGAATATCAACTTTTAAAGGCTGATCACCCAATGCTAAAGGGGATGATTCCCAGATCACCTTTCCTTTTGATTCAACACTGAAAACAATTTTCGATTGTGCATTCTTTCGGGTCAGATCGTTATTGTCAAGTCCGATCTCAGCAGAAAACCGGGTTGCAGGTTTGGGCAACTGGACCAGCAAAGAGCTTCTGGCGTGAGTGCCAATTCCATGTTCATATTTATTCTTTCCGATACAAATCTGCTGATTCACAAACGACTTACCAGGTCTGAAATGTTCCCACTCCTGCTCAATTTGAATAATTGTCCCTTTTGCCCTTGTTGTTCCGAACAAATTTCGGGCAATATCACCCGGGAAAGCCAGTTCCTGCTGATTCGCCTGGGATGATTTTGTCTGAGAAAATGTAACCGGGGAAATCCCCAGAACCAGTAAAATAATTAATGCTCTTATTTTCATTTATTTAATTGAAGGTATTAAATGATGGATTATTACATTTGATAGTTTACTTTTTGTCAAAGAATTGCTTAATCGAATCCCAGATTCGTTGTTCTATCATCCGCATCCCTTTGTCTGAAGGATGAGCAGCGACACCTTTATGTGTAAACCTGCCAAATGCCATATTCGTTGAATCCTTTGACAACTCTGCTAATGGAATAAAAGGATATCCCTTTTGAATCGCATATTTCTCAATTAAGGTGTTAACGCTCTCTTTAGCCCAAAAACCATCGGCAATTACCTTTAAGGTTTGGTCTTTCGGGGCTAAATATCTGACAAGCTTATCGTACCATAAAATAAAATTATCTTTAGTTGCTTTTTTATCATTCACATTCTCCGATATTTTCATGATCAGCACATCCGGATTTTTCAGGGAATCGAGATTTGATAAAGGATAGGTATCAAAATCCCGTTCGAATTCGGCAATATTTTTGAAATTAATGACCGCTGAAGGATCAACTTTGTGAATGTCCCTGATCAGGAGATGAACCAGGTCACTGTCTTTTACAGAAGCGGCCATTCCCCAGTCGCCATACCAGCCAATCCCTGGGCTGGGGGAATGACGGACTAAGCTATTTCCCAGGATAAGCACTGTTTTTTTCTTTTTGGAACTCTCTGAATGATTAAGAACTACTCTTCCTGTAAAACTGTCCCCTCTTATTTGTATAAAGTCTCCCGCTCCGCTGGCTGGTTTTTCTCCTGTATAATTTGTTAAAACCAGATCAGGTATGGTTATTTGTCCGGCAGCTTTAAATGTTCCTTCACCTGTTGCTGCCTCTGTATGAATCATATTGGAAGCCGAAATATGGGATATTGTACCCCGGTCATCCACCACATTATTAATTCCCTTACAAAAGATTTGGTCCATTTGGAGGTAATCCACCGAACCACCGTTTGTTACACAAATCAAGGGGGAGTTATTTGACGGATAATCCCTTATAACAGTACTATTACTAACTGAGAGATAATTTATTTTAGCCCCGTTGATTTCGATATGATTGGTTGATTTTGGCGTTGTTTGGGTATTTTCAGCAGCATTGTATCCTTCAATAATCAACTTTTTGATGGTTCTGTCCTTTCCGGATATCAACATTGAAGGAAAACTATCCTCTGCAAACCTATTCCGGGTTATATTTTTGAATATAATGCATTCAGCATTTGCCTGAATATTTGCATAGGTATGATTGACATACGGAACCGATTTCCCCTCAGATTCAACATGAACATTTTCAAGCAAAACTGTGCCAATATTTCCATTCCCCGGATTATTGATCGGGAATGCGTTTTGCCAGTAATTGTCTATCACTAACCAGTATTCCCTGGTTGTTCCCTGAATATTTCTGATTGTGACATTATCGATGCGACTTTTACAGCTTAAAAGTCGTATTCCAAACAATCCACCCTCGAATCGTACATTATCCACAGTGATATTGGTGATGTCACCATAAAAATATTTGTAAAGATTAGTATTCAGGCTATCCCATTTCAGTTCAAGGGGAATATCAGCATTAAATGCGATATGATCGTCCTTCGCCAGAATATTGCAGTCCCGGATTGTAATGTTTTTAGCTGGCCCGACAAAATTTAATCCGTCACAATTGATCGGGGCATTCCCGCCAACATCTATTTTAACATTCTGAATAAAGACGTTTTCAACATTCTGAGCTGATAATGAGAATGTCCGGGGCTTGTATATAATAGCATCTTTTATGGTTAAATTTTTGACGCCATAAAAGCGGAAAGCACATATCCAACCCTCTTTCCCATTATCATGTGTTTGGGCAGGAGTTAATGCATCATTGAATCCATTACCGTTCCATATGCCACCCTGGATGGAAATATTACAATCGATATTAGAAGCAAACCAGTTTGCATTACTTAAAAGACATTGATCTGAATGGTTTCTGAGGATTGCGCCACACCCTTCGAATGCGATGATTTTGGTGTTGGAATATACCTTTAGACCTGTTACAGAATATCTTCCATCCCAATAAACAATAATCGGGTTAAACTTAGCCTTGTCCAACACCAGCTGGATAACTGCAGTATTATCCGTCCCAAAGGAGGTGCTGCTTTTCTCAATGTTCGCATCGGATATGGCACCAAATTCAGAAAGGTAAAATACATCCGGGAGTTTAGCCGACTTTATCCGGATTTGAGAATAACCAGGATAAGTCAACAAAAACAGAGCTATGATACAGGAGAATAATCGTTTCATTTCTTATTACAAGTTAGTTTTTTTGCTCCAATTTATGGAGGCGGTAAACCACGCATTCATGAGGTTTAAGTTCGCCATATACTCTCTTTACATTCTCCCACTCCTTATGATTTGAGATATCCTTGATTTTAAGCGGAAACCAGACTTTCAGATCTTTCTGAACCTTAAAATCAAACGGAACAACTTCTGAAGAACGGTTAAAGATACAGATCGCGACGTCATCACCTTCGAGTTCTTTTTTCAATATCTGCAGGTTACCTTGTCTGAAAAGTGTATACCCTTGTTTACCGTGTTTATCCTGATCGATAGCAATTAATTCTTGGTTCAGCAATAATCGGGAAGTTTCAGTGTCCATCCTTCGAATATCGAGATTTACAATCAGTGGTGCGGCAAGCATACACCACAAAGCAAAATGGCTCCGGTACTCAATGGTCGTACACCCTTTGTAGCGACCGTTTAAGGTAGAGGACTTCCCTTGTCCATAAAGACCAACCATCAGCAAATCGGGATCGTTCCATCCATTAGTAGGGCCTGCGTACTGTTCCAATCCTTCCTGGGCATCAAAAATCTCCATGATTCCCGTGTAAGTTTGGTTATTCGATTGCCACACATCGCGTGAATCACCACCTGTACGCCACAAATGTCCACCAGCAGCTTTTGCCCACAACCAGGGTTTCCGGTGCCCCCACTCACATATCGCAAATACAATGGGCCTGCCGGTAGCTTTTAATGCATCGCCCATTTTTTTATACCGTATAAACGCCGTTTCCACATCTTCGGGGGCATTGCAATAATCATATTTAAGGTAATCGATTCCCCATTCGGCAAAAGTTCGGGCATCGATGGTTTCAAAGCCAAAACTTCCTGTAAATCCGGCACAGGTTAATGGTCCGGCATCGGAATACAGTCCAAGCTTCAGTCCTTTTGAGTGGATATAATCTGCAACAACTTTCATCCCGTTTGGAAACCGTTTCGGATCTGGAAATAACTTGTTTTGGCTGTCACGTCCGCCAACCCAGTAATCATCTACTAGAATATACTGATAGCCAGCATCTTTCATCCCTATCCTGACCAAGGCATCGGCCATCTCTTTCAAAATCTGTTCATCGACCTCCTTCTCTACCAGGTTCCAGCTATTCCAACCCATTGGGGGTGTCGGGGCTAAACTCTGATGGTCCTGAGCGAAGCCGAAGCCAAATAATACTGTTAATAGCAAGATAAGAAGATACTTCATTAAATTTTCATAATTTGTAACAAATTGATTAAAAACAGTCTGAACAATATAACCGTTATAATTTTTTTCGTTTTGGCTTTTCCGACCTCCCCAAACCCCTCCAAAGGAGGGGCGAAAAGCATAAAACATTATTAATTAATAACTTATATACATTCTGAATACGAAATAGTAATTTTTTATTTCGTACATTACAGATTACTGATTACTTAAGTCTATGGGTATTCCCTCTGCATCAACCGGAGAAACAATTTCCACGTTAGTTTTTGAAGATAACTTCACCAAATCAGGGAGATCATAATAATTCAAAGCTCCCGGAACTACATTTGCCAACTGATTTTTTGAATGATAGGCAGTTGCCACATTCCGCCACGAGGCAAGACTGCCGATTAGTTTTACATGGTTAAAAAATTGTCCAAGAGCAGCGGCATGTAAGGCGGCTGGCCCTGTATAGCCAATCGAAACAAGACCAATATCCCGATTACTAACCATTTTTAATCTTTGCAAATATTTTGCAGTTATGAGCACATCTTCTACGCGATAGGTCATTAATGTTTTCCCTTCATAAAGCGGTAGTTTGGCAATCCAAAACTCGCAATTATTGGAATCTATTCGGCGTTTATCAGCCAGTTCACCCGTGTTGCATACATCAACGGCAAGCACAATATGGTTTGCTTTTAACTCATTTTGAATCGCGGCTTTTGTTTGATCTGCGCTCTTACCTTCCTGACTAATCAGGATAGTTGCAGGACTCTTTTTTGCCTTCCCTTCGGGGATATACAAAACGGCAGGGAGCTTAAAGCCGAAACATTCATCGCGGACAATCAGGAGCTTTTTGATCTGACACCCATTTTCCTGAAATGAGCTAACCTCTTCAACCCTGCATTGGCCAGGATTTTTGAATCCGATAAGCTCTTTAATCTTCGATAATATATCAGCCGAAGCGTGTGATTGTTGAAATTTCATGCGACTCAGATCGCATTTTTTCAGTTTCTCGCGGTTCAGGTCAATCACCGATAGTTCACCTGGGAAAGAGGTCATCACCTGACCTGTTGGACAAACCATTACCTCGCTCTTTTCTCCCAAAAAACCAATATCCTCGGGCTCAATAACGGGATTTGGATCATTCATCAGCCATTGTTTACACCATTTCACGGAAGCTTCCCGAAGTGGTTTGTGCCAGCCGTGCTCTCCCGGACAGGAAACCATATCGGCTTTCTCCGGAATTTTTAAAACGGTATACATCCTTTTCAACTCCTCGAAAGCTTTATTTGCCCCGTTTATGGAAAAGAAATCCTGTTCTGTTGCCAATATTCGTATTGGAACGGGTGCAGCCATAAACAAGAAATCCTGCTCTTCAATTCCGGCTTTACCCTCACCCCACATCTGTTGGCAACCATCCTGGGTGCCAATCGTTTTGAATTTTTCTTCAGAAGTAGCAATATAACAGACCGGGGTAGCCACCTTTATACGACGATCAAATGCAGCAAGATAAGTAGTCTGGGTTCCACCTCCAGAATGTCCCGCAACGGCTAGTTTATTTTTATCAACTAAAGGTTGTTGTTCCAGGAAATCAAGACACCGGATATTATCCTGCAGTTCCTCCACAAGGGTATTGCTTCCGGTCAGAAGCAGCGCATGACCGAAAATTTCGTGCAAGTAGGTCCCCTCTCTCGTAATTGCATTTCCTGATTGATCGAGGTATTGAAGCCGCTCATTCTGGCAGATTGGATCAGCCTGCAAAACAGCAAAACCGTTCAGGGCAAATAAGCGAGCTGCCTTTTGATAATCAGCATAAGCTTTACCTTCCTTTGTGTGACCGCAGGGAATATAAACGGCTGGGAATGGGGCTTTACCGGTTTTAGGAAGGTAAAACAATCCTGTGATGTGGTGATTGGGTTTACTTTCAAAAACAACCTTTTCGATCGAATAAGTACCCAAATCTTTTTTCCCGGAAAAAACAGGGAATAACGGAGTTTTAGGAGGCAAGTCCCCCACTTTTTCAATCATCCATTTTCTGATCTGATCTCGCCGCCCGAGCAATTTCTCCTCTGTAACCAATGATTTTTTCAAGTCGGACCTGCGCTGATCAAACTGAAGTTGCAAACGATTTAGAAACCATGCATTTTGAAATGTCTCAGACCTCCCTGAAAGTATTTTGTCCAAATCGTTATTTTGAGCCGGAGCATTGTTGACCATGCAAAAGCAGCATAACAGCCCACCCATTATTGCCTTTCGATTTAACATGAAATTACATTTAGTTTTTCCATAATGTCAATACGATTAAAACAACCCAAAAGGGAAAAACACTTAGGCAAGGCTATAAAAAATGGCAGACTAGTTAAAATGAGCCTTGAATAAGAATTACTTTCACAGCACAAGGATTATCCTGGCAGGTTTTATTTTCATCTTTTCCGGATTACTCCCACCAATAAGACAAACAACACCCTGACAAAAGAAAATATTCTGTTAAGGTAAGGAGTTGACCAAAGCATCAGATGACTAATTTAGGTTAGAAACAGTATTATCTCTGGCAAATTTAATAAACAAACAAATTATTGTTTTGAAAAAAATGGGGTGAAAAAGGGGCTTCTTGAGTCGTACCTAATCCTTACCTTATGTAGCAATCAAATAATTTGCCGTTTAAGGTTTCCCAAAAGTATCGTAATGCTTTTTTTTCATCCGCCGAAATAACGTTTTACGATTATCAGACCGGTCGCCGGCCTGAGCAAAGTTGTTATGCCAAGGCACCTCCCCCTGACTCCCCTAAGGGTCGGTCAGCTGACCACAACTAAGGAAGATAACTCTCTTCGGCAAAAAGGGACCAGAACACCCGAAGAAGATTCAACTACTCCGGGATTCAAGTGATCTGTTCGATCCGATTGGAGCAATAAATAATCGGTCGTAACCATCTGCTGAAATGCTTTTCGTTCTGTTCCGCTTTTATCTTTTCTGATTTTTGTTAATCAATTTATGCACTTATTTAGGATAGGAAAACTTCGGTCTCCGAATCACTATTTTCTGTTTCGTTGACTCTAATCCAGACTTGTTTACAGTACTTATGGCAATCACTACTTTTTTTCGGTTTGCAGGTTTATCAAAACTGAAGGTCAAAGGTGTCAGTTCCGGACCTTTCGGTTCATCACCATATCCAAATCCCTGGTATTCTCCCAATTCGGGAACTCTTGCCAACAGCAAATCATTTTTATAAATATTGAAATGGGAAATACCCGATTCGATATCTGCCTTTGCCATCCAACTAACCGCGTATTTTGTCTCATCGGTTAGTGTGATCTTAAGATTCGAAGGTGGCAATGGAGGTGTATCGTCTCTGACGGTACCCGTAAGTGCTAATTCCCGCCATTTTAAGGCGATCAATGAATCGGGTAACCAGCAATAATTTGCAATGTTCCCCGGAAGAGCTGAACGTTTAAAAATCTGAAGAGAAACTGTATCTCCATACCACGTCAGGGAAGGATCGATATCACGAATGATAGAAGATCCTTTGAGCGGCAGACGTTGGGCAAGAACGGCATCAAAGAATGGAATGGCCAGATATCGCGAATCGCCGCTCCCATGTTCATTTTTAGGGGAATAAGCAACGCTGACATTTCCTTTCATTGCACGTAACTTAAGAAATTGGGTTACAGAATTTCCCCAGCAATTAACCCCTTTGTCATTAAAGTCTTTAGCTCCTGCGTGCCTCAGCATCACAGGAACATTAGCCGCAGCCGAGGGGAAATCGAAGCGCTCATCGAACGCAGGGGATACAGCAAATAAGGCGATCACTTTTTCAGGATGTTTGTTCAGCATGGAGAGGACCCAATGTCCACCTCCCGAATGTCCCCACAATAGCCAGGGGATTGATTTCAATTCCTGATGGTTTGACAAAACGGCAAAAGTATCGAGGCTAACCAAAAGCACTTTTTCTGATCCGTTCGAGGGATCGCTCCATTCGAGGCATTCCCTGATTCCGTTCGACGGATTACCACAGTCGGGACAATTTTTAAACTGTGATAAAGCAGGGCCCAGCAGTGCCAAATTCCATTTTCTGGCAAGTTCCTGGTATTGAAGATCGTAAACGATATTACTGCTTTTAATTTTGTCAAAATTCCCGCATCCATGCTGATGAATCAGGATACCACGAATAGTGTCAACACCTTCAGGAATAAAGATGGAATAATTTGCACTGCCGAATTTATAATCGGTGTTTTCGATTGCAAGTTCGGTATGAAAAACTATTCCGCCGTTCACCAGAGACTTAGGAAGTGATTTGGAAACGTCTCCCTTCAAATCCACCTCCTGCCCATACAAAGGGATATATAGCAGATTTAAAATTGCATAAAAAACAACCTTCCCATAGTTCGTTCCAATTGAACTTCCTCTTTCGGTTATCCAGGATCCTTTTCCCATTTATATTACTGATTAGAGCGTTGAAAGTAACAAAATCCTGTTTTATTTACCGGAACCATCCGAAGGTTTGATATTTTTGACTGCTTCTTTTACGGCAATCAGCTGCTTCATCTGACCTTCGGGAATATCAAGTAATGTGCCGGTCCGTTTCCCGTTCTCTTCCAAAAAGGTGCCAATTTCAAATGTTATGACACCGCCACCTTTCACTACATCGGTTGTATAATCCACAATTGACTTTGTGGAATGGGCTACATCTCTTTTTCCCCAGGTAGTTCCAAGATATTGCAATGCATGCCATTGAATCTTATACATAGGATCCCATCTTCCATAGTAAGGCTTTCTGTACTTTTGTTGTAATTCCCAATCACCATCGCAATGGCCGTGTGTGAATTCAGACGCGCCATAGTTGCCGCTTGCTGTAATTGCATCAGGATTGCCATGTTTTATGGCGTCATGCATCCGCTCACGATAATTGATCGTCAGGTCTTTGTCGAGACCATCGATCCACCAGCCTGAAAAACGTTTCCCATAATAGTCGCTATAGCATTGAACAACCTTGAGCCAATTCTCATATTGATCGGTCTTTTTTGTGAAACTGGCCGGGTTAGGTAACCGGTATTGGGTATGTGCCGCAATATAGAACATGAGATAAATTCCCCTTTTGTGAAGCGCCGTATAAAGTTCTGCCGGCAAATCCCGTTTCGAAATGGTTGACCCCGGCTTCATTTCCCACAATTTTTCCAGCACAGGATTTGGGGCACAGGAATAGAGCTGATCCTGTCCAAGTGTCAGCACAATGTAACCAGCACCGCTCTCTTTTACCTGGTCGGCAAATTTCTCGACATCGACCGCATTGACGATTTTGTTCCAATCCTCAATTGTACAATTCTCCTCCGGAGCAACAAAGTGAAAAAACAATCCATATTTCGCTTTATGAAACCAGGCCAGCCTTTTCTCTAATTGGGCCTGTTCCTTAGCGGTCCGTTGCTTAGGAGGACTGTACCACCCATTGTCGTAATTTGTTTTGGCAGGAGTGATATCGGCGGGGGGATTAAGAGTTGGATAAGGAGTCAACCTGACCGGTGCTTTTTGGGATACACTTACACATCCACCCATGCCCACGAGCAAAGAAAATACAATAACAACAATATTTCTCATAATTAATTAATTTAATGCCTAATACATGTTATAAATTTAATGTCCGGAATATTGGAACATTTGTTGTCCAAACGATTGTAATACATTTCCGGCTGATAACGCAACTCCTGCAACTGCCCCAGCTCCAATTTTTTTTGTTGCATCACGGCATGCTAAATTTGAGTTGATCATATTACACCTATTCACATTTTCCAAATAAGTAGTTTGAAAATATATCATTCCCCTTCCTTATGCGGTTTCATCCTCTCCAAACTCTTGGAAATTTAATAAGATCGGCAATTTTCACTTTCTGGCCTGTTTCAATCGATTGACGTGCTGCTATACCAATAAGACTGGACATGATTCCGGCTCTGCTTCCCGCTTTACACCCGAGGGGATCGGCCACGGGAGGTAAGAACATTGCGTTTTTCAAACGTTCATCCGACCCGCCATGTCCCCCGGTTGGTGCTTTCATCGTCCAGTATCTGGTAGTCTCGCGGTCTTTGGTCAACCGAAATTCTACTTCAGGAGCTTCCCATGACTGACGTTTATTCAGACGGACGTCGAGACGACCGTTTTCGCATGTAAAACCAATGAATTGCCCTTCGTAGGGCATAAGTGTCTGCATGGTATAGGTAAGCTGCGTGCCATTTTCATAGTTCACCTGAACAGAACTGGTGTCGTAAATATCAATATCGTTATCCCAAACACAACCGTCACGGTAATAGTTATCCACATCTTCGCAGTTACCGTACATATTCATCGCCTCCTTGTCTTTGGTCATATCCCAGTAGAACCTGCATTTGGCGGTGAAGGAACAAGTGCGACAATTTCGTCCCCTGAAAGGATTATTGTGACCGTAAAATGAGAGTTTCCCGATGGCCTGAACATCCACCGGATCAGCGTCAACAAACCAATTTGCAATGTCGAAGTGATGCGATGCCTTGTGCAGCAAAAGGGTACCTGAATAAGCCTTTTTGCCATGCCACCTTCTGAAATAGTCGGCGCCATGCGATGTGTCAAGGTATTCATTAAAGTCGATTGCTATTATTTTTCCCAATTCACCCGACATCATTATTTTCTTGATTTCCATTGAATCAATGGTATGCCGGTCATTAAATCCTACCCGAATTTTACGGCCCGTCCTCACCTCAGCGTCTGCAATGCGCTGACATTGTTCAGCTTCAATAGCGATTGGCTTTTCGGAGATTACATCGCAACCCAATTCCATCGCCCGGATGATGTATTTCTCGTGAAAACCGTCAGTTGTTGTAACGATAACAACGTCAGGTTTTGTCTCCTGAATCATCAGATCAAAATCTTTGGCTTCATACATTTTCAAATCTACACCCATGATCACTTTTGCGGCAGCCATTCGTTTTGGGTTGATATCACACAATGCGACAAATTCAACATGCTCGCTGTATGCATCCACTACCGGCTTTCCCCAGGTGGTGATACCACGCGAACCCGTTCCTACGATAGCAAGTTTTGTCTTTGCAGAGGTAATACCCCCTTTCTTATTGGTAAATGAACAGAGTGGTAATGCGGAGGTTGCACCTACAATCATTGCACCATCACCAATAAATTTTCTTCTGTTGATACTGTTTTCTTTTCTCATAACAATTTTGGATTGTATTCTCTTATAATATATTTATATGCTGCATTATTAAATTATTTCCATTTCAACAAAATCAGAAATCCTTTCTTTGCCGGAATGATCAGTTTTTCAGCAAACGGACCTTTGTTCCATCTGATAATCTTTAATTTCGGGGATGAAAAGATCAAACTCCGCTGGATCGATCCCCAAATTTTGCCAATCGACTTCGATAAAGGTCTCCTGATCTGTCCAATTGGCAACTGCTATTACGGATTCATCTTTGCCTTTGTACATTTAAGCTTTTATGTTAGACTTGCTGCAGTTTACCGGACAATCTGCATCCCGGTAGCCCCTCAATAATTTGTCTTCAATATGGTAGTACTCCCAGAATTTCCATATTTCAGTCGGGGGATTAGGTGTCCATCCGGCGCGGTTTGAAATTCCAGAAATCATACCCTGCCAGTGGTTTCCGCCTCCTTCAAGCATTTGACCCGTTAACCCGGATAGTATTCCCGAAACCTCAATCAGGCAATGGTCGGGCGACCGGTTGTAATCACGTCCTTCGCCAATGCGCACTAAATCGAAATAGGGAAGCAAATCCATGAACAGGTTTAAACAGCTGGCGTATCCTGCGCATTTGTTGAAATGGGTCCAACTGTGCAAATCCATTCGTCCTTCAGGGCGGTAATTGTCGATAATCTTTCGTGCCCGATGCAATGTAAAGCGGTCCAACACTGAATCGTCGATATAAACGCCATTGATCCTAATAGGTTGTACCATCCAGTCTAAACCGGCAATATAGAAAATGTTCAGCCGGCTGTCGGGAGTGGTACTGACAGAAGGATCAGTCTCACCCTTAAATTTTCCTTCATTAATAAAATTAAACCATACACGAATATAGTTCTCTCTTAAGAATGTCTGATTTCCAAACAAACACCCATATTTGGTACGGACTTCAGTTATGGAAATCTGTTTTCCCGATTCAACCGCCAAAGCAGTTGTGAGAGAGACCATAAAAACAAATAAGGTTATTCCAAAAAGTCTCCTCATTTTAATGTTTCATATTAATTCTCAATGTATCTGTTGGCAATTTAAATAATCCAATCTCTGACAAAGTCGGGTTTAGGCGCGAGGCTTCTATTTTTAATCTGAATTCTTTGGCGATTATCGGTGAAAATCTCAACAGTCGTTTATATCCGACTGTCGTCCCACCCGTAACAGACTTCCACTGTGTACCATCATGGTATTCAAAGGCAAATTTTTCAATTCGTTGTCCGATCCTGATGTTTTCCTGCAAACTTAAAACATCGATTTTTTGGGATTGTGGAAGCGAAATAAGAATATATCCCGTTTCTTTGTCTCCCGCAGTTGTCCAGAATGTCAGCTTGTCGTTATCCAGAACTGAGGTTGCATTGATTCCGTCAGAGCTTAATTTTGCACCTGTGGCATAATTGATGGCAAATGTTTTCTCAAGAATGGTCTTCATCCCCATTAATGATTTCACATCATTCTCATGGATTAATCCCCTTTTATCTGGGGGGATATTCAGCAGCAAACCACTGTTTTTGCCGACTGAACTGAAGTAGATATCAACCAGTCTTTCAGGTGTTTTGACCAGCGAATCCTGAGCGGTATGATAAAACCACCCCGGACGGATGGAGACATCTGCTTCGGCTGGATACCAGACCAGCCCTTTGGCGCTGGCAATCATACGCCGACTACCCATAACATGTTTAGTCCAATCCTGATTGGGGCTCTTGTTTACATCTGTCTGCGAGTTGGCCGCAATTTCCTCCACATTTTGAGCATCAACAGGCTGAACACTCCATTGTGTTTCTGGACCATAGCCACTTTCAGTCCCGATCCAGCGCACGTCGGGTCCGGCAATAGCGATCACAGCGCCGGGCTGTAACTTCCGGATCAGGCTGTAAAAAGCATCAACGTCGTAAACCTGCTTTTTCCCGTTTGGGCCTTCTCCACATGCACCATCGAACCAAACTTCATCTACTTTTCCATAATTTGTTAGCAACTCAGTGAGCTGGTTCATAAAATATTCGTTATATTTTGGGGAGTCTCCATAATAGGGGGAGTTGCGGTCCCACGGAGACAAATAAATACCAAAGCCCATCCCCATTTCACGACAGGCATCGGATACTTCCCTGACCACATCGCCTTTACCACCCTTCCACAAACTATTCTTCACCGAGTGTTCTGTATATTTGCTGGGCCACAGACAAAATCCATCGTGATGTTTTGCTGTAATAATCACCTGTTTTATACCGGCATCTTTACACGCTTTGACCCACTGACGAGCGTCGACTACTGTAGGATTAAACAGTTTTGGATCTTCATTTCCCATACCCCATTCTCTGTCGGTGAATGTATTCATTCCAAAATGGAAGAAGGCTGAAAACTCAAGCTCCTGCCATTGTAACTGGCGCTCTGACGGAGCGACATTCGCTGCCAGACGGATAATCTCCTTTTCTGTGAGACCAGGTTTTATTGTGGTTTTATTATTGCCGATGTTAGTTTTGACTTCATTTCCACAGCTGAGGATCACAATAAAACACAAAATACAGATCAGTTTTTCCATTCAGGAAAGTTTTTATAGTTTAGTTATAACTTTGGTGAAAAGGTCACGGTATTTTGGTTCCAGACCGGACTCATCCATCACTTTTTTAGCCTCTTCAGGCCATTCATCATTTTCGACATCCACATTGTCCTTAATCACCGTATATGGTGCGTACATATGGTTACCTTCAGTAAAATACAGTGCAGTATTTGCAAAATTTCCCTCAACACGGATATGACCTTTTTGTCCATATTCACTTGCTTTGATCAGCGACCATGGAAGATGATTGAAAACATTATTGCAACAGAGAAAATATTCAGCGCCATTATCAGTGTGAACCCCAGCGCGGGTTACCCCTCCAAAATCATAAAGGTAGTTATTGCAAATTGGCGTCCATTTTTGTAAGGATGAATCTTTTACAAATGCTGACTGTCTGCCCAGAAGGTAAATTCCACCGCCATCGTGCAGGGTTTGTAATACATGCCCGATTTTATTTCCGGTAACCGAATTGTCTCGCAACGACAAGGACGGTTTCCCTTTCGAACGCTCAATCCGCCCGTTCCATTCTTCCCAGCCCCAGCCGAGGCTAATTCCGGAATAAGGTGCAAATTCAATGTCATTGTGTGTGATATTGATGCCGTGCCCCCAGTAGACCATAATCACCACGCTGGGTTTATGCTCAATCCCGGTCTCCCTGATGAGGTTATTCGAAATGGATACGTTCTTGCACAACCCTTCCACCTGCTCTGTCCATTTGTCGTGGCTGTTGTCGATATGATACGGGCCAAAACCTTCGTTGTCACCATTCTGTTTGCCAATGTAAACATGCTGCGGATGACCAACATTAATCGCCACTCCCCCGATGTATTGAAATGCATTTCCTTCGATCCGGCTCGACACCACATCGTTTTCAAAATTTATACTCATAGAACCGTTCAGCTTAAAAATATTACGTTCGAAAACGATATGATCAGCAGAATTAACTTCGACAACTGCTACAGGCAATGCCGTAGTCTGGTACAAATCATCGTGCCAGTTTTTTTCTCCGTATTTAACAGTCAGGCAGTTCGTTTGGCTACCACAAGCCCCATAGCTGTTCTCAACACGCATTAACTGCCATGCGGTATAGGCAAAGGTGAGCCCTTCAAACTGAAGGTTGGAAACATGTGTTTGCAAATCTTTCCCCATTATTTGGATGAAAGACTCATTTTGAGGAACGATGACCTTTGCCGTCACCATATTTTCACCCTCATGCGGCTGATAATAGAGTGTCTTTGATGATCGGTCAAAACAAAACTCCCCAGGATCGGTGATGAATTCCCTTGCATTATAGAGTGTGAAATTTGCTTTAGTACTGAGTGCAGTTCCGGATCCCATTGATTGTGAAATCGCACCAAATGGCTGGGCAAACAATAAAGCCAGTTTATCGTCTTTCTCCTCAATGGCCCTGATGCAAAGCCGACTGGTCGTCCAGGTAGTCTGTGCAAGTATTTCCAAATCTTCAGGGTGGGCAACGGCGGGCATCTCCGACTTATTTACCAGGACTCCGTCAATTTCTTCTCCCGACCGATAAGCCCAGGGCTCATCTCCTTTTACCCTAAATTTCCCGTATCCGCCCAGTCCTTTCACTTTCTTTTTATACTGGGATAAAGTTGCCGGACGATCATTGACATAGAGTTGACGGAGTTTTTCAGACCAGTCAAGTTTGGTCTGCCAAATGCCATTCTCCCCTTTTTGCCAGTTACCCACTTCGATTCCGCCGCTTAAAACGGGTATTTCGCCTTCGTAAGCTTTCCAGATGATCGGATGTCCTTCTTTTCCAGAATCTTCAGGACCAAAAATCAACGTTTTGGAGATGGGATAATTTCCACCCCTAAGCAATATTGTGATATCCTGAATCCCCTTTTTCTTCAGAGACCGGATTTTGGCCTGGGCCGCAGAAATATTCTGCAACGGGTGATTGATGGAACCGTCCCAGCGATCATTCCCGGCGGGGGAAACATATAACAGCGTTTGCCGTGATTGTTTGGGAAGATCGGGGCGGGATATGGCTTCACCAGTAAACGCCGATGACATAAATGACAACACCAACAGAACGGAAAATAGTCTTATATAACTCATTTGTAAATAATTAAATATTTTAGGCGCTTTGATACACCCATGTTTATAATCATAGCTTACCTATGAGAAAACATGGGTGATCAACTGAAAAAGTAAAATCACAAATTATGATACCACATCGAAACAAGTATCATAAAACCTTATAGAGCTTCACGGTTTCGATTACAGGGGAGGCCAGTGCATTCTTAAAATTCAACCTTACTTTGCTGGCAGTCACATCGTTAAACTTTGCCAGTTTCTTATGACCGACGGTGCTCCCTTTAAAAACCTGTTCCCAGTTTCCACCAGTCTCAATTTCAATTGTAAATGAGGCAATACGTTGTCCAAGCCGGATGAACTCTTTTATTTCCATACAGTTAAATTGTGTTGGCGCTTTCAGTTGAAAGGTGATTGAGGCGGTTTTTGTGTCATCATTTACAGCCCAGTAGGAATTTTTGTCATTGTCCAGCACCTTTGAAGGGGCAAATTGACCCAATTTCCCGCGTGTTTCAGATGCAGTTACTTTTGCTCCCTGAAGCAGATTGACCGAAAATGAATTGGACAGATAGTCCTGAAACTTATCCAACGCCAAAACATCTTTGGCATTGATTTGTCCCGTCCGGTCAGGAGGCAAATTCAGGTTCCATCCTGCGCCATTTCCCACCGATTTAAAATAAATTTCCTTCAGACTATTCAGGTCTCTCACTTTGGAATCTTCTTTGGCATGATAAAACCACCCCGGACGAATGGAAACATCCACCTCTGCGGGTATCCATGCTTCGCCATTCATTGTTCCAGTCGGAGCTACTTCTTCCTTGAAGGAACCAATAGCAGGTTTTTCACCATTACGGCCTATAGCAGTATATGGCGCCCAACAGGAATCATTTACGAATCCACTTTCGTTGCCACACCATCTAACATCGGGGCCGATATCACTGAAAATGCAGGCATTGGGTTGTAACTCCCGAATGATCTTCCATGTATTTGGCCAATCGTAATAGGTAACCCGGTTAACCTCGCGTTTCTCATTTGCACCACCATAATAACCGTCGCCACCATTTGCACCGTCAAGCCAAACTTCACAGATCTCTCCATAATTAGTGAGTAGTTCCCTGAGTTGATTGCGGTAATAGGTAATGTATTCAGGTTTTCCATACAATGCACTGTTTCTGTCCCAAGGGGAGAGATAGACCCCAAACTTTATTCCATGCCGTTTACACGCTTCAGAAATTTCTTTGACCACATCACCCTTGCCATTTTTCCAGGTACTGTTTTTCACGGAGTGCTCAGTATATTTCGAAGGCCATAAACAAAATCCGTCATGGTGTTTACAGGTCAGAATAGCCCCTTTAAAACCATGTTTGGCGATCGTTGTTACGATCTGGTCTGCATCAAAATTGGTTGGATTGAAAATGCGCTCCTTTTCACCACCAAGACCCCATTCGAGGTCTGAAAAAGTGTTTACAGTAAAATGCAGGAAGCAATATCGTTCCGTTTCATGCCATTTTAACTGCCGTTCGGTTGGCACCGCTCCATAAGGCTTTGGAGGCAGGTTGTTTTGAGCTGCCAAGGCTAACCCAGAAATAATCAAAATAAAAGACAATAAACTTTTCATGGTTGAAAATTGAATTAATGAATAGATGGTTTATGCTATATTTTTAAAACAAGATTTTTGACACTTCGGTTACCATTGCATCGCGGGAAATAATTTCCATGCTTTGACTTCCTCTGCCCTGATTGGGGCATCTTCCGTATATATCTGAATATTGGTTGCATCTTTTAATGTTGGATAGATTACCTGTGTAATGCATTGCCTACCGTTGGCAAAAACTTCGAGCATCGATTTGTCAAGGAATATTCGTAACTTGACTTTTTCTCCTGACTTCAAAACAAACGGGGCATTCTGAGTTTCAACAACGGGATTCTTTGCCTCCTTAGGAAATCCAAAGAACATAGCATATTCCAAATAATCCGGTTTTTTTAAGCTCGATTTTCGCATATCGATTTGCAACTCCTTTTTATCGCTGTCAATAATAATTGGCGTTTGTTCACGCCCATCTTTTGAACAGCAGACTTTAACCCCAAATCGTTTTGCTTTCCCCGGGTCGATCACTATTTCTGCCTCAAGGACATTTCCATCAATATTCTGTAAGGTCACCGATTGACCCGGTAAAACGGTGAATGGTTTTTCCTGCATACCATTGTAACGAAGTCGCTGTACCTCATCAGGAGGTTCAATATTTAACGAAAGCTTATCTTTTGCAAGGGTGAGCACACGTGGCATTGACATTGTTCCGCTTGATGATCCCGATTTCCGGTCAAGCACCCATGCCCACAGAATACGCCTTCCGTGATCATCCACCAAAGTTTCAGGAGCAAAAAAGGTTCCTCCGGGCCAGTTCATCCGGTGATGCGACTCCGGGTCGAATTGTTTACCATCCCATGTCCCAATATAATATCTGGCACCACGTGAATGACTAATACATAGAAGTACCCATTTGTTATCGATTTTGAAAAAATCGGCACATGAAACATCCTCAAATTCATCGACTCCGGGCATGTCATGCGTCATAAAGTTACCCACTTTAGTCATGGGTTTGTCGTAGGAATCTCCCCGGTAAAGAGCCGGGGGATTGGGATGTTTTCCCCCTGGAGTACCTCCCGAGATCTGGTAATAGGTGTTTCCATCAACCCACATATGCGGGTCCCATCCGGGATTTACTATCGGATTCGATTTGGATTTTACCCATTCATTCAAATCTTTATCGCTACTATAAGCGACACAATTTCCTCCAGACTGATAGCCATGATAAGCTATAACGACCTTCCCGTCATTGGCTTGAAAAGCATTCCCGCTAAAGATTCCCTTCTCTGGGTCGCCCGGCACAGCTTGCAATGGATTGGAGGACCAACGCCAGTGAAATAAATCTATGGTTGTAAGGTGTTGCCAAAGATGGGTATCCCCTTCTGTTTGAAAGATATGCCACATGTGGTAAACACCATCTTTATAAATGGCGCCATTCGGATCGAAAGGCATTGCATTTCCTTCGGGGATTGTCAAATGCCAGCATGGACGAAACGGATCGTTTAATTCGATTGTTCGTATTTTTCTTGCACTCACAATATCCTCATGGGTTATTTTAAGCATATCGGTTGTCTGACCATGTGCTTTTGGGGTGAAACACAGAATCGACAACGCGATTATTACTACTAAAAAAAATTTCATACGAAAACAATATTATAATGAATACTTAACCATTTTCAATAGTGCCACATCTACTATTGAACGGGATTATTGGATTTTTCCAACGGAACTATTTTACGGTCAATAGCGTTTTCAACCGGATATCCTCACTTGAGGCCCCAATTTGCACTTCATATGTTCCAGCGTCAACAACAAAGCAATTTTTAACCTCATCAAAATATCTCAGATCTTCAGATTTTAAAGGGATTTGAATCACCTTTGATTCCCCTTTTTTCAGGGTTACCCTTTTAAATCCCCTAAGTGCCCTGATTGGTAAACCAGGTTTAGAGGCATTATTTTTAATGTACAATTGGACAACCTCGTCACCATCATAATTTCCGGTGTTTTTCACATTTACAGAAACTGTTAAAGAACCGGGATTAGTGATTAAAGGCTTACTGAGTTTCAGACCGGAATATTCGAAACTTGAATAACTCAATCCGAAACCGAAAGGATACAAAGGGGTCTTAGTTGAATACATATAAGTGCGCCCCTTCATGATTTCATAATCATCGAAAGGCAAAAGATCATCGGTTGATCTGTAATACGTAATAGGAAGACGACCTGCGGGATTATAAATGCCAAACAAAACATCGGTTATGGCATTTCCACCCTGTTCACCGGCATACCAGGCATTGAGTACTGCAGGGATATGATCGTTTATCCAGGTTACAGCCATCGGGCTACCCGACTCAAGCACCACAATGGTATTGGGATTTGCTTTATACAGCATCCTGATCATCTCCTCCTGACTCTTCGGGAGATTTAGATCCTTCTTATCCTGACCCTCATTTTCGATGGAGGTATTTAAACCCAATACAGCAATCACATAATCAGACTTGGCAGCGATCTCCTTTTCTTCCTTGTAAAAATCGTCCAGCCTGGTTCCTGGAATTTTCCACCTTAACTGTGCAATAGCTTCACCCGTATTGTCATAGTATTCAAGTTTGAATTTGTACGCTCTGCCACCAGTAAGATCAATATTGATGGTATCCCTTGTATTGTATCTAACCAACCATTTATCAATCAATAGTTTGTCATCCAAATACAACCTCACTCCGTCATCTGAATTTACGGCCAGTGTATATTTTCCTGAGACTTTTGGCGTGAGGATTCCGGTCCATCGCATCGATTTTTCACCAAATGGGGTCAATGGATCGGGGGCCTGTTGTTTCGGATTGAAATTGACACATTCATCAATTCTTGTTTTAGGGGTCCCCTTTAGCTCCTTATTACTGAAATATTCTGCCAACAATCCTTTAGAACTGCTGTTTTCAGGATGAAAATACTCTTTGGAGATGAGGGGAAGCTCAATATCATTTTTGTCGTCCCATGGCACGTAATTGATCTGTACCTTATCGCCAAATTTATTTTTTAAGGCTTGCAGAACGCTTACCGGTTCGTTGGCAGAGAAATCTGCGCTATATCCGCCAAACACGCAATTGGCCGCATTAGGTCCGAACAGCGCTACCGATTTTACTTTTGACGGGTCTAACGGAAGAAGATTATTCCTATTCTTCAATAATACAATTGATTGCCGGGCGGCTTCGCATGCGAGTTCCTGATGTTTTTTACATCCCACAACTGAAGGAGGAATACTGTTATATGGATTTGTTGAGAGGTCGCGATCGAAAACCCCCATTTTAAATCTTGCTCTTAGTACACGATAGGCAGCAGTGTCAATTTGAGATTGCTTAATTAACCCTTTATCGAAACCTGGCTTCAGCGAATTTTTATACACAAAACAGTCAGGACCACAGAAACCTGAACATTCGAGATCCAAACCGGCATTCATACATGCGATAGCGGATTCGTTGAAGGATTTCAGATATTTATGGTCGGTAACAAGGAACCCCGGTGCTCCACAATCGGAAACCACAAAGCCGTTAAATCCCCATTCATTGCGAAGAATGTCTGTCAGTAATTTTTTACTGGCCGTGCAGGGAATCCCGTTTATGGAGTTATAGGCACTCATAATTGACTGGGCTTTACCCTCTTTCACCGCATATTCAAACGGTACGAGGTAATATTCGCGCAACGACTTTTCAGAGAACTTCGCATTACACTCAAATCGGTTATGCTCTTCATTATTTGCGGTATAATGCTTTGGAGTAGCAACAACTTTCAGATATTTGGGGTCATTCCCTTGAAGACCTTTCACAAAAGAAACAGCCAAACGGGCAGAAAGGAACGGGTCTTCGCCATAGGTTTCCTGCGTTCTTCCCCATCGCGGATCACGGGCAAGATTGATATCGGGCGACCAGAAAACCAGCAAATCGCTGTAATGCTCCTTTTGTAGTTTTCCCTGGGCCAGTTCATTCCACCTGCCGCGTGCCTCATCCGAAATAGCAGTTGTTATTCTGTACATCAAATCGGTATTCCAAGTGGCCGCCAGACCAATTGCCTGGGGAAAAACCGTGAATTTTCCGGGACGCACCACCCCGTGAAGCGATTCATTTCCCATAAAATATTTCGGTACACCCAGTCGTGGAATACCGGGTGAAGTTTCGTAAAGCAAAGTAATTTTCTCGTCAACAGTGAGCCTTGATAACAAGTCCCTGATCCGTGCATCCCTGGTCAATTGCTGATTCCAGAAGGGTTCACTGTAAGTTTGGGCAAACAGGCTGATACTTGTCAACATCAGCAAAAGTGTAAACGTCATCTTAATTATAAGTGAATAACCCCGCCTTCTCATATTCGCAAAAGCAAACAAGAGAGGGTCATCTTTTAACAGCTTAATCGATAAACTCATTTTACTTGCAGGATTCATAATTTTTTATTTGAATAGTTAAATGTTCCGGATAATATTTAAAGATTTAACACATTAGGGATATTCATTCCTTGCCATTATTTTAAATGTGCATCCTTTTCTGACGATCGTATATTGTCCGTTTGTTTGTGTCTGAAATGAGATAAGATCTCCTCCCTGTGATTTTATCTTTTTATTATTTTCATAAATATCTATTTCTGAACCGATCCAGGGATTGCGAATTCGACACTTCTTTCCTTTCTGCGACTTTATTTTAACAAACTCAATTTCTCCGTTTCGGTAGGAGGAGGAAACAAGAAAGTTGCCCCGACATAACAATTGGAATCGCGCATCCCATGCTTCAGGCCAGGCTGGAAAAACCCGGATAATAGCCTCTTCCCCGGGAGTTGGAGGTACACTTTGACACAGAGCGTTCTGCAAGGCCTCGGAAGACCTGCCCAAACGTTCTGCAGTAGTTGCCTGATAACCTTCCATATCATCCATTCTATTGTCCATTACAGGCTTGTTAAGTGCCTTCATCTGGTTGGGAATAAGATATCTCGTCGCATCCTTTCGTCCTAACAAAGCGCCAACCGCCGGTAACATGGTCAAGGTTCCTGCTGAAGTTTTATCGTTAATTCCTTCGGGGAAATATGCATCGAAAGTGTTATTGGCAATTTTCATTCGCTGCTGGTCTTTCGACTCCAGCGTACACAGGTCGAAACACCAAACCGGCATCGTATTCAGGTCTGGCAAGTCAGACGCATTACCATTCCTGACCGGAAGAAGAGATTTTACGAAAGTTACTGGCTTTCCTTTAAACTTTGAAAATTCACTGCTTAAAGGCAGAGGAGCAAGATTTTGCAACAGTTCTTTCCATAAGGGCCGTAAATCTGCATCCAGATTAAGAACTTCTGAGGCCTTTATGGCTACAGGCAAAATTCCCATCATTGCCGAAATTTCTTCAACTGTATTATGTCCGTTCCACACCGGTTCATTATCATTAACATGATAAATATGATATTTCCCATCAGCGGCTTTCTTCATATTTGGGAAACTTCTGTAAAACTCAGCCACCCCTTTAACCATGGGGTATGCAAATTTTACCAGCCATTCTTTGTCCTGAGTGTACTCATAATTCATCCAATACAGATATGCAATTTTTGCTCCGCGTGAGAAGATGTGAGTTACATAACCAAAAGGAGCATAACCTGTCACTGAATTCCATCGGCTAAGATGAGGATTCTTATTGGCGGCATAATTTTTAAATGCATTGGATCTTTGTTCCCAGGGTTTATTTAAAAGGAATAAATCACTCATTTCCGAAGCAATTGAATCCGGCAAAACAGTGGGTCCGTCAAATCCGACCGTCTCCGGAATGTAAATTCCCCGACTACCCCACTGCTGTTGGGCAGCTGTAGCGCACTTTTCATACATACGGGTATATGTTTTAAACAAGGGATTGAGCAACTCAATTTTATTTGCCGCAAGTAATGCATTGTAGAGGCAACTTTGATTGGCACCCCAATAGGGAGAGCCCCAACTACGTGAATCGCCATCGGTAGTCCAAAGCATACCATTAAATTTAACCATATACTCTCCACGTGAGGACGAAGCCATCAAATACAGGTAGTAAGCATAGTTCTTGCTCACATAGTCAGCCTCTCCATCCTTACTTTGCAATTGAATATAGGAGTGCTCCCAAAATGAATGCCACCACTGTTTATTAGATGCCAGCATATTTTCATACCCTTTGGATTTTGCCACATCAAGTTGATGAATAGCTTTAGCGACTACATCAACGTTGCGATCAAAGGTTGCTGCACTTGAAATCAAAATTGTATAATCCCTTTCTCCAATTAAAGTGGATGGCTTTATTTCTGTATCCTTAGCTATCCATGCCCTGGTTTTATTATCAGGAATGGCTATTGCAACAACGGATTTACAAAAAAATTGATCCTCGGTGAACTCCTGAATAAGTACAATTTTATCGCCTATAACCTCTAATTTGGATATTGATGCATGCTTTCCATGAATTGTTACCGGACGTCTCAGAGTTCGGAGGGTAACCATTGCCGGAGTTTGATAATCTCTGGAATCAATAATCTTTATGGCCATTACATCTTCCTCGTTCCATACAAAAGCAGTGGTCTTTATCCCTTTTCCTGAAGTTTCTATTGTTCCATTATAACACGATAAATGTTGATTAAAATTATTATCAGTAAAAACTGCTTCATTACTTTGAAAATCAACATCTACAAATCCTGCTCCGCCACAATAATTGCTTGAATTATCATTAAAAGTATTTGAATTGGAATCGATGTTAAAAATATCAACACGATTTAACTGAAGACTTAGTACCTGCGGACTCGTCCAAATCAGGCTTCCCATTTTGCCATTTCCGATTGGTTGACCAGCCTGACTAAGCTTTACCGGCTTACCGTAGATTAAGTCAGCTTTCGAAATTAAAGATTGATAATCAATTGCAGGTATTATAACAGCTTCTTTCGAATGCTGGTACCTCTGTGCAATTGCATCATTACCGGTTGAGAGAAAAATAAGCACAAATACACAATTCAAAAAGAAATTTTTCAAAGTAATATATATTAATCGTTTAGATCGATTTCATTTATTGCATTTCTCATCTAATTATTCAACCCTAAGGAGCCGAACTCCCCTTAGCTACCGGTAACCACGACCGGTACTGATTCCCGGTTTGCCCGGCGCTTGAGAAATCGCAAACATTGAACTTTACACCATTCTTATCTTTCAGCACTCCATAAACCCAGGGTTCCAACCCCCCAATGAATTTTCTCCGTTCAAACGTCAACGACGAAGTATCCAAGTTGGGCAACTGTAACGGGTCAAGGTCGTTAAATCTTGCGTCATAGGTACATAAGATGGGGCCCCTGAACACCGAAACCTTGCCAGCACACTCCTTTTCGCCGTACCAGAATCGCAATTTAAAATCGAGCGCAAGTTCAATCTTGTCTCCTGACTTCCAGTTTCGGTTGATTGTCAGGTAGGTTCCGGGTAATACCTTTTCAGAAATAATTTTGCCATTGACTTTAACATTCGTATTTGCTGACCAGAAGGGAATTCTTAATTTTAAGGAAAATGATTCAGGTTTATTCAGTGATAATGCGAGACTAATCAGACCTTCTGCCGGATATGCTGTTTCTTCGGTAACTGTTAATTGATTTTTAGAGGGAAGTGTTGAGGTCATCTTTCCTGGACCATAGAAATTGACAACCGGTCCATCGCCCGTTTGCATCAATGCCCATTGCGAAATCATCCCCAGAGGGCGGTAGGCATTTACGGCGCAACAATTCAGATCGGGTCCCGCCATAGGTGATTGCCATGACAATTCTGTTCCTCCGAAAGCCCTTGTTCCATCCATTGGCACATTGTAGGCACACACTTTGCCACTGTAGGGAATTGCACCCAATGCACTGTTGAAGGTACTCCACTC
Organism: Prolixibacteraceae bacterium; assembly: GCA_963675995.2. Classification (GTDB taxonomy): domain Bacteria; phylum Bacteroidota; class Bacteroidia; order Bacteroidales; family Prolixibacteraceae; genus JAAFHB01. Next base: position 531,911 of record CAXXIY010000002.1, on the reverse strand, counting down.
AATCTCATCGGCTACCTTTGAATTACCGGTCATCTGAAGCACATCGACTGAAAAGGCTGTCCAGGCAACAGTACAACATGTTTCGATTGCCTCCTGCTTATATGGCGAACCAGTGAACCCTTCACCTGCTGTAATCCCGCCCGTGTTGTGCCGGTCGCCATCGACACCAAAATGCCAGATTTTCTCGATTGCGGTAAGGTATTTGATGTCACCGGTTAGTTTATAGAGTTCACCTAATGCCTGCCAGTCGTGTATTGCTTCCCACCGATGCATAGGAAATTCGATGATTGATTTTCCGGCCAGGATCGAAATAAGATATTTCCCGGCACCCTCTTCATTCCATGCCTCATTCACAATATAATTTGCCAGATCGAGGTATCTTTTTACCCCAGTCTTTTCATACAGTAACACCAATCCGTGACAAACGGCCATATTCATCTGGCCACCTGAGCCGTCACAGGTCAAAGTCGGTTTACCCGAGCCAAAGGTTTTGCATAACAGATCAGCAGCTTTCTCGCACGCTTTCAAAGCAGGTTCATACTGATTATCTTCATAATAGAGCATCAGTCCGTACATGCTATGATAATGTCCCCATACATCCCAGTTTTTACCTGTCAGACGTGAATCTTTAGGGAAAGGACCCAGGTAACCATCAGAATCCTGACATGAAATCAGATTACGTACGAACGAGTCAATGGTTACTTTCAGTTTTGCGTCATGGGTCAGCCTCCAGACCAGTTCCGCACCTGTAAGGTATTTACCTGCAAATTCGCCGGCCCATGGCATCAGCGGTTTACGTAAAGGTACCCGGTCGCGGTCGCGTAATACCTGAAGAATCGCAGGACTTGATTCGGGTGTAACCAAAAAATAATTTTGAATGGACTTATCAATCCGTTTCCGAAGATATCCATCCAATTCAAAGGTTCGTTTTGCTCCCGGATTGAACAATGAGTACTGCTTTATTTCAACCTTTTCCTGTGCTTTCAGCTCATTATTCTTGATAACCAGTACTATCATCAGAGCAGAAATGAATAAACAGATTCTCTTTTTCATTGATTGTCAGTTTTCAAAAGTTATTATTAAAAATCCAATTAATCATGGAACTATTTGCTTCCAACGGTAGCTACAAATTTTATGGTCCCATGAGGTTTTTCCCATCGAAGTGCTCCCGCGTCAGCCAATATCAATGCCTGCGACCCGGGATCGACCGATTTAATCTTCAGCCCTTCCGGCAGACGGATATGCATCACAGCCCAAGCGCCAATAAAGTGATCGCCGAAGGTTATTTCACCCGTTACTTTTGTTCCCGACGAATCGTATTTCATTAAATAAGAAATAGTTCCAAAATGGGTACATGCACCCGATACTCCCACAGGTTTTCCGGAACCCAGCCATTCGCGGGCGGTTCCCAATGCAAGGTTCAGACCATCCCCACTTTCCAGAACCATGAGGTCCCGGATCACGCGGACCACTGCAACGGGAGTCCAGAGGTGTTGCCGGTCACCCGAAGTTTTTGTGGTTCCTGGTTCGAGGCCCCGTTCTTCACACCAGGTATAGAGTGGTGTTCCATGATTGAGTGTCGAATAGAGATATTTTATTGCGGCATCGCCGTTACCGCGGGCAAGATGTGCTTCGGCCACATTGTCAAGGGTAATGGCAATCCAGGCGCCATCAGCCATCCATCCGGTGTGGATTGGTTGACCACCTTTGCTGATATTCGATTCAATTTTTCGAAGCGTACCCGTGACCAGTTCGTGATCAGGAGGAAGTAAACCACACGGGGTTACTATATTAAGTGCCCCCCAGCTACTGCCGGAGGTTTTGCCCGGAGTACCCGGAATCCATCTGTAATCCTTTTCTTTAATTGCACCACGATCGAGAGCAATTAACAGATCGTCATAAGCTGTCTGGTATATTTTTTTCAGTTCTGGCAGGTCGTTCGTTTTTCCAAGTATTTCGGCTGCTTCCATTGAACACCTGTCGGCATATACGGCCCAGATATTGTGAGGGAAAAAGACCCCGTAATTGTCATCATCATTCATTAAGCCGCAATCTCCAAAGCCGCGTGGCATCAGCCCAAAGGTAAGCGGACGCACCCCTTCATTTATTCTCGTCCTTGCCCGTTGGCTTTCCTGCCATCGTGAGCTTGCGATCATATGAGGATAGGCATCGGCTAAAAACTTTCTGTCGTTGGTAAGACGGAAATGTTCCATAATTGCCCATGACTTAAATCCGGAACCGCACCACATGGTATGCATCCAACCCCGCTGATCGTTCCAGCAACCATTGGATTCCTGCATTTCAACAGAGATCGATGAACTGACTGCCGATTCTTTATGGAGTCCGTTTTGATCGAGAGCGACATCAACGATGAGCGGTTCTCCAGAGTTTCCGGAACGATATCCTTCAGTGCCCGGCACACCAATAATTCGACCGTCAGCAATCGGTTCACGCATGATGAATAAATCGGCAAGACACGCCTGATAGGCATTTAAAACACCTTTGTCAGGAATACTCAGATTTGAAGCTTTACCCAACAGATTGAGCCACTCTCTTTTACCCTGCTCCATTTCAAGTATCCAGTCGTGTTTGCGCAGTGCAGGGAGATCTGCAGAATAACCATGGTAAGGACGAATGATCCACCCCTGCCGTTTTTCGCCGGGTTTTAAATTCCAGACCAGGAGCATCTTTTTTGGGCCAGGTGGTGTTCCATCGGATTGAAGCGAATAAGAATCGGCGCCCAATCCCAGGATAAGCACACGATCGGCACGGTCGTTCCAGCCTGCTACGAGGTGGTCGCCCAGGTTCCATTTAGGGTCAATCCAGGCAGGATTTTCTCCCCAATTCCCGGAATCACATCTGATTACAAACCGATGTGGATTCAAGTCCTTATTGGTGACCGAAATACGAATTATTGTGGCGGTCATGCCACCCAATATCTCAAACCGAAAAGAACCAGACCGATCTTCATAATTATTCTCTAATCCCGGAAGTACGTTGTCGAACCGTGTCCACCGGCTGTTGGCAAATGACTTACCGTCTATCTCAGGTGTTATTTGAAAGTTCCATTGTGTCGTGGGAATCTTTAATGCAAGAGGGGGGAAATTTGCCATTGCCAAACAATCGTAAGTCCACGACATCTTTAAGCTACCTGGTTTTAAATCGAGTAAAGTGCGGTCGCTTGCATCGGGTCGGCCGGCAGTAATCCGATGAGGGGTAGAAAAGGCATATGAGAAATCAACTTTTGATCCCTCTTCTCCATAATGGTTGTTTAAATCGGGAGAATCCAGGGTAGCATTTTCCCCGGTTGTTTGGAGTAGTGGTTCGGCGGCCAATACTTCCAATTTTCCAAAAGCTGCAGCTCCAACAACAACTCCTGTACCGATTTTCAATGATTCCCTGCGGGTCATTCCATTTGATGAATTATTCTCATTCATAATTTTTCTTATTATTTAAAAATTACGCTCACTCTATTTTTCATTTTCATTCGGACACCAGCCACATTCCTCATTCCATCAATGTGGGTAAGCTGCTGAAGCGATTTTCCACTATCATCAACAATAATAGATCGTTTCGATTTCTCAACCGGCAGACAGATCTCCAGCATCTCCTCAGGCAACACCCCTTTCAAAGTGACTGTAATGGTTGCTTTTCCCAACTCCTGCTGGATTATTTTCAGATTAAGACGAAGATCATCACGGCAGGGAATTTGCAGGTTAGTTATCTCTATTTCCTGGTTTAACAATTCTTTGGGAATATGCGGGGTGATCCGAACCCTTTTTTCAGTAGCATCGTAGTCGACACCAAACAGATTTTCAATAATTGCCTGGATGTATTGCGAAGCGCTCCATCCATATCGCTGCACCCCCTCGCCGGAACCCGTTGACGGAACCAGATATTCGCAATACCGATTATTAAAGATTTTTATCGTTGACCAGTTCAGTTCGGCTGCCAGATCATGTTTTCCGGCATTTTGCAGTCCATTGATAACGGTTAAATTTCTCAGTGTCCAGATATCGCCAAACCAGGCACGACCATCATAAGGACCTTTGGCTTCGAGATATTCCGGCTCTGTTTTGGCTAATGTTGTTAAAGGGCGGGTACCCCAATTAAAAAGTGCAGGATTCAATAAAACGGGAACTAATTTCTCCACCTGTTCTGCAGAGGCAATACCGGCCAAACAAGGATCAAACGTGGTACACAACAATCGTTTATCGTGCTTATTTTCAATGATATTAAAATTATAATACACCTTTGCTTCATCATTCCACAAGTACTTGTTGATATATGATGAGAGTTGTCTGAAATCTTCTGAAAATCTTTTTGCCTCCGTGTTTTTACCCAGGAACAGCGCCAGCCGGCCCGTATAATAACACCCCAGGGCAACAGCCACATTCAGGTCAACCGGTGCAATAACTCCCGGATCCTGATGTGGATTACTGAAAGTTTCTTCAAAAACCCCGGTAATCAATCCCGTATTTTTGTCTCTTTTTGTTGATGAAAACCAATATCCGAGGTACTTTTTCATCGTTTCGAAGATGGTGATTTGCAGATCGGTATCTTTACTTCGACGTGCAACATCATATGCCGCTTCAAAGTACCTTGGAAGACTGCTGACATCGGCAACCTCTCCACGTACAGGTGATCCGCCCCATAGGTCTAAACGTCCATCGGGATTTTGTGCCTGAACCCCGGCAAAACCCCTCATCATATCTTCTGCGAGTTTTTGATTAGCCCATTTCGCCCCGGCAATGTTTAAACTTGCATCGAGCATCCACCAGTTTTGACCATAGGCGCCACCCGGAGCCATAAACGGATAATTAAAACCATTTAAAGGAACGTCAACAACCAAACACTCATCTAAAACTTTAAAGGCTTCCTTAAAATCGTTTTGCGAAATTCCAGGTAATTTTATTTGAGGAATAACTTGATCACTGCAAAGATCGGGACGAAGATTTGTCTTCTTGTTTTCTCCCTTCGTAATAGCAATCCAATCGATCCAGATATCGCCCCTTTGCCACATGATGGCGGGTTGAATTTTGATCCTGTCAATTATTCCTTTCCAATGACGATCCATATGACAAACGACCTCCTGCCACTCCTTATGGTCGGGCTTCATTGTAAAACGGACAGATCCAGTATCCACACCAGGCTTTTCTTTCGTTTGCCAGCGAATAAATCCATCTGTTTCGGGTGATAGATTCCTCATTCGGATAACAATCTTATTATATTGAGCTGACGGGATTGAGAGTCCCTGGGGAGAAATCAGTTCATAGTGATGATCATGACCCCATACCTGATCTTTCCACGAAGGGGTGTTGCCTATTTTCTTTTCCTGTTGAATGGTGAGCCAAAGGGCACCTCCGGTAACACTGCCGTTCAGGATTCCAGGGGAGCTCCAACCCTCAGGATTATTCCATTTGTCAAAATTCCAAAACCACTTCGATTCAGATGGGTTATCCATTAAAATGGTTGTTTTAATTGCTTGTGGATCATTTGACCAGGGCAATCCTTTTGAACAGGCTGATTTCAATCCGGGCAAAATCAATATTCCCAAAACATAACCGCAGACCACTATAAAACGATTTCCCATTTTGTCATAAATTTAGACCCTATTTTTTAACTAAATGATATCTTACCAATAATGATGCTTGTCGCTGGGGAATGGTCAGATCAATGCCATCCATTATTTCCTGCCCCGATTTACTTACCCGAAATCCATAATCTTCATAGAACAATTCATAGGTCTCCTTCACCGCCAGACCGCGCGGTTTGATCCGAATCGATTCATTTTCACATCCGCTTCGACGGAATGCAAGAATGATCCCATCCTGCTGTTCAGGTCTGTTCATCTGATAGGATAGCCAGGAGTTATCACTGTTATCGTAATTCCAGCAATTGGTCATCGGGTAATAATCGCCCATAAAATAATCGCGCAGGTTTTTGAAATCTGCAATCCGCTTCTGGATGTCAGGGATCGATTCTGAATCCTTTCCTGTGATTTCCCAGCTCATAATTGTAGCGGCTCCCAAACCTGACCGGAAAGTATAGCTATCTGTTTTCCAGATTCCCGTACCGTGAACAGGGAGGTAAAAGTTTAGTCCGAATGTGTGACTTTGTTCACCGTTAGGTTCTCCATAACTATAATCGGAACGCCAGAGAGGGGCACTACGTGAAGTTGTTTCAAGGTCAAGACGCTGTCCTCCACCGGCGCAATTATCAATCAGCAATTTGGGAAACCTCACCAGCAGACTGTCCCAGAAGGCATAAAGACCCTCGACATGTTTGATCTCGTGAATTCCTATTCTTCCGGGCTCATCGTTACACTCCCAATAATTCATCGGATCGACATTGTCATCCTGCCTGTAATAATCAATCCCCTCCTTTCGGATAATGTCGGAAATATAATTGGTCATCCATTTGAGCGCCTCCTTATTCCCAAGATCAAAGAGGGAATTATCATCTCCCTCACGCCTGAGCAACCATTCAGGATGTTCCTTATAAATCATGGAGAATTCGTGTACCCTTTCAGGTTCAAACCAAACCATAAATTTGGCTCCGGCTTTATGAATTGCATCTGCCACAGGTCTCAATCCATTGGGGAACCGTTTTGCATCTGCAGTCCAATTACCCACATTATGCCAGCATCCCCCCTTCTGTTTGTCCCATCCGCATCCGGTAAACCATCCGCAATCGAGCCAGAAAACTTCCGGAAGAATTTTGAATTGCTCAAAACGTTTGACCAGCCCAACTGCATACTCTTCAGTAAGACAGGTGTATTCCTCACATGGTTTTGGGTCTCCCCAATCAAAACCGGCGGAAAGGGGGTATTCGGCTACACGTCCATCAATTTTGCGGGAATGGTGGGCCATGATAAACCGTCTGAACTGGTTATGTCCGACCATCCGGTCATCACCCTGCCAAAAAAGAAGGCAAATACGTGGTGTCCTGATATCTTCGTTCGGGTAGAGCTCCAATTTCAATTTTTCCATACCCGATTTCAGGGTCACCGATTTTTCATCCTTTTGCAATACATCAGCATACCATTTCCCGGTCCACCCCACCCCAACAACGATTCCATGCCTTCCGGGCATTTCGATATTAAAAAACGGTAGAGCAGAAGTTCCGGAGGAGCGCCCTCCGATCGGAGAAAAATAGATATTCTTCCCGGCTTGCAGATAATCATCCATTGGTTTAAAATCGTCGCGATATCCATTGCTCCCGTTGGAGTGATGAAGGATAAAAGAGCCCTCCCCTTGAGCAACAAAGGTCTGATCAATAACCGTTGTCCTTTCAATGAGAGGACTATTTTTGTCTGAAGTATTGGTAAATTTCAATACCCATTCAACAGCAGGAAAATCGGTAAAAATTGTGACTGTGCATTTGACCTCCAGCCCGCTCTGTTTGTCGGTCCAGACGCACACCACCATCTCGGTTCCTGGTTCCCCGGATTTTACTTTCTCTGCATGGTACTGCCAATTACAGATAAAGGAGGCAGAACTTTTACCTCCGAATAAAAACGAGAATGGTGGAACAACCCCTTTTGCAAAGTGCTGATCAACCCACTTTTTTACCTCCATATTGCCGGAACTAACACTCTGTTCCGGATGTCCCCCTGCAAATCCAGTCAGGAGCGTTAAACCAATAATCATTAAACAGAGACAGAAAAAAAATATCCAGCTGGACCCTCTCTTAATTATTTTGATTTTTGAAAAACAATTTTTTTCCGGTTGCATATTTACCTGCAGGGTTTAGTTTCAATTCAACTGTTGTCTGATCTATAAACATTTTAGTGGCCAGATACACGTATGAAACTACGCTCATTTTTTTGTCAGCCCGGCGAATCATTCATGAATTTAACCCGGAGGATTGATGTAGAAGACATACGGCGGTACATCTTCTACAGTTCCCTATTTATTTCCAATCCGGTGATAGCGAATCATCAGTGAAGAAGGTTTTTGAGGAATGGTCAGATCGATACCAGCCATCATTTCTCCTCCTGTTTTATTCATCTTCAGACCGTAATCCTCAAGGGATATCTCATATTCATCATTTTTGTCCAACCCTCCCAATTTCACCTGTATTGTTTCTTTATTGCAATCTTTTCTCCGGAAGGCCAGGACGATCCCATCTCCATTTTTCGGACGATTTAACTGGTAGGCCAGCCAATTGTTCTCCTCTGTATTATTGCGGCTATCAGTCAGTGGGTAATAATCTGCATAAAAATATGGGCGCAAGTCTTTATAATCCTTTATCCTTTTCTGAATAGCAGGGATAGATTCAGATTCCTTACCGGTCACCTCCCAATTCATTACAGCTGCAGCACCCAAACCAGATCTGAATGTATAACTATCTGTCTTATATATAGCAGTGCCATGGATAGGAAGATAATAATTTAAGCCAAAAGTGTGGCACTGGTATCCGTTTGGTTCACCATATTGGTAATCGGTACGCCAGAGTGGTGCACTTCGGGAGGTGGTTTCCAGGTCAATCCGGCGGCCGCCACTGGCACAGTTGTCGATCAGCAGGTTGGGAAACCGTTCGAGTAACCCGTCCCAAAACGCATAAAGTCCTTCAATGTGTTTAATTTCAGACATTCCTATCCTTCCAGGTTTGTCATTTGCTTCCCAATAGGGATAGGGATCAAAATTGAAATCCTGCCGGTAATAGTCAATTCCCTCCTGCTGTATCAAATCTCCGATATATTTTGTAAGCCATTGGCATGCTTCCTTATTCCCAAGATTGAAAAGGGAGTTTTCACTTTCAGGGGTTTTATTGAGTAACCAGTCACGATGTTCAGTGTAAATCTGGGTTCCCTTCATCACCCGTTCGGGTTCAAACCATACCATAAATTTTGCCCCGGTCTGATGGACCGCATCGGCAACAGGCTTAAGGCCATTTGGAAAACGATCCTTATCAACGGTCCAGTTCCCAACATTCTGCCACCATCCACCCTTCTCCTTGTCCCAGCCACAACCGGTATACCACCCGGCATCAAGCCAGAAAACCTCAGGAAGCATACCAAATCGTTGATAACGGTCCACCAAAGCAACAGCAAATTTTTCTGTAAGGCAATTGTATTCACCGCATGGAGCAGGATCACCATAATCGAAACTTCCGGAAAGCGGATATTCTGCAAAATGACCATTTAATTTACGGGAGTGATGTGCAAGGATAAACTGGCGGAACTGGTTATGACCGGTCATCTGCTCTTCTCCTTTCCAAAAGAGGAGACAAATCTTTGGGGTACGAATCTCCTCTTTCGGATCGAGTGACAATTTCATTTTTTCCATTCCAGATAGCAGGGAAACACTTTTATCGTTGGATTGTAATACATCAGCATACCATTTACCAGTCCAGCCAACAGCGACTACGACCCCTTGTTTTCCGGGAAATTCAATATTGAAAAACGGGAAAGCGGTCTTGTCGGATGAACGCCCCCCCTGAGGGGTCATATAAATATTCTTTCCTATCTGCATTTTTTCATCAGACGGCTGGAAATCGTTTCGCTCTGCATTACTTCCTTTGGAATGGTGCAGGATAAATGTTCCCTTTTCATCCGAAATAAATGAATAATCGATGGCAGCTGCTTTTTCAATTTCGGGACTATTTTTCACTGAGGTATTTGAAAATTTTAGTACCCACTCAACAGCAGGAAAATCGTTAAAACTTGTGACAGTACACTTAACCACCAGACCACTTTGTTGATCGGTATAGGTGTAAACTGTCATCACTGAATTCGGTTCTGAAGAGGTACACTTTTCAGCCTTATATTTCCAGTTTTTTATGAATTTGTCGGAGCTTGTTCCCCCATAAACGAACGAAAATGGTGGAATTTTGCCTTTGGCAAAATGTTGTTCTGCCCATTTTTGAACATCTGTACCGTTTGCTGATTTACCATAGGCATGCAAATTACCTATGGTTAAACAGGAGATAAAGATCACCAAAATGGCAGTCCATCGGACCGACACATTCAATCTGTTGATATTCAAATTATAAAATCCAGAATTTATTCTTAATTCAGGACCTTTAATTTTAAATTGTGAATCTGCTTTTTTCATGTTTATTGTTTTAAAGTTAATCCTGTAAAATGTCTAAGTTATAATTTTAACTGATTGAAATGCTTTTTATTTTTACTTTGTTTTCCGGCCCCGGGGATAGCGATATAATCGAACAATTGGGCCGGCCAGAGATTGAGCCTTTCAAATCCTTCAGGAACTGATTGTTTGAACTGAACATATGCCTGAACCTTTCCTTTTGTCGTATAACTTACCGCTTTTCCATCCTCTCCGGTTGTAAATACACTATACCCTGCAAGGATGCAATCCTCAAGATCGACATGCAATTTCCCTCCTTTCTTGTGCCCCTGTGTACAAATAATTCCGGTTGACTTGCCTCCCATTTCGGGTTGTGTAAAGTTCAAGACGATCATGCGACAACCAACTGCCCGAACACGGGCACAATTGCTGGCATACGAAATGGCTAAAGCATTATCAGGATGAACGAGGGTACAATCCTCCAGAATCAAATGTGGGGATCGAGGTATGACTTCTTCCTTTCCCCCTACCAACACCGCGCCCGTGTCTCTGTCCCAGTCAAGCGCCATAAAATAGCTTCGCCTGAAAATACTTGGTTCATCAGGACGTACCGACGGATAGCAAATCCCTCCGCCAAAAGCACGGCCAATGCTGATGCAATCTTCAACTATCACAGTGAAACCTTCGTCTTTCTCATCACCAAAGTCCCAAAAAAAGCCGGCATCACTACCTGTTGCATAAAGGTTCCGAAGAATCCAACGGTCCCAGCAATTACTGGAGAATAATTTCTCTGAAGGGTCAGGTTTCCATCCTTCTGCTATCTGCTTCCACCCTTCTGCACCATAACCAAATCCATTCCCAACGGTTTTAATTGTTCCCCACCAATCGTAGCTTTTAAATCCCTTTTTCGGATCACCAGAATCGATGATAATGCGGCCTTTGGCTCCGGAACCTAATCGCCCGTCAGTATCTCCAACCAACAAATTATAGGCCCCTTTTGCACCTTTAAAGGCTGTATAAATATTGTCCTCAACATAGGTATCGGGTCTGACCATGATAATGTGCCCCCCTTGGTCATCAGGAACAGCTGACAAAGCCGCCTGTATTGTGGGGAAAGCCTTTTCCCAGGTACTGCCGTCGGAATTCTTTCCAAGTTTCGAAACATAAAGGGTATGCCCTCTTCTGCCAGTATAATTGTGAGCAGAAGGATCAATATTACCAGAAGCAAACACGTTTAAACCAGGGGGAAAAGTGATGCACATTAGTGTGATCACTAATATTTTCAAAACACCAGGTGGATATCGTTTCAACTCCATTTTCATCTGTAAATAATTTGCTTTTAAAGGTCAGATGGAATAGTAGATCAGCAAAGCCAATCACCATGCGAATATTTTCGTTTCGATTTGTGACTTCTCAACCATGGTTATTTCATTTCGCCTTATATCCTTAATACTGAATTCAAAAAGAATATCTTTTGTTAATAATTTAAAATCACATGGATTGTTTTTTCATGTGCAGGTAGTACGACAAATTCTTTCACCGCATCCCAATTATTCCATGATTTACTATTCACCATCACATTTTTAATAGGTTTGTCAAATGGGGCTCTGACAAATAGTTTAACCTTCCCATCCGGAATGTTTGCCGGAAGATCTATTGTTGCTTCAATCGTATTTGGTCTGGCGCTGCATTTTAATTCAAATGAAACTTTCCCAAATACCGTAGCTGTGTTGTACAATTTGATGATCTTCCCCGGGGCAAACCAGTACCTGGGAGTTCCTGGTGCAAGCCAGAGTTCATCGCCTGATTCGGTAACCAGCAGATCCGTCACCCGGGTTAGAAATCTGGCTTCATCAGGGATCTTATACATTGGTCCGCTTCCTAATCCCCACTTATGGTACTCTTCCGTAAAGGCATTGACGTCCCTATAAAGGCATGAAACCATTGAATTATAAATATTTCTGATTGCAGCAGGAATTTCATTTCGCAAAATATAAGCTTTTATCGGATTTTGAAGGTTGGGTTGAAAAACCATTCCTCCCCGGCTGAACCAGTATTCGTCGTCGACTGCTCCATGGATTTGTTGCCCCAGAGAACTCGATAAGGTAATGTTGTCCTCCCAATCATCAAGAGCAGCCTCGGCAATCGGATCGTGTGGATCAATAATCCCCGTCGTGATCAGCACCATTGGGCCATACAAGACTTCACGTGTTGCCGAAAGACGGTAAAGACGTGTGGTATTGGAGGTGTCCTTTCCATACCTTGAGTAATAATCTGACAGCATTGGGCCAAAGTAGCGTGATCGTTGGTAAACTCTTGTCGGAATATAAGGGACATAGGTATTATCCCGCAACCGCACCACAGGAGATAATTCACTTGAACGACGCACCGCGAGCTTCATATCCTCCAAATAATTCTGAGCCTCCTTCTCCAGTAAGGTTGCCTGCGGCAACCGGGCTAACCGGAAGGCTTCAGCCGTTGATTGCAAACCAAGGCAGGCGTAGGCATTAGTTGCAAACCAGAATCCCCAATCTGCATTGTCTTCGAGGTGGCCGGCAGGAAGTAATCCAAAATGGAGCACAGGAACCCCATCCTTGTTTTTCACCATTGTCTGTTTTCTCTGTTCGATAATCCATTCAGCGGCCTTGAGCATATTCGGGGCTGCATGTTTGAGCCAAATGGAATCACGGGTCATCAGATAATGCTGACCCAAAGCCCAAAGGACAGTGCCATGATCCAGATTATAGTCCTGATGAGTATAATTATATTCGTTATTCACCTTTGCTCCATGAAATACTGCATTTTGATCACCCGTATAAGTACCTAGCATGGGATCTTTTCCCTGTAGCTTCAGAAAGGTTTCGAGGTAACTGGCTGCAGTCTGATGGTCTCCGATCTTATCGAGATAGATGGTCTGAAATGCCGATTCGTTGGCAAAAACCTTATAACTAAAGGAAGCGGCGGGAACCATAAATAATCCGCTTAATGGATCTTTTGTTGTGCTGATCCGGATGTGCGGAATAACAGATCGGGCCATTTCATTGAATTTAGGCTCGGGAACATTATACGCTGTAAATTCATTGACAATCTCTCTCCAATAGTTTACAACCTGTTTCCTCTGTTCAGAATAATCGAGTGAGGAAATCTTTTTCGCCTCATCCATCGTCAGATCCCCCACAAAGGGGACAGAAAAATAAAGGGTCACATTTTGGTTTGAAGGAATAGTTACAGGAATCCCGACAGCATCATTTCCAGCTTTGAGATCAGATAACGAAACTCCCTCAGGTAGTTTGATCTTTGCGCGGATATATTCTTTGCCATCTTTCTGATCCAATATAAAAAGATCCTTCAGCAACATCTGGTTGAATGGACCCCCTTTTATCGAGATGTCAGCCGATTTTTTTTCATTTGTCGGGTTCGACACTGAAAGCTTGACCATCAGAATGGCAGGAGTTTGTTCGTTACGGTTCACATCGTACGGAGACAATGGACCTTCGAGTAAAGTTACAAATCCCTCTTCGTTGTAAATTAAACCTTCATGATTCCAGGTGACTTCAGGCACAGGCAGGTAATCATCAAGAATTGACATGTGTGAGTTCTTATCATCCCTGGTATAAACTGGTTCTTTACCAGTACCGATGGACCATTGAAATCTGTTTCCGTTCCAAAGACAACGTTTTAATTCTTTACCGAATGCCTTTGTATCATTCTTTGCCATAAAAAAGCCACCACCCCAGTCAAATCCAAATTTTTGCCAGCTTGCATCTGCGGCGATAGGAAGATAAAGTTTCCCTCCACCCTCGCGAAGCATCACCTCTAGTTTTGGAATTTCGCGGCATGCCCTTTCATAGGTCTGTTCAGGTTCTGCTGCCAGTTTCTCGCGAATGGTTTGTCCTTTTTTTATCCCGGAGGGTTTAAACTGAGAGGTATCGGAGGCAAGAGATATGTAGGCTGAATAAGCCGGAATAGAGATGGGGCCACGATCAAGGTCATTGGTTGAAAAAGAGAACGTACCTGCTGAAGAACGAACAGTGACAATGGTAAGATCGTTGGAGCCGGGTAACGTCGGGTATGCCGTAATCAGATCAGCCAGAACTCCCTTAGGTCGCTTTTTCATCTGAAATTTCCATGTCTCTTTTGAAGTCATCTTATCATTACTCTCCCATTTCCAACCCGACAGATGTTCTATTTTGCCATTAAATATCTCGAGACTTCCGGTTATGATCTTCCCTGCAAGTTTCTCGCTGTCAAACTGAATCCGAACCGGCAGTTTTTTTTGCTTTGTTGGAGATATTATTTTCAGATCCCGGATGACCGGAGGCTGACTATTATACAACAACCTGATTTTAAGAGTTCTCCTGTACATTATTGGTCCAGGCAAGTTATCCGCGCGCAGATTTTCCACTTTGGCAAGTGGCTTAAAAGTATAGTTGACACTGTTTCCATTTATCTGAAATTCAGTATTTGCGGTAACCCATTCCCCTTGCCATGGATCATCCAGATGATCTTCGATACTATGACCTTTAGGGGCATTCTGTGGCCATGTGTGAAACCAGTATTGTATTTTAGTCGCTTTTATTTGAGATTCGGAAAATTTACCCTGATATCCAACTTCAATCCGATCGATATCCCTTTCTTCCTTCCACCACACACCGATATTCCATTCGGATGGCGCCGATTGCGGAATTTCCAGAAGACCATTCTCCTTTAAATCCTTGCCCAGAACTCCCGTCTGGCCGGACCAAAAACACAAACTTCCAAACGGGGTGATGTCCCATTTGTATTCATTCTCACCAAAAGCCCTCTTTATGGATCCGGACCAGCAGAACAGGATCGTAAGTCCTGTAAATATCAACACTTTGCTTTTTTTTCTCAATAAGTTCATACCTATCTTTGATTTAAGTTATCATTTCTCCTTAAAGACACTGTACGGGCAGGAAACGGTAGTCAGATAAACCGCATTTTGCGCTGAGGTTGAATTATAACACTCATAGGGCGCGCCAAAATCGGGTCCCTTGCGGTAGTCTCCGGCACGTAAATCGTCAATATATTCCTTTGCAAGTTGTTTTGCTACAGAAACATCTACTTTGGCAATCGCATAGCAGACCCACCCGGTTGGGGTACCCCAGTATCCCCCGTTCTGATAACTGTTTTTGCCGGCTAAGCTTACTTCCCAGGGAGAAGACTCACTAAAATCGTCACAGGTGAGCACATGCCTGATATTTCCCCTGGAGGCCAGAGTCCCTTTTAGGTAGGCATCTTTCAGGAACCGGCAACTCTTTTCCAGATGTTCGCCTTCGAGTATCCCGAAATAAACGGCTAAAGCAGTACTCCAGACATCGGCCTGCTTGCTCTTTCCTGTCGAAGCCAGAAGCATCCCCCTTTTGTCTGAAAACAGGCTCTGAATCTCAGATTTTAATCGCTTCGCTGTTGTTGTGTATGCATCGGCTTTATCTTTCCGATTCATCAAATGAAACATTTCAGCCAGTTCAACTGCTGCCCGGTATTTGAGTATCGAGGGGAAACAGAGTTCCCCGGTAATATAAATGGCATCCCTGAAACCAAAGTCAACACCCCGGAATTCATCAGTGGTATAAACCAGCACTCCCTCTTGTTTTGTTGGAGGAACTTTATAGGCCATTTCCAACCGGTCGATCAGTCGCATTCCATTGATTTCACTCAACAAATACTTTAAAGAAGAGGTAGTTTTAACGTAGAAATAAGCCATATGAATAAAGAAATACTGATCGCCATAGGGAGGAAACATTCCCCAGGTTTTTCCACCCTGACTGTTATAGTCGTAGGTTCCGGGATAATAAATTGGTTTACTGTCATCAATGCGTACATGGTCTGCAATTGCGCCAATGGGAACCATGCTTCCGGAATTGGTAATCCAGGTCTGGTCGCATTGAGTTGCTGCGGTAAGCTGGAGCATATGTTTCTGCTCCTCTTTTGTCACAAATCCACTTTCGAGCGACATCGCATAATCCCTGATCCAATAGGCAGGATAACAGCTTCTCCCTCCCGGTCTTATTAATGTGCCTCCTGTACTGTTTCCTCCAAAACCATCTGCGATTTTTTGTCCCGGATAGATGCGGGAACTCTCCATGACATCTTTTGTCAGATCTTTTAAAAATTGGATATCATCATTAATCAGAAAAGCAGGCGATTCTGTCTTATCCTGACCATTCATCGTAAATGCGAAACAAAGGCTCAGGAGCATGATCATTTTAATTCTTTTCATTTCTGTATGTTCCTCGGATTTTTTATTTAGCAAGTTGACTATCTTCTTTTACAATAATCTCCAGCCAGCGGGGGAAATCTGCCCCAAGACCATCTTTGCCAGCGGTGAGAATTTTGTTGCCATTCCCATCAAGCCGGCAAGTAAATATCTCACCCCTGCCAGCAACTTTTGCCGAAGTGTAAGCAAGGGTTCTGCCATCAGGTGAAACAGCACCCCTGAAATCCCACTTCCCTTCCTCAAACCTTGTAACCGGAATTTCCTTACCTGAGAAAGGATCAAGAAGATTGATCGAGCATCCTCCTTTGGCTGTTTCGGGGCTAAACACGTTCTCCAGGTGATTTCCAAGTTCGGGCTTATAGGCGGCATCATGATGAGCGCCAGGGGATAATTTTGAATAGATCAGGTATTTGCCATCGGGTGTCCATGAGGTTGTATTTGATCCACCACCGCGATGTTCTTTTGTACCATAAGCGGTACCAAAGTATTGTGACTGACCCGTTGTTACGATCCGGTGTTCACTCCCATCCGGACGCCCAATACACAAATCGGCGTAATGGTGCGAAGGTTCCTTTCGGGTGTCACAGTCCAGATAGGCAAGCCATTTATCGTCAGGACTCCACTCCGGACCGAAAAATAAATGGCCATCCTTCCCGGTCACATGTTTCCGATCTTTCCCTTCCAAGTT
Organism: Prolixibacteraceae bacterium; assembly: GCA_963675995.2. Classification (GTDB taxonomy): domain Bacteria; phylum Bacteroidota; class Bacteroidia; order Bacteroidales; family Prolixibacteraceae; genus JAAFHB01. Next base: position 514,945 of record CAXXIY010000002.1, on the reverse strand, counting down.
AGTAGTGACTATTGTGTAACCCTCCGATGCAATATGGAAGGCAATGCGTGTTTGGTTGTGATTTAGCTGTATCCCATAAATAAACTCCTGCCCTGAAAGCAACTTCCAATCCGTTCCATCCATATCGGTAAGATATAAAAGCTGGTTTTTATGGTTCTCTGTACTAACGCTGCAAAGCAGGTGTTGCCCATCAGCGAGAAGAGCTGCGCAGAAGACCTGATTTGCAGGACGCCCTTTTGTGATCAGTTCGGTAAGCTCTCCAGTAGATAAATTATACTTCCAGAGCCTGTTAAACATCTTCCCGGTTACATTGGCCGTGATGCTGTAATTCTCATAACTCGTTAAAATACAATGCATTTTATCCGGAAATAATGGACCAAGTCCTGACCACCGCATATCCTTTTTCTCCGGTAGCTGCAGGTAATGCTCATTGGTTCCATCTTCATTAATAAATCCGACTCCCCCGACTATAGGAGTAAAGGTAATAACCCGTTTGCTGATCCATTTTATCTGCTTCGATTTATGTTTGGACGTTGAGGTTGTTTTGCAGCCGATAGCGCATATGATTATCAAAATAGAAGCGATCAAAGAAATAGCTTTAACTAAATTCTTACATTTCATTTTTATTTATTTTAGTCATTCAAAAATTTCCAGGAAACTTTTCCAAGGTTGTCAGGTTTACCTTTCTCAGCTTTAGAAATCGCCCCAATCAGTTTCCCTTTTTTATTTGAATAAACGGTTATTTCACGCCATGAATAGGCTCCCTTTTCGTAATCAAACGTTTCACCATCGTCGTCATAAAGTTGGTAGGTACCCGGTTTAGAACCATAGTAACTGATTTCAAGGTCAAATTTTTCTCCGGAGGCCGGGGCATGTATAAGTGGTGGCATCATTGGAATAATTCCGCCGTCCTTGACGAACACCGGAATATGATCCAATCCGGCAGTTACTTTGATTACCTCTCCATCACCAACATATTTTCCGGTGTAAAAATCAAACCATTTCCCTTTAGGAAGGATCACTTTCCTACTGGTTTGCCCTTTAAATAGTGGTGCAACGAGGAGGTATTCACCTGCCATATACTGGTCTTTTATCTCTTTTGTAACGGATAAGGCATAAGGATTTTCACCCAGATTGTCATTTTTAAGTTCAGATACCACCTTTGCCCCAAAACCAGATTCAAGGTTCATGGCACGAAATGGTGGTGTGCCTTCAAAGTGGTATTTTGCAAATTCGGAATAGAAATAAGGCATCAGTTGCATCCTGAGCAATGCTATTTTTTTCACCTCTTTCTCCACTTCCGGGAATGACCACGGTTTTGTCCCATCGGCCCAGGCGTTAATCATGGCCATTGGTGAGAAACAAACGGTCTGCATCCGGCGTACCCACTCTTCACCACCCGAAGAGCCGCGAACTTCAGGGGTCCACAAAACTCCACAAAAACTACTGTTAATCAGAGCGGTGATAAAATCTTCGTGACTATAATAGTCATTATAAATTACATATGGAAATGAAGAACCACCTGCGTTGGATGCACGAACAAGACCAAATGTACGCGTATTCTTCTGGTGGAAAAGTTCGGTAGTCATTTTTTGCAGCAAAACACCATAAGTCTGGCGCATCTGTTCAGCGCTGTTTCCCGAAGGAAATTTCGCCACATCGGGCCAGAGCCAGGCATCATAACCATCACATTCGTCAATCTTATAACCCCCAATTCCAATGTTAATCTGATCTTTTCCCAGTTGACCGGCAACCATATTTTGCGCTTCGGGAATGGTAAGGTCTGGCACCAAACCATCCCACACTTTATGTGATCCTGACAGGGGAAATATATTCTGATAAATCGGGGAGTCGGGAGAAACATATGGATTTGTCCACAGATTCAGCCGGATACCCAACCCTTTCATAGTTTTTACAAAACCTTCAGGGTCTGGAAACCTGGTTTTGTCCCAAACAAAACTACAGGGATACGATTTGCTTTGCCAGCCAGGTTCCAATCCTATAAAATCGAGCGGATAACCTTTGTCAGCAAATGTTTTTGCCTCGGCAATTACTTCATTCGCGTTGAAAAGGGCCCGTACCCGTTGAGTAAAACCTAGTCCCCAGCGTGGAGGCAAACACCCGCCGCCATTGTAAAGGTTAAATCGGCGAACAACATCCAGCATTGAAGAACCTGCAAAAACATAGATTTCGACACCCTTTGCCGGGACCAGCATCTCAACAGCATCGGAATAAGGGTTGGCGGTCCAATTCTTATCTGTATTCCTATCACGCGCTTCAGGTGCATCAGGATTGTCTTTGCGTACTGCGGTACCGGCATAAACCTTTATATATCTGGCACTATTCACAAATACGCCATATCCTTTATCTGAAATATAAAATGGGACTGGGGCATGGGTACGGCCATTGTCTGAGCCTCCATAATGATCAACATGTAATTGCAGGATATGTCCCCTCTGCTGTACGGTTTTAAAATTTAATCCGAATCCGTAGAGTTGTTCCTCTTTTACAAGCGGGAAGCGAAGCAGTGTATTACCATCTGAGACTTCTGTAACAATTTCATTGGTTGATAAGGGGAAAGCCCCATTTCCAAGTTTGGCCAACGCTTCGATATTGGGTTGCACCCCGGCTGCTTTAAGCAGATCAAATTTCTCGGGATTGCCTACTACAGTTTTCCAGACCCCCGGAGCAACGATCTCCCATTTAGGATTTTGGGCCATGCCCTGAGATGGCAGCAATAAATAAACTACAGCCATTAATCGAAATAATGTCTTCATCATCGTTTTAATTCATAATTAATTTGTTATTGCTAGAAAGATATAGCTTCAAATGCTTGTGCATACAACCAATGACCAAAGTCGTTCGGATGATTAATATTATTCCCTAACAATGACGATTGATCTTTTCTTTGAAGAACTTTCATCCATGTATTATAGACGTCAACGTAGGCGCAATTGGCTTCTAATGCTGCCTGTTTTGTCGCTTCTGCAAAAAGTTCCATGGAATGACTTCCAAAATGCCAGTCATTATTTGGCGGAAATGAGGAATAGAGTATAACTTCAGCTTTTTTCCTTTCTTTTATCATTCCAACAAGTTTTACAAGGTTCTTTCTAAACTGTTCCGGCGTATTACCCCCTTTATTATGGTCGTTCATCCCCCATCCTACCAATACAAGATCAGGAGCAGTTTTTCCAATATAATCGTCCCACCAATCAATGCCTTGCGTAGAAGAATAGCCTGGTATTGAAACGTCTTCAATCTTTATATTTGCCTTTGGAAAAATACTTTTCAAATAATTTCCATATAGTGACTGAAACCTTAGTTCTGTTGCCGAAGCCTCACCGCCAGCTGTAATACTATTGCCATATGAAACGATAGTGACAGGCACGCCATTTTCTAACTTTTTTCGAAAATTAACCAGATATTTACTTTGGTTATTAGGTTGTGCAAGACGTTCGCCATTTTTGGTTACATAGTCTACCCAGATAAAATAAGGATGATTGGAGAAATCAGAGAATTTTGTATGGTCAAAGTCCTTAAGTTCATAAAGGACATGTTTAGAATAATCCGGAATAGCTGAGTTAATTGTTCTTGTGATCTCGCCTTTATTGTAATCAACGGTGTAATCAATTCCTTCTGAATAAATCTTACATTTTGAGTGAAATCGTTGATAAGTACTACGAACTATTACGCTTCTGTTTACTACTGAATCAAAACATAGTTTTCCTGGCTGTGTAGAAGCAAGTACAAGGCTTTCACCTTGAATATCCATTGTTATTCCTCGAATAGTGGCAGAAGTGGCATTTCTATTTGTATTATAAACAGTACTTATTCCACCGGATTTAACCTGTCCAAATACACTGTTTGGGATTGATACAATTCCATTTACTAAATAAAATATCCCCAGGATAAATTTGATATTTAATAAAAGTGAATGGGATGACATTGCTTTTCCTTTTCTTACCCTCTTATTTTCAGCTAATAAACTTTTAAATATTCTCATGGTTTTATTCTCTTTCTAAATTTTTTCAACGTTTAATGTCATTCGGAATTCACCCCTTTGAAAGGTGTGGTCTTATTTTCTATTTGTGTTTAACTAACCAGCAAATTTTTACCATGTTGGATTTATGTGTATTTTAGCTGAGTTTGTTCTTTAACCTTTGCTTTTAAAATAATAACTGTGAGCCATGTCAGGGCTATGAATACCACTCACGGGTGCGTCCCTCCAGGTTTTTCAGCGTATCGATACAGATGTTCACATCATTTACAACCTGAAAGTCAAACATTCCGACACAAATAAAGTCTGCACCATTCTTAAATGCCCATTTAAATCCATCTTTGGGATGAATGGCGCCTGCTGCCAGAACCTTAAATCCCATTACCGGAATTTTTGTTTTATTGACAAACTCAGCAGTCTGTTCTGGATTGTTGCAGAATAAGTTATCATGAAACTTGTTGTGATCCGATTTCCCGCCATTCATCACTTCGAAAGGCTCGCGAAACTCTCTTGGATGAGCTGACCAGTAATTATCGTGATGCATTGTTTTCATATAATAGTCGGGGATTATGCCCTTTTGTTCACAGATGATTAATGATTCCAGGGCATGGGCACCCAAACCCGCCACATAACCCTGGCCTTTTATCTTTTCCAGCATTCTTTGAATAACATCCAGTTTTCCGTCGCGAGCGCAAACGTCGGTATGATTTCCCTGTACCTGAAGAATATCGGAACCCAGATCGATTGCCTTGTTGATTTGATCGAAAATCTCTGAACTTTTGCTGCCAGGAGCCACCTGAGTAATTACCTTAATCTTACTTCCTGTGAGTTTTTTGTATTTGGCCATTACTGCTCCTGTGGGGAAACCTATATTGATGGTGTCAATTCCGGCTTTCTCAGCCAGTATAAGTGTTTCAAATATTTTCTTCTCCGAATTATAGGCTTTAAACAACATTTCACTATAGATCAGATCTCTGGCATGTGCCCAACCACCGATCAGGTTGCCCCCCGCAACTAATCGGCTGACCTGGAAATTTCCCAGTTTTCCCTTTGGTAACACACCCTTCAAATCTTTAAGCGGTGTTTCTCCAACCTGAATAGTCGCACCAGTCATGACATCAACCCCTTCATTCCTAAGATTTCGGATTCCGCCCCATCCCACAGCGCAAAGTACAGGAAGCGTTGAAAGGTTTTTAATTGCATCGCGGCGAGTCTGCTGATTGACCACACTCTGCTCCTCCCCGGAGAGCGTGGTTTCACGTGACCTTTTCTTTAACAATCTCAGAAGTTCATCAATCCCATATCCTCTTGAGGTAATCAGGGTGAAGAAAAGGAGTATAAAACCTTCAATAAACAGTTTATTTACGATAAAGATGCTTCCCTCGTCTGCCTGTGCAATTATCGAGGCCCCAAATGGAGGGTATGCAAAATAGTAGAGAACCATCAGCAGAAATCCGGCAAGTGACGCAAACCTCACGAAATAACCAATAAAAAGGGCTAACCCTATAAGCAGGAGTCCATAAATATTTAAAAAATCTACCGATTTAAGAATAATAGGATTTGAAGCCAGCTGATGGTAAAAAGGTGAAAACACACCTGAAGTCTTTACAAGGAAAGAATAGGATGTCCAGTTGGTTGCCAGGAGTTTTGATAATCCTTCGTATAAAAAGTGCCAACCAATACTTACCCTTATTACAGTCAATAAAATTTCTCCAATGGCTTTTTGTTTTGCGGTTTTCATTCGTTTAGTTTATTTATGGGGTTCAACATTTAAAATTATTCCCTGATAATAGCTCATCCTGTACTGCAACACTAAAGTCAGGTATTCGGAAATAAACAACCTTTCCTTCGGGATCGGCAAATTCTGTCAATTTGATGCTCTTTTCCCGGGTTCCGAGACTAAATGTCCTTTCATTGGCATCTATGGAGCACGCCACACCGTTTGGATGTATAGTTGAATCTCCGGGGATCAGTCGGAGTGAATCCGGATCGATCATGTAGCTGGAGATGTCGGCGGCATCTATCTTCTGAAGCTGTTCATTTTGAGCAGGATTAAGACAAAAGACAATCGGACCACGCATCACTGCAGCCCGTCCCGACTGGCGTTTACGCCCGAGCACCATTCTGAAGGGGATCGCCATCTCAAGGGTCATCCGATCACCCGGATTCCACACCTGCTCAATGGAAATAAATGTCCCGGCAAGAATTGGTTCATTAACAGGCTCCCCATTGACACTTACTGAGGCCTTTCCGCACCATTTCGGAATACGTAATTGTACCGGGAATTTCGCCGGGCCGGAGGGATCAAGATGAATTAAAACCCTGCCATTGTAGGGGTATTCAGTCTCCTGCCTGATTTTCAGCGACAATTCATCATTTAGAGTAATCAAGGTCTCGGAAGGGGTATATAGATTGATCACGACTCCTTTAGCTGATTGGTAATAAATAAAAGCGGGTAGTTCGGACATAATCCGGCGAAAATTGTTGGGACAACAATAGGTGTCTTTTTCAAAATAGATACGTTTACCCTCCAGAGGGGTGAAATAATGGAGTCTCTTACCATCGGGCGACTGGACAGCAAACAAGGTGTTATAAATTATCCGTTCAAGAATATCCCCGTAACGGGCGTTGCCATTCATCCGAAGAAAGTGATCAAATATGCGGATCTGGTAGGCCGTTGCACAGGTCTCGCCTACGAATCCGCGCCCTTCCTGCGCATCAGACCACTCTTCCCAATGGCCAGCTGCTCCGTTGATCAGCAAACCATCTTCATTACACATATAATCAATCGCTCTCCGACCTGAAGCCAACAGATGTTCATCAGAGCGATATTTGAACAACTCAATTTGTGCTAAACATTGGTCAAGATCAGCATAAACATGCCCCTTCAAAGTGGGTTTTGGTCCAGTTGTAGTTGCAAGATTCCAATCAGCCAAAGCACGCTGTTCAATACAGAAATTCAAATATCGTTTATCTTTTGTCTCCTGGTAAAGGGCAAGAATATTACTATCCAGCCCAATAGCGCCAAATTTCTGCCAGTTAGCTGGCATCGTAGACCATCGCTCGATCATGTAGTCAGCCAGCTTTTGTGCTGCAATCAGGGAGTTTTCTTCTTTGAAATGGTGGAAATCACTCGAGAGCCCCATGATGAGGTAACCCATTTCGTGAATATCCCACAATCCCCACATGCGCGCTTCCTTTACCATGATCCCGATATAGCCGTCGGGCTCCTGGCTCCTGATCAGCTCTTCTATCATATGTTTCTTCAGTGCAATTACCTCCCCGTCATTTGTATAAGCAGCAAACCGGACAGTTGCATCAATCAACTTACCTAATCCAACATAATCGCTATACCCCTTACCCTCATGTTTTTTCTGCTGAAAGGGGAGCAGAAAATCTTTATCGACATCAAGTTTGAGCAAGTTATTGTGAACTGTAATATCGATGCGACGTCCAATTTCGCCACCCACCCTGACATTCCGAAAATCGAGTGATTGAAATACTTCACTATTTTTTAACTTCTGCCCCTTTCCAGTCCTAAGAGAATCAATAGTTAATTCCTTCCTAACCTCGCTGGAAGATGCCCTGGGAAATTGGCTAAACAATGCTGATCCTCCGATAATTCCAGCCGTTTTAAGAAACGTACGGCGTTGAATAGCAATCGAATTATCAGGGCTAATCGTCCCTGATTGTGAAGATTCATCATTCGGGTTAGTGGCGGTTTTCATCTGCATATAATTTGTTTTCAAGCGGCCTGATGGGATCGTAGGTCAGCGAAGCAAATAGCCATGATGAAATATTCATTTCGGTTGGTGGTATTTTGATCATGGCAATTTCATTTTTAGATTATTTGTCCAAGATAGCTATTTTTGAAATCCTATTTCAGTGAGTTTATGGTCAAAATCTTCAGGTAATTTTGTCATCGGTTTATTTATATCGGTGGATGCAAAATTGAGCATATTGCAAAACAACCGGTCAGCGGCAGGATCTTTACCAAGGTTTTCACCGATGTGCAATGTATTTACAATGAATCGTCCCTGACCAAAATCCCATACTCCGATATGTATTCCTGAACAATAGTTATTGCAAATACGTGTTGCGCCACAGACCGTCTCGGCAGGATAATTAAGAGCAGAACTTCTTTCGTCGTAAGAATATCCGTCTTTTGCGACAATCGAATACTCCTGTGAAAGAGCATCCTGTGAAATAACATTTCTGAAATACCTGTAATCCATCATCCCTCCGGATGGCATTCCTTCAAAAATCGGATGACTCTTTGCCCAGCGATCTGCGCGATAATAACCGGCAACATGATCCATTGATTCGATTATCCCTTTATTGACAAGAGGTAACCAACGCGTAGAATTATTGCCGCTCCTGAATGTTGACGGGGAAAGAAAAATGGCAACGCTTCCACATTCCAACTTACGCACGATGTTCACCATTGTTGTACTATCCGGTACTTTTCCTGCAATTAAAATCACCTCCCTTTTCGATTGATTAGTATTGTTAAATGGGAGAGCTTTAACTTTATTTGCCATCAACCAATTGCTCACAATTGAGTCTTTACCACAAAGAACGATTTCTTGGGGCATATTGGGGAGATTCGCATGATTGGTAACAAAGAATTCTGTTTTCCCGCCTACGGCAGTTCCTCCGTGATCCAACGTTGCCAAAAACTGATATTTACCAGCCGGTCCGTTGACTGTAAGATCCTCCGTCAATATGGTCAGAGCAAAAGGGGGCTCCGTTCCATCCTTCGTTTCAGGGATATTGACGAATACTTTTTTCTCAAAGACTGATTTCAGGTCAGGGCCTACTACCTGAATTGTTGCGGGGTATTTTCCCGCCCGTAACACATCCAAATTTGAAAAAGAAACCCTTAATTTAATTTTATTTCCACTGTAAATACTTTGTGGTTCCGTCATCATGCACCAGCGAAGTGTAGAATTACTTAATAAAACAGGGCCAATCAATTCAGGTTTGAGTCTGCGAAAATTAGTGGCTACACTCTCTCCCACCACGCAATCAGCCACACCATTGGTTGGGGTGTAAGAGACCACCATTGGATTTGACCGGATGGCGGCATCAGACATTTCACGTAAAGAACTTGCCGTTTTATAGGCATCTTTGATATAATCTTCAGGACGGGCCCAGCAATGACCCATATCAAACTTAGTCCAATCGGAAAGTAATTTATCATATTGGCGTTTAAAATATTGGGCATCATCGCCCAGCTCTTTACCGCATTGCTGAAAATCGCCGAGTTCCGAAGGTAAATCAACAGGAAAACAGAGACCGGTTTCACTGATATAAATCTTTTGCCCTGAGGCGTTTAATCTCCCAGAGAGTTCATCAAGCGTTTTGGGACTGTAGGGAATCCACACATAGGGATGCCAATCTTTTAATTCGTTTTCAGCGATGTTCCAGGTGCTTGAACCCGGACTGCTCATACTTCCAATAGCCTTTATTCCATCAAATCGTCCACTGTTGAGGACAAATAACCGGGAAGGATCAAGGATCCTCAATGAGGGCAATAAATCAACCGCTTTTCGGAATATCAGGCCGTCAGGAATTTCATTAAGGACACCCCACATTACCAGGCTTACATGGTTACGATCCCTCAAAATGACACTTCGCATTGAATTTTCGAAGCGCGCGAGAAGCAATTCATTGAGATTTTCCGGTTTTGGATATTTATATTTACCATAATCACCCATTTGCCAACATCCAAAATGCTCTTGTTGCACCAAAATACCCTGTTCATCATAAATATCGAGTATGCGCGGGTTAGGACAACCAAAAGGGATACGTACAAAGTTGAAACCCAATGCCTTCAAATTGAGAACATCTCTCCTCAGCATGTTTTCATTCAACGGAACGGTATAACCCACAGGGTAATGGGTACTGAAATTAGCACCATTCAGGAAAATTCTTTTCCCGTTGAGCCTGAAATATCCATTTTCAAAACGAAAATCGCGAAATCCAAAGCGAACAGATCGTTCGTCAACAGAGGTCTGCGTCTGTACAGAAACAGTAATGCGGTAAAGCATTGGTTCATCGGGGCACCACAATTTATAGTCAGGCACGGGAATCTCAGCCTCAAAACTGCTGGTCCCCGGTTCAATTTTCTGAACGTAATTTTCCAATGCTACAGCCAATCCAGTACGTGCTTCCGAAACTTTGAAAGATAAAGTCGATGAAAATTCTTTGGACAGGGTATTTAGAATGGTTGTTTGTATCCTTACTTTACCAGTTTTCCAGTCAGGAACAGCAAACAAATCACTCAAGCGAACAGCAGGAACCAATAGCAATTCCACATCCCCGATGATACCTCCGGAGTTATAGGCGGCATTCCCTGCAAATGGATATTGCTTTGCACCGGAAGGGGTGTCTTTTAATGCGATACCATCTATCGGCTGGTAAGTGGGATTGAGTACACGAACCGCAAGCAGGTTCTTTCCACCCTGATTTAAGTCACTGGTAACATCGAAATCAAAAGGGGTCTCGCTCCCTTCATGAACTCCGAGTGACTTCCCATTTAGCCATACCTCTGCCAAATAGTCAACAGCCTGGAATTTTAACAGATAGTGACCATCACGATGAGGATTTTTTGGTGTCTCAAACTTGCGCCAATACCACACTACGCCATGATAATTGTGAAAAATATCCTGAATGGCCCAAGGCACCGGTGTTGGTTTGGAGCCGGTAAATGGGGGTAATTTAAACCATCCATTCTGACGCCCCACATTACTGGAATCTGTTGCTATTCTCCAGTCATTTCCACTAAGAGCAATCGTCTGTGAACAGAATCCAACCGGACCTTTCAATGTAATGTCCTTCGAATAAGACATATTGCATAACATACCTAAGAATACTGCTAAAACAAACTTTTTCATTTCGTAGGTTTTTAGGTAATCATTTCTGTTTTTTTACAATAAATCAAAATTACTCACAATAAATATCGGGTATCCTATCCCCTTTGATTAATTTTTAAATAATATTGCGGATGAAAATGGTCTGAGTATCATTGAATTCTTCCTAATTTTTCCGGAGATATCCACATATCCACCAGTAACCGGAATTGTTCGGGAGATACCAGAATCGTTTACCAGCAACAGAAAATGGTCCTGGAGGTTAGGTTCAGTCACATTAGCGTCCCGAAATGAGATATTTCTAATCCAGACAGGTGCAATCGGGTCACTGAACTCGAAATTCACCCTTTCGAACGGAATATTTGCAAAAGCCGGAATATAAAGTAGCTCATGGTTTTGAAAAGTTGGGGTTAACTGAAATTCCTTTGAGCAGACGATGTGATTATCCCTGGTTTTGAAATTGGCCTTGATGATCTCCCCCGCTTTACCTTTGGTTTCGAAGCGAAGCAGGTATTTTTGTTCCTCACCCTCCATGAAATTAATATTTAGTGAAAGGATTAAATTCTTGTTCATCCCCCTGGCAGAACCTGGAGTTGCTCCGGTCAGGTCTTTGATAATTTTATCAGTTTCCTCTTTGGAAGTACCCTTTTTATCGTACCAGGTATCTGTTCCATCGTGATAGTAACCATAGGTCATTTCTCGTGACGGACCAATTTTATTTATTCTATATGGATACCTTACCGGTCCAGCTGAGGTGTGGATATCATATCCATATTGATCTTTCCATCCCTTCAAGGAATGAGTTTTGTGAACATCACGGCCACCAGATTTATAGGAGCAAGAGATGATCATTGCAGGATCAGACGGTGAACAGTAATAATTACTATCAATTATCCCCATCCGCTTAATTCCATCCATCCCCTCATCGGTAATAAAATTGGCAATTCTTTGAGCGGATGTCCTGGATACGAATGTGTTACCTTTGACAACATTTTGCCTGTTAGTCATTAACGGCATCCCTTCAGCACGCATCTGAAGTTCTGTTTTGCAATTAAAAACAAGATTATTCAGTGCGATGATCTTGCTTGCGTTATTAATAAATAGGCCAATGTTACTGCAGTTGAATATGGTGTTTCCAATTACTTCCACATCATGACTTCCTCCATCGATATAAATTCCCTCAGCAGAAATACTCAGAGAATCATTTGTCCCGCAACCAGCTCCTATGGCATTGCTGACGATATTTCCGATGATTTTACGTGCTGAATTTGGTGGAAGGTCGCCATTCCAGGTATAAATTCCCCCCCCGTCATCTTTGATCATGCAATAGTTGGAGATAACATTGTTACGGACGATGGTCGAATCGCCATCAAATCTTAAGCCGATATAACCCACACTATCAATCCGGTTGTATTCCAACAGATTTGAGCTTCCCGATATCCCCAAGCCGATAAATGAGGTACTTTCGGCAGCGCCAACAGCAGGATTTAGCCCGATCTTCCGGATCTCATTTTTCATGATCACCGAACCTCTGCAATCGGAAAATGCCAGGCCGTTGTTGACTGCATCGACTATTTTATTCTTCTCAAAAACTGTATTCAGGCAGTTTTTAAAGTTGACCCCATTTTTACCCGAGTTGGTAATATCAGTATGTCTAATGGTAATATTTTCAGATCTTTCTGCCAGGATTGCATTTTTTAGGGCGCCCCTTAAAACCAGATTTTCAATGGTAATGAATCCTTGTTTACTCACCGAAATTAACTCCCCCACTGTAGAAACTTCTATAACGAAGTTGGCAGGATCTGTTTCGGAATATAAAGTGATCTTTTTTGTCTCCTTGTCATAACACCATTCTCCATTCTGATCGAGGGTACCAGGATGGTTGCAGACAAAAAAACAAAACTCACGGTCGATATCGTAGGAGGTAGGCACGATAGTCATCGTATCTCCATTCGAAGAGAGAATCGGTGACCAGTCGATTACCCATCTGTTGGTTCTGACCATCAGATCTGCACCCTTCCAAATTGTCGGATCGGGTATTGCTTTACTGCTCAACCTGGTACTTCCTGAGGTCCATTTCATTGGCAAATAGCCTTGGTTAGGTGCGGTTTTGTTGGGCCATCTTCCGATTGGTTGTTCCTGACCATTTAAAAACAAGTTATTCACCTCATCATTGCAGGAGGTACAGATTACTTCCCATTTATTGGGACCAGTTTTTTTCCAATCCGTAATCTTTGTCGTGCCATTCAGGAGTGGTTTTGAACCTGTGCCAAAGGCTCCGAAATAGATGTTTGATTTGAGGCTTCCCTTTTGTGTGATCTGTATACCGCCATCAAATTGATCACCCCTTCGGAACAGCACAGAATCACCGGGAAGGAGAATCCCCATTATTTGATTGAGTTTTTGAGTGCTTCTCCAGGGAGAATCCACTGATATTCCTGTATTGCCGGTATCATCTCCATTTGATGCAAAATAGTAGCTGGTTGCTTGTAAGTTGCCACTAACAGAAAAGAACAGGACAATAATGGAAATCTTTCGGATTAACATGGTTTTGATTATTGAACAGGACAAAAGGTTGGTTTGCAAAACGTTTTTTATTTTAGGCTTTCCCATTTTAAAATATTGAATTAAAGCGTCTCACCATAGGACCAACCTTTTCGGGCAGGTTCTTTGATGTATTCATCCAATTCAGGACGACCGACAGCTTTCATGTTTTTTGCATCATAATTAATTGTGCCTCCAAATCGTTGTGCCAGAATACCCACCTGGGCCATTTCAACTAAACTGGCGGCGTAATCAAAGTTTGATCCGGGCAGGGTATGATTTTTAATTGCCGTAATCCATTCCTGAACAGGTTTTTCCTCCAATATTCTCGGAATAGTTTTCGCAGGTGGATTTTTCAGGAACTCGGTCCACTCTTCCTGTGGGACAAGTAATCTTGCATCATTGGGTCGCATTCCTGTAATCAATGTTTTTTTGTCTCCAATCATGATCATACCGTCTCCGGGAAGTTCTTTAATTCCCCATTCGGGTCTTATCTCAGGTTTTCCGAAACCTTCGTACCATTTCATGGTGACAGGAGCTTTATTCCCGCGTGCGGCAAATTTCCAGGTGACTACCGATTGTTCTGAAACAAAAGAATGATCAGGTATTGGATTGATCCGCTCAGCTTCTACCATCAATGGTGTCCCAAGGTCCAGGGCCCAGAAAGGGGCATCCAGTGTGTGGCAGCACCAATCGCCTAATTTCCCATTCCCGTAGTCATAGTATGCTCTCCAGCGCCCCGGACAATAAGCTTTATTATAAGGGCGCTCCGTTGCCGGACCCTGCCACAAATTCCAGTCAAGCACGTTAGGTACTGGCTGTGCTTCAGGTGGAAAGCTTTTTGGCAGTATATATTCTGACCAATTCTCAGTCGCAGATTTAAGTGCAGGTTGCCAGGCATATACTTCCTTAACTTGTCCTAGTATACCGGCATCATACCATTCTTTTACGAGGCGGATACCATTTGTAGTATGTCCCTGGTTCCCCATTTGTGAAACAACACCATAATGTTTGGCTGCCTTTTTCAAGGTGCGTGACTGCCAGATATTGTGGCACAAGGGCTTTTCAACAAATACATGTTTTCCAAGTTCCATTGCTGCCATTGCAGCGGCAAAATGGGTATGATCAGGTGTCGCAATGATCACGGCATCAATCTCTCTGGCCATTTCGTCAAACATTTTCCGAAAATCCTTATACCTTTTCGCTTTGGGGCATGCCTTAAAGCCTTCTGCAGATTGCCACTCGTCCACATCGCACATGGCCACAATACTCTCTTGCGGAACCTGGGTCCAGCTGGCCTGTCCCCTGCCGCCTACACCAATTACGGCAATATTTAATCTGTTATTGGGTGAGCAACTTAGAAGATCAGGAATTAAAAATATTCCTGCAGCCGAAGCGGACGCTGTTTTTAGGAATGATCTGCGCGATAAATTTTTCATTCAATATTTTTTTGAACTGTTTACACTATTTATAAAAAACATCAACGAGTGGTTTTCCTGAAACCCACTCGTTTAAACGGAATCCCAACAGTGATGCGACGGTTGGGGCGAGGTCATAAATAAAAACCGGATGTTTGATCTCATATCCTTTTTTTATCCCTTTCCCGCTGATAATTAACGGAACAATCATTTCGTCGGGTGTTGAACCTCCGTGTCCGGTTCCAAATCCACCATGATCAGCCACAATGAAAATGACCGTTTTTTCATATGATCCTGCTTTTTTCAATTGATTGATGATGACACCGACAAGACTATCTGCCTTTTCGACCGATTTCCGGTATTCGTCTGAACGGTACCCACCATGATGACCTCCATGATCGACATTGTCGAGCTGTATAAAGGTAAAGAGAGGAGCCTTATCAGCAAGAAAATCGCGGGCCAGTTTTGTAGTGACATCTTCATCACTTCCCGCCTTGCTTAAATCACAAACACCTTTCTCAATGAAATTTCCAAAATCGCCCCAATGATAAATTGCCCCTGTGACTGCCTGGGGGAGATTTTTCCGGATCTCTCCAAATATAGTCGGGAACATATTGTGATCACCTTTATATACAGGCTCCAATACTTTTTGATCAACCTTCCAACTATTTTTGCCAATTCCATGACGTTCTACAGTCGCCCCGGTAAGGATTGAACTCCATGCCGGACCGCTTACACTTGGCATCACCGTTCTTGCCTCGAGCGACCATGCTCCGTTAGCCATTAACCCCTTTAAAACCGGAGTTTTTGACATCTTTATTCCATGGGCTCCCAGACCATCAATTCCAATAACCAGTATATTCGGAAGTGATTTCATCGATTTTTTAGCAGAAAAAACAGGTATAACACACAAAAAGAGGAGAAACAAAACAACGATTTTTTTCATGATAGATTGGTAAATTCATTAATTTTTAATTTTATTTGTCGCTTTTTGATTTGCAAGTTCATCGCATTTCCGGATCGGGTAGCTATCCAATGCCCGGCGTGCATAAGCCACTCGTCCCTCCTTAATCGCCACCTTTATATCTGCCATTAATCTAATGACCCCCACAGGCAATTCTATTTTATCCTTGTTCAACTTTTCGATATTGGTTTTGGCTTCTAGGATCTGTTGTGTAAGCTGTGATAAAATTTCTGCCGGCGGCATTACAATAGAGCTAATAATCTGCGATTTCGTATCCATCCCCAAAGAACGGAGTTCATATGGATTAAGTGTAACATTTAACTCTTCGGAGACTTTTACCGTTTGATTGGTAACGAGATTTGTAACCTGGTTTGATGCTTTTCCAAGTTTGATTTTGACTTTGACCGGGTAATATTCGCGGTTGACCAGGTAGAGATACCGTTTATTCCCGGAAACATGTGTCCGAACAGCTACCGGATCGGATGAAGCACCAACAGTCTCAAATTTTTCTGCCGGCAAAGTGCGGTAAGCGCTGGCAAAACCCTGCATCAATGCAGCATGACCGGTATCCACAAACAAACCACCTCTGGTTATCCGGCAGGCATCCAGTTCAGCCAGGGCATGGGTGAATGGTTCAAGGTAATGGATTCCCCCCTGAAACGGAGGAGTGATCCTCAGCTGTGAATCCCACCAGAAATTGTCTTTGGGATATTCAGAATTGAGCCGGCAGATTCCTTCAGCAGATTTTCCATTCATTACTTTCAAATCTTTTGCCTGCTGATCATTGGGGTCACACGGAAACCATGAATTCTTCCCCCACGCTTCCACCCATGAATCAAAAATAAATGCCCCGGGATGTTTTTGATCAGCCACCACTTTTAAAGTGGTCTTATCCAAGAAATCATGGTCGCGGAAAGTACAGCTTTTTTCCAGTTGTGATTCGATCCCCGATGAACCCCAGGAATCCCTGTCACGTGATGGCACCATAGAATAATCAATTTCAATACCTTGATCATTGATGTAGAGAGCCGCGTCAAAACCCCCTTCGCGATAAAGTTGGTACAAAGATTTGCGGGCATAAATCTGATGCAACGGTTTTTCGGGCATGCCAAACCAGCCGGGGATGGTCGTCTCAGTCCACATGGTAACCGTCAGACGCAGATCAGGGCGTGCCTTAACAAGGATATCCCGCATCTTCAGGAAGAGTTCCCTCACTTTTGCACAACGCCATTTTATCCAGACTTCCTGATTATTCTTTGTTAAGAACTCAAACCTTTTTGAAAAACGATCCGGAGCTTTCGGATCAACCGTGATATTAACTCCTGTTTCTTTCTCAAAAAGCGAGGCGGTATAATCGTCGTAACCCGACTGAAGTGAAAAGAACCAGGCGATTGTGGCATGCCACATGTTCATGGATATCCCTTTAAAAGCCGGTGATTTTCCGTACTTATCCACAATTTCCTGAATGATTCCAAGGATTGCCTTTTGCGTGACAGGATGCAGCGGATTGAACATCGGCCCTTTCCCATAAGGACCTCCATGCTCGCCATAAGCCCATTCTTTCAGTGTACCATCAGCCTTCCCGGCAAAATTGAGGACATTGTACTCCGTTGTCCAATCCTGTGCCGAGGACTGGACATTATCGTTCCACAGCATATTGTTGTAGGTTTCTTTTCCGGCTTTGATTGCGTCCAGGTCAACATTCATATTTTGCATCAGGCTTCCCAATCTCAAAAGAGTCAGGGCGGCCTGAAATTCGAGACCCTCCTTTTCAAATCTTTTCAAAAGCGTGGAGACCCAATCTTCAGGATGGGATGTCCACCTGCTGTATAAATTACGGTCATGGCCGGCAACTACGCCAAAATACCCTGAGGGTTCCCTTTCTGAAGGATAGATTGGCCCGTGGTACCAGATGATCGGATAGGTGAGCAGATTTTGTCCGGTGTAATGCATATAGGTCGCGGTCCGGTCGAGCCATTCCTTGTCGTCAATTGCACCCAGACTATAGGATGTGCCACAGGGATCCTCAAACTGAATTCCAAGTTCACGCCGTGGGATATTCTTTCCTACATTTTTCAATTCAAGAGGTGGCAACTCATCGAGTTCGTAAATTTTAATATCCGAAACAGCGGCTGGCTCACCGTTACTCCAGGTCATGAATGCGATGCTGCAGTCGTTCCATCGTGGCCAGAATATCTTTCTGATTTCCTGAATTTTACCTGTGAGTGGCTGATTAACCCCGGTAAAAACTCCAATTGTCATATCATAGGTTGTCCCATCCATCATGCACATATATCTCCGTTTATCATCCGGATAGCGAACAACGGCGAGGTAGGGTCTACCAATATGTTCAATGTTGAACCGATAACCAAACCTTGATAATGGTACAGCCTCAGCCTCACGGTATCGTCCGGCTGAAGAGCCTGATACCTGGACTTTCCCATGAGAGAAATAGGTACCAGCAGGATACTCTCTCGTACAATCAAATTCCGCCACCAATTTCTGTCCTGATTGCTGCCCATATATTGAGCCCGATGTAAACAGTGCAAACAAACAAAAGAAAATGAATCGGATTCTGATCGGGACAACTCTTTCTGAATTTCTCATAATCAATACTTTAGCTTGTATATATTAGTCATTTAATCTTTTTTAAGGTCCGGTGACTTTAAAAAAGCATTCCATTAACAGCCAACAGGAGTTACCCTTGGGAGTTTTCAAATATCTTTCTACCTATAAGTACAAACTATAACGTCATAACACGTATCACGTTGAACCGGATTCTGATCATAGCGACTCAAAATGGAGCTTTTCTACACTCTAAACATTCATTTTTATAACTACCAATAATAAATGATGTTGAATAATCCGGCGTGGATTCTCCTTTATTTTGGGTTTTCAGTTCTGCCACCTTCGCTAATTATTTTTCTTCGCTTGTTTACTTCAACAATTCTGGAATCATAATCATCGCCCAAAATATCCTCCTCAGTTAAGCTGGTCATAAGAATCATCTGCTCTTTGGTCCGGTTATAATCGTAAATAATACAAACAGATCCATCTTCTGTCTGCTGACCATCGGGATATGAAACACCTTTTCGCTCATCGAGCAATAGTCCTTTTGACCATGAATTACCGTCATCTTTCGAAATGAACGCCATCAAATGTGAACGGCCTGTTTTCATGCCAATGGGTCCGTGCTTAACAAGCAGGAGGTTACCAGAATTCAACCGATGAATAAAAAACCTTGCACTGGGATGTTGGAATATTGAAGGTACAAGCGGACTCCAGGATTTTCCTTTATCTGAGGAGAGGCTTTCTCCTATTCCGTATTTTGTGCGTACCAACATCCAAAGTGAACCATTCTTTTTTTCGATTACCATGTGTTCATCAAAATCCCGAACCTCTTTTGGAACATTTACTGCACCTTGTTCAAACCAGGTAAACCCTTTATCGTTTGACATAATCACTTTGGCACTGTTATCTGTCAATCGCCAGGTGGAGGCTGGCAAAACCCATGATCCATCAGAGAGTACGATTGGTTTACACATCATTACCCCATTTGTTAAGCGCCTTGGTTGTGACCAGACCGGATTTTCAATATTAGAAGTGGCCGTATTAATTGACCAGACTCCTGCATTCGTTCCATCATGATCTACTGCCTGTGCCCAAAACAACCAGAGTTTTCCGGCCGGATCAATCCATACCTCCGGATCAAAAGCCCGAACCGGTCCATCACCATCAGGGTCAATTGCAAAGATTTCATTCCAGGTGATTCCTCCATCCCCACTTGTTGAAAGTGTCACATAATTATTCCTATCCTCTCCTGCGGTGATGCCTGTATACCATATTGCCCAAATACGCCCTCCCGGACTAACCGCAATACTTGGAATTCCGCTGAACTTTCTGGCTTCAATGGAATATCGTTGGAACGAAGATGGATTTTTAATTATCTGTGGAGGCTTTAAAAAGGGCTCCTCATCTTTTGCTGAAGATTTGTAAACAAACAGAAAACAAACCAGAGAAACGGCTATTGATTTAACAAATAAGCTATTCATTTGTACAAGTTTAAATAAAATTGAAGTTAATTTATTGGAATACCATACATCAAAACTGTTAAATTACTCAGGAGTGCCCGCGTTTAAATGAGCTTAGTGATAAACCCCATTTGAGACTTCCGATTTGAGGGTGAAAAACACAAATTTTTCACCTACTTTGAACGAGGCTTCCTTATCGTTGATAATAAGACTTTTACATGTTTTATGATAGGGCAATATCACCTTAGCCAAAATACCTTTAGGAATTCGGATATGAAAAGAGAATCCATCACCCATTTTTTCCCATTTTATATCAACTGGTCCATAATCGGTAACAACGGTACCTTCAGCTGTTGTAAGGTCACCCATCATCGGGTTGATGGTAATCATTTTTGAACTCAGGGGAAGGTTTTCAGAGAATCCCAGTACTTTTGAAAGAAGAAAATATGCAGCGATTGCACCATTGTTGTGGCACTGTTCGCCACCGCCAAACCCTTCTGTCAACGTGCCTGTCAGGGAATCTCTACGGATGTAATTCCACTTTTCACGGATAAAGTCCAATGCAGCGCGATCCTTACGAACTTTGAAAAGTTCTTCGAGTAACCAGAACGAACAATAAGGGGTTTCAATTCCGTTTGTGCGCAAATCAAGATCAAAAAAAGAGTCAGGAATTACACCTCGGCCAGCACTTTTCCCATCACGAGCGTTATAATGTGTGACCAGATATTCCTGAACCTGTGCCTTCCTGCTTTCCGGAATGACACCACGGTTAAGCGCCATCATTGCTGCATGAGCAGTTGGCGCCAGTTGCTTCCCATTGAAAATTCCGGAAGAGTAGGTTTGTTTCGAGGGTATCCATAACAACTTATTAAAACTGGCACCTAATTGTGTAGCCTCCTGTTTATATTGCTTTTCAGCCTGAAGATCCCCAACCACAGAGGCCAGCCAGGAGGCATCGACAAAGGCCTTGTAGAGGTAAGCATTCAATGTAGCCCCGTTGCAGTAACAGTACGATAGCGGGTTGTCGAAGAATGTAAATTCACGCCCATAAACCAGCCCGTTGGCCGAACGATGGTCCTCAAACCATTTCATCTGCTTCTTCAGCGGGTTCCACAATTCATTGACAAGATTTTTGTCTCCGGTAAATTCATAAACTTGCCTCAACGATTGTACCCAAAGACACGAATAATCTTCAATATACGCATGAATATCAAACCGGTCAGAAGGATGGTGGGCTTTAAACATCCCGCTGTCGCTCTGACTTTGGGCAATGTGCCTGAGCATCGATTTCATGAGTTGGTTATCGCTTTTGAGTACTCCCTTATTATCGGCCACGGCAAACATGATCCTACTCAATGGGTATTGAATTAAGGAGGCATCGCCCATCCATTCTACCTTTTCGCGAAGGGCGCAATCGGTGTATCCATCTTCACAGTTTAATTTAGTGGTTAAAACTGATTGTTTAAACAAGTCATTCAGAAATGGATCGTTACATTTGAAACTGGCCGCTTCGACATAAGGATAACGGCGATCGATCAGTTTAAGCTGTTTTAGAAGTACATTGT
This sequence comes from Prolixibacteraceae bacterium, assembly GCA_963675995.2. Lineage (GTDB taxonomy): Bacteria > Bacteroidota > Bacteroidia > Bacteroidales > Prolixibacteraceae > JAAFHB01. The sequence continues at coordinate 493,551 of CAXXIY010000002.1, read as the reverse complement.
GCGAGGCATAAACACTTCCGCTAAGTACGGTGATTTTAAGATACCTGAACCCGTAGGAATCGGTTGGCTCAAAGATCTGGTCTCCGCCACGGGTTGTATAAAAACATGTTGACCCATAGGTCTCTTTTACATTGACACTATCGCCGATGTAGCCAAAATCAAATTGAATCTGAACACCTTCTTCAGCTTCGAACTGGATGATCGGGTAACCCTGAATCATTTCGTCGGCTTTTATAATCCAGGATGTTCCTGATTTTAAACCAACAGGTAAGTTGTGTTTATTCAATGGAATCCATCCCATTTCATTTTTAGTCAGGTAGGGTATTGCCCTGGAGGTTAAAGCGCCCCATATTTTCCCGCTTATCGGAACAGCAGTTGACCAATGCTGGTCATCATATTCAGACCGACTCCAATCACCATCGTCCAGTCTGGCATCCATCCGATCACACATGTCGGCCCACAATTGGACAGGCGGAAGGTAACGGGTATGGTTATTCCATTTCCAGGAGCTGTCGGTCACGATATTACTCACAATTTGTGAACGATTCTTTATTTCCAGATCAGCTGTTAGTCCGGGATGATGGTTCATGGTTTTCCCGTTACTTCCATGTGAAAGAACCATCACAACAACTGCATTTTTCCCTCTCTTCAAAAAGGAAGTGATATTCATTGAATCGTAAGAGGGAGAGACCGGATCAAAGCGACAGGGGCCTCTTAGAACTTCAACGCCATTGATCCACAACATATACCTGGAATCTGCAAATAGATGGATGGAGGCATCATCAAATTCATTCACATCAAATACCTTCCGGAACACAGTATAGCAAGGCTTTCCATCGTCTTTACCACTCCAGATCATTTTATCCTGCAACACCTCTGACAGCGGCAAACCATATAGCTGGCTAAAAGCAGCCTCTGTCAACAGAAGAAAAATAATTCCGGTTCTAAGAACAGGCAAACACCTCAAAAACGTTCTTGATTTATAAAATCTGTTCATAGCTTATTTTAAATTATTTTTAAACAGGATTGCAGAAGAGTATGGCTTAAGCACTAATGACTTTTCAACCCTCCCCGCCACATTGAGATAACCATTTCCAATAGGAATGGTCTGTGGGTATCCCTGATCATTTACCAATAACAGAAAATGATCTTTGGGGTCAGGGATGGTCACATCGGCTTTTTGAAAAGAGATGTTTTTTATCCACACAGGTGATTGTGAATCACTGAATTCAAAATTCACCCGTTCAAACGGAGTGTTGGCAAAAGCCGGGACATAAAGCAGTTCGTTCGTCTGAAAGGTTGGCTTTAACTGAAACTCCTTTGTACATACAATCTGGTTATCTTTTGTCTTGAAATTAGCTTTGATGATTTCACCTGACTTTTCTCCCCTGGTGTCAAATCGTAACAGGTAAGTCTGTTGTTTCCCCTTTTTAAGATCAATATTCATGGAAAGAATCATCAACTTGTTCATCCCCTTTTGTGAATTTACGGAATCTCCTGTCAAACTGGCAATTGCTTTCCTTACAGTTTCTTTTCCTGTTGATTTTTCATCGTACCAGGTATCTTTCCCTTTGTGATAAAACCCATAGGTGATTTTCCGGGGAGCGTCAACTGAATTGATTTTATATTTAAAACCGACAGGGCTTTGCCCTGTGTGTTGGTCGTGACCAAATTGTTCCTTCCAGTCATCGAATGAATACCACTTCTCGCCCGGAGTAAAAGAGCAATGGATAATCATTGCTGGTTCAGCAGGCCTGCAATAATAATTACTGTCAATCACTCCCATCAATTGAATACTTTCCTTCGGTTCATCGGTTATGAAATTAGCTATTTTTTGTTCTGCGATTCGGGAGACGAAGGTGTTATTTTTGATGATACAATCTCTGATTTTAAAATCCGGCATCCCTGAGGAAAGCAGTTGAAGCTGGGTTCCATTATCGAATACCAGATTATTACGGACTAAAACGTGATTCGCATTGTGGATGAAGATTCCAATGTTTCCACATTTATAGACCGTATTTCCAACAATTTCAACGTTGGAGCTTTGGTCATCAATATAAATCCCTTCTGACGAAACTCTCAGGGTATCACCAGTCCCATGTCCGGCCCCAATGGCATTACGAACAATATTGCTGATGATTTTACGTTCAACGAAAGGATGGCCTTCCCGATTCCCCCAGGTATAAATACCCCCACCATCATCTTTGACCATGCAATAATTGGAGATTATATTGTAGCGCATCATGACGGAATCGCCTTCAAACCGCAGTGGAATATACCCTACACTATCAATTTTATTATACTCTATTAGGTTGGATGAGCCTTCAACCACCATTGCATTGTATGAGTTGGATCCGTTTGCCCCCATTCCGGCGATTAACCCATTATTTTTGATCTCATTCTGTCTGATCACCGATCCGTGGCAATCCTGAAAAATAAACCCCTGATTATTGGTGTCAATCACTTTATTCTTTTCAAACACTGGATTATAACAAGCTTTATAATAGACTCCATTTTCACCCGATTGAACAATCTCCGAGTTTTTGAAGGTAATATTTCTCGAATTCAATGCTGTTATGGCAATTGATGACGCACCGCTTAAAACCAGATTTTCGATGACAATGAAATTTTGATTTTCAATTGAAATAATATTCTTAATTATTGAAGCTTCGATGACAGATTCAGAAGGATCTGTTTCAAGATAAAGCGTTAGTTTTTTTGTTTTTTTGTTGAAACACCATTCACCGTTTTGATCAAGCGTAGCGGGATGATTGCAGACAAAAAAGCCAAACTCGGTACTTATGTTATACGATGTTGGCTCAATGGTAAGTGTATCGCCGTTAGTTGATAAAACAGGTACCCGGTCTAATACCCACCGTTGGTTGCGAACCACCAATTCAGCTCCTTGCCATTTACTGCCATCCGGGATTGACTCACTGATCAATTTATTTCGTCCTGAAGACCAATTAACCAGTAAATATCCCCGGTTTGGAGCTGAAACATTTGGCCAACGCCCAATTGATTGTTGAATACCGTTGAGAAATAAGTTGGTCAATTTTTCAACATTGGTATCACATTGGGTTTCCCATTTGTTGAGTCCGGCTTTTTTCCATCCTGAAATTTTGGTGGTTCCGTTCAATACCGGTTTAGAACCTTTGCCATAAGCGCCAAAATAAATCACAGATTGTTTAGTGCCACTTTTTGTAATCCTGATTTCTCCGTCAAATTGATCACCTCTGTGAAACAGAACGGAGTCCCCTGGATTAAGGAGGGTCATTATTTTATTCAGCTTTTCCGTACTTTTCCAGGGCGAAACAGCCGATAAGCCGTTGTTTTTTAAATCGTTGCCGCTGGCCGAAAAATAATAATTAGTTCCCCATGATTGGCCGAAAACCATCAAAAATAACAGTAAAAAAAACGAAAACCGGCGTATTTCTACTTTTGGGTAAAAGTAATCTAATTGTTTTGGATACATAAATAGTTTTTGTTTAGAATCTCAAAATAGAACATGAAAAATATGGGTCGTTCGTCTAAAAGGAAAACGACATTCTTGGATTGAAGGACTACACAGGGATCTTCAAAAGATACAATTTTTAAGGTTATTTCTTTTCTAAATCAAAAGAATATACCGTCGAATCGGTGAATTCAAACTGTAGTTTAATGACTCCCATCTGAATCTCTCTGTCAAATTGCACTTCGCTATTGATCAAATTTGCTGAGAAAGTCTTTGATTTGGCGATTAATTTACCTTCCTTATTCAGTACCTTCACATTTAAATGCCCTCCTTCATTTACATCCGCATTTAAGTAGATATCCTCACCATTATAAGGAATTTCCTTCGTAACAATTTTAGCAGGTGAGGATTTGGCGTCATATCCCGCAAAACCGTCAGATCTCAGAGTTGCTAAGCACAAAGAACCGCCACGCCACCCGGAATGCAACCAATCACTACCACCGTAGTAAAGCTGTATTTCAGTACCTTTAAAAATCGGATAAGCACAGGCAAAGACACAACCATAATCGTAATCCAGTTTTTTATCGGAGCAAGGAATTATTGGTATTCCCGGAGAAATGCGATACCATTTTTTCGTATCCGGACTCCATGTCAATTCTGTATTTACCCTGTCGGAATTTTGATTATAAATTGCTGCTAATCCCAAATATATGCCACCATAATAAAATATTGGCATGGCATAAGGTTGTAGATCTTTATTCAATCCTTGTAATACGACTTCTTCTTTTGTCCAGTGAATATAGTCGTTACTTTCAATCCGGGCTACTTCTCTTCCCATTTTCCCCCATGTTCGCGTAACACCAACATACTTATTTAAGGTAGGAGCCCATAATGTATTGTTGTGTGTATCTCCTGCAACAGTTACATCTCCATCGCATTGTTGATATTCATCCCAGTGCAAACCATCCTTGGAGAAACCTATTGATAATTTTTCACCTTTAAAAAAAGCTTTATATCTGCGATTAGGATCCTTTTCATACTTATCTTTAAAAATACCAGCTCCATGTGGACCTCTCCAATGATTTGCGTCTTGATCTTTTCCCCGCCAAACAATATTATTGCTTTTGCTCCCTTCAAAATCAATTAGTCCTAGATTCGGTTTCTCCCAATGAATTCCATCTTCGGAGATTGCATAGCAGATAGCCATTTCTCGTTTATCCGGGACATCATAATCCTTCTCACGTTCTTTCAAAGACATGCCTTTAGCTGAATTATCAATAATGAAAGGGCTATACCAACATTTATACAATTCATCTTCCTCGTCATAAATTACGTTCCCATAGAAATTATCAAACCGTTGTTCCCAAGGTTTATCTTCTACAAATAAGGGATTAGACGGGTGCTTGTGAGCAAATCCAACGGTAAGCCTTGCGTTTTCGACTTGCTCTGTCACCCGATTATCCAAAAGGAGATATTTATTGCTATTTGATTGTTTATTTTGGCCAAAACAATCATAAATAAAGAACAGGTGCAGTACAAGAATTAAAAGTTGTATTTTCCTCATTTTTATACTCAATTTGAAGTATAATCTACTTCAGTAATTTATTCAACAATCTGAAACGCAAACAGTTTCGCATTTTCAAGATAAAACTTCAGGCGTATAGTCTTGCCTTTGAGCGAAGAGAGGTCATTAATGTTTTCCCACTGTGGCTGCAGTCGTAACTGATCAACAGATTTGAAAACTTTGGCTTGCTGTACAGAATATCCCGGGATCGGATTGCCTTCGGCATTGAGTACTTCAACGTAGAATCTGCCTTTGGGAGCTTCTACATTAACCTGCAATTTGTCACCTTGCAGCTCGAAAGGTTTGGTAGTGATGGTCCCCAGCTTATCTTTTGCAGACTGGCTAATGAAACGGTCTAAGGGTAATATTGCGAGACCGATCTGCCCTCCCTTACTTTTTGCTGATCCGATATCGTGGTGTCGGGTATCTATTCCACCATAATAGATCCAATGCTCATCACCGTGCGTTACAATTTCTGATGCCGCCATGATCATGGCCTTGTCAAAACTCTCAGCGCCTCCCCTTTCTATTAGTGGTTTACGAGCATATATCCAGGTCTTGTCAAAAGTCACAGCATCTCTGCTGGTTCCGATATAGAAATCGATTACATCTGACTCAGGACGCTTATCATTATCTGCAACCGAGACATTACCTTCAGCCCCAGTCAGTTGCCCCACCGTCAGCACGCGCATCAGACTAAAATAGACCTTTTCATATATCCAAATTGTCATAGCCTCCATTTGAAGAACATTGACACCTGACGTTGTCTTTTTACACTGAGGATCATCGATAGAAACTGTCGAGATCGTTTTCCACGCCGTTGGATATCCAAGAAGATCAGTGCCCTTTTCGTGTACCATTACACGTGAAGCGCGATCCTCGGTCAAACCACCAGCAGCTCCCTGGTCAGATCGGGTCATTAGCAGATAACGGTTACCGATGGGATCCCAGAGAATCTGGTTATGCGTATCGGCAGCTCTGCCGGTGACTGATTCACAGTTATTATAACCCATCCAATGGATACCGTCAGCTGAATATGCCAAGGCACACATGGCATTTCCGGGATTATAAGCTGCTTTATATTTCTCTGGATGGCCCCAGGGAACTGTTGGATCAACCATAAAGGAGGCCTCATAGAAAGTGCCTTGCGTTTTTCCCTGATAAGTAATGAGATTACTTGTTCCGTTCTCTGCAATACAAGGTTTTGTCCAATTAATTCCGTCACTAGATTCGGCATAACCGGTAATGACCTCATTATTTTCACGATACATCATTTGATTTTTTTTTTGCTGCTCGTTCCATATGACTGTCGTACGTGCACCTAAAAAAGGATCACCTGACTTCGGCAACCCAATGGAATGAGGTTCAGTCGGCAAACCGGAGGCCATAACCACACCCTTTTTAATGGGCTTTCCCAACTCACGGGTAATATTCTGCTTTTGGTCGATGACATAATCATCCACCAAAAGTTGTTTCTGCACACCGACTGATACCAAGTCATGTGCAGATGTCAGTAGAGTAGAGCGGGAAGGATAGAAACACCTTCCCTGCCCCCTCATCAAACCGTACGTGCGGTTTTCCCGCATACGGCTTTCCTATAAACTTCTTCATTAGCATTCATAAGTGAGCTGGCTGGAATGCATATTTTGTTGGATCTATCAAACCGAATTTGGTTGACAAAACCTCAAAGGCGTTATGTCCGTAAAGCCTGCATTTCCGTTGGCTCTTGCGATGGTAGTATCGGTATAATTTGTTGGACAGGTAAAACCGCAGTCTGCGTTTGCTCAATGCAGGATAGCTAACTCCTCTAATATCGAAATAGTTAAGCCATCCCTGTAATATCGGGTTTAATCCTGAGACAACAGTATGTGCATTGAAATGACCATGTGTCTTTAGGTATTCCTCTACTTTATCCCGGATTTTCTGCTCCGAATTCTTGCTTGGCATGATATTCCAGTATTTGGATTTCCTGCCTTTTATATCAGAATCGTAGCGTATTGTGAATCCAAGAAAATTAAAGCCTTCGTTTCGTGAATCAATCTGTCGGGTTTTTGTTTCATTGATTGTTAATCCCATTCGTTGAAGCAAGCTTTTAAGCTTTTCGATTATTGCTATCGGTAAAGTCTTTCCCATTAGCACAAAGTCATCAGCATACCGTACTATCCTTATACCGTATTTCCCAAACAGACTTTTCGTATTGTTTACGATCCGGTCTATCAGATGAAAGTAAACATTGGCAAGAAGGGGTGATATGACACCGCCTTGTGGTGTTCCCGTACGATTTCCTTTCCCACTTTTGTATTGTCCATCCTCAAAAACAGGAACTTTTAGCCATTTATTGATCAGCTTCAGTATCCTTGGGTCGGTTACACGTTCCTTCAATGCTATTTGAAGTTTATCATGGGGTATCGTATCAAAATACTTACTCAGGTCGGCATCGTAAACCTCCGTATTGCCTTGTTTTAAGTTCTCCTTTATCGCCGTTATCGCATCTTTTGAACTGCGGTTGGGCCGGAATCCGTAAGAACTCTCCTCAAAGTCTGCCTCGAATATCGGTTCAAGTATCATTTTACATACTGTCTGTGCGATCCTGTCTCTTACGGTGGGAATCCCCAACGGACGTTCTCCCCCGCTGGCTTTGGGAATCATCACCCGCTTTACTGCCTGTGGTTCATAAAGCTGCTTGCGCAGCTCTTCCCCAAGCTCTTTAAGATAGGGTTCAACACCATATTCTTCTACCTTCGCAATGGTCACACTATCAACCCCCGGAGCTCCGCCGTTGGCTCTGACCGTTTTCCATGCTTCACGTAATAAATACGGAATGAACATCTTATCATACAGTACATAAAACTTGTATCCTCGCTCTTGCTTGGCTTTTTGATATAGTTTCTCTTGCAATATTAATACTCTTTCTGCATCTGGCATTTCGCTGCGCCGTCTTTTAAACAGTTCAACTTGGACCGCTGCGTCAACTCTTTTCTGATTCATAACTATCAATTCTGTTTGACTAATATTCTTTGAAACTTTATTTATAGTAATGCCCCTTCGCTCCTTCCGCTTTTACCTTTCCGGTTATCATCACTACTACGAGCATATCCGACTCCCTCGGCAACAGTTCGACTACTACAGTTCCGTTAGGGTATCCCACGTTCATGCGCTACCTTCGTACTGCACGCAACATCATCTTACTCCGGGTATCTGCTGACTTACAAAGTGCCATTAAAAAAACAGTCAACATAGCAGGTTTCACCAACTCTGGGAGTTTGACCGATACCAATTGTGTAACGAAGCCTAACTGATGCAGCTTACAGCACCGTACCGCCCGAGCTTCACAAAGCTCGTTTCCTAACAGTGTGTCAGGCGGACTTCAACCTGAACGGCTAATTGGGTTGTAAGGCTCTTTCATCCTTAAAGGTATTTGATTTATATATAAACGCACGCCTCGTGGCGCACCAGATACACAGAAAACATTAATACCAATAAATATAGTGGCAAAGATTTTCATCTCTATTGGAGTATGAAGTATATTAATTTGAACCTACTCCAACACATTTAAGTTAACCCCTTCGCTTTCCCTTCCCGTTTTGTCAACGGCGGTAATCCTAAAGATGGAGTGTTCATTTTTCCCCTGCTCCAAAATCACATTTTTAAAAGAATTGGTTTTAACTTCAGACTTAATCAGTTGGTAATCCGGAGAATTGCCCGTGTGCTTATAGACCCGGTATGTGACGGCATCTGGACTCGCATCCCACGACAAGGTTATTTTCCCGTTGCCCACTTGATGATTGATTTTAGGATTTGACGGAGGTGCTATTTTTTGGTAAACGGGGATTGACGTGATCAGATAGGTCTCATCCGCTGAGGTTTCAAATTCCACATAATCGGTTTTTCTGGTTTTTACAACTACTTTTTTTTCTGATGAATTGGTTATAACAGCTTTGTTTACGTTGAAGTATTTTAATTTGCATATTCCTCCTATTTTGGAATGAATTGTAAACCGGGCAGCCTGACTATTTTCCCATTCTGCAGAGACTTCGAAATTCCCCCGTGCCAGCAGGCCACTGAAAGAACCTTTGCTCCAACCTTGTGGAAGCGCTGCCAAAGGGTGAATGTAACCCTCATGGCTTTGTAACAACATTTCAGCTACACCTGCCGTTCCTCCAAAGTTTCCGTCAATCTGGAAAGGTGGATGGGTATCCCACAAATTGTTCATCGTCCCTTTTTTCAGAAGGGTTTGCAGAAGTGTATAGGCCCGGTCTCCATCTTTAATTCGTGCCCAAAGGTTCAAACGGTGAGCCATTGCCCATCCGGTGGACTGATCGCCGCGCTGGTTAAGGGTGACCCTGGCTGCATCGAGCCAGGCCGGAGTATTTGAATTGATGATCGTACCAGGATACAACCCTACCAAATTCGAAATATGACGGTGATGGTACTCCCCGATTTCACCGTATAACTTCTCCTCCCTATATTCTTTTATCTGTCCTGAATAGCCTACCTGAACCGGATCAAGAGCGGATAGCTGAGTCTTTAGTACCGGCAAAAGAGGGCTTTTATCATTGGTGATTTGTGCTGCTTTTATCACATCGGCATGATTTTCGTAAATCATTTGTTGATCGAAGGCGCAGCCCGTAGTGATGTAGTAATGTGATTTTCCGTTACTATCACGGACCTCCTGCTCAGGGGAGGCCGATGGTGAAGCAAGCAGATATCCCAATGTATCAATGACCGTTTTCGACAGAAACTCTGACATCCCCATCATGGCCGGATAACAATGCGCTTTCAGAAGTTCTTTATCACCCGAAAACTCGTAATAATCCCAGAATAGTTTAGTAGTAAGTCCACCCGTTCCCGGCCCGGAATGCCCACCTGGTCCGGAAATGGAATAGGCATTGGCTCCGGTTCCAATCGTCCAACCATTGCCGCCAGACTGATACGAAACTTTTTTGGGCGCATATTTTCGAATGTAATCAGTGGCAATCGTGGAGGCTTCGTCGCGAAACGCTTCGTTAAAATCGACGTACGACTGAAACAATTCGGTTAAGTTGGTATTGAAAACCGGCCAGTAATTCATCTGGATATTGATATTGTGCCAATAACCTCCCGTCCATGGGGTAACTTCATACTGGCTCCATATTCCCTGAAGGTTTGGAGGCAATGTCCCGGGACGCGAGGAACAAATCAGCAGATACCGCCCGTACTGAAAATAGAGTTCCTCTAAATAGTGGTCGATAAAACCTTCCTTATACTTTTTCAGTAATTCATCCGTGGGGATTGTTGATGGAGCCGAACTCAGGTCGAGGTTTACCCGGGCAAACAAACCGGAATAATCTTTCACATGTGCCTTGTACAACTGTTCAGGGCTTTTTAGTGATGCCTGTTCAATAACCGAAGATAACCTTTCATGAGGATGAGTGTTGCCAGCCAGCTTTTTTAAAAAATCTTTTTCTGTAAAAATCCGGCTTTCGAGTTTATAATTGGTGCCAATGGCCACCAGTATCAGGGCTGAATCGGCCTTCGACACATTGATCTGTCCATGATCGTTATTTTTATCATTCGCTGCATTCATACTGCCGCCATAAGCGATCACCTTAAACGCTCCTTCATAATGTATCGCCGGAAATTCGATAGCTCCGGAAAGGGTGATTAGGTTGCCTGATGCGGTCACTTTCCCGCTCCGTCCCCGATTTCCATCGGCTTTTCCGAACGATCTCAAATAGGGCACCTCGGGACGAACCGCAAACGACAATGCTCCCTTTTTGTCTGCTTTTAGTTTGATGACCATCACCTTGTCGGGGTAACTGGCATAATATTCGCGTTCATAAAAAGTGTCACCCTGGGTGTACTGAACAAATGCTACGGCATCATTCAATCGAAGGCCCCTGCGATAATGAACAGGATTCTGGTGGTTGAAGTCAAGATAAAGCTCTGCAAAATTAGTAAGCCCCGCACCATTGTAATGGCTTCGTGATGCCAGTGTATTATCGGTTAACTGAATGCGTTCGGTCATTGTGCGGCCAAAAATGTTGGCACCCAAATACCCGTTTCCAATCGGAAGCGACCAGTTTTCCCAGGCATTATCCCTGGGATTATCATTTAATGAATTCGTTTCATTGTATTTGATTGGAATCTCAGGTACCGGTTCATTATACCACAAAACGTAGGGTTTCGAAGTGGCACCTTGGTGTTTAGATTCGGCATAGATTTGAAAACATTCACCAAAAGAAACAAACAGTAAGGTGGTCAGCAAAAAAAAGAGTTTAATTTTCACGATATATGGTTTAATTACTTTCATGTAAGTTGATTGGCAATTTAATCCGGCTTTACAATTTTACTATGAGTGTCCTGCCTGCAATCTTGCTGGTAGCGATTAAATTCCGAAGGTTTGTAAGATCTCCCACCCAAATGAATCAGGATCTCACCTGTAGTCTGAGAATAATGATTGTAATCCAGAATAAATTTTTGTTCATCTACGGGGTCTATGATCGAGTAGATGGCGGCGCCATAGGGTGCTTCACTGAATACGTTGTTCCTGATGAAGACATTTCCTGGTTGTGTACCCGGATTCACCCTCCAAATGAAAACGTGATGGCCAACAGGTTGAGGATATATTTCGGACTGGCGTGGAGGCAAATCGCCCTGCATACTGAATCCACCTCCAGCATTGATACTTATATTATTTTCAAAATAAACCTCTTGAGACGGTTCACGACATTCATAGGAGGCTAAGCCACAGTTGCTGAAATGATTGTGTCTGAAAAAAATTCGTTGTGGGATATTTCGCGTTTCACCTCCCTGATGGGTCACACCGGCATCATAGATATTATCAAAAAAACAGTGCTCAATGGTTATATCACTGGCACCATCCCATAACTCAATGGCATTCCCAAACCGAATACGTCTATTGTGATTCCAGACTGCACCACCTATAAAGCGGAACTCACACGCTCTAATTATAATGTCATGGGGATGAAACTCCTGGTAACCATGCACTCCTGAGTTTCGAAAACTGAGATTCTCCAGAATGATGTTCCCCTGACCGCCAACGAGTTTCCGCTCGCCCCAAAGTACACATTCGATATCGCGGTAGGCAATACCTGGATTGCCTGAAGAACAGAGATAAAGGACACTTTCCGCAATATTTTGACCACCACCTTCATCCCCTGTCGAATTTCCGGTATAGTGCCATTCTCCTGGTTGTTTCAACGCTGCAATATCCCAACGAAGGTTACCGCAACTCTCCCCTCCATTGAAGATCAGATTACATACCTTACTTGAGAATTTACCATCATATTTCCAAAGATGTGGCCGCTCTTCCATCCACTTTTCAGGATTAGCAACAGAGACAGATCCGAGAAATGCAGGTTTTTCACCCTCTCCATAAGCACCATAGGTGATCGGTGCCCCTTTCATTCCGTCACGTGTATGCAGCATATCGCGAATGACACTCCCCCGTTTGAAAAGAACCCTATCACCGCCGGAAAATTCACGGGTCGAATAAGTTTTGAATGGATGCAATGGGTTTAAGCCGTCATTGGAATCGTTACCAAGTGCCGGATCAATATAATAAGTATGGCCCCTTTTCTTGTTAAGCTGATCTTGAAAATTCTCCTCAACACTATTCATCCCGGCAGGTTGAGCAATTGCCATATGCCCCCTTTGTATAAACAACAAAGTGCTACCGATGAGACCTGAACGTTTCAAAAAATTTCTTCTGTTCTGAATCATTCTGAATTACTAATAGGTTGCCCTTCCTCCTGAAATATCGAAAATAAACCCTGTAGAAAAGCTGTTCTCTTTCGATACAATAAATGAAACCATGGCTGCTACTTCCTCCACCTCTCCCAATCTGGACATCGGAATTTTAGCGGTCATGTATGCCAGCATTTCGGGTGCCGTATTTTCGTTCATTACAGTCTTAATAACAGCCGGAGCAAGGCCGTTGACCGAAATTCCCGAGGTGGCATACTCTTTGGCAACCCCTTTTACAAGTCCGATTACCCCGGCCTTTGTAGAGGAGTAACCGACCATTCCCGGATTTCCCTCTTTACCGGCGATGGAGGCAACCAACAGGATTCTGCCGTAATTCGTTTTCTCCATTTTTTGGATCGTATATTTGGTCATCAGAAAGCTCCCTTTCAAATTGACAGCCAAAATTTTATCATACTCATCCGTAGGATAATCGGTGATTTTGGTGCTGGTTGGGCCCACGATTCCAGCACAATGAACCATCACATCAATTTTACCGAAATCTGCCTCCACCTGATTAATCCCATTTTTAACCTGGTTTTCATCAGCCACATCAATTACATAACCTTTAGCTTTTAATCCCTTTTCCACAAAATGATCAATGGTGGAGTGAAGTAAGGTGGAATTACGATCAAACAGTGCTACAATTGCACCTTCCAATCCAAGTTGAAGCGCTATACCTTTTCCAAGTCCCTCAGCTCCACCGGTAATAATGGCTACCTGGTTTGAGAATCGATTATTAAAGATGTTCATCTGTATATAATTTTTTTAAGCATTAATAAATCTCTGTCGCTGATTGCCCAGTTGCTCAATTGAAAGTTCAACCACATCGCCGGCTTTCAGATATTGTGGCGATTTCATCCCAAGTCCAACTCCCGGTGGTGTCCCTGTTGTAATCACATCACCGGCTTCAAGTGTCATGAACTGTGAGAGATACCAAACCAGGTAATACACATCAAAAATCATCGTACTCGTATTCCCATGTTGGCGTAGTGTGCCATTCACCATAAGATTCATCGAAAGATTTGTTACATCTGAGATCTCGTCAGGAGTGACCATCCAGGGACCAAGGGGATTGAAAGTAATGCAGGATTTCCCTTTCACCCACTGACCGCCGCGTTCCAGTTGAAAAGCTCTTTCAGAAACATCATTTGAGACACAGTAACCAGCAATGGATGCTGCGGCTTCATTAGGCGAGGACAAATAGGTCGTCTCTTTTTTGATGATGATCCCCAATTCTACTTCCCAGTCAGTTTTTTCGCTCCCTTTCGGGATTATAACCTCATCATAAGGTCCGTTAATCGTGTTTGTCGCCTTCATAAACACGATGGGTTCTTTGGGTATCTCCATCCCACTTTCCCTGGCATGGTCCGAATAATTTAATCCAATTCCAATTATCTTGTATGGACGGGCCACACAAGCTCCAAGGCGGATTTCATCATCTACCACAGGCAGGGATGCTTTTTTCAGATCAATTAGCTCTTTCAGTTTTTCAAGTCCGTTTTGCTCAAAAAAGTTGCTGTCCCAATCAGTAAAGTAACCCGACAAATCGTACCGGGTATTGTTTGCGTCAATAATTCCGGGTTTTTCATTCCCCTTTTCTCCAAAGCGTATCAGTTTCATTGTAAATAATTTGTTTTTTAGTGGCTAAATGGAATCGCCATGATGATACGTCCAATTCTGTTGGTAGTATCCTTAACATGGCTATTTCATAATACCAACAGTTAAAATGAAGTTGTTTTAAATATTGAATTTCCTTTGATCTTGATTTCAACATCCACGAGATAGGACTTAAGTTTTTCGGCATCCACCGTCAGACCTAATCCTGGCTGATCAGGGAGGTGAATCATTCCACTCGTATCAGGGAGGATTTTTTCCTTGGTCATATCCAAAGCCAATTGTTTTGACTCAATCGGGTATTCGCAAATGATATCTTGAGCAATACCGGCAAATGGTTGCAATGATGCACTTAGTGCCAGATGCGACGTAAACGTATGATTGACATAAGTTATCCCTTTTGTCTGTGCCAGATCGGCAACCCTTTTAGCTGTAGTGATTCCTCCAATGCGCCCCGTATCGATCTGGATAAAGCGCAATCCGGCAAAATTGATCATTGAAGCAGCCTGAGCATAGTTATGGCACCCTTCACCACCTGCCAACGGGCAGGAAGGTTGCGATTTTGAGAGTTGATTGTAAGGTGTCAGGGCACCATTGACAAAAGGTTCTTCCAGCCAAAATGCGTTGACTCGTTTTAGGGCGTCCAGTCTTTTTGCAGCCTCAAAACTATTTTCATGCCATGCGGTACCTGCATCAACCATTAAATGAATATCCGGACCCAGACCTTCGCGGGCTGCCTGCAGATGAGCGACATCGTTGCTGAGAGCCACTTTCCCGAAAGGGCCCCAGCCAAATTTTACTGCTTTATACCCCTTTTCGAAGGAGAGTTTTGCCTTTTGAAAAGTCTCTTCAGGATTGTCGCCAAAAAGTTGTGATGCATAGGGCAATTTGGGATAGGCCTTTTTGTATCCCAACAGCTCATATACCGGTGTCTGTTTTGCTTTCCCCAGCAAATCCCACAATGCAATATCAATACCTGAAAGGGTGTGATCGGCCTGTAGAAGGTCGAACGAATTTTCGTAAACCAGGTTTGATATCCGGTAAATATCTTCAACATCATTGATCTCCCTACCCTCAACGGAGAATCTGACAGGTTTGCAGGCACTGTGCGACATGGGTGCCACAAAACTGGCGATTGTTGTCAGCGGAGAAGCCTCGCACTCGCCCCATCCTTCGTAGCCACCCGCACTAATCCTCACCAAAAGGGCATCCTGACTGCCATCCCCGATATCCAGTATTTCGGGCATTGAGAGGTAAAACAGATCTACCGATTCAATTTTCATGCTATTGATTTTTTATAGTTGAATTTTAAAAAGTAATAGTTAATCCTCCATCAACCGTTATAACCTGCCCTGTAATATAGGAAGCATCATTTCCTGCCAGAAACAGAGCGACTCCTGCAATTTCTGCCGGCTCTGCAGCCCTGCGCATGGGCAGCTGTCCGGTTTTCACATACTTCTCCAGAAAAAGTGGACTTTCCAGTTCATTTTCGCCATTGATTACCGACATGGCAGTATTCACATATCCGGGAGCTATGGCATTAACCCGAATATTACGGTCTGCAAGCTCCAATGCTGAAGATCTGCAATATTGATTAACGGCAGATTTAGCTGCAGCATAACTGCTTGAACCTGATTCAGCCCGAGTGCCATGAATAGAAGTGATGTGGATAATACTACCCCCTTTGGTCATTGCGACTGAAGCCATTGCAGTAGTCAGGATGGCTCCGTTTACCATGATGTCAAATACCTTGTGCCATTCGTTTAAAGGGGTATTCACCGGATGGGTTTGTTCATAAATACCGGCACAATTGACAAGTACATCCAAAAAATCCCATTCATTTTGAATAAACTCACTGCACTGGTTGATCACGAACTGATCGGCATAACTCCCGGCCAGTCTGAGATGATTTCCATCGGGAAGCTTATTAAATACCTCATTCAAACCAGCTTCATTGATATCATTGAGGAAGAGCTCATACCCCTCGGTGGCAAAGCGGAAAGCAGTTGCCCGGCCAATGCCCGATGCAGCTCCCGTTATAAATACTTTTTTCCTTCTCATAGATTCAAAAATTATTTTTTAAACAAGCTTATTGAACTCCTGCATAAATTGAAACGCGTGTCCTGATCGACTCACAAGGTTTCAAAAATGAGCATTGATTTAGTGCAACAGCATCATTAACTGATATGGGCATTGTTGTACAAGGCTCCAGAATTGCGGTGTAATGGTCTAAAAATCCGCCATACGAAGCAAAATACCAAAGATAGGGAAATACCTTTGGATCAAAAAAATAGGTGAACCGCGAATTGTTTCGAGGACTGATCATACTCATCTTACCTTCATCCGATCCGAACAAATAATAAAAATCAACGGTCCCATTTTTAGTGGGTACTTTCGACGCGTTTACACCCTCGATAATTGGCCAGTCAAAAGGGGTGGTCGATTTAAAACGGGAATAATCGGGATCAACTACCTGACCTTTGGTGGCACTACATTCCATCCGATCGCCGTCTGCAATTTGAAGTGCAGCATGCAACTTCCACAAGAAACTCTTCGCAGAAACCGACTGGTTAGTAATTACATAATCAATATGTACAAGCGGCTGCGAGTGGTCAAGAGTAATTGTTTTTTCATAATACAATTCACTTAAAGGTAATTTACCATAGATTCTCACCCTGTTTCCATTCAGCAGATAGTCGAGATTCATCGTCCATAGCTCACCATGATCAGGATACTCTACCCCCTGGACCAGCTCGGGGATATCGCTGGGGAGAAGCTCGTCAACACCTCCAAAAAAACAGGGATCATAAAGCGTTCCAACAGGATATTGCTGAAGTTTAAGTGACTTGTTCGTCCATAAAAACTCCTTTTGAAGTGGTATGGAGAAAATGCTTGCGATCTTACCTCCCACTGATGGAGCAACATCCATACGAATTGTTTCATTTTCAAGCCTGATTACCTTGATGGCTCCGATATAAATTTCAGATATTTCCATTTCTAATTACCAAAAAATGATGTACACAGTTAAATAAGCGAGGACCATTACAGTGATCCAGAATGCAATAGTCTTATACCATGGCATCCTGTTTAGCTGAATTTCAGAAACCGGAAGATTGGATGGTACAAGAATTTCGGGTGCAGGTTTTGGTATACGCAGAAGCATATAAACCACCGAGCCGATTAGCAGGCAAATCCACATTATACCTGCAAGATTGTAAATATTCATAGTTATTCCAAGTTGTCTAACGACATAGGGGACAAAAAACATTGGTAACGTAAGCAGCAACATACCGAATGCGAGTTTCGAATTCATTCTTTTCGTGATCAGACTTAACAAAAAGGTGAGTGAAATGGGCACTGCAATAAAAGCCCAACACTCCTGGAAAAAGTCGAAGATATGTTTAAAACTACCAACGATTGGCGCATAAAAGGCTCCTGTCAAAAGTATAGCTGCGGCAAAATACCTCCCGGTTTTTATGAGGTTTTTCTCTGTAGCTTTTGGTTTGATCAATGGTCTGTAAATGTCGAAGGTAAAGATGGATGAGATTCCGTTAATCCCCGACTGAATTGCAGCAACGACGGCAAATATCAGAACCCCGTAAATGATTCCTGCACCACCTGCGGGAATCAGTCGGTTGATCACAAAGACAAACGCATGGTCTGGTTTGGGAAGATTCGGCTCCAAAGCATGGGCAATCAAACCGGGAAATACGTCACCAAGGGGAATCAGAATCCATAGAAGTCCGGCGAAGATAATTCCCATTTTTGCATGCCACTCATTTTTGGCCCCTAAAGTTGCCTGATTGATATTCTGACTCGTGCAGTAATACCATATATTGGTCGAGAACATTAAAACCAGGATGGCGGTCCAGGGAATTTCGGGATCGCTTGCCGGCTGGATCAAATGTGCCCTTGGACCACTACCAATAATGGCATTCCAACCACCGGGAACGGTAAAAAGACCAATAACAAAAATGGTCATTCCTCCTCCGATAAGCATCACGGCCTGCATCACATTGGTCCAGGCAATTGAAGCCATACCGCCATAAATCGTAAAGAAACCTACAATTACCGTTATGATCAAAATACAGAGATATAGGTTAATCCCTAAAATACCGCTCATGGCAAAAGCCCCCGAGTAGAGAACTCCTGCAAGGTTGATGAAAACATAGACAAGAATTGAAATGGCGGCAAAAAGGAGACTCACTTTGCGGTTAAACCGCTTTTCGAGAAATTCTGGAATCGTCAATATCCTTTTTTTCAGATAATATGGAATAAATAAAACCACCATAACAACGACTGCCACAGCATTTCCCCATTCCCAGTTAGCAATCACCAAACCACGACCGTAAACAGAACCAACTGTTCCGATAAACTGTTCGCTGCTTACGCCGGCTGTTATAAAGGAAAAACCAATGATATACCAGGGCAGTCTATCCTGCTGAATAAAAAACTCTGCTGCATTGGTTTTTCTTTTTCTTCCTGCAACCAGTCCAATAAGTGTAAATACAAGAAAATAAACAATAAAGGCAAAGTAATCAATATTTTGCAGATGGATCATAGGGTTAAATTATATTGATTTTTCATATTATTTTTTTCCACTAACCAACCCATTGTAAGGGTCAATAATAACCGGCAGGATACCTGGTTGTTCATGCCATGGGACACCATCCTGTCCAAAAAAGGTAGACCACCACTGCTGGTTGTCATCGCGGAAGAACATATTGTGACCACAGTAGGGCAAGGCTTCGTAGCGTCTACCATATGGACCAAAGAGATTTTTGGAAGTAGAGATATAGCAGCTATATCGTCCGTCATCTCCCCGGTCTGATCCGCACAGGTAATATAATTCGTTGTACTTGAACATAAATACCCCTTCGTATCCAATATGGGTCAGTGAATCCTTGCCAAAGATTTTGGGGCAGAGAGAGGAGTGATGCTGAGGATCCGGATCAGAAACTGTGGGTTTCAACCAATGATAAGGTTCTGCCAAACCACTCATATCAGGTTTCATCTTTGCAATTTTACCGCTATGCCACAGATAATAAACCGAACCATCATCGTCCTGAAACAGAGAGGCGTCAATCTCATCACCCAAACGTTTGTCAGGTTGAACATCAATATAAGGGCCTTCGGGTTTCCCTGAGGTGCTTTTAAGCAATCCGCAGCCACTGTTTGCAGGATTAAAACGGTTGGGATCCTTAGCATCCCAACCCGGCATGCTATAGGTGAGCCAGAAAGTCCCCCTGATAAAATGAATTTCAGGAGCCCAAAGGGGCCTTCCCTGTTGGAGATATGGTTTGTGCCAGGGGCTGTTACCTGGTTTCCAAACTATTCCAAGCGATTCCCAGGAGATCAGATCTTTCGATTTCCACACCTGGATACCATCCGGAGGATTGATGGTTCCCGTAAGGTACCACCAATGATCACCTCCCCGACAAATGGAGGGGTCACGCAGATAGACATCCATCAATTTGCGTAAACCAGACAATACCTCTTTGTCGGGAACCCGGAGTATCGACTCCGGAGGAGTACCTGCTTGTAATCCGACAGCCTCAAAAACATCCACTTTACGAATCTGTCCGTGATCATCAAATCGCATAGGAGACAAACAGGTTTCGCGAAGGAAGCCATTACCGTTTGGGATACGAAATCGGTGATAAGCAATCACCCACTCATCCCGACCCGGGATCTGAATAACAGAGTTGTGACCGGTTCCTTTGATGATTCCTTTTTGACTCAGGACCGGATTGTTTGCTGCCAGGGTGAATGGTCCTAAAGGGGAGGTTGAAGTAGCATACCATACGGAATAGTCAGGGCTATTGGTACCAAACCGCGAAAACATCAGATAATAGATACCGCTTCGCTTGAATACGAACATCCCTTCGGCAGATGGCACCGATGATATCTTTTTTACGGATGATGCATCGAATGAAACCATATCCTTATTTAGCTTTGCAACATTGAGGTTTCCGCTACCAAAGTACAGATAGGAAACCTGGTCGTCGTCGGTAAACACCATCGGATCAATCACCTGAGTGTCATAAGAATTTTTATTTACAAGTGGTTTGCCAAGTACATCTTTGAACGGACCCTGTGGCCGGTTGCTTACCCCTACCCCAATCTGCTGATCGGCGCAGAAATAGAAATAGTATTTGCCATTGCTTCTGGCAATACATGGCGCCCAGGCTTTATCTTTTGCCCAGGTAATATCGCGAGACAGGTCCAGTATTGTCCCTTCATTATTCCAATCCTTTAAATTTTCGGAAGACCAGCATCGGAATGAAGTTGAACTCCAATAATCGATATTTCCATCATCTGTGGTGGGATAGATAAAATACTTCCCTTTATAAAATGCGATATGAGGGTCGGCATTTAAACCTGGCAAGAGGGCAGCCGGAGGCAGAAGGTTACCAAGTTTGTCACTTTGTTTGCGAACCTGATTAGTGTTATTATTTTGTTTTTTATCTGTTGATAAAGTTTCCGCAGACAACTCATTTATAAACGTCATCAGAAAAAGCCACATGAATGGACGAAGCAAGACCCACCAGAAAGGAAATCGACTGTAATTCTGTTCATTATGGGGAAATGTAGACAATTTCATACAATTTCACTTTCCTTTTTTAGGATTCGGGATTGCGATACAATCGAACAACTCTGCAGGCCAAATGCCGATTCGTTCAAAACCGTCGGGAACCGACTGGGCAAACTGAACATAAGCTTGAACCTTACCTTTCGTGGTGTAGCTGGCAGCCTTTCCTTCCTCACCATTGGTAAAGACGCTGTAACCGGTAAGGGTACAATTCTCCAGATCAATATGCAATTTTCCTGTTGGCTTATGCCCCGCCGTACAGATAATCCCGGTTGATTTGCCCCCCATTTCAGGTTGCGTGAAGTTTAAAACGATAAATCGACAATCAACAGCTTTAACCCGAACACAATTACTTGCGAACGACATGGCAAGTGCGTTATCGGGATGGATCATTGTACAATCATCCAGAACCAGGTGAGGAGAATCAGGCATGGATTTTTCCCATCCTCCGACCAGTATTGCCCCTGTATCTCCCACCCAATCCAGAGCCATAAAATAGCATCTGCGGAAAATGCTTGGTTCATCGGGACGGACAACCGGGTAGCACAATCCACCACCAAACGCACGACCAATGCCCACACAATCTTCAACAATAACGGTAAAACCTTCGCCACTTTTATTGGTCAGGTCCCAGAAAAAACCGGCATCGCTTCCCGATGCGTAGAGATTGCGAAGTATCCATCTATCCCAGCAAATACTGGAAAATGTTTGTTCGGTGAATTCCGGTCTCCACCCTTTTGATGTCGCACGCATGGTTGACCACCAATCGTAACTTTTAAAACCTTTTTGGGGATCACCAGAATCAATAATAATTCGGCCGGTTGCGCCTGAACCTAACCGGCCATCCGAATCCCCTATGATTAAATTGTAAGCTCCTTTTGCACCCTTGTAGGCCGTTGACAAATTAGCTTCCACATAAGTATCCGGACGAACAATAATACGATGGCCTCCAAGAGAGTCGGGAATGGCAGAAAGTGCAGCCTGAATAGTCAGGTAAGCACCCTTCCAGCTTTTCCCATCAGAATTATTTCCCAGCTTTGATACATAAAGGATGGCACCCTTTCGTCCATGATATCCATGGTCTGAAGGATCAACTGTTGATGCGGCACTAACGGTTAAGTCGGCCAGTAGCATCAGCCCAATTACAAGCAAACTAAGTACTCCCAATCTTCTGGTGATAAAATTATTCTTTGTCATCCTTTAAAATTAATCGATTAAATTCAACTGTTAAAAATGGATCTGGTTAAGAAATTAACTTATTAAATTACTCTTTAAGCATTTGATTCAACACGTTTGGCATCTCAGATTTGATTTTTGAACTTTGAGTAAGATCCCAGAAATTTTGGTGCATAGTTATCATGGCAAGTGTTGAAATAATGGTACTTTGAGTCCAACCTGAATGCGTCCCCCATACACCCCATCCCGCATCGGCATTTGATGCCCAGTAATCCCATTTTTCAAAATCAAAGGCCCGAAACCATGCTCCATCCAGCGCTGTATCTTTTTTACTGCTTACCTGAATTCGAACAAGGAACTCTGCCAGCTTATTTACCGCTTCAAAATATACAGGATTATTAGTCACGCAAGCGGCTTCATTGAGACTAAAAATAGCAAAGTTTGTAGTATAAAGCATATCAGAAACAGGATCGCCATTACGAAAAATCAAAGTTGCCTCCCTTTTTCCATAATCCTCATTGGTCGACCTCCCATAATCTCCCATTCTGGCATCTCCCAGTTCTTCAATGATAGCGCCACATGGTTTTTGATTTTCAATAAGTTTGACAACCATCATATCCAGCCACTGCCTGTGTACGGGGGTATCGTCAACCCTCACCAACCATGCAAGCGGCAGGGTCATCCGGGCCCTCTCCTGCTGAATTCCGTTAGTCCATCTCCATTTATCGGGATAAGCTTCTATCGTCATCTTAATGGCCTTTTCAGTTTTTTCAAGAAGTGGTGTATAACCTGTTTTTGAATAAAGCCATAAATAACATGCCCACATCCACGATTCATAATGAGGATGGGGATTTATGATTGCGCCGTCGCGGTAGTACTTCCATCCGCGCTTTTGCAATTCATCTGCTGACAAGCTCCCTCCTCTGAACCCGTTAATACCTGTTGTTCTGAAGTTTGCAATTAACGTTTCCAGGATCTCTTTGTCCCATTTCCAACTTTTCAGACAAGCTGAGGCTCCCAGTGCGCCAAGAATGGCTCTTGCATTATCGTCCCCATAAAAATTGCCGTTGCTATATTTGGAATCGCTCCATCCCATAAGTCCAAAACATGGATTTTGAGGGTCTTCACCTCCCCGGGAGAGCACATTTGAATTATAAAATAAAAAATCCAAAAGATTTGAAGCCACTATGGCGTCTTTGCTCCGACCTTTAATCACATTGGTAATTGCCAAAGCAAAAGCCACCTGTCCGATGTCATCGGCACGATTGCAATAGCGGTTGACCTGGGTTCCATTCCATGAGATACTTGAACCGGGCCCTTCAATAATACCCTGGGAACCATCGCCAACCTTCACACTGTTATCCAGATAGGGACCTGAGCCGGCTCCCGGCATTTGCATATTATCGCAGAATTTCTTCCATGATGAATCAATCAGGAAACGTCCATTGTAAAACCAGTCAACCCCTTTAACGATCGAGTTGATATAAACCTCCCGGGGAAGATTCTCCTCCTTGCCAAACATAGGGGTTACATAATCCAGCCGGTTGGTAAGCCAAAAATCAACTTTGGGCTCCACCCAGTTCAGCACATACTCCCAGATATTCTCCCACAAGCCTTTGGGGCCAAATCTTCCGGTTGCGAACCCGCTTAACTTGGTTGAGGCAATAAGTAAATTATCGCGCTTAAATAGTATTGGAAAGGTTTGGACACCGGCAATGCCATATTCAGCTTTATATACTCCGGCAACTTTTCCCAATACAATCAGCGGTTCTTTATCTTCAAATTTCAGGACTACTCCATTCAAACCCAAAATATCCATTGGTTTTGTACTCCGGCCAAAAACATCTGAGGTAATAATAGCCCGTTCAAATACGGTTTGGATAGTTCCATTTGCTTTTTTTACCCCTGGTATTCCGTCTGAAAATTCGAGGTAAAGCCTTAGCGCTTTCTCTCTTGCCAATTCAAATACCTTTGAATCGATTTTATTTGTGACAAAAGGGTAATTATCAGCTAAAATTAAAACCCCTGTACCCCGCGCTGCCTGCTTAACTGCTTCCACAGGATTCGGATAACGGGTAAATTGATATCCATTTTTCGATAATAAAAGAATCAGGTCATTTTGCTCATCAGAACAACTGATTATTAAACCATTGGACTTAACAAAAGCATTTCCTGACAGAGCGGTAATTAAAATTATCATTGAAAAGATGAATTTAAGAAGAATTCCGAATCGTATCTTCATGGCTAATAATTTGATTTTAACTTCAAAAATAATAATTCAGAAGTTAAATATCTATTTATAACCTATTGATTCCAGATTAACCTCGAAATCCTCCGGAAGTTTTTCAAGCTGTCTTTGTTGATCGCGGGCCGCATAGCGGATTAAATTCCGCAGCAACCGTTCAGCTACAGGATGAGTCCCTAAATTATTGCGGATCAAAAAGGTATTGATCGTAAATTTTCCGGCGCCAAACGGGTAAACAGCCAGAAACAATCCGGCCCCATAACCCTGAGAAGCCTTGATTGCCCCCGCAACAATTTCACCAGGCGCCTCTTTATTCTTATCCCATAAATACTCGGGTAAAATTTCACGGTAAAATTGGTGATCCATTAGCCCCCCGGCAGGAAGACCTTCAAAGAGAGGATGTTGTTTGGCCCATTCATCAAACAGGTATAACCAGCTCGGGTGCTTGTATATAGAGTTCTTTTCTTTCAATGGCAAAAAGCCATCGCTGCTTTTACCTCGTTTAAATACTTCAGGCGATAGGAAAACAACATTTGAACCACGGGCAACATGCCGCATCAAATCCAGGAATGCCGACAAGGTATCCTTGGCAACGGGTGGATGGGCACCAACCAATATGGTTTCTCTCGATTTTTGTTTTCCTGCATTAAATGGGCGGGTCTTGATCTGCTGCTCTGCCAGCCATTTAGTCAGCAAAGTATCTGTACCCCAAACAGTAACGGCCGTTTCGACAGCGGGCATCTGCGCAGGATCATCGACGTAAAATTCAACTTTTCCGCACGTAGGAGCACCTCCCCGTTCGAGCGTAGCCAAAAGATGGTATTTTCCAGCCGGGCCGTCAACAACAACTTCTTCTGAAAATACAGGCATGGCCAGCGGAGGTTCGATCCCGTTTTTTGTCTCAGCAATTGTTATTGTAGTCCGATGCTTGTACATCTGCTGGTTATTGGGGCCAACAACCTGTACGAGTGCTGGATAATCTCCCGGGGGAAGTGCATCCTCGTTGGCCAGAATCACTTCAAGTTTAACTTTCCCACCGCGATATATATTTCTGGGTTCGGCAAACATGCACCAGCGCAATGGGGCCAATCCCTCAAAAAGAGCATCCGTAGTACCCGATTTTAATTCTCTAAATGTGGTCGTCAAACCTTCACCTGTTAATCCCTGATCGTTCATTCCTGTCAGGTTATACCCACAGATCTGAGGATTGGATCTGATTACCGTGAGGCTAAGAGCACGGTTACTGGCAGAGCGCCGGATACTTTCGGCAAAGAAATCCTCGGGCCGGGGATAGATCTCATCCAGTTTCCACCGGGCAAAATCTTTAAGAAACTCATTTAATCGTTCTCTGTAAAATTTTGCATCCTCATTTCGTTCTTTCCCGTATCGCTCAAAATGTCGGGTTACCCGCCAAAAATCGACTCCACTTCCGATGCCAAATTCGGATAGAAAAACCGGTTTCGTATTTTTGCCAAGATTACGGATTAAATTGGTTGCTTCCAGTGTTTGTGGAACTCTGGGATATAAATGATAATCGCCCATCTCCATGTAAGCATGGGCAATGTGTGGATATGGATCAGGTTTCTTTACTTCGGATGCAGTCGGGGATTCATTCCCCATTAAGTGCTCCCACACCATTGAGCCCGGATTGCTCAGTGATCCAATGGATGGATGATCGTCGCTGCGTGCGCTGTTTAAAAAAATCATACGTGTGTTATCCAGTTTGCGAAGTTGAGGAAGCATTGAAACGGCATGCTTGAATGTCGGTCCATCCAGCGTTTCGTTAAGGAGCCCCCAGGCAACTACACTTGGGTGGTTGCGATCGCGAAGGATCATCCCTGTCTGCGTCTGGTCAAAACGTTTGATCATCATCGAAGAAGAGTCCATCGCCTGTGAAGCATACGATTCGTTATAAACCATCAGGCCAATTTCGTCGCACATATCCAGTTGATAGGGTTTCACTCCGCCCCATATAAAGCGGATTGTATTGAATCCCATAGCTTTCATATCAATCAGATCACGGCGCGCCTGATCAGGATTGACCGGCAATCGCTGACCGATCGGATAATTATTACATGAATGGGCCGATTTGAGAAAAATTCGTCGGCCATTGAGCCGGAAACTCCCGTTAGCATACCTGAAATCTCGAAAGCCAAAACGGACAGAGCGTTCTTCAACGGATTTATCTTTTTCGCCCGTATTTCGCAGACTAAGCCGGTAAAGGTATGGATCATTGATATCCCATAAGCGGGGATTTTCAATTTTAAGTTCCGTTTGAATCAAGGTATCTCCCGGAGGAACATTACACGCCAAATCAAGAACCTTTAACGCTTCTCCACTGGCTGCTGGTGCAACTGTAAAAGAGAGATGCCGGTGATCTCTTTTTTTTCCCGAGTTCCGAATATTAGCCTCTATTTTCACCACATCACCGGGCAAATTTGCAGAAACAAAAAGATCTTCCACCCTGACTTCAGGAACAAGCAACATCTCAACAGAACCTGTGATCCCTCCGCAATTGAACTGTGCCCCTGCCCAGAAAGAAATAACCCTGGCCTGTCGGGGAATTTGCTTTAATGTCATGCCATCTATTGGCTCATTGGTCGGATTCAGTACCCTGACACACAAAAAGTTTTGCTCGTTGGGTCTGACAGCATCAGTAACATCGATTACAAATGGAACTTCACCACTTTCATAACGCCCCATATAGGTATTGTTAAGCCAGATATCTCCAACATAATCAATTGACCAGAAGCGAAGTAATGTTCTACCTGAAGAAAAATTGTTTTTTGGAACTTCAAAGTTTCGCCAATACCACACTACCCCATGATAAGCCGGAAAAACATCCTGAAGAATCCAGGGAACCTGGATTGGCTGAGCTTCGGTTACAGGGGCTTGCCACCAGTTTTCATTTCTCCCAATGTTCAGGGAATCTTTTGCCAATAACCACCCTCCATCCAGTGAAACAACAGATTTTGATACGGGGACAGCGACCTGTGAATGCAGCGACTGTGCAGCCGATCTGTAAAAATTGATTAAGATCAGAATAATAACAAGTTGTACTATTCGGCAAATAACTGGAATTGTTTTCATAATTGAATTGATAGCTTTTATTCTAAAATTTTCCTGAGCGTTAAAAGGCAACGGCGCAATGACGTTTGATTGGGGTAATCATTTTTTAAATTTGGATAATCCAATTTGCGCCTATGGACGATCCAATTATATGATGCGGTTAAAATATGGTCCTTTCAATGCTTGTAAGCGGTAGAGTCGCTTAATATTTGTAGTAAAAAAACAGATGAAGTGCAGCGCAACGTAAGATCTAATCCAGTTCCATTAAAATATTATTTGGTCAATTCCCTACCGTTGGGAAACAGGTGAATTTTTCATTCTGAACAAGGTAATAAGGGAGGTATTTACAATCTGGTTTGCCATCAATATCAAATTGTAAGGGAGTCGATGATCGCGATCTCAACTTATCGCGAAGCTTTACAACTGAAGTATTTAAAGCAGTATCCCCAACCAGAGCCATCAGAACTGGTCCTGCCATCAAGGCATACCGATCACAGGTTTTGTTCTGATCAAGACCTGTATATTTATGGAATTGGAAACGTATTGGCAGCTCAAAACTAATCACATCACCGTTTCTCCAGGTTCTCTCTATTGTTGCATAGGTGCCGGATTTCCCTGTTAATGAACCCTTTTTGTTTATTTGAAACTTCACTTTCCCATCGACCCAGGAGGGAATCCGGATCCGTATCTTCATTTTTTTCTGCGACTTACACTTTATTGAAATTGAAACCTGATTGTTTTCAGGAAATTCAGTGCTGGTAATCAATGTCATAGTTTCGTTTCCCTGGTTCCAGTTGATCGTTGAAGCGGCGAATAAATTAATATAAATTCCATCCTCAGCGAGTGAATAAATATATTCGGGCAGTTTGGCAATTAGTCCCACTGATGAACATTCACAACAAGTGCCAGAGCAATCAGCTTTATCCTTGGTCCCTTGAAGAAAGTTCGTATATCGGATATACCCCCGGTGATCCTGGCATGCCAGGATCACATTGTAAATTACTTTCTCTATTTCGCCGGCATACTTCTCTTCTGTGGGATAAAGCTGCAATAATCTGCTATTCAGATTAATCCAAAACACTCCTCCACATGTTTCCCCTACATGCATTTTCTGGTCCAGGTAAAAGGATTGGGGAGGATAAGTAGCCGCCTCTGAAATTGCGGGGATCGCACCAATATTTTGAAAATTCTCCCGGTAAATCTTCCAACCCCCTTTTACGGCATCGAGGTATTTTTTCGATCCGGTGGCCCGGTATTCATCGAGGAAAGCCTCAAGACCTAGCAATTCATAACAATGGGGGCGACTTGGCGGGTAATAGGAGATGCACAGCGGATTTTCATTTGTCAATTCCCTGATCCAATAATCCTGATCAAGAAATTTCATCGTCGTTACAAGATCCTCCGATTTCCCAATCGGAGACAAGCAGACCAAACCACCACCTGGTAGGGCATTGGTGGAATTCTCCCCCTTGAGCAGTTGACTCAGATAGGGAGAGTGATTAAACCAATCGTAATATTTGCGTAGAATGCGATATGCCATAGCATTCCCGGCCTTTCCTGCATCAAGCAAACCCCTGGTCCAGAAGACGCGATCGTAATTCTTCCGTTCACTGGTGATGCTTAAAACATCCGTATTCGAATAATCACTTTCGGGGTAGTAATTACTGTATCCATCGGCCCGGTGGCGTGATCCGATTTTACTCACAACCGAATTGACAATTTCGCGCATATCGCTCCGTTCTACCCAACGAAGGGTATTGCCCGCTCCCTGGAGCATGCGACCTTCATTGGATGCAGGAAGACCAGTATACCACCCCTCCCCATCACAATAATAGGGATTTTCAAAACAATGATTCAGATAAGATATATTCCTGATAAAGCAATCATTGAATACACCTGAGTTTAAAACCACGCCGCCCACGGGCACTTTAGTCTGGTCGTAGACCGGCTTCCAGTCGGATGGAGAAAGGTAGGTTTTATTTCCGGAGGCAATAACCTCCAATTCTGAATCGGCAGATGCTTTCAAATGCGCAGGATAATCGACAGGCTCAAACGATTCAAAATAATCTACATCCTGTTCATAACCTTTTGATTCCCGATTCTTTTCCTTTTTTAAAATAATCTTTAAAGAATGAATTTGGTCACTGCTCAATCCTTTTGCTTCGAACAGGAGTTGTTTTGAAATTGCTTTAAAAGAATAAGAATCGACGGTTTTTTGAAATATTCCATCGATGGATACTTCAGCCAAACCATGATTTTTACCCAACGAACCAATCCATCGTACCGTTGAGCCTCGAAATGTAAAAACACAGTTATTAAATGGGAGGTTTGCCCAATGCCGTCCATTTTCATAGCATAATGAATCGTTCAATTCTGACCAGTTACCAAAATAAAGGATCTCCGGCGAATGATCGTCCGTTTTAATCAGCTGATCACTTTTGATTATAGGATGTATCTCCTGACCTATGGCTTTAAAAATACCGGGAAAAACAACCACTAAAATTAATAAGACAGTCTGTTTCAGATATTGTCCTGTCCCATTTTTAAAAAAGAATTTCATAAACTGAGATCGTTTGGTGGTTGAGTTGAAGTAAATAGCCTCAAAGAGACTTAATATTCTCACCCAACAGGAGAAATCGATATCTATGACTTACCAGTGCGGCCGATGAATAACGAAATAACCATTAATATGAATGCCATCAACAACGCTATTGGTAAACTATGTTGCACGGTAGATCCCACACTCAGGTTACCAATATACTTTGGAATAAATGTGCCACCCAATAATCCGACAGAGAAAATAATACCAAAA
Source organism: Prolixibacteraceae bacterium (assembly GCA_963675995.2). Classification (GTDB taxonomy): domain Bacteria; phylum Bacteroidota; class Bacteroidia; order Bacteroidales; family Prolixibacteraceae; genus JAAFHB01. Next base: position 463,276 of record CAXXIY010000002.1, on the reverse strand, counting down.
ATACTTCCGTAAAGACTCGGATCAAACTTGGCAAATGTGACTCCGATTATCGTTGGAAAGATTGGTGCAAAAGCGAGACCGACCAGAATAACTGCAACAATACCAATAACCGGACTCTTAGCCACCATCATTAAAGAAATTCCCAGGATCGCCAGTATTGACATTCCAAAAATCACTTTTGGACCAATGGCAGTTAAATTCTTTATTGTAGAAGACAAAAACCGGCCTATGGTCATCGCTACTCCAAACAGACTAAGCACCAGCCCTGCATTTATGGATGCGGAACTATTTAAACTTCCGCCATAGAGCTCTTCCATAAGTTTTTTGATCCACATCCCCATGGTTGTCTCCAACGAAGTATAACAGAACAGGGCAATTGCAGCAACGATCACTGCCGGTTTAAGAAGGACCCGAAAAACCATAGCGAACCTGAATCCAGTTGGAACCCTCGGAAATTTCGTGCCAATTGCAAATGCCAGAAAAACAAGCAAAAGGATGGCGATAACGATCAATGCAGTAGCGTATCCAAGGTTCATTGTTTTAATTATAAACACAATGAGTAAAGGGGTCATAATATAGCCCAGTCCAAAAAACGCAGTGCCAAAATTACTGGCTCTTGCCTGATCGTTTCCCTCAAAAAGAACAATTGGAATAAGCGTGTTGCCTACCGTGTTTAATGACATTGCCCCAACTCCCATTAGGATACATGCCAATAGAGCAAGTGAAAAGCTCGTAGAAATAGCAAGAAGAAACATACTTATACTTACGATGGTAAAGCCGATGATCGCGACTGGCTTATAGCCAATTTTATCAACGAGTGGACCAATAAAAAGCTGAACAATACAACTTGTCAGAAACAAACCCATAACGAGTGTTCCAAATTGCCCTGCATTAATATTCAATGCGGCCATTAACTCAACAGAGATGGAACCCAGTATTATTAAACAAATGGCCAATGTAAAAACTGCCATAAGTGCCACAATCGCAATCATCTTTTTCATACTGAATAATTGGTTTTAGGATTAACATGGTATGGTTGGTACAATAAACCTAGTGTTGTTTATGTCCCATTAATGACCAAAGATAATAATCCTTATGAATATACCGCTCAACCAGCCTGAAGATTTGTGATTATATCTATTTTGTGTGTGATTATTCAAAAGTTATCCACTCTACGATAAGCTTCAATCAAGGCAAGTTCACCAGCTTTACCTTCAATGCTTCTGCCATGTTCCATGCATAACACACCGTTATACCCTTTTTCGGAAAGGTGTTTAAATATGCTCTGAAAATTGATTTCACCTGTTCCCGGCTCTTTCCGTCCCGGATTATCTCCCAGGTGAAATGCCCTAATCTCGCTCCATGCCGCATCAATATTTGGGATAATATTCCCTTCTGTGATCTGCTGGTGGTAGATATCATTAATTATTTTGCATGAGGGACTATTCACAGCCCGACATATTGCATAAGCCTGTGGAATCCCCGAAAGGAAGAGTCCGGGATGGTCCCGCTTATTCAGTGGTTCAAGAACTATTGTAAGCCCGCCTTTTTCAGCAATTTCACTTAATTCGCGCATGTTATCAATGACATTGGCCGTCTGATAATCCCAGGCCATATTTTCATTATACCGTCCGGGAACGATCAAGGCATGTTTGAAACCGGTTCGTTTGGATAACTCAACCCCTTCGATTACCTTTTTGATCAGCATCTCCTGGAAATCACGATCTTTCAGAACCATCGATTCTTTACTAAAGTCTGCATAAATGGTAAAAGGTCCCATATCCATTTGATGCCGGCTAAGTTCCGCAACGATTTTATCCTGTTCTGGGATGGGGCGGGAAGAAAATCCGTTTTCAAACATCGCCCTGAATCCCTGATCTGCACAGAATTTGATCACCTCAACCGGATCCTTACCTGCAAGTTCCGGAAAACTTCCCATTTCGGGTGCATATTTTAATTTAAACTTTGCAGAATTTGACGACTTTCCAGCTAAATTATTGCCCAGGGTGCTATTTGAAATTCCAGCCAATGCAGCCACAGTGGCAGCGTTCTGAATAAAAGTTCTTCTTTTCATCATCATTAAATATTAATTATTACCTATTTCAATTTACAGCTTCGCCTCCTCAGTCACAGAAACCGAGTGGCGAATAGGGGGTAGATACAAAACCCCGGGTTTGAAAAACGAAATCAAAAATTAAAATTGTCAGTCTCTTACTCTGAAACCGGAATCGGAAGGTTAATTCGGGTCCATTTTTGGGTAATTTTCTTCAGTTCCAATGGAACTTCCCCTTGAAGTCCCTGAACAACACCAGACCAATTGCCCTGATTATCTTTCCTCAAAGCCAGATCGATCCGTTCATTCAATTCAATTTTAAGGTTTCCTCTCTTGAATAATTTTAATCCACCAGCAGCCATTGCTTCTACTGCTCCTTTTTTATCGAGCCGGACTGCCACTACTCCTATGGCATCAAAAGTTACGTTCTCCCCATTGATTTTGACGGTTGATCTGATTAGATCGCCTCCTACATTATGAGTGCCGGCAACCTGGATATAGGTCCCATCAATGAGGTGGCAATAACCGGTTGTTGGAGGAGTGACGAATGAGTATGCAAAATGTTCTGGAGCGCCTTCGATGGCAGGAGTTTGATTTTTAATTTTTTGAACCGACAGTAATTTTTTTAAATACGCCAAAACCTGTTCATTTTTTGTTACTTCAAGCATGTTGCCAGGAAGTAATTTATCGCCTTCAATAAAATGACCATCAAAATCCTTTGTCCAATGGCCTATTCTGAACAATTTTGTCCTGCCTTTTGCGGCCTGGTTAAAAAAATCAATCATAACAATCCATTCAAATTCAGGATGATACAAAATAACAGCGGCATACTTTTGGGAACCATAGCGCACCCATCCCTGGTCATCGACTGTCAGGCTATTGTTTTTGATTTCACTTGAAGGGATTAAATCGGTTGGGATGCCCTCTTTCCAAAGTCGGTCAACCAATTCCATTCCAACATCGTCATACGAAGGTCCGGCCCAATTCATCGTACAGGCATGTCCAAAAACTACAGCAACCGGGCAATTCAATGGGCTTTGAGTGATGTAATTCAATAAACCGACACGGCTTTCGGCCAACATCAGGTCACCCCGGAAAAGTTCCAGGTGTTTATCAATTTCTTTCATATCAGCGGGATACGCAGGATGATAGTTTAAACGTCCGCCTCCAAGCACCGCACTCCAAACTGACTTTTCATAATCACTCCTTTTCGCCGAATAATACATGTTATACCAAATGGGGCTTCCCCACTTTTTTGCGAGGGCAGTTCTTACCGCAAAAGGTGTATATTCATCGGTCTGCGCCCAATCCCTTTTTACGACCCACCAATCCAGGCCATTTTTCATCTGCTCGTGCAAATCCGGGTATGGCCACCAGGTTGGATGTGTTGTTACTGCTGCATCGGGGCCGAAAACCTCTTTTACCGCACTATAAAAATCTTCTTCCAGCCCTTTATTGCGCTGCCACGACATTTCCATAAAATGGTTGATGGTCATTTGTCGTTCTTGCTCACGCCCTTTAATACCCAGGTGCATCAGCAAACAATCAGCCAGAAGGTCCCTTCCACCAGTTCGCCCGGCATAAGTCTGGGCGCGATGTTTGGAATACCAAAACTGGTTTTTTGTCGGACTCCCATCAAAGCAGGGGGGAAATCCCCACTCATCTTTAAAAACCCCTGCCAAAGGAACATCGGCATACTGTTTGATAATTTCGCGCTGAAATTCCATTAAATGAGGGGCAAATACATCGGGATATAAATGTGTAAACGAAACAAAAACAGTAGCCCGGGTATTTTCCCTTTGGGCGGGAATCCTTACCCTGACAGAATCTTTTGAGGAAGAAACCACCAGACAATTCGGGGTAATATCTTTCAGTGAATTCTGATCAATACCTTCCGCCCCTAAAGCATACGAACAGACGCGCAAAAGTCTGCCGTAAAGTGGAATATAATGGGTTGTATTGCCTGTGTAATGGTCGGTTAGATCTTTACTCCTAATTACTGTTTCTGCTGCTGATTGATCCGTGATTGTCACATCCTGTAAAAGCAACATTTCCTGTAATTCATCAGGATATTTGGATTCAAACGTCCGACGCGCGGTGCGAACATCCAAATCGGCAACCAGCGACAGACCATGAGCCGAAGCATATTGCGCAGCTAACTTCACCTGATTGTGAACGGCATCGTTTGTAAGCTCCCTTCCCCAAAGCCGTATACTTGCCGAAACCATATCATATGGTGAATGAATGGCGGCTTGATCGATAAAGGTTTTATAACCTTCAGGCTGAAATTCGTATTCACTCCAGAACCAGACCGCTTGTACTGGCATCAATTCATCGGGAAGCCCGCAATACGACCCGGTGAGACCTGATTTTGCAAGTGGTCCGGGGTATTTCTTTTGTCCCCTGCTATTTTCCGAAAGGAGGAGAAAGCACAGAAGCAGATAAAGAATAATGTTTTTTTTCATCTGACAAACAAATTATGGACTAATAGAATCACTGAGATATCTTTTCAATCCTGGCAGTCCAGCCACCGCCCGGAGCAAGCTGAATATTTAGTTTATCACCTTCTGAGATTTTAATTACTTCTCTTTTATAGTCAGTTGCATCACGGTCAGCATTCATTCCATCCTTAAAAATTATCGCCCGAAAATTACCTTCCCCCAGAAATGAGAAGTCAAGAGTCATTTCCCGTGGCGTCCAATTATTCAGAACACCAACATACCATGTTTTACCCTTTTTACGGGCAACAGCAGCGTATTCAGTCAATTTACCATCCAGGGTTACCGTTTCATCAAAAGTTGTAGGAATACTGGTAATAAGATCGGTACACTCTTGTTCTATCGTATAAACGGTGGGATTATCGGCAAGCATTTGGAGTGGTGCTTCAAACACAACATACATCGCCAATTGGTTACATCTCGTTCCCTGACTCATCGGAGCATTATTGATCGCACGATAGTTAACCCTGTTCGAATTCCTCATTGCACCCGGGGTATAATCCATGGGCCCAGCTACCATTCTGATAAAGGGGATTGTTAAGGCGTAACGGATGGCATCTTCATTCGCCCATTTATAATTTTCCAACCCCTTAACACCTTCGTAACCGATCACATTTGGGTAGGTCCTTTGTAATCCGGTTGGTTTGAATACTCCATGATAATCGACGATCAAGTGATATTCTGAGGCTTTTCTGGCTATTTCGTAGGTCGATGCAACTGCCAGTTGATCATCCCGATCAATAAAATCAATCTTAAACCCTTTTATACCCATTTTGGAATAGAATGGAAAAACCTGGTCCATTTGTTGGGTTATGTTGTACCATGTAGCCCATAGAATTACACCAATATCTTTTGACTTGCCGTATTCCACGATCTCCTTGAGGTTGAGTTCGGATGAAATATTCAATAAATTATTCCTTTCAGACCACCCTTCATCCATGACAATGTAACTTAACTTATTGGCAGCGGCAAAATCAATGTAATGTTTATAGGTTTGTGTGTTGATGCCAGCTTTAAAATCGACATGAGTTATATTCCAGTTGCTCCACCAATCCCAGGCGGCCTGTCCAGGTTTGATCCATGAGATATCAGCAATCCTCGAAGGGGAAGCCAGTTTTTGCACCATATCGCTATTCAATAATTCTTTGTCTTGCTTGCTAATCACAATAGCACGCCACGGGAAATTGCGGGATCCGGATGTTCTGGCAATATAATCTGCTCTTTTTGTTGGAATAGGATTCATATTCCACCATCCCCCCAATTTTGTTTCAAGGGGATATTGCGCTTGAACGCCCCTAAAACCTTTCCCGGTCTTATTTATATCCAGGTACATGCCGGGATAATCCTCAAGATCGGCTTCTAGGATAACGACTTTCCTGTTCCCGCCTACATCCACCAACACCGGAAGAAAAGCCAATGAATCGGTCGCAAATTTCGAAATATTAGTCTCTTTGTAAAGCGATTCAAAGGAACAATTGAAGATTTTACCATCATGACATTCATTCATATAAGGAAGATAAACACTATGATCAGAAGTAAAATTGAAATTGGCCTCTTCATTATTCACGATAATCTCACCTTTTCTATTTATAAAAAACCGATAAGCCACACCATCATTATAGACTCTAAAAACTATTCCAAAATCTTTTTTACAGTTTAGTGTAAGCTGATTATAATGATCCCCGATTGTCGCTTTTTTGTAGTTGACTGTAGCAATTACCTGACTAATCTGTTCCGTCCTTGATGAACTTATTTTCATATTTTCTCCCAGCACCTCACCATTATCTAATTTTAATGAGATCGCTGAAGGAAGAATGATATGCTCCCCGGAATAGAGAACAGACCAATATAGTTTAGGTCCTGATTCCACATGTAACACGATGTTATTATCAGGAGACTTTAATTCAAATACCTTATTATTCTGCGCATTAAGTAAAATACCACAGTAAAATAACAAGACGATTAATGCAGAAAGTCTATGTCTCACTTTATAAAACCTTGAATAGTTTAACTGATTCAATAACAGGACATGCCAGTGCATTTATAAACGAGACACGTACCTTAGCAGCAATGACATCGTCGAACTTAGCAAGCTTCAAATGTCCGATCGTACTACCTTTAAATACCTGAACCCATTTCCCGGACTTTTCAACTTCAATTGTAAACAACTGAATGCGCTGCCCCAAACGAATAAATTCTTTAATCCCGAGGCAGTTGAATTGAGCCGGTGTTTTTAACTGAAAAGTCAGAGATGCATTGTTTGTGTGATCATTTACTGCCCAGTAGGAATTGTTATCATTATCCAGAACTTTTGAGGGTGCATACATGGCTGAATTTCCACGCGTCTCAGAAGCATAAACTTTAGCCCCATCAAGTAGGTTAAGTGAAAAGGATTTCGTCAGATAATCCTGAAACTCATCCAGCGCTTTGATATCGTTAGAATTAATCTGTCCTGTTTGGTCTGGGGGTATGTTCAGGTTCAGGCAGGCACCATTACCCACCGAATGAAAATAGATGCTCTTCAAATGATTAAGTACCTTCACCTTCGAATCTTCCTTTGAATGATAAAACCATCCTGGACGGATCGATACATCGGCCTCAGCCGGTGTCCATGATTCTCCATGAATGGTCCCCGTTTCGTTGACGTCTGTATTGATATGACCAATACTGGGTTTTTCACCCTTTTGGCCTACAGGGGTATAGGTAACCCAACAAGAGTCTTTTACGTACCCACCCTCGTTCCCGGCCCAACGGATATCCGGGCCAAGGTCACTGTAAATGCAGGCTTTGGGTTGTAATTCACGAATGATCTTCCACGTATTTTCCCAATCATAGTAAGTATTACTGTCAATCTCCCGTTTCTCCCTTGCTCCGCCATAATAGCCATCGCCACCGTTGGCCCCGTCAAGCCATATTTCCGAAATAGGGCCGTAATTGGTAAGCAATTCACGGAGCTGGTTGCGATAATAGGTGATATATTCCGGCTTTCCGTACAAAGCGCTGTTCCTGTCCCATGGAGAGAGGTAAATGCCAAATTTTATTCCATGCTTTTTACAGGCTTCCGAGATCTCTTTTACTACATCACCTTTCCCGTTTCTCCAGCTGCTGTTTCTCACTGAGTGTTCCGTATACTTCGAAGGCCATAAGCAGAATCCATCGTGGTGCTTACAGGTCAGAATTGCCCCTTTGAAACCATGACTGGCAATGGTGTAAACAATCTGGTCAGCATTAAAATTGGTCGGATTGAAAACGCACTCCTTTTCATCCCCATACCCCCATTCAAGATCGGTAAAGGTATTCACTGTAAAATGGAGGAAGCAAAAACGTTCCATTCGCTGCCAATTCAACTGACGTTCGGTTGGAATGGCGCCAAAAGGTTTTGGAGCCGGATAATTCCGAGCTGTCAATGTTATGGTCAATAACATAAAGATCAAAAAGTAGAAGTTTTTCATGGCTTATTTAATTTTATTTCACTTTTAATACGGCTTTTACCCTGATATCTTCGCTAGAAGCTCCAACCTGTATTTCGTATGCTCCGGGATCCACAACAAACCCCATTTTGGTTTCGTCAAAAATTCTCAAATCTTCTGATTTCAATGGAATATGTACCGTTTTTGATTCACCCTTTTTCAGACTGACCCTGCGAAAACCTCTGAGCGCTTTAATTGGCTGAGGTTGTTTAGAGGCTTTATTTTTTAAGTACAACTGCACCACTTCGTCACCATCAAATCCCCCACTATTTTTCACATTAACAAGTACTTGCAAAGAATCACCTTTGCTTATTACCGGTTTGTCAACTTTTAAATCCGAATACTCGAACCTGGTGTAACTTAACCCAAATCCAAAAGGATACAATGGAGTTTTTGTTGAATACATATAAGTGCGGCCTTTCATGATTTCGTAGTCGTCGAAAGGCAACAGGTCGTCTGTTGACTTATAATAGGTAATTGGCAACCGTCCTGCAGGATTGTAATCTCCGAATAAAACCTCGGCAATTGCATTTCCACCCTGTTCCCCTGCATACCAGGCATTGACCACCGCCGGGATATGGTCATTGATCCAGTTAACTGCCAACGGACTACCTGATTCCAAAACAACAATTGTATTTGGATTGGCTTTGAAAAGCTCCCTGATTAATTCTTCCTGGCTCTTTGGCAGATTCAAATCTTTTTTATCCTGACCTTCATCTTCCAGTTGGGTATTTAATCCCAGAACTGCAATTACATAGTCACATTTTGATGCAATTTCCCGTTCTTCCCGAAAATAATCTTCCAGCTTAGTCCCCGGGACTTTCCACCTGAGTTGTGCAATTGCTTCGCCCGTATTGTCATAGTATTCGAGTTTGATTTTGTAAACTTTCCCTGCCATGAAATTTATATTAATTGTGTCTCGTGTATTGTATCTGACCACCCATTTATCAATCAGAAGTTTGTCATCAATATAAAGCCGGATGCCATCATCAGAATTAACTGCCAGCGTATATTTACCCGATACATTTGGGGTGAGGGTACCAGTCCAGCGCATCGACTTCTCACCAAAGGGAGTCAATGGATCGGGCGCTTGATTCCGGGGGTTGAAATCAATACAATCATCAATCCTCCTTTGGGGCTCACCCTTTAAATACTTATTATTAAAGTATTCTGCCGAAAGCCCTTTTACTTTGCTGTTTTCGGGGTGAAAATACTCTTTTGAAATAATCGGCAGTTCAATGTCATTTTTATCCTGCCATGGGACATCAATAATTCTGACATTCTTACCCAGTTTACTTTTTAAAGCCTGCAATACACTAACCGGCTCATTTGCTGATTCTTTAGCACTGTACCCACCAAAAATACAATTTGCAGCGTTTGGACCGAATAGTGCTATTGACTTGATTTTTGATCGATCCAGAGGAAGAATGTTGCCCATATTTTTCAACAAAACAATCGATTGCCTGGCTGCTTCCAGCGCCAATTGCTGATGCTTTTTACAACCGACCACTGTTGATGAGATTTGGTTGTAGGGATTTCTGGAAAAATCACGGTCAAAAACCCCCATTTTAAACCTTGCCCGAAGAACCCTGTAAGCAGCAGTATCAATTTGCGATTGACGGACCAGACCCTGATCCAAAACCTGTTTCAGAAAATTTTTATAAACCTGACAACCACCTCCACAACCACCTGCACATTCAAGATCCAAACCTGCATTCAGGCAAGCAACTGCAGCCTCTGCCGGTGTTTTGAAAACTTTATGGTCAGACACTAAAAATCCTGGTGCACCGCAATCTGAAACCACATATCCTTTAAAACCCCATTCATTACGAAGGATATCAGTCAGCAATTTTTTATTAATTGTACATGGAATTCCGTTGATTGCATTGTATGCACTCATGATTGACTGGGCTTTCCCTTCCTTCACGGCATATTCAAATGGTACCAGGTAGTATTCGCGTAAAGACCTCTCCGAGAATTTGGCGTTACATTCAAATCGGTTATGCTCTTCATTGTTTGCAGTGTAATGTTTTGGAGTGGCCACCACTTTCAGATAATTGGGGTCGTTACCCTGCAATCCGGTTACAAATGCCACTGCCAACCTGGATGAGAGATAGGGGTCTTCGCCATAGGTTTCCTGGGTTCTCCCCCATCGCGGATCGCGTGCAAGGTTGATATCGGGCGACCAGAAAACAAGCAAATCTGAGTAATGTTCTTGTTGCAAACTTCCCTGATTTAACTCATTCCACCGGCCACGAGCCTCGTCTGAAACCGCTGAAGTTATTTTGTTAAGCAAATCGGTATTCCAGGTGGCTGCAAGACCTATTGCCTGTGGAAATACCGTAAATTTTCCGGGACGGACTACTCCGTGAAGCGCTTCATTTCCCATAAAATATTTCGGAACGCCCAATCGGGAAACTCCTGGAAAAGTTTCGTAAAGCAATGAAATTTTTTCTTCTGTAGTCAGTCGTGACAAAAGATCCCTTATCCTTACGTCCTGCGGTAATTGCTGGTTCCAGAAAGGTTCAGTAAATATTTGTGAAAATGCATTAATGCTGAAAAGCATCAATAGCAGCAAAAATGCCAGAAAATTCGTATGTAAAGAAGTTCGCATGATAGGTAAGTTAACCACAATTTTTATAGTCAATAGTATCTTCAACCACCTTTGTTAAGTGAAGGCGATTGTTAATATTGATGATGGAATTAAGGGTTTCGGAAATTGGCTTTTACGCTATGAGGTAGAGATAATAAGATTCTTATAGATTAGAACTTACAATATCCCTCTGAAATTCATTACCAATTCCGTGAAAAGTCTGGGTTTCCGGCTAACCCGGATAACCCAGACTCGAAGAAACACTAGTAACTTTTTGTTAAGAAAGATTGAGTTACTCTTTCAAATTAGGATTCCTTAAGATTTCACTGTCAGGAATTGGTGAGAAATAGCTGCTCTTTGTAGGTGCAACCAATATTGGAATTTCCTTAGGATCTCTGTCTGCAGCAGCTTTTTCGACGGTTGCGGTACGTACTAAATCAAACCAGTTTGTTCCACTGGGTTCCAATCCGGCAAATTCCCATGCACGTTCAGCAATAACTGAGTCACGAAATGCAGTTTGAGATAATCCGGCGATTAAATCGGGTGTCCCGGCTCTTTTTCTGACCTGATTAATGGCAGCATAAGCTGAAGCATCAGGTGTCGAAGACATTGCCTTAGCTTCTGCATAGGTCAATAAAACTTCAGCATATCTGATTAGCATGTTGGTACGGCTTGAGTTCCAGTTGATATAAGGATATGGATTGTTCCAATCGTACCCTTTGATCTCAATATACTTTTTATAATAAGGATGTTTTTGCTTTAATTCTGTATAATCCTTGGTAGTAAAAGTGCCGTCGCTGTTGCGAATTGGAAATTTAGTCCAGAAAGTAGCATCCTTCCTTGGTCCGGATGGGAATTTTTTATAGAAATTCAGCTCTGCGAAATAATAATCCCAACCGGCATATTCTGAAGGAGCACTGCAAAGAGGGGCAGATTGATTGTCGTCGGAGTTTGAGTTATTATAATACATACCCAAAACCGTCTCAGAGTTAAATGGTTGCCACACCCATAAATCCGCACAATTGTCCAGAAGTTTATAGCCCCATTTACTTGAATTGTCAATGACCTCTTTCGCCTTTTCAGCGGCCAGTGCATATTTCGAAACATCATTAACGGGGTAACCAGCCATTGTGAGATAGACTAAGGCCAAGGTTGATTTTGCTGCCCCGCTTGTCCAACCGATGTTCGCCCGGTAGTTGGTCCAATTATCAGGAAGCATTACCTCTGCTTTTTTAAGGTCATCGACAATAAGTTTATAAACCTCCTCCGGCGCTGATCTTTTAATGTCGGCATGCGTGCTGATATCTGTAATCAGGGGGATCCTGTTATGAATCCTGACGAGCAAGAAATAGGACCATGCCCTGCCAAAATAGGCCTGACCTAAGGCATAATTCTTCTCGGTAGATTCGGGGACTTTGCCCGAATTGACAATCACGTTATTTGCCGCATTGATCGCTTGATAAGTATTCAACCACCACTCCTTGATCCATGAATTTGAACCGGAAGGGCGAAAGATTTCAAATTCCACTTGTTCTGGGAGGGCTGCACTGGTCGTCACATCATTCGCCGCTAAACCCCATGCTGAAGTTCCACCACTCCTAAAATAGGAATTAATTAATTTTCTGTAAATCGGTATGGTAGCAGCTTCAAGTTCTGAAGCCTGATTATAGTAGGTTTCGGCAGAAACAATCCCTTCATTCTTTTCATATAATACATCACATGAAAATGAAAGACACAGGAAAATCAGTGTATATATATATTTTTTCATCTCGTTGCACTTTAAAAGGTTATAGACAATCCCGTTGTTATTATTTTAGATGTTGGGTAAACTCCAAAGTCAATGCCCTGATCAGTATCTTTGTTTCCGGATGAGGATACTTCAGGATCGATTCCTTTGTATTTGGTAAAAGTAAAGAGGTTTTGTCCGCTTAGGGATAATTTGACATCTCCAAATTTGGTCATTCTTTTTGGAAAGGTATAGGTTAAACTGATGTTCCTTACTTTCACGTAACTACCATCCTGTAACCATCTTGAGGAACTGATATAGTTTTTATTTGTAGTACTCACCGCCGGGTATTGAGCTCCCTGATTATTGGTGGTCCAGATGTCGGCAGCTTCTTTGAGTTTAATCGTTTTTGAGTCAGGAATAATGACTGCAGCGGAAGCATACATGATATTGTATACCTGTCGGCCCTGGACTGCATCGACTAAAACATTCAATTCAAAGTTTTTATAGGAGAAGGAGTTGTTTAATCCCCAGGTGTAATCGGGGCATGCCTTGCCAATAATTTGATAATCATCTGAATTAATCGTTTTATCATTATTAATGTCCTCATACTTCGAGTCACCTGGTTTATTACCATATTTCAACGCCTCTGCCGCCTCTGCAGTACTCCAGATCCCCAGGTATTTTACTCCCCAAAATGAGCCCAGCGGTTGTCCCGGTTCAATTACAAATGCACTCGGTCCATCCATAATGCCCGATCCATAACCATCTCCGTAAAGCCTTGTGTCATCTCCAAGGTTGATGACCTTATTTCGAAGTATGGAAAAATTAAACCCTGCATTCCAGACAAAGTCGCGTTTATTTATGATTTGATAATCAGCAGAAAAATCAAAACCTTTATTGTTAATCTGACCAATATTCTGAATTACAGTATATTCGCCATCATACATTGGGAGTTTTCTTTTCAGAAGCAAACCGGTAGTTTCTTTTTGGTAATAATCCATCGAGACGTTTAATCTGGATTTAAAAAACGATGCCTCAAAACCAAGATCTTTTTGCATTGTTTCTTCCCATCGTAACTGAGTATTGGCAGGAGAGGAGGGTTTGGTTCCATAATAGCTCGTACTGGAACCAAAAGCGAACTTCTCGGTTCCCAAACTTGAGAAGGTTGCATAGGAATCGATGGCTTGGTTCCCGGTAATACCCCAGCTTCCTCTGATTTTCAGCTTATCGAATACCCCCAAACTCTTGATGAATTCTTCTTCAGAAGCATTCCAACTTAGACCAACCGAAGGGAAATATCCCCATTTATTTTTATCCCTGAACTTCGAGGAAGCATCCGCACGGTAAGTTGCAGTTAAAAAATATTTAGACTTGAAATTATAATTTACACGGGCAAAGAAAGACTCCAATGAGGAATATCCATAACCCTGACCCCCACTTGGAGAAGTTCCATAAGCATAATTAGCCCCCGGACTGTCGACACCTCTGATTGATGCGCCCACTGATCTGGATGAACCTGCAGATTCTTCAAAACCGGCAGTTGCACTTACGGTATGCCAATCCAAAAATTTCTTATTATAGTTTAGTAAAGCCTGAACCGACCAGGTCTCGCCAACCCCAAAATTATTACTTAGGGCAGTATTGGCAGCATTACCGGAGGCAAGGAGTATGTTCGAATAGCTTTTGGAATTGTCTGTTGAACTGCCAAAACTGGCAATACCGTCAAAGGTGAGCCCATCCAAAATTTTATATTTTAAATTAGTATTGAGTCCAAAACCACGTTTTTTTGCGTCATTGTAAGGTTCTTTAGCCAGATATACAGGATTTCTCCCCAGTGAACCTACATTATCAGCCACAGTATAGGTTCCGTCAGCCTGGTAAACAGGTACAGTTGGCGACCATAGGATACTCTGAATGATAGGGTTTTCTTTGCTCCCTCCACTTCCAAGATCCGCATTAAAAATGTCGCTCATATTGGCAGACATATTCATACTGACGGAAAGACGTTTGCTAAAATCGGCATCAATGTTGGCCCTGAAGGAATACTTCTCCCGGTTAGTATTGATCAAAGTACCTGTCTCGTTAAGGTAATTTCCTGAAAACAAATACCTCACCTTCTCAGAACCTCCTGAAACACTGGCTTGATAATCTTGCTTCAATCCTGTACGGAAAATTTCGTTCTGCCAGTCTGTTCCGCCATTTGCTCTGAAATTGGCAATCTCTGCCGGAGTATACTGCTGAAATCCATAGGTCTGGTTAGCTAAAGTTGCATAATCAGCGGGACTCAGAATGTCATATTTCTTCCTTACCTGGCTCATACCAATATTGGTCGAAAGAACAACCTTCGGCGCTGAAGCATCTCCCCTTAATGTTGTAATCAGAATGACCCCATTTGCTCCTCTGTTCCCATATATTGCTGTTGCAGAAGCATCCTTCAGTATCTCTACCGATTTTACATCATAGGGATTAATATCAGAATTTCCTGGAAGTCCATCAATGATGATCAACGGATCGTTTCCTCCTGAAAAAGAATTTGCGCCCCTGATCCTGATTTTTGCTTCCTTACCCGGTGCACCGGTGGTATTAGTCACTGAAACACCAGAAGCCCGCCCTTGCAATACCTGAGCGAAATCGGTCATTGGATGGTTCTTAAGATCCTTTGGCGAGATTGAGGCTAACGATCCGGTTAAGTCACTTCTTTTCATCGTACCATATCCAACAGCCACTACTTCATCCAGACCAATACTTTCTTCAACCATCATGACATTTAAAGCACTTTTTCCGTCCAATTTCACTTCCTGAGTCTTCTTTCCAATAAATGAGAAGACAATTATATTGGCATTAGCAGGCAGCGTCAATGAAAAATTTCCACGATTGTCTGAAGATACGCCAGTGGTAGTTCCTTTTACCACAACAGATACTCCAGGCAGAGAAGCGCCAGATTGATCTGTCACTTTACCCGTAACTAATTTTTGCTGTTGAGCATCAGTTCCGGACAAAACAAAATCATTTCCAATTTTTTCAATGACGATCAATTTATTCTCCGATTCTTTGAATGAATAAGGCTTTCCTTCCAATGCTGTAGCGAGAATAATGCCAACTGTCTTATCTTTGACATTAATTGATATACTTTCATTTAAATCTACTTCATCGTTGTTATAGAAAAAGCGATAATCGCTGTTTTTCTCAATTTGGGTAAACAACTCCTGCAAAGTTGAATTCTTTAGTTTAAGGCTCATCGTGGTGGTTTGGGACCAGACCGAGGCACTCATTTGCAGGCTCATAAACAGAATTAAAGTTAGTGTTAGTTTCATAGTCAAAAAAAACTTTTTTAACCCTCCATCCTTATAAGAGGATAGTACAATTCGAATAATTTTCATAATTTTAAAAACTTTTTAAATGTTAAACTTTGGTTTAATTTTTATTACTAAAGGGAGGTGTTGGTAGCACTTCCCTTTTTTTAGTTAATCAGTTGATCATAGGCATTTACTTTTTTATTAGTGATTAATATTTACTTCTCAGATTTTATAATTATTTTATTTCCCTGAACACGACACTCCACAAATTTTGAAAGATCAAAGTAAGAGATCACTTCCAAAATACTTTCGCGTTCGAGCACTCCAGTGAATCTTCTTTTTTTGACCCGTTCATCGGCAAAAACAATATCAACATCAAACCAGCGCCGAAGCTTTGGAGCCAATTCTTCGAGTGATTCGTTGCGAAAAACAAGCCTGCCAACTTTCCAATCGGTATCTGCCGAGGTATCGGTAAGTTCCTGCAGATCGATCTTCTTGCTTTCCTTATTAAAAACAAGTCTTTGATTTGGTGTAATTTTCGTGTGCTGATATGGGCTTGAGATCTTTAAACTTCCTTCTACCAACGTAGTCGCAACCAGATTTTCATCTGAATAAGCCTTAACATTAAAATCAGTACCCAGAACTTCAATCTCAATATCAGTTGTTTTCACCTGGAATGGATGATTCTTATCTTTAGTTATCGAAAAAAAAGCTTCTCCCTCAAGGAAAACCTTTCGGGCTCCATGTTTAAAATCTGAACTAAAAGTTAGTTTACTACCAGAATTTAACCACACCTTGGAGCTGTCGGGTAATGTGATACTTGATTTATCACCAAAAGCGCAGGAGATGGTAGTAGCTGAAGTATCCAGTCCGGCATTTCGTGTCCCAATGTAATAACAGACCGGGAGGGCTAAAATCAAAATGAAAATAGCAGCATATTTCACAAATTGCAATAAATTGAATTGATTTTTCAGACTTCTCTTCCCGCTAATCTGTTCCCTGAAATTCCGTATTGCCTCTTCCAGGTTATAATTGTCGGCGTTTGTCTGAATACCTGAACTGAGCCAGATTTCTCTCAGATCGGAAAATAACCTTCTGTTTTCAATCGACAAATCAAGCCATTCGGCAATTTTCCTTTTGTCTTCAAGGTTAGCTTCACCCGAAAACAATCGGATAATCAAATTATCTATTTTGTTTGTAGTTTCCATTTTTCTTTGTGGTCAAGTATTAGATGCACAAATCGTAAAAACCCTGTATCGAAAATGTGGAGAAGTGAAAATATTTCTGATTTTACAATAGCGGCTGGCTATATGCGGCTGGTTTGTTGCAAATTGGACTATTTCAGCAAAAGAAACAATACGAAGGAGGGTAAATAATTTTTCAGATTTTCCCTTAAATGAAACGTTGCTTTCGAAAGATGCATTTCAATTGTTTTTACCGAGAGACCCATGATCTCAGCAATTTCCTTTGTTTTCTTACCTTCGAATCTTTTTAATCGAAATGCCTTTTGCTGTTGTTCGGGTAGTTGACTAACTGCCTCTTCAATTTTCCTGTCCATGTTTTCCATCAACAGACTATGCTCTTCCATCTCCTCTGAAGTAACTTCAAAGGCGATGTTCTCTGAAGATGTTTCCCGAAAGTACTCTTCAAGGTGGATTTCGTTCTTTAAATTACGTAGATAGTTGAGGGAATTATTGCAAACAGCCTGGAACAGGTATGCTTTTACCGAACTATTTATTTTGAGTGTCCTCCTGTTCTCCCATATTTTTAAAAAGGTATCCGAAACAATCTCTTCTGCAACATCCTTACGACCAACATACCTTCTGGAATAGGAACAAAGGCTCACATAATATTCCCGGAAAAGAAAAATATACGTTTGTTCATCACCGATGTATATCCCTTCGAGGATGTTGGATGGCATAGTTAGTTGTAAAAGATTAAAGTGCGAAATTACTAAAATATTGTAAAAAAAACATTTGGTTCCTCTACCCTTTTACCAATAGATGGACCAACAGCTTCTCACAATTAACCATCATTTCAAATTTGCGATCACAGAACTTTAAAGGGTAAATAATATGCTATCAATCACTATCTATCTGTTTATTATTTTTTTAGGCTACACCAGAAGGAATGCGACCCTGAACCTATATTTTCGACATAGAGGTAATTTCCTTCTGCAATCCCTTTTGTCTCAACCCCGTCAACGTTGATCAGATTTCCTTTTGTTCCGCAATTGGGGAGATATACGTTGGCAGTCATATTGACCGGAATGGTGATCGTCATTTCGAATTTTCTGCCACCTTTGTTCCAGCTAATAATAATATCACCCCTGTCGGTTGGTAATACCCCTCTTGCGCTGGTGAGTTTACCGTCAAACTCCAATGGATGAACTTTTATCAGCTCATGCTGTGGTTTCAATGTCTGAATTCCAAGCATATATTGCTGCATTCCCAATAATCCAACCGCGCCCCATGGGTGAGACATGCTTTGGTTATCTTTAAAAGGATCCCACGATTCCCACGTCACTGTGCCACCCATCAAAATGGTTTTAGCCCAGCCATCCCATTCTGTATTGGTATATAATTCAATCATATGAGCTCCCTGGTCGCTTTTCCCGAGTGCTTCGGGTAACCACCTCAGGCAGATCATTCCGACATTCATTTTGCGCCTTTTTATTTCTGATATTACCGGACTAATGGCTTTTTCAGGCACAATTCCCATTGCCATCGGCAGAATATTTGCATGTTGTGAAACGTGCAGACTCTGTAATTTATCATGGTTAAGCCCATCAATATAAACGCCGGTTTTATTGATTAACCTGGTATTGATATCCGTTTTAATCTGCGTAGCCTTCGACAGGTAAAGATCTTTGTCAGTAATATTTCCAATCACTGCTGCAATTTTCGACAGGATACTGAAATCGGCATAGGCATATACATCCACCACTGTTCTTGATTCTACCGACATGTCGTAACCATAACGACTATTTACCGGCCAGTCGATAATTCCATGCTCATAAAGACCGTCGCCACCTTTCAGGTTATGGATTAATCCGGTGGTATCATTCCGGTAGGTATAGACATAGTCGGCAATTTTCTTCAGTTTCGGATAGTTTTTGATCAGGAATTCGGCATTTCCGGTTTGCATATAATAATCCCAGACCCAAACCAAAAATGCCTGGGTGTAATCGGGAATATCCCTGGCACCGTCAACATTAGGATAGACAGCGTTCAATCTACCATCGGGCCAGTATTGATCCTGAGATTCAAGAAATTCACGAAGTACACGTTGATTCATCACCCGATCACCCATCACACTCATAGCAGGAACGGCCTGCGACCATCCATCGTTCAGGAAGGACCCTTTCTCGCGGGTAGGTGTGTCAACAAAACCTTCCTGTGCACCCGCAATGAGCGAGTGAGTCATCAAATCCCAGACATTGTTCAGCATGGGGATGGAGGAACTGAAACTTGATCGTGAGGGATCGAGTTCAAAATGACGACAGATATAACTGACATTTTCCCGGTTTAGTCTACTCGGCGAATTCTCCACCTGCAGATAGCGCATTCCAAGGTAAACATTCGGATTAAAGACCGAATTTGTGCCATTGTGAATGAAATAAAAATTCATGTTTGTCCCCTGATTAAATTTAGTAGATACTGTACCATCATTGTTTAATACATATCCGCCATACATCCGGAGGGTATCGCCGGAATTTCCACCGGAGAACTTAATTTTAAACGATCCTGGATATATTTTCCCGAGGTCAATCACATATTTCCCACCGCCATGATTGGTTATTGAAACCGGTTTAATCTCCTCTTCAATCACACGTGTGAGATCGGCCCGCAGTGTTCCTGACCAGGGAGCCACAGGATGTTCACCTATTTCGGTTGCAGAATTCCATCCCGAATCATCGAAATTCAAACCGTTCCAGTTGGTAATCATCTTCCTGGAGTCTATTTTTTCTATCATCCCATTTCCCTCACCATTTCTCCGGGGTTGACCCGGAACCCATTGTTCTGCCTGAATCTGTTTCCATGAACCATCGGTTCCAATTACCTCTGTTGTTAAATCGGTATATTCAATAATCACCTTCATAAGTAGTCCGCGCGCACCCGTAGCACGCCCTTGTCCGCCTCCATACCAGTGGGTCAGACAAGCAATCACATTATCCGTGCCCGAAGATAAGGATGATCTGATGTCCCAGGCATGGTAATAGCTGTATTGCGGATAGTGGTTATCGAAACCTTTCCCGATAAAATGACCATTGATATAGAGCTCATAACTATGACAAGCTGCAATATAGGCTGTTACACTTTTGATCGTTTTTTCAGGGAGCCTGAATCTTTTCCGGAAGAAGGTATAATCGTCGGCATCATTTGAGTTTCGTTTGATCCATTTAGCACCAGACCAATCACTGTTGGTCAGCAAACCTGTAGTAAACTGGTTTATTGCAGAGTAAGGGCTGACATTCCCATCTTTATCCCAGGTACGCACTTTCCAGAAATAGGGGGTTGCCGATGAAAGCGGTTTTCCTTCTGAGTAGACATAATTCTGCTTACGGGAAATTACTTTTCCACTGTCCCAGATGACACCAGTTCCTGAATCCAGATTGGCTGGCGATGAAGCAATCAGAATCTGATAGGCTGATTGTATTTCGTTAACATCCGGATCGCTGACATACCAACCAAAATAAGGGGTATTATCGGTGCCAATGGGATTGTATTTATCAAAACTTCTCAGATTAAAGGGAGCATTGGGTGAAGAAGCTTCCGAAGAAAAAGATAGTGGCATCAACAGCCAGAATAACAGGCAATAATGCAAATAGTTGTTTCGTGTCATTGCTATGAAATTTATTTTTAGATTATTTAGTTTAGTTCAGCATAGGCCATCCAAAATATTTGTGTTGCCTTACTTAGTTTCACAGATACCCCCTTTATGGACAACTCCTCACCTGAAATCCTTTCAGGTAAACCAGATGTTGTGAGGTCCAATGGTTCGGTCTTCAGGTCCATTGGCATTGGTTCGGGCCCCCATATCTTTTGGGATACAACCTGACTGCCATAGATTTTCAACCGATACATTAATTTTCTATCCAGTCCAATAAACTTGAGTTGGGCGATCTTATCCTGATTTCCTTCATGAACGAAAATCTGCACAACACCTCTGTCCTTCATTGAAAGGTGGTATTGATATGCACTCCACCCTTTATGCAAAAGGGTATCCTTTAGAACTGAAAATTGGTATGGGTTGGGCTCCATTTTTAGAAGCGATTTCTGAAAAGGGGGTTCCAAACCAGCCTGCGCAAGTTTCACCTCGAGGAATTCAGTTGGTGGCATCCCCTCATTTTCAAAGGTATTGTCAATCCATGTATTATTTTTCTGTGCACCAGTATAATTGAAGATCAGGGGACCTGCAGCGCAATTACTATATAGCAGATTATTTTCATAGGTACTTCCAAATGAGTTGCCATCCAGGTATAGACCGGCACTGGGAGGATGGGCACCCCATTTGAGATGGTAGGGATTACCATTCGTATCATGGATCACATTGCCGCGTAAAAGTGTCCTCTTTCCGAAGTGCCCAAATGTGACATAAATTCCGGCGCCGTCGATTGTTGTCATCATTGCATCGTGGACATGGTTATATTCGATGAGATTGTCACCAGCAAAAGGAACTTTGGGATCCTGACTTCCAGCTACACCAATCCCAAAATAGGCAGTATGATGGATCAGGTTATGTGAGATCACCACTCCCTGTGAAGGGAATAAGAGAATTCCGACCGCACCAAAATAATCTTTTCCAATATGATGAATATAATTATTGCAAATTCTGTAACCTGAATATTCACCAGGTAACGGAGTCGGCGATGCCTCCAGATATCCTGCACCTGCATTTGGCCATCCTGCTGCAATACCTCCTCCACTGAGATCACTGATCTCATTCCCCTCCACAAGTATTTCAGAGGTTCCTTCACGAAGACAGAGTCCCATTCCGCCTGTATGTGAAATCTTACCATTTTCAAAGGAGCATGTGTGAGCCTGAGTGAATTCAACTGCCGCATCGATGGGCCGATGCCCCGGTTTTGGACCATCATTAACGGCAACATTGCAACAGAACATCGCCATATATCCCCAGGAAGGTTGCAACCAATCCACACACTGAACCTGCAAACCATTGAAATGCAGATTAATCACCGGATGTTCTCTGGTTCCGGCTACTTTTAACAGGGTCTTTTGTAATCTGGGGGCTGTCACTTCGGCTTTGGTCAAATCTTCTCCCTCTTTAGGCCAATAACTCAGGATACCGCTTTTCCGGTCCAGGTACCATTCACCTGGTTGATCTAGCATTTCCGGAGCGTTCTCCAGGTAACACGATTTACCCACAAAGGGGATGCTCAGTGACCAGTCGCAGATGAATTCCTTAGGATTCCACCGGTGAGGTGTTGCCAGGGTGAAAGATTGAGTTGCTTTATCAACCGATCCGATGCGTTTCCATCCACATTCGTTGTTCTCCATATAAACGAATTGGATATCCGACTGATTACTATAATCATTAAGAGGTCCGCTGACTTTGATTGTGATTAGGTCATTCTCTTTAGGAGGATTTTCTCTTGTTGCTGTTGAGGAGACAATTCGCCACCACGGATCCTGATCATTTTTATTTGGTGTCCTTGCGCGGACCGCCCTTGAACCATTTACATATAACTGCTGAAAGTACCATCCACCCTCTCTGACTCCAGTAATCGTGGTCGTCCATAACTTTCCTGCACTCTCCTTCCATCCTGTAATGCGCTCTCCACCACTGAGAATGACTTTTTCGCCGGGGAATGCAGAATAAGTAACAGCATACTTTTCGGTACCTGAATCCCCGGGGCCGAAAGTAAGTGTCTCCTTCACATGATAGGTTCCACCTCTAAGGAGCACCCTAAGGTCCGATGTCAATCCCTGGGCAATCTGTGTTCGGACGGCTTTTTGTGCTGCTGCTAAAGTGGCATACGGCGCCTTGATTGTACCAGGATTCGTATCCTTACCATTCACTGCAACATAGATCTTTTTTTCATTGCCGCACAAGGATATAAATCCAATGCAAAAGGTGGTTAAAAGCGCCAGCTTAATTAATGGGCCCATTTTTTTTCCTCCTTGCTTTACTTTTTTAATCCCGATTATTTTATTTCATGATAGGTAATTATGGCCGCACCTGGTTTCTCTTTAATTTCAACCTTTAACCCGTTTTCCATCAGTTCGGAGCCGGAGATTTTTGCAGAACCTTCAATATCAAAATTAGTTAGTTCATATTGTACATTCGCTTTCAGATCTTTTAGATGAAAGATCTGTACAGTTGTCTCACAACTGTCGCGTCTGAATAACTGAAGGATACCGTTTCCTTGTTCAGGTTGGTTAAATTGCCATCCAATCCATTTGTCGGGCTTCAGACTATACGGAGTAAGAGGATAATAATTACCAAATAACATGGCTGGAGCAATTTTGCGGCATTCAGCATATGCCTGCCGCTGTGCCTCCTCATTTTCGGGTGTGAGCCCTCCCATACCAAACCCGGGCATATAAAAACTCCGGGCCGAATAGGTGTCATAGTAATAGGCACCTGTACCCTGAAACGGAAGCCACGACGATAGCCCGTAGGTTTGCCCCTGGTTGCCGCGAATAACATTTGCCATGGATGGCCACTGAAAATCACTTCTAAGCAATGGTACAGCCCGTCGCATGGTCTCCAGATCGTTACGTCGTCCTCCGGAGGCACACGCGTCGATTCGTAACTGCGGGTTTCGATGTTTTAGCGCGTCCCAGAATGCCATATGACCCTGTACATAAAGATTTTCCGTAAAACCCTGACGATCATTAGCATCATTCTTCCGCCAGGCAGGAAGCGGACCACCACCATTCATATCTTCGCGATACCAGTCGATCCCCTGGAGTTTGATGAGGCTATCAACATGATTGATCAGCCAGTCTAATGCTTCGGGATTCCCTTCGTTCAGCAGTGCACCATGACTTGTTCCGGGCAAAAGCCATTCAGGATGATTTTTCCCCAACCATGAATTTGGATCACCTACACGTTCAGGCTCGAACCATAGGACAAATTTTATTCCCAGTTGATGTATCCAGTTGGTGTAAGGTCTGAATCCCCGGGGATAACGTTCCGGATCAATGTTCCAGGTGCCGGTATTAAGCCAGGCATCATCCCCCTTATAGGGACCGTTTTGATTTGGATACCACGTATTCTTACCTCCTCCGGCGTCACGCCAACTGATGTCAGGTTTAATTCCTGCTTTAAGAAATGCATTCACATAGGTAGTATCTCCGATCGCTCCACCCATCTGAATCTGCATTACCGGCGGTTGAGGGATACCCTCAATACGGGGAATTATATGCGCAATATAATATCGTCGCCAAAGGTTCTGCGCCGCGACCACATCAGCGCCTTGCCAGAATAATAAATTGATTAGCGGCGTACGAATCTTCTCACCGGGTTTGAGGTATAGATTTGTTAATTGCTGACCAGCTCTAATTGTCAATCCATTGGCACGATCCCGATTGAACGAACTTGCCCATTGTCCCGGCCACCCCACAGCAATGATTATTCCCCCACCAGGTTGCTTAAGGTTATAATAAGGCCACCCATCAGGACCATCACTCGATTTACCCGAAGAAGAGGGGGCAAATGATCTTGTGAAATTGGGTCCAAGAGTAAGTTGATAGGGCTCGTAACTATCGGCAGTACAAAAATCCCCTTTTATTCCATTGAGGATAAACTCACCATTATTTTTCTTTTGAAGTTGCGTGTCCAACCCCTGAATCTCTTTGAGAATCGGAGTATTACGACTACCTGAATTCCTTAAATAAACGGTCCATTCCACAGAAGGAAAATCCGAACATTCAATTGCAATACAATGCACTTCAAGAGATGTTGAACGATCACTCCAGGTCAGATGATGTTGTTCGCGATTTTTATCCAGTTTTTTTGATTCGATCTTTTTCTGCCATTGTTTTAGCAATTCGCCCGAAGGTTTTCCATCACAGATAAACGAGAACGGCAAAACCGGATTTGTTCCCAACAGGTGGGATTGAACCCATTTGGATTTGGCTTTCATCGCTGCGGTTTTCGCTCCACTATCGGGCAGATTGGTGAATGACATAAACAACAATCCGCCAATTACAACGGTAAATGGGAATAATAGGTAAATACAAATAGATCTATTCATAATACTGGTTACTTTTTATTTTGACCAACAATTACTTCTATCAAGCTGGCAGGCATCCCCATACCCATCAATGAACCGACAGAGGCGTTGTACCGGTTATTCTCGGGTTTCATCCCGTCGATGCGTTCATATGGATAATTGGAGTCGGCTTTGGCAAGATCTGCATAAGCATTCCCCACCCATTCCAAAGCCAGATCAGGGTGTCTCCGCCAGAGGGTTACGGCAACCCCCAGACTCATATAATACCAATATCCTCCATCCTGATACGCATTGTATCCATAGGTTAAATTCTCCCAGTGATTTCCACCGGTCATATCGGGCCAAACATGCCGGCCAGGTGCGCAATCGTCAGATTTTCGTGCCATACGTACTGCGCCCCGAAAAGGGGACGACATTTGGAAAAGATCGGCGGCTCCACCTGAGGTTTTGTCTGTAAGATATTGTCTGGCAAACCAATCGGATGCAGCATCGGCCTGTTCATCCGTGAGAATGCCGGACCAAACAGCATAACCGGTAATATCGGGTGAAGCCATCATAGGTGCACCATCGCCAATGCCCCAGGGAAGATATCCCGACGGGTTGAACTTTGCCCTGACCGCGTCACGCAGTTCTTTGGCAATCATTTCCCATTTCATTGTCGAAGAACGATCACCTGAGTGTTCAAACATATCCGCCAAAGCGCGTGCCGCATTACACGCCAATACAGATGTTCCAAGATCGTCGCCTCCGAATCCATAGGAGTCATGAAATCCCCACATCACACAGGCGCCATTTGTCTCTTTTATCCCATTCGCTCCAATATGTTCGGGAGTGGACCATTGGGTGATCAATCCTGTTCTGCAGTTGCGCGGAACGCTATTCCACGCATTTACAAAAGATTGTGACTTCTCTTTAAACCAATTCTTCCAGTTTTCATCCCAACCTGATTTATATCCGTAATGCCAACCCAAGGTCACAAAACACATTGCCTCATCCATCGAGGGGCGTCGAAAATGGGCGGGGTTATCACCATAAAACTCGCCCGGTCCCCAGCAGTAACGCCCATCGGGATAGATGTGGTCGGGGATGGCCCCTTTGGGATAAGTAAAATCTTCTACGCTATGGTTTTCTTTCAGTTGTTTGAGGGCAAGAAAATCAACCGCAAGTTTTACCTCATTTGCTGTTACATTATCACGACCTGAGCCCTCCAATTGATAGAGAAAATCACGTGCAAAGAGGCCCGCTTTCCGATAGACGGGACCAGGAGTATAAATGAAAGTACCAGCGGGCATTGCCTTGTCAGACACTTCAGCTTTTGAATCGTTCAAAATCAGGGCTGTACGTTTCAATAGTGCGGCATAACTGTCGGGATTGACAGGCACACACATCACTGTTTCTCCATCGTTATAGGCCTGATATCGGTCAGAATGAATTGTGAACGGTTTGGAAGAGAGGGTTAATGCATAAAAGAAATTACCATTCTCCAAACCTGTCGAAATCTTCATCGTCACATTCTGACGCGAATCCGGGATAAGACGGACAATAGCAGGTGAGAAACACACACCACTCTTATGGATAAACTTCAGCATCAGATGCGACTTGCTTCTGTTCACTATATCAAACCGATTGGTGGATTGGACAATTTTAAAAGTCTCTGCTTTATTCGTCCCGGTTTTGCAAAAGAGTACACCATGATCTGTTGATGGAGTTTTAGCTGGGTATGGTAATCTGTCCGATCTTACCCTTATGCTGGCGACATTGTTGCTGATCACCAATGTCACCCCAATAATCATGAGAATCAACTGCTTCATACTATTTGTTTATCTTAACCAACACTACGCCGTGTGGTGGTACAATACATTCAAATCGATCATCAAATATACCCAAATCCTTCTGCCTCCAAACATCACGAATCTTATGTCTTCCGCTTATTTTAAGCGCATCCCAGGTTGCCGAAATTCCAAGCTCCTTTTCCGATAGGTTAAAGAGTCCTACTGCCTTGGAATGATCTTCCAGCTCTTTTACCATGATCTGACAATTTTCGTTTTTTACCGCTGTTAATGCCTGTTTCCCAAGTGGATCCTGGTCAATATCGATAACTTCATCATTTGCAAGCAGGTTGAAGGTAAAGTCGTCGAGCCGGGTTAGATCGCATCCGATTAGTAATGGTGCAGCGAGCAGAGACCAAAGACTAATGTGACTGTATTGTTCATTTGGAGTAAGACGTGTTGAGTGTAAACGTGCCACATCATTTCCAAACCATCCCTGTCCGACAACCAATATGTCGGGGTCATTCCAGTTCCCTGGTCTGGCATATGGAGCAGTTCTATCAATGTCAAATCCCTTTTTCACACTCTTCCAATTATCCTCAATATCAGATACCACCCGCCATAAATTTGCTCCGATACTGTCGCCCCATTCCCATTCGTCCCAACCTCCTAAACTGTAAACAAAATCATGGTTGGTTTTATTTAATGCGGCTTTCATTGCCCTGAATGGTTTTTGAAGTTCCGAACGACTATTATTTTTGGCAGGATAGGAACACCAATCGTATTTCAAGTAATCAAAACCCCAATCGGCAAAGGTTTGAGCATCACTCTCCACGTGCCCGTAACTACCAACTCCAAGGTCCGTTCCATTGACAGAACAGGCTTTGGGACCAGCCGATATGTAAATACCGGCCTGAAGACCATAGTGGTGTATATAATCGGTAAGCGCTTTCATGTCCTTGAATCTTTGGTTGGGTTTAATTGGCCCCGTCGCATCGCGTTGCATCGGCTCCCAACCTATGTCCGTGTTAATGTACTTGTAACCATGATCGGCTAAACCGCTTTTAACAAGAATATCAGCAGTTGTCCTCACTTTTTCTTCACTTACCAGGTACCCCAGACTGTTCCAGCTGTTCCATCCCATAGGGGGCGTTAGGGCAAGACGGCCACCAACAACAATTTTCAGGAATCGGGTCACCTTCCCACGCGAATTTTCAGCTTTTAGTTTTACCAAATATTCTCCGGTCTTTTTAATAGTCCCGCTGATTATTCCGGTTTGTCTGTCCAATATTAATCCTTCGGGCAAATTTTTAGCAGAAAAGATCATTGGCCGTATTCCTGTCGCCGGAATACGGAACAAAAATGGTGAACCGAGCCCTACCCCAACCACACGGGCACCGTTAAACCTTGGTGTTTCTGTAGGTTTTGGGGTTAGTATATAAGCTTCCACCTCAGTGGATTGTTGCGCGAAGCAGGAAAAAGCGGCTATCAATATTGCAAAAGTGATACTACTTATTTTCATTCTGTTTACTTCGTCTCGTTTTCTAACCTATCTTTTGCATTCTCAATTTGCAGTTTGTCGGAACAATATTTGTTTCCGGTATCCCGTACTTTGACAGACTTTGGGATCCATTAAATGATAGACCGTTGAAAGAACAAAATCTGTCCCTTTGATCTGAAAGCCATTTCCCTCCGTTTTTACAATTTCTGTACTCTTTGAAATATCAATATCTGGAGAACCTTCATATCCAAGCAATAAAGGTCCATAATGCAAACGAGAATATCCCGGTTTGGTAGGCGAAGCTTTCAAAACAGGTTCAATCCCCGACTTCATGGAAAACGAATATTCAATTTTATCACCCTCTTTAATCAAAGTTGAAGTTTCAGCAAATCCGTTAATAACCTTGAAACCTATCTTTTCCTGATTTTTTGAAACTACCGGATCGTGAACCCATGAGGGGACAAAGAATTTCAGGTTAATCTGAACCGGTTTATTCAGCGTTTCAACACTTAGAAGCACATTTGTGCCAAAAGGATAGTTAGTCTGTTGTCCGATTGTGACTAGGTTGCCTTTGAGCTTAAAGTTAACGGAACTATTGTTAAATGACGGAATTATAAGGGTGTCACCCTGTATGAAATAACTGTATTGAACAGCTTTGGACAATCCCTCGCCACCACGCATGGTGCAACACCAGTAGGCTTCATCGGCCTTTACCGTAAGGAAATTTTCAGACCCTCCTGAACAATTATCACAGCCAAACCCACCATTCGACCGTTGAGTATGTCCGATGGCATTGTAATAAATCAATTGGGCATCTTCAAGATAAACTGGATTTTGAGTGTACAGCCACAATTGATTAGCCACCAGGTAAGCGTCAACGATAGCGCAGGGTTCGGTCCATTCGGGACGATCAAACCAATTGTAATTCTCATAATTTTCGGTCATAGCCTGGTCATGATATATCTGGTAACGTTTTTCAACCTCCGGCAACAAGCTTTTCTCTCCGGTTATTTGGTAATACCTCAATGCTGCACGTAATCCGGTAAGGGTTGCATGGGTCTGAGCTTTTATTCCAACCAGGTCCATTTCAAAGTAACGCGACATCATCTCATCAATCAGGGTTTTCAGCTCCCTTGAAGGAAACAGTCCATATGCCTGTACAACCCCGTCCATAAAAATAAAATCACAACCAACATCTGTCGATAGTTTCCAGTTGTTAACCACATTCACTGAAGAGCCAGCCATACCGCCTGTATTTGAGATCCTTCCGTCAGGAGTGATTGGATAATCTTTATGGTGACCTTTTGTAGGCAGGGCCAGATTCTCTACAATACCTTGAATATAAGATTTTACTTTAGGATCGCAC
The DNA here is from genome assembly GCA_963675995.2 of Prolixibacteraceae bacterium. Lineage (GTDB taxonomy): Bacteria > Bacteroidota > Bacteroidia > Bacteroidales > Prolixibacteraceae > JAAFHB01. The sequence goes on along the minus strand of CAXXIY010000002.1, from coordinate 433,796 downwards.
TTCCACTGGTAGTATTCGCAAAGTGCACGTAAAAGCCAGCCATGACCTGAAAGTTGCTGTTCATCAATAGTATCGTGCTGTAAAGGGCCTAAATAACCTTTCTTGTTTAACTTTTCAGGTAAAATACGAATCATTTCCTCCAGGTACAAAGGGGTCCGGTGAGTTGCCTGAGCCTCAAGCACAAGCCCAAGAATGGTCCGCCCCTCCTTATCTCCCGGCCATCCCTCTGATGGTCCATGATGTTGCTTTGGGAAAACATTCTCCGGAAAGTAAATATCTGTTTCCAGGCGATCAAAATTTTTCATGGCACGCTGATACAACTCCCCTTTCACATGAATCTGATCGAAACCCAGAGGGGTTACTATTGAATTAGTGGGATGATCAATGGTTCTGCAGGAACCTAATGTAATCAACAATACGGATATTACGACCATTAAAAATTGATGGATTCCACTCCTGAAAAGATCCTGGCTCAGCTTTTTCATTCTATCATTTTATTTAAGTTCATTTTTCTTTAAATTTTATCGAATAGAGGTCCCCATCCTGTATCACCATATGAACACGTAGGTGTTTTCCAATTAATCCGGAGACATCCGGATTGTCTTTCCAGGTCACCGTCCTTTCCGGGTCATCGCCGAAAAGCTCATCACAATCAGCCAGGGAATACCCAGGAACAGGCTTCCCCTTTTCATCAAGGAGTTCAATAAGAACAGAACCTGATACAGATGTAGAGAAGTTAGCTGATAAAACGCTCCCTGAAAATGTCAAAGTTCTGGTAAGAAGATCTCCCTTGTTGTTACCAGCATGTAAAGATACAAATCCATCCAGACGAATTGTATACCGCCGTAATGATGCCTCTTCTTTCCATCCACCTTCGCCTGCATAAAAGGAGATTTCATTCGGTGAAGTTGGATCTTCTGCAGCAGTCTCAATCAACCCAAGACTCTGGTAACCATCACCATAAACCCAGTTGTTCTTCCGTTGAATCCCGGCAGGAATAAATACCTCTTCTCCCCGTTTAAATGAAATTCCGTCGTAGCTACTCATAAACAAGCCATCCGTTAAAGCAGCGCCATATCGGGGATGGATTTTCATCCTCAACTGACGGTGATCAGGGTCAGGCAAGGCTTGCATTGCGGACGAAGTAAAATTGCGAACGACGTACTGAGTCGGGAATCCCAAAAAAAGATGGGGCGCCCGATAGTAAGGAACCACCTGATTGGTATATAATGCAACATCAGGGGAATCAACAAACCTGATCATTGCAGGTTCAGTCCAATTTAAAAAATCATTTGATGTTGCAACCCGGATATCCCGGATACCGCTCTCCAGATCATTGGTATTCTTCATTTGTTTTTCATGAAAGTCTCTGAAATAACACCAGTAACAATTTCTTATTGAATCCCAGAAGGCATTATTCTGTGTATCAAATTGCCCTTTAGTGATAATTGGGTGATCAGACATCCGCGACCAATGTATGCCATCTGCCGATTTATAGGCAAAAAGTCCCCCTTTGGAAGGACTGACAGCCTTGTATTTTTCATCATGCGTGGCCCCGGGATTGGAATCAATGAATGGGGTGAAATTATCTAAATCAGGGGCTGCCCAAATGATATTATTCTTTTTGGAACCCTTAAATTCGAATAATTCCAGATCGGGTTTTGTCCAATGAATTCCATCCTTACTCTCAGCATAGCAGGCAAAAACAGGATGTCCCCCAAATTTAGTCCCCCCGGCATAGGTCAGCTGAGCGGCCATGTAATACATCCTGAAAATATCTCCATCCTTAAAAACAGTTTGAAAATCGCTTCCGCTTCCCTCCCATGGTTGATCATAAAACATAACGGTCTCCCGGGATATTGGGGAATGCATCCGAAATTCAAGATTATACATTCGCGAGATCAAATGATCGTCAACAAACAATTCGCGATGTGAACCAATATTCAGAATGGTATCAAGCTTATTGCCAGACTTAGGGACATGCGGTGCGACTATTCCCAAACAAGAATTTTTCAATCCAAATAGATTGATAATCAAAAGAGTAAAGAATATCAGTTTTCTCATTAAAGTCATGTTAGTGGTTCTTGTGGTTGCAAGATTTTTTGAAGATTAATAAAGAGTAAAGCTTTGCCTCGTCACTCCCATGAGCAGCGCGTATCTATCTGTATTTTATATGGTTAAGACAATTACCAGTCAGTCAGACAGGTGTGCGTTAACCTTCTTTAAGAAAAAAATCCCCAAATTTTAAGGAATCCAGCCTTCAAAGCAACATCTTTTTGCCCCGATTTCAGCCATTATTGATAAGTCACTGTTTTGCTTACAATTACATCTTCAGCAGATCGGGCAAACATCAGTTTAAATCTGCCCGGTTCGGTAACAAATTGCATCTCCTCATTCCATAAGCCAAACTCTTCCGGGGCAATGACGAAACTTACTGTTTGTGTTTCTTCGGGTTTGAGACTTATTTTTTTAAACCGCTTTAGTGCCATAACGGGAGTGGTGGTTGAACTGAATTCGTCGTTTACATACAATTGAACGACCTCCTTACCCTCCATCTTCCCGGCATTTTTTACCTCCACCGAAACTTTCAGAGGATCGTTAACTCCAAAACTATCCCGGGAAACTTTCATATTTGTATATTCAAAACTGGTGTAACTAAGGCCGAATCCAAAGGGAAACAGCGGATCCGGCGACGAAAACACATAATTTCTTCCTGGTTTATCTGGAGTTCCGGGCTTTCGGCTATCACCTTTCCCGGATGGCTTATAGTCATAATAAACAGGGACATGACCAACAGATTGCGGTACTGTGGCATTCATCCGACCCGAAGGATTGACCTTCCCAAAAAGAATATTGGCAATGGCCTCACCTCCCCGTTCTCCGGGATACCATGCTTCAAGAATAGCCGGAATATGCTCCTTTTCCCAGGTGATGCTCCATGACCGTCCATGCACCAAAACCAGGATCACAGGTTTTCCGGTTGCACAAATGGCCTGAGCCAGCTCCCGTTGAACACCAACCGGATTGATATCCGACAGGTCGTAATTCTCACCTCCGGTAAATGGTTCATCATTTTCAGATTCACCCGGCCCTTTACCCCAGCCAATACCAGAAAGTATAACACTCGTCTCGCCAAGGACAAGGACAACCGCATCACTTTTTTCGGCAGCTTTCACAGCCTCAGCAAAACCTTCCTTACTATGACCTGAGATATTGCACCCTTTGGCATAGTTTAGTTCTACCTTATTCCCTACGAATTTGCGAATCGCCTGAAGTGTTGTAATTCCAGAGCTGTTATCTCGTGTCCAGGTATAATCGCCATATTGAACCTGATCGGCATTGGGGCCGATAACGGCCAGCGATTTGATCTTTGTTTTGTCCAACGGCAACAGGTTTTTGTCATTTTTTAGTAAGATAACAGATTCTTCTGCAATTCGGCGCGCCATCTCAATATGGGACTGGACATGAACCAGTTTCCGGATGTTACCGGCATCCGGATAAGGCTTCTCAAACAAACCAGCCTTAAATTTTACAGTTAGAATGCGTCGGCAGGCCTGTTCGACATATTTTACATCCAGCTTGTTTTCTTTGACTAGTGTAGTAAGATGGGTAAACGCATAAGCTCTGGAAGCCTCCAGATCGACGCCAGCCATAAGCGCCTTTTTTCCTGCATCCTCAATTGTTTCCGCCACTTTATGCAAGGCAAACAACCTCCAAATCGCACTGTAATCGGCAAATACATACCCTGGAAATCCCCATTCGTTGCGGAGCACCTGACTTAGGAGAAATTTATTTGCATGTGCGGGTATGCCATCAATCTCATTATAAGAGGGCATCACAGAATATACATTGGCCTCCCTGACCGCTTTTTCGAACGGAGGGAGAAATTCGGAACGTAATTCACGCAATCCGATAGCGGCAGGCGCCACATTAATTCCGGCAACAGGGATACTGTAACCCACAAAATGTTTGGCAGTGCACATCACTTTGTCGTAAGCCAGATGGTAGCGGGTTTGTCCCGGATCTCCCTGCATACCACGTACAAAGGCAGCCCCCATCTCTCCTGTCAGATATGGATCCTCGCTGTAACACTCTTCCATGCGGCCATACCTGGGATCACGGGCAAGGTCAAACAGTGGCGACAATGCCTGGTCGACACCTGCTGCTGATGATTCAGACGCAATCATCGCCGCCATCTGTTCAATAAGATCCGGATTCCAGGTACTCCCCTGGGCAATTGCCTGCGGGAAAATGGTCGTACCATAAGCCAATAAACCATGCAGGCATTCGGCTGTCATTATCGGCGGAATGCCTAACCGGGTATTTTCCCTGGCATATTTCATTACATCATAAGAACTTTTTAAAACATCTGCCACCCCTATTTTCGGACATTCACAAACGCCATATCCGTTAGGGTCACCCATGTATAATCCGGCTTCAATCATACCGAGTTGAGCAACTTTCTCCTCTAGGGTCATCCGCCCCATGAGATCATCCACCCGTTTTTCAATCGAAAGGGAAGAATCTTTATAAGGCTGAGCCAAAACAATACAATAAACCAACAAATTGCATATCAACAAAATAGCTGACTTCATCCGCTAAAAATTAATTAACACATTTTTAAATTCGATCGCTTCTGTTCAGGTGATTGATGTACTATTTCCGGTTTACCGAATTTTTCGGTAGGTGCACACAAACCTTTGAATGCATTGTATAAAGACGGTAATGGGCTCCGTCATCAACCATAATCGGACTCGATTTATTTTCTCGTAAAATCGGATTCCCGGAATATTTTATCCAGTTGACCAGATCATCAGATTTTGCTATACACGAACTCCATTCATGCCAGTCTTTAAATTCCGATGCATGATAATAGGCATAGTAACTACCTTTATACTTAATAATCTGGTCAACTGCAACTGCATATTTGTCGTATACCTCAGGTCCCATTTTAATGACCGGTTCATCCTGTAAATTTGTCCAGATTTTTAAATCGGTGGAGGTTGCCAGCCAGATACCAAGGTCATCACGTTCATAAAAGAGATACCACCTGCCATTTTCGAGCCAGACAGAGGGCGTTCCATAAGGCCCTTTTGAGAGTGGCATACCGTTAGTATACCTGATATCCAGTGAGCCTTGCTCTTTCCAGTGAATGCGGTCCACCGACGTAAGCAGGTGAGCAATATCCTGCCTCCCTTCTGCAAACATAAAGTAGGTTCCTTTTGATTTTACGACGCACATATCCTCAACCATGCAGGAATCGAAGATGGGATTATCTTCATACCTCGTCCATTTCAGTCCGTCAAGCGATGTCGCATACCCAAGGTGACTCTCTTTATCCTTTCCACCCATCTTACTATACCCTGTATACCACAAATGATAGACCCCATTTTCTTTCAGAATATAACCTCTTTCCCTGATGAACTGATCCCATGTATCGGTGCCGGAGCCGGAAAAAACAGGGTTCAACTCATAAGAAGCAAAATCGACTAATTCAACCGGAAACTTCGTATCAACCTTTTTTTTTGAAGGAATCTTTGGATTAGCCAGGACCATTTGCGTCGCTTCAAACAAAACGAACAGATAAAAAATTGAGGAAATACGCTTCATGAGGTTTAACTTTTTAGCATTACAACTTTTTAAAGATTAGGAGACACAATTCGGGTATTATCAGATAATCGAACCCTGGTTGGTGGTCAATTTAACGAAGGCCTCTGCAGCTTTAACCCTGATCGTTAATCCCCTGAAATCTTCCATCAATCCATGATCAAGCTGGTAATATTCTTTGCTTACAAATCCCTGACTTGCATGACAAAAAACTGCCTTTAATTTCTGGTCTCTGACATCCGTGATATCGACATAATCTGTTGGCAGGAAATTCTGTGATTGCCGACCTGCACAAACCTCATAAAAGTAGAGCGGAAACCTCGCCCCCATTTGAAGGTAGGCTCTTTGGGTCAGGATACTGGTTACCAGATGATCTTTATGTGAATCAATCGGCCAGTGAGTGAATAAAACATCGGGTTGCTCACTTACTAGTAATTGCTGGATTTTATCATACCATGAATTGTCGACCACTGAATTACCATCGATTTGCCCCACGAAAATTGGTTTGGCTTTCAGAATTTTACAGGCTGCTTCTCCCTCTTTTTTCCGGATGGCAGCAGCCTCCGCAAGGCTCTTCCCTTTAATACCTGCATCACCGGTTGTCAGATAAATGATGGTAATCTGATGACCTGCCTTAGCGAATTTAGCTAAAGTTCCGCCACAACCTGTCTCCGGATCGTCAGGATGGGCACCAATGCAAACTACTTTAAGTGGTTTACCGGTGATTTGCGGACTTTCTGCCATTGCAGCAAGTGGCATCATTCCCAATCCTATCACCGAATTCTGAACGAACCTGCGCCTCGAAATTTGTTTAGATGTGCTCATATAAAGACAATTAATGGGTCATCAGAATAGTTTTACATTTTTTATGATTTCCAAAGTTCATCACCATAATCCCATCCTTTGCGGACGGGTTCCTTGATGTGCGCGTCAAAATCCGGATGATTTGTAACCTTCATATTGACAGCGTCATATTCAATCCGGGTATTAAAGCGCTGGGCAAGTACTCCGAGTAAGGCCATTTCGGTAAGTCGCGCAGAATATTCAAAATTTGAACCAGGCATCGGGCCATCACCTTTAATTGCCCGAAGCCACTCTGCTACCGGTCCCCCTTCGACACGCGGGATGGTTTGAGGTGGAAGATTTTTGATAAACCGGTTCCAATCTTCTTCAGGGATCAATAATTTAGGATTATCAGGACGTCCATCAGTTAACAAGGATGCTTTGCTGCCAATCATGATCATTCCTGAACCAGGCAATTCTTTTAGACCCCACTCGGGACGATTTTCCGGTTTTAATCCTCCGTCATGCCATTTTAGAGTAACAGGAGGAGTGTTTCCACGTGCTTCAAATTCAAATTTTAAAACAGACTGATCTGTAACAAATCCGTCCGGAGCTTCAGGTCTTACCATGGGATCAACAGAAACAGGCATCCCAAGATCGAGCGACCAGAACGGAGCGTCGAGTGTATGGCAACCCCAGTCACCTAAGACTCCATTCCCGAAATCGTACCAACCTCTCCAACGTTTAGGAACATAACAGTGATTAAAGGAGCGCAGTGAAGCTGGTCCCTGCCATAAGTCCCAGTCTAAACCTGCCGGGATTTCTTCAACAGAGGGGGGAAACTTATCGGGTTTACTAAACCACCCTTCCGGAGAAAACCCCGGACCATCAGACCAGGCCACAACCTCTTTCACATCCCCTAAAACACCTGCCTCGTACCACTCCTTTATAAACCGGATACCCATGCCGGCATGTCCCTGGTTCCCCATTTGAGTGATCACCTTATAATGCTTTGCAGCCTTTCGAAGCGTACGCAGTTGCCAGATATTATGTGCCAATGGTTTTTCAACATATACATGTTTACCCAGTTGCATTGCAGCCATGGTCGCTGAAAAGTGAATGTGATCGGGTGTTGCAACAATTACAGCATCAATCTTTTTTGCCATCTTATCAAACATCACACGAAAGTCCTTAAATCTTTTCGCATTTGGGAAAGTCTTAAATCCTTCTTCTGCTGCGGAATCACTGACATCGCATAAGGCCACTATATTTTCATTCATGCACTCTTTCCAGTTATCTTTTCCTCGACCACCAACACCAATTACTGCAATATTTAATTTTCCAAACCCTTTGCACCGGGTCAATCCGGGTAAAATTGCAACTCCGGCTGTTATTGCTGCCGAGGTTGTGATAAATGATCTGCGTGATAATTTTGTCATGACACTTATTAATTTGATTATTCTTTTTGAAATTATTCTTTTTTGTAATACAATCGGAATGAGTTAATAAACTGAATTAAATAGCTTATTTCGTATTTGGGGCCCCTCTAAATCTTTAAATAAGAACAAACTATACTTCTGGCCCGAGGATGTCAAAAAGGTAGTCAATTTACAATACCCTTTCGTTGTGATTCTTTGCGTGATCTTTGTGATAGGTTGTAGTTCAATAGATTAAAACAACCCCAAAGGAAACACCAAGTTTAGAACACAGGTGCACTAAAGACTTTTTTGACACCCTTCGGTCTGAAGGTCAGGAAAGACAAAACAATGAATAAATAGACTATTCAATTACCGGAGTATCGGTCATCTCAAACTCCAGCAATGCATTTCCTGAAAATAATTCGTTATGGTTCAGATAAAACCGCTTCAACTCTTTGCCGTTCAGCCTGACATTTTTGATATACCTGTTTATGGAAGAGACAGTCGGGGCAAGGATAACCAGCTTTCCTTTTGCATGTGCAAGCTCAAGATGGTTAAAAAGCGGTGTACCCACCATATATTCGCCAGTCCCATGCCTTACCGGATAAAATCCCATGGCACTCCATACAAACCAGGCTGACATCTGCCCCGTGTCGTCATTCCCACAAATACCATCCGGCGAATTTTTATAGAGCGTATCCATGATCTGCCTGACATATTTCTGAGTTTTCCACGGTTGTCCAATATAATCATATAGATAGGCAACATGATGACTTGGTTCATTTCCATGGGCATATTGTCCGATCAAACCAGATATGTCTCCTGAAACATTTTTACCAGCTATTGTTGAATTGGAGGTGAACAACGAATCAAGTCGCGATTGGAGATGTGTGTCCCCACCCATAAGTTTCGCAAGTCCCTTGACATCATGAGGAACGAAAAATGTCCATTGCCATGCATTTCCTTCGCAGTAATCATCCCTGCGATGGTTCGACTCAAAGGGATCAAACGGGGTTCTCCAGCTACCATTGGCAAACCGACCCCGCATAAAACCGGTAGAGGGATCATAGACGTTTTTGTAATTCTTTGAACGTTCAATAAAGGTACGATAGATGGTCTCCTTACCCATCTGTTTTGCCATTTGGGCGATACACCAGTCATCATAGGCGTATTCCAAGGTACGTGCGACAGATTCCATCTCCAAATCGGCTAGCACGTATCCAAACTTTTTATAATTCTTTAAACCAACAAAGTAGCGCATCGAGTAGCCACAAGTATCTTTGTTGGCTGAGGTAATCATCGCATCCAGGGCTTTTGATGTATCATAACCACGGATTCCTTTACAGTAAGCATCAGCTATTAATGGAAGCGAGTGAAGACCTATCATCTGAAAAGTTTCTCCACCGGCCAATGTCCAGATAGGGAGTTGTCCGAATATGTCGAAATGGGCCAGGCAGGTTCTGACATAATCGTTGGCGACATCGGGACGTAATATCGTAATGAGCGGGCAGGCAGCCCGAAACGTATCCCACAGTCCAACCACTCCGGCGTAATATGGGAATCCCAGGGAGGGATGTATTTTATGATCCGGACCGCGAAAACGTCCGTCTATATCGGAGTAAAGCATCGGATAAACTATTGTATTATAAACGAATGAGTAGAACAACTCCTTTTTTTGTTCATCCTTATCTTTGATAACATATTTTCCAAGATTGGCACGCCATTCACTCAGGGCGCACTTCTTTACGGCGTCAAAGTCCCAGCCGGGGATCTCAGTTTCCAGATTCTTTCGAGCTCCCTCCACATCAACAGGTGAGAGGCCGATTTTTACCAGCAGTTGATCGTCCGTATGAAATTCCAGGATGGCTTTTACATCCGTACCTGAAAGTAGTTTCTTTTCGTCGCAAAGTATATTTTTATTGTAATAACTGATCGATTTGATAGGCTTCGAAAATCTGGCAAAGAAATAAACGTGCTGTTCGGGAGACCAGCCGTTTGAAATGCGTGATCCTGCAACTGAATATTCATCAATCCATTCAAGATGGGCAACTTTTACAGTATCATAGCTCTCTTCGGGGACAATCGTGCAGGCCCCTTTACTACCATATTTCAAATCAATAATTACTTTATTTATTCCTTTTACAGGGTAGGAATAGCGGTGAAATGCACAACGGCTGGTAGCTGTAATTGATAGGTTAGTGTTGAAATCTGCCAGTCGGACAGAATAATTTCCAGGCGAGAATTGCTCATCCTTATGGGAAAACGCAGACGAAAATCCGGCTGAGGGATAGTGAGCCGGTATATTTTTTAGGACCGATTCGGGGATTGGCTGGAATAAGATATCCAGAAAGTCGCCACATCCGCCACCCGATTTATGAACGTGACTTATTCCAAGTATCCGGGTGTCGCTATACAAATACCCCGAGTTTTCCATTCGGGTATCGGCACCAACCTGCACCATTCCAAACGGGACACAGGCTACAGGTATAATATTCCCATTACCCCCCGAACCAATAAAGGGATTTACATAATCGGTGACATCTACTTTTGGTTTGACACCCTTAATCTCCTTTTCAAATGTTTGAACCTGAATAAAATCCGGCTTTGACTCAACATTTAAAATTATCCCAAACAGCAGAAACAGAATAATTATCCTTTTCATTATCTAAAATATTGTTGGTAAGAAATTTATCTCGTCTCCACTATATAACAAAAGCTAAATTTGAATTATTTTTTGGAGTTTAATAACCTGAAAGTTTGTAGGAAAAAGAACGATAACAGAGATCAACTTGACTAATATCTGAGCGATGTCCATCCGAATGAGCCAAAAAAATCGTAATGGAAGGTGTTGTTGATTATTTCTAAGATTAATCACACTGGAAGCACGATTACGTGAATCAAAGTTAATAATTGGCTTTCCGATGCAGAAGAAGAGATGTAAATAATAGTGTCAAACCTTTTTACGGGTTTGACACTATGGTACTCACTTGGGTTTTTATTTCAAATTAGGGTTAAGCAAAATTTCAGAATCAGGAATTGGGGCAAAATATTTGGCATGAGTGGGGGCAGTCAAAATTTGTATTTCAGACGCATCCCGGTTGGCAGCAGCTGTTTCAACAGTCTCGGTGCGAACCAAATCAAACCAGTTACTTCCGTTTGCCTCAATACCGGCAAATTCCCATGCACGTTCTGCAATAACAGAATCACGGAATGCTATTTGGCTCAGACCAGTAACCAGCGCTTTGGTTCCGGCTCTCAGCCTGACCTCGTTGATCGCAGCATAAGCCGTTGCATCAGCGGAAGAAGACATCGCCTGTGCTTCAGCATAAATCAGCAGCACTTCGGCATAACGCATCGCAATCGTTGTACGGCTGGAGGTCCAGTCATTATATTCCCATGGTTTTTGCCAGTTCATTCCGTCGTGGTCCCACATTTTTGAGTAATAAGGGTGTTTTGACTTCAATTTGGTGTAATCCACGATGGATGTTGATCCATCAGAATTCTTAATCGGATAGGCTGAGCAGAAAGTGCCATCTTTTCTTGCTCCAGATGGGAATTTTTTATAGAAGTTGAGTTCTGCGAAATAGTAATCCCAACCGGTCCATTCTGTTGGCTGTCCCGGATAAGGGGCACTTTGACTGGCCACGCCATTGTTATTATTAAAGTAATAACCCAGGATGGTTTCATCATTAAACCTTTGATTTACCCACAAATCTTTAAAATTAGGTAACAGTCGGTATCCCCATGTTCCCTTGTTATCAATGACCTCCTTCGCTTTTGCCGCAGCTAAAGCATAGTTTGCAGTATTCTTAACCGGATAGCCTGCACTTGCAAGATAAACTGAAGCCAAAAACGATTTTGCTGCTCCCCTGTTAAAGGCGATCTTAGCCCGATAATCGGTATAGTTATCAGGAAGCAATGATTCCGCTTTTTTCAAATCCTCAATAATCTGGTTGTAAACAACATTAGGTTCAGTTAAACCAATATTGGGATGTGTTTCGATATCAAGAATCAGAGGGATACGGTTATGCATTCTGACAAGCCAGAAATAAGCCCATGCCCGGCCAAAATAGGCCTGTCCAAGAGCAGTATTTTTAACTGCAGAGTCCGGAACCTTGCTAGAATTCACAATGACATTATTACAAGCAATAATCACCTTATAGTAGTTACCCCAGTAATAGCTTAACATTACATTTGAGGAGGAAGGGTTAAATGTTTCAAACTCTACCAGATCCTTATTTACCGAACTTGTAGTAACATCGTTTGCTGCTAAACATATGGTATTAAACCGGCAAGTCCTGTCACAAAGATCACAAATATGGTTATAGATGGGATTGCAGGCATCAGATAACTGTTTATCTGTCGTATAATATGTTTGCGCAGAAGTTATACTTTCAAATCGCTCGTCAAGGACATTACATGAAAGAAGCGTCCCAATGAGAAACAGTACATAAATATATCTTTTCATCTTTTTATCTTTTTAAAAGGTTACAGCTATTCCTGTTGTAATTAATCTGGGAGTAGGATAGGCTCCAAAATCTATACCAGATTCAGTATCAAGAGTTCCGGAATTTGAAACCTCAGGATCATATCCCTTGTACTTGGTAAAGGTAAACAGATTTTGTCCACTGATTGACAACCTTACATCTGCAAATTTAGTAAAGCTCTTAGGGAAGTTATATGCAAGACTAATGTTTCTGACTTTTACAAAGCTACCATCTTCGAGCCATCTTGAAGCCTGCAAATTATTTACATTGGTAACACTGTTTAATGCTGGAAATGCTGCATTTGGATTAGATGCGGACCATGCATCGGCACCATCCTTTATCGTAACAGTACGGGCATCACCTACAGGCAATACACCAATTGCATACATCGTATTGAGTACCTGACGTCCCTGAACACCTTCAATCAAAATATTAAAAGTAAAGTTCTTGTAATTAAAGGTATTGTTTATACCAAATGAATAATTAGGATTTGCATCGCCTGTGATTTGATAATCAGAAAAGTTAATCACATGATCACCATTCAGGTCTTCATATTTCGAATCACCCGGTTTATTTCCATATAACAAAGCCTGAGCAGCTTCACTGGTTTGCCATATTCCCAGGTATTTAACACCCCAGAATGAACCCATTGGATGACCTGGCATGAGTACAAAGGGATTCGTAGATAATAGTCCTGAGCCATAACCACCAACCAAAAGTTTTTGATCAACGCCCAAATTAACCACGTTATTTCTTACAGTTGAGAGGTTAAAGCCAATACTCCATTCAAAACCGTTTTTACTAATCGCCTGGTAATCTGCAGTTATTTCGAATCCTTTATTATCGACCTGGCCAAGATTTTGTGTTATACTGTATCCACCATCGTACTTTGGAAGTGGTTTATACAAGATCACACCAGTTGTTTCCTTCTTGAAATAGTCTATACTTATATTCAGCTTATTTTTCATGAAAGTTGCATCAATACCAATATCTTTTTGTGCCGTTCTTTCCCATCTTAAGGAGGTATTGGCAGGAGTAGATGGCTCTGTTCCAGGATAGTTCGTCCTGGTACCCCAGTCATAACTCTTTGTACCAAGATTAGATAACTTTGATGTACCGCTGATTCCACTTTGATTTCCTGTGGTACCCCAGCTACCTCTTAATTTCAACCTGTCAAACAAATCCAGGTTTTTAATAAATGCCTCTTCAGATAGCACCCAACTTAAACCTACAGAAGGGAAATAACTAAACCTGTTTTCTTTTTTAAATACAGATGATCCATCAGCCCTGTAAGTGGCAGTTAAATAATACTTAGAAGCATAATTGTAATTCAACCTTCCAAAGTAAGAGCGTAATCCTCCATTACCATAACTTTGACCAACTCTTTGAGAGGTGGATAATGCGATATCAGCAGCTGGGCTATCAACGCCATTAGCAGTAAGCGACATGCTTCTTCCTTCGCTTGCAGACTCTTCAAAACCAGCTGTAACAGCAACACTATGATTCTCATAAAATTTCTTGCTGTAATTCAATAGCGTTTGAAGCTGCCAGCCAAAACTATCACCACTATTCAATTGCAGGCTAGGATTACTTGGTGAAAAGTATTTGCTTGTAAATTCCCTGTTATAACTATTTGATTTACCAACAGAAATATTGGTTACAAAATTCAGATCATTTGTAATTTTATACTTCAAATTACTGTTAATACCGAAATTAGCTGACTTATTATGTACATAGGCTTCTTTTTCACACATGACAGGATTCCTGCCCAATGATCCGTAAGTATCCGCATTGGTGTAGGTTCCATCGGCGTTATATACTTTCTCAGTTGGCGACCACATCAACGCCTGTAAGATTGGATTGAGTTTCCCTCCTCCTGTTCCAAGATCTTTATTAAGTCTTGTTCCCATTGAAGCGGTAAGATCCATAGATACAGAAAGACGATCACTGAAATCCGTATTAATATTTGCCCTGAAGCTTGATTTTTCCCTGTTTGTATTTTCCAATGTACCAACTTCGTTCACATAATTTCCAGAGAAAAGGTAGCGTACCTTTCCTGAACCACCCGAAATGGATGCATTATGATTCTGGGTCAGACCATTACTAAATACTTCATTTTGCCAGTTGGTTCCCTTAGACTGTCCAAACGCGGCAATTTCCGCTGGAGTATAGGCTGTAAAACCTTCGATTTGATTAACCAATGTGGCATACTCGCCTGCGTTCAACATTTCATATCGTTTTCCAACACTACTTACACCTACATTGGATGAAAGTACTATTTTAGGTGCGTTTGCATCTCCGCGCAGAGTTGTGATTAAAATTACACCATTTGCACCTCTTGAACCATAAATCGCAGTGGCAGAAGCATCTTTAAGAATTTCAACAGATTTAATATCCAAAGGATTTACATCAGAACCGCCGGGAATTCCATCGATAATATACAATGGGTCATTCGATCCATTGATTGAATTCGCTCCACGGATACGAATTCTTGGAGCCTGGCCAGGTGAACCATTTGCATTGATCACAGAAACACCGGCAGACCTACCCTGCAAGACCTGAGAAAAGTCGGTCATCGGATGTTCCTGAATCGCTTTTGAAGTTATGGATGAAAGAGATCCGGTTAAATCGCTTTTTTTCATGGTACCATATCCAATGGCGACCACCTCGTCAAGACTAATATTTTCGTCTTCCAGCTTTATATTCACAGTGCTTTTACCCTCAATGTTCACCTCCTGTTTCTTCTTTCCTACAAATGTGAAAACAAGAACCTTGGCCTCGCTTGGTAAAAACAATGTGAAAGCTCCCTGACTATCCGTGGTTACACCAGTAGTTGTCCCTTTTATCACAACAGCTACACCAGGAAGAGTCTCACCTGAAGGGGTCGTCACTTTTCCTTTGATTTGCCGTTGTTGCTGACTGCCATTTTCACTCATGGGTGTCAGAACGATATGCCTGTCACGAACCAAAACGTCCACCTTGTCACCCATAAAGAGCTGGGCAAGAATTACGTCAATTTTTTCATTATTTACTGATAAGTCAACTTTCCGCTGAACATCGATCAGTTCGCTGTTGTATAGGAAGTAAAACTCGCTTTTCTGTTCAATCTGCTGTAATACCTCTTTCACTGTCGAATTTTTCACATCCAGCGAGAGACGGGTGGTTTGCGCATAACTGACCACTGCAAACGATTGGAATGCACTGATTAAGATTATGAATAGGGTGTTTCGCATGGCTAAAAACATTTTTCTGTGCTCATTTAGGTACAAGCACGTTAGTTTCATGAATTTTTTCATAATTTTGTGTGATTTAATTTGTAACAATAATTAATCTGCCCTTTACGGGTAACCAGAAAGGGGGTGTTAGAGCACTTCCTTTCTTTTTTATTTAGTTTGTTTTTATTCTCATAGGCATTCCTTTTAAGATTTTAGTTTTTCGTTTTCTTTGTAAATATCACTTTGGCTTTAGTCTGTTTCTTATTCAAACTATTAATCGTGGCAGAGATGTAAGTCACTTCAACAGGTGAGGAGAGCTTGATCAGTTCCAGAATCTGGTGAAGCGATTCATTCTCAAAAGTGGTTGTAAGCTTGTAGTTTTCTATTTTTGGATCATTTATCACTATTTCAACACCAAACCAGCGACCAAGCTGAGTTGCAACTTCAGGCATTGGAGTCTCGTCAAATACCAGTTTACCATTATGCCAGTCAATATATTTATCAACTTTCCCGTTTGTAAGGGTAGTTTGGTTAGATATTTTGTCAAAAACAACCCGGTCGCCTGGCTTCATGATAAGGGCTTCTGCTGACTCATCCCCATTTGTGCTCAAGCTCACCTTCCCTTCTGCAAGAACCACTTCCAGATTATACTCATCCTCATACGCCTTACAATTAAATCTGGTTCCAAGTACTTTTATACCAACATTCCCAGATTTGACAAGAAACGGTACTTTTGGATTTTTCTGTACATCAAAAAATGCCTCTCCAACCAGGGATACTTCACGGCTTGTCTGATCGAAAGGAACCTTAAATCTAATTGTACTTTCAGCATTCAGCCACACATGCGATCCATCCGGAAGTGTAACCTGTGAACGAACACCTAAAGGAGTAGTAATCTCCTGCATTGCAAAATTTTGTTGATTTTTTAGTTCCGGTTTCCCGAAATAAAGAATGGCTGTGGCCACTAACAGGGGAATAAACAGAATAGCTGCAGCACGAGATAACACATTAATTAACAGTCTGTATTTTCGATCCTTTTGTATTCTGCTCTGAATTTCCAAATAGGCCTTCCGGCTGTCGATTTCATCAATCTCCGACACCGCTAAAGTTGCTTCGGCAACCTGCTCTACCATATCCTGCCTCGACCGTTCAGAAATCAGATCTTGAATATCGTGTTGTACTTTATTAATCATGTTTATATTAAGGATTGAAGAGTGCTTTTCCTTGCATTCCGTAATTTAGAACAACTGAAACTGAAAACACACGTATGCGAAAAGTAAAAAAAAATAAAAGTGAGGAAGGATAATCAGAAATGGTGGATTCCAAGGAATATTAATAAACCTACATAATCCTTTAATTCGACCCGTAATACTTTTAAAGCATTACTAATCTGTGTCTCTACTGTACGTTTGGAAAGATTCAGCTCGTTGGCTATGTCATCGTTTTTCAGCCCATGTATCCGGCTCATTACAAAAATTTCACGGCATTTTTCCGGAAGAAGATTAATCGAATTCTTTATCTTTTCCTGAAGTTCTGTCGCCACATACAGATCAGGGTCATAAACAAGATGCTGATCGGACAAGTCGCTTAACTCCTTTAGATACCGCTCTTCTATTTTCTTATGTTTTAAGTAATTGAGACTACTGTTTTTGACAGATAAAAAGAAATAATTCTTGAGGGAATCGCCATGTAAAATCTGATTGTGCTTCTGCCAGAATCTCACAAAAAAATTCTGAACAATCTCTTCCGCCTCACAACGGTCTGCTGTAAACTGAGAGGCATAGATTACCAATCCAGGATAATAAAAATGGAACAACAACTCAAAAGCAGTCTGGTCACCATCTTTTAGCCTGATGATCAAATCTTTCTCTGTTATGCCATGGATTGTTTGCATTTAACAAAAATAGACATTTTTTTTTATTTCTTGACCTTTTGATTTATTTGATGGATAAAAACATACGATCAATACTTTGTGTTCTTCT
The DNA here is from genome assembly GCA_963675995.2 of Prolixibacteraceae bacterium. GTDB lineage: Bacteria > Bacteroidota > Bacteroidia > Bacteroidales > Prolixibacteraceae > JAAFHB01. The sequence continues at coordinate 416,304 of CAXXIY010000002.1, read as the reverse complement.
GGGCGGGATTGAATGTCTCTTTTTTTTGGCAATAATGAGTTAAATATTTAGGAATGATTCTGTCCTGACTTTTATATTTAAGTATCTTAACTTTTAATATATTTGTTGTCATAAAAAATCACACCATTTTTTTTAACCAAAAAACGCTCAAGATGTCCATTAAACCAAAATTTCTTTCTACTGCGATAGGAAGTATGCCGTATACGGATGTTGATCATGCCATTGATGCCTCTTTGAATAATCTTGATGCACCTATTTGGCCTCAGCTCCCCAAATTTGGCATGAACGAGCAGATGGAAATCCAGTATTCTGAAGGAATGCCCTCGATTGTTATTGACCATATTAAAGAGCGCATGTATTTCGATACTGCTTCAGATTATTCCGAAGCGTTTGCCACTTTCTACGAAGCATTCATCGAATCATTCGAAACAACCGATAGTACTGGCGATTTCAGTGCAATGGCGATTAGCGAAGAGTACTCCAAAGGGATATATGCACTCGAAAAACGGTTGAAAGCCAAAGGGAATAAATTGCCGTGGATAAAAGTTCAGGTTACCGGCCCGTGTACCTTTGCCCTTACCATTGTCGATGAAAACAAACGCGCCATTTTTTATAATGACGAATTTCGTGATGTGATTGTGAAGGCTTTGACAATGAAATGTCGCTGGCTAATACAGAAATTCAAACCTTATGCCGAAAATATAATTTGTTTTATCGATGAGCCCATCCTTTCGGCCTTCGGAAGCTCTACCTATGTTTCTGTAAAAAGAGATGATGTTGTGGATTTATTGAAGGAGATGATTGATGCCATTCGTACCGATCATGCCTTCACGGGTATTCATTGCTGCGGTAACACCGAATGGAGTATTCTGATAGATGCCGATGTGGATATAGTTAATTTCGATGCGTTTGAATATGGTGAAACCATTGCCATATACAGCGATAAAGTTAAATCACACCTCGAAGGGGGCGGAATGCTGGCGTGGGGTGTCGTTCCAACCTCAAAAGCGATACGCGAACAATCTGTCGAATCACTTGAAGCGCAGTTGGAATATGTAATGGACAATCTTGCATCAAAAGGGATAGATAAAAAACTCATTATCGAACAAGCCATTATTTCACCTTCGTGTGGGACAGGTTCGCTCGATCCCTCAGATGCTGATAAAGTGTTCGATATGGTAAACGCCTTATCTGCGAGGATGAAATCAAAATACGGCTTTTGAGGTTTTAAAAGTTATCAATGAAACCCTCATGAGCCAAAGCTTACCGGAGAAAAAGGATCAATAAATGAGGGTTCCACACGGATCAAAGACCTAATATAGAACAAGATAATCTAAAATTTATACGTGTGAAAATAGCGGTATCGGGGAAAGGTGGTGTTGGAAAATCAACATTGGCGGCTGCTCTGGCATTGTTACTCTCCAAAAAAGGGATGAAAGTATTGGCTGTCGATGCTGATCCGGACTCAAATCTGGCCGCAGCATTAGGGTTGACCGAAGCCGAGCAAAAAAGAATAATTCCTATTTCAAAACACATTCAGTTGATTGAAGAGCGTACCGGTGCAAAAGTTAACCAATACGGCCAGATTTTTAAGCTGAACCCCGAAGTAGCTGATATTGCCGAAAAATATGCCGTCCATAAGGATGGCGTCTCGCTTCTGGTGCTGGGAGCCGTTGAAAGCGGAGGAAGTGGTTGTGCCTGCCCCGAGAATGTGCTGATACGAGCTTTGATTACCGATCTTATTCTCTTCAAGGACGATGTGGTAATTATGGATATGGAAGCAGGAGTGGAACATCTCGGTCGTGCAACTGTAAAGGGCGTTGACAAATTGATTATTGTTATTGAGCCCGGTCAGCGGGCAGTCGATTCTGCCAAACGGATTATAAGGATGGCTGGTGATATTGGTTTAAAGAATATCGTTCTGGTCGGAAATAAAATTGCATCCTCTTCAGATGAAGAGTTTATCACCGGCGCTTTCCCGGATCACAAAATCATCGGATTCATCCCTTATTCCGAACAGTTTAAAAAACTCGACCGGCTTGGACTCTCGGTTCTCGATGGTCTGAGTAGTGAAAAAATTGATATTTTCGATCAGATTATAAGAACAATATACAAATGAAAGCATGAGTTTTTTCATAGCAATAACAGGCAAAGGAGGAGTCGGGAAGACCACTATCTCAGGACTCATTGTAAAACAGCTTATTGCAAACGGGTATTGTCCCGTTTTGGCAATCGATGCCGACCCAAACTCCTGTCTTGATGCCGCATTGGGTGTAAAAATTACAAAAACGATAGGGAGTGCACGTGAAGAAGCCCGTGAAGAAGCCAGTAAAGGTTTGGCGGCAGGTATTTCGAAACAGCAGTTACTGGAAATGAAAATAGAAGAGAGTCTTGTTGAAGCGAAGGATTTCGACATGATTTCTATGGGCAGACCTGAAGGTGAAGGTTGTTATTGCTACGCCAATAATGTATTAAAGTCCATCATCGCCCAAATTTCTTCGAGCTATAAATATATTGTCCTTGACAACGAAGCCGGACTCGAAAATCTTTCGCGTCGCATTGTACAAAGAGTCAACGTTTTGGTTATGGTAGCTGACCCTTCTAGTCAGGGACTGAAGACGATCCAGCGACTTTACAATCTCGCCAATGAGATGCATGTTAAATACGATAAGCTGGTGATTATAATCAACAGAATACGTGCCAACAATGGAATACCCGAATTTGCAGATGAGCTCAAAGCCATGACAAATGCCGATATCGTAATGGGGTTACAACAAAATGAACAGCTGGCAATAAATTCGGAAAATGGAATTGCATTGCATTCGCTTCCTGACGATAACCCGGTTGTGGCAGGAGTAAGGAAATTGATTACTCAGATTTTAAATTGAAAGTTGAAATATGGCTAAAACGACAAAGAGACCCGATGAACAAGTGATTGATTTCGCATCGTTGAGGATTTTGGGAAAGGCGGAATTTGAGAATATCGATACCTGTTTTGCACGAATGGAAGTTCAGGGCAACCAGTGCAAGTTTGGAACTTCCGGGGTATGCTGCCGTGTCTGTCACATGGGGCCATGCCGTATAACACCCAAAGTGCCGCGCGGTGTTTGCGGTGCAAACTCAGATACGATTGTTGCCCGGAATTATTTAATGGAAGTTCTTGCGGGAACTTCAGCCCACTCAGACCATGGACGCCATTTGGTGCTCCGTCTGAAAAAAGTGGCCGAAGGGAAAGAGAAAGACTACGTGATCAAGGATGAAAAAGCCCTTTCACGGACTGCCCGGCTATATAATATTGAAACTGAAGGGAGGACAAATGAACAAATTGCCCTCGAACTTGCTGATACCCTCATCGGAGAATATACTTCTCAGGAAGAAGATCTTAAAACCCTGAAACTTGCCCCTGTAAAAAGACAGAATGTATGGACCAATCTGGGGGTTAATCCTAAAGGTATTGACCGGATGGTTGTGGAAGGGATGCACCGTACAAATATGGGTGTCGACCACGACTATCGCAATCTGGTCAACCACGCCTTCCGGGTGTCGCTGGCAAACGGCTGGGGTGGATCACGTATTGCCATGATGGTTTCTGATATTCTCTTTGGAACCCCGACACCTATTCGTAGCAATGCAAATCTGGGTGTTCTTCAGAAGGATACCGTAAATATTCTTGTACATGGTCACGAACCGGAACTTTCGGAAATGCTTGCAGTAGCTGCGCAAAATCCGGAAATTAAGGAATATGCCTTAAAGGCAGGAGCGAAAGGCATCACCTTAGCCGGTATATGCTGTACAGCAAATGAGATACTCATGCGTCATGGAATTCCAATAGCCGGGAATTTCCTGCAACAGGAACTGGCCATCATCACGGGTGCAGTTGAATTGATGATTATTGACGTCCAGTGCTGTATGCCCGGCCTGCCGGATGTGGCAAAATCATACCATACTGAAATTGTCAGTACATCAGAAATTGCAATGACCGTTGGCGCAACACATATGCCATTGGATGAGCACGATGCGCTAAATTCGGCCAAAACACTGATACGTCGCGCTATCGACAATTATAAAAACCGCGATCAGGGAAAGGTGTGCATCCCCTCTGATAAGAGCCCACTTGTTGCGGGGTTCAGCGTCGAATCGATAAAATACATGCTCGGAGGAACTTATCGTGCCTCATTCCGTCCGCTTAACGATGCCATTATTTCGGGTCGTATTAAAGGGGTCGTTGGAATTGTGGGGTGTAACAATCCTAAGTTTAAGATGGACGATTACATCAATACCCTCACCCTGGAATTGATTAAACACGATGTGCTGGTTTTAAAAACCGGATGCGCAGCTATTGCATCTGCAAAAGAAGGGATGATGATTCCTGAAATTGCCTTGCAACATGCAGGACCCGGATTAAGAGAGGTTTGCGAAACCGTGGGTATCCCCCCGGTTCTTCATATGGGAAGCTGTGTGGATAACACACGAATCCTTGAAGCTGCTACTGAACTGGTCAGAGAAGGTGGATTAGGAGACGATCTTTCACAACTTCCGGCTGTAGGGGTGGCTCCGGAATGGATGAGTCAAAAGGCTGTTGCAATCGGCACCTATTTTGTCGCTTCTGGAGTGGATGTTATTTTGGGACACCCTTTCTACATCGAAGGATCAGAAAATGTGACTAAACTTTTGAATGAGGATACCAAAGATATTTTTGGAGGCTCATTTCATGTTTGTGAGACTGCTTCACTGGCATTTACCAAGATCATGGATATTCTTGACGATGCCAGAGAGAAACTGGGAATAAATAAGAAATTCGAAAGAAAACTTTTTGATATGAAAGATAGAAGGGTTATCAATGTCTAAGATAATTTGCTCCAGCGCTATAGATGGTGCCATTAGATGGGTTGCCTTAGCGGAAGAAAAATTGAACGAAACGATCAAAGCCAAAGGGTCGTCACATCCGGTAAGCTTTCCGGAAACTGCCTACTATTTACCTGTTATCTACTCATTCACAGGCTCAAAGATAGAAAAGGTTGCCGATTTGCAGAAAGCGCTCTTAAAGGCGAAGGAATTGCTCCCTGCACGTCCAGCTGAAAACATCTGGCTTCCCTACCTGGGAAATACGCTTGATGCCGGAGTTGCAGCATTGTTTGCCTGCGAAATCATTGAAGCTTGTAAATATGTTGTTGGTCCAAATCCGGTCAACGGTATTTGGCTGGGTGCTGCAAACGATACCATTATGCGTGAGCGTGGGATTGAGTTTGTCGATGGTACTGCTCCAGGTTTCGCTGCAATAACAGGTGCTGCCCCCAATAACCAAATTGCAGTGCAGATAGCCAAAGAGCTTCAGCAGAAAAATCTTTACGTATTTATGGGTGGAAGTACAAACGGGAAACAGTTTGCAGAACAATTGGCCGAAGAAGGTGTGCAGCTGGGCTGGGAAACCCGTCTCATCCCGTTTGGAAGCGATGTTTCGGCACTGATTTATGCGCTTGGTTTTGCCAACCGCGCAGCACTCTCATTTGGAAGCGTAAAACCCGGCGACTTTAAAGCCAATCTAAGATATAACAAGGACCGAATCTTCGCATTTGTTCTGGCGTTTGGCGAGGTTACACCCGAAAAGTATGCAGCAGCTGCGGGGGCAATAAATTATGGTTTCCCGGTTATTGCCGATACCGATATTCCGCAAATCCTCCCAACGGGTGTTTGTACCTACGAACACGTTGTTTCGAATGTCCCCTACGAAAGTATGGTCGAAAAAGCGCTTGAGGTGCGTGGGTGTAAAGTTAAAATCACTAAGGTGCCGATTCCCGTTGCCTATGGCCCGGCCTTTGAAGGTGAACGCATTCGTAAGGAAGATGTTCATGCCGAATTTGGCGGTACAAAGTCTTCAGCATTTGAATTTGTCACTTCCGTGGAGCTGGATGACATTAACGATGGGGAGATCGAAATTATAGGTCCCGATATTGATCAGGTACCCGAAGGAAGTGCGCTTCCGTTGGCTATATGGGTTGAAGTAGCCGGAAGAAAAATGCAAACCGACTTTGAACCAATTCTCGAACGACAGATTCACCATCTCGTAAACGGGGCTGAAGGTATTTGGCACATGGGTCAGCGCGATATTGTCTGGACACGCGTTTCCAGGACCGGCTTCAAAAACGGGTTGCGACTAAAACATTACGGTGAAATTATCCACGCCAAGTTTCTTTCGGAATATCCCGCTATTGTTGATAAAGTAAAGGTGACCTTAATCACCGAAAAAGAGGAGGTTGAGAAACGTCTTGTCTTTGCCAGAAAAATATATGACGACCGGAACAGGCGGCTGGAATCAATGACCGATGAATCGGTTGACACGTTCTATTCGTGCCTGCTTTGCCAGTCATTTGCACCCAACCATGTCTGTATGATTACCCCTGAAAGGCTTGGATTATGTGGTGCCTATAACTGGCTGGATGGCAAAGCCGCTTACGAAATTGATGAAACGGGTCCAAACCAGCCGGTAAAAAAAGGTGAGGTTCTCGATCCCGTTAAAGGTGTTTGGAAAGGGGTAGACGAATATGTATTCATCAACAGTCACAAATCAATCGATAGTTTCAGCGCATATTCAATTATGGACAAGCCCATGACGAGCTGTGGCTGCTTTGAAGCCATTGTGGCTTTTGTGCCGGAACTAAACGGAGTGATGATCGTCAATCGTGAATATCAGGGCGAAACCCCTGTTGGGATGACGTTCTCGTCTCTTGCTGGGAATGTGGGAGGCGGACAGCAAACCCCGGGTTTTATGGGTTGTGGTAAGGTCTTTCTGACTTCACGCAAATTTTTGTTTGCTGAAGGCGGCTTTAAACGAATGGTATGGATGCCCAAACAATTAAAGGAGTTATTGGCCGCCGACCTCAACAAACGTTTTGGCGAACAGGGAGTTCCTGATTTATTGGATAAGATAGCAGACGAAACGATTGCAATTGAGGCTTCGGAAGTAAAGAACTATCTTGAAAAAGTCAAACATCCTGCCCTGGAAATGAGCGATATGTCGATAATTATACATCAGGAAAAGGCTGAAACACAGGAAAACATCACCATTACAGAAGAAAATAAGGTACCTGAAAAGAGGACTGAATCTGAACCGGTTCCTGTTGAAAAAACACAAATAACTGCCGATTTGCTGAAACAGCTTAAGGAAGAATTGAAGAATGAGGTTACCAATGAACTCAGAGGCATCATTACAAAAGAAATAGTTCAGAACATCATCTCCACATTAAACCAAACCTTTTTAGGGATTTCCGGAGAGCCGCTTCTGGAACAACCGGCACCAGTGGCAATTACTCCTCCCGTACAGGTAACGCCTGTACCTTCTGCGAGTGAGAAAGTAACAGCTATTAAAACATTTAAATTACATAAGGAAAAATGTCAGAACCCTGTTTGGCAGGTTAAGCTGGGTGCAACCAGGGCTGAAGGGGGAACACGTGGTCGCACTTACAATATTGGCGGGGCATCGTGCATGCCTTTCCATCTGTGGGAAGGAGAGATGCCCAACAGGCCCCTCGTGGCAATGGAGGTTTTCGATGTCGTTTCGGAAAAATATCCCGTCGTTCTAAAGAATTATTATGGAGAAGTGCTGAACGATCCTGCGAAAATGGCCAGGTTATGTGTCGACAAATATGGCGCCGACTTAATCAGTGTTCGTCTCGATGGGACACATCCGGAGAGAGGGAACCGGACACCCGAGCAATCTGTTGAACTCGTCAAATCGATATTGGCAGCAGTGGATGTGCCATTAATCATTACGGGTCATAACAATTTCGACCGCAATAATGATGTAATGAAGGCTGTTGCTCAAGCATGTGCAGGTGAAAACCTACTTCTTAACTGGGTGGAACAAAACAACTACCGCACCATTGCCGGAGTGGCCCTGGCCTATGGACATTCGCTGGTTGCACAAAGCCCGATTGATGTAAATATTTCCAAGCAGATGAATATCCTGCTTACCAATATGGACATTAAGAAGGAGCAGATTGTCATCGATCCCCTGACAGGTGCTACCGGTTACGGTATTGAATATACCTATTCAGTGATGGAGCGTATTCGCATCACGGGATTGGGTGGCGATCCGATGCTGGCTGGTCCAATCATCGTTGCTCCAGGGCAGGAATGTTCCAAAGTAAAAGAGTTTAAAGCTGCTGAGGCAGATTTTCCTATATGGGGCGACCTTGCCAAACGGGCGATCAACTGGGAGCTCTCAACTGCAATCAGTATGTTACATGCCGGAGCCGATCTGCTTATCATGTATCATCCCGAAGCTGCAATGGCAACTAAAAGAGCGATAATTAAAATGATGGATGGGGCGGTTACGATTAAGTAAAAAAGTTTAAACAAATTATAACTCTTCTGATTAATGGCATTAACAGGATTAGATATTCAGAAATTATTACCGAAAACCAATTGTAAAGAATGTGGTTCGAACACGTGTCTTGCATTTGCAATGAAGCTGGCTGCCAAGAAAGCAAGTCTGTCGGAATGTCCCTATGCTTCGGAAGAATCGAAACAAGTGTTGGGAGCGGCAAGCGAACCTCCTGTAAAGGGAATTGAACTCGGCAAGAACATGGAGTTCAAAATTGGTGAAGAAACCGTTTTGTACAGGCACGAAAGAACTTTTGTTCACCAAACCATCATTGCCATCAATATTAATGACACCGACGACAGCGGTGAAATCGACAAAATACTCGACGCCATTAAAAATTATTGTGTGGAGCGAGTTGGCGAAAAGCTCTTTGTTGAAATGATCGCTATTACCCAGCAGAGCAACAAAAATGAGAAATTTGTCACCCTGGCAAAAAGAGCATGGGAAACGGTACAACGCCCACTGATTTTGCACAGCACCAATTTGGAGGCAATCATTGAAGCAGCAAAAGCCGTTAAAGGTTCGCAAAGCGTTATCGCTTCGGCAACAAAGGAAACAGCCGATGAATTGGCAATTGTCGCTAAGGAGAACGGACACACCCTTGCATTAACCGGAACCATTGATGAGATTGGTGAAACAACTTCCAGATTGAAAACGACAGGTTTCAACAACCTGCTCCTTCAGTTTAAAACAGAATCGCTTGCTGAACAATTTCAAATTAATTCTATTGCCCGGTCTTCTGCCTTAAAAGATAATAATAAATCGCTGGGATACCCTTTCCTCCGGTTCATAGAATCCAGGGATATCCTCGATATAACAACAGAGGCAATCACAGAAATCAATAAATATGGTGGCATTTGTGTGCTTCCTGTATTTGATGCATCTCTGCTCGTTACGCTTTTTACGCTGCGGTTGAATATCTTTACCGATCCGCAGAAACCAATTCAGGTCGATCCAAAGATCTATCCCATTGGCGAACCTACGGCTAATTCACCTGTATTTCTTACAACGAATTTCTCGCTGACCTATTTTATAGTTTCGAGCGAAATAGAAAACAGTGGGATCAGTGCCTGGTTGCTGGTTCCGCAATGTGAGGGGATGAGCGTGCTTACCGCCTGGGCAGCCGGAAAATTTTCAGGCGCTGTTATCGGGAAAGCGGCCAAAGAATTTGAACTTGAGAAACTCGTTTCTACACGCGAAATAGTTATCCCAGGCTATGTAGCCCAGATTAGCGGTGAACTGGAAGAGAACATGCCAGGGTGGAAAGTGGCGGTAGGTCCACAGGAAGCAGCTGATTTAGAGAGTTTTGTTATAGCGAAATATAAATAATGCCAAAGGTTACTTTTCTTCCTGACAATAAAACGATAGAGGTTCCAATCGGAACCGAATTACTTGTTGCTGCCAGGTTTGCGGAGATTCAATTTGATGCGCCATGCGGGGGAAAAGGAACCTGCGGCAAATGCCATATGCGCATTGTAAAAGGTCAGGTTGAATCGAAAGCTGTAATATCGCCGGGGCTTGCCAGGGATCATTATGTCGTTTCCTGCAAATCATTCGTGAAGGAAAACGATCTGACGGTTGAAATCCCCAAACAATTTGACCCGTTATCCGGAAAATTTGCTGTCGATTCTGAAGCGATTAAACTGGTCGACCCCGACTTAATGCCGCGAAAATGGCAGTATAACCCATTGGTCTACAAGACCTATATTGAAGTATTTCCTCCAAAACCAGATGATGGACTTTCCGATTTCGACCGCCTCACCCGATGCATCCAACTGGAATTTGGAAAAATCGATGTCAGCTGTACCCTCTCTGTTTTAAAAAAATTACCTGGTGTCCTACGACAGGAAAATGGGAAGGTAACCATAATGCTTGTTCGTGAATCAGGCAAATTTCACATTACTGACATTGAGCCAGGAGACAAAAGCGACTTGTTTTATGGTGTTGCGATTGATGTCGGAACCACGACTGTCGCTGTAGAGCTGGTACTTTTGCCCGAAGCGAAAATACTTTCATCAAGAACAGATTACAATGGCCAGGTGGTTTGCGGACTCGATGTGATCAGCCGGATCAATTATGCCCGCAATCCGGAACGGCTTGAGGAACTTCGTACCCGGATTATTGAAACCATTAATAATCTAATCGTAAGAGTAGCGGGGAAGTTCCTCATTGACAGAAAAGACATTTGCAATGCTTCAATAGCAGGAAACACGGCAATGATGCATCTTTTATTGGGGTTAAATCCTGAGAACATTCGACTTGAACCCTACACGCCTGTTGCCTATCAGGTTCCATTTTTAACGGCAAAAGAAACAGGAATAGACATCAATCCCCATTCTTGGATATCAATTGCCCCATCTGTTGGCAGTTATGTTGGAGGCGATATCACCTCTGGATTACTTTGCACCTCCATGGCAACCGATTCTGAAGAGATAAACCTCTTTATTGACATTGGGACAAACGGAGAAATGGTGATTGGCAACAACGACTTCCTGATGTGCTGCGCCTGCTCTGCCGGACCAGCTTTCGAAGGCGGAGGGATTGAATTTGGAATGAGGGCTGCAACGGGTGCCATAGAAAAAGTAGAAGTGGATAAAATAACAGGGAAAGCCACTTTTCAAACAATAGGTAATGTTAAACCCAAAGGCATTTGTGGTTCAGGAATGATCGATTTGACAGCTAAATTATTTCTAACCAACTGGATAGATGCCAACGGAAAACTCGATCGTTCCGGAAAATCACCCGCAATTGTTACAGAAGGGAGGAATGCCTTTTACATTCTGGCAACCGCTGAAGAAAGTTCTTTGGCGAAATCAATTATTATTAAAGAACTTGATATTGAAAATATTATTCGAGCCAAAGCCGCTATATATTCAGCATTCTCATTGATGGTGAGAAATCTTTCGATTGAATTCGATGACATTTCAACCATTTATATTGCCGGAGGATTTGGCCGGTTCCTCGATATCGAGATGGCAATCGTTCTCGGTCTTCTTCCAGATGTGCCAAGAGAAAAATTTAAATACATTGGTAACTCTTCTCTTACAGGGGCTTATATGGTTTTGGTGTCTCAGGATTACCGTGAAAAGCAAAAAGAACTGGCAGGCAAAATGACCTATCTGGATATTGGCAGCATCCCGGGATACATGGATGAATATACCGGAGCTATGTTTTTACCTCATACCAATGCAAACCTTTTCCCCACTGTGAAGAAAAATCAATAAATTATGATCCGGATTGGTTTTAAAATGTTTAATTTTAGATATTGAATTTAAGTACAGATTAAACCTTATAATACCTGCAAAATGTCGCATTGCCCGGGACAAGACCAGCAGATGTGGAAACCGGAAGATATCTTTACCATATCTTGCCCTTCATGCGGTTATGAGATGGAGTTCTGGAAAGACGACCCGTTTCGTGTTTGCAAACAATGCAACAAGGAGGTGTGCAATCCAAAGATGAACATGGGATGTGCAAAATGGTGCAAACATGGCGATGAATGCCTCGATGCAATTAATAAAACGAAAATTGATTAGAGAGTAACCCCTGATTGAAAGAACTAAGGTGTTTATTCTGAAAATTGCCCGAATCCATCAATAATCCAGCTTATCCACTGGTCGAAACCTTCTCCCGTTTTGGAAGAGATCTCAAAGAATCTGATTTTTTGATTTATGGCAAGAATGGCTTTTTTGGCTTTTTCGATGTCGAAATCGACATAAGGCAAAAGGTCAGTTTTGCTGATTATACAAGTATCGATTCCTGAAAAAAGTTCCGGATATTTAACTGGCTTATGATCCCCTTCTGTTACGCTGAAAACAAATATGCGATGCATCTCTCCAAGATCGGTTAATCCGTCGTCTAAAGGAGTATTCATATGATTCTCAACAAACAGGATAGATTTATCATTTATTTCGAGGGACTTCACCGCTTTATAAATCATTTCAGCATTTAGCTGTTGGGGGCTATCGGTATTTATATTAATCGTATTGGTGCCAGCCGCCCTGTACATTTCTGCATCAATAGATGTTCTTTGGTTCTCTTCTATTACAAAAATGTTATGGACATTTTTCAAATGTTCAATCGACTTCCCGATGAGCATGGTTTTGCCAGCGCCCTGTGAACTGACAATTTTTACCACAAGAATATTCTTGGCGTCAAAAAAACCACGATTCCTTGCTGCCTGAATCTGATTTTGCCTTAGTAGTTCCATTTTAGAACTACTTTCTCCAGGATGGGTATGATGATAACCATTAACATGTTCGTGATCATGATGGTGATCATGATCATGTCCATGCTCATGACTGTGAGTTTGATGGTGGTCATGCCCCTCTGAAGCTGCGGTACTGGTTTTCTGAACTGATATATTATTAATACATCCGCAATTCTCGCACATTGTTGACAAATTTTCCCGTAAAGGTATAAAATTCTTCAGTTAAATATTCCGGGTTGCCCGTTCTGAATAATTGCTTTCCTATTATTCATCGGAATAGAATTGAAATTGAATGGCTTACATTGATATGGCTAAAAAACAAAAAGACCACAAAATCAATGATTTATGGTCTTTTAAGCGGGATTGGATTCCCTTTTTGTCGGGGTACCAGGACGATAACAACCCACCGCAAATATCATTAAATTAGCAATTTAAAACATCAATTTCAGCAGAGGTCACCTAATGGTTCAAAAACATAAGAACGACAACGTAATAGTCACATTACAATGCAATTATAATCATTTTGTATTGATTTTTCAAATATTCGGACTAAAAATATTTCAAAAAGGAGCTAAAGCATGTCACCAAAGATTCCAGTAAATCAAAATCTTTTCTGGATGACAAACTCGTGCCTTGTTAAACGAAAAATGTATTGGATTCGAACCAAACGCAGAAAATACGTCGTATTTCTTCTATTTAAAACACCTCATTTCAAGCAACTCGCAGAATTACTCATCAGGATAAACATTGATTAAACTACTGATTATTAATTCAATACAGAAATACTTAATCACCTTAAAATTTTACTTTTTTTGTCATTTTTTTGCGTGATAAATTTTTTCACTAAAGACAAAAACTCAAATGACTTTTGTATGAAGCACTGCTGTTCAATTAATTTATAATCAATATCTTTATCCAGATATAAACTAGCTGGGATTCCTATTATAAATTTAAGCACTTAAATACCAATTAAATACAAAGTAGATAAATAGTAAATCTCAAAATAGAGCCTCTCTGATTTTCAATACTTCGTCCACAAATACTATGAAAAATGATGCTCCTCAATCATAAAAACATAAAAATGGAATAGTTGCATCCGGTTCAAAAAGGACGCTCATAATCATGATTTGATTAGGACACAAATATTGATTTGACAAATAGCACTAAAATTACCACCATACCTGTAATCCGTTCTCATATGTAAATATCCTTTCTTCGTGACCCCCTGTATAATTGTGTAACCAATAAATTGCATTTGCAGGTGCATTTTTAAAGACCAGACAATCATCTTTGCCAATTCTTCTCTCTATAAATTTCCATCCAATTCCCCAATAGCTTAATTCATAATCGTTACCATCTATTATCATATTTGTATCTGTTCGGGGGCAATACTTGATTTTAACAATTTTATACGCTGCTCCCAAATCTAAACCAAACCAGCTATTCGGTGGTAAAAATGAATACGTGTCCCAATTCCCATCAAAAGCGGCTTCAACTCTATTCACTCCTGAACCCGGTTCACTATAGATGAGTTTTCCAGTTAATTTAATCGTATCACCAATATTGTTAATACCATACACTTCAAATTCTGCAAAACAATTGAGTCCTTTTGTCAAAACTCTAATATATCGATACTTCTCATTAATATTCAAATCAACTTTTGTCATTGTGACAGGAGCCGTTTTTATGACAAATAACTTAGTTGAATAATTAAATTTCGGATTATTTGCAGCCTGAATCTCACTGTTAATTAACTCAGGGGAATAGCCAAATAAGCTTATAAGAATTGGCGCTTTTCGATAAATATACATGGTTTGCTTCTCGTCTTTATTACTACTAAAGGTTTTTATTTGACCATTTTGCTTCAATAAAAATGGTTCGGCACAGGGAGTTGGTCCGGATTCATTATAAATCATAGGAAAATAGACGATGTTTGGGACAACTTTTGTAAAACAAGCATTACCTTTTTTAATCTCTGTAACATTTACCTTTCGAAATCCATTAAAATGAAAGGTACATAAATAAACTAACCCGGTTTTGGCATTCACCTTAATATTAAGCGTTTCTGTATTAAAGTATAAATCAGCTACATTTAGACCATATTGACTTATATATGAACCATCTAAACCTTTATTGTAGTATTTGAAGAGTTCATTTGAGTTTTGGATGGAATAACCTGACCGAATTATGCGAGCAGCTGTGCGTTCATCTAATGCTGCAATTTCCCTTGGTAAGAAACGTTTCGTTTTACCATAGTCAGGGACAAATGCCAATTCAGCAACCATTTTTTTAATAGGTTTTAAGCTGTCCTTATTCAGCAATAACGCATTCCAGGAATGTCCCAGGTTGTAATTGACCCATGTAGCCCCATCTTTGGTAACAGGTAAGGCAATTGACCGCATAGCCATCAGGTTAAGATTGCACATGTCGTTGCAAAGGCCGCTTTTTGTTCGTCTGATTTGACTCATGTTTAATGACATTGGATATTGGGATGTCCCGCAGACTGTAAAACTATCCTTCTCATGCAATAATTTAATTGTATTATAAATTATAAATGGGTCAACAAAATTTGAATCCTCAACTAACTTTTTAAATTGAGAATAGGTTTTAGCCCTCCAGTTTTCAAGCTGTTCATTATCTGTGCGGTATGGCAATATGTAATTACAAAAATCAGAAAAATTTACTCGATTACCCCAAGGCATTTCGTGCCATGCTTTAAACGCATATTCGATATTTTCGATGAGATAATCTGCCTTGATAATATGTATATCTTCCTTCATTTTTAATTGATTTAACTGCAAAATCTTATTGACTTTGGTTAAAGAATCCCAGGCAAACAACCGATCTTTTGAAGGGTAATTTCCAATTCTAGACAATTGCTCGTTATACAGATCGGCATCTTTCCCGTAATAGCTTAGGTGCCCAGGCATATTTCTGATTAAAAAACAAGCAGCTTCGTACTTTTGAGGATCATTCAATTTTTTGTAGTACTCCAGTACTTTCTCAAGCTCTTGCCTGTTGGACCCGGCATATTTTAAGGCTTTGTCAAGCGAACTCTCGTTACAGGCTATTGTGATCAAACAAATTATAAAAAAGGAAATTTTTTTCATGAAAAATGATTTAGGCAATAAGACATTTATATTATACTTCAATTCTTAAAGACAAAATTTAGGTACTTGCATTATTTTGAGCGTTTTATATTAAATTGCAGGAACAGTGGCAAATAAATAATTACGGCTACAATTGAGAAGATGAGTCCTCCCATGGATCCGGCTGCAAAAGCAAACCAGAAAACTTCCTTTTGACCTGACCAAATAAAAGGGACCAAACCCAAAACAGTAGAAATAATCGTCAGGAAAATGGGGATTATTTTATGATTGAACGCTTTCATATAGATACGTAAACTGTTCCGAACCCCTTTTACACGACAGAAGTTGTTGTAATCGTTGATAATGTATAAACCGGCATTCACCACGATACCGCATAATAGGATAAATGAAGCAAAGCCTCCCTGATCGAAATTAAAGTCGAACATATAAAATGTAAGAAAAACCCCAATAAACGAAACAGGAATCATAAAAATAATGGCCAAAGGTTGTAGTAGCGATTCGAGAAGTATGGAACAAATAAAATAGATGATCAGAATGACGATAAGGATCAGAAAATATTGTTTTTTATCCTTTCTGTCCCAACCGCCCCAGCTCATTTGCCGGATTGAGTACCCCATGGGCAAAATCTGAGTCAACTCTATCTCTTGTTTTTCTCGAACCATTTTTGACAACGGTTCCGGTCCAATAAAATCGTAGGCAACTACCAACCGGTATTGCTGATTTGTTTTAATAATGTCGTTACCCGATTTTTGCTTGACCAGAGTTCCAAAACTAGCAAGTTTGAATTGTTTATCGTCTATTGAAACAGGACGATTTTTTAAATCCCAGACATTAAAGACACCATACGAATCGGAAACGAGTGATACTGGTTGAAGTTCATTGTTGGTATAGACCGGAGAAAGTCCCGCCTTATAAACTTTGTCCTTCAAAAAGGAATAAAACTGACCAACATTGACATTGTTCAATCCTAGACCTTCATAGTTGAAATTAATGGAATACTCAAAAAGTGTTTTAGCATTCCAAACTGTTGAGCCTGATATTTCGATATCTTTAACCCGTTCATTTTCCTGAAGCTTATTTTTTAGCTGATCAGCATAACCGTAAAGCTGGTCATAATTGTAGCCTTCAAGGATGATTTGGCTGTTTTTATACCCTGAGTTTAGAGAGTTTGAGAAACCCCGCCCCACTCCGTAAACCGACCAGTCCATCCCTCCAAGGCTGATTGCTTTCGAGGTAATCTCTTCCTTTAAAAAATAGGGGAATGAACCAAACTCATATTCAGGTTTAAATTGAATGGTAATCGATGAGTTATTATAAGCGGTAATTGAAGTTTGGAAGATATCGATTTCATTAAATTTGCTAAGGAAATTTTCCATCAGCGCCACGGCATCATTCAATTGCTGTACGGTACATCCTTCGGGCATCGTCCCCCTGGCATAAAGGATTGTGCGGGAAGGTTCAGAATAAACCGAATTTTCAAATACAAATTCCGAAAAAAGCCGCAATGATCCGCCCAGCACTTTTTCAACGATTGGCCGGATATCTTCAGTAAAAAAAGGACTTCCCAATGTTTTATTCAACCGCTCGGCCCAAATTCCTTCCTGCTCTATTTTGGTAGGGAGCCACTGCACGGGAATCCCAAAACCAAGGACAAAAAAAACAAAATATACCCATTTATATTGTTTGCTATACAGGATGAAATGTTCGTAGAACTGCGAGATCCTTACTGTGCGTCTTCTCCTTCTGAAATTTCGTGCAGTTTTTCGTATTTCCAATTTCGCCTTATCCATTAGTGCTGGGATAAAAAACAGCGCAATACCCATCGAAACGGTCAGGTTGATAATAATTACCTGAGCAAATTCCACAAGATTGATCTGTTGTTCCTCTTTAAGGAAGAAGATTACGCATAAAGCGCCGATTGTGGTCAGACTTGAAGCCAGGATGGCTAAAAAAGCTTTCCGGTTTCCCTGATGCAGGATATGGTCAATCATGATAATACTGTTGTCGATAATCATCCCAAATGAAATGGCAATTCCGGCCAAGGTGTAGAGGTGTATCTCAATATTGAGGAAATAGTAAAAAATACAGGCAATCAGCAGATTGGCAATGATTCCAGCCGTGATTAAAAACAGGTATTTAAACTTTCGACTGATCAACAACACGAAAGTTAACAGAATAATCAGGGAAAAAATCGTCCTTTCCGAAATTTTATTTAATTCTTCATCCAGGTACTGTGTTGTATCGTTAGCAAGAAGCAGCGAATAGCCCTTAGGAAGTGCGGCCCCGAGCAATTTTATCTCTTCCCTTATCTTTTTTGCGAGAATCAGGTTGTTGACATTGTCTTCGGGGTAAATAACCATATTGATCGTATTTAAGCCATTAATCCTGAAATACGACGAAGCCTGCTGTTCCTTATACGTAATAGTGGCAATATCGCCCAAAAGAATCATTCGACTTTTTATCTTTTTCACGGGAATTGACCGCCACGGAATAGTGTCAGCCACACCATTGCTCAGATAAATACCCGTAATCGTTCCACTATCTGAAGTGACTTCCGCTACGGTGCCTTGCCCCAGATAATCCTTGCGAAAATAATTGGAGACACTTTGACCAATTTCATTCGACTGGATACCCAGCTGTTGCACCAATTCGCTGTTAAACCTGATTTCCCATTCATAAGGCGTTGCTCCATAAACTTTAACACCACTGATACCGGGGATCACCGATAATTTGGGTACTAAATGGCTCTCGGCATATTTCTGGATGAAAAACGGGCTCTCGCTCACATTAAGCGTATAGGTTAAGATTGGGCTGCTGTTTTGGCCACTTGTGCTCATCGTAAGCTCAGGGAACGAAACCTGCTCTGGCAAATCGCTGTAAGCGCGCCGGATCAATGAGGCAATTTCAAAACGTGCAGCATCCAAATTAACCGATTTCTTTAACAACAAATTAATGCGTCCGTAACCTTTCGATGACACGGAAGAAACATCCTTGACTCCTTTTACCGAGCTAAATAATCCTTCGAGTTTAGATGTAACCTCCTGTTCGATTACACGTGCCGAAGCATCAGGCCAACTATAACTGACCGATAAACCCGGCAATGACCGCGAAGGGGTCAACTGCACATTCAATAATGGCAATAGACTTGTCCCTACAATCATCAACAAAATAAAGATGATCAGTATCGAGAAGGAGGAGAGTTGGTATTGGTATGAAGTATTCAAGTAATTATTATTTAAATATTTAAAGCATCCATTTAAACCAAAAGAACCCAGGGAGTCTCAAAGCTTCCGGATGGTGTGGTGTAGAAAAGACCATGAAGCAGACCAAATGCTTATTTTTGTTTTCTTATTGTTTATGTTATTATATGTCTAAAATATTTTCAATTAATATGAGTACTATGAATCCCATTCTTTATTGCTGTATTAAAAATTCTCTTGTTTAGATTGCCCTAAACAAGAGAATGTTAATTAAATATAACCTTGCCTAAAACTGCGTCACTCAATCGAAAGAAAGTCAACATCGAGTTAGTATATGGGGTTGGGTTGGATAATACACTAATTGACGATTATAATTTTCTGTCACTCATTTCAATTAAAAACCCATATTTTGTATTTTCTTAAAATACACTTCAGTATCACATTCGTATGATCTTTTTTTTAATGCACTAATACTGGTGATGCGTTAACTTTTATAAAATATACGTAATTAGCTGATATTTAAATTAATATAAGCGTTCTTTGATTTTTTGATTTGAATTGACTCGTAGTTTTGCATCTTTTAACGTGCAAAATTATGAATTCAGGTAAGTATGTGTTCGCCCAGCTGTTACAGTTTGTCAACAAATATGAGTTTGAAAAAGGTGTCAAGCGTTATAAAGGCAACCACCGGGTAAGAGAATTAGACTGCTGGAATCAGTTTATTCAACTTTTCTTTGGCCAACTTACTTCGCTTAATTCATTAAGAGACATTTGTTTGTGTTTAAAAGCACATAAAAATAAGCTTTATCATTTAGGTATTAAGCAAAATGTTAATCAATCCACACTTTCCCGAGCAAACGAGAAGCGGGATTGGAGAATTTTTGCTGACTTTGGAGAGTTTTTAATACAACAGGTTAGGCCTCTTTATGCTAACTCTCCGATTCCAAATATTGCGACAGATAAAGATGTATTTGCTCTTGACTCAACAACAATATCTTTAAGTCTTAAGCTTTTTGGCTGAGCACAAGGAAAATACTCCAGAGGAGCGGTAAAAGTTCATACTTTGCTCGATTTAAGAGGAAGCATACCAACTTTTATCTTTATCACTGATGGTAAATACCATGATAGCAATATCCTTGATGTAATTGTTCCTCTGCCAGATGCTATATATCTAATGGATAAGGCCTATGTCGATTTTGAAGCATTACATCGGATACAAAAGGAAGATGCTTTCTTTGTTACAAGGGCAAAATCCCCTTTGAAATACAAGGTAATGTAACAGAACTTCAACATTGATCATACAACCGATTACAAAGTGACAAGACGATTACCCTGACTGTGGCAAAATCAAAAAGGCATTACCCCGACCATTTGCGGTTGATTGAGTATTATGACACTGAAAAGAATTTACTCTTGGTTTTTTTGAGCAATAATTTTGAAGTATCTGCCCTCGAAATAGCCAGGCTTTATAAAAACCGTTGGCAAATCGAAGCGTTTTTCAAGTGGATAAAACAAAACCTTGTTATCAGGAAACTATAGGGACATTCTCCGAATGCAGTCAAAATACATATCTGGACAGCTATTTGTGCCTACCTGATCGTTGCATACATGAAACATGCTTTGAAAAGCAATTATTCAATTTACGAGATAATACAAATTTTAAGTGTCTCTGCTTTTGACAAAACCCCTATCAGGGATTTGCTTACCTTCTTTCAAGTCAGTCAGAATGTCAAAGAACTACAATATAATTTATTTGATATTATGTTTTAATTTTTAACGCACCAGCAGTGATTTCATTTAATTGTTTCATAAAAGATCAATATAGGGTTGTCTGTTTCTTTTATGCTTAGTATGCGTCCGGGCATTTTCACAGTTTTTTCTCTCCTTAAATCATTTATTATTATTGGATCCGCTAAGGCAAAAAAAGCACCTTTGTATACGCCTTTAATTGGGAAAACTATAGGGGCATTTTCAGAAACATCATTAAGATTTAGACTGCCTATGGTTATGACATGATCGTTCTCTACATCATAAAACGCGTATATAAATCGATTTTGATATGTAAAGCGAAAATGCAAAATATTGCCACATTGATAAATATTTGTAAGACTGTGCGAAAAGTGAACCTGAGCCCTTTCCTTAGCATCTGGCTTTTTTTCCCAAAATTCAACCGGGGCTGAATTAGGTATTATAACGTTATAAACGGAGAAAACACCTTTATTATTTATACTATATACCGTAATTTCAAAACGCTTTATGAAAAATAATCCATTTGAATTATAAAAAAAAGGAAACTCGTAACCATAATCGTACATGTAACTGGATAATATCGGATCATGAACAAAAGCTCTTGAAGTTATAGAAGGCTTCTCTGTACCTGAAAAAAGCAGGGTGTAATTATATTTATTGGAAAGGACTAATTTAAACGGATTATAAAAGATGTTTGACTTCCCGATATTAGCAATTTTCATAGGTATAAAATCTATTGAGTATTCATTAATGTAATTTCCATTAATCAAAGAAAAATTAATAAGTTTTTTAAGCCTTTGACAGAAAACTGTTAGAATATTCTTTTCTTCATTGACTAAAAAATCTGTTATATCTATGAATTCTCCCGGGCCTTTACCTACTCTTGATATTACAAATTCAATTGCTCCGTCGTTGATATTAAAACAAACTATTTTGGGTTGCGAATCAGATATGTATAGTTTATCATCCTTTATAAATGCCCTTTGCACATTTCCAAGCGGTATTTTATTAGATAATGGACAAAAAGATTTTATTTTTAGAACATCGGAGTATTTGACTACTGATATGTCGTGTTCACTTATTTTGATACGCCTACAGTTATTATCTTCAATAACTGAATATTTGCCATTTGATTCATTGTTACATGAAACAAGAAGCAGAGAAAAGAATATAATATAAATTTTTAACATTGTATTTTTTTGGGGTGGGAGGGGTGAATAGATGCAAGAATTAAATTCCTGCATCTAATATAAATTAACAAGAAAATACTTGAGTACATGAGCCAGGAGTACGTGTGCAGGATGGACATACATATTGGTCAACACAATCTTGCCTAACTCCAGAGATAACACAATATCCGTTCCCTCCATTACAATTCCAACAACCATATACCCAAATCTCACATGCCATTTCGACTCCGATTTGCCCTGTGGGTGAGGGATCTTCTGACCATGGCCAAGCATAAGCGTCTAGTACTTTCAACGTAATACTACTGACTTTTTTATCTGATCCAATTGTTAACTCTGGTCCAATTGTTAACAATAAATTCAAGCAAATGATAATGCATGACAATAGAAATAAAATCTTTTTCTCTGGTAATTTTTAAGTTATTAATAATTTTGAAATTTCCACCTCCAAATCTATTAAGTTCTGGAATTCGCTAATTCTCAATTTCCTTATCTTTGTCACATCACCTCACTTCCTTTTTTGGGAGAGGTGCCAGGCGGGAAGTGGTTACAACTCGCTGGTTGTACTTCCTGCCCTTTTCCTTAGGGTTAGACATATCTTCTGAAATATCTTATTTTTCAATAATCTCTCTCATCTCCTCCTGAATCTCTATACCAGGTTGTTCTTTCGTAGTTGCCATTGCTTTCTTCGTTTCTATTGCTAGAAACGTTTCTGTTGTTTTAATCTTGCCAAACAATAGAAACTTTCCATCCGTTAGCTGACGGATCAAACAACAGAAACCTAATTACTTTGCGGTTTATCCTCTTTTTCGTACCTGATGCTATAATGCACAATCATACGGGCATTATTAGAGGCAGCGTACAAATCAGGCGCGGTGTTTTTGAACTGCACCATTATGCGGTCGAGCTGTTCGTTGACCAATATATCGCTCACAGAGAATATTTCTTTTAATTCCTCATTGGCCGCTTTACGCTCTGCGATCGAAACACGGTGGGTAGGCAAACTACGCAACCTGTATATTCTTGTTTAAGCAATTCAATAAGATATGCCATTTTCTTTAGATAGTTTGAGTAACCAATTGTATTTTATTATTTCAATAATTTCAGAATCCTGTTCCACCTAAAACCATCCTGCTCGTTTGAAAATAGAATAATTATTGCTTTACCAACAATATTCTCTTCGGGTACAAAACCCCAATATCGCGAATCGTTCGAGTTGTGTCGGTTGTCACCCATCATAAAATAGTAGTTCTTCCTGAAAGAGTAGGTTGTAATTGGTTGTCCGTTTAAAAAGTAAATGCCATTCCTCTCCTCAATTTTTGATTTCTCCAATATATTAATTGACTGCTGATAAACCAGAAAGTTCATAGGTGTGAGATTAATTGTCAATCCTTTTCTGGGAATCACCAAAGGACCGAAATTATCAATGTTCCATGTTATTTTCCGATTATTCGGATAAATCCATTGCATGGTATCATTTTGGGCAATATTAATACTAATAGATTCGACACATTTCTGGGTTAACAATTGTTTTTGCTGCAATTGGGTTATATTTAAACTTACGCTTTGATTGGGTTTCCAAATATCATTTCCCCAAGTTTCGAGATCCAAGCTATCGATTATTTTCCTAAATTCTGGTCCATTCGTGACATTCATCTGATAGGGTTGTTTTGCTTTTTCCGAAATAGCTATTGCCTGGCGATTGGCAAATACCACTCCATCGATAATTTGTAAAGTATCTCCCGGTATTGCCACACAACGTTTAATGAAATAATTATCCCGATTTCCTAACAGCGGATGGAGAAAAACGGCTACGTCACCGCGTTTAATGGATGAAAAACCACTTAACCTGCTATAATCCCAATAAGCAGAATCAATTTTGGTTGTTTTGTCAGCGCTTAAGTACCAGATCAGGCTGATCCAGGGAATTTCGTATGGCGACTTTGGTAAAGATGGGCCGTAGTTCAGTTTACTTACCAGAATCTTGTCGCCAACGAGCAACGTGTTCTCCATTGAACTGCTTGGAATTGAAAATATTTCAAGCATAAACACACGTATGGAAATAGCAAAAATGAAAATGCCCAAAATAGAAACTATCGATAAAACAAAACTTTGTTTACGCAACCACACAAAAAACGAAAGATCGGATCGGAATAAAACGCAAATCAAAAAAACTACTATTGCGCCCAAGGCAAACCAGTATATTCCTATTATAGAAACACATAGCAGAACAATGCCGCCGACGAGCACCTGAACTTTTCGGATCATAATTTAATATTTTCCGGATATTCTACTTCTCCGTTTATTTCCAGACTAACCGGTGAGCCAACTCCATTGTAAGAGATCTCTACCGTTTTGTGAAATACCCCAGGAAATGCTGCGTCATACTTGATCTTCAACAAACCTTTATTCCCGGGACGAATAGGTGCGTTTGTCCATTCGGCTATTGTACAGCCGCATGAAGTTTTCACATCATAAATAATCAGTGCCGATTTCCCTGTGTTTAAGAATTCAAAGGTACAAGCTACTTCTTTTTTATAAGCGATCGTTCCAAAATCATGTTTCTCTTTGTTAACACCTATTAAGGCATCATTACGTATCACTGGGGTAGAGCAGGCACTGAGCAGGATCAGGAGTGCGAAGGAGAGAAATATGTTCTTATTGTGTGAAGAGTTTAAAATTCTTCTATTGTTAGCAATGTTTCTATTGTTTAGCATATTAAAAAAAACAGAAACCCTTTCAACAATAGAAACTGCAGAAACTTCAATGCGGTTTGCTATCATGTTAGTTACAATATTATTTGACCTTCTTTCTTTTCAAATAGTAAAAGCACAATGGTACATAATACAAACTTACCAATGTACCAAGTATCATACTTCCGATAACAGCCAATGCAAGTGGTTTTTGCAGATCGGCTCCAAGACCGGGAGTAAACAAAATCGGAAGTAATGCAAGAATGGCTGTCAGGCTGGTCATAATAATAGAGAGTAGCCGGCGATGTCCCGATTCTACAATAGCTCGCATCAACGAAGTGCCTTCATTGAACAACTTATTCATTGTATCAACTTTCAGGATCGAATCGTTGATTACAATCCCGCTCATCACCACAATTCCGATTAGCGACATGAGGTTAATTCCTGCACCCCCTAACTTCAGTGCAATGAAAGCGCCAAAAATATCAATGGGTACTTCCATGAGCACAATCAGTGGAAGGGTTAACGATTCAAACTGGGCGGTCAGAATAAAATAAAGTAGCGCCAGCGATATGAGCAGAATGATAGCGAGTTCTTTCATCAACGCCTTATTTGAAAAGATACTCCCGGTAAAACCTACTTCAAATAATCGATTCTGACGAATAACATTACCAACTTTTTCTATAACTTCTACAGCCTTTTCGGGTGCAATATCAAAGCTTACAGGAAAATATTCACCCTCTTTCCCGGCAACAATTAATTTCAAATCTTCCCCTTTTGTTTCCGAAAGAAGATCTCTAACCGGTATCAATTCGTTCTTCTTGTTACGGATAAATAATTCATTGATCACCTTACGGATATCGCTTGCTTTACCACCTAAAACTACCGGAACAAAATCCTGATTGTCGGAAATCAGGAACACCTGGTTTTCATTAAATGCACTTTTTAAACGGCCATACACATCATCAAACAAAATTTCATACAGCATTAGCTTCGCCGGATCAGTGTGCAGGATCGTGTATTCCGACAAGGGAATTCCTTCAAAGGATTGACCGGGCAAACCAGCGTGGATTTTATTCAAGGTATTTTGCAGATAAACCATTTTGTTCGGACCGTAATCGTTCACAGCTCTTAACCTTGCAGTGAGCGGCCTTTCGTCTGAAGCAAAAATCATATTGAAAATATTATCTACTTCTTGTTGTCGGACAATGCTTTGCGGAAATTCTTTCTTCAGGTATACTTCTGCAGCTCGCATAGTACTGTCCAATAAAGAGGGCTGCAATACCTTCAAATAAATCTGCGCTTCCGCCGATGAAGCGACGCTGTTTTTATCCATTACAAACTGCTGTTCGCCAATCATGCAGGTATTCTGATCTAATAGACCATGCAAATGCTCAATCAGTTGCAAAGTCCTTCTTTTATTCTCACTTATATGAATATTTTCATTCCAGTCAACAGCTAGGAGCAGCTCATCTTTGTCGATAACCGGAAGTCGTGTTTTGTCCAAAAGCTGATACATCACAAAACTTCCAGCAAGACATGAAACGACAAGAACCGTCGATAAAATCTGATTTCGCATCACAAACCGAAAACCCGAAATATACAGCACTTCGAAATTAAGTAAATTTATCTTTTTCATAAATTTCAGCTGACTAACGCTCACGTTGTTCCGGTAGATTAAACGGTAGTAAACTGGTAATAATGTTACAGAAACGCCCAACGAAACAAGCAACCCTATTGTAACCGCCATTGCCTGATCGTAAAACATTGCCCCTGCAATGCCGCTGATAAAAATCAGTGGGATAAAAACTGCACAGTTAGTTAATGCAGAGCTCAAGAGCGGACTGAAAATCTCGTTGGTACCGCTCGCGCAGGCGGATTCAAGGATTGAGAGGTTTGCTTTCCTGGTTTCTGTGGTTTCTATTATCCCTTTTGTTCCTACTGTTTGACGGGTTTGAGGCTGCGCCGTTTGAGGGGTTGAGCATTTTTCGATTGCCAAAGCCTGTGCCTGTTTTTGCATCAATAAACGCTTGCGATGCTGGGTGATGTTATCAATGACGATAATCGAATTATCGACTGTCATCCCAACTCCAAGAATAATACCCGACAATGAAATAATATTCATCGAGATATGCAAAAGATAAAAAAACAGCATTGATACAACAAGCGAAGTTGGAATGGTAATTCCAACGAGCCATGGTGCCCTGTAATCTTTCATAAACAGGAACATCACAATAAAGGCGAGTAAAGCACCCCAAATTAAATCTTGATAAAGGTTCCCAATTGAATAGTCGAGCAAGGTAGTTTGGTTGCGTGTAATGTCGAACCGGATGTCAGGGTAATCCTTTTCAAAATGTCCAATAAGATCGTTTAACTTCGATTTCAACTCCGACATACGGGCATCGCTTTGTTTAATAACGGCAAATATTACTGCATCTTTCCCATTATGAAGTACCATCCCTTTCTGCTTTTGGGGATGCTCAACAACAGTGGACACATCTTTCAATTGCAATAACCGGTCATTGACCTTGAAATAGACGTTTTCAATGTCTTTCTTATTTTGCAGGGTAGACGAAAACCGGATATTGTATTGGTATTGACCGTCGCGGATCAATAAATTTCCAAGTTTAATATTACTGTTTCTGATACTACTTTCGAGTGCAGTGAGTGTCATTCCAAGTGATTCCAACTTTTGATAATCGGGCAAAATCAGTAACTCGGAGCTGATTGTACCGCTGATATCCACCATGGCGACCTCAGGCAATTGTTCAATTCGTTTTGCGATCACATTCGTTGCAAAACGACTCAGTTCGGCAAATTCCCTGGAGACAGGGAAAAGATCTGAAGGCTGTGCATTGAAAGGATAGGAAGGGTTTGACTCGGTTTCTATTGTTCCTGTTGTTGATTTCGTTTGAACGTTTGGTCGTTTAAGGCTGAGGTTAAGGTAGAAGACAGGAATATCGGTAGCATTGGCTTTGATCACTTTGGGACGCACCATGGTACGCGGTAGGTTGCTCATTACCCGGTCTATTTTCTCATTGACCTCAATAAAGGCATAATCGATGGAGGTGCCATATTCAAATTTGAGGCGGATTACGCCATTTTCATTACGGCATTCGCTCGTAATATCAGATAGGTGAGCCACCTGCATTAGCTGCCGGCGAATAGGCTGAACAATCGTATTCTCCAATTCGCGAGCCGTTGTGTTTAAACCACTTACTTGTACCGTAATCTCCGGGATATCAATATCAGGCATTAACGATACCGGAATGAAATTCATAGCAAAGACACCAAGCACCAATATAGCAATGAAGGACATTGTTACGGCTATGGGGCGGCGGATCAAAAATTGGATCATGCGAAAACTGGTTTGAAATGTTTGATAGTGCCTAATGATAAAAACTCTTTTAACAACAGAAACAATTTTTAAACCCTTTCCTCCACTATTTTACCTGAACCCGACTTTCATGTGCCAGGTTCAGGTTTCCTGAAATAATGATCGTATCGCCGGATAGGAGAGTCGCACCCTTGTCTGGATTAGCAATTACTGAATAGGAGGTTGTATTTTCGGCAAGCTTTTGCACATAAGTCCAGAAAGCCACCCCATTTTTTGTATATTTGAACAACACTTCCTGGTTATCGCGTAACAATACCGCCGACTTTGGAACTACCAGCTGGTCAGGAATATCTTTTTCGACGATCACTTTCACATTCATCCCGTTTATCAATCCTCCTTGATTCTTCACTTGTGCTTTAACAAGGATCATCCCATTTTCATCAATAACGGGATTGATTTCCGAAATCTTTCCCTGGCAAATTTTCTGACTTGAAAAGGGAATCAATTGGACTTCGTCACTTAACCGGATATCACCTATCTCACTTTCAACAACCCGAAAATTCACCTCAAATTCCGAATCGTCGATCAATGTACAAAAAGTGGTACCTGCTGTTACGTGATCATATTGTTTTTTCTCGATATTGGCCAATACTCCTCCAAACGGGGCAATAAGCTGCGCCGATTCGAAGTTAAATTTTGCCGATCTCAAGTTTTGACAGGCTTCGGCATACCCCGACTTCACAAAAGCCACCTCATATATTTTTCGGGGAATTAAAGCAGTGTCCAATGTCGTATAGCCTTGACCAATCAACAGGTTTTGCATTTCCATCCTGTTTCTTTTTAACTGGATTTCAGCATTACTCAACTGCTGACTAAATGCAAAAGGAGTTAACCCGGCTATTACCTGCCCGGCTTTAACATACTCACCGTTTTTGAACGATAGCTTCTCCAGTTGCTCCCCAACCCGGAATTGCAGGTCTGTTTTTCGCAAAGCAACCAGTTTTCCGTTGTTGACAAGTTCTTTCCGAAACGGACCTTTTTGCAAAACCATCACGGCTACAGGGTTTTTCTGCTCAGTATATTGCCGTTTTTCAGCACCTGCAGAGCCTTCGGTTACTTTTGAACCACAAGCATACATGAAACAAATAAGTAATATTAATGTAATATATCGCATTGATTTATTATTAGTTGTAATTATTCTGATCAATATCAATCTTTATTAATGATGCGTTTTAACGAGAATTCAAAGCCGCAACATAATTTATTACATAAATATCCAACATAATTGCAAACAGTACACAATACCTCATAATGTTGTTGACGTAACATCTTCAGCAGTACCAGAAATAGATATTAATGTTGGTGAATCAGAACCATTGTAATAAACATAAATTACTTCTGAAAGGACAGAAGGGTGTTCTGAATAATAAACAACTTTGATTTCACCTGAATCGTTTTTTGCAATCGGTACGTGTGGCCAATCTGCACATACACAGCTACAAGACAGACTAACTTTATTTATTTTCAAGGTGTCAATCCCCTTGTTTCGGAATTTAATGAGGCAAGTAGTGCTGTCTTTTATTCTGATTTTTTTAAGATCATAAGCTAAATGTTCAAATTCAATTTTTGCCAAATCTCGCCTCTTCGGTGTTCCAGAACAGGCAAAGATTAAGATGATAAAAATTATTGAAATCAAAATTCTCATTTTAATACAATTTAAAAGTTTATAATTTTTCACTTATATTGCACAACAAACGCCCCATTTTCACCTTTTTTGCCATACTTTTTAATAGCTGTTGTATCTGGGATAATAGTTATCAATTTAACCTTTGACCAATTAATGGAATCCTGATATTCCGTTTTTGTCCATAGTTTTTGAGTTTTATTATCAATTATAACAAGTATTTTTTTTTCGTTTAGTGCTTTAATATCTTGGCGAAAGCTGCTGGCAAAGAAAAAAAACATAATGAAAAATGCCAGAAAGAATGTTTTTTTAATCATGACTGTAAGTTTTAATTGTTTGTTTATATAACTCTCTAAGTTTTGGATTAATAATTGGGTTGCCAATAATTATTTCCTTGTTTGAATGATCCAATAACATTGTATGAAAAATTTCATTTTTATTTAGATTATTAAGTTTCTTGAATTGATCATTTTGGTCAAATATTACGGGATAATTAAAATGAATTTCTTTCCTATTTAATTCGTTATAAACTAATGTGTCTGAAATGTAAACATAAATATAAAATGACACTTTATGTTCTTTGGAAACATCATTAACAAAAGCGGACCAAATTTTTAATTGCACTAAACAAGGATAACAATCACCATTTATTCTAGTAACTAACTTAAAAACATTATTTGAATCAATCGTGCCGTAATTAGTTTTTAACTCAGGCAATACAATATGCCTTCCCTTCCAATTACTTATAATATCTTTATAATTAGTGTTAGTGGGTTTGCTGCAATTAAGTAATAGGAACACTAAATTAAGAAAGAAAAAAAATCTACCCATCTGCAAAATATTCCTGATCTTAAATAGGAACATTTTCAATACACGACAGAATTGTATTGAAATATTACTCTTCTTCATTGGGAAACGTAAGTATTGTTAATGTCTAATTTCTGGAAGTTGGTATGTAATAATTTCTGGTTCTCCGGAAATTGGATTTGTACAGTAACCATAGATTTTCATTTGACTAACATCTAAGACAAATCGTTTTAGGTATCGATCTAGAATAAAATTTATCACAGGATTTCCTTCCCAGTCAAAAACCAGCAAATTGTTACCAGCATAATACTCCTCTCCAAATTCTTTCATTGATCTTCCTGAATAAATCATAAATACAAAAGAATCTGTTGAAGTAATCGAATGAAAAGAATAAGGTTGAGACGAATTACGTGCTGCTTGATTCTGAATAACTTGATATTCAGGGAGGTAAAAAATTTTTCTGGAAATTAGTTTTATACCAGCACTCTGTAATTCGCAAATTTCAATTATACCATCTGTTGCATTCGCAAATTTTTTTCGATCAGGCTTAACACTTATTTCACCTTGGAATGCTAGTCCTTTTGTTTCGTTCGTTTCTATTTTATGTTTTTCATCATAAGGGTAATTAAGAAAATATTCGTTGTTCTTTGAATTCAAATTATATAAACAATATTGACCTTTTTCAAAAAATCCCGTACATAAAAGCATGCTATCATTCAATAATTGAGATTTTGTCACAAAAGACTTTTTCGTAGTAAATTCAATTTTCTCCTTTCTGGGGAACTGAAAATTTTGATTTCGAATTTCATTTAGTGAAAAATAAATTAACTCCTTACTATTACTGTCAAATGTAGTGAAACAATCCGAATCATAATAATTTAAGAGGTGCGGAAATAGCATTTCATTGGGACCTTTACCTTTATTTATAAAATTGCTTAAAAGATTCCCTGTTCGAAGATCGTATAATTTGAAAATCTTGTTGCTGAAAATCTCATTTGAGATCAAAAAAGAATCAATCACTATAAAGTCAACAATTTCTCCAATCTCAGAGCTCTTAATCATGGTGCTTTTCATCTTAAGATTTTCCATCTCACTAAACTCTTTAAGAACCAAATCATTCATCCCTTTAAAATTGCATGAATAAATTATCATTACTATTGAAATGAAGAAGAAGTTTCTCATACATATATTATTTTTACTTTCAGGGAATAATTAATATAACTATTCCCTGAATTTTGAATAAATTTAAATCGGTTGAATTACGACATACGGAAACACATTATTACATCGAATAAAGTACTCCTAGTAATGAAAATTTATTTGAGCATGTGTTCGTATATGGCGCACAACACTGGAAAAATCCATAAGGTGGGGGTGCTGATTCGTCGTAAACGTAATAACAGGCCGATGCCTCTAAATTTTTCAATTTTATATCACTATCATTTTTTTGATTTGCGCTAATGCTTATGTTGAAAAACAACACGATGATAAATGTGATACCTGTCAATACTGAAATTAATTTTTTCATCATTTCAATTTTTAAAATTTAAACCACTTTTGTTTAATAACTCACTAATAATTAATGCTTTTCTGCATTCTTTGTTAGAAGCCTTCCTAATTCGGCTTCATTAATTACTAATTAACCTTTATCTTTGTCACATCACCTCGCTTTCTTTTTTAGGAAAGGTGCCGGGCAGGAAGCGGTTTCAACTCGCTGGTTGTGCTTCCTGCCCTTTCCCTTAGGGTTAAATATATTTTGAGTATTCAAACAATTCAGCAAACAAAAATAATTGCATATAATTATATATACGTAGCTTCGATATGTATTAATTTAAAATCATCCCATTTTCGTCAAGGACCGGGTTGATTTCTGAAATACGGCCCC
Source organism: Prolixibacteraceae bacterium (assembly GCA_963675995.2). GTDB lineage: Bacteria > Bacteroidota > Bacteroidia > Bacteroidales > Prolixibacteraceae > JAAFHB01. The sequence goes on along the minus strand of CAXXIY010000002.1, from coordinate 384,059 downwards.
GGCAAATCTTCCGGCTTGGCTTGGGAAGGGAATTAACTGCACCTCATCATTTAACCTGATATCACTAATCTTGCTTTCAACCACCCGGAAATTCACCTCAAATTCCGAATCGTCGATAAGGGTACAAAAGGATGTACCTGCTTTGACCCGGTCGTAGAGTTTTTTTTCGATATTGACCAATACTCCTCCAAACGGGGCAATAAGCTGCGCCGATTCGAAGTTAAATTTTGCCGATCTCAAGTTTTGACAGGCTTCGGCATACCCCGACTTCACAAAAGCCACCTCATATATTTTTCGGGGAATTAAAGCAGTGTCCAATGTCGTATAGCCTTGACCAATCAACAGGTTTTGCATTTCCATCCTGTTTCTTTTTAACTGGATTTCAGCATTACTCAACTGCTGACTAAATGCAAAAGGAGTTAACCCGGCTATTACCTGCCCGGCTTTAACATACTCACCGTTTTTGAATGAAAGCTTCTCCAGTTGCTCCCCAACCCGGAATTGCAAGTCTGTTTTTCGCAAAGCAACCAGTTTTCCGTTGTTGACAAGTTCTTTCCGGAACGGACCTTTCTGCAAAACCATCACGGTTACAGGGTTTTTCTGCTCAGTGTATTGCCGTTTTTGGGCATTAGCTGTACCTTCGGTGGTTTTTGAACCACAGGCAAACAACAAAAGGGAAATTAGAACTAATGCGTTGTATATCATATATTTACAAATATCTATAAATACTACAAAATCAGTGTGGATTTTAATCATAATCATTTAAAATACTTTTTATTCACAATCTCAAAATAATTCTTAACCATCTCCGGTTCGTTTCTCAATGCGAAAAAAAACATTTCAGTCTCAGACCTCTTTTTATTGTAAATAAAAAAACACGGGTATTTATTTTCCGCAATATTCACGTTTGTGCCAATAGTAGAAATTATTTTACACTTAAGCTGATGAAGTGCCATTAGATTCCTAATAGAATTTTGATTAAAATTTGCTAAAATGACAAAATTTGAATCGGGTACGATGTCAAGATATGAGGTATAATACTCTAACATTGCATTCACACATGAAGAACACTGATTCTCAGAAATAAATAAACAAAAGGTGAAATCTGACAAGTTCTCACTTCCCGAAAATAAAATTTTATTATTGTTGTAAAATTGATTTTCAATATATGATCCTTTTAGATTTTGATTTACAGCTTTTAACTGATTAATTTCGTTACTGGAAACCAATTTATAACGATCAAGTATTTCTCTTTCTCTATAAAATAGAAATCCGAAAATAGAGTTAAAAATCAATAAAACAATACCAATTGCCGATAATATATGTTTCATAACTCAGGATTTGAACTTATAAAAAACAATAACAAGATTACTTTTCAAATCAAAATTTTTCAATTTTTCAATTAGATCAGTGTTAGACATGTTTTCCATCATTGATTTTCGAAATTTATTGTCATTTGCAAGCTGTATCATTAATTCTGAAGGAATTATTGATACAAATAAATCTCCTGTAACATTCGATGGAAACATGAGAATCGGGATATTCTTTTTCAACAATGATGGTGAATACAATTTGAGACTTTGATGCAAAATTATTTTATTTTTATCCTTTGAAAATATAACTGAATAATGACGATTATTTCTAAAATAACTGAATGATACCAGATTTTTATTCTCACAAAACCAACAAATATCGTGTGCGCATTTTTTATAGCGATCTGTATCTCTAGTTCCTTTTGTTATTACGTCTTTCAAGGCATACTGGTAATCGTCATTTTCTGCAAATAGCACCTTATACCGGGCATAAATACTATCTTTAGTTAATGAGTAAATGATATTATCAAATCGATTGAGCATACAAAGATTTTTTCCGTAGAAAAAACCTTTTGGATTTGGATCTGACATGAATTTCCCAATTAATTCATCAATTTTAAAATATTTTTTCTCATTCTCTATTTCTTCTGATGTCTTAATTAATGAATAATGATATTTCTCATCGCGAGGATAATTGAAAGTAAAAGGATTATAAAAATATAAACAGTTCGAATTCCAAGCAAATGCTGTGGGTCGAAAATCAATTTTATGCTCATTAATAAACTTTCTTTCCGCAATGGAATAGCTTAATATTTTACCAGAATAACCATCAAATATCATTATACTATTTCTGGTCTCATCTATCGTAAAGTCGTTTAATTTAAGATATTGCCCGGGACCTTTGCCTTTCTGATTGATATGAAACAAATACTTCCCCTTCATTGAAAAGACAACTATTTGATCAGTAATCCTATCATGGATGTAGATATTGTTCTTGAAAAACAATATTCTTGATATTTTTCCAATCGGGAATTTTGAATCAAGGAAAATATAATTTGCACTTTCGATAAAATCGTTGTTGTTTGTTTCCTCTAAAGGAACATTAATTATTTGTTGAAGGGAACTATAAGTAACATATTCAACTTGCCGATTATTGCAACTGGCAATAAAAATTACAATACCTATACATAATAAAAATCTCATAGCTAAATACTTGTAAATTTCGATTTATTTGAATAATTATAGGTAAAAGGAACTTCGAATAATAATTTATTCGAAATTCCCATATTTATTGGATGTTAAAGAATCACTTATAGTTATGCTTTAACGGATTATTCTATGTATCTTAGCAATCTATTGGAGTACAATAGAAAGGACCAGGGCTCGCTGGTTCACAATTTGTAGCATAGGTACCTGTCGGTACCCAATTACTGCCATCCCATGTAACACAACTTTCTCCTTGTACCGAAACTTCTCCGTATGGTACATTTGAATCACATTTGCCTGTCACAATATTATAGTTTGGACTCCAAGGATAACATTCTCCACTTTCTGTTTGCGCTTGTGCTGTTTGAATCAGGCTTATCAACGAAAGATCACTTAAATCTGTTTTAGAAACGCTAATAACATTTATTGCCAGAATGGCTGAAAACAATATTCCGAATAAAATTTTCTTTTTCATTTTTCATTTTTTAAAATTTGTAAATTATGTTTACTCCTGTTATCCTTTCACAGGTCGGAGAATCTTTGTTCTCTTTCAATTTTATTCTTTTATCTTTGTCACATCACCTCGCTTTCTTTTTTAGGAAAGGTGCCGGGCAGGAAGCGGTTTCAACTCGCTGGTTGTGCTTCCTGCCCTTTCCCTTAGGGTTAAATATATTTTGAGTATTCAAACAATTCAGCAAACAAAAATAATTGCATATAATTATATATACGTAGCTTCGATATGTATTAATTTAAAATCATCCCATTTTCGTCAAGGACCGGGTTGATTTCTGAAATACGGCCCCGGCAAATCTTCCGGCTTGGCTTGGGAAGGGAATTAACTGCACCTCATCATTTAACCTGATATCACTAATCTTGCTTTCAACCACCCGGAAATTCACCTCAAATTCCGAATCGTCGATAAGGGTACAAAAGGATGTACCTGCTTTGACCCGGTCGTAGAGTTTTTTTTCGATATTGACCAATACTCCTCCAAACGGGGCAATAAGCTGCACCGATTCGAAGTTAAATTTTGCCGATCTCAAGTTTTGACAGGCTTCGGCATACCCCGACTTCACAAAAGCCACCTCATATATTTTTCGGGGAATTAAAGCAGTGTCCAATGTCGTATAGCATTGACCAATCAACAGGTTTTGCATTTCCATCCTGTTTCTTTTTAACTGGATTTCAGCATTACTCAACTGCTGACTAAATGCAAAAGGAGTTAACCCGGCTATTACCTGCCCGGCTTTAACATACTCACCGTTTTTGAATGAAAGCTTCTCCAGTTGCTCCCCAACCCGGAATTGCAAGTCTGTTTTTCGCAAAGCAACCAGTTTTCCGTTGTTGACAAGTTCTTTCCGGAACGGACCTTTCTGCAAAACCATCACGGTTACAGGGTTTTTCTGCTCTGTATATTACCGTTTTTCAGCATTAGCACTGCTTTCGGTGGCTTTTGAACCACAGGCGTAAAGCAAGAAGGTTATTAGTGCTAATACGATATATTTCAGTGGTTTATACTCATTTTAAAATACATTAAACAATATTTATTTATGGGAAATTCGAAGCAAAAGTTTAGAGACATAAAATGATAAATTCCTAATTTGTTTACCGTCAATAACTTGATGGAAATTTTTTATTGTCTGATTTGACAATTTTTAATTTATAAAATATCATTTATTCCCAGATTACTATTTTACTAGTGCCTTCATAAGACAGTATTCTCTAATGCTACGCAAATATTCTTCAGTAATTTGTGATTTACCTATTACAGGATAATAAACATTTGATTGCTGACCTCTCTTATTGACAAAAACAAAAAAATTAGTTGTAATTGACGTAATATTCTTTATAATTCCGTATTTAACGCGACTATTATAATTGACTCTTTGTTTTAAGTACAAATCTCTAAAATTTGATTCACTTGATGCTAAAACAACATTTATACTATCATCCGCCAAAAAACATTTCAAAATTAAATTTATATTCTCATCCACACAAGTATTACAGTCATTGATTGAAAAGTAATATAAAAGCGAAGGATTCATACATTTATTATATTTGAAATTAACAGTATCCTTGTTTAGAAGCAATACCTCTAAATCAAAAATATCAATAGTTGGCTTTAAATATGACAGAATCTCTTTCTTTCTGTTGCCTTCAATGTTTTTTTGTTGAGTAGCAATTATTTCTTTACTAACATTCAACTGCTTTGTTAGCAAATATGTCGATATGGTCATGAATAATAACATAGTAGCCATTATCAAGAAAAATATTTTTTTTATAAGTTTCATTTGGATATAATTTGTTTTTAGTGGCCAAATGGAATAGCCATGATAAAAAACTAACTTTGGTTGGTGACATTCTTATCATGGCTATTTCATTCTTTTAGAAATTCTTGTATTTAGTTAGCACTAATATTGGATTTGAATTTTGTGAGACTAAACTATTTATGATAGACCAATTTTTAATTAAAGTAGTATCATAATTTTTCTCCCGTGCAATCCTTACTAAAGCAATTAAAAGACGAGAATCAATAATTGAGATAAAGTATCCCCCGTCTACTGCAATATTTGGCATTGTTCCCATTAGTTTCAACAAACCATCATATGATCTTCCATACAAATACTTACCACTTTTTTTACTGTAAATAACATTTACTCTGCTATTTTTTACAATCAAATTAAAAGTCAGAAAATCGTTATTTTCAATAAAATTGGTAGAATTATATGACCATTTATAATTATAATTTGACAATAATTCAATAATAGTCTTTGAGTTAGTATTTTTGATTTTCTTGCCAGGAATCAAATTATCGCCAAAATCAAATTTAACATAAGGGACAACACCATCCTTTGTTATCATGTAAATAACATCTCTTAAATAAGACGAATATAATATTTTGTCAGAATTAAAAATATTGTAATTTCCACTTATTGGGGTGTCGTATTCATCATACTCTAAGTATTCCTTAGTTTCACCATTTAATACATTATAGTAAATTAAAGGGGAATCCATTTTGACTTTCTGGTTTGGACTCTTGGCCCAAAAAACAAATAATTCTGAGGTTATCTTAGCAAAATTATTTGCATGAAAATCCAATTTAACATCTCTTATGAATCCACCATTATTTAAATCATATAGAATTAATTTACATAACTCCCTGTCTAATACATAAACTATATCTTTGTCATCATCAACCAAAAAGTCTGCAAAAAATATGTATTCGCCAGGACCCCTTCCATATTTTCCAATGCTATGCAAATATTCTCCATGTTTATTAAAAATAAATAATTTCTTACTATATATATTATCAGCGATAAAATAGTATTTTTTTGTACAAACAACTTTATTAACTTCTCCAATCAAACAACTGTCAGAAGTTCCAAGAGGGAGAAGTTTTATTTCTTCAATATTATTTAGTGATATTTCATTGTCAACATTCCAATTTTTTGTATCAAAAAATAAACTATCATCTTTGCTTACGCCACTCTTATATTTGCAGCTTATAGGAATAGATAGTAATAAAATAATAACATATGTTAATCGTACCATGTTTGTCTAATTTGTTATTCTTGATAAATTATATCCAATTAGTATATTAGTATGAATCTGCTAAATAAACAGCAGATTCATACTAAAGCACTCAACTCTCTATTCTGTTAATTACATTGACCTCCAGTAGGACTGCAATTTCCTAACTTTAATGCGAATTGACCAGGATAACAGGACTGTTTTCCGCCAGAATAGCACCATGTAGTATAAACCCTGAAATCGCAAATCTCTTCCAAGCATTCAGTACCCCCACCCGGCATAGGATAACATTCACAACTAAATCCTCTGCCAATTACATCCGACATCTCTTCATACCAGTTTCCGCCCCCACTTTCAGATTGTGCTGTTGCAAGTATCTGCGTAAAGTTCAAACTTGTATCAACCAAACACTCACCAGTGGTAATTAAAACGTTCACACTTAATGTAGTAAATACTACTAAAACACAAAATACTAAGCTTACTTTTTTCATAATAATCTATTTAAAAATCGACTAATAAGTAATTTAAGTTTCGCCTGTTATGCTTTCACAGGTCGGAGAATCATTGTTCTCTTTCAATTTTATTCTTTTATCTTTGTTACATCACCTCGCTTTCTTTTCTTAGGAAAGGTGTCGGGCAGGAAGCGGTGGCAACTCGCTGGTTGCGCTTCCTGCCCTTTCCCTTAGGGTTAAATATATTTTGAATATTTTCTTGTTTTTCAATTACTGCTGATGCGTTAAAATTGGTTGTTAAATAAATCATATTGTTCTTTGAAATCTTGATTGACTTGTATTTCGGTAAGCAGTTCTTTTATTGAAGTTTTGTCAAATGCTGAAATGCCTAATATCTGCATCGTTTCGTAGATGGACAAATCGCTTTTAAGTGTATATTTTATGTAGGCGACAATTAGATAGGTACAGATGGCTACCCAAATATGGATATTTACAGCATTTTCTGAATGTCCCCAAAGTGTTTTTATGGTTAAATTTTGCTTTATCCATTTAAAGAAGACTTCGATTTGCCAGCGATTACGGTATAAATGAGCAATTTCCAGTGATGAAACGTTCATATTATTGGTAAGAAAAACGAGTAGTACTTTTTTCTCTTCATCGTAGTACTCAACAATCCGAAGTGTTTCTGGGTATAGTTGCTTTGACTTATGACCATTCAGTTTTATTGTCATATCGCTTCTTAGGCCGGTTCGCTCATCAATATTGTAATTAGTCTCAATGATTGTATAGTCTATTGTCACTTTTGCCCTGGTAACAAAAAAAGCCCCCGCTTTATGCATCTTGTTTAAAGCAGCAAAATCGACATAGGCCTTATCCATTAGATATATAGCATCTGGCAGAGGAACAATTACATCAAGGATATTGCTATCATGGTATTTACCATCAGTGATAAAGATAAAAGTTGGTATGCTTCCTCTTAAATCGAGCAAAGTATGAACTTTTACCGCTCCTCTGGAGTATTTTCCTTGTGCCCAGCCAAAAAGCTTAAGACTTAAAGATATTGTTGTTGAGTCAAGAGCAAATACATCTTTATCTGTCGCAATATTTGGAATCGGAGAGTTAGCATAAAGAGGCCTAACCTGTTGTATTAAAAACTCTCCAAAGTCAGCAAAAATTCTCCAATCCCGCTTCTCTTTTGCTCGGGAAAGTGTGGATTGATTAACATTTTGCTTAATACCTAAATGATAAAGCTTATTTTTATGTGCTTTTAAACACAAACAAATGTCTCTTAATGAATTAAGCGAAGTAAGTTGGCCAAAGAAAAGTTGAATAAACTGATTCCAGCAATCTAATTCTCTTACCCGGTGGTTGCCTTTATAACGCTTGACACCTTTTTCAAACTCATATTTGTTGACAAACTGTAACAGCTGGGCGAACACATACTTACCTGAATTCATAATTTTGCACGTTAAAAGATGCAAAACTACGAGTCAATTCAAATCAAAAAATCAAAGAACGCTTATATTAATTTTAATATCAGCTAATTACGCATATTTTATAAAAGTTAACGCATCACCAGTATTTTTCAATCATCTTCTTCATCTCTTCTTTAATTTCTTTTACTGCTGTCGATTTAATCTTTACTTCCTTGATAAGTAGTTCCTTCGCCGTTGACACGGCTTTTTCGTGCTGTCCAGTTTCATCGTAGAGTTTAGCTAAAAGGTATTTGGGATAAAAGCGCGAAGGAACCATCTGCCAGGCATGAATGTAGGCTATTTCGGCTTTGGACGTCTGGCCAGTGGCTTTGTAGCTGTCACCCAAGGCAGTGTAAAGGATCGTGTTGTTTACGAAGGATTTGCTGCGTTCCAATATTTCAATAGCCTTTTCGTGTTTTCCGGCCATCGAAAGCGCTTTTCCATAATTAATAAGGTAATCACCGTTATTTTTTAACAGCGGGTAAGTCTTTTCATACTCATCGGTCGCGTCTTCGTAAGCGCCCATACTGTAAGTGGTATATGCTTCGTTCCATTGGGTATAGTCGTTGTTGATTCGGTCAAGTTGTTTGCTTGCCAATATTGCAATAGCCACCAAGGCCATGGCAGGTATTAATCGTACAAAAAGGTTCCAGTGCATTGCGCTAACCGGCATGGTAAAAATTGGTTGCTGGCTTCCGGAGATGATGGCCAAATAAAGAATAAGATTCACCATTATCGAAACAATTTCTGCAGGGTAGGAAAAGCATCCGAAAATAAAAACAGATAACAAGCCGGCACGCGAAAGTAGGAATAAGTCATCGGTGTCTACTTGTTTACGTTTGTCTGATTTGCCATTCCCAAAGACAGACCAAATTACCAGTAGCACCAGAGCCAACCCAATTAGCCCGGTTTCGGAAGCAATTCGCAATGGTTCGTTAAAGGCATAGTTGTTGTCGCCAGCAACTACTGTTTCGGGCGAATCGGGATTACCCTTAAAATAATCAGCCTGACCCTCCATGTAGAATACCTTAAACTTCTCAATACCATGTCCCAAAAGTGGTTGCTCTTTGATTGCATTAATAGTTACTTTCCATATTAGCATACGTCCATCAGCCGAATTCTTTTTCATCCGATAGAGGCCACTTGTGATGGCCAATGCTGCAATTATGATCAATGTATATAGCAGCCATTTTCTTCTGCTGGTTCCAACGAATTGATGCCATAGTTCCGAAATTTTCCCTTTAGCGGCAAACAAGAAAATTGTAGACAATACCGCCGCCAGCCATGCTGCCCGTGAACAGCCTGCCGGCAGAACAAGTAAGACCGAAATTATGGTTATAATAGCGATGATACGGATAATAGCAGCGCTGATTGTTAAGTTTGAACGGTTTCTAATGTTGACAATGTCTTTATTATTTGTCCCTTCTAAAACAACAGCAACACTTTTCACAAAAGAAAAAACAGAAACGAAGAAGGGGTTTGAGGCTGCACAATTGGAAACAATTGAATGTTTGACACTCATGAAATATATTCCCACTGCGACCGGGAATATCGAGACCAGATAACCAGAATATGGTCCGGGATTAAAGAAGCTCCCCGTAAGTTTAAAAAGGTTGTGGTATGAGGGATAAATTCCGTAAAGTTGCAGATTACCATAAATGGCCTGGGCAGCTCCGGCCAGCATTACAAAAATCATCAGTAACAGCCGGTAGTTTGGTTCAATTCGTCTGAATATAATATACATAATCCCCAAAGAAAGCCATTGAAGTATAAACAGCGGATGAAGTTGCACAGGCTTAATCCAAACAATATGAACCACAGTAAAGGACAAAAGCAGAAAAAGCGCCAGATCTGTCACAGTAAAAGTGAATTTTCCAGGTCCTCCGGTAAAGAAATAATAAATCCCTCCAATTGTACCAAAAACCATTACGCCCCAACCTAAAAACAACACTTTCGAAGTCTGTGTAGCAAAGAAGAGTCCCTGCCACACCTGAAAGGGTAGCAACAACAGGGAAACACCAACGATTATGGTGTATAATAGCCCAGCTGATGGAAATTTACTATTCTGTTCTGGATAATGTATATCTTTTAACGACATTGTCCATTACATGTTTCCGACCACATCCAACCACAACCTGTTGATAATTGGCAATTACCGGAATTACAGATAGAACTTACACAAAAATCAGCAACGGTATTACATCCACATGGATCACTCTCCGAATTAGCTGAGGCTTTTCGTACAATTGATTTTAATGCTGCGATTTCGTTATCAAATTGACTTTGTTTGATATACATCCTGAAAACTACGAATGCAATATACCGATCTGACCACCCAAGACTATTTTTTGCAAAAGATATCCATTCTGTTGCATATTTAGATCTTAGGCTTGCTTCCAGTTCAATATTCTCCTTACTGAAATAATTTTCATGTAAGTGATTCAATAATTTTCCAACATGAGCATATTCGGTATCTGTGTAAGTTTCATTGTCAAGGAGATATTTAACTTTTTGGAGCAAAATATCCCGCTTTTTCTCAGGTGTAAAACTTCTGAAAATGGCCTGTTGAAGCAATGGTTCTGAAGCAGCCAAGTCATTAACCGTAAACAGGGTGTACTCTGACCGATGATTTGATATATACTCATTGATTACCGGATCGCAAGAGTATTCCATTAAATTCTGTCTGCAGGAAGAAAATACGAGAACACAAAATAAAATTGTACAAATAGTTTTCATTGTTGGTTTATTTAAAAGTTTGTAAAAGATTTCAGTTTCTTATTTCCAGACTCACTGAGTATAGAAATAAGTAATTCATATCTAGCAGAATACAATCTAACAGATATTTAAGGTAGGCTATTTAGAATTGTCAACAAGGATCATCCTATCAGGACATTATTTCGGAAATATTTCTTGAAAAGGATTAAAAAGCAGATAACTGCAATAAGCGGAAGGCTGTGATCAGAAATGATGAAGATGTTTTCGAATTTGTATTTTAGAGCTATATCCTGTCCAATTGCACTTCTGGATATTGGGAAAAAACACAGCTCCAGTGCGGCCAAAAAAATGGTTGCAATTAATAACCATTTTGTATGAATTGGCTTAATGATTAATCGTTTAAACTTTTGAAGAGTATTCATATCCAAAAGATAAACGCTTGTAGCAAAAAAAAAGAAGATAAGATGGAAAACTATTATGAATGACCAGGTATGTCGTATATTTGATATTGCATCAGTCTTAAAATGTTGTAAAACAGTAAATATTATTCTGGCAATTGAATTTTGTAAAAAATGGAGAAAAAAGTAAACCAATATACCATACAAAATTGCTAAAAGGGGACTCATCGTACCTTCAGGGGAACTTACAGCTTTAATTACTTCTTTGTTTGGATATTTAACACCTTCACGCATAAGAATCACCCTCAATGCCTCCTCCTCGTCCAATCCAATCATTGTGAGCTTTTTCCACAGCAAATTAAATTTATTTTTGATATATTCTTCTGTAAACTGATCTACGCAAGGATAAATAATCGTATCCTCTTCTGGTCTATTTCTTTCCGTAGGTAGATGTCCGGATCGTTCCTCACAGGAAACAGTAATTAAAGAATATTTTCTGTACAGCAAGACAAAACAAATAGTAATTGTCAGGGGGAAGGAATAACTCAAATAGCCAAATGTTTCTCTATAGTGCGTCAAATAGAGGAAATGTTCATTAAATCTTTCAAATATTACATTGCTAAGATGAAAATTAGTAAAAGCAAGACAGATAATTATTGCAAAAAAACAATATGCGTGCACCGGTTTTATGCGCAACGATTCAATGCCATGTTTTATTTCTTTGTCAAAAAAATAAAGATAACCGGTTAAGAAAATAAATATAAAATGATATCCGACTAAAAAACAGACGACATAATTGACAATTTTTGCCGGATCGGAAATTAGGGAACACAATTCAATTAAAAGTACCTTGTTGAATAATAGCATTAAGTAATAGAGAAAAAAATAGGCTAAGATTCCGGATAGACCAAGAATTATTTTCCGCATTTGAATGATTGGCATATTTAGTTCATCGAAATCATTCCTTAATTTGGAAATTTCGCCCATTCGGTTGGATGCAATACAAAAAGCCTCCTCATCATCAAGGCCATTAGCTTTGAGATGATCCATTATATCCAGCAGATGACTCTTTAATTCCTCGGCATTGGATGTTGTAATAGATGGAATAGACCTTATTTGATTAACCCACAGATCAATGGATGTCAATTTGCAAACATTTATACCTTTACCCATATCCTAATTTAGTTTACACCAAGTGCTACAACTTCATATAAACTTTGATGTTTTGATTTACTTATAAGTCAAATCGCCATAGCTTGCCAAAGATTGAATTTACAAGATTCCAGTCATTTTGGTTAGATTTAAGCATATTGATCCCTTCGCGTTGAATTGTGTAATATTTTCGGGGCCGTTCACCCTCCTGTACTTTCCAATACGATTTGATCATTCCCTGGCTTTCAAGTTTTTTTAGTACAGGGTAAATACTTGCCTCCTGCCATTTAATCCCGCCATTAGTTAGTTCTTTCACCTTATGGACGATTTCATAACCATAGCTATCTTCATTTTTTAATATGGACAAAATAATTGGTGAAGCAGAAGCGCCCACAAGTTCTTTTGATATTCTATTCATCAAATCAAAATTTATTGCAAAGATATATCATTTAGGAACAAATAAAGTGTCTGAAAATTTGTCGAGTTTGGTTTACGGATGTAAAATATCCAAGAAGAATTATGGAGAATTAAATGTATAGTTTATGAAATAGTTACAGCTTCGCTTTCTCAGTCCCTGATAGCTGACTCTTTGAGAAAAACAAATATTCATTTATTACCCATATTTACATCATAATTCTTATAAATATAAGGAATGTCAAAACTAAAAAATATTTATATATAGAAGTTGCATATATTAATATTTTATTCAAAAAATGCAAAAAAAACTATGTCGAAAAATATTTGACATTTAAGAGATAAGCTAAGCTGAATTCCAATAAAAATCAAATAGAAAAAACCAATGCAACATCGATGTTTGAACTTATTTAAGCAGTAACACAATTTGAATAAAACCAAATGCAATTCATCGAGGAAACCCAAATCAAAATCAGCAATTTTCAGGAATCAATTTTTTGCTGATTCAGTTTATCCTGAGACCCTATTTTAGAGAATAACGAATACGGGTATATTTTTCGCCACAAAAAAAAATTTCTGAGATTGCTGGTGCGCCCCCACTAAAATGCGACAGTAATAAATAGGGTCAGATTACACTGTTGTTCCAAAAAATATATAAAACCATCCAGAAATTTGCAAGAAGTAATATTTCTTTTTCCGAAAATTTAGGTCTCAGATTCTTTACATTATGAATTTCTCCAACATTAATCATATCTTCTCTAATAAAAATTTTCGAAGAAAATTAAAAGCCCCTGTCAGGAGAGATCAAGAGGTTTTTGTGTAACAAAAACACATCTTGCATTGTGCCCTCCGGGAAAGAATCCTGCCCTTCCCATCGGGCTAACGGACCGGCAAAAACGAAGTGAAAATGAATCGATCAATTATTTTTAAAAGAGAGAAGAAAAACCGGAAAAAAGAAAAAGAAAGTCCGATGGATTGCCGGCGTGGGTAAAATGCAAGGCTGTTCCTTTGATTTGCTATTTTAGAAAGACGACTGAAATTTGTGTAAAACGGAACACTTGCCATGGCCTTGCATTTTTACGTCGCCAATGCCGGCTAAATTGGGGTTTCTTTTTTTGTTGAAGGTGTTGGATTTACCTGATAAAATCGCAGGAACCTCCAAAAAAACAGGGATATGTGGTTGTGGACAGTTTCCAGCAAATATATGGATGATTACCTGGCTTTTACCCAGTAATTGTCCAGTGCCACTCGTACACTTGGGTGACGAAAGGTTTGTGAGATGAACGTACAAAGTTGTCGGCTAACTCTGCGAGGAACGAACAGATCAGGAAGGACTAAGGGAAAAAGTGGAAATGAGCATTACAGAGGAGATATAGAAATCTCAGACAAAACGAATCTGTTTAAAAGATCGAAATCCTCTTTATTTTCCTTGGTGACTATTAAAAGTCTGTTTCGGTTTAAATTTATCGCATATTCTTGTGCCACTGATTATCTTATTGGATCAACATCATCGAACTTCTGATTAAACATTTTAAGACTGTCGCGTTCCACGAGTAAAATTCTGATAACGGCACTAATGTGGTCCTTAAATATGTACACACCCAAACCTTGAACATCCATCTGAATGGGGCCAAAAAATATTGAAGTATTTGCCAGATTTCCTCTATTTGAATGATACTTTTTGAAAAAAATTTCGTAACAAATTACTAAAAAAAGACTTATATACAATTAAAATTCAGAGGTGATAAACGGTGAGTCAATTTGGGATTACTTAACTATATTTCACTGATATTAATATGCTTACAATATACAACAGGAATCCTGACAAGCCATCATAAATAACGACATAAAGCAGAATAAGGCTAAGCCCAATCTTGTGGAACAAATAATCGATCCTCCACAACAAATAGATTTTGTGTTTCGTCCAAATGGAGAAATTTAAGGTACATTAATCTCGTGCTGTTCGTCTTTCTTTCAATCTTTCTTTTAACCTGGTCATGTCCGCTCCAACTTTTTTCTCAATCACCTTTGCATAAATCTGAGTTGTTGAGATTTTCGAGTGTCCAAGCATTTTGCTTACAGATTCAATTGGAACACCATTAGTAAGGGTTACCAAGGTTGCAAATGTATGCCTAGCTAAATGAAATGTCATATTTTTGGAAATTCCGCAAATATCGGCAATCTCTTTTAAGTATGCGTTTAACTTTTGCTTTGAGATATTTGGGAAGAGCCGATGTTGAATAATTGCCTTGGGATCATTTTGATATCGGGTTATAATATTCATAGCTATGGGTAGTATAGGAACTTTCACGGCATTATCTGTTTTCTCCCTGCTGGTAATCAGCCACAACTCCTTAATCAACGCCAATCTGGACATGCTCTTGGGTCAACTGCATAACATCAACATAAGCCAATCCGGTATAACAACTAAAAATAAAAAGGTCTTTTACATATTGAAGACGGGATATTGAAAACGTCTTTTCTTCCACAATTCTAAGTTCTTCCTCTGAAAGATACCCCCGCTCTACATGGTGAAACTTTTGTTGGAAGGATATGAAAGGATCCTTTTCTAACCATTCATACCGAATGGCCATTTTTATCATCTTCTTTAACCGCTCAATATGTTTCATTACGGTATTGTTCTCCATTGGCCGTTTGTGGTCGACAGGGGAGTGCTGTCTTAAAAAATATTCGAACTCAGCAAGAAACTTATGATTTAAATTTGCAAGATGGATATCGGATGTTTTGCATTTTTCTTTAAGAAACAAGGCAATATACTTCTGCGTCGTGAAATAATTCTTTTAAGTAACCCATCTTAAAGTCGCTTTTGCAGTTTGGTTAAGGTAATCTATCAGTTGACATAGTGTCAAATCCGAAACTTCGCGTCCCTGAAACTTATTTTTGATGGCATCTGCAGTTGGAACTTGTTTACTCAGAACCAAATCTTGGTAATAATGCACCAGTTTTGTCCTTATTTGTTCCAAATAAGTGTTCAATTGTTTATTCTCCGGCAGTTTGGGTTTTGCCATTCCCTTTCCAAAATCCCAGTTCGCAACAAGAATTTTCCGCTTTACAGAGATCTCATAGCGTTTTGAATCGACAGTTATTCGCACATAAATTGGTACTAAATCACTGATTATCTTATTCGTCTTGATAAGAAATGAATCCCAAAAGAAGTATAATTCATATTAATTTCAGTTATATTTTTTTTATCATCTAAAAAGGTCCCTGACAGGTCTCCAATAAAACTTAAAACAGACCAAAACAGATCAAAATTAATTGCTATATATATTTAAAATACAAATACTTACAGCAAATCCGGTGACCTAAAATTAAAAATAAAAATAGGTCACCGTTTAGGTCACATAAAATCTGAAATTGAATGGATTGTATTTATTGGCTAAAAAACAAAAAGACCACAAAATCAATGATTTATGGTCTTTTAAGCGGGATTGGATTCCCTTTTTGTCGGGGTACCAGGATTCGAACCTGGGACCCCCTGGTCCCAAACCAGGTGCGCTAGCCGGGCTGCGCTACACCCCGAAAAATTTTATTTTATATTAGAACGCGTACTCTTTTCAATCTTTACCAGTTCCTTTTCTCCACCCTCCAAACCCGTGCGGAGAGGGGGGGATTCGAACCCCCGGTACAGTTTCCCGTACGGCAGTTTAGCAAACTGCTGGTATCAGCCACTCACCCACCTCTCCAGATTTTTGGGTGGTGCAAATGTAGGAATCATTTTCACTTAGGCAAAATTATTTCCATAAAAAATCGAATAATATTTCACTTTAATTAATTATTTTTCCAATCAATTCATTCTCAATATCTCCCACTTAAGAATCCGGAAACATTAAAAATATCCCAATTAAGTTGCATTAATGATAAAACATGATTAATTTAGTGGTGAAATTGCAAGCAGACGTTCATCTATACATCGATATTACCGCGTTAATTCATATGATTGGTAAACTCAACATTTCCATTTAACTGAGAACGCTTTTGACCGCTAAAACAGGCCTCATCCCGCTATGCGGGAGTAGCTACGCTACCATTGGAAGTTTGATCAGTCAGGCACTCAAATCCTGTTTATCCGGGGTTTTACTCAACGTGAATTAATGCGGTTTTTTTATATACGGTTGAATCAACTTTTCCTTTCCAGGTAATAGTCGACCTTCCCTACAATTAATCCGCCGAATCCTACCTGATTTACCAGCACCTCTTTACCCGATTTATTCATGATTTTATCCGGTGTCTTCAGAAAGGTATGGGTATGCCCACCTATGATCAGATCTGTATTGAAGGTTTGTGCAGCAAGAATCTTATCACTGATCGTATGATCCTTGTAATCATACCCAAGATGAGAAAGACAGATAATCAAATCGGTATTATGCTCCTCCCGGAGTATTTTCTCCATTTTCAAAGCGGTTTGTAATGGATCGTTATAGCGCGTATTGCCATAATTTTTAGAATCGACCAATCCTTGTAGCTCAACTCCAAGTCCGTAAACGCCTATTTTTACCCCGCCACGTCGAAAAATTTTGTAGGGGATCGTTTTCCCAGCCAGAATGGTGTCGGAAAAATCATAATTGGAGTTGATAAACGGGAAACCGGCATATTTTAGTTGACTGCGGATCCCCTCAAGGCCATTATCAAATTCATGATTGCCTATTGTTGCAGCATCATACCCCATCATTGTCATTAATTCAAAATCTAGTTTTGCCTTAAAGTAATTGAAATATGGCGTACCTTGAAAAATATCTCCGGCATCAAATAGGAGCACATGTTTAGATTCCGATCTTATTTTGGCGATAAGGGAAGCCCTCTTTGCCATTCCCCCCTCACCTGCATTGCGAGGCACATCATTTCCGAATGGATCAATATGTGAATGAAAATCATTGGTGTGAAGAATGGTAATATGAACCGGATCATTCCCTGCAAATGCCGAAAGTGGCGAATTAAGTGCAACAGCTCCTATTGCTCCGGTTCCAATTAAACGTAAAAAATCTCTCCTATTTTGCATCGTAAATCCTCCCATCAGTTTTAGCATCTATTGTAAGGCCTTTACGACCCATTTTTCGTAAATGATCAATGAACATATCCCTGAATCGCACACCCGTAGCAATCCGGGTAGTGATCCCCTTTAAAATCCCACTTCCATCCCCACCATTAGCAATATAATCGCTGGTGGCGAGCCAATAATTTTTTGAATCATCCAGCGGCTTTCCTTCGATTTCGGGATTCACTCCTTTATTGTCTTTTATTCCAAACCGCATTCCCGAGACCCCCTCTCCTCCCCTTGAAGCCATATGATCAATAAATTTTCGTAAATCTGTGCCAGGCATCTTCAGAAAGACCACCTCATTTTCAAAAGGCATCAATTCAAACATATCCTGAACCTTAACCTCTCCTTTGGGAATTGGAACCCTTAAACCTCCCCTGTTGACCATTGAAACGCTGATGCGAATTTCGGGGTACTGATGTAAACAAATAGAGTCAGACTCACTCCGTAGCAGATCTGCACAAAAATTGGTCAGCAGACTCTCCGGCCTTCCTCCGAAAAGTGGAGTTTTGGAAACACATAACACTTCACCCATATCCTTCATTAGCTTTGTCCGGTAAGGAAGAATAACCGACTCCATCTTCGCATCCGGAACTATAGATAATGTCGAATCGAGCCTGATATTGGCTGTCTCGATCTTTGTAACGCGCATGGTGTGGCATCCACCAAGCGAAATGACAAAAAACAGTAGAATCACCATCGCCACTCTGCCAAATGGGGGAATTCGTTTTAAAGCACTGAAAAGCCGCATATTATAAAATATTAGATATTGATAAAGAAGCATATGAACCTACTTCATTTCTGAATTTAGAAGCAAAATTCAAAGCGATGTAAAGAAGCAAATGATTATTCAGATTACAAAAAATATGCACTATACTTGTACGGTTTTTAAACAGGATAATTTATACAGGCAAAATTAAACTTCTAATTGAAAAAACATCTGAGAATCAACATATTTACCTTTTCAACAACTACTTATCTTTTTTTCCTGCTGCATTTATCAATCGGTTTAACTGCACAGGAGGCAAATAAAATAATTTCTGCTCCCCAAATCACTACAGAACCCTTGTTTGGACCAGATTTCGAGCGGATAGAATTCATTGATCAGCGATTGAGGGGAGCCGTATTTTACCTGGTAAGTGGTCATGGAGGTCCTGATCCGGGGGCTATGGGAAAAATCGGGAAGAATATTCTTTGTGAGGATGAATATGCCTATGATATAACGCTGAGATTTGGGCGTGAGTTGCTCCGTCATGGGGCGAAGGTTTATTTTATTGTCCAGGATCCGCATGATGGAATTAGAAATGAACTATACCTTAAAAGCAGCAAAGATGAAGTTTGTTATCCCAATCTGGAGATCCCCCTGAATCAGGTTCAACGATTAAAACAACGTGTAGATGCTATTAATACACTTTACAGGAATGAGGGAATTGGAAACTACAGACGATGTATTGAGCTTCATGTAGACGCCCGGGATACTAAAAAAAATATAGACATCTTCTTTTACTACCATGAGGGGAGCAAAAATGGAGAAAGGCTGGCCTTGACGATGCGAAACTCGATTGAGCGAAAATACCAGCTTAAACAACCAGGCAGGGGATACACGGGAGATGTTTCAACCCGTAACCTTTACATGTTGGAAAAGACGATACCAACGGCACTTTTTATTGAACTGGGAAATATCAACCATTCCCGCGATCAGCAACGTTTAATTTATGAAAACAACCGGCAGGCTTTGGCCAGATGGATGTGTGATGGAGTGATCGAAGACTTTCAGAATCACAATTAGCAGGCTAATCCCAACCCTGAAAGCTATCGAGTTCGCGCCGCTCTTTTTTAGTGGGTCGGCCTGTTCCTCTGTCGCGGTCGAATGCGCTCATTTGCTGCCTTATTTCAAGGATCTTCAACTCTTCGGGAGGAGTAATATCTAAACAGAATTCAGGGACCAGTTTGGCGCCAACCCGTTTACCCGTGATTGCAACAACTTTGTAGGAATAGGTCACAGGATTTTTACGCACTTTGATGATATCACCCGGTTTTGGTACGCGTGAAGGTTTTACTGAGATTCCATCGATAGTAACACGCCCCTTCTTACACTCTTCTGTTGCAAGTGTACGGGTCTTAAAGAGGCGGACAGCCCAAAGCCATTTGTCGATACGTACAGGTTCATCCATGATGCAAAAATAAAAGAATAAGTCAATATGGTAATGTACTAATTCGGTAATGTGCTAATATGAACATGTGGAAATCTGAATTAATAAAAAACAAATATTCAACACATTACTTGTAGCAAATACTAGTTGCGGTTGTACTGGGTCATAACCCGGCCAACCTCCATCGTTACGAACGCCTTGATCATATCGATGCAAAGCTCCAATTTTGAGTTGACAACCACCTCCTCTTCAGCCAACCAACGGCCAAGTACATACTCAACCTGACGTCCACGCTGAAAATCGTTTCCAATTCCAAACCGAAGTCTCACATAATCCTGGGTCCCCAGGATCTCATGGATACTTTTCAAACCATTATGACCGGCATCGCCACCCTTCAACCTCATTCTGACTTTACCTAAGGGGAGGGCAAGGTCGTCAACCAGAATTAATACCTTGTCAATCTCAATTTTTTCCTTTTGCATCCAATATTGGACAGAGCGACCACTCAGATTCATGAATGTATTGGGTTTCAATAAAATAAGAACCCTTCCGGCAAACTTCATCTCGGCTACTGATCCATAACGCTTCTCGCTAAAAGAAATATTGGACGCCCTTGCGAGGGCATCCAATATCCAGAATCCTATGTTGTGACGGGTATTTTCGTATTCTTCCCCGATATTTCCAAGACCAACAATCAGGTATTTCAAAACTTATAAGATTTTATTTCTTCTTACCTCCTGTGGTGGCTGTATCAGCCATAGCTGCACGGGCAGCACGTGTTACAACAACGGTAGCAACCGGTACAGATTTCGTATTTAAGATCTCAATACCAGGAACCTTAACATCACCAACCCTGATACTTTCGCTCAGACCAAGATTTGTTACATCAATAACAATTTCATCAGGAAAATCCTTAGAGAAACCTTTTGCTTTCAAGGTGCGCAAGTTCGATTTCAAACGTCCTCCCTGCTGAATACCTTTGGCATAACCATCAAGACGAACCGGAATCTGTAGCTTAACAGGAACATTCTCACGCACTTCAAGGAAGTCGATGTGCAGCAATTTGTCAGTAACGGGGTGAAATTGCAAAGCCTGCATAAAAGCGTTATAGATCTTACCATCTACATCAATTTCAGTCTGGTATACTTTTGGTGTATAAACCAGTTTACGGAATTCGTTTTCGTGGGCTTGAAAATGGACAACGTTCTCCCCCCCGTAAATTACACATGGCACTAAATCCTGAGCTCTCAGAGATTTGCAATCTTTCTTGCCAATCGACTGACGAGCAGTACCTTTAATTTGAAATGTTTTCATTTGCTTTTTTTAAATTAACTGTTTTGTAACTAAGTGTTTACTCAGATCTCCTTCATAAAGGAAGGTATCCGCATCACACCATCAAAGGTATGCTGCAAAACCGGGCGCAAAGATAACAATTCTTAGTTTAGATAAAAGCCGTACTGATTGATTTATTTTCATAAACCTTTTGAATCACATCGGCAAACAGGGGTGCACAGGACAAAACCGTAATTTTATCAGATTTATGTAGAATTGGAATTGAGTCTGTCACGAGTACTTCATCAAGACAAGAAGCCTCTATCCGGTCAAACGCTGGTCCCGAAAGCACCGCATGGGTAACAAATGCCCGGACTGAATTCGCCCCTTTGGCTTTCATTAGATCGGCTGCTTTTGAAATTGTTCCGGCAGTATCAATGATATCATCAACAATAATAACATCTTTATTTTCAACATCCCCGATAAGGGTCATCGAATCGATCTGATTGGCTTTGCTGCGTGATTTATGACAGATAACCAGATCTGTTTTGAGATGTTTAGCAAACACATTTGCCCTTTTGGTACCGCCTACATCGGGTGAAGCCACGACGATATCACGTAAACCCATCTGCTGTATATAAGGGATAAAAAGGGCAACCGCGCTAAGGTGATCAACCGGAACATTGAAAAATCCCTGAATCTGATCGGCATGAAGATCCATGGTAATTAATCGGTCGATCCCTGCTGTGGATAACATGTCGGCAACCAGTTTGGCGCCAATCGATACTCTTGGTCTGTCTTTCCTGTCCTGTCGGGCAAATCCAAAATAGGGCATAACGGCAATAATTTTATAGGCAGAAGCCCTTTTGGCCGCATCAATCATTAAAAGTAATTCCAGCAGATTATCTGCCGGTGGAAAAGTTGACTGAACTATAAACGTAAATGAGCCCCTGATGGTCTCCTCGTAACAGGGTTCAAATTCACCATCTGAGAACCGTGGACATGAAGATCTTCCCAATGCAATTCCTGCGTTTTCAGCAATTTTCTCGGCCAGATATTTCGATTCTGTACCGGTAAAAATCTTAATACAACCATTCGACATACTAGAGATTTTCTGGTGGAACTTAACTCGTTTCGATCCGGGGCAAAATTAGAAATATTGAACAAACTACTAAACCTATGAACTTCTTTTTTTAGGAAAAGTATTGAACAAGCTGTTTACAACCTAGCTAAGGCATTAAATTTCTGAATCATACAAAGGTGGTAGCGGTGACTTCAGATCTGAAAGGATTTCAAAACCTGTCAGGTCTGAAGGGGATGACTATTTATTCTCTTTCACGACATTTTCGATAAATCCCAGAAGTTCATCCCTCCCCAGTTTTGTGCCGGAGGAGGTCACAAAAAGAGGGGGTAACTCCTCCCAGCTTTTCAGCATCCCGGTCTTGTAATCGGCAAGGTTGAGATCCAATTGCCTGCGAGACAATTTATCAGCTTTGGTAAAAACCATTGCAAACGGGATACCCTGTTCTCCCATAAAGTTCATAAATTCAAGATCGTTTGCCTGAGGTTTATGACGTGAATCGATCAGGGCAAAAACGCAATACAGATTTTCCCGGATGGCCAGATATTTATGTATAAACGAAAGCCATTGAGCCCGCGAAACACGACCAACCTTGGCATAACCATAACCTGGTAAATCGACAAGAAACCACTCATCATTGATGTTAAAGTGGTTGATCAGCCGGGTCTTCCCCGGTGCAGTTGACACTTTAGCCAGATCGCCAAATCCCGTCAGCATATTAATCAATGATGATTTTCCAACATTCGATCTTCCCACAAATGCAAATTCCGGCTTTTCGGTTACGGGGCATTTTTCGGGGTCGGTATTGCTGATTACAAATTCGGCCTTTTTAATGATCATTTTATTTGATATAAACTTCAAGTAGTTTAGCAGCACCTCCATTCGAATTGGAAAGTGCAAAATTATTGATCTGGGCAGGTATAAGAACAGAATCGCCTTTTGTGACTCCTATCGCCTGATCCTCCCAGGAAAGGGTGAAAGTCCCTTCGAGGCAAATGTAAATAACAAACGTATCAAGATCGGCAAAATCACGATCCACGGAACCTGCTAATTGAAGAATATTTGTCGTGAAATACTGACAATCAACGAGCTTTACCGACTGATCATTTTCAGATTTATAATCTGTCCGATAATTCGTTTCAAATTTATAGTCAATCGCATCAACAGCCAGATCTGTATGCAGTTCGCGCGGATTACCATGGTCGTCAACACGGTTAAAATCATATATGCGGTAAGTAACATCAGAGGTCTGTTGTATTTCGGCAACCACGATCCCTTTACCAATAGCATGCACCCTGCCGGCAGGCATAAAGAACACATCTCCTGCTTTGACCGATTCGTAATTGAGTATCTCTTCTAACTGGCCGTTCTTAAAGTAATTCAGATACCTCTCCTTATCAATCTTTCGGTTAAATCCTGAGATCAGCCTTGAACCGGGATCGGCCTGAACCACATACCACATCTCTGTTTTGCCAAATGCATCGTGCCGCTCCATCGACAATTCATCATTTGGATGTACCTGAATAGAGAGATTGTCGTTGGCATCGATAAATTTGATCAGGAGTGGAAATTCGGTCCCAAATTTTTCATAAACTTTTTCCCCGACCAGATCACCCATATAAACTTCGATCAGTTCTTCAAGGCTATTACCGGTGAGAAATCCGTTCGAAACAACTGAAACTTCATCCTGCACACCCGAAATCTCCCACGACTCGCCACAATTGGGTAATTCGGGATATTCCTTATTCAACAACTCTTTTAATTTATTACCACCCCAGATCTTCTCTTTACAGATTGGGGTGAATTTCAGAGGATAGAGATTATTCATTGAAAGATTTTAGATTTAAAATTCGAAATCGACGGCTGCCTTGTTAACGGTGTTAGCCTTGATTAATTCAACCACCGTTAGATGTTCCGGATGAACCTGGTAAATTGCCAGGTCATCTGGGTTTTCAAAAAGGGTAATCAGGCAGATATCATACGAAGATGAGCTGAGCTCATGATTTTGACCAACTTCAATATGTTTCAGGACCTCAATCTTTTCTCCGAGCGACAGTAGGGCTTTGGCTATTTTGCTCCTTACTACTGCTTTCAAATCCTCATTTTCAAACTCCTTGAGTTTAAAAAGAACGACATGTTTTATCATTATTACTGTTATTTAATTATACAAATTTAATATTTTATCATCAAAGTTGGATTAAAAAGATTGTCCCATCTAATTCAACAGCCGGAATACAAAATATTTCCTTAATTTTGATTACTGTTTTTGCTGTTTCGTAAGGCGGGTATTTTTGTGTCCAGTAACACCACAAATTTCAACATTTACAGACTCTTAATTTTTATCGATATTCTATTAACTCATTAATTATATGCTCATTATTGGAATTGCAGGAGGAACTGGATCGGGAAAGACCACAGTTGTCAACGAGATTATTGCACGGTTGAACAAAGCGGATGTTGCGGTAATTCCGCAGGATGCCTACTATCGTGATAACAGTCATCTCCCGATTGAACAACGTCAGAAAATCAATTTCGACCACCCGGATAGCATTGAATTTGAATTACTTATATCCAATATTAAAAAATTAAAAATTGGAGAGAGCGTCCATCAGCCAATCTACTCCTATCTTACCTGTACCCGGTTCGATGAAACGGTAGTTATAAAACCACAAAAGGTAGTAATCATCGAAGGGATACTTTGTCTTCAGCCCGAAGAGTTGCGTAAATTAATGGATATCAAGATTTTTGTTGACTGTGAGGCTGATGTCAGGCTTTCGAGGGTGATCCGGCGCGATATTATTGAAAGGGGACGCGATGTGATTAAAGTTCTTCAGCGATATGAGGATACCGTAAGACCGAGTCACCTCCAATTTATCGAACCCACCAAACGTTATGCTGATATTATTGTACCTGAAGGGGGCGAAAATAAGGTAGCCATCAATATTATTACTCAATATATTAAGAAACACCTTCACGACAACCCCTAAAATCGATCCGATATGCTAGAAAAACTCTTGCCTGAACACGTTTTATTTATTGATATTGAAACTGTTTCACAGTTCGAAGATTTGACAGACGCGCCGGAGAATATTCAGAAACTTTGGGCAAAAAAGGCCGGTCAGATCGGTAAGGAGGGAGAAACAGCCGAAACACTTTATAATCGTGCTGCCATCTATGCCGAGTTCGGAAAGATCGTCTGCATCTCTGCTGGTAAGATCTATCGCAAGGGAAATGAGCGTGCCTACAGGGTGAAATCTTATTTTGGCGAGGATGAAAAAACTATTTTGAAGGAGTTTTCTGCAATGGTTACCGGATTTATGGCGAATCCTACACATAAACTCTGTGCTCATAATGGCCAGGAGTTCGACTTTCCATATATCGCACGTCGAACATTAATTAATGGATTACAACTTCCCCCGGTTTTGGATATTGCCGGCGCCAAACCGTGGGAGATTAAAGATGTGATGCTCGATACACTGCAACTTTGGAAATTTGGCGACTACAAACATTATACTTCACTCGAACTGCTCTGCGCGATCTTCGGAATTCCCACCCCTAAAGACGATATCGACGGCAGCCAGGTTGGCGACATTTACTACAAGAACTTTGATATACAAAGAATTGCACGTTATTGCGAAAAAGACACCTTCGCCATTGCCCAGTTACTGCTCCGATTTAAGGGGGAACCATTGATTCGTCAGGAAAACTACGAGATTGCAGGATTGGAAGATTAATAGGTGCTATTTGCATGGTTTTTATATTTTTGCAACTTAAAATTTAAAGTAAAACAAATGCCGATAGTATTAAGTGGAATTCGTTCAACCGGAAACCTGCACCTGGGAAATTATTTTGGAGCTGTAAAAAATTTTATTGAGATGCAGTACGAGCATCAGACATTTTTCTTTATCGCAGATTATCACTCGCTTACAACGCATCCTACTCCACACGACCTTCACAATAACGTCAAACAGGTTTTGGCGGAATACCTGGCATGCGGTATCGATCCCGAAAAGGCAACCATCTATATTCAGAGTGATGTCCCTGAGATACCTGAGTTATACCTGCTTCTAAATATGAATGCCTACCTTGGTGAGCTGGAGCGAACCACCTCCTTTAAGAAAAAGCTCGACAGCAACCCGAAAATATCAATGCAGGTTTGTTAACCTATCCAGTACTGATGGCCGCCGATATAATCATTCATAAGGCGAATCTCGTTCCTGTCGGAAAAGACCAGGAGCAAAATTTAGAGATGGCCCGAACCTTTGCCCGCCGTTTCAATCGGATGTATAATGTCGAGACTTTCCCAATACCAAGAGGTTATACATTCGAGGGAAAAGATATGGTGAAGATTCCCGGCCTTGACGGCTCAGGAAAGATGGGAAAATCAGAAGGGAATGCCATTTCGTTGGCCGAATCACCCGCCAGCATTCGTAAAAAGGTGATGAAAGCGGTCACCGATCAGGGGCCAACTGAGATGAACCAAAAAAAGCCGGATGTAATTCAAAATTTGTTCACCCTGATGGAAACGGTATCAGCACCCGATGTTGTTTCTCATTTCGATGCAGCCTATAATGACTGCACTATCCGTTACGGTGATCTGAAGAAGCAGTTGGCCGAAGATATCATCCATTTTACAACTCCAATCCGACACCGAATTGAGGAAATCTCTCAGGATAATCTCTATTTGTCGAGAGTTGCAAAAGAGGGCGCCGAAAAAGCGCGCGCATCAGCTTCCAAAACCCTTAACGAGGTAAGAGAAATCATTGGATTCAGGAAGTTCTATTAATTAATCGACCAGATATGCCGCTGATTATTATATTTGCAGGAATCATCCTTCTCTTTTTCCTGATATCCATTTACAAAATCAACGCATTTCTATCGCTTTTAATCACTTCATTTGCTGTAGGTTTACTCAACAATATGGATGCGTTGACCATCCTGCAATCGATCACTTCCGGTCTTGGCAGTACAATGGGCAGTCTCGCACTGATTATTATTTTTGGGGCAATGTTAGGGAAACTACTCGAAGAAAGTGGTGCAGCCTTTCAGATTACCAATAAACTGGTGGATCTTTTCGGTCTGGGCAAGATTCAGATCGCGATCATGATAACCGGTTTTCTGGTTGGACTGCCAATGATCTACAATGCTGGTTTTCTGGTTTTGATGCCACTAATTTATGCCCTGGCCCACACTACTAAATTACCGTTAATTTATCTTGGACTTCCATTGCTTGCCGCACTTTCGGTAACACACGGATTTCTACCGCCTCACCCGGCACCAACATCCATCGCCTTTATTTTTCATGCTGATCCCAACCTGACATTGCTTTATGGATTGATGGTTGCAATGCCCAGCATCATTATCGCTGGCCCTTTGTTATCAAGATTCTACTCCAAATGGAACCTCCAGCCTCCAAAAGAACTCTTTGCAGCCCGCGAATTTACGAAGGCAGAGTTACCATCCCTTGCTGCCAGTCTGATCACTGCATTAAGCCCGATCGTTCTGATGTTATCAGGTGCGGTCATCCAGATGGCCTTGCCTGCCGGAAATGGCAATATTAAACTATTGAAGTTCATCAGCGATCCGTCAATTGCCCTCTTTATTGCCGTTTTTATTGGAGTTTATCTCCTGGGAATAAGGCAGAAGCGGAAGATGGCTGACCTGATGAAAAGCTTATCTGCTGCCACTGCTGCTATCTCGATGATCCTCCTTATCATAGCTTCAGGCGGCGCTTTTAAACAGGTGTTAATCGACAGTGGAACTGCCGATTACATTAAGCAGATCGTAGGTGGTTTCAATATGTCTCCATTGGTCTTAACCTGGTGTGTCGCAACTTTGATCCGCTTTGCAATCGGCTCAGCTACTGTATCATGTATTACTGCTGCCGGATTAACCTTACCATTGGTTGAAGGAACCGCTATATCACGTGAATTGATGGTGATTGCTACGGGCGCAGGAAGTCTGATGTTCTCCCATTTTAATGATACGGGATTCTGGATGTTTAAGGAGTACTTTAATACCACTGTCAAGCAGACCTTTATGGTATGGAGTGTAATGGAGACGCTTATCGGCATATTGGGATTACTGGGTGTATTGATATTAAGTCAATTAATATAAAACAATCTACAATGATGGTATTGGAAAGCGGCATCGGAAATTATATCTGGTCCGAAGGTCTTAAATATTCGTGTTTTGCAGGTAATAATTATCTTGGTCTTGCTAATCACCCGGCCATTGTGGAAGCTGCCATTCAGGGAACCCAAAAATATGGAATAAATTTTTCTGCCTCCAGACAGACTACTGGAACCTCGGATATACATCTTGAACTGGAGCGACTCATAGCCGGGTTCAAACAACGCGAAGATGCGGTGGTATTTGCCTCAGGTTACCTGGGAAATAAAATTATACTTCATCTGCTAAAGGGAGAATACGACGCCCTGTTTGTCGATCAGTCGGCGCACTCCAGTATACTCGATGGGATCCCTTCCAATCTGAAGGAGGTCTGTTTTTATGAACATTGTAATGCAGTTGATCTGGAATATAAAATCCATAAAAGCAAGTCAACCAATCCCCTGGTCATCACCGACGGAATATTTGCACTTACAGGTGAGATTGCACCTCTGGATACCATTTATCAGGTAGTTGAAAATAATAATGGTTTATTGATCGTAGATGATGCTCATGCAACGGGAGTTTTGGGAGAAAACGGCAGAGGAACACCCGAATTTTTCGGCCTTGGAGATGCAACCCGGATTTTCCAGACCGAGACAATGAGTAAAGCAATTGGAGTTTATGGGGGATTTATCTCGGGGAGTAAAGCGCTGACAAAAAAAATCAGGGAAAAGTCACCCGTTTACGGGGCTTCAACCTCTCTGCCACCACCCCTTGTTTCAGCAGCCATTATGGCAATTAAACTGGTCATAGAACAGAAGGAACTTAGAGATCATGCAATTTCAAACGCCGGAAGAATCAGGGAAGGAATCAGTGAACTGGGATTTCAAACAACCCAAAGTTGCGCCCCAATTATCCCGATTTTATTTAATAATCAAGCGGATGCCTCCAGTTTATCTGATTTTCTCAAAACTCACCTTATTGTTGCACCATTTGTGACTTACCCTGTAAAGACAGTTCAGTACATTGTAAGGATTACCGCTTCAGCAGCGCATACTGAGAATCAGATTAATGGACTGCTGACTATTCTTGGGGATTGGAAACGACAGAATAAGCCATTTAATGGAATATGACTTAAAGCTGAATCTTTTCTATTTCCCCATCGCTTTGGTTTTTAATTCTGAAGGCATCTTCTCTATTGCATATCTAAGTGCAGTCCTTGGCATTACTGCCCTCTTTGAAAAGACATAATCAAACACCTCGGTTTGATGCATTTGACTGGCTACTTTCAGCATCCACCCATAACCCTTTTGAACCATATCGTCCCGATCCATCAACAAAAGGTCTGCGATCTCAAAAATCTCATTTAAAAATTTCCCATGTCGTGCCGGAACAATTAGCGAAACTGCTGCAGCACGACGCATCCAGCGATTGGGAGATTGTGTCCATCTTATTAATTCCTTAAGAAATTCAGGATACATTTCAACAAACTCCCCTACTGTATGATTGCAAAGGGTATCGCAAGAAGCCCAGTTATTCACAAAACCATCAACCCATTTTTCAAACACCTTGATATCTGCGGGTTCAAAATATTTGTGGACATTATATGACCAGTTACAGGCAATGAATGACTCTTCGATGTAACCCGATTGCCATAAACTATCGCAATAACCAAAGATTTCGGGTTTCGTAGCTCCCGAAATCTTTTTATAATAGACTTTCCCAATTTCTACTACTTTGGCACTCTTAATCCCATAACACAGAACTTCCTCTTTAAAAAAATGCTGACTACTTTTCCGAACCGCTTCACTACTGTTTGTAATCAATTCCTTACGGAGATTTTCAATTATTGTACTCATATTTAGAATGATAAAAATTATTAGCAGGCTTAAGATAGTACTGCTTAGATTGATTTCAAATCATTGAGTGAATTTATAATTCACTTAATTTCTTCAAAGCTACCAATAATTGGCAAAATCATCTATACTGAGATTAACAAAATTCACAGTACCATTTTTCCTTTCGACTCTGGCAAATGACTATATACATGGGTAATATTACTATTTTTGACATTTTACAATCCTGTGGTTGGAAGCGAAATTTAATTGTTCTTAGTTATTGCGTATTAATCTTAATTCAATTATTAAAATGAACAAATTTTACAAAACGCTAATTATTTTATCTGGAATACTTATTCCAATTTTATTGGTTGGTCAGAATCGGGTTAATCAAGAGACTGGTCTGAAATCACTTGATGAACAATATGGTATCCTTAATATAAAACTGGAAACTCCTTTCAGTGCCTTCAAAGGGTTAAAAATGGAGGATAGCGAGAACTCGGTCTATAAGGCGACTCAGGTTGAATTACGACTCGATAAGTTTAAGTTTGAAACGGTTTATCTCACCTTCTACAAGAAATTATTAACAACAATTGAACTCGAAACAAAGGGTTGGAATAACACAAATGGCGTACTTAGTACCCTTCAGGAGACTTTTGGAGACGGAATCAAAAATGCTCACTATGTTTACAAATGGAAAAGCCAAAAAGTGTGGATGAACTTTGCCATCAATGAAACAGATGGAAATGGTGTATTAAGTATACATAGCGTACCGTTGATGACAAAAGAAATTGGTGAGAACGAATAAATAATTCATGTTTTAAAAAAGTCATTAATAATAACCCTGCCGTAAATGCCAGGGTTATTTTATTGTAATGCTTTAATCGTTCTATTTTTTCAAACTCGCCATGTCAATTACAAAACGATAGCGGACATCGCTTTTCAGCATGCGTTCGTATGCTGCATTAATTTCATCCATTTTGATGATTTCAATTTCAGATACAATATTGTGTTCGCCGCAGAAATCAAGCAATTCCTGAGTCTCTGCAATGCCACCAATTACCGAACCTGCTACCGATTTCCGACCTATAATCATTGGAACAGTATTTAAAAATAGCTCCAGTCCACCTAAATAACCGACCAATACCAAAGTGCCACTAATATTTAAAGTGGAAATATACGGATTTACATTGTGACCATATGGAACGGTATCAATAATCAAATCAAATTTTCCTTTAACCGCCTTCATTTGATTATTGTCGGTTGAGATAATTACCTCGTCGGCGCCAAGATCAAGCGCATCCTGTTTCTTGTCGGGTGTTCTTGAAAAGAGTGTAACTTCCGCACCCAAACCTTTGGCCAGTTTAATGGCCATATGCCCTAATCCGCCTAAGCCTACAACCGCTACCTTACTCCCTTTGCCAACTTTCCAGTGACGCAACGGCGACCATGTGGTAACTCCTGCACAAAGTAAAGGAGCAACCGCTGCAAGATCCAGATTTGATGGCACCTTCAGAACAAAATGTTCATCGACCACCACCTTTTCAGAATAACCACCAAAAGTATGACCACCCAGATGTTTGTCATGCCCGTTGTAAGTTCCGGTAAATCCGGTTAAACAGTATTGTTCAAGATCGTGCCTGCAACTATCGTATTCCCGGCACAAATCCACCAAACAACCAACAGCAGCCAGATCACCCACTTTCAGTTTGGTGACATCACACTGTGATCCCCCTCGTTTGCAACGAGGGGGTAGTTGTCCGGAGTTTGCAACTCAGATAAATCCTGTATCGTCTTCGAAATGTATTTGCTGAAATATCGTTAAAAACGACAAATCGTTACCCCCACGTTGCAAACGAGGGGGAGTGGAGACTATATGCAGTTGCCGACTGCGGGTTGCTTTAGCTTCGCTGAACTCCCTTTGGTCGTTTGTCTGTCGAGCCGCACCGTCGTTGTTGCGGGCTACGCAGCCTGCTGTCAGCACGGAAACGGCAATTGACATATAGTTTTTGTTGTGTGCTGCCCTTTTTCCTTCTTCAAACTTACATAAAATCTATCTGATGACCTTAATAAAAAAATATTTTGAATTTTACTTATTAGTAAGTATATTTGCCTCGATTAAAAAAAAGAAAAAATGTCTGTAACCAGAGAAAAGATATTAGAATTAGGAGAAAATCTTATTCGCACCAAAGGTTATAATGCCTTTAGTTATCAAGATATTTCATCCGAATTGGGAATAAAAAATGCAGCTGTCCATTATTATTTCCCTTCAAAAGAAAATTTAGGAACAAGTGTTGTAAAAACAAATATCCAACGGTTTGATGAGATGATTGACAACATGCACAGTCGTAAATTTGATGAATGGCAACAAATCGAAACATTTATTAAGATTTACATTAAAAGTCACCGTGAGCAAAAGAAATGTTTGGTTGGTTCCTTAAGTCCAGATTATAACACATTAAGTGAAACTACAAAAGCTGAGCTTAAACGCATGATTGAAATAATTCTAAAGTGGCTCACAGACCTTCTTGATAAAGGTAGAACCAAAAATGTATTTGCTTTTAATGATGACCCTCAAAGCAAGGCTTTATCTATATTTTCGAGTTTAGTTGCCAGTCTACAGCTATCAGGAATAATTGATAAAATTGATTATAAGAGTTTCTATCAGTTAATTCTTGACGATTTGAAACCTTAAAAAATTTTACAATACACACTTACTTATTAGTAAATATAATTACAAACTAAATTAATATGAAAAGAGCAGTAATAACAGGCATAGGAGCAATAACTCCTATTGGCAATAATGTTGGCGATTTTTGGAAAAACTTAGTAAACGGAAAGAGTGGAGCCGCTACAATAACAAAATTTGATACATCATATCATAAAACCAAGTTTGCATGCGAAATAAAAGGCTTCGACCCCTTTCAATATATTGAAAAGCAAGAAATCAGAAAGATTGACTTATACACTCAATACGCTTTAGCAGCAACAGACGAATGTATGAAAGATTCCGGGTTAGACCTTAATTCATGTGACCTAAACAAAGTAGGTGTCATTATGGCAACTGGAATTGGCGGAATATTAACATTCGAAGAAGAAATATTAAACTTTGGAACGAATAACAGAAATCCAAGATTCAGTCCTTTTTTTATAACAAAAATGATATCTAATATTGCAACTGGACAAATATCAATCCGGTATGGATTTCATGGCATCAGTTATGCTATTACATCTGCTTGCGCTTCATCGAATAATGCAATCGCTAATGCTTTAGACCTTATTAGATTGGGGCGTGCCAATGTTATTATTGCTGGTGGGTCTGAAGCCACTATTACACAGGCAGCAATAGGTGGTTTTAATGCAATGAAAGCATTATCAACATTAAATAATTCGCCTGAAACGGCATCTCGCCCGTTCGATACAACACGCGATGGTTTTGTTGCCGGTGAAGGTGCTGGTGTCCTTATGATAGAGGAACTTGAACATGCCTTAAAAAGAGGAGCCAGAATATATTGCGAATTAGCCGGGTATGGTGCCGCTTCGGATGCATACCATGTTGCAGCAACTCATCCTGAAGGTTTAGGTGCTGTATTAGCCATGGAGGGTGCTTTAACAGATGCAGGATTAGCACCTGATGATGTTTCTTACATTAATGCGCACGCTACATCCACATCTGTGGGCGACATAAGCGAGTGTAAGGCAATAGAAAAAGTATTTAGTCAATCATTAAGTAAAATCCAGATCAGTGCAACAAAATCTATGACAGGTCATTTATTGGGAGCAGCCGGAGCTATAGAGTCCATTGTTTGTGTTAAGTCAATTGTACACAATATTATACCTCCAACAATTAATTTAAATGAAACCGATCCTGAAATAAATTCACAATTAAACTTAACCCCTCATAAGGCCTGTGAAAAAGAGATTTTAGTTGCTCTTAATAATACATTTGGATTTGGGGGACATACATCGACAACTGTTTTTAAAAGGTATCAATTTTAATTTTCAAATATCACCATCGCATCTAGTCGTCAAGAGTAGTCTCTATTGATTTACCTATCAACGAAGCAGAAGCGGTGGTATATTTGTTTTTGTCCTTCAATCATACTGTAATCTTTTGTCGGAGCGGTTTTCATGGGTTGCACACAACGTAGGAAGCACCGAGTAGGCCGAAGGAACTTCCCCTTCAGCCTCTCACAGAACCGTGCTTGATAGTCTCCCATCACACGGCTCTTCTAATAGGTCATACAATATAAAGCTCAACCTTGTTAAAGTTAGCAAATTGCATTTCCTATCAGCTAACCCCTTTGCTCCATTCCCATTACAGGAACTTTCTCACTACTACGGGTTAGTCTGCCCCTGCATGATTCATCGGTTTACCGCCTCTGGGTTGTACCCATTGTGCGTTTCCCTTAGCATAAACATGCAGGTTCTCAAGTTCCATAATAAAGCCCAAATAGAGTTCCTGCCCTGGCGATCCCCCTCGTTTGCAACGAGGGGTAAGTTGTCCTGAGTTTGTAACTCAGATAAATCTTATATCGTCTTCGAAATGTATTTGCTGAAATATCGTTAAAAACGATTAACTATTTCCCCCACGTTGCAAACGAGGGGGTAACGGTTTGTTAAGCTTGTTTTGTTTATAAATGGGCATACTTTTCCCGTTCCGGTATTTTGAAAGCCAGTTTGAAGGATTTCAGCAGGATAAAGAACGATTTTCGTATTTTGTTATCCGGGTTTTAATAAACAGACTGGCCGGAGTGCAAGTATGGTTTTCCTCTTACCAATTTTACAAACGGGGCAATTACAAAGGTCTTTTCCTGTAACAATTTGCAATACTTCCATTGCGTTGAGCCCTTCCAGTTCAGGCAAGTAGCTGCATTTTGCAATTAAACCAAAGCATGTTCCCATTTTCGATCCCAGGTTGCAAAGGGCCAGTATCCCGAAATAACTGATTTTATAAAAGCCACAAGGCAAAACGTGTTGCAGGAAATCAGGAATACCCCTCGTTTGCTGGGATCCCCCTCGTTTGCAACGAGGGGGTAGTTGTCCGGAGTTTGCAACTCAGATAAATCCTGTATCGTCTTCGAAATGTATTTGTTGAAATATCGTTAAAAACGAGTAACCATTTCCCCCTCGTAGCAAACGAGGGGGAGCAGTGAAAGCTTCATGTCGCTTTTTCAATATTCACCAACCCTTTTATTCCTGCAAAATCGGTAGCCGAGCTAAAAATATAGTCAATATCATTTTGTACGATTAATGCCCTTACCGGATTCTGATGGATATAGTTGATCTTTTGATCGATTAAATAATTACTATCCAACAGGATTGGATGACTTGTATCCTGCCATACCTTATAGTTTTTAATGCGATGATCAAATTTTCCGGCAAAGGCGAACCGATAAAGCAACCATTCCTTGCGGCTTTCGGGACCGTCGTTGATCATTTCAATTATCCGTTTTGCTGTAAATTTCTTGAAATCCCGGATTATATCGCTCAACCGAAAACCCTCATTTGCCCTTGCAATTAAATTAAGGTGATTTGACATCAAACACCACGAAAAGATGTTAAGACCCTTATTTGATATGCAATAGTTTAACGAGTCAACAATGATCATTCGGTAACAACTTCGGGTAAAAATATCTACCCAATCCGTTATGGTAAAAGTCAAAAAATAAACGGCATTCTGATCTTCTATTGAATAGTCTTCAGAAGACATAAAATCAGATTTTTATAGTTATTTTGATGGTGTTGATGCTATAGTATCCTTACAAACGATTGGCCGCTACCCCCTCGTTGCAAACGAGGGGGATGTGTCAGTTGGTTTTGATGGTGGTGGTAATCCTCGTTGGTAACTGGGATACCCCTCGTTTGCAACGAGGGGTTAGTTGTTCTGAGTTTGTAACTCAGATAAATCCTTTATCAATTTCAAAATACATTTGTTGAAATATCGTTAAAAACGATTAACCGCATCCCCCTCGTTGCAAACGAGGGGGATGTAGCAATCATTCGATTTAAACACCGATCTAAGCCATAAGAACGAAACAATGACCCATATCCATTATTTACCGCCTTCTTAAAATCCAAAATAAAAAATGCCACTAAATCACCAAATTCACCAAAAAGAAGATCGAAAGGGTGTTGGAGTAATTTCCTCTTCCGGTTCACGCCACCACAAGGGGTAATTGCTCTACAATGCAGTAACCGGTTGTACTATTATCTGCACTCCGGCTTCCGAAAGCCCGAAATATTTCACTTTCCCTTACTGAATCAACTCTTTTACTGCACCGGCTACTTATTCAGTATAATCCGAAGCAAAACGATAGGTACCCGATCCAATTTGAAAAACGGCATAGTTGTCTTCCATCCTTAAAAAAGTTGCGTTTTTGACTTTATTAACCGGTAAACCACCTTCCTTAATCAGATCGGGGCTGTTTGCCAATACATACACTGTTGCATTTGATCCAACGGGCACCTCAACATTCAGACTATAATTTTGCTGATTTTTCGTCCATTCTGATCTGACTAATCCTCTTACCGTTTTAGTCGAGGCTTTAACCCATGTCAGACCAGCAGGCATGTAAGGTTTGATGATGATATTCCTGAATCCGGGAGCTGTTTCGTCAACCTGAATACCCCCCAAAGTCTTGTAAAACCACGAATCTATGCTACCAAACATAACATGATTATGTGAATTCATCCCCTTTTCTATCCAGTGTTCCGAAAAGGTGTTGTGGTTTCCTAACATATCTATCCAACCAGGATAACTGGTTTGAGTGGCAAGTAGCCAGGCAATGTCACTTCGGCCTGCTTCGGATAATAATTCCATCATATATTTCGTACCAAGAATCCCTGTTGTAAGGTGCCCGTTATTGGTTTTTACAATATCATTAATCAGTTGATCAAGCACCCCCTTCTTTTCATTTTCAGGAACTAATTTCAGAAATAAGGCAAACGAATTGGCAAACTGACTGCCATCGTCGTAGTTTTTTGTTCCGGCGTTATAAAAACGTTTATTGTAAGCAAGTCTGATATTTTCGGCAAGTTCTTCATAGGATTTCGCATCGTTCATAAATCCAAGAATCCGGGATGTTTTGGCTAAAATTGTCGTGATATAGTAATAATAACCTGTCGATGTCGACAACGGCAAACCTCTCTTCCACCCGGCACTTAGCGCAACCCAATCACCATATTTGTCAGTTGGGAGAATATAATCATCTGCCAAAGTTGAGAGGAAATTGACATATTTTTTCATTGATTCAAAATTGTCCGACAGAATTTTTACATCTCCGTAATACAAATGATGGTACCAGACAATCAGGTGAAAGCCACTGCTCCATGCAACTGCCGGACCTTCTGAAATTGGACGGGGCGCAATAAATGGAATATCTCCGCCGGGTTCCTGGTTTACCTTGATATCGTTCAGCCATTTACAATAAAAAAGGTTCATTTCAAAATTATAAATAGCTTCTTCGGCTGTAACATGTGCATCTCCCATCCATCCAAGCCGCTCTTCGCGTTGGGGGCAATCCGTCGGGTATCCCATCAGATTGGCACGTTGCGACCAAACTACCGCCTTATGAATCTTGTTAATCTGTTCATTGCTGCATTCAAAAGTCCCCGATGGTTCCACCGACGAGTGAATGACAATACCTTCAATATCTGAAGGTAACAGTTTGTATTTTAAACCACTTATTTCAACATACTGGAAGCCATGATAAGTAAAACGAGGTTCATAATGCTCTTGGGTTCCCCCTTTGGCGATATAGGTATCTTTTACCAAAGCCCAATGATTAGTTGTTGGATCAAGTTTTCCGTTTTTTATATCTTCTGCATATCTAATATGGATACTATCCCCTTTTGCACCTTTCAGTCGGATATGAACCCAGCCTGAAAAATTCTGTCCGAAATCCACAAGCGAAACATTACTTTCGGGGTAGGTTACAACAACGGGCTTAAATTTCCCGATACGTTCAATAGCCGGCATAATCTGAGCAGTTAATTTCCCATTTGGAGGGTTTACTGTTTTTGCACCGGCCCAGGTCGAATCATCAAAGCCAGGTTTGTTCCACCCCTTAGTTTCTTTGTTCGCATCATATATTTCCCCATCGTAGATACAGTGTTTACGAACCGGTCCTTCAGCAATTTTCCACGAATTATCGGTGGTTATGATCTCGCTGCTTCCATCTCCATAAATCACATGCATTTGAACCATTGCCCGTTTTTCACCAAACCATTGCATC
Organism: Prolixibacteraceae bacterium; assembly: GCA_963675995.2. GTDB lineage: Bacteria > Bacteroidota > Bacteroidia > Bacteroidales > Prolixibacteraceae > JAAFHB01. Next base: position 345,652 of record CAXXIY010000002.1, on the reverse strand, counting down.
CGCCAGCTCCACCACTTGGGAATGGGGTTGAACCAACCATTACCCAGCATTACACCCAAAACATTTTCCCCGCCTTTAAGAAATTTGGTAACCTCATAAGTATCGTATAAAACGATTTTATTGTAATTCGTTTTTGCCGGATTTAAAACTTTCGTCCCGATTACCTCACCATTGATGGTCAATTCGTAAAGCCCAAGACCGCAAATATGGAGGATGGCTTTCGTAACCGGTTTTGAAATCTGGCATTTCTTACGCAATAACAATGAATTCTCCTGATACTTTCCTGAATCACCTTTAACCGGTTTGTCATAAAATTTTTGAATATTTTGCGGGTCCGTACCTGATCCTTCCCCAATCCACCTTGCACTCCATAAATTTGGATCAATGATTGAGGTTAGAAATGTTGCCGCGTTGGTAAATTCTCCCGGATTGCCCTGATTATCCCATATTTTTACTTTCCAGAAATAGTTATGATCGCTTTGCAACGAACTTCCACTGTACGAAACGGCATTTGACTGACCGGAATCTACCTTGCCTGAATCCCAGACATTTCCTCTGTTTTGGTTAATATCCTGCTCATTATCAGCAACAATAATCTGATACGCTGTTTGTTTTTGCCCCTTTTCCCTGCTTCCGGTAATCCAGCTAAATACGGGATGATCAATACCGATGCCAACCGGATTACTGATTGACTGACACTTTAATCCCCTAACATCCAACAATGAATTGGCCTTCCAACCGATGGTAATGAATGAAAGCAAACAGGTACTCATCACCAATGTCATTCCTATTTTACTCATTTTTATTGATTTTTATTAGTAATTATAAGTTACAAAATGTATGGTTCCGGAGCAGGACTATTTTGGGTTGACATGATCAACCAACAATAACATATACTATGATTTTAATTGGATAAAAGTATTCATATTCGGGAAAAAATGCTAATCAGTCTTTAAAATCGGTCAGAATTTATCTATATAATCTTTTGAAAAGATTTGGTTAATGGCGGAAGAGTCAGTAATATTAAAAATATACTGATGTAATCAATAAGGGTTCATTTTGTATTTCCGGACCTCCTCTACCCCCTTTACGAGAGGGGAACTAAAAAAGATCAGATATATTTCATAATACAGACCGGAAATCACCTATTGATTCTTCATCACCTTATTCTTACCCTTTCTCTTTTTGGTAGTCCGATGTTTATACTCGTTCGAAATAATGCTGATGTTGCCGTCTATTTCGAGTACGGCCAGGTCAACTTCCCGGATTTCGGCGACCCCATGCTCTCTTACAGCTTCCAATAACTCTTCGTGTGAAATGCGTGCCTTGACCATATTGTTTCTATTCATCTGTCCTTTATAAATCAACATTAATTCAGTTCCCTGAACCACACTTCCCAATTTTGGAAAACGGTAAAGAAGGTATTTGAATAAAAAATTGATTAGAAAAAGGGTAGATGCAGCTACCAATCCTCCCGTTAAAGAGGAGTCGGACCCGACCATCGCATTTTGAACTGCGTTGCTGATGAGCAGGATAAAAACCAGGTCAATAATCGAGAGCTGGGCCAGTTCCTTTTTCCCAAACAGCCGGATAGCGATGATTATAAACAGATATACAGCTGAACTACTGAGTGCAATTTTTAGATATCCTTCAAGTAATTCCATAATTATTTCAATATTTTCTTCTTATCCCAACACAGATACACCAATCATCTTACCAATTCCAAATGTAATTGCAGCGGCGATAAGTCCAAACAGCACTTGTCTGAATCCCGAAAGCCAGATACTTTTTCCTGTGAACAGGGTTATCGACGCCCCAATCAGAAATAATCCAAATCCACTTAAAATAGTGCTGATAATTACGGCTTGCATCCCACCAATAAAGATGAATGGGATGACTGGTATAATGGCGCCAACCGCAAATAATATAAAAGAAGTTACTGCAGCTTCTATTTCCGATCCTTGTAAATCCTCCTTATTGATTCCCAACTCCTCTTTTATTAAAACCTCATGGGCCAGATCCTTATTTGCGATAATCTCTTTCGCCATCGCTTGGGCCTGCACCTCAGGTATCCCTTTGGACTGATAGATCAGCGCTAATTCAAGCTCCTCTCCGTCAGGATTATTCTCCAATTCTTCCAGCTCGAGTTGCATCTGATTTTCAAAAAGTTCTTTAGAGCTTTTTACCGAAATCCATTCCCCTAAGGCCATTGATAGGGCTCCGGCCAATAAACCTGCCAGGCCCGTAAGAAGTACCGTATTTTGTCCACTGGTCGCACCTGCAATACCCATGACGAGACTAAAATTGGAAACCAGCCCGTCATTCCCACCTAATACTGCGGCTCTCAGAGCGTTTCCGCCTATAGAGCGGTGCCGTTTCTCAAATCTCGCCAGGTTTGAACCTGAAACATTGGGTTGGTTACTTAATATGTTTTTAAGTATTGTAACATGTGCCGTATCTGATATTGAGCCGGATATATTATTATTTTTTCTGGAACTGATGATCGATGTCGAAATGCTTCTTTCCGTATCCAAAAGGACCCCTAAAATATAGTCGTAACCCAGGATCTTACCAATTGCATGGAGTATTCTTGCTCTAAGGGATGGTGGTGGCATTTTTGAGGTATCCATGTTATTTTTCTGCATGAAGACAATCGCATGCCCGTGCTCAATTTCAGACATCTTGTAAAATACATTTGCGATATTGGGTTCCTCTTCATGATCGCCTAATATTTTATAAAGAAAACTGGCGTCAATCTCGGTTTGAATATTTTTAATGCTGATCATTATTATAGATGAATTTATGTTCAAATTGCTTTTCGAATTCTTAAGCAAATCTATTAATAATATTCAAACCAGTCTGGTTAATATTGATACCGATTTGGATGTCACTATCCGGCAGATTGTGTGATGTAGCTAATCCCTGAACTCGACAGAGGCGAATGACCTTTGGATCCCCTTCATGTACTTTACCTTTGGATAGCCGAACAGGACAAACAACCCCTCCCTGCTCTTAAATTTTATTCCGTTCTTCTCCCTGAATATCTTCGCTTTTTTCCCGTACTGAATGAACGGATGAATCCCGCCAATCATACAGGTTCCCAACCCGAGCGATTCTCCGGCAATCATCGCATAGGTCGCTGCAATCAGTGGATCAGCAGGATCGGTGTAAGGAGAACCATAGAAATAGATGGCCAGAGGCGCATCATAGGTGACGAGATCAATTCCCTTATTCATACTGCCCACATAGATCTGAAAAATGGGTTTGATAAATGTTCGGAACATTTCGTCATTTGTTTTCCCCCAGAAAGGGCGCATCAGGGTAATAAACCAATTGGAAACAAACCATTTCATACTTTCGAGCAGGTCACAGAAATCTTCCGAAAAAGTACGAACTTTCTCTTTTGATCCGAGCACCAGAAGATGTACATCGGATGGGGGAATTCCCATGGGTGCAGTCATGGAGGCATTGATAATCTTTTCTACAATCTCTTTTTCCACAGGCTTATCCTTAAATTCCCGTATGCTTCTGCGTGATTTCAGCAAGTTCTGTACCTGGTCATAACTGGCGACAGCTTCTCTGTTGGGCAATATAAACAAATCATCGGGCGATAATGTGCGTCCATGAATTTCAATTGCACCTTTCTGACATATCGCCATACAATGCCCACAGGCAAGACAGCCAAACAAAGGATCCGGAATTAGCGTGGCCTTGCCTTTTAAAATCCGGAAGTTGAAATCTTTGCAAACTTCGGCACATAAACCGCAACCGTTACATTTAGATTCATCAAGGCTGATTTCACCTTTTTCGCTCGTTCTGGAAGTTGGAATTGCCATTGTTATTGAGTTAGATATTAATGTAGTATCCCAACAAATTTATAGAATAAAAATCAATTATCTTTGCACTTCACAATAATTAAATGAGGATGGGAAGGATTCTATCCATCGATTACGGGAACAAACGGGTAGGATTAGCCGTGACTGATCCGTTAAAGATGATCGCAACAAGACTAACAACTGTTTCTTCGGAAGAGATCTGGAGTTTTTTGGCCGACTATTTTGCCCGTGAGGCGGTTGAGCTGGTGCTGGTTGGTTATCCCAAACAGTTAAACAATCAACCTTCTGAAGCGATCCGTTATATCAATCCTTTCCTAAAAAAATTCTGCCAGACCTACCCGGAGATGCCTGTTCAGCAGGTGGATGAACGATTTTCGTCGAAAATGGCGTTCCAGACAATGATCGATGCCGGGGTAAAAAAGAAGGGGAGACAGAACAAAGCGACAATTGACGGTGTTAGTGCAACAATTATCTTACAATCGTATCTAGAAGGACAGAAATTTTTAAAGTAATAAGCATGATTTATCCCATTACTGTGTACGGCGATCCCGTACTTCGAAAGATAACTACCGATATTGACCAAAGTTTTGAAGGACTTGAGAAACTGGTCGAAGACATGTTTGAGACCATGCACAATGCCGAAGGGGTAGGACTTGCGGCTCCACAGATTGGTCTTGATTCCCGCATTTTTGTGGTTGATCTCTCACCATTGGGTGACGAGGAACCTTTGATGAAAGATTTCAGAAAAGCATTTATCAATCCGCATATTATTGAAAAAGTTGGAGAGAAGGTGCTGATGGAGGAGGGTTGCCTGAGTATTCCTGGTTTACGTGAAGATGTGCTCCGTTTTAACACCATCCGGATGACGTTTCTAGACGTTAATTTGCAGGAACACGATGAAGTTTTTTCAGGATTTGCAGCGCGTGTTATTCAACATGAATACGACCACCTCGACGGAATCATGTTTGTAGACTACTGTTCACCCCTCAAAAAAAGGGTACTGAAGGGGAAGTTATCTGATATCACCAAGGGGAAGGTGTCAACCAGTTATCGAATAAAAGTTCCAAGGACTTAAATTTCAGGACTAAAGGCTTGCAGTCTATTTGGTAAATAGTTGTATTGCAGGAAATATAAAATGCAAGTATTTTCGGGTTGGTGGTAGAGAAAAATGACATTTGAAATTGTAATGCATTGTTAATCCTTAATAATGAGCAATATATCTGAAATGTTAATGTACTCTTCCTTTTCGCACTCTGATCTGGAAAGGCTGTTGCAATGTGATGGCGAGGAGATGCAACTTCTATTTGATGCAAGTGAGGCAGTCAAAGAAAAGTTTGTTGGAAAAAAGGTTTTTTTCAGGGGACTTATAGAATTCTCAAACGTTTGTGATAAGGATTGCTATTACTGTGGTATCCGAAAGTCAAACCACTCTGTCAGAAGATATCATCTAACCGATAGCCAAATCATTGAGGCTGCCCGTTTTGCATATGAGAGCAATTATGGCTCCGTGGTTTTGCAATCAGGTGAAAACAGTTCTCCTGCATTTGCCGACAGGATATCCAATTTAATCACTCAAATAAAACAAATAAGCAACGGACAACTTGGGATTACCTTGTCGGTTGGAGAACAATCCGACGAGGTTTACCATCGTTGGTTTGAAGCCGGAGCCCACCGGTATTTGTTACGCATCGAAACGACGAATCGGTCACTTTACTCGAGAATTCATCCTCAGGATCCGGAACATGATTTTGACCGTCGTCTTAAATGCCTTCACTCTTTACGGAAGATTGGTTATCAGACAGGTACAGGTGTGATGATTGGTTTGCCATTTCAAACGACAGGTGATCTGGCCGATGATCTCCTCTTCTTTCAACAATTTGGGATTGATATGGTGGGTATGGGCCCCTATATTGAGCATTCACAAACACCACTCTATGAATTTCGCTCTGCACTTTTACCCATCCGGCAGAGGTTTGAATTATCCTTGAAAATGATCGCAGTTCTGCGGATACTGATGAAGGATATCAATATTGCGGCAGCAACTGCGCTTCAGGCGATTGATCCGTTTGGGCGGGAGAAAGGGATAAAGGTTGGAGCCAATATTATTATGCCGAATATTACGCCAGGCCTTTATCGTAATGATTATAGTCTCTACGAAAATAAGCCGTGTATCGATGAAGAACCGGCTCAATGCAAAGGGTGCCTGGATGCACGAATTACCCTGGCTGACGGTGAAATTGGATATGGAGAGTGGGGAGACTCAGTTCACTTTAAAAACAGGAAGAATAAGCTGAAATAAACTGTAATTATTAAGTAAAATAAATCAACATATTATTTAAAATTGACTATATTTGTATATAAACAAAAAAGCTGCTTATCAGCCGTTTATTCACATTATAAAATTTTAAATTATGGAATCTTTACCGGTTATTCTCATTGTTGTACTCGTCTTTTTATTCCTTAGTGGAATTCGTATTGTGCGGCCTACTAATCGTGCATTGGTCGAGCGTTTTGGAAAGTACCACCGTTTTGCCGGTTACGGCTTTAACTGGATCATTCCGGGGGTTGATCAGATGTACAAGATCAACATTACTGAACAGATGATCAATGCCGAACCGCAGGAGATCATTACTAATGATAATCTAAACGCAAAGGTGGATGCCCAGGTTTATTTCAAGATCAAGTCAGATGAGGAAAGTGTGAAAAATTCACAATACAATGTGAATAATATCGAATATCAGATCGTCAATCTCGCGCGTACAACTTTAAGAAATATCATTGGTACGATGACCCTGAAATCGGCAAACAGCGAACGGGGTAAGATCAATAAAGAGCTTCATGCAACCCTTCTTGACGAGACCATAAACTGGGGAATTGAAATCGTTCGTACGGAGCTTAAAGAGATCGACCCGCCCAAAGATGTACAGGAGACCATGAATAAGATCGTTAAAGCTGAAAATGAAAAAATAGCCGCTATCGATTACGCAACTGCCACAGAAACAAAGGCAGATGGTGAAAAGCGTGCTGAGATTCGTCGTGCCGAAGGGATTAAACAGGCTGCAATCTTACGTGCGGAGGGGGAAGCGCAAGCCATTCAGCTGGTGAATGAGGCCGCTGAAAAGTTTTTTGTTGGAAATGCTCAACTGCTTCGGAGAATTCAGGCTATGGAGACTTCGCTGAAAGATAATTCGAAAATAGTTGTTCCTACAGGCTCCGACCTTGTCAATGTAATGGGTGAAATGGGTGGTGTACTTCCTATCAGTAAACCAAAAGAGAAAGGTTTTACATCGGCTGAGTCACCTAAAATCTAACGATTAAAATATTCAAAACTTGAGATTCTGACTGCGCCTTTTGGCGACGGTTTAAAAATTATCTGAATTGCTCCTCCAATGGCAGTGTTCAGAATCTTAGGTTTTGCTGGTAAGACAGGTAATTCCTCGTTAAATTCATATTCTACCGATTGCGTCCGGTTCCCGATAATCATCGCTTCCGGGAGATATTCACAAATCTTTGCCATATCAGGTTTGGATCTATCTGAAATGATCAGCAGGTCTGTTTTTGGGAAAGATTTCCAGTCAATTTTGTCGCTTTTGCGGTCCCTAAGAATGTATAAGGACAATCCCTCAAAATTCAGAAAATTATCCCTATAAGTGAGTTTGGGTACTTTTTGTACTGATGAATCCGATAAACTGATGATTGAAGATTTTTTTATTCCTCTATATCCTTCATATGGTTTGGTGTAGTAGGTCAGCTTTTTAGCTAAACTTCCGGTATCTGTTGTCAACCAAAGCGTCTCCCTCCCATCAGAAAAGGCAATTAAAGTCCTGCCCGGCACATTAAATACAATCACCTCCCTCTGAGATAGTCTTTTAGCTAAGTTTACATTGTTGACTAATAGCAATATGCAGATCAGGACTAAGGCACCGATCAATGCTTCGTTTCTCCTGTAAAGGAAAAAAAGTGATATCAGGATGGCGAAAAGAACAACCAATAGCAAGGTGAAATCTGAAGGGTATATGCCTTCGATGATAGAGTGTGGTAGTTTTTCGACAAACCGAACCGAAAAAAGCATCCCCTGACCTGCCCAGTCAAGAACCCGGGTTATAAGAACACCTATGAACGGAAAGAGTGGGGCAACGGCAAAGACGATAAATGAAAGGTACAAAATAACCGAAACAAGCGGAATTACCATGAGGTTAGCCAGCAGGAACCAGGTGGGAAATTGATGAAAGTAATGCAGAAGGAAAGGCAATGTGCCGATTTGTGCTGCGATCGATACGGATATCAGGGCCCAGATCTGGTCGGAGATCCAGTATTTGCAGTAGATTAGCCTGTACAGAAAAGGCTGAAAATAAACAATTGAAAAAACTGCTGCATAGGAGAGTTGAAAACCAACATCATATACCAGGGATGGATTGAAACAGATCAATACAAAAGCAGAAGCAGCCAACGTATTGTAAATATTAGGATTGCGGCTCAGGCTTTTCCCGATTACGATAAACGTAAACATGGCAGCTGCTCTTAGTACGGAGGCCGATGATCCGGTAATCAGCGCATAGCCCCATACAGCAGCAAGAATAAGACACAAATGGAGCACGATTCCCCCTTTTCGCCTCTTTAAAAATCTGAGCAACCAATCTAATACAACATAAATGATGGCTACATTCATTCCTGAAACAGCCAGCACATGGATTACACCCGTTTTGGAAAAGCTTTGGGTTGTTTCTGGTTCCAGTTCTTCGCGCGCTCCCAGCGATACTGCAGAGACGAGGTGAAAAACTTCCCCTTTCAATCCACACTTTTCGATTATTCTGAGTAGCCTGTCACGGATGATCAACGAAAATTCAACAAGATTTGGAATTCTTTTAAATTGTAAAAAGTGGTAGTTGCCATTTTTCAGGTAGATACGATGACCTATCTGATTCCGGATGGCATATGCCTGGTAATCGAATTCAAACGGATTACCGATTTTTTGCAGTAATTGTGGCTCCCCCCGAAACCAGACCACAGACCCTGGTTCAGCGGTCGCCACTGAATCCCCTTTTTCAAAATAGGCAAGTATCTTGATTTTGGATGGAATCAACCTGATTACCATCCGGTACGATTTCTCTTTTTCAAGAGGATACTCGTCCGTAACCGCAAAGTATTCACCCCTGGGCAACGACTTTGGAACATACCTCAGGTCAGTGGAAATAAAGAGACCAATGAAAAGCAGCACCGGGAAAAGGATAATGCCATAAAGCGATTCCCGTTTAAATGACACTGAAACCACGAGGGGAAGCAGAGATGCAAACAGGAGTGAAAGGATTAAAAACAGATATTTCTGTTCAGGTCGGCACAAGTCGCCTAAAATGATTCCTGTAATAAAAGGGACCAGGAGCCTGATAAACGGGGCACTTTGGAGCCTGTCGCTAAGTTGGCTCATGCTGATGGAGATTTGACCAATAAAGTTACGACAATTTATTCACATCTACCTAAGAAAAGGGACCGCCAATCATCCTAATTATTTGTTTGAAGTTTTTCGGAAGAGAACAGCTGCCCGACTTTTTAAGCGGAAGGAATTAGACTTTTTTTGAATACATTATTAATTCGTTACCTAGATTTCGCCACTACGAGGTTTTATTCAATTATTTAATATTTCTACAAAGATTTAGCTGATACGCAGCACTGCTTTCTGCAAACTAGTTGCAAAATATTTTTTAGAAACACACATTGCCAAGTCCTTAAAGCAAGGTAGATGCGACATCTTCATATACCTGCATTTTAACCGGACATAAAATAAAACGTATAGTCAAGGCAGTGCCTTGTCTCCACATCTCAATATAAAGTATCCATGTGGAACATCAAACCATTTCCCATCTGGTTTGTTCTTTGGATATGAATACACAAAACAGATTATCCCGTGCAAGTAGTCCCTATTTGAAACAACATGCCGCCAATCCGGTCGATTGGTACGAATGGGGTGAGGAGGCTTTAACAAAAGCGAGAGCCGAAAATAAACCGCTGATCATCAGTATCGGGTATGCTGCATGTCACTGGTGTCATGTGATGGCGCAGGAATCTTTTATGGATGAAGGTATTGCCTATTTGATGAATACCCATTTTGTTTGTATTAAGATTGATCGTGAAGAGCGTCCCGATATCGACCAGATCTATATGGAAGCAGCTCAGCTCATTTCCGGTCGTGGGGGATGGCCCCTCAATGCCTTTGCTCTCCCCGATGGAAGACCGTTTCATGCCGCCACCTACTTTCCGCCCGATCAGTGGATCGATGCTTTAAAACAGCTAAGTCATCTCTTTAAAACAGCATATCCCAGAGTTTTGCAGGCAGCCGAAACGCTCACTGAAGGAATCCGGTCAGTTTCATTTCCGGAAATAATTGGCAAAAACCCATTTAATCTGGATGAATACCATAATGCCTTTGAGAATCACATCCGTACCATTGACCTCAACCTCGGAGGTTATAAAGGCGCACCTAAATTTATGTTACCGGTTGGATTCGAATTTCTCCTTCAATACCACTTCCTCACCGGAAACCAGCAAGCACTCGATGCGGTAACCATTTCACTCGATGCCATGGCTCGTGGAGGTATTTATGATCAGATTGGTGGAGGTTTTGCACGGTATTCGACTGACCAGTTTTGGAAGATTCCCCATTTTGAGAAGATGCTTTATGATAATGCCCAGATGATTACGCTCTATTCGCATGCTTATCAGCTGACAAACCGACCGCTATATGCTGAAATAGTGGAGCAGACCATCGCTTTTTTAGAACGAGAATTGCAATATCCTGAGGGTGGTTTTTATGCTTCAATCGATGCCGACAGCGAACATGAGGAGGGGAAATACTATGTCTGGACAAGAAAGGAGATCGAATCGGTATTGGATCCTGCAACTGCAGAAATTGTCCTCCGTTTTTACCAGGTAACTCCTGAAGGAAACTGGGAACCGGATAAAAATATTCTCCACTCCGGAGTTGACAAAGAGCTGTTTGCTGACAAAAATGGTCTTTTAATCGGAGAATTAAATCTCATTCTCAAAAAAGCGAATCAATGGTTGCTGGAGCAACGAAACCATCGTATTCGTCCGGCGACCGATGACAAAATCCTTACCTGCTGGAATGCCCTCATGGTGTTGGGTTATGTAAATGCCTATAAAGCATTTGGTAAGGTAGATTATCTGGAAGGCGCCATTCGGACAGCCAGTTTTCTCGAAACTTATATGCTCAAAACTGATGGTTTGCTTTATCGTGTTTTCAAGGATAAACGGGTAAGTATTGAGGCATTCCTCGATGATTATTCCCTTCTTGCTAATGCTTTTATCTGTCTGTATGAAGTTACGTTCAATTTGCACTGGTTAAATCTTAGTCAGCTTCTGACCTCGCATGTCCTGAATCATTTTTCAGACAATGAAACACAACTGTTTTACTATACCTCCGACCAGTCGGAAAATCTGATTGCCCGAAAGCACGAGACCTCTGATCATGTGATTCCTGCATCCAACTCTGTGTTTGCACATGTTTTATATCAACTGGGAAAACTTACAGATCAACCTGGATACACACAAAGGGCTGAACAAATGGCATTTAATTTCCGAAACGAGATTGTAAGACATGGGGCCTATTATGCCAATTGGGCGATGATTTTGGGAAAAATCATTTATCCCTCATACGAAGTGGCTGTTCTTGGAGGAAATGCCCTGTCAATGGCAGTTGAGATGCAGAAGAACTTTCTACCAACTGCCGTCATTGCAGGAGGATCTGATGAAAATCTGCCATTGCTTGAAAATCGTCTGATCGACAATCAGACTGTGATTTACGTATGTCAGGACAAATCCTGTCATCTGCCCGTTCATTCGGTTAATGAGGCATTGGCTTTGTTAAAATAGAAATTCAAATTGCTGCATTATAACTATCTTAATACTTATTAGCCGATTAATTCCTTCGCTTTTGCCATATCGATCTCTTTTTCCGATTTGGCGATAACAAGCGTTGCGATGGCGTTGCCAATAAGGTTGGTAATTGCTCTTGCTTCACTCATAAAACGGTCAATACCTAAAATGAGGGCGATAGCTGCCACCGGAATATTTCCAACAACGGGTAATACCGCAGCGAGTGTGATAAAGCCGCTTCCCGTAACGCCTGCCGCCCCTTTCGAGGCAAGCATTAAGATAAGCAGTAACGAAACCTGGTGTGTAAACTCCAGTGGTGTATTGGTTGCCTGTGCCAGAAAGACAGCAGCCATGGTAAGGTAGATCGAAGTGCCGTCGAGGTTAAACGAATAACCTGTCGGGATGACCAATCCAACCACGGGTTCAGAGCAACCCGCCTTCCTTAGCTTATCCATTAAACTGGGTAATGCCGCTTCTGAAGAAGAGGTACCAAGAACAATCAAAATCTCTTCCTTGATATATTTAAGCAATTGCCATAAACTAAATCCGGTAAATTTTAGTATGCCACCTAATATAAGGATAATAAACAGTATGCAGGTCAGATAGAACGAACCCATCAACTGCCCGAGTGAGACCAGCGATCCCAGCCCGTACTTTCCGATCGTAAAGCTCATAGCGCCGAGTGCACCTAGCGGGGCAACCCTCATGATGATCCTGATGATTGCAAAAAGAGCCTCTTCAATAGACTTTAAAGCAATCATAAACGGCCTGGCTTTGTTTCCAATTTTTGATAAGGCAAACCCCAGAAGAATCGAAAAAAACAAAACCTGCAGAATATTTCCGTTGGAAAGTGCATTGATGATATTATCGGGGATGATATTCATTATAAAATCCTGCACTCCAACACTTTTACTTTGAGTCATATAGCCCTCAACAGCTTTCATATCGAGTGATGAAGGATCTATATTCATTCCAACACCTGGTTTGAGGATATTAATTACGATCAATCCGATCATTAATGCAAACGTGGAAACGATCTCAAAATAGATAATTGTTTTTATCCCAACCCTTCCCACTTTTTTGGTGTTTTCCATCCCGGCAATTCCATTTACAATGGTGCAAAAGATCACAGGACCAATCATCATCTTGATTAGTTTGATAAAACCATCGCCCAGCGGTTTTAGACTGATGGCGAAAGTCGGAAAGAAAGTTCCGATAAGGATTCCGGTAATGATCGCAACAATGACCTGGAGGTACAAACTTTTTAAATATCTCATTTTAACTAAAATTGGTACTTTCACCGCTCATTCGTTGGAGGACACTGAAGTCTTCAAGTGTTGTCATATCTCCTTTCAATTCTGTTCCAGCGGCCAATTGTTTCAGTAGACGTCGCATAATTTTACCTGACCGGGTCTTGGGGAGAACTTCTGTAAATCTGATCTCATCCGGCTTAGCTACCGGACCAATTTCCCTGACCACCTGTTTTCGAAGCTCTTCATACAACTCAACTGAGGGGATTACCCCCGATTTTAAGGTGATGAACACTACAAGGGCGCTCCCTTTTAAATCGTCCGGTCGTCCGACAGCAGCTGCTTCGGCTACTGAGGAGTGACCAACAAGGGCACTCTCAACTTCGGCAGTTCCGATACGATGCCCCGAGATGTTGATCACATCATCAAGCCGGCCAAGAATCCAGAAATAGCCGTCACTGTCTTTACGGGCGCCGTCGCCTGTGAAATAACAACCGGGTATATCAGACCAATATGCCTCTTTATATCTTTGACGATCACCCCATATACCTCGTAACATCGATGGCCACGGTTTGCGGATAACAAGATTCCCCAACTCGTTATCGGGAACAGGATTGCCGGCGTCGTCAACGATCTCCGCCAAAATTCCAAAGAAAGGAATGGATGCCGAGCCCGGTTTGGTAGGAGCAGCTCCGGGCATTGGGGAGATCATTATCGCACCCGTTTCCGTTTGCCACCAGGTATCCACAATGGGGCATCTTTTTTTGCCAATCACTTCGTTATACCAAAGCCAGGCTTCAGGATTGATAGGTTCGCCAACAGTTCCCAGAAGTCGTAACGAATTAAGGTTATGCTTTTCGGGCCACTGCGCTCCCCATTTCATAAACGCACGAATGGCGGTTGGGGCGGTGTAAAATATGGAAACACCATATTTTTCGATGATCTTCCAAAACCGGTCAGGTTCTGGGAAATCAGGCGCCCCTTCATAGAGCAGCACAGTTGCCCCATTGGCCAGGGGACCATAAACCACATAGCTATGACCGGTAATCCATCCAATATCGGCAGTACACCAAAAGATATCGGTATTCCGGATATCAAAAATATATTTGAACGACAATTTGGTTTCCAACAGATATCCTGCAATGGTATGATAGATTCCTTTAGGTTTACCTGTTGATCCGCTTGTGTATAATATGAACAAACCATCTTCGCTGTCGAGCGCCTCGGGTTTACATTCACTATTCACATATTCAAGTTGCTGATGCCACCAGAGATCGCGCCCCTCTTCAATATGTATATCATTGAAAGCCCGCCGGTGAATGATTATTCTTTCAACTGTTGTAGCAATCCGTTCTCCATACTCATTTTTCAATTTTAGTGCATCATCCACATTCTTCTTCAATTGAACAAGTGTACCCCGGCGGTATCCACCATCAGCCGTAATGACAATTTTTGCCTGGCAATCCTGAATCCGTTCGGCGATGGATTGGGCGCTAAATCCTCCGAAGATCACCGAGTGTATGGCGCCAATCCGGCTGCATGCAAGCATTGCAATGACCGATTCAGGAGTCATGGGCATGTAAATGATCACACGGTCACCTTTTTCCACCCCGTTTCGCTTCAAAACGTTCGCAAACATCGAAACTTCGTAATAGAGCTGCCGGTAGGTCAGCGTTCGCTCTTCTCCGGGCTTGTTGGGGGATGCAGGTTCCCCTTCCCAAATCAGGGCTGCTTTATTTGCAAGATCTGTCCCCAAATGGATATCCAGACAGTTATAACAGGCATTCAGTTTCCCACCCGAAAACCATTTGGCATCAGGCAGATCCCATTCAAGTGTTTTAGTGAACGGTTCAAACCAGTCGAGATGAGTATTCGCCTGTTCTTTCCAGAAATTCTCATTGTCGTCGATGGATGACTGATAAATTTGTTTGAATGTTTCAATAGAATTGATGTGGGCTCCCATGACGAAATCGGTTGAAGGTTCAAATACCTGCTCATCCTGCTTCTTTAATTCGATTCTGGCAATATTCTCCATTCCGGAGGTGATGAGCAAATCCTTTACAAACTGATTGGTATCGATGATTGAAAAATAGTCTTTATCAACTTTTTTTGCCGCTAACAAACAGACTCTTAAAAAGGCAGATGCAAGGTAAATCACATCTTTCATATCAAAAATAATCTGCAGGGGCCCATTTTGAAGGTCCTGTTTTTTTAGTTGGTCAATCTCCATCACTAAAATTTCCGCAAACGAAGAACTGTTTTCAGTCGTTAACCTACCCGAGAACCGGCAGTGTAAAGCGTTTTTGTGTTCATTATAAACTAACTCCATAATTTTTTAAGATTTTTATGTTAGCGCTTTTGGGATTACTCTGGAATTCAAAGATAGGATTATTTAGATTTGATTTTGTTAATGGGTCTGATTTTAACGACTTCTTAAGTTTATTCGCCTTTCAATAATCCGACTATAGCTTGCTTATTAAAGGGGAGATGGAACATTTTAGAAGCCTGTGAAAATGCGGAAACAGTTCCACATGTCTAAAAAAATATTTTGAGATTGCTTACCACTCATCAGGTAAATGATGTATCAATAGCTATCCATAGGGTCTGCCGGTATAAAACCCCATGGTTGATCGAGGTGCTGTTTCGTTTACTAAAACAACAGGGAATCGACGTAGAAGATAGACAGTTATAACGTGAGAAAGGATTAAAGAAATTAACGGTGAACCCGGCTCAATAACTTTAAAAAGTGGCCTCGATAAATTTAATCTAATGTATCAGGGCCTAATCCTAGCTGAACGCTACAGAGATGTGTAATCAGTTTTCATTCCTGTTTCCTCTTAGAGATTGACTTTTAATACTGGATTTCTGTTACTTGATTAAAAGTGGGCAAATCAGACCCTTCCTTTGCTCTCCCCTTTGGAGAAGGTGGTTAGGAGGGGCTAGTTTATTGTTTTTGATTTTTCTTAAGTTTATGAAGAACTGCTAAAGTAAGAAGTACCGCAACTAAAATTCCGATAATTGAAGAGAACCATTATTTTGAAAAACTGCTGGTCAATTCCATCTTTAAGAAATTTAAAATCAATGAGAGACCTAAAATATTAAAGAAAAAGATTCGTTCGAAAAAATATTTTGGAGTAATAGCCATTTAAGAAATTGTAATTGAGGTGAGGTTAAAAATAAGAAATATCACGTAATGCATCTATTTTTAATCCTTTACACTGATGTCGCCACTACATGGCTTCAATTTATTTTTTTATATCGAATTATATGATAATCTCTACCCCACCCTCCTTTCCCGACATTTCAACCAGATTTCAACGCTTTCGATGGGCAAAGAAATGTTTGTTGTACGCCAATTTTTTAATACCTTTAACCCTCAGATACCATTAATAAAAACTCATGTCAAACCAGCAGCTCCGCCTCCTCCTCCTTTTTTCGGTTACCCTTCTGTGCTCTGGATGTTTTCTTTTCAAAAAAGAGCCACCTAAGGCTACACCTTACCCCGAATGGGTCAAAAGCAGTGTGATTTACGAGATCAATACGCGTCAATATTCTCCTGAAGGAACTTTTAAAGCGCTTGAAGCCGACCTGCCCCGAATAAAAGGGCTGGGAATCGATATCCTATGGTTTATGCCCATCTACCCAATCGGGGAGAAGAATCGTAAGGTACCCGATGGAGCTAAAACCAGTCTGGGAAGCTATTATTCGATACGGGATTACCAGGCCATAAATCCCGAATTTGGAAATGCAGTTGATTTTAAAAGTCTGGTCAGCAGAGCACATGAAATGGGATTTAAAGTAATTATAGACTGGGTTGCCAACCATACGGCACGCGATCACAGCTGGATCACCCAACATCCTGACTGGTATAAAAAAGATGAAAAGGGGGCTATCGCTACACCATTTGACTGGACCGATTGTGCACAGCTCGATTACAGTAAAAAAGAGCTGCGCAAGGAGATGGTCAGATCAATGAAGTACTGGATTACTGATTTTGATATTGATGGATTCAGGTGCGATATGGCCGGATTGGTCCCTACCGATTTCTGGGAAGATACGCGCAGCGAACTTCAGAAACTAAAACCGCTCTATATGCTTGCCGAGAACGAAGATAAACCAGAGTTGGGCAATATGGCGTTCGACACGAACTACGGCTGGGAGATGCATCATCTGATGGCGGCAATTACACAGGGGAAGAAGAGGGCTGGTGAGCTGTTGATATTGCAGTCGAAAATCGATTCCTCACTTCCGAAAAGGGCTTTTAAATTGAATTTCATCACCAACCACGACGAGAACTCGTGGAATGGAACAGCCAGTGAGAAATTCGGAAACGGTGAGAAATGTTGTGCTGTTCTGACTTATACCTTACCGGGAATGCCACTAATCTATAGTGGTCAGGAAGCCGGGATGAACAAAAGACTCCGGTTCTTCGCAAAGGATACTATTAACTGGAGCGACACGCAGATGATCCCCTTCTATAAAACACTGAACAGTTTAAAACATAGGAATCAGGCACTCTGGAATCCACCCTATGGTGGGAAATTGGTTCCCCTCTCCAACTCTAATCCCGATAAGATTGTCTCATTCCTGAGGTCATCCGAAAATGGGGGTGTAATTGTATTAATCAATTTGAGTTCTGATACAATTACTACAGACATCACCAGCGCTTTGGCGGACGGGAAATACATTAACACCTTCAACCGGAACAAGATTAATTTTAATGCCGATAACCGTCGATGCTACTTTGAGCCGTGGGAATATATTATTATGGAAAAAGAATAAGAGAGTTGATTAAGATGATAAGCGATGAGAATAATACGATATTACAATCTTTCATTAAGTTAAGGACTTGATAAGTTACCACATTTTATAGAAAAGGCCGAAGGGAGCGCAATCTCCTTTCAGCCTTTCTCAAATTCTCAACCTTTATCTGTTTTACTCTTAATCTTAAATTATTTGATTCTCATCCATCCGCTGTTAAAAGCTATTTCAAAAACTTCTCGCGGCGCTGCAGGTTAGTCAGACCTCCAAGGAAGAAAATGACGCTTGCGATAGCCAGAAACAACCTGTTTTTCTGGGATATCTGAGACCAGATCATTTCATTCATCCTGTCAGGAATCGAATAGGGGTTATGAAAAACATTCCATTGTGTCCGTCCAAGCGCATCACTAAACATCAATAAAAGAACCCCAATGATGATCATCACCACGGCTGTTCCATTACCATTTTTGACCATTGTAGAGACCAAAAAAGCGAGAGATCCAAGAAACAGAACTGGAAACATCAATTGCCACGACATTTCAAATACCGCATAGGGAATTAACCCGTAATAGCCCACCCAGCAAAAGAGGTACAAAAAGAACCAGGTCAGTAAAAAGATCATCACCAGCCTTACCATCCATACTTTATAACGATAATCAGGAATCCCGAAAAGGATTTCAAGTATCCGGGTATCTGCATCACTTTGAATGCCAAAGACCGTAGGATAAAATACAAGAAGTATACCCGGAATGATCAAAATCGCATAGACAGATGAAGAATCGTACCCCTGGGTCTGAAAAACCAAACGGATCGATAGCAATATAAAAAACACCAAGGCGGCAATCACAAACCAGATAAATCTTCCGGCAAAAATGATTTTAAGATTATAACGGGCCATTTTATAGATCAGATCGACCCAAAAGTAAAGTCGACTCTCTTTGGAAAATATTTTAACTGATTTATCCATTATACTAGAATTCATTTATTTGCATTAACAGATCCCGACTTATTGGATTCTCCGGTACATCCCGTCTCCCCTTCTCTAAGTCTCTCATTCTCTTCGTATCTAAATCCCTTCGTCTCCTCCCACCATCCGGAGTCGCCTACTTTTTCACCTTAATACCCTTGAGCAGACATAAATAAGCCTCCTCGAGTACCGGTTTTACCAGAATAGCATCTTCCGAAGGTTTCTCCGAAGAGAGGAACCTAAGTTTAATATTTTCACCATCCCTCATATGGTGTACCACCCTGTCTTTCGCAGGGAATGAATCGAAATCGCGTGCGGCAATGGTATATTGCCAGACCAGCCCTTCAGCAAGCTTCACCATATCTGCCGGATTTCCGGCATAATGCAGTTCGCCCCGATTAACCACAGCCACCTGGTTACAGGAGCTGGATATATCTTCGATGATATGGGTCGAGAAAATGACCACCCGTTCGCGGCTCAATTCAACCAACAGGTTCCTGAACCTGATCCTTTCGCGCGGATCGAGTCCGGCTGTAGGCTCATCAACGACCAGGATACGTGGAAGATGGAGCAATATCTGGGCAATCCCGATACGTTGTTTCATCCCTCCCGAATAGCCCCCAATCTTATCATCTTTACGATCCCAAAGGTGAACTGATGTTAATACATATTCAATACGTGCAGCACGTTCAACCGGATTGGTCAACCCTTTTAATATTCCCTGATAATCGAGGAACTCATATGCTGACATATTTTCGTAAGATCCAAATTCCTGCGGCAGATAACCGATCAATCCCTGTAATTCTTCCCTTTTCTCTTGTGTATCGATCCCATTGATCCATACTTTACCATAGCTCTGCTCATAAATACCGCAAATCACTCGCATCATGGTCGACTTGCCGGCGCCGTTCGGACCAAGTAGTCCAATCATTCCTGTTTCAATTTCGAGTGAAACACCTTTGAGCGCTTTGAAAGCATCCCGTTTACGGCCAATCAGAGGCATCTGTTCCACCAATTTAAAGAAGAAGCGGCGTGACCCTGCAAAACGTCCCTGAAGTCGCTCAATATTAATGTTCTTTACGTAAAGCATTTCAGCGGTCATTTGAACTGAAAGTGCAAAATACCACAATACAGCAATCATGACTACCGAACCAATTGATTTCCATTCCAGATAGAAAAGTAAAAGGAAAATCAGCGGAAGTATCCAATAAATAAAGGTGTAACCTCCATCTGCTAATTTGACACACCATTTATTTGAATCCCGGTCTCCCTTGTATTGCAGGAATTCTTTCACCGAACCCCATATGTATAAGGTGAAGAAGAAAATAATATGGGCCATGATAAACATATATAGTCCATTCTTCAGATAGGCGAAAGTAAAATAACACAAGAATCCCAGTATGGGCAGCTCCCAGACAAAGTCATCAAAATCTTTCCAACTGCGATAATATTTAATTTGACCAGCCCTTTCCCGAATGTTACGGTTACCGATCCACTCTCTCTGGAAACGACTACCCCAATCATATATTTTAACGAGATTCTGAATAGTGATGTGGATCGGTACTGCCGGGTCTATAACAGTGTCCTTTGCCTTACGCAAACTATTCATAATAAACCAGGTTGAACCGGGAACCACGAGAAAAACAGCGATTATGTCGAGCATTTGCCACAGAAAAGAATCGACGCGGGTATATATCAGGAAGATCCCTAAAACCATGAGGACCATTTGTATGATCTTCGTTCTGAGAGAGAGACTTTTCATCCAGATAATCGCATTTTCGAGACCGAAATAGAAAGTTGGAATAAAAATCAGTGTCAGTAATGTGCTCATACTTAATCCACCAATTACGGTAATTGCAAAAGGAGCTCCAATTGCCCCGACATATTCATTGTCGCCCATCGCAAGAGGGAACATTGCCACAACCGTTACAATAGCGGTGATCAGGATTGGGCGGATTCGTGACATTCCTGCCAGGATCAACGCCCGTTCAATTCTAAATCCCCGTTTTCGAAGGATGTTGGTGTAGTCGATCAGGATAATTCCATTATTAACAACGATTCCGATCAGGATAATAAATCCGATCATTGTATTGGCGCTGAAAAGAGAGTTGCCGGTAAGTATCAATGCGACAAAAGAACCGATTGCAGCCAATGGAATGGAGAACATGAGTACAATAGGAGTTGAGAGCGATTCGAAGACCGATGCCAAAATCATAAAGATAAGTATAAAGGCGGCCAAAATCAGAATATAGAAGTCTTTTAGCTCATCCTCCTCATGGATGACCTGGACTGCCACACCTGCAGGAAGTTTGTAACTTTCAACGACTTTGTCGACCTCCTGTCGGTAAGATGTAAGCAGGTCCTTTGAATCCTGCGCTGCTGTAACAAATGAATAGGAGACTTCGATTTGCTTCTCCCTGTTCACCCTGTTAATAACCGCTGCTCCGGAAGAGTAAACAATCTCACTCACATTCTGAAGTTCATGCACTCCGCCTGCGGCATCGGGAATCGGAAGTGTACGCAGATCGTGCATCGTTCGTGGCTTCCTTTGTTGCTCAAGGGTAGTACCAGGTTTGGGCATCTCTTTAATCAGGATGTCATACTGATCTGAACCTTGCTTAAACTGTATATTGGTATTAATTTCCTTATTGAAAGAGTTGAGCTCACCGAGGATATTGGTCAGCGAAACATTATAATCATTCATGATCAGGGGGTAAAACCGGAGGTGAACCTCGGGGCGGTTATCCGAATAACTTACCCTGACCCGGTTCATCGATTCGAGTGATTCAAGAAAATATTGGAGGTCGCCCGCCACATTTTTCATCACATCAAAATCCTGTCCTTTAATAAGAATCCGCTCCTGGTTGGTTCCTACACCCAGCATTTTCATCATACTACCCGTTCCTCCGCTGGTGATACGCCCTCCTCCTGAACTGGCGCCTCCACCCGAACTGGTTGTTTCAGAGGCATCACTGATATCTATTTGCGCCCCCGGAATCCCTTCAACCCTTTTCTGGACATCTTCGCGGATCTGTGCGATGGTTCGCTTACTGAATTTCTTTAAATCCTCCTTTAGCAAAACATTCACTGTGGCACTTTCAGCCTGTATATTACTGGATATATCCTCTTTTTCAGCCAGGGTGTCGATCCGACTTTCAATCTGAGAAACAATTTTATCCGTAGCTTCAATAGTTGATCCTACAGACATGGTCACATTAATTCTGAACGCTTTTGTCTCTACCTGCTGGAGATTATTCATACTCACGGCTAAACAGAGAAAAACGGTCACAAAGAAGAAAATTAAAACACCGATAATGGTCTGTGCTGGTTTCCTCAACGAATATTTCATCAACATCACATAAGCCTGAACCAGTTTGTTTCTCGTTGAAACGATATTGAAACTGAGATTCTCACTCCCCTTTCGTTTGAGAAATGAGTAGGCCATCATCGGGACAAGCAATGTTGCCACAAATAGCGAGATCGAAAGGGTTGAAATAATAGATACCCCCACATTTTTACCAATAAGGGTAATGAGGAAATTATCGGAGAAAAGAAATGGCAGGAAAACGGTCACAGTGGTGAGCGTTGAGGCAGAAACAGAGCGCCAGACCTCGGTAGTCCCCTGTACTACAGCATCACGGGGGGACTTCCCGAGTCCCCTTAAACGATAGATATTCTCAAGTACAACAACACTGTTATCCAACAGCATCCCCACAGCCAGCGCCATCCCCACGAGAGTAAGACTATTGATTGAAATATTGGCACCATAGAAGAAATTAAAAGCGGTCAGTACTGAGATGGGTATAGCGAGTGCAATGATAGAAACCAGACGGAAATTCTTCAGGAAGATCCAAAGCACCATGATGGCCAGAAGACCTCCGACAAGTGCCAGCTCACCAATCTGATTAAGATTCTTCTCCATCGTATCGGCAGCGTTATTCTGCACTTTAATCTGAATATCTTTCGTTGCCAGGCTTTTATTTAACTGACTAATAACATCCAGCGTCTTATGCGACAAATCAATAAGATTCGATTGTGCATCGTTTACCAGGGTGATGGAAATGGCATCCTTTCCATTGACACGCGAGTAGGAGGTTTGTTCCTTGGTTCCGAAATAGACCTTTGCAATATCTTTCAGAAGAATAGGTCCATTTGCGATGACCAGATTCCCGATATCTTTCAGATCATCAAATTCAGAAGTTACCTGTACCCCAAACTCCCTTTGCCCCTCATAAACGTTACCTGTAAATGCCCTGGCCTTGTAATTTTGAGATATCTTGTTCCTGATGGTTGCGGCAGTAATATGATAGGCGTCACATACATCCATATTAAGCTGAACTTCAATCGATTTTGCATGACCTCCGTAAACATTTACGCCAGCGATTCCATCGATATTCTGGAGTTCTGTTGAGATCTTCAGATCGGTGATATCCCTCACCCTGTCAATGCCGCCACCCCCCAGAACCTGAAGCTGCATAAACTGGTTCTTCATCTGATTGAGATCAACCTTTACTACCGTCACTCTAAATTGTTCCGGCAGCGATGCTTTAATCTCATCAACTTTTTCCTGAACCTTCAGATAGGTATATTTAAAATTGACATTTTTGTTGAACTCAACCATGATCGAGCCACGTCTGGATTCAGCAGTGGATTCCATGTTCTCAATACCCTGAAGAGAACCAACTGCTCCTTCAAGTGGAACAATTGCCTGACTCTCCATATACTTGGGATCAACTTCCTGTTGACTTGTGATCTGAACATAGAGCATCGGTAATTCAGCATTGGGGAAAAGTTCCATGGAAAGGTTTTTCCAGGAGAAATATCCCATCATGCTTAATCCGATGAAAAGCATGCTGATCAGGACCTTTCTGTTAATGATAAAATTCATTTGCGAATAATTTGTATTATAAGGTCAAATGGAATCGAAGCTCATTCCGGCAAACCGGAACGATTCTGAAAATCCCTTTACTGAATTAAATTAATTTATTCCTCTTCATCTTGTTTCACTGATTTGTTGCCAGACATCAGATCATAAACACAAGGGATGACAAAAAGCGTCAGTAAAGTACTGGTTACCATCCCACCGATAACTGCATAAGCCATTGGTGACCGAAGAGAAGCGCTTGCTCCAAATCCAAATGTCAACGGCAATAAAGCGATAACGGTGATGATACTCATCATAAGTATAGGCCTTAACCGTTGCTGACTTCCCAACGAAATGGCCATCTTTTTTTCCATCCCTGATCTGCGGAGCTGATTAATCCGGTCTATCAGAATGATCGAGTCGTTAACCGCAATTCCACCCAGCATGATGATTCCGATAAGTGCCATGATGTTAAATGTCTGCCCCAGCAGGAAAAACAAGATCACGGTACCCACTATGGCAAAGGGGATGGTCACCAAAACGATCAGCGGATCGATGAGTGACTCAAATTGACTTGCCATAACCATGTATACCAATATAATAGATAAAATAAGTGCAAAACGAAGGTTGAGCATCGACTCTTGCCGTTTCTGCTCTTCACCGGTCACTTTAATATAGTATTCAGCAGGCAGATCAATCGGGGCAATCTTTGCCTGAATGGTCTGTACTACTTTATCAAGTGGATTATTCTTATCGATTTCCGCCATTACCTTACCAATCCGGCTCTGGTTACGACGGTAGATTTCAACCGGAGCTTTCGTTTGCTCAATCTTGGCCACTTCATATAAACGAAGAACCGATGTGCCATTTTTGATGATCATATCGCCTAGTGCTGCAACGCCAATCTTCGGTACGTAAATTGTGATATCATTTAGCTCACCGTTTTTATCGATCTGTCCGGCATTTTGTCCCTTTAACTTGGCAGTCACCTGGCTCACAATTTCTGAAACCGAAAGATTGTAAGAGCCTGACTTGAATCGGTCGATCTTAATATTGATCTCCGGATATCCGCCATCCACATTGTTCTGAATATTATACAATCCGGGAATATCCTTAACTGCTGCTTCCACCTGTTTTGTAATCGTCTTGATTACGTCGAGATCCAAACCCCTAACTTCAACCACAATAGGGGCATCTTCTGTGCCCAGAATACTTTGCAAGGCAGTTTCATCCTGAAGAAAGGTGACCTCAAACTGGGGATTTTCGGCATACCATTTTGAAACAGCAGCAATGACCTGTGAGGAGGTGATCTTACCCTCCTGCTTAAGGACGACCTTAATACTTGCAGTATTCTCGCCTTCATAAACAGTTGCTGCCGAAGTGGTGGCATCTGTTGAAGGACCAATCATGGAATAGATAGATTCCAGATCGTCGCCCAAAAGCTCCTTCAACATCTTTTCCATCGATGCAATGGCTGATGAAGTTCTCAGCAATGCTGTACCTTCAACCATTTTAACATTAATGGTAAATGTTTTACTGTCGGTTTTAGGCATAAACTCACTTCCTATCGAAGGGATCAAAAGGAATGATAATCCCATTAACAGAAGTGAGGCAATGGTGATCATCCAACGATATTTCAACAAACGGGTCACAAAATTTCCATATCCTGAGAACTTTGCCCCCTTTAGAAGTGGCATTGCTCTTTTCTTAAAAAATTGATGGTACAACATCGGAATCAGGAAAATAGCCACAAAGAGGGAGGAGAAGTGTGAAAAAGCGACCGTCCAGGCCTGGTCTTTGAAAAGTTCGCTGGCTACGCCATGGATATAAACAATCGGAAGGAATACCACAATAGAGGTAATTGTTGCTGAAGTGATTGCACTGCCAACCTCTGCGGTCCCCACTATAGCCGCCTCCTTTGCTGACATTCCAAGTTCATGATTACGGAAAATATTCTCCATCACAACAATAGCGTTGTCGACCAACATCCCGGCCCCCAGCGCAAGACCGCCAAGAGTCATGATGTTCAACGTTAAATTATTGAAATACATCAGATTAAATGTAGCAATAATTGAAACAGGAATTGCAAGGCTTACAATCAGGGTAGTCCCCATGCGACGCAGGAACAGGAAAAGAACAAGAACTGCCAGCAAAATACCGATGAGCAGCGTATTCTGTACTTCGTCGATCGCGGTGCGGATAAAATTGCCCTGGTTGGTAACAATTGTAAATTTGTACCGTGGTAAGGCTTTTGTAATACTTTTGAGTGCTTTCTGAATATCCTCGACTGCCTTTACCGTATTATATCGGGTCTCCTTGTATATGGAGAGGGCAAGACATCTTTCTCCGTTAATCCGGACAATATTAGTTGGCTCTTTATTTGCAAAACTAACTGTAGCAACATCTCTCAGATAGATAGCAGATTTATCCCCGGTTGTACTTCCGGCGACACTTGTTTTATAACCTATGATCAGTTTTTCAAAATCCTCTTTTTGCTGAAGCAGACTGACCCCCTTTACAACATACTGTAAACCAGTCTCGGCTATGGTTCCCCCGGATATACTCCGGTTGAAATTCTGGATAATTGTTGATAGCTGGGCAATGGTGATATTATACGATTCGAGTTTATATGGATCCGTATCGATCCTTACTTCGCTCTGTTCAACTCCCGACAGCTCCACGTCAGCAACCCCTTCAAGCCTGACCAGTTCGTTCCGGATATAGTTCTCGGCAACCTTTCTCAACTCATTCATGTCGGTAATCGATTCGTGCGAAAGTCCGACGATGACCACCGGCTGAGTATTTGGATCATGCTGGGTTATCGTGAGGGCATCAATTTGTGAGTTCTGCGAATAGCTGGTCAGGGACTTTTGAAGGTCCAGAAAGGCTTCATCCATATCTTTATTCCAGGCATATTCGACAGTAATCTCAGCAATTCCCGTGCGTGTAATGGAAGAGATTTCAACAACCCCACTCTGACGGACAGCAACAGCCTCAATCTTCTCAACGAACAACTTTTCCATCTCCTCGGGTGGTCTCTCCCCTGATTTTATCTCTACAAAAACCTTCGGAGAATTAAGGTCAGGGAAAAGGTCAATCCCTAATTTCTGGTAAGATATTACTCCCAGAAGTAAGATCCCCAGTATGGCCATTAACACTGTTACAGGGTAATTGACTGCAAAAGAAGTCAGTTTTTTCATTCGCAATTATTTTATTTAATTCATTGATATTCAGACGAAAGTCTGAATAGTATCCTTTATATTTTCAACATGTAAGGTTTATAAGGTGTAGGTTATAAACCTTTTAGCGTTGTCATTACTTTCGAAAACGACAACCCTCCTTATTCTCCTTGTCCTTAAAGCGGAAAGCCAATCATCTAATCACCCTAATTACTGATTAATAATCTTAACTTTAGAATTATTCCTCAGAGTTTCAAATCCCTTGGTCACCACCCGTTCGTTCTTCTTTAAACCTTCAATTACCTCAATCGACGTTTCGTTTTCGAGTCCGGTAGTAATAATCCGTTCTCTTACAGCACCCTTCTCAACGACATATACCGTTTTACCTCTGTTTCCCGAAACAATAATATCCTTGGAGATCACGATGACACTATCGCGTCTGGCCACCTCAATATCGGCTTTGACAAACATTCCCGGACGTAATTTAAAAGCGGAATTATCTATTAACAGTTTTCCTTTAAATGTACGGGTCTCGGTACTCACTGCCGGTGATAACTCATTGATTTTAGCCTTCAGGGTATCATTGGGTAAAGTGTAATTAGTAATCATAACTTCCTGCCCCACTTGCACCGTAGAGAAGTTTTTTTCTGGTAAATTAATCTCCATCAACAATTTACTATAATCCATCAGGGTAACCACAGCTGCATTGGTGACAACTTTTGTTCCGGAAGTTATCTGGGGAAGATCAACTATCGCACCACGGAAAGGCGCAATAACCTCCTTTTTTGCCAACTGTATTTTGGCATTCTCATAATCTGTATTTGCCTGGGCTAGTGAGACTTCTGAATTTTTCAATTCACGAAGTGTCACACCTCCTTTATCATAAAGCGATTTCTGTTTCTGGTTTTCCAGTTGCGAAATTTCGAGATTCAGTTTTTTTGTAGCAATTGCGATCGAATTCTCTGTCTCGGGGTTCTCAACCCTGACAATAACCTGTCCTTTTTCTACGATATCCCCAAGTTTATAAGGTGCACCAGTCCTGGGATTCTTTTGCAGATAATAAAAACCGGACATCTCGGTGTTGAGGGTGGTCTGATCTGCTGCAGTAGCTGTTCCTGTGGTGTTGAGAAACTGAACAATCGGTTTTTTTACCACATCGGCTACCGATACAGGAATAGCCAGTTCACTATTCATGGGAGTACCCTGATTTCCACAAGCGGCCATTATTGGTATCAAAGCTATCAAAATCCACTTGCTGCTCTCTTTCAATTTAAATTTCATATCTGTTATATTATTTATTTGATTATTTTATTATTGATGCATTTGATCCATTGGAATATTTGACGGGGACAACGGCCTGATTCGTTGAAAAGTCGTAAAGTGAAACGATCTTCAGATTGAGTAATGCAATTTTATAGTTGATAAGCGATTGGGCATAAGCCATCTTCTTGTCAGAAAGCTGGGTCTGAAACAAATTCAGATCCATACTGGTCAGATCTCCGTTTTTATACCGCTCAAGATTGATATCATAAGTTAACTGAGCATTTTTTTGATTCTGGAGTGCTATTTCAATCTGGTATTTCAGGTTGCCAAGACTTCTGACGGCCTGACGGATATCCATTTTAATCTGAGTCTCCTGGTTCGATAAACTTAGTTTCTGGGTATTGATTACCGCCTCCTGAGCTCTGATTCTGGCCTTTCGCTGACCCCAATCAAAGATAGGGACATTAAAACCCAGGGTATAATGGGGACTTTGTGTCGGCTTGCCATAAATATCTCCCAAATTGGGATCATCACCCGATAATCCCACCGATAAAGTTACAGTACCATTGAATTTATTGGTGGCATCAATTGGAATCATGTCCAGTTTTGCCGTTTCGATATTTATTTGTCGTTGCCTCAGTTCCATTCTGCTGGCCAGGCCATGATCCATCGCTTTCTTTGCATCAATCTCAACTGGTGTGACGACAATATCAGCCATCACTGTTATGTCGGCAACGATATCCATCCCGATATATTGTTTGAAAAGATCTTTTGCATTTTCGAGTGCCATTCGCGACGACTCAACAGCAGATTCAGCAGTTGCAAGGTTCACTTCTGACTGATAGAGCTCCTCCTTGGCCGAAATTCCGGCATCCACCTTATTTTTGATGATCTCATTACTTTTCTGGGTATTGGTCAATTCATCCTTTCTGATGCTTAATGTCATCTGTGCCATATAAACATTATAGAAATATTGAGACACATTCATCTCCAGACTCAGAAGTTGAATCGAATAATTGAGCATGGCTGTCTCATTATCATATTCCACATTTTTAATCCCCAGCTTTGTTCTGTTATACGTAAATAATGGCTGTGAAAGGCTGAGGTTAAGGTTATTAAAAAAGGCCTTGTTGGTAATGACAGAACCCAGCGCATCGGAACTGCTGCTTTGCCAGCCAAACTGGTTCGAAAGTGAGATCGTCCCGTCGGTGTACAGAATCGGTTGATTAATGTGAAAAGTGCTTGCTGTGGTTAAATTTTTATTGGTAAACCATTGCGAAGTACGGGAATCAAATTTTCGGCTGTTACTGTAATCCAATGGATTTAACGTCATTGAAAATTGGGATTTCAGTGCGGCTCTCTGGGCATTAAGGGATTCGGTGGTTCGTTGCAGATTAAATATCGAACTTTGTAAACTCGGGCTCCCTTTGCTGGCTATATCCATTGCCGTTTCAAGTGTAATGATCGTTTGGGCTTTCACCTGAATCAGAAAGAGCGAAAACACCATCATCAGGAATAATTTCTGTTTCTTCATTTTTTATTGGATTCTGTTAATTTTCTTTGACAAGTTTAATGGCATCGGCATAAATTGTCGTTGCTTTTGTAAGATTACTAAGCTCAATTTTGACGGTATCGGGAGATAAATGGTAGGAACCGATCTCCGTCCAGCCACTATCATTATCTTTCATATTTACAATCTGATGATCTGCACCATCGTCGTGATAAACCGTAAAATGATACTCTTCGTCAGGCCGTTCATCGCGACCCCAGCCTCCCCTGATTTTTGGTATATAGGCCGATACCTTATAATATCCGGGTGCTTTAATGGCAACATTCCAGGTCGCTTTACGATCGCCCGTTCCCCCCTTCAAATAGTAGGCCGACCGAATCTGTTTTCCGTAAAACTGTTCATTCGTGGTAAGGGTCCATTCGACAGGCGGATTCCAGAATGTCATTCCTTTATACTTTAGATCCGTATTCTTCACAAGTCCCTTCGATTGGTCGACACTTTCTGCAGGTTTAAAGATCTTTTGAATCAGGCTGTTTGATCTTGGTTTACTCACTTTGAAACCAGCATCTTCATTGTCCAGGATAATTTCGTTGGGTTCAATCCCTTCGGTATAAGCGATGACCTCCTCGGCTTCGTTGGCCTGCAATTTTTCGTCAATCTCAATTTTTCCGAATTGCTGTGAAATACTTGAAGGGATATTATGTGAAGCATAAGTATTGACCGTCATCGACCGGGGTTCCCGGTTTAACAAGTAGGTGATCCTTTTGGATACTTTTCCGTTAATCAGCACTGTTTTCTCAATATTATCATCGGGACTGCCGCCACCACGCATCCGGAAACCACCTCTTCCTCCCCCTCCCATTCTGAAGGTTACAGAAACGGCACCAGGATCATTTTCCGTGTTGGTAATGGTGAACGATACCATTGTTTTGATCTGATCATCCTTTTTCAGCTTAGCGGTCGTGATCTTGGTTACAATATATCCTGGAAGCGTTTTTGAGTTATACCAACCCGGAAGATATTGATCTAAATCCATCTTGAAGGAACTCTTTAATTGTTGATTCAAAGCTTCGATTGAATAAGACTGAAACCGCATTCCCTCAATAAATTTATGAATAAATTCGTCGAATTTATCGGGACCAACGGCCCCCTTCATCAGTGCAAAAAGAAATCCGCTCTTTGTGAGAATAACATTACTCACAACATCCGGATCATCCTGCTTATCGAGTATTTCCGAAAATGATGCATCCTGTAATGCGATATTACCCTTCTCGGTATCAGATAATCCCAACATATTTCGCATAAAAGAATTTCCGGTTTCGGTGGCTGCCTTCGACAAATAGGATTCAACCGCACGGTTAGCAATCGGATACTTATCTGATTTTATGTGTGATACAAATGTGTAATAGTTAGGAAATATAAAATAGGGGTTGATCTCCTCCTGTGTTGGTGTCGGAGTGCCAATCCGGATACCAGGACCACCCCCCATACCCATTCGTTGAGGAGAGGTTTTACTGCTCAATAATACCTCATTCACAAACCGTTTGAAGTAATTTTCTTCATTCTCCCTAGGACTGATGGTCTGGTTATCGTGACTACCCCAACGTTCGGTTAATTTTTTCTGTAGGGCAAAATTGGTGCTTGCAAGTTTGAAACCCCCTTCAGGAAGATAGACCGTTTCGGGTTGTACCTGTTCGCCGGCGCCGCTCCAGACATGACCAAAAGAACAAAACTGAACAGGAATCTCGACCAGGTTCAACCTTGGATAGGGATAAGTAAACTGTACTTTCGCTTCCCATGTTTTACGAAGATCACGAATAACCGGCTTAATGGAATCCTTTAAAATCTTAAAGTACTGATCGAAACTACTGTGGCCGGCAAGGATATTCAGGTTGTAACTGATGCTATCTACCATAATTGTACGGGTCATATACCTGCCCACTGCCACCGATATCTGCGGTAGTTTGTTCTCAGGGGTAAAATCAAAAGTTCCGTTCCCTTCATCCTTCATCTTACCCTGGGAGATTGCCTTTAAACCGTTAAGCGTCTTTACCCTCAGGTGAAAATCGGTAAACTGCATTGATTGCCATTTTAAACCTGCCGAAGAATAACTAATCCCCGCAGTTGGATACCATCGTGTTTCAGGGGTAAGCAAGAGGTAATCTGGCTTGATAAATGCATGTTTTTTATCAGCAATACCATTACCGCGTTGCAGCCATAACTCCAGTCTTTCGCGGTTCATATCAAGATAGCAAAACGCTTCATCAATCGTCCCTTTATAAGCGACTTTAATCTTTAATTCACCACCCGACTGCAAAGGCGAATCGGTATGAATTTTTATCAATTGCAGTTCGCGACTGTATTTAGCACCGCTAACTGAGGTTACCTCCAGTCCTGGGTTCAGGGTGAGGACAAAATCGCTGAGTGGTTCGCTATTTGAATTTATCAGTGTGAGCTCTGCTTCGCCACTGATAACATTACCCAGATGTTCCAAAGTCAGATCACACTTCTTCACCTCAACTATCGGGGAATTGGCATACTGGTTATTCAATCTGAGCATCTGAGTACGGTGGTTGTCATTCTCGTTAATATTACGGATGTATTTGAACCCCAGACCAAATCCAAGCGACAAAAAGACAATGCTGAACACCAGGGTCGTTTTACGGATAATGGGCGATTGGGGAAGCCGTTGGAGTAACAATATGGTCAGTCCGATAAATCCCAATCCAAAAAATAAATATATCCCCCGGTGAATCAGAATATCCTTCAAAAATCCGAACCCAACAAAATCTGAATAGGTCATTGGAAGATGAAATGCCATATAATCAAACAGGTAATGATAAACATTCTGCAGATAAAAGAGTGTAGCCGCAATATATCCAAGCAAAATCACAAAGGTCACTGCCTGGTTTTTGATCACCGACATGAGGAAGAAAGAGAAGCCAAGGATAAAAATCAACGTTGGGAAACTGATCAGCAAGAAATAGTAGAAGTAGGGGGCAAGCGAGAATTGGGTATAGGGTGAGGCAAAGTTAAAGACTGCCACCATTCCCAGTGCTACAAAATTGAGTGCAAAAAACACCCAGATATTTCCGATGGTCTTCCCGATCACATAGTCGGCGTTGGTCATCGATCGCATATAGATTACCTCGGTAGTATCGAGCTTCTTATCCCGCTTAAGGAAATCAGAAGCGAGGAACACAGCGATAATCGCCTGGGCTATATTAATGATATAGAGATTCATAAATGGAATCATCGAAGGAAGGGCTACCATATCGCCATTGGGGAAACCGATACTGGTCTGTGTCCCCATATTGAAGAAGAAAACAAAGACGAGCGACAAGATGGAGAAGATCCTGAAAAACCAGCTTCTGAATAGTGTTTTTGACTCGTACTTGGAGACGGTCAGAATATTGTGAATTGCTTTCATATGGTGTGGAAGATTGAAATTAAATGAAATAACTGCAAATGGAGCACGCGTAAACTTTCAGCATCAGATCTCATGCCAGTGTTGATTAAGTTCGTTCTCCATAAAATTCACATAAGCATGTTCCAGATTGGGTTCAATCTGTTCACCTGCATAACCATTTATACTTTTTGAGACAACCTGAACCTCCCACCCATATTCGGATGGGATAGATGAGATGATCGGGTACTTATCCTGTATCTCCTGATATTCGGTATTGGTGGCAGTAATTCGCCAAACATTATTTCGGGCCTGGTTGATTAATAGTTCGGGCGACCCTTTAAATGCAAGGGTCCCTTTGCTCATCAATGCCATATCGGTACATGTACTGGAAATATCACCGACAATATGGGTAGAGAGGATGATTACCACATCGCGTTCGCTGATGCGCGTCAGCAGGTTCCTGAACCGGATCCGCTCTTCAGGATCGAGTCCTGTTGTTGGTTCATCAACGATGATAATCTGTGGATCTCCAATCAGCGCCTGGGCAATGCCCAACCTCCTTTTCATCCCACCCGAGAGGTTATTGGCAAAGCGGTTACGCGCTTCATAGAGTCCAACCTCCTCAAGCATTTTCTCAACGGCATCCTTCCTTTTTGAAGCCTGGTTCATCCCGGCTAACCGCGCAATATAATCGAGGAACTCGTAGGTACGCAGCTTGGCAAAAAACCGGAAATCCTGTGGAAGATACCCTAACATCGTACGGATCTCCTTCCGGTTCCTCTGTAAATCGAGGCCATTGACCAGTACCTGGCCCGATGAGGGTTTTGCAAGTGTAACAAGGATACGCATCAGACTTGACTTTCCCGCTCCATTGGGTCCCAACAGACCAAACATCCCGTTTTCAATGGTCATGGTGACATCCTTTAATGCGTGATTCCCGTTTGGATAGACCTTATTCAGCCCGTTGATCTCAATTTTCATTTGAAAATAATTTGTTTTTTTAAGGACAAATGGAATAGCCATGACAGAGGTTGATTATCATTCCCGGCTTGTGATTCCTGAATCACGGCTATTTCATTCGTTCAAATATGTTAATGGGTTGAAGGAATTTTATTTCCAACATCGATTCGACACGAAATGGTGTAAAAGGTTTAATCAGGGATGAATTATAGTAGCACTATTAACTTTAATTATCAATCAAATTTAACTTGCTCGTCTCATCTTTCTTATATGAAATCTCTCCAGGCGTCTGAAGATAAATTATTGATCTATCGGAGAGGGTCACATCTATCTTTTTGGCAAAGAAACTAAGATTAGCCCTAGAATTTTGAAGAACAATTTTCAG
Organism: Prolixibacteraceae bacterium; assembly: GCA_963675995.2. GTDB lineage: Bacteria > Bacteroidota > Bacteroidia > Bacteroidales > Prolixibacteraceae > JAAFHB01. Next base: position 311,378 of record CAXXIY010000002.1, on the reverse strand, counting down.
AAAATCGACATAGAATTGATCTGAATTGACCTCCGAATGGTTCCTGGCGACAATATCCAGAAGAGCGTTCCTATTGGATTTTGTTTCATCGTGTGTCATAAAAACCTTACTACCGTACAAATCCAGGGACAATTTCGAAAATCGAAAATGATCGATAGCTAAATTTGAATTTTTCATTAGAACCTTCTTTAAAGTATCAGTCGAGTAGATTATTACAGAAAAGTTTTCATGGACCAGTTTCTCAAAACCCGACAAGGTTAAAGTATCCACTAATAACTCGTAATTCACTTTTGGAGTTACTGAATTTTCTAGACTTTTCACTTCGATAAACGATGAATCGTTTCGTACGAGTATCACATCCCTGCTATTCGTCATACAAAAAACCTTAAATGCCGGTAACGGAAACCTTTTAACCTTAATTAAACGCGCAATATCGTCATTCTTACTGCCATTTATCCGGATATCCAGCATTTTGGCAAGAATAACACCGGCGATTGTACCTAGAAGTATCAGAAATATTATTTTACTGGTTTTCATAATTTGTCTGGGTTATTTGTGAATTCGAAATAAGGTTTAAGTTCTTCGAAGGTAATGCCGAGAATTCTGGTTTGTCTGACAATTAAAGGGAGATCTGTTTCGAAAAACTCTTTTCTCTTCCATCTATGGATAATCTCAATCGCCACACTACCAACATAATATCCGACGCCTCGTTTGTTGTCGATGATGCCGCGTGTCTGCAATTCGCTGTAGGTACGCATCACCGTATTTGGATTTACTCCCATCTCGGAGGCAAGATCACGAACTGATGGGATCTTTTCACCCGGTAGATACTTTCCCTCCAGCACTTTTTCCGAAATGTTGTCGGCAATCTGGAGAAAGATACTTTTGGTATTTTTAAATTCCATGACTAAACCTCCTTCTCTTTTAATCTGAAATAAGCGATTGCGAGCAAAGTAAGATTGGTTAATGTAGCAAGAATGGCCCCAAAAGCTAATGCTTTATCCTTGTCTAGTAAAATCCTATTCTTTCCGGAATGATGATATTCCTGAATATTCAGCCCCTTAAATAACAGATAACTTAAAAGGGCGTAGCCGGCTATTATCAGTGACAAGGAAAACAAAGTTTTCAACAGCGGGGACTTAGAAAAATAACTGGCTCCGGTAAAAGTTAAAATAAATAAAAATAAGAATCCTTGTGTTACAAGTAATGATGTCCATCTGTTGGACGCTCCATTTAATTTAAAATTTTCAATCGAAATAATCTTTCCAAAAGTAAATTCAGGCATATAATAATGAATGACCGCAACCTCAATATTTACTACAGACCAGTATAAAAATGGCATAATCAAAATGTATAATACGATTCGGGTCAGAAATTCAAAAATATATTTTTCGGAGGTGGAAGCTGGCAACATCAGGTAAGTCATGCTCTTTTCCTTTGAGCGGAATGCGGGAAATGCAAGGCTTGAATAGATCATTCCGAATAAAGAAAACAGAATTAAGAAAATTGCCATGTATTTTTTCGTGTCCCATTCACGAAAGGATGTTATTGATTGAAGAAATATCAATGCAAAAAATAGTGTTCCTACAAAGCCAGTGAGGGTTAACCCAATCAGCCTTTTATTGATAATCAGCGATTGTTTACATAGTAAAACAAATCGTTTAACTGAAAATGAATTATTTGTTAGCATTGCATTATCCGATATTATGACCATTAGTGATGGCGTTAAAAAGTAATTCGATATCAACTTCAGTCTCCTCCATACCATTTGGGATCATCAACCGGTATCCTCCGGGCACGGCCTCGCTGAAAATGGCGCCTGCCCGATCTTCAGAGGTTCCCGAGATAAAGGCAACCTTTTGGGAGATCTCCTGAATGGTTTGTTGGAAGATAACCTCTCCATTATCCAAAATGATTATCTTATCAATGAGGTTTTCAACATCTTTCACCTGATGGGTGGAAATTACCACCAACTGATCTTCATCGAGTGATCCTGCCAGAATTTTACGAAACAGCACCTTCGAAGGGATATCCAGGCCATTGGTAGGTTCGTCGAGCACAAGCAAACGGCACCGGGTAGAAAGAGCAAAAGCAATCAGAAATTTCTTCTTCTGCCCCTGCGATAACCGTTGCAGATTTCGCTCATTACCCAGTTCAAATTCGACGAGTGTACGATCCAAAAGTGCATGATCAAACCTGGGATAGAACGGAGTGTAGGCATTCAGGTAATCCGAAATAGGAATTGCAGGGAAATAAAACTCTTCTGGAACCATAAAAACATCGTTTAACAAGGACACCTCCCGTTTACGGGGTTGATGATCCAATACTGAAAGCTCCCCTGAGACGGGATGAAGAAGTCCTGTGAGAAGTTTGAGCAGGCTGGTTTTTCCGGCGCCGTTTTTACCCAGCAATCCGGTGATGCTCCCGGGTTCGAGCTGCACTGACAAACTATTAAAAAGCGGCTTTTGTCGGGGATAAGCAAAATGAAGGTCTTTAATCTGAATCATACTTTGCGATTTTATTGTTTTAGTGTACTACTTTACTAATACAGTACAAATTAAAACTAATTTAATCAGAATACCAAATTATTTACAGAGAAAGTATTATATTATTGAAGTTTTACCAATCATGCAGGTATTGAAGCAATCAAATTATCAATAGATAATTAATCTAAATCTAAATTAGATACCAGGTTTAGAATGAATATTGTTGTATTTGGAAATGCAGATGATTTATACATAGCCACATATGTACATTTATGTATACTTACATGAAATGTAAGACCTATTATGTATACCCAAGTATACCAAAACAATGTTGGTGAGATTTAAAAAAAAAGTACTTTTCGTACGATATTGCATGATATTTATCATATGCAAGCAACAAATATGAATAGAAATTAAAAATTAGACCATGAAGAGATTAGTTTTAGGATTCAAAGTAGTGCTGCTTGTTTCATTGATAACCTGGGGATGTTCGAAACAGACCGTCGAAGATCAGTCAGAATTATCGGCTTCCACTGAAAAAGCCGCCGCAATTAGTAGTGTGGTATTTGGAGGAACCAGCACCTATGTTGTTTTTGCATGGAATGATTTGGGGATGCATTGCCTGAATCCATCTTACGACAAAATGGTGATACTCCCCCCCTACAACAATTTAAAAGTGCAGGTAGTTAAAAGAGGGAAAGTCCCCACTCTTGTGACAACTGGCCTGACAGTTTCTTATTCAATCGACAACAACACCTATTCGGTTGGAAAACAAAGTTATGGACAATTTTGGACCTATGCTAAGCAACTTTTTGGTATTACACTGGCACCTAATATCGGATTGACCGGGATTGGGCTGTCAGGGAATATGAAAGCGGATGCCGGATTTTTTAGCGCTGAAGGTATCCCGGTGGTACCTGTTTATGATTCTGGCGTTAAAGATCCTTATCAACAAGCTACGATAACAGTAAAAGATGCCGCCGGTAAAATTGTGGCGACAACAAAAACAGTAATCCCAACCTCAGATGAGATTAATTGCGCCAAATGTCATGGAATCAATGCATTCGACGACATTCTGACCAAACATGACAAGGCTCATGGAACAAAACTGGTGACCAGCAAACCTGTTCTTTGTGCCAGTTGCCATGCTTCACCTGCTTTGGGTGCACCGGGCAATGGAAGTTCAAAATTCCTTTCTCAGGCCATACATGGCTATCATGCAACCAAAGGGGCGACATGTTACGATTGTCATCCGGGTGCAACCACGAAATGCAGCCGTAGCGCACGTCATACTGCCGCGGATGGCAATTGCATTACCTGTCATGGCAACATGGCCAATGTGGCTTCAACCATTGCAGCCGGAAGAACCCCCTGGGTCGGTGAACCAACTTGTGTAAGCTGTCATAAGGGTGTATCAGGGATTGACACCGGTACGGCGCTCTACAAAACCAGTCATGGTCATGGTAATTTGTTCTGCTCTGCCTGCCATGGAAGTCCACATGCAATGGTCCCTTCCCTAAATATAAAGGATAACTATCAGGAATTACAATATCAGGGTTCAGCGAATCCGGTAAAATCAATTGGTAGCTGCGGTGTCTGCCATGTGAGTTCACGCGGTGGTGATTCTTCGATTAAAGACTTTGGCGAAAAACATGCAGGCGCCTCACCCAAGACAAAAATTTCATGTCATACCTGTCATACTGAAATTACGACAGAAACAGCCAAATGGCCTCACGCCTTCCAATGGAAAAATTCAGGAGGTAATCCTAAAGGAGTATAATTATCAGCTTTTACTTTTTTACCCGTGTCTCCGCGGTAAATTTCGCCGTGTTCTCCTCTTTAAGGATAACAAAAAAAATAAATGTGGGGAAATATGGGTATAGTTTTTTTTATTACGATACCCAAAAAAGCAGGATATTTGTACCCTTGGGAAAAGGATTTAGAGATGTTGAAGAAAGATAACTATATCAATCCTCGTGATAGTTGGAACGATATAAAATTAAAAAGGAGCCCAACGGACTCCTTTTTATCTGAAAATTTATTTCGCCTAACTTTTCAAATTACTTTACCTTATTAACAATAGCGCTGAATGCAGCGGGATTGTTCATCGCCAAATCGGCTAAAACCTTGCGGTTAATTTCGATATCGGCATTTTTTAGTTTACCCATGAATTGTGAGTAAGAGAGCCCTTCTGTGCGGACAGCTGCGTTAATACGCTGAATCCATAATGCACGGAACAACCTTTTTTTGCTTTTTCTGTCACGGTACGCATACCCTAATCCTTTTTCGTATGTGTTTTTGGCAACCGTCCAGACATTTTTACGCGAACCAAAGTATCCTCTGGTGAGTAGCAGCAGCTTTTTCCTTCGCGCTTTTGATGCTACATGATTTACTGATCTTGGCATTTTTTTTTGTTTTAGGACAATGGCGTTCCTTTTTAAAGGAAACTTTATATGCTCATTATCCGGTTAAACCTAATTCTATAACTCGTTAAAAGAGAACATTATCTCATCGCAAGCAACCTCTTGACATGATTAGTGTCCACATCGGCTACCATACCCCATTTCGTAAGGTTCCGTTTGCGCTTGGTGCTTTTCTTAGTCAGAATGTGACTTTTATAAGCATGTTTTCTTTTAATCTTTCCTGAACCGGTGAGAATAAAACGTTTCTTAGCCCCGGCATTCGATTTCATTTTAGGCATCTCTGTCCAAAGTATTAAATTATTTTTTCTTTTTAGGCGAAATAAATATTGTCATTCTCTTTCCTTCGAGTTTAGGAAGTTGTTCCACTTTTCCCACCTCTTCCAACGCATTGGCGAAGCGGAGAAGTAAAATTTCCCCTTGCTCGTTATATAAAATCGACCTCCCTTTAAAAAACACGTAAGCTTTAACTTTAGCGCCTTCCTGAAGAAATTTCTCGGCGTGTTTCAATTTAAAGTTGTAATCGTGATCATCCGTATTTGGACCAAAACGTATCTCCTTTACGATAATTTTTGAAGCTTTGGCTTTTAATTCCTTTTGCTTTTTTTTCTGCTCGTAAAGAAACTTCTGAAAATCGGTAATCCTGCAAACAGGTGGTTCGGCGTTAGGTGAGATCTCAACCAGATCCAGCTCCAATTCATCAGCCTTGCGCAACGCATCCTGGATTCTGAATACTCCGGGGTTTTCGATATTCTCTCCAACCAACCTGACTTCAGGGACACGAATCTGATGATTAATCCGAAATTGCGATTTCTCTTCTTCTTTTGGGGCTCTTGGCCCGTTGCCTCTGATAACTGCTATGGCTAATCCTCCTTTAATTTAATTAATTAACGACTATTTGTAGGCATCCGCCAACTGTTCCGAAACCTCTTTGCCAATAAATGCGACAAATGAATCAATTGTCATTGATCCCTGGTCTCCTTCTCCCTGACGTCGCACTGATACGGTGTTGCCTTCGCACTCTTTTTCACCAACAATTAACAGGTAAGGTATATGTTTCATCTCATTGTCCCTGATTTTTCTGCCAATTTTTTCATTGCGGTCGTCAATTCCGGCGCGAATATCGGAAATATTTAATTGATTTGAAACTTTTTGGGCATATTCGTTATACTTTTCACTGATTGGTAACACAACCACCTGTTCAGGGGTAAGCCATAACGGGAATTTCCCGGCAGTATGCTCAATCAGTACAGCGCAAAAACGTTCCATCGATCCAAACGGTGCCCGGTGGATCATCACCGGACGATGCCGTTTATCATCGGCACCAATATACTCAAGACCAAATCGTTCAGGCAAATTATAATCTACCTGGATCGTCCCGAGCTGCCATTTACGACCAAGGGCATCCTTGATCATAAAGTCAAGTTTTGGTCCATAGAAAGCGGCTTCACCCAATTCTGTCACCGTTTGCAACCCCTTTTCTGTGCAAGCTTCAATGATTGCATTTTCAGCTTTCTCCCAATTTTCGTCAGATCCAATGTATTTTTCCCTGTTATTTGGATCACGTAATGATATCTGAGCTGAGTAATCCTTAAAATCAAGCGCCTTAAAGATGATAAAAATGATATCAATCACCTTCAAAAACTCCTCTTTGAGCTGATCAGGACGGCAGAAGATATGAGCATCATCCTGGGTAAAGCTTCTGACGCGCGTCAGTCCGTGCAACTCGCCGCTTTGTTCGTAACGATAAACCGTCCCGAATTCAGCCATACGAACCGGCAAATCTTTATAGGAACGGGGTTTAAATTTATAAATTTCACAATGGTGAGGACAGTTCATTGGTTTAAGGAGGTACTCTTCACCTTCATTTGGGGTCCGGATCGGCTGAAATGAGTCTTTCCCGTATTTCTGAAAATGGCCGGAGGTTTTGTAAAGCATCACATCCCCGATATGCGGAGTAATCACCTGCTCATAGCCAAATTTCTTTTGTACCTTCTTCAAAAACTTCTCGAGATTGTCGCGGAGCATCGTCCCTTTTGGTAACCAAAGCGGTAAGCCCATCCCAACATTAGGTGAAAAATGGAATAGTTCCATCTCTTTACCTATTTTGCGATGATCCCGCTTCTTTGCCTCTTCCATCAACACCAGGTACTCGTCAAGCAATTTTTGTTTCGGAAAAGTGATCCCGTAAACACGGGTGAGCATTTTGTTCTTTTCGTTGCCGCGCCAGTAAGCTCCTGCAATATTGGTCAACTTAACTGCTTTAATAAATCCCGTATTTGGCAAATGGGGACCGCGGCAAAGATCTGTAAAGTTTCCTTGCTTATATAAGGTTATGGTACCATCCTCAAGATCGGTGATCAGTTCAAGTTTATATTGATCACCCTTTTCAGTAAATAATTTAAGTGCATCGGATTTGGATATTTCACTTCTTACAATATCCGATTTTGTGCGGGCCAATTCAAGTATTTTCTGCTCAATTGGGGCCAGATCTTTATCTGTCAGCACTTTCCCTTCCGGAAGATCGATATCATAATAAAAACCATTATCCACCGTCGGCCCGATACCAAACTTTGTTCCGGGATAGAAAAATTCAATGGCTTCAGCCATGATATGAGCAGATGAGTGCCAGAACGTTTCGCGCCCCTGCAGATCGTCCCACAAATGAAGTTTAATAGCAGCATCCGAATCGATGGAGCGTGTAAGATCCCTCACTTCGCCGTTAACGGTAATCGAGAGTACCTCTTTTGCCAGCCTGCTGCTGATCGCTTCTGCAATTCCCAGACCCGTAATTCCCTGATCAAATTCCCGTACGGAGCTATCAGGAAGTGTAATTTTTATCATCACCTAATATTTTTTTCGAAGGTGCAAAATTAGTGATTCTACTCATGTTCTTCAAAAATATCGGAAAGTTTAATTCAGCTATTTTAAGAATGTTGTGATTAAAATCCGGACAACTCCCTATTTTTTAATATTTTTGAGGCTGAAACAGATTAAATACCACATATTATGCGCAGGATTATTTCAGTTTTGCTTTTAATTTCAGCCTGTTACGCGACATTACAGGCTCAACAAATCACACTTGAGGATCTCTTTGCAAAAAGAAGCTTTATTCAATCAACAGTTACCGGATTGGCATCGACCAACGATGGATTGAATTACACCACCCTGGAGAATGGTGGCCGGCAAATTGTAAAATATAGTTACAAAACAGGTGAAAAAGTCAACCTGATTCTTGATATCCAAACACTTAAAAATGATTCACTCACGTCTGTCACCGAATATACTTTCAGCAAAGATGAATCTAAGGTATTGCTCATGACCGACCGGCAATCGATCTACCGGAGATCGTTTACCGCTGTTTATTTTGTCTACAACTTCGTAACAAAGGAACTTAGCCGGTTATCATCAGGAAGGGAGCAGGTCGCAACGTTTTCACCCGATGGAGAGCGGGTCGCCTTTGTCCGGAAGAATAATCTTTATGTAAAAAGCCTCCGTTTCAAAACTGAGCGACAGATCACCTCCGATGGGGAGTTTAATAAAATTATCAATGGCATTCCCGACTGGGTGTATGAGGAGGAGTTTGAGTTTAACCGGGCTTTCGAATGGTCGCCCGATAGCAAACAACTTGCCTACATTAAATTTAATGAAGTGAATGTTCCAACTTTTAGAATCCCAATGTATAAAGGGCTTAATCCTGAATATAAAGAGAACGCCCTCTATCCGGGAGAATACCGTTACAAGTATCCATTGGCAGGAGAGAAAAATTCGGTTGTCAGCGTCTGGGTCTACGATATAAAAGCCGGTCAAAACATTGAGATGGACCTAGGTAAAGAAACAGATATTTATATCCCTCAGATCAAATGGACCTACAGCGGAAAAGATCTGGGAATCCTGAAGATGAACCGTTTACAAAACAGGCTTGACTTGCTTTATGGCAATTCCCATTCGGGTGATACACGGCTGATCTACACCGAAAAGAATAAGCGATACATTGAGACCGATTTTCTGGACAATTTCCAATTTTTGCCCGATGATAAAAGCTTTGTCGTTCTAAGTGAGAAGGACGGATACAAACACCTCTATCTTTATGACAACTCCGGGGTTGTGGTTCGTCAACTCACCTCAGGGAAATTTGATGTGATCAAATATTATGGATATGATCCGGTCACGAAGACATTCTACTACCAGGCTGCTGCTGTTTCACCCATGCAACGTGAAATTTACAGCGTTACACTCGACCCTAAGAAAAAAGTATCGCTCTCAACAAAAAAACTCTCAACACAAATTGGAACCAACAATGCTGATTTCAGTAGTGGATTCAAATATTACATCAATCAATACTCCAACTTAACAACTCCTCTTATCATTACCTTACATGAGATCACCGGGAAACAGATCAGAGTTCTGAAAGAAAACAATGAGCTCAAGTCAACTGTTACAGATCGGAAAATTCCACAAAAAGAGTTCTTTACCTTTAAAAATTCTGAAGGAACCGAGCTCAACGGATGGATGATCAAACCTTCGGATTTCAATCCAAATGCGAAATATCCGGTTGTCATGACCCAGTACAGCGGACCAAACTCACAGCAGGTACTGGATGAATTTAAGATTGGATGGGAAAACTATCTTGCAGCGAAAGGTTACCTGGCTGTATGTGTTGACCCCAGGGGAACAGGCGCCCGAGGGGAAGATTTCCGCAAATGCACCTATGGCCAGTTAGGAAAGTATGAGTCTGATGATCAGATTGAAGCTGCAAAGTATATTGCTACACTTCCCTTTGCAGATGGCAAAAATATTGCGATCTGGGGTTGGAGTTATGGCGGATTTATGTCGGCCATGTGTCTTGCCAAAGGTGGTGTGGTTTTTAAGGCAGGTATTTCAGTTGCCCCGGTAACCAACCAACGTTTCTACGATACTGTTTACAGTGAACGTTATATGGGATTGCCGAGTCAGAATCCCGAGGGTTACGACGAAAATTCGCCCATCACACTGGCAAAAGGAATTAAAGGGAAGCTGCTGCTCGTGCACGGGACTGCCGATGATAATGTTCATTATCAAAACACCCTCGAATTTGCAGAGGCCATGGTGCAGGCTGGGGTTCAGTTTCAGATGATGTCGTATGTTAACAGGAATCATGGTATCAGAGGGGGTAACACTACCATGCATCTCTATACCATGTTTGACAACTTTTTGAAAGAGAACCTGAAGTAAGGTGATGAAAAAATGAAAGAATTTGGAAATGTGGTAATGTGTTAATTGAATATTGTAGTCTTTCAGTTTTTGAATTTTTCACTTTGGACTTTACAATTTTTATTGTTTGTTTTTAACTTTTATTTTTTTCTGTAAACCCTTTGGCTATTCTAAAATTCGGTCTATATTTGCACCCTCCAAGCCCAGATGGTGAAATTGGTAGACACGCTAGTTTCAGGGACTAGTGACCGCAAGGTTGTGCAAGTTCGAGTCTTGTTCTGGGCACTGAATAAAGTATAAAATGCATAAAAAGCGCTTAAATTCAATAATTTAGGCGCTTTTGCTTTTAGTATAATTTCCATCATATGCCTTTAAATATCCAAGGGAAAGCGACAAAATCGAGACTAGACCCAAAATCACTTTCTCTTGTCGCAGCAAATCACACAACGAATTGATTAAATACACTTTTTGTGACTAAGTTTGTGACTTTTTTAAGGCTCATATGAAGTATTTTTTCTACAAGATCATTTGGAATGAAATCAAACAACATGTCAAGGAAAAAATACCTGGAGCCAGGGTATTGAATGCCCGGTTAGATAAAATAAAAATTGAGATTCAGGAAATCTTTAACCAACTAAGGTCCGCCTATAAAGGATTTGATCTTACCGATATTAAAAACAAATTTCTGATAAATGTTGAATCCAAAGGGGTATCGTTTTTGACGATTACGTGAACAGCATCCTCTCAAAACGCAATAAAGGATATACGATGGAGATCTAAATGCATTACAAATCTTCCCGATAACGGTCTGCTGAATTCAAAGATACTTAATTGAAGAAACGGACGCTTCAATTCAATCTATTGATCATAAGATTCTTTCCTTGTTTGACATTTTCATCACGAAAGACTTTAATAATCAACAGAGTACCGCTTGGAGTTATCATAAGCACCTCGAACGGGTTTTATAACTGGCAATCTCTCCGGACTACAATGATAAGAATCCGAATTTGAAATTGGCCTGGATGAAACACACTGTGAAATTCTTTCTATGGAAGAGTTGAAAAGGATTGAGGAAAAACTAATTGAAATTGAACGACTGATGTTATCGGACAAAAAAATATCAGACGATATCGAAGTTTTTCTTTGGCGCGGGCACACCAAACCTAGAAAATCCTTTGAAAGTGTTTCAGAGCTCTGGGGCCACCCCAACTAAAATAAATTCGCGAAATTACATTTTCGTATCCTATCATAATCGAGAATTATCAACATATCAATAACCTCAAAACCTTTAGTTCTGGGTTGAAAAAAGTATATTCCATTTTCTATAGTCGTATCTAGTTACAGAGCAGAGAATACTCCATTACTAATGACCTGCAAACTGGGAGTCATAAAGAGAATTAAGCCCTTCGTAAAAAAAGTTAGGTATAAAACGACTTTTATGTTCCTTGATATTCTTCTCAAAACGTTCTATCCTTTCCCTTTGTTATTGAAGCACCCACTAAAAAATAAAATACTAGTATTCAACATTCTGATTACTTTTTCATAGGTGTCTTCATTCATTTGTTTTGCGGGATACCGAAAAATGGCTGTTGGTAGAGAATTTTGTACATAGTACTGGATCACAGGCACAATCCTTCCCTTTGTCACTATGTTTTTTTTGTTAGATACAAATCCGGAATTTTGTATCTTGGCGCTTCAAATAAGAAAAACAGGCATGAAACTCCCTGACAAAACAAAAGGCGAATTGACTAATGAATTGCACGAAAACAACGAACAAAGCGATCAATTGAAGTTTCTGACCTATAAAGATGTCCTTGCAATGAGTGAGAATTCGTTAACGGGAGTCTATATTGTTGAAGATAATCAATTAAAATATGTAAACCAATCATTGTGTGATATGTTTGGTTACAATCGGGAAGAGCTAATTGGTCAAAATCCAGCTATTATAATACATCCCAGCGACCATAATTTGTTTCTTGAGAACATTCGAAAAAGACAATCAGGCGAAATTGCTTCGGTCAGGTACGAGGTGCTCGGACTTTGCAGAAACGGAGAACCCAAAAATATTCTCATTTTAGGTGGGATCATACAGGTTAATGGTCGCCGGATCCCCATAGGTAACATGCTGGATATAACAGAGACAAGAAATAATGCCCAAAAGCTGCTTAAGTCGAATCGTCTTTATTCTGTAATCAGTATGGTCAGTCAGACCATTGTTCAATTAAAGGATCAAGACAAGCTTTTTGCCGAAGTCTGCAAAATTATCGTTGAAAATGGGAAATTTAACATGGCATGGATTGGGCTCATCGATAATCAAACCCAAATCGTCAAACCAGTAACTTATGCCGGGAACGAGAATGGCTACCTTTCAATCATGAAGTCCGTTTTGGTTGGAGACAACCCTGAGGGGTGTTGCCCCACAGGAATCGCAATCCGTTCGGGCAATCATTTTGTTTGTTCTGACTTTATTGCCAACCCTTCTTTCGAACCCTGGAGAAATGAAGCGCTTAAAAGAGGCTACCGGTCATCAATCGCTTTGCCCATCAAACAACTGGGAAAAGTCATAGGAGCAATTACCATCTATTCTTCTGAGGTTGATTTTTTTGATGAACCTGAAATTGAATTATTGCTTGATGTTGTTGGTGCCTTAAACCTTGCTTTGGACACAATTGAACTTGAGCGGAAGCAGCAGTTGGCTGTCAAAAAAATGGAGAACAACGATAGGCAATTGCGCATGGTATTTGAAAACATGACCAGCGGCTTCTTACTTTTCCAATTAATTTTCGATAAAATGGGGAATCCGGTCGATCATCGTTTGATAGACCTAAACGCTGCCGTAGAAAGGCGAACCACAGTGACACGAAATGAAAATATGGGGAAAACATCAGCAGAGCTGTTCTTCAGGATTCCGCATGAAATTATCAATCAGTTATACCAAGTTGCTATTACCGGCTATCCGCTCCATTACGAACGATTTAACGAGTCGATGGGGCGATTTTACGGTATAAGGGCTTTTTCGCCTCAAAAAGGACAGTTTGCGTTACTCGTGGATGACATCACCGAAAGAAAGCAAATCGAAGAACAACTCCTTCAGTCGCAAACTCTTTTGCGCTCAATTGTTGACAGCAGTACCGATCTTGTATGGATTATAGATGCAGACAACCTTTCATTGCTTGATTGGAACCCAATGTTCGAAAAATATACCTTGAAACGAGGATTGCGAATAAAAAAGGGGGATACAATTGAAAAATTTTTCCCGGAAGAGTCTAATTCAATTGAACAATGGACACAGTATTATAAAAAAACGAAGGAATTAGGATCCTATACCGTCGATCATCGGTCGTTGGTTACCAGCCAACCGTTTTTGGTTACCTTTAATTTGTTGAAGCAGGGCAATCAGGTTTTCGGAATATCCACATTTGTAAAGGACATTTCGGAAATGAAAGCGATGGAAGCAGAATCTGAAAAGAATAGGAAGCATTTTCAGACTATGTTCGAAAATGCCCCGTTAGGAATGGCTCTGGTCGATTCTTTTACCGGTCGATTTTTTGAGGTGAACGACAAGTTTGCCCAGATTAATATAAAGACCAGAGAAGAATTAAGTTCAATGAGTTGGTATCAATTACCTAATCCTGATGATATTTATAATGATATGGAGGATATGGCCCGTATCAATTCGGGCGAAATAACTAGTTTTAGTAAAGAAAAACTTTACAATAGGACTGATGGTACAACTATCTGGATAAAAATCATGATTGTTCCAATAAAAGACAATGATGGTAAGCATTCAATGCATTTATGTATGGTTGAAGATATTACTGAACGTAAATCCAACGAAGAAAGAATTGCAATTTTCTCACAAGCAGTGGAACAAAGTCCTGCCTCCATCATGTTGACCAACCCCCAAGGAATCATTGAATATGTGAATCCCGGATTTTACCAGGTAACAGGTTACACCAAACAAGAAGCTATTGGTCAAAACCCAAGAATATTAAAATCTGGGCAAACTTCTCCTGAAGATTACAAGAATTTGTGGGAGACAATTACTTCGGGAAAAGGTTGGACAGGCGAGTTTATTAATTTAAAAAAGAATGGAGAGACTTACGTAGAGCATGCCTCAATTACGCCGATAACCAACAATAAAGGTCAGATTACTCACTTTATTGCAATAAAAGAGGATATAACCGAGCTTAAAAAGGCCACTGCCGAAATTGAGACTCTAAGCGCCGTAGTGGAAGAAAATCCGCTGATGGTATTAATTACCAATGAAAAGTATGAAATTCAATATGCTAACAAACAATTTTTTGATTTTACCGGATATGTCAAAGAAGATATTCTAGGCCGTATTTCCTGGGTATTCAATCCAAAGCACTGGGATAAAAAAATCTACCTGGACATGCTTGAAGCTGTAAATAAAGGGGAAATTTGGCAGGCAGAGTCGGTTAACAGAAAAAAAGATGGTAGCGCTTTTTTTGAAAAAGTAAAGGTATTCCCACTTGTGAATATGAAGAGAAGCACTACCAACTATATTATTATTGCCGAGGATATTACACTTGAAAAGCAAACTATTCACGACTTAATTGATGCAAAAGAATTGGCCGAAAAAAGCGAATCTGATTTGCGAAAAGCCCAAAATGAAATACAACGAAACGAGAAACTCCTACAAGAAGTCGAAACCATCAGCAAAGTTGGAGGTTGGGAATATATTGTAAAGACAAAGCAATCTTATTGGACTCCAGAGGTTTATCGAATTTACGACCTTGAGCCAAATGCTGTAATTGATCATTTCAATCAAAGTTTAAAGTACTTTTTACCCAATGACGTTTTCATTATTAAGGCAGCATTTATGCGTTGTTTACATGAGCGGATTGGCTATGACTTGGAGTTTCAGATAATAACTGATAAGGGAAATGAAAAATGGGTTAGGGTAAAAGCCCAGCCAATACTTGAAAACAACAAAGTAGTAAGAATTATTGGTTCGCTAGGTGATATTTCGGCGCAGAAGCAAATAGAAAAGGAAATCAGCGATGCTAAAAAGAATATTGAAGAAAATGAACTTAGATTAAGGCTTGCAATAGACACAGGTCGCTTTGGTATTTGGGACTGGGATGTAAGGCAAAGTGCAATGGTTTGGAATGGCAGAATGTTTGAATTTTATGAAGCTGAACCTGCAGATTTTGATCTTAGCGATCGTAAGAATTGGGAGAAAAAGATGCATCCGGATGATCGGCCGTCAGTATTAGAGAGACTTAAATTTGATTTATTGAATGAAGGAAAAGCAAGGTATTCTTATCGCTTACAACTCAACAATGGCGAAGTCAGGCATCTGGAAACGCAGGCTAATCCAATTATAGGGAAAAACGGCGATATTCTGAGAGTAATTGGTGTTGTTAAAGATATAACAGAACAGAAATTGGCAGAGATTGCATTACAGGAAAGTGAAGAACGATACCGAAATTTATTTCAACGTAGCAATGCTGTCTTATTGCTTATCGACGCTGAAACACGTGAAATAGTTGAAGCCAATCCTGCCGCATGCAACTATTATGGCTGGAACAAGGATCAATTGTTGAATATGAATATAAATGAAATCAATATACTTGATGATGAACAGATTAAAAAAGAAATAGAGTCTGCTGTTGAGGAGAAGAGGAACTATTTTGTTTTTAAGCATCGACTTGCAAATGGTACAACTCGCTTTGTAGAAGTTTATAGTTCTCCTTTAACCTTGGCAGGTAGGAATTTATTATATTCAATTATCCATGATATTACAGATAGAAAGAAAGCCGAAGAAGACTTAGTTGTAGCCAAGGCAATGGCCGAAGAGTCGGACAGATTAAAAACGGCATTTCTTGCCAACATGAGCCACGAGATCAGAACGCCATTGAACATCATCATTGGATTCTCCGATTTGCTGCTTGATCCAATTTTTGATAACGAACAGAAAGCGGAATTTGTGAGCATCATAAAGCAAAATGGGAATAATCTTCAAACGATTGTCAGCGATATAATGGATATTGCCCAGATCGAGTCAGGGCTTATAACTGTTCGAAACGAAACATTTTTTATAGAGAGGCTCATTGATAACATTGTATCCGAGCAATCGCTAATTTGTAAGAAAAAAGGACTTGAATTAAAGCTAAATAAATACGTTGGCGATGTTAAAATGGATAGCGATGAGAGTCGGATTAAACAGATTTTAACAAATTTAGTCAGTAATGCTATCAAGTTCACAGAAAAAGGACACATTGAGCTAGGATATAAGTTGATTGGAGATGATATGATTCAGTTTTTTGTAAAAGATACAGGGATCGGAATTGCACCTGAGTTTCATGAGAAAATATTTGAAAGATTTCGTCAGGTGGATTCTGCATACACTCGAAAATATGATGGAAATGGACTAGGCCTTACAATTGCTAAACAACTAACGGTACTCCTTGGAGGTGAGATTTGGCTCGAGTCTGAGGTTGATTGTGGAACTTCGTTTTATATTAACTTTTATAAAAAATCAAGGTAGTTAATTCAACAGGGGATAGGAAGTAAATAATTTAAATGGGATATATAGTTGCATTGTCATTATTATTACCCAATTCAGAACACGAAACTCTTATTTGGCAGAATAACTATATTACTCATTATCAAATCTCTTCAAAAAATAAAAAAGGCGCCAAAGCGCCCTTTTTATTCCTAGTATAAAGCAGTTTACATCTTTTTGAGGTTTGCCTGTGCAGCAGCCAACCGGGCGATCGGCACCCTGAAAGGTGAGCAACTCACATAATCAAGACCAGCCATATCGCAGAACTCCACTGAACTTGGCTCGCCGCCATGTTCGCCACAAATACCCAATTTAATATCCGGACGGGTAGAGCGACCTTTTTTACAGGCCATCTCGACAAGCTGGCCAACGCCATGACGGTCGAGAACCTGGAAAGGATCTTGTTTAAGAATTCCCTTGTCAAGATAAGCAGGGAGGAATTTACCAGCGTCATCGCGCGAGAATCCCATGGTCATTTGGGTAAGGTCATTGGTTCCGAAAGAGAAGAACTGAGCCTCTTTGGCAATCCCTTCCGCCGTTAAAGCAGCACGGGGAACTTCAATCATGGTTCCTACAAGATATTCAATCCTATCGCCACGCTCTGCAAAAACAGTTTCTGCAGTTGCATTGATAATATCTGCCTGGTTTTTAAATTCGGCAACCGTACCAATCAATGGGACCATGATTTCAGGACGGGCATCAATACCTTTGGCTTTCAAATTCATTGCAGCTTCGATAATTGCGCGTGCCTGCATCTCTGTAATTTCGGGATAGGTGATACCCAAACGGCAACCACGGTGACCTAGCATTGGGTTGAACTCTTCCAATTCTGCAACCTTGATTCGGATTTGATCGATAGAGATACCCATCTCTTCAGCCAGTTCCTTTTGGGTTGCCTGTTGGTGAGGGACAAACTCATGTAATGGTGGATCGAGTAAACGGACAGTAACCCCGTAACCCTCCATTGCCTCAAAAATTCCCTCAAAGTCAGACCGCTGATAGGGGAGCAATTTAGCCAAAGCCAATTTGCGTCCTTCAACATCGGATGAGAGGATCATTTCGCGCATTGCCTTGATTCTTTCACCTTCGAAGAACATATGTTCCGTACGACAAAGGCCAATCCCTTTTGCACCAAAGATACGTGCTATTTGCGCATCTTTAGGAGTATCAGCATTAGTACGCACTTTCATACGGGTATATTTGTCGGACAACTCCATCAGTTTAGCAAAATCTTCGCTTAATGCAGCTTCCTGAGTTTTCACCTTACCTTCGTAGACTTCACCTGTTGAGCCATTTAAAGAGATCCAATCGCCCTCCTTGTACATTTTACCGTTTGCTTCACAAGTTCTGGTTTTGTAATCGATGCGCATGGAACCGGCTCCTGAAACACAACATTTACCCATTCCGCGGGCAACAACGGCAGCATGTGAGGTCATCCCGCCACGAGCGGTGAGGATACCCCTTGCAATAACCATCCCTTCAAGATCTTCAGGCGATGTTTCTATACGTACAAGGATAGAGTTTTCGAATTTCCCCGCTTCATCAGCAAAGAATACGATCTGACCTGTAGCTGCGCCTGGGGAAGCAGGTAATCCTTTTGCAATCACTTTTGCAGAAAGGAGTGCCTCAGTTTGAAATACAGGGTGAAGTAATTCATCCAGTTTATTCGGCTCAACACGCATCAGCGCTGTTTTCTCATCAATAAAACCTTCTGCAAGCATATCGACAGCCATTTTTACCATTGCAGCACCCGTACGTTTACCGTTACGTGTCTGCAACAACCATAGTTTGCCATCCTGAATAGTAAACTCAATATCCTGCATATCATGATAGTGGTTCTCAAGTTTCTGTTGAATAACCATCAGCTCGGCATAGGCAGCGGGCATAGATTCTTCAAGTGACGGGAAATTAGCGGCGCGGACCTCTTCGGTCACATTCTGAAGTGCTGCCCAGCGACGTGATCCTTCAAGGGTAATCTCCTGAGGAGTGCGTATACCGGCAACAACATCTTCGCCCTGAGCATTAATCAGGTATTCTCCATTGAAAATATCTTCACCTGTTGAAGCATCGCGAGTAAAGGCAACACCTGTGGCAGAATTATTTCCCATGTTTCCAAAAACCATGGCCTGAACATTTACAGCAGTTCCCCACTCAACAGGTATGCCATGAAGTTTACGATAATAGATGGCCCGGTCGTTCATCCAGCTTTCAAAAACTGCACCAATTGCACCCCATAACTGCTCCCAAGGATCAGCAGGAAATTCATTTCCAGTTTTTGCCAATACCGCTTGTTTAAACCTTAAAACCAACAATTTAAGATCAGCGACATTAAAATCTGTATCTTGTTTAATTCCACGTTCCTCCTTTAATCCCTCAATGATCTCTTCAAAAGGATCAATATCCTCTTTGCTGTGGGGTTTTAAACCTAATACTACATCGCCGTACATCTGAACAAACCGGCGGTAGGAGTCCCATGCGAAACGCTCGTTTCCCGATTTTTTGGCAATTCCCTCAACCGCAAGATCATTTAACCCAAGGTTCAGGATCGTATCCATCATCCCAGGCATTGAAGCCCTTGCCCCAGAGCGAACAGAAAGTAAGCAAGGATTCTCCCTCGAACCAAATTTGGTTCCCGTAAGCTCCTCAACAATGGCAACTGCGTTTTGAACCTCTTTTGTGATCATTTCAAAAGCTTCTACCCTGCCGCGCTCAACAAAAGCGGTACAAACTTCGGTAGTGATTGTGAATCCCGGGGGAACAGGAACCCCAATAAGATTCATCTCAGCGAGGTTGGCACCTTTACCTCCAAGCAGATTTTTCATCTCTGCTCCGCCTTCAGCATGTCCATTTCCGAACGTGTAAACGTACTTGGTCATAATTAAAGTATTAATTTGAGAATAATTTAAATTTGTATTTTGGGGAGCAAATTTAAGGTTATTTTTCAAAACTTCGAAAGGAGTTAATCAGTAGTTTCGATTTTGTATCCATTAAAAGATATTTTTGTAAAAAAATTAGTAGCGCATGAGAATTTGTTTGATCGGAGCAGGAAACCTTGCAAATCAGTTGGGAATAACGCTCCTGGAAAAAGGTCATCAGATCGTTCAGGTTTGGTCGCGAACATCGAAGAGTGCCGCAGGGTTAGCGTTAAAGCTGAACTGTGGATATACTACAGAAATAGATTCAATTACATCTGATACAGATATTTATATCATAGCCGTAAGTGACAATGCGATTGAACCGCTCCTTTCAGAGCGGTTCTGGGGTGATGCTTTGATTGTTCATACAGCCGGAAGTATGCCTATGAGTATTCTTGCTTCATCCGCCACCAACTACGGTGTATTTTACCCGTTTCAAACTTTCACAGCTGAAAAGAAAATTGATTTTAATACGATTCCCATTTGTATAGAGGCCAATACACTGCAAAATCTGGAGGTTCTGAACGAATTGGCCCGATCTGTATCACGGGATATCAGGATTATGGACTCCGTTCAGCGGCAACAAATCCATCTGGCAGCTGTATTTGTCTGCAATTTTGTCAACCACTTTTATACCATAGGGGAAGAATTACTGAAGGAGAAAGGGATCGAATTCGAAATTCTCAAACCCCTGATCCTTGAGACCGCTGTGAAGGCGATTTCAGGTTCACCTGCTTCAGCTCAAACAGGTCCGGCAATCCGCAAAGACCGGAATATCATTGATAAACATCTGAAACTACTCGATACTCATCCTGACCTTAAAAATCTTTACGCAATGATCAGCGAAAGAATAATTCAAACACATAAAAAATTATAATGGCATTTTTTAAAGAAGAATTGACAAAGGTTAAGGCATTCGTATTTGATGTGGATGGTGTTATTTCGACAGCAACCCAGGTGCTCACTCCCGAAGGTGAAACAATAAGAACTTCGAACCTGAAAGATGGATTTGCACTGGTTTATGCAGTCAGAATTGGCTACCCGGTAGGTGTGATTACCGGAGGAAAAACTATCGAGGTATTCAAAAGATGTGAAAAGATCGGGATTAAAGATATCTATGCGGGTTCATTAAGAAAATTACCATGTTTGTATGATTTTCTTGAGAAGTACGACCTGAAGGCTGACGAGGTGATGTATATGGGGGACGATCTGCCCGATTATCCTGCAATGAAGGTGGTCGGGATTCCTGTTTGCCCCAACGATGCAGCACCCGAGATCAAAGCCATCTCACACTATATCTCTGATAAAAATGGCGGTGAAGGTTGTGTCCGTGATGTCCTCGAGCAGGTGATGCGCGCCCAGGGAAGATGGATTGATGTGGAAAAAATGGATTGGAATATGTTTTAAATTAAATCTACCACATCAGGTAAAGCAGATGATTAATATGAGAATAAAAATTATGCTAATTGTTTCGCAATCAGTACTTTTCTGGAAAATGTCAATCATAATTAAAAGATTCTTCGCTACACTTTCTTTCGCTCAAAATGACTGTTATTTAGATAATAATCTTTATTTTTCTGCCAGCCAGTAGTTATTTCAATTCATTTGTGGCCTAATGTGCTATTTGTGATTAACTTATACAGAACATAATGCATTCTGATTACAAAATTATACTCGCCTCAAAATCCCCCCGAAGACACGAACTTCTTGCTGGGTTGAACCTTCCTTTCGAGGTCGTCATTCACGAGGTTGATGAGGTTTTCCCCGACGGTCTTTCAATGGAGGAGATCCCGGTTTATCTGGCCAAATTAAAGGCTGAACCCTTTTACGAGGAGTTGAACAGCACAACACTGGTGATCACCGCGGATACGATCGTATGGATAGATGGCACAGTTCTGGGAAAACCTAACGATTACGAACATGCTGTAGAAATGCTTCGCCATTTATCGGGTAAAAAGCATGTGGTCGTTACTGGAGTTTGCCTGACCACCAAGGATAAACAGGTCACCTTTTCGGCTACCACCGATGTTTATTTTAAGGATTTGTCTGATAGCGAAATTGATTATTATCTCAAAAATTACCAACCCTACGACAAAGCCGGATCATACGGAGTTCAGGAGTGGATCGGATACATTGCGATCGAAAGAATTGAAGGCTCCTATTTCAATGTGATGGGACTTCCGGTTCAGCGACTTTATGAAGAGTTAAGAAAATTTTAAGTGACGTAAAATCCACTAAAAAATCAATGAATAAAACAATTCAAAACTAAAAATACAAAGTGCAAATGACAATTCGTTTACTGAAAAGATTAAAATTTCCTATGATGGTTCGACAACTATTTATTTTGACTTCGCTAATCTCACTATCCGTTTCTCTATCTGCCAAGGAGGGGATGTGGATTCCCACGCTGCTTCAAAAATACAATATTGAAGAGATGTCTGATATGGGATTTAAACTCTCAGCTGAGGAAGTTTACAGTGTGAATCATGCGAGTATGAAAGATGCTGTTGTTCTTTTTGGGACCGGTTGTACAGGCGGAATAATCTCGCCTGATGGTTTACTGATTACGAATCACCACTGCGGATTTAGCATGATTCAAAAGCACAGCTCGTTGGAACACGATTACCTTACCAATGGATTTTGGGCAATGAACAGGTCCGAAGAGCTTACCAACCCAGGACTGACCGTGCAGTTTTTAGTAAGGATGGAGGATATTACCAACAAGATGCTTAAGAAGGTATCAGGTAAAGCTGATCAGGTGGCGCATTTGGATACGACAAAGGAAAACATAGATAGAATTAAGAAAGAATACCTGAAAGGAACCGGCTATTCTGCCGACATTAAGCCTCTATTCAATGGAAATCAATATTTTATCTACATCTATGAAGTTTTTAAAGATATCCGTTTAGTGGGCACTCCACCGATTTCGATAGGGAAGTTTGGTGGCGATACCGACAACTGGGTTTGGCCGCGTCACACAGGCGACTTCTCACTTTTTAGAATCTATGCGGGGAAAGACAATAAACCGGCTTCCTATTCACCTAATAATGTTCCCTATCACCCGAAAAAATTCTTTCCTATAAATTTGAAAGGGGTAAAAGAGGGTGATTTTACGATGGTATTTGGTTACCCTGGCACCACGCAACGTTATATACCGTCTCAGGCAGTGAACCTGATCATGAATCAAAGTGATCCGGCAAAGGTTGCAATCCGGACTGCCAAACTGAATATTTGGGCTGAACGGATGAAAAACGATCCGAAGATCAGGATGCAATATGCAAGTAAATATGTGTCAGCTTCAAATGCATGGAAGAAATGGCAGGGGGAAGTTAAAGGTTTGAGCCGCCTTGATGCCGTTAATCAAAAGAAAGTCGGGGAGATCGAATTTGAAAAGTGGGTCGCCTCAGATCCTCTTCGTATAAAACAATATGGAACTATTCTCCCGGATTTTGAAAAAATGTATGGTGAACTCCTACCCTATCAGGCAGCAAATGATTATTATACTGAATGCATCCAACGCGGATCAGATATTTTTAACCTCGCAGCAAGATTTGAACCACTCGAGGTAATAACCGATAATGAGAAATTAGCAGCAGAGGTAAAGAGGGTGCGGGATTATCTCACCAGTTATTTTAAAGATTATGATCAGGGGACAGACCAACAGGTTTGGTCGGCCTTTGTGAGTATATACGCGAAAAATGTAGATCCAAAATTTCTCCCCGAGAAACTGATTAAAATGATTCCGGAGATGAATAAAGCGGATTTCTTAACGTCACTTTACAAAAAATCAATTCTATCTGATAATTTAAAAATCAACCAACTGCTTGATAACTTCAGCCAGAAGTCTGTTAAACAAATCAATAAAGACCCTCTTTACGCACTGTTCAAAACGATACGACAACAATATCTCCTCACCGTTGAAAATAATTATAAAACGATCATTACCAGTATTAGTGAGATACAGAAAAAATATACGATGGCGCTTCTGGAGATGAATAGCGGAAAACGGATTCTGGCCGATGCAAACCTCACCTTGAGAATCGCTTATGGTAGAATTGAAGGGTATAAACCGGCAGACGGAATCACCTATAAATGTTTTACTACATTAAAGGGAATCATTCAAAAGGATAACCCGGAGATCTACGATTACAATGTCCCCGAAGCTTTACGAAAGTTATACCGTACAAAAGATTATGGCCCCTATATGAATGAAATGGGAGAAGTGCCCGTAGCTTTTTGTGCTTCGAACCACACAACAGGGGGGAATTCCGGAAGTCCTGTTGTAAACGCACAGGGTGAACTGATCGGACTGAACTTTGACCGTGCCTGGGAAGGGACAATGAGCGATATTGTTTATGATCCCGACATGTGTCGCAATATCGCGCTTGATATGCATTATGCCCTGTTTATCATCGACAAATTTGCCGGTGCAGGATATTTATTAAAGGAGATGGAGATTGTGAAATAACGCTGGCGGTTAGAAGTTAGTGGCTGGCAGCTGATATCCTGGTATCTTACAGATAATGAAATGCTCTTTATAAACTCTTTTCATCAAAGGCTCAAAAACATGCTGAATGACAGCTTTGTCATCCGAAATGCAACACTAGACTATTTGAATAAAGTGAAAAATGCTACTCATAATAAATCAAATTAGTTATAGCCGGCTGATACGTTGCATACAAGGAACCAACCGTTGCGTATAATTTACTCCCATCGGTTGTAATTGCCAGTGATACAATCGTGTTCCCATTGTCTCCTACCAGTTGGGGCGTTATATTGGTGATGGAATAATCGGCTAAACTTAGCATGAAGAGTCCATTAGTATTAAGATTAGATTTTAAGAAAACCTGATTTTTGGATGGAATCATGACAATATCCTCAAGAACATCAAAGTCCTGATTCCAAAACATCTTTTTAGTCAGTTTCATGGTTGTTTTATCAAAAACCAACATGAGTAATTTGGTGTTTTTCAGTATTATATCTGTTTTTAGGGTCGACTTATTTATGAAATAATAGATATTGTTTGCGTCGGCACACGAAAGGATATTGCCGCCAGCAATGTAATCCGAAGTTGAATCCCTGAAAGCAGTCCGAGTTACATCGTCAGCACTATAAAAACTGATAAAATTGCGTGAATGGCCTAAAATACTAACATTATTATTGGTACTTGCAAAATAGCATCTTACATGAGTCGGATTCGCTTTCGCATATGTTTCGTCAATTTGTAAACCGCTAGCGCCATTTAATATCACGTAATCATTTTCGTAAAATCCGGCCATGTCAATCCACTGCGCTGTCCCGATACGGTAGGCCGCAATACCTCCCTTTACCACATCCCAATAAACAAACCAGTGAGGGTTGGCAAACTTACCAGGAGAAGAGGGATATCCTCCTATATGTGCCGGAAAATCAAATACCTTCGTATTTACATCAGCAGTAGCCGGCCCGATTCCATAAACGCCAATCGTATTGTGACTTGATGCTCCAAAGGTCGACTGGGGCGGAAAATATGCGCCATAGCGGACATCGGACTGGTTGCCATCTTCATAATAAAATGGATTGTATTCAATTGGGCTATCGGTCCTCCGGATGTAAATGGAGTCGCCATTTGCATTACAGCGTGAATAGGCAATTGAGGTGATATTTGCATCGGCATAAAACATTGTTTTGTAAGTCTGGCTGAAATGTCCGTTCTCGAATTGAACCTGAACAGGAGATGCGCCAACGGTTAACGGAAGAACCTGCCCACCTAAAACATGCCAGCCACTCTTTTCCTGGATTAGCTTCGGAACTTTTGCGTTTGACGTTGTATTCGGATTAATATCGGTTTTCTTACAGGCAGCAAATAAAATTAAAGCTGAGCTTAAGGTGAGAACTAAGTTTTTCATCTGTTTAACTTTTTAGATCCAAATTCTGTCTGTGCTTCAAAATTAGCTGAATATAAGAGACATATTATCAGCATATAACTGGAAATATGACTGTAGGGAAAGTGCTTTTTAATCATGATAAACGGTATTCTTTGAGTACTATCTGAAGGATATTCTCCAATTCGTTAAAATTTATCTTTAAGTTATTTGATGACAGGAACAACGGAGTTCCAAACATCTGCATGTTTAATCTCATTATTCTGGTTCGAAACTTATTTCCTTCGGTTAAATACTTTTCCGGGTTATTGGTGTCAATCAGCAAAATCCGGATTGATCTGATGTATTCAGTTCTGATTCCAGTAACCTCTTTCCAATCGACGAATCGGGCACTAAGTCCACCTGAATTATCGGTGATTCCCCTATTGTCAATAATTAACCCGATCCTCGTGTCAAAAATCTTCCTGATCCCCAAAATAGCAGTTGCTCCAAAAAAAAGTATGGACAACAAACCACCCCCTTTTAATAGGAAAGGGTCGATCTGACTTTGGTGGTCGGCAATATAGGCGGTTAAGGAAACCCCCAGAATCACGAAAATCACCGAACCACCAATCCCCCAAAATAGTTTCGTTTTACTTAGCTGAATTTCAATTCTTTCCATTGACTGAGATATGACATATGAATTACTGTCCGACATGTTTCTTAAGTTCTATCTTCCAGGTAAATGGGTTATATTTAAAAGTACCCTCAACGCTTGCACAACAATCCGGGTCTTCGCGCGTCCAAAGTTTGAACGTTCCTGAGATTTCGGTATCGAAATTGGTCACCGAAAAAATAGTGCGTTCGACAACAGTATCTGTTTGAGCAAAATATTCGTCTTCAATTTTTAGAGCAATTTTTTCACGCAGATGATCGTTGGATAAAAATTGAGTTCCATCGGAATAAATCAATTTTATAAAATCAGAGCTTTCATTCAGTCCTATTGAACATCTGCAACAATCGCCGGCAGGAAAATAAAGTAAAATATCGTTGATTTTATCATTATTTACATCGAACACTTTAGAATTGACAGAATCCGGCAAACCATAAAAAACTTCAGGATTCTTTTTGGCCCATTCTTCCTGGTTGTTATAATCGCATGGTGTTCCAATTTCCCCATTCAGAATCAACGCCCTTTCCCATTTTGCAATTTCTGCTTTTATATCAGGTTTTGTCGATGTTGCATCTTTTTGATGGCAGGAATTGAAAGAGATAATCAGAAGTATAACGGTGATTTCAATTTTCATAATTGTCTTATTGATGAGGATGTCTAAAAGTTCTTTTTGTTTTTGACACCCTCATCTAATTTTACTGTTATTTGGAAAGATCCATCCTTGACAAAAGAATCTTGTTTCCATTTAATGTTTCGCTGAAGAAATACAAATAGTTATCCATTTGATAAGAACCTGTGTTTTGGAAAAGATAGAATTCTTTTTTCTCTGAGTCGCCAAATCCTTTAAATTCACTCAGCTCTCCATTTGCAATGTTTATGTTTCCATATTCATATTGATACAAAGGTGTCCAGGTGGTTTTTACCCTGACAGTCGATAAAGAGACAAAACTTGAATTTGATTCTTCTCTGATCGATTTAACATCTTTAATTAACCAATACAGACTTTTTTTGTCAATCGATTCTCGCACTGAATTATGGGCAATATACATATCGGAAGTTAAAGGTGATTTATTGAAAAATGATGATTTTTTAGATTGATCCAACTTCACACCATAGTTCTTTTTTAGATTGCCATTTGGTTCAAATTGAAACATGTAAACACCCTTATAAATTCGTCCCTTTTTGCTGTTTGTGAAATCTTGTCCGCTGACAAAAATATCACCTGATGAAGATATATTGATTCCATTGATTTCGAATTTTTTACCATCAAAAGTGATAAATTTCTTTTGATCAACTGGTTTAGCCTGCTTTTTCTCAAACTCTTCAATGTCGGGTGAGCTTAAAAATTCAAATTTACTATTGGTAATTTTTCCTATCTGTATGTTCGTATATTTTAGCTCATCCAATGGAATATCCACCTCATCCTGCGATTTCCCATTGTCTTTTGAACCCATCGAAGAAATCGCGGAGATACCACCGAGTATACCTGAACCTGAATTGTTTTCCTCTTCTTTTTCCAGAGCGGAAGCAGAGGTAGTTGCCACCATTTGTAAGTTTTTGAAAACGTCATTTGAATAATCTTTTGACGGATTTTTTGTGATAGCCGAGCCATATAAGAATACAGAATTATCCTTTTCGAAGGCGCCCAAAACTCTCCACCCGTTTGAAGGAGAGTCGAAACTGAATTTCTCCAACACTTTTCCCTTTGTCGAGATACGGATATAGGTATAGTTGGTGGGTTTTGGATCTGAATCTTTATTGTAAAGCCCACTTGGTGCAAATACCACCACCCAATCTCGAGGGAAATCATCGTTAGACACACTCGCCTGTTCGTCCTGAAGAGGCGCTGAAAAAACAATCTTTTGTGGATAAGGGAAATCAATTTTGTCAACAGTATTAATATTCACCTCATTATCACAGCTCATGACGTCAAAATTCATCATTTCATTGTGTGTCTTTTTTTCAGGTTTTCCCGCAATAACCAATACTGAGCTGTCTCTCTCTATCTCGTAGGCACTGGTGAAGAAATATTTCATATTATCTTCCGTTTTTGGCTTTACCTTTTCAAGTTGCCTTATGTGCCTGTAGTAAGTTCCGGTTAACCAAACCCAGGTACCCGTGGTCTGTTTTTTTCTGAAAACCAATTTGCCTGCCAAATCGCTGGAGGCTGTTAAGCTGTTTGTAACAAATGATTCCCCTTTAAAATTAAACCAATTCCATCGACTTTTCACTTTATCAACAAACTCCTCCTCTTGTACCGTATTGACCAAATTAAGATCTTTATCGTATGTATAGATTTCATATTTAATCTTATGATTTGTGGTTGACGACAAAATAAAAATCATATCAATGGTACCCTTTTCTGCATGCGTTTCAATATGTGCCAGGTAACCATTTTTTGCTTTGCGTGAAACGTCGTAACTCTTTTCCAATATTGGGACTTGAGCCGATGCCTGGATGGTACCAAGCATAAAAATGGTTAAGATAAAGAAAATGGCATTTTTATTCAGCCAATTCACATCTCTTTTTCTGTTGTGTAGTTTCTTTGAATTCATGATTTTACGATTTAAATTTTCTGACAATTATAGATTAGACTTCATATTCAACCCTATCATTTAATAAGAATAAAAAAATCACAGAGTTCCTTGCAGTGTAATTGCTTATTACCTCAAAACACCTCCATGTATGAGACCTGCCGGGAAACTCTGTGAAAATTTCATAAAGTTTTTTACAAAAATGTGTCATCAAAGAATAAGCAATTACAAGGGCAAAGCTACCGTTGTCAGTAGTTCAGTGAAATAGAGTAATGATCGTAATCACTTACGACTTTTACCGTATATTTAGTTTTATGTGGCAATTTAAAGAGGGTGATTACACGCAATTATCGTTTTGGGCGCGAACAAGGGCAAAATTTAAAGGGCACATAAAAGTCTTTAGACTTTTTGTCAGCAGATAGGATACCGATTAAATTTAAATATGACCGCTTTTAATGGCATAGCTGATTAATCCGGCAATATTACTGGTGTTTAGTTTTTTCATCAGATTGGTACGATGGGTATCGACGGTACGATGACTGATAAAAAGTTTAACTCCGATCTCCTTATTTGAGAATCCCTGAGCGATTAGTTTTAGAATCTCTTCTTCACGTGAGGTTAAAATTTCGACCTGCTGTTTTGATGTTTGTAAATTTTCTCGTGAACCATTTAAGAGGGAGAGTGTCACCTCTGTCGAGAAATACTTATTTCCATCTGAGACTTTCTTTATAGCGCTGATTAACTCCTCCTGTGAAGCACTTTTAAGCAGATATCCATCAGCTCCAATAGCTAACAGATTTTTAATCATTCCGGATTCATCGTGCATCGAAAGTATGATCACCTTTATACCAGGCTTCACTTTTTTGATCTCTTTCAAAGCATCAATACCGTTCATAACGGGCATATCAATATCCATTAAAACTAAATCAATATTTAGTATATCCAGCAACCGTAGTGCTTCACGCCCATTATTTGCTTCGCCTGTGACCACAATCTCGTCTGTGTTTTTCAACAATGATTTCAGTCCATCAATAATCAGTTGGTGATCGTCAACCAAAAGAACCTTAATTTTACTTGTCATACCGTTGCCCTGATTGTTATTGTCGTCCCCTCTCCCAATACTGACTCATAATGAAGATGCCCCTTAATTCCGTCAATTCGACTGGCAATATTTAATAGTCCGATACCCTTTTTTTCATAACGGTCAACATCAAAGCCAATTCCATTATCAGACACATTCAGAACAACATGACTTTTATGCCTGATTAACTGCACATTGAGTAAATCTGCCTTTGAATGTTTAATCACATTGCTCACCAGTTCCTGCAATACGCGGAACAGGACCAACTCGGTCTGATCGCCAATCCGATCCTGAAATCCGTTATGTTCGAAAGTGTATTTAAGCGGCGTTTTTTCAAGGTTTATTTTAAGCATCCCTTCTACAGCAGCAATAAGCCCGAATTGCTCCAGCTCCTTTGGCATCATCTGATGTGAAATTGACCTTACTTCAAGATTAGCGTTATCCAGCATCTTTTCAAGGTTCCTAAATTCGGACAAGTACTCGGGCAGAATTGCTTTGCGCGATATGCTTTGGTAATTTAGTTTTATAGCGCCGAGGGTTTGTCCCAGACCGTCGTGCAATTCTTTTGCAATACGTCGCCTCTCCTCTTCCTGCACCTGGAAAACTGCATTTATTCGTGCTTCCTGCTCCTTGATCTTTTCCGCATTAATAGCTGCCTTCTGGCGTTGCTGGTGCCTGTAAAAAAGAAAAATCCCTGCTCCCGTCATTGAAATAATGATGAAAATCAATAACCACAACTGCGTTTTCCGTTGTTTCAGACTGATTTCAGTGTACTCCTTCTCCTTTTTAATCAATTGAAGGTCTTGTTCCAGTTTTTCATTTTCGTATTTATTCTGGACATCTATAATCTGTTGCTGCAGACGCACTTCATATGCTGAGTCCTTCAATGCGATGTATGACTTCATTAAAACAAATGCACTATCCGGCTGGTGAGTCAAGGACTTTAACTTAGCCATACCAAGTAATGCACTCATCTCCTCCTCGAGAACCGAGATATTCTTGGCTATTACCAACGAACGGGTTAACGCTTTAAAGGCTTCATGATACCTTCCCGTTTCGGTGTAAACCGATCCCAGTCTCGAAAGGGTGGACGATATTCCCTTCAAATCTCCTTGCTCCTCTCGAATCTCCAGAGATTCAGAAAATAATTTGACAGCTCGTTCATAATCCTTCTTAGCCATATAGATATTGCCCATATTGCTAAGATTGGCACTAATAAACTCCCTGTTCTTCAATTTTCTGGATAGAATAAGTGCTTTCTCGTAGTAGGCCAGCGAAAGGGTTGTATCGCGCATTTTGGCATAGACATTGGCCATGTTACTATACGAATTTGCCTCACCTGCTGCATCCCCCATTTTCAGACGGGATTCGAGCCCCATCTTGTGATACTCGAGTGATTTCTCCAAATTACCCAGGTTCTGATGGATGATCGCTATATTGTTCAGGCTATAACCAATCCATTTGATCTGACCCAGTTTTTGGTAGATTTTAAGTGCGGCAATCTGGTTTTGAAGCGCCTCCTTCAGCTTCCCCTGCTTTTGATCGATGATTCCAAGTTTATTGAACAATGAAGCCATTCCGCTAAGATCATTCAGCTGCTCCCTTATTTTCATCGATTCATTTAAATAGATTGAAGCTTTCTTATAATCTGCCTTATCGATAAACAAAATGCCCAGATCATTAAAAGCCTGAGCAATCCCTTTTGAATATTTAAGATCTTTTGCCAGTTGCAGCGCCTTTTCGCCAAACATCAAAGCAGAATCTGCCGAAACGGATCGGTATTCCCAACACAAATTGCTTAATGAGATAACTTTATTGGTGTCAGGTTTAGCGCTAAGTTTTTGTTTAAGTTGGTCTACCGTCCCCGGGGAGGCCATCGATAACCTTAAATAGGTTATAAACAGAAAGATACAAATTACAGGGATCTTCATACTTCAAATCTTTCCCTCATAAACATATTTCATTATGTAAATGTTGAAGAAAATGAAAATATTTTTACTCGCCAGATCCAGACGTAATTATCGTAATCCGGAAAGAGGATCCTAAGCCAAACATTCCCTCAGCCAATCAGTCTCTCCCTCGCCTTCATTGAGTGGAGCCGAAGCGTCACTCCAGTTCAACAATAGTAATGCCTGACCCTCCAAACTGAACATGCTCATCCCTGCAACTTTTAACCACGGGTTCTGTCCTGAGATAGTTCTGAATCAGCTCACGTAAAATGCCGTTCCCTTTGCCATGTAAGATCCTTAATTCATTCACCTCGATCATAATCGCCTCATCTACAAACTCCCTGATTTTCTGTAAGGCCTCTTCGGCCCGCATTCCGCGAACATCGATATTGGGTTTAAAGACCAGCTTTCTTTCCCCAATCTCCTGGTTAATGCGACCAATTGTTTTATTTTCGACCTTTGTATGTTTAATTTCACTTCGCGAAAGGGGGATCAACTTCTTGCGGTTCACAACAGAGCGAAGGTGTCCAAAAGCAACAGTAATATTATCTCCTTTAATTTCAAGCACTTCACCTAATGTATCCTGATCCGATAGTTTTACATAACCACCAACTTCAATTTTAACCGGCACCTTTCGGGTGATTACAACCTCCTTTTTTTTCACTTCTGCCCTGGGCGGACGTTCGCTACGTTTAATCTCCTTTTGTTTCAGTCTCTCCATTTTCCGGAAGATGAGATCTTCAGCCTCTTCTTTTTTGGATACCAAATCCTTAAACTCCTCCAATTTCTGACGAGCTTCGATGGTCCGCTCTTTTGCAGCGTTAGTTTCCTTGATTTCGCGGATGGTTTTTTCAATGATACGGTTTGATCCGGAAAGAATCTCCTCTGCCTCCCGTTTTGCCTTATCGAGAATCTCCTTGCGTAATTTCTTCGTCTCGGCAAGCCCTGCTTCGTAATTTGCAGCAAGCTCTTCAAGTCTTTTCTCTTCCTGCCTGATTTTCTGTCGCTTACTCTCCCAGTACCGTTTGTCACGAACAATATCACGCAAATGTTTGTCAAAATCGATGTGATCGACCCCAATCTTATCGGTAGCCGCTTTTAAAATATCTTCGGGAAGTCCAATCTTACGGGCAATTTCAAATGCAAAAGAACTGCCCGGTTTTCCAATTTCCAACTGGAAAAGCGGTTCCATCCGGTGCGAGTCGTACATCATCGCGCCGTTGGCTATTCCAGGCGCAGAAGAGGCAAAATGTTTCAGATTGGTGTAATGGGTGGTGATCACACCATAGGATCCCAATTCATTTATTTTATTCAGGATCGATTCTGCTATTGCACCACCAAGCATTGGCTCCGTTCCGGTCCCAAACTCGTCAATTAGTACTAATGATTCAGGAGAACAATTCCTTACAAAGAACTTCATATTGTAAAGATGTGAACTGTAGGTGCTTAAATCATTATCCAGCGACTGATCATCTCCAATATCCATAAAGATCGCCTTGAATAAACCCGCCCTGCTGTCTACCTGGACAGGGATGGGAAGGCCACACTGAAACATATATTGCAGGAGACCTACAGTTTTTAAACAGACCGATTTCCCTCCGGCATTCGGACCGGAGATCAACAATATCCGGTCATGATGATCGAGCCTGATATCGAGAGGAACAATTTTGCGATGTTCCCGTGTCAGGTTGATTTCCAACAGGGGATGGCGGGCTGCAATCCAGTCAACTTCGAGCTCCCTTGCCAGAACAGGCTTAACCGATTTGCTTTCGATGGTCCAGATCGCTTTAGCACGGATAAAATCAAGTATTGCCATTACCTGGTAAGAATAGGCGATATCATCTGCATAAGGGCGGATATCATCAGTAAAACGGGTTAGAATTTTTACGATCTCCCGTCGCTCGGCTGACTCAAGTTCCCGAATCCTGTTATTTGTCTCAACAATCTCTTCCGGTTCCACAAAGGAGGTTTTTCCAGTAGCCGATTCGTCGTGAATAATTCCCTTGATTTTCCTTTTATTGGCAGCGCCAACAGGAATAACAGCCCGACCATCGCGCATTGAAACCGAAATATCTTTTTCAACTACACCTTCCGCCTGCATCTTTCGCAGGATGGTGCTCATTATCTTTGAGATACTCGACTGCAACGAAAAAATATCCCGTCTGATCTGTGACAGTTCAGGTGAGGCATTATCCTTGATCTGACCATGTTTATTTAAAATCTGATCGATACGCTCATAGATAAAAGGGAAGACCTGAACATTTTGAATCACAGCTACTAAACGGGGAAAAGTCTCTTCTTCAGTATTGCGAAAAAACGCGACAATTGCACGAACGGTTTCGAGTGATCGTCTTAAATCAAATATTTCGAACACATCCAGAAAGGTACCCACAACTTTCGATCGCTGCAACGCAGGTCGCATATCAATAAAATAGCTGTTTGGGAAATTCATCCCTTCGCTGATAATCTTAACAAACTCTATCGTTTCATCCAGTTGACGTTCAACGGTCTCTCGATTGGACGAGAATTTACACTCCTCAACCTGCTCCTTTCCCAGCGTACTCAGGCACCGCCCCTGAAGAATCTCGCGTACCTTGTCAAAACCAATTTTACTCTCAAAATTTGAAGGATAGATATCCATATTTACCACTGATTAAACTGCAAAAATAGCATTGAATTCGATAAAAATTGTGACCTGAACAATAATACTCCTGCAATAATCAATCGATATTCCGGAACCTGATGGTATAATTCCCATTTCAAAAATCATTCAAAGACTATATGATACAACATCATGAAAACAATAACCTTCCAAACGACAATTGAGATCAGGATAGCAGTGATGATCGCGATCTTTACAACACCCAACAAAGAAGAACTGGTGATTCAGTTGGAGGGATGGATGGAGCATGGCACCTTTGGAGTTTGGTTACCGAATAATTCAGATAAACAAGTTTCATGGTTAATTTCTTGCCCGGTTCTGCCGGCCTCTTTTGTGAGTCATTCTGGTTTTCGAATATTTTGATTTGGTCTATTCCAAGATTTCAAATAAACCCTTTGCTTCTTTACATGATAACTGTTCATTTCCGGACAACCCGGCCTACCTAAAGCGTACAGTTTAGACACCTTTAACCCATTCAAACAAACATATATCACACTGATTTACTGATACATTAAACTTTCTGGCACGATAAATGATAATAAGTAGTCAGAAAACAAGTTTTAAAATTTAAAAACAAACAAAATGAAAACAGTAACTTACAAAATAGCGAAAGTGATGAGAACAATCTTTGCATCTTTAATTATCCTGGTAGCCCTTTCCGGAATTTCAAAAGGGGAAAATTCAGGCAGGGAAACCGCTGAAATCAATACAAATGAACTTGTTGTTCAGGTAAAATCATGGATGAGTAATGGCACTTCATGGATTGACGATAGCAACAGTGAAGAGCAGGAACTTACCCAACAGATGAAATTGTGGATGAGTAATTCCTCTGAATGGAACAACGATATTGAAGAAAATCATGAGGAACTTGTGCTGAAGATGAAATCATGGATAAGCAATTCTTCTGAATGGAATGACGAGACAGAGGAAAACAATCAGGAGCTTGCCCTTCAGATGAAGTCCTGGATGAAGAGCAATGCATTCTGGACAAACAGAACCGGAATTAAACAGCACAAACTTGCCCTTCAGATGAAGTCATGGATGACTAACGGCAATTTATGGACAGTAGACCAGGAACCTATTATTACCAGTAACGAATTGGCAAATAACTAGAAGGATATCATTGATACAGTTCCGGTGAGGGAAATAAAAAATCAGATTTCTTTCTGATGGATGCTGCCCGGCCACGCCGGGTTTTTTGTTGTCTAATTAAAAGCTACCATAAAGTGCATATTCATCCGTATTACAAAACACCTGACTATAAATATAAAATCCCGGGCGGTTGGTCTCTATTTTTCGATTTAACTGTAACACGGGATGGCCCGAATCTACCTTGAAATATCCCTTCATTCTTTCATCTGCCACAATAGCCAATAGTTTCTGCTCCCCTCCCCTCACTTCGACATGATAATATTTACGTAACACATCAAACAGTGACTTATTTTCAAAATTACGTGAAGTAAACCTCGAAAGGTTAATATTGGGGATCATGGTAATATCATAAAATACAGGTTTGCCATTTACCAGCCTGAGACGCTCCATATAGATGCACCCCGACTCGATTTCCAACTGACTTAGCGGGAAAGTGAAGGCTTCGCTCCAATTCCTGATTTCAGGCTTGATAATAATATGAGTCAAGAGATTATCCTGACCAATTGCAGAAGTGGTTCCGGTCATCGACAGAATTCCAACCCCCTTGGGAACTCCTTTTACAATACTTCCCTTTCCCTGGTGTCTCACGATGTAGCCTTCATTAGCCAGACGGTCAAGCGCCTTTCGAATCGTTGGCCGGGCTACCTTATGAACAGTGCACAACTCGTTTTCAGACGGGAGTAAATTACCCTCCCGAAAAACTCCATCCGTAATATGCGAACGAAGTATTTCATATACTTTACGATGCTGCGGTATGACCAATTTCTGTTGCATAAATGTTTTAACAGTCGAATATGAAAGAACTGCAAAAATAAGAAAAAGTTTTAACAAAAAATAAAAATTGTACTTACATGATAAATACAAAAATATTTAATTATATCCTTTAATTTCAATAAAATAGACTATTTCTTTTCAATTTATGGGAAATAAAAATAAAAATTACTTGTAAATACAAGTTGAATGAAATATCTTTGCAAAAAATATTTTTTCATATGGCTACTGTCGTTATTATGCCTAAACAAGGCCAATCTGTTGAAAGTTGTATAATTACTGAATGGAACAAGAAAAAGGGAGACCAGGTAAGCAAGGGTGATATCCTCTTTGCCTATGAAACGGATAAAGCCTCGTTTGAAGAAGAAGCTGCCGTTGATGGTGTTCTTATTGATCTTTTCTATGAAGCAGGCGATGAAGTCCCTGTATTGACCAATGTGTGTGTAATCGGTAATCCTGGGGAACCTACCGATCTCTACCGCCCGGGTGGAGCACCTGTAATAAAAGAGACGAAAGAATTATCAGAAACTGTTGTCTTACAAGAAAAACCAGCTGAACAAAAGGTTGTTTCAACAACAACCACTCAGGTGCCCGGATCAGGTGCTATCTCTCCCAGAGCGCGGAATCTTGCCGAAAAAGAGGGGATAATAACCGAGGGTCTTAGAGGAACGGGACCGGGAGGTCGGATTATTGAGAAGGATGTTGTTGCTGTTATTGCCAGTAATCCTAAAACAACACCTTTGGCAAAGAAAATAGCTGGTGAGGAACAGCTTCAACCGGTCTCCACGGGTAGTGGTTTAGGCGGTTCTGTCACTGCAAAGGACCTAACCGTTCCAAATCCGGTTTACAGCAACGATTTCGAAATCAAGAAATTGTCCAATATTCGCAAAATGATCGCCAAAGCGATGCATCATTCACTTCAAAATTCTGCTCAGTTAACCCATCACCTGGGTGCTGATGCTCGCAGAATGCTTGAATTGCGAAGAAAAGTCAAAAAAGCCAATGATAATGGTTATCCTGTGAACATTACCCTTAATGATATGGTTTGTTTTGCAGTGGTCAAAGCTTTGCGGAAATTCCCGCAGGCAAATGCCCATTTTCTTGGCGATAGCGTGAAATATTTTAACAAAATACACCTGGGGATTGCAGTTGATACCGACCGCGGATTGATGGTTCCAGTAATCAGAAATGCAGATGACCTGTCCATTCAGGGACTTTCGAACCAGATGCGCGAAGTTGCTGCATCGTGTCGTAAAGGTGCAGTCAATCCTGAGTTACTCTCCTCTGAAGCCGCTTCATTTACGGTTTCAAACCTGGGAGCTTATGGGGTGGAAATATTTACGCCTGTGATAAACCTTCCTCAGGTGGGTATTCTGGGAGTCAATACAATCGTTCCTCGTCCGAAAGATTTAGGTGATGGAGTTTACGGGTTTGTACCGTTCATCGGCTTGAGTCTTACCTACGATCACCAGGCCCTCGATGGAGGTGAAGCCACCAGGTTCCTGAAACAAATCGCCATAGAAATCGAAAACCTCGAGTTCGAACTTTAATTAATAGGAGAATTTACAATGAGTACAACATTCGATTTAGCAATTATTGGCGGGGGACCCGCAGGTTATGTGGCAGCAGAAAGAGCCGGACATAAGGGACTTAAAGTCGTTTTAATTGAAAAAGGTGAACTGGGCGGCGTATGCCTTAATGAAGGTTGCATCCCAACAAAAACATTGTTATATAGTGCAAAATTATACGACAATGCCCTCGGAAGCAGCAAATATGGTGTCGAAACCAAAGAGGTTACTTTCGATTTTTCGAAGATGATGGCCCGCAAACAGAAAGTGGTCAAAAAACTGGTTGGCGGAGTTGGTATGAAAATGAAAGAGCACCACGTTGAAGTGATCAAAAGTGAAGCGTATATCACAGGAAAGTCGGCAGCAGGTATCGCAATCAAAGCAGGAAGTACCGATATACTGGCTACGAACCTGCTTATATGCACTGGTTCTGAGGCATTTATGCCACCTATTCCGGGACTTGGCGCAGCGGGAGATTTAATCCTGACAAACAGGGAAATTCTTGATTTAACAGAGCGGCCCGATTCATTGGTAATAATTGGAGGCGGAGTGATCGGCCTGGAGTTTGCCAGTTTCTTTAACAGCCTTGGAACCAAAGTTACAATCATCGAGATGCTCGATGAAATCCTTACAGGGATGGATCGTGAAATGAGCACAATGCTCCGGCAGATGTACACCAAGAAAGGAATTGTTTTCAATATCTCGGCTAAGGTGACTGAAGTGAAGGGAAATGAAGTTTTCTTCGAAAAGAACGGAAAAACGGAGTCTGTCAAGGGCGACAAAATACTTGTAAGTGTTGGACGCAAAGCAAATACGACTGGTTTCGGTCTCGAAAATATCGGAGTTGAGACGTATCGTGGCGGCATTAAGGTGGATGAAAAGATGCGGACAAATGTCCCCAACGTTTTTGCTGCAGGTGATGTCACAGGATTCTCGTTGCTGGCCCATACTGCAAGCCGTGAAGGTGAGGTCGTCGTGAACAACCTTACCGGACGTGCCGACAGGATGCGTTATAATGCAATTCCGGGTGTAGTTTATACCAATCCTGAGTTTTCAGGTGTAGGATTGACCGAAGAGAGTGCCAAAGCTCAAAATATCGAATATCGGGTTGCCAAATTACCACTGGCCTTTGCCGGACGTTTTATTGCTGAAAATGAAGGTGGCAGCGGTCTTTCCAAGGTGCTCGTTGGAGCCAAATATGGTGAAGTCCTCGGAGTTCACATCCTTGGAAATCCTTCAGGTGAAATTATTTACGGAGCAGCAATGGCCATCGAAATGGAGATGACCATCAAAGAGATGGAAGAGGTGGTCTTCCCCCATCCAACTGTATCTGAGATTTTTAAAGAAAATATTTTTGCCCTCTGATCTTTAATTACCGAATTATCATAATATCAATAATAAAATTTTATGCCAAAAGTTCAGTTTATTGACCCTAAAGTGGCCAGAAAAGCCGGAGAGATCACGTTTAATCCCATTCCGGTAAATCAGTACAACAAAACAATTACTGAAGAGAAATCAAATTTTTCAAATGATGATTTCCTGCGCATTTACCACGACATGGTGGTCATCCGCGAATTCGAAACCATGTTGAACCTGATTAAAACAACCGGTGAATACAGCGGTACACCGTATGATCATCCCGGACCGGCTCACCTTTCGGCAGGACAGGAAGCTGCCGCTGTAGGTATGGCTTACACACTTACTGTTGAAGACTTTATTTTTGGCTCGCATCGAAGTCATGGCGAAATCCTTGCCAAGGGATTAAGCGCGATTCAGAAATTAAATGATGCTGAACTGATGCAGATTATGGAAACATTCTTTGACGGGACAGTTCTGAACGTGGTTAAAAAAGATTTTAAAGGTACTACCAAGGAACTTGGCCGCAGATTTTTGATCTACGGAACATTGGCAGAAATATTTGCCCGTGAGACCGGTTTCAATAAAGGTCTGGGAGGAAGTATGCACGCTTTTTTCACCCCTTTTGGAGTATATCCCAACAATGCCATCGTTGGTGGTAGTGGTGATATCTCGGTCGGAGCTGCATTGTACAAAAAAGTTAACCGTAAACCTGGTATGGTTGTTGCAAATATTGGCGACGCCTCGATGGCATGCGGACCAGTCTGGGAAGGACTTTCGTTTGCAGCAATGGACCAGTTCAAGGAACTTTGGGAAGGCGATATGAAAGGTGGATTACCCGTCATCTTCAACGTAATGAACAATCAATACGGGATGGGTGGTCAAACCTGCGGCGAAACAATGGGTTATGGGAAAGTTGCCCGTATCGGCGCCGGAGTAAATCCGGAGCAATTACATGCCGAAAGGGTTGATGGTTACAATCCATTGGCAGTCATTGATGCTTATCGTCGTAAAAGAAAGGTAATTGAGGAGAAAAACGGACCCGTTTTGCTCGAAATTCTCACGTATCGTTACAGCGGCCACTCCCCATCTGATGCCTCATCCTATCGGTCCAAAGAGGAGATCGAAGCCTGGCAGGCTCATGACAGCATCACCACTTTTGGAACCAGTCTGGTAGAAGCCAAAGTTACAACTCAAGAAGCACTGGATGCAATATGGGCTGATGTAAAGTCAATTATGCTTGAAATGCTGAAACTTTCCATCAATGACGAGATCTCACCCCGCATGGATATCCATAAACGACCGGAGCAGATCGGAGAAATGATTTTCTCCAATCAGTCGATCGACAGAATGGAAGACCGTACACCAGAAGTCAATCACCCGATGGCCGAAAATGCAAGGGTCATTCAAATCTCAAAAAAAGAGCGTTTTGCTTTCGATGCTGATGGAAAACCATTCTCAAAAATGAAACAATACCAATTGCGCGATGGTATTTTCGATGCAATTGTAGACCGTTTTTATAAAGACCCAACCCTGGTAGCATATGGTGAAGAGAACCGCGATTGGGGTGGAGCGTTTGCTGTTTACCGTGGTTTGACGGAAGCTCTTCCTTATCACCGCCTGTTTAATTCACCCATTTCAGAAGCATCAATTGTTGGAACAGCAATTGGTTATGCCATGTGCGGTGGACGCGTTATCCCTGAAATCATGTACTGCGACTTCCTTGGAAGATGCGGTGACGAGGTCTTTAACCAGCTTCCTAAATGGCAGGCAATGAGCGGAAATGTGCTCAAAATGCCGGTTGTTTTAAGGGTCTCCGTCGGATCGAAATATGGTGCACAGCACTCACAGGATTGGACCTCACTTGTAGCCCATATCCCGGGATTAAAAGTGGTGTTCCCGGTTACACCATACGATGCAAAAGGATTGATGAACAGCGCCTTACAAGGAACAGATCCGGTTATTTTCTTTGAAAGTCAGCGCGTTTACGATATTGGTGAGCAATTCCACAAAGGTGGGGTACCTGAAGGATATTATGAAATTCCATTCGGCGAACCAGATGTAAAACGCGAAGGAAAAGATGTGACGATTCTCACCATTGGGGCAACACTTTACCGAGCCCTGGACGCTGCAAAAATCCTCGAAGAAAAATATGGCGTATCAGCAGAAGTGATCGATGCCCGTTCATTGGTACCATTTAATTACGAAAAGGTAGTTGCATCTGTTAAAAAGACCGGACGGATCATCGTTTCAGGCGATGCCACTTCACGCGGATCATTCCTGAATGAACTCGCCCGTAATATCACCGAACTTGCGTTCGACTACCTCGATGCGCCACCTGTTGTTGTTGGATCAAGAAACTGGATCACTCCTGCTTATGAACTTGAACAAGCATTCTTCCCGCAACCGGAATGGTTTATTGATGCCATTCATGAAAAGATTATTCCGTTAAAAGGTCATGCCTCCGGCCAGAACTTTAGTGATCTGGAACAGATCCGCAGGGCAAAACTGGGTATATAATCCATCAATAATTTAGATCAGGATGATAGCATCATTTAGACAAAACAAAGTTTAATTGGTGCTATCATTTTATCATTTAAGAGATATGTAAAATTCTTTGGTAATTTTGAACAATTTATTTAGACAATATGGATTTCTGGAAAATATTCCCTCCAAAAGAAGAGTTGCTGAAATGGTACGAAAATAACGGTGATGGCCAGGTAAGGCTGGTCAATGCGCATTTGCATACCCCCTATTCGTTCAGTGCATTCACCGATATTTCGCAAGCATTAAATATGGCTGTCAATGAAAATGTTAAGGTGGCAGGTATCAACGACTTTTATACTACTGATGGTTATGCTGAATGGGCAGGTGCTTGTGCCGAAAGGAAAATATTCCCCCTTTTCAATATCGAATACATTAGTCTTAACCGCGACGACCAGGCAGCAGGTATTAAGGTGAACGACCCCAACAATCCGGGCCGTACCTACCTAAGCGGCAAAGGATTATCTTTCCCTGCAAAGCTTCAGGAACCGTATGCTTCAAAGTTGAAAACAGTTCGCACAGAATCTAACCTTCAGGTTCAAAAGATGTGTACCAAACTCAATGAGGTTCTCGAAAATTGCAATGCAGGGTTTCAGCTCAATTTTGAAGAAATAAAATCAGGCATGACGATGGGAATGGTTCGTGAACGTCACCTTGCAAAAGCGCTGCGTCTAAAGATCGACCACCAGTTTGTGACCATTTTTGATAAACAACTGTTCTATAAAGAAATTTTCGGCGGGAAACCGCTTAAGTCAGATTTGGGAAATTCTGCAGCAATCGAAAATGAGATCAGGGGAAATTTGCTAAAGGCCGGTGGTGCAGCTTTTATTCCCGAAAGTCCCGAAGCATTTCTCGATATGGAGATGGTTTGCCAGATGATCATCAAATCGGGAGGAATTCCAACTTACCCATTCCTGGCCGACGACAACAAAGGCAATTTCACTGAATTTGAAGCGCCCAAAGAGACCGTGATAGATATTCTCAGAGAGAGAAATATCTGTTCAGTTGAATTCATTACCACCCGAAACAGTATCCCAGTACTTGAAGAGTATGCAGGATATTTCAATGAAAACGGTTTTGTGGTTACTTTTGGGACAGAACACAACACTCCAGCAATGGAGCCAATCGAACTCTTTGCAAGAAACAATACGCCATTAACCGATATGCTTCTGAAGATTAACTACGAAGGTGCAGCTATTACAGCCGCTCATCAGTATCTTACAGCTAGCGAAGAGGTTGGATACCTCGATGAAGATGGTAAGCCAAACCTTTCACAAAGGGAATATTTCATAACTTTAGGTAAAGCGTTGATTGAATATCTGACAAAAAACTGAATATGGAAAGATTAAATATAAATAGTGTTATTCCTGCTATCCGTATGCTCGCCTCCCGCGAAAAGATCATGACTGTCAGATTTGATTGTCGTGAAGAGGTGTTAGCCATGGATAGTGAAGAAAGTCTTCGATCACTTGATTTTATTAGAAAATCAGCTGAGATACTTACTGTTGATGAAACGACAGATTCAGATGAAATTATTGAAGATTTGGAAGTTAAACTCGGTGCCTGGTTCGAGTTAAGAGTTGCCCCCCCGGATTATATTTTTATAAAAGGGATAGGGTTGATAGCGATTGCTCCAAATGCAGCATCACTCAGCCACTTGTTTGGAGCGACTGAAGATCAGTCGATTGCCGTTTCCGGCAGAGTTCAGGATAAGATAATAATTGTTACCGGCGGAGCCCAGGGCTTCGGAGGAGGGATTGCAGAACAATTATATTCACAGGGAGCAAATGTGGTGATTGCCGATCTTAATGAAGTGGTGGGTGAAAAGTTGGCAGCAACGTTAAACGCTGGCAAACAAACCAACCAGGCCTATTTTGTCAAAGCAAATGTAGCCAATCCCGAATCTGTCGAGGAGATGATTTCTGCAACCGTTAAACAGTTTGGAGGACTGGATGCCATCATCAGCAATGCAGGAATTCTTCGGGCAGGTGGTCTTGAGGAGATGACTCCCGAAGTTTTCTCATTAATGACCGATGTCAATTACAAGGCATATTTCCTTTGTGCAAAATACGCCTCAGCGGTAATGAAAGTTCAATCCCGTTTCAGAGACGATTATTTTACCGATATTATCCAAATTAATTCAAAATCGGGATTAAAGGGGAGTAACCGCAATTTTGCCTATGCCGGTGGAAAATTTGGCGGAATAGGTCTGACCCAGTCATTTGCCATGGAGCTAATGCCTCACCACATTAAGGTTAACTCGATCTGTCCCGGAAATTTCTTTGAAGGACCTTTATGGAGTGATCCTGAAAAGGGATTGTTTGTTCAGTACCTTAAGGCAGGGAAAGTGCCCGGGGCTAAATCGCTTGAAGATGTCAAGGCTTTTTATGAGGCTCAGGTTCCTGCAGGAAGAGGTTGTCGTGTTATCGATGTTGTAAGAGCCATATATTATGTCATTGAACAGGAGTACGAAACAGGTCAGGCTGTGCCGGTAACTGGTGGACAGAATATGCTGAACTAGCAGTTGGCGATTGGCTTATAGTCGGCTAGCGACCGGTAACTGGCAATCTGTTGTTCTGG
Source organism: Prolixibacteraceae bacterium (assembly GCA_963675995.2). Taxonomy (GTDB): domain Bacteria; phylum Bacteroidota; class Bacteroidia; order Bacteroidales; family Prolixibacteraceae; genus JAAFHB01. The sequence goes on along the minus strand of CAXXIY010000002.1, from coordinate 267,116 downwards.
CAAAATTGAAATTATTGCTAAACAAAGGATTTATATCGTATAAAAATTTGGGAATATGGTAATTAGCAAGAGAGGTAGCTCTGGAAATTCATATAATGAGTTTGGAGTAGTTACCTAAATCTGAACAATTTGAATGGTCTGAATAATCAACCAGAAGCCATTCGCAAGTTGCCAGATGCTTTTATTTATTGTAATAGCCAAAAACATTTACTAAAATTCAATTAAAACACAATGAAAACCCGCGCAGTAAGATTATACGGAAAGAAGGATTTGAGGCTCGAAGAGTTCGAACTGCCACAAATCAAAGAAAATGAAATATTGGCCAAAGTTGTGTGTGACAGTCTCTGTATGTCCTCCTATAAGGCTGCAAGCCAGGGTGCAGACCACAAGCGAATTCCGAATGACTGTGATATTAATCCGGTTATCATTGGCCATGAGTTTGCCGGTGAGCTGATTGAGATCGGAGCGAAATGGCAGGATAAATTTAAGATTGGGGATAAATTCTCGATTCAGCCGGCAATAAATTTTCCCGGTAGTCCGGTTGGCGTACTTGGCGCACCTGGCTATTCCTACAAATATGTTGGAGGTGATGCCACCTATGTAATCATTCCCAATGAGGTAATGGAGGCTGACTGTTTGCTCCCATTTACCGGAGAAGGCTTCTATCCGGCATCACTATCTGAACCACTTTCATGTGTAATCGGTGCTATTCATGCCAATTATCACACCTCTCCCGGATCGTATATCCATAAAATGGAGATCGTTGATGGTGGAAAGATGGCTCTTCTTGCAGGTGTTGGCCCAATGGGACTGGCAGCGATCAATTACGTTTTACATCGCGATGACCGCAAACCTTCATTGCTGATCGTAACCGATATTGATCAGACCCGGCTTGATCGCGCTGCCGGATTATATACCGTGGCTTTCGCGGCATCACGTGGAATTGACCTTCGCTATGTGAACACTTCAAAATTCACAAATGCCATTGAAGAGCTGAAGAGCATAAGCGGTGGCGAAGGATTTAACGACATTTTTGTATTTGCCCCTGTAGCTCCGGTGATTGAACAAGCCGACGCTTTACTGGCGTTCGACGGTTGCCTCAATTTCTTTGCCGGTCCATCAGACCCAAATTTTAAGGCAACCCTCAACTTTTACAACGTTCATTATGCCTATACACATATCGTTGGAACCAGTGGTGGTAATACCGACGATATGAAGGAAGCACTGAAACTGATGTCCGCAGGACTTGATCCGGCAGGTCTGGTTACCCATATCGGAGGGATCAATGCAGTGATTGATGCAACACTTCACCTCCCCGAAATCCCCGGGGGCAAGAAACTGATTTACAATCATATCGAAATGGCTTTGACCCCTATCACCGAATTTGCCCACAAAGGTGCTAGTAATCCGGTTTATAAACGTCTGGCCGAAATCTGCGAGCAGCATCAAGGTCTTTGGAGCACAGAAGCTGAAGCATATCTGCTGATTAACGCAGAAAAATTGTAAGAACCATCTCTTGTAAAAATCATTAAAGGCCGTCTCCTGATTAACCATGAGACGGCCTTTTCTTTAAAAAACAAACTGGCTTTTTTTGAGTGACACCTAAATATTACAACTTCTTAAACCACATATAAGAGTCAACATTTTAGTAAGGCAATAGAAGATCCGGACTAATGATAAAAACTCCGCCAAAACTTTAGTTATACTGGATGTAAAATGTAGCATACCATACCTTTGGGAATTGCCAGTTTACTGTCGTCCATAAGAGAAAAGCTGATTATACCGGTTCCATACTTCTGTAGGCAGTCTCCTCCAGCGCCTTTTTCCACCTAAAATGTTTTTGTAAATCATCAGTAGAGATGACCGCCTCCTTGGTGTTGAGTTTGTCAAAACCTTCCTGCATACCCGCTAAGGTCAAAACATCAGAGGAGCACACAGGGGTAAGATCACGAGAATAGCTAAAAATATTTTCCATTTACGACCATGATCGGACGGGAAACTTAACGACCCGGAAGTCGTTTCAGCCATAAACGATAGAGCATCATCCCCAATCATTGGATTACTGGTCCCTCTCCTATCCTGTGACCACAAATTACCAGCTAACAACGATCACAACACAAACAATTTTTTTTTCATAATAATTAGATTTTATTAATACATCACAAGGACTAAGGCTTTCAGTCTATTAACCAAATACTTAATATTCAACATAGAGCGTATTTGGAGCAGCGTTCAACACCCAATACAAGAGAGGTGACTCTTAAGTTCAATTTAATTATATCCGCCAAAACTCATTGACTTTTCTAAATCCTGTTACTGCCAAGGCAATATTAACCGTTTGTCATTTTTATTTACACTAATTCTAAATAAGAACGAATGTAATACCCAAAAGTGCTCAATGCAAATAAAAACCGAATAAATATTCTATAAATAACAAGATATCATTAATTGCTATATATTTGATATTCTATTATATAACTCCACTGCCATTTCGAATAATAGCATCATAATATAGCAGGAATATAAAATATGTTTATAAGTTATAGCTTCTTGTTTATCATTTTTATGACCAGGTATATCACAGATTGGGGAAATCGATCCATATAAATTCACCTGGGGAAGTGATTCTTTAATCGAGCACTTTTTACGCGATTACTCCGGAACCTATCAATTCATCCCGGAGATACCAGGCAGCAAACTGTCCGGAGGTGATTCCGCGTTGTTCCTGATCGAATAGGACATAAGCTCCATCACTTTTCATATAGATAGTCCCTTTTTCGAGTGGCTGCCGATACCTTATCCTGAAAAGGAATTCACGGTCGTCTCCATCGGTCATCTTAAAATCGGGGCGAATCCAGTGGATATCATCCTTTGGAATAAATAAACCTTGACGATAAAGTCCGGGATGTTCCTTCCCTTCGCCAACATAAATTATATTGCGGGCAACATCAGTTGCCAGTACAAAAAGCGGCTCTTCGTATCCCCCGATATTCAGCCCTTTACGTTGCCCTATAGTATAGAAATGTGCTCCGTTATGTTCCCCTATAACCTTTCCATTCCAGGGTTTATATGGAAAAGGGAAACAAAGCTTATCGAAAAATTCAGGTAACTTTGGATAATCTTTCTTTTTCGAAATGAACGAAGCAGAGATCTCAATTACATTTCCCTTTTTTGCAGCTAGCTTTTGCTGAAGAAAAACGGGAAGATCAACCTTACCCACAAAACAAATCCCCTGGGAATCCTTGCGCTCAGCTGTAATTAAGCCTTGTTCCCGGGCAATCTCGCGTACCTCCGGTTTCAACAAATGACCGACCGGAAAGAGCGATTTTGAAAGTTGATCCTGATTTAGCTGGCACAGGAAATAGCTCTGATCCTTATTCGCATCGGTACCTGCCAATAGCCGATAATAGGTTATTCCTCCAGCTTCAACGAATGCTCTTCGGCAATAATGGCCTGTAGCTACATATTTTGCACCAAGTTCCATCGCTTTTTCCATAAAGAGATCGAACTTAATCTCGCGGTTACAAAGTACATCCGGATTGGGGGTTCTCCCCTTTTCGTACTCCGAAAACATGTAATCCACAACCCTTTTACGATAGAAATCAGAGAGGTCAACCACATGAAAAGGGATATCCAGTTTTTTCGCAATCATTTCAGCAAATGTCACATCATCTTCCCAAGTGCAACTGGAGGTTACGGAACCTGTATTCTCCTTCCAGTTGATCATGAAAACACCAATCACATCATATCCCTCTTTTTTAAGAAGATAGGCGGCGACACTCGAATCGACACCACCAGAAAGACCGATTACAACTTTTTCTTTCATCCGGCTGCAAACTTACCGCTTTTGTTTTACAACGAGGACAAAAATTTTCAGAAAACGAAAATTTAAAGGTTGCTGACCATCAGCTGATGGCTACAGACTACGCGCACCGAGGTACCAGCTGCCAGAACCACGTCAAACATAATTTACTTAACGAAGAAAAAGCCATGGAAATCAACCCACAGAAAAAACAATAAAGTTAAAAAACATTAACTTTGCTCAATGATCAAACGCCTGTCACATCTCATCAATAATATTGACCGGAAAGATTACCGCCCCATTTTCGGAGGACTTGAAATTTTAAAATTTCTGGGCCCTGGTCTGTTGGTAACAGTCGGTTTTATTGATCCCGGAAACTGGGCTTCCAATCTGGGTGCAGGGGCTCAGTTTGGGTATACACTACTCTGGATGGTCACCTTATCAACAATCATGCTCATCATGCTTCAGCATAATGTCGCCCATTTAGGTATTGCCACAGGACTTTGTCTTTCGGAAGCCACCACAAAATACATGAAACCTGGTTATTCGATCGCGGTTCTGGTAACTGCCATCGGAGCATCCATATCTACTTCGCTGGCAGAAATTTTAGGTGGGGCAATTGCACTGAACATGCTGTTTGATATTCCCATCAGGGCAGGATCGATACTCGTCGTGACTTTTGTCCTTATAATGCTATTTACCAATGGTTACCGGATGATTGAAAAATGGATTATCGCCTTTGTTTCAGTGATTGGTCTTTCATTTTTGTATGAACTATCGCTCGTAAACATCGATTGGAATACCGCCATCCAATCATGGGTGACCCCGGCCTTTCCAAAAGGGTCAATGATAATAATAATGAGCGTTTTAGGAGCAGTTGTAATGCCTCATAATCTTTTCCTTCATTCCGAGATCATCCAAAGCCGTCAGTGGAACCTACAGGATGAGAAAACAATTAAGAAAAGGTTGAATTACGAGTTCCTCGATACGATTATCTCAATGATCATTGGCTGGGCAATCAATAGTGCGATGATTTTGCTTGCTGCCTCCACATTTTTTAAAGCTGGTACAGCAGTAACTGAGCTTCAGCAGGCCAAAAGTCTGCTTGGCCCTTTATTAGGTATTCATGCAGGAGTAGTTTTCGCAGTAGCACTGCTTTTTTCGGGCATTGCCTCAACGATCACATCGGGGATGGCAGCCGGCTCCATCTTTTCAGGGATATTTAGTGAACCTTATGATATTAAAGACAATCACTCAAGACTTGGAATCACTATCTCTTTTGTCGTGGCCTTATTAATAATTTTTGTCCTTTCAAATCCGTTTAAGGGACTAATATATTCCCAGATGATGCTCAGCATACAACTTCCGATCACTATCTTTGTGCAGGTTTGGCTCACCTCATCAGAAAAGGTGATGGGTAAATACAAGAATACTAATCTGGATAAGATTTTACTCTATATAATTGGAGGAATTGTAACAGCATTAAATATAGCTCTTTTTATCAGTTTGTTTAACTAAATTTTCTATTTGACGAAAAAAAATGTCATTATTAAAAAAACGTAACGATCCGATAGGCCACGCAGTCTGGGACTACCTCAACGGAATCAGGGAAGAATCAATCGTGGTTAAAACCGATATTGCCGAAGATGAACACCTTTCACCATCCTATTTTTTCCGAACTTTTGAACAGATGCCGATTCAGGAACAGGAAGCACTTAAGCGATGCTCCGGAAGAATTCTTGATGTTGGCGCAGGGGCAGGCGTCCACTCACTCTGGCTTCAGGAGCATGGATTTGAGGTAGATGCGCTGGATATTTCACCCTTATCGTGTGAAACAATGTTGAAAAGAGGAATTAAAAATGTATTTTTAAAAGATATCTATTCCCTTACTGGTCAGAAATACGATACGATTCTTTTGTTGATGAATGGCGCAGGAGTTGCCCAGACATTACGTGGTCTTGAGGACTTATTGCAACATTTAAAGACGCTTCTTAATCCGGGAGGCAAAATTCTGGCAGATTCATCCGATTTACTCTACCTTTTTACTGATGAAAACGGTGAAACCTGGATTGATATAGCCTCAGACACCTATTACGGCGAAATGGAATATCAGTTGAGCTATAAATCAATTGAAGGTAAACCTTTCCCATGGCTTTTTGTAGATCCTGAAACGTTCATCAATTACGCGAGTTTTTGTGGGTTTAGGTTAAAAGAAAAGATAATGGGCGCCCATTTCGATTACATGGTAGAAATTGTTCTCGACTAATACATTTGCCGGCTACTCATGGCAAATAGTCAGGTATATCATTCATTATTTTGAAAGATAAACCTGACTATTTTCTTATTAGTTTGTTATCCAGAATTTTGAATTCGGTTCTCCTGTTTAGGGCCCTTCCCTCTTCTGTTGAATTATCCGCAACAGGAACCGAAAATCCATACCCTTTACTTCTGAGCCGTGATGACAATATGCCATTTGCTATTAAATAATTTACAACGGCATCTGCACGATTTCCCGATAGCTTCAGGTTATAATCGACACTCCCCTGCAAGTCGGTATGTCCGCCTATCTCGATGACTAATCCAGGATTCTTTGTCATGAAATCGACTATTTCCAAAAGTTGTCCCTTTGATTCAGGTTTTAACCTAAAGGAATCTGTTTCGAAAAAAATATTTTTCAATACCGTGGATTGCCCTTTTTCGATTGGATCGAGTTGAATATTCAGATGCATTGGTTGTTGCCGACTATACGATCCGAGCAGATTAAAGTTCTCAGAATGGAATAGATACCCCTCTTTTGAAATATTTAAGCCATAATTATGACCCGTTGGAAGGCAAAAAAGAAATTCCCCTTCATTTTCAAAAGGGTACAAATGCTGAATAGGCTTGTTCGTGACCAAATCATTCAAAACCAGATCAGCGACAATTTGGTTCCCGGTTTTACGGTCCAAAATGGTCCCTTTAACCCACGAAACCGGATCAGGTTTAAACGTCTCCGGAATTGAAAAAAAATAAATATCACGCCCACCAAAGCCCATGTTATTAGATGTATACCACCCTCTTTCACCAGAAACTTCAACAAAAAGTCCCTCCTCATTACCTGAAGTATTAACAGGAAATCCCAGGTTTTGTGGAGGCAATATTTTAGTACTGTCTAGCCTCACAAAGAAGAGATCTTTTCCTCCCATTCCGGGCCAGAAATCAGAAGAAAAATAGAGAGTTTTTCCATCCGCATGGATAAATGGGGAAAGATCGTTTCCACGGGTATTTACACCTTCCACATTGCTGACCTTTCCGTAAACAGGGTATCCTTCGGGTGAAACCCCGATTTTCTCAGCTCTCCAGATATCCATCTTCCCCTTACCCCCATTCCGGTTACTTGTAAAATAAAGCCAATGGCCATCAGCTGATACCGAAGGCTGCGAGTCCCAGGAACTTCCATTTACAGGGGCACCAAGATTGACAGGCTCAGACCAGCTCCCTTTCTGTTTGACAGACATATAGATATCACAACTTCCCAATCCGTCAGGTCGGCCGCAACCGGTAAAAAAAAGGAGTCGCCCATCTGCTGAAATGCACTGTGCCCCCTCATTTTCAGATGTATTTATAGGGGGTCCCAGTGAGGTCGATTTTTGCCATCCGGAACTATCTTTTCGCGAGACGAAGAAGTCCTCCTGTGGATATGCAAGTTTCCGACCATCTTTATCCAACCTTACCAATCGCGTATATACCAACACATTACCCTCTGCATTTAAACTCGGCCAATACTCGTCCTCATTTGAATTGATGGACAAACCTGCATTCTCGGGATGAAAAGCAACGGGAGATTCTAAAGCTTTGACGGCAAAACGGCATGATTCAAGCAGCTGATTTTCCTCGATGGGAACCGATTTTTTCAGACTGCAATATTGTTCTATATTTCTCAATGCTTCGCCATATTCAGCTTTACCATATAATAACTCAGCCAGAAACTTAAATCCAGATGGAAACCGGTGAGCGCTAATATTCAGACCATTCACCAGTGCCTCCTGTTCAAGTTGGGTCTCACCCGTTTCATGATAAATATCGGCCAGACCGAAGTATGCCATAAAATAGGAAGGATCACTAATTAAAAGTTTTTTCAACAGGACAATCGCCTTGGCTCTGTCACCAGTCTGGGCATCAATTTTTGCTTCGTTATAGAGTGATTCGGATATTTTTTGTAATGAGTTGCCTCTTTGTGCGATACATACAGTAGTAAAACAGAGGAGGATTATGAAAATCAACTTTTTCATTTAATCTGACATTTGTTTCCACAAAATTAACAAATCAATTTTATTATCTGATCAGTCAGACAATAACGTCTTTCGTTTCAAAATGTCATCTGCCCTAAGGGTGTCAAAACTGGGAAAAGGGATAAATCAAATAAGGCGGGTATGCAGCCTTATTTGATTTATTGGACAAAAAAACCGCTCCGGAATTAACCGAAGCGGCAGAGATTTATTCTTTTATTACTTTTTATAAGCTATTGACGGCATTTAAGTCTTCAAAAGCGACTTTTAACCGTGCGATAAGTGCCTCTTCACCTTTACGTAACCATACGCGAGGATCGTAGTATTTCTTGTTTGGTTTGTCTGAACCATCAGGATTTCCGATCTGCCCCTGAAGATAGCCATGATTTGCGGCTTCAAACGCGCGAACGCCATCCCAGTAGGCCCACTGCGTATCTGTATCAATATTCATTTTAATCACACCATAACTAATGGCTTCACGGATTTCGGCATGTGTCGAGCCTGATCCTCCGTGGAATACAAAGTTAACAGGATGAGTATCGGTAATACCCAGCGTTTTTTTGATGTAATCCTGAGAATTTTTAAGAATAACGGGATTCAGTTTGACGTTTCCTGGTTTGTAAACGCCATGGACATTTCCAAACGAAGCAGCAATGGTAAAATTAGGAGATACCTTGCTCAGTTCCTCATATGCATAACATACATGTTCAGGCTGAGTATAAAGCAGACTATTATCCAGTCCACTGTTATCAACTCCATCTTCCTCACCTCCGGTGATTCCAAGTTCGATTTCAAGAGTCATCCCTATCTTGCTCATCCGTTCAAGATATCGTTTGCTGATCGCAATATTCTCTTCGATAGGCTCCTCAGACAGATCAAGCATATGAGAGCTGAAAAGCGGCTTACCTGTTTCGGCAAAATGCTTTTCACCAGCATCCAGAAGTCCGTCAATCCAGGGAAGCAATTTTTTTGCGGCATGGTCGGTATGAAGAATTACACGCACACCGTATGCTTCGGCAAGGGTATGAATGTGTTTTGCCCCTGCGATTGCTCCCAGAATAGCAGCTTGCTGACCTTCGAGTTTTAATCCCTTACCGGCATTAAAGGCAGCACCTCCATTGGAAAACTGAATCATAACGGGTGCATTGACCACCTTTGCAGCTTCCATTACCGCATTTACAGTAGAAGAACCGACTACATTAACTGCAGGAATGGCAAAACCATTGGCTTTGGCTACCTTAAATACATACTGTAAATCGTCCCCGGTTACAACGCCCGGCTTTACAACATCAGATATTTTATTCATAATTCAATGATTAATTTTTATTTTGGCGAAAATATGTCATTCGTTTAACAATTAACCCTGAAAAAGGTTAAGATTTAGTTAACAAAGTTTTGATATAAGGAACAATCTCAATTATTTTTGACCGGAACTGATTATCTTTGTACACAAATCGATTTCAATTCTATCCATCAGGCACTCTTATTTGAATCTTAATTATAAAATTTTTAATCCAATGGCAATTAGCTACAAGAATCTGGGACTGGTAAACTCGAAAGAGATGTTTTCCAAAGCAGTAAAGGGAGGTTATGCAATACCTGCCTTTAACTTCAACAACATGGAACAGTTGCAGGCGATTATCAAAGCCTGTGTTGAAACGAATTCACCTGTAATTCTGCAGGTCTCAAAAGGGGCCCGCGAATATGCAAATCAGACCTTACTCCGTTATATGGCCGAAGGGGCTGTTCAATATGCAAAAGAGATCAGTAACGGAGTTGGCATTCCAATCGTATTGCATCTTGATCACGGGGATAGTTTCGAAACCTGCAAAAACTGTATCGACATGGGGTTCTCCTCTGTTATGATTGACGGTTCACACTATTCGTACGAGAAAAACATTGAAATTACTCGTCAGGTGGTGGAATACGCCCATCAGTTTGATGTGACGGTCGAAGGTGAATTGGGTATTCTTTCAGGAATTGAAGATGACGTTGTTGCGGCAAAATCAATCTACACCAATCCGGATGATGTGATCGACTTCACCCAAAAAACGGGAGTTGATTCATTGGCTATCTCCATCGGAACTTCACATGGAGCGAACAAATTCACACCCGCACAATGCACACGTGACGAAAACGGGGTGTTAATCCCCCCACCACTCCGCTTTGACATCCTTGAGGAGATTGAAAGACGGATGCCTGGCTTCCCGATCGTATTACATGGCGCATCCTCTGTTCCGGCTGATCTGATTAAAATTATCAACGAAAATGGCGGAGCAATGAAAGATGCTGTCGGCATTCCTGAATCTCAACTTAGAAGAGCAGCAGCTTCCTCTGTTTGCAAAATTAATATTGACTCTGACGGTCGTATCGCAATGACTGCTGCAATCAGACAAGTATTCGTTTCCAAACCAGCAGAATTCGATCCGAGAAAGTACCTCGGTCCGGCACGCGAAGCCTTAAAAGAGCTCTACAAACATAAAATCGGCGATGTGTTGGGTTCCATTGGAGCTGCTTAATTTATTGCTGATCTGATTAAAAACTATTTTAAACCACAGCGTGGTTCATTTTGAATTCCCCCGGTAAAGGCTGCCTGCCTGACCGGGGGATTTTTTTTTGATTCACAAAATTGGATGCTAATCTTATAATTGTACAAAAGACTATTCAATTAATTCCCCTTTCCCTTGCCGGGTAATCATGGGATCATTTCCGATACAATCAATAACCGTTGACGGAATATTCCCCCCAAATCCCCCGTCGATGACCAGATCAACCATATCGCCAAATTTCTCATGAATCAGCTCCGGATCTGTTGTATATTCAATAATGGTATCATCGTCTTTCACAGATGTAGAGAGTATTGGATTCCCAAGTTCCCTCACAATTTCGCGGATAATGTTATTTCCGGGAATACGTATTCCGATACTCTTCTTGTTATTTCTGAATAGTTTTGGGATATTACTATTTGCGTTCAGGATAAAAGTGAATGGTCCGGGAAGATTCTTCTTCATAAGTTTAAAAACGCTATTGGAAATCGGCTTGCAATAGTCTGATATGTTGCTCAGATCATAAAACAGAAACGAGAATGCAGCCTTTTCGGGTCTTACATTCTTAATCCTTGCCACCCGCTCAACCGCTTTGGGTTTAGTGATATCACAACCAATCCCATAAATCGTGTCGGTTGGAAAAATGATCACCCCTCCGTCGCGGAGGATTTCAACCACCTTGAGCAGATCTTTGATATTGGGATTTTCGTCGTATAACCGGATCAGCATTGTTGAGCAATCTAAACGTTAGACATTACTTTTCACAACCAGGCGAAAATATGGAATTTTCACGGTATTTTTACAGCAATTTCCAAAATATAAAACTATTAATTATATTGAGAAATGACACCACCCGAATTGGTTAAAACAGCCGACGGATCAGATACTCTTTTTGTAAAGGAGCTGGGAGAGCATTACCATTCGACATTCGGTGCAGTGCAGGAATCGAAACATATTTTCATCGGAGCCGGATTGCGAAGCTGTGATAAAGATCCGCTTATCGTGTTTGAAGTGGGATTTGGCACAGGACTAAATGCATATCTCACTCTTCTTGAATCAGTTAAAACCAACCAAACCATCAGATATATTTCTGTTGAAAAATACCCCCTTGCTGCAAAAATTTGGACCAACCTCAATTATCCACTATTGGTTCCCGGTGGGGATGAGGAAATATTCAGTCGCATTCATGAAGCCAGCTGGAATGAGCAGGTGGCAATCACCTCCAATTTTTCGATTCAAAAGATCTCGTCAGACTTTTATGAACTCGAATATTCGGCACTACCTCTGTTTGATTTAATCTATTTTGATGCCTTTTCACCCGATAAACAACCGGAGCTATGGGAGACTTCGGTCTTTCGGCGACTGTCGGATCAGTGTGCACCTGGAGGAAAGATTGTCACCTATTGTGCAAAAGGAGTTGTCCGCCGAAGCCTCAATGAGGTTGGATTTATCACCGAGAGAATTCCCGGCCCGCCAGGTAAAAGAGAGATGTTAAGAGGCACCAGGAGTTGAGTCAAAAAGTGACTTTATTCGGACAATAAATACCGGAATTCAGTAAAAACAGCTGACGAATTGGTTAGTAAGATCTTATATGATCAATCGGGTTAAACTAATTATTGCTTTTTAACCTTTTAAACAAATGATGATATTGAAATTTCACAATTATATTTTCTATCTTCGCACCTTTTAGAATAAACATTTAAAAATTTATAAGAAAACGGTTATGCAAATCAAATCTCTGGTTGTTACATTAGTTGCTGGTACTTTATTATTAGGATCTTGCAACAATTTTAAAAGTTCAAAAGTTCAGCTGAAAACTCTGGCGGATTCGGCAGCCTATGCAATTGGAATTGATATAGGTAACAATATTAAGAAAAATCTTCCTACAGCTCCGGGAGGAAAAAATCTTGATCAAAAAATCATCTTAGCTGCTTTTACAAGTGCACTGAGCGGTGATTCTTCTCAGATTCCTTCGGCAAAAGTTACTGCTGTAACACAAAGCTATTTCATGAAGGCTCAACAGATTGAAGGTGCAAAAGCCAGCGAAGCAGGAAAAAAATACCTTGCTGAAAACGGTAAGCGTTCAGGTGTAACTACAACCAAAAGCGGACTTCAGTACGAAATTCTGAAAGCCGGAACAGGACCAAAACCTTTGGCAACCGACACCGTTGTGGTTCATTACCATGGAACAACCATTGAAGGCAAAGTTTTCGACAGTTCTGTTGATCGCAAACAACCTGCTAAGTTCCCTGTCAATCAAGTTATTCCAGGATGGACTGAAGCGCTTCAGTTAATGCCTGTTGGTTCAAAATGGAAATTGGTTATTCCATCGGAAATCGCATACGGCGAACGTGGAGCAGGTGCTGACATCAAACCTAATTCCGTACTTGTTTTCGAAGTTGAACTTCTTGAAATCAAAAAATAAATTGATTTTTTAAATTACTTTTGGGGAACGAACCCCGTTTACAGAATCCGGGATTGTTAATTCCGGATTCTTTTTATAAGTAACTTTAATATAAAAGAATATGAGCTTTAAAACAACTGGAAAAGTGTTGCAGATTCTTCCCGAAATAAAGGGAACGAGTGCACGCGGTGATTGGAAAAAGCAGGATTTTGTTATTGAAACAGCTGAGGAGCAATTTCCAAAAAAAATTTGTTTTACCCTTTTCAATGACAAAAACGGCACTTTTGACAAAATTAAACCAAATATGGAGGTAGAGGTCTCGTTTAGTATTGAATCGCGTGAATACAACGAAAAGTGGTATTCAAACATCAATGCTTTCCGTGTCGACCTGGTCCAATCCAACAGTGGTTCAGGGAATAACCCTCCCCCATTCTCAGCATCAGATATTCCACCATTGGGTGATCAGGATGACAAAGACGATCTTCCTTTCTGACTTCGATCTTATTAAAAGACAAAGCCTCCGTTACCGGGGGCTTTGTCTTTTAAACGTTCTGGAGCAAACCTTACCTGATTGGAATCTGCCGTTTAAAGTCTTCCTCGAGGGAGATAAAGGTCTCTGTTCGTGCAATACCATCGATCGCCTGAAGGTCCGTATCAATGATTTTCATCAGATGTTTGTTGGTTTTAGTCTGAATCTTGATAAAGATCGCATACTGACCTGTTGTATGATGACACTCAACTACCTCCGGAATCTCGCGTAACTGTTTTAGTACCTTCTTGTCATAACTCACTTTTTCGAGGTAGATTCCCATATAGGCAGTTGTATTATAACCAAGTTTCTGCGGACTTACCAGAAATTCGGAGCCAACAATTACCCCCACCGCAACCAATCGCTGTACGCGTTGATGTATGGCTGCGCCTGAAACTCCGCATTCCCTGGCAACTTCCAAAAACGGGATTCTGGCATTTGCCGTAATCAATTTAAGAATCTTTCGGTCAAGATCATCAATATGAACACTTTGTTCCTTGAAATCTTCTTCTAATTCAATATTGTTCTTCTTCACGATGCTTTCAATTTGATACAAAAATGGCTAAATATTTTTAATTTCCTCACTTCCCACATAAAATAATTGACAAACACGATTTCCTTTACCGACACCTGACCATAATTGCCCTGAATTCACACCGATCAGATAGCTGACACAAAACTACCTCCTGAAGGGCTTTGAAATACGCGAAGGGAAAATTCAGGAAGAACGGCAAAAATATGATCGAAAATTTCGGCTTGTAAGGCTTCATAAAGATTTGACTCCTGAGCTTTACTGAAAACGATTACCTCCACAGGAAGTCCCTTATCGGTCGACTGTAGCAATCTGATAATTCTGGTCATGTTCTCGTGAATTCCCGGATGAACCCGGCAATAACCTTCAAGGTATTTTTTAAATAAGGATAGGTTGGTCGGTGTATCAAAAATATTCATTTTCAAAGCCGAAACATTAACATCATCCTCATAATCATCGCCATTAGAGGATTCAGGATTGAGAAATTCATTGATCATTGGTAACCGGTTAATCCGCTCCAGCATTTGCGCATCACATCGTCGAATACTATTAATATCAATATTGACCGTTCGCTGAATTCTGCGACCTCCCGATTCAAGCATTCCGATCCAGTTGGTAACCGATTCAGAAACCAGTGAATAGGTAGGAATAGTGGTGATTGTTTTATCCCAGTTCTGCACCTTGACTGTGGTGAGCGAAATGTCATATACAGTACCATCCACATCATACCGCGGAACGGTAATCCAATCTCCTGGCTTCAGCATATTATTGGCAGCCAGCTGAATACTTGCAACGAATCCCAGAATTGGATCTTTGAATACCAACAGCAGAACAGCAGCCATTGCTCCCAGTCCAGCGAACAGACTTGCCGGATTTTTATCTACAAGGATGGCAACGATAAATATACCTCCCACAAAATAGATGAGGATTTTCATCACCTGGATATAACCTTTTATGGGACGATCTTTCGAATAGGGATAAAGGTTGTAGATCTCCTGCGCAGCATCCAAAAACCGGCTAAAGGCAGTCATTACAATTACTGCCAGATAGATATGCGCCAACCCTTTAATCAATTCTGAGAACCATGGGATATCCTCACCCGTAAAACCGGAAGAACTAAAAATGATAATTGCCGGCACCATATGCGTCAATACATGAAAAACCCGGTGCTCAAACAAGGTATCATCCCAAATACCTTTGGTTCTCCTGACAATTCGTCCAACAATCTGGACAAATATTTTTCTGACGATCAGAAAAACGATAAAGGCCAAAATGATCACTGTTAAAAAGGAGATCAAGGCGGCACCATAAATAGCCATCCTGGTTAGGAATCCATAACCCAGTAATAACTCTTTTATATAATCATAAAATACAGACATAGCAGAAAATATTTAAACCACAAAAAAACGCTATTTTTGAAACTTCGTTGCAAAAGTAAAGAAAGATGCTTATCATGAAAAAACTTTTAATCAGGATTTTCCTCCTTTTTGGTCCAATTTCAGTTTGGGGCTCGCCTGTTTTTGATAATTTTTTCACGAATGATGTTTTACGCTTCGACTACCTCCTGTCCGGAAATCACAGCACAACGACGATATTTCCATGCGAGATCAAAAAGGAGAAGATGTGGAGTGGCTCACACAACGCTTTAATTGACCACCTCAATATGGGGACCTACCGTTTTGAGGTTTATGATCAGATGAGCGGTGAGATGATCTTTTCAAAAGGATTCTCCCCTCTTTTTCAGGAATGGCAATCAACAAAGGAAGCCAAACTTATCGACAAAGCCTGTTATCAGGTGATAAGATTTCCGTTTCCTAAAAAAAGTGTTCAGCTAAAAATAGAAAAAAGAAATTATGACGGACAATTTTCCGAAATCTACTCCAAAAACATCGATCCGGAAAACTATTTTATAATTGACGAAAATGTCTTGAAAGTCTCTGTCAGAAAAATTTATTATTCGGGAGATCCTTCTCATAAGATTGATATTGCCATATTAGCTGAAGGATATACAGCAAAGGAGATGGATAAATTTGTAAAAGATGCCAAAAGACTCACTGATTCCCTGTTTGCAGTTGAACCATTTTCGAAGATGAAGGAGTATTTTAATGTTTATGCCCTAAAAACACCTTCGCTGGAATCGGGGACGGATATCCCCGGTGAACATATCTATCGGAATACGCTATATAACAGCACATTTTACACATTTGACATTTCAAGGTACCTTACCACTTCCGATATGAAAACCATCCACGACATGGCTGCTGCGGTACCCTACGACCAGCTAATTATTTTGGTGAACTCTACCAGGTATGGGGGAGGCGGGTTCTACAACTTTGTAAATGTGTGTACCTCTGACAATAAACTTTCCCCAAACGTATTTGTGCACGAATTTGGGCATGGGTTTGGCGGTTTGGGTGACGAGTACTACACATCAGAAGTAGCATATGGCGATGATTATTATAATCTTAAAGTGGAACCATGGGAACCCAACCTGACCACACTGGTCAATTTCAAGACAAAATGGAAGGAGTTAACAGACCCTGCAACACCGGTTCCAACTCCACGAAATAAGGAGTTCCGGAATAAAGTCGGCGCATTTGAAGGAGGTGGTTACCTTTCAAAGGGAATATTCAGTCCAATGGAAGATTGCCGAATGAAATCGAATGAAACGACAGCTTTCTGTCCCGTATGTCAATTTACGATAAGGAAGGTTATTCTTGAAAATACGAAATAAAAAAAACCCGTCTCCGGGTTTTTTTTGAAAATGAAATTCAATTCAAATTTTAGGTTGTTCATTCTCCTTTTCCTGTTTACTTTGCCATAGAAAAGAGAGAATCAAAGCGAGCCCACCAAACACGAAAATCATTGAAGGATAAGCGGCCTCTTCATCCATCCCTCCTGAAGCTAGAAAATAAGCAACAACAATTCCAAGTCCGACACCAAATAAAAACAAGCCAAACTTCAGAGCTCCTCCGGTACTGGCTTTTTTACGTGACTCAAAGAGCATTGGATCAGCGCCTCTTTCGATCAAAGCCATCCGTTCACGGTTACGAGATGTAATTGCAAGATATACAATACCAAAAATCATTGCGAAAAATCCAAGGGGAACTAAAATCCCGGTAATAAAAGGTCCCATAATAGTTTCTTTTAAAGTTTAACATTTGACCATTTGACGCAATAAACTTTCACACGGTTACAAAAAGCGAAAAAAAAAGGTGCAACTTCTATTTAATTATTCCGTCTTTGTTGTAATTTTAAAAGTTGTTTTTTTGTAACCTTTACCTTAAATAGATCGTCTAATTGGCAAATGGAGATAAAAAAAGACGAATATTATATCCGGGAGATTCTGAAGGGCGATTCAGGGTCGTTTTCACATCTGGTGGAAAGGTATAATCATCTCGCATTCTCGCTGTCGATGAAAATTCTCAATCAAAGAGAGGACGCTGAGGAGGCAGCACAGGATGCATTTATTAAAGCTTATAATTCACTGAATTTTTTTCAAAATGGTTCCACTTTCAAGACCTGGTTTTTCCGCATTGTTTATAACACCTCCATATCAAAATTAAGAACCCGAAAGAATACAGAGGTAAATATTGAAGAGGTGAAAATTTCGGATGCTGAAATCCTGGAGACAGAGGGTGCTGTAAAACAGCTTGATGCAGAAGACAGACAAAAATATCTTAACATCGGGCTTGGGAGACTCGAACCTGAAGAACGTGCACTTCTGAAGATGTATTATTTCGATGATTTTTCGATGGATGAAATAAGCGTGATTACAGGATTGACCGTTTCAAACGTTAAGGTTAAAATTCACCGAAGCAGGAAAAGGCTTCTTCAGGAGTTAAAATCTGTTTTAAAGCATGAAGTAATTTCAATACTATGAGTCAGAAAGATATAATGAAAGAATGGTTCAAGGAGTTACCACCTGATCAACCATCACCTGACTTTAAAGTCAAGGTGATGCAGCGGGTGATGACTGAGTGGACTTTGAACCCGGTCAGGTATCAGCCAATGATCAGTAAAAAAGGTTGGTGGACTTTGGTCCTCATCGCAGTATTACTGACAACACTCCTGTTTATGCTACATTCATCACTCCCCGAAGCGACAGAATCAGTTACTTCGACCAAAACTATTTACGGAATTGATCTCTCACAACTTTTAGCCCCCTTTAATCACCTACTTGTTAAGTTAAATAACATCTCACCAACTTTCGCAATAGGCGCACTGGCAATTATTGCTTTATGGTTTTTTGACCAACTTTTCGTAAAAACCGTTAAACGGTGAGTTTTTTATTTAACAACTTGCATTTCATATATTTAGATAAATCCGGAATAAATTTAATTTATTCCGGATTTTTACAATCTCTCATTTTGCTTACAATCTCAGACGAATTAGTCTTTCAAAATCAAATATCCAACTTCTAAATCGTTAAAAATTTTATTAATAATTAATTAACATTGCTTTAATATCTGAATATCAACATATTTAAGCAAGCATTTCTTAAACATGTTATAAAACATATCACTTTCATTTCGTAAGTTAATATTCAATAATATTTGCAGATCACAACTAAACGCACCATAGATTAATTAGAGACACTCATTATACAAACCCTTTATTTAAAAGTATTTTAAGCTTCAATTGGACTGAATGACCTGAGATCAGTATTACCCAAACCATCCTGTTTAACTGACCTTAAAAACCGTTTTCTTTGCAATATAATTACAAATTGAAAGTTAACAAATAATAACCTTAGAAATGAAAACATTTAATCGCGTTTTAGGAAGAGTAAGTTTAATTTTTGTGTTTTTTATGATGATTTGTCAGGTCAGTGTTTTGGGGAATAACGTGGTACCCACGGAAGAGAGTTTTTCGATTACCACTGTTGACAATTCGGTTAATTCCTCAATCTGGAATCTAAAATATTCAGAATCTGAGAATTCTTTTAAGATCACCATGATTGAGAATAATGGTGAAAAAGAATATACAGTTCGAAGTAAGTTTTTTGAAGTAGCCTATGTTTTAAACAAAAACGGATTTGGTGCGCGACTGATCAGAGGGAACAAAACACAGGTTCCGCTTCAGATTCTGGAAAAAATCATCAATCAGGAAGCGCTAAAGAACCAAAAGGTGATTAGCGATGCCAATACAAATAACGAAACTGCACTGAATCTCATTGCAAGCTATCTGCCTGATTTAATAAATGATAATTATAAGCATCTGGTCAGGTAAGTGTTTTAAGTCAAAAAAAATTTCAAGCCATCCAAAAAAGGATGGCTTTTTTTTGGTAAAATTCACCTAAGGTTCTTAAATTTGCGGCAAACCTGGACTGTTATGCTTGAAATATTTTACAAACGTCGAAGTACACGCAAATTTCTGGACAAAAAGATCGAGGAGGATATAGTTAAAAAACTTCTCACGGCTGCTTTGCTGGCTCCGTCATCTAAAGGAAGCCGCCCCTGGGAATTTATTGTTGTTGATGATCCTATACTCCTGGAAAAACTGGCGAATTCGAAACCACATAGCGCCTCTCTTCTCAAACATGCTCCCCTTGCCATCATTATAGCTGGAGACAAATTGAAAAGTGATGTTTGGGTGGAGGATTGTTCGATCGCCTCCATTTTTATCCAGCTTGCTGCAGAGTCGCTTGGACTGGGTTCCTGCTGGGTTCAGATCAATCGCAGGTACTTCAATGACGAAATCACCTCCAATGAATACATCCACGAGCATTTTAAAATTCCCGACCGGCTGGAAGTCCTTTCTGTTGTAGGAATCGGATATAAGGCAGTTGAACGCCCACCTCTAACCGATGGGGATGTATGTTGGGATAAAGTTTCAATCAATCATTATAAAGCCCCGACGAATTAGCTAATGAATTACTGCTGACCTGCCTTGACCTGCCGGATATCAGGTAGTCGTACCATTGGTTTCTAATAATACCACATTCCCAAACATCGAATTAGCCGGACCTATTGCATCGGGATCCTGCCCAAAAGAGGATATACCAATTAATAATAAAAGAGGTAAAAAGGGAGAAAACTCAAAAACATCACCAAATTTCTGACATTTTATCAAAACATAACAAAAAGAATGACAAAGAAACTTATATTTGGATAAGGAAAAATCGTGAAAAAATGACACTTCGAAATCAGCTTGACGAAATAGATCTCCATATTCTGGACATCATTACCAAAAATGCGCGGATACCTTTTAAAGATGTAGCTTCCGATTGCGGTATATCACGGGCTGCGGTTCACCAAAGAGTAAACAGAATGATTGAAATGGGTGTAATCACTGGTTCCGGATACCACATTGATCCGAAGAAGGTTGATTACCGGACATGTACCTATGTGGGAATATTCCTTGAAAAAGGGGGACTCTTTCATGAAGTGGCTGAACAACTACACGACATTAATGAAATTGTTGAATGTCACTATACCACAGGTGAGTATGCTATTTTTATCAAGGTTTATGCACGCGACAACGAGCACCTGAAAGAGATACTCAGTGAGAAAATTCAACGGATTCCGGGTGTTTCGAGTACCGAGACTTTTATCTCCCTGGAAGAGACCTTCAAACGCGAAGTGCCTATATTCTCATGAAACGCTGATCGAACGTTGGCGGAGTGCTTCAAAAACGATAATCCCTGCAGCAACCGAAACATTCAGCGATTGAATCTGACCATGCTGAGGTATTTTAGCCCATTCGTCCGACACTTTAAGCAATCCTGCTTCAATGCCTAAATCTTCCGATCCAAGAATAATTGCAACAGGGTCTTTCATATCAATATGATAATAGAACTTCTCCCCTTTATCTGTTGCTGAAATAATTTTCAATCCGCTATTTTTCAGATATTTAACAACATTCAATAAACTTTTTGTCCGGCAAACAGGAATAAGGTGTAACGCACCGGCAGAGGTTTTTATCGCATCGGCATTGATTTGTGCTGATCCCTTTTCCGGAATAATGATCGCATGTACCCCGGCTACTTCGGCAGATCTGGCGATAGCGCCAAAATTGCGGACATCAGTTAATTCATCAAGAATCAGAATCAAGGCAGTTTTACCCTCTTCGTAAAGACGCGGAATGATCTCCTCAATATTCTGATAAACGATCGGAGAGATAAACGCCAGGATACCCTGGTGATTTTTTCGGGTTACCCGGTCGATCTTCTCAATAGGAACCAACTGAATTGGGATTTGCATCTGATGAACAAGATCCATCAGTTCGTGATAGAGTTCACCCTGTAACCCTTTTTTTATCAAAATCTTTTCAATCTCCTTCCCAGAGTTGATTGCTTCGATAATGGTACGCATACCGAAGATATAATCTGTTTTTTCCATATTTTCTGTTTTTAAAATTCAATAAATCATAAGTAACGGTTCGCTTCATCAAAGCCTGATTCAGTGAGATGAAATAGATTGAAATAAAAGGAAATAAGATTGAAATTTGGAACTGGTCACACCCCTCATTCTCCCCGTCTCTCTTGTTTTACTACCAGGTTCTCTTCGCCTCCCACTCCTTCAGCTCCTCGTTAAGCAATTCCCATTCCTTCATCTCTACTTCTACCTGCTTTTTACATAAACCATAGCGTTCGAAAAGGGAACTATTGTCAATTGTTGACGGATCGGCCAACATCTTATCCATGGCAGCAATGTCATCTTCCAACTTTGAGATCTGCCACTCCGCTTCACCGATCTGCTTTTCAAGACGGGTGATCATCCGATTGATATCTTTCCGCTCTTCAAAACTTAGGACTACAATCTCTTTTACAACCTCTTTCTTTATCTTTTTTTCAGGTACCGAGATTTCCAGCTCACGTAAAGACTCCATCTTACGCTTCTGCAAAAATTCGTAAACGCCACCCAAATGCTGCCTTATCTTTTTGTGTCTGAACTCATATACGACATCAACCAGGCCATCCATAAACTCACGGTCGTGCGAAACGACCAATAAAGTTCCGTCGAAATTAATCAATGCCTGCTTTAACAACCCCTTTGAATGGATGTCGAGGTGGTTTGTAGGTTCATCGAGAACCAGAAAATTGACCGGTTCGAGTAGCAATCTGATCATGGCCAGTCTTGCCCGTTCTCCTCCTGAGAGTACTTTCACCTTTTTATCGGCATCCTCACCCGAAAACATAAAAGCCCCCAGGATGTCCCTGATCTTAGTACGAACATCCCCAACAGCAATTTTATCAATGGTTTCAAAGGCGGTAAGTTCTTCATCGAGTAATGAGGCCTGATTCTGGGCAAAATATCCAATTTTCACATTATGTCCAAGCTTGTGCTCACCTTTGCATTCCAATTCCTGCATGATGATCCGTGCCATCGTACTCTTTCCTTCTCCGTTTTTACCAACAAAAGCAATACGATTGCCCCGTTCAATCTTTAGGTCAACCTTATCGAGCACCAATAAATCACCATAGTTCTTACTCACCTCTATCGATTCAAAAACCACTGTTCCGGAACGGGGCGACGGGGGAAATTTAATATTTAACGAGCGGGTATCCTCTTCGTCGACCTCTATGCGATCAACCTTATCCAATTGTTTGATGCGCGATTGTACCTGTACCGCTTTCGTTGCCTTATACCTGAACCGCGAAATAAAATCTTCCGTTTCCTGGATCATCTTTTGCTGATTCCGATAAGAGGCCAATTGTTGTTCACGACGCTCAATGCGAAGTTCAAGATATTTTGTATAATTAACTTTGTAGTCGTAGATCTTTCCCAGACTAATTTCGACAGTCCGGTTAGTTACATTATCTAAAAATGCCCTGTCGTGCGACACAAGGACAACTGCCCCGGCATAATCCTTCAGGAAATTCTCAAGCCACTCAATCGATTCAATATCCAGGTGATTTGTTGGCTCATCCAACAGGAAGACATTTGGTTTCTGCAACAGAATTTTTGCCAGTTCGATTCGCATTCTCCATCCTCCCGAAAACTCCGATGTCTGACGGCTGAAATCAGATTGTTCAAAACCCAGACCGATCATCGTCTGCTCAATATCAACATGAAAATTGGTGCCTCCCATTAACTGGAAACGCTCATTCGCCTCATGCACTTCATCAATAATTCGATGGTATTCAAGTGATTCATAGTCTTCCCGGATAGCAAGCTCGTTGTTCAGAAATTCAATACGTTTTTCAAGTTCCTGAATTTCAGCAAAAGCTGTAACCGCCTCTTCCATTACAGTTCTTGAATCGGAAAGCTCCATATGTTGTGGTAAATAACCCACCTTTATATCGCGGGGAATGACCACACGTCCCGAAGTCGGGGTTTGCAAACCAGCAAGGATTTTAAGTAACGTCGATTTTCCGGCGCCGTTCCTTCCTGCCAAACCTATCCGGTCGCGTGGATTTACAATAAAATTTACATGCTTAAAAAGCTCAAAACCGCCAAATTCGACGTACAATTCCTCAACTGAAACACTCATGATTCACAAACACATACTAGGATGAATACCCTTTTGGATCACCGATCAGACCACCTGACCACCCAAACTCCAAAAGCACTTTTAAAATTGTCGCAAAGATACCAAAATTTGAAGGGTAGCTGTATTTATTTTTCGGTGCAGAATCAATTCGTATCTTTGCACTAAATTCAAATATAACGTTTTGGGAAGAGGAAATAAACCATTACCACTTTACGAAGGGGTGGAGATCCTGGATATCGGATCGGAAGGAAAGGCGATTGCCCGGGTTGACGGGATTGTGGTCTTTACCACACATGTAATTCCGGGAGACATTGTAGATCTTCAGGTCATTAAGAAAAGGGAGAAGTACCAGGAGGCAAAAGTGATTAAAATCCGTACTGACTCACCTGACCGCATCCCGGCTTTTTGCGAACATTTTGAAGTTTGCGGCGGTTGCAAATGGCAATATCTCCCTTACGAGAAACAGTTGTATTACAAGCAAAAACAAGTTTTCGACCAGCTTAAAAGAATTGGGAAAGTCACTCTGCCCGAGCTCATGCCGATCAAAGGATCAGCGAATTCGACCTTTTACAGAAATAAACTGGAGTTTACCTTCTCGAACCGGCGTTGGCTTACTATTGAAGAGGTACGTTCCGGAGCGCTGTTTGGAGATATGAATGTTCTTGGCTTCCACGTGCAGGGAATGTTCGACAAAGTGCTCAATGTCAATAAGTGCTGGCTGCAGCGTGAGCCCTCGAATGCCATACGAAATGCAGTAAAGGATTATGCCATAGTCAACCACCTCGATTTTCATGACCTGCGGAACAAGGAGGGTTTCCTTCGTAATCTGATTATCAGGTCAACGAGTATTGGCGAAGTGATGGTTATTGTCAATTTTTTCCGTGAAGACATTGAAAAAAGGGAGGCATTGCTCCACTTCGTGGCCAACAAATTTCCTGAGATCACCTCACTGCTCTACGTGATTAACGAAAAGGGGAACGACACCATCACCGATCAGAATATCCATGTTTTCAAAGGACGAGACCATATTATCGAAGAGATGGAAGGGCTCAAATTTATGATCGGGCCAAAATCATTCTATCAAACCAATTCGGAGCAAGCTTACGAGTTATATAAGGTTGCACGGGAGTTTGCCTCCCTCTCTGGGAAAGAGGTGGTTTACGACCTTTACACAGGAACAGGTACCATTGCCTGCTTTGTCGCCTCTAAAGCGGGCAAAGTAATTGGAATAGAATACGTGCCTGAGGCAATCAGCGACGCAAAGATTAATTCGGCAAGCAACAATATCCAAAATGCCAGTTTCTTTGCAGGTGATATGAAAGATATTCTAACAAAGGATTTTATCGCAGAGCACGGTCATCCCGATGTGATCATCACCGATCCGCCAAGGGCCGGAATGCACGAGGAGGTGATCAATACCATCTTATTTGCAGCTCCAGAACGAATTGTCTATGTCAGTTGCAATCCGGCCACCCAGGCACGCGATATCAGTCTGCTCAGTCACAATTACCACGTTACCAGAATACAACCGGTTGACATGTTTCCGCATACGCACCATGTCGAGAATGTTGTTCTGCTTGAAAAGATACCGGAAGAAAACCGATGATAGATATTAAAACGCTGTAATTCTATCACCTGGCAAACAGTTTAAAAGGAGATGTTAAAAGATGGAATGTTCTTACAAAGTAAGAATATCCCATCCTTTAATGCGTACTAAAGCCTTAAAATCACTTTTTTCGGGTGTTCATTCCCAAAAGCGGATAAAGCGGACAAACGCTGAATAAACTGGTTACAATAAAGATCGCGGCAAAAACCAACAAAACAATTGCCAAGGTTCCGGTGATCACCTTCGTAAAATAAAGTAATACGACAATTGCTGCAACAAAAATGCGTAAGGCTTTGTCTGTCGTACCCATGTTCTTTTTCATAGCTGGAAGTTTTAAATTAAATAACTATCAATCAAAACAAAGAAGTGCGAGAAAAGTTGTTGCATGCGGTTTTTCCACTCACGTCAGGATTTTATAATTTAAAAGCAAAATCCTTGTTAGGTACATAGAAAAAAATCCTGCAAAATTAACCGGGTTGCAGTACAACACCGACTCATCGCTGGGTCGTGCCGACCGCTCAGCGAACTGTTTATTAGCGCAAGCTTTTATTCCCGGATTACGTTTATCGATTTAATAAATCTCTTAAATTCAGCCAAGTCTCTATCACTGAACATCTTTTTGTCTAACAATGTTGCAACCATCTTGCCATGATACAACAAAAAAAAGTTAGCAGTCTCTTTAATCTTAAAGAAATGAGACCATTTCAGAGTTGAATCGACGGTCTCACCTTTGATATGAATTGATTCATTATTTAGATGATATTCCAGTTGCTCTTGAAAGATTCTATTGGTCTGATATAATTTTTTAATTTGGAAAAGGGTTAAAATCGGTGTCAGAAGAAAAACGCCAAGAAAAATGAAAATCAAATAATATGGAATACTCGTATTTGTCATTGAATCTTGTTTAAGAAAAAAAGTCAATGAAAACATAAGCAATATTCCAAGTATCACAAAATAAGATGGTTTCTTAAAACTTAGGACAAAAGTTAAGTTTCTATAATCTCTATAGCTTATCTGTCCCTGTAAGCTTATTTCTAATTTTTCCGGAAAGTCAATTATACTTATTACTCTTTCCTTTTTTACCTTTTTTATTCCATTAATTAAACCGAAGATTAAAAGTGAAATTACAATCAAAAATCCGGTACACGATGTTAAAATCTCCTTTGCAGACATATGAACTTCTGATTTTTTTGTCAGTAAACCAGGAATAAGTGCAACCAATGCAATCGCAAAAATCAACAAGATTATTGAGTAGAATACGATTGTCAACCAACCAATAAATTTTTTCATATTAATATTCATTTTTCTATTTGTCAAAGTACAAAAACTGTTGTTGCTGCCCCTCAATTAAATTTGGGCTAACGGTGTGCATCCTTAGTGTCGGATTACAGGTGATTCTTCTTTCAAACCGTTAGGTGACTGATGTGGGAAACGAAGCCAACGGAGCGTGCTTCCACAGCAATTAAGGCTAATCGATTATGCACTGGACTTTCTCGTCCTATAATAAATCATACATCCATGGTACATAGAAAAGTGGCATATAATCGTGCCAACCAAAGAAAAAAGAAAAGAATACATGAATAGTTGGAGCCATTAGTAATGATATTGGAATGTAAAATGACAGCTCACGTTTTGTCATGCGTAGAACAATTGGCGGCAATACGAAGGTTATAAATGCAGGAATCCCATAGAATATCCACCAAGGTACACCTTCCCCATATGTAATTCTTGCAAATGTCATCCCTCCGACAACAGCAATAACAGATAATAATACGATCTTGAAAATTGGTTGTTTTGGTCGTTTCCGAAGTGTGAAAAGAAGAACCAATACAAATACAATTAATGCAACCAGCATGTAAACAAGAAATTTCCCAATGTCATTCATAAATTCAAGATTTTTATCTCAACAAAAATCAATAAAACGATCGCAAAGTACATTGCTCCGATCCCTGCGGGTGTAGTTCAACACCGAATAATCGCGGGGTCTTGCAGACTGCTCATATTCCTTTTTTTATGTGCCGTTTTTTCTTCTTTATCGTTGTATTTTCATTTTGTCTTGTTAATTATTCATTTAACAAACTTATTCAAAACTTCACCAAGGCGTTTCAATCCTATAACAATCCTATCCTCTGGCATGTTAGAAAAATTTATTCTAAAAGTGTTTTCTTTTCCTCCATTAGGAAAAAAAGAACCACCAGGTACAAATGCTACGTTTTCCTCAAGACTTTTTTCAAGAACATCGCGTGCATTGATGTTTGCAGGAAGCTCGACCCATGCAAATAACCCCCCTTGTGGCTTAGTAAAGGTTATGCCTGATGGGAAAACCTCTCCCATTATTTTGACTGCTAAATTCCTTCGCGATCTGTATGTTTCAATTATTTTGGAGATATGCTCGTCAATATCATAAAGCTCAAGATATTTGGCAATTTCCATCTGTGCTATTGTATTGCATTGCAAATCTGTTCCTTGTTTAACAAGAACATATTTGCGTATAATATCCTTGTCTCCAGCAATCCATCCTATTCTAAAACCTGGACAAAATATTTTGGAAAAACTTCCAGTGCAAAGTATGTTACCCTGCTTATCAAATGACTTAACTGACGGTAAAGATTCTCCTTCAAAGCGTAATTCTCCATAAGGATTGTCTTCTATGACTACTACACCGTAGTTCATTGAAACTTTCGCCAATTGCTCCCTTCTTTCATGGTTCCATGTTCTTCCAGTTGGATTTTGAAAATCAGGAATCACATATATTAGTTTGATACCCTTAGTATTTTGAAGCAATTTTTCAAGCTCTTCAATAATCATTCCATCATTATCGGTTGGAACCTCTAAGAAGTTACAACCATAGGCTCTAAAAGCACTAATCGCAGCAAGATAAGTTGGACTTTCGCATAATACGATATCTCCCTCATCCAGGAAAACCTTACCAGAAAGATCAAGGGCTTGTTGAGATCCATGTGTTATTAGTACATTGTCACTATCAAAAGAAGTTCCTAGCCGTGTATTCATCCTACTTGCAATCCATTTTCTCAATGGTGCATATCCTTCGGTAGTTGTATACTGCAATGCCTTAACTCCTGACTCTTCAAGTACAATTCTGCTTACTTCTTTTATTTCATGAACTGGAAAAAGTTCTGGTGCAGGCAATCCTCCAGCAAATGAAATAATTTCAGGCCTTTCGGTTACTTTTAAAATCTCCCTTATTTCAGAAGCCTTCAAATAAGACATCCTTTTTGCATACTTTAATATCATAAAACTTTCCTTTGATTTATATTTTCACAATATCCAAATTACGATAAAAGTCAATTAAGTAAATATCAAAATTACGATTCTGTCTGTTCTCTCAATACTGTCACAAAATGGCACATAACGGCCGGAACTACATGCAGTTGCCGACTGCGGGTTGCTTTACCTCCTGGGATTTTCAATTCCTGTCGAGTCGCACCGCCGTTGTTGCGGGCTGCACAGCTTGTTGTCAGCACGGAAACGGCAATTGACATATATTTTTTGTGTGCGCCCTGCATAAGCAGCGTGCACTCTTTGTAAGCTCTTGAAAAACCTCCAAAATACAAATTTTTGGGTAGAAATGAGAATTTCCAGCGAGTGTATTTTTCCAGAGGGTGTAAGTCCGTTGGTATGAACTCCGGGTGGTCAACTTCAACTTTTCTTTCTTTGTCACTTTTTGTCGTCACAAAAAGTAACCCCAAAAGACCTGCAATAGGTTAAAGAACGTCCTTCTCTTTTATCTCAATAAAAAATCAATAAAACGGTCACAAAATACATCGCTCTGACTCCGGCGCGTTTAGTTCAACCGGGAATAATCGCTGGGCCTTACAGTCCGCTCCTATTTATGGTAAGCCATTTTTATTTTATTCTAATTCCTTTTTTATCAATATAAAACCAATCATCACTTTCCCATCTCCAATGTTCTCCGTCAGCAACATCTTTGCAATTAACACTCACCTTTGCTTTCCCATTTTCAAAAGGCCATGCACAATCAAAAGTAGGTTTTATCACAAGTTTTGAGGACGCTGAATCCACATATCCAATTTTCCCATTTTCTACTATTCGATAAAATCCATCTCTGGTTTCATCCGGGCCATTGTCAAATGAGTATATATTAAAAATATGCTTTCCATGCCTATCAATCAGCACAAATCCTGAATCAGAAACAATTCCATAATCTTTTATTGAATCGGTGAATGCCATAAAATAATCCCCAAGCACTTTATTGCCTTTTTTATCATAATAGGCATACATTGAAGTCGAATCATTACGTTTCAAAATCAGAACATCCTTATCAATTAATGTTTTGTCAATCCTTGCCTTGCAACAATTCAATCCTGTTAAAAGAAAAACAAAACAAATTAGTCTAACAAATTTCATGATCGAAGCGGTTTTTTTAAATGGCTTACAACGTATTGGCACTTGGCGAAGGTGGCGATTTTCACCACAAATGTTGATGCGGAGAACCAAACTTTGATTAACCACAAAATTGTCTGCGGAGCACTGTACCGCCACTTTTGCCAAAGCCCTGTTATTCGCTGCTTTTATTGTCTGTTTTAATCTCACTTTATATGTCAAACAACTTTTATTTAAAATTATTCTTTCAAGGTTTTTCTAATAGGTCTGTCGCTGTTTTATCACCAAGCTGTTCAGCTAATCCGATAAGAAGCCCTTCTGTCCCACGAATGTAGCAGAGCCGATACATGTCTCCAAATTGAACCACTTCTCCAACGAGTTCAGCACCATGCTTCGAAAGTCTGAAAAGCAATTCGTCCAGGTTGTCAACCCTGAACATGACACGGAGATAGCCTAGAGCGTTCACTGGAGCGGTCCTGTGGTCTGATATCGTATTAGGAGTGATAAATCGTGAAAGTTCAAGTCGGCTATGTCCGTCTGGAGTAACCATCATCGCAATCTCTACAGACTGATTTCCAAGACCTGTTACTCGTCCAGCCCATTCACCTTCAACCATGGTTCGCCCTTCAAGGATCAGTCCAATTTCTGTGAAAAAGGAAATGGCATTGTCAAGAGATTCCACAACGATTCCGACATTGTTCATTTCCATTAATTTACTTTTTGTCATGATTTATATTTCCGTTTTAGTTCTTTTAATTCTGTCACGTAGATGTCATTGTGGTGTCGTCCGTTAAAATGACCGCTAATGACTAAAGCTAGCCGACAGCTGCCCCGAGCCAAGCTGTCAGACTGCGGAACGCTGTGAGCAGATGGCTTGGCTAGCTGGTGTTAGCGGTTCGTTGTTTTTTATCATTCAGTTTTTCCTTTGATTGTCACGTAAATTGCCATCGCGTGTCCGTGTCCTAATTCAAAGTCCTCTTTAAGCCAGTTAGTGATTTGGGTCGCTTTTATGGTTGTCGCAAGTTCTCCTTTTTTCAAAAAGCCTTTTTCCTCTGTAAGTTTTTTGAAATCGTCTGGGCTTTTACCTATCTTAGCTTTAATATTATCTATGTATGCTTGAAATGGCATAATTATTATTGTAAACTTGCAATAATTGCACCCATTGTAACCATTACAATAAATGAACTAACAACTTCAAACAACCATAATTTGTAATTTCGCCCCATCCAAATAACCTCAATTGATGAAGAAGTAACTAAAAATCCTAACCATAATAATATAGCTAAAATTATTCCTCCCATAATTCCCTTTTCGCCTAAATAAGGTGATGAAGAAACAAACAAATAGATAACCGCCAATACAAAAGCAGTTATAAATTGAACAAGTAAATTCCAAAGCATTTGAGGAATCATATCTTTAAATTTCTCGTTTCCTGTTGGATGGATATTTGCTAATTTCATCCACAGTTTTCCAGCCACTGGACCGTGAAATAGAAATCCAAGAACAAAAGCAGCCACTGTGGCGATACTTACTGCAAATAAATTGATTGATGTCATTGTTTCCCGTTTTTAATGATTTTTTTATGTTGAGACCAAAATATATTAATAACCATGAAATCTTACTTTTGCTTAATAAATTTACTGTAGCAAGTAGCCTTAATTTTAATCGGTAATTCAAATAACCAGTATGAAGTGGTTTTTATAATTACATAGAGCAGCCAAATGAATCAATTACTTACAAAATAACTAATCGTTGTTTTTAATTTACAAATCTATCAAATCCGATAAGCTGTTATTTGCAATTTTTTACTTACTCCATGGGTCGTCGTACAATGACCGCTAACAGATAGCTGTATTAAAATACCCGATTCTATCTATACCCGGAGATTATTCACTTTAAAATTTCTGAATATGAGAAAGAAATCGGGACTTACCATTGTTGAGCAGGCTGTTATGCTTGTTCCTGAGTTTGAAACGTGGTCCGCAAGCTGGATCAACAGGTTGCTAATGGGTTTTTCTCAAATCCGATAACGTTTCAATCTACAATTACAATTGGGTAAATTGTCTTACCTTTTTGCAATAATTAGTTTATGATTATCGATTTTAATATTTTGTTGGCAACAATTTCAACTTCGCCCCAGTTTTTAGCTGAAATAAGAATGTCGATTTCAGATAACATTTTCAGATCGTCTTCTGCAATTGATTTGATAAGTTCTTTTTTGTCAGAAGAATAGAATTCAACCCATTGGTTATATATTTCCTTCTGAACATCAATCGCTGGATTCGATTCTTTTATACTTTCCTGTAGTTCATTTGAAGAGCATAGCGTTAGTAATTCAACCAAAATATCAAGATTAAGATCCTTGTCGATTTGTTCAGTTATCTCTTTATTAAGAATCACTATTCCGCAATCTTCACACCTCATGGAGGGGGTAGAACTATTACTGCCTAAAATTTCTATTTCCTTTTCAGATTCAGACTTGAAATATAGGTTTTCACATGAAAATCCAAACAAAAGAAATCCACCTACTGTACCGTGGATATTTGCTTGACCATTTTTTAATTTACCATTGCAATATGGGCATTTTAAACTCATCTTATATAATTTTTCGTGATGTCGTAATTATCTCAAACCTATTCCGTGTCCAATGGTGAAAATCTGTCACCAAATGATTCTATGTCAAGTTAAGTTTGCCTGTCAATGAAACGAAACTTTTAAACTCCAATGACTTGCCAACTCCAACAACTCAACTCCAATAACTTAACCACTCCAAAAATTCATAAAAACCTGTCAAATAACTCAACTCTGTCGAAACCCGAAGCTTTTTCAGACAACTAAAAACCATTTTTTTCTAAAACCCGATACCGTTTCAAGTGGCGATTACAATTGTCTACATGTTAAATGTATGAGTAGTGGCAGATTGCGTGGTACTTCCCTGTCAAACCGTGATGCATTTTAGGCGGGATACTAACCTCGATGTTAGCTACTGTGCCCGCCATTATTTATACATATTGTGTGCGCCCTGCATAAGCAGCGTGCTCTCGTTGTAAGCTCTTGATAAACTTCGAAAATACAAATTTTCGGGTAGAAAAGAGAATTTCCAGCGAGTGTATTTTCCAGAGGGTGTAAGACCGTTGGTATGAACTCCGGGTGGTCAACTTCAACTTTTCTTTCTTTGTCACTTTTTGTAGTCATAAAAAGTAACCAAAAAAGACCTGACAAAAAGAACTCACTCCGCCTTCGGCTTCGCTCAAACAGCTTTTTGTCTCAGCGGAATTATTTGTTTACGCTTCGCGCTCAGGATAAGAACGTTAAATATTCCAAAAAATTTCCTTTTCGTTTCCCCCTTAAGCTGAATAAGTGGTCTATAAACCGGATCAACAGGTTACTTTGAAGGGACAGAATAAGAGTACATTAAATAATCGGGTTTTAAACCCGAAAATGCGCAAAAACCTGCAATACTTCAAAGAACGATTATTGTATTTTTCTTCTCCGAAAATCTTCAAAACAAACAAAAACGGTCATTAAATGCATAACCACTATTACGGCGGGTGTAGTTCAACCGGGAATAATCATTGGGCGTTGCTCGCTGCTCCTTTTCCTTCTTATTAGCACTCGTTTTTTTTCATTTTCGATTAAAATAAAAGTCTGCTGTTAATGATGTTGATTCCCACGGAACTTGTTCGTCCTTCGATTTTTCCATTACTGATCTTCTTACTTTTTGGAATAGTTGAGTAATTGTTACGTTAACTGATTTTATTTCTGAAATAAGTTCGCCAGTGTATAGTCCATTTTGACCTTCACCATCAGATGCTGTCTTGCCTGGAGATGTCGAGTAAGCGATTAAAGAACCTTTTGGTGCGTCCATTACGGCAAAACCTCTTTGTCCCAATTCTCTTCCCCAATTTCGTTCAAACGGATTGTTTCGACACGCATCTAGGATAAGTAAGTTCACAGAAGTTTTAGCACTTTCCATATGGCTTAATATTCGGTCAACTTGAACACAATCATATTCTACAGTTCTTTCGTTTTTCAAATTTGCGTCAACAGGAATTAAATAATTTAAACCTTTAACTTGAACACCGTGTCCAGCAAAATAAAATAAGCCGACATCATACTTCTCAAGTTCAGTTCCAAAGTCGTCAATTCCAATTTTTAATTCCTTAAGGTTTGGATTCTCTGCGTACATTACATCAAAGCCAAGTGATTCAAGATTTTCTTTAACTGATTTTGCATCATTTAATGGATTTTCTAAATGACCAGCAAACTCATACTGGCCGCATCCCACAACTAATGCAATTTTTCTTTGTTTAATTTCCTTGCTTTCAGTGTTGATTTCACTGATTGTAATCTCTCTATAACCATATATTGCTTTCCCTGCGATTTTTGATTTTTCGTAAAATTCAATTCCACATGCAGAGAGGTTTCTATTATATATTTCGATTAATTGATTGACTCCTTCATCATCTGTCCTTGAAACAGGATTTATTGTTAATGATAAAAATTTCAGTAATGCTTCTTCATCACAGTGTAAAAGGTTGAAACGTCTATCTGTAAAAACCCAATCGTCTTCCCAATCAAAATTCATGATACGATGTTTATGAATGTCATCATAAGCGTTGTCATATCTAGAGTCGTAAGAAGGCATTTTTGAGAGTTCAAAAATCCTATTTAAAAAATCAGGCTCTTCGAGTCTGCCAGACCACGAAATTTTATTGAGTGTTATTTCGTCAAAGATTGCCTGACGAGCAATTATTGAAATTTTCATTTGTAGTTCATTGTCATTATCTATTTTAGGATTCCATGAAATTCCACGAATGAGCATACCCATCGCTGTTGCAATTTCCATGAATTGGGTTTCAATTACTTTAATTTCTTTCTGAAAGTCGGTTTGTAGTTTTAGATAATATTTTCCTGGAACCCCGATTTGAGCATCCATTAAATCAATCATTCTATCACTACTCATTTCAAAAAGAGTGTCAACATATAAAAGGTCAACACTACATTCGGAAATAAGTCGAGCAGAATCTTGTTCTCCGACGTCTTTTAACCATTTATGTAATTCTTTCTGCATGTCGTCTTAAAATGAGTGCTAACGTTTTGCAGCTATGCCCAGTAGCTGTTTTGCGGGCTTCGTCCCTGTCACCCGCTACGATTTTTCTGCGAGGCACTGCCGTTTCAATCTGCTCTTTCATAGGCTATTGGGCATAGGTGCTGTTACCAGCTGGCGGTTTAATAATTTGTCATTAAAAAGGTAAGTCTTCACTAATATGTAAATTAATTATTATTTGATGATCATATTTTCCAGAAGATGTCACAATTCTTAGAAGAGCAACCCCATTAACTTCATAAGCGTCTTTTAATTTATTACCTCTAAATGCACTATCAAGATTACGTTGAGCTTTAAAAATTAGAGGAATCCAAGATTTTTTTGGAATTTTATTTCTGGGAGGAGTCAATAAATATAAATACTTAAAAGGCTCCATATCAGATTCACCCCTTTCACAATTTACATTATTTTGAGTAATTGACCATTCATTACCTGCATACAGGTATAACGCTTCGATTTCTTCAGATGCCGAATCGGAATCATTAAACATATCAATTCTGAAATCTAAAATTCCCTTTGCATAAAACTTTGATTTTTCAAGAGTGCCGTCTATATTCTTTGTGTTAATTTTTATTCTGCTTTTTCTATAATTTTCAACTTCTTGTTTAGCCCAAGCCAAATTCTCAATTAATCTCTCCTTGAGTGTAGCAATTGAATTACCATATATTATGTGTCGATGATGTTGTAGGTCAAAAGGGATATCTGTAGTTTCTTTTGTAATATGTATACAAAGCTTGTTTTTAGCATGTGCATAACCAACCTCATAGAATACGTTAGGATTTCTGCCAGACATGTCGGCAATAATAATATCTGCTATTTCTATTTGATTATAAATCCTATCTAATATTCCCTCCTTATAAAGTTGTTCATCAACTCTTTCAGCACGTATATCAAGTTCGTTTGCTGCTTCTTTAATGCCAAGTTGATATATGTCTAAAAAGTCTTCAGAAAAAGGCATCAGAACAAAGGCAAAAATGGGCTCATCATGTTTCATATTTTTATTTATTTTGTCATAATACGAAAAAGTCTTTGTCCGCTTGGTGGTAATCGAGTCACGCGAGGGAATCTCACCCTCACGTTCTCACGGAACCGTACGTGAAAGTCTCCCTTCATACGGCTCTTCTTGTTTAATCACAAAAGTGTAAACACTTTACGGATTTACCAATTTCCAGTGCGGAAAAAGCAAAGGCGATTCCTTGTACTTCTTCTTTAACCATCTCAAAGATACCCTTTTGTAAAATCCTTTCTCCCATTTTACCCATTTGAGTAGTCTCGAATTTAGCATATACCAGATTTCGGCTGTGTGATGCGATGAAAATTTGCAGTAATAATTGATGATACCCTGTATAATAGGGCGTAACTCACTTGCAATTACTTCCAACGGTTTTCTTCGTTTGTGAATGTTCAGTTCCCTGAACTTTTCCATCACGCCGTTCTTCGATTTCCGACTCATGAACATACCGGGCATAAGCATCATTTTATTGTTTACTTTAACCCAGTGTGGGTGAATGGTGAACCCCAGAAAATCATAACTCTTTGGATATTTCTTTTCTGATCTTCCCCTGACATTTACAATTTTGGTTTTAACGGGATGTAACGTTAGCTTGCATTTTTGAAGACGTGTGCCTATCTGTTTCAACAGATAAATAGCCTGCTTCTCCGTTTTGCAATGCACCACTATATCATCGGCATAACGCTCGAAAGGTTTCTCGGGATGGTTAATTTCCATCCACTTGTCAAAGCTTACGTGCATAAAGATGTTGGCCAGTAACGGACTGATCACCCCTCCTTGCGGAGTGCCTGTCAGCCTATCGATATGGGTTCTTTCCTGCTGTACGATCTCTGCTTTGAGCCACCTTTCAACGTACAGTAAAACCCATTTGTCTTTGCAATAAAACTGCACTGCACTCATCAGTAGCTCATGGTCGATGTTGTCGAAGAAACCTTTTATATCAAGGTCGATCACAAAGTCATGGTCGAACGTGTTCTTTAAGGCCTGTGCTACTGCTTGATGACAATTCCTATCGGGTCGATAACCAAATGAACTGTTGTGGAACAATGGCTCTACGATGCGCTCCAAATGTGTTTTTACTACCTGCTGCGCGATGCGGTCCAATAATGTTGGTATCCCCAACTTTCGCTCGCCTCCGCTTTTCTTTTTGATGGATACTTCTCTTACAGGCATCGGAAAATAACTGCCGGAAGTTAGACAATTCCATAGTTTGGACAGTTCGGTTTTCAGGTTGTTGTCCAACCATTCCCAATCCATATCATCTACGCCACAGCTTCCTTTGTTGGCACGTACTTTCTTGTATGCCTGCAAAACCATTCCCCTGGTAATTGGCTGTGATTTTATTTCATAATAGTCAATCATCGCATTGCTGCTTGTTGTTAATTAATGAAAAGCAAACAAGCTAACCCCTTCGCTCCCCACTCATTACAAGTGCTTCATCACTACTACGAGTTAGTCTGCCACCGATACTTCATACAATCCCTGTATGACGCCTTCCCTTTGTGGTTAACCATGCAGTACCGACTTCTCTTGTTCCGTACAAAACCCTGTATTGCCTTCCTGTCAACTTTATCCCGGATGCCATGTAAACAGTAATCAGGTTTCCTTTACACTTTTAACGGACACCTACGTAAACATCCGCTTTCGACATCTCCTGTTTGCTTTTACCAGACTTCATAGCTTCTTTAATTTATTCAGCTCGACAATACCCACTTACAGGGATCAAGTCCCCGGTTTTCCTTATCGTTCACCACCGAGAGAGTTTCCGCCCAACGCAGCATAAGGTAGTTTGCAAACTACTCCTGAAAGTCGTCTGCGGAATTCCAGTTCCTTTATTAACGTTAATGATTCCTCGGCTCAGTTCGCTCGGCTTCGGCTTTCGTTTTAACACCGCTAAAGGTCTTCCATCTTTTGTACAGCATTCTATTCCAATTTCTTGGACTTGATTCAAGACACACACGCAGGAAGCTAGACGCAGGGGCAGATTGCGGGCGATTTCTTGTCAAGCCGAAAAACTGCACGAGCGGAAAGATGCCCACCGAAAACCACTGCTGCCGCGCTTGCCGGGTAGCTGATGTTAACGCCGAGTTGTTTATTCAAATATCTTGTTTAAATCTATTATAAGTCCTGCGGCTTTCATTTCCTTAGATAACATCATTTTCCAACCATCATTATTATCAACGCCTATGTAAATAATTCCGTTGTAGTCAGAAGGAATCTCAATATTATCCTTAACTAGTGCAACCACATTTTTACGTCCAAGCTTTCCGATAAAGTATCCTAGTTCGAAAATTACATTCTGCCTTGCTCTTTTAAGTAATTTTTCATTCTCACCAATTTTACTTCCATGGTCGTCTGGAGTCAATAAAACAACAGCAAATGGCACATCAGAATATTCCTCAAACTTCTCAATTATAGTCAATCCTTTACTCGTCTGCTCATGAAGAATGATTGGTTTTAAACCTAATTTCTCTAAAAATCTTGCAGTAGTTTCTTTTAGTTCTGTATCATGTCCATGTACTAAAAATATTCTGTTAGAAATACTTTCACCTTTTTGTGTTTTGGCTGAAGAGATTTTAGGATTAGGGTCAAAATCTACTTTTGTTTCAATCACTCCAATCGCTTCGTCAATCATGTCGGTTAATACAGGAATCATTGATTGACCGTATGGTGGTTCAAATATCATTGCAAATGGGTCGACATTTTGCATAATCATACCACCAATCATTGGAGGTGGAGATATTGTATAAGTTTTTAATGCTCCTGCACGTAAAACTAAATTCCTAGCATTTCTTAGTTTTTTATTTATTTGAGTCCTTATATCAACAGATGCTCTTCCACTATACCAATTAATCAAAAGACTTTTAAATTCTTCTAATTCATTGATATATTTTGTTTTATCTTCCATCTTTATTTAGTTATGTGTGTGAACTTACGATTGCCGCTGACGTAGCTGATTTTAAGGCCGAGTTGTTTATTTGTCAAGTTAAAGTATTAAGATGTCAAAGTATAAAATAGAAATTGTCGAGCGGATTGACTCGTTTGGTTGCACCTCTACATGATCCGAGATAAAACCGATTTCCACAATACTCATCTCTCAAACAGTCGGTTTTGTTATTTCTGAAAATGAAGATGTAATTTCAATTGCAAATTCAATCTCAGAAGAAACCGATAATACAGTCGAACAGTCAAATGATATTATGACAATACCAAAAGCCTGTATAAAATACCGCAAAACTGTCCAGTAGCTATTTCTTATTCTTTATCTGTGTCAAAGCGGATGCGGCTACTGATTTTACGTTTTTAGGAGTTTTTGGATTACTCAACAATTTTGATGCTTTGGTTGCAACTGATTTTGATGTACTTTCATTCTTAGCCATTCTGTCAAATTTTAAAATATTAATAAAAAAAGCGATGTCTGTCGAGATGCGATTACGCTTGCCGCTAACTAGTAGATAGCAGAAAGCTTATAGTACTTTTGTGAACCTTTGACTGTTTTCAATCTGCTGGTTTTATTAATTTTAGACTAAATGGTTTGTTATATATTATGTCAAAAGTAACAGCAATTCCTTCAAATTTCATCAAAAACAGGAGATAATCGCAACTAATTTAAAAAATATACAATAATATGCATTCCATTGATTTCCATTGAATAGCCTAAACTTTTAACACCTCCAAATTTATCAATAAAAATTCATTTAATTTTAATAAATCCAATTTAATTAGCTGTTTTTTAACATGTTTTGTAGGATGTTCGTAAACTGCATCAATCATATATTTTACCTGGCAGATGTAGCTCTTTTGACAACAGGTGTAGTGGTTTTGCCAATAAGTGGAATCACAATGTAACGCTGTCAACCGACATTGCTATAGTGTCAATGACCATTTCATGAGTGTCAGCGACCATTGCACGAGTGTAAAATGCCATTGTGTCATTGTCAGCGACCATTTCGTGAATGTCAGCGACCATCGCATGATTGTCAAAGACTATTTCGTGAGTGTCAGCGACCATTTCACGAGTGTAAAATGCCATTGTGTCATTGTCAGCGACCATTTCGTGAGTGTCAGCGACCATCGCATGATTGTCAGAGACCATTTCGTGAGTGTCAGACGATTAATCATCCTCACCTCCCGGGAAGGGCCGGGGTGGGGCCTTTACCCTCTCCGATCTTAATAATCTTCCACTTCCCGTGATCTTTAACATGTGCCATCCCCTTGTAACAGCAAGCCCCATGATGATTGTAGCCATCTTCATAGATAAGAGGAATAACTTCCTTTCCATCTTTATCGATAAATCCGCATTTGTCGCCCAGCTTCACTGCAGCATAACCACCTATGAATTTCCAGGTATGATCATACTTCGGGGCAATGACCTCCCTGCCCTTTTCGTCTACATAACCATATTTCCCATTTATGCTCACAGCCGCCCTTCCCTCTTCGAGCGAGTAAGCAAGATCATATCTGGGTGAGACTACCACCTTCCCTTTTGCGTCATTATACCCATACTTGTCATTGGCAGCAGAATAAAAAGGGGCTATCTGCGCTTTTAATAAGGTGCAGCTAAGCAGCGTAATTATCAAGAATATATTCCTCATTTTTAATTCTTCTTTATTAATTTCCCATTCCCGTTTAATCCTGGCAAATCCTCAGGATTCGTACCCCATGTTTCTGATGGTTTTTCGCCCATGTAGAGTACCAGTTCACCACCATCTAAAATAGTGGAGTGACGAATGTACGACTGTGTATAGGGAGTTCCGTTAAGTGTCGCCTTTTGAATATAAATATTTTGCTGGCTTAGGTTCTCTGCTTTGACCACAAAATGCTTTCCATTACCAAGTGTAATATCTGTTTTGGAAGCGAGTGGAGTGCCAAAAACATACTCTCCGTTTGCAGGATTTACAGGATAAAAACCCATTGAGCTTAAAACATACCAGGCACTCATCTGTCCGCAGTCGTCGTTGCCACACAAACCGCCGGGCTGGTTGCTGTAAAACCTGCTCAGGATATGATTTACCTTTTCGGCTGTTTTCCAGGGCTTCCCAACATAGCTATAGAGGTATGGAACGTGATGACTCGGTTCATTCGAAAACTCTGACAATCCATAATATCCATCGTTGACAAGTTCCCTGTGACGGGCATCGGGGATATTGTACAGGGAATCCAGTTTTTGGTCAAACCTTACGGCTCCCCCCATCGCATCAATTAATCCATAAATATCCTGAGGTACATACCAGGTATAAATCCAGGCATTTCCCTCCTGGAAACCAATCGATTCTTTGGGATTAAATGGCATCATCCATTGACCTTTTGCATCTTTGGAGCGAACAAATCCCAGTGAACCATCAAAAAGGTTTTTCCAGTACCCGCTCCTTTTCATGAATTGGTCATATACCGCCGGCTTGTTCAGTTTCGCCGCTACCTGTGCAATACACCAGTCGTCGAAGGCATATTCCACCGTTTTGGTTACCCCACGCTGCCTTGGGTCAAGGTCATCGGGTACATAACCATATTTACGATAGAGATCCGATTCACGAATATCTTCATCTGCAGTTACGACCATCGCTTCAAAAGCCAGATGCTCATCAAAACCTTTAACTCCTTTTAAAATGGCATCGGCAATAATTGGAACAGCATGATAACCCGGCATGACGTTAGCTTCATTAAAATACAACTCCCACGAAGGGAGCAAACCATGTTGTTTGTAAAACGCCAGAAATGAACGGATGATATCGGGTAATCGATCCGTTTGTGTCAGGGTAAACAGAGGAGCCGCAGCACGATAAGTATCCCACAATGAGCTAAGGGTATAGATATTTTTGCCTTTATAAATCTTCTTGTCGGCGCCGGTATAACGACCCAATGCATCATCAAAACGAAACGGAGCAAAATAACAATGATAGACCGCTGAATAAAAGGTTTGTTTGAAAACAGAATCAGCAGAGGTCACCTTTATTTTCCTTAACTCGGCCTCCCAGGCATCTTCCGCACTTTTTTCTACAGCTTCAAAATTCCAATCCCTGATCTCCTCCAAACCTGCCAATGCCCCTTCGACATTGGCTGAACTGATCGCAACCTTCACTTGCAGCTGATCCCCTTTTTTCGTGGGAGGAAATAAAAGGGAAGTGACCACCTTTACTGCCCGTGCCTCCTCCTTTGATTTGACAAGGGTACTGTCAGCAAATAGGGCAATGTTCTCAAATGGTTTGCTCGTCCTTGCAGCGAAATAGATACACCTTTCGCCAACAAATCCGATTGAACGTCGAAATCCAACGATGGTACTGTCATTCATCTTTTTGAGGTAGCATTCCAAAGGAAGGTCGCCGTTGTGGCCCACCCTCGCCTCTATGCCATTACCAACACCTAAATCAAACTTAAGAGATGGATTTTTACTTTCAGGAAAAGTATAGCGATGAAATCCGCAATGTACTGTGGTCGTAAGCTCTGCCTTAATATGAAGAGTTTTAAGCAGAACTGAGTAATAACCGGGTTTAGCCACCTCATCCTGATGCGAAAATTCACTTCTCACTCTTTTGGGAGACGGATCAACATTTACAAGCGGGAACACCGAAATATCGCACAGATCTTCGGCGCCGGTTCCACTGTAATGGGTGTGACTGAACCCTGCAATATTTTTGCCCGAATAGTGGTATCCGCTACACCAGTTGTAACCATTATCTCCGTTATCGGGGCTAAGCTGTACCATTCCAAACGGGACAAGCGCCCCGGGAAAAGTATGTCCATCGACGTCGGTTCCGATAAATGGATTAACGTAACGGGTCAATCGTTCAGGTGTCAGTCGATCACATGAAAGGAGGACTGAGATACCGAGTAATAATAAAGGATACTTTTTCAGATTCATTTTTAGTTGTAGCAATTGGGGTTGTTCAATAATTCCTGCCGGGACAATAATCCCGGACAGGAACTGCCACAAATATAGAAAAAGGGATTTATTTTACCGTTGGGGAAATTTTGACAAGAGAATTAAATTGTATGGTTCAGTAGATAAGAGAGACATTATCGACCCAAAAGACAGATTCAGGAGACCCGATATAATCAATTCCCTGATAACTGGAATCAAAGTACATCACCAGATGGGTGGGAATCTCATCGGCTTTCCCCCAATTTTTTTCAATTAACGGAACCATTATCCCCTTTGAATTCTTCACATACATTGGACCCACTGAGGGGATAAGCCCCATTGTTTGAGGGTCATATTGCGGGTCTTTGGTGATATCGCCATACCGGACCTGGAAAGTGGCCCCGTTGATCCACTGATTTTCTGTATTACTAAAAAAAACTCTTATTCCCCCAATTCGGGTGGCAAATACATCTCCCTTTGCGTCCTCCCATCGTTTCTGGAGAATCATGCAAAACTCCGCCTTATCCTGACCAGGAACAGATTTCTCGTTCGTATCGGTATTGATCCGGTGAAGACCCGGCGAGCATTTGTAATCGAATTTTACTGCCCGGGGACGTTTCGTAAAAGGGATTCCATGATTCATCTTTTTTACGGGTGCCTTAATACTTTTAACCGGTTCAATAAAATCGCCAAGAAAAATCGCACCTGTGACTAATGCATCCAAAGTAATTCCGATCACGTGAACTCCGCGCACATTGGTTTCCATGCGACAACAATACCCATCGTTTCTCTTTTCAGGAAAGACACAGTTATTGGCAATATCAAGTCCAATTTTTGCATGGACATTCGAGGTTCCCCATGGTGATTCGACATTGGAATCAGTTTTTGTGCCTGGGGTGTTATTTAACCCTATTTGAAAAAGCTTAATGCTTTCACCACCAACAAAAAATGATTCTTTAACCACACGAAAATACCAACTATCAAGATTTGAGTAATTTAACTGACCGGAATTATCGGTGTATCGATTCTGGGAAATCACCCCGGAGTAAGAAATCGTCAGAATTAGTGCTGCCAGAAATATGACCTTAATGTTCTCCATTCTTCTTCTCATCTTTTTGTAAAAAATCCAATGCAATATTATTGAATTCTTCATATTTTTCAATGCTGCTCAGGTGTCCGCAATTCTTTAAAACGACTATTTGCACAGATTCATGCGTATTGCAGAACTGTATGCAATCTTTCAGAAACGCATGATCCTCATTCCCCGAAACCATTAAAACAGAATCTGAATTGAAAGGCTCATTGAAAATCAGGTCCATCTGGCGTTTGACCTCTTCCAGAATTGCCAGCCACGATCGGTACTCGTCTCTGGCGATACCTTTGGAGCCTTCAATAAACATACGCCTCGATTCCCGGTGATTTCTGTAAGGCATAATAAAATAGGCAACTAACGAATATAAGAAATGATTGTTGATATAAGGGGAGAGCAGCTTGCCCAGTTTGAACATAATATAAAGACTTGTTTTGATTCTCAGGACAGCCCCGGTCATTATAATTGAGTTAAACCTTTCGGGATGTGACATTTCCATAACTCTGATCAGGGATGCTCCGAATGAACATCCAATAAAATTTGCCCTCTCTATTTTGAGGTGGTCCATTAGCCGGAATATATCCTCTGAAATCAATTCGAGGGAATATTTACCCGTTTCAGGCTTTGGAAGATTCTTCGACTGACCATGTCCTCTCAGATCGGGCATCAGGATATTAAAATGGTCTTTGAAGGCTTTTAGTTGCATGCAAAAAGTTCGGGAATTGCCTCCGATACCATGAACAAAAATAATCCATGGTTTATCAGGTGAGTTAAAATAGAGGCGGTGCGATAATAGGTTTTTCATTCGGTGCAGGTAATTAAAACGATACAAAAGTACAATTAAAGATAATAAAAGTTTATGTAAATCTGATTTGTTTTCAGTCAGCAAATATTTTTTTTATAAGAAATGGTTTATTTGAGGGCACAACCTCTGCTAAGTGTTTGATGAGCATGAGTAAACTCGCCGGCTGCAATTGCACCAGCGATTGATAATTCACCGGCTAAAACGATTGCGGCAGCCA
The DNA here is from genome assembly GCA_963675995.2 of Prolixibacteraceae bacterium. Lineage (GTDB taxonomy): Bacteria > Bacteroidota > Bacteroidia > Bacteroidales > Prolixibacteraceae > JAAFHB01. The sequence continues at coordinate 222,533 of CAXXIY010000002.1, read as the reverse complement.
CTTCTGCAAAAACGACTGAATTATTTTCTCCGGACAAGTTCAAAATATCGAGGCAGGCTTTTTGTGACGGGAGGCCGGTTCCCCCTCCAACAGTTCCAACGATCAGATTAGGGAGTGTTACTGATGCATAAAAATTTCCATCTTTGTTTATTTCCATCCTGGTAATACCGACTGCCGACTCCCCGACACAAGCGGCATCCTGACCACAGGCAATATATAATGCTGCCAGACCATTCGCGAAATGACCATTAATTCCGTTGGTTCCCGAAAGTATTGCTCCAATCAACGTCATATTCCACAAAGTGATCAGGTTTTCAGGGGTGATATGTAAATATTTTTTAATCAATTCGGGTTTAATAACTACTTCTGAGATTACTTTCTTCCCCCTGACACCCAAAAATGAGAGGGCACACGCTTTTTTATCCCCGGAGAGATTGCCTTCGATGAAATATTTTTCAGGTTTTACAGGACTATTTTCAATAATATATTCACAGACTGTTTTTGTGGCAATGGTGATCATATTCTGGCCAGAGGCATCAGCGGTAAAATATTCAAAATTAATGTAGACATACTTACCTTCTATGGTGACCTTTACATCGGCCAATTTACCGTGACGTGTCGTTGTTTCTGCCACTCTTTTGAAATCATTTGTATGATTCACAATCCAATTGACAAATAACATGGCGTCGGCCAAATTTTCAAAAATAAAACCCGGGGAGCGGCTGACCCCTTCATTGATTACCGCAGTTGAACATCCGCCTGCTTCGGTAATCAGCTGTGCACCTCTGCTATATGATGCGACAAGGGCTGCTTCTGTAGTTGCCAGTGGGACGTAATAATCGCCCTGAGCAAATAGGCCATTAATTCTCAGCGGGCCAGCTAAACCAACAGGAAATTTGATTGTTCCAATATAATTCTCAATATTTTTATCATAAACTCCCATCTCTTTTCTGGACAATTCATCCAGTAAAATACTCTTTGAGTGATTGTTATTGATTATCTCCCATCTTTTTTCAACCAGTCTCTCCTTGGTGTAAAAATTGCAGGGCAAACGGGTAAAATCGGTGTGTTTAGGGGATAATCTTTTCCTGAATTCATGATTTGAAAGGTTATCAAATATTATAGTAAAATATTTTTTCGCTTTTTGGTATGTTTTCATAACTTACTTTAATTATAGGTTAAATATTAATGGTTCTTAACAAAAAACATTCTGTCTTTCTTTAAGCCCTCAATTTATGACAAATTTCGCAATATTCCAAAAATACCAGCGATAAGTTGAATATAAATTTCAAAATTATTATGATTTGTAAAAAACCTGCTAATTTTGCATTAAATTCATAAAAGAATTCTTTTTATGAATAAAAACATTTAAATTGCATAATAATACGGCGCTGATAAAGATGAACCGGGCGTCTAAACAAATATGAAATATTTCCTCAGGTTATTCTTTATGAATTTCATGATCGGGTTTTCATATGTCAAATTCTTTAGAAATGCATCCTACTCAGAACTCCTTAAATATTTACAGCGGTACCTCGTTATTGCTTTTGATTCTGCTTTCATTTGTTCAGTTTGGATATGGGCAATATAGTCAAACTGTTCGCGGCAAGGTAACGGATAAAGTTACCTCCTCCTCCCTTCCGGGTGTCACTGTAATCCTGAACGATAAATCTTTGAATATTGGAACAATATCCGATGCAAAAGGTGAGTTTGTACTGAAAAATGTTCCTGTCGGAAGAAACAGCTTTATGTTTACATTCATCGGTTATGAACCTGTTCAGGTCAAGGATGTCGTTGTTAATTCGGGAAAAGAGTTATTTCTTAATATTGAGATGGTTGAGAAAGTTGAAGAACTTGAACAGGTAGTGGTAAAGGCGTTCAAAAAGGGAGAAGTCATTAATAAAATGGCAAGTATTAGTGCGCGCTCTTTTTCGGTTGAAGAGACAGAACATTTTGCCGGAAGCTGGTCAGATCCCGCCCGAATGGCTACAAATTTTGCCGGAGTTGCATCGGGTAATGATACAAGAAATGACATTGTGATCAGGGGAAATTCGCCCAACGGATTGTTATGGCGACTCGAGGGGGTTGATATACCAAATCCAAACCATTTTGCAGTTCAGGGTTCTTCAGGAGGTCCGGTTTGTATGCTCAATAGCAATTTACTAACCCGTTCCGATTTTTTTACAGGAGCATTTCCGGCCCAATACGGGAATGCCATCGCCGGGGTGTTCGATCTGAATATGCGAAAAGGGAATACTGAAAAGAATGAGTTTATTCTTCAAACCGGATTAAACGGGTATGAAGCGGGGATAGAAGGACCTATTGCAAAAAATTATGGTGGGTCGTATATGATCAACGGAAGGTATTCGTTCCTCGATATACTCCAGAAAATGGGATTCAACATTGTGGGAGGGGCAGTTCCCACCTATTCGGATTTGAATTTTAAAATCTTTTTACCCATCAGAAATTCGGGGAAGATAACCATTTTCGGACTGGGGGGACTTGATAATATTAAAGCACCGGCAGATAAGAGTACCGATCAGTTTAATCCCATAGCAAATTCTGATCTGTCGAATAAAACCTTTACCGGGGTGGTTGGGATTGGCCATGAAGTGGTGCTGAGTGAAAAATCAAAATTGCATACCACATTTTCAATCTCGAAACAAAGAACGAATATTGCTGTCGATTCGATTATGCCGGATTTAAGCAAGGAACTCTATTACTCCTCGAATTTCACAGAGAAGGAGATCACATTATCGACCCATTTTACCCATAAAATCAATGCAAAAAGTACCATCTCGTTTGGTGCATCTCTGAAAGATAAGGGGATTAATCAAAACGACAGCGCCATGTATTTAGGCAGTTACCTGAAGTTGATTACCCTGGAGAATGAGCATTTACAATTATTGCAGGGATTTATTGAATGGAAACACCGGTTTACCTCGAATTTTAGTTTTTATTCAGGTTTTCATTCACAATACTTATTTTTAAACGGATCGAAAACCATTGAACCGCGACTGGGACTAAGTTTAAATATCTCTAAAAATCAAACCATTAATCTTGGATACGGGATTCATTCACAAACACAATCTTTGCAGGTCTATTTTGCGCAATCCGCAAATTCTGACCGGACTGCTTATTGGAGAACCTGTGAGAACCTCGATTTTACAACTTCCCAACACTATATTTTTGGCTACAACAATAAATTATCCGAAAACTGGAATTTCAAGATGGAAACCTACTATCAGGATTTATGGAAGATACCGATAGAACGGACACCATCGAATTTCTCAGTGATCAACCTGGGTGCGACCTATTACAACGGGACCCAGGAAAAGGATAGCCTTATCAATAAAGGACATGGAAAAAACTATGGAGTGGAGATGACCCTGGAACGGTACCTCAACCGGAATTGGTACTTTTTTCTGACCTCCTCGGTGTTTAATTCATTGTACTTTGCAAGCGACAGGGTATGGCGAAACACCGTTTTTTCGACCGGCTTTGTGAATAATGCTTTACTCGGATTTGAGTTCCCGATCAGTAAAAGGTCCTCTCTGGATTTTAATCTGCGGTATGTCTGGAGCGGAGGACTCCGACAAAAATATATCAATAAAGAGGCCTCAATGGCTACCGGTACAATTGTTTATGATGAAGACAAAATTTATTCAGAGCAGGCAAAAGATTATATGAAACTTGATTATAAGATGACCCTGAGGCATAATATGCCACATACCACCGTGGAATTTGCAATTGATATTGCTAATTTAACTGACCGGCGTAATATTTTCTCCCAATCATTCAATCCAAAAACAGGTCATGATACCTTCACCTATCAGCAGGGATTCTTACCTACTGCACTTCTAAGGGTCATCTTCTAAATAAATCGGAATATTCTTAAATATCTCATTCAATTCATCACTTTCTGACCTCCAACCGGAATCAATCGTACCTATTCTTCTGAACTGGATATCTTAACTTATCTAATTGTACCCTCTTTCAGTTTAATAGTATCAACACTAGTAATTCAATTGTAATACATTTTTATCATATTATTATTCCTGCTAATAATTAATATTTCACATATTTATCAACCAATTGATAAAATTATTTTTTATTTTACATTTTATAATTTACATTTATCTTATGTTCTTGATTATCTTTGCACCCTCAAATGGTGAAAAATGGATTGAAAATGGATTCTGTGCAAAATTCATTCCCCTATAATTGTGTGAACGTCTTTTTGTTGCTTGTTCTGAACCTATTTTTTATTCCTGCTTATGGGGAATATACTCAGACTGTTAGAGGCAAGGTTATCGACTTTGTCACCTCAACACCCCTGCCAGGAGTTCACATTATACTTAATGACAGATCATTGAACATTGGCACTATGGCTGATGCAAACGGAGAATTTATATTGCATAAAGTTCCGGTTGGAAGAAATACTTTTATGTTTACTTTTATTGGATATGAACCTGTTCTTATGAAAGATATTATGGTTAGTACAGGGAAAGAACTGTTTCTTCCGGTGACCATGGTAGAGAATGTGGAGGAAATCGAACAAGTAGTGGTCAGCGCTTACAAAAAAGGTGAGGTGATCAATAAAATGGCAAGCATCAGTGCGCAGTCGTTTTCAGTAGAAGAATCAGAACATTATGCAGGCAGCTGGTCAGATCCTGCCCGGATGGCCACGAACTTTGCCGGAGTTGCATCAGGAAATGATGCAAGAAATGATATTGTGATCAGAGGGAATTCTCCTAATGGTTTATTATGGCGATTGGATGGAGTCGATATCCCGAATCCAAATCATTTTGCAACGCAAGGCTCTACGGGAGGTCCTGTTTGTATGTTGAACAGCAATTTACTAACGCGTTCTGATTTCTTCACAGGAGCTTTCCCTGCCCAGTATGGGAATGCCCTCGCCGGAGTCTTCGATCTGAACCTGCGAAACGGGAATAATCAAAAACATGAGTTTACCCTTCAAACTGGTCTGAATGGTTTCGAGGTGGGCGTCGAAGGACCATTTTCGAAAAAATACAGGGGTTCCTATTTAATCAATGGCAGATATTCATTTCTCGATCTACTTCAGAAATTGGGTTGTAATATTATTGGGGGTGCAATACCCAGATATTCAGATTTAAACTTTAAAATATTTCTGCCAACCGATAAATCAGGGATATTTTCTGTTTTTGGTCTTGGAGGATATGACAAATTAAGTGCATCGGCAGATAAAAGTACAGATCAGTTTAATACAGTGGAGAATACTGATTTATCCGACCGCACCATTACAGGGGTAGCAGGAATAGGTCATGAATTGGTTATCAATGAAAAATCAAAATTGCATACAACCGTATCCATTTCATTTCAAAGGAGCAAAATCGTTTCCGATTCTATTATGCCCAACAAAATCAGAGAGTTATTCTACTCATCCGATTTTATCGAAAAGCACATCACCCTTTCGACACATTATACCCGAAAAATCAATTCAAAAAACACCATCTCATTTGGTTTTGATTTCAAAGACAATGGAATAACCCAATCTGACAGTGCAAAATATGAAGGGCGGTATGTCCAGCTTATTGACCTGAAGAACGAACATTTCCAGTTATTACAGGGATTTGCAGAATGGAAGCACAGGGTGAATGATCAATTCAATTTTTACACAGGAGTACATTCTCAGTATTTATTTTTAAACAGAACATGGACCATTGAGCCTCGTCTTGGGCTTAGCTTTAATATAGCTGAAAAGCAATCGGTTAATCTGGGATATGGAGTACATGCGCAGACACAGTCCTTACCGGTATATTTTGCTCAAAATGCAAATGCCGACCGGACCATCTACTGGCGTTGCTGCGAAAACCTCGACTTTACAAAGTCGCAACACTTTATCATAGGCTACAATCATCAATTCATGATGAATTGGAACCTGAAACTGGAAGCCTATTTACAGCAGTTATGGAACATACCAATCGAAAAAACGCCCTCCAGTTTTTCTGTGATCAACCTGGGCGCTACCTATTATAACGGATTAGAGGAGAAAGTTGAGCTTGAGAATAAAGGACTTGGAAAAAACTATGGTATCGAAATGACGCTGGAAAGATTCCTTAACAAAAACTGGTATTTTTTAATGACAACTTCATTATTTAAATCACGCTATCGGCCAAGCGACGGGAAATGGAGAGAGACGGCATTTTCTACGGGTTTTGTGAATAATGCTTTACTCGGATTCGAATTTCCGGTAAGTGAGCACTCCACACTCGATTTTAATCTTCGCTCGGTGTGGAGTGGTGGACTCCGACAGGAATTCATTAACAAAGAAGCCTCAAAAGCCTCCGGGAAGATCGTTTATGATGATGATAAAATCTATTCAGAACAGGTTAAAAATTATGCCAAACTAGATTATAAAATGACCCTGAGGCATAATTTCTCACATACAACGGTGGAATTTGCTATTGACATTACCAATCTGACCAATCGTAAAAATATATTTTCCCAATCATTCAATCCAAAAACAGGCAGGGATATCTTTACCTATCAGCAGGGATTGTTGCCAACCGCCTTGTTGAGAGTCACATTTTAACAAATTTAACTTCCCTGAAGGTTTACCGGGTTCTTGTCATGTCGTGCAAATACCGACATAAACCTTCCCGGAACAGGTGTTTCGTAACGTACCTCTGTTCCGTTTACGGGATGAATAAATGCCAATACCCGAGCATGCAGGCAGGTACGTCCAATCAGATTAGTTTTTGCACCATATTTTTTGTCCCCGACAACCGGGTGTCCCAATTCTTTCATATGGACCCTGATCTGGTTCTTCCGCCCCGTCTCCAGTTTCACCTCCACCAGGGTAATGGCTTCTCCCCGCCGGAGTACTTTATAATGGGTAATCGCCTCATCCCCTTCGCCGGGAACCTTTGTCGAATACATAACTAATGCCTTATTCTCCTTAAGAAATGATCGGATAGTACCCTCGTCATTTTCTACTATACCCTCAACTACAGCTACATATGTCCGTTCAATAACTGCCTCCTGCCAGGCCCTTTGCATAAGCGACTGTACTTCTTCACTTTTTGCAAACATCATAATACCGGAGGTGTCGCGATCGAGACGGTGAACCACAAAAACACGGTTATTTGGATTATCCCTTTTCACATGTCCGCTCAGAATGCTGTAGGTAGTCAGGAGTTTCTCCTTTGCCGTAGCAATCGAAAGCATCCCCGCTTCCTTTTCAATGACAATAATATACGGATCTTCAAAAAGAATTCTTAAACCTTTATACCGGATCTCTTCGGGAATTTTACCCATGGTAATGGTCACCTGCTGACCCGCAAGAACCGGATAATCAAACTGAGTGATGGTATGATGATCAACGGAGACCTGCCGGTGTGCCAGCAAAGCTTTCACTGTAGTACGACTTTTCCCTTTTAACTGATCAATTAAGAATTTCAGCAATTCCGAATTTTTGGTTACCGCCAACTGTAGCTGTTTAGGGGTTGCCTTTTCGGGATTTGACGGTTTTTGTTCCATAATCTATTGATTTTACTTTCTCAGAACCACCTCACTTATTTTAAAATGACTTTTGAGTGCTCAAAAGTACAAAAAAATAGGGCAAAATCATCTTTATTATTGACCAACTGATAGTTCCTCCCCATACAACTTTTCAAGTAAAAATGAATCGACTTTATCTGTATAGTGGTAGTCAGTCGATTTGAGGAGATCGAGGTACCCTTTTATCATCTCTGCGCTTTTGGTTTCAGGATTTTGGATCACAAATGACTCAAACGAGAGACGGGAACTGTCGTTTAAAAGATTGCTTTCGGGATTAAAAACTCTGGAATTCTCCATACCCGCCAAAAACGCATTCAGATATTGTGCATATAGATCCTGTACCATCCTGACAGAAACAAAATGAGGATAACGGATTATAAAGTTTTCACATCGCAATATGCGGGAAGTCAGCGAATCGGCAGGAATTAGGATGGTTCCCTCAACTGCAAACCGGTATTTCTGTTCTTCAGTCTCAATACTAAGGAATTCGCGATAGGCGGAGGTGAGACCCATACTAAAATGATGTAATAGGAATTCACTTTGTGGCTCAAGATAAAAAATATCTTTCGACAAATTCAGCGCTATTCCGTAAGGGGCGAGTCTCCTTTTTAATTGATTGATAGTTTCATCAGAAGGTGAATTTTCGAGCCGGGAACTTACTTCTTCATTGTTTTCAAGATAACCTCCTGCAACGCTATTTCTAAAATCATTAAATACCAAAAACATAGAATCACGGGTCAGGGTGTCGGTATCGCAATTTTTGAATAAGATACGGGCCACATCGAGCGAACAGAGGTCCCCTTGATCAAGGGTATCGAGTACCTGACGATAATCGGATGGATTTGTCAGCCTGATTAGTGCGACCCTGGCCGTATCGATCAACCTTAGCTCACTTTTTACGGAATTGAAACCATTACTTTTAGGCTGATTAATATTACATGATATAAAAAGTGAGGAGATTAAGGTTATCGTAAAGAAGCGCATAGTCAGAAGGTTATTTTTCAAGTATCATTACATTATTTAGTCCATACTATTTACCATTAACCTTAAACAGCGTTTCTCCACCACCTGCTTTGACAACAAAGAATCGTCCATCCCTTTTCCCATTGATCCTGTTACCATTGACGAATAGCGCCGGGTTTCTAATTTCACGCACCGGTACCGATACCACTGCCGTCATATTTGGAGGGAGAGAAACTTTAAGTTCAAAATAGGTCGTATTATCGGTTTTAAAGTCGCATTTTACCGAACCCCTGATCGTTGGAACTTTAATTTGCGATGAGGTAAGGCCCCCGGTTTGTGGTTTAATTTGTGCCACACTAAATCCCGGAGCAAGCGGCACGATTCCCCATAAGCCCCTGGTTACCATGTTTGCGGGAACGGCTCCCCAGGCATGGTTCCAGTCAAGGTTTGGCTTAAATCTCGCATCCCAGGCTTCGAGCGTTATTGTAGAGCCTGATTTGATCATATTATACCAGCTTCGATCATCCGTGGCACGCATCAGATCGAGAGCAGCTTTATCTTCACCAGCCGCATAAAGCGATTCAAGTAAAAACTGGGCAGCATAAACACTGCACGCCATACCTTTGGGAACAATATATTTAGCGACTTCAGCGACCAATGAATCAGGAGCTAATCCAAACGCCAGCGGGAAGATATTGGCATGAAGTGAGGCATGACCCGATCCCTCACCATCAAGATAATGATTTGAATTGTGATCAAAAAGCAGTTTATTCGCAGTCACTTTCACCTTTTCAGCCCTGTTTTTATAAAACAATTCATCATCCGTATTGCCTAAGGCATTCGCAATCAGACCCATTAATTTAAGAGACTCGTAGTGAAATGCATTAACCACAGTATTCACTTTGGGCATCTCATTTCCGTCTCTTTCAACGAGGGGCCAGTCGACAATATCCTTGATGGGCCCTTTGATATGAATATTGTTCAGTACGGTTTCATTCAAAAGTCCGGTTTGAGTGCTGATCAATCCATCCTCACGTTCCAATGCAATTAAAGTCTTATTCTTGAGATCAATATAGAATTTTTCCAATGATCGTACATCACCCGTATACCAATAATCGGTAAATGCCATCAAAACAGAGTGCATAATCCATTCTGTTGGCCAGGTAGGATTAACCATCAAATATTCATGCGAATAACGAGCCAAACTATATTCCCGGTCGGTGCAATAATGGCCCAGTTGATTGATAAATGCATCTGCTTCATAAGGAATCCGTTCCCGGTCACCATCCACATATACTCCACAGAAACTCGTCGCTTTGATACTGTATTTACACAGATTCCACACCTTATTCAGAATTGTATCGGAACAGGTAAAGCTACTCTCGGTATCATCCCAGTAATAATTGACCGCAACCTGTTCGACCGATTTACAGGTTGCCGATGAAGTTCGGGTTTCGATTTCACAATAGCGAAAAGGGGTTACTTCTCCCACTTCGGCTGGCATAACAATGGCCGGATATTTTGAATTCCGGGGGATATGAGGAATCGTTAAGGTATACCATTGGGTACCTTTCCCCACAGGTATAACGATACAGCGATAGCGGATAGTTCCTCCAGGATTGCGATGAATCGAACCGGGAGCAAATAGTTTTTCACCCAGATAAACCACAATAGAATCGTTAGTCTGACTTTCGATTTGAACGCGAAGTGTTCCAAAAGCTGCTTTACCAAAATCTGCAAAGTAATTTCCCCTGTTGTTCCTGTCAATAATCAAAGCTGGTTTGATGATATTTTTGGTAAGTGGCATCACCGACGGTGTACCTCCGTTTTCAAACAAACCGGTTCTGAAACCCTGGATCTCCGATTTATGTCCCACCGGTGAACTGCCATTCCAAATAGTAACCTGCCAAAAATAAAGTTCATTTGACTTTAAGGGAGTTCCTGAAAACCTAATACCAACAGACTGACAGGAGGATATTTTACCGCTGTTCCAAATATCTCCAACTCCCAGGGCAAGTTTCTTTGGCGAAGTCGCGACCAAAACCTGATAACGTTGTTGAGAATCTTTTCCCGATCCATTTACGATCCATGAAAAGTTCGGAACCGGGGTGTTTACGAATCCTTGCGATGGATTCCGAAGAAATTCAACCATCAAACCGGTTGGTGCTGATTGTGGTGTTGCAGCGAACAGGGAGGAACAAAAAAGTAACAAAAAAGTTGGCAGAGCGATTGATTTTACCATGTCAAAAAAGTTTTCAGAGACCGGAAATTACATAAAAGCCCCGGATTTTCCGAGGTCACTAAGATAATGATTTTTGAAATATCCCTTCTATCGGGCAAAAATGAGATTCGGTCTAGTCAATATGATCATCAATGAGGCTAAAGTGATCGTTGATCAGGCAATAGTGATCATCTATCAGGCTAAAGTAATCATCTATCAGGCAATAGTGATCATCTATCAGGCTAAAGTAATCATCTATCAGGCTAAAGTAATAATTGATCAGGCAATAGTGATCATCTATCAGGCTAAAGTAATCATTGGTCAGATTAAAGTGATTTTAAATAGTGATGGCCTGACGTTGGAGTCAGGCCATCGCTATTTAAAATCAGCACTCGCCAATAAAAACTATAATCTTGCTTTAATCGCCGCCGTCTCTTTTTCAAAGCCCGGTTTTTCAAGCAAGGCAAACATATTCTTCTTGTAGGCTTCCACACCCGGCTGATCAAATGGGTTAACATCTAAAAGATAGCCACTTATTCCGCAGGCAATTTCAAAGAAATAAATCAACTGACCAAGATAATATTCGTTCAATTGAGGAATGTTAATCCGGATATTGGGTACTCCACCATCGACATGTGCAATCTGAGTTCCGAGTTCGGCCATTTTATTAATGTAGTCGACCCTTTTTCCAGCAAGGAAATTGAGTTTGTCAAGATCGGCTTTATCTTCAGGGACAAACACTTCGTAGTTTACGTTCCCGACTGAGAGAACCGTTTCAAATAAAATACGTTCACCCTCCTGGATATACTGCCCCATTGAGTGGAGGTCACTTGAGAAGTCGACACTTGCAGGGAAGATACCTTTATACTCTTTACCTTCACTTTCGCCATAAAGTTGTTTCCACCACTCAGCAAAAAAATGAAGTTTAGGGTTGTAATTAACCATGATCTCCACTTTCTTCCCGCTCTTGTATAATGCATTACGTGCAGCTGCATATTGAGCAGCTATATTTTCTTCAAAAGGGACGTCCACGCCACAGGCCAACTCCATCGATTTTGCACCGCTGACCAATTCGCGGACATTGAATCCGGCAATCGCAATAGCAATCAAACCAACTGGTGTTAATACAGAATAGCGGCCACCAACGTCGTCGGGAATTACAAATGTTTTGTAACCCTCCTCTTTGGCAAGTGTCTTTAATGCACCGCGTTCGGCATCTGTTATAGCAATTATCCTTTTTCGTGCCTCATCGATGCCATATTTCTCCTCCAGATCCTGTTTAAGCAGACGGAAGGCCAGCGCAGGCTCGGTTGTTGTTCCCGATTTAGAGATAACGGCGCAGGCCCACTCTTTTGTGTCGAGCAAATCACGCAATTCAAAAAGATAATCTTCGCTGATATTTTGACCGGCAAAAAGTATCAGAGGAGCTTCGAAACTCCCTTTTATTTGGGAAAATGAATCAGAAAGTGCATCAATTACGGCCTTGCTTCCCAGGTATGAACCTCCTATTCCGATGACCACAAAAATTTCGAGATGTTTTGACTGCAATTTTAATGCGACCTTTTCCACTTCATCAAGGACTGATTCCGAAATTGAGGATGGAAGATCGACCCACCCAAGAAAATCGTTCCCTTTTCCGGTTTTTTCATGCAGAGCCACATTCTGTTGTTCGGCATCTTTTTTATAGGCTACTAGCTCGTCTGAAGAAACAAAGTTGTAAACCTTTTCAAGTTGTAATGAAATATTTGTCATAAAAGAAAATTTTATCGCAGATGTTCTGTTAATAAACGGATTTCGATGGCTGGAGAGACATTCTCGTAAATGATATTATAAATTGAATCAGTAATCGGCATATTGATATGATACTGAAGATTGAGTTCTTTTATACATTTTGTGGCATAATACCCCTCGGCGATCATGTCCATTTCGAGCATAGCAGAGCGGATGGTATAACCTTTGCCAATCATTGTTCCAAAAGTACGGTTTCGTGAGAAATGGGAATATCCCGTAACGAGCAGGTCCCCCAGATAGGCCGAGGATTTGATATCGCGGGTAATGGGATGAACAGTATCGACAAATCGTTTGATCTCTTGTATGGCATTTGACATGAGTACTGCCTGAAAATTATCGCCATAACGAAGGCTGTGTGAAATTCCTGCTGCAATGGCCATAATATTTTTTAATACTGCGGAATACTCTGTCCCCCAAATGTCGTCAGAGATATGGGTACGAATGGAGGGACCCTCCAACAGCATTGCAAACTGACGTGCCCGTTTCACATCAGGGCTGGCGATGGTAAGGTACGAAAGCAAGTCGCGGGCAACCTCCTCAGCATGACAAGGTCCGGCTATTACAGCAAACTGATCAAACGGAACCTCATAAAACTCGTGAAAAAATTCTCCCACCACCAGATTATCATCGGGAATTATCCCTTTGATGGCAGAAACGACATACTTGTCTCCAATATCCACCGTCAGGTGGTTCAGGGTATCTTTGAGGAAGGCAGAGGGGGTAACAAAGACTAAAATATCTGAATTTTCAACTATCTTATTGATGTCGGTATAGAAATTTATTCTCGACATCTCAAATTCAACAGAGCGCAGGTAATTGGGATTATGTCTGAACTTTTTGAAAAGTTCAATATTCTCCTCTTTGCGGATAAACCAGTTCAGCTCAGGTAAGTTATAGATCAGTATCTTGGCAAGGGCAGTGGCCCAACTTCCGCTACCGATAATTGCTACACGGCTTTTCTCGTTAATTTCAGTCATTTTACTGACGTATTAATTTAACCATCTTGACACATCGTTTGCTGCTGGGTTTGGCAACCCAAGCTGGTTTTTTTTGTTAAACCCACATAAATCGTTGAACAATTTACCGGGTTTGACCTCTTTGAGCTGAGATACTCTTTTATATCCCATTTTCATCAGGACCTCTACCCACTCTGCAGGAATTCCCAATTCGATATATTTTTCGGCAGGATCTTCTTCTGCCCGCTTTTCAGGTTTCATCTGGGGAAACAGGAGTACATCCTGGATGGAGATTGAATTGGTCATTAGCATGGTCAGCCGGTCGATTCCTATCCCCATTCCGGAGGTGGGAGGCATTCCGTATTCGAGTGCACGCACAAAATCCATATCGATAAACATCGCCTCAATATCCCCTTTTTGCGATAAGCGGAGTTGTTCCTGAAACCGATCAAGCTGGTCGATCGGATCGTTTAATTCAGAATAGGCATTACAAAGCTCCTTACCGTTCACCATCAGTTCGAAGCGTTCAGTAAGCTCAGGGTTGTTGCGGTGCTTTTTGCAAAGCGGTGACATCTCAATGGGATAATCGGTTATAAATGTAGGCTGAATGTAATGACCTTCACATTTTTCGCCAAACAGCTCGTCAATCAGCTTACCTTTCCCCATGGTATTATCACATTCAACGCCAAGCCTTTGGCAGACTTCGCGCAAGGCGCTCTCATCCATCTCTGAAATATCGTAACCCGTATGTTCTTTTATCGAATCGAACATCGTAATCCGCTTGAACGGTCGTTTGAAATCAATCTCCTTATCTCCAACCGTTAAAGAGGTTTTACCATGAAGGGCAAGTGCTACCCGTTCAATCATCTCTTCGGTAAAATCCATCATCCAGTTATAATCCTTATAGGCCACATAGATCTCCATCACCGTAAATTCGGGATTATGGGTACGATCCATCCCTTCGTTCCGGAAGTCTTTTGAGAATTCATAAACTCCCTCGAAGCCACCTACGATCAATCTTTTCAAATATAACTCATTCGCAATCCGGAGATAGAGCGGTATATTGAGCGCATTATGGTGGGTAACAAAGGGACGGGCAGCTGCTCCCCCGGGAATTGGTTGCAAAATCGGGGTCTCCACTTCAACGTAGCCGCGCTCGTTGAACAGTTCCCGCATTTGATTGATGATCTTTGTCCGTTTCAGAAAGACTTCCCGGACATGAGGGTTAACGATCAGATCAAGATAGCGTTGACGATAACGTTGCTCTGGATCGGTAAAGGCATCAAATGTCTTTCCCTCTTTCTCCTTAACAACTGGCAGTGGTCTGATTGATTTGCTAAGCAACACAAACTCCTTTACATGGATGGTCGTTTCGCCCATCTGCGTTATAAACACATATCCATTTACTCCAATGATATCACCGATATCGAGCAGTTTTTTAAATACATCATTATACAGAGTTTTATCTTCACCGGGACAGATCTCATCACGGCTGACATAAATCTGAATCCGCCCTGTTTCATCCTGAAGTTCTCCGAAAGAGGCTTTTCCCATGATTCGCTGGCTCATCAATCTTCCAGCTAAAACAACCTCCTGAAGATTGGGTATTTCAGGGTTAAAAGTAGTGAGAATCTGATTTGCGGTGGTGTTGACTTTGAATTCATTAGCCGGATAAGGATTGATCCCCAGGTCGCGGAGTTTCTGTAATGAACTCCTGCGGATCAGTTCCTGCTCACTTAATTCTATATTGCTCATTTCAAATGTTTACCTTCTGTTATTCGAAAAATATTTGCAAAGGTACAAAAAGTTATCCTTTTGAGAATGTCTACTTTTTAGTATATTTGAGGAAATTATTTAGAGCGAAAGCCCCATTCAAGAAGTTTGTATGCAAAAATCGTGGAGAATAAAGAAACCTGCTGATATCAACGACCTTAAGCACCTATCTGCAGCGTTAAATATTGATATGTCGATTGCCAACTTACTTATTCAGCGGGGTATAAAAACCTTTTCCGAAGCCCGTTCGTTTTTCCGACCCAAGTTATCAGACCTTCACGATCCATTCCTGATGAAGGATATGGATAAAGCTGTTGAACGGATTAAAAAAGCGATCGACCACAAAGAGAAAGTGATGGTTTATGGTGATTATGATGTTGACGGGACAACATCAGTGGCATTAATGTATTCATTTTTAAAAAGCAGGATCACCAATATCGATTATTACATCCCCGACCGTTATATGGAGGGTTACGGAATTTCACGTCTGAGCATCGACTATGCCTCACAAAATAAATTCTCTCTTGTCATTGTACTAGATTGCGGAATTAAAGCAGTTGATAAGATTGCTTATGCAAAGGAGTTGGGGATAGACTTCATCATCTGTGACCACCACAATCCTGATGAAACCATTCCCGATGCCGTTGCGGTTCTCGATCCCAAACAACCAGGATGTAACTATCCTTACAAGGAACTTTCGGGGTGTGGTGTTGGCTTCAAACTGATACAAGCTTATTGTATGGATCAGGGGATTCCTGAAGAGGTGGCATTCGAGCTTCTTGATCTCGTTGTTGTAAGCATTGCATCTGATATTGTGCCAATTACAGGAGAAAACCGGGTACTGGCATATTATGGATTACAAAAACTCAATTCCAATCCTTCAGTTGGACTAAAGACTATTATAAAGCTTGCCGGCATGACAAGCGAATTTAAGATCAACGATATCGTATTCAAGATCGGGCCGAGGTTAAATGCTTCGGGGCGGATAGAACACGGGAAAAAATCGGTTGCCATTCTGCTTGCTGAAGATGCAAAGGAGCTGGATGATCTGGGGATTGAGATTAATTCATACAACGAAATAAGGAAGACGCTCGACCGGGACATTACCCAAGAGGCACTTGAGATCATTGAAAAAAGTCAGTTTTACGAAGGCAGGGTTTCAACCGTTATCTATAACCGCGACTGGCATAAAGGTGTCGTTGGCATCGTAGCCTCAAGATTAACAGAATATTACTACAGGCCTACAGTTGTTCTGACCGAATCAAACGGACTAGCTACAGGCTCTGCAAGATCGGTAGGTGAATTTGATCTCTATGAAGCCATCAGTGCCTGCGCCGATTTACTCGAATCGTATGGCGGCCACATGTATGCCGCAGGTCTTTCAATGAAACTGGAA
Organism: Prolixibacteraceae bacterium; assembly: GCA_963675995.2. Classification (GTDB taxonomy): domain Bacteria; phylum Bacteroidota; class Bacteroidia; order Bacteroidales; family Prolixibacteraceae; genus JAAFHB01. The sequence continues at coordinate 205,888 of CAXXIY010000002.1, read as the reverse complement.
AATGTGGCGGAGTTTTCGCGCCGGTTTGAACAGATTGTCAGAGACACCATATCAAATGATCAGCAAAAACAGACGATTGAGATCGATGCAAAGATTTCATTGTCGGATCTTTCACCTAAATTTTTAAAGTTATTAAATCAGTTTGAGCCCTACGGTCCACACAATATGATGCCGGTTTTTCTGACAGAAAATGTTTTTGATTACGGAACCAGCCGGTTGGTGGGTAAAAACAATGAACATCTGAAACTTGACCTGATGGAGGCCAATCGCTCATCCGCCGTATTTTCAGGAATCGCGTTTTCGCAATCGGAACATATGGAAGTGATCAAAAAATCACTCCCGTTCGATATTTGCTACTCCGTTACAGAAAATGAATATCGTGGAAAAACCTACATGCAACTGAATGTTAAGGACATTAAGTACCGGCATGAAGATGGAGAGAACGGATAGCGTTCGTCCCGTATTTATATTAACTTTTGATTTCAGCCTTTCTCATCTTGTTGTAGCTGCACAATGTTGGGAAAATTAAAAAAGTTTATGCCTTATTTCGAAATACCCAGAATAATTACAAAGTGTTACAAGTCGATTTCTCAATTATTAAAAATCGCTTAGCAGAGATCCTAAAGCGTGATTTGCCCGGAGAAAAAGCACATCGCCTGATGTTACCACCCGGGCGGGACTTATACCCGCCGTCAGTAAAGAGTAACATTTTACTGAGCAGTGTCTTGATATTGGTTTTCCCAGTTGACGGTGTGTTAAGTACCTGTTTGATCAGGAGACCGGTCACAATGAAAAATCATGGAGGACAGATTGCATTTCCGGGGGGAAGATACGAAGCGATGGACAAAGAGCTGGTCCGAACGGCGCTGCGAGAATCCAACGAAGAAATCGGAACTGTAAATGATCAGATTGAGATCATCGGAGCCCTCTCCCCAATTTATGTGCAGGTGAGTAATTTCACAATTCATCCATTTATTGGATGGTGTGAATCATATCCCCATTTCGAAATTGACCGCCGGGAAGTTGATGAACTATACCTCATTCCGGTTGAGAAACTGCTATCCGATGCTGCTTATCAATCAAGAGAGGTCATCACCCCCAGAGGCACTTTCGATGCTCCGGGTTATTACATTGATCCTCTGTTTATCTGGGGCGCCACAGCAATGATTATCGCGGAGTTCAATGCCATATTCCGGTCAGTTATAGAATGTCCATGACAATCCAAATGAAGCAGATGCCACTTGAGCGGCATATCCAGGAGTGTTGTAATAACCGGTTCTGACGAATTTGGTACCCAAATTATTGTATTTAACGTAAAATCGTGTTCTTTTAATTTTCAGATTTATAAAAGCGTCTAACCAGGGATAGTTACCAATCATTTCATTGTGCTGTACATAAAACATCCCCAGGGCAGGGCTGTAATAATCGGCATAGTATTTTGTATCGAAACGCATATCACATCCTATCTGAAAAGTGAGCACTTTTGAGAGAATACCTGTCAGGAAAACGGCATTCCGGGTCGAAACTTTCGGAACATGCATATATTTATCAGTGGTCGACTTCTGAAAAAGGACGGCATTCTCAATGTTTAATGGTCCGAATTTGAAGTCTTTATTCAGAAAAATCTGAGCTACCGAAAACTCTGAACTCGCCTGATCTGGCAAAACAGCTTCATTCCAGTACATAAACTTATTGATAATGGAGTATTTAAATCCAGCCTTGAACCGTCTCGAGGGCTTATCATAAGCTGCTGAAACTTTCAACTCATAAGTTTTATCAAAACTATTCTCCCATTTATAATGGTTTGAATAATAATGGTTGTAAAGGTAATCTGGAGTAGTTTTGGTCATGTTGCCACTAATCCTGATAAAAGAGGTGTCCCTCGAGGTTCTGATGGGCTTTTCGATACGTCCATTCAGATCAAAATCGGCAAAACGATATCCCTGAATATAATATCTTCCTGTCGCATTCCAATTCCAGAACTTACTGGTGGTACTGAAAATAGAACCGCCAACAAATGTATTGGTCAGATTTTTTGACTGGGTCAGGCCCAGTGGTGCCCTCATTAGCCCTGGTGTGTAGACTAATTTTTCACGGGGAAAGTAATAGTTAATCAGGTCATTTCCAATATAAGCCTGTTTTCCAAAGGTGTATTTCCGATCGGGAGCTTCCACCGCTTTTAGATAGAACATATTGGTAACGCGTTTCATTCCTGTTTTATCCTGGGTAGAAGGTAAGGCAGATGATCCTTTAGAGGACAAAATATAAGGCAGATGCTCATTTCCATAAAAATAAACATTCCCACGCGTGTCTGTAAAGTCATAATACGGGTTCGGATCAATCTCATGAAAATAGCGGGAATTATCAGAGAATTCAAGGGTATGCATCAGGGCTACCCGGGTGATAAACTTTTGAAATTCTTCGTCCTTCTCCTTAACCTTAATCCATTTGCCCAATTTATATTGGTGGGCAATCACTCCAAATGAGTTTTTGGTCTCAGCATTGGCACCACTCAGCCAGACAGGAAGATTTTCAGGTTTCAGATCCGGATTTTCAATATCGGTCGGGTAAAGCAATCCCCCATTCTCCTGATTTACAAATTTATTTTTCCCGATTATGAACCACAAATCGTATCTGTCGATATTATAACTTGCAAAAAGGTTGAGTGAATTATCTTTGGCTGACTGATTCAGGTATTTTCCCGTCGAAGAGACCGAACTGTATGAGAAGCCAAAATTAAGTGAGGGATTAATATTCTGTGTCTGAAAAACCCTCAGCCATGACTCCCCGTTTGGTTTATTGCTGAACCACTGTCCATATTCGAGTAATGTAAACGGTTTGGTGGTGTTGTAAAAACGGATATCTTTGGGTAAAGAGGCATATAACTGATAATTTCGAAGAAAAAGGAAGTCGTTCGAATCGAATGAACGTCCAAAAAAGTCGTTACTTTGAGCCGAACCTCCCATAATGCCAAGTGTCTGAACCGATAAAGATTTCTTATATACAGGATTATAAATCTGATATTCTGAAAAAAGGGTATCCAACTTGGTCTCCTTCACCTGAGAAAATCCGTTTTCCAGCTGATATACCTTCATCTTAAATACAACGGTGTCTTTCTTGGGATCCGTTTTTTTCTTATCCGAAATACCATTCTCAACCCCACGTTTTAATCCGGTAGGGTTACCACTGGTACTCCTGTTCTGAGCAAAGGTAAAACCTGATGCCAGGAAAAATGCGATAAGGGATACAAATTTGAACTGAATACTCATAGGCAGCAAAGATAGATATTTCCTGCGATATGATACAACTAACTAAAGCCTCCGCTGATGTACTCTTTTGTTAGTTGATGCTTCGGATGGTTAAAAAGCTCATCTGCGGTCCCGAACTCGATCAGTTCACCCATATACATAAATGCAACATAATCGGCAATTCGTTTTGCCTGACGCAATGTGTGTGTAACCAGGACAATCGTATATTTGTCTTTGATTGAAACAAATAACTCCTCAATTTTTTTTGACGAGATGGGATCAAGTGCGGAAGTCGCCTCATCGCCCAGGATAATTTCAGGTTCAACTGCCAGACCCCGCGCCAGACAAAGCCTTTGCTGCTGACCAATAGATAATTTCGATGCCGGTGATTTTAAACGATCCTTTACCTCATCCCATAAACCAACTGCATTCAGCTGATGACATGCAAGTGCATACAATTTTCGTCTCCCTCTTACCCCGTGAATACGAGGTCCATAGGCAACATTATCAATAATTGACATGGGTAGTGAACATGGCCTTTGAGCTAACAATCCCATTTTCTTTCGGATATGGGTTACCTCCGTGTCTTTTGCATAAATATCTTCACCATCAACATAAAGTTTACCGGTGATTTTTACATCAACAGATTCGTCGTGCAGACGGTTGAATGTGCGGAGCAAAGTTGTCTTGCCACAGCCGGACGGGCCGATAATACAGGTGATACTCTTATCAGGGATCGACAGATTGATATCCTTAAGAATATGATTTCCCTGGATGTACAGATTCAAATGCTCAACTTCGATATGCGGGATTATATCCTGAGAAACTTTCATCACTTTAAGTTTTGGTTGTTCTTGAATATCAATTGATTCAATCAATTCCATAATTACTAAATTTTATTCTTTGAAAATCTGCGGCTAAAATAGCGGGCAGAGAAACTAAGTATTAATATAATGACTGTCAGGACCACAGCAGCAGCATAAGCCCTGTTCTGTACCTCTTCAACGGGACTGCTAAGTTGAAAAAAGATGGCCAGTGGCAGTGTTGCCGTTGGTTGTCCAAGGGAGGTGGGAATACTATCGGTATATCCTGCTGTAAATAAAACAGTGGCAGCATCACCTATTCCACGTCCGATTGAAAGGAGTACCGCAGTTGATATACCCGGCAGCAGTTGCCTGACAATCACCTTGATAGTTTCGTAGTTTGTTGCTCCAAGCGACTTTGTTGCCTCGACAAGATCGTTGGGAATTAAAATGGCAACCTCATCAAACGAGCGAATCATCACAGGAATAATCAGCAGACTAACTGCAATAATGCCCCCGAACAGGGAGGTCTGCAATCCGAAAAAAATCATCACAGTGAAACCGAAAGCGCCATAAACAATGGAAGGTATTCCAAATAAAACATCAAATGTCAAACGGGCAAAAGCAGCAAAACGGCTTTTCCTCCGAAGGGTAAAATTTAAATACATCACCACAGGAACGCTAATAATCAAACTAATCAGTACTGAGAAGATAATCAGATAAAATGATCCTACAATTGCATTTAATATGCCGCCCCCCTTCCCAAGATAGAATCCACCACTTGGAAGTTGTGAGACCATTTCCCATGAAAGGGATGGCAATCCCTTTTTCATAATGACATACAAAATATACAATAGCACACTTAATATGAGCATCGTGGATCCAATCATCAGGAATTTAAAAATCTTTTCTTCGAGTTTCTTCATATTTGATATCTTTTATCGATCTGGATCAGCACTACACGAGAAATCACATTAAAAAGGACGATAATAAAGAAAAGGAGGAAAGCGGCAAACATCAGGGCCGATTCGTATTTCGGAACCGACATCATTTCACCGTAGTTATTCGCAATCAGGGCCGGTAAAGGATAACAGGCATCAAAGACAGATTTGGGAAGATCGGTGAAATTACCACAAACCATAAGAACTGCGATCGTTTCACCAAAAGCACGTGAAATGGCCAAAACCGTTGCCGCCACAATTCCGGGAATCGATTTCCGAAGAACCACCTTCTTGACTGTTTGCCATTTTGTAGCCCCCAAAGATAACGAAGCCTCCCGCATCTCTTTTGGAACAGCCGAAAAGACCTCGATTAATATACTGATAATTAATGGAATTATCATAATTGCAAGTACAATTCCGCCAGCAAGGACGCTGTACCCTGTCGAGAATTCAACAAAATGAGGGGCAATCTTCTCAGATATAAACGGAACAATGGTCAGCGTCCCCCAAACTCCGTAAATTACAGGAGGTATACCTGAAAGCAGATCGATGACCGCACTAAACGCCCTTAAAATCCGTGGAGATGCATATTCAATGATATAAATGGAAGTCAGCAACGACAATGGCAATGCAATGACAATAGCAATTGCAGTGACATATAAGGTACTGAAAATGTAGGATGCAAAACCAAAATCCCCTTTAAAGGGGCGCCAGTTACTCGTTGTGAGGAGTGTCCACAGACTCTTTTCATGCATAATCGGCAACGACTTCCAAAGTAAGCCGCCACCGATCAGAACAAGAAAGAAGATTGACAAAACTGTTGCTGCCAACATGTAATGCCGGGCAATTTTGTCTTTAAGCAATCTGCTTTTAAGCATATTTATTTAAAATTTTTCAACCCTTTAGTGATTATCTCCTTGGATAAATTAATATATCCGGTTTCATTTACATATTTTTGACCATCAACCAATACCCATTTTAGGAATTCGATGACCAGTTTATTCGTAGGTTTCCCGTTTGTGACAAAATAAAGATCACGAGCCGGAGGAGAAGGATATTTCCCAGTTGCTATCGCATTGATTAAATCATTCATCGAATCGTAAAAATTTTCATCAGGATCAATTTTACCGTTTTCATTCAGATCCAGTGGAACAACCCTGATTCCTGCTATCTGTTTTTTTGTATTAAAATCGTATGCATAACCGATGTTGTTAAAACCAATTCCGATAGGATCTTTCTTGACTGCCAGCGCAAGACCCGGATCGCCAAAGACCCCGCTTCCCAGAAGATCCTCCTGCTTTTTCCCAAAAAACTTCGCCCAAACCTCAGCTGCACCACAGGCATCAGAACGGGTGTAAACATGGATCGGAACTTTTGATTTTGAGTTAAAGGCCTGTCCCCATGTTTTATATTTGCCGCTGATCCATATGTCATTACCGGCATCAGGTTTTAACCCTGCAGCCAGAATTTCGTTAATCGCGGGGTTCTGAGCCGACATCACCGCAACAACTGCATCTTTTGTAACTGCAAATCCAAAGGCCCCTTTCTTCACCTCCTCAGGGTAAATTTCACGTGAAACCATCCCTATATCGACCATATTATTTAACACATCGGTCATCCCTTTGCCTGCCCCGCCAGCAGAAATATCAATCTTAACGTCAGGATTAATTTTTTTAAACTCTTCCGCCCATTTCACGGCCATGGGATAGAGGGCAAATGCCCCCGAAAATGAAAGCCTCCCTTCGAGCTTCTTCTGACTGAAAGCCGGGTTTGTCATCAAAAAATGAAAACAAACAAAAATCAAAACCCCAAAAAATAATTTACTTTTCATATTTACAATATCTCGTGTTGATTAAAAACTTATTTGATATTGAATGATCCCAAAATTATTGTTGATCTGAGATCCTTCTTCTTTATTTAATGTAAATCCTGCCTGAATTCGTGACCAATTATTGAAAATATAGTTCCCACCGATCATATAAGCTGTCGTAACATTACTGGCAACATCAGTGTTTGGATCATAGGTATCGTACTTTGCGATCAATTGCAATCTGGCTGGAATTACAAAATATCCGGATTGAACATACCATCCATTTTTGTTGGTTGTGCCATCTTTCCCCTCAATAAATTCGCCACGGACAAAAAACCGTTGATATTCATAATTTAACTCCAGACCATAACGGTTTCGGTCCTGATTTGTTGCCGTCGGAGTTCCAAAGGTTCCTTTCCCTGTATAAAAGGAACCGCCAAAATCAATACCTTTAACCGGATGGGCAATCAGCCGACCTACCATATCTTTATTCTTATTTTTATCATCCTGGTTAATTCCCGAACCGTTAAATACCCCGATCTTGTAATCAAACAAATAACGGTGACCAAATTTCCAGAAAGTTCCACCAACCTGCACCCCGATATCCCGACCATTGTGATTCCCAATAACATCCTTCCCTCTGGACACAAGCGCTTCAACTACCTGAGATCGATCGATCGATTCCATTTTGTTAGATGATGCCAGATTTTCGAACGAAAAGGGGATCTTTGCCTGTCCTATGGTAAGATTCAGATAATCATAAAGTTTCACCTCTGCATAGGCATCAAGTAATTTCGGAGAAACAGCAAAATCGGTCTGAAGTCGGTACGCAAAGTAGGGGCTTACCGCACCACGAACATCAAGTCTTGCCCTTCGGATATCAAATTCATCCATCTTCCCAGACTCCTGGAAAAAACGATAACGCAATTGCGTATAACCCGACAATTGAATCAGACGTCCGGCAGTTGCAAAAAATGATCTCCTACCAGCGTCGAGATCCTGTTGTTTAATTGCAGACTCTGCGCGAACCGAATCGGCTTGCTCCTGTGTAATAGTTTTGTTCTTTATTAATAATTCGAGCACATCATTGGTAGTTTGAGCTACACCTATCAAAGTAGATGCACTAAAAATCAATATAAGAAACAGCCTTTTCATAAATAAATCATTTCATTAATTATTCTCAAATATTTTGGTAAAATAATCGATAATGCACACCAATTTAGTGTACATTCCCATTGAATAATTAATTTTGCAACATTAAAAATTTCATATATCGACCTATTAAAAGAGAGTATGTTTGACCCGGTTGCTCCACTATATAATTGTAATAATTGTTTATTCAGGCTTTTAACCTGTCAGTACCTAACACCGGAAGAATTCGGATTCATCCGTGAAACATCCATTCAGCTTCGCTTTAAGAAAGGAGAAACCATCTTTAAACAGGGAACCATGTCAACTCATCTGGCTTTTTTACACCGGGGGATTGTGAAATTTGTGGATCATGTGGATGCTGACAAAGATTTTATTCTGGCGATTGTAAAGGGACCGAAATTACTGGGTGCGGCCAATTTATTTTTCAGGGAGACAAATGTTCTCGCCCTCGTAGCTGTCGAAGAGTGCGATATTTGCCTGATCGACCAAAAACGTTTATTGGCAATGGCAGTAAAACATGGTGACTTATTATTAGCCATGTGCGAAAGATCGATAGAGATGTTCCAGTCATCAATCTTTAATTTTATTAGTTTGGCTCATAAACAAGTCAATGGCCGGATTGCTGATATTTTGATATACCTTTGGGAACATGTATATAAGGATAGCGAATTCGAATTTAATCTTTCACGGAAGGAAATTGCAGAATTTGCTGCCTGTTCACATGAGAATGCGATTACCACATTATCGAAATTCAACAAGGAAGGGCTGATAACCCTGAAGGGCAAAAAAATATTAATCAACGACTTGGAGAAACTTTATGCGATTAGTAAAATAGGTTAAAATTCAATTTATGCTACTTTCAAAGAAAACCCGATATGCTATGATTGCCATGATCAAACTTGCCAAAGAATATGGAAATGGAGCAATTCTGATCAGTGAAATCGCGAAAAGTGAGAACATCCCCCAACGATTTCTCGAGAATATCCTGCTCGAATTAAAAAATCTCGGCTTTTTAGGAAGCAAACTTGGGAAATCTGGAGGTTATTTTTTGCTGAAGAGTCCTGAAATGGTAACCCTTTCTGATATTGTGCGCCATTTTGAAGGGACGATTGCCATGCTCTCGTGTGTATCAGAGAAGGCTTATCAGCCCTGCGAATTTTGCAAGGAAGAGGCGATCTGTAAAATCCGGAATACCTTTAAAACGGTAAGAGACAATACATTCGAAGTTCTCAATAGAACGACCCTAAAAGAATTATCTTCTTAGTTAGTTCTGCGATGTTTGATTTGGATAAAGAAGATGCTCTTTCTGCCAGCAGGTAGTTGATTTGCAGCTTGCCTATAGTTATCGGTGGCTAGATGCAACGCCTTAAACAATCACTAATCAGTGGTTCAGATTATTAATTAACGTTTTTTCATCTCCTCTTACCCATTCGGGCTGAATATTAGAATGGTGAATATCATACCGATGAAGGGTTGTTTCCACCTTTTCGAGGATGACTTCAAAATAGGAAATCGGATAATCCTCTGTCAAATCGAGGTGAGCCTCAAACATCATCTCATGATCGTCAAGTTTCCACACATGTACATGATGAATATTCTTAACACCATGAATTTGAGTAACCGCCTCAGCGATCTCCTCAATACTGATTTGAGCAGGGGTAAACTGCATAAATATTCTTATGGATGCATAGAATATTTCCCAGCTACTATATATCAAATAGATAGAGATTACAATGGTTATAACACCATCAACCCAGTACCAGCCTAGAAAAGTGATGGCAAATCCACCAGCTAAAACCCCGACGGAGGTGAGCATATCGGTAAACAGGTGTAGATAGGCTGAACGCATATTGATATCGGAGTCTGCCCCTTTTTTTATCATCCATGCACTCACCCCATTAAAGAGTATGCCCAATGCGGCAAGCCAGATCACAATATTTCCTTCAATCGGCTTTGGATCTATCAATCGACCCACCGCCTCACGTACCAGAATAGTTGCAATAATCATCAAAGTTCCTGCATTGATAAAGGCGGCAAATATACCGGCCCGTTTGTAGCCGAAAGTCTGCTTAAGCGTTCTTTTCCGCCCTGAAAGTCTGGCTGCAATATAACTGAAAATAAGTGCAAGGACGTCGCTGAAGTTGTGTGCGGCATCAGACAAAAGGGCGATACTTCCTGACAAAATCCCCCCTGCAATCTGTGCAAAAGTGATTCCTATATTTAGTAGAATAGGAAGAAACAGGCTTTCCCCATTAACAGTGTGGTGGTGATGTTCGGTACTCATATAAATTGTAAATGAATATTAATTATTACAAACAGCACAAACATTAGTTCATCCGTTCCCCGGACCTTTTTTGATAACCTGAAAAAGAATATTGTATTGGCGAAACTAATATATTTGCAATCCTAAACAAAAAGCAATGTCGCTGACGCCTATTCGCAATATAATTTTTGATCTTGGTGGAGTCATCCTGAATATCAACCCCCAACTCACTGTAAATGAATTCAGAAAACTTGGATGGAAAGAATTTTACAAGGAGGATAACCAATCAGTGGTAAGGGATTTGTTTTTCCAGTTGGAGAAGGGAAATTCGTCACCGGGTGTTTTCAGAGATTCGGTCAGAACAATGATTAAAGACTACGTGGATGATAATGCCATTGACAATGCCTGGTCCGCCATGATTCTCGATATTCCCGCTGAGAGAATAAGGTATCTGGAGGAACTGAAAAAGAACTACCGGTTATTCTTACTGAGCAACACCAATGAAATTCACCGGATAAAATTCCACCGCGATTTTGAGAACGATTTCGGATATTCGTTTTACAATGTATTTGAACGGAACTTCTATTCGCATGAAATGGGAATGAGAAAACCAGATCCTCAGATCTATATTCAAGCTTTAGTGGAAGCGGGACTTGTTCCTGAAGAGACCCTGTTTATTGATGATATGGAGATCAATACTGAAGCAGCTAAGAATGTTGGTATGAAGGTATTGCATATCAATCAGGGAAGTTTGCTGGAGACGTTACCTGGTTACCTGAAAGGATTGGATATAAAATGAAATTAAAAGCGATCTTGAGCCATTCTTTCAATTCTGATTTTAATGTTTTCTATTCCATTTTTATTCAAATTTACAAAAAACCATAAATATCAATGTAAATTTTGTCCTTGTCCTGACTTCTGCAAGCCAAAAATTACCCTTCAATTGACCGTATAAAATAATTCCAAATGGGATCGTTGGGTGGAGGTGCATCAATGGTCACTTGTTCACCAGTCACAGGATGGGTAAATTCTATTTTACGAGCATGAAGGTGGATTCCACCATCGCTGTTTGATCTTGGAAAACCATATTTGAGATCCCCTTTAATATGCAACCCAATGGCGGCCAACTGAGCCCTGATCTGATGGTGTCGTCCAGTATGCAATTCAATTTCAATTAAATGAAATTTATCCGACGATTCTAAATATCGGTAGCTCAGAATCGCTTTTTTTGATTCTTTTCGTTCGTTCGGCCAGGCAAACGATTTATTCTGCTTTGTGTCGCGAACAAGCCAATGTTCCAATCGTCCGGTTGTCGGATCTGGTTTCTTATCAACTACGGCCCAGTATGTTTTATGGATTGCGTGATCTACTTTAAACATCTCATTCAACCGGGTGAGTGCTTTCGAACTCTTTGCGAAAAGAACTACGCCACTTGTGGGTCGGTCGAGACGATGAGTAACCCCTAAAAAAACATTGCCGGGCTTGTTATAACGTTCCTTCAAATAGCTTTTTACCACATCACCCATGGTCGGATCGCCGGTTTTGTCACCCTGGACGATATCGCCGCATCGCTTGTTGATGGCAATAATGTGATTATCTTCAAAAAGAACAGCTAATTGGACCATTAAAGAAATGATTAGAAAAATTTATTTAGAATATGACTGATTCATGATTGAAGCTGGTGACTGGCTATATTTTTTCAGCTATATGTGTAAATTCTAGAATAAGCTCCTATTTATCATTTATATCAGCCTACTGCTAGCAGCCCAGTTGCTAGCTGCCAGTAGCTAGTTTCATGCAATCAGTAGCAAGCCGCCTTTTATTCCTCCTAGTCGTACTGCTCTTTTTCATTTGGAAAATCCCGTGATTTGACATCGGCGACATAATTGGCAACAGCGCCTTTGATCTCAGCGGCAAGATTCAGGTAGCGGCGCAAAAATCTTGGGGAAAATTCCTGAGTCATACCCAGCATATCATGAATTACAAGCACCTGACCGTCGACATATCCGCCGGCACCTATACCGATAATCGGAATCTTCAGCTCTTTGGCCACAATTCCGCCAAGTTTTGCAGGTATTTTCTCTAGAACAATCCCAAAACATCCCGCCTGTTCGAGCAGATGAGCATCTTCAAGTAGTTTCTTTGCCTCCAGCTCCTCCTTCGCCCTAACCGTATAGGTACCATATTTATGTATTGACTGAGGCATCAGCCCCAGATGTCCCATCACAGGAATCCCGGCTGAGACAATTCGCTCCACCGATTCGATTACCTCTTTGCCACCTTCCAGTTTTACGGCATCCGCATGGGTAATCTTCATAATCCGGATGGCAGAATTCAATGCTTCGAGAGAATTTCCCTGATAAGTTCCAAAAGGCATATCAACCACAACCAAAGCCCTTGTCACCCCTTTTACAACCGACTTTCCGTGATAGATCATCTGTTCGAGTGTTATAGGCAGTGTTGTTTCATTTCCTGCCATCACATTGGAGGCCGAATCGCCAACCAGGATCACATCAATCCCAGCCTGATCAACCAATTTGGCCATGCTGTAATCGTAAGCGGTCAGCATCGAAATCTTCTCGCCATGCAGTTTCATCTCTGCAAGCACATGGGTTGTGACCCTTTTTACCTCTTTCTGTACCGACATAATCTTAATTTCAACAGTGAATTATTCACGTCAAAAGTACAAAAAACAAGCAATCTCCGGAACGAATGGCAGAATTTTCGTTCCGGAGATTCCAGGTAACAGATCAGCGTGATTAAACCCTAAGGAAGATTTTCTTTTGATATAAGTAATACAGGAACATCCATTCTATGACGATAGAACCTAAAATCACGATCCATGCTCCCAACGGTGCAGAAAGGCAACCAAGGAAAAAATTGGACGCATGTTCGAAATCGATGATCGAATGTCCCAGGTAAATGGTAATGGAGTTCATTCCTATCACTTTAAAGAACAATACTTTATAAGAAAGTATTCCGTGTGTCCAATCTTTTACATCAATTGAAAAATAGAAAAGTGATAATAAAATTGAACTAATTCCGGCGGTAAGCAGATTGAATGGAACAGTCCAGCAAGCCTTGATAATCGGATAAACAGGAGATAGGATCAGGGCAACGATCACAAGTACAACTCCCCCGACTGCTAAGATTCCAGCTTTGCGTTTTGATGCGGGCTTTCCGTCGCGCAAAACTGACCCCGCGAGTGCACCCATCAGCGTTACAGTGATGGCAGAAACGATGCACAACAGCCCCTCAGGATCAAATGTAGTTCCATGAAGTCTGCCTGGCATCAGCAAACGATCAATCCAGGCATTCATACCCCACTCAGGATCTAAGAGTCCCGCTCCGTGTCCTGGAACAGGAATAGCGAGCTGAAGGGTTGCAATTCCTGCCATTATGCCAATTAACCAAACCAGACGGGTTTTAAAAGATTTCGTATATAAAACAATGGTTGCTGCAAACAAATATCCAAGACCAATTTGCCCTAGTACACTAGCAAAACGCATATCTGAAATACCTGCAAAATCACGTCTCAGATTTCCGTTATAGATAATCCCTAAAATAACCAAAAGGATACCTCGTTTAAGTATCTTATTGAAAAGGGTTTTGCGGTTGACCCCTTGTTCTACTTTGGCAGTTACAGCATAGGGAATAGCGACACCAGAGATAAACATAAACATAGGGAAAATCAGATCTTCAAAATGAAATCCTTCCCATCTTACATGTTCCATCTGATCAGCAATTACATGAAGCCAACCCCAGTCAGTAGCCTTGGCCAAAGCCACAATCAGGCTGCCTCCGCCAACTATCCAAAGCATGTCAAATCCGCGTAATACGTCCAGCGATTGCAGACGCTCCGGCTGTTTCATTTCGCTCTTTTTTGTTTTCATTTAATGATATTTTTGGGATTAATATAGTTTGTTCAAAGTTATACAATTTGATTTAAGTTGCAAGTTTTAGCATTTTTGATCTCAAAATACTTTAAGGCTATAACGTTTTAGTCGGTGATCGTCGCTACAAATTCCCGGAACTGATCACATCCCCCGATTTACCGGGGAAATCGGGGAGAGAAAAATCCACCGATATCGTTTTAACAGGGGAATCAATTCCTAATCCAGGAGGCCATTTGCGTTTTAAAATCCCGATCTGTTACTTAATTACTGGTTATCTCCCGGTTCAGATTCCTTCAATATATTCTGTCAGTTAGATACTGTGTTGTTTCTGTCGTTTTGTCACAAAAAATAGTCCTTCCATTTGATACCGCCATTTTATTATGCCAATATTACCAAATAGTGGAGTTTAAAAATATTGGCACAACGATTGGTAGAAAGAAGATATTGGAATTAAAATTTGAATCAACAGTTTTAAAATAAATATAAAAAAATGGGAAAAATTATTGGAATTGACTTAGGAACAACCAACTCCTGTGTTGCCGTTATGGAAGGCAACGAACCGGTGGTTATCCCCAACAGTGAAGGGAAACGTACTACCCCATCAGTTGTGGCATTTGTGGAAAACAGCGAACGCAAGGTTGGTGATCCGGCAAAACGACAGGCGATTACCAACCCAAGCAAAACGATCTCCTCAATTAAACGTTTTATGGGTGAGCCATATACCAATTTGTCGAAAGAAATAAAGAGAGTACCGTTCTCTGTTATCCAGGGCGATCATGACACACCCAGGGTAAAGATTGACGATCGTTTTTATTCTCCTCAGGAAATCTCTGCAATGGTGCTTCAGAAAATGAAGAAAACTGCAGAAGATTATCTTGGACAGGAAGTGACTGAGGCGGTCATTACAGTTCCTGCTTATTTTAACGATTCGCAACGTCAGGCGACCAAAGAAGCCGGCGAAATTGCAGGATTAAAGGTGCGTCGTATTATCAACGAACCGACGGCAGCTTCTTTAGCTTATGGTCTCGACAAGATGCACAAAGACATGAAAATTGCTGTTTTTGACCTTGGCGGAGGAACTTTTGATATCTCTATCCTTGAGCTGGGTGATGGTGTTTTTGAGGTCAAATCAACCGATGGGGACACTCATTTAGGTGGCGATGATTTCGATCAGGCAATTGTAGACTGGCTTACAGACGAATTCAAAAAAGACGAAGGCGTTGATTTGCATAAAGATGCAATGGCTTTACAACGTCTGAAGGAGGCGGCAGAAAAAGCGAAAATCGAACTTTCGAGCTCTACTCAAACAGAGATCAATCTCCCTTATATTATGCCGGTCAACGGAGTTCCGAAACACCTTGTGAAGACACTTACCCGTGCCAAATTCGAGCAGTTGTGTGACAGACTGATCAATGCTACCATGGAGCCATGCCGCAAAGCTTTACAGAATGCTGGTATGACCATCAAAGATATCGACGAGGTAATTCTTGTCGGAGGTTCAACACGTATTCCAGCCATCCAGGAAAAAGTTCAGAGCCTTTTTGGAAGAGTTCCATCAAAAGGGGTTAATCCTGATGAAGTTGTAGCAGTTGGTGCAGCTATTCAAGGTGGTGTTCTTTCAGGTGAGGTGACAGACGTTTTATTGCTCGACGTTACTCCACTTTCCCTTGGTATTGAAACCATGGGTGGTGTGATGACAAAGCTGATCGAAGCCAATACAACAATCCCTACAAAGAAAGCTGAGACCTTTACTACGGCTGCTGATAGTCAGCCATCGGTTGAGATCCATGTACTTCAGGGAGAACGCCCTATGGCTTCAGGAAATAAAACAATCGGTCGTTTCCACCTTGACGGACTTCCACCTGCACCTCGCGGTGTACCTCAGATTGAAGTTACCTTTGATATTGATGCCAACGGAATTCTTCATGTAACGGCAAAGGACAAAGCTACGAATAAGGAGCAGTCGATCAGAATTGAAGCAACTACGGGTCTTACCGACGAGGAAATCAGGAGAATGAGGGACGAAGCTGCAGCAAATGCAGAATCGGATAAACAGGCAAAGGAAAAAGTTGAAAAACTGAATCATGCTGATAGTCTGATCTTCCAGACAGAAAAACAACTGAAGGAATTCGGAGACAAACTGCCGGCTGATAAGAAAGGTCCGATCGAGGCAGCGTTAGCAAAACTGAAAGAGGCACATAAAGTTCAGGATCTGGCCGGCATCGATGCCGCAACCACTGAGTTAAATGCAGTATTCCAGGCCGCTTCGCAGGAGATGTATAATGCATCCAGCGCACAGGGTCAGGGAGAACATGCCGGTCCTCAGGGTGGACAAGGCTCACAACAACAGGGTCCGAAAGGGGATGGTGAAGTCACTGACGTTGATTTCGAAGAGGTGAAGTAAGAGGACAGGAGTAAAGGGAGAGACATAGAGATAAAACAGGTTATTCTGTTGATATCCTTCATTAAAAAACAACTTCTGGTACTCCGCAATTCTTTGAACCACTTGAAATGAAATATATAAAAAGGCTGTCTTTTCAGACAGCCTTTTTATTCTTACACTAACCGACTTGCAAATCGATTGATTTTGTAAAAATAAACTGCCTGGGACAAACTATTTGAAATCTATTCCATTCTGGCAGTTTGGCTTAACCTATTGATTAATTATCGTTTCACAGAATTTATTGTTCTATAGCCGATTAATTTATCGTACCTGGATGAGAATCCATGATAATAGATAAAAATCTGATAATCATTCTCAGTCTCAACATGACTCCCTTCCAATAATGTGTTATCTATCCGGGTTTCGCCGTTTTGGATATATACATACTGATAGTCATAAAATCCTTGTTTTACCACTATGGAGGCTTCATACCGTTTCAAATCAAAATTCCAGGTCATTTTATTAACCGGATTGCATTGCCAATCTGACAAACCACCGAAAACATAGATATTGCCACCTAATAACGGCTCGGGCATTTCGAGAGAAAAACGGACAAGAATATAATCTGCTTCCAGATCAGCGTCGGTTGCCCGGTCATTTTTTATCAGAAAGCGACCATTCAGATCACTCTCGGAGCGATAATCGCCTCCCCTGCGTATTTGATCGGTCCTTAATGTAACGTGGTACAAGGGATTAACATATTCAATACCTGCAACTCCCAAACCATTTATCCTGAGGTTTTTAGAATCAAAATTTCTGAATTCATTACCCCCGGGAAAGACATTCTCCCTGCTAAGATCGTAGCTTAACTGATTATCTCTGACAAACAACGGTTTAAGATTTGTGATACAATTATCTGCGCGTGCATTCTGCATCATTACCACACTTATCTCTGTACGAGGATCTTGAATACTGATCCGGGAATAATCGACATCAAAATCGATCTCCTGATCTTTTCCTCGGTATCCTTCAAAAGTTGACTTCTTAACCTCTCCACGAATCTCTGTTTTTGGCTCCAAAACATAGAAACGGCGGGTTAACACAGGAGTACTCCGTTTTGCCTCATCAAAAACAGAGACCAGGTAATTGCCGGAAATTAAAAAACGGACCTGTTCGTTCGGAAGCGACAACAAATAGTTGGTATATTTTACCGTGGTGTTGGTGGAGGCAGCATAATCGTTCACAGGATTTTCAAGGAACCCTTCAACATATTCCGACTGCACCAATCGTGATGGATACCATTCCGCATCACAATGTGTTATCGTATAATAAAAATTTGTAACCCCTTCCGACAACTCATCAAATTTCAGGCTTAACCGCTGATCTGTACCCATCTCAATTACCGGAAGTGAGAACTCCCACCCCTCCCGAAAAAACTGAACACTCCGTATGTTGTCGCGGTAAATCCCACTAACCATAGGTGTTACTCCACCTTTTGATAGGGCCATGCCACATAATGTTGATATAAGCAGGGTTCCCATTAAAACAATTTTGTTCAACATTAAATAAAACTGACGAATTGCTACAGACATGGTTTTCTATTTTTCTGAAAAATACGCAGCCAAAAATCAACACCTGACTGCTTCTATAATTAATTCTTGTTGTTATTCTTCCGGTTTTCATTGTAATACCAGCTAATCACCAATGCTACAACCTGGTTGTAATTCTTCACCCCCTCTTCGATATGATTGGTTTTGAGGTAGGCATTGTTTGCTGCACTCTGGACCTGATCCAGCGTTTTATTTTGCAATCCCTGCCAGTGATGGCGTTGAAAACGCAAATTCAGGATTACCGGCTTTTCGATCTTCTTTACATATTCTTTAATGTCCTTAAGCTGCGAAGCGTCGGAGAGAAAGTAAATCAACAGATTCACATAGCCTGAGTACTGAAGCCTGCGGTCTTGGGAAGTGGTACAAACTATAAATGCGGCCAGATTAGCCTCTGCCTCGTTTGTAATTCCAAACTGATGCGCTTTTTCATGTGCCAGAACGTACGGATATTCCATGGGAAGGAGGAAATAATTCAAATGAATCTCATTAAAAAAGGGTCCGAAATAGCCGCTTACACCTGATTTTGCAAAAAAGGAACTAAACAACATAGTCTTTGGTCGCCGCGAACCATTGGGATAATTTATTCCCAATACACCTCTGTTCTTAGAATACGATTCCTCAACCAGCTGATTAATTGTCGGATAATCGGAGGAAGAAATTGGAGTATAACTCGAATTGGTATGGACAATAATCGAGTCGAGGATCGCGCGAAAAACTGTTTCGTTGGCTTTTTGCTTTTCCCAACCGATTCTGGTTTCAAATTTTGGTCGAAAGTAGTTCAAACCCCAAACCAGGTAGAATATTGCATAAAGCAAGGCCATTGCCTGAGCAATTCGCAGGAGTAACCAGCTCCACTTTATTTTTCTGAAAGCAACAAGTGCTATACCTAAAATTATCAGCAATATTGCCAACACCCAAAAAAGGTCCCACAAAGAGAATGGAATTAAGCTGCTCAATCCAGAAAATAAATTTGCGATAATGGGGTAAACACCGTTTGAATAGTAGTGCTCAATCCATAGTGAGTTCCTGATAGCCAATCCTACGCCTAGAAAAACCAATGCTGCAATGATAAATGGCCAAATCATCTTTAGAATCCTGAATATTCCGAATTTTAACCCTTTAAGATTTATTTTACTCATGTACCATCTCCTTATATTAATCAATTTCCGTCCCGAAGGAAGAACTGTTTCCTCTTAGGTGCCATTATCCCGTACGAGTTGTTTTCTCAAAATCGATTCATCCAATTTCCTAAAATGAATAAAAGTTGGAGGAAATCGACAAAATAGTTGTCTGTAAAACTACAAAATGATTATCAATGTTTAACTTTGGGGATGATGAATGAGCAACTAAAATTATCCGAATTAAACGGACGGGTTAAAAAAGCAGTAGGTGATGCATTCACCGCACCAATCTGGGTTATTGGTGAAATCTCCGAATTAAAAATGAATCGGAGCGGTCACTGCTATCTTGTTCTTATTGAAAAAGAGGAGAATGGAGATGCCATTATCGCTCAGGCAAGGGCAACAATCTGGTCTTATACCTTCAGGATGCTTCAACCTTATTTCGAATCAACCACAGGTCAGCAATTGACCGAAGGGCTTAAAGTATTGGTTAGCGTTTCTGTTGAATTTCACGAATTATTTGGGTATAGTCTTAACATTCGTGATATAGATCCAACCTATACCTTAGGGGATATGGCCCGCCGAAGAAGGGAAATAATCAACCACCTGCAATCCGAAGGTGTTTTTGAGATGAATAAAGAGCTCTCACTCCCACTGGTTCCACAAAGGATTGCTATTATTTCTTCCCCAACAGCAGCCGGTTACCAGGACTTTATCGACCAGCTGACCACTAATCCGGCCAAATATCTTTTTCATATCCGGCTGTTCCCGGCAATTATGCAGGGAAATCAGGCAGAAACATCCATCATTGGAGCCCTTGAACAGATCTATCTTTATGAAGATTTTTTTGATGCAGTGGTAATCATCCGGGGAGGAGGTTCGCAAGCTGATCTGAGTTGTTTTGATAATTATAACCTGGCCTACTATGTCACCCAGTTTCCTTTGCCCGTGATCACAGGGATAGGACACGAAAAAGATGATTCCATTGTTGACCTTGTGGCTCATACCCGGTTAAAAACCCCAACTGCAGTTGCCGAATTTCTGATAAGCGGAGTTGCTCAGTTTGATCTGCACCTTGATGAACTAAAATATCGCTTTCTAGAAGTGATAGAAGAATTGATCGGCGAATCGAAACGTGATATCGATCAATTTACCCGTAAGATTATTCCTCTGACTAGGGATAAAATCACAAAAGCAAACAGTCGGCTTAGTCAGACGATCTGGAAATTAGACAATAACATTAAAATTTTTATACAGACCCAGGGCTATCTGTTGGAAAAAAAAGAGGAATCTGTGCGGTATGAATTCAAAAACTTCACCCATCTTCAGCTTAGAATCCTTGAAAAATCGACAAGGGACCTATCCGTTGCATTACGACTTATTACCCTCTCCGGTCACGACCTGCTCACAAGAAAGTTGCAACGATCTGGAAATATAGCCAGAAGTAGGATCTCTGAACAAAAGCACTATCTGGAACTATCCTTTCAAAAAGCAATGCTGACCGATCCAAATAAAATCCTTGCAAGAGGTTACTCGATTACAACCTGTAATGGACGACTTTTAAAGGATGTGGAAAGTATAGAGAATCATGCCCTTATCGAAACAAGACTATTTAAAGGCAATATGATCAGCGAAGTAAAAACCATCATAAAAGAAAATACATAATGAACATAAGCAAAAAGAATGTATCTTATAAAGAGGCAATCTCAGAGATTGAGGAGATATTGAGCCGACTTGAAAACAATGAATTAGATGTGGACGAACTCTCTGATAAAGTGAAGAGAGTTTCACAATTAGTTTCCTTATGTAAGGAGAAACTTCACAATACAGAGGAGGAGATTGACAAAATATTGAAAGAAATGGATAATAACTATAAAAAAATATAATTAATAATCGGTTTCAGTAAATAATCAATATTTAGTATCTCTAAATATTGTAATTTTATAGCTCTTAATCACAATAAAAATTTAACCGATGGCTGAATCAAAAATTGATTTCTCGTTTGAAAATCTTCATTTTTCTTGTGAAGGCGATAAGGATTGGGTCGAAGCTCAATTAAATCAAGTACTTAATCGCATACCGGGACTAAACAAATCTGATTGTTCTGTGGTAGGATCAATCCAAGCTCCGGAAACGGAAGGTAGAGTAAAAACAGAAATGGTCGCAGAGAAAAAAGAGCGGAATAAGCGCGAAAACAAAGTAAAGTTAGTACACAATCCTCAAATTGAAGAATTTGCCGACGACCCGCTTTTTGAGTTTCTGAAAGAGAAAAATGCTGATAAGAATCAGGTGAAAAAATTCCTGGCTACGGCTGTTTATCTGCACTTACAGGGTGCAGAAAAATTTTCAACCCCAATGGTTTCAAAATCGCTAAAATCGGCTCATATCGAGAAACTTATTAATGCAAGCGATTGTCTGAACAAAAATGAGAAAAAAGGATTTTGCATCAAAGATGACAAAGAATTTATTCTCACTGAGTCGGGAATCCGTTCGATAATCGGAGGAGAGATAGAAGTATAACAAAAAAACCCGCAATTATGCGGGTTTTTTTGTGCTTTTCAGAAACCAATATTTAAGCCGAACATAAAATTAGTCCCTGCCTGTGGAAAATAGCCATCCATTTTATTTCGACTACCTTCATAATAATAGGAATAAATCCAGGCATTGCTCTCATACTTTTTGTTGAAAATATTATTTACCAGTAAACTGAATTTCATATCATTAAAGAGTTTCTGCTTTAACCGATAAACGACTTTCAGGTTATTGATCAGGTAACTATTCAATTTTCGGTCGTTGTTTGCAGTATTATCGATGTACTGTTTACCTACATAATAGGATAAGAATCCGAGTTCCAGGCTTTTACCGGGGTTAAACATCAGAACACTATTGGCAGTCAGCTGTGGAGCAAATGCCAGATCTGTTTTGCCTATATAATTGGTTCGTAGTCCTCCATTATCCCAATCCTCAACGTATTCAGTAAAATCATTGATTTTATTTTTGCTAATAGTCGCATTCAGATCCCAATGGAGATTTTTCAGGAATTTTATTCCTGCCATTAATTCAACCCCGGCCCTGTAGCTTTTATCGACGTTGGTCATAATGGGAGAACCCACATTATTGATCTGACCTGTCAGTATCAACTGATTGCGGTAACTCATGTAATAAAGATTGGCTCCGGCAAGTAGATTCGAAGATTTGAATTTATAACCCGATTCAAAATCATTTAATGTCTCGAAAGTAGGTTGTTTCCCTCCCGGATCGGCATCCACAAAATTGTCACGATTGGGCTCACGATTTGCTCTGCTATAGTTTAGATAAAGTTCATGATTTACTCCAGGTTTATAAAATAGCCCAACTTTGGGATTGAAAAAATTAAACTGGTGATTTTGTGTGAGATTCCTCAGGTTGTCATCAATCCCGCCAATCTGGTAATTGATATGGCGGTACTGAAGATCGGCAGTAGCAGATAGCTTTCCGGATAGCTGAATGTTATACCTGGCATAAACATTTCCGTCTTTTTTTAAACCGGTACCCCGGTACCATTCGTAGTCATATGGTGTATCCCCGGCTACACTTGCCCAGATTACCCTTCCAAAATGGCGACCATCATAAACATTTGTACCGCCACCTAAACTCAACGAATTGTCTCCCTTTTTATAGCTGAGGGTAAAAGTCATACCATAAAAATCGTTATCAAGCCACTTGCGCCTGATCAAATCGGTTTTATCAACTGTTAATCCGTTAATAACCGGTTTTGCGAGCTGATACTCCTCAAATTTCTGATCAGTCTCATACTGTTCGTAATATCCACGACCATAGGTATAGAAGGCAGCGACTTTTAAGTTTAGATACGAATTAAACCGGTGCGAGAAGTGAAGCTGATAATGGTCCTGCTGATAATGGTCGACCTGATTTTTATAGGTATACAAATTATAGGTCCGGCTATCAGAATTAATCATATTTTGAGTTTGTTCCGGGGTATAAAGATAGTGCTCCTCATATCTTTTCATCCCTACAAGATCGTTATTGAGCCTTACAGAGGGGACACCATTCCAGGCCTGATAGGTTTCCTCGAATCCCGAGAAAATTGTAGCTTTCAGAATCGTATTTGCAGTAAAATATCCGCCGGAGACAAAAAAAGATTTCAAATCAGAAGCACCACGGTCAACAAACCCGGCTGAAGTGATCTTCGAAAGAGAGGCGTCCAGGGCAAATTTGCCGTTGATCAAGCCGGTTCCGGCAGTTAGGTCATTTCTGAATGTCCTGAATGAACCTGCAGATGAGCTGTAACTTGCATTGGATTTGGGATTTATCTTACTGGTTTGTAAGTCGATTGTAGCGCCAAAGGCCCCTGCCCCATTAGTTGAATTTCCAACACCCCTTTGTATCTGGATATTCTCTGTCGATGCGGCCAGATCGGGGATATCCACAAAGTAGGTGCTGTGAGACTCAGCTTCTGACATCGGGATCCCATTGATTGTCACATTTATCCGGTTCAGATCGGTTCCCCTGATCCTGAAATTGGTATAACCAACTCCATTCCCGGCATCCGAAGTTGCAACAAATGAAGGGGTATAGCTTATCAGGTAAGGAATATCCTGCCCCATATTCGAGTTTCGGATGTTCTCCTTTCCTATATTTGTAAAGGCTACAGGTGATTTATCCCCGGCACGTGAAGCAGAGACAAGCACCTCTTCCGTCAATACAGTTGCAGGAATTAACACCACTGCCTGGCTTTTCGATTCATTAATAATCAACTCCTTACTATATTTACCATAACCTAAAAATGTTACCTGAAGGGTGTATTTCCCTTTTGTCAGGTTCGTAAACTTAAACGTACCGTTAAGATCCGTTGTAATTCCGTCAAATCTATTCCCAAGCGATACATTCGCTCCACTCAACGCTTCACCTTTTTCATCTTTAACAGTTCCCCTCAGGGACAGTTGAGCGAAAACCATCGCTGCAAGTAACTGTAAAGCAATAAACAATCCAATTCGTTTCATTTTCAAATACTTATTATGATTAAAAAATAACCAATGAGGAGAATAATATCTTTTCGCCATCCCTGCACCGGCATTATCCGGATCAGGTTCGGTGGGTATGATCTCAGCCCGTAATCTTAAGGCACCCCATTGCGCATTACAATTAAATTCAATCGTTGAAATCTACTGAAATCCAACAATTTTCAAAGTGAACATCTTTAAATTGACAGGAGATAATATAAAAGAGTCGATTTTTCATTTTCCCTTTCCGGCATTACCCGGACAGGTTCTATGGGTTTGATCTCAGCCCGCTTTTTTTAAGGCACCCCTGCTTAATTCGGTGGCAAAGATAACTCAAAAAGCGTTGTGTCCATCTTTCACCTTGAAAAAAGTTGATGAAGCAAAATATACTGCTGAAAAATAGGGACCATTTAAGTCATACTTCATTCAGCTATTTTTCAGTCCCATTTTTTTCGTTACGCGTATAAATATATTATGTACTTTTATCCAACTTTTCCGAAAAATGCAAGAATTAAAACTGATATCTTTAATTACATCTTACAAATTTGCTTTAATTATTTAATTATGAAAACAATATACCTAACTATCGCCCTTTTTATGATCATACCACATTTATTTGGTGGTGTATCGAATAAGATGGTGGGATTAACCATTCCAATCGAAAAATATAAATTGGCCAATGGTTTAACTGTTGTACTCAACGTTGACAAATCAGATCCCATTGTTGCACTGGCGGTGTATTACCATGTCGGTTCAAGCCGTGAAGTGAGCGGGAAGACCGGATTTGCCCATCTTTTTGAACATATGATGTTCCAAAAGTCGGAGCATGTTGGAGAGGATCAGCTTTTTAAAAATATTCAAGGTGCAGGTGGAACATTAAATGGAAGCACAAGTCAGGATGTGACCAACTATTATGAGGTGGTTCCAAAAAATGCCCTTGAAATGGTGATGTGGATTGAATCTGACAGAATGGGTTACCTTACCAATACTGTGACAAAGTCGGCATTGACCAATCAGCAGAATGTAGTTCAGAATGAAAAACGGCAGAGTGTTGATAATGCTGCTTATGGCTTTAACCATGAACTGATTGCAAAAAATCTGTTTCCTGCCGGGCACCCTTACAGCTGGACAGTTATCGGAAAGATGGAAGATCTGACGAATGCAACAATTGAAGATGTCAAAGCATTTCATAATAAATTCTATATTCCCAACAATGCCACTCTGGCTATTTCCGGCGACTTTGACAAGAAAGAGGTAAAAGCATGGGTTGAAAAGTATTTTGGCGAGATTCCCGGGGGCAAACCTGTTGAACAAAGGAAAGCAATGCCGATCAACCTTTCAACGACTAAAAAACTCTTTCATGAGGACAATCTTGCAAAGGTTCCGCAACTGACGATGGTTTTCCCTACCGTTGAACAATTCTCGAAAGACTCCTACGCCCTCGACTTTTTGGGTGAACTTTTGGCAAACACGAAAAAAGCTCCGCTTTATGTAGTTCTGGTGAAAGATAAAAAACTGACCTCCCGCATTATGGCACGAAACGGATCGCAGGAGCTAACCGGCGATTTTACAATCTCAGTCACAGCAAATCCTGATGTCAACCTTACGACTGTGGAAAAGGCAATCTTCGAAGGATTTGAAAAATTTGAAAAAGAGGGATTTAACGAGGATGACCTGGTCCGTATTAAGGCCAAATATGAGACCCGATTCTACAATGCATTTGCAGGAGTACAGGAAAAAGCTTTTCAGCTTGCTGAATATAACGTATTTGCAGGAGATCCGGAGTACTACAAGAAGGACTTTGCCGCAGCGCAGGCGGTCACAATGGAAGATATCAAAAATGTTTACCAAAAATATATCAAAGGGAAAAATTTTGTTGAAACCAGCTTTGTTCCAAAAGGTAAGGCAAATTTAATCTCTGAAGGTTCGGTAAATGCAGGAATCGTTGAAGAGGATGTGGCTCACGCTGCTGAGGTAAAAACCGCTTCCGTAACCGATGAACCGGTAGTATTGACTCCCACAAAATTCGACCGCTCAAAAATGCCACCCATCGGACCTGATCCATCGGTTACAATCCCGCAGGTATGGAACTCTGTTCTCAATAATGGAATGAAGGTTTGGGGAATTCAACAACACGAACTTCCACTTGTTCAATATTCTCTGGTACTTGAGGGGGGGCATATGGCTGAGGATATTTCCAAAGCAGGACTAGCAAACCTTGTGGCATCAGTAATGAATGAAGGGACAAGAAGTAAAACTCCGGAAGAACTTGAAGAAGCCATCGGACTGCTTGGTGCCTCGATCAGAATAACTGCCGGTAACGAAGATATCTCCATTAACGTCACCACCCTGACAAAGAATTTCGAAAAAACCATTTCACTTGTTCAGGAAATGCTCCTCGAACCAAGGTGGGACAAGGAACAATTTGCCCTTGCAAAGAGCCGCATTGTCAATGGTCTTAAACGAAATAAGTCGAATCCCAGTTACCTCGCCTCAACAACCCTTAACAAACTGATCTTCGGTGAAAATAACATTCTGGCCGTTGAAGCCTCAGGAACAGAAACTTCGGTAACAGCCTTGACGATTGATGACCTGAAGAATTTCTATTCAAGTTATTTCGCACCTCAAAATTCAAAACTTATTATTGCAGGAGATGTGGATCAAGCTAAAGTTAAAGCAGCTTTTACCGGGCTGACGAAAAATTGGGCCTCAAAAGAGGTAAGAATACCCGAACTTAAAGTTCCAACTCCACCTGAACATTCTACCATCTATTTTGTCGATGTGCCAGGTGCCAACCAATCGGTTATTTCAATTGGAACCCCCTCGATTTCAAGATCAAATCCCGATTTTTATCCGGCTGTTGTTGCCAATTATAAGTTGGGTGGATCTTTTAATGGCGTCTTTAATCTTATTCTCCGCGAGGAAAAAGGGTTTACTTACGGCGCCCGTTCATCGTTTTCCGGCTCCCTGAAATATGGCGTTTTCTCAGCATCCTCTATGGTTCGGACAAACTCCACCCTCGAATCTGTGACCATTTTCAAAACAGAAATGGAGAAATATCGCCAAACAATACCTCAGGAGTATATTGATTTTACTAAAAGCGCACTGATCAAAGGAAATGCCCTCCGCTTTGAGAAACTGGACGACCTGCTGGGGATGCTAAATTCCATTGCATTATTCGGACTTCCTGCAGACTATATTAAAAAGAACGAAAACTATGTGAGGGGACTTACCGTTAAAGAACAACTGGAAAAAATAAATAAATACATCGATCCTTCGAAAATGTATTATGTGGTTGTAGGTGATGCCAAAACACAAATGAATGATCTGGAAAAAGTTGGTTTAGGAAAGCCTGTACTTATAAAATAATTCGAACGATCAGGGCTGCGTTCTTTAGTAGCCCTGATCGCTTAAATTATTATTGCTCTTTTACAATTTTTTGGATGGTGATCCATTTGGGACAGCGGTTAATACCTGACTCCTCCCAGTCAAGTTTTACATATATGGGAAAGGTTTCCTTATTCAGGTTAATAGATGATCCGGAAGGGATTGAATCAAAATTGTAAGTGACATCATCGATCACTATCTTCCAGCCTCCGCAACAGATACACATTCCAAGATCAGGGCCTGTAATCTTTCCCCTCGACTGATAATCACCGTAATTTTTGTCCTTGCAATAGGCCAATCCAATAATAATACCAACAGCAACTACGATTTTAAGCTTCATAACTGATAGCCATAATTTATTAATCAGCAGGTATATTACCTTTGTATAGTCAGATCCTTATCTTCCCGTAAATTTACATCCATTGCGGCAATTTTATACCATCACCAACCCAATATTTTCTCCAATCGTGGATGAATTGATTTCTGAAAATAAATATGGATTGAATATTGGCAGATAATTCCGATACGAATTTTTATCTTCGCACCGGTTTGATTCTTAAAATAATAGCTGATGTTTCATCTTTTTATCCTACTCGCATATCTTATTCTTACGGGCTACCCTTTTTTCAGAATAAAGAAGCTCCTCATCAACGAAAGTTATAAGCGATGGTATGTACTGATTTATTTATTGTTAGCTGCAATCTTCCCTCTTGTTGGTCAACTTTGGCGCCTGGATAGAAATTCCCTGATACTTGCACTCTCCGATATTTCGGGCTACATCTTGCCATTTTATTTGTACCTCTTCCTCAATGTTCTATTGTTTGACCTTTTTTTGTTGTTCAATCGCCGGTTGAACATCCTCTCCCACACCAAACGGAATAAATTATCATTCAGAATCTATTCCCTTTCTGTAATGATTCTAATACCTGTTGCAATAATAATAGCTGGCGCCATTAACCTGAATACCATCCGTATATCGGAATACCGGATTGACGTTCCCCGGAAACAAAGCAAGATAGATCATCTTCGGATAGCATTCGTAGCCGATATTCACATAATGCCAAATACCAGCCTCCGTTATATGGAAAAGTTCATCAGAAAGGTGAATGATCTTCGACCCGATCTCCTCCTTTATGGTGGCGATATCATTGAGGGGAAAAGTGATGGCGAAACGATCAGATCCATCGAATCAGCGTTAAAAACCATTTCAACAAAATATGGAACATTTGGGATTCCCGGGAATCATGAATACTATTTAGGTCATGTCAGGGGAAACTTCTACCAAAAGTCAGGGATTACCCTGCTGTGTGATACTATTGTAAAAGTTGACAGTTCATTTTATTTGGCCGGAAGATTTGACCAGCAATATAAAGCACGTATGAGTGTTGTCAAAATACTCGAAAACATCACCCCCGATCTTCCTGTTATTTTGATGGATCATCGACCCACCGAATTACAAACTACCAGTAAGTCAGCTGTTGATGTCCAGTTTTCGGGCCATACCCATAATGGTCAGCTATTTCCAATAAACTACATCATTCACCACATGTATGATCTGAGTTGGGGATACCGGAAAATCAGTAATACCCATTTTTTTGTAACCAGTGGCCTGCGTCTTTGGGGTCCTCAGGTTAAAACAGCGGGTAAATCAGAGATTATGCTGGTGGATATCTATTTCAACTAAACCAAAATTTCTTCAATTTTTCCAGCCACTTCGAGACCTGCATTCCTGCCGGTGTCTGAAAGTAGGGTACGCTGAAGTTTCCTGTCGAAAAGCGCTACTTCAACATGGGAAGTCATACTCTCCTCTATTCGTCCTTCCATCAAACCTTTAATTGGGGAGGCTAAAACCGTAGCCTTATCCCTGTAGGCAAGGATCTCGATCCGGTATTTGCTGTTTTCGATGACCAATTCAATTTTCTGCCCATCAACAGTTGATTTGCGAAGGATGGAACCATTGTAAGTCGTAAATTGGAATAACCGGTCATGCAGCCAGATACCGGTAATAAAACCTACAAACGATTTTCCGATCCAGGGAATATTGGCAACAGATGACTTGAGCGAAATCCCGGCTGTCGTGAAATGGTTGGTCTGCATCCAGATATAAGCGCTCGGAAACGAATGGCCCCAATCCTTCTCGATATAACCTCTCCCACTATCAAAATCGACAATATCATCGTTGATTTGCAATTGACCACTGATCGTGTGATCCATGCTCACAATTCCATGGTAACACTCCATAAAGGGGACAAACGAGTAAGGTCCCATTATTCCTGGTGAATACCAGTGCTTGGGCCAGGGGATATTATTGGTAAACTGGAGTTTACCAATAATATCAGGCAAATGAAGCGACAATAAGCTTTCCGAGAAGTGATTCTTTCCTATATTCAATTGGAATATCCCCGGAACCGGAGCAAAGTCTTCTGCCGAGAAAAGATGATTTACCGAAGTCTGTTTCTTTCCGTCAAGTACCTGAATAAATGCCTGTTTCCGGCCTAAATCGTCCATGGCTATCCCCGGAATAAAAGCAAATGCCTTGGTTTCATCCCCATTGACAACCTTAAAATACCACCCCTCAAAGTATTTGTGTGTTTTGCCCCAACCTTGGTACTGCTCAGGATTGAAAAACGCCTGGATTTTATTTCTGATCATCCTATAAAGATACGAAAAACAATTGCTCCCAAAATAATTTATTACAGGATGAAAAGCTTTACCGACACTTATTAACTTTGGATAAATTAAAATTAGTGCATGACAATAGAGAATTTTCCTTCAAAGCTTCTGGAAAATGCTGTAAATGAATTTTCTAAATTACCAGGTATTGGGAAGAAAACAGCTTTGCGGCTGGTTCTTCACCTGCTTAAAAAAGATGTTATTGAGGTCCAGCGGTTCAGCCATGCTTTGACTCAATTGCGCGAAGAGGTGAAACATTGCCGGATATGTCGGAACATTTCTGATGCAGATATCTGTAATATTTGTAACAATCCTTCACGTGATCACCGAATGGTATGTGTTGTAGAGAACATCCGCGATGTGATGTCGATTGAAAACACTCAACAATACAGGGGTGTATATCATGTTTTGGGGGGGATTATATCGCCCATGGACGGGATTGGTCCTGCCGATCTGGAGATTGAATCACTTCTGGCGAGGGTGGAAAAGGGGGAGGTCGATGAGGTAATATTTGCCTTAAGTACCACTATGGAGGGGGATAGTACCAATTTTTATATCTTTAAAAAATTAAAAGGCTATCCGATTAAGATCACCACACTGGCACGCGGTGTCTCAATTGGGGACGAGATTGAGTATACCGACGAGGTTACGCTGGGTCGTTCCATTGTAAACAGAATGCTATTTGAAAACTTTCTTGGATAAAGATCATGGATAAATACCTCACCAACGATACCGTCACGCTTAGGGCTATTGAACCTGAAGATATTGATTTACTTTACAGTTGGGAAAACGATCCTGAAATCTGGGAAATCAGCCAAACGCTGGTTCCCTATTCAAAGTACATTCTGGCCCTGTATATAAAAAACTCAGATAAAGATATTTACGAAAGCAAACAACTTAGATTGATGATCAGTAATCTGGATGGAAAAACGGTTGGGGCGATTGATCTATTTGATTTTGACCCCTACAATTCCAGGGCCGGAGTCGGACTGTTAATCTATGGCCGGGAGGATCGTTCGAAAGGATATGCCTCGGCAACCCTTGAGCTGTTGATTTCTTACTGTTTTAACAAATTGAATATTCACCAGTTATACGCCAATATTGAATCAGATAACGAGATAAGTCGTTCGCTGTTCGAAAAATATGGTTTTAAAATATGCGGGGTAAAAAAAGAGTGGCTTAGAACATCATCAGGCTGGAAGGATGAAGTGATGATGCAATTATTCTCTGAATTGCCACAGTACTAAATCAATTGCAATTTCAGGTTAAGGTTCCATATGAATCTCCCTATAATCGGGTATTTCAGATAAAAAAGTATAGGTGAGCACTTGTTGATCGAATTGGCAGCAATAATGGGTCAAACCGTTTGTAACAATCAGATAATTAACCCTTAGTTTAAGATTATAACGTGCGATCTGATCAAAAACCTGTTGTGATATTTTCACCTCGGGAGCTTTGCATTCAACAACAGCAAGTGGGTCTCCGGATTTTGAGAACAGGACAATATCTGAGCGAAAATCGTGCTGATTGATCCTTAATGATCGTTCGATGGCGATAAGCGATAGCGGGTAATGCTTTACATCGGAAAGATATCGGGCAAAATTTTGTCTCACCCACTCCTCAGGTGTCAACACAACCCATCGACGGCGAAAACTATCAAAAATCAGCTTTTTAGCCTGGTTGTCTTTGATTCGAAATGTAAATTGAGGCAGATTAAGATCCATTGTTGAAATTAAAATCACCCAAAACTAATTTTTATTTTCATTTGAAACAAGAATCTGCAAAAACCAGATAATTTTGCCTAAAATTGCCTATGAAAACAAAAGAAGAGATTGTAAGAAATTGGCTCCCGCGATATACCGGGCGGGAACTTGAAGATTTTTCGCGATATATAATTCTCACGAATTTCCAGAACTACATTGAAAATTTTGCTGAGCGATTTGGAGTTCCAATTATTGGTGAGGACAAATCGATGCCTAATGCCAGTGCTAATGGGATCACCATCATTAACTTTGGAATGGGGAGCCCCAATGCAGCTACGATTATGGATTTGCTAAGTGCCATTATGCCTGAAGCGGTTCTGTTTTTGGGGAAATGTGGTGGATTGAAACGAAAAAGTGAACTGGGAAATCTGATTCTACCCATAGCCGCAATCCGAAGTGATGGTACTTCCAACGATTATCTTCCACCCGAGGTGCCCGCTTTGCCCGCATTCAGTCTTCAACGTGCTGTCTCCTCTACCATAAGGGATCTAGGTCTTGACTATTGGACTGGCACCGTATTCACGACCAACAAAAGGGTGTGGGAATACGACGAACGGTTTAAAAAATACCTGAGCAAAACACGTGCAATGGCAATTGATATGGAAACCGCAACAATTTTTACAGTAGGGTTTTACAATCAGATTCCAACAGGAGCCTTGCTCCTTGTTTCGGACCAACCGATGATTTCAACCGGAGTAAAAACCGCCGCGAGTGATAAAGAGGTTACACGCAAATTTGTAAACAGACATCTCGAAATAGGGATTGGAGCCCTAACGGAGATTATCAACGATGGCCGGTCTGTGAAACATCTGAAATTTTAACCAATATGGATTACAGTCAGATTATTACTGATTTAAAAAATAAAAAATTTTCGCCGGTTTACTTTCTGGAAGGGGAAGAACCCTATTTTATGGATCAGGTTAGTCATTTTATTCTTGAAAACGTTTTGACCGATGATGAGAAAGGGTTCAATCAGTCGATTTTGTATGGCAAAGATTTGAGCATTGACACAATAATGACTTCAGCCAAAAGGTTTCCGATGATGGCTGAGCGACAAGTTGTTGTAATTCGTGAGGCCCAGAATATCAAAAACATCGAAGATTTGGCGTCCTATGTTGAAAATCCGATGCAATCAACGATCCTGGTGATCAATTACAAGTACAAAACAATCGACAAAAGGAAAAAACTTTATAAAGCTTTGCAAAAAAAGGGTGTCTACATGGAATCAAAACCATTGTACGACAATCAGGTTGCTTCCTGGATTTCGAAATATCTGAAAGAGAAAAACCTTGGAATCGATCCCCGTGCCGCACAAATGATCGCCGATTTTATTGGAAGCGACCTTCAACGGATTGTTAATGAACTTGAAAAAGTGACAATCTCGTTGGTCCCGGGGACAAGCATCATGCCTGATGATGTTGAAAAGAACATCGGCATTAGTAAGGACTTTAATTTTTTTGAATTACAAAAAGCCCTGGGAAATAAGGAAATCCTAAAATCAAACCAGATCATTAACTATTTTATAGATAACGAGAAACAAAATTCTCTGACATCAATTATTGGAAACCTTGCTACCTATTTCAGGAAAATACTCGTTTTTCATGGTTTGGAAAATAAAAATGATCGAAATATTGTTGCACAAAAACTTGGGGTAAATCCTTTTTTTGTGAATGATTACATCTCCGCCTCACGTAATTATCCGCTTGATAAAGCGATCAATATCATTTCGATGATGAGGGAATACGACTTACGCTCAAAAGGTGGTCGTGGAGGCAGCACTCCGAATGGAGATCTGCTACGAGAACTAACATTTAAAATTTTACATATCTAGGCAATGGGAACAATAACAATAATGTTGATTCTAATTATATCTTTAACTTCTGCTATGTCATTTTCGCAGAAGGGAACAATGGCACAGTTGCAATTCAACGCATATAAAATCTATCATCGCAAACAGCTTTACCGATTATTCACACATGCATTTATTCATGCAAACTGGGAACACCTGATTGTGAATATGATCGTACTTTTTTCGTTTGGTTCAGTTGTCGAGCGCTATTTTCAGGAAAATTTCGGAAATGTCGGGGGGATTACCTATTATCTGATCCTCTTTTTTGGTTCGGTTCTCTTTTCAACATTGTGGTCGCTTTACAAACAAAAAGACAATCCATATTACAATGCTGTCGGAGCCTCAGGTGCTGTTTCAGCCGTACTTTTCACGGCTATATTTTTTGATCCATGGAGCAGCATCTACTTTTTTGGCATTTTACCGATCCCCGGAATCATCTTCGGCGGATTGTACCTCTATTACTCCTATTATATGAGTACAAAAAAAACAGACAATATTGCCCATGATGCCCATTTTTTGGGGGCGATCTTCGGATTCTTCCTCCCTGTAATACTCAAACCCTCCTTGCTGCTTGGATTTTTCGATATGTTGTTTGGAAGGATCATGATGTAAATTGTATTTTCATGAAAGGCGGTTTTATTCTCTTCAATGGCAGGTTTTATCCTGAACCCGAAGCGCTGTTTTCAAGTACCGATCTCTTCAGACTGAATTCAGGAATCAGAGGGTCGATCAGGACAGAGAATAATCTGGTGATGTTCGCTGAAGAGAATTTTAACTTTTTAATCAATTCTCTATTAGCCATAGGTTTACCAATCCCGGTTGATTGGGATCTATCCCGCTTTAAGCGAGATGTTTCGAGACTTTTGAATAAAAATCATCTCTTTCTGGCGGCAAAGGTGGTTGTAAATCTGATTCCCGGCACTTCGGGGACAGACTACCTTTTATTTGCCGAAGAACTTACACGTGGATTTTTTCCGCTCAATGAAGGTGGGTTGTTAATTGATTTTTACAAAGAAGGGTTGAAATCTAGATCAACAGCCTCTCCGTACGAACCATCAAGCCGCTTTTTATGGATGACAGCCACCCGAACCGCCCTTCTCACCGCCCAGCATAATCTGATTATTTCAAATAGTGACGGATTTGCCTGTGAATCAATCGGTGGAACTTTTGGCTACCTGATTGATCATGCTGCTGTGTTTCCCGCCCCCGAATCATTGGGTTATTCGCCACCTCTGCTCGGGGTTGTGATGGAATGCGCAGAACAATGCGGTTACAAAATCATTGAGAATAAAGAGATCAGGCATGAAGAGCTCCTGAATGCCGATGAATTGTTCCTCATCGATAATAGCCTTGGTATTCTGCCGGTCTTAGGTCTCAGTTCCAGAAGATATTACATGACCGGCACAATCGCTGTTGCCGCAAAATTGAGTAAGGTTGCAAGAAAGGAACATCTCACCATATAGAATTTCAAATTTGGGATTGAAAGCTCAGAATGAGAAATTACACTCGTCTCATAGCCAGGTAAAAAATTAACATGAAGTAAATTTACTGATGTGAAAATAAGAATTAGTGTCAAAAAGAGGGGTCTCCTAAACCATTCATTGCTGATTTCATTACTGATTTTGGTAATAGTAGAAAGGCCATTCGCACAGGAGGTGGAAAAAATAAAATCGAAGATTGAATGGGAAAAAGTAATTCTGAAAAATTACGCAACATTTCAGAACCTCAAAGATCTCGATTGGGGATCTGCATTTCTAATAAAATACAATACGGGTATAATCGCGTGTACTGCGCGTGATTTTTTCAGATCCACATTAACTCATGGTCAGATATTGTCAATCAAGGATTTTGATAAGGAATTAATAGGGTGGAAAATGTATTTACCGAATGATCCTTCGAAGTACATTTTAATGGATACGCTCGCTTTTAGAGACAAAATAGAAAGAACCTTCTCGGTTTTTATCTATTCAAAACCAATTCTAACTTTTGCCTTAAAGAATATTCACAGGCAGATGATCCCATTGGAACCGGATGTCCGGAGAATTCGGAACAGGGACACCCTTTTTTTAGTGGGATATGATAATATGAATAAATTAAAAATTACCAGAGGTTATGTTGAAACGGCACTTAATGAAAAATATGCTGATGATGATATCCGGATTAAAACTGAGGAATACTTAAACTTTGCCGATTTTGTAGGTTCGCCAATAGTTGATAAAAATGGTAAGGCGGTTGGTATAATGAATAGAGCGTACAGGTTGAAGATCGATCAGCGCGGAAGGATTATTAGCGATAATAAACTGGTCGATAACTCACATTTCGAATATTTTATAAATGGCACTTCCATGAGATCCATTTTAGGAAAGGATTACATCAGCAATTCTGGTAAACCAAATCTCAAAGATCTCTAACACACTTATTATATGAATTAAAACAAGAAGTAATGGAAAGACTAGTTACATTTGGAGTTTTAAGTTTGCCCATTATTATGCTGTCGTGGCGAACCTTATTTAATATTAAAAGCCATGGATTTTACCGTTTTTTCAGCTGGGAATGTATAATTTGGCTGCTGGTATCGAATATCAGTTATTGGTTTGATGACCCTTCAGAAATTCCACAGCTCATTTCATGGACTTTCCTTTTCTTTTCGGTTTATCTGGTGATAACAGGAGTGATCCAGCTCAAAAAGGGGAGAAAAAGCGATGAACGTAGTGGTGAAAAAACACTTTATCAGTTTGAAAAGACTTCAGAACTTATTGAAACAGGCATTTATAAACAGATCAGACATCCACTCTATTCTTCATTGCTTTTTCTGACCTGGGGTATATTCCTGAAGCAAGCCACCATTTTTCTATTAATCGTTTCTATCATTGGAACACTCTTCCTTGTTCTTACCGCAATATTTGATGAAAAGGAGTGTATTGCCTATTTTGGAGATAAATACCGGCAATACATGAAACGGACAAAAAGGTTTGTTCCGTTTTTGATCTGAACTTAATTGGAGTTAGGATCTTCGGGAAAATTCAGCCAGGTCTCGTAATGCCTTCCTGCTTTTTTAACACTTTCGAGCCATAAATTCCGGGTGCTTTTCATCACCCGCTTTGAGTCAACGTCTGCAACGAGCCACGAGTTCCCCGAAATCTCTTCTTCCAGCTGTCCCGGGCTCCATCCCGAATAGCCAACAAAAAACTTTACCTGTTCCGCCTTAGCTTTTCCGGACAAAATTACCGACTTCAACTCTTCAAAGTTGCCCCCCCAGAATAATTCATCCTTTATGTTAATACTGCCCTGAATCTTATCCCCCAGTGTATGAATATAAAAAAGACTGTCGTCACTCACAGGGCCTCCAACAAACACTTCAGGAACAAAAATCGAAGAAAGGGAGAAAAGTTCGTTAATCTGTGCTTCATAGGGTTTATTCAAAATAAAGCCAACTGCTCCTGATGAAGAATAGTCAACCAGTAATACCGTCGAACGGCTAAAAAAGTCTCCCGCCAAAAATGGCTCTGAAATAAGTATTCTCCCTTTTTGAGGAGTGAGTTTACTGTGTATTTTGAAAAAATCGAAATCGATTTTCATAGTTCAAATCTTAACTATTTTTCAATAATCACGAAGATATCTTCGTTCTTTTTCTTCATTAAAAACTGCTCACGGGCAAATTTCTCAAGATTTTTTGAGCTGCTCTGAAGTTCTTTTAAACGCTCGCTATCCGCTAGAATCTTCGCTTTATAATAGCTACTTTCAACCCTATATCTTTTCAGTTTATTCAGATTCTGCC
Source organism: Prolixibacteraceae bacterium (assembly GCA_963675995.2). Classification (GTDB taxonomy): domain Bacteria; phylum Bacteroidota; class Bacteroidia; order Bacteroidales; family Prolixibacteraceae; genus JAAFHB01. The sequence goes on along the minus strand of CAXXIY010000002.1, from coordinate 168,208 downwards.
TCATAAACAGAATGTTATGTTCGTCAATGAAGATCATCCAGAAACTAAAAACCACAAATGCAACCAAGTATTTGTTTGTAAAGGTTTTGAATATGGTTCTTGGTATAATCGGTTTCATCTTAAACTCATCAATTAAATTACAAAATAACAGATTCCCCGACAAAATAAAAAGGAGAATCAGTTATAATTTATCGTCCGTCATACATATTACTGAATATGAGACGCATCATTTCTGAAACAATTTAATTTGACCAGTTATTCCCTGTAACTTTAATCCACATCCGGGAAAAAGTTAGGGTATAAAAAATCAGTAGCTGGCACAAAAGTCTCTTTGATGGTCCGGATAGAGACCCACCGAAGCATGTTGAAAACAGAGCCTGCTTTATCGTTGGTTCCCGAACCCCTTGCTCCGCCAAATGGTTGTTGTCCGACGACCGCACCTGTTGGTTTATCATTGATATAGAAATTGCCTGCTGCATTGCTCAGCCTTTTGGTCATCTGTTCAATCGAATAGCGGTTTTGCGAAAAAATTGCACCGGTAAGGGCATAAACCGAAGTAGTATCCACCAAAGTAAGTGTTTCATCGATCTGATTATCATCATAAACAAAAATCGTGACAACAGGTCCAAAAAGCTCCTCCTTCATGGTGATGTAATCGGCTTTTTTTGCACGGATCACAGTAGGTTGGATAAAATACCCTTGTGATTTCTCGCAATTCCCTCCAAAGATCACCTCAGCATCCTCACTATCACGTGCCCTGTCGATAAAACCTTTCAGTTTATCAAACGATGTTTCATCAATGACTGCGTTTATAAAGTTGGTGAAATCTTCCGGAGGTCCCATTTTCATCTTCTTCAGCTGCGAAACAGCTGCTTCCCATGTTTTTTCCCATATCGAAGCCGGCACATAAACCCGTGAAGCAGCGGAACATTTTTGCCCCTGATATTCAAAGGCACCTCGAACAATGGCTGTTGCAAGGGCGCTGGTATCAGCTGTCGGATCGGCAAAAATAAAGTCTTTACCTCCAGTCTCTCCAACGATCCGCGGATAAGATTTATAACGAAAAATATTCTCACCTATACTCCTCCATATATCCTGAAAGACACCTGTAGATCCGGTGAAGTGAATTCCGGCAAAATCGGGGTGACTAAATATAATCTTTCCTGCAGCAGGGCCTGAGACGAAAACAAGGTTAATCACGCCATCAGGGAGACCAGCCTCTTTCAGAATTTCCATAATGACTGCAGCTGAATAAACCGCTGTTTTTGCAGGTTTCCAGACACAAACATTACCCATCATGGCGGGGGCGACGGGTAGATTACCGGCTATGGAGGTAAAATTAAACGGTGTCAAAGCAAACACAAATCCCTCAAGGGGGCGGAATTCGTTGTAATTCCACATACCTGGATTAGATTCAGGCTGCATTTCATAGATCTGGGTCATACATTTTACGCCATACCTGTAAAAATCAGCAAGTTCACATGCAGCATCAATCTCGGCCTGGTAAGCATTTTTTGATTGCCCCAGCATTGTTGCAGCATTTAGTTTTGCCCGGTAGGGGCCTGCCAACAGATCGGCTGCTTTTAAGAATATGGATGCCCGATGCTGCCACGCAAGCTCTGCCCAGGCTGATCGGGCAGCAAGCGCTGCATCTATGGCAAGTGTCACATGCGATTCATCACCCTGATAAAAATAACCGAGCAGGTGGTGAATATCATGCGGAGGATGTATTTCAACTTTCCGTGAACTTTTAATCTCCTTCCCTCCAATAAACATCGGAAGCTCTCTCACTTCTGAACGGAGTTCATAAATCATTGCTTTGAGTTCCTCCCGTTCGGGCGAACCAGGTTTATAGCTCTTTACCGGCTCATTATGAGGAATAGGGACATTATAAAATCCTTTTGACATCGCAGTACATTTTTAGATTGCTCAGAATAACGAAATTTTGAACACATTTAATTTTACTGCAAAGTTAGAGGGTGGTAACGACAATTTTGCTAATAAATGTCAGCAATCGTAATTAATGCTTCATTGCCCTGATCAGGCCCCGTCTTAAAAAAGGCGCCTCAATTTTTTTATCATGATAAAGAAGCATATAACCATTTGAATGGGTTGTCTCAAATCCAAAACGGGTTAAAAACGCACTGAACTCCTGTTCATCCTGCTGCTTGTGATAGGTGCAGATTGCAACCTTAAGAGGGGACCTTTCCTGAAGAATTCTTCTGCAACCATTTAACAACTTTGATTCGGCGCCTTCAACATCAATTTTCAGAAACGATATTTTTTCATCTTCCGAAATGTAATCATCTAGTGTTGTACATTCTGAGTTAGTCACATCGCCAACAAATTTATTTACTATGGTTACTTTCTCTTTCCAAGGCTCAAAAGTGGCGTTCAACGCTTCAATCCATTCCTTATTACTTTCAAAAAGGATTATTCGCGCCACCCTATCGACAGCGCTTAAAGCAAAATTACCTTCTGCTGCCCCAATATCAAGAAGGACATCCCCCTCCTCCACTCTGAAACGTTCGTTTTCATAGCAATGGGGACACTTTGGATCCTGCTCTTTCCTCAACGTTCGTTTTCATAGCAATGGGGACACTTTGGAAATCCGTTAAACGTTTTTCTAATCCTGTTTTTACTCCATCGCCGCTTAAAATATAGCCTTTTGCCATCGAGTAAGACATATCGCAACCCTTTCTTCTTATCTTCGTGGACCTCTACATCAGATGCAACATACTGATCCAATTCATAATATGGAAATACCGTAATCGGTTTGTTTTTTAAATAATCCAAAATCCTTTGGACCTCCTCCGATGGGATGTCATGATGGGTACGGTAATAACCGAGTACCGAATTCCGAACTTTTCGGGTGAGAATTCTTTTGTAGATAAATTTAGGTAACAAAGTTTTAAGCAATCGCAAAGTGATAAGATTCATAGGTGGGTTAGGTATCAATAATTTAAAAAATACTTTTATTAATCAGACAATCAGGCAATGATCGCAAACAGATCAAAATGTTTCCATCTTAACATATCCTGCTCTGACTCTATAGGAATAATTTCTGCAGCAATGCTAAATTCAGAAACATAGAAAAGCGAATACCCCATCTCTTTCAATAAATTATAATGTTCAAATCGTTGTTCCCTGCCGTTCCTGAAGAAGCATTCTGTAATAACCACCGGTTTGTACTTTGAAAGTAAGCCGGAGATTGACTTAAGGATTACAGTATCATAACCTTCGGTATCTATTTTTACCAATTTAAGCTTTTCGGCAAAACCAGGGTAGTTATTTTCTAAAAATGGTTCCAACACAACACCCTTAATTTTATCCTTAAATGTAAATTTCCCATGGCTTTTATTTTTTTCACTGGATATACCTCCGTTACAGAATGATGCTTCCGAAGAATAATAATAAAACTCCTCTTCCTTATCTGTAATCGCCACATTATGTGTCGAAATATTGATTTTATCTGCGTTTATCTGCGCGTTTTTAGCAAGAATTTCATAGACATACGGATTTGGATCAAAAGACAAGGTTAAACCGGTTTTTCCAGTAATTAAAGCCATCTGAACAGATTCATGCCCAATATTTGCTCCGATATCAATTGCCAGATCGCCCTCTTTGAGAAATCTGCCAAAAAAATTCACCTCGTCAACAGATAAAGGTTCATTCCTGACAAGTGGATTTTCCCAATAGGAAAACCTGACTTTCCCAAAATCCCCAACTTCAAACGTGTTTATCCTGACAGGATATTTTTTAGTAAATCTTCTCGCAATCTTCCTTTTTAGCGATTTGATAAAATAGTCAATCATAAGAATCAAAGTTTGTTATTTTTGCAGTCTGATAAAATGAAGAACAAAGCTAAATTATTATTTGTTCTTTCCAATTACAGCGAAATAGATAGGAGTAAGTCAAGCCAATTAATAAAGAGCAATAAATACTAACCGACAAAATGGAAATAAAATACCCTGTTTATCAACCTTCTTTGAAAGGGAATGAATTAAAGTATGTGACGGAGTGTATAGAATCGACCTGGATTTCGTCGAAAGGAAAATATATTACCAATTTTGAAACACAATTTGCCGAATATCTGAATGTGGGCTATGCTACCACTGTTTGTAACGGAACAGTTGCCTTACATCTTGCCTTGCTGGTTTTAGATATTCAACCTGGAGATGAGGTTATTGTTCCTACATTTACCTATATTGCATCTGTAAATTCTATTGCTTATGTCGGAGCAACGCCTGTGTTTGTTGATTCGTTACCACAAACCTGGCAAATGGATTACCTTGATGTGGAGCTGAAAATCACCTCCAGGACCAAAGCCATTATGGTTCCTCACCTCTATGGGCATTCGTGCGAGATGGACGCTTTAGTTGATATTTGCAGCCGTCATCACCTTTTTCTGATTGAAGATTGCGCCGAGGCTATTGGAACTAAATATCACAAAAGGCATGCAGGTACATTTGGAGATATCGCAGCCTACAGCTTCTTTGGCAATAAAACCATTACAACCGGAGAAGGAGGTATGGTGGTTTCAAATTCAAAAGAGTTGATTGACAGGGCAAAGAATATTAAGAATCAGGGAATTTCGGATCTTCTTTATTGGCATGATGCAGTAGGATACAATTTCAGAATGACCAACATTTGTGCGGCTATCGGATTAGCTCAGTTAGAGCGGATTGACGAAATAATGGCTAATAAAATCCGCATTGCATCACTTTATGGAAAGGCCTTTAAAAATACGTGTATTGAGTTTCATGGTCAGGAAGAGAACACCTTTAATTCTTATTGGATGTGTTCAATACTTATTCCTCATGCCCGACAACGTAATGACCTAAGAGACTTTTTAAGTCAATCTGGGATTGAAACGCGTCCGCTGTTCTTTCCGGTACATACCATGCCGATGTACTCGAAATTTGCCCGCACTGATTTTCCTGTTGCATCAGATATCAGTTCCCGTGGGATCAATTTGCCCAGTTTTCCGGACCTTAGTAATGAAGATGTTCAGTTTATTACATCACAGATACTAAATTTCTTTAACTAATATGAGTAGCATTTCTGTAGTAATCATCACTTTAAACGAGGAACTGACTATTGCACGGTGCATCAATTCAGTTATCCGGATTGCAGATGAGATTGTGGTTGTTGATTCTTTTTCAACAGACAAAACCAAAGAAATCTGTCTCAGTCTGAAGGTGCAATTTTTCGAACACCCGTTTAAAGATTATGTTACTCAAAAAAATTATGCAATTACGCTGGCTAAATCTAAATTCATTTTGTCGCTTGATGCAGATGAAACGATTGATCAAACCCTTTGCCAGTCGATATTAAAAGCAAAGGAAAAACCTGATTTCGACGGCTACTTCATGAACAGGATGAATTGTTACTGTGGTAAATGGATTCGTCACGGCGCCTGGTATCCTGACAGAAAGCTCCGCCTGTTTCGCAGTGATAAGGGGAGATGGGAAGGGCTTTATATCCATGAAAATGTGCAAATGACCGAAGGCGCCAAAATTGGATATTTGAAAGGGCATATCTTGCATTATACCTATGATTCGATAGAGGGGCATATCCGTCAGTTTAATAATTTCACCTCTCTTTCTGCAAGAAAATTATTCGCTGAAAATCGTAAAATAGGAGTTATTGGCATCCTATTTAAACCTTTTTACAATTTTATTCAAGGTTTTTTCTTTAAACTTGGCTTTCTGGACGGTTATTACGGGGTAGTCATCTGTCTTATCAACGCATTTGCCACTTTTACAAAATATATAAAACTCAGGCAATTATACAAAACCGGAAAACTATAATATGACGCCATATTCCGTATTAATTGATTTGGACCGGCTAAAAGATCTCAATACCGGTCTGGGACAGGTCGCTGAATTTTTTGGTAACGAGATTAGCCAGATAAGGGATGAAAAATTTAAATTTACCCTGTTGGTTCCCAAAAAATTCAAAGGATATTTCGGCAATAATGTCGATTATGAAATTGTTTCATTAAAACGGAGGTATTTCCCCACCCTTTGCAGGAAGTATGACCTCTGGTATACCATCCATCAGGATTCGGCCTATTTCCCATCAGACAAGAAGACTCCATATATACTAACAATCAATGATTTAAATTTTCTAGGTGAAAAATCTCCAGCAAAAGCAAAAACAAGGTTAGCCCAATTGCAGAAAAAAGTAAACCGGGCGACAGCAATTACTGTAATTTCTAAATTTACAGAAAGTGTTGTAAGAGAAAATCTTAATGTTGGAGATATTCCAATATATGTGATATATTGCGGCGTAAAGGTAAAAACCTTTGAAAATGTTCAAAAACCGGTATTTGCCCCGGAAGGTGATTTACTGTTCTCGGTAGGTGTAGTTCGTATGAAAAAGAATTATCATGTCCTGATCGATTTTATACAACGTTTGCCCGAAAATTATAAGCTGATCATTGCAGGGAATAAATCTGGCCCCTATTCCGAAGAGCTGGAACAAAAAATAAAAGCCCTTGGTTTGCAAAACCGGATATTTTTGCCCGGATTAATTTCGGAAGAGGATAAATTCTGGATGTATAACAATTGTAAAGCAGTACTTTTCCCTTCAAAATTTGAAGGGATGGGTTTTCCTCCGGTCGAAGCCATGCGGTTTGGCAAACCTGTATTTGCTTCCACCTATTCGAGTATTCCAGAAGTGAGTGAAGATAAAGCCTATTATTGGGAAACGTTTGAACCTGGTGAAATGAGTTGCTTTTTTCTGGAAAAAATTGACGATTTTTATCACGATTCAAAACGCCCCTCTATTTTAAGACAACATTCAATGAAGTATACCTGGAAAGAAAATGTGAAAAGTTATATCGAATTATTCAAAAAAATTATCGAATGATTATAAATATTTTCACTTAATTTGATGAACCAAAACGGAGAATGAAAATAGCACTAATCACTGGAATTACCGGGCAGGATGGCTCCTATTTAGCTGAGTTTTTGATTGAAAAAGGGTACAACGTACATGGAATTGTTCGTCGTTCTTCACAATTCAATCGGAGCAGAATTGAACATCTTTATATCGATGAGATGATTAAGGACATTCGGTTGAAGAACAAACTGACCCTCCATTATGGAGACATGACGGATTCTAGTTCCTTAGTCCGTATTATACAAAAGGTTAAGCCCGGTGAAATCTACAATTTAGCGGCGCAGTCTCATGTTAAAGTGTCGTTTGACGTTCCGGAATATACCGCAGAAACAGATGCAATTGGGACACTCCGGATACTGGAAGCAGTTCGTATTTTGGAGATGGAGAGTAAGGTTCGCATTTATCAGGCTTCCACATCCGAACTTTATGGTCTGGTACAGGAAACTCCCCAATCGGAAACAACACCATTTTATCCGCGCTCACCCTATGGCATTTCAAAACAATTTGCGTTTTGGATGACTAAAAATTATCGGGAAGCATATGGTATGTATGCAGTAAACGGCATCCTATTTAACCACGAAAGTGAACGGAGGGGAGAAAATTTCGTCACCAGAAAAATAACCCTGGCAGCTGTGAGAATAGCTACCGGCAGGCAAAAGAAATTATACCTTGGCAATTTAAACGCTTTGCGCGATTGGGGCTACGCCAAAGACTATGTGGAATGCATGTGGTTAATGCTTCAACATCCTACTCCTGAGGATTTTGTTATTGCCACAGGAGAGATGCACACTGTCCGGGAATTTTGCACAATAGCATTTCAGGAGGCAGGCATAGACCTTGAATGGAAAGGTAGTGATATCGATGAAAAAGGGTTATGCACAAAAACCGGTAAAGTAATAATAGAGATCGATCCACAATATTACAGACCGACTGAAGTTGAGTTATTGTGCGGTAATCCCTCCAAAGCAAAAAATTTGTTAGGATGGAACCCCCAGAAAACTTCATTCGGAAGTTTGATTAAAAAAATGGTTTTGGCAGATTTTGAATACATTCAGAAATTAAAACTTAATCAATAACAATTTATGATTATCGGCTTCGAAGCTAAACGGGCATTTCAAAACTTATCGGGACTGGGAAACTATAGCCGGAATCTGATTAATCTGTTAGTAAAATATTACCCTGAAAACACCTATAAACTGTTTGCGCCCAGGCTTACCGATCTTTTTGTCCTTTCGGAATCAACTGAAGTGGTCACTCCAGGAACCTTTTTTTCGAAATATTTCAGATCTTACTGGAGACTACATCAAATCACTAAATTATTGGGAATTAACAAAATTGATGTTTTTCATGGCTTAAGTCACGTCTTACCTTTGGGAATCGAAAAGACAGGAGTGCCATCTATTGTTACCGTTCATGACCTGATTTATCTGAGATATCCGGAATATTATAAAAAGTTGGACCGAAAAATGTATCTCTCGATCTGTAAGAATTCATGCCGAATGGCCACAAAGATAATTGCGATTAGTCAGCAGACGAAGGCCGATTTGATCCGCTTTTTTGGAACTGATCCTGATAAAATTGAGGTTATCTATCAATCGTGCGACAACCGTTTTTTTACGAAACTGAATGATGCTGAAAAAAAAACTGTCAGGTTAAAATTCAATCTACCGGAGAAGTTTATTCTTAGTGTAGGTACGATTGAAAGAAGAAAGAACCAGCTCGCCATTTTAAAAGCGGTTGTCAAAGAAAATGTGGATACAACCGTTGTGATTTTAGGGAAACCAACGGTATACATGAATGATATTATTCAATTTATTCATGATTCCGGCATCTGTAAACAGGTGATTTTTCTCCATAACACTTCATCAGATGAATTGCAGGCCATTTATCAAATGGCAGAGGTGATGGTTTATCCCTCTTTTTTTGAAGGATTCGGACTCCCTGTTCTTGAAGCTCAGGCTTCAGGATGTCCAGTTATCACTTCAAATATCAGCAGTTTACCTGAAGCGGGTGGTGAAGGGGCACTCTATGTCAATCCTGCAGATATTTCGGAAATCGGACAAGCCATAAATAAAATGTTATCTGACACTGGGATAAGAGAGGAGATGATTCGAAAGGGAAATATCAATGCTACACTATTCAGCGATAAATTAGCGGCCCAACGATTGATGGAGCTCTACCAGAAACTGGTAATGGAAATTTCGTAAGATATCCGCTTTAGGAATACGTTGAATCTTAATCTCGTTGAATCCCCATTTTGTAATTACGGATTCTCACATTTAAAGCAGACTTAACCGACCTTTTGCTTAACCATGTTCCCGAAAGCATTGCATTAAAGTAATAGCCAACCAAGCGGAGATAGATGTGTGATAAAACATTCAGATCCTTAATAAAAAAGAGAATTAATCCTGCCACTGCCGGAATAAAGCCAAAGAGTAAATTATTAGCAATCAGGAACAAATGCATATACGAAGCTTTCCATCCGTTTTCATGTTTTGAAATATAAACATGTCGGGAGATATTTACCTCAGTTTTTGTTAAGGCAGTAACTTGCAGGTTGATTCGCGAAGATCCGCCATGATTATGCTCAACACAAGCATTTTTAAGTAATACTATTTCTCCATTTTTCTGCATGGCTCTGCGGCACAGGTCTACATCCTCAAAATACATCCAGAAATCGTCGTCCCATCCACCTAAATTTTGAAAACTCTCCCTTTTAATCATTACAACTGAACCGGAAACCCAATCGGGATAAATATAGTCGTCTGTTTGAAGAAACGGCTCTTCCCCATGAAGGGAAACAATCTTAACAATTGCTCGGAGCCATCCGGTTAAGGTGAGTGGCGATATGAATTGACCATAAGGGTGCTCCTTGGCACCATTTCCCCTTATCTGACAGCATGAAATAATGGAATTGGCCCTCCTGACCCGCACTTCAGTAAGCATGGCGAAAAGAGCTTCAGCAGTGACAATCGTATCAGGATTCAGGAATAGAAAATTCGAACCTCTGCCATAGACTGCTCCCCAATTGCAGCCATAAGCAAAACCAAGGTTATCAGGATTTAAAACAAATTTGAACCTGGGATATAATCTCCGAAACCGGTCTATTTGACCATCGTTGGAATTATTATCAACTACAATCACCTCATGTGTAAACCGGTTATCCTCAATAGTACTTAAGGAATCAAGGCATTGGGTAAGTCTTTCCCAGCCCCGGTAATTAACTATTATGATCGATAAATTTGGCAATTGATGATCTGGTTAAATGTAAAAAAATAATAATTTTCTCCTCATGTACGATTTTAGACATATCAAAGAGTTGATGGTTTAATCCGGGAAGACAAAAAAAGATGCCACAAACTGATTACAACAGATCATGCCTTTAATACCGGCACAAAAAATCCCTCTAAGACTCAGCCTCTCAGAGGGATTCTAATATTGGCAAATAAATATCGGTTACCTAGAATAACCTTACATTTGCTAATTTTGCTTCCGATTTATTTTTTCTTCAGCCATAACTGTTCCATTGCTTCAAGTGTCATTCCTTTGGTTTCAGGAACCATCTTCCAAACGAAAACAAATGAAAGGATACTCATTGCTCCATAAAACCAATAGGTTATACCTCCACTAAATTCCATCATCGCCGGATAGGTGGATGAAATAAAGTAGTTGGCTGCCCATTGTGCGGCGACTGCAATTGCGATCGCACGCCCCCTGATCTTATTTGGAAAGATTTCGGAAATAAGCACCCAGCAAATAGGTCCCCACGACATCATAAACGATGCGGTGTAGATGAGGATAAATATCAGTGTGCTGATACCAATAATTTTCATAAATGCAAGGGTACCAATGGCAAACATTCCAACAGCCATACCTATAGATCCAATCATCAGTAATATTTTTCTCCCATATTTATCAACTGTAAGGGTTGCCACAACACTAAAAACGACGTTAATGAAACCCATTACCACAGTTTGAAGCATCGATGCATCCTTGGCTGCGCCCATGCTTTCAAAAATACGCGGGGCATAATACAAAGCGACATTAATTCCTACAAACTGCTGAAATACAGATAGAAGAATACCAATAAAAATTACAGTCTTTCCAAATGCAAATATTCTTTCGGATGCGGCCTCAACCGATTTTTTGATATCGATCATGATGAGTTTAGCCTGCTGTACCCCGTTAATTTTTGTCAGTATCTCCAGGGCTTTTGTATCCTGATTGGTAAGAGCAAGATAACGTGGCGTTTCGGGAACGAAGAAGAGTAAAACTGCAAAAAGTGCCGACGGGAATGCCGCTGATGTGAACATCCATCGCCACCCGATCGCATTAATCCATTCAATGGTGTGTCCGTGGGCAATAAAATAGTTGACAAAGTAAACCACCAGCATACCAAATATAATAGCGATCTGGTTGAGAGAGACGAGTCGTCCACGAATCTCAGCCGGGGCTATTTCTCCGATATACATAGGGCTGACAGCTGAGGCTATACCCACCCCAACACCTCCGATAATCCGGTAAAAGTTGAACATAAATAAGAGACCCATTGTCGGTTCTCCCTTGGTAAAAAAGAGGAATTCGGGCCAGCCTGATCCGAGCGCACTGAAGAAAAAGAGGAACGCCGCGAGTAAAAGCGAATTCTTTCGTCCCAGTTTTGATGCTACCAATCCGGAGACCATTCCTCCAATAATACAACCTATTAGTGCGCTTGAGATCGTTGCTCCATGAGCAAGGGAACCAAGGCCAAGCCCGGTGATCAAATAGGCCTGGATTGATTTCTCAGCTCCGGAGATAACTGCAGTATCGTATCCAAAAAGGAGTCCACCCAAGGTGGCGACCAAAGTTATGCCAATAACGTAAAACGAACTATGCTCCTTCATAGGATCAGATATAGCAATTAATCAGCTGCTCCAACATTTCCTGTTTTCCGCTGATCTGTTTCGGTTCGCCAACTTCTTTTGCAATATTGTAAAGATCGGTAAAACTCAGTTTACCAGTTTCAAATTCAGCACCTTTGCCACTGTCGTAACTGGCATATCTGTTCTTTCTAAGTTTTAGATAATCTGAGTCTTTCAAGATATTATCAGCAATTACCAGGGCTCGGGCAAATACATCCATACCGGATACATGCGAAATAAAAATATCTTCAAGATCAGATGAATTGCGACGTGTTTTGGCATCGAAGTTTACGCCCCCATTAGTGAAACCACCAGCCTGGATGATCTCCATCATTGCCTCAGTCACTTCATAAATATTGGTCGGGAACTCATCGGTATCCCATCCGTTTTGATAATCACCTTTATTGGCATCAATTGAACCTAACATTCCCTGATCTGCAGCCATTCGCAGTTCGTGTGCGAAGGTGTGACCAGCGAGGGTGGCGTGGTTTACTTCGATATTTAATTTGAAATCCTTTTCTAAACCATGAGCTTTAAGGAATCCGATGACCGTTTGAGTATCAAAATCGTACTGATGTTTCATTGGTTCCATCGGCTTTGGTTCAATCAGGAAGGTGCCTTTAAATCCCTGTGCCCGGGCATAGTCGCGGGCAGCACCCAGAAATTTGCCCATGTGTTCCAGTTCCCGCTTAACATCGGTATTGTGCAGACTCATATACCCTTCGCGACCACCCCAGAAGACATAATTGGTCCCACCAAGTGCAATAGTTGCATCAATGGCATTCTTGACCTGAACCGTTGCATTCGTCAATACGTTGAAATCAGGATTAGTAGATGCGCCATTCATATAACGGGGATTTGAGAAAACGTTTGCTGTGCCCCAAAGGAGTTTAATTCCGGTAGCAGCCTGTCGCTCTTTTGCAAAGTCTACCATTTTTGTAAGACGTTGTTCGATTTCAAAAACTGAACCATCGCCCACTACATCGGTATCGTGGAAACAGTAGAAAGGGGCGCCAACTTTACTTATAAACTCAAATGCTGCATCCATTCTCTCTTTGGCGGCATCCATTTTATCAGGTGCACCAACCCATGGGAAAATCTGTGTTCCTGGTCCAAAAGGATCGCCACCATCCCCACAGAAAGTATGCCAGTAAGCTACTGCAAAACGAAGATACTCCTTCATGCTCTTTCCATTAATCACCCTGGTTTCATCGTACCACTTAAAAGCGAGCGGATTTTTGGACTCAACACCTTCAAATTTAATTTTTCCTATTCCTGGAAAATACTCTTTACCTCCAACAAATGCATCCATAACTATTTCTATTATATTAGGTTAACACTATTAAATAAATCACACATTAAAAAATACCTTTTGAATCAAATTTTAAATAAACTTTTTCAGGTTATTTTCCCATCTCTGATAGGCTTGTTCTACCTGATCTTTCTGATTCAGATCAGGCTCAACCAAATCGAGTTTCTTCAAACCGGAGAACGCATCAGCAAATGAGGGGTAATATCCTGAACCCACACCTGCACCTCTTGCAGCGCCGGCAGCACCATCCGTATTGTACAATTCAATTGAGACACCCGTTATATTGGCAAGCGTCTCACGGAAAACCGGACTCAGGAACATGTTGGATTTACCAGCCCTGATCACCTTCGCTTCAATTCCAATCCCTTTCAGAACTTCCATCCCATATTTAAACGAGAAAACGATCCCCTCCTGGGCCGCTCTGAACAAGTGCCCCTGTCCATGCCGGTTAAAATCAAGTCCGCAAATCTGGGCACCAATATTCCGGTTCCCCAAAACCCGCTCTGCACCGTTGCCAAACGGAAGGACAGAAACACCTTCTGAACCAGCAGGTATCGCGCCTGCCATTTCATTCATCTGTTCATAAGAATAATCCTTATTCCCTATGTATTTATTCATCCACGAATTAAGAATACCTGTCCCGTTGATGCAAAGCAAAACCCCTAACCGGTCAGCTGCAACTGTATGATTAACATGGGCAAAAGTGTTCACCCGCGATTGAGGATCATATTTGACCTCCCCGCTTACCCCATAAACAACGCCCGAGGTTCCAGCAGTTGCCGCAATCTCTCCCGGATTCAGAACATTAAGCGACAGCGCATTATTTGGCTGATCGCCCGCCCTGTACGATACGGGAATTCCTGGTTTTAAACCAAGTTCTGCAGCAACTCCTGCCATAACATATCCCTGAATTCCAAATGTTTCCACCAATTGAGGGATCAGCTCTTTTCGAAATCCATAATATTCAATGACCAGATCTGATACCCCATTTTGTCTGAAATCCCAAAACATCCCTTCCGACAAACCCGATGCAGTGGTCCTGATCTCTCCAGTCAAACGCATAGCGATATAATCACCAGGCAACATTATCTTATCGATCTGATCGTAAAGGGCAGGCTCGTTATCTTTCACCCACTTCAGTTTGGAGGCGGTAAAATTACCCGGGGAATTGAGCAACGAATTAAGACACTTTTCATTACCAATCTCATTAAAAGCCCTGTTTCCGATTTCTGTGGCTCGGCTATCACACCAAATAATGGATGGCCGCAATACGCGCTGTTGTTTATCGACAACTACCAGTCCGTGCATCTGATACGAAATACCAATTGCAATAATTTCATCGCCTGATATCCCCGCCAATGACCTGGCTTCGAGGATGGCAAGCTTAAGGTTGTCCCACCAGAGTTCTGGCTGTTGTTCTGCCCAACCCGCCTGTTTGGCAACGATGGTCATCTCACTTTTGGGATAGAAGGATGATCCGGCGATCTGGCCGGTTTCACCATTCATGATGGAGGCCTTCACTGAAGAACTTCCGATATCAATTCCTAGCAGATACATAGAGGTTTGTTTTTCAAAATTTATAAATAAATCTGTTCTGTTGTGTCATGATCATTAGATCGATTCCCGAATAATTAATTCCGTAGGAACGAGAAAATCGATCTTCGAATTACCCAGGGCAAACTCTGCGGCTTTCTGTCCCATTAATTTAAAATCGGTCGAAATGACGGTGATTCCTTTTGCTATAAACTTTTTCATAGGGGTGTCATTATACGATAGAATGCCAAAATCATCACGAAGTCTGAACTTTTTACGATTAGCCTGCTCAAGGATGGCTGCCAAATCGATATCCTCAAAAACCATGTACACTTTTCCCATCTGGATATCGAGCTCTTCAATATCGTATATAACACTGAATTTCAAATTATTATCATCACAAAACCGATTCACATTCTCAACCGATTCGATTGGGTGAAAAGTATACTCGGGATAAACGCAAACAACCTCATCATATTTCCTGAGCAAATGCCAACCCGAACTTAGACAGCGATATACCGATTGTCCAAAATCCTGATAAACTTTTGCCTGCCCTTTCCCTGAATGAATCTGCCAGTCGATTAGAAGCAATTTATCGGGGTCTATTTCACTTACAATTCCTGGTATGTCCGGATGGTTGAAATTCATGATAATATATGAATTAAACTTCCCGATGCTATTGCGGATGATCGACTCGAATAAATCAAAATTATAGTGATGGAAATTAATATCAACCATCACATTACGTGGCAGACTCTGTTTGAATGAGTTATAAAGCACCTCTTTATAAGCTTTAAAGGTATCAAGAAAAAGAAATACCTGCTTTTGCGACCGGGTCACAAAATACCCCTTATTCGGTTTCGCCTCAACAATTCCCCTCCGCTTGAGTTCAGAATAACTTTTGAATACTGTATCCCGCGATAAACCTGATTCTTTCATCAGTTCATTTACCGAGGGTAAAGCATCACCTTCGCGAAGCATCTTAAAATTGATGGAACGAATTAAAGCATCAACAAGTTGCTGAACTTTTGATACTCCTGAGTCTAAATTAGGTTTAAAACTAAATTTATTCATGTATAAAAACTATCGGATCATCTGTTCTGATCCGTTCTGCAAACTTAATCTTTTATTTATGTCGTAAATTTATTTTTTAGATGTTATTAAACATGTGAAACGAACTTGCAACAGAAATTAACGCCATAATGATCTTTTACCCGAAACCCTTTTCTGTTGATTGGATGTCTTTTGGCTGAAAGCTTATAGCTGTGGATAACCTGATAAGTAAACGAGAGCGAATAAAATTTTATTGAAATATTTCGTTTTCGAACCTTATATGATTATCTTTATACAACTCATACTGATTAATAGAAACTGCAATGAAAACTCTTAACTTGAAGTCGACCATATTAATTGTTTTGATTATATGGTGTTTAGGTAGCCCTGCCAAGGGGCAGGTCATCCCAAACAAGAGTAATAAATCGATTTTTATCACAGGTATTGCTTTTGACAGTAAAACAAAGGAACCCTTGTCGAATGCCAATTTCAGCATCAATAGTAAAAACAGTTTTGCAACAAATGAGTCAGGACGGTTTTCGTTCTACGGATTTCCTAACGATACCGTTGTTTTCACCTATATGGGTTACCAACATACCACCCTTATCGTACCTGATACCCTTAAGTCAGCTGAGTACGTCATGGGTGTTTTTATGCGGGAACAGGCTATAAAACTGGCAGAGATCATTATCCTTCGAAGAATCACCCCATCTTCTATCATTATTACTCCGGTCAAGACAGATCAGGTAACCATGAATATTGCCCAGAATCATGTCGATAAAGCGACTGTTGAAGGTTTGACGCGGGCGCCAAAGGTTTACGATGCGGATATGAATGCCAAAAAGACGATGCGAACCAATCAGATGCGTACGGAGTACAAGGGCATGCTGGTAACACCCGAAAACACCGTCGGAATTTCCACCCAAAGTTATAAGATCTTTAATGTGATTTATGGGACACCAATAAGTACTACCGGCAGCGTTGCAAGGGAAATGGTTACCACCAATGAAAGTTATTTGCTTTTAAAACACTTTGAAGATATTAAAAGCACACTGCTTCAAAATGAAGCTGTTAACGACACGATTATCAAGGCACAAAAATAAGTTACTGAGATTAACAGGTGATATTCAGATGAGACGATTCGTCAATTTTACGTTACGGAATTCATAAAACCAACTCAGGTCTTCTCCAATCACTAATGCCTGACAAAAAGCGCTTTAAGGATGTGCCAAACCATCGCAGGATTTTCCTTAAGCCGTCGTGTGGAATAGGCAAACCATTGTTTGCCGTAGGGGACATATACCCGCATCGGGTGGCCACTTTTAACAATTGACTGCCGAAGCTGAGGGGTTACCCCATACAGCATCTGAAACTCATACTTATCCTTGGGTACCTTTAAGCGTTCAATTATCTCATAGGCCTTATCAATCAAAAACTTGTCGTGTGTAGCAATACCCACAAAAATTTTGTTTTCAAACATAAACTGCAAATCACTCAGAAAATGGTCCCTGATCTCCTGATGTCCTTTGAAGGCGATTTGCTCCGCTTCAATATAAATGCCCTTGCAGAGTCTGAAATTCATGGGTGCGTCAGGGTAGTTTAAATCCAATAAACTTTTAATATCGTCAGCTGTCCGGCGCATATAAGCCTGTATGACTAATCCGACCCGGGTGGGAAATTCGGTTTTCAGACGTCTGAAAATCGCAATTTCATTGGAAGTGCATTCCGCATCTTCCATATCAATTCTTATAAATGAGTCACATCTGTCAGAGGCCTCCACAATTTCGCGCAGATTCCTGTAACAAGCTTCCTGATCGAGCAATAATCCAAACATTGAAGGTTTCACCGAAAAATTACCATCGATCTTTTCTAAAGTAAATCTTTCAATTAAATCAATGTATTGCTCCTTATAAACATCAGCTTCGGCCAGATTCGTGATATGCTCCCCAAGCAAATCAACAGTAACCAATACGCCGTTTGAATTGAATTTTCGCGATTCTGCAAGCGCATCACTGATATACTGTCCTGAAATATACCGTTTCGAAAAAATCCAGACTACCCTTTCAGGGAAATATGGAAGCATTTTTGCAATAAGGTTATTGATCATCATCTCCTTGGATTATTCCTGATACCTATTTTTGTTAAACTTTGTAAAAATATCACTCCAAAACCGGAGGATCTATGATGTTTATCAATACAGAAGATCATTTTTTAATATTTTTGTGAAGGAAGCCCTAATGGTAAAACAAAAATTAATCTTGCTGGTTTACTGCTTCGACTTTTCGATTATATTTGTCAAACATTTTTTTGCTGAGAATAAAAACGTAAATGCTTTTTATGAAAAACACGAATATTGTTAATATCGTTTTAGCGCTTGCAGTTGCAGCTCTTTACATTATCTATTTCACCGGAAAGAATAAAGACAAATCATCTCATGCTGATCAGGCAAAAGGGACGAATAATCCGCTGACGATCGCGTATGTAAAAATGGATTCGATGCTTTTTACCTATGAACTTGCGAAAAAACTTAATATTGAATTCTCAGAGAAGAAGGAGGCTTTCAGAAAAGAGTACACCGACAAACGGATCAGATTTGAACGCGATGCTGCAACATTTCAGGAAAAAGTTCAAAAAGGGGGTTTCCTAACCGAAGAGCGGGCTAAGCAGGAGAATGACCGGCTTGTTGCGGCACAACAGGAGGTTCAAAAGCTCGACAATGATCTCACTCAGAAATTATCAGAAATGCAGGGACAGATCAATCAGCAAATTGTTGACAGCATCTCCTCTTTTCTGAAAAGCTATAATGCGGTCAAAAAATATGATATCATCCTCAACAGTGCGAGCATGCTTGAAGGCACGGCACAACACAATATCACCAAAGAAGTTACCCAGGGATTGAACGACCGTTACAAATCTTTCACCAAATAAATCAGAGAGAGGGATCGACTAATTAAATGATTGATCTCTCTTTTTTTTCTGCCATGGATATCTTACAGCGTTACATCAACCGGCAGAAAGGACTTTATTCAGTTTGCCTGGATATTACCGCAAAGTCTGCTTCTATTTTTGTTGTGATTCCATGTTACAATGAACCAGGACTCATCGAAACACTTGATTCGCTGGCAGATTGTTCCCCTCCCCTTGCCCAGATTTCTGTTATTGTGGTAATCAATGACGCATCCGACTCACCGGAGGAGGCAGTAAATCAAAATATTTCAACATTAGAGAGTATTTCACAATGGCAGAATAATCATTCAGATCTGTTTTTTGATGTGATACGTGTTTATGCCCATGCGCTTCCACAAAAATGGGCCGGTGTTGGATGGGCCCGTAAAATAGGAATGGATGAGGCAGTCAAACAAATGATCAGAAATAATTTCCCGGACGGTATAATTATTTCTCTCGATGCAGACAGCAATGTTTTGCCCAACTATCTTCAGGCAATTGAAGCAGCTTTCAATGAACAACCCCTGATCAATTTCTTCACAATCCATTTCGAACATCCAACTGACCCCCTTGAATTAAGTCCTACCGTAAGAGAGGGAATCATTCGTTATGAACTTCACATGCGGTATTACAGAAATGCAATGGAGTGGAGTGGCTATCCCAATTCCATTCATACTGTAGGATCAAGCTTTGCACTTAAAGGATCGGCATACGCCAAACAAGGAGGGATGAACCGGCGAAAAGCAGGCGAAGATTTTTATTTTTTACATAAGATGGTACTGCTGGGTCCTTATGGGAATATCAGCACAACTACGGTCTTTCCAGCTTCCCGATGCTCCGACAGGGTTCCATTTGGAACAGGAGCTGCACTAAAAAAATGGAGTGAAGGGGGTTCTGAATTAAATTACACCTATTCGCTGGAAGCATTTCGTCATTTGCAGCCGCTTTTTGGAGCTCCGGCAAAATTTTGGGGAATGAATACCGCTGAGATTTCAGCTGCATTTGAACATCTGCATCCATTGCTTACCGCTTTTTGCGAAAATTCGAAAATAGTCGATGCGTTAATTGAATTAAAAAATAATTGTTCAAACTCAAAGGTCTTTGAAAAAAGGTTTTTCCATTTGTTCAATGCATTCTGGATATTGCAATACCTAAATTCGGTTCATCAAACTTTGAACTTTCCCAACCTGCTCACTGAATCGGCGCTGTTCATGCAGGAAATCGGGACCCCAATAGGTTTTGACAACGAACCTGAGAATCTTCTTCAGATTTTCAGGGATATAGATAAAAAAAAGGGCTGCTGAATTAGCGGCCCTTTTTCTTATTCAATTGTGATCATCACACAATTTTTTGGTATTTTATCCCCTTTGGCAACATTGATGCTCTTTATCACACCATCAAAAGGCATTTCCACTTTTGTGTACATCTTCATGGCATCGAGCGTAAGAATCACCTCTCCCCCTTTTACCTTTTGCCCCTGAGAGACGAAGATCTCAATTACGGAGCCCGGGATGATTGAAATGATCTCCCTGGGATCGGTCTTTTCCCACTTCTTACGTCTGTCAAATTTTGTGGTCGTAAGTGTCAGGTACTTGGCACTATTAACAACAAAAACCTGATATTTCGAACTATTATCTTCCATAATAAACTATAATTTTAGCAAAATTCGGATCAGAAAGGTGGTATACCATGTTTTTTAGCAGGACGCTGATCGACTTTACTTCCTGAAACTTCGAGTGAATGGATAAGTCGTGCCCTTGTTTCAGATGGTTCAATTACCTCATCAATATATCCCTTGGATGCGGCAACAAACGGATTTGCAAATTTATCCTTGTACTCCTGAATTTTTTGTTTGCGCATTTCTGCAGGATTTTCTGCTTCATCGATCTCTTTTTTAAATACGATGTTCGCAGCCCCTTCAGGGCCCATAACTGCAATCTCAGCTGTCGGCCAAGCAAATACAAAGTCTGCGCCCAGATGCCTTGAATTCATTGCAATATAACCTCCGCCGTAAGCTTTTCGAATGATTACCGTAACTTTCGGTACTGTCGCCTCACTGTAGGCATACAACAATTTTGCCCCGTGTCTGATTACCCCGGCATGTTCCTGGTCGACACCAGGTAAATATCCGGGCATATCTTCCAAGGTTACAATAGGTATATTAAAGGCATTACAATAACGGATAAACCGGGCCGCCTTATCAGAACTGTCACAATCAAGAACTCCCGCCAGGTACATCGGCTGATTGGCGACAAATCCAATGGTATTACCCTGAATACGTCCGAAACCAATAACAATGTTCTTTGCGAAATATTCCATGATTTCGAAGAAATCGGAACCATCTGTTACCGCTCTAATAATATCACGAATATCGTAAGGGTTGTGTGGATCAACAGGAACAATCTCTTCAATACTTTTCTTGATCAATGGTTGCTGTATCGGAAACTTAAGGGCTTTTTGTGCATTATTCCAGGGAATGAATGTGATCAGCTTCTTGATTTGGGCAAAACATTCATCTTCGCTTTTGGCAAAGAAATGGGCATTTCCGGTTATCTCGCTGTGAACCATTGCACCGCCCAGTTCTTCCATTGAAATCTCTTCACCAAGTACGCTTTTAATTACACTCGGACCGGTAATAAACATTTTAGAAATATTCTCAACCACAAATACAAAATCGGTCAATGCAGGCGAGTACACGGCGCCTCCGGCACATGGTCCAAGAATGACTGAAATCTGAGGAATTACCCCTGAGGCAATTGTGTTACGGTAAAATATTTCACCATATCCGGCAAGGGAGTTGACACCTTCCTGAATTCGGGCGCCACCAGAGTCATTGATCCCGATAAGAGGAACGCGCATTTTCAATGCATGATCCATAATCTTGGTAATCTTGCGGGCATGCATCAAGCCGAGCGATCCACCTGCAACAGTAAAATCCTGAGCATAGATTGCAACAGGCTGATTGTACATGGTACCGGTTCCGATAATCACACCATCGCCATGTAATACCTTTTTTTCCATGTCGAAATCACGACCGGTATGTTCTACAAAAAGATCATACTCATGAAATGAGTTTTCGTCCAAAATGGCTTTTATTCTTTCTCGGGCAGTTTTCTTACCCATCGCCACCTGTTTCTCAATGGCCTTTTCGCCACCTCCCTGTTGGGCCTCCTTCTTTCTTTTCCGGAGGTCAAGGATGTTCCTTTTAAATGACATAAGTGCGTTTTAAATTACTAATTTATCGTATTTTATCAACTCCAAACATCGTTTGGTTAAAAAAATCCGGCTGTAAAAGTACAACAATTTAAACTTTTAATTACCCGATTATTTAAATTTAACTTCACTAAATATTTATAAATCAAAGAATAGACTAATCTGGTGTAAAATTCTAATTATTTTGATGCCCATCTGTAGAGACCGATTGCGATAACTGAGTAGACCAAATTGGGGAGCCAAACAGCAAGAAGGGTATTAAACCCAAGGTTATAGGCAAAGATCGTTGAGACCTGCATAAACATGATATAAGAGAAGCTCAGGACCAAGCCAAGGCCAAGGTGAAGCCCCATTCCGCCCCTCATCCGTCTCGAGGCGAGTGATACACCAATGATGGATAAGATAAAGGTGCTGATTGGGCCCGCTGTACGACGGTACTTTTCCTGTTCATAGCGAGCCACATTATCCACACCCCGTAGCTTCAGATCCTTAATATAACTGTTGATCTGCCAGAAGTCCATTGTCTCCTCTTTGCTGTTTTGCTGACCAAAGTCAGCTGGCAACATTTTCAGAGTGGTGTCGATCGCTATCCCGGTACGAATAACCTCCTGAGGTCCGCGCATATCGCGTATATAATAATTCTGGATCACCCATTTCTTTTTATCCCTGTCCCATTTGATACTTTCAGCAATCAACTTGGAAATCAATCGCTTGTCTTCAAACTGATCGATAGAGAACTTGTAACCCACATCCAATTTGTTATTGTAGCTCTGCATATAAACAAAAAGTCCCGGCTCAAGCTGTCGGTGTATGTTTTTTTCGTTATTGATGTATTCGTTTTTGATATAGGTATTTCTGAAATTCACCCGCGATTCAGTCGAAGCCGGGATCACAAAATTTCCAAGGATCCACGACATGCCGGCAATAATACCTGAGGCGATCATATAAGGGCGCATCAATCGTTTGTAAGAAATACCACTGGCAAGAATTGCAATAATCTCGGAGTTGTAGGCCATTTTACTGGTGAAGAATATTACAGCAATAAATGTAAACAATGCACTGAACAGATTCGCAAAATAGGGGATGAAATTCAGGTAATAGTCAATGGCTATCGCCTTGAGGGGGGCCTTTTTGGTAATAAAATCATCGATATTTTCAGAGATATCAAAGATGATAGATATACTAATTATCAACGCAATAGCAAGGAAGAAAGTTCCAAGGTATTTTTTGATAATATACTTATCGATCCTTTTAATAAATTTTATTTCCATTCGCTTTAGTTGTTTTTTAAGATGAATTGAATTAAAGCCGTTTTCCCAGCTGCGGTATCATTTTGACCTTCCACTCCTTAAAAGTACCCGTTAGAATCTGATGTCGAGCTTCTCCTACAAGCCAGAGATAGAAAGCCAGATTATGAATGCTGCCAATCTGGGCACCCAGCATCTCCTTTGCATTGAACAGGTGGCGCAGATACGCTTTGGAATATTGGTGGTCAACAAATGAGGTTCCCTCCGGGTCAATCGGTGAAAAATCATCGCGCCATTTATTATTTTTGATATTAATAATACCATGTCGGGTGAACAGCATCCCATTTCTGCCGTTCCTGGTAGGCATCACACAATCGAACATATCGACGCCACGGTCAATTGCCTCAAGAATATTGACAGGTGTTCCAACTCCCATGAGGTATCTTGGCTTATTCTCAGGAAGGATTTTATTTACTACTTCAATCATCTCATACATCTCCTCTTCCTTCTCTCCTACCGAGAGTCCCCCAATTGCATATCCATCACTGTTAAACTTGGCCACATGCTCTGCCGCTCTCGTGCGCAGATCTGGATAGACGCACCCCTGTACTATTGGGAAGAGTGACTGGGGATATCCATATTTTGGGTCTGTTTCGTCAAATCGTTGGATACATCTTTCGAGCCACCTCTGGGTTAATTCCAGTGATTTCCGGGCATAGTCAAAATCGGCATCACCAGGAGTACATTCATCAAAAGCCATAATGATATCAGCTCCGATAGATCGTTGAATGTCGATCACATTCTCAGGGGTAAAAAGATGTCGTGATCCGTCAATATGTGACTGGAATCTTGCCCCCTCTTCAGTTAATTTTCGGATATCACCGAGTGAAAACACCTGGAATCCTCCGCTATCTGTTAAAATTGGCTTGTCCCACCCAATAAAACGATGGAGTCCTCCAGCTTTTTCGATAATCTCGATACCCGGCCTCAAATAGAGATGGTAGGTATTCCCAAGAATAATCTGGGCTTTAATATCTTCCTTTAAATCTTTAAAATGGACACCTTTCACCGATCCAATTGTGCCTACCGGCATAAATATCGGTGTATCTATATGTCCATGAGCTGTTTCAATTCTACCAGCCCGTGCTTTTGACATCGGAGCGGTACTTTGGAGTTCAAATTTCATTTTCAAAATTTCGCGCCGCAAAGATAGTCATTAAAGAAGAATATCCGGAAATGTGAAAAAATCGTTAAAAAGGATGATTGTTCGGAGCCAATGTGTAATTTTGACCACTTTCGTTGAAATTACTATGATTGAGATAAGCGGTTTTTCATTTACAGTGGCAGAACTGTTGCTACTGATCGGATTTGTTTTAACATTTATTATACAGTTGTTCTATCAGCTATTGGTGATCATTTTTACTTTAAGCGGTAAAAAGAGAGAGAAGCAGGGTGATTACCCATCAGTCTCAATTATTGTTCCATCACGGAACTATGAGGAAAATCTCAGAATTCTGATCCCGACACTTCTTGAACAGAATTACCCCGATTTTGAAGTTGTAGTTGTGGACGATTGTTCTTCTGACGGGACTGAATGGTACCTCGCAGAATTAAAATTACATTCTAATAAACTCAAAACCAGTCATATTATTCAGGAAACCGATTTTCCTAATGCGCTGGCAATTACCATTGGTATCAGAGCCGCCTCCAAAGATTGGCTGATATTTTTAAATCCCCTTTGCAGGGTTGGAAGTAAAGAGTGGCTAAAAAAATTTGCAGGATCTTTTCGGCCAAATACCGCAGCGGTCTTCGGATTTGTGAAATTTTCAAATCTTCATGGTTCTATGCAGAAATTCTTCAGATACGAGAATTTTGATTCATTTATTCTGAACGGATCAGCCCGTTATCTGGGTTTACCTATGCCCATAACTGATATGAACATTGCTTACAAGCGGGAACATTTTCTGAATCTCAAAGGCTTTGCGGGGGTTCTAGATTCACGTTTCAGCGAAAATGAATTGTTCATCAATAAAATATCAAACCGCAAAAACACCACTTTCCTCCTTGATCGTTCAACTGTTGTTGATTACGTTGGAGATACCGACTGGTATGATGGAATGAACTTTAAAAAGAAACAGTTGTTACTAAAGAAAAAATTCTCTGCAGGTCAGAGCGTTTTTTTATGGATCAACACCTTTAGCCGGTTAGTTTTTGATGCTTCTATGATTGCCCTTATGATTCTGTCGCCTTTAAGATATTGGGTAGCAGGAATATGGCTATTTAAAATTATTCAGGAACTTGTCTGGGGAATCATCGCCATGAAGCGTCTTGGCGAAAAGAACCTATTCCCGGGATTGTTATTGCAGAGATCCATTGTTATACTCTTTAATAGTTATTTATCGATTAAACAGTTTTTTACCCGGCGAAAGCGTAAATGGAAATAAACCCGAACCTCTCTGAAAATGCCAAGCATGATATGGATCTGGTAATTGCTGCCCGGTCAGGAGATCAGAACGCTTTTGCCCTGCTCATGAAACGTTATAAAGATGCCATTTACTTTATGTTGTTAAAAATGGTCAATAATAAAACAGATGCCGAAGATTACACCATAGAGGCATTTGGAAAAGCATTTACAGATATCCACCAATACGAACCACATTTTGCGTTCAGCACCTGGCTGTTTCGGATTGCTTCCAATAACGCGATCGATCATCTTCGAAAGAGAAGAGCATTAACTGTTCCACTTGAGCATTCCGTAGAGAGCGGTAAAAGCTTCGGAATCGAGTATAACTTTAATGCCAAAACAGAAAACGATAATCCGGAAGAGCAGTTCATAAAAAAACAAAATGCAAAAATCTTACGTAAGGCGGTAGCCTCATTAAAACCAAGGTACCGTACTTTACTCGAAATGCGCTATTTTCTCGAATATTCTTACTCGGAAATAGCCGAAGAATTACAACTCCCTCTGGGGACTGTTAAAGTGCAACTTTTCCGTTCGCGTGAGAAACTTCTTGAAATCCTAAAAGATATCGAAATGAGCTAATCGCTCATTTCCTGATTTATTGATTATGGTGAATATATTAAAACATTTCCCTGATTTAACTACGGAACAGATCATCTGTTTCGAAAAAATGGCTCCACTTTACCGTGAGTGGAACGAAAAAATCAATGTCATTTCGAGAAAAGATATTGATTCGCTCTATGTGAAACACATTTTGCATGCGCTGGCAATCGCTAAAATCATCACCTTCAGACCGGGAACCAAAATACTTGATGTCGGTACAGGTGGTGGATTTCCAGGTATTCCTCTTGCGATATTGTTTCCGACTTCTCACTTTGTTCTTATCGATTCAATTGGGAAAAAAATAAAAGTTGTGCAGGCTGTAGCCGATGAACTTAAGCTGAAAAATGTGACAGCCATCCAGACACGGGTCGAAGATGTAAAGGAAGAGTTTGATTTTGTAATCTCAAGAGCAGTTACCGCATTTCCGGATTTTGTTGCTCTGGTAAAAAAGAATATTGCGCATAAGCCACAGAACTCACTTCCAAATGGAATAATCTATTTAAAAGGTGGTGATTTTCAGGAAGAAATAAAGAAATTCAAAAATCAGATCGAGGTTACCAACATTTCAGATTTTTTCCCGGAGCCCTATTTTGAAACAAAAAAAGTGATCTACCTACCTGTAAACAAGTGATTGTTTGAAATAAATTTATTCTAATTCACAATTTGTTTTGGCATAAACGAAAAAAGAGTTATTTTTGCACTCCAAATTAGAAAAGAAATAGTTTAAATTAATAAAATATTTTTCCGAGATGAAAAGAACATTTCAACCATCGAATAGAAAAAGGAGAAACAAACACGGATTCCGTGAAAGAATGTCCACTGCAAACGGACGTAAGGTTTTGAAAGCACGTCGTGCTAAAGGACGTAAAAAACTTAGTGTCTCGGACGAACCTCAGCACAAGAGATAAAAGGTTGTTGTTCAGCAATTTTTAACAAAAGGTAAAGAACTCGGTTCTTTACCTTTTGTGTTTATCCCTATTCTGATTAATTTTGTTGCCGGTGATCTAATATTTGAAACAATTCGTATGCGGTTAAAAGAATTTCTCTCCAGTAAAATCTTTCTGAAAAACATAGGGCTTGCTGTTCTGTTATCGATTCTACTGATCTGGCTGACATTATGGATACTCTCCTTATATACCAACAAGGGTGAGAATTTTCCTACTCCGGATTTCAAGGGGCTGACAATTGCACAGGTTGAAACACTAGCCAATAATCATGATTTTCGTTTCATGGTCAAGGACTCTGTGTACCGAAAAGAATATAATCCAGGCACAGTCGTTTATCAAAATCCGGCTGCTGGTCACAAAATAAAACCCAACAGATTAATTTATATTACGGTCGCCTCTTTTATACCCGAGCAGGTTGAAGTTCCAAAGCTCACCGATATCTCCATTCGTCAGGCAAGGGAACTGCTCGAATCCAAAGGATTTGCAATTGGAAATATCATGTTGCGCCCCTCCGAATTTGACGATCTTGTTCTGGAACAAAAGTACAATGGCCGGCCGGTTGAACCGGGTTCAAAATTAGGCAACGGTGCAACCATCGATCTGGTAGTCGGAAAACATATGACCGGCGGAGAAACAACCATTCCTGACTTAAAAATGGTTTCGCTGACAGTTGCGAAGAATATCTTAAGAAGCAGATCATTAACTGTTGGTTCGGTAATTTATGACCCTTCAATCCTGACTGCGGGTGATTCTTTAAATGCAATCATTTGGAAACAAATGCCACCACACGATTCTACTACGCTTGTGATGCCAGGAATATCGGTTGATTTATGGCTAAAGCTGAAACCGGTAACTCCCGATTCAGCGTCAGTCAATTCAATCATCCAATAATGAAAATATGCTAAACAACGATGAAGATCCGGACGAATTGGATGACGCCGGTGAAGAGAATGGTCTGTTTGAACACTTTCGGTTTGTAGCCGATCAGGGGCAGGGCTTGCTGAGGATCGATAAATTCCTGACCAACAGAATGGAGGGAACTTCACGCAATCGGATTCAGACCGCAGCGGAAGCCGGAAGTATCATGGTAAATGGGATTCCCGTTAAATCGAATTACAGGGTAAAGCCAGGTGAGGAGGTGACGGTTATGCTTGATTACCCAAGGCGGGAACTAAAAATTACTCCAGAAAATATTCCACTCAACATCGTCTATGAAGACGATGAGCTCATGATCATCAATAAACCTGCAGGACTGGTTGTACACCCCGGACATGGTAATTACAACGGCACGCTGGTGAACGGATTGGTTTATAAATATCAGAATCTGGAATTATATGGAGGCAATGATCCAAGGCCCGGTCTGGTTCATCGAATCGATAAAAATACCTCCGGATTATTGGTTGTTGCAAAAACCGAATTGGCAAAGCTCAACCTGGCTCTTCAGTTTTTTAAAAAAACAACCAAAAGGAAGTATGTGGCATTGGTATGGGGTAATCTTGCCTCCAATGAAGGGACAATAAAGGGTAACATCGGCAGAAGTACAAAGAATCGTCAGGTGTATACTGTTTACCCCGATGGCGATATTGGAAAACCAGCCGTCACCCATTACCGGGTCATCGAAAGGCTGGGATATGTCAATCTCGTTGAGTGCATTCTTGAAACCGGACGAACTCACCAGATCAGGGTTCATATGAAACACATCGGTCATCCTTTATTTAATGATGACGTTTATGGTGGCAATAAAATTCTAAAAGGGACTACATTTGCAAAATACAAGCAATTTGTCGAAAATTGTTTCTCACTAATTCCAGGACAGGCTCTTCATGCCAAGATGCTTGGATTCGTCCACCCGGTGACCCACGTGGAGATGCTATTCGATTCCGAATTGCCGGAAAACCTGAGGCAACTGGTGGAAAAATGGCGTAATTATATATCAAACAGAGATTTAGAATAAAACAAAAACCTATGATCAAGAAAAATATAGCGATTGTTGCCGGAGGCGACTCTTCTGAATATATCGTATCCGTTAAAAGTGGTGCTAATGTTTTAAAGGCGATCAATCATGATCTATTTTCACCATGGCTTGTCAGAATAAAAGGAGAAGAATGGATCGTTCTTGACGGAGAGCATCAGATTGCTACCGTTGACAAATCGGATTTCTCCTTTACAGTCGATGGAAATAAATCCAGATTCGACTATGCGTACATCATTATTCACGGAACTCCGGGAGAGGATGGAAAATTGCAGGGTTATTTTGAAATGCTAGACATTCCTTATTCCTCTTGTGATGTCCAATCGTCAGCATTAACTTTCAATAAATTCTTCTGTAATAATTATTTAAGAAGCTTCGGTATTCCAATGGCCAAATCTGTGCGCCTTCTCTCCGGGGAAAAATACAGTGCAGCTCAAATCATTGAAACCTTAGGTCTGCCACTCTTCGTCAAACCGAGTGCCGGTGGGTCGAGCTTTGGTGTTACCAAGGTGAAAAAAGGGGAGGATCTTGTTGAAGCAGTGAACAAAGCGCTGGACGAAAGCCCTGAAACAATCATTGAGCAATTTATTGAAGGGAAAGAATTCACCTGCGGAGTTGTCAAAATCGGTGAGCGAAAATTAATCTTTCCCGTGACTGAGGTCATTCCGAAAAATGAGTTTTTCGATTTCGATTCAAAATATAAACCAGGGATGGCTGACGAGATAACCCCTGCCCGGATTTCCGAGGCGCTAACCTTAAAGGTGCAGGCCAGCTCATCTCAAATTTATGACCTCTGTAACTGTAAAGGTATCGTTCGGATTGATTATATACTGAAAGGAGATATCTTCTACTTTTTGGAGGTAAATACGGTACCAGGTATGACTGAAACCAGTTTTATTCCTCAGCAAATCAAAGCCATGGGATTGAATATCACTGATTTATTAACAGACATTATTCAGTCCGGATTAAAATAGGAATTGTAAATTCCTGATTAGGCCAGTGAATTGAAGTCAGTGTATGCTCCCTGCATTTTGTGCATAACAGTGTTAATAAGATGTTGACAACTTTTACGAAGAGGGCAAAGGGCTGAATAAGGTGCCGATATCCCCTTTTGACCTCATCTACCAGTTTTTAAATCCAAAATTGCATGCTATTTTTGAAGCAATAACCGTACCTTCCAATATTGGAATCTTACGAGTCGAAGACAATTTAATTATCACTGTATATTACTAAATTTCAATTAATTATTTCTAAATAATTAATATCATTTTGTTTTAAATCTATCGTTATGCCTGCCGAGACAAATAATTACCGTAACCGGAATAAGCCTAAAATGACCATTGAACAGTTAAATGCGCAATACGGGAAAATTCCACCTCAGGCAACCGAAGTAGAAGAAGCAGTACTGGGGGCATTAATGCTCGAACGTGATGCTTTTACGGGCGTGGCGGCCATACTTAAGTCGGAAAGCTTTTATAAGGAGGAGCATCAAAAAATATTCAAAGTCATTCAGCATCTGGTTGCCAACGAAAAACCTGTTGACCTTTTGATGGTTACTCAGGAGTTAAAGAACAGGCAGGAGCTGGATGAGGTTGGTGGACCTATTTATATCACCCAATTAACCAGCAGAGTAGCCTCTGCAGCGCACATCGAATTTCATGCGCGAATTATTGCCCAGAAGTACATTCAGCGCGAATTGATCAGGATCTCGTCCGAAATCCAGGTGAAATCGTTCGATGACTCGATGGAGTTGGACGATCTGATCGATTATGCAGAATCGTCACTGTTTAAAGTCACAGAAGGAAATATTTCGAAAGAGTCTCAACCGATCAAACCATTGTTGCGCGAAGCAATCGAAAGGATTGAGGAAAACGCCAGAAAACCCGATGGGCTGAGTGGTATCCCCTCCGGATTCACAAAACTAGACAAGATCACCTCCGGATGGCAAAACACCGACCTGATGATTGTTGCGGCACGTCCGGCAATGGGTAAAACTGCATTTGTGCTCTCAATGGCCCGAAATATGGCTGTACTCAAACAAGTTCCGGTTGCTGTTTTTTCTTTGGAGATGTCATCTATGCAATTAGTTCTCAGGCTAATCGCAGCCGAAACAGAGCTTGGATCGGAAAAGATTAAAAGCGGTAAACTCGAGGAATGGGAATGGGAACTGTTTAACCGAAGGATCAAGAATCTCGAAAATGCTCCTCTCTATATTGATGACACCCCTGCCTTATCCATTTTCGAATTCCGGGCTAAATGTCGGAGATTGAAAATGCAATATGGCATAGGAATCGTCATTGTGGACTACCTTCAGCTTATGACTGCCGGAAATGATGTAAAAGGGAACCGGGAACAGGAGGTCAGTACCATTTCGAGGAATCTGAAAGCAATTGCCAAAGAGATCAACGTACCGATTATTGCGCTTTCGCAGCTCAATCGTTCAGTGGAATCTCGCGATGGCAAACGTCCACAGCTTTCTGACTTACGTGAATCGGGTGCGATTGAACAGGATGCCGACATGGTGATGTTTATTCACCGACCCGAATATTACGGAATCACGCAGGATGCCGACGGAAACTCTCTGCTTGGGGTCGCCGAAATAATCATTGCCAAACACAGGAATGGCTCGGTAGGCGATGTTCAATTAGCTTTCAAAGCATCGCTGGCAAAGTTTAGTAACCTGGAAGAGATCTCAATGGGCACAATGCCTGATGATCTTGGGGAAGGTAAAAAAGAGGCGATTTACCGTTCAAAGATGAACTATGAATCGGCTTCTGCCGGAACCAGTTTGCCTGTCTCCGGATTTGGACGGCCTGGTGATCAATTGATTGAAGGTGCGCCGTTTTAATAGTAAAGACGATGGATGCATCGTCTCTACAAATATTTATTCTTTAAAATAAACCCTTTTCACCCTTTGACCAATCGAGGTGAGGATTTCGTAGGAGATGGTCCCCAAAATTGAGGCAACTTCACTCACAGGAAGTTCTTCACCAAATATAATGGCGCGGTCTCCTTCTTTGGCATCAATTCCGGAGATATCGACCATACACATATCCATACAAATGGTTCCTATCACCGGTGCTTTTGATCCACCGATCAGGACTTTTCCAACACCATTGCTTAACCTGCGGTTCAGTCCGTCGGCATAACCAATTGGCAGGACCGCAATTTTGAGTAATTGAGGGGCAATTCCGGTTCGTCCGTAACCTATTGTTTCTCCAGACATTACTGTTCTTATCTGGGAAATTGTGGTTTTAAGCGTCGCGACATTGTGAAGCTCGTTCTGAAAAATGGGACTCACCCCATAGAGGCCAATTCCAAGTCTGACCATATCCAATTCCATTTCCGGAAATCGTTCAATCCCCGAAGAATTTAATATATGCCTTAAAATCTTATAACTGAATAAATTAGTAAGAATCTCGCAATATTCTCTGAACCGGCTGAACTGCAATTGAGTAAACTGGTCATTCTCCGGATCGTCACTTACCGCGAGGTGAGAGAAAATCGAACGGATGTACATGGTGTCATGCACCAGAATATAATTTCCGACACGTTTCAACTCGTCAGGATGATCGAATCCTAGGCGTTTCATTCCGGTATCGACTTTGAGATGAACCGGGAAATTATTCACGGCATTTCGTCTTAACGCCTCATCAAATTTTTCGAGCAATTCAAAGCGGTAAATATTCGGTTCAAGTCTGTTTTCGATCATTGCATCAAAACTGTGTTCTTCGGGATTCATCACCACGATGGGTACATCAATCCCATTATTCCGAAGCTCGATACCTTCGTCTGCAATGGCAACAGCCAGATAATCTATCTTTTGATATTGCAATGCTTTTGCCACCTCCACAGATCCTGTGCCATAGGAAAAGGCTTTAACCATTGCCATCACTTTTGTGGTAGGACTAACTTTCCTGCGATAAAAATTCAGATTGTAAATCATCGCGTCAAGGTCGATCTCCATCACTGTCTGATGTGCTTTTTCCTGAAGCAAAGTGGATATTCTGTCAAACCGGAATTGACGTGCACCTTTCAAAAGAATCACTTCATGGTTAAAATCGTCTTCCCTGAAATGAAGCAAAAACTCATCACATGAGGGGAAGAAGAGTTTGTCAGCTGAATCAAACATGGTGCTGAACCGACAGATCTCCGGCCCGATTCCGATGATCCGGTTAATATTTCGCATCCGGATATAATCGGCGATTTCGCGATAAAGGATTTCGGGATTTTCACCCGACTGGAGGATATCCGATATGATTACCGTACTCCGCTTTTTATGATTATCCGATTGTTGTACAATGAAATCCAGTGCATTAATAAGTGATGCTGTATCTGAATTGTAGGAATCGTTAATCACAGTACACCCATTTATCCCCTTTTTCATCTCAAGTCGCATGGCGATAGGGGTAATTTTCAGAAACTTATCCTTATATCCATCTGAATTACACGAAGTCGCCAGCAAATAGGCCCAACAGTGAATGGCATTTTCGATACTTGCATCATCCGTAAAAGGGATTGCGATGGTATATTTTTGTGATTGATGTATCCCTTCAATCAAAGTGGAACCTGTACTTTTGGTTTTATTAATAATCCATAAATCGGATGCTGGATCGGTTAAAGACCAACTAAATAATTTTGGATTTTTATTAAATTCAGTTTTCCCTATTCCCTCACAAAGCAGAGGAAAATCCTTGCAATATATTAATAATGTGCAATTTACAAACAACTTGATTTTCTCATATACCAACTCTTCTTCTGAGCAGAAATTTTCGAGATGTGCTTTACCAAGATGGGTAAAAATTCCGTGATCGGGGTGAAGAATCTGCTCCAATCTTTCCATCTCACCCGGTTTGGAAATTCCCGCTTCAAAAATGGCCAGATCATACCGATCATCCATTAACCAAACAGAGAGGGGGTTGCCAATCTGAGAATTATAACTACGAGGACTTCTTACAATTTTTAATTCGGGACTTAACAATTCGCTAAGCCACTCTTTTACAATTGTCTTTCCATTACTTCCTGTAATTCCAATAACAGAATAGGTAAATCTTTGGCGATGAAAAGTGGCAAGTTGCTGAAGAGCTACCAATGAATCATTAACTACAACAAACTGACAGTCTGCGTATGAACTGTTTTTTACAGGCAATTTTTCGACGACAAACATAGAGACCTCACTCGCCATCGCATCTTCAATAAAACGATGACCATCGTTCCGGTCACCTTTAAGAGCAAAAAAAAGGGTCTCCTTGCCTGAGAGGATGGTACGGCTGTCGAAAGAAAGAAACCTGATGGATTGATCATTGGTGTAAGCTGATCCGAACAATTGACCGTCAATAATCGTAACAATCTCGTTGAGTGTATAGGGAATCATAACAAATTCTAAAACTTCTTTAAACGCCAAAATTTACAAGGAATCAAGTCCGAGGTCATAGTAGCACTCACGGCACAAAGGTTCGTAATCCCCTTTCTCGCCAAGAACAACCAATTTTTCCGTATCAGAAAGCCGGTGACTAAAATGCGCAAGGTTTCCACACCGCATACAAATCGCATGGACCTTTGTTACATATTCAGCACTTGCCATAAGACCCGGGACTGGACCAAATGGCTTACCCCTAAAATCCATATCCAGACCTGCAACGACAACACGTATTCCCATGTTTGACAATCTATTACAAACATCGATCAGACCCATATCGAAAAACTGTGCCTCATCAATACCTACCACATCGACATCGCCGGTGAGGAGTAAAATCGTCGCAGAATTTTCGATTGCAGTCGAGCGAATGGAATGATCATCATGCGATACAACTTCTGTCAGAGAGTACCGGATATCGACACTGGGTTTGAATATTTCAACCTTTTGCCTTGCGATTTCAGCACGTCGCAACCGTCGGATTAATTCTTCAGTTTTACCTGAGAACATTGATCCTGCGATAACTTCGATCCATCCGCGTTTGCGGCTATTTGGTAGATTGCTTTCGATAAACATAGAGCAAAAATAACCAAATTTAATCAACTGGTTTTTGTATTTTTACTTTCGAAAAAATAAGATCAATGGAAACAAAAACTCTTTTGAGATTAATAAAGGGTGATATCGCACATCTTCAGGGGATTACAGATGAATTCACCATGGAATCACTCCCTTCATCCGATGAAGTTGAATTGGCCCTGGTTCGGGCAAAGGCGCTGATTCGACAGCTTGAGTTACTTCAAAAACTGACAGACACGACCGATCAGCATCCAATAGCCTCGATATCTGCGGATAAACCAAATCCGCAAGTTAACGAATTCCTTCATAATCAGACGGAACAGGCTGAATCGCGAGAGAATGAAGCCGATCATGTTACTCCGCCAGCGCTTATAAATATTGAATTAGCAACTGTTTCTGCTATCCCCGAAACATCTGAAATTCATGAAACAGCTGTCATCGAGAAAGAGAATAATCCGGTCATCAATGAACTGCAAGAGGAATTGCCTTCCGAACAGACTAATGATGAGAAAAAGCCACAGCGAGAGGAAATTGGGGAATCTCAGCAAATGGTTAATGATATACTTTCAAAGGATAGAAGTGAATCGGGATATCAGATTATACCCATCAAAAATATCTGGGATGGCATTGGTATTAATGACCGGGTTCTTTTTATTCGAGAATTATTTGAGAATAACAGTTTAAAGTTCGAGACAGCAGTCGCAGCCATCAATCAGCTGAACACGATTCATGAGGCAGTCAATTATTTAAAGATGAATTTCAAATGGCATAAATCGGAGGCAAGTGAAAAATTTCTGGTTTTAGTTAAACGCCGCTTTACAAAATAGGGAATGGGGAAATTGTATATTGTACCAACACCGATAGGAAATCTTGAGGATATCACCCTAAGGTCTTTAAGAATATTGAAGGAAGCCGATCTTATTCTTGCCGAAGATACACGTACCTCTGCCGTTTTACTCAAGCATTATAATATTGCCACACGCCTCACCTCGCACCACAAATTCAACGAACACCGGACTGTAGAACGTATTGCAGAACAAATACTTGCTGGCAATAATATTGCACTGATCTCTGATGCAGGCACACCTTCAATATCAGATCCTGGGTTTTTGCTTACCCGGACCTGTCTGAATATGGGTGTTGAGGTGGAGTGTCTCCCCGGAGCCACCGCTTTTGTACCTGCTTTGGTCAATTCAGGATTTCCGAGTGACCGCTTCTGCTTCGAAGGATTTTTACCTCAAAAGAAGGGGAGGCAAAAGAAGCTGAAGGAATTAACTGATGAGACCCGGACAATGATTTTCTATGAATCTCCCTACCGGCTGGTGAAAGCGCTGGAGCAGTTTTCTGAATATTTTGGCCCCGACAGACGGGTGTCGGTATCTCGCGAACTCACAAAACTCTTTGAGGAGAATTTTCGGGGTACAGTAGAAGAAGTTTTGGTTCACTTTCAATCTAAAACAGTCAAAGGTGAAATTGTAATTGTTCTGGAAGGTAAACCAGATACAAAAATAAGCGGGAATGAGGATGAAGATGTTGATAAGAATTAAGGATCTGAAGTTTTTTTGTACACATGGGAACGTACTGTTTGCGCCCCTTCAAAATTTAGCAGGGTTTCCTGAACATGATCATCGGGCATTGCCCAATGTTGATACATTAACCCATTGTGGGAAAAAATAAAAATCGTCATTCATGAGCCCTGAAAGGGCGTAAAAAACCATTGGGCAATGCCCGATTTAATTCTACAACCAACATTCATTCAATGCCCTTAAAGAAATATACCCACCTGTTCTTTGATCTCGATAATACGCTATGGGATTTCAATTCCAATTCATTTGATGCATTATATATTGCTCTTGACAAGCTCCGGCTGCTGGAACAGATTGGTTCGTATGAAACATTTTTCGGAATCTATGCTGAAGTAAACGAAAAGCTATGGGAGCTTTACCGCCAGGGATTGATGCCCAAAAAGATTCTGAGTAAACAGCGGTTTGATGAGTCATTCGAGAAACATGGAACACCTGTAAACATTGGAGGTGAAGTTGTCAATGATGCCTATCTGGCAGAGATGCCCTTTCAAACCAAACTCGTTGACGGAGCCCGAAAAGTGCTGGATTACCTTCATGGCAGATATGAGGTAGCCATAATTACGAATGGATTCAAAGAGGTTCAATATGAAAAATTAAAAAAATCGGAACTTTCGCAATATTTCCGTAAAATTTTCATTTCTGAAGAGGTGGGGGCACAAAAACCGGGCAGAAAAATCTTCGAACACGCACTTAAGTCGATGAATGCTCCGAAAAAAAGCTCCCTGATGATCGGAGACTCGTGGGATGCT
This sequence comes from Prolixibacteraceae bacterium, assembly GCA_963675995.2. GTDB lineage: Bacteria > Bacteroidota > Bacteroidia > Bacteroidales > Prolixibacteraceae > JAAFHB01. Next base: position 130,784 of record CAXXIY010000002.1, on the reverse strand, counting down.
GATATTATAGGGGCGAGAAACTTTGGGATCGATCAGATTTTTTATAATCCCAAAATAGGTCTCTCCGGAGAGGAAGGTATGTTTTTAATATCAAACTTTCATAATTTAAACGATATTATAATTCCTACCCCCTATTTTTCGGAATCAAAGCTAAAAATAAATGAAAATAATCGTATTCAAACGATAATGGTCTCTGACCTCACCCAATTATTTAACATTCTATAAATAATTTTTATTCATTCTACACTAGCTTTTACCGGAATAACTGCGCATCACTATTATTCAGATATTTAATCAAATAGACATCTCCGTCAAATGTCTGATTTCTACAAACATGATAAATATCAGTTTATTACAATATATAGATATTTATAACCCGCCTCAAAAATATTGCAGAATATTTTTCTTTAAATATATTTGCAACAGATAACAATTTTTAACAACTTTGTGATCTTTGTTAACAGTTTGCAATAAACTTTGCCATTGAGGCATACATAGAGCTTGGCGGAGCTCTGAAATGCAAAGAATCATTTTTACTGGGTTATACTATAACTGTAGCTAAGTAAAACTTTCACCCAATTGTTAATTGATATCAATATTTTATAATTTGTTTAACATTAAATTTTAGTCTATGAAGAAAATTTCGCTGTTGCTTGCTTTTCTAGGGTTCATAGGATTGCAGGTGGTTTTTGCACAGACCAGGGAGATCACCGGTGTTGTGACTTCCAGCGAAGACGGAAGCACCGTTCCGGGAGCTTCAGTCGTCGTTAAGGGAACTACACTTGGAACTATCACCGATATGGAAGGGAAGTTTGCCTTAAAAATTCCCAAGAATAGTTCGACCTTAATTGTATCATTTGTCGGGATGACCTCTTCTGAGGTAGCCCTTACTGGATCCACAAATTACGCAATTAAACTCAAACCTGAAAGCATTTCGGTTGATGAAGTTGTAGTTACTGCTTTTGGTATTAAGCGTTCAGAAAAGTCATTAGGGTATTCAACTGCAAAGATGGATCCAAGCGACGGTTTGATGAAGTCCAATCCGGACTTCCTGAAAACGATGCAGGGAAAACTTGCCGGTGTTGATATCCGGACTTCCCAAGGTACTCCTGGTGCTGCAACCCGTATCAATATTCGTGGAAACTCATCATTTTATGGTTCGAACCAACCCCTTATCATTGTTGATGGGGTGCCATTAAGTAATGATCAGGTCACAACCAGTTCTCAAACTTCGGGTGGAGGTGCCTATTCAGATGGTTTCTCTTCTCTCGATCCAAATGATATTGCTTCCTTATCCGTTTTAAAAGGTTCAGCTGCTGCTGCCCTTTACGGATCGCGTGCTTCGAATGGTGTAATTATGATCAAAACCAAATCGGGTAGTGTAAGTACAGCCAAAAAGAAAATGGAGATTACGTTAAGCTCCTCCTGGTCAATTGAGACTGTAGCCAATTTACCTGATTATCAAAATAAATATGGTGCCGGAGCTAACGGAGCCTATTCAAATTCAAATGGTTCATGGGGACCAGCTTTCGGAACTGTTGGACTCGATTCAATTCCAATCGAGAATTCTTTATGGACAACCAATTATCCAACCAAGTTTTCTTCCACAAAGAAAGTGCCCTACAAAGCTTATCCAAACAATGTAAAAGACCTGTTTAATACGGGTTTAGTTGCCGATAACTCTATCAATATTTCAGGAAGCAACGGAAAAACAGCTTATAATACAACGGTATCGAATATGAATCAAAAAGGATACGTACCCAATTCAAGTTACCGGCGCTCAAGTATGAGTGTGGGTGGGTCGTCTGCCTTATTGAACGGATTGAATGTAAGGGGTAACATTAGTTATACCAATACTGACCAGCTCGGTAGTGTGTTTGGTGAAAACCAGGTTGACGGGGCTTCTTCCTCATTTGCAAGAACCTTGTTCCTGGCTCGTAACTGGGATATTGCTGGCCGACCTTTCGAAACTGCAACCGGACTTCCTATTTCAACAAATAATTCACAGTATGACAACCCATTATGGGCATTTAAACACAATACTGTAAAGACCTTAGTTGACCGGTCAATGGCCAACATTGGAGCTGATTACCAAATTCTTCCATGGCTTTCAGCTTCCTATCAGTTAGGTACCAATATCTACTCACTCAACCGTCGGGAAGTGATCGATATCGGTTCTCGTGCACTAGGCGGAAAAGGTCAATTAACCACAGATGCTTACAGAAGTGCAGAGTTGGAATCAAATTTAGTGGTTACTGCACAAAAAGACTTTATGGATAAGTTCTCTTTTAAAATGTCTGTTGGCCATAACCTGAATCAAAGGTACACCTCCCGGACAGCCATGAAAGGTTCTGAACTTGGAGTTCCAAATATTTACACCCTTGCGAATACAAAAACCCAGACCACGCTTGCAGACAATACAAGTAAGCGCCGGCTGATGGGTGTATTTGGTGATATGACATTAGGTTATAAAAATTATGCATTTATCACTGTTACCGGTCGTAATGACTGGTCTTCCACCCTTCCGGTTAATAACAGAAGTTACTTCTATCCATCCGCTTCAGGTACATTTATTTTCTCTGATGCATTAGAAATTAAAAATGACTTTTTCAGCTATGGAAAAGTTCGTGCAGGCTGGGCAAAGGTAGGACGCGATGCCAGTCCTTATGCTTTAGTAGACACTTACGATCTTTATGATCCTTTCAATAGTCAGGCAAGAGCAGGAGTTCCAACGACAAGTAATAATGCTAATTTGGAGCCAGAGTTTACTGAGGAGATTGAAGTGGGTACCCAATTAGAGTTCTTCAACAGAAGACTGGCATTGGACTTCACCTGGTACAACAAAATCTCTACCAATCAGATCGCGGCAGTTGGATTACCCTACTCAAGTGGTTATCAAAGCTATTACACCAATTTTGGAAAGATTCAGAATAAGGGTATTGAAATCGATTTAAGCGGAAAGATAATTCAGACCAAAGATTTCTCCTGGTCAACCCATATCACATTTGCGCGCAACAAAAACACAGTACTTGATTTAGTTGATGGTGTAGATCGTATCCAGTTGAATGGCGTTTTGACAAGTATTTCTCCTTATTTGGAAAAAGGGATGCCATTTGGTTATTTAAGGGGAACAACCAACTATACAGATGGTCAGGGTAATTTACTGATCGATCCAAAAACTGGTTTACTTATCCCTAATCCAACCGAAACAATGGTGGGCGATCCAAATCCAAAATTCAAAATGGGGTTAAATACCACATTTACCTATAAGAACTTCTTCCTGACCGGACAATTCGACTGGAGGCAAGGGGGCGATTTCTATTCCGTAACCATTAACTCGTTGTTGGGTCGTGGTGTTACACGCGATACTGAAGATCGTGAGCATACCTGGGTAATCCCGGGATATTATGGCGATGCAAATACGGGAGTTCCACTTCTGGATAAGGCAGGATCCAAAATCCCAAATACAATACCTGTAACTACAAATGATTTGTACTTCGGTAACTCATTTGCTATCAATGCAACAACAAACTTCAGTATTTATGATGGTACAGTTTATCGTTTCAGGGAGTTTACCTTTGGCTACAATCTTCCTCAGAAACTGTTGACAAGAACTCCGTTTGGTAGTGCATCATTAAGCTTCTCCGGTTATAACTTATGGTATTTTGCACCTAATGTGCCTAAGTACACCCGTTTTGACCCTGAAGTAAACAGTTTTGGTTCAACATCAACACAAGGTATTGAGTTGAGTGCAGCACCTTCCTCAAGGCGTTTTGGTTTCAACCTGAAATTGTCCTTCTAAGTTTTAATTTCTAAATTGACTTAAAATGAAAAAGTTATTAATATTATTTGTTATTTCCGGTTTTCTTTCCGGATGCAGTAAGTGGCTCGACGTCAATACTGATGAGAGTAGTCCGGTAGATGTTCCAATGTCGATGTTATTACCTACAATCGAAAAAAATGCGGCAGCATCATTATCAGCTGGTACAGGTCTTGGTCAGGACTTAGGGGTTTATACTCATCAATTTTCAACCCGTGAGGAGGCGAATGCTTATGGTGTCGATGGCAATGAATACTATACAGATCTGGGATGGTCGACAATGTATAATACCACTTTGATGAACATTGAGAAAGTGCTGATTAAGGCAACAGCTCAACAAGCTCCCTACTATTCTGGGATTGCTAAAATTATCAAAGCCTATATGTACTCGCAATATGTTGATGTCTTTGGCGATGTTCCATTTAGTGAAGCAAATCAGAAAGACAAGGGTATTCTCTATCCAAAGTTCGACAAGGGCGAAACTATTTATCCTCAATTATTTACAATGCTGGATGATGCTATAGCAGATTTGAAAAAACCTGCTGGTGCGATCTATCCAGGAACAGATGACCTTATTTTTGGAGGTTCCGCAGCAAGCTGGATCAAGACAGCCAACACGATTAAATTGAAATTGTACAATCAAATACGTCTGGTTGACAATACTGTTGGAACAAAGATCACTGCTTTATTGGCAAACAGTACTGAATTAATTTCTGCAACCACTCAAAGCTTTGTGTTCCCTTATACATCAAAGAGGACACCTGACGAAAGGAATCCCGCTTATGTTGAAACCTATGAGGCAACTCAGAAAACAACACATATGAGCCCCTGGTTCTTCGAAATCCTTAGTGGTATTAATCCTATATTCAGTGGTATATCCGATCCACGTCTCCCTTACTATTTTTATAAACAGCTGAATAGTACGCAAACAGGAAAAGATGGTAATGCATTTGAATACCGTGTTGGAGGATTTACCTCTATTTATTTCGGTTCAAACGGACCCGACAGGGATCGTTCTCAGGATAAATCAATTTCGGTTTATGGAATCTATCCATGTGGTGGACGTTACGACCAGGGTGATGCAACTACAGTTACTGCAACGAGTGGAACAGGTGCTGCACCTTATCGTTTCCTCACCTACACTGACCGTTTATTTATTGAAGCGGAACTATTGGCTGCAGGTGTGATTGCGGGTGATGCAAGGGCCAAATTTAGTGCAGCGCTTACTGAGGCCTTCAAGCAGGTTGACTATGTTGTCTCCAAGGTAGCATCAACACAAACAGTACCTACGATCGCTACACTTGCAACAACAACAACTTATAAAACCAAGATCCTGGCTTTATATGACGCTGCCAGCGCAGAAAAGAAGATGGAAATTATTATGACCCAGAAGTGGATTTCGAGTTTCGGAAGTTATGTTGACCAATATACGGATTATCGTAGAACAGGTTATCCCGTTATTTTTGACCCCAACAATACAACGATGGCTCCGGGTGGTTATGTGACTCCTCCTGCAGGTGGCGATCCAGACCGTACACTTCCTCCTGTAAAAGTTAGTTGTTCATTGAATTATCCATTGAGCTTGCCTTGGCCAAACGAAGAAATTAATAAGAATGCAAACGCTCCAAAGCAAAAGACAGATCCTTCAACTTTCAAAGTTTTCTGGGATAAATGATATTAATCAATTAATTTATATAAGATGAGAACAAATATTATAAAATCAATACTCTTCTTTGTCGTCCTGTTTCTTGGTTCCTGTAGTTCAGATCTGAGAATGCCGGATGTACAATTAGCAGCTCTCCCGAAGATCACCTTTGATACTACGTCGGAGAAACTGATACAGGATGGTATACCTTATACAGGAAAGATCGTTGTTGACTCCTACTATAAAGACCTTCCTACTGATGCAAAAGTCGTAGTTGCAATGAATGGGAATTATGCTTCAACAGCTATTAAGACTTTTAAAACCGGAGTTACCACCTTCCCTACCACTTATACTGTAACAGGGGCTGAACTGGCCACATTGTTTGGAAAATCGGCCATTCTTATTGGTGACTATTTTGAATTTGGACTTGATGTTCAGATGAAGGATGGCAAATGGTATCCCGCATTTAATCCGCTTGGCGTAGCTTATGGCTCAGGACCAACAAATCTTCCGGGATCCAGTCCTATCCTTAAACTTCCTGCAGTATGTGCATTATACATCGATACATTTGTCGGAACAGCAACAATTAGTGATGACTACTGGTATGGCGGTGTCTACACCACCACCATTGAAAAGGTGGATGCAACCCATTTAAAATTTAAAAACTTTGCTGAACTTGGAGGCGATTTTGTGATGACGATTGATCCATCCACCCGCCTTATCACCGTTCCAAAGCAGATTTATGCTGCAAACCTGGCAGATTGGGGATTGCCTTCCTATACCAACGCAGCAATTGTAGGTAAAGGTGATATTGATGCTTGTTTGCATAAGATTACCTTAAATTTAACTCCTTCTGTTGATCAGGGTGGATGGAGTCTTTTTAAACTTGTAATCACTTACTAAACGGATCACTGATTCGGATATGAATATTTAAAAGGCATTGGCGGGTAACTGCCAATGCCTTTTTTTTAGCCGATAATGAGTCGATCTATTAAAGACAAAATAGCATGGCTATTAAATCACAAACCGAAATAAAAGATAATTTATTCACAAAATCAGGGCATTCTCCCTCCATTCCATAAATAACACCAATTTATTTCGTATATTTGGTTATGTTTTGATATTAACCTATTTAAAAACATTACGGTATGAGCTTACTTAAAGATCTCCCCGAACTTGTAAGTGCCAATATCATCTCCGGTGACACTGCCCGGCAAATCACAAATTATTACGAAAAAAAACATCAGGCTTCCCCGAACCGACAATTGCTGATTTTTGGAATCCTGGGGGCTTTGCTGGTGGGAACCGGTGTATTGTTTATTGTTGCCAACCAATGGGATCAGTTCTCCCAATTTGCCAAAACGACGTGTGCTTTTCTACTGTTGATTATTCCGCAACTCTTCTGTGCCTATGTAATGGTGAAGAAAGCGGAGAAAATAGTCTGGAAGGAAATCGCTGCCATTTTGCTCTTCTTTGCCGTAGGCGCCAACATCTCACTCGTAAGTCAGATATATCACATTACTGGAGATGCGAGTTCATTTATGATGACATGGATGGTACTGACAGTGCCATTGATTTACCTGCTTGACGCGTCAGCGCTTTCACTGGCTTACATTTTTATGTGCATGATTTTCGCAATGACAGCCAAAAATAGTGGCACATTTCCGAACGAAGAGCACCTTTTCTGGATTCTTTTTGCGCTTCCCCTTCCCCACTATTATCAAATCCTTCGAAAATCGCCTGCCAGTATTTTATTCATCCTCCACAACTGGATGATTCCATATGTGCTGACTCAGACATTTTTTATCCTCTCTCACCAGGCGCATATGTTGATGCACCCAGCTTACATCTTCCTGTTCGCTGTATTTTATTTCATCGGAGAACGTCCGTTCTTCAATAGCCGACCCCTTCTTCAAAACGGATATCTGGTTTTTGGATTAGCTGGAACCATTATTTCTCTGCTGGTGATGACATTTAAGTCAAACTGGAAAGATCTGACAGATCCTGTTTATCATTTTTCAAATATAATCGTAACTCCTGAATTTGCAGGCTGCGTCATTTTGTTTGTTCTGGCTACATTTCTCCTCTTTAAACGTAACAAGGGTAAAAAATGGGGTGAGTGGGTGATGATGGATATTACCTATCTCCTGTTTCTGATCCTTTTCCTCCTTGGTTTTCAGGCCACAACACTTACTGTTATCCTGATAAACCTGATGGTTCTGGTTTTTGGGCTGATCCTGCTTAGGGAAGGGGCAAAGCAAACTCATCTTGGGGTGGTCAACCTGGGAATGTTAATCATTGCCTTATTAGCAATATGTCGTTCTCTCGATTCTGATTTAACCTTTGTCGTCAAGGGTATATTGTTTGTTCTTGTTGGCATTGGATTTTTTGCAGCAAATTGGTTGATGATCAAAAAAAGAAAAGAAAATGAAGACTAAAACATTGCTATTGTCGGCTTTCATTCTTGTGGGTCTGGTGCAACTGTATGTGCCCATTCAGATGATCAGTAGTCAAGCCGGTTATGCAAATACGGGAACTGAATTCAAATTCAGGACAGCAAACAAGTTAAATCCCGATTTTAATGGAATCGGCACCGATCTCAGCGGTAAGTTTATTCTATTGAGGTTTAAAGAAAGTCAAGTCGCAATTACGGATAAACAATATTGGGAGAAGATCCATCATGCCTATGTAATATTGACCACTGACAGCGCTGGTTTTGCAAAGATCAGATCGGTCACGACCATGAAACCAGTCAACACTAATGATTGGATCAGGACAAACGTATGGGTGAACCGAAAAGATTCCACCAGATTACAGATAGTTTATCCCTTTAAAAACTATTATATCCGCGATACTGAAAACAAACAAGTCGAATCTGTGATTAAAAATGGTTTGTGCGATACTCTTAAAACCAATTTCCTGAAGATTAAAATAAAAGAAAACCAATATGTCGTTGGTGAACTGATGATTAACGGGGTACCGTTTAAAGAGATGATTGGGGAAGTAAAAAAGTCCAGAGATTAAACAGAAATGGTGGAATAAGATTTGTGAAGAGTTCCTAAAGTTTCAAAGAGATGATTTCTGAATCCATGGTAATTGATACGAACCTTGTATTTCCAGCATTGATACCCAAAGCGTCTGAAATCAGGGAAATAATGTTTGAAAACAAGATTAGATTTTATTCTCCACACCTTCTGATTTCTGAAATATTACGTTGTTAGTTCCACAGCAAACCCTACTTCATATTACCCGATTGAAATATTGCTTCATTCCCCTTGTTTCCTGGAACAGCGAGCGCTTTAATATTCGTAAGATCATTATTGTTCACCATCACTCTTGAATTCTCAACACCTTTTAACCCGAGCAGGCTGTTGGATGAGCCATGAATCCTGCATCCGCTAATTCTGATTGTCTCTGTCTTCTCTATGGAAATTAAACAGGAGTTATTGGCCGAACCTGTCAACTTCAAGGCATCAAGATCAACATCTCTAACATCGCTTAAAAGGAAAGCAGGTCTTAGATCAACATTTTTTGTTTTCAGCTCAATGCCGCTAAAACGGATATTCTGAGCGTGCCTGATAAAAAAACCGTATGATGGCAGGACACCAAACATATCTGCCTCAGGGTAGGCTTTTTCCACTTCGGGAATCTCCCTTTTGAAATCAGCAATGGTTCCGCCCCCGTCAAATTCAATGCTGATATCTTTTAGGGTGATGTTCTGTACCGGATTACCCGGAATTCCTGTGATTGAACAACCCATCTTTCTAGCGTTGGTGGCAATGATATTACTGATCAAAATATTTTGAAGCACTCCGACCTTGTCAATTTTCTGACCTTCAATCCATGGACGGGCCCGGTTTCCCAATCGGATAAAAATCGGGCAATCGGGACCATCAATATGGATATTTGAGATAACCACACCATCCAGAATTCCCCCATCCACCAGTTCGAGTGCAATTCCGGTGTGTCCGTGAGGAGAGCCGCCAATGGATTTGTCAGATACCACTGAGGGTCTGATTATGAGGTTGGAGACTACCACATTTTTAAATCCACCATTCGACTCTGTCCCCATTTTCAGCGCATTACAGTGGCTGCTAAGCAGACAATTAGTGATGACAATATTCTCATTGGCTCTAGCAGAGGTGCTTTTCAGGGTAATCCCATCATCATCCGAGTCTCCCACACAATCCGAGATCCTTACCTCATGACAACCATCCAGATCGATCATATCGTTGTTTTTGTTACAATGGTTAAAAACATCAATATTATGAATATAGAGGTGGTCGCAAGCCAGGTAGTGCTGCATCCATAAAGCTGAATTTCTCAGCTTAATCCCATCGGTTCTGACATTGCTGCACTCGATCATCCAGATTAGGTATGGCCTCACAGAATAGGAGTCAAGTTTCGAACCTTTGGGGACAGTAAAAGCACCTCCCTGCCCGTTAATCATCCCCTCTCCCTCAAGTGCAATATCGGAACACTTCTCAGCATAGATCAGGGCCCGTTTCACCTCCCCTTTCCTGTAAAAGGTATAATGGGGTAGATTCTCAGGATAATCGGACAAATGGGTGCTTCCATACAAAAAGGCTCCCCTCTCAAGATGAAGGGTTACATAACTTTTGAAATAGAGTGTTCCTGTCAGGTAATTCCCTGCGGGTATAATGACCTTTCCTCCTCCGTTTCGGTTACAATCATCGATTGCCGCCTGAATCGCCTTTGTGCTAAGAATCGTAGTGTCTGATTGAGCACCGTAAGAGAGGATGTTATTTTCCTTCGCAAAGAGGAAGGAAGTTATGAAAACACAAAAAATAGTCGCCAATACCCTGACATTTAAAAATCTAATCATGAGTTTATAATTATCTATTTGCAATCTTCTATTTTAATAAAACTCCAAATTCAAACCTTTGAAGTCGTTCAATCCACTTGGGGTCAATTGTAAGTTTTATCTACCTACCCCCGGTTTAGCAATCTTCACCTGGGGTCAATCGGGTAGGAAGCGGCTCACGCCGCTGTCCGGAAGGAAGTGTAATATTAACTCTGTAAGAGTTCCCTGTAAATAACCCCCGGTGCAAACCGAGGGATCCAACGGAGCAATCCAAACTATACTAACGCTGTAAGAGTTGCCCATAGTCCAAAAATATATCGCTTATCAACCTCCACTCCCTGTTCTCCCAGCAAAAATGATGTGTACCGTCTATGTCTGAAACTTTCAGAATATTTATCGTTTAGGGAAACCCCGACAGGGTTTCTGTTTTGGGATTATCATGCTGTCCTGCGCCCGGTTTCCACCGGGGGTTCTTTATGGAAAACTCCTAACGGAGTTTCCATAAAGACCTCCCGGGGTAAGCTGTTGACCTTTCCGTTTGACAAGTCTGATCTCTTCCCTTCCGCATAACTATCTGGATTCTTGACTCGAAGTTCAATTACCCCAGGAAACAGGCCTTCTATCAGGTTTCTGTTCGTCTTGTCAAACTTTTGCCTTGGGTGCCTTCTGATTCCTCCTCACCATGGACACCTTTGCTTTCGGCTAGCGGATTCCGGTTATCCGGCTCCGTCAGGACTTGCACCTTTTAGGTCAACAACATGCCCGGCACACTTCATATTTAATCCCTTCAGGTATGAATCATTTTTGAAATGGAACTATACCCAACTCTATAATTTACCGGACTATTACATGGTTCATTTAAAAAAAATCACATCGACTCCGGCATCACTTTAGTATAACTGATCCCGGTTTTTGAAAAGAAAACATGATACGATGGCCAGGTATTTAGCTTATTTGCCAATTCCAAACCATCATTTACATCTCCTTTTAAAATATAGAACCGCATGTTCATTTCCGGATTATTCTTATTCAGCTCCTCTCTGAATACTAGCTTCTGCTCCTTCATTTTCCAGGTTGCAGCAATATGTTCCACAGAACAATCCTTGATCAGACTAAATCCGTTGTTCAGGTAGATAAAACCGTTCGACAGCGTAAATGCAGGATTATTTTTCAGGTCGACCGGTATTTCAACGGCGATCTCTTCACCCGATCCGGCTGAATAATAAAGTCCTTTGGCCGGAGTATCAAAAATAATCTCTACCGCGCCATCGGCAGGACGCTCCCCTTTAATATCGATGCGATAAAGTTTTTCATTGATTTTCTTAATGGTACTGACCGATTTCTCCGCCCTGACGGCAAAGGGGATAGGGAGCACTCCCACGGTGGAATTGTCACCATTTGTACCTGTGGTTAACGCTACCTTTCCGCTTTTTGTATCGACCAGGTAATTCCTTTCATCCATAGGGAGAAGCGACTTCAACGATTTCATCACTTCACCAATCATCAGTTCAGCATTGGCAACCTCGTTATCTGTATATTGAACTTCGACCAACAAAGGTGACCAACCACTTGAATCTGAAACTTCCGAAAGGAGCAGGTGTTTCCAGGCCTCCAGTATCATTTTCCTCAATTTAGCAACATCCATCCCTTTGGCCGCAGCATAATCGACCAGCCGTTCTGCCATCAGAATGACACCTCTCATCTTATAAGACAATGCCCGCGTGAGTCCGTCCTTCTCTACACCTGTCCGCTGCCTACCCATCCACATAAATGGTCCGCAAACCGACATATTCCAGGTTCCCTCCGGAACAAATTCATAATCGGGTATCTGATACCCCTTTGAAGCTTTGATTTTTCCGGCCAGTTCAGTCATTGTGACGAATTTATACCCCTCTTTCTGCAATCTTTTAAAATTGTCGATGCTTTTCTTCTCCTGCTCTGGTACAATGTTAAAATCGCTGTTATAATCGAGTGTATTAAACACTTCGCCATCATCGAGGAATGAAAACTCCCAATTCAGTCCGTTTAATTGCTTCTCCCCGGCGCCAATTAATCCGAGGATGTGATCATTCCCATAGATTACATTCACCAGAGGAAGGGTTTTACCCCTGTAATGACTGTGCGGATCAGAACTGGTCACCACCAGATCGTATTTATCTTTCAGGACGCTTGCATAGGCTGGTGTCCATTGAATCTCCTGGCCGAAGAAAACGCGTGACCGCTTTATTCCGTGATCGGCCAGTATCTGATCGGATATCTCAATCGATTTTTGAAGATCTATTGCCGGATATCCAATAAAAAACTGATCGGAATAATGGGCTATGACCAACTCAATCTGACCCTTATTCACCAGTTTTTTAAGAAGGGCCAAAACTTCGGGATGTTCATCTGCAAGGGTTTCGATGGCATAACCCTGAATCTCGATATCTGATTTGTACTGAGGATTTTTTTCAAAGAATTGAAGTACGGGATAAACAGAATTCTTAATAATCTTGCTTTCAATCTTGTAATCTCCGGCAACATACTGAAGATTAAAATGGAACATTCCGATGGCATATTTTTCCTGTGCCTTTGACAGGATATTGGTAAAAATGAAAAGAATAAGGAGTAAAAAGGACTTTTTCATGTGTATTGATATTCTTAAGTTGATTCGTATGTCAAAATTTAAATCTTTAGTACATTTTATGAGGTTCCAATTTGTGGCGCATTGAACAACTGATTTTCAATTCGGATGAAACCCCCTTCCGTGTTTTTAACCTGACATTCGATGCAATTGAGCAATCCGGAAATTTTGACCAATTATCGAATTATCACATTTTCAAATTACACTATTACCTCACCGGAGCAGAGATAATTCCCAGGTACCGCCCCATCCAGTAAGGCAATAACCAGGTGTCGCCAGCACTGACCAGTGAACCGCCATCGCCGGTCGAATCAAGATTAAAGATTTGTCCGTTGTGGCGATAGATCGGGATTTCGTTTAGGGGTAACCGCTCTTTGGTGGTCTGTCCCCTGAAATTAACGGGAAGTTTCTCAATGTCCTTTCTTTGGGAATTATAAATCCCCCACGTCCGCATATCCAAAGGATATTCTTTCAGAAAATCAATGGATGGTCCAAGATCAAATTCCATGGCGCCTGTCATTGCATAGGTAAAATTCCATAGAGCGTTCCCCTCGGGACGTTCAATCTCCCAGTGATCCCTGATGGCTTCCCGATATTTTGTTTTCAAACTGTCATTCAGGGCATAGGGAAATAGTCCCCAGTATGCCAAAAAGTACATCTCGTCATCTGAGTGGTTCCATTCGTGCGATAGTGCTTTACTCAGTTCATCTATCCCAACAGGACCTATCTGTGAAAAGGGACGCATCAGGTTTTCGAGGTAGCCATATTTGGTCATCACTTCATTTGCCTTTGTTTTATAGATCTCCTTTCCGGTAAAGTGATATGCAGTTTGAAGAAAAGCAACAATATTGGAAGAATTGATCTTTCGGTCCCCTACATTCACCGGAAACTGGTTCACATAAGCCGGATTCCATTTCCCCCACATGGTTGGTTCCCCGTCAACATCAATGATATAGAGATCATTCTCAACGATGTAACCCATCAGGTTATCGAGCATTTTAAGAGCACGGGATTTCCAAGCCTCATCGTCCGACAATTCCAGAACAGCTGTGACTGCAAATATCTGCCCTACAGTTTGGTCGCTGCTGGCTGTTGAGCGCCAGGTCCAGTTGGGATGATCGGCAGCCCGCAGCCAAAGACTCGCCGGACTGCCCGAAAGGAGTTCCTTTTTCTTCCAGTCGGCCCCCTTTGTGTTTTCAATTATATAGTCGCGCTCAACGCTCCGCGCAAAAAGTCCGGGAATGTTGGTTACCGTATGCAAACGTTCCATCGCTTCGAAAGCTTCGTAAGCATTCTGTTTTGCATCTTCAGATCCTGTCACCCTATAGCGAAAAAGTTCACCTGCCAGGTACATTCCCGTCCAAAGGTTATCGCTTGGCTGATTTGCTGTCCTTGCTGTGGAATAACCGTCCGGTATCGCAACAGAACTGCAGTTTAATCCATATCGAATATTTTTCTCACGAACCTGTTTTTCGTAAAAGAGCGCTTTCTCCTCAAGGGTCATCTGTTTAAACGAAAGTTGTCCAAGTCCTTTATCGGTTAAGACCAAGACGCTTTTTTCAGGACCAGCCTCAAGAGCAATGACCCAGTTTCCCGGAATCCAGCGTTCGCCGGTATAATAGCTGTATTTCCCCTTATTATTGAGATAGAAGGCACCCTGGGCAGATCCAAACCATAGCTGACCGTTGATCTCTTTCAAATCGGTAATCTCCGGACATGGAAGCTTAGATATCAACTTCTTATCGGATAAATGAAGGTAACCTGAATTTGTACCAATTACGATGTCCTCCCCGTTGCCAACAACTGCAGCACATGTAATTCCTGATCCGGAAAATAAGGTTTTGATTTGTTGTCCTGGAACATAATCCGCAACAGCAATTGGTGAGATCAACAGAAAGCTGTTTTTCTTTTCATTATAACGGATTTGGGTAACCCCTTTCATGACACCTGTCCAAAGCCGGGCGCCTGATTGGTCGAGATACACAAGCTGTTCACCATCTGATATCAGAAAATGAAAGTCGTCACCTCCTGCAAAAAGGGTGGCATTTGGAAGGTAGTGGTCGATCTGAATTTTACCGGCCCAAGCATTGCTTAAAAGTTGTTTATCATCCAGGTAGACCGTCTGGTTCCGGTAAGTGCCTATAGTTCGAATCTTTTTAGTAAGAAGCGGAGGGTAGGAGATATCGCGGCACAGTTTACCCGGATAGAAAAGGGTCCCGTTATCGGGGACGAAAATTCCGCTGTCGGAGCACATCCTGATCTGTCTGTCGCGATTGCACGAGATCGCTGAAAGCTTTAATGTTCGGTGCGCTGGCGCAAGGTAATACCTGACACTAAAATCCTGTAAATAGGGTTCATCCGAATAGATTGGCTGCCCCTTCTCATTCTTAGTTTGTTCTGGTATTGCAGTGTTTCCCTCACAGAAACCGGATAGTGAGAGAAGAAGAATACCCAGAAATGGGAACAGGATTATTTTATTTTTCATTTCAGTGGGTTAATGTCTGATTTGAGCAAAATAACATCAATTAAAGGGCAAAAACCTCCAATTATTTATTCAAATCATATGGTATATTAACCGGATAAACAATGTGAGAATTCGATAAAATGATCATGGGGCAATGGGTGAGAAGGTTGGTCATGGTTAGAAATGTAAAAGGCCAGGGTGGTACGACTCTGAAAACACCATCTTCCCAAATATAAAAAAATAACCACAAAGTTAACAAAGAATATTACAAAGAACACGATTGTTTAGTGCCCTTGTGATTCTTTCCTTGTGAGCTTCGTGGTTAAAAAAGGAAATTTCTGTTATTTCTTACCGAGACTGCGGTAATAAAGATTTTTAGCTTCAATTTTCATTCCTGGATTGTGCCCCTGAATCGCAAAATGGCCAGTTTTGTACTCGCTGTCATCATAGGTCATTACGGGTTTTCCGTTGATCCAGAATTGAATATGAGGACCTACTGCCTTGATCAGATAGGTGAACCACTCCCCGTCTTTGGTCAGCAACTCAGTGGCTTTCCCGGTAGGGGTACCTGGTTTCCACAGCCATCCCGTATAGGAATCGGGACCATTGTAGATCTGCGCCTCATAACCGCGCGGAAAACCTTGTGGATTATCAACCGGGGGATTGGCACGGAAATAGAACCCGCTATTTCCTTTTGCACTTCCTGTTGCAGAGAGGCGGAATTCACCTTTGGCTTCAAAATCGGTGCACACGACATCGGTATAGATATGACCCATACCGCCCTCGCCAACCAAAACGCCATCCTGAACTGTCCAGGTTGCCTTTCCACGTACAAACCAGCCGGTTAAATCCTTACCATTAAATAGTGAAATCCATTTGGGTTTGGCCTCTCCAATAAGATTCAACCCAATCATCAGGACGATGAATACGAATACAGCGGTTTTCTTCATGATTAAAAATTTAGAAATTTGTTATAGTTCAAAATGAAAAATACATTCAATTTACGGTTCAAAAACTCCATCAACTCAACCAAACATATAAAAACAGCGTAATCCCGGCAAGGATACTCCAATGCAACCTCCAATCGGTGATCCCGGAAAATTTTGGAACCCCTTTCGAATAATTGATTGTTGTTTTTTCAAGCTTCTCGGGGGCTGTTTTGGGTGTAAATGCAGAGACGGCAAACAGCAAGCCGGTTATTAACATTTCAGCCCAAAGTCCCCGGTAACCGAAATTGGTAGTAAGGGGAAAGTGAAGAACGGGAAAAACCGCTTTGGCAGTCGTCGGCGGCAGTAATTGGTCAATCACAAATATTGTTGAAAGAACTATACCAAAACCAACTGAAGCTGCTGCCCCTTTCAGCGTGACTTTTTTACTTACGATACCAAAGAAGATGGCTGGGAAAACCGGTATAACAAGGTAAGCCGATATGGTCTGCAAGTACTTGTATAATCCCTCTTCGTTCTTATAAACCAGCCATGCAGCCCCCATTCCCAGAAACGCAACCATCAGAATCACCATACGTCCAAACCTGACCTGCTTCTTCTCAGGGACATTGGGACGGAACTCAAGTAAAAAATCGCGTACTACAAGTGTGGATACCGAATTTAATACGGCGATTGTCGACGAAACGAGCGCTGCCATCAGCGAAGCCAATAAAAGTCCCCTTAGTCCGGTAGGAAGTAACTTGTTCAGCAAAAGGACAAACGTCTGTTTGGTCGCTTCACCTTGCAACTCACCTGGAAACAAAGCATAAGCAATAACACCAGGCAATGCAAAAATAAATATGGGCGAAAGTTTGAGTAAGGTAGCAAACATTGCTCCCCATCTTGCATGATTGATATCCTTTGCTGCCAAACCTCGTTGTACATTCACCTGATCGATTCCCCAATAAAATATTCCGGCATAAAAAGCGGTTGCCAAAATTCCCCAGAAAGGATAAACCGGATCGTCATATGGTTTGGCGATTGACATCATATTAGGAACTTTGGTCATCAGACCATCCCATCCACCTACTTTATCGAGACCGATAAAAAGCATGATCGAAGTACCTCCCACCATAATTACAACCTGAATTACATCAGTATAAGCGACAGCTGTAAACCCGCCCAACATCGTAAACAGGGCAACAGCCATACCAACGATTAAAACGGTTGTCATCACATTCCATCCCAGGATACTGTTCAGTACCAGAGCACCGGCAAAAAGAGTGAAAGCGAGTTTAGTCATAATGCTGATAACCAGCATTAATCCTGAAAACAGGGTTCTGGCACGCCGATTATAACGTAATTCGAGAAATTCGGGGATCGTAAAAATTTTATTCTTAATGTAATAGGGGTACAAAATCGCACAGGCAAATCCCAGTGTAATTGCGCAGGTCAATTCTACAGAACCTGCAGAAAGACCATAACGATAGGAGTCTCCTGATAACCCGACAAGGTGTTCAGCGCCTATATTGGTGGCGAACATCGAAGCGCCAACAATTGGCCATTTCATCGATCTTCCGCCCAGGAAGAAGTTAGAACTGTTTTGTCCTGCCTTTTTGCGATAGGCCATATACAACCCAAAAGATAAACTTCCGGTAATCACACAGGCCAGAACAATCCAATCCAGAATAGTTAGTGTTAAATTCATTTTTCGTTAGTTAAATTAAATCCAGTTTATTAGCTATCTTGTCCAACCGAATGATACTTTGAATCATCGCCCTGACGGTATGGTAGTTGATCTTCCACGAATGACTCATGTGTGTCCAGATTGGTTCACCCCGTCGTGAGAGTAACGGATACCACTCCCCAACACCCTTGTTGACCATTTTATCGAGAACAAACCGATGAACGTTTTTGTAAGCCTCCCAATATTTTTCATCGCCAAAAATGATGACACCATCGAGCAATCCAATCAATACTTCAGCCTGTTGCCAGAACTCCTTCTCTTTATCGTAAACGCCACCCGAATGCGGACCTTCCACAAAAACTCCACCAAACTCCCAATCGATACCATTATCAACGGTATGGTCAAAGATGATCCTAAACAGATCGTTATATGTTTTTGAATCTATCTTCAGGATTTTAAGGGCATGAATCAGCAGATGGGCAAACTCCGCGTTGTGTCCATAGCAGGTATTGTCGGTCGCATTTCCTTTCTGTCCCTCTTCAGAAAAGCGGTCCCATCCCCAGATGATATCAAATTTGATTTGAGGTGCAATGGTCCAGTCCTTGAAGAATTGAGGGATACCTGTTTTGAAGACAGGATGGATGATCCGGTTAATCAGCAGATCGATATCCTCAAGTAATTTCCGGCGATGAACATCCTTACCGGTACATTCATAAAGGGTAGTATAGGCCTCCATCAGATGCATATGGACATCGAGGGTTTTGCGGTCGCCCCCCTGACTTCCCGGTCCACAGAGGGTCCAGTCGCGATGGAACATCTCCCAGTAACCACCATACATGGTGTCGGTACAATATTTCTGAAGCAGATCAAACACCTTTTCTGCATATTTAATACCCCGCTGGTCACCCGTTGCAAGGGTATATTCGCTCAATGAATAGATCGCAAAACTATGTCCGTAGATGATTTTCTGATCAATCTTTACATTTCCTTTGCGATCCATCATCCAAAAGAAGCCACCATATTCCTTATCCCACATTTTATCGATCAGAAAATCGACACCATGGCTTGCCATTTCGGCGTATGCTCCACCACCATAACCTGCACGATGGGCAGATGAGATGGTGTATAAACAGCGGGTCTGTGCGATCAGCGACTTTTCATCTTCACCCGAATCATTTCCATCCTTATCAAAATGGGTAAGGTATCCACCATTCTTTTTGTCAATCATCCTGTTTGTCCAGAATGGGAGAAGCTCTTCGGTAAGGTGATTGAGCGCTTCTGTTTTTAAATTAACGACTTCTTCTCTTTTCATAGTTAAAAAGCTATATTTCTGATCATTATAAGTTAAACTGGCATTTCGGGGAGTGACCAACCCTCGCGATAGTTGTGTCGGATCAACTCTTCAGCAAATTTTTTGGCATTCATTGGGGTACTATAGACTTCATGGAAAGATGGATTACCATCCTTAATCACCATCCCGTTATCGAGGCAGAACCTGATCTCTTCGTTGTCGCGGATGTTGGTGAACTGCATATTCGGGCCGTCCCAATGCAACTCCTTCTCCAATTCCTGCAACCTGACCGCCAAAACACCCATTACCACCATCTCGTTGAACGGACCTGCCTGCGAAAATGGTGAAGCTGTCTCGGTGCGGTTAGCGCTGCTCTCTTTGGCGGCTCTGATCCAATCCTGTTCATGACTTGTTGTAATCCTGGGAATTGTTTTAGCAACTTTAGGAATTCTTCCCGACAACAACCATGGATCTTTACCATAACATCCGCAGATGAGCTTATCTTTGGTTCCATGGAAAATCACTCCGCCACCATCGTCATTCATACTTCTTCCCTCAGGCCAGTTGGACGGTTTCATTGGTTTCATTCCTCCATCCATCCAGGTAACCTGAACTTCAGGAAACGCAATTTTGATTCCCGGCACTTTTGGACGGGCAGGGAAGATTAACTGAACAGCTTCCGTGTTTGGCGCAGAGTCAGTCATCAAAAGGGTTGAAGCTCCCTGAACTTTGGTTGGGTAACCCAGTTTAAGACCCATAAAGACGGGATGAAGCAGGTGACATGCCATATCTCCCAATGCACCAGTTCCGAAGTCCCACCATCCGCGGAAACTCCAGGGCGTGTACATCCTGTGATAAGGACGTGGTTTTGCCGGACCGATGAACAGGTCCCAGTTCATTGTCTCGGGAACCTTCATCCCCTCTTTGGGTGCTGCTAATCCCTGGGGCCATAACGGACGGTCGGTAAATGCCTCCACTTTCGTTACTTCTCCGATTTCGTTGTTCCACAGCCACTCCTGAATCAAGCGGACACCTTCGCCCGAAGATCCCTGGTTCCCCATTGAAGTAGCTACTTTATGTTTTACAGCGAGCTTTGTTAAAAGTCTTGACTCGTAAACTGAGTGGGTAAGCGGCTTTTGAACATACACGTGCTTGTTGAGTGTCATCGCATGAGCAGCAACGATGGCATGGTTATGATCGGCAGTTGCAACTAAAACTGCATCAATGGATTTGTCCATCTCATCATACATTTTCCGCCAGTCCCAATATTTTTTAGCACCCGGAAAATAGTCAAAACAACGCTTGCTGTGATCCCAATCGACATCGCACAGGGCAACAATGTTTTCGGTACTCATCCCTTTAAGGTTACCAAAACCCATTCCTCCGATTCCGACCCCTGCGATATTTAATTTGTCGCTTGGCGCTTTATGTCCCAAACCTGCAATTGTATTGGATGGAACAATGGTCAATCCGGCAACTGCCAGAGAGGTAGAACCTAAAAAATCGCGCCGGGTAAGTCTTTTGTTTTGTGGCATTTTTTTAGTTTTAGAAAGTTATCATTTGAGATTTGTAGTCATTTCTTATTTCGTTGTCAGATTCTGATAGATCGCCAGCAGAAAATCGCGGTTATCAGCGGTAAGGTAATGCATCTCGCCACCCATACGGTTGAAAGTTTTGCAGTAACGGAGGTAATAAGCAGGATTATCCATAGGGGGTTCGCCATCCTTGTTCCAGTCCCAGTCCGATTTTGCAAGGTCCACAATCAACATGTAGTGATGATCGATGTGTCCGTTTTCCTGCATAATCAGGTTTTGAGACATCGACAACGCTTTTTCAAAGATCATGGGTGACATCACTGCCGATCCTATCGACATATAGACGCCATAATCGAGGTTACTGACACTCTTTGCGAAAGAGAGGAAGTCATTCTGGGCAACCCGCCCAATTGCCGCCCCGAGATTCATTGGGTGGTTGTAAATGATATCATGGCCAAACATGGGGTGTCCGGTAAATGGGATTCCCAATTCAAAAGCCCTTGCCTGTACAGAATACTGCTTAAACGGGTGAGGGATAGACATAAATCCTGGTTTAAGACCGAACTTCTGAATAACACCTGCCAGATCGGCAGCAGCAGCAGCATGATCCGGATTGGTTTTAATATTGCTGACCACCTCATCCTGAAGAGATGAAATTTCAGGGATCGTCAAACCTTCAAGGGAGATCATTTTTCCTACCGATTCGCCGTAACCCAACCCTTCGTAAGCTCCAACAATGAGGGCAAGGTTAATATTGAATCCCGTGTGGTCCCATATTCCAAACTGACCAAGTTCGACATTCTCTCGAACATCCTCGCTCGACTTCCCCTGAAAAGCGAACTCCCAGTCGTGTATTATTCCAGCACCATTTGTGGAGAGATGGGTCACCCAGCCCTCCTCCATCAATGCGATCAGTGTAGGCGCCATCCCATTTTTAATGGTGTGCGCGCCGAAAGTAAGCATCCGTGACCGTTCCCCATTCCTCGCCAACCTGATCCGATCGGCAGTTTTTCCAATCAGATGCTTTCCTAATTCTGAGAGGTGCATAGGTTTCTGGGTAACCGGGACATGATCCCTTTCAATATAAACCTTGTTTTTCCGGTCGACTAATTTCTTAATGGAGAGCCGGTCCCGGTCCAATTTTGGGTAAGGCATATCTTATGATTTAATATTTAACAAATTAAGCAACTGTGGTAATTGAGAAAAATCGGGAATGATCACATCGGCTCCTGCTTTGATCAGTCGCGTACGTTTGCTTTCGTTCAACCCATAGCGGCGCAGTTCGTTGCTTGCGACTCCGATGGAGATTCCTCCCCGTTTGTTGGTTTCGCGCATCTCAACCGGTCCGTCACCAAAAGTGGCCACCTTACCCAAAGCAGATTCACCGATCGCATCGAGAATGCGATCAAGAACGATCTTCTTGGCCTCTTTGGTAATATCGCCAACTGCCCCATAAATACGACCTTCGAAGAGGTGATCATAACCCAAACCTTTTGCCTCGCTCTTTACATCAGCTTCGTCGGTACCACTTGCAAGGTAAAGTTTGACCCCGGCTGCATGAAGTTTCTCAAGGGATGGCACTGCATTTTTAAGGGTAAAATCTTCGAGAGAGAGTTCACCTTTTGCATATTTCTCTTCACGTTGTTTGACCATGATCAGCAACTCGTCGTTGTAAATCTGTTTGTAGCCAAATTCGTCCAGAATTTTATCTTCAGGAACACATCCAAATTCGCGGATCAGCTCAATGAGTCCTTTCATCTGAACCAGCGTCTGGATGCCTGTAGTTTTGTCGATAAACTCATCGGAACGCTCTTTAACTTTCTGATATAATGACTCATCTGCATCAAGATATTTATCGCCCAGGATGGCTTTGATCATCATCGGGCCCATGATCAGTTCCCACCCTTCGCGGAGCGTGGAGATGGTTCCGTCATGGTCAAAAATCGCATGTTCGATCTGTGGTTCATGTTCCCACTTATTGACAATTTCGATTTCCGTACCGGGAAGGTATTTGGCATGTCGCATATCTTCGGCAAGTTCTGAAGCATAAATAAAATCAGGATCAACCCCAATAGCGAGAATCTCCTCAGGAGTTGCCGTACCACACTGGAACAGTTTCTGAACAGTTACGCCCGCCACAAATGATCCAACCTGAGCAGCAATGTTCATCGAATAACCGGCAGCCAGCGAAGATGCTGCACCGGCAAGATAACTGTCACCTGCCCCAACTGTATCTACTTTCGACAGA
Organism: Prolixibacteraceae bacterium; assembly: GCA_963675995.2. GTDB lineage: Bacteria > Bacteroidota > Bacteroidia > Bacteroidales > Prolixibacteraceae > JAAFHB01. Next base: position 107,720 of record CAXXIY010000002.1, on the reverse strand, counting down.
ATCATCAATCCCGGGATTTCGGAAATTCCGTTTTCATCAATGGTCAGCGAGCCTTTGCTTCCCCGGGTGATAAAGAGTGGTTTTTGGTAACGTTTGTAAAGCTCATTGGCTGATGAGACGATTTCTGAGTAAAGGACTACCTCATCGGGTTTTTTGTCCATACCACATAATCTGGCGGCTTCCGTATCATTCATTTTCCGGATGGCGCCTGTGTAATAATCGTTGAAGTTTCGGCTATCGACAATAAACCTCTTTTGAGGGAATTGGGCAATTACCTCAACCAGTCGTTTCTTAAAATAGTCGATATGAATGCCTGAAGGAACCTGCTGGTTGATAACCACAATGTCGACCTCTGGTATCTCTTTAATCAGATTGGCAATCAAACGGTCAGCCGTATCAATTGACAACTTGTTATAGTTACCAAAGTCAACGCGGTTCAACTCTTTATCATCGATATAGGGTTTCGCATAGGCATGCGTGTACCACTCCTCCTCCTGGATCAGCAGGTTTCGGGGATCGATTCCGGTCGCTTTCATTACCCGGACCATTTCGGCCCCGAATGGATCAGTCCCAATCACTCCAAAAGCGCGAATATCCCTGATTTTCATGGCTGCGAGATTATTGGTCACATTACCTGCACCACCGAGCGAATATTTTTGCGTCCTTACTGGACGGGTCGCCTGGTTGGTTTCGACCGAAATTTCACTCATCGCTTCATCGATAAACCAATAGGCATCGAGACAGAAATCACCAATCACGGCAATTTTCACCGCACTTATATCCTGCAGAATTTTTAGAAGTTGTTCCTTTTTCATTTAATTTTTGTTTTTATTTTACCTTAAATCAATATTTTATATTTAATGTTCAACCCCTTCAGTGTTCGACTATTGCGATTTTCTGCTTCCGTGGGTTTCACCTACGGCTATTTTAACGAACCCTTTCAAGGTTAACACTTTATACTTTTCTTTTTGCACCTTTCATTCTTCACTTTGCACTCTTAGCTCCAGTGGGAAACATATAAATCGCCGCATCTCCCGGATCCACTTCCGTTGCGTTTGCATAATCGGTTGCAGGAATTAGTGTTCCGTCTTTAAGCACCTTTTTTACCGAATCATCGGTTGAAATAATCAATTTCATGGCATTCTTAAAGTCTCTGTTTACAATTACCAAAAAGGTATTTTTACCGTTTTCAAGAACAGAAACTACAGCCCCTTCCCCAATTGTTTCGAGAAGGTTTATCGGAGCAGGAAGCTGGACGAATCGTTTTGTCTCATTTGGAATATTTAATCCAGTGTGAGCAACTGAAACGACCTTCGCCCCTAAAAACACCCCCGAGAGTTGCTGTATCTCGTTGCTCACCTTCTGCAACCGGTCGTAAATCACCGTCCGTTTACCTTGCGCATCGAGTGGTGAACCAAAGCCCCTGAAGCTCCAATATTCAACACCCTGGGCGCCATAGGCAAGGTTGGCATATATTTGCAACCTTAATGAAGAGAGGGTTGGGATATCGTGTACAAAGGTTTTTTCAGGTTTATAAACACTGTATAACTGGTAAAAATCATTTAAAGAGGGTTGAACGGCATCATCTGAGTAGGCCAGATAAGAGGTGGTCAGGGCAAATGCCCAGAATGGTCTCCCTTCGGCCTGATATTTATTGGCAAAAAACTCCAGATTTTCAAACCATCTTGGATGCAATCCACCATCGACAACAGGGTAAAAATCAAACGAGATATAAGGTGCAGGAAACATCCTATCAAAGGTGTCAATGTATTCTTTATAATCTTTTGTTCCGAATTTACTCCGGTTTGAATTAATATCCGGGAGAAGATTTACAAAACAATAGTGCTTTGAATCAGCACTTTTAATTCGCTTTTGCCAGTCGGCCAGCTCCTGGAACTGCACTTTATAAGGCTCATCGGAAAGAAAATAACCTTCGAGTGCAGGATGATTTTTGAACCGGCTGGCAACTTTCTCAGGATCGGTTTTAAGTTCCGGGCAAGTGATCATCAGCTTTACGCCCGCCTTCCCTGCCGCATCGAGGGCTGAGGCAATCGCTTCAGGGTTCGAAAAGAAAGCGATGTCGATATTGACGCCAACATCCTTCAGCTTTTTATAGCTTTCGACAGAAATTTCTGTCTGTGCTATTCCCCCCCACGACATCACAGGTATTGTACCGGCTGGTTTTAACTTTTCCTGTGACATTGCCTGACCCAGGACTGAAATAACAAGAATGCCAAGTAATATTATGTTCTTCATTTCTTTCTATTTTTTGGTAGGAAACATATAAATTGCAACATCTCCCGGCTCAATTTCACTGGTATTCGCATAGGTTGACGCCTTCAGTATCGAACCATCCTTTAGCACCTTTTTCAGGGATGAATCCCCCATAATTGTAATTGGCATACTTTTATTCAGATCACGGTTTAGCACCACAAAGAAGCTATTCGGACCATTTTCCAATATAGATACGAGTGCACCTGTACCTTCCGTCTCGAAAACTTTGATGGCAGAGGGTAGTGAAGTTAATTGTGAAGTCCCCTTAGGAATCACAACACCCGTATGTTTTACAGAGACCACTTTTGCTCCGACAAAGACTCCTGCCAGATTCTGTATCTCATTATTTACTGTTTTGATCCGGTCGTAAACGATGGTCCGTTTGCCGTCCAGCCCGATCGGGGCGCAACGCAAACCCTGCGACATCCAGTAAGCCCAAAACTCCAGCCCCTGGGCTCCATAAGCCAGATCACTGTAAAGTTGAAGCCGAAGTGCCGGCAATGTGGGAATTGGATGCAATTCGTTATAGGAACTGGCCAGGCCGAAAGCCCAGAATGGTTTACCGAGTTTCTTTGCTTCAGCAGAAAACACCTCAAGACCTGCATACCAGCTTTCATGAATTCCTTCGGTGAGGATGGGATAAAAATCGAAGGAGAGCAGTTGAGAGGGAACCTCCGATGCAAAGGTATTCACATATTCGGCATAGGTTGACGTTCCCAGCGCATCTGTTTTTGTCGTATTAATGCTTGCGATCAGATTCACAAAGCAGAAATGATTTTTATCGATGGCCTCAATTTTTTTTGCCCAGTCACCCAACTCTGCAAAGTCTTTGCGGACAGGCTCATCCCTTAGGAAATATCCGGCAAGGGCAGGATGGTTGATAAACCGCCTTACCGTTTTTTCAGGATCGCTCTTCAATTCGGGGCACGAGGTAACCATTTTGATTCCTGCAGTTTGCGCCAGATCCAGTGCTTTTTGCATTGCATCAGCCGTCGGATAATTGGAAAGGTTGATGTTAATTCCCATCTCCTTAAGTTCCATGAAGCGCTCCAGATTGGTTTCCGATTCAGGGATCCCTGCCCAGGCCATGATTGGAAGGGGCTTGTCTGATGTTAGTCTTTCCTGGGCACTAACTGCATTATGGAAGAATAGAATTAAGTATCCAAGCAGTAAAATATTTCTCATTCTGAGTTCAATGTTATCCGGCAAACCGGGTGTTGCAAAATCAATACTAAATTTTTATGATCTGGGAGAAGCCGCATGTTTATAGAAGGCGAAGGAAAAATCTTACTTGTGACTCCAACCGGAGTCACTTATTGCCTGCGTCGAAACTATTTCTATAACATTTAATCCCTCCTGGGTTTTGGCAATTAAAACTTCGATTAACGCCATTTAAACTCCTTTAAAATAACACTTTGGAGATTCACACCCTTTCGTCCGAAACATCTGGCAGCATTTTTTGACCAATCATTGCGGACAGTTTGATTCTCCATTTTCTTTTCCCGGGGTGGTACTCCTTCGTCCCTTGCCCCGGGCTACCAATCTTTCGCCCCGATGGGGCAAATATTGATCACTTCGTCATTGATGGCGGGACTGCATCAACTGCGCTACCCCAATTCTTATTCGGTTCAGGCCCCATCACGAAGCTCAGTGTTCCTCCATTTTTGATATCGGCATGGTCGAACCATGGTTTGTTTAATGGTTTGCCGTTTAAAGTGGCAGACTGAATATATTTGTTCTCTTTGGAGTTGTTTTTTGTTTCGATAATGAACTTCCCGGCATTACCGAAGGATTTATCGAGTTGAATGGTCACCTTCCTGAATTCCGGACTTCCAATAGAATAGACATTCTGACCTGGTGCAACCGGGTAAAAGCCCATGGAACTAAGCACATACCAGGCCGACATCTGCCCCATATCCTCATTCCCGCACAATCCGGCAGGACCTGAGGTGTAAAGCTCATCCATTACCCTTCGGGCCATGTACTGGGTTTTCCACGGAACGCCAGCATAATTATAGAGGTACACTGTGTGATGACCTGGCTCATTGCCATGTGCATATTGTCCTATCAAACCGGTTATGTCGGAAACTGTACTTTTAATTTCGGAGCTGGTGGTAAAAAGGGTATCCAGTTTCGCCACAAAATTTGACCGTCCACCTGAAAGGTTAATTACCCCATTCACATCATGAGGTACAAACAAGGTATATTGCCATGCATTTGCCTCGGTATAATGACGGTCCTTACCTTGTCCGACAAATTTGGGATCAAACGGACTAAGCCATTTACCATTACTGTCTTTCGGACGTGCAAATCCGGTGGAGAGATCCATCACATTTTTGTAATTGGAGGCTCTTTTCATAAACAGTTCGTAATCATCCATCTTTCCAGCCTCTTTAGCCAGCTGGGCTACACACCAGTCGTTGAAAGCATATTCCAGTGTTCTGGAAACCGATTCACGGATCTTGTCGTAGGGCACATATCCCAGTTTAAGGTAGTACTCCAATCCGATCCGACCTCTGGAACGGTGATCGGCTGGGGGTGTTTCCATGGCGTTTTTCCGTACAGCCTGGTAAGCCTTTTGCAGATCAAATTTCCGGATCCCTTTGCGGTAGGCATCAAGAAAAACGACAACCGGATGATCACCTATCATATCATTGGTATAACTGTTTCCAAACTGTTGTGGAGTAGGGAGCCAACCTCCCTGCTCATATTGAGCGATCATGGTGTTGATTGCATCGTTGCTCCTGTCCGGAGCTATGAGTGTCAACAAAGGCATCTCTGCCCTGAAGGTATCCCAAAGTGAGAAATCGCTCCGATAGGTAAAATCTTTTGATGTGTGAACTTCGTTGTCCAACCCCATATATTTCCCATCCACGTCGCTGAAAGTAGCCGGGAAAAGGAGGGAATGATAGAGCGCGGTATAGAAAGTTTCGAATTTCTCTTTAGCAGGATTTGCGTTATTCCCTTTGTCTAATTCAATTTCTATCTTAGCCAAAGCCTTATTCCATTTAGCCTTTGCAGCCTCTTTAACCTGCTCAAAATTCCATTGAGGAATTTCGGTGTCGAGATTGAGACGTGCCTGTGCAATACTGGTGTAGGAGATTCCAACTTTTACCTCAATTGATTCGTTGTCAGAGGTACGATAATCGACATAGGCGCCTGCCTGGGCACCTGAAGCTACACGCGAACCAGCTTTAATGCTCTTTTTCTCCCAGGTGCCGAATGAAATAAATGGTTTGCTGAATTTTGCGCAGAAATATACGTTTTTATTCTTCACAAATCCTGTAGAAGCTCTGTGCCCTTCTATTTCGGTATTGTTAACAATCTTAACCTGTGCATCGGTGCAATTATCACGAACGCCGTGGAACATATCAATAAGGATATGGGAGGCTTCAGACTTTGGAAATGTATATTTGTGAAAACCTGCTCTTTCTGTAACAGTTAGCTGGGCTTTGATCCCATAATCTTTTAAGGTAACTGCATAATATCCGGGAGAAGCTTCCTCTTCGGTGTGTGAAAACCGTGACCGGTACCCCTCTCCGGGCTTATCTTTTGCGCCGGGTTCAACTTTAAGAGCTCCTGTTGTAGGCATCAGTAGAATATCGCCCCAGTCGCCGGCGCCCATTCCACTTCGGTGTAAATGACTAAATCCCATGACGGAGCTGTCGCTGTAATGGTAACCTGAACACCAGTCCCATCCTTTAGTATCGGTATCGGGGCCCAATTGTACCATCCCTCCGGGTAAAGCTGCCCCGGGAAAGGTGTGTCCGTGATCATTGGTCCCGATCATTGGATTCACATAGCCGGCATAATCAACCGGTACAGACCCTACTCCCGATAATCCGGTAAATGTGAACAGTATGATAAATGCCAGGGTTCCAAAACTGATTTGCATGCTCATCTTCATCTGATTATATTGATTTCGTTGGAAACATAAAAATTTCGGCATCACCCGGATCGAGTTCCAGGGTGCTTTCGTAAGCGCTGGCGGGAACAATTGTTCCGTCTTTCAACACTTTTTTCACGGTTTCATCCCCATAAACCGTCACATTGATACTATTAAGAAAATCTTTATTGACAACTACCATAAAGGTGTTTTCCCCATTTTCCAAAACAGAAACAAGTGCCGGAGCATCATTGGTGTTGAGTACCTTTATTGCCTTTGGTAATGTAGTAAGGCGAATAGTCCCACCTGGAATCATCCCTTTACCGGTATGTCGGACAGAGACCACTTTTGATCCAAGAAAAACACCTGACAGGTTTTTGATCTCCTGGCTCATCAGCTTAACACGATCGTAAACGACACTTCGCTTACCCGCGGCACTAATGGGTGCGCCGCGCTGGTCTTCTCCAGATGGGGCATTAACCGAAGTTGCCGACCAATAGGTGAAGTATTGAATTCCCTGCGCGCCGTAAGCCAAATCACTGTATACCTGAAGCCTCATAGCAGCCAGCGTTTGAGGTGTCACATGATTTTCGTCGTAGTTTGTCGTAAGTGCAAAAGCCCAGAAAGGTAATCCTGCCTTTGTTGCTTCGCCTGCAACCTGTTCGAGGTTCTGATACCAGGTCTTGGAAATACGATCCTTCATAATTGGATAATAGTCGAAGGAGATAAATTGCACAGGTAACTGTTTAATGTATTCCCTCACATATTCCATATAATCTTTAGTCCCCAACTGAGTTGAATCGGCATGGTTGGGAAACAGGTTCACATAGCAAAAATGTTTTTTGTCGATCGACCGAATCTGCCGGCCCCACTCACCCAAACCTTTGAGCTGAGGCATCGAAGGTTCGTCCTGGAGGTGATAACCCACTACTGCGGGATGGTTCATAAATCGCCTGACCGTTTTCTCCGGATCGGTTTTAAGTTCAGGACATGAAACAACCATTTTAATCCCAACTTTTTCGGCTACATCCAGTGCTTTCTGCATCGCATCCGCATTAGGAAAACCGTTAAACTGATAGGTTATTCCGGCTTCCTTCATCTCCTGGTAACGTTCGACTGTTGTTTCATTAGCGGGAATACTATACCATGCAAGAATTGGTATCTCACCTTTGGATGGTAACCTCTGTTGCCCATAGGCATAACCAGCAATTAAACCTAATAAAATGAATGAAAACAATTTTTTTTTCATGGACTTCGCGTTGTTATTTGATGTTATAATTGAGTAAGCTTGTACATTGATTTTTCTGAAAAATTCATATAGTTTTCCCACAACCTCAAAGAGGTCATATGTATATGGAAAACCTGTTGAAGGTTGAATATTCGACTCCGCTAAGTCGAACTTGTAACACACGGAAGGTCTTTCTATACACATTTATCCCTCCGGGATATTTCAACGAACAGATTGAAATTTCGTTTGTGGTGAAGTCAGCTGATGACTGCTCAGGACCTGAACAGTCACCGGCTGATTAAATAAATAATTATGCAGCAGCCTGGTTCTTTCTAACGAAGAAAGATACCCAGAGGATGTAAAGCATACAACCACCCACAACAAAAATACTGACCAGTGGTCCAAATGCAGTACTTACATATCCCATCACCAGTGGAATAAATGCACCACCCGAAACAGCCATTATCAGCAATCCGGAGATTTCATTGGATCGTTCAGGCATTTTGGCCAGTGCAAGGGAGAAAATAATCGGAAACATATTTCCAACTCCTAATCCAATAATTACTATTGCTGCAAAAGCAACTGTGTTACTTGGAGCCAGAAAAACTCCCAATACACCAATAAGAGATAAAATGGAGATCAGAAAAAGGAAGAGGCGTGGTTTAATCCAGTTCAAGATGATTGCTCCAAGGAATCGGGAAATTGTTTCACCGACAAAAAAGAGACTGATTCCATAGGCAGCTACCTCCAGCGTGATCCCGTATTTTGCCATCAACACCTTGGCTATATTTGTATTGATTGCAACCTCAGAACCAACAATCAGGAAGATGGATAATGCCATTAAAGCGACAAAACTGTTTTTAAGCAATCCAAGGCACGAGGAAAATGATGCCGGTTTACGTTCTGGTTTCGATTCTACAATAGGTGTCATTGAGAGCCATAATGCGCCAAGCAAGGAGGTGATCCCATAAACTGCGAATACCAGTTTCCAGTCGCCAAATTGTGTAGCCATGAAAGAAGCAATAATAGGTCCAACAGTCGAGACTATTGCCTTTACAAACTGTGAAGTGCTCATATAGCTAGCCAATTTGTCAGAAGGGGAAACATCCTGTAACAGCGGATTAGCAGAAACCTGAATGATCGTGTTTCCGATACCGAGGAGTATAAAGGAGGCAAACATCATCTCAAAAGAGTAATTAACAAAAGGGAGGCCCAATCCAATAGCTTGCAATACCATACCAATATTGAGCATATTTCGCTTACCTATCTTATCCTGAATTATACCTGCGGGTACTCCAAGTATAAAAAACCAAAGCAGCACCATCATTGGAAGAAACTGTACAATAAAATCATTCTTGTGAAAGTCTTCCTGGATATGATTTGTTGCTGTTCCGATAATATCGACAAATCCCATGATCACAAAAGACAACATTACCGGAAGTAACTTATTCATCTGAACCTTTGAACTACTCATAATTTAATTTTTAGTTATATTAATTTGAATTATAATGAATTACAGTTTTATTCCTATTCCTCCAGAAGGTTGACCTCCTTAATTACTCCACCTTTGCTGATCCGCAGTGTTTTTATTTCGGAGGGGCGGAAATTACCACTCCATTTGAGATGGGCAAACTTCAGATCGAGTGTTGCAGTGGTTTGTGTTCCTGTACTTTCAACGCAGCGAATAATCATATCTTCCCCTTTTTCTGACTGTTTAATTGAAGAAACGATCACATTGGGAACATCAACAGAGAGGAATGAGCCCGATTTAGGCAACTTCCCGCCATGTATCCCCTGGTAAGCGTGTCCTGCAGGAGTCATGAACTCTTCGGCCATCCTTACGATGTTGCTTTTCTTCCAGCTTTCGCTGTGAGGAACGAGTAACATTCGCATGGTCTGAATTCCCTGATCCATCCAGTAGTATTCCTCCTTCAAATCGAGCACCTTTGGGTTATGATGTGCATAAACGGCCGAACGGGCCACGGAGATCCGGAGATCATTCCCATTTACGCTGTAACCATATTTGGCATCATTGAAAACGGTAAGTCCGAATGGAGCTCCGCTCCTTGTTCCGCTCACATCAATCCAACGCTGACCCGGTTCTTCTTCACCATTGGTCACCCTTTCGATAAACCCGTATGGCGTTTCATAGGTTGAAGTTGGCGATTCAACATTTACAGGGAATGAGAACTTCACCATTTTGAGATGTTCGTGCCAGTCAAGGGTCACCTTTGCCTCCAGGTTTCGCGAACCAGCGTAAAGGGTCCAGTCAATGGTGAGATTTGAAAGATTAAAGAAAGTAATTACGCGAATGGTCGCTCTTAACGGTCCATTCTCAAGTATTTTAATGGTGGCGTTTCCAAATGAACCAATCTCATCGGCAAACGTCTTGATATCATGGCTCCAGGTATCGCTTGTGTCGTTAATTACCACCGCTTTACCACCACTTTCGCCACCCGAAAATACCTCTTTACCGCTCTCCTTGTCGAACATGCCAAATGTTCCGTTGGAATTAAAACGTACGGTGACAAACTCATTTTCAAGGGTTTTTTCTTTTGCTGATGCGGTGTTCTTATGATTATAATCCCCGCCATCCCAAAGTCTTAATTGCCTGTAACCCATGGCTGGGATAGTTGTGTTGATGATCAGTTTTCTCCGGCTTCCTGCCTGTGACGATCCAAGGGTCCATTGATGAGGAAGGGGATTCCCCAGTTCATCATCAACACGTGAGGTCTTATGCATTGTTCCCCAGTTTAAATCGTACTCAATATTTTGACGAACATCCCATGCATGAGGATTAAAAACAATCAGATATTGAGAATCGGGATCTTCGGTCGGGATCTGTAATTCAAGTTTCTGCAAAGACATTGATACCGACTGATGTGCAATATCCTGCGCATAACCATATCCTTCAACAGCAGTGGCTGAATGATCAAAAAGTGAACTTCCGGCAAGACTATCGTGGAACTGGAGAAAAAGAACCCTTTTCCAGGCAGAGGAGAACTCCCCTTTGGGGTATCGGGCGCCCCAGGCAACAGATCCAATGGAGGCAATTTTCTCTGCCGTAACCAATGCAGCTTCCGATTGACGGTTTCCTTTTTTAATAGCACACTCAGCAGTATAACAGCCTCGGGCATGATGTTGCAGGTCGTCCTTAACCACCGGGATCTCCAATTTTTTATCAGCCCGTACCTCTTTAAAATAGGCATCATGTGTGCTGAAAAGTACGGTAGGAGCATCCTTCTCTCCTTGTATCTCTATAATAGAACGGATATTCTCTTTTGTGGCACCACCTCCGTGATCGCCAGCTCCATAATATTGAACGAAACTTTTTGCCGGTTGATTCCTGAACCGGTCCATAGTCTGTATCAATCTGTTTCTAACCGATCCTCCATCACCATAACTAAATGGGATGCGATAAGTAAGGACACGTGTTCCATCAACACCCTCCCACCAGAAAAGGTCAGCAGGTAGTGTCTTTTCCTGTGGCCCGGGACGCATAAATACATAATTATCCATCCCCTGCAATTTAATGATCTGGGGTAAGGTGCTTGCATGGCCGAATGAATCTGGATTAAAACCAACTTTAGCCCTGACTCCCAGTAGGTTCTGCAACGTCAACTGACCATACAGTCCCTGCCTCACCATCGCCTCGCCACTTGGAATATTCACATCGGGTTCGACCCACCACCCACCTACAACACCCCAGCGCCCCTCTTCGACACGTTTACGAATCTGAGCCATCATCTGGGGATCGTTATCTGCAACCCACTGATAGAACTGTGCAGAACTTGAAGTAAATTTAAATCCGGGAGTCTCATTCATCCGGTCCAGATTCGAACGATAAGTACTGTAAACGATTGAGATGCCTTCTGACATGGGCCATAACCATACGGGATCAATATGTCCATGTCCAATCATATGCGCCCTGAATTTTGTTGAATCAGCAGGCCAGGGGATAACCTTCTTCAAATCATCTGCAAAAAGCCTTGTTGTAGTTCCCATCGCCAACAGTGCAGAACCTGCGCCGGCACGATTGATAAATGTTCTGCGGGAAATGTGGTTGTTTTTAGTCTTCATGGTTATACTCTATGTTTAGTTTATTCGATTATTATGGAATTTAGGTGGCAAGACGATTAGGCTGTTAGGATATTAGGCCATAGATTCTTAGATTCCTAAAAATCTATGGCCTAAAAGTCTAAAAAGCTAAATCCCTTTTTGATTTCCGAAGAAGTGATTCTCCACCATCAGGCAAAGGACGTGGTAGACTGGCAGATGCAATTCCTGAACAAATGCAGTTCGTTTTCCCTGTACATTGATCAGAATATCGCAAAACTGTTTCATTTTCCCTCCTGTTTCACCCGTTAATCCAATTACGGTCATCCCCTTAACTTTTGCGGTGATCAGCGCATCAATCACATTTTGTGAGTTTCCAGAACTGCTGATTCCGATTATAACATCTCCCGGATTTCCGTAACCAACCACCTGCTGGGCAAAAATAAGGTCGGCATCTGTGTCGTTTGCAACAGCCGTTATCAGGGCAGAGTGAGCTGTCAGAGAGATAGCAGGTAAGGCGTGCTGAAGTTTTTCGGCAAGATAAGATCCTCTTTCAGCATCTGTTTCTATCAATTGTTTTTTCAGGTTCCCGGCGATTTTCCGTTTATTCTCAAAACCTTTCATCAATTCTCCAACAATGTGATCCGAATCGGAGCAACTTCCGCCATTCCCGCAAACGAGTAATTTTCCCCCTTGCTCATAGCTGCCAATAATACATTCAGCTGCTTTTCGAATCTCATCTTTGACCGGTAAAAGTTGTGGATACCGGGTTATCAATTCTTCCAAAAAAAAGTTATTTTCCACCATCCTAAACTATTAAAATTTATCCTCATAAATGGCCACACACAAGGCGGCATAATCACCGATCGCATCACCCAGTTTTGCAGGTTTAATCCGGCACACTTCAACTGCCGAAGGGATAGCCTCCATATGTAAAATCCGCTCAACAAGCGGTTTAAAAAGTTCTTCATTGCGGGCATAAATACTTCCGATAACAATGCACTCAGGATTAAGGATATCGATCAAAACAGACAAGCCCTGTCCAAGATATTCAGCTGAAGTCCGGATAATCTCATACGCCACAGGATCACCTGCCTGGGCTGCAAGTGCCACCATTTTTGTGTCAATATCGCCGATCAGATCTGCGGTAGGACAAAAACCAACGTGTTGGTTATTTGCCAGTCGGGCAGCCACAGTCGATTTTGCCAGTTGGGCGATTCCCCCGCCACTGCAAAATCCTTCAAACGAACCAGCCTTTCCAAATCCAATGGGACCTGTTTTTTCAAGTCTGATATGACCAACTTCTCCACCTAAATCATTTGTGCCACTATACAAACGTCCGTTTAGAATCAGACCGGCACCCATGCCAGTACCGAAAGTCAGGAAAATCATGTTTGAAGTTCCTTTCCCTGCACCCATTAACCATTCGGCTAATGCACATGCATTGGCGTCATTCTGAATCGCAACATCGACTCCAAATTCATCACCAAAGATTTTTGTAATCGGCACATTATCCCAACCTGGTAAGTTTGGTGGTGAATAGATCATCCCTGTTTTTGAATCGAGCGGACCACCACAGCTGATTCCAATCCGCTTGAGATTAAAATCGGGATGTTTGGTCAATATCTCGTAAATGTGCTCCTTGAATTCCCCCAGAATAGCCTGATATCCACGCTCTGTCCTGGTTTCGAAACCCGACCTGTGGATGATTAGAAACGAAGCATCTCCAACAACTACACTGCAATTGGTGCCGCCAATGTTCAGCCCAATATACATATCCTTCTGATTTTGATCTAATTCATTCATTTTAGCTATTTTGTTTAATTACTAAATCGTTTTAGCAAAAATATAAAATTTTTGCGATCCGCAAGATTTTCGGTTAATTAAATTACCTACAGTTTTCTGATCTTGATATTTCTGTACCAGGAATCATCGGTATGATTTGTGATCACAATATGCCCCTTACGTTTCTTTTCGAAGTCGGGATATTTATGATATTTGCTAAGTTGGAACAAAGAGTCAAACTTTGCAGTTCCAAATTCGTACTCCAAAACTTTCACCCCATTTAGCCAATGTTCGCCATGATTTCCATTGAGCACGATTCGGCCGCTATTAAACTGGTCTAAGGGCTTAAGATGAACATTTTGAGGGGCTACCATCTCATAAAGTCCCGCAGTAAATTGTGAGGGCTTCAATTTCCCCTTATACAATTCACTATTATCGTCAAGAATCTGGTATTCGAAACCAAGGGCGCCATATTTTGAGCCCCACTTTTGAGTTAGCTCTTCCGAGACGTTATATTTAATCCCGCTGTTACCTCCCGCTTTTATTTTCCATTCAAAAGTTAAATCAAAATTATCAAAGGTTTCAATAGTCATTAAATCACCCCCTTCAATGGGTTTGCCGTCGGCACCTAAAGGTACATCATGGCTGTTCACCTTTCGGATGGTACCGTCTTCAATTTTCCAGTGATCCTGTTGAACCGTTTCACGGCCAAGCCCCCTCCATCCATTAAACGATTTACCATCAAAAAGAAGCTCCCATCCCTGGTCTTTTTCCTCCTTCGTTAATTTGTTTTGCTCCGGTTTGTTAGGATGGGTAATGCACCCGCCCAGGATGAAACTCAAAGGAATAACAATCAAAAGCCTCTGTTTTAATAAATTCATAACATTTTAAATTTTAAGACATTAACAAGTTTATATTAAAATCTTCAAAAGAAGAGATCGTCAGGCAAAAATTAAGGTATGTTGGTTAAGATTATTGTTGCATAGTTAAAAATAAATTAGGAGATTGTGCCTATAAATGTTGACAGGTTTTGATGATTTTTTAGCTTATTTCTAAAGCATTAAGAATCATCGGTACGATTCAAACTTAATTAACATGAGATTACTAATACCCCTGGTCACTTTTCTCCCCCTCACCATCTTTGGGCAATCGGTTCAAAATAAATCGTATACTCAGGATATCACCCTACATCACACCATCAAAAATAGGATTTGGATACCAAATGGATAATACTCATGGTCTGGATGTTGTTATTGATCCTGCCCGGGTCAGAGGCCTGGAATATGCTGGCGAACGGGAGGATATGCGGTGCCGGTTGAGGAGAGAGGGCATGTCAGTCAGGACAGAGAAGGTTACGCATTAATTTTTGAGGTAGTCGGCGGTGGTCGACTCAGAAAAGGAGGGGACATTTTCCTTTTTACCCAATTATATAGCGCTTTAACATCAGCTGATCCAATAACCGGAAGGAAATAGATAATAAGCCATTGGATTAATGTATTGTTCTAAATTAAATTTCGTAAATCCAATTATTATCCCTCTAAATCTCCACAGGGAGAGACTTCTGGTCAGTATTATGAATAACTCTGCCCGTTTCTCTACTGAATGATCCTCAATGCACCACCTTTGGTGGCAACAGACCGAAGCCAAAATGGGTTATTGAGCAAAGCCGAAGTAAAGGTGTTAGAGAAGGTCGGGATAAGGGAAGTCAGGAAACACAAAATGAAGAATAAGTAAATTATAATTGCGTCACCAATGAAAACAACACTTCAAAGCAGGATCACAAAAATTCTTAGTGCAGCTCTCCTATTCACCGTCTGCAGCTGTACTCCTCAGAAAAAGTCTGAATCCGACCGAAAGATGCCCGGAGGTTCAGTTCCGGAAAAGTTATTCGTTCTCGATTTGCAGGAGGAGCTGGGATGGGCCGATAAAAATATGCTCACTTGCTTTCAGGGGTTGGTAAACCGTAAAAAAACAAGGATTTATTACAGCATTAATGAGAATGATCGGTTTTGGCTCGAGTATTACAGGAAAAGTTTTGGCATTCCCTACGAAAAGGTATCGGGTATTGATGATCTTTTAAAACGTTTCGTTAGTGAAATTGACGGATACATTCTCTACCCTGCCGAATCGCCCCATTTATTGAATATTGCAACCTCTATTGGCGCCTTGGAAAATCTTTTACCTGCAACAAAGTCACAGGAAGAGCTGCTCCAAAAAGTGGGTTTATTTAAGAAAAGGGAGCTTAAGGACGAGGGTAAGGATATGATTGAAATCTATCGTGAGGCCATAAAAGTGTTATTGCCAAAGTGTAACAAAACCATGCTTGCCAATTTATGCGTCCACAAAGGAGAGTGGCCCACATCAACCTATAAAAACCGCGATTATGTGGTGGCACATCAGGTCTTTTCGTTCGATATCTCATCTTCCGAAAGAGATAAAGCAGATTACAATCTTTTACGTGATATCTATCAGATGTTGCCCGAAGGAGCAGTCGTATTTGGTTGGCATTGTGCCCGTGACAAGGAGCATGAGGCGATAGGAGTTGCAGCTGATTTTGGTCATTATGGATTGTGCACCCTTCATACCTCAAATCTTACGGTTCATTCAAGTATTCCTGTTGATCGCGAAAAGGTTTATCATCAGCGGGTAATCAATCCAATGGAGCTAGAAGTTGAGAACAAGGTATATGTGGCCAATATGGCGACAGACGGCGATGCCTCCTGGTTTATGCTCAACCATGTGAATAAAGACTGGAAAGACCCAGCCCATGGGAACTTTAAATATAACTGGGGATTTTTGCCACTGGCTTTTGACCTCATGCCGGGAACTGTTCAATACTACATGGAGAATCTGAAACCGACCGATTATTTTGTTTGCGGACCGGCCGGGGCGACCTATACCTATCCATTCCGCCATCCACATCCTGAAAAGTTTCTGAAGCTCAGTAACGATTACATGAAGAAATGTGGATTGACGACAATCAACATGACCAACTGGGATGACCGTGACTGGTGGCAGGAGGTGGAACTACCCCATTTTTACGATCAGCTGAAACAAACCATGCCCAACGCAGTAGGGTTTACACGGGGTATGGGTGAATCAGCCTTTGAAAAGAGTTTTTTGGGAAAAGGACAACCCTATATTTTTATTGGTGAAGGAATTCATATCGGAGATGATGTGTCCAAAGTTTTGAAAAATTTTATCAATGCCTGTCCAAACCGGCCATTGTTTGTATTCAATCTTGTAAACCATTCTATACCAATGGGCCAGATCAAAACAGCCTTGGAAAATTTTTCTCCTGATCAGGTTGAGGCTGTCCACCTCGATGAACTTCTTTTATTAGCAGATAAAGCTTTTAAGGAGGGGAAAATCACAAGCGATCTTTACCCTGAAAAGGAGGGGTTAAAAAAGATTTTATCTGCCGAGGCTAAAATGAAATGGCCCTCTTTTCTAAAAGAATTAAAAGAACTTGAAAAAATCAGCACCGGTAGCCCCGACCATTTTTCAGAGCAAATTAAAAGGATGCCAATAGGTCTTGAAAGTGTTATCCCTGCAGATTTTCTGGCCTTTAATACCATTTGGCATAGTATGACACTGGTAAAACTATCGCTTGAATCGAAAGGGATATATGTTAATCACAAACCTACAGCCAGTAAGCAGTTTATAAAGGAATTCAGAGAAATAACTGATGTCTCAGTGATTACAGACTTACAACAACTTTGGGATGACTGGCATCACGTAACTCCCTCCTTCTCTGATGGACAGAAATTGCTCAAACGATTAGTTCTGGTAGCCGAAAAGATAGATCGAAAGATGAATTAAAATTATCATTTTCGCACCTGCAGAACGGGGAGGATAATATGCGATGGATTATCCTTTCCGTAATGTATGGTTTGATTAGCCGGCTTAAAACTCGTAGCAGAAAAGGCAGGTTCGCAACTGTTTAAACTGCGGTTAAAACGGGGAAACCACCCCGAAGTAATTACTACCCGCAACTGATGTCCCTGTTTTAGTTCGTAGCCAGTTGACCAGACCGAAATCTCCTGTTTTTTTATTTTATGATCCGGGAAATGAACTTTTGCTCCGCCTTCCTGGATATTAATTACATCACCATTGGGGAAAACATCCTGGATGCAAACAAAAAAATCGGTACATTCCACATCGCTTGAGAGGTACAAAATTGCAGACAAGTTGCCAAGCAGCGTTAAAGGATCTTTCAAAATCGGGGTAGCGAATATCAACTGATCTTTCCTTTCCAGATTACTGTTTTGTAAAGCCGGTCCAACATTTGTGCCAAGCCCGGTACCTCCTGCACTCAGATAAGGCTTATCCGGGAAATAGGTATATTGAAGCATTCCTTTCGCCGGACACATTTTTACTGATAGATAATTGTCTTTTCCGATATAATAGGCTGTTGATTTCGATTCCCTCGGGGGCCATACATCAGAACTAAAATATTCATTCCTTTCCATGATAAACAAGCTAAATTTCTTATCTGTAAAAGGAGGAACCATAATAACATGCGAAGGGTCAGCCAGGTGATTGATGAGAAAATTTCCAATAATCTCCTCCTGTTTAGCTGTATTTCCAGCGCCACCATAGTCTTTCTTAATTCCCTGAGAACCATGGCACCAGGGACCTATCACGAGCCGGTTGTCCGGTGACCCCTTAATTACAAGAGACTGAAAATCGGATATTTGCTGTTTTAAAAATATATCATACCATCCGGCAACAGAAAGAATTGGAGATTTTATAATCCTCCTTTGGTCCTGAGACTTCCAGTAGTTGTCGTATTGACCATGTTCGATCCAGTCGTTAATGAATTTCACATCGTACGATACCGAATCATCGGCTGAAGAGAGGGGCAAAATGTAATAGGATTTGGGTATGGCTTTAAGCAAAGTTTCGTTGACCTGTTTAGCCGAAATGATGAGTCCCCAGTTAAATGCTGTTTGAAGAGATAAAAGTGTATCCGGGTAAAGCAGATCGTAAATGCTTGCCCCTGTCAAATGAGGCGTCAGGACGTCCAATGAATCGGATATCGCCCACTGCGTATAACCCACATAACTACCACCCCAACCTCCGATTTTTCCGTTTGACCATGTTTGCGCCCTGATCCATTTTAAGGTTGCCAACCCATCTTCACGTTCATTTATAAAGGGGTAGAACGCTCCGCCTGACTTAAATCTACCCCTGCAATCCTGCGATACAACAGCAATATTACTTTTCAGAAACTTTTCTGCAGCACCTTTCACCGCATCTTTGTTGTAAGGTGTACGAACCAATATCACAGGAACCGGCCTGTTTGTTTCTGGCAGATAGATATCTGTCGCTAAAGTCATACCGTCCTTCATTGGAATGGATAGTTCCAATTTTCGGTAATCCTTCGCTTTATTCTCCGCGTTCAGGCTTAAAGAGAAGAAAATAAGCACCAATAAAAGGAACAATGATCTGCTATTTGAATAGTTGCACATAAATGAATTGCTGTTAGGTAAATAAGATCAAAATACAAACTCACTAAATCGATTTCTCAAAATACGAAAAAATTATGAGCCGCAGGATTTCCGAACGATCAGATCGGTTTTTAGGATAATTTTTTGAATTTTAGTGATGGTTTCAGGATGTTTAAGTTCATTGATAATCAGCTGGACCGCAGTTTTCCCTATCTCCTTAAGTGGCTGGTTCACAACCGTTACAGGACTGACGCAGATTTTATAGGCATCGGGATTATCGAAACTGACAATGGCTATGTCATCGGGAATTTTTAGTCCCATAGCCGTAATCGACTCGATGCCATTAATTCCGAGCTTACTTGTTGAAAACAGAATTGCATCAACTTTTTTACTTCCGGGTTTTCCAACCAGTTCTTTTATAGCTTTGGCCACATCTTTGTTTTCATGTGAAAAGGGGAGCACTTTTATCAGGCTTTCGTCGACAGGAATTGAAGCGTCCCTGAGTGCCTGTTTGTAACCTTCGGTCCGCTCCTTCATGTTCACAAGATTCAGATTGATCGTAATATTGGCGATCTTTTTCCTTCCACGGGCCAACAAATGGTTTGTTGCCTGATAAGCAGCATCAAAATTATCGACCACGATATAACTGCATTCAATTTCAGGAAAATACCTATCAATTAAAACGAGGGGGACCTGCCCCAATGCAAGTACGCGGATTTGTTCCTCACTATTCATTGGGGGAGAAATAATATAGCCATCTACCTGGCTTTGTTGAAGCATGGCGATCTGCTGTCTCGACTTTTCAGGATTTTCGTCAGAACTGCAAAAAATCACGCGATAACCATAACGGGCCGCTTCCTGTTCGATTACACGACCTAAGATTCCGAAAAAAGGATTTGCAATGTCGGCGATGATCAACCCGATGGTATTGGTTTTCCCGGTACGTAAACCTTGTGCAATCCTGTTAGGCTGATAGTTCAAATCTTTCGCAACTTGTAGCACCTTTTTGCAAATATCTTCACTGATTCGAAATTCCTTTCCTTTTCCGTTTAAAACAAAAGAGACAAGGGTTTTGGATACTCCAAGGTGTTTCGCTATATCGCTGAGTGATGTTTTTTTCATATTCGTTAATGTGTCCTCTATTCGGAAGATTTTTCAAATTTGCAATTATTCAATTATAATACAGGAGAATCAGCTGAATCACCCTGCAAATATTAGCGTGGCCAAAAGTAGGTAAAACAAAGATTAAAACAACGGATGGTCAACGATCTCCTCCCTGACTCTGTCCCAATACATTTTTTTACCTTCCCTGTAACTCCGTGTCGCCATCACGCAGCCAATGGAATGCCAGAAACCGGTATGGATATTTCCATTGGTCTCCCGATTCCGACTCCGCATACAATCCGCCCAATTATCCATATGAAATTTACTGTCATCGTCGAGTCCTACTGGAGGAAGCTTCATCCCATATTCTTCGGTAGTGATCATCTCTGCTTTCCCACTTTTAACCGCCTCTTTCATACCTTCGTAAAAGTCGAATCCACCAGGCAATTTTTGATGTTCAGGAATATAAAACCACCGGGGACTCCCTTCACCTCCATGGGCAAAAAGCGAACCTTCCTTACCTCGGATCAGGCTGTAATCACCAAATTTATTGGCATAACTGGATGAATATGAATATAATAATTTAGAATCATTAAAGGTTGCAAGTGCCTGGAAGGTATCGGGATTCTGCCGGATATCGGGCCAGCCGAAAATACCGCCGTTGGCCACCATCGTATCGGGGATAGCCGTATCGGTATAAAAATGAGCTAGTCCGATGGCATGCGACATCCATTGGGAGGTAATACCGCCCGAATAATCACGGAATATGCGGAATTCGCAATATTTCCAGGGATCAAACGGGACATAGGGTTTACCCAGGAGCCACCGTTTCCAGTCGGTATCCTCTTCACGCATAGCCGCCACATTGGGATTATTGGGATTGTGCCAGCGTGGACCATTATCGTTCCAGACCTGTTCAATCTTTGTAATCTGCCCTAACTTCCCTGAGCGGACAATTTCGCGGATCTTACGCTGAGTAGGTTCACTTAACCATTGGGACCCCATTTGAACCACCTGCTTTGAGCCAAGAACCGCCTCCCTTGCCAGCTTTGCATCTTCAACACAATCGGCCATTGGTTTTTCGCAATAACAGTCTTTCCCCGCTTTGACAACCTCTGCCAGTATCTTTGCATGCTGAAAATCCCCGGTTGCAATCATCACTGCATCCACATCGGGATGTACCAGCATTTGATCAAAATACTGAAACTGCCGTACCTCGTTACCAAACAGCTCTTTGCATCTGGCGGCTGTCCCTTCCCGGTTCTTTTTCCACAGATCGCAAACTGCCACTACACCCAGGTTCTTCTCCTTTGCCGACATCTTTACCATATTCTGATGTCCTTTACTTCGGGAACCGCATCCAAGAAAAGCAATGTTGATACGATCGTTTGCCCCGATAATCCGACTATACGAAGCAGCACTCATGGATGAAGCGCTTGTGGCAATTGCTGCCCCTGTTAATCCAAGCGCCGATTTCCCGACAAAATTCCTTCTTGTAATTTTCTCTTTAGCCATTGTTCTTCGGTTATTTAATTAATTATCATTTAAGTATTTCCATTATTTTCATATCAGGCCTAAAACATAATTCATTGTCTCATCACCCGACTTTAAAATATCCGGCTCAACGCCAATTCTATTCAGGTTTTTACCATCACTGGTATAAAAATCAGAATCCGGAAGAATAATATCAAATTCATCATTAATCATCAGGTATTCAGAAAAATACGTTATTCCTGCCGTTATCTGCCCTACGATGGTCGCAATCTTCTCTTTCTTCAATGTATAAATCAGCATTTCGGCAACTTTCGAGGATTTTCCATCGGCCAGGACGTAAACCTTACCCTGAAACGTATTTTTTCCCGGGACAATATCCAGTATCCGACCGGGGTCTTTGTAAAGCCCATCCGGTCTGAAATCCTTATCTGTAAATCCCCTGAACAGTTTCTGATAATCACCTCCCCGGGGAATCATCTTATTGCTGTCGCTCCATCGTCTGGTCAGATAAACTCCTGGTTGAAAAGGTTTGTGAGATAAGTAATTTGTAATAAAATTAGCCCCGACGGGAGTTAACCGGTTGTTCCCGCGAAGGTCAAGTATCAGATTTTTATACCTTTTTGTGGTGATGATCGCCGCGAGGCTATCCATATCTTTCTGATTGACAGGAATACTGTTTGCTTCAAAAATTGCAGTACCGGATTTTACTTCCCTGACAGCGGGCCTGTTTCTTCTTCCGGTTGTGGAATAGTCAGGTCTCTTCTTATTCACCTCATAAGGTGAAAACGGAAGTTTTTTCCCCAACCAGAAAAAAGTTGCAGCGAGTTCATAATCGTCAGAGATCCTAAATTTCAACTCGTTGACCCTCTTCTTAAACTCTTTCCAGTCATCCGTAAGTAGCCAGGCAGAATTGAAAAGCGATCTTTCAGTAATTAAGAATGCAGCATTTACGATTGATTCAAAATTCCTGATTGGCTTTTTATCTGCAACTTTAACACCAGTCAAAGGGTGTGACCGGTTTTTAAGGTCTAAATAATTCCCAATGAACCTGTTTCCCAGGATTGATGCAGAAAAAAGGAATTGTTTGTCGAAATAGTTGAAAGTGCCGTTTAAAAGCAAACTATCGTTTTTATTCCGGGTTTTCCCATTAATAAACACAATTTCAGGATATTTGAGCTTACCAGCTGCTTTTGCAAGGGTATAAGTAAAGACTCCCGCCAGATCTTTCAGCGCATCTTTTCGGGTATAAGCCTCAAACGTACTTTTCTCACGGTTGATATCAAGGGTGAGCAGAATCTCGTCGCCATATTCATTTGCAACTTTCCAGTAGGTCTGGGAAGTCGCAAGAAATGGCTGTAAAACCAAAAAGGTTAAAAGTAAAAACCGGTATCGATCCATTAGTTGTTCATTTCTGGTTAGGCGACCGTGTGACGATTCATTTCCTGGACAATCACCCTGTCGCTATTTTATACTATTTTGTAAGCCAGGTTTTCCCTGTCCAGTTAATTTCTGCCGTTTGTGAGAGACCATACGAACGGTCATCGCTGTACCATTCGGTGTGCATCAGCCCCATAAAATTGGGATTACCTGCATTCTGCAACAAAATACGTTCCCACGCCTGGTGATTAACCAGGTGATCCCATGGCGAGCCATATGTTCTGAATCCCTTGTTTAACAGATAGTTTGCCCCCATTTCGAGAAGGTCGCGCTGGAGGAAATTTTCAGCTGAATAGTACCAATGCGCCATAATGATGTCCTTATAGAGCAAGTCAGCTGTTTTTTCAAGTTGTTTCAATCCTGCATTGTGGTATGGGTTAACACAATCGGCCCACATGATCATATCCACATTCGGATCATGTTTTTTAATAATATCTCTCATTTTGTTGATCTGATAGGCGACCAATTCGTATTCCTTCATGTGCCGTTTTAAGCAACGACTATCACTGTTCACCAGACCAATTTCATCATGATTGACATGCAGCTTTAGAGGTTTTAACGTTTTAATAATCAGTCCGGACAGACGGTAAAATTCCCTATATGCGACCTCTTCGGAGGGACATGTTTTAGAGAACCGGTGCGCCCTGCTGTCGATGATATCACCTGTAAGAAAAATAGTCCCGTCCCGGGGAATACGTCCAGAACTAATTCTTTCAATCACAGCCGGAGCTGAAGAGACGATTTTGTAGTCCTTTCCAGCCTCATAAATCATCCCCCCTTTGATTGCTGAACGGAATACGGGTCGGGAACTTTCAATATTTACCAGTCTTTGAAAGCTGAATTGAGAACGATCACCTTTAAATGTCACAGGTTCATTCTCCAGGAAAAATCCCTCTTCCCATGAAGGATCACCTGATATCCAAAGTATTGGGATCGGTTCAACCTGGAAACCTTTAATAAAATCGAAATATTCCTTTAATCCTTTTTGAATTTCAGGATCATCGATCTTCTGGAAATCACCGGAGCGGACCACTATCTCGTTGTATTTCAGGTCTACATATTCAAGAATCCGGTCTTTGCTCTTTTGAGTCATTGGAACAGTAAGAAGCTGAAATGTTGCACGATGAGCCGCTACAGGAAAGTCAAGCAGATCGACTGCAGGAAGGGGGATATTCATTTCGAACAGTTGCCGGAGAGTTATCAACCCGAAATGCAAACCTTTGATCGTGGCGCCAATCACCTTAATCTGATGCTGATCCACCATTAGCCGATATGCTTCATGGTTGGAGAAAAAAGTCCCCTTTGCCTCAGGAAAATCTTTTTGCAATCCGAAAATGATTGTGCCATTATCGGATTGTTTCCAGCTTACCCCCTGCTTATGCTGCAATAAATCCCCGATACGTCCGATATCGGCACTAACTCCACCATGCGTCAAATCATTAAATGTCAGATCTTTGCTGATCTTGAAATCACCGTTTTTCAAAAGTACGATATTTTTAATCTCAGGAAAGATCTTATGATAAGGGGATGGGGCGTCTTTAATCGAGGTGAGCCATTTCTCATAACGATCGGTCACCTCCCGTTGTGTCCATGCGTCCATTGCCTCCATGTTCCCGGCTTTCGCATCATCGGCTAATTGATAAGCCATACATTTTGCATTTTTAAGTTCTTGCTGACCATGAAAGAGGGTCGAGTCGGGTAAAGGAATCTCACGGAAATGCTGTAGAGTTTCATTAATATCTGGTGCTTTTCCGACAAACAGATAATTACGCAGTAAGCTCTGTTTTCCGTCGGGTAGGTCAATTGCACACGATACCGGGTGAAGACCTTCAATCAGATGAAGGGCAGACTTTTTGATTTTCAGTGTCTCACCAAGATTTGTCCTGAACGATGCAATTACATGATTTCCATCCTGATCCATAATACTGATCACTGCAGGGATTTTACGCTGCAACAGTTCAATTTTATACCGTTGTCCGGCAAAGATCTGATATTCATCCGCGGTTTCGGTGATTTCAGGCCGCTGGTACAAATAAACGCTCTGCTCAACCTGCCGGGCGGTTGTTGCAAAATCAAGAAATCTCAATTGAAAACTCCATTTTCCAAAACCCTGAGAAATTTTAACACAAAAATAATTTTCCCCTTTTTTCAGAATGACGGGGATCTGGTCCCGGTCAGGTTCTTCCGATCCCATTGTATTATGTTCCAGTATCCGCTCCCCATTCTGCCATATTCTTATCCCGTCGTTGGAGGTTACCGACAAAACCATTTTTCTTTGCACCGATGAATTGACTACACAGGCAGCATATACGATGGTCTGTACATTGGGTGTTAAAATCTCACTCAACGGAATCAGACCGAACGGGTTTCTGAACTTTGTCCACTTTAATATCTGTCCGTCAGGATGTTTTACCTCCATTCCCTCATAAGGCCTGATCTGACCTTCTCCACCGTACGGCATCAGGTAATCAATGTAATGCCCCAATGATGTTGAATCAAACCGATACTGGTTGATCCCTGCGGGTAAAGGATTTGGAAAGGGGCCGCACAACAACCACTCGCGCAGAAACATTCCTGGCTGAGGATCTTTGTAAACCGGCCCGGGTTGAATGGCATAAATACTTGTGGTTACCAACAACAAAAACATGAATAATTGCAACATCTTTTTCATAGCAGGTGGTTTTTATTTTTGAAACAGTACCATAGCCGGTATATCTTGCTTTTCGATGCCCGGAGTTGAATATTGTACCCTGAGAAACATCCCTCCTCCCGCCTGGAAATAGTTAAGCTTTATCGGATAATTACCTTTTGCGAGGGTAATATTACCCGTTTTCTCAATATCAGCCCCATGCGGGCCATCATGGTCTATAACCAATTCATTATTAATAAACAACTTACTTCCGTCATTTGACTGGAGATAAAATTTATACTCCCCATTTTTTCTGATTTGTATCACTCCGTCAAACGTCAATGCAAACTCATCCCTGGTGGAGATGATCTTGTCGAGACCAAACTTATAAACTGTTCCCGATTTTACCGGGGAAAGTTTTGTGAAATCGGGAATCTTCATCCAGGCTCCCTCATAATATTTGTATGTTAACCCATTCACCTCAGGATTTATAAAATCGATATAATTTGTTTTGGTAAAACTTGGTTCATAGCCTTCTAAGACAGCTTTGGCTCTGACTATAGTTGGTTTAGAGATATAAAATGGGTGCTCAAACAACCGTGAACCTTGATCAGGTTCAGAACCGTCGATGGTGTAACGAATTTGCGCCTCAGCTACATCGGAAGATATACTGACCATTACTGAGTCCTTAACCTGGGCAAGGGTATCCCCGGGATGGATGATCGGATTTGACAGAATTGAGTTTTTCAATAAATTTTTTGAACCTTTCGATAAAAACTGATAATCACCCGATTTCACTTCATAAACTGCATATTTCCCTTCGTTTCTAAGGAAAATTACATTTGGATTTCTATTTGTGGATTGATCGCCTTGGGTGACCTTTCCTTTTTTATGGGCTAAAACATAAACAGTTGCTGAGGTATTAGCCGGAATTGAAACGTTTAAAAGGTAATCATCTCCCGAGAAATGCCATCCGGTTTTGATCTCGCCATACAGCGACTGATAAGAGGCATTGGCATAAGTGAGGCTTGTTACGGGTGAGGGTTTGATGATCGAATGTTTAAATCCGGGGCGATCGGAATCGGGGGAGATTCCCCCAAGGTTCTGGTAAAACCAGGCACAAACGCTTCCGAACATGGGGTGGCTATGTGATACATCCCCCTGAAAAGTCTCCCAGATGGTTGTGGCTCCCTTCTCGATCATAAATCCAAATCCCGGAAAATCACGCTGGTTCATCAATGTATAGGCAAGATCGGCACGATCCATCTCTGTAAGAACTTCAAGTAGCAGTGGCGTACCCAGAATTCCTGTATCAAAATGGGCCTTGTTGTCATTTACCACATTTTTTACCAGATTTTTGAATACCATCCCAACATTTTGATTTTCAGTGATTCCAAATCCAAGCGGGTAGATATTGGCCCCCTGTCGTCCAATGGAATAACTCGAAATAGCTTTATTAAAATAAGCTTTGTTGATATCGGCTTTCGCTTTTGCAGCTAATCTTATGAAATATTCCTTATCAGAAGAGAGGTTCAGCGCTCCCGAAACTTTCGTCATCAAGTCGATGCAATAGTAATAATAACAGCTGTTTACAAAATCTGCCGGGAGATCAACAATTCCCGGAGGGACCCACTCACCAAGTCCCTGGCTGGCCAGGATCCCATTCTTATCGAGTGAGTTTTTCATATATTCCACCCAATGTTTCATCCCTTCATAATGTTTCTGAAGAATCCGAACATCTCCGTAATATTGATACATATACCAGGGAATGATCACATACGCTGATCCCCATGGCGTTCCGCCTCCTCCATCCTGGTAAGGGGTGGTATTCGGGACATATCCGGTTTTGTGGTTCTGTCCGTCGGCAATATCATCGAGCCATTTGGTATAAAATTGCGACATATCGAAATTATAGATTGCCGCCCGGGCCGAAATCTGGCCATCACCTGTATAACCGCGCCTTTCACGATGGGGACAGTCGCTTGGAACTCCACCATGAACATTTCCAAGTTGGGTCCACTGATAATTATCGAGGATTTTATTCAGCAGCTTGTTCGAGCAATCAAAACTTCCGGTCAAGGCAATGTCGGTATTGACAACCCGACCCTCCAGATTTTCAACAGTGAGTTGTGAAGGTGATCCAAATACATCGATATACCTGAAGGCATGCCAGGTGAAGCGGGGTTCCCAGATCTCCGTTCCTTCACCCTTTAAAATGTAGGTATCTGACTGATTATAGGTTGGGCCAAACTCTTCCGTAAACCTAAGTCGGATAGAAGTTCCCTTTGGACCCGATATTTTCAATCGTACCCATCCGGAGAATAACCGCCCCATATCAAAATGGTAAATTCCTTTATCGGGTTCCGTTACAAAAACCGGCTGAATGGTTTTTGTTATCCGGTCAGGTGCAGAGGTTTGTGCTCTCAGGATACCTGTTGGCGGACGGACCGGTAAGGCATTAACCCATTTAGAATCGTCAAAACCTGCCTCGTTCCACCCCTTCTGTTCCAGGCGTGCATCGTATATTTCGCCTGAGTGTAGGCCGTTGTAGAGGATTGGACTAATTGAAGATCTCCAACTTCCATCGGTGATAATCAGCTCGTTGGTTCCGTCTTCATACTCGACATTGAATTGTGCTAGTAAACGGGGGGTATCATACCATAACATTGTGTCATTCGGCCGGTCAGCCTGAAGGTACCAGCCATTTCCCAGGATTGCACCAAATGCATTTGCACCCTGCTTCAAAGATGAGGTGATATCGAACGTTTCATACAGTACCGTTGAGGTCATATTTCCGATCCTGGGTTCACCCCATTTCTCCACTTTCTGACGGTCGTAGTTGGTTTGATTGGGCGACAAAACATGATCTCCAATTTTCCTGCCATTAATATACAACTCGTAATATCCAAGTCCACTGATATATGCGCGGGCTTTTTTAACTTTTTTAGGGAGGGTCACCTCTTTCCTGAATTGTGGCGCAGCCAGCTTCCATTCTGCGGGAAATAGTGATTCAGGCGCCCCAATCCATTTGGCCTGCCACTCTCCCGGCGAGAGTAATGCCATTTCCCAATTTCGAACCGGGCTCCATGACGAGCAGTTCTTTTCCTCATCCCAAATTTGTACTTTCCAGCTCACCTTCAACCCCGAAGTTAATGGTTTACCCTGATATTCCACCTGAATGGACTGATCTGATTCAATTTTGCCCGAATCCCAAAGATCGGGTGTCTCTTTTGATAATAGTTCATCATTGGTAGCTACGATAATCCGGTAGGCGGTTTGCCGTGCTCCGTTTACCTTCTTCATCATCTTCCAAGAGAGACGCGGTTTTAAAACATCCATTCCCACCGGATTCACAAGATATTCACAACGTGGATCGGCTACTTCCGGGATCATTTTTTGAGGTTCGCATCCTGACAAAATCAGTAGAAAAAGGCAAAAAGAGAAGAATTGTATCTTCATAAGATTAAGCTGTATTAGATTTATTTCAAATTAAATGGTTGTATCAATCGGATATCTCTGGATGAACTGCCAATCAGCACATCAAACTGGCCAGGTTCTGCCACCCACCTTTTCGATGGTGTATCATAGAAACTAAGGTGGCTTTTGTCTATTTTAAACCGGGCCTCTTTGCTCTCGCCTGCTTTCAGACTCACTCTTTCAAAACCTTTTAACGATTTCACCTCCCTTTCAACACTTGCTACAGGATCATGAATGTAGAGCTGGACAATTTCGTCCCCATCCATTTTACCGCTATTTTTAACCTTCAGACTGATGGTGATGGTATCGTTTTGTTCCATTACCGGTTTGTCTATTTTAAGATCGGAATATTCAAAAGAAGTATACGACAGGCCAAATCCGAATGGGAATTGGGGCTCAATATTTTCCTTGTCAAAATGGCGGTAGCCGACAAAAATCCCCTCCCTATAATCGGCTACACTTTTGGTTCCGGGATAGGTTCCAAAGTCGGAGGCATCTTCCCTTCGTTTCATCAGGGTGAGGGGTAATTTACCGGATGGGTTGACATCACCGAACAAAATATCAGCCAGCGCATTGCCCCCTTCCTGCCCGGGATAAAAAGCTTCAATCACTGCAGGTACTTTTTCTATCCAGCCACTCATGAGGATAGGTGTTGCATTATTTAAAACAACAATGGTTCGGGGATTAGCTTTAATGATCCTGTTCACCAGTTTCAACTGTTTTGCCGGTAATGCAAGATCCTCCCGGTCTGTTGATTCGCCTTCCATATCTTTATTTAAACCGAGACATAGTACAACCAGATCACTTTTCACAGCCAGTTTGACCGCGTTCCCCAGCCTATCTGTGTGATCAATCGGCGCTATTCCAAGTTTACATAACGCACTCCCCATGTTTTCATAAAATTCAACCTTAATATCGTAAAGGTGATTGGCTGAAAATTTTACAGGGGTAATTTTAAATCGGCCGGGCCGCGAATCGATCCAATAATCGATGATTTTTTTGCCGTCAAGGTAAAGCCTTACTCCATTATCAGCAGCTACTCCAACGTCGAACCATCCCTCACCCGGAGATTTGAATTTTCCTGTCCAGCATGCTGACCAATGATTAACAGGAACGATTGTTGAATCGGGAGATCCCAATTTACCCGGATCGTTTCCATTGCCATAACCCCAGTCGAAATCGATCGATTTTTCAATCCTGGTCAGGACTGGTTTCCCTTTAAGATCACGGTTGTTAAAATATTCAGCTTTAATTCCAGGTGTTCCATTGGGCAAAAAATAATCTTCCGGCCCGGCAATCGGTAGTTCCACCCGGTCCGGGGTGATTCCCTGCTCAAAACTGACGAGCGCTTTTCCTTTGGTTTTTGCCTTGATCCCATCAAGAGGCGAGATTCCGTAATTCCCCCGAAGAAAGCCACTTCCTCCTCCCGACATCTGAGCCACATCACCGTTTGGCCCAATAACTGCAATGGTCTTCATCTTCTCTTTGTCCAGTGGCAATAAATGATGATCGTTCTTCAATAAAACAATGCTTTTTTGAGCGGACAGAAGAGCCAAAGCGCGTCTTTCTGGGGTATCGGAAGGACCATAATCGACGTTTGATTTCTCAAACAACTTTGCTTTAAACATAATACGGAGCAACCTCCTCACTTTATCATCCAGCACCTTCACCTCTACCTGCTTCTCTTTGATAGCTTTTAACAGCTTATCTCCATAATATAATGCAACAGGCATCTCGAGGTCAAGACCCGAATTGGCCATTTTCACTGTAGACCTGGCGCCACCCCAATCTGAAACCACCACCCCTGTGAATCCCCACTCTTTTTTTAATAGTTCGTTCAATAGGTGGTTGTTTTCGCAACCATAATCCCCGTTAATCGAGTTATAAGCAGCCATAACTGTCCAGGTATCGGCTTCCTGAACTGCGGCTTTCATTCCCGGAAGGTAAATCTCCTGCAGGGCGCGTTCACTTACCTTTACATCAACATCAAACCTGTTCCATTCCTGGTTGTTTACTGCGATGACCTTGGTACAGGAAATTATATCCTTGCTTTGCACCCCCTTAACAAATTCAACACACATCCTTGATGTCAGGTAAGGATCTTCACTGAAAAGCTCGAAAGCCCTGCCACCAAATGGAGTACGGATAATATTAATCATTGGGGCTAAAAACATATTACTTTTGGTTATGTGGGTCTCCTCCCCCATATTTTCAGCCACCTTACGTATCAAGGGTTTATCAAACGTTGCAGCGAGATTGATTGTAGCCGAGTAATTGGTTGATTTTCCACTTCGATTGGGACCAATTCCTCCATCAGTCATCACAATTTCGGGAATCCCAAGTCGTTTTATCTCCTTTGTTTTGAAGCCAAGTCCACTCACCAGATCAACTTTTTCCTCAAGGGTCATATGAGCGAGTAAAACATCCACCTTTGTTTCAACCTGATCACTGTTTTTGGAGTGGAATTTGCAGGAAATTAATCCATTCAAAATTAAAATGACACCCGCAATCCACATCAACTGTGGCACACTTCTTCTTTCAGGCAATAAATTACACGTTACACTCTTATATTTAATCAATTTCATCCCGGCTAGTTTTTTTATTCTTTGGGTTGTTGGCTATTTCAGGTTAAATTTAAGCGTTCTCGGTGAAATTCCAGGTCTCATATATTTTTTAAGTGATTCAGGATAACCCAATTCCCACGGTGTCGGGCCTACCCACTCCGACTTTTTCCCGGAGATTCTAATCGTTCCTTTTGTCGAGATTTCAACTACCGTAAAAAGAGGATCCTTGAATGGCGCCGTATATTTAATCCATTTAAAATTTTTGTCAACCTCATCGCTGTAACGTACATGCTCATATTTATCTCCCAACCAGTGATACGACATGGAAGTGATGGTGACATACCATATACCGCCAATATTCTCGGCATAGTCATAATGAGTATGACCGTTAAAGCAGGCAATCACCTTTTGAGAAGGGTGCCGGGAGTTATGATCAATCAGGATCTGCTGCATCTGCTGGTAATTCTCGACACCATACGATTCATCGGCACTTTGATAATGGGCCAGACCCTGATGAGAAAAAATCACCACAGGATGTTCGCTTTTTTCCAGATCGAACTTCAACCATTCAACCTGTTCCGGACCAATAAATTGTTTATACCCTTTGGCTGCAGGACTTTTAATATCATTACCATCAAGAACAATAAAATGAAAACCATTTTTATCAAATGAATAGTACGATTTTGCCATTTTTCGATAATCAAGGGCAGCCTGCCGCGAGGTTCCACCATCCATCTCATGGTTTCCGATCACATGGTATTTATCGCCTGGCCAGGAGTTCCAGATATCAAATAGTTCGGCGTATTTTTTCTCTGGTGTCACAAAATCACCCAATTCAATAATAAAATCGGGTTTTGCCACGTTCATGCTATCAACAAATTTCGTGATCCGATATTTCGAATCGTGCATTGTAGGCATATGAACATCGGTGCACATCCCGATCCTGATTTTATCCGCTTTTTTAGCTGATATCGGACAACCTGTCAGGAAGATTACCAGAAAGAGGGATAAAAATATTATATTTCTCATAATCATTTTTTTACAACTTTAGAATCAGCAAAATATTTAAATTCAGGAACTTTAAGATTGCTGTTCTACCTTATAAAAATCAACCGCTTTCGATGAATAAAATTTCATTTCTCAATCCTTAATAATTCCCTGGTAGCGTGCCATCCAGTAAGGCCAGAGCCAGAAAACAGGTTCTCTCACCTGTGTCAGATCGCCCTGCACCGCCGCCCAGGGATTTTTATCCCACCTCACAGTGGCCCTTTCACTAGCCGGAGGAAGTTCCGCGATCTGGACCTCCTCCAGAATCGGGCTTCTCACCACATGAACATCTTCGCGTAACAAGTGATTAATGGGCCAATCGACCAGATCGAGTGGCGTATCTCTTAAAAATTCAATCGTCTGTGGAACATTCACAACCTTTCTGGTAGCAAAGGCATAGGTGAGGTTGTTGATCAGGTTTTCACCTGCCGGTTGATTGGCCATCCATTCCTCAATCAGGTGAAGGTAAAATGTCCTCAGTTTTGGATCTTTTTCATATTTCAACAGGATAGGGAAAAGATACCCTTCGAGTGTGCGGTCAAAATAGATTTGCCATGCCGGATTCTTCTTATTCAGTTGAGCTACATTTTCAAGATAACCCTCCTGATCGATGAGGCGATGATACTCTTTTTCATATTTTTCATCGCCGGTAAGGTGTGCAGCAAATTTGAGATAGGTCAACAGTTCGAAAGAGTTGATACTTCGCTCCGATGCCCAGTCGGGATCGTGATTGATCTGTTCGGGGGACCAGATTGCCCAATGGGTGGGCAAACCATCGATATCCATCAGGTTATATTTGGTTTCAATCAGGTGATCGATGATCTTTTTAACATGATCGCGTACAAGTATTTTCTCTTCGGCATTGGCCGCCAGCTCATAAAAAAAGAAATAACCCATCATATGGCCATCCATTTCGTCGGTACTGGTGTCCCCTTTCCACATCCATTTCCCGTCTTTTGACTTTCGCCATCTGATTTCAACCGGTTTATATCTTGGATCTTTCACCAGTTCTTCCGCAATTTGTTTGGGTGAATAGGTCTTATTTGCATCATGAACCTTCGTCCAGTCTGTAGGAACGATTGACCTGGCAAAAAAACCTTCCGTTCCTGTAACCGTCTGTAAATATTTCAGGAACTCGAATGCCTTACGGGCTTTTACTTTAGCATCCGGATCTTTGGTCACTGCAAACCGGAAGCTCTCCATGGCCAGGTATCCACTGGTATATTCGCCATCATTGTCGTCATCTGAGTTGCACCACGAAGCGGTATCCCCCGGAATTTCAAGCCTCAGGCTACCGCAGGTCCAGGGTGGCCGGATGTGCTTTTTCATCAGTTGTCCGTAAAAATTGGCCTGTTTATCAGCCAGGGTCATCATTTTCCGTTTGATGGCACTCACCCCATGGTCTGTTGCAACCCAGGCGTTCCCCTCCCTATCGAAGGCGACATCGGTGACCCTGTCGTTCGTCAGCCATCGTCGACTGAAGCGCAAAGTGTGTGAAAGATCTTTGTTAAACCGGACCATTCCAACATCGGTCCCAACCCACATCCTGCCATCGGGTGACCGGGTGATACAGTTCACCATTGCAGATGATAATCCCTCCTTTGGAGTTAATCTTTTAATTAGTTTCTCATTTTGACGGATTGAAACTCCACCCATGCCTCCAGCCCACAGATCGCCCCCCGGGGAAAAAGAGATCGCCTTGACATAGCAACTGATTAGTTCATTTGTATTTTGAAACAGAGTGGTTTTATCATTCTGACAAAGGTATAGCCCTGCATCGGTGCCAACCCAAAGATTACCGTTAGGATCAACAGCAGCATCACGAACCGAACGTGCAACAGAATTGTTCAGAGTCACCCAATGGTCACCCTTCGAATGCCAGATTCCGTTTGGGCCCAGGGCATAGTTATTTTCTCCATCGTTACAAATAATTGAAATGGGTGGCTTAATTCCCTCTTCTTTCAAAAGTTGATGATTAGAAAAACGATAGATGCCATTCCATGTACCCATCAAAACTGCCCCATCAGGATTCGCAACTACTGAATAGGCCGGACCACGTTCTTCGCCCGAAATAACCGGTTCCCAGATCCTTGTACCAACTCCTTTTCTGAAAATACCAGAAGCAGTGGCAATCCAAACATTGGATTCCTTATCTACCGTTATACTGCGCACCTCATTGTCTTCCTTATTATTACTGATCAGATAGGCATCATGAGACTCCTGAACAAAAGCAGTATCTTTAGTTGCGGTAAAAATTTGTTTGGTGACTTCATCTTTAGGCGCCTGCAAACAGGAATTTAAATTGATGGAAATAATAATGCCCAGGAACACTATCAGCAATCGTGTTATATTTAATTTTAGATGACTCATATTTAACTCTTTATAATTCGTTTGTAATGTAATTGTACAAGACCTTTGTCAAATTGTTTTGAGCCAATCAATTCCAACCTATTTTCCGGTCTCCCGTTTTTAAAAAGTGGCACCCCATCTCCCAGCACAATAGGGATTATAGAAATAATAAACTCGTCGATCAGGTTTTCTTCTAAGAGGGCATTTATTACTTCGGCGCCTCCGTCACAATAAATATTTTTACCTTCTTCAGCTTTTAGTTCTGTGATTAATCCTCCCAAACTTCCATTTAAATATTTTGGCAAACCAACTTCGGGTCGTTCGGATCTTGAAAGGATATAAACATCTTTATCCTGATGGGGATAGTCATAGCCCATTTCAATAATATGATCATAGGTCTTGCGCCCAATAATCACTGTGTCAACTGTTTTTAAAAAATCTGAATAGCCGTAATCCTCCCCCCTCTGTTCAACCACAGATAAAAAGCTAATATCACCATCAGATCTGGCAATATAACCATCCAAACTCATTGCGATGTAAATAATAACTTTTCTATCTGCTTTCATTTTTATTTCTTAATTATTTTGATGATCAGGCCAGGTGCAATCCCCAAGATTAAAATTTGAAAATACAGCTTTAAAACTCGATTTCATTGGACTGCAGGCATATACGCCAACTCTTGCAACATCAATTGGCGTGTACATATGAAAAATCCGCATCTGCTGATAGGTTTCACCATCCTGGGAATTCTCCAGACAGAAATCCTGTCCCTTTCGGCTGAGCTTGTACCACATCGAAGGAATATCAGAAGGAATATCAGTCGAGGCCCAGTCTGAATACCCCAAGTTGGTAACGACTGAACCTAATCGGGCAAACTGACAATTTTCGTATTCCACAGAACCCTTTACCCAGTTTTCACTACCCTGATAAAGGATAATTCCGCATTGATCATATTGACTAACCGGTTCGAATTCTGTTTTCACAACAAAGGTAAAGTCACCCTCGACCGCCTTGAGGAATGCATGCCCGTTGTCGTTTTGAAAACCATAATAGGTGCGTTGCCAGAAATCGGTTTCCGGTTCGGTGATAATGGTCAGCCGGTCTGTTTCAAAGCCGAATTTAGCCGGTAGACTGATCCATTCAAATTTGGACAATTCCACCTTATAATCCTGATTTTTAACATTATTCATTTGCATATATTTTGTTTTTCATTGGCTACATAGAATCGCCATCCACCCACTGGCAGATTCATTTCGGTTTGTGATTTCTCAACAATGGCAATTTCGTCATTTCAAATTCAAGGTTTCCCCCCCTTTGAATTTCATCATAAGTGATATACAACCTGTTCAACAGTTCCCCGTTAAATTTCACAGTCCTGATGCAGATGTTTTCCTTCGAAACGTTTTTTGCCTCAACCACGAAGGTTTTACCATTTGGAAGTTCAAGAGTGACCTTGTCAAACTGTGGACTCCCAAAGTAATATCTTCCGTCAACCGGATTCACAGGGTACATTCCAATTGTACTGAAAACATACCAGGCTGACATCTGTCCGCAATCTTCATTACCGCATAAACCAGCCGGGGAATTTCGGTACAGCTTATTAATTATTTGATTGGCATAGAATTGTCCCTTTTCGGGTTTATCCGTAAAATTGTATAAATAAGTCGAATTATGATCCGGTTCATTTCCCTGTGAATACTGGCCGATCAAACCCGTAACATCTGCGACATCTTCACCCAGCAATTCGGAGGTTTGTGTGAACAGACTGTCGAGCATCATTTCAAAATCGCGCTTGCCACCCATTAAAACAATCAAGCCAGAGATGTCATGTGGAGCAAAAAATGAGTATTGCCAGGTATTCCCCTCCACACAATGAGGATTGCCATATTCAGCAAAACGGGGTTGAAAAGGTTCATACCAGCTGCCATCGCTGTTCTTTCCGTGCATCAGGTGATAATGTGGGTCGTAGAGATTCTTATAATAAACCGAACGATCCATATATTTACGATAATCCTCATCTTTCCCCAGCTGTTTGGCTATCTGTGCGATACACCAGTCGTCGTAAGCATATTCAAGTGTTTTGGAAACTGTGCCGCTTTTCTCTTTGTCGGTTGGAACGAAATGGTACTTCCGATAAAAGTCCAATCCTTTGCGGTTTGTTTCCGAAACGGCCACAAGGGCTTTGTACATCTCTTCCAGGTCGAACTTTCCCAATTTCTTTGCGGCGGCATCAGCCATAAGCACAGCCGCATGGTATCCAATCATCGACCCACCTTCATTTCCTGAAATTTCCCAGTAAGGTAATTCCCCGGTCTGATGATATTTTGCCATCATTGAAAGGATGATATCATTTTCAACTTTGGGTTGCATCAGCAGCAACAATGGGTTTTCAGCCCTGAAGGTATCCCATAGGGACAAAAGCGTATATTGGTTATAACCTTCCGCTTTTTCCGGAAGATGTTTGAAATTTTTATAGTAACCATTACTATCCGAAAAGCGATAAGGCGCAAGATAACTATGATATAAAGAGGTATAAAAAATAGTCCTTTTCGTAGAATCGGAAGTGTTGATTTTTATTTTTGAGAGCTCATCATTCCATTTATCACGGGTTGCCTGATGCATCAGGTCAAAATCCCATCCAAATTTGTCTGCAGTTTTCAAATTAGCTAAAGCCCCCTCCTCACTCACAGATGAGATGGAGACTTTCGCAAGGAGTTCCTTATTTTCTCTTCCGTCAAATGAGAAGGCGGCAGCCAAATTTTTGCCCTTTGCCATCTGTTCTCCTTCGGTTGAGTCTGTCAGAAAAAATTTATACTCCTTTAACTTGCGCGAAAACTGCATGGCAAAATAGACACGTTGTACATTGGCCTTGCCGGTCGAAAACCGGTACCCGGTAACCATTTCGGGTGAGCGATACCGAATCAGCGCATCGGTCGTCCGGTCGCTGTTGGTAAACCCCAGATTGAGCACAATACTCTGCCGGTCAGATGGTTTATTAAAACGATAACGGTGCATCCCCACCAATTCGGTAGCGGTTAAGGCTACATCAATATGATCATCCTGCAGATGAACCGAATAAAATCCAGGTGATGCCTTTTCGGTTGCATGTGAAAATTTCGACCGGTATTTCAGGAGAAAGTGTTTATCAAACGATCCTGGTTGACCATCACGATTTACAAATCCATTTGGATCAAATCCCAATTGAGAAATAATTTCACTTACAGTTGAATCACTTTGAATAAAGTATTTCTCCTCAATTGGTTTGGTAGTGGGCATCACTGATAAGTCGCAATAATCGGCAACACCTGTCCCACTAAGATGCGTATGCGAAAAACCGACAATCATCGAGTCCTGATAGCGATAACCGGCAGCATACTGCCAACCCTGCCCCCCATTGTCGGGACTAAGCTGAACCATCCCAAAAGGATAGGCAGCACCGGGGAACATATTCCCAAATCCCCCACTCATATCACCCCCCGTTCCAATAAATGGATTCACATAACAAGTCCTGTCAACCTGATTCTTAATCACAGGCCGACAGGCAGTTAAAAGGACCATAAACAGACAAACGAGTCGCATAAATTAATTTTTACCAGTTGTGAATGAATAATTTCCTGAATGGACTTTTAAAATATTTGCCCCTTCCTTAAATCCTAAAGTCTCAACACCCAATGCCTGAGCAACAGGAACTCCCCCCTCCTTAATTTCATCACCCTTATTTCCGGGAATATATACCATGGCTGTGGTATTAAAAGGGACGTCTACTTCTAAGGAGAAGTGTCCGTTCATCCTCTTCCACGCTGATGATATTGTCCCCCTAATTGTTTCAATGTCAGCCCTTGCCGATCCAAGATTATCCAAAAGGAGTGGCTTAATTACAAAAGAAGCAAAGGCAGGATAATTTTCATCCGGCTGAATACCTGCAATATACTTATAAAACCAGGCGTCAATACTCCCCATCATTACATGGTTTTTCGATTGTTTCAATGTCCAGAACTCGCACATGGTGGTATATTTAGACATCATATCGTTCCAGCCCGGGGCACTTTTCTGATTGATTATTTCCCATACAATATCTCCACGTCCCAGCCGGGCAAGCGCTTCTGGCATATATTTGGTACCAATGACACCCGTTGTCAGATGAGTCATATTTTTCACAACAATATCATTTACCAGGTTATTCAAAACCTTGCCTTTAATATCTTCAGGAACAATTCCCAGGTAAAGGGGAAAGGAATTGGCCATCTGACTCCCATCATTATAATCAGCTGTTGATCTATTAAGATAGGTTTTATTATAATTATCACGGATAGCCTCCGACAATCTATTATAATATATACGATCTACCTTGTTACCCAAAACCCCGGCAATATTAGCCATTATTCTGGAATTCAGATAATAGAAGGCCGTTGGGACCGATGCCGGTTCACCCTCCTTCCACCCTTTTACCATACTTCCCCAGTCTCCGATCCACCCTTTTGGGAGGATTAAATCTTTAGAAATATGGTCCAGGAAAACCATATATTTTTTCATGGCCGGATAATGCCTCAATAAGATCCGACGGTCACCATAATAAGTATAAAATTGCCAGAGCATGGTAAGGTAGGTGCTGCTCCACTCAATGCCCTCATCAAAAATATAGGGACGTGGCGAGATGATGGGGATATCACCTGTTTTGCCATCCTGATTATCTTTAATCCCTTCGAACCAGTTTTGGTAAAAAAGGGCCATATCAAAGTTAAACATCGCCTCTTCAGCAGTCACCTGAGCATCCCCAAACCATCCAAGTCGTTCATCACGTTGTGGACAATCCATTGGATAGCCCATCATATTACTTTTCTGCGACCAAACGGTAGCCTTATGCATTTTGTTTACAAGTGTACGCTCACATTCAAAATTTCCGGTTGCGGAATTTGCAGAATAGAGGGCTCTCCCTTCCACATCAATAATTTCAGGAGAGCCATTCTGTGAGGTGATTTCCACATATTTAAATCCAAAATAAGTGAAACAGGGTTCATAAGTTTCAATGGCATCACCTTTCATCCGGTATTCAGCCGTAGCCCTGGCATTCTCATTACTTGTACAATTAATGGTACCGTCATCGTTGAGATCTTCGGAAAACCTGATTTTCAAGAGTGTATTCTTTGTCCCTTTAGCCTTGACACGGACCCATCCGGCAAAATTCTGACCCATGTCATACACCTTTATTCCCGCTTTTGAGACTTTTACTTCGCGTGGTTTGAAACATTCATTAACTTTTATGGCAGGCATCCGGTGTGAAATTAACCTGGCAGTGGGATTTTCAAAAACAGTTACCGGTTTCCAGTCAGAGGCTTCATATCCTGGTTTGGACCACCCAAAATGATCCAGATTCGCATCGAAGAACTCTCCGTCGTAAACACAGTTATAAGTGACAGGTCCAGGAGCCCACAACCAGTTTTTATCTGTGATGATCAACTGAGTAGTTCCATCGGAATAGGTAACGTGAATCTGGGCTATCGCTTTCTTCGATCCGAACCATTGCATCCGGTAATCGTTCCACCATTTTTTATAAGGATTGTACCACCCGTTTCCCAGATGTATCCCGAAAGTATTGATCCCCTTGGTTAAGAGGTTGGTCACGTCGTAAGTATCATAAAGGATCTGTTTATGATAAGGTGTTTTTGCCGGGGCCAAAACATGGTCGCCAACACGATTCCCGTTGATAAAGAATTCATAGAATCCGACACCGGTGACAAATGCCTTAGCCGACCTTACTTTTTTAGTCAGGTCAAACTCCCGTCTAAGCAACAATGAAGTGCCGTCATGAACAATCGAGTCTGCCCCTAAAAACTGCTCTTTTCTATCTTTATAAAAACCCTGGGGAGGCACTAATTCTAATCGCTTTCCGTTTCCAATCCACCTGGCTTCCCAGTCATTCTGTGATAACAGCGCGGTTTCAAACTTCGATACAGGACTTTCGTGATCCAGTCCATTACCATCCCGGATAATTACCTTCCAGTAATAAAGCGTATTCGATTTAAGGTTGTTATTCCCATATTCATGATGGATCGTTTCATTGGAGGTTACAGATCCGGAATCCCAAAATTCACCACGATTATGGCTCAGATTCAAGGGGGAGGAGGAGACCATTATCCGATAGGAAGATTGAGTCTGGTTGCGCTTGTCGGATGTGATAATCCACGAGAATTGCGGATGTGTTTCGTCAATATTGAAAGGGTTTTCACTATATTCAACCAGCATCTTTCTAAAGGCAAAACCGGATTTTGCAGCTGCAATACTATCGGAGAATACGAATACCGATATCACCAAAATGGCTAGAGATGGCAACCGTGATATATAGAGAATATTGCAAAAAAAACGGATAGAATCAGAACCTGACTGAAACCATATCACTCCATTGCTAAGTCGTTTTAGCAACCCTTCACAACAATCTTTCAAGAATGTACTCAGATGATAGTTTCCCATGTATACGGATTTTCAGGCTAATCAAAGAAAATGCATAAAATCGAATTTTATGTGTCAATTCTTGCCTGATTCCTATACAATTTTAACCACACATTACTTAAATTCCTTACGATATTCTGATGGAGTTTTCTTCATAATAACCCTGAAATAATGGTTAAAATTAGCCAGATTATTATATCCACATTCATAGCAAATCTGGGTGATCTGTTTGTCAGTCTCGGATAACAGCTTGGCAGCAAGACCAATACGTACATTTTTAACATAGTCCATAAATGTCTGATTGGTTTTCTTTTTAAAATACCGGCAAAATGAACCCGGCTCTTTAAACACCAATGCTGAAGCCTCTTTTAGTTTTATTCCGGTCTGGATATTTTTAAAAACATACTCATAAATCTTATTAATCTGATCATGATCCGTTTCGAAAGAGTTGTTAAGGGATGAAGGAAGTGCGAGATTTTCCCGATCCTCAATCTGCAAAAGAAGGTGAAAAACTTTCAACAATTCGATATAACGTTCCAGTCCCTTCAGGTTCACCATCTTTTTGAGGGTTTGACCCACCTTTTCGGCCTTTTTCCCTTTGAACCAAATCCCGTTACTTGCATTCTTCAGCAGATCAACAACTTGTTCAAGTTCAGGAATATTAAAAAAATCGGAACTGATGATGTTTTCATTAAAATGGGTAACAATGCATTCCGCAATATCATCCTGTTCCACCTCGGC
Source organism: Prolixibacteraceae bacterium (assembly GCA_963675995.2). Lineage (GTDB taxonomy): Bacteria > Bacteroidota > Bacteroidia > Bacteroidales > Prolixibacteraceae > JAAFHB01. The sequence goes on along the minus strand of CAXXIY010000002.1, from coordinate 65,749 downwards.
ATTATCCCAGCAATGGGGGATATGAGGGCCTAAAAGAACAAGATCGCCGCTCGTATATCCGGATATACTATTCCCTATAATCCTTTTCCCTGTACCGGAGGAGATATAATTTAATTCAAAATTCCTATGCGAATGAATCCTGGTGGTTTTTGAAGCCAGCTGCAATTTTCGTGTAATGAACGAATAGTTATGGGAAACAAAAATTTTCTCATAGATTATTTCCATCTGATACGGTTTTAGTTTTTTAACTTCAAAAGACAAATATAAGTGATTATTATCAGATAACAGTTAAAAAACAATGCAAATAGAACAAGATTGTAGAAGTAAAAAAGATCCCGAAGCTTTTAATTTGTGGTAACAATTAGAATTTATTTTGAATTCCTGATTTTAGCAAATATTAAATTTAGCAGATTAAACAAATATTCATTACATGATTATGGAACTACCATTAAGGGGAATCATTCCTCCAGTCATTACACCACTTCTTGACAACAATACGCTTGATGTAAAAGGTCTCGAAAATCTTGTTGAACATCTTGTTTCAGGAGGGGTGCATGGACTATTTATTCTAGGAACGACTGGTGAAGCGCCTAGCCTTAGTTATAAACTCCGTAAAGAATTTATTAAACGAACCTGTGAATTGACGAATCACCGTATTCCGGTTATGGTTGGAATCACAGATACCTCTTTTGATGGATCGCTTGAGATTGCCGAGTACTCACAAAGTGTTGGAGTAGATGCAGTTGTGGTTGCTCCACCTTATTATATGCCAATATCACAATTGGAATTGATCTATTATCTGGAGAATTTGATTCCAAGATCACCCCTGCCGCTATTGCTTTATAATATGCCAAGTCACACCAAGCTCCACATGGCTCTGAAAACGGTAAAGGCAGGAAAAGATCTGGGTGCAATAGGTATTAAGGACAGTTCAGGTGACATGTTTTATCAGACTTCACTGATAGAAGAGTTTAAAAGCTCACCGGAATTTGCCATTATTGCTGGAACTGAACTGTTTATTCCTGAAACAATCCTACAGGGTGGTCACGGTGCAATTGCCGGTGGCGCCAATATGTTCCCCAGATTCTTTGTCGACTTTTATGAGGCTTCCCTTGCCCGCGACTTCGATAAGATTGGTAAGCTTCGGGAGATTAATATGTTACTATACAACACGATCTACAACGTAAGTAAAAACAGTTCAAAATATATCAGGGGCATTAAGTGTGTTCTGAATACTTTGGGAATTTGCAATGATTATGCAGCGCTTCCACTCTCCAGATATGAGGGTGAAGACCGACAGAAAATAGAACAATATGTTGCTGATCTAAAGGGCATTATTATTTGATTTCTCTTAGGGTTATTTAAATTTGATAAACGACCCAAATGAAACTACAACTGCTGGATTTAATTGATTTTCTTATTCTGACTCTTAGAAATGAAATTTTTGGATCCGGTATTTTATTTAGGAATAATTCTGGCAGGCCATTTACCTCATGTAGAGGTAAATGGCCTGCTTTGGTAATTCACCCTATCTGTCTGTTTCTACGGCATTCTTCTGCATGGGAAGGACCATTTTCTCAAGGTAAACGCCATAACCCCGATAAAAACCCGATAAACTTAAAATCAAGGTCATCGGTGATCAAATATTTTCTCTGGGTATCACAATTTTCCAGACATAGCTATTGATTTCATTCTGGAATCAGCGGCTATCACTCGGTGTTAAGGTTATTATTATAGTTTTTATGTCATTGGAAATAGGACAATCTCAAATTATTAGAATTCGATTAACCAAAAAAAATATGATATGAAAAAGACTTTCAATTTTTTATTAGTACTCCTTATTTCATCGGTAGCCATGGCTCGAAATCCATGGGTAGGGACAAAGGCAATCATTAAATCGGAGTATATCTACAAACAGATGGATGTTTCATTTCCAAGCTGCCATGCCTCAACGATCACAGAAACAGCCAGCGGTTTAATTGCCTCATGGTTTGGGGGAAAGGAAGAAAAAGCTCCAGATGTTTGCATTTATGCTGCCACAAATGTAAAAGGAACGTGGAATATACCCGTAATGGTTGCCGACGGAGTTGTACAGGAGAAAAGGTATCCCTGCTGGAATCCCGTGTTGTTTACAAAAGACAACGGGGAAGTTGTACTCTATTATAAAGTAGGGCCCGATCCGCGAACCTGGTGGGGACTTTTCAAAACATCGAACGATAACGGGAAAACCTGGTCAGCAGAGAACAAAATACCGGATAATCTTCTAGGTCCCATTAAAAACAAACCTGTTCGACTGCCTGATGGAAAAATATTGTATCCCACAAGTTTTGAAACACCTCAAAAATGGAATGTCTATATCGAAACCTCTGACCAAAACCTGAAAGAGTGGAAGAAAATCGACATTGACAACAATAATCTTAATTCGATCCAGCCCACAATTTTATTCCACAAGGGTGGAAAATTGCAGTTGATCTGCCGCAGCCGGGACAAAACAATCAATCAATCGTGGTCGAACGATAATGGACAGTCATGGTCGCCCATAATTCCGACACAATTGCCTAATAACAATTCAGGGATCGATGCAGTAACCCTAAAAGACGGAAGGCATCTGCTGGTTTTCAACCCGGTAATTAAAGGGAGAAATATACTCGCCGTAGCGGTTTCAAATGATGGTGCCAACTGGAATGGCGCCATACTCTTGGAGAATGACCCAAATCCGAAAGGGGAGTATTCCTATCCTGCAGTAATTCAAACAAAAGATGGCCTGGTCCATACCGTCTATACCTGGAACCGGAAACTAATCAAACATGTGGTGATCGATCCTTCAAAACTAAAAACAAGACCGATCATTAATGGCATCTGGCCTGAAAACTAACCCGGAGTGGTGCATTATCATCCTGTAAAATAAACATATAGAACTTCGTTATGAGAATAATCCACCTTTTTTCAGTTTTAATTCTGTTATCAGCCTTAACTGCAACGGCGCAAATAAGGAATGCCAGTCATGCAATAGTAAGTGAAGAGATCATCTTTCCTGCTCAAAGTGAACATACCCATGGTAGCAGCATTGTGATGCTTCCCAACGGCGATTTATTGGCAGCCTGGTTTCAGGGTAGCGGGGAACGGTCGGCTGATGATGTAAGGGTTATGGGAGCTAGATTAAAAAAAAGCTCAAAAACATGGAGTATCCCTTTTCTCATGGCTGATACCAAAGGGATACCCGATTGTAATCCGGTCCTGTTTCTAAACCGCAAAGGAAAACTTTTCCTGTTTTGGGTAGCTGTAATTGCCAATAAATGGGAAGATGGAATCCTAAGGTACCGAACATCAGTCAACTATTCAGGTAACGAGGCGCCCGTATGGGAGTGGCAGGATAATATTTTCCTTAAACCTGATGAAAATTTTGCCAAAGAGGTGGAGAAAAAGTTCAAAGAGTTGCCGCAAAGTGAGGCAGGATGGGCCGGATATGCCCCGCTTTACGACAATATGATTAAAGATGCAAGTAAAGAACTGCTTAAAAGAAGCATCGGATGGATGGGACGTATTCATCCGATCACCCTCAATAGCGGAAGAATCCTTTTACCTCTTTATAATGATGGTTTCAACTTTTCGATTGTGGCAATTTCTGACGATGACGGCTCAACCTGGCGACCGAGCCTTCCGATTGTTGGCCGCGGTCCGATACAACCGGCTTTAGCAGTAAAGAAAAACGGGAACATTGTCGCCTATATGCGCGACAGCGGCGACTCTCCTACCAAGGTACAAATGAGCACCTCCACAGATAACGGAGAATCGTGGAGCGTGGCCAGAAAAACAGAAATCCCCAACGAAGCCAGCGTCGAACTCGCCGTTTTAAAGGATGGGAAATGGGCCTTTATCGGAAATGATATTAATGATGGTCGTTATCAGTTTTCATTATACCTCTCGGACGACGAAGGCGCAACATGGAAATGGAAAGAGTTGCTCGAATATGAACCCGATAAAAAAGGCAGTTTCTCCTATCCCTGCCTTATCCAGACCAATGATGGTCTGTTGAATATCTCTTACTCCTATTCGAAGGGAGACCGAAAAGAGTCGATCAAACATGTGGTGATTGATCCAAATAAGATCACCAAATAACTAACCCTATAAATAAAACAAAATGGTACACCTCAAAGGTAGAGTGGCTAATCGGTCCAACTTCAAATTATCAATTCATTCAATAAGTTACAGCATTTTGATGGTATTGTTTCTGGTCCCCGTCCTTGTCTCTGCCCAGAAATTAAACATGGAATTAAAATGGACTACCAATCAGAAATGTTTTTTGGAAAGTGCAGCAACCGTTGCCGACATTGATAACAATGGATGGGATGAGGCTTTGGTCACCTCGCAGGAGGAGCTGATCGCTATTGGGAAAAACGGCGCCAGCTTATGGCGTTGGAGAACCAGGGCCCGGTTTATGACCTATCCAACTGTGCTAAAACGCAAAGGAGATGTTGCACTGATTTATGCAACAGATAACAGCGGACAACTGAGTTGCATCGACGGCAAAGGGAAAGTTGTCTGGCAGGCAGATCTGGGCGCCCCGTCGGATTGGTCTGCAAGTGTTGTCGCCGACCTCGACGGAAATGGATCATCTGAATTGGTGCAAACAGATGCAACAGGAAATATCTGGATATTTGACGCTTTAAATGGAAAACAGATTAATAAGAAAAAAATATCGGGTCAGCCGGTAAGTCCTTGTGTTGGAGATCTGAATGGAGATGGAAAATCAGAAATTGTGATCGCCACCAACGACGGATCGATAACCGCTCTTGGAAATGATCTTTCTGAATTATGGAGGGTCAAAATCGGAGGATTTTCCGAGTCATGGTCAACCTCAGCACCGGTTATGTTTGGCGCCTCCGATGGAAAGTCCTATGTAGTGGCAGCTTCGGGCATTGGAGAAATATTTTGCCTCGATGCCAACGGGAAACAGGTTTGGCAATTCCCAACCAATGTACAAGTATCTTCATCCATTTCGGTTGGCGATTTTGATCAGGACGGACAGGCCGATATCTTTCTCATCACCCACAAAGGGATGATCTACCGTTTCGACGAAAAGGGAAATGTTCTCTGGAACATCGATATGCAAGGTCGTTCTCTGGCACCCGGCGCTATCGGAGATATCAACAACGACGGGAAGCCCGAGTATATATTATCAACCCAGCAGGGGCATGTGCTCGTATTAAATAATAACGGAGAGGTGGTTTTTGACCATCAGCTTCCGTCACGCTCGATCAATGTAACCCCTTCGTTTGGACATGTCACTGGAAATATGGATAAACTGGACCTGATCATTACTGGTGGTGAAGCTGGTCTTACCTATTGCTTTGAAACCCCGGTGACAAAAAATCCAAAAATGCAGTGGTCGAATTACCGTTGCAATATCCAGAATACCGGTTCATGGTTTGGTCTGACCAAATCGGATGGTTTGCAGATGGTTCCGCAAAATCTGGCATGGAATAAACTATATATCGGCGACAGGATTCAATTCAACATTTACAATCCAAATCCCGGACCAAAACCTTTAAAAGGATCAGCTGTTTGCATCAGCCCTAACGGAGCCCGAAATTATGCCATTGCAAATATCGATGGTAAAGAAGGAGAGTTGCTCCTCCCTTTGGATTTTGTACTTCCCGGCAATTATAAATTCAGCTGGTCGCTCACCAACAGCGATGGAAAGGAATTGCTTTCTGCCACTCGTGAGGTAACAGTCCAACCGTTTGAAAATGATAAAGCATTGGCCAATAGCGCTGTGGCCTTGCTTAATACTGCTGCCGATAACGCCGAGGCTGTTTTGCCCCTATCAGCCCTCGCACTCCGAAAAGAAGCTTTTGAAATTCAGACATCAGTAAATACACTCTCATTGCAACAGGAAAAGGTTTCAGTGAGTCGGGCGGTTGAAGTTCAGACAGTCATCAGTAAAACCTCAAAGCTCAACGACAGGGCAAAACGTGCTGTAAAAATCAGTGATCTGATTACCCGTGCTGCGAAGCTTGGATCGGAGACCAGTTTAATCGCATTTGAAGGAAATAAATGGGATAACCGGAATGTCGACAAACAATTGCCCGAAAAGGTTGAAAATCCGGTTTTGTTAAATCACACAGTCGTTCCCGATGAACACGAACCGATCCCGCTGGTGATGTTTAATGTGACCGATCACCTTTTAAATGTGAGGGTACAAACTAACAGTCAAAATAGTACAATTAAAGTTAAGCTAATGCACGCAGTCGAAACGGTCACCTCCTTAGGTGAGGAATCGTGGGATGCTCTACCTGAAATTGATGAATCGGGTGTAATCAGTATCCCTTCCCTTTCGAGCCGTGAAGTTTGGCTGGATATTGAAACAGTCAATACCAAAGCAGGTAAACATGATGTTGAAGTTACCCTGCAGGCACTCAATGGCGCCGGAGTTTTGGATGCACCCACCAATCCACATGCTGTTCCTGCCCCGGAGACTAAAGTAAAGATCTCACTCAATGTCCTTCCATTCAAAATGGCGCCATCCTCTGTATTCAGATTGTGTACCTGGTCTCCTTCAATCGGACCGGAAGTTCCTGGTTTGCTTGCACATGGAAATAATGTATTCTTATTGACCAATCCCACATTTAAGTACAACACCAATAACGAATTAACCGGGTTTGACTATACTGCGATTGATAAAATTCTGGATCAGTTTAAAGGTAAGGAGGCCTTCTTTTTGGTTAACGGACTTCCGGGTATCAAGGAAGAATTTGGGTCACCGGGGTATAAAAAACAGTTCGCACGCTATTTGAAGGATTTGGTCTCCCATTTGGCCAGCTATGAAATCGGTACCGATCGGTTTGCATTATACCCCATCGATGAGCCAGGCGGAAGCGGGTGGAAAGCGGTAAATACAGTAGTTCAGTTCGGGGAGATAGCAAATGAGGTGTATCCTGAGGTAATGCTTTATCAGGATGGCGGAGGTGAGTTACCCATGTTCAATGCAATGTCAAAATACCTCGATGTATGGTGCCCTACGATTGACTGGGTTGCAGACAAGACGCCTGAGATGAACGTGATGCGCACCACGGGAAAATTACTTTGGTCATATAATTGTTCATACGCATCTTCACGCCCCGTTGGTCCCAACATAAAAAACATCAACCTGATCTATGAATTCCGTACGGCGGCACTTCTGGCCATGCGAAACGGAGTGACGGGGATTGGCTACTGGTGTTACAATTTGGGAAGTGAAAATCCATGGTCACGGATCAAACAGGAGTATAACCTGGTGTATCCGGGAACCACAAAATCGATTACCAGTCGCAGATGGGAAGCTGTTCGCGAGGGGATAGAAGATTACAGGATTTTGGAGGCGATTAAAGATTATTTAAAATCAGAGTTAAATCCTGATCCACAGGTTCGTAAAAATATCGAACATCTCATTAATGTCAGTCTGCCTTATCTGATCGATCCGGGTTACCGGGCTATGAAACTGGGTCAGTCGCGCGAGGTATTTGATTTGGTGTGCAGTGATGCTAAAATGGCTGATTTCAGGAGTGAGATGATTTCATGCATTCAATCCATCCTAATTGCAAAGAATGTGAAACAGAGTGGTAAATTATGGTCCGAAAAACTGGGATTCCCCCAGGGGAAAAAAGTTTTACTCCTCCATATCGATGATGCAGGAATGTGTCCCGAGGCCAGTGCGGCAACTGAGAATTATATCGACAAAGGGCACCTAAGCTCTGCAGCGGTGATGATGCCTTGCGTTAGTGCCCCTGAATTCGTAAGCTGGGTCAAGGGTCATCCTGCGGCAGATATTGGCGTTCATCTCACCCTAACCAGTGAGTGGCAGAATTACCGCTGGGGTCCTGTATCAGATCCTGCAAAAATACCCGGATTGGTCGATCCTTTTGGAAAATTCTACCATGAAGTTCCGGAGGTGGTAATGCATGCCTCTGCAAAAGAGGTGGAGATCGAAATCCGTGCCCAGATTGACAAAATGATCGCATTAGGTCACCAGCCTACCCATATCGATACGCACATGGGGACACTTTACGGATCGCCTGACTATGTCAAAGCATTTTTAAAAGTAGCTGAAGAGTATCATATCCCTGGAAATATCATCGATGTATCAAAACCTGAGGTAGCCGACTTCTTCAGAAAAGCGGGGTATCCCATTACAGATGAGGTGATCAGTCAGGTGGGTGAGTACAGCTTACCCAAACTTGACAATTTCACCAGCGTACAGGAAGGGTCGACCTACGAAATAAAACGGGCCAATTTTTTCAAACTGGTAAAATCGCTGAATGCAGGATTAACTGAAATAATTTTCCACCCAGCCACATCCTCCGACAATCTAAAATCGATCACCGGAACCTGGCAGCAGAGAGTTTGGGAAGGTGAGCTGTTTTCAGATCCTGTTGTTATCAAATTCCTTAAAGATGAAGGTATAATCGTCACCAACTGGAAAGAGATTATGAAACGTTTTGAAGAGCAGGGTTTATGAATATTTCAAACAGGCTGATTTCCGTTGATGTCTTCAGAGGATTGACCATTGCAGCAATGATCCTGGTAAATTATCCGGGATCATACAGCTATATGTATGCGCCATTGGCACATTCACGATGGAATGGCATCACCCCTACTGATTTAATTTTCCCTTTTTTTATTTTCATAGTCGGTGTTTCGATTGCCCTCTCCTACTCCAAACAAATTGAGGCAGCTAAACCTCGAAAAGAGATGGTGAAGAAGATCATGATTCGTGCATTGAAAATATATGTGATTGGATACCTGCTCCATTATCTGCCTGAATTCGATTTCACAAAAATCGATTTGTTCGGTGTACTTCAAAGAATTGCAATCGTTTTTATGGTTTGTGCCCTTCTTTTTATCTATACGAATTGGAAAACACAAGCTTTCATTTTAGCAGGAATTTTGCTAATCTACTGGATATTAATGTCATTTACCCCTACTCCTGAAACTTTGCCGGGGACCATGGAGCCTGGGCTTAATTTTGCAGCTTGGTTTGACCGGCTGATTTTTTCGCCTGGGATGCTTGGCAAACATGGATGGAACTCCGAAGGACTTTTTAGCACATTTACTGCCATAGCGACCGGGATTACGGGGATGCTGGCAGGCCACCTGATCGTAAAACAAAAATTATCGGAGCGAACAGTGATCTGGCTTTTTACAGCCGGCGCTTTATCCCTCCTTGCTGGATCAATCTGGGATTGGCAATTCCCAATCAATAAAAAGTTATGGACCAGTTCTTATGTCCTTTATACCTCAGGATGGGCATTAATTGCACTGGCACTATCGCTATGGTTAATTGATTTTCAGGATTATAAAAACAATGTTATTGCCCGGACAGGAGTTATTTTTGGCAGCAATGCCATTCTTGTTTATGTGATGGGTGATGTTTTTGAAACAATCTATAAATATACCCGGTTTCATGATTTTGTATATTTCGGACTTTCGGATCTGGGAATGGCCGAGGTAAATGCATCACTTATATGGTCGGCTATTTCGGTAGGCTCCTGCTTTCTTGTGGCATTCATCCTATACCGGAAAAACCTGTTTTTTAAACTATAAGTAATGAAGACCAGACTGCTAACCCCTATTTTTCTACTGTTTACTCTCTTTTATTGCAGAGAGGTGCCCAATAAAAATGGGGAAACCGGAGTCATAAAAATTATTCAGCTTGATCCAACCCATAGCCATGCAGCCGCTGCACAAAACGAGCAATTGAGTGGAATAGACTCCAATGTTTACGTCTATTCCCCCGACAGTTCCTTGTTAACCGAGTATTTTAACCAAATAAAGATCTTCAATACCAGAACAAATCATCCCACCAGATGGAATGAAAAGGTTTACAGTGGTAAGGATTACCTCGAAAAGATGGTTCGGGAAAAGCAGGGTAATGTGGTCGTACTCTCAGGAAACAACAGGTTAAAGATCGATTACATTGAACAATCGGTTAACGCCGGTTTAAATGTGTTTTCAGATAAACCGATGGTGATTAATAAAGCAGGGTTTGAGCGACTGAAAAGGTCTTACGCGATAGCAGAAAAAAACGGGGTTCTGTTATTTGATATGATGACAGAACGGTATAACTTACTCCACCGGGTTCAAAGATTTTTGATGCAGGATACACTGCTCTTCGGTAGAATTACCCAGGGAACGGCAACCCATCCGGCAATAATGGAGTCAAGTGTCCACCATTATTACCGTGGTGGTAAAGGTACTCGCCCCGACTGGTTTTTCGATGTTTTGGAGCAGGGTGAAGGGATCGTGGACGTAACCACCCATCTGATTGATTTAACTTTCTGGAAAGCGTTTCCAGATGAACCAATTGATTATCAAAATGAAATCAAAGTATTGAGCGCAAAACACTGGCCTGTCACACTCACACAAAAGGAATTTTCAATTGCAACCTCATTACCCGAAATACCCGCTTCATTGAACAAATACATGAAAGATTCCCTGCTTACAGTGTTTGCCAATGGGTCGATCACCTATGACGTAAAGGGTGTTAATATTGAAGTTGATGTTGAATGGCGTGCTGCAACTCCTCCAAATGGCAATGATATCCGGAGTGCATATGCAGAAGGGACCAGGGCAAAATTGGTTATTAACCAGAATTACGGGGAGAAACAACCGAAACTATACATTCAAAAAAGAGGTAAAGTGACCGAAAATGATTTCCGGGCGAACCTTGCACAAACAGTAGCCCGTTTGCACTCAATTTTTCCGGGATTATCCATTTCAAAACAGAGCGAAAATACTGAAATTATTATACCTTCGACACCGGAAATTTCCCGCGATCCAACGTTTAAAGTCTTCACTGGTTACCTTGTGAACAGGAATTTGCCAAAATGGGAAATCCCGAATACTTTGGCAAAATACTACATTACAACCACAGCTTTAGAGATGGCAAAGGGGAAAAAACAATAACTTTATTTTATCCAACCATGACAACAAGACGTGAGTACATCAAGAAGAGTGCCGCTGCTTCAGCCGCCCTTACAATCGGAGGTATACTACCGGGATTTAGCGCAAGTAGTTACAGCCGGATTATGGGTTCAAACGAGCGGATCAGACTATCATCAATTGGGGTAAATTCCCGGGGAAATGCCCTTGCCCAGAATTTTTCGAAACTGGATACCTGCGAGATCATCCATGTTTGCGATGTTGATAGCAGGGCAATAGTAAAATGCTGTACCAATGTGGAAAAAATAACAGGGAAGAAACCAACAGGATTTCGTGACTTCAGAAAATCGCTTGAAAGCAAAGATATTGATGCAGTGGTGGTTGCAACCCCTGACAACTGGCATGCTCCTGCAGCCATGCTTGCAATGAAGGCAGGCAAACATGTCTACCTTGAAAAACCCTGCAGTTATGCCCCTGCCGAGGGGGAGATGCTCGTAAAAGGAGCTGCAAAATATAAACGTGTAATGCAAATGGGCAACCAGCGCCGGTCATGGCCAAATGTCATACAAGGAATTAACGAACTAAAAGAGGGGATCATTGGTCGTGTTTACTTTGCCAAGGGGTGGTATGCAAACAATCGGCCATCCATTGGTATAGGGAAGGAAGCGCCTGTTCCTGAGTGGCTCGACTGGGATTTGTGGCAAGGACCTGCAAAACGCAAACCATTCAAAGACAATTATGTGCATTATAACTGGCATTGGTTTTGGCACTGGGGAACAGGTGAGGCACTCAACAATGGTACCCATATGGTCGATCTGATGCGCTGGGGTCTGGGGGTGGATTTCCCGACGATGGTCAACTCTGCCGGTGGCCGTTTCCGTTTCAACGACGACTGGGAGACACCCGACACACAGGTGATCAGCATGGAATTTGCCAACAATACAGCACTCACCTGGGAAGGTCGTAGTTGCAATTCCCAATTTATTGAAGGAGCAAGTGTGGGTGCGACATTCTATGGTGAAAAAGGTTCGATGATCATACAGGGTGGCAACGGCTATACAATTATAGGACAGGACAATAAAGTGGTAAAAAGCGTAAAAAGCGATTTTAAGGTTGATGCCACTAACCTGATGAACCCAGGAGAACAGCTTGATGCATTGCACCTTCAGAACTTCTTCGACGGGATCACAAAAGGGACGCCTTTACATTCAGATATCATCGGGGGACATAACAGTACTTTACTTGTCCAATTAGGGAATATTTCACAACGCGTGGGACGAACATTAAAGATTGATACAAAGAACGGACACATCTTAAACGACCGCGAGGCGATGAAACTTTGGGGGCGTGAATATGAAAAAGGGTGGGAAATGACCGTCTAATACGAAATTTGGAAGATATATAACTTCGGCCCCAACTCTCCTCCACTCCTCCAGCTCAGCTCCCATTGGGGGGTTAGAGGAGGTCGGTTAAGGGAAGGTCAGGATTTAGAGGAGGTTGGGAGGTCTAATTAAGGAAATATTTACAACATTATACTGATTACTTTAGTAAAGGGGAAGAGGGTGTCTATAAAGCCTGAAATAAACGCTTTCTATCTCTGTATAACTCTGTGATCTGACTAATTACATTGAAAACCACAGAAAATACGCAGAGAGTCACAGGGTTTCCGGACAGCCTCTTCCCCCAAAGACAATGACTTTGATTTTACAGTTTATGAGACCATGCTCACTATTCGTTATTATTTTAATCTTATTGACTGGGTGCTTACAACCTGTCGATCAAATTAAACATGTTAAGGTTTACGACGAACGGGGGCATTTTGGTGGCTGGCCTGCAAATAATGGGATATGGATCTGGAATAATGAGATCCTGGTAGGCTTTTCACAAGGTTATTATAAAGATCTGGGTCCGGCCCTTCACAATATTGATCGCGAAAAACCCGAAGTTCACATGCTGGCCCGATCACTTGACGGCGGGGAAACCTGGTCCATCGAAGATCCGGCAAGGGATGGCGTAATGATTTCGCGGGGAAAAGCGCTTCATGGCACTGAACCTAATCCGAAAAACAGAAAACCCATCACCCGGCTGGCCGCACCAATGGATTTCTCCCAATCGGGCTTTGTACTGAAATTCTGGATGTTGGATGTCAACGTTGGACCTTCAATATTCTACTACTCCTATGACAAGGGAGTTACCTGGAAAGGTCCCTATAGCCTGGCGGTTGACAGTCTGACGAAAATATCTGCCCGCAATGATTATCTGATTGAGGACAACAACAGTTGCATGGCATTTTTTACTGTCGCTAAATCGGATGACAAAGAAGGGCGGGTTTTGTGTGCCAGAACGGATGATGGTGGTCTTTCCTGGAAATTTGTTTCCTGGGTCGGAGATGAACCTGAGAAGGGTTTCCGGATTATGCCTTCAACGGTCCGGATCTCTGAAAATGAGCTTTTCCTCACTTCTCGTACGATGAAGGATACAGGAGATTGGAATGAACGTTCCTCCCGCGAAAAACAGGGAAGCCGCTATATCGATTCCTGGGCAAGCCACAATAACGGAAAAACCTGGAATTACATGGGTAAACCGGTTGACGATCTGGGTGAAGGAAATCCACCCAGCCTGATAAAACTAAAAGATGGCCGGCTCTGTCTGACTTATGGCTATCGCGCCAAACCCTTCAGTATCTGTGCAAGGCTGAGTAAGGATAATGGGAAGACATGGGATAACCAGATTGTTCTAAGGGACGACGGCGCCGGTCGTGATATTGGTTACGTCAGAAGTGTGCAGCGTCCGGATGGGAAAGTGGTAACCATCTACTATTTTCAGGACAAGGAGCATCCGGAAAGGTTTATCGGCTGTACCATCTGGAATCCGGATTTAAAATCATTGCACTTATGATATAAATGACAAATAATAAGACAGTTAAAACAGAATAATTTACAAAATAAGCAAATGAAAATAGTTGTACTTGATGGATATACCTTAAACCCCGGCGACCTGAGCTGGGGCGAATTGAAGAAATTCGGTGATTTAACGGTTTATGACAGAACCGAAAAGGATACTGACAAAATCGTTAAGGCAATTGGCACCGCAGAGGTGATCTTCACCAATAAAACGCCATTGCCAAAAGAGGTTCTCGAGCAGATACCCTCCGTCCGTTACATCGGAGTACTAGCCACAGGGTATAACGTGGTTGATATAGTGGCTGCAAAAGATCTGGGAATCGTAGTTACCAATATCCCAACCTACGGAACGATCGCTGTGGGTCAGATGACTTTTGCACTGATTCTTGAATTGTGCCACCATGTGGGCGACCATAATCAGGCAGTCAAAAAAGGGGAATGGAGCGCCTGCCCCGATTTTTGTTTCTGGAACACTCCGCTAATTGAACTTGCGGGTAAGACAATCGGAATCATCGGATTTGGACGGATCGGCCAGGCTACCGCCAAAATAGCCCTCGCTTTCGGAATGAAGGTATTGTTTAATGACATCAGTCAAACAGCTGAAATAGCAGGGGAGAATTGTCAATTCGCTGACTTGGATGACCTTCTTGCAAAAGCTGATATTATCAGTCTGCATTGCCCGTTATTGGAGAGCACACAGGGAATTATCAATAAAAACAATATTGCTAAAATGAAGGATGGTGTGATGATTATAAACACATCGCGTGGTCCGCTCGTGGTAGAGAATGACTTATCCGAAGCGCTGAGCAGCGGGAAAATCGGAGGTGCCGCACTGGATGTCGTTACAACCGAACCCATTGACATCAATAATGTTCTGCTAAAAGCTAAAAACTGTATTCTTACGCCGCATATTGCCTGGGCGCCTAAGGAATCGAGAATTCGATTAATGAATACAGCCGTTGATAATCTGAAAGCATTCCTTGACGGAATCCCGCAAAATGTGGTTAACAAGTAACAGGTTCACCAAAAAGAACGAAAAATAAACGAAAACCATGCTGCCATTAAGCGACTTACTTAAACTGAAGCGGTGGAATACGCCAACCATCTACAACGGATGGGAACAGATTACCCAAAGGCCAAGAACATCGGGATTTAATCTGGAGGAGACAAGAGATTTTATGCCTGAATTTGGGCCAATGATCGGTTATGCCGTAACCGTTACCATTAAACCATCGACACCCGGATCGAATCCCAATGCGTGGTCAGAATATCGTAAATATATTGCATCCATTCCCGGTCCCAAAATTATTGTGATGCAGGATCTGGATAAACCGAATGTGATTGGTTCCTTCTGGGGTGAAGTTAGTGCAAACACGCACAGGACTTTAGGGTGCGTCGGAGTGATTGTTGACGGGGCAATAAGAGATCTCGACGAGATGAAAGGGGCAGGATTTAAAGCCCTGGCGCGTCGTCTGTGTGTTGGACATGCCTATGCAACTCCTATCAGCTGGGGTTTACCTGTGGAAGTATTTGGGACTATAGTAAATCCGGGCGATCTAATCCACGCCGATAAACACGGTTTCCTGATCATTCCGGAGGAAGACCAGCCGGGAATCCTCAAAGCCTCGCTTTTTATGGATAACAACGAATGTGATACGGTAATCAATGCCGCTCTGGCATACGATTTTACAAACGAACAAATGAATATAGCCGAAAGCATGAACGAAGCGGCAAAAACTTTTAACAATGCGGCAGTTGCTGCCCTTGGCAAGGAAGGAGAATGGAAATGATTGGACAACAATTCAGAGATGCACTGCGCTCAGGAAAAAATATTTATGGTACACTGATTACTTCAACATCCCCAAAAATGTTTGATACGGTGGTTAGCCTGGGCCTTGATTATGTTTTTTTATGTACCGAGCATGTCGCTTATAATCCCGAAACCTTAAGCTGGATGTGCAGGGCCTTTAAAGCTGCCGGAATCAATCCTGTTGTACGGATACTGGAACCCGATCCATTTCTTGCTACACAGGCGCTTGATGCCGGGGCCGGCGCTATTCTTGTCCCTTATATTGAAAATATAGAAGATGTATATGACCTGGTCGGGGCAGTAAAGTACCGTCCATTGAAAGGGAAAAAACTAAAAAAGTTACTTTATGGCGAAGAGAAACCCTCGGCTGAGCTTGAGGCTTATCTGAAAAATCACAATAAGAATCATTCCCTGCTTCTCAATATCGAAAGCCCTGCCGGCGTAGCAAATATGGAGGAATTCTTTGCGATTCAGACGGTAGATGGACCAGGTGTTGATGGAATTGTGATTGGTCCGCACGATCTCTCCACCTCCTACGACATGCCTGAAAGATACCGGAGCAAGGACTTTCTGGATCTAAGCTGCAGAATCATCCAAAAAGCAAGAGCACTCGGCGTTGCCGCCGGTTGTCACGGAGGCTCCAGAGGAAGCATCGATATCCAGCTGGAGTGGGCTAAAGCAGGCGCCAATATCCTGATGCACAGTTCCGACATGTTCCTTTTTGCTGACAAATTAGAGGATGACCTGAATCTGATCCGTGAGGCGAAGGGGGAGAAATGGAGATCAGGCCATGCAGGAGAGAGCATATAGTTAGAAATTCCTGCTTATAATAGCGATTGACCATGAAAAATATCCTGCTATTTCTTTCGCTTTTCTTTGTCATTGGATGTAATAACTCATCATCCATCAGGTTGGTGATTAACGGAGAAAGTCCTTACACCATCGTTATTCCACTGAACGCAAACGAACAGGAGAGCAGGGCTGCCACGCTTCTTCAAAAATATGTAAAAGAGATATCGGGGTGTGAACTCCCTGTCACCAGAAAGGATACAACCGGGAAAGCCATTTCCATCAGGGAGGTTTCAGGTCTGCAGTTCGATGGCTATCGGATAAAAAGCGCTGATAACGGTTCAATTCTTATCGATGGCGGGAAGCGAAAGGGTTGTGTTTACGGCGTGATAACGTTGCTGGAAAACTACCTTGGCTGTCATGTTTACAGTCCTACCTTCAAAGTTGTACCTCAAAACAAGAATATCTCACTACCATATATTCATCGTGCCGACTCATCGATAAATAACTACCGTATAGTCAACTATTTCTCGCCGGCATATGCAAACGATGAAGATCTGCTCGACTGGAACAGGTTATCGAAAGACTACATCTTTGCATCACACTCCTTCGATTGGCTCGTTCCATGGGAAACCTATTTCAAAACACATCCCGAATATTACGCTTTACGCGACGGGAAACGGTTACCTACACAATTGTGTCTGACCAATAAAGAGGTACTAAAAATCGCAGTTGAAAAATTAAGGAAAGCAATAGCAGAAAATCCCAAACAGGTCTATTGGTCGGTTGCCCAGAATGACTACGGTAATCCCTGTCAATGTGATCAATGCTTGAAAATAGAGCAGGAGGAAAAGAGTCAATCGGGACCAATTATCCGGTTTGCGAACGAGGTAGCCAGGGAATTTCCCGATAGGATGATCTGCACCTATGCGTACAATTACAGTCAGTCTCCGCCAGCTATTACAAAACCTATTGAAAATGTTCATATTACACTATGCTCCATTGAAACCGACAGGAGCAGGCCAATTTCTACGGATACAGCTTCGGCAGCGAGACAATTCGTACGTGATATTGCCGGTTGGGGGAAAATATGCAGCCATATGGCCACCTACGATTATACAATTAATTATCATCACTTTATCTCGCCACATCCTAACCTGTTCGTATTACAACCAAATATTCAACTTTTTGTAAAAAACAATGTTTTCGACCATTACCAGCAATCCGATATTGCCGAAGGTCATGAATTTGCGGAACTCCGTTTACATCTGATCTCCAAACTGCTGTGGAATCCAAATATTGATGTGTCGGCAACCATGGATCTGTTTCTCAAAAACTTTTACGGGGCAGCAGCACCCTGGATCAGGAAATATATCGACCAGCTTCAGAATGACCTGGTCCGGTCGGGAGACAGGCTGAATATCTTTGGTCCCCCATCGATTCATCAGAACACTTTTCTAACGGCTGAGAACCTTGGAAAATACGGAGATCTCTTTAATCAGGCTGAATCGGCGGTTAAGAACGATACAATTTTTTTGCGTCATGTCGAAATCGCAAGGCTGCCATTGAGTTACGCCCTGATTGAAATTGCCAAAACCAACTTTGTGGGTCCACGCGGATGGTGGGACAGCACAGGCACGGTCAAATCAAAAAAAATGGATACCATTCTGGAAAGTTTTTACACGATCATGAAACGGGAGAAGATCGGTGTCATGAGCGAACATAACCTAACCGCCAGGGATTACTATGAGATGAGCAGGCAAACCGCTGGTCAGGTTTTTGTAAAGAATAATTTCGCCTTCCGAAAAAAAGTGACCGCCATCCCTGCACCAAACTCTTTGAATAAATATAACCATGCAGATCTGGCATTGCTCACGGATGGCGCAATTGGCGATCTTAACAAATCCAAACCGACCTGGATTGGTTGGGAGGAAGAACATGTTGAACTCCTGCTCGATCTGGAGAGTTGTGTCAAAGCATCTTCAATCGGTCTGACAACGCTGCTTGATACAAAAACCCGGCGAATCCTCCATCCTTCAATGGTAGAATGTTTTATTTCAGATCATAAAGATGGTCGGTTTATTTCAATAGGAAGAAAAGAATTGAAAGGAAACCAGCTGAATGAACTGAATATACGTACATTTGAATTCACAATTC
This sequence comes from Prolixibacteraceae bacterium, assembly GCA_963675995.2. GTDB lineage: Bacteria > Bacteroidota > Bacteroidia > Bacteroidales > Prolixibacteraceae > JAAFHB01. Next base: position 47,170 of record CAXXIY010000002.1, on the reverse strand, counting down.
CACAGTCGGTTAAGCCATTCCGGTACCTCTGTTTAAAAGTGACTGGAAACAAGCTGATGCCCCCACCCTACCCCACTGTTGGTCAGAATGCTCAGATGTATATTGGAGAAATAGTTGTCAAACATTAATGAAGTTAATCCCATTTATCCACTAAGAAATAAATGATTATCAAATGAAGAAAATACTTCCAGTAATATTTCTACTGATCTCCTGCACCTTGTGGGGCACTGAAATTAAGGTAGGAATTGCATCCAAAGTGATTACACCACACCTCCCCTTCTGGATGACCGGCTATGCAAGCAGAACACAGCCATCGGTCGATGTTCTGCACGATATTTGGGCCAAAGCGCTGGTACTTGAAGAAAATCGGGATAGCAGGATCATAATTGTAACTACAGACCTATTGGGTTTATCACACGAAGTATCGGAGGATATCGCAAATCAGCTTATAAAAAAGTACGGGATTAAACGTTCGCAATTATTGCTGAGCTCGTCGCATACCCATTCAGGACCAGTTGTTTGGCCTTCATTAAGCATGATATTCGATTTTAATGTTGATGATCAGCGTGTAGTAGCCGGATATGCCCGGAAATTAACTGACGATATTGTTTCTGTGGTCGATTCGGCCATGAGCCGTCTCACACCGATGAAAGTATGGAGTGGCCATGGTACAGCCGATTTCGCAAAGAACCGTCGTCAACCTACTGAAAAAGGGATTACTAACGGAATTAATCTGAATGGCCCGGTTGATCATGATGTCCCTGTGCTTAAAGTCGCCACTCCTGATGGTGTAATGAAAGCGATACTTTTTGGTTATGCATGCCATAACACAACATTGAATGGTTATAGAATCAGTGGTGATTATGCCGGGTTCGCACAAATCGATCTGGAGAAAAAATACCCCGGAGCAACAGCGCTCTTTTTCATGGGATGCGGCGCCGATCAAAATCCACAGCCCCGTGGCACAGAAGAGCTTGCCCGGCAACATGGAAAATCGTTGTCCGAGGCGGTACAAAAGGCATTATCGGGCGACCTTCATCCCGTACGCTCCCCTATTCGTACAGACTATTCAATTGTTGATCTTGAATTTCGTTCGTTCGACCTGGATACCTATCAAAAGGAGATTTTAAGCACAGATAAGTATGTGCAACGCCGGGCCAGGCTAATGCTGGAAGCTTATAATAAAGGATGGGATATGAGCAAGTTGCGTTATCCCGTACAGGTAGTCCGGTTTAACAACGATCTGACATTTCTGGCCATGAGCGACGAAGTGGTTGTTGATTATTCACTGAACCTAAAAAAGGAGTACAGCCGCGAAAACCTGTTCGTAGCCGGTTACTGCACCGAGTTAATGTGCTACATCCCAACCTTAAGAATAATAGAAGAGGGTGGTTATGAGCCCGATACAAGCATGATCTACTATGGACTTCCCGGCCCTTTCGCGAATAATGTGGAAGAGAAAATATTAAAGGCAATTCACGTTATGATGAAACATGTCGGAGCCAGGCCATCAAAAAAGTAGGTTGTCCATAAAATTCACTTGTCACACGCCTATGGCTTCCTGGGCAACCGCATAAACTTTGACTCCGGTAAGATCCACATTCAGTGTCATATATCCATGTTTCACAGTTCGGATCTCTGCTGTTTTGGTTTCTTCTCCAAGTTCAGGACTTAGAATGGCAAGTTGAGACAACACAACCTTTTGGGTATTAATCTCATAGGTCAGTTTATTGTCAACAATTTTTGATTCAATATCTTTTAATATGGGTACCCCGGGAACATCTTTCAGAGTAGGATGAGGGGTTGCTTTAAGTGCAATATTCATGAAATGGATAACGGTCTTATCTCCATGCACTCTTATTCTTACCGCCCAACCTGGATCACCCGATATTTGTCTGATAACAGGATGGAACGTCCCTTTTTGAATAAGCATCTCAAGGGGATCAGAAATTGCTGAAGTATCGAGAATGTGAAGGTTTTTAAACTTTGACCTGATTAGTTCTTCCGATAAAGGGGCCACACGTTTATATCCTTTTTCATCATGAGTGCCAAAGGGGAGGGAAAGCCAAGCCACTCTACCTTTGGAAAGATAGTTTTTTATGGCATTAAACTGACTGTCAGAAACACAACCCAAACTATCCAATATTAGCGGAGTATCCTCTTTGCACAAAGCAACCGCATCGGCTAGCTCAGTGGAACGTAAAAAGCGATAGCCGACATTATGCCTGACCAGATTGGCTGACCACGCTTTGACCTTATCCCATTGTTCCAGGCCATCAGTCCGGCGCCACCCGTTATCCCTGCAATAACTGCTACTTACCAGTCTGACTTCCGCAAGATCCCGGCCTGTTCTGTAATTCAGGTCGCTATGTTTTTCTTCCCAATTGTTATAAGGGCCAATAATATCCTCTATTTCCATGGCATCAGCCGGATCCTCTTCAAGCCGATGGGTCAGCGTACTACTCCAATTGGCAACACCCCAAAAACGGCTGAGACACCATCCAAGATAGCCACCTTTCTCATAAATAGTATAACTCAACGCCATTGAAGGGGCATTCCCTCTCTTTTGGGCAATATCCTTTTGCTGCAGGGCTTCGGCATCCATTCTTACCCAATCAGTACATTTGATATTCAGTCCCACATTTTCAAGCATAAAGAAATCGAGGTGAGGCGCTAATGTTTCCAGGTTAAGTGCGATGGCATTCAATGTGATCGGGCCGGTACTGGAACAACACGACATCAACGGTTTGTCGCCAACGATCCCCTTAATCATCTTAACATGATCAGCCACAGAATCGAACTTCATTCTTATCCAATCTCTGAAAACCGGATTTTCATAATTCCCCCACTGTAGCATTGCTTTTGAGGTGTCTCCCCAAAAACCTTTGTCACTAAATGCGGGGATCTCATGTCCATAATCCCGTCTAAACCGATCCCTGCAATAACTGCATCCGCAGGTCGTAAGGCCGGCATAATCACACATATCATCCACTTCAATGCCATCAAACGGGACCTCCTTCATTAATCTGAGAAGGTATTTCTTATGCATATCCAGAAAGCCGGGGTTATTATGACAAAACGCCTCCATCTGATACTGTGCGGCATAACCCCTGCTTCCATCTCGCAGATCTACCTCGCAGATATCATTAAAAAAATGCCCTTCATATTGTGCATACTGCGCAGCAACAGGATCATGAAAGAGTAATATATGATGGCGCTGACCCTTGTGCAGTTTTTTGAATTCAGCATCGCCCCGGGGCCTTTCAACATGGTTGCATGAATAGTGATCAATAAATTTTATATCATGCTGATGCAGTTCTTCGCAAACATTTGCGTAATAACTGTTTAACTGACCAAAATAGTTTGAAAAGTCAAACCGGATATGAAAACCAAAATTAATTGCCGTATCAATCCGGGCCTTTGCAAAACCATCAGCCCTGCGTTTTATTCTGTCTACAATTTTCTTTTGTGGCCAGAAAAGATCTTCAATATCGCACCACCAACTGGCGACACGGTTAGGGATAAAAGGTAAGTTATTCTCCAAATTCTTATTGAATTGACCCCTGGTCTCCTTGGCTAAAAGAGGTTGTCCAAACAACGGTACATTATTTACTGCCCCGATGCCGATAGCAGAAACAGCCGTTTTTTTAATAAAACGACGACGAGAAGAGGATGATTCCATAACCGGTTTTGATCGATGTATAAAAAAACGTATTAATTGATGCCAACTCTTTTAAGTGACCAGTTTTTAACACGATATCCGTAATAGGCATAATAAACAAGATAAACATAACAAGGCAACAGCACCAGGTAAGCCAGGTGGGTAGTGTAATGATCTGCAAAATAGCCATAAAAAATAGGGATGATGGCGCTTCCGCAGAGTCCCATCACAAGAATTGATCCACCCATTTTTGTAAACCTTCCAAGACCATTCAGAGCCAGCGGCCATAGTGTTGACCACATCAGTGAATTGGAAAGTCCCAGTAATACAAGAAGCCAGATGGAAAGATTTACAGTGTGACCAAGAAAGGTTACCTGACCACGTACAAGGAAAAACAATAGGGTCAGGATAACTGCGGATGTGGTGCATATTCGCAACACATTCAGATGATTAATATATTTTGGAATAAGGACAATACCCATTAAAAAGCCAAACATGGTGATGCCAAGGATATAGGACGGAAATATTTTAGCTTCCAGTAGTGGTAATCCCAGCGACTGGGCATATCCGATCACGGTGTTGATACCGGTCACTTGCGATCCCACATGTAGAAATATTCCAACAGCACCTAGAATGAGATGCGGAAACTGAATGATACTGGTTTTGCCCGAATTTGCATTGGCCACTTCAGACGTTTCGTTGTTGGTATCAATTTCGGGTAATATTGAATATCTGATCATCAATCCAAGTCCGAAAAGGACAACAGCCATACTGGCATAAGGGATGATAACTCTAAGGATCAACTCATCCAATGCGGCATTCCGGGTCGCTGCGTCCATCAACGGAATCTGTTTGAACAGCTCCGTATCTGTAGGTCTGAAAATTGCTGCGGCTAACAGCAAAGGGGCTATTATTCCGGCTGTTTTGTTGCAGACTCCCATAATACTCATCCTCTGAGCTGCCCTTTCTTTCGAACCAATCATTGTAATATAAACATTGGCAGCAGGTTGCAAGATAGCCAATCCGGTCCCTATAGAGAAAAGCCCCAACAGAAATATTCCATATGTTCTGGTAAGAGCTGCCGGTATAAAGATAAGCGCGCCAAGAGACATAATCCAGAAACCGATCATTATCCCTTTTTTGAATCCAACCTTTTCCAACAGATGTGCCGCAGGTATTGCCATTACGAAATAAGCAATATAGAAAGCAAATGCAACCAATAACGACTGGACATAATTTAATTCACAGGCGATTTTAAAATAAGGGATCAATATTGCGTTTATCCAGGTTGTAAAACCAAAAATAAAGAATAACAGGCCAATTATAGCAACTGAAAAAATTGTTGACCAGTTGGTAGCCGACATTTTGGACTTAATGCTTATCGAATTTTCCATTGATATTATTTATTGGTCAATATGGGCACTGCAATCGGTAAAAATCGATTGCCAATTTTTGCACCCGGGGACCTTATTTTTTTATATGATTACCTCAACCCATTGTTCGTTCAAAGCCGATTTTTCCAACGCTTCAAGAACAGCTACTTCGTTCAAAATACTCTGGTGGCTGCGCGGCTCAATGCGCGTTCTGAACATCCCGACAATATCGGTATAAATTTTTACAGGATCACTCTCGGGAATGCGTGATTTCAACTCTACCAGCCCCTTTTTTGTATCTATAAAAGTTTCCCATCCATAGGCAAGATTTTTAAAAATAAGTGTAGCATACAAACCGCTTTTAAATACCAGTGCCGCACTCCCTTTCTTACCATTCCTGGTGATTTTTACCCGTTCAATATCCTCCCCAAACATGACCATAAGTGGCTGAAGAATATGAACCCCATAGAAAAATACACCTCCGTATTCCGAATCCAGATCCACGGGACCACAACGAACTACATGGCTGATATCCCCCAATGACTCCAGTTGCTGTTTGATATCGTAAGTACATACGCTATTGGCAATTGAGCTGAATGAAGTGATAGGAGTCCCTGCTTTGCGGGCCATTTCCAAAAACGCCTTACCCTCCTCAACCCTGTAACAGAAAGGTTTATCAATAAAGGTAGGAATACCGGCTTTTACAAATGGAGTGGCAGCTTCCAGGTGAAATTTCGCATGGCGATGATCCACAATCAGTGCATCTATTTTCCCAAGCATCTCCTTCTGATCTTTTACAATATTGGGGATCTTTCCGGCATCAGCAGCTTTACGTGCAAATTCGTCGGTCTCTCCCCAGAGGTGGGTGACCTCAACCCCGGGAAACTTTTTATCAATGTTGAACATTTTTCCGAAACCAACGGTATGGGAGTTCTCTGCTCCGATAATACCAACCCGGACAGGTTTTAAATTAAGATCCTGATCAGTGGTCATGGCTGATACAATTGAAGGCATAGATATAGAAACAGCCGAAATGGCGGCTCCTGTCCCTACCGTTTTTATAAAATTTCTTCTCGATTCCATCTGTAATTGTTTTTAATATTTTATTTCTTAAACGGATTTCCAATACAGATCAAATCGGCTCGTGTTTTTCCGTTTTCGGTAATGCGCCCCAATGTATATACCGTACTATCCGCCCCAACGGCAATTGAATTTACATAAAGCGGACGTTCTCCATTGGAATAGAAAACAGCCCCATGATCCTCATACTTCCTTTTGGCAATGTCATAGGTAATCACATGTAAATTTTCCAATCCTTTTGCTTCTCCCATTGCCGTAGAGCTTTTACCTGTCACACGTTTTCCTTCCTGATAGATCGGGCCACCAGTCAGGTAATATAAGGTATTGCCATCAGCTCCAAGTGTGAAACCGAGATAACCGTAGCTAAACTGATCGAACATACCACTGCGCTGCGAAACTTTTGAAGTAAGCCGGTCGAGCACTTCTATACGTGGCACACTGGGATCGAAACTAAAGAGGTAACCTGAATTTCCGTGTACACCATAAAATTTTTTGTCAGCCTGACACCAGATCACCTGACGCCAGTTATATCCCATACTTCCTGAAGAGGAGGGATCATAAATACCGAAATAATCTTTTTTCATATCCTCGCCTTCGACATGCTCCACAACATCCTGTCCCACACGACAACGAAGAATTGCCCCTTCAGCGTTGGTCATGTAGGCGGTTCCGTCCTCCGGATTTATTGCAATAGAGCGACATATGACACGGAAAGCAGCTCCTTTGCCATTCTCGCCTTCACCAGTAATCGGACCAAGGTCTTTCAGCTCTTTCTTAGCCAGATCATAACGGAAGAAATAACCTGTAGGCCAGGTTATACCATAAATCAAACCTCGTTTTGTATCCATATTCATGGTCAGTATACCTTCCTGATGCGGGGCTGTTGCCAGGTTGTCAAATGTTCCCGTAGCCATATCATAAGCGATCAGATGTCCCCCCGGATAAGGCTTATAGCCAGCCGGAGGAATACCCATTTTTTCCATACCATCAACCATGCTGTAATAACCAATGTGGGTAGCGAAATAGAGTTTTCCGTTGGCTTCAACAAATTTCACATGGCTCTTCCCCTGCACAATTGCTTTTAGTCCCTTCTCCCCACATATTTCGGTCAGATCACCTAAATGTTTTATCGTTTCACTCTTGGGATTAAAAGAATAGATTTGTCCCCCCTCGTCAATCGATTGGGAACAGAGGACGTAGTAAATATTTCCATCGCTGGCTGGCGAAATGCCATTGTAGGTATCGTGGGCCAGCGAGAAACCGGAGTTAAAGGTTTTTGCAATCAAATTGGATGGCCGCTCCTGTTTTGCTGATTTTAGGGTAACCTGTTTGGTTCCCTGTTGGCAACTAAATGCAAATAGACCAATTAATAGGGCAGAAATAATGATTTTGCGTGTCTTCATGCTTAATTTTTATTTTTCGAACTGTTTTTAATCTTATCTGCATTAATATGGATTTTCTCAATTGCTCTGGCAATGTCATCCATATCCGATGTTGTGCCGAGCAACATATTTTGCGAAAGCCATACCGCTTCATCATTGCACAACCGATCATTCGAGGGGCACTGATTCTGCTCATTATACTTGTTAATATCCAGCATATTTGCAGGGTACATTTTCTTATAATTTTTCGTTTGGAAGGTGTTCTTCAGAAATGGCATGGTATTTAGCGTCTGATATCCTCCGGAGCAAGGGATCCCCTCTGCCGTTAGCGCCATCAGAAAATCCTTACGGGAAAGGTCTTTAAACTCCTCTTTTTTATACCTGAACGGAAATAGGTGAAACGCAGCTCTGGTTACATTTTTATAGAGCTGATAAGGAATTATTCCGGGGATATTTTTGATTTTCGACCTGAGATATCCGGCATTGATGTTACGTGTTGTGGTTTGCCCGTCCAATCGTACCAATTGCGCCAAACCAATAGCCGCCTGATATTCGGTGAGTCGTAATTTCGTACCCTGAATTATGGTTCCGGCACTCAGGGCGCCAACAACTGTTCCGTAGGGATTTCCATAATTATGGTAGGAGTAACACCTGTCCATAAATTCAGGATCATTACTCACAATGGCGCCCCCCTCCCCTATTGCCAGGTTCTTTGAATTTTGAAAGCTGAAACAACCTGCATTACCAAAAGTACCCACTTTCTGGTGGTCGATCTCGGCAAGGTGGGCCTGACAGGCATCCTCAACGACAACCAGATCATGCTTTTTTGCGATCTCCATGATCCGGGGCATATTGGCTGGTAAACCAAGGATGTGAACAGGAATGATCGCCCTGGTACGCGCACTTATTTTTTCTTCAATCTGATCAGGGTTGATTTGAAACGTTTCGGGATCGACGTCGGCAAAGACCGGCATTGCACCGGTTGCCAGTACTGCAGCTACTGTGGCGATGAAAGTATATGGGGGAACAATCACCTCATCTCCGCCCCCAATATTAAGTTGCACCAGTGAGGCGATAAGAGCATTCGTTCCGTTCACCACAGCCAGAGATCGTTTCGCCCCAACTGCTTCAGCCCATTTCCCTTCGAATTCGGTAACCAAACCGCTTCGTGACCAAACACCACTTCTAATATCCTCAATAAGCCGCTTTTCATCCTTTTCAGGATTCCATAACGGCCAAACAGGCCAACCCTTGGTATGTACTGGTAAACCACCGAGTATAGCAGGTTCTGACGAGCCATTTGCGACATTGGCATACAAGGTTGGTGATAAACCAGCAGCAAGAAGAGCCCCTGCTGTGGCAACAGAACTTCGCTTTACAAATTCGCGCCTTACATATTGTTCCTTACCCATTTCAATAATTTTTTAATTAAAATAAGCTATTTTATCTCATCGATTAAGGGGATGTGCCTAAGTACTTTATCGATATACCTATACGCCTCAAGCCGTACTTCCGTGGGAAAATCATGTGTTGCATCAGGATAACGGACCTGCAGGTTCTCTTCTGCCTTTAATAAGCGGTAAACCGCGGACGCCTGGGAAATCCCCTTTCTGACTCCTTTTATATCGAAATTGGCATCACGCAAAGGTGAATTTGAAAAAAACGGACGAGGGGCAATCGCTGCGATAACTTCATCAAAATCAAATGGAATTCTTGTTCCATCGAGGTTATATTTATCACGGAACAGTGGCATATAACGTGTCTGTGCCCATGGACCAAGCCGACCACCATATTTTTTGGAAGCCTCTTCGCCCACGTTGTAATAATCAAATAGTGTCCATCCACAGCTTGAGACAACCACTTTAATCCGTTTATCGAAAGCGCCGACAAACATTGAATTATGTCCGCCAAGCGAGTGCCCTATGACTCCAATCCGTTCAGGATCAACATCAGACCGGGATTGCAGCAGATCAACGCATCTCATATGATCAAAAATTCCCTTCATCGTACCTGATTCGTACCGATCCTTATCAAAGTCATAATCTTTCATATCACCGAAACTGGGATAGTCTGGGGCAATCACCACATACCCTCTTAGGGCCAGCTCCCTGGCATTCGCCCGATTGGCCAAAGGACTGCTTCCATCGACAAGCATTTTACCCTGATCGCCTGTTCCATGTAAAACGAGCATTGCGGGGAACCTTTCATGCGGCTTTTTTTGGGTTGGGATATAAATATTGGCAAAAACTCTTTCGTTTTCAGCTACAGTAAAGCTGATTGTCAGACGGGTATAATTATCCCTTTTCAGGCTGTCTGTTACTTTGATATCAAGTGGTGGCAGACCTTTCCGATCGGGTAACTTACCCATGACTGCCTGCATACTATCCAAAATCTGGCACCTCTTTTTCTCCCACTCCTTTAAGGTGGTCACCGACTTAATTACCCCATTCTTACCTTTAAAGGAGAGTAAAACCGGATTATTGGATTTCACAGGTTCTTTAACTCCACTCTCCTGAGGAATGACAGCATACGAAAACACCGGAATAAGAATGAATACCAACACTAAAACGATGATTGGTCGTTTAGCAAGACATTTTAAATCCATTTCTGAAATACTAAAACGTAATTTATTTCTGCTACTTCTCCTTCATTAATTTACGGATTCCGGCCATAACGATACCTTCTGCTTCGGCTGTAACTCCAGAGGCAATTCCCGACTCGTACCCACCCTCTTTGTAAGCCACAGCGGTGCAGATATATCCGGGACCATAATCACCGTAACCGGCCACAGCAACAAACAAGTCGGGGCGCAAAGCCTTTGCGGCAAGCTGAAACTCGATAAACGCCTCCCCGGGCATGAACAGGATTCGTGCGCGCCCTAATGTCAGGCACCTTAAATCGACCTGTTTCCCTGCCTTTGTACGGTGCAACAAAACAAATTTGGATAAATTATTGCATATAAAAATGGAATCCTTGGTCTTCAGCCAGGTACGCATCTCTTCCTCCGTCTGGGCCAATGGCAGCGCCAGAGGCTCTACTTTCCAGGAAATAGCATCTCCGGTAATAGGTTCGCGTCGGGTAGCTTCCCATGCTCGTTTCATGCCATCAGCCAGCCGTTGTGCGAGGATGCCACGGTTTTCAGGCGAGCCGTTGTTATACTTCCCTGCAGTAATATTACCACCGGCACCGTTAAAATGAACATGGAGTGCCTGAGGTACAGCAAGCTGCCGCATAAAGCGGGCAACTCCGGGGAAATCAGGATTAGCCACGCCAGTACGGTAGTAGCTCTGCGGATGGGTGGCATAATAGCTGAGCACAGCCAGAGGCTTATCTCCATTCCAAAAACTGATCAATGAAACCATCGGATCAATCAGTCCTTCAGGTTCTGCAATAATGGCAGAATCCTTGCAGGTCGAAAACCGGGTAGCCTTCCAAAGCCCATTTGCCCCAATGATACGTCGGTTTGAGGCAACCTTATCAACTTTAGCTTCACCGAGCCCCAGGTGGGTGACCAACTGCGCATGGCCGATCGATTGCTTTACAGCTGTACCCAGACGGAGGATCAGTTCACGGGCAAAAGTACCTTCAAAACACATGGGATTGAGCCCCGCCTCTTTGAGCATCCTTTCGGCTCCAAAATCGCAGATCGGCGAATCATGCTGATGAACAGTATGAAGAGCAACACGGTCAGGGCTGGTTCCGGCTGCTTCAGCCAGCGCCGCACGAAAGGCATCCTGGCTCTCATTGGCTATTCCAATCCAGTCGACAGAACACAATACAATTGGCTGACCAGCACCAAGGAGTACGATCCCCCTGGCCCTTAGCCCCAAATCCCATTTGTTGATCTCGCGATCATACGCCAAACGACTACCAACAGGCGGAGTAGCATCCACATCGAATGTAGCCAACTGCAAACCAGATGGTTGTTGATTTACTGCCGGAGTTATTGCAAATACACTTCCATCGACAAATAAAAGTAGGACAACGAAAATGCAGCTTAATAATCGGATGTACACCTTATTATTGTTGTACATAATCAGATCTGATTCAATTTATCCCTGTTATCATGTACTTTCATAATGGCATTGATAATGTCATCCATATCCGCCTGGGTACCAAGCAAAGGACCTGATGCCCAAAGCATCACCATATCAGCACAAACCTGATCACATTTTGGACAAGCCAACTCTTCGCGGTATTGTTTAAGCCGGGCAGGAGAATACATCTTCTGGTAGACCTTCAAATTCAAGATATGGTCAACCCATGGTTCTTTATGCAAACCATTGGCGATATAACCGCTCAAACTAATACCTTCGGCAGCAAGTGCTTTTAGAAATTGATCACGTGATGCATTATTCCAGTGTTCTTTATGATACGACATTGTATAAAGATAGAAAGAACCGCTGTTTGTCCCTTCATACAGTTTCTGAGGGGTAAGACCGGGGAAATTTTTGAGCTTAGAGGTAAGATATGCTGCATTCTTATTCCGAAGTGCAAACCGCTCTTTGGCACCACCTAATTGCGCCAGCAGAAGCGCCCCTTCAAGTTCGTTCATCCGGTATTTTGGTCCTATCGTTTCAGACTTTCCTTTACGCGAAGTGCCATGATTCTGAACAGTATAACATTTATCCATCAGCTCTTCATTATTACCGATGATTCCACCTCCCTCACCACATGAAATCGTTTTGGAGGTTTGGAAACTGAAACACCCAACATCTCCAATGGTACCTAAGATCTTCCCCTGATATTCACCAAGGTGTGCCTGACAGGCATCTTCAATCACTCTCAGGTTGTGCTTTTTTGCGATAGCCATGATTCGTTCCATATTACATGGTTGCCCCATAATATGTATCGGCATAATGGCTTTGGTATTTTCATTAATTCTTTTTTCTACTTCATCCGGATTAAGCTGATAAGACTCAGGATCAAGATCTACCATAACCGGCAGGACCCGGCTGCTGATAATAGAAGAGATGGTTCCCATGTCGGTATAAGGCGAAGTGATGATCTCATCTCCGGGACCTATTCCCAACGCTTCAACACAGGTATTAAGCGCCTGGGTTCCCGAACCGGTTCCAAGGGCAAATTTGGTCCCCATCAGTTTGGCATATTCATGCTCAAATGTCGAAACAGTACCCGTTGGAGACTGAATTCTGCACCAGATTCCACTCCTGACGGTCTTTGCAATCTCTGCGACCATCTTCTCGTCCACATAAGGCCATGCAGGCCATACTTTACTCTTGACAACCGGAGTGCCTCCCAGAACAGCAAGTTTACCGGCCTCACTCATTTTATGAGAAATACTCCCAAAGGCAGGAATGCTGCCCGAAGCTACAGTTGCAATAGAACCTAAAGAAACATCCGCTATGAACTGACGCCTTGAAAAACTACTATTTTCCATCTTTTAATATTGATTAAATTAAGTAAATATGTCGTTTTAAATAACCCTTCACGTACCCCAAATTTAATAAACAATTTCCAATTAATGCCGAATCACAATTATGTTTTAAAATTATCGTGCACGTGCACAAACGTAAATAAAAAAATAGCAAAATAAGATTAATTACGTATTTTATTTTGAAAATAAAAAAGGTTATCAATCTCTGTAAAACCGTGCATTTTCCTTTGTTATGATATCAATTGGCATTAAATTAACCTTCTCAATATTAACATCCGACACCAGTGACTGAAAAAGGAGATGTGTTCCCCTATATGCCTGTTCTTTTGGCTTATGACAAATCAAAAAGTCGATCGTTCCATTATTTAAATAGGTAACATTTTCATTCAGAAAATCGAACCCTATTAAGATCGTCTCATTACCTATACCGTTCTTTTCGAGATAATTTGCAACTGTAAACACTCTTGAACTTGTAACGAAGATGACGTCGGCCCTTCCCTGCTGTTTAAGAACATCTGAAATCGATGTTTCAACCGAGGTGTAACAGGTCTGGTTTATTTCAAATTCGAAAATATCATATGTTTTTTTATTTTCTTTTATGTAATTTCTGAATCCCTGCCCAATCCTAAGCAAGGGGTGGTTTCTTCCAATCTCTTTTGCAATATTAACAATCAGGATTTTACTACCCTCCTTTACCAGATAACTCACCAGATGGGCTGCAACGTATCCGCTATGGTACAAATCGGGACCAATATAGCTCAGACTATTGTAGCCGGGGATATCAGAATCGACAAAGATAAATGGGATATTTCTCTCCTGTAGCACATTAATAAACCGAATAGATTCATCTATCAATAATGGGGCGACCAATATTCCATTGTAGTTTTGCTGAAGAATCAGCTCCGCCTGATGGTTAAAGGTTTCTTTATCATTAAGATCAAAAAAATACTTTTCAATTACCACGCCATATTGTCTGATTTCAGCCTCAGCCAATAAGATACCCTGATGAGGCGATTCCCAAAAATCGGTCTCTTCCGAAACCTTAGGGATGAGTGTAGCAAGCCTAATCTTTTTTGGGGAAGCCAATCGTCGTGCCAGCAGATTTGGTTGGTAGTTTAACTCCTTAATAATGAGCTCTATTTTTTCTCGTGTCTTTTTTGATACTCCTCCCCGGTTATGAATGACCCGGTCAACAGTTGCCAGTGAAACATTCGCCCTCCGACCAATCTCCTTTACTCCTGTTAGTTTATTTTGTTCTTCCATACATTTTTTTACAAATCTATATCTTATATTTGTTTCCGGCTTGCCTGACTTATCTTCTTTAAGATCCCCTTTCGCCTGAATTTATCTACATAGAATTCGGATTGAAAATTACAAAGAAAAAATTAGAACATCATATTTATATTAAATGCTTTATGAATAATAACCTGATGAAATTAATTGTTGCATTTACACTCCTTTTGGTAATCGCCGGCTTTACCCCTGTTGACCCCAGTAAATCAAACCTCGATTCTGTTGATCCTTACATAGGTGGGATGGGTTACCTGTTACATCCGACCAGACCCAATGTACAATTACCCAACCAAATGATCCGGATGCACCCTTTACGGGCCGATTATCTCGATGACCAGATCAGCTTTTTTCCGCTGACCATGATCTCACACCGAAGGGGTGAACTCTTTGGCATTTTGCCAGGGACTGGCAATAAAGAAAAGGGAACATGGAAAGAGCGGCAAACCTACGATCATGATCTTGAACTCACACGCCCTTATTACTTTTCAACTTATCTGATCGATGAAGATATCAAAGCCGAATTTACACCTTCAAACAAATCCGGATTTTTCAGGTTCTCCTTCCCGGAAAAAAGTGAAAAGATGGTCAGACTTCATATTAACCAGGAGGGACATTGGAACCTTGTCTCTGAAAATGCGGTTTCGGGCGAAGAACAATTTTTTGGGATGAAGGCTTTTGTTTACGGAGAGTTTAATCAGAAATGCCAACCTATGCTAAAGGATGAGACAAAAATCATCAAAAAGACAAATAAAACCAGAGTGGAACCTGTAGCATGGGTCAAATTTCCAAAAGATCAGGGTAAGGTTATTGAATTCAAATATGGGATCTCATTTATCAGTGTTGACCAGGCTAAAGCCAACCTGAAGAAAGAGATTCCTGACTGGAATTTTGAAACGGTTAAAAACAATGGTGAACAGGTTTGGGCAAAGGCGATGGATCAGATCGAGGTAAAAGGGGGTACCGATGCGCAGCGCCGTTCTTTTTTCACCTCCCTTTACCGCACCTATGAACGGATGGTAAACATCAATGAATACGGGAGTTATTACAGCAGTTTCGATCAAAAGGTGCATAAGAGTGACCGTGATTTCTACATTGACGATTGGGTATGGGATACCTATCTTGCCAATCATCCGTTACGGATGATCCTTCAGCCGCAGAAAGAGGCCGACATGCTTAACTCCTACACCACAATCTACGAACAGGGTGGCTGGATGCCCCAATTCCCTGTCCTCTATATGGATGACCCTTGTATGAATGGCGTTCATTCAACCATCGTCTTTCTCGATGCATGGAGAAAAGGGATCCGTGGTTATGATATAGATAAAACCTACGAAGGGATCAAAAAAAATGGAACTGATGCAACGCTGCTTCCATGGAGGAATGGCCCAAAGTGCTCTCTTGATACTTTTTACCGTGAAAAAGGTTACTTTCCTGCCCTTATGCCGGGTGAGATAGAAACGGTAAAAGAAGTTCATGATTTCGAGAAACGACAGAGTGTTGCAGTCACCCTGGGCGCCAGTTATGACGACTGGGCCCTTTCTGAAATGGCCAGGGAACTGGGACATAAACAGGATGAACAATATTTTCATCAGCAAGCCACGAACTATCGCAATTTGTATCGCCCCGACAAAAAGCTCATGTGGCCGAAAAACGCGAAGGGTGATTGGATTGAAATCGATCCCAAATTTGATGGTGGTCCTGGCGGACGCGACTATTACGATGAGAACAACGGCTATACCTATCAGTGGCAGGTTCAGGAAGATATTCATGGGTTAATTAAACTGATGGGGGGGCGCGAGAATTTCACAGCAAACCTCGATCAATTGTTCCGCGAGGATCTTGGAAGGACAAAATATCAGTTCTGGGCAAAATTTGCAGATGCAACCGGAATGGTGGGACAATTCTCGATGGGAAACGAACCCAGCTTTCATATACCATGGCTCTATAATTATTCAGGAGAACCCTGGAAAACGCAGAAACGAATCCGCTTTTTACTGGATGTATGGTTTCAGGATAATATCTTTGGCATCCCTGGTGACGAGGATGGCGGAGGAATGACGGCATTTGTAGTCTTCTCCTCCATGGGATTCTATCCGGTAACTCCCGGACTTCCCGTATACAATATCGGCAGTCCCGTTTTTGCAGAGACAAAGATCAAACTCAGCAATGGAAAGACTTTTAC
Source organism: Prolixibacteraceae bacterium (assembly GCA_963675995.2). Taxonomy (GTDB): domain Bacteria; phylum Bacteroidota; class Bacteroidia; order Bacteroidales; family Prolixibacteraceae; genus JAAFHB01. The sequence continues at coordinate 30,801 of CAXXIY010000002.1, read as the reverse complement.
CATCACCGCCCATCACTATGCAAAGGGGAACAAATATATCCAGTCGGCAAAATTGAACGGTCAACCACTGAACAGACCATGGTTTACGCATTCAGATCTGCTCAACGGAGCATCCATCGAATTGGAGATGGGGCCCCTTCCAAACAAGAAATGGGGTTCGTCGGCAGAGGATGCACCACCATCGGCAATTGACTAATCGAGCGGCCGGGTGACTTTGAGCCACCTGCTCACTATCATAACATTACGCTATAACTCATGAACAACCGCAGGGAATTCTTAAAAAAAGGGGCAATTGCCGGAATAGCGCTTTCCGGAATTGCTGCAACAAACAGTGAGCTTTCATCACAGGTAAGTGTAAACAACCTGAGCAAGCCACAAAATTTGAATACAGGTAAAAGGTACCAATTCATCAGTTTTGATACCACTCAAAGTCCGGGGTTACTGACTTTAAAAGCAATAAATATCTTTAACAGGATTCTTTCAGAACATACCGGACTGGATTTTACCAAAACAGGCGAGAACCACCTGACCATAATATTGAAGACCGTCTCCCAATCGATGCCTCCTGAAGCCTTTAGAATTGAATGTACCGGTGAACACCTGATTACAATAACATCTGGTGATCCGAACGGTATCGTGTACGGTATTGGAAAGTTGTTACACTCTTCCGTACTAAACGATTCAGGTTTCACTCCCGGAAAATGGCAGGGTTTGTCTGTACCCGAAAAGGGGCAAAGAAATATCTACTTTGCCACCCATTTTCACAATTTCTACCATACTGCACCCATCGGAAAGGTGACCCGCTATATAGAAGAACTGGCGTTTTGGGGGTACAATAATATTGAGGTGTGGTTTGATATGCACGGATTTGAAGGGATCAATGATCCGAAAGCAGCAGCTATGCTCGACCGCCTCGCACTCATCTTTAAAGCTGGGAAAGACGTCGGAATGAAGATCACAATCTGTATGCTTGCCAATGAAGGGTACAACTCATCCCCGATCGAATTGCGTGCCAAACCCCCAAAACAGATCCGGCTGCGGGGTTGTTACGGAGTGGAGATCTGTCCGTCGCAACCGGGAGGTACGGAACTGATCATCAAACAGGTAACTGAGGAGTTGAATGCTTTCAACAGTCGGGGAGTAATTGTCGACTTTATTGTCTTATGGCCTTATGATCAGGGCGGTTGCGGATGCGACCGCTGCACACCATGGGGTAGCAACGGATATTTAAAATTGTCAAGGATTATAACAGAGGTTGCCCGAAAAAAGATACCCGGAATAAAAATCATCCTCTCCACCTGGCTTTTCGACTGTGTTGAGAATGAGGGTGAATGGACCGGAGTAGCGCAAGCGTTCAAAGCAGAGAAGCCCTGGGTAGATTATATTCAGGCCGACTCCCATGAGCTCTTCCCCCGCTATTTAATGAACAATCCTGTGCCGGGAAATCTTCCTTTATTGAATTTTCCCGAAATAAGTATGTGGGGATCTCATCCGTGGGGTGGATTTGGCGCCAATCCACTTCCTGAAAGGTTTCAAAAACTTTGGGATGAAGTGAAGGATAAGGTGGCAGGGGGCGCCCCCTATTCCGAAGGGATCTTTGAAGATATCAACAAAGTCATTTACAGTCAGTTTTACTGGGAAAGAGATAAATCGGCATCCAAAACGATGAAAGAATATGTTTCATTCGAGTTTTCGCACGAACATGCTGATTCCATCCTTGAAGCCATAGCAATTATTGAAAAAAACCATGGATTGAGAGCGGCTTATAAAGCAGGCACCCCGCCAAAGTTTTACCTTCCTGCTGAAGATCATGGAGCAGAAAAAGCTTACAAATTACTCAAAACAGTTGATCAGAAGCTTTCCTACAGGATAAAAAAAAGTTGGCGTTGGCGCATTTTATTGCTACGGGCCATGTTCGACTACGAATTACGGCTGAACAAAGGGATCCCGAACGATGAAGTTGAAGCTGGATTCAGGGAGTTGATGATGATATACCACGCAGAGCAGGCAGATGATTCTGTAAGGCCACCGGTAAAATAACCTACCTGAAAACAAGTATAGAGAGATGATTCATTTAATATTAGGATTGGAATCCTTTACATAAGAATTATATGAAAATATCAAATTATCCAGCCTGTGACTTAACCAGATATTGACCACGCAAAAGGTCATGGATGCTGATACAGGCTGCTTAATTTCATTACACCATATTTAATTACACTATTCTGTAAATCCCCGTATGGTCATAATCTCCTGTTTTACAAACAGTGCCATTGCGGTTTTCATCCTCCGAAACCCAAGCTTTTGATAAAAGGGTTCTTTCCCGGGGGCTGCATATAAGATGAAATTACATCCCGAAAGTGAGGCCACAATTTTATCGATGATTTGTCGGCCTATACCATCCCTCTGGTAGTCGGGTAATACGGCTACATCGTAAATAGCGGCCTGGATATATCCATCGGAGATCGCCCTTCCAAACCCGATCAGCTGATCATCGTTAAAAACAAATACCACTGATTCGCTAACTGAAAAAGTTTTGCGGTGTATCTCTGCTGAATGATACGACATCCCCACCGTTTTTAAGATTTCGGGAATCAGTTCCCAGTCAATATTGTCACAATTGGTTTGAAATCTAAGGTTCATACTGAGCAATTTATTTTTAGTAATATTTTGAATAATACAAATTTCTGTTTATTTATAGTCTCTATGTGTAATCACACCATTTTGGTGCGTGAACGCATGTCTGTGGTGCGTTATCACACCATTTTCGTGCGTGAACGCATGTCAGCGGTGCATCATCACACCATTTTGGTGCGTGAACGCATGTCTGCGGTGCGTGATCACACCAATTTGGTGCATGAACGCATATCAGCGGTGCGTGATCACACCATTTTGGTGCGTGAACGCATGTCCGTGGTGCGTGATCACACCATTTTTGTGCATGAACGCATGTCAGCGGTGCGTGATCACCCATTTTCGTGTGTTTCAAAAAACTGATTGATTAGGCCTTCATCTAATTGGCCCAAATAATTTTGGACTCGATCTAACTCTTTTTTCAACTATATGCATAATTTCCAATCTTTTATTTCCAACAAATTTAATGTTTTTGCTCAAATTAAACCAGGGATTTTGGGAAAGAGGAATGGAGGAATCCATCCAACCTTCAGGTGTGAACAACCATTATCTCAATAATTATTCGTCAACTACATATTACTAACACAAAAAAACTGATCAGTAAAAGGTGGTATGAACCATTTTACTGATCAGTTTCTGATTTTCTGAATCCGCAATTAAGGATTACGGTCTTATGTCCTGTTTAAAATTGGTTAATGACTAATCCAGTGTCTTTGCAACAGAAACCTGTTCGAACGCTTCGATAAAGTCGCCTTCCTTCAGGTCGTTGTAACCCCGGATATTCAATCCACACTCATAACCTTTTGCAACATCTTTCACATCATCCTTAAATCGTTTCAACGATTCGAGGTCGCCGGTAAAGACTACGATACCGTCGCGGATGAGACGAACTTTGGAGTTACGGGTGATCTTACCATCCCTGACAATACATCCGGCGATGGTTCCCACCTTTGTAATATTGAAGACGTTAAGAATTTCGGCAGTTCCTTTGATCTCCTCCTTGATTTCGGGTGCAAGCATCCCTTCCATCGCTGATTTAACTTCGTTGATGGCATCATAAATAATGGAGTATAACCTGATGTCAATACCCTCTTTTTCAGCCAGTTTTCTGGCGCTCAAGGAAGGACGCACCTGGAATCCCACAATAATTGCATTGGAGGCCGAGGCAAGCATGATATCCGATTCGGTGATCTGCCCAACAGCTTTATGAATTACATTCACCTGGATTTCCCCGACAGAGAGTTTGATCAGAGAGTCAGAGAGCGCCTCAATTGATCCGTCGACGTCACCCTTAACGATAATATTCAATTCCTGGAAGTTTCCGATGGCAATTCTTCGTCCGATTTCATCAAGTGTGATGTGTTTTTGGGTACGAAGACCCTGTTCGCGCTGCAGCTGTTCCCGTTTATTGGCAATCAGTCGCGCTTCGCGTTCGCTCTCCATCACATTAAACTTATCACCAGCCTGGGGAGCTCCATTTAATCCGAGGATTAAAACAGGTTCAGCAGGACCGACCTCTTCAACGCGTTGATTACGTTCATTGAACATTGCCTTGATATGGCCAAAATGTGGTCCGGCAAGAATAACATCCCCAACACGCAAGGTTCCGTTCTGAACCAGGATGGTCGCCACATATCCACGACCTTTATCCAACGACGATTCAATTACGGAGCCAACTGCACGTTTGTTTGGATTGGCTTTCAATTCAAGCATATCAGCTTCGAGCAATACCTTTTCAAGTAACTCATGAACCCCCAGTCCACTCTTAGCTGAAATATCCTGTGACTGATATTTTCCGCCCCAGTCTTCAACGAGGAAGTTCATATTTGCCAATTGTTGTTTTATTTTTTCGGGGTCCGCGGCATGTTTATCCACTTTATTAATGGCGAATATAATCGGAACTCCAGCTGCTGTGGCATGGTTGATGGCCTCTACAGTCTGAGGCATTACATCGTCATCCGCTGCTACAATAATAATTACAATATCTGTAACCTGGGCACCGCGGGCACGCATAGCCGTAAATGCTTCATGACCCGGGGTATCGAGGAAGGTAATTTTACGGCCACCTTCCAGGGTCACATTGTAAGCGCCAATGTGCTGCGTAATTCCTCCCGCTTCACCGGCAATAACGTTTGCTTTCCGGATATAATCGAGAAGTGATGTTTTTCCATGGTCGACGTGTCCCATTACCGTTACGATAGGGGGTCGCGACAAAAGGTCATTTTCATGATCTGCCTCTTCGATGATCGCTTCCTGAACTTCGACCGAAATAAACTCAACCTTAAAACCAAATTCATCAGCAACAACTGCCATGGTTTCAGCATCAAGCCGCTGGTTAATCGAGACAAAAAGCCCGAGTGACATACAGGTTGCAATGATCTTTGTTGGTGGGACATCCATCATCGAGGCTAACTCGTTGACCGAAACAAATTCGGTTACTTTAATGATACTCTTGTCCATCTCGTCACGAGCACTCTGCTCAGCCATTTTCTCACTGAAGGCAAGCCGCTTGTCACGACGGTATTTGGAACCTTTGGTTTTCTGCCCCTTTGTGGTCAGGCGGGCCAAGGTCTCTTTTATTTGTTTCTGAACATCTTCCTCTTTAACTTCTTGTTTCGCAGGAGCTTTTTTCTTCACTACCAAAGAGATCTTTTTCTTTAGCTTGTCTGATTTTTCAGCCTTCTCTTTGGTTGGTTCAAACTTCTTCTCTGCTAATTCCACCCGCTCCTTTCCATCTTTGGGAACACGCTTTCTCTTTTTCTTATTGCGCGATTGTCCATCGTCTAGGCGGGCAGGTTTCTTTTTCTCCTCAACCGGAAGATCTATACGCCCAATTACAGTAGGGCCGGATAGTTTTTTCCGATCCAGTTTAAAAATCTCATCGGGCACTTCCAGATCGGGAACAATGTGATCCTTCACCCTTTTGATCTCAACCCTTGCAGGACGCTCTTTCTCGGGTTGTGACCTGCTGATTTCTTCAGAAGCCTTTCGGGTAATGATCTTCTTTTTAATAATTTCCCTGACCGGCTTTTCTGCTGGCTTAGGTGGATTAAGATCGATCTTACCGATTACCTTTATATTATTTTCGATCTGTGAGCGGTTCGATACCATCTCAATTTTTATCTCCGGAATCTCAGGTTCGTGCGGTTGTTCCGCAACAATCACAACTTCCTTTGGCTCGATAACCGGTACAATTTCGGGTTGTACTTCCGGTTTTGGGGGTTCTGGTTCCGCTTTTGGTGGTTCGACAGGTTTTTCAACAGGTTTCTCTGGTTCGGGAATCTCTTTTTTAATCGTAATTTCAGGTTTTACCTCTTTGGGTTTTGGCTTACGCTGAAGGGCGTTAAGGTCTACCTGACCTACAACTGTGACCTGTGGTCTTTCGGGTTCACTTACCGGAGCAGGTTCCGGTTTGGGAACGACAGCCGCAGGTTCCGGTTTGGGAGGAGCAGGGGCCGGTTCCGGAATACGGGTTGAAAAACCAGGTTCCGGGCGCTTTTCCTCCTTATAATGATGAAGACTATGATCCTTAATCATTATGGAGTCATCATCCGCATCCGGTTCTTCCACCTCTTTTTTGGCTGTTGGTAAATCAGTGATTGATACCGCTTCATTTTTGGCGTGGTGATGGCGAAGATTGACTTTATCCGCTTCAATTCTGGCTTCATGATCTTTCCTGAATTGCTTTTCAAGAAGCTCATGCACCTCAGCCTCAATTTTCGTGTTCGGATCAGTAGAGATTTTAAAGCCCTGCTTATTCAGGAAATCTACCAATGTAGTGATTCCCACGTTAAGTTCGCGAGCAATTTTACTTAATCTTGATCCTTTTTCCCCTGTAATCATAATCTTCCCAAACAGTTAATTTTCCTATTGTCCCCACCAAGTTTAACTCATTTTTTCACAAAAATAAATTATTCAAACTCAGCTTTAAATATTCGCAACACCTCATCTATCGTTTCCTCTTCGAGATCTGTGCGTTTAATCAGGTCTTCGCGCGAAAGGCTTAGTACGTTTTTAGCGGTATCACAACCTATTGCTTTTAGTTCATCGATAATCCATCCATCGATTTCATCTGAGAATTCGTCGAGGTTGACGTCCTCTTCATCCACAGCTTCGCGATCACGGTATACATCAATATCATACCCCGTGAGCTGACTGGCAAGTTTAATATTCAAACCACCCTTCCCGATAGCCAGCGATACCTCTTCAGGTTTCAGAAAAACTTCAGCACGGTTCCCGGTTGGGAACAGTTTTATTGAAGAGATCTTTGCCGGATTCAACGCCCGCTGTATATACAGTTGTATGTTGTTTGTAAAATTGATGATATCGATATTTTCATTCCTGAGTTCACGTACAATTCCATGAATACGGGAACCTTTCATTCCGACGCACGCACCAACCGGATCAACCCTTTCATCGTAAGATTCGACAGCCACTTTGGCCCTCTCACCTGGGATGCGGACAATTTTTTTGATCGTAATTAATCCGTCAAAAATCTCAGGAACCTCGAGTTCAAACAGTCGCTCAAGGAAAACCGAAGATGTACGCGAAAGAATAATGTAAGGACTGTTATTCCTCATCTCAACTCTGATGATGACTGCCCTCACGCTGTCACCTTTACGGAAAAAGTCGGTAGGGATCTGTTCAACCTTAGGAAGCAACAATTCATTGCCTTCATCATCGAGTAGGAGTAATTCGCGCTTCCAGATCTGATAAACTTCACCGGTTACAATTTCTCCGATTTTATTTTTATATTTTGTGTAAACATTGTCCTTTTCAAGCTCAAGAATACGGGTAGCCAGGTTCTGACGCAGATTAAGAATCGCTCTTCTGCCAAAATCGGAGAATTTTACTTCATCGGTAACCTCTTCACCGATTTCATAATCATCATCAATTTTCTTTGCCTGCGAAAGGGTAATTTGAAGGTTAGGGTCAGTAAACTCACTATCTTCAACAACTGTTCGGTTACGCCAGATTTCAAAGTCTCCCTTATCAGGATTAATGATAACATCGAAATTTTCATCGGTACCAAACTGTTTCTGCAGAACACTCCGGAAAGAGTCTTCAAGAACACTCATCATGGTAGCACGGTCGATGCTCTTCAGATCTTTAAATTCCGAAAACGTGTCAATCAAATTCAGGTTGTCCATATCTTCAGGATTTTATTTAAAAGAAATTACTATTTTAACTGTCTTAATTTTATCAAAATCAAACGTCAACGACTTGGTTACTTCAACCTTTGTCCCGTCAACTTTTTCCTTTGCAACTATCTCTAATTCGAAACCTGCCACTTCGGCCGATTTTAATATTCCTTTTTGCTTTTCTCCGGTGATTGTCACCACCTCCACTTCGCGCCCAATATTTTTCAGGTATTGGCGTAAAACTTTAAATGGCGATGAAAGTCCCGGAGAGGAGACTTCAAGCGAGAAATCTTCGCTCTCCCGATCGAGACTGCCTTCAATGTGCCGGCTGATTTGGACACACTCACCAATGGTTATTCCTGCATCACTATCGACAGAAACCGATATCTGGTTCGCTGCACCAACAGTAATTTCAACAATAAACTGGTCTTCCGACAGTACTTCTTCAACAAGATTTTGAATCTTTTCCTTATCTATCATCTTTAATATCAATAAAATAGGGGACTTTCCGTCCCCTAATCCTTCGATTATTCTCCTTTGCAAAAATAAACCTTTTGTGTTAAAAAAACAAATAAAATTCACTCCAACTTTGAATATGATTTTTTAAATGAGCAAGTTGTAAAATGAGAGGCTAAAAAAAGAAGAACATTTCTTAGTTTTGGGCTGTCATTTTATTAAAGAAATTGAAGTTGAAAAGCTCAAAAAATAAAATAGTAAATGATCCGGTCTGGGGATTTATTGATTTAGACTCCGATCTACATGTTGAATTGATAGAGCATCCCTATTTTCAGCGCCTCCGCAGGATAAAACAACTGGGACTCTCTTCCCTCGTTTATCCCGGGGCCAACCATACCCGGTTTGAACATGCCATTGGAACGATGCATTTGGTGCGGTCGGCGGTGGAGGTTCTTGTTAAGAAGGGGAATAAAATTACCGAAGAGGAAGAAGAGGGTGTTATAGCGGCACTTTTATTGCATGATATTGGGCACGGACCTTTTTCACATGCACTTGAACAGAGTATTGTTCAGGGCGTTTCGCATGAAGAGCTTTCACTTGTCTATATGGATGAGCTGAACCGCGAAATGAATGGGCGTCTTTCCATGGCCATCGACATCTTCAAAAACAATTATCCAAAGAGATTTCTCCATCAATTGGTGAGCAGTCAGCTTGACATGGATCGACTCGATTTTTTAAAACGCGACAGTTTTTATTCGGGAGTATCGGAAGGTGTGGTATCCTCTGAACGGATTATAAAGATGCTGAATGTCAGGCACGATCAACTTGTTGTTGAAGTTAAGGGGATCTATTCGGTGGAAAAATTCCTGATAGCACGCAGATTAATGTATTGGCAGGTCTATCTTCACAAAACGGTTCTTTCGGCAGAACATATGATGATCAAATTGTTGCAACGCGCCTCCGATCTTGTATCAAATGGGATAAATGTCCCTGCAACGCGACATCTTGCACAATTTTTAAACGGAGAGATCAAGGCTGAAGACTTCCGCTCCAATGATTTATTGATCCGAAAACGGGCCCTTCACCACTACGCCTATCTTGATGATGCCGATATCCTGATTACAATTAAAGATTGGATAGATCATCCGGACCCCATCCTTTCAAACCTTTCGCGTGCAATCATTGACCGAAAACTTTTTAAAATTAAACTCTCGGTCACTCCTTTTCCGGAAGCGAGGCTAGCCAAACTTAAAGAGTTATCAATAAAGAAGTTTCATATAAACCCGACTGAAGCTGCATTTTTCGTAATTGATGGAGTAATTACCAACAGTGCCTACGACGAAGGTGCAGAAAGTATCAATATACTCTTTAAAAACGGGAAATTAAAAGATATCAAAGTGGCTTCAGACATTAATCTGGAAGGGCTTACCAAGAGCGTACGCAAACATTTTGTGTGTTATCCTGGAGAAATTATTTGAAGGTAATTATTTTATTATTTTTGCACCGTAAAATTTAAAGATGAACGAATGGAGTTTTCGGCAAAAGATATCGCAACTTTGCTAAATGGTGAAGTTGAAGGGAGTAGCAGTGTCAGGGTGAGCAATATTTCTAAAATAGACCAGCCGATACCCGGCACACTTACTTTCCTGTCAAATCCTGCATACACAAAATATATTTACACCACCACAGCTTCAATAGTTATTGTTAATAAGGATTTTAAGGCAGAGAACGACCTTTCCTGCACCTTGATCCGGGTTGATGATGCTTATGCAGCCCTCGCCAAACTGCTTGATTTTTATGTTAAATCAAAACCTTCAAAAGTTGGAATTGAACAACCAAGTTTTGTAAGTAATTCGGCTGTAATTGGAGAGCAAATCTATATTGGCGCTTTTGCCTACATTGGGAATAATGTGAGAATAGGAAAAAACGTGAAGATTTATCCCCATGTCTATGTTGGTGACAATGTAAAAATAGGTGATGATTCCATACTGTTTTCAGGAGTTAAAATCTATTCCGATTGCCAGATTGGTTCGTCGTGTATTCTTCATTCAGGAGCGGTGGTTGGATCTGACGGATTTGGGTTTGCCCCGAATTCCGATGGTACCTATTCCAAGATTGAACAAATAGGGAATGTGATCATTAAAGACAACGTTGAACTTGGTGCCAATACGACAATAGACAGGTCCACGATGGGTTCGACCATTTTACATCAGGGAGTCAAACTTGATAATTTAGTTCATATTGCTCATAATGTTGAAGTTGGTGAAAATACGGTAATGGCGGCGCAGGTCGGGATTGCCGGTTCTACCATCGTTGGTAAAAACTGCCAAATGGGAGGTCAGTCGGCGATATCGGGCCATATTGCAGTAGGAGATGGATGTAAAATCGGTCCCAAATCGGGTGTCATTTCCGCCTTAAAACCAAACTCTGTTGTATTGGGGGCGCCGGCGCTTGATTTCAAACTGGCGATGAAATCGTTTTCGGTCATCCGAAACCTGCCACAATTGCGGGAAGATGTTATCGAACTTCAAAAAAAGATAAAAACAATCGAAAACAATAAATAAAAATAAAGAATTAAGTAAGTAATATTAAGCATATTCGGATGAGATGATGAATGTAAAGCAGAATACAATCGAAAGAGAGGTAACCATTTCAGGCAAAGGGTTGCATACTGGCGTAGAAGTCAAACTGACATTTAAGCCAGCACCCGAAGATTTTGGTTTCAAATTTAAACGAGTTGATATTGAGGGTCATCCGGTGATTGATGCCAATGTTTCCAAAGTCAAGGGAACATCGCGAGGGACCGTTTTAAAAGACGGTGATATTGTGATCAGTACCATTGAACATGTGATGGCTGCACTGATTGGTATGGGTGTAGATAACGTTTTGATTGAACTCAACGGTCCCGAAGCCCCTATTCTGGACGGGAGTGCAGCGGCTTATGTCAAAATTCTCGGCGAAGCAGGATTGGTTGCTCAAAATGCAGATCGTGAATATTTCGAAATTAAAAGAAAAATTGTTTATAGAAATGCCGAAACGGGTACAGAGTTAATTGCCTATCCTGATGATGATTTCAGTGTTGATGTGATGATTTCGTACAACTCGGCTGTTTTGGCCAATCAGTATGCCAGTTATAACTATCAGACACCTTTTGCTCAGGAGATCGCTCCATGCAGAACATTTGTTTTTGTTCGAGAACTTGAGATGCTGCTGAAAAACAACCTTGTCAAAGGGGGAGATGTAGACAATGCCATTGTGATTATGGATCAGCCCATTGCACAGGAAGAGCTGAACCGTATTGCCGATCTGTTCAATCAGAAACATATTGAAGTGAACAAAATCGGAATTTTAAACAATCTTACGCTCCATTTCGACAACGAATGTGCACGGCACAAGTTGCTCGATGTTATTGGAGATCTGGCCTTAATTGGTAAAAGAATTAAAGGGAGGATTGTTGCAAAAAGACCTGGTCACGGTCCCAATACCGAATTTGCCAAAATGCTTCAGAAGGAATATCTCAAGTGCATTTCGGAAAATACAGCACCTGAATATGATCCGAATAAAGCCCCTCTTTATGATGTCAATCAGATTAAGAAGATGTTACCTCATCGTAACCCCTTTCTTTTGGTCGATAAGGTGATTGAGAAAGGGACCGATTATATTATTGGGGTAAAGAATGTTACGATGAATGAGCCGTTTTTCGTTGGTCATTTTCCGGAAGAACCTGTTATGCCCGGAGTTCTGATCATTGAAGCGATGGCTCAGTGCGGTGGAGTTTTTGTGATTAGTTCACAAATTACCGATGGTGAATTTTCTACCTATTTTATGACAATGGATAGTATTAAATTCCGCAAGAAAGTTGTTCCGGGTGACACCCTCGTTTTCAGGTTAAAATTACTTGGTCCGATCCGTCGCGGAATTGCAAATATGCGGGCAATCGCCTTTGTTGGGGATACGGTAGTATGCGAAGGAGAATTTATGGCCCAAATAGTAAAAACCAAATAATTATCCCATCATACCGGGGTAATTACTTTTTTAACAAATTCAAAAACAATGAATCAACCATTAGCGAATATTCATCCAAATGCAAAGATTGGTGTTGGGGTCACGATTGAGCCTTTCGCAACCGTTTCGAATGATGTAATTATTGGCGACGGATCATACATTGGTCCTACAGCGGTTATTTTACCAGGTTGCCGCATCGGTAAAAATTGCAAAATCCATTCAGGAGCCGTGATTGGAGGTGAACCACAAGACTTAAAATTCAAAGGAGAATATACAACTGTTGAGATTGGAGACAACACGACGATCAGGGAGTGCGTAACCGTTAACAGAGGCACATCGGCCCATGGAAAGACCGTAATTGGCAGCAACTGCCTCATTATGGCCTATGTTCACGTCGCTCATGACTGTGTCGTAGGCGATAGCGTAATTCTTGTCAACTCCGTGGCCCTTGCGGGTGAAGTAATTGTGGACGATTTCGCAATTATAGGTGGACACACCGGAATTCATCAGTTCTGCCACATTGGAAAACATGTGATGCTTTCAGGCGGCTCATTGGTGCGAAAAGATGTCCCACCTTACATTAAGGCGGGTCGTGAACCATTATCCTATGCAGGAGTCAATTCCATTGGTCTCCGACGCAGAGGATTCTCCAACGAAGTGATCTGTCAGATTCAGGATATCTACCGGATCATTTACCAAAAGGGTTATAACAACAGTCAGGCGCTTGAAGTGATTGAAGCAGAGATGCAGGCATCGCGTGAACGGGACGAAATACTCTTATTCCTCAAAGATTCAAAAAGGGGAATTATCAAGGGATATTTTCCTGATTGATCAATAATATCGAATCTGATAAAAGGGTGGATAAGGAATTATCTGCCCTTTTATGTTGGAGGACATTCTTTGTCATCCAACGATTAAAAATCTCAAAAATTGCTCTTATGGACACACCCGCTACGGATGATAAATCAGTACAAAGATCATAACTCCCATATAGATCAAGGTCATCACCTCGCGCCAGAAATATTTCTGATCTGAAACCAGGTAATGGGAAATAAAAAATGCCACAGGAACGGTCGACAAGGCAACAATCTCTTCTCCAATGGTTATTAGAGCCAGCGCAGAGGTTAATACCAACCCAAGCATCCAGTAGAAAATAACAAAGTATTTTCGTGTACTCACCTTCATCCGGTGATAAAGCGAGATCACTGAAAAACTTCCAAGCAATGTTAATATGGAGACTACTGCTGTTGGAACCAGAAAAAATGGTTCGAAAAGGTAACCATTATGGTCGGTCCAAAGCATCGTAACCAGCTCTTTCCATAATGATGAATAGGTGTCATTCAAAAAGGTATAGGCCCACATAAACAGCCATGGGGCACCAAATCCCAGGATTGGAACTGCCAGAAGTCTCCAGTTATCGTCTTTTTGTAAGACAAAAATTGAAATCCATACCAGAGGGAAAAGGACAAGGGCAGGAAGGTAGAAAAGCGAAGCCAAAGCCAGAAAAAATGAGGCATTAAAAGTATAGGTAATCTCTACTGTTTTATGATAGGTATCAAAAATCAGGTAGATCGATATTAAAACAAACAGTGTTGCAAGATGAACCGGAAGAAGCGATTGCAATTGATGAATGGACGAGACAGTAACCAGATAAAGTATTCCCGGGAGATACGATCTTTTTCTCAGAAACAGAAACGAGGATCCCAGTTGAGCTATAAAGAATGAATTGAAAATCACAAGGATAAAGGCTAAAAACACCTGCCAGAAATCCTGATTTTTCAGCTGCCGAAAAACAAGATAGTAGAGTGGCATTGCTCCATTTGTCGAATTTAGATTTAATACCTGTGGAGCATGCAAACTATGCATCCAGAAAAGAATACCGATCGCAGGGATCAGTAACGAACTGAACAGCGTATTACTTTTTAAAATGCGAAGCAACATCTTATTAATATTTTACAAATCAAATCCCAGATCTTTTCTGTAGAACTTATTCCTAAACATGATCTTAGAAGCATTCTCGTACGATTTACCGAGCGCCTCCCTGAAATCTTTTCCTTTTGAACATACGGCAATTACTCTCCCTCCGTTTGTGACCACCTCTTTTCCTGAAATTCGGGTTCCGGCATGAAAAAGGATACTTTCCGAAACCTGATCAAGAGCAGAGATTGTATCTCCCTTTTCGTAAGTTCCAGGATATCCGCCGGCGACCAACATAACAGCAACTGCAGCACTTTCGTCGATAACAAGTTCACGATCTGACAGATTGCCATTGGCTACCCCTTCGAACAGATCAACAAGATCAGACTTCACCCTGAGCATAACGGCCTCAGTTTCGGGATCGCCCATCCGAACGTTGTACTCAATCACATAGGGTTCTGAATTAACACTGATTAATCCGAAAAAGATAAATCCTTTATAGTCGATTCCATCTTTTTGTAAACCCTTTACTGTCGGTACGATAATCCGCTCTTCCACTTTTTTCATGAAAAGTTCGTCCGCAAAAGGTACAGGAGATATTGCCCCCATACCTCCGGTATTTAGTCCGGTATCGCCCTCCCCTATTCGTTTATAGTCTTTCGCAACAGGAAGAATTTTATAATCATTCCCATCGGTGATCACAAAAACCGAGCACTCGATCCCTGAAAGAAATTCTTCAATAACTACCGTCTCACTTGCCTGACCAAACATTCCTCCCAGCATTTGGCTGATTGATTGCTCTGCCTCATTCAGATCTTCAATAATCAGAACACCTTTTCCGGCAGCCAATCCGTCAGCTTTGAGTACATAAGGGGCCTTTAAACTGCGCAAGAAATCGATTCCCTTGATCAGATTTTCTTTAGTAACTGAAAAGTAGGCAGCGGTAGGAATCTGATGGCGGATCATAAATTGTTTGGCAAAATCCTTGCTCCCTTCAAGCCGTGCCCCGCTGCTCGCAGGTCCAATAACTGAAATTTTCCTAAGCAATTCGTCTGCAAGAAAAAAATCATGAACACCCTCAACCAGAGGCACTTCTGGCCCAACGATAACCATATCGATGTGCTTCTCCAGAACGATATTGCGGATTGCCGGAAAATCGGTGACTCCCACCTCAATATTCGTTCCAAATTCGGCAGTCCCGGCATTTCCCGGAGCGATAAAGAGTTGATTTAATTTAGGACTTTGGCTGATTTTCCAGGCGAAGGCGTGTTCTCTTCCACCTGATCCTAGGATAAGAATATTCATTTGTAAATTATTTGCTTTTTATTTCCATTTTGCATTCGCATTGCAAAATAAACAAATTTTCAGGCTAATTTGCTATCTTCACCACTTCAAACTACAGCATTAAAATTGTTTATTATGGAAACAAATTTGTCACGACGCAATTTTATTCAGAAAAGCGCTGTTGCCACTATCGGACTTGCAGCGATTAATCCCATCACCTCGTGGGCAAAACCTGAAAAATCGGGGATGAGGCTTGGACTCGTTACCTATCAGTGGGCAAAGGACTGGGATTTACCCACATTGATTACCAATTGTACCAAAACGGGAATACTTGGGGTTGAACTGAGGACTGAACATGCCCACCATGTTGAGATTAAATTAAATACCGCTCAACGCGCTGAAGTGAAAAAGATGTTTGCTGACAGCCCCGTTACCTGTCTGGGATATGGTTCAAATTTCGAATTTCATAGTCCTGATCCGGTAAAACTCAGATGGAATATTGATCAGGCAAAAGAATATATTAAACTTTGCAAAGAGATTGGAGCATCAGGGATAAAGGTTAAGCCCAACGATCTGCCTGTTGCTGTGGAGAAGGAGAAAACCATCGCTCAGATTGCCGCTTCATTTAATGAGCTGGGGAAATTTGCACGCGACTACGGTCAATTGGTGAGGGTTGAAGTGCATGGAAACAAAACACAGGAAATTCCCAATATAAAAGCGATTTTCGATCAGGTGACCGAGAAAAATGTGAAAATGTGCTGGAATTGTAATGATCAGGACCTCCTCCCTCCGGGACTTGAAGCAAATTTCAACAGTGTTAAAAAGTGGTTTGGCGATACCGTACACGTCAGGGAATTTAATGTCGGAAACTATCCATATCAACAGCTAATCAATCTGTTTACTGCGATACATTACAAAGGATGGATTCTTATGGAAGCCCGAACCGATCCTGCCGATAAAGTGAGTGCCTTAAAAGAGCAGGTTGTAATTTTCAATCAGCTCGTTGCCAATTCAAGGAAAGGTTAGAGCTGTTAATTCCGGATGAATTTTAGATGAATATTAAACAGATTTTTATCGAGGAGGTTGGTTTGGTTTCAATAATCAGGAACCGGCAGGCAACAAGGTATAAAATCGCAATCCGACCCGACGGTTCGGTCAGGGTAACGATACCCTGGATGGCCTCCTTCAAAAGCGGAGAAAAATTTCTCGCCGAACATCTGCAATGGATTTTGCAGACCAAAGATAAAGTGGCCAGAAAACCTGTCGTTTCAAAATATATTCAATCGGGCCATTTATTTACGACCCGAAATTACCAATACCATGTTGGTCCTGCAGACATCAGTCAACCACGGATCAGATATAACAAAATTGAGCGGCAGGTATTCTTTGAATTCCCTGTCGCTCAATCGATTGAATCGCCTGAAATACAAAACTCGCTTCGAAAAATGATTGAGAATGTCCTCCGGTTTGATGCAAAGAAATACCTTCCCGGAAGGATCACAGAACTCGCTTCAACCCTGGGATACACCTTCAAAAAGGTCACGATCAAAAACAACAAGACCAACTGGGGAAGTTGCTCGAACCGGAAAAACATCAATCTCAATCTACATCTGATGAGATTGAATGACCGGTTAATCGACTATGTTATTGTTCATGAGCTGGTACATACGGTCATTCCCAATCATGGGGCCGATTTCAAAGCGACCATGATGAGACATTATCCGGATACTGATGAGATGGATAAAGAGCTTAAGAAAATCAGGACAGGAATATATACCGTATCAGATATGTAACAAACCGGCATGATCTGCCATCATGGTAAGGAAATAGGATAGAAGAAAAGCGATGATCGGTGCAATAAACCAGATGATCCAAAGTCGCTTTACTACCCTATTCGAAAAGGTCTCTTTCCATCCTTTCTTCGAAACACTCAGCGCAAGAATTGCAAATGTATTTAACTGAACCAGTGAGGTAGGAATACCTTTACTCACCGAGGCACCAAGGAGCAAAGTTGCAGTGATAACTGAGATAATTGAAGCCTCGACCTTCCCGATTTCCACGATTTCAGTTCCCGTTTTAACGATCAGTTTCCGGCCAAAGATGGAACTCCCAATCCCAAATGAGGGGGCTATAATTAATGTAGCCAGTATCATTATCAGCACGAAATTACTTCCGGAAGGATTGATATTTAACTCATTGGTAATCATTGAAGATATCGGACCTGAGGCATTGGCGACATTATTCGATCCGATTGAAAAGGCTACGTAACAGCTGGTGATGATCACGATCCAGCGAAAAAGCGACTGTCTTTTAATCGTCTTAAAATAATCGGGATGCTTGATATCGAATCGTTTAATTGAAATATTGGCAATCAGATACATAATTCCGAAGGAGATCAGTGGAAGCAAAACCCAGGTGGGAATAATCTCCAGAAAGACTTTTTTCGAATTTAACTGGCCCACATAGTGAGCCGGTGCTGCAAGGGCCAGAACCGTTGACTGAGATGTTGATTGAGGGACACCGAGCAGATTGGCAAAAAGGAGCGAAAGTGCCACAGAAAAAAGAATGATGGTGGTCAGAGTATAATTAAGGCTCTCTGCCGGGAGAATTCCTTTCCCCAGGGTGATGGCCGTATTTTTCCCTGCAAGCAGCGCTCCTAAAAGGACGCAAAGCCCAAACAGACCCGGGATCAGGTCTTTTCGCAAAATACCTGATCCATAAGCTGTGGCAAATGACGGAGAAGTACCACTTCCACCCATATTGATCGCCAGGAACATAGCAACCAGAAATGGCAGGAGCAAACCGTTAAGCATTGGTGATAGCATAATTCAGAAAAATTGACGCGAAGTTATTCAATAATAGGTTAAACGCAAATATATTTTGCAGTCATCAAAAAAACCAACAACTTTGGAGAAACTTATCGGAGACTGGGAGCCTGAGTGACGGAAGAGAACCGGAGATTGAGTAATGAGGAGAGTCACATCAGTAACTAAAGAAAAGTTTAGCGACAATAGAAACTTTTAAGCAAATAGATGACAGGATGATAAAATGGGACAAATTGATTTCCGATTGCCGGCTCGGACTCGAAGACCGGATGATTCAGGAAGATAATGATATTCGTTCGACTTTCCAGCGCGATTACGACAGGATCATCTTCTCCTCCCCTTTCAGGAGATTACAGGATAAAACCCAGGTATTTCCCCTTCCCGGCAGTATTTTTGTCCACAACAGGTTAACTCACTCCCTTGAGGTAGCCAGTGTGGGCCGTTCGCTGGGTAATATGGTCACTGCCTCGGTTAAAAACATACATGAGCCGCTATTCAAAAATATGGTTGGTGAGATTGGCGCTATTGTATCAGCAGCATGCCTTGCACATGACCTGGGAAATCCACCGTTTGGACATTCGGGAGAGAGTGCAATTGCCGATTTCTTCAAAAGTGGGGGTGGATTAAAATATCAAAACAGCGTATCTCCGGAGCAATGGACCGATTTTACCTGTTTCGAAGGGAATGCCAACGCCTTCAGGGTACTTACTCACCAGTTTTCAGGAAAACGTTATGGCGGATTTGCGTTGACCTACAGTACGCTGGCAAGTATCGTTAAATACCCATACGAGTCTTCGCTGGCAGGCGGCAAACCCAAATTCGGATTTTTCCAAAGCGAGAAGGAGATGTTTCGCAAAATCGCGACCCAACTTGAGTTGGTACAACTTTCAGAAAAACCACTGCGTTATCTGCGCCATCCATTTGTCTATCTTGTAGAGGCAGCCGATGATATCTGCTATCAAATTATGGATGTGGAAGATGCCCATAAACTTAAAATACTGACCTATTCGGAAACAGAAGCGCTCTTTCTTAATTTTTTTCATCCCGAAATGGATAGGGTATTGCTCGCTAACATCAATGCCAATTTAAAATTGGTAACCGATGCAAATGAAAGGATAGCCTATCTCAGGGCCATGGTAATTGGTAAGTTGACAAAAGAGTGCGCGCAGCTTTTTATATCAAGAATCGGTGATTTCAGCCATGAAGAAAAAACTATTCCATTGTTTAACTCATTGGCTGAACCTTCAAAAAGTGCAATGGAAAAGGTGAAAACGGTCAGTCTGAAAAAGATTTACAACGACAGAGCTGTCATCGAAATTGAAATTGCCGGTTACAAAATTTTAGGGACACTTCTCGATGCATTTATCACTGCTGTCGTAGAGCCAAATGGCTTTTTATCGCAAAAATTATTAACCCTGATCCCTTCACAGTATCAAAATAGTGATGATTCGATGTATGGTAAGATTCAGGCGGTTGTCGATTTCGTCTCAGGAATGACTGATCTTTTTGCGCTTAACCTCTACCGGAAGATTACCGGAATGGAGCTGCCAGGGATTGCGTGAGAAACTTTACATCGAGAAACAGGTCGGATTCATGATTTTTTGAAGGAACCAATAAAAATCATACTTTTGAACGATTCTAAATAAAATATTCAAACACAATGAAAAATATTCCAATATGTTTTCTGATTCTCTATTGCATGATTGTCCAGGGGGTTTGCTCCCCCCGGGAAAAAGTAAAAGTGTTAAAAAAGAACGCCATATTCCAATATTCTACCTTAAGTGCCTTATTGGAGGGTGTTTATGATGGAGATTTGACGATTGGAGAATTGAGAAAACAAGGCAATTTTGGAATCGGAACCTTCAACGCACTCGATGGTGAATTAATCCTTTCCGATCACGAATGTTACAGGGTTTGCTCTGATGGTAAAGTAATTAAAATAAACGATGCAGAAAAAATACCATTTGCGGCTGTCTGTAGTTTCTCGCCCGATACCGTTATTCAGATCGATCGCCCGGTAAAACTGCGTGAACTCGAAAACCGAATTGACAATGCAGTCCAAAAGACCAACCTGATTTTTGCCTATAAAATTACGGGCAGCTTTGATACGGTGGTAACTCGAAGCGTTCCAAAACAGGAGAAGCCCTATAAAAGATTGATTGAAGCCTATAAGCAACAGGGAGTATTTACTTATTTGCACCAGGAAGGGATGTTATTCGGATATAAATTCCCTGCTTACCTTAAAGATGTCAATATGGATGGCTTTCATCTCCATTTTCTTTCATCAGATAAGCATACAGGTGGGCATCTTTTAAATTGTACCCTGATCAAGGGGGAGGTTGCAGTGGCATATATCAGAAATTACACTTTACAAATACCCGATAATTCCCATTTTAATCAGACCATCCTTACCAATAAGAAATCGGAATTACTGAAAATTGAGGGTGCCGGAAAGTGAAAACTGAAAGTGGGTGTCAGGATCCAATAACAGAAAACAGCCGGTTAAGCAGGCTCATATCATTAACCTCCTTTGCAAGCGATTCAATGGTTGGTTTTGGTACCTCAAAAATATCCAGAACAAGTAAACCGTCGACGCAATCATTAAACTTTGGGTCAATATTAAACGCTACAATTTTTGCATTCAAACCCAGGTATTTTTTCAAAAGAACAGGTAACCCACTATTGAACTGGTCAATATCCCCAATGAATTTATCAAGGGAGTGCAAATCAGGTGTCATATGTTCAAGAGCAGTATTTAAATGCGGATCTTTTGTCGTCACTTTAAATTGATTTCTAGGCTGTACAAAAGCCGCCCTCTTATAATCGAAGAAATTTGCCATTATATACCGAATAATCAATTCTTTCGATATTCCGGAATAGGTATTGCTAATGCTTACCGGACCGATCAAATAGCGGTATTCGGGATTTTTCAGCAAAAAATAGAGTATTCCCTTCCAAAGTAAAAATAAGGGTAATGGTTTACGCTGGTAATCTTTTACAATGAATGAACGTCCCAGCTCAAGGCTCTGCTTCAGGGTATCGGTAAAACCGGCTTTCATTTTAAAAAGACTTTGTGTATAGAATCCCTTAACCCCGAACTGACCACAAATATCGTTTCCTTTCCCGATACGGTAGCCCCCCACTATCTGCCTGGCGTCAACGTCCCATATAATCAAATGGTTATAATAAAGATCAAATTCATCCACATCAGTCGATTGATTAGTCCCCTCGCCCACTTCACGAAAGGTTATTTCGCGAAGACGTCCCAGTTCATTCATGACCACTGGTATCTGGTCTGAGGGAGCACAGTAGACGGCATAGTTCTTAATCGTAAAGAGATGATGCTCCTTGCTGAGTGAGGCGATCTCTCCAGCAACTTTCTCTGAGGGTTGCGGTTCGACTATTGGTTGTGGAAGTGGCTGACTTTTTAGCGAATAATCGAAAAAACGTTTCACCTCTAATCCCGAATCGAGGCAATAGGTTTTACAACGTAGGTAACGTCCAAGTTGATGAACATCTGCAAATTTATCCTGATCTTTTACAGATATTGGATTCCCGATCCTGATCTTAATCGTTTTATTTTTCTTATTTAAAACTTCTGAAGGGAGTTTGGCTGTTCGTAATGAAGGGTGAATTCGTCCCAAAAGGTGAAATAAGCGGCTGTTACTTCCATGGAAATAGATGGGGACAATAGGAACATGGGCCTTTTTAATGAATCGGAGCGCTGAGATTAGCCACTCGCGATCGGTGATGGTCTTTGAAGTGTATGTAGTAGAAACTTCGCCGGCAGGGAAAAAACTTAACACACCTCCGGTACTCAGATGATCGAGTGCAGTTTTCAAACCTCCAATGCTTGATGGCGCATTTGGCTGATTTTCAAATGGATTTACTGCAAGGAAGTAATCCGAGATTGGTTCCACCTTTTTAAGTAAAAAATTGGCAATCACCTTATGATCTGCCCGGGCCATCGAAAGTAATTTTATAAGAAGAATTCCGTCGATTCCGCCATAAGGATGGTTCGAAACAGTGATAAAACTGCCGTTCGCCGGGAGCTTCTTTAATTCTTTTTCATCAAAATCGAGGGTAACATTCAGGTATTTAAGGATTCCATCAATCGATTCAATACCCTTCTTATCACTGATACTATCGTATAATTTATTGATTTTGTTGAATTGCAACAGGTGCATCAGTAAACGGGCAAAGTACTCCCCTCCGAGGTATTGCATTATTGGACTTACCTTCAATAAGTCCTGCGGTTTGACTAGTTTCATTTAGTATAGAATCATTTTGAGTCCAAAAATAGGAAAATGGAGACAATAATTGTTATATTTTTTTGTGATGATAGCAGTATAAGGATAAATGGCTATAAATCATTTATCGCTAATACCTGTTTAAGATATAATAAGCCCAATAAAATGGCGTAATTTTGCACACAGTTATGGAAAATACCGAAAGAAATTTTGAAGGCAGATGGCTTCCCACCACCAAAAGAGAGGTAGAAGCACTGGGATGGGATCAACCTGATGTGATCCTGTTTTCAGGTGATGCTTATGTGGATCACCCCTCTTTTGGCGCAGCGGTGATTGGCAGGATTCTGGAGCGCGAAGGGTTACGGGTAGCGATCGTTCCCCAACCTAATTGGCAGGACGATCTGCGTGACTTTAAAAAGCTGGGGAAACCCCGTCTTTTCTTTGCCATAACAGCAGGATGTATGGATTCGATGGTAAATCATTATACTGCCAACAAAAGGAAGCGTTCAAACGATGCCTATACCCCGGGCGGAAGAGCAGGGGCCCGTCCCGATTATGCCTCGGTGGTCTATTCAAATATTTTAAAAACAATTTATCCCGATATACCCATCCTGATCGGTGGCATAGAGGCATCGCTACGCAGAGTTACCCATTATGACTATTGGTCAGATCAACTCAGACCCTCCATTCTGGTAGATACAAAGGCTGATCTGCTTGTGTATGGGATGGGAGAAAAATCGATTATTGAGATCATCAGCAACCTGAATGCAGGAATTCCCTTTAACGAGATTACAACTGTTCCTCAAACAGCCTTTATTGTAGATCGATCAGCGACATATGCGACCAATAGTGAATGGGAGGAGCTGGAACTTAATTCCCATGAGGCATGTCAGACTGAAAAACTGAATTATGCCAGGAATTTCAGGTATATAGAGGAAGAGTCAAATAAGATGGTGTCACGAAAGCTTATTCAGGGGTATCAGGGAAAAAATATCATTATCAATCCCTCCTATCCTCTATTGAGTACAGCTGAAATGGATAGTTTTCATGCCCTTCCGTTTACACGATTACCGCATCCACGTTACAGAGGGAAGGGGGCTATTCCGGCTTACGAGATGATACGCCATTCGGTAAATACCCATCGTGGCTGTTTTGGAGGTTGTACCTTTTGTACCATATCGGCACATCAGGGGAAATTTATAGCTTCGCGTTCGGATGAATCGGTACTTGAGGAGGTAAGGCAGGTTACTCAGATGGCCGATTTCAAAGGGTACATTTCAGATGTTGGAGGTCCATCGGCAAATATGTACAGAATGGAAGGCAAACACCTGGAAATGTGCCAGGTATGCCGACGTCCCTCCTGTATCTTTCCCGAAGTTTGCAGCAATCTGAATACCGATCACCGCCCCATGACTAATCTTTATCGCAAAGTCGCGGCCGTTCCCGGAGTAAAAAAGGCTTTTATCGGCAGTGGAATCCGCTATGATATCATTTTTCATAAAACAAAAGATGAGAAAATAAACCAAGCCAATGAAGCATATCTCGAGGAGGTTATTGTAAATCATGTTTCAGGCAGATTGAAAGTGGCGCCTGAGCACACCTCTGATAAGGTTCTGAAATTAATGCGCAAGCCTTCGTTCTCCATCTTCTTCAAACTCAAAAAGTTCTTTGATAAAGTGAATGCTGCCAACGGTCTTAAACAGCAACTCATCCCCTATTTTATTTCGAGTCACCCGGGAAGCACCAGCGCAGATATGGCCGAACTGGCCGCCGAAACCAAGGATCTGGATTTTAAACTGGAGCAGGTACAGGATTTCACTCCTACTCCTATGACCCTGGCAACAGTGATCTACTATTCAGGATATCATCCCTATACTTTGGAGAAAATAAGTACTCCGAGGACGCAGGCACAAAAACAAACTCAACGAAAATTTCTTTTCTGGTATCAGAAGGAGTACCGTAATGAATTGATTGCCGAGCTGAGAAAAATTAATCGTCCCGATCTGGAGAAGAGATTGTTTGGGAAAAAATAATGTGATCACATGGAAAAATCAACACTGGTGGAATATCGTTTATTCCAACCGCTATAGGATGGAGGTAAATATCAGCCCGGCTATCCCTATCCTGTGCCTGAGGGCATATCCTGAATCTTGAATCAAACAGACAGTTAATTAATTTACATATCAAATACCGAACATTCCAATTCATAGTTCCATCTCATCTGTTCCAGAGATTAATCATATAAAAATCCCGTCAGAGATTTGATATGGGTAGAGCGATCGCAGACGTCTGGAGATCCAATCCCTGAACGGATGAAATAATTATTGCAATTAATGCAGGTCTGAATGATGTAAGTTGGTTGTTCGCTCTTAAATATCCACTGTTTTATCAACCAGTTGTGTCAGAATTATCGAGTTTTTATTCTTCTTCAAAATAGTAAACTCATAATCGTCAAAACTGATTTTCTCGTTGATGTTAGGTATCCTTCCCAATTTAAGAATCAAATAGCCGGCAAGGGTCTCATAATCTTCATTCATGGTCAACGGATGAGGCAGTAATTCGTTGATATCGTCGAGTGAAGCTGAGGCAAGTACCGTATAGTTTTTATCCCCCTTCTTTTCAACAAATGGAATTTCGTTGTCATATTCATCCTGAATCTCACCAACCAACTCTTCGAGAATATCTTCCATCGTTACAATTCCCTGCGTTCCGCCATACTCATCGACAACCACGGCAATTTGCTGATGCTTCGATTGAAACTCTTTAAGCAACTGTGCGATCCGCTTTGTTTCAGGTACAATTACAACAGAACGCATAATAGAAGTTATTTTGATGGGATCGTTTTTACGCATTTTGATCAGAATATCTTTGAGATATACGACTCCTACAATATTATCAAGCGAATCGGCATAACAGGGAATGCGCGAATAATTCTCTTCGATCAAACTTTCCAGCATTTTTTCGTGAAAGTCATTGACATCGATGGCCACGACCTGAGTTCTGGGGATCATAATTTGTTTTGCGGTCCGTTCAGAAAACTCGAAGGCATTCTTAATGATATCATAATCTGCCTGTTCTATTTCACCGCTATCTTTACCCTGCTTGACCAAATATTTTAACTCATCACTGCTGTGCACCTCCTGCCCCTGGACAGTTGAAATACCTATGGCTTTCAAAACCAGGTTCGCGAATCCGTTCAACAACCAAATAAAAGGGCGGAACACATAAAAGAAAAATTTGAGTGGTAGGGCAATGATCATCACCGTCCGCTGAGAGCGTTGAATTGCAAGAGACTTGGGTGCCAGCTCCCCGAAAACAATATGTAATATAGTAATAACCAGGAAAGCTACAGGCAAGGCAAGGCTATGAGCCAATTCGGCAGAGATATCAACACCTGCCAAAGTCATCACATTGATAATGATCTTAGCGACAACGGGCTCACCAATCCATCCCAATCCAAGACTTGCAAGGGTGATTCCAAGTTGAGTTGCAGCAAGATATCCGTCAAGTTTCGAAACAATATTTCTGGCAACGCCCGCAAGATAATTGCCGTTCTGAGCCTTAAGCTCCAATTGGGAGGTTCGTACCTTTACCATGGCAAATTCTGCGGCAACAAAAAATCCGTTGAGAAATACCAGCAAAAATGTAATAAGTATATCTGTGAGCATCAGTTTAATATTAAACTAAACCACAAATATAAAAAAAATAGAGATCAAATTAACGGTTAATTTCCATATCTCCGAGATGAAGATCGAGTGCCTTGACCGATATTTGAATTTCATGAATTGAAACGCCCAATGAGGCAATCAATAACAGCAGGGAAGTCCCAAAAATCCAAATGGCAGGAAGCTGACTTCCTATAAATATTAAAAACATAGTGAATACGCAGAGGAAAAGACTCGAAACACCCAAGATCTGCATATACTTAGTCAAATAGAGCCGTTTTCGGAGATTGGCAATCTGCCCGAGTAAAATCTCGTTGGGATTTATCTTGAATTTTTCGTGAAGTGTCCGAATGAGCGTTGCATAGCTGAGAAAACGGTTGGTGTAGGCAAGCATTATCAGTGATATAGCCGAGAACAACAATGCCGGAGTGGTAAGGGTGATTGGTTCGTGCATATCCATTTTTTTTATTTCAATAATAACGGAAAGAATAACCAGATGTAGCGACAAGGAAGTGCCTTGCCGCAATATTAAATTTATCGTAATATTTTATATTCACCAGAATTACCCGAATAGGATCGTTACACATCACAAATAAGGACCGATTTACGTAAAGATTCCAATTTGTCGGGTTGGGATGGGACAAACTCCTGACCAACAAAACCATTATAACCGGCAGCCACGAGGGCCTTCATAATGGCCGGATAATAAAGTTCCTGGGTGTCATCGAGTTCGTGCCGGCCAGGTACCCCTCCTGTGTGAACGTGCCCAATATATTGAATATTCTTCTGAATGGTATCGATAATATTTCCTTCCATGATCTGCATGTGGAAAATATCATAAAGTAGTTTAAATCTTGGGGAGCCTACCATCTCGCAAAGTGCAGCTCCCCAGGCTGTACTATCGCACTGATAATCTGTGTGACCATAGCTGTTCAACAGCTCCATGATGATAGTGACACCATGTTTTTCGGCTAGTGGCATGAGCTTACGAAGACCCTTTGCACAGTTAATCATCCCGACATTACGATCCTGACCCTCATTATTTCCAGAGAAACAAATCAGGTTAGGCACCCCTGCCTCGGCAGCTTTAGGGATCATTGTTTCAAAATCAGCAATCAGTTTGGCATGATTGGCAATCCGGTTAAAACCCTTTGGAATACCCCAATCCGTGGCATATCCTACAGCGCATTTTAATCCATATTTATTGACCGTTGCCCAATCTTTTTCGCCCAAAAGTTCAATCGATTCAAGTCCCATGTCGGAACAGGCTTTCGCAAACTCTTCAAGTGGAATACTGTTATAGCACCACTGACTGACCGAATGGTGAATATTCCCTTTGAGTTTTGTGGTACCTGATGCAGATGCTGCAAAAACACTGGCAGCAGGCATTCCCGCTGCAGTAATGGCAGCTATACCAGCTGCATTTCCAATCATTTTTCTCCGGTTCATAACACAAGATATTTATATTTGAATATCACGATTTTTTAAAACCTCGTCTAAGATAAAGTTATTTTGTGGTTAATTTAATTATTGCCACAATTTGCCACCCCTATTATTTCAGATAATCGGTTCCAAAGGGGAACCGTTGTTCCCTTTTCAACATTGAATTGGCATGATCATTTTCCGGGAATCGTTCGGATTTCGGATCCCATTTCAGAACTCCGGGAATTTTCATTGCTATATGGCTGATAAGACAAATTGAGCAGGCCCTGTGCCCCATCTCAATGGGTGAAATAGGTTGTTTACGGTTTTGAATACATTCGAGCCAGTTTCCATGATGTTCTTCGGTATGGTAGAGATGAATTTCATTTTCCCTGATTTCCGAAGCAAGCATTTTAGTATCGCTGGCATCAAAAGTATTTGAACCTACATGTGAAACAAATATCCAACCCTCATCGCCTTCGTATCTGATTCCTGCAGGAAAAGCTGAATTGGTGTACATTGTAATCCCGTTTTCGTATTCGGCTTTTACCATAAAATCACCATGCACATCCCAAAGACCCGACTTTGGAAACTGGGCAACACCCTCCACCGAAATTGGTCCCGTAAATTCCGTATCCATACCCCATGAAGAGTAATCGAACAAGTGGGCTCCCCAGCCGGTTATCATTCCCGATCCAAATTGCTCACACCGGAGCCAACCCGGGCGGGAATAATCGTTCTGCGGATGGACCCGCATTTCAGTATAATAAACCTCAGGAGTTGAACCCAGCCACATGTTATAATTGAGGTTTTTAGGGACAGCCATTTCAGGTGCAGCAGGTCCGGATGGATCACCAGGTAGACCAATTTTTACAGTATGAATTTTCCCGATCCTGCCGTTACGCACAAGTTCAGCAGCTTTTCTATATTGTGGTGAAGAGGAGCGGCATTGAGCGCCCACCTGCAATATTACACCTTGTTTACGAACAACATCGCTTAAAAGACGTCCTTCGGGAATTGTAAGTGTAGTCGGTTTTTGTAAATAGATATCTTTTTTAGCAAGTGCTGCTTCGATGGCTATCTGAGCATGCCAATGGTCCGGAGTACAGATTATTACAGCATCTATTTCCTTATTTTGCAGCATAATCCGATAATCTTCGTACATCTTGACATCTACATAATTTGAAGAGCCCGATTTTTTTGCATAGAACTCCTCTATCAGTTTCTTACCCTCTGAAAGACGTTTAGTGTCAAGATCACAAACGGCTATAACTCTGGCAATGTCGTATTTAAGAACTTCGCGAAGATTATGATCACGCGCAATACGACCACAGCCAATCAGACCAATATTGATCTTATTTCCGGGAACGTTTTTCCCCATAACCGAGGAGGGGATGATGGTCGGAATAACAATTGCTCCGGCTGTCGTAGCCATTGCATTTCTAATGAAAAGTCTTCGTTCCATTTTAGGGGTTGAATTGATTTAGCTTATCACTCTTTTTGCAGCAAAACTGTCCAGGAAAAGAACCGCATTATCGTGTTTTCTTAAAATTGATGCAGGACAAGAGGTACTGATCTCTCCTGATAATGTGTTAAAAACAGCCTCCGATTTACGCTCATCTGGTACGGTACAGCATAACCATTTACAATCCATAATTGCGGTTATTGTCAAAGTTACAGCCATTTGAGGAACATGGTTAATGGTTGGAAACCAACCTTCACCCACCTGTTGTTTTCTGCAAGCTTCATCCATCTCGACAACTTTCAGGTATAGCGGATCATTAAAATCGGCAACCGCCGGATCGTTAAAGGCGATATGACCGTTTTCTCCAATCCCAATGCAAGCCACATCGACAGGGTTATCCTTGAGCAATTTTTCATATCGTTTTATCTCGAATTCGATATCGTCTGCATCACCTTGTAAATAGAAGACCTTTTTAGGATTTACTTTATCGGCAATGCGTTCTTTGAGGAATTTTCTGAAACTTGCAGGATGCTGGTCAGATAATCCAATATACTCATCAAGATGGAATAAGGTTATTTTTGTCCAATCGATCTCATTCTTAAGAAGAACATCAAGCAATGGGTATTGTGAAGCGCCGGTTCCAAGAATCAGAGATGCATATCCTCGCTCCTGAATTGCCTGGTTCAGTATTTTGGTTACAAAATTAGCAGCACTTCTACCCATATCTGCTTTGTTACCAAATATTTCGACCTTTAGCTTATCTCTATTAAATGATTTCACCTTTGTAATTTTCGAATTATTAATTATTGTTTTGATTCAAATACCAGTTTCCCGTTTACGATGGTTTTCAGGATCTTCATATTGAAATCATCCAATTTAAATACTATGATATCGGCCCTTTTCCCTGGTTCTAATGTCCCGCGATCAATTAAGTGATGAAAAGAGGCAGGATTAGTTGCAGTCATCTGAATCGCCTTTGCCAGACTGCACCCCGTAACTTTCATGATATGTCCAACCCCTTTAGCCAAAGGTGAAGCTGAACCATATAATCCACCTTGCTGACCCGAGAATCTAAGGTTTCCATCTGCAGTTTTTTCAATGGTCTCCCCGCTCTTTATTTTGTACAGGCCCGGAGGTAATCCGGCATAGCTTGTAACATCCGAGGTGATGATGATCTCTTCAGCCCCTTTGGTCTTATAAAATACCTTCAGAACTTCCGGAGGAAGGTGAAATCCGTCGGCAATAATACTGATCGTCATACGATCATCGGCCAGTTGAGGCCAGATAGGATTTTTGTGCCTGTTGATCGTATTGGCACATCCATTTCCCAGATGTGTTGCCAGACCAGCGCCATAATCGATGGCCTTTTTTATGGTTTCTGCGGAACCGTTATGATGTCCTAATGATACAACTATTCCATTTTCCCTGCATTTCTGAATAAATTCAAATGCGCCTTCAACTTCAGGAGCAACGGTAACCAACAAGATCTTTCCGCCTGAAGCATTATTGAGTTCACAAAACTCCGTCCAATCGGGTTTCCGGACATGATTCAACGGGTGCGCTCCACGATATCCGTCAATTGGCGAGATATAGGGCCCTTCGAGATGAAAACCGGCAATAGAACCCATTAAAGAGGGCTCAGCCATTGCGTTGGCAAGTGTTGCAAAATTCTTTAGTAATAAATCCTGACTATTTGTAGTAAGGGTTGGGAAATAGGTAGTGACACCCTCTTTCCAC
>CAXXIY010000001.1:0-3122076 GCA_963675995.2 Prolixibacteraceae bacterium | reverse complement strand
AGCTATTGATTTTTTGTTCACTATTTTTATTGTTTCTGTAATAATTCTTCCACTGTTTATTGAATTTAATTAATTGATTATGTGCGTATTCAGGAGTGTTCATATCCAAGCTGCTATGTGGCCGATTCTGATTGTAAATCCTAATGATTTGCTCTAACTGCTTAGTCGCTTCTTCCAGCGAAGTTAATTTCATCTGATTCAGCCATTCATCCTTTAATATACCATTAACCCGCTCAGCTATTGCATTTTCACGTGGATCACCATTTTCTGTCATACTGATCTGAAAGCAGTTCTTTGTTAAAACCTTGACATAATCACCGCAGCAATACTGAACACCTCTGTCCGAATGATGAATTACATTTGTTACTCCTTTAGGAAGCTGATTTAATGCCATTTGTAACGCTTTTACGGTATACTTCGCCTCCAGGGTTGCTCCTAAGTCCCATCCAATAATTTTCCTCGAATATGCATCCGTTATCAGATTCAGATAACCAAATCCTTCCATCGTTTCAATATAGGTGATATCGCTAACCCACAACTGGTGAGCTTTTTCTGGTATAAATTCTTTTATCAGATTTGGATATTTGTGCATCCAATGGTTGCTGTAAGTTGTCCTGACCCGATTACGTCGTTTACGTATCAGTAAACCCTGATCTCGCAGAAATTCAAAGAACGAATCACGACCCAGATACAGGTCAACAGAAAGACGAGGTTGTATGAGATGCAGCAATTTTCGACCACCTATTCTGGGCATTAATATGCGCTCTTTTTCAACCAATTGAACTAAAATCTCAGTTTTTGCTTCTTCCTTATATATGTATTTAGAATGCTGATAATAGGCTTGCCTACTCTTACCAAACAGGTCGCACAGCGCATCCATATCTCTTTCCGGACGCTTTGCACGCAGCTCTTTTACCGTTTGGCCCCAGATTTTTTTCTGATTGAAATTTTAAGATCTCGTTCAGCAATATCTATCATCGTATCAAGAGCAAGTGTGCGAAGTTGTTCATAATCCAACTGTTGCTCTAATTTCTGTACCTTTGCCTCTAGCTCTCGCTCATAAGACGTTTTCTCTTTCTGCTTTGCCATAGTGCGTTGTAATTCTATCTGATCCTGATCCTGATCAGGTTCCTGAAGGTCAAATTTACGCATCCATTTTTTAATTGTGTTATTCCCCCGAATATTAAACTTCTGCATGAGCTCCCGCTGGCTCACAGCAGTGTCCATATACTCTTGAACAACTTGTAATTTTAATTCGTCCGGAAAACAGTTTACTTTTGTCTTCATAATCCTGATTTTAGTTTACTTTTTCTGTAAACCTATTTCAGGACAAGACACAGTGTCCATATACTCTTGAACAACTTGTAATTTTAATTCGTCCGGAAAACAGTTTACTTTTGTCTTCATAATCCTGATTTTAGTTTACTTTTTCTGTAAACCTATTTCAGGACAAGACAATTTCAGGACAAGACACTTAGTCGTTCAATCGTGCCATCGTTCCATCGTGTAGTCGCTTAGTCGTTCAATCCTGTAGTCGTTCAATCGTGCAGTCGTTCAATCCTGTAATTCCTATTTATCATGCAAATAAAAAAAGCTTTAATCACTTCCGCAGGCGCAGATCAGCGGAAATTAGCCATGCAAACCCTGGTCGACCAGGATGGGAACCGTAAAACGGTACTTGAAATTCTTATTGAGGAGGTCAGACAGGCCGGAATCGAAGAGATCGGAGTGATTATTCACCCTGGTGACCTGGAAGTCTATTCGGAGATTGTTGCGGGAGATCAGCAAATTCATTTTATCCAACAGGATCGACAGCTGGGATACGGATATGCCATCTTATGCGGTGCATCATTTATTGGCAACGAATATTTTTTACACCTTGTAGGTGATCACCTGCATGTGAACCGGACCAATATTCCTTGTGCCAAACATCTTACGGACATCGCCAGACAACAAAACTGCCCGGTTTCAGCGGTCACCCCGACGCGTGAAAACCTCATTCCCAATTATGGCACAATCGGAGGCAAACGAATACACCCCACGAACGATCTCTATCTGATTGATAAAGTGATCGAGAAACCTACACCTACAATCGCTGAGCAAAAACTGATCATTCCCGGTCTTCGTGCAGGGCATTACCTTTGCTTCTTTGGCATGCATGTTTTGTCACCTGCGATCATGGCGATTCTGGAAAAAAATCTCAAGATTGCAGCTGGTGGAAAGATCAGTTTAACAGATGCATTAAACGAGCTGGCACAAAAAGAACAATACCTGGCACTCGAGAAAAACGATTGGCGTTTTGATATGGGAACACGTTATGGTCTGCTTAAAGCACAGTTAGCCCTGGCCCTTAACGGAAATGACCGCGATCAGGTGATGTCGGAATTATTGGAATTCTTCGCAATGAAAAACGTTAATTCACTGGGAAGATAGGAACAGGGAAACCCGTTATGGGACAAATTACTACCAGGAAATAGTCAATCGACGATCATTCGTTAGTTCCAGGTTCCAATTTCCCACAAAAAACTCCAGGTTCGTGCTAATCATCTTTATTTTGTAATTTGTCACGTTATGCAAAGCCAGCTAATTAATATCATCAAGGCTACCGATCCGGCGCTAAAAAATAAATCGATCGATGACTTTTGCAGGGTCGCCACCATCGATGAGTTGTTATCAGAAGCAAAATCACTTGATCTGTTCCGTAAGTCAGAATCCAATCTTTATCACCGTGTAAGGGCCCTATTCTTTCTTTATGCGATACATCGTTTTTACCTTCCTTTGCAAAACAGCATCGGAACTGAAGGGGTTATTCCGTATGAAGCTTTTGAACATCTGCTTAAACGGAGATTTGAGGAGGCGATCGAATTGCTGCAACAGGTCCAGGATAAATACGGAGCCAATGAAGGGGTATCAAGTGGTCTTGCCGACGCCTATCATCAGCTCGCATTTCAGACACTGGCGAATCAGGTCAGAATCAGCGTACGCTCCACTGCAGGAAATAAATGGATGTTCCGGATTGGACACCCGTCTGATCAGCCACTGAGCATCCACTCCTCCCTTTTATTCAAAGATGAAAAGAGCGGATTATATCCGTGTCTGCACGAAGCGACTCCCGTAAGGATGGATCTGAGTCACAGCGGGTGGAGTGATATCTTCTTCCTTGGAATGGATTATCCCGAAGGGGCCAAAGTGCTCAATATATCGGTGAACCTGTGTGTAAGGAACAATTCCGGGGAAACACAACCCACCCCACCCATTGAGACCTGGCTCAGAATCATTGATGAGCCGATCTTAAAATTAACCAGTGTGGATCTGGGGGCTTCCTCTTCAATAAATAATCTGTCCGAAGTATTTGACTTCGCGAAGGATTACCTGGGATTGTTAAAAGCGGCCGTTATTGCTTCCGGGATTGTCCCTCCGGGGATGGAAGGGGCAGACCTCCCTTTATCAACCCTGCTTGAGAATATGGTTGGGAAAGGTAAGGGGATAGAGGTGGTCAGCAAGGTAAATAATATTCCGAAGGGATCGAGGCTGGCCGTTTCGACCAACCTGCTGGCTTCATTGATCGCATTATGCATGAGGGCCACGCGACAAACAGAACATCTTACGGGAATTTTAAATGAAGATGAACGACGGTTGGTTGCGTCAAAAGCAATTCTGGGTGAATGGATCGGAGGTTCGGGTGGCGGATGGCAGGATTCGGGCGGCGTTTGGCCAGGTATGAAACTGATTAAAGGGGTCGAAGCTACAGATGGTGATCCGGAGTTTGGGATCAGCAAGGGTCGGCTTCTTCCAAAACATACCATTCTCGATACCACAACGGTAACTCCGCTGACAAGGCAGAAACTACAGGATAGCCTTGTGATCGTCCATGGAGGTATGGCTCAGGATGTGGGTCCAATCCTGGAAATGGTAACCGAAAAGTACCTGCTCCGCTCCAAAAAAGAGTGGATAGGACGTCAGAATGCCATCGCCTATTTCGATGAGGTGGTTCAGAAACTGGTTGATGGAGATATTAAGGGGGTAGGTGCTTTTACCCAGCGAAATTTCGAAGGACCAATACAGGAGATCATTCCCTGGGCAACAAATCTTTATACGGAGACCATCATTCAGAAAATCAAAGCTGAGTTCAAGGAGGACTTTTGGGGCTTTTGGATGATGGGTGGAATGTCGGGAGGTGGAATGGGATTTATTTTCAATCCGGTAGTGAAGCAAAAAGCACAGGATCGGTTACAGCAAATCATGTCGGCTACCAAAAAGAGATATGAACATGCGATACCTTTTGCCATGGAGCCTGTTGTATATGATTTCAACATCAACGAAAACGGAACTTTTGCAGCCTTAAACACAGGAAACGAAGCGCTTATGCCGGAGTCGTATTATACCCTCCTCATGCCCCAGTTGTTAAAGAAAGAGATCAGTTCGTTATCCGAATGCCAGCGCAATGAGATGGCAATACTTGGGTCGGCTTATAAATCAAGCGAAAAGTTCAGTGGTTTTATCACCAACCTTTTCGACAGGATGATTCCACAGAATCAGGAAGTTTCAACGCAACAAAAGTCGCTTAACGCCCTGCTCGCAGAACTGGGGTTTGATGAAGGACAACATGAACAAATTAAAAAAGATTTACATACAGGGCGCATCAGCTTATCGAAAAACCGGTTACCCATCAGTTCAACCATCGGGGATGTACATCCGTCGGAGATCGGCCACCATTCGGTATTAAACAGCCGGGAGCTCATTGATCTGGGGATGCAGTCACTTCGAAACAGGGAACTGGCCATCGTCTCTTTGGCGGGTGGCGCAGGCAGTCGCTGGACAAAAGGTGCAGGTGTGGTTAAATCACTCAATCCCTTTGCTAAACTGGATGGAAAACACCGGAATTTCCTGGAGACACATCTGGCGAAAACATCGCATGTCAATTGGTATTGTTCAACCAATCTCCAACATATATTTACGACCAGCTACCTTACGCATCCTGCTATTTCATCATTTCTGAATGAGCATGAGATGATTGGGAAAAATGATCCTATTTATCTCTCAGAAGGAAAGGTGATCGGATTGCGACTCATCCCCACTGAGCGGGACCTTCGGTTTCTTTGGGAGGAGATGCCGCAACAATTACTCGATGAGCAATCGCAAAAAGTTCAGCAAAGTCTGCATACTGCACTGATTAACTGGGCCAAGACTGCAGGCGAGGCTGAAGATTACCGTGATAACCTCCCCTCGCAATGTATCCATCCCGTAGGACACTGGTACGAAATACCCAATCTTTTCCTCAACGGGACCCTTAAACAACTGATTGAGGACAATTCAAATTTGAAATATCTGCTGGTTCATAATATCGACACCCTGGGAGCCAATGCAGACCCGGCTCTGCTTGGATACCATATTCAACAGCAAAAAGCGATGACCGTTGAAGTGATTACGCGTAAACTGGATGATCGTGGCGGCGGTTTGGCAAAAATAAACGGACAATTGCGATTGGTCGAGGGGATGGCGCTGCCGGATGAAAAGATTGAATTCAACCTGAGTTATTATAACACCAATACTTTCTGGATCGACATTGATAAACTCCTATCTGCCTTCGGGCTTACGCGGGAGGATCTGTTTAACAGTGAAAAAGTGAAGCTGGCAGTTTATAAAATGGCGTCAAGGATGCCCACCTATGTGACCATTAAGGAGGTAAAGAAGCGGTGGGGAAAAGGTCAGGAAGATGTATTTCCGGCTACCCAGTTTGAGAAATTATGGGGTGATATGACCGCTATTCCTGAATTACCCTGTTCCTACATCAATGTTCCCCGGATGCGTGGACAGCAGCTCAAGGAGGTGTCGCAGCTGGACGGATGGTTAAGAGACGGCTCAAAAGATTATATTGAAAAGATCTGTAAGTGGCAGGATTAGGGATATTATTGAAGCAACGTAGTTGCGACATCTTATCGTTCATCTTCTTAAAAAATGCGGTAATTCTGGTACAATCTCACAAAGATACCGCCACTACGTGGCTCCGGTTCCCCCCTGCATTCGAATGCTACAAAGATTCCGCTGCTCCGCAGCTTTGTTGGACATTCAATTTTAAATCGTATTTCATAACATTTTTATAAATGGTCAAAGCAACATAGTTGCGACATCTTTGTAGATAACGGCAATGAATGATTAATAAAGCAACGTAGTTGCGACATCTTAATGTTCATCTTCTTAAAAACACGACAATTCTGATGCAATCTTACAAAGATACCGCCACTACGTGGCTCCGGTTTCCCCCTGCATTCGAATGCTACAAAGATTCCGCTGCTCCGCAGCTTTGTAACAATTTCAAATCTAATACGGAGCTCCAAACAATATTCTAAAATGATCAAAGCAACGTAGTTGCGACATCTTTGTAGATAACGTCAATTAAAGAATATTAAAGCAACGTAGTTGCGACATCTTAAGGTTCATATTCGTATAAATACGACCATTCTGATGCAATCTTACAAAGATACCGTCACTACGTGGCTCCGGTTTTCCCTTGTATTCGATTGCTACAAAGATTCCGCTGCTCCGCAGCTTTGTTGGACATTCAATTTTAAATCGTATTTCATAACATTTTTATAAATGGTCAAAGCAACGTAGTTGCGACATCTTTGTAGATAACGGCAATGAATGATTAATAAAGCAACGTAGTTGCGACATCTTAATGTTCATCTTCTTAAAAACACGACAATTCTGATGCAATCTTACAAAGATACCGCCACTACGTGGCTCCGGTTTCCCCCGTCCATCCGATTGCTACAAAGATTCCGCTGCTCCGCAGCTTTGTTGGACATTCAATTTTAAATCGTAGCGCATAACTTACAAAGATATCGCCACTAGGTGGCTCTGGATATCCCCGTCCACCCGATTGCTACAAAGATGCCGCTGCTCCGCAGCTTTGCGTCAATTTCAAATCTAATCCTGAGCTCCTAACAATATTTTAAAATGATCAAAGCAAAGTAGTTGCGACATTTTGAATCATCTAAAAAATTAAGCTGAGTAAATAATAGTTTAAAAAAATGGCTAAACTTTTGTATATTTGAAATAAGGTACTGGAATAGATATAACCGATTTTTAATACCCACGGATTATGGCAAATACCTATACTCAAATGTACGTTCAAACTGTTTTCGCAGTTTTAGGTAGGACAAATGTAATAACTGAAATCCACCGCATTGAACTCGAGAAATATATCTGTAGCATTGTTTCCAACAAGAAATGCAAACCACTGGCGATATATATTAATCCGGATCACCTTCATCTTCTATTCGGATTGCACCCAACTATTTCAGTGTCTGATCTGACCCGGGATATTAAATCAAATTCTTCAAAATTCATAAATGATAAAACCTGGATCGCTGGAAAATTTGGTTGGCAGGATGGTTTCGCTTCATTTACCTATTCTAAATCTCAAATTGACAATGTCATTCACTACGTTTTGAATCAACCTGAACATCACAAAAAAAAGACATTTAGGGAGGAGTACCTAAAAATGCTTCAAGAAAATGATATAGCGTATGATGAAGGATATTTATTTGAATGGTACGAATAGGTTGTCGCAATTTTAATTTGCCTCTACAAAGATGCCGCTGCTCCGCAGCTTTGTTGGACATTCAATATTAAATCGTAGCGCATAACTTATAAAGATACCGCCACTACGTGGCTCCGGTTTCCCCCTGCATTCGAATGCTACAAAGATTCCGCTGCTCCGCAGCTTTGTAACAATTTCAAATCTAATACGGAGCTCCAAACAATATTCTAAAATGATCAAAGCAACGTAGTTGCGACATCTTTGTAGATAACGTCAATTAAAGAATATTAAAGCAACGTAGTTGCGACATCTTAAGGTTCATATTCGTATAAATACGACCATTCTGATGCAATCTTACAAAGATACCGTCACTACGTGGCTCCGGTTTTCCCTTGTATTCGATTGCTACAAAGATTCCGCTGCTCCGCAGCTTTGTTGGACATTCAATTTTAAATCGTATTTCATAACATTTTTATAAATGGTCAAAGCAACGTAGTTGCGACATCTTTGTAGATAACGGCAATGAATGATTAATAAAGCAACGTAGTTGCGACATCTTAATGTTCATCTTCTTAAAAACACGACAATTCTGATGCAATCTTACAAAGATATCGCCACTAGGTGGCTCTGGATATCCCCGTCCACCCGATTGCTACAAAGATGCCGCTGCTCCGCAGCTTTGCGTCAATTTCAAATCTAATCCTGAGCTCCTAACAATATTTTAAAATGATCAAAGCAAAGTAGTTGCGACATTTTGAATCATCTAAAAAATTAAGCTGAGTAAATAATAGTTTAAAAAAATGGCTAAACTTTTGTATATTTGAAATAAGGTACTGGAATAGATATAACCGATTTTTAATACCCACGGATTATGGCAAATACCTATACTCAAATGTACGTTCAAACTGTTTTCGCAGTTTTAGGTAGGACAAATGTAATAACTGAAATCCACCGCACTGAACTCGAGAAATATATCTGTAGCATTGTTTCCAACAAGAAATGCAAACCACTGGCGATATATATTAATCCTGATCACCTTCATCTTCTATTCGGATTGCACCCAACTATTTCAGTGTCTGATCTGACCCGGGATATTAAATCAAATTCTTCAAAATTCATAAATGATAAAACCTGGATCGCTGGAAAATTTGGTTGGCAGGATGGTTTCGCTTCATTTACCTATTCTAAATCTCAAATTGACAATGTCATTCACTACGTTTTGAATCAACCTGAACATCACAAAAAAAAGACATTTAGGGAGGAGTACCTAAAAATGCTTCAAGAAAATGATATAGCGTATGATGAAGGATATTTATTTGAATGGTACGAATAGGTTGTCGCAATTTTAATTTGCCTCTACAAAGATGCCGCTGCTCCGCAGCTTTGTTGGACATTCAATATTAAATCGTAGCGCATAACTTATAAAGATATCGCCACTACGTGGCTCTGGATATCCCCGTCCATCCGATTGCTACAAAGATTCCGCTGCTCCGCAGCTTTGCGTCAATTTCAAATCTAATCCTGAGCTCCTAACAATATTCTAAAATATTAAAAACAACGTAGTTGCGAAATCTTTGTAGATAACGACAATGAATGATTAATAAAGCAACGTAGTTGCGACATCTTAATGTTCATATTCGTATAAATACGACCATTCTGATGCAATCTTACAAAGATACCGCCACTACGTGGCTCCGGTTTCCCCCGTCCATCCGATTGCTACAAAGATTCCGCTGCTCCGCAGCTTTGCGTCAATTTCAAATCTAATACGGAGCTCCAAACAATATTCTAAAATACTAAAAGCAACGTAGTTGCGAAATCCTTGTAGAAAACAACAATGAAAGATTAATAAAGCAACGTAGTTGCGAAATCTTTGTAGATAACAACAATGATAGATAGATAAATAAAGCAACGTAGTTGCGACATCTTTGTAGATAACGATAATGAAAGATCATTAAAGCAACGTAGTTGCGACATCTTAAGGTTCATCTTCCCCCGTCCATCTGATTCCAACAAAGATTCCACTGCTATCAACTTTGCATCCATTTTATTCTCTTAATTCGTATTTTATAAAAAACCCTTCAATGCATTTTAACCTTAATCTCGACACCTTTATACGTGAGCAGGTAACCGGCCGGAACGAGAGCCTTCTGAAACCTGATTTCGAAAAATATTCCGAATCACTCCATTCACGCATTAACAACAAATCGGTACTGGTCATTGGAGGCGCAGGAACGATCGGATCTTCGTACATCAAGGCCATCTTAAAATTCAGAATCAAAAAACTGGTGGTGGTCGATATTAACGAAAATGGTCTTACCGAGCTCGTGCGCGATCTCCGAAGCTCCACAGGATACCATCTTCCGGATGCGTTTATTACCTATCCGGTTAACTTTGGGGAGCGGGTATTTGAAAAAATATTTCAGCAACATGGTCCATTTGAGATCGTGGCTAATTTTGCCGCTCATAAACATGTCAGAAGCGAAAAAGATATCTTCTCCATTGAGGCAATGATCGAAAACAATGTGCTCCGCGCGCGCAAATTGCTTGATCTGCTACTCCGGTTTCCACCCGAACATTTCTTCTGTGTCTCCACCGACAAAGCCGCCAATCCGGTCAATATCATGGGGGCCAGCAAAAAACTGATGGAGGAGTTAATCATGACTTACGCCGACCGACTTCCCATCAAAACTGCCCGGTTTGCCAATGTTGCCTTCTCGAACGGAAGCCTGCCGCTCGGATTTCTCGACCGACTGAACAAGAGGCAACCCTGGTCGTGTCCGCTGGGAATCAGGAGATTTTTCGTCTCTCCGGAGGAGTCGGGAGAACTCTGTCTTATCGCCTCCATCATGGGTGAGTCGGGCGATATCTTCTTCCCCAAACTGGACGAAGAGCGCGATATGATTCCATTCGACAAGATCGCCTTAGCACTTCTTAAAAGTTTAGGTCTCCATCCTGATATGTGTCAGACTGAGGAGGAAGCGAAACAAAAAGCACTTTTGCTGAATGACGATTCCAAATCCTATCCAATCTATTTTTTCGGTTCCGATACCTCGGGTGAAAAAGCGTTTGAGGAGTTTTATACAGAAAAAGAGACGTTGGATAACCACTCTTTTATTCATCTGGGCGTGGTGAAAAACTCGAAAAAACGGAGTATCACAGAGATTGATGCAATCTTCGACCAACTTCACCAACTGTTTGAATCACAAAACATCACTAAATCTTCAATTGTAGATGTTCTGAAAGTTTACCTCCCCAACTTTGAACACATCGAAACTGGCAAAGGACTCGATTCGAAAATGTAAAAACGAAGGGAGAACGCACGAACATACGGATCGTGCAGCCGTTCGGTCGTAAATGCGTTCAAATCAAATCTAAATGCAATTCAAAAAGTATGTCTAAACAAAACTGGAAACCGGGAAATATGGTTTATCCACTTCCCGCTGCGCTGATCAGTTGCGGCGACAGCGAGGGTAAGAAAAATCTGCTTACCATTTCGTGGTTGGGAACCATTTGTTCCGATCCGCCAATGTGTTTTATCTCTGTCCGTCCTGAACGGTATTCGCATGAAATCATTAAGGAGACGGGCGAATTTGTAATTAATCTTACCACTGCCGGGATGGCCAAAGCGACCGACTGGTGTGGCGTAAGATCGGGCCGAAACTTTGACAAATTTAAAGAGAGCGGCCTCACCCCTGCCCCGGCAACCGTGGTAAGATGCCCCATTGTAGCCGAATCACCGATCTCTATCGAATGTAAGGTAAAAGAGATCAAGTCATTGGGGTCACACGATATGTTTATCGCCGATGTGGTCAATATTATTGCCGACGATCGCTATATCGATCCCGAAACGGGAGCATTTAGTCTTGCTGCCTCAGGAATCATGGCCTACTCGCATGGAACCTACTATTCACTCGGAAAGAGAATCGGCAAATTTGGATGGAGTGTGATGAAAGACAAAACCAGAAAAAAAACAGAATCAGGGTTACCCAAAAAATTATCTCCAGGCCACCGGAAATCATAGTATTCAATTTCAAATCCGATTAAAGCCGATATATTTGCAATCTGACCAATAAACCTCTTCGTATGAAAGGATACTTATTTTATTTATTCTTGTTAATATCTTGTATGACTGCTTGTAATTTGAACGATAAAACAAAAGAGACCAATCCGTTGCTGGCGGAATGGAATACCCCGCACCAGACACCCCCCTTTGGGGAGATTAAACACGAACATTTTATCCCTTCCATTGATGCCACGCTGAAGGAGGCAAAAGAGGAGGTCGATCAGATAATCAACAGCACGGAAACGCCGACCTTTCAAAATACAATTGTAGCGCTCGAAGTTTCGGGCGAAAAGCTCGAACGGGTTACAAGTGTGCTTTTTAATCTGAATTCAGCCGAGACAGATGATACCATTCAGGCCATTACACGCGAGGTATCACCTAAACTTTCAGAGTTCTCAAACTATGTTTCACTGAATGAACAACTTTTCGGAAAAGTTAAAGCCGTCTTTGATCAGAAAGAGCAATTGAACCTCTCACCCGAAGAGCTTCAGCTGCTGGAGAAAAAATTTCTCGGATTTGTACGCAGTGGCGCCAATCTTAAGGGTGAGTCCAAAAAAAGATATGCTGAAATAACCACGGAATTATCAAAGCTCTCTCTTTTGTTCGGTGAGAATGTGTTAGCCGAGACGAATGGCTTCCAATTGGTGGTTACGGATAAAAAGGACCTTGCCGGATTACCGGAGTCGGAGTGCGAAGCGGCTGCCCAGGCTGCCAAATCGAAAGGTAAGGAGGGGTGGTTATTCACACTACAGGGTCCCAGTTTCGTTGGCTTTATGAAATATGCCGATAACCGCAAACTTCGTGAACAGCTCTATAAGGCTTACACTTCGCGTGGATTTCAGAAAAACGATAAAAACAATGAGGAGATCATCCGCAAAACGGTTAATCTTAAACTGGAGAAAGCCAAATTATTAGGATTTAAAAATCACGCCGCGTATGTCCTCGCCGAGCGGATGGCTGAACATCCGCAACGCGTGAACGAATTCATCAACCAGCTCCATGCTGCATCACGTCCGGCAGCAGAAAAGGAATATGCCGAGGTAGAGGCTTTTGCAAGGAAGAATGGATTGAAGGATCAGCTGCAGCGTTGGGACTGGAGTTACTATTCCGAAAAGCTGAAGAACGCCAGTTATGGTTTCGATGAGCAGCAGGTGAAACCCTATTTCCAGCTCGAAAAAGTTCAAGCCGGAGTATTTGATCTTGCCACCCGACTTTACGGACTCTCGTTCAAGGAGAACAAATCAATACCAGTTTATCACCCCGATGCCACAGCCTACGAGGTATTTGATCAGGACGGCTCTTTCCTGTCGGTGCTCTACCTTGATTTCTTTCCACGTGAAGGAAAAAGCGGCGGTGCCTGGATGAACGATCTCAGGCCTGAAAGTAAAGTGAACGGGAAGGTGATACGTCCCATCATCACAATTGTGTGCAACTTTACCAAACCGACCGAAACAAAACCATCGTTGCTCACCTTTAATGAGGTGACCACCTTTCTTCATGAATTTGGTCATGCCTTGCATGGAATGCTGGCAAACACGGTCTACCCGGGGCTTTCGGGGACGAATGTCTATCGCGATTTTGTGGAGTTACCTTCACAGATAATGGAAAACTGGGCAACCCAGAAGGAGTGGCTCGACCTGTTTGCCGTTCATTATCAAACCGGTGAAAAAATCCCGGCAGAACTCGTGAAAAAACTCATCGATGCGGAGAATTTCCAGGCAGGCTATGCCAGCGAACGTCAACTGAGTTTTGGAATGAACGACATGGCCTGGCACTCCATCAC
This sequence comes from Prolixibacteraceae bacterium, assembly GCA_963675995.2. Classification (GTDB taxonomy): domain Bacteria; phylum Bacteroidota; class Bacteroidia; order Bacteroidales; family Prolixibacteraceae; genus JAAFHB01. Next base: position 3,108,681 of record CAXXIY010000001.1, on the reverse strand, counting down.
AGAACCCATGAGCGGCGACATCGTCGAGTTCGAACAAAAAGCGATTGCCGCCACTGAACTGTTTGCACCTGTCAAAGGGAGCTGCCTCAGCACCTCATTCTCACATATATTTTCAGGCGGCTATGCAGCAGGCTATTACGGCTATAAATGGGCCGAAGTACTCGATGCCGATGCGTTTTCGGTCTTTAAGAAAAACGGAATATTCGACAAGGCTACCGCGACGTCGTTCCGCAAGAACATCCTTGAGAAAGGGGGAACAGAACATCCGATGAAGCTCTACAAGGCCTTCCGCGGAGAGGAACCCTCTGTCGATCCGTTACTTGAAAGAAGTGGGCTAAAGAAACTTTGATTGATCCAGATCGTAAATACTTAATAAAAAAGAGTGCAAATCATTCCCGGTTTTTGACTGTCCGGATTTACCACCCCATTTTCGCACAATCAGCATCGCCTAAATTGAAGTTAAAGTCGAAGCTTGTCCCTTCAATTTTATAGGTGGTCGACTCCATTTTCCCGTCCACCATTAACCCTACGATATACGTGGCGCCCATCTCGCAGGTGATGGTCATTGCGCCATTCACGATATCACACTCTTTCCATTGGTCTTCCCATACGGTGCGGTAATACCCATGCAACGTTGGGATGACCTCCGATTTCTTACACACCACCTTCAGCTTAATTGCAACGGGCTTTTTTACCGAATTCGACAACTCGCAGGCGTAGGCATAATCTTTTTGAGTAATGTTCCCAATCTCAAACTCATAGGGATAAGCCAGATATTCGGGGGTCCCGTCGACCCGCTTTAAGTTCAACTGATACCGGATCAGTTTTGAAAGGTTCATCTTTGCAGAATAGGCCGTCTGCCCCTCCTTCACCTGAAATACAAACTCCCCCTCATTGCTTTTTGTATCCATATTGGTTAACATCCCCTTAACCATATAATCCCCCTTGGGAAGATCCACATTCCGGGTAATTGTAAAATTGAAGTTAGCCTGAATGTACAACGGATTGACCGTAAATTCCCATGACAACCCTTTTGCCGAAGAGGTGACCAAACTAAAGTTCGCAGGAGCCGAGGCAAAGGAATATCCTTTATCCACGGACTGAATCTGCAGGTAGACCGTTGTATTGGCGGGCAGATTGGCAGCAATGTTAAAGGTATTGCTCGTTTTACTGATCTTATACTGCTGGCTCCAATAAGCCCCGCCGTTGGGTGAATTAAGCAGACTTGCCTGCACCATAAACTCATCAGTTGGAAATCCATCACCAATATTTACTTTCACTTTTCCCGTCACCTGCGCAGCAGTGGAGGTGAGTATGGTTGTCACCGTTCCAAATGAGCCACCACCCGTTTGAGAATCAACAAAATCGGGTTTGGCCACAAAAGAGTTCGCGTTGGAATTGTTCCAGATATAGAACCTGACCGGAGTATCTACAGGTACTTTAAAATCAATAGTTTTTTGAGTTCCTTTTTCGGGCACGTCATACCCTATACCTCCTATGTAACGCCAGGGGTCCAGACGATAACAATAAATACCTGCTGGAATCGGATAACCGGGGAAGGTCCCCGGAACCTGGAATGAGAGTTGGCCATTCAGGGTACTCACATCGATATGCATTCCAGCTGAATAGAGCCCTGGAGTAGTGATTGGAGATTCCACAAAGTATCCCAAGGAATCGGACTGAAGTTTCAGGGCATTGTTCAGTTGCCATGCCCCGCTTGCCGGCAACCAGGTGTAGGTCTGGACCTGGGTATCCGGTAAAATTGCCGACTTGGTTTTTGGGTTATAGGCGTTGTTATCGACCTTGTACCGCAAAACAATCGGATTGTCCGGTGATACGGTTAAAACCTCTGATGATTGGTTCACCATCTGAACATCAACCGCCCTGAAGATATCCACAGCTGAGGTCCGGACTGTTTGATCTTTAAGCAGGATATTCGCCAAAAGTCCACCGGGAATAGGTGCTGCATCCCGCCAGGAATAGGCGGTAAAAATTAAGTTTACAAAAGGTGATTTGTCCGCTACTCCGTTACTGTTCAGAAATTGTGTTCCTTTTTTAAGCGTGATCAGAGCCTCACTGCCAGATGAGCTGTAGGTGAAGTTCTCCTTTAACTCACCATTATCATTCAGACTGAGGGGAATCAGATATTTCTTAATGCCCGATGCATCTACAGCCTTTTTTTCCATCATTACACGGTACTCTAATTTCCCTGTGGCATTGATCTCCAAATGAAGGTTAACAGCCTTATAATTTCCACTCGTTGCGTTAATTAAAAATGAGAGTTTATTCTGGGAAGAGGGGACCCATGGATCTTTGGGATTCAAAGCCAGGCTTAACAACCCAAAAACCGATTCATACGACTCCTTGTGATTTCCCAACTGGTCAACAATAGCCTGTGCCGACGTTCCGGTAATTACCACTTTGACCTTTTCAGTTCCTGTGCCGCCAATTAATTCACCCGTAGCCGAGTCCACAAAACGAAACGAAACGAACGTATTAAAAATATCATAGTTGATCAGGATTTTTATTCCGTCGATGGGGGATTTTAAATCAGACAGGTTCATACACGACAAGACACTAATCAGCACAATCAGCGAAAGCGGTATTCTGAAAGAACTATATTTTAAAGTCTTCATAATTTTATTCTGTAAGAAATTCGTAATGAGACATTAGGATAATAGATAATTGGGGAGATGTTTTGTTCAATGATCTGTTCCTGTTCAGCGCTGGCTGTGGGCTCCAGCATACCTGTTGCCTGAAGTTTCACCTTCGGGGCCCCCTGCAAAAAGAGTCCGAATTCAATTCCGAAATTCAGATTTTTCTCCCGTCTGAAGTTAAATCCCATTCCAAAGTAGGGGTCTATTTTCGAACCGGGTGTAATGACCACCGACAATGTGCCGATGTCCTTTGGTTCGAGGACGATATCTCCCACATTTAATGATTCGGCCTTCTCAGCCTTGAGCGCCACATTTGTTAAATTATACGATAATCCACCCGAGAAATATAAAAAACGGAATACATAAAAATCGACATTCCCCCCCACTGTACCCACCTTTAAGACGGCATCACCCTGCAAATCCTTGCTGATTTTATGAATATCATAGGTATAACCTAAATAGGAGCCGTTCAACCTTACATCCAAACGGCGGACTATTTTTCGTGTTACAGAACCTCCAAATCCCATGGTGGAAACGTATAATCCGGCATGCATATCGTGTTTTATCCCCAGCGTATCCTTCCCTGCTGGATTAGCCTGTGCAGAAAAGGAGATAAGGCTAATCAACGATACAGTAATCCATTTTATAACTTTTCGATTATAGGTTATCATTCGGATTTGTTGTTCTCTAATTAGATAGTGAATAATTTGGTGGAGATCTTTAACTGTTTAGCAATTAGTGGCAAACAATTTTTATCAAAAATAACCATAAATTTTGTAATTTTGCAGTTCACAAAAAAGGATTGCAATGTTATCGCGCATCAAAGAGTTACAACAGGAGATCGAAGAGATTGTCGCCCAATCGGTAGAGGAAGCAGAAGAACTTCGAATTAAATATCTGAGTAAAAAAGGTGAGATTTCTAAATTATTTGAAGAATTCAGAAATGTTTCTGCCGATCAGAAAAAGGAGATTGGACAAGCTGTCAATACATTAAAGGAGTTTGCACTTGAGAAGATCAACCTGCTTAAAGAGGGGTTGCAGGATCAGAAATCTGCAGGATCGGGTGTTGACCTCTCCCTTCCGGGTGAACCCATGAAACCGGGCACGCGTCATCCCATCTCAATTGTAAAGAATGAAATACTCGATATTTTTAAAAGATTAGGGTTTGTTGTCTCGGAAGGACCTGAAATAGAAGATGACTGGCACGTTTTCAGCGCTTTGAATTTTCCTGAGGAACATCCTGCCCGGGATATGCAGGATACCTTTTTCATCCAGCGCAATCCGGATGTGTTGCTTCGTACCCATACCTCGTCGGTCCAGGTACACGATATGGAGACGATGAAACCACCCATCCGCACGGTAACTCCCGGACGAGTGTTTCGTAATGAGGCGATATCATACCGGGCACATTGTATGTTCCATCAGATTGAGGGGTTATACATTGATGAAAATGTGTCGTTTGCCGATCTGAAGCAAACATTGCTTTATTATGCCAAAGAGCTTTTTGGTGAAAATACAGACATCAGGATGCGTCCCTCCTACTTCCCGTTTACCGAACCTTCAGCGGAGGTAGATGTTTCGTGTTCGATCTGCGGCGGGAAAGGGTGTAATGTCTGCAAATATACGGGGTGGCTCGAAATTTTAGGTTGCGGAATGGTCGACCCCAATGTCCTCGAAGCCTCAGGAATTGACAGTAAAAAATATACCGGATATGCCTTCGGAATGGGAATCGAACGGATTGCCATGCTCAAGTTCGGGATCAACGATCTTCGCCTCTATTTCGAAAATGACGTAAGATTTTTGCAGCAGTTTGAAGCTGCCAATTAAATTCTTATCGTGTCTATTGTAGGTGAGGAAATTTGGTACTCATGTGAATTTCTTTTTTCACAATCAGGACCCCTCCAAATCTGCTGCATTCTGAACAATGCCGGCCTTTAATCCCCTCCTTTGGAGAGGTATGGGGAGGTCAGGGGTTTTTATGCTATTTATTTTTGGGGTGGTGAAAATTTTATCACGTTATTTTTTACCGGCATAACTGTTTTCAGGTATTCAAAGATTGCGGAGAGATCCTGATTTGTCATTTTACTATACATGGTCCAGGGCATAATCGTGTTAAAATCCCCCGGTTTTAGTGTGGTATGAAGTGTTGTTGAATCAGCATGTGCATGAAACAGATTGACAAATGTTTCAAGTTTCCACAGACCTATCCCCGTTTCTTTATCGGGTGAAATATTCGCTGAACGGACCACGGAGCCATCGGGAAATGGAAACGCTCTCCCTCCGCCAAATTCGGTTCCGGCAATCAGCTTCCCCTTGTCCACTTTGGTATGACATTCAATGCAGGATGCCGCTGAAGTGAGATATTTACCGTAATTCACCACATCCGATTCTTCAGGTCGTTTGCTGAGCTGAGCCTTATGAGGAATTGTATTTAGAATAAAATTCATAGGAAAATCAGAGGTTGATTTAGGGACAATATTCTGAATTGGCTTCAACGTACGCACATAGGCAATGATCGAATTGATATCCTCTTCATCCATTTGTCCGTAATAATGGAATGGCATTACAGGAAACATAGCCTCACCCTCTTTACTCACCCCTGTGGTAATTACACGGAAAAGTTCTCCGTCAGTATAACGGCTAATCCCTGCAGGGGTAATATTTTTAGCATAATAGGTTCCCGGGAAACCAAATTTCTGATCAAAAAGATCCCCACCCTTTCCAAGAGTTCCCTCAGCCGGAGGGCCCGAAAATCTTGTCCAGTCGCGACTTGAATGACAATCGATACATACTGCGACATGATTGGCCAGATATTCCCCCCGTGCAATACGCTCAGGAGTCAATTCCACCTTGAGTTGGGGAGCAGGACCAACATCAGGCAATGCAAATTTCAGGTACAGCAAAGCCCCTGTAATCACGGCCACCAATGTTGCAAATATCCCGGTTAAAATCTTTTTTGGTGTTGTCATTTGGTTGAATGTTTTTAGATCCCGAAATATCAGGCTTTTCGGTTTTACCCCTTTGTTTTGAATGGTCTCCGGCTCCCACGCTATTTCTGCTTACATTTTTAATCAATACAAAAAAGAACTGAAGGTATTTTTTGCCTGTTTTCTTTATACGTAAATTTCACAAATGGTTACAGTGATTAATTAAAAAAAATGAAAATACCATGTTTTTTCTTCTCTGATGAATGCTCAGGAACCGGAATGATTGAATGTGATCAGCGAATCGTTATAAATAGCTGTTTTCAATAATAAAAGCCTTTGAATATTGTTAAGTGATTAAGATTCGATCCCATCAGGAGAGATAAAAAAAAGAGGATGTTCACCTGTCGGGAACATCCTCCTTTTTTTAAAGTCACAAAATATGTAAACCTAAATCAGCTTCCACCCTTTGCGATACTGATAGTGGAGCTTTTTGGTCGCTGCTCCATCGGTATCATCTACAAATGTTTCGGTTGCGGGGTCCCATTTAATGGTACGTTTAAGATCACAGGCAATATTTCCCAGATTACAAACGGTACAACTACTGTGACCGATTTCAACAGGAACGACAGGATCTTTCCGGCTTTTCACAGATTGAATGAAATTTACCTGATGAGGAATCTTCGTTTCATAAGGACCATCACTTTTTTCCTTTTCAGCAGGTATCAGTTTAGGATCTGAAGCATTGAAATATCCACGTGATACTTCAATCCACCCCTTGTCACCAATAAACTTAACCCCTTTGGTCAGCTTTTCATCAAAAGGCTCAGAAGTCATAATGACGCCATTGGCGTAGGTCCATGAGATATAGTGTGAGCCGTCATCTATTGGGGATATTTCAACCGGACCGTTTTTGTCCATTCCCAGGCCCCACTGGGCAATATCGAACATATGAGCACCCCAGTCGGTTGTAAAACCGCCACCCATCTCTTTGTACCAGCGCCATCCGCCCCATGATTTTTCCTTTACCTCGGGGTCAAGTGAAATAATGGGATCTAATTCTTGATTATAATGGATTGTTGCAGGGAGTGGTCCTAACCAGAGATCCCAGTTTAAATCGGCAGGAAGCGGTTCTTCGGGAAGATCATAAGGTTTTGGAGGGTCACCTACATATGCCTTTACATGGGTTATTTTACCAATTGCACCGGTTTGAACAAGGTTGACAGCACGTTGAAAGTTTGGATCCGACCGTTGCTGACTTCCGAGACCGAATACTCTTCCGGTTTCACGCACCACCTTCTTCAGTTCCTGACCCTCTTTAATCGTAAAAGTCATAGGTTTTTCAAGATAGACATCTTTACCAGCCTTCAGTGCAGCAATGGCAATATAAGCATGTGAATGGTCCGGAACAGCAATCACAACAGCATTAATGTCTGTCCTTTTCAACAAATCGCCATACTTCTCATAAGTTTCCACTTTTACCTTCTTGCCAGCCTTGGCATAAAAGGCATTTACCCTTCTTTCAAATCGTTTCCGTTTAATGCCATATACATCACATGCAGCTATCGCTTTAACACCGGGAATCTGAAGGAATCCGTCAAGCAGGAACATTCCCTGCCGTCCTAAGCCAATAAATCCTAATTTTAGATCTGTATCTGTCGCCTGATTGCACCCTGCAATACCAGGCAATACTGCCAAACCGGCAACACCAAGAGCCGATGCTTCAAGAAAGCGACGCCTTGACCATCCTTTTTTTTGTTCTTCCATAGCTGTGATTTAATGTGTTGTTTATAGGTGATATTTATAATACAATTTTAGGAATTATTTTTAATCATTCATTTGTTCACCACCATAAAATTTCTGTTTTTAATTGTAATGTCTATATCCGGTATTGAAAACAATTACTAATTTCAGCGTAAATAATTTTTATTTTTTTTCAATAAACAGAACTGCTAATGAGAAGACCAATTATCGGTATTCATGAGCGGCCACCACTCCTGGAGAGCTTGCCACTCAGTTTTCAGCACCTGACCGCTATGTTTGGCGCAACGATCCTTGTCCCGATACTGTTGGGTGTCGATCCGGCCATTGCACTGTTAATGAATGGAATTGGCACTTTGCTCTATTCCTGGGTTACCAAAGGTGGCATTCCAGCTTACCTTGGCTCGAGTTTTGCATTTATTGCACCATCCTTGTTGATTATCAGCAAATATAGTGGGTTTAGCCATGCCCAGTCGGGCTTTATATTTTTCGGACTGTTTTTTATCGTGATCTCTTATGTTGTCAAAAAATGGGGAATACGCTGGATTGACGTGGTAATGCCGCCAGCGGTGATGGGGGCAGTTGTGGCAATTATCGGGCTGGAACTTGCCCCGGTGGCTGTCCAGCAGGCAGGACTTGCCCCCTGGCCTACTGCTGTTGGCCAGGTTGTTGCCCCGTTTGTCATCGTTCCCGACGTGGTGATCGTATCGATGTTTACATTAGGAATTGGGATTATCGGCAGTGTAATGTTTAAAGGATTTATGCAGGTGATTCCGATTTTAGTTGCTTTAGTCGCGGGCTATCTCCTAGCGGTTGTGATGGGTCAGGTTAATACAGCGGTGATCAGTGATGCCAACTGGTTTGCTTTGCCTAAGTTTCAGGCTCCCGTCTATGATCTCAATGCCATCATCATTATTGCCCCCGCCTGCATTGTGGTGTTGGCCGAACATATCAGTCACCTGATCGTAACAGGTAAAATAACAGATTCCGATTTGATGGAAAATCCGGGTCTTCACCGTTCGCTGCTGGGCGATGGCGTGAGTAATGTTCTGTCGGGATTTGCCGGTTCACCACCCAACACCACGTATGGCGAGAACATTGGTGTGATGGCAATTACACGGGTTTACTCTGTATGGATTATTCGGGGAGCCGCCATTTTGGCCATTCTGTTCTCATGTATTGGTAAAGTCTCGGCAGCAATCTCCACCATCCCTTCCCCGGTGATGGGGGGAATCACAATGCTGTTGTATGGGGTAATTGCCGTACAGGGTTTCAGGATGTACGTTGAACAGAAAGTTGATTTCAGCAAAAATCGGAATATGGTACTTGGTGCGATCACCTTTGTGGCGGGGGTAAGCGGAGCCAGCATCAATATAGGTTCTGTCCAGCTCAAGGGGATGGCTTTTGCTGCAATTATCGGGGTACTGCTCTCCCTGCTCTTTTATATCCTGACAAAACTCGGAGTGATGAATAAGGAGGTTTAGTACCTTACAGACCATATTTTTCGGAGAAACTAAAAAGACTTCCGGTGTTAGTGTGAACTGTCCGGAAGTCTTTATTTTTTTATTATCTGAGCATTATCCCTGGTAGGTATTGATCCCTGCTGTTGTTACCGAGCGATCAACCTTTTTTACAAGTCCCTGCAATACTTGCCCTGGCCCCACTTCAGTAAACGAGGTACATCCGTCAGCGATCATATTTCTGACTGTCTGAGTCCATCGTACAGGTGCAGTAAGCTGAGCGATAAGATTCAACTTAATCATCTCCGGATCTGAAACAGGTGTCGCATTTACATTTTGGTAAACCGGACAAACAGGTGCACTGAAAGTTGTGGAATTGATTGCTTCGGCCAGTTCTGCGCGGGCAGGTTCCATCAGCGGGGAGTGAAATGCACCACCCACACTCAATTTTATCGCCCTCTTTGCACCCGCTTCAGTCAGTTTTGCACAAGCGAGATCAATCCCCTGAATTGAACCTGAGATCACCAGCTGACCCGGACAATTGTAATTCGCAGGTACAACCACTTCGTCAATACCGCTGCAGATCTCCTCAACAATCTGGTCATCGAGACCTACGATGGCCGCCATTGTGGAGGGCTCAGCTTCGCACGCTTTTTGCATCGCCAAGGCCCGTTTAGAAACCAACATAAGGCCATCTTCAAACGAAAGTGCACCGTTTGTTACAAGTGCAGAAAACTCACCAAGTGAATGTCCCGCTACCATATCGGGTTTAAAATCATCTCCCAGCGTTTTTGCCAAAAGTACGGAATGGAGAAATATGGCAGGTTGGGTCACCCTGGTCTGCCTCAGATCCTCATCTGTACCATTAAACATGAGATCAGTAATGCGGAAACCAAGCAGCTGGTTCGCCCGTTCGAATAACTCACGCGCCATCGGTGAATTGTCATACAGGTCCTTACCCATTCCTACAAACTGGGCGCCCTGCCCCGGAAAAACATATGCCTTCATAATTTGATGTTGTAAAATTTTGGACACAAAGATACAAAAAAAGGGCGCCCGCTCTTAATCCGATCAAATGACATTAAAACATCTTAGGAGAGATCGGAACTAATCAGCTTTATAAACTCCTGACGTGTAGCTTCCTTCTGAAATGCACCCGTAAAATCGGAAGTGGTGGTTACCGAATTTTGCTTTTCGATTCCCCTCATACTCATACACATATGCTTTGCCTCGATTACTACCGCCACCCCTAACGGATTTAGTGTATTTTGGATACACTCCTTTATTTGCATCGTAAGACGTTCCTGAACCTGTAACCGTCGCGAATAGGCCTCAACCACGCGTGCGATCTTACTTAAACCGGTGATGTATCCGTTTGGAATATAAGCGACATACGCTTTACCAAAAAATGGAAGAAGATGATGCTCGCAGAGGGAGTAGATCTCAATATCTTTTACGATCACCATCTGCCGGTAATCTTCCTTGAACATGGCAGATTTAAGAATCTTCTCCGGATCCATATTATAACCCTGCGTGAGGAACTGCATCGCCTTCGAAATTCGGACAGGTGTTTTAATCAAACCTTCACGTTGAGTATCCTCACCAAGAAGTTTTAAAATCTCCTGATAATGCTCCGCCATTTTCAAAATATTCTCCTTGTGATGAACCTCAACCTTACTATAACCCTCGTTATCCTTACTATTCAGGGAAAATTTCATAAATATCTATTTAACTATTCTAAATCTTAACATATTACACCCCTTAAAAGTTTACCGGGAATCTTCCGACCTTACCTCCATCTTTACCAATTTAAAGCACAAATAACGGTCTGATCTGATAATATTTGAAAAATAAAAGAAAAACCTTCCGTTCGGAAAACTTTTTTACCGATTCTGCGTACAAAAGAACAAAATTTTTAGACCGAATTATAAAAAAGAACCCGATTGTAAATGGAGAAACTGATTGTTTAACGAAACGATATTATACTTTTGTAAATTATCATTTATTGAATTCATCACTGATGAAAATTCTCTTTGTAGGAGCAACATGCTTTGAACTTTATCAATTTTTCGAGAACCTTAAAGAAGCTCCCAATAATATAGGCCCGGTTTTCCACTATAAATGGTACGATCTTGATATTGATCTTATCATCACAGGAATAGGAACTACTTTTACAACCTATTTTCTTACCAAGGCACTGAATCTTTGTAATTATGACCTTGTGATTAACGCAGGAATTGCCGGAAGTTTCAGGGATGAGATCTCAATTGGTACGGTTGTGAATGTTCGAAGTGAACAGTTTTGTGACTTTGGAATTGAAGATGGCGATCAGTTTAAAACCATTTTTGATGCAGGATTTGTAGATCCGGATGAAACACCTTTCCGGAATTGCAAACTGATTAATCCGCACCGATATGAAAACCTCATACTTGCTGAAGTTAATGGAGTTACAGGAAACATTAGCCATGGAACAACGGCGAGTATTAACAGAATAAAACAGGCGTTTGATCCCGATATCGAGTCGATGGAAGGTGCTGCGATCTTCTATGTCTGTCTTCTTGAGAAGGTTCCCTTTCTCGAAATCAGGGCAATCTCCAACTTTGTGGATACCCGTGACTCCGAAAAATGGGATATCCCTACTGCGCTGGAAAACCTAACCAATGAACTTTTCAGGTTTCTGCGGAAATTCGCAAATGTTAAACAAATTTCCTGACCGGAAAAAGAGCAGCTGAATCTCCTATTTAAGTGGTGGCGTTAGTTTAATCATCAATATCGGTGAAGATATTTTGTTGATTAAGAATCTCCGGCTTGATTTGAGGTGTTGCCAGCAAAAAAGAATATCTTATTCCAGAATCACCCTGAAATTCTTATCGAACATCAACCGACCATCCCTTTTCTGTCCACCGTCAGCCACAAAACCACTGATCCTCGATGTCTTTCCTTTCAAAATTAACTGCTCCATATGGCTATCGGATAATCCCTTTCCCATAAAGACAAATGGAACACGCAATTGGCAACCGTTGCGAAAAGCGGTGCATCCCCAGGCCAACTTTCCCTTCACAATCAATCCATTTTTGCATTGCGGACAAAGTAACTCCCCGGCTGCCTTTTGCTCAAATATAAGAGTATAGTCGCTATTAAACAGCAAATTACCAGCAACAATTTTCCCGTCCGGCTGTATAACCGAGATCTCGTTACTTCTCCCTTTTCGGCACAAGGCTTTGACATTACTGTCACTTAACTTCTTCCCTTCATAGTTAAACGGAAGTCTAAAATCGCATCCATCGCGGTAGGCGGTACATCCCCATGAATTTTTCCCTTTCACAACCTCCCCCTTTTTACACCTGGGACACACCATCGCATCGTTCACCTCCGCAGATTTGGTTCTACTCTTTTTTTCAGGTCTTATGACCGGTTCAGGTACGACCTTCTCTTCCCGGTCAACCACTGTAATCGTCTTACCGACTGATTGTTTAACCTGTTGGACTATATCCGAAACCATCTCTTTCAGTTCAACCATGAAGGCTGCAATTTCGTATTCTCCCTGCTCAATCTGTCTCAGTTTTTTTTCCCAGATGCCGGTTAGTTCAGCCGATTTTAACAGTTCGTTTTCGATAATTTGAATTAACTCAATCCCCGTAGGATTGGCCACAATTTTTTTCTTATCGCGAGAGATATATTTACGTCTGAACAATGTTTCGATAATGTTTGCCCTTGTCGAAGGACGTCCAATCCCATTTTGTTTTAGAAGGTCGCGAAGTTCCTCGTCATCCACACTTTTCCCTGCGGTTTCCATTGCCCGGAGGAGCGTAGCCTCGGTGTAATGCTTGGGAGGCTGTGTCATCTTTTCAGACAATTCGGGCTCATGTGGCCCATGCTCCCCTCTTAGGAATACCGGGAGGATATTTTCATCTGCAGCTGCTTTTCCTGAATCGTCCTTGTAGACCACCCTCCAGCCGGGTTCCAGGATCTGCTTACCTGAAGCCTTAAACTCCACCTTATTGACCTCTCCCAGAACCACGACATTCGAAACTTTGCAATCGGGATAGAAAACGCAGATAAAGCGGCGGGCAACCATATCATAAACTTTTCGCTCGTCCGGGGTCAGCGAATTGGATATTACTCCCGTTGGAATGATGGCATGGTGATCGGTAATCTTTTGATCATCAAATATCTTAGGCGACTTTTTGATCTTTGTCAGAAGCAATGGTGCTGTATATTCCTGATAGGTTGTTAATTTCGATAATATACCAGGTACTTTCGGATAGATATCCTCCGAAAGGTAGGTCGTATCGACGCGTGGATAAGTCGTAAGTTTTTTCTCATATAAACTTTGTATCAAACGCAGCGTTTCTTCTGCAGTAAATCCGAAACGTCGGTTACCATCGACCTGAAGTGAGGTAAGGTCGAAAAGCCTTGGAGGTGCTTCAGCGCCTGTTTTTCGCTCATACGAGACGACATAAAATTCATAGCCGCTAATCTCAGCCAATTTAACCGATCCCTCTTGTACAGAAGCAAACCGACCCGTCGTAGCGGAGAAGATCACCTCACGGTATTTAGTTTTAAGCTCCCAGTAAGGCTCAGGTTTAAAGTGATCGATTTCGAGCTGACGTTTCACAATTAACGAAAGAGTGGGTGTTTGAACTCTTCCAATAGAAAGCACCTGCTTGTTCTGACCATATTTAAGGGTATAAAGTCGGGTTGCATTCATACCAAGCAACCAGTCGCCAATGGCCCTGGCGCTACCTGCAGCGTACAGATTATCAAATTCACGTCCATCACGCAAATGGTCAAATCCCTCCTTTATCGCCTCTTCGGTCAATGAAGAGATCCATAACCGCTTCAATGGCTTATCATTACCAGCTTTGGAGAGAACCCATCGCTGGATTAATTCACCCTCCTGGCCAGCATCACCGCAATTAATCACCTCATCGGCATGATTCACGAGTTTTTCAATGATGCCGAACTGTTTTTTAACACCATTGTCGTTAATCAGCTTAATACCAAATCTTTCCGGCAACATGGGGAGCATCCGCATATCCCACGTTTTCCATTTATCGGTATAATCGTGTGGCTCTTTTAAGGTGCAAAGATGGCCGAATGTCCAGGTCACCTGATAACCGTTTCCCTCAAAATAGCCCTCCATCCGGTTTTTAGCCCCGATAATTGCAGCAATTTCTTTGGCAACACTCGGTTTTTCAGCGATACAAACTCTCACGTTTTCAATTTCAGTTCAAGGATCAAAAGTACGCTTCTTTGGCAGGAAAGGAAAACCAGATTCAAAATTTATTAGGAATGACCGGTATCACAATCGAATTACCACAATCAAATATTGTAAATTTGCCATTACTTAGTATTGCCAATCAGGTAAGTACTTTTTTTATAGTTTTAACCCGTAAATACTCCGGAATAACCCAGAATACCTGCAATTCAAAAATAAAATATGTCTAAGATATTTGTCCTTTTCAGTTTCTGTTTCTTGTTTTTCACGGGATTTGGTGCCTCAATTAATCACCCCTCCGAGGATTCTGCAATGGGGATATTGCGTAAAAATCTGACGAACAACCTACTTTCCAACAAAATTAAAGATGAAAGCATCGCTCAGTTGCTATTATTGATTCAGCCTGACGGAAGTTTTTCGGATCTCAATTACAACGACAAAACACGCGGGCTCTGGCAGGCATATCCACACCTCAACCGCCTGTTAGATATGGCTATATCCTGGGAATCGCCCCAAAGTTCCTATTTTAACAATGCCAAACTTAAAAAACCTCTTTTTGCTGTGCTGAACCATTGGCTGAAGAACGATTATATAAATCCCAATTGGTGGTACCCCGAAATTGGGGTTCCTCAACTACTGGGCCAAATTATGGTATTGCTAAAGGATGAACTCCGGGATCAGGAGCTCTCAGATGGATTGAAAATTCTTAACAGGTCTAAAATGGGACTAACGGGTCAGAATAAAGTCTGGCTGGCACAAAATGTGATCTACAGAAGCCTGTTAACAAATGATTTTAAATCTATTGAGCTTGCAGCGAAAGCAATTTCAGAAGAGATCACGATCACAGAAAGGGAAGGGATTCAACCCGATTTTTCGTTCCATCAGCATGGACCTCAGCAACAGTTTGGGAATTACGGACTCGCTTTTGCAACAGATATGTGCAATTGGGCTATTATTTTCAGGGGAACTCCATTCGCTTTTGATCCCCCTAAAATAGAGAATCTGCGTAATTATCTGTTAAACGGGCTTAGGTGGGTAGTCTGGAAAGATAAATTTGATATCAGTGCGTGCGGAAGGCAGCTATTTCCCAATGCACAAACTGAGAAAGCCCAAATGCTGGCGAAGGTCTATAAAACATTTTCAAAGGTGGATACACTCTTTCATCGACAATATGATACAGCACTTGACGATTTCGATGGAAATATCCATTTCTGGCGCTCTGACATGACCATTCACCATCGCACACGATTTTACAGCTCAGTAAAAATGGCTTCGAACAGGGTCGCGGGAGCAGAAACGTGCAACAGCGAAAATATTCAGGGCTATCATCTTGGAGATGGCGCCACCTACTTTTACCAGTCCGGTGATGAATACACCGATATTTTCCCTTTCTGGGACTGGAAAAAAATACCAGGGACAACCACTTTTCAGGACGACAGCGACCTGGCTGTTTTAACCGCTTCGGGTTACCGGATTAAAAGTGATTTCGTAGGCGGTGTCTCCGATGGATTAAATGGTGTTGCAACCATGCAATACAACCGAGACAGCCTATTTGCGGCAAAATCGTGGTTCTTTTTTAATGATGCAATCATATGCCTTGGTGCTGGTCTAAAAACCAATTTGGACAAGTCAGTCGCTACTACTGTGAACCAAAGTTTTTTGAAGGGCGAAGTTCTGATCTCACAGAACAGGAAACCTTCAGTTTTGAACAGCGGTATGCATCAGCTTCAAAACATTAAATGGGTCATTCATGATAACTGGGGCTATTACTTTCCCGGCACGGCAAAACTGAGCCTTGAAAATGAGACCAGAACCGGAGCATGGAGCTACGTAATGGGTCCAATGTCCGATAAGAAAATAAATACTTCTGTTTTCCAGCTATGGTATGATCATGGAATCAGGCCTCAGAATGGAAGCTATTCCTATATCGTCCTCCCAGGAGCATCTCCTGAAAATATTGAGAAGTCAGCCGCTGAGTTTGAAATCATATCCAATACGAAGGAGCTGCAGTCGGTCAAATCCAAAAATGGAGCCCTAACGGGAATCGTTTTTCATCAGAAAGGTTCTTGCCCTCTTACTCAAAAGTTGATCATGACAACCGATCATCCATGTGTTGTTCTTTTTACATCAAAAAATGGGAAAGAGGCGTTAAATATTTCAGATCCCACTCATCTGCAATCAAATATAAAAATAACCATCAATGGCATAACCACAATAAAATCAGGAGGAGCAGTTACATTTGATCAGGAAAAGGATCTGACCACGATATTGGTTGTGCTCCCTAAACAGGGTGAAGCGGGCAGGACAATTACCATCCAATAGTATTTAACAGTTTTTGCAACTATTGTTTATTATATGGCGAATGGGATAATACTCCGGCAGCTTTATTTATTTTATATTGCTTATTTTTGCCCGCGCAAATGAGAAAAATAAACGAAATATATAAACACAATATCTACGGGGTAATTGCCACGCTGGTTTTCCATATCCTTCTATTAATTTTTCTGCTTCTTTCTCAATTGGATTTAATGGATCCTGCGCCTCAGGACACTGTTGTTTTAGATCTTTCGGAACTGGAGACAAAGCTCCCGGAACCGGAAAAGGAGAAGAAAGCACAACAGGAAGTAGCACCAGTTGCAACCCAAAAAATGGCAGGGTTAAATAAGTTAAACTCGAACCGGGCCGTCAACGATGCAGCGAAGGGGTCTGATAACCGTGCAACTCACTCGAGCGATCCATTCTTTGACAAAGCATATAATAATGAGATTGCCGCAGCAAAAAAACTCGTGAGTGATGTGAACCAAACACTATCCAAGAAAATTCCTGAGATTGGCGATATCCCAATGCCCGTCGATAATACGGAGGGAAAAACGCGTGAAGAGGTTAAACAATCGAACTTTAAAGGGAAATCAAATATCCACTATTCGCTTGAGAACCGTTACCATGCGATATTACCCATTCCCGTATATCTTGCCGAGGGGGGTGGTGAGGTGATCGTTGATATTGTAGTTGGTCGCGATGGGAAAGTACTGAGAGCGGAACCCCGGTCAAATCCCAATATCAGCGATATGACCATTATGGCTTATGCCAAACAGGCTGCTGAGAAAACCTGGTTTAACGATGACCCTAAAGCGCCTGAAAAACAAAAAGGGACAATTACCTATCTTTTCCTGGCACAATAGAAGTAAAGCATGTAAAGTCTTAAATACAAAAGGGGGGAATGGCTCTGTTCAAAGGCACATTCCCCCTTATTTTTTTTTGAACTTGTGACGTTTTAATCTAAATAAAATTCCGGAAGTGCTTCATAAACTGTACACGCTCCCAGGCTGCAGGATTACCACTGTTGGTTTGACTTAAACGTCCCCTGAACTCCTCGATAGATTTAAACTCGTGAGTAGCCATCCATTTTGTAAGTTCTTCCGTCATCTTACCAATCTGATCCAAATCATGGATATACAAAGATGAAACAACCTGACAAGCCTTTGCTCCGGCCAGGATCTGCTTAATTAGACCAGCACCGTCATGAATTCCTGTTGATGCAGAAATGTCGCAATTCACACGTCCCGAAAGGATAGAAACCCAACGAAGCGTACTCCCCAGATCAGAAGGTGAGCTTAGTACAAATCCGGAGGAGATTACGAGCTGATTGATATCAATATCGGGTAACCACGAACGGTTAAACAGGACCATTCCATCGACCCCTGCCTGATCGATATATTGGGCATACCGGATTAAATTCGATTGAAACGGACTAATTTTCAAGGTAACAGGAATCTTAAGGCACCCTTTCACCTTCGATATGATTTCCAGCGTCGACTCCAGTACCTCTTTCTCTCCGCGCAGATGATCCGAAGGGAGGAAAAAAAGATTGAGTTCCAGCGCATCGGCGCCTGCCTTTTCGATCTCTTTGGCAAAATAGGTCCATTTCTGTGAACTCACACAATTAATACTGGCAATTACGGGAATTCCTACGGCCTTTTTTGATTCGGTGATCAACTGCAGATAGTTAATCAAAATATCCTCTTTTACAATCGTTTCCATATAATCCATTGTCTCCGGAAAGACAAAATTTCGATTCGTCATGGTATGGATGGTCTCCTCCATCTCCATAATGATCTCCTCCTCAAAAAGTGATTTCAATACAACCGCACCAGCGCCCATTGCTTCGAGATGAACGACCTTAGCGACAGTATCGGTAAGTCCGCTGCTTCCTATAATAATCGGATTTTTTAGGTGAAGCCCTAAATAGCTTGTTGACAAATCAGGCATTTCCATTGCATTTAATATTTTAATGTCTTAATAATTTACTAGTTAACACTCACTGGCAGTAACCGGATACTCAATTAATACCTGCAGCAAGTTAAATTAAAAGTTTGAATTACCAATTGTGTTTTTAAAGCGCCATCATTGTGGATTTTTAATCACCCTAAGTTGAATCTTGGGGTGAACCTACATTTCCCCGATTTTTTTTACGATAAAAGATTCTGCCCGGACAATATTTAGCGTTATATTTGAGCTCGATCCGGGAATAGCCTCCCTGGCCCAAATGGGATCAGGTGATTTTGCCATGTTCCGGTCTCTCTTCAGCGAAATGAAGGGAAATATTACTGAAAACTGAAATCAGATTTAAAGATGATTAGTATGGCCAACAAGACTTATTTAGTAGCCGGAATGACTTGTAATCACTGCAAGGCACGTGTTGAGAAGAGTATTAAAACCATCGCCGGGGTCGATGAGGTAACTGCCGATCCCGCAAGCGGAAAGGTGAATGTTTCGGGTAGCGAAATCGATCAACTGAAGATAAAGGAACTGGTTGAAGATGCCGGTTATCAGTTTATGGGAGAAGCATAAATTAAAGATGAGTCCCGATCCAAACCTGTTGATACAACTAACCCGGATACAGATGCCTTTTGGAAAATATAAGGGTACCCTTTTGTGTGACCTGCCTGTTTCGTATCTCGAATGGTTCGAACAGAAGGGTTTTCCTGAAGGCAAACTGGGAATTTTGTTACAAACGATTTACGAAATTAAGCTGAATGGCCTTGAGTATTTACTTCATCCGCTACGCAAAAGCAGGTTTAAACAATGACCACAGCCTCTCTTTCCGAACTGAGACGGGCATTAAACAATGTACCGACTGCACTGTTACCTGACCTATGTCTCAGGCTGGCAAGGTATAAGAAGGAGAATAAGGAACTCCTCTCCTACCTCCTTTTCGAGGCAGATGATGAACCCGAATATATCAGGAATACTAAAACTGAACTGGATCTCCACTTCAGGGAGATAAGCCGTGCATCACCCTATCTTACAAAAAAAGGGGTTCGGAAAACGCTGGCGTTCACCAATCAACGAATCAGGTATTCAGGGCAAAAACGAACCGAAGCGGAGTTGCTGATCTATTTCTGTACGAAATTCAAAAAGGAGGTCCCTTATCGTGGTAACATCACCATCAAAAATATCTATCTGCGACAGATACAGCGGATCAAAAAAACAATTGCTACACTTCATGAAGATTTACAATTTGATTTCAATGAAGAGATTAAGCTGCTGGAATAACCGGCGCGTAGCAAATGAAAACAGACCAAATCACCCATTTTTGGATTTTAGGTTTTGCTCTTTTCAATCATAAATATTATACCTTTGAGTAACTACAAACAAGAAAATACAATGAAAAAACTAACATCATTATTTAGCTGGATGCTTTTGATAGCTGCGATCGTATGCAGTTGTGCAGAAAAGCAGAATGGATTAACCGATCAGGAAAAGCTGGATGGCTGGAAACTTTTGTTCGACGGCCAAAGTATGAAAGGGTGGAGAAACTATAATGAACAGGCCATTACGGGATGGTCCGCCATTGATGGTTGTCTGGCAGCCAGCGGTACCGGTAGCGACTCTACCGGATATATTGTCACTGACAAACAGTACGACAATTTTGAATTGAATTTTGACTGGAAAATTGCAGCAGAAGGGAATAGTGGAGTAATCTACCACGTCATAGAAGGGAAAAAATTTAAAACACCCTATATGACAGGGCCTGAATACCAACTACTCGACGATGTTGGCTTTCCGCAAAAAGTTGAAGACTGGCAACTGACTGGTGCTGATTATGCCATGCATGTGGCAGATCCTAAGGTGAAAAAATTAAATCCGGTGGGAAAATGGAACAACACCCGAATTATATTCGACAACGGCCACGTGGAACATTGGCTGAATGGGGCTAAAATTGTTGAATTCGAGGCATGGACACCCGAATGGTTCAAATTAAAAAACAGTGGAAAGTGGAATATGGCACCTGAATATGGTCTTTCGGAAACCGGATACATTGCCTTGCAGGATCATGGAAGCAAAATCTGGTTCAGGAATATGAAAATCAAGGAACTTCCCAAAAAAGCTAAACCGTCGGTTGCACTTTTTAATGGTGTAGATTTGTCAAACTGGATTGCCTACGGAACAGAAAAGTGGTTCGTTCAGGATAGTTTGTTGATCTGTGAAAGCGGTCCCGATAAAAAATACGGATATCTGGGAACTCAATTCTACTATAAAGACTTTGATCTTTCGGTCGATTTTAAACAGGTATCGAATGGGAATAGCGGTATTTTCTTTCGCTCAACGGTCACGGGAACGACCATTTCAGGATGGCAATGTGAAGTTGCCCCTAAAGGTAACGACTCGGGAGGAATTTACGAATCTTACGGACGTGGTTGGTTGCACCAGATTCCCGAGGATAAAGAGAACATCCTGAAACCAGGCGAATGGAATACCATGCGCATCAAGGTTGTTGGATCAGAGGTCACTACATGGCTCAACGGACAGGAGATGACCCACCTCAACGATTCATTGATCGGGAAAGCCAACGGACGCATTGCGCTCCAGATCCACGACGGCGGAGGAATAAAAGTACAATGGAAGAATCTGGTGATCCAACCTCTTTAGTTTTATATTACAATGAAATCTTCTTTAATTATCTGCTTTCTTTTGTTGTTCAGCATGGTATCCAACGGGCAAATTAAATATATTGCTCACCGGGGGGCATCGTATTATGCCCCAGAAAATTCGCTGGCTGCCATTAAACTTGCCGCTGAATTGGGATGCGACGGAGCTGAATGCGATATTCAACTCACCAAAGACCACCAAATCGTATTGTGGCACGATGGGAACACCGGACGCCTGACAAACAAAAAACTGGAAATTGCCAAATGCAACTGGTCTGATCTGAAGGAACTCAACATCAAACTCGCTTCAACCAATTCCCCATTTTTTGAGGGTCAAACGATCCCCTTATTGAAGGATGTCCTCAAAACCATTAAAAAAGGGCAATTACTGGTCATTGAAATTAAATGTGGAAAGGAGGTATTTCCTGAACTTCAGAAAGTAATCAGCAAATACTGGAAAGAGGGAAATATTGCTTTCATTGGATTTGGCTTTGAAACCATCAGCCAGGCAAAATCACTGTTTCCTGATGTTCCCTGTTATTATCTCTCGGGTTCAAAGGAAGAGGTGTTGAAAAGAATACCAGAAATACAAAAGAACAAACTCGACGGGGTTGATCTTCTTTCAAAAATTATTGACCAACAATTGGTTAGCGAGGTTATCAAAGCTAATCTCAAATTATGGTGCTGGACTGTTGATGATTTTGCTGAAGCAAACCGGATGAAAGATCTGGGTGTGAATGTGATCACAACTAACCGGCCAACCTGGTTGAAGGAACAAATGGCGGCAACTAACAACCAGTCTAAATAATTGATTATCCAATAATTAAAAGATTGAAGAGACGCACGATGATGCGTCTCTTCAATCTAAATGGTCATCTATTTTAATTGAATCAGCACAACAGATTTTGCAGGGAGTACTGCCTCCAATTGACCTTTATTCAGTTTTGCGTTGGTAAATTCGGTCAGATTAACTTCATCTTTCTTCCCGAAATCGTTGTAGGCATTTATTTTATTGGCCGTTACGATCTTGCCGGATACATTGGAAAATTTTGCTCCCGAAAACTCAAAACTGACGTTTTGTGATTTGGCCGGATCGAGGTTACAAAGGGTAATACTGATCACTCCTTCTTTAATGGAAGCCGAACCATTAATAGCGTCCAGTGACTCGGTCCCCAAGCTATATTTTCCGCACCTGATCTCAATAGGTAACATAGTTGCATCCTGGTGAACACTGTACATTTTAAACACATAGTAAGTTGGAGTAAGAACCATCTCCTTCTCTTTGGTCAGAATAACCGATTGCAACACATTGATCATCTGTGCGATATTACTCATTCTTACCCTGTCGGAATGGTTATTGAAAATATTGAGGTTAATACCGGCCACGAGTGCATCACGCAAAGTGTTCTGCTGGTATAGGAATCCGGGATTTGTCCCCGGCTCAACATCGTACCACGTACCCCATTCGTCGACCAGAAGACCCACTTTTTTAGAAGGGTCATATTTATCCATGACTTCAGAATGCTTTGTAACGAGCTCCTCCATTTTGAGGGTTTTTTGCAAAGTCACAAACCACACTGAATCATTAAATTGGGTTGCAGATCCTTTCTTATTCCAGACCCTGGGAACCGTATAGTAATGGAGTGATATGCCATTCATATTGCGACTTGCCTCCCTCATTAATACATCGGTCCATTTGTAATCCTCGGTATTGGCTCCGCTTGCAATTTTAAAAATACCCGGGGCACGCATGTAGGAGGAGTACTGACGGTAAAGGTCCGCATAATATTCAGGACGCATATTGCCACCACAACCCCAGGTTTCGTTACCCGCTGACCAGTATTTTACGTTCCATGGTTTTTCACGCCCATTTTTTTTGCGCAGCTTGGTCATCGGGCTTTCGCTGGATGAAGTTACATATTCAATCCACTCTGCAGCCTCCTGAACTGTACCGCTCCCGACATTCAGACAAACATAAGGATCAGCACCTATCAATTCGCAAAAATCAAGAAACTCATGGGTCCCAAAGCTGTTATCCTCGGTTACTCCACCCCAGTGTACATTAATTATTGAAGGGCGATCAGCCTTTGGCCCGATCCCATCTTTCCAATGGTACGTATCGGCAAAACATCCCCCCGGCCACCGAACCAACGGAACTTTTAAATCCTTTAATGCACCGACAACGTCCAAACGAAACCCTTTAGTATTTGGAATTGGGGAATTTTCACCAACATAAATTCCACCATAAATACAATGTCCAAGGTGCTCGGCAAAGTGGCCATAAATTGCCTTGTCGATTTTCGATCCCGGCTGGTCTGCATGAATAATAATCTTATTCTGGGAAATGCCCAAAATCGGAAGGGAGATTAAAAAAGCAATCATGAATATCCAATTGCAACTCATTTTTTTCATACTCATCTGTTTTAAAAGTAAATTATACCTGATATAAATATTTTATGGATCTAATTAGCTGTTTAAATGTCCTTTACCATATCTGCAACTGACCTGTAATCAGGATTACAATTCAACCAAAATCAGATTTTGAGATGGTTTCAGAAAGATCAAAAGTAATAAATACTATTAATATCTCCTAAATGGGAAGAAAAAAATTGGAGGAAAAATTCGTGGGAATGGGGTTGATTATTCCCAAAAGGGCTCAATCGATCTTGAAAGCAACAAGTATCTCTCCATCAGCTGCTTGTAAACGAATTGATTATGGTGATCCGGAAGGTATCTCTCTCTGATTTCCGAGCATTTTTCACCGGCCGATTTCAGATCCTGAAATATTCCTGATCCAATGCCGGCAAGAATCGCCGCTCCAACCGAGGCATTTTCCGATTGATTGAGCGTTACGACCTGAATACCGGTTACATCGGCAATCATCTGGCACCAGATCGGACTTCTGCCTCCACCACCAAGCAATATTATCTTATCAGCAAGGATCCCCTTTTTTTCCAGGGCAACCAGGTTGTGATTAATTGCAAATGCAATGGCTTCGAGGATAGCACGGATAAAATGGCCCTTTGAAGTTCCCAAATTGATCCCGACAAAAGCCCCTTTTGCCTTCTGGTTGAATTCCGGAGAGCCTGTGCCCATTAAGTGGGGAAGCATCAATAATCCATCTGATCCCGGAGGTATCGATCCGGCGAGCTGATCCATTAGTGGATATGGATTGCAATTCTCCTGCCCGGCCGCAGGAGGCTCACTGACAAAGAACTCATCTTTAAACCATTTAAGCACCATTCCTGCAGTCTGGGTGTAGGGCAAAAGAAAATACATCCCGGGAACGGCATGACACTGGCAAGGGATTTTTAACGAAAGGTCTCTAAGCGGTTTGGTAAGTGTTACACACATGGCCATCGAGGCGCCCAGCGTTAAGGTTATCGTCCCGGGATGGATATTTCCGGCGCCAATTGCACCGGCCGGATGATCGTAGGCACCAGTAACAACAAGCGTATTTCCCGTCAGTCCCGTAGCGATGATGGCCTCTGCTGTAAGTATTCCAACCACGGAACCGGATGGTTTAAGGTCAGGCAGGTTCTCCTGAGTGATCCCCAGGAACATCAGCATCTCCTTCCACCAGATTTTCTGATGGATATCGAAATAAAGGGTAGAAGAGGATAGGGAATGCTCAGTGCAGAAAATGCCGGTCAACCGATAAAGGAGATAATCTTCAACCAAAAGAAATTTGTAACTCTTTGCAAAGGTTTCCGGTTCATTTTTCCGTAACCAAAGAATCCGGGTTGCAGGCCAGGTAGCCACAACTTCGGGTTGTCCGGTAATATCCATAATGAGCTGGCTCCCGAATTTCTGCTCGATCTCCTTTGCTTCGTTCACCGATCTGTTATCGAGCCATACGATTGCTTTCCTTAACGGTCTTCCGCTTTGATCAGTCACGATAAGGGTTTCACCCTGACTTGAGAAAGCAATTCCTTTCACTTGTGCAGAGTTAATCGATGAATTCTCTAATAATTCACGGATTAAGAAACATGAAATGCTCCAATAGATTTCAGGATCAACTTCACACAAATCCTGAGCGGCAGATTCAAGCGTGTACTCCTTTGCTGTTGTAACCATCAGGTTACCTGAACTGTTCAACAGAACACCCTTTATTGAAGTTGTTCCGACATCAATTCCTATCGTATAGGAGATATTGCCAGGATTCATTCTGCAACCTTTTTTCTTAATCGACAAGTTGATATCTGATAATTGCCTCTTCAGGTGACAGACCTTTTTTTACCACTTCACAAAGGGCCTCCTGAAAAGCAAAAGGATCTTTGACCTGAGTAGCGTTCCGGCCAAAAACAACTCCACGTGCACCATCACGTATTTCGTTGGCCGCCAATTGGAGTGCCTGAACCTGGAGTGGCATTTTTTCTGCACCTAGACCAAAAACTGGAACGGGACAACTTTCGGTTACCTTCCTGAAATCAAAAGTATTAAATGTCTTGATCATATCACAACCCAGCTCGCTAAGAATTCTGCATGAGGTGTAAACCTGTTCGTGCATCTGTTCTTTGGAAAGTGTTCCCGAATGGGTGGGGAAGTACTCTCCAATAACCGGAATCCCCCATTTATTGGCCTCATTAACCAGCCGGCTGTAAATTTCCACATTCCGGGTATCCACCTCTTCGCTTCCGGTCTGTAAGGTAAGTGAAGCGAGCACAATTTCGGCTCCGTTGGCAACGGCTTGTTCAACCGTTTGGGCAATAACTGTATTCGCCTGATTATAATTCCAGTGAAAACAGTACACAGAACTCCAGTTGAGCCTCACAATTGGCATAGGAGCACCCTTGTAATTGAATGCAAAACGGAGGTGTTTCAGCATTCCCGGACTTAACAGAACCCCGTCGACACAAGGATTTATTTTTTCAGCCGTTTTCTTTAAATCTATCATACCTGGTATTGGTCCGTCGAACAAACCATGATCAATTGCAACAATTACAGCATTTTCATTCCTGTTGAAAAGCTTCTCAAGTCTCAAATGTTTCCCGTTCATATCCTACTAATTGAGGTTAATATATGATCGTTTATGATCGTTATTATTATCTTTATAATAAGCCAAAAGTATTAATATTAAATATATATGCAAAATAATAATTTAAAAAAATTACTGATTTATTGTTTTTATGATTGAATATGAATATTTTTGTTGTATCCGATCATGTTTTCAATTTTAAAGATTGTAATGACACCAGAGCTACGAAAAAAGAGTATCCTAAAATTGCTTGAACAAAAGGATGAAATTAGTATTCAGGAGATTGTTGCTCGTTGCAATACCTCTGAAATAACTGTTCGACGCGATTTGACCCTTCTCGAAAAGAAAGGATTGCTGAAAAGAGTACATGGAGGGGCAGTTCGAAATTCTGTAATTTCCGAAATATTTGGATTTGATAATAATGCCCTAAGTTGCAGTAGTCAAAAAATGGACATCTGTAAGCTGGCAGCGTCGCATATCGAAGAAAATGACACCATTTACATGGACTGCGGCACCACCGTTTATTTTCTTGCACAATTTCTTTCCACCTTTAACCATCTCAGGGTTATTACCAATTCGTTACCGGTAGTCTCTGAATTAATGCCACATCCACACATCAGTGTTTATCTTATTGGCGGAGAACTGGACAATGCCCGAAAAGCGCTTTATGGACCTATGACCGAGAACCTTCTATCGAGATATAAAGCTGACAAGGCCTTTATTGGCGCCGGAGGGGTCTCCCTCTCTTCCGGGCTGAGCAGTAATCACGAAAAGGAGGCATCTATCACACTTAAAATGGCAGAAGCTGCAGATAAGGTTTATTTACTTTGCGATTCGTCGAAAATTGAAAAGAATTCCTATTTCAACTATTCACCTCTTTCATTAATTGATTATCTGATTACCGACAAAAAAATAATGCCGGCTACACTTGAATTATATAGAAGCAAGAATATTAATGTTTTAACCACATAATTTATTTTTCTATGTCAAAGGATTGGTGGAAGGAAAGTGCGAAAGATCTTCCTGAATTAATAACTGAAACACCTGGACCAAAGTCAGTAAAAATGCATGAAAATACTGCCAGGTACATGAAAGGATTGAGCAGTCAGGTGAAATTATTTCCTGTTTGTTTTGATGAAGGTTATGGCGTTATGCTTAAAGATGTAGATGGAAACCGGTATCTTGATTTCTCATCAGGTATTTATGTCACATCTCTGGGACATTGTCATCCGAAGATCTCGGAAGCCATATCCTACTGGTCGAAGCGACTAATGAACGCCCATGACTTTACGACTCCCGTGAAGGAGAAACTCATGGAAAAAATGGCGGAGATTCTCCCCGGAAAGTTAAATGCCATCCAACTTTATTCAGACGGAACATCAGCTGTAGAAGCCGCGATTCGGGCAGCGCGTGCAATCTCCAACAAGCATGAGTTTATTTCTGCTTATCGCGATTTTCATGGAAAGTCACTTGGCGCCGTAAGTTGTGCCCAGATGTTTCGTGGCGAAACCTTAAGTTATGGTCCCACACGTGCAGCCGGATTTTATATGGTTCCGCGACCTGACCCATACCGCCCGTTATGGACGAAAGGTGATGGAACCATCGATACCGATGCCTACATTCACTTTTATGAAAATTTCATTAAAGAAGGGACCGTTGGAAATGTAGCGGCTTTTGTACTCGAACCTGCACAGGGTTGGGCAGGCTCCATTTTCCCTCCTGAGGATTTTTTTCCAAAACTAAAACAACTTTGCGACAAATATAAAATACTCCTTTATGATGATGAAGTACTTGCCGGTATGGGACGAACCGGTGAGTGGCTAACACTCAACCATTGGGGGGTAATTCCCGATATTGTAACTTTTGGAAAATCATTTGGCAATGGCTTCCCTGTGACCGCCCTTGTCGTAAAAGAGGAATACGGCGAAGCACTGGAAAAAATATCGGCTTCGTCAAGTTATGGAGGAAATCCAATGGCATGTGCTGCAGCATTGGCTTCAATTGAGGTCATCGAAGAAGAAGAGCTCCTTCAGAATGTTCGAACTGTCGGCGCGTTCTTTATGAAACGAATGCTTCAAATGAAGGAACAACATCCAATCATCGGCGATGTTAAGGGCAAAGGGTTTCTTCTTGGAATTGAACTGGTGAAAGACAAAACGACCAAAGAACCTTTCGACCTGGCAGGAACACTCGTCTACCAAAAAGCTTTTCGCAAAGGGCTGGCCTGGATTCCTGCTGGACATATCCTTCGCATGTCGCCTCCGCTGATTATGGATGAACATTATGCCAATCTGGGGATGGATATCATTGAAGAGGCAATCAGTGAAGTGGAAAAGGAATTTGGGTACAGGTAAAAACTGATAATAAATGGCTTAATTTCAAACTGAATAAATCCTGATTTCCAATGAATCAAAGGGGAAAATTTCGTTTTGGCATCATCGGTCTTGGCCTTATGGGGAAAGAGTTTGGCAGTGCTGTTGCACGGTGGTGTCATTTGCTGGACGATGGTCCTGTACCCGTCATTGCCGGGATTTGCAATCAAAAAAATAAGGCCGACAGGGATTGGTTCACTTCAAATTTTTCATCCATCGAAATTGTGACAAGCGATTACCACGGTTTACTTCATTCCGACTCGATTGATGCGATCTATTGTGCGGTACCTCATCATCTGCATGAGAAAATGTACATTGATATCATTCAGGCAGGAAAGCACCTGCTGGCTGAAAAGCCGATGGGAATTGATCTCGCAGCCAATGAGCGGATTCTAAATGTTATTAATCAGCACCCTGAAGTATTTGTCAGGTGCAGCTCAGAATTTGCCTATTTTCCCGGGGCAAAACGGGTGATCGATTGGATCAGGGCAAAGAAATACGGACGGATAATGGAAGTGCGGTGCGGTTTTCATCATGCCAGCGATATGGATCTGAACAAGCCCATTAACTGGAAACGGATGATTCAATTCAACGGCGAATACGGATGTATGGGCGATCTGGGTTTACACGTTCATTTTATTCCACTTCGGATGAAGTGGTTCCCTAAATGGGTATTTGCTGATTTGCAGAAGTTTGCTGAAACCAGGCCCGATAAAGATGGGAATCGTGTTCCATGTAATACCTGGGATAATGCGGTGGTGACCTGCAAATGTGCAGACCCCGACAACAATAAGGAATTCTCGATGGTCTTTGAAACTAAAAGGATGGCGCCTGGAGAAACAAATACGTGGTTCATTGAAGTTTATGGAACGGAAGGTTCGGTTAAATTCTCAACTCACGACCCCAAAGCATTCTACTACCTCGAAACATCAGCTAAAGAACAAGGCTGGACAAGGGTAGATCTCGGGTCACAATCATTTATTCCAACCATCTCGGGTGGAATTTTTGAATTTGGCTTTTCTGATGCTTTTCAGCAAATGATTGGATCATTTATGACTGAATTCAAGGTGAAGCATACCCATCCGCTCCAGAATGTTCATCCCGGGGAAACCCATATGAGTCACCTCATCATGACCGCTGCTTTGGAATCGTACAAGACCGGAAAGAGAATTCACCTGGTTACATAGGTTTAATTTTGGAGATCAGAAATTAAAACAAAAATCAACATAATAGATAACTAATAAGCGAATAAAATGTCAAAAATCAGAGTTGGTTACGTATCGTTCGGAACAATGTTTTACGAACCTGACAATTTGAAAATGATTAGTGCAAAAGCTGAAAAGCAACTCACTGATGCCGGACTAATCCTGATGGTTACCGATCCTGTGTATGGCGAGGGCGCGGAACCGGAAAGAGCTATCAGAGAACTGAAAGCTGCTGAGTGGGATTTTCTATTCATCAATATAATTAACTGGATTGATACGCGCGGGGTCTTCAGGGTATTGTACGAATTCCGTAACGAGCCAATGATCCTGTACAGTTTTGGCGGATTCACGGATCATGAAGGTCGGTTTGGCAAAAAAGGGACACTGATATCCCCTGCAGCGGGAGCAGGTTCGACGTCCTTAAGGTTTCCCATGGAACAATGGGGAATCAAATTCAAATACCTTTATAATGCACCCGATACCTTAATGGATATTGAAGGAATCCTGGCTTTTGCAAAGGCGGCTTATGTAATGAAGAAGCTGAGGTACGCAAGGCTTGGAACAATCGGTTATAACGATATGGGACTCTATTCAACAGGAATTAACCCTACCAAATTGCGAAATCTGATAGGACCTGAAATAGAAAGCATGGATTTGTTGCAATTACAGCGGAAAATGGATGCAATTCCCACCACAGAGGTCAATGAAGAGGCGAAACGGATCACATGCGACTGGGAATACCCCCTTGGCAAACCGGCAGATGAGGTTATCGATAAAGCGATCAGGATGTATATGGGTACCGTTGAGCTTTGTAAGGAGAAGAAATTTGACACCTTTTCCTATAAATGCGTGGATGGTGTCGATCTTGAAATGGGTTTGACCCATGCCATTCCATCCTCACTTGTTGCAGATGCAGGATACCCCTATGTGGATGAAAACGACCTGGGAAATTCTGTAGCCCAGCTAATGCTAAAATGGATTTCTGGTAAACAGGTCACTTTTATTGAACATTACGAACATCACCCGGAATGGATATTACTTGGAGAGGATGGCTATTGCCCCTCAGATTTTATAGAAGGAAAACCTCAGATAAAAAATATATCCACCGTTTTACTGGGGGGAATTGCGCATTGTTCCAACATGAAAAAGGGGCGAATGACCCTCGCTTGTCTTTCTGAAACCAAAGAAGGTTACCGGATGCACATTGTCACAGGAGAAGGAAAAGAGCGGCCCGTGTGGGTGGAGATGGGTGTTCCTCTCCCATCGTGGCCAAGCATCACATTTTATACCGATGTTCCGGTTCGACAGGTATTGGATCATGTTCAATCACAACACTTTGCAGCAGTGTATGGAACTTATGTAAACGAGCTTGTTGACTTATGCAAGTTACTGGATATTGAAGTGGTTGATGATTCTGGACGGTAATCATCCGACCACTATTTATCACATGATTTCAACTCTGAACTCTTTTGAAAATCAGAGTAAAAAGTGTATATTTGTATCCATACTGAACTGCAATCAAAATCATCCTTGAATAATTCAATTCCAACGGAATCAGAATTGGTTAAAGCCTTATCGCAGGGAGAAATTAAAGCTTTTAACGACCTGTTTAAAATCTATGGGAACAGGATATTCCGTTTTGCGCTTGGTTACCTAAAATCGGAGTCTGATGCAGAGGAGCTGGTTCAGGATGTTTTTCTAAAAATATGGGAAAAACGGCGTGATCTAAACGAGAATCTCTCATTCAAATCCTACATCTTTACGATTTCATTCAATATCATCAGAAAGCATTTTGTTAGAAAAGCACTCAGCGCCAAATATTTTGAGCATCAGATTATTGATGATCTCAACTTCGACACAATTCAAAACATAGACTATCAATCTACAAAAAAACTAATCGATACCCTTATTGACCAGTTACCACCCCGACGTAAAGAGGTTTTTATTAAAAGTCGGCTGGAAGGATTCACCGTTAAAGAGATCGCCGACGAATTGGGTACAAGTCCCAAAACAGTTGAGAACCAACTTGGTGATTCCTTGAAATTTATCAGAGAACACCTTATTAAAGAGGATCTTGCAGGAATTGTCTTCTTGATTCTTTTCTTTTCATAACTACTTTACCCTGAAATGACAATTTTTTTTATCCCGATAGGGGTAATTGAAGGTTCACGGATATAACCATTATCTAAGCAACATTATTGGGGTTACAAAATTGAATTGCCAGATCAGTTCATTAAACCTCAAAAAATTAATCACTGGTAAAAGGGGAAACATGTCCGGGATCAATAAACAACGAATTGACGACTATTTCAAAGAACCATTTTCCGCCACGGAGGAGAATTATTTGAGTAAGGCCTTTCTCGAAGAGTCTAATATTGAAGAATTAAAAGAAATTTTAAAAGAACAGTGGGACAATGTACTAACAGAGCATAAAGATGCAGACCATCTTGATCATATTATACATAAAATCAACTATCAGATAAATTCGTCAGAAGATAAACCTGTAAAACCGATCGCGCTGAGGGTAATCAATTGGTATGCCCGTATTGCAGCTCTCCTTTTAATTCCTCTATTGGTTTATACCGGAATAGTAACGCATCGCCAATACGCAAAATCTGTCGCTGCGGAAGGGTGGGCCGAAATGAGGGCTCCACTGGGCGCCCGAATCAAATTCAATCTGCCTGACGGATCTTTTGGGTGGTTAAACAGCGGGTCAACAATTAAATATTCACTGAATTTTAATCAAAGAAGAGAGGTTTCACTGAATGGTCAGGCGTTTTTTGTTGTGAAGCACGAAGATGACAATAAATTTGTTGTAAAAACCAGTTACCTGGACGTGGAGGTAAAAGGAACCTGCTTTGATATCGCTGCATATGATGATGAGAAGCAAATTGATGTTACGCTTGAACGGGGAGTAATTGTCCTGAAAAGCGACCATTTCTGCTCACCCATCGAGATGAAACCCGACGAGCAAATCAGCTACAATATTGCAAAACAAGCCATTACAAAAATCAATGTTCATGCTCAATATTTCTCTGCCTGGAAGGAGGGAAAACTAATGCTCAGAAATGCCTCACTGGAAGAACTGGCAAAACAGCTGAGCAGATGGTACAACATTGATGTCAAAATACAAAATTCGCAACAAGCTGATTTTCAGTACAGAGCAACCTTCGAGGATGAAAATCTTAATGAGGTATTACGACTTCTGAAAATATCCGCGCCACTCGATTTTAAAATTGAAGAACGAGTGAAACAGGCTGACGGAAGCTTTTCAAGACAGAAAGTATTACTAATCGTTAAATAATCAAATTCATAACCTTTTAAACTATAATGCCTATGAAATAAATCGGAATTAAAAAATAACAGGGAAGCGTTGGCCCGCCCCCCTGTTTAAATTAGTACTATTAAAAATTAATAATCCACTAACATTACAAAAGTATGAATAAAAAATTTAGAAACGGGGATACCTATGCCCTTACACTAACAAAACTTTCTCGAATTATGCGACTAATAATCTTATTATTTATTCTTGGGATTAACAGTTTGTTGGCTGCATCAAGCTATTCGCAATCGACTAAAATCACCTTAAGAGTTTCCGATACGCGGGTCGAAGATGTCCTGAATCAGATAGAAAACAAGAGTGAGTTTTATTTTCTGTTTAACCAAAAGCTTATCGACATTAATCGTAAAGTATCGATAGATGTTCAAAATGAGAAGATTGCTGATATTCTCACTGAATTGTTTGCCGGTACAGATGTAAAGCATCAGGTGATTGATCGCCAGATTATTCTAACCACCACCTCGGCAACCGAAAATCAGCAAAAAGGGAAAAAGATTACAGGGAAAGTCACAGATGCAATCGGAGCACCTCTGCCCGGTGTTTCTGTTGTGGTAAAGGGGACAACAACAGGCGAAATAACCGATATCGACGGAAATTACTCCATTTCAAACATCCCTGAAAATGCGATTTTATTGTTTTCGTTTGTCGGGATGAAGTCAAAGGAGATAAATGTGGGTAATCAATCGATAATTAATGTTGTATTGGTTGAAGGGACAATTAGTCTTGACGAGGTAGTCGCAGTCGGGTATGGTACTTTCAAAAGAAAAGACCTGACGAGTTCTATCACCACTGTGAGTTCCAAGGATTTTAATGTGGGGACACATACCAATATTGTGCAACTCCTGCAAGGCAAGGTTCCCGGATTAAACATTACAAAAGACGGTAATCCTTCTGGTGCAACCTCCGTGATGTTACGTGGTCCATCTACCTTACGTACCGGCGCGGCTCAGGAACCACTCTATGTGGTGGATGGAGTTCCCGGTGGCATCATCAGTTCGATGGATGATGTGGTTTCAATGGATGTTTTGCGCGACGCCTCAGCAGCTTCTATTTATGGTTCTCGCGCAGCAAACGGGGTAATCATCGTAACCACCAAACGTGGGGAGGAGAACACTTCCAAAATATCATACAATTCCTATGTGGGGGTAGAATCCATTTCAAATAAGATTGATATGATGTCAGCTGGTGAATATCGTGCATTCCTGACGAAGAATAGTTTAAGTTTAGCTCCTGAAGATGAAGATAATGCAAATACCAACTGGATGGATGAAGTCACTCGTCTGGGAATTTCACATAACAACAACATTTCCATTGGAGGGGGGACCAACAAAACCACTTATTTCGCGAGTGCAACCTACAAAGATGTTGCGGGAATCATCAAGGAGACTGGCGTTAAAAATCTCTCTATGATGGCGAACGTCAAACAGAAAGCCTTTAATGACCGCCTGAAAGTTGGACTGACAATCACTACGGGAGTAACCGACAGCCAATATCTTCCTTCGAGCAATAATGATGGTGCATCCTTATCTGGTAACCGGGATTTTTTGCTTAACATGATCAATTATCTCCCCACCGTAAGTATAAAGGATGCAGCCGGAGAATACAACGAAAACTTTAGTCACCCGGGTGCAAAGAACCCCGTAGCATTACTTGACCAAAATGATGCGAACAACCGAACAAAGAATTTCCTGGGGACTGGCCAGCTGCAATTTAATA
Source organism: Prolixibacteraceae bacterium (assembly GCA_963675995.2). GTDB lineage: Bacteria > Bacteroidota > Bacteroidia > Bacteroidales > Prolixibacteraceae > JAAFHB01. The sequence goes on along the minus strand of CAXXIY010000001.1, from coordinate 3,074,115 downwards.
TTTGTAAAGGGCTAGATTACGAACTGAATGCTTCCTATCAAAATTCCCAATCGAATTCGCGGTCCTATTTTGCCAAAAAATCGTCATTGGCCCAGGGGCTTAACGGACTGGCAGTCCGCAATTCGTATGAAAATGAGATGAAGCTTTTGGAAACAATGATGACCTATGGCAAAATAATCAAACAGCACGACGTGAAACTTTTGGTAGGATATTCGTGGCAGGAAGATATTTCAGGTAACGGGTTCCAATCTTCGAACAAGAACTTCATCTCCGATGCAATCAGTTACAACAACCTGGGGATGGGTAGTGGAGCTACGGGATTTGTTCCTAATTATGGAAATGTTGGCATCCTCACCTTACGTATGATCTCGGGTTATGCCCGTTTAAATTATTCTTTTGGCAACAAATATTTGATTCAGGCAACAGTTCGCCGTGATGGATCATCCGCTTTTGGGGCAAACCATAAATGGGGAACATTCCCTTCTGCATCACTGGGATGGAGGATACTGGAAGAAAAATTCATGAAAAACCAGCATATATTTGACAATCTGAAACTTCGTGCGGGTTATGGAGTAAGCGGGAACTCATTGGGATTTGACCCTCTGATTTCAAAATTACGTTATGCTCAAAGCAGCAAATTTTACAGTAACGGTGCTTTTATCAATGCTATCACTCCGGTACAAAACGAAAATCCTGATCTAAAGTGGGAAAGTACTTCGATGCTCAATGTCGGAATTGATTTCTCAGTATTGAAAGGACGTTTAAGTGGAACCATTGAATGGTACGACAAATTAACAAAGGACATGCTTGCAGGATATGCTGTCCCGGCAAGCCAGTATTTTATTGCCGCTATCCTTGCCAATGTTGGCGAGATGGAGAATAAAGGGTGGGAAGTATCCCTAAATGCAGTTCCTGTGAAAACCAAAAATTTCAGCTGGAATTCAACATTTAATATCTCTTTCAACAAAAATAACCTGAATTCACTTTCAAACGATAAGTATCATCTTGATTATATTAAGCAGGCAGGTGTAGGTGAACACGGACAATCGGGCAATTTGGTACAAATCATTCAGAGTGGATACCCAATAGGTCAATTCTGGATTTGGAAATATGCGGGACATAATTCAGCTGGAGTTTCACAATTTTATAAAGCGGATGGGACTTTAACGGTCAATCCGGGTCCTGATGATCATTTCTATATGGGGAATGCGCAACCTAAAGCAACAGGGGGATGGTACAATAGCTTTACCTATAAAAATTTCAGTCTCGACCTCTTGTTCCGCGGGGTAACAGGAAATAAAATATTGGATGTTACGCGTGCCGATTTAAATTATCCGGCAGAAGCGACTCACTACAATATGCCCAAAATGACAGCTAACGAACCGATTAACGATGACCGTGCTCATTATGCATCTTCCAGGTACCTTGAGGACGGAGATTATATCCGTTTAGACAATATTACGCTGGGATATACATTTAAAATGACAAAAATTCCTGCAATTAAGAATCTTCGACTATATACAACGGTGAATAATGTATTTGTCATCACCGGCTACAAAGGGTTGGATCCGGAAGTATACATGAGCGGACTGACTCCTGGTATTGATAACGATAACTTCTATCCCAAAACACGGACTTTCCTCTTTGGGATGAATATTGATTTTTAATGTGTAGCAACGTATAAAAAAAACATAATATGAAAAAATATATCAATAAAAGCTTTGTTTTTACCATTGCTTTATCGTTATTCTTTTTTATCGGATGCACAAATTTGGATGCACCGGTTGTATCAGAAATAACCCCGGATAACTTTCCGCAAACCCAGGAGGATTTTGTGGCGGTCGAAGGCCCGCTTTTTACCAATTTAGCCCAATATTTCATGCAGGGGCTTTGGTTCTGCAGGGAAAATACGGCCGATGGAATGGTGCTTACTGCAAACGGTGGAAACTGGTATGATGCTGCACGTTACTACAACGATCACATGCATACCTGGGCTACCGATTCACGTTTTATCAGTGAGGCTTGGTCGTGTTGTTTTGGTGGTATCAGCAAATGCAACAGCCTTCTGCCATTGTTTGAGAAAGCCGCTGAATCAACATTTAAGAAGACAGCTATTGCCGAGATTCGTGCAATGAGGGCCTTTTACTATTTCCTTGCAATTGACATGTGGGGTGATGTTCCATTAACAACCACATTTGGACCTACCTCTATCGTTACCGGACGTGCTTCGAGGGCATCAGTTTACGATTTTATCGAAACCGAACTAAAAGCTGCGGTGACCGACCTTAGCGGAACTGTAGGCGTAACCACCTATGGACGCCCTACCAAATGGATGGCTTATGCACTTTTGGCTAAACTTTACCTCAATGCTCCTATTTTTGCCGGTAAATCAGACAAGTACAACGATGCCGTAGCCATGTGTGATGCCGTTATCAATGAAGCCACTACCAAGGGGACCATTGGTCTGGATGCCGATTACCTCAAAGAATTTTATCCTGATAACGGACCTCAGATAAAAGATTTCCTGTTTGCCGTAGTCTACGACGGAAATAACATCCTGCTCAATTATCCGGCGCGTTATTGGTTGCATAAATTACTCAGAACTAAATATGCCCTCCCTTTCACACCATCAGGTTGTATAAAAACCTGGCCCGAATTCTACGATAAATTCACCATTGACAATACGGACGTGAGGCAAAAAATTTGGCTGACAGGGATACAGTACAACAACGATGGCACGCCCATAACGACACAAACAACCAAGAAAGGGCTCGATGGCCGTTATACCGGATCTGACGGAAATGCTGTTATTACCTATACTTTAGAATTTACCAAAACAATCGAGTTCCGTAGTCTCGACAAGTTTGATACCGGTGATGACCTTGCCGGATTGGGCCAGGGGTATCGTTGCAATAAATTTTATCCCGATAGTTCTTCTCCAACCCGCGACCAGGGGAATGACCAACCAGTGCTGAGATATGCCGATGTATTGCTGATGAAAGCAGAAGCTATTCTTCGTGGAGCTACCCCTACTCTAGGCCAAACAGCCCTTTCTCTGGTCAATACTGTCAGGGCCCGTTCCAAAGCATCGCAATTCTCCTCAATTGACCTGAATGGCTTACTGGATGAGCGTGCCCGTGAATTGTGTTTCGAAGGATGGCGGCGTAACGACCTGATCCGCTACGGAAAATGGGAAGACAAATGGGGTGTTAAAACAGATGCTGACATCAGACACAGGGTTCTACCTATTCCAAAAGCTGAAATTGATACAAACCCACTTTTAACACAAAATCCAGGTTATTAACTATTAAAGACCTGTCAGGTTTTAAAAACCTGACAGGTCTGAAGTCTATAATAAATATTTTGATCCGAATCGGAAGGCGAGGCTGAATCTAAAAATGGAATCTTCTTTTAGTTCAACCTCTCTTTTCTATAATCTCATTTACTGAATATCAGAATCTGCTTGTTCTGATCTGCCTATCATTTTTCATGCTGCTCATCCAAATAAATGCGGTTAAAAGAGCGCTTGTGAAATGGAAGGGAATGCTTTTCCATCATCTTGAAAACGAAAAACTCATTGGATGAATTGTTTTAAAATAGTTTGGTTGCTACTCTTATGTTTGAGTACCTGTTTGGCATGCTCCTGCTCCGACAAAGGTAAGGTTGATTTTAATGTAACTCCGATGGCATCCGAACAGGGCAGTATCAGGACCAGTTTAGATCGTCCTGGCATAGATGGGTATTTCCCAATAGTCATGGCTGATGATCTTGATGAGTCGACTGCAGTTGATAAAACAAAGTGACTGCCTGCAAATCCCTAAAGACATCAATATCAATTGAATTCATCTCCTACAGACCATTGACAATAATTTACAGACTTATGAACAATAAGAAAATGGCCGTAAATATTACCCGCCGGGATGTACTTAAAATTGGCGCCGGTGCCGTAGTAACCCAAATGGCTGGTTTAACCGGGTTGGCTTCAGCTAATAATCGGGTTAAGACAGATTTAATTTCCGATTATTCAGACACAACGATAACAAACAATATTGATCATCAATTAAATTTCCCATTTTTAATAATGAGGTTACATCCCAGGCACCATCGGAATAAGGAGACACTTGCTGAAGTAATTGAACTACTGAGAAATAATCCAGGTGTTTGTAATGAAGTCTGGTTCTGCACTGAATTTGGGTTTCCTGATCTTCAAAAGCATCGTGAATCAGCAGCTCTGATGGATAGCGCAGCCGTCGAAATCAGGGAACTGGGAATTGCCGCAGGATTGCAAATTGCCAATACCGTAGGTCATGGAGGCACTTTTTTTGCCAGCGATACGGCTTCAAGAAATCAACCTCTCATCGGCCACGACGGGAGCATTGCCGATTGCAATTGTCCTCGTGACGACAAATTTCTGGATTATGTGCGCCAACTTACAGATATTTATGCTTCCGCTATTCAACCAAGTTCCATCTGGATCGACGACGACTTACGGATGAATTCCCATCCACCTGTCCAATATGGTTGTTTTTGTGACAAATGCCTTGCCGACTTTTCTCTTTTGCAGGGAGTAACTTTTACCCGCTCAGAACTTGCTTTGGAACTGGTGAAACCGGGACAATACAGCCAGCTTCGGCTTGATTGGGTTGCTTTTGGGATGTCGGGTCTGGCGAATCTTGCCGGAGTCATTGCTGAAGCAGCAGTGAAAAAAGCCCCTTTATGCCGCATGGGTGTACAGCAGTGTTCTCTGGATTGGAGCACCTATTATGGTCCTGATTTGAAAAAGATATTCTCGGCCATGGAGAGGGTTACCGGGAGAAAATCAGGAACCCGGCCGGGACATGGTTATTATTCTGATCATGCACCCCGTAATCTTCTCACAAAAAGCTTTGGTATTGCCCGACAGGTTGAACGTGCAGGTGATTCAGTTGAACAAATCTGCCCTGAAGTAGAGAACACGAACCATACTTCAATGGGCAAGAGTCCCCGCGGCACGGCCATCGAATCGACGCTTCATTTGGCAATGGGTTGTAACTCCCTCTCCTATGCCCTTTGGAATGACATGCACCTCGAAGGACCAGAATGGATGGAACTTTTCCTTACCAAATTTAAGGTTTGGCTTCCGCTCTGGAAACGAATGGCAAACCTTAATCAGGATAGTGCACTTGGCGGTCTTGATCTAACCTTCGGTCGTCATCATGTTGCAAGACCTATTGGTATAAAAGAAAAACCATGGGATAGCTGGAATGTACATTCAAACGATGTAATGCAGGTGACAACTTTAGGTTTGCCTCTTTGTCCAGATAGTCCGCTTGCCTGTGCGTCACTGCTGACCGCTGAAGCAGCCTCAGGCTTAACCAAGGAGGAACTAAAACAGTTGTTTGCCGGCGGGGTGTTAATGGACGGTGAAGCCGTTGCAAAACTTCAGGATCGAAGTCTGGGTTTTGACCTCGGAGTTCGGGCTACCTTTATGCCGGAAAATGGAGCGAAGGAATTACTGACAAAAGATCCCCTGAATGGGAAGTACTATGGTGTGAGCTGGAGCCAATTTGTCAATTCGTTTTACAAATTAACATTCAACGGAACTTCACACCGTGCCCTTGGAGAGATGCACTCCTCAACAGGCGAAGAACTCGGTTGTGCAACTGCCGTCTTTGAAAACGAACTTGGGGGGCGTGTAGGAGTTCTGGGATACAACAGTTTCCAGAATGTCATCTCATCGGCTAAAAGGATGCAATTATTGAAAATGGCTGACTGGATCTCGACAGGTAAACTTCCGGCGATTCTCGAAACGAGCGCACAGGTCGTTGTATGTCCGCGCCTCAGTAAACCTAATGGAGCGCTACTATGCGTAACACTTTTGAATGTTAGCATTGGAGAAACTCAACCCCTTACATTGCGTCTCCGACATGCCAGATCGAATGTCGTCACTCAATATTCAGCTGAAGGCGCCTGGAAAATATCTCTCAAAACTCATCGGGAAGGTACAGACCTTTTGGTTGAAATTCCATCCATTTCACCATGGGGAATCGTTTTTCTTACCATAACCTGAAAAATATTAAATTTCTAATCAAGCATATATTAAAATCTATCACAAATTAAATAACAAGATGGGTGCATTAAAATATTTATCAATAGGATTATTCGTGATTTCAGGTGGTTCATCCACTGTTTGGGGCCAAGCGCTAACCACTTTTGTTGACCCGTTTATCGGCACTGCAACTGTGGGCCATACCTATCCGGCTGCCACAACTCCTTTTGGAATGGTACAGGTAGGCCCCGACACAGGGGTAAAGGGCTGGGAATATTGTTCAGGCTATCATTCTCCTGACAATTCTATTATTGGTTTTTCGCATACCCACCTCAGTGGCACCGGTGCTGCCGACATGGGAGATATCCTGATCATGCCAACCATTGGTGAGCCCAGATTTGAACCCGGCGTAAAAGAAAATCCAGGATCCGGTTATCGGTCACGCTTTACAATTGCATCAGAAAAAGCGCAACCGGGATATTATGCGGTAAAACTTGATGATCCAAATATTTACGCCGAAATGACAGCCTCTTCGAGGGTCGGATTTCACCGTTATACATTCCCAAAGAGCTCAAACGCAGGAATGATCATTGATCTGGATCATGGGATGGAAGACATGACCACCGAAAGCTCCATCAAAGTGGTCGATAATCAAACCCTCACAGGATATCGCCATTCCAGCGGATTCATTAAAGACCAGCATATCTATTTCTGCGCCCGGTTTTCCAAACCATTCGGGAAGATCACTTCATACATCGATGGAGAAAAAGGGGAAGAAAAAAACCTTTCTGGAAAAGTGTGTAAAATATTTCTTCATTTCGAAACAGCCAGGGATGAAAAAGTGCTTGTAAAAGTGAGCCTTTCAACATCAGGGGAGGCTGGAGCTATGAAAAACCTCGATGCTGAAATTCCCTCATGGAATTTCGATAAGACAGCAGAGAATACAAGGAATATCTGGGAAGAATACCTGTCAAAAATTGAAGTTAAAACTAACACCGATGACCAGAAGAAAGTCTTTTATACGGCATTGTATCATTGTTTGGTTTCTCCGAATCTGATAACTGATGTTGACGGGACCTACCGCGGATGGGACGGAGAAGTACATACCAGCAAAACGGGCGATCTTTACACCAATTTTTCCCTATGGGATACCTACCGGGCAAGTCACCCGCTTTACGCCCTTATCTATTCTGAGAAAAACGTTGGATTTATTAATTCGATGCTGGAACGCTATAACCAGATTGGCCAGTTGCCAATTAACGAATATGGTTCAAACGAAACCTATTGCATGATCGGATATCACTCGATCCCTGTCATTTCTGAAGCTATCCTGCATGACCAGAAAGGATTCAGCTACGAACTCGCTTTCGAAGCCATGAAAAAAAGTGCCATGGACGACAGTCGTGGAATAGGGTATTTGAAAAAATACAGTTACATACCCAGCGAACTGGAAAGCAATTCAGTTTCAAAAGTGCTGGAATATGCTTATGACGACTGGTGTCTGGCACAGGTCTCACAGAAACTCTGGAAAATGGATGACTACGCCTACTTCACTAAACGGGCCAAATATTTCCAATATCAGTTTGACCCATCAACAGGTTTTATGCGAGGCAAGAAAGCTGATGGAAGCTGGATTACACCATTTGATCCTAAAGCTGTTTCAATCCTGAATAAAGGTGATTTTACCGAAGGAAACTCCTGGCAATATAGCTTCTATGTACCGCAGGATGTAAATACACTAATTGAACTGATGGGCGGCGACGAAAAATTCTGTACCAAACTCGACACCTTGTTCAACACAGCTCCGACCCTCGACAACGAAAGGGCCTGGGATGTTACCGGATTGATTGGTCAATATGCACAAGGGAACGAACCCAGCCACCATGTAGCTTATCTGTATGATTTTGCCGGAAAACCCTGGAAAACGCAACAGGTGGTGAATCAAATTAAAAAAACACTGTACAAGAGTTCTCGTGATGGTCTGTGCGGGAATGATGACTGCGGGCAAATGTCAGCCTGGTATGTATTTGGTACACTAGGATTTTATCCGGTTACACCAGGTATAAATTATTACGCAATAGGAACTCCCTCGGTGGTGAGCGCCAAACTTCATTTGTCGAATGGGAAAACGTTTGTGATCAATGCAGCAGATGTTTCTGACAAAAATTTCTACATCCAATCGGCAAACATAAATGGACAGGTTTATTCCAAATCATTCATCAAATACAACGATATTCAGAAGGGAGGCTCACTCGAATTCATCATGGGAGATACACCGCAGAAAAAGTGGGCAACAAAGCTAAACGAAAGACCAATATCAAAAATAATGGAATGAAAACAATAGTTTTCACTATCTTAGAGGCACTACAAAATATCCGTTTACGACTAATTTTAAAAGGTAACTATCATGAAAAAAAACATTTCTATTCTATTCATCTTATTGATAATTATCAATTTACCTGTCCTTTCACAAAAAAATTTTCTGAATGGATTTGTTCTTGTTAAGGGGGCAACATTTCAAAGTGGGGATATTGTAACAGCTTCGGTTCGTAACGAAGTGAGGATTGACGATTTTGAGATGCTGGATCATCCGGTTACGAACGCCGAATACAAACAATTTACCGATGCTTCGGGGTACCATACTCCCTTCCATTGGAAAGGTGGGCAAATACCTGCAGGAAAGGAAAACTATCCGGTCATATTCGTAAATCGCACTGATGCTAATGAATATTTAAAATGGATTTCAAGGATTGAAGGAAGGATTTATCGCTTACCAACAACGATAGAATTTGAGTACGCTTCGCGGGGTGGCTTAAAAGACAAAAAATATCCCTGGGGAGATCATAATCCGGAAGGAAAAGCCAATTATGACCCAAAGTCGGTTCGAAAGTTCGATCGATGGGAGGATTACCTTCAACCCGCAAAATCAAATCAACCCAATGGATATGGACTGTACAACATGGCTGGCAATGTCTGGCACATGACAGTTAATTTGCTGGATCCTGCGATCACCCTATTTAAATACCGGATTACCGACGTCCCGACACTTGAAGGAAGCCGTATGGGTGGTTCATGGGCACGAAGTCAGGAATATCTGCGCTGCGGAAACAAGTCGGAATTGTCATCCGGAATCCGGCACCCCGATGTAGGTTTTCGTCCGGTACGTCAACCAATGGGTGAAGATTGGAACATACAACCCCGCAAACTTTGTGCTGTCCCCTGTGAAAACGGGACCATTTTCCTGAGCTGGGCGCTATTGGAAGGTGATTCCAAATCTACCCGGTTCAATGTTTACCGTTCTGATTACCGTAACCATTCAGGATTTCTGATAAACAAAAAACCGATTGCCGGATCTACCTCCTTTATTGACCAGAATGAGCGTTTGGATCAGCGATTTAATTACTATGTCCGGCCTGTCAATGCCAACGGGAAAGAGGGATTGCGTTCAGAATGGATTGGTGTGACTTCGGCCAAGACAGGTAACGCTTCTATTGTTACCTTTAAACCGGTTTGTAAACCCGGAGCTCTTGTTCCCATTTTTGGAGATCTTGATGGTGATGGGGCCATGGATTGTGTCATCCGTCTGGGCAACGGGAATTATGAGATGGCCCAGGACCCGGGTTTACCGGTTCAATTAGAGGCTTTCTCTTCTTATGGGCGATCATTGTGGAGAAAAAACATTTGTGACAACGATCATTGTTTCGGGAGCGCCAGTAATGTCCCCTTCAACGTGTGGGATATGGATTGTGACGGAAAATCTGAGATCATTACCCGTCTTCAAATGGGCGACTCAGTATATGTGGCCATCCTTGATGGAATGACAGGAACAGTAATGCACAAAACGCTATGGCCCAAAATGGCAACTGACTATCAGCGGTCATCTACGAGAATCCATCTCTCGATAGGATACCTCGATGGCATCCATCCTTCAGTGATCACCCAGACCGGGCTTTACGAAAACGAGATCTTTGTAGCTTATGATGCTCAACTTAACAAACAATGGGAATTTGACAGTTTTGCCGAAACAAACGGTAGTGGAGGGCATAAGATTGAAATTGCCGATGTTGACAACGATGGCAAACAGGAAGTTTTTGATGGCACCACCTGCCTGAATCACGACGGAACTCTGAGGTGGTCGATCTACCGCCAACATCCTGATATTGTGTCTATCAACGATTTTCTTCCTGACCGGCCAGGACTGGAAGTTTTTTATATCGTTGAATCGAATGCACACGCAGGGGTCTACATGGTTGATGCCAATAGTGGTGAGGTAATCTGGAAGGTTAACCGGGAGGATGATCCCCGCTGGACACATGGACATACCGGCTGGGCATCCGATATTTGGGAAGGATCACCGGGAATAGAATGCCTTTCTAACCGGGCAGGACACGGTGATACGAACCTGGTTCTCTTCTCCTCGACCGGAAAGATTTTGAAAGAACCTTTTGCCATGTATTTCCCAGTCAACTGGGATGGAAGTCCTGCCCGAAAATTACTTAGTGATAACGGACACCGGATAGGAAAATTTGATGGGGATAAAGTAATTGATCTGCCCGAAATCAAACCCAATCCAATTCCAAATAGTAGTCTGCTGATGGTTGCTGACCTATACGGCGATTTTCGTGATGAATTGGTTCTTTCGGGTCAGGATGCCAACGGTGTGTCGCAAATAATTGTTGTAACCGCCACACAACCTGTTGACAAAGCTTTTATTGCCCCTACAGAAGTCAGGGATTACCGTTTATGGCTTGCTCACAATATGGGTGGAGGATATCCATCGGTATATTTTCAGAAACTTAAATCTCCACTTAAATAAATCAAAAACGAAAGCGCGCAATAAATACTATATTCAATTCAAATAATTTATAATCAGCAAATAAACACCATTATGAAGGCAATTTCAGTTATATTTTTTGTTTTTTTTGCAGGTTGGACAAGCTTAAATGGTCAACCATCCGGTTATGATTTCAAACATTGGCCTAAAGGAAAAGCACCTCAGGATATTGGCAAAAGGATTGCAAATAAATTCCTTGCAACACCGCACACCTATTATGGCAATACCCATCCGGAAACACCCCCGACACAAATCACCTATCCGGATGTATGCACCTGGCTTGGTGGACTTTGGTTTTCGAAAGTCACTAAGGATAAAGATTTATTTAAACGTTTTGAAAACCGTTTTGCCCCCCTTTTCGATACTGAAAAGCATCTCCAGCCAAAAGCTAATCACGTTGACAACAATGTTTTCGGATCGGTTCCACTCGAACTTTACCTGCAAACCAAACAACAAAAGTACCTCGATCTTGGCTTGTTTTATGCCGATGCCCAATGGAACCTTCCCGCAAACGCCAAATCGGATGAAAAAGCGTGGACCGATCAGGGCTATACCTGGCAAACCCGTGTTTGGATTGATGACATGTTTATGATCACAGCCGTTCAGGTACAGGCATACAGGGCAACGGGTGATCGCAAATACATTGATCGTGCTGCCAAAGAGATGGTCTTTTACCTTGATAAAATTCAACTTGAGAACGGACTGTTTTATCATTCGCCTGAAACTCCGTTTTGCTGGGGGAGAGGGAATGGCTGGATGGCTGTCGGTATGGCAGAATTGCTCCGGTCACTCCCCAATGATAACCCGAACAAAGATCGGATCATGAACGGTTACCACAAAATGATGGCTACTTTGCTTAAATATCAGGATACCAGCGGCATGTGGAGACAAATTATTGACGATCAGGAAGCCTGGTTCGAATCATCTAGCACTGCAATGTTTACTTATGCCATGATCACGGGTGTAAAAAGCGGGTGGCTCGATCAAAAGTTGTACGGAACTGCTGCCCGGAAAGGATGGATCGCAGTAACCGGGTATCTGAATCAAAATGATGAACTAACAGAAGTTTGCGAAGGAACCAACATTAAAAACAGCCATGAATATTATCTGAACAGAAAACGGATTATCGGTGATTTGCACGGACATGCTCCGCTGTTATGGTGCGCAACAGCCCTGCTCCGGTAGAAAAGGGTTTACGAATTTTTGAAGATTTATCAGGAAGAAATAAATTCAACAAACAACTTTCACTTTACATAGAAACTTTACCGTAATGGAACGAAGAAATCTACTCGGATTGTTGGCTGGTGCTGCAACAGGTTTGATCATCACACCGCCAGCAGAAGCAAAAGTGCCCGAAAAAACCAGAAGGAGAATTAAATCAGATTCAATTAGTCCCTATATTCTATTCGCAAGCCAGTGTGGAGCAAAACTTGACAGCAATATCATATCCGGTGGGGGGACAGATGACACCGCGATCATTCAATCCATACTGAACAGAGCTCCCGAAATGGGGCATCTCCATCTGATTATCGACGGTGCTGCTTTGGTTCACGGATTGAATATCCATTCGAATACGACAATCGAGTGCCTGAATGCATCCTGCGGTTTCTTTCTTTCTGCACAATCAAACCGTTCGGTCATTCAGAACGTCCATCCGAATATGTCAGGAGAACGCAAAGACAAAAATATCACCCTACTTGGAGGAACTTACAACCAGAATTGCAAAGAGCAGCTTCATCACACGACAGAAAAGGGGAAGGAGAAATGGGTCATCGGAATGGAATTTTATGGTGTCGAAAATCTGACGATGCGTGATGTAACCATCAGGGATCAGCGGACCTTCGCGATGCTCCTGGGCAACTGGTTTCGTGTTGTCATGGAGAATATTTCAATTGACCTGCCCGGTCATATGGATTTTCAAAATCAGGACGGAATCCACTTTTTTGGTCCGGGACAATTCCTTACCATGCGAAACATCCAGGGCAGTTCGGGGGATGATTTTATCGCACTGGCACCTGACGAAAATGACTATGTTTCAGATATCTCCGATGTTCTGATCGATGGTGTATTTTTAAATAACGCAGATCAGGGTATCCGTCTTTTGTCTCGCGCAAAAGGACGACTCGACCGGGTCATCATCAAAAATATAACCGGAACCTACAAAAGTTTTGGTTTTTACATCGATCCATGGTTCAAAGGTGATGGTGGAAATTTTGGAAATATCATTATCGACACGGTCAATCTAAGTCAATCACCTCCGAATTACAACTACACCACCCCATTTCTTTTTCGGCTGGGTGGAAAAATCGAAAGTCTGACCCTGAAAAATATCCAGCATCACCGTCCTTCAGATGGCAGGTCGCTCATCGATGTTGGTTGGCCAACTCCGGATAAGCACCACGATGCGGCCACCACGCATATCCAATCACTCGTTATCGATGGCCTTCATATTTTTGAACCTGATGATCAGTCGGGCAACGCCTCATTTATCAATATTGTGGCGAAGGTCGATAACATGATCGTTCGGAACGTAGAGATTCTAAGGCCCTTCAGTTCAACTTCCCGGGGCTGTTTGATCGAAACGCGCAATTTTGCAAAAATCAAAACTTTGTTTATGAATAACCTGTGTATAAACGGAGTAAACTGTATGCTAAACCATAAAGCCAACGAGATTGGCACTTTACAGCTTTGCAATGTACTTGGTTCCGGGATTGGGGAAGCATTCATTGTGGTTGAAAAAGCCAGTATCAGCCAGATCAATGTTGGCGAAACATTTGGCGCCAAACTGATGAAGACTTCCGGAGACAGTGTAATCGGGAAGGTCTCAGGCAACAAGGAAGGCTGACCCCATAGCATAAGTTTCAATAGGTCACTGCTTCTGATTGATTTACAACGAAATGATTTGATAAAAACTCAAGAATTAAATAAATATCATATCCAATGAATATAAAATTGAATACACTTAAAAGATGCGTCTGGTTGGTTGTTTTGGTTGGGCCCTTTCTTTTCTCCTGTGCTGATTCAGACAAATTAAAGCGCCCGGTTGATTATGTCGATCCATTTATTTGCACCCTGGGCGATCACGGACATTGGTTACCTGCCGCCTTGGTACCCTTCGGATTAGTTGAAGTGTGTCCCGATACATATCCGGGAAGTTTAACGGGTGATGGCGACTATGCCCATTCAGGATATGATTTTTCTGATCACCAAATCCGTGGATTCAGCAATTTTCACAAGGGAAGCTCCGGCGGAACAAGTGTTTGCGATCGTGCCGGACTTTTATCATTGATACCATTCATCAGTGCTGCTGACACTTTCTATCAAAATCCGGTTCTTGATATTGATAAGAGTAAAGAAAAAGCCAAACCCGGTTATTATTCGGCAATCCTGGTTAAAGACCAGATTCATGCAGAATTAACAGCGAATAGACATGTTGGATTTCATAAGTACACCTATCCGGAAGGGAAGGTGGCTCGTCTCTTTCTGTACGAAGGGAACCGCACACGCTCCTCCGGCCTTTCGGTTTCATTGAAAGACAACAAATGTATCGAAGGAATTCAATACAGTTATAATGGAATTTATTTTGTGATGAAGTTCAACCTGCCGGTACGCTCTACTAAGCTTTGGGATGGAAAGGCTGTTGCAGAAGGAAATTCGCTCAGCAAACAGGCTGCAGGTGGATTAATTTGTGATTTCGGAGATTTAAAGGGAAAACCACTGGAAATAAAAATTGGCGTATCGTTGACCAGTATCGAAGCTGCCAGGAAAAATCTGAAAACCGAATCACCTGATCAAATCAGCTTTGAACAGACTAAAAAAGAGGCTTTAGAAACATGGAATAAAAAACTCAGTTTGATTGAGGTTAAAGGTGAAGATGAATACAAGACCATTTTCTATACGGCTCTTTACCACACCTGCTTTATGCCCGTAATTCTGAATGATGTCGATGGAACCTATCCCGGACTGGATCAGAAAAATCATCAGGCTAAAGGGTACCAACATTATGGCGATTATGCATTCTGGGACGATTTCCGCACTAAATTTCCATTGTATAGTCTTTATCAGCCGGCAGTTTATCGAGACGTTGTCAAATCATTACGTGATTTGTATGAACAGGCAGACAATTGGAGCATCACCTCGGAGAACAACCACACACCTCATCAGGGACAAGGATTTAAGCCAGCCGGAAAAAACGGATTACAGGTATTTAGTACCTGCCGTCACGAACATATGTTGATGGTGATGACCGATGCTTATTACAAGGGACTCTTCGACATTGACCTGAAATCGGTTTATCCTTACATCCGCACAGAAGCCATGGTGCAAATGCCGGAGAATTACGATCAGATAGGTTTTATCCCGGCCCGGCCGGACCAAACCGGTGAATTTACCTGGGATAGCTGGTGTGTGGCTCAGCTGGCAAAGGAAACAGGTAACGATGCTGATTACCAATACTTCATAAAGCGATCAGAATACTGGAGAAACACCTGGGATCCATCTATTAAATTCTTTCGGGCACGTGCAGCCGATGGCAAATGGCTTGATTTCCCAAGCAATCCGGCTGAAAATCGCGAAAAATACACCTATGAAGGTTCCAAGTGGCATTGGCGCTGGAATGTTTTACACGATGTTCCTGCCCTGATCAAAACTTTTGGCGGGAAGGAAGCTTTCCTAAAAGAATTGGAATA
Organism: Prolixibacteraceae bacterium; assembly: GCA_963675995.2. Lineage (GTDB taxonomy): Bacteria > Bacteroidota > Bacteroidia > Bacteroidales > Prolixibacteraceae > JAAFHB01. Next base: position 3,058,565 of record CAXXIY010000001.1, on the reverse strand, counting down.
TTTCTTTGACAATGATTTATATACTGCCGGAAACCAACCAGATTTACAGGCCCCGTTCCTATTCAATTTTGCCGGTGCTCCCTGGCTGACACAAAAGTGGGTTCGAAAGATCCTTACGGAACCAATCGTACAAAAATATGGCACCCACAACTACTTCCCTACTCCGGTGTTTGATCGGGTATACAAAACAACACCCGACGGTTACCTCGAAGAGATGGACGATGATTATGGATGTATGTCGGCCTGGTATGCCATGAGCTCAATGGGATTATATCAGGTTTGTCCCGGAAATCCGGTTTATCAGTTAGGTGCACCCATTTTTGAAAAAGTGTCCATTCAACTGGACCCAGCAGTATATCAAGGCAAACAGTTTACAATTGAAACAAAAAACCTAAGCAAAAAGAATGGTTACATTCAGTCGGCAACGCTGAATGGAAAGCCTTTCAACCAATGCTGGATCACACACAAAGAGATTGTCAACGGAGGGAAACTGGTATTTGAGCTGGGACCGGAACCTAACAAAAGTTGGGGGACGGTTATGGCAGATAAATGATAACGATGAATACAAATCCTGAGTTTAGTACATTTTATGGAAATGCAAATGAGAATTATATTCCTGAGTTTATTTCTGTTCAGTGCTTTTTGTTCTTATTCAACTGATTCACAAATCAATGTTCTTGATCTTGGAGCAGTCGCTGATGGGAAAACAGACAATACAAGGGCATTTCAATCTGCACTCGACAAAGCAGCCTCAAATGGCGAGGTCGTTATTATTCCTGCCGGCCAATATAAAATTGGCGGGGTATTGACTATTCCAGACGGGGTAACTTTAAAAGGGATTGCAGAAGGTCCTGTTATGGCAAGCTCAAAACGGGGAACAATGTTACTTGCCTATGCGGGACGGGACAAAGAAGAATCCCTGCCGTTTATTACTTTACTGAATAACAGCACAATAAAGGGTCTTTCAATTTATTACCCTGAACAGATGGTTACCGACATTCATCCCTATCCATGGACCATCCGGATCAAGGGAAACAGAAGTAACATCATCGATTTGAACTTTGTCAATTCATACAATGGGATCGATTGCGGCAGTGTTTATCACGGACAGGACTATATCCGGAACATTTACCTATGCGCCATGCGTCGCGGAATCTATATTGACCGGATTGTTGACATTGGTCGGGTCGAAAACGTACACATTCATCCCAGCAGCTGGAGTCAGATGGGTGTTTCTGAAGGGCCCATTCACGATTTTCAGGTGAATAACCTGGAAGGTTTTATCGTTGGTCGTTGCGATTGGGAATACATGGTCAACTGCTTCGTTATCTGGGCAAAGGTTGGTTTTCGGTTTATAGAGACCAAAGGAGATCCGGTTGGGAATGATCCTCAGGCCAATATTCTGATCACCCAAAGCGGGTCGGATGTTGGGCCATTGGCGGTTGTTGTTGAAAAAACACAATACCATTGCGGAGTATCATTCGAAAACTGTCAATTTATGGATGGATTCCTCATCGAAGAAGGGAATCGTGGTCCGATTAAACTGACTAATTGTGGATTCTGGGGTTGGGCCGAATCGCTGGGTGGAACACACATCATCAATAAGGGAGATTGTACGGTCTACCTTACTGCCTGTAACTTCAATGCCAAAAACTGGATCGAATGTCACTGGAAACCGGAAATACCTTTTATCAGAATGGAGAAAGGCACTTTACAAATGATGAACAGTCGTTTTCAGGACAACGGCAATACCCCAAATGCTCATATCTACCTGGGAGAGAAGGTAAAATCAGCTGTCATTATCGGAAACAGTGTAGAAGGGGGTGATTTACATGTTACAAATAAGTCAAAAGGTGATGTCCAAATATTGGGAAATGTAAACGAATGATATTTTTTATCAATCACAAAAGAATCAGTAATATGCAAAAATCAATAAAGAAGTTTCTGCTCCTCTCCTATCTGCTTTTTTTTCTTTTTAACCTGGCGTTTGCCGGTATCTCTGATTATGATGTACTTAATTTTGGTGCTCTCGGAGATGGGAAAAAGGATAATACTGAACCGTTTCAACGTGCGATCAATAAAGCAGCAGAAACCGGAGGAATTGTCCATGTTCCGGCAGGAAAATTCCGGTTCAACGGAGTGCTGGAAATTAAAAGAGGAGTCACACTGCAAGGAATTGCCGAAGGGCCAAATTGTATTTACTATGACCTTGGAACAGTATTGATGCCTTATTCCGGAAGAGATCAGGAAAATTCCGCCCCCTTTATTACACTCAGGTCAAGCAGTACATTACGCGGTCTTGGCATTGTTTATCCGGAACAAAAACCAGAGGATATTCACCCCTATCCTTATTGTATTCAGACCACTGGAAGATCAGGGAATGTAATTGATGTATCGATTGCCAATGCTTACAACGGCATTGACTGCGGCTCGGTTTACAACGAAGGTCAGAATTTGAGAGGAATCAATATGTGTGCGTTGCGCCGTGGGGTTTATATCGACAGATCAACAGACATTGGCCGATTGGAAAATATTCATATTCATTCAGTTGCATGGTGGGATATCAACTACCCGGAAAGAATGTCAGGAGAGGTCAAACTCATCAACGATTATACCAGGTCGAATCTTGAAGGTTTTATTATTGGTCGCTGCGACTGGGAATACATGGTCAATTGCTTCGTTATCTGGGCAAAGATTGGGTTTCGTTTTATTGAGACCCAAGGTGATCCTACCGGGAACGACCCTCAGTCAAATATTCTGATTACGCAAAGCGGATCGGATATCGGGCCCTTGGCAGTGAAGGTTGAAAAGACCCAGTACCATTGCGGAATCGCCTTCGAAAACTGCCAGTTTATGGATGGAATCCTCATTGAAGAGGGAAACAGAGGACCGGTTAAACTAACCAATTGCGGTTTCTGGGGTTGGGCCGAATCGCTGGGTGGAACCCACATTGTCAACAATGGTGAAGGTACCCTCTACCTCACGGCCTGTAACTTCAACGCTAAAAACTGGAAAGAATGCCATTGGAAACCTGAGATACCATTTATCAGAATGGAGAAAGGGACCTTACAAATCATGAACAGCCGTTTTCAGGACAACGGGAATACTCCCAACGCACATATTTATCTGGGTGAGAAAGTCAGATCAGCAGTAATCATTGGAAATAGTGTAGAGGGGGGGGATTTGCATGTTCTCAACAAATCAAAAGGTGACATTCAGTTGATGGGAAATGTGAAGGAATAACAAATTGTAAATATAGTATTCAGACAACTTAAGAACACATTACAAAAATAAAACATGAAAAAATTAAGCATTGTGTTAGCATTAATGCTCGCAATTGGTATGGCAATCGGGCAAAACAAACAGATGATCATGGACCATGAAGTGGTCACAAAAGACGGGAAATTATTGCCATGGACTGATTATAGCAATGTTATTCGGTGGAGTATGAATTTTCTGGAGAACTGCCCATCCCATCCATCAAAATTCGGAAATGACCCGCTCTACCTGGTTACTTCGAAACTTTACAAAGATGGCTCATTTTGCTATAAACAAAACAATCAGGGAAGTAATGTGTATTGGGGCATGGAAACGTTTAAAAAATATTATCCCTTTACGGGAGATAGTCTGGCATTAACACCTGTCAGGAAACTGATGGAAAGGGTTGCCAGTTACCATACTCCCAAAGATTGGGCCTGGCCAGACGTGCCTAGAACTCAGGACGATACTCCCGACGGAGAATACACCGATGAATGGAGTGGCGTTGATAAAATTTGTATGGTTGCCATTGGATACCTGAACTATTACCGATTTACCGGCGACAAACAGTATTTCACAAAAGCAGAGCATATTGCCCGCACCATTCTTCAGCACATTCATCCCGGAAATGACAAACAATCTCCATTACCTTTCATTGTAAATCTGAAAAGCGGAAAAATCCTGGATCCATATTGTTCAAGTATGATCCTTGCGGTTCAGCTTTTTGATGAGCTACTCGATCTTAAATCTGTCACAATCGATAAAAAGGTGCTAAAAAACAATCGTGACCTACTGTGGCATTGGATATTGGATTATCCGATGAAAAGCAACATGTGGTCGGGCTATTACGAAGATGTAGTTATCAATCATGCCAACCTGAACCAGCAAAATCCGATGGAAACGGCCCGTTATATCCTAAATCATCCTAAAATGGATCCTGACTATAAAATTCATGTTCCTGCATTGATTCAATGGGTTGAAAACCGTTTCGGGAAGGTGAAACGTTTTGGAGCAACGAGCATCAAGGAACAAGACAGTTGTTTTAAGGAAATGAGTAGTCATACTTCCCGCTATGCATCCGTGGTTGCAAAATGGTATGGCGTTTGCCAGGATGAAAAAGTGCGCGAAGAAGCCAGAGCTTCCTTTGCATTGGCGACCTATTCTGCCTACAATAAATATTCCAGGAATCAGCAATCCATTAATTATACTGGAATTGGTTATATTGAGCCCTGGTTTTCAGACTCATACTGGGATTATTTACCGCATCTGCTCGATGGGATAGCTGAAATGCCCGATATGTTGCCAAAAAATGAAAACCATGTATTTTATTCATCATCCTTCATTCTGAGGATAAAATATGAGCCCCAAAATATCTCCTACAAATCATATGATGATTCAGGGGTGGAGAGGATAAAACTGACCTTCAAACCTGAAGTATTTTCAAATGGCAAACCACTGGATAAAAAGCAGTGGCATTTTGGAAATTTCCGTGGTGTAGACAATATTCTGACTATTAACAGAAACGGCACGAATCAAATAGAAATCAGGAAAATGAATTAATGCTGGTTCGCTAAATAAAATATTTAAAGCTAAAGATCCTTCACCCGACTTTTATCGAAAACCAGGACAGATCTTGGTTTGGTACAATTTATTTCGTGGCGCTTATTTTATTGATCTCAAAGCACATGATTACTTTTGGGTAAAGCCCAATTTAGGATTCGGGGAACAGAGGAAGTCAAACCTTTAAAAGAGAAGTCACATCGAATTTTTAAAAAATGTGGGGTGACCGAATTTCAGATGGACGATAACTTTGATGAATGGCTTCCCAACCGGGATTAATGGATTAATCCAAAAGCCTTTTGATCCTTAAAATCTATATCTAGAAGGCAACTGCAACATTTGAGACTCTCTTCAACGAAATGGGTCTGATCAAATTAATGGAACTGATTGCAATGACCATTTCAGGTTGCATTCTGTCCTGTCTATCCTGCCTGGCACAACAGCCTGAAAGTGAAAAAAATATTTCGGCTGTTATTACAAACAGTAACGAACCGGGCATCTTCTTTTTTGGTAATTGGGTACTCACAATGAATGCATCAGGATTCAATTAGGGTGATTATAAAGCTTCCAACAAACAGTACAACAGATGTGTGTTTACATTTAGGGGATCTTCGGTAAAATGATTTGGTTCAAAAAAGAATAACCACAGAATTGCTGACATTTATTTACCAGCATCCATCGAAAGCCTTTTGTAAAGTGGTGCGGCAAATACATTGCGCTGGGGAGAAAGAACCGACATGCGAAATTATAATAGATACAATAGTCAACAAAATCAAAAACCGTGGCAGGGCCGATGGATATCACAATTACTATTCCGAAGAATCGTTTAAACTTAACAAGGGGGCGCACAGCGAAAGGAAAAACTACGACCGTGTATTCTGGACGAATATCAATACCAAACTTCTCCACCTCTACCCTACTGAAGAGAAATATGCTTCTGAAATTGAAAAATCAATCTACAACGTCTTAATGGCTGCACAGGACACGAATGTAAATATCGGGGTGTACAATCACCTGCATGGTAAAAAGGAGATAAATTCCCAATTCGCAGGTTATTGTTGCAAAGCTGCTTCCGAAAGTATGATGAACAGCAAATTGCCTGAATTCATTTATGGTGGCTGTTGTATTAATAGTAACTATATACCCCTTCCAAAAGGTATCCTTGCCGCAACTGATCCCGACACGCAGCAATTAGGTAAGTTCAACTCATTCTTTATATTGACTTTTTTTAAAAGTAAAATATACTATTTAAATATGAATTGGTATTAAAACATTTTTCATTTTCATACATTTGCAGTCAGTTATGGTATTTCCAAATATTTACCATAAAAAAAGCCGATCGAAATGAAAAAAAATCTATTTATACTACTGATAATCTACTTACTAATATTTTCTCCTGTATTTGTTATCGCCTCTCAAAAACCAAAAGAGAGATCGGGCATCGAGAATCCAAAACCAACGGAGAAGAAGGGGCTGGAATTATTTTTGTCCATTAATGCCCGTAAGAGCGTGAATATCAGCAATCATCTGTTCGGAATCTTTTTCGAAGACCTCAATTATGCAGCCGATGGAGGGCTTTATGCAGAATTGATTCAAAACCGTTCTTTCGAATATAGCCCGGCCGACCGGAAAGGTTGGAATCCACTTACTTCATGGGAATATACAAACCAGGATTTTGGATACGGAAATATTTCGGTCGAGACAACTTCACCTCTCAATAATAACAACCCCCACTATATTTCACTAAGTGTGGAAGATGAAGGTCATCAAGGTGTTGGACTGGCCAATTCAGGTTTTGATGGAATTCCGGTCAGGGTTGGGGATAAATACAATTTTTCAGCCTATATCAGACAGATATCTGAAAGTCCCATCCCTTTTGAAATTAAATTACAAAATAAGAAAGGGGAGAATTGCGGAGAGTCGGCATTCATAGCTGATTCAAAGAGTTGGAAGAAATATTCTGCCACGATCACTGCCCTTGATAATAATGACAGTTGTAGCTTTGTTATCCTTGCAAAGTCTAAAGGGAAATTTGCACTTGACGAAGTCTCACTATTTCCACAAAAGACTTTTAAAAACCGATCGAATGGGCTTAGGGCCGATCTGGCACAGACCATCGCAGATCTCAAACCAAAGTTTATCCGTTTTCCGGGTGGATGCCTCGTGCATGGTGATGGCCTCGCCAATATGTACCGGTGGAAAAATACCATTGGCCCCATCGGGCAACGTATAGAACAAAGAAATATTTGGAATTACCATCAGTCGGTAGGGCTGGGTTACTTTGAGTATTTTCAGTTTTGCGAAGATATTGGCGCTAAACCGTTACCAGTTGTACCGGCAGCAGTAAGCTGTCAAAATTCAGGTGGTACCTGGCGCATTGGTGGAACAGGTCAGCGGGGATTACCTCTTAATGAAATGGATGATTATATCCAGGAAATTCTCGATTTGATCGAATATGCCAATGGTCCTGCAACCTCAACCTGGGGATCTAAAAGGGCTGAAGCCGGACATAATCAACCATTTAATCTGGAATATATCGGAGTTGGAAACGAGGATAAACAGACGCCTGAATTCCGTGAACGATTTAAATTGATTTATGATGTTATTAAAGCAAAATATCCCGCGATTACGATTATCGGAACGGTAGGTCCTTTTCCTGATGGCGAAGATTTTGAACAGGGTTGGAAGTTTGCCAACGCAAACAATGTCAACATGGTGGATGAACATTATTATAAAGAACCCGAATGGTTCCTGAAAAATCTTCATCGATACGATACCTATGACCGCAAGAATCCGGGGGTTTACGTAGGTGAATATGCTGCCCATGATGTAAAGCGCAAAAACACCCTCCGTTCGGCCCTGGCTGAAGCCGCATATATGGCCTCTCTTGAACGTAACGGAGATGTCGTAACCATGGCATCTTACGCTCCACTGCTTGCAAAACAGGGACACACCCAATGGATTCCGGACCTGATCTATTTCAATAACACAGAGGTAAAGCCCTCAGTCAATTACTACGTGCAGCAACTCTACGGTCAAAATGCAGGAGATTCATTCCTATCAAGTAACCGGACTTTTTCCGGTCCTTTTAAAAAAGATGAGGAGTGTGTCATTTCCGTGGTTAGCGAATCCCGAAGCAGCGATCTGATTATCAAACTCGTCAATTACAACTCTGCTGCTATCAACGCAACCATTAAGCTAAAAGGGATAGACGCTGTAGATCAATCGGGTATTCAAACGGTGTTGACCGGTTTACCTGAAGATCTGACCGCACTGCCCCAAACTACGTTGATTAAAGTGGGAAAGGAATTTACAAGCAAACTTCCCTCATGGTCGTTTACCGTTATTCGGGTGAAAACAAAAAATTGATATCTTTTTCATAGCCAATTATCTTGAAAATTAGCCATAGCCCTAAAACTAGAGAAAATGAAGAAACTTTGTTTTTTACCGTTAATCCTAATTTCAAGTTTGTTCTCCTGCAAAAACGTCTCCCCAAAATCGGATTACCAGATTCAGGGTATTCCATTCAACGAGGTAGTAATCAATGACCAGTTCTGGTTACCAAAAATTGAGACGGCACGAACCATCACCATTCCCGCATTATTTGCAAAATGTGAAGAGACCGGAAGGGTCGCCAATTTTGAAAAAGCGGCAAGCAGGAAGGGCAATTTCGGCACAGAGTTCCCCTTTGATGATACCGACATTTATAAAATCATTGAAGGGGCATCTTACTCCCTGAGCGTTCATCCCGATTCAAAACTCGATCGTTATGTCGATAGCCTGATCACCATACTTGGAAAAGCTCAGGAATCCGACGGCTATCTGTACACTGCACGAACCATCGACCCAAAACATCCGCATAAATGGTCCGGGAATGAGCGTTGGGAGAAGGAATCGGTATTGAGTCACGAACTATATAATTCAGGTCATCTGTTTGAAGCGGCTGCCGCCCATTTTCAATCGACCGGGAAAAGGAACTTTCTCAATATTGCCCTCAGGAATGCCGACTTGCTCACCCATGTTTTTGCCCCGGGAAAGCGGAACGATGCACCGGGTCACGAGATTGTGGAGATGGGTCTTGTTAAACTTTATCGTATTACGGGCGAGAAAAGATACCTCCATCTGGCTAAATATTTTATTGACAGCCGCGGTAAAGTAAACGACCCCAAAAAAGCTTATTCACAGGATCATAAACCACTCATTCATCAGGATGAGGCGGTTGGACATGCTGTTCGGGCAGGATATCTTTATGCCGGTGTCGCCGATGTTGCCGCATTAACCGGCAATCAGGATTACCACTCTGCAATTGATAAGATTTGGGAGAATATGGTTACGAAAAAACTGTATCTCACCGGTGGAATTGGCGCCCGACATCAGGGGGAGGCATTCGGAGACAATTATGAGTTGCCCAATCTTACTGCCTATAACGAAACCTGTGCTGCAATCGCCAATGTTTACTGGAACTACCGTATGTTTCTGCTTCATGGTGATTCAAAATACATTGATGTTTTGGAACGCTGTCTTTACAATGGCGTGATTTCCGGTATCGGATTGGATGGAACGACCTTCTTCTATCCGAACCCCTTGGAGTGCGATCTTCAGTTTAAATTCAACAGCGGAGAGAAACTGGATCGTCAGCCATGGTTTGGTTGTTCATGCTGCCCCACCAACATGTGTCGATTTCTCCCCTCAATTCCCGGATATATTTATGCCAGGGAGCAGAACAAGCTCTATGTAAACCTGTTTACTCAAAGTTCCTCGACTATTGCATTGGATAAAAAATTATCGGTTACAATCAGTCAGAAAACACTCTATCCCTGGGATGGGGCGGTAAAAATCACAGTTTCCCCCAAGGAACCGGGCCGATTTACCCTCTGTTTGCGCATCCCAGGGTGGGCCCGGAACCAACCTATACCCGGTGATTTGTACTCCTATATTTCTGTTGAAAAAGATCCGCCATCAATTACTGTCAATGGGGAAGCCTGCACCTGGAAATCAGCAAAAGGATATGCATTGATTGACCGGGAATGGAAGCAAGGCGACGTTGTGGACTACTCGATACCGATGACCATTCACCAGGTAGTTGCCAACAGTAAAGTTTCAGAAGATGAAGGTAAAGTAGCGATCGAACGGGGTCCGATAGTCTATTGCCTCGAAGGAACGGATAATCCTAATCTCGATCAGATACTTATCTCAAAAACTTCCGGAATGACCGCCCGTTTTAACCCCGGATTATTGAATGGTGTAGAAACGATATCACTAAGTAACGGAGGTGGTCAGTATCTCGTTACTGCCATCCCCTATTTTAGCTGGAACAATCGTGGAGTCAACAAGATGAAGGTCTGGATACCCATAAAATAAACACCTCAATCAAACACGTTTTAATGATAACCGTCAGATTCTTTCAATTTATGAACAAAATCAGCTTCACATTTGCCATTTTATTCCTTTTGGTGATCTCCATAAGTGGCCATTCTCAGGAACACCTCATTACCGTAAACATAAAAAAACCGATTGCGCCAATCCAATCCACCATGTGGGGAATATTTTTCGAAGATATCAATCTGGCAGCCGATGGAGGCCTTTATGCCGAACTGGTCAAAAACCGTTCGTTTGAATTTTTTAAACCATTGATGGGATGGAAAATCATGAAACCCGATACCACAACGGGTGTGATGATTATCAACCAAAGCGAAACGAATCCCAACAATCCCCGCTATGCGAGGATCACCATTCCTGCGGGTGAACCATCGTTTGGATTATCGAATGAAGGATTCCGGGGCATGGGAATTAAGAAAGGTGTAACCTACCACTTTTCGGTACTGGCCCGGCAGGTGAATGAGAGTCGACTAAAGATGCATGTTGAGTTAGAAGATCTTAACGGTGGCATAATTGGGACGGCTAATCTGACACCGGAATCTAATGAGTGGAAAAAGTGCACTGTAAGTTTTGGAGCAACCGCAACCGTACAAAAAGCCCGGCTAAACATCTGGTTTGATGGAGAAGGGACATTGGATCTCGATATGATCTCCCTTTTCCCGGAGGATACCTGGAAAAATCGTCCAGGTGGTCTGCGCGCCGACCTGGTACAGCTTCTTGCTGATTTAAAGCCTGGATTTCTCCGTTTCCCGGGTGGATGTGTTGTCGAAGGGAGAGAATTGGAAACCCGTTATCAATGGAAGAAAACTGTTGGAAACACCCAGGACCGAAAATTAATTGTTAACCGATGGAATACCGAATTTAAGCACCGGCTTACACCCGACTATTTTCAGTCATTCGGATTAGGCTTTTTCGAATACTTCCAGTTAGCCGAAGACATTGGTGCTGAACCGTTGCCTATCCTGAGTTGCGGAATAGCCTGCCAGTACAATACTGCCGAGGTTGTCCCTTTGGATCAACTCGATCCATATCTACAGGATGCTATCGATCTGATTGAATTCGCCAACGGCTCATCTGATTCAAAATGGGGAAAAATCAGAACTCAAATGGGGCATCCTGCCAGTTTTAATCTAAAAATGATAGGTGTCGGGAACGAACAATGGGGTATGCAATACATTGAACGATATCAGATTTTTGAGAAGACCATCCATGAAAAATATCCTTTAATAAAAATCGTCTCCGGGACAGGTCCCTCCCCTTCAGGAAAGAATTTCGATTTTGCCTCAACAGAACTAAAGAAGCTCAATGCCCAGATTGTAGATGAACACTATTATGCCAATCCCGACTGGTTTCTGAAAAGTGCAACACGATATGACCAATACAACAGAAAAGGCTACAAAATTTTTGCCGGAGAATATGCCGCACATGGGATAAAAACCGGGACTCCAGAAACACATAACAACTGGAAATGCGCACTCTCCGAAGCCGCTTTTATGACTGGACTGGAGCGGAATGCAGAGGTAGTTCTGCTTTGCTCGTATGCCCCGCTTTTCGCTCACATCGATGGATGGCAATGGACACCCGATTTGATCTGGTTTGATAACCTCCGATCATATGGCACAGTAAATTATTACGTTCAGAAATTGTATTCCAACAATAAAGGGACTCAGGTTTTGCCCATGCTACTCGAAAACAAGCCGCTTACCGGAGATAACGGGCTGTATGGTTCGGCAGCGTTGGATGAACCTAAGAATGAAATCATCCTCAAACTTGTCAATACGTCCCAACAAGCTCAACAGGTGAAAGTTGTTCTGGAAGGCGCAAAAATGCCGTTCGCCAAAGCAAAGCTGAATGTTTTGAAAAATGACGATCTGACAGCATTCAATTCCCTGGACCAGCCCACCCTAGTAATTCCGGTTGAGTACGAGCTCACATTAAAGGGGAAAACTGTTAATCAACTCCTTGCCCCAAACTCTTTTTATGTTTTGAGAATTAAATTTAATACCTTTGGAAAGGAATGAAAATCACTAACTGATAGGTACCATGAACAGAAGAAAGTTCGCCTCCGTTTCCGCATTGGGTATAGCCGGGTCAAGCCTGAGGAACACTTTATTTGGAAAGAAAACAAAAGAGACCAACCTGTTTCTCAAAAGCATAACCGAATATGCACGACAGTCGGTAAATTGTTTAGACAGGTTTTGTGATAAATCGAGGGGGCAGATCCCCTATTTTTACACTGAGTTTAACCGGAGCCCGCTAAGTGCGGGTCATCAAATCTGGTCATATGGCGATGGCCTGGGGAGAACGGTTGATGCACTGGTGCTGATTAGACATATGCTGGGTTCCAGCATTAGTTTACCCGATGATCACATAAAACAGACCACCCTGATCAGTCTTATTGCCCCTGATGGTTTATCCTGGTGTCCGGCTGAACCGTGGACCATTCCTGTCCCCCACACCAGGCCGGCCTGGCTTCAGCAAGGGACGTTACTGGCACTGACAAGCCTCTACCTATCCACTAAAAACGAATATTACAAAACACTTGCTGAAAAAAACATTGACGGCATTTTTAAACTTGCGCGATTTTACGATGACGGGCATGCCGATTTTCCCGGCGACTTTTTCACTTTAGCTCATGGGTGGTCAAAGCCATCAAATGACAAAATGCACCGTCCATCTATTTTTTATACCTCGGTAACAATGCCATTGATGCGATTTTACCGGGCAACAGGCTATGAACCGGCATTAAAACTTGCTTCTGCCTTAATTAAATGGACTTTAAATGACAATAATGGTGTAACAGGAATGTTTGAGCTTGGCCATTTCCATAGTCAAAGCCGACTGATTACTGCCTTGCTCCTTCGTGCGAAGTCAACAGGTTCAAAAAATGATATCCAATTAGCTGAAGAACTTTACCTCAAAGCCAAAAAACTGGGGACCGAATCGGGTTGGTTTCCTGAACAGATCAATAATCCGGAACACAACAGATCCAAACTTGCAGAAACCTGTTGCCTGACCGATATGCTTGAAGCAGCCATATTGCTGGCAGAGCTAAAAGATCATTCGTATTGGAACGATGTGGAACGGTTTGCAAAAAATCACCTCCTTGCGTTTCAGATAACCGATAGCTCTTGGTTCAGACTTACCAATCAGAAAACGCACGTACTGGGTTATGAACCCATCCTGAAAAGCGATGAAATCAGTGATTTGATCAAAGGTGGATTTGCAGGATGGGGTGGCGTAACAGCCATGTCGGATGATTCTCCCTTTGCCAACGCCAACCAGCAATGTTGTAATGCAGCAGGAGCCCGCGCCTTATATGATGTGTGGAAGTATGCAGTATCAGATAATGGGACTGATTTCAACATCAATCTCCACATTCACCGCAAACACAAATGTGCCGAAATTATCATGACAGAGGGATCAACGGGAATATTGACCCTGAAAGTACATGAGGAACGGAATATCAGGGTGCATTTACCTGAATATCTGAAGATCTCAGATACTAAAGCGTTTGTTAACAACCGGAGTATAAAACCTGAATTAAAAGATGGGTTTCTGAATTTCGGACAACTCCGAATCAACGATGTAGCCCGGCTCCATTATCCAATGAAGAGCAACATTAAGGAAGAAAGAATAGCTGCCGGAGATTTCAGTTTCACCTATCAGGGCTCAACGGTAATGAAGGCAGAGCCCCGGCAAAAATTTGGGGAATATTTCACAAACCTCAGATTTACCGATGAACCACCCGTTTTTGAGGAGAACCCGATGGAAGAGATTGATTCGTTGTAATTCACAATCTGTGATGTACATAGGCAGGGCCAGCTGGTAAAATAATCAAAATCTACAGTCAGGCGGTTCAATATCTGATCTAAATCCCATTGGCTGATTGTTTCATTATCGTATCCTCCTATCAATCATGCGCTTCTTCGATCTTCTTCCATGGTGGCAACAACCAGATCAGGAATGAAAGAATGATAAAAGGAACAATTAGCCAGATGGCAGCCATTAAATAACCCTCGGCTCCAATCATTCCAACTTTATAGGTGGTATAACCGTAAAAACTTTTAGAGAATAATTGTCCGCCAATAACCACATTCCACCGCATGAAGAAGATTCCAACCAGAATTAACACAGAAAAAACGAGGTAAATGACCTTTCTTATACTTTCTTTAGGTTTGAAAAACTGAAAAGTACCCAGTGTGAGTAACGGGATGATAGTCCCAAAAAATCCCTGAACAATAAAGAGGGTATAAAAAAGTTGTCCAAACACCAGCTTATGCAAAGCTTCAAACGACTCTTCCGCCACATAAATCCGGTGAATCTGATCCAACCCCTCAAGTGTGAAGTCGATGATCAGAATATAGAACAGGTACTTTGCAATTGTGTCGAGACAGTTCATATCGATCAACTGCTTACGGATTTTAGATAAAACAATATAGAACCCCATGACCAATGCAATTCCTGACACCATAGCAGAAAACAGAAAAATAACAGGCATCAGAACAGTTGACCACCAGGGATTTGCCTTGATCGACCCAAAAATAAATCCGACATATCCATGTAGCAAAAATGCAGATGGCACACCAATAACAGTGACAATATAACCTATCCGGTTATCGAGCGCCACCGATTTGGGTGAAATATCGGTTGTCCACAGTGAAAGAACTTTATAAAGAAATCGTTTAATCCCGCTGGTTTCATTTGCCCAGATGACCATGTCGCGCCGGTAATCAAACCATATCTCCAGAAACAATACCACCATGAGATACCATAAGTAGACAAAGCCAAAAATCGCCATTGCCGAGCTTGAATGGGGAGTTATCATGATTTCATAGGCCCTCATTGGTTTTCCAAGGTGGCTTACAAGCGGCATGGTGGCGACAAGCATAAACGAAAACGCAGTCAGTAAGGCAATGACATAAGTTGGTTTGAGTATCCTTATCTTAAATATCCGCTCCAGTGAGGCAAGGATAAAAGCCCCGGCGACCAATCCGGTAATAAAAGGATAAAGGACAATCAGAATACTCCAGTTGAGTTCAATCTCGTTTGGATAGACATATCCGTCAACCTTGGAAAGAACTTCGTACAGATCTTGAAGATGTTGTTCCATATTATCTTACCTCCGAACTTAAAGCGTTATAGAATAATTTTGATCCGGTATTCAAATTGGGTTTAATCACCATGCAGGTGTGATTTTTCAGGAAGTAATTAAGCTCGCTTCCGGGATCATTTAGATCTCCAAAAATTCGTGCTTTTGTAGGGCAAATTTCAAAACATGCAGGTTTTAATCCCTTTTTCAGACGATGAAAACACAAGGTGCATTTGTCAACTGTCCCTTTATCCGGGTGAATATAACGGCAACCATATGGACATGCCTGTACACAATACCGGCAACCAATGCAATATTTTTCATCCACAAGTACAATTCCCTCCGCTGTTTCGAATGTAGCCCCGACTGGACACACCTGGGTGCATGGTGATTTTGCACAATGGTTGCACATTTTTGGAACAAAGAATGATTTGAAGATATCCTTATCAGGTACTGTTTGCTGGAATCCGTCGATCCCTCCGTTTGGAGATTCCACAACAATTGAACCATCATTTTTAATGGTGTACTGCTCTACCCACGAACGGAAATAAAACGGAGCCTGAGGCACATTGTTCTCCAGTTTACAGGCATTGGCACATTTTCCACAACCGATACATCTGTTGATATCGATTCCTATACCATACCATATTCCTTTGGCATTGGGTGCCTCAGCTGCAAACAGCAAACCATCATAAGGTGCAAGAACCGACGTAATCGCTACTCCTCCGGCAAGAGCCGTTCCGGCTCTGAAGAAAGCTCTTCTGCTGAGTTTACTCTTCTCTTTTTTCATAAGTGAATAATTTTTTTTTAAGGCCTTATGCAACTTGTTCCGAAAAACCGGGGGTCATTCTATGGCTGATGAGGATTATGACAGTCAATACACTTAAACAATTCTTTTGTAGTTGGATCACCCGTATTGTGGGTCATTGCATCAATCTGATGAATCATCGAATTATTTATCGTATCGAATTGAATCTTAATGCGTGCTGCATTGATTTGATGACAGATGGCACAATCTTTCCTTTGGATTGGTTTGTATAGCTTCAATGAATCGGGTAATTCCCCATCCTTAAACTTATCGGCATAAAGTGTATGCTTCAACCCTGGTCCATGGCATACCTCACACTTCAGTTGCTTATGAAATCCTAGATCCTTTTCGGCACGAATATCCTTGTGACACCTCGTACAGCTGTCAGCAATTGCATATTGCATTTTCCTCATTGCATTCTCTGGAATTGCTTTTGCACGATAATGACCCAACTCACCAAATGAGTCCGGTTTTAAGAGTTGTCGCAGGACCAGAAAGAGTACCAGAAATGCAGCAAAAACAACGATTAGTCGTCTGATGTGTTGAGGCATGGCGAAAGTGTGTTTGGTAATTAGTCACACAAAACTAATGTTTAACTTCAATACCTAACATTTCAGCCACTATTTATACTGATTATTAATTATTTTGTGTATTTTAATTTCAATTTTGTTAAACAATATTTTTCCCGGATAATATTTATCAACAGCTTGAAAGGTAAAAATAAACTCCTAATTTCGCTTGGTACCACTAAACACCTAACTTATCCATATTGAAATTAGAGATGATTTTAAACTTGAAAAAACTAAAGTATATTAACATGAACGGATCCAAATCATTCATAATTTACTTGATTCTATTCCTGGCACAGAATCAGTTGTTAGCGATTAATGATCCTAAAAAGGATTTATTCGAATTGGCACAAAAATCAAAGAGTTACCTGGAGGGATTTCAAAAAAATTCGGGTGAGACCACCTTTTCGTATCACACTTTCCGAAACGATGTGACGGACGGAATGATTACCAGATGTACCGATGGAAAATCCGGTATTGAATGGGAAACCCAAACGCTTCCGGAAACGTTTAAACAGGAAGGTGCAGCTTTTCTTTGGATTGCAGCAATTGACCTGACTTCCGATCAAAACATTTTCGATGTATCTATAAATGGGATTAAACGATTTGAGATACCGACATCCACCACTAAAAACTGGGAAATATCTTCAGCAGATGGAGGCCAACTTTCGTTTGTTACCGTAGAAACCGACCAACACGGCGATGCACATGGTTATATGATGTTAAATGCGCCATCGGCCTGGCTTAAAAAAGGGTGCGCGCAAAAAATTGGAATTAGAGGTCGGGCAAATAACAATAACAGTTGGGTAATTGTCTTTCAGGCTGCTGATGCAGTGGTCTACCTGCAAAATTCTGTTCTGCAGGAATTAGAAATGAATCTTGTAATTGAACAAAAAGATGGTCATCTGATGTGTTTGGCACAAGGTCCGTCTTATATAGCCGGAAGCACGCTAAATATTTCTGCTTCAGGTAAAACAAACAAGATCAGGATGGAGCAGGGGGAAGCAAAATCTGAAGCCCGCTTCACTTTGCCCCTTTCGGCCAGGAACAAACCATTTATGCTGTCAGATTCCTGTGGTGAAATTTTTGCACCAGGCACTCTTGGCGAGGAGATTAAAACCACGCGGCTACTCAACAAGTCCCTCCTGACAAACGAGTGTACGACAAAGGGGAACAAGGTTATACTTGAGGCAAAGCGGACCTACAAACCCAAAACAGTATCAAGTTTACTTAACCTGTCGAATTCGATCCTTGGTAAAGGGGAAATTTTTCTGATGAATTCAAGTCATCAGGACATCGCATGGATGGATGCTCCGGAAAAATGTGTTATCGAGCGCGATACCATGCTGCTTACCCCTTTGATTAAAATGGCTGAAAAAGACAAACATTACCGTTTTGATGTTGAAGATGCACTTATGATCAGGGAATATATCGAACGTCATCCTGATAAAAAAGCAATCATCGGACAAATGCTGACCGATGGCAGAATCTCTTGCGGATCAACCTTTATACAGCCTTACGAAGAGATGTATTCGGGAGAGTCGCTGGCCCGGCAGTTCTACTTCGGAGCAAAATGGCTGAAAGATGAATTTAATTACAATGCCACGGTTTACTGGAATGAAGATGTTCCGGGTCGTACCTTGCAGATGGCCCAGATAATGCGGAAATCTGGAACTAAATACATGATGATCAGCCGGTTTAAAAGAGGAATTTTCAATTGGTACAGTCCCGACGGATCATATGTGACCACCTTTTCTCCGGGCCATTATGGGGATTCTTTCCAGTCGCTACAGAAGAGTTTTCCGGATGCTGTCCAGTTTATTGCCACTACATCTTTGGACTGGCAAAAAATATATACTGCCAAAACCGTTTCACCTGTAATACCGATTCTCTCTGACTGGGACATGAGTCCATCCAAGGATTACAATCAACTGATAAAAAGCTGGGGGAATATTCATGAACTTCGGAATGAAAGCGGGATAGTTACACCTGTAAAACTACCCCTGTTTAAGGTGGCATCTACGCCCGAATTTTTCGAAGCGCTGACCAGCCAAAAACCTCAACTTCCATCAGTAAAAGGTGAACGTCCTGCTGTATGGCTCTATATCCATGGTCCATCACACCAAAAAGCGCTGAACGCCAGCCGACAGGCCGATATTTTATTGCCTGTAGCGGAAAAATTTGCAACCATCAATGCCCTGATCGACAATTCATTCCTGAACTATCCTGTGAATCAACTGAAGAAAGCATGGGAAGCCAAAATTTATCCCGATCACGGTTGGGGAGGTAAACACGGTGACATCACCGACGACTATTTCCTTTCGAAATATGAATTTGCAAAAGACGAGGCAGAAAAAATAGTAGAAAAAAGTTTGAACGAACTAACCGCCAAAATACAAACGGACCAAAAAAAAGGGGAATCACTTGTGGTTTTCAACAGTATGAATCAACAGCGAACCGATCAGGTGATCCTTCCGCTGAATTTTGAAAAAGGGAAAACGTTCGCTCTGGATTTGTCAGACATGGATGGGAAACCGGTCAGTTGCCAACTGAATGATTTGCAATATTTCGATGACGGATCGATCCAATCAGCGTCGCTTCACTTTACTGCAGAAAATATCCCGTCCATCGGTTACCGGACTTTTTATATCCATCCATCACCAAAAAAGCCGATAGAAAATAATCAACAATTTAAATATCAGACAGAAAACAAATTTTACAAGCTCACTTTTGCCAATGGAGGACTCTCTTCCATTTTTGACAAGGAGCTTGGCAAGGAGTTGATTGACTCAAAGAAATTTAAGGCCGGCGAGATTTTTACCATGCACTCAAAAGGTAACGGAGCAGGTGAGTTCTCAGATATTCAGAAACCAGATATGATGGGATTTGATAAAACGGGCAATTACCCCACAAAATGGGAAATTGAAGAGCAAGGTCCTGTTTACACCTGTTATAAATATCGTCAGCAGATCCGAGATGCAGTTGTGGAACAACGAATCAAACTCTACCACAGGCAAAAAAAGATCGACTTTGAAACGGGACTACTCAATTGGGAAGGAGTTCTTTACCGTGAATTCCGCATGGCGCTTCCGTTAAATATGACAGATGGGCAGGTTGCCTATGAAGTGCCGTTTGGAGTAGTCGAGGTGGGCAAAAATGAGATGGAAGGCGCTGCCGGAGAACGATATAACACATTGTGTAAAAATATTCATCCCCGGGGGATTGCCAACTGGATCAGTTCAAGTAATGCTGCTTTCGGTGTAACATTGAGTTCTACTGTCGTTGTAGCCGACTGGATCGATCCCACCGACCAACCAGTGACGAATCAGATTTTGCAACCCGTTTTACTCGCTTCACGAAAAAGCTGCCATGGCGAAGGAAATGAATATCTGCAAACAGGAAACCATTTCTTCACTTTCTCAATGACATCGCACCTGCCAGGTTGGAAAAACGGAGCGCTATTTGGACGGCAAGCCAATGAAAAACTGATGGCTGTGAAGGGACATCTTAAGTTCCAAAAGGTGCTACTTCCCGAATCGATGAGTTTCTTTAAAACAGATCAGGAGGATGTTATGATTTCGACGATTAAAAAAGCAGAGAATGGCGATGAAGCCGTTATCCGGATTGTTGAAATGGTGGGGAAGGATCAACCGGTCACCTTCGAAAGTTTTCAAAACATTGCACATGCCCAACTTACAAATCTGATCGAAACCGGGCAGAAGCCACTTCAGATAACAGGTAAGCAGATAAAACTGCAATTAGGGCACCATGCCATCGAAACAATTAAAATAAAGTAATGGTTGACAAAGCCCCCACAGGGTTTTTAGAACCTGTCAGGGCTAAATGTAACTGGGAATAATTATTTCCCGTCCACAATTATGGGCGAACCTTTTTTACTATCCATAATGATCAGTTTGGCATTGGGAGAGGTTGCTATTGCTTTAATCATTTCATATTGCAACTGTTTATCGCTAAGTCCGGTACTCAATATCTTCTGATAATCAGCGATCCCCTGCGCCTCTACCCTCTTCCTTTCGGCCTCCTGTTTCTCCTTCTGGAGTACAAAAGTCATCTTCTGAGCCTCCTGTTCCGCATTGATTTTCGATTCGATGGCAGCTTTAACCGAAGTAGGAAGGGTAATGTTCCGCACCAAAAGCTGTTCCAGAATCAACCCCCTGCTCTTAAAATCATCTTCAATCGTTTTAAAGATTCTCGATTGAAATTCATCACGTTTGGTCGAATAGAGGGCAACGGCATCATAATAAACCGCATTGTCGCGAATCTTAGTTCTGCAGATGGGCCGAACGATTGTATTCCGGTAATCGGTTCCTATCTGCCTCAAAATACGTGGAGCCTCAAGGGGAATCACTTTATACAATACCGTCAGGTCGATAATTACCTCAAGTCCGTCAGCTGATAATACACGTATGGCATCGTCCCCCGACTTATCCCCTTCGTCATGAACACCCGACATCGTATAATTCTGCGTGCGCACATCAAAAGTAACCACCTCAACCAATGGGTTAATCACATTAAGACCACTCTCAAGAATCGTATTATTCACTTTGCCAAATAATTTCTGAACACCAACATCGCCAGGTTCAATCTGTTTAACAGCAGACAAACCTAAACCTACAATAAAAATCAGAAATCCAATTATCCTGATGATTCCTGTATATTCCTGAACAGGCGATTCGGTTTTGGCAAGGGTAAAACCGAAAACGATTATCACAATTCCAACAATAATTAATAACATATATTTATGATTTAAGTTAAACAATCAGACCGTTAAATAATTGGTAAATATACTATTTAAATAGGTCATCGTATATAATTTAATACATAAATATATATTCTTAACTCCCGTGAATTTCCAGTGTTACCGAACCATCATCTGGAGCATAGCTTCTTTCACTTCTCTCCACATTCTGGTTTTTAAACCCGCTTTAACCGCAAGGGAAGTCTTCATATCCATATCAGCGCCTGCCATGAATCATGCAAGTGGAGCTGCATCTTTATTCCTATTAACTGTGAGATGAGTTCCGCAGGTTTCACTTCCGGAAGGAAGAATAGTCCTTAAAAGTTGCCAGCTACTTTTTTTATCTTTGTTAACCACATTCTGGAGCCATGGTTTGAACATTTCAGATTCCAACTTTTCATGGGAGTCATCCAACTGCTTCATCATTTCTTTCATTTTCGGCCAGGCTTTTTTCGCATAACCCATAACACCAAATGAATTAGTCGCCTGCAACATACGCTGAAGACTCGGGGAAAGCATAACTGTCAAATATTGTGACGATCGATCTGCACAAATTCGAAAAGTAAATACAATTGGGAAGATTTCTCCGTCGCCTGTACACCTAAGGTGACACAAAAAAACAAAAGTTAATGTTGTAATATTTTTATAATGAAGCTGTTACTATTTAAAAGGAATTCGTAATAAGAATACCTGTAATCCAGCTATTAGATAACTTATACATTTTCTGCCGGCTAGTTCGGTGGATATTAAACTCCAAACTCAAAGCAGATAACTTTGTAAATGCAATCATATTTAATTTTGTTTCCCTCCTTTTTTTGTAGCAATTCATGAAATCTTGATGGTTAGAATTAAAACTATCCTTATTTAGAATACATCTAAATAAGAAAAACTCTAAGCAAGGGCACGGAAAAATTATTTTTACCTTTCTTTTATTTCCTGATGCTATTTTCGATATTTTTACATTTTTAAGTACTAATAATCAATTAAATTATAAACAAATGAATATAGAGTCTTACTTCAAAATCAGTTATGGGTTGTATATCGTTTCAACACAGTATGGAAACAAAAAAGGGGGATATATTGCCAATACACTTTTTCAGGTGACCGCTACTCCACCACAGTTTGCAATCAGCTGTAATAAGGATAATTACACAACTAGCTTAATCAAAGAGAGCGGTCTATTCGGCTTTTCGGTTTTAAGCGAAAAAGCAAGTCCTTCGTTAATCGGGAATTTTGGTTATAAAAGCGGCCGGGATACAGATAAATTCGAGGGTGTTCATTATTTTAGCGGAAAATCGGGAATCCCGATTGTTACAGACTCGTCGGTAGCGTGGTTTGAGTGTAAGGTTACACAGAGTTATGAAGTTGGCACACATGTGATCTTTATTGGCGAGGTGATCGATAACGGATTAATCGACGAAAAAATTAAGTCACTCACTTACAGCTATTACCGGGAAGTATTAAAAGGGTATTCCCCTAAAAATGCACCGACCTATATCGAGAAAGCAAATGTAGAAGCTTTATTGAATGATAATCAGCCGAACGCTGATGTCTGGCAATGTCAATTGTGCCATTATGAATATGAAGAAGCAAAGGGTGATCCCATCTCCGGAATTATTCCAGGAACCTCTTTCCTTGAGCTTCCCGATGACTGGGTTTGCCCGATATGTGGGGCAGATAAATCACTTTTTGAAAAAGAGTGACCCACATCTTCAATTTTATTTATAACTTTCGGTGATAACTTTATACTAAGAAAGGAGATAATTTTAATATCCCTTACCTATGGATCGTAAAAACCTTAAGTTTTCCACACCATTAACAGAGGAACAATTACGCAGTGCTAATTCAGGTGGACTTCCAAACAAGGCCATTCTTCGCAAAAAAGCAGAAGCGTTGTATCAAAAGTTTCCGTCTGCCATGGATTTACTTACTGACAGAAGCATTAGTCATCCGGGAGATTACCTGCCGATTGAAAAAACTGTACAATTGATTTATGAGCTGGAGGTGCACCAGTTAGAGCTGGAATTACAGAATAGGGAGCTCACACTTGCAAAAGAACAGGTAGAAATTGCAGCTGAGAGGTATACTCAACTTTACGATTTTTCGCCGGCAGGGTATTTTACACTTTCCAAAGCAGGTGATATCATTGAGCTAAATTTATATGGATCAAAACTTCTTGGCAAAGAGCGTTCCCATTTAATCAACAGCCGGTTTAACCTTTTTGTTTCCGATGCAACCCGTGCCATCTTTAACAAATGGATCGAATCACTTTTTACCGGGCTAGAACAGGGAGCATGTGAGGTAGCCCTCACATGTAATAATCATGGGCCAGTTTATTTACATCTTTCAGGCATTGTTGATGAAAACAGGGAACAATGTCTTATAGCAGCGATAGATATTAATGAGCGGGTACTTGCAGAGAGAGAATTAAAAAATAAAAATGAGGAGCTACAGCGAGTCAATGCCGAAAAAGACAAATTCTACTCCATTATTTCCCATGACCTTAGCGGACCATTTAATGGATTCTTAGGATTGACTCAGTTGATGTCGGAGGAATTACACCAAATGCCTCTTGAGGAGATCAAAAAGATTGCCAACCTAATGAAAGAATCGGCCGCCAATCTACACAGTTTGTTGGGTAATCTTTTGGAGTGGTCACGCATGCAAAGGGGATTAATCTCTTTTATTCCTGCCAATTATTTGTTGAGAAACAAAATCGACGATATTTTGGAAATGATTTTCGCTGCCGCTAAGGAGAAGAAGATTACAATTAGCATCGATATTTCAGAGGATCTGAATGTTTGTGCAGATGGAAATATGCTCGATTCCATCATTCGCAATTTGGTCTCCAATGCCGTAAAGTTTACTCCCAGAGGTGGAGAGATTACAATTATGGCAAAACCACTCTCCAAAAATCTGGTTCAAATTTCTATCAGGGATACTGGTATTGGTATGGATCAAACCAGAATTGATCACCTTTTCAGGCTGGATATCGCCACCAATCGAATAGGAACCGAAGGGGAAAGTAGCACAGGTCTTGGACTGATTTTATGCAAGGATTTTATAGAAAGACATGGCGGAAAAATTCAGATAGAGAGCAAAGAAGGTAAAGGAACCATTTTTAGTTTTACCCTGCCCGTAGGAGACAAATGAGGAATTGATATTTTTGTTACTTTTCGGAGAAATAAATAATCCTGTTTGAAATCCAATATTCCCATCATATGAATGCCAAAAAGACGGAAACTGAAGAAGCCGCTCAGGGGGGAAAAACTGACCAAAAAATTAAAAACCGGTTTCCGGTTGTAGGCATTGGCGCCTCAGCCAGAGGACTTGAAGCGCTGGAACAATTTTTTTACCATATGCCGAAAGATAACGGCATGGCATTTATTGTGATACAGCATCTTGATCCAAACCGCATTGGAATTATGCCTCAACTTCTTCAAAGGATAACTTCGATGGAGGTTATTCAGGCCGTCGACAGGCTAAGGGTGAAACCAAACTGCGTATATGTGATCCCACCCAACAAAAGCATGTCGTTGCTCAATAATGCCCTCCACCTGTTCGAGCCAATTGAAGCTCATGGCTTGCGGTTGCCCATTGATATCTTCTTTCGCTCCTTAGCCGACAACAGACGGGAGAAAAGTATTGGTATCATCCTTTCTGGAATGGGTTCTGATGGTAGTTTGGGGGTAAAAGCCATCAAAGAACAAAACGGTATCGTCCTGGTTCAGTCCCCTACCTCTGCCAAATTCGACTCGATGCCCCGTTGCGCTACTGAAGCTGTAATTGCAGATGTTGTCGCTCCTGTAGAAGAGTTGCCCGACAGACTGATTGCCTGTTTGAAGTTTATACCGGTTGCAAAACCTGATGCCGAGATTGATAGTAAAAACAAGAGTAATCTCGACAAAATCATTATTCTGCTCCGTGAACATTCGGGACATGACTTCTCAGCCTACAAAAAGAACACCCTATTTCGCCGCATTGAAAGGCGTAAAGGGATACATCAGATAGATAAAATCCAGTATTACGTCCGATATTTACAGGAAAATTCCAAAGAGGTGGAGGTCCTTTTTAAAGAATTACTCATAGGCGTGACCAGTTTCTTCCGCGACAGTGCTGTCTGGGACAAACTAAGAGATGATATACTCCCGGCAATATTTGATGATATGCCCAATGGCCATATTTTGCGTGCCTGGGTAACCGGCTGCTCAACAGGTGAAGAAGCCTATTCATTGGCAATCGTTTTTAAAGAGGCAATGGATAGATATAAAAAACATAAGAACCTGACATTACAAATATTTGCAACCGATCTGGACCAGGATTCGATTGAGATTGCCCGGAAAGGGTACTTCTCCAAAAACATTGCCACCGATGTATCACCCGAACGTCTTCACCGGTTTTTCGTGGTGGAAGGGGAATATTTCCGGGTGAAAATTGCAATTCGTGAAATGGTGGTCTTTGCACCACAAAACGTGATCAAAGACCCTCCCTTTACCCGCCTCGACCTGCTTACATGCCGCAATATGCTTATTTACATGGAACCACCGCTGCAAAAAAAACTAATGGCGCTATTTAATTACAGTCTCAATCCGCATGGGATAATGGTGCTTGGTACGGCAGAATCTCTTGGAGGACAGACTGAAGGATTTGAAGAACTGGATAGTAAATTGAAAATTTTCAGGCGCACTGTTACCCCGTTGAAAAATGAACTAGTTGATTTTCCAAGCGCCTTTCATCGTAATGGTGGAATAAAGGATGAAAGCAAAACACAAACTAAGATCGTTGAAAACCTACAGTTCCTGGCCGATCAGTTATTGCTCCAACGATTTGCCCCGGCCAGTGTATTGGTCAACGACAAAGGTGAAATCCTTTATATCAGTGGCAGAACCGGTAAATACCTTGAACCGATCGCCGGTAAGGCTAACTGGAACATATTTGCAATGGCACGCGAAGGGCTTCGCGAAGCGTTGCCAGGCTCTTTTCGTAAAGCGCTGCAAAGCTTCGAGTCGGTGGTCGTTCGCAATATTAAAGTTGGATATGGCGCAGAAACCTATCTGTTGGATGTTACTGTTCAGCGCATCGAAAAGCCGGATTCCCTGCGAGGTATGGTAATGGTGGTGTTCTACGAGTTAACCTCGTTACCTGATGACAACCTACTCCCGAAAACCAGGAAAAGGAATGCAAATTCAAGATATAAAGAGCTGGAAACCGAACTTCAACGTAGTTATGAAGACTTGCAAAGCACGCGCGAAGAGATGCAGACCTCACAGGAAGAACTGAAATCAACCAACGAAGAGTTACAGTCGACAAATGAAGAGTTGCAATCGACAAACGAGGAGCTAACCACATCAAAGGAGGAAATGCAAAGCCTGAATGAAGAATTACAAACAGTGAATGCTGAACTGCAAAGCAAGGTAAGCGACTTTATTAAGGCGGACAGCGACATGAAAAATCTCCTCAACAGTACACAAATTGCCACACTTTTTCTTGATAAGAAGTTAAATATCCGCAGATTTACCGACTCAATAACCAACATTTTTAAATTGCGCAACACCGATATTGGAAGGCCATTTACCGACCTGGTCAGTAATATGCAATACCCCGAAATCGAAAACCATGCCTGGAAGGTCCTTAAAACCTTATCTCCCGTCGAAAAGGAGATCTCAACTTTCGATGACAGGTGGTTTAATGTAAGGATTATGCCCTATCGTACCGTCGAAGATCACATCGATGGTCTGGTGATCACATTTTCCGATATTACCAAAGCCAAAAAGCTCGAGATCGATCTGAAAGAAGCAAATGAGGCGCTTATGGTCAGGAATAAAATTCAATGAAATTCCTGGTGAGCTCTTATTCACTTTAGGTGATGTACCCATTCGGATGTTCTGTCCGACCATTATATACAAATCAGCCAGGAATGCGACACACTTATAAGAAAGCAATTGATATTCTGACAGATAGACAGGAAGTAAACCTGTCCATGTTTGATGATTCCTATCTGGAAAAAGCTTTTCAGAAAAGGATCGAAGAGACCTGCTGTGTTACTCCCGAAGCATATTTCACAATTCTGGAACAAAAGAGCGACGAAAGGAAAATTATTATTAACTCCTTGAATAACAACTATAGCGAATTCTTCCGTAACCCACTCACATTTTCTGTACTGGAACGTATCATCCTTCCATCGGTTATATCAAAAAAAGGGGACTCCAAACAAAAAGAGATCCGTGTCTGGAGTGCAGCCTGTGCCGCAGGACAGGAAACGTATAGTTTGGCCATTTTGCTTGAGGAACTAAAAAATGATGATGCAAATAAGAATAATTTTCGCATCTTTGCTACTGATCAATGTGAATCACAGGTAAACCAGGCACAAAGGGGCCAATACTCAGCTGTTGCCATCAATAACCTAAACTTAAAACGGGTAAACCAGTGGTTTATTCGAATGGGTAACATCTATGCTGTAAAACAAGAGCTGAAAAATAATATCGACTTCTCGGTATTCGATTTATTTAATGAACAATTATGCTGTCCACCTGCAAGTATTTTTGGAGATTTCGATCTGGTGGTTTGCGCAAATCTCCTATTTTACTATAAACCGGAATATCAGAAAAAAATTCTCGACAAAACAACCGACAGTCTCGCATATGGAGGCTATCTGATTACGGGTGAAGCAGAAAGGGAAATTTTAAAAAGGAATAATTTTCGGGAAGTATATCCACAATCGGCCATATTTCAAAAAATGATGCGCTAATTATACTGGAAAAGGGATACAGATCAAAACGGACAAATTAACAATATGAAAAATCTTAGAATCGATATTCAGCTGATGGCTGGTTTTACAGCTATGATACTGCTTGTCATGATTCTGGCAGTAGTCGCTTACCAGCATACTTCCCGGATCAACCTCCAGACAGAGATGCTATTCAACCACCCGCTCAAGGTCCGGAGCGCAATCGGCACCCTTGAATCCGATATCATGACCCTTAGATTGGGCCAATTGAATTTGATGCTGGCAAAGAATGGTCAGGAAAAACAGGAGGCAACTGTTTCCATCAAATTAGCTGAGGATAATGTTCAGGAACAATTCAAGATTCTAAATGACCAATATTTAGGGCCGCATACTGATATTGAAGAGGCCAACAAAGCTTATGTCAGTTGGAGGTTGGTCTGCAAAGAGAACTCAGCAGATGTTCATTTGAATCAACTGATGACTACAATTGATAAAATTGACCTGTTCGCGAAAGACAAAGCTGTAACATTACTCACCAACTCTCAGAAATTCAGAAATTCACTGAATAAACAACTGATTTTATTGGTCTTCGTGATCATTTTGTTATCCATCCTGATCGCTTATTTCCTAATTCATAGTATCCGACAACCGGTTGGGCTTTTGACAAATACCGCTATACGGTTTAAAAACGGAGAGAGGAATGCCCGATGCATTTATCAGTCTCAAAATGAATTTGGCCTTTTATCTGATTCATTTAATTCGATGATAGACGGAATCAATGAAAATACGGAACTTAACAACCGGGTATCGGATCTTGCCGCATTGATGCTCAGGGAATATGATCCAAAAAGATTCTTTCAGTCCACCCTGAATGCGCTTGCGGAACATACGGGTTCTCAAATGGCCGCCATTTATCTGCTGAGTGATGACAAAACAACTTTTGTACATTTCGAATCGATTGGGATGGATGACAAAGCCAGACAATCGTTCGATGCATCAACCCTGGAAGGTGAATTTGGGTCAGCGCTTGTCTCGCAAAAGATTCAACATCTTAAAGAGATAGCAAAAGAAACCCGTTTTATATTTCATACCGTGAGTGGGAGTTTCATCCCACGTGAGATCATAACTATTCCAATTCTTGCTGACAATGAAGTTGTTGCCATAATATCACTTGCAAGTGTCAACCAGTATCACAGCAAATCAAAACAATTAATTGACAGAATTCATGTTACGCTCTGCACCCGTATTGAGGGGATATTGTCCTATCACAAAATGAAAGAATTTTCGCAGCAGCTCGAAGTTCAGAACCACGAACTGGAAGCTCAGAAATCAGAAATGGCCTCTCAATCATCTGAATTACTGATGCAAAACACAGAGCTGGAAATGCAGAAAACACAGCTCAATGAAGCCAGTCAGCTGAAAACGAACTTCTTGTCGAATATGAGTCATGAACTTCGAACACCGTTAAATTCGGTGATCGCCCTTTCCGGGGTACTCAACCGACGGCTCGATAAAAAGATTCCCGATGAAGAGTATAGCTACCTCGAAATCATAGAACGTAATGGGAAACACCTGCTTTCACTGATCAACGATATTCTCGACATTTCGCGTATCGAGGCGGGGCATGAGGAGATCGAAATAACTAAGTTTAACTTAAGCAATCTGATTGCCGATCTGATTGCCATGATCAATCCACAGGCAGAACAGAAAAAAATAAAACTGTTTTATACAGGTGAAGAGAAAAATCTTTTTGTTATCAGCGATTTTGATAAATGCCACCATATTCTGCAAAACCTCATTAGTAATGCAGTGAAATTCACTGAGGAGGGAAAGGTAGAGATCATTACCAGACAAACGGGCCATAACACAATCATTGAGGTGATCGACACCGGAATTGGGATTGCGGAGAACCATCTGCCCCACATCTTTGATGAATTCAGGCAAGCCGATGGGAGCACTTCGCGCAGGTTTGGCGGAACAGGTTTAGGGCTTGCCATTGCAAAGAAATATGCAATTCTACTTGGCGGGTCCATCTCAGTGAGCAGTACACCCGGAAAAGGGTCCACTTTTACACTAAATCTCCCGTTAAGTTTGGCCTCCGAAGATAGGTTACCCCATGCCGAAGCGATAACTGGTATTAAGTATCCGTATAAACCCGTTTCTCCAAACCAACCCTCCACACCACCCTTAAAAACCATATTATTGGTCGAAGACAGTGAACCTGCAATCATTCAGATAAAAGATATACTTGAAGGAAGCGGCTTCCGTTTGCTCGTTGCCCACGATGGCTGCGAAGCGCTTAAAATCATAGCAAATACAATTCCGGATGCCATAATTTTAGACCTGATGATGCCTGTAATCGACGGTTTTGAAGTACTTAAAACCCTACGTGAGGCAGAACCTACTGCTCATATTCCTGTTTTAATACTCTCTGCCAAACAAATCACCAAGGAGGAGCTCCGGTTTTTAAAACGCAATAATGTACACCAGTTGATTCAAAAAGGGGAAGTGAACCGTCTTGATCTGCTTGAGGCGATCAATGCTTTGGTATTTCAGGAGCTCCCGGAACCCTTAAAGCCCCTGAAGAAATTGCAAAATATTGAAGGCAATCCGGTAGTTTTGGTCGTGGAAGATAATCCTGACAATATGGTCACCGTAAAAGCAATGCTCGCCAACGATTACATTGTTTTGGAAGCAATTGATGGCCCAACCGCGATAGAAATGGCTAAGAAATACAAGCCAAACCTCATCTTGATGGACGTTGCCCTACCCGGAATGGACGGGATTGAGGCTTTTAAAATCATCCGAAACGATGCGAAACTAAGCCATATCGCCATTATAGCACTTACTGCCAGCGCTATGACATCCGACCGCGAAACTATTCTGGCTCATGGATTAGATGCTTATATTGCAAAACCGATTGACGAAAAATTATTCTTTAAAACCATTAGTAGCGTGCTTTATGGAAAATAGAGAGATAAAAATTCTGGCCATCGACGATAATCAGGATAATCTGATCAGTATAAAGGCGCTTATCGGAGAATCGTTTCCTGACATTCTGGTTCTGACCGCATTGACAGGCATGAGGGGCTTGGAGCTGGCTGTGGCTGAAGATCCTGATGTAATTCTCCTGGATATTGTGATGCCTGGAATGGATGGTTTTGAAGTTTGCAATCAATTGAAGGCAGATAAAGAGCTATCTAACATCCCAGTAGTTTTCGTTACCGCTATTAAAGGGGATAAAGAGAGTCGAATTAAAGCGCTGGATTGCGGAGCAGAAGCCTTTCTGGCCAAGCCCATCGACCCCAGTGAGCTGACAGCCCAGATTAGGGCAATGGTGAAAATAAAAGCTGCCAATACCAGAAAACACGATGAGAAAAAGCGGTTGGAGGAGCTGGTTGAAGAGCGGACCTATGAACTTTACAGAACGCATGCCGAAACGCTGAAACTGTATGGTGATTTACAAAAAGAGAATTTAGCCAGAAAAAGGAGTGAAAAGACCTTACGTGAAAGTGAGGAAAAATACCGGCTCTCAGAGGCTGGTCTGAAAAAGGCACAGGCTGTTGCCCATCTTGGGAACTGGCAATGGAGTATTAATACAAATAAGGTAACATTGTCGGATGAGATGTTTCAGATTTTTGGAATTGACAGAGATTCCTATACGGGATTATTTGAAGATGCTATTAAAAATGTGATCCATCCTGATGATTTATACATTTTCAAGCCATTAAATTCAGCGGAATCTTTGGCACGGAAACCCCAGGAATTCCGGATTATTCTGCCTGATCAAACCATCCGGTACATCTGGGCAGAGGACGGTGAAACCCTATTTGATGAAAATGGATATCCAACATTCTTATCCGGTATCGCACAAGATATTACCGACCGAAAATTATTGGAACAAGACCTAATCATTGCCAAGGAGCGCGCCGAAGAGGGCGACCGCCTGAAAACTGCATTCCTGGCCAATATGTCGCATGAAATCAGAACTCCAATGAATGGTATTCTGGGGTTTGCCGGACTTCTGAAGGAGCAGAAGTTAACCGGAGAAGAACAACAGGAGTATATCAGTATCATCGAGAAGAGCGGCTATCGGATGCTCAATATCATAAACGATATTGTGGATATCTCGAAAATCGAATCGGGTCAGATGAATATCTATCTTTCACCAACAAATATTAACAAACAGATCGAATACACCTATAACTTCTTCCGGCAGGAGGCTGAAAATAAAGGGTTACTCCTTCTTTTTAAGAAATCCTTACCATCTAAACATGCCATCATTACAACTGACAGAGAAAAAGTTTATGCGATTTTGACCAATCTTGTTAAAAACGCCATTAAATTTACCCCATCAGGTTCGATTGAATTTGGATATTACCCTGATTCTTTGGTTCTACCAACAGGGCAATTGACATTTTATGTGAAAGATAGTGGCATCGGGATCCCTCAAGACCGTCAACAGGCAGTTTTTGATCGTTTTGTTCAGGCTGATATTGGAGATAAAAGAGCTTTTCAGGGTGCCGGATTGGGATTGTCAATTTCGAAAGCCTATGTTCAGATGCTGGGAGGCAAAATCTGGGTTGAAAGCGTGGAGGAGAAAGGTTCAACTTTTTATTTTACGATTCCTTACCACCATAAAGAACCTGAACTAACTGAAATTAATGAACTGGAGATGATCAATGAAGAGCAGAAAAAGGTGAAAAACCTTAAGATACTTATTGCAGAGGATGATGATTTAAATGAAAAACTCATCTCAATAGGGGTAAAAATGTTCGGAAAAGAGATCCTAAAAGCAAGAACAGGAAGCGATGCAGTTGAAGTTTGCCGCAAGAATCCTGATCTGGATCTGATTCTGATGGATATTAAAATGCCGAAGATGAACGGATATGAAGCCACCAGGGAAATCAGAATGTTCAACAACGATGTCATCATTATCGCTCAAACAGCTTATGCCCTGGTCGGCGATCGAGAAAAAGCCATTGAGGCAGGATGCAATAATTACATCGCTAAACCCTTCGATAAAAAAGCTTTAACCGCATTAATAGAACACTATTTTTAAAGAAAAAGGAAATTTCTATATTAAAGCAGGATCAAGACTTTAGTAGCTACTCAATCTAACATTCATCGAAGTTCATAGGTAAAACCTGTAATTTCGAATTCAAAATATCGCAATTATTGAACCTTTGAAAATGTCAGACACTATGGATTATAATTTAGAGGATTTAATAGACATCTCCTTATTTCAGCGGTTACAGGAAAAACTGAATCTGTTGCATCCTTTTCCCTCTGCAATCATTGACAACAAGGGTAAAATATTAACTGCAGTAGCTTGGCAGGATATCTGCACAAAATTTCATCGTCAACATCCGATATCCGAAAAGGAGTGTATTAAAAGCGACCAGTACATCTTTGAACACATCCAGGAAGCCAATCCGTCCATATGTTATCAGTGTCCCCACGGCTTGGTAGACAATGCCTTTCCTATTATTATTGACGGAAAACATTTGGCAAATTTCTTTACCGGTCAGTTTTTTCTCGAAAAACCCGACCTGGATTTCTTCAGAAAACAGGCAAAAATTTACGGATTTGATGAAAAATCCTACTTGGAGGCAGTAGAAAAAACACCTATTTGGACAAAAGAAAAATTAGGGCAATTTCTTGATTTTATTAAAGTGTATATCGAAATAATAACAGGGATTGCCCTCGAAAATCTAAAAGCAACTAAAGCCCATACAGCACTTAAAAAAAGTGAAGAGCGCAACAATGCAATCATTCAAAGTACTACAGACTGGATTTGGGAATTAGATAAAAATTTAAATTATAGCTATTGTTCTGAAAGGGCTGAACAGAAACTGGGATATACCCCAAATGAGATTATCGGGAAGAGCCCTTTTGATCTGATTGTTCCCGAGGAGCATGAACGGATTTCGGCATATCTTCAAAAAGCCAAAGAAACCAAAAGCCCAATTGTGGATCTTGAGAATTGGAAGATCCATAAGAATGGGGATAAAGTCTGCTTTTTAAGCAATGGATTTCCAGAGTTTGATAAAAACGGTGAATTAGCAGGGTATTGTGGCGCCGAAAAAGACATAACGGATCGGAAGCGCGAAGAAGAGTCTCTTTCCTATGAAAAACGGAGGCTCGACTCCATATTGGAAGGGACCAATTCTGGTTCATGGGAGTGGAATATTCAGACAGGTGAACTGTTTCTAAACAACCGCTGGGCCGAAATAATTGGTTACACCTTAGCCGAATTATCACCTGTCACCATTAAAACATGGATGAAACTCATTCATCCCGGCGACTTAATTGTTTCGAATAAATTGCTGAAGAAACACTTTAAGGGAGAATCCAATTTCTATGAGATGGAATTAAGAATGAGGCACAAAAATAGTGATTGGATCTGGGTACTTGACCGGGGACAGGTTCATCAATGGGATATCAATGGCAAACCACTTTTAATGTCCGGAACCCATGTTGACATTAATAAACGGAAGAATGCTGAGAAAGCGTTGATAGAGAGTGAAGCACGCTTAATCCAGGCGCAGTCTGTGGCAAAAGTTGGCAGTTGGGAGACCAATTTATTGACAATGGCTGTAATCTGGTCTAACGAGACCTACCGGATTTTTGGAGTAAATCAGAAGAACTTTAAACCTACCTACCCAGGTTTTTTAACCTTTGTTCACCCCGATGATCGCACAAATGTGGATGAAACATTTAAGACTTCAGTTGGCAATTACTCCTTTAACGTAATGGAACACCGCATCATAACACCCGATGGCTCTGTAAAGTTCATTGAGGAGCGTTGGGAAATCGTTTGTGACGATCAGGGAATTGCATTTAAAGCGGTTGGCACTTGTCAGGACATCACTGAGCACAAGAATTCAGAAGAAGTGATCATTCGCCTCAACGAACGGATCTCGATGGCAACACATTCTGCACAGGTGGGAATTTGGGATTGGGATCTGGGAAACAGCAAGTTGGAATGGGATGAGCAGATGTATTCCCTGTATGGGAGAAAAAAGGAAATTTTGTCAACTGATTTTGAAACATGGTTAAATGGGATCCATCCCAACGATAAGGCTCGTTCAGAGAGTGAAGCAATTCTCGCTTTATCGCACGAAAAAGATTACGATTCAGAATTCAGAGTAATCTGGCCAGATGGATCAATCCATTTTCTAAAGTCTAAAGCTCAGGTAATCCGCGATGTAAACGGGAAACCGCAGCGCATGGTCGGTGTCAATTATGATATCACCCCACTTAAACAGGTGGAACAGGAATTACTTTATGCCAAAGAACGAGCTGAAGAGGGCGACCGATTGAAAACAGCCTTTCTGGCCAATATGTCACATGAAATCAGAACTCCGATGAATGGTATTCTGGGCTTTGCCGGACTACTCAAGGAACCTAAACTATCCGGGGAAGAACAACAGGAATATATCAGTATCATCGAGCAAAGCGGCGCCCGAATGCTCAATATCATTAATGATATCATTGATATTTCGAAAATTGAATCGGGACAAATGAAAATATCTGTATCTCCTACCAATATTAATGAACAAATTGAGTTCATCTATCACTTTTTCAAGCAAGAAGCCGATAAACAAGGATTACAGCTCCACTTCAGAAAATCGTTGCCGGCCAAACTTAGTATCATAAGAACAGATCGGGAGAAAGTTTATGCCATTATGACAAATCTCATTAAAAATGCGATAAAATTCACCCCGAAAGGGACCATCGAATTTGGTTATCTCCCGGGTTCCGTAGAGACGCATGCACCATCGCTACAGGAACCATCGCTATATACACCAAATCTACTCACATTTTTTGTTAAGGATACAGGTATTGGAATCCCTGTTGGCCGCCAGAGCGCTATTTTTGACCGGTTTATCCAGGCTGATATCGGAGATAAAAGGGCTTTTCAAGGGGCAGGATTAGGTTTGTCAATTTCGAAAGCATATATTGAAATGCTGGGGGGGAAAATTTGGGTTGAAAGCGAGGAGGGAAAAGGTTCATGTTTCTATTTTACCCTCCCCTATAACAACGAGCCATCGGAACTGAATTATGACAATGTTGGAGCTATAACAGACGATTCAACTTCTCAGAGTTCCAACCTCAAGATTTTGATTGCGGAGGACGATGAAACTTCTGAATTACTCATTACCCTAGGTTTAAAAAAGTATTGTAAAAAATTCCTGACAGTTAAAACCGGAATCGAAGCTGTTGAAATCTGCCGGAACGACCCCGAAATCGATCTGATCCTGATGGATATTAAAATGCCGGAGATGGATGGCTATGAAGCAACCAGGCAAATCAGAAAATTTAATAATGATGTAGTTATCATTGCTCAAACGGCCTATGCGCTGATTGGCGACCGGGAAAAAGCATTGGCAGCCGGATGCAATGACTATATATCGAAACCATTTGGAGGCGACTTATTAGTTTCAATAATAAAAAAGCATTTTTAATGAAAATTGGTAATGGAAGACTTTTTTAAATATACCACAAAAAGCAATGAAGATAAAAACTGGGGATTGTATATCAATGTGGCAGGTTGTGCCAACATCCTCCCTGGCGCTTCCTATCCCCCACCGGGGCACCCGTCCGAATATAGTTTTAGCTGGGAAAACGGCAGAATCCTTCACGAATTTCAGATCAATTACATTACCAGCGGTGAAGGGATCTTCGAAACCCGAACAGGCAACTTTCAAGTTAAAGAAGGTTCGGTAATTATTGTATTTCCCGGTATGTGGCACCGCTACAGACCGTCTAGTCCCGGGTGGAAAGAACATTATGTAGGATTTAATGGAGCCTTCGCAAACCACATATTTGAGAATGAATTTTTTACGGGTAATAACCCTGTTTTTCATATCGGATTTAATGAAAGGCTGTTGCAGAGTTTTTATGAGCTGTTTAATCTGGTCGATATGGAACGCACAGGTTATCAGCAAATTTGCTCCGGATTGGTAATCTATATCCTAAGTACTATCATCTCTATCAAAAAGAACGAGAATTTTAAAGGAAAACAGATTGAGCAGACCATTCAAAAAGCTTGTCTGATCATCCGCGAGAACACCGACAAAAATATGAATATGGAGAAACTCGCTCTCGATTTAAATATTGATTATTCCATCTTCCGTAAAATGTTTAAAGAGTATACAAATATTTCACCAGGACAATATCATCTGTCATTACGGATTCGGCAAGCCAAAGACCTACTGATCAACACCAACCTAAGCATCAAAGAGATCTCCTACCGGTTGGGGTTCGAATCGATATTCTATTTTAGCAGGGTCTTTAAATCAAAAACCGGGATCAATCCTACCGAATATAAAAACGGTCCGGCAATTTGATGGGGAACTGATTCCAATCACTTTATTAGTTACTTTTAACCCAAAACAAAAAAACATGAAAATATTGATCATCATATACAGCTTTGGTTTTTCACTGCTGTTGTTATCTTACCAATCGGTTGCTCAGATGTTACCAGTTAATTTTTCCAAAGTAACCATAAACGACAACTTCTGGACACCAAAAATGAATACTGTCGCGACCGTCACACTCGATGCCTGCATCAACTATACCGAAACAAAAACGGGACGAATCCGTAATTTTGAAAAGGCTGCTACAAAAACCGGAAAGCACGAGGGAATATTTTTTGATGATTCAGATGTCTATAAAGCCTTGGAAGCCATTGCCTATTCGTTAAAGAACCATCCGGACGCCAAAATTGAAAAGAAGGCAGATGATTGGATCGACAAAATTGCAGCTGCGCAACAACCTGATGGCTATATCAATACCTTTTTTACGCTGACAGGATTGGAGAACCGATGGAGCGATATGGACAAGCACGAAGCCTATTGTACGGGCCATTTACTGGAGGCAGGTATCGCCTATTTCAATACTACCGGAAAACGAAAACTGATGGATGTTGGAATCCGAATGGTGAAACACATCGATTCAAACTTCCGGTTAGCCGGGAAACATTGGGTTCCCGGACATGAGGAGATCGAACTGGCATTGGTAAAATTGTATCATGCCACAAATGAAAAGCAATATTTGGATCTGGCTTCGTGGTTTATCGAACAACGTGGGCATGGGTATTATAAAGGGGCAAAAAGGGATCCAAAATATGATCAGAATGATGTTCCTTTCGAAGATCAAAAGAAAGTCGAGGGGCATGCTGTACGCGCAATGTATTTATATACAGGCGTTACCGATGTTTCAGCCGCAAAAGGTGAAACAAAATATCTCCCTGCCCTTTCCAGTATCTGGGAGAATTTAGTTGGGAAGAATATGTACATCACGGGTGGTATTGGCTCTTCAGGCCATAATGAAGGCTTTACCAAAGATTACGATCTACCGAATGAGAGTGCTTATTGCGAAACCTGCGCCTCGGTTGGGATGATTTTATGGAATCAGAGAATGAATTTAATGACCGGAGAGAGCAAGTATATCGATGTTCTGGAAAGAAGTCTATACAATGGGGCTTTGGCCGGATTATCATTAAGCGGAGATAAATTCTTCTATGGCAATCCCTTGGCCTCACAAGGCAATTATACAAGAAGTGAGTGGTTCGGATGCGCCTGCTGTCCTTCGAATATTGCCCGCTTGGTTGCCTCCATTGGAAATTACATCTATGCAACTGCTCCCGATGCTATTTATGTAAATTTGTTCATTAGCAGCAGTACAGTGATCCCTGCCGGTAAAAACAGGATAACAATTTCTCAAAAAGGGAATTATCCCTGGAATGGGAATATAATCCTTACAATTTCACCGGAATCAAAAATAAAAAAACGCGTATTGATACGTATCCCGGGCTGGGCAGTTAACCAGCCGGTACCGGGCGATGCCTATACCTATTTACAACCGGAGCGGGCCCCAATATTGATTCAATTAAACAAGACCTCAATCAATTATAAGATTGAAAAAGGGTATGCCGTTATTGACCGCGAGTGGAAAAAAGGGGATGAGATTTCGGTTCAGCTCCCCATGATGGTTGAAAGGGTAATAGCGAACAGCAATATTTTGGAGAACAAAGGTCTTGCGGCTCTCCAACGTGGTCCTTTGGTGTATTGCCTTGAACATGCGGATAACAATGGAAAAGCGATGAATGTTATTTTTCCGGATAACGCCAGTTTTTCAACCTCGTTTGATCAGCAACTGCTGGGTGGAGTGATGACGATCCATTCGAAAGTTCCGGTAGTAGATGCCTCATCCGATGGAGAATCAGTCTCGACAACAACCCGGGAGATTACGGCTATCCCCTATTATTCGTGGGCCAATCGGGGTGAAGGAGAGATGCAGGTCTGGGTTCCCCGTAAGATAGGAAAGGTTAGATTATTATCTAAGGAATAGATTGATTATCTGATGTAATACGTATAAAATGTGGCAATATCAATTACATTTTAAGTCAAAGCAACTCAAATATGATTGTCCGGGTTGCTGCCCAGGCACAAAATACGGTCAATTATAATCAATCAGAGACCTATTTAATCAGACGTAAAGATATCAACGACAAGTTAATCTATTGATGATCATGACCAGGACTATTATTTTAAACACAATTCTGTTTGTTTTTCTGCTTCTTAATTTAACTACAATTCCGCAAGGAAACGCCTTAATTGCAATTGAATGCGACCGGCAACTGCTGCCCGTAAAGGAGGCAATCTCCGAAAATAACCTAAAGCCAAAGGAACACTATGTAAGACTTTTTCCCAATGATGGCAATTGTGTTTACCCGGGCAAAGGACTTCTGCATCAATGGCCGGCGGATGGACCACGCGAACTTTGGAGGCTTAAGATAGGTGAGGGAAAGGCTGCCATTGTTGAATCGGGGGGTAAAGCCTATACCGGTTACCAGGCCGACGGAAAACAGTGGGCGGTATGTCTTGATCCCCTAACCGGCAGCGTACTTTGGAAGAAGATGCTGATTTCTACAGAAAACCATCATGTTGTAAACGGTACGGTTTCAACTCCGATCATAGATGGTGACCGCGTTTACTTTTTTCCTTACGATAGCAACAACGGAAACCTCTGGGACCCGCAATGCCCGATCTTCTGCCTGGGCGTTAACGATGGGACAAGAATATGGGAGGAACACTTGCAATTCAATGCTTCGGAGGGTGGCCTACCGTTAATTGTTGGGAATGTCATGTATATCGGTTCAAGTGGAAAAGAAAAGGTCCTCGTAGCGATTGATAAGCGAAGTGGAAAGATGCTCTGGAAGATAGGTGACGACACAGGGGCAGAATATTGCTTCCAGACAGGCAGTTCGCTGAGCTATGCAGAGTTCTGTGGAGTGCCTCAGATCGTAAGCTCCATCTACAAAAATGATTATATTGGAGTCGACGCCAAGACAGGAGAGGTGCTCTGGCATTGGAGTTTCCCAACGAAACCTTCTTCTGGTCCCGTACCTACACCGGTTGTGTTGGGTAACCGGATGTTTGTCTCCACCTTCCAGGGTAATGTTTCGTGGGGTGCTTTACTGGAGTTCAGCATAAAGAACGGGAAGCTCTCGTCAGACACTGTTTACATCAGTGATAGTTTGATGTGCAACGGATTTCATACACCTTCAGTTTATGATGGTGCTGTTTATGGCTTCGGACGGGGGAAAAGTGCCGACGCTCTGCAATGCATTGACCTCTTGAGCGGTAAACTGCTTTGGCAACAGGAAAATCAGGAGTGGAGCCGCAACAGTAACATGATAGTTTCTGACGGATTGATTTTTGCCTTAACAAAACATGACGAACTTGTGCTTGCGGAGGCAAGCAAAAACGGATATAAAGAGTTAGGGCGGGTTAACCCGGGAATAAGACTGGGTATTCAACAACAGCCCACAATCTTTGACGGACGACTTTATATAAAGGGAAATGACACAATTGTTTGTTACCAGGTGGCACCATCTGATCCTATATAATAAATTTGATATTTTTGAATTCTGATGAAAACTGCTATTGTTACCGGAGCTTCAAATGGAATAGGGAAAGCCATTGCCTTGAAGCTTGCTTCGTTGAATTATGCTATGGTGGTTATTGGAAGGAGTGAAAAGCATCTGGCTGCGATAAAAGAAACGATTGAGGATATGGGTTCACCATGTTTAACTCTGGCGATTGATCTAAGTGAAGAAGAAACTCCTGAAATAATTGTACATGAGACGTTAACGCGATTTGGTCGGATTGATTTGTTGGTAAATAATGCAGGGCTGGCACATTCCGGACCAATTTCTGAAACCGATATTGAAACCTGGAATAACATATTTAAGGTTAATGCCCGTGCGCCGTTCTTCCTGAGTAAAGCGGTAATACCCTTTCTGAAAAAAAATGAAAATCCGATCATTATCAATATTAGTTCTGTGGTTGGCTTTAAAGGGTATGCCGGGCAGGCAGCTTATGCTTCATCGAAGCATGCACTTGCTGGATTTACCAAAGTATTGGCAAAAGAAGTACAAAGAGATGGAATCAAAGTCCACCTTATCTCACCAGGGGGAGTGAATACTGAAATGGTGCGGGAGATGCGCCCCGATATTGATTCAGAACAATTGATACAGCCTGAAGAAATTGCCGAATTGGTACAGTTTCTTGTAACTCGAAAAGGGAAAGGGACAATTGATCATTTTTACATCCGCAGGCAAAGTGGATTGGCCTTTGATTAATAGGATAAATCCATCTCCGGGTCAATCAATTTGAAAATTTGAGAGATTTGAATCCTGATCACGATTTTTTCTTCCTTTTCAGATTATCTAAAATTTATGCATAATTCTTTTGCTCCACCTGAAATATCATTTGATCCTTCTTTTGCTCCACCTGAAATATCATTTGATCCATTTTTAAATGTTTGATCCAGGCTTAAACCAATGAAAAAATCCAGATAAATTACCTTCGTAACTATTTTCCATGTCAACTTTTTATTGGTTTACAATATGGTTTACATGTAGGTGCCAAGGATTGGATTAATAATTACTATAACGTTTTAGAATTCTTTTGCAATTTTAAAAATAATTCAGTTCAACAGGAGCAATAACTAAGACTAATTTAGGAGAAGCAGAATTTTGAAATATCCACTTCAACTTTTTTTCGTATTGATAATGAAGTGTAAAAATGAGCTATAAATATAATTTACCACTCATAACCTTGAATGCACTCCTAAAAATCCTTAAGAGTTCTTTCCGCAATCAAAATTTTGGAAGGCATTAATTCATTGGCTTCACTTATTCAATTCTCGCATATAATTTTAATGCTGGAACAAAAAAAAAAAGTTGAAAGCAAGATAAGTGCAGCAATCAATTTGATGATTGGAATTCAGTAAATATGAAATTGAAATATACAAAGCTTTTACTGACCCGACTGAAAATATTGGAAGGAATTTTTATGACTTGATATCATAAAAACGTCGCCATGATCCTAGGCACTGATGAGTAAAACTACATCCAAAATCATCTCTGATATGTCCATAACTAATTATAATTAGGACCTTTAGTTTAGCGCAAATTTTCACAATCCATTGTAAGCCCAAATTCAGTAGGCTTTTCTAAAATTAATCCCAAGAATTTAGAGTATCTATTCACATTTTTGAGATTTTTTTGTTTCCTTTGGC
Organism: Prolixibacteraceae bacterium; assembly: GCA_963675995.2. Taxonomy (GTDB): domain Bacteria; phylum Bacteroidota; class Bacteroidia; order Bacteroidales; family Prolixibacteraceae; genus JAAFHB01. The sequence continues at coordinate 3,015,815 of CAXXIY010000001.1, read as the reverse complement.
AAACAAAATGATTATTTATTTATAGAGAAAACCATCATATACAAAGATTTATACCTAACCAAATGAAGATATGGAAATTCTTAAAAAAGTAAAAAGAAGTTTGAAAGGAAGGGGATTATGGAATTCAATAATGTTGATCCCAAAGCGTTACGTACATCGGTACAAACATAGGAAATTGGATTTTTGGGGTCTGGTTGAAACGTATGAAATGGATGGACCTGTTGAGGTCAGAGAACATGCCACTAAGTATGAAGCTTCCAATCCTGTTTTTTTTAAGAAAATGTTTAATAATCTGGATTGGCAATATCAGGAGAGTACTTACATTGATTTTGGTTGTGGTAAAGGGATTTCACTCGTATACGCTTATGAGCTGGGATTTAAGAAAGTTATTGGAGTTGAATTTTCTCCTATGTTAGCTCAGACAGCTATAACTAATATGCAGAAATTTTCTTTTCAAAAAGGTGGAAAAATAGATTTTGAAATTGCAAATATTGATGCTTCACAATATGAAATTCCAACCAATGCTGATTGTTTCTATTTTTATAACCCCTTTGATGCATTCATCCTTGAAAAGGTAATGAACAATATTTTATTGTCTCTTGAAACAAATCCCAGGAAAATTCTGATTGTCTACATCAATGCAATCCATAATGAGGTTATTGAAAAATTTAATTTTAAAAAAATAAGGTATCTTGCACCAAAAGAATTGGACATTTATTATCATGGTGGCGCATATGCTTATTCAAACATATAGGAGTTTGACGCATTCAGAAGTAATGGTTGCTCATCAGGAATATTCTTTATACTTAGTCCAGTATTGACAATATTTCATATGGGTTTATGTTATAGTAGTCGCACAAATGGGAAAGGGTCAGCATTGTGAAGTTTTTGGAACATTTGGCGTTCTCAGCAAGAAGTTTTCCTTTTATCTGCCAATAAAGAAAATGAATTAGTAATACGCTAATTGATTGTCATTTATAACTATTCACAAAAAATTGCATTAAGCCATATTCTATCTGTTATGAAAATTTATCTTGTTGCAACTATCATTACATTATTTTCATTTAACCATGCTTTTTGTCAAAAGGGGTTAAAGGCAGATTATTATCAGAATTTAAAATCTGAACTGCTTAAAGATTCGTCAATTATTGATGTAAAGTTAAATGACCAAAAGTATCGTAATGGCATTCAAAAGAGAATATTTATAACAGCCAAATTAAAAAATGATAGCATTAATCGAAACTGGTTTATCGGGAAATCAGAGTCCTATTACAAAAATGGACAATTGAAAGAATCTAGTACCTATGATCTAAAAGGTAAGTTTACTGGATCGAATTATATTTTTTTCCGAAAGAATGGCCACGTGTTTTACGAAATTGATTTTTACAAAAATATATGTGGCTATTACACTCATAAATATTTGAAAAATTATTTTAAATCGCCAGATAGTGGGCGGGTTAAATTTTACTTAAAAGATGGGCGTTTAGGTGTAGAAGGTGAACTAAAATACGATTACAAATATAAGTTGTTAAGATTGGATGGACTTCTTAAAATTTATCGTTACTCGAAAACATCAACTAAAATTATAGTAAAACAGTATGTTATGGGGAAAAGAATTTCTATCCATAAACAGATTATCGAGAATTGAAGCATCTGTTTTCATTCGAACTCATGCTAAGCAATCAGTTATATCAAAAAAGAATTCCACAATAAATACCTCTTTCGCGTTATCATTCCAATCACTAACCAGAATCTTATAACAATCTATTTTCTTGTCCCCAACAGATTCAACGTGATTTTGAACCATTAAAGGATTTTCTCCATTGGAAAGGGTTTTCGATTTGTAACATACAACTGAAATTGAAGCGTTTTTTTGTAAACTGGTTTACATGAACTCCATAAAAAAGCGCGCTAAAAGAAAAAATCCAGATAAATTACCTTCGTAACTATCTGGATTTCAGTGTGGGAACTGATGGGTTCGAACCATCGACCCTCTGCTTGTAAGGCAGATGCTCTGAACCAACTGAGCTAAGCTCCCTTTCGTTTGAACTCAACATTTACTGCTTTGTTCTAAAGTGCTGCAAAGATAGACCTTTTTTTATTTGCTCCAAATAAATAGAAAAAAAAGTTTCACAATTCTTTCAAAATTTTTTCGCCAATTTCGCTGCATTTTATAACATGCAGAGCGAGAGAACAGACCGGCAACTAATCAGCAGTGATTTTCAGTAAACCGTCTATTTACCCTTGAAATTTCCCGCTTTTGTTTGAGTGAAACAGGAGGCAAAGCCTTTCCCATCCACCAGACCAGACTCTTGTGCTTTCGTAGTCAATGCTAAAAAACAAAAACAATTGCAAATTTTAGTTTGTTGACTTTTTTGTGCAACAATAATATATACCGACTACTTAGCTTGAGCTTATAATATTCTATTCTTCTTAAAATTCTCCGCCTGTTCAAAAATCTCAACATAGACTTCGTCTCTCTCCACCGGAGGATATCCAAACTCATCCAATAATAAGATCAAACCAACTTTTAATGCCGATTTGATATCATCACGTTTGTTCCAGTCCGGAAATTTTGCCTGACTCTCGACTAATTCCTTTACCGCCTTCGCAAGTTCGATTAATTTGTCTTCCGGATAGTTAAAGTCGTATTTGATGCAAAGATCTTTCAGAATATCGTAAAAGGCTTTCTCCTCAAAGTCGATTCCCAGTAATTCCCCAGCTGAAAACTCCTTGTGAACCTCCCAAATCAGATTCGTGAGTTGTTCAGCCATCTCTTCGTAAACTTCACTGCGCAAGATATCGCTCTCGTCACGCTGATTATACCGGTCAACTAAAAACTCCATTTTTTTTGTAAAATCAACTCCTTTCACCTTATTCACTTTCTTTATCTCGCCGATTACCCTGGCTAAAAGCTGTTGCAAAAGTTTGATTTTTGTGTTGGGCAGTTTTATTTTGTCAATTTTTGCGAGATAATCTTTATCGAAAAGATCCTGTTCTGACGCGGTATTTTCGCCCAACTTGAAAATTTCCTGAACACCGTCACTTTCCAGGGCATCTTTTATCATTTCACGAACACGGGCATTCATTTGAGCAGTGTCGGGTGCGTTCCCTTTGGTCAATTTGAATACGATGGAACGGACTGCCAAATAAAAATGAGTTTGATCCCGTTGGTTTTGTGTGAGTTGTTCGCTTCCTGCACATATATCATATGCAGCCTTCAACCGTTTTACAAGACCCATAAAACGGGTTTCCTGTTCCTTCGTTTTCTGAGCAAATTCAGCTGCCAGATTGAGCGTATTCAGCTGCTCCAAAGTATTGCCTTGAAAATACTTTGTGCTATCGAACTGATGAAAGAGCTTGTCTAACAGGTCTAAATGATTCTTTACGATGATTAAAGATTCTGTAATATCCTCAAAATTATCTTCATCCCCTTTGTTATATTTGGCTAATGCAAGGTTCATTTGCTTTTTAATTCCGATATAATCAACGACGAGTCCTTTGTTCTTGCCTTCAAATTTCCGGTTAACCCTTGAAATAGTTTGAATTAAATTGTGTTGCTGAATAGGTTTATCGATGTACATGGTATCCAAAAATGGGACATCAAAGCCGGTCAACCACATATCGACCACAATAGCAATTTTGAAATTTGATTTTTCGTTTTTGAATTGCCGGTCTAATTCCTTGCGATATTCCTTTGTCCCCAACAGTTTATAGAGTATTTCGTCATCATCCTGACCACGTGTCATAATCATTTTTACTTGGGAGGGATGAAGATCCTGGTTCATCCCGTTTAAAATCGAGCAACCCTTAAAATGATATGCAGTACTTTGTTTTGGCAAATTTGCCTTTTCAGGATTTCCAAGTATATAGTTTACCGTGTTATTAAAATGGGATTCGTCCCTGATAAATCGGTCCCAATATTCAGGCATCCAAAATTCTGTCGCCTCTTTAGAAACGGCCAGATTGTATTTTTTACTGTTATTCAAAGCCCATTTGCCGGTATATGATTTCCAGGATTGTATGATTTTCGACAAATCACTGTTGGCTTTGATTAACACATGTACGTGATTGGGCATAATGCTCCATGCTAACAGGTTATATCTCTCACCATCGTGATATTTTAATGCGTCCTGCATGACTTGAGCCATTTCCGGATGAGCCAACGCGCAACAGCCATAACCGCTATCTAAAAATTTCTCATAGTGTTTACGCTTTTCGGCCTCCTTTTCGCTATCCGGCAAATTATTCAGATCAATTTCCAATTTATGTAGCACATCCTGAGGTAAACTATCTGCCAAGCGGAAAGTAATAAACTGGATTAACCCCACTTTGTCCCGATGGGGAAGTTTGCCTGTATGCCACTCCTCGGGTAAACCAAAATTCTGGGTATATGAGGCGGCATAGTTTGAGGAGCTGGAGCTCCTTTCTCCCAGAATAGCGTAAACGTTTTGGTACAACTGATAAGCAATTTCGCGTGTGCTGCAAACAAACATTGCCTTTCCTTTAATGGTAGCCCCTTCCGACACACGATTTTCGTAATGTTTTACAAAATCTTTAGCAACTGCCATTAACCGTTTTGGATCGCCCAAAATGGCATTCATATTGGTTGTTTCTTCCTTACTTTGTTCGATTTGATAATCATTGGCTCCGGCCAGGGCTGCTGCCTCGTAATACTTTTCAATCTTTTCCAATTCCCCGTTTTTCAATGCCACCTTTGCTGCACGCCCTTCATAAACAATGCGAACGGTGATTTCGTCTCGTACCGATTCGGTCATGGTATAGGCATCGACTACCTTACCAAATACATCAAGGGTCGCATCAATCGGGGTGCCAGTAAATCCAACAAACGTGGCATTGGGTAACGAATCGTGCAGATATTTTGCGAATCCGAAAGATTTAGTGACCCCCTTTTCGGTTACCCGTATTTTTTGATCGAGGTTTAACTGACTTCTGTGAGCTTCGTCCGAGATGCAGATGATATTGGTTCGGTTGGAAAGCAATTCGGTGTCTTCTGTAAATTTATGGATCGTTGTTAAGAATACCCCTCCGCTTTGTCTCCCCTGAACCAACTCCCGCAAATGTGCCCTGCTTTCTACACTTATTATTGTATTATCGCCAATAAATTTCTTGGCATTGGTAAATTGGCCCGCCAACTGATCGTCTAAATCGGTACGGTCTGTAATTAAAACAATGGTCGGACTTTCGAAATGGGCGCTTTTCATCAGCAGCCTGGTAAGGTAAAGCATTGTGAAACTCTTGCCACAACCCGTTGCCCCGAAATAGGTACCACCTTTACCATCGCCCTTTGGTCGTTGGGCTAATTTAATAGTATCATACAGCCGTTTGGCGGCATAGTACTGCGGATAGCGACAAATAATTTTATCGTTTTTCTTCGAACTATCGGGGAAATAAATAAAATTCCGGATGATATCGCGCAAACGGTTATGCTCAAACATTCCCTGAATCAGCGTAAACATACTATCGATACCCTGGGATTCGGCTAGCTCCTGCTTGTCGGTTTTATCGTGATGCTGGAGCTTCACATTTCCCGGAGCTCTGCGCCAGGCATAAAAGAATTCATACGGTGCAAATAATGAACCTGCTTTACTGTTTACTCCATCGCTGAGGACACAAAAAGCATTGTATTTGAACAATTCCGGAATATCTCTCTTGTAACGGACCGTCAATTGTTTGAATGCATCATAAATCGTTGCCTCTTCACGAACAGCGCTTTTAAATTCAAAAACCACCACCGGCAAACCATTGATATAGATAATGCCATCGGGTATTCGTTTTTCGGAACCAACAATTTCAAGCTGATTAACAAACTTGTAAATATTGTAATCGGGCGGATAGGTTTTGCCCGGTTCTGCTGCGATTACATCAAGCTCAGGGCTGGCTAATTGTGCGTCCAGACCGCTATAGTCGATAAGCTCGATATGGATGTCTTTTTGATGGTGGTCTTCCCGTTTTAAAATAAACCCATCGGATAGCCACCGCATAATGGTTTTGTTGCTCTCGTAAAGATCGGAAGCAGGTAATATTTTTAGTTGAAGAACAATTGATTTTGCCTCGGTTTTGGTGAGTTGTTTGCTTTCGTATTTGGTGAGCAAATAATGGAGCAAATCGGCTTCGATTATCACCTCATCAACGGGGCGAACCAGGGTATTGCCCAGATGATGCGGATAATGTTCGTTACCCAACAATTCCGCAAAAGCATTTTCCAATTTTTCTTCAGTGAATTTCATGGTTGAAATTTATTCAATGTGAAATTTATCATTCTGCCATGTTGCAGGGTTATTCGCTATATAGGTAGCAATACGATTCCATTCCTCCCTGTCACGGATAATATGGTCGTGGAAACGGGTTTGCCATTCAAATTTTATTTTATTTGTATGGGCATATTTGGTCAATGCCGATTTCATTCCGCCAATTGCCGTGGATAACAATCCACATTTATCGGCAATTTCCTGCATTTTTGCGTTTGGTTTGGTCGGGGTCGTGGTGGTGGTGGTCGCGGTGGTGGTGGTCGCGGTGGTAGAGACGTGGCATGCCGCGTCTCTACAATCCGCCACGTCCATACAATCCGCCGCGTCCATACAATCCGCCACGTCCATACAATCCACAACGTCCATACAATCCACAACGTCCATACAATCCGCCACGTACGTACCATCCGCCACGTCCATACCATCCGCAACGTCTATACCATCCGCTGCCCCAATATCATCCACCGCGTCCGTTCCAACCATCGCGCCCTCGCAATCCGCAGAACCCGTACAATCTGCACCGTCACGTTTCATTTTTGTTTCGTCAATAGAAACAATCAAATGCACATGATTGGGCATTATCTGATAAACAGGTATTTCAGCATATTGATTATGGGTTGGAATTTCCAAAATTAGTTGATTTAATTTCTGCCCCAATACATTATATACTATTACCCCATCCATAATTTTACCAAAATAATGTTCCCTACCAGCAGTACATATTGTAATAAAATAATCCCCCTCGTTGTAATTGTGCCATTTTGCACGAGCCGACAGGATTCGATATTTATGTTCAAATTTATCTGCCGCCATAATTTATTTTTTTAGTTGTGAAAACGCGGTATGCCACGTCTATACGTTAAATCAACGAATACCAATATTATTTTAGATGCGAAAGGCAATGCGTTATGCGTGCGCAACCGATGGTAATAAAATACAATCCTTCCTGCGAATAATCGTATCCTTTAAACCGGATTGACCGGCGGTGGTGGATATATGGATTGTATTCTTTCATTATACCTTTTCTAATTTTTCTCCACTCAATTTCACAATGTTTAAATTTCTAAAAAGTGTTATTTCCAATAATCTGTTGGTTTAATTGTTTCATTGTGAGGTTCCTTTCCTTCCTCTATTTTATCAACTTCGATGATAACTGGAACTTGGGCACATAATCCCGCTAAAACGCAACTGCCTGTTGGTAAAATAGGTAGAGTATCAAAAGATACTTTATCTAAATAGGAAATTGTTCTTTCAACAGCTTCTATATCCTTGTTATTAATTAGGCGATGTAGAAAATAATTATGCAATTGGGATATAATTGTACTTGAAATATCAGATGGTCGTTGACTTGCAACTGTTAAGAAAACACCAAATTTTCTCCCTTCTTTTATGATTTCTTCAAATGTTTCCAGTCGATAATCTTTCCAGGTTGAACTTTCCCTTTCCGAATTATAAGAAAGTATATTATGAGCTTCATCTACGATAAAGTTAAGGTACTGTTTATTATCTTTTTTATATTTTTCCTTTTGCTTTTGATAGGCATTTTTAGATAAGATTAGGGGTATAATTTTCTTGATATCAATGTTCGTGTCGTTCAAATTCACTACTACAACATTACTGTCTTTAAAAACATTGGAATGGACGCATTTAAAATCAATAATCTTTTCTAGATCCGCAGTTTTACTTTGTAACTTATGCACTGCTGGCCCAATATGTTCATAAACTGCTTTGTCATTATAGACATCAACAATTAATTGCATGTATAGAAAATCTATAATTTTTTCAAGTGAATTTGTAGAAAATTCATAATCCTCACATTCTTCATAAATTGAAGTATTCTCTATTTCCTCATTTGTGAGTTCTCGACATTGGCCACCTCGCAACATAAAATGATGATTTTTATTTTGCCATTCAATTTCCTCAAAAAACTTGTTATGAGATTCATCATCACCAACGATAACAATAATAAAATCTAAAAGAGCATGTGACTTATCTTTATCAGCCATTCTTAAGACTTCACGAACTTTTTTCTTCAATATATTCCTGAAAAATTCTATTGGGTTGTCTGATTTCTGAACCTTTTTAAACAATTTTATTGCTCTTGTCAAATAAGGTTTTTGTGTCTTTTCTGTGGCACTTGCTAAAATCGATAATAATTCAATATCAAGAAGCGTATCTTCATTTATCGGCAATTTATTTTTGTTATCAATATCCTCAAGCTTTTTTCTTGTTGATAAATTAAAAACTATTTTTTTGGATGTAAGACAATCACCGTATGAATATTCACCATTAAAATCAAAAAATAGGAATCGGGCATTTTCATGAAATCCAGCTTTCCCCTGAAATTCTTGAAAAAGAGAACTATATAGACTTGCTAGGGTATAAGACTTTCCACTACCTGTATTTCCAAAAATGCCTATGTGACTTGCAAATAAACTATTTATGCCAACTCGAATACTTTTGCCTTTTTCACTTGCAAGTGTTCCAATTCGCATCGGAATATCATCAACTCCATTAATTTCCTTAATAAAATGATGAACTCTGTCAAATTCAACCTGAGTAAGAAGGTAACATTCATTATCTATCAAAGGAAGTTCTTTAATTCCTTGTTTGAATTTTTTCTTTTGAAAATACCCTAATAAACTGATGTTTAAAATTCGTTTAATCCGTTCCTTTTCATGCAGGTATTCTTTATCCTGAACTCCTTTGTCTTCGACAATAAATTCGCCATCAATTTTGCCAATAAGTTCTTCAAATCCTTTTGCAATTTTTATATAACTGCCTACCGAAACATTTTTTATTATTTCGCCATTAAATAATAAATGTGATGAATTTTTACTCTTATCAACAAGTACCTCAACATAACGTCCTCTAACAGAGGTTACTTTCCCTATTTTAAGTATTGTTTCTAATTCAAGGTTTAATTTATTCATAAGGCAGCTAATTTTCTAAATCTTTGGCGAGCTTTACAAAATAGTCTTCATTAATCTGTTTCAAGGAATATTTTGTTTTTTCCTCTTCATCGCAGATTATCTTGATATTCGAACATTTTGGTAGTAACTTTTCGATAATTTCTTTTGATTGTATATCATATGCAAAGACTATAATTAATAATGTGGGATTAGATACTGCAACTCTTTTGGTTATTTCGCGAATATGTTCATCTGCAAACGAGAAACCAAATACAAATAAAACAGAGTTCTCTCGCTCCAAATGATTTGAGTACATTCTAAGCAATTCATAAAAAGTTAAATCTCGGGTCGTAGTTTTGAACTTTTCTTTTGTCGGATTAATCATAACAAACTCGCTGTAAGCTTCTAAGAAATTTTCATGTTCATTATGAAGTTCTATTTTTTCTTTTCTTATTAATTCAAATAATTCATCAATTGTATGATACCATTCTCCTTCATCGTCCTCATAAACCAAGTCAATCCGGTTTTCTTTAGGTATATCAATTTTGTTTACCTTTTTTAAGATCCCTAAACCACTATCATAAACTATTTCATTATTTTCTATTTTCCAATCTATGCTTCCGTGTAATTTAAAAAGATTAAACAAGGGCACTTCTGATTGAAACTCATAATGTGTACTTGTTTTTCTTATTGATTTATGAAAGTTTTCTGTCCCAAATTTTGGATTCATTTTTCCAGAAAAACCATCATTACAAGCAAAACCTAATTTTTCAATTGTATAATCGAGTAATAGGTCCATGTTTGTTGTAAAAACATTCACCTGTTTCGAAACCAAATTACTTTTACGCTTTATCAAAATGGTATTAAGAGCATTGATAAAATCCTTATATGCTTTTTTGGTTTTATTTAAGTTAACTGAGTTTCCTGTGAAGATTTCCAAATTGCCCTTTATAGTTTCGTCAAAATAGTATTTTTTTATCGAAGCATCAACAATAGTTTTTTCTTCACTATCTTCTTTTTCAGCTAATTCAGTTAATAAATCCTCAATTACTCCCAAGATTTGAAGAAAAGGTTTGGAAGCACCCGAGCCAATCAAAAAATTAAGATGACAACTTTCAATAACTTTTTTAATTTCGTCTGAGTTCATTTATTTATCGTTTTTAATTTTCTACTGTTGCCAACTTAGATAAAAGCAATTCTTTCAGTTCCGTTAGCTTTTGGTTTTCCGTTCTCCTTAAAAAAACATTGTCTGTTATTTTAATGATACTTTCCTGAATACTGATAAGAAATGATGTTGAGGGAGCTTCAAAAGAATATTCTTCAATGGCATCCTTTGTTATCATTCCAACAGTAGTTCCTTTAGTATGTAGTTTAATATGCTCTTGATAGTTTTGGGATTTCAAAATCTGATAGAGTATTTCATTACTTAAATTTGACTTATTTACAACCCTGTAAAGATTAGAAGCAATAACTAATTTCTTTTCATTTAAATTAGGTGGAATCATTGCAGGGCATCCTAAAATTGGCATATTCTCTGATTGTTGACGTGTCGCTATTATAATGTCTTTGGAATTTACGATATGTTGCTCAGGAACATTATCTGAATAAAGTCTCATTCCTCCCTCAACAAATCTATCTGAATAAGAAACACAGCCCATTCCAAGCAGATAAGTTTTGCCTCTACCCAAGTCTTCACTATTGTAAGAAAATCCTCCTCGTATTTCCATCAAATCGCCAAGTCTATGATTTTTGCTTTCTGCACTTCCATCTAAATATGAATTAAAAATAGCTTGTGCGGTCTCTTCGAGTTTTTGGATCAACTGATTATTTAGGGAAATGCGGTTTTGCACCACATTGTATTCGGCTACTATTTCGCGTTGCTTTTCAATGGATGGGATGGGGAGTTGCATTTCGCAAAAATCTTCCCATTCCAAACTTCCACGAACCCCACCAACAGCATTAAAACAAGCTTCGCGGTCAAATTCGGAACGGGTAAACCACATCATCAGGTATTTGGGTAAAAGCAGTTTTTCATTTTTCACCTCAAAGATTGGATAGGCTTGTGAAATAATGGCTTCATCAACTTCCTGCAACAATGCCACCGGCATCTTCTTGTCTCGCCTTACTTGCATGGTACTGCAAGCAAACTGATTTTTGCGAATGATCTTATAATTTTCCATATCAGTACCGATTATATTGGCCACCGATGGAATAAATTGTTTTGAAATACTTAATCCTAAAAGGTTTTTAACTTCATGCCCTTTATTTCGTTCATCAATAAGCTGAATAAATTCGCCAATCTTTCTATAATTCGATCTCATAACCCAATTCTTTAAACACAGTTAATAGATCAATTTTCGATTGTTCTTCGGCTTTAATCAGTTGGGTAAATTCCGATTTAAGACTTTGCATCTTTTCATCAAAGTCAATATTTTCATCTCTGTTTACAAACTCAATGTATTTGCTTGGTACCAATGAAAAGTCTTTTTTGGCAACTTCATCAAATGAAGCGGAATAGCAATATTCTGGAATATTGTTATACTGATTATTATCCTGCTGCCAGGTATGATATGTTTTTGCAATCTCTTTGATATGCCGGGGGCTGAACTGAATAAATTTCTTTTCAAAAGGTTCACCAATCTGCCGCAAATCCATAAAAAGTATTTCCTTCTCCCGATTGCGGTAGAGACGTTCTTCATCACCAATGCTTCGGCTTTGTACTTTTTTGTTTTTATTCAGGATCCAAACGGTGACACTAATATTGGTGGTATAAAACATATCCTGCGGTAATACCAAAATTGCTTCCACCAGATTATTTTCAATTAAAGTCCTGCGGATCTTATATTCTTCGCCGCTACCGCTCAACGCCCCATTGGCCAATATAAATCCTGCCACCCCATTTTCAGAAAGCTTGGAAACCATATTGAGTATCCAGCCATAATTCGCGTTGCTTTTTGGCGGCACATCGTAACCACGCCAACGAGGGTCGTCAATCAATTCGTTTTCGCCACGCCAGTCTTTCTGATTAAAGGGTGGATTTGCCATAATGTAATCGGCTTTAAGGTCTTTGTGCTGGTCGTCACCAAAGGTATCGGCTGCTTTTTCACCCAAATTGCCCGAAATACCCCGAATGGCAAGATTCATTTTAGCCAGCTTGTAAGTGGTATTGGTATATTCCTGCCCATAAATCGAAATATTCCTGGTATTCCCGTGATGTGCCTGTATAAACTTGATCGATTGTACAAACATACCACCCGAACCACAGGCAGGATCGTAAATAATGCCATTGTAGGGTTCAATCATTTCGGCAATCAGGTTGACAATACTTTTTGGGGTGTAGAATTCTCCCTTACCTTTACCTTCGGCAAGGGCAAATTTGGAAAGAAAATATTCGTAAACACGCCCGACAATATCATGCGCTTTATCCTTGAGCGTATCTATTTCATTGATGGTATCAAGCAGCGAAGAAAGTTTGGTAATGTCCAATCCTATCCTTGAAAAGTAATTGTCGGGTAAAGCACCTTTTAAGGCTTTGTTATTCTTCTCGATATTATGTAATGCAGTGTCTATTTTTAGCGCAATGTCGTTTTGCTTCGAGTTTTTAATGAGAAAGCTCCAACGTGAAACCTCGTCCAGAAAAAACACATTGTTCATATTGTAGAAATCGGGCATTTCAATGTATTTCTCTTTTCCTTCAGCAATCAATGCTTTCCGGCGCTCTTCAAACTTATCGCTTGCAAATTTGAGAAAAATTAGTCCCAAAACAACATGCTTATACTCCGCCGGTTCAACACTTCCCCTGAGTTTATTGGCAGAATCCCAAAGCGTTTCCTCAATACTTTTTTCTTTTACTTGATTTTTAGCCATTATCGTTTTTCTTTCTTGGTCTTTAAGTAGCATCATCTCCATGGTCAATGATTTTAACACTTGGTGCCCACAATTTTTTGTCGGATAAAATCAACCCTATGCAAACTGTTTTTGGATGATTAAGCTGGACGATTACTAAACAATATTTTTTCAAAATTAATTATAATAGAAACAAAATTATCTAACGGTGCCTTTATTTTACTGATTTTTAAAATTCTATCAGGCATTTCCCCACTCCTTGTATGGAGAAACGCGTGATTGTTTAAGCGGCTTTTCAGCACGGTAAGGCGGTTGCGGCTTTTTCCTTCCCGCGACCGGCATAATCGACAATCCTACGTGCATTCCGATAGGCATTGTAAAAATCGGGCTGTGTTGTCCGGAAAAGAAGCACAAGAACATCCATTTCCTCTTTAAGCAGTTGATCCAGCGACTTAAATACCTCATGGATATTTAAGGTCGAAACTTTGGAAGTTGAGGTTGCCGCCCGTCGCTGGGGAATCGACAGTTTAAAGGAGGTGAGCAGGCTTTCCATCTCTTTTAATTCTGTTTCTCCCACAAAGAATTTGGCGATCTCATCTTTGTACTGATTGGCCAATCCGAACAATAAAATACCAATGTCGAGCAAAATCGGATCGGGCGCCTTTTTGAGATCCGATTCTCTGTAAGTGGTCTTTACCTTTAATTCTTCGTTTTTAACCAAAGTAGCATACGACCTTAATGCGGCCGAGAAATGTAAAATTCCGGCGACTGCGCTGTTGCGCAATTGCGTCTTGTTTTTCGTCAAACCCGAGGTATTCGCTTCCTGTACCTGACGGTACTGACCAATCTGTATTACCCCGTTCTTTAACCGCAGGTGTGCATTCTTCAGCGCTTCCTGTTTATCAAAAATTGAAGCATGATTGTCAAGTACCAAATCGACAGAACCGTACATACGCGATTTGTTAATCTGATTTTTATTCATGATAAAATTTTGAGTAAATTAAAAATGATCTTTTGATGTAGAGATTGTGGGATCAATCCGCTAATTGCGTCCTTAACCGTCAAGGATAGCGCTAAAATGTGATCATGCGCCCGTTGAATTACACCTTTATCGGATCAATAAGAAGATCGTTTTGGAATTGTATCCAAATAATAGTGAAAAGATACAAAAGAAAATTGACATTTGTTTGATTATTAGATTAAATCTGTCAAAAAGTTGATCTTTAAGCGTATTTTGGGAGGCAAAATAACTTCGCTATCGAAAGAATCATCTATTTTGAGCTGAACATGACTATTCGAATTCTGATGTGACCTTTCGGTCAATTGAAACCTCAATGCTTTGACTCAAACCTCCATACTTCAACCGAATCGAACCTTCGGCAAAACAATATGATTTATAACTTGAATTAAACTGACCTAAATTCTCCTGAAACAGTTCATACTTTATATTCAAAGGTCTATACCAGAACTTCAACAGTCTATGTCCTCTTCTGAAATAGCTTGACGTAAAAACAAGTTATTATGGAAAAGTTAACACCAAACCTTACCGACAATATGGAAGGTTTCATTCAGGAAAAAGTTGATCTGAGCAAGTATGAAACGAGTTTTCGTCGCTGGTTGGTTATTGAGATTGAATCAGGTCGTATGAGTTGGCAGGAAGCCCGTTCCAGGTTCAATCTGCCTTATCATTTTGAGCTTTTATACAAGAATTGGCAAAAGAAGTACAGTGATGATATTGTACTAACTTTGCCCATTATGAGTGCAAAAGACAGAACAAACAATCAGGAACTTGAGAAAAGGATCAAGGAACTTGAAAAGCAGCTGGAGCTAAGCCAGCTGAAGATCGTTGGGTTAAATACAATGATCGATATCGCAGAGAAAGACTATAAGCTTGAAATAAGAAAAAAATCTGGTCTCAAGCAGTGAATGTACTAACGCAAATGTATCCGGACAATACAATGACGGAGCTTTGCGGACTGTTTGGGAATAGCCGTCAGGCCTGGTACGACAGCCAAAAGAGGCATTCCACCTCTGATATGCAGGAAGTTTTTATTTTAAAGCTGGCTAAAGAACTGCGTAAGGAACATAAACGCATGGGATCAGAAAAACTTCATCACCTGATCTCTCCCAGCTTACATGAACATGTTATTAAGTACGGTAGAGATAAGTTTTATAATTTGTTAGGTGAACATGGACTGCTTGTCAGACGACGCAAGTACCGTCCGGCAACGACCAATTCGAATCATTTTTACCGCCGTTATCCCAATAAGATAAGGGATTTAAAACTGGATAAAGCGGGTCTGCTTTGGGTAAGCGATATCACATATATCCGTACAAATTTTGGATTTGTATATCTGTCACTTATCACGGATGCCTACTCAAGAAAGATTGTTGGCTGGTGTCTTTGGCCCGATTTGACCAGCACAGGAGCACTTAATGCGCTTCGAATGGCAGTTGAAGCAGAAGGATTTTCATCCGGGTTGATTCATCATTCAGACCGAGGGATTCAGTACTGCTGCACCGACTATGTCGCCTTTTTACAAGGGTCAAAAATTGATATCTCGATGACCGAAAACGGCGATCCATATGAGAATGCTATCGCAGAGAGGGTCAATGGAATATTAAAAGACGAGTACGATTTACATGCCACCTTTACAGATTATCTTCAGGCCAATGAAGCAGTTAAATCCGCTGTAAACAAATACAATAATCAGCGTCCACATGCAAGCTGTGACTACATGGTCCCCTCTGAAGCCCATCAAAGTATCGGAGAGATGAAAAAAAGATGGTATCCTAAAAAATGGCAAAAGTCATCTAACCATGCTATTGAAGATGCAAAGATAACCTGACCGGTCCCGCCTGCAACAAGGACAAGCCCTTCGGGTTTTGTGAAAAATCTCCACCCTTTGGGTTGTATTTTCCACAAAATCCTTGCAGCAGACAGCCTGTCAGATTTTTCAGTGCATATCAAAATCATGGAGTGGAAATCCAGCATTAAAGGACAATCGTGTATGAGAAAACAGGAATAAAAAACAGAAATCTGACCAGAATCAGGAATAAGAACCAATACTGAACCAGGAACAGGAACAACAAAAAACCTGTTGAAAAAAGCAGGAAATAACTTCAAAAAGAAGAAAAAAGCAGGAAATATTTAAACAATTAAAAACAAATCAGGAATTAATTCTATGTTTGTCTTCTATTCTACAAATTAGTATCAATCCTGTCAAGCTATTTTAGGGAAGGTCACTATACTTTCCGGAATTCCTCATTTCGTGATCGAAAACTGACATTGCGTCAGGTGCAAACCATTTCTCGTTACATCCAAACTATTTTTCATAATGTTCAAACCATTTCTCGTTACATCATTTGGCATTTCGCGACGTTCATTAAACATTTCGTAATCGTCAAACCTCCTATCGTCAATGAAATCTGACATTGCGTCAGTTGAAGCTTTATTGCAAAAAAAATCCCTCCATCCGAAAGGACAAAGGGATATTTTAAAAATGCGAAACTTTTACATTTATCCGGAGCTTCAATTCAGAACAACTGCTAAACGTAAAACCCTTACGATTCGTGATTCTATTTGATCAGCTCCGCAGGAATCGCTTTAATCGGTTCTATTTCAATACTTTTTACATATAACTCGCCACCTTCCGACTGTAGCTGGATCTTCCCTTTGGATAACGGAAGAACTTTATCCCCTTCGACAGCCCCCGAGTTGTAATTCACCATCACCACCTGACCATTTACAACATGAACCGAGGTCCGGTCATAACAATACAGATCAACGGTATTCCACTCCCCTTTGGGTTTTTCAAAATCGGCCATCTTCGAGCCGTTCTTGGCTGTTTTACCCTCACCAAACTCTGTCCGACCCCCTGTGGGCGAATAGGTATAGCTCTTGCCATCGGCACTCCTGATCACGGGTATTTCAAAATAACTCTTTCCCATACAATACGAATCGCCCATCTTGCCAGTACATAACTGAAACTCATGTGAGCTCATCCAGACACCCAAACCGGCTCCAAAAGGGCCATAACTGTGATATAACAGCCCGGAATTGAGCTGTGTGTAGATCTTATCACCCCATTTAAACACCATCCGCACATGGTAATTTTCATACTCTTTTTTTGTTGCAATTGAACCATGCACCTCACCTGAGATATGCAGCACTTTTATCCCTCCAAGTTCTGTTAGGGTAAAAATTTTCAACGGATCTGTATTCAGACCGATTGGCTCACCCCCTTTTTCCTTTGCCCCAATGTAGGTATCCCACCCTTTTAGATTTTTACCGTTTAAAAGTGACTTCATCCCCTTCTGAGAAAAGCCGTTCATTGCAAAAGTTAACACAACGCAAGTCAGAATCAGTTTTTTCATATGTATTGTTTTTGATGCCCTATAAAAAAGACTGCCCCGATCCGGGGCAGTTCAAATATTTATATGATTGTACAAATTATTTCCCTTCGAGTATTTCCTGAGCTTTTTCTAAAATTGTAGTGTCATCAAGCAGAATTATCCCGCCTTGCGGCCCCTGTTCAATATGCATTCCAACACTTGTCCCTTTTTCATAGTGCGTTCCACCAAAATAATTCCTCACGGTTTCAACTTCCATCCCAAGCTCCTGAGCAATCCGTTGCATCGAACCGTGAGGCAAATGATCCTTGATATCCCGTAGCTCATTGAAGGTAATTTTTTTAGTCATAGCGAAAAGTTTTAAAAAGTTAATAATTAATATTCAATATCAGAAACTTTGATCAATTTGTACACGCCGAAAATTAACACTAAATATTCAATATTGTAACTTAATCTTAACAATATTTCATCCAACCTGGGCTATTTTAGAATTATTAACAATTGAAAACCCATCACAAAAAAATAATTAATTGTTTTTCAAATAATTGAACTATATAAATAACCCATTTACATAGTTCGAGTAAAAAAATTTCATCTGACACTGATGTCGGTTACCGTTTAGAAACACCTTTTTGCAAAATTTCGTAGGCCATTTGCTGAATGGTCTCACGCAGATTCAGGCGGGTAAGCAGGTGGTTCGTACGCGACGGGTAAATTCTGTTTGAAAAGAACAGAAAAAGGATACCTGTAACGGGATCGGCCCATGCATAGGTTCCGGTAAAACCCGTGTGTCCGAAGCTGGCATCACTGCACAAAGGCGCAGGATAGGCATCCTCTACCTTGCTCAGGTTATTCCCCAAGTGTGGCTTGTCGAAACCATATCCTCGCCTGTTACTCAATTTTTCGAAATGACGTCGTGTCCAATCCCTCATCGTGGCCTCAGACAACAGACGGTCGCCTCCATAAAATCCATAATTCAGGTACATTTGCATCATCTTGGCCACATCATTGATCGTCCCGAACAGACCCGCATTACCCGAGATGCCCCCTAAAACCGCAGCACTCTCGTCATGCACAAACCCCTGAAGTTGCTCCCTGCGAAATGATTCATCGTCTTCGGTGGGAACCATCCTGCTTATTGGCTGATACATATATGGCCTGTATGTTAACGAATAGGCCCCAAGCGGATGGTAGAAATTATCCTTAAGATAGGTCTCATACTCTTTGTGAACAATCGATTCAATAATACGCGGGAATTCAATGAATCCCAAGTCAGAATAAACAAAACGTTTCCGTTTGAGCAAAGGAGATTTTCTGATTGCCGCATACACAGAATCTCTAAAACTATTTAGTATGTAAAGATGATTACTCACTCTGAGGGAAAAACTGGCAGTCGAATCCTTAGAAAAATATCCCGGTTTGAAATTTCCATCCGAATCAATCGTCCTTAACCAAAAAGGAATCCCGGTTTTTAGCCGTGCCTGATGAGAAAGGACATCTTCAACCAGAATCTCCTGCTTGTTACTTCCCTTCCAATCAGGAAGATAGTCACTCATTTTCTTTTTGACGGAGAATTTCTTTTGATCATTCAACTGCATTAAAACAGGAAGCGGACCCATGATTTTAGTCAGGGAAGCTAAATCGAACAGGTCATCGGTAACCAAAGGTTGATCATTGTGGTAGGTTTGATAGCCATAAGCCTCCATCAGAACAACCTTTCCTCTCTTTGCAATAAAGAGTGCACAACCGGGGAAGGCCTTTTCAATCAGTCCCACATTTACAAGTGAGTCAATTTTTTTTTTTAGAAATGTCGAATCGATTCCCAGCTCTTCAGGGAGTGTGTATTTAAAACGGTCGAGCGGTATTGTAGAGATACCGTTTCCGGAACGATAGGTTTTATTCACGGTCACCGGAAGTTTACCTACTGCCCCGAATGCTCCAAAGAGGAGTTGTCCTGCCAGATCCTGAGATTCAGTGTTCTCCTGATAAGCGACAACCAGACCATTTGCCTTCTCAATCCCCTCCAGATCATTCAGGATATACGGATTACCAAAGAGGACAATTACCGACTTTACATTTGAGGTTATCTGCTGAATCACTTTCTGCTGTGTGTCGGTGACCCGGTAATTCGAAGAGACAAAATTCCCCAAATGGTTCACAGCCGCAATCACAAGATTATATTTCTTTAACTGAATCATCAGTTTTTTGATGGTGGTTTCATCGCCATCTTTTGAGATGAAAAAGTGATCGGTCTTTGTATATCGTTCAAGAGAGCGCTGAAATTCAGTGACATTGCCACGCCCAATACTCACTGTCGCGACTTTCAGCGTATCGAGCCGCCGGATTGGTAATAACTGCTCGGAATTCCGTACAATCGTAAGCGATTGCTGTGCGACATTTCGCAAAGTCATCCGGTAGGCAGATTGGTTAAGGTCCGTATAAAGATTTTCAGTTTTCACAGGAGTATATTTATTTAGCCCGACCCACCGCTTCAACATCAGTATTTTCCTGCATTTATGGTCAATATCTTCGGCAGAGATCACCCCATCCGAAATTGCACGCTTCACCTCTTCGATGACTTTAGCCGGATTCAATACAAATTCGAGCAAATCATTACCCGCAATTAAAGCTTTTACCTCTGAACTATTGTTATTATCCTCCTCCTTCGCACCCTCCATATTCATAGCATCAGTCACGATCAACCCTTCAAATTTGAAATCCCGCACCAATAAATCCCGAATGATTGATTTTGAAAGCGTGGCAGCAACATTGCTACTATCCAATGCAGGAACACTCAAATGACCCGTCATAACCCCACCAATTCCCAGGTTGATGGCCTCCCGAAAGGGGAAGAGTTCAACAGAATCAAGCCTTGCCCTGGTGTGCCCAATCACAGGAAGCATATAATGTGAATCAGTCTGTGCATCACCATGACCCGGAAAATGTTTCAGCGTAGCCAGTACATGTTGTGATTGGAGTCCTAACCCGAAATTGACCGCTTTTTGAAAAACTTTATGCGGATTGTCTCCATAAGATCTGAAACCGATGACAGGATTAAGGGGATTGCTGTTGACATCAGCCACAGGGGCAAAATTTATATGTATACCCAACCTCCTGCACTGCTTTCCAAGATCGGTCCCTACCTCAAAAATCAAAGAGTCGTTCCCAATGGCTCCCAGCGTTACACCATAAGGATATTTAAGGCAACTGTCAAGCCGCATCGACAATCCATACTCAGCATCGATGGCCACTAAAAGCGGAGTCGTCGAAACCTGCTGAAGCCGATTCACCATATTGACATGACGCATCGCACCACCTTTCATGGAAATAATGCCGCCTATCTTATTCTCTTTAATCATCCTCATCACCTGCACAATGGACCCATTTCCCTTCCCGGAATAGGCAGGAACCATGATAAGCTGACCAATCTTTTCATCAATTGTCAAAGAATTAAAAACAGAATCAACCCACTGATCAGCTTCGAATTCCAGAAACGGTGGACGAACCTTTTCCTGAGCAGGTGACAAAGTGTAAAAAAATAATAATATAATGATTACAAATAATTTAGGCATAACAATCTATTCTTGATCCTATCAATATGAATTTGCTCAAAAATAGAGAAAAGGAGACAATTGGTACGCTTCTTTTCTTTTTATTAAAAAACAACATTAAAATTTCATATTTATAAATCATATCAATACTTTCGCAGCATATCATTATTCAGCCCTGACAGGGTTTCGAACACTGTCAGGGCTGAATAATAAGGGACAAAAAGTGGCTATGGCAGAATATAAACAATTTTTCACAGGCTTAACACGATTTAGGACCGGATTGCCATATTTGACAATAGTCCTTATGATCGTGGCAGGTCTTGCCCTCCCGGCTAAAGCTGGTCAAAATCCTGTTTTAACAGGAGCAGAACAGCCTGAGAATTACTTATCAATTCTAAAGAACAAAAGGTTAGGGCTGGTTGTCAACCAAACTTCCAGATTAGGGAATCAACATCTTGTCGATTTTCTGTTAAGCAAACAATTAACAATATCAAAGATTTTTGCCCCGGAACATGGTTTCCGCGGCGAGGCAGGAGCAGGTGAACGGATTGATGATTCAAAAGATCAGGAAACAGGGATTCCAATTATCTCCGTTTACGGAAATAACAGGAAACCATCAGCAGGTCAACTCGCCGGTATCGACATCGTGATTTATGACATACAGGATGTTGGCTGCAGATTCTATACCTACATCAGCACATTGCACAACATCATGGAGGCTTGCGCTGAAAACAATAAAACCTTACTTGTACTCGACCGCCCCAACCCAAATGGCGACTATATTGATGGACCTGTTCTTCAACCATCCTTCAGGTCATTTGTAGGAATGGATCCGATTCCGGTGGTTCATGGTTGCACCGTTGGGGAATTGGCGCTAATGATGAATGGCGAAAAGTGGCTTGACAAAGGTGAACAGACCCGGCTTAAAGTGATAAAGCTGGCTAATTATACCCATTCCTCGAAGTACGAACCACCAGTCAGACCATCGCCTAATCTTCCCAACTACTTGTCAATAAGACTATATCCGTCACTCTGTTTTTTTGAAGCAACCAGTGTAAGCGTCGGACGGGGGACCCAGTTCCCATTTCAGGTTTTGGGTTATCCGGATAATTCGTTTGGAAAATTTGAATTTACTCCTCACATTATCAAAGGGATGGAATTAAATCCGCCTCAAAAAGACAAAATTTGTTTTGGTGACGATTTACAAGAATTAAAAGAGGCGCCCCGTTTTACATTGTCATTCTTTATGAACTGGCTTAAGAAATTTAAGAACAAGAAAGAGTTCCTCACCCGTAGTCAATGGTTTAATCTCTTAATAGGTAATGATCGGGTTTTAAAACTCATCCTTGAAGGAAAGGATGAAGCAGAGATCAGAAAATCATGGGAAGCCGAGCTGGCGAACTATGCGGTCATTCGTCAAAAATATTTGTTATATCCTGATTTTAAATGAAATAAATGAACCCCATACTAGTTGCCATACTGCTCGGAGGTTATTTCCTTTTGCTAATCATTATTGCCCAGGTTACCGGGAAGTCGGCCACAACAGACACATTTTTTACTGCCAACCGAAAATCACCCTGGTTTGTCGTTGCCTTTGGGATGATCGGTACAACAATATCGGGAGTTACCTTTATCTCTGTTCCGGGTGAAGTCGGAAACTCAGCAAGTACCTACTTCGAGTTTATCATGGGAAATCTGGTTGGGTTCTGGATCGTTGCACTTGTTCTCCTCCCCGTCTACTACAAATTAAACCTGATTTCAATATACAGCTACCTCGAACAACGGTTTGGATTCTATTCCTATAAATCAGGCTCGTTTTTCTTTTTACTCTCCAGAACCGTAGGTGCTGCTTTTCGAATGTATCTGGTGGCAGAAGTATTGCAACTGGCACTCTTCGATGCACTTGGAGTTCCTTTCGCCGTCACCGTGCTTATCAGTATCTTTTTGATTTGGGTTTATACCTATAAAGGTGGAGTAAAAACAATCATCTGGACCGACTCCTTACAGACGATATTTCTGTTAACTGCTGTTATATTAACAATTTACTTCATATTTACAAGTTTCGAATGGTCCGCAGGTGAGACTTTAAAAAAAATAGTAGATCATCCCTATTCTCGAATCTTTGATTGGGATATAAAATCGGGCAAATACTTTTTCAAACAATTTATCTCCGGAATTTTTGTGACCATTGTGATGGTAGGGCTCGATCAGGATATGATGCAGAAGAACCTCACCTGTAAAAGCCTGAAGGAATCGCAAAAAAATATGCTCACTTTTAGTGCCATTTTTGTATTTGTGGTTGGAATGTTCCTTACACTCGGAGTTTTACTCTACCTTTTTGCCAGTACCAATGGTATTCAACTACCTCAGAAATCCGACTTTCTCTTCCCCATGCTGGCACTCAATCATATGAATCTGATGATCGGGATTTTTTTTCTACTTGGTATAACCGCGGCCAATTATGCGAGCGCCGATTCTGCACTTACCTCGTTAACTACTGCCTTCTGTGTTGATTTTCTTGATATTAACAAGCGACCGCAGAGCCACAAGCAGAAGCTGTTGCGCACTACCCATGTCGGATTTTCACTTTTGCTGTTTATGGTAATCATGATCTTCAGAATGATTAATGACCAAAGTGTTGTGGTAGCCGTATTTAAGGCAGCAGGCTACACCTACGGACCTTTACTTGGACTTTTTTCATTCGGATTTCTAACCCAAAAGCAGGTCAAAGATCGCTGGGTACCACTTGTGGCGATTTGCTCACCGTTCATTTCCTGGATCATTGATGTTTATTCTGCTCAGCTATTCAATGGTTATAAGATTGGTTTTGAGCTTATTATAATCAACGGAATGATTACTTTTCTGGGATTGCTGATGGTTCAAAAAAAATAAAAGAAAGTTAAAAATAGTTAAAGGATTTAAATAATTTCAATTATCTTTGAATTGTTATGTTGGGGGTATTGTTTTTGATTAGAAAACGAATGTGAACAACAAACAACCTAAAATGAGGTGCATAAATCAAATATTGATCTTTTTCGGAGTGATTTTTCTCTTTTATGCCTGTGAGAAAGAGAAGATTAATACTTCATCCGATGCCATTTTGCACTTCTCGTCTGACACAATTACCTTCGACACACTTTTTACTTCGATTGGTTCTCCGACCAAAAATCTCCGTGTAACCAACAAGACAAACACAAATATCATCATCTCGTCGATAAAACTATCGGGTGGAGATCAGAGTGCTTTTCGCTTGAATATTAATGGTGAAGTGGCTAATGAAGTTTACAATGTCCTGATTCCGGCCCAGGATAGCATCTTTATTTTTATTGAGGCAACGCTTGGAAAAACCGGGAAAAGTAGTCCTTTGATATCGGAGGATTCAATTATTTTCAGGATCAGTAGTATTGAACAAAAGGTCCGGTTAATGGCCTGGGGACAAGATTTTATATGGGTAAAATCCGACATTCTGAATACCACCGTCTGGAATAAGGATCGTCCATATCTGGTATATAACGATGCACTTGTCGACTCCAATCAAACACTAACCATCGGACCAGGCACAACCATTTATTTTCACAAGAATGCGGGGTTAAAAGTCAAGGGAACATTAAAAGTCTTAGGCACAAATGAAGAGCCTGTTGAATTTAGAGGCGACCGTCTCGAATCGGCCTATAATGAGATACCAGACCAATGGAACGGGATTATACTTTACTCTGGAAGTCACAATAACAGAATCAATTATGCAAAAATTAAAAATGCAAATATTGGATTGCAGGTTGGGACGATTGAGCACAGCGGATTTGCATCGGTCGAACTTTCAAATACACGTATCGAAAATATGAGCTGGTCGGGAATATGGGCCATGAAATCAAAGATTTTGGCCTATAATTGCATCATCTCAAATGTCAGATACTACAATACCGCTCTTTTACTGGGTGGCGATTACCAATTCTACCACACCACTTTCGCCAACTATTACAATGACTTCGCCTCCGGAATCCGAACGACAGAAACGTTAATTGTCTCTAATTATCTGGTTGATTTGAAAAGCGGTGTCAGGTACGTTGGTGATTTGAAAGCGGCCACCTTTGGGAACTGTATCATTACCGGGAACCGCTCGAATGAGCTACAGATCTCGATGGATAAAAAAGGGGAGACCAATTACCTTTTTGACAGAAGTCTGATCCAGATTTCCGACACCTTTAATATTACCGAAGCAAATCGATTTAATGAAATTATCAGAAATGTAAACCCTCGTTTCAAGAACCCTTACAAAGGAAATTTCGAATTGGATACACTTTCGATCGCCAAAGATTATGGCAGAATAAGTTATGCCAAATCTTACCCAACCGATTTAAAAAACGAGAACAGGTTGAATGACGATGGTCCTGACCTGGGAGCATTCGAACGAATTGAGAAAAAAAAATAAACAAACTCATTCTAAATGAATTAAATTCAGTATATTTGATTTGCTATTCAGGCCCAGTAATAATCTCTGGTATTTGAATCCGGATAAGATAAGTAAATCAATCTCCTATGGACTACTCAAAAAAAATGGTCCGGAATATCCAAAGTTTGACACCCACTATTTCCGAGCCCAAAAGAAAAAAAATTCTGCTTTTAATTACAGTCATCTTTTATTTTGGGGTACAGTTGTATCCGCTTATGACATTTTCACAGAATGTAGGCAGAGTGCTCTCTTTTAAACATTCAATGCGCTGGCTGAACGAATCGAATTTTCCCAATTATTTTCTGCTCACCAATGTCCGCGATTCAATTAAAGCAAATATTAGCCGCGATTTAATAGTTCTCTTAAAAGCTGACAGTATTTATTTTCCTGATAAAATAGAATATCAGATCATTACAGGCTTTGGAAAACCCAAAAAAAGTTCTTCCGTATCAATGGACGCTGTAGGATATAATATTGAACTAAATTCCTTTCTCACAAGGGCAACTTCAGGTTACGCCGTGTATTGGTCAATGAATGTTGTTATTCGGAAGGATGGAAATACCATTCTTGACAAAGAGGTGAAACATGAGATTGAGTATTCGAATGCATCCGGATATATGACCTCCATACGATGGCTTACCCCAATTGAATTCCAAAGTATATTTAAAGGATTATTCAGGGAAGCAATAGGTCTGGAAAATCGGTTTACTGAGAAAATTATCGTTGGAAGAATTGAAGAAAAGGAAAAGGAAATTAAGTCGTGGTTTCCGGAATCGTCACGTTTTATGATGAAAAAAAGAGGATCTTGGCTTCACGCAGGCAATTTCGCAGCTCAGTTGGAGCAGGATAAAGACACCTTAATAAGATTCATTTATAAGAATAAACCGGAATTTAAGTTCGGAACCATATCGCTTAAACCCATCCTGGCCGATCTGTTTACAGCAGCAACTGGCATTGGAACCACCTATACAATCACAGAAAAGGAGAGAAAAAGAGGAGTAATGGAATTTTCGAATGGTAAAAATCTCACCATCGGATTGAATTGGATCGAAGAAATTACCACGACCAACACTACAGGAGATGTTCAAAGTCGGATAACTGTGCCATTGATTGGTCAAATATTCAACGATACGATACTTATGGGTAATTTCATCTATGAAGAAATTTCCTCAACCCTCGCTTCAGGAGTTACAAAGGAAAAATTCAGTTGGGTAAGTGGTCCTTATATGGAAAATTCATTTGGCACTGCAGTGATTCACAGGATAAAAGGGAAACTCCACGATTTGCCATTTGTAGCTGAGTACAATGAATTATTTGGTTACGTGGAAATTAAAATTGAAAACCAGACACTTGCATGCATGATATTTCAGAATTGTAACCCCGAAAACGGACAATCATTCGACAATAGTAGACTTTCCAAAAACAAACTTATCAAATCGGGAGCAAGTGTAAACAACTTAGCAAAACCTTCCCTGGGAAATGAGGCCAAACTCGAATGGTATCCGATCTTTATCAGGAAGAATTTTACAACCACAGAGATGGAGAATGGTCTTGGAATTCTGGCATGCCTGTTTTTTGGAATCGGAAATATGTAGATCTGAAGAAAGTGAATTAAATAAAACTTTTAGCCATTCTTGCTGATTCATGCCTGGAATAAATAAATGGATCTTGCTGCCGGCTCTATTAGCGCTGTTGGCTAAAGAGCCGGGCTCAGCACAGGAAAGTTACAATATTGTATTTTACAACGTTGAAAATCTGTTTGATATATGGGATGACCCTGAAACTTCAGATGAGGAGTTTCTACCCGAAAGCCTAAGGCATTGGACGAAACAACGTTTTGAAGATAAGATCAAAATGATCTATAAGACACTTGTCACAGCAGGCGAGGGTCAGTTTCCTGATATAATAGGACTTGCCGAAATAGAAAATCTCTGGGTCGTTGAGCATCTCATCCATAAAACGCCATTAAACAAGGTATCTTACGGAATTATTCACAAGGAATCGCCCGATCCAAGGGGAATTGACGTTGCATTACTTTACCGCAAAGACCGACTTCAACCAATTGACTTTGAATTTATTCCGGTGTCGGGTGCTGAAAGTAACAATTTTATATCGAGAGATATACTCCATTTTACTGCCGAACTTGGGAAAGAGCAGGTCCATTTCTTTGTAAATCACTGGCCTTCGCGAAGTGGTGGGTATACCGAGACCAAAGAAAAAAGAAATATTGCCGCTGGTATCCTGCGAAAATGCATCGATTCACTGTTCATTGAAAACGCAATGTCCAATATTCTGATTATGGGGGATTTTAATGCCACCCCAAATGAGCGATGTTTCACATCAATGCTCAAAGCGCTTCCCTATCCCGGAAACAATAGTTCTTTCTATTTAATTAATCTCTCCACCATTTGGAGTAAACGGGCAGAGGGGACCATCAGGAATGGGGGTCAGTGGGAGACTTTTGACCAGATGATCTGTTCGCGGAACCTTTTAACGAACCCCAATCTATATATTGATATTCAAAAAGGGGGCATTTGCAATTTTGATTTTTTGCTTGAACCTGACCCAACCTATCTGGGGAATAAACCGTACAGAACCTATCTGGGTCCCGTTTACCATGGTGGGATCAGCGACCATTTACCAGTAAAAATTAGTCTATCAGCTAACTAACAACCATTTGCCGGAAATTTTGGCCCTTCAAAAAACAAAATTCATCCTTCAACATATGAAGAAAATTTGGTCGTTGCAATTACGCTGGCAATGTTCAAAAAATACAATTATAGGTTATTTCTGCATAGCTGATAGTTTGGTTAGATGGGCCAAACTATCAAATATAAGTATTAAAAAACCTTAAATTATCTACAGAACGCGAACTTATAAAAACAGCCTACCGCAAAAAAAGATAAAGATTGGCGAAACGGGCAATTTATACAATTAATTTTCAATAAATTACACAACAAGACAAATATTCCTGGATTAGCCTGAAATTAAATGCAATAAAATTGATCAAAATTTGTTGGTATCGTTAAGAACCAATATCTTTAACGGTCAATTATAAACCATCAAACTTTATAAGATTTAATAATCATCATGAAAGAGAACAACAAAGTTTCAAGAAGGGGCTTTTTGGGAACCAGTGCAGCGGCAGCTGCTGCAATTACCATTCTCCCCTCAAACACTATTGCAGGTCTGGGACATCGTGCCCCCAGTGATAAGCTAAATATCGCAGCGGTTGGTATTGGCGGTATGGGGCATGGCAATTTAAAAAACCTGACTTCGGAAAACATCGTAGGTTTATGTGATGTTGACTGGAAGTATGCAGAAGGTTGCTTTAAGGAATTCCCAAATGCCAAAAAGTACAAAGACTGGAGGGTAATGTATGACGAATTAGGAAAATCAATTGATGGTGTTTTGATTGCAACTGCCGATCATACCCATGCAATTATTGCATCTCATGCCATCACTCTTGGCAAACATGTTTATTGTCAGAAACCGCTTACTCACTCTGTTTACGAGTCCAGGTTACTGACCAAACTGGCTGCTAAATACGGAGTTGCTACTCAGATGGGGAACCAGGGTTCCTCAAAAGAGGGGGTTAACCTCACCTGCGAATGGATTGCTAATGGTGAAATCGGAGAAATAACAAAAGTTGAAGCCTTTACCGACCGTCCTATCTGGCCGCAAGGATTGAACACTCCAAAGGGACAGTGGGTACCGGATACGCTTGACTGGGACTTGTTTACCGGTCCTGCCAAATTGGTTCCTTACAATGAACTTTATCATCCATGGAACTGGCGCGGATGGTGGAATTATGGTACAGGCGCTTTAGGCGATATGGCCTGCCATATTTTGCATCCTGTATTTGCTGGTCTGAGATTAGGCTATCCTATCAAGGCACAAGGAAATTCAACATTACTCCTTACCGACTGCGCTCCAACTGCTCAGTCTGTTTCCCTTACTTTCCCCGAGAGAGTTAAACCTAAAAATTTCAAGATTAAGTTACCGGCTGTTGAAGTTTTATGGTATGACGGTGGAATAAAGATGATGCTTCCTGAAGGATGGCCAGTTGGAAAAAATCCTAATGATTCAGGCGGTGGAGTTATTTTCCACGGGACTAAAGATAAACTGATCTGTGGCTGTTATGGGGTAAATCCATGGTTATTATCAGGACGCAAACCTGAAGCGCCAAAGTTCCGTCGTCGCGTTGAATTATCTCACGAAATGGATTGGGTTCGCGCAGCGAAAGAACCAGCCGCTTCACGTGTTAAAACAGCCTCCGATTTCAGTGAGTCAGGTCCATTCAACGAAATGGTGGTTATGGGTGTATTAGCAGTACGTCTTCAGTCGTTGAACAAAGTATTGAATTGGGACGGCCTAAAAATGGAATTCACGAATCTTAAAGATGATGAACAAATCAAAACGGTCATTGAAGATAAGTTCAGTATCCATGATGGTCATCCAACATTCAATAGAACATATACCGATCCTGTTAGTGCAAAGGCATATGCTGCTGAATTGATTAAACACACCTACCGCGCACCCTGGTCTTTACCAGAAATGCCGGTTTAAATATCAATTAATAACATTAAAAAAGGTGGATATGATTCCACCTTTTTTTATACCAACTATTTCAATTTATTTCCCTTCATTTCTTAGTTTCCGATTTTCCCTTTGTCTCAGTTTTTTCTTCAGACAGGCCCCCTTTTACTTTCGTCACTTTGTTTGGCTGATGTTCACCGTGCTTCTTCCTGATAATTGTGATCTTCTCAAGACCGTCACCAATATCTTTCTTTTCATATGACACCACCGATTCATCCCTGGTGTCAAACGCATAGGGATCGGCGGCCATTCTGTTATGGAACATAAATGAACCATGCGACGGAATAGGAGGTAGCGGTGGAATTAAGTCGTTACCTTCCATCCCTTCAACATTTAATCCATTTTTCAATCCCCTTAACCTGATAACTTTCCGGATATCCTTTGTCTTGCATGTATCTCCTTTCTGAATAAAAATATCAAAATTCTCATCGTCTGGTCCGTTAAAATTATCGGTAACAGTACATTTTATCCGTTTTCCCCCACGGTGAATGGCCATTCCATGATCTCCGGGACCAAATTTTTCACCGTCTAACTGATAAAGTACAGAATCGACCTTCTCCTGAACCATTTTATCATCCATCAGATTAAAGGTAGTGTCAATTTTTGTCTCTTTACCATCTTTATTGACGATCACTTTTACCCTTTGAACCTTTTTTGGTGGCGGATCGCCAACCAATTGAGCATCTTCACCCGAACCTATGGTAAAAGAGGAGGCGGTAATCAATAAACCAACAAAAACCAAGGCAACCGCTACCCTGTTCCTCAGATCTAATAATCGTTTCATTTTGACAAATTTTTAAGTGAACTAATTTCAACCATTACAATGACCCAAAAGTAGAGTGATTAAAACCTACCTCCGGTTAAGGTTCTGTAAAAAAGTGTTAAGGTAAAGTTAAAGTTGAAGAGATCGTTAAATTATTGTCTAATTTTGGGTTATGGAACCTTTCCGGACAATGACAATGAAGAATGGCCCGGACCATTAAATGATAATATAACTTCGAATGAACAAACGTATTATTGTCGGATTGATGTTTTTAATGGGGATATCACTCCTTGGAATAATAGGGGTTCAATTCTATTGGTTTCACAATTCAGTGAAGGTAACGAACGAACTATTTGACCGGTCAGTAATTGATGCGATGAACTCAGCAGTCCGTCGCCTTGAAACAGGTCACGATCTAAAAATAATCAGAAATTTCACCTATGGCGATTCCACTACGTGGGATAAAAGAATTCCCCCTCCTCCACCCCCTCCTCTTTTTGAAGATGTAGATGTAATTGTTAAAAAAGACAGCCTCGACGGCAATATTACAGTAATTACCTCCAAGAATGGCAATCAAAAATCAGGATATCATACCCTTAAAGTTCAATCGTTTAACGGAAAATCGCACAAAACATTCAAACGAACCCAGGATTCGGGTGGGATCTTCCATGACTCATTAACGGTAGAAGGGTTTCATGGTAATGTTAGAATGGGCAGGAAGATTGAGCAACTGGAAAAACTATCACAACAAATCGCAATTGAATATAAAGGTTGGGAGAGTGGCCGTCATATTGATGAAAAACAGTTGAGGAAACTTCTAAAGCAGGAACTGCTGGATAAAGCGATTCCGATTGATTTTAATTTCACAATTTTTCCTGAAGATACCATTCGGGAGAGGACCCATCAAAATACAGATCTTACCAGGTGGTATAAAGTTAATCTGTTTCCAAATGACATTTTCAGGAAAAAACTCGAACTGGCCGTCTCATTTCCCGAAAGAAATCTCTTTATTGGACGTTCAACCACACGGCTGCTTGGACTTTCAGCAATATTTACTCTTGTTATATTTCTCACATTCGCATTAAGTATAATACTGATCATCAGGCAAAAGAAGATATCTGAAATGAAGTCGGATTTTATTAACAATATGACTCATGAATTTAAAACTCCCATTTCCACCATATCCATAGCTGCCGACTCCATCGCAAACGATAAAGTAATCAAAGACGAAGAGAAGATTCGTTTCTTTACCGGTATGATCAAGAAAGAGAACCTAAGAATGAATGAGCAAGTCGAACGGATACTTCAAATTGCCAGGTTGGACCGAAAAGAGTTCGAATTTAATTTCAAAGCCGTAAACGTGCATGAACTGATCGAAGAGGCAATTGAAGGGATTATGCTTCAGGTCGAGAAAAAAGGTGGAAAGATCAACACAAGATTGGAAGCGTCGAATCCGGTTGTCACAACCGATCCCATCCATTTTCTGAACCTGGTATACAACCTTTTAGACAATGCCAACAAATACTCCCCTGAAATTCCACAGATTACAGTGACTACATCAAACACTTCCAAAGGAATATGCCTGTCGGTTGAAGATAAGGGAATAGGAATGAGCAAGAGTGTTCAGTCGAAAATATTTGAAAAATTTTACCGCCTTCCATCCGGAAATGTTCATAACATTAAAGGGTTTGGACTAGGTTTAAGTTACGTTAAGGCTATCCTCGCAGCCAACAATGGAACGATTAAAGTGCACAGCGAACAAGGAAAAGGAAGCCGGTTTACTGTCTTCATTCCATTTTTAATGAATAGACAATGAGCACTAAAAAATCTCTCCTTTTTGTCGAGGACGATCTCAGCTTCGGAGCTGTCCTGAAATCCTATCTCGAAATCTGCAATTTCGCAGTAAAATGGGTCGATGATGGCAAGTATGCCTATAACACTTTTAAAGAGGGAACTTTTGATCTCTGTCTGCTCGATGTGATGCTTCCTCATGTTGATGGCTTTTCCATAGGGAAGGAGATCAAGGCACTGAATCCACAAATCCCAATTATATATCTGACTGCCAAATCATTGAAAGAAGATATTCTCAACGGGTATCGGATAGGCGCCGATGACTATATAATCAAACCATTTGATACCGACGTGTTGCTTTACAAGATTGCAGCTGTACTCCGAAGATCAGAGAACGGCATTAACCAGGAGGAACAACTAATTCAGATCGGAAATTATACTTTCGATTCCAAATTACGTGAAATCAAAATTAACGGAGTAAAGCAGTTGCTTAGCCCGAAGGAATCGGCACTGCTCAAACTTCTTTGCGAACATAAAAATGAGTTGCTCTCACGAGAGATTGCCCTGAAAAAGATCTGGGGGGATGACGGCTATTTTACAACCCGGAGTATGGATGTGTTCATTACAAGATTAAGAAAATACCTCAGGGATGATCCATCGATAGAAATCCGGAATATTCACGGTAGCGGATTTATTATGAGCCTCAACAATGAAGAATAATAAGCGTGATAAATTCTCAAAATCACCTTATCAAAAGCTGTAATTAGGTTGACAATGATCAGAAATATTTAGTATTTTAGCATTCATATTCAAGCTGTACTAATTTGTAATTTTTGTCTGAATTACCAGACTTAAAATCAAACAATATGGAAACAACTGAAAGAGAGGTTTTGGTAGAAGCAATAGCTGACTGTGCAAAATCGGATGGATGGGCAAACCTGGCAGAAGTAGGGGTTCTACTTCGTAGTAATAATATTAAATATGGAAAATTGTCGAAATTTATCCTGAAATTCTCTGAAATTATCGAAACAAAAATTGACGACACAAGAGAACCTCCCGTTGCTTATGCCCGATTAAAAGAATCAGAACTCAAATAAATAACTGTAAGCAATAAAGGATGAGGCGGTTAACGACTTTTTATTCGATTATGTCCGCTTTCCAAAATAGTTACTCCGATTAATAAAACCGTTCCCTACGGTTTTCTGGAACAGAAATGTTATTTTTGTCGCTCATTAATTCGGAGGAAGTTTATCTTTAATGAAAACCCTTACATTTGATTTTATTGTAGTCGGCAGTGGTCTTGCCGGATTGCTTGCCGCCTTTCATGCAGCTGATTATGGGACCGTTGCCCTCATTTCAAAATCTGAACTTGATATCAGTAATTCCTATCATGCTCAGGGTGGCATTGCTGCAGCAATTGGAGAAGATGATCATCCACGATACCACTTTGAAGACACCTTGATAGCAGGACGGAATTTATGTGATCACGACGCTGTATCACTCCTTGTAAACGAAGGGCTTGATCGTGTCAGAGATCTTATTGAACGAGGAATGGAATTCGATACTGATCTGGATGGACATCTTAAATTAGGGCTTGAGGGTGGACATTCAAAGCGCAGAATTCTTCATGCAGATGGAGATGCAACCGGGAAAATGATGACCAGCTTTATGTTGAAGAAAGTACTGGCTAAACCTCAGATCACCCCATTCGAATATTGTGCGGCAATAAAAATCCTCGTAGAAGACAATATTTGTAAAGGAGTCCAAACGTTGCAATACACTGATGGTGAAAATATTATATTTATTGGGAAAGCCACGATACTCGCTACAGGAGGCCTTTCGCGACTCTATTTCCGTTCAACGAATCCCTATACTGCAACAGGTGATGGTATTGCTTTGGCATGGCAGGCAGGTGCACGTTTGGCCGATATGGAATTTATTCAATTCCATCCCACCGCCCTGTCAATTCCTGGTGAAGAAGCCTACCTCATCAGTGAGGCAGTAAGAGGGGAAGGTGCGCATCTGCTCGATGCCAATGGAATCAGGTTTATGCCTGATATTCATTCCCTGGCAGAGCTTGCTCCCCGCGATGTGGTTGCCGCAGCAATTTTCAGACGGATGCAGCAGACCGGCTCAAATGTCTACCTTAGCCTGAAACACTTGCACCACGAAACGCTCGCTGAACGGTTCCATTCGATTTACTCCCATCTGAACACTTTAGGGATCAATTTATTGGAAGATCTTATTCCTATTGCACCTGCCGCACATTATATGGTCGGAGGAATAAGAACGGATATTTGGGGGCAAACCAATATCACTGCACTTTTTGCCTGCGGCGAGGTAGCTGCAACGGGAGCCATGGGTGCAAACCGACTTGCAAGCAACTCGCTTTTGGAATGTCTCGTCTACGGTAAACGGGTAACTGAAAAAGCGCGCCACCTGAAAATAAACAATCCCACGACCATCCGGCAGGAAAAAATTCACCTTAATCAGGAAACAGATCAGGAATTTTTGAAAGTAAAAAACGAATTGGCCAATATTATGAGCGACAACGTGGGAATTGTACGCAACGGAGAAGGTCTTAAATCGGCATTGGCACAGATAGAATCTATTGCAGCACAATACAAGGAATCGGGTAATGATTATAATTATCATAAAATCATCAATCTTACCGACATCTGCAGGGTGATAACCCTTTCTGCCATTGAACGTGTGGAGAGTCGGGGTGGGCATATCCGGACCGACTTCCCTTTCGAGATGGATGAGCAATTACACCATATCATACAACAAAAAGGTAAAGAAATTCAATACGAGAAAGTCAGAATATGATGGATAAAAGCGGGTTAAACTTCGTGGAAATCAGGCATATTGTCGATTACGCGTTAAACGAGGACATAGGGAATGGCGATATCACCACCAATTCATTGATTCCTTCAGACTTAAAGGCAAAAGCTACGATGATCGCAAAATCAGATGGAGTAATTGCCGGCCTTGAAGTAGCCGAATATGTGTTTCGAACCCTGGATCAGGATATTCTGTGGAAAACCTTTGTAAGTGACGGGGATAATATAGCTAAAGGGACGACTATTCTTGAAATTACAGGATCGTACCGCGCACTCCTGACCGGTGAGCGATTGGCCTTGAATTTTCTGCAGCGAATGAGTGGAATTGCAACAATGACAGCAAATTGTGTCAATACATTGAATGGTTATCAAACAAAAATTCTCGATACCCGCAAAACAGTTCCCGGGTTACGCCTGTTGGATAAATATGCTGTTCTGAAAGGTGGGGGGACGAACCACAGGATTGGACTTTACGACATGGTACTTATTAAGGACAATCACATTAAAGTTGCCGGAGGAATAACCAAAGCTGTTGCACAAATCAAGAAAAATATTCCCGCGAATATTCAGATAGAAGTTGAGACAACCACCCTTGATGAAGTAGCGGAGGCATTATCGGCAGGTGCAGATATTATTATGCTTGATAATATGACCACCCAAACAATGGCTCAAAGTGTGATATTGATCAATGGCAAGGCCAAAGTAGAAGCATCGGGAAATATGACAATTGATCGGCTGCGAGAGGTAGCGGCCACTGGTGTTGACTATATTTCGATCGGAGCTCTTACTCATTCAGTTGTAGCTTTAGATATTAGCATGAATATTAAATCATAAGAAAGTTGAATTTAGTTATCGACATTGGGAATAGTCAGACCAAGGTTGCAGTTTTTGATTCCGGAGAGATCGTACAGATCATCTGTATGGATGAGCTAAATAGTGTACGACTTGAGAATTTAAAATATGTCTATCCGGGGATAAAACGAGCCATTCTCTCATCGGTAGCCGATGTTGACAAAGAATTATTGGAAACGCTAAAGAAGGAATTTGATTTCTTTATTGAGTTTAATCATCAGACGCCTATCCCGATTGATAATTTGTATGAGTCAAAAGAGACACTTGGTCTCGACAGGCTTGCTGCAGCGATTGGAAGCCTTGCGATTTTACCTGGAAATTCGCTTTTGGTGATCGATGCAGGTACGGCCATAACTTTTGACATGATTAATAACAATTGTTTTCTGGGCGGAAACATCTCTCCCGGTTTAGAGATGAGATTCAAAGCACTTCATCAATTCACCAAAAAATTGCCAAAAACGGAGCGTGGCGACCAATGGCCTGAACTAGGACGGACAACCGAAGAGGCCATCAGAGCAGGGGTTCAGAACGGAATGATCTTCGAAATTGACGCAATGATCGATCATGTCCTTCAAAAATGGGAAGATTGTCAGGTTATTTTAACCGGAGGTGATTCATTCTTTTTTGATAAAAAATTAAAAAACACCATCTTTGTAAAATTTGAGATTACCCTGATTGGGTTAAACCGAATTCTTGAATATAATGGTGATAAAATTTAGGAATACAATAATTAGTGTGACAACTCTTTTATCGCAAAATTTTGTGCCAGGAGGCTTTTTCAAAAAATCCACCAGTTATCATAAAGCGGCTATTACAGCCTTTATGGCAGGTGCGATCATGCTAATTGTTTCCTGCAGCTCAAGAGTCGCTTCTGACATACCTTCAGATCTGCTGACCAGTAAAAAAACGCCAACGATTGAAGCGACCAATTTTCAATCATTTTATACCGACTCAGGAGTTGTGAGGTATTTTCTGAAAACTCCAAAACTCCTGATTTTCGATAGGGAGCAGGAACCATATAAGGAATTTCCCGATGGATTTCATCTTCAGCAGTTTGACGCGAATAAAAAAATCATTTCAGAATTGTCGGGCAATTATGGGAAGAACCTTGAACTCGAGCAAAAATGGCTGGCGACCGGAAATGTTGTTATGGTCAATATTAAGGGAGACACCCTATGGACCGAAGAGCTGATTTATCTCATCAGAGAGGATAAGATTTTTTCTGAAAAATTTGTCCATATCAAAAGAGGCGGCGATCAGGACATCACAGGAACAGGAGGATTTGAGTCTGATTCTCAAATGACAAAATGGTCATTCAAGAAAACTAAGGGTCATATTTTTGTCGAGGAACAATAATCAAGGTTGGAAATATTAATCATTTGATGGTTTGTAAAATTTCATGAAAAGTCAGTAATTTAAAAGCCGAATTTTACTATATTCGCACCCTCATAAACATTAGAAAAAGTAATAATAAAGTAACCAAATATCGATGGCAACATTACAGAAAATCAGGAACCGTGCCGGAATTGCGATTGCAATATTTATTGGTGTGGCACTCGCGGCATTTATT
Organism: Prolixibacteraceae bacterium; assembly: GCA_963675995.2. Taxonomy (GTDB): domain Bacteria; phylum Bacteroidota; class Bacteroidia; order Bacteroidales; family Prolixibacteraceae; genus JAAFHB01. Next base: position 2,978,013 of record CAXXIY010000001.1, on the reverse strand, counting down.
CTCGGCGACTTGTTCAAATCATCAAGTTCGATCATGCGAGGAAAACAAATGGAATTAGCTGAAATTGACGGCAAAACTGTGACTTATCCCGAATTTCAGGCCAAAGTCGACGAGTTGTCAGAAATTTACAAAATGAATTCCGGTAAAACTTCGCTCGACCTTAAGACTACCGAGCAGATCAGGGAACAGACATGGCAAAGTATGGTAAGAAATCTCACCATGAAAGATATTTATGAAAATCTTGGTGTCGCAGTAACCTCAACTGAGCTTTTTGATTTGGTACAAGGGAAAAATCCTCATCAAATTATTCAAAGTATTTTCCGTGATCCCAATACTGGTGCAATTAATCGTGGTGCTCTGATACAGTTTTTAAAATACCAGCAGACCAACAGCAGTGGAAAAGAACATAATTACTGGCTGTTTATAGAAGGTCAGATTGTTGAGGAACGTTCATTCGCGAAATACAATAATCTTCTGTCAAAGGGGATCTATGTAACCACCGAAGAGGCAAAAAGTGATCTTACAGGTAAGAATCATAAAGCCAATATTCAGTTTGTTACAAAATCCTTTGCTTCAATAGCAGATAGTGAGGTTAAAGTATCTGACTCGGAACTTAAAGATTATTACGAAAAAAACAAGGAAAAATACAAACAGGAAAACAACAGAAATATTGACTATATCTCTTTTCCGGTTGTTGCATCAAAGGCTGATGAAGATAAGCTGATCAAATGGATAAATGATATTAAGGCAGAATTTGCCACTGTCGAGGATCCGGCAGCTTTTGTCAATATTAATTCTGATGTTCCTTTCGATCCAACATTTTTCAAAAAGAATGACCTTTCACCCGAAATAGGCAATTTTGCATTTGCCGGTAAAGTAGGTGATATCTACGGACCATACAAGGATAATAAAAGCTGGAAACTGGCTAAAATTCAACGATTTGAAGAGCTTCCCGATTCTGTCGAAGTACGTCACATTTTAATTAAGGTTAACTCACAGCCTGAACTTGCCAAAGCCAACGCAACAATTGACAGTCTTAAAAACCTGATTGTAATTAAAGGTCAGAAATTTGAGGATATTGCCAAAGCTAAATCGCAGGATAACGGATCGGCAAATAATGGAGGAAGTTTGGGTTGGATACGTCGCGGAATGATGGTTAAACCTTTTGAGGATGCTGCATTCTTCGGAAAAGTGAACGATCTACAGGTAGTGAAGTCACAATTTGGAGTACATCTTGTTCAGGTAATCAATCGTGGCAAGACCGTTCCGAATGTTCAGCTGGCGATAATTGATCGGGTTATTGAGCCAAGTACTCAAACCTATCAGGCCATTTACACCACCGCTTCAAAATTCGCAAGTCAAAATCAGGATCTTAAAAAATTCAACGACGCTGTCGTAGCACAGGGATTAAACAAACGTTCGGCCAATATTCATGAAAATGACAAAGAGGTTACCGGACTTGAAAATTCCCGTTTACTCATACGTGCAGCCTATAAAGCAAAACCGGGGTCAATTATTTTAGGTACAGAAGGAACACCTATTTTCGAGCTTGGAAATCAATTTATTATTGCAACACTGACCGGAGTACAGGAAAAAGGGCTTGCCTCTTTCAGCGCTGTTAAAACCCGTGTTGAACTCGAAGTTAAGAAAGAGAAAAAAGCAGAGCAATTGATTCAGAAGATGACGAACAAATCGGATCTTACCCAGCTGGCTACAGAACTTGGTGTAACGGTTGGCCAGGCTCAGGATATTACCTTTGAAACTTATTCCATTCAGGGTGCAGGCTTTGAACCGGCGGTAGCTGGTGCAGCTGCAGCACTTGAAGCAAATCAGGTATCCAAACCAGTTGAAGGAAACAGCGGAGTATTTGTGATTAAAGCGACCAGCATCACACCAGGTACAGATCAGGATGTAGCTGCGAATAAACAAAAACTTGCTGCATCGAATAGCTACCGTGCAAATATGTATGCCTTCGAAGCATTACGCGAAAACGCCAAAATTGTCGACAAACGTGCAAAATTCTATTAATAAATAGTTTTCATAAAAAAAGCCGCTGTTTCAGCGGCTTTTTTTATGAAAACTATTTTGGCTATCCTATATTAAAAATCATACTCAGGCTTAACCGACCGACACATTCCTGAATATTGACCTCCCAAATTCCCCATTCATTCTTTAATCCCTTCATTCTCTCATTGCTTGATTACCAGATTCTCTAAGCGATGACTCACGGATGACCAGTTTTGTCTTCAGCTCTGCCGATTTTGGTGGTAGACCCATATTTTCGGTCAATTCGAAAAAAAGCTCTGCAGCCACCTTTCCCATCTCTCTTGTTGGGTGCATCACAGAGGTAAGTGTCGGGGATACCACTGTAGCATGGAACTCATCTGTAAATCCAACCAACATAATATCTTCAGGTATCCGAAAACCGGAATTCCGAACCTCTTTCATTGCAGCAAATACGACCGTGTCGTTAATCCCGAAAATCGCATCTGGTGGAGAACTTAGGCGGAGCAGTCGGCGAGTTGCGGCAGTGGCAGATTCAGGACTCAGATCGCACTTTTCAAGATATTCAGGATTGAAATTAATGCTGCAATCGACTAAGCCCTGTAAATAGCCTTTACGCCGCTCATCTGAAATATTGAGATGGTCAGGACCCGAGATGTAAGCAATCCGGCAAGCCCCATTCTCGAAAAAATGGTGTGTTATCCCCCGTGCTGCCTCAAAACTGTCGGCCACAACAGTGGGAACCTTATCCCTCAGACACACCCTGTCGAAGAAAACCAATGGAATCTCCAGCTCAATAATTTGCTCAAAATAGGAATAATCTGTGGTCTCCTGTGAAAGACAAACAATAAAACCCTCCACTCTTGCTTTCATTAAGTTCTGGATATTCTCCTTCTCCTTTTGGGACGATTCATTCGAAGATGAAATAATTACAAAATATCCTTTCTCCCGGGCAACCTCCTCGATACCCGAAATAACGGATGAAAAGAAATAGGTAACCAAGTCAGGCACGATCACACCGATCATCCTGGTGCGTTGCTTTAACAATCCCATTGCCATCGGATTAGGGGAATAATTCCGTAATCCTGCCAGTGCCTTTATCTTCGCGATCAACTCATCGCTGATATCGGGATGATCCTTAAGTCCCCGGGAAACCGTTGATATGGAAACTCCAAGTTCTTTGGCTATATCTTTAAGTGAAATTCTCGGTTTTACCATGAATTTTCATAATAATTGATGGAAGCTAAATATTATCCAATAATAGTTTCCTAAATTAGTAAAAAATTTAAAAATGAGAGTTTCTTTTTTAACCACGGTAATTGCAATTTTCCTCTTGATGGCCTGTAGTGAGCCCCTGGATCAGGAAATAATCAGTGACCCGGGCAAGAATAACATGAAATTCATTCCTGAAAAACCAGGGAGCAACGATGAGATCAAACTTGTTGTGTACGACGACTGCAACTATAATATCCTTTCCGGAATAACGCGAAACGGCACAACCATTAACATTCAGAAAGAGTTCAATGGGATGATGAAAAGGCCCTGTCTGATCCGAAATGATACCGTCGTAATTGGGAAATTAACAGAAGGAACTTATATCATACACTATAAACTCATGGATATTGCCCCCGTACCACCTAAAGCAGAAATTTCACTTACCTTTCTCCTCCCCGTTTCAAGATAGGTGATCATATGTTATAAAACATATTTTCGTCCCGCAAAGCTTTGCGCAAACCTTTGCACTATTTTACTTAAAATGAACGCTTGCAGGTAGTTGTTTAATTGCCGAGATTTGTACTGTAATAAAAGATTAAATGTTATAAAAATAAAATTACACGAGATGAAAAGAATAATTGTAGCAGGAGCTGGTGGCTTTATAGGAGGTCATTTGACCAGGAAGTTAAAAGATATGGGTAATGATGTGAGGGCTGTGGATAAAAAACCATTGAACCAATGGTATCAGGTTCATACTGATGTTGATAATCTGGTTCTTGATCTGAACAGCAAAGAAAACTGCTATACTGCTTTAAACGGCTATAACGAAGTATTTAATCTGGCTGCCGACATGGGAGGTATGGGGTTCATCGAAAATCATAAGGCTGAATGTATGCTGAGCGTTTTGATCAATACTCATTTACTGATGGCAGCCAAGGACTTAGGTATCGACCGTTTCTTTTATGCCTCTTCGGCATGCGTTTACAACGGTGACAAACAACAGGATGTTCACAACCCCGGACTAAAGGAAGCAGATGCCTACCCGGCTCAGGCAGAAGATGGATACGGATGGGAAAAGCTGTTTTCGGAAAGAATGTGCCGTCATTTTCGTGAAGATTATGGCATCAACACCCGTGTAGCCCGTTTCCACAATGTATACGGCCCGCATGGAACCTGGGATGGAGGTCGCGAGAAAGCTCCCGCAGCCATGTGTCGCAAAGTATTGGAAGCAGAATTATATGGTAAAGACGAAATCAATATTTGGGGCGATGGGGAACAAACCCGTAGTTTCATGTATATCACCGAATGCGTTGAAGGGATTCTCAAAATCATGTACAGCGATATTCTTGAACCCATCAATCTGGGAAGCAGCGAAATGGTCTCCATCAATCAACTGGTTGACATTGTTGAAAAGATTGGAAACATTAAACTAAAAAGAACTTACGATCCAGATGCCCCCAAAGGTGTTCGCGGACGCAACAGCGATAATACCCTCATTCTTAAATTACTTGGATGGGAACCCACACTGCCTCTTGCCGTCGGGATGAAAGAAACCTACGATTGGATCAAAACACAAATGGTGAGCGGGGGTATAAAATAATTCAGCATACATTGATAAGGTAAGCAGCCGGTCGCCAGCTGCTTTCACAATTTTCAACTAATGAGTGATAAAAAGGTATTAGTCAGCGGATGTTACGATCTGCTTCACGCAGGGCATATCGCCTTTTTTAAAACGGCCTCACAATACGGGAAGCTCTATGTGAGTGTAGGTAAAGATGACAACCTGTTGCGATTAAAAGGGAAAAAACCTTACTTCTCACAGGAGGAAAGGGTATACATGGTAGGGGCTGTAAAATATGTTACTGAAGCCTTTGTTGCATCGGGAGATGGAATACTCGACTTTGTAGAGGATATGAAACGTATTCAACCCGACTATTTTGTAGTGAATTCTGATGGCTACACGGAGGGTAAAAAGCAAATCTGCGACGAAAACAACATAGAATTGATCGTTTTGGAGCGAATTCCTGAAGAAGGGTTACCTGCACGATCGAGTTCACAGTCGAAGAAAGATCTGAAATTCCCTTACCGATTGTGCCTTGCCGGTGGCTGGATCGATCAGCCCTGGGTTTCACAGATTCACCGCGGCTCAGTTGTGGTCGCTCAAATCTGGCCCGATTATGAATTTAACGACCGTTCAGGAATGGCCACCAGTTCACGCAAAATTGCCAACGAATTGTGGAAGGGACAAATTCCGGAAGGGGATCCCGTACGAAATGCCAAGCTCCTCTTTGGGGCTGAAAATCCTCCCGGATCCGAATATATCTCAGGGTCTCAGGATCATCTTGGCATTTTAATGCCAGGCGCCAACCGGCTTGATTATGACGGGAAATACTGGCCATACCATATTGAATCGACCATCGATGCTGCCACCTGTGACTGGTTATCGGGTGTACTTCACCTGATTCCTCTGGCTCCCCGACCGGAAGGTTATAATCCACTTGTCGAAAAATACCTGACGATTGAAAATGTGAAGGAACTTGGTGCCGCCGGTGAACTTTGCTGGGAGGGAATTATCGAACACAATGTAGACAAATTGGGCGCCGGATTAAAACAGACCTTTCTTTCCTGGAAAAAAATGCTCCCTTACACTGTACCCGATTGGGTCTCTGAAGAGATGGAAGTCAACTGGTTTCCCAATTATCCCGGGGCCATCACCTCAGGAAGTGGCGGAGGTTATGTAATTGTTGCTTCAGATAAGGAGATACCAGGGGCAATGAAAATTAAAGTAAAATATTAGCTGAAAATTTGGAGAAAATTGGAAAAACTCTGCCATAAATGTAGAATCATATCTGCTTTGCATTTTGTACTTTGCACTTTACAATTTATCCTTTTTATTTCTAAAAATTTTTACAATGAGCAACAATTATTGTCTGATAATGGCAGGTGGTTCCGGTACCCGCTTCTGGCCACGTAGCAGGGTCAAAAAACCCAAACAATACTTAAGTTTATTTGGAAATCAATCACTTATACAGGAGTCAATTCAGCGTTTTGCAAAATTTATTCCTGAGACAAGCATCTACATCGTATCGGCAAAAGGACAGAAAGAGGTACTGGAACAACAGACGATCAACCTGTCGAAAAAGAATCTTATCTATGAACCTGTCGGAAAAAATACCCTTCCGGCAATAGGGCTGGCAGCACTTAATATTGCTGAAAAAGATCCCGACGGAATAATGATCGTTTCACCTTCGGATCATTTAATTCAAAATGACGAACTTTTCAGAAAGACCATCGAATCGGCAGTTCACATAGCCAACGAAAAAAAGGGGATTGTCACCATCGGAATTACCCCCAAATTTCCAGCCACCGGATATGGATATGTTCAGACGGCTGAAGAGATTTCCATTGGCCAGTCCATTAAATCATATGCCGTCAGGAAGTTTGTCGAAAAACCAAATCTGGAGGTTGCCAAAAGCTATATCGAAAGTAGCGAATTTTACTGGAACAGCGGAATCTTTGTTTTCAAGGTATCCGTTTTCCTAGAATCCGTTCAAAAATACGCTCCGGGACTTTATGCCGATTTAATGCGTATCAATGAGTACCTGGGTTCTGATGGATATGAAGAGGCACTCGACAAAATTTATAACGAGGTGGAATCGATATCTATCGACTACGGAATTCTTGAAAAAGCAAATAATGTATTTCTGGTTCAGGGTGATTTTGTTTGGAACGACCTGGGTAGCTGGGAAGAGGTTTATAAATACGAAGATAAGGGCGAAAACCAGAATGCACATGTTGGCGAGGTGATTTTTCATCACACGAACAACTCCTATGTTTATGCCCAGAATAGTCTAATTGCTGTGGTTGGCCTTGAAGATGTGATTGTTGTTCAGGAAGGTGATACGATCCTGGTTTGTCACCGGAGTCAGGCCGAGGAGATCAAACAGGTTGTTACCGAAATCAATAAACGAAAACTCAGCCAATATCTGTAGTTAAACTTTGACAAACCAAATTAGATGAAAATGAAACGGAGAACCGCCCTTAAATCTACTGCAATAGCTGCAGCGGCCCCTTTTTTTGCAAAATGGGCCGGGGCAATCCCAAAGTCAGGATATAATCCCATTTTTGATATTGCAGATCAAAAGTCGCGAGGAATACCACGCTTTGGAGATGAACGCGACTGGTTTTTAGACCGGCGGTACGGAATGTTCGTCCATTGGGGTTTGTATTCCATCCCCGGATGGCACGAACAACATCAATGGAGAGCAAGGGTACCCCGGGAGGAATATGTGAAGCTTGCCCAACAGTGGAATCCGACGAAATTCAATCCGGAACAGTGGCTTGATCTGATGGAGGAAGCGGGAATGGAGTATGTCACCATCACCACTAAACATCATGATGGATTTTGTTTGTGGGATTCCAAACAAACGGCGTTTAATACAATGAATACACCGTTTAAAAAGGATATTATCGGAATGTTGTCGGATGCATGTCATAAAAGGAAAATCCCCCTTTGTCTCTATTATTCAATTGCCGACTGGAACCACCCAAACTATCCCAATCAGGGAAGGCACCATGAGCTTCCTGCTCAGCCGCAGGATTCGCCCGACTGGGATAAATATCTGATTTTTCTAAAGGCACAGGTTCGCGAACTTTGTTCAAATTATGGTGATATTCATGGATTCTGGTGGGATATGAATGTCCCTGTTTATCAGGATCGCACCATCAATGACATGATCCGGAAACTGCAGCCCAAAGCGGTAATTAACAACCGGGGATTTGATGAAGGTGACTATGGCACCCCCGAACGAGATTTCAATACCGGATCATCCGGGGCAAAAGAGGTGGAGAAACTAACAGAGGCCTGTCAGTCTGTTGGAATTGAAAGCTGGGGTTACAAGAAAGATGAAGATTTTTATACCGATCGTCATCTGATCAGTAGTATTGACAGTTATCTGAGTCAGGGAGCCAACTACCTTTTAAATGTAGGACCGACCGGCGAGGGGGTTATACCTCGCGAATCAGCCGCAATCCTGAAACGGATAGGCACGTGGAAAAAATCCGTAGATGAATCTCTGAATCATGCACATCCTTATTCTGAACTCTCAGGTATACAGGATGTGCTCATTACAAAACGCGAAAGAACCCTTTATATTCACATGAACCAAGCCCCGGTCGGCAACGGACTAAAACTGAAACCTATCAATGTAATGCCATCAAAGGCGACCCTGTTAAATAACGGGAAATCAATTGATTGTGTGGTAAATCTATGTCCCAGCGATCATGCATCTCAACAACCATACCTCCGGCTGAGAAACCTCCCGGTGAATGAGATGGCCAATACAGTGCTGGTTGCAAAACTGGAATTCGACCGGCCATTGGAGCAAATCACTCACACAAAAAATGGTGAAACAAACATTGAGCTGACAAAATAGGGATTTTGGCTGAAGGAATTTAGGCTAACAAGAAGCTATTAATGACACAAGAACCATAAAATAAGATTATACAAAAAATAATTTGAGACAATTCAATTTCGATAAACATGAAGAAAAACACACACAAATTAATCATGCTTGTTTTTTTGGCTTCCACATTAAGTCTTACGCAGAAAGGTCAGTTGTTTGCCCAAAAATTCACACCAACAGATGAATCATTCCGGCAGTACAAATACCCCGATTGGTTCAGAGATGCCAAGTTCGGGATCTGGGCACATTGGGGCCCGCAGGCAGTGCCACGTCAGGGCGACTGGTATGCAAAGAAATTATATGAAGAAGGGAGTTCCGATTACAAATACCATGTTGCACATTATGGTCATCCATCGAAATTCGGGTACAAAGACATTATTCCCCTATGGAAAGCCGAACGGTGGGATCCGGAAAAACTAATGTCGCTTTACAAAAAAACAGGAGCCAGATATTTTGTAAGCATGGGAACGCATCATGACGATTTTTTTCTCTGGAATTCGAAAATCCACAAGTGGAACGCGCTGAATATGGGTCCTAAAAAAGACGTTTTAGGATTATGGCAGAAAGCCGCAAAAAAAGAGGGAATGCGATTTGGCGTCTCAGAACACCTGGGAGCAAGTTACACCTGGTTCCAGACCAGCCGAGGCGCAGATAAAACGGGTCCTATGGCTGGTATACCGTACGATGGAACAAACGAGCAATACGCAGATTTGTATCATCCTAAAACCGCCCCCGATGACAAAGCCTGGCTGACCAATAATCCGGAAAATCAAAAAAACTGGCTGGCTTGTATTACTGAACTGATCGACCTGTATCACCCTGATCTCCTTTATTCTGACAGTGAGCTCCCCTTCGGAGAAGTTGGCCGGAAAATGCTTGCCCATTTCTACAACCAGGACATGGTCAAAAATGGCGGGAAACTGGAGGCCGTTTACAATTGCAAATTACGACCTTCCGAGGGAAGATGGGTCCAGGATCTTGAGCGGGGTGCAATGGACTCCATTAGTCCATATCCATGGCAAACAGACACTTCCATCGGGGACTGGTATTACCGGACCGGCCAGAAATATATGACAGGTACGCAAGTGATACAAATGCTGGTCGATATCGTAAGTAAAAACGGGAACCTGTTACTCAATGTAGTTCAAACACCAGAGGGAGATCTGGAGCCGGACGTTATGGCTATTTTGGATGTGATAGGTAAATGGACCCCCGCTAATGGTGAAGGAATTTATGGCACACGTCCTTGGAAAATATACGGTGAAGGACCTTCAACAGAAAAAAAACAGGAGAAAGGGCATTTTGGTGGAGTCAAGGATGTCAGACCTTATGAGCCAACAGATATTCGTTTTACATCAAAAGGAGAAACTGTATTTGCGTTCTGCATGGGAACTCCAACTTCAGATATCAAAATTAATTCATTGGGCAAATCGTCTAAACTGATTGACAAAGCAGTTGGATCGGTGAAGATACTTGGCAGTAACGAAAAACTGAAATGGAAACAGAATGGTGATGCACTTGTAATAAACAAACCTTTTAAATTACCAGATTGGCAAGTAGTTACATTTAAGATTGATTTCAAAAAGTGAAAATGCAGCACTGCTCTGCGCCAAAATAAAAAATGATATCTTTACTGTAAGTTAATCCTTCGGAAGAAACTCTGAAAATTGATATTTCTATTAACAAATATTGTATATCACATTAAATTAGCTAATTATGAAAAGGGTTTTTAGTTTATTGTCACTCCTGATTCTGCTATCTTCGTTAGGTTTGGCCCAGACAAGTAAGGTATTCGACAATCTTTCGGTAACCAGTAAAATTCTGAAAAGTGAGCGGAAATATGCCCTTTACCTCCCTCCCGGTTACGAAACCTCACAAAGAAGTTATCCGGTGCTCTATTTATTGCATGGCGCAGGCGACGATCAGACAGGATGGGTACAATTCGGAGAAGTACAACGAATTACAGATAAAGCGATTGAAGATGGGACAGCGACCGCAATGATTATCGTGATGCCCGACGCCAAAACAGGTCAGTTGGGATACTTTAACAGCATTGCCGGTAACTGGAATTATGAAGACTTTTTCTTTCAGGAGTTTATTCCCACCATTGAAAAAACTTACCGGATAAAAGCCGAAAAACGGTACCGGGCAGTTGCAGGTCTGTCGATGGGTGGCGGAGGATCATTTATGTACGCGCTCCATCATCCGGAACTTTTCTCATCAGCCTGCCCGTTAAGCGCTTATATTGGCCCTTTGAATATGGAGGAAGCCAAGGCACGACTCAGTAAGAGCAATCCTGAGATTACAGATGAAGCGATGATAAAAGCCTATTACGATAAACACAACGCACTGGAACTGGTCAACCGGATGGCTGATGATCAGAAGAAAGCGGTGCGGTGGTACATCGACTGTGGCGATGATGATTTTCTGTATGAAGGAAATGCGCTGGTTCACATTGCTATGCGAAAAAAGGATATTCCACATGAGTTCCGTATACGCGACGGCGCCCATAACTGGACCTACTGGCGCGATGCATTACCCACCGTCCTTGGTTTTGTTTCTGAGACCTTCCATCAAAAGTAAAATTACTAATCTTGAGAGATTAAATAAAGGCTGACATTCATTTCAAGTCAGCCTTTAATCTATCTGTTTGGTTTATTGCCTTTTTAACAAATCCCTGATTTCAATTAACAATTTCTCCTCATTCGAAGGTTCTGGAGTTACAGGTGGGGGCGGCGGCGTTGTCTCCTTTTTATTCATTGCATTCATCATTTTAATCATCATAAAAATGGAGAAGGCGATGATCAGAAAATCGATGGTCACCTGTAAAAAATTACCGTAGTTGAGGGTTACCGCCTGCGAAACCACTTTATCAGCCTCTACTACTTTATCCTTTATCACTAATTTTAATCCTGTAAAATCGGTTCCTCCAAGCAACACCCCAATCGGAGGCATCAACACATCAGCAACAAAAGAGGATACAATTTTTCCAAATGCCCCGCCGATGATCACACCAACAGCCAGGTCAACGACGTTTCCCCGCATGGCAAACTGTCTGAATTCACTTAACATTCCCATTTTGATTTCGTTTTAAGGTTTAACTACCACAAATATAAAGCTTTATTCTAAATTCATATTCTACTCTTTTATAAAAGGGTACAGAAAAAATTCGGTATAAAATTTTAATCAATTTCCATATATTTTCAAATTACCCCCATTAATTATATACCCAACTGCAATTAAATACATATAATCAATCTAAATACCCATATCATAACATGGCTAATGTCATTTTTTATACTTTTGCAAAAAAATCAATCACATTTTAAATTAAGAATTAATGATCGACAAAGGGGTTACCACATTCATGATTTTAGCAACAAGTCTTGTTATGCTAATGACACCGGGATTGTCATTTTTCTATGGCGGCCTGGGTAACAAAAAGAATATCCTCAACATCATGATGCAGAGTTTTGTGTCGTTGGGACTTACCACTGTACTTTGGTTTAGTTTCGGTTATTCTCTTTGTTTTAGCGGCACATTGGCTGGCGGCACTGATCTCTGGGGGATCATTGGAAATCTTGACAAGGCGTTTTTGCATGGAATAACACCTCAGACATTGATGCCGGGTAAAGCCTTTCCTGAGTATGTATTCTTTGCCTATCAGATGATGTTTGCCATCATTACTCCGGCTTTAATCACAGGGGCTTTTATCAACCGGGTTACCTTTAAATCGTATGTTTTCTTTTTGATTTTCTGGCAGATATTCGTATATTATCCTTTTGTACACATGATCTGGGGAGGGGGAATCCTTCAGCAATGGGGGGTACTCGATTTTGCCGGAGGTATTGTGGTTCATGCAACAGCAGGATTTGCGGCACTGGTGGCGACAATTTATGTTGGTAAAAGAAAAGGGGGCGATCACGAACCTAACAATATTCCGTTGGTGGCAATCGGAACTACTTTATTATGGTTCGGTTGGTATGGTTTTAATGCCGGCAGCGAACTCGATGTGAATGAAATTACCGTTGCCGCCTTTATCAATACCGATGTATCGGCCTCATTTGCAGCAATTACCTGGCTACTGATCGAATGGAACAGCGGTAAAGGGAAGCCATCCTTTATCGGATTGATGACCGGAGCGGTAGCAGGTCTGGCGACAATTACCCCTGCAGCAGGCTATGTTACCGTAAGTGCTGCTGCTTTTATCGGTGTGATGTCCGGTTTTGTCTGTTATATGGCAGTAGCTTTTAAAAACCGGATGAAATGGGATGATGCCCTTGATGTTTGGGGCGTTCACGGTGTAGGGGGAGTTTTTGGCACAATACTTCTTGGAATTTTTGCAACCAGTACCATCAACCCGGGTACAATCGACGGATTAATCTATGGAGGGAGTTTTGAGCTCATATATAAAGAGATAACAGCACTGTTGTTTGCAATTGTCTGGGCCAGTTCATTTACATGGATAATGCTTCATACCATCAACCGGTTTGTCCCGGTGAAGGTAACTGATGCCATACAGAAAGGCGGGCTTGATTACCATATGCACGGCGAAGTTGCGAGGGTAATCTAGTATTAGTCACCGGGTGAGTATTCAAAACATGAATATTCACCCGGTGACTTTCTCAAAAAATCTATTTCCCGATAATCTTCTGAATCTCATTCAGTTTATTCAATGCCTCCATTGGTGTGAGGTTGTTTACATCGAGATTTTTGATTTCTTCTCTGATTTGTTTTAACACAGGATCGTCGAGCTGGAAGAAGCTGAGTTGAAAACCTTCGCGCATCTCAGCTAGATCTTTTACCCGTTTGGCCGGTAGCTCCTTGCGGTTCGCTTTTTCAAGTTGTTTAAGGATCTCCCCTGCCCTGTTCACCACACTCCTTGGCATACCAGCCATTTGAGCCACATGAATTCCAAAACTGTGATTGCTCCCGCCCGGAACGAGTTTACGTAAAAAGATAACCTTATTTCCAACCTCCTTTACTGTAACATTAAAGTTACGCACCCGGCCAAACGATTTTTCCATCTCATTCAGCTCATGATAATGAGTTGCAAAAAGGGTTTTTGCCTTGCCCTTCGGATGCTCGTGAATATATTCAACAATCGACCAGGCAATTGAAATTCCATCATATGTGCTTGTCCCCCGACCTAATTCATCAAGCAAAATCAAGCTCCGGTCCGACATATTATTCAGGATACTTGCCGCTTCGTTCATCTCCACCATAAAGGTCGATTCGCCAAGAGAAATGTTATCTGAAGCTCCTACCCTTGTGAATATCTTATCAACATAGCCGATTTTCGCTGCCTCAGCCGGAACGAACGACCCCATCTGAGCCATCAGTACAATCAAAGCAGTCTGGCGCAGTAAGGCCGATTTACCGGCCATATTGGGACCGGTTATAATTATGATCTGTTGTCCCTCGTTGTCAAGATAAATATCATTGGTGATGTATTTTTCACCAAGAGGGAGTGCCCGCTCGATTACCGGGTGGCGTCCTTCCTTAATATCAATAACCTGTGATTCATTTATTTCAGGCCGATAATACTTATTCTCCATCGCCGTAGAAGCAAACGAAAGGAGACAATCGACCTGCGCCAGAATAGAGGCATTCAATTGAATCGCCTGAATATATTCGGTGAGCGCTGATACCAACTCACCAAACAACCGTGTTTCGATGGTCAGAATCTTCTCCTCAGCTCCCAGAATCTTTGATTCGTAATTCTTCAGCTCTTCAGTAATATACCGTTCTGCACTGACAAGTGTCTGCTTGCGAATCCAGGTCTCCGGAACTTTATCCTTATGAACGTTCCTGACCTCGATATAATAACCAAACACATTGTTAAAGGCGATCTTTAGCGAGTTTATTCCGGTGTTGAGGATCTCGCGTTCCTGCATCTTCTGCAGATAATCTTTACCAGAGAAAGCAAGGTCGCGAAGTTCATCCAACTCTTCAGAGACACCTCTGGCAATGACATGGCCCTTTACAATCATCAAAGGTGGATCGGGAAATATCTCCCGCTCAATCCGCTCCTTAATGGTCTGACAAACATTGAGCTGCTCTGCCAGTCGAATCAAAACCTTATTTCCGGAAGAGGCACACAAATCTTTAACAGGGGCAATGGCATTGAGCGCAACTTTTAACTGAACCACCTCCCGCGGGTTCACCCTGCCAACAGCAGCTTTGGAAATGATCCGTTCCAGATCGCCGATGTGTCGAAGCTGATCCTCAATGCTTCCTTTCAAATCAACATTTTCGGTAAACTGCTGAACAACATCCAGCCGGTCGTTAATTCGTCGAATATCTTTTAACGGAAGAGCCACCCACCGTTTTAAAAGACGTGCCCCCATTGGTGAGATCGTATGATCGATCACCTGGACTAATGTTTTAGCCCCTTCATTCAGCGAATGGAATAGTTCAAGATTACGAACTGTGAAACGGTCAAGCCACACATACCGATCCTCTTCAATTCTTGAAAGCCCCGAAATATGCTGAAGCTGTGAATGTTGTGTAAAATCGAGATAATGCAGTATGGCGCCCGAAGCAATGATGCCCATCTGAAGCGCCTGGACTCCGAATCCCTTGAGCGAAACCGTCTCAAAATGACGCAAAAGACGATCATTTGCAGCATCTTCGGTGTAAACCCAGTCATCCAGCTTATAGGTGTAAAACTTATTTCCAAACAGTTCAACAAAGAGCTTCTCCTTTCCTTTCTGGAAAAGAACCTCCTTGGGCTGAAAACTGTTCAATAACTTATCGATGTATTCAAACGACCCTTCAGCAGTCAGGAATTCCCCCGTAGAGATATCTAAAAAAGCAACTCCTGCCAGCGTCTTTTCAATATGGACCGAAGCAAGAAAGTTGTTTTCGCGATGTTCGAGGACATTATCATCGATCGAAACTCCGGGGGTGACCAGTTCGGTGATTCCTCTTTTTACGATGTTCTTGGTTAGTTTCGGATCTTCGAGCTGTTCGCAAATCGCCACACGCTGGCCGGCCCTTACCAGTTTGGGAAGGTATGTATCCAGGGCGTGGTAAGGAAATCCTGCCAATTCGACAAAACTGGCTGCCCCATTGGCACGACGTGTGAGTGTAATCCCTAAAATTCCGGAAGCTTTGATGGCATCCTCGCCGAATGTCTCGTAAAAGTCACCTACCCGAAAAAGCAATACCGCGTCCGGATATTTATTCTTGACGGCATAGTATTGCTTCATCAGCGGTGTCTCAGCATATTTATTCGGTTGTTGTGTCAAATCGATAGATTAAATTATTCACGTTTAAACAAAGATAAGCAAATCAGATGATCAAAAAGATGAAGGTTACGAAGTTTAGTCGGAAATTTTCAACAATTGAAGAATGGGCTGGCTTTTTTTGAGCTTTAATTAGGTACAAAGCCCTCTTTTATGCCAACTTTTTACCCTGGATGAGGTATGGTGAAATCAGACTATCGCCGGACCGTAATAAAATAATCAGGCAGAGCGGTACTACCAACCAGTGAAAAGTTTGGGGAAGGAAGGCCATTGACACCATAAATAAAGATATGCTGATCGCTGTTAATTTCATGTACCAGAGTAATTTTGGTCTGAGTGATGGGCTTAACCAAAGAAATGCGAAAATTAAATGAGTCGGGAATAACCAGATCAGGTTAAGGTTCCAGCCTGTGGCCTCCAAAACGGAAACAAAACACAAAAAACTCAGTAGCAGACCAGCAAGACCAGCGGAGAGGAAGATCACAAAATCGAGTCCGATCATCCTTTTACCTCTACGGAATTCAATAAATGTGAGTCCTGCAACGATCAGCAAGAACAGATTGACCACCACTGCGGGTGATGTCATGCTAAATCCACGATTAAATGGTTTGGCTTCGAAAAGGGTGGTCTGAGGCATCGCAAAAGGTACTCCTCCCCCGTCCTTCATCACCATTGCTCCGGCTATACCTTTAAGAAGATAATCGGGAAGAAACATTTTCTGGGAATAGGTGGTCACATCATCTGCCGGGATTCCAAGCGCCAGTTTTATTCCCAGACCATTCCAGCTGTTGCCCGGAACATATTGGTCTACCAACTGCCGATAGGTGAGTTTCGTATCCTTTGAAGTATCGTATTGAAGGTGATGATTGACACATTTCTCAAACTGATCGCGCACACGGGTGGAACAATTATCCGAAAAGTGGCGGTAACGGTAAACACGGTTTTCGACTTTTGCATTTTCGATCAACGCATCAAAAAGACTCTGCTTTTCTGCCTCTGAGAACCTGAGAATCTGCTCATAAACACTCCGTTGATCTTCATGATATTCTCTCATGAATGAATCAATCCTCTGTCCGGCAAGTATATAATCGGTTTCCCCTTTCATAAACCTCCAGGCGAAATTTGGGGAATCAAAGCTGAAGACACCGTAATTAAATACAAAATCAATTCCGGACTTTGGATCATTGATCCGGATAGCACTGTGGCCGAAGTAAGAGTAAATCTCATCCCCTGGTGCGCAGGTAAGCAACGATATTTGCGATTCAGGCGAGAGTTGGATCGCATAAATCTTCTGAACAAATAAAAGAAAAAAAACAGACAGAAAAGCCAATGTCTTCATAAAGGATTGAATTGAGTTACCAGCTCAAAAGTAGCAAATATCTGACAGGGAATTAATGAAATAATGCCAATAAGTTAAGAGTATTCAAACAAGCATCCAGGTGCAAAAAGCAAGCTACATATCACTAACTTGCCAGCAAATAGGCAAGTTTCTTTACCCACTGGATTTTTAACAGCGCCTTAAAATGGTTAATTTACTAATAACCGAAATACAGCGTCTAAATATTTAAATACTCGTCTCATCGATTTTAATGCCAGGCACCAAGAATTCCACCCATAATCGTATAGGAAAAGACATCATATCCTGCATGGATCAGATAATGTTTGATTGAATAGTTCTCGTAGAGGGTCGTATTGGCTTTTGATGTCGAGATCCACACAATTGAAACGACAGCACCCATCCCGGCTCCCGAAAGAAAGGTTGATTGGGGTGTGATAAAAAATGACATTGCCAAAGCGCCAACAAAAGCAAAGGAGATGGAAAGGAGGGCCATCACCCAGATAGGGTGTCCTTTCCTAAAATCTGCTTCACACAATTTGCTCTCCTTCATCCAGCTTTTTCCAAGGATCAGCGGGGAATACCAGAAGCTGCCAATGGCCACCTTTGTGAAAGCAGCAACCAAAACTGCCCAGAAATTAATATCATGAAAAACTGACATCGAATTCCTATTAAGTTAATATCTGAATCACCACAAAAAATATGCCCTAAAGTTTCAGAATGCGGGATAAAAGGGAGAGGTAAGCGTTTTATAATTCTCCATATATCTTCCATCTTCATCCAGAACGATCAATTCGCTATCCTCCGGGAACACAGGTTGGAGGGTAAATTCAAACAAGATCCGTTTTGGAGCCCTCCCCGATTTAGGGATCACCCGAGTTTGTTGCCGAAGGTAAAAGCCTTCTATTCTGGCGCTCTCCCTAAAATCCCCACAACTTATAAAAGGGAGAATTACACAAAGTCTTCCTGAATTGCCAAGCAATTTCCTGGCTCCAGACAATAACTGATCAAAAGAGAGGGCATCATTATGACGTGCAACCGAAAGCGCGGCATTTGAAGTTTTTAAAGAGTTTATAAAGAATGGCGGATTACTGACAATCAAATCATAAGACAAACCTGACAATTTGGTAAAAAGACGAAAATCGGTATTGAAAACATTTAATCGGTCGTTCCATGCAGATTGCTCAAAATTGAATTTAGCCTCCTCACTGGCAGGAGTATCAATCTCAACAGCATCGATGGTTGCAGCCGAACGCTGGGCGAGCATCAGTGCTATCAAACCTGTGCCTGTTCCAACGTCAAGTATCCGTTGGGCATCGTTCACCGGCGCCCAGGCTCCCAGAAGAACACCATCGGTACCCACCTTCATTGCAGCCTTTTGCTGCTCAATCCTAAATTGTTTAAATTCAAACCAGCTGTTTCTCCCCATTTGATTGAAGTGAGCGGGTGACTTTCAGATTATGAACATAGTCCCCGCTCGCTGTTATTAAATTATCTTCATTACATTTGCCTGTGTAAAAATAACCTCAATTTGAATATTATAAATCCCGAAATAAAAGATTTCCTGGAGGAGATGGTTGACAAGTATAACAATCCTCAGTTCATTGATTATGATCCCATTAGCATTCCACATAGGTATTCACTAAAAGAAGATATTGAGATTTCAGGTTTTTTAGCTGCCACCATTGCCTGGGGAAACAGAAAAATGATTGTTAAAAACGGTTTCAAACTGATGGATCTGATGGGGAATTCACCCTATGATTTTATAATGAATCATCAGGAGCATCATCTTGAACGGTTTGACGGATTTGCCCATCGCACATTTAATCAAATTGATATTGCCTACTTCATCACAGCATTGAAACACCTTTATCTCCATCAGGGCGGACTTGAAACAGTTTTTTCCCAATCTGTAACTCCATTATCAACACAACCGGCGATTCATCAGTTTAAAGTGGCGTTCTTTTCTTTGCCCCATCCTGATCGGACATCAAAACATGTCTCTGATCCGGAAAAAGGTTCTGCGGCAAAAAGAATCAATATGTATTTAAGATGGATGGTTCGAAACGATAACCGGGGTGTCGATTTTGGAATCTGGAAAAGCATCTCGCCACATCAGCTCTCCTGCCCGCTGGATGTACACTCAGGAAATATTGCCAGAAAATTAGGGTTGATAACCAGGGTGCAAAACGATTCCAAAGCGCTTGCAGAGCTCGATTGCAATTTGAGGCTGATGGATTGTAATGATCCTGTGAAGTACGATTTTGCACTATTTGGCCTTGGAGTATTTGAGAAATTCTGAATATCAGAACGCATCATTGACTTGTCTAAACCCATCATGGCTATATCGGAGAGCATCATGGATGATTAAAAAAGGGTTGACAGAGATTCTGCCAACCCTTTTTGCGACTATTAATTGTGGTTAAATCAGGCTTGAGAAATTGCCACTGCAACAGCTACGGATGCCCCCACCATTGGATTATTACCCATACCTATCAGTCCCATCATCTCGACATGAGCGGGAACCGAGGATGAACCGGCAAACTGTGCATCTGAATGCATACGCCCCATTGTGTCGGTCATGCCATAGGAGGCAGGACCGGCTGCCATGTTATCGGGATGTAAAGTCCGGCCTGTGCCACCACCAGAGGCTACTGAAAAGTATTTCTTCCCCTGTTCGATGCACTCTTTTTTATAAGTGCCTGCCACGGGATGCTGGAATCGGGTAGGGTTGGTGGAGTTCCCGGTAATGGAAACATCGACACCTTCACTGTGAAGAATAGCAACACCTTCGCGGACATCATCAGCTCCATAGCAATTCACCTTTGCCTTATCGCCGGATGAGTAGGCAATTCGTGCCACCTCTTTTAATTCACTGGTATAATAATCAAATTGTGTTTGAACATAGGTGAAGCCGTTAATTCGGGCAATGATTTTTGCAGCATCTTTTCCCAATCCGTTGAGGATAACCCGCAAAGGTTCCTTGCGCACACGATTGGCCGATTTGGCAATACCGATGGCCCCTTCTGCTGCAGCAAACGATTCATGGCCGGCAAGAAAGGCAAAACATTTTGTCTCCTCACGCAGCAACATAGCAGCCAGGTTACCGTGTCCGATTCCAACTTTACGGTCATCGGCTACTGAGCCCGGGATACAAAAAGCCTGGAGACCTTCACCTAAGGTGGCCGCGATATCTGAGGCTTTTGTCTCACCTTTTTTTATCGCAATTGCACCACCCACAATATAAGCCCACATGGCATTTTCGAATGCAATTGGCTGAATCTCCTTTACTATTTTGTAAACATCCACACCTTTTTCGTCGCAAATTTTTCTGGCTTCTTCAACCGAAGAAATCCCGTAAGAATTCAACACTTTATTGATTTTGTCGATTCTTCTGTCGTAACTTTCAAATAATGGCATATCTGTTTCTCCTATTCTTTACGTGGGTCAATTACTTTAACTGCTTCATCGATTCGGCCATATTTGCCGGAAGCCTTCTTAACAGCTTCGTTGGCATCCATCCCCGTTTTAATCATATCCATCATCCGTCCCAAACTTATAAATTCATAACCGATGATTTCGTTTCCGGCATCCAGACCGATTTTTGTGATATAACCTTCAGCCATTTCCAGGTATCGGGGACCTTTAGCCACTGTTCCATATAATGTACCTGTAACACCACGAAGTCCTTTACCCAGGTCTTCAAGCCCTGCGCCAATGGGGAGTCCATCCTCCGAAAAAGCAGTTTGGGTACGTCCATAAACAATCTGGAGAAAAAGTTCACGCATAGCCGTGTTGATCGCATCACATACAAGGTCAGTGTTTAATGCTTCAAGGATCGTTTTGCCGGGAAGAATCTCAGAGGCCATTGCGGCTGAATGGGTCATTCCGGTGCAGCCAATTGTCTCAACTAATGCCTCCTGAATGATCCCCTCCTTAACATTTAACGTAAGTTTACAAGCTCCTTGC
Source organism: Prolixibacteraceae bacterium (assembly GCA_963675995.2). Taxonomy (GTDB): domain Bacteria; phylum Bacteroidota; class Bacteroidia; order Bacteroidales; family Prolixibacteraceae; genus JAAFHB01. Next base: position 2,956,774 of record CAXXIY010000001.1, on the reverse strand, counting down.
TGAGGCGCACACCATCCAACGCCATGGGTTAAACCCGAAATGTCCTTTACTTCTTTGGCTTTTACCCAACGTCCCTCCTCAGGAATGGGAGCCGGGCCATGATTTGCACCTTGGGCGACGCAGATCATACCTTCAACTTCATGTGTAAAACTCATCTTAGTCTGTTTTTTAAATTGAAATATATCGGTAACTCAGTCTTTCAAATATCAAAAACCTGTTTATGCCAGAATGAAATGGATTTTTATTAGTACGACCATTCCAGTTATATTATTGAAACAACGAAGCAATTAAAGTTCAACTACGCCGTCCCTGATATGAATCTTCCGATCGGACATTCCTGCAAAATGCTCATCATGGGTAACGATAATAAAAGTTTGGCCAAATTTCTCGCGCAGGTTAAAAAAGAGGCGGTAAAGCTCCTCCTGATTATGGGAATCAAGATTTCCTGAGGGTTCATCAGCAAGAATAATAGCTGGATTGTTAATTAAAGCCCTGGCAACGGCCACCCGCTGTTTTTCACCGCCCGAAAGTTGAGCAGGTTTATGGTCAAGGCGGTCGTTGAGTTCGAGCAGTTGTAACAACTCTTTTGCCCGCGATTCCACCTCTCTTCTGTTTCTTCGGGCGATATAGCCGGGAATGCAAACATTTTCGAATGCGGTGAATTCGGGTAATAAGTGGTGAAACTGAAAAACAAAGCCAACCTCTTTATTCCTGAAATGGGAAAGTTCCTTCTCTCCTAAAGCAAATACATCCTTTTGATTGATCCACACCTTTCCTCCGTCAGGCTTCCCAAGGGTACCAAGTATTTGGAGCAGAGTAGTCTTTCCTGCACCGCTGGCTCCCACAATAGTGACGATTTCTCCTTTGTTAACTTCAAGCGATATCCCTTTTAGAACTCTTAAGTCGCCGAACGATTTGACAATTAATTCTGCTTTAAGCATTGGAAGAATAAAAAAAATCAAAGTTTAAAATGCAAAACATTCTGTAAGAACCTAACGGAATGCCCCACAGACTAAATTAATCATTGGTGGCAACCTGATGATATGCCCCAGCTATGCTACTTGCAAACAGAACTTTCCAATTCGCATTTCCGATTAATCTTTCAGTTCGTCCTCAATCTTACGTTTCACATCAGTAGTTCCTTTTTCAAGCTTATCGGTCATCTTGGAAAGATCCTCTTTAATATCAGCTGTGTGGCTTTCAAATTCACTTTTCAGATCAGCAGTTGCCTTATTAAATTCACGCATCCCCTTCCCTATAGTACGGGCAAGACCGGGAATAGCATCCGCACCAAAAAAGAGTAATGCGAAAAAAACCACGACCATAATCTCACCGCCACTGAAAAAAAGAAGTATATGTCCCATTTTATTTACTTTTTGACAAAGATACAAATTTCCACAAAAAAACCCGACACTTTATCGGTGCCGGGTTTCCTGAATTTTAATTGAATTTATTTATTGTCACCCTCAACTCTTTTTCCTTTTGCTAAAGAATCATAAGCTATTGGGGTCGCTACAAACACAGATGAATAAGTACCGATAAAGATACCGAACAACATGGCGAATATAAAGCCTTTTATAGCCGTTCCGCCAAAAAGGAAGATCGCAACGAGCACGATCAGTGTTGTGAGCGATGTACTGAAAGTACGACGTAAGGTGCTATTCATTGCATCATTATAAGTCTTCATCGTCTCTTGTTTAGGGTGCAGATGGAGATACTCACGGATACGGTCATAGACGATAACCGTATCATTAATTGAGTAACCCAAAACCGTAAGGATCGCTGCAATAAACGACTGGTCAACAGAGAGTGAGAATGGGAGGAATCCATCCAGCAGAGAGTAGGCTCCAAGTAGGATGATGGCATCATGCGCAAGCGAGACCAAACCACCCATACCCATAGACCAATTCCGGAAACGGAGTGCGATATAAATGAAGATAATCAGCAATGCGAAGATAACCGAAAGGATTGCACCTTTTTTGATATCATCAGAGATGGTCGGTCCAACTTTCATACTGCTGAGCTGGTAATCGGTACCATACTTTTCTTCGGTTACATTTGCTCCCAAGTAAGGTTTTAATCCTTTATAAAGTAATCCCTCTATTTGAGAATCAACAGCTTCACCTTCTTCAGCAATCCTGAAATCGGTAGTAATTCTGACCTGATTATTTCCTCCGTAAGTCTTCACTTCAGGTGCTGCCCCAAAATCAGCTGCTAAGGCATTGGAAATTGATTCCACCTGAACATCCTTGTCGAAACGAACTACATAAGTACGTCCACCTTTGAAGTCAATTGAATAATTCAATCCTTTGAAAGTCAAAGTAAGAATAGAGATCAGAATTAAAGTACCCGAGAAATAATAGAATATTTTACGGCTCTGAATAAACGGCACGGCGGTGTGACGCAACCAGTCCTTACTGTAATCGGTTACGAATTTGAATTTTTTATTTTTATCCAGCCAACGTTCGAAAATCAGACGGGTAATAAAAATAGAGGTAAAAAGTGAGGTGATAATACCAATAATTAATGTGGTAGCAAAACCTTTGATTGGTCCTGAGCCAAACATATATAATACAATTCCAGTAAGAAGGGTAGTCACCTGACCATCGATAATAGCAGAGTAGGCATGCATAAATCCGTCTTTAACAGCCAGTTTAATACCTTTACCTGCCCGAACTTCCTCTTCAATACGTTCGTAGATCAACACGTTTGCATCGACAGCCATACCCATTGTGAGGACAATACCGGCGATACCAGGGAGTGTTAATACAGCTCCCAGACAAGCAAGAATACCGATCAGGAAGAAAAGGTTAACCACCAATGCAGCATTTGCGGCAAGGCCCGCACCTTTACTGTAGAAAAACAACATATACAACAATACCAGAATAAATGCAGCGACAAAAGAGATCATACCACTTTGAATCGACTCAGCACCGAGTGTCGGACCAACAATCTCTTCCTGGACAATGGTAGCAGAGGCGGGCATTTTACCCGATTTCAACATATTAGCAAGGTCCTTTGCCTCCTCAACTGTGAAATTTCCGGATATTTCAGTACGACCATTAGGAATTTCACCCTGAACAGTAGGGAACGACTGAACATAGTTATCAAGGACAACAGCAACACTCTTGCCCACATTTTCACGGGTCATGCGTTGCCAAATTTTTGCCCCTTCAGCATTCATGTTCATATCCACCACGCTGGTCGATTTGTTCTGACCAAAATCCTGGCGTGCATCAACAACCACATCGCCATCGAGTGGAGCACGTCCATCGCGGTTGGTCACCTTCAATGCGATCAGCTGATAGAAATTACCCTCTTTTTGCGTTGGTTGAGCAGTCCATCTGAACAACATCGTCCTGGGGAAAAGAGACTTTATCTGAGCCATTTTCAGGTATTCGCTAACGGTAGCGGTATCTTTGCTATGGGAATATCCAATAACCGGTCCACGGAACAGTTGCCCATCACGTGATGTACTGGGAGATAAAACGGCAAATAAGGGGAAATTCTTCGCAATCTCCTCGGTTGAACCAGCAGCAAGCGAATCTTTACCTGACTTCTTTACTTCGCTTAAAAGGTCAGAAGCTTTTGTAGAATCCTTTCGTGCTGTAAGTTTGGAAGTTGCATCGGATCCGGTAATAGCTTTGGTAGCCTCCTTAATCTCCCGAAGACGTTTATTGGCTTCAAGCAGATAGGGATAGACTTCACTGTTTTCGTGGGTTTCCCAGAATTCAAGGTTTGCAGTTCCCTGAAGCAGTTTTCTAACCCGTTTAGGATCCTTTACACCCGGAAGTTCCACGAGGATACGACCTTTTGTCTGAAGCTGCTGAATATTTGGCTGTGCTACACCAAAACGGTCGATACGGGTGCGTAGGATTTGGTATGAATTATCTACCGCACTATTGGTCTCCTGACGAATTACTTTAAGAACATCTTCATTTGATGAATTGAAGTTTACCTTATCCCTTAAATCGAGGGTATTGAAAATGGCCGCAAGTTTTGCATTTGGATCCACTGTTGTAAAGGCTTTACCAAACAGAGTGACAAAATCCTCCTGGCTGTTTTTCTGATTCTTTCTGGCCAGTGCAATCGCCCTATTAAACGTAGAATCGGTACTAAAACCCGACATCGCCCTTACCAGGTCGACCACTGAGATTTCAAGTGTAACATTCATCCCCCCTTTCAAGTCAAGGCCCAATGGTATAGCGTATTCACCCACTTCGCGAAATGTGTATTTACGCAAACCGATGAAATTGTAAACAGGTTGACTGGCAATCGAGTCAAGGTACAACGCTTCCTTTTTTTGAGCAAGCGCCTCTAACTCAATTGGCGTAGCGCCAGGGTTTTTCAGTCTTGCCTGTTTGATACCAAACGCTTTTGCGTCTTTTTCGACCTGATAGGTCTTAAAAGTAAAATAAAGCTGGTAAAAACACACTAAAGCTAACAAGATGGCTAAAAGCCTAATAAGTCCTCTATTCTGCATTGGATAAAAGGTTTAATTATCTGTATTGAATTATATATTATTACTCAAAAATTTCAGGAGGCAAAGATATTGATTTTTTCCAATTTAAAATGCATGAAAACAAATGTTTCAATTTTACAATTATTTAACACTAATTATTTGGGAAACCAGCTCTTAACCCGTTACCTTTGTGGTACATTTTTTTTCATAAGTTTAGGTTTAGTTAGGTTAGTTAGTTTGGTTAGTTTTAGTAAAAGGATGGAACCGCCCGGTTTCATCCTTTTCAATTTTCATTCAAACAGTTCAAGAACTTCCTCTTTTGAGATATCGCGGAATGGATCATTTGAGTTTACAAACTCATTAGCTAATCTTGATTTTTTATCCTGCAAATGTTGAATTTTTTCTTCAATTGAATTTTCAGAGATAAAACGGTAAACAAAAACCTTTTTATCTTGTCCAATTCGGTGTGCCCTGCTTATTGCCTGCATTTCCGCCGCCGGGTTCCACCATGGATCGGCAATAAAAATATAATCGGCTGCAGTAAGATTCAACCCGACTCCACCAGCCTTAAGTGAAATTAAAAAGATTTTCTTTTCGGGATCCTCCTGAAATTCCTCGATTACCTGTTTACGGTCGGTTGTTTGCCCCGTAAGCAAACTATAGTTCCATTGTTGTTTTTTGAACTCATTGGTAAACAGTTTGAGCAGTTTCACAAAGGATGAAAAGAGGAGTATTTTATGATCTTCAGCTACAAGAATGGAGAGCATTGTCATAATTTCGCTAAACTTTCCCGATTCAAAAAGGGAATCGGGATCAACCAGCTTTGGATGAATCGCAATTTGCCGAAGTCGCGTAAGGGCCTGTAAAACAACGAATGTTGATTTTTGCAACCCAACTTCATTCAAATTATTCATCAGTATATTTCGAACTGCCGATTTCTCGGTTTCATAAAATTCCGATTGTTCCCCGGACATCTCCACTACAATTGTCTCCTCAGTAAGTGCAGGAAGGTCTTTGGCAACCTCCTCCTTGGTCCGTCTCAAAATAAAAGGATGGATCAGTTTTTGCAATTTCTCGCTTGCACCGGGAATCTTATCCCGTTCGATGGGGAGAATGAACTCTTGCTTAAAAAAGTTTCTGCTTCCCAATAAACCCCGATTTAGAAAATTCATTTGGGCCCAAAGATCGGACAATGAATTCTCTATCGGAGTCCCGGTCAGCACAATCCGGTATTGCGATCTGATACCGGTTATGGTCTTGTAAGTTTTGGACTCACTATTTTTAATGTACTGACTTTCATCGAGGATCAGAAAGAAGAACTCATAGTGTGACAGCTCGTCAGCATCATTTCTAACTGTTCCATAGGTGGTAAGAATAATATCAAAATTGGCTATAATATCATTTAAATCACCCTTTTCGCGTCTCCTGGCTCCACTGTAGACGTAAGCTTTTAATGAAGGGGCGAATTTCCGGATCTCTTTTTCCCAATTATGCACCAGGGAGACGGGCAATACGATAAGGGTTGAAGGTTGAAGCGGCTCTGTTACTAGTTCGTCAGAGGTAAATAAGGACAATTGCCCCGATTTATGATGACTGAACTGAGGGTAGGTCATCTCTTTCCGCTTTAATTTAAGTAATAATGTGAGCGCCTGAATTGTTTTTCCAAGTCCCATATCATCAGCCAGACACCCACCTAACCGGTTAGCAAAAAGATGGTACATCCAATTGTAACCATCATGCTGATAGTTACGAAGTTCAGCACATAGTCCGCTGGGGATTTCCTGTGGCAGGATCACCTGACCGGTCAGATTTTTAAGGATTACATTTGAGGACAATTCGGGTTCTGAAGCTACCTCACTGATCAGCATGAAATGATAATTCGGTAATCGAATCGATTGTTCCCCTGCTTTACCAAAACTAAAAATATTCTTATACCGGGCAAACCACTCCAGAGGAAGTATCGCAATCTCACCGTCGGGAAGTTTAAACTCGCGGATTTGACCCAGAATATTCCTCCTTAACCGAATAAATGGAAAGGAAAATCGTCCGAACGTTACAGTTGCGTGAACATCAAACCAATCGTTGGAATGACTGACCTGCATTTCAAGATGCTGATTTCCGGTAAAATAAGTATGATCGAGTCTCTCCTGACTGATTGAAATCCCATGCTCCGTTAAATTGGATTTATTTTTCGATATCCAACCGATTGCCTCATACAACGCTGATGTGAGGTCATCTGAAGGATTTTTCAGTTTTAACGCTTGATTTTCCCCTTGCAATCCAAGGTCCCGGAGGCATGAAAAGATTTCAGCCTCCCATAGCCGATCTTTTTCGAAACGATAAAAGACATATTTTCCATCTTCAATCTCAAAAACAGCAACCTTCTTCCCATCATCCCCTACCGGAATAATCTGATCGTTATATTTAAAAACAGGAATAAAAACGGGATATCCTTCAATATCAACTGCAACTGACAAAATTGCATCCTTTCGGGTTGGCACATCTATAATCTGAAACCCCGAATAAACAATTTCCTGATTTTTAACTGCGTTTAAAATAAATGAACTAAAATATTTCTCTTCTACCTTCTGTGGGATGCTGATAAATTCCTTGTCAAAGAAAGGTTGCAATTTTGCTCCAGAGATATCATCAAAGAAATAGAGCTTGTTTTGGTAGAGCATCCGGCATGGTTCATTGACTAATATAATAATATTCCGATGAAGGAGTGAAAGTTGATTATCTCCATGTCTGATGGTCAAGAAATAGCGTGTTTCGTCTTCAAGTCTGTGAAAATTAAATACAGCGCTGCAATCCTCAAAATACAATTCAATGCGATCCTCTTCATAAAGATTAGCGTATTTTGCCCGTTTAAAATAGAGAGGGATACCCGCGGTTTTCAGCAATTCAAGGCACTTAATCATAATTTCCTCAATATAGGGGAGCAGTTTCTTATTGAACTCTTCACCCTTGACATTTTTGTAGAAATCGTTTAATGTCCCTTTTTTATTGTATTTTTTTGCCAGATTTTCGTCTGCATATTTTTCGGTCAGACGAACCAATTCGGTTTGAACTTCAGAAAAAATAAATTTGCCCGCCTTAAGATCATGCAAGCGAAGCCGCTGTGATATAGATAGATACTTACAGTCAACACCATCTTCTGCCAAATAAGGCAATATCAGAAAACCAAAAAGCCGGTGTTCCGACACCGCCACGATAAATTTTTGTTCCACGCCTGTTCAATTGTTTAAAAGCAACTCCCTGATTCTGAAAAGGGAATCTCAGAATTAAGCAATTTGCTAATTTAAGACAAAAACGGAGACCAACACACCTAAAATTAAAATAATTGAAAATTCGGCAAAAACAGTTCCGTTCATTTTGTAAATTTGCAGCTTCGCAGGCTGTTCTATCGCCCCGCTTCAACGGGGAGGAAAGTCCGGGCAATACAGGGCGTCATGCTTCCTAACGGGAAGGCGGATGTAAGTTCGCAGTAGTGTAACAGAAAATGACCGTCCCGACGAAAGTTGAGATAAGGGTGAAAAGGTGGGGTAAGAGCCCACCGGTAGTCATGGCAACATGATTAGCCGTACGCCTCATGAATTGTAAGGCCAAATATATTACGAGTCCTCCGGGACACAGGGCTGCCCGTCCTGGTTTCGGTCTCCTCAGGGATTCCGGAAGTCGTAAGGGGTAGGCTGCACGAGGCTGCTGGTAATAGTAGTCCCAGATAAATGATAGAATGAAAAACAGAACCCGGCTTACAGGCCTGCGATTTTTTTACCTGTGTGGAAAAGGGCAATAGAATTGACAACCGGATAGTTCGGAAAAATATCCGCTGTCGGATTTAACTTAAAAAATTGCATGGATCAATTCAAGGATATATCTATTCAGGATTATACTTATTCGTTGCCTGAGGCTCAAATTGCAACCTATGCTCTCCCCAATCGCGATCAATCACGCCTTCTGATCTGGAAAAACGGAGAAATTACCGACTCTCAGTTTTGTCAGTTATCCGATCATCTTTCTCCTGAATCGATGTTAATATTCAATAACACCCGGGTAATCAGGGCCAGACTATTTTTCAGGAAACAATCCGGTGCCAAAATTGAGATTTTCTGCCTCGAACCATTGACTCCACCCGAATATGCATTGTCCTTCGCACAAACCCAAAGATGCAGATGGAAATGCATTGTTGGTAATCTGAAGAAATGGAGAGATGAGGCACTGGTCCAAACCCATTTTTCAAAAGGAGAGCAAGTGAATTTGAGGGCTACGAGAATCAGTACATTGAATAATAACGCACATGAAATAGAGTTTTCATGGGATAACCCTAGTTTTACTTTTGCTGACCTTCTGGAAATCTCAGGGAACATCCCGATCCCCCCCTACCTCAACCGCGAGTCAGAAGAGATCGATCTGACGAGTTATCAAACAGTCTATTCCAAAATAAAAGGATCCGTAGCCGCTCCGACCGCCGGGCTTCATTTTACTAATTCAGTCTTTGAAGCCTTAAAAAAGAAAAATATAAGTTGTGAGGAGGTGACCCTCCACGTGGGAGCGGGAACTTTCCAGCCGGTAAAATCGGCAACAATCGGGGGGCACGATATGCACTCCGAGCATTTTATCCTTTCACGTGAATTGATTGAACGTCTGGCGATATTTAAAGGCAATATTATTGCCGTCGGAACAACTTCAGTAAGGACATTGGAGAGCCTTTATTATATTGGTTGTAAACTGATTGATAATCCGGAGAAGAAAAGTGAAAGTCTGTCAGTCGATCAATGGGAGCCCTACATTGAACCAAGACCATCCCATGAACGAGATGAAGCTTTCAAAGCGATATCTGATTATATGCACTTTCATCACCTTGTGGAATTGAAAAGCTCAACCCAAATAATTATAGTTCCGGGTTACGAATTTAAAATAATCAGCGGGATGGTCACCAATTTTCACCAACCACAAAGCACCCTTTTACTTCTGATTGCCGCTTTTCTTGGTGATGAGTGGAAAAAAATTTACGAACATGCACTTCAAAAAAACTACCGATTCCTGAGCTATGGAGATTCAAATCTCTATTTGAAGGGATAAACCGACGACTGTAGGCAGTCAATTGGTGCTGGCAACTGGAAGCTGGCTATTGGCAGGAAGTGTTCATGTTTGATTACAGCCCTATTTGGTGGCCAGATTATAAAAAAAACAAGATGATAAGATTCAGTATATCATTCTTTCATTTTTAACTCCTTTATTACTAATTTCTTATTTTTCAATTACCTCATTCCCAAAGTCTCCCCTGCCAGGTATCCAATTCCAATAGACGTTTCTCTACTTTGGCAACAAACTCGTAGTTTTTCAATCCCCAGCGGGGAGCAATAACCATATGGTCAGGAGCAGAACTTACAAATCTCTCCACGATGATATCGGGATTCAAATACTCTAGGTAACTCACCACCAGCTCGGTATACTCTTCCACAGTAAATGGATGAAATCGTTCGGGAAATTTCGAATATTCGTGTGCCATGGCCGTCCCTTTATGAATCTGAAGCTGATGAAGCTTAATGTTTTCAACAGGAAGTGAGGAGATCACCTTTGCCTGATTGATAAAATCTTCGTGTCCCTCACCTGGTAGTCCCAAAATAAGGTGGGCACAATTATGGATCGCGCGACGTGATGTCTCGTGTAATGCTCTCACTGACTCTTCCCAAGTGTGACCTCTGTTGATCTGCTCCAGGGTCCGGTTCTCAATAGTCTCAATCCCAAGCTCTACCATCACATAACACTTTTTGGAGAGCTCTTCCAGCAAATCAAGTATCTCGTCACTCAAGCAGTCAGGGCGTGTGGCAATGACCAGTCCTATAACTCCGGGATAATTTAATGCTTCTGAATAAATTTCACTAAGAACCTCAACGGGAGCATAGGTGTTTGTATAAGACTGAAAATAGGCCAGATACCTCATGGTTGTGTATTTCCGGGAGAAAAAAGCGATTCCCTCCTTCAACTGGGTTTTCAGGATGTTATCCAGATCGCAATAGGAAGGCTGGAAGGTTTTATTGTTACAATAAGTGCACCCACCAACACCCCTTGATCCATCACGATTTGGACAGGTGAACCCTGCATTGACCGAAATTTTTTGAACACGTCCCTCGAATATTTTTCTGAAACGAGTGGAAAAATCGTTGTATCTTTTGTGGTGGTTCCACCCATATTGGATTGGTTCTGACATTTATCTTAATTTTATAACACAAAAGTAGTTTTTAATTCTGCTGATTCACAGGCAAATTAATTGTTAACTTTTTGTTGAAAAATGTTTGCCGGGAAAAAAACAAATTCCGCCTCTGAATTTTCAACATTTTCATATCTTTATCAAATAATGAAACCCTCATGAGCCGTTGATCTCCAAATTAGATGATCTGCCAGCTAATCGAGGGTTCCCCCAAAGGATCGGGGCAGACTAGGTGACCGCTTAAAATCAAATTATTTTCAACGAAATGGGAAAAATGATGTTTACAGATAAAGATATTGAACAAATCGAAAAAAGGGGGAGTTTCCTGCCTGAAATTGAAACGCAAATAGCCCATTTCAAAAAGGGGTTTCCATTTTTAAACGTACTCAAACCTGCCACAATCGGTGATGGAATAATCCGGATGGACGAAGAGCAGGTTTTAACAGCTGTGAAACAATATATCCAAAAGGTACAGAAAGGTTTAAAACCGGTGAAATTTGTTCCGGCCTCCGGGGCAGCGAGCAGAATGTTTCAATCGCTGTTTTCATTTGCGGAAGTAGCCAACACGAACGAAAAAGCTGTAAAGCTATTAAACGAATCAAAATATAAAAGCGTAGCACAATTCTTCAACCAGATTGAAGATTTCGCATTTTTCAAAAAATTAGATAGCGCCTTAGGTGGTATCAAAAACAGCGATGGAGCACTAAAATATTGTGAAATAATTGATTATTTATTATCGGATAAAGGTCTTAACTACGGTTTTTTACCTAAAGGGCTCCTCGATTTTCATCTATACATTGAAGGACCAAGGACTCCAGTTGAAGAACATATGATTGAAGGGGCACTTTACGGATCAGATAGTCAAGGCATTGTAAAACTGCACTTTACAGCATCACCAGAGCATAAAGGATTATTTAAAAATAAGATTTTACAAGCGGCCCCTGTTTTGGAGACAAAGTTTGGTGTAAAATATGACATCACCTTCTCAGAACAAAAACCCTTTACCGATACCATTGCCGTTGATCCGGAAAATAATCCTTTCAGACTTTCCGACGGCAGCCTGTTTTTCAGACCAGCGGGACATGGCGCTTTGCTCGATAATCTAAACGAGTTAGATGGAGATATTCTTTTCGTTAAAAATATTGACAATGTGGTTCCCGATAGGTTAAAAGATGAGACGGTCAGGTACAAAATGGCCCTGGCTCTTCTTCTGTCAGAGTACCAGGAAAGGATTTTTAACTATTTACAATTACTTGAAAATGGCGCCGGATCAATCTCAGATGAAATGATATTTGAGATTGCAGAATTCACTAAAAAAGAGCTCTGCACTGAACCACCTGATAACCAGAGTAATGTTGACAAAAAAACTTTATTGCATTATCTTTATCTTAAACTCAACCGACCCATCAGAATATGCGGGATGGTCAGGAATGAGGGAGAGCCGGGAGGTGGGCCTTTCTGGGCCATGAACACCGATGGAACCGTCTCGCTTCAGGTGGTAGAAAGCAGTCAGATCGACCATAATGATCCCGGTCAAAAAGAGATCTTACACCATTCCACCCATTTTAATCCGGTTGATCTGGTTTGCGGAATACGAGATTTTAAAGGAAAGAAATTTAATTTGTTGAAATACCGTGATCCTGAAACTGGATTTATCTCATCCAAGTCCAAGGATGGAAAAACACTGAAAGCGCAGGAACTTCCGGGCTTATGGAACGGAGCAATGGCCGACTGGATCACTTTGTTTGTTGAAGTTCCGGTCATCACTTTTAATCCAGTTAAAACGATAAACGATCTTTTACGTACGGAGCATCAGCCAATTTAACTCGAATTGTTATCTTTGTAAAAAAATACTACAGTCGTATGTCAATGTGGGATGGGGCAAGAGAGAATTCCGAAAGTACAGAGTCTGCCGGAGTAGTGAAACGTTATAAGAAAATGCTGTCTGATGAACAGATGGGTTTCTTTGATGTGTCAGACTTCGAGCATATTGTCGACCATTATATTGATAAGAATCAGATGACTAACGCTTTACAGGCGTGCGAGATAGCTATTTCGCAACATCCTTATTCCCTGATCGTAAAGATCAAAAAGGCCCAGGTATTGATTGGTCAGCTCAAAACGGATAAAGCGCTTCAATTGCTCCTTTTGCTGGCAGAAATTGAAAGTACAAATCCCGAAGTGCTGTTAATGCTTGGCAACTGTTACAGTATCCAGGGAGAAGAAGAGAAAGCATACGACTATTATCGAAAAGCTGAAAAATTCTCGTTTGATGACAGGGATGAAATGCTTTACAATATTGGCGCCGGATATGTACAAAACAACGACTACCGACGGGCTGTTTATTTCCTTGAAAAAGCTTATCGCGAAAATCCTAAAAATGACAGCGTGCTGTACGATCTTGCTTTTTGTTACGACAAATTGGGCAATGACGAAATGAGTATCCGGTATTATAATGAATATCTTGACATCGATCCGTTTGCAGAATCTGCCTGGTATAACCTGGGAATCATTTACACACGACGCGAAGAATATGATAAAGCAATTGAAGCTTACGATTTCGCATTGGCGATTGATGAAAATTATGCCTCTGCACTTTTCAACAAGGCAAATACCCTCTCCTCCGTTGAACGATATGCTGAAGCATTAACCTATTACCTCGATTACCTCCGGTTTGATAAAAACTCGTCCGACGCACGTGTTTATATCGCTGAGTGTTATTTCCAACTTGAGGATTACTCAAAATCGTATCAATATTATAAACAGGCCATTCAACTCGATGTTAAAAATGCAGATGGTTGGTATGGTGCCGGAATTGTGTTGATGGTCGAAGAGAACCTTGCTGAAAGTCTCGTTTTCCTGAAAAAAGCGATAAGGCTCGATGATAGTTGTGCCGATTTCTGGAGTGCGTTCGGGAAAGTGAACGCGGCACTTGATCAATACGAAGAAGCATTGATTGCATTTAGAAAATCTGTTGAAATAGAGGATACCAATCCCGATTTCTGGATCGCATTCGCCGATTTCTTTTATCATTACGATCAGATTGATCTTGCCATTCAGACACTTTTTCAAGCCGAAAAATCGGTTCCGGAAAATGTGCAGGTACTTTATAAACTTTCGGGATATCTGACTGAGAATGGAAATGCTCAACTAGCCAAAATTTATCTCAAAAAAGCGCTCACACTGAATTTTTCGATGCATACTGAATTGTTCCTCGACTTTCCTGATTTACAATCGAAACGTTGGATTAAAAACATGATAGGCCAGTTCCAATGAATTTGGGTATGGTTTGAAATAACAAATAATATACAAATGAAACGCAAATTCGGATTGATCGGCTTTCCACTGTCTCACTCCTTTTCAAAGAAATTCTTCACTGAAAAATTTCTGAATGAGAAAATTGATGCGGAGTACATCAATTTTGAATTGGAAAATATCTCTCAGTTACCGCATGTAATTGCCTCATACCCTGACCTAGAAGGAATTAACGTAACCATTCCCTATAAGGAACAGGTCATCCCATTTTTAAATCACACCGACGAAGCTGCCGCCCGTATCAAAGCCGTAAACACAATTAAAATCACCCGGTCAGGTCACCACGTTTCACTTCATGGATACAACACCGATATTCTTGGATTTAAGGAATCGATAAAACCGTTGTTAAAGGATTACCATCACAAGGCGCTGGTTCTTGGGACTGGTGGGGCATCAAAAGCGGTGGTTGATGCTTTGGAAAACCTCAAAATCGAAACCATTTTTGTATCGCGTAATCCGGAAGAGCGGGGTGAGTTATCTTACAATGACCTGGATGAAGATGTGATGTCAAATTATAAAATAATCATAAATACCACACCGATAGGCACTTATCCTAATATCGAAGGGTGTCCGGCCATCCCTTTTGAATTTGTCACCTCCAAACATCTGCTGTTTGATCTGGTATATAATCCTGAAGTTACTGAGTTTTTAAAACAGGGAAAGGAGCGGGGAGCAACCATCAAAAACGGACTTGAAATGCTCCATCTTCAGGCACTTGCTGCCTGGAATATCTGGAATGAGAAATAGTTAAACCATTGAAAAACCGACTCAATTCAATCCCCCTTTTACTTTTTGGCAAATTTGTTTAATGACAATAAAATCCAGATCACTATGCTCATCGGAAGTGCCTTTTGCATATGATCCCAATAAAATAACTATCTCAGGACTGTATTTTTCAACGATCTGATTAGCAATGCCATTTATTTGGAAACCCCTTATAATACCCTAAAATTATTAACCTTTTTAAGAAAAAATAATTTCTAACCTAACAAAGTTTTGTAATTACTTTCTACTATAATTTGTTGCAGTTTAACATTGTTACCTTTTTAGTTTTATTCAAATCTTTTAGCGAACTCATCCTCATATCCGATATCCACCAAAAACAACCCTTTTGCAGGAACACTGGCTCCTGCAGCTCCCCTGTCCCTCGCTTCTATAACTTTGTAAAAACCATCAACTGAAAGCTTTCCAAATCCAACTTCGAGTAAAGTACCAACGATTGCCCGAACCATATTACGCAAAAAGCGATCGGCACGTATGGTGAAAACCAACCGGTGTCCCTCGTCCACCCATTCAGCCAGGTCAACCTTGCAATTGTTTGTTTTCACATCTGTTCCCAACCGGCTAAAACTTGTGAAGTCCTGGTAACCTATTAATTTACGGGCAGCTTCATTCATTCTGTCCAAATCAGGTACCCTCGCCTCTTTCGCTGCATATTGCCGGAGAAACGGGTCCTTCGTCCTAACAATATAATATTTGTAGGTGCGGCTCGAGGCGCTAAACCTGGCATGAGCTTCAGAAGGCACCTTATACAGACGATGAACTGCAACATCAGCAGGTAAAAGACAATTCAAATTATGAATAATTTTATCATTATCAAGATATTGATTTTCAACATCAAAATGAGCAATATAAAATGAGGCATGAACTCCCGTATCGGTTCGACCTGCACCGGTGACCGTAACCGCCTCGCGGGCAACCACCGATAATGCTTTTTCAACTGTCTCCTGAACAGAGCTACCATTGGGTTGAATCTGCCATCCATGATAAGCTGTCCCATCGTACGAAAGCTGTATAAAATATCGCTGCATGATTGATTGTTAAGAATTTGAATTATTAATTGATGAAATGCAATTAGCGACTAGCACCTGGCTACCGGCAAATTCAACCAGATACCAGTGGTGTGTTTCAACCAAGCCCGCTAATGCCTCCCCATCCCCTTTTTTATTTTCATCCTGATCCCGACCGATTCGTCCGAGAAGAGAAATTCCCGTGTTGAATCAGGAAGAAATTCGAGCACCTCGTTTAATTTATCCGCCTTGATCGCCTCACGAACCTTCGAAGCACTGATGAAATCGGGTGAATGATCCCTGCCTATCCCAACAGACTTTCGCATAACCTCAACTATATCAACACCAAATCGGGGCAGGATATTTTTCATGGCAAGGTTGTAAGCTTCAGTGGTTTTGCAAAATATTTCCGTACCAACATACCGTTTCTTGATCCCCAAAACCGGAACAACATATTTTGCAAATATTTTAACATCAAGCTCCGCCTGTTTCTGCATCACATCGCTTTCATTTTCGTTTTTCAGGAAATAGGATGGGAATATTGCTCCTGATACGATATACATTCCACCTTTTACCATCACTACATTCTTTAGATGGCTAATCCCTTTTCGAATCAGTTCCCACCGTACAGCAAAAGGGAACGCTGAAAGATCAGCCTCAACGACAAACAAATAGACGATCTCATTTTCTGCTGCAGCCTTTTCAATAAGGAATTTATGCCCATTCGTGAAGGGGTTGCAATTCACCACCAATGCGGCAATCGATGAACCATTTACTGGAACCTTTAACGTTTTCAGGTAATCCTGATAGGTAAATATTGACTCAAAGCCAAATTCAAGAAGAGCAAAAAGCGGTTCGGCTGTTGCAATTTCAGTGAATCCCAAACCAACAAACCGTATGGAATTCTCAGGACGTGTAAACACAAAAGTATGTTTATAAATCTTTAGAAGCTTTTCTGTCATATAAGTGACAATCAAGGCAAAAGCCGTAGTATCCCGAAATTTGGGGGCAACTGCCACGTATTTCAAGATCCTCCCAAGGTGCGAGCCCGTCCCAACGACTTCCCCCTTCAGATTATACACAATCATCGTGCATTCCACCTCAGATGGATCAAATTCAAATCCTAGACCGGAAAGAAAATCCTTCACTAACCTGACATCAAACGGGTTCTCCTGATCGAGGGTCTCCTGACGAAAATCGGTATCTTCAAAAGTCATAAATAACTTATAAATCAATGTCTCACTAACATTTGTACTTTAATCCCATAATATGCTGCCGGCGAATGTCAAACAGCAGCTGGCGATCAGCAACTGACAATTGGCTGGATTTTGCCAATGCAGAAAGATGTTAACACATCATTTGTTGGTTCATTCCAACCAGTCATTCTTCATCACCAGCCATACAAAGATAGTCACTGCCAGCAGATCAGCCGAGCCGCCAGGTGAAATATTATTGGTTTGGCAAAAATCTATCAGGGCTGAATAATTCTGATCGTTGAAATTCTCCAGTGCAACTTTGCACTTTTGTTTGAAAATGATTAACCGTTCAGGATCACTCCGATACATTATATTCGTATCGTCATTGACCGATGCGATGGCTAAAAAACTTCGGATTAGAGACTCATCATTTAGGTTTGATACTCCGGAAAGCACAGGTAGTCCATGCTCAAAAACGGTCTGAAATCCCGATTCTGCCTCACCCCTGGCGCCACTAAATCCGTAATTCTGAAAAATTAGCTCACCATGACTCCTCCTGTCACCTGAAAAACCGATCAACTCACGTTTCACTATATCAACACAAATAGCCCGGATCAGAGTGCGAAACGATTCTATATCAAATTGATTACCCCGTTCAAACAATATTCCACATGCGAACAACGAAAGTCCCATTAAAAAGATCACCCCTTTCTGGGTGTTTACCTGATTTGTTGCTTCATACATGCCAGATTCCATACGTAATCCAATTCGCCGGATGAGCGGTAAGGCTTTAGACAGGTCATGGTCTCGAAATGCAAAACCTTCACGAACCAACTCCCCAAACCATGGAGCGATAGCTATTGTTGAATTAATAAAAGTCTGATAATTCATGTCGGAATGACTCCCGTTGCTGAATTTATCGACAAGTCCGGGTTTTGGGGTGAGTGAAATCTCAGTAAGAATGGAGTGCTGCGCCAACGAAGAGAGCTTTTTAATAATTGCATTCTCCCTTTGCTGCCGACAAAATGCCTCCATCTTCGGAAACATAAAAGCTCTAAGCTCTTCAGGCTCATGGGCATTTTCCCGCCGACATTCAATCGCAGCCCTTTCGAGACAAAAAAAACATAATTTCGATTTTCCCGACGAAACAGTGTTTCCAAGTTGATCATTCAGATCTACGTCAATAAAACGACCAAGTGGATGATTCTGTTCAAAATCTTCACAGAACTGTTTGATTGTTTGCAAGGACAATATTCCCGGAGAGCACGGGACAATATAAAAATCTCCCGCAGCGTCAGTGCCTTCAATTGCTTCTTCATCAACAAAATCTACCAGATGAGCTTTAAGGTCATACTTCAGATCCTGAAGACAATAGCTAAAGAAAGCCTTCACCGTATCATTACTTTTGGGAAAACCTGGGATATTAAGCCCTAAACTCAGACTAGGCATCCCTTTCTGAGCAATTTGCTTTTTGTAAAGAGCACGCTGATCGCGGGCATTAAGTATGGATTGTAGTGGTTCGATAATTTTTATTTTTTACCTCTCCTTAAGCTGATGGATCACATCGATGATCGTACCATCACGGTACTCGACGATTCCCACAATTTTATCGGTATATTCGAGTGGCCTCGGAATCCCCGTAATCATATCTACTTCAATTTCAAGATCATGTATGTCTTTTATATTTAGTCCTGCCCTGCGTAGGTTCTCTTCCAATTCTTTAAATGCTGGATTCACACATATTCCGCGCTCCGTTACCAGAACATGAACAGTTTCTCCTGGTGTAACGATGGTGTGAACCCGCTTTTTGATTATCGGAATCCTACCCCGAAATGAGGGGCAAACCACTACGGTCAGCTTTGCGCCTGAGGCTGTATCTGAATGTCCACCGGAAGCGCCCCTGATATAACCTTCAGAGCCGGTGATAACGTTGACATTAAAATCAACATCAATTTCGAGGGCACCGAGTACGACAACATCAATCTTGTTGGTAATGCAACCGCAATTAAACGGATTGGCGTATAGGGCTGCAGGGATTTCGATATGCCGGCGATTATTCAGCAGTGAATTACTCACCACAGCATCAAATGACTGAACGTCGAAAATGGTCTCAAAAAGCCCATCATTCAACATATCAACACAATAAGAGGTAATGCCACCCAGCATAAAACTCCCCTTAACCCCTTTGGCTTTCATCTTTTCACGTATAAACTTAGCGACAGCCAATGAAGCCCCGCCAGCACCAACCTGAAAAGCAAAACCAGGAATAAAAAACCCGGAGTGCTCGATTACATCAGCTGCAAGCTTTGCAATCCTCAGGTCCATTGGAGATTTGGTAATACGCGTGGTTCCCGTTGCGATCTTTGAAGCATCTCCGATGGAATCTACCAACACCACATGATCGATAAAATTTTGCGAGATAGAGAGGGGGATGCACGGATAATCGACAAGATTGTCGGTAACCACAATTACCTGGTTTGCATAACGGGCATCTATAACGGCATAACCTATTGATCCGAACGCCGATTTACCATGTGATCCCGTGGCGTTTCCTTCACAGTCGGCTGCTGAAGCCGGAATGACAGCAAGATCTATACGAATCTTTCCAGTGTGGATACACCTTACTCTTCCGCCATGCGAATGAATGACAACAGGGATATCGAGAACCCCTAACGCTATAGCCTTACCAAGCTGATTGCGGATACCCGATGAGAATATTTTTGTAACCGTCCCATCCTGCAGATAAGGAAGGATCGGGTCGTGGCACTCATTGAGTGATGATGAGGCGAGCGTAATATCCCGGATACCCATATTATGGAGTATCGTAAGGGTCTGTACCAATAGAATATCCCCATTCCTCAGGTGATGATGGAACGAAACGGTCATCCCATTATGGGGATTACTTCGGATAATCGCCTCTTCGAGGGTCCGGCAAAGTTTGCTCTGGTGTGGCAGATAAGCCTTGTTTGGAGCAGGAATTGTAGGTTCATCCATCCAGCCTTTGCGAAGTTTGGTCAGCGCCCCCTGAAAAGGTTCCAGTTTTCCGATTCCCTCAATAAATTCAGGAATTTCTCTCCCTAAACTATTTAACATTGAATGATTATTTAAATATTGTTTATTCTAAAAATAGTATTTGATCATTTCCGAAAACGACTATAGCTTTAGGTTACCAGCTTCTGGCTGAGTAGCTACTCAAAGATGACCGGACCATGGAAAATAATAAATCACCACAAAAAATTTGCCGGTTGCTTCTTGCAAGCTGCACGCAACCTTTTATCCCACTGTCACATTCGCCAGCTTTAGAATATACTCCGCCCTGGAAACTACAGGTGCATCCACCATTTTACCATCAATGGCAAAGACCCCGATACCGGCAGCGCTATTGGCCTGGAACTCTTTCACTATGCGATAGGCTTTTCTGATCTCCTCCTCTGTTGGAGTAAATACATCGTGGATAATGCCAATCTGACGTGGATTAATCACCGCTTTACCGGTGAATCCGATCTTTTTGGCATATTCGGTCTCCCTGCGTAACCCCTCTTCATCGTTTACGTCGGGGAAAACGGTGTCAATCACATCAATATGACTCGCTTTTGCAGCCATGACGATCCGCTTTCGCGCAAAATCAATTCCTATGCCGTCAGGCGTATAGATGATATTCATATCTGCCGTCAAATCCTGACCGCCAATTGTGATGGCGTCAACACGGCTGAACATGCTGGCAATATTGAACACATTCTGAACCCCCATTGCAGTTTCAATCATTGCATGAAGGGTCATTTGATGGTGTGGCAGGCCATGACGATCCTCAATCTTTTCGATAATCCGCAATAAATCGGCCACTTCCTCGGTTGATTCAGTTTTTGGATATCGGATGGCAGAGGGTTGAAGGGGTACAATCTCCTCGAGATCGGCTAATCCGAAAGGGGTACTCAGGTGGTTGATCCTGACACAAACCTCGGTACCATAAAAGTCGATCACTTTAATCATATTTCTCACCAATGTGCGGGCAGCATCTTTTTGATTGAGTGCGACCGCATCTTCCAGGTCGAGAAGTATGCTGTCGGCCCCGTAAATTCCACCCTGCTGAATCATTGCCGGGTTATTCCCCGGAATGTAAAGCATCGTTCTCCGTTTTTTAAAATTTTTTGCCATGACAGTTTTGTTATTTCAGGGTCCCCTCCTGTTGGTCAAGCGACCGTTTGATAGCTGTTTCGAGCCGGGCTTTGATTGTAGGTTCAAGGGCTCCCTTATCTTTTGCAATCAAATGGATATCTGTAAGTTGATATTGATCGAGCATTTCCATAACAATTTGATTAAAACTTGCGCCAAACTGTTGCATAACAGTAGAGGAGATTTCGAGCTTCCTCCCTGAATGGTCCGGGAGCGGTTCAATGAGAAAAATGACATCACTCGATTCGAAAGTGCCCGACTGGGCCGCTATTTTTGGCTTCATAAGCAAATAAAGTTATCTACTTTAAACAATAGTTTTAAATATTAAGCACTCCGATAAAAACAGGTTTAGCATTGCCTGTTTACAAGGATAGTGCAAAAGTAGGACTTTAATTAAATGGATAGATGATATTATGCAGATTATTGGGGATGATTGGAAAAACAATAGAAGAAAGAAAATGCACCATTTAATTTCTTAGAGGAATATATAGATACAATAATTGTTCCTACACCAGAAACAAAAAAAATAAGAATACATTTGACATAAATATAATCAACTTTTTAATTTTAGAAAATTTACTGTTCAGAATTCATCCAAATCTTTGCTATGTTATTCGACATCGATAAACAAACCATAAAAGACCTGAATCTCTTCGAAAACCGGACAAATAATACATCGGTATTTTCGATTTATAATCATGCAACAACAAAAGGGGGACAAGAGATGATGTATAAGTTGTTCCGGACACCGATATCGGATCTGGCATCTTTACAATGTCGTAAGGACGAGATTAATTTCTTTTACGAAAATGATTGTATGCTGAATCTTAAATCGAGGCATCTCGATTTTATAGAACATTACCTGAACAACGATCGGATTCCGCTTCGGAACAATATCATCGATGCGACTTATGATGGACTGCGAAACAAGCTATCGTCCAACGGCAACTATTGGATTATTTCAAACGGGATATTGCATACCATTCGATTACTCGTCGACCTTGAACGGTTTATCAACGCAGGCAAATCGTTGCATATAGCTGAAACACTAGAGGGTGATATTCAAAGGATAGCTGTTTTTAACACTTCCAAAGCATTAAAAGACAGTTTAAGTGATCCTCCGGAAGACATCAAAGATCTGACGTTCTCACAAATCAACAATCTTGACCAGTTTTTAAGGGTAACTAAGAAGAAAGACTTCAGGGAATTATTGAATATTGTTTACAAAATTGATGTCCTTCAAACATTAGGTCTTATGATAAAGAATGAGGGATATACGTTACCCGAATACAACACCGAATCGCAACCTTATTTCGAAGTTATTGATGCTTTTTATCCAATCCTTTCCAATCCGATACCTAATAGCTTTAAATTTAATCACGATTCAAGCCTGTGTTTTATTACAGGTCCGAATATGGCTGGTAAATCAACTTTCCTTAAAACAATGGGGTTAATGATTTATCTTGCCCATTTAGGATTCCCTGTACCGGCAAAAAAAATGAAAACCACTGTATTTGACGGTTTGTTTACAACCATTAACCTGACCGATAACTTGAATTTGGGATATAGCCATTTCTATTCCGAAGTTCAAAGAATAAAGGATATCGTCGTTAAAATAAATACTGAGCGAAAACTTTTCGTCATATTCGATGAGTTGTTTAGGGGAACCAATGTTAAGGATGCCTATGATGCTTCATTGATGATTGTTTCCGCTTTGGCCCGGATCAGAGACAATTTTTTCTTTATTTCGACCCACATTTTGGAGGTGGTGGAAAGTTTTGAAGATAAAGATTCAATTCAGTTTAAATGCTTCGAATCGGAGTTAGTCGACCAGACTCTTCTTTATGATTTCAAACTGAAGGATGGTATCTCGAAAGAGAGAATTGGGATGACAATTATTCGGCAAGAGGATATTATCGGGATTTTGGATCAGATTATTAAGAAACAAATAAAGAAACAAGATCAATGATTGAAACCCCGAATACCACAAAAATTTTGGCAAGCAATGATTAATCAAAAGGATGGGAAGCTGCAAAAAGTCTTATTCTACACCTATCACGAGATACATTTTATAACTGAATTTTAAAAGTTAAATGGTGTAAACAATCAAAATGGTATTGAATTTATGCCGTGAATCATCATCCTAATTCTAAAATTCGAGATACGACAAATTGCGTTTCTGATCACTGTAATAAATGCTTAACATTTTTTAATTAAATGATGGCAAATGAAACCATACAAAACACTATTTTCGTAACCGTTTTTAAAGCACAATAATTAATTATCTATTGGATTATGAATCAGACATTGGACATCAGAGAACTTAACGAACGAATTCAAAGAGAAAGCTCATTTGTGGATCTTATCTCCATGGAGATGAACAAGGTAATTGTTGGGCAGAAACATCTGGTCGAAAGTCTTTTGATCGGATTACTGTCAGACGGACACATCCTTCTTGAAGGTGTCCCAGGATTGGCTAAAACATTAGCAATCAATACACTTGCAAATACAATCGACGCCAAATTTGCCCGGATCCAGTTTACTCCGGACCTTCTGCCTGCCGACTTGATCGGTACAATGATCTATAGTCAGAAAAATGAGGAGTTTATGGTTCGTAAAGGACCTATCTTCACCAATTTTGTGTTGGCCGATGAAATCAACCGTGCCCCGGCCAAGGTACAATCAGCATTACTTGAGGCGATGCAGGAGCGTCAGGTGACCATTGGGACAAATACTTATCCCCTTGAAAATCCTTTTTTGGTGATGGCTACACAGAATCCGATCGAACAGGAGGGTACTTACCGCCTGCCGGAAGCCCAGGTCGATCGATTTATGCTCAAGGTTGTATTGAATTATCCCAAAAAAGAGGAGGAAAAATTCATCATTCAGATGAATTTGCTTAAAGAATTTCCAAAGGCAAAGTCTGTTCTAAAACCTGAAGATATTGTAAGGGCAAGAGATATTGTGAAGGATGTTTACATGGACGAGAAGATCCAGAAATACATTGTGGATATCGTTTTTGCGACTCGCGAACCAAAAGCTGCCGGTTTGGCCAGATTCCAGGAGATGATTACTTATGGCGCTTCACCCCGTGCATCGATTAGTCTTGCCCAGGCAGCCAAGTCATTTGCATTTATCAAACGCCGTGGTTATGTAATTCCCGAAGATATCAGGGCCGTATGTCATGACGTATTGCGCCACCGTATCGGATTAAGTTACGAAGCTGAAGCCAATAATTTAACATCCGAAGAGATTATCAGCGAAATATTGAATACAATTGAAGTCCCCTAGTGGAGAGACAGGAGATCATATCAGTTGATCATTACTGCCAGAATTGTTATTAATCAATAATTCAAGAAAATAGAAAAGTGGAAGCATCGGAACTGTTAAAGAAAGTTCGGAAAATTGAGATTAAAACGAAAGGGCTCTCCCGGAATATCTTCGCAGGAGAATACCATAGCGCTTTTAAGGGGCGTGGTATGGCGTTCAGCGAAGTGCGTGAGTACCAGTTTGGTGACGATATCCGAAACATCGACTGGAACGTAACGGCAAGGTATGGCCACCCGTTTGTCAAAATATTTGAAGAGGAGAGAGAGCTGACGGTCATGTTGCTTGTCGATGTGAGTGGCTCACGCGAATTTGGTACTACTGAAAGGCTGAAAAAGAACGTCATCGTAGAGCTTGCTGCAATACTTTCATTTTCAGCAATCTCCAATAATGATAAAATTGGGGTGATCTTTTTCTCCGACCGTATCGAGAAATTTATCCCCCCCAAGAAAGGGCGCACCCATACATTAATGATTATTCGGGAACTGATCGAATTTGAACCCGTCTCCAGAAAGACTGATGTTTCGGTTGCGTTACGATACCTCACCAATGCCATGAAAAGGAGGGTTACTGCTTTTATTATCTCCGACTTAATGGATGATCTGCCCTCCATGGAGCAAGCCCTTTCGATTGCCAATAACAAGCACGATATGGTAGGACTTCGTATTTACGATGAACGCGAAGCTGAACTTCCCTCAGTGGGAATGATCAAACTCAAAGATGCTGAAACCGGTGAATACCTTTGGGTTGACTCATCGAGCCGAAATGTAAGGGAAACCTACCGTCGTTATTGGAGCGAGAGAAACAAACAATTGGATAATTTACTGAAGAAGACTGGATTAGACTATGTCAACATCAGTACACGCGAAGATTATGTGAAATCGCTTGTTGCACTCTTCAAGAAAAGGGAACATAAATTATGATCAGATCGTTTAAATTTAAATATTTTATATCTTTTTCTCTCTTGTTTCTTTCCCTCCTTTATGTGAATGGACAGGAGATAAGGCTGAGAACGGCCCTGGAACATGATTCCATCTGGTTGGGTGATCAGATTAAATTACTGATGGTTGTTGAGCAGGAGGCCGGATCAAAAGTTGAATTTCCGCACCTGTCTGATTCAATTCAAAAGATTGAAATTCTGAAAAAATCGAAGATCGATACTTCAAAGCTGGAAGGGACACGGATCCAATTGAAGCAATCGTACCTGATCACCTGTTTCGATAGTGGGGCCCATTATATCCCCCCCCTCTATTTTAAGGTAAAACGAGGGGAACAAATCGACTCAATCAGAAGCAACGATTTAACGCTCCTCGTTAAGTTTCCCCCTGTAGATTTGAAGAAGGGACCAGCCGATATTAAAAAACCATTTACTGCTCCTATCACCTTTAAAGAGATCGCCCCATGGTTACTTGGGATCATCCTTATTGCAGCACTCCTGTTTCTGGTGATCTATGCAATCAGCCGAAGGAATAAAAACAGACCGCTTTTCCAGCGACCGCCCAAGCCCAAATTGCCACCTCATATTATTGCTTTACAGGAGTTGGACAAATTGAAGACAGAACAGTTGTGGCAACACGAAAAGGTGAAGGATTATTATACACGCCTCACCGATATTATCAGGGTCTACATTGAAGATCGGTTTGAGATGCCTGCAATGGAACAGACTACCTTTGAAATTCTCACCGGATTTAAAAGTTTAAAGGTACAAATCGATGCTGAATCGATTAAGGAATTGAAAGAGATTCTGGAATTGGCAGATCTTGTTAAGTTTGCCAAATTGGCACCACTTCCAAACGAAAATGATCAGATGCTTTCAAATGCCTATCTTTTTGTTAAAGAAACAACCCGGGAGGTAGTTGCAGAGATACCAACTACAGGTGAAACAGAGATAAAGGAAGATGTAGCCGTTGATTTGAAGGATAAAAAAGAGGAAAGTCAGCTATGAACAATATCACATTTGCAAAACCTGAACTGTTTTATTTGCTGCTTGGGTTAATTCCAATGGTTGTATGGTATATACTTCGCCAGAAAAAGTCTAAGGCAAGTATCCAGATCAGCTCTATTGCCTCATTGAAAAACACCCCTTTGACCTGGAAACATGCTTTAAGACATGTAGTTTTCGTTTTACAGCTGGCTGTACTTGCAATGATTATTACCTGCTTAGCCCGTCCGCAATCTTCAGATAGCTGGCAGAACCAGACCGTTGAAGGGATTGACATCATTATTGCACTCGATATGTCGAGTTCGATGCTGGCACGAGATTTTCAGCCCAACAGGTTGGAAGCGGCAAAATCAGTAGCGACCGAGTTTATTTCGGGCCGCCTGTACGACCGCATTGGTTTAGTGGTATTCTCTGCCGAGAGCTTTACCCAATGCCCCCTCACAACCGACAGGGCCGTTTTAATCAACTTATTCCAGAATTTACAAAGTGGAATGCTCGAAGACGGAACAGCAATTGGGCTCGGACTGGCAAATGCGGTTTCGAGGCTCAAAGATAGTGAAGCAAAAAGCAGGGTCATTATCCTCCTTACCGATGGTGAAAACAACCGTGGTGAAATTGCACCTATCACAGCTGCCGAAATTGCGAAAACTTTTGGAATCAGGGTTTATACCATTGGTGTAGGAACCGTTGGAACTGCTCCCTATCCTGTTCAGACTCCGTTTGGTATTCAGATGCGGGATGTTGAGGTTAAAATTGATGAAAAAACTTTACAGGATATTGCCAATATTACCGATGGCAAATATTTCCGCGCCACCAACAATAAAACGCTGGTTGAAGTTTATAAAGAGATTGATCGGTTGGAAAGATCAAAAATTGAAAATAAAGAGTTCAGTAAAAAGAATGAGGAATATCGCCGGTATGCATTCGGAGCTCTCATTCTTGCACTATTGGCTTTGATTCTGCAATTTGCGGTATTCAGGCATATTCCGTAAAGGGATCGAAAAAAAATTGAATTATGGAATCATTTAGATTTGCACACCCCGAATATTTCTATCTATTGCTGGTCATCCCGGTATTTTTCATCTTGTTTATCATTTCCAGGATAAGCAGAAGTCGTTCGTTGCGCCTTTTTGGTGATCACTCGCTTATTGCACAACTGATGCCCAGCGTATCCACCAACAGGCCTGTCATCAAATTTCTCATTTGGATGGTGGCGTTAAGCTTTATCATCACTGCACTTGCTCAACCACAGTTTGGATCAAAGCTTCAGACCTCTAAGCGAAAAGGTATTGAATTGATCATTGCGCTTGATGTTTCAAATAGTATGATGGCTGAGGATATTAAACCCAACAGGCTGGAGCGGGCAAAAAGGGCAATCGCGAAGTTAACAGAACGGCTTAAAGACGACAAACTTGGTCTGATCGTTTTTGCCGGTCAGGCTTTTGTCCAGCTTCCCATCACAACCGACTATGTTTCGGCAAAATTATTCCTCGATGCCATCAATACAAGTATTGTACCTGTACAAGGGACCGCTATTGGAGCGGCCATCCAGATGGCAACAAAATCGTTTACCCCTAATTTTGCAGGTAGTAAAGCGATCATTGTAATCACCGATGGTGAAAATCATGAAGATGATGCTGCCGGAGCTGCAAAAGAGGCACTGGAGAAAAAGATAATCGTTCATACCATCGGAATGGGACTTCCCCAGGGAGCTCCGATCCCCATAGGTGGTGCTGAAGGAAGCAGAGATTTTCTTAAAGACAAAAGCAACAATATCGTTGTTACTAAATTGGATGAACCAATGTTGACCCAGATTGCAACAGCAGGCGGGGGAACTTACATCAGGGCAAATAATGCTGAGGTGGGATTGAATAATCTTTTCAATGAGATTGAAAAAATGGAAAAGTCAGAGATGAATCTTCGGGAATATTCAGAATATAACGACCAGTTTCCGTTGTTCCTCACCCTGGCGTTTGCCTTGATCCTCATCGATTTTATGATCCTCGACCGTAAAAATAAATGGCTTCGTAACTTCAGGTTATTTGGCAAACAAAAATGAGCAACGCGATGAAAAAATTTATATTGATATTATTGGCATTGGTCATTTTCTCAGGGGCATTTGCGCAAAAAGAGCGTAAGTTTATCCGTGAAGGGAACGGCTATTATAACGAGGGACTTAAAGATACGGCCAAATTGGATACCATCAGTTTTGGAAAAGCTGAAGTAGCCTATCGCCGGGCATTGGAGATCAAACCGGAGGACTTTCACTGGCAGTTCAACCTGGCAAATTCCATCTATAAGCAAAATAAACCAGATCAGGCTGCCACAGAGTTTGAGAAGCTTGCTGAGAAAACTACGATTCCGACTGAGAAATCGCAGGTCTTCCATAATCTGGGAAATTCGTTGCTCGCCCAGAAAAAATTTGATCCAAGTATTGATGCCTACAAAAAGGCATTACGTATCACACCCGATGATCCGGAAACGAAATACAACCTTGCTTATGCAATGAAAATGAAGAAGAAAGATCAGGAGCAGAAGAAAAAGGATAAAGATAAGGACAAGGATAAAGATAAGGACAAGAAGGATCAGAATAAAGACCAGAATAAGGATCAAAACAAGGATCAGAACAAGGATCAGAATAAAGATCAGAAGGATAAAGATAAACAGGATCAGAATAAGGATCAACAGAATAAAGATCAGCAGCAGCAACCGCAGCAGAATAAAATCTCAAAGCAAAGTGCTGAGCAAATGTTGCAGGCGCTTGAAAATGATGAAAAGCAGACACAGGAAAAAGTAAAAAAAGCTCAGGCCCTGAAAGCGCAAAGAACAAAAGTGGAAAAGAACTGGTAAGAATGACTATTTTTGAATGATTTTGATTAATAATATAATTATATAAGACACTATGAGGATAAAGCAACTCTATCTTTTAGTTTGTGTTATACTGTTTAGTTTGCCCGTGTTCGCCCAACAGGTCAGCTTTACAATGGAAGCGCCCAAAATTGTGGAAATTGGCGAACAGTTTAGACTTGCTTTTACGGTGAATGCCCAGGGTCAAAACTTAAAACTGCCTGAGCTGTCAGATTTTTCTGTATTAATGGGGCCATCCACTTCACAGAGCAGCTCTTATCAGATAATAAATGGGGTGAGCTCACAATCGGTCTCCTTCTCCTATTTGTATGTATTGAAAGCAACGAAGGAGGGTCGGTTCACCATTAATCCAGCCTCAATCAACGTAAATGGAACAACGATATCCTCCAATTCGGTGACCATTGAGGTGGTTAAGGGATCAGCAAAACCTTCAGGAGGCGGGGTCGATCAGCCAACATCCACTCCGGGAACTGTTCCCAGGTCAGATCTTTTTGTGAAATTAATTCTCGATCGCAAGAGTCTTTATAAAGGGGATCATGCGATGGCCACCATAAAAATCTTTTCAAAGGTTAACCTGAATGGATTTGAAGACATTACGCTACCCAGCTTCGAAGGTTTCTGGTCACAGGATGTTGCATTACCACAACAGATTGCCTTGCAAAGGGAGTCGTACAACGGGGAGATCTACAATGTTGGTACCTTAAAAAAGACGCTGATATTTCCGCAACAGACCGGGAATATTACCATCGGGAAAGTGAAAATAGATTGTATTGTTCAGCAACGGGTAAAACAACCCAAGAGTTTCTTTGACGATTTCTTCGATAATTTTGCGAATGTTAAAGCCACGGTTATAAGTGATCCTGTAATTGTTACAGTTAATCCACTGCCACCGGGCCCTGCCGATTTTTCAGGAGCTGTTGGCCGTTTTGACCTCCGCTCCTCCATCACTTCAACCAATGTCAAAGAGAATGACGCCATAACACTCCGAATTGATGTTGCCGGTAACGGTAATATTAAGCTGATCAATGCTCCAAAGCTGAAGTTACCCGCCGATTTTGAGGTTTATGACCCAAAAACACAAAGTAATTTTTCAGCTACTGCCGATGGTCTGAATGGAAATATATCGTTCGAGTATCTTTTCCTTCCACGATTTGCCGGTGATTATACTATTCCACCCGTTGATTTTGTTTATTTCGATCCTATAACCGGTCGATATGCAACCAAGTCATCTCAGGAGTTTAAGATCCATGTGGCAAAAGGAGACGGAACCTCCTCAAAAACGTTAACCAGCCAGGTCTCCAAAGAGGATGTAAAATACCTTGGAAAAGATATCCGGTTTATCAAACAGGGGACTATCAAATTGCGACCCAAAGGGGAAGTTTTCTTTGGCAGTTTCGGTTTTTATATGATCTACCTTGCCGGAATTTTAGGATTACTAACACTTTACTTCTTATATCAGCAACAGATCCGCGAAAATGCCAATGTGGCAAGGGTGAAAAACAAAAAAGCCAATAAGGTGGCCCTTAAAAGGCTCAAAGAGGCCAGTGGACATCTGAACAATGGTGCAACAGAAAAGTTCTATGAAGCGGTAACACGTGCTTTTTGGGGCTATCTGAGCGACAAGATGACAATTCCTGTCGCAGAACTGAATAAAGAGCGCGCTTCCGCTGAATTAACAAATCACAAAGCATCGGAAACTGTTGTCAACCGTTTTATTCAAATACTGGATACCTGTGAATTCGCAAGATTTGCTCCCGGTGGAGGTAACGAAAAAATGAGTGAGATTTACGATGAAGCTTGTGATGTGATGGGCCAGATGGAAAAGGAGATCAAATGAGAAGCAAATTGAAAAACAAAAAAAATGAAAAACCTCATCAGAAAATATAGTTTAATAGGGTTGATTATAACCTCCTGCTTCATTTCAAAAGGGCAACCAAATGAAGTACTCGATTCGCTTTCAACGGCAAATCAGCTTTATAACACAGCCAAATACCAGGATGCCATCCGGAAATATCAGTTTGTTTTGGCACAGGGTTTCGAATCCCCGGAGGTGTATTACAATCTTGGAAATGCATTTTATAAAACAGGGAATGCCACCTATGCCATCCTGAATTATGAGAGAGCAAAAAAAATGTCGCCGAATGACGAAGATATCCGCTATAATCTGGATCTTGCCCGTACCCAGATTATCGACAACATCGTTCCGCTTCCGGAACCCGGATTCCTCCGCTGGTGGAAACAACTGATCAGTTCACAATCTATAAGCTACTGGGGAGCATTCAGCATTATCACTTTTTTTGCCTTTCTCTCCATGTTCGGATTATTCCTCCTGTCTGGTTCATTCCGGGTAAAACGGCTTGCCTTCTGGTTGTCGATTGGAGCCATCTCCGTCTCCGCCATCACCTTTACTTTCGGTTCGCACCTTACATCAAAATTAATCCACCACAATTCAGCTGTAATTACGGATCGGAGTGTCAGGGTTAAAGCCTCTCCAAGTGAGACGGGTACCGAATTATTTATTGTCCATGAGGGGATTACGGTTCAACTGACCGACAAACTCGGCGATTGGGTTTATGTCAGTCTTCCTGACGGCAATAAAGGCTGGGTGAAAGAAGCTTCGATGGTGAGAATTTAATGAAAGAATGAGACTCATCGATCTTACTCACACTATCCATTGTGGCATTGCAGTTTATCCCGGGGATGAGCAGGTTCAGTTGGAGCAGGTGAAAAATATTCGGTCCGATGGATACAGCAATTTCAGATTATCTTCAGAAATGCATGTCGGGACCCATATCGACGGACCGGCACACATGATACCTGGTAGTGCAACGATTTCACCCCTTCCCCTTGAGCAATTTACAGGGAAAGGGGTGGTTATTGATGTAAGAGGAGAAAAGCAGATTGAGTTTAAGGAATCATTCCGGAAGGAAATTCAGCCGGAGACAATTGTATTGTTCTATTCAGGTCTGGATCAATCGTTTGGTGAACCCGAATATTTTACAAACCACCCTGTTCTGAGTGAGGAACTTGCCCTGTTCCTGGCAGGTCAGAAAATTAAAATAGTCGGTTTTGACTGGCCATCACCCGATCAGCACCCCTACCCTATCCATCAAATCCTGTTAAAAAATAATATCTTCATATTGGAGAATCTCACCAATCTTGATCAACTACTCAAAGAATCTGATTTCGAAATTTATGCTTTCCCCCTAAAAATTGAAGCTGACAGTTCGTTCGTAAGGGCAGTTGCAAGAATTTGTTGAGGCCGAGTGAAAAACTATTTTTTACCACAGAGTGGATTCATTCGTCCGACAGAAAAATAACCCCCGATATAGCTTTCAAAACCATAGGTGATTGACAGAAAAGCAGCTACAGTGCTACAAAAGTTTACATTTCCAACTTTTACCATTTTACCAGGTTCACTTCAAAACTATCTTCCCGCTTTTGCACGCAGTAAAAGATCCATTTTGGAAAATAGGATGCCTAATTATTCGATCTCAAAATTGCGTTATCCTGGCCAACCGACATTTTTATTTTTTTAAGATTTTCACCTGAAACGTTATTAAGCAAAAGAACAGGTATTTCATTCGTGGTAGGGATCACAATGTTTTCCATTACAACGCCTGCCGCATCATCGAAGACAATGGCAGGGCGAAAATCATTCTTCAGATATTTTATCATAATATTTTTCATCGTTACGTCCCTGGTATGGCGCACGTAAAATCCCCAGGCGGGTAGTTCGCCGAACATCGAGAATTCAGGATAATCGGGTTCGCATTCAGGAACAGTAGTTATGGCATCAGGACCAATGTTTGCAATGGATTTACTGGCCTCGCCGGCATAGGTTATTTCAATATTTTCAAGCGTTACATTCTGAATGGAATGCCCAGGTATTCCAACAATAGATGAAGGTAACAGGTTAAATGGCAACCATGGATGTCCAAAGTAAGGATAACCTGAACGGCGGGCTGGCATTTTTTCTTTGTCCGGGCTGTTTATATCGGGTGGTCCTTCGAGCGGATAACCCTGATCTGGTTTGTGAAGCGGAATTTCAGCTTTCACGTTGGAAATATAAATGCCATTAATAGAACCTGCGTCAGCTTTTTTGTTGCGGTGTCCGAGACGGATAAAGATGGCGTTCCCGGTATTGATTGCTTTGATGTGCTGAATGGTAACATTCTCTATTTGACCGCCATCAACCGACTCTATGGCAATAGCCGATCTGAAGGTATCGAAAATAGTAAGGTGCTCAACTTTAATGTTTTTGAACCCGCCATATGATGCAGTTCCCATTTTGAAGGCGCTTGCACTCGACCTGATGGTGCAGTTGGCAATATAGACGTTGTCGCAGCATTTGCCAACGGTTTCCGATTTCAGGCAGATACCATCATCAGCGGCATTCACGAAACAGTTAATTACCTTAACGTCTTTACAATCGGAGATGTCGATTCCATCGTTGTTCCAATACGAAGTACTCTGTACTTTTATGCCATCAATGGTCAGGTTGTTGCATTGGTTATAATCCTGAACCCAACTCGCTGCATCTTTCATGGTTACACCGGAAATTTTCACCTGATCACAGTTTTTAAACAGGATTAGCATGGGTCGGATTCCCTCTGAGGGGCGTACGCTCCAACCACCCTTGTCGATCAGGGTGCCGGCATGGAGCATCCGGAACACATCGAGCATCAGCTCGCCGGCCTGTCCATCAATCACCCCCTCACCGGTGATGGATATGTTTTTCTGGTCTTTGGCCACCAGAAATGCCGTAGCAATGGGGTTATCATAATCGGCGCGGGAAACGCTTCCCAGCAAGCAGGCTCCCAGTTCAAGATGCAAGTTCACACCCGATTTCATAACCAATACTCCCGAAGCAAAATTTCCCGGAGGGATAATAACTTTCCCTCCGCTGTTGGCTGAAGCTTCGTCGATGGCTTTTTGAATGAACGGGGCGTTGTTCGTTTTTCCATCGCCCTTAGCCCCATAGCTGGTAATCAGGTAATCAGTGGCCTGTGTGTAACTGCTAAACGCCAATGTGATCAAGACAACTAATAAAAATTTCTTCATAGATTTAATTGATTTAAATTCATATTTACCGAGAGCCGTCTGAAGAACTACCCGCCCGTTTTCGTTCCGCAATACTATTTGCAGAAGAAGAGCGGTAGGTCAGGAACACCAGGTGAGTGAGGTTGTGGCTACTCTGTTGGGCCATTTTTCGATTTTAATTATAAATTACAGTTTCTCTCTGGAACCCGGATCCTTTTGCTGAATGGGATATCCTGTAAATGGATTCCCGTTAAGCTGTTATTGTCCAATAGTAAACTTAAGTAAGCAGGTACTGATGTTTCGCATGCATGGTTAAGTTTCGAAACCGGCAACTTGCTCATTGTATCGATGCCGTAGGTTGTAAAAGGGATGATGAGTAAAATGAATCGTTTTATATTAGATCGTTTTTTAAACTAACCTTATCAATCTGCCACTCATCCTCAATATCTTCGAGCGATAATCCTTTTGTTTCAGGAACTAATTTCAGCACAAACGAAACAGGAATACAGCATGCCGCGAACACGAAAAAAGTTACTGCAGGAGAAAGTGTTTCAAGCATCCACGGGACCACCTGACCAATGATGGCGGTACCGACCCACAACATCAACGTGGCAATCGACATGGCGCGTCCACGAACATTTGTCGGGTAAATTTCGGACAACAACACCCAAATAACCGGGCCAAACCCAATTTCGAAGAAGGTGATAAAGCTGATGATTAGTGCAATCAGTATAATCCCTTGTGTTTGCTTCAGTAAAAACACAACACCCACTGCCAATAACGAGAAAAACATCCCGGTAACGCCGATATTCAGAAGCTTTTTACGCCCGTATTGATCTATTTTCCAGATGGCAAAAACGGTGGCAACGGCATTGACGATGCCTATGATCACTTGTCCGCCCAGTGCATCACCCAGTTTTAGTCCTGCCTCCTCCATGATTCGCGGTCCGTAGTAAATAATGGCATTGATTCCTGTAAATTGCGACAACAGAGCCAGTATAATTCCGGCAAACATGGCAACCCGTATTCCGGGGTGAAACAGTACTTTCCACGAACCTTTTTCTTCTTTGGCCAGGGTAAGTTTGATCGAATTGAACTCTTCGTATGCAACAGTCTGTCCATTAATTTTGGTCAGGATATTTTTAGCTTTACCATCTTCTCCTTTGGCGGCAAACCAGCGCGGACTTTCAGGAACAAAGAACATGGCTATAAAAAAGAATATGGCGGGAATTGCCGAAGCTCCAAACATGGCCCGCCATACCTGAGATACAAAGACCTGATGCATTGTTCCGCCTTCAGACAAAAGTCCCGGATTCGCACTCAGTTTCATCAGCCAGGCATTGGCGAAGTAGGCTGCGACAATACCCAGGCAGATGGCCAGTTGGTACAAAGCAACCATACGTCCCCGTATTTTTGCCGGCGATACTTCTGAAATGTATAGCGGCGAAAGCATCGATGCGATGCCGATCCCCAATCCACCAACCAGCCTGAAAAGGATCAGTTCGGTGTGCGAATTGCAAAGAGAACAGCCAAATGCGGAAACACAAAACAGCAGTCCTGAAGCGATCAATGAACCTTTACGTCCAAAACGGTCGGCCATTTCACCAGCCATCATCACGCCAAGTATACACCCAACCAATGCTGAGCTTACAAACCACCCTTCCATCAGGGTGGAGAGGGCAAATTGTTGCTTGACCAGACTAATAGTTCCCGAAATCACCGCAGTGTCGTAGCCGAATAAAAATCCTCCAAAAGCTGCTGTCAGGGCAATGAAGATTAAATAGGTATTGCTTTTTTGATGTGTTATTTGATTCATATATAGGTCTTTTAGTTTTCCAGAATCCTGTCAACGACCAGTTGCCGGAATTCGGGGGTGAGCATCGAAAAATAAGCGGTGAAGCCGGTAACGCGAACGACCAGTTCGGGATATTTCTCCGGATCGCGATGAGCCTCCAGAATCTGGTTTTTATCCAGGATGTTCACATTGATCAGTGTTCCTCCCAGTTCAAAATGGGTTTTGATGACCGATCCAATCAGCTTGATGTGATGGTTAGTTGCCAGTGTCGGATCAAGTTCCCATTGCATGGGCGCGGTGTTTCCAAATCCGGGCTGGATATCGGCAATGGCGCATGCCAGAGCCAAAGATGCTCCGTCTTTGGAGAATCCTGGACAGGGATTGGCTCCGTGCGAAATGGGGGTCTGGCTTTTTCGCCCGTTCGGTGTAGCACCAACATGCCGGCCAAACCCGATGGTGTTGGCCCAGGAGAAGAATCCCGGGATAAACACGTGCCGTATTTCGGGATTCGATTCCTGCCGAACCAGTTGCGTAAATGCTTTGGAAATGGTTGAAGCCCACAGGTCGCCCAATGAATTTCCCTGTCCGAAATGTTCACTATTTTTGAGCAGCAGCCTGATTTTCTCCCCTGCCAGACCTTCGAAATTGCTATCGAGATGATAACGAATTTCTTCCCAGCTTGTTTTTTTCTCTTGCTCAATCCTTTGCTGAAGTGCGGCAAACGAGTCGGCGACAATGGCCAATCCAGCGCCGTCGATGGCCAGATTGTAATATTCGGCGCCGCCATCACTAACGTCAAGTCCTTTTTCCAAAGGGCCGTGGCTCAACAGGTTCAAAATCAATTCTGGTTCGTTGTACTTCTGATAGTTCAACTGATGGCGAATTCCTTCGGCAGCCGTATGAACGGCTTTGGCTAAATGGAGCGTGTAAATATCCCACAACTTTTCGGATGACGGAATGATGGTTTTATCCTCCATCATCTCCTGAAATGCAACTTCAAAAACTTTGGCCATGTTCACTTTCACAAGGTCGTTCATGGTATATTCCAGACCGGGCAGGGACATCCAGTTGCAACCCACTGCAATTCGCTGACGGGCCAGCTGGGCATCGTATCCGTTTTTCATGAACCCTTCAACCAGGGCTTTGTCGCCCGAATATCGCGGCCATGCATTTTTATTTTTGATGAGGTAATACAGCGATTTATCGAATAATTCTTGATTCATTTCGTCGTGAACGCGGATGGTCAGGTTGATAGAGCAGTTGGCTTTGTCGGCTCCATCAAGAATCAAAAACGAAATTTCGGAAGTCTGATCAACACCTTCTTTGTTTGGGCCGCCCAGTTGCCAGTAAATGGTATCGTTGAGCATGAAGCAGGCCAGCAGGTAAATGGTTTTTTCGCGGTCGATTCGACCTTCAGCCAAATCTTTTTCATAGAACGGACGCAGCATTTCGTCGATCTGTCCTCCTGCACCATCACGGTTGTAAGTGCGCGACGCGAGATGATACCAGATGATCCACTGGATAGCTTCGCGCAGGGTTTGTGGAGGCGCTGAAACTATATTTCGGTTGGTCTCAGCCATTTCTTCCAGATTGGCTTTTAACTCCGGATCGGTTTCTTCCTGAATTCGTTGATTAATCAGGTCGATGTGGCGAATAATCCAACCCTGAATACTTTTTACAACCTGCTCGTGGGCATTGTAAAATTGAGTTTGCTCAGGCGAGGTATTTATCTTACGGTAACGTTCTATTTTATCGAGAATCCCTTCCCAACCGAGCGACAGTCCGAGTTGAAAATCA
The DNA here is from genome assembly GCA_963675995.2 of Prolixibacteraceae bacterium. Taxonomy (GTDB): domain Bacteria; phylum Bacteroidota; class Bacteroidia; order Bacteroidales; family Prolixibacteraceae; genus JAAFHB01. The sequence goes on along the minus strand of CAXXIY010000001.1, from coordinate 2,918,849 downwards.
GGTGCAAAATGAGCATCATCCCCAATTCCCGCGATAATGTCGTATTTCGAAATGTTTTCCATCAGGTGGTCATACGGATAATCGGGGTTCCATTTGTTGGCCCGCATGCGCGACATGAAATACACCCATCGTCCGGCAAATGCATCTTTGGGGTCAACATAAACCGGATGGGTTTCCATCACACTGCAAAAATTTTGTGTCCAGCCATCCAAACCGTAAAACGATCCATCGGGATGGTTCGGAATACTTTTCCAGGCGTTGGCAGGAGGAAGAACCCGACCGTAATCGTCTTCATCCAGAAGTCCTTCAACTTCAATTTTTTGACGGGTTTGGGCAAATTTGCGCGACCGAAGATGGTCGATTCGCGATTGGTAAATAAATGAATTTTCCATATGTGGTTTTATTTAATGATTGAATATTTGTCAAACTCTCCGTTCATCACTTTTTTAACGGCGTCCAGATAACCATATCCCCATTTCATGTCGGGTTCCAAATGGCTTCCTTCCACCCATTCGTTCCAGGCATTGATTACAATAAATTTGGGCTCCTTGGGATGTGCGTCGGCATACTCTTTGGCTTTTTGCAAGTAGGCAGCAAAACTTTCTGGCGTATTATTGTAATGAATGACTGATTCTTTGCCTTTTTCAGGAAAACGAGGGGTATCATCGTATCCAACTGAAACGTTGGGGAAATAAGGAACCGATAAGATAGAGTCCCATTTTTGACGCAATGACAAATCGTCTTCTCCCCATTTCAGGTAATCTTCTGTTTTTGGGCCAGGCCAGTGGTAAGTTGTAACGCTGTTGAAACCCATGTACGAGATTGCCTCATCAATGCTTTTCCCGTTCATGTCATCTTCGCTCAAAAGGTAAGGCTGACCATTTCCTTGCCATGCCCATACTACCAACTGAATATGCAACCCCGGGAATCCGGCTTTTTTCACTTCATCCCTGAAATATTTCAAAGCTTCTTTAGTTCCTTCCAGCCCGTTAAAACTTGCAATAAGATCTTTAATGTTGCAGATTGAAAAAACTGGTTCTCCATTTATTTTGAGGTAATTTGGTTTTTTGAAATAAAGTTTGATGACACGATCGACAATCGTCTTGTAATTATTCCAGTCAACCGTTCCCGGCCATAATACAGTGCCGTTTGTGTATCGGAAATGGTTCCACTGGTATGCATCAACCTTATGATTGGCCCACATCACGTAAAAGTTCATTTTTCCGGAGTTTCGTGCACCTAAAAATCCGTTATCGAGAGCTTCTTCCAGAAGAGATTTCCCATTATACCAATACCAGTCGAATATGAATGTATTGACCCCGTGATCGGAAGCAGCACTAATTTTTTGTTCCCAGGCAAGCGGATCGTTGTCCATTCGGTAGCCCCACAATGGAAGCTGAGGTTGGTAGTGCCCTTCAAATTTAGGCGTTCCTTTTTTTATGATTTCCCATTCGCCAATTCCCTCACTCCAAAGAGCTTCATTAACAATTGATTCGTTGTGGCACGACGGCCAAACATAAGCGGCAACCGTGTATTCATTTTTCTTTTCGCTACCGGAAGCTAGTTGTTTCGGGGACTTCGCAAAACCATTTAAGGAGATGAAACAAAGTATTAAGATGGCTAATTTATTCATAAGTCGCTTTACTATAAGTCCTTGTTGATGTCCATTATTCTCTGAAAATATTCCAGTCGTTCTTTCGACAGGTCTTGGATTTGTCCCATCGGGTTTTCAATTTCAAGGTTGTTGTACTTACAGTCAGCCATCGAGTGGTAAGGAAGTAATTCATGTTTTTTTAGGTTTTTTAATGACGCCACAAACCGTGCGATGCTGCTGATTTCTTTTTCGTTGTCATTTACTCCGGGAATCACAGGTGTCCGGATAAAATAGGGGACTCCCGATACGTCGAGTTTGTAAATGTTTTCAAGAATAGTGGAATTATGTCTTCCTGTCCATTGACGGTGAAGTTCGTTATCCATTAGTTTCAGATCGGCCAAAACCAGATCGGTAAACGGAAGTACTTTTTCGTATTGGGTCCACGAAAAGCTCAGGTTGGTGTCGAGCGCTGTATGAATTCCTGACTTATTAAATAGTGCCAGTGTCTGCATGGTGAACTCAACCTGAAGCATGGGTTCTCCTCCCGAAATGGTTATACCGCCGTCCGATGTTTTGAAGAAGGGGAAGTCCTGTTTAACTTCAGCAAAAACCTCTTCCGGCGTAACCTCCCGACCAACTTTATTGATGGCTTCGGCAAAACAAACCCGAATGCAATCAAAGCAAGCAGTGCACAAGCTTTTCTGAAAGTCCGGTTTCCCATCGACTAATGAAAATGCACCGGATTGACACACTTCAACACAAGAATTACACCCAATACATTTTTGCTGAATCCATTCCAGTTCCGGGTTTCCTGCCAATGTTTCCGGGTTGTGACACCAGCCACACTGCATGTTGCAGCCTTTCAGAAATATCGTTGACCGTATTCCCGGGCCATCGTGCAGCGACATGCGTTGTATGGTTGTAATTCGTCCGTTCATGAGTTAGTATCTTATTCTTTGAGGTCGTTTTTTAGGTCTGTTGCCAGTCATTACCATTCCAGATAAAGTGTAACAAATCCATAAGGCAACATGGTTAAATTTTTTGCGGCAGATTCTCCTGGAACTTCGCGGAAATCACTGAACCGAATGGCCTTTGGTGCTCCGGCAGGCCACTCCAAACCGAAATTTTCGGAATCGGACGATAGTGAACGCAGGCGAAGAATAACTCCTTTACCATCGTCGCTAAGTTTGAGGGCTGAAACGAAAATTTTTGGATTATCGATGGTTAACAGCGATTTTGTAACCGGATTTTTATCCGTTTCAACCACGACTAACGGACGATTTTGTTCCAATGCAAAGCGGTTGGCGATTACCGGGTCGTAGCCTTTATGTGGCAAAATCTGATAATTTAGCCGGATGATTCCACCCTGTTCGAGCGGAAAATTGGTATGCCAGTGGTTATTCAACGCCCACGAGAAAATCGTTTGATTTTTGGAAAGCGTCTTTAGCCAGTTTTCTGATTCGTGGGCACCTCCCAAAATATTGGCAGTGATGTTACCCAGTTCAATAAGCGGCGATTCGATGGCAGTCCAGGTAACCCCAAATTCGTCGTTCGAAATATCGATCCAGCGCTGAGTGGCCAGCCAGTTGCGGTTTCCGCCCGGAAGTTGTTCATATTCCGGAACCATCACACCCCACGGAATGTCCATACGGGTAGTTCCATCAGGGATGTTAAAAGCAAATCCGAAGTGAACGCCTTCTTTTTGTTGTGTGCTGATTTTGTCGAGTTTATTGTTCATTTCTACCCAGGATTGTCCTTGGATCAGTTTAATTTCACTTTGCAGGGAGTTACAACCTTCGGCTTTTGAGGTTATCAGTATGGAATTTACCAGAGGTCCTTTTTCTTTTACCGTGATTTGCGTATTCACCGGAGCCGCAGCTTTTGAAGCACTATCGGCGCCATGTAAATAACGGTAACTATTCACCTGAAAAGGCGATTTTTGATCAGCAAATTCATGCCCACTTAAATCCTTCAGACTTTTGATAGCTCCTGAAGCCGGATCGATGGTCACTGTAATCAGATCGTTGGAGATCCTGTTTTCGCCCGGTTTTCCCTTCGTTGAACCAGATGCATCTCCTTTACTGACACGATAAAGAGACGATCCCAAAGCAGGCACATCGCCGGCCATAAAGACCAGTTCGCCGGTAGTCAGGCGTTGTGAAGGGACAACTTTGCCATTTGCATCTGTTATACGCTCGCCTACTTTGCTTTGTTCGGCACTGAGGGTAACTATGGAAGAGCGTTTCCACGATAGTGTGTTCAGTACTGCAAAGGAATTTGTACCTTGTTTTTCAATGGGCTGAAGGGTTTTCTTTAGCAAATCGAGGCTGGTTCTGGCTGCATTTTCGAAATAGGAGGCTTTGGTCGCCTCCACTTCTTTCGCAAGCGGCACTTTCGGGTCTTTGTATCCCCAGGTGTGTTCGGCTCCAAGCAGTACAAAATGCCACGAATCATAAAATTCAGCTACAGGCGCTTTTTGGTCGCGGTAAAGCATGGGCCACAGGGTCTCAGTTTGTACTAACCTTTCTTTGGCATAGCGATTCATTCCAACCCGTTTGGCATCGGTTCCCAAACCGTCGGTCCAATATTCGGTATAATCACCTTTTACTTCGGGAATGATTGAGGCGTATTTATCTTCGTAAGCATTTAAAACTTCATCCGATCCTGAAATAATCAGCTTAGGGTATGCATATTTCTCATTCCAGAAGCGGACTGCTTCGGGCAAATCGGCGTCGATCAAACAATTGTCGGCCATCGCCCAGGTCATGGCAAAAATGTCATAAGGTGAATTGCCTGCTTCCAGTTTGGCGGTTTCGTCAAAAATCATTGGATCGATGAAGCTGGCTGTTGGATCAGTTGTGCTTAAACGGTCGAGCGCCGGATCATAGTACTGGATTTTTTTAATTCCATAGATTTTTTTCCCTTTCAGTTGATAAGCATATCCGTAAGGACATCCTTGTAAAAATAAGATTTTGGATTTTCCATCAGGTCCAATCCAGTGAAATGGTTTGTGTTCCCAGGCTTGGCGAATAGTTCCAATCCGGTCATAATGATTAGGATAACAGAAAAAACCTTTTATACCGTTTTGTGCAGCTGCGGGTACAACGCCCCAACTGGCTCCCGGAATATCGAACTGTACCATTGTCTTAATTGAAACACCAATTTCTTTAGATATCAGGTTATTATATTTGAAAAGCTGAAGCAGTTCTTCCTCAGAACAGGCGCTGGTATTGGTGTTTGCATAGTTGCCATCCAATCGAATCCATCCTTTTCGAACGGCTTCAAAGAACGCTGCTTTTTTCTCCTGAGTAGCTTGTTTCAGGTAACTTTCAACCACCCAGCCAGCTTCAGTATTCCAAACAAAGCGCGACCCTTCGGGATTATTTTGGGTTTTTCGGGCGATATCAATGGCAACATCAATGTTACGAACATGGATTTTCTCCACAATTTCCTGTTTGTCGGTATAACCAATGTCAACGTGCGAATGTGGATAAATGTAAACCGTCCAGTGACGTTTGGCCGGAACCATTACCGAAGCATAAAGTTCCAGTCCATTGGACGATACTTTTATTCGAGCCTGGCATTCGTTCTTTTCTCCTGAACCGGCCGGAAGCAGCACTGGAAACTGGTCTAGTCCATTGGGATCATCTAAAACGGTAAGTTCTTTTTGCCCATCGCATTCCAGCTCAATCGTTGCTTTTCCAAATAGTTTGGCACCTTTCAATTGAACCGTTATTTCGCGTCCTGCTGAATGATCGGGACGATATTTATACCACGGGCGAACGGCACACTCCATTCCGGTTGGGAACGGAGTGTTATTGATAAATCCGGGTAGTTTGTTTTTTGAATTATCACTGTTATTGACTTTGCTCTGTGCTATCGTAGTCAGCATAAAGAGCATTCCAATAATGCTAAAAAGTAAAGGACAATTTGTTCCTTTTGATGTTTTTTGGTGCATAATCATTTGCTTATTCCACTTTGTAGGTTTCGATTGAGAATTTGCCAATATGCAATTCTCCTGCTTCTTTACCGGTCTTAATTTTCTCAGGATTTTCCTCGATGATATTGGTTTTCGAAATCGTTGAAATGCCTTTAAACCAATTCAACCTCAGATCAGTATCTTTTCCTTCGATGTCGAACGCACGAAGAATAACCGAATTGTTGTCATCACATTTTTTGATGGTCGAGATGACAATGTTTCGTTGGTCAACAGCGGCAAACGAGAAGTACTCAGCTAATTTTCCTTTGGTTTGCGGACGGCTGATCACCTGTGCAACCATCGGATTATTCTGCTGTTCGCCTTGCTGGCGACCATCTCTCCAATTGCCGATGTACGACAAAAAATTATAACTGAAATGATGATCGCCACGTTGCAGGTACCAGTTTGAATCTGGTTTCCGGTTACAACTGCGGCGGCTCGACATTAATAATGGTTGCAATATTGGGTACGAAACCGGATTGCTGGTTGGATCGATGTAGTCGAATACGGCCACATCCGTAGCAATGGTGACCGAACCATTTCCTTCTGTGGCACTAAACCAGTCCTGAACCTCACGCGGGTGAATCCGGGCACACGGAGTACTGTAAATTTGCTCAGGTTTTGAGAAGCCTGGAACACGTTTAAGTTCGGTTTTCCCTACTTCCACCACGCCCATCGGAACCTGATAAGCCACCTGTGCATTTTCCATCCGAAGCGGAAATGCTACACGGAATTCACGGGCACGGAACCCGTCGAAACCCAATAAATCAACTTCAAAGTCAATGCGTTTGCTAAGGTTATAAACGATAAGTCGTTGCCGCACGGTACAATGGGTCCATGGATAAACAGTTTCGAGTACGGTCCGAACTGTTCCCTGTTCGATTAGTTGCCAGTTCGGGGCATACTGACTCATTTTTTCGAATCCTCCCATAGTTGGTTGCTGAACATCGGTAAATTCGCCGGCGCCGGTACCAATCGATTCCATTGAAAACACTTCACCGCAAAGGAATTTATCGCTTTGAATTAGCTCTTTCTGTAACGATTTATCGATGATCGATTCAACTCCACCTTTTCCCAATCTGATTTTATAAAAACCATTATTGAGGGTTTTTCCGTCAAAATCCAGACGATTCCGATCCGATTCTCCCCATTCTCCCGGAATAAAGTAGAAAGTTTTGTATCCGATGGAAGGTACTTTGTCGGCTACGAATACGATTTTTACTTCCGAAGCCGAACTGTTATCATCGGTTTTGATGTACTGAAAATCGACTTTTCTCCCTGTCTCATCGACCAGCCTGAACTGGTTGGTATAGATGCCTTCGGTATTAATCACGATTTGGACCGGATCTGTTCGTTCCCACGAAACCGGGTTGAACACCACAATCGGAAGGCCTTTTTCATTTTTGAAATCAATCATTTTGGCGATCTCCCGGGTTTTTACCCGAAGGATTGAATCGGAAACGTTCAGTGCTGTTTCGAATTTCGATTTGAAAAGTGTATCGGTAATAAAACCCCAGTTTCCACCCCAACCATGATCGGGATAAATGGCCTCTGCCCAAGCTTTGTCGAGCTGCTTTTGAGGGTAGAGGTTCATGTTGTTGTTGAGCAACGCATGAATGGTTGAGAATTTTTCGGCGGCAGTCAGTGTTTTTCCGGCTTTGCGACCGGCTTTCAGTGCACGTTCATGGTTTGGCCCGTGAATGTATAGCCACACATTGGGCCGTTCACCAATCAGTGTGTCGATGCTTCCGCCACCATCGGTCAATAACTGAAGGGCTTTTGATCCGGTGGTGTATCCGATTTGTGGAAGGCCGGTTTGCTGACGGTTTTTATTCCACTCGCTAAAATAAGCGTCGTAAGCTGGTGGTTCAGAGAAATCGCAGGAATGAATGTAAATGAAATTCGGAGAGAGCTTTCTCGTCTCAAAGTAAGGATTGTATCTTCCAAGCATCTGTTTCAATGCCTCTGTCCGATCTGCTTCGGTTTCCGCTTCACGAACAGGTCTGCCTGAGTCGTCGTATTGTCCCGGGGTCCAACAGGTGATGGAACTTCCGTCGGGACTAAACCAGCGGTATATTCCGGGGGTGAATCGACTAAACTGGAGGAATTTGACTCCGGCTTTGGCCAGCATTTGCGGTCGCTGGAAGGTACGGGCAGGAACATCTTCATCCCAGGCACAGGTAAACTGAGCTCCGGGAATTAATTTTTGCATCCGTTTTTTTCCGACATACATTTGGCGGATCAGGGATTCACCATCATACATCGCCTCGTATGGCTGGTTGTAATTGGCTCCCCATTCCAGGCGTCCTTCGCGGGTATATTTGGCGATCTCATCCAGCCGATCAGGATGCCGTTCGAGGTATTCGTACAGGTTCATGGCATTTTCGACCGAAAAGCAGAAATCCGGACTTTTCCGGAGCATTTCGAGTGCCGGCGTAATCATTTTTTCATCCCTGAATTCGATACACTTTGCAGGCCGGTCCATGTAGGCAATGTCCTGATGCGACGATGGAACAACCAGTAATTTCCCATTTTTAAAATAAGTAAAGTCAGACTTTATAGTAGGTGTGATAACTTGCGATTCTCCAAGGACTCCCATGAATAGAAAAGCAGTTAGGAGGGGTAGTCGTTTTTTCATTTATATTGCTTTACGTTGTTTGTTTCTGCGATAGTCAGTAGTTAGGGTTTCACTTGGAGTGAAGCCCTGACTACTGACTGAATTTTTTACTCTGATTTACTTTCACATTCAAATTGATATTCACCTGCATTCACACTCAGCACCACCCATTTGCCTTCACCTATCCTACTTTTGATTTCTGGTTTTTCATCAAGACTTTTTCTGTTTATTTTCACAGATCTTAAATCTGAAGTTGGCAAATAAACATTGGCTGTAGTACCTTTCGGCACATTCAGTTTCAGTGAGAAATAGTCTCCTGCCGACTTTTCCCAGGATTCCGAAATGTTTCCTGATACGGTTGAAACAGTTCCTTTTGCCCAGAGCAAATCTCCGGTCTGCGGTTTTACGCGGAAGGTTCTCCATCCATAATCCAATGGTTCAACCCCCAACACTTTTTGAGAAAGCAAGGCTGTTGGTCCTGAGCACCATGCATGGGAGGTTGACCCCCATTTGGTGTTCCATGCTTCGTGCCATGCTCCGTTGAAGAAGTCAAGTCTGGTTTGTTCTCCCCAGTATTTACGCATGTAATCGAGCGCCCATTGCGTATTTTCTTCGTTCATCATGGAATAAAGAACCCAATATGCCAACGATTGCTCACTCCCTTTTCCGCGTTTCAGAATTTGTTGAATGACATCGCTTTTTTGATTGGGTTCAGGGATTCCATATAACAAAGCATAAACCTGCGACTGCTGTCCGATGCGGGTACTTTCATAACTATCGAGGTATGCCCTCTCTTTTTTCGACCAAAGGTATTGGTTGATATTTACTTTGAGTTTTTGTGCTTGTTCTTTCCATATTTTAGCCTGATTTGGGTCTTTGGCGATGTCAGTGGCAATGCTTGCCGCGGCATTCAAAGCACCATAATACAGACAGTTCAATCCTGTGATAACCTTTTTCTGATCCATCGGGTAAGTGTCGGGATGGTCCAGAACGATCCAACCCGGCATTTCGGATAGCAAGCCGAGTTTGGGATCGACGAACGGACGGAAATAATCCAGTAGTCTTTTCAGGTTCGGATACAAGTTTTCAATTAGTACGTCTTTGCCATAATACATGAAATATTCGTGCATCATCAGTACCCATTCCAATTGGTAATCGGCAACATATCCGGATCGTCCCACTTCCATGTAATGATCGGTAGGATAGCGGGCACGAATCGCTCCATCGTTTCGCCAACGTTGCGATTCGGCGCCGCACAGGATATTATAGGCTGTCAGGAAACGGGAACTTTTGCCAAAACAGTAGTTTCCGAAAACCATCATATAACGCGAGTCGCCGGCAATGTATTGGGTATGTTCGCGCCACGGATCAACATAAGTGTCCATCGAATTGAGCAGCATGGTGTGTTTGCCAATCTGCCAGAATTCGTTGAGCTGCTTGTCGGAGCATTCGAACGAACATTCATTTTCGTAGGAGAAATGGGCAAATTCAGCACTAATATCCTGTATCCGGACATCCGAACCGGACTCTATGGAGAAGTACCGGAAGCCAGACCAGGTAAAGGGACGCCAGCTTTGGACACCTTGCTTCGTTGTATATTTTTCAGAATGATCGGTATCAGCACGAATCAAGGCAACTTTATTGGTATCAAGTCGTTCGGAAGTACCAATTTCGAATTGAATTCCTTCTTTGGCATCGACAGTGAATTGAGGATAACCAGCTACTTCAGTACCAAAATCGTAAACGATCCGGTTGTTCACTTTCCACTTCCGCAGAGGTTTCACCATTTTGCGGGTTAACAACGGGCGGGCGGTAACAACCAGGTTGTTGAATGGGGTAACAGGCGGAACGCCAATTATTTTGGCATTTTCCCAAGCGGAATCGTTAAAATGGGCTCCTTGCCATCCTTCGGGCATGAGGCGGGCATCAAACTCTTCAACAAAGCCAATAAGGTGAGCTTTGGGATTGCGAAGCTTCGATTGAGTATTCCATGCTTTGGCTTGAGTTACTTTCCAACTGTTGTCACTCAGAATATTGTTCGAAGTTTTATCGGCGAATTCCAGTTTCCCCTGAAAGAAGAAACCACCACGTCCATTTATCTGGTGGTGCATACCCAATCCGAAATTACAGACAACAGCAGAAATACAGTTTTCTCCTTTTTTGAGATATGAAGTGATATCGAAATAATCGTAGCACTGAAATTCAGGATCACAGTTCATCGGACAACGTTCAAGCAATTTCCCGTTAATATACACATCGGCCATGGCAAATGCCGAAATGTATGCCATTGCTTTATCAGGAATCGCTTTTAGATTAACTGTTTTTCGGACCAACAGGTAATAATTTTGTGGATTTTCAGCTCCTGAATCCCATATCCACGATGCTTCAGGAATTACTCCATTCAGGGTAGAAGAGGCTTTTGAAATAAATGAATTTCTCCCCCAGCGATCAGTTGACTGACCGTTCAGGTTTATGGTGATTACCAGACAAATCAGAAGTTGCTTAATTTTTTTCTCCATTTAGTTGCTTAATTTTACCATTACACCCCGTTTCCCGACAGGAACCAGCAGTTCGTAACTATTTTTTCGTTCTGTAATTTTTAGTTTAAGCTCCTGATCTTTCCCTGGAAATATGGCTGAAGCAGCTGTTATCTTCCCAATATCTGCGCATTTCAGGATACTGATTTTAACGGGATGCTCTGAGGTTGCAAAAACTACCGGCATCACCACTCCTTTGGTCGTTTTAAAGAGGTTTGCTTTGGCGACCTCATCTACAATACAGATGATATGAGGTTCGAGTACCCATTTCTTCCCTCGCATCAGGTCGAGCAACGGGCCATATTGCAAATAATAGTTGTCGGTTACGCTATCGGGAACGATGGTATGGTCGTTTCCCGTAACCGGGGCTGTTGGGAAAGCGCCCATATAAAGCAAGGTTTGGAAATAATCATCGGGGTTTTTACCAAGTGTTTTAGCCGAGGCCGTCCATGCAACAAATGGTTTACGGATAGCCAAAAACGCCGTATTGTTGAGCGAAGTCCCCAGATGGGCGGCTTCGTCATAGAATCCATCGACGTCTTTCATCAGATCGAGTCGGTGGTTGTGGTCGTTTGCATAGACCACTTTGCCTGCCTTATGAAATTGTGCTGATACTTTAGCCAGTGTTTCTTTCCAGCTGTTAACAAGCGATCGGGAAGGTTTGTCGTGCCAAAAAGTGTAACCGTCGTTGCCGCGTTGGTTGAAAATGCGGGTATGGTCGCTTCTGTCGATACAGATCCCGGAGGTATTGGGCATTTTCTCGATCAGCCGGTTGGCCTGTTCGAGTATGAAATCCTGGTAAGCAGGTACTCCGGCATCGGTAATAACGGCATCACCCCAGGTAAGAAGCGGATTTCCACCCAGAAATGCACTTCCTTTCCAGTTATTCAGGATTACCGCATCGCTCAGGTTTTTCTGAATAAATGCGCGCGGGTTTTTCCAGAGATTTTTATCCGAAAGCGACTTTTCGTCAGGCGCATCACTACCACGCAGTTCGTAACCCAGTTCGGTAATGTTGAAATAGTCGAGGACGTAAAATCCGTTCGAGCGCATTTGTGCCCTGTAGTCGCACAACTGTTTGACCGAGGTCTGGTCAATTTTACCGTTCCAGTTTCCATCTGAGTTAGCGTTGAATTTGGTCCATTTTTCGGTATCACTTTTTACCGGCGGAATAAACAATCCCATGTATGGAAAATCGAAACTCGCTTTCCAGTTAAGTCGGTAACCCATTTTTTGGAATCTTTTGGCTTCGAGCGGTCCTTCGTAAGAGGAGTAAGAGCCACAACCTGCAATTTCGTCGGCTAAAGGTAGGGCAGGATTAAAATATTCAGGATATTGTGTGACCATCCATTGCAGACCACCACGCCAATCGGCAGGATGTGCTACAAAATCAGCCGAAAATTTCACGATTTTATCGCTGCTGATCCTGTTGTAGTGGCGAGAGAACTTAAAATCACCGAACCTGGTAATGTTCAGATCTTCGAAAAGAACCACCTCTTTTGGCGACCCAATAATCGACAAAGCCACGTCTTTTCCCGGATCTGAAATTGTAATCATTGGTAGCGAAATGTTGTTGCCGTCGTAGGCTACATAACCACGGGTTCCATCGGAATAATCGGGCATTCCATAGTTGAAATTCTGGTTGAAAAAAGGAACTGAAACCAGCGGATCGCTCCAAGTAAATTCCTGATCCCAATCGGATTTGACCGCTTTCCCTTCGGGATTCCCCCAAGGCATCCAGATTTTAGCAGATTGGCTTGGGGGCCAGGAAAAAGTGCTGTTAATCGGACAGGTCCAGGGCTTGCCGACTCCTTCAATTTCTATTTCCCATCGGATACTGTTGGAGGTCGGATAATAACGCTCCTTGACTTTGCATTTTTCGTTCTGCAACTCTCTTTCGAGCCAATAACTGAATTCAACGCCACCATTTTCCAGTTTTCGTGATGAAACATCGGTCGATTTCCGGCAAAGGGCTAATTCAGATTTCCCGCTCAGGGCATAAAATTGCTTGACTTTACCGAGTTTCACTCCGGTAACCTGTCCATCGCCCGATAAGTCGAGCACGATTGATTTTGATTTTACTTCGTATTGGGTTGGGGGTAAAGCAGATGCCTGTTTTTCAATTGCGCGCGAAAGCACCGGGTTGGCCCAGTCGGCATGTCCATGGCGCATTTTTTCACCGGAGTGAAGGACAACCAGCTTTAAAATATCAACACCAACAACATTCACCTCAACTTTAATGGCCTTACTGTCAACAGTCATTTTTTCGCTTTCAAAAAGCTTTTTCCCGTCGCCGAAAATCTGGAAACAAAGGCCTGTTTTTTCATTGTATACTTTAATTTCACTATCGAGTCCGACCGTTACGGTGAAAGTTTGGAAGTTCTGGTCCAATTCGTAGTTGATTTCGCAGTTGGCCTGAACCCCAAGCCCGCTGGAATAGTCCGTTCCATTAATGTTTAACGAATTTCCGCCAAAACTTTTGTTGGTTTTTAGATCTCCGGCATCCATTTTCACTGTAGCCGGCAGCATAGTTTCCAGCTTCACCTTATCTGACGTTTCTACCTTAAAGGGTTGTGCTTTCAGATGATGGAACGTTGTCAGACCGACCAGGAAGTAAAGAAGTTTTTGTTTCATTTTTGGGTCAGGTTTATTGCAACCTTATGGTAATAATCTCATAAGGTTTTACTGATATTTCTACACTTCCGTCGGCATTAACCGGAAGTTTCTGTTCGTCGTATTCGAGCATGTTGGTCAAGGTTGCTTTACTGATGGGTTTCAATCCTGTAAGCTTAGCTTTGGCAAATTTTCCTTCGGTTTCGTAAAAGCGGACGATGGAACCGTTTCCGTCTTCGCCCTTTTTAAGGGTAGAAATCACCACATTGACAGGTTCCACCTTTAGGAAACTTTGTGAAACCGGAAGAATTGAAGAGTTGGTTTGTTGAGTTTTTCCTGCACTGGCGGTCAACGGATTATTGAATGCAAGTCCTTTTTTCTGGGCATATCGCCAATTGCCATCATGCAGATAAAGCGCCATGCAATAGGAGTGTGATCCGGTTTGCGTAAACGAATATTTGGGGTTCCATCCGAAACTCTCGCGGGTTGAGAGCAGAACATGCTGAACAACAGGATAATCAACGGGATTTGCAGTTTCATCCTTGAACAGATGTACGGTCATATCCGATGCAAACAGGCAGCCATAACCTTTGTAGGTTCCGGTTGAAACATCAACCCAATTCAGCGCTTCGCGAAACGGAAGGTATTTTCTTCCATAATTACCAGGATAGAATTGGCATTCGTAATTATCAGGTAACCAGGAATAATCGATGTTGTCACCACGATCGATTTCAACACGGCCGAAAGGAACATCGTAAGTAGAACTGAATGTTCTGTCCATATTGACCGGAAATACGATCCGGAGTTCTTTGGCTTTTTCGCCGGTCCAGTTCAACACATAGGCTTCAACAATTAGTTCACTGGTCATTTTGTACAATATGAATCTTTCGCGGAGTGTGAAGTATTTCATTTTGGCCTCTTTCTCGATGATGTACCGCAATGGACTCTCAACCGAACGGATAGTTTTGAAATCGTGCATGCTGGTTTTTTCGAAGTCGTCCATGAGAGCCGGCTCCTGATTTTCCCAGGCTACTGTTGGTGCACCCATCTGGATTACTTCACCCCCGAAGAATTTATCGGTTTTCAAAACTTCCTGCTTTTTCACCTTGTCGTAGAACGACGAAATACCGCCTGCCCCAAATTTTACGCTGACCAAGTCATTCTCAATTGTTTCGTCTTTGATAGTAGAATATCCCTGAGGAAAAGTTTTGGCTTCGCTGGCATAATAGGTCTTGTAACCGATTGAAGGTATACCGATAGCCATCAGCCCCAGTTCAAGTTCATGTTTTTCGGGCGATTGACTGACGAGCTCACAGGGAATTGTATTTCCGAAAGCATCTTTTAGTTCAAGCCCTTTCCAGTTTGCAGGGTAGCTGATTTTGCAGGAAACAAATCCGTTTCGGGTCCAGCTGCTCTGATTGTAAACCACTACCGGAATTTGTGTTGCTGTTCCCTGAGGAATGTGGCTTAACAATAGTGATATAGCCTCGTTTGCAAGCGATTCGCCAATTTTCAGCGATTTGGCATACGAATCCACACACACCTGATCGCCCAAAATGCCCCGGTTTCCACCCCATCCATGATCTGGCCAGCAGTTGGCCAACCAACCTTCGTCAAATTTGTTTTGGGGATAGTTGATTGTAGGATCAATCATGTTTAGCGTCGAAAACAAACCTTCGGCTTTGATCAATGTATTGTGACCTTTTCGCCCCATCAGCAAACCTTCGCGGTGCCCTGGTTCATCGTAGTAGGCCCACGACAACGGGTAATCACCTTTCACCGTTTCGATATTCAGTTCACCTTTCCCGAAAAATTCTTTCAGCGCTTCATCGGGCTCAACAAACTTTATTTTAGGTGGGTTGATTTGCTTTTTGGGTTCATTCTTGAAATTGGCATTCCAATTTTCGGCAAATTTGCTCATAACCTCATTTTGCTTCTTTACAAAGGGAATCAGTTCCGGGCAGGGTGGAAGATAGTCGGAGTTAAAATCGTAAAGTACGGATTTGGGTAACTGTCGAGGTTCAAAATAATAGTTCCGTTCGTTCAGGAATTTTAGGTAGCCAGCTTTGTTATTGGGATTAATCATGCGCGATTCGGCTCCGTAGCGGAAAGCAAACACATCGATGTAAGTTCCGTCAAGACCTTGCCAGTAATAAAATCCCCAGGGGAAACGACCCTGAATGATATAGTCGATCCCACATTTTTTCAGGACTTGAGGCAATTGATAGGTGAAACCCGGAACATCGGTATTGATGTAAAAATGGGTATCACAACCCGGAAAAGTCTCTTTCAACCAACGACGTCCATAATAAAACTGACGTACCAGTTTTTCCTGTCCAACATGAGCCTGTAGGTTTTGTATATAGCTGGCTCCAAATGCAAAGCGTTTTTCGCGGACTCGTTGAATCAGTTCGTCCTTGCGTTCGGGATGGCGAACCAGGAATTCTTTCAGGTATTCGACCGATTCCATGGTGTATTTAAACTCCGGATTGGTTTTCATCAGGTCGAGAGCCGGAGCGATCAACGTATCTGCACGGTAGTCAGCTGTGAGCGCCTGGGTATTGAGCCAACCCAAATCGTTGTGGTTAGTGGCATAGATATTCAGTTCGCCTCCATCGAAATAGCCTTTTTCATATGGTTTCAGAACAAACGATTTGGCTTCGGGGAAATGATTGGTTGCCTCTTTAATGCGATACAAAAGCTTACTTTCGGAAAATGTTACCGGAATCCAGATCTCCTGTGAAGTCACCGAATTTGCCGGAATCTCTTCCAACTTGACTACCCCAAATTTTTTGCCTTCACGGATAAGTTCCAAAATGGCATTTTTAACTCCTGACCCGTTATTTACGATTTCGATTACGGCTGCCTGAACCGGTCGACCATTCTGAATGTCGTACATATCGGAGGTCTTTATTTCGAAATCGGTTTTATGTGGCTCAGCATACGCTTTTACTTTACAAAGTCCGGTTCGTTCAATACCGGAGCCTTCCCAAACCTGTTCTACTGTGAATTTAAGGAGGTTGGTCCGGATGGATTTAGGGAAGGTGATGATCTGGAAATATTCGCCAATACGGAGTTCTGCTTCTGTTCCGGATCCATCGGAAAATGAAATTTTTACTTTTTTAGGTATCAGGTAATTGCCTCTTTCTGCAGCTGGTTCAAGGGTCATATTATAACCCCATGATTTGGTGATTAGCCATATTTCCCTTACGGTTTGAGGCTTTACCCATTTAATACTCACCCATGCACCTTCAATTTCTTTGTCGGTTTCCCAACGGACCTGATAGGCGTCACGCCCCAAATTGAGTGCCCTGCCGCGCGATGGCGGGTTAAGGTTGGCCGACGATGTCTCGTAAGTAACTTCAAGATCATTGGTTATGAGGTTGGGGTTGGTGGTTTGTGCCTGAAGCTGACTTAACCACCCCAGGGTTAAACACAGCGTGGTAAATATTACTTTCATTTTCATGGTTTGTATGTCATATTAATTCAAATTCTTAGATAATTTTTGAGTGTTTGACTATTTCAATTTCATCGATATGCTTCTTTGAGTATTTAGTCAATCCCACTTTGCTTTGTAATTTTAGTATGTTCTATCGTAGGTTCTTCGGAGTATAAACTGCAGAGGCAACGAATGAATCGGCACATCCATAGTAGAAACGCCATTCGTTGCGAAACCAGATTAATCCTTCAATGAAAGTGACATTGCTGTTTCCCCCACCATGCTCTCCGACATATTTTATTTCATAATCACGTTCAGGATGAAAAAAGTCTTTTGTCGTTCGGCCAACGATTTTGGTCGGATCCTTTTTATCGAAAAGAACCTGTCCCATGGCCCAAACAGCGCCTTTCAATCCAAAATCAGGTAGTCCGTTCCGGGTTCCTCCATTCACAAGCATGAGTATTCCTTTATCGGTGATGCAGGCAAAAGGGCCCGATTCGGTCACATAACTGTTCCATTTTCCCGGAATCAGCGGCAAAACGGTCAGGGGATTTCCTGATGAATCTTCCTGAACCTTCCAGTTAACCAGATCTGTTGAGGTAGCGATGTGGAGTCCATATTCGCCATAGTACATCCAGTATTTGCCGTTGATTCTGGTCGCAATAAACTGATCGCCCTCCTGACGGCAAACAATAGCGCCTGCTTTGGTCCACGAGTCATTGTATTTTATACCGCCATATTGATTGAATACCAGACCTTTTTTCTCCCAATGGATCAAATCAGTGGATATGGCAACGCTTAATCGTGCGAACTTCCCATCCCATGATGTATACGTGAGTACGTATTTCTCATCCTCTGTTTTTACTATTCGGGGATCCTGACAACCTCCCGGCCATTCATATTTCA
This sequence comes from Prolixibacteraceae bacterium, assembly GCA_963675995.2. Taxonomy (GTDB): domain Bacteria; phylum Bacteroidota; class Bacteroidia; order Bacteroidales; family Prolixibacteraceae; genus JAAFHB01. The sequence continues at coordinate 2,901,164 of CAXXIY010000001.1, read as the reverse complement.
ACATAAAGTCGTTATCAGGGAATAAAACGGGGTCAGCCTGACGAATAAAATTTTTTCCATCCTCGCTGACAGCCATTCCGATACGACTGGTTCCCCATCGGGGTAACCGCGAATTATCTTCGGCCCGGTAAAACAGGTAAACCTTCCCGTCCTTTACCACGGCACAGGCACATAAAACACCCTTTTCTTCCCACTTTACCGGTTTTCGGGTGATAGGACAATCGAAAGTGAGATTACCCTCAGAACCAAAAAGTGGAGCTGTTGTGTCTCTTTCAAATGGTCCAAGACCCCAGTCAGGAATCGCTTCACGGTCGACTTTTATTTGTGGACCACAGGACTGAAGCAGGATGATCGATAAGATGACGGATAAAACTATTTTCATAATATTCAATTCTTGCTTTTGAATATTTTTTCGAGCGCAATGGCCACTGGTTTTAAGTTGCCATCAAAGTCGATAAGAGAAGTATTAATTGGACATGGATAGCTATCGTGACCCATCCAGATAATGAAGCCCCCGCAAGCTGGAAACCGGGCTTTACAACTTTTCAGAGCAATGCAAAGTCCTTCGGTTTGTCTTTTCTGACTCCAGGTTACATAACTTTCCAGAGAATTGAGTTGTTTGTTTTTGGCTTCTTTCTGATAATCGCTCCATTCAATCCACCAGTTCACATTTCGCCAAAGCGGATTTTCGGTGTTGGCAGGCATGGCATTGTATTTCCCCCTGTATTTGTTAATCATTTCAGCCGACATAGCTCCGGGAACCCCAACTTCGGAGTGAAATAGAGCATCGTCCGATTTCCAAAATCGATCAACGGCTTGCATGGTCGAATCATCACTTGCAAAAGGGAGGTTCCATGGACCATGCACATCCCAGTTGATCCCCTTTCCAAAATTTTTCCAACCAGCGGTTTTGTTTGGTCCCGAAGGCGATCCTGTCAAAAATCGCCTCTGAGGATCTAACTGGTTTACACATTGCTTCATAGTTTTGATCATGATGTGCCGATCGGTCACAGGAACGATGTTGTTTTCCAGTTCGTACAATTCGTTACCTGCGCACCACACCAGGACAGATACGTGGTGCTGGAGCCGGTCGAGGTAATGTTCCACGATGTGACTCATCTCATTAATGATTACCGGGTCTTCTGAAGGATAATTATCTAAACCCGACGAAGAAATCGGGAAGTCCTGCCAGATCAGAAAACCCATTTCGTCGCACATATCATACAACCAATCTTTTTCGGGAAACCCGCCACCCCAAATGCGGATGGTGTTAATTCCCAGATTTTTATAGGTGGTTAACAGTTTACGGTACTGACCTTCATTTAAATCGGCAAAATCAGGCAGGATGGGAGTCCAATTAACTCCTTGAAGGAATGTTGGTTGATTATTGATACTGCATATCCATGGATCGGCATTGACCGGTGCGCCTTTACAGGGAAGCCATTCTACATGTTTAAACCCAAGTTTTTTATTGATCGTCTGAATCAGACTTCCGTCGACATTCACCAATTCGAGACTCAGGTTATACATCGGCTGATCTCCTGATCCGTTAGGCCACCATCGGCTAATTTTTAAACCGGACCACGATTTTCCCGTGAGAAGGGTTGATGCTGAAATGGTCTCTTTCACTATCGTTTTACCTGAAGTCTCCGTAAGCACAATTCGCACATTTTGACTTGCAAGTGAATTGGATGAAGAGGCTTTTATTTTCAGTTCACCCAAATCTTTTAAGCGGTCAGCATCGGTTGTAACCTGGATAGTATTTAGTCGGGCTTGCTCTTTTTTCGATATCTGTAAAAAAACCTTGTCCCATATTCCAATCTGTACGATGCGCGGTGTCCAGTCCCAGCCATAATAAAAACGGGGTTTCCAGTCTTTAATTTTTGAAGTCCAGCAACTATGTCCAAGATAGGATGGCGGACATTCGAAAATGATTGCCAGCGTATTGTTACTTTCTTTAAGGAAAGTAGTAAGGTTGAAATCGCAGGGAATAAAGGCGTTGTTGAATGTACCGGCTTCATTGCCATTGACGAAAACTGAACCCTTTTGATCGAGCCCCTCACAGTGCAGGATAATCTCGTTGTTGGTGCCCAGGTATTGGTCGGGTAGAGAAGTTACAAAAAGCCAGTGCCGATTTTCGATCCACTCCATTCCGGTACTGTTTGTACCAATGTTCCAGTCATCAACTAATCCGGCATCTCTCAACGCTTTTTGTACCGACCCGGGAACTTTGACCGGAACATTCATTATTTCGGCGCGATCTCCTTTCAATTGTGTAAAGTCGAAGTTTTTCTTCCAACTGAAGGCACGGTATCCCCAAAGTCTCCAGTTGAGTGAGGAAAGGTTTATTTCTTTAATAACTGCGTTCGCCATGTTGGCCTCAGGCTGTGCGACCAAACGTTCTGTAACGGGTAAACAGCTGATCAGAATTAGAAAGAGATAATTTAGTTTCGTTATTTCCCGCTTCATACTTGGTTTATTTGCATTAATTAGGTGGCGTTAAATACCACTTCCGGAGATTCGTTTGTTCTATTTGGTTTCGACGCCCGTCGAGCCGACACACAGAACCCGGAACTCGTTACCGGTACTCTTTTCGTTTTTATCGGCCAGAAGCTCTACACGGACAACATGCTTACCCGGGGATAATTGATCACCAATGAGTTCCATATCACGGTAGCCGCCCCAAGTTTGATCAAACCAGCCATCCATCACCTTCGAATTACCATTATCGACTGTTACCTTGCCTTTCCCCATCGCGCCATTTATTTTCCAAAATGAAAGGTAAACTTGTCTTCCACTTATTTCGAATTCAATAACACTCCCGGGAATCGAACTTTTCCAGCCGGCATTGTCTTTCCCTGATCCGTCAAATGTCCATCCTTCATTATATTTAGGGACGAGATTTTCCTTATCAAAAAGCGATGTAAACTCAAACAGGTCGGAATACAATGGCACCGGAACTTCTGGTATTGAAAGTGTGTGACCGGGCTTAAACTTCCGGAGTGCTTTTTTCAAGGTTTCGCAAAGCAGACCTCCTGCCAGGGCATGACCATTTTCGTTGGGGTGGACTTCATCATCACAAATTTGTTCCCATTGAAGCCTTCCGGTCTGCATTTCACTCAGGACTGCATTTCGATAACTAATCATCGGAAGCTGATAATAGGATCCAATTTTGATCTCTTCAGCCTGAACACTACTACCATCTTTTCGGGTCATAAAGAGAAGTAACAAGGCAGGATTCTTTTCCGAATTTAGAATCTGCCTCACCATACCTTCGTAGGATTCAGCATATTCAGGAGTTTCCAAATCATTACATGCAAATTCGAGTACTACCAAGTCCGGTGATTTTGAAAGCAAATCCTTTTGGGCCCGCATTGCGCCATAATCTGACCGGGTGGCGCCAATTCCGGCATTTATTAATTCAAATTGAGATTGGGGGAACCTCTTCCTCCACCAGGCCAGCATTACGTTTATATAACGCTTGTCGACTGCAATATTTACTCCAGCACGGGTTATCGAACCGCCAATTACTCCAAGAGTGATCTTTTTACCTTTTTGAGCTTTGGCAAAAACTGCCTGCAGCCTCGATTGATCCCCCTCAGCAACCAGGGCTTTGAAGAATAATTTTTTCGCGTCTGCAAGGGGCTTTTCTGTGGAAGTTGTTGTTTCAATTTTCAGTATCAGATTTGAATTACCTGCGAAAAGCATTGATACCACAAAAATGAAAAAAACGGTAATACCGAAGGCGACTTTATTTTGATAGTTGTTTCCGCAACTAAGGTCTGCTCCGTTTTTTAGAACTAGTCTTCTCATAGCAATAATTCTACAGGTGGGTTCTAAAAATGGTTTTTTGTTCAAACCTGATCAAAAAGCACAACTTGTTAACCTTTCATTCAGGAGTAATTTATCATTCCATACTTTTTTAAAATGCCCTAAAAGACTACCGGGCGAATTATTTCCCGGTAGTCTGTTAAATGGCATTTTGATGCCAGGTTATGGTTAATGGCTAATTACTTTTCAATCATCTTTTAACCTTTGGCTTAATTGCTATAGCCACTATTTTGAACCATTTTGGGGTTGTTTGTTCTTTCCACCGAAGGAATTGGAGAGGCCATCAGGGGATCGTTACATTTAACTTTGCTATTTGGCATTGCCAGGTGATAACCGCCAGTATGATCAATAACTCCAGCGGCACCACGGGTACGAATCAAATCATAAACACCACCAGCACCTTCTCCAACAAGTTCTCTGCGCCTTTCATCAAGAATACGCTGAAGACTTAAATCAGTTGTCTGAACGCTCTTGGCAGGATTTGCCCGCGATACAATCGCATTCAGGTAAGTGAGGGCATTGGAAGTTGAATTTGCCCTGAATGCACATTCTGCAGCGGTCAGGTAAATTTCCGATAAACGAACTACAACCAAATCAGTGTTCTGTGGATTAACTGGCAGTGTAACAGTACCATTTTTCCCGCAGTATTTGGTCAGGTAGTAGGGTTTTCGGCCAGCATTTGCTGAAACAGAGCCCGGTTGTGTAAAACAGTGGCGCACATCATTCGGATCTTGATCTAATAAGTCTAAATATTTCTGGGTTAAAATTATAGAGTTGTATCCATCCCAGAAGAAAGCACCACCAATCGCTTCGCTACCAACGTTTTCAGTATCAGAATAGAAAATTTCAAATAATGACTCCGTTGTGGCGTTTTTGCCCCAAACGGCAGCATATTCCGAGTTTTTCCACAACATATATGGTGAATTTTTGATGATGTCTTCGGAATAGGTCAATGCTTTGGCATAGCTGTCAGTACTTCCCATATACATATAAACTCTTGATAACATTCCTTCAGCAGCCCAATAGTTAATATAACCATTATTTTTTGATTTGCTAAGACCACCTAAAGCGTCAGTCAGGTCTTTTAATGCCTGTGTATAACATTCCGCTACAGTTGACCTCACAGGTAAATATTCAGGGGCTAATTTAGTTGTCATGATTACAACACCCAGTGCAGATGGGTCAATGCTATACGCGCTCTGCCCGAACATATTTGTCAGAACAAACAAATTGAAACCTCTGATTGCCAGACACTGTGATCTGATATCTTTTATGGTGACATTTGTTGCATCAAATTTTCCGCTGTTATCAATTGCATCGATAATATTGTTTACATAGTGCAGCAACTGATATCCGTAATACCATCTGTTCGTAACATCCTCGTCAGCCGAAGTCTGAGAGAAAGTGTAGTAGCTGTACCCGCGGGATGATACTTTGAGGCATTGCATATCTTCACCCCTGACTTCCGGATAGTAGGTGGCATAATTGCCCAAATAGAAGTGAACTCCCATAGATCGATATGCCCCATTCAGTGCATACTGTAAATCACTCACCGTTGACAAGGCCGTTTCGGTTGATGCAGACGTTGTTGGGTCAAGATTTAACCAACTATTTTTGCACGAAGTAACAGCAACTATCAGTACAAATCCAACAATATAATATAATATTTTTTTCATGTTTCTTTCACTTTAATAGTTCATTCACAATTAGAAATTGATGTCTGCACCAAAACTAATCGTTTTGGTAATTGGGGTTGAAGCAAATACAAACCCACCCATTGGTTGTTCAGGATCGAAATTATCCCAGGCAGCTTTTGTCCAAAGGTTATATCCTGAAATATACAAGCGAACATGGCTCATAAAGGCTCTCTTAACCAGGTTATCTGGCAAGTTGTACCCAAAGCTTAGGCTCTTCAACCTGATATAGTCAGCGCTATGCAAATACCGCGTTGTGTTCCTTGGAACATTGTTCGAGTTTTGACCGAAAACATACCTTGGAGTATTGGTGATATCCCCAACCTTTTGCCAGCGGTTGGCTACATATGCCGGATAGTTACGTGTTGGCTGGGCACCATCCTGCTCAAAATAACCGCCTAGGAAATCGTAGTTATAGGCACCCCAGGAACCAACAAATGTCAAGTTTAAATCGAACGCTTTGTAGGAAATGGTATTTGTTAAGTTTGAAGTTACAGATGGTAATGCCTGTTTGCCAATATCAATAGCCTGAGCCGAAGCTACATCGCTTGTTGTGGTTTTATTCAGTGTGCCGTCGGCATTCTTGGTATTCAGGTAATATAATGCCGAACCGTTATTTGGATCAACACCTGCAAATTCTTTTAGTTGGAATTCATAGTATGGGCCACCTACTGTCGGAATGTAGTTAACAGGGCTACGCATTGCAACAGTTGTGGTTGTTAACTGGTCGGTGATCTTTTTAACCTTATTCGTATTGTGCGAAATTGACAAGCTGGTAGTCCATTGTAAATCTTTTGACTTGATGTTGGTTGAGTTTATTTCAACTTCAATTCCCTGATTGCTGATACGACCAATATTCCCGGTCCGTGCCGTAAACCCACTCGTGTAACTCAATGGAATATTGAATAATAAGTCCTTGGTCTGACGACTGTAATATTCAGCGGATACCGATACCCTATCGTATAAAGTGAAATCCAGGCCCAGATTCAGGTTATAGTTCTTTTCCCATTTCAGGTTTGTATTGGTTAAAGTTGATTCATAAGAACCAAGATTTCCCTGATAAGATCTGGTATAACTGTATAATCCCTGATAGGCATAGAACGAGCCAGGCAGGTTACCATTTACACCATACGATGTACGCAGTTTTAGACTAGTAATTACACTTTTGATCCCGCTAAAGAAAGCTTCATCGCTTAATCTCCACATTCCGGATACTGACCAGAAGTTCCCCCAGCGTTGACTGGATGATAATCTTGAAGTACCATCGCGACGAAAACTACCACCCAGGTAATATTTGCCTTTGTAATCGTAGTTTACCCTGGAAACATACGACAACAAACGATATTCACTTGGAGATGAACTTGTTGACATAATACTAGATGCAGCATCCAAGTCAGTGAGGTGGTCTGATGCAATGATTTGTTTTGAACCAGATAGGTTGTCAGCTTTAAAATCTTCAATTTCATAAGCAACCAATGCATCAATATTGTGGACATCATTGATTTTTTTTACATATCCAAGACTTGTTGATGAGAACAACCTGGCGTATTCGGTAAATGATTTAATCGATTGGGCATTTCCTAAAGTACCATGTTGTCCGGCAGCACTCTGTGGGTTAAAATATTGTTTGTCTTTTTGAATCGTATAATCATAGCTAAGGTTTTCTTTTGCTTTTAAACCTTTGATAATCTCATACGTGGTAACTCCATTCCCAAGCACCCTGGTGATTTGTGCATTTGTAATGTCCAGTTTCATGTCGCGATAGGGATTGAAACTAGTTCCTCCCTGCATGTTTGTATTATATGACCCATCCTGATTATAGCAATAATCTGATGGAGTAATGTACCCTGGTAACAAGAAGAAGGGAGACAAAGAAGAAGTTCTTTCTTCGTTCAGGTTTTGAGATACCTGTGAAAGAATCATATTACCAGTGAATTGCAATTTTTCAGAAAATTTTTTATCAAAAGTTAAATGGCCTGAATACCTCTTCAGGCTTGAATTGATCGCAATACCATCTTGATCCAGATATTCTATCGATGCGAGGTAATTCCCTTTCTCATCGCCCCCCATCAAAGAGGCCTGATAATCTTGTGAATAAGCATGTTTCCTTGTAAGTAAATCAGACCAGTTGGTGTAACCACTCCATGGTTTTGCAGCGTAGGTATCAATTTTCGAATTTGCATAAGCAGCAGGATCAGCCATTTTTTGGTCTGTGGCATAATTTACTAAACTTTCAAGAATCAAAGAACGACGATCATCGCCACTTAACATTGGCCGATTTTCTACTGCCAGGCTGGATACACCACTACTTAATTTAAAATTTACTACATTTTTTCCGGCTTTACCTTTTTTGGTTGTTATGAGGATAACGCCATTGGCAGCACGCGATCCATACAATGAAGCTGCAGCGGCATCTTTTATCACAGTAATGTTTTCAATGTCATCCGGATTGATGGTACTCATAATACTTGTTTTCGAATCAGACATGTATCCGGCACCTAAACTATTCATTGCTCCTGTTGACACCGGCACTCCATCGATGATGTACAAAGGGTCGTTTGAGGCAGAGAAAGAACCCAGTCCCCTGATGCGAATAGATGGTAATGAACCCGGTTGGCCCGAAGATGAGGTAATGAAAACACCAGAGCTTTGTCCCTGTAATTTTTGTTCCATCGTAATAGTTGGAATATCTCTCAGTTTTGTAGCATCAACCGTATTTGCAGATCCGGTAAACGAAGCTTTCTTAAAGTTTCCGTATCCTGTAACAATAACTTCACCCAACGATTCAACATCTTCCTGCATAACTATACTAACTTCACTCTTGCCGGAAATAGAAATTTCCTGACTTTTCATTCCAACAAATGAAAATTGTAATGTTCCATTATTGGGAATATTTGATAATGAATAATTTCCTGTTGCGTCGGTAATTGTACCAGAGGTCGTACCTTTAACTACGACCGAAACACCTGGTAATGGAGCTCCTGTTGCATCACTTACTTTACCGGTGATCTTGTGCTCCTGTTGCGGTGTTTGTGACAAATAAGCAGGTGCAAGGATGATCTTCCGGTCAATAATAGAAAACTCCACATCTGTCCCCAAAAATAAGGTTTTAAGGACCTCTTCAATTTTTTCATCTTTAGCATCAATTGAAACCTTACGGGTGGCATCAATCAGCTTTTCATTATAAAGAAAATAAAATTCACTCTGGGTCTCGATTTTATCGAGAATTTTAACCAACTCGGTCTCAGAGAAGTTGATTGAAAGCTTGGTTTTCTGGGAATAGGCTTCATTGGCCGTGGTTTGCAGAAATCCAATTAGCATTAGAATTACAGCAATACGCATGATTAGTAATGGTTTCTTGAGGAAATCATGCAGTGATTCCTCAAATGGTTTGATTTTTTTCATACTTTTGTGATGTTTGTTTATTAAAAAATTCCTACTGGATAATTTTAGAGGAAATCGTTGGCGCGATTTCCTTTTTTTCCTTTTGTTAAAATCGATTTTAGCTTTTCTCCATACTTAGTTTTTTTTAAGTTTTCAATGTTTTTTGTTCGTTTTCTCAAACAGAGTAACAACGGCTTTTTCATATGTACCATCGGATTTTACTGTTCTTGATGAAATTTTATATCCGATTGGGGAAGTTAGGCTTAACAGACGAAGCACCTCGTCGAGTGAATCGTCTTCAAAAGTCGCCCGAAACGAATATCGCTCCAGATAACTGTCAGCCAAAATTACTTTGACATTATACCAACGTTCTATTCTTCTGGCTACTTCAGCCATATCGTCACCTCTAAAAACCAGTTTACCTTCGGTCCATGCCTTATACTTTAATGGCTCCGTAACTGAAAGATCAACCATTCCATCACGCAAAACTAATTTTTGGGATGGTAACATTATTACCTTTTCTGACAATGTATTCTGATAAAACTCAACCTTTCCCTCCAGTAGTACAACCTCTATATACTGTGAACCTTGATAAGCACTCACATTGAAACTTGTACCTACTACTTTTACCTTTGAGTTACCGGCTTTAATCTCAAAAGGACTTTTATCGTTATGAACAACATCGAACCATGCTTCACCTTCAAGAATAATATTCCGGTGATTATTGAATGGCAATGAGTAGGTTAAACTTGATCCACTATTAAGCCAGCCGACCGTCCCGTCAGGAAGATTGAACGACACCCTTGAGCCCAACGGCGCATGAATTACAGAACTCACCAAATGATCATCTGACTTTAATGATGGTTTCACCAAATAACCCAGACTTAAGGAGCCGATTATAATTAACGGCAGTAGTAGTATCGCAGCTACCTTACTATAGACTTTAGTAACCCGGTAAATTAACAATTTCCGCTTTTGATTTTCTTTAGTTCGAATCATATGGTGAATACGATCCAATAAGTGGTTCAGTTCTACTTCAGGAGGAGCCAATTTCTGAATATCGTTTTTCCATTCTTCTTCAAGAAGATCTCGTAACCCACGATTTTCGTGTCCATTTGAGAATAGCTCCTCAACGATAGCTACTTCCCGTTCGTCAGCTTTTCCACTGACATATCTTTCAAATCGTTCTATATCCTCTTGATTCAACATTTCCTTTTAAAAGTATTATATTAAAAGAAGGAGAAGAAATTCTGCCATTCTTTCCCTTCTGTACTATTATACACTCAAGGTCCATCAATCTCATACTAAATCTCAACTTTTTTATCAGATTTGTCAAAATATTTTAAATACACAATGGTAATACCCTTATGATGTAGTTCAGGATGATATTTAGGGTTGAATTTAAATTTTTGCTATCTTGTTTCAGACCTGCCGGAATCTTTGCTTTGGCCATGTACACAAAATAGGAGGCCATCGGCCATTGCAGGGCGTAATCAATTTTACGACAAAAACATGGCTAACACTAAAAGAATGGACAAATTTTTGTCATGCAAATTCATTCGGATGAATTTCAGTGATTCAGAATTATAATTGTCAACAGTTCCTGAGGAAAGTCCTAATTCATTTGCAATTTCAATTGTTGATTTTCCTTCCTGTCTACTCTTCAGGAAGATCATTTTTTGTCGTTCAGGAAGTTTCGTGATAATATGGTCAATTTGCTCTAGGATAGACTTATAGTGTATTCTTTCCTCTGTCTCATTCGATGAGTAGGCATTTTCAATTAATGCGCTGTCTATAAATTTTTTAAAGTGAGTTCTCTGCCGAAAAATATTGCAGATCTCATGATAGGCTATTGTGAACAGATAAGACTTGAAAGATGTCTCTTTCTTAAGTGTTTTATGATTCTCCCAAACCTTGAGAAAAATCGACTGAACCAACTCCTCTGTTTCATGAGCCGATTTCAGATATTTATAGGCAAAGCCATAGAGTATCCGGGCATACTTCTCATAGATCAGATCAAAAGCCTCAATATCACCATTTTGCAGCTTTAAGACCAATTCAATATCCGTTGGAGAAGCATTCAAGTTGGGTTGCCTTTATTTTGGACACAAATATAGTTTATAAATTGTTGTGTAAGGAAAATTGACGCTTAATTTCATTAGGATACGGCTTCAAAGATTACGTATCCGTCTTTATAAGCGTTGAAAGTTAATCTGGCATTCATAGGTTGTTTTATGGAAAAAAGTTTTCCCGATAAAATGAACGATTCCGGAAGATCCAATTGACCTCAGTTTTCAGAATTTCAAAATCTGTTAGTTTTAAGCCTTACAAAATTTTGACAGAGAATAGGACATTATATTTTAACCATTTTTTATCAGTATATCAAACAGTTAATAGTGTTTCAACAGACAACTCAAGCAGGCAGTATTTGATATAGAACAACTTTAGGTTCCATAAAAAAAGGCCCCGTCTTCCGACAAGGCCCTTTTAATATTATTAATATCAGAAATTTAGATAATCGCTTTCATGGCCTCCATGGCTTCGCGCAATTCCTGACCAACAAGTTCAACCTCGTGATATCGAATCTCTTCATTAATCTGAATCAACTCCTTGTTATCGACATGACCATCAATCCCGATGTTAAAGTTCTTTCCAATAACATTGGTTTCAATTTTCGACATAAAATCGGCCAGTAAAGGCTTTGCAGCATGATCAAAAAGGTAACAGCCATATTCGGCAGTATCAGAGATGACACGATTCATCTCGAAAAGTTTCTTACGGGCAATCGTATTGGCAATCAGCGGCGTTTCGTGCAATGATTCGTAATAAGCCGACTCTGCCTTGATCCCCGCTTCGGTCATCACATCGAAGGCCAATTCAACGCCAGCCTTAATGAAGGCAACCATTAATGTCCCGTTGTCAAAATATTCCTGTTCTGAAATTTTCATATCGCCCGCAGGTGTCTTCTCAAATGCGGTTTCACCGGTTTCGGCCCTCCATGCAAGAAGGTTCTTATCGCCAGCTTTCCAGTCTTCCATCATTGTGGCAGAGAATGTTCCGCTCATGATGTCGTCCATATGATGCTCATACAAAGGACGCATAATGGTTTTCAGTTCATCAGCCAGTTTAAAGGCTTCAATTTTGGCGGGATTTGACAAACGGTCCATCATATGGGTAATTCCGCCCAGCTTCAATGCTTCAGTCGTCACTTCCCATCCGTATTGGATCAGTTTGGAAGCATAAGAGGGTTCAATCCCTTTCTCAACCATTTTGTTAAAACAGAGAATCGAAGCGGTTTGCAACACCCCACAAAGGATCGTCTGCTCACCCATAAGGTCGGATTTCACCTCTGCCACAAATGAAGATTTCAGAACCCCGGCTTTATGACCACCTGTACCTGCACAATAGGCTTTGGCAATCTCGAAACCATCTCCGTTGGGATCGTTATCGAGGTGAACCGCAATCAAAGTAGGAACGCCGAATCCACGTAAATATTCAGCTCTTACCTCTGATGCAGGAGATTTTGGAGCAACCATAATTACGGTGATGTCCTTCCGGATTTGTATTCCCTCCTCAACAATATTAAAACCATGTGAATACGAAAGGCAAGCCCCTTTTTTCATTAATGGAACAGCTGCATTAACAACCGGCGTGTGGTATTTGTCAGGAGTCAGGTTGAGAACAAGGTCGGCTTGTGGAATCATCTCCTCAAAAGTACCTACTTTGAACTTGTTTTCAGTTGCATTGACATATGAAATATGCTTTTCATCAATTTCAACTTTGCGCAAGGCATATGAAACATCCAAACCACTGTCGCGCAGGTTCAGACCTTGGGCAAGCCCCTGAGCGCCGCATCCAAGTACCACCAGTTTTTTACCTATTAACTTCTTAACGCCATCAGCGAATTCTGATTGATCCATGAAGTCGCATTTTCCAAGCTCCTGAATTTTGAGCCTTAATGGAAGTGAACTGAAATAATTTGCCATTGTTGTTGAATTTATAATGTTTGTAAATCTTTTAATTTAAATAGTAGCGGCTGGCTGCATATTGCTGGCAACTTGATTCTATGCCGGCTGCCAGTCACTAATTGCCAGCCGTCGGAATCTAATCGCCAGTCGCGAGAAGAAAAATCATTATTGCAAAAGAACTTACTATTTTATTCTGCAAAGCAAAGGAATATTTACCAAACAGAGGTGGAAAAAACAGGATATTTTAGGTATTAATCATGGATTATCATTTAAGATTAAATCCTCAATCAAATAGATGACTTAAAATACAACAAGATACATTCAATTTTGTTTAGGTAATTTTACCATTTACCTAATTTGTCGTTTCTATACTGCAAGGGTGTTAAACCTGTTTCACGTTTAAAAAATTTTGTAAAATATGATTGGTCTTCAAAGTTGAGCTCATTGGCAATTTCTGATACACTCAATTCTGTATGGGCAAGCAACCGTTTTATTTCCAATAATTGTTTCGCCTTAATTATCTGTGATGAAGTTTTTCCGGTTAATAATTTTACCGTCTGTGTAAGATGATTCGGAGTGACTCCAATCATCAAAGCATAATCACTAAGCAGAAGTTTTTTCTGATTATTTTCCTCAACCAGATGGAAGAATTTTTTAACAAGAATCTGACCTTTTCCTGTAAGTAGATTCCCTATATTCATCTGATAACGAGCCGAACAGGTGGTTAAAATCAGATCAAGGATGGAACGTAACAAGTTGGAAGTAATTTCTGCCGGGTTTAAAGTTTCGGCAATACCCTGCCTGAAGAGTGTTTCCAGGAAATGAATGTCTCCATCATCCTTGAGCAATAATGGGGGATTATCCTGATGAATGGTATAGAAAAACGGAAATTCAATCAGACTGTTCTGGTTGCTTCGGTCGAGAAGGTAAAAGTCGGAGGTGAAAATAAAGATATACCCTTCAATGTCGTTCGAGAGCTCCAGTTTATGGGCCTGTCCGGGTGACATAAAAAACACACAAGGTGGTTGAATCTCGTATTTATTCCCATCGATCACGTGATATCCGGAACCCTTCTTAAGGAACAGTACCTCGAAAAAATCGTGACGGTGGGGATACTTCACACTGAAATGACGGTTGGCATCGAATACCTCCACCTGAAACTGCTGACTTTTCCGCTCGGGCGAGCTGAAACTTTGCAGACTATAAACCGGTAACTGTTCGGATGGGGTTTTCATAAATTCATCTGAATTTTGGGTTGAGCACGAAGGTAGAAACAAATAATGTTAACGAAATACACAATTTATAAATTAACGATCCTTGTATATATAAGCAAATAAAATGGAGACTCTGAATTCAATCCTATTGTTCAGACCTTATACGACTTATCTCTGGAAGACAGATTAGAAATCAATACACTTTTAGAGCCTAGTATTGCAGAGATGAGATCGTCAATAACTTCGAAAAATAGCAGGAAGAATTAAAATCCGGCGAAATAACATTCTCATCAAAGATTGATGAACTCAAAAATATGCGATGAGCATGTTTTTTTAGTAGCTCCTTCAAAAAAACAATTGCAAAAAGATTAAGAACAACAGAAGTTGAGAGGGAGTTCCGGATGAATCAAATACGCTTGAATATGCTTTAACTATTCCGAATACCACATGAGAAATATTCCGGCACTCACGCCGAAAGATATTATAAAAGATGAATTATAAAACAGTAGAGACAAGGCATTGCCTTGTCTCTACTGTTTTATAAAATATTGTATTTGAATTATTTGCTCAGGAAATCAATAATCCAGTCACCAACTGCGGACGTGCTTAATGCCTTGGATTTATCGTCGCAAAGATCTTCGGTTACCGCTCCGGCAACGATCGACGCCTCAACCGCTTTGCGGATTAAAGCACCCTCTTCCACTAAAGAGAAAGCATATTCGAACATCATGGCTGCAGAGAGTATGGTGGCACAAGGATTGGCAATATTCAATCCGGTTGCCTGAGGATATGATCCATGGATCGGTTCAAATACGGATGTATGGATTCCAATTGAAGCAGATGGAAGAAGCCCCATGGATCCGGAGATCACACTCGCCTCGTCGGTAAGGATATCCCCGAACATATTTTCGGTTACCATTACATCGAATTTCTTTGGCCATTGGATAATCTGCATCGCAGCATTGTCGACAAACATATAGTCAACGACCACTTCGGGATACTGAGGCTCCATCTCCTTGGCAATCTGACGCCACAGCCGCGAGGTTGCAAGAACATTTGCCTTATCAACTACCGTAAGCCTCTTATTGCGTTTCATAGCAAACTGGAAAGCAAGTTCCAAAATACGCTCCACCTCCATACGGGTATAGACACAAGAGTCAAAGGAGGTATCTCCATTTTCGGATCTTCCCTGAGGCTGACCAAAATAGATGCCACCAGTCAGTTCGCGGATGGCTACGAAATCTACACCTTGAATTCTTTCGAGTTTTAATGGTGATTTGTCGAGTAGTGATTCAAAAATAATTACAGGACGGATATTGGCATACAAACCAAGTTTTTTGCGCATTGCCAGCAGCCCTTGTTCGGGTCGAACTTTAGCAGATGGATCGTTGTCAAAACGGGGGTGACCGATGGCACCGAAAAGAACGGCATCAGAGTTCATGCAAAGATTGTGGGTTTCGTCGGGATAAGGATTGCCAACCTGGTCAATGGCCACTGCACCGACAAGAGCAGTCCGGGTTACCAGTTCATGACCGAATTTCTGACATACAACTCTGGTGACGCGTAGCGCCTGTTCAATAATTTCAGGCCCGATTCCATCTCCGGGCAATACTGCAATGTTAAGCTTCATTCGTAGACTTAATTTAATGTAATAACTTAAAGGATAAATTACTGTTAATAACTTTACTAATTTCTTATGATAAGATCCAAATGGAATTAAACTTATGACAAACCTTTAATAATTATCCATATATCTGGAAATCATCAATTATAAGGTGGAGATTGTTTTGTCACTCCTGGTGTTGTTCCATACAACGAAAATGCACTTTTTTAAACATATTTTAGTACAATATTATTTCTTCTTCCATACTGCACAGCCAGCTGCTAGAACATCTGATTTTCGCTTTCAATGATATTCAGCATCTTCATGGTGGCTTTGATAGCAGCAGCCGTCTGATCGGGATCGAGCCCCCTGGTTTTAAACTCCCTCCCCATATCCCAGGTAATCAATGTTTCTACCAAAGCATCGGTCTTACCTCCCGGCGGAATCGTTACCACATAGTCGACAAGTGCCGGAAATTGTTTATTTTGTTTATTATAGATCTGTCTCAATGCGTTCATAAAGGCATCGTACTGACCATCGCCTGATGATGCTTCCTCGAAAATCTTACCCTCAACTTCAATAGCCACTGTTGCCATAGGTCTGAGTCCCAAAGCGTGTGAGATCGCATAATTACGCAGCCTGATCTTCTCATTCACGGTTTCATTTTTCAAAACATCCGAAAGGATATAAGGGAGATCATCGGAGGTAACCGATTCTTTCATATCAGCAAGTTCAATGACTTTATGGGTTACGCGGACCAAATCCTCCGGATCGAGGCGTATTCCCATATCCTCCAGATTTTTGGCAATATTGGCTTTCCCCGAGGTTTTACCCAGTGCATATTTCCGGATTCTTCCAAATCGCTCAGGAAGTAAGTCGTTGTAATAAAGATTGTCCTTATTATCTCCGTCGGCATGAATACCGCTGCATTGGGTAAAAACATTTTCACCGATGATTGGTTTATTGCCGGAGATCCTGATTCCCGAGAAGTTTTCAACAATACGGCTGATCAGACTTAATTTCCGTTCATTGACCGAATTTGGAAGTTTAAGCTGATCGTTAAGTAAGGCAATAACGCTGGATAAAGGGGCATTCCCGGCCCGCTCACCAAGACCATTTACGGTAGTATGAATCGTTTTTATTCCGGCACGGATGGCGGCATCAACATTGGCAATGGCCAGATCATAATCGTTGTGGGCGTGAAAATCGAACCGAAGAGTGGGAAACTTGCGGATCATTGATTCGCAATAGTTGAATGTTTCAGTGGGATTTAATATTCCAAGGGTATCGGGTAACATGATCCTTCCAATCTTCTCGGTTCTCAAGCCTTCCAACATAAAATCAACATATTCGGGTGAATTTCTCATCCCGTTTGACCAGTCTTCAAGATAGATATTCACCCTGATCCCCATGCTTTCAGCCAGGTGAAGAGAGCCTTTTATTCCAGCCAGATGTTCCTCTGGTGATTTCTTTAATTGTTGTGTAACATGACGTAACGACCCCTTAGCTAAGAGGTTAATAACTTTCCCGCCAGCATTGGCGATCCATTCAAGGGAGGTTTTTCCGTCAACAAAGCCAAGAATTTCGACTCTTTCAAGATAGCCCGCATCTCTTGCCCAATCGAGCACTTTTTTGGCTCCCCTGAATTCACCCTCGGAAACACGCGCAGATGCTACCTCAATAAAATCGATCTGAATTTCCTCCAGAAGAATCTTGGCAATATTCAGCTTTTCCAATTCGGAAAAGGAGACTCCTGAGGTTTGTTCCCCATCCCTCAGGGTAGTATCCATTATGTAAATCATATTCTCAATGTTTGTTTTTCACTGTCAAACCTCTCTGGTCTGAATTTATGCCTGTTCAAACGCGATGATTTCTTCCTTCAGACTTAACAGAAAATCGATGTCATCATAGCCATTCAACAGACACTCCTTTTTGTAAGAATTGATCTCGAATTTAACCGCTACACCCGTCTTTAAGTTTCTGATTGTTTGACTTTCGAGATCAACTTCAAACTGAGACTTAGGGTCAGCTTCAACTGTTTCAAAAATCCCCGAAAGGAAATCATCTGATACCTGAACGGGTAATAACCCGTTATTTAATACATTACTTTTAAAGATATCTGCAAAGAAGCTCGATACAACCACACGAAATCCGGCATCATAAACCGCCCAGGCAGCGTGCTCGCGACTCGATCCACTTCCAAAATTCTTGCCTGCAACCAATATTTTACCCGAAAACCGGGTATTATTTAATACGAAATCTGGATTTGGTGTTCCGTCCTTTTTATAACGCCAGTCTCTGAAAAGATTATCGCCAAATCCTTTTCTTTCCACCGCCTTAAGAAATCGTGCGGGGATGATCTGGTCGGTATCCACATTCTCAATAGGAAGGGGAACAACAGTGCTGACCAGTTTCTGAAATTTTTCTATTGACATTTCTTATATTTTTGAATATCGTTTTATTATCTATCTAATGCTTTAAATCTCAATGAGTAAAATCACGCGGATCAGAGACAACACCCGTAACTGCAGCTGCAGCAGCCATTAACGGAGAAGCAAGCATCGTTCGGGCACCCGGGCCCTGACGTCCTTCGAAGTTCCGGTTCGATGTGGAGACGGCATATTTCCCTTCAGGGATCTTATCGTCATTCATTGCCAGACAGGCAGAACAGCCCGGTTGACGTAATGCGAAACCGGCAGCTTCGAGAATTTCGACCAAACCCTCTTCCCTGATTTGCTTTTCGACCAATTTTGAACCGGGGACAATCCATGCAATTACTGAGTCTGCTTTCTTTTTCCCCTTCACAAAATTGGCAAAGAGCCTGAAATCTTCAATACGTCCATTGGTACAACTTCCGATGAAAACATAATCAATTTTCTTCCCCTTAATTTTATCACCAGGATTTAATCCCATATATTCCAAAGATTTATCAAATGTAATGCGATCAGATCCGGTCAGATCTTTGCCCGTAGGAATTAATCCACTGACACCCACTCCCATTCCTGGGTTGGTCCCATAAGTAATCATTGGCTCTATATCTGCAGCGTCAAACTGATATTCGGCATCAAAAACGGCATTATCATCCGATTTTAATTGTTTCCAGATGGCTTGTTTATTTTCCCATTCTTCACCTTTAGGAGCAAATTTGCGTCCGCGAATGTACTCGAATGTAACATTATCAGGGGCTATCATCCCACCACGTGCACCACATTCGATGCTCATATTACATAGTGTCATACGCCCTTCCATCGAAAGAGAGCGGATGGCTGATCCTGCAAACTCAACAAAATGGCCTGTACCACCTGAAGTAGATATCTTGGAAATAATATAAAGTGCCACATCTTTTGCTGTGACATCTTTTTGAAGTTCACCTTCGACGCTGATGCGCATCTTTTTAGGTTTTGGCTGGAGGATGCACTGACTGGCAAAAACCATCTCGACTTCGCTCGTCCCAATACCGAAAGCAATACTTCCAAAGGCGCCATGCGTTGAGGTGTGGCTGTCGCCACAAACGATGGTCATACCCGGTTGAGTAATTCCCAACTCCGGTCCAATAATATGGACAATTCCATGATATTGATGATCGAGACCATATAATTCAATCCCATTTCTCATGCAATTTTGCTTCAGAGTATCAACCTGAAAGCGCGAAAGCTCTTCTTTAATAGGGAGATGTTGTTCAATAGTAGGAACATTGTGATCGGGTGTGGCAATTGTATTCTGCGGACGGAATACTTTCATTCCGCGCTTTTCCAATCCTAGAAATGCGACAGGACTTGTAACTTCATGGATAAAGTGTCTGTCAATATATAACACGTCAGGGCCATCTTTGACCTGTTTAACCACATGGGCGTCCCAGATCTTATCAAAAAGTGTTTTTGGTTCCAAAATCATGATTATTATAAATTATCAATTAATACAATTCCAATTGGCAATTGTTCATTTCTCTGCTGCCTTTTCTGCGTTTCCGATCTTGTTAATTGCATCAATAA
Source organism: Prolixibacteraceae bacterium (assembly GCA_963675995.2). Lineage (GTDB taxonomy): Bacteria > Bacteroidota > Bacteroidia > Bacteroidales > Prolixibacteraceae > JAAFHB01. The sequence continues at coordinate 2,881,478 of CAXXIY010000001.1, read as the reverse complement.
AAGCCTCAACCGAAGCTGTAATGATATCGGTATTCGCGCCAAAACCGTTATAGATATTTTCATCGTATTCCACCTGCATGTGAACCTTTCCAATATCATCACTTCCCTTATTAATGGCTTGAATCAGGAACTCCTGAAGGGTCACTTTACGGTGAATAATGCACTTCACCGCTTTGATTGCAGCATCAACAGGGCCATTGCCCGATTCGGTTGCCGAGAATTTTTCACCTGCAATATCGAGTCTGACTGTTGCCATAGGGACAAGATTTTTCCCGGTAACGACCTGCAGGAAGTCAAGTTTGATACGACGTTCACCCGTTGCCCGTTCACCAATGAGCATCAAAAGATCGTCTTCCTTAATGTCTTTTTTCTTATCTGCCAAAAGCAAGAACTCCTCATAAACTTCATCAAGTTTCTCCTTTTCAAGTGTAATACCCAATAATTCAAGCCGGTGCTTTAAAGCGGCACGCCCGCTTCTGGCCGTAAGTACAATCGAAGATTCACTGATTCCAACATCAACCGGATCGATAATCTCATAATTTTCCCGATTCTTAAGGACACCATCCTGATGTATACCACTCGAATGGGAGAATGCATTTCTGCCAACAATTGCCTTGTTGGGTTGAACCGGCATGTTCATCAAACTTGAGACCAGCCGGCTTGTCTTATAGATATTTTTGGAGTTGATATTGGTATAGAGATTGAGCTCTTTATGCGACTTCAGGATCATAACCACCTCCTCGAGAGAGGTATTCCCTGCGCGTTCACCAATTCCATTAATTGTAACTTCCACCTGTCGGGCACCATTCATTACACCAGCAATTGAATTGGCCGTTGCCATCCCTAAATCGTTGTGACAATGGGTTGAGATGATCGCCTTATCAATATTGGGAACGTTGTCCATCAGAAACTTAATTTTCTCACCAAAATCCCTGGGCAAACAGTAACCTGTAGTATCAGGAATATTTACTACTGTCGCACCGGCTTTGATCACTGCCTCAACAACGCGGGCGAGGTACTCATTATCGGATCGACCTGCATCTTCAGCATAAAACTCAACATCCTCGACATATTTTTTAGCGTATTTTACGGCGGCTACCGCCCTGGCCAGAATCTCTTCAGGATTGGAGTTCAGTTTAAACTGAATATGATAAGGTGAAGTTCCGATACCGGTATGAATACGACCACGTTTGGCATATTTCAACGATTCGGCAGCTACATCAATATCTTTTTCAACGGCACGGGTAAGGGCACAAATGGTCGGCCATGTTACCGCCTTTGAGATTTCGACAACTGATTTAAAGTCGCCGGGACTGGAGATCGGAAACCCTGCCTCAATGACATCAACACCCAACTGTTCCAAGACTTTAGCAACCTCCACTTTTTCGATTGTATTCAATTGACAACCTGGAACCTGCTCGCCATCCCGCAGTGTGGTATCGAAAATATATACTCGATTATCCATAATTTGCTATATTAAAATAATTCATGAAATTATAACTTTTTCTTTTCTTCCAGTTTTTCGAACAGCGAATCACGTTCCTTAAGAAACTCGCTCAATCGCTCAATAGGGGAACGGGTAATAGCGATTCTTCCCGAACGGATAAACTGCAGAACACCGAAGGTATTCAACCCTTCGAAGAGCGCCTGAGTCTCCTCCTCGTGGCCGGTCTTTTCGATTACTGTGTATTCATGTGTAATTTCCAGAATCCGGGCATTATGTTGCCTGATCATCTTTTCGATCTGATCGCTCTCCATTAAGGCAACAGTAGGAACCTTGTACAAGGCTATTTCCTGGAAAATCATCTCTTCATTCGTATTGTAATACGCTTTCAGTACCTCAATCTGTTTGTCGATCTGTTTTACAATATTCACCACTTTGTCGGTTGTTTCATTAACAACAATGGTGAATTTACTGATCCCTTTTAACGCAGACTGTGAGACGGTCAGACTTTCGATGTTGACTTTACGCCGTGTAAATATGATGGTGATCCGGTTCAGCAAGCCAATGTGGTTTTCGCTGTAGGCTGTTATGATATACTCTTTCTTCATCTTGTTGAATTTTTAATTTGAACCTGATTTGAAAATTTATTTCAATTCATCTGCACTAAGAATGATCTGGGCAACCGATTTTCCCTGGGGAACCATCGGAAAGATATTATCCTCCTTCTCAATCTTTACCTCGAGTAGATATGGACCAACGCACTCTAACATTTTCTTCATCTCACCTTCAAGGTCTTCACGCTGATTGACCATGCTTCCCGGAATGCCATAGGCATCGGCTAACTTGACAAAATTGGGACTCATAATTTCAGTAAATGAATACCTTTTTTCAAAGAAAAGCTCTTGCCATTGTCTTACCATCCCAAGGAAATGGTTATTCAGGACCACAATCTTAACCGCCAGGTTCTCCTGAGCGATGGTTCCCAATTCCTGAAGGGTCATTTGCATTCCACCATCTCCCGTAAAAACAACCACTTCGCGATCTGGAGCTCCTAATTTTGCCCCCATAGCTGCGGGTAATCCAAAACCCATCGTACCCAAACCGCCACTGGTCACCCAGCTGCGTGAACCTTCAAATTTTGCATAGCGGGCAGCAGCCATCTGGTTCTGGCCAACATCTGTAACTACAACTGCCTTGTTATCGGTAAGATCCGAAACCATGCGAACCACTTCTGCCATTGTCATACCCGGCTTTTTTGGTGCAAGGTCGTTATTGATTACCTTTTTAATTTCAATATCACTGGCTGCCTTGAATTCAGCGAGCCATTCCGGATGTTGTTTTTCTTCCACCAATCGTGAAAGCAATCTGAGGGTATGTCTTGCATCACCTATGAGGGCAACATCTGTTTTTACATTTTTATCCACCTCTGCCGGATCGATCTCAATATGAATAATTTTTGCCTGTTTGGCGTAGGTTGAAACCGTGCCTGTAACCCGGTCATCAAAACGCATACCAACCGCGATCAGTACATCACATTCATTTGTCTTGATATTGGGACCATAGTTACCGTGCATTCCAAGCATCCCCATGTTTAATGGATGGTCGGTGGGTATGGAAGAGAGTCCAAGTAAGGTCCCGGCTGCTGGTATTCCTGTCTTATCCAGAAAACTGACCAATTCTTTTTCACCCCCTGACAACATAACTCCCTGACCATATAAAAGATAAGGCTTCTTTGCACTGTTAATTAATTCCGCAGCCTTCTTTAATAACGCTTTATCAGCGGGATATTCGGGAACATAGGAACGTATCTTGATGCATTTGGAATAGGAATATTTTAACATGGCAAACTGGGCATCTTTGGTAATATCGAGAACTACCGGACCGGGTCTTCCGGTTGACGCAATATAAAATGCCCTTGAAATCGCTTCCGGGATCTCCTCAGCGCTGGTAATCTGGTAATTCCATTTCGTTACAGGCATCGTAATACCAATAACATCAGATTCCTGAAAAGCATCAGTACCCAATAAACCTGAAAGTACCTGACCGGTAATGCATACAAGCGGAGTAGAATCAATCAGCGCATCTGCAATTCCGGTAATCAGGTTGGTAGCACCGGGGCCTGAAGTTGCAATGCAGACGCCAACTTTGCCCGAAACGCGCGCATACCCCTGAGCTGCATGAACAGCACCTTGTTCGTGACGCGTAAGTACATGTTTAAGATGGTGATGGTGATCGTGCAATGCATTGTAAACAGGCATAATTGCACCACCGGGATATCCAAAGATTGTATCAACACCTTCGGCAATCAAAGAGCGGATAACCGCTTCGGAACCTGTGATTTCAACCGGTTCCTGATCGAGAATATTGTCGTTTGTAACAGATGTCATAACTTTACTATTTTAAATTAATCAATTATTCTTACCGCACCCTTATCTGCCGATGCAACAAGGTTTGCATATGCTTTTAGTGCTTTACTAATAACGCGGTTTCTGTTTTGTGGTTGATAAGCCATCTTACCACGAGCCTCCTCGGCCACCTTACGGGCGTTTAACTCCTCTTCAGAAATAATCAGTTCAATTCTTCTTCTTGGGATATCAATTTCAATGCGATCGCCATCCTGAACAAGGGCAATAGCCCCTCCAGCAGCAGCTTCGGGTGATACGTGTCCGATTGAAAGTCCTGAAGTTCCACCTGAGAAGCGTCCGTCAGTCAGCAAGGCACAAACTTTATCGAGTTTAGAGGCTTTAAGATAGGAAGTCGGGTAGAGCATCTCCTGCATTCCGGGGCCACCTTTTGGGCCTTCATAACGGATTATTACCACATCGCCGGCTGTAACTTCCCGTTTTAATATTCCTTCACAGGCATCATCCTGTGATTCATAGACCCTGGCAACACCGTTAAATTGAAATACAGAAGGATCGACCCCTGCGGTTTTTACGATGCAACCATCAATGGCTATATTTCCATAAAGAATCGCCAGGCCGCCCTCTTTGGTATAAGCATTTTCGATATCGCGGATACACCCTTCCCGGCGGTCAACATCCAATTCGGAATAATATTTATCATGAGATCCCAAAATCAGATTTCTTCCCAGATTTCCAGGAGCCGAAGAATAAAGCTTCCGGGCCTCCTCATTTGCCGTTAGTCGTTGAATATCCCAGCTATTTATCGCCCTTTCAAGAGTCCCTTCCGTCACACGAGAGACAGAAGTATTGAGTAAACCTCCTTTTTCCAGTTCACCAAGAATCGCCATAATACCACCTGCACGGTTTACATCCTGGATATGGTAATGTGAACTTGGGGAAACTTTACAGATACAAGGAACTCTTCGGGAAAGAGCATCAATATCCTGCATCGTAAAATCGACACCAGCCTCATGGGCTACTGCCAGCAAATGAAGTACAGTATTCGTTGATCCACCCATTGCAATATCGAGGGTCATGGCATTCATAAATGCATCTCGGGAGGCAATACTACGAGGCAATACTTTGTCATTTCCGTTTTCATAATAATCGCGGGTGATTTCAACAAGACGTTTGGCCGCTTTTTCAAACAGTTTCTTACGGTTTAAATGTGTCGCAACAATTGTTCCGTTTCCCGGAAGAGATAGCCCTAAAGCTTCAGTCAGGCAGTTCATTGAATTAGCAGTAAACATTCCTGAGCAGGAGCCACATGTGGGACAAGCTTTTTGTTCTACTTCAGAGAGAAGGGTTTCATCCACACCAGGATCTGCTGCCATCACCATTGCATCAACCAGGTCGTATTTCTTTTCGGCAACTACTCCTGCCTCCATGGGTCCTCCTGAGACAAAGATGCAAGGAATGTTTAAGCGCATGGCAGCCATTAACATCCCGGGAGTAATTTTATCGCAGTTCGAAATACAAATCATCGCATCTGCCATATGTCCGTTGACCATGTACTCGACACTGTCGGCAATCAGGTCCCTGGAGGGGAGGGAATATAACATTCCGCCATGGCCCATTGCGATTCCGTCGTCAATGGCGATGGTGTTAAATTCAGCAGCAAAACATCCCTGATCTTCAATCAGTTTCTTCACCATCTGCCCTATCTCATGAAGGTGTGCATGACCCGGAACAAATTGGGTAAAGGAGTTTACAACTGCAATTAAAGGTTTACCAAAATGTTCCTCCTTCATCCCATTAGCTCTCCATAAGCTACGGGCACCGGCCATACGCCGGCCTTGTGTTGTCGTATTACTTCTTAGTTCATTTTTCATCTGATGCTATGTTTGTTATTTAAAGTTTAAATTCAAAAAAAAACCTTTCTCAGTTTTGAGAAAGGCTCATATATGTTTTATCATACAATAGTTCACCTTCCTCACCCTGCAAAGACGAGAATTAGAATGACTAGAAGAAGAATACTATTTGATATGATACTTTTCATGCTTTGTTTAAAATGCAAATGTAATAATTAAACAACTAAAGTTTCATTTTTGTTCTGTCAGGATTAGTCCCGAAAGCTCATTATAATTAAACTTCGTGGCAAAACTACAAATAAAATTGTAAACTCAAAATAAAATCGTAAGCTATTCACAATATTTTCATACAATCCGAAATTTTTTTTGCCTTTTTGGTAATGTTTAAGCTTTATCAATTTATTTCAGATTATTTTCCTACTCAAATTGCCACCCTCCTTTCACAATTGCACCAAATCGCTTAGAAACCATTATCTCAGGAAATGTCGGAACGATCTGAAACGAATATCGTGATCCGAACAAAAATATATTTTATTTGTTTCCAAATAAACATAAATAAGTAATTATGCCACGGGCTAGTATTTATATCAATTTCCCCAGATACAATTAAAAGGCATTCAACCTTGATAAATCGATATTCGGTGGCGTTTTCGGGTTCGTTGATATGCCACCTTTTGAGGATGCCCCCTAATAGCCAAGGAAGATAAATACGGATTCAATGTTTGTTTAAATTGTACAGAAAAGTAAAAATTAAAAGTAAGAAACATGAAAAAAACCATCACACTTAGCCTTGTACTATTGCTCTTCTTTTCAACATTTGGTCAACAATCGCCCCCTCCTACCAAAACAGTTGATGCAAGTGATACCTACTTCGGAATCAATTACAAAGATCCTTACCGGTGGCTCGAAGCAATTGATAAACCCGAAGTGGAAACCTGGTTCAAACAACAGGCAGAATACACCAACTCTATACTTAATAGACTGAACGGCAGAGATGAACTGATTGCTGAATGGAAACAACTGGATAAACTGCAGCCTCCAAGGATTGGCTCCATTTCCTACGAAAACGGAAGAGTATTTTATCGTAAAACAATGCCCGGTGAAAATGTTGGAAAGCTCTATTTCAGGCAAGGTATGAATGGACAAGAGAAATTGCTATTTGATCCTAAAAACTACATTAAGGGTAAAACGCTCACTATAGATGCCGCAATGCCCAGCTTTGACGGAAAAAAAATTGCCATAGGTTATTCCGAACAAGGGGCAGAGGTATCTACGATTAAAGTAATGGATGTTGATTCCGGCCATTTTTTAAATGATTCCATCTATCCGACTGCAGGTGTAAGTAGCTGGACTTTTGATAATAAAGGCCTGCTATATATGTGGATAAAGTCCGCCGATAATAAAGATCCCCAATCGCGACTCAATTCAAAAACAAAACTACATTTACTTGGTAGTTCCGTAAGTAGTGACATTGATTTTTTCAGCAATGGAAGTTACCCTGAGCTGAACATTGATCCAAGTGTCTACCCATATGCATTTTTAAACGAAGACGCGAAGAGTTATATCTTTTCGGGTACGGGAAGTGTTCAACCGGAATTCATTCAGTACTTTGCTCCGATTGGACAACTTGGTTCCCCAAAAATATCATGGCAGCCATTGTGCAAAGCCTCCGATATGCTGGTTCGGGGTTTGACCGTTATTGGTGATGATGCTTACGCCATTACTCACAAGGATGCTAAAAACTATCAACTTATTGCCACAAACCTTCAACACCCTGATTGGACAAATGCGGTAACGATTGCTGCGGAAAAACCTGATCAGACCATCGAATATTTTATCTACTCGAAAGATTATCTGTTAATTGTCCATAGCGATGGGATCAATAATCACCTTTCAAAATACAATTTTAAGACAAAAAAAACTTCGCCAGTAAAACTGCCTTATTCAGGAACCATCGGAATTAGTTGTATCAATACAAAAACAAACAACTGCAATCTTGGTATTACTTCCTGGAATAAGCCATATACTGAATTTAATTATGATGCAGCCACTGATGCCCTTACACCAAGCCTTTTTAATAAACCATCGGTTTACCCGGCTGCTTACCGGGATCTTCAGGTAGATGAGGTGGAGGTTAAAGGTCACGACGGTGTTATGATTCCCCTTTCGTTGATTTACAAAAAAGGAATAAAAATGGATGGTTCGAATGTTTGCCTGCTGGATGGATATGGCGCTTATGGCATGAGTGCAACCCCATATTTTAGTACGCGCGAAAATTCACTGGCCGTAAAAGGGGTAGTTCTCGCTATACCCCATATCCGTGGCGGAAGCGAAAAAGGGGAGGAATGGTATAAGGCCGGGTATAAGACGACCAAGCCAAACACCTGGAAAGACTTTAACAGCTGTGCCGAATACCTGATTAAAAAAGGTTATACGTCTTCCGCAAAGCTTGCAGGAACAGGCACAAGCGCCGGTGGGATACTGATTAGCAGAGCAATAACAGAACGACCCGATTTGTTTGCAGCTGCGATCTGTAATGTTGGATGTGCAAATGCGATGAGATTGGAATTTGGAGCCAATGGTCCTGTAAATATTCCGGAATTTGGGACGGTAAAAGACAGTATAGAATGCCGGGCATTGTATGAAATGGATGGAGTACAGCATGTTGTTAAAGGGACTAAATATCCCGCTGTAATTTGTGTCGGTGGGTGGAACGATCCCCGCGTTGTTGCCTGGGAACCCGGGAAATTTGCAGCGGCCCTGCAAAATAGCACCTCCTCAGGTAAGCCAGTTCTGATGAAAGTAAATTACGATAATGGTCATTTTACCGAGGATAAAAATGTTACCTGGGCCAACTTTGCAGACCAATTTGCATTTGTCCTATGGCAATGCGGTCATCCGGGTTTCCAGATAAAAAAGTAGTCATTTAAAACTCAAACGCTCTCTAAGATCTTATTTTAGAGAGCGTTTTTCGTTTTACTAAATCCAAAACAATCCGCATGGAATAAATATTTTTAAATATTTTATTACTTATTTATAATATATGTTGCAACATTTAATGTTTATACATATATTTGTACCGAATTAAAAAATATTTAAAAACGATATGGAAACAAAGAATTTATTTAATGATAGAAGGTCTGTTAATCACTTTGATAAGAAAAGACCGGTTGAGGATACCCTTTTGGAAGAGATTGTGAATCTGGCGGTTTTAGCTCCCTCGGGTTTCAACTTACAACCCTGGCGTATTGTAGCTGTAAAAACTGAAGAGAGCAAACAGAAGTTATATAAACTTGCCAATAACCAGACTAAAGTTCTGGATGCACCTGTTACACTGATTATTATTGGCGATAAAGAGGGATATTCGGATTCCAATCCAGTTTGGGACGAAATGCTTAAAAGTGTCGGTGGAAACAAAGAAATGGTTGAGGGGGCCAAAAAAGCGGCTGCATATCTATATGGTACCAGTGAAGAGCGAAAAATAAAATTTGCAGAAAGTAATGCCGGATTATTGTCAATGGCACTGATGATTGCAGCGAGTGAATTTGGTGTTGATTCGCATCCCATGAGCGGAATTAACTTTGAGGGCATTCATCAGGAGTTTGGATTAAAAAAGAGTGAATCGGTTGTAATGCTTATTTGCCTTGGACATTTTGATGTTTCAAAACAACTTTATCCCCGAAGACCTCGCAGACTATTTCATGAAATGACAACATCTATATAAAAATAACAGTAAAAATTTAGAATTATGGCAACTTCAGATATTTCAAAAACAAGGAAAACTGCTGGATGGGTTTTAGCAGGACTACTTACTGCCCTTTACCTTTTTAGTGCGAGTGGAAAATTATTTTTGCATCCGGAACAGATGGAACAATTGCATTTGGGTAATTGGCGGATTATTATTGCGCTGGGCGAAATAGCTTCAGCAATTCTATTCCTGATCCCTAAAACAAATAAATTGGGTACATTGTTACTCAGTTCATATATGGGTGGCGCCATCATCATTCATATGACTGGTGGAATCAGTATTGTGATGCCAGCTGTAGTTTTAATTCTGGTCTGGGTTGTCGGCTTCATGCGGAATCCGGATCTCTACAAGTTAAATTAATATGAAAATTGAAGATGAATTAAAGGGGCGTTTCAGAAATGATTATCATAAAGGAATGATAAATCTGATTTATACTGCCAAACAGTTAAGTTATGAATTTTTCAGGTCGTTGAAGATGCATGATATCACAGAGCAACAATACAATGTTTTGCGCATATTGCGAGGATTTCGAACTGAAGCGCCGCTTTGTATCGGCTATATTAAAGAAAGAATGCTTGATAAAGACTCTGATGTTAGCCGTATAGTTGACCGTCTTTATGAAAAGGGAATGGTCAGCCGAATCGAAAATCCTTCAGATCGCAGGCAAAAGACAATTGAGATTACCGCTCAGGGATTGTCTTTACTTGACAACATGTATGAGTGTGAGAAGAAAGCAGATACACTATTAAATAACCTTAATGAAGAAGAGGTAACTGAACTTAACCGGATTCTGGATAAAATACGAAATTAATGAGAAAAGAGATAAGTTTCTCCGGAAGGGGTCAGCGGGCCGATATCGGCGATATGGTCATTTACCGAATAGTGCCCAATCGATATGTCGATGCTGTAGGTCCGTTTGTATTTCTTGACCATATCGGTCCTACCTTACACATCGAAAGTGAAGACGAAAAGAAAAAGGGTACGGGCGCACACCCTCACCGGGGGATTGCCACATTGACCTATTTATTAAATGGTGAAGACGAGCACCTGGATAGTATTGGAAATCATGCTAAAGTTGGTTCCGGCGGTATTCAATGGATGAAAGCAGGCAACGGAATAATTCATGACGAGCATTTGAATTTTGATCCCAATGAAAATAGCCGGTTAACGCATGGGTTTCAGTTCTGGATCAATCTCCCTTCAAAGAATAAGGGGGAGTTACCGGAATACATTGCCATTCAAGCCAGCGATGTTCCCTGTAAATTGTTGGAGAATCAATCCGGCTGGATCAAAGTAATAGCAGGAACCTACGAAAATTTGAATTCCATCATTCCTGATTACTCAAAACAATACTTATATCATATTCATATTGAAGCTGATAAGCAATTCACTCTCACTTCAGAGCCCGGATTGGAGTACGCTGCATTTTTGCCGCTCAATAATGCAATTATTAATGACAATGAATATGGTCAGGGTGAATTCATTGAGTTTGACAGGAAAGGCGGAACCATTGAGATTAATAATCAATCATCGGGAGCAACTGACATTTTACTGTTTGGAGGAGAACGATACCTGGAGCCGATTGTAGCTGAAGGTCCATTTGTGATGAACAGCCGACCTGAAATAGCTCAGGCGTATAAAGACTATTTTGCAGGAAAATATGGAGAAATTAATGTTTCTTCCAGTTTATAATCAACCATCATTTCTGGAAGTAAAAGAATCATCCATTTACGATAATCGTCAACTCATAGGAATATCTATCTTTGAGATAAATTGCAGGGACCAATTACTGGTCAATTGTATTGAAAAATAGAATTTTTATGCGTTGGAGATTGTTGATCATTTTATTGATTTTCGTTTTTGCAGTTTTACCTGATTCGTGCAAAATAGACAACGAGACCCATCCTGATATGGCAGGATTAGTCATTCAGTCGGGATTTATTTGTGGTTGGGGCTCAGGGACTGATTCTATCCAGATTACCCGAGACAAGATCAGATATCTCTATTATATTCCAAGGAAATCCTCCCTTCCACAGATTACAAAAGAAAGAGCTGTTCCTGAGAACGAATGGAATGAGATAGTCAATTGCGTGAATATAAGTGAATTTATAAAATTAAATTACAACACTTGTAATGTATGTTTTGATGGATGCGACGAGTGGATATATCTCCAAAACAAAAGCATCACTCACCGGATCTCCTATTCAAAGGGGGCTAAAATTGATACGATCAGCACGTTGCAAAATAAATTAGCCCGATTGAGAACTGAATTTGGGAATTAAACCAACAGTTTATCTTTTCAGCACCTCAACTTCACATGAATAGATCTCGTTTAAAAATGCCTCAATAGCTTTTTCCACAGTTGCTTGTTTACCTTCAAAGTTGTTTATGATCAGGGCAAAGATGAGCTTCTTACCGTTCTTGTCGGTGAAAATTCCAGCTAAACTTCTTACGCGGGTCATCGAACCTGTTTTAGCACGAAGGTTATTCTCAAGTTTCGTCCCCTTAAATGCATTCTGAAGTGTACCGTTTATACCTGCTGATGGAAGAGAGTTAAAAAAAACGTCATGATTTGGGCCAAGGTACATATAGCGAAGTATTTCGGCTAAAGTCTGTGTACAAATCCCATTCGACCGGGATAGTCCGCTGCCATCAGTAGGATAAAACCCATCTAAAAACAGGTTCTTCTCTTTCCAGAACTCCTTTAAAGCCACTAAACTTTTATCCAATTCTGACGAATCTTTTTTCGCACGACCTATCTCGCGTAACAAATGCTCGGCATAAAGATTTAGGCTTTCATGATTCAGGGGCACGATTAGCTCCTTCAGAGGAGGAGAACTTTTATCTGAAATCAGGGTAAAACCATTACCTACCCATTTGTTGGTGCAAAACACTCTCCCCAAAATACTTATTCCATTATTTTTTAGAACATTACAAAATTCAATTGCAGCTATACCTGCGGGATTTGGCATTGAAGCTTTAACTATAAAATCGGACCGTCCGGCAGGAATTGTACCTTCAACCTCCTGGAAGAATGAACCTGGAGCTCCAATTACATTAGCAAGATCGCGGTTAACTTCAGAAGAAATAATGTTGTTAGTCAGTTGGAGGCTATCCATTTGCGGTTCCGTACTTGTTATAGAAACACGTTTACCAGCTTCTGCAGGAGAAGAACAATGAATCTTATAATAATTGTCGGAAAACGTGAGGGCTGACACACCTGCTCCATAGTAGTTTCCCAGATCGTCCCACTGCCATCCTCCCGGCACAGATCCACCATCCATTTTTGACAGATCCACCAATAAATCCCCCTGAATTTTTTTAATTCCTGCTTGCTTAAGAGCTTTACACCACTCTTCAAATGTACCTTTATAATGATCTGCAAAATATTCTGAGTAAAAGGCCGGATCGCAACCACCTCTTAATACAAGGTTGCCCTCTAGCTCCCCAGTATCTCCGTTAACCGCTCCACTAAATCCGATCTGAGTATGAAATCTATAATCGGGACCCAAAATTTCGAGAGCAGCTGCAGATGTGACCACCTTCATCACAGAAGCAGGAGCCAGGCTCACCTGAGGCGTTGCATAAACAACACTCCCCGACTCAGCCTCAATTACATACGCCGAGACGCCTGAATTTTTCAAGGCAATTCCATGAAGGCCTAAATTTGACTGAGCCAACAGCTCTGAATAAATAAGACAACCCCAAATCACGAAAATAAACTGCTTCATTTTATCAGCATAAAAAAATCGTTCAATAAAATCTGTCAGGTTAAGATTCCTAAGTTTGATCAGAATTGAATTACACCATCTTATATTTTTAGTGATTGCCAAAATAGATAAATTCCCTGAATTCTCAGCTATTTTCGCACTTTTCATATCGGGAAAGTGTAAATTTAATTCATCAAAAAAATAGTAAAACGGATAGGGGTCTATTTGAATATAGCTGTCTGTTAGGTATAAGGTAAATCTTAATAATAGAAGCCATGAAAACACAAACTTTCCGATCAGTTAAAAATGCATTAATAATATCTGTTGCAATATTGATTATATTGGGGTCTCCTCGGGCTGCACTTGCAACAACAGATTTCCCGAAGTCGAATCAGCCGGATACACTCACCTACATTCAGTATAAAGGTTCGGTAGTTGATAAGGAGTCAAGAACCTCACTCCCCTTTGCATCCTTATCGCTGGAAGGGTCAAACATTGCCTCGATCACTAATTCAGATGGGGAATTTTCATTGAAGGTTCCAAAATATCTGAAGGAGGGGAAAGTTACTGTTTCCTTTATCGGATACAAAAATAAAAGTATAAGTCTTTCGCAGTTCAAACCTGAAAAAACAAGGATTGAGCTGGAAATGTTGGTTGTTGCCCTAAATGAGGTACGTGTATTTCCAAAAGATCCGGAGTTACTTATCCGGGCAGTGATGAATAAACGAGCTGAGAACTACTTCAGTGATCCAACATCAATGACCGCTTTCTATCGTGAAACAATTAAGAAAAGGAAAACCTATATCTCTCTTTCTGAAGCTGTTGTTCAAATCTACAAACAACCTTACATGTCACCCCGCTATGATTTGGCGCAGCTTTTTAAAGCCAGAAAAAGTACCGATTACAGCAAACTGGACACTTTAACTTTCAAACTTCAGGGTGGTCCATATACTACATTATACCTCGACATCATGAAGAACCCCGAAATGATCTTTACCGAAGATATGCTTGGTAATTACGAATTTAAACTGGAGAATATTACCAAAATCAACGAACGGTTAATCTACATTCTGGCATTCAAACAACGGCCGTTCGTAACGGAACCACTTTACTTTGGTAAATTATATATCGATACTGAAAGTCTGGCAATTACAAGCGCACTTTTTAATCTGAATGTTGAAAACAAAATTCTAACAGCCGATATGTTTATCAAAAAGAAACCAGCAACAGCCAAAGTTTATCCGACAGTAGCATCCTATCATATCGACTATCGTGAAAAGAACGGTAAATGGTATTACAGTTATTCAAGAGGTCAGATTACCTTTAAGATTGAGTGGAATAAAAGATTGTTCAATACGGTTTATGAAACAACCATTGAGATGGCGGTTACCGACTGGGAAAAGACCAGCGATAGGCCGGTTAAACCTGCAGAACGGATGAGACCTACTGTTGTAATGACTGATGAGATTTCAGGATTTGCGGACCGGGCTTTCTGGGGAGATTATAATGTGATTGAGCCTGAGAAATCCATCGAATCAGCCATCAAGAAGATTCAGAAAAAACTTGAAAAAGCTAAATTATAACAAGTTTTACATTTATTTTCCAGTGTCTTAGTAAAAAGTCAGTAAAACAGAAAGTAAAAACCCCGGAATTATTCCCGGGGTTTTTCATTGATAACTTCGTATAGAAATCGTTACAAGGTGAGTTCAAGAATTTATTCAATTGCAAATTTAACCTCTTTTTAACAGTAGATTGCATAATCCATCGTTTATCAAGCAATGAATGATTATCTTTGTCCCGTTTAAAGAATTAGAATATAATTTCTATATCACACTGTTGTTCTGACAGTAACACAATTGTTTAATATTAAAAATACTCAAAAACGATGTTAATCGACAAAGTAATCGGAAGAGAAATTTTGGATTCCCGCGGAAACCCAACCGTTGAGGTTGAGGTTACACTTGAGAGTGGAATCATGGGTCGGGCCGCTGTACCATCTGGTGCATCAACCGGCGAAAACGAAGCCCTCGAACTTCGCGATGGAGATAAAAAACGTTACCTTGGCAAAGGGGTACTTAAAGCAGTTGAAAACATCAACACCACTATCGCAGACGAGATTGTAGGAATGAGCGCCCTTAATCAGGTTGCATTGGATAAAAAGCTGATCGATCTTGATGGGACCAAGACGAAATCAAATCTTGGTGCAAATGCAATTTTAGGTGTTTCGCTTGCAGTAGCCAAAGCAGCTGCAGCCTATCTTGAAATGCCACTTTACCGTTATATCGGAGGAACAAATGCAAAAACATTGCCTGTTCCAATGATGAACATCATCAATGGCGGATCTCATTCGGATGCCCCTATCGCTTTCCAGGAATTTATGATTCGTCCCATCGGAGCGAAATCCTTCCGCGAAGGACTTCGTATGGGTGCTGAAGTATTCCATAGCCTTAAAAAAGTGCTTCACGACCGGAACCTCAGCACTGCAGTAGGGGACGAAGGTGGGTTTGCACCTAAACTCGACGGAACAGAAGATGCATTGAACAGCATTATCGAAGCAATCACAAAGGCTGGTTATAAAGCTGGCCGCGCGGAAGATGGTGGCGATGTTTCAATCGGTCTTGACTGTGCTGCATCAGAATTCTACGAAAATGGGATTTACAACTATGCCAAATTTGAAGGTGCAAATGGGGCAAAACGGACCCGCGAACAGCAGGTTGACTTCCTCGCTACCCTTGTCGCCAATTATCCTATTGATTCTGTTGAGGACGGATTTGATCAGAATGACTGGGAAGGCTGGGTAATGCTTACCAAAAAAATCGGAGACAAATGCCAGTTAGTTGGTGATGATTTATTTGTAACCAATGTTGAGTACCTGAAAAAAGGAATTGAACTTGGCGCTGCCAACTCGATCCTGATTAAGGTAAACCAGATTGGTACATTGACCGAAACACTTGATGCCATCGAGATGGCTCACCGTGCTGGCTATACCAGCGTTACATCACACCGCTCGGGTGAGACTGAAGATGCAACGATCGCTGACATTTCAGTTGCAACCAACGCCGGACAGATCAAAACCGGTTCATTAAGCCGTTCAGATCGTATGGCAAAATACAACCAACTACTTCGCATCGAAGAAGAATTGGGATCCAGCGCTATTTATGGCTACAAAAAAGTGAAAAAAGGATAATTTTATCCTGTCAAATATGAGAAAGGCGCTCCAAAGGGCGCCTTTCTTTATTATTGAAGAATTTAGAATTTAAACAGAAAGATTTTGGAGAATTGAAATCTACCGGTTGTCCACCTTTTCGGGGTACAGGTCATGGTTTATCATCCTAAACTCCGCCATTGTAACAAATCTGGTATCAGGTTTTCCATAATTACAATAAGGATCGATACTGATTCCACCGCGGGGTGTAAATTTCCCCCAAACCTCAATGTACCTCGGTTCCATCAACCGGATCAGGTCCTTCATGATAATATTTACACAATCCTCATGAAATCCGCCGTGGTTGCGAAAACTGAAAAGGTAAAGTTTCAGACTCTTACTCTCCACCATTTTAATCTCAGGGATATAACTGATGTAGATGGCAGCAAAATCGGGCTGCCCAGTAATCGGGCAAAGAGAGGTAAATTCCGGACAATTAAATTTGACCCAATAGTCATTCTCAGGATGACGGTTCTCAAATGTTTCAAGTATCTCCGGATTATAGTTGAAATCATAAGCAGCAGATTTCCCTAAACTCTTCAAATCATCCATTGTTTTTTGATTTTAAATATTTCTGTAATCCCCTGTTTCGTAACTTGCACGACGGGCATGTACCACAACCCTCACCGGTAATGCCATGATAACAGGTGATCGTCTGATCCCTCACAATTTCAAATACACCAAGCTCGTCGGCCAGTTGCCAGATCTCCGATTTATCGAGCCACATTAATGGGGTATGAATGCGGTATTCATAGTCCATCGAAAGGTTCAGCGTTTGATTTAGTGAAATAATAAATTCATTCCGGCAATCAGGGTATCCGCTGTAATCGGCCTGCCCTACGCCGGTAATCAGGTTACCTATTCCATGTGCCTTGGCAAAAATAGCCGCATAAGTTAAAAACAACATATTTCTCCCTTCAACCAAAGTATTTGGCGGACGGTGATCGGGCTGAGTCGACTCGACTTCTATCGCATTATCCGTTAATGAATTATGTGAAACTTCGTTCATCAGATTAATTTTGAAGATGCTCAATGGAACATTTGCCTCTTCTGCAATCTGTTTGGCTGCAGACAACTCTACGAGATGTCGTTGTCCATAATCAAAGGCAATAGCCACAACCTCCTTAAAATGTTTCTTCGCCCAGAAAAGACAGGTAGTCGAATCCTGCCCGCCTGAATAAACGACTAATGCTTTAGACATATCAGATCTGATTAATTAAAAACGGGTTATAGGATATCGATGCATCGAACGAATCGACCCCCTCCACTTTTTTGACCCATTTTACCACAAGAATCGTAAATGGAAGTATCACAACCTCATAGACTGTTTTAATACAAGCCTGTGTAATAATCATTCCAAATAAAATATCGAATGGAAGGATTCCTGCAAAGGCAATTGAGATAAATACAAAGGAGTCAGCAGTTTCACCTACGAGCGTCGAGAGAATCGCCCGCACTGAAAAGTCCTTACCTTTCATGAGCACCTTCACCTTACTCATTACCATTGCATTTAAGAATGAGCCAACAAGATAAGCCATTAAACTGGCGACAATGATACGTGGGGTATTGCCTAAAACGGTGGAAAAGGCTGCTTGTTCATGCCAGAAAGGGGCAGCAGGAACAACGATTGCCAGGGTGAAAAACAGCACTGCCAAAATATTAATTACAAAACCTGACCAGATGATCAGCCTCGCTTTCTGAAAACCCCACACTTCCACAATCACGTCATTAATAATATATGCAATAGGGAAAATCAACACACCTGCAGGGGCTGCCCAGGGTCCGATCAAAATGATTTTAGTGGCTAATATATTGGAAATCAATAGGCAAATTGCAAACAGAATTCCAGCAAACATAAACAAAACAGAAACGGTCTTTTTCATATCACTTGTTTTTTACGTGGTGTTCAAGCACACGGAGTTTAACCTCAAATTTGAGGTGCAAAGGTAGAAACAAATTGTGTAAATCAATTATCACTTTTTGTAATAGAGATCAAACAATAATAATTTACTTTTGGAAGCAACCTTTGAGAAATAAAGGATAACGGAATTAATGAATTAAAAAATTAATGAATTATAACTAATGGATCAAAATCTTAAAGAATTAGTAGCTGTATCGCAGTTATACGGGAAAGATAAAACTTTTGTAATTGCGGGTGGTGGAAATACATCCTTCAAAGATGATAATCATATCTGGATCAAAGCCAGCGGTGTAGCCCTTGAAACGATTGAGGAGAGCGGTTTTGTCTGCCTTTCGCGTGAAAAACTTAAAATCGTATCTGCCAAAACCTACAGCCCTGACCCAACACAACGGGAGGCTGAAGTTAAGGCTGATCTTGCAGCGGCCATTGTATCAACGGGAGGGAATCGGCCCTCTGTGGAAACTTCGATGCATGAAATCATTGATTATCAGTTTGTCGTTCATACCCATCCCACAAAAGTTAATGCGGTGATGTGCTCGAATAATGCACAAAGTGTTTGTAGCAAACTATTTGGAGATCAGTCGCTATTCATTCCCTATACCGATCCGGGATATATCCTTTTCAAAAAAGTTGAAACTGAGATTTTACAGTTCACAGCAAAGTATGGGAAAGCGCCACAAACCATCTTCCTCGAAAATCATGGGGTATTTGTGGCTGCAGACACCATTTCAGAGATTAACGATATCTATGCCTCCATTATGGAAAAAATCAACCAAAATATTGGTGAGGCACTTCCGAATGATGAACAGAAACCCTTTGAATCACCTATAATCGACTCCATACGAGAGTTAAATCCTGGATTCGAAAGCTTTACAGCATTGGGGATCAGGAGCGATCTTATCCGACATTTCTCGAAAGATTGTGATAGTTTTTCAAAAGCAAATACTTCCTTTACCCCTGATGATATTGTCTATTGCAAAGCACATTACCTTTATATTCCAGCCTTTTCTGACCCTAAAGATCAGCTGGCTGCGGCTAAAACAGGCATTGCTGGTTATGTAACCACTTATGGATATTTACCAAAAGTATTGGTTGTAGAGGGTGAAGGGGTAATTGCTGTTGAGGAGAATCTTAAATCGGTATTAAACGTTCTTGAAGTTTATTCGAACATACTAAAGATTAGCTTTTTATCTGAAAATTTCGGAGGGCCGAAATTTATGAATAAAGCTCAGATTGAGTTTATTGACAACTGGGAAGTTGAGAATTATCGTCGTAAAATGGCAAAATCTTAAATACCTTTCTTATGCATTTACTTGACATTGACCTCATGCATCCCCGCGATCAGATTGTGCTGATTATCAGCAGAATTTACAGAAAAGGGATGACCACTACTTCGGGTGGAAATATTTCGATTATCGATGATCAGGGAGATATCTGGGTCACACCTTCAGGAGTCGATAAAGGGTCGCTCACTCCAGCTGACATCAATTGTATTAAAGCTGACGGAACCATTCTGGGAAAACACAAACCCTCTTCTGAATTTCCATTTCACCGTGCGATCTACAAGATTCGTCCCGATTTAAAAGCGATCATTCATGCTCATCCGCCGGCTTTGGTATCTTTCAGCATTGCGCATGTCATCCCTGATACCAATGTGATTCCACAGGCTAAATACGTTTGCGGTCCCATTGGTTATGCAGAATACGCGATCCCTGGTAGTGAAGAGCTTGGAGAAAAAATTGCAGCCGTTTTTGCTCAGGGCTACAATGCAGTTATCATGGAAAATCATGGGACAGTTGTTGGGGGTACCGATATGAAAGATGTTTATCAGCGATTCGAAACACTTGAATTTTGCGCCAAGACCATCATCAACGCCAAGACCATCGGGAAAGTGAATTCTTTGAAGGATGAGCAGATCGACGCATTCGAGGCTCAGATACCCCGGCTTTTACCAGAGATGGAACAAGTGAATCATCCATCTGACGAACGTGAAAGGCGTGAAGAGATTATGCGCATTGTCCGCAGAGCATGTGACCAGGGGTTAATGATCAGCTCTTATGGAACGGTTTCAGTTCGCTGGCGTGGCAATGATTTTCTGATTACTCCTACCAATGTACTGAGATGGAATATCATGCTGGAGGATATTGTACAAATAAAGGATGGGAAGCGGGAGCCGGGAAAAATTCCAAGCCGGGCAACCTGGCTTCATCAGGAGATCTATCGTCGCAATCCTCATATTAACTCGATCATTCTGACACAATCTCCTTATTTAATGGCATTTAGTGTTACTGGACATAAATTTGATGTCAGGACAATACCCGAGAGCTGGATATTCCTGCAGGATGTCCCCAATGTTCCTTTTGGAAGCCATTTTAAAGGTGAGGATACAATCCTAAACCTTATCGCGAATGATACACAGGCAGTAATCGTGGAGAATGACTCTATACTGATTACAGGAGACAAACTGCTTCAGACCTTTGACCGTCTGGAAGTCGCGGAATTCAGCGCTAAATCACTCACAATGGGGGTACCTATCGGGGAACTTAAACCTATTGGTGACAAAGAGATTGAAGATCTAAGGAAGAAATTCCTCAGCTAATCGGTTACAGAATTAATATCTACCAAAATTATTACATTTATGGCTGCACAATAATCGTGCAGCCATTTTTATTAAAGACCCGATTATCATCTTTTTATGATTAAACGAATCGCTGATCTATTTTCAAAAGCTGGACTTAACGGTTTCTTCTTTCTGATGATCGGGGTTATTTTCCTTGCATGGCTCTTCCCTCCGGTTGGTGTTGAAGAAAGTCCGCTCCACCTTCCCGCTATTGCAGGGTTTGGCGTTTCTGTGATCTTCTTTTTTTATGGGGCAAAACTAAGTCCCGAAAGTTTGCTAAACGGATTAAGCAAGTGGCGACTCCATATCATCGTGCAGCTCTCTACGTTCCTGTTATTCCCGCTAACGATTATCTTTGTTCGCACAATTTTTCCCGACTATTTCTCAAATAACATCGGAATCGGGATTTTTTTCCTTGCGGCCTTGCCGTCTACGGTATCATCGTCAGTGGTAATGGTATCAATTGCACGTGGAAACATTGCTGCTGCCATCTTTAATGCAAGTGTTTCAAGCATCATTGGTATATTTATTACACCAATATGGATGAGTGGGCTTCTTGAGAAATCGCAACCCGATTTTGACATCACACATACCATTCTTCAACTCTGTTTACAAGTGCTATTTCCGGTTATTTTGGGACTATTTCTCCACCACAAACTGGGGAATTGGCTTTCAGGGTATAAAAACACCCTTCGGAACTTTGACCAATTGATCATTCTCATGATCGTATATACTTCGTTTTGCGAATCATTTTCGGGAAATCAGTTCAATAACTTCTCCATTTCAGAAATTTTTGTTTTAGGTGTATTGATGTTGGCCCTATTCCTGGTTGTTTTTTTCCTGATGAATCTGATTTCCCAATGGATGGGTTTCAAACGGGAGGAGCGAATTACTGTAATTTTCTGCGGATCAAAAAAATCGTTGGTTCAGGGAGTCGTAATGGGTAAAGTTCTGTTTTCGGACCCTGCTGTACTCGGTGTTGTTTTGCTCCCTTTAATGCTTTATCATGCCCTTCAGTTAATGGTCGGGAGTACCATCGCAAAAGCCATGGGGCGGGAAGAGAAAGAGGAGACGAAGTGAGCGAGTGAGTGAGAGACGGGGAGACAAAGATAGACAAAACAAATATTAACTTTCTGTATTTTAATACTTTGCCTTCATTTGCGTATTTTCCGGTGTTCCTTTAAAATCTAATATTTTAGTTTTAAGTCAGCCTCTTTAATACCTGATAGATCTCAATATCATACCATAGTTTGGCAATTTGAATTTTGCATCTGAATCTTGACAAGATGCATTTTACCTTTACTTGTTAGCTGTTAATGGCTAATTTTTCTTTAAAAAAATCCTGATCAACTGAAATTTTGTTTCAAATCAAACATTTAAAACAATAATCTTGGTATTTTCGTCAATCCAATTAAATCCAATAAATTAATCGTTATGCGCCTCACAAGATTCTCACCTTTAATTCTTTTTATACCACTCTTTTTCGCCTGTCAGACCGGACTTCGAACAGGATTAGTAACAAAAATTGACCCGTCAAACGTAGATATATACTGGGGACATACCGGCATCGCCACTTCATCTGATGGATTATTACTTAAAAATCAATCAGATGTGATGACTACAAAATTTCAGTTAAGGAATTTTGAATTTACAGCAAAACTAAAGACCACTGCCGGAGCAGAAGGTGAATTGGTTTTCGCTATGCCCGCGGAACATGGAACGAATCAAGGTTATATTATCACAATTAATAACAGCGATTACCGTGAAGGAAACCGACAAAAATCTGGAAGTCTTTCAAAAATCAGAAATAATTTTGTTCGAACTGCCGTCGATGGCGAATGGTTTACTTTAGGTTTGACCGTATCAGGAAATTACATCAAAGTTTCGGTAAACAACAAAACAGTCAGTGAATACAACGAGCCGGTAAAAATGGAACGTACAGGCGACATCCTTGGTCGCGTGTTGACCAACGGATATCTTTCAATTAAGAAATCAAACTCAACTGGCGAATTTTTAGTCGGTGAGATGACATTAAAACTGTTGAAAGAGGGGCCAAAAGGTGAAAGTTGTCCGGTGGTGGCAGACAGTTTAACGAAGGTAATTGATCTGCTTAATCAGCAGGAGTTTCCGCTGATCGACTTTCATTGTCATCTCAAAGGTGGTCTGACCATGGATCAGGCTTGCCAACATGCCAGGGACAACGGATATAATTATGGCGTTGCAGCCAATTGTGGTTTGAAATTTCCGGTAACAAATGATTCAACATTAAATGCCTATCTTGATGGCATCAGCAAAGAACCAGTTTTTAAAGCAATGCAGTGTGAAGGACGTGAATGGGTTACCCTCTTCTCCCCCACCGCAGTTGCCCGATTCGATTATATCTTTACAGATGCGATGACCTGGACCGATCTGAAGGGCAGACGTATGCGGTTATGGATTCCGGAAGAGACCTTTGTGGATAACGAACAGCAGTTTATGGATATGCTGGTTGGCAAAATCGAGGCCATACTTGGAGCAGAACCTGTTGACATTCATGTAAATCCAACTTTCCTACCCGCAAAGCTTGCACCTGATTACGACCGTTTATGGACCACGGATCGGATGGACCGGGTGATTAAAGCGCTTAAGGACAACGATGTTGCCCTCGAAATAAATGCCAGATTTAAGCTCCCCAGTATCGCATTCATAAAACGAGCCAAGACGGCAGGGGTGAAATTCACTTTGGGAACCAATAACGGATCGAACAACGATCTTGGCAGGCTCGAATATTGCCTCAAGGCTATCAAGGAGGCCGGAATAACCGCCGATGATATGTTTCTGCCTCGCCCGGCAAAGGATAAGAAAGTGATGAAACTTGGTCTTCCCTCAAAAATTACAGGATAATTTATAACCATTTTGTTTAATCAATTAATTAAAGAGAGATGTTCAACAAGAATATATACATAGAGCGCAGAAACCAGTTACGTAAAAAGATGGGGAACGGGATTATTCTGATTCCTGGAAATATGGAATCCCCCATGAATTATACCGACAACACCTATCATTTCAGACAGGACAGCACTTTTCTTTACCTCTTTGGACTCGATACTCCCGGTTTTTTCGGAATTATTGACGCTAATGAAGGGAAAGACACCCTTTTTGGCGACGACATCTCAATTGAGGATATCATCTGGATGGGGACAAAACCATCTATAAAAGATTTGGCATCTTCGGTTGGCGTAGATTTTACCGCTCCATTAAACCAGCTTTTAGATACGATTAAAAAAGCCGGCGATCTGCATTACCTTCTGCCATACAGAGCTGAAAATAAGCTTCATCTGACTGAGTTATTAGGAATAAACAGTTTCGGACTTGCCGCTAACGCCTCGGAGAAACTGGTAAAATGCCTTGTCGATCTGAGGTCTTTAAAGGATAAATTCGAGATTGAAGAGATTGAGAAAGCGTGTAAAACCGGTTATCAGATGCACGTAACAGCCATGAAGATGGCCAGACCGGGAGTAATGGAGCAGGAAATTGCAGGTCTGATTGAAGGTATTGCATTATCACATGGAGGGGGTACTTCATTTCCGACTATTCTGACCCAGAACGGACAAACACTTCATAATCATGATCATTCATTTATGCTTGAGAAAGGGAGATTGATGCTTGTCGATGCTGGTGCCGAATCGAATGCTCATTATGCATCAGATTTTACACGTACTTTTCCCGTTGGCGGAAAGTTCACACAGAAACAACTCGACATCTACAATATTGTCTTAAACGCAAATAATACGGCTACCGCTCTGATTAAACCCGGAGAAACCTATCTGAGTATTCACCTCAAAGTTGCAGAAGTGATTGCATCGGGGTTAAAAGATCTTGGTTTAATGAAAGGAGATGTTAAGGAGGCAGTTCTCAAAGGGGCGCATGCACTCTTCTTTCCGCATGGATTGGGTCACATGCTGGGACTTGATGTTCATGATATGGAAAATTACGGCCAGATTTTCGTCGGGTATGATGAGGTGATTCGTCCGGTTGATCAGTTTGGAACTGCCTATTTAAGGTTGGGACGTCGTTTACAAAAGGATTTCGTAATCACCAATGAACCAGGAATCTACTTTATACCTGCCCTGATTGAAAAATGGGCTGGCGAGAAGATTAATAGCGAGTTTATTAATTTTGACAAAGTAAAAACCTATCTCGATTTTGGAGGGATACGGCTCGAGGATGATATTCTGGTGACCGAATCAGGGGCAAGAATTCTGGGTGACCGGGTACCAATCAATCCGGAAGAGTTGGAGTCGTTACAATAATTATAAAATCTACCTGACAGGTCTTGAAAACCTGTCAGGTAGATCAATTATCTCGTCTCCCCCGCTTTAAAAACAGTCCATGGCTGTGTAGGGCGATCTTTCATTAATCCTTTCATCCAGTCAAACTGAGGGTGTTCATCAAGAAATTTGTTGCTATTAAAAGCCATCCCGCACGCCGATCCCCAGCGGGCAACAAAAGACATCTCCCTCGCCATGCGGCTATCAACGACTTTACCGTCAAGGGTTCCCTCCGGATTAAAGGGAATGTCCCTGCCATATAGCTGCTGATCAATTTCCCAGTGACCGCAAAGCGATCTCCCTCCGGGATTTATTTTGTTCAGATAGGGATCAAAATGATCCGCTTCGAAAGCTTCGGCAAGTTTCAGATTGATTTTGCCACTGTTCTCCTTCATCAATTGCTTCCATCTTACGCGCCGGGCAATGGAGGAGTTTTTAATATTCGTTTCATCCTTGATGGTCTCAAACCGCAAAATCCTAAGGTCTTCGGCCACATTCGATCCAATGAAATACCCGTCTTTCTTCCTTTCGAGTGCCACATATTTTAATCCAAGTTCCAGCCGTGCAATCTCATTTGTCTTAATATCTCCAATCAACCAAGCATTTGCATATCCGCCATTGTTGTCTTTCTTCATCATTTCGCACCATTCGTCAATGGTGGATGCATACTGCGTAGCATGACGCATGCGCGAGAATTCCGGTTCACCATTTGGATCGAAAGGGTAAAACCCACCAATAGTTGTTTCAGAACCTACAAGTCCTGCATCGGTAATGAAGAAATCGGTCTCACTATGGATAAAACCACTGATCGATTGCATGAGGATTCGATGCCCTTTATCGGGAACGATGTCCACAATCATATTACAAACCGGATTCTGATAGCCATCCATCGTATTATGTCCAAGGACAATCTTTCCGTCTGCTGTCATACTGCCGGTAGCTATAAAAGAACTGCACGATTCCCTGGGAGGTAGAATTGAATGTAAATGAATGGAGTCTTTTACATTTGGCCACCAATTGTGCATCAATTCGATATAGCCGTTAAGGGCAATAAGTTCGTCACGGGAAGCGGCAATACCTCTGCTGTTCATTCCCTCAACAATTCCAGCGATTTCGATCAGATTTTCAGCATTAACTTTTGGCGTTAAAATTTGTGCCCCTTTTTCTACAATCCAATTCCAATCCATCGCAGTCTGATAGTGCCAGCCAACGCTTAATACGCGGATCGCCTCTTTGATCTCATTGGCCATCAGGTAGCCATGTTGAAATCCTCGTTCCTGAGCCACACCTTCAATATGCAGATAGGTCCATCCGTTCTTTTCATGACGATTTGCTTTTGACAACCAGTTTTCCTGTTCGGCACTCAGCTTTGTGGTGGTCTGCCCATGGAGCAAAACGCAACTTAGTAAAACTTGCAACAAGAGAATAATCTTCATTTTAAAATAATCTTTATCAGGCACCTGGAAATTTATCACTATTTATTCCAATGTTTAACCGATTCAATGTTCCTGGCATTAAATATATCTTTTGCCTCAGCCGTGTAGATATACTCCATTTCCGTTTTAAAATGTTCTGTGATCTTTCCTCGTACCATTTTTAACGTAGAGTTCAATAAATGGTTTTGCTCGGTAAAGGCTTCGGGAAGAATAATTATAGCTGTTGGCAGCCATCGTTCGGGAAACAAACCTTCGTATTTCCCCCCTTTTCGATAAGCATCAATTTCATTTTTGATCAGCTCGACCGACTTCCTGATTCCTTCCGGGGTGCCAGGCTGAATTGAATGTTTGTGTAAAAAATGGTTTATTGCTGTAATATTGGGAACAAACAACCCCACTGTATAAGGATTCTGGTTGTTATAAAGCATTGCCTGATCAATATAGGGCGACTGGTCAACAATCGACTCTTCGATCCCCTCGGGAGAAAATTTTTCGCCGTCGTTTCCGATTAACAGACTTTTAAAACGTCCTAAAACATAGAGGTATCCATCTTTTGCAAGGTAACCAAGATCTCCGGTATGGAGCCAGCCGTTTTTCAAAGTTTCGTCTGATGCTTTAGGGTTTTTCCAGTAACCTTTCATCACATTTTCCCCTTTTACAACAATTTCACCTTTCTCTCCCAACGGAACCTCAGCACCATCGACATCGCAAATTTTAATATCGAGATATTTTACCGGTTTACCCGACGATCCGAATTTAACCGCCTCAGGACAATTGGCAGAAATAACCGGAGCAGCTTCTGTAAGGCCGTAACCCTGGAAAACGGGTGTTCCTATCGCAAAGAAAAAACGTTGAAGTTCGATATCAAGCAGGGCCCCACCTCCTATGAAAAATTTCAGATTACCACCAAAAGCCATGCGTATTTTTGAGAAGAGAATTTTATCAAGTAAAGCATACTCGGGTTTCAATAACGCACGCCAACCTTTTCCCCGGTTCCATCCCTCCCCGTTATAACGGTAGGCTACCTTCAATCCGTGATTGAACAATAGCTCAGTAATTTTTCCTTTTGATTGAATACCTTTTTCAATACTCTTCCTGAAATTTTTGGAAAGCGCAGGAACGCTCATCATTATATCTGGCTTAAACTCCTGAATATTAACAGGAACATTTCTAAGGGTCTCCATAGGTGTTTTCCCTGTCTGGACCGATCCAATCGAAGCTCCCTTATACATGAATGTGTAAAGGCACGCGGTGTGGGCAAAGGAGTGATCCCATGGTAGAACCGCCAGCGTTTTATAATCTGAACCAATCTCCAAAACTGTATTGGCCTGGATCACATTTATGGTATAGTTGAGATGGGTCAGCATAATCCCCTTGGGATCAGCAGTTGTTCCTGAAGTGTATGAAATATTGGCTACATCATCCGGCTCAACACTTTTCCATACCGCTTCAAACCTCTTTTTATTCTCTTCTGATTCGAGAAACTCCCCTCCCATTCTCCGGATATCATCAAATGTGAGATCTTTAGAGCCTGGGTTCTCTAAAGTATCCAAATGAATTACATATTCGATATCGGGGATTTCATCAATGATATCCGCTATTTTGGACGCCTGTCCTGCAGAAACAATTACCATCTTTGATCCGGAGTGAACCAACCTGAATTTTAACTCCGGAGCTTCCAGCTTGACTGAGAGCGGGACATTGACCGCTCCGCAATACAAAATACCCAACTCACTAACTAACCAGTTATTCCTACCTTCGGAGAGTAATCCGACCCGTTCCCCTTTCGCCAGACCCAACGAAAGTAATCCTGCACCAAAATGGCACACCTGTTCTCTGATCTCCAGGTAGGTCGATGAGATATAACGATCTTTGGGTTTTTCCCAAAGTAGTGGGTTATTTGGGAATTGCTCCACACGCGATTCAAAAAGGTCGATGAGTGTTCTCATTATTTTCACAATTTATCTTAACTAATTATGGTATAGCGGTTGACAATGGGATAAAAGGTCATACTGTTTAAAAACAAAGTCTGAAATTTAAAAGTTCAGACTTTGCTTAAGAAATTCTATTTCGTCCTATTTTGTTCCGAATTTGTAAATCGTTTTTGATTTAAATGTCTCGCCCGGTTTCAGAAAGGTTGATGGAAATTCAGGGTGGTTTGGAGAGTCAGGATAATGTTGCGTTTCGAGGGCCACACCGGCATAGCTACCAAATTTTTCCCCATGTTTTCCAATTATGTCGGGAATATAATACCCTGTATACAATTGAAATCCAGGCTCATTTGTTGATACTTCAATCGTCCTGCCTGTTGATTCCTCATATAGGATAGCTGCCTTAACCATCTTCTTGTTCGGATTATCGAGGACGAAATTGCAGTCATAACCATCGGCTAAGGCGCCAATTTTTGACCCTATGGTTGCAGGAGTGGTAAAATCGAAGGGGGTGCCGGCAACTTCAACTATCTCACCGGTAGGAATTAATCCGTCGTCATTAACCGTTTTTGTTTTTGCAGGAATATATAAGGTATGTCCAAAGATGTTTTCCTTATTCGATGTAAGATTAAAATAGGTATGATTGGTTAGATTAAGAACGGTCTCCCTATCAGTAACAGCCTTATATTCGATGTGAAATTCGTTTTTATGATTCAGGGTGTAAGTAACAGTGATGTCGAGATTTCCCGGGAATCCTTCCTCCATATGGACACTTCGATATTTGAGTTCTACGCCAACAAGATCGGGTTTCTCGATTTTTTTCGGAACCCAGATCACTTTATCGAAGCCCGTAATTCCACCGTGAAGGCAATTCTTTCCATTATTAATGGGAAGGGTGTACTCTTTACCATCAATCGAAAATTTCCCGTTTGCTATTCTGTTCGCGTATCTTCCGGTTATGCATCCAAAAAATGGGCCACCCTCAATGTAGGCATCTGTAAGATAATCGTCTAATGACTTAAATCCCAGAACGATATTCTCTCTTATTCCCTTTCTGTCAGGGGTTTTGACTGAGGTTATTATCCCCCCGTAATTGGTTATTTTAATGGTTATTCCATGATCGTTACGCAGGGTATAAAGGTAAATTTTTTCGCCTCTGCGGGCATTCCCGAAAACATCGCGTGTGAGTTCCATAAAAAATGAAATTTAGTTATTTGGACACAAACGTAAAGAATAAATATAAAAAAAACATATTTTTAATGCCTGAAAAACCAATCTCTGTGAATATAACGAATATCTTCAATGTCGACGAAGCTGCGGGAATCCCAAAGTACAGGCAGATCATCAATTCGGTCTGTATGGCTATCGAGCAGGGAATACTCAAAAGAGGGGATAAAATTGCCTCTATCAATCAGATTTGCCGAGAGTTTTCTCTTTCACGTGATACCGTAATGTTAGCTTTTAATGAATTAAGAACCAGAGGCATTGTGATATCCGTTCCCGGAAAGGGGTATTATATTGAACGGACAGACCTGAAATTCGACCAACAGGTCTTTCTGCTTTTTGATGAACTAAACGTTTTTAAAGAAGATTTATACACTTCGTTCCTGGGCCATTTAGACAACAGGACAAGCGTGGATATTTACTTTCACCATTTCAACTACCACGTATTTAAACAACTGATTGGAGATGCAGCCGGAAAATACAGCGCATATATTATTATGCCCGCAACTTTCAATCATTCCAATGATGTAGTCCGTCAGCTCCCTCCCGATAAAGTTTATATACTTGACAGGCTCAAGGATGATCTGAAAGATTACCCTGTAATCTACCAGGACTTTGAACAGGATGTATATGATGGGATGATGGCAGGTAAAGAGTTGTTTTGTAAATACCAAAAACTGATCATGGTATTTCCGGGAGGTAAAGAGCCCGAAGAAAGGGTTGCCGGTTTTAACCGGTTCTGTACAGAATTGGGACTTAATGCAGAAATTGTCCGGTCAGTAGAGAAGCGAAACGTCCAAAAAGGTGAAGCTTACCTGGTCGTATCCGACCGAAACCTGGTGCGGATCGTAAAAAATGCAGCTTCTATGAATCTTAAGTTGGGCAAAGATGTCGGTCTGGTTTCGTTTAACGATACGATGCTGAAGGAGGTCGTTGCTGAGGGTATCACCACAATTTCAACCGATTTTATTCAAATGGGTGGGTCGCTGTCTGATATGGTACTGAATCACAAAAGGATCAGAGTTCGGAATCCATCAAAGCTTATTGTCAGGAGTTCGCTTTAATCCCAAATACACGTTTGGGATTAAAGTGTTATTAAACATCTTTTTTGAAGAGGTACTTTTCGGCCAATTTATTATACATTTGCCCCTACCAGTACCTACCAGTTTATACACTAATTTTTTAAAATATGACAATCGAACAATTAAAAACAAAGTTTATCGAAAAATTTGGCGAAGGTGAAGTAAGTGGCTATTTTTCGCCTGGTCGTGTAAATTTAATTGGCGAACATACCGATTATAACGGCGGTTTTGTATTTCCGTGTGCCCTAAGTTTCGGAATCTATTGCCTTGTGCGTAAAACTGACCGCAAAACGGTAAAATTTGCATCTATAAATATGCCTTTTGAGGCTGAAGTAAAAGTAGAAGATCTAAACAAAGCCATTGGTAAAGAGTGGGTCAATTATCCCATTGGCGTATTTGCCCAGTTTATGAAAAAAGGGCTTACCTTCGATAAAGGAGCCGACATGTTATTTTATGGAGACGTTCCAACAGGAGCCGGACTCTCTTCGTCTGCAGCCCTGGAGGTTGTTACAGGTGTAGTAATTAATGACTTGTACAATTTCGGAATTGACAAAATCGAGCTGGCTTTGATGGGGCAGAAAGCTGAGCATGAATTTGCATTGGTTAACTGCGGAATTATGGATCAGTTTGTATCTGCAATGGGCAAAAAAGACCATGCGGTTTTCCTCAATTGCGACACCCTGGCATACGACCTGATCCCTGTTGTGCTCGACGGAGTAAAAATTGTGATCAGCAATACCAATAGTCCCCACAAACTGGACTCCGGAAAATACAATGAAAGGGTTGCTGAATGTAAGGCAGCAGTTAAGGCAATACAACCTTATCAAAAAATTTCTGCCCTGGGAGAGATCTCCTGGGAAGATTTTCTGAAAGTCGAAGATAAAATTGAAAATGAAACAGTCCGTCGACGGGCCAGACACGTTGTGAGTGAGATTCAAAGAACAGAGGATGCCGTTAAAGCGCTCAGGGCCGGAAATCTGGTGAAATTCGGGGAATTGATGAACGGATCACACGACTCATTACGTGATGATTATGAAGTTACAGGATTTGAACTGGATACCATGGTTGAAGAAGGCCGCAAAATCGAGGGTGTCATCGGAACACGAATGACAGGTGGAGGTTTTGGCGGATGTACAGTTAGTCTGGTTAAAGATGCAGCTGTAGATCATTTTATTGCACAGGTCGGAAAGAATTACGAGGAAAAAACAGGGTTAAAGCCAGTATTCTATGTTGCAGAAATCGGTGATGGAGGGAAAAAGCTATTTTAAAAAAATTACTTTTGTAGAAATTGAATTAACGTAATTAATGCTTATAAATTTATTCAAATTATGACGGAGAAAAAGAATTACACGTTGCCAATCATTATGATGATTATGCTTTTTGGTATGATCTCATTCGTTACCAACTTAGCAGCACCGATGGGGAATGTGCTGAAAGACCAGTTTGGAGTTACCAATTTCCTTGGTATGCTGGGAAATGCAGCCAACTTCATCGCTTATGCCGTAATGGGAATTCCCGGTGGTATCCTTTTACAAAGGGTCGGCTATAAGAAAACCGCGCTGATCGCTATTGCCATCGGTTTTGTGGGTGTATTTATTCAATATCTTTCAGGATATGCTTCGCAGGAATCGGCATTCGCTGTTTATCTTTTGGGCGCTTTTATAGCTGGTTTTTCGATGTGTTTGTTGAACACCGTTGTCAACCCAATGTTGAATACGCTTGGCGGTGGTGGTAATACAGGAAACCAGCTTATTCAGGTTGGAGGTTCGTTCAATTCTGTAATGGCTACTTTTACCCCTGCTTTTGTTGGTATTTTAATTGGTGCACAAGCAAAAATTACCGATGTATTCCCAGTAATGTACATTGCATTAGCCGTATTCGCTGTTGTATTTGTTGTGTTATATTTTGTAAGCATTCCGGAACCACATGCTGAACAGTCAGATCTTCCGCTTGGAGAATTAATGTCGGGAGCACTGAAATATCGTCATTTCATCTTTGGCGCCATCGGTATTTTTGTATATGTTGGTGTGGAAGTCGGTACTCCTGGGATCATGAACCTCTGGCTGTCGGCTTCACCTGCCGGTAAAGCTGTCGCCGGCTCTGTTGCCGGTACCTACTGGTTTCTTATGCTGATAGGTCGTCTGGCCGGCGCTTCCCTCGGTAAAACTATCTCAAGCAAGATTATGCTCAGCGTTACTTCAGGTTTCGGACTTTTACTGATCCTGTTGGCAATGTTTGCTCCTGATACCATGCTGGTTTCGTTACCGGTTATTCAGAAATCGGCTACCGGGGCTATTTCATTTGGTTTGGCCCAGGTTCCGATCAATGCCATGTTCATTGTACTGGTAGGTCTTTGTACCTCCATCATGTGGGGGGGAATCTTCAACCTTGCAGTGGAAGGGTTAGGCAAATACCTCGCTGCTGCTTCAGGAATTTTCATGGTACTTGTTTGCGGTGGTGGTCTGCTTCCTGTTCTTCAGGGTAAGATCGCTGATATCGCCGGGTATCTCCCAAGTTACTGGGTCATTTTTGCAGGTCTTCTATATCTGCTGTGGTATGCGATGATCGGAAGCAAGATTGTCAACAAAGAGAATCCTGTGTAAATGAAGTCTTAGGGCATTTAGCTATTATCAGAAAGAAGTGGTATAAGGATTTATTCTTATACCACTTCTTTGTTTCTGATTTTCCTTATATTTACGAAAAACAGAATTAAAAAGGATTTTCACGTGTTGAATGTGAAGCTAACCGATAGCTCTGTAGTTCGGTTCGCACTGGTTTGCTGCCTGAAGATGAATTGAGCCTTATTTTTTAGGGAAGCTCACTGTTTTTTGTCAATTTAAATATTGTTATTTTGGATTTTATGGAAACTCAGCACTATGACATAATCGGCGACGTACATGGTCACGCTTCGATCTTAAAGAAGCTCTTAAAGATCATGGGGTACGTAAAAACCAATGGAATCTGGAGTCATCCCGAAAGAAAAGCAATTTTCATCGGTGATTTTATCAACCGGGGTCCCGAAATCAGGGAAACCATTCAGATTATACGGCAAATGACAGAATCGGGTCAGGCACTTACAATACTTGGAAATCATGAGTACAGCGCCATCTTGTACCATATTAAAGACTCTGGGGGGATGTACCTCTCGCGCCATATCGCCGGAAATCGAAATCAGATTCAAAGTACACTGACTGCATTTAAGGGTTTTGAGGCAGAGTGGAGCGACCACCTGAAATGGTTTCGTACACTTCCATTTTTTATTGACCTAGGATTGATCCGGATTGCCCATGCCTACTGGAATGATAATGACATCAATTACCTCAAAAGCTTCATCCCTGAAGGACGTTTGAAGAAAGTTTTTCTGAGAACAATTCATGAGAAACAACATCCCGCTGCCTCCATCATCTATCGGCTCCTCAAAGGATTGGAATACCGTTGTCCTTCGGATCTAATCATTAAATGTTCCAAAGGGATGAGCCGTAAAGTATTCAGGATGAACTGGTGGGAATCGCCAAAGAATAAGACCTTTCGGGAATTATCATTCGGAAACAAATTCATATTGCCCGATTATACCGTTCCTCACGAAATTGCCCCCGCATTTGAACCTTATAATCCCGGTAAACCACCTGTTTTTCTTGGGCATTATTGCCTGAGTGAGGGTGCTGCAATCTTTCAGGATAATATCTGTTGCATCGATAGCTGCGTAGTCGGTTCAGATCAACTATCCGCCTATCGCTGGAGCGGAGAAGAGATACTGAAAAATGAAAATCTGATTAGTGTCTCTAATTGATAATGTTCAATTCATCAATTTTTAATTAATCATTCAACATTTAATCAAATTATTCCCACTCAATTGTTGCCGGTGGTTTCGAGCTGATATCGTATACAACACGATTTATTCCACGCACCTTATTGATAATGTCGTTCGACACCTTAGCTAAAAATTCGAAGGGAAGATGCACCCAATCTGCAGTCATACCATCTGTAGAGGCTACGGCACGCAATGCAACAACATTTTCATAAGTTCGCTCATCGCCCATAACACCCACCGATTGAACAGGGAGCAACATTACCCCCGCCTGCCACACCTTGTCGTAAAGCCCCCACTCTTTCAGCCCGTTGACAAAGATGGCATCGGCCTCCTGAAGCACGCGAACCTTCTCAGGTGTAACATCGCTCAAAATCCTGATACCAAGACCCGGTCCCGGGAAAGGGTGTCTGCCAAGCAGTTCCTGTTTAATTCCAAGTGCCTTGCCGACACGACGAACCTCATCTTTAAAAAGGAGGTTCAACGGCTCGACAACTTTTAAATGCATCTTCTCCGGGAGACCACCTACGTTGTGATGCGACTTAATGGTGGCTGACGGACCATTGACCGAAACCGATTCAATCACATCAGGATAGATCGTACCCTGCGCAAGCCATTTCACATCCTGAATCTTATGCGCTTCGATGTCGAACACTTCGATAAAGTCACGACCAATAATCTTCCGCTTTCTTTCCGGATCACGCTCCCCCTTTAAATCGTTCCAGAATCGCTCACTGGCATCAACGCCAATAACATTGAGCCCCATATCCATATATGAATCGAGTACATCCTGAAATTCATTTTTACGTAGCAATCCGTTATCGACAAAAATACAAGTGAGATTTTTACCTATTGCTCTGTGGAGTAATACACCCGCAACAGATGAATCGACCCCCCCTGAAAGTCCAAGAACCACTTTATCGTTCCCAATCTTATCACGTAACTGTTGAACGGTCGTTTCAATAAACGAATCCGGAGTCCAATCCTGTTTGCAGCCACAAATATTCACCAGGAAGTTTTCAAGAATCTTTGTCCCTTCAGTGGTATGATAAACTTCAGGATGAAACTGAATAGCATAGGTATTCTCTCCCTCAATCCTGTAGGCAGCATTTTCAACATCATCTGTTGAGGCAATGATTTTGTAATGTTGAGGCATTTTAACAATGGTATCGCCGTGCGACATCCACACCTGCGAGTTTTCACTGATCCCCTGAAGTAAAATGCTCTCCTTATCAACAATCCTCAGATTGGCACGACCATATTCCCTCGAATCGGAAGCCGCCACCTCGCCGCCAAAAAAATGTGCCAGATATTGAGCGCCATAACAGACACCCAGCAATGGATACTTTCCCCTGATTTCATCAAGATCAATTCTCGGCCCCTTAGCATCCCTTACAGAATAGGGACTTCCAGAAAGGATAATCCCCTTTACACTTTGATCAATTTCAGGGAAATGGTTGAAGGGATGAATTTCGCAATAGACATTGAGTTCGCGAACACGACGTCCGATGAGTTGGGTGTATTGAGAGCCAAAATCGAGGATGATTATCTTTTCCTGCATGAGTGTAAATTTTAACGACTGGTATTTTGGCACAAAGATAGGGATAATTGCTTTAGCCGGAAATCGCCAGCTGAAATTGCCATGCAAAAGTATTTCACAACCTAGTATGAAGTGAATTAATGAAAATAATCAGAATAAAATGGATATACCAAAAGTCATTTGCCTTTGCTGCCAGATCGTCCTGGATCGCAGCTAAGAATAATATCACTTGGCAACTACGAAATAAACTACTGAATTACAAACTATTATAACCGGGAAAAAACTTAAAGTCTCCGATTTTACATAAAAACTCCCAGTTTCGTGCTGACAATAATTTAAAAGCTAAATTGATTTAGCAAAGGAAAAAAATTTAAAATAATCGTGTTAGTTGATCAGATTTAAGTATTTTTATTCCCTTATTTCTGCGTAAAAGGATTGAACTCAATTAAATTTTATAGATATGGAGAATAAAAACGAATTAAGCCGTCGCAAATTTATTTCAAACACCGCATTGGGTGCTATTGGGACGATCAGTGCGGCAGGATTACTGGCGTCGTGTTCAGGATCAGAAAAGCGAGGTGGTAACGCCAAACTACCCGAAATGCTTAACGAAGCTCCCGATGGGAAGGTGTTAAAAGCCGGATTGATCGGTTGCGGTGGCAGGGGAACCGGAGCTGCGATGAATTTTATTGATGCAGGACCAAATTTGCAGATCGTTGCACTGGGTGATCTTTTCCAGGATAAGTTGGATAGTTGTCGTGCAACATTAAAAAAAGAGAGAAAAATTGAGATCGATGATGCCAAATGTTTTACCGGTTTCGATAATTATCAGAAAGTAATTGATTCCGGTGTTGATATAGTTCTGTTATGCACCCCTCCCCATTTTCGCCCAGCTCATGTTGAAGCTGCGGTAAATGCAGGAAAACATATTTTCATGGAAAAACCGATCGCAGTCGATCCTGTTGGTGCACGTTCTGTTCTCATTTCTGCCAGGAAAGCGGAGCAGATGGGGCTCAGTATTGTCAGCGGAACAATCCGAAGGGTTCAAAAAGATTATATGGAAACCTGGCGCAGGGTCGCAAATGGTGAGATCGGTGAGATTGTCAGTGCTCATATTGTCCGTAATGGTGGTGCTCTCTGGGCAAAGAAGAGGTTACCCGAATGGACCGATATGGAATATATGATCCGTAACTGGGCAAATTTTTGCTGGTTATCAGGCGATCATATCGTCGAACAGTTTATACACGAAGTGGATGTAATGAACTGGTTTCTTGGGAAGATCCCTGTAAAGGCGATGGGTTGGGGCGGTCGTCAGCGTAGATTAACCGGCGACCAGTACGATTTCTTTAGTATCGAATATGTTTACGATAACGGGATGCAGGCCCATTGTGCTGCCCGTCAGATTAATGGATGCAGTAACCTGAAGCGGGAAATAATCACCGGAACAAAAGGGTATGCTGACTGTAGCGGGACTCTTTTTGATCTCAAGGGGAACCAGATCTGGCAATATCCTCATCCCAAAGAGGGGGATACAGACCTCACCTGGAAAGTAAAGGACCCTTATGTTCAGGAGCATGTCAACCTTGTTACGTCAATAAGATCGGGCAAACCAATAAGTGATGCAGAGGCCCAAGTGAATTCAACATTGATCACCATCATGGGACGCATATCTGCATATACGGGTAAAGATGTGACGTGGGAGGAGATGCTTAACTCCAACCTTTCACTTGGGCCCAAAAATTATGCCCTGGGACCTGTACCTAATATTCCTGAGACAATTCCTGTAATCGGAACAGAATCAAAATTAATATAGTGGATTGAAGGTTATAAAAGATCACCTAATATTTAAGATTATGAACAGAAGGCAATTTACGAAGAATACGATCATGGCTTCCGCTGCGATCTCTGCCGTTTCCGTTCCGGGATTTGCAACAAACGTGGTGCAGGAAAAACGGACTCTGAAAAAGGGGATAATGTGGGACTGCCTTAAAGTCGGGAAGACAATTGCGGAACGATTCGAGGCTGCTAAGATAGCCGGTTTCGATGGCGTCGAGGTGATGAGTCATCTCAACAGGGATGAAGTTTTAAAGGCACGCGACAAAACCGGATTGGTCATTCCCAGTGTTTGTTGTGCGCTGCACTGGAAACTGTTGTTGTCTGATCCCGACCCCAAAATTCGCGAGGAGGGAGTTGCAGCCATAAAGGTGGGTCTCGAAGATGCAAAAGCTTTTGGCGCAGATACCCTGCTTCTTGTTCCAGGACGTGTGAGTGAAACGGTAAATTACGACGATTGCTGGAAAAGGTCTGTGGAAGAGATTAAAAAATTGGTACCATTGGCAGAACAACTGAATGTAAAAATTGCGGTCGAGAATGTTTGGAACAATTTTCTGCTCAGCCCGATGGAGGCAGCCTATTACGTGGATCATTTTCAAAGTCAAATGGTTGGCTCTTATTTTGATTGTGGAAACATTCTTGTGTATGGGTGGCCCGAACAATGGATAAAAATTCTCGGTCCCCGTATCGCCAAAGTTCATATTAAAGAGTTCAGCCGCAAAATCGCCGATAAACAGGGGAAGTGGGCCGGATTTGGGGTTAAACTACTTGAAGGCGACGTAAACTGGACAGCCGTGATGAAAGCGCTTGATGAGATCAATTATCATGGTTGGACAACCATTGAAATGCCGGGTGGCGACACTCCCGAAGGTTTAAAAGACCTCTGCGACCGACTGATTAAAATTCATGCGAGTTGAGTTGATTTTGATATCCCATAAAAAATGCCCGGAAAAACCGGGCATTTTTTATGGGTAAATATGGTTATAATTTTCTGATCCAGATATTCCGGTAGCTAACAGGATTTCCATGATCCTGAAGCTCTATGGAACCCGGACCATGAAATTTATATTTGGGTATTCCGATGTATTCAGTCGGACCAAACAGCTGAACATTATTTTGTACAAGGACCCCGTTTTGAAGCACGGTGGCACGGGCCGGTGTAAACAGTGTGCTATCAGCTTTAAACCTTGGTGCAGTATAAATTACATCATAGCTCTGCCATTCACCCGGTTTCCTGCAGACATTTACAAGTGGAGCATACTGTTTGTAAAATGAGCCAGCCTGTCCATTTCGGTAAGTACGGTTTTGGTAATTATCAAGAACCTGTAACTCGTAACGTCCCTGCATGAAAATTCCGGAGTTTCCACGTCCCTGACTTTTACTCTCAGGATTCACTTCGGCAGGGGTTCGCCATTCAATATGTAATTGATAATCTTCAAATTCCATCTTCGTTTTAATGGTTCCGGCACCCTTGGTTACTGTTACACAATTGTCCGCAACATTCCACCCCGGAGCTTCGCCTTTTCCGTTGGTCCAGTTCTGAAGGAACATTTCACTCGTTCCATCGAAAAGTATAATGGCATCTGACGGGGCATTACCAACATTCTCAGCCGGAGTGACTACCGTGACCTCGGGATCCCAAAACTCGGTCATTTCAGGTTTCATTTTCGCATTCTCGGGGTTCTGATTCTGTGCACCGGCAGTGAAAGCTCCTACAACACACAGGCCTAAAAGAATTTTTTTCATTTTTCTTGTTGTGTTTTTACAATTAATTTTTGAATAGTAATTTAGAATTGCAAACATATAAAACAGACAGATTTAACAGCCACTTTTATAGTTAAATTTTTATAATCCAAGATCAGTCATCACCTGATCAATCTTCATATTGGTTTTCGCCTCAACCGCATCATATTGATCATATGAATCGAAGCGGTCTTTTACCTCGATATAAAATTTAATTTTAGGTTCGGTTCCCGACGGTCGCACCGACACTTTAGTACCATCAACGGTGAAAAATTGAAGAACGTTAGATGTGATTTTTTGTTGAATCGGTTTCTCACTCCCCGTCACGAGGTTCTTCTCTTTTAAAGTCTCATAATCCTTCACCACCGAAAGAGCTGATCCTGCCAATTGTTTGGGTGGATTATTCCGAAAATTAACCATCATTTGTTCAATCTCTTCGGCGCCGGTTTTACCCTTACGAACGACATATTTCATTTTCTCTTTCGAATAGCCGTATTCAAGATAGATATCCAACAACATTTCGAACAGTGTGCGTCCGTTATCTTTGGCCCAGGCAGCTATTTCAGCCATCAGTGCACATGAACTCACAGCGTCTTTGTCACGAACAAAATCGGCTGGCAAAAATCCAAAACTCTCTTCACCCCCGCCAATATACTGTTTAGCACCTTCATTTTCGCGGATTACCTCCGCTATATATTTAAATCCGGTATAACAATCGAAATATTCAACACCGTTTTTTCTCGCAATTTCAGCTGCCACTTCAGAGGTGACGATCGTTTTCACCACATATTCAATCCCTTTCAGCAGTCCCAGTTCTTTTCTTTTCTTGATGATATAGTAAAGAAAGATCAGCACAGTTTGATTTCCGTTGACCAGAATAAATTCCCCCTTGTCGTTTTTAATGGCAATCCCCAGCCGGTCGGCATCGGGATCAGAAGCCATTACAATGTCTGCATCTGTCTCGATTGCTTTCTTAATGGCCAGTTCCATGGCTGCCGGCTCTTCTGGGTTAGGTGAGATCACCGTGGGAAAATCACCACTCACAACATCCTGTTCCGGAACATGAATAACATTGGCAAATCCCATTTTCGCCAATGCCATGGGAACAAGTTTTACTCCGGTCCCGTGAATCGGGGTATAAACGATTTTAAGATCCTTCTGACGTTGAATCACATCGGGCGATAACGAAACCGAGACCACTCGCTGAAGGAACTTTTCATCCATTTCAGCTCCCAAAATTGTAATATTTTCTTCGGGACCGTTGAATTTGATATCATCAACCGTCACCTTTGCAACTTCATCAATAATATTGACATCATGAGGCTCAACAATTTGGGAGCCGTCCTCCCAATAGGCCTTATAACCATTGTATTCCTTGGGGTTATGTGAAGCAGTGAGAATAATTCCACTCTGTAAACCGAGCTCTCTGATTACAAATGAAAGTTCGGGGGTTGGACGCAAATCCTCGAACAGATAAACCTTAAAACCGTTTGCTGAAAAAATTCTTGCTGCCGTTTCTGCAAATAGGCGGCTGTTGTTTCTACAATCATAACCGATGGCAACACCTATCCGGGGTAAATGAGCAAAAGCCATTTTAAGGTAATTACTAAGACCCTGGGTCGCTGCTCCCACAGTATAAATATTCATTCGATTCGAGCCAACGCCCATAATTCCACGTAAACCACCGGTTCCGAATTCAAGATCACGGTAAAATGCATCAATTAATTCAGTATTGTCTTCAGAATTAATCAGCTGCAGAACTTCTGCCTTCGTTGCCTCATCATAGTTGCCGGAAAGCCATTCATTGGCTTTTTGCAGAATAATTGCCGGTGTTTCAGTTGTTCTCATATTTTTTCGATTTAATGACTTATATTCAATTTTATCTGGATGCTAAAATAAAGATTCAAATATAAATCTGATTTTTGACTTAAGGAAATAGCTTTAAACGAGTGTAAGTGCAAATTAACCTTAAAAAAACAAATAATCATTTGATATTAAAGGGATAAATCCTATTTTTGCGGCACAAATAAAATAATGTCTAATTTATTAATTTTAAGATCAATTTGAATGAGTGAAATTAACGAAAACCCCGAAATTAACGAGGCAGCGGAATTACCCGTTGAAGAAACACTGGCAGCTGAAGTAGTTGCCGAACCCGAAGTAACTGAGGAACCTGCAGTAATAACAGAAGTGCCCGAAATAATTGAGGTACCTGTTGTCCCATTTGTAAAGGTTCTGAAAGAGACATCGGCAAAAGCTGATGAAGATTTTGACTGGGATGCTTTTGAAGGGACAAAATCAGTCAATAGTACTGCCACCAAGAAAGAGATGACAGACATGTACGACAATACCCTTTCAATCCTGCAGGAGAAAGAAGTCGTTGACGGTAAGGTGATCTCTATGAACAAACGCGAAGTTGTTGTTGATATCGGCTATAAATCAGACGGTATTGTTTCTGTAAACGAATTCCGCTACAATCCTGCGCTTAAAATTGGCGATAAAGTAGAAGTTTACGTTGAGACCCTTGAAGATAAAAAGGGACAGCTCACACTTTCACACAAAAAAGCCCGTGCAATGCGTAGCTGGGATCGTGTGAACGCAGCACTCGAAAATGACGAAATTATTACCGGATTTATCAAATGCCGCACTAAAGGTGGTATGATTGTAGATGTATTCGGAATTGAAGCCTTCCTGCCAGGTTCACAGATTGATGTGAAACCAATTCGTGATTACGATATTTATGTGAACAAAACAATGGAATTCAAAGTGGTTAAGATCAACCATGAGTTCCGCAATGTAGTTGTTTCTCACAAAGCACTTATCGAAGCCGAACTTGAGCAGCAGAAGAAAGACATTATTTCCAAACTCGAAAAAGGACAGGTTCTTGAAGGAACCGTTAAAAATATCACCTCTTATGGTGTATTTATTGACCTTGGCGGCGTAGACGGATTAATCCACATTACAGATCTTAGCTGGGGACGTGTGGCTCATCCTAACGAGATTGTTCAGCTTGATCAGAAGATCAATGTTGTTATTCTTGATTTTGATGATGACAAAAAACGTATTGCACTTGGTCTCAAACAACTCTCCTCTCATCCTTGGGACAACCTTAGCGCCGAGCTTAAAGTTGGCGATGTTGTGAAAGGTAAAGTCGTTGTGATGGCCGATTACGGTGCATTCATCGAAATTGCTCCCGGAGTTGAAGGTTTGATCCATGTATCTGAAATGAGCTGGTCACAACATCTTCGTTCGGCTCAGGACTTCCTCAAAGTTGGGGATGAAGTTGAAGCAACGATTCTTACCCTTGACCGTGACGAACGCAAAATGTCGTTAGG
Organism: Prolixibacteraceae bacterium; assembly: GCA_963675995.2. GTDB lineage: Bacteria > Bacteroidota > Bacteroidia > Bacteroidales > Prolixibacteraceae > JAAFHB01. Next base: position 2,838,372 of record CAXXIY010000001.1, on the reverse strand, counting down.
TATCAAGCAAATGAAGAATGATCCTTGGGATAAAATTGAAGTTAAATACGCCATTGGGTCCAAACATATTGCCCGTGTTCGTAACTTCACCAATTTCGGTGTGTTTGTTGAAATCGAAGAAGGTGTTGATGGTCTTATTCACATCAGCGATTTAAGCTGGACAAAAAAGATCAAACATCCATCTGAATTTACAGCTATTGGCGCCGAAGTTGATGTTCAGGTTCTTGATATTGACAAGGACAATCGTCGTCTGAGCCTCGGTCACAAGCAACTGGAAGAAAACCCATGGGATGTATTCGAAACAATCTTTACCGTTGATTCAGTTCACGAAGGAACTGTAATTGATCTTTTTGACAAAGGTGCAGTAATTTCATTGCCTTACGGTGTTGAAGGTTTTGCTACTCCACGTCACCTGGTTAAAGAGGATGGCTCGAACGTCAAAATGGACGAGAAACTTGATTTCAAGGTAATTGAATTCTCAAAATCTGCGAAAAGAATCATCCTTTCTCACTCACGTGTCTATGAAGATTCTAAAAAGTCTGAAGAAACAGCCAAGAAAAAAGCGACTGCAAAACAGACTCAGAAAGGGATGAAAACGTTGAAAGACAATGTGGAGAAAACCACACTTGGAGATATCAGCGAATTAGCAGCCCTCAGAACTCAAATGGAAGAGAAAGAGAAAAGAGATAATTAAATCAGTTTTGTTGGGATAATATTTCAGAATTTGAAACTATGAATTTTGTCATCCGAAATGAGACAAATTTTTCCTGTGTAAAAGTAGGCCACGAGCGGTTGGATAGTTTTATATCTCCCGACCTGAAGGCTGAACTTGTACTCCTCTCCACAAAAGGAGTGTGCAATATAATTCTTGATCTCGAAGATTGTGAATATTGCGATTCATCAGGATTAAGCGCAATTTTGGTCGGAAACAGGCTATGTGAGGATTCAGAAGGTACATTTATCATTTGTAACCTCACCCTGACTGTTGAAAAGATGATAAAAATGGCCATGCTCGATTCTATCCTGCTGATCGCGTCAAATGCCAAGGAGGCTGAAAAATTACTCATCAAAAAATCTGAACTTTAATGAAAATAAAAACCCGGTCTAAAAGCCGGGTTTTCTTTTTCTATTGCAAAATCGAAACTTTTCAGGTAGGTTTGAAAAAACTTTAGGTATGCTTCCTTTTACCGTCACTATTCTGGGCAGCAGTTCTGCACTTCCTACTTTGACCAGGTTTCCAACCTCCCAGGCGGTTAGTCTAAATGAACGAGTGTTTTTGATTGATTGTGGCGAAGGGACCCAGATTCAATTACGCAGATTTGGAATAAAAATCGGTAAAATCAACCATATTTTCATTTCACATCTTCACGGTGATCACATTTTCGGACTTCCCGGACTCATTTCCACGATGGCACTCGGAGGGAAAAAGGGGGAATTACACATCTATTCCCATTCTGAACTCAAGATCATGTTGGACCATCTGATGAAATACATCAATGAGTTTGATGATTTTAAAGTGGTTTATCATCCACTGAACTTCCGAAGCCGGGCTGTAATCTTTGAGGATTCGAAACTCATCATTGAATCGTTTCCGCTAAAGCACCGGATTGCATGCTGCGGATTCCTTTTCAGGGAAAAACCACACGAATTACACCTCCGTGGCGATCTGATCGAATATTTAAAGGTGCCCATCAGAGAACGGGTTGCCATAAAAAACGGCGCCGATTATCTGAAACCTGACGGAACGATCATTCCCAATAGAGACCTCACCTACCCATCTGATCCGGTCCGTTCGTATGCTTTTTGTACCGATACAGTACCCCGAAAACAGATCCTCCCCTTTATTCGGAACGTGGACTTGCTTTATCACGAAGCAACCTTCAGTCACGACCTAAAGGACCTTGCTTTAAAAACCTACCATTCCACCTCTAAACAGGCTGCTGAGCTTGCCATCGAGGCAGGCGCTAAGAGATTAATTATAGGGCACTTTTCAAGCAGGTATAAAAATGCTGCACCACTTGTTGAGGAAGCCCGATCTGTGTTCCCAAATACCTTTCCGGCAAACGACGGGGAGAGATTTGAAATATAATTTCTTTTCAGGATCTCACTACATTAAACAATAGGGGACATTAGATTATCTCGGGTTTCTAATGTATTCTACTGTGACTACTTTGGTTATCCTGGCTATTTTTCCTCCTCAAAAAACTCTTTATTAAAATTGACAAGGTAAAGCCTTTCTGTTGGACGGGTGAAGGCGGTATAGATCCACCGGAGATATTCGCGGTCGATCATCTCCTCAGTCAGGTAACCATGATCGAGAAAGACCGCTTTCCATTGACCACCCTGGGATTTATGACAGGTGAGTGCGTATGAAAACTTCACCTGCAACGCATTAAAATATTCATTTTCACGTATTTTCTCCCACAATACCCGTTTATTACGAATCTCAGGATAGTCCAATGCGATTTCATCAAATAGCTTCTTCTGATCTGCGGATGTCAGCGATGCCGCTTCAATGGTCAAGGTATCAAGGATGATCTTGCAATCAATTTCGACATCTTTAAAGTCAATAAATTTTAGGGTGACATTCACAAAATGAAATCCATATTTCTCTTCATATTTACGAATTCGTACCACTTCAGCGATATCGCCGTTGGCAATAAAACCGAGTTCCTCAGATTGTTTGGCCCAATGGTAGTTATTCTTTACGCTCATCACCAGGTCACCATTGGAGATCTGCTCTTCACGGTATAATACCGATCTGCGGATACCTTCGTTGAATTTATTGGCTCGTTTATTCGATCGGGTAACCACAATCGTCTCATCAATCCCAAATTTATGGTAACAACCCGAGATCTCCTCAATCAGGTCGGCGCCGCCAATCCGTAGAATGTCATTAAACCCGGCAGTTTTGATCTTCCAGTATCCTTCATGCTGTTCTTCCTGAAGGAGATTTCTGATCATGGTCGCATTCTCAAGGATGCCCGACCTGACGGATTGTCTGACCACATTGGTCAGTTCACACATCACAACTTCAAGATCAAAATATTTGAGCTCTTCCTCTTCAAGAGCGGGACTTATACTAAATCCAACAGGCGGAAGCTGGGCGGTATCACCTGCAAGAATCAATCTGCAGTTGTCGCCTGACATCACATATTCAATAACATCTGAAAGGAGATAACCTGATCCAAAAATATTGTTTTCCTGAGGGTTATTTGAAATCATGGAAGCTTCGTCGATGATAAAGATGGTATTCTTATGCAGGTTTCTGTCCAACGAAAATTTCCCTGTACCACCACTTGCAGCTTGTTGACGGTATATTTTTTTGTGGATCGTAGTTGCCGGTTTACCGGAATATCTCGAGAGCACCTTTGAAGCCCTCCCTGTAGGGGCCAACAAAACTGTTTTCATCTTTAAGCTCTCCAAAACCCTGACAAGCGCGCTGAGTGCTGTGGTTTTTCCAGTTCCTGCATACCCCCTCAACAGGAATACAACATTGGAATGTTCAAGAGTTATGAATTCAGCTGCTTTATCGGCCATCACTATCTGACAGACCGTTGGATCAAATTTGATCTCGTCGATGATTAGTTTGGAAATGTATTTTTTTAACATAGCAGCCCTTTTTATCCGATTCGTTAGCAAAGGTTTGTCATTTTTTTTAAATTTGTAGCCATACGAACAAATTCATTCGAAATAAAAATGCGTGATATCTGTTTTATTGACAAAACTTTCGATAGCACACAAACTCAGTCATACCATTTATCTATCCAGATTAGTCTGGATGGCTTCTATTATACGGTTCTTGATATACCAAGGGGTAAATACGTTGTTCTTAACGGTCACAACTTTTTTCTAAAGAGGCCTCGTCTTCTGGCGAAATATGTACGTGAGGTGATCCAGTCGGAAGAGATATTAAATTATGACTTCAAAAGTGTCGAGATACTTTATGCAACCCACAAGTTTACCCTTGTTCCACAGGCATTTTATAGCCGTGGATCTCTGGACAAATATTTGTGGTTTAACAATGTTCAGGAAAGGGGTTTTGTCGTTCGAAAAAATCTTTTCCCCAAAGCCGGGTGCTGGTGTATTTTTGACATTCCTCAAAACCTAAATGAATTTTTGGCTGCGAAATTCCCCAAAAGTTTGGTCAAGCATTCACTCTTCCCTTTTGTGGAGGGTGTACTTAAACGGAATCGTGCCTTTTCACAAAGAGTACAGGTTCACTTGAATTTCTTCCGAGACGCATTTGAAATGGTGATTGTAAACGGCTCAAAATTGGTGCATTGTAATATCTTTACCTATAAAACCGAACGGGATATTTTATATCACGTACTCTTTACTTTCGACCAGCTAAAATTGTCACAGGAAAATACAGAGCTGATCCTGCACGGACAGATTCCTCAGGTTTCACCTGTGTATCATTTGTTTAAAAAGTATGTGAAGTTAACCTCTTTTGCCAGGCTGGAGACCACATTTCAATACAGTTACACCTTTAGTCAATTACCGGAACATTACTATTCTTCACTCTTAAGCGTTTATAAATGCGAATAATCGGCGGCATCTTCAAAAGCAGAATTTTTAAACCCGGAAAGAATTTCAAGGCAAGACCCACCACCGACTTTGCAAGAGAGAATCTGTTTAATATTCTTTATAACCGGTACGATTTTGAAACTAAAAAGGTACTTGATCTTTTTGGCGGAACAGGTAGTATCTCCTTCGAATTTGTCTCCAGAGGATGCCCCGATGTGACATGTGTGGAACTTGACCGTTTTCATTATAATTTTATCTGCTCAGTAATTGAAAAGCTGGATGTTAAACGTTCTGTCAAAGCTTTAAATGTTGATGTTTTTAAGTTTATCGGGCGATCGCCTGATCAATACCACATTATATTTGCAGATCCGCCATATGAATTAAAACAACTACCCGAAATTCCGGACCTAATATTAAATGGTCATCTGCTGTATCCCGATGGAATGCTGATTCTTGAGCATGGAAAGACCAACGATTTCTCCGCACACCCTTTATTTATCGAATTGAGAACTTACGGAAGTGTCCATTTCTCCTTCTTCTCAAAGAAAAATTAGTTGTTATTTTTCAATAGCATTGGTTTACTGACACATATAGAACTTCTTTACCATTTTTTTATCTATTTATTTTAGATACATTTGTAGTAACAAAAAATGGAGTATATTTGCAGCGCCTTAGGAAAAACAGGGCATTTAGAAATAAGTTCTTAGTTTTCTTAAAAAGATAAAAACGGTTTGGTAGTTCAGTTGGTTAGAATACATGCCTGTCACGCATGGGGTCGCGGGTTCGAGTCCCGTCCAGACCGCTGTTTTTAGTTTTTTTGGTTTGGTAGTTCAGTTGGTTAGAATACATGCCTGTCACGCATGGGGTCGCGGGTTCGAGTCCCGTCCAGACCGCCAAAAAAAGTTTTATCCTACCTTGGTTTGGTAGTTCAGTTGGTTAGAATACATGCCTGTCACGCATGGGGTCGCGGGTTCGAGTCCCGTCCAGACCGCAAAAGCTTCGGAAGATATTCCGGAGCTTTTTCTTTTTGTGATTTTTGTTACTTTAGCCACGATAAAACAGTAGTATGTTAGAGAATCTCAATCAACCTTATCCGTTTAATAATAATTTTAAACACAACGTAAAAACCATTGGTTTGGTTGGTATGGGATTCGTGTTGTTGGTGCTCTATTTTCAACCATTTGGGATCAATTTCCTCAAGTCGGAACGTGACGGTTATTTTGTATTGGGGATCGGATTGTTAGGCGTGGGATCATTGTTCGCAAATACGCTGATCCTTCCTGGCATCATGCCCAAAGTTTTTGACTCCACGCAATGGACTATTAAAAGGGAGATGATCTGGAATGTTTGGCTCTTTAGTAACCTGTTTATCCTGTTTTCATTCATGGCATGGTTTGTAAAGGAGATCGAATTTACCGAATTACCGATTTTCAGGACAGGTGCTCTTGCACTGCTTCCACTTGTTCTTCTAAACCTCATTAATTATAATCACTCCCTTAAGGATAAAATGGTTAGTGTTTTAGACAATAGTCGGAGACACTGGTTCGGTGAGGAAAAACCTGCATTGATAAAAAAAGTCGATTTTAAAATTATGGCAGAGAACGGGAAAGACGTTTTTGCTGCCAATCTCGAAGATATTCTCGTTTTTCACTCCTCCGGTAATTATATCGAGATTTTCTGGCTCGACAACCACATTTGCAAAAAGAAGCTTTTCCGCCAATCGTTTGCCGTGGTGGAACAGAAGATGATTAACCTGCCCGGATTTGTAAAATGTCACCGTTGCTGGATGGTTAATCTCGCAAAAATCGAAGCGCTTACTGGAAATTCCAAAGGATATTTTGTCGAAATAAGTAAACTTGGATTTAACGTTCCAGTCTCCAGAAATAACATTTCGTCCATTCGGAAATTGGTACCACAAAAATAAGCCATCCTGAAATCAGCCGAAAAAAATGATCCCGCCTTTGTTTTTCGTCCCTCGAAGTAATGCATTTCATCCCAAAATCCAGTATTTGTGCCCTATTTATGCAGCATAAACCATTTTCGACCAGAAAATAATTTTAGTGATTATACTTGTGCCACATTTTGAAATCACCAGGGGTATATATTCATTTACCCTTTAGTAAAAAATAAAATTTGCAGCATGAAAATGAAAAATCTAAACATTGGAGGTTTAAAAATCACCCTCCCAATTATACAGGGGGGAATGGGTGTTGGAATATCGTTATCGGGGCTGGCCTCAGCTGTTGCCAATGAAGGCGGTGTTGGTGTAATATCTCCTGCCGGTATTGGATTTTTGTACAAGAAACACTCCGGTGATTATCTCCAGAACTGCATATTTGGTCTGACAGAGGAGATCCGGAAAACAAGAGAAAAGACACGAGGTATTATTGGGGTTAATATCATGGTTGCCCTATCGAATTACGTCGATCTTGTAAAAACATCAATTAAAGAGGGTGTTGATATCATCTTTTCAGGCGCCGGATTGCCACTTGATTTACCAAAGTATCTGACTCAGGATTCAAAAACCCGACTGGTTCCAATTGTCTCCTCTGCCCGTGGTGCTGCCCTTATCTGTAATAAATGGAAAGCCAACTACGACTATTTACCTGATGCAATTGTTGTTGAGGGTCCAAAAGCAGGGGGACATCTGGGCTTTAAGGTGGAACAAATTTCAGATGATAGTTTTACCCTTGAGAAAATCATTCCGGAAGTAATTGCTGTTGCCAACGAAATTGGAGAAAAACATGGTTGTGTTATCCCCGTAATTGCAGCCGGAGGTATTTATACAGGTGCAGATATTGACAAATTTTTGGAGATGGGGGCCGCCGGTGTCCAAATGGGTACCCGATTTGTAACTACTGTTGAATGCGATGCCTCCGATAAATTCAAGCAGGCCTATATCAATGCCAAAGAAAACGATGTCAGAATCATCAAAAGCCCTGTTGGAATGCCCGGACGTGCAATTACCTCCGAATTTTTGGATGAGGTGGAGGCGGGAACCAAACAACCTAAAGTCTGTCCCGTAAATTGTATTAAAACCTGCGATATAAACACTGCCCCATATTGCATAATCGCATCATTATCAGCAGCATTAAAGGGTAATTTCAAAAATGGATATGCCTTTGCCGGAAGTAATGTTTGGCGTACCGACAAAATCATTACCGTAAAGGAGTTGTTCTCTTCCTTAATGAACGAATTTAATGAATACCGGAATAAAATCAGCCTGGCACTGGTTTAACTTTAAAGTATCAATCAGATTATATAAGATGAGCAAGTTAACTTGTTCATCTTTTTTTTTATTTTTGACCTTTATTTTAAAGGTTTCATTAAATATAAGGCTCCTGTTAACCATCAGAACTTCTCTTTTCTTCGATTAAAATTGATACGAGCCGGAAATAAATACAATTAAATATGAATTACATTAGCACAACGAAAAAGACAATTCTCCTCTTTTTGGTTTTTATTGCTGCGGGTTTGACAAATTCAAACGCTCAGGATGTTCAATCGCAAGCGATTAAATTTGGGCGCGTTTTGAATTTGATAGAGAGTTTTTATGTTGATACTACAAATATCAACAAATTGACTGAGAATGCAATTACCGAAATCCTTTCTTCACTTGATCCCCATTCCATCTATATTTCAAAAGACGAGGTTGCTGAAATGAATCAGCCACTCGAAGGCAATTTTGAGGGTATTGGGATCTCTTTCAATATTTTCCAGGATACATTGATGGTGATGACTACCATTCCCGGCGGACCTTCAGAACGGGTTGGACTGAGGCCAGGTGACCGGATCGTGAAAGTTGACGAAAAGAATATCGTGGCAATTGGACTTAAAACGCCGGACGTTTATAAATTACTGAGAGGGAATAAAGGAACCAAGGTAAATCTGTCAATCATACGAAAGGGTGAAAAGGTTCCGCTCGAGTTTACCATCATAAGGGATAAAATTCCTATTTTCAGTGTTGATGCATCCTTTATGCTGAATAAGGAGACGGCTTATATTAAACTCAATAAATTTGCCGCAACGACTATCGATGAATATAAAGAGGCAATGAAGTCGCTTAATAGCATGGCCAAAGTAAAAAACCTGGTACTTGATTTACGAGGTAATGGCGGAGGATTCCTGGGCGCTGCCTATGATCTGGCCAACCAGTTTCTTGAAGAGAAAAAATTAATCGTCTATACCGAAGGGACCCACAGTTCGCGTCGCGATTATTATTCAACCACGCGTGGGGACTTTATCCAGGGGAATCTGATTGTTTTAATTGATGAAGGATCAGCCTCTGCTTCAGAAATTGTAGCCGGAGCCATTCAGGACTGGGACAGAGGTGTTCTGATCGGTCGTCGCTCATTTGGTAAAGGATTGGTTCAGCAACCATTTCCATTAAGTGATGGGTCTGTGATCCGCTTGACAACCGCTCACTATTATACCCCGGCCGGACGAAATATCCAGAAACCATATAAAGACGATATTAAGAATTACAGGAATGATTATTTAAAGCGGTACGAAAAAGGTGAGATGTTTAGCAAGGATAGCATTGCTTTTCCCGATTCACTGATGATGAAAACGCTGGTTACAAAGCGAAAAGTATATGCTGGCGGAGGAATTATGCCCGATATTTTTATCCCAATGGATACCTCGATGTACTACCGGTATTTCAATAACCTGGTTCGGAAAAATGTGCTATTCCCATTTGTAGTAGGGTTTATCGATAAAAACAGAGACCAGATTAAAGCCAAATATAAAACCTTCGATGATTTCAAAAAGAATTTCCGGGTTACGGATGATGTCATGGAAGAGTTAATTAAAGCCGCTGAAAAAGAGAAGATCAAAAGAGACGATGAGAGCTTGAAAGTTTCAGGAGTGATCATCGCCAGACAAATTAAAGCGCTTGTAGCCCGCGACATTTATGATACAGGAGCGTTCTATCAAATTATGATCGAAGATGATAAGGAGGTAGAAAAGGCAATCGAAGTACTTTCAGATCAAAACGAGTTCAATCACTACCTGGGAAAGTAAGGCATGGGGCTCATTATTAAAGTTATATTAAGCCTGATTCATAAAATATGAATTCATTTCTTGATTGGGCTTTTTCTAATAAAATAGAATTAAGTGGAACGGTTTTTGGGTTAATCTATGTTTGGTTGTCCATTCGTCAGAGTTTAGGAACCTGGCCAATGGGAATAATCACTTCTCTGCTTTATTGTGGTGTATTTTTTGCTGCAAAACTTTATGCAGGAATGGGTCTTCAGTTATATTATCTGTTTATCAGCATATACGGTTGGTGGAGTTGGAAACATGGTGGTCAAACAGACTCAGGTCAAAAGCAATTAGAGGTAAGCCGCACCAGTTCAATTCTCTGGATCAAACTTTTTATTCTCAATATGTTTCTAACCTTCGTGTTGTATTTTATTCTCAGCAGGTATACTGATTCGCCTATTCCGTTTGGCGACGGTTTCACCGCGTCACTCAGTATCCTCGCAACATGGATGCTGGCACGCAAAAAAATCGAACAATGGTTAATCTGGATCTTTGTAGACTTAGCTTCAGTAGTAATGTATTTATACAGAGGCCTTTATCCAACTGTTTTTTTATTCCTGGTCTACGCCATTATGGCAGGTATCGGATTCTACGAATGGCAAAAGGAGTCTGAAAAAGTGCCATGTTAACAGAAAATAGCCTCTTCCGAATCGTTATTACAGGACCTGAATCAACAGGCAAAACAGAGCTGGCAAAAGATCTGGCAGAAAAATTGGGTGCAGTCTGGATACCTGAATATGCACGTACTTATGTCGAAAACCTTGATCATCCGTACAACTATGACGACGTGATTTATATCGCCAGACACCAGATCGCTCAGGAAGCCAGGGATTCTGAGAATATTGAAAACAGAATCCTGATTTTTGATACATGGTTAATTATTACCAAAGTATGGTTGGACCTGGTTTTTGGCAAGTGTCCCGATTGGATTACCGATCATATCCGTTCCTCAAAAATTGATCTTTTTTTAGTTTGCGCAACCGATTTGCCATGGATCGCTGATCCTGTCCGGGAAAATGGCGGTGAGAAAAGAGAGGAGCTTTTTCAAATCTATTGCCATGAGATCCGTTCATTCGGTTTTAAATATGAGGTAATTACTGGTACCGGAGAAGCCAGAACCAATAATGCATTAAAAGCGCTTTCAAAATATGGGTTGAACTCATAACCCAATTCATTTGTTATCAGTTTGGAATCACGATTGTGAATAACAATTTTAGTAATTAAAATAAAATGAAAATTTCAAATAGTGTTGTGGACCTTATCGGAGGGACGCCGATGGTCAGACTAAACCGCCTGACTGAAGGACTGGAATGTGAGATTATTGTAAAATTGGAATCGCAAAATCCGGGTGGTTCAGTGAAGGATCGATTGGGATTTGGGATGATTGAGGCTGCAGAGAAGAATGGGTTGATTCATAAAGATACGGTAATCATTGAACCTACTAGCGGAAATACAGGAGTGGCTCTCGCTCTTGTCTGTGCAGCCAAAGGGTATAAGCTGAAAATCGTGATGCCCGACTCTGTGAGTGTCGAACGAAGAATGATCGTTCAGGCTTATGGAGGAGATGTGATACTCACACCAGGGAAAGATGGAATGAAAGGTGCCATTGCCAGGGCAGAAGAACTACAATCGGCGATCCCCGGGAGTTTTATCCCAATGCAGTTTTCGAATCCTTCCAATCCGGAAATTCATCGTAAGACTACTGCAATGGAAATATGGAATGATACGGAGGGAAAAATCGATATCTTTTTAGCAGGTTCAGGAACCGGCGGGACAATTACAGGAGTTTCAGAAGTAATCAGAGAAAAAAAACCAACTTTTTATGCGGTGGTTGTTGAACCAGAAGATTCGCCGGTCTTATCGGGTGGTGCTCCCGGAGCTCACAAGATTCAGGGACTCGGCCCCGGATTTATACCTAAAGTGTTAAATACTTCTTCTTATGATGAAGTAATGCAGGTTTCAGCCATTGATGCATTTGAAACTGCCCGGAAACTGGCCAGTTTAGAGGGTATCTTCTGCGGTATTTCTTCAGGAGCAAACGTTTATGCAGCTCTTCAGATAGCAAAACGTCCTGAAAATAAAGGAAAAATGATTGTTACAATCATCTGTGATACAGGTGAACGATATTTAAGTACCCCATTATTTGCTTTTGAAAATGAAAATTAAAGAGGACGTTAATTCCGGTGCATGGACAGCAGCTGCTGTCAAATCTTTGGTGGATGCCAGTTCGTTTGACATCCTTGTTCACAGACACAGGACAGGAGAAGATATGCCTTCAACTGAAAAGTTAAGAGACATTGTTGAACGCGTTCGCCAGATTATTTTCCCGGGTTACTTCGGAGAGATCAATCTGAGATCGGATACCCTTCCCTACTATATGGGGGTGCTCGTTGATGAAGTCTATGAATTAATGGCCGAACAGATATTCTCAGGACTATGTTTTATTTGTGAAAATGAATCAAATCGTGATCTTACAGGCAAAAGAGAACAAGCAGAAAAAATCGCCTGCAAATTTGTAGACGGTCTGGCTGAGCTACGTAGAATACTAATAACGGATGTAAATGCGGCCTACCTGGGCGACCCGGCAGCCAATAGTGTTGGAGAAGTGATATTCTGTTATCCGGCAATCAGGGCAATTTCGAGCTATCGAATCGCCCATAGCCTTTTTGAACTGAAGGTTCCCCTGATTCCACGAATCATCACCGAAATGGCCCATTCCGAAACCGGAATAGACATTAATCCGGAAGCAGTTATTGGTGAATATTTTACCATCGACCACGGTACGGGTGTAGTAATCGGATCAACAAGTATCATTGGGAATAATGTAAAATTATTTCAGGGGGTAACACTTGGTGCCAAAAGTTTTCCCCTCGATGAGTACGGTAATCCCGTAAAAGGTATTCCGCGACATCCCATTGTGGAAGATAATGTGATTATCTATTCCAATGCAACAATTCTTGGCCGTATTACAATTGGCCACGATTCAGTGATTGGCGGAAACATCTGGGTGACTGGCGATCTTCCCCCATTCTCGAGAGTGGTACAGACAAAGACCCGAAATGCCGATTTTTTTAATGGAAGTGGGATATAATCAGCTATTTTAATCCGTAGAAAGAACTACTTTTGTCGCTGCAGTTGTATAAGACAAAATTGCAGACCAACTAAAATTTAAGTTGGTTATATTCAGTTAAGTAAAAGAAGTATTTGTGAGTAAGTTTAAAATAGTTGCCAAAACATTCGCCGGATTGGAAAACGTTTTGGCCAGTGAGATCCGATCATTGGGTGGTGAATCGGTTGTTGTCGAAAGACGTGCAGTATCATTTTTCGGTGATCAAAAGCTCATGTATAAGGCAAATTTCCACCTTCGTACTGCCTTAAAGGTGCTAAAGCCAATTGCCGAATTCGAGGTTACAAAACGTGAAGAGCTCTACGATAACGCAAAAAAAATACCCTGGACCAACTACCTTGCATTAGGAAAATCATTCGCAATCGATAGCACTGTGCAATCCGAAATGTTTGTCAACACGATGTATGCTTCCCTTAAAGTGAAAGATGCCATCGTTGATCACTTCCGCGAAGTAACCGGCAAACGCCCTTCCGTAAATCCTGAAGACCCGGATGTCAGAATCAATGTGTACCTGATGGGAAATCATTGTATATTGTCACTTGACAGTTCAGGTGAATCACTTCACAAAAGGGGATATCGACTTGGACAAGGTGATGCTCCTATCAATGAAGTTCTTGCGGCAGGGATGATCATGTTAACCGGCTGGCATGGGGAGAGAGACTTTCTGGACCCAATGTGCGGCTCTGGAACGTTGCTCATTGAAGCTGCGCTGATCGCAAAGGGGATACCTCCGGGTATGTACCGAAAATCGTTTGGCTTTGAGAACTGGCCTGACTTTAATGAGTCACTTTTTGCCGAAATCTATAACGGCGAGTATGAAAAAGAGTTCACTGGTAAAATAGCAGGTTCAGATATCTCTGTCAAGGACATTGCAATTGCACGGGCTAATATAAAGAATGCAAGTCTCTCAAAAGTTATAGATCTTCAGGTTCAGGACATTACAAGCCTTACACCTCCCTTCATGAATGGAATTATCATTACGAATCCCCCTTATGGCGAAAGGATGAAACCGCAATCAATTGCCGAATTGTATACTGCTGTTGGAAATACACTTAAAAACCGGTTTGCCGGATTTGAAGCCTGGATCATCTCCAGCTCTATGGATGGATTAAAGAGTATCGGTCTGAAACCGGCTAAGAAAATCGATCTTTTTAATGGCGCCCTGGCATGTAGCTTTAGATGTTACGAATTATTTCAGGGATCGCATAAACAAGCCGTAATTATTAAAAAGCGGCTGGAATAAAGCAAATCGCCTCACTTCCGGGATTTATCAGTCTGGTTAGAAGCTGTGAATGTTCGATCATACTATTATTGATAAGGAATCTCCATTGGTTTACCTCCTAAAAAGTCGTTAAACCTGGCTTTCGGTTGTCCGAAGGCATTAAAAACAACAGCATTGTTACCTGCCGGTGCAATTGGTATCCAGCTTAACCTGATCTCAAGCACATTAAATACCAGCGACTCGTTATGAACACGCATTCCGATCCCAAACCCTGCGATGAACTTGTCATTCAGGACCTGCCCCAGATCGTTCGAAAGAAACGCAAAATCACTAAAAAAATAATGTGAAAACCTGAACCCCGATTTATGCCATCCCCAGAACCGAACCGCTTCAATATTGATTTTTAATCGGTTAGTCCCCCTTGTATCAGTTGAGAAATAATCGCGGATTCCAAATCTCCTGTTAATCACAAGGTATTCCTCTTTAAACCGATTGATTCCACTCAATAGTTCCAGATTAACGAAGAAACGATAAGGGTGCCGGTTTAGGTAAACAAAATTGGGAAAGTAATTATTGCTTAGCAATATAGCCCCTTGTTCCAGCTTTGAATTACTCATGAATCCCCCCAGACCAATCTGCCACTTAAAGTAAGCTCCTCCCTTCAGAATATTGGCCTTCGAATAGTTGAAATGGAAATAGGGACGCGATCTGTCCTGCTCTACATCGAGACCGGCAGCTACTTCAGCGTACCGTCCATAAGGAATATCCTCAGTGATGCCGTAACCATACACCTGATTGTTCTTAAACAGGTAGCGTTTGCTGATCCCTATTGCTCCAAGAATTAGATCATGATTTCTGAACAAACTGTTGTTGAATTCTTTGCTCGCATAGCGATAAAAATTCTGATGAAAATACCTCCCTGCCACGATAACATTTCCCAATGCTGAATAATTGTTTTGGTTTTTAATTTGAAGACCATACCAAATATCAGAATTAAAATAGGAGGCTGCTGTATCAGTTTTTGTATAAGAATAGGGGGTAAGAAAGTGATCGGTATAGACCCGTTCAAGATTGACTCCACCTGCCCAGTCCTCCGTTGTAGCAATAAATCGTTTGTCAATAAAAGCATTAAATGCCTTCTTCTCAAAGGTGTTGGTATATCCAATACCCGTGCGGATAAACTTGCGGTCCAGATCACTTATTTCATATCTGAAACTACCCTCATATTTTGGCACCTCCGACAAATTATACCCTGTTCTAACTGAAAACTGATGGCCAATTCCAAACATATTCTGATCGGTGATCTCCCATTCAGTTGAATTGGAACTAAGATTTCCATTAATGCCATATTCAAATTTCTCCTTAATTATCACCACAACATCAACCACTTCAGCATCCTGGGCCGAAAAAGAGAGAATGATGGCAACATCCTGGATATAGGGCAGATCGCGAATAAACTTTTCATTTTCTGCCATTAATTGAGGATTAACAGTCTCCCCCGAATTAAAAAACAACTGCCCACGGAGTTTCTTCTCGGTCGTTTTCATATGAATGGCATTGGCGGTTTTATCGATCCATCCCGAAGCCATCCGCGTGGTATCCTGCAGTGTTGGCCCGAAAACATCAATTAGCTTTATCCGTATGTTGCCGATTTTTCGACCCGCAAACGGCGTAAAATAGAGGGTACTATTAACATTCATTTGGGTTTTTAATGGCTGATTATCTCTGATAATCAACGAAAATAAATTTCTGGTAAAGAAATTATTTTCACTTCTGCTCTTTAGGGTAGATAATGAGTTCTTGTTCAGATCAATATTTGGGCCAGTAGATTTACGTATGGTGTCACAGTTGTTCTCTGAAGGTTTTAGCAACGTATACCGGGTTTTAATATAATCGTTGCTCTCCCTTGACATCTCAGCCAAGCTATCTTTTGAAATGAAATGATCCAATATCAAAACAGCACGCTCACTGGCAGAACATGCCGAAAACAAGGATGAAGATGTCATATTAGGTTCCGGGATTGACGCAGAGATACGACCGGAAACGAAAATCACCAGCATGACAAAAAATCCATATCTAATAAGTAAGAATATCAACCCAATCTGAAATTTTGAATATTGAAATGCGATTTTATAAAATTTCCTGATCAAAGTTATTATTTAATGGAAAAAATATAGAACTAATGCATTATTTTGCCTGTTCAAATAATGAGTCTTAGTAATAAAAGCATTTCCTTTGAAGCATGAGAAAACCGGAAGCGATAATTTTTGACATGGATGGCGTATTAATCGACAGTGAATCTATCCATTACAAAATAGAGAAGCAATTATTCAATCAATTAGGACTCTCTGTTCCGGATGAGATGCACAAACGTTATCTGGGTGTTGCGGGCGATTTTATGTATGCAGATCTTAAATCCACCTTCAAATTATCCGCATCAATAAGTGAGCTTCTCGAATTTGATGATACCTTCAGATGTGACTACTTCAAACGCCTTCCTGGCTTGCACCTCAATAAAGGGGTCCTCCCCTTTCTCAATCAGATTAGATCAGCGGGAATAAAAATGGCTGTAGCCACCTCCTCCTCCCCTGCACTTGCACTTATCTTACTGGAAAGATGCGAAATAATTTCCTGTTTTGACGTAATTGTTACAACAGCTGAATCGGGAAAGAGTAAACCTGCCCCTGATGTATATTTGCTGGCCGCTCATAAAATTGGAGTTTCACCCGAAAACTGCATGGTTTTTGAAGATTCACCTAACGGAATCTGTGCAGCTAAGAGCGCGGGAATGTATTGTATTGCTGTTGAGTCTGAAAATGTTGATTTGAATGAGCTATCTAAAGCTGATTCGATAATTCAGACATTCAGTGATATCACCGCCGAGAAAATATTCGGAATCTTCTCGCTCATTCATCTTGTTTAATTGCATGTTTAATCACTTTTATGAATAAATTATTATCAGGTGAGGCTTTTGATGTCATCCGTTACCGAAATTTCAGACTCTTTTTGGCTTACCGGTTCATGATGACCGTCGCTACATTGATGCAGTCGGTAATTGTCGGATGGCAGCTCTATAATATTACAAAAAACGTCCTCTCGCTTGGAATGATTGGATTAACGGAGGTTATTCCTCAGGTGAGCATCGCCTTGTTCGCAGGTCATTTTGTAGATATCTGGGACAGGAAGAAAATCATTTTCTACACCACATTCCTGCTCCTGATAGGCTCTTCACTGCTTACTATTTATAGCATTCCGACACTAAATATGCAGCAATTGTGGGGTGTGGCGCCAATTTTTGTGACCATATTTATCACAGGTTTGGTACGGGGAATTTTGATGCCAGCTAATACGGCTTTACTGGGTCAGCTTGTTCCACGGGAGTTGCTTACTGCAGCATCTACCTGGAGCAGCACAGTCTGGCATGTTGCTGCAGTTACCGGACCTGCTTTGGGAGGCCTGGTCTATGGATTTTTTGGAATCGTTCCGGCTTATTCCTTGGTATTTGCATTTTATCTCCTCTGTTCGCTCTTCCTGTTATTTATAAAGAGTCCGGGGAAAGTTGCCCTGGTAGCAGGAGCAGCTGAAGGAATGATAGACCGGATCAAGGAAGGGGTGTTCTATGTTTTTCGTAACCGGGTGTTATTAAATGCGTTTGCACTGGATATGTTTGCTGTCTTCTTTGGCGGCGCAGTCGCTTTACTTCCTGTTTTCGCGTCTGATATTCTGAATGTTGGTCCTGAGGGTCTGGGTTTCTTAAGGGCATGTCCTGCAATAGGAGCCATATTAATGTCGGTCATTCTCACCTTTAAACCACCGGTATCCAGCTCGGGTTCTCAATTACTCTACAGTGTTTTTGGATTTGGTGTATGTATGATCGTTTTCGCTTTTTCGACCAGTTTTCTTCTTTCTGCATTTTGCCTTTTTCTAAGTGGGGTGTTCGACAATGTTAGCGTAATCATCAGGGCAAGTATACTTCAGATATTCACCTCCGACGAGATGAAAGGAAGAGTAGCGGCAGTAAACAGTATCTTTATCGGATCATCGAACGAGTTGGGGGCGTTCGAATCGGGTTTTGCAGCCCGTTTCATGGGACTCATACCCTCCGTCGTCTTTGGCGGGGTGATGACCCTGTTTATCGTTTCATTCACGGCATGGAGGTCACCCACCTTACGAAATCTGGCTTTAAAGGAGAATATTTGAGAATAGTTAAGCCTACACTAAGTTAGAAATTCACCAGCCTTCTACCATGATAATCAGATGAAGGGATTAGTTCCCGGATTTCATCAAAATTCTCCCAGGTTACTTTCCCGGCAACGATAATTCTCATCTGATCACCCGCAATTTCAATCATCTTGAGAAGCAGTTCACTACCTTCAACTGCTGTGGGCTCTCCACCGGAGGTGAGTATCCGGTCCACACCGATATTTTTTAATTGCTTAACAGCATACAGAATATCTTTTGACTCGTCGATCGCCTTATGAAAGGTAACCTTCATTGGACGGGCAAGCTGAACCAGGCGTGCAGTTCGTTCAATGTCGATGGTCTGATCCGGATTCAACAATCCAAACACAACTCCGGTTGCCTTTAACTGCCTGCATATTTCAACATCGTGACACATAATCTCATATTCATCCTGTGAATAGCAAAAATCACCGCCACGTGGACGGATCATAACCATCACCGGAATATCCAATTTTTCGGTTACCTGCCTGATGGTTCCATACGATGGTGTGGTTCCTCCGCAGGCAAGATGCTCACAGAGCTCGATTCGCGTTGCTCCTGAGGCAATGGCAGCTAAAGTTTCCCTGAATGATTCAACACAAACTTCTTTGACGGGTTCCATTGTTCTTATTTTGGGATAAAAGTATAAAAATGGATGATAAATAATTAAATCCAAATTGCATTATGATGAATCACACCTAAAACATTAAAACAATCCATACCATGAGGATTTCTAAGTATTAATAGATAGATCTTTGTGCAATCATTCGTGCTTTAGTGTCCTGATGGCGTTCTTAATGACATTCATTTTCTTTTTTTGTAACGAAAATTTAAATAGTTTTATCAAATTAAAAAATTACCGATGCAAAGAAGAAAGTTTTTTACCCAGACAGGAACCGGCATATTGGCCATGGGTGCGGCAACACCCTTGCTCGCAGCATCTTTAGAGCATTCGGCCAGTAATAAAAGAAATAATCTCCTGAAAAACGGAGAGATTCAACACATGGTCATTTTTAATCTGAATCATGAAAAAGGATCTCCGCAGGCGGAAAAATTTCTCAAAGACGGACAACAGATCCTAAGTCATATCCCTGTAGTTCAAAATTTTCAGGCATTCAGTCAGGTGAGTTTGAAGAACGATTTTGACTATGGATTCTCCATGGTCTTTTCAGATCAACAGGCTTATGAAACTTATACCAACCATCGTGATCACCAGTCGTTTGTTGAAAACCGATGGAAAAAGGAGGTCTCCAGGTTTCTGGAAATCGATTTCAAAACACATTAGAACAGGTAATATGGGAATGGAAATCGAACGAAAGTATTTGCTTAAAAGTCAGGAGTGGCGAGCCCTGGGTAATCCAATTCATTATGCGCAGGGATATCTTGTAGCCGACGGCAAGCGAACAGTAAGGGTAAGAATTGCCGGAGAGAAGGGTTTCCTGACCATCAAAGGGAAATCGAACGGGATAAGCCGACTAGAGTTCGAGTATCCTGTCCCGGTTGAGGATGCACAGCAATTGATTCAATTATGTCCCGTTCCGGTGATTGAGAAGTACCGCACCAGGATATTATTTGAGGGTAAGGTGTGGGAAGTCGATGAATTTGAAGGTGAGAACAAAGGGTTAATACTGGCCGAAATCGAATTGGTTTCGGAAGATGAAAATTTTGTAGTTCCCCCCTGGATAGGAGAAGAGGTAACGGGCGATATCCGCTATTTTAACTCACAACTAGCTATTCACCCGTTCGGAAGTTGGGAATGATTTATTACCCTAATATGTTTTGCAAACGACTTAAGTAAGAGTTAAAATATGAGGTCAAATTTAATTTCTATTGGGAAAGCGTCGTCACTCCTGACGTCGCTCCTCGCAATAACAGTGTCGTTTTTTAATTGAAATAGTAATTTAATCGGAACAAAATAGTCAACGAATGTTTAACAAGTTTTTGCCGCTCATTGCAGGATTATGCCTCCCTTTTATTTCCCTTTCGCAGGGTCATACCACCATTTCAGCCAATACACCCCGTATGGTGGTTGGTATCGTTATTGAAGATTTTAATCCAGATTATATTGAGCGTTATTGGGAGAAATTTGGAGAGGGTGGTTTTCAGCGAATCTTTTCCAGGGGATTTATTTGTGCCAACCACCACTATGATAATTTGCTCCAGCGACCATCGGTAAATATGGCAACACTGGCCACAGGAACCATTCCTGCCCGTCATGGGATTGTAAATGACAACTGGATCGATCGCTTAAAAAACAAGGAGGTGAAAGCCATCAACGACGATTTCTATACCACTGTCGGATCTGACTCCAAAGAGGGTGAGCGATCGGCGATGAAACTGATGACTCCAACATTAGGTGATCAGCTAAAACTGATAACAAAAGGAAGATCGAGGATCTTCAGCATCGCCCTGAATGACATTTCTGCAGTTCTGGCAGCCGGTCATGCAGCTGATGGGGCTTACTGGCTCGATAAAACCTGCGGAAAAATGATTTCAAGTTCCTATTATGTCGAAACCTATCCCAAATGGGCGTTTGACTATAATGGCTTTAAAATGGCCGACAACTATCTTGGGATGAATTGGACCTATTTAAAGGAAAACATCACCTACACCGAAAGTATCTCGGATGCCCAACTCAAAGAAACGGGATACTTCGGAAAATACAACAGCTTTCCCTATGACCTGAACAAGCTAAAGAAGGAATCCGGCGGCAGCTACAAAATACTGAAAACCACCCCATGGGGGAATACTTTGGTTAAAGACTTTGCCCTTCAGATGATTCCAAAGGAGCAGCTTGGCTATGACCTGATCCCTGATCTTCTTACCGTCGTCTTCTCCTCAATGGATTATGAACGATATTCTTTTGGCCCCTTCTCCGTTGAGATGCAGGACACCTATATGCGTTTGGACAAGGATCTGGCAGAATTGCTGAAATACCTTGAAAGTGGTTATGGAACAGACAATCTGTTGATATATCTAACCGGCTTAACCAGTATTTCGTATCCTGCCGATTATCTCAAAGAGAAATACCGCATGACCGCCGGAATATTTAACCCCGAGAGCGCCATTGCGTTGTTAAAATCGTACCTGAATATCAAGTATGGCACAGAAAACTGGATTGAACTATTTACCAACCAGCAGATTTATCTCGATCGGGAACTCATTGAGAAGAAAAAAATCAATCTTAAAGAGATGCAGATTAATGTAGCCTCATTCTTAAGTCAGTTTGAAGGAATTGCATTTGCAAAGGCTGCCTGCGAATTGGAAGCCGATAACTTTCCGGGTGGACCACTCGAATCCTTTCAGAATAATTTTCATATTAAACGATCAGGTGATGTGCTGATCAGGTACGAAGATGGCTGGCAACCAAAGGATAAGTTTAATCCCCTCGATTATACCGACAACAATCAGGTTCCGTTGGTATGGTATGGCGCCGGAATCACAAAGGGGACTACGATGCGAAAAACAAGCGCCACAGATGTCGCCCCCACAGTTGCCGCTTTTCTGGGTATTGCTCCCCCCTCTTCAATGACCGGAAGGGTGATTGAGGAGTTGTTCAAACATTGATGGAAGGTAGTAGATATCCCCCAAAAAATGATTGGTGGATTAATATATCCAATTTTAATTTATTAACAATGCAGAATCCCATGTTGGTTCTGTTTCAGATATAACAGCCATAAGTACGAGACCGGTACCCGCCAGACCATTTATTAATCCATTCTCAGTGGGAACGTTCTTTTGAGTTTCAAGAATACCCAGTGTTTTATCTAACCAGTAAATAGCCGCTTCTTTTAATTCCGGCAAATGGTAATGCTGGTATAGTCGGTTATATAAGTGAGTTATCCCTGCAGTCCCATTTATAGTCAACATAGCAGGGCTTTCTATTTCTTTTACCAAAGTTGTTCGAAGTGCAATCTCCAGCGCCTTGCTTTCCCATTCTTTATTGTTGGAAATTTTAGCAGCTTGTAACAATACATTTGCAACTGCAAGATCACCGCAGTCCCATTGAAGAAAGCATGTCCCTTTATAAACCTGATTTGGAAAACGCAAGGCCGTATTTTGCTGCTTTTCAGATTTTAATATAAACTTCACATATTTCTCCAAGATACGCAAAACTGCGAAATTGTGAATATTGGCTTTGTGCAAGTGGCAAAAAAAGGGAATAACCGCCAGATATCCTTGCTGCAAAGTTAAATTTTCAGGTTCATTTGCGTCTGAAATTTCTTCAGGTAAGAAGCAATTCAAGTAATTTACTATGTAAACCAATATCTCTTTTTGTGCAATACTAATATTATCAGGATTCGTGATCCTTGATAAGAAATACATACCATAACTTATCATCCCATTGGCTAAACTAAAATCCAACAAATTATATATGGAATTTTTAAAAAGATCGTCAATATCAGATAACACCTCATTTGTGTTATTTTCGATAAATTGATTTTGTGCCAGATACTCTATGAACCAACCAATTCCACATAGCCCACTGACTAAAGAATAGTTACTGCAAGCTTCTTTAATTTTATTGGCTATATTTTCGAGGATTTTGTAAGCCAAATCTTCAAAAATGGTATTATTGGTTAATTTAAAATAGTTAAATAGATACAAAGAAATACCCGACTGGCCAGCAAATAATCCTAAAATTTCAGTATCGGCATAGTTCTGGGTTACAATCCTTTCAATTCGTTTCAGATAACCCTCTATTTTTTGTTTTTCAATACCTGTAAGCAATGGTCTCCAATCAGAAAGATTTGAAAGCACAAATCTAATTTTTTGGTGATTCTCATAGTTCTCAATGACATTTTTGTATTTCCTTTCTACTTCATCCTTCAGGTGCAGCATATTTGGGTTACAATCCCAAAATTCACTTATTTTTCGGGTATGATTGGTATCACTCCTACCTCGTTTAATCTTAGTTATCCATTCTTCATAACTTTTTGTATAGTAATGATTGATCTGTGCAATTTCATTGCTGAAATCCGAAAAAGCAGACGAAACGCGTGTATAGTTTTCATTTACTGCGTAATATCCTTTCTCATAGATGGCACAATGCGGATTAGACAATGCAAGCGTAAATCGCGGTTGCAGAATTGTTTTTACATGTTTGTTAATTTCATTTAAGTGTGGTAGATACTCTCTGTAAGCTTTCATTACCGGCACATCTGGCTTCTCCAGATGTCCGCTGGCAGTATGCAGCTCCCAGTTTAAACACAAACCACCAAACGAGTCGTATTCCTTTAATAATTCATTTATATGCCTATGTTTGTTT
The DNA here is from genome assembly GCA_963675995.2 of Prolixibacteraceae bacterium. Lineage (GTDB taxonomy): Bacteria > Bacteroidota > Bacteroidia > Bacteroidales > Prolixibacteraceae > JAAFHB01. The sequence continues at coordinate 2,814,960 of CAXXIY010000001.1, read as the reverse complement.
AGTATAATAAACTCATCGGCGTCAATATAAATAATCCATTGCGCTGTGTTATGCATCTGGTACAGGCAATTATTATATGCCTTTATCTGAGCTTCATTTACAATAGGACAATCCGTAACATCAACCAATCCATGTTTAATATATTTTGTCAGGGTTTGTCTTACTGGAACAACGCTATTATTATCGTAAATAACAAAATACTGAACACCTATATTTAAATGGTGTTCAATCCATTCTTCAAGGTAAGGAGTTTCGTCTTTTACAATGCTACAAATAATATTATTGTATTTGATCATAGAAGGATTAATTTATACTATTTGAATATTTATAGGCCTGCTGAAATATTTTTGGAAATGACGGTAATTCCTTATAACAAATGGAAAAAACGTATTTCTAGAATCATTATTACTATTGTAGTTTTTATTTGCATCATCATTTCTTGTTTGAGATTCATAGTGATATGCAACTAAATTACCTGCAAATAAATTCGTATAACCTTTAACGATGCATGTTAAATTATATTCAACATCCTGGTAAACTTCAATATATTTTTCATTGAACATCCCTGAGTCTTTAAAAACACGGTAAGGAGTAAACATAAATGCACCTGTATTACCAATACATCTTTCAGTGTTGGTGATATACCTATAGGCTGATTTATAATGCTTATGAGTTATATAAACATAGTTATTAGATTTTAAAAACTCCATCCCACAATGTTGAACAAGGTTATCTCCAAAATGCAGACGTATACCTATTGTTCCAATTTTTAGGTCATTATGATTATAATATGTGCAAATACAACCGCTAATGCAATCATTCAGAAGCTGAATATCATTATTGCAAAACAATAAGAAATCAGTTTTTTTTACAAAACGAGAGCTTTCGAGCATTTTTACCACTTCGTTGTTTACCTTTGAATAATGATAATAATCAAACTCAATCAAATTGAAATAATTAAAGCCCATTTCTGTTAAAGTACCGTATTTCTTTTTGCACCTTTCATTTAATTCATCAACTCTTTCATTCATTAATTCTTTACTTTCAATATTTGAACCGGTATCAGCAATCCAAACATCAAAATAAGGATAAACAGTTTTTTCAAATATCGATTCTAAACATTGGAATAAAAGATCAATCTTATTTTTAGTTGGTATAATAACATGAATTCTGTTCTGTTCAGGAAAATTTTCAATTTCAAACCTGTTCGCCGGAATATCCATTAATATGGGCACTGAATAGCTGTCTTTGTATTTACTTATGAATAGCAACCGATTTTTATTCCATTCTGCACCAAAGTCACCTTTTGAATTATGATATAAAGCGATACTAAAATCTGAAATAATACCAATCTTAACTCCTTCTTCATAGTTCCGGATACAGAAGGAAATATCGTAAAAATGAAAACTTTTAAAATCTTCGTCAAACCCCATAACCGTTCTTTCCTTTGCTACAGCCATGAAAACGCCATCAATTGCAACAGCAGGTACAATAAAACTTAGTTTATTACTTTGCCAAGCCTCCTCCATGCCTCCCAAACCATCAGGATGATAAACAAAACCTGCATAAGTATATTCTCCATCACTAAACCGTCTACCTTGTTGATCTTTCATTATTTTATTTGTACCAGCCAATCCTAATATTCCATAATCGCTCGTATTAAATTTGTCAAGCAGAACCGTTCCCCATCCTTCTTTTACAAACCTTGTATCGTTATGTATAAATAGAACAATAGGATATTTCGATTCTTTCATTCCGATATTGTAAACTTCTGTTAATGAAAATTGATTAAAATTCTCGAATCGTAAAATTTCAAGTTGGTCGATTGATAATCCTGATGTTTCATTCAGCATATTTTCAAATTTTTGATCGTCAATTTCGCCCAAATGAGAAGAATAAACCACACTAATATTACAATACATAGCAATAAATGAATGAGTTAAAATAATTGGGTATGCGCCAAATTGCATTCAGTTTATACCAATTTTGTACTATTTTTCAAAATGATTTTTTTAAAGTTTCCAACACTCAATATTAATTGGAATTGTTTATATAATCAATTGTCAAATAATGCCTTTAATGGATTAATAAAACGATAAATCAACCTAAAATCTTTTGTTATAATCTCTGCGGCACCATCCATCTGTTGAATAAACTTCAACTTCTCCTTATATGTAGAGGTCATTCCTTTTGCAAGTTCGATTTCAGCCACATATCCTTTTGTATCGGGTACCAGCGAGACTGATCGAATTTGACCTTTCAGCATCCCGAATTCCATATACGGAAAGCCGGCCAGTTTGATATTTACTTTTTGTCCAATCTCCACTTTCCCAAATCCGGCTGCTGGGATAATCGCTTTTGCAATAATGGTTGATTCACCAAGAGGAATAACGGTACCAATCAGATCCCCTGATTTTACTTCCTGATTTTCGCTCCAAACGGAAGTATAAGTAATTCGTCCGTTGATCGGACTTTCTACCAGATATTTTTGTTCCCATTGATGTACGAGATTTTCTAGATTTTGTTTTGATTCGTCAAGATCGAGTCTGAATTGGGCTAATTCTTTTTCATACTGCATTTGTAATTCCACATTGCTTCCCTGCATTTGAAGAACGGATGATTCGGAATTTTTTAGTGAAGCTTCGAAACTAATGGAAGTTGACTTTTTTGCCAATAAGATTTGTCGAGCTTTTTCATAATCACTTTCGCTTATTGTTTGCTTTTTGAATAAAAGAGAATCACGTAAGAAGGATCTCTCCGATAAACGTAAATCTTTGGTTTGTATATCGCCTTGCCTTAACTGTGTTTGGTAATACTCTTTCTGTTTAGCAATTTGTTTCTTCAACAGTTCAATTTTTTGCGGAATCAAATTTTGATTCAGGTAATGTCGGAAGTTATTCCTGTTTTTTATAAATGAGGAGTAACTTGATTGTAATTCTCCCAATGTAAGCTGTTCCGGCAATTCGATTTTAAGCACTTGCTCGTCCCATGAAGTGATACCTGAACTTAAAAAAAAACCTTTTTTCAGCAACAAGTAATCCAAGTACTTAGTCGGACTATTGATTAAAGCTACCACTGTCCCCACATCTATTTGCTTTCCATCTTGAACAAACAACCGGTCGATTTTTCCTGTGGATTTGCTTAACAATGCAACCGGAGGATTTTTTGTAGTCAAAACCATAGGTGCAATAATGATCTCAGGAGATCTGAAGAAAAAACTTCCGACAATGATGCCCATTAGGATTGTGAATAGCACCGTTAACCCCCATCTAATTACTCCAATGGGTATAAATCCCATGAGCTCCTGTATTTCTTCGCTATGTACTTCTGTTTTATTTATTTCATTCATAGCTAATTTCCAAGTTCCAATTGGTCCTTCACCAAGTGGTAATAAACTCCCTTTTTATCGACCAGTTCAAGGTGAGTCCCTTTTTCTGCAATCTCCCCCTTTTCAAGCACTACAATCTGATCAGCTTTTTTTACCGTGCTCAGACGGTGCGCGACTACAACGACTGTCCGGCCTTTAAAAAACTGTTCAAGGTTATCCATAATTACCCGTTCGTTCTTGGCATCCAACGCATTTGTCGCCTCATCGAAAAACAGGTAATCCGGATTTTTATACACAGCCCGTGCAATCAGAATTCTTTGTTTTTGTCCTGTACTAAGTCCATGTCCATCGTTCCCAATTTTTGTTTCATAACCTAACGGTAATGCATCAATAAAGTCCTTGATATTGGCTGTCGTGACTGCTTTTTCAATTTTTTCATGATCAGGCATTTCATCCATTATTCCCACATTATTTGCGATAGAGTCCGAGAAAATAAAACCTTCTTGCATCACAACTCCACACCTTTTACGCCATTGGTTCGGACTATAATTCTCTAAATTAATATCATTAAGCCTGATTTCGCCTTTGCTGATTTTGTAAAAACCTAATAAAAGTTTCATCAATGTGGTTTTTCCACTTCCACTGGTTCCAACTATGGCAGTAACTTTATTTGCAGGGATTTCAAGGGTAATTTTCTTCAATACTTTTGGAGAATGTGGCCCTTCATAATGGAATGTAAGGTTTTTAATTTCAATGGCTTTCCGGGCAGGTATTTCTTTTATTTTGTTGTCTTCCGTGTTTTCTTCATTGTCTTTGTCATGTATTTCGCCCAGACGCTCCAAACTAATTTTGGCGTCCTGTGCAGACTGGATAAAGCCGATAAACTGATTAATAGGCGCATTTAGCTGACCAATAATGTATTGTACAGCCATCATCATGCCGAGGGTCATGTCCCCTGTAATCACGGCTTTGGCCGAAAGAAAGGAGATAAAAATATCTTTGGCCTGGTTGATAAACGAGGCCCCGATCTGTTGGTTTTGGCTTAGCATCAGCCCCTTTACACTGACTTTATACAAACGCGCCTGGATACGCTCCCATTCCCAGCGTTTTTGCTTTTCACAGCCATTGAGCTTAATCTCCTGCATGCCCGAAATTAGCTGTACCACATTACTTTGATTGGCAGCCGACTGCTGGAAACGTTTATAATCAAGTTCCCGGCGCTTTTTCATAAATAGCAAGACCCAACCGATATAGAAAGCACTGCCCACAAAAAAGACGCCCAAAATGCCGATATGGTACGAGGCCATAATAATGGTGTAGACCACGAGGGTAATCACGGCAAAAACAATATTAATTAGTGAACTTGTCAGAAAAGTCTGGATGCGGCTATGGTCATCTATCCGCTGCATAATATCACCGATCATTTTGGAATCGAAAAAGGACATGGGCAGCTTCATCAACTTGATTAGGAAATCGGAGATCAGCGAAATGCTTACACGTGAAGTGACGTGAAGCATAATCCAGCTACGAATCATTCCGTTGGCTGTTTGCCCAAGGGTAAGTAACATTTGGGCAAAAAGGACCATGCCTACAAAGGCTATATCACTGTTGCCAATCCCATAGTCAACGATTGACTGGGTCAGGAACGGGAAAATCATGCTGACAATACTCCCAGTAAGCATTCCGAGTCCCAGTTGTATCATAAACTTCCGGTAGGGGCGCAAATATCCCAAAAGGTACATAAATTTCAGCCTCCCTTTTTGCTCATCTTCCTGGTTGTAGAAATCGGGGGTTGGTTCAAGCAACAGCGTCGTACCCTCTTTAGTCCCTTCCTTTTTGGTGCTGATCCAGTATTTAAGGAACTCCTCTTTGGTGTAAGTTAATAATCCGATGGCTGGGTCGGCAATAAAGATTATCTCCCCCCCTGTCCCTTTGTTTTTGGAGAGGTATTTTTTGATATCGTAAACAACCACAAAATGTATTTGATTCCAATGAATAATACAGGGGAAAGGGACTTCATCGCGAAGCTGCTCCCATGTAAGACAATAACCTTTTGTTCTCAAACCAATACTCTCTGCTGCATCGCTGATACCGAGCATTGAAACACCTTCATGGGTAATGTATGAACGATTGCGCAAGAATTGCAACGAATATGTTTTTCCATAGTGTTTGGCCACCATCCGAAGACAGGTGGGACCGCAGTCCATAGCATCAAGCTGCTTATAATGTGGAAATTTGGACATAATACTTTATAAACATTGATATTGATTAGTAATTTCTTTTGATGTTTGGAAGTCATTCAAAATAATTACACACATTGTGAAAAAGTGTCCATAATTATATAGATAGCCCCAATATTGGTCAAATGTGTCTATAAATTGGGTTTATTCCATCTTAAAATCAAAACGTCCCTTGGCATTTGTTGCAGTTGCTCGAATTTTATATTTTTCTCCTTTTTCAAAAATGCCTATAAGTGTATCAATAGTACTGCTGGCTGGGAATGTGGCAATAAGACTGTCTGCATGGTCATATAGTTGGAAAACAATAGACCCGTTCTCAATATTGCTTGAATAAATAAGTTTGGCACTATCGTTTTTTGCAGTAAATCGTCCTTGCACTCTGCCATCCAATGAATGGAATTTATAATGCCATTTATTGGAAATATTATGGGTATTCACTCCAATGCGAGTTGTAAAGCTCAAATATTTTGAATATTTCTCAGGAAATTGATTTTTAAATATGAAAACAAGGAAGAAAATCATTATCATCCCTAAAATCAAAGGCTTATTCGATAACTTGTATTTCATTTTTTAATTATTTTGAGTTTTAAAAAGTATCTCATTATATAGGAATAAGAATGTTTATTGGTTTAAATTTAAGTATACATATCAATGTATTTTCATGTAATTTTTTAAAACCCATTCCCAATAAACATCTTTAGCTTCTACAACATCCTTCCAACTAGGGTGTAAATATACAGTTGGCAATAAATAGTCTTCGTTGCATTTAGCAATATTCAGCCTTTTAAATATTTTATGACTCACAAAGCCTTTAATCTTTGTATTAGGCAATTCCCAAGCAAGGATATCGCCATAATTACATGGTCTATATGAGCTTTTATCTCCAATGACTACTCCGATGTTGTTATCAATTGCGGCCGTAATTAACATTCCGGCACTACTAAATGTTTTTGAATTTTGTATAAAAATAACATTACCTTTAAAAATACGACTTTCATCTTTATTCATCAGAAAATATTCATTCGATTTTTTCTCTTGTGATGACTCGGACAGGTTAGGTAATGTGTAACTATTGTATAATTTCCCCATTTCAAGAGGTTTGCGCATCTCTGCGAAGACATGCTCATATTCGTCCGCTAATATAGGATAATGTTGTTTCCACAATTCAGAAAAACGTATATAAGAATTAGTAACAGTTGTTTCTTTTTCAGGTTTTAACCACGAGAGCAATTCATCACATAATTTGCTGTTACCTCCGGTATTGTTTCTGACATCAATGACCAAGGTGCCAATTTTATTCGCTCGTATTGAGTCAAACATTTGGGTTAGAAACATATCAAATCTTGGATATCGAGATATATTTTTTTTCAAATCATTTTCTGTTATATTAGGGTTACTTGACAGATATTGTTCTCGTAATGAACTTTGATCTATACATGAATTGAATTGGAAATAACAAATATCCTTTTTATGAATCAAGGTATAATGAAAGGGGATTCTATTATTACCCCTAATAGATTCATGTTTAGCTTGAGGTTGCTGTGAAACGATATTTATTTTACTTTTAGTTATTGGCTTTATCGTAGTACTTGTCGCATCGGTAAATGTGAGCAGCAATGATGAGTCCGGCAAACAATATGGAGTGTATTGCCATATAGAATACAATTGCATAAAATCAACTACTTTATTTTTAAAATAAATCTCATTATCACTGCTTATCAATTGTTTAAAGGAATTAATAACATCATTTGCTGGATACCCATTAATTTTTGAAATTTGTTTTCCTAAAGAAGATTTGTACTCATTATTTATGCCAATCACATATGTGTCTTGGTCATCTATAAAATACATAACTGGATATATAATATTAGCATAAATTTCAGGCATCAAAGTCGTGTGCCCGTCTTTTAATAGCGTTGTAATTGTTTGTATATAGACCCATAATTCTTTTATTGAGTGACACTCTCCTGCCCATTTATAACCTTTTTGCTTTATGCTGTCAATGTTGAATGGATAATCAGATACACGGGCAAAGGCCGGATGGCAATCTTGAAGTACACTAATAAAAAGAAGAAAATCCTTTTGATACATATTCCCCTCGACATAAGCATCGGATTTTTCAATACTTGGATTTGAGTAGCTTTTGTGACCAGAAATTTGACCGTATAATGGTGGCAAACAGAATATTCCAATACCTATAACTGAAAATAAAATGAGAAAAACATGACTAAACCGATTCATAATTTGCTATTTTTTTATATCTAAACTATTTAATACTCCACTTCATTGTAAAATATATAAGAACATATTAGCTTTAAAAAGGGATCAAGCTTAAAATTTCGGAGATTGTTCAGACATTTAGGGCAAGGCCACTAAGTCTCCGAGTCTCAAAGGTTCACAAAGAAAATTAATACTTAGTGAAACTTTGAGTCTTATTGTCTTTGTGTCTACGATTACATTCACATTTATCAATTATTGAAATTCCATGAATGGGAAGATTCCAAACTTTTTGTATTGATCCTTTTAAAAACAGTTCAAACTTTCTTAATGCAGTAACAATTCATCATCATTCACCCGCCAACGGAAAGTCAGGACATGGAGTGTGAGTCGGACAATTAATACCACAATCTGAACAAAAATCTCCAGAACATTCGTCAAAAGTACAAGAATCTGCATGACAAATATCAATGTTACAATAACCACCTACCAGATGTATCAGATCCATATCAGATAGTTGTTTTTAGATAATCCCTTTTCAATGATTTTAGGAGAATTAATCCTGAGTTTTTCAAGTTTTTTCATAATTTAAAATTATTCTAAAGTTAAAGAGTATGACTGAAACATTTCATCATTTGTTAATTTTTTACATCCTAAACTATTTAGGTGCGTTGTTGGCATTGACTTTCGCTGCATAGTGTATATCAATAAAATCTTCTAAGCTTGATTTTGCCGGAATACAATAGTCTTTACTTCTGTTTTTTTCTTCCATACATCCGCCAGAGCAGCACGGGAACAAAATACAAGATTTGCATTTATTGTCCAGTAAGACATCTCCTGTTATCATCACATCCGATAATAATGGATAATTCGTAATTGTCTGTGAGCCAAAGATAGATCCAACTGATTTTTCAGATTCTCCTAAATGATGCCAACATTTATATAACTCTCCTTCAGGTCCTACCACAAAAGAATTCATTTGTTGAATCATACAACCTTTTAGTGCTCTGTGCGGATAAATATCTTTTGTATATATTCCGTGTTCATTAAATATTTTTTTAAAAAAACTTGCTTTTTGGGTGTTATCTTCAAAACAACTCCCTGCCTGGCATCCACTTCCATAATCACGAACAAATGCAGGATATAGATGAACTTTTTGACCAAATCTCTCACGTAAAGTATGATATAAAGGAACGTATTGATTCGAATTCTCTGCACTTATATTCATTCTTATAGATACATTTATATTACTATGTTTGTTTAATAAGGTATTGATATTAGATAAAATTTTATCAAAGGTTCCTTTCCCATTTTTTAAGTGTCTTGTACGATTGTGTGTTTCGCAAGTGCCATCTAAAGTGATTTGTAATCCTGTAATTTTGAGTTCTGCAATTGAATCAATCAGCTTATCCAAAAGGAAACCGTTTGTAACCATATAAGCACTGTAGTTTTTTACTCGTTTTTGTAATTCGGCTGACAAATATTTAACAATATTAATATCCAATGTAGGTTCTCCTCCATACCAAACTACCCCTAAGGAATTAATAGTGCTATATTTAGTCTCTACAAATTCTAAAATACCATCTTGTACTTTTTGAGACATACTTTTATCGGCTCTGTCTTTTTCATAACAATATGGACAATTGAAATTACAAGCACGCGTAGGTGCAATAGTTAAAGTTAATGAACTAGAATTAAATCGCTTAGAAAATGTTGTTAACATCATTTTATTGATTTCACTGTCATTCGACTCAACCAAAAAGCACCCGTCAAATAAAAATTTATATTGATCATCCTTTGGGTCAATATAATCGGGATTAGCTTTTATTTTTAAAATTGTATTATAGTCTTCTTTATCTAATTCAACCAGCATATTTGATAATGAACTATATAATAAATTAGCCTTAGCTCTCTTTGAATAATACAAATAATTATAAATACTCCACTCCATTTTGAAAATTATTAGGTATCGCATAGCTGTAAAAATACAGCTATGCGATAATAGTAAATAAAAATTTAAAATTGACTTTGCAAAACTACATAGCACACTAATAATTCCAAAGTTTCAATTATTTGGCTTTTGAATACTCGCTAAGCTATACAGTTGCAATTTATCATCGACCAGCAACAAATAAATCCGCAGGCCAACAAGCGTCAACTGGACATGCATCAATGGGACAAAGTTCAACTCCACAAGCATTAGCTCCACAAAGATTACCTCCACATGTAGCAACCCCACAAGCGTCGCCACCACAAGCATTTCCTGCACAAGCGTCACCACCACAAACCCATCCTGCACAAGCATCAGCACCACATTGATTTGATACACAACCTCCATAGCCACCTACAAGAGCGACAAGATTCATGTCGGAAAGTTGTTTTTTTGATAATCCATTGTCAATGATTTTAGGAGAATTTATCCTAAGTTTTTCAATTTTTTTCATTACTTTTTAATTTTAGTTTATAAAATCAAATTTTTGTTGTGTGCCCAATCTATCATTTCAAAGGCCGGAATTTATAATCCCTTTTCAAATCAAATGTTTATCTTTGTCACATTACCTCCTTTCTTGTTAATTGAAGAGGCGGGCAGGAAGCAGCTAATGGCTATTGGCACTGGCTTTCTGCCTTTTGTTTTCCCCTATTAATTTTTAATATCATGAATATAGATTCAATGTCTTTGCAACCGATCTGGGCAGGGGATTTATATACCTGTACATAAACCGTTGGCGTACAGGCTACTTTATTTTAAAAATTTCAATTGTTTTTTGCAGTATAGATATTATATTAACTTCTTTATTCCTGTGCATTTTGGTTTTAATTTTTAATAATTTGTAAATAATTTTCTATCATAGTCTCAGCAGAAAATATGCTGATTGCCCTGTCCTTTGCATTAATTGAGAACTTTGTTCGCAAAGATTCATCGCTTAATAAATTATACATATAATTTTCCAATTCTTCTACTTTAGGAGCAATACCATACCTATTGGTTTTATCAACTATTGTTTCAGCAAGAAAGGCATTTTCATCATGAACAAAAATTTCTTTTAATCCACCAAGGTTTGAGGCAACCGCTGGTAGTCCGGCATGTATCATTTCGAGAGCAACATAGCTACAATGTTCTTCAAGTGAAGGGATAACGCCGATAGATGCTGTTCTATATAAGGCAATAATATCTTCAAAGGGAATAAATCCTAAAAAATTAATGTTTGATGAAAATACATTGGAATCCCGGATCAATTCCTCAAAATTTCCATTTCCAGCTATGACCAACCTGCAATCGGGTATTCTTTTCAACAACAAAAAAAATGATTGGGTAAGGTATTTTAACCCCTTTATTGCATCAATCCTGCCACTGTACAGCACAAGTCGGTCATTCTCTCCAATACCATATTTCCGTCTTACATTTGGTCCATTGCTTTTCAAAAATAGCTTCTCATCAATTCCATTATAGATGGTGGTAATTTTTTCTTTGTTTATTCCCTGATTAATTAAATGATTCTTTCCATGATTGGTAACTGCAATTATGTAATCGGACAACGAATAAGTTTGATTCTCCAAATCAAATGAGCCTGCGGTTATATCTGACTCAAGAATAAAAAGATGTTGTGTGAATATTACAGTGCAATCAATTGCCTTTTTAAATTCATTTCCGATGAAGTACTGAAAAACGAAATTCAGATGGACAACATTTTTTCGTTTCTCAGGCAAAAAAGACATTACCACACGAACAATACTTTTGGCAAATTTAGAGTTCCGTGTAATGGTATCCACATCCTTCAAATAATTGCTTGCTGGAAACTTAAAATAAGTTACATCAGCTTTCTTTTCAATTACAAATTCTCTTAAAGAATCATTACCAATCTCTAACACAAAAACTTCAATATTCATTTGATGTGAAAGGCCTTCAGAAAGTTGTTTGATAAAAGTGCCAACACCATAATCTGTTCCGCGGTCTTTGCTCCTTAGGATGATCCAGTTTATTGTTTTCATAATTTTATCAGATTTATTCCGGCTAATCCATTCAAGATTCCAAACGCTTCGTCCTCTTTTTCTTTTGCCACATTATAACCGGCGTAACCTTGTTTTGTTTCATAGGATTCAAAATTTTGGGCAAACCAATAAAAAACTTCTGTTTGGTAATATTCATTTCCTGTCAACTTAAATAATTGTTTGTAGATCCATGCAATACCACTTGTGCCGTTTTGCATAAATGCGGAGTTAGTAATCAACTCATTGGAAATGGCCTCCCTGTCTATTCCGTTCAGTAGATTTTGAATTAACTCATCAATTGAGCCATCCTGCCATCGTTCTATTTTACAATTCTTTATTTTTTCGATGGCCAAAGCCAGCAATAAACGTTTGCTTTGTAGTTTAGGGAGATTAGTTTGTTGAAATAATGGATCAATAGTTTTTTGCAGTATACGGCCAACTTTAAAATTGAACAAGTTTAATTGGTGTACTTCAGTTAAAAATGCAATCAAAACCGGATAATCCCAGGTCAGGGTAAAAGTATCGCTACCATTTATTAGATTCATTATCCCCTCGTTTTCAATTCTCAGCTCCAGTTCATCGATAAGGTGGATCAACATTTGCTTGTTTATAAGGGTTGAAACTTCTTCATCAGTCGAAGCGGGCTTTTGTATGCGCTTCAGGTAATAAGTGCCCAAGCCAATAAGGCCTTTCAACAATCCGATTTCCTGAAATTGGTCTTGGGATGGCTGCAACCTGCTGTCGAAATCTTCGAGTACGTTATTGGTATCTGCTTCGATAAAACCGTTTTGCACCAGGTATTCAATGCCCCATCCTATTCCAGCCAGGCCATTCTCGAAATCCAAGGGTGTGTTGATCGTGATTTCTTCATAAATTTCGTCAATCAGTTCACCGGCATAATCTTCATAAATCTGATTTTTGGTTTCTCTTGCCAAATGAAAGAAGTAAATGGCAATTCCCATTTTACCGTGCATTAAACCCAGATTATCGATAAAACTGGCATTTAGAAGTAGGACATTGATGATGCGCTGAATTCGATTTTCTTTATTACTAATTTTCATGCTTATCATTGATAATCAATTAAAGAACTCAAAAGAATAATATTTCAAAATCAATTTTTTAAATAGATATTGTTTGCTTTAAAACATGTTAAGATAACTAATTAATAATACGTGTGATATTTAAAATTGCAATCAAAAGCAGTAGTTGCTTTATCCTTCGATGTGAAACCATAAATTTCGAAGAATTAGAAAGTAAAACTGTCCTATTATGAATATTAAGGGTATCTAAAGCAAGAACATTCACAATACAATTACGATTTATTCTGAAAAAATTTATTGGCAAATTAGATGCGACTTCCTTTAGTGATTTTGTACAACTGAATTTCTGACCTTTTTTGCAATGAAAAGTTGATAAATAATCATCAACACAAACAGAAACCAGATCATCTAAATCAATACATTTATATTCGCTCTCACTCCTAAGGGAAATCATGTTGGATTTAGGCATATATTTATTTTTTAGATAGATTTGAGGAAGTCAAAAAAGTTAAATTATTTCAATATTTTAATTAAAGCTTCATTTTAAATTATTAATAGATGCAATAATATAGATAAAATTTATATATTTTATATGTAAATAATCATAACTTGTAAACGTGCGGTTTGCCCTTCAATTACATATTCCGGTGATACCCGTTCACGTTTTCCGGTGATGTCCGTTCACTGTTTGTTCAAAAACGATTAGGCAAATGTAACATTAATATTTTTTGCGTAAACTTTCTCCGGTTAATTGAAAACGCACTGATTTATGAACGATTCTGTCTAAACAGGCTTCAGCAATCAGCTCATTACCAATAACAGCATACCAATCATTGACTGGAAGCTGACTGGATATTATCAATGCTTTTCTCCGATATCTGTCGTCAACAATTTGCTCAAAATCATTTTGTTGTTGTCCTTGTAATGCTTTCATACCAAAGTCATCTATGATTAACATATCCACGCGTGAGAGTTTTTCCAGGAATCGGATTTCCTGTCCCTGCAATCGTTCGAGTTTGATTCGATCCAATAACTTTTGCATGTTGAAGAACACGACATTAAATCCCAGCCTGCATGCCCTATCACCCAGTGCAACGGCCAAATAGGTTTTTCCTGTTCCGGTAGGTCCGTTAATCACGATTGTTTGTCCATTACGAACAAATTCACACGTACCCAACTGCGCCACTGTCGTTGCGTCAACACCTCTGGCGGTATTATAATCAAGCTCCTCAAGCGAAGCCGGATATGGAAACACAGCTTCTTTGAGTAGTCGGGCAATACGGTTTGTTTTTCGGGTGTCTTGTTCGGTTTGCAACATAAGTTGCAGTCCATCTCTGAGTGAGAGTTTGTCGGCTCTGCGTGTCTCACAAAGGGATGTCCAGCAATCTGCCATCCCGGGAAGCTTAAGCTTGTGAAGCGATTTTTCAATTTCTTCTTGCATACAATGTTTTATTAAAATGGTTATTTATAATAAGAGTTTCCCCGCATATTTTCATGATTAGTTGGCTGTGGATTAATGCGGTTCTTGCTTTCATCTTGTAATTTAGCCATCTTGAGATTGCTGATCACATTTTGTAAAAACTTGCCCGAGTATGACCTGTTTTGGATAGCGATCTGGCAGGCTTGTTCAAAATCGGCTATTGATGTTTTTCTGCCTATCGAAAGCATATAATCACAGGTTTTGTATTTGAACTCGGGGGGAATCTGCCGTTGTTCCAAATCCAGAAACATGTCTGATACAAGCTGCCTGAATACAGTACTATGCTTATCCGCTTTTTCTTGATAATACTCAGCAGAACGGCTCAAAATGGCGTTGGAATTGGATGCCAGATGTTCTTTTTTGTGCGTATGCCCAAAGCCTAAGTGGCGCTCATGTGTAGCCACTAATTCATTATTTACAAAGATTTTCACCAATGTGCGGGTGTAAATAACATGGCTACGCTTTCCAATGTGGACAAATGGAACCGAGTAGTAGTGTTTGTCACGCGCCAAATAAACGAATCCATCATTGCGAACCTGTAAATCGCACGTAAGTTTCATTTCATAAAGTTGTTCGGGCAAAGGTGACAGCGTATTCTTTTCAACGGCAAAGAATTGTTCTTCACGACTATAAGGCCGTTGCTGCATCCGTGTCTGATTGTGTTCAAGCATTTTCTGCGATACTGCCTCGTTTAAATCCTCCAATGAATAAAAGGTCGTGTTGCGAAGGCGGGCATATACCCGCCTGTAAATAATCTTCACCTGGTTCTCTACCAATGCCTTGTGTGTAGGAGAATAAGGGCGGCAAGGGATGGTTACAAAACGATAATGATTGCCCATATCTTCCAACGCTTTGTTCAACGTTGGCTCATACTTATCCGCCTTAATTACAGCCGACTTAAGGTTGTCTGTTACCAAAATCTTAGGTACACCTCCTATGGCTTCCATACACTTGGAAATAGCATATAGAAAATCTTCTACTCTTTGTGAGGGAATACACAAAGCAAAGGCATAATCCGTGTAAGGTAAACATGCCACAAATACCTGTACTTTAATCATTTCTCCTGTTTCTGTATTTGCATATTCCAACGTATCTCCAGCAAAATCGACAAATAATTTCTCGCCAGGTACATATGTATCACTCAACACGGTAGTAGGCGCAGTGGCTGCTAATTGTTGTTTTAAGTGATGGAAAAACTGTGACTTACGATAACCGTCAGGATGCCTGGCTATGTAATCCTGCCACACCAAAAAACGCGTCACATGCTTATGTCCTAAGGAGGTCTTAAAGTCTGTCAACTCATCCAAAAACGTCTGATGACGGTAATCCGTATATGCCGGATTCCCAGCCCTGAAGCGGGCCTCAAGTTCCGGATCTTCCATTTTTAATACCTCTTTGAGCGACAATGGATCACCCCCAAAGAACCGAACATAATTATTTACAGTCTCTTTGTTTATATCCAAATCCCTGGCGATTTGACGGTTCGACACGCCGTTCTCGCTCAATTGGAGAACTTGTTTTATTTTACTCATACTTGTTGATTTTCCTGCCATAGTACCTTTGTTTTGTTGGGCGATTTTTAAGCTGCAAAGGTACGGGTGAACATTGAAGTGAACGGATATGCTCCGGAAAAGGAAAAATCTCAATCCGTGAATGGGCATGTTCCGGAAAGTACTAATAACAAAACTACTAAACCCATAAAGTGAACGGACATGCTCCGGAAAAGTGATATTTTCCGACCTCCCAAAATAGGGTGAACGGGTATGCTCCGGAAAAAGGTCCGATTGACCGGGTATGCTCCGGAATTTGGATTGTTTTGTAACAGATTTTTGTGTTTTCATCCTGTTTGAAGCCTGCTTTTGGGGCAAACGGAAATGAAAAACGTGGTTTTGAATGGTCTACTTTCAATTTAAAACTGAAATGTTTCTATTCTAAAGTGGGTGGGTATGCTCCGGAATATGTACCCTTCAATAGAAGATTTAAATTATTGACACAATAAAATAATCAAATATATTATCTTAAATGCATGACGTCTATAGTTTTGATATTTAGTTATAAAAACAGAAATTACAATTACAACAAATACAAATCTGAGTAAATAATGAATGAAGCCTGATTTCCAATTTTTTTATTTCCATTTAAGGCATGAATATTAACATATTATTTTAATTGAATTTTAAAATGAAAATATCTTATTTGAGAAGAATGAAATTATCAGATTTATTCAGAAAGGTTATCATTTCAGATTTTGGAATATTCAAATAATTTTAAGAAAAATTATTCCCCCATTTCTTTTTTTCAAATTTTTTCTGTAATTTTATTCATGGATTGACAGCGGTTCTTTTTGAAGTTCGAATCCGAAGTTAATTCATAAGTTTTGTAAAGAAGAGGTTTAATCATAATTAAATATTAAATCCTTTATCTGTGTTTCAGGTTCTCATATACAAAATTACGGACCATCGCAACTTTATCCCTGGTTTTACCCCGGAAATTCCCCCTTCGCCGTACGTATTACCATTTCTTACATTAAATCAGCGATTTATTCCGAAACATTTTTTAGCGATGCTCAGGAATAGCCGGGCTATTCCAAGGAATAAAAATTTATTCCTTGGAATAAATCAATACTTCCAAGGAATGAAACAATCTTTCCTTGGAATAAAACATTTACTCCCGGGAATAATTCAATCATTCCAAGGAATAAAACATTTACTCCTTATAATAACTCAATTATTCCTGAGAATAATTCAAAAATTCTCGGGAGTGCTTTCTTTATTCTTCGAAATAAACCAGTTATTCCGAAGAGTAAATTCACTACTTAAAGAAATTGTCTATCGATTTCTTTATACGAAACTTTTGTTTCGGTTGATTCAACCACTCCCATTTGGGAGGTAGCAATTTGAAAATATCATTTCAATTTTTTAAATTCTTTAAAAAAAGCAAGTTATGCCAGATTTTATTCCTCAAAATGATGCAGAATTTAATTTGTGGCAGATGAGTTTGACTGAAATTATTGAGCCCAATCTAACTCGCTGGAATATCTCTGCCGATGATTTTACTGCTTTAAAAGCTTCACAAGCAAGCTGGATCACTGCCTTTGCCAAGGCAAGTAACAAACAAAACCGCACCAGAGCCGACGTTCAATCGAAAGATGATGCCCGTGACTCCTATGAAAAAGCACTACGCCAGTTTAATGCCCAATGGCTTGCCAATAATACCAAAGTATTGAATAGCGATCGGGAAAGGATGGGATTGACGGTGAAACAGGGTACCCACAAACCTGTTCCGGTTCCTGCGACCAGTCCTGTAGGGACAGTCGATTTTTCAGTAAGGTTGCAGCATACTATCAACTATGCCGATGAGGCGACTCCCCGGAGTAAAGCTAAACCTGCCGGGGTGCATGGTTGCGAGATCTGGACAAAAATTGATGGGAGTGCACCGCTGGAGGCCAGCGAATTGGATTATCTCGCTACCAATACCAGTTCTCCTTACAGTGTAACCTTCGAAGGGAAGAATGCCGCAAAGAATGTCTATTACTGGTTAAGATGGGTGAATACCCGCGGTGAACCGGGTCCCTGGAGCAGAAGTATCAGCGCCATGGTCGCAGGTTAACTGCTTAAAGGTGATCTATAACCTAAAGTCCGGGTGATGATGATCAAAGGACCAGCAACAATCTGACCGGTATAGTTTTATTATAACTAACCGGTCAGTTTACGAATAATGAATCATTAAGGGGTTTCCATTATACTTTTGGATGATGAGCGATACATCTTTTGAACTTTTGGCCAACTCCTACAGAGTTGGTATCACTTTACATTTGGCTCCTTTCCTCCGGTTAAAACCGAAGGTTATTTACAGGGAACTCCTTTGGAGTAGATCAAAGTCAAAATTGCCGGAAACTTCCATTGGATTGATAGGTCAAAACGCTGTAAGAGTTTTGAGTAATTTTGGCCAACTCCTTCAGTGTTGGTATCGCCTTACTTTCATCTCCTTTCCTCCGGTTAAAACCGAAGGTTTTTTACAGAGAACTCCTTTGGAGTTAATCAAGATCAAAATTGCCGGGCACTTCCATTGGATTGATAGGGCAAAACGCTGTAAGAGTTTTCAGTAATTTTGGCCAACTCCTTCAGAGTTGGTATCGCCTTACTTTCATCTCCTTTCCTCCGGTTAACACCGAAGGTTATTTACAGAGAACTCCTTTGGAGTAGATCAAGGTCAAAATTGCCGGGCACTTCCATTGGATTGATAGGTCAAAACGCTGTAAGAGTTTTCAGTAATTTTGGCCAACTCCTTCAGAGTTGGTATCGCCTTACTTTCATCTCCTTTCCTCCGGTTAAAACCGAAGGTTATTTACCGGCAACTCCCACGGAGTTGAGACACATCGGAATTGCCGGAAACCACCATGGCGTTGATAAATATCAAAACTCTGTAAGCGTTTTCCATAAATAACCCCCAGTGCAAACTGGGGTGAGGGGGGGACGCTAAACATGACAGTACAAACCCGGAAACCCTGTCGGGGTTTCCCAGAAACTTTTAGATTATGAACAGCTATCGACAAATACTTTATCACATTGTGTTTTGCACCTACAAAAGGGAAAACACAATCCCTTTTGATCAACAAGAACCTCTTTATAAGTATATCTGGGGAATAATCACCAAAAGAAGAGGTGTTTTGTATCGTATTAACGGGATGGAAAATCATATTCATATTTTATCTGACTTGCATCCTACAGTTGCTCTTTCGGACTTTATTAAGGAGATAAAAACAGCTTCCAACCTTTGGATGAAAGAATCCGGAAAGTATCCAAAATTTGTTTCCTGGTCGGAAGGGTCTTGTTCTTTGACATATACCTTTCGGGATAAGGAGATGATTGTAAATTATATCAAGAATCAAAAGGAGCACCATAAAAAAGTAACTTTTGAGGATGAATACAGGGCATTGCTCAAAGAGAATGGTGTGGAAGTGGATGAGCGATATATCTTTTGAACTTTTGGCCAACTCCTACGGAGTTGCTATCGCCTTACATGTATCTCCACTCCTCCGGTTAAAACCAGAGGTTATTTACAGAGAACTCCTTTGGAGTGGATCAAGGTCAAAATTACCGGAAACTTCCATTGGATTGATAGGGCAAAACGCTATAAGAGTTTTCAGTAATTTTGGGTAACTCCTTCAGAGTTGCTATCACCTTATATCTGACTCCTTTCCTCCGGTTAAAACCCGAGGTTATTTACAAGGAACTCCTTCGGAGTTGATACAGATCAAAATTGCCGGAAACTTCCATTGGATTGATAGGGCAAAACGCTGTAAGAGTTTTCAGTAATTTTGGGTAACTCCTTCAGAGTTGTTATCGCCTTACTTTCATCTCCTTTCCTCCGGTTAAAACCGAAGGTTATTTACAGGGAACTCCTTTGGAGTTAATCAAGATCAAAATTACCGGAAACTTCCATTGGATTGAAAGGGCAAAACGCTGTAAGAGTTTTCAGTAATTTTGGGTAACTCCTTCAGTGTTGGTATCGCCTTACATTTGGCTCCTTTACTCCGGTTAAAACCGAAGGTTATTTACAGGGAACTCCTTTGGAGTAGATCAAGGTCAAAATTGCCGGAAACTTCCATTGGATTGATAGGGCAAAACGCTGTAAGAGTTTTCAGTAATTTTGGGTAACTCCTTCAGTGTTGGTATCGCCTTACATTTGGCTCCTTTACTCCGGTTAAAACCGAAGGTTATTTACAGAGAACTCCTTTGGAGTTAATCAAGATCAAAATTACCGGAAACTTCCATTGGATTGATAGGGCAAAACGCTGTAAGAGTTTTCAGTAATTTTGGGTAACTCCTTCAGTGTTGGTATCGCCTTACATTTGGCTCCTTTACTCCGGTTAAAACCGAAGGTTATTTACAGGGAACTCCTTTGGAGTAGATCAAGGTCAAAATTGCCGGAAACTTCCATTGGATTGATAGGGCAAAACGCTGTAAGAGTTTTCAGTAATTTTGGGTAACTCCTTCAGTGTTGGTATCGCCTTACATTTGGCTCCTTTACTCCGGTTAAAACCGAAGGTTATTTACAGAGAACTCCTTTGGAGTTAATCAAGATCAAAATTGCCGGGCACTTCCATTGGATTGATAGGGCAAAACACTGTAAGAGTTTTCAGTAATTTTGGCCAACTCCTACAGAGTTGCTATCACCTTACTTTGGGCTCCTTTCCTCCGGCTAAAACCGGAGGTTATTTACCGGCAACTCCCACGGAGTTGAGACAGATCAAAATTGCCAGCAACTCCAATGGAGTTGGTATAAGCCAATATTGCCGGCAACTCCCAAGGCGTTGATATATGTCAAAACTCTGTAAGAGTTTTCCGTAAATAACCCCCAGTGCAAACTGGGGGGAGGGGGGGTGGGGGCTAAACGAGACAGTACAAACCCGGAAACCCTGTCGGGGTTTCCCATGTAAAAGCTATGGCTGTTTATAAAGATAAAGCAACCTAAAAGTTGTGGAATACTGAAATATTAGTGCAGCTGTATTTTGATATCACGATGCGTGGCACCTAACTTATGTTTACTTTCCTAATAAATTATATCCGATGATGAACGAAACTTTTTGATAATCGGATGACCATCCATAGTCATAATCAATTATCTTTTGTTTTGAATAATACCGAACCTCGAAGCTTAATCGCTTATAATTGAGCCCCCCTCCATATCCAACTGCTGATCTTGCTTTCAAAACCAATGGCATCAGTGAACTATCCAGATCATTGGGAACATCAACATGGGAATTAAAATCAGAAATGGACCCTGTATTTACCAAACCATTGATAAAAATCCTGGCTTTATCGTTTAATAAGAAATAGTATCGAATCCCGGTAATCAGCTCCAGTGACTTGTAATCGATAACTGCAACTTTGTTCCCAAAAGCCTTTTGAGCATTGAAATACTGATAGGCTGGTTCAGCCAGTATCCCGAATTTATTACTGTAAAATGGCAAAAGATATTCAGCTTCCAATCCTACACGAAAACTAATTTGATGATCAAAATCTATCTTTTTATAAGGGGTATAATGGGAGACAACAAACATTGAAAATGAACTAGAATTTATTCCCGGAGTAATCCGGAGGTTAAATTTACCCTTATTTATTTTCCCATCATAAATGGCAAACGTATCACCACTACATTTATTATTTTCCCTGAAGTATTTTACAAGATCCTCTTCGCGATATTCAATACGTTGAAAAGTACTTATTGATGCATGTGAACAATTAACATCATTGAGGAGTTGTTGGCGAAAACGAATATTAGCTGTTATATGGTTATTGTCATCAAGATATTTCTTAAAAACCAGTTGTTGAATAAGAGAATCATTAACCGAATAAAAATATTTTATTGAATTCTCTTCGGTGTAATTGTAAAGTGATGCTTTACCTTGCACAAGCACTTTTAAGAACAAATGCTCCTGATTCCAGACCGGATTTCTTGCATCTGATATTTCAGTAAGAGAACGGTCTATTTTTATATTCGCCCTGATATATTTGGATGAGCCATAAATATTAAACTCTTTTATCGATGTGACATCGCCTTTTTTGATGGCGCCATTTTCAGTTAGTTTATACTCACACTCCACCGGGGTTTTTTCCCATTCATAATTTCGGATAAAACACTCCGTTTTATGATTCTCATTATCGATCAGGTACCCTTTCTCAAATTTGATTTGCCCCCAGGCAGTTGTTAGATTGAATAACAGAATAGAGAGTAGTATTTTATATTTCATCATTTGTAAGTTGTGATTGTTCCTCTTCGAACAAGGCCATCATGATTATCATAATAACAGAACAAATATCAACATAATAAATAACATTTTACTACTTAACTTGCAATTTCTTTGCATAATTCTGCGGTAAAAGACTTTTGTTACGACCTCAGACTTTTACTTATATATAGATTTCAACTATAGGCTTTATCAAATAGGTTTGCCATATCCATTATACGAGACTATTTTCTCTATTTGTTTACGGATCTTTGTCCGGGTTTTGCTTGCTGAGTACCCTAACGTGATAATGAGTTGCACCCTTTTGGAAGAAGGTATTCCGCATACTTTTTTCACCATTGCTTCATCGAACCATCCGATCATACAACTTCCCAGCCCCTCGGAGGTGGCAGCCAGACAAATATGTTCGGCAAGAATCCCAATATCGATCAGCGGGTAGTGTTTCCGTTTTACCCATCCGCCAATGCTTGAGGTCATATTCGCCGGTTCTTCAACAAGCACAAGATGAATCGGTGCCTGTTTGGTAAAATGATTCATCCCCAATATCTTCTCAGATGTCGCATCCGCGACTTGATTCCGGATCTCAGGGTTGTCAATTACAATGATATGCCAAGGTTGGGCATTGCAAGCCGAGGGGGCCAGGCGGGCACATTCCAGAATTCGGCCAAGTTTATCTTTTTCAATTGGTTTGTCCAGGTAATTTCTATCACTTTGACGGACTAAAACTAAAGAGGTAAAATCCATTGCTGATTATTTAAAAAGCAAAGGCGGAACAAATCAATGTCCCGCCTTTACAGTCGTATATTTAAGAATTAATTCATTAAATCAAGCTTCACCATATCCTGAATATCGAGCATTCCAATCGGAAGACCATTCTCAGTCACGACAATATTATCCACCTGGTTGGCGTTAAAGATATCGGCTGCCCTCTGCAATACTGCATCACTTTCGATAGAAATTGGATTGGCAGTCATGCATTCGCCAACTAGTGCGGTGTTGATATGATCGCCCAGTTTACGCATTTGCCGACGAAGATCGCCATCGGTAAAGATGCCTGCAAGTTTTCCGTTTTTGGCAACAACCGATACTGCACCCATTCCCGAGTCGGTCATCATCAATAATGCATCAATCACTTTACAATCGATATCGACAACGGGATTCGCATCTGAAATAACACTTTTCACCTGAATGGTCATCAATCGTGTATGCTGAAAGAACTGGTCGGTACCCAATTTGGTCAGATGATTGTCGGCCAGCTTTTTCATAATGCTCCAGGGGAGTGTAATATTGTGAGCTCCAAGGGAAAGTGCATCCTTTACGTGTTCAGGATATCTTACCGACGAGAACATCACTTTACAATCGTATTTATACTCTTTAATGACTTCAACAATTTGTTTTACAAGGGCAAGGGCATCGTGACCCTGATCCTGCATACGGCCTACCAGTACACAAACGTAGTTCGCTCCGGCTGTTAGTGCCATATAAGCCTGCTGAATGTTGTAAACAAGATGCAAGTTGACTAAAAAGCCCTCGGTATGAAGTTTTTTGCAAGCTTTTACCCCTTCGAAATTGACAGGAATCTTGAATACTGTCTTTTTGATGTCCAATCCAAGGTTAAGTAAGCGATGCGCTTCGTCAACAATCTGATCGGAGGTTTCACCTAGCGCCTCGATCATGAGAACCGGGACCATTTTTGACAATTTAATAATTGCACCATCGATATCAGTAATACCGTTTTTGTGCATAAACGTTGGTGTAGTTGTTACACCATCAATGATCCCTAGTTTCAGGGCTTCTTCAATTTCAGCAAGATTAGCCGAGTCAAGAAAAAATTCCATATCAATTATAAATTTAAATTTTATGATCTGTACTTTACTTCAACGTTATGAATTTCGATCAGCGGTTTCAAGAATTCGGTGACATCTGCGATGCACATCTGACTGGCGGCGTCGCATAATGCTCTTGACGGGTCGGGATGTACTTCAACAAACAATCCATCGATTCCAGCGGCTACACCTGCTCGTGCCAGGGTGGGGATAAATTCCCTCGAACCACCTTTAGGATCTGAACTTGGTATTCCATATCGGCGGATGGAATGGGTAACATCGAAAACAACAGGATATCCTGTATTTCGAAGATGGTAAAAACTCCGCGGGTCAACAATCAGGTCATTATAGCCAAAGGCATAACCCCTCTCGGTAACCAAAATCAGTTCATTCCCGGCTTGTTCCACCTTTCTTACAGGTTTAATCATGTTTTCGGGTGATAAAAACTGGGCATGCTTAAGGTTGATCACCTTACCGGTTTTAGCGGCCTCAACAACCAAGGTGGTCTGCATCACCAGGTATGCCGGTATTTGAATCACATCCACCACCTCAGCTGCTGCTGCGATCTGATCGGGATAATGAATATCGGTCAGTACAGGAACCTTGAATTGTTCTTTAATTTTTTGGAGTATGGCCAGACCCTTTTCGATTCCAGGACCTGAATAAAAATCGGAAGAACTACGGTTATCCTTCTGGAACGAGGACTTGAAAATTAGCGGAAGATCAAGCTTTTGAGATAATCCGACCAGAAACTCAGCCGTATCCATCATCGTCTTCTCGTCTTCCACGACACAAGGTCCTGCAATCAAAAATAATTTATCGGCACCGCACTCAACATTTCCAACTCTAATTATTTTCTTCATTGTTCTTGCTTTACATTTTAGCCAAAAGGCCCCTGAGTTTATCGCGGGTGATGATCTTTTGCCAATCCGGACCGCTTACATGAGCCCACATAAAGACGAGAGTAAGTGTGACGTCGATCATTTTTTCGATCTCTTCAGGTGTACAATTTGCAGTAACCCCTGTTGGCAGTACAATATTATTTTTTCTCATCATCTCCTTGAATTCTTTCACCGCTTCGGGATAAAATTCTTCGAGCTGATTAAAAACCACACAATTCCCAATGCCATGATGAATTCCCAATACCGTGGCAAGTCCGTAAGATATGGCATGGCAGGCGCCAACTTCCGAATAGGTGAGTGAAAGTCCGCCAAGGAAGGAGGCAATCATTAGCTTTTCATCATTCTCGGGAGTTCTGCTATCTTCACCCAAAAAGATCTCCCTGCATAAGCGTGATGACTCAGTGCCCAATGAATCGCCCATCACTGTTTTACGATGTCCATTAAAGGCCTCAACATTATGAATATAGCAATCCATAGCCGTATAGAATCTTTGAGGATCGGGAACTGTTTTAATCAATTCAGGATCCATCACCAATTGATCAGCCGGAGTAAAGTTTCCTTTGATTCCAAGTTTTTTCTCAGGTCCGCTCAGGACGGTAGTCATGGATACTTCAGCCCCCGTTCCCGAAATTGTTGGAACCAGTGTGCAATGAACCCCCTTGTTTTTAATAAAGTCGAGCCCCTGATAAAGCGCAGATGAACCTTCGTTGGTAAACATCAGACGGATGGCTTTTGCATAGTCCATTACACTTCCACCGCCAATACCAACAACTGAAACTGGTAACGTTGTACGAAGGGATTTTACTTCATTCACGATTTGGTCTACTGTCTTTGTTTTCGGTTCATCAGTGACATCAATCATCTTAAGGATATCCTGTGGAAGAATCGGGATACGGTTCATGAATTCTTTCCCTTCAAAATATTCGTCAACAAGAAAAATTACGTATGAATCCTTTTCAATACGTAATTCGCCAAGTACATCACCTAATTGGTCAAAGCTGTTGCGGCCATATAGTATCCGTCCGACTGCTTTTAAATTTCTAAACATATTCAATCTATTTAAGTGCATTTTTAATTGCTGACCTCATTTTGGAGGCCAACGTGTTTAACTCCTCTTCGCTCCAGTTCACCATGATTTGGGTCATCATCAGTCGTTGCATAATTGCATCCGATTGGGGGACTTCCAGACTCCGGTAGTCAGGGGCATCGTTCATCTTCATAATGGGAAGATTATAGATCGATTTCATCTCTTTCAGATGACCCCATTGCCGGTGGAAATGGAAATTATTCCTGTACCAGTAGGAGGCACTGAGTTCTTCTTTTTGAAATTCATCGAATACTTTTACCGCTTTTTCAGGATCAGGTAAAAAGAAAGATAAGAAGGTGGCTGAATCCCCATCTTCATCGGGCACAAGTCTCAGTTTGATTTCAGGAAATTCCTGTATTACCTGTTTCAACACTTTTTGATGTGCTTTTTGTTTTTCGATCATATAAGGCAGCTTTCGAAGTTGTGCCAATACCACTGCCGCTCCAAGTTCCGATCCGCGAAAGTTATAACCAAGAATAGGATGCTGTTCAGCTCCGCGTGCATTTCCAATATGATCGTGTCCATGATCCGAATATTTATGTGCACGGTCATACAACTCGTCATCGTTGGTTGCGACTGCTCCACCTTCACCGGCTGTGATGATCTTGTAAAAGTCAAATGAAAAGGCCGACATTTTACCAAAATTTCCCAGCATTTTTCCCTTATAGCTTCCTCCAAGTGCAGGAGCTGCATCTTCAATCAGGATGAGGTTATGTTTTGCGCATACTGCCATAATCTCGTCCATTCTCCCCATTGATCCGAATACCTGAATGATCAGAACTGCCTTTGTACGGGGAGTAATCGCCTTCTCTATTCCTTCAGGACTAAGGCATAAGGTTTCATCTATTTCTGCAAATACAGGAATTGCTCCGGCTACCAGAACAGCCTCAATGGGTGCAATAAATGTATAGGGAGGAACAATTACCTCATCTCCGTAACCAATTCCGCAACACGCCAGTGACAATGAATCAGCTGCTGTCCCACTTGCGCAGAAATGGGTATGTTTTGTACCAAGATAGGTACTGAATTCCTGCTCAAATGTTTTGGCTTTCCAAACACCATTACGTTGTGAATCATGATTATAGCGAAACAATATTCCAGTTTCGAGAACATCCAATACTTCTTTTCGTTCTTCCTTGCCGAAAAGTTCGGTACCTGCCATAATAAAACTATTAATCGATTAAAATTCTCCTTTTCTTAAAAACCTGTAAAATTACATTTATTTTGAAAACAAAACCTGATAAATGGCAATATAAAACGGGTTAAGTACAAACAGTGATATGTTTGTGCAATTGGCAATTATCCATTCAGCCTGTCTCGGATCATTTATCAAAGAAAGAATATAGCCATACCAGCGACGGCTAAAAATGCTCCGGCGATCTCTTTCCAATTGAGTTTTTCATGAAAAATCATCACCGAGGGAATCAGGATAAAAACCGGAACCGTGGCAATCAATGTGGAGGCAATCCCTACCGAGGTATGTTGAAATGCCAGTAAACTGAGGGAAACACCAAGAAAAGGACCAAAAAATGAACCAATTAAAAGTGGTGTCATTGCATGGTTATTTTTCAATGAAAAGGTGATCGATCGCCATTCTTTTGCAAGAGTAATTATAACAACAAAGCCCGCTATACCGGTAATGGTCCTTATTTGAGAAGAGGCAAACGGGTCGTAATTCCCCATTCCCAGTTTTGAAAAGACTGCACCAACACCCTGTCCAACTGCACCTCCGAAAGCGAGGAGCAATCCCTTTACGGGATAGTTCAACCGCGACTTACTATTTTCATCATCCGGACGTTTCAAAATCACAATAGCAATTCCTGACAACACGAATAACATCCCTAATCCATTTAGCCAGTTCAGCCTTTCATGAAGAATCACAGCGCCGGCAAGAGTGGCAACAGGGGGTGCAAGGGACATGATTAACATCGACAATTTTGCCGACTGATACGAATAAGATTTAAAAAGGCAATAATCACCTGCTACAAATCCAATAAGTCCCGATATTGATAGCCATTTCCAGGCTTCGGGAGTCGCATCAGTGGGAGTCCAGTTCCCATGCAGAACTTTCGACCAGACCATAAACATACCCATGGCAAAAACCAATCGTGCAATATTTACGGCCAGTGAACCTGCACGACGCGTTGCTAATGAGAAAGATAATGCCGAAGCCGTCCAGCAGATGGCTGTAAGTATACCCGCGATTTCACCTAAATGAGCTATTTGCATTTCAATTTTTGACAGGCAGCAAATGTAGTGATACCATTTAAACTATTAACGAATCCTACAATTTTTTGAAGATTCTAATTCTTAAATCCAAATAATTTCCTACTTTTATTGCCTTGAATAATTAAGGACTTTGAGGTTTATTACAAACCATATATTAATCATAATTATAAAAAGGAGAAATCAAATCATGAACACACCATTCTATGGACACCAAAGGCAATACCATAGTATCAAGGAGGAAATTGATACTAATATTGCTAAAGTATTGGAAAGCGGAGCTTATGTTATGGGCCCTATGCTTAAACAATTCGAAGGAGAATTTGCTGCTTATACAGGCACCAAACATGCTGTTGGCGTTGGAAACGGAACAGATGCTATTTGGCTTGTATTAATGGCATTAGGATTAAAGCCCGGCGACGAAATAATTACCAATGCCAATACCTTCTTTGCGACTGCAGAAGCTATTTGGATTGCAGGATGCAAGGTTATTTTAGTTGATTGCGACGAAAAGACAAGATGCATTGATGTTAAAAAAGCGGAAGCTGCCATAACATCAAAAACCAAAGCAATTATTCCTGTACATCTTTATGGACAGTGTGCACCAATGGATGAAATCCGCCAGCTTGCCGATAAATATAAACTATTTGTAGTTGAAGATAATGCCCAGGCCATTGACGCTGCCGGTGATACATTTAAAATTGGAGAACTATCAGATGCCGCTTGTACCAGTTTTATTATTCAGAAAAATCTTGGAACCTTTGGTGATGGTGGAGCAGTTTATACGAATAATGCAGACATAGAGCTCGAAGTACGCAGACTCAGAAATCACGGCTCCTTAAAGCGTGATAATCACAGCTTTGGATTCAACAGCCGCCTGGATGATATTCATGCCGGAGTTCTAAGCGCAAAATTAAAACACATTACCGCATGGAGCGATCAGCGTATTAACATTGCAGCTCGCTACACTGCTGGTCTGAAAGATTGCAAATTTATTACGCTTCCTTACCAAAGACCAGGTTACCGCCATGTTTATCATCTTTATGTTGTTGAAACAATAGATGCTGCCGATCGCGACAATCTGCTCAATTATCTTGTAGCGAATGGCGTTGATGCAAAAACTCATTATTCTATACCTATTCACAAACAGATTGGTTATCCATGGGGCAAAGATGCCGAAATACGCGGAACACTGACCAATGCTGAAAAGAATGCAGCTTCGTGTATCTCATTGCCGATGTTCCCTGAATTAACCAATGAAGAAGTTGACTACTGTATTGACTTAGTGAATGCCTGGAAAAAATAATTTAATAGTTTGATTATACGTTATATGTATAAATATAAAGTAATGGTCGTAGGAATGGGTAAGCGTGGTAAACACCACGCTACCTATTTCAATAAAAATGAGAATTTCGAGTTGGTTGGCATCTGCGACATAGATCTGGCAAAACTGACAGATGTTGCACCTGCTTTAGGTAATCCTAAAATTGGGACCGATGCTAATGCGATGGCATCCGAACTAAAACCTGATGTGTTCTGCTTCTGTACCCTTCCCAATATCCGTTCCGAAATGATTCAGATTGGTATTAATTGCGGTGCCAAACTGATCGCTTTTGAAAAGCCTGTGGCACTCACAACTGAAGAGGGATTGAAAATTAAGGAGTTGCTTTCGAATAGTTCTGTAAAGGTTGTAGTAAGTCATCAGCACCGTTATGGGAAACATTATTCAGCTGTTAAAGAAATTATAGCCTCGGGCAAAATTGGTAAAGTACATACGGTATATGGCTATGCTCATGGATGGGCTGCTCATATGCTGTCGCACATCATTGATTATGCCATGTGGTTCAACAATTACGAAAAAGGTCAATGGGTGATGTCGCAAGCTGCCGGCAAACATAAGTTCTCCGATATTCATTCGTCACCGGATTATATTGGGGGATTTGTTCAGTTTGAAAACAATGTTCGTGGTATCTTTGAATGTGGCGGTGGAACACCCGATATACCTGAAGTAGAACGTTGGTGGGGTAAAAATAAAATTGGCGCCATCGGGACTGAAGGTTATGCAGAAGTATATACCGGAAACGGTTATAAGGCAGTAACAAAAGATGGAATTCTCACCGGTGAAGGGGTTATGAACTATGACCTGGATATGCCAGGATACATTCAGGATATGGCCGACTGGTTAAATAAAGGTATTATTCATCCTTGCTGTTTTGAAAATGCATATGCAGGATTTGAAATCATGATGGCGATGTTCCGGGGAGCTACTTATGGAGGGCAGATCACTTTACCATTACAGAATCCAATGAATGAACTTGAAGAGTTAAAGAAAGCCATGTCTGATGCACCGCTTAATGTAACGCTTGAAGATAGTAAAAAGGAATATGCGGCTTATCATTCAATCTGAAGCAGCTAATGTAGCGAAATGGTCTGCGGTGTATATCGCACGGAGGATACAGGAAGCGATGAATGCATCGGCTGAGCCTTTTGTTTTGGGTCTACCTACGGGCAGCACACCCCTGGGTACCTATAAGGAGTTGATTCGGATTTACAATGAAGGGAAGATTTCGTTTAAAAATGTAATCACTTTTAATATGGATGAGTATGTGGGAATACCCAAAGATCATCCTCAAAGTTACTACACCTTTATGTGGGATAATTTTTTCAGCCACATCGATATTCTTCCTGAAAATGTCAATATTCTTGATGGGAATGCAAGAAATTTAAAGGCAGAATGTGCCGATTATGAAAGGCGGATCTTGGAAGTTGGAGGCATTGATCTCTTTATGGGTGGCATCGGTGCTGACGGTCATATCGCATTTAATGAGCCTGGGTCAAGCCTTGCATCCCGTACCAGAGATAAAGCCCTTAATGAAGATACAATACAGGTTAATAGCCGTTTTTTTGATAATGATGTGTCTAAAGTGCCGAAATCGGCCCTTACTGTTGGAGTTGGAACAGTAATGGATTCAAAAGAGATCCTGATACTTCTGACAGGCCACAATAAATCAACGGCATTGCACAAAGCTGTCGAAGGGGGGGTAAATCATATGTGGACCATATCAGCACTTCAGCTACATCCCAATAGTATGATTGTCTGTGATGAAGCTTCTACTGTTGATTTAAAAGTAGGAACCTATCGCTATTTTAAAGATATCGAGAAAAATCATCTGGATCCGGAGTCGATGTGGAATGGCGATGATTATCTGGGATGGTAGATTAAATATTAATTGCCATGACAGGAATACCATGGCAATTAATACTTTACTTCCCCATTCCTTACCTGACGGAGAATTTATAAATGGTCATAGAATTAAAGGTTTCTCCGGGACGAAGAACTGTCGTGGGAAAATTGGCATGGTTAGGTGAATCGGGCAAATGCTGTGTTTCGAAGCAGAATCCACTTCTTTTTATATAGGCAACTCCGCTCTTACCAATCTGTGTTCCATTTAGCGAATTACCGGTAAAGAACTGTATCGATGGTTCGGTTGTGAACACCTCCATCAACCGACCATTTTCAGGCTCATAAGCGCTTGCCGCGAATGAAAGTTCCCCTTTCTCTTTTTTATTTAATATCCATGCATGGTCGTATCCTCCTGCATATTTTAACTGATCATAGTCTGCATCAACAGCTGAGGCAACGAGCCGGGGTATTTTAAAATCCATTGGGGTACCCAGAATATTGCGGTAAATACCGGTTGGGATCATCTCACTGCTGGCAACTTCGGCAATGCTATCCCCATTGATATATACTTCTGTGCCAGTGATGGTCCCCTTCCCTTCTCCCTTCAGATTAAAATAGGAATGGTTAGTAACGTTCAGGACTGTAGCCTTATCTGTCGTTGCCCGATATCTGAGCTCCAACTCATTATTCTCAGTAAGTTTGAAAGTGACATAAAGATCAAGCGCCCCTGGCATACCATTTTCACCATCTGGACTTAGGTAATGCATTTCGACTGATTTCCCTCCGGGCGATTCTAGTGTTTTGGCATCGAATACTTTTGAGGAGAAATTATCAGCTCCGGTATGAAGTGTGTTGAACCCGTTATTAATAGGAAGGTGATAGGTAACCGAATCGAGTGTAAAGGTCCCCTTTGCGATCCGATTGGCATAACGACCAACGGTTGCACCAATACTTTTCGATCCTTTAATATATTCATCAACGGAGTTAAATCCCAGATTAATGTCTACAAGCTTACCCTTCCGATCCGGCACCCAAATATTGACGATTTTCCCACCGTAATTGGTTAAAGTTACTTTCACGCCATTGTTGTTTTTCAGGGTAAAGAGGGTCACTTGTTTCCCATTGATCACTTTTTCAAAAAGTCGTTTTTGGTCATTGCTTTTTTGACTTTCGGCGCATGAAATGATTGCTAATGCAACACTGATCATCACCATAATTTTAATCAGCCCTTTTTTCTTGAAATACATAGTAATAAAAATGGAAATTATTTAGAATGGCATTATTCAAAGAAATGATGATCCAGGAATTTTTTCTCGATGGGATTGACCTTATTTAAAACCAGGGTACGATAGGCCATTCGTGCCACCTGTTCAATCACTACTGTGTGGTCGAAGGCGCTGCTTACATCCTTGCCCCAGCAAAAAGGTCCGTGTCCATATACCAGGACTCCCGGTATCCGCATTGGATCAATATTTTGCGACCGAAAAGTATTGACAATTAGTTTTCCTGTCTCGCGTTCAAGGTCGTCTTCCACTTGTTCGATGCTCATAGGCGGAGTACAGGGTATTTCGCCGTTAAAAAAATTGGCATGTGTAATTCCCAATGGAGGAATCGCTCGACCTGCCTGAGCCCAACATGTCGCAAATTCGGAATGAGAGTGCAGGATGGCGCCAATCCGGCTAAAATTTTTGTAAAGGACAAGATGTGTATTGGTATCTGTAGAAGGTTTGAGGTTTCCTTCAATGATATTCCCATCCAGGTCCATCACAACCATATCAGCTGGTATCATCTCCTCGTATGAAACCCCGGAGGGTTTGATAACTACGAGACCACTTGCCCTGTCAATGGTACTTACATTCCCCCAGGTATAAATTACAAGGCCTTGTTCTACAAGCTTTAAACTCGCTTTGTAGACCTGGTGTTTCAGGTTTTCAAGCATATAGAGACCGGATATTAATTAATATTGATTTAAAAGTTAAAGATGAGAATTATTTTTCATTTTATTGAAAAATCGAAAGTATTATTTACAAACGATGGAAATGATGGTGTAAAAGTTTTGATTTGGTGATCATGTGATGATGTAGAGTCAAGGAAATGCCCTGTCTCTACTACAAAACAATAAAAAAGCCGGATCATTGTTATAATCCGGCTTTTGAAATTTAGTTCCAAATGTTTACCAAATTTTAGCACGTAGCGCCTGATCGAGGTACATTGGTTGCCCCGGTTTGATATTGAAGGCACTATAAAACTCGGGGATATTTCTTAATGGACCTCTCACCCGAAGATTTCCCAGTGAATGCGGATCTTCTTTTGTACGACGAAGAATCTCCTTGTCACGGATATTTTGGGCCCATACGTGAGCATAAGCCAAATAGAACCGCTGGTCGGGAGTAAATCCGTCGATCTTTTGGGTCTCTTTATTTACCATCTTAAATGCCTGATAAGAGATATTTAAACCGCCCAGATCGGCAATATTCTCACCAAGACAGAGTTTGCCATCGGCATGAATAGAATCAAGCACGACAAAACTATTGAACTGATCGACTAATACCTTTGTCCGTTCATCGAAACGTTTTGAATCTTCGGGGGTCCACCAATCGGTCAGATTACCTACTTTATCAAATTTACGACCTTCATCATCAAAACCATGAGTCATCTCATGACCAATCACCACACCGATAGCGCCATAATTGACTGCATCGTCCCCTTTCAGGAAGAAGAAAGGTGGCTGGAGAATCGCTGCAGGAAATACAATCTCATTCATATCAGGAGAGTAATAGGCATTCACCGTCTGTGGGGACATAAACCATTGCGACTTATCGACTGGCTTATTGATCTTTGAATAATTAAATGCCGTTTCGAATTTATTCGAGCGGATAACATTCTCAACGTATGAATCATCCAATATTTCTAGTCCTGAATAGTCGCGCCATTTGTCAGGATAACCAATCTTTACATTAATTGCATGTAGCTTCTCGATCGCCTTTACTTTTGTATCAGGGCTCATCCATTCGAGGTTTTTAATCCTTTCGCCAAGGGAAATGCGCAAATTTTCAACCAATTTAATCATTCGCTCCTTTGCTTCAGCAGGGAAGTATTTGGCAACATAGAGCTGTCCAATTGCCTCGCTTAGCGCACCGCTTGTAACTCCCAATACCCTTTTCCACCGAGGACGCATCTTCTCGGTTCCAGACATTGCTTTCCCAAAGAAATCAAATTTTGCATTGACAAAATCATCCGAAAGGTAGGAGGCTGTACTGTTAATCAATTCCCAACGAAGATAAACCTTCCAATCTGCCACAGGAACTTCTTTGATTACAGCGCTTACCTCGCGAATAAACTGCGGCTGATTCAAATTGACTTCTCCCGGATCATTGACACCCTGAGATACAAAGTAACGGTTCCAGTTAAAAGCCGGAGAAAGTTCTGTTAACCCTTTCGTGGTTATTTTATTATAGGTTTTATTAGGATCACGTTGTTCCAGACGGGTCATTGAAGCTTTTGCCAGTCGTGTTTCAAGATTCATGATGGTCTGAGCCTCCTTCTTTGCTGTAGCCTCATCATCTCCAAGCAATTTAAATAACTTTTCAATATAAATGAGATACTTCTCTCTCAAATCCTTTGAACGGGCATCATCATGCAGGTAATAGTCACGGTCGGGCATCCCTATGCCACCCTGCGACAACTGAGCGATGACCATTGAACTGTTTTTAGCATCAGTTGAACCGTAAAATTGGAATAATGGAGAGAATCCGTAAGTATGAAATTTAGCAATCTCTATTTCAACATCATCCTTTGTTGAAAGTTTTTCAACCTCGCCAAAAAAGCGAGCCAGGGGTTTGATTCCTTGCTGTCTTAACTTTACAGAATCCATACCCAGATTGAAAAGGGTCGCTGTTTTATCCGCGATCGTCCCTTTTTTATTCTTCGTCGAAGCCGTCTCTTTAACCAACTCATTCAATTGCTTTTCAGCCAATTCGGACAACTTATCAAAAGATCCAAAACGTCCGCGGTCGGCAGGCAACGGATTGAGTTTCTTCCAGCCATTATTGGCATAGGCATCAAAATCGTAACCAGGATCCACAGAGGTATCCATATCTGACAGAATGATTGGCTGTACTATTTGTTTCTGCTTTTTTTCTGCATAACTGTTAAATGCTCCTGTCGTCATTATACCCAAGAATAGAAAAATTATTAATGTTTTATTGCTCATGATTTTTAAGGTTTTACAACGCCCAAAAATATCTTTTTTTGATTAACCTAAACATGATTTGAATTGGTGTTGATAAAAAACAATTACAGGAGGGAAAAACGCTGAAAGCCACCATCATATTTTCAAAATTTACAATCAATTCCAGACTGTTAGAAGCTGATGCAAGTCATTGACGGCTAAAATCAAGCTGATAAATAGTTAAATTGGGAACTTTTTTGTTACTTTAATCGATACAATAAAACTGACAAAATGAGCACAAAGTATTTTTTAATAACCCTGATCTTATTCGGATTTTTAAACCCAGGTTACGGGCAACTCCATACCAACTGGGAAAAGTGGAACTGGCTAATCGGAGAATGGCGAGGTGAAGGAAGTGGAAAACCGGGTCAGGGAGAAGGGACCTTTAATTTTAAACCTGACCTTGACAATAAAATTCTGGTGAGGAGAAGTCATACCCAATTTCCGTTATCAGCGAATCAGCAAGGGATGATTCACAATGATCTGATGATCATCTATCCTGATGATTCCGGTAATCCTGTAAAAGCAATCTATTTTGATAACGAAGGGCATACGATCAATTATTCAATCACCTATAACGATCGGTCTATCATACTTACAAGCGACAAAATTCCGAAGGTTCCAATTTTCAGATTATCCTACCAATTACTTCCAAATAAAATGGTCAATACAAAATTTGAAATCTCACACGATGGTGTGCAATTCAAAACCTACCTGGAGGGGAAAAGTATTAAAACAATATAGACCGTTGATTTCAAAGTTTACATATCTACAATTTTTCGTGTTGAAAATGTAGCAGACATCAAAACTTTCCCATTCCAGGTTTTTGTCCATTCACCAACCAGCTCGTTTCCCTTAAAAGTCGCATTTACAATAGTTGTTTCTTTTTCTGTTGTGCAGGTAACTGTAAACCCATTAACCAGGCACTGAAGTGATGTTCCAACGTTGCTTCTGTCCTTTAAAGGGGTTAAGAATTTAGGGATGGATGAGGTATTGCTAAGGTTGTAGACATAAAATTTTAACCCTGCGGTTTCATAGTAATTGGCCATATTTTGGGGTCTTCCAATTTCAAATTTTGAAATAAAGCCTCCGTTTCCTCCACCTTTTACCCAGTTAATACTTTCAATATTATTCTTAACACGATGTCTGGCTATCTCCTCCATCATATTCCGTGTTTCCTTATCCAGCCCTGGCTTAATAGCAGACAGTTCAGCCTGAAGCATATTGGCTTCATTTAATACCAGATTAAATTTACCCTCATAAATGCCAAAAATATTGTCGCTTACACCCATCATCTCAGATGATTCCACCGAAACGCCTCCAAATTCAACCCGGGCAATGATTTTTTCCTCCTTAGCCAATTTTATTCCACTCTCTTCAAATTTGCCATCTTTGGCTTTCACCTTTATCTTATCCACCTCCCGGTTATTTTTATCTTTTACAATCAGAATAACCTCTCCTTTATATTTTATTTCGCCAGGATACTCTGCATCGGTCTTGTGCTTAATTTCCCCCTTAAGAACATTTTTATCCAGGGAGACGATTTCAACACTGAGTTTCGGGATAAAGAGTTTGATAACATTTTTCCCGGCATCAACAAGATTGGGAAAAAGGACACTTGCCTGCGATTTTACACACTCCATATCAACATAAGGATCACACATTTTGGGGATTACCTTTGCAAAATAATAATGATCAACACATTGTTTCACCCCTGAACCGGAATTGTAACTGTAATCATTTTCATTGTACCTGAGGTTATGGAGTGTAGGTGAAGAATAGGGGTAATCAGGATGAGTGACCTGCCTTTTCGGATTTCCGTATCGGTCTGTTCCGGATATGGTTTCACTGGTGACAAAATTAGCATTTGTAAATACTGCCATTGCATTCGCAATATCCTCTACCCTTGTCATTGCTGCAAACCTGGATTTCAGATCCGGATCAGGGGTT
This sequence comes from Prolixibacteraceae bacterium, assembly GCA_963675995.2. Lineage (GTDB taxonomy): Bacteria > Bacteroidota > Bacteroidia > Bacteroidales > Prolixibacteraceae > JAAFHB01. Next base: position 2,777,506 of record CAXXIY010000001.1, on the reverse strand, counting down.
CCGTTAGCAAAAGCTGCAAATTCCATAGGTTTATCACGCCGGATTATATCAATCAGCTCTTCGTAAGGATCGGGATTCCCAAACCAGGTATTGTTATTCCAAAGGGGTGATGGATGAGCATCGTTTCGAACATGCGGCGGACATCCATTATCGGCTATCATATGCAATGTTTCACCAAGCGATCGCCATGCCTTTGCCATATATTCTTCCTTTTTGTCCTCATCCGACTCTTTCAGGGCCATTTGCATCCAAAGTTTTCCCCGTTCCCAGGTATATTGGTGGTCTTGCACACTTGTTGAATGTTCACCGGGTTTTCCAAGCGCCCATTCAACACCGTCAATTCGAGGGTTGGTGAACACATATTTTTGGAGTGATCCCATTATCCTGGCATTGGTGATGTCGGTAAGGAAACGGTCTCCGGCGGTTCGGGTGGGATCGTAAAAATGCCTCAGGGAAGCAGGAACTTCTGGTACATCTGCTGAATACCCTCCATCCGAAATCCATTCTTTCGGAGTCATTATGGCTGATCCTTCTTCAGAATAGCCATATCCAAAACCGACAGCAGCTACATCTCCTGCACTAAAAAGCCCATCCTTGACAATGGCTGTTCCTTTGAGTGCCACCCCTTTTTCAAAATAGAAAATGTACTTCTTAAAATCATTCGATGAAAAATCGCCTTTGTTATTTTGCTTTAAAAAAGCGTCAACCATTAGTGAGTTGAGGTCCGGATGCACTTTCTTATTTCCATAATTAGCAAAAATCACCATGAAAAAAGCACCAAGAAGTAAACTCAAGGCAAAGCGGAGGGTTCGTGTACTTTTCATTCTCAATTGGTTAAAATCTCATTAACATCCATTTACCACCTTCACCAAGGCAGAAATCGACTGTAAACTTTCCTTCCGGTGAGGTAAATTCAAATACAGCCAGGCGGGGAGTCGCGTATAACAATTTCCTCGTTTTAAAATCCCTGGCAAATGCTGGCATATGTGGAGCGAGTTCCGAGAAATATTGCCTGCGCAATTCAAGTGAAGTTGGTGACATGATTCTTGCAAGGCCTGCTGTATCTGCAGCTGCAAATATTGTTTCCACTTCTGTTGCTGCAGTATTGATGTTTATGGGGTCGTACCTTTCATCCTCAAACAATGCGGCACGCGATGCAGTCAATGATGGTTGGTAAGTACCAAAATAATAGAGACCGGCTAGCGCCAAACCAACAATAACGATTACACTTAATGTAATATTCAGAAACTTATGACCTTTCTTCCCGGGTATATCGCTTTGCTTTTCCTGCAAAGGTGACTTTATAGATGCAAATTCAGACTTTACCTGGGAGGTAGCAAAAACAGAATCGGCTTCGAATGGAGTGCCACAATTCGTGCAAAACTTCTCGCCAGACAGAATTACCTTACCACATTTTCGACATTTAGGCATTGCTTCCTCTTGTTGCAGCACCTTCTGAATCGGTTGAACTATTTCACCACATTTGGTACAAAACTTTGCCCCTTCAGGTAATGGAGAACCACAATTTCTGCATAAATGATCCGTCTCGGAAGGGATAACAACGGGAGGAACAAGTTGATTAATAATGGCTGGTTTTTTTTCCCTCTTTTTGAACAGAATGAAAATCAAAACCAGAAGCAATATTGAAATCGGTGCAGCGTACCACCAAAGAGGAATCACAAGATTACTCCCTTTTGTACCTGAGATTGGGATCACTTTTTTTTGATTCGACTTAACAGGATTCTGGGCAGCAATCGTCTTATAATGCGTCAATTCCAGTTTGTCAAGTACCAAATCAATTCTTTGGGGGGTACTTACACCTAATCCATCTGCATGGACAAACTCTCCATCAGCTACGTGGACGACTTTACCATTCGCTTTAGAAACAAAGCTGACTGAGCCTTCAATTACTTTCAGTATTGACGAGGCATCGGAGGATTGAATGATGAATTTGGCTTTCTTTATTTTTACTACCGCCTGGCTCATATCAACTTCCATCGCATCTTCAGCCATAGGCCCATATACATCAGCCATCATTGTGCCATCCGACAACGTGAATTGATACCATTTCCCGGGTTTAGAAATCAGGGTGATCTGCGTCATATCCTTCACAGCAATGGTGCTGATTTCTCCCAGACTCAGGACTGCAAAGCTTTTCTCCCTGCTCCGCAGACAATCGCCGGGTAACAGTTCAGTTCCTGAATTGGCACGATTCCAGACGCCTGAATTCTCAGAATGACGAATTTCAACCTGTCCGGAAAGAGAATTTATCCGGACGCCATAATCGGAAGCCACAGGGATTGTATTCTCGCCCAATACCTTGATTTGTATAAAGGCTAGCGTTACAAATACCGATAGAATCAGGTTCGTATTATTCATAACAGTATATTAAATTAACAGCGTGAAAGACCACCTTAATCAAAACATTTTACAAAACGACTTTTCAGCTTTTATTTCTGATTGATAAAACATTGTGATTTATTGTCGTCAGGAAATTCGTCAGGGTAATATATCGGTTGGCCACTGGGGCAATATATATCTTTCCGGTTCCCGTAAAGGTGTTTACAATGCCTTCACCAGATGTCCAGGAACTGAATAACCCCTTAGTAGCCTTTGCCACCGAAAGATTTATTCCAGCCGTTCGGGCAACTGCAAATGAGCCATCGACTACAAATTTCTCGTTATTCAGCTCAACCAACTCTAACGGTCCGTTGGAAATTACAACCACTTTACCAAAACCTGCAACACGAGTTTGAAAGAACCCTTCGCCTGAGAACAGACTTGAGAAGGCCTTGTTGGTAAATACACCGATTTCAACACCCATTTCTGAAGCATAATAGGCACCTTTATCGAGTATCCACTCCTCCCCTTTCAAATCAAGGACCGTAAATTCTCCAAAAGTTGGTTCCAAATAAACGATTCCACTCCCACGTATGACCGGTTTAACCGCATGTTCCTTCGTTACCATCGATTTCAGAAAACCTCCTGCAGAAGGCAGGTTTGCCTCAATCTCAAGGTTTCCCCGCATATAATACATCCCACCCGATTCATACCGGAAGGCACTGTTTTGAAGTTCAACCCTTACCATTTTCAGAAATTCCCTTTCCTCAACTTCAAACTTTACCGGAGCATACTGATTTTGTACCGGAGGAGGCGGTGGCGGTGGTTGGTAGGAAGGTTGGGAGACTGGTGTTGGAGGAACATATGCCTGGTGTTGCTCAGGAGTTACGGAACTCCCTGACACCAAATTTCGTGTTCCACATTCGGGACAAAAAACTGCCCCCCCGACTAGTTTGGTTCCACAATTGCTACAAAATGCCATGATAAATAGTATTAGACTGAGTTATAAAAAAGATAGGACTTAATCCCTCAGCTTTCCCATTGCAGGAACTGAGGATTTAAAAATTATTTATTTTAATGGTATTCCGGAAAGTTAAAATCTGCAATTAATCCCTTGTAAAAGAGCCCCTAAATTAATTCAATTGTTACAATTCAAGTCACATTGCCTCAACAAAAAATATCCCAAGGAAAGCAGTTAAAATCAGTGTAAGCAAAAAACTGATGCCAATCATCGCAATGATAGTCAGCGCCACATATGCTGTCACCTTTTCCTGAGGTGTATTTTTAATTATTGGCATTCCAATCGCCAGCAAATAGATTGCGTATAATCCAATTAGCAGGATGAGCAAACTGGCAGTAACAGAAAAGAGTAAAAATACTCCTGCAATCCACTGAGGAGTAGAGCTATAAACTGCCAATTGAAGAGAACGGCCGAAGTTTTTCGGAGAATCGAACGAAGGCGCCAGCATATCAATTACCCATGCGAGAAGATAAACGCCTAAAATAGCAGAAAGGAGCTGGGTGAGCGCCGTTTGAATTCCCGCTGAGACACTCTGATTCACAGTCCCCCCCCAAAATGAGACACCGATGATTCCAAATTTTATAAAACCGGAAATGGCTGGGATCAGGGCCAGGACAAATGCATATCCCCCAATTAGTTTGATTACATTAGGTTCTTCGTCTGCCACGACAAGCCACTCCTCCCTGGGCTTTGTGATGATATTAGCAACACGTTGAAATAGATTTGTTTTCCCACTAATGGCTTCACTAAATGCATTGGCTGCTTCCCTGGTTTGCTGATAAACAGGTTCCGATTGTTGATAAACCTGCTCCTGCTGGTTCTTCGTCACGTCTGACGAGGATGGTGGTGTTGTATGAATTGGAGTCCCACAAGCTGCACAGAACTTCGTCTCCGGTTCCAGCTTTGCTCCACAATTTGGACAGAATTTCATTGGCTTTGAGTTTTAAGATTAATTCTTATAGTGTTATTTATCTGGCTGTTTCCATCAGAAATAAAGGAATTTCCCTGATGTCAAGCAAATTTAAAATGTTTTTTGCACAAAAACAATAATTCATAGAATGAATTTATATTCATACATTTTTAATTTATCAGATTAAAAAATTATCTATTTTTGTTTCGTCAAATCCCGAAATGAAATCTGACATGAATTCTAAAATAAAATATTTTACAGAGAATCAGGAGAAACTGGCCCGTTATGGGAAAGCGTTTTCCCATCCGGTGAGGGTTTTTATTCTTGATTACCTGGCCAATAATTTGAATAAATGCTGTTACAGCGGCGATATGGCGGAAGAATTGCCTATTGCCCGTTCCACCTTATCTGAACATTTAAAAGAATTAAAAAAGGCAGGATTGATTCAGGGTGAAATAAATCCTCCCTATATTAAATATTGTATTAACCGTGAAAACTGGCAGGAAGCCAAAATCCTAATGAATCAATTTTTTGATTTGAAGATATGAAAATCAGTGGCTGACACCTATTCAAATCTTCAAATTGTCACATTATAAATTTTACAAATTATGGAAATCAAAATTTTAGGTTCGGGTTGCGCAAAGTGCAAGACCCTTGAAAAACTCACCCGGGAAGTAGTGGAACAAAATGGGATAGAAGCCACGATTACTAAGGTGGAGGACATTGTTGAAATCATGAAGTATGGCATCATGTCTACGCCGGCCCTGGTAGTTGACGAAAAAGTTGAGATTAAAGGGCGCATTCCATCTATTCAGGAAATCAAAAATGTGTTAATTAAGTAAGAAACTCCAGATGAAAAAAATCATCCTTTTTATTTTTGCAATCATCCTGATTAACAACCTCTTCAGCAATGCCCAAACCGCGACTAAAGAGACAAAAAGTGTATTATCCGGCAAGGTAGAAGCCTGGTATTTTCACATGTCAGTACGCTGTGTTACCTGTAAAGCTGTTGAAGCAGAAGCCAAAAAAGATTTGGAATCTCTTTACGGTGACAAGGTAAGTTTTCGGGCTCTTAATCTTGAAGATGATGCAAATAAAGCAATCGTAGAAAAACTTAAAATCTCGGGGCAATCACTTCTTCTTGTGAAGGGGGACAGACAAATAAATATCACAAATGAGGGTTTTAAATATGCCCGTAATAATCCTGAAAAGTTCAAGTCGATCATCAAGGAAAAAGTAGACGGACTTTTAAAATTACAGTAATGAATTTTCTGACCGATCTCCTGGACAACAGTACAATACCTTGGTTTTCTGCATTTTTGCTGGGTTTAATGACAGCCATTAGTCCATGTCCTTTGGCTACAAATATTACTGCGGTTGGGTTTATCGGTAAAGATATAAAAGATCGCAATCGTGTTTTTATCAACGGTATACTATACACTTTTGGACGTTCAATATCCTATACTGCAATTGCGTTGGTGATCTATTTGGGCGCCGATCAATTTAAATTTTCAGGATTTTTCCAGAAATATGGTGAAAAAATCTTAGCTCCTTTACTCATTATTATTGGTCTGTTAATGCTCGATGTGGTTAAAATAAAATTTCCTGGTCTGAGTGGTCTGACATCAAAAATGGAGGCCAAAACAAAATGGGGATACCTGGATGCAATTCTACTCGGCATGGTTTTCGCCCTGGCGTTCTGCCCTTACAGTGGAGTTCTTTATTTCGGGATGCTGATTCCAATGACTGTTGCCAGCGTATCAGGGCTTTATCTACCTCTGATTTTTGCTCTCGCTACCGGTATACCTGTTATCATTTTCGCATGGATGCTGGCATATACCATTTCAGGCATAGGTAATGTTTACAACAAAGTCAGGATTTTCGAGATCTGGTTCAGACGAATCATTGCGATTCTGTTTATTCTGGTTGGCATTTATTATATAGTCAGACCCTTTATATAAAAAAATTTAAAAAATCATTTCGTGTTTATTCGAAATGAAAAAATAGTCATCATGAGCCTGAATAAGAATATCGTATTCCCTTTGCTCCTTTTGCCGGTCTGGTATATGGTTTACCACAACCTTCAACCCATGACCGATTGGATCGTCGATTCACAATTGGGACTTACGAAAGGCGCACATTTCACAGAGTCGTTACGATTTTTCGCCTTCGAGTTCCCTAAAGTGATGCTTTTGCTAACGCTCATTATCTTCTTTGTAGGAATTATCCGCACTTACTTCACTCCTGAACGTACCCGTAAGGCACTTGAAGGGAAAAAAACTTTTACAGGGAATGTGATGGCTGCGACCTTAGGTATCGTAACCCCGTTTTGTTCCTGTTCTGCAATACCCCTGTTTTTAGGATTTGTGGAATCGGGTGTTCCGCTGGGGGTCACTTTTTCGTTCCTCATCGCAGCACCAATGATCAATGAAGTGGCCATCATCCTTTTATATGGAATGTTTGGATGGCAGGTTGCCGCTATTTATGTTGGAACAGGATTGGTCATTGCCATTTTAGCCGGATGGGTGATTGGATTATTGAAACTTGAAAGATGGGTGGAACCATGGGTGTATCAAACCCATATGGGGGATAATGGATATGAAGAGGAGAATCTCACGATTGTAAACCGAATCAGTCTTGGTTATGATGCAGTGAAAGAAATTGTTGGCAAAGTCTGGCTTTATGTCGCTTTTGGCATACTTGTGGGTGCAGGCGCCCATGGATATGTTCCTGAAGAATTTATGGCTGCTTTAATGGGCAAATCTGCATGGTATTCAGTTCCACTCTCCATCCTCATCGGTATTCCACTCTATTCAAATGCCGCCGGCATCGTCCCGATCGTTTCGGTGTTGATTGAAAAAGGGGCTTCGCTTGGGACTGCACTGGCCTTTATGATGGCGGTAATTGGCCTTTCACTTCCTGAGATGGTAATTCTCCGAAAAGTTTTGAAACTTCCTTTAATATTCACTTTTATTGGAATTGTTGGATTCGGGATAATGATCGTTGGGTATTTATTCAATTATATTTTTTAGAATGAAAACAACCGAAAGACCCACCTTACAAAACTTTCATATTGATGTCGTAAAACACAACAAACCAATAGATGTATTTGAAGTCGTAAAATATGGGAAAGCGGTAATGCTGGATGTCCGCGAACTGAACGAAGGTATGAAAGAAGGTATATCCCTCGATCGGGGATTAAATCATCCGATGTCGGTGATTGAGGATCGTTTGCTCTACATTTCAAAAGAACAGAATATTATTGTTGCCAGTCCGGCCGGAATGCGGAGCGTAAAGGTTGCCAGTCTGCCGATCGCATATGATTTCCCTAACATTGCAAGCCCTGAGAGCGGATTAATGACCTGGGAAGCAATTGGACTACCTTTTGAAAACAGCCTCTCATCCTGTGGTTGCAGCTGTTCAGCGGGAATCGTGGTTACACCGGCTTTCTTGTCTCCATCAAAATCCAAATCTAAAGACCTTGATTGTAAAAATTTAAAACTGAATATATAATGGAAACAAAATACATTATGCGATTTTTAATGTTGATCCTTTTATCAGTGAGTCTGCTGGCAACTAACTATGCCCGGAATCATCCTCAACCAACGTCGAAAACTAGTACCGTTAAATATAAGGTAACCTTTATCGAACTTGGTTCTGTGCGTTGTATACCCTGCCAGCAGATGCAGGTGGTCATGAAATCAATAGAGAAAAAATATGGTAGTCAGGTGAAAGTAGTTTTCCACGATGTCTGGACACCTGAAGGTAAGCCTTTTGGCAAACTGTATGGTATCGAGGCAATTCCTACACAGGTATTTCTGGACGAAAACGGGAAAGAATTTTCGCGACATGTTGGCTTTTTCCCGGAGGAAGAATTGGAAAAAGTATTGCAATCAAAGGGTGTTATATAAAAGATACTGATCAAGTAAAAAGTAGTTGAACTTGAAAAGGACGAACAGCTGGATTAAAAGAAGTTGTAACTTTAGTATTTGCAAATTAAAAATTATTAATTGAACTTTAATTGTTACTGTTATGAAAACAAAATCTTTAGGTTTTATCGGTGGTGGGAGAATTACCCGGATTTTTCTTCAGGCATTTGCAAACAGAAATTGTGAATTTAAATCTCTAATGGTTTACGACACCAATATTGAGGTAACAAAAGCGTTACAACAGCAATTCCCTCAAATTGAAATTGCTGAATCTCTCTACCAGGTGGCATCACAATCGACTGTTTTTATAGCCCTCCATCCGCCGATGATCCTGGAAACACTCGACAAAATTGGGGAGACTGTTTCGAGTGATTCCATGGTGGTCTCACTTGCGCCAAAGATTACCATTGGAAAAATAGCATCAAAGCTTAAAACGGCCAACATAGCCAGGATGATACCCAATGCAACATCTTATATAAATGAAGGGTATAATCCAATTACCTTCGCTCCTGTTTTCAATGAGAATGACAAGGAAAAGCTGCTTCAATTGCTGAAATTGCTTGGATACACTTTTGAAGTTCGGGAAGAAAAACTTGAAGCTTATGCCTTGATTTCGGCCATGCTGCCAACCTATTTCTGGTTTCAATTGCAGGAGCTTGCTCAACTAGGAACGCAAATAGGTCTTGATTATGAGGAAAGTAAAGCATCGGTTCATCAAACCTTAATGTCAGCAATCCACCTATTATACCAGTCAGGACTCGCTGAGGAACAGGTGATGGATTTAATTCCGGTAAAACCGATTGCTGAAAGCCAGACCCAGATTTGCGAAATTTATCAGTCCAGACTATTATCCTTGTACGAAAAAATCAAACCCTGATAAGATCATGGAAGGATTCAACCGTAAAAATCATTGGGAACATATTTATAAGACCAAACAACTGAATGAAGTAAGCTGGTATCAACCCATACCAGATACTTCATTAAAGTTTTTTGAGCAATTTAATATTCCCAAACAAGCTAAAATAATTGACATCGGAGGCGGAGACAGTCTCCTTGTTGATCATCTGATTGACAGGGGTTATGTAGACATTACCGTTCTCGACATTTCTGAATCGGCGCTTGAACGGGCCAAATCAAGGCTTGGAGATCAGGCTGCAAATGTAAAATGGATCGTAGCAGATGCAGCTTCTTTTTTGCCTGAACAACAATATGATTTCTGGCACGACAGGGCGGCGTTTCATTTTCTGACACAGGAGGAAGAGATTGAAAACTATATCAAAAATGTACAAAAAAGCATAAAATCATCAGGGATATTGGTAATCGGGACCTTTTCGGAGCAGGGACCAAAGAAATGCAGCGGGATAGAGATCAAACAATATTCAGAAACATCGATGACCGACCTGCTTAAACCGTTCTTTGAGAAGATCGAATGCATATCGGTTGAACACAAAACCCCTTTTGACACGATCCAGCAATTTATCTTTTGCAGTTTTAGGAAACCAGAATAATCTCCTGTCCCAAAACTATTATCGGAGGTTGATCGGGAAGCTGAATTCACTCAAATCAATTGGTCGGAGCAATTCTGATTCCGCAATCTTAAATGTCATATATCTTGGGCATATCCGGAATCGGAAATCCTTCAAAAACATTTGAGCTGGGCATATCCTGAATCGGAAATCCTTCAAAAACATTTGAGCTGGGCATATCCGGAATCGGAAATCCTTCAAAACATTTGAACTGGGCATATCCGGAATCGGAAATCATCCAAAACATTTGAAATGGGTATATCCTGAATCGGAAATCATCCAAAACATTTGAGCTGGGCATATCCGGATTCGGAAATCATCCAAAACATTTAAACTGGGCATATCCTGAATCGGAAATCATCCAAAACATTTGAGCTGGGCTAACTTTTAATAGTTTTTTGTTAAAATCCTCTGAAATGGATTTAAAAATAATTTATGACGTAATTATACGTTGTATTATTATTTGACGTATATTTACGCCGTAATTAAAAAAAGAGAAGATGGTGATATCAAAAACTGAACTTTTCGATGAAGTACTTCAGAAGAGGTCTAATATATTCAAAGCATTGGGGCATCCTGCACGACTACAGATTCTGCAATTTCTTGCTCAGGCAAAAACTTGTATTTCGGGAGATATTTCAGAGGAGTTGCCCCTCAGCCGAACAACTGTAAATCAACATCTGAAAGGACTAAAAGATGCCGGTTTAATTCAGGGACATGTATCAGGCGTGAAAATGAATTACTGTCTTAATTTCAGTAAAGTAAAAGAGATGAAAGATATCCTGACCGGATTTTTAAATGAAATTGAGATTCCGGAAAACTTTAGCTGTAAATAGACCATTTACTATATGAAGGTATTAATACTCTGTACGGGAAATAGTTGTCGCAGTCAGATGGCTCACGGCTTTTTACAATCGTTCGACCCGGACATTACAGTTTGTTCAGCGGGAACTGAAGCTTCGGGCACATTGAATCAAAAAGCCGTTGCTGTGATGAACGAAATTGGCATTGACATCAGCCAACATACCTCTGATTCGGTGGATTTATATCTGGATCAGGAATGGGATTATGTGATCACTGTTTGTGGAGGAGCAAACGAAAATTGTCCAGCCTTTTTAGGTAAAGTTAAACATCGGCTTCATATTGGGTTTGATGATCCAAGTCATGTAACAGGCAGTGAGGAATTCATTTGGAGAGAGTTTATCCGGGTGAGAGATGAAATTAAGGATAAATTTTATGAATTTTATAAGAATATGCTAATGTGCTAATATGTAAATCATTAAAAATGGAGAAGAATGCAATTTTGGAAAAGAATTTTGCGTTTGCACTTCTGATAATTGAATTTACCTACGGTGGAAGAAATTCAGAGGTTAATTTCAGGTATCATAACTTCTTCGAAAAGAAACGATTAATCTATTCGCATATTAGCACTTTAACCCATTATCAAATTTGAAATTATGAAAGCCGAAGAATTAAAATTTATCGTAAAAGAAAAATACGGTGAGATCGCAAGTCAGAGCAAGCTGATTAATCAATCATCATGCTGCGGAAGTACGAGTTGTTGTGGTGCGGTTGATTACACTATTTTCAGTGATGATTACTCCGGACAGGCGGGGTACAATCCCGATGCCGATCTAGGTTTGGGATGTGGTATTCCAACCAATTTCGCGGCCATAAAGGAAGGTGATCATGTACTCGATTTGGGAAGTGGCGCTGGTAACGACTGTTTTGTTGCCCGTGCTTTGGTGGGTGAATCTGGTAAAGTTACAGGTCTTGACTTTACTGAAGCCATGATCGCAAAAGCCAATGAAAACAACCAGAAACTGGGTTATAAAAATGTTGAGTTTGTTAAAGGTGATATTGAAGATATTCCGTTACCTGATAACAACTTCGATGTTGTTGTTTCGAACTGTGTATTAAACCTGGTCCCTGACAAGACTAAAGCTTTTGCTGAAATTATGCGGATTCTAAATCGGGAAGGACATTTTTGTGTTTCAGATGTTGTTATCAAAGGTGAATTGCCCGAAAAACTGCGCAAAGATGCAGAGATGTATGCCGGATGCGTTTCAGGTGCGATTGAAATGGACGAATACCTTAAAATCATTCGGGAAAAAGGTTTCCAAAATATAACCATTCATAAACAAAAGGCAATTGAAATTCCCAATGAAGTTCTGGTGAACTATCTTTCACAAAAAGATATTGAGGATTTCAAGAACGGTGAAACCGGGATATTCAGTATTACAGTTTCCGGGTATAAATTATAGAATATGATTATTTCGGACTGGAATCAAGCAGCAACTGATGGTAATTATGCGGTTAAAGAATTAAATTTCAATCCTGCAATTCATATTCATTGTCATCCTTTAACAGGAAAAAACCGCAGATTAAATGAAAAGTTATTGGATCTGCTTGGATTCCCGGTTATAGTGGAGTCTCACAAATCATCGTGTAGCGGAATCTGCCTGAAGCTGAAATGCTGTGAATTAATTGAAAACCAAAGATAACACCATAATTTTAAAACGCATCATAAAATCATCAACTATGGGAACTACAAAGCAACTATCATTTTTCGATCGTTTTCTTACACTTTGGATCTTTCTTGCCATGTTTTTAGGAGTTGCTGCAGGATGGAGCTCACCCAAAGTAGCTGAATTCTGGAACAGCATGTCATCGGGCACGACCAATATCCCAATTGCGATCGGATTAATCGTGATGATGTATCCCCCGCTGGCAAAGGTGAAATATGAAGAATTGGGTGATGTATTCCGTAATACGAAGATACTCGGTTTATCTCTCTTGCAAAACTGGCTTATTGGTCCGGTTTTTATGTTTTTATTAGCCGTAATCTTCCTGCAATTTAACATCGATTACATGTATGGCCTGATCCTGATCGGACTTGCTCGTTGTATTGCGATGGTAATCGTCTGGAACGATCTTGCCAAAGGCGATACCCAATATGCTGCCGGATTGGTTGCGTTTAATTCTATCTTTCAGGTCTTGTTTTTCTCTGTATACGCATGGTTTTTTATTGCAGTTTTACCCGGTTGGTTTGGGTTGCCGGTTAACGATGCTGTTTCAAATATCACCATCGGAGAGATCGCCAAAAGTGTATTTATTTATCTGGGAATCCCGTTTATCGCAGGATTTATGACAAGATTTATTTTGATTCGTCACAAAAGCAAAATCTGGTTTCATACCAAATTCATTCCGAAAATCAGTCCTTTGACGTTGATTGCATTGCTTTTTACGATCGTAGTAATGTTTTCGCTGAAGGGTGAATACATCGTAAAGATTCCGTTTGATGTTTTAAGAATTGCGATTCCGTTGATTATTTACTTCCTGATCATGTTTATGTTATCGTTTTGGATGAGTAAAAAGGCGGGAGCCAACTACGAACAATCCGTAACATTGTCATTCACTGCTGCCAGTAATAACTTTGAATTGGCTATTGCCGTTGCGATTGCAGTCTTTGGTATCAATTCAGGTGAGGCTTTTACCGCGGTTATTGGTCCATTGGTGGAAGTTCCTGCAATGATTGCACTGGTAAATGTGGCGTTTTATTTCAAACGGAAGTATTTTTTAACAAATCCAACACTCCATTGATAAACGTTAAAGGATGAACAGGATTACCCGGGACATAAAGATCAACCTTATGTTTTGATAAGAACTCACGATTTAAGGCAGGGCTATCGGCGAAGATTCCACCGCTGATGGCGTCAGTCCCGGCCAAGATTACAATTTTAGGATTCGGCACAGCATTATAACAGCGCTCAAGTGGTTCCGCCATATTTGCAGAAATTGGTCCCGTGATTACGATGCCATCTGCATGGCGTGGTGATGCCACGAAATCGATCCCGAAACGGCTGATATCGAACTGAACATTATTGGAAGCATTTAATTCCCATTCACAGCTATTGTCACCCCCGGCTGAAACCTGCCGAAGCTTTAGTGACCTTCCGAAAAGTCGTTGTATCTCGGCGCGGATCAGATCAGGATTAAGAACAATCGGGTGGTCGTCCCCTTCTTTAATGATCAGCAGTTCCCTGTCATTCGTCGAAAGTTTATACTCCTTTGTAAAAACAATTTTATCCGGAAACTGAGTCGCGCACTCTCCGCAGAAAGTACACCTACCCAGATCAATCCGCACAGGAGAGGCTGAAATTGCCTGAGTTGGGCACAAATCGGCAAGTCGGAATTCGTCCACTTTTAGATTGCTGATCACAGGCCTTCCCCTGAAAATACCCGGCAATTTTGCGGTGGTAACATCGGGGATAAATTGCTTTCCCTGATGCCATAATATTTTTAGATTATCAAACATAGCTTTTACATTTGCTTATAAATCGTGACCACAATAAGATAAATTAAAACTCTTGTTACAGATCGGAAAATCTGAGATGTCATTATTCCTGACCGACTGAGCCAATGCCATCCAGTTATGGTGGGATGGATCTTTAATTTTATAAACCCTCAGATTACCCTCTTCGTCTGTAATGGCACAGTGGCAAATTTCGCCTCTCCACCCCTCAACCAGCGATATAATAAACTGATCTTTTTGAGGTTTGAAATCAAAATTTCCGGGCCTTTGGAAATTGGGCAACTCATTGAGCAGCTCCTTAATGTATAGAATTGATTGTCTGACCTCCTCTTTTCTGATTTGTACGCGCGAATAAACATCGCCATGATGTTTGACCACCGGATGATGATGAATTGTATCGTACAGATTATGTGGATGTGAGGCGCGAACATCGCGGTTCAGCCCACTCATACGGGCAGCCATTCCAACGGTTCCAATTTCCAACACTTCATCATAGGTTACAACACCGGTCTTTTCCATCCGTGACAAAGCACTTGGCAGGTTAAAAAGCTTTTTGGTGATTTCATGAAAATCGGGTTCATAGGCTTCAAAAATCTCAAGAAGCCTTTTAGCATGATGGTCAGTAAAAGGGAAATTGATTTTTCCTGCCCGAATCAACCCTTTTGAGAGTCGGTTCCCCCCCCATTCCTGCATGAAATTAACAATCGGAGTACGTAGTCTCCCATAAACAGAATTACCAAGTTGATAGGCAATATCGGCACAAACAGCTGCAAGATCCCCTGTATGAATGGCAATACGTTCCAGCTCGAGCGCTATTGTACGGGCAAAATGCAATGAGCGATCGGGTGTATAACCGCTAAGCGATTCCCACAGGTTAACAAAAGCGGTAGTATGACCAACAACTGTATCTCCTGCAATACTTTCGGCAAGGGTGGTACGTTCCAAAAGTTTACTCTTTTGAAGAAAAAGTTGTTCAATACCCCTGTGCTGATATCCCAATTGAATCTCCAGATGAAGGATTTGTTCACCATTGCAAATAAACCTGAAATGGCCGGGTTCAATCACGCCGGCATGTATCGGTCCAACTCCAACCTCATGAAGTTCTTCACTTTCAACCCCATAAAACGGATAGTCCTGGATGCGTTGGTTCTGATCAGCTCGATGATTGGCATACCGGACCGGTTTTAACCATGGATGGTCCGTATACCTGATCCCAAAATTTTCGTGGAGCTCCCGTTCAAATTTCTCGAAATTATGATTCCTGGCAGTCAGAGAATCAAATTCATCGTTTTTATCTACTACAGATGAGGAGACAAAGATCTGGTGCACCTCATCATCTGCAATACAACAAATCAGCTTTATCTTGTCTGCAACCTGATAACCGAAATAGTTCACACAATGGCGGGCCGGATTGCCGGTTAACAATTCCACATTCAACTCGGCAAACTGAGGATAATCGAGCACCGGAATATCCTTATTGGCAACGGCCTGATTGTTAATCAAACTGATATAATTTACTGTGGTCATGATATTAGTTTTACGGCATCCTGCAATAGTGTAACAAAAAGTGCCGGGGGATTATATGCCAGATAAACGGCCAGTCCAAGCAGTACAAATTGTGAAAGAGATTCCCAGGGAGATATCCTGGGTATTTTAGTTTCATCAATTGACAATGGTGGAATAAACAGCAACTTGAAAATATTGGAGCCAAAACCCCAGATGATCATAGTGAGTAAGATCAGGATAGCGAGTAAAATTAAGATATAATGCGCTTCAAATAACGACTGAAAAATAAGAAACTCACTGATAAACAATCCTGAAGGTGGCATTGCAGTGGCCGAAATAAATCCAAGGAAGACAACAATAGCCCCAATTTTATTGTACTTAAAATAATCACCTACATCATAAATACTCTTACTTTGGTAAACCCAGTAAATCTGGTTGTATTGCAGAAACAGACTTGGTTTGATCAGGGTATGGAGTATGACATGCAAAATTGCTGCGTAAACACCAATTCCACCAGCTGCAAGTCCGAGAATCACCAGCCCCATGTGTTCGATGCCCGAATAGGCAAACATTCGTTTGATATTTTTTATCCTTGTCATGTAAACCGTTGCCACAAAAATGGAGAGTAAAGCAGCAACAATCATAACGGTATTGGCCCAGTGCTGAAGAGGAGTTTGCGACATCAATGCATACAATCTGTAAATGCTCACAAAGCCGGCATTCATTAAAACGCTGGCCAATAAGGCGCCAGCCGGAGCCGGGGCTTTATCCTTTGCATCTATCCCTGCGGTATACATAGGGACCAATCCAAGTTTAGCGGTAAATCCGGTAAAGATGAACAGGAATGCCAGCTTTAGCCAAAAGGGATTAAGCTTTGCGGCATTGGCGTAAAGTGATTCAAAGGACATATCATCCGTCCCCGTATCCTTGAGTGATAAACTTAAAAAGAGAATCCCTATGTAAACAAAGGTGATGCTAATAGCACAAATGAAAACATATTTCCAGACCCCCTCCAAAGCACGAAGGTTTCGGTGATGATAAATCAATGCAGAGGCGCTCAATGTCGTAATCTCGATGAAGATCCAGGTAACTGCAATATGACCTGACAAATAGACGACACTGCAGGCAGAAATAAGCATCACCATCGAACCGAAGAACAGACCTCTTGATTTAGGTGTCTCATCAACATTGTGTACTTCAATATACCGGTATCCATGAATAATCACAGGAATGGCTACAACACAAAGCGCGGATAATAATAGCACGCCCAAAGCATCCGGCTTAAAGAATTCCAATTCCTCGATGTTGATATGGTTGAATTCGTAAAATCCCAAAATGACCAGTAAGGCCATGAAAATAACCAGCAATGTATAATTGACGAAAATATTGCGGTTATAAAATAGCCAACCGCTAATGATAAAAGCCCCTGTTAAAAAAATCCCTATCATTTTCTTTTAGTCTTTAAGGTTACGTAAGTGATCAATATCAGGATCTTTTAATAAATCGCCAATCCGATTAAAGAAAACTCCCAGAATAAGTACGCTGGCAAAGATATCGAGCATGATGCCCAGGTTGACCAACATCGGCATCTCATTTCCGACAGCAAGTGAAAGTACAAATACACCATTTTCGATAATAATATATCCAATGACGTGTGTGATTATTTTTTTCCGGGTAACGATCAGGTACAATCCGGTAAAAATTGTCGATAAGGCCACCACAAAAAAGGTCTTGTCGAGATTGGCATCTTTGATTGAACTCGATAGTATGATGGTTGCCACGGTAATGAATGTCACAATAATCAGCGACACAAAGTTGGGGAGGTAGGGCTCTGCTTCACGGGTAATCCCATTTCGTTTAATGACATAATTGATAAACCAGGGCACTGCCAGAGCTTTGAAAACGATAGTTTCAAGCATGATCAGAATCAGGTTGACCGTACTGATCTTGTTAAGGGTTAGAAAAGTCACCCCAAAGAGGATAAAACCCTGAAAAACCAGGATATTCAGGTAGGTAAAAAGCCTGTTTGCAATACTGATGTAAAGCAGCGACATTGCAAGAGCTATTAAAAGTATATCTGTCATATTTCCAAGTTTATACAAATTTTCCAAGAACCAGTAATACACCGAAGAATATCAGCAAGGAAACTGATGTAAGGATAAAAACGAATTGTGGATTATGCCCCATCCTGAAACGGGCCATAAATGATTCAATGATTCCAACTGCCACCGCAAATCCAATCTGAATGGCAAAAAATATGGGAATGGAGATCTCAAGCGGTAACATCCCGATGAAGAAGTTGGAAATAAGCGCTCCGTACATTGCAAATTTGAGGTTGGTGGTGTACATAATCAGGCCCAGATCAAAACCACTATTATCAAGGATCATCACTTCGTGGATCATGGTCAGCTCAAGATGGGTCTTGGGATCATCGAGCGGCATACGACTATTTTCGATCATGGCAATCAGCACAAGTACAAACGAAGCCAATCCTCCAAGTAAATAGGAGATCTGCGAGCCGTAGTGTAAAGTACTGAAAATATCGTGAAATGAATTTTGCCCTGTAAATAGTGCAAACGATCCCAATAAAATAAAGAATGCGGGTTCTACGAGCATCGAAAAAAGCGCTTCCCGACTAGCCCCCATCCCCTCAAAACTACTTCCGGTATCCAAAGCTGAAATAATCATCATAAATTTCCCAAACGCAAGTATATAGGCAAACATGATAAAATCTCCTTCAAATGAGATAAATCCGGGATTGGTTCCATGCGGAATCATCAACACAGCCATAATAACGGAGGCAATGTAGGCAGTTGGAGCGATCTGAAAAATAAAACTGGTAGTAGTACTGACCACCGAACCCTTTTTCCATAATCTGAAAATATCGAGCATGGGCTGAAAAATTCCAGGTCCTTTCCTGCCTGAGAGTATGCTTTTTGTCCGGACAATGAATCCCGAAAAAAACAAGCTCATAATAACTATAAGTAATAAGCTGACCATATTACAGTTGGTTTAAAAATTTGATAATCACTAATATTTTTTCGACTACTGATGGTAATAATACGGCTAACCCCACAAAAGAAAACCCATAAAGGATATAAGCCTGAATATTTCCATTTTGCAGAAAGACAAATGAGTTCAAGATCTTTCGGATAAAATGTAATGGTCGGTCAATCAGCCATGTTTCAACCTTATCGTGCGCATGTGTCCGCTGCATGATAGTTCCGGGATATAAACCAGCTGCCTCTTTCTTCTCCTTTTTAATAGAGAGGATAGGGTCTGCAAGTTTCCGGTAGGACCTGATAAATGAGGAGGCCGTGTATTGCATTTTAGGTGTTGCGCCGGAATAGGCACAGCCCCAGGTTGCCTCAGGGCGAACTACCTTCTTTCTAATAACAAAATTCCTAAGATAGTAGATCACGAGAATAAGGACTATTAATGAGAGTGAATACCAGCCCACAATGGTGAGTTTACCAATTGTTTCTCCAAATTTAAATTGAATAACCGAATTCATGACCGGCAGGTATTGGGAGATAATTTTCATCAGAAATGGGCTGAATAGCAATGGGAAAACACCTATAATAATTATAAGCAGCACGATTCCATACATCGGCCAGATTCGCTGAGGTATTTCAATGTTATGTTCTTCAGATATTTCTTGTCGTGGAGTGCCCAGAAATACAATTCCAAAAGCCTTTGTAAAACAAATCAGGGCAAGCCCTCCTATGATCACCAAACCTAAAATGGTAAAAAGTATGAACAGAATGAACACAAAATTGCCCGTCGACAAACCATGAAACAAACCATTGTATAGAAAAAACTCCGAAATAAACCCGTTAAAGGGGGGCAAGCCACAAATGGCTAAAGATCCGATTAAAAAAAGGTATCCACTATGGGGCATCTTTTTGATCAACCCACCTAATGATTCGATATCCATGGTATGAGTGGATTGATAGACATTCCCGGCACTGAAAAACAGAAGCGATTTGAACAGCGAATGATTCAAAACATGGAGTAAAGCCCCTCCAAACCCTGCAAAAACAAGCAATTGATTGCTATATCCCAGTCCAAGACAACCAAGCCCGATACCAATTCCAATGATTCCGATGTTTTCGATGCTGTGATATGCAAGTAATTTTTTAAGATTATGTTGTACAATTGCCAGCATCACACCATAGAGACCTGTGAGCACTGAAACCAACAAAACAAAGTAGCCAATGGTAATCATGTCGGTCTTGATAACCATCAGAACCCGAAGTATGCCGTAGATTCCGATTTTAATAATTACCCCCGACATAATGCCTGAAATATGTGCAGGAGCGGCAGGATGAGCCAAAGGAAGCCAGGTATGAAAGGGGATGAATCCTGCCTTTACAGCAAATCCAGTAAAGAAAAAGACAAATAGGGCAAGGCCTGCTATGGTTGATTGAGATGTTGAAAATAAAGTAATTGCATTAAAGTCGAATGAACCGGTTTTTACTTTAACCCACATAAATGCGATTGTCAGGAAAAGCATGCAAATATGCGATTGAATCAGAAAATTTATTCCGGCTTTTAAGGTAGCACTTTTGTAGTGCTCGAAGATCACCAAAACGAAAGAGGATAATGCCATTATCTCCCAAATCACAAGCATCACAATGCTATTCTGTATCAAACATAGATCAATTAATGACGTATAAAGCAGAAGAAATGCCGCCGCATGGAGTGCAAGATTGTCGGACTGGTCCATATAATTCTTCATATACTGGACTCCATACCACACACCAGTAAGAAAGGTAAAGCTGATGACCAGGATAAACCACGCTGACAAATAATCGATCCTAACCGGAATCTGCCCGGTTGCCCATGATCCCAAATAAAAGTATTCAACAGGTCCATTTACAAATACAGAAAGTGAGAGTGTGGAAATGATGGCAATCTGAAGTGTGATAGTGAGCAATATCAACACCCCCCTTCCTCTTGTTTTCAAAAGGGGGATCGCTAATAGTGCTGCGATCGAAAGGAGGTTAAATATTTCAACAACTATCTTTTCCATATTTAAATCAATGAATTAGATTAAATGCGGTTCCTAGAAAAATCAAGATTATAAAAAACAAGCCATAGAGCACATACGATTGTATGTATCCATTCTGTATAAACTGAAAGTAATTGAGTGTGAATGTTAACCTTTTCGCCAATGGGATTACCACATATCTCTCCAATAAATCGATATAATTGATAGAAAATCGATATGGTTCAGGATAAATTCTTTGCTTCGCAAGTTTTTTTGCAATCCTCTTCTCCTTGACCATAAAGCGAAACAACAATCCGAAAGAACGGGTAAACGATTGCCCAGTATATTGCGCTTTTTTAACTTCTGCAATATAACCACAACCCCAGGTTTCATATATTACAGAATTACGCTTACGCACCAACATCCATCTGATCCCATAAACAAGGACCAATAAACCTGTAAATATCAAACATACCAATCCGATATTGGTCAGATTGTCAATTACAGGAAACATTGTTCCTGTTGCACCAGGAAGCTGTGTTGAAAATACGTCATTTACCACTTTTACAGCCAACCCGAAGTAAAATCCAGGTACAAATGCCACACTAAACATCGCTGCAACAATAATATATTGAGGCAGGAGCATTACAAAGGAAGTTTCCTTTGGTTCATGATGCAGCTTTTCACGCGGATTGCCCAGGAATATTACTCCAAAGGTTTTTGTAAAAGTAATCAGTGACATCCCCCCTACAATTGCGAGACCGGTTATGGTCAAAACAAGCAAAATCGACAACGAAATAGTCTGGATATCGAGCAGTCCCTTAAATAATCCATTGTAAATGATAAACTCCGAAACAAATCCGTTAAATGGCGGGATCCCACCAATGGCCATCGATCCAATGAGAAACATTACTGCAGTGATTGGCATCTTCTTTATCAGTCCCCCTAAATGCTCAATGTTACGCGTATGGGTTTGCTGGTACACACTCCCTGCTCCGAAAAACAATAAGGATTTGAACAATGAATGGTTCAGTGTGTGTAACAAAGCGCCACAAAATCCAAGAATTGCCATTATTGCATCTTGATTCCCTATTCCGATTAATCCAATGCCAAGACCAAACCCGATAATACCAATATTTTCAATCGTGCAATAGGCAAGCATCTGTTTAAAATCGTGTTTTAACGCTGCATTGGCAATTCCATAAAGTGAGGTAACCAATGAAAGAATCAGAATTATTTCGCCCAAAAGCAACCAGTCGTGCCGCAGGTACATGACGATCCTGATGATGCCGTATATACCCAGCTTAACGATGACCCCTGACATTACTCCCGATATATGTGACGGTGCAGCAGGATGGGCATGAGGTAGCCAGGTATGAAAGGGGATAAAACCGGCTTTAATGCCAAAACCGGCAAAAAGTATTATGAAAACCCAGATTGATGAATTATTTAATGGCATCTGAGCCAATGCTTCAAAACGAAATGACCCCGTATTGAAATAAAGCCAGATAAAACCCAAAGTCAGTAAAATAACACTCAGGTGCATTTGAACCATGTAGTTAATCCCTGCTTTCAGGGTCGCCTTATTTTGAAATTCAAAGATTACCAGCATCAGGGAGGATAGGGACATCAGTTCCCAGGAAATCAGAAATGCCACTCCATGGTCAAACATACAAACCCAAAGCATTGATGCATGGAACAAGGAGTAAAATACCCAATGCAATTCATTGTTCACCTTCAGATGAGAATAGGACTTGAGATACCCTGTACCATAAATTACACCCGTGATGGATGTAAAATTGATGATCAGAATGAACCATGCTGAAAGACTATCAACCCTAATGGAGATATCACCTAAAAAATGTGGTATACTTAGCACTCCTGTCTGTGGATCACCAACCAGCGCCATGATGGAAGGGATAGATGAGATGATCGCATTAACCAAAACAATTGATACTGCGAGTAGTGGCCGGTATCTCTCCCTGATAATGATTAAACCAGCAACACCTAATCCCAGCACCAGCGCCATCCATCCTATAACCTGCGTAGTTCCCATATCAACTAACCAAAAATAATCATCCGATTTTATAACTGCAAGATTAGACAATTTATAGTTTTAAAAATACAACTTAAATCAACCTAAAACTTGATTTTTATCAATTTTTTAATAGATTTGTGCTATTAACAAATGCCATCATGTCAATCCTACCCGATAGTGTAGCAGAAAGATTTATTTTCAATAGTGATTCAGCATTCTCGGAACTACCCGATCATATCAGGGAGGAGTTCCTGAGCCAAATGATCGTAAAGCAGTTCAGTAAAGGGCAGAACATATTTACAGAAGGGACCTATCCTTCGGGAATCTATTTTATAAAAAAAGGGAAGGTTAAAAAATATAAGTCGCTAAACGGAGGAAAAGAACAAATTATTTATGTCTGTTGCGAAGGAGAGTTATTGGGATACGCCGCTTTTTTAAGCGAGGAGTGGTATCCTGATTCGGCTGCCGCCTTAAGTGATGCCATCATCGGTTTTGTTTCAAAGGACAAATTACTAAAGTTGCTGGACCAGTTTGATGAATTATCAAAAATGCTGATGCGAAATCTTAGTCATGAATTTGGGGTACTGGTCAATGTTATTGCCACGATCACCCAAAAAACGGTAAGAGAAAGGGTGGCGCTTACTTTGCTGATTCTTCATGAGAAGTTCAAGGATGATCTCAATAACAACAATGAAGTTGAAA
Source organism: Prolixibacteraceae bacterium (assembly GCA_963675995.2). Taxonomy (GTDB): domain Bacteria; phylum Bacteroidota; class Bacteroidia; order Bacteroidales; family Prolixibacteraceae; genus JAAFHB01. The sequence continues at coordinate 2,754,226 of CAXXIY010000001.1, read as the reverse complement.
TCATTCTCACCAGAGCCGACTTTGCCAACATTGTCGGGACAGCAGTTGCCACGCTGGTAAGGTTATTGCATGATTTTAAAGAAGAGGAACTGATCCGAATCCAGGGTAGGAGAATAGTTATAATCAATAAATTCCGTCTGGTGGAAATAGCTGATGTTGCAGATATTTTATAGCGAAGAAACCTATTAAATGAAATAAGATCTTTAAATTACCTGATTTTTTTAGCATGAGAAGATTAATCCGACTTATCTTTGCCTTTCCTGTTATTTTATTGTGTCTTAAAAAGGAAGAATCCTTGGTATCTACAAAATTTCCGGAATAGCTTCATTTAAGAATCGTAGAATTAGTACCAGATCAAAAACTGAGTGGAATTACGGATGTTACATTCTCACTATATTTGTCGCATTCAACTTTACAAAAGAGAACCAAAAAAAAGCGGTTTTCATTTACATCTGATTCAGGTTGTTTTCTGACAAACAATCTAAGGATTATCAACCGATTTAACTAATGGATGTTTCCGCCCTTTTTTCCAACTATAGCCTGATGACTTTGATCAGTTTATCTGTTTTGGCATTTATTGCAGGATTTATCGATGCAGTTGTCGGGGGTGGCGGATTGATACAGCTTCCGGCATTGCTGGTTACAATGCCCAATGCTCCTTTGCCAACCATTTTCGGAACCAATAAAATTGCGGCGCTTTCTGGAACCTCCATGGCTGCAATTCAGTATGCCAGGCGTATCAGATTTAACTTTGGTTTGCTGTTTGCAATTTCAATAGCGTCTTTTATTGCTTCCTATTTTGGTGCAAGGACAGTCAGTATCATCAATCCGACAACGTTGAAACCTGTCATTCTGATCATTTTAATCGCTATCGCTGTATACACTTTTCTGAAAAAAAATGTCGGAATGGTTGTAACAAAACACCTTTCTCTGTCACATCAGATGGTCTTTGGAGTAATCATCGGATTGGTTATCGGATTTTATGATGGTTTTTTTGGTCCCGGGACGGGAAGTTTTTTCGTGTTAGCGTTTGTTTTAATACTTGGATTTGAATTTCTACAGGCATCAGCATACGCAAAGATCGTCAATTGCATGACGAATATTTCAGCGCTTGTCGTCTTTATCCGCCAGGGGAATTATATCCTTGGGATTGCCGTTCTGATGGCGGTTTTCAATGTCGCCGGAGGGATCATCGGGAGCAAAATGGCCCTTAAAAGAGGAAACGGTTTTATCCGGATCTTCTTTCTGATCATCGTATCGATCTTGATTCTGAGATATGGATTCGATGTAATTAAAACACTATATATCAACACTTAAAACCTTTCCCTAGGTGTATATTTAGTATGTAAAAGCTGATGTGATTTTTCGCCCATCGGCTTGATTAGAAAATCGTTATAAATTTTGAGTATTTCAGGATTTTGGTGCGATTTCCGAAGCGGCATCCCTTCATCTTCAGCATAAATGGCTTCGGCTCGTTTTCGGCGGATCTCTGGACTGGTCGGAATGGGTTGACCACCTCCACCCAGACACCCTCCGGGGCAGGCCATAAACTCAATAAAATGGTAGTGCGACTCTCCTGAGATGATTGAATCCATCACCTTTTTTGCATTGATCAGGCCATGTGCAACGGCGCATTTCAATTCAATACCATTCAGAAATGACCATTCTTCCAATGGATCTTCGATTTTGATCGAGGCCTCTCTCACCCCATCCATTCCACGAACCGGTATGATATTCAGGTTTTTGAATGGCACCTCACGCCCTGTAACCAACTCATAAACTGTACGCAGAGCCGCCTCCATCACACCGCCCGTGGCGCCAAAGATCACACCGGCTCCTGTCGATTCACCCATTAACCGATCGAAAGGGATATCTTCCAGTTTTTTAAAATCAATTCCAGCCTGTTTTATCATAATAGCCAACTCGCGGGTTGTCAGCACATAATCGACATCTCTGTAACCGCTATCGTGCATCTCTGGACGGTTTGATTCAAACTTCTTCGCAGTGCATGGCATGATTGAAACTGAAACAATTTTATCAGGATCGAGGTGATGGGAATTGGCATAGTATGTTTTGGCCAATGCTCCGAACATTTGCTGGGGTGATTTGCAGGATGAAAGGTGATCAAGGTATTCGGGATACATATGCTCGATATATTTGATCCAACCAGGAGAACAGGAGGTTGCCATAGGAAGTTTCACCTCAGGATCGCGATCGACCAATGCCCTTTTTAGCCTTGTCAATAATTCAGTCCCCTCTTCCATGATAGTAAGGTCGGCAGAAAAATCGGTATCCATAACGGAGTCAAAACCTAATCTTTTTAATGCAGCAACCATTTTACCCGTAACCCGTGTTCCATTTTCAAATCCCAATTCTTCACCTAAACCAACACGTACTGCAGGAGCGGTTTGAACAATGGCGTGAATACTCTTATCAGCAATTGCCTCCCATACTTCTTCGATATAATTCTTTTCGACCAGCGCGCCCGTTGGACAATGATTGATGCACTGACCGCAATTGGTACAGATCACATCATTCATTGGTTTATCGAAGAAGGTGGAAATTTTCATCCTATCGCCTTTGTGAGCTACAGTCAAGGCATTAACCCCTTGTAACTCTTCGCAGGTTCTAACACATCGTTGACACCGGATGCATTTGCTGTCGTCCTTGATGATGGATGGAGAAAATTGGTCAATTGTGTAGTTTTTCAATGGCACCAGGCGGATAAAATCCTGTGTCATAATTTTATAGTCGGATGCCAGCTTCTGCAGTTCGCAATTCCCATTCTTGTAGCATCGTGTGCAATCGGCATTATGCTCCGAGAGTAACAGTTCAATAATATGTTTACGCGAGTTTCGCACTTTAAAGGAGTTGGTTAGGATATCCATCCCTTCCTCGCACGGGGTAGCACAAGCTGCTGATAACCGTTTCTGCCCCACGATTTCGACGACACAAACCCTGCAGTTACCCGCCACACAGAGGTCTTTGTGATAGCACAAAGTTGGTATGATCACATCTACCTGTCTGGCGGCATCCAGAATGGATGTTCCCTGTTCAATCTCAATCGCCAGCTCATTGATGGTTATTTTTATTTTCTTTGCCATAACAGATCATTCTTACAGCATTAATAAATCATCTCTTCCCTGAAATTCTCAACAATCGACGAAAATGAGTTGGCAACTGACTGACCAAGTCCGCATTTGGCGGTATACTGCATTGTTTCAGTGAGTCGCAACAATTTATCAAGATACTGGGCATTCTTTGCTCCACGTTTGACCGCTTTAATCCCATTGAGCAATTGCTGACAACCAACCCGGCAAGGGGTGCATTGTCCACAAGATTCCTCTCTGAAAAATTCCAAATAGTTGTCTAGCACATTGTACATGGAACGCGAGCTATTGAAAAGCATCATAGATCCCCCAGTTGGGAGAGAAATCCCAGTCAACTTCCCCTGGAATCCAATGGCCGTTTCCCGAAATCGCTTGCGTGGAACTAAAAATCCGGAGGCACCGCCAACCTGAACCGCCTTTGTGTCTCCATCTCCGAATTCATCCACAAAATCGACCAGGCTCATTCCTAACTCCAACTCATAGATTCCAGGTTTAGGGGTATCACCCGAAACAGAGAATAATTTCGATCCCCGCGAATATTGAACGCCCAGATCGTAAAACCGTTTGGCTCCATATACAAAAATTGTATAAGTGTGAGCCAATGTTTCTACATTATTAATCACTGTTGGCTTGCCCATATATCCGTAAGAGGATGGGAATGGCGGTTTATTTCGTGGTTCGCCTCGTTTTCCTTCCATCGATTCAAAAAGTGCAGTCTCTTCGCCACAGATATAAGCTCCGCTACCCATAAAGATCCTGATTGTAAAATCAAAATTGATCTCCCGGCAATAATCCTCAAACACAGCTATCGCCATTTTCAATTCGGGCTGAAGGAAAAAATATTCCCCTCTCAGGTAAATACATCCCTCTTTCGCCCCTATGACATGTCCGCAGACGGCCATTGAGGTTAATACCTTTAATGGCACCTTCGATAGAATTTCGCGATCCTTAAAAGTCCCCGGCTCACCTTCATCTGCATTGCAAATCACATATTTGGTTGAATCGTCGACCTCTGCAGTAAGTTTCCATTTCAACCCTGTAGGAAAACCGGCTCCCCCCCGCCCCTTTAATTCCGAACTAATCAACTCATTAATTAATTCATGGGGAGGCCTGTTGATGCTGTTGACCAGAATCTGCTTCCAGTCGTTTTCATCTTTAAAAATGAAATCAACACGTTTAAGCTGATAAATAGGTGCCATTTATTCCTCCTTCCCTTTTTTATTGATGTAACTGGTCAGAATTTCGCGGACTCTTTCAGGCGTCAGGTCGGTGAAGACATCGTAATTGATCAACATTGCCGGCGCCTGGTGACAACATCCGAGACAGTTGGTCTGAAGCAGGGAGAAATTTCCGTCAGGAGTTGTCTCTCCTACACTAATTTTCAACATGTCTTCGATTGTTTTCAAAATCTGATTTTTCCCTTTCATGGAACAGGTGATGGTTTTGCAGACACGAATAATGTATCGGCCCATCTTTTTGTATTCCAGAAAAGAGTAAAAAGTTGCAGTACCATAAACCTCTGATGCAGGAAGATCGAGTTCGCGGGCAATCTCAATCATGGAATATTCAGAAAGGTACTTTTCCTGTTCAACAACACCCTGAAGAATAGGCAACAGGTTTCGCCTGTTCCGACCATGCTGGTCAGCCAGGTTTTTAATAAGTTCTGAAACGGGGTACATTTGAAATAATTTAAAGTTCAAGATAGACGAACTTTTCCGACAGGCACTTATTTTGCCCTAATTGTTAGATCTTTGGGTATAAACCGTATGAAGCAGTTCATGTGATTTATGTCCCAAAGGAACACCAAGAAAATCACGATACAAGATCATGACATCCTTATTCTCATGCGATTTCCTAACTAACTTCCCTTCATCTTCCCTGTAAATGGCCTCCAATCGCCGCGTCCTGATCGCATCATTAACGGGTCGTGGCTGTCCGCCACCACTGATACATCCACCGGGACAGCCCATAATTTCGATAAAATGGTAGGGACTTGTCCCGTTTTTGATCTCTTCGAGCAACTCTGCCGCCCCTTTCAGCCCGCTGGTAACGGCAACTTTCACAGTCACTCCGTTGAGATAACTGAATTGGGGCAAAGCATTTTCAATTTTAAGTTCAGCTGTTTTAATTCGTGTTAAACCGGAAAGTGGTTTTATATGAAGTTTTACCACAGGAAGCTCCCTTCCCGTAACTAATTCATATACTGTACGTAAAGCAGCTTCCATGACTCCACCAGTTGTACCAAAGATATCGGCAGCTCCCGTTGAAAGACCTAACGGACTGTCAAATACCCCCTCAGGGAGGTTCCTGAAATCAATTCCGGCATCTTTAATCATCCGTCCAAGTTCACGTGTAGTGATCACTGCATCGACATTGGCCAACCCTTCATTGTACATTTCGGGTCGGGTTATTTCGAATTTTTTAGCAGTGCAAGGCATTACTGAGACAACAAACAAGTTGGCCGGATCGATCTTCATCTTTTCCGCAAAGTAGCTTTTTGTCAAAGCGCCAAGCATCATATGAGGAGATTTACAGCTCGACAAATGAGCTAGCTGGTCAGGATACCTATGTTCCATAAACTTGATCCAGCCAGGACTACAGCTTGTAATCATTGGCAAAACGCCTTTTTCTTCTGTTGAAGTGAAGGTATTTTTCACCCTTTCCAAAAACTCCGATCCCTCCTCCATGATGGTGAGATCAGCGGCAAAGTTGGTATCGAAGACGTAATCGAAGCCAAGCTGGTGCAATGCTGATGCCATCTTACCTGTCACCAGTGTCCCAGGATCATAAAAGAAGATTTCCCCCAGTGCTGCACGCACGGCAGGAGCTGTCTGAACCACGACTGTTTTCGATTTGTCATATAAGGCATCCCACACAACGGATGTCGCATCTTTTTCCTTAAGCGCTCCCACAGGGCAAACCAAAACGCACTGTCCGCAATTGGTGCAAATCGATTCGCCGAGTAATTCGTCCTCTGACGGACCGATAAAAGTGGAGAAACCGCGATGGTGCGGGTTCATCAATCCAACACCCTGAATTTCGTTACAAACTGTCACACAGCGACGGCAAAGAATGCATTTCGAGCTGTCGCGAACAATGGAAGGACTTGAGCTATCAATCACATCTTTCGATTTCGCACCTTCGTACCTGAATTCAGTTAACTGAATAAGATTCCCAAGATCTTGTAATTCACAGTTTTGGTTTCTCCAGCAACTCAGACACTCTTTAGGATGGTCCGAAAGCATCAACTCAAAAATCACCTTTCTGACACTGCGAACACGCTCGGAGTTGGTATGAACGATCATCCCTTCAGTTGCCGCAGTTACACACGAGGCCATCAGGGTTTTTCCCCCTTCAACCTCCACCACACATATCCGGCAAGAGCCGATCTGGTGGACATTTTCCATATAGCAAAAATGGGGGATCAGAATATTGTTTAGTTTGGCTGCTTCAAAGATAGTAGTCCCATCTTCAACCTGAATTGCTTTATTGTTAATGGTAAGATTTATCATAGCATTTGAATTACGGCATTTTAACGGCGGGAACATTGTAAACATCTCATTGCTTCGGCAATTGCATTAAGCTTGTGAAACCCCTGGGGAACTTCATCAAAATTATTTTTTCGCTGGTCCAGATCAAGGTATCTCATCTGTAACCGTTCATGTTCTAAAGTATTCCCCTCCTCAATCCCTTTTGCAGGGAGCTCTATCGGCTCGCCAATATTTAATGTACCTTTCCCACCGAGATATTTGTCAATCGATTTAGCTGCATTTTTTCCGTCAGCAATGGCTGTGATTACAACGTCGGAACCACGGGCAACATCTCCTCCCGCGAATATTCCTGCTTGCGTAGTCATTTGTGTGTCGGGATCCACAATGAAAGTCCCCCAATCGGTAATTCCAACTTCTGCTTTTGTAATAAATGGGAAATCGGAATATTGACTTACTGCAGGAATTGCCAGATCGATTTCAAGTTTAAAATTAGAGTCAGGAACAACCACAGGCACCCGGCGTCCATCTTTACCATACCTGCCAGGTTTCATTTTGACACATTCAATACGGGTTACAGCTCCATTCCCGATAAAACGGACAGGAGCAACCAGCTCGTGAAGTATAACACCCTCTTCGATTGCATCTTCAATTTCTCTTTTGTCAGCCGGCATCTCCTCTTTGGTTCGGCGGTACAGAATATGCACCTTCTGAGCCCCCAAACGAAGAGCGGACCTGGCTGCATCAATGGCTGTGCTGCCACCACCAATTACTGCAACAACTCCATGCACTTCAACATTCTTTTTTAGATTGATATCACGCAGAAAATCAAGTCCATGATAAACGCCTGTTTTCTCCTCGCCTTCGATTCCTATCTTCCTCGAAAGCTGGGTTCCTGTGGCGATATAAACAGCATTGTATTTTGATTTTAGCTCATTAAATGTAACATCTGTGCCAATCTTGGTATTATAAATAACATTGATTCCTGCCTGAGTGATCGAATCAATCTCTTTTTTTAATGCCTCTTTTGGTAACCGGTATTCAGGAATTCCGTAGGCCAAAATACCACCTGCAATACCTTTTTCTTCATAAATGTCAACCGTATAACCCTGCCGGGCCAGATAATACCCACAGGTAAGACCCGAGGGACCGGCTCCGATGATGGCTACTGACTTTCCGTTTTTCTGAAAGATAAGACTCATAAACGGCTCACCGGAATTCAGAACATAATCAGCTGCATACCGTTTCAGATCGGCAATAGCAATTGGTTCGTCAAGTTGTGCACGCCGGCATTTGCTTTCGCAGGGATGAGTACAAACCCGGCCGCAAATCGATGGAAATGGATTTTCCTGGCGGATCAGATTATAGGCATCGCGTACCCTTCCTGCTGCGATCAGGGCAATGTATCCAGGTACATTTACACCCGCGGGACAAGCATTTTGACACGGGGAGATAAAAAGATCACTACAAACACCTGAACGACAATACTTATGGCGAATATGCTCATCGTATTCATGCCTGAAATATTTAATCGTACTAAGAACCGGGTTTGGAGCAGTCTGCCCTAAACCACAAATGGCTGATTCTTTGATTGAATTTCCAAGCTCTATCAGCAATTCGACATCACCCACTTTACCCTGCCCTACAGTAATCCGCTCCAGGATCTCGAGCATTCGCTTTGTCCCGATACGACATGGGATACATTTCCCGCAGGACTCGTCCTGCACAAAATCCATAAAGAACCTGGCCATATCAACCATACAGGTATCTTCATCGGCACAGATTAATCCACCCGAACCCATGATCGCGCCATGCTGAATCAACGAATCATAATCAATGGGGGTATTCAAATGACCTGGAGTAAGACAACCACCGGAAGGGCCTCCGGTTTGGGCTACCTTAAATGATTTTCCGCGTGGAATCCCACCTCCAACTTCATAGATGATCTCACCCAGGGTAATTCCCATTGGAACTTCAATTAATCCCTTCTGAACGATATCACCTGCAAGGGCAAAAACTTTCGTCCCTTTACTTTTCTCGGTTCCAATGGCTGAGAACCATTCGGACCCATTAAAAATAATTGAGGCAATATTTCCAAATGTTTCAACATTATTAATAACAGTTGGCTTACCAAATAAACCGCTTTGTACGGGATAAGGGGGTTTTTGACGCGGTTCTCCCCTTTTCCCTTCGACTGAATCCATCAGTGCGGTCTCTTCTCCACAAACAAATGCCCCAGCTCCGATTCTGATTTCGATATCGAAACTGAAATCACTCATTAATATATTCTTCCCTAAGAGTCCAAGTTCCCTGGCAGCCTTAATGGCCATTGTAAGACGTTCAACAGCAATGGGATATTCAGCCCTGATATAAACAATCCCTTTTGATGCACCAATGGCATATCCTCCAATGAGCATCCCCTCAATCACAGAATGGGCATCCCCTTCAAGCAAACTCCTGTCCATAAATGCACCCGGGTCGCCTTCATCCGCATTGCAGATAATATATTTCTGATCGCTTTGGACTGCATTGGCAAAAGCCCATTTCAAACCCACAGGAAAACCACCACCACCTCTTCCGCGTAATCCCGACTTTTTTATCTCATCGATCACCTGATTCGCGGTCATTGAACTGAGCACTTTCGCCAGAGCATAATAGCCATCATGGGCAATATACTCTCCGACAGAACCATAGTCAATGTTCCCACAATTCTTAAGTACAATTTTTTGCTGATGTTTAAAGAAGGGGATATTGTTTAAACTGGGAATGATCTCGCCTGAATCGGGATCCTTATAGCAAAACTTCTCGGCAATCTTACCCTTTTTAATGTGATGATCAACAATGTATGCGGCATTTACAGGTTTCAGATTACAATATAAGATATTTCCCGGATTAATGATTAGAGTTGGGCCCAGCGAGCATGCTCCCATACAACCGGTCAGTTTAATGGTGACTTTCGATTGTAGGTTTGTGCTCTCCAAAGCCTTAATAAACGCTTCCTTAAACTCTTTGCAATCAGAAGAGATACAACCTGCTGCATAACAAATATGTGCGGTAAACTGAAATTGTTTCTCTTTGTAGAGAAAATCGTTTTTTATCGCCTCAAGATCTTTAAATGTAGAGATATTCATAACATTAAGGATATGATAATGAGAAAGTAATTCAGATTTATTTGGGCAATTCTAAAGTCAGTTTGTACGGGATATGCTTCTCCCTATTTCAGCATTCCAAGTATCAGAGGAATTTTATTTGGGCTCACCTGTTTGTAAACCTTATTGTTGATGGTCATAGCGGGCGCCAATCCACAGGCTCCGATACAGCGCATGACCGATAGGGAGAACATCTTGTCATCGGTCGTTGTCCCCACATCAATACCCAAAACCGATTTCAACTTACTCAGTACCTCCTTTCCCCCACGAACATAGCAGGCTGTTCCAAGGCAAATTGAAACGGTATATTTACCTTTGGGTTGTGTCGAGAAAAAGGAATAAAAAGTTAAAACACTGTTAATCCTGGAGGAGGAGAGCTCCATCTGTTCAGCAATAAAATGCTGAACCTCAACAGGCAGGTAACCAAAGATGGCCTGCGCCATATGCAGGATCTGAATCAGGTTACTCTCTTTCTTCTCATAATCAATAATGACATTTTTCAGGAGGTCGTATTTCTCCTCCTCTGTCATTGAATGGACATTGCAAACTTCGTCTGTAGTAATCATTTTCCGGCCTCCTTACAATTGGGTTAACAGAATATATGATGTGAACTTTTGTCTGCGTGAATGCTTCAAGCCCTCTTATTGAACTTAAAGTGTTTCAAAAATAAATAATCTTTTTCAGACTAATGCTGATTTATGTTGTATAATTCAATTCTTTCAAGGAATATTTTAATAAAATCTTCCAATAGTTGAAGATATAAATAAAAAAGCATGAATTTCATAATCAAAATTTATGCTTTTTCAAATAAAAGATCAAAAGTTAGATTTTAGTTGAGAAGTTAACTAAAAATACTAAAGCCGGACAATTAAGTCAACCAACTATCTGAATATTTTTTTACTGGGTTTGGCACCCATGGTAAATTCAAGTGTTCCGCCATCCATGATCTCCTGATGAGTAATAAAAGTGCGGTCAAGTGGTTCGCCATTTAACTTTACAGCAAGAATGTATTTATTGGTGAAAGAGGCCATCGGCGCCTTCATGGTGAAATATTTGCCGGGCGCCACCTCAAGTTTTGCCTCCTGAACCAATGGTGAACCAAACTGGTATTTCAGATCAGAAGGGTTTACAGGGTAGAATCCAATCGCACTGAAAACATACCAGGCCGACATCTGGCCGCAATCTTCATTCCCGCACAAACCATCCGGCTTGTCGGTGTACATGGTGGTCTGGATCTGACGGTTCAGCTCCTGGGTGCGCCAGGCGCGTCCTGCATAGTTAAAAAGGAAGGTGGTATGATGCCCGGGTTCATTGCCGTGGGCATAAGCGCCAATCAATCCGGAGATATCACTTGAAGCCTCTTTCCCTTTTACCCCCTCTTTTACATTAAATAATTGCTCCAGTTTATCGGCAAAAGGTTCCTTTCCTCCCAATAATTCAATTAATCCGGGAACATTTTGTGGAACAAGCCACAAATACTGCCAGCCATTTCCTTCCGTATAATCACTACCTTCATGTTTCGAAAAGGCAGGGTCAAAAGGGGTTGTCCATTGCCCGTTACTCAACTTGCCGCGCATAAAACCGGTTTTCGTATCGAAATAGCTCCTGAAACTTTCAGCACGTTTACCGAAATAGGCAGCATCATCAGTTTTACCCAGTTTCTTCGCAACTGCCGCAACGCACCAGTCGTCAATGGCTACTTCGAGTGATTTGGCAACCGATTGCTGAATTTTATCAGCCGGCATATATCCCAGTTTATCATAAAGTCCCATTCCATCGCGGTCGTGCATCGAGGTAACCTTCATCGCCTCGAAGGCCAGCTGATGATCGAAATCGCCTATTCCTTTCAGCAGTGCCTCTGCGATCACGGGGATCGAATGATTTCCAACCATACAAAAGGTTTCATTCCCTTCGAGTTCCCAAACCGGAAGTAATCCGGTTTGTTTGTAATGATCGAGCATCGATTTGACCATATCATTTACCTTGGGTTGCTGGGTGAGGGTGAACAATGGATGTAATGCCCGGTAAGTATCCCAAAGTGAAAAAACAGTATAGCGATTATATCCGGTTGCCTTTTGGAGATCTCCTTTCACCCCTTTAAACTCGCCGTTCGAATCGGAGAACAGAGCAGGTGCAACCATTGTATGATAGAGAGAGGTGTAAAATGTCGTTTTTTGTTGCAGATCATTTGATTGGATTCTTATCTTTGAAAGTTCCTTTTCCCAGGCATCAGAGGCAGCTTTTTGGGTAGCTTCAAAATCCCATTCAGGCAATGAAGCATCGAGGTTGGCGATGGCATTTTCGACGCTTACCGATGAAACACCAACTTTGGCTAACACCTTTTTTTTTGAGAATTTCAGAAAAGCGACACTCCGTCCATTACCTCCCACATTTGCCACCTCCGATTTGGAAACAGGTGACGAAAAGCGAACTGCAAAAAAGACATGCTGATCGGCAGCCCAGCCATGCGATAAACGGGAACCGGTGACCAATGTACCATCTACAATATTGATTGAAGTTTGGTATGGTTTGTCCCAGTTAATGGCAAATCCAAGATTAATAATCAGATTATTGTCGCCATTTTCAGGGAATGAGTATCTTTGCAGACCCGCCCTTTCAGTAACTGTGAATTCAGCCTTTACACCACTATTTTTCAGGGTCACCGCGTAATAACCAGGTTTGGCAACTTCCTGCGAATGGGAATATTTCCCGGCATAACGGCTAACAAAATCGTTATTTTTCTCACCATCCTTAAAGGTGACATCCGAGGTTACCGGAAGAAATGAGATATCGGCCAGATCGCCAATGCCAGTTCCGCTAAGGTGCAGATGACTAAAACCGGCAACAATACTGTCGGAATAATGATAACCAGAACACCAGTCCCACCCTTGTGTTCCATTATCGGGGCTAAGCTGGATCTGGCCGAAAGGGTAAGCCGCTCCGGGATAAGTATGTCCGTGATAGGATGTCCCGATAAATGGATTCACAAAGTCGGTCAGACGCTCTTGCATTACCTTTTTAGGCGCAGATCCGGCATAACCCGCCAGAAAAAGGAATAATACGGGAAAAATGGATACAGATTTTATCATTGAAAACGTTTTAACACTTTAGGTCACAAAAATACGGAAAAATGGATTTCCATTAGAGTGATAAAAAACTGTATGAAAAAAGAAAATAACAATCCAGCTATTCAGCTTCTGCCTGAACACAAGGGGTACTTTGCTCCAACTAATTCCCAAAATCGTTCTCTGGTCTCTTTACCTCTGAAAATAAACTGCTTTTCTTCCGGAATTTGACCATATAGGCGAACAAAATTTGTCACACAAGATGGCGCCGGAAAAACAATAATTTGCACGTTCGACAAATCCAATGGTTGTAAACGATCCGGGAATTTATTCTGATAAAAAACCGGCCTTGTAACATTCCACCCTAACCTTGCGAGATTCTGAGGGAGTATTGGCAAACCTAAATTTGAACGGGGAATTAACACACATCCGGCAGCTATATTTTTCTCTTCAATCACCTTAATCAATCCTTCAGACGACTCCTCTTCCGCCTGCAAATCGGGAATTATTCCATGTTTTTTAAGATTTTGTGTTGTGATGGTTCCCAACGAGGCAATTTTGAGGTTGACAAGCGAACGGCTGTCTTTCCCATATTGATTTAAAAATTCGAAAAAGAACTGAACTGTATAGCGACTCGTGAAAAAGATCCAATCAAACTGATCGAGTTGATTAAAGCACTCTTCCAGTTCGGAAGAAGTGGGAATACGGTTTATTTCAATTAATGGCTGATGAATCACCGTTCCCATTTGAAGGTACTTTTGTGCAGATGTACCGGTCACCAAATACGTCGGTTTCAACGCCTCCTTTTCGCTATTGTTTCTTAAGGAGACGACCTTACCAATAACAATAGTAAGTGGCGTTGGAAAAACTTTATCTGTCTGCACTAGCTCTTCCAGTGTATGAAAAAATTCCTGCTGGTCTGGCAATGATATATTATAAACAAGCATGACTGGCGTTTTGGGATTTTTTCCTTGTGCGATGGCCTTTTGGGCAATTAACCGGATTTTGGAACCCGCCATATAATAAACCAGGGTATCAGTTGTTGGGATCTGAACGGCATCAGAATGTCCCGAGATAAAGGCTACTGACGATGCAATGCCTCTATGTGTCAAAGGAACTTTTGTGTAAGCTGCCACCGCAATGCCGGCTGACACCCCGGGAATCACCTTCACGTCGATAAAATGACGGTGCAAAAACTCTATCTCTTCCCCACCATGGGCAAAAACCATTGGATCTCCACCTTTAAGACGAACTACATTTTTTCCCGATCGGGCAGCATTAACCATGAATAGGTTAATCTCATCCTGTTTAACGCTATGTCTATCTTTCCGTTTTCCGACATAAATCCGCTCTCCAACGTATTTCTGAAGGAAAATCTGATCTACCAGGTCGTCGTGATAGATAATATCAGCTTCTGCAAGCGCCTTGTCCCCTCCCAGCGTGAGTAAATCGGGGTGACCCGGGCCAAAACCCACCATAGTAACTTTCCCATATTTTTGTCGGATATCGAACGATGAAAATAGTTCTTTTAAATCTACCCGTTCCGATTGGGAAACAATTACAAGTTTTCCAGATGGGGAAGCTGTTTCTGATACTATTACTTCTTTGGTTTCGATTAATGCTATAACCTCCAATCCATCATGAAGTGGATAATGGAATTCTGAAAACAGATGAACCGACAAATCAGCGGTTCCGTCAATCACCGCCTGATCAGGATCCTGGTCAGGATATTTGTCAGGAAATGCCCCCTGAACCAAATCCCCATCAAGGCCATTCGGGATCAATCCGGACACAATGAATTCACAATTCAATTCAGGCAGTGATGCAAGCATCTCATTAACCTGCTGAATTACAATTGAATTATCACTTAGAATTACTTTTAATACTGGCAATAACCGGGGCATCTAATGAGATTTTACTTTCTTTTATCAGTTCTGATATTTGATTTCTGATGGCGACAGACTGGTAGGCATTTTGTCCATTTGTCCCCACCGAAATGGTCACATTCCCCTCTTTATGAATTGCTGGTGAAACGAAATCACATAACATTGGGGCATCGCACACACTGGCAAGGATCCCCAGAGTTTGCGCATCAGCTTTTATTTGGGCATTTAATTCGTGATTACCAGTGCATACGTACACCAAAAAAAATCCCTCCAAATCACCCTTTTCATACTCTTTTTCGATAAAAGTAAATGGCATTTTTTTTATTTCCGGGGTAAATTCAGGGGCTACCACGGTGACCTGGTTTACAAACCGGGCCATAATTGTCCCTTTATGAGTTGCCACTTTCCCACCCCCGACCAGGAGGATTTTTTTGTTGGTAACGTTGATCGAAATCGGGAGGAACTGAAGGTCTTCTCTTCTCATAAAGCGAATCGTTTAACTAGTTGAATCATTTGGAAGAGTGTTATTTGTGGAAATTTTTCCCTTCGAGCGTTGCTTTTATATAATTTTTCCGGATCACAAAATCGCCAAAGTATTCATCCTTTATCCTGTTTTGGGAGTAGTCTTCCAGGATCGGTGTCAATGCCTTAATTATTTCATCCTCAGAGAGCATCTCTTTATAAAGTTTATTGAGCCGCTCGCCTGCAAAACCAGCACCGAGGTACAAATTATATAGTCCGGGGGTTCTTCCAACCAATCCAATCTCAGCTAAAAAAGGTCGTCCGCAACCGTTGGGACAACCCGTCATCCTAATGCTGATTGGAGTTTGAAGCAACCCGTTAGATTCAAGCACTTTATCAATCCTGTCGATTAATGTTGGGAGATAACGTTCAGCCTCTGCAAAAGCAAGTCCGCAATAGGGTAATGCTGCACAGGCAATGGAGTTCTGCCGGAGTAAAGATAAACGAGAGGTATCTGTCACCTTACATTTCTTCAACAACTTAACAATCAAAGGTTTTTGACTTTCACTTACCTGAGCAATCACCAGATTCTGGTTCCCTGTTAAAATGAAAGTCCCCTGATGAATCCGGGCAATTTCGCGTAAAGCAGTTTTGGCCAGATATCCATTCCGGTCAGCCAGTTTTCCTCCTTCCACAAACACGGTATAGTGCCACAAATGATCAGCACTCTGAGTCCATCCATATTTGTCACCCATCGACTCAAAATGATATTTCTTGGATGGTTCCAGCATGATCCCTTTGGTCCGTTTAATTTCAGACCTGAAAAAATCCAATCCCAGTCGGTCAATGGTATATTTAAGACGTGCATTTTTCCGTTCTGACCGGTTACCATGGTCCCTCTGAAAAATGAGTACAGCCTCAGCAACATCAACAATCTTTTCCTTTGAAAAATACCCTACCACATCGGCGACCCTTGGATAGGTGACTTCATTCCCAAAGGTATAGGCCATCCCGCCACCTACCGTGACATTGTACCCGACAAGCTGACCATCTTCGACAATGGCAATAAAACCCAGGTCGTTGGATAATACATCGCTATCGTTTCGAGGAGGTATGGCAATGGCAATCTTAAATTTGCGGGGCAAATAAAGTTTTCCATACAACGGTTCCTCCTCTTTCTCACCACCTTCGACCAATTTACCATCGAGCCAGATTTCATGATATGCATTGGTTTGAGGGGTCAGGTGTGCCGAAATACGTTTCGCATCTTCTGCCACCTCGCCATGTACAGATGACTCAAATGGATTTGCAGAACACATCACATTACGATTCACGTCACCACATGCAGCTATGGTATCAAGCAACGATTGATTGATCTCGCGGATCGTTGTCTTTAAGTTTCGCTTCAGAACGCCATGAAACTGGAAGGCTTGACGGGTGGTCAGTTTTAAGGTTTTATCACCATACTGCTCAGAAAGGCTATCCAAATCCAGGAACTGCCGGGCGGTTGTAATACCTCCGGGAACACGCACCCTTATAAGAAAGCTGTAAAGCGGTTCAAGTTTCTGTCGTTTGCGCTCATCGTCAAGGTCGCGGTCTTGTTGCTGATAGGTACCATGAAACTTAATCAAAACCTGGTCGTCCTTACGAATTCCACCTGTCAATGGGTCCTCCAGACTTTCGCTGATGGTACCCCGAAGGTAATTGCTGTTTTCCTTGATGACCTCAATTGGTGAGGGTGCATCGATATTTTTATCTTCCATTGATTTTTTATATTCCAATAATTGCCAAAGTAATTTAAAATAAGCAACTCATAATCAATATAAATGAATTGAAATAATCTATTGCCTCCAGCCCATAATCTCAATACACATCCAATTGTAATCGTTTTTCTTTCTGCAAATTGTTCACATATTCCAATGCCCCTTTGGTATTCATTGATCCCTCTTTTTCAATGATTTTCACAATGGCCGCCTGTACATCGCCAGCCATTTTATTCATATCACCGCAGATGTAAACATGAGCCCCATCTTTGAGCCATTTGAACAATTCAGCCGAATTCTCAATCAGCTGGTGTTGTACATATTTCTTCTTTTCACCGTCGCGTGAAAAAGCGACATCCATTCTTGTTAATGCCCCTGTTTTTAAAAACCTTTGCCACTCTGTCTGGTAGAGAAATTCAGTTTCGAAGTTTCTGTTCCCAAAGAACAGCCAGCTTTTCCCCCGGTTTTCGGATAACTCACGGTGCTGCACAAACGCCCGGTAGGGGGCAATACCTGTCCCTGCGCCAATCATCACAATTGGGGTTGCAGCATCTTTGGGCAATCTGAAGTTTGGATTTGATTCAATAAAAATGGGGACTTGTTCATTCTCAACATCCACCTTCGCGAGAAAGGTGGAACAGGCACCCCGCTTTCTCCGTCCGCTGTATTCATATTTTACCTCCCCGACGGTCAGGTGCAATTCACCGGGATTTGCCTTTGGACTTGAGGAAATAGAGTAAGATCGTGGTTGCAGAGGTCTCAGAAGTTGAGTCAAATCGGCTGCCATCACTTTGGCAGGAAAATCCTGAAACAGGTCAACGATATCACGTCCATAAAGGTAATCTCTCAATTTTTCGGACCTCTCTGCAATTTCCTGAAGCTTATTGTTTGGTGAAAATGCCAGGTAACGTTTTACCACATCGGCAGTTATTTTTGAAAGTTCGAAATTTCGGTGAAGCGACTCATATAGCGTGGTTTTAACACCATTCATCTCGACTTCTTCATCGCCATTCAATGAAGTACACTTCAGTACCTCTTCAATTAAAACATGGGGATTAACAGGAATTACACCTACAGAATCACCGGGTTCGTATTCCAATCCACTCACATCTGTAGCAAGTTCAATGTGAAAGGTTTGTCGCTCTGACCCCTTGCCATGAAGCGCAATCTTCTCATATACAGATGCTTTAAAAGGATTCTTTTTTGTAAACTGAACTGAACCACTGTTGATACCGGCAGAATATAATGTCTGAGTTTGGGGAGCAGTCAATGAATTATCGAAATCGTCGCCCTTAAAACAGGTCAGCGTCTTATTCAGCCACTCTTCAGCCGGCTGTTCAAAATCAACATCACAGGCAATTAAGGGAGCTGTTCGTGTCGCGCCCAGTTGCTCCAATTGTTCATCAAAATCCTTACCCGTTTTACAAAACTGGAAATAGCTCGAATCACCCAGGGCAAGCACTGCAAATCTTACAGAATCAAGTTTAGGCGCCCTTTTCCCAAAAATAAATCCGTGCAGTTCTGCAGCAGAAAATGGGGGAACGCCTTCGCCATGTGTCGAGACGATAACCAACAGATTTTGTTCAGACTGCAGGTCACGTGGACGATAATCTGCCATATTCTTCAATACAGCCTTAATCCCCTGTTCTTCAGCCAATAGCTGCGCTTTCTTAGCTAACCCTTCCCCGTTTCCGGTTCGTGAACCGTACAAAATGGTTAATGTTGTTTTCGCAATGGTGGTTGGAGTTGTTGATTGCAGGGTTTGAGCCGGCGACTGATTCCTGGCAGAAAATCCGGCAAGATAACCCGAAACCCATGTGAGTTGCTCATTACTGAGGGAAGTGGTAAGTTTTATTAGAAGGTCTGTTTGTTCATCTGACAATGACCCAGGTATTGGTATATTCACTGATCAAAAATTCGTTATAAATTGAAATTTAACATATTGCAACGATCAGATTAATCCAGAACAGGATACTATCCATATCTCTGCTCTTGTAAAAACGCTGCTTATTCTTTCAAACAGCTTTGATCTCCTGATGATCACAAAACTAGGGTAATCCCCAAAGCTGCGCCATACCATTAATTCGGTATATTCCTACCCAATTAACGGTATTACTGCTGCTATAAAGTTGAATTTCTGATTATTGAAGACGATAATTATTCTTTTCCTGGTAGATCTTCTTCATTCTTGCCCCACTGATCAGATGGTTTACTGCCCATTTGGAGTATAAGTTCACCCCCTTTGATCAGATCTGCATGTTTAATATATGATTTGGAATAAGGTTTCCCGTTAAGCAAGGCCCCCTGCACATAAATATTTTGCCGGGTTAGGTGTTCTGCCTTTAAAGTAAATCGGTTTCCGCCGTTTAGGGTTATAACCGTCTGATCCGACATCGGACTACCAATGAGGTATTCGCCATTGGCGGGATTAAACGGATAGAGCCCTATCGCATTCCAGACATACCAAGAACTCATACCGCCGGTATCGTCATTCCCGGTGATTCCATCAGGACGATTCGAATAGTAGGAATTCATCACCTTTTTAACAATTTCAGCTCCCCTCCAGGGCATTCCAACGAAATGATAGAGATAGGGAATATGATGACTTGGTTGATTACCATGTGCATACTGCCCGATTAATCCGCCCATCCCGGCAAGATAATTACCTGATGGATAAGGCGTCATAAAAAACGAATCTAATTTCTGAATAAATCGACCAGCAGTGCCAAATTTGTTTATCAAACCACAAACATCCTGTGGTACCAAAAAGGTATAATGCCAGGAGTTTCCTTCGGTATAGGCCTCCTTCCCATTGGTGTGATCGCTAAACGGATCGAAGTCAGGAACCCAACTACCATCTGCATATTTAGGCCGGATAAAGTTGACGGACGTATCGAAGAGATTTTTCCAGTAACCGGCACGCTTTTGAAATAAATCAAAATCTTCACTCTTTCCTAATTTCTTAGCAACCATCGCTATACACCAGTCATCATATGCATATTCGGTCGTTTTGGTGACACTTGCAGAAGAGGCATCATGAGGAACAAATTGAAAATCGCGATACTCCTTTGTTGTCCTGATATCCTGAAATGCACTCGCCTTCATCGCTTCATACGCCTTCACATAATCGAATCCCTTAACCCCTTTCAGGATTGCATCCGCGATTACAGGTACTGCATGGTATCCGGTCATACAATGGGTTTCGCAGAAATCCATTTCCCAAACGGGCAATAACCCATACTGCTCGTAAAAGGCAAGAAACGAATTGATGATTTGTGGTACCTTTTCTTTCTGAGTAATCGTATACAATGGATGGAGTGCCCGGTAGGTGTCCCAAAGTCCAAAAACAGAATAGGTATTTTCGTAATGATGTATTTTGCCATCAGCGCCCCGGTAATTCCCAAAAGCATCATCAAAGCGCTGGGAAGAGAGATAACTATGATAAATCGAAGTATAAAAGATTTCTTTAAAAACCTTATCATCAGATGAAACCTGGATTTTTTGCAACTCTTTTTCCCAAGCTTTAACTGCTAAGTTCCTCACAGCCTCGAAATCCCAATCCGGGATCTCTTTCAACCCCTCCAACGCGCCATCTGTATCGGCAAAACTTAACGCCACTTTCAACAGTACTTGTTCACCCTCTGAAGTTGAGAATAAAAGTGTAGCCTTTACTCCAACAGCATGAACCAAATCTTTGGATTTTACCCGGGAGGAGTCTGCAAAAAGGGCTACATCACGAACCGGCTTACTTGTACGAACAGCGAAAAAGACCCTTTTATCATCTGCATAACCTGTCGAAAACCGACTTCCAGTAAACGTACTGTCATCGATCCTTCTGAATTCACACTCCACAGGACGCCCTCCATTGTGATAAGCCAGATCGAACCGGATCGTAGCAGACTCGCTTTGAGGAAAGGTATAGCGATGTAACCCGCAACGCAATGTGGAGGTCAGCTCGGCTTTGATCCCAAAGCTGATAAGGTTAACAGAATAATATCCCGGAGATGCTTGCTCCTCCTGATGCGAGATTTTGCTTTTGATAAATGCCGCAGATGGCGATATATTAACCATTGGCAATACAGACAAATCGCCTGCAGGATCATTTGCAGTACCGCTTAGATGAAGATGCCCAAACCCCTGAATCGCTGTCATCTGGTAATCATACTGATGACCATTTCGGCAGCTGTAAAATTCTTCCTTCGTCTCATTCCCGCCGTCAGGACTTAATTGTACCATTCCAAATGGAACAGCCACTCCAGGATAGGTGTGCGCTCCACCCGAAGTTCCAATAAACGGATTCACATATCGGATCAGGTTTTCGCTATTCTCCTTACATCCTCCGACGATGAGTAACAAAAGGGCAAAAAAAGCAATCTTCATCATAGCTGTTTCAATTTTTTTACCTTGTAAATCATTACACTCCACTTCCTGTTCAAACAAACATTTGCCCTGTCGCCGTGAAAATTGTCCGCCCTGTCGTAAATTGCAGCTACAACAAGTTTCCCTTTTTTATCAATAAAACCAAATTTGTCACCTACTTTCACCACCGACAAACCATCTGAAAACATCCATGCCCCATCAAATTGGGGTGAAATCACTTCAACGCCCTGATCGTTTACATAACCATACTTTCCACCTGCTTTCATAGGTGACATACCTTCGTTAAAACTCCAGGCTAAATCATATTTTGGGGAAACGATAACTTTACCACTGCCATCGCAATAACCATATTTATCGTTTTCAGTGGAATAGAACGGTTTCAGTTGTGCCTGAGCCATCCAGCTGAAGAGGATCAGACAGATTGTTAGTTTAATTCTCATAATCAACGAATAATTAGATTAACGAAAATACGATTATTCATATTTACTATTTGCAATAATAATTGTCAAAATCTTATGGATTGTTAACCATAGGCCAATCTAAAAGCCGATTTCATTTTTGACGAATGGTTGCATTTTATCCGCTATAACTCAGGTATCTCTTTGTCTTTGTAAAAATTCGTTTGTTTCATAAGACAAGATATTATGAGATCCAACATTTTATTCTTAATCCTGATCTTTAGTACCCATTTTCTCTACTCAACGGAATCTGGAATTAAGATTAGCAGCCCATATGGGAATATCGTATTGGAACTTAATCTTACCCCTTGAGAAAGGGCGGTCTACACCATAAGTTTTAATGGCACGAAGGTGTGGGAAGAATCAAATCTTGGAATAATGCTGGAAGATGCCGATTGGGATATAAAGATAGGCTATGAAAAAATCAGGTAATTAGCCGCTTACACAGCTACCAAAGGGGTAGGACTACTGCTTGGGTACAATTCGGCAGACAGCTGGAATACGCTAACTTACCATCCCATGGACCTGCTTTTGTTTAATATGAACCGCGAAGCTGAATTTAAAAGGATCAGCGACAAGGGAAAAAAGGTCGATTTCATTGGTGGCGACGGCTAATTGATTTTCAGATATTATAATGATATTATGCGTGATGCCTTGAAATACAAACTAATAGTCAACTTTCACGGCGCTACTTATCCAAGTAGCTTGCAGCGCACCTATCCCAATTTAGTGACAATAAAAGCAGTTAAAGGGTTCGAAAATGTCACCTTCAACCAGGAATAAACGGTGAAAGAACCGAATAGGAGCCCAGCTTCATATTGCCTTCTATCACAAAATATCACACCGCAGTTTTAATTACCGATGGGGAAACGAATCGTTCATTCTCAAAATCTGTTATTCAGATGAGGATAGGAGGAAAGGTCAACCTGAAAATAAAACCAACGGGTGGATTCGAATTAAAGTTGAAGGATTAACGAAGAATCTGCAACTCTTTTTCCAATATCTTGCAATTTAACCACACATAATTCAGATCTTTGTATAATAAGATTCTGAATCGGGGCTGTTGAAGAACGCAATCCGGCGTATCTGAATGCAACTCCTTTAAGAATCCGGAGAATCATTATAAAATATAATACGCTGCTAAACTTTAGCCCTATGACAACCACCGAAGAACTCTACCATCAACGGCTTTCCCGTTATCTGACAGCCATGCGAAACGAGAAACCCGACAGGATTCCGATGCGCCCTTTTGTTGCCGAATTCACCGCCAAATATGCCGGGATGACCTGTCAGGATGTTGTTCATGATTATAATCGTGCATTTGAAGCTGCCCGTAAATGTGCTGCCGGGTACGACTGGGACGCTGTTGTTTCAAATATGGTATATGTTTGGACCGGTCTCACTCAGGCTATTGGCATCACCTACTACGGAGTTCCGGGAATTGATGTCCCTGCAGGTAATGGATTTCAATATCGCGAGCCGGAAGAGGATAAATCGTTTATGAAGGCAAACGAATATGACGAGCTGATTGACGATCCAACGGCTTTCCTTTACAATAAATGGCTGCCCCGTGTTTCAGCCGACATTAGCCCGATGGGGAGTCCTACAAGTTACAGGAACAATCTGGCGCTTGTAAAAGGGGGAATGGCAATGCTTAATTATTTTAACGCCTACGGCCCTCATGTTGAAAAATTGAGAAATGAAAGCGGAACGGTATCAGCCATTGCAGGCATTTTCAAGGCACCGTTCGACATTCTTGGCGACAAACTGCGCGGTTATCTGGGGTTGACAATGGACATGATGACCCAACCCAATAAGGTGATGAAAGCATGTGAAGCCCTGATGCCGCATCTTTACAATGTTGCATTTTCTTCGGCGGATCCGAAAAAGCAGGTTCCCATCGGTTACTGGATGCACCGCGGTTGTATTCCATTTGTATCTAAAGGGGAATTTGAATCGCACTACTGGCCAACTGTGAGACCAATCATAGAAGAACTTTGGAAAAACGGTCACCAGACCCTGTTTTATGCTGAAGGGAGCTGGGACCATCACCTCGAAAGCTTTAACGAGTTGCCCGACAAAAGCATAGTTTATCACGTCGATAGTGGTGATATTTTTAAGACAAACCGAATTATCGGGCACAAATTTTGTTTGAGCGGAGGAATTCCAAATACCCTGCTTTCATATGGTACACCCGACGAAATTCGTGACCGTTGCAAAAAAGTGATCGATGAAGTGGCTCGCGATGGTGGCTACATTATGGATGCCAGCGCAATTATTCAGAACGACGCAACAATCAAAAATATGCAGGTAATGACCGATTTCACACGTGAATATGGCGTTTATTCTGCGAATCCCCTTCCTAAACTGGGTCTGGATGCACAAAATATTCCTGCCTCAGGGACTCTGTTTGGCCCTGATTATGGCATGGCAGGTCACATGAAATCGAAGGTAAAACCCGGATTGTGCATCCCATGGGAAGAGAAACGGAAAGAGATTCCCGCCATCAATGGCAACGAATCACTTGTGAGGCAAGTGTGGGAAGATGTCGATTCGTTTGGAAACATGTTTATCTGGCAATGTCTGCTGTCGTTTTAACCTATAAATATCCTTCTTCCGGAAATAAAGGATAACAGACAAAGGCATCCAAGGTCTCATACAATGTTTATTACTTAGAATAAACGTCGGATTTTATGCTCCGACGGCAGACGACTACCGACAAAAAGTCTGATATATAATATCTTCAGTACCTTATATGCCAGCAATGGACCCGATAGTCTTCAAAAACAAGGCAAGGTTTAATACCCGTAGTGATTGTTATAAGATCCCAACTTATGACCACAATGTCAAAATTCCATCATAATAAAGCCGAATTTGTTTTATTTTTTAAATAAATATCCGTTAGTTTTATCCCATACTAAACAACATTTTCAGGGTAAATCTTTAAAACTGTTAGCCAAATAAGACTGCTTTTAGGAAACCTTAAGCTAAAAATTGTAAAGCTTATGAAAGAGATTAAATCTTCACGACGCATTTTTTTGGAAAAAATTGCCGCTGGAACTTTAGGTATTGCCTTTTCAGCCGGGATGATCGAAAAAGTATATTCAGGGATTGATAATCACACCAACCTATTGAATTGCACAAACGCCGACACTCCCTTTCACAGCAACAAAAAATTTGTTCCTGTGATGATTACCCCTTACAAACAAAACAAGCAGATTGATTTTGACGGGCTTTCAAGGCTTACCGATTTCTATATGGCGGCAGGGGTAAAAGGATATTTTGCCAACTGTCAAAGCAGCGAAATGTATCTATTGAGTGAACAAGAGCGGTTAGCTGTAACAAGTCATGTAGTCAGGCGCGTTAATGGCGCAATGCCGGTAGTGGCCACTGGTTCGTTTGGAGAATCGATTGAAGATAAAGCGGAATTTGCAAAAAGAATTTATCAGACTGGTATAGACGCAGTCATTATGATTACAAGCCATTTTGTTAAAAGAAACGAGAGTGATGATGAATTGATTAGTAACTGTGATAAATTCTTAGCGCTAACCGACAATATACCTTTGGGAACCTACGAATGTCCATTGCCTTACAAAAGAATTTTAACTCCCTATGTTTTACAATATTTACTAGCGACAAACCGGGTGGTTTACCATAAAGATACGACAATCGCCTTTGATAAGGTGAAAGCTAAAATTGATCTCGCCAAAAACAGCAAACTCGAATTTTACGATGCCTGCACAGCAAATACCACGAGATCCCTTCAGGCGGGGGCCAAAGGGATGTCGGCCATCTCCGGAAACTTCTATCCCGAAATTCTGGTATGGATGTGTAACAATGCGACCAATCCTGACAAACAGAATGATGTGAGATATATTCAGGAACAGTTAACCAAAACCGAAGCTGTCATTGCCAGAAATTACCCGTTGAGTTCAAAATACTTTTTACAGAAACGTGGATTGCCAATTGAGGTAATTACCAGAAAATCAAAGAAACCATTGACGGAAAAACAGAGAAATGCGCTAGATGATACCTATAAAGTATTCCAGGGATGGTGTGATCGTCTAGGTATTGAACCTGTAAAAGGGTGATATCTGCACAACGTGTATTTCATATTGCTGTGGCCATTAATGTTCTCTTTATGATATTTATACCCTTTTCCACAATACTATTCAAAACCGTTATTAATAAAAAATCATGGAAAAAATTCAATCTGACGACAGGCGCATTTTGTCTGTTGATGTATTACGTGGGTTTGATATGTTCTGGCTGGTCGGAGGTACCGGACTGGCATTGGCCATTGTTAAACTATTTGGAGGAGGCATCCAGGATTTTCTACTTCCTCAGCTGGATCATGCCGAATGGATCGGATTCACCTTTTATGATCTGATCTTCCCATTGTTTGAGTTTGTGATGGGGATGTCGGTCGTTTTCTCCCTCGAAAAAATTTTATTAAAAGTTGGAAAGACAGCTGCATACCACCGCCTGTTCAAACGATTTATTTTGTTGTATTTATTGGGATTCATCTACTATGGCGGATTTTCAAACATATGGCCTGAAATCCGGATTCTGGGGGTATTACAACGTCTGGCAATCACCTATCTTTTAACGGGAATGATTTTCATACATCTGAAACTTCGCGGAATGGTAATTATTTCAGCCTGTATATTAATCGGATACTGGATTTTATTCAGTTTTATACCTGTTCCTGATAAAGGGGTAATATCACTTACTCCCGATTCGAATTGGGCCCAATACATTGATACCATTTTCCTTCCGGGAAAGAAAAATGGACCCGCCGGTATGTGGGACATTGTAGGTATCCTCGGCACAATTCCTGCTACAGTATCCTGTTTGCTGGGGGTTTTCGCCGCTCAGGTATTGCGAAGCAAAAAAATGGATGACAAAAAAAGACTTATTTACCTGATAGGAGGTGGATTAGCCCTTGTTATCGCAGGATATCTATGGGGGATACAATTCCCTATCATCAAGAAAGTTTGGACGTCAACCTATGTTTTGGTAAGCGGCGGATTTAGTCTCATGCTGATGGGAGTATTTTATTTTTTCATTGATATCAAGGGTTACCAAAGATGGACTCCGATTTTTGTTTGGATCGGAGTCAATCCTATTACCATCTATATGGCCAGAAACCTCATCGACTTCAATGGTCCGGCAAAGCGTTTGGTTGGGGGCAATATTGCACTCATCGCTGGTGAGCAATGGGCCTATCTTTTAACTACAGCTGTTTCACTGGCATTTTCACTGTTGCTATTAAGATTTCTCTACAAAAGAAAAATATTCATAAAAGTATAGCTTAATAATACTTTAGGTTTATCAGTTCTATGACGATTACTCTGGATAATACAAATTTAGTTCTCGTTGAAGCTGGTAATTGGCAACTTGTAGTTGGCAGATTTTCGATTATATAGCGTAGTATTTTAAAAACAATACAAAAACGAATATCAATGATTTACAGGCATTTAAACCAACCGCCAGTAGCTAAATTCAAGCCATGAATCAATAACCAATTAGCAGTAAAAAATCATATTGACCCATATTCATCGTCTTAGAGGCAATTTATTTCCTGTATCTGGCTATTTTTTCTTCCATTTGACGTGATAATTGTTTGACAAGTTCTACGTTTTCGGATAATGGCGACTCCGATCTACCGTAGGTCTGATAAGCGGCAATGGCTAAAGAACGGGATTTTGCTGCGAAGGAGTTATTTTTGATATCCGGATCAACGTTGGTTGCAAAGATGGAAATCGTATTATCGCTGTTTCGGACAATATCAAAACTCCTGAATTGTTGTGGAAATTCTCTCAACGATCTCGTTTCAACCTCCCAGAAACCATTTTCAGGATGATCTTTGTCCTCCGAAGGGAATGCCGTAACAGTGTCTAAATGGCGATGACCAGATACCCACAACATAAAGTTCGGATATTTTTTTAATTCAGTGATTATAGCACGCTGATCATCCTGGTCCAGCCACCCCAACATTGATTTCGGAGGCTCGACACCAATTGGAATATGGGCAGCAACAATCATCAGTTTACCCTCTTTCTGTCCCAGCTGAAGCTGCCGGACAAGCCATTCGAAACGACCATTTCCCAATGATCCACAACCATACCCAATTCCGAACGGAGGTTTATCATTATCTTCCATTGTATCATCAAGTACAATAACTTTAAGCGGTAAATCTGATTTTGGTTCAAAGGAATAACATCCGTTAAACAGGTTGGGCTGATTAAATCCATGTCCCTTTGGTGTTGAACTAGTTGTTGAAAATTCCTTCATCATTTGCCATTTGGTAATCGCATGACGATTAGGATCTGATGGAATAGTCGGAATCCTCTTCATTTCGGAGACAACACCGGCCCCAATAATGTCGCCATTAACCGTACTTCCATCCAACGTACCCATCGAGTAAGTGTTTAAATCTAAGGCGTTTTCTTCAGTAAATACATTCCCAAGCTGAAGGATATGTGTACCTATTAAATTCTTAATAATTTTATCAGTAAATGGTTTTGCACCATTAAAAAAATGGTCGTGATTGCCAATTGTTGCATACCAGGGGATCGTTTTCGCAAGCCCCTCTGCCTGGTATTTATCCTGATAATCGTTACCCGGTCCTGGAATGGGATCATCCTTCTTGCCGGAGTCGGGATTGATGGTTTTCCCGTCCAGAACATCTATGAACCATCTGATTTCGTTGTAAATACTGGTATTGGCCATATCACCCAATGCGATAACAAAATCTACCGGATTTTGCCTGTTCAGTTCATTAACCGTTTGAACCGAGGCATTCAAAACGTGTGTAGAGTAGATCATTGAAGGTGAATAACAAGAAATTGTAATGGGAAACAATGCGGGAATAAAACTATACTCAATAGTTTGAGCAGGACCCTCCTTGTCTGTAAGATGGATGTCGGTCATGGTACAAAACCGCAGAAGATTTAATGTTTTCTGATTCGACTTAGCCGAATATCCTGGAGCCATAAGCTCCAATTTTTTAACATATGGTTTTCCCGACTCATAATGCCATTTCCCATATCCGTACTTTGAAAACAGAGTAACCTCCCAAGGTTTAATTGCTTTTTCAGAAGTGACCTTATCAGGAATAATGATCCTGTCAAGCGTTGTATAAACTTTCTGGCTGCGGTAACCACTGAGGTCAAATGAGGCACTTTTAAGACTTGCCGTACTGGGATTGTCAACGATATATTGTTTACAGCTATTATGAAGGAATAATACGATGCACACAGTGATTAAAGAGCAAATCCATCTTATCTTCATTACAATTAATTTTAAATTATTGATAATCTTAGACATAATAATTCATTCAAAATTCGTTAAACTGCCATTAGATTTAGCTGACATTTATCATTCTTCTATATTATTGTTCAGCCATTCATCGAAAAGTTTATACCCGATGGAAAGGATCACAGCCCCAACAAACAGTCCAAGAAAACCCATCGTTATAAATCCACCCATTGATCCCATCAGGATTACAAGCATTGGAACAGGGGCACGGCGTCCCATCAAAATCGGAGTTAATAAATTGTCGGTAATGACGACTACCACCATCCATAAGGCAAACAACGTAGCATAGAAAGGGTTGGTTACAGAATACATGTAGATTATGATGGGTATAAGCACTGGCCAGGCACCAATCTGGATAACTGAAAGTATGAGACAAAGCAGTGTCCATAATCCCGGGAATGGCACACCTGCAATAAAGAGTCCAACACCAGCCATTGCAGACTGAATTACGGCAACCCCTAGAACCCCTACAACGACGCTGCGTATAGTCGCAGTCGTAATTCGGGCAAAATATTCACCTCTCAATTGTGCCAGTTTGTTAAAAACCTTAAGGGATGAAATTCCTAAAGATTCTGAGAAAACCAAAAATACTGCAGCAAGCAGAATGGATATCAGGAATTGAATGACCCCTTTCCCAAAACTCGAAAGCACACCAAAAAGCCATTTCCCAAGCTCCTGTAACTGATCCTTATGCTGGATTAAAAAACCCTGAAGATTATCTGATGCACTCTGCCAAAAGCTGATGATCGGCTTAGTAATTTCCGGCCAATCCTGAACCTCCTTTCCTGGAGGGGGAATTAAGGGTTGCCCCTGATGATACATATCACGAATCTGTATGATGCCATTAAGTATTGATTCGGTTAATATCCAGGTGGGAATGATTAAAAAACTCAGCATTACAATGGTTACAACTGAAGAGGCCAGAATTTTCCGACCACGAAAAAGCTTCACTAAACTGTGGAATATCGGATAGACGGTTACTGCAATAATCGATCCCCAGATCAGGACCAGACTGAAAGGCATTATAAAACTGATGCATAAACCGATCAGAAGAAAAAGCACCCCCAAACGGATCAGCATATCAACAATTCTCCCGATTTCAAAATCAGATGGAGTGGATTTGGGTTGTTCCATAACTGGCGGATTTAGATTCTGTAACTTATGCAAATGTATTAATATTTTTCCACGTCAATAGGTATTCTTATATGCTAAATGGGCTTATAAGAATAGGAAAGTCATATTTGAGGCAAAAAATATTCAGAAACTGCTTAATTCTATTTTTATACTGTAAAACATTAATATTATCATCGCAATTTTATCATTACCTCGGCTGTATCAGTAAGATATTCAAACTCTTTACTAAGTCTTTAATAGTTTTCAAATCAGCAAACGTTCTTTCCACAACTCGTCTTTTGGGTATCACGACAAATTGACTTGAATGGTCTGATCATAGGACAATATCAAGTATCCAGCCGAATGCGGTTTTGTTTTTCACAATGAGTTCCCGACCTAGTTTTGTGGTTTTTTTAAAATTACTATCAATGATATCCAACCTTTGACAAATATCTCTCCCTGCTTTTTTGCATATTCGGTCTCGTTACATCACATGGATTCGTTCTATCACCATGGAGTACTTCCACTTAGTAAAATAGTAATATACCAACTCCAATTTTGGAAAACAGCCTGGCAACATATGCCACTGGAAGCCTTTCTTGAGCAAATAAAAGATGGCATTGAAAATATCCCGCAAAGAATGTTCTCTTTTGCGATTGTTATAATAGCACCCATTTGCTATCTGCAATGACTGACGAATAACTTTCCCTGTATCATAACAGCTTGATTAATTATAGATTAACAACTTACATCAATTATACAACTAATAGTCAATACTTTATCTTTCTATTTTATAAATTTAAACAGTCTCTGAATATATCAAGACTATTTTAAATGACATTCCCACAGAATACGAAGTGCAATAATTGGATCAAGATATCTATTTAAGCGAGTCTTTTCTTATAGTTATGTGATCAATACTACATATGATTTTATATATTCAAAATAATACGCCAGGGAAAGACTTTGCCTGATTTTATTAAAATTTTTAAAAATATTTGGTTCTTTTTGTTGCGAACCAAAAAAACTTACTATATTTGCACCGTAATTTAGAAAAAGATGGAAGAATCTGAAAGACTAAAAAAGCAAAAAGAACTGATTGAATACATCGGGCGGCAGAATGAACGTGAAGGTTATCAGCCTGTTCCTGCTCGAGTATTGGGTTTGTTAATGGTCATGGATAAAGAAGAATATACCTTTGAAGAGATTGTCGAAGAGATGCAGATCAGCAAAAGTTCGGCCAGTACGGCGCTTAAAAATCTGGAGATTCGCGGAATCATTGAGTATGTTACCTATCCCGGTGACCGAAAACGGTATTTCCGCTTTGTTTCCGGAGAAATTGTAGGGATGATTAGTGAAATGGAAGCCAAGATGAAAAAAAGTCTGGAAACCATCCATCAGGTCATTGAATTAAAAAAAGATCCGAATTCGAGGAATGCGAAGTTTTTAAAGAGTGTTTTAGTAGGGATGGAATTCTTCATCCGGAGGTTGGATGAATTAAAAATTGAATACAAAAAGGAACATTAATTTTTTTTGCACAAATGGTTCTATATGTTTAGAACCATATATTTCAATAGGAACTATTTACACAAAATGAAACAATTAACAATTTTACTATTACTCACGTTTTTCATTTTTCCGAAGGTGGGAAAAAGCCAGGAGCAGTACTCGCTGAATGACCTGCTCAAACAGGCTGTTGAAAACAGTCATGAAATGAAAAAAGCCGCCCTGCAACGATCGGAAAGTGCATCGAAAAGGAAAGAGGTGATCGCAAACGGACTTCCACAGGTTGATGGCAGTTTAAATTATTCGAGGATGGGGATTCCGGAAATTAGCATTTCGCAGGAAATGTTAGATATGTTGCCTGAAGAAATTGCGCCACTGGTTAGTGGATTGAGTGACATAAAGGCGTTGCATACCACTTCTGCCGGAGTTACTGTATCTCAGTTGCTTTACAGCCAATCGTACCTCACCGGAGTGAAGCAGGTTAAGACAGCTGAAGATTTGTACGAATCGCTGCTGATGAAAACTGAAGAAGACCTTATTCACGATGTATCGGCAAGTTATTATCAGGTGCTGATGAATTATGCGAACCTGAAAATTTTAAATGACAACATCATGAATCTGGAAAAACTCTGCAATATACTTAAGCTTAAGTATGATAACGATTTTGTAAAACAGACCGATGTGAGTCGCCTTAAGGTGACTCTGACCAATCTGAAAACGCAACGGGAAACACTACGGAATGGAATTCAAATTCAGCAGCGTGTACTAAAAATTATTTCAGGCATTCCGGTTGACAAAGAACTGGTACTAGACACTGCCGTTGTCAACAAAGTCGACTTTCAGAAACCAGCCATGCCGGAATTTGTAATGGATATTCTCCCTGCATACCAGGTGCTGAAAAAGCAACAGGAACTTGCTGACTTGCAGGTTAAATCAGATAAAGCAGCTTTCTATCCAAACCTGGCGGCTTTCGGACAATTTAATTATTCGAGCTATGCCACTGAATTCAAATTTGATAAATTCAGTAACATGAATACTATCGGCTTAAAAGCTTCGATCCCGATTTTTAGTTCAGGAATGAGAAAGAACCGGGTTGCGCAGTCGCAACTAAAGCTTCAGCAGAACCAGGAAGATTTCGATCTGAACAAAAAATACCTGGAAACCGGGTATCAAAATGCGGTCAATTCGCTTCTTTCTTCGTGGTCGAACATGCAGGATCAGCAGGGAAATAAGGCGCTGGCTAATGAAGTTTACAGACAGGTCAAACTTCAGTTTGATGAAGGAATGGCTTCGCTCACCGATCTGTTGAATGTTGAATCTTCACTTTTGGAAGCAGAAAACTTATTTAACCAACAACATTTAAAATATAAACTGGCAGAGATAGAACTCCTCAAAGCCACTGGGAAATTAAAGACATTAATGAATTAAAACATAGGATGAAAACAATAAAACAAATTTCAATCGCACTGATTATCCTTGCTGTAATAGCGATGGCAGCATACCGGTTATATTCGAATAAAGAAACAATAAAAACGACAACAGCCTTGGCATCACAAACCATTTCCGAAATTCCTGTAAAAATAGTTGCACCGCAAGCCGGCGCAATCAGCAAACACATTATGACTACAGGAACTGTAAGCGCAGCCGAAGAGCTGATGGTCATATCAGAAACTCAGGGTAAAGTGAAAATGATACACAAAAACGTGGGCGACCGCGTTCAGAAAAACGAAGTGATTGTTGAAGTTGACGACGAAACGATCTCCGCCAATGCGCTTGTGGCCGAAGCCAACTTCGAACAGCAAACCAAGGATATCGAACGTTTACAGCGTCTCGAAAAAGGCAATGCCATACCAAAGCATGACCTGGAACAAGCACGCATCGGGTTAAAAAAAGCTGAAGCAGAACTGATTACCGTCCAAAAAGCGTTGCGCGACACCAAAATAAAAGCGCCAATCTCAGGGATCATCAACAAACGACTAGTTGAAAACGGGCAATTTATTTCAGGTGGGATGCCGATCTGCGAAATTGTAAATACGTCAAAACTGAAAATATGGGTGAAAGTTCCGGAGAAAGACATATTTAAACTGGAAAAGGGACTAGTGGTCAGTGTAACCATTCCTGCTTTCCCAGGAAAAACATTTACCGGAAAGGTTAATTCGATTGGCGAAAAAGCCGATAATGCCATGAAATTTGATGCTGAGGTAATTATGGACAATAACGATGGAGCCCAACACCTGAAAGCGGGACTTTTCAGCGAAGTGCAAATTCCGGTTGAAGCTTCGGAAAAAATCCTGATTGAGAAAAATGCGATTACGGGAAGTATGAAAAACCCATCGGTTTTTGTGGTTGAAGGTGATAAAGCAGTTAAAAAGGAGATCATTATCAACGAGAGTGATGAAAAATTCGTTGAAGTAGTAAGTGGTCTTCAAATAAATGATCGCGTTGTTGTCAGCGGACAGTTAAACCTGAACGACGGTGACCGTGTGAAAATTATTCAGTAAGCACAAATCATGAGTATAACAGATATCTCTATAAAAAGAACGACCATTCCGGTTGTAATCTTTACCATTCTGGCACTGGCCGGTATATACAGCTATACCCGCCTGAATGTTGAACTGATCCCTAATATTGACATACCCGTTAATGTGGTGATGACCGTTTACCCGGGAGCTGCACCCAGTGAGGTGGAAAGCTCGGTGACAAAACCCATTGAGGATGCAGTTTCGGGGATGGAAGGAATTGATAAACTTACATCCTATTCGTTTGAAAACTTATCAGTTGTGGTAATCGTGTTGAAAGACGACATGAATGCTGATGTTTCGCTTCAGGATTGTGAGCGTAAAGTAAATATGATCCAAAGCAAATTGCCGGAGGATGCTCAGCTGCCCCGATTTATGAAAATGGACATGAACATGATGCCTGTCATGAGTGTCGCTGCTTCATCAGATATGCCCGAACAGCAGTTCTACGACCTGATCGATTTAAATATTGTACCCTATATTTCCCAAATAAAAGGGGTTGCCGAAGTTGAAATCATTGGCGGTAACCAGCGAGAAATTCAGATTAAAGCTGATGCGGAAAAATTGCAGCAATACGGAATTTCACTGTCGTTGCTAAAACAGATGATTACAGCTTCGAATCTCGATTTTCCGGTCGGAAATATAAAAGACGACGCAACCCGTTCACTGATCCGTTTGAGCGGAAAGTTTACTTCAGTTGACGAAATCAGGGAACTGATCCTTCGCACATCAGCTAACGGCTCTACCATCAAAGTAAAAGATGTAGCCACTGTAGTTGACGGGAATAAAGAAAGTACCAAGATGGCCCGTATCAACGGAACTCCGGCCATCGGACTGTCTGTAAAAAAACAAAGTGGCGCCAACGCTGTTGAAATCAGTGATGAGACGCAAAAACTTTTCAAAGAATTTGAAACCAAATATGCGGGCCAAAACCTGAAATTTACCATTGCCAGCGACACTTCCGAGTTTACGAAAGATGCCGTTAACAGTGTAATGGTGGACCTGATATTTGCAATCATCCTGGTATCTGTAACCATGTTGTTGTTTTTGCACAGTTTTCGCAACCTGATGTTTGTGGTTGTCTCAATTCCAACCTCCATTATTTCGACTTTTGTGGCCTTCATGCTCTTCGGATTTTCGCTTAACCTCCTGACATTGCTGGCTCTGTCAATTGTGGTAGGGGTTATTGTGGATGATGCCATTGTGGTTCTGGAAAATATTTACAGGCATATGGAAGAAGGCAAAAATCGCTGGCAGGCATCACTCGATGCTACCAAAGAACTTGGCATCACAGTGGTTTCAATTACCATTGTGCTGATTGCCGTGTTCCTGCCAATTGGGCTTTCCGGTGGAATTACCGGAGAATTGCTTCGTTCGTTTTCATTGGTCATTGTTTTTTCTATCCTGATTAGTCTTCTGGTGTCATTTACATTGGTACCACTGTTGACTTCCCGTTTCGGAAAAATTAAAATACTGAAGAAAAACAGCTTGCTTGACCGTTTGCTGATGGGATTTGAATCGGTGATCAATGGAATTAAAAGTTACATCATGTCGGCTTTGCATTGGGCACTGGGTCATAAAACCATCACGCTGGTTTCGGTTCTCCTGCTTTTGCTGGCTTCATTCTCCCTTGTTTCAAAAGGATATATTCAGACTGAATTTATGGATGCAGGCGACAATGGTGAATTTATTATGAAAGTGGAACTTGAAAAAAATGCAACACTGGACGAAACAGCAAAAATGTGCGCAAAAGTTGAAGAACAACTGTTGAAATATCCTGAAGTGAACTTGCTTTTTACAAAGGTTGGTTCCGAGGGTGGAAGTATGTCGTTTAACGAAACCCCTAATGTGGCTGAAATTAATGTCAAACTGGTGGACAAAAAGAAACGGGATGTTTCGTCAAAGGTATTCAGTATCCAGGCAAAAAACGCAATGTCTGAACGGTTTGCAGGGCCGAAATTTTCTGTAAATGCAGTCAGTATTATGGGTACAACAACCCGTCCGCTCGAATTAATCGTCCGTGGTAACAATTACGAGGAAGTGCGGCAATATGCAGCCAAAGTTCTTGATGTGGCAAGAAAAGCCCGGGGAACGACCGATGTCGAAACCTCCGACGAAGAAGGGAATATGGAGCTGAATATTGAAATTGACCGCGATAAGCTGGCCAAACTGGGGCTGACACTTGGCGAAGTAGGCGCTGAACTGCGTATTGCTTTTGCTGGTGACAATGATTTGAAATACAAGGAATCAGGCGAAGAGTACGACATTAATATCAGACTCGACGAATTCAATAAAAAGAGTAAAGATGACGTCGAAAACATGTCGCTGATTACCCGTACTGGCAGCATTGTTAAACTGAAACAGATTGCTTCTGTTACTGAAAAGAAAGGCGCAGCAATGCTAACCCGTTTCAATAAATTACCATCGGTCTCCATTACCGGACAGGTTGCCGGTAACACCATCGGTACCATTGGTGAAGAAATTCAGACAAAACTGGCGCAGATAGAGAAACCGATAGGTGTTGACGTAGTGTATGCCGGTGACCTGGAAAACCAGACCGAATCATTCGGTAGTTTGCTTATTGCCTTAATTGCCTCCATTCTCCTGGTTTATTTGACCATGGTAGCTCTTTACGACAGCTACGCCTATCCATTTGTGGTGATGTTCTCAATGCCGTTATCAATCATCGGTGCCTTGTTTGCCCTGGCTTTGGCAGGAAAGAGCATGAGCCTTTTCTCCATTATGGGTATCATCATGTTGATGGGACTTGTCGCTAAAAATGCTATTCTGGTGGTCGACTTTGCCAACGATTTGGTTGAAAAAGGGCATAAAGTATACGATGCCATAGTGGAAGCGACCAGCCTTCGTTTCCGTCCGATCTTGATGACCAACTTGGCGCTGATCTTCGGGTTGCTTCCGCTGGCGCTTTCAAATGGTGCCGGTGCGGAATGGAAAAGCGGTATCGGTTGGGTGTTGATAGGCGGTTTGACCAGTTCGATGTTCCTGTCCCTCATCATTATTCCGGTTATTTATGTCCTGATTTCCAAAATGCTGAAGAAAGTCCACAAGAACGAGAAAAAACGATCAAAGGAAAAATTGAAGGTTGAACATGTGTTGCCCAGTATAGAATTATATAATTAATATTGAACAGTATAAGTTTTTTTTTTTTTAATGGTCCCTGCCGGCCTATCCAGATTAAAGCCTGGCTAGTCTGGCAGGGATCCCATCGAAAACCCTATGCGATTTAGACGTGAATGAGATCTCCTTGATCCGTTAATCAGGTTGGCAGAAAATAGCCTTAATAATTAGGAAGTCATTAAAATGATAAAGATGTGGAAGATAGTCGTAGCAATGGTTATTGGATTCAATTTTAATCAGGCAAACGCTCAAGGTTTTATAAAGAAAGTGACAGGTAATCTATCCGGTGGCGTCAAAACAGAAGTAATCCTATCGAACTTTAGTTTATCAGAAATGCCTAATGCCAAAAGTGAAATTAATATTGGAGGTACATTCGGAGGATTTGTAAAACTTGATTTGGCAGAGCATTTTGCCCTGCAAGGGGATGTGTTATTCCATTACAAAACATCCAATTTAGAACGGGATGGCGTTAAAAGTGACTATCAATATTGGGGTATTGAATTCCCTGGTTATTTCATGTCACAATTGAAGATGAATAAAGGCGACAGATTTTATGTAGGTGTGGGTCCTTTTGTCGAATATGGACTTAATGCCAAATTCAAGACAAGGGGAAATGAAATTGATCTTTTTAAGAATGATGTTGCTGTGGGCAAGCCTTGTATGACCAGGTTTGAAATCGGTACCGCTGCAATGATCGGATACGAGTTTGGTAGTGGAATACAGGCAAATGTTGGGTATAGAACAGGTTTAACCAATGTACTTGAGGCAAACAAAGATGATACTTCAATGTTTCCAAACACTGTCAGTTTTGGAATTGGATACCGATTTTAACAATGTCGATATTAGGTCCAAAAATATTAGGAATCCTTAGCAATAACACAAAAGTATTAAGTTTGGAAAGTAGCAACTATTCATAACCAGTCTACCGGATAGTGAAATTACAACAGTCTTGCCCAAATTGCATCAATGTTCAATCGAGACACAGAGACAAACAATACCTGCAAAATACTTACAACAAACAACATACAAAATAAAGTGTTTTAAATTCTATTAATGACTTTAAAACTTAAAATGAGTTTGAAGAATCAAACAATCGGAGAAAATGCCGGTCAGATCTGGCAATTAATTAGTGAATTGGATGAAATATAAAAAAAAGGATCATTTGCGTTTACCATGTCCTTAAACCCAAGTCAACTCCATTCCTAATTTAATCCATCTGTATTCATTGTTCTATAAACGAGCATTCTCTCTGATTCATAGTCTCAGAAGCACTAATAATTAAAAAACCATCCTAAAATAGTGGTTATTAGAAAACTGATTTTGGGTTTGATAAAGTGACAGACTCTGAATTACAATCATTCAATTCCATCTATGCAGCGATGTATGCTCATTACGACAAAATTCCAAACTACTTCAACAACAGAAATACTAAAGCTTTAGCAGAATTTTTCAAAGGTAAAATAAAAGCTTTTGGATCACCTCAAAGAGGAGTGAGAGATCTGAACCTCTTTCTGTCCGGATCCACGCAAATTTATGCGTAATTTTTTAATCCAGTTAAAATATTTTATGATCCGTAACAATTTGTAGCGAGGGCGGGGCATGATCCCGCGACCTCATGATTATGAATCATGCGCTCTAACCAACTGAGCTACCTCGCCATTATTTCAAATTACACATTAACTGTCTCCCCATTTTTTGTGGTTTGAGCGTGCAAAGATAACACCTTTCTGGTTTATGACAACCCCTCGGTTTAATTTTTTAATTTTTGTTTCAGCCAAACAGGAAAACCATTGAATTTTCTAAATAAATAACTATTTTGCGACTGTTGATCAGAATTAACTTAAATTTACAGGATAAAGTTGTTGTACTTATGAAAGAGATCAGATTAGAATTCTTCCTCAAAACTTCACCTGCTGTTTTGTTCAGCCGGATTAGCACTCCATCCGGCCTTGCAGAGTGGTTTGCCGATAATGTGAAAGTTGAAGGTAAAATTTTTACATTTATTTGGGGAAATACAGAACAGCAGGCGGAAATCCTCTCGATGATACCTAATGTATTTATCAGCTTCCGATGGTTGGAGTTGAATCCAGGTTACGAATTCAGTTTCAATATTATACAGGACGAACTCACCGGCGATGTTGCACTTATAGTCACTGACAACATCGATGAAGATGATGCTGAAGATACCAGAAATCTTTGGAGTTCACAGGTTGCAAAATTGAAACATATGATCGGGTCGTAGATTAAATACCCCAAATTCCAAAAAAGGTGTAACTTTGCGTTCGTTTCAGAAACCCATTGCATGAAGCGACTACATCTGTATATTATTAAAAGTTTTATTGGGCCGTTCTTTGTCACACTCATCATCTCCCTTTTCGTGCTGTTAATGCAGTTTTTATGGGTTTACCTCGATGAGCTCGTGGGCAAAGGTTTAGAATTCAGCATAATACTTGAATTCATCATGTATACCATGGCCATGTTGATGACCAATGCACTGCCATTGGCAATGCTTCTTGCATCCATCATGACTTTTGGTGACCTGGGAGAGAATAATGAGTTACTGGCTATGAAAGCTGCCGGTATATCACTTTACAGGATCATGAAACCTGTCATCGTTTTGAGCATATTCCTAAGCATCGGCTCGTTCTACTTCTACAACCAGGTGATCCCTGTGTCATATAAGAAATTAATTGCCTTGATGTCAAGCATTCGGCAACTACGACCTGAAATCATTGTAAAAGAGGGAGTTTTCTCAAACGAGATTGATAATTATTCAATCAAAGTAGGCAGGAAATCTGCAAATGGAGATATGCTCTATGATATCATGATTTACGATCATACCGAAGATAAAGGGAATGTAACGGTCACTGTTGCAGACTCAGGCACAATGAAAATCACCAAGGATAAGAAATATATGATTCTGAATCTTTTTTCAGGTCAGACTCATTCCGAATTGCAACCCAGAGACCGGAGAAAAATAACTTATCCATCAAGGACTGACAAATTTACCAAACAATCGATTTTTACAGTGCTGCAAGGGATGGAACTTGAACGTAAAGACGAAAGTGTTTTCCGGAACCAAAACCGTGCACTAAACAATGCTCAGATTGTCTACTTTGTCGACTCAATTGGCAAAGAATTGGAGAAAAGAAGAATAGAATATACATTTACCCTCAACTATTTACCAGATCTTACGATGAATGTAAGTAAACTGGCACGGAAAGACACAACCTTTACAAAACCCATGAAATTAGTTCAGCGGGTCGACATCGATTCTATCCTGACAAAATCACCCTTTGCCGTAAGATCAAATATCCTTAGCATAGCGATTAGTAATGCCCGAAACAACACCAGAGCCGTCAAACAGGCGGATGAGATGCTCGTTTCAAGCATCCGGAATCTTAACCGTTTCAGTATTGAATGGCATAAAAAATATACATTTGCTATCGCATGCCTGATTTTTCTGTTTATCGGCGCCCCCCTGGGTGCAATTATCCGAAAAGGAGGTCTCGGAATGCCATTGGTGATATCGGTTGTACTATTTATATTTTACTGGATAATAACAACAACCGGCGAAAAATTCTCTCGCGAAAGCGTTGATTCTCTTTGGCAGGGAGTTTGGTTTTCTACTTTTGTATTTCTCCCTGCAGGAGTCTTTTTAACCTACAAGGCAGCTAACGATTCAGTCGTATTTAATATCAATTCCTATACCGACTTTTTCAAGAGAATTTTAAAGTTTTTCAAAAAAGAGGATAAAGAGAATCAAGAAAATAGCTTATTATAATTTAAGAATGGACGACATTAAACTGAATACTATTGAAGAGGCAGTTGAAGACCTCCGAAATGGAAAGTTAATCATCGTAGTTGATGACGAAGACCGTGAAAATGAAGGCGATTTTGTTGCAGCAGCCGAAAAAATCACACCTGAAATGGTCAATTTTATGGCCACCGAAGGTCGGGGATTGATCTGTGTACCAATCACCGAAGAACGCTGCGAAGAACTCGATCTGGATTTGATGGTCGGAGTAAACACCTCACTTCATGAAACACCGTTTACCGTTTCTGTCGATGCGGTTGGCGATGATGTAACGACAGGTATCTCGGCACACGACAGGGCAATAACAATTCGCAAGCTCGCCGACCCGTCAACAAAGCCCAACGAACTTGGCCGGCCCGGACATATTTTCCCTTTAAGGGCAAGAAGCAGAGGGGTACTTCGCCGGGCTGGTCACACAGAAGCTTCAGTTGACCTCGCCCGACTCGCCGGTCTTGAACCGGCCGGAGTACTGGTGGAGATTATGAATGCAGACGGTACGATGGCACGACTTCCTGAATTGTATGAAATTGCTCAGAAATTCGGATTAAAACTCGTTTCTATCGCTGATCTGATCGCTTATAAACTGAATAAAGAGAGCCTTATCGAAAGAGGCGAAGAGGTACAGTTACCTACTGCTCACGGAAATTTCAGGTTAATACCTTTTCTTCAAAAGTCGAATGGAGTCGAACATATTGCATTGATTAAAGGGGAATGGGAACCCGACGATGCTGTACTTGTAAGGGTACACTCTTCATGCGCCACAGGCGATATTTTCGGATCGTTACGCTGTGAATGCGGTGACCAGCTTCACAAGGCAATGGACCTTATCGAGAGCCAGGGAAAAGGTGTGATCGTTTACATTCAGCAGGAAGGACGCGGAATTGGACTGATGAATAAGATACGAGCCTATAAGTTGCAGGAACAAGGAATCGATACTGTAGATGCCAACATCCACCTTGGGTTCGATCCTGATGAACGTGATTATGGAGTAGGTGCCCAAATTCTGTGTAGTCTTGGAGTTCATAAAATGCGCCTCCTGACTAATAATCCTGTGAAAAGGGTTGGATTGGAAGGATATGGTTTGCAGGTAATTGAGTCAATCCCCATCGTGATCAAATCGAATCCATATAACGAGGTTTACATGAAAACCAAACGCGATAGAATGGGGCATTCATTATAGTTAAGTAAAGCTATTGGATAAGGGGAAATACACTAAAGGGTTGCATATGTCTGATAATATTGAATACAAAAGCAATTACGAAAATGAATTGAGGGAAGGAGTGGATTATCATTTATCGAAGGACGGATACAGAATAATGACCGAAAGTTTTTTGAAAAACCGTGGTTACTGCTGCGGAAACGGATGCCAGAACTGTCCTTACTTTCCAAAAGCCATAAAGGGTAATACAAATCTTCGGTAATCCGTCAGATTATCTTTCAACTGAAATTTAAAACCTGCATCGATGAACGGAAAAGACCTTCGGATTATCTTCATGGGAACTCCCGAATTTGCTGTTGCAAGTTTAAAAGCCCTGGTCGAAAAGGGATATAATGTTGTAGGGGTGGTCACAGCACCGGATCGCCCTGCCGGCCGCGGACAACAGATACATCAGTCAGACGTAAAAAAATATGCCGAGAGTTGCGGATTGACTGTACTGCAACCTGAAAAACTGAAAGATGAGCAATTCCTGCTTGAATTAAAATCATTAAAAGCCGATATCCAGATCATCGTGGCATTCAGAATGCTTCCCGAGGTGGTCTGGAAGATGCCACAAATGGGAACATTTAATCTGCACGGATCGTTACTCCCCCGTTATCGCGGAGCTGCACCACTCAACTGGGCAATCATCAATGGCGATAATGAAACCGGAGTAACCACTTTTCTTTTAAAACAGGAGATCGATACGGGAAATATCCTTTTTCAGGAAAAAATCCCGATCGGACCTGATGATACAATTGGGGATATTCACGACAAACTGATGTTTATAGGCGCGAATCTTGTGCTAAAAACGATTGATGCCTTGGCAGAAGGAACGGTATCACCAATACCCCAGGAGTTAAATGCAATTGATCCGCTGCGACTCCATGCACCTAAGATTTTTAAGGAACATTGTAAAATCGATTGGAACAAACCGGTGAGTGAGATCAAAAATCTGATTAGGGGATTGTGCCCATATCCGGCTGCCTGGACCTGTCTTAATCGTTCGGGACTCGAAATAAGTACAAAGATATTTAAAGCAGATGCTGAACAGATCCAACATAATTGTCAGCCAGGTGAAATACTTAGCGACAATAAAAAATATCTAAAAATTGCCGGTGCAGATGGATTTCTGCATATCACTGATTTACAAATCGCCGGTAAAAAAAGAATGGGTATCGCTGAGTTTCTACGTGGCTTTTCGAATGTTGCTGACTTTCAGGCAGATTGAGAAAAGAATGAAACCCCCATGAGCAAATGCTCACTAAAAAAGATGAAAATCAAAGAGGGTTCCATGTGACCACTAAAAAACAGATCATTTACACATGAAAGAATTAACAAATCCTCAATTTAATCCTTAACTCCTTAATTCATTCCTTAAGACCCTACCCTTTCACTTTTTTCCTCAATGATATTTGTTGTCCGGGGTGAAGTTCATATCCATCTTTCAGTCTGTTTTTACAACAAAGTGCATTCAATCTGATACCATACCATTGGGCAATTGACCACATCGATTCACCCTTTCTCAAGGTGTGCACTTCATTCCCCCGGGGAGCACTACCCCGCTTACGTTGCAGATATACAATTGATCCTGCTTCAAGACGTTCCCCCTGAGCTACATCATTATACCGCTCTAATT
This sequence comes from Prolixibacteraceae bacterium, assembly GCA_963675995.2. Lineage (GTDB taxonomy): Bacteria > Bacteroidota > Bacteroidia > Bacteroidales > Prolixibacteraceae > JAAFHB01. The sequence continues at coordinate 2,710,212 of CAXXIY010000001.1, read as the reverse complement.
TCCACTCCTTCATCGAAAATTCGGCTGCGATCTGTTCATAGGTGTCGCCCGCTTTTGCGAAGAATGCTTTTGCGCCATTCCTTTTTACAACTTTTCTGGTGACATAGGGATTTGTCGATACCTTACTTTGATTATGAATTGACTTAAAAACGCCCCCTTTACTTTCAGATCCGGCATAGGTTAACGAACTATTGTAATATTCGTCCAAGCGATAAAGCTGATACTCCTCAATAATCTTCAGCAACCGTTCAGGATACTGTGGATCGGTCGCATAGCCTGCTCTTTTTAAACCATATGCCCACTTCTTATAATCCTTTATATCATAATCGAATAGAAACTGATAACGCATTCCCCCGGTCAAAAATGTAGAGTGATCCCTGAAAGATTCAATTGCACTGGAATATTTTCTGAAACATTCATCTTTGGCATCGTCATCGTGCCTGACAGTGGAACCAGTCCAATCATTTCTGCATTTAATCCCAAAGTGATTATTCGCACCAACAGCAAGTGATGAGTTGCCGTCACCCGATTCCAGACACGCCTGTGCCATCGTAATACTTGCAGGGATACGATATTCATTCATCTCCTGAATAGCCAATTGCGCATAAAGATCGATGTATTGCTGGCGCGTATTCTTTTGCTGTAGTTCACAATAGGCGACAGAAGTAAAAACGGCAAGGGTGCCAATCAAAAAAAATAATTTCAGTCGATGAGGATACATATGATGTTGCTCGGTTTGAATATTCATTAATGGCTCAAAATTAAAAAAAACGGGACGAAACACGCAGGCTGGCATTAAACAATCCAGGATTTAAAATTCTGATCAGCGTTTTTGCCTTCGATCAAAACAATATAATTTAGGTAAAAATATATTGTACATTTGAGGATTGTTAAACTGCACATCGTGAAAGAGATCATTCTTCAAATCAAATATAAAGAATACGAAACCATTGCCAGCTTACCAACACAGGACAATCAACTGATAATGAAGGCAAGAGAAGCTGCACAGAATGGCTATGCACCTTATTCCAAATTTCGGGTCGGAGCTGCAGTTTTGCTCGAAAACGGTGTGATCATAACGGGCAACAATCAGGAAAATGCAGCCTATCCATCTGGTTTGTGTGCCGAAAGAACAGCCCTGTTTTATGCAGGAGCGCAATTTCCAAAAGTTCCAATCGTGACAATTGCAGTGAGTACGCTCACCCATGTCCTATCAGGAATTGCCAAACCTTGTGGCGCCTGTCGCCAGGTTATAGCTGAATATGAAGATATTGCAGGAAAACCTATTCATATTATACTCGATAGTGCTGATAAGATCCTTGTAATTGATGGAATAGATGGCCTTCTTCCGCTTCGGTTCAGGAAAGATGACCTAAGCTGAACAAATCGACTAGGCATCCTTCCATATTTTTAATTCTTCATTAATTTTCATTTCCAAATCCTACTCAACCGTTATCTCCTTCTGACTCCCGATCCATTGTCGCTGATCGGTATAACCGGCTACTTCAATTATGAATGTTGACTTAATTCCTCCGGCTCTGAAAGGGATTGCAGCTTCTCCCTGCTCATTGGTGTAAAGGACCGGAATCCACTGTAAGGTAGTCTTCAGATCGAACTTCCCATCCCCAATCGATGTGGGCATAAATTGCGTTGGAGAAATCGCCTTTGGTTGTTCGATCAATTCATTTGATTTATTACTATTTTCACCCCCTTGTTTGGTTTTAATTTCGATAACGCCAACAGAATTTAATCCTGAATAGATCCCCATTTCAACCGGATCAAGCAGGATACGGATATCTTCAACATCCTGAGGATTGATCATCGTTAATGCAGAGGCATCGGTTCCCATCTGTTGACCATCAATTACAATTAACGCCCCATCCTGTGCAATAAACGAGTTGATCCCCCGGAAAATAATTTTCCCTCCATTCAGCTCATAGGGGCGAATTGACTTTATAATATCAAGTAAATGTGACGATCCCGTAAGGTATTTCTTCCAATAAGGTTCCGTCACTTTTCGCTCATCTATCCTTACTTTCACCGGAGGTTTGACTTTAAAAAAATCAGGGTTATTCCTGAAATAATCCGACTCAGAGATTTGCGAAAGAATTTGCCAATTATTCAAAGAGAGATGACTCAGACTATTTACCAGTTCATCCCTGAAACTTTTATTTAAAACCACGCGGTAATTACCTCTTCCGGAAACATCAGTTGCCGAAGCAGATAGATTTCTCTTTTCGACTGAAACAGGTAAGTTAATTACAAATTCACCATGAAGGTCGCTGCTTGCATTAAATTGCTGAAGTGACGTACTGGTAAGGCTGACCAAAGCATTAGGTACCGGTAAATCTTTTTCGTCAAGCACTGTACCTGAAATCCTGATGGCATTTAATCTTGGATTTGATCCCTTTGCCGGATCAATAGCCAATATCCTGTTCCAGTCAAACCCACGTAAAGTATTGCATATCAGAAAATAATCGAGAGTAGTTCCATTTATTTTCTCAAACGGTTCATCCACAAGAAGTGGCTTTTGGAGTCCGTAATAAAGAGAGCTCACCTGAGGGGAGGAAGCCGGAAAGGTATAACGATCTGCAATGCCAGCTGCCAGCTCTGCCTTTACGGGCTTTCCATTCTGATCGGTTATTTTCACAATGATTAACCCCTCTTCTCCCTTATTATAGACACTTTTATTCGGAGTAATGGTGATATTCCAGGGGTGAATCTTTCCCGTATAGATCAATCTTTGGGCAACAAGCTCACCCTTCTGATTGAATATGGCAATGGCGGCAATCTCGGAATTGAAATTATCAAGCGGAATATTGATTACTCCTGACTGTTCCAGATCAAAATCGCTGGCCCAGATTAACTCCCCATTACACACTGCAACAATCTTAAAATTTGCAGTACTTGATTTTGGCTGACGGGCAACCAGGAGAGAGAGATTCTTTCCATCGTTCTTTTTCACTGCGACACTCATGCTCTCAGGAGAAATGGAAGGGAGCTGCGTCTCCTGATTTTTCCCAATGTCACTTGCAATCTTCAACCTCAACTTCCGATTGTCATTGATAATCAATGTAAAAGCACCAATCCCTGATTGCGAAGTTGCTGTTGACACAACAAGACGACCCGTTTCATCTATAATATCAGATTGTAAAATAACAGGACTCCCAAGTTGATCTTTTGCAACGAAAACCACTAATTGAGGAATCCCTTGGACCAGTTTACCCCCTTCGGGGAAAAAGGTGATATTTATTTTCTCGGAGGACAGTGGGATCTTACTGACCATATTGAGCCTATCCCTTCCAGCGGGAATTGTCAGTGAAGCCAGCATCGCCTTCCCATTTTGGGCAGATGGAGTAAAAAAAACCACTTCTCCTGAACCATTTGTTGTTGTTTTCCCTTTTCCTGACAACAGTTCCCGATCCTCACAAAGCGTCTGATATTCAAAACGTTTACCCGATATTGGTTTTCCACTATTGTTGACCAGTCTGAGGGTGGCGCTCTCTTTACAGTCGGGGGCAAAGAATGGTTTTGAGTACTCCAGATGAGGATTAACATCCAGGTTCTCCGGCCTCCCAATGATCACCTCCTTTTTAAAAATGGCCTGGATACCGCAATTTTCCATCTCCGGAGTATAGGCAACAAGGTAATATACATCACTTGGCAAATCTGTCGGGATTGAGAAATTGAATTCAGCCACTCCATTTCGGAGCAGGAATTTCCCTTCCGACACGTTGACCCCCTTATTATCGGTAAGTTGAACAGACAATTCACGGCTATTCAGTGATAAAAAATGGGTGATAGCATCAGTAACATAACCCTTCATCCAGATGGTTTCACCTTGCCGGTAAAGCGACTTATCGGTCTGTATTACAATTACCTGCTCCGTCTTTTGGGTCCGATACAATAGCAATTGAGTCTTCAGCCGTGAGAAAAAATCTTCCTGCCCGAGGCTTTTTACAGCAGGAAAAACAACCAAGACAATCATAAACAGTGTCTTACAGATGCTTTTCATTTGTATATTATTTGTTTTAAGAGATTGTATGAATTATTAATATTGCAACGAAAATTAATTTATTCTTGGCGATATCCCAAATTACTAAATTAGCACATCGCCGGATTCTCTTATTCCCCCTTTGTTTCCATCTCCCTAAGCGCCTTACTTAAATCGTCATCAGGTTTGATCACATTAAAATTTCCCCAGAATTCGGGGTCATACGGACCGCTGATGTCCGCAAAAATGTCATCAGCTCTGAAAAGCCCTTCTGGTCCGAACCTGGCACGTGAAGGGAATGGGTACTGCTGCGTAACCAAAATATCAGAAACACTTCGGTATTCAGTTTTTAGATTTCCCTTATTTTGCTTTACTTTAAACACAACATCTGTTCGTGCAGAGTAGAACTGCCAGCGGCCATTAACCATCCTGTAATTAACAGAGTATTCGGCACCTTCCGGCCGGGTGGTAATACCATGTGACTCTTTCCTGATGAAGGTATCGCCATTCAACTTTAAACTCTTTTTATCCAATCCAAATTCGGCATTAACAAGGGCATAACTCTCGGCATCAATTAAAATCTTCCCAAAATAACAAGGGAAATCGACGTCTTCCTTCCTCGAGAATCTGATAACCCAGGTCACCCGACCATTATACATCTCAGGTTGGTCAAACCGATAGCGGTAAAGATTCTCAAATTTGGGATCCAGAAACGATTCCGGATTCCGCACAATATCCAATGTTGTGATGTACCAGGGCCCTCCCTGAATCTTGAGGCTTATATCGTTAAAGACTTTATTAAAATTGCTTTTTCTCCCCTTCAGAAACCGTACCCGGTCGGATCCCCCAGAATAATATGGGCTTTTCAACATCTCCATGATGGCTTCCCAAACACCGATATACTGATCATCGCGCCTGATCGTTTCGCGATAAAAAGTAATCATCAGCTGTGTCGAAAGCTCATAGTTCTTTTCGATATTATTTCGGTAATTGTTTAACAGATCACCAATATTTACAGGTTTAACCTCAATCTCGCGCAGGTGTATGGTAACCGGCTCAAGCCTAATCCTTCCACTTCCCTTCAACTCATTCAGTGTCAATTCCCGGGGTTTAAAACCCAGACAGCGTACAGATACCGGTCTGTCGCGAAGCCGCCATGGAATAATGAAGTCGTACCTGCCGTCAGTATTGGTCATCGTACCGATGCTTTCACCTTCAATACCTATAGCGACATATGGCACCGGAGACTCCTCCCTCCCTTCAAATACAATTCCCGATAATTTGATCGGGGAAACCTCTTTAAGTGTTATAATAATTTGATTATCAATATTCTCAACCTTATATCTATCCACTGAAAGTAGGCTTCGAAGAAACGCTTCAACTGTCACATTAAGCAATTTGAGGGAGTTTTTCCCTTTTGGAAGAATATCAGGATTATAGGAGAAGAAGAGATCATTTTCGTTAACAACTTTCTCAAGAATCTGCTCAACAGTTGCAGAATCGATCTGACAACTGATCCGCCTTTCAAGCAACGATCTGTACTCCTGAGCCGGCATTTTAAACCATATCAAAAGCAAAAAAAGAAGGACAATACATGACTTGATAAGCGGCATAGCGGTATTATTAGTTCTTTGTATAAAATTAATAATTCCGGGCTGGAAAAACCGGCTAATTCACAATCCTGGCAAAGATAATTTCGTCTCCGTCCCTAATCACTTTAAGGTGATGAGTGCGAGCTATTACTTCAACAATATACTCAAGATTCAGATTTGCGAAATTGGCAGTATAGGGTATGGCGCCAATTCCCGGATCTGCCATTTTAAAATTTACATGATAAGTATTTTCAAGTACTGAAAATACCTCTTTAAGCGGGGTATGTTGAAATGTGATCTCTTTGGTAATCCATGAGGTATAATTAGGGGAAAGTTGATTTACATGACCAATTTCCCCCGCAGTAACCTTAAGCCAGCCCCGCTCTCCGGCTGGTAAGATCGCTGATTTACGGCCCGAATTCCCTTCGGCATACTGGGTCAATTTAACCTTTCCGGTTCTGACATTTACCTCCACCAGTTCGGCATGTGGATAAGCAGATACATTAAAAGAGGTTCCAAGTACCTCAATTGATGCGTTTGTAGTTTCAATAAAAAAAGGACGAAGTGTATCTCTTTTAACTTCGAAAAAAGCCTCTCCTGAAAGTTTCACTTTACGGATATTAGTATCAAAACTTTCGGGATATTCCATTCGTGTATTTGCATTCAGTTTTACAGTTGAGCCATCAGAAAGGGTAACAACTTTTAGATTCAAGGGATGTGCGTCTGTTTCGGCAACCATCAAATGCAGAGGAACATAGATTTGTTTAGTCGGAATTTTGACAATTTGATAAGCTGCAAAACCTAATCCCATCACAATAAGAATTGTCGCAGCATACTGGAATACACGGGATCTTAATAGCCGGTAAGTAAAAGTAGGATTTGGTTTTGCGATCTTTTCCTGAAGAGTGCTCCATGCCTTATCAGAATTAACAGCGGAATAGCAAAAACTCGTACCGGCAGCCTCCCAGACTTTTGAAAATTCAGCTTTTGTCTTCTCATCCAGTCCGGATTGATCCGGAATACCAGGTTCACCGTTCAGAAAAGCAGTCCACTGTTTCTCCTTTTCAGGCAATACGGTATTATTGAAATCCATCTTATCCATTTGTTTTTAAGACAATCATTTCATCATTTACCCTTAACCATACACATAAAAAACATCACTAGGTTCTTAAACTCCTTAAGCGACTCACGTAATTGTTTAAGCGCCAATGTCATTTGTGTTTCTACAGTTTTAACCGAGAGTTCAAGTCTTTCGGCTATTTCACGATATTTCAACCCCTCCTCACGTGCCAGACGGAAAATCTCCTGACGTTTTTGAGGGAGTGCGGCAATCGCCTTCTCAATTTTACTGACCAATCCAAATTCAAGGAAGAACTCACTGTAATCGGTGCGATCTGTTTCATTATTGATCACCATGGTTTGATAATCTGTTTTAATCCGCTCGTGCTCGATATAATTAATACAGTGATTTTTAACAGACCTGAACAGATAATTCTGTAAAGAAGAGGTGATCACCATTTGGTGCCTGTTCTGCCACAGTCTAAGGAAGACCTCCTGAACAATGCTCTCCGAATCGGACAGGTTTCCCAGAAAACGAAAGGCATAGGCTGTCATTGGACGGTAAAACTTGCGAAAAACCATTTCATAAGCGCCATGCTCATCCCTTTTAATTGCCTCAAAAATTTGCCTGTCCTCTCCGGTCAACATGAGATAAAATTAGAAGTGCCCCGTAAAAATAAGACATTTATAATCCATTTCACCCTTAAGAAGTGGCTAATGTGTCTGAATATTTCCGTAAAGAATCTGATTAGGGCGTAAAAATCAGTTAATTAGCAAACATACAATAGTTTACACTTTTTGACAAAATAATTTCGCAAAAAAGAAATTTGGATTATCTTTGTGGCGCACTACCAAAAAAAGCTCTATCTGCCCGGGTGGCGGAATTGGTAGACGCGCTGGACTCAAAATCCAGTGATAGCAATATCGTGCGGGTTCGATTCCCGCCCCGGGTACCTTAAAAACTCAAAGCCCTCTGATAACCAGAGGGTTTTGTTGTTTAAAAAGAAATCATTAAGATCAATTTCCAGCTTGTCCCAAGTAATTCCGCCAGTGCCGCCAAATTAATAGAGATCAATAATAAAACAGCAAAATATTTTTTCATGTCTTTTGAACAGGCTTAGATGATAAAGATATTCTTTACTGGTATAGGTGCTAAGACCTCCCGGTATTTTTGTATAGCTACCTTTGTTGTATTAATGATCGAGATAAATTTAAAGGCGTGAACTCAATTAAATTTCATAATAATTTCTCGACAGAGGAGGACTGTTACCGCTACCGGGCTGATATCAAGCGGAACGAAACAGATTCTCCAAGCAGAAAGTGTGGCCATTTAAAATATTAAAAATGCAATAAGAAATTCGCCGTAATAGCTTTGTAAATTACGCCAGGTGGTATTGGACATGCTTAGGATCAATGCCTAAACAATGCACCGCTTATATCAATAATAATATATAACCAAAGCAGATTAAAAAAGAGGACTTTTTCGAAAATCTTATGACCGAATCGTGATCAGCCTTGATTGCTTATTCTTTTCAAACTGGAAATAAAATTTCCAAATATAAACACTGATTCATAATCGATTAACTTATCTGTATTTATTTTTTTATTGATATTCTTCTATTTGATAACCACTTTGGCAACTACCGGCAGATGATCTGACGGATATCTACGTTCTACATTGTCCGTCAATACTCCGTATTTCAAAACATCGATCGCTGGACTTACAAAAATGTAGTCTATCAGTTCAGCCAACGGAGAGTCAAATTTAAAGCCATTAAATGTTCCTGAAGGCCCGTATGGAGGTGTTGCCGATACCTGGCGAGAGTCTTTTAAAAGGGTTTGCATGGTTTTAATCTGTTCTGTTTCCGGTGTTGAATTAAAGTCGCCCACACAAATTACCGGTTTTTCCCCGGCTATTTCCTGAATCTTTTTAACCATCAGTTTTCCTGATTCTATTCTGGCCACAACTCCCTGATGATCAAAATGAACACAGAAAAAGAAAAACACTTTGGACGTTTCCAAATCTTTGAATTTTCCCCATGAGCATATCCGGTTGCAACAGGTAGCATCCCAGCCTAGTCCCGGTTTTTCGGGGTTCTCTCTTAACCAGAAATCGCCTGAATCGAGCAGTATAAACCGATCTTTTTTGTACAGAATTGCTGCATGTTCTCCCTTATCGATACCATCTTCGCGACCATGACCGGTGTAGGCAAATCCTTCCACTTCACAGAGGTCTTTTAACTGACCAAGGAATCCTTCCTGGGTTCCATAGATGTCGAATTCATGGAAGCGCACTAACCCTTTCACAGTTTCTTTTCGGTTAGGCTATGCGTTTATTCCATCGATTGGGTTGTTTTGCCTCAAGTTATAGGTCGCCACAACGATGGGTTTGTTTGGTTTTGCATTGGCTAACCCAAATACCATAAATAAAGCCAAAAGGAGTAAAAATGTCTTTTTCATATTCATTTAATTTTATTTTTTGAGTTCAATTATATCTGTCAGCAAATCTTTTAACTATTCGTCAGGTAATTTCCTGTCAAAATTATTTTTATTCAGGCATTTTAATAAAATAACCTCCAACCACTGATCGAGCCTGAAAGCCGACTTGTCTGGCATCGGTGGTTTCGTACTAGTCGGTCATCGGTACGCGGCCTGGTGTTTCGTTAACAAACAAATGTACCGGATCAATAATTTTCCGGAAGGTTTCTTCATCGTTGGCCAGCGTTGACGTCCAGATGATCTAGTCGGCTTTGGTACAGGTTTTCCGGTTATCCAAAGGCAATCCATAGCTCAGATTCCGCAACAGTTTGTCTGACAGGATGTTTTTGTTATTCATATATCAAAAAGGCTGTTTTATTTAAGATGTGATTTCAATATTTCTAGTTTTATTGCTGAGCTCTTCGTTCGTTCCGTTCGATGGCCTGATCAAACTGTTTGGCAATTGCGAAATCAAATTCAGCCAGTTTTTTCCATTCGGGCGAACCATAAACTCCGGCCTGTGAATAATCAAATTCTTTGAACCCGATTTTTCGCAGGATGGTCTTGTTTTTTATCCTGAAATCGAATCCTGAAGGAGAAACGAATCCGGGATTAGCAATGATTGAATGAACATCTTTTCCGGATTTCTGCCATTCGGAGAACGAAAGGTTTTTAAATCGGATGTCTTTGAGACTGGCAGCGTTCCAGTAACAATTGTTGTTTGATTTTATGTTGATTTTGTCCCAGTTGTTGGCAAGCAAATCGCAGCCATTGAACCAGATGATGTTGTTTGTAAATGTGAATGAAAGGTGATCTTCAATTCGGGTAGCCTGAAGCTGTGCTTTCAGATTATTGGCAAAAATGTTGTTCCTAATGAAGTTTTCCATTCCGTAGTGCTGGTGAAATCCGGAACTTTTGCAGTTGTACACCAGGTTGTTCTCCATCACAATTCCGGTCGAGCCTTCGTCGGTGTACAGCCCCCAGCCGCCGTAATCGTACGAATAAACATGATGGACCACATTGTTGCTCACGGTAGTCCCCGCGGAGTTGCCCAGACAATAAACACCACCCATATCGCACAATTCGCCCCAGCCCAGGTGGTGAATGTGGTTAAACTCGATTTTGTTTCGTTTCGAAGGACTGAATGTGTAGCCCCAAACCCAGCCAACCGAAACGCCCGAATAGCGAAAATCGGCAATTTCGTTGTGAGTGATCTCGTTGTCGCTGGCATTAAAAATGGTTACGCCCACAGCACTTGGAAATACCAAACCTCCGGAGCGGATAATGTTGTTGTCCACAACAATGTTGCGGGTGAGATTTTCCATTTTCTCAGGCTGAAGTGTTGTACCGATTTTCACCCCGCCAGCGCCAAGATTATGCAAATAGCAGTGTTCGAGACTACAGCCGAAGCAGGATTCGCGGAACCAGACCGCATTGGTAGCAGTATTCGATATTTCGCAATTTACGAAGTGAATGTTTCGTGCAAAATCGGCCATCACCAGCGCTTCAATTGGCGAAGCAGCCTGTGCCGGTTCGTCTCCGGCCAGGGGCATTTTGTAGCCCGAAATCCGGAACGAAAGGTTTTCGAAACGGATGTTTTCCACTTTCTTTCCGCTCTTTTCATCGCCGTCAAAAACAACAAGCCGTGAAGTAACCGGCGCCATAACTTCCAGGTTTTCTAAGGTTTCGCCAGCCCGGGGAATGTAATACAATTCGCCAGCCCGGTCGAGGTACCATTCGCCGCAGGTATCCAGCGCGGCTTTGAAATTCTCAATGGTATAGCGGGTTTTCCTGTCAGGAGTATTCCATGGTTTCACGCCCTGGCCTACGGTAAAAATGACCATTGAATCGGGGTTGAAACCTGTAATTCGCTTGCGGGTATTATCCCATTTGTGATACAGGGTTACAACGGCATCCTCAAAATCACTGGCCGAAAATGCTGATATCTCATTTATTCCTTCCTGAAAAAGTTTGAACTTCTGAACAGCAAGATATGCAGAGCGACCTTTGCCTTTTTCGACAATTATTTCAGAAGCATCTTTCAGGTAATAAAAACCTTTATTGGGCGATTTGGCGCGGATGGCCCGTTTCCCATTGACATACAACTGTTCAAAATACCAGCCAGTTTCAGCGACTTCCGGAATCCGGGCTTTCCAAAGGTTTTCCGATACTTTTTCGAATCCGCTGATACATTTTCCTCCGTAGAAAACCGGATGGGCTCCGGTTTCAGCTTTAAAAACAAGCGGTGAATATTCTGTTCCTGAATTGTCGGGCCCCAACACCAGAGGTTCGGTCATAAAATAACTGCCATCGCCAATGATAATTTCGACCGGCCCTTCAGATTTTTGGTCTTTCGGTAAAACCTGAACTTTACTGACTGCGCCTTTCAGGCTGGCTAGCGGAAATTCTTTGGTCCCCGGATTGGAATCATTTCCGGAAACAGAAACATGAATTTTTAAGCCGGAGGATTGTGCTTTGACACAGAACACGAAAAGAGCAAAGACGGAAAGCAGTAATAGCCTTTTTCGGTTTAGATGGGTTGGTCGTTTCATCCTATTTGAATTGAGTTGGTGTTTAAAAATACACATTTTTGCAGTAAAAGTCTTGTTATGTCAGATTGAGGTTAAAATTCAACTTTCACTACCTCAGCCATCGACTATCGTTGAGGGTGGTCTGAACGTGTTTCATACATTCATAAACATCTGACAACCATTAATTTTAAGAAAAATCTATTTCACAATGAGGTATCTGCTTACTTCTTTCCCTTTGGTATTTTTTCGTTCTACAGTCAGCTTTTGCTGGTCAGCATCAATCTTCAGTACGGTATTGAACGAATTGATCAAAATCGGAAATTTCACTTCATTATCGGGTTCAATCAATTGATAACGGTGCGTGTGCCCGCAAAGCATGAGACTTATTCCTGCCTGATTCAGAACCGGCAAAATTTTACGGTTGATATCCAGTGGACCGTGCCAGTCGGAACCCACTGGTGGAATGTGAACAACTACAACACGGAACTTCGCCGATTTGAATTCGTCTGTCCGGACCACTTTTTCAAGCCAGATCTTTTGCTCTGTGCGGTAAGCGTCAAACTGGGCCAAACCTGAATATTCAATATCCGAATCGGGTTTATCTTCGCCACAATCAAGAACAATAAAATAAACAGGTCCTTGCCTGAATGCATAGTAGAGCTTTCCGCTGTTTGTAGGGAAATATTTTGGGAAATTTACACTGAAAGCTCCGCGTGTTTCATGATTTCCGCGAGCAAAAAACGACGGGACTTCACTGGCAAACATTTTGGTAGCAGTATCCATAAAGCCGCCAAAGAACTGGGTTTCGTCATTCATAGTCGAAACCATGTCGCCATTAAAAAAAACCAAATCAGTTTCGCCATATTTTACATTTTTCAGCAAAGCCTTTAAGCTATCATTTTGTCCGTGAATATCATTTACAACTGAAAATGATATTTTTTCTTTCAGATTATCAAGTGTTCTAAAGCGAAGTGGTTTTTGAGAATATACGTCGGTGGATGCAATGTTCCCGTACAAAATCCGGTGCCCTCCATATTTCAGCACTTCCTTTGAAAATATGCGGTAACGGTATTCTGTAGCCTTAGTCAAGTTCGGGATACATATTTTGTGTAGGGTTCCAACAACCCGGTTACCGTTCTCGGTCTGGTAGTATTGCGGATGCTCTTCGGCATAAAAACTGTTATCTCCGGCCGAAGCTAATTCAACCCACGAGACCGCATTCGTGTTGGTGGTCCACACAATAGTTACTTCATCCTCGCCCACAGCCTGAATGTATGGACCATGAGTTATTGCTATTTCCTGAGCGAATAGAGTGGATGGGAGTCGTAAAAGGAAAACGACAAATAGTAAATTGATTGTTAGTTTCATGTATTTACTTTCTTAAAATAGTTAACAAAGAGGAATGCTGGCTAATGCTATAGCTATTATGATTTGATCCTAAGGTTTCTATATTTCACCCAAAGTAATATTCCTGCAGGAAATTCCTTTGTTTTGAGCACATTTCAGGATACCGGTCTAAAATTCAACCTTCACCACATCATCCATTTCGGTTCTTAAGTCCGGCTCAAGCGTGAATTTCACAAATCCATCGAGATAACTGTATGGAAGGGGATTTCCAGTGCGTAAAAGGGTTATTAACTTTGGGCGTTTATCTGTTTTTAACGAAACCTGCTGTTTGAAGTCAGGCAACAAATGAAGGTACCAAACCTTTCCTCTGGTTGTAATCATTACATTACTGCGATCAACGCCTGAGGTTGATTGTGCGCCAATAACCGATTCTTTGCTGTGCTTCATCCATTTGGAAATAGCATCCATCTGCATATAATAATTCGGGGGCATCTCGCCATTTCCGGCCGGACCAACGTTTGGCAAAAAGTTACCTCCAAGCGATCGGCAGGCCACCAAATGTTCGAAGAACCACGAATACGGACGGAAAGTGCTGGTTTTGTCGTAGCCCCAGCCACCGCCACCGCAAGTCCAGATGTCACAGTGTTCCCACCATTTCGATGGAACATAGGTAGGCTTGCTGCATTCAAACGGTGTGGTGAAATCGCCAATGCGCACGTCACTACCTGTAGGATCGTCAGGATTAACAATGTTCGACCAGCGGTCGTTGATAACCATTTCGGGTTGAAGCGAACGAATCCAGGCATAAATCTGTTTGGTGTGCATATCGTCAACACCACGAAAATTCATTCCGTCGAGCCAGAGCAAATCAATTTTTCCGTAGCGGGTAAGCAGTTCTTCCATTTGAGCCAACACAAATCCGAGAAATTGCTCGTAGTTGCGATAATTAGCTGCCTGATCGGTAATTGGCGGAATGTTTTTGCTGGTATTGGCATCAAATTCGTTGGGGTGCATCAGTCCCGGGTAATGCCAGTCGCGCGGCGAAAAGTAAAAACCCACTTTCAGGCCGTTGGCCCGGCAGGCATCCACGTAGGGTTTCAACAAATCGCGGCCATTCATATATTGTTTGGTCCCGATGCCGTATTTCGATGGCCACAGGGCATAACCGTCGTGGTGTTTGGTGGTGAGCACCGCATAGGTAAATCCTGCTTCTTTGGCGGCTTTCAGCCATTTATCAGGATCGTAATTCTGCGGATTAAACTGGCTGGCCAGAGCATAATACTTGTCGGGAGGGGCAACTTTCCCGCCATAGCGGTAATGAGAAATCATGTCCCACGACGGCTGGGCGCCAACAACGCTGTGAATGCCCCAGTGCATAAAAAGGCCAAGACTGGCATCGGGGAACCATTGCGCTTTGGGGCTTGGATTGGGCATGACCACCGCTTTTTTCAGCGGAGTTGTAATAATCTGATGTGCCCGGGTGATGTCTTTCTGATCAATCTGGTAGGATTCAGGATAGGAATTTAATTGTGCTGAAACGGCAAAACTCATTCCGGCGAAAAAAAACAGTGAGCAGGTAATTCTTTTGGTGTAGTGCATATCTTAAAGATTAATAAAAAGCAGAGCAACAACTTGCATTATGGCAGGCTGTTGCTCCGTTTCAAAATTGTTTTACCAAAGTTTGGTTACCACGTATTTCTCCTGACCAATAAAGCAATTGGTGAATGTAACGTCGCCACCCGACAGAAGATTAATCCGGATAGCCTGGTTGGGATTAACCGCAATTGAATACATAAAGGAGCCATACTTCATCTGGAAAGTAATACCTGATTTGTTGCTTACTTCGATGGTATTTTTTTCCTTGTTGATGACTTTCACGAAAAGCGATTTTTTTATCAGCTCTTTAAGGTATTCTTCATTTCCGGCGAGGATGTTGTTAAAGCATGCCACTGTACGTCCGGCAAACAAGGCTTCTTTGATTCCTTCAACCGAACGTTCTTTTGCAAAAACGAGGGTCATCGGGCGACGGAATTCACCGCGGTAAATATTACCTGAAGTATAATGGATATCGCTGTTTGCAAAATAAGCCAGATTGTTGTCCTTGCACCAGTCAATTACCTTTGGATAATATTCCCAGGCATTAAAGACTTCAATTCCGTGCAGTTTCTTTTCCGAAATCAGTTTCTTATGAATCGGATAGAAGGTACTGGTGTCGTTTGGCCATCCGGGATGGTTCCAAAGAATAAAAGCACCCTGTTTTACAGCTTCGTCAACAGCATCGAGCTCGTTTGGAACATCAATTTTTTTGGCATCAGTTATAAAAAGGGCGTTCATGTGCCCGAATGGATTTTTACGGGTAATTTCAGTTCCTTTAATTACGATCAAATCTATGCCATCGCCGGCTTTTTTAGCAATTTCATACGATTTGTTCAGGTCGCTGACGATAATGTCCTTGTTCGGGCGGTACTCGATGTGGTCGGTAATGGCAATGGCATCCAAGCCATCATTCCAGGCCTCATTTACACGCATCGACGGCCATTCAAGCCCATCCGAAAAAACAGTGTGTATGTGAAAATCACATTTCAAAGTCTGGTATCCCATAATGTCGGGAATATTGATTAATTGCCGGCAGTTCTGTTGATTCATACCTGGGAATTCATAAACTTCGGCATTCTGAATTTGTCCATTTGCTTTTAGCGAAAAGAAAGCTGCACCAATGGTCACAGCTAATAAGGTTTTATTGATTCTCATAACTTAATTGATTAAATAGTAATAGAATTTTATTTATCAGGCTTATAAAAGCCTACCTCTTTACTTTTTCTGAATCTTTTCTGATAACTATACTCTGTATTTGGAGCCACATTTAATGTGACGGTTTTTCCGGAGAACCGAACCATCGCCTTTTGGTTGTCTGTTTCAATACCGACAACTTCAACTATTTTCCCAGACAAATCGGAAACCACGCGAATGCCCCTGGTAAAAGAGAAAACGTCGTTGCCATTGACTGAACAAACCACCTGATTCCCATTTGTTTTTAGCTTAAAGACCCGGTCTCCCCATACTTGTTCGTATTCGTAATCGTTCGGCGTATTCAGGCACGACCAGTTAACCCGATCCTGAGTCAGGTGAACGCCATACATCCGAGAAATAAATTCGAGCGATGACAGAATGCTTGGCCCGTAACCATCGAGGTTTTTAGTGATTGTGGCGGTAACCGGATCAAACTGCTGGGTGAATTTCAGCGAATCGCCTACCGATTTCAGGAATTTCTGGCCAATCATCGTCAATTCGGCATAATGCCCGTAGTTTTCCAGTGCCTGTATCGATCGCTGAAAGGTGAGGCTCTCAGGCTGGCCGCTCCAATTATTTCCTGAAATATTCCTGAAATACGGATCGTTTGCAGCAATTGACGGCAGCGGCATCGCGGTCCAGAATTCCTTCGGATTCAGCAGATGGTACCTGACAAACTCATCGGCCATTTGCTGGTCGAAACTACCAAAATACATGCACCTCAGGTTGTTGTGGGTTAAAATATTCATCACCCGGTTGTCCTTATCACGGTCGTAACAGGCATGGCGCCGTGCATCCCACAGGTAGCTTTTCAGTTCGGACCGAACTTCGTTGGCTTTTTCGCGCCAATAAGCTTCTTTGCCGTTGCCGAGCTCTTTCGAAATTCGAGCTAGCACATCTCTTCCGGAGTACGAATACGACATGACGTCCATCGATTCCATGGGTGTTGGAAACTGATCGACCTTGCCAATATTTTTCTCGGTAATCCCGATCTCTTTGCGTTCTTTTTCTGAAAGCTTCCGGATGGCGTCGCCCGATGGCGCATAATCGTAAGACCATGCCCATGGCGCGCCATTGAAACGCGTACAGCCATCTTCTCCGGTATCGCAAATGCACCAGGTTTCAAGGCATCCGTTATTGTCAGAATCACGGCTTTTCCACAGGTATTGGTCGAATTTTTCGAGCGTAGTGTAAAGCTGTTCGAGGTATTTGCGGTCTTTGTTCAGCCAAAAATACACTTCGAAAGCCGGCATCGGAAAGCAATAGCCCTGAAACCAGCCGTAATAAGCAATCAATCGCTCGTCTTTCGATTGATCTGTTCCCGGTAAATTGCTGTAATAAACCGATGGTGTATTGTTGTAATGAATCATCCCCGGCAACCGGCCGTCTTCGCGCTGGTAATCCATGAAGATTTGAATGTTGTTCCGTGCCACTTCGAGGTTGCGTTTGCCATACATGTAGCCGCCCATGGGTTGGGTTTCTAGCCACACATTTTTGTATTCAGCGCCTTCGACCAACACCTTGTATTGACCAAAATCAGCAATATTCCATTGAGCTTTCTTTTCTGCCTCGTCGTATAATCGCTGTAGTTTCTGGTCGCTGGTTTTGAACGTTACCCCAGTCTTGGGAACATGCGTTTGAGCAAAAGACAGAACGACATTCACCGACAACAGACAGGCTATCAGCACGGCCATCAGTGGTTTTATGGCTTCCTTCATCTTATTTAATGACTTTGATGGTTTGTTGTTCCCTGACATTGCCCTGACTGACAGTCAACATCACTTTTCCAAGGTCATATTTCCAGTTTGAGTTTGGCATACCATTTACCAAAACCTGAGTTGGTTTCTTCGGAATGTTGACTTCCAGTTCATAGGTGCGTGACTGATACATGCCTTTATAAGAACCTTCAACAGGAAAAATGTTGAATTCCGATTCCTTATCCGAATCGGCACATTCAAAGCGGGTTTTGGCCACCATTCCTTTTTCATAGTCATAGCTCAGTCCGTCATCTTCCCAAAGTGTATAGGCACTTTTCTTTTCAGGATAAACCCGGACGATCAGTGTATCGGTGGGCAATTCGCCAATGTATTGCATCTGTTTCTGGTACGGAATAATGGCTCCTTCGCGGATAAACAATGGACCGCCACGTTTGTCCGGGGCTTTGCAGTACACCGTTTTTCCGCCAGAAACCATATCGCCGGTCCAGTAATTGGTCCAGTTTCCTTTGGGCAGGTAAATTGAGTCACTGAAAACACCAACCAACAGGTTCTCCCCAAACATATACTGGTAAATCATGTTATCAACTTTGTGGTCGTCGGGGAAAGCCAGCGGCATGGCGCGTAAAATCGGCATCCCGGTCTGGCTGCCTTGCAAAGCTGCCGAATAAATGTAGGGAAACAAACTGTTGCGTAACTGCGCATAGTAACGGAATGTTTCTTTTTCATCGGGACGCATGTACCACGGGTGAAGCAAATTGTACCAACTATTAACCTGAACCCACGGCAGGAAAAAGCCAAGGTGCATGCCGGCTTTATTATCAGTTACTCCTGACAAAACATCGGCCGATGTATTCATAAAACCGCTCAGCCCAAGGTTTAGCTGATCGAAAAGTGCATCTCTTCCTCCGCCATTGTCGCCGCTGGTCGAAACACCCCAATGCTGGGTTCCCGAGTAGCCCCCGCAATAATGATGAAACGAACGAATTCCTTTGTGTTCGCGAAAGGTTTGCTCCATCTGCTTCTGGAGCAAAATCTGGTTGAGGTTATGCATTTCCTTGTCGGTGTAGCCGTTGTAGTATTTCATATCGGGATGCTCGTCGAGCGTGTGTGCCGGATCGAGTTTGAAACCATCAACTCCCTGATCCATAAAGTTCGTCAGGTGATCGAACCAGTGTTCCTGTCCCGACTGTGTTTTTCCATCTTTTTTGGCCAGACGGTCTTCCTCGGAAATACTCATATCGTGATCGATACACAACCACAAAGCCAGTTTAAAACCCATGCCATGCAGCTTGGCGATAAACAAATTCCGGTCTTCGTACTTCGGATATTGTTTCACTTTCCAGTAAGGTTCAGCCGGAAATTTATCGAGGTTCCAGTTTTTTGCCGTTGAAAAATCGTAACGTTTGCTCATCCACTGCGGTTCAATCCAAAAAATGTCGCACGGGAATTTTCCATCCCTGAAATGCACGGCGTCGTTCATAATATCTAACTGATTTTCCATCATAGTTCCGCCAAAAGCCAGTCCGTATCCCCATTTTGGCATGAGGTAAGGTTTGCCGGTAATGGTGGTGTACAGGTCGATGATCTCGGGCAGCGAGCTTCCGAGCATCAGGTAAAAATCAACAGACCCATCGGTGTTGTAGATTAACAATTTGTCCTTCTGAAAACGTCCGAAGTCGAAATAGTTTTTAGCTGTTGTATTGTTGAAAACGCCCCAGCCGCCGGTGCTCATCATGAAAGGCATCGGGATTTCAGTCTTTTGGTAAGTAGCCCACATGCGCAAAGCCGTTCCACGGTGCTGAATGTTGCTCCGGCTGGTATTTCCGCCGCCATACAGTCGTTCGTCGGCGTTCAGCGAAAAATCGAGTATACGACCTTTCGAAACGTCGCCAACTTCATCCAATTCCTTGTTTTCGGCCGGACCTTTGTTCGAGCCAATGATTTCAGCACCTGTCTTCGGTTTCCCAAAATAGGTGTTCAACGATTTGGCCAGTTCAGTGCACAAGCTGTTTTTCGAATCGATTACCGAAATGCGGTTAATCAGGGCTTTCCCTTTGGCGTCGGTAACCCAAATCTCTCCGGTTTTCAGATTTACTCCGATTTGATAATTATTGGTAACAATTACCTGTTTCCCTTTTTCAGTTTTCAGCCTGGCGTCCGGAGCATTCCAGTCGGTTTTCAGGATGCCGTATCGTTCCATCAGTGTTTCAGTAAACTGGTTGTCAACTGAAACCCGTATGCGAAAAATCTGATGAGAACAAGCCTGAATCCGAAGAACCGTATTATTGTCCAACCTGATGTCGAACTGTTTCTTTGCCGGTTGTGCCTTGACTAAAGCAATTGAAAACAGGAAACTGAAAAAGAGCACCGCCTTGATGACGATGCTTTTCGTATTAAGCTTAATTTTTGAATTCACTTTTTGTTGTGTTCAAGATGTACATTATCCCGGCTTCAGCAATTTTTATGCTGTAGTTTTTAACATTCTCTAACCTTTGTTGTTTTTCAGTGTTTTGCCTCACCTGAACCGATCCATACCTGCTGCCTGGTTGCCTGCTGTCCGGCATCTGCAAATGGTACAAGAATGATCGACCTTTGTTTTTTATCGATTTTTGAAGTGATGCTGTAAGCCTGTTTGCCTACCCATCCCTTTGTTAAGAGATAGCTTGCATCTTTGATGGCAAATTTAGTATCCTGGTTCAAAGAAACAGGCTTGGCATCTTTATCTCTGAGATTAAGGAGTGCGTCCATCGCCAGTACCTGAGGTCCTCGTTTAAAGGCGACATAACCGGCATAAGTCGGCTCCCCTTTAATGACCTGCAAGGGCATATCAAAACGGACGATTACCTTATCATTTGCTTTCCATACCCGTTCTACTTTTAAGATTTGTCCATCGGTCCTGTTTTGTTTTACCCCATTTACAGTAAGTTTGTAATTGGCTGCCCACGTTGGTATCCTGAAGCTGATTGCAAATTTTGCAGGGGATGAAGGATTGATAGTATAAATCACCTTCCCATCCTTAGGGAACTCAGTGGTCGATTTTATCTGCAAAACCAGCTTGGAGCCATCAGCCGCACGGACACTCTCTTTCACCTCACCAGGTTCGTACATCAGGATCGAAAATTCATTGTTGATGTTTCCCCATACCAAATCGGGTATCATGGAAATACCCATGGGTACACTGGAGAGGCAACAGGAAAATCCCTGGTCGCATTTATAAGGTTTGATGCCTTGTAAGGCAGTATAATAGCTTACGCAACCGGTTTCCGGATTTTCAGCAGCAAACAGATGGTTGTATGCAGCTTTCTCGATTTCTTCCGCATATTTGGCTTCACCTGTTATCTTCAAAAGTTGTTCATTAAATTGGATCCAGGTCATTGTTACACAACCTTCACCCATTTTATCCTTCGTCTCTGCGGGAAGATTATGGTCGTCTCGAAAATGCTCACCTGCACTTGCCGTGCCTGTGAGGTAGAGCCTGTTGTCAACAATATCCTGCCATGCCGTTTGCAAAGCTTTTAAATAGTGGGTTTCACCGGTCATCTGATAGTATTTCAAAATACCTACAAAGCATGACATCATCTCATACGCCTTACCATTTCCCACTTTTGTAACTTTACCATATTGCTCAAGACCCTTTAGGATTTTGGGACCTGTTGCCGTTTCCCAGTTGCGAAGAATGTATTTTGCAAATTCGAGGTATTTTTGATCGCCGGTATAGCGGTAGAGATCAATCATCGGTTCAAGGATACTGCCAGAAGCCATACCAACATGACTGCCAGATTTATTCAGATCCCGCTTCCCTGGTTCATTGCCGAATGTCCGGCATATCAGGTCAGCCGCATTTCTGGCCGCCTGGAGTGCGGGTTGGTATCCGGTCACCGCATAATAATTAACCAGGCCAAAGATGGCATATTTATGCGCCCAAACATCCCAGGCTGACCAATAGTCTTTAGGCAGGTAAGTTCCCAAATAGCCATCGGGTAACTGGGTGGCGATATATCTTTTAAGCATTCCATCCATTAATTCTTTAATTCTTTGATCGTGCGTGTAGCGATAGGTATTGGAAGCGGAATATAGAAACTTGCCCACATGTTCACCTATCCATGTTTGTGAGCCCGGACGGTGCACAAAGCCCGATAACAGAATAGCAGAATCTATCCTGAGCAATCTCTTTTCAAGATTAATCAGGATATGATCGTTTAGCAATCCGCTGAGCTGATGGAGGCTGGCCGGGACATATTTTTCCTCTACTTTATTGGAAACAACAGGTTTCCAGATAGCCGTTGAATCAATAGCGGCTTTCGCCGAATGAACGGCAAGGCACAAAATAAGAATTGAAAAGATTATTTTCATATTTACTCCTTAAGTTTAAAATTGTTTTAATTCATGAGTCAAAATAGCCATCCTTAACCTGAAAGCCACTTTTCTCAATCCTGTTTAATCTGATGCAACTGTGATATTGCTTAAAAATTCAAGTATTTCCTTTTCTGATGGGATCGAAGGTTGTGCACCCATCCGGGTAACACAAATGGCCGATGCTGCAGTAGCAAACTTTAATGCATCATCCCAATCATGACCCTTGCTCAGTTCCGCAGCTAAAGCTCCGCAAAACGTATCCCCTGCGGCGGTACTATCCAATGCCTCAACAATAAATGCTGGGACATACAGAACTTGTTGACTATTTTTAAGCAAACACCCCTTTTTCCCTAAAGTCAAAACAACGGATTTAACACCCATCGCCAACAATTTATCAATAACCACCTCTTCCCCTGAAATTTCTATTTTTTCTCCGGAGATTGCTTCTGCCTCGGTTTCATTTACAACAAGGATATCAATTTTTTTCATCAGGTTTTCAGAACACTGGCAGGCAGGAGCGACATTAAGCATCACTCTTTTATGATTTTTATGGGCAAGCTCACATACTGTTTCTACTGTACTATATGGAATCTCCATTTGCATAAGTACGATATCAGATTCAATGATCGCTTTTCCCACTTTAAAAATATAATCGGAAGTGAGCATTTTATTCGCTCCGGGGGTTATAATAATACAATTTTCTCCATTTTCATCCACCAGAATGATGGCCGTTCCAGATGGAGTATCATCAACAATCAGTGACAATGAAACATCAAGTCCTTGATCATTATAATATTTTAATGCATTTTGGCCGTTTGCATCCCTACCCAGACAGGTAATAAACTTAACATCTCCTCCTGATTTATGTGCTGCTACAGCCTGGTTAGCACCTTTCCCTCCCATTGATTGAAGGAATGATTTTCCTATAATGGTTTCGCCTGCTTTGGGAAAGCATTTTACCGTACCAATCAAATCGGTATTTGAACTTCCTATAACTAAGATTTTATCCATTGTTTTAATATTTCAAAATTAAGCACCTGCATAAACTAATAGCGCTAAACCGATCAGATACAAAAGTAACATAAAAAAAATCAACTGATTAACTAATCTTGAGGCTCCTTTAAATTCTTTCCACACAAAAACGCCCCAAAGCGCTGCAATCAATGTTGCTCCCTGCCCCAATCCATAGGAGATGGCAAATCCTGCTTTCCCTGAGGCAAGAATACTAAACGACATCCCCATATTCCAGATCACCCCTCCAAGAATACCCGTAAGGTGAACCCCCAGACGGCCTTTTTTATAATCCTTAAACGAAAGAGGTTCTCCATCGAAGGGCTTCTTCATGAGGATATAATTAAACAGGAAATTGCTGACAAATACCCCAATTGCAAAAAAGAATAGCGCCGTGTAGGGGGTTAGTTTTCCGGTTTCAGGCAACTCAAAATTGGTCACCATCGAACTCGCCACGAAACGATAAAAAAGAGACATAAAAACTCCAGCTGATAGGGATAACAGGATCCCTTTACCTGAGACTTTCTTTAATAATTTACTATGCTTTTTGTATGCAATTGCATCAATAATAATTGCTGCAACTATAAGTGCGACCCCGGGGAAAAGCCACATCGGATTTCCATGTGGGGCAAAAGAATAGTTTATAATTACACCCAATGCCAGAGCAATACCGACACCTACAGGAAAAGCTACAGCCATACCGGCAATGGCCATTGCAGCAACAAGAAGGATATTGGAAGCATTAAAGATAACGCCTCCCAATATGGCATTCAGGATATTATCAGTTTCAGCCTGGCGGATGTCATTCAAAAATCCACGGCCATTTTCGCCGATACTCCCAAAGGTGAAACCAAATAAAAGAGAAAACAGGACAATCCCAATCACATAATCCCAATAGAATAATTCAAAACGCCAGGATTTATTCGCCAGCTTCTGCGTGTTGCCCCATGAACCCCAGCAGAGCATTGTTACAAAACAGAAGAAGATGGCCAGTGAATAATTTTGCAGAATAAACATGGTATAATTTTTTAATTACATTTATGAAAAGTTTTCTATAATTAGTATTTGAATCATGAACCGTTTGCGATTTTCCGGGTATTTGATTCCAAAATGAATTTCGGAAATAAGTGCAAAACGAAGAAATTGATTTCCCATCCTCTTACATTTCATGAGTAAAGATCATGGAAAATCCGGCAGGAAGGTTGTGAACCCTCCTGCCGGACAGGCCATATTCTGGCTAACATTTCCACAATAATTACTCAGATTCTGAGGCTTTCCGAATCAGTCTCCTGTGTCAGCATCATACCCGTAAAACTCAAATTCCCACAAATCGATATATCCATTGGATGAACGGGAGTCCTTCCAAACAACAGCCATATATCTGAATTTCTGCATATCAGTCCAGGCTTTCGACCAGGTTGCGGTGCCGAAGTAAAAGATTGTTGTCAGGTAGGTCGCGTTGGTAATCGCTTTCGCAAATCCAGGCGAAGTCGTATATGTTGCGCCTGCATTGGGATCGAAAGGTTCATTTCCCCAATAAATCTCAACATTATTTCCAAAACGTCCACTCGTACTGGCCTGATCCTGATAAAGACTAATCTTGTTGATATAAAAAGAACTTTTCTTATTATCAACGACCATTATCTTAGGAAAAGTTTTTGCCAAAGTTCCCTGGGCACTACACCATCGGTGAGTTCTGTCGATGATGCCATCCACCACTTTGGCAGGCAAAAAGTTATTGTCCCATATTTGACCAGAAGTAACATCAACCCCCCACAACGTGCAATCCAATTTTCCGGAAATGGGATTAACTGACTTTTTATAGTCATTCCAGATGGTATCCAGACCTAAAGCGGGGCAGTAGCTGGAACTGTATTCAAACCGTTTTCCAGGGACCGCACTGGGCAGAGAAATTTTATTAGAGGCAGCATTCATGGTCTGACCATGAACAACAGATTCACCCACGGTGTTGAAATACCTGAACCGGGTTGCGATCATCTCATCCGTTCCAAAACTCATCACCAGATCAGCAGCAGTTCCATTGATCTGCGCAGATGAAACGGTGCGGTCAGCGTGTAGCATCAGCCAGTTTTCTGCATAAGGTGCTGCGGTGATTTCACTCGTCATCGACTGATTGCCCTTGGAATCAAAGTTCACCAAATTAAACGTATAGGATCTTTCTTCCAGCTTGTCGATATAGAGTTCAACCTTGTCGCCGGTAATGGTGGAGTAATCGATCTCCTTCATATCAATATTGTTGTTCCAGTACACTTTGGCTGTTCTGACCGATGGGTCCTTGGGGGCATCCCATACCAGCTTAATTCTTTTGTAACCGGTAAATATTGCCAATCCATTCGTCTTCTGTGGATAGACATAGCCCCCTTTCTTGACGAATTCCTGGTACACATCATCCTGATTCTTACAGGAGTATAATGCTGTCCCAATGAACAGGATCAACAGAATAAATATATTCTTGTTCATGTTAATCTACTTTTGTTTGTAAAACTTACCTTATTTATCGTATACTTCGAGAATTTGTCCGTAAGGAGTAACCTCACCCAGCTGGATCTGACCCACTGTTGCCTTGGTTTCCCAGGTGGCGAAGGTATTTACGATCACTACACGCAGATAACGCAGCTCATCATAGGCACGTGGATTGATGGAATTGTCCATTTCAAACTCGGTACCGGTATTGAACATCACACGGTCTTCAGCCGTATAGGTTGCGGGTACAGTTCCATCGGGATTGTACCCGGAGGGGCGGGGTTGTTCATAATATCCCAGTTTAAACCACGTATCGTCAAATCCATATTTGTTATTTGGGTTCGGTTTGCCGGTCGGGCCCATGCTCCCCCAAAACTCGTATTCCCGGGGATGAGCACTTGTCCAGATCGCATAGTCGATACGTGCCATCTTTCCGATGCGACTGAGCTTTGCTCGAACGCCAAGGTCGATAGTAAGCCATTGGGGCATGGGATTGCTGCTGGTACTTGCATAGAAGTAAGGGGATGCAGAAAGTCCCGATTCATCCCACAATCCCTGAACAGGATATAAGGAGGAGTTGGTTGAAACTGAATTGTCATCACCCGGATTGGCGTACTTGAATTTTTTCTTATCAAGCTTGACTTCCCCTAGTGGAGTCAACATCTTGACCAGGGTGTCGGACTTATTGCCCCATCTGTCACGGATATATATTCCGAAGATGGTTTTCGCATCCTTCAGACCCCGCCTTGGGAGGAAAATATCCTGAGATGCAGTAAACAGGGTCACAACTTCCACCCACTTCTTTGACTTATCGGGCAGACTAATATTGGCCGTGTCTTTATCTGCCATTAGAATGACAGCCAGATCAGCCTTGGAGGTATTGTTCATCACGTGAATTTTGATCCCCCCAAATGCTTCCACCACATCAAACTGAACCGTTTGCACAGCCGCCGGCAATGGTTTGATGGTTACCTCGACCGGGGTGGAAGGGAGTTCGTTCACATTGAAAGACTTTATTTCTACCTTATGGATTAATGTATCGGCAAAGCCTACTATCACAAGACTGTCGAGATATCGTGAAATTTTTGTATTGACCACTTCTCCGTTGCGTTCATAAATAGCCACCACACCCTTCAGATTATCATCATCCGGTATTTTAACCTTGATGACTGCCCCCCCCGGTCTACTGGTAATGTTTGTAACCTCAACTGGTTTGGGTGCCGGAATGGTGTTGTCAAGCTGGTCAATCCGTCCCGATTTAACACAACTGAAATAGATCAGTGCAGTTACGGCTAACAAAGAAGACAATAGTATTTGTTTCATTTTTTTTGTTTTTTCCTGGTTAAACAATTACCATCCTAAATTTTGGATAAGATTCGGATTCTTTTCAAGTGTTGCCGTTTGAATTGGCCAAAAATAGAGCTTCTGGGCAAATGGCTGTTCGGCAAGCAAAATTTTCCGGTAATAATCTTCCGGCCGTGACGAAATCACACTGAACCCGTAAATATTCTTCGAATATTCCGCATTAGCCTCTTTCCAACGACGAAGATCCCAAAAACGCTGACTTTCAAATGCTAATTCATTCAGACGTTCCCTGTGAATGATCTCACGCATACCGGCTTTGGTATTATATCTGCCGGGAGATGTGCTGTATTGATCCCACGAAGTCTTGACATCCGGAATACCTGCACGTTCGCGAATGGCATTGATGTAATAAAACATATCCCCACTGAGAGCACCGCTGGGACCTTCTGCTTCATTGATCGCCTCTGCATACATCAGATAAAGGTCAGCCAGGCGCATCATTGGCCAGGGATACCAATAGGTTGACAAAGGACTACCTTGTGCACCAATCCGGTTCTGATAGGGATACATCTTTTTCGGGTAATAACCGGTCAGAGGACCTGATTCATTACTGGACTTTGCCAGCGCTTTACCTATCCGGCACTCCACATTAAAGATATCTTTTGGCTTCAGATCGTTGTAGTTTGTCAGCGCACCAACCCATTTACTACCATCAAATCCCAGGTTGGCATAAAACCGCGGTTCTCGATCGAAGTTCAGCTGAACAGAGGTATACCCCTCTTCGAGATAATAGGCATGAGCCGGATCTCCAACACGAAGGGCGTATTCATTCAATCCCTGCCGGTCACGATCAAAATTGATTGGTAAACCTCTCTTGGTATAGTATTGTTCGGCAATTTTCAGAGGCACACCAATAAAGGCATAGCAACTCAGGGAATGTGTCCAACCCGTCGTCTGGTACTGAATATTGGGTTGAGTCAGCTGCTGCCACATCAGCAACTGAGTGGAATTGCTCTGCGTATTACCCCAGACGATTTCCTCGTTCCATCGCTTGCACATCAACCCACGCAAGGTAAAGTCGCGGCGTAACGTGTCGTTTACCCTGTACTCGTTATTATATTGGTACAGTTTGAGATTGGCCTTTGCACAAAGATCAATTGCTTCTTTACACGCAGTCACCGCATCTGTCCATCGCTTTTGCTGATCTGTTTCTGATTTGTTTTGTGCAAACAGTTGTTTGCCTCGGCTATCCACAAGGGTAGCCTGATCCACGTTGTTGTTAAAAAGTGGACTGGCAGCATATACCTTAACGCGTGCTTTAAGTGATGTTGCAATAAGCTGGTTGGTTCGTCCGTATTCATCCACCGAGGGGTTTACCAATGGAAGGTCTGGAATAGCCTCATCCAGGAGTTCGATTACATAGTTGAAGCAATCATCGATCGGATCACGGTAAACACGTACTTCTTCAACGCTTGCATCAATAGGCAATGATTTCCTGATTATGGGTACAGGACCCCATTTGCGGATCAGATTAAAATGGTAGTAAGCCTTGAGGAATCTGGCCTCAGCCTTCCACTGCTTCTTTTCCCACTGCTCCATATCAGGGACGATATCAAGGTTATCGACCAGAATGTCGCAGCAGCGGATACCCTGATACATGGAGGCCCAGTCATTGGCATAAACCGTACTGGCACTTTGTAACCCCCTTGCAATCTGGAACATAGTTTTGGGAACCCGGGCTGTTGTATTAGAGACACTCCGGCTGACAAGATCCCAGAGTTCATCTCCACCCAGCAAGGCAGGATCAGCACCTGAGGCCCCCTCCTCGGTCATGTAGGAATAACAGGTACCCAGATAGCGCTTGGCCGTAGAGCGCAAGTTAAAAGCTGTTTCAATGGTGGCAAGACCGTCATTTGGCACCACATCCAGGTAGTTGCTACAGGATGGCATACCGATCAATGTAACTAAACCAGTCAAGACCAATATCTTAATTCTATATGATAGCTTATACATCATTTATCCTATTAAAATGTTATATTAATCCCAATGTTGAATGTTCTCTGTAAAGGATAATTTAGACCAGAACTACCCATTTCAGGATCCCACATCTTAAAATTACTCCAACTAAAGAGGTTGGTTCCATTCAGATACGTACGGAAGTTGGAGATTTGAAGTTTTTTGGTCAATTTTTGAGGAAGTGTGTAACCCAATTCCAATTGCTTTAGCCGAAGGAAGGACCCATCGCGCATCCACCAGGTACTCACGGGAGTATTATTGTTATTTTTGTATGAGCTATATCGTGGCCAGAAAGCATAGATATCACGGTTATTTTCACTCCAGTGGCTTTTGTCGATTTCCTTCAACAGTTGGGTGTCTCCAACAAAGGGGGACATGTCGCTTGCATCGATCCAGAATGACTCATTGGCTAATCCCTGAAAAAACATCGAGGCATCAATTCCTTTGTAACCCAGCGAGAATCCAAAACCGTATATGATTTCAGGAGTGATTGGGTTTCCAATCGGTACCCTGTCGGCTTCAGAAATAACGCCATCACGGTTTACGTCGGTGTATTTGATATCACCCCCTCCATACTGTGAACCAAAAGCTTTCTGAGAAGGACTGGCTAATGCATCTTCATCATCAATAAACAAACGTTCAGCGATATAGCCCCAGGTTTGCCCAATGGGGTATCCTGCGTGCATACGCCAGTATTCCTTATATTCGGGCTCCTCATAAACCTTGTACTTGCTGGTGGAGTAAGTAAAGTTGGCACGGGCAGATGACCAGAAGTGCTTGTTCCAGCTCTGTTTATAGTCGGCTTGAATATCAACACCCTTTGAGGTGGCCTTACCAATGTTTGCAGCAATGTTTGATTGAAGCCCCATCGTGTTAGGGATATCAGCACGGGTCATAAAGATGTCGGAACGGTCTTCAGTAAAATATTCAGCAATCACATCGACCTTACCAAACAAACCAATTTCTGCAGCATAGTTTCTTTTAAGCGACTTTTCCCAGGTGATGGCTTCATTTGCATACCGTAACACAGAGATGCCCGTACCGGAAACGCCCCGGTTTTCACCGTAATAGGACATTCTGCTTTCATCCGTCATATCCATTTCCGATAAATAGTAGAAACGGTTTGAGGATGAACCAATGTTATCGTTTCCTACAAGTCCATAAGAATAGCGCAGTTTGAGGTTCGAGACCACCTTTCTCAGTGGTTCAAAGAAATTTTCTTTGGAAACAACCCAGGCAAGACCAAATGAGGGGAAGAAACCCCAGCGATGATTCTTCGAAAAGCGTTCTGAACCATTATAGCCGAAGTTAAATTCACTGAAGTACTTGCTGTTCCATCCATAGGTAAAACGTCCTGCCAGACCTGCGTTACGGGAGGGGAGTGACAGTTGCAGTGACCCGGCGTTGGCTTCAAGCCGTTCGCGAGCGGTAAATACCAGCAGACCGCTGAGACTGCTTTTGCCGAACTCGCGGGCCCAGTTCAAACGGCTTTCAGAATAGAGCGTATTGATTACATTCTTTGTACCCTCACCATAGGTCAGGTAATCGGTTCCATTTTCATTCAAACGGGTGATATGATATTCTCCTGTATAGGAATCATAATTATCCATAGCATACCAGTAAGGCGAAAAGCTGCGATAAATCGAAAAGTCGGAATAACGGGTCAGGTTAAAGAGTGTCATAAAGTGTAACCCCTTAGTGATAAAGTCAAGTTTTTGGTTCAGCTCCACCGCAGCAATCATTTGTGAACGGTTATAATCCTTGTACCCGCGAACCATCTCTGCATAGGGGTTGATGTAACTGCCATCATCATAGTTTCCAAACATGATGTGCTTATACCCAATGTGGTCCTTATCTTCAGGATAATAAGCGGGAAACAGAACCGGATCAGAATGCATGACCTGGTTGTATACCGCGCTCCCACCGTTGAGAGGGCCGGAATAATCGTCAAAGTTACCCGTCAACCGAACAGACAACCTGGTGGTTTCAGTCGTGTTGATATCCACGTTGGCACGCAGGGTATAGTTTTTCGAGTTGATATTGTTGTTAAATGAGTTGCGTTTGTCGACATTCAGAATACCGGCATCCTTGGTGAAAGCTCCAGATACATAGTAGGAAGAGATCTTGCCACCACCACGAATCGACAGGTTGGCACGCGTGCTGTTAGAGAAATCCTTAAACAACATTTTATACCAGTCGTTACTCGGATAAATGAGTCGGTTGGCATTAGGTTTACCAGTCTGCTCGATCTTGTCGTTGCTGTACATCAAATCGCCCAATGGGTCCCGGGTGGATATCGCTTCGTTATAGGACTTCATATAGGTGACCGGATCTGACAATTGAATATTCCTTGTAGGAGCAGAAACAGATGTCTCCAATCGGGCAAAAATCTTTGCAGGTCCTTCCTCCCCCCGTTTGGTGGTCACCAGGATTACACCGTTTGCCCCACGTGCCCCGTAGAGTGCGGTGGCCGTAGCATCTTTCATGATGGAGAAACTCTCAATATCATCAGGCTGCAGACGAGCCAGATCCGTACTTGTAAGTTCGATATTGTCGATCAGGATCAGCGGCTTGGTGTTGGCGCCGAACGTGGTAATACCACGGACAAAGAAGTCGGCGTTATCCTGACCTGGCTCACCGGATCGCTGATAAGCAATGATACCGGCTACGTTACCTGCCAATGCTGTAGTCAGGTTGCTGGAGGGCACCTTCAAATCGGCAGGTTTGACCGTGGTAATTGAACCAATCACACTCTCCTTCTTTTGTTTTCCAAAAGCAACAATGGTAACTTCATCCACTCCAACTGATTCTTCTTCTAAAGTAATCGCAAAGTTGAGTTTTCCATTAATGACCACTTCCTGTGTTTTCATTCCTATAAATGAAAACACCAGTATTTTAGCCTCATCCGGGATGGAAAATTGAAATTTTCCGTTATTATCGGATGTAATCCCAATCGTTGTTCCTTTCACCAGAACAGTGGCCCCTGGAATAGGAACTCCTTTTGTGTCGGTAATGACTCCTGAAATCAATTTCTTTTGTGGTTGCTCAACTTCACTTTTGGATTTCAATACTGGTTGAAGTTCTTTTGATTCTGAAGGTAGAATCACGATTTGCCGTTCATGGATCTCGTAATAGTTATTGGTTCCCTTAAACAACTGATCCAGAATTGAATTTACTGTTTCATCTTCAACTTTTATATTGACTTTCCGGTTGACATCGACAGATTTTTCACTATATAAAAATATATATTCGCTGTTCTTCTCAATTTCCTGAATAACTAGGCCAACGGTAGTATTTTCCAGACTTAAATTAAATTTAGTCTGCTGGGAATAACTGTTCGCTGTTACGGTGGCTATCGACACGAATATTAAAAAGGTTAGCAGTTTCATTTTAAATAAATAATCTTGAATTCTGTCATATAAACAGCACAAGCTGATTCGATTTTTTTTCATACTTTTACTTTGTTTATTACTTAATACCAAATCACGATAAACATTGAAAACCGGTGGAGGCGCAATCTCCCCGGTTTTCTTCTTTATAAATGCTATTAATTTGTCATAGGCAACTATTTTAAATATTATTTGATAATTATGACACTATTCCCGGAGATCTGATATTTAAATTTGGCGACCTTCGATAATACAGCCATTACCTCCTCCAATGAATCTTTAAGGTCTAATTTCCCGGAAACAGGGAGTAAGCCGGAAATTATTTTTTGATCGTATTTAAAACGAACATTATAGTATTTTTCTAGTTTTAAAAATACTTTTTCCAGATTTTCGTTTTTAAACTGGTACCATCCTTCTACCCATGCAATAGACAATCCAGGTTCCATTTCTGGTTCCAGGACAATGTCTTTCCCGGATTTGCTATAAGTGGCTTTCTGGTTTGGAACCATCAGAATTTTATCTTTAAAAAGCTTACCTTTATCCCAAATATTGACACTCCCCTCCAATAAAACAGTCTCGCTTAGATTATCCGAACGATAAGCACTGACATTGAATTTGGTACCCAGAACTTCTATTTTTAGATCACTTGTTGATATCAAAAATGGCTTTTGGACATTTTTTGCAACTTCAAAATATGCCTCGCCATCAAGAATCACTTCTCTTTTATTTCCACTAAATTTTTGAGGGAAAGCAAAGCGGCTTCCGGCATTTAGCCATACTGTTGTACCATCTTCTAAAATAAGTTTTGATTTTTTTCCAAACGGGATGATTACCTCGTTAAATTTTGCTTCGATGGTCGTTTTATCGTTTGATGTTTGATTATTTACAATTTGATCATTATTGATCTGAAGGGCATCTTTCCCTTTTAAAACTTCAATTTTCGATTCCGTCTTTTTTAATTCAACTAATTTCCCATTAGATAGTACTAATAATGGGTTGTCAGTTTTCAAGTCATCCCTTGATTCGGAAAATTGATATTGATTTTCAATACTGTTAAAATGTTGGTAAATCAAACCTCCCAGCGAGAGTAATATAAGTAAAGAAGCTGCAATCTTCGCAAAGTTTGTTAATTCCAATCGTTTATGATTTCTTGAAAACTCGTCATTAAACCTGCTGATATTTTTCCAAAGTTTATTTTTTCTTTCATAAGCAAGTGTCCCTTCATTGGTTTGGAACAGTTGGATGATTTTGCGAGCCTCAATCATGTTATTCCCCGACTCAGGGTAAGATAGTAAGAATTGTTCCCAATCCTCTGATGTGTTCCTGCTCTTTACAGCATAAACAAATTCCTGATCGTGAAGCAGATCTTCAACTGAATAGCCTATATATTTATTTTCTGTCATTTCCTGCTTATGTATATACAAAAGGAAGGATGACTGTTTTTGTGACAGAAAAAGAAAGAAATTTTCTACTTAACTTTTAATTGCCTGTAAATGAGCACAAGCAAAAAGTTGTTTTTCGCCATAAAATGCTTCAGCGAATTTATACCGCGAGATACCAACTGACGGGCAGAATCATAAGTAATAGCCATAATCTCACTAATCTGATCATAATCGTAACCTAACGTAAACTTGTAGTAAATGACTTCACGTTGCTTTATATTTAACTCTTTTAACCCCTGTCGGAGAAACATATTTCTTCTCGATTGTACTTCATCCATGATCATTTCCTCTTCAATAGAAAATACAATCTCTGGTTCCAAATTATCTATGCTATCAAGTTTAACCAATTTCTTTCTGCTTGCAATACCTCCAATAAGTTTTCGCCTGAACGATTTGATCAGATATAAACGGATATTATCGGTCTCACTAAGGGTTTTTCTGTATTTGATCAAATCACAAAATAAATCCTGGATCATATCGAGAATAAAATCCTCATCGATGGTGAATTTTTTACCGTAACAAAAAAGGAAATCTATGTTCTG
This sequence comes from Prolixibacteraceae bacterium, assembly GCA_963675995.2. Taxonomy (GTDB): domain Bacteria; phylum Bacteroidota; class Bacteroidia; order Bacteroidales; family Prolixibacteraceae; genus JAAFHB01. Next base: position 2,676,158 of record CAXXIY010000001.1, on the reverse strand, counting down.
ATTATAAATATACGATAGGGCTTGATTCTCATCATTCTTAAAATCGGCCCATATATATTTATCTTCCTTCATTGGTTTGTCTCAGAGAAAATAATGAAAACCCAAAAGTATAAATTTCTTAATAGCAGAACTAACTTTTAAAAAACCAAGAATTTCAAACTTGTTTTTGTGATAACGTGAGGGCGACATTCATTCCCTTTTGCCTTGATCAGAGAGAACAACAACCACAAAAAAAGCATTGAAGAAGAAGGCTTTTTTTGATTTTTTAGAATGGAAGATCATCGTCTTCCTTGTCGGCAGGTTCAAATTCGCGTTTGGATTTCTTGACTGCTTTTCTTGAAGCTGGTTCGGCTTCCTCTTTTTTGCTGATATAAAGCGTAATGGAGCGGCCAAAATTATCCGGTTAAATAATGGGGAAATTTCCCTCTGTTTAATCAACAGGCGTTAGGATTGCCGGAACGGTTGTAAACATCCTCTTCGCAGGCGCTGGTAAGGAACTGGCGGTAGGGAGCTTCGTCGCAGCCTATGCAGATGACTTCGAGTGAGTAGGGCCAATAATAGATATTTGCCCATTCAAAATCTTCGTTTTGCACTTTGAACAATTGGACGAATATTTAGATCTAATCATCCTGGGATCACCCTATCGCAACTCCCGCCCCGGGCATAAATAAATAAAACCTACTGGAATTCAATAAGTTTTCCTTATTTATTGGCAAATGTTGAAGTAATTTTAACCGGGCCTATTAAGCCTGATTTCAACAAAGGTGAATCAGCATTATAATGCTTGAAAGTTGTAAAAGTAAACCTTCCAGAGGTTCTTGATTTTCCACTTAACAGCCATTCAGGCCATTTACCATCTTTTATTCCATCATCAGGTTTCTGTTCGTCGCCAATCAACCGGTTTGGCCAAAGGTTAGCCACTTCAATATCTACCTGGTTATCACCTGAAACAACCGCATCTGTAATCTTTATCCGGAAAGGTGCAGTCCAGACAACACCCATATCTTTGCCGTTTATCAGTATCCGGGCCAGGTTGTTCACCTCTCCCAAATCGAGGTAAATATCCTGTTTCTTATCAGCAGTAATATTTTCAGACAATTTAAAGGTATTGTGATAAGTAGCTATTCCCGAATAGTATTTTATCCCGTCTTCCGGCCTTGAAGTCCAGTCAACAAGCTGATCGAACACAACAGTTTCGGGTCCACCCCATTTCGGGTTGAAGGATACCTTCCACGGACAATTGACTTCAAATAAGACTTCCGCCCGGGCAAAATTCTTCAATCTTTTTGAATTCGTTGATTCTGCTTTTTTATTGTGATTGAAAACAATAAAATAACTTTCGGACGCCTCAAATTGAAGTGGAATTTGAATCTTACCTTTTATAATTTCGAATTCAGGAAGTTCCCGCGTTTCACCAGTTATAGGATTCCACAATTCGGGTGTTCCTTTGTCTACTCTGAATGAAGCACTTACTTTTATGGAAGCATTGGTTTTATTCGAGACAAAATAAATTTCTCCGGATGGAATCAATTGATGCGTATATCTTAAAGAACCGTTTGATGCAAAATCTTCACTTACACCTATTTCGCGAAGCAGGGAAGCCGTTGCGTCATAATTTGGGTAGAGCTCAGTCGGGGGAAAATGGGAGAAAGCACCGCCCCAATAAATTTTACCTTTCCCCAATTTACGTTCGGAGATTTGGGCAGGCGTGGTTATTAATCCCCACATAGATAATGATTTAGACGTAATCCCCTTATCACACTCGGGATAATTCACAAGGCTGGGTGATTTACGTGGAGGATTTCCTATAATTACAGCACCATCCCTGACTAATGATTCAATCTTGGTAAGTAATGCAGGAGTCATGGTTTCCGTTTTCGGTAAAATGAGTAAATAGTAGGAAGCTCCTGACGGGAATACGATTTTTCTGTCAACAACAGATGCCTTCAATAATTGGGAAGGTGAACATCCATCGAAGTTATACCCTTTCCGGTCAGGAAGAAATGCATCTTTTAAATTATCCGGTACAGTTCCATTGGTTAAGGCTGAAGAGGGTGCACGGAAAACCTGGGGCGCTCCTTCAGGCGTCAGGTAAAGAATGTCAGATACAGTTTGTCCCTGTTGCAGAAGGTACTGACAACGGGAAACATATTGATGGTATCCATCCACCATAGGCCACCAGGTCTGAGTACGTTCGTGATGTAAGCCATAAGGGCCAAATGTCATCCCAGGTTTCAGGCTATCGTTAAGTGGCTGATGCTGAAAAATAACATACATGAACTTATTAATACCGGCAGCAAAAGCCCAGTCGCCCTGATCTTTCATTGATCCGGGATATTGTTTCCAGGCATCGAGATAGGCTGTGAATGCCTCTGCAGCCACAAACTTCTTCCCTTCGATATGGGCAATAGATGCCGCCTCAATACAACTGAAAGATGAATTGAACCCATAGCCTTTACACCAGAACTCGCACATGGGAACATCGGCGACAGCCCCCAATTCCAGATCGGCAGTGGGGTTCATATCGTAAGGTTCAATAGAAAAACCCATGTTGTATTTTTGTGCATAATTTTTGAGATGAACAGCATGATTTTCAATGACTAATTCCTGTGCCGTCAGCCGCAAATCCCAAAGAAAACGTTCGCTCTTTTCCAGACTTTCAACCACTAACCCGGCATAAACCGGGAAAAAAGGTTGTGGGTCGTAGCCTCTGCGTTTCTTAAATTCATCCCCGAATTTTGCAGTCCAGTTTTGTGCTCCCATTTCCCAGCTGTCCATGTGCAGCATTTTTAAGCCTCCTTGTTTATTGATATTGGGTATTCCGCTCTTTTCGAGCAATCTGCCGGTGAAACTGGCCAGGTGCGCATTAATGGATGTGGTATCGAATTTATCAGCCTCAAATCCAACACCCGGTAGTGGCGCTGGGCGGGTAACAGCGCCGTTATTTCTGGTCCCAAAACGCATAATGGTCCAATTTCCTTTGGGAACTTCCCACTCAAGGGTGCCATCAGGTTTCAAAAATTTGGTAACATCAATGACTTTATCACCTGAAATTACGGTTCCTTGAGCTGGTTCGTTATAACTTACAACCGATTGAAGAAATGGTTTTACTCCGGGCTTTGATGTGTATGGCTCACGATAGTACAGCGCTTTCTCTGTGATATCACCTATTTTAAAATCGCCTCCCGGACTCGGAAATGCAAGAACGCAAACATCTTCATAATAATCGAGCCATTTTTGCCTGAGTTCAGGTGTAAAGCTACCCTCACCAAAATAGGGTTTCATTGGCGCCGGCTTTTGAAGAATAATTGACTTTTCTATATTTCCGGATACCTGCACCAAACTATAAACCAGATGTTTCATCGACTGAGCACCTGTAACCCAGGGACCTCCGCTGCCAGTCCAACCCGGACCAACCCCAAGGGTTATTGCAATACCTAATCGCTCCGATTCGCGAACAGCATGGGTAAACAAATTCATCCATTCTTCGCTCATAAAATCAACTTTCCCCCGGGGAACACCAACATTAACCTCCATAAACAATACACTTCCAAGACCTGCAGCTTTCATCGACTCCAAATCAGCAGTAATACCTTGTTTCGACATATTACCATCCATAATAAACCAGTAAACTCCCGGTCGGGCAGAATCAGGCGGATTTAAGAATCCTTTCTTCAATTCTGTAAATGAAGATTCGCCAATGCAACGGGAACAGCTATTTAGGAGCAACGTTGCAGTGAACACGATCAGAAAAATATTTTTTCCCATTGTTTTACTTTTTAACGGCATTAACAAATGCTTCAATATTTTCCCATCGGATCGAGGGATCCAAAATATGTGCAGGAGCGACCAGAAAACCGGTATCTTTTCCCATTAGGTCAATTATTTCATCGACTTTCAAAGCTACTTCTTCCGGAGTGCCACTATGCATCACCGACTGAACACCTATACCTCCCCAGAATGAAAGTCTGTTTTTGTATTTTGAATAGATTAAACTAAGGTTATTGCATTCCGGCTGAATCGGGTTTAAAATTTCAATGCCGGCCTCGAGAAAATCATCAATGACTTCTTCAACTTTTCCACAACAGTGCATAAAAATCAGGATGTCAGGATTTACCTCTTTTGCCGCCTTTATTATTCTCTGTATTCTTGATTTGAAAAAGATATTGTAAGTATCGCGAGACATCATCAAACCTTGCTGACTTACGATATCATCACCTAAACGAAGGATATCAACCCCGGCTTTGGCTAATAAACGTGCTTGTTTAATCCTGATTTGGGTGATATTTTCACAGATTGCATGGGCAATCTCTTCATTGAGACATAAATCAATGAAAAAGGATTGCATCCCCCGCATCAACCATGCTGTTTCGAAAATTGTTTGATATAATTCCCCACATACGGCATAACCACGATTCTGAAAATCCCTGGTTTTAAACGCTGCTTCAGCGTAACGATAATCTTCCCCCAGGTCGGGCCAGGGATAGTTATTGATCTCCTCAGTACTGGTCATCAACTTTAAAGGTTGGTACTTAAAATCAGGAATTTCATACAATGTAGGCACTGAACCAATTCCCCATTCATCAAAGCTAACGTTCTCCTCAAAAGAGAGTTCTCTGAAAAATCGGGTAAAATTAGTCCTGAGTCTTGTAGGTGAGGCAACCACACTCCTTGTATCAAAATTAAAATGCTCCTCGGGAGGCAGTTCCGATCCCGTATTTTCGCGGTATGTTTTCATCAACATCGGAGTAAATGCGCCCCAGCTAATCTCAAAAGGAGTTTTATCAGGTCTGCCAGTTCTTTTTAATGCGGTCAATACTCTTTCTCGTGAATTCATTATTTACTTAGATATTAAGTTGTTTTTAAAGGTAAGATTCTCCCGTGTATTGGTCAAGTTGATCTGATTCGTATTTTCTAGTTTTTGGTACAGCACGGTCATTCATATTACTGTTAGTTGATAGATTCACAAAAAGCTGAGCTCCATAGAATCGCGGGGTCACGGGTACAAATGTAGTAAATCCGAAAGTTTAACCCGTATTCTCTGCATCAATCAGGAAGTGTTTATTAGTAATATTACTCCTATTTCACCGAAATCCGTACCTGCCGTTTTTACTTGAAGTTAACTTTAATAATGAATTCAGTTACAATACCCTTGCCTGTAGCCTTACCCGACTCGATAAAGCGGTACGGGCCTCCCCCATTTATGTCGGCTGAACAAGTCTGAATATTGTGATCATCCTGAAAAAATAAAAAGGACAATATCTCAGAAAAGAAGGAAGTCTTTTTGACACAAATATTATCTTTACGATCACGCGAATCATGATCAATCACACTAAATTCAAATAAATTATTTAGGGAAGTAAACATTACTCTTATCCGAAATTCATAATGAAAAACTTAAAATTTCTTGCACTTGTTTTTTTAACTTCCATCTCTTTGGTTTTAAAAGCCCAAAGCGTAAATACAAATCCCACAACCGGACCATCAGATCCATCCGAGTTTTTTAAAAATCCTCCCGAAAGTGCAAAACCCGGAGTATTATGGATGTGGATGGGATCTAACGTGAGTAAAGAGGGTATCACCAGGGATCTGGAAGCGCTGAAAAAAGCAGGATTCAACAGGACAACCATGTTCAGTCTTGCAGACATTACCACCTCTCTGGCTGGAGAGATTGGGAAAAGCCCCACACCAGAGATTGTTTCATGGACAGAGCCCTGGTGGAAGATGGTGCGCCATGCTGCAGAAGAGTCGAAACGATTGGGTATGGATTTTGGGATGTTTAATGGTCCCGGATATGAAACCAGCGGAGGAAACTGGATCACTCCAGCGCATTCGATGCAGGAAATCTGCTGGTCGAAACAGACCATAACCGGGAATACCCATATCAACCTGAAATTGGAACGCCCGCAAGTTAATCCCCGGTCAAGCCACCCGTTTGCTGCAATTAATCACGAAACACTCGCTGAAGAGATTCCTATAATTCCAGCAAGGAAATCGTACTACAAAGATATTGCCATATTGGCTATACCTGCTGAAGGAGTAGTTAATCCGCACGATGTGATAGATCTATCAGGCAAGATGCAAGGCGATGGTCAGATCGTCTGGGATGCGCCAGCCGGAGAATGGGCCATCTACCGGATAGGGCATACCACAACTGGGGCTCTGGTTTTCCCGACCCAATGGAAAGCTATAGGTCTGGAATGTGACAAAATGTCCCAGGAAGCTGTCGATTTTCATATGGATCACATTATATCAGAGATTCAGTCCCATTTGGGGGATTTAATCGGAACCGGATTCACACATCTCCATTTTGACAGTTACGAGGCGGGTAAATCCAACTGGACACCTAAAATGCAGACAGAATTTCTCAACAGAAGAGGTTATGATCTTACCCCTTATCTGATCACCTTCACGGGTAGAAAAATAGGATCTACGGAAGATTCCCTAAAGTTCAGAAATGATTTTGATGCCACAATTAAAGATTTGTACAGAGACATTTACTTCACCACGATATCCAAAAAACTGCGCGCAGCCAACCTGGTCTTTTCATGTGAACCTTATGGCGGGCCATGGCGACAGGATGAAGTCATGCCACTTGTGCAAAATGTAATGACCGAGTTCTTCACATCGAAAGGGGTTTACTCTCCGTATAAACTCGATGAGACAGTGGCAGCACTACGAAAGTCAGGTCAAAATATAATTGATGCCGAAGCTTTTACCGGCCCGGCACCAGACAGTCGATGGACCGAAACACCGGCATGGCTAAAGCCAATCGGTGATGCAGCCTTTTGCGCAGGGGTCAATCGCCTGGTGATTCACCGCTTTGTTCAGCAACCCTGGGATGAGCGGTATCAGCCAGGAGCAACAATGGGTATATGGGGTACTCATTTTGACCGCACCCAGACCTGGTGGAATTCCTCATCTGCGATGGTCAGGTACTGGCAGCGTTGTCAGGCTTTGCTGCAATGGGGTAAAATTTCGCCAAAATCGGAAGATGATTTTATTGCCCTCACCACTGAAGGCAATCCATTGATAAAATTCAGCCATCGCCACCTGGACAATAAAGATATCTATTTTGTAGCAAACACTTCACATAACCCCGGGTGGGCTAAATGCACCTTTAACCGGTCAGGGATGCAGCCTGAGCTCTGGAATCCACTTACGGGATCCATGCGCGACCTGTCGGAATTTGAAAATACCAACGGGAGAACATCCATTAAGTTGAAATTTGATGACGCACAAAGCTTTTTTGTGGTGTTCCGCAAACCATTTATTAAGAATGAGCGTATTGAGAATAAGAACTTTCCCTCCACGAAGGAAGTTCTGAAGGTTAACGGACCATGGGAAGTAAAATTTGATTCAAAATGGGGTGGCCCTGAAAAGCCGGTAACATTCAACGCTCTGGAAGACTGGATTAACAGTCCTGTTCCGGGCATAAAGTATTTCAGCGGTACAGCAGTCTATAAAACTTCATTCAATACGCCTGCCAAACTTAAGGTCGATCCACGATCGGTGATCAATCTTGATCTAGGTGTGGTAAAACACATTGCCAGGGTAATACTTAACAAACATGATCTTGGTATTGTATGGACTGCCCCCTGGAGTGTTACCCTTCCTGCCGGGCTATTAAAAAAGAGTGGCAACCAACTTGAAATCCAAATCAGCAATGTTTGGGTTAACCGGCTCATTGGTGACGAACAGGAGCCTGCCGATTGCGAATGGCAGATTGGCGGAAGCGCTTACAAACAAGGCTATTACCTGAAGGAATTTCCCGACTGGTTTCTCAGGAACCTGCCCCGCCCCTCGAAAAACAGATATTGTTTTACTACCTGGAATTATTTCACCAAGGATTCACCACTGGTAAGTTCCGGGTTATTAGGTCCGGTGCAGCTTACAATGGAAGAATAGGGACTTTTAATATTTTCGTATTTGCAAAATAAAATACAATGCGATGAAATCAATCCGATTTTTTTGTGCGGCTTTGACGTTCGCCCTTACCTATTCACTATTCGCACAGACTACGAATAAAACCAACAACATTTACCTTGCCGACCCCACAATTCTTCTTAACAACGGGGTATATTATTTGTATGGAACAGTTGAAAAGGACGCTTCGAACGGTTTCCTTGTATATACCTCAACGGACCTCGAAAACTGGGAAGGCCCTAAGGGAGCGAAAGAGGGGTATGCCCTTAAGAAGGGTGACGCCTTTGGTGAATCAGCATTCTGGGCACCACAGGTTTTTAGTTATAAAAATAAATTTTACATGGTTTATACAGCCAACGAGCAGATTGCTATTGCCGAAAGCGAAAGCCCACTTGGACCATTTGTAAACCCTACCAAACAAGCCTTTGATTCGAATACAAAACAAATTGACCCGTTTATTTACATGGACCCAGATCGTAAAAAATACATTTTTCATGTGCGCTTCGACAAAGGGAATAACATCTATGTTGCAGGGATGAGTGACGATTTAATGCAAATTAAATCCGGAACTGTTAAAAACAGTATTAAAGCATCTGATTTTTGGGAAAACACAAAAAAAACTGACTGGCCTATAACTGAAGGTCCTACAATAATTAAACATAAAGATTTGTACTACTTGATCTATTCTGCCAACGATTTTCGCAGCCCCGATTATGCTGTAGGATATGCCACAAGCAAAAGTTTAGATGGCCCATGGGTTAAAAGCGGTAGGAATCCGATCATCAGTTCTAAAAACACAAGGGTTAACGGTACTGGACACGGCGATATTTTCTTCGACTTACAAGGTGCAATGTGGTATGTATTTCACACCCATAATTCTGAAACGAAAGCTGTACCAAGAAAAACAGCTCTTGTTAAAATCAGCTTTGTAAAAGACAAAGCAACAGGAACAGACTATTTGGCGATCGACAAAAACACTTTTAAATATCTAATGGTTAAAGGCAAATAATTCATCTATTTTCCGAAATTATATTCATGTAAAGATAAGCGCCCTCCCCCTAAAAACGGAGAAGGCAGTTGCAAACGAAAAGAGTTTGTATATCTTTGATCCGATAGAACAATTGTTAATCCGGAAGTAATTAACATTATAAAACATAGTGCGATACACTAAAGAATTTATTGGTGAGACGCTGGGCACCTTCCTTTTGGTCTTATTCGGGTGCGGATCGGTAGCAGTATCCGTTTTATTCAATGCGTATCAAGGGATAATTCAGATAGCAATGGTTTGGGGTATAGGTGTTACACTTGCTATTTACCTTACGCGCCATTTATCCTGTGCACATCTCAATCCTGCTGTAAGTTTAGCTATGGTAGTCAGCAAAAGGATGTCGGCTAGCCGATTACCCACCTATGTTATTGCGCAGTTCACAGGTGCTATTCTTGCAGGAATATTTATTTATCTACTATTTGGCCCTTCAATTACTGCTTTCGAGAACGCTCATCGGATCATTCGTGGTACGCCTGAATCGGTCCAAACAGCCAAAATGTTTGGGGAATATTATTCCGGCGCCGGAAGCTCGGCTGTTGTATCTTTGCCACTCGCCATCGGGGCTGAAATGTTTGGCACCTTTATCCTTCTTTTAATGATCTTTGCATTGACCGAAGGTTGTAATATTGGCCGCCCCAACGATGCTCTTGCGCCGTTGTTTATCGGGCTTGCCGTAAGTTCAATCATATGTCTTATTGCACCACTGACTCAGGCGGGGCTTAATCCTGCACGGGATTTTGGTCCCAGATTAGTTGCATGGGCATACGGGTGGGGAGATGCTGCATTCCCCGATCATATTGGCGGGTTTTTCTATGTTTACATTCTCGCACCTATTGCAGGTGGAATAATCGCAGCTATATTTTTTGTCCTATTGCTAGAACCTGCCATGAGACGGTCATCACCAAAGTGCAATTGTAAAGATGGCTTTCTTTAAACCTTATTTTAAAAGCCAATCTTGTTTCTGTGGTTGTGGGTCAATTTTCACCTACCATGACACCTTCTAATCCTGCAACAGTTCAAATTTGATTGGCAGAACCTCCATTTTGATAAGAGGTTGTTTTAAAAGAATATTCCGGTAAACCTTTTAAACCCAATTTTAATTTAAATGGACCTTTTTTAGGTCCATTTAGATCAAACGGGTATCTAAATCGATTCGTTGCAGGAGTTTTTAGATTGGAATTACCATTAAGCCGAATGAAAAAGATACCTTTTTGTATCCAGGGAGGATAAAATTCCTTCAGCGGGATACCTTTTAGTTGATAAATAACTCTTTTTTGACGCTAAAAGGTACCTTTTGGATTGTTTTCAAAGGGAATTGCCCCTGTCAGGAGCAATCAAGTCAGGCAGAGGCACAAAAGCAATTAACCAACCCCGAATAAATGAATATTCTTATTAACCTGTGCAATCGATTTTCTCCTTCCCGGGAAAGGGGACTTTAAATCGGCGTAAATGGTTTTCATACCCGGCCGGCCAGCTTTGGCTGCCCCTTTTACTGCCGTATAAAAAATTAAAGCTGCATTAAATATCCCTCCGTAATATTCCGCTATTAATTATTTGTGAAAGATCCTCATTATGGAACCAAAAGACTGGATTACGATTTAAACAGAATTATCAAAATACTTTAAGACCAACGATTTTAAACTTTGTTCTTAACGGGCTTACTGATATGATCATTGCAACCTGCAGTCAACGCCATCTCAATATCCTGGCTTGAGGCTAAAGTAGTCTGAGCAATAATGATCAAATTGGGGTCTAATTTGCGGATCCGGCGTGCAACTTCATATCCGTCAAGTTCATTCAACTGCTGCGTTTCGGGGTTTTACCAGCATTCACAAATTCCGGCAAATGCAAATTATTGGATATGATTTGGAGGATAGACCAGATAAGATCTTGCCTAGAATTCAAATCCCTAAGGGTATTGTGAATATAAATTGACTTCCTTTCCCCAATTTACTCACAGCCCTGATTTTCCCTCCGTGTTTCTCCACAAAATCCTTACAAAGGAGCAAGCCCAGACCGGTACCTTTTTCATTTTCGGTGCCGTGTGAAGTAAAACTGGTTTCAATATTAAATAGTTTTTCAAGGCGTTCCTTTGCCATCCCGACACCGTTATCCGAAATTGAAACTTCAACACAATCAGTTTTCATTCTGGCTTTAACATTGATCGTCCCTTCCTTGTGCGTGAATTTTATCGCATTTGATATCAGATTACGGATGATTAAGCTGATCATTTTCCCATCGGCAGTAATAATTATTTCTTCGAGCGTATCATTAACCAGAGCGATGCTTTTTTTATGCGCATTATGTTGCAAACCTTTGATTTCATTCTCAATCAAACTATTAATAAAAATTCGCTTTGGTTCAAATACAATACCTTTCTGTTGAATAACTGCCCATTCGAGGAGATTTTCCAACAATCTGAAAGTCTGTTTTGCAGTCGAATTGATGATCTCTGCATAGGATATAATGGTATCAATATCGAGGTCCCGTGCCTCATCTTTCAGTATTTCGCTAAAACCTAAAATCCCATTAAAAGGACTTTTTAGATCATGAGCGATGATGGAGAAGAATTTATCCTTGGAAGCATTGATTTTTTTTAATTTATCAGTTTGATCCAAGAGCTGAGCTTCGAACTTCTTGCGCTCGCTAATATCACGGGTAACACCAAGCAGCATTAACGAATGATTGTCAATTCCCTGCATTGGGTATACAATAACTTCGGTCCACAGGGTAGATCCATTTTTGCAATAATACTCATTCTCCGCCCGATTACTGGGCAATGGCAAGCCCGCCTCAAAAGCAGAATTTAACCGCTGAATGTAGTTTATAACGATAACCTGAGATTCAGGTGTCATTATCTTATCAAGCGGCATATGCATTGCTTCTTCCACTGTGAAGCCACTCAATAATTCCACTGCCGGACTAATATAAGTAATTGTGCCGTCAAGTTTCATCGTCCAGATGACATCACGGGCATTTTCAGCCAACAACCGGTAGCGCTCCTCCTTGATCCTTAGCTCATCTTCGGCCACCCTTCGCTCAGTGATATCCAGGGAAAGGACAATCATCCCTTCGCTTACCGGTTCAAGATTTAGCTCAAACCATTTAACAATCCCATTTTCAAAGGTATAAGAAGATTCAAATTTCAATGAAATGCGTTCCCCCATGCACCTTAGGTACATGGCAAAGATCTCCGTGTTTTCAATCCCGGGATACATCTCCATATACTTTCTTCCAATGAGATTTTCGGGTTCCTGAAAGGCTTGATGAGCTGCTGCTTTATTCACATAAAGGTAAGTCCAATCAAATCCAATGATCATAAAACCCTCCATCAAATCATCAAGAGCATTCCTGAATCGCATTTCAGAGAGATTAAATTCATTCAGCACTTTTTCGCTTGTTTTATCCTGAGAGCTCATTTCTTTTTACTTTATTATCAGACATATTAACCTTACAATTATGCTTTGAACCGGTTGACACAATAGCCTTCATTCAATTGATCTCCAGATGTATCCAATAAACCTGAAACTTTTATTTCCAAATTCTGCCCCCATCTCAGGGTAAACAAATCTTATTGCCATAATTAAAATAAAATTATACATTTTTTCAGGAACAAAACAGGTGGATCAACTTCAAAATTGCGTCAGCCATAATCAATTAATCGTTGAAATCAACATGATATCAATTTCCAGTTATTCCCTTTGTTGTTCAAAATATTGTGATTAAGTTTGGAGGACAATTCACAAAATACCGCTCAACTTATTCGCATATTTTAGAAAAATGAACAGCAGAGAAAAAGTAATTCGAGCTATTCAGTTTCAAAAGCCGGATGGCCTGCCAATTTCACATGCAATTCTCCCCTCGTCACAATTTCGTTATGGAGATGAACTGGCAATGATCATAAACTCCTTCCATGAGGATTTTGGATGGCACATGCTACCCGATTTACCCAGAGAAAAACTCCCTCCCATGTATAAGCTGGGGTTAAACAAGGATGACTGGGGTACCATCTGGAATGTAACGGTTGAAGGTCGGTGCGGAATTCCGGTTGGATACCCGATAAACGCAGACTTTTCGAATTATGACAATTATAAATGGCCTGAAGTCTTTACAGCGGGCGAACAGAAATTCAGGTTGTACAGCGGCCATATGGCAGGTAAAAGTGATGCGTATTATTCGCGGGGTGGCTGGATTGTCTTTTTTGAACAAATGCAGCAGTTGGTAGGATTCGAAAACCTCCTTTATGCATTGATGATGGGAACTCCTGAAGTTTACCGGCTTCGTGATGATTTGCTGAAATTTAATCTTGCATGGCTTGATAAATGGCTGGCCCGTGACTACCAGGGCATTCATTTTGCCGACGACTGGGGCGCTCAAACAAATCTGCTCATACCTCCCGATCTTTGGAGATCCTTCTTCAAACCTGTTTACCAGGAGATGTTTTCTAAGGTGAAGAGGAAAGGTGTTCATGTGTGGTACCACAGTGATGGCGACATTCTTGAGATTATGCCCGATCTTATAGAGCTTGGAGTGGATGTTCTCAATTGCCAGGCCTCGGTGATGGATAGGAAAGAGCTTGGAAAATACGCAGGTAAAATTGCTTTCCGTACCGACATTGACCGGCAAAATATATTGCCCTACGTTTCGCCTGCGGAAGTGAAGGAATATGTTTTTAGACTTTTTCACCAGCTTGGGACTCCTGATGGTGGCATCATTGCATGCGGTGAGATAAGCGAGGATGTTCCCCTTGAAAATATTAGGGCGATGTACGAAGCTTTCACTGAGTTTAAGTGGTAATTAAGCAATCAGACAGATATAATTTGCCAAATTCAATTTCTGATTTCGTTGATAGGACACCTCTTAATCTCCCCAAGGGGAGAGTTCTGGTCTGCATTATAAATAACTTCATCCCTCACTCCCTCCATTGGAGGGGATGTGGGAGGTCAGGAAAGATAAAAAAAGCAATATTATTCACGACATTTTATGATTCTCAGTACAAAATAACAAGGCATATGAAAAATTCAAGTGTAAAGTTTTTCCTGGCCCTCCTCCTCGCCACTGGATATACCAACATTAACCAAGCACAGGTAATCCCGGAAAAGGATTTTGAAATAGTTATGGTTCCTCATTCTCATGCAGACTTATCCTGGCCCAATACCCCTGAGATCTGTACCAATTTGAATGTGCAGGCCATCAAAAAATCGATAGAAATCCTGAAAGACCTGAAAGAATTTAAGTTTTCGGAGGAGGATGTTTTTGTCCTTCAGGAATTTCTGCGACGTTATCCATCACAGACAGAAGAGGTGCGCGAATTGTTTAAAAAGAATATTCTCGAGTGTGGCGCTTTTTATATGGGGCCGAGTGAATTACTGTTAGGTGGTGAAGGACTGATCAGAAATATTTATTTTGGGAAGGGTTGGCTTAAGAACAAATTCGGGGTGAATACCGAATTTGCCTGGAATGTTGATGAACCAGGCCATACGCTTCAGATGCCCCAGATATTGTCCAGAGCCGGGATAAAGAATTTTATTATCTGGAAAGTACTCATCCGAAAGGAGAACAATCTCAATGTGACCGGATATGTCGGACCGGCCATCTTTCGCTGGCAGGCGCCTGATGGGTCAGAGGTGCTTGTAGCCCACTGTCCCGAAGGATATTCATCGGGTTCAAAATTGCGTACAAATGATTTTAAAGTAGCAGAAGATGCCTTAAAGGGCTTTGCACAGCGTCAGGTAGCAAGACATAACGAGTTCACACTTCCGCCGTTTATTTTGATGGCAGAGGGTGGTGACTGCACCATCCCTGATCCTCTGTTAGGAATTAATGCCAGACGATGGAACGAAAAATATGGCGCTCCAAAGGTTAAAATAGCACTGGCGAACGAGTATTTTAAGGCTGTGGAATATGCTGCAAAGCAAGGCAAGGGAAAGATTCAGAACATATTGGGCGAAATGCCGTGCTGGTGGGATGGAACCCAGTCGGTCGAGAATGATGCATTTATGCTCACCCGACATGCAGAGTACCTACTGACTACGGCCGAAAAATTCTCCACGATCAACAATCTTCTTTTACCCCATTACGATTATCCCCAAGCTGCGATTAACAACGCCTGGGAAGAAAAATTATGGGTTCATGAGCACAATTGGGGAGGAAATAAAGGGATTATAAGTGATGCGGTCAAGCTCGCTAATGCCCGGAATATGTATACCTTATCCAACGACCTTGTTTCGGGCACACTGGGGACCCTTATTAAAAACATCAGGTGCAACAACAAGGGTATTCCACTCGTTGTGTTTAACAGTCTGGCCTGGGAACGGACAGATATTGCGAAACATGTGGTTTCCTTGGAGAAGCAGGGGATCAGGGAGCTTACCTTGTTCGATGCAAAGGGTAATTTTATACCGTCACAGATAAAAACACTTTCCACTTATCCCGACGGCAGTATCGCAAGAGCTGAAGTAATCTTCGAGGCTTCCGTCCCCTCGATGGGATATGCCACCTACTATCTGAATGAAGGAAAGAACAAATCTACAAATCCATTGACAGCCTCTGCATCAAGTTTGGAGAACCGGTTTTTTGTTGTAAAGATTGATCCACAGACAGGGGGAATTACAAGTATTTATGACAAAATAAACGGCAAAGAAATCCTCAACACAAACAAATATAAAGGAAATGAGCTGATTGCTCTCGAAAATCTGGGAGTAGATGAAGCCGAAGAATTTACCGATAAATGGTGGCGAATGGGCGAAAAACCGGCTACTGTGACCCTCCTGGAATCGGGACCAGTTTGCGCAACAATTAGCGTTGAAGGTTCAATACTGAACTCAGAACGGGTCCAGGAGATTACCCTTTATGCGAACCTTCCCCGCATCGACCTCAAAACAGAGCTCAATTGGGATGGACAGGAAAAAATCCAGGTGAATACAATGTTCCCATTTAAAATTGACCACGGAAGGCTGACCTATGAAGTCCCTTTTGGAATGGTTGAATACGGGAAAGAAAACCCCTCCTCCAAAGCATGCCACCCCACAGTCAGGGCTACAAATAATTGGATGGACCTATCGAACGAGTCGATGGGGGTAACACTGGCAACGGAAGTGGCGCCATTTGATGTTAAAGACCGGATGGACCCCCGGTTCCATGATGCCAGAATCCTGGAAGGGAAAATGGAAAAAGCAACATTTACAATGGATACACGCATCTCAAAATTGTACAGCAGGATTGCGCTTCAGGACCCGATGCTGCTCGAAACAGACTTCGTCCTGCAGCCCGTCCTCTTACGAAGTGTTTTCAGTTGCGGGGACAAAAACCTCTATTTTAACCAGAAAGGGAAACATCCTTATCGTTTCTCCATTACAACGCACAAGGGTGGGCTAATCCCTCACGATGCTGTCCACGCCGGGTGGGAACACAATTCACCATTAATCGTAATGGAAGGTCAGTCCAAAAATGGCAGTTTAACCGATCGTAACTCCTTTTTGGGGATTTCACAGCCCAATGTCATTGTCTCAATTCTGAAAAAAGCGGAGGATGGAAATGGTACGATTGTTCGTTGCTATGAAACCGATGGAAAGAATACCTCTGTTAACCTGCATGGACCAAATGGAATTCAAAATGCGACAAAGGTCAGTATTATTGAAGATCAACCTGATAACCATTTGTTACCGATTGATAAGAACACGATAAAAGATCTCTCTATTGGGAAATTTGCCATCGAGACCTTAAAGCTTAATTATAAAAACAATTTGATGACTTACGGGAAAAATGGGAAAAAGTAAACTCATCCAACAAATAGGGGCGTAGCCTTAAGTATTATCCTTTTATCAGGTCCAGGATTCTGAATATAGATTTTGTGATTTCTTTTCTACAATTTCCGAAGCTGGAATGGTTATATTTTCGATCCTGCAAAAGTCGTGTAGCAAAAAAATAAACCCCATTCTTATGCTCTAAATATCCAACCCACCAACCAATATTTATTCCATTATCTCTGGTCCATCCTGTTTTTGTATGAAAAGAGTAATTCTCGCCTTGCTCTGTCATCATTACCCTTTTCACGATCTCCATGTTTCGTTTTGAGAAGGGAAGCTTTTCGTCATATAGTTTCCTGATAAACTCCACCTGGTTGATTGGAGAAATGGCAAAAGGACCAAAATTCCAAAAGTCATCTTCTATTAGAGAAAGGTCGAGATTCCCATAATCACAGCGAGTCAAAAACTTTTTATAATTCTCCTTCCCGATTCTTTTGGCTAACTCATTAAATACCCAACCTGCTGAAACCTCAAAGGCTTCTTTAACATTCATATCGTGATAAATTTCCGGTCGGTTTCCATATTTCAAAGTGTCAATACCACCTACCCATTTCACAATTTCATTTTCGTCTGTGATTGTTTTTGTCTCCAACGCGATAAGCAGATTAATGATTTTGAAAGTCGAGGCGGGTAATGTCTCTTTTTTTATGTCTATTGTATCGGATAAAATCCATTTTCGTTTATTGTTGTCATAAATTGCGATTGAACCTTCTACATTGCATTTGTCAAAGAAAATTTTAAGATCTGTTCTGACCAAAATGTTTTTACGATTTGGGAGGACTGATTTACCTGTAGTTCTTTTGTTTGATGCACAGGCAAGAAGAATTCCTAAAATTAAAAGTCCAAAAAATAAATGTCGCATTTTAAAGTTCAATCTTTTATGTTTGCCAAGTAATGACTTATTTGATGGTATTTATTGGATTTATATTGATTCCATCCATAATAAAAACAAATTACCTGGTTAAAACAGGTTCCGATCTCTTTATCGCATACAACCTGTTAATCGTTGAAATATAAAGCACTCCATTTGCAGCAACAGGCGTTGAATGGATTGGTCCATCCAGTTTGATTGAATCGAGCACATTAAGTTTTTTACCGGCTTCGAGTATCCAAAAGTCGCCGCCCCGTGATCCTACATATACTTTTTTATCGGCGACTAAAGCTGAGCTCCAGGAATCCATTTGAAGTTGATGCGTCCAGTACGGTTTTCCATTTTCAACATCGACGCAATGGAGCTTTTTACCGCAGTCGGTCACGTAAACCAATCCATCTGAAATGGCAGGTGTCGAGACAGAATGCTGTTCAAGGGGGTAGGTCCAGATCTCACCTGTATTCGTAATATCCCCTTTTTTAGTAGCATCGACACATTTCAGCCATGCCAACTTTTTCCCCCACCAAATATCGCCGCCACCGGTAAGATAAATGCGATTTTTATAAAAAACCGGCATCCCAAATAAAACGGTTGGTCCTTCAGTTTTATTATTCAGGTAATCATGAATATTCTTTTTAGGGGCTGTCGGGTCGCAGTCGAACTGCCACACTTTTTTTAATGATTTGACTTCGTCGCGTGATGCCGTTTGCGAAAGCGCTTCGAATGCATAGAGTATTCCATCAGGTCCGGCGAAAAATACGAGCTTTTGTCCGTTTACTTCTCCCATTGACGGCGAAGACCAGGAGGAGTGAAAAATACGGGGACCAAAATGCTCATTATCCTTTGCAACCAGCCGTCCTGTATTTTTATCCAATGCAATTAAACAGGGGGCATTCAGAGCGCTGGTTTCAAGATGTTTGTAATTAACTCCATTGCATGTGTTCAGGTAAAGAAAGTCGCCATCGAGCAGAATAGAGGCGTTCGGTGAATCGTGCGGGCACAAGCCCAATTCCAGTTTTAGATCATACGACCAAATAATATCTGCATCCTTTAAAGTTACCTCATATGGGAATTCCCCCGGTGGCGCCATGAACCATCCCTCCCCCTGAAAGGTACCATCGTTTCCATTTGCCTGTCCGTTCAGGTCGAGGCAAAGCACCTCCGAACGGTTGGTAAGGACATAAACACGATTCTCCTCAACGGTTGGGGCCGAACAGATACCAATCATGGGCCAGTCATTGTGCCGGTCACCTGCAATACGCGGAACGACCAGCTGCCAGCACAAACTGCCGTCCGATTCATTCAAACAGAGTAAAACACCCCGGTCTCCCTTATGACGGGGATCACGCTCGTCACCATTATTTGCCCCCATTAAAACCTTACCTTTTGCAATCACCGGGGTAGCATATCCATTACTCCCTAAAGAAACCGACCATTTGACATTTTTCCCGGTTCCAATATTAAAGGATGAAGGCAAACCGATTTCATCAGAGACCATGTTCCGGGTATACTTTTCGCCCCATTGCGGACAGTCTTTACCTTGTGCCTGACATGAATATCCAAAAAGAAACCGGAATCCGGTAACCAGACCTAACAAAAGTAAAGGAAAAGGTGAGCGTGTTTTAAAGTAACTCATATTCATTGGTGCCAAAGACATTGTAAATATAAAATTTTAATCCTGAAAAAGGTTATTTAATCATAAAGGCAATACTTCCTTGATTTCAATTTTTAAATAAATTCCAGCTTTTCTTTAGTCAAATCCCCTATCTTATCACCTGTATTTAAGGTCGTAGCAGGTTCAAAGAGCAATACAGAAACTTCATTTTGTGCAACGGGCCGGTGTTCTATCCCCCTTGGCACCACGATGAATTCATTCTCCTCAATTTCAATCTTCCGGTCACGGAACTCCATCTCAAATTTCCCCTTAACAACCAGAAACATCTCGTCTTCATTGTCGTGCTTATGCCAGACAAATTCCCCCTGAAATTTCACCACCTTAACATGCTGTCCATTAAGCGCTGCCACTATCCTCGGATTCCAATAATCATCGAAGCATGAAAGTTTGTCTGCAACATTGATTTTGTCCATCGAAACTATTTTTTTAAGACTTAATTATGACCTTTTAGGGAACTCACCATTTTTCTTTATCTGAAACAATCGTTTACCCTGCTCACTGTTTATTATCGTTTTTTCAAGTCGTGCAAGTCTAGTCTGTTCCTGTTTTGCACTCATAATCCAGTGAATCATCATCTTTCGGTAAGCCGGAGCCTGGGTTGAAAAGAAATCCCATGCCGGCAGATTCGCTTTAAACCGTTTCTCAAAATTCTCACTAAACTTTTTAGCCTCATTTTCAAAACTATAAACTCCGGATCTCTCCTCTTTTTTCTTCTTAAAAGCCGCAATCCCAGCCTCCTTCATTAATCCCTGGCTGATAAGCGTCTCCACTTTGGCAATATTAATTGCACTCCAGATACTGTTGGGTTTTCTGGGCGTGAAACGAATACAATAACTATCCTTGTCAATTGATTTACGGACTCCGTCTATCCAACCAAAACAAAGCCCCTGATCAACAGATTGAGACCAGGTCATACTTGGTTTTCCACTATTCACTTTATAAAAACCAACCAATAATTCAGACGCTGTTCTGTGGTTTTCTTCAAGCCAAGTTCTGAAGTCCTCCTGCGATGGGAAAAATAGCAGCATCATTTAAAACTGTTTAAGTGGATTCAAAAATAACTTTTTTTACCAACTTCCTCCAGCCCCTCCCCCGCCAAATCGGCCTCCATTGAAAAGGGGTTCTTCACTGACCGTTTCACTGGTTTTATTCCCTCCTAAGGTTTGTGATGCGATAATTGCGGCTAAATCCTGTGAACTCCATTTTTCAATGATGAGTTGCTCCCTGGTGAATCCACCCCGCATCTGTTTCAAATAATTCAGAAGGGTCAACGCAATGGTAATTAATACAATACCCGAAACGGTTATCGTAATCACAGGAGGTCCCAGGCTAAAATAATATTTAAAGGTGATCACACTCAGTGCAGTAGTAAGTAGTCCGACCCTGATCAGTAAGATTGATTTCTTCCTTATTCCCCCATACAAATATCCAACCGGAACCAACGCAGTGAAAAGATAAAACAGAAATGCGAATGGGATATTATCCCCTCCTGACAATTTTAGTCCCATCAATCGAATGCTTAATTCGCGGACAGCAAAATAGTTTCCAGCTACATAAAAGAAGAGCAGTGAAATAGTTTTTAATAGGACAAACTGTTTTTCAAAGATTACATTTGACAATATCTTTTGAAGTTTTTTAAAATACCAGTACAATAGTCCAAATGTGGCCATGAAAACAAAGGGGATCAGTGCTTCTGCCACACCGCCGATGGCTGTTAATATTTTGAAAAGGATCAAGACAAAGAAGCCTAATGCAAAAACCAGGGCGAATAAATTAAGATACCTGATTGCGGCAAATGCGGCTAAAAGAAATCCAACGATGGGATAAACCATCCCATTATTGGGCTGAGAACCGAGTATTCCAAATGCGATAAACAGGAGGCCACTGAATATTCCCGCCTCAGTAATACCCGAATTAAAATGGAATTTGATTTTGATTAAAACCTTTTCCGTAAAGAAAATCAGGCAAATCCCCAAAAATAAAGCCAGAAATTGAAATCCTGTCTGCCCAACATCACCAATAATTGCAGTAATCGGTCCAATAACCGTTGTCATTCCCAGAAGTGAAAAGACAAAGAGTAGCACCTTCATAAATAGAGAGGGAGTATAGAGCTTTGAAGCGTAAACTTCGCCGATTTTTTGTCGCTGATCATCATTTAGCAACCCACTCCGGTATAAATTTTCAGCTTCTTTTAGAACTGTCTTCTTTTCTAATTCAGCGATATCGTAAGCAATTAATAAATCAATCATGAGCAAAGTGGGATTTATTATTCACTAAAATCAGGATATAGGAGATACACGTGAGTGGAAAATAGTAAATAAAAAACCCATAATCACCTTGTTGACTTTCAACCAATTTAAACAATAAGTAGGTAATGGCAATATATCCTGCAATATTGGAGTAGAGAAAGAATAGAAATTCCTTTTTCTTCCAGGTATACCATAGGAGAAATCCGGCTGAGGCAACGATTAAAGAAGCATACAATGATCCATTTTCACTGTTAAACATCGCAGCAATACACCCGATTAGATAGAGTACCAGACCAAAATTCTGTAAGGTAAACCGAAAATGTTTTTTAATTCCGGCTCGATAAGTAACCTGCTCCACAACAAGGAGAGTGATTCCCAGCAGGATGGCAACAACATACAAATCAGATGTTGCCGACCATTGGCCTTTCACCCAATTTACAGGAGTAATACTTATTCCTGTCGCTGCCGCAAGGGCGGTAATCCCCATTGACAACAGTGCTTTATTATCATATCGGTAAGCCATAAACAAGAGCAGGGCGGCACTGATAAATGAACTCCAGTTAATCAGCAGCTCTACCAGGCCAAAATAAACCTCCACATAAGCGAACAATGAAATAATTAATAATGAAACAAGAACAAGAATATAGTCAAAGTAGGAATGGCTGACGGTTACCTCTGAATCAGAATAAGGTTGTGCAAATCTCGAAATGAAACGGAATCCAACAATAATTGCAACACCAATAAGTGCCATACTGACCAGATGGCCGATCTCTCCCATATTTTGGTAGGCAAAATAACCCACACCACCCGTAAATAACAGGATACCCAGATAGAGGATCAGTCGCAGTTCATAATATAATGAGATGATCTTCTCTGTCCGAATCGACTCAAGAAACTGATATTGATCATCGTTAATAAGATGGCGTTGAAAAAGCGTTTTATATAGATTGTCCATTGTTGAATTTTGACATAAAATTACTCTTTGAAATGGTACCCCACCATAATATCAAATCTATTTTAGTTCCTCAATGATTTCGAAGCCATTTTCCTTTTCTGCGGTATTTATCAATATTTCATTCCAGTCAGAGTGGTCAATATAGGTGATCTCATTTGTCTTTTTATTTCGAATGACCAGGTCTTTTTTTACAACAACTAAGCGATTAATTACCAATGCAATGATTACCGTAACCGGAAGAATTATTAATCCCGCGAGCCGACCTACCCCCGACAAATAGCTTACGATGACCCATACGAGTATGACAAGCAGATTAATAAAAATACCGATTTTTTTCCGCTTCGGATCTTCATTCAGTAATTCTCCACATCCTGGACAACGAAGTGTGGTCTCCCTGCTCAGGAATAAACCGATTCCAATTGGAGAGTGGCAGGTTGGACAAGGCTTTGTGATCAATTTGTTTTTCATAATAATTATAAATACCCACACCGACTGAAACAAAATTGCAGGTCGGGATAGCAATTTTCAAATGCTCATAACCTAATGAAAGGAAGTAGTTCCATAAATGGCATTTCCCTTGTTTCTCAAACTCATTTACAGGAGAATCGTTGATTAAACTCCATTTGATCGAACTAAACATGCTGGCTTTCCTTGCAACAAAGATATCCGTATTTAAGCGATCAGAAAATCCGGTCTCCCTGACATCATTCCCCAAATAAGTAGCGCCAAAAGTTCCTCCAAAATTAAATTTTTCATACCTGATTCTATCGTAACATCAATTAAAATTGAATAAAGAATGATTTGAATGGTCGCCATAGATCTCATTATGCGCTGTCAAATGGAAAAAATCCCCTTGTAAATTAAATATTTTATGGGACGAATATTTAGTTTTAATTGGTTCCCCAATAAAATGACCATTTTGGGATAAAAGGTAAGGTGTATGCCTTCGATTCCTCAACTATCTCGTAGTGAGAACCATAACGAATCTTAAATTTGAACGAATGTACTCCAGGAAGATTGATAAATCAACTGGTGTAATGTGTTATTAAATTATAATATTGAGTGGTGTTTACCTATCCAAACAATATCCCGAAAAGATCGGCAGAGTCAAGTTCTATGACGCTGAGTTTAATCGCACCTTTGTGTTTCTGACCAACAACATGGATCTTACTGCGAAACAAATTGCTTGGTTGTATAAAAATCGGTGGCAGGTAGAATTGTTCTTTAAGTGGATTAAGCAAAACTTAAAGATAAAATCCTTTGGGGGAACTCCCGAAAAATGCTGTTCACATCCGGATCTTCTGTGCAATTATTGCATATTGGCTGGTTGCCATCATTGGGTGCGCCCTTAGAATTAACCGTTCGACCTACGAATTGAAAATCAGCGTAGCTAAATACTACAAGAGCCAGGCATATATTTACTCGACGGAACTCCTGTAAAAGAATTGTTTACAAATAAGAAAAGAGTTTGAATTTTTTCAATAAAGTTGCAAAGCATCATATTCTCAACCTACCTATTGAATTTGTTTGATTTCTCCAAATAAAAAAATAGTATAAAAATTGTAATTAGACTACCAATAACCTCCCCTGTTGTCCCCCAAAAAATACTCCCAGCAATACTTAATAAAGCTCCGGGTAAAAGGGTTAAGACAATAAGTAAATCTAAAATGCCATAGGGGGTCTTAAACTTGCATCCAACGTGGAGAAAGCCGATTGATATTACAAGATACAGAATGGAACAAATGTAAATTACCTTTTTTTTACTCATATGGATCAATGTTGTATAATATATAATGAAATCTGCTTAAATATTGAAAATCATGCAAATGATGATCCTCCTGCTACAAGCCGATGTACCATGTCAGTATCGTCGGCAAATGCTATATCAAGTGCATCAACCATTAATTGCGTATCATAATCCGTAACATTTAAATTGAATAAAGCATCAAGTACACCAGCTGCACGATTATCGTAATAGGTTTGATCTTGAGAAATAGGAAGTCAACTCAAGAGCGTTAATTGGTGGAGGTAATGTTGATGGATCAGTATAAGCACAACTCGGGGCTAAATAATTTCCACTTTAAGCAACTGTGTAGTATCCATAGACAATATCATCCAAAGATAGGTCCATCCATTGCCCCCTGCCTCATAATAATAATGACCACCACATTTCATTGAGTTTTGATCTTCTACTCAAATCTGTTCCAAGTTTGTGCAATTTCAATCTCTCAAATGTTTTTATAATACAAAAATTTAAAGTTAATAATAAAAAGTTAAATTGTTTTCTTACTGGCGATATATTTAAGATTATCGAACAGCATTAGCAGTAGTTTTCTTTACCCTGTAAGAATATCGGACGTCCCTTTAATTTCACAATTGAAATCAAAGGTGGTGCCATAATTCGTGGTTAGTTTATCGGGAAGGTCAACCGTAATCAGGTAGGTATGCAGGTCATTCATCATGGGAAACTCCCCGGACTGATTGGCTAATGGAGAAATCATCCTGACTTTGCCCCCTATTGAACCGTATTCCATATAGGGATAATTATCGAGCCGGATAATCACCTCCTGTCCTACAACTACCTTACCAACCCCCTTTGATGGTAAGTGGATAATCTAACAGCCTTTGGTCGAAAAAAGTACAATTAAATTGCATTCCCGAAAATATAATCTGTCCATTCGTCCAGTTCAAAGAAAGTTCAGCCCTCTCCACTGTAGGAAGTACAAAAACAATCTGGCACTGCCTGAACTTCCAAATAACATGACCAGTTAAAATATCCGAACAATAATCCCATACTGGTAAGTTCTATCTCAATTATGGGATTTGAAAAGACAGGTTCCGGCTCAGGAGTCAAAGTAACGGAAGCAAAACTAGGTAATCAGGCAAAAGTAGTCAAGATGGGTTGGTCGGACGGAAACCAACAATTTCCACCTTAAGAATTAGTGCTAATTAGCTTCGCTGATCTTCGATTCGTGAAAATTCGTGGACCAAACCTTTTTTCTATTTGTGACCCCCAATATTAATAGTTCTGTTTCCTTTTACTTATCCGGAACAATCTCCACAATACACACCCCTTTTGGTTGGAGGGAAAAATCGATATGTACTTTCTTGTCAGCATACGAACCGATCTGTTTTCGTCCCCCGGCATCGATCCTGAATATTTTACCCGATGAGCGAAGCTGGTATTCATTCGAGTTTAGGGTACAATCGACCCGGAAAGGAATGTCACTGATACTGGCTAAAGCGATTCCGATCTGATTATTCTCACCCTGCCATGTTGCCGAATAGATGACAGGGAAGCTTCCCCTGAATTTGGTGACAGTATTTCCTGTTTTCCCTGCGTAAATCGATAATCGAGAAATATCAAACTCTTCTGTTGGAGCGTTCAGATCAGGTGATTTTAAAAACTTTCCATACAACAGGTATTGCAATCCCCGGTAACGTGTCTTAGCAAGATCGACCAGGTATTGAATCTCCTCCTTCCGTGCTGTTGCCAGAAAGGGCTGATAATTGGCGATGGTGGGTTGGATACCCCACACAAAAGATCTCGCCTGCTCCATGAGAAATTGCTTGTTAAATCCGCTATCTAGCAACTGAAGGGGATCTTTCGGTGCATATTGTTTGGGCCAGAGTTCATCATAAGGTGGAACAATCAAAGAGGAATAGTTCCCATAAGTAATTCCATACTGATGGTAGACCGCCTGAAAAAACGGGATCGTTTCCCATCCGCCCAATCCTGCATACCGCTCTTTACTCATCTCCAAGGTGAGAAACAGATCAAGATAAGGGAGCCAAACCTCCCCACACCCCTCGCCTGCCAGCACAAGCTGTTTATCCTGCGGAATCTTTGAGCGGATCTGGCTGGTTATCTTTGCAAAATTTTCTATCCAGTAGTTGCCCCCTCCAATCGGATGACCATGACTCTTGTCGTAACACTTTAAGCTCAGGCAAGCCATATCCATATAAACGCCATTTGTTTTGTATGTGTTTATAGCGCTATCGCACAATGAGGAATACTTATCCTTCCAGAACTGCGTACCCATGCACATATAGGCTGTTGGCTTATTGGTAAATATGTTGAAAACGTGTGATATCGTATTTCCTTTGGCATCTTTTGCCGATGCGGGTGCGGCATTCTCTCTTTTCCAGCTTTCGGTGGTTGTCCCCCACAACGCCTGGTTCATATATACGATGGCCCTGATCCCTTTGTCATGTGCAGCCGACATTGCCGAAACAAATGACGCTTTCCCTTCGCGAGGAGGAATATATTCAGGAAATCCGTCATCGTACGAGCATCCATGCCACCAATGCCAGAACACATTGACGGGCAAACCCAACCGTTGTTTTAAGTCGGATGCAGGGGTGAGCACATTCGGTGATTTGCCCCTGTTCCATTCCCATAAGGCGGTCTTTTCGAGCCATTGCGGGGTCACTCCGTTTTTAAACCGGCTCTCCCTGCACCATTTTTGTTTCGATCCCCATTCACGGTAGATCAAGGCAGCGGTAACCCAATCCCCTTTAAAGGCGCCAATCACTGCGGCATAAGCGGGAGAATACGAATTTAAAGTAGTGTCCAACGAGGGGTAGTTACTGATCTGATAAACGAGGTCGTCATTATTATCCAACGACCAGGAGAAATCCTTGGTATAAGCTAACGAATCGTTACATGCCGCATAAAATCCCGACTGACCCGGATGGTACAAAGGGGTACATTGCAGGGAAAGCTGACCCGGATAACTAAATTCCGATTTCTTCACCTTGCCCGGTAACCTGGCAAGTTCGCCTCCCGGATTTCGGATCAAACGGCCTGTCCAAATCGGGAGAGCCAAATAGCTCTCTTCCGAATTTTTCAATCCTGATATCCGGGGGAACACCACGCGGTTGATCTGTTTACCTGCGATACCATCAATGGAAATTTTCCATGATGAAAATGGTTTCTCTTTCTCCAGCGACACAACTGCTGTGACCTTTAAATTCCGGTTTTGAACCCCTTTGAATTCAGACCACTCCATAACGAGGGTTAACGGATCGGGTTTTGAAAACCGAAATTCAGATGCATTATGGGCTGATAAGGTATCATAAACTGCCGATTGAAGCAGATCGATCTCCCAGGGTGAAACTGGAATACGATGTTCATTCAGAAAATCGGTTGCGTTCACCAGGTCGCGGAAACCGGTTAAAGCTCCCGTCTGAGCGTCAAAGCTCAGTTTTATTTTGCCGTTATCCATTGTAACCGGTTTTTCGGCGCCATTACTCCAGGAGGGAAGAAGGATTAATGCAAGGCAAATAATCGAAAGGAAAGATGATTTGGACTTTGAGATTCTCATTCGTAAAGTATTGTTTGAATTTTTTATTCCCTGATTACACACCACACCTACATATGGCCCCACTACAATTCAAATAGCAGTGTTCTCTGTTGGCGTATCGTAATTTACAATGAATATGTATTTGAAATTCCAGTAAAAATATTAAAAATAAACATCTGAATTCTCAAATATTATTGTTAATATTCGCCTACCAAAAAAACCTTTATGAACCAACCGGATTATCTATTTTTAATCGGTGGATCAGACCTCGAAATGGCCACGATTAAGCGGTTATTAACTGACAACGGATTTTCTGAAGGGCAAAATATTGCAGACCACCATCTTCGGTGGGGCGCCAAACTGAGCGATTACCAAAACCTGTTTAATGATCTCCGGACGTTTGTTGGCATTGAATTGACTCAGGATGTCGATCCACCGCCAAACTACATCAACATCGATCACCACAACAAGAACAGTTATAGAAGCTCGTCGCTGGAACAGGTGATTGAATTATTGAAAAACGACCTAAAGTTAAAAATCGAATTTACGCGTGATCTGCAATTAATCGCAGCCAACGACAAAGGGTATATTACTGCGATGCTCGAATTAAACGCAACAAAAGAAGAAATTGCAGATATCCGACAACGTGATCGGGAAGCACAGGGAGTGACAGAAGAAGATGAAAGTTTAGTCGAACAATCTATTCGTGAAAACCTCACTATAAAAAGGGGTATTCAGTTATTCAATCCCTCTACAGAAGATAAATTCGGACCCTGATTTCCCAAACAACGATTAGCCTTCAACGAAGTGGGCACTTCCGATTTCGATCACCGGGGGGAAGAGAATCTGCAAATTATTTCGAATTACAAGAATTTGACTGGCTACTTCCTGTTACAGTCACAGGATTTCCTCCGGATCAGGATGTCGCAGCTACGCAGTTCCATGGCTGCTTCAATATCGCAGGGGTGCAAAAATTTGGAAACGAAGTTGTATGGATAAGCTTCGCGTCAGCAGATTTAATATTCCACAAGATAAAACGCTGCAGCACAGTGGAATCTTTGTAGTAATCTTCAAAACCTTCCGGTATAAAAATGTTTCAGGCTGAATGATCCGGGAAACCTTTTGAAACCTATTTTCAACTAATTAGACCTTTGGGGTATCCAATTAGAGCAAATGCGACTCAAAATTGAGTCATCGCAGGACCTTTTAGATTAGAATTACATTTAAACCGAATGAAAAAGAGACCTTTTTGTATCCGGTAAAGGGAAAATTCCTTCGGCGGGATATCTTTTGGTTGTTAAAAGGGTCTTTTTGGATGCTTCAAGGGACCTTTTGGATGCTTATTAAAGGAAATTGCCCCTGCCAGGAGCAACCAAGTCCGACAGGGGCACAACAGCGTTTGTTCAATTCCAGGATTAATGAATATTCGCATTAACCTGCGCAGCAGCTTTACTTCTGCCGGGGAAACGGGACTGCAAATCGGCGTAAATCGTTTTCATACCCGGCTGGCCAGCTTTGGCTGCCCCTTTTACCGCCGTGTAAAAAATTAATGCAGCATTGAATGCCTCGCTCCCGGCTTGTAGCACAGTATCATCCAATTTCTCAATCAGCTGCAGCAACGAATTCCTGATGCTTGCCAGGTCGTTGGTCACTACAACATCTTTTTCAAATTCAGGTATATTGAGATATACCGGAAGAATCCCCTGGTTCTGTTTGGCATATTCGAGACCTTTGTTTACAAAAGCCATCGACTTATCTCCCATTTTTAAAAGCGCCTTGCGATCGTCATTTGTCAGATTAATCAGGAAAGGCAAGCTATTGTTAATCGTTTCAATAGCCTTGTTTACGGTAACAACGACCTCAGGACTAATAGTAACTGAAATTTTATTTTCCATATGTTTACCTTTTTAAATAAATAAATCTGTACCTTCTCTACTCAAATGCGATATTCCGCTGTTAAAAATATCGACATAACCAATTGAAAAGCATTACGATAATTAAAAGTACGTCATATTCCAAAATAATAGATCATTTTAAACGGATATAATCGTTTATAACCGGATAAATTCGGATGTGGATGAAATTCATTGTATATCTCGCTGTTAACTTAACTGTTGGATACTTGTTCAAGAATGGCAATTACCTTAGCTTTCATGACTCCCCTGAGGGTTACCAATATCTCTTTAGCTTTATTATTCCGTTCCAAAGATGTCGCCACTACGTGGCTTTATTTCCATTTTTTCAATATTGCTACAAAGATTTTGTTGCGATGCAGCATGGCTTCCTGTGACGTAGTTGCTAAACCTTTGTAGATAAAAATATTGCTGATTTAACATTGAACGCCGGTATTTATCGTCCAACTCTGACTGGTTGATGATCAACGCTGGCCATTTAACCTTGAATGAGGTCTCTAAGTATTAAAAAAATCTTATTAATTGTTAATTAATCTTTTACCATTCAAATCTTCATGATATCTTCATATTTTCGGAACCAATTTTGATGCGTAAAAACTATTAAAATTCATTATTATGGAAAAGATAAGAAAGTATATTTCAATGTTAGCTGTCGCATTTGCGGGAGCTTTGTTCGCAGTTATTCTCTATTCGAGATCTGCGAGTCATAATGAGCCAACACTGGTAAGTGAAACTGCGCCAATACATCTGACAAGTCAGGTTGTTAATGGAAGTCCTCAGGCCCAGCTACCCGATCTGACACAGGCAGCTGAAAAAAGCGTCCGCGCTGTCGTTCATATTGAGGTGAAAATGCATGAACAAATGAGTGAAGGAGAAGACAATCAAATTTACGATTTCTTTTTTGGACCGGGCCGGCGTGGCACTCATCCCCGTGGTTTCAAAGAGCAGCCACAATATAGCATGGGTTCCGGCTCGGGTGTTATTATCACATCTGATGGTTATATCGTTACGAATAACCATGTTGTAGACGGTGCGGTCGATGTCCAGGTTATTTTGGATGATAACCGCAAATTTACCGCCAAGGTGATAGGGCGCGATCCGAATACCGACATTGCCCTTGTTAAAATCGATTCAAAAGATCTTCCGACATTGGTCTGGGGCAATTCTGATGCGCTCAAACTTGGCGAATGGGTCCTTGCAGTGGGAAATCCGTTTAACCTCACCTCTACCGTTACGGCAGGGATTGTAAGCGCGAAGTCGAGGAGCATAGGGATAATGGGTGGTCAGATGCCTATGGAATCGTTTATTCAGACCGATGCGGCAGTAAACCCCGGAAATAGTGGAGGAGCTTTGGTGGATAGTCGGGGCGATTTGGTGGGAATCAATACGGCTATTGCTTCCGAGACCGGCTCCTACACGGGATATTCGTTCGCAATTCCGGCTACGATTGCCAAAAAAGTGGTCGAGGACCTGAAGAAATATGGAGAGGTACAGCGTGCTTTATTGGGGGTATTGGTTCAAACTGTAAATGACAGTATTGCCAAAACCAAAAAACTGGTTAAGACTGAGGGTGCCTGGGTGAAAAGTACTTCCGAAGATGGCGCTGCCCGTAAGGCTGGGATCAAAGAGGGGGATGTCATTGTTTCTATTAATGGAAATAAAGTCAATAGCAGTTCCCAGTTACAGGAACAGGTTGGGAAATATAGTCCCGGGAATGAAGTTACTGTAGGCTATATCAGAAATGGAGAACTGAAAGAAGTCAAGGTTACTTTGCGAAATATGAAAGGTGACACTTCTATTGTTAAAGAATCAGCATCTGTTCTTGGCGCCGAATTTGGGCCTGTATCCGAAAAAGACAAGGATAGATTACAAATTGACGGTGGTGTTCAGGTGGTCAATCTGAGTAAGGGGAGCCTCAAAGATGCCGGAATGAAAATTGGATTTATCATCACGGATGTGAATAAAATACCGATATCAAGCAAGGAAGACCTGGAAAGGGCGCTGATGCAGTCAAACAATAAAAAGCCCATCCTTATCGAAGGTTTAAATCCTAACGGCGAGTATGCCTATTATGTAATAAAACCGGTAGGATAACCCTAACCCAAGGGGAGTTATCGCCTGGGGAATAAACTCCATCCTCATTTGCAGGATACTATATAACAACAAGAGGCCGTCTAACAATTAAGGGAGATGGCCTCTTTCTATTGATTGCAGGAGGCTCGCGGTTAACAATTGGCTGCAGACACTGGCAACTGACGATGTCTGACACCATAGGTGACATTCATGGTCATACTGACAAACTGACAGAATTATTGGTCAGGCTCGGTTACACAATAAAACCGGGATTTATGGTCAATCTTCCAGGTAAGCATTTTTCATTAGTGATTATATCGACTGTGGTCCCAAGATCAGGGAGACATGGATGATTGTCGGAGGGATGGTTGAAAGTGTGGTAGTGCTACTGCCCTGGTGGGAAATTATGAGTATAATGCATTCTGTCTCCATTACGAGGAGCGTGAAATGAGAAATGCGTTTGGTGTAGGCATTGATTAAAAAATCCGGATAAAACCGCTGTGTATCTCTGTGCTTGCTCTGTGCAACTCTGTGATGCGATTAGTTACGCAGTGAACCACTGAGGAGGCACAGAGAGCCCCGGAATTTTAAACTGCATCTATATATTTGAAACAGCCATTCAAAGATTTTGGAAGCAACGTAGTTGCGACATCTTAATGTTCATCTTCTTAAAAATACGACCATTCTGGTGCAATCTTACAAAGATACCGCCACTACGTGGCTCCGGTTCACCCATTTAATTCGAATGCTACAAAGATGCCGCTGCTACGCAGCTTTGTAGCAATTTCACATATAATCCGGAAGCCCTAGCAACATCCTAAAAAGGTCAAAGCAAAGTAGTTGCGATATCTTTGTAGATAACGACAATGAAAGATTTAGGAAGTGGTTCATCCCAATTTTTTAAATGGTCAAAGAAATGCGTTTTGTGTAGGCATTGATTAAAAAATCCGACTTAAATCTCTGTGTAACTCTGTGCCTGCTCTGTGCAACTCTGTGATGCGATTAGTTACGCAGAGAACCACTGAGGAGGCACAGAGAGCCCCGGAGTTTTAAACAGCATCTATACATTTGTAACAGCCATTCAAAGATTTTGGAAGCAACGTAGTTGCGACATATGAATGTTCATCTTCTTAAAAACACGACCATTCTGGTGCAATCTTACAAAGATACCGCCACTACGTGGCTCCGGTTCACCCAATTATTCGATAGCTACAAAGAAATATTTAGGAAGTAATTCATCCCAATTTTATAAATGGTCAAAAAAATGCGTTTTGTGTAGGCATTAATTAAAAAATCCGGCTTAAATCTCTGTGTAACTCTGTGCTTGCTCTGTGCAACTCTGTGATGCGATTAGTTACGCAGTGAACCACTGAGGAGGCACAGAGAGCCCCGGAATTTTAAACTGCATCTATATATTTGAAACAGCCATTCAAAGATTTTGGAAGCAACGTAGTTGCGAAATCTGACGGTCCATCTTCTTAAAAACACGATCATTCTGGTGCAATCTTACAAAGATACCGCCACTACGTGGCTCCGGTT
Organism: Prolixibacteraceae bacterium; assembly: GCA_963675995.2. Taxonomy (GTDB): domain Bacteria; phylum Bacteroidota; class Bacteroidia; order Bacteroidales; family Prolixibacteraceae; genus JAAFHB01. The sequence goes on along the minus strand of CAXXIY010000001.1, from coordinate 2,642,795 downwards.
TCCCTGGCACTCGATTGCTACAAAGATGCCGCTGCTACGCAGCTTTGTAGCAATTTCACATATAATCCGGAAGCCCTAACAACATCCTAAAAAGGTCAAAGCAAAGTAGTTGCGATATCTTTGTAGATAACGACAATGAAAGATTTAGGAAGTGGTTCATCCCAATTTTTTAAATGGTCAAAGAAATGCGTTTTGTGTAGGCATTGATTAAAAAATCCGACTTAAATCTCTGTGTAACTCTGTGCCTGCTCTGTGCAACTCTGTGATGCGATTAGTTACGCAGAGAACCACTGAGGAGGCACAGAGAGCCCCGGAGTTTTAAACTGCATCTATACATTTGTAACAGCCATTCAAAGATTTTGGAAGCAACGTAGTTGCGACATATGAATGTTCATCTTCTTAAAAACACGACCATTCTGGTGCAATCTTACAAAGATACCGCCACTACGTGGCTCCGGTTCTCCCATTTAATTCGATTGCTACAAAGATGTCGCTGCTACGCAGCTTTGTAGCAATTTCATATATAATCCGGAGGCCCTAACAACATCCTAAAAAAGTCAAAGCAACGTAGTTGCGATATCTTTGTAGATAACAACAATAAAAGATTAATAAAGCGACGTAGTTGCGACATCTGAATGTCCATCTTCTTAAAAACACAATCATTCTGATGCCAACTCATAAAGATACCGCCACTACGTGGCTCCGTCTTCCCCATTTATCCATTGCTACAAAGATGCCGCTGCTACGCAGCTTTATTGTGCATTCAATTTTAAATAGTAGTTTATAATAATTTTATAAATGGTCAAAGCAACGTAGTTGCGAAATATTTGTAGATTACGATAGTGAAATATTTAGAAAGTAATTCATCCCAATTTTTTAAATGGTCAAAGAAATGCGTTTTGTGTAGGCATTGATTAAAAAATCCGACTTAAATCTCTGTGTAACTCTGTGCCTGCTCTGTGCAACTCTGTGATGCGATTAGTTACGCAGAGAACCACTGAGGAGGCACAGAGAGCCCCGGAATTTTAAACAGCATCTATATATTTGTAACAGCCATTCAAAGATTTTGGAAGCAACGTAGTTGCCACATATGAATGTTCATCTTCTTAAAAATACGACCATTCTGGTGCAATCTTACAAAGATACCGCCACTACGTGGCTCCGGTTTCCCTGGCACTCGATTGCTACAAAGATGCCGCTGCTACGCAGCTTTTAATGCCTTATACCCCAATATCAACAGATCCACATTTTACGAACGTTTCAATCGCCCCCAACTACATTGATTTTCAAATTTCAACAATCAGTTTTTTGCCGGAAACCTCCGGTGTGATATTTACCTCAACCTTTCCATTCACAATCTGCGACGACACAGCTACCCCTGAGGCAGTTGAAATCTTCACCTTAGTACCTGCTTTTAACGGGATCGGGAGCTGCACCTTTCCCTGACCTTTCAGAATAGCAAAAAATTTAGCGGGCTGATCTTTTACCGGAGCAAATGTGATGGTTTCAAAAGGTTTTTGCGAAAACACATAACGGATACCATCGAGAAAGAACTCCTTACAATTGTATCCTTCAAAAGCGATCAATTTATTAGCCGGATCTGTGCGAAAAACCATCTTCAGCCTCCCATTATAGGTGATCTGGTGACCATTCAATCTCATCTTATTGATGATCATCGTGTCGGTGGGCATTGGATTTACGGCAAGCGCTTTGGCATCGGCTTCTTTACTTCGGGAGAATCCTCCGTCCCAGTTTTCAGCATGTGTCCGGTAATGCCTGACGATCATATTACTGCCATTTGGGAATCGGGTGGCCAGATAATCGGTCGTTCGGGATACAAAGGTAGGATTATCATTCACCTGGGGAGATTTGCTACTGGCTGAATAAGCCCCGCTTGCATTCAGAATTTCAAACATCGTCCGGGTTTCGTAACCCAAACTGGCAGACTGATCATCACGTGGTCTGAATCCAAAATAGCAAGCCATACCCTTACCCGATTTCATGGCTGTCCCTAATATTTTTTCTCCCGATTCAGCAACAATTTCGCAATCCTTACCCGGAGTAACGGGATAAATCCTGTCGACCAGGAAATCGGTAAGAATGGTTTGTTCGGCAACGGATGAATAACTGTTTTTAAAGGCTATTTTTCGACCGGCTGCAATTTCACCCATATATTGATCATAAGCATAGCTCACACCCATCAACTTCTCCCATTCAGCACTGCAGTTCTTTCCCGTACCATCGACCAGCGGCGGAGGACCACACCAGATCACATGTCCACCCTTTTCGGTAAAGAGGCTCATCATTTTCAGCAATCCTTCTGTCGGAAGTGGTTCAAATACAGCAACAAGGGTACGATATCTCTTTTCCCCCACCTTCAGGTATCCGTCATCGGTGATTTGTCCCATTTCAAGCAGCTTTTCGGCGGTGAGGTAGTTGGCGTAGGCATACTGCGTCATCCAGCTGCCAAACCGTTCTTCGACAGCCACCAGGTTCATCGGATAGAGAATCAGTACTTCAATGTCGCGGTGAACATTTCCAGTGATCTGATTGGTCGTTGAACCATCGCGCGCCCCAAAAGCACTGTTGGTTGCCACTTTCCATTTATCCGACTTTTCGGGCATTCCCCAGGCAGCAATATAGGCATTTGGAATTTTATTGATTACGCCGATTGAGGCACCCATTGCGGCGCCATAATAATTTCGGTCGAGCCAGCCACATTCAGCAAAATCGTTCCCGGTAGGTTCAAGATATTCGCCCCATTTAAAAAAGTCGTAACAGGCTGCCGAGGCCTGCTGAACCGTATTTCCCCATACATAATTCGAGGTATACTCGTATTTGGCCGCGTTATCGCGCAATTTCTCTGTATCCCAAAGATCAATGGTGGGACTTTCGGCCCATGAGGAGTGACCCGTAGCTTCCAGTTGATGACCAAAAAGTGTCTCCCCAAATTGTTTGGCTTCTTTAAACAGATCGGTCACACCGTGATTGAGTAGTTTAAAATATCGGTCACGTAACAGAAAGGTGCGTTGAATATCCTCCGGTTTTGGTCCCATCACATACTGAACATTTCGGATAGCCTTTGCACCGGTCTCAAAGAAAGGTGAACCGTAGGCAAAATAGAGCAGGTGTTTATCCTCAAACTCCTGTCCGAATTTCTTTTTATAGACATCCGAAAAATTGTTAGTCAGGTATCTGATGTTAAACTGACCATTTTCGTGGTGCACAAAATAATACCAATCCTGCTGGATATGCATCTCATCCGAATAGAGCGATACGAGGTTGATCCCTTTATCGTGGTATTTTGTAAATAAATTCTTCAGGAAAGGCATTGCTTTGGGACTGAAATAATCCATCTCAGGGGTGTCGTACTCGAGAAGGACCAATACCCGGTTAAAACCTTTCAGTTGTAAATCGCCATTGTAAAAAACCCTCAGGTTGCGTGACTCGAAAACCATATCCCGTGTTTCAGTTGAATTAGCGCCAACCCACAATTCACCGTTTGGCAATACCTTTGTCGAATCCAGCGCCTCGTACTGGACACCTTTTATTTCGATGATATCATCAGGCGATACCGCTTTGAAGGAACTTTTTGCTACAGTTGATTCTCTGAAAGCAAACGCCCTGACATTCTTCAGACTGATCTTAAACTTTCCCTTATTGTTTGTCCAGGAGAGTTGTTGCCACATCTGAAGTGAGAACTTACCAGAGGAGGGATCTCTGTAGCCCACCTTATAGTTCACCCAACGTCCATTTTCCCCAGTATTTTTCTTATACGCCGGTCCTAGTTCCAGCGGGCTGAGCATACTCAGACCGATACCCATCTGATATTTGGCGGCAAACTCGCCTATCTGCTTGATTTTATCGATGTATTCATCCGTGTCGGGAGTCATCTTTCTTTCAGTACCTGCCTGCTCACGATATTGCCTGAAAAATTCATCAAAGGCGATCGTCAGCTCATGGTCACCCCTCTTTTGAGCCCGTTCACAGATCTCCCTGAGACTCCCGAAATGTTTCTCCCTTCCAGTTGAAAGGTCGATCTTCTTATCAGGATTAAGAAGATCATTCAACTGTTGATCGCTGGTGAGGATGATGGTTGCTGCATCTGCAGGGACGGTTATCCCCATAATGACCAGAAAAATAGCTAGTACTAAAGTCTTCATAATCAAAAAATTTACAATAGTTAATCATTATTTAATCCCATATGCCCTTTTGATATTTTTATAGAAGAGTTGGTCAGGCGAAAGATCCCCTTTCTTTTCACAATAATCATCAACAATCCGGATCATCTCAGAATAGGAGCCAAACAGTTCGGAGAGGGTCCAATTACTTCCAAATAGTACTCTTTCAGGACCAAATGCATCGACCACGGGATCAATCATTGGATTATAATAGGTCGCATCTAATGGAGCCGGTTGTACTTCTGAAAGGTCATAGAGTGCAGATACTTTGCAATACACATTGGGTTCAGAAGCAAAAACAGCAAGACGTCCCTTCCATTTATCGAGTTGGCTCCGGTCGCTGTAAAACCGACCTCCGGCAAGGTGATCTAAAATAATATGCATACCTGGATATCGTCGTGCGATGGTGATCAGCACTTCAGGATCAAGATCACTCCCCCCAAGTTCAAGAACCAGACCCCGCTTTTCAAGCTCCCCGAATTTTTCAATAATCTGCGGATCAGAAAGCGTTAAAGGTCTTAAAGGACGGATCCGGATTCCCCTGAATTTCGGACTTTTAGTGAGTGAATCAAGATCCTGGATATACCAGGGGTCCCGGGGATCAAGGTTTGCAATAAAAGCGATCAATCCATCAGCATGGTCAACAAGTTCCATCAACCAAAAATTATCTTCCCTACGCTGACTAGCTTCGATAACTACTGCAAAACCGATACCCGCAGGTACTCCCACGTCTGCAAACTCCTTCGCAAGATGGGGAAAATAGATTTTTGCCTCTCTTACTGAATCCAAAAACTGCGTACTGCCCTGACGACGGGTATCGTATAAATGGATATGAGCATCGATACGGGGATATCGGGTACCGGGCTTTTGAATTGTTCCTGCTGTTCCTTTTTCAGGACAGACAAGAAGCAAAACATATACGGTTAACCAGATGAATTTGCGGGTGATACTTTTTCTCATTTTTTTATTCCTGAAACCGATAGTTTGCTCTCCGTTCCGGAGCATTGTCACCATTGAGGAAGAATTCCCGGATGTCGCCAATCTTTGCGATATTATCTGCCCAATGAAAATCGAATGCCAGTTTTTCACTCACAATCAGATCTTTGCGCTTCACTTTGATCATTAATTTATTTTGATTTACACTGAAGGAGAGCGATTCCGATTTTCCCTGCGACCCATCTTTGTTTAACAAGGCCAGCGTAGTAGTTTTGGTCCCGGTAATTCTTGAATTAATTACCAGGTCATACCCTTCCCAACCTGTCTGTTTATTCTGATCGACATCGATAAAGAGCAGCATCCAGTTTGGATCTGATGACGGAGAAAGCGGTTTGGCCGTCTCGGCATAGAAGTAAACAGAGGAAGCATCGTATGCGACTTTTAAGGTAACGATATCATTTCGGCCGGAGGTATTTACATAAGGACCCGATTGCCCCTGCCCCGGACTATTACGGTGTTCCGTATCTCCTAAATGGTCATAATATACTGCTTCAACCTTATCCCATTGATTAAAATTACCATTGAGGTTAATTGAAACAGGCGCTCCCCCCCGGGCGGGTTTTTCCATCCCCTTATATTTACGGATGTTGGCCACCAACTGGTAATAATAATTGTCGGTATGTCCACCTGTCATCGGTTCGATATCGCGGCTAAACTCCTGATTATACTGGTCAATAAAATAATGATCGCCGGTCTTTAGTTCTTTTCCTGCTTTACCAAGATGCGCCCCGGGATAGAAATTCCATTTCAGAAGTGATTTATTAATCTCCTTTCCCATGACCTGGGCGCCGGCACTCCACTCGTTCCAGCCGGTAACAAACACAAATTCGGGATCGACCTCAAGTGCACGGCTCCATTGCTCTTCAAAACAAAGTCCCTCACCTGTAAATGGGGTAAGGTCATATTTGTCTGCAGGAGGCTGGTTGTAATGATGAAAACTCCGGCCAATATTTGAAAGTGGATGCTGTCCAACTGCAACAGGAATCATTTCGGCCTTCTCGGGTGATTCGTGCCAATTGATGGCCTGCGGATAATGATCTACCCATGGCCATTTGTCTTTCCCGTAGGGGCAACTCTGGTACCAGGGCAATGAGGTCCAGGCCCAGCTCTGCCTGATTGAAAAGAAATTTCGGATCTCCTCGGGAAAAACCACATCGTTGTTCTTCTTTCTTGAAGGGATCTCATGCTGACCGAAGAGTAATAATGGCTTTCCCTTCCAGCGAAACCAAAGATCGGCATACAAATCTTTTGTATAAAACTCTTTCCACAACTTATTCACAGAGATTTCACTCCCCAGAAATGACACTTGCGGAGTTCGCTCCCCACTTTTTCTCATTTCGGTGAAAACCTCGCAAACAGGAAGATAAACTTCAGGGTAGGTCCTGTCGTTTGTAACATCAAAAATGATGACGTCCACTCCGGCATCAGCCAAAAGCTGCGCATGTCGTCTGATCATCCACTTTTCGTAGGAGAGGTAATAACCGGTTTCAGGCTCTCCCCAGAAATAATCACCTCCGACCCACTGAGGGTTATCGGGATTGGCGTTGATGGTTTTTGTGACATCATAAGGTCCCTCTCCACCCGGATGGATATGCGTCATGAAATAGAACATCCCAACAAACCGGTCTTTCTTTACAGGACCACACTCCTCATATCCTGGTAACTTCCGGCCAAGGGCATCTGTTGCGACCCAATTGTCAACATGCAGGTTCCTGGGCTGTTTGAGTGGCGGCAAACCGGGACTATTTTGTCCGAAGCCGGCGAGTGCTATTAAAATAAATAGTAAAGAAAGGTGTGATTTCATATTCGTAAGGTTAATGACATGCAAATTATTGAGTTGATAAAATTATCAATACTAAAATCATCTGACATTTAATAACTGACCAACTACTTTTAAATTCGTTCCTTTTTTGAGTAAATCCTGCTCCCGGATATTTGAGCTACCGCGAAAAAACCGCAGCAGTTACTCCGACTTAACCCTTACCGGCATTTCCTGAAGGATCAAGGCAAGCAAATCGTTCACCTTACCTTTCGAAATATATACTTTGCCCTCCATTACTTTCCGTTTACCCACGTTGCATTTCTGCTGTTGCAACCTAATGGCCACCCTGTTTTTGTCCTTAAAAACGATCTCTGATGCATGATTAAATGCCAAGGCAATTGTTTGATCAAACATTGCAGAATATAGAAAAACAATTCCCGGTGAATTTCCGGTTGCCGGTAAGTTTACAGTCTGAGATTTTCCATCCTTGTATTCATTCAGCTGACCGTTAAGATAAATTACCGGGATATAAACTACCGTTGGATTTTTTTTGTCAATCTTCAACTCAAATTCCGGTGCAAAAAGGGTATCAGCGCTTGAAACCGGATGCCACCAATATTGGATCGTTGCACTATTCTCAAAACCGGTCGTCCTTATTCCCGACTTGATTTTTTCGAATGAATTGGTGCACCAAATCGAATTACCCTCACTCTCCAGCCAATTTAATGGAGATTTATTGGATAGTGAAGGGTTGATTTTCAAATCAACGGAGGTATTCTCAGCTTCACTGACAATCGACACTTCTGCCTGACGACCTGTTCCGGCAACGACTTTCAGCTTTGGTGTAGCAATTCCCGGTTGGGTAGTACAGATCTTCAAATCTTGTTCCATCCCATTTGTCCGTAAGAGAAACACCGTCCCGAATTTACCTTCTGAATCGCAAAAGACCTGTTTGCCATCTGATTCCGAATTCTGATTTAACCGGACAGGATTCCAGACGCCGTTTATTTTCCTGTAGAGATTCAGATTTTGGTAATCAGTACATCCTTTGGCAATGACCGGGATTATATTTAGCCCCCCTTTTATGGTAAACTCTGCCTGATTATTTTCCACCTGAATCGTTGTCGGGAAATTATTCAGACAAAGGCCCTGCTTTACCTTTGTGATAACCGGCTTGTCACTCCCAAATACAACTGTCTCTCGGGCAGGAGTTTTGTAACCGTCGGATTCGCCATAGGGTAGCCAGAAACCGGTAAATTTAATTTCATCTCCCGGTTTTAAAATCAACCGATCGGTTGAAGGGACAAGACTAAAACGGATATCCCCATTCTTAAATGGGGGTGTATAAACTTTGTGTTCATTTACGGTGGTGTCTTTGGGCTCAGCAAGGTGAGTTTTATCCTGAATTGAAATGGCAGGTTTGAGATTTGTATTGGATTTAAAGCTCTGAATCATGATTCCGTTTGAACCTTTTGGCTCGCCATAAATGGTGGCAAAAGCGTTTTCATTCCGAATTTCAATCCCCTTTGCACAGAAAGGTTCCGTTCCAAATCCGATTGGTTTGCTTACCATATTCCCTGATGGGTCCGTATAAGCAAAACTCTTATACCTAAGCCGTTGCTGCGTGGTACTGATATCCAGGAACCGGAAATTAGCTTTGGCGTCCTCTATTGTCAATGGTCTCAGCACCTTGTAGCGGGCAGAAAAAAAACTGCGCAATTCATCATCCTGGGGCACTTCCCAGATATCGAGAAAAAGCTGGATACAACTATCGGAGGAGAGGTACTCCATCTCCACATTGCACCAGTTGGGGCCGGTACTTTTGTAGGTCGTGCCTCGGTATTCGGAGTAGTTCCACTCCTTTCCATTGTAATAAGTGAGAAAATTATGCCCCGCAAGATTATCATGCTGGGGCTGCCCTCCCCAAAATGTCTCCTGGCTCATTGCCCTGAAATCGCCAATCGTAATCCCAGTTTTGTGACCAAACTTGAAAGGGATATAACAAGTGGTCTCTGTGACACCTGTGGAGGAGTGAAAATAATCCATAAAAAATCCAAGTGAGGACCAATGTTTTGTCATGTGCCTTCCCCAGTTTTGGTAGAGGTGGAGTGAGCTGATATCAAGCTCTTCATTCGGTTCAAGGTATAATGGGAAAAAGGTTTCGCTAAAAGCGGTATCCCTCGGATTGTAAAAAGTCTCCTCTTTTTCACCATCGAAATTTTTGCTTACCTGGACAAGAATGGGCAAAGGATTTCCGGCAGCGTCGAGAACAGCACCCCCCTCAACGATCCCTTCCCCTCTGAGTGTTTTTTGGCAAATATAGATTTTACGCGGAGTCGCGTCATTTTTCACCTTGAAGCTGACCTGCTCATAACCATTCGGCTGTTCAAAATACTGACGTTGGAACCCTTCAGCCGTTTTGCTTCCAATCGTGTACAGGCCGCGTCGGTGATCATAAGTGACCGGTGTATCCCCCTTTTTCAAGGTAAAAGCAGCGTCCGGCAAAGGCTTTTCCTCATTAAAGAAATCAAAATTAAAATATTGTGGAATCCCCTTTTCGATTGGCTTTATTGCAAGTGAAGTTTCAACTTTTCCCTTAACTGTGAAATTTTTAACCGTGACATTTGCCGAAGGGAATAGTTTCACGGAGCCTTTTACCTTCTCGGGATAACAATAAAGGACCACCTCAGCTCGTAAAGGCAGGGTATCACCTTTCTGGTCAGCCAGCCGGATATCAAACCAATGGAGCTCATCATAGTATGGACCCCGGCGGTATAAGTTGATTCTTGATTGTGTTTTACTGTTCCGGGTCGAAAAATGGTTTCCCCGCTGATCGGTCATCTCGAACCACAATACGGGGGTTGAAGTGTTGGTTTCACAAAGGAGATTGGGAGGGAGTAAATCACCTGTGAGCTGATAATCGGCAGCGACAATTTCAAAAGCATCGCGATTGGTGTTTACATATCGCACTTCAAGATCCGGCCTGTTTTTGAGTTGCTGAAATTTAAAATCGTTCTTCCAGTCGGCCTGTGAAAAGAGGTGACCAGGTGCGATGATGATCAGCATCAATACGATTCCCGACAAAAGGCTTTTCCCATTTTTCATTTTCCGGTTTTTTTAAAGGTGTTTTTTTATACTATGATTAATTTATGAATTGAAAATGAAGTTAGCCCATTTAAACGGATGAGGTAAATTCCCTTAGTCAGTGACAAATCAAAGGTCTTTGCTCCGATAAATGATTCTTTATTAACATATACTACTCTTCCTTGCAAATCAAATATTGTTATACCATTTGCATTAAACAGTTCGCTATTCACAGTTACCCGATTTGTTGCCGGATTCGGATAAAGAGAACTGTATGCCAAATCAATCTGATTAATCGCCGTTACATTGGTGACACGAATTGTTTTTGTTCCATAAATACCTGATCCGTCCCATGCGGTGGCTTTAACAGTGACAACTCCGTTAGAAACTGCGGTTAAGCTCCCCTTTGCGTCGATTACCGCGATTGCAGGCTGATCCACCGACCATTTTACAGTACTGTCGGCTAAAACAGGAATAACACTTGCACGAAGTTGTAAGGTACTCCCAACGCCTTTGATTTCAGTGAGATCTCCCGCGCTTTTCACAACTATCGAGGTTACTAAAGGGGGTTTTGCGGTGATAAACCTGACAAAATCGAAGGAGACCCTTCCTGTAGCAGCACTATTTGCGGGGTCTACTCTGAAATAACTGATTTTTAAACCGGGCAACCAAAGAGGATTAACCGACAGATCTAGAAAAACATCCCTGAATTGAGCATCATTTGGAGTTAGTGGAAAAGCAACCGAGGTGAAGCCTCCTCCGGATGCTGCATCAGGAAAAATATAGAGTGCCCCACTATTATCCGTCGTTTCATTTTTGACCCGAAGCCAGAGGTATCTGAGTGCGCCTACATACCAGTTGTTGGTAAAAACTGAACCCGTAACATAGGGGTCAGGGCCTGAAATATTGAATACAAGGTTGCCCTCTGCATTGGTTACGGTACCCGAATGGGCAGTGGTCCAACCTTCAAGATTATTATCGAATTCCCATGAATTTTTTTGAGGGATATCAGTAACCGTTATGGTCTTCGTGCCGCTAATCCCTGAACCATCTTTTGCTGTTGCCCTGACCGTTACAGTGCCTGTTTTTATCGAAGTGAGCAGACCCTTGTCGTTGATGGTTGCAACTTCAGGAAGATCAACTGTCCAGGTTACCAGGTTTTTGGCAACAGAAGGCAATATCCTTGTTTCCATTTGCAAAGAGTTGCCTAATCCGTTAAGTGTTGAGACTTCACCTGCACTTTTAACGGTAATGGAAGAGATTAGAGGATTTGACGAATGAATCTCATAAATCTTCGTTCGTATTTCATCCAAGGTCCCGACAATGAGATAATATTCGTACTCATAGACCGAGTTTTTGTTTAATATCTCCTTTTTTACAGGGGCAATATAGGAGGTAGCCCCACTTGTGGCCTCGCCTCCCGGCTGACCGGACATTCCGGCAATAAAATTGGTACAGATGGGATTGTAAACACCGATTCCCCACTTATTGTCATCGACGTAAGCCATCCAATTTTCAGTTACCGTGTCATCGACATACCTGCCCCAAAATCCGCTTGAAAGGTTTACCGTTACGGGATTACTTAATATTCCATTGGTAAACGGTAGATTACCGAAATAGGTATAAAGATTTTTTAAAGCGGAAATGGGATAAACGGCGGGGAGTTCCTGGTCGTCCAGGATACCCTCTGCGTAAATGTTGTCGGTACGGTGGCAAGTTAATCTATTCCTGACGGTAAGCACATTACCTGATAGGGTTGTCCACTGTTCAATTTCAGCCTCGGCGGGCATGTTGTTCATATCCCAAAGCATAGGTGTGCATTTCACATAAAGGGTATTGCCGTTTTTTTGAAAATCGAGTATTTTAGCCCTGTTACGATAGGCGTCACCCACCTGAATCGGGTTCCATGCCCAGGGCGACCAGCTGGGCGACTGCCCTTCGGACTTTCGATCGACACTTCTGCCGGCATAATACGATTGCTGGATATATCTCCCTTCGTCAGCGATATTGACAATGCTTCTCGTTGAACCGGACAAGGAGAGATAGGAGATGGCGCCACCCCGTGTTAAATCAAGTTTCAGAAGAAGGGTACCATTATCGATCACCGGGTCAACGGTTTCAACAAATCGCTGCTGCAACTGCCCATTGACAATTTGTGTAAGCAAAATCAAAACAACGAAAAGAGTAAAGATATTCTTCATCATAATTTAAACGGGACATGGAGTGTGATTGTATGAAAAGCAGACGATTTAATGCATTTTATGACCAACCTTCTGAATAAGCACAGGTCCGATAAGACCGGACTTTTGCAGAGATTTCTCAGGAGTATAAGGATTAACCGGACACCAGGTCTCCCTTTTTTCGACAGCCAGTTTACTGTCGCCAATTAACCGGTTTACCCATGTATTCACCACTTCGATTTTCAGCTCATTCTCACCCTCCTTCACCAAACCGGTGATATCAAGACGATATGGTGCAGTCCATACACCTCCGGCATAATTACCATTCACAGTAACTTTTGCGATAGCGGTCACTTCACCTAAATTAATGATCACATTTTCACCTTTTGCTATTTTCTCAAGCCTGAATTTACAATTGTAGAATGCCGTGCCTGAATAGTATTTGATACGATCATCAGGGGAAGAGCTCCAATCTGTCAGTTTTTCGAAAACAACCGGTGCATCTGGCCCCCGTTGTGAAGCATCGAAATTAACGGTCCATGGTCCTTTCAGGTCAGCAAGTAGGGAAGGTTCGGGATAATTAGCTTCAAGACTATTCGCAGCACCTTTGCCTGCAGTTTCGCGGAAGACGACAAATACACTTTCGAAGGGTTCAAGTTTTAAGGGAACTTCAGTTGTATTTTCCATCTGGTTGTAAGCAGGAAGGTTGCGAACATAACCGGTTGTTGCTTCCCAAAGTTCGGGTTGCAATCCTTTGACCCTGAATTCAGGGTTGATGATCTTAGTTTCATTTGTCTGATTTGACACAAAATAGATTTCACCATTTTTCAGGGAACGGTGTCCGTAGTGAATTGTTCGGTCTTCGGGTAATCTACAGTCGGGCAAACAGTTGACAAGCGCGAAAGCTTCTTTCATATCCATGCCGTTGAGGATCATTCCCTTCCCGTATTTCCGTGATTTTACATTTATCCCATCCAGGTCTCCCCACAATTCTGAAGCAATTGCCTGTAACTGCTGATCAGCAGCCGGTTGATTCTGCATACTGGGTGAACGTTTAGGGGCAGGCCCCATAATTACAGCGCCGTCGCTGACCAGCTGTTTGATCTTAGCCAACAGTTCGGGACGCATGGTCTCCAACTTAGGTAAAACCATCATCCGGTATTGTGTCCCATGTGGCAAGGTAATCAACCCATCCTTAACGGTCATGAATTTTTCGATAACCTCGGCATTCATATAATCAAACTGATATCCAACAGGTAACGGAGGGTCAGTAACTCCAGTCATTTTTGGGGTATCCTCACCAATGAAATAGGCAACATCAGCAACATTTAAACCCTGCTGAAGCATAAAATTTGTCCTTTTCAGGTATTGGGTATAGAGGTCTATTTGCGAAAACCAGGTATTTTTGCGATTGAACTCATTCCCAAACCATGCATTTATTCCCGGATTTTTCTCCTCATAGGGTTGAGTGATATAGACATGTAACAAGGTATTATTAATCCCTTCTGCAAAGAAACGGTCGCCACGTTGTTTGATGGTCGCCGGATAGCGGCTGAACGGATTACCTGAGCAGGTGTTTGATTCGGCCGAGATTTTTGTTTTTCCATAGATATGTCCGCAGGAGGTGGCTGCCCTGTTTTCGATGTCGCCAAGTTGGCCCTCGCTCCAAAACTCACCACCGATTTCGTCAGACTGACCGCCGTACATTAGAAATTCACTTGGAAAACCCCAGTGACCATAACATTCCAGCCATGTATGCAGTCCATACTTGTGACTGATTTCTCTTAAACCTCCGACATAATCGTAAGCGACTTTATCAGCTACCATACGTCGCATGTCCCAAAGGAAACGATCCGATTCCAACTCACTGTTAACCACCATTCCCTGGTAGACCGGCAAGTAAGGGGTGGGATCGTATCCGTATTTCTGTCTGAACTCGTTAATGAATCCATCGGTAAAGTTTTGCCCTCCCATCTCATAGCTGTCCTGTACAACCACTTTAAAACACTTGCGATCGGCTTCAGGAATCCGTTTCAACACTTCGCCCATATGGCCATAAAAATGTTTCTCGACCAGTTTTTTGCTCATTTTGTCCACCTCATAACCGGTCGCTTCGGGTGATGCAGGGGAGTTGACCGTTCCCGTTGGAGTCATACCCATACGCAGGATCATCCATTCACCTTCGGGGACCGTCCAGTTAAGTGTGCCGTCAGCTGCAAGATATTGTGAGATATCGACTACTTTTGATGCATTAATTATTGTTGTCGGATCATCCGTTTCGGGTTGTTGAGGCCATTGGTAATCCTTCCAGTAAGGGAGTGGTGTCGGATGCATTTTAGCAAGTGTCTTTTCACTGAATCGTTCAACACGCGGAGCTGCTGACAAGACAATTTCAGCCAGACCGCTGTTGGGCTTCGTACTTTTTACAATCAGGCGGAAACAGGTTGCTTTGGTGGCAGGGAATGACACCACAACCGGAGCATAAGGTACAAAACCGACACTGAGCCCAGGATTTAAACGATTGATTTGAAATTCGGAAAGGGTACGATATCCTCCATTGGCTTCCTTTACCTGAAACAAAACATTTGCCAGCATCGGTATTTCTGTTGATCGGAGAGAAAGACTTCGTGCAGTAAATGGTTGTTTGGCTTTAAAGTCTAGTATGAAATCCTGACCAACAGGGAGCGCGATCCCGGTGTTTTTATTGCCGTCGGTGAGTGTTGAAAGTCCTGAAACGTTAGGAATAGAGGTAATTGTTCCATTTTGGTTGTTCAGAACAAGCTGATCATCTTTAGGCAATGGATAAGCAATCACTTTTACATCCTGAAACAGTGGAATCGGTTTTTCCAGTTTCTGAGAGAACTTCAACGGTCCTTTCACACGTGTTTCAGAGGAAATAAGATAGCGCATGGCATCTTCCGACTTTATCCAGGGTCCACCCGATTGGCTCCAGCCGGGTGAATTAAAGATCCCGATTTCGATCTTCAATTCGGTAGCTGTTTTTAAAGCGGTGTGAAGAATGTCCCACCACTCATCGCTTAACATTTTCACTTTACCATAAGCAACACCTGCGAGACCGATATTCCCGATAAATGCCCTGTTGATCCCAGCCTTTTTCATTGCATAAAGGTCTTTGACAACCCCTTCCTTCGAAATATTGTCTGAAATCCAATACCAGTAAACGCTGGTTTGGATTGAGTCGGGCGGGTTGACGAAGCCTGCGACCAACGAGTCCTTCGAAAGTTTAACGTCCGCTGAGTTACATGAATTGATAAAAACGGCGATTGTCAGACTGATTAGCAAAATCAAAGATTTTTTCATGCGAAAATTATTAGATTTTTAAATTTCGGAGTCAATCTTTAGCTCATAGTTCCCGCTTCCAACCGATTTATACCAATAATAACCAGGAAATAAAGGATTTTCTGAGAGATTAAAATCTCCGGGTTTCCCGTTTACCAAGATAATATTTTTATGATTAACTTTTGGAATATAAATATCGGCACGACTGTTTGCCGGAATTTGAATGTTCCACTTAAATGTCTTTCCAATCCATTTCCAATCGCTCACAATTGTGCCATATGGAGATTCATAAGTAGCTTTGGCACTCTTCAATTTCGAAGTGAAATATGGCCGGAGCTCCATTCTTTTGAACCCGGGAACATTATCGATGGGATGAATCCCGGCGATCCCCTGGAAGAACCATTCGTCGTAACCACCATTCATCGGATGGTTATGGGAGCGGGGGACACCAACTCCTGACTGGTCAACGGGTAAAACCTCCCATAAAGTTGTGGCATTATAATTATCCCACATGTTAGCAAAACTGTTTATTCCAGTTTTTGTTAACAACCGATACGCCAGGTCTTCTGCACCGTTTCCAGCCAGGACCGGGAATATCCTACCCAGACCGAAAATACCTGTGGTCAAAAATTCCGTGCTACCATTAGTAATTTCATCCGAAAGGGATTTGGCAACTTTTTTAATTTTTTCTTCCGGAACCAATCCGAATTGAATCGCCATTGTATTTGCGGTCTGACTGCCATAGCTATTTTTAGTGGCATCGAAAAACTGCTTATTAAATCTTTCCCTAACGTTAATCATTCGCTGTGAATAGTAGGAAGCGTCAGAACTATAACCAAACAGGTAAGCTGTTTTCGTTAAATAAGAAAGGTCGAGATAATGAAAAGCGGTTGAACTCAAAGGCACAGGACAATCGATCATTTTGTTCCCTCCCGGGGGACACCAATCCCCTAAGCCATGATTGACAATGAATTCCGGGAATTTATTCGAAATATAATCTACCCATGTTTTCATATCGGGATAAAACGTCCGGAGCAGATCAATATCTCCGTAATACTGATACAGCAACCAGGGAATTTGTACGACCGCTGTTCCCCAGTCGGGAGAGGCAATTCCACTGGTCCTTTTTCCCGGTACGATCATTGGAGGGATTCCAGCAGGTTTGGTAATAATGCTACGATCCAGAAAATTAACGCCAAAATAAAGTTCATTCTTTGAATCGCGACCCGAAGAACGGATGTCGTATAAATAGTTGGTCAGGAACAACCGGGCATTAAAATTCTGTATCAGGGATTTGGCAATGGTGTGGGCATCTCCGGTCCAGCCGCATCGTTCACGGTGAGGGCAATCTGTTGGTATTCCGGTAACATTGCTTTTGATTGTCCATACAGCCAGATCATGAAGTTTGTTGATTTGCGGATCAGAACAACTAAATGTACCAGACTTTTTCATAGAACTATAGACTGCGACTCCCGTAAGAAGGTCCTTGGCAGGCGTGGATTCCAGTCCGGTAACCTCCACATATCGGAATCCGTGGTAAGTAAACCTCGGTTCCCATATTTCTGTCCCCTCTCCTTTACAGATATACTGGTCTGTTTGCACGTATTTAGTTGCAAAGACGCCTGTTGAAGCGGGATCAATATCATTGTTTTTGTCGATCTCTTCGGAGAATCGCATCGTAATTTTCTGCCCTTTTTTTCCTGAAATATTCAGCCTTGCCCAACCTGAAAAATTCTGTCCAAAGTCGAATACCCAGGTATTTTTTGACGGTGAAAGGATTCTTTTTACTTCGAACTCCTCCATTTTCCTGATTGGCTCAGCGATCTGTTCAAAGATCTCAGGTGGATATTCTGATGCATATTTTACAGGTTTCCACCCGTTTTCATCACTTCCAGGCACAGACCAGCCGGCTATTTCGAGGTTGGCATCATAACTCTCTCCGACATAAATATTATTTGAAGTAACCGGCCCCTCCTTCCATTTCCATGAATCATCGGTGGGAATCGTGTCTGACTCGCCATTGGTATAGTTAATAATCAGTTGGGCAATGGTAATAGGTTGTCCATAGGCCATAGCAGGTGACCAGACGAGGTATTGATTATACCATCCATTACCGGGCATAACTCCCAGGACATTCTCCTTCTTAATTTCATTAACCGGAATGTCATAAGCCGAATATAAAGCATAGTCTTCATAATTGGTCTGCGCCGGTTCTAGAACCCGATCGCCAATCTTTTTCCCGTTCAGGTAAGCCTCATAATAACCCAATCCACAGACATACAATCTTGCAGAGGATATTTTATTATCTCTTTTCAGAAAAAATGATTTTCTCAGCAGGGGCATTGGAGCCTCCTTTTTATAATCACAGGTGATCCACTTACCTTTCCACCCCTCTGGATAAGTGATGGGGACAACAATCGTGTCGACTTTACTCCACCTAAAATAATTTCCCTCCTTTTCCCAGACTTTTACTTTCCAAAAGTATTTCTCACCGGCGACTAATGATTTACCGGAGTATGGGACAAAAAGTTGATTCTCGCTCAATATTTCTCCACTATCCCACAAATCTCCGAAATTATTTTTAATGTTTATTTGGGATCCTGAAACAATAATCTGGTAAGCACCCTGAGACCAGTTAAAATTGTCAGATGCAATTTTCCATGAAAAAGAGGATGGGCATTTATTATCACCCTTGAATTCACGATTATGAGTTAATGCGTAAATTTCAAAATCAGCAGCCCTGTTCCGGCATGAAAAGATCACCAAAAACAGAAAATAAAAAAGATATCTTGAAGAAATTCCAGGCATGAGGAGGAAATAAAATTGATCAAATTTTAAAGAGATTGTTCCAAAGTTATTGATCTGCCTTAAAACCAATTAAGATCGATTTTAAGGCAGATTTTAACAAACTGAAACAACCTCTTTTCACGTCACCTTCAGGGTCTGTATACCAGTTTTACATCATCAACAAATCCACTGTTGTCACCACCTTTGGTATTTGTTCCGGTGATGGTGATTTTGTGAGGACCCGCTGTCGCAGTGAAGGTATCAGAAACAAACAATTCAAAATCGGATGTAGCTGGTTGCACCTTACCAATGAGCAATGCATCAAAATAGACCTCAAAGGTTTGTGCCTGAGTACCGCGTTGAGCTACCTTAAAGCTTATGGCATAATTTCCTGCAGGGAAATCAAAAGTTTGTGATATGGAGGCAGCCTGTTGAAATAAAGCGGTCTGAACACCTTCAGGAGCGGTTTTAGCTCCAAAGGCGCTCCCGTTAGCTTGCATACCAGCACCTCCGCCTGTAAATGTCCAGACATTAGGTTGTGGATTCATAACAAAGCCGGTTATCACAGGCAATTCAAATCCACCATTGGGGATGGCAGGAACAGGAGGTGAAAGAGTGGTAAATATCTGTTCATTGCCATAAATAATTCCCTGTGATCCATTAATATAAGACCTTACATAATAGGTCGTACCCATGGCCAGATTTGTCAGACTGCTCACAAAGGCACCGGTTCCGGTCCCATCACT
The DNA here is from genome assembly GCA_963675995.2 of Prolixibacteraceae bacterium. Classification (GTDB taxonomy): domain Bacteria; phylum Bacteroidota; class Bacteroidia; order Bacteroidales; family Prolixibacteraceae; genus JAAFHB01. The sequence continues at coordinate 2,623,759 of CAXXIY010000001.1, read as the reverse complement.
TGTTTTTGTGACCAGGTCAACCGTCGGACCCGGTGTTTTACTCCAGCATACACCCCTTGCAGTAATATTGGTCAGCATCTCAGCTATCACACCACCCGTTTTGGCAGAGGTTAGCGTAATTTCAGTAACTGCGTTCGTTGTTACGAATATTTTAACCAGAATGGTCTTGGTCGAAGTCACCTTATTATCAATACTGTAAGCATTAAGTGTCAACTTCATTTCACTGGTTACCAACACCGAACCCGCCACTTTATCGCTTAAGCCAGTTGCGTGCCCCAAGACTGCAATATTTGAATTGGTACCATTCACATTTTTAACCAGTTCCAATCTTCCAATTTTTTCTGTCGATTGAACTGTAAATTCGTAGTTCATAAATGTGTTGAGTGAAAGAGCTACCTGGTCAACAGCCTTTCCGTCGATTGTAGCCTCAATGGTGGTCACCGGCTCTGTCTGCTTTTTACATTCCGAGAAAAGCAGGAAGACGAATGAAATGAACCCCAAAAGATAAATAATTTTCTTTTTCATTTTTAGAATAATTAAGCGATTACTTTTGCACCACCATTTTTAGCTTAATAGTCTGCTGATTACTATTGGCCTCACTTTTGCGGTCAATCGTCTTTACAAGTATTAAGCCATATTTACCCTGCTGGGTTTTAAAAGCGACAACATCGTTATCCTTGAGCGTCACTGCAGCCCTACCTGCGCCGATTCCCAAAACAGCAGGGAAATCAGTACCGTTTGCATAGGCTTGCTGAACAGTTGCTGCATCGGTATTGACATAAGTTAATGCCTTTTTAAAAAGGGTAACATTATTCGCACCAACCAGAGGATAGGTGGCTGTTTTGGAAAAATCGCTAAATGAAACCAAACTTGCTTTAACCGTTGCATCATTTTCCATGTAGATGAAGCCAAAGTCAATAGCAGCAGGATCAGCGGCTGTGTTGGCGGCAAACAGAAGGAGGCCATATTGGGTACTGCAAAAAGTTTTTGAAGTACCATCAGCCATCGCATCCATCATAATCAGGTCATCGAATTCAGAAACGTCTACCAGTGCGTTAAGCTGCAGGATGGTAATTTTCCCTTCCGAATCAATGGCCCCAACCGATATCATCAGATCTGTAGTGGCAACCAGTGTTCCCTGAACGGTACACGTATCACTGGTCAGGTCGCCAGTAGCAGCCTCTTTCCGAAGAAATAACTGGCTGTCAGTAGCCAGGCCAATGCCTTTGCGAACAAACACCTCAACCTTAGCCAGATTGGAGGAGGCCTGGATGGTATATTTAAATTTGACAGTGGTTCCCATTGTCACCTTGATCTCCTTTACTTCATTGCCGTTCAAAAAGCCTTTGACAGTAGGAGCACTATTGTCGTCCTTGCTGCAGCTCGCCGCACCAAGGCATAAAAGGAGGAGACCCAGGATGTATGTAAAGCTAAAAGTTTTCATCTTCTTAATATTAAAGTTGAATAGTTGTATTTTCATATTGATTGGATATTAATAGCATTACCATCCCGTTGTTTGTACCCAATCCTTGTATTTGACCAGTTCGTTGAACGGAACCGGATACCAGTACATCGTAGGGGCCGTAAATTTGCGGTCCTCGATTTTCACTACCTCATAACTGAAGGTTGTGGCGCCTGTCTTTGTGATTCTCATCCCTTTTAAGGGTGCATTTTCAGTTTGGGCACCAATCATCCAACGGCGAACATCCCAAAACCGGTGACCTTCGAATGCAAGTTCAATTCTACGTTCGTTACGAACTTTTTCTCTGAAATCAACCTGAGATAAACCTGTAGCGATTGCCGGCATAGCCACACCTGTACGAGCTCGAATCAGGTTCAGTGCTGCCCTTGCAGTCAGGGTATAACCTGCAGGAACCACATCGGGTCCGTATGCTTCATTCATTGCTTCAGCATAATTCAACAGAATTTCACCATAGCGGAATATATGCCACACATGAGATGCAGTTTGGGCTGCTGGCAATTTTATTTTCTCCTGGATGAATTTTTTTAGATAATACCCTGTTGTTGTTGCATTGTTTTTACCGATTCCATCGGTTCCGCCAACATATGCCTTCACAGTACTGTCGTTCCATAAGGCATTATTTGTCAGCACAGTCAATGCCAAACGGGGATCCCTGTTTGCATAGGGGTTCTGTGAATCGTATCCGGATGAAGCATCGGTGATGGCCTTTCCACTCGTTGTTTCGTATGCATCAACAAGATTCTGAGATGGACAGGTGGCACTGGTTCCAACATTATAAGCATACAATCGGTTTCCTCCTGACGGATAATTCCAGGTCTCCATATAATTCGAATTGGCCAAACGATAATCGAGAATGATTTCCGTATTGGCAGCTGTGGTATTTAAAAAGAGATCTCTGTAATTAATATTCAGATTATAAACCCCCAGATCCATCACATCTTTAGCCGCTGCAGCAGCTTGCTGGCAAAGTGCAACATTGTATTGCCCCGCATTATTAATCGGACTGGCTGCAAACAAAAGTACCCGGCATTTTAAAGCAAGAGCTGCTCCTTTGGTAACTCTTCCCATATAGGCTGATTCCCATGAAACTTTCAAATCAGGAATAATTGCATCAAGCTCGCCAAGAATATAGGCTCTGATAGCATCAGATTTCTGTCGTGTCAATGCATAACTCTCCTCCATTGTCATCACCTTGTTGACAATAGGAATTTCACCATATCGTTTCCACAATTCATAATGGAAGTACGCCTTGAAAAAACGGGCATCCAACCGGTAGTATTTCATGTCAGTTGTGATGGTGGTATAATAGGTTGGATCGACGACCTTATATTGATTATAGGTAATGGTATCCGATACCTTCAGAAAGTTATTGGCATTGTGAATAGCAGCATACATGTTACTCCACACATTGTCAGGGTTATTAAACGCACTCCAGCTTCCGTTATTGAAACTTTGAATCACATGGAAAGGCTGATTGTGGTCAGCTTCATCACATGCCGATGCCAGCATGGCGTTGGCCGAGATTGCGGTAAACCCGATTTGCATATTGCTGTATAAAGTGGCCCATATGGCAGCAGTATCATCAACTTTATTCAATACAATGTTTTCTGTCAACATCTCCCGGTCATCAACAGCCAGAAAATTACATGAAGAAACAAAGATTGAAATTAGGATCAGACCTGATAACCTATTGAAATATTTTTTCATACTTTTCAATTATTTAAATTTCTGGTTTATAAGATAACATTTACACCCAGTGTAAGTGATTTCATCGATGGATAGCCGGTCAGACTTTCCGGATCAAGGAAGTCAATTTCCTTGCTATGAGTGAAAAGGTTCATCCCTCTTACGAAGAAGCGGATGTTTTCAACTTTCATGCTACCAAGGATTTTTGCAGGGAGCTTATAACCAAGTTCAAGGTTTCTTAATTTCATATAATCAGTTGATCGTAACCAAATTGTACTTGACTGGTTATTATTCGTGTTGGCGACTGTAGACAACCGTGGGAATTTAGCCTTCTGATTAGTCGTAGTCCAACGATCAAATACATAATCAAATGCATTTCCCTTTGCACTAAACGGAATAAAGTAACCGCCTAACATTGTTGAGCTATTGGCAACACCCTGAAAGAAGGCTGTAAGATCAAAATTGCGATATTGCAAATTCAGGTTCAGACTATAATTGAACTGAGGTATATCTGAATAGCCAATCGGTTTTTTATCGTTATCATCGATTACCTTGTCTCCATTGAGATCTTTATAGATTACATCGCCGGCGCCAACAATTCCAAACATTTGTTTTGGGTAATTAGCTACATCAGCAGCATCTTTATAATATCCAATGGCTTCCAATCCAAAAATCTGTCCTACTGGTTTCCCGGCAGCATTTCTGTAAGCATCGGGATAGATTGTCTGATCTGGTCGTTTGACAATTTCGCTTTTATTAAACCACAATCCAGCTTCAACCGAATATTTAAAATCTTTTGCCGCTCCAAAATATTCAAGGGTTGTTTCGTAGCCATGATTTTTAACTTCTCCCCCATTTTGCCATGGCTGACGGCCATTGCCAAATCCCAATGTTTCGGGGATTGTGGTGTCGAGGGTAAGAATATCGGTGCGTACCTCGTTGAACCAGGTAAACATGAAGTTGATGTGGTTGAAAAGGGTCATCTCGGCGCTCAGATCTGTTTTAGCTGCCTTATCCCATGTAAGATTTGGGTTTGCCAATCGTCCTTCCTGACGTCCAACTTTTGTTGTGCTGGCTGTCGGACCAAATGCATACCCTGTAGCTCCCGAATAGTACTGATTATAAAAAATGCGATCAGTAATAGAAAGCCCTGTGAAGGAGGTATTACTCCCTGTGAGCCCGTACGAACCGCGCAACTTCAGATAATTTACAAAAGGAGCGGCATTTTTAATGAAATCCTCCTCCGAAGCAATCCATCCAAGAGCTGCAGCGGGAAACAACCCAAAACGTTTTCCATCCTTAAAGACCTCAGAACCATAATATCCCGAAGTCACTTCTGCAAAATACCTGCTCTTAAAACCGTAATGGACGCGGGCGCTGGCACCCTGATGTCCCTGAATCTGATGTGAACCACGCAAAACGTAACTATCCATGTGATATAACAACATTGCCGACAAGTTGTGGTCCCCTTTAGTTGTTTCATAATTCAGATTGGCTTCAAACGTATTGCGGTTGGTATGACCCGAACCTGTAACCCAATTTAGCTGAGAGTTCTCTCCAATTTTGGTGTAGGAAAAAGCAGTGGCAACCGGTTGAAGTGCATACACAGCAAAAGTTCTGGTTTTATTATCAATAGCCTGCATCCAGTTACTGATTGCCCCGTTAACCCCAGCTGACAAACCTTTCACTAACTTGTCAAGTTTGTAGTTTAGCCTGATCGAAGCGTTGATATTCCGCTCACTTGATGACTGATAACCGGATCCTGTCAGCAATCCGTAAGGATTATTGGTATACTGCTGATTTCCACCTATTGTTCCGTTTGGGTTAATCATTGGATAGGCAAGTGGTGGAGTATTATACATTCCATTCCAGATATCTGCTGCACTGCGACCAGGATAATGGCGATCATCCAAACGTCCGCCAATATCAATTTTTGCTGTTAAATCATCTGTAATATCAATGTCAAGATTTGCGCGAAGATTATACCTGCTTAAAGAGGATTGAGTGTTGTAACCACTGTTAAGATCAGAATAGTTGTAAAGTCCCCCATTTTTCATGTAATTCATCGACACAAAATATTTCAGGCTTTTGTTACCACCTTTGAGACCAAGATCTCCCTGGATTAAGGGGGAGGTAGTTTTAATCAGCTGATCGAAGAAATTGTTATTGGGATGGAGAAACGGATCATCACCACTTTGATAATGGGCCAGATCCTGTTGACTATATAATGCAGGTTGCCCGTCGTTTTGAAGCGCCTCGTTGTAAAGTGTAGCGTAATCGTATGAATTTAACATCGAAGGCATTTTTTGCGGTTGCTGCACACCTCCATACATATTAAATGTAATTTTGGTTTTCCCGTTCACACCCCGTTTAGTAGTCACCAGAATTACCCCATTCGCCCCCTTCTGACCGTACATGGCCAGCGCTGCAGCATCTTTCAGTATCGAGATACTCTCAATTTCATAAAGGGCCATTTGTTGAAAATCTGTTTCAAATCCATCAACAAGGATAAGCGGGGAATTCACGTTATAGGTATTTCTCCCCCTGATTAACAGATTTGCCAAATCAGCGCCTGGTTCCCCTGATTGTTGAATTACGGTAAGTCCGGGTAAACGGCCCGAGAGCGCGTTACCAACATTGGTGACCGTATTTTTTAATAAAACATCGGAATTGATCGTACTCACCGAAGATGTTAAGCTTCGCCTTGATTGTCTACCATAGGCGACATCAATGATTTTATTGTTTTTATCAGAGGTAATGGTTGAATCGCCCTGAAGAAGATCCTGAGCAGACAGATTTAATTGTCCGGCAAAAAGGAGCCAAATCAGAAGAAACCCTATCTTTTTATCTATGCTTTTTTTCATAGTTTTCATGTTTGAATCATAATTATTCATTTTCGAAACATATTATCATTTAGTATCCAGGGTTCTGAAGTAAACCAGGTGATTTGAGCACATCATCAAGCGGAATCGGATACAAATACATTGTAGCCGGGAATACCCTGTCCTCAAATTTGAACCTTTCGTAGGTGGTCACAGCTCCGTTTTTCACAGTATTCATCCCGTAAACAGAGGCGCCAATTACACTCCCCATTTTCCAGCGTTTCAGGTCAAAATAACGGTGCCCTTCGAACATCAGTTCTACCGCTCTTTCGTTTCTGATCCGATTACGCATGCCATCCTGGGTATTATCTGAAGCGAGAACAGGTAATTGTGCAATACCAGCACGACTGCGTACCAGATTGATATACTTCAGGATATCTGAATTTGCAGGCTCAACTTCATTGAGTGCCTCTGCATACATCAGGTAGAGATCCGAAAGGCGCAGATATGGCCAAAAGCTGTTCGGTGTAGCCCCTTTTATCCTAAACCAATCGGGAAACTGAAATTTCAGACAGTAATATCCGGTGAAGAATTGTCCTGCAGCCCGTCCATTGTTATCACCTGTAGCCACACCAGCTGGTGTCTGACTCATATCCATTGTATAGATATCCCACATTGAACCATTATAAAGAATATTTTGGTAAAAACGGGGATCGAGTTTACCTTTGGCATAGGGATCAGGCTGACTGAAATAATCGGGAGTGGTTGGTGTTCCATCCACCTTTTCATACATATCGACTGCATTCTGAAGTGGCATTATACATGGTGTTCCGTTAACAACCGCGAAATTCTTTTTGCTATAAGGTAAATTTCGTCCATCTCCCTGTGCATCATATATCGATTTGACGTTTCGTGTCCCTTGAATAATTTCGGTATTCAGCGGTGGAAAAGCTTTTACGGCAGTTGTATAGTCAACATCAGGCTTACCGGTATTTACCAGTTTATAACCATTACTTTCAGCAAGATCGATAGCAGCCTTTGTAGCAGTTGCCGCTTTTTTCCAGCGCGTGGCATCATAATTACCATAACAGATAATCTGACCTTTACCAAACGGGAAATAAAGATCTGCAGTATTGAATAAAGGACTAGCTGCATAAAGGAATAAGCGGGCTTTTGTGGCAAGGACAGTCACTTTGTTGATCCTGCCAAAATCGGCGCCATCAAAACGGGCAGGTAAGTCAATAGCAGCTTTATCCAGTAATGCGGCTATCGAATCGACCGTCTGGGCGACAGTTAACCGCGCAAAATCAACCTTATCGTTAGGCGAATAAACTTTATTCATCCATGGCATACCCCCATATCTTTTGAACATTTCAAAATACTTGATCCCGACAATAGCACGGGCCTCAGCCTTTAATCTTTTGATATATGCCGGAGCAGGTCGTGGTTCAGGAATTTTATCAACATTCTCAATAAATAAATAAGCGCTTCGGATACATTCGAAATTAAACAACCATTTATCCTCGAGAAATGGATAGATCGTAGTCGCATCCAACTGCCCATTATTATAATAAGCATTATGAAAGGCCGAAGGCCATGCATTTTCCGATTCGTCGCAAATATTTGAGACCGGACTAAAATAAATCTGCAAACCATATGACCAGGCGCCCACCTGTACTGCCGGAAAACCATAGGGCACTAATGAATAGGCAGTGGCCAGTACCCTTTCGGCATTTGTAATGTTTGAGAATACAGTATCTATTGGCAAGGTTGCTGACGGTGGTTGTGCAAGATAATCTTTACATGATGTAAAGAAGCCACTTACAGTGATTAAGGTAATTACCAGGAAGGTAAGTATTATTGATTTGATCTGTTTCATTTGTAAGTCGTTTAAAATGTCAATGCAATACCTACGTTATAAATTTTCATGATCGGATAAAGAACCAACCGGCTAGTGATTGATTCGGGATCCCAGTATTTCAGTTTATCCCAGGTAAAGAGGTTTTGTCCATTCAGATAAATACGGGCATTGCTGATTTTAACCAGCTTTGACACTTTTGAAGGGATATTGTATCCAATCTCTATATTCTTTAACCGGACATAAGAAGCATCATGCAGCCAGTAGGTTGAAGTTTTAAAATCGTTACTTGAGCTGTAATTGTAGGCAGTTTGGTGAAGTACCGGATAGGTGGATGCATCGCGGGTTTCAGGAGTCCAGCGATTAACAACCCAGTCAAAGGCATTATTACCGCCGTAAAACTGAATCTGAGCCTCATCAGCAGGAATATAACTTACCTGTGCAGCTCCTTGAAAGAGTGCAGAAAAATCGAATCCTTTATAATCCAACCCAAGACTCAGGCTGAAGGTTTTCCTTGGAGTATTTGAATAACCAATTGGAACAACATCATTTGCATCGATTTTCATATCACCGTTAATATCTTTGTATTTGATATCACCGGGAATCTGGTTTTTGCCAAAGGTTGAGTAGGCGGTATTGATGTCGTGAATCTGACCAAAGGTGTCATAATAACCCTCAGCAATAAATCCAACATACTGGCCGATGCTTAGCCCCTGCTGATAAAGCCAGGGATAATATTGGGTTGCCTCCGAGATTAAGGTTCTTTTATTTTCGGCATGGGTAAGTGAAGCCCTGACGTTATATCCTAAACTCCCTATTTTGGAATCCCAGCCAACTTCAATCTCATAACCTTTGTTTTCAACTTTTGCATAGTTGGACGGAGGAGCAATACTTCCTGTTGCCCAACCGGTTGATCCATACTGCATATTAGGCATCATCATCCATGGAATAGTTGCCAGATAAGTCAAAATATTACTACGTTTCTCCTGAAACAAATCAATATTAAATATCAACTGGTCTTTAAAGAATTTTGTTTCAAGACCGAGATTTGCTTTTTTAGCTACCTCCCAGGTAATATCCTGATTCGCCATTCGCCCTTCCTGCAGCCCCAGAAAACTTTGGGTAGAAGTTGCATCGCCCAGATAGTTGGTATATCCACCCGGTATAGAAGCAAATGATCCTGATACATATAAAAAGCGTTGGCCCCCAATTTGATCATTTCCTACTGAACCATACGAACCCCTTAATTTCAAATGAGAAATAAATTGAAGGTTCTTCATAAAGGCCTCCTGAGACGCAACCCATCCCAATGAAAGGGCAGGGAACTTACCAAATCGTTTTCCGTTTCCTTTCGGGAAATTCTCAGAGCCATTTAACCCGAAGTTAAACTCCGCGAGGTACCGGTTAAGGTAGCTGTAAGTGATCCTGGAGACCACTCCAAGATAGGCCCTTGGAATATCGCGATATTGCGATTCAGAAAAATAGCTCTTCGACTGATTGTAAAGTGCCAAGGCGGTAATGCTGTGATCGCCAAAAGTTCGGGCATAGTTAAGAGATAACTCAAGGTAGTTTTTTCTCCTTTTATTAGCCTGATTATCGGCATCCATGGTATAAGACAATTGGCTATCGGCACCTGATTGCTTATAATAGATCGTTCCGTTAACATCAACAGGGGTATAGGTTGCATAAGTTTTGGTACGTGTATATTTTTCAATGTACCAGCTGTCATATGAGAATTTACCCTGAGCGTACAACCCTTTAGTAACAAAATCAAGTTTCTCTTTTAAGGAGAACACCGTGTTGATCGTTGTTTGAAGGGAGCGATAATTTCCTCCCCCCAGTATCCATTGCATAATTGGGGTTTCGCTCGAGGTTGCAGAGACAATATATTTTCCGTCAACAAATCCCGGTGAAAGATAGGGGGCTGCCTGAGACAATTTCCAGAAAAATGCCGCATCATAAGGAGCATTTGGGCCACCACGATTTTCTTCACGTGCATCAATATTTACACTTCCACTAAGGTTGTCGGTGAAATTAAAATCTAAATTAGAGCGGAGATTTAATCGGTTATAATGGTAGTTAGGATCAAATCCATAACCCAGGTCCTTGATCTGACCCCCTTCTTTCAGATAACCTACCGATACAAAATATTTCACTTTATCTGTTCCTCCGTTCATACTTACATTGTAGTTCTGTCGCGGAGCAAATTGTTTTAATATATAGTCAGCATAATTAATACTTGGATATAATATCGGACTATCACCGGTAAGAAAATGCTGAAGTTTTTCGTTGGTCATTGCCGGGGCGATTCCATCATTGGCATTCCCTTCGTTGACATATTTTCCCCAATCATAGGAGGATACATTGTTGCGCAAACGAATAGGAGTCGACATTCCATAGTTTCCAGATGCAAGGATCTTTGGCTTCCCTAAAATTCCCTTCTTTGTTGTTATGATAATAACTCCATTTGCACCTCTTACACCATAGACTGCGGTTGAAGAGGCATCCTTTAGAATTGAAATGGTTTCAATATCATTGGGATTGATCTGCTCAAAACCACTGATTCCCCCTCCACCGGCACTCTCGCCTGAAGGAACATAACCTGAAGCACGTTCAATACCATCGACAATTACTAAAGGATCGGCACCATTTAAGGTACTTACTCCACGAATACGCAAGGTAGGCGATTCTGCTCCGGGTTGACCTGACCGTTGTATTGTAATCAATCCCGGTAATCTTCCTTCCAGGGCGGTAGTCAAACTCCCCGTAGGTGATTTAATCAGATCCTTAGAAGTTACAGAAGAGATCGCCCCAGTTACGGTTGCCTTTTTCTGTTCTCCATAACCAACGATGACAACTTCATCAATCGCTGTTGTGGTCTCTTTTAGCTTAACATTGAGAGAAGTTTTTCCTGCAACAGGAATATCCTGCGATTCCATTCCGATAAAAGTGAAGGATAAAACTGCGCCTTTTTCATTTTGCAATTTAATTTGGAAATTTCCATTAGCATCGGAAATAACACCATTGGTAGTCCCTTTCTCAAGAATTGTTACTCCGGGGATTGGTGCCCCGTTTGCATCTGACACTTTACCTTTTATCTGCGAAAATAGGTGCTGAGTCATCAACAGCAACGCACAAAATAAAAGCACTTTTTGCCAAAGCCTGACTTTAGTTCTGTTCATAAGCAAATTAGATTAAAATTAAATGTTTTACAATTTTTCATGTTTCTTAGATTAATTTAACTGAGGTGTTCAATATTCATTTAATGCAATCGGTAATGCGAGCTGGTGTTTTTTCATAAAATGAGATTTGTTGGTTAATAATCCTTTCAAAATTCAATAATTAGCCCATCATTTTTTTTCAGTTTTGTTTCACATATTTTAGAAATCATTCCAAAATCATCGGTTTTAAATATTTGATCAGCTTTTTTAATTTTATATCGGATGAATCAATATCGACTAAATGTAAAAAATGAGATCCCTGATCCAAACATGCTGTATGGAACCATGGAAGATTTACACTTCTTTTTTGCGAGTGGGTATTTAGGGTTTTCGAGGGGGGAAACCCTAATGATAGGGGGGAAACCCCAATGATAGGTTTTTAAGTCAAATAGATTAACCTTTTGATTGCTGTTGAGCGCCCATAAACTCGGTAGGAGTTACCCCTTTTTCCTGTCGGAAAGCCGTACTGAAATAGGATTGAGAGCTAAACCCCGTCAGGTCGCTGATCTCACTGAGTGAATATTTACCAGAAGCCATCAGTTCGATTGACTTGTTTATTCTGAATTTACGAATATAAGCTACAGGTGAAAGGCTGGTCAGACTTAAAAATTTACGGTAAAAACTCGATCTTCCCATATTTAGTCTGCTGGCAAGTAACGAGATATCCAGATCAGTATTTGACAACTCCTTTTCAATAATGGAATTTAGTCTGGAGAGAAAATTAATATCCAACTTATTAATTTCCATCTTATCGGGACTTGGGATCATCCCCTTAAAAAACATCTCCTGAATCCTTTGGCGGTTTTTCAATTGGCTGTCGATAGCCGCCAGGAGAAAATTCAGATCAAAAGGTTTGGCAATATAAAAATCGGCGCCCGACTGCATTCCTTCAATCTGACTTGAAGTTTCACTCTTCGCAGTTAACAGAATCACAGGGATGTGGCAAAGTTCCTTATTCTCCTTAATCCTTTTAGTCAACTCATATCCATCCATTTTTGGCATCATGATGTCAGAAATTACAATCTCAGGAAGATGATGGTGAATCATTTTCAATCCAATCTCCCCGTCATGTGCAGTGATTATTTTAAAGTAATTCTTTAAACTGTTAACCAGAAAAGTATTCAGATGTGGGTCATCCTCTACAACGAGAAGCGTTTTTTCGAAATGAGCCTGAATTGCCAATTCCTTGAAAGTTTCAGAGGAATGAAGAAGCGAACTTTTTTCCGGAATCTTTTGTTCAGTGACAACCCCTGGGTTGGCAAAATCGTGTGTTTCGAATACAGAACGATCGTAAGGCAAAATAAAAGAAAAAGTTGAGCCATGGTCTATCTTACTTTCCATTCTGATCTTTCCCTTGTGAAGTTCGACCAGCGATTTGGTAAAATTAAGACCAATACCAGTTCCGGAATAATCGGGCTGCAATCGCCCTTCAGATTCAACTTGTTTATAGCGGTCAAAAATAGTATCCCACTCCTTTTTATCAATTCCTGCGCCATTATCAGTAATTGAAATTTCGACATAATCAGTTACCTGCTGCCCAAGGCTGAGGTTATATAAGGGAATTGCCTGATCCTCCCTTAATTTTTTTATAACAACCTCAATTCGCCCCCCTTTTACAGAGTGTTTGATTGCGTTTGAGAGTAAATTACTTAATATTTTTTCCAGCTTATCGTGGTCAAACCACAAAATAAAACTGTTCTCCTCCAGAACGTCGATTTCTATCTCTTTTTCTCTGGCGTAAAGGCTGAAAAGCTCAACTATTTTCCGGATTGATTCATTAATATTTCCATTTTCAAGCCATAGTGCAAGCGACTCGCTATCTATCTTTTTGAAAGTCAGCAATTGATTAATCAGTTTTAAAAGTCGGTTTACGTTAATATCAAGACTTTGAACATATTCCCTTAATTTTGGACTTAGCTTCTCCTGCTGTGAGAGTTGGGTTACCAAACCGTAGATCAGGGTAAGCGGGGTACGAAGTTCATGCGAAATATTGGTGAAAAATTTCTGTTTCATTCCGTTGATTTCGCGTTCCCTTAAATGCTCATAATGCTCATTTTCAAGATTTTTCTTATAAATATAGGTTTTTATTCGCAGCCTGAAAATGAAAAAGGTAATTCCCGCTATAATACTGATGTAGAGTGCCCAGGCTAAATATGAAAACCAAGGGGCCGGATGAACATGAATAATTAACTCTGCCTGATTTCTGGCCCAATCTCCTGATCTGTTTTTCGCTTTAACTTTGAAGATATATGTTCCTCTCGAAAGATTAGAATAGGTGACCCTACGCTGATTTCCAACATTATACCATTCCTTGTCGAATCCATCCAGCATATAATAATATTGCAAAGTTCCCGACGACAGGTAATCGAGCCCTACATAATCAATACTAAAAAGTTTGTCCTTATAAGTCAGGGTAATTTCACGGGTATAAGGAAGCGCCTGTTTTAGAATACTGTTTTGCGCTCCGGGAACAACAAGTTTATTTAGCAGGAATAATTTCTCGAGAATAATCTCAGGTGATTCTGCACTCTTTGAGACCATCTCAGAGGGCACAAAATAAGTCAGACCCGAATTACCACCAAAATAAATAACACCGTCTTTACCTTTAAAAGAAGACTTTTCGTGGAATTGATAGTTATTTATCCCCTCATTAATAAAAAACGTCTGAACTTTATTTTCAGAAGTATTGAACCTGGCCAATCCATAGGAAGTACTCAGCCAAAGATTTGCATTCCCATCCTCCTCAATACCAACAATATCACTACTTGGCAATCCTTCTGAAACGCTTAAATTTTTGAATTCCTTCGTAATTAGATTATAGCAAAACAGACCGTAATTATAGGTTCCAAGCCAAAGATGCTCTCCATCCTGACAGTGTAATGTAATTGCATTATCACTCCCCTGAGGAATCTCCTGATGCACCCCTTCCAATTTATTAATTTCCAGAGTATTGACATCGAGCATAAAATTACCCTTGCTAAAACTGCTGAATAAGACTTTACCTTTCTGAAGTCTGATGATTTTAGTAATATTGTCACCTAATGAATCAATCTGTTTCAGTAACTTTCCATCCAAATCAAAGATGAGTAGACCTTGCCGGTCAGTTCCTACAAATATCTGCTTATCAACCTGTAAAATAGTAACGACACCATTATTGGGTTCAGGTACCGGCAGCGATTTAAATATTTTGCTTTCAGGATAAAATAGCTGAAGTCCGTAGTGATGTCCAATCCAATAATGGTTGAGCGAATCGACGAAAACACTTCGAATATAAGGATAACTTAACCCACTGTTTTGCTGATTATAGTTCTGAGATGTCTTATTTACAGCATCATATACAAAAAATCCGTTTTCACGCGTTGCAATGACCAGTTTATTGTTTTTATCCTGGGAAATACCGGTTATAAATTTGTTTTTAGTGATCTGATTCAGAAACGGATCAAAATTGAAATTTTTGGCCTGTTTAAAACAAACGTCCAGTCCTGCATCGAATGAAGCCAGCCAAATATTACCGGAGCGATCGGTAAAACTTTCAAGGTAAGTATTTGAATGAATTTCGGATGAAACATCACTTAAGAAATGTCCTTTCAAAGTATTTCTTGATTTATCATACACATAAATACCAGATCGATAGGTGCCTATCCAATAGATAAAGGGCTCTTTCTCAAGGATGAAACGAGTTTCAATTCCGTAGAGCCCCTTACTTAAAGTTTCAAATTCAGAAGGATTTACAAATTTCTTTGCTTTAATATTGAAATACGAAACGCCATATTTAGTGGATAACAACAGCAAATCATCCGAGACCTGAAATATCGATTTGACCGAATTCTTAGCCTGCAAACCAGGAATAATAGGCAAAGTGAAAAAATCAAAAAAATCCTTTTGCTCATCATAACACGCAATCCCGGCATTATTGTCGAAACAACACCACAATTTTTCAGATCGGTCGAAAAAAAGCTTGTTTAAATAGCGCTGGCCAACCCAGTTTTTCCCTATCCGTTCAAGTTCCTTCTCTCCCGATTTAAAACGGTAGATGCCTGTAATTGTGCCCACATAAATAAATCCGTTTTTCTCGGCTAAAGACAAAACGGAAAGGTTTTTAAAGCCCACAGGAAATGGATTCTCAAAAATATCCAGTTTCTGATTGTAGATATTGAGACCGTTTGTCGAGCCAACATAAATCAATCCTTTTTCTGAAGTCAGAAGGGCATTTACATGGTTCGAATTGATCGAGGTGGAATCTTTGGGGTTATAATAATAATGGGTGAACTCACTTCCGTTGTAGCGGTTCAGCCCCCTCATTGTCGCAATCCAGATATAGCCCAGCCGATCCTGGACTATACCTGTGGTATTCAGATTTGACAAACCATCTTTAACAGAGATATTTGTTAACTGCAATCCTGAGTAACCGTAACAAATACTACAAGTCAGGATTACAGACACAAAAGAAAAGCAGATACTTTTAAATTGAATAAAACCATTTTTGATTTTAATCGGCATCGTAAAAATTCAGGTTTAGAATTAATAAAACGGGATATCTTCAAACATCACTTAAATTCATATCGTTGATTATGAGTGTCCACAAAGACATCTAAAGATTCCTCGAAATATACATCTTTTTTCTTAATCCGCTGAAGTGAAAAAATAATTGCCAGAACCCATTTCCAGATTCAGGTAACCATCTTTGAAACCCTTTACTTTTATATCTGCATTGCTTTTCAATGATCTGTTTTTTTCCAATATCCGTTCCTGATCTGAAGCTGGAATAAACACATTTGCTTTTGTGTTTACCGGGACAGAAACCTGCAGACTTATCTTGTTTCCCTCCCTTTTCCATGATGAAACAATTTCGCCATTAATTGAATGATAAGTGGCTCTCACATAATTTATACCCGACGGAGCTATTTCAGGTTTAATTGTAAATGTCCGGTATCCTGCCTGATCTACCTTAATTCCGGCCATATTTCCAAACATCCATTCGTTTACTGATCCAAAGGCGTAGTGATTAAAGGAATTCATTCCGGCATTATTTTCAAATCCTTTACCCTTGATGTAACTGTTCCACCGCTCCCAAATCGTTGTGGCCCCATTCACTACCTCAAAACCCCATGATGGATATTCAGTACTGAGCAATAACCGATAGGCCTGATCGCCGTGACCTGTAGCCGATAACGATGGCAATAAAGGTTTTACGCCTAAAAAGCCTGTTGAAAGTTTGCCTCCGTTGCTTTGGATTAGTTCTGTCAGGAAGCTCCCTGCTTTGTTCACAAAAGCAGGATTAAGTATTTTCATATAGATGGCATTTGCATAAGCCGTTTGGGTATGCCCCTCAAAACCCAGGTTGCCATCGACATAGCCTTCTCCTTTTCCATAAGCTGCGGCATTGGTCTTGAAACGTCCTAAGCCATCTGTATAATGATTTGAAAATGCGACTTTTGCTTTGATGAAAAGCGATTCGAAAAATTTAGCATCTGTTTTATTATCAATAGCAATAGCCATTTCCTGCATCATCGAAGCGCACCATGCGAAGTAGATGGATGCCAGCAGATCTGGAGGTGTTTTCTTGCCTACTGAAAGCCAATCGCCATATCCACCTTTGGGTGAAATATCTTCCAGACTACCCTCTTTGAATACAAATGTGCCATTCGTTTTATTTTCCAGAAATTTCATATAGGCAACCATGTTTGGCCAAAACTGACGAATCATTCTTGTGTCGCCATAGGATTTAAATATAGTGTAAGGACAAACTATTCCAGCCTCAGACCATCCTGGCGACCAGGTATCGGTATTTCGGACATTAGGTGCAGGAGCATACAGGGGATAAGAGTTATCTGTACGCTGAGCATCATTTAGATCGACCAGCCATTTATTGAAAAACGCACTGATATCGTTATTGAAAGTTGCTGACTGAACATAGGCTTGTGCATCACCTGTCCAACCCAACCGTTCGTCGCGCTGCGGACAATCGGTGGGCACCTCAAAATAATTGGAACGCTGAGTCCATACAATGTTATGACAGAGTTGATTAACCATTTTATTGTCTGTTTCAAATGTACCCGCCTCTGGGGTGGCAGAGCTTAAGACGATGCCTGTGATGGCATCTGTCGAAGGTGACGCCTTTAATCCTGAAACTTCGACATATTGAAACCCATGGTAAGTAAACATGGGGGTCCAGGTCTCACCTAAAGGATTTCCATTCATAACATAAGTGTCAGTAGCCCTGGCTCTTCTCAGATTTTCGGTCATCAGACCACCATTCGGGAATAAGACCTCTCCGTATTTTATCCGGATTGTATCGCCTTTGGCTCCTTTAACCTTTAACCGGACCACACCAGCAAAATTTTGTCCTAAATCAAAAATATAGTTCCCTCCTTCTCGGGGTTTAACACTCTTTGCTTTCAGTTCGGTATAAACCTGAACCGGATTTCCCGGATATTCTTCAATTTTACGTTCTGGTTTGTCTGGATAAACAACACTATTTTTCCATTTTGAATCGTCAAAACCAGGAGTGCTCCAATGATCAAATTCAAGATTGGCATTATAAGTTGCTCCATTTAAGATATCAGCCTCAACAATTGGCCCATGATTTGTTCTCCACGAAGGATCGGTAGCTATAACTGACGTTTCACCATCAACATATTCCACTTCAATCTGTGCCTTTAAGAGGGGTGTTTTTCCATAAAATCCTCTGACTACCGGATTCCCGATCAGAAGTGCATAACCCAGATAACCGGCATACCACCCATCGGCAAGGATTGCCCCAAAACCATTTTTACCCGCCTTTAAATCTGAGGTAACATCATAAGTCTGGTAATAAACCCTTTTATTATAGTCGGTCCAACCAGGTGTAAACCAATCGTTTCCAATCCGTCTTCCATTGATCTGGAATTCATACAAGCCAAGAGCAGTAACATATAATCTCGCTTTTTTAATATTTTGTTTTAAAACCACCTCTTTTCTAAAAAAAGGTGACGGTGGCAAATGATAAGTTTTCCCTTTCCCCAAAGCGGTAAGATCATTTCCAATCCAGGCGGCCTTCCAGTCAGCTTTACTGAGCAGACCAATTTCCCACCGGGCAGTTTTGCTCCATTCACCGGGTATTCCGTTTTTATCCCAACTCCGGACTCTCCAGAAACAAGAGGCCCGTGATTGAAGTGGTTTTCCGGCATATTCGACCTGATTGGTGGTATTGCCCGCAATTTTCTCCGAATTCCAGAGATCTGCTTTTCCGGCGGCAAGTAGTTCAGGAGATGAGGCCACCATGATCTGATAAGCCAATTGCATCTGACCTCTTGTATCCGAATTTAATTCCCAGCTCAGGCGGGGCCTGGAGGAATCTGTCACGGGATCAGATTTATATTCTGTCCGCAGATTAACCGGTTTTAAATCGGTTTTCAGCGCAAAGGAGTTTACAAGGAATAGGAAAGAAAAAAACAGGGTAAGTGAAAGAACCCGAATGAGACGTTTGAAAAAGTTCATTTGTATAATTTGTATTTAAAGTTTTATCAATTTATTCTGGAATATCTGTCTTCCGCAGATAACCCATACCATATAGATCCCCTTTGACAAGCCGGACAAAGAAATCGACTTTTCATTACCAGGTGTAAGCTGGTATAGTCTTTCTAGTTGACCATTTAGTGCAACGATTCTCACAACCATTTTATCATTTGTATTTACACGGATGGTTACGTTTTCATAGGCGGGATTAGGAAAGAGGAAGTTGGTGGGTGCCTGGACAAGATCTTTGGAGCTTGTCACCACACGCTCAGCGATCTCCAAATAATCTATTCCAATTCCCCCTTTGTCGATCACTACTTTTATCTTCTGAATACCTGGCTGGAGGTAAATGTCCTTAAAAGAGACCGTTTTAAATTGCTGATCATCGCCCGTGGCTGTAATAACCTGAAGGTTGGTCAATGGTTTTCCATTTAATTCAAGGTGGATCTCCCCTCCTCCCAATTTGGATGAAATTAAAAGATTGATATCCATTTTGGCCCCCTTTTTGACATCGACGGTATAAGTCAGCCATTCTCCAACATCGGTCCAGCTGATGAAATAGCCATGGGTATTATCCGCTTTTTTTAAAATATCCACCGGATCTGTTCGATACATTGCGCCGCGATTGGCCGGATCCGTATCGTGAAATGAAATAGCTTCACCTCCAATATCATAATCCTCAGCTTCAATCAATCCGGGAACGGATGGATTCGTTCCGGAAAAGGGTTTGGATTCCACCACCCTGATGTTTGTAATTGCACTGCGCGTACTTTCACCCGAATTATCAAAAGCTTCCGCCTCGACCTGGTAATTACCAGCTGAACCAGGCGACCAATCAAGCTGGTATGGAGCGATTAACACTTTCTGAATTAACAAATTGTTTGCCAAAAAGTTGACTGAACTCACCTTTCCGTCCGAATCACTGGCAGTGGAAAGCAACCTTATTTTGGCACCTGATACCACCGTCGTATCTTTAGCTGGTGAGAGAATTGAAACGAGAGGTTTTTGGTTTGTCGCCAGAGTTTGTACGGTTGTTGATGCTGTGAGCTTGTTTATTGATGCATTTACTGTATAACTTCCCGGAATTGACGTTGGGCTGGTAATCAGTGTCGCCTGGTTGCCATTAATGATGAAAGAGGGGGCCAGGTTTGAGGATATTGGCTGAGAACTTATGGCAAACCAGTCAACCATTATTTTTGCTGAGGCCGTAGTACCCGGATCTAGCCTAACGGAATTAATAGCGCTTTGGGCGATCCAATCGGGTAGATTGCTAAAAGTATAAATATTCCATCCCTTCAAAACTGGAAAGGAAACAGATTTATTTCCTCCATTTATAAACCAGAATATCTGACCATTGGATGCTATATCAGAATATAATCGTAAAGAAATATATGGAAGCAGTGATCCGTTTAGACTGCTTCCTGTGAATGAAAAATAGGGGTCGATGGGGGTCACCGGTGATACGGTCGCACTGAACAATCCCTCGTCACTTTTTGGGCTGTCAAGGCGGTAAATTCCTGTTAATTCATTCAATGAATTCATTGGCCAGAACTTCTCAATTGCACCAATATTCTCAGGAACAGTATTCAAAACTTT
Source organism: Prolixibacteraceae bacterium (assembly GCA_963675995.2). Classification (GTDB taxonomy): domain Bacteria; phylum Bacteroidota; class Bacteroidia; order Bacteroidales; family Prolixibacteraceae; genus JAAFHB01. Next base: position 2,603,596 of record CAXXIY010000001.1, on the reverse strand, counting down.
CCCTTCGCCGCTGATCGAAACAACCAATGAACCGGCTTCTAATTTTCGGGATGGATCGCCAACTGAGATGGTAACCTTATTACTGATCATGGGATCTGCGAATAAAACGCTCAACTCAGGGGTTATCAATAACGGAGTACCATCAGGTTGAGCTGTAATCGTAATAATATCGCTCCATTCGCCTATTAACCCCATCTTTGAAATTGCACGAACCCGAACCTTGCAGGTTGTCTCCTGTATATTTTTAGTGAGGTTAGGGACGAATGTTTTTTCTGATACAGACCAATTTGTGCCATCCGCACTTATTTGCACCTCAAAATTGGCAAACTGGCTCCAGTCACCCCATTTCTGGACCAAATCCTGCCAGATCCGACTACTCCAATTTACGGTAAGCAACTTATTTTCATCAATAAATCCGGCTATCCCTGTTACGCGTGGAGGGGAGTAATCGTGAGTTGCTCCCTGCAAATGATAAGGCACCTCAGCCCGTGCCTGCATAAAATCTTTGATGGCGTCGGCAAATTTTGAATCGTTCAGCGGGAAGATTGAATTGATGTCAGGTGCTTGAATTTCCCACCAACCCGGAAAGAGGGTGTGTACTTTATGTTGGTAATAATTATTAAGGGCATTTAAACTGATGGTGTATAACGCCTGATTATCAGGATCTGCATTTGGTGCAGTATGCCATTCAAAAATCCCCCAGTCATTGGCATATTGAGTCATTAAAGCAGGATTGACATCGCCAAAGCGGGTTATTCCAACATTTTTAGATTTCTCAAGAAAGCCGGACCAGATTGTCGATGCAGAACTTCTGTTTCGGGGACCTTCACCTGTGAAATTTCCAAGGGTTTCACCAGGTATTTGGTGAGCGTACATGATTTCGCGGGGAAGGCCCGTGGAGGCAACAACCTCAAAGAGATCCCTGACAAAATTACGCGTCAGATTTTGACGAAAACCATATGCTGGTGTTGCCGGATTTCCGGCCGGATAGATACCACCCTGATCAGGAATATCATAACTCCATGTCTTCCAAAACTTTGAACTACCATCTAAAATCCGTGGCGCATCAAATCCCCCCGGGCAAAATCCGGTTCCTGCTTCCGGTGTACAATCAAAATATTCATCGGTTATCGCATCGGGATAGATATTCAGATCCCAGTAGCGCAAGCTCCATGTTTTAAAGTTTGTTCCAAAAAACTGATTAAAACTGACCCCGGTACCGTTGTTATCTTCCGGGGTTGGATCATCATAAAACTGACTTCGTATAGTTCCGTTGAAGTCAATAAGATCACCTATTAGCAGCTTTGATGCCCCTTCGCCCGCAAATTTTCCGGAAGATGCATCGTATAGCCCGGAGTGACGAAGCCAATCGCGGAATTCTGTAATGGCAAAAGGGCTGTAATCTGCCAGTTTATCCTGATTATTCATCCCACCAATAGCCAATTCCTCCTCAATGGGTCCATTAATGCAGGTTACCACTCCCGGGTAATCGGCCATCAACTTCTTAACAGACTCAGCCCAGGAAACGACCTGAAGTGCATTGTACTCACGTAAAGGAGTTGCATAACGCGAAGGGGTTGGAATCTTGTAGTCACGTTGATCCTCCGGCACCTCAACGGTACCGGTACTGGTAAAAGATCCCTTCCAGTCGTTTCCATCCTTACGCCACTGGAAAAGCCGGAGATCTTTCGCTGCCACTGCCCTTAAATCGTCGCGGGTGTGGGACTGAAGGGCAAATATCAATCCAAGATGAACGCCATATTCCTGAGCCAGTGCACAATCTTCTCTAACCGCGGCATCAGCATTGGGACCATAAATAAATGAAAATCCAAGGCGATGGTATAGATTTCCATTCCCCAGCTGTTGCTTCATTTTCAGAAATTGTGTCCGCTTCGCCTCGTAGGTCAAAGCCCCGGGAACCCGTATGGTTTCAAAAATAGGCAATATATACAAACAGTTTTCAGTAGAACCACGGGGTAACTCTTCTGCCCTGGTTTTAACAGTCAATAAAAGAGCAAGAAAGAAGACCAGATGAAATAATTTTAAGTCAATTTCATAAAATCTCAAATTAATTTTTACCATCATTTACTTCCCGATTACACCTGTATACCTGGTTTCTTTCCAGTCCTTTATACCAATGATTTCTTTATACTGATCAAATACAGCATTTTCATTCGGGGAATCTGCCGCTTTAAAAACATACCAGACAGGTTTTGCACCACCCGGATCTTTTTCATCATCAGGGAAACGGCGGAGTCCGATCCGAAGTCCCCCCTCTCCCCTACTGTCGAACCAGTTATGCCATTGAAAACCATCAATTCCATCGAGTTTTTCCATCTTTTTCCAGGTAAAGGCAAAGCCTGCAGCCTGTTCCTTCAGATCCTGTTCGGAATAGGTTTTCGAGTTGGTCCCATTTTCCGAAAGCCAAAGGGTTCGTTTGATTTTTCCCTTGTAAAGAACCTCAGGCAACTTAATCCAGGCATTGAGTACTTCAAGGTTTGCAAATGTGATCAATGGTGAGTTAAATGTAAAATCAACCTGTTTGTCGAGCCATGTTTTTGGTTCCATCAACGATTGCGGATAGGGATGCTGAGCTACGGACCACTGGAAATCACCTTCAGCTTTGGTGTATTGAATCAAAATCTCCATAAGATCTTTTGACGGGTAAAAGCGCGGATGGGAAGTCCAGGCCCAGTAATGTGTCAGTGAGACAAACACTTCGGAATTAGGGTTGTACTTCCGGGCGATGGCATAACACAGGCGCATCGATTTGATATAGGTATCCATAAAAATGCTAGCACACTTTTCTCCCATATTCGTCCATTCCCAACCCGCATCGACCTCATTGTGCATAATCCAATGGTTGCACCTGCCATACTTATTGTCAGCACGGCTGTAACGGCTGGCCAGGAAATCGAGAGCCGCAGCATAACAATCGACACTGGCCGGATTGGTCATATTTGGCATACTATAAATTCCTGCCGGATCCATATCTGGATGTTGTAAAAGCCGCCCGATTTCACGATCGGGGCACGATTCTGCCTTATCAACCAATAAAATTGCCGCAGTTATGATCCCTTTTCGGGCAGTTGTCCTGAAGGTGGAATCAAACATGGCAATCTCCTTCTCTCTGAAATAGTAGGATTTACCATTATAAACGTGTTCAATCCTCCCCGCTCCGGGCGTAATAAACATAAACCTCGAAAACCAGATATTTACAGTTGCGCTTGTAATATTGAGTTCTTCAAGATCCTCAACATGACCACGACCGGTGCTGAATCCGCCCAAACCTTTCCTGCTTTTGGCCACCTCCTTTGGATAGTTATACATGGCTTTTATTTCATCGGGATAACGGGCATGAGAGATCAATTTATAACCTTTCTCCCCCTTTTCGGCAAGTACCCATTTCGAAAGTAGCCGGTCGTAGTTGAAGCCGTTCCTGGTGACAAACCGGTCGATTTCCTTGTCGAATTTTTTGGATGTGAGCAGGATAGCTGTTTCAAAATTGGTTTGTTCGGTAACATCCTGGTAAGGGGCTACTTCGCAAAGATAAACCTGACCGGAGGATGCAATTTTTCCCTCAACAGAAATTTTTGAATCCTTAACTTCCACATTGGTAATTTTTGATAAATATGGGGTAGACAGATAAGCTTTTAGCCGAGCCTCCATTTCTGCTTCCCGTTTCACTTTCGCCTCCCTGTTGGCAACCAGCTCTTTTTCCCTTACAGTCATTGGTCGGAGTTGAAGCTTGCGGATTTGAATGTTCACATTAGGGCGGCTTCCAAAATCGAGACGAAGCCAGTCGCCGGTTTTACCCCAACTTTTCATCTCCTTGCTCAGGTCGATGGTATAGCCCACCCAACCTTCCGCAAGTCCGATTCGCCGGACCAGTTTCGAGTTTTCCTGGCTGATTTCGGGACCAAAATAGATCTGAAGGTGGTCAAGCCCCTTGGGACTGAAGTACTCGAATGACAATATTTTAGAGTCGCTGCTGATTCCCTGTTTTAAAGGTCGGGTATAGATCCATGGATCCTTGCCGGATGTTTCCATTTGCCATGCACCATTGGGCAACAATTCTGCTTTAAGCTGATTCATTTTTGTTGCATCCAACTCAAGGAAGGTGCCTTTTGACTGAGCAAAGCCATAGTCTGAGGTTAAAGTAAAGATTGCGAAAACAATCAGCCAGGAGAGCTCTAAAGTTGGTTTTAATAATCTCATCGGTATATTTATTAGTTGTTTTTATGAATATTCAAGCTTTAATTTTTGAAAACCATTATCTTAGACTCAAATGGCTCCAGTTGGATCTTCAAGGAGGTATTCGAACCTTTTCGGGTAACAGACAGTGGTGATATCTCCCCGTTTAACGGATTCCAGCTTTCCAAATTTCCTGTAGCCCTAAAGGTGATCGTTCTCTCAACAAGTTGATCCGAGAGATTAATCAGGTAATAAATAGCTGTTTTATCATCGTTCCGATGATTATAGAACAATTCACGGCAGGGGATGTCCAGTTTCAGATCAGGGTTGACAAAAACGCTCACTGCATTTTGAATTTCAGGAATAGCACCTATAATCTTCACCTTTTTAGATTTACTTAGCTGGTCTGAAATACGGAGGACACTTTTTGTTTCCTGCTCATTCAACCCCACTTGTGGCAGTTTTCCAAGGACTACAACCGATCCCCCGGCAGAGATAAAACCGGCAATTTTCTTGTAGGTTGAAAGTGGGATAATCTTTGATTCAGGTAATATAAGACAACTGAATGCTTCTCCATTCATCAGTAATTTCCCATTTTGAAGGGTTGCTTCTGATAGTGCCTGGTCATCCATGTAATCGAAATCAATCTGATTGGCCAGCAATTCCCGCGAAACTTCGCCGAATGCCGCATCAACCCGCTGTGCATCGGGCAAATCAGGAGCATAAGAGATTATATGGGTGGTCAGGTATAGTCCCTGATTTCGGATTGTTTTAGCCGGAACAGATTCCGTACGCCTTGGGTCGGGTGGTTCCCAAGTTGTCTTCCGGGTTGGGGTGATGCTCCCCCACATGGTCTGAATGGGATAATAAACCGCCACATCAGCCTTATGTTTTCCGTAGGTCAGTGTCAGTCCTAATCTTCCAATATAATCGTTGAAAATTGTCCTCTCGGAATCAGTAAATTCATTATAGCCATAATAAGAGGTGACGCGTGTAAGACCCAGCGCATACTGATATCCGATCGTGCCCAGTCGCATCGCGAATGAAACAGGAATTTTTGCAGCTCTCTGCTGATGAGCAGATGTTTCACTCATATTTTCCCATTTCCCGGTCATGTGAGTAACTGAGCTTACAAACTTGGGAACAGGAATCTGAGAAGAGTGTGCCAACGCCATAGGATCAGAAGTGAGCATATCCAGACCAGGAAGGTCCATGCGCCTCAGGTCTCTGAATAAATTACCCTCGTATACTGTGTGCCAGTACAAACTCTCTTCCAGCAAACCATGTCCTGAGGCTGCAGGACCATTGGCATGACACCAGTTTTGAATTTGTCCGTAATAGTTTTCTTCTATGAGACTGGATACGAAACTCCAATAATCCAATCGCTTATAGACTGTTTTCTCTCCGCCGTCTTCGAAAAGATAAGGAAGTGAAGTCACAATATCATAGCCATACTTTGCCTTGAACTCATCTCTGAATGTACGGCTCCAGGGGATAGCCGGAAGCAGGGTATCATCATTTTTCAGATAAGAGGTCATAAGTGAGGGTTCATCGGTAAAAACGGCATGAACAGATTTCGGCAAGGCATCGCCCATTCGGCTTTTATAAGCTTCATGGGTCAGATATATAAACCGGGCAATCGCCTCCCGATCAATTATATTGATGTACCTGCCCGTGTCTGAAACATTGGTAACAATATGTGTCCCTTCGTACATTCTTTTGAGGCGAAATGAGAGTATACCCCACTGATGCTGATCGGGTGTCTGCCATTCAATGGTATCTTCGCCTTTTTTGTTCTTCTTTGTCAGGTCAATCATCTTTGAGAAATCATACCTTCCATTGGTTACAGGTGCTGCACAAATGAATACCGGGTTATCAAAATACCTTTTACCAGAAGGGATTGGATGAGTAATTTTCCCAATTCCCTCTGTTCTTGAACAGATTATTCCAATGGTTTCATATTCGGGATGCTCCTTTAATGTCAGTCCGCCAGCCTTTCCGCTGGGATATCCTTTTTCATCATAGAGCCAGAAACCGAGTCCGAGTTCACTACAACGCTTCTGATAATCTTCAAAGAGTTGCCACTCCTTATCACTTTGCAGGTAGTTTCCAAAGCCTACATTTGAAACCACTCCGCCATAACCGTACTTTTTCAGGCTGTCGAGGGTACCGTCCAGTTTGGGTTGATGACTCATTTGAAGCATCCGATACCGAACGGGGGGATTGGAGAAATCACCTTTAATTGCCGCAATTCCACTCCCCTTATTACTTAATAACGCACCCTTGTGATTTGGAGAAATCTGGCTTGTAGCATGATTCGCAAGCAGAATAAATATGAAAAACAAAACTATTCGTATCGCCATTTTTTAAAATTTTATAATTTCTGTCATATTTCACTTTGATGAAATGTTCTGCAGACCATTCTTTTTCAACCTATTTAAATCCGACTGCAACCTTTCAGCCAGGGTTTATCGCCAAAAGCCTCAGTTATTTCAGGATATCAACCGGTCTGATATAAGGTGGATTATCCCATTGTTCCTGGGAGGCAGCTTTCATAAAATCGGACTGTTCCCAGAAATGATCGTTGTATTTTGCCATCCATTCTTGAGTGAGATTCCAGAGTTTCTCCTTTACCCGGGCCATTTTAGGGTCGGCAAAGAGATTGGTTAACTGATAAGGGTCTTTTTTACGGTCAAACAAAACACTGTGCAATGAACCTGCTGTAGCCCCTTTTTGAGTTGAAAAGGTAAAATCACGCGTAATAACACCACGAAAACCTTTCCCCTCATATAACCAGATCGGAACATAGTCAACTGCATTCTCATCATGAGTCAGGATGGCATTCGCCAGATTTTTTCCCTGACACTCCGTTGGAACTTCGAGTCCCATCAATCCCAAAACAGATGGCATTATATCCAGCGCACTGAATAATAATCCTGTTGTAGAGCCTTTATCAATTTTTCCCGGCCATCGTATCAGAAAGGGAATGTGGCACGAGTAATCATGGGGATATTGTTTTGGAAAGATCGCATCGTCAAATTCCAGCATATCGCCATGATCTGACGTGAAAACAACTATCGTATTCTTGTCGAGTTTCAGTTGTCTGAGTTTATCCATCAGCTGTCCGAATGCAATATCCACCCCTGTGGTCATCGCCATCTGACCATGAAACATCCTTCGGTGATCGGGTGTGTTTTCAATACCGGGACGGGTCCGGATACTGTCGCGGTTATACATCGCCATCAATTCCTCCGGGGCATCATATTGGTAATGCATCAAACCATCTTCGCCCTTAAATTTACCCCAGTCGTGCGGTGGATGCCATGAGACAAATAGCGCAAAAGGTTTGGTTGCCTCTTTGCGACTATCCAGGTATTCGAGCGCCTGATCGGTTTGTCCATAAACCTCCCATTTATTGAAAAAGACCTTCTGCCCCTCCTCGTTCCAGTAAAAACATTTTCCGGCACGAAAATCGACATGGCAATTATTGCTTTCAAACAGTTCGTCAAATCCATAACGCATTTCTCCCCTGGGAATTGGGCGGTTGCGGTCGCCACCCTGAATATGCCATTTCCCAATATAAGCGGTGTTATAACCTGCATCGCGCAACACCTCTGCGAACTTCTTCCCATGACCCGGTACAAGCGGTTTATCATTTACAAATGTGCCGTTATAGAGGGTTTGCTGACCGCTCATCAACATTCCGCGGAAAGGGGTGCAAATCGGTGAATTGGAAAAACAGTGGGTGAACCTCACCCCTTGTTTGGCAAACTGATCCAGATGTGGGGTTTTGATCTGTTTATTTCCGTAACAACCCATCATATCGAAGGTTTGCTGATCTGAGAAAATAAACACCAGGTTTGGCTTCGCGGCTTTCTTCGTTGCAGAAGAGAGTAAAAACATCCCCGAAATGGCCAGGATAATTGGTTTAGTTTTCATAGAATTTAAGCTCGCTGATAAAGAGTTAATTTTAGCCTTGCAATTTAAACCTATGACGGATAAATGTCTTTCAAAAATATCCCAATTACTTTTAAATATGTCCCGATTAAGCAACTTACGATTTCCGATTGGCCGCTTGGCAACCAGATCCGATGAACGATAAGACAGTATAATTCTATCAGCGGCAAAAAAATAACCGCTTAATTTTTAAGAACATAAGCCTCCATACCAGAGATTACGAATAAGGTTCGGTTCATATTGTCAACCCAATAAACGGTTGGAAGCACTCCGTCGCCGGTCAATTCAAAGACTTTGAAATCAACCACACGGTCGTTTCCGCAACTCAGAGCTGTTTTTCTCCGGAATCTGAGTTTTTGGACCTGATACAGGGCGTCAAATTCATCCAACAAGGCAAAACGAAGCTCTGGTAATGAATCTTCAGCCATCTTTTGCGCAACAGCAATTAATCCCCATTTCCAACTTAAGGCCAAATTGCCAAACGGCTTTCTGATTTTTCTGTTTCCTGCTTTGAGGAAGACCACACCATTCTTATTTTCTCCGATATTAACGACACCTGAACCTCCAAATGGTGCCCCGTTTTCAGCAAGAGAAATTTTAGATTTGACGCTCCACTTTTCAGGTGACAGGGTTACATTGTTTTCACAAACAACATCGCCGGATACCCAAAATTTAAAAACCTGCCCCGATTCCTTTATTCCGCTATTGGCAAGTCGTGATGAAGTAAATCTGAACTTCATTTTTTCTCCGCTTACAGCTGCATTCAATAGGAATTCACCTGCATTTGTGGCATTATTGCCATATAAATTATAAAGTGAATAATCCAGTGTGAACGAACCTGTTGAGAACCGGTCGATAAAAGGAAACCGGTAAGTTGGTAAAAGTTTCTCCAGTTTCTGTAACGAAAATTCTCCGGCAGGGTTTACACCTGCTCCAAATAAGGAGGAGAATCCTTCTGACCATCCTGACAGTGGAAGTTGGGATAAAACGGTGACAACTCCAGCTTTTTTAAGAAAATCTCTTCTGTTATGTAGCGTTTCCATGAATGGTTCTGATTTAATTTCTGTCAAAATGTGTTCCCGGTTCAATCTTCTTCTCCCACTCCTCAGCGAGAAGAAGGTCCAATTCATTTAGTTTTCCCGTAAAAGCCGGATCCGTTGACAAATCATTTAACTCCCAAGGATCTAATTTCAGGTTGAACAGCAATTTGTCCGGCAATGTCTCGTATTGGCTGCTCCCGGCGCAGGGTCGAAATTTCTCGGGTTTTCCATCCGAAAGACGGACAAACGGCTGATCAGGAATACCCGAATAGCGGTAGATCTTCACATATTTAAAATCACCTTTACGGACCACTCTTCCTGTGTGCTGAAATTCCGAAAAAGCGTAATCCATAACTGCGGTTGTCGTGCCCTCTTCGAGCACATTTTTAAGTCTTCGACCATTACAGTTCGGAGGAGCAGGAATGCCGGCATATTCACAAACAGTTGTCATGATATCAATCCCCGACACTATATGAGTCAGATCAACAAAATTACTTTTAATGTGACCAGGCATATAAGCTATGAACGGAACTCTGACCGATTGTTCAAACGGATGCCATTTCTGAACCCGGCGATGCCTGGCAGCACCTTCGCCATGATCGGAAGTAAAAATCACCAGTGTTTCATCTTCCCTCGAATCAACGGCATCGAGCAAACGACCCAGGTCGGCATCGAGTTTTTCAATCATCCTGCAATAATCGTAAAGGTAGTTCTGCCACTCGGCAGGGGTAAATTTAACCTGTTGTTTTGGAAAGGGATCGACGAAATTAAAGTTATAATTCGGGGGCAAAGGTGGAAGAGAATTACCGGATCCGAAAATATCCGATTTTGGAACAAGCTTGTCTCCAAATAGTTGCGGTGTCCAATAGCAGATGTCATGTGGATTCATCAACCCTGCCACTGCCAGAAACGGTTTCTCCTCCCGATAATTCATGATATAACCCTTCATGGCGCCCGAAACCTGAAAATCATTCAAATCGCCCGTTCCGCTTACCCCGACAGGGATTGTTTCAAATCCCGGGATTTTCCTGACGCCCTCAATATCGGGATAGTTCCATTGTCCGCCCGCGTGCCATTTGCCACAGTAAATGCGGTTATAATCTGAGTTGGCTTCGAACCACTCCCCCATGTTGGGGACCTTTTTATCGATCCCCACATTATTATAGGTGACACCCGTTTCATTGCTGTACCTCCCTGTAAAAATGGAGGATCGGGCAGGGCAACACACGGGATTTGTGCTGTTCGACTCAAGAAAAGAGTATCCTCCGGCCACCATCCTGTCGAAATTCGGGGTCTTCAGCCAATGACATAAATAGGCCTCATGACTGAAAAATTCCTTAAACGCCGCAATTGTATCAATCCCCTGCTGATCAGAAATTACAATAAGTATATTGGGTTTCTTATATTTCATAATTAAATCTATATCAAATGAATTATTGATAAGTTATGACCTTTAATTATTCCCATCACATAAATCTCACCTTAATAGCTCGGATATTTTTCAATCGGGAAAACCGGTTTCTTACCCATCGGACTCTGGGTTTCCTCCTTATATTTCGGATTAAGCTTCGGGAAAATCCCCTGTGTTTTGTTGACATGATCCTCAATTAAATGGTCCAGTTTTGCCACGAGTTTAGGGTTGGAGGAGGCAAGGTTATTTGTCTCTCCAATGTCATTTTTCAGGTTATAGAGCTCAAAAGCCGGAACCCGGTTCTTTCCTTCGCCATAAACCCGGATCAGTTTCCAGTCGCCCGACCGGACCGAAGTGGACGGATAATTATCGGTTGCCGGCATATAATGGGGAAAATGGCAATAAATCTCCCTCTTTTTCAATAATTTACCCTTTAAGAGCAGGGGACTCAGACTTACACCGTCGATGATCTGATTTTTTTGAGGCTGCAAACCGGCAATATCGAGTAATGTAGGATAAAAATCGATACTGCAGATCACCTCATCAGATTTGATATTTTGCTTGATCTTACCCGGCCAGGAAACAATACAGGGGACCTTTACTCCCCCTTCGTGGATATTTCCTTTACCCATTTTCAGCGGGAAATTGTTCGTTGCGGTTTTACCGTCAATCAGATCGTACATATTGCCCCCATTATCGGAGAAAAAGATAATGATGGTATTTTCAGCAATTTTGAGTTCGTCGAGTTTGTCAATGATGCGTCCCAGGCTTTTATCCATGCTTTCGATCATCGCTCCCATGATCGCATTATCCTGTTTCCCGCGCGGATCTTTCTTTTCCTCATACTTCTTCATCAGCTCCTTTTGTCCCTGATAAGGGGCATGAACCGCGAAATGCCACAAATTCAGGTAAAAGGTGGTATCTTTATGCGAATCGATGTATTTTAAAGCCTCATTGGTCAGTCGGTCTGTAATATATTCTTTTTCAGGACCGTCAGGCAACTTAACATTTTTGTAAGGTGAAAAATAGCTGGGAGGGCCTGGATAACTACCCCCGGCAATGTTAATATCAAATCCCTGATGTTCGGGCCAGTAAGGCTCATGACCCATGTGCCATTTCCCCATATGGGCCGTGGTATATCCACCTGTTTTTAAAGCTTCGGCTATCGTGAATTCCTCCAATGGCATAAAAGTGCGGGAATCGGGGCACACCACCTTATTCCATGCGGGGCCGTTTTCCTTCATCAGTGGCTCATCCGGATTCGGGGGAAGATGCCCTGCAGGGGTGGTGAGATGAAACCGATGGGGATATTTACCCGTCATGATACTTGCACGGGTTGGCGAACAGAGCGGATTGGCGGCATACGCATTGGTGAAAACGATTCCCCGCCTGGCCAATCGTTCGATATTTGGCGTTTCATAATACTGACTTCCGTTAACCGTGCAATCCATCCAGCCCATATCGTCGACCAGAAAGAAAATGATATTTGGATGAATTACACTCCGGGGAGCATTTTTGCTTATTCCATTCTGGACACCCAGACCCAGAAGAGTTAGTCCAAGAACACCTAATTTATTTGACTTCATCCTATTTATTTTGATAAAAACAGATATTGTCCACTTTTCACGGTAAATATCCGGTAGCCTTCATCATCCCTGATGACCCTGATGTCATCTGACCCTGTAATCGCATGACCATTTTCCGTAATCTCTTTCCCTTTCATCAAAGGAATATATACTGTTGCCTCACAACCAACAGGAACGGTAACCTGTCCGGAGAATTGCTGATTTTCCTTTTTCCAGGATATCCCCGCTTTTCCATATGATGTTTGATGGTAGTACTTCACAAATGAGAGATCAGCAGCCGGCTGGGGACGAAAGATAATGTGGCGGTACCCCGGAGCATCAGGATCGGTATTCATTCCGGCAAGTTTCCGGTAAAACCATACAAGGCTCCCTCCAAACATCGGATGATTACGCGAATTTTCTCCGTTCCATTGTTCCCAGGTCGTTGTAGCACCCTGATCAATCCACCAGCCGAAGCTGGGCTGGGTACGTTTGTTTAACGCCTCATAGGCCAAATCGTGCATACCGTTTTCTGATAACACCTCGAAGAAGAACTGTGTTCCGAAAATTCCAGTATCCAGGTTCCCATCATTCGCCTTGATGTCATCCTTTAAGGCTTTGATTACCCTGGGATATTGGTTTTCAGGCACCCCCATTCTCAGGGCAAAAACATTACCGCCCGCTTTTCCGTAAGTGCCATTTTTTTCATCATAAAATTCCTTGTAAAATGCTCTTTTGGTTCGTTCAGCCAACTGTGCATATTTCCTTTCATCTTCAGGTTTATTCAACGCCTTCGCAGCTTTGGCAGTCAGATCGGCGCATCTCCAAAAATAGAAGGTGTGAACCATTTTTTCGGGTGGGAGATTTCCGGGAGCAACCCAATCACCAAGGTTAAACCATACAAGTATCTTTCCATTTTTCCCGGTACGTTGCGAATACATGATTCCATCTGCATTAACCCAGGTTTGCATATAACGGATGTACTCCTTCATCCCCTGATAATTATCTTCCAGCATATCTTTTGAACCGTAATGAAGGTAATACTCCCAGGGCATGATGCAGATTGCAGCGCCCCAGGCAACACCTCCGCCACATCCAGGTTGCCATGGAGCGCTATTGGGAACATATCCCGTTTCTATGTTTTGGGCACCAAGCATATCCTGTATCCATTTCTGATAGAAATTCCGGGCGTCAAAATTATGCATGACCATTACGCTGGAGACCTGACCATCACCAGTGTAGGGTGAGCGCTCCCTGTGAGGACAATCGCTGGCAACACCGCCATGCATATTGTCGGTCTGACTTCGGCGCCAGATTTTATTGATTGTGTTAAAGAGGGGATTGGAAGTTTCAAATGTGGCCGATTCCTCTATTGCGGTATGAACAACTTCGGCGGTGATCTGATCTGCCTTTAGTTCGCCCGGCCAGTTACTTATCTCAACACCGCTAAATACAAACCAGTTAAAGCGTGCTGCATACGATTCAGAACCTTCACCTTTCAAGATGTAGAAATTCTCTCCTGAAAAGGTAGGACACAAGTATTTGATATCAATTTTTTGGCCGGCAGGACCTTTGACGTTATTTAACCGCACCCATCCTGAAACTTCAACACCAAAGTCAACCTGATAATTCCCATTGGCCAGCTTCTGAATTTTAACCGGCTTGAGAATCTCCATCACACGGTCGGAATTGGCAGTCTGAGCGACCAGCTTTCCTTCGGGAGCTTTGCGTAACACAGCCGGTTTCCATGCCGAATCATCGAATCCGGGCTGGCACCACCCTTTTTGCTCTTTCCTTGCATCATAATGTTCGCCGTAATAAACCATATCCATCAGAATCGCACTTTCTGACGCTTTCCAGCTTTCGTTGCTCACAATAACCTCTTCCTTTCCATCGGTATATGTGATGTGGATCTGGGCAAGAAAACGGGGAGATCCGTATGCACAAGCCCAGCTTTTAGCAGGATTATAAAAACCATTTCCCAGAATACTACCAACAGCATTCTTACCGGTTTTCAACAGGTTCCTGATGTCATAAGCCAGGTACATTACCCTGTATTCCTTAAAATTGTCTTCCAGAGGAATACCTTCATTGATTAATTCAGGGCGTTTCCCATAGTTGGTTTGATTTGGAACCAGCACGTCGTTTCCAACCTTTTGTCCGTTCAGGTAAAGCTCAAAATATCCCAGTCCGGTAACATAAGCAACCGCCTTTTTAATTTTCTTATCAATCCTGAATTCCTTTCTGAACATCGGGGCTGGAGGTGGCAATTTTTCAGGCAAATGAGTTTTCGGATTGGTAATTTTGGACAACGCTTCCTCTCCCTGCCATGGGGCCCCAATCCATTTTGCGCTCCAATCCGATGGATTCAGGATGCCCATCCGCCAAAAAGCAGGTTTACTCCATTCCGAAGCAATGCCATCCTTATCCCAGACACGCACCTGCCACCAGCAATCCATCCTCGATAGTAAAGGAGTTCCCGCATATTCAACCCGGTTACATTGCTCACTATTCACCTTCTTACTATCCCACAGATCAGCCTGTTCCAACCTCTTTTCAGATGTTGCCACACGTATCTGCCAGGCCGTTTGCCGCTCTCCCCGCTCCCCTTCACCGGCCATATTTATCCAGGCCAGACGTGGTCTGGTAACATCAACAACAGCGGGGTTATGTAAATATTCGCAAGTGAGCTTCGTGGGTTTTATTTTACCGAACGAAATGAATACAGGTAAAATCAAAAGAAGAATTAAAATAAATAACCGGTTCCTCCTCATAGGTTTATAAATTAAATTTTAAAAATCACTTTTTGAAATCAGGATTGGGGAGTGGCATTTGAGCATTCACCTGTTTCCTCCAGGCGGATAGCAAAAGGTGCAACTCCTCTGTTTTCTCTTTCATTTTTCCTGAAAGGTCATTCGACTCCGAGATATCCTCCTTCAGATTATACAACTCAAGCCTACCCGTTTCAAAGAGTTCAACCAATTTATAATCGCCCACCCTTACAGAACCGGCAGGCCTACCCAATTGATTTGAAAAGTGAGGATAATGCCAGTAAAGCGGCCTGGCCTGATTGGTAACCATATCAGGATTTAAGATCATCGGAAGTATGCTTTGACCGTCCACATTTCGTGGAAGGGTCGAAATACCTGTAAGATCGCAAAAAGTTGGCAAATAATCAATACTGCAGTAATATTTATCCGAAACCTTTCCGGGTGCAATATGTCCTGCCCAGCTTACGATAGCCGGCACGCGGGTTCCACCCTCATAAATATGCCCTTTCCATTTGCGTAGTGGGGCATTGGAGGTAGGAGTTGGTCCCAGCTCGTCGAGACCCAGGCCACCATTGTCAGAGGTAAAAACAACAAGGGTGTTTTCGAGCAATCCCTGTTCTTTCAAAGTCTGAACAATCGCACCAACGCCTTCATCCAAACTTTCGAGCATGGCTGCATAATTTGGATTATATTTTTCCTCAAATTTTGCATACTTAATAAAGTATTTACTTAGTTTATCGGCTCTCGGAACGAGAACTACATGGGGAGCCGAATAGGCCAGGTAAAGGAAGAACGGCTTTTTTGTGTTCTGTTTAATAAATTCGACGCCATAACCGGTGAGTTTATCGGTCAGGTATTCTGTTCCATGATCTGTAAACTCGCTCTTATAAGAATCGTTGAAAATCGAATAATTGTAATAGTCCAGTCCGTTTTTACCAATCAACCTGGAATAATCAAAGCCCTGATTCCATGGGGCTATCGAATCCTGGCCTCCAAGGTGCCATTTGCCAACCATTCCTGTGGCATACCCTTTTTGTTTCAGCAGTTCGGGAAGCGTTATTTCCCTCGCTTCCAGGTACTGTTTCCAGTTAGCCGGTAAGATTGGGGATTTGGGATCGGTCCGAACTCCTCCAATAAAATTGGTAAGTTGCAATCGCGCAGGATATTTCCCTGTCATAATGGATGCCCTTGTAGGTGAACAAACCGGACAGGCAGCATAAGCCTGAGTGAAACGGATACCACTCTGAGCCAGTTTATCCAGATTGGGAGTTTCATTAAAAGGATTTCCATAACAACTCAAATCTTTCCATCCCAGGTCATCGGCCAGGATAAATACAATATTTGGTTTCTTCAGAATAGCAGGATTTTGAGCCTGAAGATTAATTCCTGAAGCCAGAAAAAGTGAACAAGCGATTATTCCGGCATTGGGTAGGTTCGTCTCCATTAATTATTTCTTTGTTTAAGGTAAAAATTGCGGTATTCAATTTTCATTGGCGGACCAACATGTACCTGGACGCCAAGTAATCCGGTGAATTTACGATTGACCGTATCATTATCGGTAACCTCGCTCATCAACACTCCGTTTATAAAATGCTGCATTCGGTTTCCCTTCACAATTAAATGCACCTCGTTCCAGTCGTTCTTTTTTATAAAGCCTTTTAATGAGTCAGAACTGGCAATGAGTGAATTTACAGTTGGCTTCTTACCGGTTTCAATTGTGACATTCTGACCTCGTAAGGCCAGAAATGTACGTCCGCGTTCTTCGTAGTTCTGCCCGGTATATTTATTGGCGCCATCAATATCTGCCTGATAACCTTTCATAGCCAAAGGTAAATCAGGTATTTCTTCACTCCGGTAATTGATTCCGCTATTCCCACCTTCCGTAATCCGGTAATCTACTTTCAACTCAAAATCGGTCGTTAAACCTCCACGCCAAATGATAAACGTGTTTCGTTTTAGAAGAGTCGCCGGTGTAACTGTACCTACCATATTCCCATTTTCCACCTTCCAGTATACCGGGTCTCCTTCCCAATCCTGAAGGGTTTTGCCATCAAAGATTTTTACAAAACCATCCTTAGATCTGCCGTTGACCTTAATTGTTTTACAAGAAGGAACCAAAAGGATCATGGTCATTACCCAAATGGTTATTTTGATGCTCAAAAATTTAGCTGATTGCATGTATAAACTTATTAGTTGATTATTGTGCCTTCTGTTTTAACTCTGCAAACCTTTTTTTCAAAGCCTTGATGACAGGCTGATCTTTTGGATTCAAAAACCGGTTATGCACTTCAATCGGATCACTCTTCAGATCGAAATACTCCTCAACCTGATAATCGGGCCAGTAAATATATTTGTTGTGATGTGTTACCATGGCCTCTGAGGAGGGAATAAATGTCTTGTTATTGACTATAGGATGTTCATAATAAAAATCCTGCCGCCAATCCGGACTTTTTTTCTTCAAATACAACGATGAAAAATCCTTTCCCTGAACCTGAGATGGGACCGGAGCTCCGGTTGCGGCAATGATCGTAGGAGCAATATCGATATTCAATACAAATTCATTGTTCGAGGTATTCCTTTTATTTGAGGGAAGGCGTGGATCATGGACAATGAGCGGGACCCGGATCGATTCTTCGTAGGGATACCATTTGTCGGCAAGCTGGTGTTCAGATTGAAAATAGCCATTGTCTCCCATAAAGATAATCAACGTGTTATCGTAGACTCCCTGTGCTTTTAATTCATCCACTATTTTACCAATCGCGAAGTCCATTTCGGTAAGCATCCGGTAATAGGCTTTCATATAGCGCTGGTATTTTTCAGGGGTATCGAAGCGCCAGTGCCAGCGATTGCGACCTTCGTTTTTCTCGCTGCTAATAAATGGAGGTAGTGCCTTTAAAGCAAGATCCGTGGCTGTTTCCGGAACCGGGATGACATCGTTTTGGTAATATTTCTCACTTTGGGGTTGATAACGGTACTGATCGGGATGTTGATCCTCGGCGTGGGTGGCAAAAAAGCCAACCGAAAGTAAAAATGGTTTCTCCCTGGGTCTGTTCTTAAGAAAGTAAAGAGCATCCCTCTCATTTTTGGCTGTTACATGTATGGAGTCCCCTTTACCGTTGGGCAACCAGTGTTTTCCTTCATAAACTGTACTATAATCATAATCCTTAACCCTGAGTTTACCTACACCATATTTACCAACATACCCGGTATAATAGCCCTCTTTACGTAATACTGAAGGGTAGGTTTCCGACAAATTTGATTCGGATAGCTCCACACCAAATTTGGTAACATGATGCCGGCTCATGTATTGTCCTGATAAGATACTTGCTCTACTTACCATGCAGATTGAAGTGGTCACACAGGCATTGTTAAAGCGGATTCCTTCACGTGACAGATGGTCAATATTGGGTGTGATGACAATCGGATTCCCCATGCATCCTAAAGAATTCCATCGCAAATCATCTGCCAAAAGAAAAACGACATTCATTTTCTCCCCTGCTAACCCAACAGAAGGAAGCAAAGCCGAGCAAACCCCTGTCATGCAACAGTATCCGGCTATTTTTTTAAAAATTGACTTAGAGATCATATGGCTTGGATATCAGTTTAGTTTTTGTGGAAAAGCCCATTGTCACAGTTTCAAAAATATGCCTTATTATTAAGGTTACCAATGTACATTCTGAAAATTTATTTACACAAATTGATTCATACGACAGGTTGATTCATTATATTTGAAAGGATATATTATGAGGCTGGAAAGATTCCAACACGTAAACTAACAATTAGATAGTAGTTTATCAAACTCATTTCAAAGACTATTTATTGCAAGATTAAGTCATGGATATGAAAAGCGTTCGACTGAAGGTTGTGTTAACATTTGCTCTGAGTTCACTAATATTTAGTATTACTTGTTTGACTTTGAATAGCGTGTTTGCCCAAACAACCGGAACTGAGAGGCTCCCTAATCGTAACCCAATTCAGGTGATTGAGCTGAAGGGAAACGGATATGAGCGGGGAGTTGAGCATGGCAGACAACTCAAACGGGAGATTTCAGAAGTTCTCACAAAATGGAAGACGAATATCCGAAATGTGGTTAATGGCAACCCTGATTCTGTCATTACACTATTTTTAAAAGCTACCAATTTTGAAACAACTTCCTGGAAACATACACCATGGTTAATAAAGGAACTACGTGGAATAGCAGATGGTTCGGGACAGGAATACAAAGATGTGTTTGCTTTTCAATTGGTTGATGAATTTTGGGTATATCTTGACAAACAGTTCAACACTCCAAACCACCATTGTAGCTCAATAGGTGTGCCTTCAACAGAAAATCACCCGGCTTATATTGCCCAAAATGTGGATCTCGAAAATTTCAGAGACGGGTATCAGGTTCTGTTTCATATAACCGCATCCGCCACTGAACCACAACAATATATCCTGAGTTGCGCAGGCATGGTTGCTATTAATGGAATGAATGAAAAAGGGATCGGAATATGTGTTAATTCGCTGATGGAATTGCAAGCCTCTCCTAATGGATTGCCGGTTGCGTTTGTTGTCAGAGGGGTTCTGAACAAGCAAAGCGGACCGGAAGCGCTCACATTTTTGAAATCGGTGAATCATGCATCCGGTCAAAACTACATTTTGGGAATTGCCGATAGTGTTTACGATTTTGAAGCATCATCCAATCAGGTGATTCGCTATGTACCAAACCAACAACACAATACGGTTGTTTACCACACCAATCATGCACTGGCCAACCACGATGTAAAGGATTGGTATAAAGATTACCATACGAAGGTGCTATCAGGTGAAACAAAGAATAATAACAGTGAAGTACGTTTTGCGACCCTTGAGAAATACCTTGACATACAGCCAAATCAAATCTCAACAACGATTCTGAGAAAGGTGCTCAGATCAAAAGATAATCTTAAAAATCCTGTTTGCCGGCCACTTCTTGATGGTGCTTACGGATTCACTTTCAGCTCAGTATTATTCACACTTGGTGACCGTCGCTCACTACAGGTGACCAATGGTCCTCCCGACCAATCGGAATACAAGGAATATTTCTTTAAAAAATGAGCCTTGATTCCCTTTTTTTTATTCTGAAGCAACATCCGCTTGATTTGGTAAATACATCTTTTCATTTCTTTTAAATTTCATTAACTTAATTAATTTGGAGAATTCCAATGAACCCCTTACTTTTGTCTTACATTTTTTTCATAAGTTTAGGTTTAGTTAGGTTAGTTAGTTTGGTTTTAGTAAAAGGATGGCGCCGCCCGGTTCCATCCTTTTCAATTTTAGTCAACCCGGGAAACCAGAATACGCCGGAGACACGAAGGAAATGGATGTTTACGGCGTTCTCTCAAACTATCAAAATTCTTGAATATTAGCCTACTATGTATCAATATGCCAATTAAAATCAAATTGACTGGCAGTTAAATTTCGGGAAGCCAATGTTTTATTATATTCATAATCATCACCCAGTACCAACTCATCTGCAACAATTGTTGTATCCAGTCTGTTATAATGGAGTAAAATTAAGATAAATCAATGAATCAACAGATTATATTAAAATCAAGACCTGCAGGGATACCCAACCTCGAAAATTTCGAAACAAAGGAGGTGAATATTCCCGGAATTGGTCCCGGTCAGGTTCGGCTCTTAGCACATACCTTTTCGGTTGATCCTTATTTGCGCGGACGAATGAGTGGTGCCCCTTCTTATATTCCCCCTTTTCAGATTAACGAGCCAATCATTGGTGGAGCAATTGCCCGTGTTGCCGAGAGTCGTGCGGATGGATTTATTGCGGGCAATTACATTGTGGGATTACTCCCCTGGCAGAAAGAGATGGTGATCGACGCTGCCGGGCTAACCTTAATCGATGAAAACATAGCTCCCTTAAGTTATTATCTTGGTATTCTTGGAATGCCGGGGCTGACAGCCTGGTTTGGTTTGCTTGAAATAGGAAAGCCAAAGAGTGGTGAAACGGTTGTGGTTTCCGGCGCTGCTGGCGCTGTGGGTATTGTGGTTGGTCAAATTGCAAAAACCCAGGGATGCAGGGTGGTCGGAATTGCTGGAGATGATAAAAAGGCAGATTACCTTTTAAATGAACTGCATTTTGATGGTGTGATCAACTACAAAACGACATCAAACCTCGAAAAGGCGATTATATCTGCCTGCCCCTCAGGAATCGACGTTTATTTTGACAATGTTGGAGGCGAGATCTCAGATGCCGTCATTGCTCAGATTAACAAGGATGCAAGGATCATTGTCTGTGGTCAGATATCGCTCTATAATGCAACATCACTGCCTTTAGGACCCCGTATACAACCAATAATCCTGAAGCGAAGCGCTTTGATGCAGGGTTTTATTATCAGTAATTATGCCTCAAGGTTCCCTGAAGGATTAAAAGAATTAGCCAAATGGGTTGCAACCGGCAAGCTTAAATATGTGAACACCACTTACCAGGGATTTGAACGACTTCCTGAAGCTTTTATTGCACTTTTTGAAGGGAAAAATCTCGGAAAATTAATTGTTGAAGTTTAATACATTGGATCTCTGATTTTTCTTATAATTGCCGTGAGGCAATAAACCTCTAAAATTAAAACTTCAATAAAAGTTGATTATAAATGAATCCGATAGCAGTTATTCTTGTCAACCTTGGGACGCCTGATTCACCCTCAGTACGCGATGTAAGAAGGTATTTATTTCAGTTCCTGAACGATAGACGCGTGATCGATCTGCCATGGCTACTTCAGAAAATTCTTGTAAACATGATTATTGTCCCCTTCAGGGCGCCTAAATCTTCAAAGCTTTACAAGCAATTATGGGACGAGAACGGTTCGCCGCTCTTGTATTACTCAAAGTCAGTAGCAACTCAACTTCAGCAAAAAACCGGCGAGCAATATAAAATATTCAATGCCATGCGGTATGGTCAGCCCGCATTAAAAACTGTATTAAAGGAGGTTGAAAATCAAAATTTTGAAAAAATAATTATACTACCCCTTTTCCCACAGTATGCATCAGCAACCACAGGATCGGTTTACGAATATATACTTCAAAAAATAAGCCGATGGAATAAGATACCTGAAATAAGGTTGATCAGCCATTTTCACGATCATCCGGCCTTTATCGGGGCCTTTGCCAGTCAGGCTGAAAAGTATAATGTTGCTGGTTACGATCATGTCATCTTCTCATTTCATGGATTGCCTTTGAGCCAGATCAGCAAAACCCATCCCGGAATAGACTGCACCGATTGTCGTTGTAAAGCAGAAACCGTAAAAGAGGGTAAACTGTGCTATCAGGCAGCCTGTTATGAGACAGCAAGGCTTATTTCCCGAAAGATTGGCCTCACCGGAAATGATTATTCAGTCAGTTTCCAGTCACGCCTTACCAAAAACTGGATGGCGCCATTTACAGATGAAATGGTGATCCAAAAGGCCAAAGCAGGAATTAAAAGAATACTCATTTTCGCACCTTCATTTGTTTCCGACTGTCTTGAAACAAAAGTTGAAATTGGGATTGAGTATGGCCATCTCTTTCAATCGTTTGGAGGCGAGCATTTACAAATGGTTGAAAGCCTTAATGACCACACCTTCTGGATTGATGGTCTTGAACAAATTATAACTGACCGAGGTAATTGATTTAAAGGAATTATTTTCTTAATATTTTTACTTTAATGAGTGTCAAAGAGAGGTGGATCAAAACAATTCATGAACTTCAGGACCATATATGCCGGTCATTGGAGCAATGCGATGGCCGAGGGAGGTTCTTGGAGGAGATATGGGAACGTGAAGGGGGAGGTGGCGGTAACACGCGTCTCTTATCCGGCGGAGATGTTTTTGAAAAAGGAGGTGTCAATACCTCTGTGGTATATGGAAATGTCTCTGAAAAAATGAGAAAAGATTTGAATATTGACAGCAATAAGTGGTTTGCCTGCGGATTAAGTCTGGTAATTCATCCACTAAATCCCTTTGTCCCGACGGTTCACTGCAATTACCGTATGTTTGAACTCTATGATGAAATTGATAATGTAACCGACCGATGGTTCGGCGGAGGAACCGACCTTACTCCCTACTACCTTTTTGAAGAGGATGCCCGCCATTTTCATCAAACTTACAAAAACGTATGCGATGACTTTGATAAATCTTTTTATGGAAAGTTTAAGAAAGATTGTGATGACTATTTTGTGAATGAGCACCGAAACAACGAGAGAAGAGGGATAGGTGGGATTTTTTATGACCATCAGAAACCTGATGCTGACAAAAATTTCGATTTCTGGCTGAACTTTTCAAAAAAATGTGGATATGCCTTGATTAATTCGTATATTCCCATCGTGGAAAAAAGAAAGCGTACTCCCTACTCCGAAGCAAATAAATATTGGCAGGAGATCAGGCGGGGAAGGTATGTTGAATTTAATTTATTACACGACAGAGGAACAATATTCGGATTAAAAACCAATGGCAGAACCGAAAGCATTCTGATGAGCTTACCTCCAACAGTGAGGTTTGAATATAATTATCAGCCACAGGCAGGTAGCGAGGAAGCGAGCCTATTGCAAGTCTGTTTACAGCCAAAAGAGTGGATTTAAAAAATGAAGATCCTGATTGTTGAAGATGAGAAACCACTTTCCGATTCGATGGTGGAGTACCTCGGTGAAGAGGGGCATCACTGTGAAGCGGTTTATAATTATATTGATGCAATCGAAAAAATCGAAATGTACCAATACGATTGCATAGTTGTAGATATTAATTTGCCCGACGGAAACGGACTGGATCTGATACGATTTATAAAAAAGAGATCGATATCACTGGGCATCATCATTATATCCGCATTAAACTCCCTTGAGAACCGGATCGAAGGGCTTGAAATCGGAGCGGATAATTACCTTACAAAACCATTTCACCTTGCAGAACTCAATGCCCATCTAAAGTCCATTAACCGAAGAATCAGTTATGGAGGAAGTAATCAGATCATTGTTAATGAAATCAGATTGATCCCCGACGAACACAAGGCATTTGTCAATGAAGCAGAAATCATATTGACTAAAAAAGAGTATGAATTGCTTCTGTTCTTTATTTCAAACAAAAATAAGGTGATAACCAAGGCGGGACTGGCCGAATATTTGTGGGGAGACTATATGGATCTGGCTGATTCCTATGATTTTATCTATACTCACATCAAAAACCTCAGAAGAAAACTTCTTAAAAAAGGTTGCGAAGACTATATAAAAACAATTTACGGATTAGGATATAAATTTGATCTGACTTGAGACTTTTAAATAAAATCACTCTTAATTTATTATCTATCTCACTATTCATTTTTCTAATTGGGATAGTAGCATTCTATTATGCACTGCGTCAACAGGTTGATCAGAATATTAATCAGGAACTTCAGAAGAGAAAGATGAGCCTTAACCGGGAGTTTGACGCAGCTCATTCCTCCATTAATCAATCCGTCAACCTGAATGATACTGTGTTGATCACCCCTATCTATCAACCAAGGGCTGCCGAAAGGTTTTCTGATACGCTACTCTTCAATCCTGAAGAGAATAAATATGAACTCTTCCGTCAGCTTGGCTTTGTAAAAACCATCCATGACCACGACTATTACGTTCAAATATTCAAGCCCTTGGAGGAGACCGACCGGCTCATCATTCGAATCGTGCTGATTATGAACCTTTTAATATTCACAATTATACTCACACTGATGATCGCGAACCGGTTCTCATCACGTCAGGACTGGAAAGTATTTTATGATACAATTTCGAAAATCAATAATTATGATGTAAATTCCCACGAAGCCTTTTCGCTGATCCACTCTGACATCAGAGAGTTCGAAGATCTGAACAGGGTGCTTACCACAATGACAGAACGAATTAAAAATGATTACATCAACCTGAAGGAATATATTGAGAATGCGTCACATGAGATTCAAACGCCATTGGCCATCATTAATTCAAAAATGGAATTACTTCTGCAGTCGGGTGATATGAAGGAGAAACAATACAAAGCGGTGGCTGATGCATATGAAGCATCAAACAGATTGTCGCGACTCAACAAAACCCTCATTTTGATGGCAAAGATTGAGAACAGGCAATTTCCGGAATCCAAGCCGGTTAATCCCTCAATAATGATTAATCATCAGTTGGAGAGTCTGGAGGACCTGATCCACTCAAAAAAAATCAGGGTAATCAAACGACTGGATGATGAAGCGACTGTGAGCATGAACCCCTATCTGGCAGAGATACTTCTGGTTAATTTAATCAAGAATGCAATCCGGCACAACATCGCAGGAGGTGAACTCATCATTGAACTTTCCAGTGAGCGTCTAGGAATCGCCAATTCGGGTACAACCCTTCTGATGGATCCCGGGATGTTGTTTAAGCGGTTTCACACCTCATCGTCATCACCCGAATCGCTCGGACTCGGGCTCTCAATTGTTCAAAAAATCTGCGATATGTATGGTTTTAAAGTTGAATACAGTTATCAAAACGGAATGCATACGATGCAGGTGGATTTCAGATCAACTTAATGACTTTTCAACTCCTCCATCATGGTGCCTAATTTATTGACATAGTCTGTAAACTCCGTTGAATACCTGACCGAATCATCGCGTTTAGCGGGCAAATCAATTTTAAAATGGTGCCTGACCGTTGCAGGTCCGGAGTCAAGTATAAAAATATCTGTTGAAAGAAAGACAGCTTCACTTTCGGAGTGAGTAACAAAAACTACTGTCGGATCAATTTTAGCTTCCTCAAAGATGGAACGGAGAAATACCTGAATCTGTTTACGCGTCACCGTATCCAACGCGCCAAAAGGCTCATCCATCAAGAGGATTTGCGGATTTACTACAAGGTTTCGTGCAATGGCAACCCTTTGAAGCTGCCCACCTGACAGGATGGGATATTTTGCCCATTTATTTTCATGACCATCCAGTCCTACGGTTTTAATCATATCCATGGCTCTTTCATTGGCCTCTTTTTTGGGAATCCCTTTTAATATTAAGGGAAGAGCCACATTCTCAAGAACCGTTTTCCATTCAAATGAGGTGTATTGCTGAAAAACCATAGGGATACGATCTTTGTCGGTCCGCTGCTTCCCATAAATATATACCTCTCCTGAGGTTGGTACCTGTAAGCCTGAAATATAACGGAGCAAGGTCGATTTTCCGCAACCCGATTTCCCCATAAGGGTGATAAACTGCCCGCGATCCTTGATATCTTTTATGTCAAGATTGAAATCCTTAAAAACAACATTCGTTTTATTGTGGTCGTTGTAAACCTGATTGATATTAACCAGATTGATAATGTCGGAAGCGCCGTTCGCGTTTGGGTTTAAACCCGAAGTTTTTGAATCTTCCTGTACTTTTTCATTATCAACCAACTCATTTCCAACCGGAGTGACATTTTCACTTTCATCCTTTTTTTGAAAAATATTTTGTTTCATTATCAGGCGTATTTGAATTTAAAGAGTTTTTTATCAAGCTGTTTAAGTAATTTATCCTGAATAAAACCAATGAAAATGATGAGCAGTAAAACAGCGTAAAGTTGGTCGACGTGCGATCCCCGGGATGTGGCCATGTAAATCATAGAACCCAATCCACCCTGCGCATTAACCATCTCAGCGATTACGATATAAGTCCAGCTAACTGCAACAAGGTTGATAACATCCATCGAGAACCGACTGAGGACAGATGGGATATAGAAATGTTTTAAGGTCATCCAGGGGCTGGCGTTGAGTGTCCACATGGTTTGCTGCAGTGCTTTCAGATGGTCGTCGGTTTCAATATCCTTTATCCTTTGGGCAATGGCAGGTAGCAGGTAAACAAAAATACCAAACGAAAGGAACTCTACCTTAACACCCAATCCCAATCCAAACAGCGCCATAAAAATTCCGGTGGTAGCTGGTAGCGGGGTAAAACGGATTGCTTCAATTTGCTTACTGACAAGATGTCTGAAGAAGGGAACCAACCCGATAAGAAAGCCAAGTGGCAGCGCCAATGCCATTGCCTGTAAATATCCACCAAGATTAATAAAAATAGAATAACCGGTATTGTACAATAGGTTTCGTTCAACAAAAAGGGTTTTAAAACACAAAATCACATCGATTGGCGAAGGGAGAATAGTTGGTTTTATCCAACCCATTGTTGGAATAAGCCACCAGAAAAACAGGAGTAATACCCACCCTAATATGTTCACCGACAACGCGGTTTTTTTATCAACGACTCCGGCAAACCTGAAAAGATTTTTAAGTAGCTCCATTAATTTTCATTATAAAATTCATACTTTGCGGCTTCCCGCCTTTGCGAGTGCCTAACGAATTATTTTCAATTCTGGCAATTTAATCTATCAATTAAGGCAGAAAAACCTGACTATTTCAAAAAAATTGTTTATCCACTCAGGCTTAATTTCACTTACCCAGAAGCTGGAATTCGGTACGCCGGTTTGCACTTTTACCCTCCTCTGTGCTATTGCTTGCAACTGGTTTGTCAGGACCATTACCAACGATGACGAACCTGTTCGGATCAAAACTGTAGGTTTTAACCAGGTAGTCAGCCACCGATTTAGCACGTTTATAGGAGAGATCACGATTCATCGCAGCACTTCCAACATTATCTGTATTCCCTTCGATACGAACTTTCATCCCTGCAAACTCAACGGATAACTGTCCAAGTTGATTCTCAATTTTTCCTTTCATATCAGGTGTAAGTGCCCAGGAGCCTGTTGCAAAGTTGATAATGACTGGTTTAATGGCTACAGCTGGTGCTTTGGTTTCAGCAGCGGTTGGTGCATCAAATTTAATCTGTCCCTCTGCGGCATGAAGGTCGCCATGCAGATCATTAATAGACTGAACAATACCCGGATATGAAGCTTCCGCCCAGGATACAATATTCGTTAATTTGTTACCATAACCGGTTTTATAGACCCGGGCCATTTTTGTATAAAGTTGCTGACCTGTAATACCTGCATAATCGGTACTTAACCCAAAGAAGTTGACATTGTCTCCATAGGTTGCGAAATGGATTTTTTTCATTCCGTTAAGGATTACACTGGCATCATCGGGTACTTCAAAAGCTTTTTTATAAGTTTGCGCAGCCCTGGCCATTTTGGCAGGATCTTTCATTTCGGAATTGGCTACGAGCCATGCTTTCGAAAGTTTTACGAAGAGATCTTTCTTCTTTTCGAGTACCTCTTTCCGCGCAATAAACCCATCCATAATAATATTGGGAAGCAAATCGGTACTGGTAAGCACCTTCGCCGATCTTGCCTTCAGACACTCTTCATCATCTGGCGACCAAACGACTGTCGCATCAGCGTTTCCAGTGGTAAATGCAGTTTTTGCAGCTGAGGGATCCCCCATTGGTAAAATCTGTACATCAGTCTCTGTCAAACCTCCGGCTTCAAGGGTTGCATGAAGCAAGGTATTACTGGGCCAGCCAAGGGCGCAGGCTATTTTTTTCCCTTTTAGGTCGGCCACAGAATTGATCTTTGCATCAACAATAAAAACATCCGCTCCACGTGAGTCATCAATTTTGAGGAATTGAACTACTGACATTTTGGCAAGATCGCTGTTGCGGTCCATTCCTATCGGAGAAATATCGGTGGTTGTAAAAATAAAATCAAGGTCACCATTTTTTAGTGCATCATTCAACTTTTGCATATCATCCATCCTGATCGCCTCGAAAAGGACGCCAAACTCTTTGTACATTCTTGAGTCTTTATTGGGGGCACCACCTCCATTCATGTCGATTCCAGGTGCAAAACCAACAAAATTATTAAAGCCTGCACGCAGGTCTGCTCTATTCCCTTTAGATGCCTTGTTCATATAGGGATAGCCAAAATATACCCCGGAACCAATTATACCCAGGATAAGCAGTAGCACAATCACTTGAAAGCCAAAAGTCCAGTTTTGGGGAAATCCGGGAATTGACATTCCTGGTTTGTTTTGATAATCAGTTGCCATTTTATTGATCTATAAAGGTTATTTTATTGAAATTAAGCATATTAGATTTAAAAAATATCACCAAGTGGTCCAGCTGAATTTTTCTCTTCACGCGTGAGCTTGTGATTCGGATTGGCTATCTTAGCTGCATTAGGAATCGCAATCTGACCTGCATCCAGTTTGTTGCCAATTGCCAAAAGTTTATCGTAAGCTTCATCGCTGTCGAAATTAAATGCGGTGGTATTTCTTTCAAGATCTTCAAGATTCTGAGCAGTCATTGCAAGGTCTTCCGAAATACGTCCTGCCACAAATTCAAGCGCATATTCTAATTTCCAGTTCTGTCCTCCAGGGCCGAGAATTTCCTTCAAAATAGCGGTAGCACCACGCGATGCAGCTGCCATCTCCCAATCCTTTTTCATGATATTGATACTCTCTTCAAAATCCTTAATTTTATTTTCAAGAAGTGTGGCGCCAATAGCCAACTTACGATCGAGATTGGCAAATATATTTGAACGTGCAGCATATTTAGTCGTCCACTCAATATTTTTTTCAAGGGTGGTGTTTGTGCGTGTACCTGCCGAAGTTGCATTGATAAACTTCTGCTGAAGTTCAACATATTCGTCGGTTTCCTTAATCTCGTCACCCTTATCAGCAACCATTTTATCCATTAATGCCTTTACTTCGCCTGCCTTTTTGGTCTGGCTCTGAACCTCAGCTTTGGCATTCTCGGCAACAGTGCGCGTTTCATTCGACATTTGCTCAAAATCGGTCCGAAGTTGTTTGATTTTAGCTTTATGTTTTAAAAACTGATCATGCGTAGCCCACATTTTTTCTTTTTGCTCATCGAGTTCATCGAAAGGGTTCCACCTGATAATTGCCTTATGAAATGAACGGACGATCCGACGAAACAATTTATAAATAGCAGGCATCAATAATATAAAGAGAACAACTGCCATAACAGAGGCAATTACTGCAAAAACCTGGCTCAGAGCGCTGAAAACAGCAGGGATTATCCATCTGAATGTCCCATAAACAATAACTCCAATCAGAACCAGTCCGATGAATGCTCCAATTGGCTTTTCACCTTTGCGCCAATTCCCAATCGTCTCCTTTCCTCTTTCCATCAATTTGGCATCATCGAAATACTTCATGATGGGTAATTGCGTAACCGTTTTTGTTTCCGTTTCCATGGCTCAATTTATTTAAGTTCCCTATTTTTAAGAAAGATTAGATTTTATTCCCGCTTCAATATCAACAATACTAACAAGGACCTGTTCCTTAGCATTTCGTATGGCATTAATTTTTCGGTCAATCTCGATAAACTGGTTGCCGTATTTCTGATCAATGGCCAAAAGCTGATTACTAAAAGTCATATCCTGATTCTGAAGCTCCTGGATCTGCCTGGTTAATTGTTGTATCTTTAACCTTGTCTCTTTAAGACTGTTGTCGAGGTTGGTCTTCTCCGTATCCTTTTCAGATTGCAATCCCTGCTTTTTAGCCTCCCCTTTGCTAATCTCGTTCTCGACGGTATGCTGAACCAAATCTTTGTAAAATATGGCACTCTCGAGAAGCCTGGAAGGTGTCAGCGATTTATCAATTTTTTGGGCAATCCGAAATACGGTTTTATAAACCTCCGGAGTTGGATTCTGCTTCTCTTCGAAAAGCGATTCCGTAAAGTCAAGAAAGTCAAACCCGGGTTGGTTATTTTGATTGATCAAATTTTGAAGTCGTTGGACGAAATCCTCCAGCAGTGGTTGCTCCTGACTACCTACCGGTGAAAGGGGAGCCACATTTGAAACATAATTATTCTGATTTATACTACTTTCCGGTTCGGGAATTTGCGTTTGATTTTGCTGTGATTCAGTTTCTGCATCCCTGAAAAACAGCCTCTTGAAACTAAACCCTTTATCATTTTCAGCCATTCTAGTTTGAATTTTAATAATTGGTCAATCGTTCTGCTTATACATTACAAAAATATGTTTTTTTTGACAAGTATTTTTTAAAGTCTGAATTAAAGAATGGATCTGCCCGACGGGAAATGTTTGTAAACACAAACAATTACCACTTGGAATGATCAAAAAGCAGTCCAGTCGTAATTAATAACAAATCTAAATAACCAGATATGTTAGAATGTATAGGAATACTCCGTCATCTTATAATTTCAATATTCTACTTCTTACAATAAATATACCAAATATATTTCTCTGATATATTGTAACTTACACTCACATTTATCAATCCCCTCCAGTTTAGATTATTTCTTTAAGTTGTAGGTTCCCATTTCAAATAAAACTCCGAAATCAATAACTCCCCGATTTCGGACCCAATTCTGTCCATTCAGAGTTTTTACTTCAGAATTACTTCAGATTCTCTTTTTACTATTGCACTGTATTAACCATGAGCACATATTCAGATGATCGGACTATTTGGATTAAATCATAAATCAGCCCCCATAGAAATCAGGGAGAAATTTGTTTTTTGTGAAGAAGATATCAAGAGATTTGTTCCCCAACTTAAAGCCAAAGGGATACTTGGCGCCGTAGTATTGTCCACCTGCAACAGAACGGAAATTTACTTTGAACTGAAGGATGGAGGTATCTCTTCTGATTTTGATACGATTGGAAATACATTGATCACTTACCGAAAAGTTGATTCCGAAGTTAAAGCCCATTTCTACCAAATGAAAAATGACGATGCAGTGAAACATCTGTTTCGTGTTGTTTCAGGGCTCGATTCCATGGCTCTTGGTGAATATCAGATCGTTGGTCAAATTAAGGATGCATTTAATTACAGTCATAATAATCAGCTCTGCAGTTCGGTACTTTATAAACTTTTTAATGACGCCCTAAGAACAGGTAAAGAGATCCGGACTAACACTGCCCTAAACAAGGGAGCCGTTTCGATCAGTTATGCTGGTGTAGAACTCGCCGGAAGGAAGCTTCAGAATTTGTGTTCCCATTCAGTTTTATTGGTTGGCGCTGGACAGACAAGCGAACTTACGCTCTTAAACCTGATCAAAAAGGATTGTACCCAATTTACTGTTGTTAACCGTACCCAGGAGAAAGCCTGTGAACTGGCTGAAAAATACCAGTGTAAGGTGGCCAATTTTGATCAGTTGAGTGACCTGCTTCTAACCAATGATATTGTAATTACCTCCACAGCCTCCAAAAAACCATTATTCACTGAAGCAATGGTCCTAAAAGCGATGGAAGAGCGGAACAATCAACCACTGTTATTTATCGACCTTTCTGTTCCCCGCAATGTTGCCACCGAAGTCGGTAATATTGAGAATGTTCATGTTTATGATATCGATGCGCTCAATGATGTGATTGAGGATAATCTGGACAGAAGAAAAGGTGAAATCAGTCATGCAGAGCTCATTATTGAAGAATCGGTCTCCGAATTTTCAAAATGGCATTCCATCCAGGTGCTGGTCCCAACCTTCCAGAATATAACGAGTCGTTTCCAGGAAATTCATAAAACAATGCTCGATGGTTATCTCAATAACCAGAAGGAGATTGACTACGAAAAAGCCACTGCTTACGGAGAATTGATCACGAAGAAATTTATTGGTCTGATGATCGAGAATGTAAAGTCATTTACCAATAACGGGCAGGAAAAGGAATACATAACGATGGTGAATAAATTATTTGAACTCAATTAATGATTAACGATACTATACGAATCGGTACAAGAGGAAGTAAATTAGCGTTGTACCAGGCCTACCGCGTTCAAACAGAACTTCAGCAGCACTACCCCGGAATCAGGTTTCTTATCGAGATTATCAAGACAAAAGGGGACAAAATTCTCGATGTCGCACTATCCAAGATTGGCGACAAAGGTCTTTTCACAAAGGAGATTGAGGAAGCGCTATTTAATGGCGACATCGATATGGCCGTCCATAGTCTGAAAGATTTACCGACTAAATTTCCTGAAGGGGCCAAGCTGGGTGCTGTATTGGAACGTGGAGATATCCGTGATGCGCTCATAAGTCTGGATGGCAGAAAAATCGGGGATCTAACAGCGAAGGATATTATTGCAACCTCCAGCTTAAGGCGAAAAGCACAATTGCTTCGTATCAATAAAGACTTTAAAATCATCGAAATTCGTGGTAATGTGAATACGCGGATCCGCAAAATGCAGGAAGGTTATTGCGATGTGATGGTAATGGCAGGCGCTGGTTTGCAAAGACTTGAAATGGAACAATACGTTTCCGAACTTTTCGATCCGGAATTGATGATCCCTGCATGTAGTCAAGGGGCAATTGCCGTTGAGATCAGGGATAACGATCAGGTTACCGCCGATATTGTTTCGAAAATCAATCATTTTGAATCTTTTGTCGCCACGGAGGCGGAACGTACTTTTCTGGGAACGCTTGAAGGTGGCTGTCAGATTCCAGTCGGGAGTTACACGAAGATTGAAGGTGACCGTTTTAAAATTACAGGTTTTATCTCAAGTACCGACGGGTCACAATTTATTAAAGACTCAGCTGAAGGGGATGTTAGTCAGGCGGTCTATCTCTCTGCAAAACTTGCCAAAAGCCTTTACCATCGCGGTGGGGATGAAATTCTTAAGAACATACGAACCGAGATTCTGTCGAATCCACAGTCAGATTTATCCTTAAGGGGGAAGGTGATCATCTCAACCAGATCAATGGAGCCGGGAGATACATTACCAGAGTTGCTAAAATCACTTGGCGCCAGCTTCCATTCATTACCCATGATTGAGATTATCCCTTCAAAAATGGATGGACATATGGTTGAGCACCTGAATCATCTGGAATACTTTGACTGGATTTTCTTTACAAGCAAAAACGGAGTCTCAAATTTTTTCAAACAACTAATTGATTTAAAAGGGAATACTGAATTACCAAAT
Organism: Prolixibacteraceae bacterium; assembly: GCA_963675995.2. Lineage (GTDB taxonomy): Bacteria > Bacteroidota > Bacteroidia > Bacteroidales > Prolixibacteraceae > JAAFHB01. The sequence continues at coordinate 2,569,840 of CAXXIY010000001.1, read as the reverse complement.
ACGGTTAAGCTGGCAGTAATTGGGCACAAAACCGGACTCGAACTTGAATTTTATGGCTATGCCCCCGAATTTACAAGCGAGGAAAATACTTCAGAAGAATTTCTGCGGAAGTTTAATGAGAAATATAAACCCGAAAATAAAAATTTCCTCCTTTCTTTAGGCAATCTTGCTGACGATTCACTTTTCAAACACTTATCAGTACACAACAATCCACACCGAATCAATGTCTATCAAACGATAAGACCTGAAAAAGCAGATCCTGGAATTCTGGAACTAATAAAAAATGATCTTTACGATCTGATCATTTTCACAAGCCCGTCCACCTTCAATAATTTCTGTTCGTTTTATGACGCAGACGTGATTGGAAAATTAAAAATGGCGAGTATCGGTGCCGTCACTACAAAAGCAATTCAGGATGCAGGATTTGAACCGCTGTTCACAGCCAGAAAATCAAATGCAGAAGGTATCAGAGACGCAATTATCGAATATTATCAAATATAAAAATTTAAATATCATGGCATTCCCGGTAACTAGATTAAGAAGATTAAGATACAATGGTGTATTAAGGCAAATGGTAACAGAGACGAAACTTTCGGTGGATGATTTTGTGATGCCGCTATTTGTTGTTTCAGGTACCAACGTAAAAAATCCTATCAATTCAATGCCTGGCAATTACCAGTTGTCCGTTGAATTGATCGTTGAAGAGTGCAAAAAAATAGCTGCCGCCGGTGTAAAAGCGGTTCTGCTTTTCGGTATTCCTGCTCATAAGGATGAAGATGGCAGTGTGGCCTGCGAACATAATGGGATCGTTCAGCAAGCCATCCGTGCAATAAAAAAGGAGCTGAAAGATTTGTATGTAATTGCAGATGTTTGCAATTGTGAATATACCACTCACGGACATTGCGGAACTATTATCGATGGTGATGTAGATAACGATTCGACACTGATTACACTTGCAAGACAATCCGTATCGTTGGCAGAAGCCGGAGCTGACATGATTGCTCCGAGTGATATGATGGATGGTCGTGTCGCCAAAATACGCGCAGAACTCGATGCAAACGGATATTACAAAACTCCAATCATGTCGTATTCAGCTAAATATGCATCAGGATTTTACGGACCATTCAGGGAAGCTGCTGAAAGCGCTCCTAAATTTGGGAACAGGGCAACCTATCAGATGAATCCGGCCAATTCAAATGAAGCGATACGCGAAGTTGAGCAGGATATCGCCGAAGGGGCAGATATCGTGATGGTTAAACCAGCGCTAAGCTATCTTGACATCATCTATCGTGTTAAAAATGAATTCAATATGCCAGTTGCAGCATATAATGTAAGCGGTGAGTTTTCGATGGTAAAAGCTGCTCAGGAAAAAGACTGGATTGACGGATCAAGAGTAATGATGGAAATTTTAACATCCATCAAACGTGCCGGAGCAGATATCATCATCACCTATCATGCGGTTGAAGCTGCAAATATTCTGAACGGGAAATATTAAAAAATAAGGTGTCCCTAAAAATAAGAGAAGATCATTTTATTATAAAGAAATCAATGCAATTCACAAAAAGTATAGCTGCATTTAAACGGGCTCAGCAATCGATCCCGGGAGGGGTAAACTCTCCGGTGAGGGCTTTTAAAAGCGTCAATCTCAATCCGGTATTTATCAGTAAAGCCAAAGGAACAGTCATTACCGATATTGATGGAAATCAGTATATTGACTTTTTGGCTTCGTGGGGTCCTTTGATTTTTGGTCATGCTCATGATGCTATTCTTACAGCAATCAGTGAAGCTGCTCAAAAGGGAACCAGTTATGGCGCTCCGACAGAATATGAAACCGAAATGGCCGAATTGATCGTTGAAATGGTTCCCTCTGTTGAAAAAGTGCGTATGGTCAATTCTGGTACGGAAGCGACAATGAGCGCGATTCGTCTTGCCCGCGGTTATACCAAAAGAGATGCAATTTTAAAGTTTGCAGGTAATTACCATGGTCATGGTGACAGCTTTTTAATTCACGCTGGTTCAGGAGCGATTACGCTTGGCTTACCCGACAGCCCGGGTGTCACCATAGGGACTGCCCGCGATACATTTATTGCAGAATACAATAATCTGGAGTCGGTAAGGGCGATTTTTCGCGAAAAGGGAGATGAGATCGCTGCCATTATTGTTGAGCCGGTCTCCGGGAATATGGGTGTCGTTCCTCCATCGGAAGGCTTCCTTCAAGGATTGAGAGATATTACAACTGAATATGGAGCATTACTGATTTTTGATGAGGTGATCACTGGTTTCAGACTCGCCAAAGGGGGAGCACAGGAATATTATCAGGTAATGCCCGATCTGACCACGCTTGGAAAGATTATCGGTGGTGGATTACCAGTTGGCGCATACGGCGGCCGGAAGGAGATTATGGATATGCTGGCACCAATCGGCCCAGTTTATCAGGCAGGTACACTCTCAGGTAATCCATTGGCTATGGCTGCAGGTATTGCGATGCTTAAATTAATGAAGGACACCCCCGATTTCTACAGTGAACTCGAAAGAAAGGGAGCCAAAATGGAAGCTGGTCTACTGAAGAATCTGGCAGATAGCGGAGTTTCAGGTGTGATTAACCGCGTAGGATCGATGATGACCCTCTTTTTTACAAATGAAAAACAGGTAACATCTTTAGATGAAGCGATGAAATCGGATACAAAAAAATATGCCGACTATTTTAAGATGACGTTGGAAAGTGGATTTTATATCGCACCATCGCAGTATGAGTGCCTTTTCATCTCATATGCCCACACAGACAAGGAGCTTGATGATGCACTTACAGCGAATCTTAAAGCTTTAAAACAACTTAAGTAATTAATTCAATTATAAATGATTAACTCAATTTTTACTCAGACCTTAAAAGGTAAAAAAACCGAACGGCCGCCGGTTTGGTTTATGCGCCAGGCGGGTCGTGTATTGCCCTCTTACCTTAAATTACGCGAACAATATAGTTTTAGTGAATTGATGGCTTCGCCCGAACTGGCAGCAAAGGTTACCTTATTACCCGTTCACGATCTTGGTGTCGATGCCGCCATTCTTTTTTCCGATATTCTGGTCATACCCGAAGCGCTTGGGATGACTCTTAATTTTACTGATTCAGGTCCAAAATTTGGCAAAGCGTTAAAAGATATCAGTGATCCTTTGAACGCATTACGTCCCGATGCCTCGAAGCTTGAATATATATACAATGCCATAGACGAAGTGAACAGGACAAAACCTGAGAATACACCTTTAATAGGATTTTGTGGCGCCCCTTTTACCACCTTATGTTATATGGTACAGGGTTTAAGTTCCAATCACACTTTCCCCGAAGCGGTCTCACTGCTTTATAAAGAGAAGATCCTGGCGACGAAACTTTTAACACTTATCACTGAGCTATCAATCGAATATGCAGTGAATCAGGTTAAACATGGGATTTCCGCATTTCAGATTTTCGAGACCCATGCCGGACTCATTCCGTCAGATTTGTATTTTGAGATGATCATGCCTCATGTGAGAAAAATTTCGGCTGCGGTGATGCAAGCCGGTTGTCCGGTGATTTTTCTCCCCAAGGGTTTGGGCACTGGAGTCGCAAATATTCAGCCTGAGGATACGAACTTTTTAAGTATCGACTGGCAAACCCCGATCGAAGTTGCCCGCAAACTGGTTCATAAGGATATCGGTCTTCAGGGAAATCTTGACCCGCGTCTCCTGTTGGCCGACCAGGCAACGATTTCAGAAACGCTAAAAAAATATGTTTTATTTGGCTCTGAAAATCAAGATTGGATATTTAACCTGGGACACGGTTTCATCCCAGGAATACCGTTTGAAAATGCCAAGATGGTTGTGGATTGGATTAAAAAAACCGATTGGAAGAGGAATTAAAAAAATGAGTGTAAGCAGCGAATTTCTAAATAAGTATAATGTTTCGGGACCCAGGTATACCAGTTACCCACCCGCTAATTTTTTCAATAATGCTTTTTCAGTTTCTGATTATATCGAAGAATTAAAAGCTTCGAATAGCCAGACTCCAAAGGATATCTCCATCTATATCCATATCCCTTTTTGCCCGCTTAGATGTCATTTCTGCGGATGCAGTACCGTTATTGCTCAGAAGAAATCGATCGTCGACCGGTATATTGCAGCAATGAAACTGGAGATCAGCAATGTCGCCTCACATCTTGACCTTCAGCGACGGGTGACGCAGATCCATTGGGGTGGAGGCACCCCAAACTCAATTGAAATGAGTTTCATACGGGATATTATGAGTCATATCCGGAGCATCTTTATCATTAGTGAAAAAGCTGAAATTGCAATGGAGTGCAGTCCCGCCTATCTTGAATACTCCGATATTGATCAGCTGGCGGAGATGGGATTTAACCGGATGAGTCTGGGAATTCAGGATTTCCGGGAGGATGTTTTAAAGGTTGTCAACCGGATGGGACCTAAATATCCGGTTAAGGAGATCGTGGATTACCTGAGAACAAAAGGTTTCCGGGGAATCAATCTCGATTTTATTTATGGTTTGCCGCTTCAGACACCGGAGTCTTTTAAGGAAACGCTGAAACAGGCAATTGAGATCAGGCCCGACAGGATTGTGACTTTCTCTTATGCACATGTTCCATGGGTTAAAAAGGCCCAAAAGCAACTCGAGAAAATTGGATTACCCACTCCCGAAGATAAAATGGAGATGCTGGTCAATAGTATTGCTCAAATGGAGGAGGCGGGATACATCTCAATTGGGATTGACCATTTCGTCCTTCCCGAAGATGACCTTGCGATCGCTTTTAAGTCAAAAAAATTGCATCGTAATTTCCAGGGTTATTGCACCCTTGAAACTACCGGACAAGTTTATGGATTCGGTGCATCATCAATCGGACAGTTCTATGGCGCATATGCCCAGAACCTGAAAGATTTCCCCAAATATATTGAAGCGGTAGAGCAGACAGGTTATGCCATTGAACGAGGCTACAAATTAACCAGAGATGAGCAGATTGTCCGGTCAATCGTCAACAGCATCATGTGTAACGGAATTTTGGTTTTTGAAGAGATTGCCGATCAATTTAATTTGACAGTTCAGGAAATTAAAGAACTGGTAAAATTTAGTCCAACTAAATTTGAAGATTTAATTTTGGATGATTTGATGGTTCTTGAAGGGGATAAAATCCGCATACACGAGAAAGGGTTTATGTTTGCCCGCAATATCGCGATGGCGCTGGATCCTGCATACAATCAGGGTGATAATATATATTCTAAAACTGTTTAATAGTAATGAACTTTCATGAACCGACATTCACAAAGGGTAAAACATAGATAAATGAGGGTTCCACACAGACCAAGAATCTAAATATTAGCAAGTTAATTAAAATTTATACGTGTGAAAGATGTCATAATCCTTGGTGCCGGTCTTACCGGTCTGACAACCGCACTTCATCTGAAAAAGAGAGGTATTGATCTTTGTATCCTTGAAAAAGGGAGCAGGGCCGGAGGTGTAATTGGTTCAGTTACCCAAAATGGGTTTACATATGAGGAGGGTCCTAACTCTGGAGTTGTTGCCAATGTGGAAGTTTTAAGGCTTTTTGAGGAGTTGAAAGAGGATTGTGAAATAGAAATTGCCAACGAAAATGTGAAGAGGCGATACATTCTGAAAGGTTCCAGCTGGCAAGCACTACCATCAGGAGCCCTGTCAGCAATTACGACCCCTCTTTTCTCGCTCAAAGATAAATTCAGAATTCTGGGTGAGCCATTTCGGGCTGCAGGAAAAGATCCGAATGAAACTCTGGCAGGACTGGTTAAAAGGAGACTGGGACAAAGTTTTTTGGAATATGCGATTGATCCCTTCATTCTTGGAGTTTATGCCGGTGATCCGAATCGTTTAGTCACACGTTTTGCATTGCCCAAGCTGTACAATCTGGAACAAAAATACGGAAGCTTTATTGGTGGCTCTATAAAAAAAGGGCGGGAACCAAAAACCGAAGAAGAAAGAAAAGTGACCAGGGATGTATTTTCCACCAAAGGTGGTCTTTCATCACTGATTAATGCGATAAAAAAAAGAGTTGGAGATGAAAACATTCTGCCTGGAATTTCCAATCTGAGTGTTCAGCCTAAGGATCAGCATTTTATTGTCTCTTTTACCAATAAAGAGGGCGAGGTAGTTGAACTGGAGACCAAAAAAGTGATCTCAACCATCGGGGCTCATCAACTTGGTAAAGTCCTCCCTTTTGTTGATTCAGAGCAACTTTCTAAAATTACAAAGCTCTACTATGCCCGGGTAATTGAGGTGATTCTTGGATTTAAGGAGTGGAAAGGGATAAAACTCGATGCATTTGGGGCGTTGATACCTTTCAAAGAAAAACGAGATATTTTAGGGGCATTGTTTATGTCGGCCTTATTTAAGGATAGGGCGCCGGAAGGTGGAGCCTTATTCTCCATTTTCATGGGAGGTGTGCGACGTCCCGAGATATGCGAACTTCCGGATGATCAGGTGGAAGAGATGGTAAAGAGGGAGATATGCAGCTTAATGAAATTAGATGAATACCACCCTGATCTGTTTAAAATCATTCACCATCAATGGGCTATTCCACAATATGAAGCAGATAGCGGAGATCGTTTTAGCGCTGTTGATGAACTGGAGAAAAAATATCCAGGCCTCATCATAGGAGGAAATCTTAGAAATGGTATTGGCATGGCAGACAGAATTTTACAAGCAAAAAACCTGTCTGAAGCAGTATAATTGAAGTTGTAGCGCATTAAACAATAATTAATCCTGACCTTTTATGATTCTGAATTTTGTTGTCTTAGAAAGTATTCATCTGATGAAAGGGTTTCATACCGTGATCAGTATCACTTTTTCGATAATTGCGATATGGCTTTTAATTCGCTCTTTTCGGGGTATTATCAAAGGCAAACCGTATATCGTGCTCGACAAATATCTCTCATATGGATTCATTATTACCCTCTACTTACAATTAATCTTTGGTTTGATTCTCTTTGCCAATCCGGAATCAATTTCAGGAACTAACTATTCCGGGGTGGAAGGAGCTCTAAAACTGGCATCCAAACGCTTTTGGCCAATAGAGCATATTGTTCTGATGTTATTTGCTCTTCTTATTGCCAACCTGGGGTTAATTTTTTCCAGTCAGAGTCAGCTCGACAAAGAAAAACACAAGAAAATTATAACTTATTATGTGATTGCCTTAATCATGATAGCAGTTTCATTAAGTACAAATTCCGCCATTTAAATTATTCCAATTGGTATTTTAAAACCAAATATTTACAGTTGTAGAGATAATCTGCACTTCCAATACTCCATACTCAATCTTTTTATTGACCGGGTGACTACGATTCACCGGTCACTAATGGGGCAATAAAAAACCCCGGACTCAGTTTTGAATCCGGGGTTAGAATAAGTTGGCGGCGGCCTACTCTCCCACTTTACGCAGTACCATCGGCGCTGTCGGGCTTAACTTCTCTGTTCGGAATGGGAAGAGGTGGAACCCCGACGCTATAGCCACCTAAATCTTTGGTGTTGTACAAACGTTGCATGCAACATCTGAAACATTCTAGCTAATCAGCAATCAATATCTTTTGAAGAAAGGGGCCTGGCTTTTGGCTGATCGCGCCTGGCTTTTATTTTGCCAGTTGCAACTCCATAGCTGCCGGTTGCTCTCTCTTTAGAACGTATTTGATCTAATATTATCTATTTCGTCAACATCTGGAAGAAACTCATTTTAAGAAAAACAGGTAAGAAAATTTCCCGGCCCTGGAAAGTTACGGGCAATTAGTACCACTCGGCTTTGACATTACTGCCTTTACACCTGTGGCCTATCAACGTCATCGTCTTTAACGACCCTTAAAGGAAACCTCATCTTGAGGGGAGCTTCGCGCTTAGATGCTTTCAGCGCTTATCTCTGCCATACTTAGCTACCCAGCAGTGCTCCTGGCGGAACAACTGGTGCACCAGAGGTATGTCCAACGCGGTCCTCTCGTACTAGTGTCAGGTCCTCTCAAGTTTCCTACGCCCACAACAGATAGGGACCGAACTGTCTCACGACGTTCTGAACCCAGCTCGCGTGCCACTTTAATCGGCGAACAGCCGAACCCTTGGGACCTTCTCCAGCCCCAGGATGTGACGAGCCGACATCGAGGTGCCAAACCGCTCCGTCGATATGAGCTCTTGGGAGCGATCAGCCTGTTATCCCCGGAGTACCTTTTATCCTTTGAGCGATGTCCCTTCCATGCGGAAACACCGGATCACTATGCCCAACTTTCGTCCCTGTTCGACTTGTTTGTCTCACAGTCAAGCACCCTTATGCCATTACACTCTTCTGGCGGTTACCAATCGCCATGAGGGTACCTTTGGGAGCCTCCGTTACTCTTTTGGAGGCGACCACCCCAGTCAAACTACCCACCACACAATGTCTCCCGTCTCCGGGATTAGGCCCCAGGCAAGCAAAGGGACGTATTTCAAGGATGGCTCCAAGGATCCTGGCGAACCCCCTTCATAGCCTCCGTCCTATCCTACACATCACTTACCCAGAACCAATGTGAAGTTGCAGTAAAGGTTCACGGGGTCTTTCCGTCCCGTTGCGGGTAAGCGGCATCTTCACCGCTACTACAATTTCACCGAGCTCATGGCTGAGACAGTATCCAGATCGTTACACCATTCGTGCAGGTCGGAACTTACCCGACAAGGAATTTCGCTACCTTAGGACCGTTATAGTTACGGCCGCCGTTTACCGGGGCTTCATTTCAATGCTTCTCCTTTCGAATAACATCCCCACTTAACCTTCCGGCACCGGGCAGGTGTCAGGCCATATACATCATCTTCCGATTTAGCATAGCCCTGTGTTTTTGATAAACAGTCGCCTGGACCAATTTTCTGCGACCCCATTGCTGGGGTGCCCCTTTTCCCGAAGTTACGGGGCGATTTTGCCTAGTTCCTTAGCCATGATTCACTCGAGCGCCTCAGGATTCTCTCCTTGACTACCTGTGTCGGTTTGTGGTACGGGTCTTGGGTACCTATAGCTTAGCGGATTTTCTTGGAAGCCCTTAGGATCACTATCCGATTGCCCGAAGGCTCTCGGTACTATCGGGTCTCGGCTCTAGAAGCGGATTTGCCTACTCCTATCAATACCTACACCCTTCAACGTGCTATTCCGTCAGCACGCGGATCTTTCATCACTCCGTCCCCACTTCGCAGTACCTAAAAGTACCGGAATATTAACCGGTTTGCCATCGACATCACCTTTCGGCTTAGCCTTAGGTCCCGACTTACCCTGATCCGATTAGCGTTGATCAGGAAACCTTAGTCTATCGGCGAGGGGGTTACTCTCCCCCTTTATCGTTACTTATGCCTACATTTGCTTTTCCACACGCTCCAGAATGACTCACGACACTCCTTCAACGCAGAGTGGAATGCTCCCCTACCAGTATACATCACTGTATAATCCATAGCTTCGGTGGTATGTTTGATGCCCGATTATTATCCATGCCCGACCGCTCGACTAGTGAGCTGTTACGCACTCTTTAAATGAATGGCTGCTTCCAAGCCAACATCCTAGCTGTCTCTGCAATCAGACCTCGTTAGTTCAACTTAACATACACTTGGGGACCTTAGCTGATGGTCCGGATTCTTTTCCTCTCGGACACGGACCTTAGCACCCGCGCCCTCACTCCCGGTGAGCATCTTATAGCATTCGGAGTTTGTCTGGAGTTGATAGGCGGTGAAGCCCTCGCATCCAATCAGTAGCTCTACCTCTATAAGACTCGTAACCGAGGCTGCACCTAAATGCATTTCGGGGAGTACGAGCTATTTCCCAGTTTGATTAGCCTTTCACCCCTACCCACAATTCATCCAAGAGCTTTTCAACGCTCCCTGGTTCGGTCCTCCAGTCCGTGTTACCGGACCTTCAACCTGATCATGGGTAGATCACAAGGTTTCGCGTCTACCCCCACTGACTCAAACGCCCTATTCAGACTCGCTTTCGCTTCGGCTCCGGATCTTAAATCCTTAACCTTGCCAGTGAGGAGTAACTCGTAGGCTCATTATGCAAAAGGCACGCCGTCATCCCACGTAGGGACTCCGACCGCTTGTAAGCGTACGGTTTCAGGAACTATTTCACTCCCCTGTTCGGGGTTCTTTTCACCTTTCCTTCACAGTACTGGTTCACTATCGGTCTCTTTGTAGTATTTAGCCTTACCGGATGGTCCCGGTTGATTCAGACAGGATTCCTCGTGTCCCGCCCTACTCAGGGTACTGCTAACGCGTTGACAACTTACGTGTACGGGACTCTCACCCTCTGTGGTTCATCTTTCCAGAACAATTCCACTTCATTTCAACACCTATATCGCAGCCCTACAACCCCAAAAATGCCGAAACATATTTGGTTTAGGCTGATCCCCGTTCGATCGCCACTACTAAGGGAATCACTATTGTTTTCTTTTCCTCCGGGTAATGAGATGTTTCAGTTCCCCGGGTTCGCCTCCGATATAATCGGATACTCTGTCGCCAGAGTGGGTTGCCCCATTCGGAAATCTGCGGATTAGCTGTTATTTGCACATCCCCGCAGCTTATCGCAGCTTATCACGTCCTTCTTCGCCTCAAAGAGCCAAGGCATCCTCCGTACGCCCTTTTTTACTTTCTCTCGCTCTTGGTACTAACATCACTGCTAATACCGGATTTCTCCTTTACAATTTTTTCTTTAAAACTCTGTTTCTTCCAATATGTCAATGAACTTTTACCCTTACGGATAACGCGATTTAAAAAGGAATCGAACCTCTTCTCTTTTTTTCAATCCGATCGTTAAATCAAGATTGATATCCCACCAGGAAAACCTAAAAAATCCAAAAATATCCCAGTGCGCTAATGCCACACTGTGCCTATTCTTATTCTAAATTTATAATGAACGTTTTATTCTTCTTTTATTCTTATTTCATTCTTAATTTCACCCTTCTTCTTATTCTCTTTTAATAATACAAACCACCCGGATGAAAAAAAGTGGAGAATAAGGGAGTCGAACCCTTGACCTCTTGAATGCAAATCAAGCGCTCTAGCCAACTGAGCTAATCCCCCGGGGGTAATGTGCTAACGGGTTAATGTGCTAAAAATCTTACAGGCCTGCACTTCTGTTATCATTGTAGACCCATACCTTTGAAGCAAATTAATTCATTATACCATTGGCCTCTGGTAGTCCCACCCAGACTTGAACTGGGGACCTCTACATTATCAGTGTAGCGCTCTAACCAGCTGAGCTACGGGACTGTTTTTCAAATTATGAATTATAAATTATAAATGATGAATTATAAATGATAAATATATTCAATGACTTACAATTCACACTTCTAATGGTCAATTCCGTAATTCTTAATTGCTTTAATTTTTTAAAAAGGAAGAAAACTTGCCACGTGAACTTTTTGCTTCTGATCACTCCTAAATAAAGGTTCTACCGAGTCAAGGCTCCAGAAAGGAGGTGTTCCAGCCACACCTTCCGGTACGGCTACCTTGTTACGACTTAACCCCAGTCATTGGTTTTACCCTAGGACGCTCCTTGCGGTCACATACTTCAGGTACCCCCAACTCCCATGGTTTGACGGGCGGTGTGTACAAGGCCCGGGAACGTATTCACCGCGCCATGGCTGATGCGCGATTACTAGCGAATCCAGCTTCACGGAGTCGGGTTGCAGACTCCGATCCGAACTGAGACCGACTTTAGAGATTAGCATCTTGTCACCAAGTAGCTGCCCTTTGTATCGGCCATTGTAACACGTGTGTAGCCCTGGACATAAGGGCCGTGCTGATTTGACGTCATCCCCACCTTCCTCACACCTTACGGTGGCAGTCTGACTAGAGTCCTCAGCTTGACCTGTTAGCAACTAATCATAAGGGTTGCGCTCGTTATGGGACTTAACCCGACACCTCACGGCACGAGCTGACGACAACCATGCAGCACCTTGTACTCTGTTCTTGCGAAAAGCCAAATTTCTCCGGCAGTCATAGCACATTTAAGCCCAGGTAAGGTTCCTCGCGTATCATCGAATTAAACCACATGTTCCTCCGCTTGTGCGGGCCCCCGTCAATTCCTTTGAGTTTCACTCTTGCGAGCGTACTCCCCAGGTGGATAACTTAACGCTTTCGCTAAGCCGCTGACTGTGTATCGCCAACAGCGAGTTATCATCGTTTACGGCGTGGACTACCAGGGTATCTAATCCTGTTTGATCCCCACGCTTTCGTGCATCAGCGTCAGTAAATCCTTAGTAAGCTGCCTTCGCAATCGGTGTTCTGTGTAATATCTAAGCATTTCACCGCTACACTACACATTCCGCCTACCTCAAGATTACTCAAGCTCTTCAGTTTCAATGGCTGTTCTACAGTTGAGCTGCAGGATTTCACCACTGACTTAAAAAGCCGCCTACGCACCCTTTAAACCCAATAAATCCGGATAACGCTTGCACCCTCCGTATTACCGCGGCTGCTGGCACGGAGTTAGCCGGTGCTTATTCACGCATTACCGTCAGTCCCTGACACGTCAAGGATGTTCTTCATGCGAAAAAGCAGTTTACAACCCATAGGGCCGTCTTCCTGCACGCGGGATGGCTGGTTCAGGCTTACGCCCATTGACCAATATTCCTCACTGCTGCCTCCCGTAGGAGTCTGGTCCGTGTCTCAGTACCAGTGTGGGGGATCTTCCTCTCAGAACCCCTAGACATCGCAGCCTTGGTAGGCCGTTACCCTACCAACTAGCTAATGTCACGCATGCCCATCATTTACCGAAATTCTTTAACTATCTAACCATGCGATCAAATAGTACTATGGGGTATTAATCCGCATTTCTACGGGCTATCCCCCAGTAAAAGGCAGGTTGCATACGCGTTACTCACCCGTGCGCCGGTCTCTAATATTGCTATTATACCCCTCGACTTGCATGTGTTAAGCCTCCCGCTAGCGTTCATCCTGAGCCAGGATCAAACTCTCCGTTGTATAGAAATCTTTAAATAATTTTCTGTCCTGACCCGGCTTTCATGAACCTTCGTATATTCTCAAAGCTATCTCAGCTTATTTTCTTCGTAGTTCGTCTTCTTTCCTTCTCAATATCTTCAATGAACTCTGTTCTTCTTTCTTAATCAATCCACCAATAATTTTTTCTGGCGAAAGTTCGGCAAAGGTAATCCAATAATTCTATCCTCCAAACACTATCAAAAACTTTTTTATAAATCTTTTCAACACAAGCTACATTTTACCCCAATAACATCAAAAAAAAGGGTGGAAATTCATGGTTTTAGCATGACTAAAATCAAAAATAAAATCAATTTCAAAAAAAACAAAAGCGTTAAATTTAAAGATTATCAATGTGATAAAGATAATACAAAAAAGACCCATTTAAAAATCGTCTTTGGAAGAAATATTTTAGAACTGGAGAAAAAAATAATTTCAGAAAACATCAATATTTTTATTCCTGATCCATAAAAAACGAACAATGTTCATTTCCTAAGTATCCATCGTTTCAAAATCATCAAAAATTCAGGCGTATTTTCCATCCTGATTATTCAAATTAATACAACCAATAACGCATCAGTTTCAATTACTGGCCTCCTTTAGGATTACATCATGAGCTCCACCTTCGATAATGCTGGTTGAAGAAACAAGTGTTATTTTCGCCTTTTCCTGTAACTGAGAGATAGAAATAACGCCACAACTACACATGGTAGATTTTATTTTACCAAGGGTCATATCGAGATTATCCTTTAACTTTCCGGCATAGGGAACATAACTATCGATTCCCTCTTCGAATTTTAAGGATTCATTACCCCCCATGTCATACCGCTGCCAATTGCGTGCACGATTTGAGCCTTCCCCCCAATACTCCTTTACGTAGCTGTTACCAATTTTAAGTCTTTTCGTCGGACTTTCGTCAAAACGGGCGAAATAACGTCCCATCATCATAAAATCGGCGCCCATGGCAAGCGCCAATACCATATGATAATCATGTACAATCCCTCCATCACTGCAGAGTGGAATATAAATGCCGGTTTCGTCAAAGTACTCTTTTCTGGCCTGGGCAACTTCGATCAATGCAGTGGCTTGCCCCCGACCAATTCCCTTCTGTTCACGTGTGATACAAATGGAACCACCGCCAATTCCAACTTTAATAAAATCGGCGCCTGCTTTTACGAGATACAGGAATCCCTCCTTGTCAACGACATTTCCGGCGCCGACTTTGGTTTGCTCACCAAAATTCTCCTTTATAAATCGTATCGTATCAGCCTGCCAAACAGAAAATCCATCCGAAGAATCGATACAAAGTACATCGGCCCCGGCTTGAAGGAGTGCAGGAACACGCTCTTTATGATCGCGTGAATTAATACCGGCACCAACACAAAGCTTCTTATTGCTATCCAATAATTCATTAATATTATCCTGATGATCGTCGTAATCCTTCCGGAAAACAAAATACTGCAAATTCTGCTGGTCATCTATAATTGGAAGGCAATTGAGTTTGTTTTCCCATACTGTATCATTGGCAGTATTCAATGAAATTCCCAGCTTCCCAACAATTAACTTTGAGAATGGAGTCATAAAATCTTTAACCGGTTTATCCAGACTATCTTTCGAAATCCTGTAATCCCGACTGGTAACCAATCCTTCCAATTTCCCATTTGCAGAACCATCTTCAGTAATACCAATGGTTGAATGGCCCGTTCTTTTAACCAGTTCAATGACATCCTCAAGGGTGTTATTCGGGGTAAGATTCGAGTCACTGACCACAAATCCTGCTTTGAATTTCTTTACTTTTTGAACCATGTCGCATTGACTTTCGATTGATTGAGACCCAAAAATAAAAGACAACCCGCCATTACGGGCAAGGGCTATAGCAAGATTATGATCTGAAACAGATTGCATGATTGCAGAAACAGTTGGGATATTCAATTCAATATCGGATTTCTCACCTTTCGCAAATTTAACAAGGGGAACTTTTAAGGAGACATTCGCAGGAAAGCACTCTTTGGAGGTAAGTCCCGGAATAAGGAGGTACTCATTAAATGTTCGGGAAACGTCGTTAAAGTATTGTGCCATAATATGATAATTCAAGGCAGATAAATCCGTAAGCAGAAAGACCTGCAGGTTAAAATTTTTGCGAAAGTAACGAACTAATGAAACTTATTCAAGGAGAAGGGCTGTTAATATTCAATTTTGGCATTTTATTAAAAGATCGATTTAGTTTCTTAATAAATTTGACCTATTGCCAATAGTTTCAGTGAGGTGCAACACCTTACTGGTCTTCGACCCGATTTTACAGCTTGAATACACACACTTTTTTACAAATCTCAATGCTTTACAGCATAATTGCACAACCTTTTTATTCAGTGAATATGCTTAACAGAATAATTACACAACCTTTTTGGTCAGTGAACATGCTTTACAGCATAAATGCACAACCTTTTTGGCTATTGAAAGTGCTTAACAGCATAATTGAGCTATCATTTTGATTCGTGAAAATGCTTTACAGCATATCTGGTCTATCTTTTCAGTAATCGGGACTGCTTTACAGCATAATTGACTTATCTTTTTCGACACTGACCTAAATAATAGGGTGTTGCATGAAGATTATTTGAATTAATCATCTTTTATTTCTATTTTTTTTGTATATTTAGGGGGATACTTAATCTATTTATTAATTTAAAAAAAATCATTATGGACTTAAATGGAAAGACGTATTGGGAAATGGAGAAAGAATCGATTTCCTATATACACAAAAATGAAAACTTATGGATGACGCAGACAGTTATTGTGGCCAATGTAGATGCTCTCGAAAGTAATGAGCGGGAGTTGGACCTTGCTTTTAAGACGCAAAATGGGAGTAATCCGGGTGGATATATTGACGAGAAGAACCAACGGTTTAAGACATTCTTTCGGAAAATTTATAGACTTAGCCGCAAGCTGTCGTTTTATGCTAAGAATACGGGCGACAAAGTGTTATTAGGTGATATTGCAGTTGCCGAATCTACATTTATCCTGTTACCCGAAAAGGAAGCGTTGATCAAATGTAGCAGCATTATTAATAGGGGTACTGAATATCTTTCGAAAACTGCCGATTACGGCATTACCTCGCTGGAGTTAACAACCCTGGCCGCTGAACTTTCCGATCTGGAAAAGATGCACCCAACCATTGGGATGATCACCAATGACCGCAAGAGTGCCGGACGCTCGATCAAGGATTTGATTGCCGATGCCCGGATTATACTCGATAAACTCGACGATGCATTCGAGGGAATGGTTGAAGATGATGCTTTTATTAATGGCTGGTTTGCAGTACGAAAAATCAAAGGGCGGCATAATAAATCTAAAGCTAAACCCGCGGAAGTGCCGGCAGAAAATAGCTGATTTTTGCGGGTACCCTTTTAGTCGGTAACCTATCTGAATCGTTTGCCGATTGTATTTCAAGTGACCGGGTGAGTGTTATCAATCTGAACATTCATCCGATTGTTTATTATTTGGCCTTTACGATGATCATTGTCTCTGCTTAGCTGATCTTTTCCGGTACCGGAAGACTACATAGGGTTGCAGGAAGAAATTATCGGGGCAGAAGCGGATTAAACCGCATGAGACACTACCACAAATCAAACGAATTGTACAACTGAATAAAATTGTCATTACTCAGATGTAATCTTTGCTTTAAGATAAAAACCTGAAAGAGTTGAAATGATTAGACCTGAAGAATTTTGTCTTTACTAAAGTCATACAAATTAGAGATGTTTGAATTCCCCATTCTCATAACTAGTTGATAACTATAATAACTAGTTGATAACTATTTATGAAAAATGAATGTTTTCTATTTAACTTTCTTTACATTTATCGAACAAAATTATAATGGTATGCTACGTAATATTTCCAAAGTAACCTTTGATCTCATAGCCAAAGGAATTCCTGAAGCAAAAGACAGAATTATCAGTGAAATATTTTCGATTGATCGTGTAATTTCTTCTATATATTCGTTAAAACCAGAGATTCGCGATACTTCGGGTTTAAAGAGTAAATTGGAAGAAATATCCAATCTAGATTATGCAGTTATAGCCGATCTTCTTGATTTTTTTAAATCAAATGAAATTGACCTTAAAATGCCCGAAAATCTGAAAGGAATTATAAAGTTAAAACCACAGAATGTTGCTTTTTTCGTCGGAGCAGGTGCTTCCAAACTTCTTGGATATCCAACTTGGACTGAGTTGGCAGATAAAGCACTGGATGAATTAGAATCAAGAAATTTAATAAGTTGTCACGAAAAGGAAATGTTTCAAAAGGATATAAGTGATCCGAAAGTAAAACTGTCTCTTTTTGAAACAACTGTTAGTGAGAATGGAACATTCCAATTTTACAAAGAGCGACTAAAAGTTCCGGAACGTGAAGTCGGAACAAGAAATGTCTATGATCTTTTAGTCTCTGAGGTTTTTCATGATTGTATTAAAATGACAACAAATGTTGACAGCGAATTTATTCGCGCTTTTATGAAATTTAAACCTTTAGATTTTAAAGAGAATAATACGGCAGAGAATCCTGATAAAAATCAATTTGTAATTTCAAATTTGAAAATTAATCCGAGCCAAGATCTGAGATCGGATGTTATTTATTATTTGCATGGATATATTGAAGGGACAAGCGAAGAGTTGATTTTCTCAACTGAAAAATATCTAAAATATTATTTTCGAGAAGGGAAGGAAGATAAATCAGAATTAAAACTGTTTTTAGAAAAGGTTTTCGAAGAATGTACAGTTGTATTTATTGGTTCTGGCCTTGAGGAACTACAAATTTTGGAAACAATAGGCAATAAAGGAGGTCCACACTATGCTTTAATGGGAACCTATACAAACAATATTCAATTTTTAGAATTAAAAGCACAATATCTTAGAAGTTTAAATGTTGAAATCATTCCTTATTATTTAGATAATGAAAAATGGAATAGACTTTATCGTGTGATCGAGGCCTGGAAGAATGAAATGACAGTTCCTATACCTAAAGGCATTGACTATGCAATACTTATAAAAGAAGACCTCGAAGGTAATGATCAATCACCACAACTTCTTTCAATGCTTAAACAGGATATGAAAATTCACGTTTACATTTTAGAACAATCTATTGATACAAAAAAGTGGTTTTATAAGTTTAAAAATGAAGGCTTTTTAAAGAGTTCATATATCCGTAAAAATGATGATTTATTGTTTCGAACAATATTGTTTCTGAAAAGGGCAATAAAAAGGGCTTTATTAGAAAAGGATGAGAAACTCACTAATGACATCGTTGACTTAGTAAATGAATATCTTGAAGAAAAAATCCATAATAATGATGAAAGTTTATATTCTTATCTGGTTTATATTATTCAGGAACTTCCAATAAAGAATATAGACAAACAGTTGATTGATCATTTAATTCAGGATGTTGATTTTTCAAAAGACACTCCTCTTTTGTCTAAGCAATATCATCTCTTCGACACGTTTTTTGAGAAACTAATTTCTGATTCTGAAACCGGTAGGTCACTAGCGTTTCATCTTTTATACAGCTATTATTCAGAAAATACAAATAAGAAAAACTTTGCAGGAGAAAAATACGAATTAGGGATATTTGAAAAAGGATCAAAATCTGAATCCTTTCGACATTTTGCCCATTCAATTACTTGCGAACAAATGATCTCTCTTTGCGAGTTGTTTTCATTAAGCAATCTAAAGAAGTATAAAGAATTCCTTATGACAATCGACTCTGAGTCATATAATGCAGGATTAACAGTTCTTTCTTCAAAAGAAATAGAAGTTAGGATATACAATAAAACAAATGATTATCAACCTAAAAAAACACCAGTATTTGAGAATAAAATTGAATTTTCTCTTTTTGATCATTCAGAAAATAAGCTTCTTGAAAAAGTAAACTACATAACCAAAGGATATGGTACTATTTCTGATTTAGGAATTCAATATTTCACAGGACTATTTTTTAATGAAATCAGAAATATATTTGAAATTGAACATAGTAGAAATAGTCTTCATGAAGATATTTTTATCATTATTTTATCAATCGTCAAAACAAAAACTAATGATGGTCTCGATGAATTTATTTCTTATCTTTTAAATGAAAAATATAAAGACATAAATCTGAAAAGAATTCTAATATACTTACTACATGAGAATTGGGATAAATACAATAGTCATTTTATTTACATTCTTGAGAACTACAAGTTATTCTTCCACGAAACTTCATTCGAACAAGATTTAAGAGTGCTTTTTAGAAACAATGTGGCATTGATGACACAACAAGAAAAGCAAAAGCTGTTTGATACGATTAATAAATCTTGTGTTTCTATCGAAAACACAGAAGGACCTTCTCATCAAAGAGAATACTGCTTATACAAATGGTTCTCAGCATTGGAAAATGATGAGTTCTTTAAATTTGAAGCTACTAAATATTCGTTATTGCTTAATTTGAGATCTGATCATTTCAACAATAAAGGTCGCATTCAGTGGTCTGGATTTCATTCTCCTTGGAATAAAGGAGAAATGCTAATAAAAGATTCACACGAAATTATTCAAATGTTGAAATCATTTAAAGGTGATTGGAAAGAAGGCACAAGCGTTGATCAATTAGCCTCAGTATTTTCTGATGTTATTTTTCACAACGAAAATCGGTTTGGATGGATATTAACAGAATACAATTCAATTCCTTATGTCTATGCTTACTATATCATTAACAATTATAAGCTTGCCCTTCAGAATAATACTCCAATCTCCTGGAATTATATCTTGACTTTTATCGAAAAGTACATTAGTGGAATAAACTTTACCTCTGACACATTAAGTTGTGATTATAAATACAACGACTCAAGAAATGATGTATTATCAGAAATTTCTTCACTAATTGAAATGAGTTCAACTGACGACAATAGATCATTTCCGGAAACAGAAGAAGGCCGCATAAAGGATATATTATTGAAGTGTGTTTCCTTCGAAGAAATTAACGAAGAAAGAATAATTGATGACTATGTCAGCTACACATTAAATAGTTATACTGGCAAAAAACTACATGCGATCATCCAATTATCTTTAAAATTGGCAAGAAAAAACGATAGTCGCTTATCTAATAATTGGGAGGCTGAACTCAGGAAAGCCTTTGAAAAATATTTGGAGAATGAATCATTGTCAAGTTATATTCTTATCGGAATGTTTTACCCTCAGTTCTGTTATTTAGACCAATCATGGACAATAAATAAGGTTTCCCGGTTTATCAATCTTCCAGATTCTAATTGGAAAGGTTTCATGAGCGGATTAATGTTGCAAGGAGCTAGAGGGACCAAGGATACATTTGAAAAGACAATCAAACAACACTATTTGAGGGCTATAGAAAATGATTTCTTTCAAGATGATAGAATAAAATTTGGTTTCGTTCGGTCTGTAATACAATTGTTTTGTTGGGGATATATAGATTCTAATGATGAACTTATATCCTTATTTATTAAAAACAGTAATGAAGAAGTCTTTATAAATTTCATTAAGCAAATAGGATTTGATAAAAAAGAAATCATTAATGTTAATACAGCGGAAAAAAATAAATTATTAGTGAAAAGAATTCTGGAGCTCTGGGATATTATACAATACGCAACAAATAAGTATAAATGTTATTCTCATTTAGTTCTATGGTTCAATTATATTGACTCAATTAATATAGAACATTACCATAGAATGAAATCAGTTTGTGAATCGTTTACAAACGAAAGTTTGATATTCGATTTTTGGGATGAGATTAATCGGTTAAAGGATAAAGGTGAGAACAAAGAGACCGTTGGATTTTGGATATCAGATATATTATTAACGACACTTGAAAAGGATTTAAGTAAGTATTCTGTTATATGTGAAACGGCTAAAGAAATCGTTGACTATCTTAAAACTTTAGAATCTTCAGAGACACTTAATAATTGCCATGAAATACAGAATCTTTTGATCGAAAAATATTCTTGCTCGACATCAATTTCATAGCTATGATCTGTAGAAGTTTAGACTTCGTCTGACAGTAGGGATATTTTTGAGTTAATAATTCAATGCGTTTTTTAAGGCATCTTCTCCCGGAATGATATGCTGGATTTGGGGGCCATTAATGCCCCCGTGACCATTCCAGTCGGACAGGATATTCCTATCAGGTTGGTCGCCACCAGAGCCTGGTTCCGCTTCTCCTGTCAGGTATAAAGATACATCTTTTTGAAATTGAGTATCCAGCATTTTACTTTTTGTCAGG
The DNA here is from genome assembly GCA_963675995.2 of Prolixibacteraceae bacterium. Taxonomy (GTDB): domain Bacteria; phylum Bacteroidota; class Bacteroidia; order Bacteroidales; family Prolixibacteraceae; genus JAAFHB01. The sequence goes on along the minus strand of CAXXIY010000001.1, from coordinate 2,548,569 downwards.
TGAAGTGTCTCATTCCATGTTTGCCACGGTGTTTTACCAAAACAGTACTTCCCGGAATGAGGACGTTCTTTGTTATAATGATCAAGCCAAAGATCCACATCTATCTGTAGATCAACTATGGAGCTGTAAATTTTTTTCCGAAAAGCTACCGCATAAAACTCTTCCTGCATCGTTTTGTGGAATCGTTCACAAATTCCATTTGTCTGCGGATGCCTTGCTTTGGTTCGTGTATGATCGATGTCTTCTATTGCCAGGTATAATTGGTATTCATGATGTTCACGTGCTCCGCAATATTCGGTTCCCCGATCAGTTAAGATCCTTAGCAGTGGAATTTTACTTTCTTCATACATTGGCAATACCCTGTCATTAAGCATATCTGCGGCAACAAGGGCATTTTTACGATCGTACAATTTAGCCTGGGCAACTTTAGTGTAAGTATCAATAAATGTTTGCTGATATATCCGACCAACACCTTTTATAGTGCCCACATAGTAAGTGTCTTGTGCACCGAGGTATCCTGGATGTTGCGTTTCTATCTCACCTTGTGCAAACTTTTCTTCCTTGGCTTTTTCAAGGGCTACAACCTGAGCTTCAGTCAAGACCAATCCATCCTGAGCAGCCCGTTTTTCAAGCAATTTAAGCCTTTTCTGGAAAGTTTCTACACCATTACGGAGCCAAACACAACGCACTCCTGCAGGGGAAATAAAAACACCTTTCTTCTTCAATTCGTTCGAGGCACGTTGTTGTCCATAAGCCGGAAAATCAAAGGCAATCTGTTTAACCTGATCTTCAATGGCCTCTTCAATGCGGTTTTTAAGTACTGGTTTCCTGCGTGAAACCTCATGAAGTGCTAATTCTCCTCCTTTTTCATACAGCTCTCTAAAACGGTAAAAGCTATCACGACTGTAACCGAAGATTTTACAGGCTTGTGAAACGTTACCTAATTGCTCTGACAAATTGAGCAATCCTAACTTGGTTTTGATTAATTTTACTTCTGTATTCATTTCTGACAGTTTTAGTGGATTAAACTTCTTTTTGAATGCAATTACAAAGTTAGTTTAATCCCTGACTGTCAGATTAAGTCGCAACTATTACATATTATAGTCGCATGCCCTCCCTTCTTCAGTTACCCTAATGGGTGTCATCCGCGACTGAAAGATCATTACTCGCTGGTAGGCATTCAGCAATTTCATTGGCAAACAATTCAATTACCTTCCGATCCGCGTTAATCGGTATCAATAAAAAACCCGGACTCAGTTTTGAATCCGGGGTTAGAATAAGTTGGCGGCGGCCTACTCTCCCACTTTACGCAGTACCATCGGCGCTGTCGGGCTTAACTTCTCTGTTCGGAATGGGAAGAGGTGGAACCCCGACGCTATAGCCACCTAAATCTTTGGTGTTGTACAAACGTTGCATGCAACATCTGAAACATTCTAGCTAATCAGCAATCAATATCTTTTGAAGAAAGGGGCCTGGCTTTTGGCTGATCGCGCCTGGCTTTTATTTTGCCAGTTGCAACTCCATAGCTGCCGGTTGCTCTCTCTTTAGAACGTATTTGATCTAATATTATCTATTTCGTCAACATCTGGAAGAAACTCATTTTAAGAAAAACAGGTAAGAAAATTTCCCGGCCCTGGAAAGTTACGGGCAATTAGTACCACTCGGCTTTGACATTACTGCCTTTACACCTGTGGCCTATCAACGTCATCGTCTTTAACGACCCTTAAAGGAAACCTCATCTTGAGGGGAGCTTCGCGCTTAGATGCTTTCAGCGCTTATCTCTGCCATACTTAGCTACCCAGCAGTGCTCCTGGCGGAACAACTGGTGCACCAGAGGTATGTCCAACGCGGTCCTCTCGTACTAGTGTCAGGTCCTCTCAAGTTTCCTACGCCCACAACAGATAGGGACCGAACTGTCTCACGACGTTCTGAACCCAGCTCGCGTGCCACTTTAATCGGCGAACAGCCGAACCCTTGGGACCTTCTCCAGCCCCAGGATGTGACGAGCCGACATCGAGGTGCCAAACCGCTCCGTCGATATGAGCTCTTGGGAGCGATCAGCCTGTTATCCCCGGAGTACCTTTTATCCTTTGAGCGATGTCCCTTCCATGCGGAAACACCGGATCACTATGCCCAACTTTCGTCCCTGTTCGACTTGTTTGTCTCACAGTCAAGCACCCTTATGCCATTACACTCTTCTGGCGGTTACCAATCGCCATGAGGGTACCTTTGGGAGCCTCCGTTACTCTTTTGGAGGCGACCACCCCAGTCAAACTACCCACCACACAATGTCTCCCGTCTCCGGGATTAGGCCCCAGGCAAGCAAAGGGACGTATTTCAAGGATGGCTCCAAGGATCCTGGCGAACCCCCTTCATAGCCTCCGTCCTATCCTACACATCACTTACCCAGAACCAATGTGAAGTTGCAGTAAAGGTTCACGGGGTCTTTCCGTCCCGTTGCGGGTAAGCGGCATCTTCACCGCTACTACAATTTCACCGAGCTCATGGCTGAGACAGTATCCAGATCGTTACACCATTCGTGCAGGTCGGAACTTACCCGACAAGGAATTTCGCTACCTTAGGACCGTTATAGTTACGGCCGCCGTTTACCGGGGCTTCATTTCAATGCTTCTCCTTTCGAATAACATCCCCACTTAACCTTCCGGCACCGGGCAGGTGTCAGGCCATATACATCATCTTCCGATTTAGCATAGCCCTGTGTTTTTGATAAACAGTCGCCTGGACCAATTTTCTGCGACCCCATTGCTGGGGTGCCCCTTTTCCCGAAGTTACGGGGCGATTTTGCCTAGTTCCTTAGCCATGATTCACTCGAGCGCCTCAGGATTCTCTCCTTGACTACCTGTGTCGGTTTGTGGTACGGGTCTTGGGTACCTATAGCTTAGCGGATTTTCTTGGAAGCCCTTAGGATCACTATCCGATTGCCCGAAGGCTCTCGGTACTATCGGGTCTCGGCTCTAGAAGCGGATTTGCCTACTCCTATCAATACCTACACCCTTCAACGTGCTATTCCGTCAGCACGCGGATCTTTCATCACTCCGTCCCCACTTCGCAGTACCTAAAAGTACCGGAATATTAACCGGTTTGCCATCGACATCACCTTTCGGCTTAGCCTTAGGTCCCGACTTACCCTGATCCGATTAGCGTTGATCAGGAAACCTTAGTCTATCGGCGAGGGGGTTACTCTCCCCCTTTATCGTTACTTATGCCTACATTTGCTTTTCCACACGCTCCAGAATGACTCACGACACTCCTTCAACGCAGAGTGGAATGCTCCCCTACCAGTATACATCACTGTATAATCCATAGCTTCGGTGGTATGTTTGATGCCCGATTATTATCCATGCCCGACCGCTCGACTAGTGAGCTGTTACGCACTCTTTAAATGAATGGCTGCTTCCAAGCCAACATCCTAGCTGTCTCTGCAATCAGACCTCGTTAGTTCAACTTAACATACACTTGGGGACCTTAGCTGATGGTCCGGATTCTTTTCCTCTCGGACACGGACCTTAGCACCCGCGCCCTCACTCCCGGTGAGCATCTTATAGCATTCGGAGTTTGTCTGGAGTTGATAGGCGGTGAAGCCCTCGCATCCAATCAGTAGCTCTACCTCTATAAGACTCGTAACCGAGGCTGCACCTAAATGCATTTCGGGGAGTACGAGCTATTTCCCAGTTTGATTAGCCTTTCACCCCTACCCACAATTCATCCAAGAGCTTTTCAACGCTCCCTGGTTCGGTCCTCCAGTCCGTGTTACCGGACCTTCAACCTGATCATGGGTAGATCACAAGGTTTCGCGTCTACCCCCACTGACTCAAACGCCCTATTCAGACTCGCTTTCGCTTCGGCTCCGGATCTTAAATCCTTAACCTTGCCAGTGAGGAGTAACTCGTAGGCTCATTATGCAAAAGGCACGCCGTCATCCCACGTAGGGACTCCGACCGCTTGTAAGCGTACGGTTTCAGGAACTATTTCACTCCCCTGTTCGGGGTTCTTTTCACCTTTCCTTCACAGTACTGGTTCACTATCGGTCTCTTTGTAGTATTTAGCCTTACCGGATGGTCCCGGTTGATTCAGACAGGATTCCTCGTGTCCCGCCCTACTCAGGGTACTGCTAACGCGTTGACAACTTACGTGTACGGGACTCTCACCCTCTGTGGTTCATCTTTCCAGAACAATTCCACTTCATTTCAACACCTATATCGCAGCCCTACAACCCCAAAAATGCCGAAACATATTTGGTTTAGGCTGATCCCCGTTCGATCGCCACTACTAAGGGAATCACTATTGTTTTCTTTTCCTCCGGGTAATGAGATGTTTCAGTTCCCCGGGTTCGCCTCCGATATAATCGGATACTCTGTCGCCAGAGTGGGTTGCCCCATTCGGAAATCTGCGGATTAGCTGTTATTTGCACATCCCCGCAGCTTATCGCAGCTTATCACGTCCTTCTTCGCCTCAAAGAGCCAAGGCATCCTCCGTACGCCCTTTTTTACTTTCTCTCGCTCTTGGTACTAACATCACTGCTAATACCGGATTTCTCCTTTACAATTTTTTCTTTAAAACTCTGTTTCTTCCAATATGTCAATGAACTTTTACCCTTACGGATAACGCGATTTAAAAAGGAATCGAACCTCTTCTCTTTTTTTCAATCCGATCGTTAAATCAAGATTGATATCCCACCAGGAAAACCTAAAAAATCCAAAAATATCCCAGTGCGCTAATGCCACACTGTGCCTATTCTTATTCTAAATTTATAATGAACGTTTTATTCTTCTTTTATTCTTATTTCATTCTTAATTTCACCCTTCTTCTTATTCTCTTTTAATAATACAAACCACCCGGATGAAAAAAAGTGGAGAATAAGGGAGTCGAACCCTTGACCTCTTGAATGCAAATCAAGCGCTCTAGCCAACTGAGCTAATCCCCCGGGGGTAATGTGCTAACGGGTTAATGTGCTAAAAATCTTACAGGCCTGCACTTCTGTTATCATTGTAGACCCATACCTTTGAAGCAAATTAATTCATTATACCATTGGCCTCTGGTAGTCCCACCCAGACTTGAACTGGGGACCTCTACATTATCAGTGTAGCGCTCTAACCAGCTGAGCTACGGGACTGTTTTTCAAATTATGAATTATAAATTATAATGATGAATTATAAATGATAAATATATTCAATGACTTACAATTCACACTTCTAATGGTCAATTCCGTAATTCTTAATTGCTTTAATTTTTTAAAAAGGAAGAAAACTTGCCACGCGAACTTTTTGCTTCTGATCACTCCAAAATAAAGGTTCTACCGAGTCAAGGCTCCAGAAAGGAGGTGTTCCAGCCACACCTTCCGGTACGGCTACCTTGTTACGACTTAACCCCAGTCATTGGTTTTACCCTAGGACGCTCCTTGCGGTCACATACTTCAGGTACCCCCAACTCCCATGGTTTGACGGGCGGTGTGTACAAGGCCCGGGAACGTATTCACCGCGCCATGGCTGATGCGCGATTACTAGCGAATCCAGCTTCACGGAGTCGGGTTGCAGACTCCGATCCGAACTGAGACCGACTTTAGAGATTAGCATCTTGTCACCAAGTAGCTGCCCTTTGTATCGGCCATTGTAACACGTGTGTAGCCCTGGACATAAGGGCCGTGCTGATTTGACGTCATCCCCACCTTCCTCACACCTTACGGTGGCAGTCTGACTAGAGTCCTCAGCTTGACCTGTTAGCAACTAATCATAAGGGTTGCGCTCGTTATGGGACTTAACCCGACACCTCACGGCACGAGCTGACGACAACCATGCAGCACCTTGTACTCTGTTCTTGCGAAAAGCCAAATTTCTCCGGCAGTCATAGCACATTTAAGCCCAGGTAAGGTTCCTCGCGTATCATCGAATTAAACCACATGTTCCTCCGCTTGTGCGGGCCCCCGTCAATTCCTTTGAGTTTCACTCTTGCGAGCGTACTCCCCAGGTGGATAACTTAACGCTTTCGCTAAGCCGCTGACTGTGTATCGCCAACAGCGAGTTATCATCGTTTACGGCGTGGACTACCAGGGTATCTAATCCTGTTTGATCCCCACGCTTTCGTGCATCAGCGTCAGTAAATCCTTAGTAAGCTGCCTTCGCAATCGGTGTTCTGTGTAATATCTAAGCATTTCACCGCTACACTACACATTCCGCCTACCTCAAGATTACTCAAGCTCTTCAGTTTCAATGGCTGTTCTACAGTTGAGCTGCAGGATTTCACCACTGACTTAAAAAGCCGCCTACGCACCCTTTAAACCCAATAAATCCGGATAACGCTTGCACCCTCCGTATTACCGCGGCTGCTGGCACGGAGTTAGCCGGTGCTTATTCACGCATTACCGTCAGTCCCTGACACGTCAAGGATGTTCTTCATGCGAAAAAGCAGTTTACAACCCATAGGGCCGTCTTCCTGCACGCGGGATGGCTGGTTCAGGCTTACGCCCATTGACCAATATTCCTCACTGCTGCCTCCCGTAGGAGTCTGGTCCGTGTCTCAGTACCAGTGTGGGGGATCTTCCTCTCAGAACCCCTAGACATCGCAGCCTTGGTAGGCCGTTACCCTACCAACTAGCTAATGTCACGCATGCCCATCATTTACCGAAATTCTTTAACTATCTAACCATGCGATCAAATAGTACTATGGGGTATTAATCCGCATTTCTACGGGCTATCCCCCAGTAAAAGGCAGGTTGCATACGCGTTACTCACCCGTGCGCCGGTCTCTAATATTGCTATTATACCCCTCGACTTGCATGTGTTAAGCCTCCCGCTAGCGTTCATCCTGAGCCAGGATCAAACTCTCCGTTGTATAGAAATCTTTAAATAATTTTCTGTCCTGACCCGGCTTTCATGAACCTTCGTATATTCTCAAAGCTATCCCAGCTTATTTTCTTCGTAGTTCGTCTTCTTTCCTTCTCAATATCTTCAATGAACTCTGTTCTTCTTTTCTTAACCAATCCACCAAAATTTTTTCTGGCGAAAGTTCGGCAAAGGTAATCCAATTTCTCAATACTCAAAAACTTTTTTTTATTTTTTTCGAAATCTTTTCATCCCCCGTTTTTTCCCTCATTTCTTCAGTGAACTCCAACCTTTGTTCGCTATTTCAGCTCCCGCAAATCGTGGTGCAAATGTAAAAGGTTTTTAAATATATCTGCCATCTAAAACAAAAAAAAGAATAAAAAATTAATTTAAACTAATGTCCTATTTATTAATATAATACAAGTCATAAAAAACGAAAAGGACATCCAATGCACCAATTTTCGGCATCTGAAAGGGAAGAATTAACATCAAATTATGCCAGATTGTTCCGCGAAACCAAATAAACTGACGTGTAACACTTCATCTTTTCAGATAAAAAATTCAGAAAAATAGTTTCATATCCAATAAAATCACGATTTATTTATCAAATATGCTATTTTTACACCTCCTAATAAATAAAATTAAAAGTGCCTGATAAGATAGTAATTATTCCAACGTACAACGAAAAAGAGAATATCTCACAGATAATCCGCAAAGTCTTCTCTCTCGAAGGAAATTTCCATATCCTTATTATAGATGACAATTCTCCTGATGGTACAGCATCAATTGTAAAAGAAATGATACCATTATATAAGGATCGGCTTTTTATCATTGAGCGCTCAGGAAAATTAGGGCTGGGTACGGCCTACATTGCAGGTTTCAAATGGGCCATGGAACACCATTACCAATACATTTTTGAAATGGATGCCGATTTTTCGCATGACCCGGAAGATCTTTTACGACTGTGGGATGCATGTCATCAACAAGGTGTCGACATGGCCATCGGATCACGCTATATATCAGGCATTAATGTTATAAACTGGCCGCTAAAAAGAGTGCTGATGTCCTATTTTGCCTCTGTATTTGTGCGTAAGATAACCGGAATGCCGATTATGGATACAACGGCGGGATTCAAATGTTACCGGCATACAGTTCTCGAAACTATAGATATAGAAAAGATTAAAATGAAGGGATATGGATTTCAAATAGAAATGAAATTTAAGACATGGAAACATGGATTTAAAATCCTTGAAGTTCCCATCATTTTTACTGACAGGAAAGCAGGAATCTCAAAAATGAGTGGTGGAATTTTTGGAGAGGCTTTCAAAGGTGTCATTAAAATGAAAATCAGAAGCTTTTTTACAAAGTATAAGAAAATTCAAAATTGATTCAATATTTTTTATAATTTCACTTCAAAATAGCAGACCTCAGCATTCAACAATTAAAACTAAACAATTTAAAATTAATCATGAAAGACATCGTCATCAAAGATGCCAGAATTGTAAATGAAGGTAAAATTCTAAGAGACACCAGTATTCTTATTCGTAACGGTTTCATTGAAAAAATATTCAGGGATGAAGTCCCTGCCAATATCCTGGCGCAATCGGAGGTTATTGATGCATCAGGTAAATTCCTTCTCCCGGGGATCATTGATGACCAGGTACATTTCCGGGATCCTGGACTAACCCATAAAGGAGATATCCAAACAGAGTCAAAAGCTGCCATAGCAGGAGGAATAACTTCATATATGGAAATGCCAAATACCTTTCCACCCGCGGTTACCCAGGAATTACTTGAACAGAAATACACCCGTGCCGCAGAAGTGTCTTTAGCCAATTACTCCTTTTATATTGGTGCAACAAATGATAATCTGGAAGAACTACTTAAAACCGATCCTTCTAATGTTTGTGGGATAAAAGTATTTATGGGTTCATCCACAGGAAATATGCTGGTAGACAATCCGGAAACCCTTTCTTCGCTTTTCTCTAAATCAAAGATGCTTATCGCGACACATTGCGAGGATGAACAAATCATTCAGGCCAACATTGCAATCGCACGTGAAAAATTCGGAGAAGATGTCCCTATGAGTGAACACTCTAAAATCAGGGACACAAACGCTTGCTTTAAATCAACTTCAAAAGCAGTTGAGTTGGCAAAAAAATACGGAACAAGATTGCATGTTTTGCACCTTTCAACAGCAGGCGAGATTGCTTTATTTGAAGCGGGTCCGGTTAAAAACAAAAAAATCACCAACGAGGCTTGCGTCCATCACCTATGGTTCTCAGAATCAGATTACGAAAAATATGGTACTCATATTAAATGGAATCCGTCCATCAAATCGGCCAATGATCGGCTTGCATTAATAAAAGGGGTAATGGAGAATCGGATTGACGTTATTGCCACTGATCATGCTCCCCATACACTTGAAGAAAAAGATCAGTCTTATTTCAAATCGCCTTCAGGCGGACCACTCGTTCAACATTCACTTGTTGCGATGCTTGAGATGAGCCGCAACGGTAAGATTACGATGGAGAAAGTAGTGGAGAAAATGTGCCATGCTCCTGCTGATCTGTTTGGAATTGAAAAGCGTGGCTATATCCGAAAAGGCTATAAGGCAGATCTTGTTCTGATCGACGCCGCCCGTTGGACAGTCTCTAAAGAAAACATCCTTTCCAAATGCGGATGGTCTCCTTTCGAAGGAGAATCATTTTATTATTTTGTAAATCAGACCTTTGTAAATGGAAACCTCGTTTATGAAAACAATAACCCAAATTCTCCGGGAACATTTTACGAGGGGACTAAAGGTGAAAGACTCATTTTTAGCCGAAACCATTTTTAGGTACAGCCTCTTTATTGTTATTGTGATATTCCCATGGGGTTGTCACTACTCCGAGAAGGAGAAGTTTCCATCCGGAGAATTATATGGAAAGATTATTTACGACACTTATATCATCAACCGCGATTCAACAGATACATGGGGTGATGAATGTCTGTCAAAATTTAAACGGGCAGCACTGATCGACAAAATATTCGATGATGTTTTTGCAGGCAAAATCACTCCCTACGACTATTTCACTGGAGAAAAAATCGCTATAAAACAGATTAAAAGAATGGAATCTGAAGGAGAATTCTCCAGAAAAAATATTAGTAAAATCCAGTTTGAAGAGCGATGGATATGGGACAATGACAAAATTGCCTTGCAAAAACAGGTAATCTCAATGACCATTGCCTACGAGGTATACGATAATGCCGGCAGGTCGAGAGGTCAAAAACCAATCTTTAAGTTGGTATTTAGTAAATGAGATTAAAGTTTAAGGCTCTTTATTACACCTCGCATATAACCTACCGATTCAGCCAAGCCTGGAATTGGTGCATCGCCATCCTTCTCATACTCAAAAGATAATATTCCCTTATATCCACACTTTTTAACCGCCTTCATTAATTTTGGGATATCAATTTCCCCACGCCCCATTTCAAGGGTTGAACCTTCTTTCCCACGCGATGTAACGTCTTTGACGTGCATATCAAGAATACGATTTTTGTATTTGGTCATGATCACGTCCGGATCTTCATTTATTCTGAAGGTATGACCAATATCCATGCACAATCCGAAACGGTGATCACGACCATCAATTTTTTCAAATGCCGATCGCACTGAAGGATAAACTAGGTCCCCCGGACCATGGTTGTGAATCGCAACACAAATATCGTACTCCTTTATTTTCTGCTCTGTGTAGTCAATAAACTCATGAGCCGGCACTCCGATGATCATTCTTATCCCGGCATTTTTTGCATACTCAAATGCTTTGTCGATGCTCTCCCTGGTTTTCATGTAAATTACGCCGGCAGAATAAAAATCCAATCCCGCATCCTTCATTTTTGATTTTACCTCTGCAAATTGTTGCGCAGTAGCGGTAAGCGGAAGGTGAAAATCTTTCAGAGAAACATGAGTCAACCCAAGTTTCTTTGCACATTTAATGGTTTCATCGAGTGTCAGCTTTCGGGTAGTGTAAGATGCAAGTCCCATTTGACTTAGCAGATCAGGAGAATCTACTCCGGAAACAGCAGCATTGACCGATGAAACGGGAAAAATCGCAGCCACTGCAACTCCTGCACCGGTTAGCTTCATAAAACTTCTTCTTGAAAAATTTTCCATAATTAAATCTTATATAAATGTATGATTTTTATCTGATAAGGAACCGGGCGGTCGTTCTGGTTCGTTGAGCCACAAAAACAGATCGGTGACCAGTCATCTTTTGAATAATATCCTCATTATAATACCGAATGGTGAGCAATTCAAGCCCTTCGTTGTAATGAACCACAAATTTCATCTTTAAATCTCCGATAAGCTTTTCAAATCCCCTTTCAGGCCGGTCAATTGCAACCGAAAAATTCATTGCAGATTGTTGCACCAAATCAACCTTAATACGATGCTGCGCAAAAAGCTTATAAATGTTGCTGATGCTCTCCTCTGCAATAAAAGAAAAATCAATGTGCGAAATGGTAATCAGTATCAGGTCCTCTTTTGAAATGTACACAGGAACATAGTTCATGACATGATCGATATTACAAATTACCGATCCCTCTTCGTCCGGGTGAATAAACGAACGGACATAGAGCGGTATATTCTTCTCAACCAAAGGCTTCATCGTTTTAGGATGAATTACCTTGGCACCATAATAAGTCATTTCAACAGCCTCGCGATAGGAAAGCATATCCAGTTTTTGAGTCACCTCAAATTTATTTGGATCGGCATTCATGATACCCGGGACATCCTTCCAGATTGTAACACTCTCTGCATTAAGAATATTGGCTATAATTGCAGCGGTATAATCGGAGCCTTCACGCCCCAGAGTCGTTGTCTGATCTGTCACTGTCGCTCCAATAAATCCCTGTGTTACATAAATTCCGGCATTTTCAAAGTTTAATTGCGCCTTGATTAGTCCGGACGAGAGTGACCAGTCAACATTGCCCTCTCTCCAGGTCGCATCGCTTCTTAAACCATGCCGGATATCCATCCATTTATTGCTGATGCCACAATAGGCAAGATAGGCACTGGTAATTCTAGTCGAAAATATTTCACCAAAAGAGACGATCTGATCGTATTCGAAATCATAATCCAGGGAGGGAGCGTGACCTAAGCGGGTCTCAAGCAAATCAAAATCTTTATTAATCTCCATTTCGATGGCATTTGGGAAATCGCCAAAGAGATTCTTAATAATCATGAAATGGTATTTTTTCAATAATCCAAAATTAGAATCCAAACTTTCCTTATTTCCATTGAAATAACTCTTGGTTAAAATTTCAAGGGCATTAGTCGTTTTTCCCATTGCAGAAACAACAATAACCAGATTTTCCGGAAATCTACCTACAATTGCCGCAAGGTTTCTTACCCCCTCTGCATCTTTCACCGAGGCTCCGCCAAATTTGAATACCTTCATCTACATCACTTTATAAAACATCACCACACGCTGGTTTGAATTGATAAATTTATTAAAACATTACTGATATCTGGCCTGATTCCTGAAAAAATAAGATCTTCCATTCGAAAACTAACTATTTTAATAATTGTGAAATGAATGCCGTCCCCTCAAAAAGAATTGTTCGGGGAGCAAGGGAAAAAACCCAAAAATATATTTTGTATCTTTGTTGACCCTAAAAAGGGAACGTTAAAATATAAACAACTATATTACAATAGATTAAATGGCATACATTAACGAAAACTATTTAAAATTAAAGGCAGGATATTTATTCCCCGAAATTGGTCGCAGAGTAAGAGAATATGCAGTCGCTAACCCCGATAAAGATATCATCCGAATGGGAATAGGAGATGTAACCCAACCACTGACACCTGCAATTCTCAAAGCGTTTCATGAAGGGGTTGAAGAGATGGGAACAAAAGATACTTTCAAAGGATATGGACCTGAACAGGGATATGATTTCCTTCGCGAAGCAATTGCGATTAATGATTACCATCTGCGCGGGGTAGATATCTCGGCTGATGAAATCTTTGTTTCTGACGGTTCAAAGTGCGATACCGGAAATATTCAGGAAATATTTGGAAATGAAAACCTCATTGCAATATGCGATCCGGTTTATCCGGTCTATGCTGATACTACCGTAATGTCGGGGAAAACCGGAATCTGCCAGTCAAATGGCTATTTTGACAACATTATTTACATGGCCTGTAATGAAACGAATGGATTTATTCCTGAATTACCTGCCACGCGTCCAGATCTGATCTTCCTCTGCTTTCCAAACAACCCCACCGGCACAGTCGCAACAAAAGAGGTGTTGAAGCAATGGGTTGATTATTCAATTGCAAACAAGTGCATCATTTTATATGACGCTGCTTATGAAGCCTACATAACTGAAGCTACCATTCCTCATTCAATTTACGAAATTGAAGGCGCCAAAAGCGTTGCCATCGAATTCAGAAGCTTTTCAAAGACAGCAGGTTTTACAGGAACACGTTGTGCGTTCACTGTAATTCCAAATGAACTGATTGCCTATGATACCAAAGGAAATGCTGTGGCTGTAAAACCACTTTGGATGCGCAGACATACCACCAAATTCAATGGAGTCTCTTATCCGGTACAGAAAGCAGCAGCAGCAGTCTATTCAGAACAGGGTAAAAAAGAGGTAAAGGGATTGATCGCCTACTATCTCGAAAACGCCAGAATAATCAGAGAAAGTCTTTCTGCATCAGGATATACCGTTTTTGGGGGAATCAATGCGCCCTATGTTTGGGTTAAAACAAAGAATAACCTTACCTCATGGGAATTTTTCGATAAACTTCTTAACGATACCAATGTGGTAGGAACTCCGGGATCGGGTTTTGGTCCGTCGGGTGAAGGATATTTCAGGTTCTCAGCGTTTGCCGACCGCGAGAATGTAATTAAAGCGATGGATCGGATGAAAAACATGATCTATTAAAACATTCAGGAACAGCCACTTTAACATGCTCGGTCAATGAGCGATTAAGTTTTATTCAATTATATTCAGAATTTAAACACGATAAGGTATTTCTGATCCATATATTCAAAACAACCAATACGAATAAATCTGCATCATCTATATAGTTCAGAAGTCACGGAATGATATCTCATCACATTTAATTCTGCATCCAGTCTTAATTTCATTTACTCAATGGTTCTAACGATGGCTACAAAATACTTTAGAATTATCGCATTTATTCTGTTGATTATTGCCGGATTTCAACAAAAGGTATATAGCCAACTCTATTTTAGCGAGGATATGATCAACATTAAAGGTCAGGTAATTGATGAGGCAACCAAAGAGCCCATTGGGTATGCTCAGGTTTTAAATATGAGAGTTCGGGGAGGGACGATGACCGATGCTACTGGGAAATTTTCAATTCAGGCAGATCCTACAGATACCCTAACCTTCAAGTCACTCAATTACAAGGATAAACGAGTCCCGGTTAAGGATATTTTTAACACAGAGAACGGAGTTACCCGGATAGAACTGTCGCCTGTAAAGATTTTACTTGGCCAGGTTGAGGTCGTAAGTAGCACCCAAAAGGTAAATATGACCGGGATTCCGGTTGGAAAGTCGGTTTTGGTTCCTGTTGAACTAAGAAGTGATTATTTTGCCTCAGAACCAAAGTCCCTGTCAGCTTTAGCTAAACCGCTCTCATTCTTTTCCTATTATCTGAGTAAGGACGAAAAGGAAAAACGATCAACACTGAATGCGATTCATTCTGAAAAAGACTGGCAAATTCTTTCCCTGGTTTATAATAAGGATGTTATTGAAAAGATCTCAGGTTTTAAAGGCGAAGCGCTGGAAGATTTCATGTTATTTTGTAACGCATTCAACGCCCTTCCAGTTAACGCCTCCAGTTATGATGTTGAAAAACGGATTAAGGAACTGATGATCGAATACCTGGAAAAACAAACAAAAGCGAAACAAAAAGCACCGTGAGAATACCCGACTTTGGAGATATTATCCAGGCTCACAAACTTATAGGTGGATTAATTCATCATACACCTGTAATGACCAGCAGTGCCATCAACCGGATAACCCGATCGGAGCTATTTTTCAAGTGTGAAAATCTTCAAAAAGCAGGAGCATTTAAATTTCGTGGCGCCAGTAATGCTGTTTTTTCCCTGACTGAGGAGCAGGCTTCACACGGAGTTGGAACCCACTCCTCAGGAAATCATGCTGCAGCCCTGGCTTTAGCCGCCGCTATGAAAGGGATACAGGCACAGATCGTTATGCCTTCAAATTCTCCCGAGGTAAAGAAGAAAGCAGTTGCGGGGTATGGTGGCATCATTACACTTTGCGAACCCACTCTTCAATCGAGGGAGCAAACCCTCTGTGAAATTGCTGAAAAAACCGGAATTGAAATTATTCACCCCTATAACAATTTTAAAGTGATCGCCGGCCAGGGCACTGCAGCAAAAGAGCTTCTTGAGCAGGTGCTACATCTTGATCAGGTCATGTGTCCCGTGGGTGGAGGCGGCTTACTCTCCGGAACTGCAATTTCGGTAAAAGAACTGGCACCTTCGTGCAAAGTAATTGCAGCAGAGCCCTCCGGAGCCGATGATGCTTACCGTTCGTTTAAAGCAGGATATATTATTCCATCATCACATCCGGTGACAATTGCCGACGGATTACTCACTTCGCTGGGTGAAATTAACTTTGCCATTATTAGCAAAAAAGTTGACGATATTATTACTGTATCTGAAAAATCGATTATTCTAGCGATGCGGTTGATATGGGAGAGGATGAAACTGATTATAGAGCCATCATCGGCTGTTCCCCTTGCGGCGATTCTTGAAAACCAGGAGCTGTTTGTAAATCAGAGGATAGGAATAATCCTTTCCGGCGGTAATGTTGACCTGAATAATCTACCATTCTGAATTTGGAACATTCATAACGTTCACCTTTAACAGAAAAAAGAAATTGGAAATTAATAAAACCATACTGGGAATCGATCCGGGTTCAAATATTATGGGATATGGTGTTCTGAAGATCACCAAAAACAAAGCGCAGATTGTCGCGATGGGAGTGATAAAAACCTCAGGATTTACAGGACATTACCAGAAGCTCAGCCATATTTTTGACCGTACACTCTATCTTGTTGATGAGTACAAACCAGATGAAACGGCACTTGAAGCGCCATTCTTCGGGAAGAATGTTCAATCGATGCTCAAACTTGGAAGGGCTCAGGGTGTGGCAATGGCAGCCTCTCTCTATAGAAATATTCCAATTTTCGAATACGCACCATTACGGATCAAACAAGCCATAACCGGAAACGGCTCGGCAACCAAAGAACAGGTTGCCTATTTCTTAAAGCAGATGTTTAACATTGAGATAATGCCTAATGATCTTGATGCCACAGATGGTTTAGCAACAGCTGTTTGTCATTACCTGCAAATAAAAAATCCAGTTTCAGGCAACTCTGTTAAAAATTGGGGTGATTTTATAAGAAAAAATCCGGGAAGAGTAAAATAGTCTTTTTTCAAATAAATTCGCTTGCTATTTTGGCCGTGATATCCTTGAACTCATCAGAAGAAAGTTTCAATTTTGGTTTCAAAAAATTGATATCACTTTCATTATTTAAAGGGATCAAGTGAATATGGGCGTGAGGAACTTCGAGGCCCAGCACAGCAATCCCCACTTTTTTACAAGGTATCGCTCTTTTTAAAGCAACAGCAACACGCTTCGAAAAAAGCATCAATCCTGCGAAATCAGGGTCATCCAGATCAAATAAATAATCGGTCTCAACCTTAGGGATTACCAGAACATGACCAACAGCAATCGGAAAGATATCTAAAAAGGCAAGGTAATGCTTATCCTCGGCAACTTTATAACAAGGAATTTCTCCATTTACGATCTTTGTAAAAATACTTGCCATAACACAGCATTTAAGTTATATTCCTAATTCTATATTGATTATTTCGAAAGCGATCACACCTGAAGGGACCTTAATCTCTACAGAATCACCAATCCTTTTACCCAGAAGACCCTGAGCTATAGGCGTATTAACACTAATTTTCCCTAGTTTCAGATCAGCTTCATGTTCTGAAACGATCGTATAGATCATGGTCGAATTATTTTTTGTATTCTTAATTGTAACCTTATTCATGATCTGAACAACATTAGTTTCAATCTTTGATTGGTCTATTATCCGGGCACTCGCCAACTGGTTTTGCAACAAGGCAATTTTAGCTTCAAGCATCCCTTGTGCATCCTTGGCTGCATCATACTCTGCATTTTCTGAAATATCCCCCTTCTCAATCGCTTCTCCGATATTTTTGGATATTGCCGGCCTTTCCACATTGATCATATGATCCAGGTCCGCTTTAAGCTTTTTCAGCCCTTCGGCAGAGATAAAAGTAATTTTGCCCATCTGGTATTGGTTTTTGCTGATATTACATAAAAAACAAGAAGAACTCCGGTATGCCGGAACTCTTCCCGATCTGATTAAATACAAATTTAAAATATTCTTTAAGAAAAAAACAAATTTGCACTTGAAAAAATTTAAACAAACGATTTAAGCCAATTTTAGGCTCAGGATTTCAGTGCAGACAATCGCTAAAATTTGGTTATTGTTCTTTTTATTTTGTGCAAATATGATCTTCATTTTATTTATCTTAGCATCGATAAAAACAGACAAAATGTTTAATTTAAAACGTATAATAACTTCAAAAATTGCCCTGGTAACAGTATTACTTTTAATAACGGGTGGTTGTAAGAATGACCAGAACAATTTCGTCCCTTATACTAAGATAAACCTTCGCATTTCCTTAGTAAACTATAACCACCTAACTATTCCTGGCAATTCGGTTTTGTTTCAGAACGAAGGATATAAAGGTTTGATTGTGGTTTGTGTTAATCCCGAATTATCTCAATATATGGCCTACGATGCTTGTTGTCCTTATGAAAAGGATTTTTCGGGAACCGTTACTGTACAACCAATCAAAAATCTCACATCACCTCCTTACACGATTTTCAGCAGCGATTTTTTTGGAGTTTGTGATAAGTGCGGTTCCCAGTTTAATCTATTGGCAAATGGCCAACCTGTTAAAGGATTAGCGACTCACTATCTCCAGAATTACAATATCATTTCCGGAAACCTGACGCTTACAGTGACAAACTAATGATTAAAGCGGTTGAAGATGTTTTATTTGCATCTTCAACCGCTTTGGTTTACTGTCAAAGTTATTTTAATACCTGTAATGTTCCGGTTTATAAGGACCATTTGGCGAAATGCCAAGGTACTCAGCCTGGGAAGCGGTCAGAACAGTGAGTTTAACCCCAATCTGTTCAAGATGAAGCCGGGCAACCTCTTCGTCAAGATGTTTAGGTAACCTGTATACCCCTATTTCGTATTGCTTACTCCATAGTTCGATCTGCGCCAAAGTTTGATTTGTAAATGAATTACTCATAACAAAAGAAGGGTGACCTGTCGCACATCCTAAATTTACAAGACGACCTTCGGCAAGCAGAAAGATCGCATGGCCATCGGCATAAACATATTTGTCGACCTGAGGTTTAATATTTATTTTAGTAATACCTTCCCACTTCTCGAGCCTCGATACCTGAATTTCGTTATCAAAATGTCCAATGTTACAAACGATAGCCTGATCCTTCATTGCAGCCATATGTTCACCGGTAATAATATCGAGGTTTCCGGTTGTGGTAACGAAAATATTACCCTCATTAACAGCATCATCCATTGTTTTCACTTCGAAACCCTCCATAGCTGCCTGTAATGCACAAATTGGATCAATTTCGGTTATGATTACCCTTGCGCCATAAGATCGCATGGAATGAGCACATCCTTTTCCTACATCGCCATAACCGGCAATTACGGCCACTTTACCAGCGATCATCACATCGGTTGCCCGTTTTATGCCATCTGCCAGCGACTCTCTGCAACCGTAAAGGTTATCAAATTTGGATTTGGTAACAGAATCATTTACATTGAAGGCAGGGAAAAGTAATTTGCCCTGTTCAACCATCTGATACAGCCGGTGTACTCCAGTTGTGGTCTCTTCTGATACCCCTTTGATCATCTTAGCCTGAAGATGCCAGCGATTCGGATTTACAGCAAGAACCTGTTTCAGGATTTTATTCAGTTCGATTTCGTCTTCGGCGCTTACAGGTTCATCCAATATCTTCGCATTATCTTCGGCTTCAAAACCGCGATGAATCATCATTGTGGCATCTCCTCCGTCATCTACAATCAAAGTTGGGCCGAAACCCTCTCCGAAGTCGAGTGCCCGCTCTGTGCACCACCAGTATTCCGAAAGGGATTCACCTTTCCAGGCAAATACGGGAATTCCGGCCTTTGCAATTGCTGCAGCGGCGTGGTCTTGTGTGGAGAAAATATTGCAACTGCACCATCTAACCTGTGCACCCAATTCCACCAATGTCTCAATCAGGACAGCAGTTTGAATCGTCATATGCAACGATCCCATAATTCTTGATCCTTTTAATGGTTTAAGCAACCCATATTTATTACGAAGAGACATTAATCCGGGCATCTCCTTCTCCGCGATTTCAATCTCTTTCCGTCCAAATTCAGCTAACGAGATATCTTTAACTTTAAAATCTTCCATTTGAGAAATTATTTATGCTAAATTAAAATTACTAATTATCAACTTATACGCTAAAACTACTAAAAGTTCTCTTTTGAGAGAATTTTTAGTGCTAACTTCTGATCATTAATCAACTGTTTCTGCAATTGAGCCAGACCATCGAATTTCTGCTCATCCCTGAATTTTTCAATAAAAAACAGGGCGATTTCCGAATCATAAATATCCTTGTCAAAATCAAAAATATATACTTCAATGGTTTTATGATCCGCATTATGGTTAACCGTAGGACGAATGCCAATATTAAGCATGCCTTTGTATCTCTTGCCCTCCCATTCCACCATCACGGCGTAAACACCATCACCGGGAACCAGTTTATATTGGTCATTAGTATCAATGTTTGCAGTTGGGAACCCGATTTCTCGTCCCAGCTGCTGTCCTTTTATCACTTTTCCAGAAAGGGTATATTGATATCCGAGAAAATGGTTCGCTGTTAAAATGTCACCCGCTTCAAGTGCAGATCGAATTTTTGTTGAACTTACAACCTGATTATCAACAAATAATTCAGAAAGTTGTTCAACCTTAAATTCCAACTTACTTGAAAGTGATTCAAGTGAATTGAAATTTCCTTTGCGACCTTGCCCAAAACGATGATCATAACCAACCACAAGGCTTGCGATTTTCATTTTGCCGACAAGAACGGTAGACACGAATTGGTCATACGATAACCTGGAAAATTCTTCAGTAAAAGGATAGATGACCAGATGATCGATTCCTATTTTCTCCATCAGCTTGATCTTCTCATTTTTTGTGGATAACAACCTGAGCGAATCCTCCTGGGGCGAAATAATGAGTCTGGGATGTGGTTCAAAAGTAAAAATTACCGAATCACCTCCCGAAAGAGAACTGAGCCGTTTAAGTTCTGAGATGACTTCACGATGCCCCAAATGCACGCCATCGAAAGTTCCGATGGTAACCACCGGCTTCACAGCTATAAAATTATCCAGATCGTAGTGAATTTGCACGCAACCAAATTTTCAGGGCGTAAAAATAGTCAAAAAAATTGGAGTTTGATCATTCTGCAGAACTGCAATAATTAAAGGTTAAAAGCGAAATCAATTGATTGATTTTAACAAGGATTTTATACTTTTGTTATCCTTGAATTGTAATTTAGGAAATATGACTGAATCATGATTATGAGTGTTTAATTATTAATAGACAATTAAAAATTTGACTAATATCCAATTTCAATGAAAAATGCATTTTATTTTGTGATTGTTCTTTTTGTTGTTTCAGCATGTGGAAAGAAAACAAATTTCACCATTTCAGGACAATTGGATGGCGGGGCAGGAAAAACAATTTACTTCAATAAATTACTAATTAACAATCAGTTGCCTTTTGATTCAATTAAGTTGGATAAAGAGGGAAAATTCAAATTCAAGGGAAGAACCTCCTCACCTGCCTTTTATCTTTTAAAACTTTCGAAATCAAGCTTTGTAACATTACTGGTCGATTCGTCTGAGAATGTAGTAATAAAAGGGTCATTCAAGAATTTTACCCGTGATTACCACCTTTCCGGATCGAAAGGTTCGGAGATTTTGAGGGATTTGGATAATCGGTTTGTTCATGCAAAAAACCAGCTCGATTCCTTGCAAAAACTATACAATCTTCACAAGAATGATGGTTCTTACACCTTAAAAATTGCCGAATGGAACGCGCAATATAATGAGATCATTGTTGATCATTCCAGCTATGTAACTTCATTCGTCAAGAGAAATCCATTTTCGCTGGCGTCAGTTTATGCACTTTATCAGAAATGGAATGATAAAAATTTTGTAGTCAACGACTTGCAGACCATGAAAACAGCAGCTTCGGCTTTATTTTCGGTATATCCAAAAAATGAACAGGTCATTGCGCTCTACAATAATACACTTGAATTTATAAAGGAGGAGAAAAACAAGAAATTGAATACTGTTTTAAAGAATAATGCAGTTAACTCACCCAATATTATACTACCTGATGCCGACGGTCACATGAGAGAATTATGGTCGTTACACGGTAAATACGTACTGCTTCATTTTTGGTCCGCAAAAGATCGCGCCTCACGAATCGTCAATCCAGTTCTTTCAGAACTCTATTATAAATTTAAAAACAAGGGATTTGAGATTTATATGGTCAGCGTTGACAATGACCGGGTTGCATGGCTCGAAGCCATTGCGAATGATAATTTAAGTTGCATAAATGTCGGCGACATGAAAGGAAGTTTCCTGGCGGTGACCAATTATAATATTCAGGAATTACCATTTAATTATTTATTAGACAAGGATGGGGCAATATTAGGGCGAAATCTGAAGGGCCCGGCCTTGAATCAGGCATTAATGAGGATATTTAAGTAACCTTAAATTGATCCTTCATGATTAAAAACACACTCAATATTTCCTGAATCTTGAAAAATTGTTTTTTAGGTCTATCTTTGCCGACAACTTAAAGAACGCACATTATTTATTTGGTTTGAATTTGTCGAAAAAAATATATTTTGCTTCTGATGTTCATCTTGGGGCTCCTGCATTGAAGCATAACCACGAAAGGGAATTGCTTTTTGTGAGCTGGCTACACCGGGTCAAAGAGGATGCTGCAGTTATATTTCTTCTTGGAGATATATTCGATTTCTGGTTCGAATATCGAAAAGTTGCACCTCAGGGCTTTGTACGTGTCTTGGGGGCTATTGCTGAAATTTGTGATAGCGGAATTCCTGTTCACTTTTTCACCGGTAACCATGACATATGGGTTTTCGACTATCTTCCCAGAGAAACAGGGATGATCATCCACCATGAACCTTATGAAACAGAGCTTTTCGGTAAAAAATTCTTTCTTGCCCATGGGGATGATCTGGGAAAAACTGATAAAAAATACCAAATGCTGACCAGATTCTTCCACAATAAGGTTGCCCAATGGGCATTTGCAAAATTTCATCCCGATTTATCTTTCCGACTCGCACATTACTGGTCCAAAAACAGCAGACTTGGAAAAGGAATTTATGGCCAAGGTTTCTTAGGTGAAGACCGTGAAGATCAAATAATTTTTGCCCGCAAGATTTTAAAGGAGAAGCATTTTGACTATTTTGTGGTGGGGCACAGACACATCGCACTCGATTTTCAGTTAACAAAAGAGAGTAAGATGATCATACTTGGCGACTGGTTTAAAGAGATTACCTATGGAGTATTCGACGGAAATATATTTCGGCTCGAGAAAATCATAAATAAAACGCTTACGAATAGTAAATAATTGATATGAGTAAAAAAGTTTATACTGTTATTGTTGGCACCGGATCCTATATTCCGGGCAGGATAATCCCAAACGATTTCTTCCTGGATGCAGAATTTTATGATCCGGCAACACATAAAAGATTTGAAATTCCCAATTCGGATATCATCCGTAAATTTTGTGAGATCACAAATATTGAAGAGCGCCGTTATGCTGAGCCGGACCAGGTAACGAGTGATTTAGCCACCTTTGCTGCCCGTGATGCAATTGAAACATCAGGTATTGATCCTGAAACGTTTGAGTTCATTCTTGTTGCGCATAATTTTGGTGATGTATTTCATGGAATACTTGTACCTGACCAGATGCCTTCATTAGCAAACCGTATTAAAGCTAAACTTGGAATCAAAAATCCAGCCATACTGACAAATGATGTTACTTGTGGTTGCCCTGGATGGACCACAGCCATGATTATTGCCGATGCCTATATAAAAAGCGGAACCTTTAAACGCGGATTAGTTGTTGGAGCTGATGTTTTATCAAGAATTGCTGATCCTTATGATCGTGATCGGATGATCTTTTCGGATGGAGCAGGTGCTGTGATTGTAGATGCAGTTGAAAGCGAGGTACCCGTTGGGATCTTAGCACATGCGAGTCGCTCAGATTTCGATCATAATATGTTGGTGATGGGATGTTCACTGAATCCTGAAAACCCCAAATCCTATAAATATCTCAGAATGCTTGGGTCCAAAGTTTATGCCTATGCGTTAAGCACTGTTCCGGGAGTTGTTAAAGATAGCCTTGACAAAGCCGGTTTGCACCTCGATGATATCAGCAAGGTATTAATTCATCAGGCAAATGAGAAAATGGATGAAGCGATCCTCAGCAGGGTATTCAGGCTCTATGGAAAACGCGAATATGATAAGAATGTGATGCCAATGACTATTCAGCGGTTTGGCAATTCCTCTACAGCTACGGTTCCCACACTTCTCGATCTTATTTTAAAAGACAAAATGAAAGACCATCAGATTGACAAAGGTAACACCATCATTCTCACCTCTGTAGGCGCTGGAATGACCATTAATTCAATTGTCTATAAAATGCCTAGTTGATTCTGCCTTAATGCAGAAAAGGTCGTCTTGCGTGAGCAGGACGACCTTTTTTTATAAAACAAACATGATTTAACCAGCTTGCAACCTGATTGCACTTAATTTATCGATCTTTTCCATTGCAAATTCAGGGGTAATCACGATTTCAGTATGTGAACCCGAGGGCATTTCAAACATCATATCCATGATCACCGTCTCACAAATAGCCCTTAAACCACGAGCTCCCAGCTTAAATTCAATAGCCTTATCCACAATAAGATAAAGCGTCTCTTCGAGAAAGGTGATTTTAATTCCGTCCATTTTAAACAGTTTTTGATACTGTTTGATGATGGAATTCTTCGGTTCCGTCAGAATTCGCCGTAGCGCATCTCTTTCCAAAGGAACAAGATAAGTCAGCACCGGTAGACGTCCTACAATCTCCGGAATTAGACCAAATGCGCGAAGATCCTGAGGTGACACATATTGCAGCAGATTATTACGATCAACAACACCACTATCAAGACTGGCCTTATAACCAACCACCTTTGTATTCAGACGGAGACCAATTTTTCGTTCAATACCCTCAAAAGCGCCACCGCATATGAACAGGATATTTTTTGTATCCACCGGAATCATTTTCTGTTCAGGATGTTTACGTCCACCCTGAGGTGGAACATTGACAACTGAACCCTCAAGTAGTTTGAGCAACCCTTGCTGAACACCTTCTCCTGAAACGTCCCGTGTGATGGAAGGGTTGTCCCCTTTACGGGCAATCTTATCAATCTCGTCAATAAATACAATTCCCCGCTGGGCTGCTTCGACATTATAATCGGCAACCTGGAGCAGCCGTGTCAACAAACTTTCAATATCCTCACCAACATAACCTGCTTCAGTTAATACAGTTGCATCAACGATAGTGAAAGGTACATGCAACATTTTAGCAATTGTTTTCGCCAAAAGCGTCTTCCCGGTACCCGTTGGACCAACAAGGATGATATTCGATTTTTCAATCTCTGTACCTTCGTCATCGGAATGCTGATTTAACCTTTTATAATGATTGTAAACAGCCACAGCCAACACTTTTTTTGCGTCATCCTGACCTATAACGTATTCATCAAGGAAATCTTTGATCTCCATTGGTTTCTTCAGTTCAATACCCGTAAGATCAAAACTTTTATTTTTCTTAAACTCCTCTTCGATTATGGCATGAGCCTGCTCGATACAGTTTTCACAAATGTGACCCTCCATACCGGCGATCAGGATATGAACATCTTTCTTATCCCTGCCACAAAACGAACATTTATCCATTTTCTTCATTATACAAACTAAGTGTTACTGATGAGGAACCAATCCCTCAATTACTTTTTCTCACGAAAAAGGATATCGTCAATCATTCCATAATCCTTTGCTTCCTGAGCGGTCATCCAGTAATCGCGATCTGAATCAAGCTCCACTTTTTCGATCGGCTGCCCAGAATGATCGGCAATAATCTGGTACAATTCAGTCTTAAGTTTTGCTATCTCCTTTGCAACTATCTGAATGTCTGACGCCTGCCCCTGAGCGCCTCCCATTGGCTGATGAATCATAATTCGCGAATGTTTCAAAGCCGAACGTTTTCCTTTTGTTCCGGCTGTCATGAGTACAGCGGCCATGGATGCCGCCATCCCGGTACAGATCGTTGACACATCGCAATTAATGTATTGCATTGTATCATAGATTCCCAGTCCGGCGTGCACCGAACCTCCCGGCGAATTAAAATAGATCTGTATATCCTTCCCCGGATCTGAAGATTCGAGAAAAAGCAACTGTGCCTGAATAATATTCGCCACATAATCATCAATGGGGATGCCCAGAAAGATAATGCGATCCATCATCAACCGGGAAAAGACATCCATCTGAGCCACATTTAATTGTCGTTCTTCGATGATTGTCGGGGAGATATAAGCGTTTGCGTAGATTGACTCAAATTTATGCAGATTCAGGCTGCTTATACCTAAATGCTTTGTTGCATATTTGCGGAATTCGTCACCGTTCTCTTTCATCATATTACAATCCTTTAAAAAATGAAAAACTTTGTAAGAACAATTCGTTGATATAAAGTTTTCAACTTGCCAATTAACGAATTGCCCCACAAAGTTATAAAAATACTGCGATTACTTTGATTTAAGATCTATTTTTCAAACAAATCGTCAAATTCTTTTTGTGTAACCTGCTTTAAATCAATAGCTGCTTTCTCCCGGATGAGATCAAGAACTTTATCTTCGACTTTTTTCTCGGCCATTTTCTGTTTCTGCTCCTTATTTTGAAGAATAGAGTTAGCATAGTTATCGAGGTATTCATCCGGGACATTGTTCATCCCATATTGCATAAACTGCATCTTCGCCATTTCGCGGGCCATAGCGGCTATATCCGATTCTTCAACTCGCAAATCATACTCCTTAACGAGCTTGCTTTTAATAAGTGTCCATTCAAGATCTTTGGTGAAATGGTCGAATTCCTCATCAATCTGCTCTGCAGTAACTTTTTCATTTGTTTCGACCAACCATCTTTTCAGAAATTCGGTTGGCAATTTCATCGAAACAGCTGAGGTCAGTATCTCTTTTACATCGGTCAGGAACCTGTAATTACTCGAGTATAAAAGATTAGCTTTTAGCTCTGTGTGTATTCTCTCACGAAATTCATCTATCGATTGAATTCCGGATTCTTCGCCATAAACTTTTTTAAACAGATCCACATTTATCCCGGCAGGAACAAAAGTATTAATGTTATTAACCGTAAAATTAAAATCACTGTCAACAGTATCGATCTCTTCATGTTTCACTTTCATCAGATGGGTTACCTCATGATCGTCAGCTAAAGCGATTCTGGGATTGAATTTCAAAACATCACCAACCTTTGCGCCAATGAAAAGCTGTTTGACAGCCTCATCTTTGATCAATTGAACAGCTATCTGAACATTTTGCACAGATATTCCACCATCAATAACGTTCCCCTCGCTATCAACCTGGATGAAATCGCCAATCACGGTTTCTTTTTCACCGACAACTTCGCTATCGGTTTTCTCCCCAAAACGGTTTGCAAAACCATCGATCTGATTATCTATCAATTGAGCGTCAACAATTATTTCATAGAAAGGTAATTTACCGATTTGGTCAAAGTCGATGTTAATCTCCGGACTTAATCCAAGATCGAAAGCAAATTCAAAATCAGCCTCGCTATTAAAATCGATGATTGCCTGTTCTGAAGTGGAGGGAAGCGGTTCGCCAAGAATATTCAGGTTTTCGTCAGCAATATATTTGGTGAGTTCGCGGCTTAACAATTTATTCACTTCATCTGCCAGGGCAGCTTTTCCATACATCTTTTTGATCAGACCTGCGGGTACCATTCCTTTCCGGAAACCTGGCATATTTGCCTTCTTACGGTATTCCTTTAAGGTTTCATTAACTGTTGCCTGATAGTCTTGCTTTTCAATGGCAATTCTGACAACAACATTCAAATCATCAATACTTGTCTTCGAAATTTTCATATTTTTCTACTTTATAATCCTAAAACCTTCTGGTCGGGCGGAAGCCTCTCCTAAAAATACTACATAAAAAAACCGCTCTATTTCCATTAAAGGAAAAAAGCGGTTTAATGGTCATCTGTGCGGACGAAGGGACTCGAACCCCCACGCCTCTCGGCACCAGATCCTAAGTCTGGCGCGGCTACCAATTACGCCACGTCCGCATTTTTTAGCGCTGCAAATATAGTGTTTTTTTTAATTCTAAAAAGAGAGAGACAAATAAATCAGGAATTATTCCGTAGTGCTATCTTCTCCGGATTCGGTCTTCTTTAAAACGGGGCGTCGCAGCTCAAAATTCTGCCCAAGGTACAACCTACGAACCTCTTCATCTTCAGCTAATTCTTCAGCTGATCCACTATTCAGAATCCTTCCGTCATATAATAAATAGGAACGGTCGGTGATCGAAAGGGTCTCATGAACATTGTGGTCTGTGATAAGAATCCCTATATTTTTATCCTTTAATCGAAATACGATTTGTTGAATATCCTCCACAGCGATCGGGTCAACCCCTGCGAATGGCTCATCGAGAAGAATAAATGCCGGATTGATGGCCAGGCACCGGGCGATCTCAGTCCGCCGACGCTCGCCACCCGACAACTGAATCCCTGTACTTTTCCGGACACGCTGAAGTCCAAATTCGTCAAGCAATGATTCCAGTTTATCGTGCTGATATTCCTTGGTGAATTTGGACATCTCAAGTATTGACCGGATATTGTCTTCAACACTCATTCCCCGGAATACGGATGCTTCTTGTGCAAGGTAACCGATACCCAGCTGAGCCCTTTTGTAAACCGGGAAACTGGTGATATCCTGATCGTCGAGAAAAATCTGACCACCATTTGCCTTAATCAACCCGACAATCATATAAAATGAGGTTGTTTTACCAGCTCCGTTAGGACCTAGTAAGCCAACGATTTCACCCTGCTCAAGTTCGAGCGAAACATCTTTTACGACTGTTCTGCTCCTGTATTTTTTTACTAAATGTTCTGCTCTAAGCTTCATCTTAACTGTTAATTAAATTTTTTACGCTTCAAGAAGTTCCTGATCAGTCCTTTTGCTTTCAATTCGTTTCGCAAGGACGACCCCAAGCTCAAAGAGGAGAACCAGAGGACCCGATACCACTAACATACTGAAGACATCCGGAGGGGTAATGATCGCAGCCAACATCAGCAATAGGATATATGCATGTCTTCTATAATTGATTAAGAATCCTGAACTAACCAGACCCACTTTAGCAAGGAAGTAGATGACTATGGGCAATTCAAATACGACTCCACTTCCCAGAATGATTGTTGTAACAGCGCTAATGTAGGAATTAAGATTAATTTGGTTCACTACTTCTGCACTAACCCTGTAAGAACCAAAAAAGTGGGTGGATAGCGGGACAACCAGAAAATAGCCAAAAAGGACACCCAGCGAAAATAATAACGTGCTGTAAAAGACTGCCCCGGTGGCGTGTTTACGCTCTTTTTCGTAAAGGGCTGGTTTAATAAAACGCCAGAACTCCCAGAAAATATAAGGAATTGCAAGAATGATTCCTCCTATCATGGCGATATTCAGGTGAGTAGAAAACTGCCCCGCCATATCGTAATTGATGATGCTAAAAGGCTGCGTATTAATCGCCAGATCCGGTGAATTAAATGTTCTGGCCCCCCAGGCAAATATCCTGTTCGTGATAAATCCGGGATACTTTGGAGCAAAAAGTATCTGATCCATAATAAATTTCACATTAATAAACACAAATATGGCACAAAATAAGACAGCCGCAGATGCACGCACAAGATGCCAGCGTAACTCCTCAAGATGTTCGAGGAACGACATCTCTTCATTGGCTTTTTTCGATTTTGTTACTTTTTTCTCTTTCCCTGTTAGTATTCCCTTTATGGACATTGACCGTTAATTAAAGATTTTGAATAACCAGATTTGAATAAAGAATTCAGCGGCAAATATACGATTCTTTGCCCCATTTGAATATGGCAAAAAACCGTTCTAAAACGATCCAATGTTAAATTTTAATGATTTTACATTAAATACTTGTTCCGGGCAATATATTTGATAATTTAGTGGAAGAAAATAAAAATGATTGAGATATAATTTGACGTACGATTATGAGGGATAGAAATTCACTTAATGACCAGCTTCAAAAGTACTTTGGCTTTGACCGGTTCAAGGGACAACAGGAAGAGGTAATTAATAGTATACTTGAAAGAAACGATACTTTTGTTCTGATGCCTACGGGAGGAGGAAAGTCACTTTGTTATCAGTTGCCGGCACTTATGCAGGAAGGAACTGCTATCGTGATTTCTCCGCTGATCGCGTTGATGAAGAATCAGGTTGATGCCATCAGAAGTTTCAGTACTGAAGACGGAGTTGCCCATTTCCTTAATTCGTCGCTTACAAAAACAGCAATACAGAAAGTAAAGGAGGATATTTCCCGGGGTCATACCAAATTATTATACGTGGCACCCGAATCTCTGACAAAACTGGAAAACATTGATTTTCTGAAAGGAATTAAAATATCCTTCTATGCCATTGATGAAGCTCATTGTATTTCAGAATGGGGGCACGATTTCCGCCCTGAATACAGAAGAATCAGGCCGATTGTCAATGAAATCGGGCAGGCTCCCATTATGGCATTAACTGCAACTGCAACACCTAAAGTTCAGCACGATATTCAGAAAAACCTAGGGATGCAAAATGCCCAGGTTTTTAAATCATCCTTTAACAGGCCCAATCTCTATTACGAAATACGCCCGAAAAATAAAGCGAAAGATCAAATAATCAGGATGATAAAAAGCAATCCTGGTAAATCAGGGATTATTTACTGTCTTAGTCGCAAAAAGGTGGAGGAGATTGCCGAATTGCTCCAGGTGAATGGAATCAAAGCCCTGGCCTACCATGCAGGGATGGATTCTGCCACCCGATCTGCCAACCAGGATAAATTTCTAATGGAAGAATCGGATGTGATTGTAGCAACAATTGCATTTGGTATGGGAATCGACAAGCCGGATGTCCGTTTTGTGATTCATTACGACATTCCAAAATCGCTTGAGGGATACTATCAGGAGACGGGGCGCGCAGGGCGCGATGGAGGAGAAGGGAAATGCATCACCTTCTATAGTTATAAAGATATTCAGAAGCTCGAAAAATTTATGCAGGGCAAGCCAGTAGCAGAGCAGGAAATTGGCCAGCAACTTTTACTCGATACTGTGGCTTTCGCCGAATCATCACTTTGTCGAAGAACGATCTTACTTCATTATTTTGGTGAAAAATACGAAACTGAAAATTGCGGATTTTGCGATAACTGCCTGAATCCCAAGGAGCATATGGAAGGCAGAGATTTAATCATAACCGCCTTAAAAGCTGTTATCGAAGTAAAAGAGCAATGTAAGGGTGAGCATCTTGTCAACATTTTAATGGGGATAGAGAATGCGACAGTTAAATCTTTTTCGCATGATACGCTCGATATTTTTGGTGAAGGGGATGAATATGATGACAAAATCTGGAACGCAGTCTTCCGGCAGAGCATCATTGCAGGATTTTTACACAAGGACATCGAAAATTACGGAGTATTAAAACTTACCGATGCAGGAAAAGAATTTTTAGCCCATCCCCGCTCCTTCATGATTGTTAAAAATCATGACTATGAGTCAGAAGAGGAGAGTGATGATATTCCGCAAGGTGGAAATGCCTCTGGGGATCCTGAGCTCTTCGCGATTTTAAAGGATCTGCGTAAAAAAGTTGCCCTCAAACAGAAGCTACCACCATTTGTTATTTTTCAGGATCCTTCACTTTCTGATATGTCGATCCAATATCCGACAACACTTGAAGAACTTCAGGGGATCATTGGTGTTGGACAGGGCAAAGCGCAAAGATACGGGAAGCCTTTTGTGGAGGTGATTAAAAGATATGTTGAGGAGAAAGGGATTGAAAGGGCCCAGGATATGGTGGTGCGCTCAGTCGCTAACAAATCGAAAAACAAAGTCTACATTATTCAGAGTATCGACCGGAAATTAGCCCTCAACGAAATTGCAGAAGCCAAAGGAATGACATTGAGCGAATTACTCACAGAGCTTGAGGCGATTGTAAATTCCGGCACAAAAATCAACATCGATTATTATATCGATGATGTAATGGATGAGGATCAGGTTGAAGACATCTACAAATATTTCAGGGAAGATGCAGAGTCTGATTCAATGGAAGAGGCTTTGAATGAATTTGGCGATGATTATGAGGTAGAGGAGATCCGGATGGTTAGAATCAAATTCCTTGCTGAAATGGGAAATTGATTTGAACAATAATTTCAAAGTGAATCGGAAATGGGAAGTTTTATATAAAAGGTAGTTTCAACATCGCGGGTCGATTGAAACCAAATCTCACCATTGAAATTCTCAATGATTTTTTTGGCAATTGCAAGACCTAACCCCATGCCACTCGATTTGGTAGTAAAACTTGGTTCAAATAATTTATCCTGCAAATCGATGGGAATACCGTTTCCATTGTCATTTACGGAAATATATGCCCATGATTCATCCTTATAAAGTTTTACATTTAAAACGCCCCTTCTGTCTCTGGGTATTGCCTGTATACCATTCTTAATCAAATTAATAATTGCTCTACCCAATTGGTCTTTGTCAGCAATGACATGGATGGGTTCCTCACCTGAAACATCCAATGAAACCGACAAATTATTCATATTTTCGAATAACAACATAATTTCACTTAATTTGGCTTTCAAGTCGATCAAACCGACATTAATTGTTGGCATTTTGGCAAAATCCGAAAAAGAGGAAGCAATAAGCGAAAGAGCATCAATCTGTTCAGCCAACATTCGGCTAACCCGATAAAAATATTCATCAAAGTTCTCAGAATTCTGTTCTTTAAGACGTTGCAGATACTGTATACTTAGTTTCATCGGAGTGAGCGGATTGTTAATTTCATGAGCAACCTGCCGTGCCATCTCCTGCCAGGCCGATTCCCGCTCAGATCTTGCAAGCAGCTCTGCACTCTCTTCCAGCTCATCGACCTTTTTGTTATATTCTTTTGCAAGTCGTCCAATTTCATCTTCACCTATATACTCAATTTTAGCATTTGCCTTCCCCAGCTGTATTCCTTTCAAATAATCTTCAATTTGGAGCAAAGGTGCTGTTAACTTATGACTGATGATCAATGCCACCCCTATACTAATAATTATCAGCAGTATATATAAATTTGAAAAAGCAACAATGAAATCAGATACTTGCTTTTCAAAATCATCCTGTCGTGTAAAATAAGGCAAATTCAAGTACCCAATCAGTTTGCTGTTTTGATTATAGATTGGTGAATAGGCAGAGAAAAACTTCATATCCCCAAGATTTTCATTATGAAGAAAAAGGGTTTTATGCTCCACAGCCATCGACTTGAAGGCAACCGGATTGATCCTTCGGGACATGAGCCCCCTATCATAAATCTCAATTCTTGAGGTAGCGAACAGACTACCATTCAAATCATAAAGGTTAATATCCGAACGGATAATGTCTGACAGTACAATCAACTGTTCGTTCATGAAATCGAGCATTGGAGGATTTAATTCGGTCTCCTGACCAATTCGCATACTTAATTCGGCAGTAACTGACATGAGTTTCTCATTAAGATTGTCCTTTACCGAACTGAGCAATTTATTGGAATTGTAAAGTATCAAGCCTAATCCAATAATAATCAAAATTCCTAATAATGAAAGTATTAGTGTCAGTTGAATCTTCTCTCTAAAATCGAGTTTCCTCCTCCGCATCCGTAGATTCTTCCCGTTTATGATTAAAATAATTGATCCGGTAAGAAAAATGAGGAGAAACAGATATGGGAAAGTACTGATGCTGCTATAGACATGCATTTCGGGATAACTCGCAATAACATAATTATTCCCATTGCGATTATAGGCACAATGGCGATAACCGTTCTTCGAAAAGTGTGTGTATTCTTCATTCAGATGAACATCTTCGGGAAGCTTCATACTATATTGATAATCGCCACCTCGATCGACAAGCTCACCATCGAAATACTTGGCATAACTAAAATCACCATCCTGGCTTTCTCTGGCGGCATGTTCATCCAATAATAGTTCGGGATATCCCTTCCCCTCCGGTATCACCTTTGAATTCAACTCAATAAATATCTTGACCGGTATATTCATTGAATTCACAAAATCAAGTTGTCCCAAATAAGAAATTCGCCCGTTAATACGATCCATAAAATAGAAATTACTTCCTGACACGAGCATTCCCTTCGTTTTCCTAAGATTATCGAAAAACGCAAAGCAGGGATAATGTTTGTTTTCATCCGTAATATTTACACTATCAGTTGGACTACAAACAGTTATCTGCAAATTATAATTTCGCCAGAATCCCGTAAAATAGTTATTCTGAAAATACGATTCAAGAGATTTATAGGGTGGCAATAAATAAGATTGAATATTTGAATCCTGGCGCAGTTTATTATCCAGTTCCGATAGAAAGATCTCTGCCCCGGAATCTCGTTCCGAACTTAGTTTAACGGCCCAAAGATCCAAAACCTTATTCCGTTTCCCCAGAATCAATTCCTGCGCAAACAAATTAATATAGATGGCACCCAGTATCGATATTACTAAAAGGAAAGTGAATTTATATTCCCTGATTTTTGTCACCTTAAATCTGGCCATAGCCAGACCGACCATTGCAAAAAAGAGAAACGGCTCCCAATCAATGGGATAATAGAACATTGAAACCAGTTTTCCGGCTATCGCGCCAGCAATAATTAGTGTAAAAACAAATTTATAATCCGTTAATTCAGGGCTATAATCTTTGCGCAAACGCCAAAGAATAATGAGAAAACCCAAAACCTGAAGTGAAATAGCGAAAAAAGCGTAGAGGTTGACTGATGACAATTTCAAGTCACTTAAAAACTCAGGAGATATATTCGAATTCAGTACCAAGATCTTAAGTAAAGCAATTGAAAAAGCGAAGAAAAACGCCGCTAATCCGAAAAGTAAAATTTTCCAGTATCTGCTACTGAATTCCCTTTTATGGTCGATTCTCAAGGTGAAAATTGAATGAGCACAATGAAACATAAGAAGGGAAAGGAGAATAAACTCCCCCAGAGAGGAGAGCCAGCTACTATAAGCAAAATCACGAGGAGAGAACAAATTTGTCTGATAAATGGAAGACGGGAATTTAAATCCGCTCATTATCAAATATATAGAACCACTAACACATAAAGTAACTACTAATTTAAAACCAGGTACAATCCGGCTATTGTATCGAAGCCAAAAATTAACCTGAGTCAGAACTAATAGGATAAAAATGAAGCAGAGTAAAGCAGAAAAATCTGTGCTACTCCTTGAAACAG
The DNA here is from genome assembly GCA_963675995.2 of Prolixibacteraceae bacterium. Lineage (GTDB taxonomy): Bacteria > Bacteroidota > Bacteroidia > Bacteroidales > Prolixibacteraceae > JAAFHB01. Next base: position 2,513,891 of record CAXXIY010000001.1, on the reverse strand, counting down.
TGGCCTCATTAGAAGTGGTGAGGGAGAACAGGTGTGTCCCATCCGGTTTACAAATGTTCAAAGCATCACGTTGAGAGGTAGAATGAACCTGATAATCATCCGACAGTTTAAAATCATTCTGAAAAGCGCTCTTAATGTACCTGTTATGATAGGGAAACTCCCGTTTGATAAGGAGAAATCCACTGACGGTATAATTGCCGGAATGTTTTGAAAGTTGATAATACCAACCGGTAGGTAAATGGACCAACCCATCCGTTTTCGTGGTACTATTGTCGATAGTAGGAAATGTAAGTGAGGAAGATGACCAGAACAATAATGCCGTTTCATTGAAAACAGCAACTGTCAATCCCTCTTTTTCGTGATCGACAAGGCGGAGTAAAGACCAATCACTCAGGACCTCGGGATGCAATTTAACCCGAAAAGCAACGGAGTCTACTAATTGTGTAAGCCGTATCACTTTCTTTTCAAAAATCCGATAGACACGGTCTGACTCCTGCTCTTTGCTGGTTCCATTAAAAAACAGCAGGTTACATAGCAATAAAACCAGGAATACAGGAATCGCAATGAGGATATAAATATTTTTACGTACAAATCTTCTCATAACCATTATTCATGATGATATGGTTCGTTTTTAATAATTGTCATTGCCCGGTATAGCTGTTCCACAAAAATCAAGCGCACCATTTGATGTGAAAAAGTAAGCTGCGATAACGAGACCTTAAAGTCAGCCCTTTGATGAACCAACTTTGAGAATCCATATGGTCCCCCAATCACAAAAACGAGCTGTCGACTCGCTGCAATCATCTTTTTCTCTATCCACTTCGAAAAATCAAGGGATGAGAATTCGATGCCATGCTCATCAAGCAGAATCAACTGATCGCCAGCTCCCAGCAGATTAAGGATTAGTTTTCCCTCCTTCTCTTTTTGAAGTTCAGCAGAAAGGGTACTACGATTTTTAATATCAGGTATCACCTTTATTTCGAAAGGGATATAAAAGGCAAGTCGTTTTACATAGTCATCGATCCCCTCTTTCATATACCGTTTATCGGTATTCCCAATTGTAAGCAAAAGTATTTTCACGAATACAATATTAGGTTAGATAACAATGAGATCCAATTTTTTCTCCACAATTTTTTAGGCTCAGCAATTTTTAAGAATAAAACTGTATCTTTATGAGCGGATATATTTATTCAGTCAGATGACTTTATATATTTTGCATGGTTCTTGTTGAGAATATTTAAAATCAATACCACTGTGATGAAACTGAAATCGGGGTTCGTTTTATTATTTATACTTTGGCTTCTGGTTAATCCGTTAATTTCCTTTAGTCAAATTCCACAACAGATTATTTCGGGATTGAAAGCCGGAGACGCAAAAAGTGTGGCCTCAAATTTCTATGAGAATATTGAGCTTGTTGTGATAGATCGTGAATTAGTTTGCTCCCAGGCGCAGGGAGAGCAAATTCTAAAGGATTTTTTTATCCGTAACAAGCCCCAGGATTTTAAGATTACTCATCAGGGAGGCGATGATTCATCGTATGCAATTGGTAAGTTGCAGACCGTTAATGGGAATTTCAGGGTCTATTTTCTGCTCAAATCCAAGGGTGGGAAAGCCCAAATTGTTCAATTAAGGATTGACAAGGATTAGTTAATAACCGATAATTCGCTTTTAATGTCAATTTGGGCAAAAATCAAACAATCTTTCTCAGACCGTGCAGAAACATTCAGTCAAAAGGCCAGATTAATAAAACTCCCATTTTTTGATGGTGAGCCACTTTATGATGTAATGCTCTTCTTCTGGAAAGGGATTGTTGATGGCGCTATATCAACAAGAGCATCAGCAATTGCATTTAATTTTATTCTGGCCATTTTTCCTGCAATCATCTTTGTCTTTACATTGATTCCCTATATTCCTATTGCCCATTTTCAGCAACAACTGCTGATTATGCTCCAAAGTATCCTTCCGCACAACGCCTTTGTGACCATTCAGGGGACGATCGAGAATATTATAACCCAACCCCGGGGAGGATTACTCTCGTTTGGATTCTTTGCAGCCTTCTTTTTCTCCACCAACGGAATTGTCTCTGTAATTACAGCATTTAATGGAACAATACACGCCATTGAAACACGGTCCTGGATAAATCAAAGGCTGGTCGCCCTGGTCCTTGCCGTCATCCTGACACTACTGACCACGTTCAGTGTTGCGATGATCACCTTGAGTCAGACTTTAATGAAATTTCTGGTTAGAAACGGATATTTACAATCCGACTTGACCTACTACCTTCTTCTTGGCGGTAAATGGCTGATTATTTGTGCATTATTTTTCTTTACCTATGCTTTTCTTTTTTACCTGGCTCCTGCCCGTAAAACAAAATTCAGGTTTATCTCGGCCGGAGGAACGCTGGCTACTATTTTGACAATTATCACGACTATTGGATTCTCTTATTACATCAATAATTTTGGGAAGTATAACACCCTGTATGGTTCAATCGGTACCCTTGTAGTGGTTATGCTCTCCTTTTATTTTAATGCGTTAATCATGCTGATTGGGTTTGAATTAAATGTAAGTATCTGGCGGGCACGCCGGGACAATTCTGAATCTTTGTCTGAAAATCCTGATTAGATAAAAATTTGACTGCCCCTTGCAAAATTTCGGACGAACAGAACGAACTGCCCTATGGATAACATTCTGTTCATCAGAACACCGGATTCCTCAAATCTTTGTTTTTTAATTTGAATAATCGCCTTTTAACTGTTTAACTGGTTCTCCTCTGATAAAGCCGGGAATAAAGATTTCGGTTCTTCTGTTCTCACGATGTTCTTCCGGTGTACATTGATGTGTTGCTGAACTCTTGTAAATCAATTGTGATTTTCCATAACCGATGGCCTTAATTCTCAATTGATCGATCCCTTTTAAAACGATGTAATCTACTGCAGACTGAGCACGTCTTTGCGACAATTTCAAATTGTAAAGCACACTGCCACGCTCATCGGTATGAGAACCTAATTCGACCTTCATCTCAGGATTTTCTTTCATCAGACTAACCAACCGGTCAAGTTCGGTACCCGATTCGGGCAATATATCCCATTTATCAAAGTCATAGTAGATATTTCTTAGTACAATTTTTTCATTGACAATCATATCCAGAAATATGGAATCCCTTAAAACTGTCCCCTGTGGTGGAGTTCCAATTTTCACTAACTTATAATTGTCATGATACCCAAAAGCAGATGCCGATACGTCACAAACAGAATTTCTCATAAACCGGAGGGAAACCATCCCCTCCGGTCCTGTTTTATTGCTGGATTTATTGCAGAAATTCACCATTGCTCCGGGAATTGACTTCAATGTTTTGGAATCAACAACCCGGATTTCAAGCAGATAATCGATGAATTTATTAAAGGTCAGTTTGTAAATGTCGTCATTACCTGTACCTGGCCGATTCGAAGTCATATAGCCATACTCCACTTTTTCAGGCAAATCGATCGAAAAATCATCGAAGGCACTGTTAATTGGCTCCTGAAACTGGCAAATTTCATGACCCGGGTCGTTAAGTTTGGTGTAGAACAGATCAAATCCACCCTTACTGTTGTGACCAGTTGAAGCAAAAACCAGGTATCTTCCCAAATAGCTGTTCCCGGTAATAAAAGGGAACTCCTCCTTTTCGGTTGTATTTACCGGAGGTCCAATATTTACAGGTTCATTCCACTTACTGTTCCTTCGTACAGAATAATAAATGTCAGTAGCGCCGTAACCTCCGGGCATGTCGCTCGCAAAGTACAGTGTATCACCCGATTCATTTATGGTGGGATGTCCTATGGAATACTTAGGATTATTATAGGGGAATTCTTCAACTACGGTCCAGGTGTTGTTTTGTTTCTTTGCAATAACAATTCTCAATTTAATATTCTCGTTTCTGAATGGTTTGAATACAACAAGAGGATCAACATAATTGGACTGGGTAATAAATAATTCCCCCGTTTTAGCGCACCACGATACCGGTCCGTCATGAAATCTGGTGATAAATTCATCCACCACCTGACGTTTACTGATCACATTCCCCGAATCGTCTATGCCCACCCTGTAAAGATCATAGAACTCCATTTCAATCGCTTTCTTATTCACATTTTTGACCACTTCATCGCGAAAGGAAGTAAAATAGAGTGAATCACCAATCACTGCCGGACCAAAATCGCTCCTTGGTGTATTGGAATTAATTTCAGACATCTTAACAGATGACTGGTCGAACAATCCCCTCTTTTCAGACTGAGCATAAACAGATAAAAAGGAGATCAGTATTGAGGTAAGAATAATTAGGTGTTTCATGGATTCTTTTGATTTTAAAAAGGTTACTTAAAAATACCTTGGCGACACAAACTGACGCTTCACAAAGGAAATCTCATAAGAGATCATCACTTCATGAATGCCCTGATGATAGTGTCGAAGGTCGGTTAATGTAAAATCAGCGACATAGCCAATTCTGAACTTACTATTTACAATCCATTGAACCATAGCTCCTAATGCATCTCCGGACCGATACATTCCGCCAATCCAGAATTTTTCAACCAACAGAAAATTTGCTGAAAGATCGTACTGTAAAGGGCTTCCGACGGTAGCCTTTGTCATAAAAGTGGGTTTAAACTTAATATTATCAGACAATTTAAACACAATTCCACCAACCAGATAATACTGCCGTGCTTCCGACAACTTAGAGAAATTTCCTGTGTTTTCCTTAAAACTGTTTTGTATGAGTTTGGGAAGCGAGAGACTTAAGTAGTACTTTGGTGAAGACATAAACAGCCCAACCCCGACATTCGGCATAAACTTATTCTCGACAATACCCATCAATACCGGATCGGGGACATTATCAGGATAGGGATATAAACTAGCGAGATCATTATTGTAGTTAGTGAATCCCCCCTTTATTCCAAAGCGTAAAGATGTGTTACTATTGAGCTTAACGCGGTAGGAATAATCGAGATTGACAATGATTCGACGTTCAGAACCCAGTTTATCGTGCACTGCATTAAATCCTATTCCAACATTCTGACTGGTCACAGGAGTTTGAAACGAAAAGGTCTGTGTTGTAGGATGGCCTGTGAATCCTACCCACTGATGTCTGGTCATAGCCAGGAAACCCATAGTCTGCCAACTACCGGCATAAGCGGGATTAATCGTTTGGAGATTAAAAATGTACTGGGTATACATTGGATCCTGCTGACCCAATGCACACAAGGGCCCGCTAATAATTAGCAATGCCATTGTTGCTTTTCTCACTTTCTCCAGAATTTTCATATTAGCCGTTTTCATGTTTTTACCTAATTTACTGAAGCGCATTCTACCTGAAAAATGTTTGAGTTATCTGCCAAGAAAGACAAAACCGGTATAAACCTTTCCACTACCGAGTTTCAGAACGTAGTAGTAGGTACCAACAGGCAATTCACTACCCATGAAATTCAGATTATTTTCGGAATGACCATTCCAAAATGCTTTGTCTTTACTCCCCCAGTAGTCAATATTACCATAGTGGTCTTTTTTGAATACCAGATTACCATTACGATTAAATATTTGAACTTCAGGATTCTCGTAATTATACAAACACCTGATCTCGAAATAATCATGAACACCATCTCCGTTTGGTGTAAATACATTCGGAATAAATAGTTCGCAATTATCATCTTCAGCAAGAATAACCTGAATATCTACAATAGCTGAACTTGTTTTGATACAGCTATTGGCATCGGTAACAGTAACATAATAGGTCCCTTGTGAAAGGTTGGTAAGATCCTTGGTGGTCGCTGTAAAATTGGCAGGACCAGTCCAGTCATAGATGAAGGGTGTGGTTCCACCGGTGACTACAAGTTCAACAGATCCGCCAATTACCTCCAGTGTGACTGATCCATCTACACTCTCTTTCTGTGTGACTGCCTTCGGAGTAGCATTAAGATTAAGAAGTACGCCAGACTCAGCAACGGTCGCCGAAGCAGATTTATTTTCACCGATTGCATCGGTCACTTTTACACTATAACTGCCTCCTCCCAGACCAGAAATATCTTCAGTTGATGCAGTAAAATTACCTGGTCCGGTCCAGACAAAAGTGTATGGCGCCGTGCCACCAGAAACTGTCAAACCTATTAATCCATCTTTACTTCCGGTACAGGTTACCGCTTTGGTCGTCAGGTCAAGACTGATGAGTGTGACAGTGATGACAGATGTTGAACTGCCACAAAGCCCCTTGTTATCGCAGACAGTTACGCATATACTGTCCTTACCCGTGAATCCGGTTTCGGGGGTGTAAACAGCGCAAACATTCTTACCGTCAGATGAGATAGCCGTGGTGACAGAACCATGTTTCGGAGCACCGCAAATTGAAGAGGTGAAGGTGTCCTCTACATCCGGATCACTGATTGGTGAGCAGATCGTTACAGGTGTATTTCCAGAAGTCCTGACATCCGGCAAATCGATTACAGGTGGATGATTTAAACACGTTATGAAGATGTTAATCGTAGCAATATTTGAGGTTGCACCCGAATTGTCATTTACAGAGTAACCTACCGGGGTAACGGTTCCGCAATATCCTGAAACCGGAGTGACAGTTACTACCCCTGAATTATCAGCAGTATATGTTCCCTGTCCGGGTATTGTAAATTCTTTTTGTATACCAGGAGTTGAAGGATCTAAATCAACCGTTGTCACATCGATTGTTCCATCCGGATCGAAATCATTGGTTGTTACAATTATTTTTATTGGGGTATCTTGTTGCGATGTTGTTGTATCATTTACTGCAATGGGGACACAATTTGGTTTTGCATTGATCACCACATTCGCCGTTGCGGCAGATACACACCCTGCCGAATTGGTTACTCTATAATTATAAGTACCTGCAGATATACCAGATATAGTTATGCTTGTCCCTGTACCGGTGATAGCTCCGGGATTAATTGTCCATGTTCCGGTGGAGGGTAACCCACTTAGGACAATACTTCCGGTTGCTACCATACAGGTTGTTTGTGTGATCGCACCAACTTTTGGGACCATTGGATTGGGTGGCTGAGTATTGATTACCACCGTAGCAGATGCTGCAGATATGCACCCTGCAGAATTGATCACCGTAAAATTATAGCTACCTGTTGGTAAACCAGTAATTGTTGTGCTGGCGCCTGTCCCTGCGATGGCTCCCGGATTAATCGTCCATGTCCCGGCTGGCAGACCACTCAACAACACACTTCCTGTTGCCAACGCACACGTTGGTTGTGTGATTAATCCGATGACCGGAGCTGCCGGGGTTGAAGGCTGAGCAGTGATAACCACGGCTGCTGAAGGAATAGAGATGCAACCTGCAGAATTGGTCACCGTGAAATAATAGGTTCCTGGAACCAAACCTGAAATTGATGTTGTGACACCTGTACCTGAAACAGCACCCGGATTGATCATCCATGTCCCGGCAGGCAGACCACTCAGCACAACGCTTCCGGTTGGAACGGTACAGGTTGGTTGTGTGACTGAGCTAACGATTGGGACTGAAGGATCACTATTTACTGTTAATGCGTAAGTTGCAACTGCTGCTGCACATGGAGAGCCCAATGGATTATTGGTTGTAACCGTAATTGTAACTGTATTCCCTGCATCACCTGCTAACGGTGTGTAGGTAAATGCAAATGGAGAAGTACTTATTGAAGAAATGTTTACCGAGCCGGACCCATTTTCAGCAATTGTAACTGCAGTTGCGTTCCCACCAAAGGTATTTCCGTTTACAGTCACGGGTGTCGTACCACAGGTGCTGCCACTATTACTACCGAGCGCCAGTGTTGGGCCGTTTATGCATCCGCAAGATACCTGGAAAATACTTCCTGATGTGATGCAACCCGATGCATTTCGAACCGAAATACTATGGTTTCCATTTGCTACTCCGGTAAATGCCATCCCTGCCTGGTACGGTCCACCATCTAAACCATAGTCAAAACCTGCTCCGTTTGGGTTTGTTATTGTAATCACAGCATTCCCAAATCCCAAAGAACAATCTATAGTTTGGGTAGGGGCTAATGGCACCGGATTGACAAGAACCAAGTAATTGGTCACTGATCCGGTACAGCCCGAAGCCGTGGGAGTGATGGCATACGTTACCGTACCCTGTGTAGTCCCCGCGGTGCTGATCGTCTGAACAGGAATCGTTCCGGTACCGTTTTCCGCGAAACCTGTGACACCTGCTGTCGCGGTGGCCGTCCATGCCAGCGTGGCGCCCGTAACGTTTGACGTCAGTGTGACAAGGGTTGTACTGCCCCCCGAACAGATCGTCTGGCTAAGCGATGTATTGGTAATTGCAGGATTCGGATTGACAAGAACCGTGTAATTGGTCACTGATCCGGTACAACCCGAAGCCGTGGGAGTGATGGCATACGTTACCGTACCCTGAGTAGTCCCCGCGGTGCTGATCGTCTGAACAGGAATCGTTCCGGTACCGCTTGCCGCGAAACCTGTGACACCTGCTGTCGCGGTGGCCGTCCATGCCAGCGTGGCGCCCGTAACGTTTGACGTCAGCGTGACAAGGGTCGTACTGCCCCCCGAACAGATCGTCTGGGTAAGCGATGTATTGGTAATTGCAGGATTCGGATTGATAAGAACCAAGTAATTGGTCACTGATCCGGTACAACCCGAAGCCGTGGGAGTGATGGCATACGTTACCGTACCCTGAGCAGTCCCCGTGGTACTGATCGTCTGAACAGGAATCGTTCCGGTTCCGCTTGCCGCGAAACCTGTGACACCTGCTGTCGCGGTGGCCGTCCATGCCAGCGTGGCGCCCGCAACGTTTGACGTCAGCGTGACAAGGGTCGTACTGCCCCCCGAACAGATCGTCTGGGTAAGCGATGTATTGGTAATTGCAGGATTCGGATTGACAAGAACCAAGTAATTGGTCACTGATCCGGTACAGCCCGAAGCCGTGGGAGTGATGGCATACGTTACCGTACCCTGAGCAGTCCCCGTGGTGCTGATCGTCTGAACAGGAATCGTTCCGGTACCGCTTGCCGCGAAACCTGTGACACCTGCTGTCGCGGTGGCCGTCCATGCCAGCGTGGCGCCCGCAACGTTTGACGTCAGCGTGACAAGGGTTGTACTGCCCCCCGAACAGATCGTCTGGGTAAGCGATGTATTGGTAATTGCAGGATTCGGATTGACAAGAACCGTGTAATTGGTCACTGATCCGGTACAGCCCGAAGCCGTAGGAGTGATGGCATATGTTACCGTACCCTGAGCAGTCCCCGTGGTGCTGATCGTCTGAACAGGAATCGTTCCGGTACCGCTTGCCGCGAAACCTGTGACACCTGCTGTCGCGGTGGCCGTCCATGCCAGCGTGGCGCCCGCAACGTTTGACGTCAGCGTGACAAGGGTCGTACTGCCCCCCGAACAGATCGTCTGGGTAAGCGATGTATTGGTAATTGCAGGATTCGGATTGACAAGAACCAAGTAATTGGTCACTGATCCGGTACAGCCCGAAGCCGTGGGAGTGATGGCATACGTTACCGTACCCTGAGCAGTCCCCGTGGTGCTGATCGTCTGAACAGGAATCGTTCCGGTACCGCTTGCCGCGAAACCTGTGACACCTGCTGTCGCGGTGGCCGTCCATGCCAGCGTGGCGCCCGTAACGTTTGACGTCAGTGTGACAAGGGTCGTACTGCCCCCCGAACAGATCGTCTGGGTAAGCGATGTATTGGTAATTGCAGGATTCGGATTGACAAGAACCAAGTAATTGGTCACTGATCCGGTACAGCCCGAAGCCGTGGGAGTGATGGCATACGTTACCGTACCCTGAGCAGTCCCCGTGGTACTGATCGTCTGAACAGGAATCGTTCCGGTTCCGCTTGCCGCGAAACCTGTGACACCTGCTGTCGCGGTGGCCGTCCATGCCAGCGTGGCGCCCGCAACGTTTGACGTCAGTGTGACAAGGGTTGTACTGCCCCCCGAACAGATCGTCTGGGTAAGCGATGTATTGGTAATTGCAGGATTCGGATTGACAAGAACCGTGTAATTGGTCACTGATCCGGTACAGCCCGAAGCCGTGGGAGTGATGGCATACGTTACCGTACCCTGTGTAGACCCCGTGGTGCTGATCGTCTGAACAGGAATCGTTCCGGTACCGCTTGCCGCGAAACCTGTGACACCTGCTGTCGCGGTGGCCGTCCATGCCAGCGTGGCGCCCGCAACGTTTGACGTCAGCGTGACAAGGGTCGTACTGCCCCCAGAACAGATCGTCTGGGTGAGCGGGGTATTGGTGACTAAAGGAGGAATGCAATTAGTGACCAGGATATGCAACGTGGCACTGGCCGAGGCAACAGGTGTACCATTGTCGTTGATCGTGTATACAAACGATACAGGACCGGTGAATCCCGGTACTGGGACAAATACATAACTGCCATTGGCCGATATGGTCACCGTTCCCTTACCCGAAACTGTCATTGCAGTGGTGGTGATCACGGTCTGAATGTTGCCCTGCGGATCGGTATCGTTGGCCAGTACTCCTGTTGCTGCCGCTACTGTCAGGGGAACTCCCTGTGATGTCTCTTTATAGTCATCAGCAGCTTCGGTATTGTTCTGTCCGGTTGGCGGTAATACGGTCACCTGTTGTATGGCTGTCCCGCACAACGCTGTCGGTGTCGTATTGTCGCAAACCCTGTAAGTGTAAGTGACCACACCTGTAAAGCCTGAAGCAGGGGTAAAGGTGATGTTTCCTGTTGTCGGATCAACACTTGCGGTCCCTTCACCCAATGACGGCGGAGTCGTAATGGTTACACTCGATGGAACAAGTACACCACCCGGATTACCTGCCGCATCATTGGCAAGGGTATGCAGCGTGACGGGTGAGCCTTGCTGCGTCGTCGCTATATCGGTATTTGCGACCGGCGGATTTGGATTGATCACATCTTCAACTGTAATGGTAAGCAGCTCTGTCGGACAGGATGGAACGGTTGTTCCTGCCACACAAACTGGAACGATATAAACATATACACCAGCCAGATTACCAGTGAAAATATAGGTCCCGTCCGGATTCATCGGTAAAACCGGAGAACTTCCTGACGGACTTGATACCAATACCGGAGTTCCATAGGTGGTGCCTGACGGTACCTGATCATTGGTGTGTACATCCCCCGGAACAGGAACGTTGATAAAGGTCGCATTGATATCCGGGTTGGTATTAAACTGATTAACAGTTAATGCATAGGTTACTACTGCTGCAGCGCACGGTGAACCTAAAGGATTATTTGTAGTAACAGTAATTGTTACAATATTTCCAGCATCAGCAACTGTTGGAGTGTAGGTAAATGAAAACGGTGATGTACTTGTTGATGTAGGAATTATCAACCCAGCCCCGTTTTCTGTTATGGTAACTTCTGTTGCACTGCCACCAAATGTGTTTCCACTTATCGTAACTGGAGTATTAACAGAAGTACTGCCACTATTACTGCTTAATTGCAGTGCAGGTCCATTTACACACCCGCATGATACCTGGAAGGTATTGCCTGTTGTAGTACATCCGGTTGAATTTCTCACAGTAATTGTATGACTACCGTTATTGACATTGCTAAATGTCAATAACGTCTGGAATGGTCCGTTATCCAACCCATATTCAAGGCCATTTCCCGTTGGACTCAATAGGGTAATTACCGCATTGTTAAATCCTTGAGAACAGTCGATTGATTGAGTGGGGGTTTGTGGATATCCAACAACATTGACCACTGCAACATTGGAGGTGGCAGAGCCGCATCCGTTACCTGTGGCGGAGACAATAACATAGTAATATACAGTTCCTGCAGCAGTCGACGGTGGCGTATAGGTGTCCGAGGTAGCACCTGTGATCAGCGTACCTCCCGTATTGTTGTTCTCAGTGTTGGTGTACCACTGGTAGCCCAGCGATGGAGTGCCTCCCGTTGCGGTGACACTGAGCTGAGCCGTACCACCGATACATTCTGTGGTCGGGGTAGCGGGCTGCGTTGTAATCGAAGGATCGGCAACAACATTAACCACTGCAACATTGGAGGTGGCAGAGCCGCATCCGTTACCTGTGGCGGAGACAATAACATAGTAATATACAGTTCCTGCAGCAGTCGACGGTGGCGTATAGGTGTCCGAGGTAGCACCTGTGATCAGTGTACCTCCCGTATTGTTGTTCTCAGTGTTGGTGTACCACTGGTAGCCCAGCGATGGAGTGCCTCCCGTTGCGGTGACACTGAGCTGAGCCGTACCACCGATACATTCTGTGGTCGGGGTAGCGGGCTGCGTTGTGATCGAAGGATCGGCAACAACATTGACCACTGCAACATTGGAGGTGGCGGAGCCGCATCCGTTACCTGTGGCGGAGACAATAACATAGTAATATACAGTTCCTGCAGCAGTCGACGGTGGCGTATAGGTGTCCGAGGTAGCACCTGTGATCAGCGTACCTCCCGTATTGTTGTTCTCAGTGTTGGTGTACCACTGGTAGCCCAGCGATGGAGTGCCTCCCGTTGCGGTGACACTGAGCTGAGCCGTACCACCGATACATTCTGTGGTCGGGGTAGCGGGCTGCGTTGTAATCGAAGGATCGGCAACAACATTAACCACTGCAACATTGGAGGTGGCAGAGCCGCATCCGTTACCTGTGGCGGAGACAATAACATAGTAATATACAGTTCCTGCAGCAGTCGACGGTGGCGTATAGGTGTCCGAGGTAGCACCTGTGATCAGTGTACCGCCCGTATTGTTGTTCTCAGTGTTGGCGTACCACTGGTAGCCCAGCGATGGAGTGCCTCCTGTTGCGGTGACACTGAGCTGAGCCGTACCACCGATACATTCTGTGGTCGGGGTAGCGGGCTGCGTTGTGATCGAAGGATCGGCAACAACATTGACAACTGCAACATTGGAGGTGGCAGAGCCGCATCCGTTACCTGTGGCGGAGACAATAACATAGTAATATACAGTTCCTGCAGCAGTCGACGGTGGCGTATAGGTGTCCGAGGTAGCACCTGTGATCAGCGTACCTCCCGTATTGTTGTTCTCAGTGTTGGTGTACCACTGGTAGCCCAGCGATGGAGTGCCTCCCGTTGCGGTGACACTGAGCTGAGCCGTACCACCGATACATTCTGTGGTCGGGGTAGCGGGCTGCGTTGTAATCGAAGGATCGGCAACAACATTAACCACTGCAACATTGGAGGTGGCAGAGCCGCATCCGTTACCTGTGGCGGAGACAATAACATAGTAATATACAGTTCCTGCAGCAGTCGACGGTGGCGTATAGGTGTCCGAGGTAGCACCTGTGATCAGTGTACCGCCCGTATTGTTGTTCTCAGTGTTGGTGTACCACTGGTAGCCCAGCGATGGAGTGCCTCCCGTTGCGGTGACACTGAGCTGAGCCGTACCACCGATACATTCCGTGGTCGGGGTAGCGGGCTGCGTTGTGATCGAAGGATCGGCAACAACATTGACCACTGCAACATTGGAGGTGGCGGAGCCGCATCCGTTACCTGTGGCGGAGACAATAACATAGTAATATACAGTTCCTGCAGCAGTCGACGGTGGCGTATAGGTGTCCGAGGTAGCACCTGTGATCAGTGAACCGCCCGTATTGCTGTTCTCAGTGTTGGTGTACCACTGGTAGCCCAGCGATGGAGTGCCTCCCGTTGCGGTGACACTGAGCTGAGCCGTACCACCGATACATTCTGTGGTCGGGGTAGCGGGCTGCGTTGTGATCGAAGGATCGGCAACAACATTAACCACTGCAACATTGGAGGTGGCAGAGCCGCATCCGTTACCTGTGGCGGAGACAATAACATAGTAATATACAGTTCCTGCAGCAGTCGACGGTGGCGTATAGGTGTCCGAGGTAGCACCTGTGATCAGTGAACCGCCCGTATTGCTGTTCTCAGTGTTGGTGTACCACTGGTAGCCCAGCGATGGAGTGCCTCCCGTTGCGGTGACACTGAGCTGAGCCGTACCACCGATACATTCTGTGGTCGGGGTAGCGGGCTGCGTTGTGATCGAAGGATCGGCAACAACATTGACAACTGCAACATTGGAGGTGGCAGAGCCGCATCCGTTACCTGTGGCGGAGACAATAACATAGTAATATACAGTTCCTGCAGCAGTCGACGGTGGCGTATAGGTGTCCGAGGTAGCACCTGTGATCAGCGTACCTCCCGTATTGTTGTTCTCAGTGTTGGTGTACCACTGGTAGCCCAGCGATGGAGTGCCTCCCGTTGCGGTGACACTGAGCTGAGCCGTACCACCGATACATTCTGTGGTCGGGGTAGCGGGCTGCGTTGTGATCGAAGGATCGGCAACAACATTAACCACTGCAACATTGGAGGTGGCAGAGCCGCATCCGTTACCTGTGGCGGAGACAATAACATAGTAATATACAGTTCCTGCAGCAGTCGACGGTGGCGTATAGGTGTCCGAGGTAGCACCTGTGATCAGTGTACCGCCCGTATTGTTGTTCTCAGTGTTGGTGTACCACTGGTAGCCCAGCGATGGAGTGCCTCCCGTTGCGGTGACACTGAGCTGAGCCGTACCACCGATACATTCCGTGGTCGGGGTAGCGGGCTGCGTTGTGATCGAAGGATCGGCAACAACATTGACCACTGCAACATTGGAGGTGGCGGAGCCGCATCCGTTACCTGTGGCGGAGACAATAACATAGTAATATACAGTTCCTGCAGCAGTCGACGGTGGCGTATAGGTGTCCGAGGTAGCACCTGTGATCAGTGAACCGCCCGTATTGCTGTTCTCAGTGTTGGTGTACCACTGGTAGCCCAGCGATGGAGTGCCTCCCGTTGCGGTGACACTGAGCTGAGCCGTACCACCGATACATTCTGTGGTCGGGGTAGCGGGCTGCGTTGTGATCGAAGGATCGGCAACAACATTAACCACTGCAACATTGGAGGTGGCAGAGCCGCATCCGTTACCTGTGGCGGAGACAATAACATAGTAATATACAGTTCCTGCAGCAGTCGACGGTGGCGTATAGGTGTCCGAGGTAGCACCTGTGATCAGTGAACCGCCCGTATTGCTGTTCTCAGTGTTGGTGTACCACTGGTAGCCCAGCGATGGAGTGCCTCCCGTTGCGGTGACACTGAGCTGAGCCGTACCACCGATACATTCCGTGGTCGGGGTAGCGGGCTGCGTTGTGATCGAAGGATCGGCAACAACATTGACAACTGCAACATTGGAGGTGGCGGAGCCGCACCCGTTACCTGTGGCGGAGACAATAACATAGTAATATACAGTTCCTGCAGCAGTCGACGGTGGCGTATAGGTGTCCGAGGTAGCACCTGTGATCAGTGTACCGCCCGTATTGCTGTTCTCAGTGTTGGTGTACCACTGGTAGCCCAGCGATGGAGTGCCTCCTGTTGCGGTGACACTGAGCTGAGCCGCACCACCGATACATTCTGTGGTCGGGGTAGCGGGCTGCGTTGTGATCGAAGGATCGGCAACAACATTGACAACTGCAACATTGGAGGTGGCAGAGCCGCATCCGTTACCTGTGGCGGAGACAATAACATAGTAATATACAGTTCCTGCAGCAGTCGACGGTGGCGTATAGGTGTCCGAGGTAGCACCTGTGATCAGTGAACCGCCCGTATTGCTGTTCTCAGTGTTGGTGTACCACTGGTAGCCCAGCGATGGAGTGCCTCCTGTTGCGGTGACACTGAGCTGAGCCGCACCACCGATACATTCCGTGGTCGGGGTAGCGGGCTGCGTTGTGATCGAAGGATCGGCAACAACATTGACAGTAGTTGTTACTGGTGAACTCGGACAATTATTAACAGTTGCCGAAACAATATAGTCACCTGACATTGCAACGGAAGCATTGGTACTGACTGTTGGATTTTGTGATGTTGAGTGATAATCCAAAGGACCAGTCCAGGAGTAGGAAGCGCCTGAGATTGACGAGGCAGTAAGGGAAAGGGTTGCACCTTCACAAAGAGGGCTGTTATTTCCAGCTGAAGGCGCGGAAGGTATCGTATTAATAATAATATCACTCCCGTTATCACTCCCCGTAATTGCAGGAGAATTACTGACCACCCTGATTCGGTATCCGGACCCTGCAGCAGTAGAAATTGGAATTGTAGTATTTATAGTCTGACTTCCGGATAGATCACTTAGAATAGTCCCCATAGAGACTGGAGAGCTAAACGAACCGGAAGCATTGGATAATTGTGCAGTAAAGGTACTACCGTCAAAAATATCAGATGGAGAATATTCGAAAGGGATGCTTACAGCAGATCCAACACAAAAGGGTGATCCGGCAATATTAGTGATTGAAATATACGATGATCGGCTCATTACAAAATAGCTGAGGCTACTGATATCATTTGAATTAATGATAGATGGGCTTGAAGCTGTACCTCCGATAGAAACATAAGTTCCTCCCTGTGCAGGACTTTTACCAATGAGATTTTCAATAGTGAGTGATGCTATCCTGGTCAGGGAAACTTTGCCCGTAAATGTACCTGAATTGGATTCTGCTTTCCAGTATTCGGTGTGGCTGATCGATGACATGGTAAGGTGCTCAAATGTGGCGCCGGCTCCTGCATCTGTATCAAAGGCCTCAACCGTTATGACCGGTGAAGAGGAAGCTGAAGTATTGAGCGTGAATGGGAAATAATGTCCTATGTTTTTACCAACAGGGTAAACATAGTTACCAATACCAATAGACCATTTAACCGGTCCATCGATAAATGATGCAACTTTGCCACCGGTTATTGCACCTGTGATCGTATTGGTGACACTCATCAGATTGGTTGTGGTGGTGTGCAATAATCCGTTTGTCAATGTCAGTATACCTGCGACGCTTTCGGGTGAGTTAAGCGTTACTCCTGTTGAGCTATTATTAATGGTAAGATTATTAAAGGTGGTTGATGATGATCCTCCAATGGTTTGTGAGACTGACCCATTCAAGTTGACGGTTCCGCTGTTATGGGTAAAAGCGTTGTTATTGGAAAAATTTCCGGCCAGGTTCATGTTGCCGGAGGTCGAAATCAGCGTACCCCCAAGAGTATTAATGGTGAGATTCTTAAGTGTTACAGCCTGGTCTCCAAAACTAAGAGTACCGGGACCGGCTTTTGTAAGGCTTTTAGAATTGTCATTGATTATACCGCCAAACGTAAGCGTACCTGCACTCACTGTGATTTGCCGGTCGGCACTCAAAGTTGTAGCTCCGGCTCCAAGGTTGAGGTTTCGCGGTATACTCCCGTTATAAGCAAAATCGGCATTGAGCGCAAGAGGATAATCTACTGTTGAGAGATTAACTCCTGAAGTATTATCAATTGCCCCCCCATTTATGGTAAATGTTCCGGCTGTCGTACCCAGGGCTTGTGAATTATTAATATTTAATGTTCCTGCATTAAGTGTTGTACCTCCGGTAAATGTACTTGTACCTGAAAGGGTCCAGGCACCTGCATCCACTTTTGTGAGTGTTGCAGAACCTGTGCCCAATATACTCCGAAGTGTTCCTCCTTCCGCGCCACCTAATGTAAGATTAAAGCCCGATCCGGTTATTGTCCCCGCATTGCTGATGTCAATCGTTCCTGTTCCGCCAACAATATTGCTCGAACTCCCAAGTGTTAATAATCCGGCGTAAGTACCCGGTGTTGCAGAACTATTAATCACTGCTCCTGCGTTTGTAATCCCAAAACCATTTATTGTGAGATCTTCCAGATTCGAGTAGTTGGTCCCGTAAACATCAAGGACAGCTCCACTGACAAGCAAGGTGCCACTGGCGGTTGTGCCTAAAGCTGTTGGATTACCCAACTGTACCGTTCCTGCATTAATCGTTGTCGCACCGATATAGGTATTGGCACCCGAAAGCCGCCAGGTACCAGACCCGTTTTTCGTAACATACTTTGAATCTATTATTCCATTCTCAATACCAACTCCTGTTCCAGATAAGATTAATCCAAATTCATTTCCGGTTATTCCACCGGTTAAGGTCAAAGAACCGGTACCTGATGCCTCAACTGTAGCGCCATCATACCCATCATTTTTATATAAACTGATGACCCGGTCACTAGTGCTTCCAGAGCCGGTATACTTTAGTGTACCCTTATTTGCCAGAATTATAGTACCTCCTGCTGAATTTGTAGGAGCGCCCAAATTACTTGTTCCGCCACCAATGTTTTGAATTGTGCTGTAGCTCAAGGTTCCGGCCATTACAACTACATTCGCCGTAAAATCGTTATCTCCTGCGATGATCCATGTTCCTACTCCGCCATCTTTTCGCAATGTGCCAGCTCCTGAAATAATCCCGGTAACGATACTATTGGAGGACCCGCCCTGAAGTATCAGGACGTGGCCATTCAAATCGATGGTCCCGGAAATTGTGAGTTTATAACCATTGGAATTTAACCTTGTAGTAGACCAATTTACAGTGATCGGACCTTGCCACGTATTACTCCCATTCTCGTTGTATAACGCTCCTCCACTATTTGTTCCCCCTTCTCCTGAAATACTTAAAGGTTCTTCTGCAAATGTTATTCCACCATGTAGTTGCAAACTCGCAAAATTTTCCACTACTGTACCATTTGCCGTAGATCCTAATGCCTGGGCGTTCTGAATGTTTAAAATACCAAATACATGGATTGTAGCACCAAGCCCACCTTTCACTGTAGTAATTCCGGTATATGTATTTGCAGCCGTCAACACCATTTTCCCAAGACCATCCTTTGTGATGCCGAATGAACCACTAATCAGACCGCTGATGGTCAGACCTGCGTCAAGAGCCCCATTCGCATCAGTTCCGGCTGGATCATGAGCATCAAACGGAACTGTGAAAGTTCTTGTTGCTGTACCAAGGGCTACAGGGCATGAAATCGTTGCTCCATTTGTGCCGGTTGCGGCATCTGCTACAGTAACATCCCCCCCCAAAGTCAAAGTACCCGTACCAATTAGGTTTGAACCAGATGTAGAACCACAGATTAAAGTTAAACCATTAACAGTTAAAGGCGATGAAAGTGTTAGCGTGGAAGGTGTTGTATTTCCAAATATCAGTGAAATTAAAGTATGGGCTGGTGCCACCGATAAAGTTGGTTGGGAACCGGAGAATGCGGTTACACCTATAGAAACATTATCATTTGTGCCAGATCCAGGATTTCCATTTGGAGTCCAATTTGTAGTCGTTGCCCAGTCGGAACTTGTTGCTCCAGTCCATTTATAATCTGTGGCGAAGGAACTTTTGCTAACTCCTGCCAATATTACCAGCCCCAAAAGCAGATAACGACTGAATTGTATTAATTTTTTCATAGCTGTCAAATTTCACAAGGTTGTTGCGCTAACACATCCTTTTCCCTTATTGCAGGGATAAGATAGATATGGTAACAAACAAAGTTAAATCCGACTTAGACGAACATCCGTATGTTAAACGTTTATTTCCGATTATAATCGAAAATAAACGTTTATAAATGGATAAAATCAGATAATTTTTGTATCTTAGCTGTCTAAACAAAACATTGATTGGCTGATACGATTAATAAAAGCTAAATTACCATCATACCACCTAAATAACTTACCAACAATGAAAAAGAACAATGCAAATACAGATGCTGCCAGATACCGTCAAAAGGCGGAGGAGTTGCTGAAGAATAAACTCCCGGAAACAAACCTCCATTTATCTCAAACTGAGTTACTGAATCTCATCCATGAGTTGGAAGTACATCAGATCGAATTGGAATTGCAAAATGAGGAATTAATGAAGGCCAGATCTTCAGCACAGGAAGTGGCCGAAAAGTACCTTGAATTGTACGATTTTGCTCCGATTGGCTATCTCACCCTTTCGAAGGAGGGTGAAATTCTTGAGATAAATCTCGCAGCGTCGCAAATGTTAGGCAAAGATCGGATCAACCTGAGAAACAACCAATTTGGATTTTTTATCTCCGAACTCACCAAACCAATCTATTATAAATTCCTCTCCAAGGTATTTAGCGGAAATAAAAAAGAAACTTGCGAAGTAATTTTGGCAATAACTACCAGGACATTAATCTATGTGAACCTTACAGGAATAATTGACCGGAATAGTGAACAGTGCCTTTTAACCATTACAGATATCACCAATCAGAAAAAAGCGGAAGCCGAATTAGAGAAATGGGCAACCATCTTCAAACCAAAATCAAACTAATTGGGGATTAATCATCTAAAAATCCTTAATTAAATTCTCCTGCCTGGTAGGGTAAATGAAGGAAGAAACGGTTAACAGATAAATATAAATAATAATGACATGAAGGATCGCACAGATCCAGACAAAGGCATTGTTTCAGTTTCCAATGGACAGGTTTAAACACAATTGAATTTAAAGCAAAATTCATATGATATGCAAAGAGTAGTCTTTTTAGTCTTTACAGTTCTATTTTTATCCTCATGTGAACAGGAAAACAATTTTCCGCGAATCGAAAACATCACAAGTGGAGAAAAATGGACACTTCAAATTGGGAGTTCACCTGAAGAAGTTTATAGTCAACTTTTTATATTAGGGACAGAGAAAAAGTTTGATGCTGTGGCAATTGTGTATAGAAAACCATTTTCAACACCAGAAGAAATAAAAAATTATCTTGGTTTATATCGAGCCCTTACTTTACAAACCAAATCAGGAGTAACAGAACGTGTTCTTTTCCAATTTAACCAGAACAAAGTAAGCTCAATAGAAACTGGCGGAGCAATGTTGGACGCCACCTCCTCCTGGCCCTTAAATATTTCGGATGAAATTGCCGTCCATGTGAATGACCCTATTGACAAATTGTACGAAAAGTTATTGGCAATTTACCAAATTCCAACTTATAGTGATTATCAGATTATTCTGCCTGACAAGTCACTGGAAATGCCTTATGACCCCGATATGGCGAATTATAACGAATGGGGATTTTCATTTTCCTATGAAGTTAAGCCAGGAAGAGGAGGAATTTCAGCCGTCAGATTGTTTTTCGAAAACGGAAAACTATCCCGAATCCAACATGAGTATAATGAAGCTGATCTTTACTATTGATTACTAAGGTGACAATTTGAGAAATGGTTGTGATTCCGGTCCTTCTATGAGAATGCCCCGGAAAGGAAATAAAACACGTTTACTGTTTCAGAAAACGTTTCAGAAAAAAAACAAGAAGGCTCAATAAGTTGAAATACAACATATTGAGCCTTCAATTGGGTGGAAGATGGGACTTGAACCCACGACCCCCGGAACCACAATCCGGTGCTCTAACCGACTGAGCTACATCCACCGTTTAGCGGATGCAAATATAGAGAATGTTTTCCGATTCACCCAAATGATTTCTTTAAAAAATCGATGTCTCGTTAATTAATTGCAAGGCTGGGTGATACAAATATTATATTCCCTTTTGGACGCAAATCTGACAAAAAAAGTGTAATGTTGCAGCAGTGATTTTAACTTTGATCCCGCAACAAATTCATATAAAAACAATGGACTATTTACTCGACAATCCCGATACAGAGCGGATATTTCAGGAGATCTTATCAAAGATAAAACCTTTTCAAAATGGCGAAGTGGTCAACTCAATGGTGAAAAGAGGGGTAGTCTATAAAGTGAACTTTGGCGTTTCAATCCCTTTACTTCAGCAAATAGCTTCTGACTATCCTAAAAATCACTTGCTGGCATTGAAATTATGGAATAAGCAATGGCGCGAAACAATGATTCTGGCCACACTTCTCGAAGATCCACTGGAAGTTACTGAAGACCAAATGGATTTTTGGGTAAAAAATTTTCAATCCATTGAAATTGCTGAACAGGCTGCCATGAACTTGTTTTCAAAAACAGGGCCCGCTTATCGAAAAGCTTTTGAATATTGCCTGGGTAAAAAACTATTGGTCAAAATTGTTGGATTGCTAATGATCGGTCGGCTTGCTTTAACAGATGCCAAGGCTTCCGATGAAATGTTTGATCCATTTTTTGAGTTAATGCCTCCCCTTTCGAAAGATCCGCAATTATCAACTGTCTTCTCAAGAGTTTATATACAGATTGGGATGCGCAATACCAATCTTCAGGAAACTGCAATCAGTCACGCGAGGATTTTGAAAACAATAAACGTCAAAACCGCACAGGAAAATGCCGGATTCATCCTAAGCGAGCTCGATTGTGATGATGCAAGGAGAATAGTCAAAAATCGGAAAAAACAATAACAAGCTGAATTGCAATTTATTATTCTTCTTTCCCCGATTTTTTTGAACACAATTTTTAAATCACTATTTTCGCACTCCAATTAAGTCTGATAATCACCTATGCAAATCATCGAAGTAAAAGATAGTTATTCGATTAAAGCGTTTCATGAGGTTGGTCATGATATATATAATGATGATCAAAACTGGGTGCCCCCTTTGGAGGCGCTCGAAGATGCAACCTTTGATCCTAAAAAAAATGCATTTTATAATCACGGCGATGGAACACGCTGGATTCTGAAAAATGATCAGGGCAAGGTAATTGGACGTATAGGAGCTTTTTTTAATGCAAATAAAGCTTACGATTTTAAGCAGCCCACGGGAGGTTGTGGCTTTTTCGAATGTATCGATGACCAGCAGGCAGCAAACCTCCTTTTCGACACTGCCAAAGAGTGGCTGGCCGTGCGTGGGATGGAGGCTATGGATGGCCCAATCAATTTTGGAGAGAACCTGATCAATTGGGGGCTTCTTGTCGAAGGGTTTATGCAACAGGGGTTTGGGATGCCATACAACAAGCCGTATTATCTGCAATTATTTGAAAACTATGGATTCAAAGTCTATTTTAAACAATTCAGCTACCATCTTAATCACAAAGAGCCTTTCCCCGAAAGATTCTGGAAGATCGCAGAATGGGTTGCAAAAAAACCTAATTTTCGGTTCGAGCATGTCAGATTTGACAATATCGAAAAATATATCCAGGATTTTGTAAAGATTTATGAACAGGCATGGGCAAGGCACGATAATCACACTCCCGTTGATCTGGACGATATCCGAGGCATGATGAAGATTGCCAAATTGATAGCTGACGAAGAGTTTATCTGGTTTGCCTATTATAATGACGAGCCGGTATTGCTTTTTGGCATGATCCCTGACTGGAATCAGATTTTAAAAAAATTGAACGGGAAATCAAATCTCTGGAGCCTGCTCAAATTTATATGGTACAAAAAAATCAGAACAATTACCCGGGCAAGAATATTGCTGATGGGTGTTATCCCTAAATTTCAGGGGACAGGCCTTGAATCAGCTGTTTTTTGGCACCTGGACAAAGTAATGCAACAAAAATTGTGGATCAACGAGGTGGAACTTTCGTGGGTTGGCGATTTTAATCAAAAAATGATGGCAATTTATAAATCAGTGGGGGGAGTTCATGCCAAGACCCATTACACCATGCGCTATCTTTTCGACCGGACCGTTCCTTTTGAGCGGGCTCCCATGATATCAAAGGAGATCACCGATCGAAAATCAAATTAAGTAGCCTGGATTGATCGCAATTTAAATAAAAATAAAAATTCATAATTCTTTTAATAATTTCTGTTGTAAATTATTGAAGTATGGTTATCTTTGCACCCCGTATCGAGAAAGAGATTTAGAACAAGATATTAAATAAATTGAAATTCACATGAAAAAGGGAATACATCCGGAGAGTTATCGGCTGGTAGCATTTAAAGATATGTCAAACGAACATACTTTTATTACCAGGTCATCAGCTGCATCAAAAGAGAAAATTGAAATTGATGGTACTGAGTATCCGCTTATTAAAGTGGAAATTTCAAATACTTCTCATCCATTTTATACCGGCAAAATGAAACTTGTTGATACCGCTGGACGCGTTGACAAGTTCCTGACCCGCTATTCAAAGCACATGGATAAACGCAAGCAATAAGCTGAAAAATAGATTCAAAAAAATCCCGTATTTGAACAGTACGGGATTTTTTTGTTGTAATTTTGAGTTTGATTTTTTTGATTGCCTAAATACCTGATTTTTTTTTGGGGGTTTTTAAGCGATCAACAGATTTTGGCTTGCTTATTGCAACACTTTATGGTTCTGTCCTGAGTTATTCAATTAAGGACAAAATGTCATTTCTTTATATTGATCATGGGTAACAAAAAAAATAAAAACTCAAAGAATAACTTCTTATTTTCAAGAGAGGTAGAAGAACAGGGTGATTTTATCCCTATTATGGTCGATGGCGATGATACCGAACTCAGCGCTGTTGAAGTTCCGGCTATACTGCCAATCTTACCGCTACGCAATACCGTTCTTTTCCCCGGGGTAGTAATGCCCATCACTGTGGGGAGGCAAAAATCACTCTTGCTGATCCGCGAGGCCTATTCGGGGGACAGACTCATTGGGACCATCGCTCAAAAAGATGGACAGATCGAAGATCCTCAACCCGAAGATCTTTTTCAGGTAGGGACAATGGCCGAAATCCTGAAAATACTGGAGATGCCCGATGGCTCGACTTCAGTCATCATTCAGGGAAGACGACGTTTCAAGGTTCGTGGGGTG
Source organism: Prolixibacteraceae bacterium (assembly GCA_963675995.2). Classification (GTDB taxonomy): domain Bacteria; phylum Bacteroidota; class Bacteroidia; order Bacteroidales; family Prolixibacteraceae; genus JAAFHB01. The sequence continues at coordinate 2,489,416 of CAXXIY010000001.1, read as the reverse complement.
GTAGATTCTGAGCCCTATATGCGTGCAACAGTTAGTGTCCTCAACGACATTTTGCCTGCCACCAAAATGCACGAATTTACAGCACTGGTCGAGTCGCTCAAAGATCTGGCACTCAAAATTGTAAAATCCTCGGGTAATATCCCCCCTGAAGCGCAATTTGCCGTTAAGAACATTGAAAACGATACCTTCCTGATCAATTTCATCTGTAACAACACCGAACTCAATGCTTCGGAGAAGCAGGAATTGCTCGAACTGGACGACCTTCGCGAACGGAGCACCATCCTGCTCACTTTCCTGGTTCGTGAAGCTCAGCTGATCGATCTTAAAAAGGACATCCAAAAGAAGGTGAAAGTAGATATGGATCAGCAACAACGCGAGTATCTGCTTCACCAGCAAATAAAAACAATACAGGAAGAACTTGGAGGAAACCCTTCGGAACAAGAAATTGCCGAACTTAAAAAACGGAGTGCTTCAAAAATATGGAGCCCCCAGGTACAGGCCATTTTTGATAAGGAACTTTCAAAACTTATCCGAATGAACCCCACTGCCGGCGAATACTCCGTACAGGCAGGTTACCTTGATACAATCCTTGATCTTCCGTGGAATGTTTACTCGGAAGATAATTTTGACCTCCGCAACGCAGAAAACATTCTTAATGAGGATCATTACGGACTCGAAAAGGTAAAAGACCGGATCCTCGAACACCTCGCTGTACTGAAGCTCAAAGGTGATATGAAGTCCCCGATTCTCTGCCTTTATGGCCCTCCCGGAGTGGGAAAAACCTCACTGGGAAAATCGGTGGCCAGAGCGCTCGGACGTAAGTTTGTCAGAATGAGCCTTGGTGGCCTTCATGATGAGTCGGAAATTCGTGGACACCGCAAGACCTATATCGGTGCAATGCCCGGAAGAATTATTCAGAACCTGAAAAAAGCCGGAACTTCAAATCCCGTATTTATTCTTGATGAACTGGATAAGGTATCGAGTGATTTTCATGGAGATCCTGCTTCCGCGTTACTTGAGGTGCTCGATCCGGAACAAAACATCGAGTTTCACGACAACTATATTGATCTCGATTACGATCTTTCACGTGTAATGTTTATTGCCACCGCCAATACGCTGAACACCATCCATCCCGCATTGCGCGACCGGCTCGAGTTAATCGATGTAAGTGGCTATTTAATCGAGGAGAAAATCGAAATTGCAAAACGACATCTTGTGGGCCATCAACTTGAAAACCACGGACTGACAATTAATGATGTCAAATTTTCAAAAGAGGCGCTTACCCGACTAATTGAAGACTACACCAGGGAATCGGGTGTTCGCGAAATGGATAAACAAATCGCAAAAGTGATCAGGCGGGTAGCCAGAAAGATCGCATTTGGTGATCCGTACAATAAAAAAATAGGACCTGCCGAAATAAAGGAATACCTTGGCGCTCCAAAATTCAGTAAAGAGAGCTACGAAGGAAATGAATATGCCGGTGTAGTAACCGGACTCGCCTGGACATCAGCTGGTGGAGAGATCCTCTATGTTGAAACCAGTTTAAGCCAGGGGAAAAGCAAATTCACCATCACCGGGAATCTGGGGGAGGTAATGAAAGAATCTGCCGCAATTGCTTTTGAATATTTGAAAGCACATTGCGCCCAATTGGGATTAAAACCAGAAGTCTTTGAAAAATGGGATGTCCATATGCATGTTCCTGAAGGTGCAATTCCCAAGGATGGTCCTTCAGCAGGGATTACAATGGCAACCTCACTTGCATCAGCCTTCACTCAGCGTAAGGTTAAAAAAGGGTTAGCGATGACCGGTGAGATCACACTTCGCGGAAGAGTGATGCCAGTTGGCGGAATCAAGGAAAAAATTCTGGCAGCAAAACGAGCCGGAATTAAAGATCTCATCCTATCAAAAGAAAACAAAAAAGATATCGAAGAGATCAAAGAAATATATCTCAAAGGGTTAACCTTCCATTACGTTGAGAATGTGAGCGATGTATTTGAAATCGCCCTCCTTGACGAAAGGATAAAAAATCCGCTGACAATCGGTTAATATCACGTTTAAGATACTAAACGAAAGCCGCTTCATTTGATGAGAGCGGCTTTCGTTTTATTTCTCTATTAATACAACGGCTTGCACCGATATTCCCTCTTCCCTCCCTTCAAAACCCAGCTTTTCGGTTGTTGTAGCTTTGATGTTAATGGCATCAACATCTATGTTTAGAACACGTGCAATCGTCTCTTCCATTCCGGGTATATAATCCTTGAGTTTAGGGCGTTGCGCTGATACAGTTGCGTCAAGATTTACGACCCGGTAACCTTTCAGGTTAACAAGACGATAAGTTTCAGCAAGTAAGACCTTGCTGTCAATATTTTTGAACTCAGCCGAAGTATCCGGAAAATGGTAACCAATATCACGAAGTTTAGCCGCACCTAAAAGTGCATCGCAAATGGCATGAAGTAAAACATCACCATCGGAATGGGCCACCAGACCCTTCTCATGCGGAATCAGAATTCCTCCAAGCCAGAGGGTCTCCCCTTCTGCCAACCGATGAACATCATATCCCAATCCAACCCGATAACCCATTTTTTTTATTTTTTAGAATCATTTCAATACAAAGTAAACATTTTACCGGATTAAAATCAATTGTCCCGTTTTCACATCAGTAGAGCCATCAACGGCTGTAAGCCTGACACGGTAATGGTAAATCCCCGGCTCCAGACGATGGTTATTGAGACCAGGATTCCACCTGATGGGCTGGGTCGTAAATCCTGAGCAGCCCGACTCTGTTTTGATCTGGTCAACCATCACCCCCTGCTGATTAAAAATCTCGATCCCAACAATCATCTTCTCTCCAAACCGGTTGCAATCGGCTATGATATCGGCAAATTCACTGCAAGGATTAGGATAAGCAGTCAGCTTTTTGATAACAAGTCCAGATGACACCATAAACCGAACCTCTACTTCTGTTGAATTATTCGCAAGATCCCAAACCTTAAATCTTAGAATATGTTCTCCGTCAGAGAGCTCTGAGAACTGAAAAATAACCTGACCATTCTTATAGGAGTCTTGCGCTGTTTGAAAATAGCTGTTCAGCACCACCATTTTATCTGTTTGATCATCAATAATCCCAGTGATATTGTGTCCAATTCCTCCGTCAGAGGTGTTAATTCCCGATTCATCTTCAAGGTATGCAATGAGTAATGGCGTTTTTGAAACTTTATCCCCCGGCACAAAGTTTTCATCGTCAAGATAGATTTTCACCTTTGGACCCGACAAATCACCCGAAATTGCACCCGGACTTCCACCTAATCTCAGGGCAGTAAAACTTCCGTTTGCATCGCTTTCATTATCTTTTGAATAGTACCTGATCAATCCATCTCCAATCCGGTAATTGATCTCTTTTGGAACTTTGAAGGAGTAAGAAAATTCACCCCCTTTTACGGTTACATTCCCCCTAAAAAGAATTGAGTTTTGAACGGTATAGTTGAAAGGTGTCTGTCCATTGTTTCCAAGCGTGCTGACCACAGTAGGTTTGTCGTAAACAGATGGGTAGAGAAAGCCATTGTATCCGGTTAGCTTTTCTCCCTTTTGATTCTGAATCTCACCCCATACCGAAACCAGAGAGAGCGGCTTGATGGTATCTGTGAATTGTTCAACCACCTTATCATTAATTTCCAATGTATTCACTTTGTACTTCGGATAACTGATCCGAAGAGCCGGATCGCCAAGAAGGGCAAATTTTGACGTGTTAACACTCCCTCCTGACTCACGCTTCGACAGACGCATAATGTCACCCATCCGAAGATCGTTTCCATCCTGATCTTTTTCGAAAACATACTTAAAAAAACTTCTATTCATTTCGTAATTTGAGGAGGAGTAGACCAGGCGGGTGGTGGAAAAGAGTGCAATACCGCCTCCTACCTGATTAAAAAGAACATGCTCACCTGCAGATTGTTTGCTTTTCATATCCCATCTGCTGAACTCGCAGGTGGCAGTGACGAACACAGGCAATTTATCTGAATTGCTCCAACTATCAATATCACTGATTGTCAGAATCTTTTCGTGCGCCAACCCCTCATCATTGGCATGTCCAACATAGTTAACGATCAAAGCGCCCTCCTTAATTCTGCTGTTGAACGCTTTATTTACCCCTGGATACCTTTTCTCGGGGGTCGTCTCCTCCTTAAAGGCATCAAGGTAAATCTTATCGGTAGTATAAGCCGGATAATTGCGGTTGACAAAGCCGGCCAGCTGTTCAGAATCGGATACATGAATATTATTATCTTCATCGTCGCCAATGAAACACAAGATATTCCGCCAATCACCAAGCGTTGATGCGGTATTATAATGAATTATCTTATCAATAACTGCCTTTGCCTCTTCAACGCTTTTGCATGGAATCCTTCCAATTCCAATATCAACAATACCATTCTGTTCACCTTCATCATCGCCCAGTAATCCAAAATAATCGTCAGAAACAAATGAGTTAACGGGATTTAGCGAAGCCGCTGTTTGCCATGTCGGAACAAAGCAGGGATTCGCAGAGGATACCTGATGGACATTATCATAGGTTCCCTTACCCAGCATTAACAGATATTTCAATTTAGAAACCTGATTATTCATCGATTTGCGATAGAGCAGCCGAACAAAATTCCTGATTGCAGTTACATCGGCAATCCCACCTGAGAACTCATTAAAAATCTGAGTCACATTCGTAACAGCAACTTCGAGCCCACCATTCTGACGATGAAATAAGGCCAGCCGTTCAGCTTCAGACAGGAATTCCGCGGAAGTAACAATCAGCATATCAGGAGTTGAAAGTCCATGAAGATTCTGATTACCAACTTCTTCAATCTTTTCGATACCTGGAAAATCAAAATAAGGATCAAACGCGACAAACCGCCTGAGAGAATCGGTTATGACCTTAATTGAAAGGGTACTGGTTGTTATTGAGGATTGTATTTCAACAGGTCTTAAGGGAGAGGTAACATCCCAAACCTTAATTCCACTATTCGCATTACCTAACCTGAACTCAGATACATTTCCTGATCCAACCGAGCGGCTGTCGCAAAAACCAAACTGCCCGGTTTGCATATTCAGTTTACGACGGGTCTGAATCCGGATATAATCGAGCCAGCACATGCCCGAAGAGGTGGCGTTATATTTGAGCCCAATGCTAAGTTCATTGCTATCCAAAATATTTGAGATCGTCTGCTCACCAAGGTCAGCATAGTCGGCTTCCGCGAAGTTGGAGTAAGGGGCAAAATTCATCGTCCCAACCATGTTACTGTTGATTGAAATATTTAAGGAGGAGGACAAATCGCAACGACCAGCAGCTCCAAAAGACACCTGATACGGCTCATTAACAACATGATCAGGAAACCTAAAACTCTTAGTTAATGAGCTGCCAGGGGTGATAATCGACGAAAACCAACGGCTTCCTGATTCGATTAGATTATACTGTTCTTCCTCAAAACAGGCGAAATCATCAAATTCAGTGACGATTTTAGTTGCGATTTCGGGTCGCGAATTGATTTGTTGAACGAATTGTTCCACAGAGGTATCTTCAGTGAGGTAAAGAACAGACCTTCCCTGGGCAAACTGATTAATGTTCTGAATAAACATTTTTGAGACCGGATCAAATTTCCATGTCACAATTCCCGGTATGTAAATCAGCAGACAATCATTTGACTGTTGATCTTTGGTTTGCCATATACTATATTGAATCAAGTCATCGGGTGTAATGGAAATATTCATTTGCGGCAGTTGCCCGGGTGGAAATCCAAATACTTTCACCTTCTGCGGCGATTGAAAACCCATTGATTTAAGAGCTGTAAAAGTGATTTTATGGATACCCGATTGAGTGGTCTGCGCTTTTATCCATCTTCCGGATGCCAGCAAGGATTTCTGTACCGAAGCATAGACTATACCACTATATTTCAAACTATTAACATCCGACAATTTTTCAGGCCGGTCATCTTGTTTTTGAAAAGGATTCTCTGCGGGTTCCTCAATTACTGTATTATCGCTTAAAACAAATCGCGGCAAATCACTCATCCTCTGATCGAAAGAGTAAGCATAGTGTCCGGTCAATAAAAGAAGGAAAATGAACAGTCGTATCATAGAGAATGAAAAAGTATGAAATAGAAATCAATATTAGTTTACTTAATTGGAATCACAAACAAAAAGAGAAAGGAAGTCAGAAAAACATTTGATTTTTACTTATATTTGTCCTTTAAAATTATGTGAATCTTAACGACATCGAAATATGAAGCTCAAAGTTTTTGTTTATCTGATTGTATGTTTGCTGATTGTAACAGCATGTCCTTTTCGCCAAGCAGCCAATTCGAAGAAGAAAAGTACTTCATCTACTACAGGTTGGTCCTATAATAATCCCAAAAACGGCGGATTTGAATATCGTTCAGATTATTCTCAGAAATCGGGTCCAGGATTGGTTTACATTCAGGGTGGTACTTTTACGATGGGCCGGGTTGAGCAAGATGTAATGTTTGAAGGGAACAACACTCCACGAAGGGTAACAGTTGCCTCCTTCTACATGGATGAAACTGAGGTTCGTAATGTCGACTGGCGTGAATACCTCTACTGGTTACAGCGCGTCTATCCTAACGATCGCGAAGTATATAAAAATGCGCTACCTGATACACTGGTATGGCGTAGTGAATTATCGTATAATGAGCCTTATCTTGAGAATTATCTGCGTCATGCTGCTTACTCTGAATATCCTGTTGTTGGAGTTAGTTGGGTGCAGGTTGATAAATATTGCAAATGGAGAACCGACAGAGCCAATGAAGGAATTCTGATTCAGAATCAAAAACTTGAACCCGATTTAGCTCAGACCGGAGATAAGGTGTTTACTTCCGATGGTTATCTTTATGGAGTTTATGAAGGAGTGGAAGGGAAAAGACCGATCAAAAATCTGAGTAAAGATGGTGGTACACGTCGGGTTAATATGTCAGATGGATTAATTATGCCCCGCTATCGACTCCCAACCGAAGCAGAATGGGAATTTGCAGCACTTGGCCTCGCCGGAAATACAGAAGATGAAGTTGTACTTGAACGTCGTATCTATCCATGGAACGGCAATCAGATCAGAAACAGCGTGAAAAAACACAGGGGAAATATGCTTGCCAATAATGTCAGAGGGCGTGGCGACTACATGGGCGTTGCCGGATATCTCAATGACGGATATGAAATTACAGCGCCGGTACAATCCTTTCAACCAAATGATTATGGATTATACTGTATGGCAGGAAATGTTAATGAGTGGGTTCAGGATGTCTATCGCCCGGGCTCGTTTGCTGTGGTTAATGAATTCCAGCCACTTAGAGGCAATGTATATACCAACTACCGACTCGGCTCCGATGGTAAGATGATTAAAAATAAGTATGGAGAACTTGTAAAGGATACTGTTGCCAATTACACCAATTTTAAAGACGGAGATGCTCAGTCGATAATTTCTGAGTCCGATGATTGGAAATCAAATGCTGATCCTGCAACTACAACACAAATGTATGCTACCGGAACAGGAAACTCATTCTCAAGGATTTCGGATCACAGCAGGGTTTATAAAGGTGGCAGTTGGAAAGACCGTACTTATTGGTTGAGCCCCGGAGCACGCAGGTATATGGATGAGCGGAAATCAACCAACGACATAGGTTTCAGGTGTGCCATGACGCATCTTGGAGACTCTAACACAAAATAAGATTTTTTAATCGGAATCATTAAAAAGAACCTCATCCTAAAAAATGAGGTTTTTTAGATTTCAGACATAAGATCCATGAATAAAGCTATTTCTGACAAACCTCATAAAGCCAATAAATTCCATGTCAATTGAAGAATTATACGCGATATTCCTAAAACATCCAATTATATCAACCGACAGTCGAAACATCCCTGAAGGGGCCATCTTCTTTGCTTTAAAGGGTGAAAACTTCAACGGGAATAGTTATGCGGCGGGCGCTTTGCAGGATGGCGCATCCTGGGCGGTAATCGATGAGGCTGAGTATCATATTAATGATAGATGCATTCTTGTCGGGAATGTACTTTCAACCTTACAGGAGCTGTCTCGTTATCACCGCCGCCAGCTGGGTGTTCCAATTATTGCGATCACGGGAACAAACGGAAAGACAACAACCAAGGAGCTAATCACCGCCGTATTATCTAAAGAATTCAGGGTCACCTGCACAAAAGGAAATCTGAATAACCATATAGGTGTTCCACTCACTTTATTGTCAATGGATAGCACTACCGAAATTGGCGTCGTTGAGATGGGCGCCAATCATCCGGGTGAAATTGCCGACTTATGCGAAATAGCCCGCCCCGACTTTGGACTGATTACCAATGTTGGGAAGGCACACCTCGAAGGATTTGGCTCCTTCGAAGGCGTTAAAAAGACGAAAGGTGAACTCTACCGGTTTATTGAGCAGAATGGTGGAAAGATCTTCAGGAATACGACCAATCCCTACTTAAAGGAGATGGCAGGTAAACTTGAAACGGTCGGTTACAGAACAACACCCGAAGGTGAAGGTATCGAAGGTGAAATCGTTCAATCTTCACCGTTTTTGGTATTCAAAGCCAAATTCCCCAAAGGATGGCTCTACATAAAAACCAATCTGGCAGGGGGCTACAATCTTGAAAACGCACTTGCCGCAGTTTGTATTGGAAATTATTTTGCCATCGATCCTATCGAAATCAGTGAGGCAATCGGTGCATATAAACCATCAAACAGCCGCTCTCAAATGATTACAACCGGCAGGAATCAGATTTTGATGGATGCCTACAATGCCAATCCCACAAGTATGGAGGCTGCCCTTGAAAATTTTAAAACGATCGAATCACCACTTAAAGGGGTTATTCTGGGCGATATGTTCGAATTAGGGGATGCAGCCCATGAAGAACATCAGAAAATTGCAGACCTGCTCTCCTCGATAAAGCTCTCAATGGTATTACTTGTTGGAAAGGAGTTTTCGAAATGCAATGTGTCGATTGATTTCCGATCATTCGACAACATCGAGTTACTTACCAAATTTCTTGAAATTGAAAATCCGGAAGGTTACCTGTTTTTAGTAAAAGGGTCAAGGGGGATGAAGCTTGAGAATGTGATCGGGAGACTCTGAGGGTCAATGCAATAGTGAGACAATATATTAATGTGAAAGCAATTGGTCGGCAGAAAGAGTTCAGAGGAGTTTCGCGTAAGTAACCCTCATCTGAATGACCCGAATTTTATGACTTAAAATCAATAAAACCTTCGCTAAGTACAAAGCCTTAGCCCGGCGGGTGTAGTTCAACTCCGTCTCATCGCTGGGTCCTGCAGACCGCTCAGAGTCCGACTTATTAAGGGCTGGTGTTTATTTCATAATTTCCCATTTTGGAGTAAATGCAATTCTTTTGCCATCCTCTGTTGTATATTCTTCCAATGAGTTTTCTTTTGCCTGAATACATATGTACACCATATTTTCGTCACTAGTGTTGCATAAACTTCTAACACCTTCAGGTGAGACTCTTATTACACTTCCTTCTTGAATCGGAAAACAATCTTCGTCAACTTGATAAAAACCTGAACCTTTAAGTATAATGTATGTTTCTTCGTCTTTGTTATGTATATGGAAATATCCTAATTCTGATTTTGGAGGTATAGTTGTAAATGATATTTCTGTTCCAGTTGATTTGGTGGGGTCTTTTAAAAACACCTTCCCCTTAATCTCTGTTCCCAGTTTTGGATGAATAAGTGAATAAGACTCCACATCTTGTAAACTACCTATGTTTACAGCAGTATAATTCTTATTTTCTGAAATCATTTCTACCTTTTTCATTTTCTTAAATTTTCTAAATTGATGATCTTTTAAAGGAATTCATTATTCTGTTTTTGTCTGTTGTACGGCGGACTCGCGGAGTTGCTAACGAACGGAACTATATGCAGTTGTCGACTGCAGGGTACTTTACCTCCGGTGATTTTCAATTTCTGTCAAGCCCCACAGCCGTTGTTGCAGGCTACTTGGCTTGTGGTCAGCACGGAAACAGCAATTGACATATAGTTTTGTGTCCGAACTGCATAAGCATCTTGCACTCGTTGTAAGCTCTTTAAAAGCTTCGAAAATACAAATTTTCGGGTGGAAAAGAGAATTTACAGCAAGTGTATTTTTCCAGAGGGTGCAAGTCCCTTATAATCTGAGGTGAGTGAAGTTTTGTGTTAGCAAAACCAAATGTCCGGTGGACATATGACGAAATGAAGGGCGAAGCCGGAATTTGAGGATATTAAACGAGGATATGATAAGCATAGCATATCATCGTCTTTCGCTATTTTTAGATTACGACATTTATCGTTTGCTATTTGCATGAACTCCGGGTGGTCAACTTCAACTCTTCTTTCTTTGTCACTTTTTGTCGTCACAAAAGGTAACCCAAAAAGACCTGACAAAAAGAACTCACTTCGGCATCGCTCAATCAGCCTTTTGTCTCAGCGGAAGTATTTGCTTACGCTTTGCGCTCATAGTAAGAACGTTAAATATTCCAAAGATCTCTTTTTTTCGTTTTTCCCCTTAAACTGAATAAGTGTTCTATAAACCGGATCTACAGGTTACTTTGAGTGGACAGTGGCAAAAGTCTTTACGAAACCACATCCGTCGCATTGTTTGTATGCTGCTTAAGGACGTTGCCCAGGGCAGATCGATCCGGATCAGATAAGTTTTATTATGGACCATGCCCCGGTTTTGCTGAAAAACCTTGCTTTAATGGGCAATCTTTAAGCTGCAAAGGTACGGGTGAGAACGTACAGGGAACGGATATGTTCTGGAATATGTACTTTGTGTCTGCATAAGTCTCAGAATTCTATTGTGTTGTTTTCAAATTCTGAACAATAATTATCTCTGAAACTGATGCCTTACAAACATAGGCCCTTTTTTATATGGGCTGGCTTTATTTTATCTCATCCATGAATGTTTGTAATTTATCAACGTATTTACCAATATGGAATCCATCTATCAATGCATGATTTGCTTGTACCGAAAAAGGCAATAATGTTTTACCTCCACGTTTGTAATATTTTCCCCATGATATTCGTGGGACTGAATCATTCTTATTTAAAGAGATTGTGTGGGAAATATGCGTGAAAGAAATCCATGGAATACAAGTAATATATATCAAATCATCTCGTCCAATCAATTTGTCCAGTCCAAAATAGTCGTTTTGATTTTCACTTGTTTCCTTTGCGATTTTATCAAACTTATAAATATCATCATTTAGCTCTACAGTAATCAATTTGAACAGGTCATCTTGCCCATTCTTATCCATATATGTAAATGAAGGATTTATCTTATCGTGTATTACAACTTTATCGTCATGTATCCGATATTTGAAGTTTTCAATCTGATTTATTACTGTCGTGGAAGCAAATACCATTGAATAGTAAAAAGACAATCCATTTTGTTTTGTAAACTTTATAAAATTTGAGACATCTATATCCATACAAATGTTGAATTGTGGATAATCCATTCTATGGAAAAACTCATAGTGTCCTTTTCGGTTCCATTTTTCTAAATCAATATAATTCATATCTATTATGTATTACTGTCATTTACGAAGGTTGTAACTTGAACACAACGGTCAGCGGAATGCATTGCAGGGGATTTCGGAGCTGTGTTTATATCACCCTTTACAATCCTTTAAGTGAGCTGAAACGCTTGATACCCCACTAAAACCCCTATGGCGAATGATCGCTTGTTGAGTTAACTCCTTGCGGTATAGCAGATTCAAAATCATTCTCAATGGGTTCATTTATTCTGTTGAGAACGTAATTCATCTTAATACATTCCTTCAATTTTCTTTCCCTCATCAATTTAAAAATATTACGAGCAAAATTTTTATTTTTTTAGCTCTCACTGTCATCAGACAGAGCAATCCGAGAACTCAATAATTATCAGAGCTTCAATAAGAACCGAACATAAAACCGATGTTAAGTACATAGAAAAAAACTGCATAATTAACCGGGTTGTAGTTCAACGCACACTCATCACGGGGTCTTGCAGACCGCTAAGAGACCTACTTTTTCTCCCGTGAATTTTTAATATTCCAGAATCAGTACTTTTGTTGGTATATGTAAATCCATATTTAATCGGCGAATCATATCTAATGACAACTTTCGTTCTTTATTCAATACCTCTATCACAAGGCGTCTAAATCCAAGCACTTTTGCTAAATCTTTAATCTTAATTCCCAATTGGTCCATTTTAAACTTAATTGCTTCGATTGAACCAGACAATTAAATTAGGTATTAAATCTCTTCGTAGTTGTCTATTAATAATGAAAGCAGTTCCAATTCATCTCCCTCCAAAGTCCCTACTTCCGCATCAAATATCGTCTTAAGTCTTGCAAGTGCTTGATTATATTCGCCCTCTATCTTGAATATTTTTTGCACCATAGTTTGTCAAATATTTTCAGCACTAATTTTATTATATTCAGTTCGTGTCCCTATAAATCTAATCCGAGAAATACCATATCCATAATTATTCTTTAAGACCAATCTGTAAGAATTACCTTCAAAATTAAATAATTCTAAATTGAAAGGATCGGAGGTCTCAAAAGACAATGAAGGATTGAACATTAAGATGTTCCAAATTCAAAAGGGATGTTAAGCCGCCTTTTTTTAAGCGGGACAGAGCAATCCAGGAAAACGATCACCCGGGAAACTAGCTGCTGACATTCTTTATTATTTGAATTTTTTCTTTGGTTTTATGTTTCATTAAACCAAACATCATCACTAATGCTGTCAAAATTACGACTTGCAGAATTAAAGATTTATTGGCTATTTCTAATTGTTGATTTATAGGTATGCTTAAAAATAAAAGAATGGTTATTAGTCCACGTGGTGCAATAAAAAGTAGCGGACTCAGAGGCACCTTGAATAATGTTAAAAACAATGTTCTTATAAAAAAAATCCCTGCGGTTATAATTACTGCCCATATAACAGTATCTGAATTCAATAATTCAGGAGTTTCAATCAGATAGCCAAAGAGTAAAAAGAATAAAGCACGTATCATAAATGTCATTTCTGTTGTTATTTCTTTAAATTTCCGAACTTCAATATTCAATATTTCAGGCTTAAGTTTTGCGATAATTTTATATCGTTTCAATTCATCAAGGTTTCCAATAAACAAACCAAATATTAAAATAAAAATCAAAGAAGGCAAATGATATATTTTTGAAATAGAGTAAATTAAAATTACCAGTAGAATAATTGGAGTGAATTTAATATGGTGTTTGATTTTACTCAACAAAAATGCAAGACCTAAAGTTGAAAGGAAGGAAACCAAAATCATTAAAAGCAATTGCAGTAAAAAGAATCCAAATATTTCTGTTTTTAAATTGTCATTTAGAGAGATGAAATTGAAAAATATTACACCGAAAATATCTGAAAGACTGCTTTCGTAAGTGATAAATTCTTTATTACGTGCAATTAAATTTCTGGCACTTGGGATCGCGATAGCACTACTAATAATTGCTAATGGTATCGCGTTAATTAATCCATTTTTAAATGTTGAGCCTTCAAAGTAGTAAAACGAGTAAGCCAATCCAAAGCTAATCAGAAGAAGTTGAAAAATTGCCATTAAAGAAGATTTGCCAACAACTGTCAATTTAGATTTGTTCAATTCCAACTCTAAAGAACCTTCTAATACAATTAAAATCAACCCTAATGTTCCTAGAATGGGTAGTATAGGAGCTAAATTAAGAATAGATATTTCAAAAAAGATGGCTCCTTGTTTTACACACCAACCCAAAATTAACAATAAAATGACCGATGGAATTTTCGTTTTTGAAGCACTAATATCGAAAAGATACGCAAAAAGCAATAATATACAAATAGTTATTATAATGGCAGTACTCATAATTTGTAGAAGTTTAGACTTCGTCTGACAGTAGGGATATTTTTGAGTTAATAATTCAATGCGTTTTTTAAGGCATCTTCTCCCGGAATGATATGCTGGATTTGGGGGCCATTAATGCCCCCGTGACCATTCCAGTCGGACAGGATATTCCTATCAGGTTGGTCGCCACCAGAGCCTGGTTCCGCTTCTCCTGTCAGGTATAAAGATACATCTTTTTGAAATTGAGTATCCAGCATTTTACTTTTTGTCAGGTGAAGTGTCTCATTCCATGTTTGCCACGGTGTTTTACCAAAACAGTACTTCCCGGAATGAGGACGTTCTTTGTTATAATGATCAAGCCAAAGATCCACATCTATCTGTAGATCAACTATGGAGCTGTAAATTTTTTTCCGAAAAGCTACCGCATAAAACTCTTCCTGCATCGTTTTGTGGAATCGTTCACAAATTCCATTTGTCTGCGGATGCCTTGCTTTGGTTCGTGTATGATCGATGTCTTCTATTGCCAGGTATAATTGGTATTCATGATGTTCACGTGCTCCGCAATATTCGGTTCCCCGATCAGTTAAGATCCTTAGCAGTGGAATTTTACTTTCTTCATACATTGGCAATACCCTGTCATTAAGCATATCTGCGGCAACAAGGGCATTTTTACGATCGTACAATTTAGCCTGGGCAACTTTAGTGTAAGTATCAATAAATGTTTGCTGATATATCCGACCAACACCTTTTATAGTGCCCACATAGTAAGTGTCTTGTGCACCGAGGTATCCTGGATGTTGCGTTTCTATCTCACCTTGTGCAAACTTTTCTTCCTTGGCTTTTTCAAGGGCTACAACCTGAGCTTCAGTCAAGACCAATCCATCCTGAGCAGCCCGTTTTTCAAGCAATTTAAGCCTTTTCTGGAAAGTTTCTACACCATTACGGAGCCAAACACAACGCACTCCTGCAGGGGAAATAAAAACACCTTTCTTCTTCAATTCGTTCGAGGCACGTTGTTGTCCATAAGCCGGAAAATCAAAGGCAATCTGTTTAACCTGATCTTCAATGGCCTCTTCAATGCGGTTTTTAAGTACTGGTTTCCTGCGTGAAACCTCATGAAGTGCTAATTCTCCTCCTTTTTCATACAGCTCTCTAAAACGGTAAAAGCTATCACGACTGTAACCGAAGATTTTACAGGCTTGTGAAACGTTACCTAATTGCTCTGACAAATTGAGCAATCCTAACTTGGTTTTGATTAATTTTACTTCTGTATTCATTTCTGACAGTTTTAGTGGATTAAACTTCTTTTTGAATGCAATTACAAAGTTAGTTTAATCCCTGACTGTCAGATTAAGTCGCAACTATTACACATAATTGTTCCTATTCAGCATTAAAATATGGCAATAAAATATCTTCAAAATTGTATAGCCCAATCATTTTGTCCTCTAAGTTCTCAGCTACAAATATAACTCCATTTCCAAACGCCTCTCTGGAAATAGATTCATGAATAAGACGCACTGTTTGATATGGAAATCCAAAAATTAACTCATGTTTACCAACAATTCCTCCTGCCCTCACCGAATTAATGTCAGACTTTTGTAAATCCAATGCTTCTGCAATTTTTACTGCCGTACCGGAAACTCCTTTTTTTTCTTTAAAATGTTCTTCAATAATCTCAATATCTACCCAAGGAGCTATCTTTTTCAAGAACTTTGCAGCAAATAGTAAATAATTAACTCCTAATGTAATATTAGGACTCCAAAATACGACAGTGCTTTCAGAGAGCTTCTTTAGTAATTCTCTTTCTGCTTCACTATAATGAGAAACAGCAGAAATTATTTTTATTTTTCTTTCGCCGGCAATCTCCCCATAAGTATAAATACCCGACTCCGAAGAAAAATCAATAATAATATCGACTGGATGTCTGTCGAGAAGCTCTGTCATTTTTATCTTAGAGCTTGAATATATCAATCCAGGTTCTTCTGATTTTATACCTAAAAACTCTGGCACACTTCTACTTTCTAACAGTGTACTTTGTCTTAAAACCCATTCAAGTCTATATTCAGTATTTTGCAAAATAACATTCGCAACTGCTTTCCCAGTTTTTCCAAATCCTATTAATCCTATTTTCATATTCATATGTTAAATTTATGTACTGGCGTTGCTTTTTATGCGGATAAAGGTCGATAAGATGAAAAGCTGGGGAGAACGGAGCACTTAAATCCCAAATTACAAGGCACTTGATGCGAGCCACAACCTTTGAATAACCAATGAAACCCCAATTTTTATATTGAATGTGTCCGCCCTGCACAAGCTGCACGCACTCGTTGTAAGCTCTTGATAAGCTTCGAAAATACAAATTTTTGGTTACAAAAGTGATTTTACAGCAAGTGTATTTTTCCAGATGTAAGTAGAAATTACAAATGCACAGAAAATGGTAAATTAGAGTGCACAGAAAATGGCAACAACAGTGCTCAACTTTTGTGTTTTCAAATGTAGGTTATTTTTCCTCATTTCGATTAAATATTGTTTTCTGGTTCTTAATTCTGAAGCTTTTCCCGGATAGATTGATAACCTCACAATGGAACAAAAGGCGATCAAGCAGGGCTGTTGCCAGGACTTCATCGTCGAGCATCTGTGCCCACTGGGATGGTGATTTATTTGTTGTGATGATAAATGCAGTTTTTTCGTAGATGTGATTAATCATATTAAACAAGGCCACTGCCAACTGTTTTTCAATGGGGAAGAGCATGATATCGTCAATAACTATCAGATTTGCAGCAGTTAGCCGTTTGTATTCTGCTTTTGCTGTTTGAGTAAAATCTCTCATCTTAAGCATCCCAATAATATCATCCATTGTCCGGAAGTAAGCTTTATATCCCTTCCTGACAGCATCATTACAGAGACCGGCAGCAATAAAAGTTTTTCCGGTACCGGATGGCCCCATCAGGATAATGTTGTACAGCTGGTCGAGCCAGTCAAGTTCCCGGAGTTGTATTAGCCGTGATTTTGGAAGGCCATTTTCAAAGGTGTAATCATATTTGTTTAGATCACAAGTGATTGGCAATCGGGCTGTTTTAAGCCTTCGTTGATCTTCTTTCTGTTGACGATGCGTGGCTTCGGCTTGCAAAAGTCTGATGGTATAGTCGAGAAAACTAACTGTTCCACTTTCAGCTTCTCTAAGTGCCTGGTCAAGACTGGCACCCATTCCGCTCATTCTAAACTGCAGACAAAGGGATTGTATGATTTGCTTCTTTTCCATGATCAATTGCCTCCCTGCATTAAGTGTTCATAATCGTAAATAGAGCTTTTCATTGGCTGGAAAGTCGCAATATCGGACCTTATTCCACTCAGAGGATTGGTCAGTATTGTTTTCAGTTTGTGTGCTTCAATTTGAGACTGTTCCTTTAAGAAGTTTTCTGCCACCGATTTAAAATCGTTTGCACTATATACATGCATTTCAATACAGTACTGCAGGGTTTTATTAATGAGTTTCTTATTGAACAAGCTCAGGGTTTGCCTTAACAAAATAAGCTGATCACGTATGTATCTGGGTTTCTCCTTACGGATTTCTGCCATGTACTGCAAAGACAGGTCAGGATTATCAAACATCAATGAGATGTCGCTGATCAATTGTTGGACCTTGCCGGATTTATCCCGTTTATGATCAGTATTGGTTACCGTCTTACCTTTCTCTGTGGATATCATAGGAGAACAAACAGGTGTGCCGGACAATGAACAGATATTGAGTAAACCCTCTTCCGGTGATACGCTTACCTGCGTTCCTCTCCCTTTATAAGTGCCGGATGGAAGCGTGTAAAAGTTTCCTTTCCAACAGATAATATTGTCTTTTCGTACAGTATACAAACTTGTTGGAGGTTTTAAGGCTACAGCAATAAAAGGCGTTAAAGAGGGTTGTTCGATGCACCATTCGTTAAATGGGATCTTCTGGGTGCCGGCATGTGGTTTTGCATTTGCGGTACGCCCAAGCCATGCCAGAGCTTCAGTGTTAAGCAGAGAAACATCACTGAAAGGCCTGTTATATAAGAAGTTCTGCTTGACGTATTTGACAACATTTTCAATCTTGCCCTTACTCTCAGGATCAGCTTTTCTGCAAAAGTGCAAATGAAATTTACGCTCCCTGCAATAATCCTTAAATGCACTTGTAAGCAATAGATCACCCCTGTTTTCGTCTGTCAGAAACAGTTTGTCCTGGTCATAAACAATCTGATCAGGGATTCCATTAAAGAATGAGAATGCCTTCTCGTGGGCCACAATAGCCGTATGGCTGGTAAAGGGTATATCTGAGAAGAAAATATATTTATACCGTGAACGGGACAACGACATGGCAAAGAACCAGACTTTTACCCGCTTAGCCAGCCCGTCACGCATGTTGTATTGTCCAAAGTCTACCTGTGCCTGCAACCCGTATGGAAGTTCTTCAACGGCATTGTATTCACGTATTGGCCGGGTCTGTGGCAGATGATGTTTTTGGCGAACCCACATCACGAAGTTATAAACGGTTTTGGCTGTTACGCCGGGAAAATCCGGAAAATGTTCCATTAACCAGTCGTGCATTTGAGCGGCAGAGGTTTCCTGGTACATCTCCAGTTTGGCTTTCACCCAATGCTCATAACAGGATAGTTCCTTACTCCTTTGGGATAGCGACTCAAGAAACGCTTCAAACTGCATCTCATCCATCGACAAAATACGGTTAACCGTGCGACGGTTGACAACCAGATATTGGCTGATTTTTGATTTTGAGAACCCTTCTCGGTTCATTTTGTGAATCTCATGGTACATGATCAACTTATTAAGATAATGGTTCATAATAACCGGGTTTTAGTACCCCGGTAAAGTTGACTTTCTTTTGATTTGGGCATGCCCAAATCAAAAGAAAACTGTGCACCATTGTTACCAATCTCTGTGTATTCTTATTTACCGAAGACTGTGCATTGTTATTTTCCGATTACACCAGAGGGTGCAAGTCCCTTATAAACTGAGGTGAGTGAAGTTTTGTGTTAGCAAAACCAAATGTCCGGTGGACATATGACGAAATGAAGGGCGAAGCCGGCATATGAGGCTATTAAACGAAGATAAGCTGCGTATCATCGTCTTTCGCTATTTATATGAACTCCGGGTGGTCAACTTCAACTTTTCTCTCTTTGTCACTTTTTGTCGTCACAAATAGTAACCAAAAAAGACCTGACAAAATGAACTCACTTCGGCATCGCTCAAGCAGCTTTTTGTCTCAGCGGAAGTATTTGTTTACGCTTCGCGCTCATGGTAAGAACGTTAAATATTCCAAAGATCTCTTTTTTTCGTTTTTCCTCTTTAAGCTGAATATGTGGTCAATAAACCGGATCAACAGGTTGCTTTACGCGGCCAAAGTAAGAGTACATTAAATAATCGGGTTTTAAACCCGCAAAAGCACAAAAACCTGCAATAGGTCAAGAAACGACAATTGTATTTTTCTTCTCCGAAAATCTTCAAAACAAACAAAAACGGTCATTAAGTGCATACTTCGGCAGGCTCAGTAACCATAGCTCCGATCCCGGCGCGTGTACTTCAACCGTGAATAATCGCTGGGCGTTGCTCGCCGCTCCTATTCCTTCTTATTGTGTGCCGTAATTATTTTTTAAATCTTTTCAACTTTCCTTCTAAAGAACCTTTGCCATATCCACTCCATTTATCAATGACTTTTCCATTTGGGTCAATTAGAAAAAATGTTGGAAATCCGTGAACCCCATATTTTATATATGTTTCACTGTAAGTTCCTTTACCATCCCATAAACTTATCCATGTAACACTATCTCTTTTTAATGATTTCAACCAAATATCCTTTTTCGCATCCCCGGAAAAACTAATAATCGAAAGAGAATCACTATATGTTTTATTAATAAATCTTAGTTCTTCTGCCGATTGAACACATGGGCCACAATACGCAGCAGTAAAATCTAATAAAATATATTTGCCTATTAATCCTGAGAACCTTTGTTTGTGTCCATCTTTATTAAATGCCTCAAAATCTTTATATTTATCACCGATTTCGGTTGTCTTCTCCTTTAAAAATATTTCTACTATTTTAGCATATTTACTAGCTCTCAACTCATTTGATATTTTATTATACAAAACTTGGACTGTATCTTTAGGAAATGAATTTTTTAAATAACCTAGATTTATAATCCCAGTATATGTATTTATATGAGCTTTTATGAATCTTATGCGTATAGATAGAGTTGTATCATCAATTATTTTTACTTCTCCCCAAATTTCTTTCCCTTTTTTCTCCTGTAATTCTGGTGCTAATTTAAGAAATATTTGAACAAGGGAATCCCGCTTAATATCAAATTGACTAGTCAAATCACGAAGATTATCATCTTCATCTTGAGTTTTTGAACCCAAGACTTGTACTTTCCAAGGAAAGTCTTTAATATCACCCTTTATTTCAATTTCTTCATTACCTATCAATAAATTAGTATATATAAATTCATTGTTAATTTTGGTATTTAGCCAAATCTGTTCGGGAACACTTTCCAATTTACCTTTTAATTGAAACTTATTATTAATAATTAAAGTACTGTCAAAAACCTCATCAGTACTTAAATTCCTCAAATAAATCATTGTGCTATCAGGAAACCCGGTTACATTGCCATTTATGATATATCTATCAGGTTTATTGCATGAATATAATGCAACCGTAAAAGTGATTAAAATAAAACTTTCTAGTTTGGTCATATTAGATTATTTATAATTAGAATTTTCATATCGAAGAGCTGGCTTTTATGGCTCACAACGGACGGAACTATATACAGCTGGGGTTTGCGGGTTGCTTTAGCTTCGCTGAACTCCCTTTGGTCGTTTGTCTGTCGAGCTACACCGCCGTTGTTGCTGGCTGCGGGCTTTGTTGTCCGCACCGAAACCCCAATTGACATATAGTTTTTATTATGCACCGTTTTTTTTAATTCTGAGTTAACTTGCCGTTCTTTATCAAGAAAAATTGCTGTTTTAGGTATGTGATTTCTTTTCCATTCAGTCTAGCTGGAGTCCAATTGGGCATTTTATTTACAGTTTCTTTGAATTTTTCAGCATCCAATGCTTTTTTTGTCAAATTTGCAAAAGAGTAACAACATGTTTTCCCATCAGGATAAATTAAAATTCCAATTAATATTTTTCCTTCTTCAATTTTTTCAATATTTTTTTCTTCTATGAATTTATTCATAAAAGCAACCATAGCAATTGAATCACAATTCCATTTCGGCTCAGTATCTGCCGAAACAAACATTTGGTCAGTTTTACAATCTTTAAAATTTACCGGGACAATTTGACAAGTAGCAATCATTGGAATCAAGATGGTCAAGATGGTCAATAATTTTTTCATTATAAGTTAGTTTTGTGAGTCGTTTTATTTATTTAATTGATTATTTAATGCGTCAACATCAATTTCATTCTTGGTTTCAACAATTCCATCAATATTAGAGACTAAGTAACTTTTAATCGTATCAAATTTCTCTTTTTCGAAAAGAGGAGAATTTATTCCTAACAAATAATCTTTAATTCGGGCAAGTACAAATATTTGTTTTTGAGTCGGTGTCGTAATTGTTGAATCTGTTGTTTGTGTGGATTTCTCAAGTGGCATGTCATATGTCCAAAAAGCAATGTCTCGACCTTTAGTAGACTTTAAAAATTCAACTTTACTATTTATGTTGAAGGAAAATGTTTCTTCGAGGTAGCTCTTTTCCCAATTAATGTAGGTTTTCATGAAATCCTCAAAGGATAAGTCTTGTTTTGTGTTTTTAATAAACTACATATTCCGGAGCATACCCACCCACTTTAGAATAGAAACATTTCAGTTTTAAATTGAAAGTAGACCATTCAAAACCACGTTTTTCATTTCCGTTTGCCCCAAAAGCAGGCTTCAAACAGGATGAAAACACAAAAATCTGTTACAAAACAATCCAAATTCCGGAGCATACCCGGTCAATCGGACCTTTTTCCGGAGCATACCCGTTCACCCTATTTTGGGAGGTCGGAAAATATCACTTTTCCGGAGCATGTCCGTTCACTTTATGGGTTTAGTAGTTTTGTTATTAGTACTTTCCGGAACATGCCCATTCACGGATTGAGATTTTTCCTTTTCCGGAGCATATCCGTTCACTTCAATGTTCACCCGTACCTTTGCAGCTTAAAAATCGCCCAACAAAACAAAGGTACTATGGCAGGAAAATCAACAAGTATGAGTAAAATAAAACAAGTTCTCCAATTGAGCGAGAACGGCGTGTCGAACCGTCAAATCGCCAGGGATTTGGATATAAACAAAGAGACTGTAAATAATTATGTTCGGTTCTTTGGGGGTGATCCATTGTCGCTCAAAGAGGTATTAAAAATGGAAGATCCGGAACTTGAGGCCCGCTTCAGGGCTGGGAATCCGGCATATACGGATTACCGTCATCAGACGTTTTTGGATGAGTTGACAGACTTTAAGACCTCCTTAGGACATAAGCATGTGACGCGTTTTTTGGTGTGGCAGGATTACATAGCCAGGCATCCTGACGGTTATCGTAAGTCACAGTTTTTCCATCACTTAAAACAACAATTAGCAGCCACTGCGCCTACTACCGTGTTGAGTGATACATATGTACCTGGCGAGAAATTATTTGTCGATTTTGCTGGAGATACGTTGGAATATGCAAATACAGAAACAGGAGAAATGATTAAAGTACAGGTATTTGTGGCATGTTTACCTTACACGGATTATGCCTTTGCTTTGTGTATTCCCTCACAAAGAGTAGAAGATTTTCTATATGCTATTTCCAAGTGTATGGAAGCCATAGGAGGTGTACCTAAGATTTTGGTAACAGACAACCTTAAGTCGGCTGTAATTAAGGCGGATAAGTATGAGCCAACGTTGAACAAAGCGTTGGAAGATATGGGCAATCATTATCGTTTTGTAACCATCCCTTGCCGCCCTTATTCTCCTACACACAAGGCATTGGTAGAGAACCAGGTGAAGATTATTTACAGGCGGGTATATGCCCGCCTTCGCAACACGACCTTTTATTCATTGGAGGATTTAAACGAGGCAGTATCGCAGAAAATGCTTGAACACAATCAGACACGGATGCAGCAACGGCCTTATAGTCGTGAAGAACAATTCTTTGCCGTTGAAAAGAATACGCTGTCACCTTTGCCCGAACAACTTTATGAAATGAAACTTACGTGCGATTTACAGGTTCGCAATGATGGATTCGTTTATTTGGCGCGTGACAAACACTACTACTCGGTTCCATTTGTCCACATTGGAAAGCGTAGCCATGTTATTTACACCCGCACATTGGTGAAAATCTTTGTAAATAATGAATTAGTGGCTACACATGAGCGCCACTTAGGCTTTGGGCATACGCACAAAAAAGAACATCTGGCATCCAATTCCAACGCCATTTTGAGCCGTTCTGCTGAGTATTATCAAGAAAAAGCGGATAAGCATAGTACTGTATTCAGGCAGCTTGTATCAGACATGTTTCTGGATTTGGAACAACGGCAGATTCCCCCCGAGTTCAAATACAAAACCTGTGATTATATGCTTTCGATAGGCAGAAAAACATCAATAGCCGATTTTGAACAAGCCTGCCAGATCGCTATCCAAAACAGGTCATACTCGGGCAAGTTTTTACAAAATGTGATCAGCAATCTCAAGATGGCTAAATTACAAGATGAAAGCAAGAACCGCATTAATCCACAGCCAACTAATCATGAAAATATGCGGGGAAACTCTTATTATAAATAACCATTTTAATAAAACATTGTATGCAAGAAGAAATTGAAAAATCGCTTCACAAGCTTAAGCTTCCCGGGATGGCAGATTGCTGGACATCCCTTTGTGAGACACGCAGAGCCGACAAACTCTCACTCAGAGATGGACTGCAACTTATGTTGCAAACCGAACAAGACACCCGAAAAACAAACCGTATTGCCCGACTACTCAAAGAAGCTGTGTTTCCATATCCGGCTTCGCTTGAGGAGCTTGATTATAATACCGCCAGAGGTGTTGACGCAACGACAGTGGCGCAGTTGGGTACGTGTGAATTTGTTCGTAATGGACAAACAATCGTGATTAACGGACCTACCGGAACAGGAAAAACCTATTTGGCCGTTGCACTGGGTGATAGGGCATGCAGGCTGGGATTTAATGTCGTGTTCTTCAACATGCAAAAGTTATTGGATCGAATCAAACTCGAACGATTGCAGGGACAGGAAATCCGATTCCTGGAAAAACTCTCACGCGTGGATATGTTAATCATAGATGACTTTGGTATGAAAGCATTACAAGGACAACAACAAAATGATTTTGAGCAAATTGTTGACGACAGATATCGGAGAAAAGCATTGATAATATCCAGTCAGCTTCCAGTCAATGATTGGTATGCTGTTATTGGTAATGAGCTGATTGCTGAAGCCTGTTTAGACAGAATCGTTCATAAATCAGTGCGTTTTCAATTAACCGGAGAAAGTTTACGCAAAAAATATTAATGTTACATTTGCCTAATCGTTTTTGAACAAACAGTGAACGGACATCACCGGAAAACGTGAACGGGTATCACCGGAATATGTAAATAAACTTGTCTTTATGCAAAGTTTTGACTTGAACTAGTTCATTGTCAATTACGAAAACGTTTTCATTTTCTGTTTTCCTTTTGTCCTCTCCATTAAGTTGAAGATAGAAGTAATTTCCGGGGTAATTATAAACCAAAATTAAACTCTTTGGCGTCCCAATTAAGTCTTGGGCACCAACTATTTTACAAAAGAGTAAAAGGATAATAATAAGAATCTGTTTCATATTGCTGTCGTCTTTAAAATGGTGCATAACATAGGAAGCTCCGAGTAGGCAAGGGGAATTTAACTTCGTTGATCTTCGATTCACCCCAAGCCTCTCACAGAACCCTGCTTGATAGTCTCCAATCACACGGCTCTTCTAATAGGTCATACAATATAAAGCTCATCCTTGTTAAAGTTGGCAAATTGCATTTCCTATTAGCTAACCCCTTTGCTCCATTCCCATTACAGGAACTTCCTCACTACTACGTGTTAGTCTGCCCCTGCAAGATTCATCAGTTTACCGCCTCTGGGTTGTACCCATTGTGCGTTTCCCTTAGCATAAACATGCAGGTTCTCAAGTTCCATAATAAAGCCCAAATATAGTTCCTGCCCTCTGAAAGACGCCAGCCACTTAGCCAGTAAACAGGTGCCCGCTAAGTTTATCACTCCGTCACATACTCCGTAGCTTTTGACTGGATGTACCAACTTCCCGACTCGTCATCAAGGGTTCACTCTCGTTCAGCTCCTATATCCATACCTGATAAACTCGTAGCTTATCTTCTCCTAAACGCTCAGAACCATGGCTCTTTACCACAGCACCTTTAGGTGGTTTGATGCCTCCTCCTGTAAGACGACACCGATGGTTCATCCTTACAACTGGATTCCATCATCTTAATTACAGCATGTAGGTAAACCTACTTCTTGACACAATACACGCAGGGGCGAATTGCGGGCGATTTGGCTTTCGCTAATCTTCGATTCCTGTCAAGCCGAAAAACAGCTTGAGCGGAAAGATGCACACCGAAAACCACTGATGCCGACCTTGACGGGTAGCTGAAGTTATGGGCTGGTTTTCAATCAATATAGGTTTCTTTTAATACTGATTTCAGCTCATTTATCTCGGACTTTGTTAATCGGCCAAGGTCCTTAATTATTCTCTGTTTGTCGATCGTTCTAATCTGGTCTAAAACAATCCATCCGATTTTATTGTCATGTCTAACTTCAATTCTGGTAGGATAATTTTTAGAACTTGTTGTCATAGGAGCAATTACAACCGTATTTAAAAATTTATTCATCTCGTTAGGTGAAATCACAACGCACGGTCTGGTTTTTTTAATCTCGCTCCCAAGTGTCGGGTCGAGATTAACTAGAATGATTTGATATTGACTTATTTCCATTCTTCAAGGTTTTCATCGTCAAAAACATCGTTAATCAGCAATCTGTCATCGCCATTCTCAGCCATTTTTTTGAAAGCTTTTTCCCAACCTTTTCGCGGTCTGGATAATGGTTTTATGACGATTTGTCCTTTTTCGAGGATCACCTCAACTGTGTCTTGGATATTATACTTGTCCAACAATGTCTTGCTAAGTCGGATTCCCTTTGAATTACCAATTTTTATTACAGAAACTTCCATCGTGTCAATTTTTATAATGTAATTACAAAGTTACTACTTTTCGCGAGAAATCAAACTTGCCCATAACGTAGGAAGCTACACGCAGGGGCGGATTGTGGGCGATTTAGCTCCGCTGATCTTCGATTTCCTGTCAAGCCGAAAAACAGCCTGAGCGGAAAGATGCCCACCGAAAACCACTGCCTCCGGACTTGCCGGGTAACTGATGTTGTGGTGTCAGTTTTCTTAATTCGCTCATTGATACTTATTGTCCTTTCTTTAAAAGTAGAAATGCAGAAAAACCTCCTACTAATACAACGAAAAGAATTAATGGTCCCCATATTTTTCTTGCCTTATAATCAACTATTTCCTGTAAGTAATAATTCCAAAATGGGAAAATCAAAATCAAACCTCCAATAGCATTTGTGATTCCGAAAACTATTAGGCTGTTAGGAATAAATTTACCAAGAAATCTTATGAGAATAGCGTTCCAAATAATGGAAAACGAAATAACGCCCCAAATATCCTTTTTCTTAGCTACTCCAATTAAATTTTGAGCAAAGAGAAGCGCTCCAAAAAATGTCGAAAGTAAAATCGAGAAAATTAGAATTGCCGGCTTGGTAAATAGTTTTGGTTTTTCTTCGTTTGTAAATGTCATACTATGTCTTTTTAATTATAAACTTTGTCCAATACGATGTTTCCGGTTGCAGTCTGTGTTAAGTTGCAAATGAGTGTTTTAGATGAAATCGGTTCTCCCAAAACCTGAAGACTTGTCAAACCGAACCGACTTAAAAACCTGGTTAACCGCTCAAACCTGTCAAACAGTGAAAATCTCTCAAGCAGCCAAAACAGTCAATTTAAGAACCTTGTCAAAAAACGAAACTACTTCGAGGAGCGATTAAACTGACCCACAACGTTTCGCAAAACCAAGTAGGCAGGAGAATTTAACTTCTTTGATCTTCTATTCGCCCCAAGCCTCTCAAAGAACCGTGCTTGCTAGTCTACCATCACACGGCTCTTCTAATAAGTCATACATTAAAAAGCTCATCCCTTTTCAGGTTGGCAAAATGTAATTCATACTAGCGAATCCTTCTCGACACCTTTTCAGCGCTTTAATTTTGTTCAACTCCTATATTCATACCAAATGACACTAAAGGTATCACTTTTAACCTAAACGCTCAGCACCATAGATCTTTACCACAGCACCTTTAGGCGGTTTGATGCCCCCTACTGTAAGGCGACACCGGAGGCTCATCCGTCAGATATCCGGTTCCTCCATCTTGATTACAGCATGCAGAACTTTATTCGCCGATGTCCTGCTTCTCGGCACACTATATGCAGTTGCCGACTGCGGGTTACTTTTCTGTCGAACCCCGATGCCGTTGTTGCGGGCTACATGGCTTGTTGTCAGCACGGAAACGGCAATTGACATATAGTTTTTGTTAGCAGCTCGTTCTTTATTTGTCAATTTATCAGTCACTTAATGATTTTATCGAGTGTATTTTAAGTCCCTATTATTAAATGCTGGTAGAGTCCCCTCCAAAACATTAACAACTGATCTATTTGTAATTTCGTCTTCAATAGCGCCTGAATAAAATTTTACAGTATTTCTGTTTTCCTTTTCAATTTGCATATGAATTATTTGGTCTGCATCACATACAATAGCAAGATTCGGATTATGAGTTACAATTATTATTTGCCGTTTTTCCTTTACTTTTTTGATAAAATGAACCAGAATGTGATACACACTTTCATTATCAAGATTCTCCTCTGGTTGATCTATAATCAGGGGAATGTCATCATTATCTAGTATTAGG
Organism: Prolixibacteraceae bacterium; assembly: GCA_963675995.2. Lineage (GTDB taxonomy): Bacteria > Bacteroidota > Bacteroidia > Bacteroidales > Prolixibacteraceae > JAAFHB01. Next base: position 2,461,517 of record CAXXIY010000001.1, on the reverse strand, counting down.
TAAAAAATTAGAAGTAATGCTCCTCTTTCTCCTGGAGAAAGCTCTTGCAAGGTTTTAATACCAAGTTTAAGATTATAGACTGGTTGTAAATAGTCATAGTAGTATATAAAATCGTATAGTTCAGTAATTTCAACACCTTTCCTTAATTGGCTTCCAATATCCGTTATAGAATTCTCTGGACTTCTTTTATCAAATCGTAAATTGTCAATTATTTCGTCTGTAAACGAAATAAAAGCATCTTTCGTGTCAAAATGTGCTTTTTCGATAATGTCTAAAAGTCTTTTGTAACCTTCCTCTTTGCCACAAAATGTGCCTGTTTTACCTTGATTAATTTTACTGAAGAAATTGTCAACAAAAGAACGTAATTCTAATGCAACATCAATTTTTACATCATATCTGGATTTTAATTCTTTGAAATCATCAATGAACTGAGAAACGGGCAAGAACAATTCTTTCCTAATGTTGATAAGCTCAATTTTCTTATCAAATAATTCTCCTATAACTTTTTTACGTTCACTATACTTCTGATTTAATAAAGGTATAAGTTCTAATTCCAAGTATTTAATTTGGTTTTCAAGAAACTTTAAAGACCCTTCAGTGTCAATATTTCCTTCAATTTCATTCTTTTGGATTTCCCATCTTTTAAAATCGTCTAGAAATTTTTGTTGTTCTTTTGCCGGTTTATCTAATTCTTCTTGACCCTTTTGAAGATTCTCATTAAGATTTTTGAGCTTAACGGTTTTTCCATTAATATTTTCCGGATCAATAATTAGATCAATTTGGGCTATTGAATTTTTAACATTGTCAAGTTCAACCTCAATAGACGTAACATCAATATTATAACTAAAAATGTCGACTTTGTTTAACTTGTGCTTATCGAGAATAATATTGTACTCATTTAATGGGTCTTGAATTTTCTTTAATTGACCGTCGATATTTTTGAAATATTGTAATGCTCGATTTAACTCTTCCTGTTTGAACAAGAATGAGCTTCTCTCTTTTTTGTGACTTAATATTTCTTCTTCAAGTATTTTTATTTCATCCCTAATTAGATTTAAGCTACTAACCAACTTCGAACTTTCCTCATTAACTTGCTCTGTTATTGGCTTCTTTGGAACAACACTAAGATGTGTTGTTAATTCGTTTTTCTTTAGTTCTAGTTTATTTTCAATTGTTTTCTTAAAATCAATAGTCGCCTTGTTCTCAAGTTCAATTATTTGAATGTTAATTTTCGAAATTTCACTTTGAAGTAAAATAAGTTCATCGTTTACAAGACTTGATTTAAAATTTATAAGTTCATCAAGAGTTGATTTTTCGAGTCGTTTATCAGGTGGGGTGTGAGAAAAAATAATCTGCTTAAGTTCTTTTTCAAAATCATCACTCTCAACATTCGCACAAAGTCTTTCTAGAAAATTTTGAGGTATATATTTTACCCTTTCAGGTAATCTCTTGTCTGGATTTTGATTAAGTCTTTTAATTTCTTCTGTTCCATCTTCCCATATTAAAACTGCATCAAATCGCTCGGATAAATTATACGGCTTAAGTTTTCTAAATTTGTTTTGAGTAAGAAATGAGAAATTTTCTTTATCCTGATGAGTGTTGCCACATAAGCTAATAACATCAGTAATTGCACTTTTCCCACTCCCTTTATTACCAATGATTGCAACTAATGAGCTGTTGAACTCAATGTAGAATTTCTCAAACCACACATCATCAATATTTATGTTAGCAACTTTGTCGATTGAAAGAGATTTAATAAACTTAGTTTTATTTAACCTAACCCTTTTCAACAAATCAGGTTCATCACAAATTGAAACTCTGTCTGGTTCTACAATAATTTGTTTAAGCCCTTTGAAGGTCATATCTGCACAAATCCAACAATATTTTTCAATAGGTTGAGATAATTGATTTCTTAGATGTCCGAATGGATAATCGATTTTGTGTGCATCTGATCCTTTAATACATGGTTTTGGTTTGTCAAACCAATCTTGATATTGTTCTTTTGTATATTTGGGGTCATTCCAATTAAAAAAATCAATTTGATTTTTTGTTGATGAACCCAAAATGTGAGATTTATTTATGAGGGATAACTTAAAATAACCGTCTGATACAGGATCTATTTCATCTATCCCTCCATACTCGTCGTATGGCAACCAAATTAAAGAATGTGTTTCGTATAAACCATATTCTTTTAAGCTCTCTACTACATGATCGAAATCAAATGATGTTTTTGACAAGTCTGTTGCTACGCCAAGTTGAATTTTATTTCCTTTTTCATCCAAGCATTTTAATGACGAAATCCAAGTTGATATCTTCGGGAAAGTGACGGTATCATTATCAAAGATTATGTGGAAATTTATTTTAACTCCATTTGGATTTTTCTTTGTGGTCAACAAGTTATTCATTCTCAGCTCAACAACAGGAAAAATAACTTTGTCGGGGACTCCGCCAAGTTTTACTATTTCTTCATACCCTTTAACAGAGCAATAATCGTTAATCCCAATAACGGATGCCTTACTTATTTTTGCATTATCAATGAAGTCTTGATAACTTCCTCCATAAGTCGCAGGTGTATGAACATGCAAGTCCCAAATTCTCCAAATTGAACCTCTATTTTTCCCGTTATTCATAATCTGTGTTCTTTATTTTGTCAAGGTGTTTTATAAATCTATGTCGTTCAAATATTGCACTACTGTCCTTTTAGAATGACCGCTAACGGTGTGTGTAGCATTAGTGGCGGATTGCGGGCGAATCTCCTTTCAAATCGTTAGATGGCTGATGCGGGAAACGAACCTTGCGGAAAGTGCTTCACCCGCCATTAATGCTACACAATGTTGAACTAAATCCGCCTACGCGGATAGCTGCATTAAAAGTACCCGATTCTTTCTATACTCAAAGATTATTCACTTTAAAATTTCTGAATATGAGAAAGAAATCGGGACTTACTATTGTTGAGCAGGCTATTGCGCTTGTTCCTGAGTTTGAAAATGTTGTCCGCAAACCGGATCAACAGGTTGCTTTACGCGGCCAAAGTAAGAGTACATTAAATAATCCGTTTTAAACCCGCAAAAGCACAAAAACCTGCAATACGTCAAAGAACATCCTTCTCTTTTATCTCAACAAAAATCAATAAAACGGTTGCAAACTGCATAGCTCCGATCCCGGCGCGTGTAGTTCAACCGGGAATAATCGCTGGGCGTTGCTCGCCGCTCCTATTCCTTCTTATTGGCGGTAGTTTATCTTTCTTTTATTTCAATCATTTTATTTAGTTCCTTTAATCTATCAACAAACTTGTCTTGCTGAATTGGAGATACCATTAACGAACATCTTTTTTTATACTTAATCTCAATACCTTTTGTTGATAGTGTGGCTTTATACATACCTCCAAGGGTATTTTGATTTAATCTAATATAATTAATATCGGCAATATTTATCCTCCAAATAAATGGACCACAAGCTGCAACCAGTTTATCATTATTTACAAGATAATAAGTTCCTACCCAAATCCATGTCATCAGAAATATAATCAATCCAGCTATCAAGGAAACAATTATCATTTCAGGTCTTAATCTTTGGTTTACAAGGGATAAATAGCCAATCAATCCTAATAGTAATAAAATTGTGATAAAAATTATCACCTTTATCAATCCACTTTTAGAAGTCATAAATCTTGTTCTCATATCATAGATTATTAAATACAATTTTAATTAAAATCATGTTATCGCTTCTATCAGTCAATCCTTATATTGTTATATCAAAAATCTAACGAAATTATCGCTCTTGTTAAATTACAGCCAACTAGTAAATAGCAGAAAGTTTATAGTACTTTTATGAACCTTTGATTGATTTCAATCTGCTGGTTTTATTAATTTTAGACTAAATGCTTTGTTATATATTATGTCAAAGGTAACAGCAATTCTTTCAAATAAAAACTATTTATTGTTTTTATCAATCTTTTTTATTTCAAAATTTCCCTTGGGTATTTGATTCAACGGACAACCAATTTTCTTAGCGGCTACAGGCATTATGTGCGTGTAAATCATCGTAGTCTTAATGCTGCTATGTCCTAATAACTGCTGAATATACCTTATGTCTGTTCCTCGCTCAAGCAAATGAGTTGCAAATGAATGTCTGAGAGTATGTACTGTTGCCTTTTTTTCAAGATTGGCTCTCGTAACAGCATTTTTCATTACCTGCTGCACCGTGCGCGCACTTAATGCCTCCCCTTTGTATTGTCCGACAAATACCCAATCATCACTGGGGTAAAACTTGCGAAAATCCTGAAGATAAGCTACTACCGAGTAGGAGAGCATTACCTTTTTCACCTAACCTATACTTTCGAAGAGCTTACCTGCACTTTGGAATGCCTAACCTAGGCTTTCGAAGAGCTTTCCTACACTTTGGAACGTCTAACCTATGCTTTCGAAGAGCTTACCTACACTTTGGAACGCCTAACCTAGGCTTTCGAAGAGCTTTCCTACACTTTGGAACGTCTAACCTATGCTTTCGAAGGGCTTACCTAAGCGACGTTATGCTTAACTTACGTCACGTCTAACCTACATCACGTCACGTCTAACCTATGCGACGTTATCTCTAACCTACGTCACGTCACGTCTAAACTATGTCACGTCACTGACCTTTGACCTTCCCTAAAATAGCTTGACAGGATTGATACTAATTTGTAGAATAGTGGACAAACATAGAATTAATTCCTGATTTGTTCTTTAATGTTTAAATATTTCCTGCATTTTTTCTTCATTCTGGAGTTTCTTCCTTGTTTTTTCAACAGGTTTTTTGTTGTTCCTGTTCCTGGTTCAGTATTGGTTCTTATTCCTGATTCTGGTCAGATTTCTGTTTTTTATTCCTGTTTTCTCATACACGATTGTCCTTTAATGCTGGATTTCCACTCCATGATTTTGATATGCACTGAAAAATCTGACACCCCAAAGGAGAGGGTACAAATAAATTTGGTAAGTTAAATCAAATCAACTATTCGTACATGAAACAGGATAATCATCCGGATCAGAGTTGTGAAAAGGATAAGCGATGGGGGATTGGAGAATCGGGCCTCCACCCTTCAGGGCATTATATCCGGGTGTTTGAGCAACTGTCTTTCAGTCACCGTCTCCGGCTGGGGAGGGTTGGGGAAGGGCCTTTTTTGGGGAAATTGGTAATGCTGATATAGGGAACAAATAATTTAATCCCGTTAAAGCAGGTCCAGACGTAGGTCGTCTTTGAAGTAGGTGATTCAGTCAAATGGTTTTCATCCAAGGGACGATCCGTAGTATCGGTCTCTGAAAGAACTGTCTTTTTCATTCGAATCTAATTTAGATATCCCACAATTTCCCTCTAAAATTATGGAATATAACCTCTTATAAAACCAGCACATAAGAGCGTTTCACGAACATGGCAATTTTCTGCAAGGATTGGGCAATTCACTTCACGAACTGACGAATATTTACCAATTAGTTTAGTTATAATTTTACAATCTTTTAAAACTCGATGGTCTTCCTATATTTGACTGGGATGTAAAGAGATGACCTTTAATACTACAAGTCTGGACAAGGCTAAAGTCCTTTTCACATCACACTCCTAATATTTGTCAGTCATAAATACCTTGTATTGTAATTGCAACTCTTTTTAATTTTAGGCCCGATGGAATGACAATAACCAATGAAGAATTCAACACTTCCGTTGGAGCCCTTTGATAAATAGCTGGTTGGGAGATCGTAAGAAGCACCAATCCTAAATCCATTCAGATTAAGCCCTGCCATAACTGCCAACGCATCCTGATACCGCCACGAAACACCACCCCAGAAACGGTTATTGTATTCGATCCTTGCATTAATATCTGCCTGCACGTTGGTCAGGTTGGATTTGACAAGTAATGATGGGATGAGGTACAATACGCTGTTCCGTTCATCAATCAGCTTTGCATAAAATCCCCCCGTTAAATAAAAGTTCCGCTTTTGAGCGTAATGGACACCACCAATATTAGCCGAGGATTCCATCAGATTAACGGCTGAAATTCCGGCGTATATCTTTTTATATTGTTGGTAATGAATACCCAAATCAAGATCAGGGATGATCCCGCTCTCTTTTTTTGCGGATTGAAACAGAGGATCGTTGGGTTGTTCGAGGATTAATTGACTAAAATCAATGGTTTTATTGAATACCGAGACTCCAATCCCAATTCCAAGCAGGTTATTATCGTCATTGAAAGGAACATGATATGCGTAATTAAACTTAACCCCGAGGGTTTGTTCAAAACCTGTTTTGTCGTAAACCACATTCATCCCAATCCCACCATTTAAACTGTAAACAGGTGCATGGAAATTGAAAACTCCTGACAATGGCGCAATCTTATTCCCTTTTGTATCGGTCAGCCCCATCCACTGATTCCGTAGGTAACTGCTTGTACAGACAGCATCATTTGCGCCCGCAAAAGCAGGATTATAAAGGGTTTCATCCAGAAAATATTGGGTTAACTGAACCTGGGCCACGCCCTGAATAACGAATAGTAAAAATAGGGGTAGTAGATATATCTTTCTCATCATTTTTGACTTTTTCGGATTACTGAAAACTCTGTCCTGCGATTTAACTGGTAAGCAGCCTCCCTTTTCTTCGTATCCGGAATCGATAGGATATACGCTTCGGTCAGAATGGTTCCGCTTTCAAACCGGAAGCCATCGCGGATGACTGGCGTCGTTAATACCCTTGGTATCCGCTCGCCATAACCTTTAGCAATTAATCTCCCCCGGTTAACTCCTTTTTCTGTCAGGAATGCCACCACAGTTTCAGCCCGTTTCAACGAAAGGGTGTCATTATATTCGGTTGATGCCCTCGAATCGGTATGTGAAGCCAGTTCAATCACAATTGCGGGGTTATCTTTGAGGATATTGACAAGGAGCATAAGCGAATCCTGGTATTGCGGGCGCAGGTCCCACTTATTCAGTTCGTAATAGATATCCGGAAGTACAATCGGTTGATCAGGAATGGGTTGCAAAGCTATATTGACCTGACAAATGGTATCACGTTTGATTTTACCAATCGACACTTCTCTTTTCTTAGTGAAATAATTTTCTTTGGAGAAGACAAAGTCATAATTGGTCTCTTTTTTAAGTTGCTCATTTATAATGTTGAATAAGCCAGAATTGTCAGTTGTTACATGAATAGTATCCCCTTTCCCATCTGTTGCGCTGACGAGCAGCTTAGGGATTGGCTTTTGGGTTACCTCATCCCTGACAGACCCGATGATCGACACTTTACGTTCAATCTTTTTAAAGGTGTAGATATCATCGCCCCCCTTACCTCCGGCCCTTCGCGATGTGAAAAAACCGCGTAGCCTGTTTCCCTCGAAGCTGATGGCAAAATCATCGGCAGATGAGTTGATGGGTTGTGGCAGGCGTTCCACTTCGGAGAACCCGTTTTTCCCAAGCGTGACCCGGTAAATGTCCAATCCCCCCAGACCGATCCTGCCGTTCGAAGCAAAATACAAAACAGAGTCTGTAAACAGAGAGGGAAATAGCTCATCACCGATAGTATTAATTGTTGCTCCAAGGTTTTGTGCAGCTCCAAAGGGCTTTTGCAACGATGAACGGGTTGTTTTCCAGAGATCCTTCCCTCCCGCCCCACCGGGTCGGCTCGAAGAAAAAATCATGGTAAGACCATCTGTAGTTATAGCCGGATGCCCCACATTTCCAAGTGTATCTTTAAAAATAACAATTGGCTCTGCCCATCCGGTCCCTTTTCTATCCGCCTGAAGTATCTGACAATATTCAGTCCCCTTGTGCATCTTTTCGCACCGCGTGAAAAAGATTTTCTTAAATCCGTTATCCAACATTGCAGCCCCCTCGTTGGCTTTGGTATCCACCAGACCCGACAGGTCGGCCAATACCGGACCATTATAACTCTCCCCTTTTGTTTTTGAGGCGACAAAAAGATCGGAGAAATATCCGTTCGTCCAGTTATCCAGATCTTTACCCGTCGTCCCTTTTCTGTTGGAAGAGAATATGACTGTTTTGAATTTCTCGTCTCCATAAACAGCTGAGAAATCATCGTAGGTGGAGTTAATTTCACGAACATTCGAAATAGCCCAGTTTGTAAGGTCAGGGGTTTCATGTAAACCAAGTTCGCACGAAGCTTTGCCTACCAGAGCAAGGGGGTCACCCGGAACTTTGGCAAGGTACTGACTGAAGGCAGTTAATGCATCTGAATATTTTCCCTGAACAACCAGTACATCACCATAATTGCGATAAACGATTGGCTTCTTGTCGGCATATTTGTTCCTGATTAAAAGCTGATAGTTATACTCTGCCTTCCTTGTGTTGTTGATGATCCTGAAGCATTCAGCCAGATGAAAAATAATTTCGTTACGTTGTGTCATTTCACCTTCAAAATTACTAAGCGCTTTTGTATAGCGCTCAATAGCTGAAGTATACTGCTTGTTTTCAAAAAGCTGATCGCCCATGATCACGTTTTTGTATTGACCGTAACCATTGTAGTTCTGACAAACAATAGCAAGGATAAATATAGTTTGAATGATTATTTTATTCATAGCTATTATTCTTTAATGAATTTAACATCAATGTACCGGGAAGAATCTGAGGCTTTGAGAAAAAAGAGTCCAGAATTTAAAGCAGTAAAATCAAGGTAAACGACTTCCTCAGCCGTATTAAATACCCTGATCAGATTGCCTGAGACACTGCGAACTGAGATGGTTTTCTCACCCGTCAGCATCCCGCTTAAGTTTAAAACAGCCGAAGATTTAACCGGATTAGGGACCAGGTTAACCTGTTCCCTGTAAAGGTTCACATTCCCCTGACGTGTATATTCGAGCTCATCATATCCAAACGCTTTTAAGCGGTAGAAATAAACGCCATGGGGCGCTGCACTCCCCGAAGGCATCAACCCGTCCCACCTTCCGTTTACCTGATCAATCTGATGGACAATCCGGCCATTGCGGTCGCTGATACTCATCTCAAGCGAACTGACACCCTTTGTCACCGGTCCGAAAGTATCGTTGAACCCATCGCCATTAGGGGTAAAAGCATTGGGGATGTAAATTGAAAAAGCTGGTTGAACGATTAGGCGGGTCGTCATTGAATCGGCACATCCAAACAGATTTTTCACCAAAAGCGTCACCTTGTATTTGCCCGAGTCTTTATAAGTATAGTTAAAATTCTGCAGATAGGAGATATCTCCGTTCCCTAACGACCATCGCCAGGTTAAAGGGGGCGCGCCCGTAGATTTATCAGTAAAGGAGACCTCAGGTTTCACAATCGAAACCACACCGGGCAGAACTGAGAAATTCGCGACAGGCCTGGGGTTAACGGTTAGGTTTGTGGTAATGATTGAATCGCAACCTTTGGCCGTCTTTAGATTATCAACATATTTTCCGGTTGCAGAGTGGCCCAGATAATTTTGCCCCTGGCAGACTGTGATTGTTTTTGTGATATTGATTGAGCTACCGATATTGATTACTGTATCTAATTGGTTACAAATGGTTTTTATTCTCACACTATACTTTCCCAAACCAAGCCTGGGAAAAATACCCGATGCTTGATAGGTGCTCCCCCCATCGATCGAAAATTGGTAAGGGGCATTGTCTTTGTTGGGGTAAATTAAAATACTGCCATTATTTGATCCACAGGCCATATTGGAAACCAGGCTATCCAGGGTAATGGTATTATTGACCGCCAGCGGACTTCGGTAGCTGCCCATTAAAGTAGTCACCTGGGCCTGGGTTAATGCAACGTTGTAAATGTTTACATCATCAATCTTGCCTTTGAAAGGATACCATGAACCGCCATCCATACTACCTATATAAAGGTCCTGGGTATTGGCATTTGTAAAATCAGCAGGATTGATTGATTGATCTAAAGTTTTTCGCCCGTTAAAGTACATCTGCAATTTGTCGTTATTAACCACAACCACAAAATGGATCCATTCACACGTATCAAAACAGTTTACGTAACTGGATGCGTCAAAATTCCGTGATCCAAGACCGCGCTCATTCGTATTCCCAAAGTAGAGCTGAAGTAAGTTGTTCGAATCAGTATATATTCCGGCATCAAATCCCGGATTTACAGAGATCCCATCTCCAGCCTTGCTGAATAAAATATGGTATCCATTTGGGACAAATTGCCCCCAGCCATCCATCCCTGAAAATGAACATTGGTTAAACCATAAGGAGACCGACATCTGACTGTTGAACTTTAAGCTGCTGCTATTGGGTACCCTTATCCAGTTTTTATTGAAGTATCCGCCAAACTCGTATGCACTATTCGGATTCCCAAACCGGTCAGCAGTCAGAACCGGATTGGAGGTTGCTCCTGTTAATACACCATTATTGCCATTCCCACTTGCATCGTTTGCATTGCCGTTAAACGGATAACTGGCCACGGGGGTTTGGGAATAGACCATGCTATTATAAAACAGCAACAGTATATAAAGCAATCCAATCCCGACTGAATGGATCAATGGTTTCATAAAAATGTTTCTGTTTAAAACTGAAAATAAAATGTAGGCAAGAGTGTATTTCTTTGTCTCTATGGGCAAAACAAATTGGCCTTTACACATAATTTTAGAAGGATTTATGTTTAGTATTAATTTTAAGAATATTCTGAATCACAGCCGCCAAATTTCTCATTTCGAGACTTGACTAAATGATTTACAGCCTTAAAATTATGACATATTACAAAGCACAAAACAGTCCCTATGTGCTATTTCACCAATGGAACAGATTGATGCACTAACCTATCTGATTTCTGCATGAACTGGCACATATTCATCAAAACAGGAAAAAATGATTTTACCGGCCTTAAATTTTCGCTTTTGTAAAAACCAACTTGAAAGAGAATACTTTTATGCGGCTGCCTGCACTTTTAATGTTACTTCTTTCCTTGTCAGGTGTGGCACAACCGCATGTTTAAAAGCATTTTACCTTCAAACATTATACCACCTACGATGGGTTGGTACAATCGCAGGTGAACCGGATTGTTCAGGACAATAAAGGTGATCTGTGGAATTGCACTAAAGGGGGGCTTAGCAGGTTTGATGGTCAGAATTTTCAGAATTTTGTGGATACAGAGGATGGGGAGCAGTTAAACATCCAAAATATCACAGAAACAACCGATGGATTTACTGTCAATTCAGCCATTGTTTTCATGAATAAGAAGCGTCAATCTGTCTTATCAATAACTCAAGGCCGGAAATAATTTTAGCGGCTGCAAATCTACGCATCCTGTTATGTGGAAAGGAGAGTAACCTTTGGGTAGGTACCGAAGAAGGGCTTTTCAACATATTCCAGTTGAATTTTGAGCAGTACACGTTTAATATCACCCAATCTGTTGACAATGTGTGGCCTTTGGCCTGTGCTCCTGAAGGTAAAATGGGGTCGATGGATTTTTAACAGGGGTATGGACGTTAGACAAAAAGAACCAAATTAAGATTTCTAAATCTGTAGACTTTAAGATGCCAACCGCTGACAACATTAGCCTCCGAACAATTGATACGGGTGGAATAAGGAATTGGGAGGGGAAAAGCAAAAGAACCTGGAACAACAGGAACAAATCAGGGATTGATAATCCTTTCGGAACAAATAGCCATTTACAAATTGATTGATACGCTAAAAGTTACGATAAATACTTTTGATCTGATCAATCAGGAAGGATTACCCGAAGGGACCCGATTTGAGATGGTTATTCCGATGAATTACAGTTTTGATTTTTCGTACTAAATTCACAATTTTATACAATTAATTTCAACAACAAATATTCAATCTTTCCAATTAACTCACTAATACCTCTTTCCCTTTTATGAGACTAATTAGTCTAATTATCCTCCTTATTTCCATGTCGGGTTTTGCACAACCTCACCTTGATAAGCATTATGCTTTTAAAAAATACAGCACCTACGATGGGCTGGTACAATCGCAGGTGAACCGCATCGTTCAGGACAGTAAAGGATATTTGTGGATATGCACAAAGGGAGGGCTTAGCAGGTTTGATGGTCAGCGTTTTCAAAATTTTGTAGATCCAAAGGACGGAGAGCGGATCAACATTCAAAATATCCTGGAAACAGACAATGGATTTATTGTGAACTCTGTTACAAAATTCTTTAAATTAACCTATGATGAGGATAATCCTGAAAATTGGAAGTTTGAAGATATAAAAATCCCGGGCGACTACCGTTTCTACGTCACTGCCAGTTGCTTCCTTAATTCGGCAGACACCTCTCTTTACATTTTTAACATCAGAAAAGATGGCTGGAATATATCGAATTTTGTCCACTTCAGGTATGATTTCACCCGTAAATTGATTGTACCCTTGCAAATTGGGAACAAACCCATCATTCTTTCCTACAGCGATGGTAAAACGAGATATTGTTTAACTCCTGACAGCATCTGGGTTTTTAGAAAAAATACATTTGTAAGTCAACCTCTTCCGGCACAGTTCGATAATTACGCGATGAATCCCACTGACTCTACCATTTTTGCCTATCAGAAATCTACCAAAACCATTTTCCGCCTCAGTAAGGATTTCAGGAATTATACCCCTGTGTTTAAAAATATCTCTATATATTTATATGGCTGGGCAGAACCCAATACCTTCATTCTTAATCGGTCGGGACAATTTATTTTTTTAGACGAAAATCGTCAGGTGTGTACGATCAACCATTCACAATCTCAAATCGTTGCTTCCCTCAATTTTCCCCGTCATCTGTTTATTGGGAGGGAAAATAACCTTTGGATAAGTACTGAGGAGGGGATTTTTAATTTGTACACGCTCGATTTTGAGCAGTATATTTTTAACATTTCTAAATCAATCGACAATGTCTGGACAATAGTTAATGGAACAGACAGCACAATGTGGTTCGGGGGATATTCCACAGGAGTATGGTCGCTCAATAAAAAGGAGCAGATCCGGATTTATAAACAAAAAGAGTTTAATATCCCACCTGCCGATACTTCAAAATTCAAAGCCGTTTATATGGGTGGAATCAGCGATAAGGAGGGAAGAATTTATATCCCATCGGCTGATGGAATGTTGATAATTGATAAAAATAAGTTTAGATACAGGTACACAAATGACGTTCCGATGTCATTTTATGACGACGCAGACCACAACAGGTTGATACTTGGAAAAATTGCAGGTCTGGAAATTGTTGAAAAAGGGACCTGGAGAACCATCCTAAATATTCATTCAGATCATAACCTGGTAAGCGTCTGTGTAAACCGCGAGGGTAAAGTGATCGCCGGATCATTCCGTAAGCAGTTTATCCTCGATGGCGACTCTCTCAAGCCCTATCCTTCAGTGAAAAATTTAGGCGTCATTTCCATGGTTAAGGACTCGAAAGGCAATATTTGGAAGGGGACTCCTGTTGGCTTATACCTCGAGGATGAGAAATGTGAAACCGAAATTCTCCCTGATTTAATTAAAGGGAGCATCTCAGCCGTTTTCATCAAAAAACCGTGGCTGATTGTAACAACTATAAAAAATATGTTTCTGATTAATCTCGATCAGTTTTATTACAGTGGCAGGGCTGATGCCTTTCAATTTGGAGCCGAAAACGGGTATATTGCCATGGATGGGGGGCAGAATGGGTTTTGTGAAGATAACGAAGGAAAGATCTGGTACACTGTAACCGATAAGGTCTTGCGCTTTTCACCCGACAGTCTGGCCCGACATTACTCTGATTACCTTCCAAAACCGCATTTTGCATCTGTTTCCTATTCAAAGAATACCATTGACTGGCAGTCTGTTCCATCGGAGAATAGATCAGATCTTATTTGTGACCATGAATTTAATTCCATCCGGTTCAGAATGTTTGCCATGTCGGAAACGCAAGCCGAAAAAATCATTTATCAATACCGGCTGACAGGGATGTCTGATGAATGGTCACAACCGACAAAAGTTACCCAGCAAACTTTCACCAATCTCCATCCTGGTTATTACACGATGGAGATCCGTTCTTCGTTCAATGGTAAAAAATGGTCTGAAGTTATCGACTCGCAAAGAATAATTATAAAAAGCGCATGGTGGCAAAAATGGTGGGCCTATCTAATTGAAATTTTAATATTTGGTGGTCTGATCGCGTTCCTGGCTATTTACTTCATGAAGAACAGGCAACAGAAAATGATCCGCAAACTCACCGAACAGAAACGATTAAACGAACTACGCCTCCAATCGGTCCGATCAAAGAACATCCCTCACTTTTCGGGAAATGCTTTGGCTAATATTGAGAGCTTTATTTTTAGTGCCGATCTGCGGCAGGCTAATAAATTCCTGGCCAAATATTCACGATTGATGAACATCACTCTCCGGGATGCCGACAGGGCAAGCCGGTCAATTGAACAGGAGCTGGAATATGTGAAATTATACCTCGAACTTGAAAAAATGAGGTTTGGCGATAAACTGGAATATCAGATCGAAGTGGCCAGTGATGTGAACCAGGAAAAGGAACTCCCCAATATGCTGATGCAAACCTGGGTTGAAAATGCGATCAAACACGGGATCCGGCATAAAGAAGGGATAGGAAAGATCCTGGTTACCATAAACAACAAAGATTCAGCGGCTATTTCAGTTTGTGTGGAGGATAACGGAGTTGGTCGGGCTAAAGCAAAAGAACTTGGATCAACAGGAACAAGTCAGGGACTGAAGATCCTTTCGGAACAAATAGCCATTTATAATTTGATTAATACACTAAAAGTTACAATAAACACAATTGATCTGGTAAGTCATGAAGGTATGGCAGAAGGGACCCGATTTGAGATGATTATTCCGGCGAATTACAGCTTTGACTTTTAGTACTATAATGATGAACCTTGTGAAGCCTTTGTGTGGCAATAATAGATTCAGCCACAAAGACGCTAGGATTCACCAAGTTAAAAATTTTCAATAATTATTCTGATAATATATTTTTAAAATGGTTAACCTAATATAAAATGAACTGTGGACAAAAAAATCAAATACCTCATCGTTGAGGATGAAGAAAAGTCACGGGAACTGTTATTGAAAAAAATTCAGATGTGTAATATTCCCGATATTATCTGCTGTGGATTGGCCTCAAATGCCACCGAAGCCCTGCTTTTGGCAAAAATGACCCCACCCCACTTTATCCTGCTTGATATTAATCTTCCGGGTAAAAGCGGGTTTGACCTTATCAGGGAACTTGAACAGGAAGAGATCCATCCCGAAGTGATTTTCACCAGCGCACATACCGAAAAGGAGATTCTGCTCAAGGCGCTAAAACACTCGCCGATCACCTACCTTGTAAAACCCATTGATTTAGACGAACTAGAAGAAGCCATCACGAAAGTTTGCAGCAATATTCAGATCAATAAGACCGAAAATGAGGTGCAGGGTAAAATCAGGTTTCAGGGTAATCTGGGGCCTTTGTATATCTCACCTGAACAATTATTGGTCATTAAAGCTGATGCTCATTATTCCAGAATTTTCCTGGAAAACGGAAAGGAGATCCTCGTTAGTCAAAGTATTTCAGAAATTGAACAGGTTAAACTACTCCCATTTTCCAAATTATTCATCAGACCTGACCGAAGTACCATACTTAACCTGGGCAAAATTGTAAGTATACATATCAAGAAAAATGAATGCATCATAAGCAGGGGAAATGAAACCTTAAATGTGAAGATCTCTGAAAACGGACTGAAAATAGTCCTCAAAGCGATGGACAACCTGCCAAATGGATGATTGTAAGGAAGAATTATCTTGAAATACTTAACTTTGCACCCAGTGGTAATTACAAAAAAAATTTGTGCAGAATTTAAAAGATCATATAACTCACCCGGTTTTCAGGCAGATCGGGAAAGTGTCGGATGAAGAGGGTATTGAAACATATGTTGTCGGGGGATTTGTCCGGGATATTCTTCTGAATCGCAGGCGGGAAGTCTTTGATGTGGATGTTGTCACTGTTGGAAGTGGGATCGATCTGGCCACCAAGGTTGCTGCCACCTTGCGTCCGGGTCTCAAAGTAAGTGTCTTTCAGAATTTTGGAACAGCGATGTTTCGGTTTAATGACATTGATTTTGAATTCGTTGGTGCGCGGAAAGAGTCGTACCGTACGGAGAGCCGAAAACCAATCGTTGAAGATGGAACCCTCGAAGATGACCAGAAGCGGCGTGATTTCACAATTAATGCCCTTGCAATATGCCTGAATAATGACCGTTTCGGCGAATTACTGGATCCCTTTGACGGAATAGGTGATCTTGAGAATAAAATTCTTAGAACTCCCCTTGCCCCCGAAATCACCTTCTCCGATGATCCGCTAAGGATGATGCGGGCTATCCGCTTTGCCACACAGCTCGATTTCACCATCGAAACCAACACCCTTAACGCAATTGAAACGCAGTGTAAACGGATTGAAATTGTTTCAAAGGAACGGATTTCGGATGAGATCAATAAGATCATCCTCTCCCCAAAACCTTCCGTCGGGTTTAAACTGCTTGAAAAAACGGGATTACTGGCAATAATCCTTCCCGAAGTTCAAAAGTTAAAAGGGCGGGAAACGATAAACGGAATTGGGCATAAAGATAATTTCTACCATACACTTGAAGTCCTCGACCGGATCTCAAAAAACACAGACAACCTTTGGCTCAGGTGGTCTGCACTACTTCATGATATAGCCAAGCCGGTGACCAAGCGTTTTGACCAGCGATTGGGGTGGACCTTTCATGCCCATAACTTTGTGGGCGAAAAAATGGTTCCACGTATGTTCGACCGGTTAAAACTACCCTTGAATGAGAAGTGTAAATATGTTCAAAAGCTGGTCTCACTACACATGCGTCCCATCGTTTTGTCGGAGGAAGAGGTCACAGATTCAGCAGTACGGCGACTGCTCTTCGATGCAGGGGATGATATCGATGACCTGATGACACTGTGTGAGGCGGATATTACTTCAAAGAATCCCGACAAAGTGACCCGATTTTTATCAAATTTCCAGTTGGTTCGCGAAAAACTAAAAGATATTGAAGAACGTGACGCACTCCGGAATTTCCAGCCACCAATCACGGGTGAGATCATCATGGAGACCTTCTCCCTTCAGCCCGGACGCGAAATCGGGATCATCAAATCAGCAATAAAAGAGGCCATTCTCGAAGGCGAAATTCGCAATAATTATGATGAAGCCTACCAATATATGCTGTTGAAAGGGAAAGAGCTTGGGTTGATTGTGAAAGAGTGAAGATATAAACAATCAGCACTGTACAAAGAAATGGCAATCAATATAAAATGAAGGATGGAAGTGAGATGCCTAATTCGGCGTCGCTCCATGCGTGGAATCTCAATGGAAGATCTTTAAAGATGTTGTCTAAAAAGAGCGATTAATACCGAGTTGTGCAGCTTACTAAAAAACAGAATATCGAGCATAAATGATGACAGAATTAAAGTTTACACCAAATGTTTTGAGACAATTTGACGAAAAATGTTGTCATTTAGCTATGCAGAGAGCAATCTCCTGATTTAAAGAAATATCACTCTTCCATCGAGAATTTCAGTTCAAAAACTGGTCGGCTACCCACATTTTCGGGAACCTCCCGGTTTGGGATAAACATCCTGATCCTAGTGGAGTCGTTAATATTGTGCAATGCCTTTTCGATCTTGTGAATCCGGAGCTGAGAATAACTGTTTTGAATAGAATCCAGTTTGTGATCTCCAATCAACTTTACGCTTCCTGAAATCATATTTAGCGTATCACCCTTTAGTTTTTCAGAGAGGAAGGTTTTAAATTGCTCCTTCTCTTTTTTGTAATCGGCCCCGGTTGCAGTTTTGAACAGCTTTCCAGCCTCGCTAACTGCTATTTCCCGTTTTTCAAGTTCGATATCATTATAACAGGCCAATTCGATCTTCATATCAGGCTTTTTTCTCTCCAGATCCGTGAACAATTTAATTCTTCGAAGATGACTGTCAGTAAGGGTTGTGTCCGCATAATTAAACTCAATCCCCTTTATCTCGTCGGGATCAACCCCTACCAATCCCGACAAAGCCCTGAACGGAGAGGCCACAATCTTCACAATAAAATTTTTGAAAACCTGCCATACCAGTTTTCCAATATTTATTTTAGGATCGTTTAAATCACCTTTCACCGGCAGATCAAGCGTAATGTCGCCATGTACGTCTTTTAACAGATAAAGGGCTAATTTCAGTGGCAAATTCATCAATCCACCACTCTTTTTCCCCAGTTTTGCATTCCGGACAATCAGTTTATTCTCACTCGTAAGCTGCCTTGCGGTAATGACCGTCTTCCCCTGGTAATACATATCTCCTGTTAAAATCGGAAATCCTACGTAATACCTCGAAAGAATATTCAGATCGCTCAGATGGAAATTTGTAACGACGTAATTCACCTTCAGCTCATAGGGGTCCGAAGGGTTAATACCAAGCTCAGCCTTAAGTTTACCTCGCTGATTGAGGCGCATCGTTGAATAAGCGTTGATCCATTTGGCGACAGAGGTAACAGAATCAACTTTCATGGCAATTTGATCAAGATGATAATCAAAAGGTTCGCCATACGTATTATCCCTGAAATCAATCAGACCATTTTCAATCTTCAGGTGATTGATTTTATAATAATATTCAAATGGCTTATCATCCGGGGCGGAAGGAACCATCAGATTCAAAAAATTATTCGTCGAATCTTTCATCTCAAAGTAGAGAAAGGGTTCGGTTAATGCAATTGTATCGAGGTTGAATGCAAACTTCATGGGGTAGGTATCATTCATGGTTACTTTACCACTCTTTACACCAAGCACCTTTTTTCCCGAAAGGTCCTCAGCTGCAAAATCGGTCACATGACCATCTCCGCGTATCGCTATCGAATCCAGCATATTCATATTCCCCACGAGGTGTAATTTCGCATCAGCAATTCCCTGCATACTTTTAAACCTGACATAATCATTGGTGTAGGGTAAAAATGGCGACAGATCCAACTGACTGATTGTAAAATCAGCCTTATAAGTCCCCGTTTTCTGATTAAAATCTGCCTGAGCCTGCAGGAATCCTCCGTTTTCAAAATAAAATTTCAGTCCCGCCTCGCTGATCTCCTCCTGGTTATAACTGATGTAAGGCACGCTAAATCCCAGGTCTTTCATGTTATTGGTGTAATTAACCCCCTTATCCGTAAAAGTCAGATTCCCATGTACCAAAGAGAGATTCTTAAGAACGTATTTGAACGGTTTTGAAGGTTTATTGATAGTATCTCCTTTGGGTTTTGCATTGAAGAAGGCGATGATATCATCGAAATTAAAAACTGAATCCTTACGAATGATGGTTACCTCAGGTTTTACCAGACGTATTTTCTCGATTTCCAGCTCTGAAGAGAGATATCGCAAAGGATTCAGGTCAATTGTTAGGGTATCAAAAGCTACGAAGGTTTTCTGTCCGTCAGCCTCCAACATTTTAAAGCCGATGAGGTTGAAAGTTGATGTAAAATAATTAATACGGATCTGATTGACTGAAATATTACGACCCGTATATTCTTTTCCGTGTTTGTTGATGTAATTTTTAGACACATAGGGCAAAGCTAATAATACAATAATAATCAGCACAACAAGAGCCGGAAGAATAAAGAGGGTAATAATTTTAAATAGACTTTTCATAGCATTTAATTATTTTAAAAATCAGGTTTCAATAGAAAACACCCTGATGATACTGTCCTAAAGGTACAATTTTGTTTTGAATTTGAGTAGTCTTTATGTATTTGTTGTCTAATTTTGATAGATATTGGATTTAAGGGAAGATATCCTTGGAGGGTAAGGTCGGTAAGTTGAATATTTTAAAAATCTTTTACTTTGCATCAATTAGTTGATTAATTGCATTTTGCAGTTTTTGTATTTACTTTTCCTGCCACCGGGGAACCCAAATCGCAGCACTGCCTGATTGGGATATTATTTCCACACTAATTTAATCAAACAATTAAAATGATGAACCGAAGAGATTAAATTAAGGCTTTCCATCCCTCCCGATTGTTGCCACTCCGATGTCGGTCTATTCCATGCTACCATCTGTCGCATCGGAACTTCAACCGATTCTCCTCCCAATGCCAGAGAAAGAGGACGAAAAATCGGTTTTGGCCTCTTTAGGTGAACGAAAAACCAACCGAAAGATAGGTGATCCCGAAATTCAAAAATCACATTACTTTACAGATACCGGCTTTATTGCCCAAAACACCTACCTGTTTGCCGCATCGTTGGGTTTGGCAGCAAAGTTTCATAACTGCGATAAAAAAATACGGTAATTGATATTAAACTGAAGCCATCGCAGCGTGTACTATTCGCCCAGACCATTGGGTATAATGAGTAATATCAGAGATACAAATAAGTAACCACTACCGATTACCTCCAAATCCGGCTCCTAAGTGCAGTAAATGATTTATGACGTGAACTGTAATTCAAATTATTCATTTCTCCTCTCTGCACCCCAATTAATTCACTCCAAAATAAAGAATCAATACTATCCAGGAAAAAAGTAAAAAAATGCTTAAAATGTGGTATATTTATTTATTAAAGTCAGTAAGCCGGAAGCCCAATGATCTTTGACTGTATTCACAGAAAAGACCATCTATTTTATTAATCTTAACTTCAAAATTATGAAAACACTGAGAGTTTTTGCATTTTTGATCCTGGTGATGTTGGCTGCTTCATGCTCCAAAGAACTGGTGATCAATCAGCCTGATCAGGTTTCAGATCAGGAAAACAGCTTGAAATCTGCTCTGCTTGTTAAAAAGATTGCAGTTATGTCCGACATCCACTATCTTGATCCGTCATTGTTATTAAATGGCGCCGCTCAGGGAACAGCATTTAAGACCTACCTTAAAACAGATCCTAAGTTAATCGAATTCAGTGACCCGATTTTTAAGAAAGCGATTTCTGAAATTGTTGCACAAAAACCGGATATTCTCCTGATTCCCGGTGATCTGACCAAAGACGGTGAAAAAATCGGCCATAAGTCTGTGGCCAAATTTCTTAAACAGATCTCAGGTTACGGGATCAAAGTCTTTGTAATTCCTGGTAACCACGATATCAATAATCCTGAAGCCGTGGTCTATAATGGCAACAATTCTTTTCCAACGCCTTCCATTTCAGCTTCGGATTTTGTGAGTATCTATTCAGATTTTGGATATAAAAATGCCATCTCGAGAGATATCAATTCGTTGAGTTATGTCTGTGAGCCCTTTTACAAAGTGTGGATTCTGGGTATCGATGATTGTAAATATTACATGAACGGATCATTGGCAACCGTTGGCGGAGTGATCAAAGATGGGACGATGCATTGGATTCAGGATCGGTTAGCGGAAGCGAAGAGGAAAAATATTACTGTTTTAGGGATGATGCATCATGGCATAATGGAGCATTTTACAGGGCAGGAAACGATGGATCCAGGATATGTAACGGATAACTGGGAAACGAACTCGGATGCCCTGGCAGATGCCGGTCTTAGATTCATGTTCACAGGACACTTTCACGCCAATGACATTACGATGCGTAAAAGCCCTGGCAATAATGAATTATTCGATATTGAGACCGGCTCACTGGTCACCCCGCCAAGCCCATATCGCCTTATGACCATGGACCTCAACAATCTCTGCATTGATACAAAGCATATTACATCAATAAATTCAACTTTACCACTGGGACTTAATTTCGTAACCTATTCGAATATTTTCATGTCAGCTCATGTGGATGAAATATTCACCTATATGCTTTCAAACGATCCATATAATATGCCATTGGTTACCGCGATGATGGTTGCACCCCGTTTCAAAAATGGCGTATTGGCTCATTATGCAGGAGATGAACACATAACGGCTGAAGAACAGGCAAAGGATGATCTGGTTGGGCAAATGGCCCCAATATTGGGAGTCGTATTACATAATTTATGGACCGATTTACCACCAGCTGATAATCAATACTGTATCAGTATAAGGAAAAATTAAAAACAAATAACTTACATATGAAATTTATCTTAATTGTGGCTGCAATGAGTGGTCTTGTGGCTGTTATACTTGGCGCATTCGGAGCTCATGCCCTGAAAGGAGTAATCACTCCCGAAATGCTCGACGTTTATAAAACGGGAATTCAATACCACTTTTATCACACCTTTGCCCTTTTGGCAGTTGGTATTCTGATGAATTTCAACCGGTCAAGAGTCCTGAAGTGGTCAGCCTATCTCTTTATAACTGGCTTGGTTCTTTTTTCCGGCTCTCTTTATATTTTGGCAATGTCAGGTATTAAAGCGTTAGGTATGATCACCCCATTGGGTGGAACGGCATGGATTGCAGCCTGGATTTTATTGATTGTACATTGCAGCAGGCAGGTTAACCCCAAATAGCCACCAGTTAAGGGATCTTTCAGTTAAATCTTACGTCACCTTCCTTTCATGAAGGTGACGAAGAATTTATTTATCAATCAATGCAGGGAATGTATTAATATCCAGGACTTCCAAAAATCTGGTGAGACTATATCCGTTTGAGTTATGCCCCAGCGCCTCTGCCTTTTCTCTGGTATAACGTTTCGTATCAGTTAATCGGTTAAATGTCAGCACCTGAATCGCAGAACGGGGTAGCTTTTTATTCCAGTATTCAGGATTTAAACGTACTACCGGCTGCGGACCGGATATTGGTGTAATATGCAAGACCGGGAGCCGCTCGTCATAAGTATTATTGTAAGCCCAGCCATCGCGTTCGGCTTCCGGGATTTTGGCATATTCATCTTCCATCATTTTCGTCAACATATCCGATTGGATCTTATCCGGATGAAGACGCCAATAATTGATCAGTCCTTCGGCCAATTCGCGAAATTTAACAGGCAAATAATAGGGCGGCCGATCCGGATTGTAAACAACAATCAGTTCGCTGCTGTACCTGTCAATACCATTTCCAAGCTCTTCTTTAGCTCCGGGGATATAAAAGCACTCATGAAGTTTATCATTAACACTTTTCCATTTTTCGTAATTAAAACCATCTTTAGGGGGCTCAGAGGGTTTCTGAGCCCCTAAACTATAATTACCGCCGGCAAAATTGTTAAGACAATTTACCTGCATTTTCCAACTAGGTGGCTCAATTCGATAGGTACCGGGCTTCCCTTTATTCAGAAACCAGTCACAAAATCCAAAACTCAATTCACTTGGAATTCCGTAACCATTTTTATCCGGGCAATTTTTCGCATAAACATAGGTCTCACAGTCAAAGCCTTTCTGATCCGTAAAAACCGGATTTTTACGAACCATATCAGTTATACCAATAATCTTCTGATAATTGGCAGTAGTCTCGGCTTTAGTGAAACCACAATTCCAATGGGTATAAACGCCCCAATCGATCAATTTGAAGGTACCCGGGTGGTCGGTAAGCAGAGGGTAATCCTGGGCCTGAACAAAATTTTGGATACCCAACATACCCAGCAGCATTAAAAAGATTTTTTTCATAGCATGGCATTAAGTTGCAATAAATCATCATATTATGAAATCGGAATTTTGTGACAAATCCGGACACAAGATCCCGGCTTATTACAAGTCGTATTTTATTACCGGACCGGATAATATTATCATGAAACGAATAAGGGAGCTCAGAAGACCGTTTAAAACTCCCTTTTAAAATTACATCTTGATAAACTCCACTCGTCGGTTCAGCGCTTTATTAATCGGGGTGTCATTTGGCGCCACAGGTTTACTTTCGCCCATGCCATCCGTTTCAAGCCGATCGCCATTTACGCCAAATGATTTGGCCAGTTCGGCTTTTACGTTTGCAGCACGACGTTTGGAAAGATCAAGATTTAGGTCATCTTTACCATCAGAATCGGTATGACCTACGATTTTCACTTTTACATCCGGAACTTCATTAAGGATTTTGGCAATATCATTCAACGCGCCATAAGATTCGGGCTTTACCACATCCTTATTCACATCGAAATAGATTCCGTAACTGATAAGCTTTCCTTCCTGGAGCAGCTTGTTTCGGGTATCCGGTGCAGCAGTGGTTAGTTTGATATTAGATATATAGGAACCGGATGAAGCTCCCCTGTAAAGTTTGAAGCACAGTCGTGTGAATTTGCTTCCTTCGTATATATTGGTTGGTACATCCAAAACTTTTCCTCCGGCATGGTAAATCCGGACCCGGCGGTTCTGTACCCAGATAATAACATGGTTAACTTTCTCAGGAATGACCAGGTTATTGGTTGATGAGCCGGTTAGTTTTTCATTTGATCCTTTTTTATAACCTGCCGTTTCCCATATATTTTTTTCGATTTTTATATGTAATCCGCAAGTTCCGGGGTCGCCACCCTTATCCATCTCGCTGTGGCTCCCTTCTCCGAAAAGAACAACATCAGCCGCAAAACGGGGTGCAGCTGCTTTGGGTACGATATCCAATTCAAGAATGAAATTCTTAGGGATATCGATGTCTTTCATAAACCAGTAGGTTCCTTCAGTACTTTTTAAGTTGAACCAGTTTCCCGGCGCTATGTTTAAGGTATTTACTTCGCCGGCCACATCAGTGGTCCAAAGTGCAGGGAAGTCGCCAACTGCATCCTGGCTAAAATCTTCGAATAATAAGACTTTGTCGCCAGGGACAAAATCATAATTTGAATAGGACTGAAGTGAAGGTGAACCAGGTGCCTGACTCACCGCCTGAGCGGTTTTCTGACTTTGAGCTTTGGATATACTATCCTTGGCACGTTTTGCGGCTGCGCTTTCAGCGGTATTATCCTTCTTAAAAATATCCTTAATCCCCTTTTCGGCCTCATCCAGTCCCTTGCTAACCCCTTTATTCGCCTCATTGTTAGCCTTTCGGTTCGTCTGATCCTTGATAATTTTCTTTAGGTTAATCTGACCATTCAGATTCATAATTACCAGACAAAAAAAGAACATCAAAAAAATTCGTGTTGTCTTCATATCAGTAAGAATTAGTTTTGCATAAAATTAACGAAATTCAATCAAATTTTATATCATCTTTATATTTTTTTTATTCTGCGAATGAATAGTAAAAATCGCAAATAGTGGATGTAAATACAATATTAAACCAATTACAAATATATTTTACAAATTAGTAACAATGGAATCAGGGGGGGTATACTTAAAATTCTCTAGTTTTATGCCGGGAACGGACTTATAAGATTTTTTTTAATAGAAATTCTGAAATTCCATCCGCATCCCAATTGAAAGAAAAAGCATCATTGTTTAAGTAGGTATAATCCT
The DNA here is from genome assembly GCA_963675995.2 of Prolixibacteraceae bacterium. GTDB lineage: Bacteria > Bacteroidota > Bacteroidia > Bacteroidales > Prolixibacteraceae > JAAFHB01. The sequence goes on along the minus strand of CAXXIY010000001.1, from coordinate 2,436,312 downwards.
TAAATAATTAAAGTCATGCCAACACAAAAAGCCATTGATTTCATTGTCAATCTAAGATATGACAGAAATTTAAGAAAGAGGATGGACGGGATGAGGCCGGAACAGATTCATCCTTATCTTGAAACGATTGGATATTCGTTCACACTCGAACAGCTCGAGGATGCCGTTAATTATTACAAATTAAGAAGCCCTTCAGAAAAAAGTGAGCAGGAAATTGATGAAATAAAGTTTTGGTATCGGATTTTGACTACCATGTATGAAAATCATACAAATCTGTAAGCAGTTCAAATTATAACAGGTCTAAATCACGGGATTGAAGGAACTTGTTATAAATCAACTTTTTTATTGTCAGATATGGGATCGGTTTTTCCATTTTTTTGTATTTCCATCCTTCTCGCCTAAATCGCCCTTTATCCAGCATTCCCGATATTCATGGATAAAATCAGCAAGATGGCGAGGATCGTGCCCTGTTATGGAGCGAAATACATTGTTGGTATAGCTCATTTTTCCGCTTCGCGCTGCTGAGTAAAGGAGCGAGAGTGTAACGACATAAAGCAACTGCTTCTTATCCAATAATTTCTGTCGAACAAAGCGAATAGTTGATGGTCTGGCATACCTGATATCCCGCCCCAGTTCGTTAGAAAACATTTTGGCAATCTGGTAAAAATCCAACACCTCAGGTCCGGTAATCTCATAAGCCTGATTTTCATGACCTGGATTCACCAGTACCGTAACGATCACTTCTGCTACATCTCTGACATCAATATAGTTGACCAGGCCTGCACCTCCTGGAATATTTATCTTGTCATTATACTGAATATCATGCCTATGCAATGATGATAAATTTTGCATATAAAGTGAAGGGCGTAGAATTGTAGAAGGAATATTCAGTTTTTTAAAGTGATTCTCGGTCCGGTGGTTGGCGAACATACGGTTTCTTTCTGCACCGACAATCGAAACAAAAACGATGTGTTTAACACCACACTTCTCTGCCTTAGCCAGAAAAGGGAAAATATAGCGAGATACATCGGATACCTGATTTGGTCTGATCAGAACAATTTTAGTAACCCCTTCAAGCGCTTTATCATAGGTTGCAGGTTCATCAAATTCAAAATGGCAGAAATTGCAGTTTTCTATCCCTTCAATCTTTTTTGCCCGTTCAATATCCCGGACGGCAGCAACAACCTCAATACCTGGATAATTTCTATTTTCCAGCAACTTTAATGTGCTTAGTCCCACATTACCGGTCGCTCCTGTGATTAAAATCTTCTCCATATACAAAATTAACCCTTTTAATCAAAATTGATCCGTTTAACTTAATGCAAGGATAAATATATTCTTTAAAATAAACAACTTTATCTGTCATCATCTTTAAGATCAGAATTTTTATCTTTAACACCAAAATCGGATAAGTAATATCACACATCATGAAAACACTTTTTGCACTTATCACCCTCATTTTAGGTATGTTTCAACTGAGCGGACAAATAAATCCGATGGATAAACTGTTCAAAGACAGACCCAAAGACTTGAGTTTTTATATTAACCCGACCTTTCAATACAGCCAGATTGCGGTTCAGCACAGTACAATCGCCGGAATAGGCGTTGGTCTGATTATCAATAAAAAAATCACTGTTGGGGTAGAGGGCAATCTCACCTTCCCTGACATTTCGCTTCCTGAATCAAGCGGCCCAGACAAACTCCGGATGATATGGGGTGGTATTCATTTTGAATACACATTGTGGCCCCTCCAGATCGTACATCTTACATTCCCATTTTCGGCAGGAATGGGGCAATTAAAAATAACAGGAAACAGCGAAACGATGACTGGCAGTCCCAACTTTCCTTTTTTAACTTCGGGGTTAATGATAGAATTTAATGTCTGGAAATATGCCAAACTTGGTATTGGTACCAACTACCGTTACACGGGCGCGGTGAACTACAGAACAGTTCCGGAATCGGTGTTTTTATACTCCATCACCGAAAACGACCTGAAAGGATTTGCAGCAGTTGTATCACTCAAATTTGGAATATTCCGCTATCTGAAACGCGATTTGGCTAAATTTAATAGATAATTGTTGTTAACCGTCGTCACGTGAAGAGGCAAATATCTCTTCAATTACCCCTTTGTATTTCGCTTCAATAACCTTCCTTTTAAGTTTCATTGTCTGCGATAACTCACCGGTCTGTGCGCTCCATGTATCTGCAATTAGTCTGAACCTTTTGATCTCCTCGTGTTGTCCAAGTAGATTGTTGATCTCTTTTACTTCACTAAGAAAAGCACTCTGGACTTTGGGATGAAGGATTAAATCTGTATTATCCTTGAATAGGATCTGATGCTCGGCGCACCATTCGTGGAGGTACTCAAAATTGGGGACGATCAGCGCACTGGCAAACTTCTCATGATCGCCAATAACAATCACCTGGTCGATAAACATCGACTCTTTGAGTTTGTTTTCGATCATCTGGGGCGCAATGTATTTTCCGCCGGTGAGCTTGAAAATCTCCTTTTTCCGGTCCGTAATTTTGAGGTATTTCCCCTCGTCAAGAATACCAATATCCCCCGTATGAAACCATCCATCCTTATCAATAACCTCGGCAGTAAGCTCAGGTTGAAGATAATAGCCAATCATAAGATTTGGACCCTTTGTCAAAATTTCTCCATCCTCGGCAATTTTCACCTCCACACCAGGCAATATCGGACCATTGGTTCCTACCTTTAGTTCATGCGTCATCAAATTTCCAACAGCCACAACGGGAGAGGTTTCTGTCAAACCATACCCTTCCAGGACATAGATCTTCGCCGCGCTGAAAACCCTGGCGATGCGAGGTTGTAAAGCCGCGCCACCCGACACGACAATCTGAAGGTTTCCACCCAACCCTGCGCGCCATTTTGAGTAGATCAGTTTATCGGCAATGGCCAGTTTCAGACGATAAATAAGCGACATTTTCATGTTGTGCTCGTAAATTCGTCCCAGGTCAACAGCCCAGAAAAAGAGCCATTTTTTAATCCCTTTCAGCTGTTTTCCCTTGGTCAGGATGCTGTTGTAAACCCTTTCGAGCAATCGTGGCACGCCACAGAAGATATGGGGTTGAACCTCTTTAATGGCCGGCATAATCTGTGCAAGTGTCTCTACATAATACATACCGATCCCTTTGTAAAGAAAATTGTAATTCACAATTCGCTCAAAAATATGACAAAGGGGAAGAAATGAGATCGCTTTGTTAGCAGGACCCATATCAAAATTATTGGCATGTGTGGTGAAGTTGGAAACCAGATTCCGGTGTGACAGCATCACCCCTTTCGGTATCCCAGTGGTCCCGGATGTGTAGATCATCGTAACCATCTCCTCCTCCCCAATTGAATCTTTCATTTTCTGGAGACTGGCAGAAAGCGCAGTTTCATTTTCTTCACCCAGATGAAAGAGATATTCAATATTGGTCGTTCCGGGAACCTGATTAAAAGTAAAAACTTGTTCGAGACTCGAAATCGGTCCGATCATCGGATTTAGCTTTTTATAAAGCTTGTCATCTGAGACAAAAACAAATCGTGTTTCGGCATGACTGAAAATATAGCGGTACTCCTCTTCACTGATCGTCGGATAAACGGGGACATGAACAGCTCCACACATCGCGAGCGCCATATCGACAAAACTCCATTCAGGTCGATTTCCGGAGACTGTGGCAATCCGATCACCTTTTTTCACTCCGATCGCCATAAGTCCAAGTGCAAGCAATTCCGACTTACGGGCAAATTCTTCTGTACTGAAAGACACCCATTGGTTGTCGTATTTGCCGCATACAGCATCTGCACGCGGATAATTTTTCAGACAATGTTCGAGGATGTCGAAAGTTCGTTTTACGGTCATAGCGGCTACATTTTTCTGTAAAAGTAAAAAATGTAAGAAATAAACCCACACAAAGGATAAATATTGTTGTAAGTGATCAATTCTAAAACTCCAAATAAAAACGACCTCTGGCGCCGAATTACCCCAATGCTTACTGGTTGCAAATATTCGGTTCAGAACCAATAACAATTAAAATTTCAAATAAAAAGTCCTGACAGTTTTAGTAACCTGTCAGGACTTATCATACAATAATATGGAAATAATCTTAGATCTAAGACTTGCTGTTATATTTATCTTCTTTTCTCTTTGCTACAACAGCGATAACGGCAATCAACGCAAATACAACAACCAGTACAATCGGGAACTGCAACCCCTCACCACTTCCGTAAGAATGAAGTCCCGATAGGTAATAGTTTACACCAAGATAAGTCATCAGTACCGACATCAAACCGATCACGGAAGCCAGGTTATAGGCAAACCATCCGCGGAACCCCGGGATAAGCCGCATATGCGAAATAAAACCATAGATCAGAATGGTGATCAGCGACCAGGTCTCTTTGGCATCCCATCCCCAGTAACGACCCCACGATTCGTTGGCCCAGATACCTCCAAGGAATGTCCCAATAGTGAGAAAATAGAGCCCAAGGATCATTGCCGCCTCACTAATCAATGTCAGTTGATCGATGGTTGATTTGATCCGGTTCCGGTTTTCCGGATTTTGGGAAGCCGACATAATCAGGTTTATATAACCGATAATGGCGCTGACACCCAGAAAGCCATAGCTTGCCGTAATCACAGCAACATGAATCGCGAGCCAGTACGATTTTAACACTGGTACAAGATTGGTGATCTCAGGGTTTAGCCAACTCATCTGGGCCACAAAAAGGGTAAGCCCTGCCAGGATGGAGGCAGCAGCCAGCACCATTGGATTACGACGGGCAAATATCAACCCTGCCAGCATGACCGCCCAGGCAATATAGATCATCGACTCATATCCGTTGCTCCATGGCATATGACCCGAAACATACCCTCTTACAATCAATCCTGCGACATGGGCCAGAAAACCTAAAAACAAACCGATAACAGCATAATTTACAGCCCTTTTTCGCAGCGGTTTACCCGTAAAAAGCGAATAAAAGAAAAATCCGATCAGAATAAATCCAAGCAGGACATACCAAAGAGAGAGATCCTTGAAAATATTGATATGATTGTAAATAATTTCAAGCTGCTGTTTTGTTTTACCCGGGATAAGGGCAGAACCATAACGTTGCTGGTAACCGATCAAATAAGCCACCGATCGCATACCCGATTCAGGGTTGTTACTTTGCAAGGCCATTATAATATCGGGAAATAGCCGGGCAACCATCACAGAGTCAGCGCCAAATGTAGAGGGAAATTTTGCTGTCGGTGTATACCAGGTTTGGTCTGCACTGTTTGGTGAAGGATAAAAACGGTACATATCGCCATGATAAACCTGATAGGCAACATTAAGCCGATCGTCAACTTTAATCACATTATTATCGTAAAGGTTTCTTTCGGCAGGATTCTTCCCATAAGCGGTCTGCACATCGCTGGCCAGTTTATAGTTCCCCTGCTGATCGAAGAAATCAGCAAATGTGGCTTTCCCGCCAGTTCTTCCGAGCCTGGCTTCAATCTTTTCGTCTGAGATGGCAACCATCTCCACCTGTTGCCACTCCTGGGGGCGAGCCGACATACCAAGTACCACCTGTTCAGGTGTTTGTCCTGCCAGTTCTTCGGCACGCGACACTTTCATCACCACTTCGTAAGCCAGTGTACTGAAAGGTTTGATCCGACCATCGTGCCCCTGCACCCACACTTTTGCAAACTCCTTTGCAAAAGTTGGTGAAACAGGTTGAGGTTCTGCACCATCTGCAGTAAAACCAATTTGGAATAACAGGAACAAAACCAACCCCGTTCCTGCCGAAGCCCGTTTCATCAATCCAAAGAAGTGACTCTTCTGGTTAAATATCGAGAGAAGGATTCCCAGGAAAAGCAAAAAATAGCCCAGATAGGTAAGTGTAGTACCTGCCAGATCATGATTAACCGAAAGGACTGTCCCATGTTCATCCATATCATAGGAGGACTGATAAAACCGATATCCCCTGTGTTTCAATACATTGTTCATAAATATTTTAGTATCCATTTTCAATCCCTTCTCAGGGTCTGAAAGGGTAATCAAACTTTCGTAAGATGAGGGACTGTTTGATCCCGGGTATCTCTTCAGAACGAAATCGTTCAGTTTAAGAGAGAAAGGGAGAATCGTTTCCTGAGGGCCGATCCACATACTGTAATTTACCCCTTCGAAGCTTCCTGTATATTTTGAGGTTTCATTCTTGTCGGTGGTCCAAAGGGTCACCAACTGTGGCTTCCGGTTAATCGTTAGTTGAACAACAAGGGCATTTTCACCTGTAGGCGTTCCATTTCCGGCAACAGCTACTGCCCTTGCAGAAGTCAAAAATCTTTTGATCACAAGGGTCGTATTCGCAATCTTGTAAATCACCTTTTCGGCACAGGGAGTTTCGGTACCCGGCGGGACATGAAGGGCATCCTTCCCCTGCATATCCATACTGTTGATGGTATCTTTTGCAAAAAGCTTCAGACTATCTCCTTTAAGTAAGAAGCGGATATTCGCATCCGTATTAAAACCGACTGTTGTTCCATTTGGGGTGACCACCTGCCCCATGTGAAGCAGCTCCGTTCTCATGGAACCATTCTGGGCAAAAACGACCTCTATCAAAGGTTCACCTTGCGCATCGGGCTCCACACTTCGTTGGGCATCGGCCATATAGTTAATCGATTTTATACCAATCTCCCTACCTCCTAAAGTAATCTGTCCTGACAATTTATTAGCGGCAAGATCTGATAGACCAGCCGGTTCAGATAGGCTTCTCTTTTCCCCCTGAAAATCAGCAATCAGGTTAAACTTTGTATCCGCGGATACAAGGATATTAGTCGACTCACCTTCACGGATATGAACGATCCCCTCACTTCCAAAATAGCGGGTAACTCCTGCGCCAATAATAATCAGAACAAAAGCGAGATGGAAAGTTCCCATCGTCAGCTTCTGGACCTTATACATTTTATACCTGATAAAATTGGAGATCATATTTACGCAGAGGAGGAAAAGGATAAGCTCGAGCCACCATGAATTGTAGACCAATGAACGGGCAGCCTCAACACCGTAGCTATTTTCAATAAAAGTGGCGAAAGCCAAAGCTATTGCGAAAAGGAGCAGTAGAAATCCTGCAGTTGAAACTGAAAAAAGGAAATTAAAGAAATTCTTCATTCGGACATTTTTTTAGAGTGCTAATACAAATAATGCACAAAGGCCGATGATTGTTCAACGGCCATGGCAAAACTTATTTATTTACAGGACTATTATTTTAATAATCCCTTTGCATTACTGATCAGAACCGGTATACCTGCAGGCTCTTTCCCACCCGCGGTGGCATAAAACGGCTGACCTCCACCACTGCCATTTACCGCTTTAGCAAGATCACGAATGACAGCCCCCGCATTTAACCCACGTTCTTTCACCAGATTATCGGCGATCATAACATGAATATTAGCCTTTCCATCAATTTCAGCAGCCAAAACCAGAAACAGATTCTCCACCTCACCTTTGAGTTGGAAAGCGATATCCTTGATTATTGCAGCATTATCAACTTTGACCTGTTGAGCAAGAAAGTTGATTCCGTTGATTGGTTCTACCTGAAGCAGGAGTTCCTTTTTTAATTTACCGGCGCTCTCTTTTTCAAATGCTTCGACCTGCTTTGTTAGCAATTGATATTTAGCAAATAGCTCTATTGCCGCACCTTTCAGATCTGAAGGATTATTGAACAAGGAGGAAACTTCTTTAACCGTTTTTAAATTCCGCTCAATATATTCCTCTGCTTTATCTGCCGTGATCGCTTCAATCCTGCGAACACCCGCTGAAATGGACCCTTCGGAAAGAATAATAAACTGACCGATGGCGCCTGTCGCTTCAACATGTGTACCGCCACATAATTCAACAGAATCACCGAACCTGATAACCCTCACCTGCTCGCCATATTTCTCTCCGAATAAAGCAATTGCTCCCATTGATTCGGCTTCGGCAATCGGAACTTCACGATGTTCATCACGCCTGGCATTAGCCCTTATCAACTGATTAACACGACGTTGAATCAGAGTCAACTCTTCATCGGTCACCTTTTGGAAATGGTTAAAGTCAAAACGAAGTGAATCGGGTGATACCAGCGAACCTTTCTGTTCGATATGTTTTCCAAGAATTTCGCGCAGGGCATGATCAAGCAGATGAGTTGCTGTATGATTATTCTCTGTGAGTCTTCGGTTTTTTACATTCACTACTGCCTTAAATGTTGCTTCAGGGTTCTTCGGAAGTACCCTTGAGAGGTGAACGGTAAGGTTGTTTTCTTTAACGGTATCAAAGATTTCAACTTTATTTCCATCTACTTCAAGTGTTCCGGAATCACCAACCTGACCTCCCGATTCTGCATAAAATGGGGTTGTATTAAAAACTAATTGAAAGAATTCACCCTTTTTACCTTTTACTTTCCGGTACCGGTTAATTTTAACATTCGCCTCAAGGGTGTCGTATCCTACAAATCCATCCCCTTCGGCCTGCTGCAGCTCAATCCAGTCGCCGGTTTCGAGCTGCGATACACTTCGGGAACGGTTTTTCTGCGCATCCATCGCACGTTCAAACTCTTCGCGATTCACCGTGAGCCCCTGTTCCCGAAGGATCAATTCAGTGAGATCCAGCGGGAAACCGAAGGTATCATAAAGTTCAAAGGCTACATTACCACTCACCTCTGTTCCTTTTTTTCTTTTTGTATCGTCGATGATATTATCGAGCATCCTTATACCGGTTTCAAGGGTACGGAGGAAAGAATCCTCCTCTTCGCGAATGACATTGACAACAAGTTCCTGTTGTTTGACCAGTTCAGGGAAGGCATCACCCATCTTCTCAGCCAGAACTTTAACCAGCTGATGAATAAAGGGTTTTCTGAAATCGAGAAAGGTATATCCATAACGAACTGCACGGCGCAATATCCTGCGGATTACATAACCGGCCTTGTTGTTTGAAGGGAGCTGTCCATCGGTGATCGCAAACGAGATGGCGCGCAGGTGGTCAGCGATCACTCGCATAGCAATATCCGCCTTTTCATCCGTTCCGTATTTCTTACCGGCAAGGTAAGCGATTTGGGTAATCACACTTTGAAAAACATCGGTATCGTAGTTGGATTGCTTTTCCTGAATAACCATGCAAAGACGTTCAAATCCCATTCCTGTGTCGACATGCTTGGCAGGCAGCTCTTCGAGCTCTCCATTTGCTTTACGGTTAAATTGTATAAAAACGAGGTTCCAGATCTCAATTACCTGTGGATGACCTTCATTAACCAAATCACGTCCATTTATCCTGGCCTTTTCCTCTTCATTACGGATATCCACATGTATTTCGGAGCATGGACCACATGGGCCCGAGTCACCCATTTCCCAAAAATTATCCTTTTTATTCCCTTTCAGAATCCGCTCTTCGGGGAGATATTTAAGCCAAAATCCGTGTGCTTCAGTATCCATCGGTACGCCATCCTTTTCATCACCTTCAAAAACGGTTACATAAAGTTTATTTACAGGGATCTTATAAATATTGACCAGCAATTCCCACGCCCAGTCAATCGCCTCTTTCTTGAAATAGTTGCCAAACGACCAATTTCCAAGCATCTCGAACATCGTATGATGATAGGTATCGTGCCCCACCTCCTCGAGGTCATTATGCTTTCCCGAAACCCTCAGGCATTTTTGAGTATCAGCAACACGTGGACTCTTCGCGGGCGAATTTCCCAGGAATATATCTTTGAATTGGTTCATTCCTGCGTTGGTAAACATCAGGGTCGGGTCATTTTTAACAACCATAGGTGCCGATGGTACAATTGCATGCTCTTTAGAGGCAAAAAAGTCGAGAAACGTTTGACGAATCTGTTTTGAATTCATAAAAAATATTTGTTAAAAACCTTTAAAATCATCCTAAAAAAGGAAAATGAGCATACAAAATGAAGTTTTTTAATAGTTTTGCGCTCTGTCGCTAAGGAAGAATTTTCCTAAAACGTTGCAAAATTAGATTATTTCGTTAATTTTGGCCATACAGAAATAAAATAAAAAAGAGTTAAGATGGGTAAAACCAATTACAGATTCAATCCCGATACCCTAAGCTTTGATGAAATAGAACGGAACATCAAGACGCTGGTGAAACGGATACTTGGATATTTGTCAACTGGTCTGGTCTCCGGAGTGATCTTCTTCTTTATTTTCCTCCAGTTTTTTGATCCACCACAAACGAAACGACTCAGGAGACAAAATGAACAATTGCTTTCACAGTACAACCTGATGAATAAGGACTTTGAGAAAATCTCAAAGGTATTAGAAGATATTCAGAATAGGGATGACAATATTTACCGTGTAATTTTTGAGGCTGAACCTATCCCCTCTTCAGTGAGGATGGCTGGTTTTGGAGGAGCCAACCGCTATTCAAAGCTTGAAGAGATGGATAATTCGGAGTTGATAATAAATACAACACGGAAACTGGATATTCTCTCCAAACAGGTTTTTGTTCAGGCCAAATCATACGACGAAGTAGCCAAAATGGCAATGAACAAAGAGAAGATGATTGCCAGTATGCCATCAATCATGCCTGTTTCAAATAATGACCTCAAACGGACAGCATCCGGGTGGGGAATGCGGATGCATCCGATCTACAAGATACTCCGGTTTCATTATGGGATGGACTTTACCGCAGCAATTGGCACAGAGGTCTTTGCAACGGGTATTGGCGTTGTTAAATCAGCAGGACGGGAAATAGGTTATGGCAATACGGTTGTGATTGACCATGGTTATGGCTACGAGACCTATTATGCCCATTTAAGCCGGTTGAATGTTCAGGTTGGACAAAAGGTGAACAGGGGTGATGTGATCGGATTTGTTGGCAGCACCGGGACATCTACAGCACCCCATCTCCATTATGAAGTAAGCAAAAACGGGGTAAAAGTGAATCCTCAGAACTATTATTTCCAGGATCTTTCACCTGCTGAATACGAAAAGATGATAGCTATTTCCTCAAATATGGGACAAAGTTTCGACTAAAATCTATCTACCGTGGCATTCAAGGAACCGAAATCAGAGAAGCTTTATTACTCCATCGGCGAAGTCTCCGAAAAGTTTGGGCTTGCCCCATCTACCTTGCGTTTCTGGGAAAAAACTTTCGATACCATCCAACCTTTTAAGAATAAAAAAGGTGATCGGTTTTATACCCTGGAAGATATTAATCACCTTTCGTTGATCAATCACTTGGTTAAAGAACGGGGAATGACACTCAAAGGGGCAAAGACAAAAATCAAGGAAAACAAGACGGAGACAGAAAACACCTTTGAAATCGTACAAAAACTTCAACAGATCAAAAGCTATCTCCTTGAAATAAAGGAAACTTTGTGATCATTTAACCTTTTCATCCTGTTTCGTTTACCTGCTCAAACTTTCATCACCAAATAATTTTAGTCATCATGACCATCAGGGAGATTATAAGTTATCTTGAATCGTTCGCTCCAACTTCATATCAGGAATCGTATGATAATGCAGGGCTGATCATAGGTGATTCTGAAGCAATAATTACAGGAGCCCTTCTCACACTTGACATTACAGAATCGGTAATTGATGAAGCGATTGAAACCGGATGCGAACTGATTATCGCACATCATCCTATCCTGTTCAAAGGGGTAAAAAAGCTGAATGGTAATTCCTATGTCGAGCGGTGTGTGATTAAAGCAATAAAAAATGATATTGCCATTTATGCTTCACACACCAATCTTGACAGCATAACAGGAGGTGTGAATACGAAGATTTGCGAAAAAATAGGGTTGACCAATCTCAGTATCCTTGCACCAATGAAAGAACAGTTGGTTAAACTGGTCACATTTATTCCGGAAGATCACCTGGAAAAGGTACGTGATGCCCTTTTCGAAGCGGGTGCCGGAAATATCGGGAAATACGATAAATGCAGTTTTAGCACTGACGGAACAGGTACCTTCAGGGGAGGAGAAGAGACAAATCCCTATATTGGGGAACCGGGAGAGTTTCACTTTGAGAAAGAAGCGAGGTTTGAAACGATTTTCCCAAGACATCTGAAAAATAAAATAGTCAATGCTTTGTTAAAAACCCATCCCTACGAAGAGGTGGCGTACGACGTTTATCCACTGGCCAATACGTTTTCTGAAGTTGGCTCAGGGATGATCGGGGAATTACCCGGAGCCGAAAATGAGATTGATTTCCTATCACGACTCCTTGATATTTTCGGATGTAAATCAATAAGACACACCTATTTATTAGGAAAACCGATAAGAAGAGTGGCGGTCTGCGGTGGTTCAGGAAGCTTTCTGCTTCCTGCAGCTATTTCAGCCGGAGTTGACATCTTCGTCACCGCTGATATGAAATACCACGAATTCTTCGATGCAGAAGAAAAAATAGTTGTTGCTGACATTGGGCACTACGAAAGCGAACAATTCACGAAGGAGCTTTTTTATGAAATACTTATAAAAAAATTTCCTAACTTTGCACTCCGTTTATCGGAAGTAAAAACGAACCCGGTATTGTATCTTTGTCAGAGGTAACAACATTGTAAATTTCAGAATATGCCAATAAATAATATCAAATCAACCGACGGAAAAGAGGTTTCTGTCCAGGAGAAGCTGAAGATGCTTTATGAGCTCCAAACTGTTGCATCAGAGATAGATAAAATTAACACTTTACGTGGTGAGCTCCCATTGGAAGTGCAGGATTTGGAGGACGAAATCGTTGGGCTGAAAACCCGCCTTGCCAATTATAGTGAAGAACTTAAAAGTCTGAATCTGGCCATCGGGAATAAAAAAACTGAAATAAAAGATTCGAAGGCCAAAATCGAAAAATACAAGGAACAGCAGGAAAACGTCCGGAATAATCGTGAGTTTGATTCCCTTTCGAAAGAAATTGAGTTTCAGACCCTCGAAATTGAGCTTTCCGAAAAGAAGATCCGCGAGTTTACTCAGGATATTAAGACCAAAACGGATGCCGCTGAAGCCTCAGAGAAACTTTTTAAAGAGCGTGAAGAAGATCTGATCAGGAAGAAAAAAGAGTTGCAGGAGATCACTGCTGAAACTGCAGTAGAGGAAGAGAAACTGAAAAGTAAAGTGACCAAAATCGAGAGTCTGATTGAAGACCGTCTGGTGATGGCATTTAACCGAATCCGCAAAAATGCGCGAAATGGCCTTTCGGTAGTAACGGTACAACGTGATGCCTGCGGCGGTTGTTTCAATAAAATTCCGCCACAACGTCAACTTGATATTGCTTCAAGAAAGAAAATTATCGTTTGTGAATATTGCGGTCGAATTTTGGTCGATAAAGATATTGCGAATCCGATCGAAGAGACAGAAAATCCGGTTTAAAAAAAATATACCTAATAGATCAAAAAGAAGACCCGCTGAAATTCAGCGGGTCTTCTTTTTGATAATCAATCTCATATCCGAATATAACCGGATATAATCGGTTATTGCCGGTTGTAAACGGAAGTATCCGTTTAATATACGACTTCAGCGAAACGCCGGATTATCTTAGATCGTAATTTCCTTTTTTTGTTAAATTTTAAAATCAGAGACCATGAACGCTTTAAGAAACAGTGTCAGACTTATCGGCTACCTGGGTGACAATCCCAAAATTAAAAAACTGGAAGGGGAAAAATCGGTAGCCAATTTCTCCGTAGCCACCAATGAAAACTTCCGGGATCATAATGGCAACAAAAAGTCAGAAACCACCTGGCATAAACTGGTCGCCTGGGGAAAGCAGGCTGAGATTGCCGAAAAATATTTAAAGAAAGGGACAGAAGTGGCCATCGAAGGAAAACTGACCAATCACTCCTATGAGGATAAAAACGGAGAGACCCATTTTATCACCGAGATCATGGTCAACGATATTCTTCTTCTGGATAAAAAATCGGAATCTTAATTTCAGATTCTGAATTAAGATCAGATTTTTGCCACTACCCGGACGAAATTGGGACATACCGACTTTTTATGATGTCCTTGCAGCTTTAAAACATAAAAGATTATTGCCTTGAATACCTATATGTTTTGATGATAAAGCAGAGCCCCGCAATGCACTAATTAAAAGGATGAGTCAATATTCAGGTGAGAGAGAACGATTTTAAATCCAGCCAAAATGAAATCAATTTTACTTATATCAGCAATGTCGTTAATATTCAGCATCTCACAGGCACAGGTGGAACTTGGGGTTACTGTTGGTGCGCAAATCCCAACCGGTGATTTAGGGAATGGGACAAAGACCGGATATGGATTAAATGTTGTAGGTAAATACTTTGTAAAAGAGGATATCGCCTTCGGATTAAACCTGGGGTATTCCAGATTTAAAACAGATGCCGAGGGGGTGTCATTTTCAATAGTCCCGATTACCGGATTGTTCGAATACTACTTCAGCTCACAAAAAGTGAGACCATATGTGGGCGCCGATATCGGAGCTTACAGTTTTGGAGCAAAGGTCGAATATATGGGAATCAGTGAATCGGAATCAAAAATATATTTCGGTTTTGCCCCAACAGGTGGTCTTTTATGCCGGATTAACGGTCAGCTATCTTTTTGTGCAAATTTGAAGTATCATTATGTAACATCAGAGGGTAGCGCATCTACCTGGTTGGGAGTGAATGCAGGTGTCGTAATTAAATTAAAGTAGGCGAATAAAATTACTCCGCCTGCTTCATCGAAAAGGCAATCCGTTTCCGGGGGATATCAACTTCGAGTACTTTTACTTTTACATGCTGATGCAATTTGACCACTTCAGCCGGATCGCTGATATAGCGGTTGGCAAGTTCACTTATATGCACCAGTCCATCCTGTTTTACGCCAACATCAACAAAGGCACCAAACCGGGTAATATTTGTAACAATTCCGGGAAGCACCATTCCGACAATTAAATCTTTCATCGAATAAACCCCGTCGGAGAATTCGAAGACTTTGATTCCTGATCGTGGATCGAGCCCCGGTTTAGCCAGTTCTGCCAAAATATCATTCAAAGTTGGGAGACCAACCTCGTCACTCAAATATCTTTCAGCAACAATCTCTTTTTTAATACTTTCAAGACCAATGAGCTCCTCCACCTTACATTTCCGGTCAGCAGCAATCTTGCCCACCAGTGCATATCGTTCGGGATGAACAGCTGAATTATCAAGTGGGTTGGCGCCACCAGGAATACGTAGAAATCCGGCACACTGCTCAAACGCTTTGGGACCCATCCTGGGAACTTTCTTCAGTTCGGTACGGGTTGTAAAAGGACCATTCTCTTTTCGGTAGTCGACAATATTCTTTGCAAGTAAGGGACCAAGTCCGGATACGAAGTTAAGCAGATGGCTGCTTGCGGTGTTGACATTTACTCCAACAAGGTTCACACACGATTCAACAACCGTATCGAGCCCTTTCTGAAGCAGTTTCTGATCCACATCGTGCTGATATTGACCTACGCCTATTGATTTGGCTTCAATCTTTACCAGTTCAGCCAATGGATCCATTAAACGACGGCCAATGGAAACTGAACCCCGAACCGTTACATCATATTGAGGAAATTCATCCCTGGCCACTTTCGAGGCGGAATAGATCGAAGCCCCGTCTTCACTCACCATAAAAACCTGCAATGGGCGGTCAAATGCGATTTTTTTGATAAAGGTCTCAGTCTCGCGGCTCGCGGTACCATCACCAATTGCAATTGCATCAATCTTATAGGTACTTACCAGGGCCGACACTTTGCGAATCGACTGACTCACCTCTGACTGAGGCTGATGAGGATAGATTGTTTCGTTATGAATCAGGTTTCCCTGGGCATCGAGGCACACCAGCTTACATCCGGTTCTGAAGCCGGGATCGAGTGCTAAAACCCGCTTTTGCCCTAGCGGAGGAGCCAGAAGCAGCTGCCTCAGATTCTCGGCAAATACCCTTATTGCCTCAGCATCAGCCTGCCCTTTCGACATGCCAAAAAATTCGGTTTCAATTGATGGTGCAAGTAATCTTTTATAGCTCTCTTTCACGGCTTGCGATACTTGTTCTCCGCATTCATTGCGCCCTTTCACAAAATAACGATTCAGGGCATCAATGGCTTTCTCTTCATCGGGAGCAACACCCAATTTTAGAAATCCCTCTTTTTCACCGCGACGCATAGCCAACAAACGGTGTGACGGACAACGCCTGAGTGGCTCGGAAGAATCGAAGTAATCGCGAAATTTTATCCCCTCCTCCTCCTTCCCTTTTACTACGCGTGACGAGATTACCGCATCACGGGCAAAAAGATTCCTCACGATATTTCGAGCGTTCTGATTTTCGTTGATCCACTCCGCAATAATATCTCGTGCCCCGGCCAGGGCTTCTTCAACATCAGCAACTGCATCATTCAGGTATTGAAGTGCGCGGTTTTCGGGATCTGATTCGTACTGTTTAAAAATCAATGTGGCTAGCGGCTCAAGCCCTTTCTCACGGGCAACAGTACCACGGGTACGTCGTTTGGGCTTAAATGGAAGGTAAATATCCTCCAGATCATTCAGATCATAACACTGTTCAATCTTCGACTGTAATTCAGGAGTCAGAAGATCCTGTTCGCTGATCGTCTTAAGGATGGTCACCTTTCGTTTATCCAGCTCCTCATACTGCTCCTTCGCCTCTTTAATGTTACCTATAGCTACCTCATCAAGGCTTCCCGTCATCTCTTTCCGGTAACGTGAGATAAACGGAACCGTTGCCCCCTCGTCAAGAAGGGTAATTGTATTGGCTATTTGCCTGATGCTGATGCCAAGTTTTTCGGCAATCAGCTGATGGTTTTTCTGAAATGTCATAAACGCAAATTTAAAAAAAAACTGTATGTTTGATAAACTTAATTACCTTTCAGATGGACCAAAGAATTAGGAATATCATAATTGCCTTGTCTATAGTACTTTTCGGATTTCTAGTTTACTATTTCAGCTATATCATCACCTATATTCTGATAGCGGCTGTATTGGCATTGGTCGGACGTCCTTTAGTTAGAAAATATCAGCAGATCAGGATCCGGAAGTTCCAGATGAGTAAATCAGGCGCTGCCGGTCTTACTTTGCTTACCCTCTGGTTCGGGATTATATCCTTTTTCGGGTTTCTTATACCTATGGTCGTATCAGAAGTTAACCAGCTATCCACCATTAATGTGTCTGAGGTGATCACTTATATGAACAATGCCCTTGCCCAGTTAAAGGTTAATTTTCCTCAATTTGCCCCAAACATTCCCCAAGGGAGTAACATGGAAACCTACCTTGAAACGCAATTAAAAGGATTACTTAATATTGATCAGGTTAGCAACCTGTTTGATTCAGTTACTACTGTGCTGGGAAATATTTTCCTGATGGTCTTTTCAGTCTCGTTTATCCTCTTTTATTTTCTCAAGGAAGAGAATCTCTTTAGAAATTGGATTCTTGTTTTAGCCCCTGTAAATTACGAAGACCGCGTTTCGAAAGTCATGGATAAGGTTGGAAATCTGCTAAAACGCTATATGATAGGCATGTTACTGGAAGTATTGGGAGTAATGATCTTGTCAATAATGGGTTTCAGTTTTGCAGGATTGGGCTTTGGACATGCGGTAGTGGTAGGTGTTTTTGCCGGAATTCTCAATGTAATCCCTTATATCGGTCCTTGGATTGGAGGGGTTTTCGGACTTGTTGTTGCAGTGGCAAATAATTTGAATTCAAGCTTCACCGAAGTAACTCTTCCGCTGATGTTCTGGATACTGGTTGTCGTATTGGTTGTCCAGTTTATCGACAATATGATTATCCAGACGGTCATCTATTCGAGTAGTATAAAGGCCCATCCACTGGAAGTATTTTTTGTGATTATGATGGCCGGAAGTATAGCAGGCATTCCGGGAATGATATTGGGTATACCTGTTTATACCGTTTTAAGGGTAATTGCAGGAGAGTTTCTTTCGGAATTTAAAATTGTACAGCAATTGACCCCCAAAGAGGAAGAAAATCTAATATCAAACAATTAGGGATGACAAAGAATTCAACTAAGATTAGTCGCAGGTCGTTTATTGGAACCTCCGCAACTATGGCTTCAGGATTTATGGTAATTCCTGGTTCCGTTATAACACCCTTCGAAAAAATAACATCAGGAGATGAGTTGGTTAAAGGCTTTGCAGGTATTTATAGTGAGGGAGACCCAGACGGAATTTTCACGGATGTGGAAAATAAATTACCGGAAACGAAGTGGTGGGAAAAAGAACCTTTAAGAATTGTCGAATTGGAAGAGGGATACGAATTTGGGGAGAAGTTTGAGCTTTTAAAGGATCTAGGGGCCAATATGGAACATCTGACCAGATTTACTGAAACATCTCCCGGAACTTCATTTTTGGATGCTCATAATCTTTTTGGAGGAGCAAAAGTCAACTTCACTTCTCTAAAAGATTATCTAACTGAAGCACGACGAAGTAACATCAAGGTGATCGTTTATTATAATGTTCATGCGATAGAAATTTCTTATGCTCGGAATCATCGTGAATGGCAGCAAATAAAGGATGATGGAAATCCGATAGAGGATGTGTATAATGTGGATTCTTCATTCTGTATCAATAGTTTGTGGAGAGAAGAGGTTTTCCGGACTTTGCGAAAACTTGCTTCGAGTTCCATTGATGGAATTTTTTATGACGGTCCGATATTCTTTTCCGGCACCTGCCATTGCGAATCTTGTAAAAAATTATTTAAGGAGAAATATCAAAAGGATATCCCTTCCAAAAAAGATGGGTCATCGAAACAAGATACGGTTGCATGGAATGAGCTAATTGAATTTCAGTCTGATAGTATAGCCCGGTTTTTGAGTGATTCAAACAGGATTTTAAAGGATATTAATCCGCAGATTCTGCTCTATATGAATGGAAATACGTTGGCTCCTTCCTGGCCTACGGGGAGGGTCAACAGAAAGATTATAAAAGAGACCGACATTCTGGGTGCTGAGGGAGGATTCTTGTATGGTGAACTGAAAGAATCAATTTACAAACCGGGGGCAGTGGCAAAGTTATTGGAAACTCAGGCAGACGGAAAACCAACAGTTGTATTTGATGCTGCAAAACAATGTCCATGGTCATTTTCATCACTCCCTGGTGGAGAAATGAGTATTCTATATAGTCAGACCATTACCCATCAGGCAAATGTATGGCTTGCGATAACGGGTAAGTCCCATATAAAAAAGGAAGAGATGGAGGTTATCAGGAGATTCAATAAATTAATTAAAGAGCATCCGGATCCTTTTTTCAAGACAAAATCCATGGCCAAAATAGCGCTGGTGTGGCCACAGAGTGCTGGTGATCACTACAGTGGTTCTCCAGTTCCACTCACCGACTTTACTAAAGAAAACAAAACCGATAAAGCCGGAAATACGGAAGGTGAATTTTATGGATTCTATGACGGACTTTCAAGGGGGCACTTCCCTTTTGACGTTATCGATGAAGAGGCCCTGTTAGGTAATCTTTATAAATATGAATTAATAATTCTTCCTAACTCAACTTGTCTGAGTAAAAAGGAAGCAGATAAAATCAGGGAATTTGTAGAGGGGGGTGGAAATATTATCTCCACTTTTGAAACATCACTCTATAAAGAAAATGGGGAAAAACTTGACAATTTTGAACTAAGCGATGTTTTTGGGATAGAAAATTCAGGAGCCATTTTCGGTCCGCTTAACTGGGACTACGTCTATCCAACAGATAATAAACACTTTGCTCTTAAAGAAATCAGAAATGACTTTATTATTGCACCCACCCATGGTTTGAAATTGAAGGCAAAAGCAAAAGTCCCGGTTGTATTCTGTAAACCACTTGCGGGAAGTTATGCCGGAAGTCCTGAGGTTACCACATCTCCTTTCATTATAGAGAACACCTTTGGGAAAGGAAGATCAACTTACCTGGCCGGCACATTCGGAGGTTCATTGAACAAATTCCATTTCCCTGATTATTATCAGATTCTTTCCAATGTTGTAAATGAATTGACCAACCCATTTGTATGGCTGAACAACGCCCCTTCATCCGTAGAGGTGAATGTGCAAAAAAAGGAGACTTCGATATTTGTATATCTGATCAATTTCACTTCCGAGATGAGAAGACCTATCCAAAGAATCATTCCCTGTCAAAATATTAAAATCGAGATTCACTTTAAGGAAAGGGTAAAAAGCGTGAAAGCACTTTGTTCCCGGGAAAATTTAAAATTCACCGATAAGGGAAATTCAATTTCGATGATATTGCCGGTATTGGAAGATTATGAAGTACTTGAAATCAGTTGCTAAAATTGGTTGATTTTATTTAACAAAATCATAAGTGCGGCGAATCTGATCGATATTAAAGATGGGTAATGTTTTTCAGGAGCCAGGCTCCTGAAACTGTATGTTTTCCAGTTTAATCAACCAGGGATTAAGGTTGGGAATCTTCACATATTAGCGTGGTAATGCTTATTTTGAATCAAGGTTCGAAAATCCAAAAAACCTTACATCCATTTAACCTTAGTAGTCTCATAAAACAGATCTAACACCCCATAACCTTTTTGACCTTATTCTATGGCTCTTTAATCTTTTATAAGATATTCAACTACCTGAATTTTTAAGATGTCATTGCATTAATTACCAGAAATATAAATACCACCAGGGCATAGCTGTTAATCAGAATAAAAGCCTTATAGATTGATTTTGAATTTTTGGCTCCGAAAAGAAACCTGTGAAACAGCAGAATAAATCCAAAATTCATCCCGACCATAAGGGTAAGTAAAATGGGTTTAAAACTAAATCCAAATAACGGGAACAACATAAGAAAAAGTGACGTAATAACACCCCAGTAAAAGACCACCGATTTGATCTGCCTTTCAGTGAGCCGTTTTGAAATAGAGGAGAATCCGGCCATTTCGTACTCCTTACCGTATTTGATCATTAACAGCCAAAAATGGGGTATTTGCCAGAGGAAAACAAAAATGGCTATAAATATTGCATTAGGATGAAAAATATAAAACCCTGCCGACGTCCAGCCAATCAAGGGAGGGACACCGCCAACCACAGCACCAGGAACAATTGCAAGCCAGCTACGAGTTTTTAACGGCGTATAAATCAGGTTGTAAAATACAATATTAAGCAACCCCAAAAACATAGGTAACCAACCATTAAAACTAAGCAATACAGCACCCCCTAAGAGCAACAGAGCTGCCACCAGCGAAGCAGATCGCACCGATATCTCTCCTGATGGAATTGGCCTGCTTTTGGTCCTTTGCATCATACCGTCGCGCCGGCATTCCTGAATCTGGTTAAGAACGGTAGTGCCCGCCGCCAAAAAGAAAACACCGGCAAAGAGAAACAACACGGCAATCGTAGTTGAGCTCCCTGTCAGAAAATACCCTGTAACAGCCGAAAAGGAGACCATTAAAGAGAGCCTTATCCTTGACAGCCTCACCACTATCCCAAACGTTTGTGAAAATTTATTTTTGTTCACCTGATGTTTTGAAAAAATCTACAATTTTATCAAGATCTTCAGCCTTGATTACATTTTTATAGGGTTGCATCAACCCTTTGTTAAACCCTTTGACGACCTCTGCATTTGGATCCATTACCGATCTTTTGATGTAGTCGTCATTCGCCTCAACCTCTTTTTCTCCCTGATCGGTGATTACAACCCGTTTGGTTCCATAAAGTCCCTTAAATGAAGGTCCAATAATTTTAGTTCCATCGAGTGAATGGCAGGTAAGACATGCATTCGCTTTGATGATCGCCAGACCCGGGTGATCAGGGGCATTACCGGTAACTTTAAGTTCTGCCAGCCATTTCTCAAAATCGAGACTATCGACAACAATTGCTTTGGCTGTCATAGCGGAGTGTGCCAAACCACAATATTCGGAGCAGAAAACATCAAACTTACCTTTTGATATAGGTCTGAACCAAAGATAATTATCATATCCTGGTATCACATCCTCCTTCACACGGAATGCTGGAATAAACAAACTGTGATTAACATCAACTGAAACAAGGTTCATCTTGATGTTCCTGTTTAAAGGAACGACAAGTTCATTTGAAATCTTTCCGTTTCCATAATCAAAGCTCCAGGCCCACATCCGTCCTATCGCCTTTATCTGCATTGCATTGGCCGGAACCTTTCGCATTGGAGAAAATCCGACCCATCCATAATAAAACATCAGTAAAACAATGATCAGCGGGATCACCGTCCAGGTAACCTCCAATGTGGTATTACCCGTAAACTGGGCAGGTTTTTTCACCTTTTTCCTGGAGAAATGGACCAGGATGTAAATCATTAACACGGTGATACCGATCGTAAACAAAAAAGCGATTGAAAAGATGAAAATAAATGCCCGGTCAACCGCTCCGGCTAAATTGGATGCTCCAGAGAACACTGTTTCCATAAGATAGGGAATTATCTGAAATAATAATCAATAAATGTGATCACAACAACTATTGCAAAAAGGAGAAATACTCCCCCAACCATTATTCGAAGAAGGAGATTTTCGAATTTGAGGTGCATAAAATAGGTAAGAACGATGGCTGCTTTAACACATGCGATTAATAGTGCAACAGCCACTGTAAACGCCCCAAAATGAAACTTTATCGCTAAAATAGTTACTGAGGTAAGCAACAACAGAATAAGCAATACTATACCGTTCATCGTATAGCTTGTTATATGGTTATCGTGGTTCTTCATTCAATTAAGGCTTTGTAAATCAATTAATAATCATTAATGTATTTCACTTAATTTCGATTGTATTTCTAATTATTTCCTTGTAAGAACTTCGATATTTCAAGCCGGGAATAATCTATAATACAGTTTACTGAGTTTAGGTGATGAGGTAAAGTAATGGGAAGAGAAAAATCCAGATCAAATCGACCAGATGCCAGTAAAGGGCGCCGTTTTCCTGTAAAAGGAAGTGTTCATGGTTAATCTTCCCTGATTTTATTCTAAACATTACGATTGTCAGCAAAATTCCTCCGATGAGTACGTGTAGGGCATGCAAGCCGGTCATCATATAGTAAAGACCAAAAAACATGATCTGCCCGTGAGGAAGATTTCTCATCACATCTGATCCAGGATAAAGGTGAAGTGAGAACTTATGTCCCCATTCAAAATATTTATTAATCATAAATACTCCGGCCAAAAGCAGCGTGATAAATATCAATCCAATTGCCAGGTTAGGCTGTTTCCTTTGAATGGCTGTCAGCGACATGGCCACAGTCATACTACTTACAAGCAGCACAACCGTATTGGTTGCACCAATAAAAGTATTTAGTTCAAGTGCGGCTTCATGAAAATCGGCCGAATACTTGGACCTCATCACCGCATATACGATAAAAAGTCCGCCGAAAAGGAAAAGTTCAGTAAAGAGAAATAACCACATCCCCAACTTTCCGGTTTCACTATCAATGTGATCGCTGTGTTCAATTGTCGACATAAATCCTTGGTTTTATTTTGTATATGGATTATCGAATACATAAGGATCGTGGGTAATCACTGGCACCTCATCAAAATTCTCATGTGGAGGCGGCGATGGGATCTGCCACTCAAGGGTAACACCATGCCACGGATTAGCTGGAGCAATTGCCCCGCGACGGACATGATAAACCAGGTTGGAGATCATCCCTATGAGCCCTATAATGAGAATAAATGCTCCGAATGAAGAGATCATCTGTCCGGTCTGGAATTGAGGATCATAATCGAAATAACGTCTCGGCATTCCCTGAAGTCCAATGATAAACATGGGGAAATAGAGAAGATTGAATCCGGTAAAGAGAATTACCCAGGCAATATTCGCCCATTTTATGCTATACATACGGCCATAGATTTTAGGATACCAATAATGCATCCCAGCAAAAAAACCAAATCCCATACCTCCAAAAATGATATAATGAAAGTGTGCAACCACAAAATCTGTGTTATGTGTTTGAATGTTCGTTGACACTGCACCAAGTGTAAGACCGGTAAATCCCCCTATCGTAAACAGGAAAATAAAGGAGATGGCATAGAGAAGGGGTGGTTTAAGATCAACAGATCCGCCATACATGGTTGAAAGCCAGTTAAATACCTTAATAGCACTCGGTATGGCGACAATAAATGTTAGAAAGGAGAAAAACCATCGTGATTCATAACTCATGCCTGAGGTGAACATATGGTGACCCCAGACAAAATAACCCACCAATGCAATCGCAAGACTTGAAAATACAATTGGAACGTATCCAAAAACTGGCTTCTGGCTGAATGTCGGAAATATCTCTGTAACAACTCCCATAGCCGGCAAAATCATCACATATACGGCGGGATGCGAATAAATCCAGAAAAGGTGCTGGTATAAAACGGGATCTCCTCCAAGCGAAGGGTCAAAAAAACCGATATGCAATGTCCGCTCTGCGATCACCATCAATAATGTAATCCCAACGATAGGTGTTGCAAGAAGCTGTATCCAAGCGGTTGCATACAATGACCATGGGAAGAGCGGCATTCTGAACCATGTCATCCCTGGAGCCCGCATCCGGTGTATGGTCACAATGAAATTTAGTCCCGTAAGGATGGAGGCAAAACCAAGAGTAAATGCTGCAGTGAGCGCTATCACCACATTTGAAGATGCCTGGGCACTATAGGGAACGTAAAATGTCCAGCCGGTATCGGGTGAATGGCCGTTGGCAAACTGAGAATAAAGTCCAAGACAAGCTCCGGTAATATAAACATACCACGAAAAAAGATTAAGCTTTGGAAAAGCAACATCCTTTGCTCCGATCATGATGGGAAGTAGAATATTCCCGAAAACAGCAGCAAGACCGGGAATTACAACAATAAATATCATAATAATTCCATGTAGTGTAAACATGGCATTATAGGTCTGAGCCGTCATAATTGTTTGGCCGGGAGCGATTTTCTCGATCTTCATCAATAATCCCAAAACGGCAGCAGAACAGAAAAAGATAGTTATCGCATAAAGATATAGCAAACCAATCCGTTTATGGTCGGTTGATGTAAGCCATGACCAGAGGCCGTTCTTGTGGTTAAGGTAATTCAATGGTACAGTAGGCGATGAGTTGTTCATTCTTTAATAACTTTAGTTGATTTTTTCCTGGTAGAAATTAATAAGTAAACCACAAAAAACAGCCCTATAATAAGTGTAAAAGCACCTATCAGTTTGGTAATTTGTAAAGTATACGACCTGCTTTGCGGATCGTAGGCGAAACAATAATCGAGTAATTTGGAACTGGTAGGGCGGGTCAGCCCTTTTTGAGCTTCCACTACAGCCATTTTTACATCAAACGGGAGATAGGTAACTCCATACAGATATCGGGTGATCTTCCCCTGCGGACTAAGCATAATAATTGTGGATGGATGGGCAAAATCGAGCCCCGTTGGTTTATACCTAAAGCCGGCAGCTTCAGTTATTTTCTGAATATTTCCTAATTCACCTGTCAGATAAAACCAGTTGGCACGATCCTTCTCCTTAATCTTCTGGACAAAGTTGAGTTTTTTCTGTCTTGCTTTCTCAGGAGTATCCTTCGTATTAAAACTGATGGTGATGATGTTGAAGTCTTTTCCCAATGATAAATCCATTCGGCTGATCACATCGGCTATACCGTCGAGCAATGGACTACAAAGCCCTGGACAATCGAAATAGACAAAGGATAGGATTGTTGGTTTGGTAATCATGCTTCCGAGGGTAACGGTATCGTTTTTCTCATTGAGAAATTTCAAATCGAGCGGGACCGTTTCCCCAAGCTTCTCAACAATACCGATCTCAACCTCCCTCTGAATAGGTAGCTGTGCCTGAATATTGAATATCAAAGCATTAAATAAAATCACTAACAAAATTCGTCTCATTCTATAAATATTTTTCCAATTTAATATTTCCAATTTACTGGTCTTTTTTTAGTCCTGACCTATAAATTGCCCTGATCTGTAGAAGCACATAAATGATAAATCCCCATGCAGCAAGTACCGAAAATGTATAGGCCAGCAACAGCCAGATTGGGGCTTTTGACACGACATTCCAAATCGCCCGTGGCTCATTTAACGGAGGACGATAAGTTGGAACACCAACAGCAAGCGTCGTATCTTTCCCAGCTTCGCCAAATGCAGCTTCATCCGTCAATTTTACAATCAATTGGACAAAACCGGCGGAATCTCCGGGAAGATCTTTTGGAAAGTTAAAGATCGCTTTCCCCTGAGAATCGGTATTACGGGGTTCATCGATAGGCAGGTTTCCAAAATATCTTTTTGCGAACAATTTCAACTCGGCACCAGCTACAGGCTGAACTACCTTCTCTTTTATACCCGATACCACTGCCTGAATTTGATTTTTATCTTTCAGCCAGGCAATAGATATCCTGGCATTCTGAGCAGCAACTCCTCCTGCTTTTACTTCCGTCTTTTGGACATATTTACTATTGAAACTTCTGATATAGGAAATCACGCGCCAAATGTCGGTGGCAGAGAGTATATTTTTAAACGATGGCATTGGGGTACGCCCCTGTGCGATCTTAAATTGCATGGCACCATCCGAATTGCTTTGCATTTTCCCGGAAGCAGGATCGGGTGGCGAAGGGACCAGTTTAATGACGTTGTTCTTCCCCGGATCACCATGACAGGACTTACAATTTGTATTATAAAGTTCAGCTCCGGCTTTGCGTGTTGAATCACTGAAGGCAAAAGAGCTGAGTTTCACTTCATTTTCAGCGGGTACCACCCATTCCTGTGCCAATAAAGGTAACGAGATCAACAGGATCAACAGAAGGGATAAATATCTTTTAATCATTGGTTTTATCTTATAGATTATTCTTGTGGTTTTTCATCATTTCCGGTTTGTTCTTCAGCCATTTCCCATATTGGAATTACAGGGAATAATTTTACCAGAATGGTTATAATGATTATAACCAGCAGCAGGGTCCCCACAGTAATTGCTGATTCGACAACGGTCGGATGATAAATCATCCAGGCATCAGGGACGAATTGTTTAGGTAAGAATGGGTGATCCTGGGTAGGAACCACAATTAAATACCGTTTAAACCATGCTGCAACCAATACAAAAATCGAAATTACCAACATTGAAAAAGGCTTCCGGAAGATCCTGAACAGCAATAGGATTATAGGAATAATGAGACCTAAAAGCTGAACACACCAAAACATAAAGGCATATTCCCCGACAAATAGGTCATGTATATGAATAGCCTCTGCGGTTTTCATTTTAAACGCCGGCAGCAAATACTCATTAATATTAAAGTACAAATAAACAATGGATACCAGCACCAGGAGTTTCCCCATCATATCGAAATGATAATTAGTCAGGTACTTATCCAGTTTATAATTTGTCCGCAAAAAGTACATCATGATCACAACTGCAGCAGAACCTGCAACAAAAGCTCCTGTTAAAAAGTAGGGTCCGAAGATTGTGCTATCCCATCCCGGCCGCAGAGTTACGGCAAAAAGCCATGATGTTACAGTATGAATTGCAAATGCAGTAGGGATGATAAGGATCAACAATATCCTGACCGCTTTCAATAGAATTTTATATTGTTGGGGTGTATGATTCCAATTAACTGAAAGTATTTCATAAGTTGATTGAAGCCATTTAGGAGTATGGCTGATGCGCCCCTTACTGATCGCAAGATCCGGAATTAGCGGAAGAAAATAAAGCAATAAACTAATAACCATATAGGTAGTCACTACGGTAACATCCCATATAATTGGAGACTGAATTCTACCGTACATAAAAACAAAGGGTAATCTTTCGGGACGTCCCATGTCGGATACAATTACAAGACCGGCAATGGCCGCAAAGGCGACAGCAATGATCTCGGCTATTCTTGCGATTGGTTTCACCCATTTAAAACCGATCAGACCAAGAACAGAACTGATTAGCATACCGACAAGGCTTGTTGCTACAAAAAATACAAAATTGGCAATATACATTCCC
Organism: Prolixibacteraceae bacterium; assembly: GCA_963675995.2. Lineage (GTDB taxonomy): Bacteria > Bacteroidota > Bacteroidia > Bacteroidales > Prolixibacteraceae > JAAFHB01. The sequence continues at coordinate 2,408,421 of CAXXIY010000001.1, read as the reverse complement.
CAGCTCACATAATCGCGCAAACCAGTAACAATCAATCCTTTGTCGAACTGAATATAATATGCATAAATGCAACCTAGAAGAGAGACCCCCAGAAACCCCATCCAGATTATAAATCCTGGTGTAATGCCCACCGGTCTTAAAATATCAGCTGCAATAGAATCGAGTTTTTTGTCGTGCAAAAAGTCGGTATTTACTTCTGATGCCATAGTCTTTGATTATTGTTTTATAAATTCAATCTATTAATTTTCAATTATTTGACAACCTGTAATGATGCACAGCTGTGCCTCTCTGCAAATCATCCGTATTTACGATTTTTCACTATGTGGCAAACCACGATCATCCTTGAATTCAAATAATCTGTTTTTGGGCGGAAGATAATAAACCCTTGGTTTCGTCCCCAGTTCGGGCATTAACTGATAACCACCATTGGTCCGAAGCAATTCACTAAGCCGGTAAGTCTCTTTTGTGGTACCATTAGTGACCGCATCCTGATTCTCATCTCCAAAATAATAAACTCCATTTGGACAAGCTGATACACAATAAGGCAATTTCCCTTCCCTTAACCGGTCAGAGCTGAACAGGCATTTTGAAATTGTTCCTTTCCGTTGTGGGACATTCAGCTCAATATTATACTCTTTCCCCTTGTCACTTTCAGCCATAACGGGTTCTTCCCAATGAAAAAGACGTGCGGAATAAGGACAGGCAGCAATACAAAAACGGCACCCAATGCATCGCTCATTATCGATCAGAACAATACCATCCTGCCTTTTAAATGTCGCATCTACAGGACATACGGCAACGCAGGGGGGATTATCGCAGTGTTGACACGGTTTAGGCATATAATAGGGGGCAGTATTTTGCGACTCCTGCATAACCAACGTATTGATATGATATTCATGAGGTCGCAAATGGTGAGCTCCCTGACAGGCAGCGATACACTGTCTGGCATTCCGGCATTTGGCAAGGTCGATGACCATTACAAACCGATGCCCTTTTAGTCCTTCCCTACCTTTTTTTGTCAACGTGCTGTGATCAACCTTGATATCTTTGATCTGATCACGTGGAACCTCAACGAGACGGTTGTCTGCTGTAAGTACTTTTACAAAATCATGGTTGGGTTTCGATTGTTCATACTGGTATCCACTATAAATTGCAGCACCGCCGGCAGCGGCTGTTGCACCAATCAATCCTAAATTTTTGAAAAAGGCACGCCGGGAATTTCCATTTTCCTGTTCCCGGTTTACATGATCCTGGCCGGTACTTTTATTATTATTACTCATAAAGGGTAGTGTTTAATCTGATTATTACAGCTTTGAGCGAAGACTATCAAGTGGGATCGTCTTAATCCCCGAAAGAGTATATCCTGCTGAGGTAATCTTCTCTTTCATACGAACAGTATCAGCAATTCCAGGAATAAATTCAACATATGCTTTGCCATTTTTATAATTAGCTTTTACCTGTTTGACACCATCAATACTGCTGATCCCTGATTGGATGGTTTGTTCACATCCGGTACAACTCATCCCTTGAATGGATAATTCAACAGCAACAGATTTTGCATATACTTCGACAGGGGGCTTAACTTCTTTGATACTTTTTTTTGAACCAACATTATTACATGCAAAAGCCAAAAAAAAACAAACCACCATTATCAAGATTCTCATTTGGGCAATCATAAGCTCAGAAAATTAATAGATCAAATAAAAAGGAGAATTAATACACGAGAATTAAAGTTTTAGATTTTGATATGAAGAAAGAAAGTTCCACACAAACGATGTGGCTAAAACTACAAATATATTTTTATTTTTCATCTGCAAATAACCTTTTTTCCTGTTTTAAAGATACTAATCGAAATCCAGGAAAGTGCATATTAACCTAAATCTCTATATAATAAAATATTAAACAATTTGTAATCCCTTGAATTTAACAAAAGGAATTACGTGTTGTAAAAAATTCAATATCTGAATGATCATTCTTTTTTCTGGAAAACTCCAGTCTACGAAATTAAAATACTGTTCTTTTTACCGTAGACTTTAAACAAATCATATAAAATAAAAGTTCATTCCTAATTTGAAAAACAGAGAAAATAAATGGAGGAGAAGTCAATATCGTTTTTGAAGAATTTTGGATGATATTACAATTAAATCATCTCAACATAAACGAAAAATACAATGTGATTAAAAAAAAATCTAATTTAGCCGTCGAAAACCCAGACTCTTTTGCACTAATTCTGATATGCTAGTCGAAGATAAAATACTATTCAATGAAATAAAGAATCGAAACCTGAAAGTTTACGAGGCATTGTTCAGTAATTACTATCCACAATTAGTCAGATTTGCCGAAGGGTATATTTTTGACAAACAGGAATGTGAAGACATTGTACAAACACTGTTTATCTATTTCTGGGAGAATGCTCAAAAACTCAATCTTGAAGTATCGATAAAATCATATTTTTATCAATCTGTCAAAAATAGATGTTTAAATTACCTGCGGGATCTTCAAATTCACGACAGGCATAACCTGCTTTACATCGAAGCCCTAATAAACCAGGAAAAATATGAAGATCTGCTGGATCCTGAAATCACGCTTAAGATAAATGAAGCCATAGCGCAATTACCTGTTCACATGGCAGAAATCATCCGGTTGAAATACGTGGAGGGTAAAAAGCTTTCAGAGATTGCCCAAATAAATCAGATCTCGGAAAATACAGTAAAGACCCAGTTGCAAAGGGCAAAAGAAAAACTTCGAAAAATTCTTGTCGACACCACTTCTATTAAATTTATTTTTTAACTTTTTTTAATTGTTTGTCACCCTTTTTATTTTTTGGTGTGTCATGTGACCAAACACATCAAATATGCAAAAAGTACAAACGATAATCGATTTTGAGATTATCTGGAAAAAGATAAATCATACCATAACTGAAGATGAAGAGAGACTGCTCTCCGGATGGCTGAGTGAAAGTCCTGCTCATCAAAGGTATATGGATAACGCGGTAAGATATTATCATGAGGGTAGCATATTTGGTAATACTAAAACAGAATCAGGAAAAGCCTGGAAAGACCTTAATATCAGGGAACAAATAAACACCTCTCACCATACAGCCTGGTTAATTTCATTATCCGCGGCAGTAATCGCAATTTTCCTTATTGTAAATTACTTCCTGCCAATCAATAAAACGGAGATAGCCCCTTTGGCCTTAATACAGGCCGAACAGATTAAACCGGGGAGCAACAAAGCGATGCTAACACTTGCCGACGGCTCAGTTCATGATCTGACAGCGTCGAAGAATCTGTTATTAAATGATGGGGGATCAGAAATTAAGGGTGAAGGGGACAAGCTTCTCTACACAGGGAAGAAAAATGGATCAAAGGAGGTAAAATACAATACGCTGAGTGTACCCCGTGGTGGTGAGTTTTTTCTGCAACTGGAGGATGGGACAAAAGTCTGGCTTAATTCGGAAACTGTCCTGCGTTATCCTGCCCATTTTAACGGGAAAGAAAGGCGTGTTGAACTTAGCGGCGAAGCATTTTTTATGGTTGCGCATAATAAGAAAGTACCATTTTTTGTTGAATCCGGTGAGCAAAGTGTAAAAGTTCTGGGGACGGAGTTCAATATTTCCTCCTACAAAGAGGATCCAATTATTTATACCACCCTGGTTAACGGAAGTGTCGAGGTAAGTTTTAAAAATATGCCTGAAATTAAACAGAACCTTGCGCCAAACGAACAAAGTTCGATCAATAAACTTGAGGCTCAGATCCTGAAAAAAATAGTTGACCCTTACCGATACATAGCATGGAAAGATGGTCGGTTTGTTTTTGATGACCAAAACCTGGGTGAGATCATGAAAACATTATCCAAATGGTACAATGTGGAGGTGATTTTTGCAAGGGAGGAACTCAGAAATTTCAGGTTTACGGGCGACTTGAAGCGATATGCAGATTTTGGTGAAGTTTTGAGGAAAATAGGTAAAACAAATGAGGTGACATTTATAGTTGAAAACAATAAAATAACGATCAGATAGCAAAAAGACAAAAAGCAAAATGCGGAAAATGTTTGCACCATCTCCCGCATTACATTCAGTAATAATTACTAAACGGTTTAAACAAAACAGTACAAAAGTATGAAAAAAAAACGATGGAATGCCATCTGCAGCAGCGGGTGGAAAAAAATCTTCTTTATGATGAGGATTACCGTATTTTTCTTGATTGTTGGGCTAATGCAAGTTTCAGCAAGTGTCTATTCACAACAAACTTCTCTTCGTTTAAAGGTTGAGAATGCAAGCGTTTCAGAGGTTTTAAAATTGATTGAAGATCAAAGCGATTTTCATTTCCTGTATCGTTCAGACAATCTGAAGGATATTCCGGAGGTATCGATCGACATGAAGGATGCCAAGCTTGAGGAAGTTTTGGACAAAGTTATTGTTCCTTTTGGCTTCACGTATGAGGTAGATGACCGCACTGTAGTTATTAAACGGGCAGATGTAGTTGCAGTTATCAATCCTGTAGAACAACAGAAAAGAGAAATCGCAGGGACAGTTAACGATGTAAATGGTCAGCCAATACCAGGTGCAACGATTGTAATTAAAGGGACGACTTTAGGTATTACCACCGATAATGATGGAAAATTCCTAATGACGCTGCCTGCAGATGCTAAAATTCTGGTGTTTTCATTTGTTGGAATGAGAAGCCAGGAGGTTGTTATTAACGGTAAAACGAAGCTGAATATCGTGATGAAAGAGGAAACTGTTCAACTGAATGAAGTTGTAGCAGTTGGTTATGGGTTGACCACGACCAGGGAAAAACTTACCGGTTCAATTGCAACAGTACAGCCCAAATTATTAGCCGATCGTGGAGCCGTTACAACTCCACTTGGATTAATTACCGGTCTGGCAACCAACGTTAGGGTTACTGCCAGTACATCTCTGCCCGGAGTTGATCCTGGAATTCAGATTCGTGAAGCATCCTCGTGGAAAACCGGAGAAGGAATATTGTATGTGATTGATGGAGTTATTAGGGACGTTGTAGCTTTTCAGGCATTAAATCCAAATGACATTGCAAGTATGAGCATACTCAAAGATGCCGCATCTTCGGCAATTTATGGAATGAAGGCTGGTCAAGGGGTTATTTTAGTAACCACGAAGATGGGAGAAATAGGTAAAGTAAAGATCAACTATGGATTCTCCTATTCGTCAAATACACCTATTATTTTGGCTAAAAAGCAATCTGCTTATGAGTATGCCAAGACGTTAAATATGTATAGTAAGATGTTGGGACTGGCTCCAAATGCAAGTCAATGGTTTTTGCCTAACGAACTAGAATATTTCAGAACTCATGACTATAATGCATTAGATGAGTTCTGGTCGAATCCCCGTTCAAAAAACCACAATATTTCAGCAAGTGGTGGAACTGAAAAATCAAAATATTTCCTTTCAGGAAGCTGGAACACGACTGATCAACCCACTTTTGGGGTCAATTACGAGAAATACACCATTCTGGCAAAACTTGAAAATAAATTTACAAACAGGTTGACATTCAACTTCAGCATCTCAGCATCGTGGGATAAAAATACTCGCCCTGGTGGTGATGTTTCAGGAAGTGGTCTAAGCTTTGGTAGTTTACTGATGCGTTCTTCAATAACTCCTTACTATAAGATAATCGATGGAGTCAAATATCCATTAGATCCTACCATAGCGAAGGTAATGTTTCAGGATGGAGGCTATAGTGCCTTTAATAAAACTTCCATTAACCCAAGGGCATCGCTGAAATACAGTATCCCTGGAATCAAAGGACTGAATGCAAATGTGCAATTTGCGTATAACAACTCTTTTGGGAAAGACAAATACTGGGATGTATCACCTTATTACTACAACATTATTTATGACCGGCATATCCCTACTGATAATTTTAACTATGCTGCTTCAAATGGTTGGAAAACAAGAAATGCTTATGGAAACAATACATTTTCGCAACTAACCGAAAAGTACCAAACTGCCGATAGTTATCAGGGAAATTATCAGATCACATATGCCAATACTTTTGGCAAGCACAATATATCAGCACTAGCAGGCTATGAGTTCCGTGGAGGAAAGGGAAGTTATATTCAGGCTTATCGCAGGGGTTTTGCTCTTGAATCGTATAATCAGATCAGTGGAGGAAGTTCTGATGTAAATAATCAAGCTAACGAGGGCGACATCACAACTCAGACAGGTATGGCATCGTGGATTGGCCGTCTTGATTATGATTTTGATGGTAAGTATATTCTTGGCGCAACAATACGTCGGGATGGTTCATACAAATTTGCTCCTGATCACCGGTGGGGAAACTTCCCTGCAGTTTCGGCGGCTTGGATTGCATCCAAAGAATCGTTTTTTGAACCACTAAAATCGGTAATTAGTTCATTAAAGATCAGAGGTTCATGGGGTATTACGGGTACAGATACAACGAATCCATGGCAATGGCTCGATACTTTTTCAGGAGGCTCACAAACGAGTATAGGATCAGACATTTTTGCAACCTTAGGTACATCTGTTGTCCCGAATCCGTTTATTACATGGGAGAAAAACCACAATTTCAACCTTGGATTAGATTTTGGAATGTTGGATAATCACTTAACCTTCTCGCTTGAGGGATGGTACACTCGAACTACGGATATTTTATCCAACAGGTTAGTCTCAACACCCACGATTATCGGAGCAAGTCTACCCGACGTGAATTATGGTGTTATGAGCGCCCAAGGGACAGAGTTTACGATCAATTACAACAATAAAATTGGTCAGGTGAACTTCTCAATTGGAGGGAATATCGCTTTTAACGTAAATAAAGTTCTTGTAAAAGACCAGGCTGCAAGCCTTCGTCCTTACGAAAGTGAAATTGACCAGCCTACCTACCGTATACGCAACTGGAATATTTTGACCAATGAAACTGGTAATGGAGTGGTCAGGACACAAATCGAAGCGGAACGGATCATGGCTGAAAATGCTGTTGGGGCAACTCGTTATTTAACCGCCGGAACACAGATTCAGCCAGGTATGGTTTTTGCACAGGATCAATTTGGTCCATCCAACGGACTTTTCAGAGACTCCCCTGATGGAAACGTAAATCAAAACGGGCAGGACGATAAGGTATGGTTTCCCAAGAAATATGGATCGCCAAGAATGCCATTCGGGATCAACGCCAATATCAGTTACAAAGGATTTGATTTAAATATGATTGCGGCTGGTGTCGGATTTTATCACAGAAACTGGGATAGAGGAATTATCGGAGTCGGATCTTTTGCAAATCTTTGGGAAAATGAATGGACTCCATGGAATATTAATTCCGGCCCAAGTCCACTTTATGCCGGTCTTTATGGGCCAAATAATTTCAATTTTCCTGGCGGCGGTACAGATAAGCCAAGTACGCTTAATCTTTACAACATGACTTTTCTCCGGATGAAAAACATTTCCCTGTCCTATAACATTCCTGCCATCATTTATAGAAAAGTACGTATTCAGGGTGTAAAGGTTTATGTGAATATGGAAAATCCATTTATGATTTTCAAAATGTGTCCAAAACAGTATGATCCGGAATCTGCTGAAGGAAATTACTACCCAATCCTGAGAAACTATTCTTTAGGAGTTAATATAACTTTATAAAAAGACTTCTTTTAAACCTTTAAAAATATTGTGATGAAATTAAATATAAAGAGATTTGTAATCCTCTTTGGATTTATCATAAGCTTAATGTCATGTTCAAAAGTATTTGACGATATTACGCAATATAAAAGTTTGGATCCCAGTATGGTTTGGACAGATGCCACCTATACTACGCAGTATATAAATAAGTTTTACAGTGGATTATATGGTAACTTTACCAAGAATGATGCCCCTGCAACTGAGGAATTTGGGTTGTGGCAGCAAAATACCTGGACACAATTTAATACAGATCAGATAGCCGCAGGAAGCAGTTCTGGCATTCAGGCATATACTTCTTTTAGCACCGCTTACCCACAAATCCGCGACCTTAACAGGTTCTTCGAAAATGTCGATAAGGGTACTTATACAGGGAAGAAGTATCTTAAGGGCCAGGCCTTTTTTATGCTTGCACATTGGTATTTCAGATTAGTTAGAACATATGGGGGAGTTCCGATTGTCAAAGGAGTTATCAACGCAAGTAATCCTGATCCACAGGCTTTAGGGCAACCAAGAAACTCAACCCTGGAGTGTTTTAATTATATTACTCAATTACTGGATAGCGCTATCGCCAACTTACCAGAACCAACCGCACCCGGAGTAGCAATAGCGGGCTACGAGAAGTTCAGGGTTACAAAGCCTATTGCGATGATCGTTAAAGGTGAAGTTTTGATGTGGAAGGCAAGTCCTGTTTTTTGCACCACTCCAAATGCAACATACTGGACAGATGCATATAACGCTATGAGTGCAGTCAAAACATGGCTTGATGGAAAGGGATATGGACTTTACACGACCAAAGCGGGAAACACCCCCCCCTATACCCAAATGTTTTATGACAAAGCAGGAGCAAAAAAGGAGTGGATATGGTCACAGGAATTTTCATACCCAACAACTAACTCGGGCGGACTTTATAAAGGAATGCGTCCGTCACAACAAGGAGGGGATAATGAAGCGGCTGCTCCAACCTATAATATGGTACAATGTTATAATATGGCCGACGGAAAAGATACCCTTACTTCCTCTTTCACATACGATCGTAAGCTTTATTGGAAAAACAGGGATCCACGTTTTAAACAAACAATTGCATATAATGGATCGCGCTATGGTTTTCCCCCTAATCCAACTGCATTGGCTAATCCGAATCGCCGTGAATGGACATTTATGGGTGTAACGGTCAAGGGAGATAAACCCTTCGATCCAACAACGCGCGGTGGTGGATTTGGATTCCTCAATAGAAAAGGTATCGATACCACTCTGCATAATCAGGAGTTGGACAAGATTCAAACAGACTGGCCAATCTATCGCTATGCGGAAGTACTCTTAAATATGGCAGAATGTGCTGTGGAAACAGGCAAATTTAGTGAAGTCAGAGGTTATCTGACACCAATCCGTGCAAGGGCCGGAATCATCAATAACGACGGTAGCTATGGACTTGCATCGGTTCCTGACAATAGAACAAATTGGATAAAAATCATTATGAATGAACGTTTTATTGAACTTGCCTATGAAGGGAAAAGGGTATGGGACATTAAACGCAGGGTATTATTTGGTGATTTTCGTCAATACAAGTATCTCCTTGGACTCCAATCAGTCATAAATGAGCCAAATGTTGATGCGTTAAAACTTAAAGTTCCACGCAACGGGGCCATTATTGTACTCTCAAAATTGTCAAGTTTATCACTTGCATATGAAGATGTTTGGAAGGCTCTAAGCGATACCATGGCAACCACTCCTAATCCTGACGCGCTTTACCAGAAAATTATGACTGATAACGTAATCATTGGTGATGGGAGCAAAACGGTACTTAATCCATGGGATCAGAATGCACTTGAGCCTATACCTTCTGCCACTCTTTTAACAGATCCAAAGGTGGAACAAAGCAAAGACTATGGCGGTCCGTTTAATCCTAAGTTGAATTAATTTTCATAGGATTACCGGTAAAAAAGCAAAAACAATATTAAAATAAGAATATTATGAGAAAATACTTTTTATTCGTCATTGTCTTCGGATTTATGGGTACAATGATGTTTACCTCGTGCAAAAAAGAGAGCGATGCTAGTTTCCCGCTTAATGGGACTGTTTGGATGGCCTCAGAGCTATATGACTTGAAAACAAACCAATACTACAATGGGGATGTGATGTACATCATGAAAATGACAGGCGAAGGTAGTGGAACAGGCACTATGATGACAATCAATAATCACACATCCCGTGCCGCCATTAGTATTACAACAGGTTCACCGATCACCTGGGCTTTAACAGGAAACAAACTTAATTTAACAACAAGTACACAATTGTTAAAAGGAGATCTGAGTTATGACAACAGAAACGTCAATTTTATGCGTCCTGACTCAACGTATCTTGCATTTGATCAAATCAATCTGACCAATTCACTCGCAACTAAAGTCTTCAGAGGTACCTTTAAAAAAGTGGGGACTAATACAACCACTGATTGCGTCTGGATCTTTCTTTCAGGGAAAGGGTGGAAAATGATAGTACCTGGCTATCCTGTTACTATCTATCCACTTTCTCAGTACTCTGTTGATAATGCAGGGAAAGTTTTAGTAAACTTTTTTGGAGGAACCGCAAGTGCAGCTGTGCCTATTGATTACACAAATCATAGCGGAATTTATACCGCATCCAACGATTCGCTGATCTATACATCAACCAATGTTCCTGCAGCAAATGCCTATCCCAACTCCTATAACTGGAGAGGTGTATTCCGCTTAAAAGAAGTGAAGTAAATTATAGTTTAAGATTCCCTGATTCCCCGGATCTCCTATCGGAAATCCGGGGAATTTTAAAACTTCTTTTTCCCGGTTCAGATGTGAAGAAGTAAATATTAAAACCTGATAAAGGGCAAAGAATTATTGATTTTAATCAGACGGGGTTAATTAGCCAAAGGCCTCCTGCAATAGGAGAATCTGAATACGAACTCCATGCTTAAACCCCAAATCAAAAAAGCATTATAAAACTACACAAATAGCCACCTAACCAAGTGGATAGGTCATTGCATGCCATTTCTCGAAAATTATTACTGCCAACAAATGATAAAAAAAAATAATCCGTTCCTGTTTTTTCATCTGTGGTTCTGGGGTAGTCTGATGTTTGCCGTTACTACTGCAGCACAGATTATCCCTCGGGCAGAATATCCAAAACCCCAGTTTGAACGGTCTGAATGGAAAAATCTTAATGGAGAATGGAGTTATATCTTCGACTTCAGTAAGACGGGAAACGAAAGGGGTTACAGATCATCTAAAGGTTTTGATCATAAAATTATTGTCCCATTTTGTCCCGAGAGTAAACTATCCGGGGTTGGATATACCGATTTCATTGAAACGATGTGGTATCACAGGACAATTGAAATCCCATCCTCCTGGATAGGTAAAAAAGTGATCCTTCATTTTGGCGCAGTCGACTATCAGAGCGAATTATCAATTGACGGAAAAGTTGTAGGCAACCATTTTGGCGGTACAGCTTCATTTGCTTATGATATAACAAACTATATCACCTTCGGTGGAAAAAATAATCTTGTATTACAGGTTACCGACAACACCCGTTCGGGAAGACAACCCGTCGGAAAACAGAGCGGATCGCTTAAATCATGGGGAGGCGTTTACACCCGCACCACTGGCATCTGGCAAACGGTATGGCTAGAACCGGTCGCAGCGAAAGGTTTAAAAGATTGTCACATCACACCTGATCTTGACCGCAACAGATTTATATTCAACCCTCAGTTCTATGGTATCGAAACCGGGATGAAATTTAATGTTACCCTCCTGGACAAGGGGAAAGTCGTCGCACAACAAACTATTCCCGCGACCAACTCAACTTCTGCTGAGCTGACCATCAAAAATCCAAAAACCTGGTCTCCTGAATCACCATTTTTATATGACATTAGTTATCAGGTCCTGGACAAAAAAAATTCAGTCATTGATGAGGTAAAAAGTTATGCCGGACTTCGGAAAATTCACACTGAAGGAAACCGGCTATTTTTAAACAATAAACCAGTTTATCTTAGATTGGTGCTTGACCAGGGATTTTATCCCGATGGGATTTGGACAGCTCCGACTGATGCCGCTTTAAAAAATGACATTCAACTATCGATGGATGCCGGATTTAACGGGGCCCGTCTTCATCAAAAAGTGTTTGAAGAGCGGTTCCATTATTGGGCCGACAAATTGGGCTACCTCACCTGGGGCGAATCATCCAGCTGGGGATGCAACACCACTGAGATTGAAGCGGGACGCAACTTCCTGAGCGAATGGGAAGATATTGTGGAGCGCGACCGTAATCACCCCTCGATCATTGTCTGGACGCCGTTTAATGAAACCGGAATCCGTAAAAATCATCCGATCAACTACGACCGCTTGGTACTTGACGTCTATAATGCAACCAAACGGATCGACCAGACCCGACCGATCAACGACGCCAGTGGCTACTACCACATCAAAACAGATATTTACTCCTCGCATGTTTATGAGCAGGATCCTTTAAAATTAAAAGAGATGCTGGCGCCTAATGAAAAGTCCCCAATATTTGTAAACAACAGTGATCAAACCCAGTATGAAGGGCAACCTTTTTTTCTTGATGAATATGGCGGAGTCCGTCTGATCTCGAAAACCAACCCTGAGGATGGATACTGGTACTACGAGCAAGCCCCATCAACAGAAGACGAATTTGTAACACGCCTCACCCAACTGACCGACGCCATCCTTTTTTTTCCCTCAATTTCGGGTTATTGCTATACCCAGCTGTTCGATGTTGAGCAGGAGAAAAACGGGATTTACAATTACGACCGAACATGTAAATTTGACATGACTAAAATCCGAAAAGTGTTCAGCCGTATACCGGAGTCATTCAAGCCCTGAAAGGGTTCAATTTGAATAACCATTGGTGTAACCCAGGGATCACCGAACCAGTAAAACCATAACCCTGAAGGGGGTTTAATATATACAAAAGAATAAATCAACTATTCATGAAAAAAGGAGTTCAGCGATCTTTATTTATTGCAATTTTTTCTTTGGTGTGCATCACCTTTTCTAAAAATGTATTTGCACAATCAATCCCCCGCCCCGAATACCCCCGTCCCCAGTTTGAGCGTATGGAGTGGATAAATCTTAATGGGCCATGGAGTTATACCTTCGACTTTGACAAAACAGGATTAGGAAAAGGGTTTATCGCCTCAACAGGATTTAAAGATCAGATAATTGTGCCGTTTTGTCCCGAGAGCAAGCTGTCAGGTATTGAATACAAGGATTTTATAGAGGAGATGTGGTATCAGCGAAAAATTGAGATACCTAAAACCTGGAGCGGGAAAAAGATAATGATCCACTTTGGAGGGGTTGATTATCAAAGTGAATTATATATTGATGGTAAAAAAACAGGTTCACATTGGGGCGGAACTTCGTCGTTCAGTTACGATATCTCGGATTTTATTACCCTAGGGGGCGCCAACAGCCTGGTGCTGCGTGTAATCGACAACAGACGTTCGGGTAAACAACCCGGAGGAAAACAATCGCTTGAACTGAAATCTTCGGGTTGTGATTATTCCAGAACTACCGGTATTTGGAGAACAGTCTGGCTTGAAGCAGTCGCAAAAAACGGACTGAAGGATTGTCATATCACACCCGACCTGGATAATAACCGGTTTATCATTCAACCTCAGTTTTATACGCTGGTACAGGGGATGAAGTTTAAAGTTTTAATTTTCGATGGCAAAAAGGTCGTAGCCAAAAAGGAGATTTTCGCAGGTAATAATTGTGCTGCCGATCTCAGAATTAAAAAACCAAAAACCTGGTCGCCAGAATCCCCGTTCTTATACAATATTGTCTATCAGGTTACAGACCGGAATGGTATGGTGGTTGACGAAGTAAAAAGCTACGCAGGGATGCGCAAAATCCATATCGAGGGAAACCGGATATTCCTGAATAATAAGCTACTCTATTTAAGGTTTGTCCTCGATCAGGGTTTTTATCCCGAAGGAATATGGACGGCTCCGACAGATGAAGCCTTAAAAAATGATGTTCAACTCTCTATGAATGCCGGATTCAACGGGGCCCGTCTTCACCAGAAGATCTTTGATGAGCGCTTCCATTACTGGGCTGACAAGCTGGGTTACCTTACTTGGGCGGAATCTTCCAGCGGAGGATTTGGAGTAAATGACCCCGAAGGGGGCAGGAACTTCCTGAGCGAATGGTTTGAAATTGTTACCCGTGATAGAAATCATCCCTCCATCATTGCCTGGACCCCCTTTAATGAAACAGGTTCATCCAAGAATCCGCAATTCGGCCGGCTTGTAAATGATGTCTGTAATGTTACTAAAAATCTCGATCCTACACGCCCCATCAATGATGCCAGCGGCTGGACACACATCAGGACCGATTTATGGACAGCACATTGCTATGTTCAAAATCCTGAGGAGTTTAAAAATTATTTGACACCAAATGAAAAACGGCAGATCTTCACCAATTACGCCGTAGAAAAATACAATAACCAACCCTATGTCCTGGATGAATATGGTGGAATCAAATGGGTTTCCAAATCAATGAGCGAGTCTTCATGGGGATACAGCGAACCCAAATCGATTGATGAATATTACGACCGGCTGGGCAAGCTAACCGATGCAATTCTGACAACAAGCTACATAACCGGTTATTGCTATACCCAGTTTACCGATGTTGAACAGGAACAAAATGGAATCTACAACTTTGACCGGAGTCTGAAATTTGATATGAAAAAGATCAGGGCAATTTTCAGCAAAGTACCTCCTGAATATCTCAAGTCTAAAGACTAATAGACATAAGATAATGTGCTAATAAGGTAATGTACTAATTCGTTAATGGGATAAATTGAAAAGGAGAAAGAATATCCTTTGAAAATGATAACAACAGGTTTAATACTAAATTTTTAATTCACACATTTTAAGACACAATTATATAATTATCATACCTTATTTTATATTTTTTGCATTCTGGAAAATTCTTTATGCAATTAACGCATCACCAATTAAATATGCTACTAATATATAATGCTTTATGAATCGACATCTTTTGCTGGTATTTTTCTTCCTGTTTAGCCTTGCCTTTCCCACGCTGGGGCAGAAAAAAACAAATATTGATTATGTCAATCCGATGATCGGGGCATTTGGACCTGCAGGTTCAAAATTAGCTGGTAAAGATTGTGGAAGAACGTTCCCCGGAGCAACTACCCCATTTGGACTGGTTCAGCTTAGTCCCGATACAAATACCGGAGGTGACAATGGAAACGGCTATTCGTGGTTCAATAAAACGATTGAAGGGTTCAGTTTTACCCATATGAGCGGGATAGGATGGAATGGTGACCTGGGTAATTTTCTGGTAATGCCAACTACAGGTTTGCTGAAAACAAACAAAGGGGATGAAGCAGTTCCCGGTAGTGGATACCGTTCCCGGTTTTCACACGATAGAGAGATCGCAAAGGCAGGTTACTATGCCGTGATGCTTGATGACTATAAGGTCAGGGCAGAGTTAACCGCCGCCGCCAGATCGGGAATTATCCGTTTCACCTATCCGAAACAAGAACTTTCAAGAATCCAGATCGATTTATCCCGACGTGTTGGCGGAACATCAGTTGAGCAATATGTAAAGGTAGAGGACGACCACACCATCAGTGGCTGGATGAAATGTACACCCGAAGGAGGAGGCTGGGGAAATGGTGCAAGGGTTTGGTACACTGTCTATTTCTGGTGCCAGTTCAGTAAACCCCTTGTTAAATATGGCGTATGGAGCGCCAATATTCCGGATGGCTGGAAACGAAAAGCTGCCGAAGTACCTTCACCGGAGTACCAGCAACTGGTTGCAAATGCTCAGGTAAGCTATGGAGTAAAAGAAAAGCAGGGAAAACACCTTGGTTTTTTTACCGAGTTCAGCACCGCCGAGGGAGAGGTTGTTTTACTAAAAAGCGGGATTTCGTTTGTGAACATAGAAGGGGCTCGTGCCAATCTGGAACATGATATACCCCACTGGAATTTCGATCAGGTGGTTAATGAGAGCCGTGAATCGTGGCGCAAAATGCTCACCAAGGTGAATGTTACCGGAGAGGATGAGAAAGACAAAACGATCTTTTACACCGCTCTTTACCGGTCGATGCTCGATCCGCGCATGTTTACAGATATTAATGGAAATTACATGGGCTCAGATAAGAAGGTACACAATTCAAAAGGGTATACCTTCAGAACCCTCTACAGCGGATGGGATGTTTTCAGAAGCCAGTTCCCATTGCAAACCATCATAAACCCTGAATTAGTCAACGATGCGATCAATTCCTGGATAGAGACAGCTGACTTTACCGGGCATAAATCGATGCCCAAATGGGAATTGCTAAATTACAATACAGGGGTAATGCTCGGTAATCCCGGTGTAATATCACTGGTCGATGCCTTTGAGAAAGGGATCCGCAATTATGATATTGATAAAGCATTTACCTATTGCAAAAATACAGTTGATGGAAACGGAAGTGGAGAAAAGGGATATCTTGAAGGTTCCATCTCCGGAACACTCGAAAATGCCTATTCCGAATGGTGTGTCGGAAGATTCGCTGAATCGGTCGGAAAACCAGAGCTTGCTAAAAACTATTACCAAAAAAGCCTCGCCTATAAAAACATCTGGAATGATGAGGTTAAATGGTTCCGTGGAAGGTTAAGCGAAACAAAATGGCTCGAATGGAAAGGGAAGACGGTTCATGGACAAGGTTGTGCAGAGTCAAACCCCTATCAACAAGGTTGGTTTGTTCCCCATGATGTTCCCGGAATGATGAAACTGATGGGAAAGCAGTTTTTCGTGGACGAATTGACCAATTTTTTTGACAAATCACCCGACAACTTCAAATGGAACGATTATTACAACCACCCCAACGAACCGGTACATAATGTACCCTATCTCTTCAATGAGGCTGGTTTACCATGGCTTACCCAGAAATGGACCAGAAAGATATGTAAAAATGCCTATGGCGCCGATGTACTCGGACTTTGCGGTAATGATGATGTGGGGCAGATGTCGGCCTGGTACGTCCTCTCGGCGATGGGGATTCATCCGATTTGCCCTGGTGATAATAAATATCAGATCACGAGTCCGGTTTTTAACCGGGTGGAGATTAAACTTGACCCCATATATAGCACAGGCAAAAAGTTTACAATCATCGCCAATAACAATTCAGAAAAGAATATTTATATTCAATCCATAAAATTAAATGGGAAGAAACTGGATCGTTTCTGGCTGACTCATCAGGAGCTTTCTAAAGGTGGAAAACTGAAAATGGAGATGGGACCGGAACCGAAAATGGACAAGAGATAGTGAACAATGAAAAATGAAATTTCAAAATGAAAAGTTCAAAAATATAGAAATGAGGATGTCCAAAATAAAAGCAGCAATTATCCTAATTGTATTACTGTCAGCCACTAGTGTTGTATTTGCCCTTTCGAAGCAACAAGGAAAAGTATCAGTTAAAATTGAAACAATTGATTATCAGTCATTGATTTCGAAAGCTGATTTGATTTACAACAAACCACCCAAACGTTCTCAGGATGGACAGCCTGTGGGAAACGGACGAATGGGGAGCCTTGTCTGGACAACCGCACAAGCAATTAGTTATCAAATCAATCGTACTGATGTATTTTCAATTGATGCAGACACCAGAACCTTTGATGGTACTCCCCGCGATTATTGTGGTGGATCAGGATTGGTAGATATTGATTTCCAGAGTAATGAAGCAGTTTTTACCGATGAGAATTTCAATCAGCATCTCTCCTGTTATGACGCAACGGTAGAGACATCCGGGAAGGGCATTAAAACCAAGACATTTGTCTGGAACGATGAAGATGTTATGGCAATAAAGGTGGTTGATTCACGTATTTTCCAAACTCCGGCAGTCGTAAATCTGCACGCGTTACGACCCTTGATTGTCCAAAGAGGTAAACATAAAGCCATCTCCAAAATGGAGATTATCGGCGACAAAATTGTCCTTACCCAGGAGTTCACCGAAAATCAATATTTCTGCAAATCGGCTGTCGCGATAGCTATTCCTGATACTAAAACAAGGGCATGGATCTCGAAAGACACTGAATTAAAGCTTTCAACAATAACCGGAACAAGGAATTACACCGTATTGATTTCAAGTGCTGCAACCTTTGACCGGAATACAGATGTTGTAACCAAAGCGATTACTCAGCTGGATCATGCAAAATCAAAAGGGTATACTAAAATGCTCTCATCCAACCTGGAGTGGTGGCACTCCTTTTGGGAACAGTCGTATATACAACTTCATAGTACTGACGGGGAAGCTGATTATGTGGCAAAAAATTATGCGTATTACCTTTATCTGATGGGTTCTGCCTCACGGGGAGAGTATATGGTCAAGTTTAACGGGATGTTGTGGAATACGGATGGCGACACACGTGCCTGGGGTGGATCGTATTGGGGTGCCAATCAAAGCTGTTTGTATAATGCACTCCTTACAGCGAATAAATTTGAGCTGATTAACCCCATGTTCAAGATGTATTCCCGAATGTATGATGCCTGCGCCCTTTCAGCCCGTCAGCAGTGGGGAAGTAAAGGAATTTACATTGCCGAGACCATCGGATTTGAGGGTGATCATGCCATGCCCGATTCAATCGCCTCAGAGATGAGGGAGTTACTCCTTGTCAATAAACCATGGGACCAGCGGTCACAGGCCTATAAAGATTATGCCGGTGGAAGAAACAGATGGCTGAGCAGGTGGAATAACGGAATTGGGAAAGATGCATTTGGCCCGGTCACCCACATTTTTTCACGCGGCGCAAAACTAGCTTATAGTTACTGGATGAATTATGAATTTACACAGGATAAGGTTTGGTTGGAGAAGTCGGCCTACCCAATGGTTAAAGGGATTGCCGAGTTTTACAGGAATTTCCCTAATCTTAAAAAGGCAAAAGACGGGAAATATCACATCTATCATGTCAACGATAATGAACCGATATGGGACGGACACAATACTGTTGAGGAAATTTCGTCGATAATGGGAATACTGCCAGTTGCAATCAAAGCATCCGAAATCCTCAATGTGGATGCAGATCTGCGCCCGTTATGGAAGGAGTTGCTGCAAAACCTCTCCCCTCTTCCCATGAGTATTGATTTCCCTGAATTAAATGGGAAGCCGGTAACATTTGTAAAATCGTTATTACCGGTACAGCAAGGGGGTGAAGCTTCAGCCTTACCCGACCTCAATACAATGCCCATCTGGTGTTTTGACCTGGCGACCCTGGAGTCGAAGGATAGAGAGATGATGAAAATTGCGAACAATACCTTCGATGGCTATTTCCCCAATGGGATTCATGAAAATACGCTCGCAGGAACTTTAACAATGTTACCTATTGTTGGGGCAATGCTGGGACGGAGCGACGCAGTAAAGTATCTTATTCCAAATCAGATGAAGGCCTTAACAAAATCGGTGTTTGAAAACCGTATGGATTGTATGGAAGGTATTCAGGCTATGACCGCCGAACGGCTCGGTCGCTCATCAGAGGCGCTCCAGAACGCACTTTGTCAGAGTATCCCATCCAAACCGGGTGAACCAACCATCATCCGCGTTTTTCCTGCATGGCCCAAAGAGTGGGATGCACAATTTAAACTGCTTTGCAGGGGAAATTTCCTGGTGTCGTCGTCCTCTTTAAATGGAGAGATACAATATGTGGGATTAAAATCACAGTCAGGATCTGACTGCCTGATTCGAAATCCATGGGGAGTATCAAGACTTGACATCTACGAAAATTCGAAGAAAATAAAATCAGCCGATGGCAATTTAATAAGCTTCAAAACCAAGGTTAACGGGAAATATATTTTAGTCAGAAAAGGATTCACTGTATCTCTATAAAAATCAAATAAAAACAACCATGAAAAATCTATCGCGCAGAACATTTCTCAAAACAGCCTCCGTATCGGCGGCTGGAGCACTGGTAATTCCCAATCTGCTTAGCTGCTCACCGAATAACCGTTTGAATATTGCCGTGATAGGTGTTGGCGGGCGGGGGCAGGCAAGCTGGACCCAGGTTCCAAAAGAGAGTATCGTAGCCATGTGCGATGTTGACGACCGGCAATCCGCCAGGGGATTTAAGGCATGTCCGAATGCGAAAAGGTATAAGGATTTCAGGGTTATGTTCGATGAAATGGCTGGAGACATTGATGCTGTGATCATCGCAACACCCGACCACACCCATTTTGCAGCTGCGATGGCCGCAATGGAACTGGGAAAACATGTTTTTGTTGAGAAACCTTTGTGTCACAACATCTGGCAGTCGCGTACTTTGAAAAAAGCCGCCAAACATTATGGCGTTGTGTCTCAAATGGGAAACCAGGGACATACCACCAATGGCATCAGACTGGTAAAAGAGTGGTACGATGCAGGGCTGCTAGGACAGGTTAGGGAGGTTTACGCCTGGCAACCTTCACTCAACTGTGGAGGCCCGAATGGATTTGTTCCTTCCACCACTTTTCCGCCACAGGCAATGGAAATCCCTAAGGAGCTGGATTGGGATTTATGGCAGGGACAAGCGGAGGAACGACCATACAATAAGGTTTATGCACCCGGCGACTGGCGCGGGTTTTACTATTACGGCAATGGGAAATTGGGTGATTGGTGCTGTCACACCCTTGATGCTCCATACTGGGCACTGGATCTTGGAATTCCGCTCAGTGCCGAAGCAGAACGATGGAACCCTGTTCCGGACCATTCGTTTGTTTCAGAGGAATCTGTCGTAACCTGGCAGTTTGCTGCACGGGGCAATAAGGCACCTGTCACGATGAAGTGGTACGAAGGGTTTGGAAAACCAGCCGTGAGACCCGAATGGGGAATCAACGAATTACCCGATGAGGGGATGATCATGATTGGCGATAAAAAAACACTGATCACCGGTATGCGGCCAAACAATGCACGACTGCTTGTCCCAAAAGAGGAGTGGACGGAGTTCATGAAGAATCCACCGGCAAAAACTATTCCAAGAATACTGGAGGAGAAACCTGTCCAGGAATGGATTGCAGCCATCAAAAATCACACCTTGCCCGGATCGAACTTTGATTATGCAGCGAGCCTGGTTGAGATGGCCCAGGTGGGCATTCTGGCCCAAAGGTTCGGGGGAAAAATTGAATATGATGCGAAAAACATGAAAGCAATAGGGCGTCCGGAATTGGAACCATATATTAAGGAACCTGCTCGTAAAGGGTGGGCCTATGGGGAGAATCTGTGAAGTGATCCAATTGTTCTGCAACCCTGTAATCAGAGGTAAAAATACGTTGTAGCATTTATTTATACTTCACTTTGACTTTTGTGACCTCCCATACCCCTGACCTCTCTCAACCCTTACAAGGAGGGGAATTGGGACATCTGATATTCAAAGGAGTTATAGATTGAATTATAGACGTTTAATATGGGACATTATATCTTTTGATTAAATATAATCTCTTTACAAACCTTATTTCTTCCTGATAACTTAAGTTGTCATTTAGGGCTCTGTGCCAATGCAAATTTAAATTAATAAATCCTTTATAAAATGAAACTAAAACCAATTTCGGGATTCAGTATTTTAATTACACTACTGATTGTGACTGCATTTTTTTCTTTCCAGACCATATCGGCAAAAGTAAAACCTAAAATGGAACCCATCGTCCTGGCTCAGGATTCCACTTCTGCCCATGCTTCCCTCTTGGAAATGCACCTGGGATTTTTTGCCCATTATTCGTTTCCAGGGAAGAAATACCAATGGGGTTCAACGGGTTGGATAGATGGGTCAGATATCAAAAGTCAGGATGAATTGGCAGATAATTTTGATGCCAAAGATCTTGTGGAGAAAGCCGCTACAATGCGTGCCCAGTACCTGATTTTCACCACTTCACATGCCAACATGAATGTCCTCTACCCCAGCGAAGTGATGAAGCAATACCTTCCAGGTCATTGTTCGAAACGGGATGTGCTGGCCGATTTGATCCGCGAAGCAAAGGCGAAAAATATCAGGGTACTGTTTTATGTTCATCCAAGTGATGGTCACGATTTCACGAAGGAGGATCAGGATCGGGTAGGGTATAATGAAGGGGCTCCTTATAAAAAATACAACGATTTTATCAATGCCTATTATGCCGAGCTGGTCAACCGTTATGGGAAAGATGTTACCGGCTATTTCCTCGATGGAGGTGTTCCAAAAAAGATTCTTGATCTGCCCCGTTTGCGTAAGACATTCTTAAGTCGCCAGCCAGGTGCACTGCTGATTCAAAATGGTGGTCTGAACCGCACCTGCAATGATTATGGCGCTTTCGAAACGCTGGATCCCCCCTACCCTGCCGCAAAATGGGTAGTCTGTAAACCGATCACTGGTGAATGGTGGGCTCTTAAAAACTCTGTAATTATTTGTCCTGAACTGGCTTACCGATATACGGTTCTGCAGGCTTCGGTTAAAGAGAGACAGGGCGGCGGAGTAAACTGGGCTTTTGGTCCCTATCCGGGAGGTAAGTGGGAAATTGGGGTGCCCTCATTTTGTGAACGGTTAGGCAAGCTGATGGATAAATCAGGACCCTCCATCTTTGGAACCCGTCCCGCAAAAGCCTGGGTCACTTTAAATAAACAGCCTCTGGTAGGATTAGCCTATACAGCAACCGAATCGGCCGATGGTACAAAAACCTGGCTTCATCAGTTTCTTCCTCCAAAGACACAGCAACTCGAATTGCCAGCACCTGCTGACGGCCGTAAATTTTCTTCTGCCAGGTTACTTGTCAACAATCATAAAGTGGATTTAAAACAAACAGAGACCTCTGTGATTCTAACACTTAACAAAAACGACCGGTGGGATGATGTGGATACCATCATTGAGTTGAGATAATAAATATGGTTCACTAACCGTTATGAAAACAATATTTCCAATCAAATATATAATGTTCTCAATTTTATTCATGGGAATATTAAACGATACTTTTGCGCAGGTTCAAGTAAAGAACAACTTTGAGGAGTGGTCGAAAAAACCGGTGATTGTTACTCCTGTGGTTGGAAATAATGCCCCCTCCGACGCAATTATCCTTTTCTCCTCAAATGATCTGAATCTTTGGGAAAGTCTTCAGAAGAAAGGGACTGCCGCTCCATGGAAAATCAGCGGCGACTTTTTTACAGTAGAACCTGGAACTGGCGATATTATTACAAAACAATCATTTGGCGATTGCCAGTTACATGTGGAGTGGAAAATCCCGGAGAAGGAAGTTCAAAACAATTTAAACTTCGGAAACTCAGGAATCTATTTTATGGGATTGTATGAAGTTCAGATTTATTCTTCTTATCAGGACGAACACAAAATCTATTACAACGGTCAGGCCGGAAGCATTTATAAACAACATAAACCTCTTGTAAATGCCTGTCTTCCTGCCGGATCATGGCAGAATTACGATATTGTATTTACAGCTCCACGCTTTAAAAACGACGGTTTGCTGGAATCACCAGCCCGTTTTACGGTATTTCAGAATGGCGTTTTAATACAGAATCATGTCGATCTAAAAGGACCAACAACGCATACTGAACACACCGAATATAAGGCACATGCTGAAATGCTTCCCCTCCTTTTACAGGAACACGGGAGTAAAGTATGTTACCGGAATATATGGATTCGAAACCTTTAACAGAAGAATACAATGAACAGAAGAAACTTCTTATTCAATTCCGGAGTTATCCTGGCAGGATCCTCAATCATCCCGCTAAACTCAGGTTGCCGGTCAAAGCATCCAAACGATCTGATTACCATAGGAATGATTGGCACAGGTTCCCAGGGTGTTGAACGGAACCTGAGAGGTTATCTTAGTTACCCAAAGTTATGTCGGATAGTTGCAGTTTGTGATGTTAGTATATCAAGGGCAACCAGCGCTAAAAACCTGGTGGATACTACTTACAAATCAAAAGATTGTAAAGTCTATCAGGATTTCAGGGAGCTTCTGGAAGATAAATCGATTGATGCTGTTCAGATTTCGACACCCGACCACTGGCATGTTCCCATCACCATCATGGCAGCCTTGAAAGGAAAGCATGTCTGTTGCGAAAAACCGACACTTACCATCGCCGAGGGGCGATTACTGAGTGATGTGATCAATAAAACAGGTGTTGTCTACCAGGTATCTGTAGAAGACCGGTTTCTCCCCATCTACCACCAAATGGCAGAGATCGCACTCAACGGACGCTTGGGAACGCTTAAACACATCGAAATAGGACTGCCAGTATCTGCATTGCCAAAAAAAGGACTTGAAGTTACCGCACCCCCGCAGGATCTTGATTATGATTTATGGCTTGGTCCGGCTCCTGAGATCCCATTTATCTATTCCAGAACGTTTTACCATTTCAGGTGGTATGATGCCTTTTCCGGAGGTGTAATTACCGATTGGGGGGCTCACCTTTGCGATACCGCACAGTTAGTATCCGGCAATGAATTTTCGGGACCAACGGAGGTCACACCAGCAGGGGAAACACGCTTTTACAATGACGGAATCTTCAATACCGCCTGGCAGTTTGATTTAACCTATAAATATGCCAATAATCTGACCATGCATCTTAATGAAGGGCCCGGAACAATCAGGCTCGAAGGGGAAGAGGGATGGATAGAATCGACTGGATGGAACAAAAAACCGGAGGCAAGCAATATGAAAATATTCGATTTAACAGGAAAAAAAATCTCCCTCCCAACGGCAGATGATGAATTTATTGATTTCCTGACCAGTATTAAAGCGGGACGGAAAGCCATTTACACCGCAGAATCTGGTCATCGGACAAGCACCCTTCTGCATTGTGGAAATATCGCATTAAAACTCAATCGCAAACTGCAATGGAATCCTCAAAATGAAAGTTTTATCAATGATCCCGAGGCGGATAAATTGAGGAAAAGAGTAATGAGGGATAAATGGAGCTACAGCAAAATTTGTCCTCAATTTAAATATTAAAAGTATGCAAATTAATGAAAATCAAATTCCTCATCTTATTAATTCTCTTTCTGTCTGCCACTTCACTCCTTGCAAAGAAAAAGTTAAACAATCTTTTTTACGCCCAGAATACACTGAACGGTTTTAAAAACAAACCTGCAAATGATCAGGAGAAGGCAAAACTATTGAAGTCTATAGGATATGACGGACTGGAAGGATTTGGCGATCAGAATTTCATCGGACTCCGCAAGACACTTGAAAGCGAAGGACTGCAGATGCCTGTGATTTATACTCCGCTTAATTTTGAGGCAGATCAAAGTTCCGAAAAACCTTCCGTTGATGAGATTAAAGAGATCATCAAAGCGGCAACAAAGGGGACAGTCGTCTATTTCCACCTGCACAGCGACAGCTATAAAAATGACAAGGAAAAAGGTGATCGGGCGGTTGCCATGATTCTGCGCAACCTTTCAGATTTTGCTTCCGCATATGGCATTAAGTTAGCTGTTTATCCACATGTTACTTTATACTGTGAAACATTGGAGCACAGCGTAAAACTGGCAAAAATGGTTGACCGGAAGAATTATGGGGCAGTATTGAATCTTTGTCATTTACTTAAAGTCGAAGGTTCGTCAGGTATTGAAGATAAGATTAAGAAGTTTACACCATGGCTTGTTGCTGTCAATATCTGTGGTGCAGATGACGGAGATACGCAGAAAATGGGCTGGGAGCGCCTGATTCAGCCGCTGGGTCAGGGCTCATTTGATACCTACCGGCTTATTAAATTACTATTGGACAACGGCTACAAAGGGCCCATCGGATTACAGTGTTACAACCTTAAAGGTGATGCAGCAGAAACACTTACCAAGTCACTTCACACCTGGACCGAATATAAAAAACGATATTAAACTGGTGATTTGAAATCAGAAAAAAAATAAGCTTTATACTTCATGCGCCATAAAATGCCACCGTTGAAGGGGAATTTCGTGCTGGCAAATGAAGGTTATTCAAGGTAACCCCAAAATCACTTAAGGCCGATATTATTAATACGACACAAAATTAATCCTGCAGGTGATAAAAACAGGATTGAAAATATTTTAGCAGGGTTGTCACCCATTCCACAGTGCTACTGTGTCTAAGGTACGTAAGAAAGTCAGCCGGATAAATCTATTACATAATAAAAGAACTATTTTATAGAATGATCATACGCAGATTCACCAGCCAAATACTGATAATAATCCTTGCATCAATAGCATTGGCAGGCAGGGTGTATGCTCAACATGATTTGGCTAACGGATTTGTGACGCCCCCGGATTCGACAAAACCATGGGTGAACATGTGGTGGTTTGATCACATAACACCAGCAAATATAACCCAACATATAGAGGAGCTTAAATCAAAAGGGGTCGGTGGCGCTATGCTGATTGACCTGGGAAACATGCCCGACGCCCCTTACATGAGCGATAAATGGCGGGAATTGTTCCGTTTTGCCGTTCGTGAAGCGGATCGGGTTGGCTTAAAATTGGGGGTAAATACCTGTCCGGGATGGCCTTCCGGAGGTCCGTGGATTACTCCGGAATATTCGAGCTGGATGATGGTAAACTCCGAAACAATCATCAAAGGTGGTCTGAAATTTTCGGGTAAACTGGTTGAGCCCAAAGGTATGGGAACAAACTATGCCGATGTTGCAGTTCAGGCGTTTCAGATACCTGATGAAACGACAACACCGAAAACTGTCATCACAGTAAGCTGCAATCAGGGCGATCTGCCAAATCTGCTGGATGGAAATTTTAACACAACCTGGAATTCGGGGAAATCTGAAAACCCATCTATATTAGTCGATTTCGGCAAGCCACATCTGGTAGACTATACCTGGATTGACATCCAAAGCAAAGTTGCCATTGAGGCTTCAGAGGATGGTGTAAACTTTAAACAGGTGATCGCCTTTAAAGGACCGGGTGGCAATACCATATATGGTGCTGTTCCCGCCACTACAGCCCGCTGGTTCAAAATCGTGATGCCGAAAGATACAAAAGTTCGCGATTTTGCATTGGGAAACCGCCCTGAAGTGGAACGAATTGCCCGGCTCGCCGCCAAACGGGCAACAACAAATCCGCTTGGCGTGACGTCAACCCGGCAGATCGAACAGGTAAATCTTGTGCGTGAAGATCTGGATGAACTTCCTGGTGACAATCCTTTAAAAGTACACAGGATGATCGATTTGACATCCAAAACTTCAAGTGATGGGACACTCAACTGGGATGTCCCTCCCGGAAACTGGAAGGTGGTTCGTATTGGTCGCACGACAACAGGGCTTAACGTGGCTTTCGGCAAAGGTCTGCTGGCCGATTACCTCAACCCGGCAGCTACAGAACTCAATTACAAAAAGGGGATCAAACCGCTGATTGGTGATGCAGGAACGCTTGTTGGAAGAACCTTAAAGTATTTCATTGAAGACAATGTTGAAATTGACGGCATCTACTCCTGGACGCCTGAACTGCTGAAAGAATTTAAAAAAAGACGCAGTTATGATCCAACCCCTTATCTTGCCGCTTTGGCCGGCGAGATTGTGGAAAATACCACAATCACCGATCGCTTCCTGGCTGACGTTCGCCGGACGATTGCCGATTGCGTCGCCGAGGGTCATTACAAACGCTGGGCGGAACTTTCGCACGCCGACGGCGTGAAAGTTCGTGCCGAAGCCGGCGGCCAGCATCATCCGCGATTGTTGTGCAACGACGGGTTGATGAACCAGGGACGCATGGACGTACCTGTTGCCGAATTCTGGGAAATCGAACTTTGGAAAGAAAATCAATGGGCGCCGGCTGATCATCATGTTGTTACCACCCCAGGCTGGGATGAGGCAGCTCAGAATGTCAACGCCAAACAGGCTGCAAGTGCAGGTCATTTGTACGGGAAAAAGATAGTGGCATCCGAGGCATTCACGACCGGCGGACGCCTGCAGCATTGGAGCCAGTCGCCAGGTGGTTTGTTGCGTCATGCGAACAACGCATTTTGCGAAGGAATCAATGCGCTGAGCATCCATGGCTCTGCCACTTCAGGCCCGGAGGACGGAATGCCCGGGAAATCTGTCTTTGGAGGCTCCCATTTTAATCATAATATTACCTGGTGGAACCAGGGGGCAAAAGAGTTCCTCAGTTATCTGAGTCGTTGCTCTTTTCTGCTGCAACAAGGTCTGTTTGTTGCCGATGTACTTTATTACAGTGGCGATGAGGCGCCAAATTTTATCCCACCCAAAAACATCGATCCTTCACGCGGATTTGGTTATGATTACGATGTTTGTAATTCGGAGGTTTTGCTTACCCGTTTATCGGTAAAAAATGGGAGGATTGTTCTTCCGGACGGAATGAGCTACAAGGTGTTGGTTCTTCCGGAACGTCCTGTTCTGCCACTGCGTGTTGCTGAAAAAATCAGAGCGCTTGTGGCTGCCGGAGCAACAGTAATCGGCCCGAAACCAGTGCGTACAACTGGACTCACCGGCTATCCGAAGAGCGAACAACAACTTAAAGCGATTGCGGATGAGGTGTGGGGAACGGAATCGTCCTCTCGCCTGCTCGAGCAACCTTATGGTAAAGGACGAATCATAACCGGGATGACCATCCGGCAGGTTCTGGAGAAGGGTAAGCTGCCAGCAGATTTCGCTTTTAAATGTAAAACTGAAAATGGGCTGCTCGATTTTATCCATCGTCGTACAGATGATTCGGAAATATATTTCGTAATAAATAAAAGGGGGACAAGCCTTCAGACTGACTGCTCCTTTCGTGTAACTGGCAGCCATCCAGAATTATGGAACCCTGTCACAGGTGAGCAGCGTGACCTGCCACAGTATAAAACTCAAAACGGTGTCACTTCAATCCCGCTGGAGTTTGAGCCATATAGCGCCATGTTTGTGATATTCCGAAAGGGAGAAGGCAAAATACTGAAGATGGATACTCCTAACAATCTGGAAGTTAACTTTCTAACACTGACTCAAAAACAAGAACTTACCGGTCAGTGGATGGTTCAGTTTGATCTGAATTGGTTTTATCCGACCAAAGAACTCAGCGGCGATCAGTCTAAGGGATTGATGGTTTTTAATAAGCTGGAGGACTGGAACAAACGACCGGAACCGGCTGTGAAAAATTTCAGCGGAAAGGCAGTTTATTCAAAGACTTTCAATATCGAACCATCAATTAATGGAGAGCGTTGCTATCTCGATCTGGGTGTTGTAAAGAGACGGCCCGGATCAGACTCAACGGTAAAGACCTTGGTGTGCTTTGGTGCACACCCTATCGCGTTGAAATAACCGGCATCGCAAAACCTGGTGAGAACACACTTGAGATTGAGGTGGTGAACCTGTGGCCCAACCGGTTGGTGGGTGACAAAAACCTGCCGATAGCCGAGCGTCGGACCCATAAAAATATGTTTGTGGGTTGGCTGAATAACGACCAGCTCCCTTCCGGTTTATTGGGTCCCGTGACGATAAAAACAGTTAAAAAGATCAACCTAAAATAGTTAAATGAGAGCATTTATATTTATTCTATTATTTACTTCCGCTACGTTATCTTTTGGCATCCAACCAGTTGCGTTACCAAAAGGAAAAGAGATCAAAGTCGCACTCGCTGCCCATAACCGGGCAATCCATGTCAAAGATGGGTGGATTCGTGATCCCTATATCGTCAAATCACCTGATGGCTTTTTCTATTTTACAGGAACCACGCAACTGTCCACGCGCAAAGAGTTACCCGAAGACAGATACACCTCAGGGAAAGTAGGTTACGAAGTTCAGGCGTGGAAGACAAAGGATTTTATCCATTGGAAATCATTGGGGGTCATTTACTCACTCAAAGATGGAATCTGGTATACTGCAAAACCGGAAAGTTTTATAACGGGTGAAGAATCAAGGTGGCGTCTTTGGGCACCGGAATTTAATTTCATCAACGGCAAAGTCGTTTTAGTGCATACCAGTCCATCGCCGGTTAATGGCGGCAACTTTTCGGTGGCTACCGGTCTTAAACCCGGGCGCCCATGGACCAACCCCATCGGTGAAAAGATTGGAAGAATACACGACCCATCCCTGTTTCAGGATGACGACGGTACCTGCTGGTTAATTTCCGGCGGTACAACGATTATACCGCTAAAGCCGGATCTTTCAGATTTTTCGGGTGAACCGGTTAACATTGGTCCAACCGGAGAATTTAAGAATGTAGGTTATGAAGGGTGCCTGATCCGAAAGATAGATGGTAAATATGTCCTGTTTGGCACAGCCTGGTCCACGGGGAAAGGTCGTAAGGGGACCTACAATCTATATTATGCCACCGCCGACAAGATTACCGGCCCTTACGGCAAACGGAAATTTGCCGGACGGTTCCTGGGGCACGGAACGCTGTTTCAGGATAATGCCGGTCGCTGGTGGTGTACCGCCTTTTTTAACGGGAATGTACCACCTCTTTCAAGAGAAGGAATTCAGACAAAAGAGCTATCTGACAATGCTTATACCTTAAATGAACAGGGATTAAACCTTGTTCCAATGGATATCAAAAAAGTTGGTAATGACATTGTTGTTAAATCAACTGATCCTGACTACGCAATGCCGGGTCCTGAAGAAATTCAAAAATTTTAAAAACTATGACCACACACAAACAACTACAAACCTTATCTTTTGACAGTTTCAGTTTATTAAAAAATCCTTTCGCCAACAGCAGATTTTCGGAACTCAGAATTTCAACTCGTCACATCTTTGTGCTGATAATTACCCTTATCTGGTTCTCCAACACCTTTGCATTTACCATCCCAGGTACTGCTCCTGAAAACAGGAAAACCGGGAAGCAGCGTGTCTCACCTGCTCCATTCCCTGGTGAACCAACGAAATATCAGGGCTTTGATCTTTACACAATTCCCGTCGGTAATGATAAAGCAACAGTACTTTGTCCTGCAAATCCGGCTGAGGGACGTCCCTGGGTCATCGCGCCGTCGTCGTATGACCTGAAAAGCGCTCCGGTTGCCTACATCGCCCAAACCGAATTGGAACTGGTGAAACGGGGATTTTATGTGGTCACCCTAAATCTTGGCAATACCTACGGCTCGCCCGATGCAATCGCCAAATTGGATATGCTTTATCCGATTATGACCAAAAAACACGGGATGGCCAAAAAACCGGCCCTCATGGGTCTGAGCCGCGAAGGGCTGGCTATCGCGCGCTGGGCTGCAGCAAACAAGGGCAAAGTATCTTGTCTTTACATGGATAAGGCTGTTTGCGACTTCAAAAGCTGGCCGGGCGGAAAGCTGGGTATCGGCAAAGGAAGTAAGGGGGACTGGGAAAATCTGATTAAACTCTATCATTTTAAATCAGAAAAGGATGCATTGGCTTATCACAAAAACCCCGTTGATCTTGCACGTAAACTCGTCGCCTCAAAAGTGGCGATGATCTATGTCGCGGGAGAGACCGACGATGCGGTGCCCTATTCAAACAATGGCGCATTGATGGAACAGCAATACAAAAAATTGGGAGGCACCTTCCAGTTAATCCTAAAAAAAGGAGAAGGTCACCATCCGCATGGATTACGGGACCAAACTCCAATTGTCAATTTTATTCAATTGCATGCAGGTCATCCAATCCAATAATTCAACGACCCAAAAAAAACAACAACTTCAACAGATTAACCATAATCAATAAAATAAATTTAACATGTCACTTAAAAAAAACTACTACCGGGTTCTATCGTATCTAATAATCATACTGTCTCTTGCCATTCAGGCGGTCAACGGAAGCGACAATAAAAAACCCGACATTCAGCACAATCACGATAAATGGGTGAATGCACTCACACCTGTCGGAAAATCGGGATTAGAAATGGCATTGACCACAGAGGGGAAAAGCAATTACCGCATACTTTTAAGCAAGAATCCAACAACCCAGGATGAAAAGGCAGCAGAAGATTTACAAACATGGTTGCTCCAAATGACCGGAGCGAAATTGACCATTGTAAAGGAATCGCGTGAACTGAAAGATTATTCCCGGTTGATCAGCATTGGTCAGACACTGTTGTTTAAAAAAAGCGGACTTGCAGCCAGCGCGGAAGATCTTAAAGACGAAGGTTTTGGTATCGATCAGAAAGGCGATGTGCTTTTCCTCTGGGGTGGCCGTACGCGTGGAGTGATCAACGCAGTATATGCCCTGCTTGAGGAGGATCTGGGCTGCCGGTGGTATTCCAATGAAGCCATTGTTATCCCAAATATCAAAACGCTGAAGTTTTCGCCCGTTTTAAGAACATACAAACCAGCTTTAAAAAGCCGGGATCCTTTTTGGTATGTCGCCTTTGACGCGACCTGGTCGCTGCGTAACCGAACCAATGCACCGAGTGCAAAAGTTCCCGAAGAGTGGGGCGGTGCGGTAGATTATGATGGCATGTTCGTACATACTTTCGGCGGGTTATTACCTGAAAAAGAATATTTTGTGAAACATCCTGAATACTACATGATGGATGATAAGGGTATTCGTAATGCACATCAGCTTTGTACAACCAATCCTGAAGTGATCCGCATTGTAAAGGAGAAAGTCCGCAAAGTTCTGAAGGAGAATCCCCATACAGAACTTCTCAGCGTTTCGAAGAATGATGGTGGCGGAACATGCCTTTGCGATAAGTGTAAATCTCTTGACGATGCTGAAGGATCAAAGATGGCATCACTGATGGTTCTGGTAAACGCAGTTGCTCAGGATATTGAAAAAGATTACCCCAATGTGTTAATCTCTACCCTTGCTTATGGTGAAACGGGAAAAATTCCAAAGACGATGCGCCCCCGAAAAAATGTCTCTATCATGCTTTGCAGTGATAAGACGGGCGCCTGGAGACGCCCCTTTGAACCATCCGAAATCTGCGAAATAGGTACTTTGGTGAAGGAGTGGTCCAAGGTTTGCAAACGACTGTTTATCTGGGACTACAATATCAACTTTAGTCACTACCTGGCTCCTATGCCCAATATGGATATCATGTCAGAGAACATCCGGTTTTATGTAGAGAATAATGCCGAAGGGGTAATGCTTCAGGCCAATTATCAGACGGTAGGATCGGAACGTGACTGGATGCGTTCATGGGTTGCCGCCAAATTGCTGTGGAATCCGTCACTGAATCTTTACGATCTGATGGATGACTTTAATTACGGATATTTCGGAAAAGCCGCGGCACCAATTGCTGAATACAACAAACTGCTTCAAAAACAGGAGGAGATCTATAAAATTGAGTTATCAGGCAAATGGCTGATGGACCATAAATTCAAGCCAATCCGTTATGATATGGACCATCCGTTCCTGTCAAAGGAATTTCTTTACTATTCAACCCAACTTTATGACAAAGCAGAGCAACTGGCAGATAATCAAACTATTTTGGATAGGATCCAAAGAGATAGGCTACCCATTTCGTATGTCAAATTAATGAGAGGCCCCGCTTTCGTAGGCGATGAATATGTCAAAGAGCTGGACCGGTTTGAAAAGACAGTCAAAAAACTGGGCCTTACCCACTTACGTGAAGGTGGAAGCTCAAAGGATGTAGATAGTAAAATAGCGCTTTGGCGTAAGCAATGGACCGAATATACAGCTGCAAAATGAATTTAAACAAAATCTTACTAATTGTATTTGCATTAACAACTGCCAACACAGCTAATGCATGGAAGCCAGCAGGTGATCGTATCATGACGAAATGGGGGGAAGCCCTTACACCGGAAAATGTTCTGAAGGAGTATCCCCGCCCCCAGCTGGTACGCGAAGAGTGGATGAACCTGAATGGATTGTGGGAATATGCCATACTTCCAAAAAAAGAGGCAGAACCAACCACCTGGCAGGGAGAAATACTGGTCCCGTTCTGCGTGGAATCTGCATTGTCGGGTGTTGGAAAAACGATGACTGCCGGGGATAAAATATGGTATAAAAGGAAAATCATCATTCCGGAACAATGGGCAGGTAAGAAGATCGTATTAAACTTTGGGGCAATAGATTATGAGTCTTATGTTTGGATCAACAAATCAATTGTTGGTTCACACAAAGGGGGATATGACCGGTTTTCGATTGATATCACCCAATATTTAAAACCGGGTGAGAATGAAATTATTATTGCGGCATCTGATCCAACTAACTGGGAAGATATACCAGCTGGAAAGCAACGGTTTAAATGGGGCGGCATCTGGTACATGCCGGTTTCAGGTATCTGGCAGACGGTATGGCTCGAACCCGTCAGTCCGGATTTGTCCATCGAAGAGCTGAAAATCACCCCTAATATTGACAAAGGTGAAATTGCTGTTCAGGTCTTCACCGACAATGTGATGTTTGGTCAGGACTTTGGGGTGAGACTTACTGTTACTTCAAAAGGAAAAACTATTTTGTCCGAAATATCGCCAATCAACAGGGATATAGTACTTAAGATTCCTTCGCAACATCTCTGGTCTCCCGAAGACCCCTTCCTGTATGATGTCAAAGCTGAGATTTGTAAACTGGAATGGCCAGTAAAAGACGATAAAGATAAATCAAATGGAAAAGAGAGTGTCCCATCAACACCTAAAATTATTGGGCAACCGCTCGATGTTGTCAACAGCTATTTCGGAATGCGGAAAATATCATTGGGCCAATGGAAAAATAATCAGCCTGTGGTTTACCTGAATAACAAACAGTATTTTCAGAATGGGGTACTCGATCAGGGCTGGTGGCCCGATGGATTATATACTGCCCCATCGGAGGAGGCCATGGTGTTTGATATGATTTTTTTAAAAGATGCCGGTTTCAACATGCTCCGCAAACATGTCAAGGTTGAACCCGATCGTTATTATTACAATGCTGATAAGCTTGGTTTATTGATTTGGCAGGATATGCCTTCTGCTGCAAGCTGTCCCAAAGGCACCCGTTGCGGTCAGTTTACAGGTCCGGGCGCAACCACAGACCTTATAAAGAAATCGGCCGCAGCAGGACAATTCGAGCAGGAGTACCGTAACATCATCACCATGCTTTATAACCATCCCAGTATTGTCTGCTGGGTTAATTTCAACGAAGGGTGGGGACAATATAATACGGGACGACTTACCGATTTAGTCCGTGGACTCGATAAGAGCCGTCTTATAAATTCAGTGAGCGGATGGGCACTGCTCGATTACGGCGATCTATATGACATTCATACCTATGATGCGATACCTGCCGCTCCCAAAAAGATGGAGCACCGGGCCATTGTGGTGGGTGAATACGGTGGGATCGGATATCCGGTAAAAGACCATACCTGGAATGTTAATTCCGGTGGATGGGGCTATCAGCAGTACGATGATCCTGAAAAACTGGAGGAGGCCTACAAGGTAAAATTCAATGAAATCATCAGGCAACAAAAAGAGCTCGGTATCAGTGGAGCCGTTTATACCCAGACAACAGATGTTCAGGGTGAAGTGAATGGTTTGGTGACCTATGATCGCAAGGTGATTAAAATTCCAACTAAAAAATTAAAGCAAATACATCAAAAATTACACAATTAAAAATTAAAAAGGATGATTGACAAATCTACAAGAAGAGATTTTCTGAAACGATCGGCTGCAGTAGCAACAGGAGCGATGATCCTGCCGCAGATTATTCCCTCAACTGCGATGGGGATGGGAGGAAAACTTCCCCCAAGTGACCGTATCCTAATGGGAGCAATAGGTGTTGGTTCCCAGGGAACGGGCAATATGCGGACATTCCTTGAGCATATTAAAGAAGTACAATTTGTTGCGGTCTGCGACGTGGACTCCAAACATGCAGAAAATGCAAAGAAACTCATTGACGAGGCCAACAAAAACACCGACTGCCGTACCTACGGAGATTACCGCGAATTCCTTGAAAAGGAGAAACTAAATGCAGTTTGTATCGCTTTGCCTGATCATTGGCACGGTCTGATTTATTCAGCAGCCGCCAATAAAAAACTCGACATTTATGGTGAAAAGCCACTGGCCCGTACCATTTACGACGGCAGGGCAATTGTTAGTGCGGCAAAGAAAAACAACATCGTATGGCAGACGGGTAGTTGGCAGAGATCGGGTGAAAATTTCAGAAAAGCGGTCGAACTGGTCCGTAACGGAAGAATTGGAAAAATTATTCGCGTTGAAGTTGGTTTGCCTGATGGTGGCAGAGGTGTCGGTACACCTCCAGTTATGGAAGTTCCTGCCGAATTAAACTGGGAGATGTGGCTCGGTCCTGCACCTAAAGTCCCCTTTCGGGGAATCAGTCACTGGAACTGGCGCTGGATCCTCGATTATTCAGGAGGTCAACTCACCGACTGGGCAGGTCACCATATCGATATCGCCCAATGGGGACTTGGAATGGAGCGCTCAGGCCCGGTTGAGATTTCCGGCAAAGGAGTTTACCCCAGAGAAGGACTTTATAACGTTCCAGTAGAATACGATTTCAACTGTAAATATGCCAATGGTATTGAAATGAGAGTGGCCAATTCTTCACAGTTGCCCAAAAAATGGGGTGGCGCTACCTGGTTTGGGGAAAAAGGGTGGATCAACGTTGACCGTGGCAGATTGGTGGCTTCGGATCCTAAAATCCTCGACGAGGTGATCGGTGAAAACGAGTTCCATACTTACAAAACTCCAACTAACCATTGGGGAAATTTCCTCGATTGCGTTAAATCAAGAGAGGAAACAATTGCCCCTGTCGAGATTGCACACCGCTCTATATCCGTAGGTTTATTAGGTGAAATCGCAATGACAACAGGACAGAAAATCCAATGGGATCCTGCAAAAGAAGAAATTATCGGCAATCCAATCGCAAGCCGGTTACTGACCCGCCCCTATCGTCAACCATGGAATTTACCAACAATTTAATTTAAACTCAAAATGAGAAAACAATATCTTTTAGTCTTAGTTTTTGCCGGATTAGTTGCCCTGTTTAATGCATGTAAAATGGGCGCCGAGTATAAAGCGCTGATTGTTACCGGACAAAACAATCACAACTGGAAAGCCAGCTCTCCTGTACTTAAGCAACTCCTCGAGCAAACAGGTCTGTTTAGCGCCGACATCGCTATCACTCCTGATAATAAAGGAGATATGAATACGTTTGAACCAAATTTTTCCAAATATAATGTTGTGGTAATCGACTACAACGGAAAAGCATGGTCAGAAAAAACTAAAAAAGCCTTCGTCGATTATGTCAGCAACGGTGGTGGTGTGGTGATTTATCATGCCGGTGATAATACTTTCCCCGAATGGAAAGAATTTAATCTGATGATCGGATTAGGCGGATGGGGAGGCAGGACTGAAAAAGACGGTCCCTATGTCTACTACAATAATGATAAAATGGTGATTGACACCACTGCCGGAAGAGGCGGATCACATGGCAAAAGGCAGCCATTTGAAGTAAGGATGCGTAACACAGACCATCCCATCACCAAAGGTTTACCTACGCGATGGATGCATGGAAGTGACGAATGTTACAGTGAGCTAAGGGGTCCTGCCAAAAATATGGAGATCCTTGCTACCGCGATGTCCCAAAAAAATGCAGGTGGCTCTGGCCGACACGAGCCAATGCTCATGACGATTAGTTACGGGAAAGGGCGTATTTTCCATACCGTTCTTGGTCACGCCGACGAAGGGGGTGGTCCTGCAATGGAATGCGTCGGATTTATCGTCACCTTCCAAAGGGGTGCCGAATGGGCCGCCTCCGGAAAAGTGACACAGAAAATCCCTTATGACTTCCCGAATGCTGCAGGAGTATCTTTAAGGACCGGTTTTAAGGAGTTAACACTCGATGACGATCTGGCTAAAATTGTGAATTACGACATCACCAAAAGCACGAAGTATTTCGTCGATCTCCAGAGCCGTATCCGTAATGAGGCAACAACACCCGAAGCGCTTCAGAAATTTGAGAAACTGATGATCAAAGTGCTCGAAAACAAAGAGGCAACAGTTGAAGCCAAAATATTACTGATGCATGAAATCAGCTGGATGGGCTCCGACTTAAGTATCCCAGTCATCAAGGAACTGG
Organism: Prolixibacteraceae bacterium; assembly: GCA_963675995.2. Taxonomy (GTDB): domain Bacteria; phylum Bacteroidota; class Bacteroidia; order Bacteroidales; family Prolixibacteraceae; genus JAAFHB01. The sequence goes on along the minus strand of CAXXIY010000001.1, from coordinate 2,370,818 downwards.
CAAAAAATCCTGAGTTAAAAGATGCAGCCGATTTTGCTTTGGCACGTCTGCAACCAGCAAAATAATAATTAGTAAAGTTACTATTCAAATAAACAGACATTCAAAACTGATCAAAGGTATGTCCGGTAAAATAGTTATCGGCACATATCTTTGATGATTTGGAAAAAGCCCGGATTTTCCTTATTTTCAACGCTTGATAGATTATGAAGGAGAACCACAATTCGGAATAAATAAATGATTAAACAAAAGATGAATTACCTGAACATACTTATTATAAGCATTATACTGGGATGTTCAGGCAATATGGTCGTTGCTCAGATAGTATGGGACTATAATTCACCCCGTGGATATGTTGCCTGTAAAGCCCAACAACCGTTGGTGATTGACGGAATACCTGAAAAAGCTTGGGATAATGCTCCTTGGAGCGAGCCATTTAACGACATCTTAGGAGCTAAAAATCCCAAACCGCGCTTCCAAACCAGGATGAAAATGTTGTGGGATGAAAAATTCCTCTATGTCTATGCAGAAATTGAAGAACCTCATGTATGGGGCTATGAAAAAAGGAGGGACGCGACAATTTATCTTGAGAATGATTTCGAGATGTTTATTAAACCTTCGGCATTAACCCCAACTTATGGAGAGTTTGAGATGAATGCACAGGGGACAGTCTGGGACCTTTTCTTCATGAGACCTTATCGGTCAGGTGCAAATTACATGGTTAGCTGGGATATGAGAGAGATGATAGTGGGTGTTCATATTAATGGCTCACTCAATAATCCAAACGATACCGACAAAGGGTGGAATGTCGAACTTGCCTTCCCATGGAACGCATTGAAGGAACTGGGAAGAAAAAGACCCCAGAGGGATGGCGATACCTGGAGACTTAACTTCTCAAGGGTTGAATGGCAACATATTGTTACTCCTGAAGGAAAATATATGCGGAAACAGGGTCCCAATGGGGAGACGCTAAAAGAAGAGAACTGGACCTGGTCACCAATGCGCGTAGTTCAGTTACATGAGCCTGAATTTTGGGGATACCTTCAATTATCGGATAAAACGTATGGTCCCCCAGAATTTAAACGCCCGGAAGAAGAGCCGGTTTTACAGGCACTTTTTTATCTCTTCCGCACAAAAAGAGAGAAGATGGAGGCAAAAACCATCAGGGAACTGATAGGAGACGATACAATCACGGTACGGGGAATCACCATGAAAGCGGAGCTGCAACCCTCCCTTTTCGGATTCTACATACTGATTACAAATACAGTAAACGGCGATAAATACGCTATCGATGATAAGGAGGTTGTGACTAAAATCGAAAAAAATATACGATAATGCAATGCATAAGCAAATTACACGGTAGAGTCAACAACTGGCGATTAACTGCTTTCCACTGACTTCAACCTCATTATCAAATTATTGACTCTTTTTGATGTCAAATTCTTAAAAAATTATCGGTCGCAAAGTTCTGCCAGTAGCCAGTTGCGGATAACGATATGCTTAAGTTTATAACTTACAATAAATATGATCAACCACGAAATGGTTAAATTCTAAATGATCTGAAATGAGAATGATAAAGATTTTAATAATTTTTATTGCCGCCATGGGAGCGCTGCTCGCAACCGCTAAAAGCCCAAAGGTGGCAAGCGGTAAAACCTATTCGGACAAAAAATTCTATTTTGCTGCCTGGGGTGGCGTGGGTGGAGGAACACAGGAGGATCAGCTCGCAAGAATGAAAGTGCTGGCAAATGCCGGTATTACCGATTTGCTCCCCGGAGTTGGCGCCGATAAATTAAAAGAGCTGATTAGAACAGGAAACCAGTGCGGAGTTAGAATACACTCCTGGCACTGGATGATGAACGTGGGTGGGAGTAAGGAGTGCAGGGAACATCCCGACTGGTACTCCGTGAACAGGCTTGGACAAAGCTGCCGCGATTTTCACCCCTACGTGGGATATTACAATTTTTTGAGTCCCTTCTCCCCCGGCGCGCGTGAGTACATCAAAAACGGTGTTAGGGAGATTGCAAAAATAAAAGGGCTCGCTTCGGTTCATTTCGATTACATCCGTTACGTTGATGTCCTGCTTGGGGCTGAACTGCAAACACACTATAAGCACAACGGTGGACCCCTGTTGCAGGACAGGCTGTTGGCTGAATACGATTTCGATTACCACCCCATCGCCAGAAAGGAATTCAAGGATAAATTCGGTACAGACCCCTTGGATCTGCCCGACAAAGAGGAGAATGCAGCCTGGAAACAATTTCGTATGAACGCCATTACATCGCTTGTTGAGGAGTGTGTACAGATTTGTCATGAGGCTGGGACAATGGCATCAGCTGCTGTCTTCCCATTTCCCCAACTGGCACGCGAATACGTTAAACAAGACTGGAGTCACTGGAGCCTTGATCTGTTTTTCCCGATGGTTTATAAAAAAGACCATCAGGGAAATATGCAATGGGTCGGATTTGCGACCCATGAGGGTGTGAGGGATATGAAACCCGGACAAGAGCTTTTTACAGGTGTTTCTGTCGGTGACTATGGCAATAATATGGACGATTTTGAGGAAGCCATCCGACAGGCACACGATAACGGTGCAAGGGGAATCGCATTCTTCGAATCCAACGCCCTAAAAGATAAACATCTGGCTATCATCAGAAAATATAACGAACTATATAACAAGAAATAAGCGTTCCTTTTAAGGTGCTTGGCACTGCTGATAGCTGTAGAATAATAAAGGACTAAATATGAACAAAAGGTGCTGCGCACCGATATATCAAAATGCGAAAGAATTCAAACAGACGAGATTTTCTGAAACATACATCTGTCATAACAACCGGTGCAATGATTCTTCCTCAAATAATCCCATCAACTGCGTTAGGAATGGGTGGTAAGCTTCCGCCATCGGACAGGATCGTCATGGGTGCAATCGGTTTAGGTGGACAGGGAACCAATAACCTGAGAGACTTTCTGACTCGTGTGAAGGAGCTGCAGTTTGTGGCTGTTTGTGATGTGGATACCAACCACTCTGCGAAAGCGAAAGGACTGATTGATGAGGTTAACAAAAACGGTGATTGCCGGACTTATGGCGATTACCGGGAGATTCTGGAAAAGGAGAGACTCGATGCGGTATCTATCGCACTTCCGGATCACTGGCATGGTCTGATCTATTGTGCTGCTGCGAATAAAAAGCTTGACATTTATGGCGAAAAGCCGCTGGCACGTACCATTCACGACAGCCAGGCGATCGTAAAAGCAGTGAAAAAAAATAAAGTCGTCTGGCAAACCGGAAGCTGGCAACGGTCGGTCGAACATTTCAGGCGCGGGGCAGAACTGGCCATCAATGGCCGGGCCGGGAAAATTACACATGTTGAAGTAGGGTTACCTGATGGACCCAAAGGAATTGGCACTCCACCTGTTATGGATGTACCTGCGGGACTGAATTGGGAGATGTGGCTCGGACCAGCGCCCAATGTACCCTTCCGGGGAGTTTGTCACGGCGACTGGCGCTGGATACTTGACTATTCCGGAGGTCAGCTGACCGACTGGGCTGGTCACCATATCGATATCGCCCAGTGGGGACTCGGACTGGAACGCTCCGGCCCTGTTGAAATTTCAGGCAGAGGGGTTTATCCGCTGGATGGTCTTTATAATGTCCCTTTCGAATACGATTTTAACTGCAAATATGCCAACGGGATCAGGATGCGGGTAGCTAATGAAGCCCGGTTAGGAAAGGGAATCAGTGTCACGTGGTATGGAGATAAAGGTTGGATTCGTGTCAGCCGGGGCGGCATTAGGGCATCTGATCTTAAAATCCTGAACGAGCAGATCGGTGAAAACGAAATCCACCTCTACAAGAGCGATAACCATATTGAAAACTTCCTGGAGTGTATCAAATCGAGAGGTGAGACTGTAGCCCCCGCTGAAATCGCGCACCGTTCGATCTCAGTCGGTTTATTAGGTGAAATCGCCATGACTACGGGTCAGAAAATAGAATGGGATCCTGCAAAAGAGGAGATTCTTGGAAATCCTGCCGCAAGCCGACTGTTGAGCCGACCCTATCGTCAACCATGGAATAATGTAAGGATTTAGAAAAAAATTGAGGTAATACCAAATTCTATAATTAATGAGGTTGTATAAAAAGTTTTTCTCTTCTTTTAATACATCTCTAAATTTTAATAAAAACAAATAACATGAACCGATTTAAAAGACCATCCTTCAATTCACCCCCCGCGACGAAAGCGGTAGCATTGCAAAACGGGGATCTGTTTTGGCGCAATATTGTAATTGCCACCCTTCTTATCCTTTCGTTGTTCCTCCTCTCTTATGGAAATGTCAATGCTCAGACAAGGCAGGGAAGATCTTCCGGAAGATGGTGGTCAGATGCAGCTGAATCGGCTCTTGTACAGGCTGGCACAAACCGTCCCGAACTGGTAAAAGCACTAAACGAAGCGAATCCGGGTCAACGTCAGGGGATTCAGTTTCTTATTGAGAATATGCCGGAGCAGGATCTGAAGTCGCTTACGGCGGCTTTTCTGCTGGATAATCTTACAATGGCTTATAAAGGATGGCAGGAAGCCCCCTGGGGGGTCACTATTCCAACTGATATCTTCCTAAATGATATCCTTCCCTATGCAAGCGTAACTGAACCAAGGGACAACTGGCGCAAAAAAATGGCGGAGATTTCACTTCCGCTGATCAAAGGGTGCAAAACACCGTCCGAAGCCTGTAAAGCGCTTAATGAACAATTGTTTAAATTGTTGAAAGTTAAATATTCGAAGAAACGCAGGGCGCCAGACCAGGGTCCATTCGAAACCATGGAGACAGGTGTTGCAACCTGCACGGGATTGTCGATCCTTCTTGTCGATGCCTGCCGCTCCGTTGGCATTCCCGCACGCATGGCTGGAACACCGCTTTGGAGTAATGAAAGCGGCAACCACACCTGGGTGGAGGTATGGGATGGCGACTGGTTATTTACTGGCGCCGCGGAGCAGAGTCCCGAAGGATTTAACCGTGGGTGGTTTGTCGGAAACGCTTCCCAGGCGGTGAAGGATGATCGACGAAAAGCAATCTATGCAAGCAGTTTCAAAAAAACGGGGCTCACCTTCCCAATGGTATGGGCCAGGGATGTCGATTTTGTCAATGCAGTCAATGTCACTGACCGTTATACCTCCAAATCAAAACCGGTGGTGGCCCCCGGACTGCGCCTGATGCTGGATGTCTTCGACCATCCCGTCGGAGATCGTGTTGCAGCAAAGGTGACGATCACCGATTCCGCAGACCAAAATATAAAATTCGATGGTACCAGTAAGGGAGATACAGCAGACATGAACGATCACCTCTTCTTCCAACTGCCAAAGCAACGCACATATCGCGTTGATGTGGAACGGAAAGACCAAAAATATCATCAGTATTATACGACAGGAATTGCTGCAGAAGATAAGTTATCCATCTTTTTAGGCGGGATACCACCTGTTCCTGTAACATCAAGGACTACCTATACCCCACCGCCGATAATCAGCTCATTTAAAGCAAAAGATGAAACTAAATTACGGGAAGCTTTCACTGCATTCTACAAGGCAACACCTGATCAACAGTCAAAATGGAAATTTCCAGGCAGCCTCGAAAAGTTACTTCGGAACAATGAACCAGCTGCACGTAAAATTGCCTGGGAAGCCTATTTGAAGGCGCCGATACATGATTCGCTTAAAGTCAATTTTGACGCCAATAGGGTCCGCTTTGAAAAACATGTGAGTCCTTATACTGTCAAAACTGTAGGCAAAAGACCGGCAAATGGCTGGCCACTGTTTATTGCCATGCACGGTGGCGGCGGCGCCCCTCAGGAATTGAACGACAGTCAGTGGCGACACATGCAGATCTATTATCGCGATCATCCCGAAATGGGTGGCTATATTTATGTAGCGTTACGTGCCCCCGACAATACCTGGAATGGCTTTTACACAAGCTATGCCTATCCCCTGATGCAGAATCTGCTTCGCCAGTTTATGCTTTTCGGCGATGTCGATCCAAACAAAAAGTTCATTATGGGTTACTCGCACGGTGGCTATGGTGCCTACGCCATGGGACCAAAGATGCCTGACTATTTTGCAGGAATCCAGGCCAGTGCGGCTGCCCTTGCTGATGGGGCCTCCGCAATCACATTGAGAAATACAGCATTTTCCACAATGGTTGGAGGTAAAGATACGATGTACGGACGCAGCAAACACATCGTTGATTTTGAGAAAGAGATTCAAAAGCTACGTGGAGACCGGACAGATATTTATCCTGTTACCGTTCAAATCATCGCCGGTCATCCCCACTCAGGACTTCCTGACCGGGACAAAATTGCGGACTTATACCCTAATGTTCGCAATCCCATTCCGGGAGAGCTCACATGGCGATTAAGCGATCAGGTCATTCATGATTTTTTCTGGTTGCACGCACCGACACCGGAAGCAGGGAAGGATTTTAATGTCACCTGTAAAGACAATTACCTGACTGCAAAAACAGATCTTTCTAAAGCATCTGTTTTATTAGACAGCCGGCTCATCGATTTTAAGAAACCGATCACACTTGAGCTCAATGGCAAAACCAGTTCACATAAACTCAAACCGAGTCTTCGCACCCTTTGTGAAACAATGCAACGACGCGGCGATCCGGAACTGGCATTTACTGCAGAATTGGCTTTGCCGCTGGAATCGTCTTTAAAACATTAATACCATTATGTTTTGGCTGTCAGAAGTAACCTGAATTGTATGCTTTGGAAATTATAAGATATACTTTATAAATATTAGGATGTGCACTCCCGATCTTCGGGATATAGTTATTGTAAATTAATAAAAACAGATCACCCATATTGAATCCGGTAAAATCAAATCTACTTATGAAAAATAACAGAAATTGTCTGATCGCTTTATTACTGCTGATCTCTTTTCAACCATTTGCACAAATAAAAATCCCGGCAGGATATGCCGACCGTAGCCCTTCACTGGATGTACTACCTGGATTTATCACTCCGCCAAAAGGATTTGGAGATGTCCCGTTTTTCTGGTGGCAGGGGGATACCCTAACCCGTGAACGGCTCACCTGGCAGTTAGACCAGTTGTCAAACAAAGGGATCTCGAGCCTCCAGATCAATTACAGTCACCAGGATTCGGGTGGCATTTCGTACGGCTGGTCCAATCCAAGTAAGCCTGCCCTTTTTACCCCTGAATGGTGGAAACTTTTCAAGTGGTTTGCTGCCGAGGCTCAGAAGCGGGGGATGAGTGTAAGTCTGAGCGACTATACCATTGGAATTGGTCAGGGTTTTGCAATAGACGAGGCCATTGCATCGAATCCTGATCTCAACGGATCGCAATTGCGTAGCAGTGCCAAGATTCTGACAGGGTCGGGAAACCTGCAAATGCCTGAAAATCTGCTTACACTCACGGCAATTAAAATAAACCCGGACAGTACAGTAATCATTGATTCCAGGAAGGATCTGCTTCCACTTGTAAAAGACGGAGGTCTGGCTTACAGCTTTGGAAAAGAATCGTGGAAAGTGATCTCTGTTTTCTCTGAAAAGTTAATCCCATCCTATGACCCAATGCACCCGCAAAGTGGGAAGGCTTACAATCACTTCTTCTTCGAAAAATTTGAAAAAGCATTAAAAGAGAGCGGCGCCGGAGCACTCAATTTCTTCTTCTCTGATGAACTGAATTTCAGGGTAGGGGGAAATCTTTGGGACAGCTATTTTGCGGGTGAGTTCAAAAAACGGAAAGGGTACGATGTCGTTCCATATCTGGACGCGCTATTTGCAAATATCGGTCCGATCACCCCAAAAATAAAATTAGATTACAATGATGTTTTAGTAAGCCTGAGCGAGGAGAATTTCTTCAAACCTGTTTTTGACTGGCACCAGGAGAGGGGGATGATTTTTGGTTGCGATCATGGAGGACGTGGCAAAGACCTGACAGAGTTCGGTGACTATTTTCGCACACAACGGTGGAACCAGGGACCCGGATCAGATCAGCCCGGACTTGCAAAAGATATTATCAAGGCGAAGGTGGCTTCATCGATCGCTCACCTCTATGAGCGTCCCCGTGTCTGGCTCGAGGGATTTTACGGCAGCGGCTGGGGTACCACCTCTTCGGATGTGACCGATGCAATCTTCGGCAACTTTGTTGCCGGTTATAACCTTCTCTCATTTCATGGTTTATACTATTCCACAATGGGCGGATGGTGGGAATGGGCCCCGCCGTGTAACCATTTCCGCATGCCTTACTGGAAACAGATCGATCCGTTGATGAACTGCGTTCAGCGATTAGCCTATCTTTTATCGCAGGGAGTTCACAATTGTGATGTTGCAATTCTATATCCCACAGAACCGGTAGTTGCAGGTCCGGAGGGGAAAAAATCGGTAAAACTTGCATTTGAATCCGGGGAAGAGCTTTACAATAAAGGAGTTGATTTCGACTTTATCGATTTTGAATCGCTTGCCCGTTCGGAAGTAAAAAACGGGGAAATAGACGTTTCGGGTGAAAAATACAAGGTGCTGATTGTTCCTTCCATGACCACTATCCGTTATGCTTCACTTCAGAAACTTGCAGCATTTAAAAAAGCCGGTGGTATTATTGTAAATATTGGGGATACACCTCGTGCAACTGAAAAAGATGGCGCTAATGATGCTGAAACTTCCAAACTTGTCGCCGGCATTTTTTCAAAAAGCCCAAATCTCATTCAATGTGAGGATGGGAAAGCCATTTTTGCTGCAATTCAAGGGAAGTACGCCCCCAACTTCAAAGTGTTGAAAGAGGTAAAAGAACGTCCATATGTGATGCACCGCGTGATTGGGAAGCGTGAAATATATGCCCTCTACAATTTTGAGGAGGGGACCAAATGTTTTTTCAAAGCCAATGGAATTCCTCAGCTTTGGAATCCCTGGAATGGGGAAACCGCATCGCTTTCAAAATTTGCTGTTTCCACGAGCGAAGGGACCGAAATAACCCTTCCATTAACTAAAAAAGAGATTCAGATCATCGTTTTTGATGGTAAAACCACAGAATTAGCGAAAATGATCAAACCGGAAACGGTGATTAAACAAACTGATCTGGGCAAAACGTGGGATTTTGAGCTGAAGCCATCGATGGATAATCAGTGGGGTGACTTCCAGCTTCCGGCAAAAAAAGAAATGTTAGGTGCACAGGTTCGCCAGTTACATTTCAGCGAGGGAAATAACTACACGGGAGGAAAACTTACCATTGACAATAGCTGGTCAGACGTCACCTGTGCTTTTGGTAAACAATTTCTAAAACTTGGACCACTTGCCCAAGCCCCATCGGAGCAGGAATTGCTGAAATTAATTCCACAGAATGGAAACGGTGAAGTGACGGTATCGGGTAAAAAATACAATTGGGAAGCGTATGGGTTTTCCTGGAAACAGGGTGTTGAAGGTGATCCCGGCCACCAGGGTTATCACGGCTTAAAGGGGAAAATGTACGACAGTTTCATCCGGTTGGGTGCCTTGAAAAATGTGAAAATGTCGAAGAAGCGACTTCCTGAACCTGAAGGAAATTTCTACCTTCTCTTCACCTCTGTGATTGCTCCGGATAATGGAAGTTATGATCTTTTAATGGGTGAGGAAAAACCTGTGGCATTGTTTATCAATAATTCAAAAACAGATATCAACAGCAACTCAATCAATCTGAAAAAAGGAGCTAATCCGGTATTAATCATGTATGACAAGGCCTGTGAAACCTACCTCGTTCTTCGCAAACCGGGAGCTCCTCGTCCTCAGAAACAGCAGGTAGCCATGCGCTGGTTTGAAGATGATGGTGTACTGCCATTCGACTGCTCATCCAAAAATAAATCCTCCGGCCTTTTTGCCTTTGAATCGGCGCCCGGATTAAGTTCATTATCTTTTAATGCCTACGGCAAAGTATCCATGTGGTTAGATGGTATTCAAACGCAGCTAACTCCAGGTGAAAAACATCCTGATGGATTGACCGGGTACACGTTAAGACTGAAGAATCCAAAATTGACAACCTCACAGGTGGTCATTAAAATCGAATATCAGCCGGGATATTGCGGGGCAGCAGCTTTGCCGGAATACATCGAACAGCAATGTGGCAAAAGCGCCATCAACCTTGGTGACTGGTCAAAAATTGATGGATTAAAGGCTTATTCAGGTGGCGCCTGGTACCGCAAAACGATTACGGTTAATCCCTTGGATGTAAAAAATAAACTGGTGATCGACCTGGGTGATGTGGTCTCCTCGGCAGAACTGATGATCAACGGGAAAAGTGCAGGTATTAAGCTCTCACCACCCTTTAAATTCGACATCACTCCTTTTGCCAAAGCTGGAAAAAACCACATCGAAATACTCGTATACAACACAATCGCCAATAATTACACAACCGTTCCTACGATGTACCGGGGTGAAATTAAATCGGGATTAATCGGTCCGGTAAAATTAAACTCCGTAAAATAGCGAAGTAATTAAAATCATTACGTAAAAACAGATTAAAATCAGGCATTTATGACAATCAGAAATTCCGGTATAATGATGGTATTCAGCATAATATTGGTGTTCGTGTCATTCCCTGGGGTCAGGGCGGCATCCCTTTACGATGGTAGTCGGGTTGAAAACGGTCCGGTTGCCACAGTATCGGATGACCCCGTCTATTTATTTCCCTACCAGTATGGAAGGGAATATTTCTTCCTTAGAAGCGGAAGGGCAAAAATGGTTATTCAGACAGATAAGGCGGGCCTTGCTCCGGCTTTTACCTATCTCCTTTTTGATGCTGAACAGCCCGGACAGACGGTCAGAAAAAAGAATGCGCTGAATTATACTGCTGGAACCAGCTTCTCCCAAACCTCACTGAAAGTGATCCTTGGGCAAGTCGAGTTTTCTGCACTCGGGAACAATTCCCAGGCCAGATGGGTCACATGGAATAACGCTCCGGCGGTTGAATTATCGTGGTGGGCCGGTGGAATCCGGGTGAAGGAGACCTTTACAGCCGGAGCCAGACAGGGGAGTTTCGACCGGATTATTGCGCTGACCAGCGCAGATATGGCAGGCAATGACACCTTGAGCATTGCCGAGCTCGACGGATTACCCGGGACAGGTCCTCTACCAATTAAGAGGGGAGAGACCATTACATTAAAAAGAGAGGTTGTTATTCCCTCCCTGCTAACTGACGAAGCGAAAGATCAATCGATAAGTAAGTTATCCACCATATCCACCTCCGATAACCTAATCGGCTCACTTTACCGGAATGCCTCGTTTGCCCTTCCCGGATTGGTTTCGTCTAACGGAAGAATGGATGCCGGCGTCTTTGAATACGGGAATCAATGGGTACGCGATGGTTCCAATGTTGCGATGGGTTTGATTTACAGTGGATGTTTCGAAAGTGCGAGGGGCTTGCTCAATTACATTCTCTCAGACCTGGTATCTGAAGAAGGGACTACTGCCATAGCCGGAGGATTTGATGCGCCCGACAGGGAACAATTTGACCAGATGGGGGTGTTGATGAATGCATTGAAACTTTATTATGACTGGACGGGCGATCAATCGCTCATCACCACTTATCGCAAAAGGATTCTGGCGCTTATTGAGCGGCCGATGAATCCCGTTTTCCGTGATTCGACGGGTATGGTCCACAATAGAAGGGAATTTTGGGAACGGACTTTCAGCGACGGTTACGAGATGGTTTATCAGGTCTATATGATTCAGGGTCTTAGATGTGCCTCCGATCTGGCCGGAGTCCTTGGCGTTCCGGAGAGAGGATCAGAGTGGAAAAAGCAGGCTGATATCATCCTCCAAGCGATGCTTCACCATCCGACACGCGCACTGGTGGATCAGGGAGCCCTTATCAAGCGTAGAAATGTTAACGGGGAGATCGCCGATCTCTCGGAAGGGAGGAGGAAAACAGGAAAAAATGACGCTCCCGTCCCTACTGAATACTATCACAGGCTGAATCCTGATGCGACTTATGCAATACCCGTTTTACTGGGGATCATTGACCCCTTATCCGATCTTGCCAGGCTATCGCTCGATAAATTGGAACTAATCTGGAATTCACGCTGGAACATGGGAGGATACGAAAGGTATCACTCCAGTTCGCAGGAAGACCAGCCGGGACCATGGACCTTCGGTACTGCCTTTATCGCACGTGCCCAGCACGATGCGGGGTTTAAAGACCGGAGTCGCCGCTCCCTGGAGTGGCTTTACACTATCCAGGGGGGAAATTCAGGTGCCTGGTTTGAAGAGATACCGATAAACCGTAGCCAGGTGCGCTCTTGCGGTATCGTCCCATGGACCTCAGCAGAGGTAACTTCCTTCGTGGTACGTCACTGGCTCGGTGTGAAGATCATTGGTGATGAGTTGATTATCAAGCCTAATCTTTATTCAAACACCCAAAATGTTTCAACGGATCTTAGGTTCCGTCAGGAACGGTTGAAAATACAGATTGACTGCAATGGCAAAAAACAGGTATTGAAGGTAAATGGTAAGGCACTGATACCGAACGAAGAAGGAGAATATAAAATCAGGAAAATGAATAACCGATAGAAATAAACATATGTCTGAACATACTACCAGAAGAGATTTTCTCAAACGCTCAGCAGCCATCGCTACCGGGGCGCTAATTCTTCCGCAAATTATTCCATCAACAGCTGTTGGGATGGGTGGCAAGCTTCCTCCCAGCGACAGGATTGTTGTGGGCGCTATCGGAACCGGGCAGCGTGGAATGGCCAATCTCAGAGACTTTTTAGGACGACTGAATGTAGTACAGTATGTATCTGTTTGTGATGTAGATACCAATCATGCAGGCAGGGCCAAAGAGATGATCGATAAGGCCAATAAAAACAGCGATTGCCGCGTCTATGGTGATTACCGCGAGTTCCTTGAAAAAGAGCAATTGGATGCCGTAGCGATAACCATCCCGGATCATTGGCATGGTCTGGTTTATATTGCAGCCACGGATAAAAAACTGGATGTATATGCCGAAAAACCGCTTGCCCGTACAATACATGACAGCAAAGCCATTGTCAACGCCGTAAAACGAAATAATGTCGTCTGGCAAACAGGAAGCTGGCAACGATCGAGGCCCATCTTCCACCATGCCGCAGAACTGGTGATCAATGGACGTATAGGAAAAATTTCCAGTATTGAAGTTGGACTACCCGATGGAGGTCAGGGGATTGGAACACCTCCGCCAATGGACGTGCCGGCAGGACTAAACTGGGAGATGTGGCTCGGACCCGCCCCTAAAGTTCCGTTCAGGGGAGTTTGCCATTGGAACTGGCGCTGGATACTTGATTATTCGGGCGGACAACTCACCGACTGGGCCGGTCACCACATCGACATTGCACAGTGGGGAATCGGTATGGAACGTTCAGGTCCTGTTGAGATCTCCGGAGAAGGAGTTTATCCACGTGACGGAATCTACAACACCCCGGTCGAATACGATTTTTTGTGCAAATATGCCAATGGAATTGAGATGCGTGTCGCCAACTCCTCACGCTTGCAACATGGGGGCGGAACTACCTGGTTTGGAGAAAAGGGGTGGATCAGCGTCGACCGCGGCAGGCTTGATGCCTCCGATCCAAAAATTCTGAAAGAGGTGATCGGAGAGAATGAGATCCATCTTTATAAAAGTGAAGATCATGTTGGAAATTTCCTTGAATGCATGCGCTCAAGGAAGGAGACAATCGCCCCTGCCGAGATTGCACATCGTTCAATTTCTGTCGGTTTGTTAGGAGAAATCGCCATGACAACAGGAAGCAAAATTCAGTGGGATCCTGCAAAACAGGAGATTATCGGAAATCCAATTGCAAGCAGGTTGATGACCCGCCCGTATCGCAAACCCTGGATCTTACCAACAATATAATTTTAAATGTAACACGATTGTGAAGAAGCAATTTGGAGAAATATTACCTCTTTGGATTTTTATCATCACCCTTTTCGCTGGTTCTGCACAGGGACAAAAACTGCAACCGCTTGATTATGTTGATAATTTTATCGGTGTAAGATCTGAAAAGGGGAATTGTGTGATTGGACCACAATTACCATTCGGCTCTATCTGTCCGAGTCCGCAGACCCCAAACGGGAGAGACGACGGTTATCATCCACAGGAACCGATCCGTGGTTTTGGTCAGTTGCAGCAGAGCGGTACAGGCTGGGGGACAAACGGTCAGATATTTATTTCGCCCCAGATTGGACTGGCAATTGCTGAGGAGGGACATGATTCTCCAAAATCAGATGAAACGGCAAAACCATACGAATATAAGGTGAAACTCGAAAGGTATAAAATTGGGGTAAGTCTCACCCCTTCCTGCCATTCAGCCATCTATAAATTCGATTTCCCAAAATCGGATGAAGCCCATATCCTCCTCGATTTGACCCATAATTTACCCATGGATATCGCCACCTACATTCATGGCAATGTGTATGAAGGCGAGGTGAAGATTGATCCAAATGAGCATAATCTGCTGTCCGGTTATGGCGTCTATGAAGGTGGTTTTGGTCAGGGACCCTACACGGTTTATTTCGCCGCCCGGATAAGTAAAAATCCGGTAAGTTATGGCACATGGCTTAACGGGAAAATCACTCAAAAATCATTCAATCAGCCCCTGCAGCAAAAAAATGACAGGGTCGGGGCATACCTTCAGTTCACTACCGAGGAGCATGAGATTATTTATCTTAAAGTCGCTGTTTCCTATAAAAGCGTGGAACAGGCCAAAGCGTGGTTAGCTACTGAAATTCCCGGTTGGGATTATGAACAGGTGAAATCTGCCGCCATAAACACCTGGAACAACACACTGAAGAAAATTGAAGTGGAAGGTGGCACAGAAAAGGATAAACGGATTTTCTACACGGCACTGTACCATTCCCATCTGATGCCCCGTAACCGGACCAACGATTCCAAAGCATTCGGGAAAGATGTTCCCGTGTGGGATGACCATTTTGCAGTCTGGGATACCTGGCGGACAATGTATCCGCTGCAGGTGTTGCTGAATCCGGAGATGGTTAGCGGAACCATTAACTCATTCATTGCACGGCTTCACAAATATGGGAAGGTGAAAGATGCCTTTGTAAATGGCAATGAGATGACCATGGAACAGGGTGGAAACAATGTCGATAATATTATCGCCGATGCATTTGTAAAAAAGATCAAGGGCGTCAACTGGGAAGAAGCCTATAAAGTATTGAAATTCAATGCTGAAAATGAGCGTCTGGGGAGTTTCGCCTGGCGGAAACAGGACAGCGCGCTGAACAGATACAAACAGACAGGTTGGATCCCGGCAGGTAAAATGTCGACCTCCATGTCGCTGGAATATTCGTATAACGATTATTGTACAGCCCTGGTTGCAAAAGGGTTGGGAAAAACATCAGATTACAAAAGATACAGCGAACGAAGTAAACAATGGGTTAATCTTTGGGATTCTTTAGCCGAAAGTGATGGATTTAAAGGATTTATGACTGCCAGGAACCCGGATGGCACATTTGTGAAAGTGGATATTAAGAAATTTGCCGGCTCATGGAATAACTATTACTACGAAGGGTCCGGTTGGGTCTATTCGTGGTTTACCCCCCATCAGTTCGACAAGTTGGTAAAACTGAACGGGGGAAAGAAGCCATTTGTCGAAAAACTTAACTATGGATACGAGCACAAACTTCTGAATTACGACAATGAACCGTCATTTCTCACCGCCCAGGCTTTTCACTATGGCGGACGATCTGATCTGACAAGCTATTGGACTAGGGCAGTCATGAATGAGAAATTTACCGAAGAGGGGACATTCGACAACGACGACAGCGGGGCAATGAGTTCATGGTATATCTTCTCCGCCATGGGCTTCTTCCCCAATGCCGGACAGGATTTCTACTATCTGCATGGCCCGCTTTTTACGAAAATCACCATTCATCTTGCCAACGGCAAAGCTCTTGTCATTAATGCGCCAAATGCCGGTCCCGAAAATATTTATGTCAAAAGTGTGAAGATAAACGGAAAAAGAGTTACCCGTTTCTCATTTACGCAAGATAGGATAAAGGATGGCGGGACAATCGATTTTGAAATGAGTAATATGCCCGCATTAAAATAGGAATCAAAACCTGTTTAATCTGATTAATAACCAAACCGCAAATTAACTAAAATGTCTGACAAATCAACCAGAAGAGATTTCCTGAAACGCTCAGCCGCCATCGCAACAGGTGTGGTGGTTCTTCCGCAGATTATCCCTTCAACAGCCCTGGGTATGGGGGGTAAACTTCCCCCAAGTGACAGGATCGTCATGGGAGCTATAGGTACTGGAGATCAGGGAACCAGTAATCTGGGAGACTTTTTAAAACGGGTGAAGGATTTGCAGTTTGTCGCTGTTTGTGACGTCGACACGAAACACGCCGCCGATGCGAAAACGATGATCGATAGTGTCAACAGGAACAACGATTGCCGGACCTATGGCGACTACCGTGAATTCCTGGAGAAAGAGCACCTTGATGCTGTATCTATCGCACTTCCGGATCACTGGCATGGTCTGATTTATTCTGCTGCCGCCAATAAAAAGGTGAATGTGTATGGCGAAAAACCACTTGCACGTACCATATACGACAGTCAGGCAATTGTTAGCGCTGTTAAAAGAAACAACATCGTGTGGCAGACCGGTAGCTGGCAACGATCACAGGAAAATTTCAGACGGGGAGCCGAACTTGTAATGAATGGAAGGATAGGAAAAATAACACGGATTGATGTGGGTTTGCCCGATGGAAACAGAGGATGTGGGACACCTCCTGTGCAGGAGGTACCTGCCGGACTGAACTGGGAAATGTGGCTCGGACCTTCCCCTAAAGTTGCTTACAGAGGTGTATGTCATTTTAATTGGCGCTGGATTCTCAATTATTCCGGAGGACAGCTGACCGACTGGGCCGGACACCATATCGATATCGCACATTGGGGAATTGGAATGGAACGCTCCGGTCCCGTTGAGATTTATGGCGAAGGAGTTTATCCCCGGGAAGGGCTTTTCGACGTTCCTGTTGAATATGATTTCATCTGCAAATATGCCAGCGGTATCCAGATGAGAGTTGCCAACCATTCCCGCTTACCTTTCAGAAAAGGGGTGGTCTGGTATGGAGAGAAGGGATGGATTCATGTCGATCGCGGCCGGCTCGATGCATCCGATCCAAAAATATTAAATGAGGTAATCTGTGAAAACGAGATCCATCTCTACCGAAGTGATGACCATATCGGCAACTTCCTTGAATGCATCAAGTCAGGAAAGGAAACTGTTGCCC
Organism: Prolixibacteraceae bacterium; assembly: GCA_963675995.2. GTDB lineage: Bacteria > Bacteroidota > Bacteroidia > Bacteroidales > Prolixibacteraceae > JAAFHB01. Next base: position 2,353,549 of record CAXXIY010000001.1, on the reverse strand, counting down.
CCGTTGAAATCGCACACCGTTCAATATCGGCAGGTTTACTTGGAGAAATAGCCATGACAACCGGACAGAAAATCAAATGGGATCCCGAAAAAGAGGAGATCATCGGAAACCCGGTTGCAAGTCGCCTCCTGACCCGACCCTATCGTCAGCCATGGAACTTACCATCAATTTAGCAAATGTTATAAAATAATTATTCAGGCAGCAAATGAAGATTCTCCATTTCATTTTCACGTTTCTTGCAGCTACACTTTTTGCTTCAGGTGTTAACATTCAAAACCTGCGTTGTGAATACCTGACCAATCCAGTAGGAATTGACATTGTGAATCCCAGGTTAAGCTGGATCATCGAATCAACCTTGCGTGGAGAAAGGCAAACAGCGTTTGAAATTTTAGTCGCCTCATCGGCTGAAAAACTGGCTAAAAATCAGGGCGATCTATGGGATAGTGGTAAAGTGGAATCGGAGCAGACCTCACAGCTGGAATATAAAGGCAAACCATTGATATCGGGTGTACAGTGCTTCTGGAAGGTGCGGATTTGGGACAGGAATGGGAAGGTTGCAGATTGGAGCAAACCTGCGAACTGGACAATGGGTCTGCTGGATTCACAGGATTGGAAGGCGAAATGGATCGGGGTGAACGACCCTTCTCTCACCGAATGGGCCAGGCCCCGCTATATGCGCAAGTCATTCATTACTTCTAAAAAGGTTCACCGGGCAACGCTTTATGCCACCGCTTTAGGACTTTATGAATTGCACCTGAACGGAAAACGGGTTGGCGACCAGCTGCTGGCCCCTGAATGGACAAATTACAATAAACGTGTTCAATATCAGACCTATGACGTCAATGAAATGTTACATGCCGGCTCAAATGTTGTGGGTGCAATCCTTGGAAATGGATGGTATTCGGGAGGCTGGCAGAAATGGAAACAAAAATTGTCCGCCATATATGGTTCTGAGCCATTGTTCCTCGCACAACTCGAGATTGAATTTACAGATGGCGCTCGTCAGATTATTGTGACGGATAGTAGCTGGCGGGGCATAGTAGACGGACCACTTCAGTTTGCCGGAATTTATGAAGGGGTCACTTATGATGCCGGAAAGGAATTTCCCGGCTGGGACACCCCAATATTTAACGATTCGAAATGGTCGGTCGTTACAACGCCACAAGCTGGTAAAGATTTCAAAGTCGGGAATTTGGTTGCACAACGGGGGAATCCAATCCGTGCAACACAGCAGATCAAACCGGTATCCATCACAGAACCGAAACCCGGCGTATATGTTTATGCGTTCGATCAGAATATTGTCGGATGGTGCCGCTTTAAATTTCATGGTCGTCGCGGAGAGACCGTTGAACTACAGCATGGCGAGATGCGAAACCCTGACGGGACCGTCTTTTTGGGCAACCTCACCGTGGTGAGTAAACACCGGATTCAGCTGGACCAATACACTTTTAAAGGAAATCAGGAGGAAACTTTCGAACCCAATTTCACTTATCACGGATTTCAATATGTCGAGGTGCGTGGATTAAAAAAGAGGCCTTCAATCGAAAGTCTTACTGGTGTGATTTTTCACAGCGACTGCCCCGAGGTTGGGGAGTTTACCTGTTCAGAACCATTACTCAACCGTCTGGCCAAAAATATCCTCTGGTCGCAACGGGGTAACTACATGGGTGTACCCACCGACTGTCCCCAACGCAACGAGCGGTGTGGTTATACAGGAGATGCCCAGTTTTTTATGCGGGCGGCTGTTTATAATATGGACGTTTCGGCATTTTTCAGCCGGTGGCTGGTCGATGTCTGTGAGGAGGCCCAAATGCCCGACGGCCATTTCGCCGACCATGCGCCCACTTTTGGCCCTGGTGATGGACCCAATATTGGCTGGTCGGATGCAGGAATTATCTGTCCTTATGAAATTTACCGGACGTATGGCGACACCCAAATCATCCGCGAGCATTATGCCGCCATGAAACGAAATCTCGATTGGCTTACGCGCGAAAGCAAGGATTTTCTCTTCACCGGGAAAGTGGGTAATGGCGACTGGCTAAGTAACGAAGGGGGTGCAAGCAAAGAGGTGATCGGCACAGCGTATTCCGCCTTCGATTTCCAGCTGATGGCTGAGATGGCTGATGCCATTGGTGAAAAGGAGGATGCCACAAAATTTCGTGACAGCGCCGACAAGATCACCCGGGCATTTTCAAAAGCATACATCAATGAGGAAGGGAAGATCAAAGAGAGCAGTCAGAGTGGTTATGCTTTGGCTTTCACCATGGGTCTGGTTCCCCCTTCACTCAAGGAGAAAATGGCGGAACATTTTACGGGTGAGGTGAGCCGCTTCGACTGGCACCCCAGGACCGGATTCATCGGCACACCTCGTCTGTTGCCAGGATTGCACCTGGCCGGCAGGGACGATGACGCCTACAAAATATTGCTAACCAAGACTGCACCCTCTTGGCTTTACCCGGTAAGTATCGGTGCTACAACGATCTGGGAACGGTGGGTAGCCTGGGATGGAAAAACACCACAGGGTGGCATGAACTCGCTTAACCATTACGCATTTGGCGCTGTGGGCGAATATCTTTACAGGATGGTTGGGGGGATCAGTGAAGCGACGCCGGGCTATCAAAAAATCCGCATAGAACCTGTAATCCGTGAGGGAATCACTTGGGCTAAAACCAGTTACAACTCAATTCATGGAAAAATTGGTACGGCATGGAAAGTAAACGGCAGTAAACTGGAACTCAATTTAACGATCCCGGCAAATACTACGGCAACCGTGTTTGTCCCGGCAAATGATCTGTCCACCGTATCGGAGTCCGGAAAATCTATCGCGAAAGCCGATGGCGTGAAATTTCTGAGAATTGAAAACGATAAGGTTGTCTACACGGTGGAATCCGGAAATTACCATTTTGAGTCGATGCTTCCCAAAAACATAAAATGACTTTTATTCATTAAAACCAATTAATTAAACATCTGATATTAATAAATTTATAAATTGTCTAAAATGAAAAAACGATTATCCATTATTGGAAAGGCACTCCAGTTGCTCCTGATTGCTTCCCCGGTTGTGGCGCAGCAGCCGGACCAAACGAAAGATCAGCCAAAGTCAGGCATGGTTGCGCCTCCGGCTGAACCGATGAGTGTCTGGTTTGTTCAACCTGCTAAAACCTTCCACCAGTCGAGTGTCCTCGGGAACGGGCGACTTGGCGCCATGGATTTTGGAGGGATAGACAAGGAACGGATTGTGCTTAATGAATCGTCTGTCTGGACAGGTGGTCCCTATGACGGCAATCGCTACGATGCCTACAAATGTCTGCCCAATGTGCGCAAAAATCTTTTTGCAGGCAACATTGGCGCTGCAGAAGCCGAGTTGCAGCGAAATTTTGGTTATGCAGAGGGTATCTCCGGCTGGAATACCAGGGATCAGTTTGGAACTTACCAGACCCTGGGAGACCTGACCCTCGAATTTGGCCCGGCAAAATCTGAAACTGTTTCAGAACCTGTTTTTACCAGCTACCGGCGCGACCTTAACCTGATGCGCGGAGTGGCCCATACCGAATTTATCAAAAATGGTGTCCGCTACACCCGCGACCTCGTGGTTTCAAAACCAGACGAGGTGATCGCGTTGCATATCAAGGGTGATAAACCGGGTTCACTCACCTTTACCACGACCTTATCCCGTAAGGAATGTGCAACTATTGGAGTTCTGGGTGGGTTATTACAGATGAATGGACAACTTCCATTTGTAAAACCTGCGGGGGTGACAGCCGAAGGGGTTCGCTACCTGGCGCTGCTTGGTGTGAAAACAAAAGGTGGTAAAGTTGTAATTTCTGAATCGGGTTATTCAGTAACAGGTGCTGATGAAGCAACCCTGATTGTTTCTGCCGGTACTGATTTGTTCGATAAAGAATATGCCAAACGGGCGCAACAGCGTGTGACAAAGGCGTTGGCGAAACCATTTGGGGGGATTCTGAATGAAGCAACAGCCAACCATGCTGCGCTGATGAACCGATGCAGGATCGTACTTCCGCAGGGACCAAACTCCAAATTGCCAACTCCTGAGCGGGTTGCCCAGGCGCAGACCACCCCCGATCCTGCCCTTGCGGCCCTCTATTTCCAGTTTGGTCGCCATCTGATGGTTTCGGGATCGCGTCCCGACTCGCAACTTCCAACGAATCTGCAGGGAATATGGGCGGAGGAATACAACACCCCCTGGCGCGGTGATTTTCATAGTAACATCAATTTGCAGATGAATTACTGGCCGGCTGAAGCCGCAAACCTGTCAGATTGCCATCTGCCTTTGATGCGTTTTATTGAAGGGGTTGCCAAAGAAGGGGCAAAAACAGCAAAAGCCTACTACAACGCACCCGGGTGGATGGCCAATCACACCCAAAACCCCTGGTTTGAAACCGCCCCAAGCAACCTGGGCGCCTGTGTAGGTCCAACCTGTGGCGCCTGGTTGTCGCAACATATTGCAACCCATTACGCGTTCACACTGGATAAAGAGTTCCTGAAAAAATATTATCCGTTAATGCGCGGAGCAAGCGAATTCTGTCAGGCGATACTTGTCGAAGATCCAAAAACTAAACTACTTGTGACGGCGCCATCAAACTCCCCGGAGAATGGTTACCGTTATACCGACAGTGATGGAAAAGTTAAAACCACCTCTTTCTGCATTGGCTCCACCTTTGACCTTGAAATCATCCGCGACCTGTTTATCCGCACGGCAGAGGCTGCCCGCATCCTCGGTATCGACGATCAATTTGCCCAAAGTCTTGACGCAAGCAGGAACCGACTTAAGCCAACCCAGGTAAATAAGGAGGGGCGCATTATGGAGTGGCAGGAAGATTTCGAGGAGACCGATCCACACCACCGTCACTCATCCCATTTATGGGGCCTCTATCCCGGAACTGCTATCAATCCGCAGACCCCTGAGTTGTTCAAAGGGGCAAGGTTGTCGCTTGAACGTCGCGGGGATGCTTCGACAGGCTGGTCGATGGCCTGGAAGGCCAATTTCTGGGCGCGTATTCAGGACGGCGATCATGCCAATAAATTACTCTCGATGCTGATAGGACGCGGCGCTGCAAACCTGTTTTGTCTGCATGCCCCGTTTCAGATTGACGGTAATTTCGGCGGATGTGCGGCTGTTGCCGAAATGTTGTTGCAAAGTCATGAGGTCACTGCCGACGGCCAAACAATTATCCGGATGCTTCCCGCATTGCCAACATCATGGGATACCGGTTCCATTCAGGGGCTTAAGGCACGTGGTAATTTTACTGTCGACATGAAATGGAAAGAGGGTAAGATAACCGATTATCGCATCACCGCACCACAGCCGCGTTTGGTAACCATCGTGGTGAATGGTGAAACTAAAATAGTGCAGGCTAAGAAATTGTAAAAATACGCTTAAAGGGATCCTGATGATTTTTTCAGGTTCCCTTTAAAAAACTTCAGTGAGTGTAGTGGATGTATCAAAACTCTTTTTACCGTGGAGATACCCTGAGAAGTCGCGAAGTCATACAAAAATATTCTTCTGTATTTTAACACTTTGCAGTTCTCGGTGTTTTTCCTGAGTTGTTCTCTGCAGTTTGATTTTCACTTTTGATACAGCCTCCGGAATCATGTGTCACCTGGAACCGATGTGGTTTAGCGTTGTGGCCGATAAATCTAAGCAGTAACTGATTAACTGTCCATTTCTCAATTAACTATTTAACATTATGAAGAACCTTTTGTTGATATTCGCAAGCATCTTCTTATTCTGCTTTTCGGTTGGCAGCCAGAATCTGCCGGCTCAAAATATTCCATTACCGGAACATCCGCGGCCAGATTTTATGCGCACCGAATGGCTAAACCTCAACGGCTACTGGAATTTTAAATTTGACAATGAAAATGTTGGGGAAAGCCAGAAATGGTTTGAAGATCCTTCATCATTCAACAAAAAAATTCTGGTCCCATTCTCCTGGGGAAGTAAACTCTCGGAAGTCGCCAATGAAGCAGATATTGCCTGGTATGCCCGCAAAATTAAAATTCCTGAAACATGGAAAAACAAACGGATCTTTGTCGTGGTTGGCGCCAGCGACTGGATGACAACCGGTTGGTTTGCCGGAAAACCAGTGGGATCAAATCGCGGAGGATATACTCCGTTTGAATTTGAACTGACATCAATGGTTATCTGGGGCAGTGAACAAAATCTTGTTTTTAAGGTGGATGACTCAAAACTTCCTTTTAAACTCAATGGCAAACAAGGTTATGGCGATGCAAAAGGTTTCTGGCAAACTGTTTATCTCGAAGCACGTGGAAGCAACTTCATCGACATGGTCCATTTTACCCCGGATATCGATAACAACAAGGTAAAAGTTGAAATCTCATTAAACCAGCCGGCCGCAAAAAACAGCGAAATAAAAGTCAAATTCAATACAGGAGATATACAAACCGTTACTGCCAAAATTAAAAAAGGGGAACAAATAGCCCGGTTCGAAATTGAAATACCGAATACCCGACTTTGGAACCTCGACGACCCATTCCTTTATGAAACGGAAGTAGCGCTTACTGACAATGGGATAGCTCAGGATCAACTCTCTACCTATTTTGGGATGCGGAAAATCAGTGTAACCAAACTTCCGGGCAGCGATTACCCCTATGTGGCACTAAACAATAAACCCATTTATCTGCAACTCACACTCGATCAATCGTACCATCCCGACGGGTTTTACACCTTCCCAAGCGATGAATTTATGCGAAATGAAATCCTGATGTCCAAAAGAATCGGACTGAACGGAAACCGGATTCACATTAAGGTGGAAGTTCCCCGAAAACTTTACTGGGCCGACCGGCTGGGATTACTTATCATGGCCGATGTTCCAAATTCGTGGGGTGAACCCGACGATGCCATGTTTGGGGAATCAGAATTTGCCATGCGCGGGATGATTCGACGCGACTACAATCACCCCTCTATCTTTTCGTGGGTTTTATACAATGAAACATGGGGACTCTTCTCCAAAAAAGATGGCAAACGCGCTTATACTTCGGAAACACAGGCCCGGGTAGCCGATATGTATAAAAAGGCCAAAAGTCTTGATCAAAGCAGATTAGTTGAAGACAATTCACCATGCAATAACGACCATGTCATCACTGACTTAAACTCGTGGCATTCCTACCTCCCCGGCTACGACTGGAAAAAATCATTGGATGACATTGATAACAAAACCTTTGCAGGTTCAAAATGGAATTATATCGGCGGAAATGTCCAGGGAAATCAGCCCATGCTCAACAGCGAATGTGGAAATGTATGGGGCTACCAGGGGAGCACGGGTGACATTGACTGGAGCTGGGACTACCACATCATGATGAATGAATTCCGGATGCACCCTAAAATGTGCGGATGGTTGTACACCGAACATCACGATGTAATCAATGAATGGAATGGCTACTACCGCTTCGACCGGACGCATAAATATACCGGAATTGAAGAGCTGATGCCGGGAATGACACTCAAAGATCTTCATAACCCATACTATATCAGTACGGGAAGTGAACTTTGCCGGAATGTTGCCACCTCGGCAAAAATTGATGTTCCGCTTTATTTATCGGTGCTGAACGAAAAAATGGCCGCAACAAATCTGCTTGTAAAGGCGGAATTATGCGGATGGGATGGTTTGGGTCGGTTTGAAGTGTATTCAACCTATTCGCTTAATGCGCCTTACACACCCTGGATGACCAAAGATATTGGCAAAATGGCCATCCAAATGCCGGCAAAGCAATCGGTCGCAATACTTAGGTTGAGTCTCGAAACACCATCCGGCCAGGTGCTTACACGCAATTTTACGACGTTTAACGTATCAAACGGTCAGTCGCCCCGAAATGAAACAATCGTGCACGACGGAAAACAGATGACCCTTTTGCGGTTTGCACCCAACACCTTTACTACTGCAAAATGGACTCAAAAACAGTGGAATGTATTCGACGGTTTGAAAGTAAACGGCGCAGGATCAGGCTATTTTGAATATCAGGTTGCATTACCTGCCGGGATTAAAACCGATCAGCTCTCATCGGTCCGGCTCATCGCAGAATTATCTGCCAAACAACTTTTTGGGAAAGATAAAGAGGGTGCGAATATTATTTCCGGAGATTACATGGCAGGTAAAGGGACCAACGATCCAAGCCTGAATAAGAATTCGTACCCGATGACTGACGAGAAAAAATTCCCGGGGATGGTAAAGATTTTCGTAAATAACTTTTGTCTGGGCTCCTTTAACCTTGAAGATGATCCGGCTGACCATCGGGGAATTCTCTCGTGGAATGCTCAAAAAAAGGATAAAACGCTGAAGGACGCGGGGTCCTATGGTTACCTCGTTGAAGCAAATATTCCAACTTCATTGATCAAACAAAGTGAAGGGAAGAATTTACAGATTCGATTTGAGGTTGATTCAGCCCTTCCGGGTGGTTTGGCTATTTATGGTGAAAACTTTGGCCGTTATCCGCTTGATCCGACCATCTGTTTTGAGACGAAATGAAATCAAAATTAATTATGAAAAACCTACGTCCCTGCTTTCTCCAATTACTGGTATTGATCCTATCAGTGCTGCCGGTTTATGCCGGCAATCTCAATCCGATTTCAGGAATTACTCAAAGCAAGATCATTCGTATAAAGATGGATGCTGCAGATCTGGGTCAGGTGATTTCTCCGCTCCTTTTTGGCCACAACCTGGAACATACGCGCAAGGCGATCTGGCAGGGAATCAGCGCGGAGATGATTGCCAACAGGAAGTTTGCCGCAGTGGAAAATGGATTGCCTAAACATTGGACAAATCTAAATAGTGGTGGCAAGGTAGTGTCAGATGCGCTGTTCAGTTATGCCGGAAAAAATTCGGTTCTTCTTGAAAACGGCGGTGCAGTCGGGCAACAAAATGATTGGCTGGCATTCCAAAAAAAGGTAAAGTATAGCTTCCGTATTCGGACGAAGTCAGAAACCACTCAAACATTAATATTACGTATCCTGGATTCGGGAAAGACCCATGTAATTGTTGAAAGGAAACTGGTCTCCAATCCAGGTGACTGGCAACTGCTGAGCGGTGAGTTTGTAGCCAATTACACTTTGAGTAACGGGCAAATTGAGCTTGTCAGCCAGGCGGGTGGAAGTATCCGGATTGGAGCCGTTTCGTTGATGCCGGCCAGTAATTTTCATGGTATGCGCCGCGATGTGGTGGATTTGTTGAAGCAGCTTAAACCGGGCAGTCTACGCTGGCCAGGTGGCTGTTATGCAGAGTTCTACCACTGGCAGGACGGACTATTACCAGTGGACCAGCGCCCCCCCATCGGCCCAACCGGTTTATCATTCCTGTTGCCCGCTACAGATGACTTTGATTCACAAGAGATTGGTATCGATGAGTTCATAGCACTCTGTCGCGAAGTGGGATGCGAACCTGCTATTACAATGCGGCTAAGCGACAATACACCGGAGGATGCCGCAGCATGGGTTGAATATTGCAACGGCACCCCTGAAACCAAATGGGGAAAGGTACGATCTCATCGCGGGGCGCCGGCGCCCTACCAGGTAAAGTGCTGGTTTGTAGGTAACGAACTCTACTCTTTCGGGAGGGGCGGACTCAAGGATGCAAATTTCTGTGCTAATCAGACTAAACTTTTTGCTCAGGCCATGAAGCAGGTTGATCCGACCATCGGGTTGGTGGGCTGTACCCAATTGGGGAATGGAAACTGGAATAAGACGATGATTGGCGAGGCTGGCAATCTGCTTAACCTATTCTCGATACATAACTATTTACTTGACCACTACAAGGGAGATCTTCCAGTTATTGCCAAAGCGCCAACTGAAAAGCTGCGCCCATTACTCGAAAATGCCAGCACAACACTTAGGAAAGATATACCGGCAAATCAGGATTTCGGCATCACTTTCGATGAATGGAACACCAGATGGGGAATGTCCGGGAGTGTGAGCATGGGACTCTATACTGCCGGAGTACTTAATTTGCTTTGCAGAGAGGTAGCCCACCTGCAGATTGCAAGGGCTTACTATTTTATGCCTGTCAACGAGGGGGCAATCAAAGTGATGCCGCTAGGATCGGAACTCGATCCTTCGGGTGAGGTCTTCGCCCTATTTGGTCCCCATCAGGGAAACAAACTGCTGAATACTCCTGCCCTTGCTGCCAACGCAGATCTCGACCTTTGCGCATCAATCACTCCAGACGGAAAGAATATTTATGTCACAGTTGCAAACCGGAACACCACCAGTGATCAGGCAATCGAATTTTCATTGGCTAACTTTAAGGGAATTGCAAAAGCCTCGGCAAAGCTCCTGGTACCACTTGACACCATTCCCGAAAGAAGATTTGTTCATCACAATGTAAAGCTGAAAATGACTGATGACCAATTGGTATCATTTAATACTCCACCATGTAGTGTTGTGTGTCTGCACTTTGGGGCACAGGATTCACAGGAACTGAAATATCCAAAATTAAAAATAAAGAAACCAGAGCACTGATATGCGAAAGATATTCCTGATTACCCTACTATTCAATTATTTACTTCTTATATTGAACAGTAGGGCTACCGGACAAATTAAAGATCTTGAAAAATGCAATGTGGTGTGGGAGAGCCCCAGCAGGAACTCATTGGGTTCAATGCCGCTTGGCAACGGTGATATTGGAATGAATGTATGGGTGGAAGAGAATGGAGATCTGCTGTTTTTCATCTCCAAGACCGACTCCTGGAGTGACGCCGGACGTTTGCTCAAACTCGGACAGGTTCGTATCCGACTCAATCCTTCACTTGCAGCCAGACCCTTCCGTCAGGAGTTGCAACTTCAGAATGGACAGATCACCATTCAAAGCGGAGCCAAAGGTTTAGTGACTAAATTGCGACTTTGGATAGATGCCAATCGTCCGGTAATTCACATCCAGGGCGAATCGCAAAAAAATATGGAGGCAGAGGTCAGTCTAAAAATATGGCGTATCGCCGACCGGGTGATGCAGGAGAGCGATGGTGCCTTGGGTGTCATGGAGAGTGGGATCCCAATCATTGAAAAAGCAGATGTTGTCCTTCCCCAAAAAGAGAACAAAATTGTCTGGTATCACCGTAACGAAGGGACCACGGTCCCCCTCTCAATGAAGGTTCAGGGACTTGAGCCCGCAATGAATCTCGTTCATGATCCACTTTTGAACCGTACCTTTGGTGGTTGCATCAGTGGACCAGGGCTGGTTCAAACAGCCCCAGGAGATGCCGCACAAAGCTTAAAAACAAAAGCGCCATCACCTCATCTCGATATTGCAATTTATATTCTTTCGGCTCAAACCGCCACGCTGGAACAATGGAAAGAAAAGCTCAATGCTATAATCGCAGCTGAAAAAAACAGAAGTCTGAGTAAGTCCTGGACAGCACACTGTAACTGGTGGAATGCTTTCTGGAACCGCAGCTGGATCAATGTGCAGACACCCGAAGACAAAATACAGGCCCCATCCGGAGAGTTAGCCACCCGTCGTTGTGAACGTGAAGATCTGCAGCTGATCGGAAAGAAAGGGCTGCATGATGCCACCCATATTTTACCGACGGTAAGTTCAGAGCCTGCCGGACTGGTGGTTACGCGGGGATATGCCTTACACCGTTTTATCACGGCAGCCGGTGGCAGGGGAGCTTATCCAATCAAAAATGATGGATCAATTTTTACGGTCAATTTGCGAAATCCACAAAGTCTGCAGGATGCCGACTTCAGGCTCCATGGACCGTTATATTGGTTTCTGGATGCGGCAACCACTACCTGCGGACCCATGTTTCGAAGTGGTGACTTCGACCTGCTGAAGCCCCTTTTCTACATGTACCGCGCCATGGTTCCAATGGCTAAAGAGCGAACGAAAATATATTATCAGCACGGAGGTCTTTTTATTCCTGCAACTGTAAATACCTGGGGAACCTTTTCGAATGATGATTACGGATGGAACCGTGGCAAACTTCCAATGGGCCAGCAGAATAACATCTATATTCGCTGGCTATGGCAGGGGGGGATTGAGCTCTCAGCGATGATGCTCGACTACTATGAGGCAACTCAGCGGAAATCTTTCCTGCATGATACACTGATACCGATTGCAGATGGCGTGGTAACCTTCTATGATCAGCACTATCCACGTGATGAAAATGGAAAAATACGGATCGATCCGGCCTGTGCGCTGGAATCGTGCCATAAAGTGACTAACCCGATGCCTGAAATAGCGGGGCTCCGGTATGTGATTCCCCGTTTACTCGCCTTACCTGTAGAGGTCACTACCCCTGCGCAGCGGAAGGCCTGGGCCAAAACACTTGCCAATCTTCCCGGGGTGCCCATGGGCGGTGATGGGGATAAAAAAGTTCTTATCGCCGCAGAGGTAATCCACGACCGGCAGGGAGATGAGCAACCTGAACTTTATGGCATATTTCCTTACAGGCTCTATGCGGTTGGAACTCCCGGATTTGAGATCGGCCGTCGCAGCATTGAAAAATATGTCCCTGAACTGCTACAAACCAAATATCCCTTTGATGGTAAGGTCGGTGGCTGGCGATTGAATTCCATACAGGCTGCCTATGTTGGAAAAGCTGAGCAGGCTGCCAGGATGGTGGTTTCCAATTTTGCATCCGCTGATTCCCGATGCCGCTTCCCTGCCTTCTGGGGGCCTAACCAGGTCTGGACACCCGACATCAGCCACGGCGGAGTATCGATGACAACGCTGCAGGCGATGCTTCTGCAGGTTGAGGGCAAAAAGATCTTCCTTTTCCCGGCCTGGCCAAAAACGTGGGATGTGAACTTTAAACTTCATGCACTTTACAACACCACGGTGGAGGGGGAACTGCGCGACGGGAAAGTGATCTCTCTTAATGTAACACCAAAGAGTCGTACAGCAGATGTAGTCAATATGTTGACGAAAGATTAGTCAATAACCGGCAAAAATGGGAAAGGATAAACAAAGATTAGGAGAGGCTTAAAAAATATATCTGTTTTTAAATTTTGTATGCATACAAACACTCAAAAAATGATAAAAGTATTTATTCAGTTGCTGATTGTTCTTATACTCGTTGCTACTGTTCATGCAAGAGAATTGCATGTAACTGTCAACGGCAGCGATACGAATCCCGGGACACGCTCACTGCCCCTGCGCACAATCCAGCACGGTGCAGAGTTGGCCAAACCGGGTGATGTCATCACTGTTCATGAAGGTATTTACCGCGAACGAATCAATCCGCCAAAGGGAGGAACCTCTAACAGGAAGCGTATTGTATACCGTTCGGCCCCCGGAGAGAAGGTCTCGATTAAAGGATCGGAAGTGGTTAAAGACTGGGTAAATGTTCAGGGTGATACCTGGAAAGTAGTCCTTCCGAACAGTTTTTTTGGCGCCTTTAACCCTTACAGCGATCTGATCCACGGCGACTGGTTTTATCCTATCAATCGCAAACATCACACGGGTGCTGTCTATCTCAATGGTGAATGGCTCATGGAAGCTGCCAAAATGGAAGATGTACTCAAAGCAACAGGCAGAAATTCCCTTTGGTTTGGAACAGTCGACAAGGAGAACACCACCATTCTGGCCCAATTCAAAGGGGTTAATCCCAATGAAAACCTCGTGGAGATAAATGTTCGCCAGACGATCTTTTATCCGGCAAAGCCGGGAATAAACTTTATTACTGTGCGTGGCTTTACTATGAGTCAGGCTGCCACCCCCTGGGCGCCACCTACGGCCGAACAGATCGGACTGATTGGCACCCATTGGAGCAAAGGGTGGATCATCGAAAACAATGTCATCACTCATTCGAGGTGTTCCGGGATTGCACTAGGCAAACATGGCGATGAATTTGACAATAGTTCTGGAAACTCAGCAGGAGGCTATGTGAAAACCATTGAACGTGCACTGATACAGGGTTGGGATAAGAAGAACATCGGACACCACATCGTCCGTAACAACACCATTTCCCACTGCGAACAGACCGGTATCGTAGGAAGTATGGGTGCGGTCTTCAGCACAATCATCGGCAACAATATTCATGATATCCATGTTCAACGACTTTTTTCAGGCGCTGAAATGGCCGGCATTAAACTGCACGGCGCCATCGACGTCGAAATCAGCGGTAATCACATCCACCATTCCTCTTTGGCGCTCTGGCTCGACTGGATGGCGCAGGGGGCGCAGGTCACAAAAAACCTTTTCAACGACAATGGCCGGGATCTCTTCCTGGAAGTAAACCATGGTCCCTACCTGATTGACAACAATATATTTCTTTCGACAGGAAGATTTGATATTCAATCGGATGGCGGTGCATTTGTCCATAACCTGATTGCCGGGGAAATCATTGTGAGACCAGATAATCGCCAGACGCCTATTCACAAGGCGCACTCAACTACGCTGGCAGGACTTCGGAAAACTGCAAACGGGGACGTCCGGTTTTATAATAATCTTTTTGTCGGATCAGCAAGCTTAACAGGTTATGATGGAGCTACATTGCCTGTTCAGATGGATGGTAATGTGTTTCTGAAAGAGGCCAAACCATCCAAACATGAGACAACCCCAATAGTGATGCCGGAGTTTGATCCGCAGATCAGACTACTTGAAAAGCCGGACGGCTGCTACCTCGAGTTGACAGCGAATAAGGTATGGTCAGACCAAAAACGCAAACTCGTGACCACCGAACTATTAGGGAAAGCGGTCGTTCCAAATCTCCCTTTTGAAACAAGAGATGGCGCTCCGCTCCGCCTTAATACTGATTACTTTGGGAAGAAAAGAGATCAAACAAATCTGTTCCCCGGACCTTTTGAGATGATCGGGGAGGGAAAACAAATCTTCAAAGTTTGGCGAACCGATCTACTTTGAAAAGTCATAAAATAATTGTAAAACAGTAAATAATAAATCAACTGAGTTATGAAAATTAGGTCAATTATTGCCACCTTGATTTTATTGGGGTCGTCAGGAAATTTATTGGCTCAGGAATATAGTCAATCGCTTCCTGCTATCCCGAAAGCGAACAATGGCTTTCATGCTTATTGTACTCGCCTGAATTACACCAAAGAATGGGAAAAACCATGGAGGATGGGTGAATTTGCCGATGTTGTGGTCTCTTTTCCAAACCTAAATACCGGATTCATATTCTGGCGGGGGGCAAGCTATATCCCTAACTGGGTTACAGAGAATGGGATATGGTATAACAATCAATTTGTTGAACGAATTTCCAGTGGTATCAAAGAAACCAAAGGGTGCGTCGAACCCATGAGTGACAAGCAATGCCGCTACTCCCAGGTTCGGATCTTACAAGATAACGAAGCCCGAAAAATCATTCACTGGAGGTATGCCCCTGTTGATGTACAGTACCATCATCCCTATGTTGATCCTGAAAACGGATGGTTCGACTGGGTAGATGAATATTATGTGATCTATCCCGATGCCACTTCTGTCCGAGAAGCCACTCTCTATTCTACAAAAGTCAATGCATTTGCAGATTGGCAGGAGAGCATTATTATTCATCAACCGGGTAAAAGTCCCGAGGATGATATTGACAGTTCGGCTGTTTCGATTAGTAATATAAAAGGGGAAACGACCGATTACTATTGGCCTGAGGCATCAAAAAAAATGAGTTTACAAGGCTTGCCCGAAAAGGCATGCATTCAGGTAGTGAACCTGAAGTCACAACTTAAACCATTTATTGTCGTTCCTCCGGATCCAGGTCTAACCGTGCGTCTTTTTACCGGTCATGGAACGCATTCCATCTTTCACCAATGGGACCACTGGCCAGTTTCGCAAGACAAGTCTGATGGAAGAGAAGCCATAACCGATTCAAATCCGTCGCACACCTCACTGACTTACTGGAAAGGTTGGAAGCCGACCTCAACAACTGAAAATTCAACAACTTTTGTGATGCTGGCCGGTATGACAAACAAGAAAGCCGGCGAATTGAGCAGTATTGCAAAATCCTGGTTATATCCGGCAAAGGTCAATATTGAAGCCTCAACAGGTTTCGCATTTGATGGATTTGACAAGCCAGAAAAGGCCTATAAATTTACAGATCAAAATACTGTCAAGTCGAGAAAAGCGATTTTCGAAGTCATCGCAAACAGTGAAAATCCACTTGTTAATCCTTCCTTTACAATTCACAATTGGAAAGGCACTAAGGCGAAGATTAAAATTAAAGGTGCTACGCAGAAAATCGAAGAGATTAAGCAAGGGATTGAATATGGTATGAATGGAAATACGCTTGTGGTTTGGATAAAAGCGGAAATCATCGCTCCAATTCAGGTATCAATTTCTCCAGACAAATAATTTTAGACAAAACAGACAATCATGATAATAAATTTTAATGATTTCAGTTTCCGCCCTATTTTTCTGTCAACTGCGCTATTCTTAGCCGCATTATCGGCACAGAGTGCAATCATACCAAGGCTAAAGCATGGCGAAAATCTTAGACTTGCCGCAATCGGAACAAGCCTGACTGACAAAGGACACAATAACAAGGGGTGGTTTGAACACACCTGTGATTGGCTTAACGAACTGCCTTACAAGGGAAAAGTGACCTGTTCGAATCACGCAGTGGGCGGATCTGCATCGAAAACCGTCAGGTCCGACCCTGGTTATCACCCCGGACGTTATGGACTACTCCAATTGAATGATGTGCTGGCCAATGAAAATCCGGATGCCATCTTTATCGAGTTTGCCATTAATGACGCCTTCACACCCTATCACATTTCTGAGCAGGAATCCAAGGATAACCTTCAGACGATGATCAATCAGATCAACAAATGGGCCGGAAAACAAAATCAGGGAAAAGGGAAAAAAGTCGATATTGTGGTGCAGACCATGAACAATTGCATCAATGGACATGCCGACAGCAGACCGAATCTCAGGCACTACTACGAAGGCTATAAAGAAGTTGCCAAAAAAAATCGTGGAGTCTTATTCATCGACAACTATCCCAATTGGATTGCCCTTTACAACAGTCAGTCCGACCACGCCACCTGGCGGAGTTATGTACCCGATGGCATTCACCCCAACGCAGATGGTGATCGGGAGGTTCTTATCCAACAAGTTCAAAAAAAGTTAAAAAAGCAACATAAATAAATATCAAATACAATCATAATGATGTCAATTTTAAATCGGATTCTAGCGTTTGTCGTTTTGCCGGCAATGTTAATGTATAGTACTGTTGTGCACGCACAGCCGTTATGGCAGATCGGAAAAACCGATCACAGTGCAGCCGAATTCGCCCTGTCGAAGAATGATTACACCAGCTTCCTTCAAAAGTTTGGCAGCCCCGACCATGCATTCTATATCGGGTTGTCAGATGTGAACAACGACTGGCCCTGTGTATTACCTGGGAAACTTGATCCATGGGCAGGGGGTAATCCTGACGGCAGCTGGGATCAGATGAATACACTGCCCATCGGGTTTATTTTGGAAGCTCCTCCCGCTCAGGGTGAATGTAACCTGATTGTTGATGTTTGCGATGCTTCGGCAGACCATCCGCCAATGTTGCGGGTAACCGTCAATGGCGTGATCTATGAAGTTGCAATTCCTAAAGGCGGTGGTGACGCCAGCCTTGCCGGTGATTATTCGAAGTCGAAATCATTCCGTGCGAGTATTAAATTTCCGACCTCGCAGTTAAAGGCCGGTTACAACGAAATTGCGTTGCGTTCCACAAGCGGAAGCTGGATGCTTTTCGATGCCCTAAAACTCGAAACCCCCACCGGTGCAAAACTTGCAACGGGTAACCACACGGTGATCCGTTCAGTCACCTCAGCGCCCTATGCAATGAATGACCGTGGTAAGGAGAAGTCAACAATTAAGGTTGAAGTCTACCAACATGAAAAACCCGGGGCGCTCTCTGTTCAGATTGGAAATAGTCCGGTACATGAATGGGCACTGGAACCGGGTGTGCAGATGCTTGAGATTCCCGCTACCTGCTCAGGCAAAAACAGAAATACTGCGGTCCGTCTTAGCGCTAATGGAAAGCTGTTGAAACTGGCAAACATAAACCTGACTGAAAATTCCAAAGTCACTCCTGCAGATTATGTCGACGTGTTCAGAGGCACAGCCCATTCACGCTGGATGATTGCCCCGGGTCCCTGGATGCCCTTCGGAATGGTAAAAATCAGTCCCGATAATCAAAATCAGGGATGGGTTGGCGGATACGAATACACGCATGAATACATCGATTGCTTCAGTCACCTCCATGAGTGGACAATGGGCGGACTGGGGATGATGCCAACAGTTGGTACTTTGCACACCCGTCCTGGTCTCGATGGGACCGGTTATAGTTCGCGAATTGATAAATCAACCGAGAAAGGAGGAGTTGGCTTTTATGAAGTTTTCCTCAAAACCAGCGGCATCAAAGCCGAACTGACCGCCACTACACGGGCATCGCTGCAACGCTATACCTTTCCGGCAAGTGACCAGGCCCGGATAATGCTCGATTTCCTGCTTCCCAATGAATATACGATGCGGGTATTGGGCGCCAGGGTGAAACAAACAGGACCAGCAGAACTTGAAGGGACGATTCAAACCCATTTCCCCGACATCTACGGTGATGGCAACCAACGGTTTGACCTCCACTTTGTCATGCAGTTCAGTAAGCCGTTCAGCTCATTGAGTGGCTGGCAGGGTGAAAAAATCATTTCTGATGTACAGGAGCTTTCCCTCACCGATGATTGTGGTGCGTTTGTGGGATTCAAAACGGCTGCGGGCGAAAAGATTCAGGTGCGAACCGGCATCTCACTGGTCAGCATCGATAATGCGCGGCAAAATCTGGAAAAGGAGCTTTCCAAACCATTTGGCTGGGACTTTGCCGCCGTAGTTCAAAATCAACGCAACACCTGGAACACACTGCTGAGTCGCGTCGAAATCGAATCACCCGATGCTCGTGAAAAGTCAAGGTTCTATTCAAACATGTATCGTGCCTTTGCTGGAAGAAACACCTTTAGTGATGTCAATGGCGAATGGACCGACCCGGAGGAGCACAAACAAAAGCTTAAAGATCCTGATACAGTGATGCTTGGGTGCGACGCCTTCTGGACGACTTTCTGGAACCTGAACCAGGTGATGAACCTGCTTACACCGGAGTGGTCGGCCCGATGGGTAAAATCCCAGCTGGCGATGTATGATGCAAACGGATGGCTGGCCAAAGGCCCTGCCGGACTGGAATATATCAGCATCATGGTTGCCGAACATGAAATCGCCTTGTTGGTGGCCGCCTGTCAGCATGGCATCAAAGGACACGACAAGGAGAAGATCCTCGAAGCCATCGTTAAGATGCAGACCACTATGCCGAAAAAGCAACCGGGTGGCGGATGGGCCGGTAACGAAAATCTCGGCAATTACCTCAAATATGGTTATGTCGCAACGGATGGAAAGCAACCAGGAGACTGGAAAGGTCCGTGGTGCTCGAATACATACGAATATGCTTATGATGACTGGTGTGTTGCCCAGATGGCATTGGCGATGGGACGTAAAGATTTATCGGAAACCTTTATGAAGCGCTCACAAAACTGGCGTAACCAGTTCAATGAAAAGAGCGGTTTTGCACAACCACGCAAAGCCAACGGTGAATGGGTTACCCCTTTTGATCCGTTCGACAGACATAATTTCGTTGAGGGGAACGCCTGGCAATATACCTGGTTTGTACCACAGGATGTACCCGGCCTAATCACGGCGATGGGGCGCGATCGTTTTGTGAGCCGGCTGAATGATGCATTCGAAAAGTCGGCCCCTACCCGTTTCAATGCTGCTGGTGACCGCTTCTGGATGTACCCGCTGAACCACGGAAATCAACCTGCGATGCATGTGGGGTGGCTATTCAACTGGGCAGGAAAACCCTGGATGAGCCAGAAGTGGACAAGTGCAATCCTTAACTCCTATTATGGGCACAACCCTGCCGATGCCTATCTTGGCGATGAAGACCAGGGGCAGATGAGCGCATGGTTTGTGATGTCATCGATGGGGCTGTTCCAAACCGATGGTGGTTGCCGTGTGGATCCGATTTACGAAATCGGTAGCCCGTTGTATCCAAAAATTGTCCTGCACCTTTCTAAAGAGCACTATGGAGGAAAGACCTTCACCATTACGGCAAAAAACGCCTCTAAGACCAATCGATATATCCAGTCAGCAAAACTAAATGGTCAGCCGCTGAATAACTGGTGGATTCCGCATCGGGAAGTGATTCGTGGCGGCACACTCGAACTTGAACTGGGGCCACAACCAAATGAAAAATGGGCTGCCAATACCCAGCCACCTCTTCCTGCCGCATCCCTGCAAATCAAAAAATAATACAGATGAAATTAGTCTTATTTCTGTTTTTTGCGATTATTGGCTTGTCTCTGAACGCGCAGGTTTGCAATACCTTTGTAAACCCGCGAAAGATTCGGGCAAACAACACTTACTGTAACCCCCTCAATATTGATTATTGCTTTCGCCCCGGCGGCACAACCGGACGGGAGGCAGCAGATCCGCTGATTGTCCCTTTCAAGGGCGATTATTACCTGTTCGCCTCCAAGAGCGCAGGTTACTGGTGGTCACCCGATCTGCTCAACTGGAAGCTGGTGCCCAGCGATGACAACTATCAATATAAAAATGATGAACACCAGCTGAATTGTCAACCAGAAAATGACCTTCCCGTTTGGGGTTATAATCCCGCGGCAAGCGTAGTGAACGGGAAGCTTATCTACAGCCAGCAGCTCGATGCCTTTTATGAGATTACCGATCCGAAGAAAGGGACGTTTGAGCGGGTTCGCGACAGGTTGGAAATCAGCAATGATGAATGGCTATTTACTGATGACGACGGACGGGTCTTTCTTTATGCCGTAGGATTTAAACCCGTTCGCGGTATTTATGTTTATGAACTTGATCCCGGGAATCATCTGAACGTTTTGCGCGGACCAATCCCCTGCAGACCAAAAGGAGATCTGCAACAGGAGAATGAAGGTGATTTTTCAATTCTTCCAAACAGACAGGGCCTGATAATGCCGATCGCCAACATATCGGGTGAAGGTCCGCAAATGACCAAACGAAACGGGCACTATTTTCTTCAGGTATCGTTTAGCGGAACAGCAGACCTGCGTTACCGCGATTGTGCTTTCGTTTCTGATTCACCGATGGGACCGTTTAAGTACTGCAATAATAATCCAGTATCCTATCGCCCTGCGGGATTTACCAGCGGAGCCGGTAATTCAGGAGTTTTTGCCGACAACCAAAACCAGGATTGGCGGGTTGTAACGACCTGCCTGAGTGCTTTAACCGGTTTCGAGCGGCGAATTTCGATGTATCCGGCAGGACTTGACCCGGATGGTGGTTTGTATACCGATACTTACCTGGGTGATCTGCCCCAGTATGGTCCGGGAAATCGCAAGCCCGGATTAGGTGGAAACCTTGTGGGGTGGATGTTGCTTTCTTATAAAAAGGGGGGAACGTCATCATCGGTGATGGATCATCATCCGATAGAAGCGGCTTTCGATGAAAACATAAAAACCTGGTGGAGTGCTACAACAGGCGAGAAAGGGGAGTGGTTGGCTGTCGATCTGGGTAAAATCTGCCGTATCAATGCCATCCAGGTGAATTTCGCAGAACAAAACACTACAGCCCGGAAAAGGCGTCAGGAAGATGAGCTTTACAATCAATATACGTGCGAAGTAAGTGACGATGGGAAAAAATGGAAAATGGCCGTCGACAAGAGTGCCAATCAAAAGGATATCCCTCACGACTATATCCAGCTCAAAAAACCGGTATTAGCAAGGCATATCCGGATTACAAACATTCACATGCCGGGACACGGTAAATTCGCGGTACGTGACCTTCGGATCTTTGGCAGCGGACTGGGTAAACTACCCGAAGAGGTAAAGATTCCAACCGTAATAATTCAACCAAAAGACAACTCAAAATCCGCTCATGAGGCATTTATTGAATGGCCTGAAGCTAAAGGTGCAACAGGATATGTTGTTCGTTGGGGTCCATCAAAAGACAACCTTTTCCACAGTCAGGATACCCGGGAAAACAAAGCCATCATCTCAGATCTAATTACCGGTTTGGATTATTTCTTTGTAATTGATAGTTTTAACGAAAATGGAGTTACTTTCGGAAACAACGTCGTAAGCAAGCGATAAGAAAAAACTATAATTTATATTGTTTAAATTTAGCATTTCGTTTATGGAGGGTCTGCTTTTAACAGTTTCAAACCGCGAAGTGGTTGAATATTAACAACCACGGATGTAGCTTGCGAAACAGGGGGAATCGGTTTAGATATGTCTCCAGCCCTAAAATGGGCTGAACATCAATTTCACTCCTATATCTATCAGGACAAATAGACTTTAAAATTGAATGTATAATTTACAAAAATGAAAAATTATGAGAAAACTATTTAAAAATTTAGCATTAGGAATAGCTCTGCTTTGCCTAAACATTACAGCATTTTCAGCAGTCAAATTGCCTGCATTAATCAGCGACAACATGGTATTACAGCAGGGACGCCCTGCGCCCATCTGGGGGTGGGCCGATAAAGGTGAAATGGTTACTATTAAATTAGGTGAACAACAATACACTACCAAGGCAGGTGATAACGGTCGCTGGGAAGTGATACTTAAAAAATTAAAACCGGGGAAAATCCTCGAAATGAGCGTCAAAGGCTCATCGGGTAATTCACTGACCATAAAGAATATTCTCGTGGGAGAGGTATGGATTTGTTCAGGACAGTCGAACATGCACTGGACTTTTTCAAAGGGACATGGGGTCTTAAACAATGAAACAGAACTGGCCAATGCCAATTATAATGATATCCGCATGTTCACAGTAGTAAAAGGTGGTGCTCCTGAACCGGTTGAGGATACCAAAGGGGTCTGGCTGACCATCAACCGCGAAAATCTTTTGGTGGGCGGCGAAAACGGGGCTTCAGTTTTAGCCTATTTCTTCGGGCGCGACCTTTACAACCAATTACACGTTCCTGTTGGGCTGATTAACACGAGTGTCGGAGGTACTCCCGCTGAGAAATGGACCAAGCGTGAGGTATTGGAAGCCAATCCGGATCTGAAAATACTCTCTGGTAAGAATGGTGCCTCAACATTGTACAATGCGATGATTGCTCCGCTGATCCCTTATGCTATTCGTGGTGCAATCTGGTATCAGGGAGAATCGAATCTCGACCGTGCTTATCAGTATCGTACACTGTTTCCAGCAATGATTGCCAATTGGCGCGCTGACTGGAAACAAGGCAATTTTCCCTTCGGCTATGTTCAGATTGCCCCTTACCGTTATAAAGGTCAGAATATTGAAAATTACCCCGAGCTGTGCGAAGCTCAGACAATGACCCTGAAAAGTTCACCCAACACAGGAATGGCAGTCACTGCTGACATCGGCGATGTGGGTAATATTCATCCCAAAAACAAGCAGGAAGTAGGCCGCAGGCTGGCGCTATGGGCGATGGCAAAAGTGTATGGAAGTAAGAAATTGGTCTACTCCGGTCCGATTTATAAATCGATGAAAATAAAGGGCAATCAAATCGTGTTGAATTTTGATTATTGCAACAGCGGACTCAAATCAGGTGACGGTAAGCCATTGTCAGAGTTTACCATTGCAGGTGCTGATAAGGTTTTCGTTCCCGCAAAAGCAGAAATCATTGGAAAGACGGTTGTCGTTTCCAGCGATAAGGTTGCCAATCCGGTAGCTGTTCGGTACGCATGGCATGATGATGCTCAACCCAACCTGGCCAACAATGAAGGTCTTCCAGCCTCATTGTTCCGCACCGACTCATGGAAGGGTGTGACTGAAAAGTAGTACGTTTTTATACACCCTTAATATTCTTAGCGTCTTTGCGACTCTGCGTGAGATCTAAAAATAAAAATCACGCAATCCGTCAGATGACGGCGCAAAGACGCTAATTAAAAAATCTGTAAATCTACACTTTCGAAATCCTGTGAAAGGAACTTAATATCTGCAAGTTAATCATCAAAAACAAATCTAAACTGATCATGACTAATAACGAACTGCCTAATAATCAAAAAAATACTCGCGAGGAAAACGCTAAACAAACCCTTAACCGTCGTAATTTTCTCCGTTTGGCAGGTGCTGGCTCCCTGGTCTTTTACGCGGGCATGCCCCTCACCGCAGGTCCTTTTATTCCCTCCGATTTCGACGGCCTGGTTCCTGTTGATAAGAAACTGAGTCCTGCATGGGTGAAAAGCCTTTTTGAACGGGGTACTCCTCAGGTTTATAAAGGGGATGAACTCAAATATATCGGCATGCCTGTAGGAGGCCTGTATTCCGGACAGGTTTATCTAGGCGGAGACGGGAAACTCTGGTTCTGGGATATTTTCAATAAAAAAACGCCCAGCACCGGGGAGAAGCATTATGCCGAACCGATGGAACCAAATTCACCAATAGAGCAGGGATTTGCAATAAAGGTCACCTCAAACGGGAAAACAGAGATCCACCCGCTTAACAGGAATAATTTCCCGGATGTGAGCTTCAGGGGTGAATACCCAATTGGCAAAGTTGATTACCATTCACAACCTGTCTCTGTCTCACTCGAAGCCTTCTCCCCCTTTATTCCTCTTTCAGTGGACGAATCAGATTTCCCGGCAACCATCATGCGTTTTACGCTCAAAAACAACTCAGCAGAAACGGTGGAAGCAACACTTTTTGGTTGGCTTGAAAATGCGGTATGCCATTATAACCGGACCTATATGGGGAAGAGACACAACCATATTTTTCAACATAAAGGTTCCGGATTTCTTGATTGTACAGTTGAAAAAGGGTCAGAAAAGCCCATGGCTCAGAAGCCCGATATCTCTTTTGAAGATTGGAATAATGAAAAATATGCCAACTGGACCGCCAAAGGAAATGCCTTCGGTTCCGGACCAATCCTAAAAAAGAATATACCCGGTTATCAGGGAGATGTTGGCGGAGATACTGAACGTGTTGTCAATTCACACGCAACAGCCTCAGGGTCTGACGCAGCTTCCCGCGACAGTGCAACAGGAACACTGACCAGCAAAAAATTTATCATCGAACGCAAATTCATCAATTTCTGGATTGGGGGTGGCAACCACAAAAACAAAACCTGCCTTAATGTGATCGTTGACGATAAGGTTGTCAGGTCGGTAACAGGAATGAATGAAAACAAAATGACACTGCAGAGTATCAATGTAAATGATATGTTAGGTAAAGAGGCATATCTGAAGTTGGTCGATGCCGAAACCGGTGGGTGGGGCAATATTGGGGTTGGAAGGATTACTTTCAGTGATCTGCCGGCAAATCCATTAGAGCTTGAACAACTGTTCGATTATGGAACCATGGGGCTTGCCCTCCTGAATGATTCCGCAAACTACACCATTGCTGAGGCCACGCTCAACGGACTGGAAGGAAACTTCTCAACCCAGGCTACAGAAGACCTTAAAGATCATCTTATTGGCACAATCGGGCAAACCATGAAACTCAGAGGCGGAGAATCTAAAGTGATCACTTTTGCTATTACCTGGCACTTCCCTAATCTTACCAAACCAGGCAAGGGCAGGTATTACGCATCAAAATTTGCAAGTTCAATTGAAGTAGCAAATTATCTTGCAAAACATATTGATAAGCTATATACCCAGACAAAATTATGGCGGGATACATGGTATGATTCTACACTTCCTTACTGGTTTCTCGACCGCACATTCACAAATGCTTCCACGCTGGCCACTTCAACTGTTTTCCGTTTCCGGGACGGCAAATTCTGGGGATGGGAAGGGGTGAGCTGTTGTGAGGGGACCTGCACCCATGTTTACCACTATGAACAGACGATGGGACGAATATTCCCGGAACTGGACATTGTCCTCAGGGAAAAGACCGACTTTAATCCCGAGGATAGCTATAAGGGAGACGGGATCATCGAATACCGGGGAAAAGGGACGGGAATTGCGATTGACGGACAGGCTGGGATTATCTTGCGTAGCCTTCGCGACCATCAGATGTCGCCAAATAATGAATTTCTGAAACGCAATTATCCAAAAATTAAGAAGGCGCTTGAGTGGATGATTGCCCAGGATGGAACGGAAGACGGCATTATCAAACAGAACCAGCATAACACACTGGATGCCCAGTGGTTCGGCGACGTTGCCTGGCTGAGCGGCCTTTACCTGGCAGCCTTGCGCGCGGGTGAGGTAATGGCTATCGAAATGGCCGATCTAAATTTTGCAGCAAAATGTAGCCGTATTCTTGAATCCGGACGGAAAAACTTTGTTGACAAAATGTGGAACGGCGAATATTTTATTCAGACCCTTGATCCTAAAAATCCAAATAACATCGGTTCCTACGATGGTTGTGAAATCGATCAGGTACTGGGCCAGGGATGGGCCTGGCAGGTCGGAATTGGCCAGGTGCTGCCACCGGAGCAGACAAAGTTAGCCCTTCAGGCTTTATGGAAATACAACTTTACTCCTGATGTGGGACCTTTCCGCGCTGTTTATAAGCCGGGCCGCTGGTATGCGATGGCAGGTGAAGCTGGCACACTAATGTGCAGCTGGCCAAAGGGAGAAGCCAAAAGGGTAAAAAAGGGGGTCGATTTCTATTTCAACGAGTGCATGAATGGCTTTGAACATCAGCTTTCGGGCCACATGATTTGGGAAAATATGGTCCTTGAAGGTCTTGCAGTGGAGCGAGCCATCCACGACCGGTACCATGCCATCCGCAGAAATCCATGGAATGAGGTGGAGTGTGGCGACCATTATGCCCGTTCGATGGCCAGCTATGGCGTCTTCCTGGCAGCCTGCGGATTTGAGGTTCATGGACCAAAAGGGCATATCGGATTTGCACCGCGGCTGACACCCGAAAACTTTAAAGCACCATTTACCACCGCAAAAGGATGGGGTACTTTCGAACAAAAACAGGTGCAGTCAGGATTAAACGCAACAATTTCCATTAAATATGGCCAGCTACGATTAAAGACACTTTCACTTTCTCCTGGGAAAGAGATAAATGCAGATTCGGTGAAGATCACTTTAAACGGGAAAAAAGTTGACGGATCGTTAATCAATAAAGAGGGTAAGGCATACATCACTTTTGCAAAAGAGCTATTTATAATGACTGGTCAAATTCTTGAAATAACATGTGCTTAATTTAAATATTTCAGTTCTTTATATTTTACTTTTTCTTAGTAAACCTTGGTGTCTTTGTGGCATTTCTTTCTCGCCGCAAAGTCATCAAGCCTCAAAGAAGCACCAAATATTACGTTGTAGGAATTGACCAATATCATTAAAATGGGATGTGTTTATAGGAAGCCCCGATGGGGTTATTAATAATCGAATATTCAATCCTCTCCCCTGGATGAACCGGGAAAAATTATGGAAAGCTCCTACAGCGTCTATCAAATGATAAACTTTATAATTATTAACTAAATGATATTGCGCTAACAGGATTGAACGCTTAAACAAATTAAGATTCCTCTGAGTAATACTATGAAAAAAACAATCGTAATCGTTTTATTAATCCTGTCTGGTCTGGGGTTAAACCAAATCAAAGCTTTTGGGCAAGCCCCAGACCTGGAAAAATACAATGTGATCTGGGATTCCCCGGGTAATAATTCATCCGGCTCGATGCCAGTCGGTAATGGCGATATCGGGATGAATCTATGGGTGGAGAAGAATGGCGACCTCGTTTTCTACATCAGCAAGACCGATGCATGGGATGAGAACGGACGTCTGTGCAAGGTAGGCCGGGTGCGATTAAAGTTTAATCCGGCACTTTCGGTCACGGAGGGTTTCAGGCAGGAGTTAAAACTTAGGGATGGGATCATCGAAATCAATTCAAAAATCAACCATCAGCCATCCACTATTCGGTTATGGGTCGACGCAAACAATCCGGTAGTCCATGTGGAAGCAGAATCGGCAATTCCCATAAATTGTCGTGCAGAGGTGGAATTATGGCGGTTGAAGGAGCGACCTTTCGCAAAGGACGACGACAGCCACTCTGGCAACGGAATATTCCAGTCCGATTTCAAACCTACAGTTTTACCTGATGTTATCGTTCCGATAAATTCACCTAAAATAGTTTGGTATCACCGGAATACGCGGTCGATTTATCAACAGGGTCTTATCACCCAGCATTTGGAAAACCTAAAGGGGCAGTTCTCCGATCCGCTTTTAAAACTCACTTTCGGGGCCACTCTTAGTGGCAAAGGTTTTGCCAGAGACGGCAATCTTGCGCTTAAATCAATACGGTCATCCAAACGGCACTTATTATCCATTACCGTACTCACAGCCAAGTCAGATACGCCTCAGGGATATCTCTCTCAGTTGGATAAGTTGGAACAAAAGGCAGAAAAACTAAATTTTACAACTGCCAGGGCGTCACACGAGTCGTGGTGGAAATCTTTCTGGGAACGCAGCCGGATCTTTATTGATGGCGCCCCCGAAACCGAGACCGTAACGCGAGGCTATGTATTACAGCGATTTATGAATGCATGTGCCGGACGGGGTGGCTCGCCTATCAAATTCAATGGCTCGATCTTTACCAACGAACCCAAACCGGGTGATTCACCCGGATCGACTGTGATCGATCCTGATTGGCGAAGATGGGGTGGGAATTACTGGTTTCAGAATACGCGGCTTGCCTACTGGCCAATGCTGGCAACAGGTGATTTTGAGATGATGGAGCCCTGGTTCCGCATGTACCTCGACGGTGTGAAGCTAAGCAAGGCACGAATTAAAACTTACTATGGTTTTGAAAACGCTGCCCAATTCCCTGAAACCATGTACTGGTGGGGATTGCCCAATAATGGTGACTATGGATGGAACAATACCAAACCGGAACCGACAAACAGTTACATCTCGCGTTACTGGAATGGTAGTCTTGAACTGATTGCCGTGATGCTCGACCGGTATGATTTCACTCAGGATCTGAACTTTGCCAAAAACACATTGGTACCACTGGCCGATCCGCTGATCTCCTTTCTCGACCAATACTGGCAGAAACGCGATGCGAACGGGAAAATCATCTTTGATCCTGCACAGTCACTCGAAACTTGGCATGTTGCAGTCAATCCGCTGCCAGAGATCGCAGGATTGGGCTTCCTGTTACCACGTCTGCTTGACCTTCCAAAGAATATCACGACTGAATCGCAACGTACCCGCTGGATAAAGATACTTCAGGAATTACCCCCTATTCCGGTAGCTGAAGTCAAGGGAGTAAAACTCCTTCGTCCTGCCGAAACATTTTCGAAACACAGTAATTCAGAGAATACCGAGTTATATGCCATTTTCCCTTATCGTCTGTATGGAGTTGGTCGGCCCGATCTGGAGATGGCCCGTGAAGCATATAACCAACGAACCAACCACCATAACAAGGGGTGGTGCCAGGATGGAATCCAGGCAGCCTGTCTCGGACTCAGAGATGAAGCAGCAAAACTGGTTGCTGCCCGTGCTGCGAACATTAATCAGGATGCCCGATTCCCTGCCATGTGGGGCCCCAACTTCGACTGGGTGCCCGATCAGGATCACGGCAATAACATCCTCACCTCATTGCAATTCATGCTTATACAATCGGTTGGTGATCATATTTATCTGATGCCTGGATGGCCTAAAAACTGGAATGTCTCGTTTAAACTACATGCCCCTAAACAGACCACTGTCGAAGGCGAATACCGTGATGGGAAGTTAAATAAGCTGATCGTCATCCCCAAATCACGGTTAAAGGATGTAGTCAATATGGCACCTTAGAATTCTATAATTATAATAAATTGTAAGACTTCGCGCTCCTTGCGACCATCTTTGCGCTCCTTGCGGTAAAAAAGGATAAACCACAAAGTGCGCAACGGCAACACAAAGTTCGCAAGTTTCTTGATTTAAATCTCTCGAAATTCATTAACTATATTTTAAATGACTAAACAACTTTCACTTGTCGCTTTATTGTTCTTTTGCCTCACCGGAATTGCACAACCTCCAGCCTTCAAAAACAATTGGACAAATTCTCCTTCGCATATCCCGAACGATGTTTCGGTTGATGCCCCTTTGATGGGTAACGGAGATATCACCATGTGTGTTGGATATGTCCCCGACAGATTAAGGTTCTACCTGTCGAAGAACGATTTCTGGCGGTTGAAATCGCAGGCCGATAATCTATCAGGACCGCGTATTGTTGCTTTTGCAGACATTAACCTTAATAATTTCACCAATGACACTTTCCTGGCCGAGCAAAACCTGTGTGATGGGGTAACCACCTGCACCTTTTCAAAAAGCAGACTGAAAGTGAAAAGCTGGGTTTCAGCAACCGATAATATAATTTTCATTGAGCTGGAGGGGGGCAAAACCACTGTCGATCTTTCCATTGATCTCACTGCCCCCTATAATCATCAGGCTATCCTAAAAACAGGACAGGATAAAAATATTTCATGGCTCACGCGGAGTTTTACCGAAGAGGTGGATATTCCTACTGAGGTGGCAGTTGCATTAAAGATAATAAATCATACGAATAATAATATCACGTTACAACCAGGTCAGAAGGTGAAGATTGCACTGGCAATTGAAAGTAAGTTCAAAACAGAAAATCCTTTACAGGTAGTATTGAATAAATGCACACAGGTGAACGAAAGTAATCTGTTGACCCTGGAGCAAAAACACAACCAATGGTGGAATGAATACTGGAATAAATCTTCGGTAAAAATCGGCGACTCAATATTGATGAAAGCTTATTATCAGGGACTTTACACCATGGCTGCATGCAGTCGGGATCTAAAATTCCCCCCGGGTATATTTGGGTGGATCACATCAGACAAGCCTGGCTGGAATGGTGATTATCACTTAAACTACAATTTCTTTGCTCCATTTTATGCCCTTTATGGCGCGAATCGGATAGCCCAGGGAATTTCTCAGGACGCCCCTTTGCTTGATTTTATACCGCGCGGGAAATATTATGGAGAGCAGGTAACCAAAACAAGGGGTATTCTCTATCCGGTTGGAATCGGTCCGTTGGGTATCGAACCTACCCGGAATTCAAATAAGGAATGGGAGAAATCGGGTAATATAGAGCAAGGTGGACTTTTCTGGCAGCAACGTTCCAACGCCGCCTATGGGCTGGTCAACCTGGCACAATGCTGGTACCTCACTTATGACAAAGTGTATGGTGAGAAAATTTATCCCTACGTGACGGAGGTGGTTGATTTCTGGGAAGATTACCTGAAATATGAGAATGGCAGGTATGTCATCTATCGTGATGCGATTCATGAAGGATCGGGCTGGGACAAGAATCCGATTCTCTCATTGGGTTTGATCCGGAATGCATTTAGCTTGGCAATTGATTTGAGCCGGGAGCTGAAGAGGGATGTGAAACGACAGGCAAAATGGATGGATATACTGAGTAAATTGAGTGCCTACCCAACTCAGGAACGGAATGGAGAGAAAGTTTTCCGCTATACAGAAGAGGGGATCGACTGGTGGAAAGATAATGGACTTGGCATTCAGCACATCTATCCTGCTAATGGAGTAACCCCCGATAGTGAAAAAGAAATACTGAAAGTGGCGCAAAACACGATCTTCCAGATGCAACGGTGGCAGGATTTTAACACCTCGAGCTCTTTCTATATGGCGGCAATCAGGGTTGGTTTTGATCCTATCGTACTATTAAAAGAATTGCACAATTACGCATTAAACACCTATCCAAATGGTTTTCAACTGAATAATCCCCACGGAATAGAAAATTCATGCACAGTGACCAATGCGATTAACGAAATGCTTTGTATGAGCGTTGGGCATGTGATCCGTCTGTTCCCTGGTTACCCAAAGGATCAGGAAGCGGGCTTTAAGAATATCCGCACTTGGGGCGCTTTTTTAGTCTCGGCGCAACAGAAAAACGGGGATGTTTCGGAGTTGAAAATAACGTCTGAAAGAGGGAGGAATTGCACTATTGTCAATCCTTGGCTGGGAAAAAAGATAACACTATTCCGGAATGGGAAAAAAAGGGAAACGAGTTCAGGTAAGAGAATCACTTTCAAAACATCACCGGGTGAAACGATAGAATGCAAAATAAATTAAACAAAAAATACTTCCGCTCATGATAAAACAAAAAGTCTTCTGCGTAACGATTGCATTTTTAATACTGGCATTATCCCAATCATTGAAGGTTTTCGCAACGGAAAATATTGTAAGACTGGTGATTGTGCGAAAACCTGAAAGTAGCTCAAGGGTAAAACTTGCCGCAACAGAACTGAGGCGATATATTTATTTGCGGACAGGTTCACTTTGTAAGATATCCGATACCACATCCGCTTCCTCAAGTCAGATCATTTTTAACACCGATGGTTCGCTTACTGAAGAACAATTTAACATCCGCACCAAAACAACTGGTCAGAGGAGCATTGTAACGATTACTGGGGGCAGCGACCAGGGAATCTTATACGGCACCTACCGTTTTATTGAAAAATTAGGGGTCCGGTTTTACCTTCATGGCGATGTAATTCCCGACAACCGGATCACGTCCCTACCCATAGTCAATGAAGATGGCAAACCCCTTTTTGCAACCAGAGGGATCCTCCCCTTTCATGATTTTTTTGAAGGACCCGACTGGTGGAATACCGATGACTACAAAGCCTATACCCTACAAATGGCAAAATTAAGAATGAACTTCATCGGTCTGCATAATTATCCCGAACGGCAGCAGGGATATCCGGGACCTGAACCAACGGTTTGGATAGGATTGCCTGAAGACAATGACAGCAAAGGTGATGTGACTTTTAGTTATCCCGGTTTCTTTGCCAACACTTTACGTCCGGGATGGGGAAACATCCCCATGAAGACGAGCGATTATGTTGGCGGGGCTTCTGAACTCTTTGAACACGACGCTTATGGACCTGACCCACAGATCGGATTTTGTCCATGGCCAAATGAACCTGCAGATTGCAACACCGTTTTTAACAGGACGGCGGAAATGTACCGCGATGCCTTTTCACTTGCCCGGGGATTGGGGATCAAAACCTGTATTGGCACAGAGATACCGTTGACTATTCCTGAACGTGTTAAAGATCATCTGGTTTCAAAAGGGAAAAATCCTGCAGACTCAAATTTTGTAAGAGAACTCTATGAAGGAATGTTTCAGCGCATTACAAAAGCTTTTCCAATTGATTACTATTGGCTATGGACGCCAGAAGACTGGACCTGGGGAGGGAACAAACCAGGCCAATTTGAGGCCACCTCAACCGATATCAGGGCAGCACTGGGAGCTCTTAATAATCTGGGGAATCCATTGACACTGGCAAGCTGTGGGTGGGTGCTCGGTCCGCAACACGACCGCGCAGCGCTTGACAACTTACTCCCCAAAAACTCACCCATGAGTTGCATTAATCAGGGAGTAGGCCATACTCCAATAGAAAGTAGTTTTGGAAGAATCCAGGGGCGGCCGAAATGGGCAATCCCCTGGTTCGAAAACGACCCCAATATGACAGGACCTCAACCCTGGGTGGGGCGGATGATCTACGACGGGGCCGATGCACTTCGTTACGGATGTACCGGCCTCATTGGTATCCATTGGCGGACAAAAGTGATCGGGATGAATATCGCCGCACTTGCCCAGACGGGATGGTCAATTCCAGATGGCTTTAAGCCACTCATCAAACCTGTTGGCGCACTTAAAGGAAGTGCTGTAAGTTTGAATACTCCCGTTACAGGAACTGATGAAAGCCCGGTTTACCAAACAATCCGAAATAATTCTGAAGGGTATCAGCTGGAGATTCCAAATGGGACTTATACGGTTACAATGAAACTGGTTGAACCAACATTTGATGCAGTCGGGAAACGCATTTTTGGTATCAACATACAGGGGAAAACGATTTTTGACCGTGTGGATATTTTTGAAAAAGCGGGTAAAGGGCGGGCTCTTGACCTGGATGCCAAGGAGGTTCGTGTTGTTGATGGTCGTTTAAATCTGCAGTTTATTCGGATCACCGATTCCCCATGCATTGCTGCAATCTCAGTCATAGGGATGACGGATGGTGTCAACCAAATACCGGGACAGCCGTATACACGGAAGATCAATTGCGGCGGACAGGTATGGAAAGACTATGAAGCAGATCAGGTTGCATCGGTCACTGGAATACCGGGTGAACAACGCTCTCTGGGGGCGAGTGCTTTTTATGATGACTGGACTGCAGCCAATTTCGGACCGGAAGCAGCTACTGAGATCAGCGAACTCTTTAAAAAACTGGATGGCAAGGCATTTCCTGAAATTTCAGGATGGGGCGCAGGCCCTGGTCGTGTTTCTGTGAAAAATAATCCATGGGTTCAGGAGGCAAACCGGTACAC
The DNA here is from genome assembly GCA_963675995.2 of Prolixibacteraceae bacterium. Classification (GTDB taxonomy): domain Bacteria; phylum Bacteroidota; class Bacteroidia; order Bacteroidales; family Prolixibacteraceae; genus JAAFHB01. The sequence goes on along the minus strand of CAXXIY010000001.1, from coordinate 2,319,294 downwards.
ATTTGTTGATATAATGGAGGCAATCCGCCCAAAAATAAAGGGTTCCGGAAATCTGGAGCGGTTCGATTACTGGCTCAACACCTTCCGGTATACCCGTGCCATGGCACACTTCGGCTGTACCGTGGGTGAATTGAACCAGATTATGAAAGGGCCGGATGTGGATAAAAAACGTGCTTTAGCAATAAGACAGGAGTTAGCCCGGTTATGGGTGGGAATGATCCGCTTCCAGATCGCTGCAGTGGATACGCCAGGGGAAATGGGGACCATTGCAAACCTTGAACAGCAATCCAGGGGCGCCGCTCAACTGCTTACCAAACAGGATGCAGCGCTGATAAAATTACTTGGAACTGAACTTCCCGCATCTTGTCAACCATCGAAAGCGTATGAGGGTCCGGCACGAATTATTGTACCCACGGTCAGAACCCAGGTTGCACCTAATGAAAAATTGACATTGAAAATAATTCTTCCGGGTGTAAATCAACCCATTAGTGCAAACCTTTACTGGCGCACGATGGGGTCAGGCAATTACAAAGCTGTTCCTATCAAACATATTGCCCGAAGTGTCTATACTGTCGCACTCCCATCAACTAACAAAGATTTCGAATATTATATCCAGGCAGGGGGAACGAACGGTACAAAACTGATGTGGCCGGTTACTGCACCGAAACTTAATCAGACGGTGATCGTGGCAGATGTAGCTGTTAAATAACGATAATAAATGAAACATTGTACAACAATGTTTTTTCGTGGCCTGGTGGCAATTTTTTTTTATACATTTTAGTGATGATTCAATTATCATGCTGAAATAAAGTAATAAGGTTGTTCTGAATTTTCAATTTTAGCTACTAGGGTAAAAAGAGATCAAATAAGGTTTTTAACTCAATATATAATGACAAGATTAATCATAACATTCTTGCTGATCATCGGCTTAAACGCCAACGCAGCCAATGATAAGATCACCCTGTTAAGCCCGCTCGATTACCAGGTTATACAGCGAACCACGTCAAGTGAAGGTATGCTTCGTATACAGGGAAAAACAATTGTTACTGCCGAGAAGTGGCAATACCGTCTGGTTGACAAATCTCTGGCAGGAGAAGTGGATGCGGCTTGGCATGATTTCCCATCTCATGTTAAAGAAGGAGCTTTTGATTTCAAGATAAAAGCACCTGCAGGTGGCTGGTATTGCCTTGAAATTCATGGCATTAAAGGATACAAAACTATAATTGAAACCAACATTCCTCATGTGGGAATAGGTGAGGTTTTCATCATCGCAGGCCAGTCGAATGCCGGGAATTATGGTTCTGAAAAACAGCAGACAACAACCGGGAATGTGAGTTCTTTCAACGGCAAAGAGTGGAATCCCGCGAATGATCCCCAGCAGGGTTCTGAGGGTGAAGGGGGCAGTTTCATCCCATCATTCGGAGATGCGATGTATGAGCAGTATCATGTTCCAATCGGTATCGCAGCGATTGCCGCTGGCGGCACGAGTGTAAGGCAGTGGCTTCCCAAAGGTTCATGCGTCAACCGGCAACCCACGGCGGGAGGGATGATCCCCACGGGTAATGGAGAATGGGAAAGTACAGGGGCACTTTTTGATCGGCTGGCAAATCGGATGGATTACTTTGGGGTGCATGGATTTCGCGCTGTGCTCTGGCACCAGGGCGAAAGCGATGCAGGTCAGGCCAGATCCGGATATCCGGCAGATCGGCAGATCACAGGGAAACAGTATATCGGGTTTATGCGCAGGCTGATACACGCCTCAAGAGCCCGGGCTGCCTGGCCTGTCCCATGGTTCACAGCCCAGTCAACCTATCACAGCGAAAAGGACCCTTCGGATGAAGAATTCCGCTCAGCAATGAAAGAGCTATGGATTAAAGGATTCTCACTGGCAGGTCCCGACACCGACCTTCTCGGGGGAGAATATCGTGCCGGAGTCCATTTTAACAGCAAAGGTTTGCAGAAACACGGACAATTGTGGGCAGAAAAGGTCGGCCCATGGCTTGAAAAACAGATTATCACAGAAAAATTTGCTGAATCAACCCTGCAGCTAACAGGTGATCGTGCTGTAAATCCGCGTCCCGCCTCACCGGAACAGATGCAGTGGTTTCGTGATGCCAAGTTTGGACTTTTCATCCATTGGGGACCCTCCAGCCTCAGCGGTGCAGAAATCAGCTGGGGACGTAAAGATCGCATTGAAGGTGGTGAATTGTACCAGAAAATTCCCGGTGTTGTGTACGACAACCTCTACAAACAGTTTAATCCGGTAAAATTCAATGCCGATCAGTGGATGAAGATGGCCAAAGAAGCAGGATTTCGCTATGTCGTATTTATTTGCAAGCACCACGATGGCTTCTCAATGTGGCCAACGAGTCAGATACGCTGGAACGATTCGATTCATCCAAAGCATTACAGCATCGCCGACACCCCATTCCGGCGCGATATCTGTCAGGAAATTTACACCGCAGCCCGAAAGTACGGGCTCAAACTTGGTTGGTATTACTCCACCCGCGACTGGACCCATCCCGATTATCTTAAAGGGGACAACCATATTTACAACGAATATTACGAAGCCCAGGTGCAGGAGTTGCTTACTCGATACGGGAAAGTGGATATGATGTGGTATGACCACACCTTCGGTGACTGGAACCAGTTTACCATAGAAAGGCTATTTAAGAAAATGTATCAGGCACAGCCTGACCTGCTGGTTAATAACCGTTCAGCCCGCGGCATAAAAAATATTCCTGATGGAGCGATGAAACTTATGACCGAAGCCGATTACGACACCCCGGAACAGCAGATCGGGCATTTTCAGACCAACCGCGCCTGGGAATCGTGCGTGACCATGACCAAACCCCGTCATGATACTGGGGGCTGGTCATATCGCCCCGGTGAACCTACCAGAACATATGAAGAATGTATAAAAATGCTGGTTAGCACGGTAACCGGGGATGGCAACCTTTTGCTCAATGTCGGGCCGATGCCCACGGGTGAAATTTTACCTGAACAGGTTGATGTTCTTCAGAAAATGGGGATCTGGCTAAAAAAATATGGCGAGAGCATCTACGGCACACGGGGCGGACCATTTGTCAACGGGAAATGGGGTGGCAGTACACAAAAAGGGGACAAGATATGGCTCCATGTCTTTGAATGGACAGGAGATACATTGAAACTACCAGCCTTTCAATCTAAAGTCCTCTCTGCAAAAACACTCAGCGGAGCAAACCCTAAAGTGGTTCAGAACAACACAGGACTCGAACTTATTTTGCCTTTGTCACAGCAGGATAAGATTGACACGGTAATCGAGCTAACCATAGATAATTGACAATAAGACAAATAAGACTGATTGAAAGGTCTTGGCAACCATATTAGCACTTGAGAAAACATCATTTTACAATGTAGTCCTTTGCGACTTTGCGACATTGCGTTGAGTAAAGAAATCTCGCAAAGGCGTTAAGCCGTAAAGGATGAAAATTGACTGCTCCATAATCATTTCATTCAAGATCAATCATTTCATTAAATCTGTCGGTTACCCACTCCTGCAATCTGCGATCTTTAAATTCAAACCACTTTTGTCTGTATTCTCCTGAATTATCAATCACGAATTAAAATTCCCGGAATGGCCGATTCCTGTTTAAAGCATCTATCAGCTTGTTTTTAAGCTTATTTGAATCGGATAAAGTCTCCACAAAGTCAGCCATTATTTCAATTGAGTCATGTGATTCTAATCCATCAATTTCTTTTAACTTATCAAAATTATTTTCGAATTTCTCCATTTCTTCAGACCATGCCTCTGTATCCATATCAGGATGTTTCAAGGTGTCAGGAAAAAACAAAAGTTCACCATCCGTCTTGTGCCAAAAACATCTGAATCCACAATCCAACTGATCTGCAATCTCCTTTATTTGCTCTTGTGTTAAGCCTTTATTTTTCATCAGCGTATAATTTGATTTTTTTGGTGGCCAGATGGAACTCGACTTTCCTCATTCTCCTGCATGAGAAGTTAGGAGCTTTTATCATTTTACAATCCTAAATTTAACTAAATATGAATACTTCCGGGGATTTTGTGTGTCATACGGAAAACTAAATATCCAACGAATGAGAAAGTGGAGCCTTCAGATTATCAGGTGGACGTTTTTGGTATCTTCGCTGACATGGGTTATTCCTGCAACCGCATACAATCAGCAAAATACAAACAGGCTACGAAAAGCGACCCCTATTGGACAACGAAACAAGCAGGAAAGAATGCACACGGGTTCATCCATGATCAGCATGGATTATGCCCGTTATCTGGCCCCGACCGATCTACACTTTACAAAACCAACTCTGCCTATAGAAGGTATCCCTTTGGGAAATGGCAAAATGGGATCGCTTGTATGGGTTGATCAGTCAGGCTCATCGCTTCAATTTAATTTCGGACGTCCCGATGTTTTCTACAGAGGGTCAGCAACAACAACCTGGACCGATTCCAGTCATATCGATGGGAATTCAAAGGTGGGATGGGTAGCAATCAATTTTGCGGGGTCCCCTTTTTCAAACACCTGCATTCAACATCTCCATACCTATGATGGTTACGAAAGCCTGGAGGGCACCGGTGTTAGTGCAAGAATTGTCCCATGGAGAGATCATGATGTTTTCGCAATCGAAATAACCGATAATCGTTCTTTTCCCGCTGAAATATCTGTTGACCTGAAAAAAATAAAACCTGATACATTACAGGGGCTATATTCTTTTAAGTCGATTCAATTACAAAATAATAACAGGCTTACTCTGCGGCAGGTTTTCAGCGAAAAATGCAACACCGGAATAACCGAGAACGATTTTTACTGTTCTTCGGGCTGCATTGTTGCGGTTCATGGCCGCAAAGCTACGGTCAAAGATAACCGGCTAATGATACCTGCCGGGAAAGGAAAATTTACCATCTTCATAGCAAGTTCCGCTTCGATAAAAAGTCAGGAGGATGTTATTGCTATGGCCTCCGCTGAGGTAAATGCCGCATTATCATCCAATTTCAATACGATTTTTAACGCTAACAAAAATCAATGGAATGATTTCTGGCAAAAATCGTTTATTTACCTACCCGGCAGTCATGACCTCACATTTGAAAACAGCTTTGATCAGCACTGGCTTTACTATCTTTATTGCATGAATACCTGCCAGAGAAGCAATTACCCGATCCATGCGAACGGGGGAATCTTTAATGTCCGTGATGGCTGGCAGATGTGGGGTTCGATGTACTGGTGGTTCAACAGCTCGCGACAGACGCTAACGCCGGTTTTTGAACAGGCTAATCATCCTGAACTGGCAGATCCCTATTTCACGATGCTCTCCAACCAGTTCCCCAAAATCAACAAAGCTGCCATCCAGCAATGGGGGACCGGAAAGGATGCTGTATATATTCAGGAGACTTTCCCCTTTGACGGACCTGAGATCCTCCCGGAGAATATTGCCAATGACCTGAAAAATACCCTCGTCCTTAAAAAGGGACAGACCGAAAATCTGACAAAATTCATTCTTTCACGAAGTAGCTGGGAGTCTCGCTGGAGTATGGTACGTCGCATCAGTGGATATCACAGCCATCTTTTATACAATACTGCTGAGGCTGCACAATGGTACTGGGAGCGGTATGAATATACAAAGGACCTTTCCTGGTTGCGCGACAAAGCCTACCCAATGATCAGGGGTGCTGCTGAATTATACCGGACTCATCCATTGACCCAAAGGGAGGCCGACGGGAAATACCATACAAACAATCTGGGATGGGCAGAGACTTTCTGGGGAGGCATCCGCGACGGGATCAACGACCTGGCTTCCATCCGGGGAATTTTTCCGGTTGCCATCAAGGCAGCAAAATTGCTGAATGTTGATTCGCAACTTATTCCGCTTTGGCAGGAGATGATGGACAACCTGGCCCCCTACCCCACCAATACAACTCCGGAAGCAGTCGGCGCCCTTTCAAAAGCTGGAGAACCTGTCTATGCGATTGGAATCAGGCCGGATACAAAGGGTAAAGGGTCTGCCGGATCGGATCACGATCCGCGGATGATGATGGTAAATATATTCGATATGGTTAATACCGAATCGAAACTGACCCATCCGGAGGAATGGCAAATGGCCATGAATACCCTGGAAGGGCTGAAAGTTGCCAAAAGAGTGGCAACCAATAACTATGATGGTGAACCGTTAAGCAGGTTCTTTGGTGAGATGGCCAGAATGGGAAGCACCGAGTGGGTGAAAAAATGCTTTGCTGTTTACAGGAAGTATTATAATTCAACCATTTCCAAACATCCTAACCATATGCGACGGTATGATACCAATGAACAATCGCAGATCGTCGACTGGCAACAGGAGGGGACACTTTGTGAGGGGCTCTCTGCCTCACTGCTTCAATCGGGTGCAGAATCACCTGGAGCAACCCCCATCATACGGATATTCCCGGCATGGCCCAAAGATGAAGATGCCAGTTTCACACTGCGTGCCAAAGGTGATTTCATTGTAACATCTATGATAAAATCGGGTGAAGTCAATTTTATTGAAGTGACCTCAAACCGGGGAGGATCATGTACAATTCGCAATTATTGGGGATCACAAAGTGTAGATCTTTACCGGAACAACCGAAAAAGTGAAACGTTGACCACCGATTTGCTGACCTTCCCAACTCAGTCCGGAGAAAACATCGTCATCGTAAAAAACGGGACAAACCCTTCAGATTTTCGTATCAAAATCACCCCGGGAATTGCCGTAAAAAATATGACGATCAACGATAGCCCCTTGGCAGGAGAAATCCGGAACCTCATTCCATCCACCCCAGGTAAATCCCCCAATTACTGGTGCACCTGGTCTGCCCAAAGTTACATGTATGGTCAGGGAGCCAAGGAGGTCGACCCAATAATTTACAAAGTTGAGGCAATACCTAAATATTCTTCAGTTTATTTGAATGAGGAGGTTTTATTTGGCGACAAAGGGTGGCTTAAAAATTTTTACAATAAGATAAAAGGTGATCTTTGGGTTGTGCTCGACGATGGCTGGGACATCCCGGCAAACAAAGATTACGGTTACCGGAATTACTCGCGGCTTGATCCCGCAAAATTCCCTTCGTTCAGGGGATCGATTCCTGAAAACCTTGCATTGCTGAATAAAAAAGTGACCGAATGTGGCTGGCGGGGTGTTGGTTTGTGGTACAGGGCCTATGAACCGGCAGTTGATTCCGTAAGAAAGAAATCATTCAGTTCTGAAATTGAGTATAAGAATACGTTCTGGAGTGAACGTCTCGAATGGTCGAAAAATGCGGGCATCGGTTACTGGAAGATGGATGGAGGAGGAAACGAGGCAGCCTATAAAATGATTACCAGCCTTGCCGACAAGAAGTTTCCGGGACTGATTATGGAACATGGGAACGCTTCCAAAGATGGCCCTTTCAACAGTTATCCGGGAAGTGGAATTGCCGATTCCGGATATAGAGTAGCCGGGAAAGCGATGATCACCTATTCCGAGGTGATGAGGCTGCATGATGTCTCCCCACAGCTTGGAATACCAACCATGCTTGACAGGATGGCAACCATTCTAGAGGCAGTGAAGACCCTCCCTCCCAAAACAGGATATTTAAATTGTGAAGATGAGGTTTACATTGCCGCTGTTCTTGGTGGAACAATGGGAGTTATGCGTACACCTATGATCGGTTTACGTCCCGGTAATGATCCCGACATCTACCTCAAAGGACCGCGAAATATAAAAAAGAGAATGGATGAGGTGGTCAGAGCGGTAAGGTGGCAGCGGATCGCCCCCGCCTTCGGCGCCGGAATTTCAGATACCCATCTCAATACACAATTACTGACTGATTCCTATAAATTTCCGTCAGGTGAATTCTGGACAAGTGCGGAGGACTGGGATGCAAGCTATAAATCAGTAAATAAGATTGTTCCTCAGGGAGCCCCTGCAAGCGTCACGCGCGGTTTACCCCTGCCGGAAGTCAAATGTGATGAAGAGCCTCCGTATGTACTTGCTTCCCGCAATCCCAACGGGGCGATCTCCATCGGCACATATGGAAGAATTAATTCAGAGAGGGGTTATCACTTTCCCGAAGCCGATGTATCACTGAAGATCGGGAAAATAACAGGAAAAATAGGGGTATTTGGTCATTACAAGTCGCTTACGCTGATTCTTGATAAACCAATTAGAGTATCAAAAATCTTTGCTCAGGATCTGGCTGGTGATCAGGCCGAGGATATCACCTCAAAAGTCACTCAAAATGGCGACCAGTTAGTAATCCCCGGAATGGTAATCAGGCAAATCGGTCTGTCAGCAGCTACGCCGGGAGACCTTTCCGACCCGGGAATGGTATTGGATATATTGGAAAGTAAGTGAGAACCGGGATGGGGAACCAATCAGGGTCTAAGTTTCAGTCATCCCCTCACTCTATTTACCATCAAAATTTTCGAGGAAGTATGAATACTTATTAGAGTTTCATGTGTCCTATCTAAAACCAAATTAATTACGAATGAGAAAAAGGAATATCCGGATTCATGGGCTGATCTTGATCACCTCATTATGGATGGTCAATATTTCCGCCCAAACAGAGCCCCATGAATCCATCAGCCAGTCAAAAATATCGGTCAGTTCTCTTCCTAAACCTACAAAAGAGCAGGCCAAATGGCAGGATTACGAGATTGGAGTATTCTATCACTATGATATGAATGTATTTAAACCGGGATGGGATCACCGCAAATATGATGACTTTCCTAAACCGGAAATTTTCAACCCTGCGAAACTTGATGTGCAGCAATGGATGGAAGTCTCTAAGGCATTGGATGCCAAATATGCCGTTCTTACAGCAACTCACGGAAGCGGATTTATGCTCTGGCAGAGCGATGCCTATCCTTATGGGATGAAGCAATCACCTTACAGGAATGGCAAAGGTGACATTGTCAGGGAGTTTGTGGAGACTTGTCGGCGGAATGGTGTTGCTCCGGGATTGTATTGCCACATGCGGGTTAATGGCTGGTGGCAGGTCGATCATCCGGGGTTTGTCAACCGCGGCAAAGGGGGTGATCCTGAGTTACAGGCCAAATATGCTGCAGCAAAAATTCAACAGGTAAAAGAATTATGGGGCAATTACGGACCATTGGCCGAGATCTGGTTCGATGGTGGCCTGCCCGATCCCCAGGCGGGATATGATGTGCTGCCGTACGCCAAAAAATTACAGCCAAAAGCACTGATCTATGGTGGTGGCAACTCCCCGATCGAAACCATCCGCTGGGTAGGATGGGAAAAGGGTAAGGTGGGTTATCCCTGTTGGGCAACTGGCACCAATCCATTCGATGCAACAAAAGGATCACCTGACGGACGCGACTGGTGCCCGGGTGAAGCGGATGTGGACATCCTGGGTGGTGCCTGGATGTGGAGTCCGAAATCGGACGAAAAGCTGCTTAGCCTTAACGAGCTGATGGATATTTACTACAAATCGGTGGGGCATAACTGCAACCTGCTGATTAACGCAGCCCCCGGCCCTGATGGAAGAATTCCGGAGGCACAACTTCAGCGCTTCCGCGAATTTGGACTGGAGATTAAAAGACGGTTCGGAACCAGTCTGGCCGAGACCTCAGGTAAAGGAAATATCGTTGAGCTCCCTTTCAGCCAGCCTAAAACGATCGATCACGTTATTTTGATGGAGCAGATCACCAAAGGAGAACGGGTACGGGAATATGTGCTTGAAGGAAAGACAGGCAATCAGTGGCAGAAGATTGGTGACGGAAGTTGCATTGGGCACAAGCGGATCCAAAAAATCGATCCCATTGAAGTTTCGGCAGTCCGGCTCCGTATCATCAAAAGTATCGGTGAACCAATCATCCGTAAACTGGCAGTTTATAACACAATCATTCCGCCCAAAGACGTTTTCGGAAACTTAATAACTCCAAAGACAGCCGCAGAAATCCAGACGATTAACACATCCATAAAGTCCGAAACCCCAAAACAACGCGAAGAGCGGATGCGCTGGTTCACAGAGGGACGTTTTGGAATGTTTATCCACTGGGGGATCTACTCGGTTCCCGCTGGCACCTACGGGGATAAGAAAGGCTGCGGTGAGTGGCTGATGGAAGCGGCTAAAGTTCCAGTGTCAAAATACGAACAATTTGCCCAACAGTTTAATCCTGTTAAGTTCGATGCCAAAGAGTGGGTGCGGATGGCGAAAGATGCCGGGATGAAATACATTGTGATCACCGCCAAACACCACGACGGCTTTTGTATGTACCCTTCAGACCTTACCGACTGGAGCATTAAATCAACACCTTTTCAGCGCGATCCGATGAAGGAGCTGGCCCTTGCCTGCAAGGAGGCCGGCATCAAACTCTGTTTCTATTATTCAATCATGGACTGGCAGCATCCCGATTGGCCTGAACGGCGCGAATGGAACGACCGGGCCAAAGGAATCCCCGATATGGGGAAATATACCGCCTATATGAAAGGTCAGCTCACCGAATTGCTTACCCGCTATGGCCCCATCGGAATACTCTGGTTTGATGGCGATTCGGAAAAGCCATGGAGCCAGGAAGCAGGTTTCAACCTCTATTACTACCTCCGTTCAATCCAACCCAACCTGATTATCAACAACCGTATCGCCAAAGCCCGCGATATAAAGACCGACAACCCGGCTGCCGGTGATTTCGGCACACCTGAACAACGGATACCAAAAGCAGGACATGTTCCGGCACTCCCGTGGGAATCGTGCATGACGATGAATGAGACCTGGGGATTTGACAAGAGCGACAATGAATATAAGTCCAGCCGTACATTGGTCCGTAATCTCGTGGAGTGTGCGGCACAAGGGGGAAATTTCCTGTTGAATGTTGGTCCGACTGCAGAAGGAGTGATCCCCGATAAAAGTGTGGAGCGTTTACGCGAAGTAGGGGAATGGATGAAGGTAAACAGCGAAGCAATTTATGGAACGGTTTCAGCTCAGTTGGAGAATTTACCCTCTGGTTGTCTGGCAACCAAAAAGGGGGATAAAATCTACCTCCATATTTTCGAATGGCCGGAGAAAATTTATATTCCCATTCATCACAAAATCAAGAACGCCTATCTGATCGCAAACCCTAAACTGAAGGTTGAAGTCAAGACCGGTCAGAACAGCATCGAAATTACACTTCCCAAAGAGAATCCGGGGAAAATTGCAACAGTGATCTGCCTGGAGAAGGGCGATCCCCTTGCCAGTACCGGCAACTCTGCTCCCGCTCAAATGGAGAGTAAGTTGGCTTCCAGGCAAGAAAGCATTCTTACCGGTACAATCCGAAGATCCGAACAACCTGCAGACTGCCCTTTCCCCCAAAGCAAAACGATAGGATCCGTGCTCTTTACAGGAAGACATGCCGAATATACCAACGCAGATACCTGGTATCCCTCATGGGCTTCAGATGGTAACCTATACTCCCCATGGACTGACGGGAAAGTCAATGGTCTCGGAGTTTTCTCGGGAGGTCCAAATGCTGCAACGGGCAATGCCACCATCACCGGCGATGATCCGTTGGATTTGAAAGTCATCAATCAGGAAATCTACAAGAGTGATCCGCGCCCTTACGGGGGAAGGTATCCATGCGGATCGCTTGTTTACAATGGAGTATGGTATTATGGCACCTACTGTCTTGCCGAAAGTGGACATGGGTTGAACTGGGATATCCTGGGGCCGTTTGTCGGGTTCCGCTACTCAACCGACTTCGGGAAAACATGGGTACAAACCCCATGTACGCCGGAAAAACCGCTTTTCCCTGAACCTGAAAAAGTCAAGGGACCGGTCCGTTTCGGTTCACCCCATTTTGTTGATTTCGGGAAAAATATGGAATACTCTCCTGACAGAAAAGCCTACCTGGTTGGTCATGGCGCAACTGTTGACGATCCTAAACCGCGTGATGCGGCCAACGCCAGCTGGATCACCGGTGACCAGATCTTCCTGACCCGCGTAAAACCGGCAATCAATAACATGAATAATGTCAAAAAATATGAATTCTTCGCAGGAAATAACGCAGCCGGCAAACCGGTCTGGACCAGTGATTTCAGCAAGATAAAACCAATAGCGGATTGGAACAACAACATGGGTTGCGTAACCGTCACCTACAACGCACCACTGAAAAAATATTTCATGTGCGTTACAGATGGGGTAAACACCGTCACAAAATATAACACTTACCTCCTCGAGTCCGACGCGCTGACAGGCTCCTGGAAGATGGTAACCTACCTGAAAAGTTTTGGGGAGGTGGCCTATTTTGTAAACATCCCATCAAAATTCATCAGTGCCGATGGCAAAACGATGTGGCTCTGCTACTCTGCCAACTGGATGGATCAGAAAAATAAGCGCTTCAGTGCAATTCCCGATGGCAGCAGGTACAGCATGTGCCTTCAGGAAATCAAACTACTCCCCCTGGAGAAATAATTAATAAAAGAATAATTCGAATTTTTTAATGCAACAGATTATTTCCCTCTTCCTTTATTTGACAGTTCAATTGGCAGTAGTTACCTATCCTGTTGCTGCTTCAACCGACAGTAACCTGAGGGGCAATTGTGCTGAAAGCAAACATATTTCTAATACGGTAACTACCAGGGATGGGTGGGAACCGGTGGATGGGAAATATGGAAAGACCCGATGGGCGGAAGAGGTGTCACCCGATAATGCTTTACCGGAATATCCACGACCACAATTGGTCCGCAGCAGATGGATGAATCTTAATGGGTTATGGAATTATGCAATTACAGAAAAGGAGGCGCAGAAACCTCAACATTATCAGGGAAATCTGCTAGTCCCTTTCCCTATTGAAGCGCCATTATCCGGTGTTGGTAAGATGATCAACACGATTCCTGAGCGTAGTTATTCCAATAGCCGCCTTTGGTACCGAAGAAACTTCACTGTTCCTAAAAGCTGGAAAGGCGACCGGATATTGCTGCACTTTGGGGCGGTGGACTGGGAGGCAAAAGTTTATCTCAACGGGAAAGATTTAGGGATTCATCGTGGTGGATACGATAGCTTTTCATTCGATATTACGGATGTTTTGATTCAGGGAAAAGAAAATGAACTGGTCGTTGCGGTTTGGGATCCAACCGTAAGCGGAGGCTATCCGCGCGGGAAACAGGTCGATAAACCTAGCGCCATATGGTATACACCATCAACAGGTATCTGGCAAACCGTATGGCTCGAACCTGTTCCCAGGGTAAGCATCAGCAAATTGAAGATGACGACTGACATTGACAGCGGGACTTTACAAATATCCTGTTCAATTCTGGGCAAAGAGGGTAATTTCAGGTTCAAGGCAGCTGTAATGGATGGCAGCAATAAAGTAGCTGAAATCAGCGGAGTACCTGACCATCCTTTAACTGTTAAAATTCCATTCCCAAAATTGTGGACACCTGACCATCCATTTCTTTATAACCTAAATATTAGTATCTTATCATCTAATGGGAAGGTCATTGATACCGCAGGAAGTTATTTCGGCATGAGGAAAATTGCCCTGGGTAAGGATAAGGATGGAATATTGAGGATTCTCCTGAATAACCAGTTTGTATTTCAAAATGGGGTACTCGATCAGGGGTTCTGGCCGGATGGTCTGTATACCGCTCCAACAGATGATGCGCTGCGCTATGATATTGAGTCAATTAAAAAACTTGGTTTTAACCTTAGCCGAAAACATCTCAAAGTTGAACCGGAAAGGTGGTATTACTGGGCGGATAAGCTTGGACTGCTGGTGTGGCAGGATATGCCCTGCACAGGAGATGGCATTCATTGCCAGGCTCCGGATTATCCAACTTCCAATGCACACCGTTATGAACAGTTTGGCAAAGAACTTGAGGCGATGATTGATGGTCGTTTTAATCATCCCTCAATTGTTTCATGGATAGTCTTTAACGAAGGGATGGGATTGAAAAATCCGTCTGGATATAAGCTTGATGAAGAGACGCGTACCTTCATGCGTAAAATGGTAAAAATCGCCACTCGTGATACAACCCGGATAATCAATGCCGAAAGTGGAGCCCCCATGGGTGAATATCAGGGTTGGAATATCCTGGATATCGGATTAGGACATATCATGGATGCCCACTGCTATGGTACAACCAAATGCATCACCCCGACAGAAACCCGTGCAAGTGTCATCGGAGAGTATGGTTACGAGAAATATCTCAATACAGGAGATAGATATAAGTTGTTAATTAAAAATCCGGGGATAAGCGGACTTATCTGGACCCAGATTACAGATGTGGAAAACGAACGTAACGGACTCATGACTTATGACCGAAGTAAATTTACCGAGGATCAGTTACAGGTGGCGATTAAGAATGCCGGTTTAATCAATCAATGGTCAAAAGATTAAAATAAACCAATAAGAGAAAATGATTAATTTTAAAACGATCAAGCGATTTACATTTATTGCGATCCTCTTTGCGGGAATAATTTCATTAGCCTCAATCCAAAAGGTTACTGCGAAGAATCCGGAAGAGAAGAAAGTGGAAGTTCCCAAAATGCCTGATTACCAATATCCTCCTCAGGAGGTGAATATTGCCAACGCGGTAAATTGGAAATGGATGAAAGCTTTTTACAATCGGGAAGTTTCGCAACCCACCTCCGCGGATGAAACACCGGAACAGGCGGTGCTGCGTGCAGCCCGGGTAAAACCGACGCCCGAAAAACTGGCCTATCTCGATATGGAGCTCATCACCTTCCCCCATTTTGGGATGAGCACTTTTTCTGGACATGGGCAAGGGACAGGGAAAGAAGATCCACGCAGGTTCAATCCAAAATCCTTTGATGCGAAAGAATGGGTGAAATTTCATCAGGCGATTGGCGCAAAAATGATCGTTTTTGTAGCTAAACATCATGATGGCTACACGCTTTGGCCTTCAAAATTAAACGACTACAATATCCGAAGTTCACCATGGCGCAATGGCAAAGGTGATATGGTCAAAGAAATTTCAGATGCTTGTCGTGAAGGGGGATTGAAACTCGGTCTCTATATATCACTCTGGGACGAACACGATCCAAGATGTGACCATCCGCGAAAAGGAGCTGATAAAATGACGCCGGAACAACGCAAAACCTATCAGGATTACGTGGAACAACAGCTCATGGAGACACTGATTCCTTATGGTGAGATCAGTGAATTGTGGTTCGATGGAGCAGGAAGCAATGGCGCCGAGGACTGGAACCGGATTTTTGAGATCGTTCACCATTTCCAGCCGAAATGCTTAATTGCGATGTGCGGATTTGGTGTGCGCTGGTGCGGTAATGAATCAGCAGTCGGGGATGCTGTAAATTGGAATGTGCTTCCGCTACTTCCGGAACTTCGCAACCAGGAGTGGGTACCTTATCACTTTGGGCAACTGATTAGTAAAAAATTACCGACGGTAACCGATAACGTTGAAAACCTCAAAGGACAAGACCTGTTCTTTATCCCTCAGGAAGGAGATTTAGCTTTACTTAAGAAAGGTTGGCATTGGGATGGTGTAGGAGAACCACGTTCACTTGAAGTTTTGGTGAATACCTATTATGCTTCAATAGGTTCCGGTGCTAATCTGATACTTAGTCCGGCGCCTGACACCACCGGAGTATTTAATAAGAAGCAACTGGACCGGATGGTTGAACTGCGCCAATGGATCGCTAAATCATTCAGCAACAATCTGTTAAAAAAGGCAAAAATAACCTTGTCAGGTGGTCCTGATAATTACAGGGCATCCAACTTATTCAACGAAGCCAATAACGAGCCTTATCTGACTCAAAACAAAACCAAAAGTCTCGTCCTGACCGCTGAATTTAATAAAAAGCAAACATTCAACAATCTGGTTGTCCAGGAATACCTCGCCAATGGACAGCGCATCTCCGCCTTCAAACTTGAAGCCTGGAAAGATGGAAGATGGAAAGTAGTGACCGAAGGCCGAACGATTGGGCACAAACGGATACTGCCAATTAGTGAGATATCAACAGAAAAAATCAGATTCAGCGTAACCGATGCACGCGACATGCCAGCACTGCGTTTTATAGGACTTTACAAAGCCCTTCCATATCGTGAAAAAGCGAAGATTTTTACAGAAGCAGACTACCTGCCTGCTATGGCTGATCTGCCCGGTCTGAAACAAGGATTAACCTGGTCGTATTATGAGGATGCAAACAATGGATTCCTTCCCTATCAGGAGATCTTTACTTCGTTAAACACAACCAAAGTGAAAGCAATCGCTAACGGCCTCGCCGTAAATCCAATGCAGGTGGTAAACACAATCCTTAAGACTCAAAAAAGAAAGGAACACTTCGCGCTGCGCTTCGAAGGTTACTTCCGTGCACCGGCACAAGCGGTTTATACCTTTCAGTCAGGAGCCAACAGTGGATGCCGGGTTTACGTGGATGAAAAATCTGTTATCGAAAACGACGCTTCAAATGGTCTGCCCGCGGGAATAAAATCAGCCGATGTTCCCTTGCAGGCGGGGTTGCATAAGTTAACTGTGCTCTATTATTTCGGAACTACAGGTCAACCCAAACTGAACTTTATTGTGGAGTGGCCCGGGAATGCCGGAGGTGATGGATTTGGCTGGTCATCCTTCCAGCGGTTACTACCATTGCTTTGGAGCGAAACTTCCAAATAAAGCAATTTTATAACAATATTTGACTGCAAATCAATGATAACCGGTGGAGCTTGCGGAACCGGCGGAGTAAACAAAACTTACAACCAACCCCGAAGTGGGTTGATTAATGCAATAAGATTTTATATAAAAATTAAATAGATGAGAAAAATCTTTGTCCTTCTTTTTGCCTTCTTAACCATTGTGTTGAATTCAGGTTATCAGGCACTTGCCCAAAGTAAATCAAAAAAAAACGTCTCCATCAGTGAGGGGATAGAGTGGAGCAACACCTGGATGGTGGCCACAAACAAACATGACCTGCCCAGGGTGCTGATTATCGGCGATTCGCACGTCGAACGGTATTATCCGGTTGTAGCTGGAAAACTGAATAAGATCGCCTATAGCTGCAAGTTCACAACTTCAAGGAGTCTGGGCGATCCGGCGTTGATTGCACAGCTGAAAGCGCTGTTTTTCAGTTACAAGTTCGATGTCATCACGTTTAACAACGGATTGCACGGGGTCGATTATTCCGATGAACAGTACAGCAGGTACATCCCTGTAGTTTATAAACTTCTTAAAAAAAGCAATCCCGGGCTAAAATTAATCTGGGTCAACACCACCCCGCGGCGGGTTGGGGGCAATCGTCCCGATTTTGACTCACATAATCAGGGAGTCATACAACGCAATAAGGCGGTCGAAGCATTTACCAAGGCGAAAAATATTCCCCTGGTCGATTTCTATACCCCTTCAAGCACCAACCTTGACTTCTTTGATGCCGATGGAATTCATTTCAGCAAACTGGGGGTGGAGGAACAGGCAAAAATGGTCTCCTCAGAAATCTTAAAAGCACTAAAAATTCACGGACAGTAGTTACGAGAAGAGATTAAACACTTAACAATCCGATGGGAGATAAAAAAGATCACGGATTCAGCCAGATGGCGGAGCTAAGACGTTAATAAAAAAGATAAAAATGAGAAAAATTACCATTCTGTTATTTGCCCTTTTCTGTTTTAATAGTTACGTTGGCGCCAACTTTGAATATGGAGATTTAAATGAAAAAAATAGTAAGGAAATAGTTGAACCTGAAAATGGATTTCAGTTGACAGGTCAGCAGGGAGAGGTTGTTTTACTTAGTTCACTGAAACTTGATGAGGCCTTATGTTCCGAAAGGCCTCAATCAAACCGATCATTCGGTGGACACCCTATCCTGATCAGTGGTCAAAAATTTGAAACAGGTATTGGAACTTGTGCACGCTGCGTACTCTGGATCAGTCTGCAGGGTGGGACCAAAAGGTTCACCTCTTTTGTGGGAATCGATGATGAAGTTGTTCCAAAGATTGTCAGGGACGAATTGCGTAGCGCATTTTTAAAGGGGTACGACGAATATAAAAAAATTAACGGGCGTGTTGTTTTTCAGATTTATGGTGACGGTAAGTTACTTTGGAAAAGCCAGGTGATGCAGGCAGGAATGCCGGCACAACTGGTTGATGTCGACCTCACCGGAGTTCAGTCGATGGTGTTGATCACAAGTAGCGCCGCCGATGCAGTTGAATTTGACCATGCCGACTGGGCTGATGCAAAATTTATGGTCACTGGAGCCAAACCTGTAGTAATAGCCCCTCCACGTGAAGAAAAGTTCATCCTGACACCAAAAATTTCACCCCGGCCTCAAATTAATGGTGCCCGGGTTTTTGGTGTACGACCAGGGTCGCCATTTCTGTTCACCGTCGCTGCAACAGGCGACCGGCCATTGAAGTTTGATGCTAAAAATTTGCCGCAGGGATTGAAGGTTGATCCCGGTTCAGGGCAGATCACCGGTATTTTAAAAAACAAGGGCGAATGGAAAGTCACCCTTAAGGCTACTAATTCACTGGGTGTTGCAGAGCGAATTTTAAGAATTGTCTGTGGAAATACGTTAGCTCTTACTCCTCCAATGGGATGGAACAGTTGGAACGTTTTCAGTCGAAGTGTAAATGAATCGCATGTCCGTGCAGCAGCCGATGCGATGGTGAACAGCGGATTGATCAACCATGGCTGGAGCTATATCAATATTGATGATTGCTGGCAAATAAAACACAGCTCCAAAGACTCAATGCTTGTTGGTTTGCCCAGGGATGAAAACGGGATGATTAATCCCAACAAAAAATTTCCTGATATGAAAGCCCTTTGCGACTATATTCACAGCAAGGGATTGAAAGCCGGAATCTACTCCTCCCCGGGATTGTATACCTGTCAGGGGCATACGGGAAGTTATCAGCACGAGGAAAAAGATGCGCAACGTTATGCAGAGTGGGGATTTGACTACCTGAAATACGACTGGTGCTACAATCAATATTCAACCAAGAATGTCAGCCTCTATGAGCAGCGGATCCCTTGGGAGACGATGTCCAGAGCATTAACCAATCAGAAACGGGATTTCATCTTTAGTTTAAGTGAAACGTTGGATGTCTGGCCATGGGCAAAGGAAACCGGGGCCCATTGCTGGCGCACCACAGGCGATATCACCGACTCCTGGCCGAGTATCGACGGCATCGGGTTTACCCAGAATGGCCGTGAAGTAGTTGCGGGACCTGGGCATTGGAACGACTGCGACATGTTTGTGGTCGGAATGATGGGAGGCGGTAAATCACCTTCCCGACTCACTGCCAACGAACAATACACACACATCTCACTTTGGTCATTACTGGCATCTCCAATGTTGATCGGATGCGACATGACTAAACTGGACGACTTTACACTGGGACTGTTAACCAACGACGAGGTGATTGAAGTTAACCAGGATCCACTGGGGAAGCAGGCTCACCGGATATCGAAAGATGAGAATGTGGAAGTTTGGGCAAAAAAAATGGAAGATGGAACATTAGCTGTTGGGCTGTTCAACCGGGGTGAATTCGCGAATGCCGTAGAAGTAAAGTGGAGCGAGTTAGGACTGAATGGTTCACAAACCGTCCGCGACCTTTGGCGTCAGAAAGATGTAGGAAATTTTGTTGAATCATTTACTGCCATTGTAGCCCGTCATGGCGCCATGTTGATCCGAATAAGACCAAATGATAAATGATGTTTACTGGCAATGTGAGTTTCGCAATATCGACAATGATATAAGCAATCGGTAAGATATAATGTATAAAAGGTCTCATTCTCTAACCGGAACCCATATATACCCAATAATGTCAACAACTTACAATCTACACTCCCCTCCTTTGGAGAGGTCAGGGAGAGGTCAGTGACAGTGAAGTTCAAAAAAACTAAAATGAAGAATAAATAATTATCAATCAATTTAAAAAAGAACATCAATGAAGAACGTATTTGATTTTATCGCATTCGCAGCCGTATTGGTTTTGATTCTAATTCTCCCGTGCACACCTGTCTATTCCCAAAAGGCCGAAAATCAGTTTCCGGAGCCCAAAGTGATTCAGCCTGGAAAAAATGGCAAGGCTCCGTCCGATGCCATCGTTTTATTTGACAAGGGAAACCTGAACAATTTTGAAAGCATTAAAAACGGTGAACCAGCCGGATGGAAAGTACGCGGCAGAAAATTTACCATTAACCCCAAATCAACGAGCATTCAAACCAAAGAGAAGTTTGGTGATTGCCAGTTACATGTCGAGTGGAATACCCCGGTCAAGGACGTAAAGGCAGGGAAGAAAGATCAGGGATGCGGAAATTCAGGAGTATACCTGATGGGGAAATATGAGGTTCAGGTATTGAATTCATACATCAATAAAACCTATCCAAAAGGTCAAGCTGGTGCAATTTACGAGCAATATGCCCCTTTGGTAAATGCTTCACTTAAACCCGGGAAGTGGCAGATCTATGATATTATCTTTACTGCTCCCCGTTTTAACGCCGACGGTTCGCAAAAAACACCCGGTTATTTTACAGTGCTTCATAATGGCGTGTTGATCCAGAATCATGTAGAGATAAAAGGGGCCACACGGGCGAGCAACGGGAAATCCCCCATAACGGAATCCGCGCTACCTCTAATGCTGCAAAACCATTGGAACGAGGTGAGCTACCGAAATATCTGGATCAGGAGATTATAAATTCATTACTTTTGAAAAAAAATCATCGTTATCCGGTAAGCTTTGTGGAGGTTGTTTTAAAAGAGGTTTCTCACTGCGTTCAAAATGACAGTCGGTGTTTTATAATTTCAGTTGGGGGTTGATTGGCGGCAAATCTGCCGATCAACCCCAAACACACCGCATAAGAATCGTAAAAACACTGCAAGTCAGAATAAAATAAGGAATCTAATGTTTTTACCAGTACAACTATGATTAATATCTAATAATTATTTCCAATGGTATCAAAAATCACCTTAGTAATCTGTCTGATAATAAGTTCAATACTTCTTTATGCACAAAAAACAGACCCAATAGACCAGAAAACATTGGAACTTTGGTCGGCCCCTTACCGGGGATGGCATTATTATGGTGATCCGGTCATCCCGTCAGATCTTAAAATTTCAGGTTACGAGAAATTTCACAACTTCGATTGCCCCACAGTTTACCAGATTCCGGGACAAAAGGGAAAATGGTTTCTGAGTTTTATTGGGTCAAATGGAAATGGATATAACAGTTTTGTTGCTGAGAGTTCAGATCTCATAAACTGGACAAATCCTCGGCTTGCTATGGGTTTTGGAAAGGAAGGTAGTTTCGATTACGGCGGCTGTGTAGTTGGCGCCTATCTTTACAAATCGTATGACATCAAAGCTCCCAGAATATTGAAGAAAAGAGAGGGTCAGTTCTGGACGCTTTACGGTTGTTATCCCAGACAGGGTGGCTACGAATTACGTCCTGGCTATGAAGGGGTTGCCTCCGGAAATGATGGGCTCACCTGGCTGAGAAAGAAAAACACACCTATTCTCGCCGTTCAGGATCCCGACTGTGGAGTTTGGGAAAAGGATTGTATTTACCAGCCGTGGTTGGTCGAATACAAAGGGAAATTCTACGACTTTTATAACGCAGCCAATGGAAATAAAGAACAGACAGGGCTGGCACTCTCCGGTGATTTACTCAATTGGAAACGCCATTTCGGAAATCCGGTGATAAAAAACCGTCCGGGGGAATATGATGCAGACTTTGCTTCCGATCCAAAAGTATTTCGTGATGGCGACCACTGGACCATGTTCTATTTTGGTGTAGGCAAAGGTGGCGCTCATATTATGGTTGCTTTCTCAAGAGATCTGATTAACTGGACATCCGATCCCGAACCACTATACAAGGCTGGAGGTCATCCAGGCGGACTGGATAAGGTATTTGCCCACAAAATATCGCTGGTTTACAGAAAGTCGAACGACACATTCTATCTCTATTACTGCGCCGTTGGAAATAAAGGGCGTTGCGTTGGATTGCTTACAAGCAAACAATTACAATAAAAGTTTATCAGAATAGTTCAATAACCAATTTAAAGGAATGGAAAATTTATCGAGAAGATCATTTATGAAAACAGCCGGTACGGCTGCAGCAGG
This sequence comes from Prolixibacteraceae bacterium, assembly GCA_963675995.2. GTDB lineage: Bacteria > Bacteroidota > Bacteroidia > Bacteroidales > Prolixibacteraceae > JAAFHB01. Next base: position 2,297,246 of record CAXXIY010000001.1, on the reverse strand, counting down.
GGTATTAATTATCCCCCATTTGATAAAATGTTCACCAAATAACAGGTTAAATTTCGCTGTTATCGGTGTGGGTGGCAGAGGGCAGGCAAGCTGGACACAGGTTCCCAAGGAGAGCATTGTTGCCATGTGCGATGTCGATGACAGGCAGGCAAAAAAAGGTTATGAAGCAGTCCCCAACGCAAAAAGGTATAAGGACTTTAGAAAAATGTTCGATGAAATGGCAAAGGATATCGACGCCGTGATCATCGCAACACCTGATCACACCCACTTCCCGGCTGCTATGGCTGCAATGGAACTAGGCAAACATGTTTTTGTTGAAAAACCATTGGCACACAATATCTGGCAACTACGCATGCTGAAAGCTGCAGCGAAACATTATAAAGTTGTTTCCCAGATGGGAAATCAGGGACATACCACCAATGGAATCAGGCTGGTAAAAGAATGGTACGAAGCAGGGGTACTGGGTGAAGTAAAAGAGGTGATAGCCTGGCAGGGAAAAATCGACTTCGTAAAAGATGGTTATTTTAAAAGTCCGGCCAGTTTTCCACCGCCAGTGGAAGAGGTTCCAAAAGAGCTTGACTGGGATTTATGGCAGGGACCAACTGCTGCCAGACCTTTCAATAACATTTATGCACCCAGAACATGGAGAGGATTTTATGACCTCGGAGATGGCAAATTAGGCGATTGGGCCTGTCATACACTCGATGCCCCATTCTGGGCACTCGATCTTGGAATGCCTCATACTGTTGAAGCAACAATTCCAAATCCGATGCCAGATCATAGTTTTGTTTCTGAAGAATCGGTGGTGACATGGCATTTCGGAGCCCGCGGAAATAGAGCCCCTGTGACCATGAAATGGTATGAGGGTATTGAACAACCTGCCATGAGACCCGAATGGAAAGTTGATAAATTACCAAACAACGGGATGATCATGATTGGTGATAAAAAAACACTGATCACAGGCGGAAGACCCAATGATGCAAGATTACTTGTTCCGGAAGAGGAGATGAAGGAGTTCCTGAAAAATGCCCCTGCACAAACCATCCCAAGAGTTGGCGAGGAACAACCTGTCCAGGAGTGGATTGCTGCAATTAAGAATCATACTTTGCCCGGATCAAATTTCGATTATTCGGCAAGCTTAACGGAAATGATTCAGGTAGGTATTCTGGCACAAAGATTTGGTGGTACAATCAATTACGATGCAAAAAACATGAAAGCTACCGGTCGTCCGGAGCTGGATGCACATATTAAGGAACCTGTTCGTGAAGGGTGGAATTTTGGCAAAAATATTATAATTTAAAAAACTTCAGCACAATAGGTAATTAGGTATTTTATAAACGTGTAAAAATGATTCTGCTATAATTGATAAGCTGCCTGCGGCATAACCGGAGGCGGCTTATATTTTCATCCATTATCAAAGATACTTCGAGGATTACTTTAATAATAAATCGAACGAAGTCAATCTCAGCGCCCAAGCAGGCGGGTATACAGAATAACTTACAGATGAATAAGGTAATTTTCGCTATTATCGATTCGCTCGTGATGCCTATTAATGCATCGAATTGCCAACGCCAAACTGCCCTATTACCAGTCAATAGAAAATATTCGACTAATGCTCCTGCTAAAGGTGACTAAGTATTGAACATCTCTTTGACAATCCCCCTGATTCTGCAAAACCTTGCTGCTTCTGGTGGTAGTTTAACAGCCTGGTCGATAAGCCGGTAATCACACACGATCTGGAGGAATTTAAAAAGAAAGGGATGAGATATGTGAGGAGCATCGGTTCCTACTGATTTTGAGGCAATTGATAATAAAAGTCTTACATTTATTGATGATATCCACCGGACTACATCTGGAGCTGATATTTACTTTCTGGTCAATCAGAACGACAGGACTGAACAGTTCTAAAGCTTTAAGAACCAAAAACCCTTCTATGAACTGACTGATTCATGGAGTGTTCAGTTCAGCAAAGAACGGTTTTATCCGATAAATGGATTTAGTCAGGATCAGGCTATCGGAATGATTACTTTTAGTTCGCAGGAAGACTGGAGCAGACGTCAGGAAGAGGCTGTTTCCCATTTCATTGGCATTGCTACCTATCAATAAACATTTTCTATTACCGGTTCAGAGCCCCAAAAACACGAAGATTTGCCTTGATCTGGAGAGTATCAGGGAATCAGCCCATGTTAGGTTGAACGGATAAGATCTGGGCGTATTAGGGTGTGCCCCTTTTCGGACCGATATTTCCGGCAGTTTAATAATCGGGGAAAATAATTTTGAAATCGAAGTAGTCAACCTATGGCCCAACCGGCTTATCGAAGACGAATCGCTGACAAAGGAACTGAGAAAAACCAGGACAAATGTATGCACCAATAAATCACAATTACCGCATATCCGAAAACACCAATCCTATTGGTTGAAAATACCGAAATGGGAGATACCCCCGGTCAATCCATCACAACGCGCCGGCTACTCCAGATTAAACGAAGTATTGCCACCAACTTTGAGCAGCAGGTCAGGGATGGCGACCGAAAGCTGTTTTATATCTTTGGCGACAAGCTGCTTGGCACCGATGGAGAGTGAACGCCCGATCGAATTCATCTGTCAGAACTGGGCATTATGCGTATTGGAACCCGAACTGAAAAAACCCTAAATGCAGGAAGTTAATTTGGTGTTTTCTAACACTTATTCCTAATATTGCATTCAAAATGATAAAAAATTCGCGGGAAAACAGGACTTGAATGAAAACAGAAATTTCAACTCTAAATCCTATTTTTATATCTTTACCGGACTAAACCGGGAAAATTTATTGACAATTTATGGATAGCATAAGACCAACAGATGCCGAAATATGGGATAGATTCAGGAATGGCGATAATATTGCTTTTTCATTGATCTATTCTGAAAACTCAAAAAGGCTTTATCTGTATGGTTTGAAATTAACTAAAAACCGGATACTCATCGAAGATGCAATGCAGGATCTCTTTTCTGATCTGGTTAGGAATAGAAAAACACTTGGATCAACACTCAATATACAATTCTACCTCCTAAAATCCTTTAAACGAAGACTCATCAGAGAACTTGTTCACGAAAAACGTTACAATCTAAAGGAGAAGGAAGAAGAATATGTGTTCGAAATTAGCTATTCAATTGAACATGACATTATTCTTGAGGAGCAATCTGATCAGAAATTGAAATATTTGCAAAAAGCACTAACCAATCTGACTCCTCGTCAGAAAGAGGCTATTTACCTGAGATTTACAGAAGAACTGGACTATGATGAAATTTCTGAAATGATGAAGATGAGCGTTGAATCGTGCAGAAATTTAATCTACAAGGCAATTAAATCATTAAAGGAATCGTTACAGGAGGTCGGTTCTGTCACCCTGTTTTTACTCTTTAACCACCTCCGAAAAATAGCTGACAGGCTTAATAATCTGAATTAATCGCAGAAATTTCCACTTCCCGAATATTTCCTAAAAAAAAGCAATAAATAATGATGATATTTTGAAAGTTGTTGCCTTTGGTAAATATACCCTAATAAAATTTTATGAAATAGCCATGACAAGAAGATCACCAACGAAGATAAACCTACATCCTGGCAATTCCAAGGGGCCGCTAAAAAACAAATAACTCTCACATGAAAGAAGAAAAATATCTTAAATATACAACTGAGGATTTTGTACTTGATAAAGCATTCTCTGTCTGGGTCCTAAACCCTGATAAAGAGAATGGACTCTTTTGGGAAAAACTCATCAGAGAACATCCCGAAAAAACGGATCAAATCAAAAATGCAAAACTGATTATCAAATCGTTGCAACCGATGGAACCGGAGGTCACAGAACAACAGCTCAATAAAATCCTTCAGAATATTAAAACTCATCCTAAATCAATCAAGCTGGTTCGTTTCAAATGGGTTAAATATGCTGCCGGAATTGTACTCCTCCTCGCAATAGGTGGATTAATCTGGATTTCAGTTCAAACAAAAGACCAGTTTCTCCTTGAAGCCGGCATTGAATCGACATTAAAAGGGAAGGTAATACTTGCCAACGGAGCTACCAGAGAATTTGATACAGAGCAAACAACAATTAAACAATCATCTTCAGGCGAACTGACAATTAATAACGACACAATTACTATTCAACCGGGAAAGGTAAATCTGGCGATGAATCGTATTATTATTCCTTATGGAAAGCGTTCAGATATACTTTTGTCCGACGGGACCCATATATGGCTCAATTCAGGAAGTCAGCTATCCTATCCCGTTAAATTCAAAACAGATTCCCGGGAAGTATATCTTTCAGGAGAGGCCTTTTTTGATGTTAAATCCAACCCTGATAAGCCTTTCTTTGTAATTACCCGGGATATCAAAATAAAGGTGACAGGGACAAGTTTTAATGTTACCAGCTACGATGAAGACAACACGACTCAAACGGTGCTTGTGAAAGGGAGAATCACAGCCGGGAAAAATAAATTGTTTGCCAAATCAATGGAACTGTTTCCAGGTGAAAGGCTTACCTATTACAAAGGAAATGAATCCCTCGCCAGAGATAAGGTCGATGTTCGATTGTATGATTCGTGGGTAAACGGCTATCTGATTTTTGATAATATTGCGATAACGGAAATTTACAGAAAACTTGAAAGATATTATAATCAGCCTGTTGTGAGAATCGAAGGAGATGAGAAAATAACCTTTTCTGGAAAACTTGATCTAAAAAATAACATTAAAGATGTGCTTGAAAATATCTCTTTTGCAACATCTCCCAAACATGAAAAGAATGAACCGTCCACTATAAAAAAATGATGCCTATGAAACAATAAAAAAGCCTTTTCGATGGAAAATTTCACAAAAAAGCCCGGGGCATGCGTCCAACAAACCCCGGGTTTAGAAAATTAACTGACCGTAAGGTCAATTTCAAACAAAAACAAACAAAATTATGAAATTAAAATCAATTAAAGGAGGCATTTCCCAATGTCTTCGGAAAAGTTTTTTAGTTATGCGTTTAACCCTGCTATTTACCCTTTTGAGTTCTGCATTGGCATTCAGCTCGAATAGCTACGCGCAAAATTTAAAACTATCTCTGCGCCTGAAAAATGCAAATGTAAAAGAGGTACTCAGGGCCATTGAGGATCAGAGTGAATTTATATTTTTCTACCAGGATCAGCAAATTGACCTGAGCCGAAAAGTAAATATTACCGTTGAAAATGAGAATATTACCGAGATACTCGATCAGCTTTTTAAGGGTACAGCCAATGTATATACCATCAGAGACAGGCAAATTGTCATCGGAAAATCTCAGAAACAACTTGAAAGTAAGAGTACGGCTGTTGAGAGAGTTCTGGAGGAGATCCAGCAGCAAACCAAAATACTAATTTCCGGAACAGTTCTCGACTATAAAGGGCTCCCAATACCCGGCGTAACTGTCTCTGTTAAAGGAACCACCAATGGAACAATTACCGATGGAGAAGGGAAATATACGATTTCAATACCTGCCGATACCAAGAGTCTCTCATTTTCGTTTGTTGGGATGAAGAGCCAGGAAATTTCGATTTCAGGTAAAACAACGATTAATATCGTTATGAGAGAGGAAACAGTTCAGTTGAGCGAAGTGGTCGCAATGGGATATGGCGTTATGACGACAAGAGAAAAACTAACGGGGTCGATCGCCTCTGTAAAAGGGGAAAAGCTGGCGGATCGTACAACTACTTCTCCCTTAATGCTTTTGGCAGGACTTGCTTCCGGTGTAAGAATTTCATCTACGACTTCGTTACCTGGAGTTCTTCCTGTAATTCGCATTCGGGAAGTCTCTTCCTGGAAAACTGGTGCCGGTGTATTGTATGTCATTGACGGGGTTGTCAGAGATATAGAATCTTTTCAGGCCTTAAATCCAAATGATATTGCCAGTGTGAGCGTCTTAAAAGATGCCGCTTCGTCTGCCATCTATGGAATGAAAGCAGGTGAAGGGGTTCTTCTGGTAACTACTAAAACCGGCGAGTCAGGAAAAACAAAGATTGAATACGGTTATTCCTATTCTCAAAGTACCCCTTACATTCTGTTTCATCAACTTAATGCTTATGACTATGCCCTGGCAGAGAACAAATGGAACAAACTGGTTGGACGTCTTCCTGGCGATAGCCGCTATTTTTTGCCCTATGAAATTGAGTATTTCAAAACCCATTCCTACAATGGACTTGATGAGTTTTGGTCTAATCCCCGTTCAAAAAATCATAATATTTCGGCAAGCGGAGGTAACGAGAAAATGAAATATTTTATATCCGGAAGTTTGAACAGAAGCGATCAACCCTCCTTTAGCATTAATTATGAGAAATATACGGTCAGGGCCAAGATTGATGCCAAATTAACAAATAGACTTTCATTCAATCTGAACATTACGGCTGAATGGGATAAAAATGTACGACCCAACTATGATAACGGGGATGAAACAGGCTCCAGCTTTCAATCGGATATGGCGCCGGCGGGCAATTCCGGAGGTATTTTTTCACAGCTTTTGATACGGGAACCCACCAGTCCGTATTATAAGGTAATTGATGGGGTGACCTATCCAATGGATGCACTTGTTGCGCAACTTATTTTAGGCCAGGGAGGTACTCAAACCTATAACAATACCTTTTTCAACCCCATAGCAACGATGAAATATTCGATTCCCGGAGTGCAGGGATTAAACGCGAGTGTGCAGTTTTCCTATAACAATAAATTTTCGAAAAATAAATTATGGCGTGTTACCCCGTACACCTATAATTTCATCAGCGACAGGCATATAATAACAGACAACTTTAATTATGCCGGTGCTAACGGATGGAGAACAAGAGGTCTGATGACCAACCAGACTACGGCAGGTCTGAGCCAGACCTACGGATCAGATAATGGTTATCAGGGAAATTACCAGTTATCCTATGCTCATACTTTTGGACAACACAATGTATCTGCAATTGCTGGTTATGAGTTTCGGGGACGGAGATCTGACTATATCAGTGCAACTAGATATGGTTTTGCCCTGGAATCGTATAACCAGATCAACGGAGGCAGCACTGACGTATTGAACCAAAAGACCGCGGGTGATATTACGATTAATGAGGGAATGGCTTCCTGGATTGGACGTGTGGATTACGACTATGGCGGAAAGTATCTGTTAGGCTTTACTGTTCGCAGAGATGGATCGTATAAATTCTCCCCCGATAAGCGGTGGGGTACATTTCCTGCAGTTTCGGCCTCATGGGTAGCTTCGAAAGAGCCATTTTTTGATCCCTTAAAATCAGTTTTTAGTTTTTTTAAACTCAGGGCATCATGGGGTAAAACAGGAACGGATAACACGAATCCATTTCAATGGCAGAATTCCTTTGCCAGTGGCACTCAATATACTGAAGGGACAGAAATTGCCCCTACCCTTAAAACATCTGTAGTACCAAATCCTTATATCACCTGGGAAAAAAATAATAACATTAATATTGGGGCTGATTTTGGAATTCTGAATAATATCCTAACCTTCTCAGCTGAAGGGTGGTACAAACGGACAACGGATATCCTGGGTACCAGGGTAGCATCAACTCCTAACGTGGTAGGAGCAAGCTTACCTGATGTAAACTATGGAATAGCCAGTGCCCAGGGAGTAGAGTTTACCCTTGGTTATCAACAAAAAGTCGGTGAGGTTTCGCTTACTTTTAATGGAAATATCGCACATAGCGTAAATAAAGTCATTTTACAGGATGTAGCTGCCGGAACACGCCCCTATGACAATCCGAATGGCCAACCAATGAACAGGTTGCGGGTAAGGGAGCTTTTAATTAACGAAACAGGGAATGGCGTTATCAGAACACAAGTCGAATCCTCAACTTTGGCTGCTGAAAATGCAGTAGGAGCAACCCCTTATACAACAGGAAGTGAGAAAGTCCAGCTTGAGCCCGGGATGTTATATCTCAGGGATTTCCGCGGGTCGAATGGTACTCTTTTTGCCAATTCACCTGATGGCAATTCGAATCATAACGGTACTGACGACATGATTTTTATACCTGGCAAATATACCTCACCACGATTGGTCTATGGATTAAATGCAAATATTAACTGGAAAAACATCGAATTAAATATGCTTGCCGCTGGTACTGGTGGTTACTGGGCATCCCAGGTACGTGGTCTGACCTCGCTTTTTGAGCGAGTTTCCGACTTTTGGCCAAACGAGTGGACTCCCTCTAACATTAACAGCGGTCATCCAAGTCCGATTTACTCCATACATGCAAACTGGGCAGGTGGCCGTATCGATTATCCCAATACCTACACCACTTATAACATGTCGTTTCTGCGTATGAAAAACATGTCATTAAGTTACACCATCCCTGCAGAAATTACCAGCAAAGTGAGGATTCAGGGATTGAAATTTTATATCAATGTTGAGAATGCATTCATAATCTTCAAGAAATGTCCAAGTTATATGGATCCTGAAAGTATTGATGCAGCGGGTTATCCTATCCTGCGAGTCTATTCACTTGGAGTTAATCTTACCCTTTAAAGAATCTATTAATTAACTCTTAAAAAGAATTCTATTATGAAAATATATATAAAGAGCTCACTGATTCTTTTGGTAACCATCATGAGCTTAATCTCTTGTTCAAAAGTATTCGATGATATTACACAATATAAAAGTCTGACTCCTGAATTGGTCTGGACTGATGCATCTTACAGCACGCAGTATGTCACTCAGTTTTATACAATAAAAGATGAATATACAAAAAATGACACTCCCGCAACCGATGAATGGGGATTGTATCAGCAAAATACCTGGACTGCCTTTAATACCGATCAGATGTCAGTTGCAGGAAGCGGTATTCAGGCTGCAGCCTCATTTAGCGGGTGTTATGCAAATATCCGTAACCTGAATCTGTTTTTTGAAAATGTAGATAAGGGTACATATGCCGGGAAAAAATATCTGAAAGGACAGGCTTGGTTCTTCCTGGCACACGTATATTTCAGATTGGTCAAATCATTTGGTGGAGTCCCGATTGTAAAAGAGGTAATCAATGCCAGCAGCTCCGATCCAAAGGCATTGGGACGACCAAGGAATTCAACCCTTGAATGTTTTAACTATATTACCCAGTTATTGGATAGCGCGATCGCCAACCTGCCCGAGCCGACTGCACCTGGCGCCTCAATTGCAAATTATGAAAAATTCCGGATTACAAAGCCAGTTGCAATGATACTGAAGGGCGAAGTGCTCATGTGGAAAGCAAGTCCAATATTTTGTACCACTCCAAATCAAACCTACTGGCAGGATGCGTACAATGCTGTCAATGAAATTAAAACATGGTTAGACAGCAAAGGGTATGGTCTCTATACCACATGGAAAGGAAATACTCCTCCTTATACAGGTATGTTTTATGACAAAGTCGGGGCAAAAAAGGAGTGGATTTGGGCAAAGGAATTCGCTTATCCCACCTCAACTCCTGCGGCAGCACTTTATAAAAATAACCGTCCCGTATCGCAGGGGGGACAAAGTGATAATGTTTCGCCTACCTGGAACCTGGTACAACGGTATATGATGGCCGATGGCAAGGACACCGTTACTTCGGCGTTTACTTATGATCGTACAAATTACTGGAAAAACAGAGACCCACGCTTTAAACAAACCATCGCCTATAACGGAGGCCGGTTTGGATTCCCATCCAATCCAACAGCACTTCCCAACCCAAATCGTCGCCAATGGACATTCGGCGGCATCATAAAAGGCGACCAACCTTTCGAACGCGGTTATACCTCTACGGGATTCTGTGTGAAAAAAGGGATTGATACAACATTGCATAATCAGGAACTGGAAAAATTAGCTACCGACTGGCCGATTTACCGTTACGCCGAAATTCTTTTAAACCTTGCTGAATGTGCCAATGAACTAGATGCACATCGGGCAGAAGTAAAAGGACTTATCACACCGATCAGAAGCAGGGCCGGTATTGTCAACCTGGATGGCAGTTTTGGACTCGCTTCAGTTCCAAATACCCGGGAAGCCTGGCTTAAAATAATAATGAATGAGCGATTTATTGAGCTTGCTTTTGAGGGGAAAAGGGTCTGGGATATTAAACGGAGGGTATTATTCGGAGATTTCCGGAATTATACCTATTTCTATGGACTTCGTTCAACCATTAATCAGGCGGGAGTTGACGCCCTGAAATTGAAAGTCGCACGCAATGGCGCCATAATTGTCCTTTCAAAATTATCAAGCTTATCCCTCTCGAATGAGGATGTGTATAAGGCACTGAGCGATACATTGGCAACGACCGCAAATCCGGATCAGCTTTATCTCAAAATTATGACCGATAAGGTTGAAATAGCTGATCTTACCAAAACAGTGCTCAACCCCTGGGATATAAATGCCCTTGAAGCTATTCCGGCTGCATCCCTATTAACCGATCCAATGATTGAGCAAAGCAAGGATTATGGTGGCCCGTTTAATCCTAAACTGAATTAACATCTTAGAGGATCACAGGCGAAAAACGTTCACAACATTAAAATAAAAAATTATGAGAAAATACATATTATTCGTCATGGCCACAGGGCTGCTTAGTGCCCTGGCGTTTACCTCCTGCAAAAAAGAAGATGACTCCTTCCCGATTGGCGGAACAACCTGGATAGGAGAAAGCTGGTACGATGCAATGACAAATCATTTCTACAATGGCGATATTGAATATATCCTAAAAATGACTGGCGAAGGAACCGGAACACTGATGACGATCGATAACCACACCTCAAGGGCAGCAATAACTGTTACAGCTGGAACACCGATAACCTGGACACTGAATGGAACTACGGTTAATTTAACAACACCCAAATCAACATTAAAAGGTGTAATAAATTACAGCAACAGGAATCTTAATTTTAACCTTACAGACTCTACTTATCTCGCTTTTGATAAGAAAGATCTGACAAATGCCCTGGTTTCAAAAGTATTCAGAGGTACCTTCACCAAGGTTGGGACTACTGTAAAACAAGATGTTGTCTTTATCTTTCTTTCTGCAAAAGGTTTTAAAATGATGGTTCCCGGTTATCCTGTGACAACCTATCCATTATCACAGTACACAGTCGACAATGCGGGAAAACTTCTTATTCATTATTTTGCAGGAATTGCCAGTAGCTCTGTTCCATTAGACTTTACCAATCATGGCGGAAACTACACAGCAACGAATGATTCAATTGTTTATACCACAACAAACGTCCCTGCAGCCAATACCTATCCGAATAGTTTAAACTGGAGAGGAGTATTCAGATTAAAAGAGATCAAATAAATTCCGTTTTAGTTTAAGTTCACTTGAGAAAATGGTCCTCCCGGATTTCCTCGCAGGAATCCGGGAGTTTTTATCACTGATCAATTTGTTTATACAGGAAATAAAGAATGAAAAGAGCGATATTATTGACCACCTTCCTATCCTTATGGTTTGTTTCTGAAGCAAAAATCAAAGTGGTTTCCTATTACAATTTTGGGAAAGCAGGCAATATCACCTATTCCTCAGCACCTTCCGAGGTCTATGCAGAGGATTCAAAAACCAAACTTCAGGCAACAGGACGACCCATATTTAATGCAGAAGCCCCCTATGGGAAAGGATTAAAAGGCGATGGCTCTATCCTCTTTAACGGGAAGGGCGACGGATACGTTGGAATGTTGCCTGTCGGCTATGACATTGACAAAATCGTACTGGAGATATGGGTCAAAGCGCGTACCTTAGATCATGGAGACGGACATCAGAATGTTTCAAGAACCGTTGTGGCAATTGGAAGTATCGATGCTGGATATGCAATCGCACAACGGGGCAAACAATGGGTTTTGGTCACCGGAAAATCAAAAGCCGTAATTATAGGCAATGTAATCCCTGATCAATGGGTACATCTGGCAGCTGTAAGCGATGGGAATAAGGGATCTGTATGGCTTAACGGAAAACAATCAAATCTCTTTACTCCCGCTTTTGCCTCTGGAACAAGTTTTTCAATTGCAACCTCCATGACAAAAAATGGGCCCTCCTTTAATGGCGATATCTATGAGGTAAGATATAGTACCTTTAAAAATAGTGAATTTGATTCAAATTCAGATTTTCTGCTCGATTACAAAAAAGTAAGGGAGAAAAATGAAGCCCGGCTCGCAGAACGTTCCAAATTGATAAAAATGTTGGAATCAGAAGGATTAGGAAAAGAGATCGTCAATACATTACCCGATAACAGCGGTGAACCTGACTGGCTTATAAATCCCATTCAAACACCTTGTAAATTATTGGTAGAAAAGTCAAAAGACGGAATAACCTCTAACTTTCAATTGAACAATGGGTTAGTCAGCCGTACATTCTACTTGTCGGATAACCTGGCTTGCGTTGGTTTTAAAAATCTGAGTAATGATGCCGAATATATCAGGGCTATCAAACCTGAAGCACGCATCAGGATTGACAGTATCTGGTATGAAGTCGGGGGGCTGAAAGGTCAACAGGAAAGTTCCTATCTGTTAAAAAGTTGGTATCCGCAGCTCGAATCAGGTGAACAGGCGTTGGTTTTGGAAAAAGTCGAGACAACTGAACCTGTCGAACGATACCCCTGGAAACCAATATATCATGCATTGGAAACAGCGTGGCCGGCAAAAGGGCTTCACGTTACAATGACTTACAAACCAACTAAAGAGATGATTGCGCTAAAAGATTTTGAAGTAAAGATAAACTATGAAATCTATCAGGGCATTCCGGTAATTACCAAATGGTTTGAAGTGACGAATAACAGCGACAAAAAAGTGGTCGTCAACAGTTTCGAAAGCGAAGTTTTGGCGATTAACCAGGATCAAATAAAACGGTTACAGGTGGAGAGCGACTTTGCTTTTGCTGCTGTCAACAAAGATATAATGGGGAGTAGTTTTGTCCATTACAAAGGGAAACTATCCGCAGATGATCCTTATAACAGGTATAAAATGCCCTCCTCAACAACTTTATGGACGATCGATCCGGATTACAACACCTGGGCTACACAAAACCAGGCTGAAGATAAATTACTGGAGTTTCAGCATCGCAACCTGTTATTAAGCCGACTACCCGTAGGTCCGAATGTTTTCCTGACAAAAGAAATCCCGTTTAAATCCTTTGTTACTTTTGAACTAATGCACGACAGCGATGACAAGGAGAGACGATCATTAGGATACAGGCGAATGTATAAAAAGCTGGCTCCGCAGGTTACGGAATCGCTGTTAAGCGTATATATGCCGTCAAATGATCCTGCAAAAATAAAGGGGATGCTGAATCAAATGGCTGAATTGCGAATGGAGCGGATGGAGACAATGGGTGAAGGTCGCGTCAGTCACGACAACCTTTCCGAAAACTATGTTGCTTTTTGGAAGGACCTTGCAGGTTATGCAAAAGAGCGTGGTATTATTCTTGGCGGATATGAGCTGCAAACAGCCTCAAGAGGTCGAGGCGATGAAGTTAATTGCATTGATCCAACAACCGGAAAGCCGGGAAGTTCATTTGGCCAGAGCGTTTGTATTGCAAGTAAATGGAAGGATAGCTATTTTGGAAATATGTGGAAATTTTATGACCGTACGGGCCTGATGTGTTATAATATCGACGGTCCCTATCACGGGGACATTTGTGCCTCAACCTCCCACAAGTATCACAGGGGTTTGGAGGATTCTCAATGGGAACAATGGAAAACCCAGGTAGAGGTAATTCATGAATGCCTTCGCAGGGGAATGCGCGTTCAGGTTCCTGACTGGTATTTTCTAAATGGCAGCGCTGCGACCGGCATGGGATACAGGGAAGCAGCCGCCAACCTGACTCCACAGCAACAATTACTTCTCGGCCGTCAGTATATTTACGATGGAACGTGGTATAAACTTCCCACGATGGGTTGGATGCACTTACAGTTGGTCGGTCCTTATGCAAATGACCCACATATTGGATTGCTCCCATTAAAGAAAAATACTGATCGTTACAAACAAGCACTGATGCAATATCTGGCAAGTGGTTGTCAGTTGGGTATCCTGGGTTATGAGCTATATGATTCTCCTGAAACAAAGGCTATGGTCTCTGAATGTCTCGACTGGTTTAGGGAGTACAGGGATATTCTCACCTCAGAGATTATACACGTAAGCCGCCCGAATGGACGCGACCTGGATTGCTTGCTTCATGTTAACCCTTTTATAAATCACAAAGGGATGATCATTGTATTTAATCCTACAGATAATGAAATTACTAAAAACCTTAAAATCCCTTTGTACTATACCGGTCTAAAAAACAGCGTTATCGTCAGGATGGAGGGAACAAATTCCATTTCCTGCAATCTAAACGAAAAAGAGGAGTTATTTCTTCCTGTTAAAGTCAAAGCTCAGAGTACAACATGGTTTCTTTTAGGTCTTGAATGATAAATTCTTCATCCGGAATTAATTATATTTGAACAATAGCTGACCAATTAAAAAACAAAGTAATGAGCAGCAATCTGATGACTATTTGTACAATTGTACTTTTCATGAACTTGGGGAGTGCATATTCACAGAAACAACGTGACTGGCACTCTGTAGCACGCATAAAAGAACAAAAAACCCATGTTGTTCCGGCGTTATGGCAGGATCTGCCCAAACTCAACGCAAAAACAAGAATTAAACTTTTGGATGTTGATGGACCCGGCGTAATTTCAATGTTCCATAGTTGTGCCTTTGTAGCTCCCGGCGAAGGGATCGCATTCAATCTCGATTCTTATGTAAGTCAAAATGTTATCCTTCGCATCTATTATGATGGGGAGGAAAAGCCAGCCATCGAAATGCCGCTCATGGATTTCTTTGCCGATATACAGTGTAAGAGTAAATATTTCAATACTATTTACTTTTCCAAAGTAAAGGAATCCCATAATTGTCGGCTTCCAATGCCATTCCGCAAGCATATCGCTGTTGAAATAGAAAATCCAACCGATAAGAATCTAACAGCCTATACAGATATTCAATGGGAGCAGGTTCCCTCAATTCCCTCCGACTGCGGTTACCTCCATACCGACTACCGTGAAGGAATAATCGATCCTAAAATACAGTTAAGCGTTTTCGAACTCAACAAGCCGGGTTCCCTTGTGGCACACTGGATACAATATGAATCTGAGAAGAGCTTTGGAAATGGCGATCTGATTTGCGAGAGTAACCAGGAGATTTATCTTGATGGCGATGAAAAACCGACGTTAAACTATCTGGGTACAGAGGATGCCTATGGATATTCATGGGGGTTCAGGGGTATTGCTTCAGATAATTATTCAGCAATTATGAAACGGGAAGAACTCAAACCCAGCGGAAGAAGGATTGCCATTTTAAGATGCAGGGAGAGTGACGCGATCTCCTTCAGAGAATCGTGTAAATGGATAATCACCTATCTTACAGACCCTGGCACCGTTAATGCTTTTGGAGATGGGAAGGTACCCTTCCGTCATTGTGTCTATTATTATTCAAAATAAAAGAAATTCATGGTATGAGAAAATTGTTTTTATTAGCCTTTTTTTTCCCTCTTTTGGGTTTTTCATTCACTTCTAAACAGGAGCATCAAAAAGTCCATATTATCCCGCAACCCGAATCAGTCAACTTAAGAAAAGGTCATTTTACATTTAACGATGCGACCCGTCTTTTTGTACCTGAAGAGTTTCTGAAAGATTTTGGGACTTATCTAAAAGAGAAGATAATGAATGATGCCGGAATCATAGTTTCTGCTTCAAAGTGGGATCATTCAGTTTCAGGAAATTTTATCCTTTTTGAAAAAACTGATGATCCCATTCTTGGCAATGAAGGCTATCAATTGGAGATCTCATCCGATAAAATTGTAGGGAAAGCGAATACCTATGCAGGAATCTTTAATGCATTTCAATCATTAAGGCAGGTGATCCCTCCAAACGCGCGGCAGTTTCCTGAAAAACCAGTCAGGTTAACATGTCTGGTCATAAAAGATCACCCCAGGTTCGAATGGCGGGGTCTGATGCTTGATCATGCGCGCCATTTTCAGCCGAAGGAATTTGTGCTGAAACAGATCGACATTATCTCATCTTACAAAATCAACAAATTTCACTGGCACCTCACTGATGACCAGGGATGGAGGATCGAGATCAAAAAATATCCCAATCTGACCACAAAAGGGGCGTGGCGGGCAGACCGGACAGGAATTCACTGGTGGAGTCGTGAATTTGCAAAACCCAATGAACCTAAGCCGATTGGTGGTTTCTACTCGCAAAAGGATATCAGAGAGATTGTTGAATATGCAAGAATACGCAATGTGGAAATTATTCCTGAAATCGATCTTCCCGGCCATTCAAAAGCACTTAAAGCTGCCTATCCATACCTTTCATGCAGGCAGGATCTTCTTTTTGAAGTATCAACCGGTGGCAGATCGCCAAACAATACCATTTGTGCGGGCAGAGAGACTACCTATGAATTTATTGACGGGGTGATCGGTGAGATTGCGGATCTTTTCCCTTCAAAATATATCCACGTCGGTGGCGATGAGTGTAACAAAAACGACTGGACGGTATGCCCCGAGTGCAACAAGCGGTTGAAGGAGAACCATCTGGAAAATTTCGAAGAACTGCAAAGCTACTTTATCACACGTATCAACAGCCAGGTTACCAAACATGGCAAAACGATGATTGGATGGGATGAGATCATGAGTGGAAAGGGAACGCCGGGAGCAATTATTATGGCCTGGCGTAGAAACAGGTATTCACCCGAAGTGGACGCCCCGCGTGCCGGATACAAAACAATCCAGGCCAGTTATACCGATTCATATATCAATAATCATCAGGGACCTGCCTATCTTGAACCTGAAGCCCCAAGGGGAATTATTCCTTTGAGGAAAGTGTACGATTACGAACCGATCCCCGGTGCTTTGACAGAGAAAGAGGCGGGACTAATCATGGGGACTCAGGTGTGCCTGTGGGGAGAGTTCACCCCGAACCCTGAAATCAGTGAATTGATGTTATACCCCCGCGTTTTAGCCAACGCTGAAGTTGGCTGGACCAGTCCGGTTTTGAAAGATTGGAAAAGATTCGAGGTTGCAGTGGAAGAAAATTTTGTACGGCTTGAACGCGACAAGGTCAATTTTTCAAAGAGCACCTACAATCCAATGATCACATTTACAGCCGATACCATACAAAAGAATGCTAAGATTCTGATTATCCCTGATTCAGATATCCACAACCTTTTTTATACCGTTAACGGGTCGGAACCCACCACAAAATCACAGAAATACAAAGCTCCTTTCACAGTTGGATTAAATACGGTTGTGAAAGCTGCGATTTTCAACAAAAAGGGGTTACTTTTAGGCAACATTGTCACTCAAAAAATTGAAATAATTAAAAAATGAAGAATTCGATAATTCCATTTTCTGTCCTTATGCTTCTGGGGGCTTCGGTAAGCTCCGGTACAGCCAAAGGAGCAACCGAAGAGAAATCAAAACTGACAAAACCTAATATTCTGTTCCTTTTTGCCGATGACCAGCGGGCTGATGCAATTGGGGCATCGGGAAACTCCTACATCAGGACACCTAATATTGATCGTCTTGCAAAAACAGGAGTGCGGTTTACCTCTGCTTATGTCATGGGTGGACATCATGGCGCAATTTGCGCCCCCAGCAGGGCGATGCTGATGAGCGGGAAAAGCCTGTTTCATGTTTACGACAAGTTGGAAGGGGTTCACACAATGCCGATGCATTTTGCGGAAAACGGTTATGAGACCTTTGGGACAGGCAAATGGCATAACCTTGCCCCGACCTTTGAGGCTTCTTTCCAAAAAGGGAAGAATGTGCTTATTGGGGGGATGAGCAACCATTACAAAGTCCCCTGCCGCGATTTGGGAACGGATCGAAAACTATCAAAACCAGTTATAAAGGGATTTTCAACCGATCTGTTTGCCGGTGCAGCAATTGATTATATTAACGAATATAGCTCAGGAAAGAGAGACCGCCCTTTCTTCTGTTATGTGGCGTTTACCGCCCCTCACGATCCCCGCTCACCGCGAGAGGATTATATCGGGATGTATCCTCCCGAATCGATCCCCATCCCGGGAAATTTCAAAAAATTGCACCCTTTTGTTTTTGACCAATTGGACATACGCGATGAGAATCTGGCACCGTGGCCAAGAACACCGGAGATCATCCAGGAATCGCTTGCCGACTATTACGCGTTAATATCACACATGGATGCCAGAATTGGCGATATTATCGAAACACTGAAGCAAAAGGGGCTGTTCGAAAATACCATCATCGTATATGCAGCAGATAATGGCCTGGCTATTGGAAGTCACGGACTTTTAGGGAAACAGGATCTATATGAACACAGTATGAATGTCCCGTTAATTATCACAGGTCCCGGAATTCCCAAAGATAAAGTCACCGATGCCCTGGTGTACCTCTACGACCTGTTCCCAACCCTTTCTGATCTTTGTAAACTTCCAGTTCCTGAGAGAATAGATGGAAAAGATCTGACCCGGGTAATAAAAGGAGATTCATCAGGCGTACGAAATGCCCTCTATACTGCCTATCGCAATACTGCCAGAGCGGTTAGGACAAAAGAGTGGAAAATAATTTATTATCCACAGCGTGATTATACACAGCTCTTTAATCTCAAAATGGATCCACTTGAACTCAATAATCTGGCACTGGTTTCCGAATATCAATCCCAAAAAGAGGAGCTCATGAAGCTTCTAAAGGATTTTCATACGGCGACCAATGACACAGCCACACTTTACCCCAAAACGATTTTACCCCTGAATTACGATTATACAAAACTGAAACAGAAACCCGATGTTCATCAGCCGGAATATACGCTGAAAAAATATTTCAAAGGTGTTGACCTGAAAAACGTTGAAAAGGGAGAGCATTAAAAGGAATATCTGAAAACAAAACGATACCCGGTATATGAACAATCTCAAACGATTAACCTTTAGATCCCGCCTTGCTCCGGTCATCATTTTGTTCTGTCTTTTCAGTTTTCCAGCCTTGGCCCAAATAAATGATTCTGTTGTGGCAGGTTTCAAAAATCCACCTGTTCAGTCCCGTCCCGGCACCTTCTGGCATTGGATGTATGGAAATATCACAAAAGAGGGGATCACCAAAGACCTTGAAATGATGCATAAACTTGGAATTGGCGAAGTTTCCCAGTTTCACAATGCATGGGTAAAAGATGACGGGCGAAGGCCGCCAACTCCGCAGGGACCGGTCCGTTTTATGAGCAAAGAGTACCGCGAACTTTTCCTCCATGCTGTGAAAGAGTGCGATCGATTAGGGATGAAAATCGGCGCCCAGATTTGTGAGGGATTCAGCCAGTCGGGGGGGCCATGGATAACTCCAGAAAAAGGGATGAGGCAAATTAGGGTTATTTCATCTTCCGTTGATACCAATCATCCATTAAAAGACACTGTTCCCGATCATACAATCGCTGTTATTGCCTATCCTTCAACCCATGCTGGAGGCCGCAACACCATAAACTTGTGGAGTTTCAAGCCTGCCAACGGAGTAGTACTCAATACTGACAGTTGTGTTGATCTCACAAAACTGATACAGCATGACCATACCATTGCCTGGCAACCTTCGAACGGAAGATGGACCGTGTTTATGTTCAATCATGTTGTGAAAAACATAACCAATCATCCTGGATCACCAGAGGGAACAGGGCTGGAATGCAACAAATTGGATCACAGCGCCGTAGACGTATTACTCGACAATTATCTGGGTAAGTTGATTCAGGATGCAAGTGATCTTGCCGGAAAAACGTTCAATCACATTTTGATTGACAGCTGGGAATGTGGCCTGCAATCGTGGACAGATGATTTTATTTCAGCATTTAAAAAAATTAATGGATATGATCCTGTACCGTATTTGCCGGCATTATATGGAATAACAGTGTTAAATCCGGAGATATGCAACCGTTTTTTATTTGATTACAGGGAGACATTGGGATACCTGCTGGGAAAAGAATATTATGGTTACATAAAAAAATATGCCAATAAAAATGGAATGTCCCTGCATGCAGAATCACTCTATGGTGCTCAGGGGATGCCCGGAAGTCCGTTAACCCTTTACGGAACCTCCGATGTACCAATGAACGAAATCTGGATGGGTAGGAATGTAAATATGATTGCCAATACAGGTAGTGCGGCAGCGGCAGCTCATGTGTATGGCAAGCGGATCATCAAAGACGAATCGTTTACAGTCGGAGGGGGAAATGGGGACTTTTCGAATGTCCCTTCCACTTTGAAGCCGATTGCCGATTTTAACTTTTGCAGGGGGACAAATTCCCTTGTTCTACACTGTTCGGTTCATCAACCCCATGATGACAAACCAGGATGGACGCATGGATGGAACGGGGTCAATTTTCACAGGGGAAATACATGGTGGGAAAAATCTAAATCGTTTATTGATTATATTTCCCGTTGCCAGTACCTGCTTCAGCAGGGATTATTCGTAGCAGATGTATGCCAGTACGTTGGTGATGAAGACACCTTTAGTAAGTATTATGATGAACTGGAAGTGGCCGGTTTGCCAATTGGTTATCGTGCAGACAATTGTGACAACACGGTTTTACTGAAAATGGAGGTTCAAAACGGCAGAATAATTCTTCCGGATGGAATGTCCTATGCAATCTTATTATTGGCCGACAAAAAAACGATGTCGCCTGAGATTGTTGATAAACTGCTCTATCTTGTCAGAAACGGAGCAACAGTTATAGGTCCAAAGCCACTCAAATCTCCCGGTCTTAAAGGTTATCCGCAATGTGATCGTCAGGTAAACGATAGTGCTTCTGCATTGTGGGGAGAAAATAACTCGGGGATCGTAAACCGAAGGTACGGAAATGGGAAAATCATAAGTGGAGAAAAGCTTGAATCAGTCCTGAAGGAGAAGAATCTGACACCGGATTTCGTCTTTAAAACCACTAACAACCAGCACATAAACTTTATCCATCGTCAATTGCCGGGTAGTGACATCTACTTCCTTGCAAATACAGGAGATGCAGGTGTAGCAGATTGCAGGTTTCGTATTTCGGGCAGAAAACCGCAGGTATGGAATCCGCTAACGGGTGAGATTTATGATATTGCAGTTTATGATACATTAAAAGGGTCAACACGAATTCCATTGTCCATTGAGAAACAGGGATCCAGATTTATCGTTTTCAGTGGTAATGAGACAGACCATATCAAAGATATACGATGGTGCGGCAATGTTGTTTTCGCTTCAGGAGAAACTTTAAATGGTGCATTCCCCCTCTCTTTTAATGATTTTACAAGTAATTCAAACAGGAGCATCACGATTGCCTCTTCATCTAAAGCTGAAAATCTGAAACTGACAATGAGTTCAGGAATTGTGCATGAAATCTCAGTCAATAAATCAACTGCAGGTCTTCGGCTGTCCAAATCATGGATTGTCGATTTCGAACCAGAAAGAGGTGCTCCTGCTCAAATCAAACTTGATAGTTTAATTTCATGGACAAACTATCAGGACAAGAGCGTCAATTATTTTAGCGGTACCGGCACCTACAAAAAGCAGCTGTTTATTCCCAAAGGGTATCTCCAAAAGAATAAGATCATACTAATGGATCTCGGACAGGTAAAAGATCTCGCAGAAGTATTGATCAACGGAAAATCTGTTGGTACTTTATGGTGCCCCCCATACCAAGCAGATATTACAAAATTTGTTATTCAGGGCAAAAATGATTTGGAAATACAGGTTACAAATACATGGGTGAACCGGCTGATAGGAGATAAAAATGTGCCTGAAAACCAAAAAATTTGCCGAATATATTCACCAGATCCGAAATGGTACAATGCCGGCTCAAAACTGCTATTATCCGGTTTGCTTGGCCCGATCGTTTTAAAAGTATCAGAAACAACAACTTTCAACATAAAAAATTAAAAAATAAATGAGCTATTTCAAACAGAGAATCATCAGGTCTGTCTTTATCATTCCTGTTCTATTTTTTAACATTCTCCTACTTTTGGACAAACAGACCACCTTTGCGCAGACAATAAACGCAAAACCATCACTTCATTGGTTCGATGCAAAGGAACTATGCCTCGAAGGGAAAGGTTGGCCGGATACCCGGAATTTTTATGACCGGCTGCCAGCCAAAGCCATGGGAGTAGTACGATCGGGATTATGGACGTTAAGTGAAGATACACCAGGGATGGTGGTGCGGTTTGTCACAGATGCCACCTCTCTCTCAGCCCGCTGGACTTTACGAAAGGAAAGAATTGCCTTGCCCAATATGCCGGCAAGCGGTGCAAGCGGACTGGACCTTTATGTACGGTTTAAAGGTGAATGGCGATGGCTGGGTGCCGCACGACCGGATGATTCCGGCGTCAAAGAACAAAGGTTGACCACCGGCATGTCGCCCGGACTTCGCGAGTGCATGCTTTACCTTCCGATTCGGAATGGAATTGATAAACTTGAAATTGGCGTTCCTGAGGGAGCCAGGTGTGAAATGCCGCCTGCACGGGAAAAAACCACCAAATCAGTGGTGTTTTACGGTACTTCCATCGTACATGGCATTGCCGCTTCAAGACCGGGAATGGCTTATCCTGCCATCCTTTGCCGGCGGCTCGATTGTACGATGATTAACCTGGGATTCTCAGGTAATGCTGTCTGTGAACCTGAAATGGCAACGCTTTTGGCAGAACTTAATCCTTCAGTTTATATGCTTGATCCGTTGCCCAATATGAATGCAGAAATGGTAAAAGAGCGTATGCCGGCTTTTATTGCGAAAATCAGAGAGGCACATCCCAAAACACCAATCATACTGGTTGAAAACACTGAAATGGGTGATGCTCCGGTCAATCCTTCAAGACGAAATGGCTACTCAGCTTCAAATGCAGTTTTGCGAACGATTTTTGATCAATGTGTCAGAAATGGCGACAGGAAACTGTTTTATATCCGAGGAAACAAATTACTGGGGAGTGATGGAGAGGGAACCGTTGATCGGGTTCATCCATCGGACCTGGGCTTTATGCGTATGGCCAACGTGATGGAACCAATTTTAAAAAGAGCTTTACGTGCAGGAAAATAATTTCTAAGTAATTGGAATTAAAAATAAAACTCAAATTCAAATGAACAATTTATTTCAAAAAGCAATCATTGCGCAGGGCATTTTACTTGCCGCGAATATGTCGCTATCGGCTGGAAATACAAAAGGTAAAACGCCAAATATTATCATCTTTCTTACTGATGACCAGGGGTATCAGGATGTCGGATGTTTTGGTTCGCCGCTGATCAAAACCCCAAACTTTGACCGGATGGCAAAAGAGGGGGTGCGCTTTACTAATTTCTATTCCGCCGCGCCGGTATGTTCCCCATCACGGGCAGCCCTGTTAACCGGATGCTATCCTCCAAGGGTAGGTGTACCGCGGGTGCTTTGGCCAAATGATACTATTGGATTGAATTCAAAGGAGATAACAATTGCCGACATCCTTAAGGCAAAGGGCTATACCACAGCCTGTATCGGGAAATGGCATCTCGGTGACAAACCCGAATTCCTCCCCGACCAGCAGGGATTCGACAGCTACCTGGGTATTCCCTACAGTAACGATATGACCATCAATCCCAAAGTTCAAATATCCAAAGATGTGGTTTACCGGGAAGGGGTCACACAGGAAAGTGTCAGAATAAAACGCCTCGGTAGTGGGAATGTCCCGCTGATGCGTGATGGCAAGGTAATCGAATACCCTGTTGATCAGACTTTGCTAACAAAAAAATACACTGAGGAGGCAATAAAAATTATCACAAAAAATAAGGACAAACCGTTCTTTCTCTATCTGGCTCACACAATGCCACATATCCCGCTTCATGCATCAGAGGCATTTAACGGGAAAAGCCCAAGGGGATTGTACGGAGATGTGATTGAGGAACTGGACTGGAGCATGGGAGAGATCCTGAAGACACTAAAATCCCTGAATATTGATGAAAACACATTGGTAATTTTCACCTCCGACAACGGTCCCTGGAATCTGAAGAATGGTCAGGGAGGCAGTGCATTACCATTACGCGGCTTCAAATTTGATACTTACGAGGGTGGTATGCGCGAACCGATGATTGCACACTGGCCGGGAAAAATACCTGCAGGAAGTGTCTGTTCCGAAATAGCCTCAACAATTGACCTACTCCCTACTATCGCCTGGCTCACAGGTAGTGCCAAACCAAAAGCTCCGATTGACGGGGAAAATATCTGGCCATTGCTGTCAGGGAAACGGGGTGCAAAAACACCTCATGACGGGTATTACTACTATAACGCAATGACCCTTCAGGGAGTACGAAGCGGAGACTGGAAACTACGGATTGTGAAAGGGAAAGTTGAACTATTTAACCTTGCAAAAGATATCTCGGAAAGTAAAAATATTGAATCGGAAAACCCGGAAATCGTAAACCGATTAACGAAAAAAATGGCGAAATTTGACAAGGAACTTAAAATGCACATTCATTAGCACGGGAAAAAGAAAATTGATGGAATCCAATTTTACCGCTTTATTGTTTGGTCTATGTACCATCTCCTTATCCACTCCAGTTTTTGGGATAAAGAAGAATCATGAACCAAAGAAACCCAATATTCTGCTGATCATGGCAGATGATATGGGATATTCGGATCTTGGCTGTTATGGAAGCGAAATAAAGACTCCCAATCTCGATGCACTGGCTCATAATGGATTAAGATATACTCAGTTTTACAATTCGGCACGTTGCTGCCCTAGCCGGGCTTCACTACTTACCGGATTATATCCACATCAGGCAGGTATAGGTCACATGATGAACGACAGAGGTACAGAAGGATATCGCGGCGATTTGAATGATAACTGTTTAACGATAGCCCAGATTCTTAAAACCGCTGGTTATTCCACTTACATGACCGGGAAATGGCATGTGACCCCACTGCTCCCTTCACCTGAAAAACCCAACAAGCATAACTGGCCTTTGCAACGCGGGTTTGATCGTTTCTTTGGAACAATTCATGGTGCCGGTAGTTTTTATGACCCGAACTCACTGACATCAGGCAATAACTATATTGCCCCGGGAAAGAATTTTTATTATACCAGCGCCATAAGTGATACTGCCGTTAAATATATCAGCCAGCATTCCTGCGATAAACCTTTTTTTATGTATGTGGCTTACACCGCAGCACACTGGCCGCTTCATGCACCTCCGGAGGATATTGCAAAGTACAAAGGGGTATATAACAAGGGTTGGGATGAGATCCGAAAAGAGAGGTATAAACGGATGATCGGGATGGGAATCGTTGATCCCCGATGGAAAATGTCAGAAGCAACTCCTGAGGATTGCAAATGGGAAAATACGGAAATGAAAGAGTGGCAGGCAGCCTGTATGGAAGTTTATGCTGCTATGATTGATCGTATGGATCAGGGAATTGGACAGATTGTTTCTGCCCTTAAAAGTAAAGGTCAACTTGAAAATACACTTATCTTGTTTTTACAGGACAATGGCGCCTGCGCCGAACAATGGGGATTCTGGAATAAAAAAGAGGTCAATGTCAATCCTGACACACTGAAGCCGATGGGTCCTGATCAACTTCAATATAAAATGCAACCGGTGCAAACCCGCGACGGGAAACCAGTTCGTTCAGCAAAAGGTGTAATTCCGGGTACTGCAGATACCTTCATCGGTTATGACATCAGCTGGGCCAATGCTTCGAATACTCCTTTCCGGATGTTTAAACATTGGGTCAATGAAGGGGGGATTTCAACTCCGTTAATAGCTCATTGGCCGGCGGGAATCAGTGCGAAAGGGGAACTCCGGTCGCAGCCTGGTCACGTGATTGACATTATGGCAACATGTGTGGCACTCTCCGGTGCAAGCTATCCACTGGAAGATCATGGAAAAAAGATCGTACCTCTACCGGGAATCAGCCTCGTTCCCTCTTTTAATAACAAGGAGTTAAACAGGAAAGTAATCTGCTGGGAGCACGAAGGGAACAGGGCGATCAGAGAAGGGAAATGGAAACTGATCTCAAGAGCTGTTTTAAAAAACAGTTTTTTCTTTGATAAGGTTGATGAACTGGATTTACAAAACTGGGAGTTGTTTGATATGGAGAATGACCGGACAGAAACAGAAAACCTGGCTGCTCAAAATCCTGAACGGGTAAAAATCATGGCTGGCGAATGGTTTCAGTGGGCCAAAATGGCAAAAGTTATTCCTAAGCCAACTATGTAAATTATATTTCCTTTTCCGAACTTTAAACTCATTTAAATCGCTTGTTTTTTAAATAACTTACATTCGTCTACCCCTCAATTGGAAGAGGTTGGGATTGGTCAGGAAAGTCAAAACGAAGAATAAATAATTTCAACATAAATTATTCCAACTAAATAATACTTAATGCGAGATTTTTTTATTCTCTTTACTTAAAAAAAACAGAAAATCATGTATAACAAACCAATAAAAGGATTTTTGGTTGCTGCGGGCATTTTTTCATTATTGAACGGATTAAACAGTCCGACTGCTGAAGCACGTACCGGAAAACCAAATATACTATTTTTCTTTCCCGACCAGTTCAGATACGATTGGACGAGTATGAATCCGATTATGCCGAACCTTACTCCTAACCTCAAAAAGCTGGCAAACAATGGTGTTTACTTTTCATCTGCCGTGTGTCCCTCACCTCTCTGTGCCCCATCGAGAGCCTGTCTGGCCTCCGGAAAAAACTATGAAAAATGCAGGGTCCCATCAAACAGAGACACCTATCCAATCGATGAAACATCTTTTTATCGATTATTGCGCGATTCAGCCGGGTATCATGTGCTCGGTTGCGGAAAGTTCGATCTTGATAAACCTGGGATGAACTGGGGAATTGACGGCAAACATAAAAGGGAAGGTTTGCCATCTTTGCTTGATGTATGGGGTTTTACCGATGGGATCGACAATGCAGGCAAAGGAGATGGCCAAAGTGCCAATAAAAAAAATATCCCTGAACCATACTATGCCTATCTCCAGAAACAGGGACTTATTGGAAAAACAATGATTGATGAGTCATACGCCGATAACTGGATTGCAGGCAATGGCCTCAAACTGCTCAGAGATGTTCCGGTTGGAGAACCCTGGTTTCTCCAGATAAATTTTAACGGTCCGCATGGCCCATATGATCCAACTCCTGCGATGATGAAAGATTGGGATACCACTAAATTTCCTTCTGCTGCTGATAATCCCAAGGATGTAAACGAAATCAGAAAGAGGTATAGTGCAGAAGTTTACAATATTGATCGCTGGATAAAGGTATATCTCGAAGAGCTTCAAAAGCGCGGCGATCTTGATAATACAATCATTGTTTTCTGTTCCGACCATGGTGATATGCTTGGGGACCATGGGTTTACTGGTAAAGAAAAACCTTATCAACCATCTGTCGGGGTACCTTTGATCATCTCCGGCCCCGGGATAAAAAAAAGGATTATCAACACAAAACCAGTACCAACGCTAGATCTAACCGCCACCTTTCTCGATTTTGCCAAAATAAAAATACCAGCTGAAATGGATTCAAAATCATTGAGATCTTATCTCGACACAGGAACAGGTTATTATCGTAAATATGTGACCTCTGCCCTGGGGCAATGGAGAATGGTTTTTGATGGCCATTTTAAACTTATCGATTCTAAAAAAGACCCTGTAATTCTTTACGATTTGCTAAAAAACCCTTCGGAGACAATCAATATTGCTGACCAAAATCCGGAAATTGTCAAACGTCTGAGCATTTTGCTTCCACCATGGATGGAAACTAAAAATGGGAGATAATAAAATCACAAATTACTAGAATCTAATCATACACAACTGATTTACACATGAAAACCAATCAATTCACGTATCTGGGATTATGCGGTTTATTGACAGCATCATCCATTCAGGCCAAAGAGCCTGCAAAAGGGAATATCAAAAAAGGAACTCTTCCTAATGTGGTATTGATATTAGCTGACGATATGGGCTACGGTGACCTGAACTGTTATGGATCCACGGGCTACACCACTCCCAATCTGGATAAACTGGCAGCCCATGGAATCAGATTCACCAATTTCTATGTCTCGCAGGCGGTATGCAGCGCTTCGCGGGCAGCGCTGTTAACTGGTTGCTATTCAAACAGGGTAGGAATTGCGGGGGCCTTGAATCCCTCCTCGGTCGTCGGTTTAAATCCTCAGGAAGAGACCATTGCGGAGGTCCTTAAAAGGAAAGGTTATGCGAGCGCCATTTTCGGAAAATGGCACCTGGGTTTTCAGCCACAGTTTTTACCGCTCAAACAGGGCTTTGATGAGTACTTTGGCCTGCCCTATTCGAATGATATGTGGGGATATGGCATCAACGGAGAACATATAAATCCCAAATACCGACCACTCAGGTTAATCGACGGCAATGAGGAGGGAAAAGAGATTGCCACGATGGATGACCAGGCCGAGCTCACAACCAGGTATACAGAACACGCAGTTTCATTTATTAACAGACATAAAAAAGAGCCCTTCTTCCTCTATCTGCCCCACTCTATGCCCCATGTACCCATCGCAGCCTCCAATAAGTTCAAAGGGAAAAGTGAGCAGGGGCGCTATGGTGATGTGATGATGGAGATTGACTGGTCTGTGGGGCAAATTATGGAAGCACTCTCAAAAAACGGTCTTGCCGAAAATACGCTGGTTATTTTTACTTCTGATAATGGTCCCTGGCTTAATTTTGGAAATCACGCCGGTTCTGCAGGTGGTATGCGTGAAGGGAAAGGAACAAGCTGGGAAGGTGGTCAGCGGGTTCCTTGCATTATGAACTGGCCTGGGCATATCCCTGAAGGTTTGATTTGCAATAAGATCGCATCAACAATTGATATATTACCCACGCTGGCGAATATCTCAGGGTCACCGCTTCCCGAACGTAAAATCGACGGGGTTAATATTCTTCCGCTAATGACAGGTGTACCAAATGCCAATCCGCGGGAGGTATTTCTTTATTATTACCATGCCAACTGGCTGGAGGGAGTAAGGAAAAATCATTGGAAACTTGTTTTACCACATCAGTCGCGTACCTACGAAGGATTTGCCCCGGGTAAAGATGGGGTTGGCGGAAAAACTGACAATGTGCAGGTTGGGATGGCGCTCTATGACCTTCGTCGCGATCCGGGGGAGAGGTACGATGTAAAAGATCAAAATCCCGATATCGTTGCAGAACTGATGAAGATTGCAGAAGAGGCAAGAATTGATCTGGGAGACGGGATCATGAATATCAAAGGGGCCAACGTTCGCGAGCCGGGCAGAGTGGAGGCGCAATAAACAGCAATAGTTCAATGCTTACATGATTCAAAATTTCCTTAAAAAACACCTTTTGGTTGTATTGATATGCTACCATTTAAATATCTGGTTCTTTTAGGTGGAGGAGTTGTCGCACAGTCAGCTTGTCCCGCATCTGGTATTCCGAAAGATCATCCAAATATTATCTTATTGATGGCAGACGATTTGGGATGGGGAGACGTAGGATTTAACGGGAACAAGGTGATTAACACACCGGGACTGGATCAAATGGCCAGGGCTGGGGTTGTATTCGATCGGTTTTATGCGGGTTCGGCCGTTTGTTCACCAACACGGGGAAGTTGTATCACAGGACGCAATCCCTATCGGTATGGAATCTGGTTTGCCAACGAAGGGATGATGAAAAAAGAGGAGATCACCATTTCGGAGGTAGCTCAAAAAGTAGGTTATACTACGGCACATTTTGGGAAATGGCACCTGGGAACCTTATCAAAAACGATCCCTGATGGTCGCAGAGGGGGAACGGGAGCAGCATACAGCCCACCCTGGGAGAATGGTTTTGATCAATGCTTCTCCACAGAACAGGCAGTCCCGACCTGGGATCCTAGAAAAAACCAAACATTTAAGAATCCGACCAGATACTGGACCGGACCAGACCAATATGCCAATGAAAATCTCGAAGGAGACGATTCGAGGGTAATAATGGACCGGGTAATCCCTTTTATAAGGAATGCGGCTAAAAAGGATACCCCGTTTTTAGCGGTTGTGTGGTTTCATGCTCCGCATAGTCCGGTTGTGGCAGGTCCCAAATATCTGGAAATGTATCAGCAATATGATGAGAATAAGCAGCACTATTATGGCTGCATCACCGCAATGGATGAACAGGTGACGCGGGTACGACAGGAATTAAAAGCACTTAAAATAACAGATAACACATTAATTACCTTTTGTTCCGATAACGGTCCTGCAGGCGAAGGGGGAGGTACGCTCCAGCATCCCGGTGGACGGCAGCAAGGCGAAACCGGTGGATTCAGGGGAAGAAAAGGGGTTCTGTACGAAGGCGGGCTTAGGGTTCCCGGAATTATTTTGTGGCCTGAACGTATTAAGGGAGGTCAACGCACAGAATTTCCTGCTGTAACCTCTGACTATTTTACAACCATACTTGCTATTTGGGGATTTGAATTACCCAAACGTCCTTACGACGGAATGAATCTGATGCCTGCCATAGATGGAAAAATTACAGAACGCCCCGGATACATCGGTTTTCAGATTCCTACCCAGCAATCGATCGTGACGCAAAATTATAAGCTAATCACACCTGACAAAAAAATGTTTGAACTGTATTACCTCCCTGGAGACAAATATGAGCGGAAAGACATTGCAGCAGCTCATCCGGATATCGTGGAACAAATGAAAAAAGAGCTGTTCCTGTGGATCCAATCCTGTAAAAACAGCAACAAGGGTGACGATTATAAAGATAACGAAGACTAAGATATCTTTTAAATCTAATAACGAAAGAGTAACCTTTATAGCAATTTTGGTGTCTGGCGGACGGATGGAGCTTTGGTGTTTTGGAGGCAAAATAGGATTACGCAATAAAGCGCCAATTCACCAATACCACCAATAATTAATGGAATAGAAAATTGAACATCGTTAATTGATAATTTCTTAAAGAAAACCATGTCAAAAAATAAAGTATTTATAAGTCCTACGAAGAATATAGTAACGGCTGGTCTTGTAGCTACCTGCGCACTTGGAGCGATGGCTCACAAAACCGAGAAACCAAACATTCTCCTAATTCTTGCAGACGATCTGGGATATATGGACTGCGGGTTTACGGGAAATAAGGTGTTCGAAACCCCCAACATTGATGCGCTGGCTAAAAAAGGGATCGTATTTAACAAGGCTTATGCAGCTGCCGGGAACTGTGCACCCAGCCGTGCCGGTCTGTTAAGCGGTTGTTATTCTCCCCGAACAGGTGTTTATGCAGTAAACAGTACCACCCGCGGTCCCATAAAAGAGATGAGACTTGTACCGGTACCCAACAACAAGGAGCTGAACGGCAGTTTCGTAACCATGGCAGAGGCCCTGAAAGCCCAAGGATATATCACCGGACTTTTTGGCAAATGGCATCTGGGCCATACTATAACCACCAAACCCGAAGCACAAGGTTTTGATGTTTATTTCGATCCGCGTAAGGATAATCCAAACCCGAAAAGAAATGAGCCCAATGATCCCAAGAGTATTTTTAGCCTAACGGATGCGGCCATAAAATTTATGAACTGCAATAAAGGGAAACCGACCTTTACCTATTTAGCCCAGCATGCCATTCACACCAGCCTTGAATCACGACCGGAGAGTCTTGAAAAGTTTGTGAAGAAAGGAGTCGACAAGAAACTTCAACTCTATGCAGCCTGTCTCTACGATCTGGATGCAGGTGTGGGTAAGATCATGGAATTTTTAAAAACCTCGGGGCTCGACCAGAATACATTGATCATCTTTACAAGTGACAATGGTGCTACGCAACAATCATCGCAGGAACCGCTGCGTGGAAACAAAGGGTGCTACTACGAAGGGGGTATCCGCGAACCGTTTATTGCGGTCTGGCCCAATAAAATAAAACCGGGATCAGAGTCAGATACTCCAATTATCAACATTGATCTTTATCCCACTTTTGTGGCAGCAGCAGGTAACCATAGCATAAAACTGGATGGTGAGAACCTGTTGCCACTTTTTAACGGAGAGGCTGAAACGACCAAACGGGATAAAATATTCTGGCATTTTCCAGGTTATCTGAACGATCCGGTTATCCGCGGACGGGATAAGATCTTCCGGACCAGGCCTGTTACCACGATGCGCAAGGGGGATTGGAAGATACTCCTTTATCATGAGGAGTGGCTGCTCGGCACAGGCGCCAAAAATAACGATAGCTGCAATGCTGTCGAGATCTATAATTTAAAGGATGACGAGGGGGAGCGGGTCGATCTTTCCAATATCAATATTCCCAAACGGGACGAATTATTAGGTGATTTATTGAAATGGATACAGGAGACCAAAGCTCCCTTGCCGACCGCAATAACCGAAACCAATATACCGGTTTTATCCGAAGAAGGGAAAGAATAGAGAAATTATATTCACATGAGCAGAAACTCAACAGAGATATTTTGACATTAAAAAAACAAATTATTTACGGAAACAGGCTTTCGCTAAAAAGGCTTTCTCTTTCTTATCAATGCAGTGACAGAACCGCGAAATATTGGTGGCTTGATTGATTTAAGCAGGAATGGTGAAGCGCATCAGAAGAATGAATCATATTGTGACAATATTACGGTGCTCCGCACCTTCTGGCAGGGTGTTTCATAGTTTCTACAAATTTAAGCGGTGCTGTGCCCCATTTAAATTACATATTCTTCGGCATAAACAAAATGCTAATAAACCAATTAAACAAATTGAAAACCAAAATTATGGATAGACGAAATTTTATATTATCAACGCTGATTACAGGTACTGGTGCAATGCTTGCACCTATGGCAATTGCTGGTCCAGGCAGTAAAGTCCCCTGTTACCTGAAAGAGATGAAAAATTTATATCACGCCAATCCACGTAAAGCTGCAATCGAATGGTTCAGCCAGGCCCGTTACGGGATGTTTATCCATTACGGATTGTACTCATTGCTTGGACGGCATGAATGGGTGCAGCAACGCGAATTGATTCCTGTAGCCGAATATGCCAAACTGAAAGAGCAGTTCACTGCGAGTAAGTTCGATGCCAATTTCATCACCGATCTGGCCCTCGACGCCGGAATGAAATACATCAACATTACTACCCGTCATCATGACGGTTTCTGTTTATGGGATACCAAATACAGTGATTTCAAGAGTACGAACTCCCCTGCAAAA
This sequence comes from Prolixibacteraceae bacterium, assembly GCA_963675995.2. Taxonomy (GTDB): domain Bacteria; phylum Bacteroidota; class Bacteroidia; order Bacteroidales; family Prolixibacteraceae; genus JAAFHB01. Next base: position 2,264,104 of record CAXXIY010000001.1, on the reverse strand, counting down.
CGGGACATGGTTGCAGAATTATCGGAGCAGTGCAACAAAAAAGGACTCGCCTTATTTCTTTACTATTCGCATGGCCGCGACTGGAAACATCCTCATGCTCCCAATAATGACAGTTGGAAAGGGGCTGCCCGTCCAAACTATCAGCCCCCGGACCCTTCCTATAAATATGGGAAAGAGCACGACCTAAATATCTATCTTGAATTTGTAAATAACCAGATAAACGAACTGCTCAGAATGTTTTCACCTATTGCCGGAATCTGGCTCGATGGTATCTCCACACCCCTTTCTGGCGATGCCTCCCTATTCAAATGTCAGCAGTTATATGATTCCATTCACGCCATGCAACCCCAGGTTTTGGTCTCCTACAAACAAGGTTTGCTGGGAACGGAGGACTTCCTTGCACCTGAAAAGAGTTACAAATCAGGCGAAAAACCTCCAAAACCGCTCGAGATCTGCGATCACCTGCAACGGAATGGATGGGGATATATGAAATCGGAGGATGGCAAACATAAATCGAAGGAGGAGGTCATTGAGATGCTCAAAAAAGCAAATAGTTATCCGGCCAACCTGCTGCTCAATACGGGTCCCCTCCCATCCGGGGAAATCCATCCCGAAGATATAACCACTCTCCGCGCAGTTGGAAAAGAGATCAGGGTGAAAGGGTGGGAGGAATTGCTTAGAGCGAAGGCTTGACTCTGGACAGTGAACCGGTGACTTTCAATTCCTGACCATGTCACCGGTTCACTAACAAATCATTTTTCGGGCAATAAGGTCGGGCGAATTGTATTCACCCAATTCATCATTCATCTCCGTAGTTACAAACCTTGGGCCCCGAAGTTAGTGCACTCTTAAGGTCACCCCTAATCCACAATAATCTCATCCAGTAAAATTTTCGAGGGCTGACCCGAAATAATCGATTTCCCCTGAATCAGTCCCGGATTTTTGGCAAGGAGCTTGACATAACGGATCTCCTTCCCCACCACAACACTGAAATATTCTTTGCGATTTGGATTTGCCCTGTTCTCAGGAACCGAATTGCTCTTGTAAGTTTGAATACTTTCAAAATGAGATCCATCAGATGAGACCAAAAATTCAGCGGATTCAGGCAGAAAATGCCTTTTAAAAGTACACTCTCTAAAGGTTGTGGCAATATTGTTAACCTTTTTGATCTTTCCTAGGTCAATAATAAAGTTTAAATCCTTAGCCTCAAATTGAGTCCAGACATCCAGCTGGCCGTCAGTTAATGCAACGCTGCTGATATCCCTGAAGTCAGTGCCTAAGTCCACTTTCAACCCGATAGCCTGGTGTGACCGGAAAAAGTGGGTGCTGATTTGGTCCGTTTTGCCATCCCTGTCGAAAACACAAGCCTTGATTGAACAGGTCTTATCTATGAATAATGGGAGTTGATAGACATTCGAATTTTTATCAGGATCACTTCCGTCAAGGGTATAGTAAACCGGCGTTTTCACCTCCGGAGTTAATTTTAAAACAATACCTTTTCGATCTGGCAAAAACTGACGTTGAACATCAAGGGTAAAGCTTCGCCTTTTGCTGTAATTAATCGAATAAAAATCAAGCAGTTTCTCATGATTCTCCAGCTTATCGTAAAACCAGGACCAGTTTTTCCCGGCTTGCGACCAAGTCACTTCCGAAAGGGCACAAATCCTTGGGAACAGCTGATATTCGATATGCTCAAATTTAGGTGTACGTTCGCTCCAGAGGCATGCCTGAACACCCAGAAAATGCTTTTTCTCTTCATCTGTCATTCCGCCGGGTGCAGGATCACAGTTGTATACTTTCATCAACGTATTTCCTCCCGGATTCCCTGGAGCTAAAGGATCGTTGTTCTGTCCGTCGCTGAAATACAAAGGCCAGGCTACTGCATAAATAGCGTCATTACCCGTTTTTGCAGCATCACCCACCGCTTTCCCTCCGCGCCACGCCATAACCGTGGCATTGGGGGCAAGTCCGCCTTCGAGTATTTCGTCCCAGCCGATTAGTTTTTTCCCGTTGGCATTGATGAATTTCTCTATTCTCCGGATAAACCAGCTTTGAAGTTCATCTTCATTCTTCAAACCTTCATCCTTGATCCGTTTCTGACAAAGGGGGCACCTCTGCCATTTAGCCTTGAATGCCTCATCACCACCGATATGGATGTAATGAGAAGGGAAAAGTTCAAACACTTCCTTCAGCACATTCTCCAAAAATAGAAAGCTCTCCTCTTTTCCCGCGCAATAAATATCGGTTGTAACCGGACCATCGGTGTATTTTTTTAATTCTTTAGGGAAGCAGCATAATTCAGGATAAGCATTCATAGCAGCCAGTGAATGGCCCGGCATCTCTATCTCAGGAATAATTTCGATGTACCGTTTTGCTGCATAAGCTACAACCTCCCGGATATCATCCTGGGTATAAAAACCGCCATAAGGTTTTCCGTCATCGACATTGAGCCCTATTTTCTGATTCTGAACAAAACCAACTTTGTCGCGCCAGGCCCCGACCTCCGTGAGACGGGGGTATCTTTTAATTTCGATCCGCCACCCCTGGTCCTCAGTCAGGTGCCAGTGAAAGATATTGAGTTTGTACATGACCAGGTAATCGATATATTTCATCACCTCTTCCTTGTTGAAAAAATGTCTTCCCACATCAAGGTGCATCCCTCTCCATTTATAACGGGGTTCGTCCTGAATTTTCAAACCAGGTATTACCGCCGTTACAGCCTTGCTAACGGGCAGCAACTGACGCAACGATTGCATTCCGTAGAATATACCCTTTGCCGATCCTCCCCGAATTTCAATGAAATTATTATTTACGAGCATTTCATAGCCCTCGTTACTGGCGAAAGAGTGGTCAACGATCAGCCGGATGCCACCCTTATTCACTGATAAATCGTTTGTTTTAAGCTGGTAACCCAGATGAAGCTTTAGCATGTCATTCAATCGGTCTGCAACATTCAACAGATCAGCATCCTTTTTGTTGGTATAAATAATCGTTTTCTGATTAATTACGAATTTCCCACTCTGACTTTCCATTGAGGAAGGCTGAGGAATTATACCGATCTGATTTTGGGCGACCAGCGATTTTACGGAAATGACGGCCAGGGCCATCAGGATGAAAAAATATTTTCGACTCATTTTTACAATTTAATTTTAAAAGACACTTTTAATAAAATCATTACTTAATTCCTGATTGAACTTGTGAAATCATAGGTTCCGGATACCACTTCAAAGATCGTAGCGCCGCTTTCCTGCCGGAGAAATCGGACACCCTCAGATTTCAATGCAGGCTTGTTGCCCTCTTTTATCGACTTGGTGTCGTTTGCCGGGACATAAACAGTGGCAGTGGTATTGGGAGGAATAACAATATGCAAAAGGATCTGAGAATCCTTACGTTCCCAATGGCTTACAATTGGTCCATAATTTGAATCATATTGTGCTTTCACCCAGGTCAGGTCACCTACGATGGAGGGTTTGATAATGATCTTCCTGAAGCCTGGCACAGCGGGATCTGGCCGGATACCGGCAAGACCCTGGTAGAACCAACCGTCAAGAGAGGTGAAGCAGGAATGGATCTGTGACCAGAAACCATTCCATTGTTCCCACCAAGTGGTCGCCCCCTGTGCGAGCATAAATCCCCAACCCGGATAGGTTGTCTGACTGACCACTTTAAAAAGAAGATCATTGCGGCCGAGTTCCTGAAGATAATTGAGCAGAAAATAGGTGCCGAGCATACCCGTATCGAGATGCCCCTTCCTATTCACGAGGATACCATTCTCCAGTTTTTTAAGAATTGTTTCACGCAACTCTTCCGGTACGACACCTGTCATTAGTGGCATAATCTGATAGGTTTGTTCGTCAATAACGTAGGTTTTGTTCACCTTGTCATAGAAGGCCGAATGGATAAGTGGCCTGAGACGCTGAAGCTCTGCACGACATGCAGCTGCTTCAGCTTTTCGATCCAGGATGTCAGCCATTTGGGCCAATTGTTCCCGCAGGTAAAGACGATAGCAGTTGTTGAACAACTCAGCCGCAAGTCTTGACGGCCAGTTAGGTGTATCCATACCGCGTTCAGGCGGCACCCAATCACCGATAAAATCCCACTGACCGCCAAAAAAGCGGACGATGTCCTCTTTTGCATGGCCTTCAATTGCCTCAATGTGTCGGCGGCAGGCCTCATAGTTACGCGCTACGATCAGCTTATCCGCATAATATAAATAATTTCGCCAGGTCAAAGCCTGTGCAGAACCACCCCAGGCGGGTCCTCCACCGCCCGATTTATAATGGGGTGCCGTATGTGGCAAATAGCCATTATCCGAATTGGCGCCATCGCACCAGTCGGTAGCCCACTTGTCATAAAAGGTTTCCATTTGGAAATTCATGATGCTGCTTTCAACGGAAACCTGTCCATCTCCATACCCTAACCTTTCCCTATGGGGACAATCAGAAAAAAAGCCACATTGGCTGAGGCTATGTATCGTCCAGAGATTGACTTCATGCATCCGGTTGATCAGACTATTAGAGCACTTAAATTTGCCGCAGATTTCAAAGTCAGCCCCTATCGCCAGGGCTTCAGCGTCTTTCAGTCCGGGGGGTGCAGCCAATCCCTCTATCAAAGCCCAGCGGAAACCATGGTAGTTAAATTTCGAACAGAACTCTTCTTCGGGACGACCCGAAGAGATGAAACGATCGATCTGATTGTAGGTTTGATAAGGATTCTTTTTGTCTGCATAGCGGATCGTCACCTCCTGCCCCTCCTTAAGCCCATGAAAGCGGATTTTCAACCAACCGGTAAGATTGGTGCCGAAGTCCACTTCGTAACGGCTTTTACCGGCATAATTCCAGGGGAGTGTCTGATTTTTATTTCCTGAAATACCCGGTAATACCATTAGTTCGTATTTGGTATTGCCGAGGTCATCACAGGAAATAGCCGGCAAAGTCTTGAGAATTCGCGTAAGAGGGGACTTCTGCGCATCCGTCGCCAGAGTTGGAGCGGGGACCACAGAAACAGGGAACCAACTGCTATCATCGGTGGCTGGATCATCCCATTGGTTGTCTTCAAGACGTGCATCGACCAATTCTCCTCCCATATTGTTCCAGTTCCATGGCCCAATGATATAGCGTCCACTGGCTTTGCAGCACCAGGTACTGTCGGTACCGATGCTAACCCGCTCACCTTTAACAATCATGTCAATTTGTAGTCGGACAATTGCTGAACTGTGATGCACTGCCGGGTTTCGCCTGGAATCCAGCATCTTCCGATACCACCCACGGCTGGTCCAAAGACCAACAGCGTTCTTCCCTCTGCGCAAATAGGGCTTCAGGTCGTAGGTGACATACATCGATCGCTTATCGTAGTTGGTAACAGCTGGACTCAAAACATCAGTTCCCACTTTGGTTCCGTTGACATACAATTCATAAAAACCTAATACGTTGACCATTGCAAATGCCGATTCCGGCAGTGCGTCGAGGTTGAAAGTCCGCCTTATATAAGGTGCATTAAGCGAATCGGGAGGTAGATTTTTTTTATTCCCCGGATTTAACGGTGCAACCCGATTAATTGCTGTACTGATCCATTTGGCCTGCCAGTCGTTTTGACCCAATAAACCCATTTTCCAGCTACATGACTCGCTCCATGCTGACGCTCTTCCCTTGTTATCCCAAACGCGTAATTTCCACCTGCAATCGGTAAGTGATCGCAAAGGTTTACCATTGTAAGTGATGTTAATATTCTCACCGGATTCAATCCTGCCACTGTCCCATAAGTCACCATCATTTTTTAACAACATTTCGGATGAACTTGCAACTATAACCTGATAAGACGTTTGCCGCACATCACGTTCAGTTGACTGACCTGATTTGAATTTCCACGATAACCGGGGATTCAGATCGTTGATCCCTATTGGATTTACCAGGTATTCGCATCTTAAATCGTATGCTGATAGTCCGGATGCTATTGCCTTACTTTTACTTTCTGCAGCGGCTCCATTAATTGGGGCTGAATAAGTAGTCATCAACCAACTATTCAGGAACACCATCAAAAATAACAGCCTAACTGTTTTCATACGCGAATATTTTAATGTCGTGATTGAAACTTTATAAATCACAGATAATCAATCAGAAAAAGTTTTGGGAATTGGACGTTATTCATCAACAATTACTTATTTATTCTTTGTTCATTTTATTTACCAATGAATTCAAATTTCTGAAACACCATCCCGTAATGACTTCCCGGTGGATTTTCCGCAATTTTTTCGCCGTTCCAGTTGGTGGCATAATTACCCGAATAGAGCATCCATGCCGTTTTACCATCCTTACTGATAAATTTGGAAGGAATATTTACAAAATAAGCCTGCTCTCCAAAATCTTTCAGATAGGTAATTAATTTCCACTCACCGGTTAATGATGCGGATTCAAGAAGATAGGTACTCATCTTAGCGCACGTATTGCCTCCGTCGGTCACGCACATCAGATATTTCTTGAGGGGGGCATTATAAGTGACAGTAACACACCCCATGTTTTCGCGCCATTCAAGCAAAGGTTTGATTTTTTGAAAATCGCTGGTCCAGACCGGTTCACCTTTGGCGTCTTTTCCCGCGTAAAATTCATATTTTGTCATATCATTTATGTTTTCAACAGATGGGGTAACGCGTAAAAGATAAATCTGATCGCCGGTTATCCAGCTGTTGTGATAAAATGAACTTTTACCGTCATTTAAATCTGATCCGTGAGCAACCAGGTATGCCTTTCCATCGGGGGAGTACACCATGTTTTTGCCAAAATCTACAAAATGGGGAGTGCCGATTTTCACGGGGTAACCCCCTAATCCGGTTTCTTTAAATAGCGGTTTCGAAGGTTTATGTGGAGTTTCAATCCAGGTTTTGCCATAATCAGTCGAGTACCGGAATCCGACAACAGGACCCAGCTGAGGCCAGTTATAGCTCTTGTCGCCATACTGCGTGATCCCAAAAGGTGAAAGGCAGTAAGTGCTGTAATACCATACGCCGTTAAAGACCAGGCTTCCACAGGGATACCGGCCACCATAAGGATATGGATCGGCCTGGGACAGACCAAGCACTTCAACTTTCAGATGCATCGGGTCATCGCCTCGAATGACAGCCTGTCCGGTAGTGGCTTTTCTTGTCACATTTCCATCTCCGTTAGCTTCCCCATTATTGTAAAATCCGCTTGACCATGAATTGACGCCATTGGTCGTTCCGTCGGTCCATGGGGAGTAGAGGTTGCCATCAGCAGCCCAGGTGGGATACCAGGTATCACCGCAATGAAACCCGCTTTTGAGTCCAAGGAGCTTTATTCCGGTTAGCTCTTTGGATAACTTAAAAGGATTATCAGAAGGGATTTCAGATTTCCATACAAAGGGTTCGTACCTTAAGGTATCGATCTTTTGTTGAGCAAAAAGTGGCGTATTTACCAAAAGGAGAATACAAATTAAAAGTTCAAAAATGGTAGATTTTTTCATGTGTATGTTAAATTTGTAATGATTGTCCCGATACTTCGGGAGGACTTAGTGACTGGCGACCGGCACTCTTGCTTACTAAAAAAACCAGATATCTTAATTTTAAAGAATTAGGGAAAATCAGATCGCACTTTAAAGCCAGTTGTAAGTTGACAGAAGCCAGCTGCTCATTGTATAAACCATTTAAAACCGGGTTGCAAAATTCACCTCCAAGATCCGTCAAAGAGCCTTTTTTAATCATTGGTGGTTTTGCTTCCCCACCAGTCTTTATTGGGCTGATAATCTTTTGAAAGCATCATTACCCTGGTTTTTTCAACATTTTGCAGTGTCTTAGTTCTGTTATTTTCCTTGTACAGGTGTTCCTTCATCGGATCATAGAGCGGATCGGCTACGGGCATCTTCGCCTTTACCTCCGTAAGCCATAAATCCAATTTAGATCTTAATTCATTTACCTTTTCTGGATATTGGGCATTCAACGGTTCCGATTCCGTCTCATCAATCTTCAGATTATAAAGTTCGTTCCGACCATCCTCGTGATAGAAGATTAATTTCCATTCGCCATCAAGGATCGTTGACGATGGTTCGCCTCCCTGATTTCCATAATGGGGGTAGTGCCAGTAAAGCAAACGGTTCTCTATCTTCTGACCCTTAAGGAGTGGTAAAATACTTACTCCGTCAAGTGGGATTTTTGGATTCGGAGTCAGCGCTAAATAATCCAGTAAGGTAGGAAAATAGTCGATTCCAATCACTGGCACATCGCAGATTTTTCCCTGGGCAATTCCTGGAGTACGGATAATAAGCGGTACACGCGTTCCCCCCTCCCACTGTCGCCCTTTTCCACCTCTGAGCGGCAGATTTGAGGTTGAAAATGCATCGCCTGATGAGACACCTCCATTATCGGCTGTGAAAATGATCATCGTATTTTTATCGAGGCCAAGGGCTTTAAGCTGAGTGAGCACAATACCGATTGCATCGTCCATTTGCTGAACCAATCCTGCATAAACGGGATTATCCTGAACCTGGCGTACCGGGAGTGTCCGGTCATAAATAAATCCCGAATTCGCTATCCCCTGTTTTTCAGCCTTATCCCTAAAGTATTTCCATTTCGCCTGGGTTGTTTGAATCGGAGCATGAACAGCATAAAAGGAGAGGTAAGCCAAAAATGGCTGATTTTTATTTTTCGTGGCTTGCTCCTTAATAAAAGCTGCTGTTTCATTTGCCAGTCTCACAGAGAGATCTTCGCCCGCAGGTCCATCTGTTAATTTGGGATTATTGAAGGGTGAAAAATATCCCTTTGCCGGGCTTCCCGCTTCGTACCCACCTTTGTTGATGTCAAAACCATGGTCCTCCGGATAAGATCCCTTACTGCCGAGATGCCACTTCCCGGCAAAAAAAGTTTTATATCCATTTTCATGAAGTACCCGGGCTATTGTAATTGAATTCGATGGAAGTTGATGGGCATAATCGGGAGGTAACAGCTTGGAAAAACGATTTGCTTTCCTCCACTCTTCACCGGCTGCTGCACCGATAAAATTGGTGATGTCGTGCCGTGGAGGATATTGCCCGGTCATAATGCTGGCCCTTGAAGGGCTGCAAACCGAGCAATTTGAATAGGCATGGGTAAAACGAATCCCTTCAGCTGCCAGCTGATCCAGATTCGGAGTCTCATAATACTTACTTCCTGCACAACTCATATCTTTCCACCCATAATCATCTGCCAATATGAATAATATATTTGGCTTCTGTGGTTGTTTTGTTTTTGCAACGGAAGGTGGTGCCAGAGCACCAATAGAGGCAATCGATAAAATTAACGATATTCTATTCATAATCATTTATTTATATAATATAAAATAGATATTTCCGTGAGAGCCTTAATCGTAATTCTGCCATTCAGAATCCAGAGGGTAGTTATAATAGATCTACTTTTAAAACTAAAAAAAAGTCCATCAGGATATTTCTTCATAGCCTCATCGTTTAAAGGTTCAGGTGTTTTTTGACAATAGCCCAAATCATTGAAACATCGACAGCATCATCAATTAATCCTTTAGATAAATCAATACTTCTTCTTAAATAGGGATTACGAAAGGATGAATCGGTTAAAAAGTCCACTTTCGATGAAAAAAGATTTCAAAGGTATCCCCAAAGTGATAACAATATCTCTCCCTGTTCAATTGGATCTGGTCCATCTATTTCCGCACGTAAATCAATGTTACTTGAAGATATATTAAATGGATCGGTTGTAGCTGAACCAAAAGCATACAAATACTTAACCTTGTGATTCTTACACGTAGTTCTAAAATGCGGTTTCTGTTTTAATAGTTCGTCCTTTCTAATCATTATTCAAAGATACATATTTTATAACACTAATTATTTGGAATAGAGGCCCTATAACGAATCGTAGGGGTAAGGAATCTTCTCTTTCAGCCGCGAAAATCTGCCAGCTGCAATTTGCCAATTGCTAGCTGCATCAACAGCCAAAATTTATAATTTCCACATCAAACGTCACAGAGCCGGGATGGATTACTCCAGTACAATTTCCTTACCCTCATTTTTCTGCGGTTTTCCCGGAGTACTTCGCCCATCATCGATATACTTAATCATCAAAGACTTCAATTCCTTAACAACATCAGGATATACATCGCAAAGATTTTTACTTTCTCCAGGATCTGATTTCATATTATAAAGCTGCAACGGCGGCAGCGATTTATAGTTCTTTTCATTCGATTTAGGGGAACTCCACCCACCCGATCCGGCAGAAAACAACAACTTCCAGTCACCTTTGCGAATCGTGAAATTACCATCAATGGAATGATGCACCGTAGCCTCCCGGATATTTTTTATTGGTTGGGTATTTAACAGTAAGGGTAAAATGTTGTAACTATCCTCACCCTCATTATCTTTTACCTGATAGCCTGTTACTGCTGAAAATGTGGCAAAAAAATCGTTCAGACAAATGATCTGATACACCTGATGTGGCTTAAATTTTGCGGGCCACCTCACAATGCAGGGAATGCGGTGTCCGCCATCAAAGAGATCGGCTTTATGCCCCCGGTAGATATAGCTTGGATTATGTCCTTTTGCTTTCAGCTCGGCAAAATTTGCAGAGGGGCTGCAACCGTTGTCGGAGGTAAAGACAACAATCGTATTGTCACTGATCCCGGCATTATCCACCTCAGCCATAACCCTTCCAACCATTGCATCAACCATCAGGACAAAGTCGCCATAGGGATTGAGTCCCGATTTTCCCTGGAACTCCTTAATTGGTAAAATGGGGGTGTGAGGAGCAGGAAGGGCAAGATAGAGGAAAAACGGTTTCTTATCTCTGGACTTCTCTCCGATGTATTTCTCTGCCCGGCTGATCAGATTCGGCAACGTCTGTTCATGATCAAAATCTGAGGCAGTGGGCCCTTTTCTCCACATTTTCATCCCTGCACTTTGGGTAATCCTGTTGGGAAGTGCCGTTGGCATTTCGTTCTCCACATAAATATAAGGATCCATATCGAGGGACCCGGAAAAACCATAGAAATAATCGAACCCCAATGTCGTTGGTCCGTTTTTAATCGGTTTACTGTAATCAATACTATCCTTCCCTTTTTCAATATTATTCCATGTCCATCCAAGATGCCACTTTCCGATACAGGCAGTCCGGTAATTTTTCTCCCTGAGAAGTGCCGCTACAGTTTTCCTTTCCTGAGGAATAAGTGCGGGACTATACCCATTAAGGACACCGCTTTTCAAGGTTGAACGCCAGTTATAACGCCCCGTGAGAATACCATAACGGGTTGGGGTGCAGACTGCAGAACTGGAGTGGGCATCGGTAAATGAGACTCCCTGTTTTGCGAGCCGGTCGATATTAGTGGTATGTAGCTTTGAATCTTTGTTAAAAGCAGAAACATCGCCATACCCAAGATCGTCGGCTAATATAAAGATAATATTAGGGGCTTTATTTTCCCTGGCAATACAGGGGAGACTTGCAAGCGTAACCCCAAAGAGAGAGAGGAATACTTTCCCAACGCTACTAATACTTTGATTTTGTTTCATTTACTATTTATTAGTTCAGATAAATACATATTGTTATTGATAATTTTTACTAATTAATCAGATTATTAATCAAATCTGCATCCAGTTTAACTTTTGGATTAAAATTATTCCCTGTCATGTATTTTTCAAGACTGTAAAGCAACTGCTGCGCTTCGGGCCGGGTAGTCAGGTCGCCCTTCAGATCAATACCGGAAATAAGCACCTTCCCATTCCCGACCCTCGCTTCAAAAAGAATTGCCAGGGGACGGTTTGTAAACCAGTCATCAATTACACGGACAATAGGACTAAGCGTTTTCGGGAAACTGGTCAGATCGATTGCAACCGAATGACTCATCGCATCCCACCATTGCCAGTTGCTATGGTATTGGGTTGGAAATTCAGCCAGGGCAGGATGGGTAGGATCACACAGTATCCCAAGGGTATGTGGCGCCTGCTTTTGAGTCCAGGCCATATTCCAGAATATAGAGGAGTATCCAACGGCAATTTTCCCGCCATATTCAGGTTTTAACGATCCCTTTTTGAATGTCAACAGAACACTCCCACCCTGTTCCAGGAATGTTTTTGTATCCTGATCGAGTGCTGAGACGATTTTAATTTTATCAACTCCGGAGATTTTTTCCCTGTTGGCAGGATAAACCCAGAAATCCCAGCTGTTGGTGAATGAATTAACAGTCACCTCAAGGGTAAATTTTCCCGGAGAAGTAATGGATTTTAATGGCAGAAATACTTTCCCAAGTTGGGTGATGCCGCCCACAGGAATATTTGTTGGGATAAATTTTGTATACTGAATGATTCGTCCTGAAAAATCTGTTACTTTCCAGACAGTTTTACAGCCCTGGAAGGGGATTTCGCCATAATGTGCCACTTCCACTCCAGCCTCAAAGTTTTCGTTATTGGTAAAAATAAATTTCTTCATCCTGGCCAACGGAACCGTTGAATTACAAAAATGGTTGTACTCCCTGGACGAAATATAGCCCTTCTCTTCCCAGAACGCATTAAGCACACCTACAAGTGCCGTCCCCTGTCCCGGAAAATCGTGCAGATCGAGCAACTGAAAACCACCGAATTCAGGCGTGCGAAAAGCAGCTTCGATTTCGGCTTTATAACAGAGCGCCTGCAACTTCCCGGATGCCATCAAAAAACTGTCGGCCAGGTGTTCCATGCCATGTTCTTTAAGGGTTTCCTGAAAAATCTCGAAGTTTTTAGCACGAACAACCCCGGTATATTTCGGAATCTCCTTAAAATCAGGATATACACACCACTCCCCGATCTCATTGCCAATAACGGGCTGTTTAAGATTTGCGATTCTGGATGACCAGTCGTAATCGCTGTTTGGAGGTGAGGCGTTGATGATACTTTTTAAACTTTCGCCATATCTCTGAATGCGCGCCTCTGCAAGTCCCATAAAATCGTTTACATCCAGTGAAGGCCATCCGGCACCGGAGGTGTATATCCGCCGGTTGTCCTTGTTTTTCCAGAAACTAACAAATTCCGTGAGGTACTTAACCTGGTTTCTTCCGCCCGGTTCTGTTCCATAACCCATCATGCAAAAGGATGGGTGGTTTCCATAGGTTTCCACCATTCGCTGACTCTCATCATAGATGTATTGATCAATCGGTTTTCCATCACCAATTGCGGAAGAGGTGTTGGCCCATGAAGAACACTCCACATGAAGGTAAAAGCCTGCCCGGTCGGCAGCATCGAAAACAGCTTCAGGGGGGCACCACGAGTGAAAACGCATATGGTTAAGCCCATGAGCGTGGCAGATTCTGAATATCCGCAACCACTCGTCCCTGTCGGTCGGAGGATAACCCGTTTTGGGGAATATGGCACATTCGAGGGTACCGCGCAGGAAGATGGGCTGATGGTTGACCTGAATTTGTTTCCCCACGGCTTTAAATTCGCGCATTCCGAAATTACTTCTGCAGGTATCTCTTTTTGATGAGGCCAGATCGGTTAAAACAGCAGTGAGATGGTAAAGCGTCGGATGAAATTCGCTCCAAAGCAAAACGGTGTTACCCATCTGGTAATCCAGCGATAAAAGATTTTCACCGGTAAAGATGTTGAATTCAGCTGTCTGATCCAGTGGCGTACCAACCCCGTTGACAGCAAGACTCAATTTTATTTTGGCTGGTTTACCAGTAAGGTTATTAACATTGATTTTGGCAGTTATCTTTTTCTGATCAATATCGGGGTATATCCGGATATTGTGAATATTTATGGCAGCTCTGGCCTGAAGGTACATTTCTCCCACCATTCCATTCCAGTTGGTCTGTGTGTGGTCCGAAATACTGTGGGAATTGAGCCCCGGATCGATCCCCTTCGTCCGGTTATCGATGCAAATTGTAATTACATGTTTACCAGGCAAGAGGGTCTCTGTCAGATTGTAAAGGTGAGGAGTTCCCAGCGAATTGCGCATACCAATCTCCTGGTCATCAATCCATAACCTGCTCTCCCAGTGACACCGCTCAAGAAACAGGGTGATCTCCTCCCCTTTCCATGATGCCGGAATACTGACTTCTTTCTGATACCATGCCGCTCCCTGATAGTGCTTTAGCGGTTGCAGCCAAAAAGGAATTTTAATATTCCCGGGCACACGGTACCTGGCATAGGCCGGACTTTTAAAAAACGAACTGTCGACGATCTGCCCGGTCCACCTGGTCTTCAGGGAGATGTCATCACCCTTCCCGTTGGTTGACATGGAACCCGGTAGTATAACATTATCAGTCAGTAATTTATTGAACCATTTCCCTGGGATTCCCTGATCCTGCCTGTCAACCTCGAATCTCCATCCTCCCGAAAGGTTGATTCTCCTTTCACCAGTTGAGGCCCAGGAGACGGTTAACAGGGAGAACATGAAACCTAAGATTACAAACAGCTTCATTCTTCAATAAATTAAATTCATATTATTGTTGAGAAAATCCGACTATCTGATAACAGGGAACGCGCTGATTCGTAAACGGGCAGCCCCCATTGGAATCAATTCAACCTCCACCTCAGGCTGAACTGAGACGATCGGACTGTCCATTAATTCACCACAAAGAAAGTGGTTGTCAAGTTTCCATTCGGGAATCTGTCGGGCCTTCACTTTCAATATGACGGGAACATCAGCAATGGTGTAGGGAAAATTGCTTTTCGGCCACGATTTTCGCACTACCTTAAATGATCCAGCCGGGTTTTTATTATCCAAAACCAAACCGTAATTCCAATCTGATCCGGGATGTATTTCAAAAGATGGCCATTTCGAAACATCTGCGCTTTTCTGCCATTTAGAATCAGAAATCGCGGTTTTATCACTCTCTTTCCTGATATAGTTTTCCTTGATTTTCAAAGAGAAGGTTAACGGACCGAAGTTGACACTTGCAGCATTGTGATTTTTCTCCCAGCGGCGTACCCATACTTCCATCGGCAAATGAAGTTCCACACGATCGCCATTATTCCATTTTTGCTTTATAATCATCGACTTACCAGCTTGCGGTTTTTGCAAAATGGGACTTCCGTTTACTTTTACAGACGCATTACTGCACCATCCCGGAATACGCAGATATAAGGGGAACTCCACCTGATTGTTCATCTCCAACGTGATGTTAATATTTTCTCCGAACGGATAATATGTTTGTTCTGTGAATTTTACTTCGGTTCCATTTCCAACCTTGATCCTGGCTTCACTCGCACCATACAAAGCGGCAAAAGCCCCTTTATCGGGAGTCGCCATCCAGAGATTTTCGATATAATAAGGCCATCCCTGCGAATGGTTGTGTTGACAACAACGGCTGCTAAACGGATTATACATTAAAAATGGTCCTTCGTTCATCACACCAGGACTGTGATTCTTATCGTCACAAATCACCATATTGGGTGCTGTGAGATAATGCAAAGCCCTAAAATCGGGGGTAAATGTAACAGGATACATATTAAAAGCAACCTCTTCAGCATGATCAGCCCACATCAGGTCACCGGTAATGCGCAACATCTGCTCATCAGAATTCAGCTGTTCCACAATACCACAAGTTTCAATACCCTGGTGCGGGTCAGTATAACCAGGGCGTGCCACCTCGTCACTCCCGAACATACCTCCCGGGACTTGTCCGAAATGCTCCCTAACAATATTGAATACCTCATACGAAGCTCTCAGATCGGATGGTTTTTGGGAAACCTGGTAGTAAACTGCAGGTTCGCGGAAACCCTGAGCAACATTTACATTGTGCCAGTCGGGTAATAATTGGTACCAATCCGGATTGTTCTGCTGCGGATGATTTCCGGCATGCTTAACGGTATTGCGACTCACCCAGCTTGAAGTACAACGATGAAGCTTCTCTGCCAGATCGATCAGGAATGGTTCGCCCGTATGATCGTATAACCAAATCACACTATGCATGTTATCTCCAGCACGCAGTCCCTGCCAGTAGCCTCTGATAAAATTTTCATCTGGTACACTTAACTGAAACCTGAAATATCTGGTCATCAAATCAAGCACACGCTGATCATTTGAAAACTCAAAGTACGATTGCAAACAATACAACATGATCATATTTCCCCAAAAGTCCTGATTTTTCCCATCGAAATGTTTCGGACCAAAATTTCCGTCAGGTCGTTGGCTATTCAGCACACCTTCTATCCAGACTTTGGTTTCAGCAATCATTTTAGGGTCGTTTAGAATGTATGCCATATTTCCGTAACCTTTCAGCCAATAGGGAACCTCTTCCCATCCCCATGCCCCTTCGCCTGTCTTCGACAGCCAGGCATTGTCTTTTTTCTGAAGCCATGCACTGATATTACCCAGGTTGCCCGTTAATCCGTCACGCTGACGGTAAAGATACTCCCTCAGCCATCCTTCAGGACGAACTGCTCCAACCGGCAGTTTAAGGTAGGCATCCGGTTGAAGTGGAGTTCTGTTAGACAAATAAAACGGGTTTTGAGGTTCCTGTCCGGAGATGAAATCCCGTGCTTTCATTGAACGAGGCACTATAACCAGTAATACACAAATTATAAACACTAATTTTTCCATCTGTAGTAATTCAAATTTTTTCAGAATGAAACTAATCTAATAATCGCAGATAATAAAATCAGAAATCAACATGATCAGGCCCTGTCTATTTTACTGATTACCAGATGTATTCATATATCCATTTTCGATAAACGACATAAATCCCAGTAAGGCCCCCCAATGATAGAACGGGTCAGCACTGACCTTATCATCTCCCCGACCTGTGACACTGTTGTAGTTTTCAAAAACAGAGCCATTTTCTTTCCAGGATTTCATTAACAATGCCATTGACTTTTCCACCATATCTTTTCGGGCTTCAGGTAGGTCATAATTCCGCATTCCCAGGTAGACCAGAAAATTCATAGGGGCCCAGATCCGTCCCCGCCAGTAGCTGTTATCCTTAAAGGCAGGGTCATCACGCGAAATCGAAGGAATAACATATTCGCCATAAAACTTCGATGGATTGAAGTACTGCTTTTTCATCATTTTTTCTGCCTGCTTTTGTGTGGCAACTTTAGCGAGCATCGGATATAAATTGGTTGGTGAGATACGGTAAGATTTCCCACCCGTATCAAGCCGACGGTTCAGGAAAATTCCCTGCTCTTCGTCCCACATTGTCAGTAATTTCTTTGAATATTTTGCAGAACGCTCAGACAGTTCTGCAATGTCAGATTTCTTACCCAGTACTATGGCGATTTTGGATAATGCCTCACAATCCATCACATAATAGCTCATCAGGCTCACATCGGCAAGCTCCATGGTATGTGTCGATTTATTGAAAGGGATCTCGTCATACATGGGTGAGTTATCCAGCGATTCATATCTGGCTGCCTGTATGTTATGCTTTTCAATGGTGTGAAGGGTATCAGAGACATTATTGGATCCATAAGCCAGGTAACCATTCACATCCCTGGTCTTGGCCCACCATCGGTTCCATGAAATCAATTCATCATAAACCTCATCAAGTAGCCATTTCTCTTTATAGCGTTTGTAAATCTCAAAAATGACGAAACTGCCTATGGGGGGTTGCGACCTATCCCATGAAGTAACCCCGAACGGCGCCTGGTAATTGGGGATAAAGCCATCAGGTGTAATTGCCTTGGTAATTTCAATGGCGTTAACATAAGCCAGGTCCTTATTGAACATGGAACACATGTAACTTGCGAAGTAGGTGTCCCAGTCGAAAAGGACAAAACCACCCCAGGTGTAATTCCAGTATCTGCTGACCGGGGTAATGGCCCTGTTGTTAGGGGCATCATAGATGGTATTCCATGCGAGTATGGTTTGCATGGCTTTAAAGGCTTCGGATAATTTGCCATAACCATCTACCCTTTTCTGTTGCACCGCCCGGTTCTTTTCAATAATCGCTTTAATTTCTGCCACAGTTCTCGACTTTCCGGTAAAGATCCCCACTTCCTTTTTCAATGGTACGGTGAGGTGTGGATTATAGGAGACTACATATCCGTCTTTAACGGGGGACTCAGTTGTGTTTACAAAAATAGTGCGATCGGGAAATTTACCTGTAAGCCTATTTCCCTCAACACCAATCAATCCCTGCCGGTCCCATGGCAATCCGGCCTCAATGATCAACTGGTTCTTACAAGGTTTTTCCGGTGTAACTAAAATCAGCTGATCATCTCCATCCACCGCACTTTGTACCTTGATAAGCTCATCTTTGAATTTCATTTCAAGACTGGTGTAGCTGCCGTTATCAGAGCGTAATCCTAATTTGACCTCCTCAGGACGAGGGAGTGATTTGGAACCTTTGTAATTCTCTCTCAGGTAGCCGTTTTCCCATAGTCCGGGTCTTGCCACACAAATATTAATGGAAAAGCCTTCGGGCAAAAGGACATGGGACATAAAACTATGGTTGTACCAGGTATTCCATCCGACACAAAGTTTTTTTTGCAATTCGCGGTATTCGGGGGTCCTGATATTCCGGTTAACGGTTTGTGAAAAACAGACATTGATACCAAGCGATATCACGATTAAAAACATCAACGTTTTTTTCATCAACCAGTTTTTTAATTGTTTAAATCTTTTCACGCTATCCATTTTAGTAAGCAGATTGTCTGGTGTTCTATTTCAAAATTTCAACTCCGGATAATAGCCGGCAATCAACTCTTTTTCAGATAACTCCAACTCACTAAGCAAAATTGGCCGATCCTGAGGCCTTATTCCTTTTTGATTAATGCGATTGATCAGGCTCCAATCTTTCGCAGGTTTTTGGGGGCTTGGATCGGAAGGTTCTGCTGCCGGTAAATCGTAGCGGGTAAAATCTATCACCTGCGATGGAGTTTTAAAATGCCAATCGTGCAATATTGCCAGACGGAACTTTTTGTTCATATACCAACTAATTTCCAGATTGTTGTACGAATCTCCCAGGCCTGATCCCCTTTCAACGAACCGATAGTTCCATTCGTTATTGGTTTTATATTGATTTCTCCAGAGATTTCCATATTCACCAAACGTGATGAAGTGGGTATCCGGCCACCGTTTTTTTGTATCGGTGACCCACAACTCCAGGGAATTACAGATGATATCTTTCCCCATTTCGTAGAGCAACTGCGCTTCCCAGATGTTGGTGACCCATCCGAAATCGTTTAGTTCAAAACCTTTGTCAAAATGGAGTGATTGTGTATGCATGACCTGCCGGTGACCCAGTTCACTCCCATATCCAAGATAGGTTTCAATCGGGCCCACTCCACGACGGCTGTTATAACATTGAATACCAGGACCATTTGTTCCACTCCGGCGGGCACAGATAAAATCCATGGTCCATCCATCGAGGTTCACACAATCAATAAAGTCGCTTTTACCCTGCGCCGGTTTGCAGAAATGCTCGGTCGATGGGTAAAACGGGTACGATGGCGAACCGTCAGCACCTCCGCCATCAATGTTATGCTGGCTCCATATTACCGCATGAGCGGTGTGAATCTTCTCTTTTTCGGACAAATATTTTAAACTATCTGCTGACAAAAATCCGCCTATGATCGATTGCGGCCGGTAACCATTACCAACAAAATCGGAGATGATCTGGATAGCTTCCGACATTTCGCGGTTCACCCTTTCACGCGGGAGGTACATAGCTGGGAAATAGCCTGGGAAATAGGAAACCTCATCACCATATTTTTGTTGGCATTCAATAACATAATCCCTTATTTCGCAATAATTCTTTCGTTTATCCTCGAGGGCATTAAGCGTGAAGCCCCAGGTGAGACGACCACCAGGATTATTCCGTGCAAATGCTTCACGCATCCACTTTACCCCTTCCAGCTTATGCCATTTGGCCTCCTCACGGGGATGAAGCTTCACATCTCGTGAAACCTCCCATGGAGTGGTGCGGATCATGATACAAAGTGTAACAAACCTTTTGCCTTTAACAGTTAAGGTCTGGGCAGGTTCCTGCACCCAACCCGGGGCACCCTTTATCAGGTTGGAACCAGTAATAATGCCGGTTCCGGTTAATGCTGAGCTTTTTACAAACTGACGTCTTTCCATTATGAATGAGAAGCGTTTTTTTAATTTCTCAGTTTATAGGTTTTATTCTCCTTAAAATCGTCAGTTAATGGTTGTAAAACCTGAATATCATCACCCGTCTTCTGAGCCAGAGTAATTGCAAAAACCTTTATTTTATCGTTCTTTGGAAGGGTAATTGCGGTGGCATTCTTAGGCAAATCTATTTCGTATTTATAAATATACGAATATTTATATGCCTCATTTTTAGTTGGATAGCGCTGATGAAGATGTGATGCATACCAGGCAATATTACTATTTTTCACGAATGGGGCCTCCACTCCAACGACATCCCTGTTGTTAACGGCAAACTTGCGGTTGTAGAACTGTCCAATAAATCCTGTCCAGTTTTGGATAGTCAGATTGACTGGTTGGCCTCCCAACAAAAATTCACCCTTCTGATCACCTGCGGCGGCGGCAAGAATATAGACCTTATTATAGTTACCAGATGGTATCCCAATCGTTTGTCCATCGCAGTTCAGAACATTATTCTCTTCATCTTTAGTCAACCCCATTTTAAAATGGATACCCTCACTGATCAAACCTCCGGGGAAAAGCTCTGCAGGATATGTTTGCCTGTTTGTAAAATCACCATCAGCCCTGTTGCGATCAAAACTCACTACGTCCTGGTTATAGGGAAGCTGAAGAGGCAACTGAGCCGGCGTAGCAGCTTGCGAAGCAAATTTCACTGCAAAACTGCGAATGGTATAGTGGGAAATATCGAATTTGAGCATCTCTGCAGAGAATTCTGCAGGCCCGATTTTTTTCTCCTGCCCGTTTACTTCATAGGCATCTTCAATTTTTGCGTGAAATCTCGCGCTTAACCCTTTTTGGTCCTTTCCCAGCAATTCATTGACACGAATGATGAAATATTCGCTGTTTTCAGCTTTTTTAAAGGCCATTAATCCTACCTTCTCCGAATTAAAACTTAAAAAAGAGGCACTTTGAGTGAGTTTGCCGGAATGTTTTGGAGCTTCAAAGGCAATCAACGGCTTATTCAGAAATTCTGCCTGCCAGGGAGTCTCACCCTCTGACCAGTTTCCTTTGTGGCTGTAAATTCCATACTTCACATCATGTATACCCCAATCCTGCGAACTTTGATGGGCAAAATCGTGATGCGCTTCGGGCGTATAAAGCAGGGTAAGCCTCAAAGTATTATTATCGGGTTTATCGGAACCAAACTTACAATCTTCGAGTATGGATACTCCAAATTTCCCCGATTTGTCGGTAAGGTCGAACCATTGTTTGGAGGGGACTTCAAACTTTTTTGAATGGTTAATGTTACGCTGAATCGTACCAACACCAATATTATAGGTCGCATTTTCGTTATCTGCAACCAGCGGGAAGGCAGCTTTTAAGCAGACACCTGTTGACTGCCAGTCAATTTTATTGGCAATTTCAACCCGTTTACCCGCATCTCCAGCCGAAAGGCTGATAATTTGCGTAATTTCAGAATTTCGTTTTTTACGGGTAACCTCCAGCGAAACACGAACTGAACCCTGCTCAATTATTTTTATTGTTGCTTCTCCATCAAGGTAGTCAACCGGAGGATTTTTACGATCGTTCCAATCCATATTCCACGCTGACCAGTAACCCGGCTTTTCGTGTTGAAATTCCAGGCGTGCCGGTTTTAATAACAACTCTTTTTTCTGTATTTTATCAAACACACTTGTGATATCCCCATTCTCTCCAACTATAACCTTATAAAACAGGTTTTCAATCGAATTAGATGTTGCCAGAAGTTTTGAATCCCGTACAGGCGCAACATTTGATTCCTGAACATCAAACACCTCCATTCCAAGAGATTGAACCTGAGCCAGGAAAATAAACTTCAGTTTATTCCCATTTTTGGACAGGATTTGTGAGGGCACCGCTTTCCCATTTGGTGAAACCACCTTTATGTTTTCAGGCATTACCGGATAATCCAGCTCTGCAATAACAACGTCTTCGCGTTTTGTTGCCACCGGATTGTAAACGGTAATTGCCCTTCCCTTTACCTGGGTATTGAGTTGTGAGGAGATACTACTTAATCCGCTTTTAAGTGATTCGGAAAATCCGTTGGCCGCAATAAACTCATCGTTCCATGCATAATTATAGGCAATAGGGATTGAAGTTCCGGGGAGAATATCATGAAACTGACTCCCCAGAACCAGGTTCCAGGCATTGTTTAATTTTGCCATAGGGTATTCTGCGCCCATCAGCGAAGTCGCTACCGAAGAGAGCTGTTCTGCCGATTGAGCGAGGATTTCATTCTTCCGGTTCATCCTTTTCATGTAGGACTGGGAGGTGAGCGACCCGGCGCTGTGTTCAATAAGTAGCAAATCACCCGAATAGACGGGTAGCTTTTTTTGAATTTCAGGGGTGATCTCTTTGTAGATCTGGTCGGAAGAAGATAATACAACATTAAATTTGCTGTCGGAATGATTTAGACTCCCCACGGCATGCCGGACATCCGTTTCACGCGGAGCGCCTCCCATATCACCAACACCATAATAGCGATAATCAAAAGCAAAACCATACTTTTTATGATTATCGTCAAGACGGGCACTCCATGCGCTATCCTGATCAAGTCGTTTTGTAACCCGACCACCATATTCAGTCGCATTCAGTGCGGCTATAATACCCTTTCCGTCGGGACCGTTCCACACCCCAATATTAAAAGGGAGATCAACCGCTGCATTCCAGGTTAATTTTTGAGTTGAGAAACCCAATAATCCACAATGGTGCCAGATGGATGGGGTGTTGGCCAGAAAGCCAAAACAGTCGGGCAGCATATAATCCTGACTCACCACTCCAAATTCTTTCTGAAAAAAGTCGTTTCCATATAAAACCTGCCGGATCAACGACTCGGAAGAGGAGACATTTACCTCACCTTCATCAACAGAGGAGCCGGAGACATGCCATCTTCCCTGCCGAATGTAATCCTTTACTTTTTCATACATCACCGGATAATACTCCTTCATCATGTTATAGCGACGCGAACCGGTGAAATTAAATACGTAATCGGGATACTTTTCAAACAGCAAAAAGTTCTCCTCCATCGTGTTTTTAATGTACTCATTGATCGTTGTAGGATAATCCCATAACCACTCGGTATCGAGGTGGGCATAACCTACTGTGAACAAGACGCGGTCCTTTGCGATGTCAAATTTCTTTTGTTTTTCAAGTGGCTGTGCTACAAGAAAAACCGGCAAAAATAATGCTAAAAGCAAAAATGAGTGTTTCATTTATGTATAATTTGGTTTTAAATCCGACAAAACGGATGATGAAAAGTCCACCCCGTTTGGTAATTCTGTAATTCAGGTTACTGCTTATGACACACGAAACCCGGATAAGTATTCAGAAAAAACTAAATTATTTTGATCGTTTGAATCTATTTTACGGTAATGACAGCTCTTAGCCTGATGTCCTTGGAGGATGACCCGATTAAAATCCTGAAATCACCAGGTTCAACTACCCGTTTTAAATCACCATTTAACATTGATAGCATTCGGGGTGTAATTGTAAAAGAAAGGGCCTGCTCTTCTCCGGATTTTAAATGGATGCGCTGGAAATCTTTCAAGGCAATGATAGGTTGCGCCACCGAAGCCAGCACATCACGGATATAGAGCTGAATGACTTCATCACCATCATATTTCCCGGTGTTTTTAACTTTGAAAGTGGCTTTGAATGAATCAGATGAAGAAATTTCTTTCTTATCAAAAGCAAGGTCTGAATATTCAAAAGAGGTATAGCTCAATCCAAATCCAAACGGGAAAAGGGGTTGACCGGTCAGATTATTGTAATCATCACCGCGTCCTGTGGGTTTATGATTGTAAACCAGTGGGAGTTGCGCCTCATTTAATGGCCAGGTAATTGGAGTCCGTCCCGAAGGGGAACATTCGCCAAAAAGTATTTTGGCAATAGCATTGCCTCCCTCTTCCCCAGGATACCAGACATCAACAATACCATCCACCTGCTCCATCCAATCCGACATCGTAACTGCGCTACCTCCGACGAGCAATACCACCGTTGGCTTTCCGGCTTTTGCAACCTCCCGGATCAATTCCTCCTGGTTTCCCGGCAATGATAACATTGCGCGGTCAGAGAATTCCCCTTCATTGATACCTGCCACCACAACTGCCAGATCGGAATTTCGTGCCAGGCTTACCGCTTTGGCGATATTTTCTTTAAGAACAGCATCATTATCTGAGGCATCCCATACCAGTTTTAATCGGGCATTCCCAGCCGTTTCAAAATATTCAAGTCGAATATCGTACTCTTTCCCATTCACAAAATTATAGGAAACGGTATGGGTTCCGAAGGATTGTTTCCTCCAGCAGTCTAACACAAGCTGATTATTGAGATAAAGCCGGTAACCATCATTCCCCCTGAGGCCAATCTGAATTTTACCTGTACGGGGCGCTTTTAACTTCCCCACCCAACGGGCAGAAAACCAATCGTATGGAATTTTTGGATTCGGCGAGAATAGGGTCCATCCAAAAGCAATCGTCCCATCCCGTCTTGTCATGGCCGGGGTTCCTTCAAATTTGGGATTGCTGAAATATTCACCAATGAGCCCCTTTTCTGATTTGCCATTCTCCATACAGGATAAATTTTCGGACGGAACATTTGAGAAATGATCAACTTTCCGTTCACCTCCTGCAGTATAAGAAATCTTAACCTTCCCACCGGTGAATTTCCTGATTCCATCCACAATGGAAACCTTGTTCACTCCAGGTCCGCTATATCCACCCAACCTTGCCTCCCCGGCATCCCTGCCAATTAAGGCAATCGATTTAACTTTCGATGAAATGGGTAATATATTTTTGTCATTTTTCAACAGAACGATTGACTCCTCAGCGGCTTTTAATGCCAAAGCACGGTGTGAGGGATGATTGTTCCATATCTTCGCCTGTTCAGGATCAACATAAGGATTTTCGAACAGTCCCAGTTCAAACTTAGCCCGCAGTATCCGCCGAACAGCGTTATCGATTGTTTTTTGTGAGATCATACCGGTTTCAAACGCTTTCCAGAACAGCGGATAATGATCATAAGAACCCTGGAAGAGGACGTCCAATCCGTTTTCGATGGCATTTCTTGTTGACTCTGCATAATCGGCAGCTGTAAAGTGAAGCACATTCGCGCCACCCGTTGCCCCGGCATCTGAGATCACAAACCCTTTGAAGCCCCACTCCTCCTTCAGCTTTTTATTTAACAACCAATTATTTGCAGTGCATGGCGTACCGTTTAAAGAATTATAGGAGGTCATCACCGAACGGGAACCGGCATTCAAAAAGGCCTCCTTAAACGGATAAAGTACTCCCTCTTCCAACGCCATTTCACTGGAATAGATCGGATAACTGTCCCTTCCGCCATCGCCCACATTTGCAACAAAGTGCTTTGGTGTGGTAATGACTCCCATTTTCTCAAACTGGCGGATATACGATACCCCGATCATAGCGCTCAGTACAGGATCTTCCCCATACGTCTCTTCCGTCCTGCCCCATCTCACATCTGTCGTAAGATTGATAACCGGAGACAGGATATCTCTTAGCCCCCTTGTTTTCACCTCTTTTGCAACAGCCTCACCAATCTGAGCCATAAGCGTTGTATCGAATGTAGCAGCCAGTGCAATGGATTGGGGAAAGGCGGTTGCCCCTTCACGTACCAGACCGTGCAAGGCCTCATCAACCGGAATCATTGGGATACCCAGACGGGTCTCCTTCACCAGAAACTCCTGTATTTCGTTAATTAATTTAGCCGTTTCCGCACCATTTGTGCCTGCTGCATAATTCAACATTTGCCCGGCAGCATTTTCTGACTGGGGCTTAGCTGCTACCTGAAAACCAAAAACACCATCTTTGTATCGTTCTTTTCCATCGCTAAGATCACCAGGAATCAGAAACATCTGCCAGAATTTTTCTTTGAGCGTCATCCGCGAAAGGAGATCTTCAACCCGCTGATCGATGGGAAGATTTGGATTTTTGTAGGTGATGACTTCTTGCGCAAAAATCTTACTGTCAACCAGTGAAAGGGAAATGAACAGGAAGATTAAACAGGATTGCAAAGCTCGTTTCATGTGCATACAATTTATTTTTAATACCGTAATGTTATCAGGTTAAAGACTGCCTGAAGGGCAGGGAGCCTCTAACTCGGGGCAACACCCCAAGTCAGAGAGAAATATATGATTTTCAGTCCGAAGAGCTTAAAGCCAAAAAAGATGATATACTTTAAACATCTTCTTTTCTGGACTCACATGCAATTTTAAGCTCTAATTATTCCAGTTATCTGTACGAAAAGGTGATGCCGGTAAATTCTCCATGTTGTATAAACTGCAATCAGGATAATCTTCCCAGCCATATCTGACCGCAACCGGAGCAATGACCTTGCTGCTTGAAACCATAACCTTGTCATTTATAATGGTTGC
The DNA here is from genome assembly GCA_963675995.2 of Prolixibacteraceae bacterium. Taxonomy (GTDB): domain Bacteria; phylum Bacteroidota; class Bacteroidia; order Bacteroidales; family Prolixibacteraceae; genus JAAFHB01. The sequence continues at coordinate 2,237,678 of CAXXIY010000001.1, read as the reverse complement.
ACATGCGTCATAGAAATGCTGATCGCTTCCTGCGATTTTGAACCCTTTAAGCACATTTTGTTTTGTTTTCAGTCCACTTCCGATATGGTCAAATGAAAGTATTGCTTTTCCATTTTTTATCTTCATAGACTTGAATACAGGTCCTTGACTTACCATATTTCTATTTTTATAGGCGATATTGAGCGCCTGTAAAGCTAACCGGTAACCGACATCCTGTTTATTTGAAGGGTGAATATCAGTTTTATGTCCGATATCAATGGTTACAGCCATACCTGTTTTCTTATCCGAAAGATAGGTTTTCAACATCGATTCCCTCATTAACGGCCAAAATCCGGTCGATTGAAAATTTGGAAGCTGCACGAAAATGAATGGAAAATCTCCCAGTCCCCAGTCATCTCTCCAGTTTTTAATCATATTAGGAAGTTGTTTCCTGTATTCGAGGGCACTTTCTGCAGATTTGGCATTCGCTTCTCCCTGGTACCAGATCACCCCCTTTATCCCATAGGGAATCAATGGAGAGATCATATAATTATAAAGAGAACCCACTGAAGAAGGGACTCTCCTTGCTGGCCTCGGTCTTTCGGGTACTTCGATAGTTGTATTCCCTTTAGAAACAGCCACTTTATACTGTATTAATTTCTCCTCATAATTTTTCATCGAATTAAGATCATCCTGTGGCGCCGAACGTTCATAAGTCGACACCTCTTTTTTTCCGCTTTCCAGACGCATTAATGCCTCCCGGCTGGTCCAGGCTTCAATTCTGGTGGCATTCCATCCGATGTCGATCAGGCCGATCGGAACATTAAGTTCCTTCTCAAGTGTCCTGCCAAAAAAGTAGCCCACTGCTGAGAAACCCTCCACATTAGCAGGATTACATTCAAACCATACCCCATTTACGTTATTGCGGGTACTGTCGGCATTTGCCTGATGGTCAACCGTTAGCAATCTTATCTGAGGATTGGCCGAATTTGCGATCTCAATTTTGCTGTTTGTGCTTCTTCGAACAGGTAACTCCATATTTGACTGACCTGCACAAATCCAAACATCTCCCAAAAGGACATCTGAAAATTCAAGTTCATTTTCTCCCTTAACCTTCAGATTATAAGGACCGCCCGACTTCATCGGTTTCAGTTTAACCATCCATTTACCTGTAGCATCAGCCGTGGTTTCAGCCATATTGGATCCGAGGGATACTACAATTTTTTCGCCCGAAGCACCTTTTCCCCAGACCGGAATCTTCATCTCCCGTTGCAATACCATATGATTGGTAAAAAGATTGGGGAGGGTTACTCTGGCTTCCGAAACCAGAAAAAAGACACTCAGAACAAGCAATAACAGGATCTTACTATATTTAATCATGACTTGGATCTACGTTTTAAAATTATAATACTGCACACATTTTTTACTGATTTTTCTTATTGGTGTCGCTTTCGCACTCCTCACCCAGATTCAGTAATTCCACTTTGCGAAAATCGACCGGATGACTCTCTGACTGCAGCGAGATGGTCCCTTTTTTCAGAAGTTTATTTTTATCGGGAGGTAGTAATTTAGTATAATACTGATCGCGTTCATCCAATTGGGGCTGAGTATAGGCCATAACCGTTTTCCCATCGATCTTATGACGAACAATGGAATCGCCCTGAACCTCAACCTCAGCAGTAACCCACTGGTCGCCATGGTAAGTTTTAGAGATCGAATTAATGCAATGATCCAGGATAAGCTTACCGTTCACCACCACGTTAGTGCCCGGTGTACAAACATTGAGTGTTGGCCGTTCGTCTTTCCCGTTTCCTCCCAACAGCTGCGCTTCAATCGATACCGGGAAATCCTGATTCAGCTCCATGCTCTCAGCACTTTGACCATGAATCATGATTCCGCTGTTACGGTAAGCCCAGCCCGGACCTCCGGGAGTCTGATTGCCAACAAAACGGTATTCAACCCTGATTTTATAATGTGAGAAAGGGTGCTTATAAAAAATATGACCAAAATGTTCATCAAAATTTTTATATTGATCATATCTTACTTTTAATAGGCCATCCTCAACCCGGAAGGTATTATTGTAATTTACATTCAGCGGGAAACCTTTGATTTTAATATCCCAGTCATTCAGATCCTTCCCATTGAATAATTGAATCCATCCCTTCTCTTTTTTCTGATCACATCCTATAAACAGTATAGTCAACACCGTGAAAACAGCAACAATCGCGAAAATCTTCTTCATATACATAAATTTAAGAGTGTGATTTTATTCTTTTTAACGTGCGCAATATAATTATTAATTCAGATTTTAAAAGTTTGATCAGACCAGTTGACTGGTAAGCCTTGAAAAGCAAGAATCAGATCGGAAAAACAAGATTCATTTATACTCCTTTTAACTATCCTCTTTATAAAAAAAGAAAATCCCGGAAATCAGAGACTTCCGGGATTTTCTTTTAAAGGATTTAAATTTATGAAGATAATATCTGAATAGAATCGAATAATTTCCGGTTCATCTCCTTGTCGTATTTGATTGCCTTATTAAATGGTACTAGTGAAATCTGATCATTCTCTATTCCGACCATTACACTCTGCTGATCATCGAGCAGGGTTTCAACGGCTGCAACACCCAGTCGGCTTGCCAGAATACGGTCTGAAGCAGTAGGCGATCCGCCACGCTGAATATGTCCGAGAATCGTCACCCTTACATCATATTGCGGGTAATCCTGTTCAACCTGCCGGGCAATATTGAATGCTCCACCAGCTTTTTCCCCTTCTGCAACTAAAACAATAGAGGAGTTTTTACTTTGCCGATAACCCGATTTGATCAATCGTTCCAGGGTTTTCAGGTCGGTGTCGGTTTCAGGAATCAAAACAGCCTCGGCACCTGAAGCGATTCCACCATTCAATGCCAGGAAGCCGGCATCACGTCCCATCACTTCGATAAAGAAAAGACGTTCATGAGCGGTTGCTGTATCACGGATTTTATCTACTGCCTCAATAATTGTATTGAGTGCTGTGTCATAACCTATTGTAAAATCAGTACCAAACAGGTCGTTATCAATCGTTCCGGGAATACCTATAATCGGAAAGCCAAACTCTTGTGCAAAGATTCGCGCTCCGGTAAAGGTTCCATCGCCTCCAATGACAATCAAGGCATCAATTCCGGCATTTTTCAGATTTTGGTAGGCCTTTTCTCTCCCTTCAAAAGTACGAAATTCCTTACTTCTGGCAGTTTTAAGAATTGTTCCACCCAACTGTATAATATTACTGACATCATCTGACGCAAGTGGCTTAAAGGTGTTATCAATCAACCCCTTATAACCATGAAAAATTCCCACAACCTCCCGGCCGTAAAAAATGGAGGTGCGGGTTACCGCACGTACTGCGGCATTCATCCCCGGGGCATCACCCCCTGAGGTCAAAACCCCAATCTTCTTTATTGGACTATCGTTATAATCATCGGGCATCGAGATCCTAATTTCCTTACTCATAATTATTTGTTTTAATCAATGCAAATGTAACAGGGAAAAAAATACAGAGGTGAAATTTATCGTTAAATTTACTACAATTTTCACCTGGTCATTTGACGAACAGCCTCAGCAACATCTTCAAGCAGCTTATTTGGTGTAGAAGTTGCACCACAAATCCCAACCGATCCAATGCCATTAAACCACTGCTTGTCTATTTCTTCAATTAAAGAGATAAATTTAGTGTTGGGATTCACCGTTTTGCTGATGTCAAACAGCATCTTTCCATTCGAACTTTTCAACCCACTCACGAAAATAATAAGCTCGAAACGGGCAGAAAACTTCCTTATGCCGGGAATCCTGTTTGCAACCTGACGGCAAACAGTATCATGAATTTTCACAGATGCATTCAGGCTTCTTCGCTTTATTTCGGCAGCAAGTTGATTAAAGCCATCCAGATCTTTGGTTGTTTGAGAATAAAGCTCAATTGGCCGATTAAAATCGATGTAATCCAGTTGGGAAGGATTCTCAATCACAATCGCAGTGCCATCAGTCTGACCAACAAGTCCGTTAACCTCGGCATGTCCTCTCTTTCCATAAATGACAACCTGTCTGTTCCCACTTTGTTCCGATTGATGGACGGTATGAATTCGCTGCTGCAATTTAAGTACCACCGGACAGGTAGCATCGATCAGTTGGATGTTATTCTGCCGGGCATATTCGTAAGTTGAAGGTGGTTCACCATGAGCACGCAACAATACAGTTGTATCTTTCATTTTAAAATACTGCTCATAGTTAATTGTAATTAATCCCTTATTGGACAAGCGCTTGACCTCTGCCTCATTATGTACAATATCACCCAGACAATATAGCTGTTGCTTTTGTTGAAGTGTTTCCTCCGCTCTCCTGACAGCCTCAACCACTCCAAAGCAAAATCCTGAATTCTTATCAACCTCAATGATCATTTCTATTTCAAATTATTGTCAACATGATTGAGCACCCATTCCAGTTGCTCTTCCCTTGTCATATAACTGTTATCAAGAACAATAGCATCATCTGCCTTTCGCAATGGACTCTCCTTTCGGGATTCATCATATCGGTCACGCTCAATAATGTTGGCTCTGATATCCCCATAACTTACCTCTTCACCTTTAGCAGTAAGCTCATCAAACCGTCGTTTCGCTCTTACATCAGGATTGGCTGTCATAAATATTTTGAGTTCAGCTTCAGGAAAAACGACTGTTCCGATGTCACGTCCATCCATTACAACCCCTTTCGACTTACCCATCTCCTGTTGAAGGGCAACCAATAAATAGCGGACCTCTGCCACTGCTGACACAGGACTAACATTTTGGGATACAGCAAGCAACCGGATTTCACCCTCAACATTCTCTCCGTTAAGCCAGATATCGTTGTGTTTGGTCTCCACATTATATTTAAAACTGACTTTAATATTGTCAAGACTGGCTTTTAACCGGGAAATATTTACTTTCCCTTTTTCTATTATATTATTTCGCAAACAATAGAGAGTAACAGCACGGTACATTGCTCCCGAGTCGATGAAGATATAATTCAGTTTTTTCGCAACCTCCTTTGCTACGGTACTCTTTCCGCAGGAGGAGTGCCCATCGATCGCGATAATTATTTTTTTGATGCTATCCGACATTTCCCATTTTTTAATATTGGGGCAAAGATAACGTTTAATGGATAAACTGGGAGAGGCTGGTCGATAGTGAGAAATAATGAGCGGTTGCAGCCAGGTGGTAGCTTGCGATCCCGTAATTGAGACTAAACTTCGAAAATTTGACTCCCAAACCAGCTGAAAACCCCACAAGTCCGGGACGTGCATCGACGGCAAGTTCTTTCTGGCGCCGGTAATTATAGCCGAACCGAAGGGTTATATGCTGACCGGGACAAATTTCACCCCCAAATATAAAATGGCGCAATAGCGTCGAAGTAAAATTTTCAGGTTGCATCACAGGTTGATCTCCTGAAAGATATTCATAAGCTAAATCCCAATTATTCAGATGGTCGAGTGTGGCATAAAACCTTACAGGCGCTTGGTTAAGACGTTGGGAAAAACCTAGCTGCACATTTGAAAGAAGTGGCTCGCGATTCCCGTTATCGTAGTATGTGGTTATCTGACTGCCCAAATCCTTTATGACAAGTGCAATAACCGAATACTGATCTTTCGAAACATAAGTGATGCCAAGATCTGCAGCCAATCCAACAGAGTGATAACTTTCGAAGGAGCTAAAAATAGGTTTGACGTTAATTCCTACCTTGAACCGGGAAGTTAATATTCGGGAAAAATAAAAATTAAGTGCATATTCAGCCGCTTTGAAGCTGCCTGTAAGCTCCCCTGTTTCACTGGCCCCATTAAAAGTGCCGTAATTAATAAAGTGTATACCTGCAGCAAAGGCATTCCTCCCTTTCAGCTCAGGGGCAAAGGAGGCATATCCCACTCCAATACCCGCAAGGTAACTCACATAATTAACTGATAGTTGATTCCTCATCGAATCTGACAGAAGCGATGGATTATAAAAGGTAAGATTAAGGTCATTATCGGCAAAGGCTACCTGAGTTCCGCCCAGGGCTGCTACACGCGCAGAATTGGTAAGACCAAGAAACTTGTAAACGCCTTCCCCCCCAATCTGGCAGACACCCTGATTAAAAAACATTACGATGAAGAATAAAATAAGAAGGAGTACCTTCATAATTTTGCAATTTGTGTTTTACAATTTCAATTTTGCAATTCTATTTTTCATAGGTATCTGATTTATAACCTATCTCAAACCAAAATCTTCCTTCTTTAGCCGTTCAACCACATCATACACGATGGGACAAATTTCACGGTTTCGCATCGTAAGGTCAAGTAGCTGATAAAACCTGCGTCGGTCGGTATGTGGATATTCGCGGCAGGCTTTAGGTCTGAACTCGTAGATCATGCAAAAATTGTCTGACATCAGAAATGGACATGGCGTCTCATTAAAGACATACCATTGATCTTCATCTATATGGAGGTATTTTGAAATAAAATCGACCTCTTTCATCTTCAGTCGGTGCGCAATCCGTTCGATATCCTTTCCGGTAATCTGTGGACTAATTGATTTACAACAATTACCGCAAGATAAGCAATCGAACTGATCCGACACTTTATCATGTAGCCGGTGTGTAATATCGTCGAGTTGCTTAGGTTTCTTCCTTTTCAGCTTATTGAAGAAAATGGTTGTCTCCTCCTGGTTCTGTTTGGCCAGAACTTTAATATTCTTATTATCTGCCTCCATCTTGTTGAATTGAAACCAATCTGGCTATAAATTTTCTCATTTTGACCTGAGCAATAAAGAGACCTGCAATGACCACCACGATTCCAACGATCTTTCTGGGAGGAAGCGGTTCATCAAGGATATACCATGCAAAAACGGCAGTCAGGACCGGTATTATATTGATAAAAATATTGGCATTATTCATCCCCAGACTTTTAAGACTGTACGTAAAAAGGATAAAAGCAAGGCAGGAGGCAAAAACAGCTAGTTTGACAATCGCAATAAATGCGTGAGAATTAAAAGAAGTTGTGAGCAATGTATTACTTTCAAAGATAAGCCAGAAGGGAAAAAAGAAAAAGATCCCTATAAAATTCTGATAGGTGATTATCGTTGTGGAGTTGTATTTACGGGACAAATCTTTCAAAACCACCGTATACCCTATGGCTGAAAACACTGCCAGGAACTCTAGTGCAATACCGAGCGGTGAGAAGATAAAGTTTTGCGCATCATCAAATACAACAATTCCAACACCTATAAACGAAAGTATAATTCCGGCAAAATTGCGGAACGAGAGTTTTTCATCAAGAAATCTGGAAGCGGCTATTGGCGAAAATAATGGTATAGTGGCAATGATGATTGCCCCCATTGTGCTGGAGACATATTTTAAACCAAAACTTTCACCCATAAAATAGAGAAAAGGTTCGAAAAATGCCAACAGCAGAAAAGTACGATAGTCCTGCCTGTGTATTTTTAATAGTTTCCTGCTGAAGAATCCATACAACAACATCAGCATGGTTGCAATGATCAGCCTAAAAAAAACGGTGGTTAACGGACCATAAGCGACGTAAACCTCTTTCACCCAAACGAATGAAAACGACCAGAAAATCATGGCAAAAACAACTGCAAGGTATACTACCCACTTTTTGTGCCTCATCCTTAAAATTTGAACTACAAAAATAGCAATTAATCAGAGCAATGGTCAGGCAAAATATAAATGCAAAACCTAAAGTATATGTACAAATTCGTTCTACATTTGCACATGTATTTTATTAAATATTGATCTTTTACTCTATTCTAATTATCAGACTTTGAAAAGAATTATGCGGGAAAAAGTGTTCAAACGAATAATAAACACTTGCATTATAGGGTTGATATTCAACCTTTCAACACTTATAGCCCAGGAGGTGAACCCGATAGCTGATCTGCCTTTGCAGGTATCACTGTCACGGGGAAATAGTGAAGTTTTGGTGATTTATATTACAGGCGACGGCGGCTGGAACAGCTTTAATCAGCAAATGGTGAAAGAAATTGAGAAAGAGGACTATGGCGTTGTCGCCTTAAATAGCCGGAAATATTTCTGGAGTGAAAAATCCCCGGATACATTTGCCGTAGCTATCGAAAAGCTGTCGAATTATTACCTTGAAAAATGGAAGAAATCCTCATTGATAATCGTTGGATACTCTTTCGGGGCAGATGTGGCGAGCTTTCTTCCCAGTCGTGTCTCGTCAGAATTGCAACATAAAATAAAAAAAATCGCGCTGATTTCACCTTCAGCCAGTACCGATTTTGTAATCAAATTGAGTGATTTGGTTAGTGACAGTGAGAATGTCAACCGAAGATACAAAGTAGGGCCCGAAATTAATCGGGCACTTTTTCCTGTTGTCTGTACCTTTGGGAATGACGAGCAAAAAGTACTAAAAAACACACCTATAAAGAATAAAGATATCGTCATCAACAAATTGCCAGGTGACCACCGGTACAATTATGATTTTTCCCTGCTTGTAAAAACAATTGGAATTTAAAGAGTACAATATCTTTCCCCCCCGAATTATCACCCGTTCAATTTATGAATAAAATAAGTGCTGAAAGATCTTGCAATAATGTTCACATTCAACGGTCAGATCCCTTAAAGAATTGGTTTTGGATATGCGAATGGCGAGTCCGAAGTTCGTGGGCAATAGGGCAAAAAAATTATTTTAGACCGGTAAATAAACTACTTTTTTAGTTTGAAAGCTAGGTTCGGCAAAGAACCTGGTTATCTCGTTCACCTCAACTTTTTTCTTAAAATCGATTATCTCATCTTCGAAATCCCCCCCCTTTAAATAGATTATTCCATTAGGAAGTGTGTTTCGCGAATTGCGCGATATATTCTTCTTTACTAAACCCACAAATTTGGGAAATGCTGCCACAGCCCTTGAAGTTACAAAATCAAACTTATCATATACGTCTTCCACCCTTACACGAATTGCCGTAACATTTTTTATTCCGAGATTTCCAATTACATCCCTAACTACTCCAATTCTATTTTGCATCGAATCGATCAGAACAAAATGGCACGAGGGGAATAAAATTGCAAGTGGAATTCCAGGGAATCCACCTCCTGTGCCGACATCAAGAATCCGGCTTCCTGGACTGAAGTTAATAATTTTAGCGATAGCAAGTGAATGCAACACGTGTTCTTCATAAAGTGAATCAATCTCTTTTCGTGGAATTACAATAATTTCTTTATTCCATTTCCGATAGAGCGCCGACATTTTTTCAAAGCGACAAATTTGTACCGGAGACAAATCGGGAAAGTATTTCTGAATTATTAAAATATCTTTCATCATTTGGTTATAAAAATCAGACCTTAATTTGTTTGTTGAGTTAAAAAACTCAATTAACCACACAAATTTAATGTGTACTTGAGGTGAAAGCCGGTTAACAATCGGATATTTCCGTTTATATTCGGTTATAATCGGAAAAAAACGTTTATAATCGGATATATCTGTTTATAATCAAATATTTTTTTGTATCTTAGTGAATTAATATTACGATCGTTCTTTCTTTGAATTTTCAAGTAAAATTATTAAACCAACCTCCCAATTATTTTTATTATGGAAAATCGAAAATGTCTTGAATGCTATGAACAGCTAAGAGGTCGCGCCGACCAAAAGTTTTGCAGTGATCAATGTCGCAGCGCATACAACAATAAATTGTATAGTGTATCCCAAAATGTGATCAACTCTGTTAACCGTATCCTGAGAAAGAATTATATTATCCTTTCTGCTTTTAACGCTGCCGGGAAAAACTCCACTTCAAAAAGTGAGTTACAGAAAAAAGGATATCGGTTCGATTATTTTACTTGCACAAGTATTACCAGATCAAGTCAGGTCAACTATTTTTGTTATGATCAGGGTTACCGTGAACTGGAGAACAATAGGATAACCCTTTTGCGACGTTGCCCTGACGATAATCTATCGATTTCAACCCGATGATTTATCCATGATTAAAGAATCGTAAAATGAGAATGATCATCATCCTCATTCATCCCGCCTAGCGGAATTTCCATTTGATAATAAAAATAAATTATATCAAATGAAGGTAATATCTGGTTCTTGAGCTTCCCTGGTAAACAAAGATAAATGATCAGGGAAGCTTAAGATCTCATTCTTTTTGAGCTTTCTGAAACACAAACATCCAACTGTCATCCAACTCCTCTGATTTAACCATAACACCATCAAAATCAGGGGATTTTACCCCATTGTAAAAGTTACTCTTTCCGATAAATATCCTGGCTTCATCCCATATATCTTTTTGGATAAATGAGTTTAGCAGCATCGCGCCACCTTCGACAATCAGTGACACAATGCCTCTTTCGTGCAAATCGCCGAGGATCTGTTCCACTTCATGCCCATTAAATAAAAGTCTTTTGTATTCAAGATTCTCCAGGCTTGTGAACAACTCTGAAGTATAGACAACAGTTGGCACACTACGGTCGAACAGCGAAAGTTCTGCCGGGAGTCTCAATGCCCGATCAATCACAAGTCTTAAAGGGGCTCTGCCACTCCACTCCCGCACCGTTAAAGAGGGATTATCTTTATGGGCGGTATTGGTACCCACCATAATTGCAGTTTCGTCGGCCCTCATCTTGTGCACGGCAATTCGGGAAAGATCATTTGTGATCCAGGTTGGTTGGCCATAATACTCATGAGTCCGGTCAATATCGATAAATCCGTCGGCGGTTTGGGCCCATTTTAAAATAATATATGGTCTTTTCTTTCGATGAAAAGTGAAAAACCGTCGGTTCAATTCGATACATCTCTCTTCAATATAGCCTACGAATACCTGACACCCGCCTTTTCGGAGTTTTTCGATCCCCCGTCCATCAACCTGTTCAAAAGGATCGAGGGTGCCAATGACCACCTTTGGAATCCCGTAGTGAAGAATCAGATCAGAACAAGGCGGGGTCTTTCCATGATGAGAACAGGGTTCAAGGGTAACATATAAGGTTGACTCTCTCAACAGCTCCTTGTTTTTCACACTGTTAATTGCATATACCTCCGCATGACCCTTCCCAAATTCGTGATGATATCCCTCCCCGATGATGATCCCATTATGTACAATTACACTTCCGACCATGGGATTCGGAGAAACATTCCCCATCCCCAGACGTGCCAGTTCTATCGCACGCAACATATACTTTTCATCAACATCAAAAAGCTGTCTCATCATCCGCTTTGTATATCTTTGTAAAAAAAATGGTTGAAACAAAAAAAATAATCACCGATAGTCTCTCTCCATTCTACAGCAAACAAGAGATTGAAGGGATTAGTCGGCTGATCTTCGAAAAAGTTTGCGGACTATCCAGACTTCAGTTTCATCTGAATCAGTCTGAGACAATTTCTGCCGCAAATTTAGCTCAAATCAGAGAGATTTTAACCCGTTTAATCCAATTTGAACCAATACAGTACATTTTAGGAGAGACAGAATTTTATGGCTCAGTCATTAAAGTGAATCCTTCAGTTCTAATCCCCCGGCCCGAAACCGAAGAATTGGTTGACTGGATTATTAGTGATTACAAAAAAATGACACCATCTATTCTGGATATTGGGACAGGTAGCGGCTGCATCCCGATAGCTTTAGTGAAGAATCTGCCCGGATCAGTTGCTGATGGATGGGACATCTCGATGGATGCTTTGCTGGTTGCAAAAGAAAATGGCGCAAAAAATCGCGTAGATATAGACTTTTGCTATGCCGATATCCTTAAGTCAATCTATCCTTCAACTCGCAGGAAATATGATATTATAGTGAGCAACCCACCCTATATAACCCATTCGGAACAAACTTTGATGTTTAAAAATGTTATTGATTACGAGCCACATATTGCCCTTTTCGTACCGGATAAAGATGCTTTGATCTTCTATCGTGCCATTGCCGATCTCTCAATTGAAAAGCTAAAGCAGGGTGGCCATCTTTATCTGGAAATTAATGAGAAATTCGGGAACGAAACTGCTGAATTATTAGTCTCAAAACAATTTACAAATATCATTCTGAAAAAGGATATCAATGGCAAAACCCGTATGATAAAAGGGGAAAGAGAATAAAATTTAAGTATTCTATGGATGACAAAAAGCAATTATGGGGTTTCTGTTACCAGTGTTAATTTAAATTGTATTCAAATGCCCTGACAGAGCCAAATTAAACTGGCATTTGTCCTTTTCGATTTTGAGGGTAATTAAGAGCTGAAAAATGTCGTCTTCAAAGAGGCATACAATTGAACATAACATTCTATTTGCTTTCATATGGTGCAAAAAATAGCAGACAAAAAATAAATTCGTAAATATTTTTATCCATATTTCACAAATTATTAAGAAAAATGAATATTTTTGCCCTGACAAACGAATAGAACAATTAATCGGAGTTTGCATTATTTAGTTATTAATTCTGAAGCAATATGAGAATAGCAATAGTTGGTGTTAGCGGCGCAGTAGGACAAGAGTTCCTTCGCGTCCTGGATGAACGCAATTTTCCGCTTGATGAACTAATTATATTTGGTTCGGCACGGAGCACTGGAAGAGAATACACTTTTAAAGGGAAGAAACTACTCGTCAAAGAGTTACAACATAACGATGATTTTAAAGGCATTGATATTGCCTTAGTATCGGCAGGTGCAGGGATCTCAAAAGAGTATGCAGAAACGATTACAAAATTTGGAACGGTAATGATTGATAACAGCAGCGCTTTCCGTATGGAGAAAGATATTCCGCTGGTTGTACCCGAGGTAAATGCTGTAGATGCTAAAAATATGCCTCGCAGGATTATTGCCAATCCCAACTGCACCACCATACAGCTGGTTGTCGCTTTAAAACCCATTGAGGATATTTCACATATCAAAAAAGTTCATATTGCAACCTATCAGAGTGCAAGCGGAGCAGGAGCCTCAGGAATGGATGAACTAGAGGCACAGACGGTTCAGGTTGCTGCCGGAGAAGAGCCCACTGTATCTAAATTTGCCTATCAGCTTGTTCAAAATCTCATTCCTCATATCGATGTATTCACAGATAATGATTATACCAAAGAGGAGATGAAGATGTTTCACGAAACCCGGAAAATCATGCATTCCGATGTTATGGTGAGTGCGACAGCGGTACGTGTTCCTGTTCTTAGGGCTCATTCTGAAGCTATCTGGGTTGAAACAGAAAAGGAAATTTCCCTCGAAAATGCCAGAACGGCTTTCGGAAATGCCGATGGAGTAATCGTGATTGATAACCCCGCGAAAAAAGAATATCCAATGCCGTTGCTGCTTGCCGGACGGGATGAGGTATTTGTGGGAAGGATTCGCAAAGACATCTCCAATCCCAATGGATTAGCATTCTGGACAGTCTCTGATCAGATTAAAAAAGGCGCCGCATTAAATGCTGTTCAGATTGCAGAATATCTTATTAAAGAAGGAGTCGTAAAATAAAAAACTTTACCTGCGATGGATATTACCATTCGAAAAAAGCTGCCCTAATGGCGGCTTTTTTTCGAATATTTATGTTGGAGATATATTTATGTGTGATCTTGAATCGAAAAATGAATTGACTTAAAAAAAATATGAACATCTGCATCTCATGAAAAGTTTTCTTATTTGAATTTGTCTTTATAGAACTCCCCAAATTCAAAGTAAAGAAATTACAATTTTTATGGTTACGCATGAACTCAAGAAGCTCTCTGTATCATATTCAGATATTTCCAAAGCTAAAGGTTTAAACGCGATGGAAATCGAAAAATTATAGAACGATACCATTTGAGGATAATTGGCAGAATTGTCGATCAATTACTCTTCATCAAACACCTGGTAAAGGAAATCATTAAATGGGAACCGCTTAATATGAATACCTTTAACCTCCTCATAGATTACCTTTTTGAAATCTTCAATATTGATTTTCTCTTTGGCCGAGATAAAAAGTGAAATATTCTCATGTTTCCCCATCCATGATTTTTTCCAATCTTCAAGGTTCATGTTATCTTTCGTTGAGGGTAAAAGATCGTCCTCTTCTTTTTCAAGATAGGTGAAAGCATCAATTTTATTGAAAAGATAGATCATTGGTTTATCCGCTGCTCCAATCTCTGCAAGTGTTTTATTCACCACTTCAACCTGTGATTCGAAACCTGGGTGGGAAATATCCACCACATGAATCAGCAGATCTGCCTCGCGGGTCTCATCAAGCGTTGATTTAAAAGACTCTACCAGATGATGGGGTAATTTCCTGATAAAACCTACCGTATCAGTTAACAGGAAGGGTAAGTTCCCAATGACCACTTTTCGGACCGTGGTATCGAGTGTAGCAAACAATTTATTTTCCGCAAAAACATCCGACTTGCTGATCAGGTTCAGAATAGTTGATTTCCCGACATTGGTATAACCCACCAGTGCTACTCTGACCATCTTCCCGCGGTTGCGCCGCTGAGTCATCATCTGACTGTCGATCTTTTCCAGCTGAACCTTTAAAAACGAGATTCTGTCGAGAATGATCCGCTTATCTGTTTCGATCTGTGACTCACCCGGTCCGCGCGTCCCAATCCCACCCTGTTGCCTTTCAAGATGCGTCCACAAACGTGTTAAACGCGGAAGCATATATTTACATTGGGCTAACTCTACCTGAGTTTTGGAATGGGCAGTTTGTGCCCGCTGGGCAAAGATATCGAGTATTAGATTGGTACGGTCCAGAACTTTACATTCAAGTGCAGGTTCTAAATTCCTGATTTGTGTCGGAGTGAGTTCGTCATCAAAAATTACAGCATCAATAGCATGAACTCTGACAAAATCAGCAATTTCCTTCAACTTACCACTACCTACAAAGGTCGCTGTATTCGGATTATCCAATCGCTGGACAAACCGTTCCCAAACCTCGCCACCTGACGTATCTACTAAAAAATCAAGCTCATCGAGGTATTCATTTGCCTGTTTCTCATCCTGCCGGCCGGTAATCAATCCGACAATAACCACTTTTTCTTTTTGAACGGATGTATCATATAATTTCGCCATAGTGCAAAAATAGCACAATAGCGACTCATCCGGTAATCTTACGGTATTTTTCACCTGGAAAACTTCATAAAACGGGTTTAAACAATATTCCATCTCACATTACCAAACAGTATAAAAAAAATGTACTTTTAAAAATTGAAAGGAATGCCGTAAATTAGCAACTTGAGTCTTAGCCATTGTCTTCCGGAATAAATCATTATGAAAAAATTAGTACTGTTTAGTTTGCTGCTCGTCCTGGTGCTTCAGGAATCATGCAGTGACACCGTTTCGACATTTACGAATCTTTCGGCATTGGAAGGGGGCAAGAAATTTGCTGTACCTACAGGAACTGTTGCAGATAAATTTGTCCTAAAAAGATTCCCTGATGCAAAGATCGAATACTACAACAGTGTTTACGACTGTGCATTAGCTGTACAAAGTGGGAAAGTGGATGCCACGGTATATGACCAGCCGGTTTTGCAAAATGTCGCAGCAAAGACAGAGGGAATGGTTGTTCTATCAGAACTTCTTTTACCCGACAATTATGGATTTGCAGTTGACAAAGAGAATCTAAAACTAAAAGAAGTAATCGATAGTTTAATAGATGAAATAAAAGGGAATGGGGTTTACAATGATATGTCCTCCAGATGGTTTCCTGCTCAGGGCCCTCCAAAGGCCATGCCACTTATAAAAATAAACCCAACCAATGGAACAATACGATTTGGTACTGCAGCATTGACAGAACCCATGTCCTATATTGACCAAAACCGGAATATCGTTGGATTCGACATAGAATTTGCATCATACATCGCTCAGAAACTGGGGAAAAACCTCGAAATAGTGAATCTTGAGTTTGGAGCATTATTACCTGCGTTAATTTCCGGTAAAGTTGAGATGATTGGAGCCGGGATTTCAATCACTGAGGAAAGAGCCAAAAAAGTTCTATTCTCTAAAAGTTATTACAATGGCGGACTGGTAGCCATGGTTAAGAAGTCCAATTCCGAAAAGGGAGTTGACAGTCAACAAAAATCAGACACCAAATCGCTGCTGTCCGGGAAAAAGTTAGGGGTATTGATGGGATCGATACATGACGCTTATGCTTCAAAAACTTATCCCAACGCATCACTATATCCCTTTAACACAATGCCCGATATGTTACTTGCACTTCAGGCAGGCAAGGTGGATGCTGCTTTTGTTGACCACACTTCCGTAAAGGAGATTTTCAGTAAAAATCCCAATTTTGATATCCTGGAAAAGAATATATTCACAACTGATATTGCTGCAGGATTTCGTAAACAAGACACTTTATTACGGTCAAAATACAATCATTTTCTTAAAATAATCAAGGCAAACGGTATATACGATGCCATGGTTGACCGATGGATGAATCAAACTGACGCAGTGATTCCCGATGTACCTTCTCAAAGCCTGAACGGTCAATTAAATGTAGGTGTAGTCAGTGATATTGGTCTTCCGTTTACCTCTAAAATAGGACAAATATGGAAAGGGTTTGATGTGGAACTTTCGATGCGATATGCTGCCTGGCTGGGTAAGAAGTTGGTTTTGACAGATATTCCCTTTGGGAGTCTTTTACCTTCACTGGTATCTGGCAAGATTGATGTTATTTCAGCGTCAATGATGATTACGGAGGAAAGAAAAAAGCAAATTGATTTTTCCGATCCCTACTTTTCTGCCGGCGCTACAATCCTTATCTTAAAAGAGAAATGGATAGGACTTAAATCACCTGTAAGTCATTCTTCAGAAAATAAGGAGAAAGGTGGAATCCGACCTGAATCCTTCCTAAAAAAATTAGGAAACAGCTTTTACAATAATATCGTTCACGAGCAGAGGTATCTAATGATATTGAAGGGGTTGTGGATAACAATTGTAATCTCCATTTTGTCAGCTATTGCCGGAACGATTCTTGGAGGGGTAATCTGCTTTTTTCGGATGTCAAAAAATAAATTATTCAATTTATTTGCCGGGATATATATTGCACTCATCAGGGGCACACCGGTATTGGTATTATTAATGATCATCTACTATATTGTTTTTGCCTCAGTTAATGTAAATCCGGTTTTTGTCGCCGTAATTGCCTTTGGGATCAATTTTGCAGCGTATGTTTCTGAAATGTTCCGCACCTCGATTGAAAGCATCGATAAAGGTCAGAACGAAGCAGGCATTGCCGGTGGTTTTACAAAAATTCAAACATTCATCCACATCATCATGCCTCAGGCATTGAGGAATGTGTTGCCGGTTTATAAAGGAGAATTTATCTCACTGATAAAAATGACTTCAGTTGTCGGATATATTGCCGTAGAAGATTTGACAAAAGCAAGCGACATCATCCGAAGCAGAACCTTTGATGCCTTTTTCCCTTTGATTATGGCAGCAATCATCTATATTTTTATTGCATGGGGTTTAACGTTGGTTCTCGATTACATAGAATTTAGCGTAGATCCAAAAAGAAAACGTTTAAGTTTGAGAAAGGAAACGAAGAAATGATACAAATTAACAATTTATCAAAGCATTACGGGGATTTGGTAGTCTTAAAAGATGTAAATGCCACTATCAATAAAGGGGATATCATTTCTCTGATTGGCCCATCGGGTACCGGGAAAAGCACTTTTCTTCGCTGTCTTAACCTGCTGGAAACACCTACTGGCGGCTCAATTTTTATAGACGGAATCCCATTACTTGATAAAGCTACCAATGTTCCTAAATTACGTCAGCGGATGGGAATGGTATTCCAATCTTTCAATCTGTATGCACACCTTTCTGTGATCGAAAACCTGATTATCGGACCTGTTAAATTATTAGGAAAAAAAAAGAAGGAGGCTTTGGAAAAAGGGATGGGTCTGCTGAAGTTGGTTGGATTGGCCGAGAAAGCAAACAATTTCCCGGATGAACTCTCCGGCGGTCAGAAACAACGGGTCGCGATTGCAAGGTGCATGGCAATGGAGCCTGAAATCCTGCTTTTTGACGAACCTACATCTGCGTTGGATCCTACCATGGTCAGTGAAGTTTTAGCGGTCATCCGAAGGCTTTCGAAAGAAGGGATGACAATGATCATTGTAACTCATGAGATGGAGTTCGCCCGTAATATGTCTAACCGAATTTTTTATATGGATGAGGGTATCATCTATGAGGAGGGTACACCTGATGAAATTTTTGATCATCCTCAAAAAGAGAAAACAAAAGAATTTATAAACAGAATTCGAAGTATTGATTTTCAACTTACTTCTGAAAACTATGATTTATATGCCATACAGGCTGCCATGCAGGTGTTTTGCGAAAAACATATGTTAACTCCAGCAGTTACTTCATTCACATTGCATATTGCGGAAGAGCTTCTGCTCCTCCTGAAGAACTTCAGCAACACCCTACTCAGGCTTTCCTATTCTGAGAAAATAAGTGCCATAAGCTTAATCTGCGAAAGTGCCGGCGAAGCCTATAATCCATTTCAGGATGAAACGATGAAGGATGACATTGGGATACGAATAATACTTGCCAGGTGTCAAAATGTAGATTATACCTATGAAAATGGAAAAAATATTCTGAACCTTATTATAAACAATTCATAGGATTAAACATAAAAAATATCCCGGGAGTAGCATCGGTAGACTGACCTGCTATTCACCGCCCAAAAATTTTATACCTAATGACCAAATATTCGCTTTTAGTCCATCAGTTCTTTCATAATGGCTATATTTCAGATTAATATTTTTTAGACCAAGAGCTTTGATTTTAAATTGGGTAAAGATCTGGGTATAATTTAATGCAAGACTGTATTGCCGGCTAACAAATTTCGACAGATCATAATCAGATGTATAGTATCGTTCAGAGGACAGATGGGTCTCGTAGGGAGCAAAATAATCAACCTGATTTTGTGAATAGAAGCGGTACGATGGTGTAAGGGTAAAAGTCCGACTCAGTTTAACCGGTAAATCAAGGTTTACAGTGTGGGCCTTTAGTCCCCAGTTGTCATAATAAAATCGGTAATAACTCCTCAGAACAAACATTTCATTGATATAATAATTCATTCTCACCCCAAGCGGAACTTTGAACCGTGTGGAGGGTAAAGTCTCAATTGCATCAGCTAACTGATAAACACCGGTATTGGCTGGTGATGTATAATGTGCAATATCACTGACATTACCAATATAATAGTTTGGTTTATCGACAAAATAGATCCGATGATAAGGGGTGGATAGCATCCCCTGTTGTTCAACAAGGTCAAAAAAGAGAGCTGCCTGAAACCTTTTACTTAAGATTTGGGATACATAGAAAGATAACGAATAGGAATCCCGGCCTGTATGACTCCAGGATTTAAATCCATCGGGAAGATATGCTGTTGATGCAACACCTCCCTGATCCAAAATGGTCACACCATAAAAATATCCAAAATATTGAAATTGAGGACCTATTCTTAAATATTCCTTAAGCTCTGTCGGATAAATACTTTTCCATGAGTCGAGAAAGACTGAGCCCTTTAAACCAAGTTCTGTATTCTTTTCATTATACAACCTAGTGACATTACCACCAAATCCAAACGACGAATAGGTGAATTCGCTTGAGAAGGACACATTTGATCCCCAGATAAAGTTGCGGTCATCGGAGGTATGGCTATAATTGGTGAGAACCGATTTTAATTTTTCGGCATGTGAAGCTCCTGTAGAAGCAAGCCATGGAGTTCCAACAGGATTAATCGCATTTTGAGGTGTAGGAGGTCCACCCCCACTGCCACTTCCACCCGTACCGCTGCCACTGGATGCTCCGCTTGCATTAAGCCCGCTGGTTCCAAAAGAGAGACTTTTCAAAGTGGTTGCGGATGAATTCATGAACGGGTTGATATTGCTGGATGATGCTGATGTATAAGCAGAAATACCAGCATCAAAAGTTAATACATCATCCGCATTTAAAGGGATACTAATTACAATTGTCGTGGTTTTATCCGAAAGTTTTTCTGTTCCAATTCCACCATTTACAGGGGAATGGACGCCGTCCTGGTTATAAAGGCTCATTAAAAGATCAACTTCGGTATTTTCAAGTACCCTCTTTTTGTAAATTTTAGTAGAATCGGTAATCTGAGCTGTTGCAGATTTAAGTAATCCTATGGTGAAGATTAAACCTATACAGGTTTTTTTTAAATCATGACTTAATTGCATCCGCAACCTCCTCCTGTTTTACCCCCATTAGCTCCTGAAGCTCCTTCGCGGTATACCTGAAAAGTGCTTTCAAACCGCTCATTTTCCTGCGATGACAATTTCATATCCGGATCGTTCAGATAGACTTTTTTATACTCTTTTACAGCTACACATGAGGATAGAATCAGCATAGCGACCAATAAAATTAAAACTCTGTTTTTCATTTAAAAAATTTATTCAATTAACGGCCAGGATGATACATTTTTACATTGTCCGATTCATATATCTTGCCTTGCTCATCAACAACCACAAATTCGATTCCCTTAAATTGCTTTAAAAGATTTATTCCTACGTCCTTACCCATTACAAAGATGGCCTTCGTAAGTGCAGTTGCTAGTTCTGCATTCGGTCCGAAAATGGTTACGCTCGATATGCCATGAACAGGCCACCCTGTTCGCGGATCGATGATATGGGTATACCTTTTCCCATCAAATTCCACAAAGTTTTCGTAATTCCCCGAGGTTCCTATTGATTTCCCGTTATACGGAAACCACGAAAAAACCTTCTCCTTGTTGAACGGGTTGGTAATACCTATCATCCATGGTTTACCATCGGGTTGTACCCCCAGGCGGTAATATCGCCTGAGGCATTCATAATGCCGCCGGGAACGCCCATAGATTTTAATAATTCGGCGCCTTTGTCGGCGCCATAACCTTTACCGATGCCTCCAAATCCAAGACGCATTCCTTTTATCTTTAAAAAAACCGTCAGGTTCTTAGCATCCAGTAAAATATTTTTATATCCGACCTTTGCAGCTGCGGCAGCAACCTCCTCGTTGGTGGGCAATCGTTTCATCGACCCGTCGAACTTCCAGATCTGGTTTAATGCGGCCCAGGTGACATCAAAAGCGCCGTCGGTCAACTCTGAAATTTTAATACTCCGAACGATTAAATCAAAAACCTCTTTATCCACTTTTACAGGTCTGATCCCGGCATAAAAATTAACATGTGAAATCTGGGTTGTTGAATCCCATTCAGAAATTAATTTTTCAATACGGGTTACTTCCTTTGCCGCAATGTCAATAAATTTGTTTCCTTCGGCTTCACTTGATGCAATCACCGTAATCTCATAATGGCATCCCATCAACTTAAGTGTGCGGGAATACTTTTCCTGAGCCTGAAGGACAACTGAAATGAAAAGAATTACGAGTGGGAAGAGTGTTTTCACGGCTATTTTTTCTCGAATGAATGAAGTAAGGCAATATATTCTTTAGGACTCACATTCTTAAAACCGGTTGATCCCATGATCTGCCCCTTTTTATCCAGTACAAGTACGTAGGGAAACAGTCCCTGTTTATCATAGATTTCAGCTAACCGATCATTTTGTTCCTGCTGCTCTTTTGGCAATGCATTGACCTTCTTTTTCGGGAAATCGGCCCGCAATAAAATCAGATGTTCTTTTGAATATTCGATGAATTCTGAAGATTCCCAGATGTTCTTTTCAAGTTTCATACACGGAATACACCAATCAGATCCAGAAAAAGTGAGCACTATATTCTTCCCCTCCTTCTCAGCTTTGGTTTTTGCAACATCAAGACTTGTTTCCCATTTCTGTGCCGATACCGAAGTGACAATCATCGTCAGAAAAGCAGCTAATAAACTCGTCTTCATTATCAGTTAAATATTAAATTGTAATTCAACGCAATAAATCATCTCAATTCTAAGTGCAAGGATATAGAATCTATTGACACATTAATGCAACAAACATTACAATAATTAATTTGTTTAACCAATATTTAGTGAAAACGGCTATTTTTAATGAATTTTAATAACAAAAAACCTTTTTTAATGTTATAAAATAATCAATTAGTCAAAACATATTACACTGATATGATTTTACCTTTGATTCTGGCTTCAACTGTTTTTCATCAAAAATGCTAAGCCCGTCAAGGATCCGAATCAGTCTGATTGAATAGTTATCATTCGCAAAAGGCCAGCCTATCCTATTCTTGTAGAGAAGCGTTGTGGTATAGTTATTTTCGTCAGTCTCCAAGTACTGTGAGTTTCTGGATAAAATACTGTATAGATCTACTCAGAATCAAGAAGATATTCATTCAGTTTTTGGCTTTCCAGATCTATACCTGGTTTCTTCGCATCACTTATACCCACAGCCTTATCGAGAGCCGCAAGTCGCTCCATATCCTGTTTTATGCTGCTCTTCAAACCAATTGAATCAATAACTTCCTTATTGTTAACGTCAGTCAGAAATTGCCTTTTTTCTGTTGACTTCGTCAGCATTTTATCCTCAGTATGGAAGGCAGTGTTAAATTCGTTATAGGTGAGCAAATCATGTGCCCTGTAAAGCCCATGCAAATTAAGCGCTTTATTGGATAAAGTATAAGAAGCCAGAATGTCGATAAAATTGATAATGGTTCTATTTCTGAAACTCAGTCGGGCAATTGTATTATTTGCCTGATTAAGCAACTCTCCCAGCAAAAGCGGATCGGTTTTATCCGGGCTCAGACATGCCCTTAGAGCTAAAAGCAAATCGGTTCTTGAAGCAGTGAGTGATTTGCCGTATTTTGCAAGAGCAGTGATTTCAAATTGGTATAGATTTCTAAACGGAATCACACCATTTGCCTCATTTATGGCAAATCTGACGTCTCGTTCCATTTTTGCTGTCAACGCATAGTAATAATACAGATACTTTTGCATCGCCTCGAGTTTGGCTGTATCTGATAACAATTCATTCGTCAGATTCAAATCAGCTTCACCGTTCTGAACCTTTTTAAAATCATTAATCTTTCCTATGGTGCCTAAGACTAAGCTCTCTTCGACCTTTTGTGAATTAACTGAGATCCCGATAATAAAACCGATGATTAATGCAAAGATAATTCCAAGTGCAACGAACAATTTATCTTTTGATTTCATGTGAATATAATTTGTTTTTAGAAATTTCAGATTTCAGTAAACTTACTTAAAAAATGGAATGGAACATTTGCTTCAGAAAAATATTTTTTTGTAAAAGAAAGTTCATCAGGTTTTCAGGACCTTTATTAATGTAACCTCAGCCGGGCAATTGAACCTGACCGGTATTCCGCTGACTCCGACACCCCGGGAGGTATAGCCTGTCATCTTTCCAATATTCCAAAGGCCGTGGTTGAATTGTTTACCTTCAAACTGGTGACTGATGATCGGAGTGCCCTCTTTTAAACAGATCTGCCCTCCATGGGTATGACCGCACAAATAAAGGTCATATTTATTCTTTGATGCTTTGTTTGCCAGTTCAGGGGTGTGAACCATCGCAATTTTGAAATCATATCCTTTGGTCTCAAGGCAGAGCAGGGCACTTTCGGTATAAAAGTTAAACGGATCATCTGTTCCGGTTACGACTATTTTGTGCCCTTCCTTGATGACCTCAACAGATTCGTTAATGAGCAATTCCATTCCGGATTCCTTTTCATACCCGGCCATCAGGTAGGTATCATGATTACCAAGAACTGCAAATGTGCCATATGGAGCATGTATGTATTTTGATAAAATGTGAAGCGGTTTCAAAATATGACTGAAGCTTCCATTGATATCACGCCGGTAGTCGCCTGTCAAAAGACACATATCAAATTCAAGAGGATGTACTTTATCAATAATCAATGCCGCAAATCCGGGGATACTATCAATATGAAGATCAGATAGGTGCAGGATTCGAAATCCGTTAAAAGCTACCGGAAGATTCGGAAAACTCAAGGTTAATTCATTCACAACTATCGTCCTGGCATTACCATAACCTTTTTGGTAATATCCGAGAATCCTCAATAGAAAAGCGAAGATTTTAAGAATAAAAAGGAATAAATTCCAGTTACTCTTACTTTTTCGTCCCCTATTTTTATGGGTAAAACCAATATTCTCCATCACTGAACGGTTAACTGCCCAAATCAAACGTTTTTCTTTTCTTTCAGAATCAGAATCGAGGAATTGATACATCTTGAACCAATTAAAACTCTAAAGTACAATTTATATTACTTCAATAGTGACTTTGATCAATTTTGAACTGAGTTATTTAAAGGAGAGAACCAAAAAGAATTTAATTACCTGATGTTTACACTATTTTCGATCAGACTAAATAACTCAAATTGTTATCTTTGTTCTATCGAAAAAAATAAGCCCCTTAAGCAGACTTTTTAAAATCAAATGAAAACGCGGATAGCTAAGAAAATTACCTCCTTAATGTGGGCGGTATATCTGATCGTTTTTCTCATTTCCTGCAGAGAGAATGAGGTATTAAATTCAACACTCTTAACAACCTGGGAAGTAAAATCTTTTTTCTCAGTCGAATCAGTGCCCTACCCTAAAGATGAAACCAATAAGATATTCCTGACGTTTGGTAAATCAGGCCTCTGTAATCTGAAGCTGGAGATCAACACCTGCACCGCCGGATATACTGTATCACAAAATAACCTGATTGAAATCGAATCTCCGGGATGTTCTAAAGTCTGCTGTGACAGTCCGTTCTCTCAAAAACTGGTTACTATGCTTTCACAAGTTACCTCCTTTACAATTGATGGTAGAATGTTGAAATTAAATGTTCCAAGATGGGGCTATATCCTGCTTGAACTGGCCAATTAGAATTCGTTAAATATCAGGTTTCTTTGGCTGCTGCGTTTCAATTTCAGCGGCCAGAATATATTGATCCACAACCCATGCGGCGAACGGAAAACAACAGGTAAACGCCGGAGAAACAGCATTCAAAACATGAATAGAGTCATTGTCTCCCTCCACCACAAAATCCATGATTAATTCCCTGGTTTGTTTGTTGAGCAGCTGTGCCCGGATACCTGGTTTTCCCCATTCCGTGAAGCCTTTGACGTCTATTTTCTTAACAAGATTCTGAGCCAGACCGGCAAAATAAGACTTGTTGTATTTTTTGATTTCATCCAGGGCTATATTTCGGAAACCAAAAGAATTTCTCAGGAACAGTGATGCTTCCCATGAGAAAATGCCCGCCATTTCGCCAGCGCTGAACCGATTAAAACCATGGTAATTTTCTCTCCAGAAAGCTGGCATTGAAGTTGGTCCTATCTTTACCGTTCCATCAACCGTAACTGTAAAGTGGACTCCCAGCCACGGGTTTTTTAGGTTGGGTACGGGATATACGTTTGTTGTAACCGGAATTTCGTTGCCATGGTATTTCAGATAGACCCCCTTGAACGGAATAATTGTATATTTCTCGGAATAGCCGAAGTCGCCCGCCACTTTATCAGCGTATAAACCGGCCGCATTGATGATTTTTGTGGCAGAGAAAATATTACCTAATGTGGTTTTGATCCGATTCCCTTCAAGTCTCGATTTATACCCCTCACCGAAATACAATTCTATTCCTTTGGTCCTGAGTTCGTTTTTAATTGCATGAGTGACCTCGGAAGGATCGACAGTGGCAGTATTGGGTGAAAATAATGCGTATCTAAACGTTTTGATGTTAGGGTCAATGTCGAACAACTCCTTTTCATCAATAATCTTAACCTCAACTCCATTGAGCTTTCCCCTTTTCTCCAATTCAAAAAGGGCAGGAAGTTCACTTTCATCCTTTGCAACAACTACTTTTTTACATTCATTTATCTTCAGGTTATTGGCATAGCAATAGTCCCTTAGCTGCCGGTTTCCGTCCCTTGTAAATTTTGCCTTTAAGGTATCGGCCGAATAATAAAAACCGGCATGCAATACCCCACTGTTACGACCGCTTCCATGGTATGCCACATCGGCTTCTTTTTCCAGAACGGCAATCTTTACCATGGGAAATCTGGTTCTCAACTCTCTTGCAATTGATAAACCAACAATACCTCCGCCAATAATCAGATAATCGAAATGCATAAAGTGTTTCTTCTTTGAATGAAATTAAAATTGGTCTGCGAATGAATTTGGGCAGAACCAATTTTAAAGATCCAAAATTAATACCTTTTGGGAGACAACGGAGAAATTATCCAGTTTACAATCGTCCGAAAATTGATTTAATGGTCCGGTGAAACTTATGAATAGAAGTAACCGGAGGGGCATACATCAGGATACATTTTTTGCTTACAACCTGCAATCCAAGTCGGTCGGCAGTTTGTTGGACCTCTTTTGACCAGGATCCCTGTTGCAGCCAGATATTCTTCATTCCGGTTTGAGCCGCCTCCTCCAACACCGAAGGTACATTTGCCGGTGGAATAGAGATCAACAATGCATCGACCTTCCCATCGAGACTTTTCAGGTTGGGATAACAGGTTAACCCTTCAATTTCACTAACATTGGGATGAACAGGGAAAATCTCATATCCTCTTGCAATCAACTCCTTACCTGCCATATTTCCGAATTTCTTTCCCGAACGGGAAAAACCTACCACTGCAATTTTTTTTGTGGTGATGAAACTTACAATCTGTGGGTTCATTTGACTAATTCTAAGTTATACAAATTTACAATTTATGTGAAATGAAAATAATTTAGTGAGCTCCACCCAATTTTTTTAAGAGCTTCTGTACTTCCCCGGTACTCTGAACGATGCTGGTTGAACCCGTAAGCTGTTGTAATTTTCTCATGGTGGTAAGAGGATCACATTTGTCAGTTGCAAAATCATCCAACGCTTGTTGTACTTTTTCCCAATGTTGCAAAGCAGCTTGTCTGGAAGAAGCCGCTACGTTATTTTTTAATGGAGGATTTTTCAGCCGTTCAAAAACCTTTGATTTCAGATCCTTGCTCAGGCTTGCAGCTGCCTTTTTCATGTTGGCGAAAGCCGGATCAGGACCTGCGAGTGCATTATTAACCTTGTTTTTGATTGCATTTCCTGCCTTCTCAAAATCTGAGGGGGTAACGGGAGGATCAAGAGTTGTAAATGGTCCTTCTACCTTTTTCTGAAGCCAGGAAACCGGGAACGATTCGCTGTGCTGACTCGTTGTAATCGACTGGTCTGCCAGTTTTGCACTTCTTCCGGTAACGGCTTTATAACTGTCATTATAAACTTTCTGGGCCTCATCCATGAACTGGCTCATCGAAACGGGTTGCCCCTTCTTGGTTACCTGCTTTTCAAACCGGGCTAACAGTCCAAGATCACGATCAGCATTCACCCCTGTGCTACAGGCATTCCGGTACTCCTGAAACCAGCTGCTTTCTACATTGTATCCCTGGCTTTTCAGCTTGTTGACCATCGCAGCATCTGTTCTTGGGTAGATACTTTTCTGAAGCCGGTTGTCGAAAACCTTTTGAGAGCTAAGTACCTCGCGGAGCTTAGTGTAATCGGCTGTGGCGCCCGATTTTATTTCGGTTTGAATGACGTTCAACTCATTCTTCATGAATCGTTTTGCCAGACTGCTACTATTCACCGCAGCTACCGATTCATCAAGCGCTTTTCTGATTTCCACATAGTTCTTACCACCTGCTGCCTTACATTTTTCGAAGGCAATTGCTTTTTCCTTGAATTGATTGACAAGCGCTTTATTCCATTCCATCTCCTGCTGGTATTTGTTCGCTTCAAGAATATTTTTAAATGTGTTAATTTCACCCTGGGCCACTTTGGGATTGAGCAATTTATTAAAACCCCAGCTCCCGGTCTTCATCACCCCGGCCATGGCAACCATTGTCGCACCCTGAATGGCCATGTTCTTCAATGCCTCCTTAGGACCTTTTTCAATTCCCGTAGTTGCACCTTCATAAGCCATGGAGAGCATAAGGCCCGGGGCAAGTCCTGTAAAAAGGGTTCCAACAAAAATCGCTTTATCACATCCTGATTTTAATGTCTCAGCATAACTCAGATGTCTTTCAACCATCTCCAGATAAGCTTTTGATTCTTCCTGCTTTGAAATCAGCTTCGCCTGTTCCGCATTTGTGATCCCTTTGGTGGTTTCAAATAAATCGTTAATTGCCTTTTGCGCCTTGTCAAAACCTCCCGGATCAAAAATCCCTTTAACAAGACTGTTTCCCATGGTTTTCCTGTATCGCTCGGCTTCCTGTGGATTATATTTATTCAGAACATTCAGCATCCTGACATAAGAAGCCTGCATCTGGTGAGCCCGTTGAAAATCTTCCCTGAGTTTCCTGCTTGTCTCGGCAAGTACTACAGCGGCATGTTCATCCCAAGGGCCCCTTGTTTTAACAATCTGACCTGTTCGGATTGATTCGATCAGGTCTTTACTGTCGTGGATGTTCTGTTCCATATGCAGCGCCTGCATTCTGAGTTCTTCCCTGCGTGTCGGATTTTGTTCACCAGCCATCTCCTTTCTGATCGAATTTAAGGTCCGCTGCGCACTCTGGATATTACATTGGTGTTCTGCAACTGCCTCATTCTGTTCAGAGGTAAGCGTAGGGTCTGGTTTAGATGGGATTATTAATGGTTCTTCTTTGTAAGTTGTGGTAACCGCTGGGGTTGAATTGGTATTCCTGGTATCGCCTTTTTTGTAAGTCAAAACATTAATCCCTTTAACCTCCAGTTTTTTCCTTAAATCCATTGCCTCACGATAAACAGCTGTAGCCTCTGTGCAAGCGGCATTGTTACCCCCTTTACATCCTTCAGTCAGCAGGCGGTGTTCATCTCTGAGTTCAAAATACCTGCTAACCAAAGCATCTACATTATCCCCCGGACCTTTTACGGGATTTCCATTTTTAGAATCATTGGGATTTTCAGGCTTTGCTCCTTCTGAAGGCCCGCAAAGTTTTTGGACAACCAATTCTGCATTTTCATTTTCCTGCTTCATTTCCTCTTTTACCTCTTCAGCTGTAGGAACCTGAACGTCTGCTTCACTGGCCTTCACCTCAGCTTCAATGGAGCTTTGGTTTTCCTGAATCATCATTTTCTGGACCTCTCCCAGCATTGCAGCGACCTGTTTTTCATACTCATCGCCCATCATGCCGGCAATCGCTCCCTGAGCCTGGGTATTGTCATATTCGCGGGCAGCTTGCATCATCATCTCCCTTTCAACCATGGCCCGAAAAAGGTGTTCGCTCTGTGACCGAATTCCCTTGTGTCCCTTTACGGACCCTGAAGCCGACTGGGCAGCATACTGCGACATCATTGATTTTTCCTCATTTTCATCGAATGGGCCCTGGGTTTGACGCAACAATGCCATAAGTAGACTTACATCGCCACCAGGCCTGCCACCCTCCAGGGCGTCCAGAAATGCCTTTGGATTTTTTGCAACTTCTGTCGCCCATCCTGCATCAGATCCGATTGGAGCAGGTGTGCCTGCCGGTTTAATAATTGGGGGCTGCTCGTCGCCATCTGGAATTGCAGCAGCTTTAATTGAGATTGATGGGTCAATCTGACTGAACGATTCAACAGAGATCGCAATTTCACCTTTAGTTTTAGGCAATGATTTCGTACCGGTTTCTGAAATTATTTCACTTTTATTGACCTGTACGACCTGACTGTCAGCAACGGAAATCCCGGCAATACGATCAATTACGCTTGCAGGAAGGTCGGCCAGGGGTTTTGCTGAATTGATTTCAATCTGATACATTTTACCTTTGACAACCGGATTCATGATGAATTTTTGCTTGCCGAAACTTTTTGTCTTCAATTTTAACAAATGATTTGTTTTTTCTGCCGCAAACGGATAAGGTGCATAAGGTCTTTGCAGATCAACAATCCACTGAGCTTTTTTAAGATCCTGTATCAACATGTCAATCTGCTTATTAAACTCCACCGAATTTATACATGCAACAGAACCTTTTTTCAGTTCGAGTTCGACACCCTCCTTGTTATTGCGAAAAACAAAATAATCCCCGGAGCTTTTGATTTCATTAAAACTCCATTCCATCATTTTGGGTAAGGTGAACACTCCATACGATTGACTTTGCCCTGATCCGGCAAACGAAATTCCGGAGAGAAGGACGAATAGGAAAATCTTGAGTAACGTCTTCATAAGTTTATTGATTAAGTACGGTTTATCTTTATTTCAGACTCCTTTTATTCACAATAATCATAGAATACAAACAAATTTTCAGCTCTTTCCTACTACAAATATAACTTATTATTAAGTAAGTTTGAGCTGTATTTAACGAGGAATTGACCTGAAATCAATACAGTAAATCTTATTCACCCACATATGAAAATCTCTGATCTAAGGACTATCTTTTTTTTGATGGTCATCTCTTTTAGATGTTTAGCTCAAACATCCACGGAGGATTTTAACATCCTTGATTTTAGAAATCCTCCTCCCGCAGTTCATGTTCATACCTGGTGGCATTGGATAGATGGACGGATTACCAGGGACGGGATTACAAAAGATCTTGAGTCGATGAAACAGCAGGGGATCGCCCAGGCCACGATTTTAAATGTGGGGATGTCTGCTGGAAATGATTCAGAGGTAAAACAGATCATATTCAACACAGCACAATGGTACGCGATGTTTCAGTGGGCATTGCAGGAAGCCAACCGACTGGGAATAACGATAGGAGTGCACAATTGCGACGGCTGGAGCGAAAGCGGGGGTCCCTGGATCACTCCTGAGCTATCGATGAAAAAATTTGTGTTTTCCAAAACAGTACTTAAAAAAAACCAACCTGAAATAAAACTTCTTCAACCATCATGCGAAACCAGCTTCTACCGCGATGTGGCGGTTATAGCCTTTAAAACCAATTCATCAGAACAAAACTATTCACTCAAGGAACAACCGAGGGTGACAATTAATGATACAATCAACGGCAAGTCATTGGGTGATGGCGATCCGCAAAGTATGCTGGAAGTGCGAAAAAATGACCAGATAAAGATCTCCTATGAAGTTGAAACAGTCAAATCGAGAATTGCTGTATTGCATAATTTTAAGGGGGCCTTTTACTTTCCGGGACCTAAGAAAATACGCTATACTTTAAAGGCATCTCTTGATGGGGTCACCTACCGGAAAGTGACCGATTTTGAAACCAAAAAGTTTTACACTACAGAGTTCATTGCTTTTCCACAGACAAAAGCAAAGTTCTTTACGGTTGAAGTGAGTGAGATATTTAATCTCAGGCCCTGGCATCATGCAGCATTGGCCGAACTTGAACTATTGGGTAGTAACGAACAACCCGCATTCAATCCTACGATTTCATGCCTTCTGGAAAAAACAGCTTCTGCAAGAATACTTGATCCGAATATACTGAATACCAACAATAAAAATCAGAATCCCCAAACTATCATCCCTGAAAGTTCAGTAATTGATTTAACTGACAAAATGGGACCTGACGGAACATTAAACTGGAACGTACCAGAAGGAAATTGGTCGGTGATTCGTTTCGGCTACACCACAACGGGCGCTGAAAATGGTCCTGCAACGGTCGAAGGGAGAGGTTTGGAATGCGACAAGATGGATACCGCGGCGGTAAATCTACATTTCAGGAACTTCCCAAAGAAACTAATTGAGCATGCCGGAAAATTCAAAGGCAACACATTCAAATTTTTAATGATCGATAGTTGGGAAAGGGGATACCAGACCTGGACCCAATCGATGCCCGAAGAATTTAAAAAACGCAGGGGCTACAACCTGATCAGCCATATACCGGTCCTTTGTGGTGAAACCATTGAAAGTAAGGCGTTTTCTGAAGGATTCTTATTTGATTTTAGAAAAACCATTGCTGAACTGTTGGAGCAAAACTATTACAAGCATTTCAGTGAATTGTGCCATCAAAACAGGCTCGAACTGCATGGTGAAGTAATTTACGGAGACATTGGGCCGTTTCCCCCAATTGATGTTTTGCGGACAAATGGGTACCTGGACATGCCGATGTATGAATTCTGGGCCGAACAAAACAAAAAAAGTCAGGTGGAATATAAGCCTTCTGGAAGTCTGATCACAAATTTTCCCGCAATTGCATCCAATTTCTATGACAAACCGGTTGTCGGGGCGGAAGCCTACACGGGGTTTGCCCACTACAGCGAGTCGCCATCTGACCTGAAACTGTTCGGTGACCAGGCTTACTGCTCAGGGATTAACCAGATAATCCTTCACAGCTATGTGCACCAGCCAACAGATAAAATGCCGGGATTGACACTTGGACAACACGGCTCCCATTTTAACCGGAACAATCCCGCCTGGAATATTGCCAAAGGGTGGATCGATTATCAGTCAAGGATACAGTACATACTCCAAAAAGGGAAAACATCGGCCGATGTGATTTATTTTCTGGGCGACCAGTTACCTCAGTTCTTAGGAAATAAAACCATCAGTGAGCTTCCCAAAGAATACCGCGCCATTCCCTGCAATTTCGATGTGCTCGAAAAATTATCTGTAAAAGAAGGAGGCTTGTTTTTTTCGAAAGAGCAGCGCTATCCCGTTTTGGTTTTACCCGATCAGGAAGCCATGGAATTTTCATCCCTCCAGGTGATCGAGAAACTAATCAGAAATGGCGCCGTTGTATACGGGAATAAGCCAATGCACATGCTGTCGTTATCCGGGATGAAAGAAAATCAGGAGAAATTCCGGGACCTTACGGCGAAAATCTGGAACGGCTACAACGAAGCCGGAAAGGTCAGGAACCAGTATGGCAAAGGGCAGGTTATCTGGGACGAGCCAATTGCTAACGTTATGTCGGAATTACATAAGGCTCCCGAATTTACTACCAACTTACCCGATTCCCTGAATTTAATGTACATCCATAAAATCACAGGACACTCCGAAGTATTCTTTGTTGTGAACCAACAGGATTCATTACTCATCAGGGATTGCCTGTTCCGCGTTTCCGGAAAAATGCCCGAGACCTGGAATCCCCTGACCGGGGAGGTCAAAAAGTGTAGCAGCTACACCTTAGAAAATGGACAAGTGCGCATTCCGGTGACTTTCCAACCCAAAGAATCACTTTTCTTCATCTTTAGAGAAGTGAAAACAAATGGCCCTGAACAGATTACGAATGGTAAAGGAGAAAAACAATCCATCGTTGTAAAATCACCTGTAGTGACCGAAATAAAGAATTTTAAGGGGAAAATAACATTTCACCCGATTAATTCGGAGAGGATTGATTCAATGACAATCTCCGAATTCAGATCGTTTACCCAATTTTCGAACCCCGACATAAAGTATTTCGCCGGAACAGCCTGTTACCAAATCGATTTTGATCTTGATCCGGGTTATTTAAGTAATTGTGATGCGGTATATTTAAAATTCGGAAATCTGGATGCAACTGCAGTTGTGCGTCTGAACAACCAGGTCTTGGGATATATCTGGATGCCAAACACCATGTTTTCAGTGAATAAATTGCTTAAAGAGAAGAATCATCTCGAAATTTCAGTGGCCACTACCTGCCGCAACAGGATTATCGGAGATCTGATTGAGTACGGAACACTGAAAAATATCTTCACCTCCGCGCCTGTGAGTAGCTTTCTGAATAAAGACTCGCCCCTGAAATCCTCAGGGATGATTGGGCCTTTGCAATTGATCAAATAATCAGGGTGAAGAACCTCAGAATCTAACTGTTAAATCATGTTAAATTGGCGGACGCCAATTTTCAAAAAACGAATGCGATCTATAAATTTACGACCCGAAAATTTAAAAATCTATCATTCATGGACATCATTGTGGATAAAATTACCAAAACGTATGGTCCGCAAAAAGCTGTTGACCAGTTAAGTTTCACCGTGAAAACCGGTGAAGTTCTTGGTTTTCTGGGGCCAAACGGGGCAGGAAAGACGACTTCGATGAAAGCTATTACCTGCTACCTCACACCTAATGAAGGGGATATTTTTGTTGGAGGCGTCTCAGTCAGGGACAATCCCGATGAAGTGAAGAAGCACATAGGCTATCTGCCTGAAAATAATCCGCTTTACTTCGATATGCCGGTTATTGATTATCTAAGGTTCGCAGCCCGATTACAAGGGGTTGCCAATGAGAAATTGAATCAGCGCATTGTAGAAATGGTTCAGATATGCGGATTAAAAAATGAGAAGCATAAGAAGATCAAGGAACTTTCAAAAGGGTATCGCCAACGTGTCGGACTGGCACAAGCGTTGATACACGATCCGGAAGTTCTGATTCTGGATGAACCCACCTCCGGACTTGACCCCAATCAAATTGTAGAAATTCGTGATTTAATCAGAACCATTGGTCGTGAAAAAACAGTTATCCTCAGTTCTCATATTTTGGCAGAGGTTGAAGCCACATGTGATCGAATCCTGATTATCAACGAAGGGAAAATTGTTGCCGATGGCACCTCCGAGGAGTTAAGGCGTAATGCCCAGGGAAATGAGATTTTGAGAATTGGCATCGAAGGCGCCGGACAAAATTCGGCTTTTGAGCTGCTAAAGAAATTGCCGACTGTTGAGATAGTCAGCCTAATGGCAGACAATCCAAAAGGTTTTGAAATACATTCCAAAAATGGAGAACATTCTGCCAAGGCGTTATTCGGCCTTTGTGTTGAGCAGGGCTGGTACCTCAGCCAACTCACTCCGGTTGAAACCAAACTGGAAGATGTTTTCAGAAAGGTGACCATAAAATAAAATTCAAATTATAAACACATGAAACAGATAGGAATCGTTGTTATTCGTGAATTACAAAGTACCTTCGACTCACTCATGGCTTATATCATGATTGTCGCTTTTTTGGGCTTCAGCGGGTTTTTTACCTGGCTTTACGGCTCTGACGTTTTTTTCATCGGACAGGCCAGTCTGCAATCATTTTTTTCAATCGCCTACTGGACACTCTTCTTTTTTATCCCTGCCCTTACAATGAAACTTGTGGCTGAAGAGAAGAAAACCGGAACATTAGAAATGTTGCTTACCAAACCGGTAAATGACTGGCAGATTTTATGGGGAAAATTCCTGGCAACACTGCTTTTGATCGTTGTCGCTCTGTTATTAACATTGCCTTATTATATCACGGTTGCCAATCTGGGGAAAGCCGACCATGGCGCCATACTCACCGGATACCTAGCCCTGATTCTGATGAGCGCCACCTACATCAGCATCGGAATTTTTACGAGCAGCCTGACCAACAATCAGATCGTTGCCTTTCTTCTGGCCTTGTTAATCGGCATTTTCTTTCATATTATTTTTGGCCTTCTGGCAGGAAACCTCTCCGGAATCGCTGGATCTATATTTCAGTACCTGAGCCTCTCAAATCATTTTGAATCTATGTCACGCGGTGTGATTGATTCCAAAGATCTGATTTATTTTGGTTCGGTTATCCTGTTGGGAATGGTTGGCGCGGAAGCGATACTGGCAAAACGAAATATCGATTAATCCTTGGAAAACTAATTTTTTTTTAAAGATGAAAGCAAGTAAATCTATCATTAACTATCTGACAATTGTTTTTATCATAGTTATTCTGTTTAATATTCTGGCCTACAGGTTCTTTTTTAGACTCGATTTTACTCAGAATCATCAATATACGTTAAGCCAGGCCACGAAAACCATGCTAAGTAAGTTGGAAGACCCAATTACCGTGACGGCCTATTTTTCAGAAGACCTTCCTCCGGCAATTGCTCAAACAAAAACCGAGTTCAAAGACATGCTTGTCGAATATGCCAGTCGGTCAAAAGGAAATGTATTGTATGAATTCGTAAATCCAAATAAGGATCAGACGTCTGAAACAGAAGCGATGAAAGCAGGCGTTTCCTCAGTGATGATCAACGTCCGGGAGAAGGACCAAACGGCTCAGAAGAAGGCATATCTTGGTGCCGTGGTAAAATACGAAGGGAAGAATGAGGTAATTCCTTTTATTCGTCCCGGAGAATCGATGGAATACGATTTATCGGCAGCCATTAAAAAACTGGTAACTACCGATAAACCAACCATTGGATTTATTCAAGGTAACGGTGAGCCAACCCTTTCCTCATTTCAACAAGCTTCTGCAAATCTGAGGGTACTTTATAATGTGGAGTCAGTGAATCTGACCGATTCAACCAACCTTGACAAATACAAAACGCTCTGCTTAATTGCACCAACAGATACAATTCCAGATAAAAAACTGAAGATGTTAGATAAATATCTGTCCAATCAGGGGCATATGTTCGTCGCAATTAACCGGGTAAATGGTGATTTGTCAAAGGCAATGGGTACTGAAGTCACGACAGGGGTTGAGAAATGGCTGGCTCAATCCGGGGTAAAGATTGAGCCTTCATTTGTGGTAGATTCGCGTTGCGCCAACGTTTCAGTGCGGCAGCAGCAGGGTGCATTTACATTCGACACTCAGATTCCATTCCCCTATCTGCCAGTAATTTCCTCTTTTACCAAACATCCCGTAACGCAAGGACTCGAATCGGTGATACTTCAGTTTGCAAGTCCAATTTCGTTTACCGGGGATACCTCAAAGGTGAAATTCCTCCCGCTTGCATTTACTTCTGAGAAATCAGGGGAAGAAAATTCACCACTATACTTTAATATTCAAAAGAAGTGGGGTGAATCGGATTTTACACGACCAAAACTTGCCGTGGCTGCCCTTCTTGATGGCAAAATATCCGGAGATAAAAATGCGAAAATGATCGTAATCAGTGATGGCGATTTTGCGGTTAATGGAGAAGGTCAGCAAGCCCATCAACTACAACCTGACAACCTGAATCTTATGGTCAACTCAATTGACTGGTTATCGGACGACACAGGATTAATTGAATTGCGCACCAAGAGTGTAACCTCCAGACCGATAAAACAAATGGAAGACGGAACCAAAACCCTGTTGAAATATCTGAACTTCTTATTGCCAATGATCCTGATCATTATCTACGGAATCTTCAGAGATCAACGAAACCGTAGGATACGGCTAAAAAGAATGAGTGAGAATTATGTGTAACTTCAAAACATTACAAAATCATGTTTCGAAAATTAAATACCAAGACATTATTGATCGCCCTCATCGTTTTACTGGCAATTGTTATTGGCGCCTATCTGAATGATCAGAGAAAGGGTGAGCGTACCTTCAGAGCATCCCTGGTAAAAACCGATTCTGAGGCAATTGATAAGATCCTGTTACTCCCCATGCGGGAGAAACAAAAGGAGATGGAGTTTAAACGAAATGGAGGTAACTGGACTGTTTCACAAAACGGGATTAGCTACCCGGGAGATAATTCTACCATACTGGAAATGATCAATATGATGAATCCACTGAAGCCGGAGAGTGTGGTCTCATCGAACCCAAAACATTTCAAAGATTTTGATATTGAAGATTCAACAGCTACCCGGGTTAAATTGATCCAGGGAGCAAATGTTGTAGTTGATCTGCTGATCGGAAAACTGGAAATGTCTTCCGGGTATAATGTGAACAGTTATGTAAGGCTCACAAATGATAAGGTTGTTTATTCAGTAGCCGGGTATTTATCCATGAGCGCTAACCGGGATTTGGATGCATACCGAAATCATAAAGTGGTGGAGGGCAACAAGTCCGACTGGAGTAAACTTGAATTCACCTATCCCGCTGACAGTTCATTCATTCTCGAGAAACAGAGTGAAGGGAAATGGCACATCGGGACGGTTGATGTTGACGCTGCAGAGGTGGATAGATTCCTTGATCCACTTCAGCATCTGAACCATACGAAGTTTGCCCCTACTCTGCCACCTTCAAAACCAAATTATCATCTCAAAATTACAGGTAGCAAACTTGCTGATCCCGTTGAAATAAGTGGATATGTGAACGGTTCTGAAAATATGATCATCAGTTCGAGTTTAAATAATGGAAATTTATTCGACGGAAAAGATTTGAAAGAGAAGCTGTTTCCGGGTAAGAAACTGTTCCTGAAAAAATAATTCTCTCATCATTAATGATTTAAAGAGCGTTCCCCGCCTGTGATTGGGAGCAGGCGGGTTGAACACCAAATCTCTTTTGAATATAACTCTTACGTCAGTAGGGTTATGCTCTTATAATTGTCATCTTTTGAGCCCGTATTACAAATGGATACAGGAAAATTGCAGGATTTCCAAAATAAGTGGCAATATTGGATTTAGTTAAAGTTTTACAAACGGATTATTTTTTTATATTTGCAACCTCAATCGGGGGATTAGCTCAGTTGGCTAGAGCGTTTGACTGGCAGTCAAAAGGTCATCGGTTCGATTCCGATATTCTCCACTTTGAAAATCAAGACTTTACAGCAATGTGAAGTCTTTTTTATTTTTTTGGAGTGCCCATCTGGAGTGCTGTTTGAGTGCCCATTCTGTTTTTTCGAGTGAAAAACGAATGGATTTCATGAAATAATTCTGAAACTAAAAAAACCAAGGATATTTGTAAGGTTATATTCAGACCAAATACTGGCGGAAACTGAACTGCGAAAAATAGTTTAAACACCACTTATATTGAAGCAAATGAGGAAATGTTATTTTATAAAGATGAAACACTTATGAAATAGCCCATCAAAATCTTTTGGTAAATAATTCTGTTGGGTTTTTAATAAGTTAAATTTCGTAGATTCGTATAAAAATCGACTGTACATGCAGCTATTTATATCCATATCAGGCATCTTTTTATCAGCTATTCTGCTCTATTTCAATGGGAAAAATAACAGATCTGCCATATACCTTGGCCTCTTCTTTATGTCTGCAAGTTTGTACGGATTGACGATGCATTTACTTTTTTCTACAAAATCTGTTGAATTGTTAGCAGCCATTTTGGTCAATTCCGGCATATTACCATTGCTTGTTGGACCTTTGCTTTACTTTTATATCAGAAGTGTACTCAACGATGATCCCTCCCTTAAAAGATATGACTTACTACATTTTCTGCCTTCTTTAGCTTTTCTGATCATTACTTCTCCCTACATGGTCTCCTCCTGGTCAACCAAAACGAAAGTAGCCGAAGCGTTCATGCAAAATCTACAAAGTCAGGATGCTTTCAATACTTCCTTTCTTGGAAATAAATTTCTGGCTTACGTTGCTTTTATTTTGCCTGCGATTCAGGTATTGGGTTATGTGATTTGGTCATCTTTACTTTTCTTTAGGTTCCTGAAGCAAAATAAGCAGAAGGAGGTTTTTTTCAGATTGCAGTCCACAATGAAATGGATAAAAGCATTTTTAGGCATTGAAATTCTTCTGGTTTCAGGACATCTTCTTTTCATGGTCAAGATTTTTGCATTGGGAGATCTGAGGGGATTTGCACCTTTGAATACTTTAATATTTATCCTGGGAATGGGCCCGATAGCCATACTGATCCTTACTTTTTTTTCTCCCGGAATACTATATGGATTGCCACGGTTACCCGAATCTATTATAAAGAATGAGTTCCGGGAGGATCCGAGTGAGGATGTGCAGATGGAGTTCCCGAAAAAATCACCGAATTTTGATTCTGATTATCTTTTTTCCATCGGCAACAGGACAAATTCTTTCATGTTCGAATCTCAATCCTACCTTCAGCCCGAATGCAACCTGGCCCATCTGGCTAAACTAATGGAATTACCGGTGCATCACCTTGCCTATTATTTCAGGGAAGTAAAAAAACAGCCATTTAATGATTACCGGAATGACTGGCGTATCAAACATGCAAAAAATCTGATCATGGCTGGCAAGGCTAACCACATGACCCTCGAAGCCATAGGGATATTATCGGGGTTCTCTAACCGCAATACGTTTTTTATCGCATTTAAAAAAGCAGAAGGTACTTCGCCGGGTGTTTTTGCCGATCAATACGCCGAATAACGTATCAATTTTCGAAAATGTTGTAACGATTCTGAAAATCATTACAACTAGTTGTCACTCCTTCTTCTTCTCTTCCGGAACTATCTTCTATTTTCGCATACCCGTGTACAAACCTGACTTGATCATAGTTTGGACAAGGAGTTTGCCCTAATTAAACAATCCCCCATAAGAAAAGTGCCGTTGAAAAATTGTCTCTATACTGGTTTTGATCCTGTTCAAAAGGAGTTGGTTCGATTTTCTTCCTTTTGGAAGCAAGTCATAGTAAACAGAACCATCCTGATCACCCTTTTTATAGTCGCAGTAAGATTTTCACACTTAAGCGCCCAGGAAGCACTTCCCGCCGGGGGAGGCACTGCCACAGGAAGCGGAGGTTCAGCCAGCTTTACCGTTGGTCAGCTGGTCTATACCACAAATAGCGGAACTACAGGTTCTGTATCGCAGGGGGTACAACAAGCCTATACCATAACCGTTACCGGCATCAAAGACTTGCTGAAGGGGATTACCCTACAGTGTACAGTTTATCCAAACCCTGTTTTGGAATATCTGACACTGAACATAGAAGGGAATGAATTTGCTAATCTAAATTACTGGCTTTATGATATTAATGGAAAAGTGTTGAAAAGCAGACCAGTCTTTCCCGGAGAAACGGTGATCCCAATGCAGGAACTTTCCCCTTCTACCTATTTTTTAAAAGTGCAAGGCGCCGGGACAAACAGAATTAAGGTATTTAAGATTATAAAAAATTAAAAATCAAGTAAAAGCTCATTTTTGAATGAAAAAAATAGCCACGTTTTTTGTCCTCCTGGTCATTGTCCTCCCGACATTCGCCCAGGCTCCTCAGGGTTTTAGTTACCAGGCAGTCATCAGGAACAACGCGAATGAATTGCAAATTAACAAATCCATAGGGATGAGGATTACCCTTCTTCAGGGGAGTGTGAACGGTACAGTGGTTTATTCCGAGACCCAAAATGTGATGTCCAATTCCAATGGACTGGTTACACTTGAAATTGGAGCCGGAGCGGGGTTTTCTGCAATAAACTGGGCCAACGGGCCCTATTTCATCCGGACGGAAACCGATCCCGGTGGTGGTACCAATTATTCGATAAAAGGAGTCGTTCAGTTGCTGAGCGTCCCTTATGCCTTATATTCGAAAACCTCGGGTTCCTCACTCCCGGGCCCCAAAGGAGATACTGGTTTACAGGGATTGCAAGGAGATAAAGGGGAAATTGGACCTGCCGGAAAATCTGCTTACCAGGTTTGGTTGGAATCGGGTAATACAGGCACGATAAACGACTTTCTGCTTGCTCAGAAAGGCCCCAAAGGGGATACCGGGAGTGTGGAAGCCGTATTCGATGATACCCAGGTTTTAACCAACAAAACCTGGACCTCGGTAAAAATAAATTCAGCTCTGGGCGAGAAAGCAACTATTTCCTCTCTTGCTCCGGTCGCTACGAGTGGAAGTTATGAGGATCTGAGCAAAAAACCGGTGATTCCTTCGCAATATACCGATGCGATGGCTGATAGCCGGGTTGTTGCCGGTATTACCAATAAAGTGGACAAAGTATCCGGGAAAGGGTTATCGACAAACGATTACACGACAACTGAAAAAACGAAACTGGCTGCCATCACCGGCAACAATACCGGTGACCAGGATCTGTCGGGACTCGCAACCACCTCTTCTTTGGCTGACGGTCTGTCGCTGAAGGTAGACAAAGTAGCTGGCAAAGGGCTTTCTTCGAATGATTACACAACAATCGAGAAAACCAAACTTTCCGGTATTGCAGCAGGTGCGGAGGTAAACGTCCAGGCCAACTGGACTCAGGCTACCACTACAGCCGACGATTATATCAAAAACAAACCAACCATTCCTACACAGTACACCGATGCGATGGCTGATGCCAGGGTAGTCGCCGGTATTACCAATAAAGTGGATAAAGTATCCGGGAAAGGGTTATCGACAAACGATTACACGACAACTGAAAAAACGAAACTCGCTGCCATAACGGGCACCAACACGGGTGACCAGGATCTGAGCGGGTTTGCGACCACATCCGCCCTCACGACCGGACTGGCACTGAAGGTGGATAAAGAGGCTGGAAAAGGGCTGTCATCCAATGACTATACAACCACCGAAAAAACCAAATTGGCCGGCATAGCCGAAAATGCCAACAATTATACCCACCCGACCGGTGATGGAAACCTCCATGTACCGGCTACCTCTACAACGAACGATGGTAAAGTTTTAACCGCCGGGCCTACAGCCGGTTCTTTGAGCTGGGCTACACCTTATTCGGGACTGACCAACTTTACCGAATCCAATTTTACCCACAATTCAAAGACCGGGGTGAAGTTGCAGGCTACTAATGCAGATACCAATGTGGATTTTGTGATTTCCCCAAAAGGAACAGGAGCTATCCTGGCTCATCAACCCGACGGTTTAGCTACTGGTGGAAACAAGCGGGGAGCTTATGCAGTTGATCTGCAAATGCACAGAAATTTAGCTACCGAAGTAGCAAATGGAGACTATAGCATTACAATTGGAGATCAAAATACCGCAAGTGTGATGTATGCTTCAGCCATAGGGTTTAAAAATACAGCAAGTTCCATCTCCACTACAGCCATTGGCTATGTAAATACCGCAATTGGTCAGTATGCTACAGCCATTGGTTATGCAAATACCGCAGGCGGCGACAGGTCCTTCGCGGCAGGTCTGAATAATACGGCTCAATCCTATGGTGAAATGGTGGTTGGTACATCTGCCACTATTGGTGCGGGCAATGCGACCTATTTTGAACCCACTGATCGTTTATTTGTAATTGGAAATGGTTATCTTTCCAAGAGTGACGCTGTCACGATTCTCAAAAATGCCAACACCACCATCGGCGGAACCCTTACCATCAACGGAAACGGTGCAGGGACGAGCCTCACTCTGCCATCCGGCAGAGGCATAAGTGGTCAAGTACTTTCTACCGATGGTAGCGGTGCAACCACCTGGACAACTGCTTCCGGCGGAACCATTACAAGTGTCAGCGGAACAGCGCCCATCGTCTCTTCGGGAGGCACCACGCCGGCTATCTCTATTTCTGAAGCAACTACCTCCGCTGCCGGAAGCATGAGTGCGATTGATAAAACCAAGCTTGATGGAATTGCAATAGGTGCTGAAGTAAACGTGAATGCCGACTGGAATGCTACGGAAGGGGATGCACAAATACTGAACAAACCTACAATTGACGGCTCCGAAACCAAAATCACTGCAGGAACCAATGTGACAGTAACGGGTGAAGGAACAACAGCAAGCCCCTATGTAGTAAATGCAGCGCAAGCTACCGGTACCGCCCCCGGCCAAATGCAATACTGGAATGGAACAGCATGGGTAACGGTTCCAGCGGGACAAGCGGGACAAATTTTGTACTATATTAATAATAAGCCTCAATGGGGACCAATTTTGGGAGTTAATGATGTAATGAATGGTACCACAGGGAAAGTATGGAAGGATCGCAACCTCGGGGCTTCGCAAGTGGCAACCTCAAGTACCGATGCTTCTTCCTACGGTGACATTTATCAGGGGGGACGTGCAGCAGATGGGCACCAGTCAAGATCAAGCGGTATAACTTATACATTAAGTAGCAGTGACACTCCCGGCCATGGTAGTTTTATTGTAAACTCCAATTACCCTTACGACTGGCGCAGTCCGTCAAACAACGACCTTTGGCAGGGAGTAAACGGTACCAACAATCCCTGCCCAAGTGGTTACCGACTGCCAACCGAAGCCGAATGGGAGGCAGAACGCACAAGCTGGAGCAGCAATAATGCAGCCGGGGCTTTTGCCTCGCCGCTTAGATTGCCTATAGCAGGCGGTCGCAAACTCGACTCTGGTTCGCAATACAATGTTGGAATCGTCGGCTATTATTGGTCAAGTACCGTGTCTTCGAGCTACTTCAGGTACCTGGCCTTCTACAGTGGCGATGCCGCCATGAGTTCCGGTGCCCGTGCGGTCGGAAACTCTATCCGTTGCATTAAAAATTAACACACTGATTTATTCAGCCACTTTAACCGTTGAAGCAGGTTGGGCATGAAGAAAACTATTATTATCAATGTTTTATGTTTTGTTTCTATTTTAGCCTTTTCACAAAATGTGTTTAAAGGATTTTTTACGGGTCTTGTCAACCAACAAATTAAACTTGTTGGCTTTAACGGTTTTGATAATTATACAATTGACAGTACTCATACAAATGAAAAAGGACAGTTTCAGTTGTCATTCTGTAAAGATGATTTTGGCGTGGCTTGCCTTTTATCGGAAGAGAATAAAA
Organism: Prolixibacteraceae bacterium; assembly: GCA_963675995.2. GTDB lineage: Bacteria > Bacteroidota > Bacteroidia > Bacteroidales > Prolixibacteraceae > JAAFHB01. The sequence goes on along the minus strand of CAXXIY010000001.1, from coordinate 2,193,695 downwards.
GCATTGTTGTAATTCTGGATGAAAATGAAAACCTGCAATTAGCAGGCGGGGATTTTGCATTACCTGAATCCGTTGTAATCAAAAACGGCAAACAAAATAAACTCTTTGGGCAATACGCCTCAGAACATCCACGAAGGGAGCAAGCCCTGAGTGCGTGGGATTACCTGACAAAAATTTACAGGAGAGATTCGCTGTTTGCTGTTTACAAAGTACCCAAACAGGCAATTGAAAATGAAAAACAACGCATAAAAGCCGAAGACAGTCTGTTTTTGGCAGGTTTATCCAAAGATTCTTATCTGAGTTATTATTTACCTCTTCGTAAATTGGTGAGTTCGGTTCCAACCATAGCCCAATACCGCACCGAAGAAATTACGGCAACAATACTGGCATTCCGAAAAATAGACTACTCCGACAAACGGCTCTACAGAAGCGGTTTGCTGAAAGAAACTGTTGAGAGCAATTTTTGGTTAATGGAAAATAGCGGTCGCTCTTTAGATTCGGTTTATATCGAGATGAATAAGTCAATCGACATGCTGGTTGAAAATCTTTTACCGGACGAGAAAAAGTTGAACCAAATAACAGACTACTTATTCAAATTTCTGGAAAAGCGGAGTTTGTTCGCAGCTTCGGAATATTTAGCGCTTAAAATACTCAGTCAGAGTTGCACCATCAGTAATGATCTCGCTGCCCGGTTGGAAAGCTACCGTGCTATGAAAAAAGGGAATACAGCACCGGATATTGAATTTAATGGCGACATTTTTGCCCCGGGTTACGAAACAGGTAGTATTCCCAAAAGTTTATCAGACCTGAAAAGCAAGTTTACAGTAATTGTATTTGGGGCAAGTTGGTGTCCTCAATGCCCACAAGACCTGTCAAAGATTTCAGGGCTCTACAAAAAATGGAAAGCTCAGGGAGTTGAAGTAGTCTTTGTGTCATTGGACCAGGAACAAAAAATATTTAAAAATTTTGCCGGTGTATTTCCGTTTATAAGTATCTGCGATTACAAAAAATGGGAAAGCACGGTTGCAAAAGATTATCATGTATTTGCTACCCCCACCATATATTTACTCAACAAAAAAAGGGAAATTTTACTAAATCAAACTTCTGTAAGTCAATTAGATTCCTGGGTGGACTGGTATTTGGTGCAGCGGAATAAATGAAAATTATATATTGATAGATAGCGCGTTATTTCCCTAAACAGATCCCGGTGACATAGATAGCAATTTGACAATATGGAAATCCAGACTTCAATTATAAAAACAAATCAGGATGTCTTATTATTGTCGATGAAATATATTAAAGATATTCATCGCTGTACCTTTACCTGGAATTCACTGTCTGTTAAACCACAAAGTTGTAACGATTCTGAAATTCATTACAACTAGTTGTCACTCCTTCTTCTTCTCTTCCGGAACTATCTTCTATTTTCGCATACCCGTGTACAAACCTGACTTGATCATAGTTTGGACAAGGAGTTTGCCCTAATTAAACAATCCCCCATAAGAAAAGTGCCGTTGAAAAATTGTCTCTATACTGGTTTTGATCCTGTTCAAAAGGAGTTGGTTCGATTTTCTTCCTTTTGGAAGCAAGTCATAGTAAACAGAACCATCCTGATCACCTTATTTATAGTCATAGTAAGATTTTCACACTTAAGCGCCCAGGAAGCACTTCCCGCCGGGGGAGGCACTGCCACAGGAAGCGGAGGTTCAGCCAGCTTTACCGTTGGTCAGCTGGTCTATACCACAAATAGCGGAACTACAGGTTCTGTATCGCAGGGGGTACAACAAGCCTATACCATAACCGTTACCGGCATCAAAGACTTGCTGAAGGGGATTACCCTACAGTGTACAGTTTATCCAAACCCTGTTTTGGAATATCTGACACTGAACATAGAAGGGAATGAATTTGCTAATCTAAATTACTGGCTTTATGATATTAATGGAAAAGTGTTGAAAAGCAGACCAGTCTTTCCCGGAGAAACGGTGATCCCAATGCAGGAACTTTCCCCTTCTACCTATTTTTTAAAAGTGCAAGGCGCCGGGACAAACAGAATTAAGGTATTTAAGATTATAAAAAATTAAAAATCAAGTAAAAGCTCATTTTTGAATGAAAAAAATAGCCACGTTTTTTGTCCTCCTGGTCATTGTCCTCCCGACATTTGCCCAGGCTCCTCAGGGTTTTAGTTACCAGGCAGTCATCAGGAACAACACGAATGAATTGCAAATTAACAAATCCATAGGGATGAGGATTACCCTTCTGCAGGGGAGTGTGAACGGTACAGTGGTTTATTCCGAGACCCAAAATGTGATGTCCAATTCCAATGGACTGGTTACACTTGAAATTGGAGCCGGAGCGGGGTTTTCTGCAATAAACTGGGCCAACGGGCCCTATTTCATCCGGACGGAAACCGATCCCGGTGGTGGTACCAATTATTCGATAAAAGGAGTCGTTCAGTTGCTGAGCGTCCCTTATGCCTTATATTCGAAAACCTCGGGTTCCTCACTCCCGGGCCCCAAAGGAGATACTGGTTTACAGGGATTGCAAGGAGATAAAGGGGAAATTGGACCTGCCGGAAAATCTGCTTACCAGGTTTGGTTGGAATCGGGTAATACAGGCACGATAAACGACTTTCTGCTTGCTCAGAAAGGCCCCAAAGGGGATACCGGGAGTGTGGAAGCCGTATTCGATGATACCCAGGTTTTAACCAACAAAACCTGGACCTCGGTAAAAATAAATTCAGCTCTGGGCGAGAAAGCAACTATTTCCTCTCTTGCTCCGGTCGCTACGAGTGGAAGTTATGAGGATCTGAGCAAAAAACCGGTGATTCCTTCGCAATATACCGATGCGATGGCTGATAGCCGGGTTGTTGCCGGTATTACCAATAAAGTGGACAAAGTATCCGGGAAAGGGTTATCGACCGAGGATTACACTACAACTGAAAAAACGAAACTGGCTGCCATCACCGGCAACAATACCGGTGACCAGGATCTGTCGGGACTCGCAACCACCTCTTCTTTGACTGACGGTCTGTCGCTGAAGGTAGACAAAGCAGCTGGCAAAGGGCTTTCTTCGAATGATTACACAACAATCGAGAAAACCAAACTTTCCGGTATTGCAGCAGGTGCGGAGGTAAACGTCCAGGCCAACTGGACTCAGGCTACCACTACAGCCGACGATTATATCAAAAACAAACCAACCATTCCTACACAGTACACCGATGCGATGGCTGATGCCAGGGTAGTCGTCGGTATTACCAATAAAGTGGATAAAGTATCCGGGAAAGGGTTATCGACAAACGATTACACGACAACTGAAAAAACGAAACTCGCTGCCATCACCGGGACCAACACGGGTGATCAGGATATTTCCGCTATGACACATACCAACAGAGCTGCCCTCGACGCGGTATCAGGGGTCAACACAGGCGATCAGGATCTGAGTGGACTGGCAACAAAAACAGCGTTGAAAGATTCCACTGCCAAACTACGCGCGGCGATCCCCTCTGTCAGCGGGTTTCTCAGTACCGAAACCGACCCGGCGTTTACAGCATCACCTGTATACCATGTGGTTAGTGGTGATCTTACAAATTGGAACACTGCGTTTAGCTGGGGGAATCATGACGGATTGTACCGTCCTGTAACCTGGGTTCCCTCCTGGAGCGATGTAGGTGGTAAACCATTTCGCATCGATACTTCACCGTTAAATGGTGACTTACTAATTTGGGATGGGGGTATTGCAAGATTTATTAACTGGACACCAAATTTCCTGACAAGTTATACCGAAACCGACCCGGTGTATGCCGCAAGCCAGGCGGCGAAAATCAAAGCTGCAGATATTACCAAACTCTCGAATCTTTCAGGAGTGAACACAGGGGACCAGGATCTGAGCGGATTGGCAACCACTTCATCGGTCACTACGTCACTGAACCTGAAAGTCGACAAAGAGACCGGGAAAGGACTATCTGCCAACGATTACACCACTGTCGAAAAAACAAAACTGGCAGGGATAGCCGAAAATGCCAACAATTATATCCATCCAACCGGAGATGGGAACCTTCATGTTCCTGCGACATCAACAACTAATGTAGGGAAAGTGCTAACTGCCGGATCTACAGCCGGTTCATTGATCTGGACAACCCCATTTTCCGGACTCACCAACTTCACAGAATCCAATTATACCTACAATACAAAAACCGGTGTAAAGTGGATGGCTACCAATGGTGCCGCTGATGTTGATTTTGTGATTTCCCCCAAAGGGAAAGGAGCAATCACTGTGAGTCAGCCCGACGGAACCCCCATTGGTGGAGACAGCAGGGGATATGGTGCAGTTGATCTGCAAATCAGGAGGCTGAATCATGCACATGTTGCCAGCGGTGACTATTCGGTTATTCTAGGTGGATCTGCTAATGCAGCAAGTGGTGAAAATTCAGGAGTGTTAGGCGGAAACTGGAATCTGGCCAGCAACTCATTTTCACTGGTTAGCGGAGGAGTAGGAAATACTGCAGGCGGTGAGTCTTCCGTAGTGCTAGGAGGTGGCCATAATATTGCTAATGGAAGTTACTCATTAATTGGCGGTTTGTTTAATACGGCTCCTTCTTTCGGTGAGACCGTACTCGGACATTGGTCGACAATTTATACGCCAGGTACGGACGGGGCGATAAAGATAAATCCGACTGACCGGCTCTTTGCAGTCGGGAACGGGACCTCAGATGCTTCAACCAGCAACGCCCTTACCATCCTGAAAAATGCCAACACCACCATCGGCGGAACCCTTACCGTCAACGGAAACGGTGCAGGGACGAGCCTCACTCTGCCATCCGGCAGAGGCATAAGTGGTCAGGTACTTTCTACCGATGGCAGCGGTTCAACCACCTGGACTACTGCTTCCGGCGGAACCATTACAAGTGTCAGCGGAACGGCACCCATCGTCTCTTCGGGCGGAACCGCACCCTCCATCTCCATCTCAGCTGCAACTACCTCTGTTGCAGGAAGCATGAGCGCAACCGACAAAACCAAACTCGATGGAATTGCGACAGGTGCTGAAGTAAACGTAAATGCCGACTGGAATGCAGCTTCGGGCGATGCACAAATTCTAAATAAACCGGATATGACAGTTTATGCCACAAAAAACATGAACAGCGCGAACATTACCAATCTTGCCGATCCGGTCAATGCCCAGGATGCTGCAACAAAGGCTTATGTGGATGCTTTAAAAGCAGAAGTTAACATCTTGAAGCTAAAAGTCGAACTGTTGGCAGGAACTACAGTTTCTGATTTAATGGCAGCAGGAAATACCATTGAAGAACTGATTGCTGCTGGAGTAACATCTTCTCAATTTATCGGGATAAATTATGCAGGTGGTGTAATTTTTTCTTTAGATCCGGCAAACAGGAGGGGCCTAGTTTGTGCAGTGAGTGACGTGAGTTCGGGTGCAACATGGGGAAATGCTTCTACACTTTGTACTGGTCTTGTATTAAACGGCTATGATGACTGGTTTCTCCCTGACTTTAGTCAATTATTGGCGATGTGTTCTAATAAAGATATCATCAACAAGACGGCCTCAGCCCATGGGGGACAGGCTTTTGCAGATGTCTATTGGACATCTTATGAATTTGTACATCCTTATTTTAGTAAGGGTGGTTTCGTTTTGACTGCAAGCTGTACTAACAACATAGAAGATAAAGGTTATCTTTTTGCGGTACGGGCCATCCGGTCTTTCACTTTCTAAAATATGCTGTTTTAAAAAAGAAGGAGTCTTTAAAGTAATATTCTTTCGATAATATTGGGTTCACTCATTCCTATGGGCGAACCCTTTCCCGTTTTATGAATGAGCGAATTCGTGCAAAATCTGAACACCTTGACTTTGTTCGCTATCTTTTGAAATTATTGTTATAGGAATTAGATACGTTTGTTTTACCCATCTTAGATATTGCAATCCCTCACCGATAAGAGCACCCTTTCGGCCTTCTCTGTGAATCCTTTAATTTGTTTTAGTTGGGGATTAACTTTGTAGTTATTGGTTTGTGCATCCAGACAGATTGTTTTCAGAAATCGAATATACCTACCGGCTGAAGTACTATTTAGTTTATCAGTCTGGTTGAAGTATTATAAAAGTTCGTTCCTAAATTTAAGATCCACGTCTTTTACATAGAATTGCTTTTTTGAACTTCTCAAAATCTTCAACTTTAACCTTTAGGGTTGAATATTTTTGAACCGTTCCGCGTGCAACACCACGTTTCCCGTTTGGATATTCTTTTAAAGGCCGGTTATTAATGTAAGACTGAATGTAAGTTGTTAGCCGTTCTAATTCAATCTTTTTCTTTTTTTCGGTGATGATATCAATTTGATCCTGTAACCAGTCGCCGGTGATCTCAACACTTCCAGCTGTGGTGGTATTTATACTTGTTCGATTTAAGTTCTTCTAAATTTATGGTGAGTTTCTTTATTTCTTCATCGCTGTTTTGCTTTGGCAATTTAGTTGTAATACGCTACCGAGCCGAATCAATAAAATAGCCCGACTTACTTTTAAAATATTGCCTACAGAAACAGACATTCTCAAATAGATGGTTGCCGGATTTTTTTGCTTTGAAGAAAATAGGTTACAGTTGCCATAGCCTGAAAAATTGGTTAGCAAATATACATAAGATTCAAAATTTATATCAATTCTATTCGATTAGTAATATTCTATTATACTACTGTTTTTCAATAGTTTTACACGATTTTTTCAATATTTTTCAACGATTATAAAAAGCATCAAAATTGATGGTTTCTATATCGATATTCTCCACAGAATAAAAAAGAGTTGCAAAATAATTTGCAACTCTTTTTTATTGTTTGAAAGTTTAATAGAATTATCCGCGTGCCCTTGAATACTTCGTTCAGTTTAAATTTAGTTTTCACTATAACATTTGCTTTGCATTATCCACAGTTATCTCCAAAACCCTGGTTAAAAAAGAAAATTTACTTTTCATCATGTCATACTCCTCGCCCGATTCGATAAAGCGGGCACTCCCCTCTATCATAAATCCAGTTCCGGGATAATCTTTGTAACCCAATACATTTTTACTACCCAGGGCTATTTTGACCTTGTTGTTCACATCCACATTTTTCTGAGTCTTTCGAAAACCGTAGGCAGGAATTAAAATACGTTCATCATCAGTAACTACCAGATAGGAATTCCAGGTGTTTACTAAATGGGCTTCAACACCCCATGACATGAGAGACACAACACCTTCATGTTTTAATACTTCTAAAAACTTTTCGCTTAGTTTACTCATTATTTTCCTTCTTTTTTCACTATTTCCAACACTTGAATTTTTGCCTTATATTCTTAGGTTTAAAATTCGATTACAGCAGCAAAAATACCCTGAAAAGAATTCTTAGAAATTAAACTGGATTAAGAAATTCAAATTACAAATTCTTTTTCCGCAGTTCACTCAGATATTCAGGGGTAAGTCCGAGATAGGAAGCAATCATGTACTGGGGCACCCGTATCATAAATTCCGGGAAAGAAGTGCTGAAATGAAAGTAAAATTCTTCTTTAGACATTTCGTACAATAATTTCGACCGATGTTGAGCACTGGCCACCGCTTTCTGCATAATTATTCTAAAATACTTCTCTAAATGAGGAAGTTCAATGAGCAATTTATCAAGATCCTGATTGTTAATGGATACGATTGCAGATTCTTCAATAGTCTGGATATAATAATCTGAAGGAGAACCATTCATGAAACTCTGATAGTCTGAAATCCACCAACTATCCAAAGCAAACTGGGTGATTTGCTCTACCCCTTTTTTATTTATGAAATACATCCTCAAACAACCTTTTTCAACAAAGTACAAATGTTTACAAACCTTTTGCTCCTGTAATATGAATTCCTTCTTTTTGAATTGATGTCTTTCCAAATATTTGTTAACAGTTTCAGCCTCAATTTCATTTATTTCGATGAACTTTCTAATATGCTTGATGATATTGTTATGCATTTATATCTTTTATAAGCTTGTATAGCAAAATTGCAACTTTCCGACTGGGCTGAAACCCATATGAGGTAGGAGCCAGTGTTGAACTAAATTCCTCACGGAACAGATCCTTTTGATCTTACCAAAAATAGACATAAATGCAATTAAATTGCAATCGCAGAATTGCTTTCATTTCCCTGAAATATGGCGCCCAAAAATTTGTGGCAGCAATATTAGACAGGAGACGTACAAGATATTGAATTTACAAATAGAACCACAGTGAACATTTTTCTGAGTTTTGCATTATTTATATAGAATTAATATTAATAACAAAATATATCATCATGGCACAAGTATCAATTTATTTCAACTTCATGGGAAACGCTGAAGAAGCTTTTAACTTCTACAAAAAAGTTTTCAAAACAGAATATTCTGCTCCGATAATGAGAATGAAAGATATTCCAGCCCAACCAGGGATGCCGGAACTTTCGGAAGCCGACAAAAACAAAGTAATGCATGTTGCTTTACCTATTCTTGGTGGCACGGAAATTATGGCTACCGATGTGCTCGATAGCATGGGACATAAACTGATTGAAGGGAATAATTTTACAATCAGCTTAAATCCGGATACCAAAGAAGAAGCTGACCGTTTATATCAGGAACTTTCACAATCGGGAACTGAATGTGTTGCTCCCCATGATGAATTCTGGGGTTACTGGGGAACCTGCAGGGACCAGTTCGGAATCCGCTGGATGTTTAACATTATAAATCAATCGCATAAAAATTAATCACTAATCCACAATTCTTATTATGGAAACTAATAGCGTATCATTACACCGTGTGATTAATGCATCGCCCGAAAAAATTTATCGTGCATTTACAGATCCAGTTGCGATGTCCTCATGGATTCCACCCTACGGATTTTTATGTGTTGTTCACAACATGGATGTAAGGCAAGGAGGTAGCTACCGAATGTCGTTTATCAATTTCTCAACAGGAAATGGAAACTCATTTGGTGGAACCTACCTGGAATTGTTACCCAATGAATTTATTAAATATAGCGACCAATTTGAGGACCCGAATTTACCTGGGGAAATGGTTACTTCGGTTTGGCTTAAGAATGTTTCATGCGGTACAGAACTTAAAATTATCCAGGAAGGTATTCCTTCGGTTATACCAACTGAGATGTGTTATTTAGGATGGCAGGAGTCGCTGGAAAAGTTGAAAAAATTAGTCGAACCGGAAATTCCGGATGCGTAATTATTGAATGATTTTTACACAGTTTCCAGCCCAAAGCCATAAGAAAATGGGATATTTTATTTACCCTCAATATTTTCTTTCCGGGCAGGTTCACGATGACTAATGTCTGCTATTTCGATGACATATTTATCACTAAATAGGCCTGCGACGTAATCCAATGCTTCAAATTCGGAGACAGAAAAGTATGATGGGTCAAAATGTACATCTCAGGATGGAAGGATTTGCTCCATCCTAAGATGTTAGTCAGTGTCGTCAATTTGCAAATTATGACTTCTTCAACAAATGCTTCAAACAGATATTCATAATGGGTTGGAGCTGGTTTCAAAATTTTCTCACCATATTTTTCTTCTAATCCACTAAATTCCATAATGCATTTATAAAAGCTTTCCGGATTGCTGATGATCTGAATTAGATTAGCATTCGCTCTTGAAGGGATTAACCACCTTCATAATACCTCCAAGTATTGGTTCCTATGCCCAACAAATCAGCTATCTTGGCGGCAGATAGATCATATTTTGCACGTATTTCGTTGATTTCCCCGGTAAATGGGATATAAAGCCTTACCCTGTATTGATTGACTACCTGCTATCCTCCATTCCTCCAACTCTTTCCCTTCACTCCACGTCTCCGTCAGCAACTGAATTCAACCCAATGGCAACGCCTTGGATTTTTGGATCAATACATGATCCGGTGCACCCTGAAAGGGCAACCTAATCCGTCCACAAATATCGTTCATCATATTCGATGCCGTATTCTTGGAGGAATGCCATTAGTTCTTCCTTAAAGGTCATCTTTTTGTGGTGTTCTTCCTGATTCTGAATATACAATTTAGTTTTGTCATGCAATGATTGGCTTACTGAAAACCCGGCATATCCACCTTGCCAGGCAAATTGATTGTAATATGGTCCTTTTATTTTAATCCATCTGCTGCTATGGCGTTTTATCTCTTCAGTTAACTTGGCAAGAGCAATATTTTTCGACATCACACAAAAAATATGAATGTGATTTTCCGTTCCATTAATTAAAATTGGAATCGATTTATTGTCTTTGATTATTGCTCCGATATATGCATAAAGGTCATTTTTGTCCCCATCTTTTATTGGCACTTCTGAACCCTTAATGTGAAAAATAAGGTGCACATACAATTTTGATAATGATTGTGACATCTGATGTTTTATAAAACTGCCCTTTCAGGGCGGCAAACAAAATTATTGTTCCCACTGATTCCCGGGGTGTTGCCCGGGGCTGAAATAATCTGTCCTTGCAGGACGGTTAAGAATCACAAAGCAATTTACACAATAATTACTGATCATCATACAAATACCAGCTATTTCTTTAGTTTTACAGGCTAAATCCCCAATTAATTCAACCCAATGGCAACGTTTTGGGCTTTTGGATCAACACATGATCCGGTGCGCCCTGAAAGGGCATCTTAATCTGTCCACAAATATCGTTCATCATATTCAATGCCGTATTCTTGGAGAAATGCCATTAGTTCTTCCTTAAAGGTCATCTTTTTGTGGTGTTCTTCCTGATTCTGAATATACAATTTAGTTTTGTCATGCAATGATTGGCTTACTGAAAACCCGGCATATCCACCTTGCCAGGCAAATTGATTGTAATATGGTCCTTTTATTTTAATCCATCTGCTGCTATGGCGTTTTATCTCTTCAGTTAACTTGGCAAGAGCAATATTTTTCGACATCACACACAAAATATGAATGTGATTTTCCGTTCCATTAATTAAAATTGGAATCGATTTATTGTCTTTGATTATTGCTCCCATATATGCATAAAGGTCATTTTTGTCCCCATCTTTTATTGGCACTTCTGAACCCTTAATGTGAAAAATAAGGTGCACATACAATTTTGATAATGATTGTGACATCTGATGTTTTATAAAACTGCCCTTTCAGGGCGGCAAACAAAATTATTGTTCCCACTGATTCCCGGGGTGTTGCCCGGGGCTGAAATAATCTGTCCTTGCAGGACGGTTAAGAATCACAAAGCAATTTACACAATAATTACTGATCATCATACAAATACCAGCTATTTCTTTAGTTTTACAGGCTAAATCCCCAATTAATTCAACCCAATGGCAACGTTTTGGGCTTTTGGATCAACACATGATCCGGTGCACCCTGAAAGGGTAACTTAATTCAAACCAAAGGCAACGCCTTGGGCTTTTGGATCAACACATGATCCGGTGCGCCCTGAAAGGGCAACTTAATCCGCCCGAACCCCTATCACCAACAAAATTGTCCGCCCCGGGAAGAATTTTGAACAGCGAATAAAATAAAATTGATATTTAGTTGTTTATATTTTAATCTTTAATTACTTAATCATGAACTCAAAAGAGAAAACTTTTTTGGAAATGGGAAAAGAATCTATCTCCTCTGTTCACAAAGATGAGAATATGTGGAGTATATGGGAAGTTATTGTCGCATATGTAACGATGATTGAAGCAAAAGTGGGGGAATTGGATGAGCCGTTCAAGGCACAGGATGCAAACGACCCGGGCGGGCATGTGGCCCGGGAAAATGAGCCGCTGGAGAAATTCTTCGACCAGATTTACCGCCTGGGACGGAAACTACTGCTCTATGCAAAAGCTAAAAATGATCTGTTACTGATGAATGAAGTTTAATTTACCTAATCAACCTTAGACAAAATCAACTAAAAGAAGACATTGTAAAGATGCAATGGAGTACTTCATTGAACGAGGGAGTACCTTGATAAAACTGCAGGTTATGGCATTAAGGCCGAAGTACTTAATGCGCTAGTAGCAGATCTGGCCCATCTTATAAGCATGCGTCACTCTGCAATTCACTCGAATGAAAAGAATAAATCCGACAAAGAACCAGGAAATGTAGGTAAAGAATGCGCCAGGCGCTTTTCCCTCGTTTAGTTAATCACATCAATGCATTTATAGAATCGTTTTTTATACATTCCAGAGCCCAGTTCGCTGATGGTCACACAATGTGCTTTACCCGAAGAGGAATGGATAAACCTGGAATTCAGACCAGCAGCCTCACAAATAATCCCTACATGGCCGATACGGTCATTATCTTTAAATCCGTAAAAGACCAGCACGTCACCCACCTTAAACTTTTCGGGTTTAAGTGCTGCTCCCAGCGCATCAAAGGCACGTGAACTATGGGGTAAATTAATTTTGAAATTTTTAAATACATAACTTACGAATCCCGAACAATCAAAACCCTTGAGAGGATTGCTACTGGCAATACGATAAGGGGTACCCAGAAGTGTTTTAGCGAACCTAATGATTTCGGCTCTTGTAAGGGTTGCCGCAGAACTTGCCGTTTCATCGGTTTTTGGAGTCGAAGGTCGGTTCCCTGATTGCACCGCAATCGAAATCAGTAAGAGTATAATTATAAGAGAAATCTTCATACTTGTTGTAATTCAGCTATTTACTTTTTCTTATTACCAGTTTCATTATCCATTTTTAATGGAATAAAAATCCGTCTAATTTAATTATGCAGTCATTATTTTGTCAATGTAGGCATTAAATCTGAAATCACCTAATTTTATCCTGGAATTAGGATCTCGCATTAGGGTTTGATGGTTGGGGGCCGCAATTTTTTCAGTTGCGGAAAAAACGTAAAAAATGGGCGATTAAAAATCGCCCGAACTTATCGCCCGATTCTCCTTACCCTAATCAGATCCCTTTTTTATATTGGACGTTGGTTGAAGAGTGAATGATTTGATTAAGTCTATCTTTTGAACCAGGATCTCCATTTAAAAGACTTTCAAAGAGTTGAATCATACCTGACTTATCCATCACATTTCTTGTTCCGCTCTTTATATCCCTTAAATCAATTAAAAAACCGGAAAAGACATCTGGTATATCTGTCACAATATCGGTATTCAGAAAATTCAGCTCATTGAAGATATTGTGATAGTTACCCCTGGTTTTGTCAATCATAAACGTCTCACCTTTTAAATTTGTAATGGATGATGAATTCTCACAGCTGATGCAGGAATCGTCTATTTTATTTTTTTCACATCCTGTCACCTGTTGAAACAGACATTGCCTACTAGTCATCAGCACGATAGGATGATATATACTATAATAAAGCTTGAAATCCTCGGGAGGCTGAATACCCTGAATCTGAACTTTATTGATCTCATTAGAGATAAATGCTCCCGAACAATTTAGGTAATCTTTAAGGCATTTCAGACTAAAGGAGTTCACCATATTCAGAAATGGGCCTGCTATCCAGTCAATTCCTATCCTGGATGCCTCAAAAGCTATTCCCGTATTGTTGGTCACGATCAGCTTAGGTTGAACCTTCTGAAGGAATTCAACGGCAGCAGTGTAATCTTCTCCAATGATAACGGACTGGAACCAGGGATTTAAACGTTTGTTTTTGATAAAGAGTTCGATAAGCTCGGAACACCCATCCTTTAAACAACCTGGCAGTTCAAAATAAATATCTGCAGTGGTATTATCGCAAAGGTGCAAATCCTTTTCCGAAGAGATTAAAACTGAAAGATGAGGATTAATTGCTTTTCTTACTGGCCTCACCAGCATGGGAGTACCGATGGGGGGTATCATCGCTTTCGAACCATTTAGAATAAACAGTATCCTATTTTTCAGTGATGTCAGTTCCTTAAATGGCAGATAAACATCATTTTGAAAATTATCAAATCTAAGCTCCCCTATGTAATATTGGGTATTGTTGATGGCTTTGAATCGTTTGATGGCCATTTCATAATTTAATGCCTCAGTCCCAAACTTTTCAAGATGGACTTCCGAAAGCACAACAAATGAGCTATCTGGGGTGTCAACCGTCACCTTTAGCGGGGCACCGGCCTCTCCCGACAAAGTAACGATTACAGGCACTCTGGATGCATTTATTTGTTGAATTTTATTCGCGATGAAAGCTTTTATTGCTTCTTTCTCTTCATAAAACGCTATCTGATCGTTTTCAATTGAACTGCCTGTACCGGATGTGTGAACTTCCGCCAGATGCTGAACGGAATGGTTGCGGGGATTACTGATAAACATATCTCTGTGAATAACACCTTTCAGGAAACCATTTGAGAAATCACGGTTAAACACTTTATAAAGATCACCATTGTCATCCACAATTTCATTCCGATGATAAAATCCATGGAGTCGTTTTCTCCAGCTATCCACAACAGTATAGACGTAATCGGATTTCTTTATTCTTCCCTCTATTTTTAGGGAATCTACCCCCGCATCCGACAACTCCTGAAGATCGAACCATGCAGAATTATCTTTAAGATTCAGGGGATACTCCTTACCTTCCTGGGTAATATGATACCGATCCCTGCAGGGCTGACTGCATCTTCCGCGATTCCCTGAGTTTCCTCCTTGAACAGAACTCATATAACAAATACCTGAAAATGATATGCAATATGATCCATGGACGAATACTTCAGTCAAAATATCGTATTGATGAGCAACGGCGGTCAGAGCTTTTATCTCCTGAATATTCAACTCCCGTGAGAGGTTAATCCGTCGGGAATTTAGCTTACTTAAAAAACGGATCTGCCCTTCGTTATGGGTGGTAAGCTGCGTGGAGGCATGGATTTTCAGCCCTTGGAAATAGTTGGATAACAAATAAAACAATCCCAAATCCTGAACAATTATTCCATCTATACTTGTATTTATCAATTTGTTCAGTAAGGCAATCAGTGACGGAATTTCATTTTCAACGATAAGGATATTGAGGGTCAGAAAAATTTCACAACTATTCTTATGTGCAAGGTGTAAAATCCCTTGCAAATCGTTAAATGTGATATTTGCCGCACGATTTCTGGCATTAAACCGGTCGAGACCACAATAGATGGCATCTGCGCCTGCAAGGATTGCTGCTTTTATAGCGTCAATATCTCCACCCGGGGCGAGTAATTCAATTTCTCTTTTCACTTGCATTCTAACCGGGGATAGTAAAGGATAAAATTTCGAACCGGCAAGGCTTCTCTGCTGCAGAGGCCGGAAGAGAGATGCGAATTGAGCCATCAGAAAAATCAAACACTGCCGGAGCCCCATTCATGATAACTTTACACCTTTTGTTGGATATTGGATTCGGAAATTTTACCGATAAGGGTTGAGTATTTCTTCCGGAGTATTCACCTATTATCTGATTATACTTCATTTTGTAGGAGATTTTCCGTCCCTGCCATGAGAGTATTTGTCCAAATCCTGCCCTCCAGAATTCTTCGGGTGCAGTTGGTCCGATATACAGTGTACCATCGGTGCCATGCTCAATCCCAAGGAGGTATCGTTGAATAATCCGGATCAGATTTGCAGGATATTCGCAATACTTCTCCGCGCCATATCCCCCTTTGGCATTATATCTTTCGCGCCAGAAGTATCCGTTCTCGCGCCCCTCTTTACAAACGCGCCTGATGGTCTCGGCTAATCCTGCAGTATCATTCATCCTGGCTCTTGCCATAGCTTCAATGTACCAGACTCGCCCCATGGCGGCTAAGTCCATAGCATCGTTGTAGGTTGATTCCCATTTCTCATAAGCTTCAGGTAAAGTTGCGATACCAGTAGGCATTCCATTATAATAAAATCGATGTTCATTCTTTAACAATGGCCAAAGGATCGCCAGCTGTTGGGCACTTACCAAATTCATCGCGATTGAACTCCAGTCAACATCAGTCAGGCCATGATTGGCAATGATCCCCCTTTCAGGATGAATATATTCAGCAAAGTGATCCTTAACCCAAAAACGTTCACGAAAATAGCGCTCGATGCGACGAGAAAGATCACTGTATTTTTTAGCACTCCTGCGATCGCCGGCAATTGAATTCAATTCCGAAACCCTGTGAAACGCATCGGTTGCGTGGCATGCCGAGACACCATCATATTCGATCCGGGTAGGGCGTTCCACATAATAACCAGCCCCTCTGACCCCGCCCTCAGCGCTCACCAAAGATGCAAGGTAGTCAGCTGTCAGGTTGATGGATGGCAACTCCTCACGCAACCATGCTCTGTCCAGCGTGAAACGGAAAATAACATCGGCATTTTGAATGAAGGTAGTACCTGCAAGCGCCCTTAGAGGATCGCCGGGGACCCAATGGCAGTAGAGTCCTCCATTCGGATCGACAGGCGCCTGAGCATTTTTAGGTCCGATCATTTTGCCGGCTTCCGCAGGCAGGATCGCTAAAGGCAATCGTCCGTCAGGTTTCTGAAATGATTTCACATAATCCCAGTTGGCTTTTACAACATCTACCTGTCCCAGCCACAAAAGGGCATCAGTCATCTGGTGTCCGTCGAGGGAAGGATAGGTATTGCCCACCCCAAAGCCCTTGCCATCTGCACATACGGAAAAATATCCAAAAAATATTTTTGGATTGACGGCGGCAAGTATGTTTTGCGAAGCTGCCCTCTGATAAGCTTCCATCATCAGTGTATCGGGAAGATCGAGGTGATCGGTTTGGTCCTGGCAAAAACTTACAATTGGGAGTGCCGATAAAACACCTGCAAAAAAAATTGCTCTAACGAATAAAGCCAACAAACAGGTTCTGACAATGAATTTAATTCTCATAATTACTTCCTCCCAAAATGAATAGGAAAATTCGCTTAACCTTTGGTTTGATTGGCCATCTTATAAACCTCGAACCAGATGATACTCGAAAACCCGGCTCCAATGCAGAATAGCGTTTCTGCCAAAGAGATTTTATCGAATTGAAAAAGGTTGAGCAAAAGGGGGATATTCAGAATTAAAGCCAGGAAGAAGGCGGCTCCTCCGGCAACCCATTTGACTGTTTTGTTTGAGGTGGAGAGGATCTGAAAGATATTTCTTGTCCACGAACGGTTGGAGAGAATTACTGCTATATTGGATGCAATAAGGGTTGTGAAGGCAAGGGCTCTCACCTCCCGTTCTGAATATCCGGTCTTTAGACAAAAAAGGTAAACGGCAAAAACAATGATCAGAATGCCCACTCCCTGGGTACAACTGAGTAAAATTTTTTTTGCCCCAAAGAACGGTTCATCATATTTTTTAGGAGGGCGAGACATCACATTCCGTTCCTCCTTTTCGGCTTCAAATACGATTGAACAGGCCGGATCAATTATCAATTCAAGAAAAACAATATGTACGGGCCATAAGATCAGGGGAAGGTCGGCGAAAAAAACCGGAATCAACGATAATCCAGCAATGGGAACATGAATAGCAAAGATATATCCTAAAGCTTTTTGAAGGTTATCGAAGATACGGCGCCCCATCCTTACTGCTCCTACGATGGATGCAAAATTATCATCCATCAATACGAGTGAAGCAGCTTCACGCGCTACATCTGTCCCCTTCTCCCCCATCGCAATTCCAATATTGGCAGCTTTCAGTGCAGGAGCGTCGTTCACCCCATCTCCGGTCATTGCAACGATCTCGTTGTTTCTTTTCAGGGCATTGACTATTTTAAGTTTTTGTTCGGGAACAACCCTTGCAAAGACGTTGACCGTTTTGATCTTTTCAGCTAACCCGGCTTCCGAAAG
This sequence comes from Prolixibacteraceae bacterium, assembly GCA_963675995.2. Taxonomy (GTDB): domain Bacteria; phylum Bacteroidota; class Bacteroidia; order Bacteroidales; family Prolixibacteraceae; genus JAAFHB01. The sequence goes on along the minus strand of CAXXIY010000001.1, from coordinate 2,175,986 downwards.
CTCCTCCAACTGGGGGCCCGAAATGACCGATTTATAATTCTTCAGTCCGATTTCCCGGGCAATATTTATTGCTGTGACGGGATAGTCGCCCGTAATCATGATCACCCTGATCCCGGCTTTATAACATTCTGCTACCGCCTGAGGAACGTTTTCACGTACCGGATCTGAAAGACCGATTAACCCAACGAATTCAAAATCGAAGTCATGTTGTATCTCCGGCAAATCGGTTAAATCCTCCACATCCTTTGCTACTCCAAGCACTCTTAATCCGTCAGAAGCCAAACTATTGATCGCTTCTTCCAACTCAGCCTTTCGTTCAACCGAAAGATGACAAAGGTCGAAAATAGCCTCCGGAGCCCCTTTGGCAGCAATGGTACGTGTTTTAGTTTCCACATTATTAAAAACGCGCGACATGGCTAGCAACTCCTTCGATAAGGGATATTCCTTAATCATCTCCCAGTCGGCATGCAGGTGTTCCGTATTTTTCAAAAACTGATCACCCACTACGGTAATGGCCTTTTCCATTGGATCGAAGGGATTAACCTGACTCGATAAAATTCCGAATTCAATAATCTCATGAAACTCTTCAGGAAATAAAGTTTTGCCATCGACCTTCATAAAATCCTTTCCGTTATAAAGGCGGGAAACCGTCATCTTATTTTTCGTTAAAGTCCCGGTTTTATCGGTGCACAAAACGGTGGTAGAACCCAAAGTCTCTACAGCCGCCGGTTTTCGGGTAAGGACACTCTTCTTTGAGATGCGCCATGCCCCTAATGCCAGAAAGACGGTGAGTACAACAGGAAATTCCTCCGGCAACATGGCCATGGCTAAAGTTATCCCAGCCAGGAAGCCTTTCAGCAAATCGCCCCGGGTAATGGTGTAAACCGCAATCACGACCAGGCAAAGTAAAATTCCGATAATTGCCAGCTTTTTAACCAGTGAACCCATCTCCTGCTTCAGCCTTGTAGGTTCATCTTTTAATTCATTTAACGCTTTTCCAATTTTACCAATCTCGGTATTGAGGGCAATTGAAGTTACCCGGGCTATACCATTTCCCTGTACAATCATTGATCCTGAAAAAACGAAGGGTAAATCGTCTCCACCAGGTCTGGATTGTGCTGTTTCTTCATTCCATTCAGATTTACGGACAGGTACAGGCTCACCAGTGAGCAGTGATTCATCCGCACTGAGATTTACAGCATATAAAACGACTGCATCGGCGGGCACCCTGTCACCTTCCTGAAGGATCATAATATCCCCCGTAACAACCTCCCTGCCGGCGATCCTTTTTTCAATCCCATCACGAATTACAAGGGCGCGTGGGCTGGCCAGATCTTTCAACGCATCGAGCGCTTTCTCTGTTTTCTTTTCCTGGTAAAACTCAATGCCCATGATTACGAAAACAAATGCCAATAACATCAAACCCTCCTGTAGGTCACCTAAAATCAAATAAAGTGAACCGCAAGCTACGAGTAACAGAAACATCGGTTCCTGAATGACATCCAGCGCCAGGCGGAAAAAATTCTTCGGTTTGGAAGAGGGTAATTCGTTATAACCTTCAGTCGCCCTTTTGAGTTTCACCTCATCGTCGCTTAATCCCTGAATTTTTTTTGTTCTGATGGAGTCGTCCTGCATTGGGAATAGGGTATTATTTAGATGTATCAAAATTACAGACGCAGCTTTGTTACAAATTTAATCAGATTATTTCAGGAAGTGAAAAAGGAGATAATGGTTATGCAATTATTTAACACCTAAATGCGGGAACAAAAGCAAATTTTCAAACAGACTAGGCCCAATGGCTTAATTGCCTGAGGCTGTTGCGGAAACGGCGAATCCGTTGCAAAGCGGGCGAATAGAAAAGCCGACGAACTTTCGGAAATTCAATTTTTCTGAACTCATAACCCTCCGCTTTTAATGCTTTTATTGCACGTGGAAGCACCCAATACAGGTGCTTTGCAGCTTTCTTCGAATCATGAAAAGTGATAATACTTCCAGCCCTGGCAAAATCGAGAACGTTTTGAAGCACCTCCTCTTTTGTTATATTCTGGTTATAATCGCACGAGATCACATCCCACATTACAATTTTATATTTGCCGGAGAGGTAACGATATTGCGATCGTTTCAACCATCCATGAGGGGGCCGAAAAAGGTTCGATCCAATGAGTTTATTTGCCTGAACAATGTCTTTATAATAGGTGAGATTATCAGATTTCAAACCCTGTAAATGGTGATAGGTATGATTACCAATGGCGTGACCATCATCGATAATTTGCTCAAATACCTCAGGATACCTGAAAACATTCTCACCAACAGCAAAAAAGGTAGCTTCGATATTATTCTCCCGCAATAAATCCAAAACCCAAGGAGTAACCTCCGGGATTGGGCCGTCATCAAAAGTAAGATACACCGCTTTGGTATCGTCGGGCATCCTCCATATCGCTAATGGAAACCACTTGGTAATATAATGCGGAAGGTGAACCTGAAGTTTAAATCTCATTCCTTGGATTATCTATCGTACCAATTTTCATGCAATAAGGTGCAAAAGTATTAAATCTATTGAGAATTATCAAATAATTTATTTTTTTAATGCAGGAGTCGCCAAATCAGGTTGATAGACAGTAAGCAGATTGTTTAGCCGCTTGGCAACTTCATCACTTAGAGCCTTTTCACCATAGTGACTTGCTATGTTACTCAACTCCCGCATAATATAAAACGATCGCTGGAGTTCATCCTGAACCGAAGCGCGGAATCGCGGTTCAAGAGTGAAAAAGTATTTCAGCTCCTCCTCACAATTCTTTGCCATAACTCTTACAACTTCATTTCCCTTTTTAGAAGCTGCCGGAAAAACATTCACCTCCATGGCGAGACTGTCATTGGCAATATTTTTCAAATTGTGGGCTGCCTTGTAATACGATTCGACCATCAATAGGTTAAAATAGTTATATGATACTTTTTCGTTGGGAACCAATTCATTACAACGATCAAGTACAGCAATGGCAGAGTCGCGCTTTCCCTCCTCAAGTAAACCATCTGCTAATCTTACAAAACTATTCCTGACATTCATCGACATCCGAACATTGTTCTCATCAAGATAAACCTTGGGATCGTTCATGTTGCCCCATTTGAACTTATTAATAATATTATCATACATCACACTTGTCCGAACACTACCCACCGATCCGCTGCTCGATGAAGGTGTTTTAATAGGAACAAGGCGGTAGGCAAAACCTTCAGTCTGAAAGTAATCCTGTAAATTGAGGTATTTATCACGTCCGACAGTTATGGCAAAATAGATCGGGCGTTTCCAATTATTGTTGGCAATAATATCCAGAATCATTAATTCATCCTTGGTCAGGTAATTGCCTGTGAGGTTGATCTCCATTTTGGGAACAATTTTGTCGGCGTCCTTTGGGTCAACCACATTGTTGGCCATAACAGCGGCCTTGTCGACAGGATAAACCAATTGTCGAGATGGGAAGAAGGAGGCATTGTCGGCCTGTTGAAGTTTCGTTCCCGGATCTTCAGAGCGGACAAAATCGACAGCCTCTTTAAGATTGACGGGGCGCTTGATCTGATCAAGAACATAAACGATATCACGAGTTCCTTGAACATACTGGTTATGTTCGAACTTGATTGGCAAAGGATCTGAATCATATGCTTTGCGTCTCATTTGGTCGACATACCAGTCGGTTTGAAAATAGCTCAGATTACAAACTCGTACATCTTTTCTTACCCCTTCCACCATCTGAACATACCATAGTGGGAAAGTATCGTTATCGCCATTTGTAAAAATGATGGCATTCGGAGCACATGACTCAAGATAATCGCGCCCGAAATCGCGTGCGGTGAAACGTCCTGAACGATCGTGGTCATCCCAGTTCTGATTTGCCATCAGGCAAGGAACCGCAATGAGTGAAATGGTTGTTGCAGCAATGGCACTCAATTTGGCCGGGGAGAATCTATTCAGCATCTCATATAAGGCCAGCACTCCCAAGCCAATCCAAATGGCAAAAGCATAGAATGATCCAGCGTAGGCATAATCACGTTCCCGTGGCTGCAGTGGCTCCTGATTCAGATAGACTAAAATTGCAAGGCCGGTCATGATAAACAACGACATCACCACCCAAAAGTCTTTTTTTCCCTTATTCCCTGCGTTAAACTGAAAGAACAGTCCTAATAATCCAAGGATCAAAGGAAGCATATAATACTTATTTTTGCCCTTGTTGTTGGCAAGTGCGGTTGGAAGATGATTCTGATCGCCCAACCTGATTGAATCGAGGAAATTAAATCCAGTAATCCAGTTCCCATTCAAAATATCTCCATTCCCCTGTATATCGTTCTGACGACCAGAGAAATTCCACATAAAATAACGCCAGTACATCCAGTTGATCTGGTAGGAAAAGAAAAAGGTTAAGTTTTCACCAAATGTTGGTTTGATGAGTTGTTGCTGCTCCCCTTCCCTGTTCGTCACATTTATCGGAGTCCCTTTAATATTTGCCCAGCTCTGGTACTCTTTAACATGTTCCGGATTTGAACTGAACATACGGGGAAACAATGTGCAAAATTTGCTGTCATAATTTGGGGATTGCTTGTAATCAGCAATTTCGTATCTGCCATTCTTCTCAATATAGTTCGCTCCCCCTTTGGAATAGGGATTTTCAGTATCGAGTGGCGCACTATAATATTGTCCGTAAAACAGCGGTTTACTGCCGTATTGTTCGCGATTAAGGTACGATAGTAATGAGAATGCATTATCGGGATTGTTCTGATCCATCGGAGGATTTGCTGACGAACGGATAACAATTAATGCATAAGAGGAATAACCAATGGCTAATACTGTAATTCCAAGTATGATGGTATTGAGTAAAACCTGTTTCTTTTGAATTGTATATTTTAAACCCCATACAATCAAAGCGACAAGTGATAATGAATAGAAGACAACACCTGTATTGTAAGGAGCACCCAATCCATTAACAAAGAGCAATTCAAACCACTGAGCAATGATTACAAAACCGGGAATCAGAACGAACATTACGACCGCCACCAGTAACATTGAAACCGCCAAAGCGATTATTACCCCATTTCGAGTTGTGGAATATTTTCTAAAATAATAAACCAGCACAATTGCAGGAATAGCCAGCAAATTCAATAAATGGACTCCGATGGAAAGACCGATCAGATAGCATATAAGTACAATCCATCGATTGGCATATTTTTCATCAGCTTCGTTCTCCCATTTGAGGATACACCAAAAAACAAGAGCTGTAAACAGAGATGATGTTCCATAGACCTCACCTTCAACTGCCGAAAACCAAAAGGTATCTGAGAATGTATAAGCCAATGCTCCAACAGCTCCAGCGCCCAAAATTGCAATTAACTGGGGAAGAGTAGGTTCAGAGGTATTAGAACCCACTATTTTGCGGGCCATATGGGTGATGGTCCAGAAGAGAAATACGATTGTGAAGGCACTTGCAAGGGCCGATAAGATATTGACCATCACAGGCACCTGTGCAGGAGAACTGGCCAACATGGTAAAAAGGCGTCCCATAATCATAAAAAGGGGAGCACCCGGGGGATGACCCACCTGAAGACTATTTGCCGTGGTTATAAACTCCGGGCAATCCCAGAAGCTGGCAGTTGGCTCAATTGTACTCAGATAAACAATCGCTGCGACAAGAAAAATAACCCATCCTACTACAGTATTATAAAACTTATATCCTTTTGTCTTCATATAATTCTAGTATATCATATTTTTGCTTCCTGCTAATTTTACCAATAATGAGCTCTCAAAATTTTTGCGAAGATATTAATAATCTTCATCAGGTTATCAATATTGGTGTGCAACATTACAATAAAATAACTTTTAGCTTATTGAATATCCATGAGATCAGGAAAATGAACAAAAAAGCCGATTAAATCCATTTTTTCCCCCAGATCAGTTTGCAGGAAAAAAAAACTTCGTACTTTTGCAGCCGTCTTAAATAATAAGACATTCTTGATTGACCCGTGGTGTAATTGGCAACACGTCTGATTTTGGTTCAGAAGAGTCCAAGTTCGAGCCTTGGCGGGTCAACAACTGAAGTTCTGTAACGTAAATGAAGATCATTTAAAGATTGTACGATTAGCATCTGGGAACAGGCAGATTCTGTCAAAAATAGGTTGCCCTTTTCGGAACAAAGTTTTTAATAGATGACAATCATGTAAAGGCTTTAAGCCGGCTGTAAGTAGCCAAAAGCCAGTTGTAGTTACCTGTTATTTTGAGCTTTTAAATATTGTCCTGTGGTGTAATTGGCAACACGTCTGATTCTGGATCAGAAGAGTTCAGGTTCGAAACCTGACAGGACAACAATCTATTAATAAGGTGATTACTTACATTAAGTAATCACCATTTTTTTGTCAATTTGCACATAATTTGCACACAACTTTTTCAGGGGACACACATTGACAGCATAAAGTAAGTTGCTCTTTATCAAACCCATGTAAGGCAAACACTTTTAAAGCCTAATGGGGTTTACAACAGCAGGAAAACAACCCTTTCTTTGCCAGGGCAACCAGATCAAGGTTGTGATTGAGGATTTGAATTAATATTCCGTCAAGCTTCTTTGGGAGTACTTTCGCAGGACTTCCGAAATCGGTCTCTTGATCATTGCCCGGATTAGCAATGCATTTTCCTGCACCATTGAAAGGGTGGTGGGGATTTTGTGGGTTAAGGTTAAAAAAGAGAGCAAAAGTCCTTCAAAGCTGAGAACCAAATTAAGCTACAGTAGCTAATTTTACATAATCACCTTATAAGACATCTTTCTGAGAGAAGAAGCTTTGTTTTGTTTTATAAGGTCGATTATGTAAATTTAGCGGATACAATGATCCGGTAGCCAACCTATAAAATGGCCTTCTGGACAATCTCAACAGACTTCATGCAAAAAGACCGTGCAAGCCCCGAAGCATGAGGGGCGGGGATTTTTGCATGTCTTCAAAAAAAGAACCGGCAGATTGAAATTTGGTTTAAAAAAGCAAAATGGATCCAATCTTTTAATCAAATAGAGAACATAAGGGAAAAATTTGTTTTTGATTAGTACCTATCGCGAAATTTCTATTAATCGCCCTCCAAATGGACAATAGTGCCACTTGAAAGCAAAAGTGCTGATTTCCCAAACTGTCATAGTCTTATCAGAAATAGCCTGTAAAAGAAATAACTGGTTGATAATACTTTTGTATTAGGGTGAATAACCCATAACAAAACATATTTGATTATTTTTCAATACATGTATTATAATCATAGTTTAATGAAAAAGAAACACTAAATTTGACTGCCGTGATCTTACAAGTAAAAACTTAATGAATAATAGAATAATCTCGCATAAATCTGTATCATTTAAGTCATTCCTAAAAAAGGTAATCAATATTAATCATCTATTAGATCGAAATTCATTTTAATTCAAACCGAAAATATCATTACTTACAATAATTAAAACCATATGGTCAAATAAAAGTAAAAGAAGACTAAAATATTATCGAAGCGTTAGCTTTTTGTTCCTGCTTCTGAAAACCGCCAAATTTCAACAGTCATGCATGAATAATAAGAAAACGCTCACGTCACGGCGTGGGCTGTTCTTATTTGCATGACGGGTGCTTGGCGGTACCTCAGAGGCGGATAATGATACGGTTCCACGCCCTTTTTGTGTGGTTCCCACTAGCTTAATATACCCTAAATCACACAATATATATTTAATGCTCGACTTCAACCCAATGCCTAATAACGAATACCTACCTGAATGTGACGGATTAATTCTTTCACATGATTATCTTAAAGCTATTGCAGAATATTCCAAAGCCCTTGAATTGGATCCAACAGATGATATTGCGTGGTTTAATCGAGGAACAACAAAATTAAAGCTTCATGACTTTTCCGGAGCCATAGATGATTTATCAAAATCTTTGGAGTTGTATCCTGAGGACTCATACGCTTATTATTTCAGATCAGTTGCCAGGTACAATAGTGGTCTGAATTCCGAAGCTGTATCGGACATTTTAAAGGCTTTGGAGATTAACCCCAATTTTAAAGCCACCAACATAGATGATCCAATATACGAAGATGTGCATTACAACATTGCCAGGATTAAGGATTACACAAATGCAATTAAAGAATACCCTAATCACATAAAAGCATATGAAGAAAGGGCTCAGATAAAAGAAAGTGCTCATGATTATGTCGGTGCTATTGCTGACTATTCAAAAATTGTTCAAATCGACACATTTAATGCAAGAGCCTATTTTAATATGGTTTATATTAAAAATAGCCTAAATGATTTTACTGGTGCAATAGCTGACTACGATAATGCTTTAAATATCTGGCCGGATGATGCAGAAATATATTTACACAGATCTTCAATAAAAAAGACTCTCAATGATAATCTGGGTGCTCTGGCCGATTTGACCACTATATTGAATTTTATAATCGGGATGAACACATTAAGGATGAGGATGATGATTATGATTATGATTATTGTTCGATGGTATATTTTGAAAGAGCATACAACAAAGAAGAAGAGGACGATCTCGAGGGTGCAATTAATGACTTTACACACACTATTAGGGTTAATCCTAACTTTCACATTGCATATACTTCCCGAGCGTTAATGAAGATCAGAATTAAAGATTATTTGGGTGCGATTCAAGACTGCACTGACGCCCTAAAAATTGAGCCATATTGTGAAGAAGCTTATGCATACAGAGGTAAGGCAAAAATAGAGATAAAAGACTTTGAAGGAGCTATAACCGATCTTGATGAGGCAATCAAGCTTAAACCTGACTTTGGAGAAGCTTTTTATAATAGAGGGCTTTCTAATATTCAATTAGATCAGCAAGAAAACGCATATATCAATTTTAATATAGCGGCAGAATTAGGTTTTATAGACCCCCTCTGATGCAATTCGGATTTATTTTAATGAACATTCATAATTACAGATTCATAAAAATGCATTCTCAATTTAAAACTATGAAAAATATTTTTAATCTAATTATTGTAGTGCTTTTAATATCTTCTGGCTGCGGACAAAAAGGAAAGGAATATTACACAAGCGGTCTTGCAAAGCAACAAAACAAGGATTACAAGGGAGCAATTATTGACTTTACAAAAGCAATAGATGCGGATTCGAATTATACCGCAGCTTATAATCAAAGGGGGCTTGCAAAAAGAGCAGTTGATGACAAAAAAGGAGCAATTGATGATTTTGATAAAGCCATAAAAACTGATACGCTCTTTGCAGAGCCATATTGCAATAGAGGAATGGCAATGGATGTTTGGGGGAGTATTACTTACTTTGATAAGGCTATTAAAATCAACCCTAAATTTGCATTAGCTTATTACCAAAGAGGGATGGCAAAAGACAAAAGTCAAGATCTCTCAGGAGCAATATCGGATTATTCAAAAGCCATTGAGATAGACAAAAGCTACGCAGAAGCTTATAATAAAAGAGGTTTGGATATTTATTATATGAATAAAGAGTACAAAGAAGCAATTTCAAATTTTGATAAAGCAATTGAAATTAATCCTAAGTATGCAGAAGCTTATACTAATAGAGCTCAAGCAAAAACTGGACTTGAAGATTATTCAGGTGCAATTTCTGATTTTACTAAGTCAATAGACTCAGCGGATAATATTGAAAATAAGGATGACCGCGAAACAATTTATTACACAGCACTTTCATTTAGAGGTTCTGCGAAAGCATACTTAGACGATAATTTCGGGGCAATTGCAGATTTTACAGAAGTAATTAATAGATATCCACCAACAATAGATGCCTTAGGTCGATACGAAATAGCTACTTTGTGGCAGGGGTCAATTGAGGAAAGAGCTATTTCAAAATTAAATTTGAAAGACTATCGCGGCGCGTTAATAGATCTTAATCTAATTATTAAAACATGTTCTTGGGATTCTCAAAATGCATTTTATTTGAGAGGTCGAGTAAAGATCAACCTAAAAGATTTGAAAGGTGCATTACTCGATTTTGATAAAGCAATTGAAATTGATCAGAAAAATGGCTCAGCATATTTTTCTAGAGGAATGGTATTGATTTCTATAGGCCAAAGGGAGAATGGATGTTTGGATTTGAGCAAAGCGGGTGAGTTGGGGTCAAAAGAAGCCTACGAAAGGATCAAACAATATTGTAATTAATATCCACAATAATTGAAACACCATGCTCAAGACAAAGATCATCATCATCGTTTCTATATTGATTGCTATTTTCATATTTTCACAAATCCAGAAGGAATTGTAATAAACAGCAAAGGAGAGGTTGAAGGTTTTGTTAATAAGCTCAGAGAAAAAGTTCAAAGAGGTAAATTCTGGAAGACTCAACTTGAACGAGCCAATGATAAATACAAAGCGAATTTGTCTCCCCAACAATCATTGGTTTCCAAAATGTGGAGGTTAAACCAAGAAATGTTAAGTACCCAAAATAAGATAAATGAAGCGATGAAAGAAGTTCTAACGCCAGAACAGTTTAAGGCATATTTGCTTAGAGAAGCAGCTGATCGAATTGAGAAAGAAGGTGAATATCGTATTGCAGATGAATATACCGAAAATAAAAGGCTGATAGCAATTAGGTATTGTGAGACAATTATTCCTGTAATTGAAGCTAAACTAACTGGATTTGAGTCTCCATAAATGATTTGATAAAGGTAACGGACCTATTAAACCAAGATTAACAAAACTAGGCAATGAAGAATTTTACAGAATATATAAAGGGCCCCACTTTTTGAGAAAACAATCAACATCTAATTTCTCTTAAACCATAATCTGTAATAGTTGCGACTTAATCTGACAGTCAGGGATTAAACTAACTTTGTAATTGCATTCAAAAAGAAGTTTAATCCACTAAAACTGTCAGAAATGAATACAGAAGTAAAATTAATCAAAACCAAGTTAGGATTGCTCAATTTGTCAGAGCAATTAGGTAACGTTTCACAAGCCTGTAAAATCTTCGGTTACAGTCGTGATAGCTTTTACCGTTTTAGAGAGCTGTATGAAAAAGGAGGAGAATTAGCACTTCATGAGGTTTCACGCAGGAAACCAGTACTTAAAAACCGCATTGAAGAGGCCATTGAAGATCAGGTTAAACAGATTGCCTTTGATTTTCCGGCTTATGGACAACAACGTGCCTCGAACGAATTGAAGAAGAAAGGTGTTTTTATTTCCCCTGCAGGAGTGCGTTGTGTTTGGCTCCGTAATGGTGTAGAAACTTTCCAGAAAAGGCTTAAATTGCTTGAAAAACGGGCTGCTCAGGATGGATTGGTCTTGACTGAAGCTCAGGTTGTAGCCCTTGAAAAAGCCAAGGAAGAAAAGTTTGCACAAGGTGAGATAGAAACGCAACATCCAGGATACCTCGGTGCACAAGACACTTACTATGTGGGCACTATAAAAGGTGTTGGTCGGATATATCAGCAAACATTTATTGATACTTACACTAAAGTTGCCCAGGCTAAATTGTACGATCGTAAAAATGCCCTTGTTGCCGCAGATATGCTTAATGACAGGGTATTGCCAATGTATGAAGAAAGTAAAATTCCACTGCTAAGGATCTTAACTGATCGGGGAACCGAATATTGCGGAGCACGTGAACATCATGAATACCAATTATACCTGGCAATAGAAGACATCGATCATACACGAACCAAAGCAAGGCATCCGCAGACAAATGGAATTTGTGAACGATTCCACAAAACGATGCAGGAAGAGTTTTATGCGGTAGCTTTTCGGAAAAAAATTTACAGCTCCATAGTTGATCTACAGATAGATGTGGATCTTTGGCTTGATCATTATAACAAAGAACGTCCTCATTCCGGGAAGTACTGTTTTGGTAAAACACCGTGGCAAACATGGAATGAGACACTTCACCTGACAAAAAGTAAAATGCTGGATACTCAATTTCAAAAAGATGTATCTTTATACCTGACAGGAGAAGCGGAACCAGGCTCTGGTGGCGACCAACCTGATAGGAATATCCTGTCCGACTGGAATGGTCACGGGGGCATTAATGGCCCCCAAATCCAGCATATCATTCCGGGAGAAGATGCCTTAAAAAACGCATTGAATTATTAACTCAAAAATATCCCTACTGTCAGACGAAGTCTAAACTTCTACACATAATCTGTCGGGATCGCCTTTCTGTTTAGGCTGACGATGGCTGCGGAGGACAAAAGTGGTATTACTATTAATCGGTGGTTTCTCCTCAAATGGATTTAGTAGTGAAGGGTCATTTGCACCTGGTGAATTTACCCTGTCGGACACTGGGTAACAACTGATCTCTTCGGCTGGATAGGGATTAAGTAGTACCAGCACATCGGATAAGTGATTCGACGATTTTATCCACGCTTGTTCGTGTATTTTGGAGAGTATTACCGGCAACCGCTTTATCCCTATACTTTGAATCAAAGGATTTGCCACCGTGGTTATGATCGAAAAAGAGGTGGTGATTTCGTTGGTATCCGGATTTTTCCAATAATCGTAAATACCTGCAAATGCGAAGGGTCGGTTTTTGTTGATCAGGTGAAATAGAAAGGGTTTCTTACGGGGTGTCCATTCATACCAGGCATCGGCAATGACCAGACAACGTTGTGAGTAGATCGGTTTTTTAAAGGGGGTTTTAAGAAAAATGGACCTGGAACCGTTATAATTGGGATCGTTATTCCCGTTTTTATCGCCTTCGGCCCGGGCTGTGATTAAATTCATTGGATCGGAAGCATAAAAGGGGGTCATGCCGAAGGTGAATTCCTGCAATAACTTTGGATCTTCGCATGTGATCACATAACACTTATCGCCTGATGAAACAGCATAATGTTTCGCTAGAGGTTCAATATTAGGACTAAGGGAGACGTTAAAACGTCTTTCAATTTTTTCGAATTCGCTGACTATCACAAATTTTCTACACATGGTTACATTTTAATCAAATAATTGATTGTAATATAATCATGTTTTGGTTTAGGTTGTAAATCTCCCACTATTTATTATAGAAATCTCAAGGCGTATCCGAGTTCTCTAACGTGGCTCAGGTCAGCAAACCATCATAACCATCTTCAAACTGGCTATTACATTAAATATTCCACCCACACAGTTGATTTGTAAAGTTGAGTTGCAGAATAAGTATTAAACCTACATTATCTTCTGATTGATTCTACTCTCATTCAAGATTTTTATAGCCAATTCCATCAAAGCCCAAGGCCCTTCGAGCCTGATCGTTGGTTTTTAAAATTAAGAACAATAAAAATTAATTTGGAGAAATTAAAATATTACAAATATAATTTGTTAAGTTTGAAAATAGTTTAAAGTAAGATACCTTACCTAATCAACCGTTTATGTTTTGACCGACATCAATAAAAAAGAACTTAGCGAAATCGACATTTGCGATTTGTATATCACTCCCGCTATTAAAGATGCAGGCTGGGAACCGTCTACACAAATCAGGCGTGAAGTTACGCTTACACCTGGCCCGGTCATTGTGCGCGGCAATATGTCAGTCAGAAACAAAAAGAAGAAAAAATTTGCCGACTATGTTCTTCAATGGGAACCTGGTGTGCCGCTTGCTGTTGTTGAAGCCAAAGACAACAATCACACGGTCAGTCATGGAATGCAACAAGCTTTGGGTTACGCTGATATTTTGGAAGTTCCCAGTGCTTTTAGTTCAAATGGCGATGCTTTCGCTTCACACAATAAAATTCCGGCCGATGGCGATGATATAGAAACCCAATTCCCGTTAGAAGCTTTTCCTTCACCATATGAACTTTGGACACGATACAAACAGTACCGGGGTATTAAGGCTGAAGATGAAAAATTGGTAGTTCAGCCATTTCACACCGATGGCTCGGGTAAAGAACCCCGCTACTATCAGGTGGAAGCAATAAACCGAACCATTGAAGCCGTTGCCCGCGGGGAGAAAAGGATTTTGCTCGTAATGGCCACCGGAACCGGTAAGACCTATACCACTTTTCAAATTATTTGGCGATTGTGGAAGGCCAAAGCGGTTAAAAGAACCTTATTCCTCGTTGACCGAAATATTTTGGCCGATCAAACGTTAATCAACGACTTCAAGCCATTCGGTTCAGTAATGACCAAAATAAAGAACCGGAAAATCGATCCGTCTTATGAGATTTACCTTGGTTTATATCAGGCTATAACCGGCCCCGATGAAGCCGATAAAATTTTCAAAAATGTTTCTCCTGACTTTTTCGATCTGATTGTGATTGATGAGTGTCACCGCGGAAGTGCTGCCGATGATGCTTCTTGGCGCGAAATACTCGAATATTTTTCGAATGCCATTCAAATTGGTATGACCGCCACCCCAAAGGAAACCAAATACGTTTCGAACATTACCTACTTTGGCGAACCGGTTTATACTTACAGCCTGAAACAAGGAATTGCGGATGGTTTTCTGGCACCCTACAAAGTAGTCCGAATTGATATTGACAAGGACATTGAAGGTTGGACTCCTCCACCCGGAATGAAAGATGATTTAGGGCAGGAGATTGAAGAACGCACTTACAATCAGGCAGACATGGATCGGATTCTGGTGCTGAATCAACGTACTAAACTGGTGGCAGGGCGGGTAATGAAACTGTTGTTTGCCACCGACCCATTCTCAAAAACAATTATTTTCTGCGAAGATATTGACCATGCTGAACGAATGCGCGTTGCCATTGTAAACGCTGCCGGAAAACTGGCTACCGATAACCCTAAATACGTGATGCGAATTACAGGCGACAGTGTGGAAGGGAAAGCTGAACTGGATAATTTCATTGACCCGGAAAGTAAATTTCCGGTAATTGCAACCACTTCGGAACTGATGACCACAGGCGTAGATGCCAAAACCTGTAAGGTGATTGTGCTGGATAAAACCATCCGTTCGATGACCACTTTTAAACAAATTATTGGTCGTGGAACCCGCATTGAAGAAGATTTTGGCAAAATGTTCTTTACTATCATGGATTTCAAAAAGGCGACCGAATTGTTTCGCGATCCTGATTTTGATGGCGATCCGGTAGTGATTTATGAACCCGGTGACGATGACGACCCTGTGCCTCCCGATCCTGAAGACCCGGACGATGACGGCGAAGGTGAGGATGAAGAAGAACAAACCGGAAGCCGGAAAGTATATGTCAGTGGTGTTCCGGCGAGAATTGTAGCCGAACGAATTGAATATTACGGCGACAACGGACAATTGATCACCGAGTCGTACCGCGACTTTACACGCAAACAGGTTCAGACCGAGTTTGCAACACTGAACGACTTTTTGAAATCGTGGAACAAGACCAAAAAGAAGCAGGCGATTATTGAAATGCTGGAAGAACACGGCATCATTTTGGAAAATCTGGCGGAAGAAATCGGGAAAGATTACGGTGATTTTGACTTAATTTGCCACATCGCTTTCGATCAGCCACCGCTGACCCGAAAAGAGCGGGCAAATAACGTGAAAAAGAGAAATTATTTTACCAAATACGGCGAACAGGCCAGAGCCATTTTAAACAGTCTGCTGGACAAATACGCCGACAAAGGAATTACTTCGATTGAAGACACCAAAATCCTGAAATTAAAACCTTTCAGCGAAATGGGTACTCCAATGGAAATTATCAATCAGGTCTTTGGAGGGAAAGCCAACTACGACAAAGCCCTTCAGGAATTGGAACACGAACTATTTAATCAGGAAAAATTAGCATGAGCAATGTATCAGGCATAATTAAGTCCATTCAGGATATTATGCGAAAAGACGTGGGTGTCGATGGTGATGCCCAACGAATCAGTCAATTGGTGTGGATGTTCTTTTTAAAGATATTTGACGACCGCGAAGCCGAACTGGAGCTGACCGAAGACAACTATAAATCGCCGCTGCCCGAACATTTGCGGTGGCGAAACTGGGCTGCCGACTCCGAAGGAATGACAGGCGACGAACTCTCGGATTTTGTGAACCTGCAACTGTTTCCAACCCTGAAAGATAAGCTGAACCTGCAAAATAAGCGTGCCCAGGTTGTTCACAATGTATTCGAAGATGCCTACAACTACATGAAATCGGGCACCCTGATGCGACAGGTGATCAACAAAATCAGCGAAATTGATTTCAACACCAAAGACGACCGCCACACGTTCGGTAACATTTACGAACAAATACTGAAGGATTTACAGAGCGCCGGAAATGCCGGTGAATTTTACACACCCCGGGCCGTTACTACGCTTATCGTTGACCGGGTAGCGCCGCAACTGGATGAAATCGTACTCGACCCGGCTTGCGGAACCGGTGGTTTTCTTTCGAATGTGATAGAATTCAAACGCGAACATTTCGTTCATACGGCTGCTGACGAAGAGCTGCTTCAAAGTACGGTTCATGGCGTGGAAAAGAAGACTTTGCCACACATGCTTTGCACCACCAACATGATTTTGCATGGCATCGATTCACCTACAAACATCCGGCACGATAACACGTTGAGTCGCCCTTTGCGCGACTACGGACCCAAAGACCGGGTGCATGTAATTGTGACCAATCCGCCATTTGGGGGAATGGAAGAAGACGGCATCGAGAATAACTTTCCTGCCACCTTCCGCACCCGCGAAACCGCCGATTTGTTCCTCACGCTCATCATTCATCTGCTGAAACCCAATGGGCGTGCGGCACTCGTATTGCCCGACGGGTTCCTGTTTGGCGAAGGCATTAAAACCCGCATCAAAGAAAAGCTGTTCGAAGAGTGTAACCTGCATACCATTGTCCGCTTGCCAAACGGCGTGTTTAGTCCGTACACCGGCATAAAAACCAACCTGCTGTTTTTTACCAAAGGCAAGTCCACCGAAACGGTTTGGTATTACGAACACCCGTATCCTGAAGGGGTGAAAAGCTACAACAAAACCAAACCCATGCGTTTCGAAGAGTTTAAGCCAGAAATGGACTGGTGGGGAACCGAAGCCGATGGTTTTGCAGCAAGGGTTGAAAACGAACAGGCATGGAAAGTTTCGCTGGAAGACATAAAAGCCCGGAACTATAACCTAGACATGAAGAACCCGCATGTGGGCGAACAGGTGAGCCACGACCCCGATGAATTGCTTCGGAAATACGAACAGCAGCAAAAAAGCATCGGCAGTTTGCGCAACCAGTTGAAATCCATTTTAAGCGAAGCATTGGGTGCCGCGGATTCCGATTCGCGGATAATCTAAAAATGAGGTTAAAAACCGCATCACCCGGGTGTTGCTGGGTGTCGCGAATTCCGATTCGCGGATTTGGGTATCACGGTTTGTAACCGCGAAATTTTAAAACAAAAACATGAACACAATTATAAACACTTTCGATACCTGGACAACCGCACAAACCCTGAAAACCAGCGGGCGTGGCATACGGGCAAACAACCAAAGTTTGCTGGGCATACAGAAACTTCGCGAGCTGATTTTGGAACTGGCCGTGCGCGGCAAACTCGTACCACAAGACCCCAAAGATGAACCTGCCAGCGTTCTCCTGAAAAAGATTGA
The DNA here is from genome assembly GCA_963675995.2 of Prolixibacteraceae bacterium. Lineage (GTDB taxonomy): Bacteria > Bacteroidota > Bacteroidia > Bacteroidales > Prolixibacteraceae > JAAFHB01. Next base: position 2,158,486 of record CAXXIY010000001.1, on the reverse strand, counting down.
AGCCGAAAAGAAGCGGTTAATCAAAGAAGGAAAAATCAAGAAACAAGCTCCTTTACCCGAAATTGCAGATGATGATAAACCTGAAAATGTACCTTCCGGATGGTCTTTTGCACGATTAGGAAACGTTTTGCAAGTAATAAATGGCCGCGCATATAAAATACATGAAATGTTGCAGGAAGGAACTCCTCTTTTGAGAGTGGGTAATCTTTTTACTTCTAATGAATGGTATTATTCAGATTTGGAATTAGAACCTGAAAAGTATATTGACAGTGGTGATTTAATTTATTCTTGGTCTGCTTCATTTGGACCATTTATTTGGGATGGAGGAAAAGTAATATATCATTACCATATTTGGAAATTAGATTTTTTTGATGTGACCTCTTTTGATAAAATGTTCATGTACCAATATTTATCTTCGATAACACAAAAGATAAAAGCATCAGGAAACGGTATAGCAATGATCCATATGACAAAGGAAAGAATGGAAAAATTGGTCATTCCTCTTCCTCCTCTGGCCGAGCAGCAACGCATTGTTGCCAAAGTAGACGAACTGATGGCCTTGTGCGACCAACTGGAGCAGCAACAAACTGAAAGCAATGCCGCCCACCAAACCTTAGTAGAACTTTTGCTTGGTGCGTTAACCAGTGCCGCCAGTCCAGCCGAACTGGAAGAAGCCTGGCAGCGCATTGCCAGCCATTTCGACACCTTATTCACCACCGAATACTGCATCGACCAACTCAAGCAAACCATTCTCCAACTGGCCGTAATGGGCAAACTCGTACCGCAAGACCCAAACGACGAACGCGCCAGCGAACTGCTGAAGAAGATTGCCAAAGAAAAGGCACAACTGGTCAAAGAAGGTAAAATCAAAAAACAAGACCCGCTCCCTGAAATTACTAATGACAAAAAACCGTTTGAGTTACCGAAAGGATGGGAATGGACGAGACTCGGATCATTTAGTGAAATAAAAGGAGGGAAAAGGCTTCCAAGTGGGCATTCTTTCTCAATGACAGAAACGCCGTATATTTATGTACAAGTAACTAATATGAAGAATGGGACAATCTTATGCGACAATTTAAAGTACGTTTCTAAGGAAACCCAATCAGAAATTTCAAGATATACTATCAGCAAAAATGATCTATATATTACTATTGCTGGTACAATTGGAGATGTTGGTATAGTACCTGAATATTTTGATGGAATGCAGTTGACAGAAAATGCAGCTAAAATTGTGTTTCAAGAGATTAACAAAACTTGGCTTCAAAAGACTTTATCAAGCGAAATGTTGCAAGATCAATTTATTGAGAAAACGAAACAACTTGCACAACCAAAGTTAGCACTTCATAGAATTGAAAGTTCCTGTATTCCTCTACCCCCTCTCGCCGAGCAGCACCGCATTGTAGCCAAAGTGGATGAATTGTTTGCCCTTTGCGATGCGTTGAAAGAATGTATCAATCAGGCCCAAACCACCCAGAACCTGCTAGCCGGGGCGGTGGTGGAGCAAGCGCTGGTTAAGAACCCTGCGGACAAGGTGGGTTATGCAACAACCAACGGGTAAATGAATTTGGCCGCAGAACCGGAATAAAGAATGAGCTTATGGCAAAGTTTCACGACATATCGGGATGGAATGAACGGACGTGGTTTCAAACAGGTGGAACCCGAGATAAAGTGATTGTTGAGAACCCAGCAGATCATTCAGCTTATTACTTTAAAACATCTTTGAAAAGGGAGAAAAAGGATTATAAGCACGAATTTTGGTCAGAGATTATTGCTAGCGAAATTGGTAAGCTTTTTGGATTTAACATGCTTACCTACGACATTGCCTTTAATAATGGGCAGATTGGGTGCCTTTCAAAATCGATGGTCACAATGGGCAAAGACACGCTCAACGAAGGAATTAAATATCTGACAGGATTTGATACAACATACGATCCTGAAGACAAAGAGTCAAAAAAGCAATACACTTTTCAACTTATCAGTGACGCATTAAAATTCTATCACCTTGATCATTATGTCGAAAAAATCATTGAGATTATTATTCTTGACAGCCTAATCGGGAATAGCGACAGGCATCAGGAAAATTGGGGAATTATTACCGAATACAACGAGGTTATTAAAATTCTGGAACAAGCTGCATCTAAGGGCAAGATTAAAACTTTATTTTCAATAATGGGGATTACCTCTAAAATTAAACCAGAAATAACATCCCAGATGATCAAGGAAATTAGTCTTAAAATGCCCGGTCGGTTTTCTCAAATCTATGATAGCGGAAGTTGTTTGGGACGCGAAATTGATGATGTAAAAATGAATAAAATGATTGTCGATGAATTAATGATGAATGCTTACGCGATTAATAGAGGATTATCGGAGATCCATTGGGAAGGAAAGAAAATTAGTCATTTTGAACTCATAAAAAATGTAAACAACTTATATCCTGAAGTTGTTAAACGCATTATTGGTAGGGTAAAAGTAAAGTTTAATGAAGTAAAAATTAAGAATTGCATCGACAATATTGATTTAGAATTACCTTATGCACTTGAAAAACACAAATTACCGCAGGAGAGGAAGGATTTTATTTTAAAATTGATAGTTTTGCGGGCTCAAAAATTGATAACTTTGATTGGGTGAAAGCGATCGGGAAAATATATTTAGCATGGCGCAAGGGTAAGGGAAGCCGCCGTACAATTGTTGGGGCAATTCACAAAAGTGCCACCAATGGAGTACGCTTTCAATACCTTAAAACTGGCGTTCACAAAGCGATGGAAGACGGATTTTCTCCGTATGTTGATTTTCCGGAAATTGAAAGAACTTATACTGATAATGTACTTGAGATTTTTGGACAACGCCTTATAAAAACTGAACGATCAGACATTCAGCGTTATCTTGACTTTTGGGACATTGATTCGAAACATAAGGAAGATAAGTTTTACCTTTTGGCTTATACTCAGGGAATGCTGTCTAACGACAATTTTGAATTTTTAGCCGATTTCCATCCAATTAAAGATTTAAAATTTGTAAGTGAGATTTGCGGCCTTTCACATCGAAAATTACAGCCAGGCACACTATCTGTTGGCGAGAAATTGAACTATCTGCTTGAGAGTGGAAATCAATACGATAAATTTGCCGTTAAGGTAAAAAAGGGAGAACAAGTTATAGGCTACGTGAAGATAGTTCATTCAATAGTATTTCATAAAACCAAGTTCCCACTTCAAATCAAAGTAAAAAGTATCGACCAAAACGGCACGATCAATAGGGTATTTATTGAAATATCTTATTAAGGTCTGGCCAGCTTAATTTTTGCATCAATTTTTGGATGTCATCATTTGTAATAGTTGCGACTTAATCTGACAGTCAGGGATTAAACTAACTTTGTAATTGCATTCAAAAAGAAGTTTAATCCACTAAAACTGTCAGAAATGAATACAGAAGTAAAATTAATCAAAACCAAGTTAGGATTGCTCAATTTGTCAGAGCAATTAGGTAACGTTTCACAAGCCTGTAAAATCTTCGGTTACAGTCGTGATAGCTTTTACCGTTTTAGAGAGCTGTATGAAAAAGGAGGAGAATTAGCACTTCATGAGGTTTCACGCAGGAAACCAGTACTTAAAAACCGCATTGAAGAGGCCATTGAAGATCAGGTTAAACAGATTGCCTTTGATTTTCCGGCTTATGGACAACAACGTGCCTCGAACGAATTGAAGAAGAAAGGTGTTTTTATTTCCCCTGCAGGAGTGCGTTGTGTTTGGCTCCGTAATGGTGTAGAAACTTTCCAGAAAAGGCTTAAATTGCTTGAAAAACGGGCTGCTCAGGATGGATTGGTCTTGACTGAAGCTCAGGTTGTAGCCCTTGAAAAAGCCAAGGAAGAAAAGTTTGCACAAGGTGAGATAGAAACGCAACATCCAGGATACCTCGGTGCACAAGACACTTACTATGTGGGCACTATAAAAGGTGTTGGTCGGATATATCAGCAAACATTTATTGATACTTACACTAAAGTTGCCCAGGCTAAATTGTACGATCGTAAAAATGCCCTTGTTGCCGCAGATATGCTTAATGACAGGGTATTGCCAATGTATGAAGAAAGTAAAATTCCACTGCTAAGGATCTTAACTGATCGGGGAACCGAATATTGCGGAGCACGTGAACATCATGAATACCAATTATACCTGGCAATAGAAGACATCGATCATACACGAACCAAAGCAAGGCATCCGCAGACAAATGGAATTTGTGAACGATTCCACAAAACGATGCAAGAAGAGTTTTATGCGGTAGCTTTTCGGAAAAAAATTTACAGCTCCATAGTTGATCTACAGATAGATGTGGATCTTTGGCTTGATCATTATAACAAAGAACGTCCTCATTCCGGGAAGTACTGTTTTGGTAAAACACCGTGGCAAACATGGAATGAGACACTTCACCTGACAAAAAGTAAAATGCTGGATACTCAATTTCAAAAAGATGTATCTTTATACCTGACAGGAGAAGCGGAACCAGGCTCTGGTGGCGACCAACCTGATAGGAATATCCTGTCCGACTGGAATGGTCACGGGGGCATTAATGGCCCCCAAATCCAGCATATCATTCCGGGAGAAGATGCCTTAAAAAACGCATTGAATTATTAACTCAAAAATATCCCTACTGTCAGACGAAGTCTAAACTTCTACAGTTTAAGTTTAAGTCGCCAAAGTTGCTTTTACATCGAAAAGCTATTAAATAATCAGCCCCACCAAACAGCAGGGCTGATTTTATTTTCAATTGACAGCTTCTCCGAAGAATGTAATTAACAGGATTTGCCGTACAATTATATTAAAGATTCTTAACTTCCTCCACTCTTGCCCGGGAGGTTCAGGCTAACAGATTTAAGGATTCTGCTACTTTTCCTTGCGCACGCCTTTGTGTGGCTGTCCGTTCTGGTTTACATCAATAAACCTTCCAGTGTTGGTATCTCTTTTTACCCACTGTTCGGTCTTTGGATTAAAAACCTGCGAACGTTCCCTTACGGCACCGTTGCGGTGTCCGTCTCCGGGAGTTCCATTCTTTGCCATTTGTTAAATGTTTATGGCTCACAAACTATTTCATACTAAGGCGTTTGCGTTTTGCCCAAGGAATAAATTTGGTAGTAATATAATTAATTCTACTTTTATGGTCGAAAACATGATCTTACCAGGAAAAATGATTTTCAACTATCCGAAGCTTTATTCCATTAGCTTCGGTTTTTTTATTTATGCCTTTTAATCAACTTATCTATTTCATCCAACGGCAGCCGTGGGTTTATCAATTTCATTTGCTTCAGCAAGTCAATTCCCTTTCCTTTTGATATAATTCCGTTAGAAATCAGTTCACTAATCACCCAAATACTGCCACGCACCTCTAATCCTTGACCTTCTGCTTCTTTCCGAAGTGTCCTATCACAGGTTAGTAAAGCACAATTAAATTGCTTGGCCTTCCAAAGGACTGTCCGGTCAGGAAAAGATTTATTTAAGCGAGAAAGCTTCATTGCACGAATATCATCCTCTTCTTCAGGAGTTATTTTAATAATATGAAGCTTCTTACTTTGCTCAAATATCGCGAACTCACTTTTCTGCTCTGAGTGCACTATTTCGTTATAAACAAAGTCCGTAGTGTGGATTTCAAGTTCCAAAGCAAAAAACTCTGGAAGCACCTGTAAATGAAACAAGTCGAAGAACACACTGACATCTGTTATAACGATCTTCATACCAGCTGATTCATTTGTGACCTGAGTGTCCATGAAGAGATGCCGGCAAAATAGGCAGCTTCATTGATTGTCAGAACTTCTTTTGCTAACCCTACATAAACCAAGCGCTCCATTCGCACAGGTCTTTCTTTTCCACGGAAACGTCCGGGTTCATTGTTTGGCACATGATATTTCCTTGCCCGATAACCAATATTGAATTTTTTGTAAACGTTGCTATCAATAATTCCTAATTGCAAGGCGCGACTAAACGTTGCAGAGAAGGAAATGCCCCATCTTTCTTTAATAAGCTGAAGTTCGTATTGATAAAAATGGAACCTTGCTTTTTGCATCTCTTTTCTTGCCATTTCAGCAGGATACAACAACGCACTTGCAAAAGCGTGACAAAGCTTTTCTTCATCTTTTTCACTTATATCTTCAGGGAAAGTCAAGGCGTGATGAGCTAATTCATGTAAAGCGGTAAATCTTTTCCGCACAATATCATCGTCAGGATTGGTTTTACGCAGCACAATTACTTTCTTATCACTGACATCAGCTTTAAAGCCATCAAAAGAATTTGGTGCATCAATTTCAATGACCTTATAGCCCTTATCTTCAAGCATCTCAACAACATCAGGAATAGGATCATAACCCAAATCCCATTCTTTACGAAGTTGAACAGCCGCATTTTCTGCGTCCTCGGGGGTTTTAATAACGGTGGGATAAATAAAATACTGATTGTCATCTTGAACATTCAGAACGTTATCCAATTCGAAATACCTTTCGAATGCCTCCTTTGCCTTTTCCTTTACTGATTCCTCTTCGGTTGGTGAAAGCTTTGAAGAATATTTTCTAAATCCCAAATTCAAAAAGTTAATCTCAACTGCTGGTTCCGAATAAAAATAATTTATCGGCACATTCAGAATATTGGAAATGGCAATTACCACTTCACTATTGGGTCTCATCTTACCTTGCTCATATTTGTTCAGCGACTGCTTTGATACAACATTACTAAGCTTGTCGGCTAAACTTTGTAGCGAAATTCCAGCCATTTTACGAGCTGAAATTAGTCTGTTGGCAAAATTATTTTCCATCCTTTCAGTAAGTTTTTTTTGTTGACAAACATACAAAATAATTCTTAATTGTCAACCTCGCTGAATTAAAAAATAGGGATAGTGTAAAATTGAGTATTCTTCTTTCCGGACTACACTTCGTGAATTGTTTCCGATTTGAGATACCCCGAAAGATTACATCGACCAGACGCAAACCACTCAAAACCTGCTATAAAGGCGGTTGTGGAGCATGCGTCGACGAAACAAGGGGCAGAATAGTGATGTAAACCAGCCACAGACAAATAACCATGGCCACCGAACCGGAATAATATTCGTTACAGATGCCTGAGGCATCACATGTTTATAGAAAAGATATTGCAACACGATATTCAACCCCGGCAGGAATCGCAGCCGGAATTTCACCATAGGTTTTCTATAAATATGCAAAATCTACGGGTTTATGCTTCCTATTCAAATAAAGGATGGCTAATTTTACAACATATCCTAATGAAAATGAAAACTCCGGTAGAGTTAAAGCGATCGGAATAATATATTTAGCATGGCGTAAAGGTAAGGGAAGCCACCATACAATTGTTGGGGTAATTCATAAATGTGCCAACAATGGAGTACGCTTTCGATACCTTAAAAACTGGTGTTCATAAGGCAATAGAAGATAGCTATCTATATATTTTATATTACGGAAAACAATAATATTCTCTTTGGTCTCCATGAAGGAAAACAAAAATATTCCGGAGGGTTCGTAAAAGTCCCCCGGGCATCGAAAAAAAACAGCCCCCCCCAAAAAAATAAATTATTTTAAATACGGAGAAATAATGTGCATTCTACTTTCGGCTGAGCAGAAGAACTGTCAAGTGAAACCCTCCCTATTTTAAGACCTTGTCCATTTATCAATTACGGCATTACGAACCCATTAAATCATATTCAATAAGTAGAAGTAAAAATAAGACCTTTACGAGGAAGAGAACCGAGTACGGCTTTCCTGTAACCAGGCATGCTGGTCAGCGGGTACCCCCGGGGGTAAAGGGGACCCATCTTTTTTCCTGTGGAAATAATAGTAATGAAAGAACCTGATTGATGGCGCTTAATCTTGCTCTTCTGCTTCCGTCAGTACTTGAAGTAAATCCTTTTAATTGATTTCAGAATGAGGGGGGGAGAAAGTATACCATCAAAACTACCTCGTGATGCTTATCTGTATGCACGTTTATGCACTTACTGATTTTCGTACATACGTTTTAAATATTATATGACCAAAATAGAAATTCCTTTTAACTGTTTTCCGAATGAAGGGGGTTCAGAAAGGATAGCATTAAAACTACTTCGTGATGCATATCTGTATGTACGTTTTGGCACTTACTGATTTTCGTACATACGTTTTAAATGGTTTATGACCAAAAATAAAAATCACAATATCCAGGATTAAAAGAAAAGAAGGCCGTAGCCTTCCTCTCTACAATTCAATCTGCTGTTCCACTTCCCGAACCTTCTGATCCAGGGTCTTCTTCATCTCTTCAAGCACGGATGTGATTACACTTGAATTAGAAGTCTTAAACTCATTCCCCGCTGCATCCCGAAGCAGAATCACAGAACTAAGGGAGTCAGCACCGATTTGAAACGTCTGCAGCTTCCGTCTGGATTCAGACAACAGCCTCCAACGTTCGATCATCAGTGTGAGGTCTTCTACTTTTTGGATTCTCTCATCCAGCGTAAGTTTCCGGGACTCTTCTACGGGTTCGCTCTTTACCACGGTCATTACAGGCGTCTGAGCTACTTCATCGACTTTAACTTCTTCAACGGCAATTGGAGCTGGCTTTTCTAAAACATTACTTTTATTCATAGTATCGATACTATCCAGCTATTGTACTCTGGATACAGAAAAAATTAAATTTCTGAGCGCTTGGTAGAATATAATTTGTTTCTCTACAAGCGAATAAATTAATTGTCAGAATGATTCGAGTAGTTAATACGTAGCTAAAAACAAAAAGAACCTTGATATACAAGGCTCTTTTTCAGTCAGAATGGGATTTCCTCTGCAGGAACTTCTTCTGGTTTCGGAGTTTCAACTGGAGTCGGAATTTTTTCTGTTTCTTGGTTTTTAACTGCTGATCCTTCGGTCTCTTCACGATGGGACACGTAACAAGTATGATCACGGCCGAAACTGTCCTTTGACTTCATCTTTGCGACTTCAAACGTTACATACTGAATGCCATCATACTCATAGGCAAACTTAGCAAGATCAGCTAATTTACAGGTAACCTTAACGATTTGTAATTCGGCGACCTGTTTTCCTTTTCCAATGTAATTCTTAACAAAAGTTTTCATTGTGATAAAATTTAAGATTTAAAGTAAAATGCGATTGATATATGAAATATGTAGGGGATATCAGAATAAAATAAATTTCTCGGGAGTAGTGAAGATTGGTCGAACATTTACAAAAAAAGGAAAAGGTCACACCCTTCCCTCCTTATTTCAATAACCGGATGAATATTGTCAACCGGAATAGGTCTCTTCGTCCTGAACAGACAATAGAAACTGTCCATACGGTTCTTCACCACAACCGGAACATAATGCCTCTCTGGATAAGGGCCAGTAGTAAACCAAGTCACCCTTTTTTAATGGTTTACTGCACTTTGAGCACTTGGAAGCAAACTTTGCGGTGATCACTCTCGGATCGTTAGAAGAGTGTTGCATATACTTTACCGCTGCCTTACGGATTAATTATGGCATCTGGCATGCCTTTTTGATTTTACAAGCAGGTTCTCAACTGAATCAATAATGAAGCCTTTATCCCGGTGATGAATAATTGTTGGCAGGTCAGAAAATCCCATGTTTACGTAGGAGAATATAATATTACACCAATAGCCGTTTTGCCATTCTCCTTCTACTGATTCGATTCCAAACGCGAATAGTATCTGATTAAAGGCACACATCTTCTGCTCATTGAGATTGGGCAGATTGTAGCATTGATCTATCCAGAACTTCACACTTGAGAACTCCTTCGGATCAAGTTGATTGGAAAGAATTAGTTTAATGTTTGACTCCTGTTGCCTGGAAAGATTGAGTGGTTTTAGGTTCATCTTGCGTATTATTAATTAATCTTCATCAGGAAACATAATAGTAATTGCAGGTGAAGGATCATCCAGGTCAAGTGGACCAATCACAGCCCTAAGAGTGACTTCCCTGATGAGCCGGTTTCCTTCACAGACCTTTTCGTATCTGCTCCAGTTACCTGCATCAGGAAGCTGACAGCAGAACTCAAATTTCAGTTCATTTCCGTTGCATCTGCGCGCTTTCAGAGAAAACATATACAGGATATCCCAGAGGCGACCCTCCTCACTCTGAAAAGGCATATTTTCAGGGACCATTACATACTTGTCGTAAACTCCCCGTGTAAGAAATACGGTGAAGATGATTCCGGCTTCCCTGCAAACCTTTGGATTGACAGGCACCTGAAATCCGTCTGCAATTGCCTCTGCTCTTGTGTAGGTGGAGATAATATTCCAATCGTTAATATCCATAGTGGTAGTATGCCCCTGCCCTGGGGACTTGTTGTGGCATCCGTTAGTGGAGGGAATTAGTCTGGCACGCCGTTAATGATTATTTTGATTTAAAGGAGGCCTTCATCAGCCATAGAGTAGAATGACTCAGATGTCAGAATGAGGTGATCAAGCAGTGGAATATCGAGAATGGCTCCGGCCTCTTTGATTTGCTTTGTTATCTTCCGGTCTGCATCACTTGTTTCAAGATTTCCTGAGGGGTGATTATGTGAAATTATTATTGATGTGGCACATGCCTTAAGTGCTACCTGGAAGATGACTCTTACATCTATCACAGCGCCGGTCATTCCACCTTTCGAAATCTGATGCGATCCCAGGACCTGGTTCTGACGGTTAAGCATAAGTAGGTAGCAGAATTCAATGTGATCGTAGGCAGGCCATACTGACCGGAAAGCGGTTTCAGCATCTTTGGAACAGGTAATTTTAAACCGATCCTTTGCTTTGATATTTGATGAATAGGAGATTTTTACTTCTGCGATTAGTTCAGGAATATTCATGATGAAATAGTTTTAATTGATCATTAACAGACGATGTGATAGAAGGTCGTTATTGCCTTGAATAGGGTGTTCAGACGACCTTCTTTGAATGGATGAAGAATACTTGATCAAACCTCGAAAGGCTCTAATATCAGCTCTCTCTCGCCTGGGATATGTTCCGGTTCTTCAGATTTACGGTTATTAAGAATATAATCAACTGCACGTTGAGCCTGTGATGCAGCTATGACCAGAACTTTGGGATCATCTTTAAAGGTCCTGATCCAGCTTTTGATGTAAGAGGCACTATTTTCGATTGTATGCTGCTCTATACCGGTCATTCCGCATATGAATGCAGCACCCATTTCTGCAACAAGCTCCTCCTGACTATAGGAATGAGATCCGAATTGAAGATTTTTCATTTTGTCGTGGCGACCCAGTCGTTTAGTATGACCAGTTGAATGAATCATCTCATGGTACAACACAGAATAGTATTGTTCATCCTTAAAGAAGGTTCTTGGATTCGGTATTCCGATTAGATCCTGAGCAGGTGAGTAATAGGCGTGGTTTTCATTGAACTTCATTTTAGGAGAATCTTCCCATTCTTCTAACAGCTGCTCTGCCTTAGTAATAGGATCAAAATCGTGATCATGAATTTCTGTTGGAGGAATCTTACTCGCGTCGATTCCTTCGGTCTGCGAAAGGTTAAACACGTTGTAATACCTGAGGAAAGGAGTTTTTTTCAATTCTCCGGGATGCTCTTCCTTCTCCAGCATTTTCCAGAATACAACTGGAACACTCTTTTCGCCTTTTCTAACATTACCTCCTAATGATCTAACTTGTTGAAAAGAGAAGTAATAGGGGCTGGAATTTTGAAGGCTTAAAAGCACAAAGTGATTTACCCCTCTATAAGGTTTCATGGATATACCATTTCTCGGTAAAGAGTCACAAGACCATGGTTGTTTCCAGGGGACCACGCCGGCTTGAAGCCTTTCGATAATCAAGTTTGTAATACGGTCATAAATGTCATTATTCATAAGTATACCACTTGGCTCTAATGGATTTGTAATTAGCAATTTGCAAGCCAATAAAAATTAAATATTTAGGGTTTAGGTTATAGGAGCTTCCTACTCATATCTCAAATACGGTATGTACAATTAAAACATAGGTTTGGAAACGTACATACGATTAAGAGAGAGATTATGGGCAGTGGTTACACTTTACAGTTAAGCTTAAAATTACTTGACAATAATCCAATTTCTCAGTGTAGGTTGATTCGAAGTGTATGTACAAATATGAACAACTGGCAAAATCGTATGTATCCTCCGTGAAGAAAAGGTTTGGCTTTTTGCAGCACACAATTTTGAATTGGTTTGCCGTTCAGTATAGAATTATACGGCTTAGTTGTACCGGTTTCGTTTTAATGATCATTCATAAGTATTTTCCGATTTAATCTTTCATTGGGAGAGTTTGATGTTGTAGCGGTAGGTGGTCTTACGTGTATGAGTTGCTAAGACTGTTGCGGTGTTGTCAGGGATGTTTAGGGTGATTGATTCGAGATATGATGAACTGTTAGGATCTTTCCTGCGAAACATCTACTATGTTGGTTGGGCGAGTACTGTACATTGTGTTCAAAGTCTCTTTCGACAAGTTCAGAGACAGTTTAAAAACAATCGTTGAATATTATTAATACTTATGACATAGATAAAATTACATCTTATTAGTAGTTAAAAAAGAATGAGTTACGAGTACTTTTTATACCTTTTCCCTCTTAAAAAATTTTACAAAAAACTCGGTGAAATTGAAGACAGATTAGGACTAACATTATGGGAAGTAGTGGATCATGAATTATACTGTTTAGGACTGGTAGGAAAGCCTTCTCAGGAATTATTACTTTCGTCCTTACAAAAATCTTTACCCAATTCTCTTCAAGGTTTTTCTCAGATTGTGGGTCTGAGCAATTTTGCATTAAAAACGCAGGATCAGTAAGATTAAACTTATGCAAATCTTTGATGGGCACGCAAGGATTGCGTTTGATATGATAATCCTTAGATGGAACATAATACAAAGAACCTAATCTTCCTACTTTGAACTTTCCGTCATTCCCAAGAAAGGGTTCTTCATGAACATAAGTGCCTGGACTAAATTGACATTTAAAGTTCTTTACGCATATCTTTGAATGATTGCCATTGCCTGATTATTTCTGAATTATTACATTGCATTATTTAGTTTTCCCTTCGCTATTCTTATTAGGATCGCTCCATGCGCATCTTTTCATAAGAAACTCCTTGGTATGACCGCGTTGTTTTGGTTTTGGTTGTGAATTATCGTCTTGACCATTGAACGATTTCCACCACTTCTTATCAGAATCTTCATGAATAAAATGGTCAGGACAGAATTTCCCAATTGGTTCGATCGGATATACCATATAAAATGGTTGCTCCGGTGGTCTTATAGGGTTTTCAAGATATGCTCTGAATTCTCGAGAATCAAACCTTATGAGGTAATTGGCAATGTCAAGTTTGGATACGCGCTCTTCATCTGTGGCAATTTTCTCAAGGTAATCGGATATCTCAAAATTTTCTCTGTCTGCAACTTTCTTCCATAGATCATATCCTCCTAGTGGAGCGTAGAGAACGACTTTTCTATTCTTAAGCACGGCACATTTATTACTGGTTAACTCTCTTAAGCCACAAGATGCAATCCAGGTATACTTTGGCATATAAGCAGCCGCAATGCATGCAGCTCTTTCATTATCGACGATTGCGACAGGACTTGAGAATCTCTCTATTAGATTCTCTGCAAAAAAACATGGTACATAATTATAACTTGGTTGGTTTAAATAGTTATGCACCCACTGATTTACAGGACCATTTACTTTAGTCTTTTTTCCTGTTTCCTCATTGAATTGAATGATCCTGCCTGTCCTAACTTCACCCCAATTATCTCTATGCCAAAAGATGGTCGCACCTAAGCAAACCTTTGAAGTGCCAATCGAATAATGGTTGATAATTATTAAGGCAATGTCCTCACCAAACAGGTTACGGAGGTATTTGGCAAAGTTGTTAGATTGCCAATAAGTATTTGCTGTTTTTATAAGCCACTCGAAAGCAATATATGAAGGGGAGTATTTTATTCGGCTTCTTTTCCGTTTAAGTCTTTGGGGAATGACCGGCTTTTCATTTAGACCATCATACGTGTTCGTTTCATTTAAAGCCGAGTTTAAATCTTCATTTATTTTACTCTGTCTCATAATTTCTGTTTTTACAAAAAAGAATTAATAAACTGTTCCTGATTTTTAACGTTATTTTCTTTCAGTGGAGCAATTGCCTTACTTTCGGGAGATCTACGGAAAAATCGAGATACGTCATTAGCATAATCGGCATTTCTACTTTCAGATAATGATTCATAAAAATTCCTGATCTTTTCTTCTTTCCCGCACCAGGCAAAAACACCAAATGCATTGTCATTAGGATATACCTCTTTGGTTTCACCAGTAGCGGTCCATTCCCCCTTGACATAAACCATGGCAGGATTAATTTTGACCAGAAAGGTTTCCCAGTATCCATCATCCCGCTGATAAAGGGCTTTGGAAGCAGTTCTCTCAATAAGAGTTGCAGTTGTTCCTTTACAACTTCCTTTTAATTCTATTCTTTCTTTTAATCGTACAGTACTCATTATGTTTACTTATTAGATAATTCTTAAATATCCTTAATAACCCTTCTTTAATGTTTCGATATTTTTCCATAAATATTATGTTATAAATAACTATGGTCCATTAGGAAGGATCCCCAAAGAATCCAAAGGATTTACAATCTTCTTTCTTTTTGCAAAGTGGATTTTAGAGCGCAACAGATCAGGGCCTTGCACGCAAATCTTATGATTTGAATACCGGATTAGGTGAATTGGTATGTCCCCATACTTCTTGAACTCTCTTGACAAATTTGGACTTATCCCTGGCAGCACTTGTAGATTCTTCTTAATCGCTATGAATCCACATTTTTTTGAAGCTTTCTTAAGTTCAAAAGCCGTGGATATTGAAACATTAAGAATGCTTGCCAGGGCTTCATTTGCTACAGGATAATATTTTGAAGAGAGCACACAGGCCGGGGTCTTGGAGCTTCCCTGTTTGAGCTCGACGGCCTGTGCCCTTCTCTTCTGTGTATGTATCAAGGAGCCTATTATAACGGCAGTAAGAAATTCCTTGAATTGTTTAATATCATCGATGCTGAACTCAACACCGGCTCTACGATAAAAACCATTTAATTTTCTGATCTCGTCAAATCCTTTGATAAAATAAAATCCAGATGCTTTACTATAAGTGATCCAACCTTTCTTTTGCAATTCCCTCAAGCAATCCGTAATAGTTCGAATTGACTTTAATCCTAAGTCAATCCGGATCTTCTCCATTAGTTCTTTGTCAATCCGGATTTTTCCGCTACACTGTAATTTTAAATACACGTACAACTGAAGCAGGCGAACATGCCGGCAAACAAGCGCACCTAAGCACATTTCATAAGGAATCTTGGTTGTACGTGGAACAGCCATGATTATCCCTTTCTAATCTTACGTTGTGCTGATTTTGCCAACTCAAGGGATGCATTGAACCGAGGCTTTTGCTTAATCTGGGACTCTAACCAGGATTCCAATTCTATCCGTGAAAAGATAAGCCTACGTCCATCACCAATACGTCCACATGGAATATCATTGGTTCTTGTAAGTTTATACAGAGTGGATTTTGGAACTTTATATCCATGCTTCTCCAAATGCTCGCACGCTCCATTTATATCAGTCTTGTCTTGTAAGGTGGGAATCACCTGTTGTACACCTAAGGCTTGAAAAACAGCCTCTTTGATCGCGGAGTCAAACCTCTCTTTGACGACAGTTATTAAAGCTAAAATCAATTCGTCCATAATTCATTTTGTTGTTGATTATGGATCAATTTTACGGCACTTTGATATGGATAATTTTATGGATCACATAAATAATTAGTTTTATAGTCGGTTGAATTACAGGATAATAAAAAAACCCATAAAAAATATTTTATGGGTTAATATGGATCTTGTTTAGATTTACTATCTTTTATTTGAACATAGCTTCAACTTTTTCTTTAAAGGACTTATATTTAGCATTTGTATTATGGAACACATCTTTATTAGTAAAGGTTCCAAAGCTACAGGAATACTTTTCAAGAAAGGGTTTTATAAAAGATTCTCTATTGGGATATTTTTGGTTGATGAGCTCAATATTATCTCTATTCTCCCACATTTCATAAAGGAGGTAGCAGAATTTTGTCTTATGTTTAATCTTGAACGTATATTCCATTTGGTTATTGAGATCAAATATCTCACAAAAATCATTTTCCCCACCACACTGAAAAACATCAAAATTAAATTCCTTACAAATTTTTTTTAATATATTACGGTGATTGAGGTAAATCGTGGTGTTTTTATCTAGCAGATTTACTAACTCATATGGCTTTTCTCCAAAATATTCAGCTTTAAATTTTTCTCTTGATATTACTTTTAAATTTATTAAACCTTCAAATATATTATAGATTTCTTGAAATAAATCTATAATTGTCTCTTGTAGGAGACTAATAACATAGTGGTTACTGTTTGATAAATTGAGGGTCTGAAAATCTTTAATATGGGTACTCGTATAAATCATTGTATCTCTCGCGATTTTACTAAGTTGATGAATTTCTTTTTGTACCAATCCATCTATTGTATAGACAGGTATATTACGGTTATAAATCGAATTGTAATGTTGAATTAATTTCGTCTTTTCAGCATCGATTATTTCATAATAATAGTAAGCTTTTCTTGTAGGATGATACCAGTTATTTCCTGATTTATCTTTTAGTATTTTCCTTTCATAATTACCATCCGGATTTAAAATATCCGGTGGATATTCAAATAGGAAATTTTTATCGACTTTAAAATACATATAGTCTTTATACTCCAATATATTATATTTCTGACAATGATAATATAGAGGAGAAACATCTTCATCCATAGCAAGATGGGGAGATAACCAACCGCCAGCTATAGATCTTAAAAGTTCATAATGTTCCATATTGGTTAGTCAAACTTGGTTAGAAGTGCTGCATTTTTTATACGTTCATCTTGCTCAAAACTTGCAAGATAATTTTCTGTCGTTTTCTGATCTGCATGCCCAAGGGATTCTGAAATAAATGAAATATTGGCCCCAGATCGTTTCAAGACTGAGGCAAAACTGTGTCGAGCAGAATAAGTAGACAAACCATCAATTCCCATAGTTTCTCCAATTGTTTTTAACTTATCATTCGTTCGATGAATAATATCTTTGGCTTTATCTTTAATTTCCATAGGAGTTTCGTTGCCGTTTAGGAACGGAAAAATATATTGATTTGCTCGTCTATCTGGATTACCCCAGCGATTAATTATAGCCTTCATCTCTGGGGAAACAATTGCATGTATTTCCTTTTTAATCTTAGATGTCCTAATCGTTTTGGATCTCAAATAAGAAATCTCGCCATTGTGTATATTAGAGTACTTCAACTTGATCATATCGATAAAATTAATGCCGTTACACAAATAGGAAAAAAACCAAAGGCTTTTATACCTGTCAGTAGTAGGATTCCCATCTGAATAATCCACAATAGTCTTGATTTGGGTGAGGGTTAATGCCAATTTTCGACCCGAACCAGTCGGAATTTCATATTTATCCTTCCCAAATGGGTAATTGCTCGGCTTTAATAAGCCTGCCTTTATTGCATCATTTATTAAGGACCTTAAAGCTCTAACATACATACCAATTGTTGTAAAGCTATTACCTTCACTAATCATGTATTTTTCATAGCGTCTTAACCAGTCAATAGTTACATCTGTGAATTGAATATTTTGACCCCCAAACTTTTGTAAGCTGTTTAAAGCGCATTCATTAGAAATCTGGGTACCGGATCTACCTTCATTTTTAAGATTAGCTATTTTGGCTAAGAATGCATTATTTACTGAATCTCCAACCGCATTGCCAAGTCGGTGATTCAATACATCAAAAGAGAAATCACCGGAAGCCTCTATAAATTTAATTGCAGCTTTTAACTTATCAAATGAATTCTGGATATCATCTCTTAACTGAGAAGACACTTTACTTTTCTGGCTAGGTAAATTAGCCCAATCCTCTTTGGAAAGAGTCTTTCCTGTAGAATAATATTTTCTGTCCCGCTTATAGGTGATACGGATTTTGACAGGATAAACATTGTCTTTAGTAGCTCGACGGGTATCAAGAATTGACGCTACAGTGATTCCATTGAGTGAATAATTAAACATCGTCTTGGTATTTTAATTCTTTATATTTGCACACACGATTTGCACACAAATATAGAAATTAAACGATAAACAGCGTAAAATAACGAAGAATAAAATTCAATTTAATTGCTATAATCCAGCATATTAACAAATTCTTGAAAAACAGTGAAAAATAGCGAAAAACACGTTTTTATGATTCTGGATCAGAAGAGTTCAGGTTCGAAACCTGACAGGACAACTTCAAAATCAAACACTTACACATTAAAGGGTGTAGGTGTTTTTTGTTTTTGCCAGGTTTCTGACAGGGTAAAGTCGCCCTTTCAGGCGAACAGTGACAAGTCATTCAGCTTTTCAGCCAGCTGACGAAAAAGAATAAGTATATTCCTGAGCTTTGCTGTCCCAAATGTGTCGTTTTCAAACTTTGTCACCTCCAGGAAGGCAGGAATAACTTTCGGGTTCTGTACCGTATATTCATTTGCCATGCTGTCGATTATATCTGTTTATGACGGATAAATGGACGATATTTTGCAGAATCAGGGAATAATTAGTAAGTTTAATTAAACTTTGATCAACTCAATTTGGATTGGATCATATTATTCAAAAATCGACTATGAAATTGTTTTTGTATACTTTCTGTAAAATATTTATATTTATCACTCTTTGGTTCAATGCATCTCTTTTTGCCCAGAAAGTTCACCCGAAAAGAAATTTACCAATAAAAGAATCGATTTCCAGTGGCAATTGTGACTTTTATGCCATCTTTTTAACCGGTGATTTTGGATACCTGAATTTTGATAAGGAAATTGTTCACTATCTGAATTTAAAAAATGTATCTGTTGTAGTGTTAAACTCTAAAAGTTATTTTAGTTCAGCAAAAAGTCCGGCACAGTTGGGTCACGATTTTGGATCAATTATAACTCACTACAATAAAAAATGGAATAAGCACAAAGTTGTATTAATAGGTTATTCAATGGGAGCAGAAGTAATCCCATTTGGAATAAATCATCTTGATGAAAAATCAAGACTACAACTGAAGGATATCCTATTAATAGCTCCAGGACAGAAGGCAATATTCAGATTAAAACCAACCGATTATCTTTTTGAAGATAAAAAAGGAACAGACATCTATACAGAGTTATTAAAGATGAGAGGACAAAGGTCTTATATCATTTGCGATGACAGTCAATTATCCATTTGCCGGAAGAATCTTGACAGTGTAAGCGATCACGATTTTCTGGGAGGCGGTCATCATTTTGGTCGTGACTTTGTGCATCTTTTAAAGTTAATCGGGAGAAGACTAAATCTGGAGTGAAAACCTAAAACGGAGTAGTTGAATTAAGTTCTTTGTTAAAATATTCGTGTCAAATGATTTACTGCCCCTTGGACGGCCTAAGGGGAAAATCTCAAACATACTTTTTCAATTCGCAACTTCTTTTTTCGGCACAACTTTTGTAAATATCATCTCAATTTAACGCTAACAACATTTTTTACATGAAAACTTTAAACATTCATTTTGAAAGGGAAATTCGGGGAATATCTTTTCGGGGTTTGGTAATCATTCCTGTTTTCGCTGTAGCTTTGCTTTTCACCCTTTACAGTTGTACCACCCCCTATATGGTTGGGCAAAATCAAGGGATGACCTATGGTACACCACCGCCCTGGGCTCCGAATAACGACAATTTCGATCAGGTAAATTACTATTACCTGCCTGATATTGAGTGCTATTATGATCTCCGGAATCGTGAATTTGTTTATATTGAGGATGGCAACTGGAGGTTTAGCGCTTCATTACCTTCTATATATGCCTCATTTGATCTGAACAACTGCTTTGTGGTTAAACTCAATAAAGCTGTTTACGAACCCTGGCACCATTTTGAATATTATGTGGCTCATTATCCACGATATTATTACAAATCATACAATGGAAACCGCGATCACGATAATGCCTGGTCCTCACGCTGGTTTAATGAAAATGCCCGACATTCGGGAAATAACAATGAACGGGCAAATTACGAAGGTACACATCGTAATGAGCTAAAAAAGGAGACAGGATACAAGCCCGACAGGAACACAGATTACAGAAATCAAGCTTCAAGTCCCGGGGAGAACCGCAATGAGAAAAGACAAAGTAGTGGTTCCCAGTCTGACCGGAACAGCAATTATAATAACCAGGCAACCAATGGAGGAGGAAACCGGATCGAAGTAAAACCAACTCCTCAGCCATCAAAAGATACTCCCCGGAAAAACGGAGCCGCAAACCGTCAGGCACAACCGGTAAAATATTACGGCAAACAAATCGGACAACCTGTTAAAGTTCAGAAAAATATGAAAAAAACGAAGGAGAATAAAAGTGAGGAGAAGGGGCCAACCAGCAGAAACAGGAGAGGTGAATAAATAATTCAAATCAGCAAGCTTTTTCATGTAAAAATTATTTGTTTTTCAGAGGGCAGATTTTTAATGAAAACGCAAAGTGGCAATTTAGATCTTTCAAATTTAATTGGGAGTAGATTAAACAGAAACACCTGCGCATTCGAATGCACAGGTGTTTTTTTGTTTTCTGCCGTGTATTGGGAGTTTTTAAGAAATTTGAACGATAAAATAGCTAACGATCAAGATCAGAATATTTTATAACCAACAGAGAAGGTCATTGAATTTCCCGTACAAACCAAACCCTGATTACTTCTGACCGGTCCATCACAGATATTGGAAAGTCCATATTCATAACGAACATCAAAAGTAAATCTTGAAACATCCAAACCAGCTCCTGCCTGCCAGTTTCCAACGACACGATTATAATTTTTTGAATCACCAACAAAGAAATTATGGACATTTATGGTACTGCTGGGCAAAAGGATGCCAAGTGATGGTCCTGTAAATATTCGCACAGATCCTGATTTCAGTTTCACTAACTTTATTCCTATTAAAAACGGTATTTTGATCGTATTTAAATTTTGTGTTTCCGTTCCTTTCAGATTTTCATTATAAAAACTCGATTCACCATTTATACGTGAGTATAAGATTTCGGACTGAAAATAGAGTCTCTTTCCACCATAACGGGCAAAGGCGCCAAAATCAAAGCCTGGTTTGGTTGCCGAATTGAAATTGGTATAGGGATAATTACTCTGAGGAGGATTACTCGCTGAGATCATACTGAAGTTAACTCCCATCTTCAGTCCAAAATCAAATTTTGAAGGTGATTCTGCGGATACCACAAGTACTAATAACAAAAAACCAATTGTCAAAATGGATTTTTTCATGTTTTAAATTTTAATTTATAAAGCAAATCTAAGCTGTAAAGAACAATTGGCGAAATAAGGAAATTCCATCGAACAAACCATAATCATTGTTCTATTTAAACTGTGGAAAGCTTGGAATTTTCACATTATTAACAAAATTTCACTTCATTGGAAGGGCTTCAGATGAGCTGTTGAAAAGTCAAAACTAGCATCTTTTTATTTAAATATTTAACTATACTCTTATTTAAATTAAATAAATCCGAATGCTCATTTGATTGTCAGATGCCTTCTTTTGGGATCGACTGATACTTCCACATAACCTAATGCCCAAGACAGCAACCAGGCAATGATCAGATAAAGCAAAGCAGCCATAAGGAGCGGAAAAAATGCATCAAATGTTCGGCTCCGGATAATATCGCTTGCTTTGGTTAAATCCTGGACCGCAATATATCCTACGATTGAGGTCATTTTCACAAGTGAGATGAATTCCCCTTTATAAACGGGTAAAGCCTGACGTGTTGCCTGTGGAAGGATGATATGAATGAAAGTCTGCATCTGGGTGAAACCACCA
Organism: Prolixibacteraceae bacterium; assembly: GCA_963675995.2. Lineage (GTDB taxonomy): Bacteria > Bacteroidota > Bacteroidia > Bacteroidales > Prolixibacteraceae > JAAFHB01. The sequence continues at coordinate 2,136,592 of CAXXIY010000001.1, read as the reverse complement.
GCAATCCCTGCTTCCTTTTGTCCCTTGTCTACACTTTCGATAGAGGTTCTGAACATCTCTGAAACATATGCTCCAAAATTAAGACCGAAGGCAAAAATGGCAACGATTGCAGGGTTAATATTCACTGAGCCAAATACCACATAATAGATGATCATCAACAAAACCAGCACAGGAGTACCCCTCAGGATTGAGATATAGAACCTGGCCGTCATGGAAAGGATTTTTCTTCTGGACATCCTCATAAAACAAACCAATCCACCAATGATAGTTCCCACAATTGATGCAAATATGGAGATCAGTATCGTAATTTTTAAACCATCAATAATTAACAGATACCTTTTCTCCAAAATGATATTGTTGTAAAAACTTTCGGAAATTGATTTTGCAAAAGATGCTTTTACCGGTTTCTCTTCATTGCCGGTAAAAGCGGACATATTGTTTTTCAACGCGATGATACATGCAACTGACGAATAGTAAGGATCTGAAAAACTTATTTGTTTCTGCCTCTCCCCCGTGATCATCATACTACAGGCAGCGATGTCGATTTTATTGGTTTTTAAAGAGGCAAGCATACTGGAAAAAACAAGATCCACAGGGACGAATTCCATTCCGAGATAAGCTGCAAAACGTTTTGCAAGTTCAATATCAAATCCCGCATTTTTACCATTTTCGATTCCTGAGTGTGGAAATCCAATGCTGGTGACAACTCCTGAATTAAGCTTTCCATTTTTGGCAGGGGTTTCGATCTGTGGCATTTGATAAATATCTTTTTTCATCCAACGGTCCACCATATCGTCATAAATCCCATTGGCTTTTATTTCTTTCAGGAATGCGTTGAAGCGGCTTATCAGAGCCGTATTCTCTTTATTGAAGCCAATACCAAGTGGGCATGAGTAAATTTCGTTTTCCAATATTCCGATTCGATCGTTTCTTTTCAGAATATCCTTTAAAGTAACATTGCCAATAATAGCTACATCCACCTTCCCGGAATTTAAAGCCATAATCATATCAGGAACAGAGTGGTATTGAAATATTTCCGCATTTGGATAATTTTTTCTGGCATAGCTGTCGTGAACCGTGCCCAGCATAACTCCTATCCGTTTGTCGCAAATTTCTTTACCTGATCTTAATTTGGGTGTTACCATCTCATTTTCCCTGTCAGACTTACTTCTTACCAATGCTGCTATTCCGCTGGGATAATAACTTTCGGAATAAAGCACTTTCTTGGCACGTTCCTCCGTAATTGAAAGCCCGGCACCAATCATATCCACCTTACCCGATATTAAGGCAGGCAGCATTGCCCCAAAATCCATATCCACGATTTCAATCTTTTTACCCAAAAAATGGGCTATTCTTGTTGCCAACTCTATGTCAAATCCTGCGATTTTATGGTTGGAATCATAAAACGACATAGGTTCGGTAACTGCCGCTGTTCCAAATCTGAGAACTCCATTTCCGTTATTGAATTGGAATAGAGGCATAGGGGCCGGATTTCCCTTGGCAGGAAACCACCGTTTCATCATTTCATCGTAGGTACCATCGGCATTTAGAGTTGATAAAACCGAGTCAATGGCCGATTTTAGTCTATGGTTACCTAATTGAACGGCAAATCCATAACGGTCACCTAAAAGCAATTCCGGCAATACGGTAACCCCTTCGTTTTTTGCTGCAATATTTTTCAGTATAGGCTGGTCATAGCAGGCAGCATCAGCTTTCCCATCTTTTACGGCAATTGCACAATCGAGTGCGCTATTGTAATACTTAATCCGGGCATCCGGAAATTTCTTTAGTACAAACTGATCGGCAATGGTGCCTGTGGGGACAGCAAAAGTCTTTCCCCCTTCAAGCATTTTCAACCCGGTAATTTGGTTTTCCTTTTTATTGCAGGCGCTAATAGTGAGCAGAAAAAAGGAAAAAAGCAGAAAGAAACGGTGTTTCATAATTATAGATTATTCAGAAAGTGGAATTGGGATGAGTCAGCCAATCAAAATTACTAAATAGATTCAGTACAATCAAAAACTAACACTGACTTTCTTATACTCAATAAGGACTGATCCAGGTTTGTCATGGATTGCAGCCTTTGAATGCAGGAGTTCTTCGCCGGTTATCGTTTTGGCTGACAATAGCTCATAGCCTTGATACGTAGTAATCCTGTATTTTGCCTTCGGTTCAATTTCGCGCAATCTGTTAAGATTGAACTCTGACTGTTCAGATTGAGGCCTGCGGAATGCCATGATCATTCCATCATTTTCCTTGGTCCTATGGTACTGAGTCACACACCAGGCAGTGGTGTCAAGTGTCACCTTTGTCAGGGGGTAAAAATTGCCAAAATAGTAATTCCGGATGCGCTTTCCCTCCAGGATAGCAGATTTAAGCTGATCGCGTGGATATTCCTTGAGGCGAACATCCTCACAAAAGGATATCCCACCGCTAAAGCCACTCCGAAACAGATATGGAGTGGACCCCATCTGTCCGCTGGCGCTGAATGGGACATACCGGCTAAGACCGGCTGTCATTACCTGATTTTGAATTGCAGCCTGATTATAGTTTTTGTTCAGCAGTGGTCCTATTGTTCCATCGGTACGCCAAAGCGGAATTGAGCGGGAACAGGTCTCTAAATCGACACGGTGACCACCCGAAGCACAATTATCGATGGCCAGATAGGGAAACTCCTTGAGTAAATCATCCCATAAACGATAATGTCCTTCAATATACCGTATTTCGGAGATCCCAACCCGGTCAGGGTAATCTTTGTCGAGCTGCGCCCATAAACTTTCATAAAATACAGCATTATCAACCCGCAACCAACTAATCCCGTATTCCCTTATTGACGTTGAGAGGTACTTGTAAATGTATTCCCGGGCCTCGGGGATCGCCAGATTAAACATCCCCCACCTACCGTCAGGTGGCAGGACTACCCACCCGGGGTGTTCCCTGGCAATCAATGTTCCTGCACAAATACGCTCATACTCAAACCACATCAGGAATTTCAGGTCGGCTTTCCGAACGGCATCACTTATGGGTTTAATCCCATTAGGAAAACGCTTCTGATTGAATCCACGCAACAAGGGAAAGACATAGTTCCCTACTTTTGGAAAATCGTCCTTTCCATAATAGGCATCCATCCAAAAGTACTCGAAACCAAGTCCTTTAATCGCCGAAAGGTGAGACAGTACATCAGCATCTGTCCCTTTATCCATTTCATAAAAAGCGGTACTCAGGTGAACAATTGGTGGAGCAATCGGTTTCCCGTCGATTCGGGGGACAATATGGGCAAGCATCGTCTGGCGAAAGAGGTTGTAAGCTCGCAGTTCATCATTCCCGAACCAGTATAACTGCATGATTCGCGGACTGCGTATGGTTTCTCCCGGCAGGAGTTTGATATGGAGGTGCTGCATCCCTGCCCGAATCCGACCCAAACCGTTGTTGTTTTCCACTGAAGCCTTCCACTGTCCGGTCCAACCGATGGCTGTGATTACTCCGCCACCATCCCATTGAAGGTTAAACCAGGGGGTATTACCCAACGATGAACGTCCGGCTGTCGGAGCAAACTCATTCTTTTGTCCAGTGCCAATAGTTTCATCAAATGGCATCCAGTCGTCAACACCCCCGTCACCACCTTTGATCCGGTGTAATACAGGCGGACTTTGATTCTGTCCCAGTTTTATACTTACATCCACGGCCTTTACCTGTTCGATCACCGGAGAATCCCTCGTACCATTATTAGTGAAATACAGTGTCCAATCCACACCCGCGGTGTTTGTGTAGATTATAGCAACAGCACGGACCTCAAGCCCGGTCTCCGGGTCAGAGAGTATAAGCGTTCGTCTGCGTTTGGTGGCATCTATTTTTTCGTCCTTTACCTGCTTTTCCCAGCTATTCAAAAACTCTGATGAGTTATGCCCCCCATAAACAAAAGAGAAGGGAATCCCGGGATTCATTCGGTCTGAAGGGTTACTTGCTATTTTGAGAGAAAATGCATTTTCCGCCCACTTGCGGTTAAAGATTTTCTCTATTTTACCATCGACCGTCAGGTGGGATACATAACTGGCAATTGAACCCTTTTTAGTTGATCCATTGCAGAATACATGAATAAATAAAACTATAAATAGGAAAAGTTCATTTTTTTTCATTTCTCAATTCTCGATAAGTTATCGGTGCAAATACAAATTTTCTATTATTCCCTGTCTATCTGAGGCATCATGGTTTCCAATTAAGTGCTGCATGAAGATAAAATCATTCCATTTACTAAGAGTGAGCTGAGGCACAGCTGGTGGATCTGAAATAGTCAATGCATCCGGCTTGAACAGCAGAACAGCCTCCCTTCCATTTAATTTTATTTTATATATTAACAACAGATCCTTCATTGGTTAAATTACAAACTGAAGGTCTGTTGGCAAGACTATATCTTTCTATCTGGTTGCATTCCACATCCCATTTCACCCTGTATACCAATGTGTAACCCTTCAATACATCCTTCGTTGCGGGCATTCCTCCAACCCAATGCCTGAGAAAGTTTTGCAGCAATGATTGCATTGGAGGGGAGATAGAATGGATGACGAACCTCCGATGCTGAAAACAGGTTATCAGTATTGGTTTGAACGGATGCCCAGTGTATTCCACTGAGCTCCGCCAGAGCCGTTCTTATTACCCTACCTGGGGTTATTTTCAGACAACAAATCTAGTATTGGAATTGCTTTTTGCACCATGTCGTCTCTCCAATAGTCCATTCTTTATTGCTTCCATTTTACTTTTTGCATTTCCTTCATATGATCATATGCCATTAGCTTGTTCATAGGTTTCTTTAATCTATTCAGTTTCTGACATAACTTATGATATCACTGATTAGTTACTCTGCCAATTCAGCTGTCACAGCCACGATACCAAATGCCGGCATAACACCCAGAACTTCAAAAACCAGATAATCGAGTTCACCAGGCTTAGTCAGATTGATCTCAATAATGTTCATCAGGCATGATTCAGTAACAACAGGAAGGCTTGTTGACCACCATTTGGACTGTGGGAAAAGGGGCGGTTTGCCTTCTTTCCAGTCTGACATATCAGGATTCAACAATGGTAAAAGTTCGAAACGGTCAGGCCTGGGTTCACGGAAAGAGGCGAAGCTGGTGGGATTCCTGTTTGGAACCCAATAATCTACATCGCCGGGGTAATTTAAGGTCCGATTATATACAATTTCTTTATTGTTATAGGCAGTTATACGGGCAACCGATGAGAACATATTGTGGTTATCCACAAACGGCAATACCAGTAAATATAGTTTTTTATAATTCTTCTTTCCCAGGTCGAGTCTATAAGAAACTTTCCCTGCAAGATGGGAAACCGGGATAAATTGCCGGCCAGGTATTTTGAATTTCAAGCCTGGGATCTGCTCTGCCTCAATCTCGGTTACATTTTTAAGCGCCGACATAGGTTTGGGCCAACCATAGTTTGTAAACGTAAAAAAAATGTGAGGAAATCCGGGCATGACACGAAGGGTATTCCATAGGGTATCCGCCATCAGGTCTTTTGTCTGTAGTTCGATTGGCACAAACTTTGGAATATGGGTGGCATCTTTCCATGGGAAATGTATATTTACCGGATTCTCTCCCGAAAGAGTGAATGTTGCAATGTTATCACCGGCAGAAAGCTTTGAGCCGGAAGGCAGAGGAATATCAATTACCTGGTCTGACCGGGAAGGGAGACTGACCGGGATAAGGAAGTCGTTATTGGCTATTGTAATACCTGCATCTCCTTTGAAAGATTCACCTGTGTTATTTCTTACTTTAATCTGAATTGCATTCCCGTTGTTTGTATTCTTTGCAATTCCAGTATAAGTGGCTTCAATTCCGGGCAAAATGCACACATCAACTGCTGCGATAAAGGGTAATCCTTCCGGAGTACGGCAATCCATAAAAAAGGTGCGAGTTGAAAAATTAAGTTGTCCGAGTTGATTGAATGACTTATATGGGTCCATTAAACGCAACTGGACTTTGGAGGAGAAGGAGGAGGCAGAATTAATCCTGATATTTTCCAATACTCCATACCTGTCTATCACCTGCTCAATAGTAGCTCCTTCCACTGAAACTTCCATTTTCTCTCCGGCAGCAATACTATGCGGCGCATTAACTTTGTAGTTAACCGGCTCAAATTCAATACTCAATTTATAATTATCTGCATGTGGGACATCAAAGCACAGTACCATATGATTCACTCCCGGAATAATTTTATAGTGGACATCCTTATTGTTTACGGTACATTTCTTAATACCGGATACCGGTAGACGCCACTTAATCTTCAACGGCAAATCCTTTGACGAAGTCAGCGAATATTCAATACGGTTTTGCTTTCTGGTATAATTTACCTTAAAGTCAGGCAGATTTAATTTCGCAAAAGGCCAAAGGTCGGGAAGCGAAGGCGAAATTTCAATATATCCATCTGGTGCATGTACATTAATTCCGAACAGCGCTTCTGTTACCGCCACCAGGTATAATCCTGCAGGTGGTGTAAAATAGGCTGGAGTTGGTTCCGGACCAGTTTCTGGCCACGACCCCCGGTGATTAATATCGTGCGCCCAGTCAGCCATCGCCTTTAACGGGCGCCAAGTCTCATTGTTTAATCCCGATTTGGATAAGCCAGCAGCAGCCCATGGTTGCTGGGCCTCACCGCTTTGCATTCCCCATGTACTGGAAATTCCAGACGTATGCCATGGGAAGTTATTTGAAAGGTATATGGCACCGTTCGCTCCTGTGAGACGGTCTCTTAGATGGCGGAGGCCGGAATATTTATCGTATTCATCCACCAGGTCATAAATTATGGGATAAAGATAGGTCTGGTATTGTCCGTCGGGCATTATCGTTCCGGTAGGGTCTTTATAATATGCAAACCTACCCAGATCATTCATCCATAATTCTTTATACAACTTTGCGTGAACAAGGGAGGCTTTGTTAAACCAAAGAGAAGCGGTAACCATATCACCAATAAATCTGGATAGCTCCGCACGAGTCATGAACATATTATATAGTTCCATCGAAGGGACCGAACCATTGTAAGGGTTACCCAGGAAGTCTTCCTGGTTGCCGATCTGAAGTCCCCAAGAGGGAAGAAGATCTCCATCCTTGTCGTATTCTTTCAAAGTTTGATCGATCACCCTATCCACAAAAGGAATTATCTGCTTTGCAAAGTCCTTATCCCCAGAATAGTTGAGGTAATGCCGGACTTGCCATACCCAATATGCATTTGATCCGCCAAAGTCCTTTTTTGTTGCCTTATTGGGCATAAACTGGGGAACTGATCCATCTTTAAGTAAATGATGGGCATGTTCAAGTATGCATGATCTTGAACGGTCGGTCTGGCCAATGAGGTCCGCTGCAGCACCTACTTGCATGTGCCACAGGGCCAGCCAATGGTGGAGACACTCACCCCAACCAAAAGGCTCGAACCAGCTATATTCCAAATTGTAGAGTGCCGAGGCAAAAGCCAGATTCATAACTGGTTCCGGAGTTTCGAGGGAAGTTTGATACAAATCCTCATAATATTTTTTTACCCGGGTCCTCTCTATCGCCGCATTTAATTTTCCCAGCGTTTTCATATCACCAGCATTATCAGAATAAGCAGCCAATACATTTCCTGAACCTTTGGCAAAACGAACATAAGCTTGTAGATCTTTGTCAGCGATTTTTCCGATAGTAATAGGTTCCGAACCCTTTACAACTACATTTAATCCATCCTTCCCACTAACAAAGCCAACGCTATGATCATCAACACGTTTAATTTTATCTATTGCGATTACACTGTCCCTGACCATGAAAGATGTAGCAAATTCAGAATAAAGATTCAGTGTATTGCCTTTTCCCAGCAGAACCAAAACCTCACAGGCAGGAGAAGTCTGAATATCATAAAGCGTCGCTCCCTGCCAGGTTTTAGCACCCCTCCCAATCAAAAGTGGAGAAATGCGAGTGGTAATTTTAGTGTTATCATATGTAAATGAGGCCTCTACTCCACCAGGAAAATCTTCCACTTTGACATTCTTGAAAGCCGATGGATAAATGATCTTCCCACCTACAGAGAGGCAAGGCATAAATTTTACAAGAAAATTATAATTCTGGTAATCAGGTGTTTTTATCGGATATGTTAGTACAGCCGAGCTGGGCATCGCTTCACCTGTGAAAACAACGGAAAAATGGTACCCAGCCATCCGTTTATTAAGCACCTGTTTTTGTTCTTGTGCGATTGCAGAAGAACTATGAATGATGATAAACAAAGTGATCACGAAAAGTATACCACCACTCTTACAATTTGAGTTCATTTTTTTATTTTGCATTTTTTATGGTTTTATTGAGCTTGTACCTTCATCTTATAACTTTTTGACAGATCATTTCCAAAATCAATCCAAACCCATTTGCTGTCACCGCTCTCAAACAATTTGCCTGGAATAGGTTTGCCGTTACACTTAATTTTTATGGAATTTATTGAAGTGTTAAAAGGCCCGACACGGATTTTCCCTTTATCAATCACTTTTTCACTTTTCAGGACTACGGTATATCCGCTTCCATTTTTCACCATACTCATAGCAATGTTGAAAAGTTGAGAGGCATTTTCACTGAATGTCCTTACAGGCCAATCACTTACTTCAATTTTTTTCCAGCTAAGGGGTATTCTTGGCATTAAAACCAATTGTTTTGCCTGTATATCTTCAATACCAATTATAATTTGAATCGTATAGACAACCTCGGCAAGTTGATAAAGATTACCTAAATCTCCCCACCTGCGCCATATGGAACCATCGCCTTCAACTACAGCCCCTTCAGGTACACGATAAGAGTCCGGAAGGTGAGGAGCAAAGCAAATCTTCGCCATCCAGTCTGTTGTTAATGAAGCATCCTTCATATGGTCTGTTAGCAGCGCTGCTTCGGTAATATAACCCTGACCATAACCAATACCTGCAGTTGCTGCACCCGTGGGTGAATTTCGTGTCAACTGCATTTTATAGGTTCGTAATGTTCTTTCGGCCCACCCCGAAGGTAGTTTGTTCATAACATCATAACCCCAATAATCTATTCCCATAACAACAGGTGCAAGTGTCGCATGAAAGTACTCCCAACTCGCAGTCTTACGAATATCCCATACGTCTCCCCAAGGCAGAATAGTTGTCGGATAATAAGCATTCATCGATTTCAAATAGGTGTCGGCAATTTCCTGCCACCTCTTTTCCCACTCTTTCCGTCCTGTGCTCTTGGCCATATCGATATAACCCAGCAAACCGATGTAACAATTAAAATCACAAAACATACTTTCCATCTGCATCCCACCTTCCGATTCACTATATAATAATCCATGCGCAGAAAAAGAGAGGTCCGGATTACCAAGACACCACGGGATGTATTCTGCGGCTTCCTTAATTGCGTCCCATCTTTTATCAACCCATTCCTTTGTCCTGCCTTGTTTAATCCATGCACGCCACCGGCTGATCATCAGCATACCGTGACCATCGTTTTCACCATTACCAAAGTCATGAACCTGATATTTCGTAGGCCAGCCAACTTTGCTCAGGACATCAAAATAAACATGTGGTTTATTCGCGATGACAGTTGCATGCCCTGGAACAGGCTTACCGCCAAGTTGATTTGAAGGATATGATTTAGGAAAATACATCATCCATTTATCGAAATAGTCTATTGCCGCATTCACTTTTTTTGAAAATCCCATGTTGCCCAAAAGGGTTAAAGCACGAAGTCTTGTATAGGAGTCAGTATAAAAAGGGGCTAATCCTTCTGTCCAACCTCCCAAAGCATTATAATTATCAGCATCCTTTGATGATTCGTGAACTGTACCATCCTCATCTACCCGACTAAGCATTTCATGTGAATTCTCGTAATAGATATTGGTCATTATCCTGGCCGTCGGTGAACCACTAAACTTCACTTTAGGACCTTCAAAATTTGCAGATGTTATCCCGGGTTTAGATTTCGATATTGTCCCGTAATTAATATCAGATGGCTGTGTATTGAACTTGGACCTTAACGCCTCAATCGCTTTTTTCCTTGAAGTGGGAAATCCATCGGAGGATTCAATCGTATGTTTTGCAATCCAGCTTTTGACCGCATCGCTTGTTACCTGACCTCTAATTTCAGAAAACGCCGGATCCTGCATTGAATCTTTATTCGATTTGCCCTCAAAACTAAGACCATAGACTCTGAAATAACCGATTTTGGATGCATTATCATGTAATTCGATAGCCTCTACTTTCTCTTTGCGAAGATTAATCACCAAATAGTAGCGCCCCGGATCATTTTCATAACCGCGCAGACCATTAGCTACACATAAGACATTATCTAGCATTTTAGAGATATTCGCATCGCTTTTAAAAGGCTCCGGAGAAATTTTAAAGTTGTTATTTATCCAGCTCGTATAGCCCACCACCAGAGGGATAATATCCACCTTTCCGGATGCATATTTAATTTTAATTTGGCCCGTTTCGGTTCCAAAAAAAAAGTTTTCAAATCCTTTACCTCCTCCCCAACCCGGATGGCATAAATCCACCGAATTTAGTCCTCCTTGAATATAGAGCCTGCAAGCATTTATTTCGTGAGTATTTATGACAACACTATCTCCTTCTCCGGGATTCCAGAAACTGCTGATAAAAAACGGAATTCCATCAACATATTTTAAGTCGCTATTGCGATTAACAACACAAATGAAATGATCCTTTACAATCGATGAATCAGTAGATAGAGTACTAATACAATTATTATCTGCACACAAAGCAGATCGCTGAAGGAGAAAAACGAATAAAAGAACAACACTAAATAAAACATGACTCCTAAAATATCTGCTCACAACTTCTATTTATATAATGAAATGATAATTCTTTAAATGATTTTTTCAATCAACAATATAGATCTACTAATAAAGCACTATTTCTATTTTATGACTCCCATGGCTTTTGTTAAGTTTATAAACACCAGATGTTGAGGTAATTTTATTTCCATCTAAAGTAATACTTTTTATGTTTTTCCCTTTCCCGATCCACTTAAAGTTATATACTGCTTTTCTCCAGCAGAAGTTTTTCAATTCAGTCAAAGGTGTACCGTCAATTTCATTCGGGGCCGTTAAACTAATTCCATCTTTACTTTTTTCGACGCCATATACACCACATATAAGCATATGAAAGAAATTACCGTTATCCCACAACCTGCCTGCTCCACCGGTAAGATTACCGTATATTCCCGCCCCTTCGGGGAATGGTACGCCACCCGCATCATGCGCATGCTGCATCAGCATATTAAATATCCTTGGTCGATTTGCGTCGTGCCCCTTTATACCTCTCAGATAAACATCCATAAATGCCAGCCATGTGACACTTGAGCAATTCATTACGCTTTGTTCATTATGAGCTGCCGGAGCGCAGTACATCGGACCCCAAGCCAAATCATAATATTTTATAAAATCGTCATCCAGTCTTGAAAATATTGCTTCATCCTGATTGTGATTAGTCATCCCGCACCACATTGGCACAAGGTTTTCGTAGGGTATAAATCTATCGTCTATCCCCTTTTCCCCTTTACCAATCTTACGCATATTGATATAATAACCATCTGGACCAACCAAACCACCTTCATCAATACTCTTGTTCATCATCTCTTTTACCCTCGTTGCTCGTTTCGCAAGACTATCTGCATAATTACTTTTTCCCAGCATGCGTGCAAGGGTTGCCACAGAATTATAGGCCATACTTGTCTTTGCACACATAAGTGGCTCTTCCGTATTTAAACCAACACCCTGGTAATCATAACTTCCCTGAAGTGCATCGGGTAATGAATTACCGTTTGTGTCCAATAGCTCGAGCGTTCTCGTAACATACACAATATCACTCCATATAGAATCAATAAACTGACGATCACCACTCAGCTTCCAGTAGTTATGGGCCAAAAGAAGAAAATCTGTCTGGGATTCAGAACACCACGGGAAAAAATCCATGGCTATTTTAAGCCCCGTTGTATATGCCTGGGGAATGTAAAACCGTTTATCATTCAAGGGCCACACCTTACTCTGTCCAATAGCCTGGTTCTTATTTTTAGCCATGACCAGCAATTGCAATGAAGATTTCATTACCTGAAGTACAGATTCGTCACCAGCCTGGGCCCAACCGAGCATTCCCCAATAAATGTCGCGGACCCAGGTGCTATAAGAAGTTTGCCCCCCACCATGGTAGACATTTCCGTTCGTGCTCTGAATATTCAGTGTCAGCAACTTCTTACCATCTATATTTGCGTTTACTATATTATCTGTATAACCATTCTGAAACGCAGAATCAATCAAACTAATATCTTGACTTACTATATGTTCGATTCCGTAGCTGTTACCCAATTTGGGTTGGCTGTCCTGATTTAATTTTTTCTTAGGATTATCCTGAGCATTCAGATTCTGCGTTCCGATATCAGCGTTCAATAATAAGATTATCAAAATCATCCTAAGCACACTATTTTTAAGCATATTTCTTGTTTTAAGTATATTCCAAAAATCCATAAAGATCTTATTGACTCCGACAGCTATTGGGACATAAGTTCACACGCTTCGGGGATCGCCTGATTGGTTTGTGATTGGCCATTTGAACCAGAAGCACAACTGTCATGAAAACAGCAAAAGCTAAAACTGTGATTTGAATGCCTCATGAATGGATGTTCAGATAAACCAATCTATTAATATTCACTATGTTAATATATAACATCTAATATTTTCAAGACTAGGCCACACGCTATCCTCCTTAAATTCGTTCATTAAGTTCAATTCGCCCTATTTTGTAGCGTTTATGCCCATCACATTCATTATAAGGAAGTTCAAGCACAGGAGTACCGTCCTTTTGTCCGACTGAAACAAAAAGATCGTATTTGCCAGGTTTTACTCCCCTGAAGAATGACTTTGCCGGATCACTAAATGCAGAAGCAATCGCGAAGGAGGAAGTGATTTGTTTTATTTCGGCCATCTGAGATTTAGCAACCTGCAAATCCCTGACATTAAAGCTTTCATCGGTTAAAACCGATACAATCCCACCCTTTTCATCTTTCAATGTGAAACATGGATATCCGCCAGGATAACACGGCGCTACTCCCCCATTTGTCCATGCACAGGAGATATTAAACGATTCTCCCAACCGAACTTTTTCAGGCCAGCTGACAGACCTCAATTGTAAACGATATCCCATACGAAGATTGATCTTTTCAATTACGTCACGGTTCTCTTGCAGCAGAATTTCGGGCCACCAGTGAATCGACATATAGCTGGCATGATAGTCTTCTACTGCTTTAATTAATAGATCTTTGCTCCAAGCTCCTCTCTTTACCGATGCACCATAATGTTCATGTTCAAGTACAACAGGTAAAGTTGGCCAAAACAACTGAGCCATTTCCGAGTGATACCACGAGTGAGGCGGAGGTTGTACCAAAATGCTGTCATCTCTTAAAGTAACACCTTTCGAAAAAGCATAGTCGGTAATAGGGAATCGGGAACCTGGCTGATCATGACCAGCAAAATCGTCGCTAATACAGAGCAGCGTTTTTTCGAAATTTTTGCAATAGAGATCAATATGGTGTTTAATAACCGACAAATCATAGTTAATTTTGGTACTTAGGACGGTGTGTCCTTCTCCCCACAATCCAAAATGTCCAACATCCACAAAGGCGACATTTGGATTGCCGTCATATCGGGATGCCATTTCAACCAGGAAGTTGTCAACCTTCTCAAGGAAAATCGGATCATCATAGGCTGGTTCCCAAAGTTTATTTCCAGGACCCCAATCAAATCCTTTTGCACCCGATTTCGCCACCCACTCGGGAGTTGCCCACCGCATCCAACTTTCGCTTGCACTGATCCGGAAGGCAACTTTTTTCCCTTTGTCAATCCATCTTTGTGCCGGGGTATCCAGAATCTCCCAATTGAATTTACCCTCCTCCTGTTCTATAAATGACCATGGAAGCCGGAGATAAACAGTTGAAAGCCCTGGAAAATCATCCAAGGTATCTGAAGGATCAAGTTTTGACCCATAATTCTCAATGACATTTGAATAGAAATGCATGGTCCACCCCATCATGGGATTAACCAATGCTTTACCATTGTCAACCGGATTTAATTGAGTAATTGAAACCGGCGGCAATGTATCCCGCGTGTGGAACAGGCTTTGACCTGCAACATTCTTATCGCTATTCAATATTGCTATTCCTGCAATACCTATCGTATTAGCCAAGGCAAATTTTCGTCGGTTCATGATCCCCGGATTTTATAGTTATAAATTATTTCCAATCAACCTTTTTTGTCAAACCAAACCTTCCACACAAGAATCTTTATCCTTTTTTATTTAGATAAAAACTTGGTCATCAATTTTCTGTTGGCTTATTTTGGTTGACGAGCAGGAGATAACACTAAATAAAATGAATGTCTTATGAATGTCCGAGTACGGTGTGTGGCAGGTAGAGCTCTTCCAAATAATTGATTTCCTCCTGAGTTAATTTTACAGTCAAGGCAGCAACAGCATCCTCCAAATGTCCAGGTTTACTTGCTCCGATAATAGGAGCCGTAATGCCAGGTTTGCCCAGCATCCATGCTAACGCGACCTGAGCATTAGGCAATTCAAGTTTGGTGGCCAATTCTGTCAAACGGTTTACGATATCAAAATCAGAATCAACTTTATATAATATCTTTCCAAATTCATCTGTTTGTGCACGAACCGTTTCATTCCTTTCCCGGGTCCTTTTCCCCGTTAAGAGTCCCCTGGCCAAGGGAGACCATGGAATAACTGCAATTTTTTGATCCAGACAAAAAGGGATCATCTCCCGCTCTTCCTCACGGTAGAGCAGATTATAGTGGGGCTGCATGGAGACAAACCGGGTCCAGCCGTGAAGGTCAGCGGTATACAGCGCTTTTGCAAATTGCCAGCTAAACATGGAAGAGGCGCCAATATAACGAGCCTTTCCAGCTTTGACAATATCGTGAAGCGCTTCCATTGTTTCTTCAATAGGGGTGTGATAATCCCAGCGATGTATCTGGTAAAGATCCACATAGTCGGTTTTTAATCGTCTCAGACTCGAATCAATTAACTCATGATGTGTTTACGTGAGAGCCCTCCGTCATTGGGTGCCTGGCTCATTGGTTGAAATACTTTGGTCGCAATCACCACATCATCACGTCGGGAAAAATCTCTAAGGGCATTACCAACCACCTCCTCACTTGTACCATAACTGTACATGTCAGCCGTGTCAAAAAAATTGATCCCCAGTTCCAATGCTTTCTGAATAAAAGGTCTGCTCTGCGCTTCATTTAATGCCCATGGCCAACGCTCTGTTGGTTTACCATAGGTCATGGCACCCAAACATATTCTTGAGACTTTCATCCCTGTATTACCTAATCTTACGTATTCCATATTTTGATTATTAAAAAAATTGAACAAAAGGTTACTTCAACGAATTCTCAACCAATAACTAGCATAACCGGATCTGGCGGGTAAATTCCAACAACCCTTTTAATGGAAGATATCAAATATCATCATTGTAAAGGTGTAAGAGTCAGCTATACCATTTTAAGATGTCGTTCGAAACATTTTTTTACCTGATTCCACATCTCTTCAGATAACATATGGCCTTTATCAGGTTCAATGAATGAGGTGAAATTTTCTGGCACACCCGCTTTCTGATAAGCATCTGCAATTCTTTGAAGCCCGGGTCTGACAAAATCAATCGGACTGCCGGAGTCTTTCTCCCCAAAATTAAGATGTAATGCCCGGGGGGCAATCAGAGCGGCGATATCGGGGGTGTCGCCAATATTTTTCCATCCGGGTACATAATTGGGCATACAATGGAGGATATGGTTTTCCTCGATGGCATCGTAGGTTGGCAGGCAGCAATTGCCAATTACACATTTCAATCGAGGTTCCAGTGGACCCACAAGCCAGGCATGTGTCGATCCCATTGAGTGTCCATAACACCCCAGACGATCAGATTTTACTTCGGGACGCGAACAAAGCAGATCTACAGCACGCTTCATTTCCAAAATATCTTTCCAAGCCATACAACGTCCCCTGATCACTTCTCGTAAAAATTCAAACCTTTCGTGGGCGCTATTTTTCAGTTTCCCGGTAGGGTCCTGACGCTCCTCGAAACAAATCGCATCGGGACAAAGGACAACATAACCTTCTCTGACAAGTGCTACACCGGTGTGATGCATTGGATTCCCGGCAAGCCCGGCTGGCTCCGATTTCCCCAAATGATACTCTCCATTGTGTTGATGCCATACGGCTACTCCCGGCACAGGATGATCAGCTGTAACATGGTCAGGCACCAACAGTAATGCAGGTATCCTGTCGCCGGGCTGTGCCTCAAAGGTCAACGATTCAATACGATAACCATCCTTCTGTATTACTTCCCGGATCTTTGTATTTAAAGGAGGAGGTTCGGGAAACGGACCACCAAGGCAAATCTGATACTTTTTTCGCATTGCATCGGGTGAAGATCCACCACCGTTACCGGGATGAGCCGGAGCCGAATGTGCCTCCGATATAGCCACTCCTGAAGCACAAGTTCCGATGGCAAATATTATCTGAGACTTTAAAAAACTGCGACGATTCCGTTTATACAATGGCGAAAAAGCACTAAAACTCATAAGTTGATATTTATTGTTTGACGATTTTGTTTACAGAGGTTCCGCTAGCTGTGACAACCTCAACAATATAAATCCCTTTGGAAAGATTTGAAAGATCGAGACTGAGATTATCTGAATTGTCAAGCCTGGTAAAGATAAGTGATCCGGTTAAAGTATGTATTCTGATCACCCTGATTTTTTCGTTTGATAAAATGTTCAGTGCATTTAAAACAGGGTTTGGATACATTAAAATTTTATCACTTTTCGGCAGAGTAGTTTCCATATTTCCTTCAGTTAGGAACAGACTTTTGAGCTGTAATGAACTTTTTGTTGCAGCAGCGAGTGTGACCACATTCCCTGTACCGGTCGTGTTGGTTCTACCTTTGATTGTGACGGCATCAAAGTAAATCACATCGGTAGTGTTAGCCCCATTATTTTGGATTCTGAACTTTCCGGTATTATTGAAAGAAGAGGAGTTCATCGTTATTGTTGCTACATAAAACCCATGGTTCGTAACAAACTTTGTACCCGTTGCTGTTGCAGCTGAAGTAAACGTGCCAATCGTACTAAAACTCGACCCATTGTTTGAACTGTAACTTAACACGAACGATTTACCTGACTCCATCCCAACTGCTGTAAAGTAAAACGTGACTTCCACCTGGCTGTAGCCCGAAAGAGGTAATGTCGGTGTTGTTGCATTGGTGCTCTTTGACCTGATCATCACAGAACCAGACCCTTCATAGGCATAAGCCACATTACTCGTTCGGACACAATTGGATGTATTGGATGGCACCCAGGAATCTAAAGTTGTTTCGAAGTAAGATTCCAGAACTAATGTTTCTGTGATCGCTCCGGTAGTTGCAACTGACAAGGTATTTGATGGTGTTTTATTTGCAGCGGCATCTTTTGCAACCACATAAACTGAATAGGTAATTCCTGCAGTTAACCCGGAGACGGTGTAGGTTCTGGCAGTAATGTTTGTCGTATTGTTTTGAACCCCATTTACAAACACATCATAACCGATAACTCCAACATTATCTGTTGCAGCGGTCCAGCTCAGTGCTATTGAAGTCTGAGTTTTTGAAGTTGACGAAAGCACCGGAGCAGTAGGTGCCTGTGTATCCGGAGCAGGAGCGTAAACACCCACAGCGTTCCAGGCTTCTGTGGTTGCAGTGACTTCAGGAGTCCCCACACCATAAAGATCCGTAGCTGCCTGAATAGCGCCGGCTCTTGCCGCAGCATAATTGGAAGAGGGAGTAAGGTAAACAGTAAGGTTTCGGTAAGCGATCCGCGCCGCCTTATCGATTCCTATTCCTGTAACGGCATAGTTGTATCCCAGGTCATTTGTTCCGGATTCTCCGGTTGTAAGTATATAAAACCATTTATTCTGTACCCCAGAATTGGTGTGCACCCCTCCGTTATCTGAAGTGCCGGTCAGCCAGAAAGTCCCTTTATAAGTATCCGGATTGCTATATTTATTTGGATCTGCCATGCTTCGAAAAGCACCACAAAGACCATTAACACCAATATCGCAGCTCATCATCCAGTCATTGGTTCCCTTTGCATAATTCTCGATACATTCTCCAAAAATGTCCGAAAACGATTCATTCAAGGCACCCGATTCATTACTATAAGTCAGGTTCGCGGAGTAGGTTGTTACACCATGGGTAATCTCATGCCCACAAATATCAAGTGAAACCAAAGGTCGGTATCCCTGTGAAAGGTCACCGTCACCATAAGTCATTCTTGATCCATCCCAGAATGCATTCACATAATTTTTCGAATAGTGAACATATGATTTAATGATCCCCCCGGCATTATTAAATGAATTTCTGTTGAACTTATTAAAGTAATAAGCCCATGTTTGCTCAGCTCCCCAGTGGGCCTGAACTGCTGTGGCATCACTCCAGCCAGTTGCTGAAGCAGATGTGATGTCTGCTGCAAGAAAATAAATTGTACTATTTTTAAGGGTATACGTCTGAACCCCGCCCCCACTTACGGTTTGACGCAGCCGATAAGTAGTTCCCGTATAGTCGGATGTAAAATTTTGAGTTCCATTAAAAAGTGTAACTCCTGATGAGGCGGTATTTACATCGTGAAGCAACTGATTTTCCTTCACAAATTCTCCGGTCCTGGCATCAATAAATACCTCGGCCCGGTATAGGGGGTCTGCTGCATAGATATCGTATTTCCATGCCAAGGTAAGATCGAGAGAATCATCCGCCGTTCCTCCAATGATTACCAGTTCTCCGACGGGAAATTGATAGTCCGGATATCCTGCCCTAACACTTCGATCCCAGGCGTATTGCTTTGCACCAACATGGTTAATGGCATTTTGCAATCCCTGAGCAGCAGAAATACCAGGAGTTACATTAAAATTTCTTATCCCTTTAAATTCACCGGAATAACTCTCTATGAGGCTATTTCGGGAGTGCGCAGAATAAATAGCGCCTTCGACTTTTACCTTCTTATAATATTGCTGGAATTTGTCATGTACAAAAGCAAGCTGGTCTTTTTCTGATTTCTCAAGTCTGAGCTCATCATCTGATTGCATTTCAAGATTTTTCCTGAAAGCTTCACCTGCATTATTCCGGGTAGTCTTTGATACCTCCCTTTGGAAACGGAGGTATCCCTTCGATTTTTTTCCATCCTGCCCAAATGAAAAAACAACCATGCAAAGCAGTAATGCTGAAAAAAGAAAAGGTTTCATAGCTGTTATTATTTAGTTCAAAATCGTATCGACACGTAAAGCTACAATAAATTTCACCTGATTGTATTTGCCATGACCAAAATCAGGGAGAACATCCATAAAAATTTTGCTTCATCCCTGAAAAATTCAATTTTTTTAACCGATTATAAAAAATATTTACCATTACCTCGACTTTTTTCGGCTTGGTGATAACTATTTTGTATGTTTACGAAATCTTAAAATAAAAATTTAACGCTATCTGAAGTTTTAAATTTTTAAATACATTATAGAACATAACAAAACTAATAAAGGAGGCCACAAAATGAATAATGTTGATACCGTTTCAACAGATGTGCTAATAATTGGGGGAGGACCTTCCGGTCTGGCAACTGCAATTCATTTGGCAGATCTGTTTAAAAAAAATGGACAAAGCCATCGGATATTGTTAATCGAGAAAGGGAGTTCAATCGGAAGTCATATTATATCCGGTGCCATAATTAAACCAGCAGTCTTTAAGGAATTATTGCCTGATGTCGACTTTGCAGAAATTCCGTTCAATGCAAAGGTTACGAAAGACAAAACAATTATCCTTTCGGAGAAAAGTGCTTTTCCCCTTCCTTTTCACATCCCCTATATGAGCAATATGGGTTATTACACTGCATCATTAGGTCAAATTTGCAGGTACTTAGCCGTAAAAGCTCAGGAAAAAGGGGTGGAGATATATCCAGGGTTTGCAATCGATGAAATCTTATACAAAGAGGGAAAAGTAATAGGTGCAAAAACTAAAGATACAGGTTTGGACCATCATGGCAATCAGCTTGAAAACTTTCAGGCAGGAACCAGGATAGAATCCCGGATTACCATCTTTGCCGAAGGGACACGTGGCAGTCTGACAAAAATGCTGATTAAAAAGTTTAGTCTCGACAAAGATAAAAACGACCAAATATACTCTTTAGGATGTAAGGAGTTATGGTCGATTCCTGAAGGCAATATAGCAGCGGGACAGGTTTATCATACGATGGGATACCCACTTAATAATGAAGAGTTTGGTGGAGGTTTTATTTACGGATTGAACGATAATAAAGTGGCTGTAGGGATTGTTGTCGGACTCGATTACAAAGACCCCTCTTTTGATGTTCATGACGCAATGCAAGCATGGAAAACCACTTCTTTCGTTTCGAAAATTCTGAAAGGGGGAAAATTAGTAGAATATGGCGCCAAAACGCTTCCCGAAGGTGGTTATTATGCGATTCCAAAATTATATGTCGATAATGCATTAATCGTAGGAGACAGTGCAGGTTTGGTTGCCATGCCTGCATTGAAAGGGACACATTTGGCAATAAAATCCGGAATGCTGGCAGCCGAAACTGCCGCCAATGCGCTGTTAAACAACGATACCTCTGAGAATAGTCTTAAACAGTACGAGACACTATTAAATAACAGCACTATTCGCCGGGAGATGTATCCTGTCCGAAATTTCAGGCAAGGATTTGCAAAAGGTCTGTTTATCGGAGGATTGCATTTTGCGACTCAACTAATTACCGGTGGAGCTGGATTCTTTGGCCGACTAAGGACTCATCCTGACTACCAGGCAACTTCGAAATTGAGTGAACTAAAACAGAAGCCATTTAAAGAACGGTTTAAAGGTAAACTGGATTTCGACAAAGTGTTAACTTTCGATAAATCAACAGATGTTTACCACTCGGGCGTTTTCCATGACGAGCAGCAGGTCGTTCACATCCATATTAATGATCCTGAGAAATATAAAGCGGTTAATATTGAACAGTATGGAGCGCCTGAGCAATTTTACTGTTCGTCAGAAGTTTATGAACTTCATATTAACAAAGCAGGTGAGAAGGAGATAAGGATCCATGCAGAGAATTGTATGCATTGCAAGACCTGTGATATTAAAGCTCCGGGACAAGCCATAACATGGGTCATCCCCAATGGCGGCAATGGTCCGGATTTTCAAAATATGTAGCATTTAAAAGATATTCAAACGATGGCCTTAACAATTATAAGTTTAGTAAAACAAGTTCCACTTCCCAGTGAAATGAGAATGGGAGAAGATGGACTTATGGACCGGACAAAAGCAAAATCAATTATTAATATAGATTGCCAGTTTGGTCTGGAAGCTGGTTTACAGCTCAAAAAACAGCACCCTGATGCACGTTTAATCGTTTGTTCGATGGGCCCTGGATCGTTCGAGACCTCACTCAGGGGTGCGATCGCCATGGGATACGACGAAGCCTACTTGTTATCAGACCGCAAACTTGGCGGAAGCGATACTTATGCTACCGGTCTCGCTATTTCAACAATGCTTAAGCACCTTGGATTTACCAAAGATTCCAAAGAACCTTATATCATCCTGGCGGGCAGGCAAACCAGCGATGGCGATACGGCACACGTTCCGTCCCAGGTCGCTGAAAATATCGGAATCCCACAGGCTACATTTGTGGAGAGTGTAAAATCGGAAGGAACAAACAGCGTTATCGCAAAACGAATTATCGAAGGTGGCTATCAGATGATGAAACTGCCCATGCCTTGTATGATATCCCTAACTCCGACCGGCATTCCTCCCCGTAAACCTTCATTGAGCGGAGCCATCAAAGCCCGTAACCTGAAGATTACCACTTTTGGCATCGATGATATTGGTCTGGGAACAGAGAAAATAGGAATCAACGGTTCTCCAACAATTGTCGCCAAAGTGGTCAATATGGTGAGTGAGCGGCCACCGATCACCCTATCAGAAGGTCATAACGAGGTCGCATTAGTTGACAGTTTAATCGCCAACATAAAAAAAGGGGGAAATTTACTCGTAAAGAAGGAAGAAGCTGCAAAGAAAGAGGTAGATCGCCCCGAGTTCCCTGACAAAGATTTCAGAAATGGTGCAACGGGGATTATCACCTGGGCCGAAGTAACCAACGGGAATATCTCACGTCCATCGCTCGAACTTTTAACACCTGCCAGAAACCTGGCTACTCAATTGGGTAAGGATACAAAAGTTATGACACTTATTATCGGGAAAAATGTTCAGCCATTGGCTCAGACATTAATTGAGCATGGTTCGGACGAGGTGATTTTTGTTGAAAACGACAGGCTTGAAGAATACCTTGTTCTTCCGTTCGCATCGATTTTCACACAGGTGATCAGGGAACGGAATCCTGAAATTGCCCTCTTTGCTGCCACCACTTCAGGGAGGGAATTAGCTCCGAGAATCGGGATGAGAACCAGCAGTGGAGTGACTGCCGACTGTACAGGACTTGAAATTGGTGAGTATATCAATAAAAAAGAAAAAGTAATCTATTCCCCGATCCTTGAATCACGCCGTCCGACATATGGTGAAAGCAAACTTGCAACAATTCTGGGTTTTGTTTGTCCCCAGGTTTCAACTGCACGCGCCGGCACCTTTGAGGTTCCAGAGCGTATTGTAGGCAGAAAAGGAATTGTTTCAGGTTTCGAACCTGTTTTGGATGAAAAAGATTTTGTTGTCAAGATTCTAAAAACTGTGCGAGGCGAAGGTGGATTACAAAATCTTTTCGATGCTGATATCATTATTTCAGGTGGAAGGGGAACAACAAATGACAGTCTGGGTCTTATAAAAGCGCTGGCTGAGGCATTAAAAAGCCAGGGGATCAATGCCGAATGGGCATGCAGCCGACCGGTGGTAGATGAAGGGATTACTGAGTATGCCCGACAAGTGGGACAAACCGGAAAAACTGTCCGCCCGAAAATTTATGTTGCCGTTGGTATCTCAGGCGCCATCCAGCACATCGCAGGAATGAAAGAATCAGGTAAGGTAATCGCAATTAATCAAAACCCTAAAGCGAGCATCTTTAACAACGCCGATTTCGGTATCATTGGAAATTATCAGGACATTATTCCCGAACTGATTGAACGTGTAAAAGCCGGATTTACTTTCGGAATCGAAGCTAAAAATCAAGTATAAAAAAGTTCATCTTTTGATTAATCACTAAGGTAACGTTAAGCATTATTTTTCAAATTTTTTATCACGTTGGGAAGCGCCGATATCTAAAATGGAAAACAGGAAGACAGTTAGAAATAAGTGGCTGATCGTATTGCTGGTAATCATTTTACCTCTTGGAACATTGTGCTCTGAAAAGGTAGACAGTTTTGTATTTGTTTCAAAATTCTACAGGATTCAGTTGGTGAGTAATTCCCCATTTGTGAAATCCTTTTCGGTGGATGGATTGGGAAACCAAATGCTTTATAAAAATATTATCAGGTGGAAAGAGTCACTTGGTTCTGGGGAATTTGATCTTCATAAGGTTTCAGATTCAGAAGTAGAAATATGCCGAAAGGGAGCTTTCGGCGATGTCGAATGGGTGTTCAAATTCTTTGAGAAGAAATTCTCTGTAACATCAATCTATCATACCGGGAATTTATCAAAGGGGGTAAATTTCAGATTTGACAAGCATGAAAACCATGCCACACTACTGGGATTGATGGTCCAAAAAAATAAAACCCAATTACCAGCGATTCTGCACCTTCCCGATATGGGAACCTTCCGGTTGATTGCCAGCAAACCCGGAGTTACTGTTGATTATGATGCAAACCGCAAAAAAGAAACTAATTATATCTCAATTGTTTTACCCGTTGCAAATGAGAATCAGAAAACGATTCGGTATACATTCACTTCCAGATCTGTTTATCCTAAGTTTCCGGGAGTTGAAAGTGAAAAATTCGCCGGGTATAGGCGCAATTACCTGAATTTATTCCAGGTAAATCCAAGACTCCAGGTTTTAGCCAATAACTCCTGCAGCGATCCCTGTGCGTTTACACTCTTTCTTTCGTCGATGCTTGCGCTTAAAACACCGCCACTTGTCCATTCCTTAACCGCGCTTGATTTGCTTAAAATGTCCATCGAAAAGTATTTGAACGGGATGAAGGCTTATGGTCTTGAGGGATACAACTCTGATTGGGAGACAACTGGAAATCTCGCCAAACCTGACACTTCGAAGCATGACTCCTATCTTGATTCCTATCCTTCACTGGTCATATCAGCCTGCAATTTTGTAAAAGGATCCAATGATAAGAAATGGGCTGAAAAATATTATCCGGTCATTAAAGGGTGGATGGATAGCCAGATGAAGAGGGATCGCAATAATAACGGTTTGGTTGAGGATCTACGAAGTGGTAATTCGGGTTCAGAGGATCAAAAAATGAGACCAGCCAACTGGTGGGATACCATTGGGTTTGGTCATGAAGATGCTTTCAGCAATGCCCTAACCTATCATGCGCTAATCCTTATGGCTGAGACTTCTGAAAAACTCAGTAAAAAAGAGGATGCTGATATCTATAAACGATACGCTCAAAAGCTCAGGGATTCCTACTTCCCAACATTTTACAACCCAAATACCGGTGTTTTGGCGGGTTGGAAAAGTAAAGACGGAAATCTTCACGATTACTACTTTTTATATGTAAATAGTATGGCTGTTTACTACAATCTGGTGCCGGAGGATAAAGTGAAAGGGGTGATGGAGGCCCTTTGGAAGAAAATGGGTGAAGTTGGATTCAAAGACTTTAGTATGGGAGTTCCTGGTAATTTGGTTTCTGTCAGAAGAGAAGATTATTATCATCACGATCCACGGTGGGGTGGCGGTGAAAAGGA
Source organism: Prolixibacteraceae bacterium (assembly GCA_963675995.2). Lineage (GTDB taxonomy): Bacteria > Bacteroidota > Bacteroidia > Bacteroidales > Prolixibacteraceae > JAAFHB01. Next base: position 2,111,645 of record CAXXIY010000001.1, on the reverse strand, counting down.
AGATGGCAGTGATGCGTTTCAACGTTATGAAAATGGAGGTGCATCGATTAACTGGTCGTACTTTACCTTAAAGGCATTTCAGAAAGCCGGTATGTACGAGGAGCTAAAGATTATTCAGGATGGCATTCTTGAAGGGATTAACAAAGGTGATTTTCAGGGCTTCTGCGGCATAATGGCTAAAGATTGGAAAACCTGGCAAGGGGAATGCTGGGGGTATGAAGGATTCCTCTGCGATGGTTATTTGGTGCTTTTGGCACTGAATCCAAAGGACGAATAGGATAGGTAAACATAATCAGGCTCAGTTCACTGTCAAACCATATCCAATTTGATTTCGTTAACAGAATTGAAAATGCCCTCAATCCTGGAATCTTCGACCTTATCATCCATATTTATGCAACAGACTCCTGTCAGATAAGGATTTCCTGAATCCTGAACAAGCCGGGCAATCGTTGCATGCAGTTCGCTGTCAGTATAATTGTTAATTGTTACCGGATCTAAACGGATGTTTAAGAAGGTATTGGGCAGATGTTTCCTCAGTTCTTTAACATCGCCACCCCAGCCTACATCCAGAAAATCGAGATTTTCTATTTTTGCAAAGGACTCTGCATACCGGTGGGGATCATTTCCGCAGTAGTGGATACCAAACGGGCGGTACTTTTTACTCCACTGAATATCTGCAGGCAATAAAAATTCCTCATATTGTTCTGTAGAAATCATGGTATGGGAGCATTCCGAATGCAAAAAGACAGGTTGTTCAATGTTTCTCACATTCCGGTTCACGGAAATGGAACTTGTTCCGGTTTCCAGAGTAATACCTGAAACAAACTTCTCAATTACTTCAGCTATCAGCATAAATTGTGCTTTTGTTGCTTCGGGTTCGATAAAAAAATCGGTAAAGACTTTTTCTCCAACCAGATCCATGGCAATGTTCAGTATCCCGCTCCAGTTGATGTCTCCGGTTAGATATCCGTACTTCCCCTTCAGCTTTTCCTGAAGCATTAACAACCGCTTGAAAACCGGGCTTTTAAATGCATCTTCCACATGAATATCCAATCTATCCATTCCTTCGGCAATGACCTGGGGTGAACTGTCCTGTTGATAGATCACCTTGCAACCAAGCATCTCCGACAGGATATACCCTGCAGCATTATGCACTGCCCCGATCAGGGGCAGATTCGTTTTCCTATCCTTGCCTAAACCAAACCGACCAAACCTTTGGTAAAGTTCCTCCTCCATCTGCCTCTCAACCTCAACCCTTCTGAGAGGGTGGTAATAAAAATCCTCATCAAAACTTATCCCCGCATGTCTGAACCACCACGAAGGATGAAAGACGATATCGACGGGTAGCGGAGATGAATGAATATGTGGATTTCGGTTGTGACTCATCATAATTTTATTTCAGTGTTGAGATCATTATCAAAAATTCGTCTTCAAAAAGCAGTAATCCGGTTGAAATCGGCTTTATCCTTTTATTTTAGTGTTCCCTCCCTTTTCCAGATTGATATCCATATTCCGTTTATTGGTCTCCCATGCTCCGGAGGTAAAATCGGGTATATCGATGGAATTGGAATGATTGCGCACCGACCATTCACTTAAAGGGACAATAGAACTTAAACTTGCCGCATCGTAAACATCCTGATCCAGTGGAAGTCCGTTATGCAAACAATCAATCAGGCGCCAGCTCAAAAGGAGGTCTGAACCACCATGGCCACTCTCTCTGGCGATGGTCCCCATCCTTTCAAAAAGTTTAGGGGTATATTTTTCTTTCAGTTTTTCGAACTCCTCTTGCAGAACCCATTGATGGTTCCCCGCTGCAAACCTAGGAGGCTGGGGGTCGTAAAGGGCTGTTCCACGAGTTCCTGATATTCCGTGAATCAGATTATGCGGCGAAGGCGACGTTGCATCGTGTTGCAGCATAATGGTTTTCCCCTTCTTGGTGCGGATCGTGGTCACGTTCATATTCCCCCGGTAATCCTTGCCTGTGAATGGCCTGAAGAAATCATCATTTGCAGCCAGCTCCTGAGCTCTGTTATTCATCATAAAATCGTTACTTTCAACCGACACCAGGAAATCGAGTCGGTCGCCCCGGTTGATGTCCATCACATAAGATATAGGTCCTAACCCATGTGTTGGATAGAAGTTACCCTTCCGCCAGGCATATTGTTTCAGCCACCACATGTCCCAATAAAGCGATTTGGAAAAATTATTTCCCATTTTGCTCGTATTATAAGCACAGTCGCCATGTACCACCTCTCCAAAAAAGCCCTGCCTGGCCATATTCAGAGTAAGGAGCTGGAATTCCATATAGACATAGTTCTCCATCATCATGAAATGCTTTCGCGTGCGTTCCGCGGTCTCCACCAACTTCCAGCACTCTTCGATAGTACCCGCCGCAGGCACTTCTGAAGCCACATGCTTCCCGTGCTCCATTGCATAAATTCCCATTTCGGCATGTAAGTACCATGGAGTAGTGATGATGACCAGATCTATGTCATCCCGTTCACAAACCTTTTTCCATTCGTCTCTGGCCCCTGAATAAAGATCCGGATGATGGCCAGTTCCTTCCAGTTTCTTTTTGGACGCTTCTGCCTTCTCTGGTAAAAGATCACAGAGTGCCTTGATCTCAACCCCTTCGAGGATACTCATCCGTTGGACATGCGAAGGGCCTCGCTGACCTAAACCGATGATTCCAACACGTACTGTGGCTATTTTGGGAGCTGCAAAACCCGACATGTTAAACTGCTGTTCGCGCAATTGGCCGTATTGTTTAATGAATTGGGGAAGATCTGGCACCTCTTCCTTCACCCCTTCCTGTCCAAACCCTTTGGTGAACCCTCCGCTAGCTAAGCCAACACCTGTCAGGCCGGCAAGTTTCAGAAAATCTCTCCGTTTACTTTGCATAATTTATTGGATTTGTCAGACAAATATTTTGTTCGGATCTTCAGGTCTATTATTCCTATCCAATTTCATACTCCCCCTTTATATTCCATTCACACGTATAAAATTATTAAAAAAATTGAAATCCAAATAATAAGAAAATATTTTGCAGTCATTTTCATCAAAAAGGAGGGTGCCCTTGTGGAACACCCCCTTCTTGTTTTCTCCCGGTATTTAATTGCTGACTTCCCGGTTTCTTAGGCGTATCTGTCCTTAGAAAGTAACGCTTGTAACTTTTGATGATGGAGTAAAGGAGGATTTTTGTGTTCCCCCACTATAGTTACCTCCGATATACAATCCGTTGGTGGATGTTGCTCCGGTGATAGTACCCCCTGTAAAAATTTTAAAAGAAGAACCACTTTGCAAGCTTGGGGATGAGAATACAAAATAATAGGCATTTCTTGCAGGGGCGTAGGTAACAAGCGTGTTGCCACTCGCATCCTGAATATTGAATAAAGTTCCTGTTGACATACTTGCGGATGTTTTGGCCAATACCGCATTTTGAGTTGATGAGGTACTCGTAGCCTGAATCATATTCCCTGAGTTCGGCCCTGAGGCTATAAAGAGTCCGCCTGAAATATTGAATGTTCCGTTATAATCCAGAGCAACTTCAGGTGCCGAGGGAGGTCCCTGAGCAATAACGGTGCCACCTGTCATCACAATACTACCGTTACTATCCATCGAATCTCCACCGGATGAACTCAGCGCGATTGTGCCGCCGGCAATGGTCATTAAACTGCCATCGTTAGCTTCACCTCCATTCCCATTTGTTGAATTCAAACAATCGTCTGTTGAAACAACCGTTACAGTTCCCATGAGCAGATTTATTTTTGGCGCTTCAATCCCCTCATAGGATTTCGAAATTATTACGGTTCCTCCGTTAATTGTTATTGATTTCTCAGATTTCATTCCGTCATCAGCAGCTGAGATATTGAGTACTCCATTATTGATGACTAATTCGTTATCACATTTTATTCCTTTTGCTTCACTGGAAGTTGTACCATAAGTAAATTTGGAACCAGATGCGGTAATATTGATTGTTCCGCCATTTATTGTCATCGTATTATCCACGGAAATACCTTTTCCACCAAGTCCACTGCTGGTAATCGATAAGGTTCCCTTTGCCATGGTAAATGTTTTATCGCAATTAATGCCCGAAGCAGCGGCAATATCTTTATCTGTGGTATCATAATAGGCATTCCCTGTAGTCGTAATGGTTACATTTCCATTGGTAAGGGTGAAATCACCTGTTGTCTTAAAACCTTTGGAAGCCTTGCCCGAAACTTTGAGTGTAATTGCATCATTGCTGTTTACAAGCGTATAACCTTTGCTTTTGATAGCATTACCTTTATCACCTGTGGTAGTAATATTGATAACTCCCCCATTGACAGTCACATATGGAACAATTGTAACATCTGTACCAGTGTATGAGGTCGTTATACCATCATCGACGCTGTTAACGGTGACCGACCCGCCATTGATAGCCACATAACCCGCTTCACAGTCAATACCATCAGCCGATGAAGTTATAGCAACAGTTCCTCCATCTATCTTAACATAATCGTTGGCATGCATCCCATCGGTAACTGCCTGGGAAATAGTAATATTTCCATCCTGAATATAAATGTAGCCATCACTGCAAATACCATGTTTGTATTTACCGGTAACCGCCAGCGATCCTTTGCCGCTGAAAATGAGTTGCCCTTCACTGAAAAAGGCCCCTTTTTGATCTTCAGAACTGGCTGCATAGGTAGCTCCGTCGATAAGTCTGTTATTGGTACCGGTCACTACAGACACTGAGACCTTTTTGCTGGACTGAATGTTTATTGCTGGACCTTTGACATTAATAATACTTGCCCCGTTGAGGATAAGTCCAAATTTGTAATCACTGTAGATCTTAAAGGTACCATTGGTGCTACGGCCCGATAAAACATAGTTGATTTCGGTGGTTGTCGTTGTTGCAGTTACCACTACCTCACCGTTGGTAACGGCAACATTCACTCCGTTGCCCTGGTAAGGGTTGGTTACCGTAGCGGTCGTTCCTGAATATTTTATGATAACCGCATTTGAAAAAGTGGTATCCTTGGTATTTGTCACAAAACCATCATCTGCAACCGGGGTGTCATCGATAATAGCAGCAGTATCCTTACTACAGGATTGTATCCCAACAATGGTGATTGCAGTTAAACCAACCGCACAAAAAGCATTCGTAAATTTCATTGGTATATAATTAATTTTAAATCAATTTCTCATCATAACAAAAAAATCACCACCGAATAAAAAAAAGTCCTTCAAGAATGATCTGGTTCAATCTACCCGACGAATTTAAGTGCCGACAGATCTACCCGCAAATAAATTCAGTGAAAAGGTTCGTTTATTCAGTGGAAAGAATTTCAAAGCCGATCAATTGTGAAATAAATTTGGTGGAATAATTCAATCAAAACTTTTATCTTTACTTCATTGAAAAGCTTAGTCTTATGGATATGAACCAGGGTCTTAAAACTGAAAAAACAGAAAGTGGGAAATGGGTTTCTCTTTTAATGTTTTGTCTCATCACCTGCTTTACAAATTCGCTATTTGCCGGTAATGACACGTTACGAACAATGAAGTACTCCTCCCGTCCGGTAAGTGCAACATTAAACTGGCAGAAGGAGGTACGCTCAAGACTTTTTAGTCTCCTTAAACTTGACAAACTTCTTTCCGAAAAGGGAAATATTGCTTTAAATCCAAAAGAGTTGAATTCCTGGGATAAAGGGGCATACCTACAGAAGGAGATTGAGATTAATACAACCCCTGGTCGTCGGATTAAAGTTGTGGTAACACTTCCGAAACAGGCTGGAAGACAACACCCGGCAGTTGTTTGTATACACGGACATGGTGGGGTTATTCGAAGTGTTTATGATACAGCATCCATATATAAAGGTTTTGGTGAGGCATTGGCCAACCGGAATTATGTAACGATTGCCGCCGTTGTTAGCCAGCATAAAGTATATGAGGATGGGATGATCCTTATGGGCGAGCGGCTCTGGGATCTGATTCGTTGTATTGATTACCTGGAATCATTGGTTGAGGTAGACCCAACCAGTATAGGATGTGCCGGACTTTCGCTAGGCGGTGAAATGGCGATGTGGCTTGGAGCGATGGATAAACGGATAAAAGCCACCGTAAGTGCCGGGTTCCTGACAAAAATGGACCATATGGAACAAAACCATTGTATGTGCTGGAAATTTCCGGGATTAAGACAACTGGTCGATTATGCTGATATTTATTCACTTGTGGCACCACGTGCACTGCAATGTCAAAATGGAGTAAAAGAGCCGCTCAAAGATTTCTATGTACCCATTGCCCGAGAAGCATTAAATGAGATTCAAACCATCTACCGGGATTTTGAGAGGCCTGAAAACCTGATTCTTGATGTTCATAACGGGGCACATGAAATAGACCTTCCAGCCCTTTTGTATTTTTTAGACAAATACTTAACTCAATAACCCAACTTGCCCAAGGCTAAAACGCCACAAAGAATAAGGCACTTGTCGGATAATTCCTAAAAAACAGACCAAAAAAAGACAGAATCGTTTGGAGGATTTGGCAAACAGGATAAAAAGTTAATTTTGCCTGAAAATGAGAAAAATTCTAATCCAACATACGAATGAAACACAAAAATCTGATTAGCATTGTATTGATCGCACTCTTATGGGGTTGCCATGGAAAAACCGAAAAATTTAACGGGCTTAATCTAAACATGGGAAATCTTTCCCGTCTCTCAGATGCAAAAACACGTTCAATTAGTCCGGAGCATTTAACCGGAGCGAAAGGAAAAGGTGGAATGACAACACTGAAAGATGGGACGGAGGCCAATGCAGCTCGCGAACTTGGGCAGGGTTGGAAAGTAAATCCCGATATTTTTATCAATCCCGGAGAGACTATTACCTTGGCAGAAATTGACGGCGAAGGTGCTATACAGCATATCTGGATGACTCCCACGAGTGAATACCGGCTTAATATTCTGAGAATCTATTGGGACGGTGAAGTTCAACCTTCAGTGGAAGTTCCGGTTGGCGATTTTTTCGCTTCCGGTTGGGGTATAGGATTCGAACCCCGGATAAATTCACTGGCAGTTTGTGTCAATCCGGGAAGTGGATTCAACTCTTACTGGCAAATGCCCTTCAGGAAAAAGTGCAAAATAACAATCGAAAATCTTGATACAAAAAAGGCCTGTTATTACTATCAGGTTGATTATGTGCTGACTGATATCGCCAAAGATGAAGCATACTTTCACGCCCGGTTTAACAGGGTGCACGCCCTTCCATCCAAAGAAGTATATACCATTGTCGACCAGATAAAAGGGAAAGGGCAGTATGTCGGAACGTACCTTGCACATGGCGCTTATGGCCAGGGCTGGTGGGGTGAAGGCGAAATAAAATTCTATATGGATGGCGATACCGATTTCCCAACCATATGTGGAACCGGAGAAGAGGATTACTTCTGTGGTTCGTACGGATACAGTGAAGTGATGGATGAAAATGGGAAAGCAAAATACACTTCATTTAGCTCACCCTATACCGGCTTTTACTATTTTAAGGATGATGACAAGATTTCATTTGCCACCAAAATTGGCCAATATCGCTGGCATATACTTGACCCAATACGATTTGAAAACGATCTGAAAGTCACCATTCAGTGTTTGGGATGGCAAAGTGGAGGAAGATACCTGCCTTTAAATGACGATCTTGCCTCAGTGGCCTATTGGTATCAGGTTGAACCCCATACCCCATACCCAAAGATGCTGGAACCAGACAAACTTACCATTAAAAAAATAAATCCTTAATAATTTCTTGATACAATTTAGTTGCAGAAGTCAACTAAATTTGATTCTTTTGAGCCCAAATTAAAAACTGGAAATGGGATCAGACATACCTCTGGGTTATATGTTAAGTCGAAGCCGAAGGGTGTTCAAGCATCAAATGATGATTGAATTCAGGGAAAAGGAAATTGATTTAACCTTTGAACAATTCGTTATCCTAAAACTATTGGATTCGAATGCCGACTTAATTCAGCAAGATCTGGCCGACCGGTTGCAAAAGGATAAATCAATCATTGTACGTCATATTAATTGTTTGTTGGAGCATCAATATGTTGTCCGACTGACAAACAAAGGGGACAAACGGAAAAAAAATCTGACGCTGACCAACACCGGAATTGATATTTTGAACCGGATGAAGATAGTCGCTGTTGAAGTAACCAAAAAATTATTATCAGGTGTTACTGATAATGAACTTGAGACATTTCAACACGTTCTCCTGAGAATTCAGGAAAACGGAGATATTGAAGAGGAAATAAATAATTACGGAGATAAAGGAAAACAGGTTTAAATATTAGGGAACAAGAAAGACAAAATTTTAGATATATCATGAGAATTAATTGGAAAGGAAGAAGGCTCATCGCCATTTTGATGGTATTGATTGCAATTTCGTGTGGTAATCAGCCAAAAAGCGGGCAGACAGGAAGTGCCAACAATGTAAAAGAATATCCTGTCATTACGGTAAAGACACAATCTACAAAACTTTTTAAAGATTATCCTACCAAACTTCAGGGACAACAAACCGTCGAAATCCGATCAAAAATTGCCGGGTATATTGAGCAGATATTTGTTGATGAAGGGGCTTATGTAAAAAAAGGACAGTTGCTTTTTCGTCTGAATGCCAATGATATTCAGGCTACCGTGCGTTCTGCGGAAGCATTGGTAAAAGTTGCCGAGGCAGATGTGAAAATTGCTGAGGTCAATGTCGAAAAAACCAGACCGTTGGTTGAGAAGAATATCATCAGCAAGTTTGATCTGGAATCGGTTGAATCCACCCAGAAATCGAAGGAGGCTCAATTGGCGCAGGCCAGAGCCAATCTGGAAAACGCCAAAGCAAATCTTCAGTATACCTTGATTACCAGTCCGGCAGAAGGAACAATCGGGAATTTTCCGTTCCGTGTTGGAAGCCTTGTGAGCAGTTCCACAACTGAACCACTCACCACGGTCTCAAATACGGTGAATATGTATGCCTATTTTTCGTTCAACGAGAAAGAATTTCTGACCCTTACCAAAGGGTTGGAGGGGAAAAATCAGCAGGAGAAATTCACAAAATTACCTGGAGTTTCATTGGTGTTGGCCGATAACACTATATACGAACAGGCAGGGCGCATCGAAACAGCCAGCGGACTGATTAACACCCAGACCGGCGCCGTAAATGTGCGTGCAAGTTTTCCAAATTCAGATGGTTTGCTGCGTAGCGGAGGAAGCGGAATGGTACGTATTCCACAGTTTCTTGATTCTGTAATTATTATTCCTCAAAAAACCTCCTATGAATTACAGGGAAAACACTTTGTCTATGTTGTTGGCGCTGGTAATAAGGTTCGGAATACCGAAATAGAAGTACTGGAAGGGAACCTCAAAGACTCGTATGTGGTAACCGGTGGACTGAATGTCGGCGATCGGGTGGTACTAGAAGGTATTGCTTCGTTACGTAATGACACTGAAATTAAACCGAAACTATCAGATATCGGCAATCTTTCCGAGAACATGTCACCTGCAAAACAGCTTAAAAACTAAATTTAGGAAAGATGTTCAGAAGATTTATAGAACGGCCGATTCTATCATCGGTCATATCCATTATTATTGTTATTCTGGGGGTTCTTGGACTAATCACCCTTCCAATCGAGCAATACCCCGATATCGCCCCTCCAACAATCCGGGTAACAGCATCATATACTGGCGCTAACGCTGAAACCGTGCTAAAAAGTGTGGTTATACCACTGGAGGAGCAAATCAACGGGGTTGAAAATATGACCTATATGACTTCGACCGCAAGCAATGACGGATCAGCAAGTATAGAGGTTTTCTTCAAACAGGGGATTAATGCAGACATGGCAGCAGTAAATGTACAAAACCGTGTGGCACGTGCCACCAGCCTCCTCCCTGCTGAAGTGACCCGGGCTGGTGTCATAACCGCTAAACGGCAGAATAGTATGTTGATGGTTTTTTCATTGCGAAGTGAGACTGGTGAATTTGACGAGACTTTTCTTCAAAACTACAGCAAAATCAACCTATTACCTCAGATTCAGCGGGTAAATGGAGTAGGTGAAGCAATGGTTTTTGGAGCAAAGGATTACTCTATGAGAATCTGGTTGAAACCTGACGTGATGTCTGCCTATGGATTGATGCCTTCCGACGTGATAGCTGCACTCAATGAACAGAATCTCGAAGCAGCTCCGGGACGTTTAGGGGCATTGAACGAACAGTCGTTTGAGTATATACTTAAATATAAAGGGAGGCTTTCGCAACCCACCGAATTTGAAAATATTGTAGTCAAAGCCGATAAGGATGGTAATATCCTGCGATTAAAAGATGTTGCACGTGTTGAACTGGGCGCCCTTGATTATTCAATCAGCACAACTGCCTTGAGTAAACCCGGGATCGCAATGGCAGTATTTCAGTCAGCTGGTTCCAATGCCCGCGAGGTAATTATCAATGCAAAAAAGGTCCTTGAAGAATCTTCCAAGTCTTTCCCTCCCGGGATAAAATACCAGATTTTAGTCGATGCAAACGACTTTCTTGACAGCTCCATTGAAAAGGTCCTTCATACGTTGCTCGAAGCATTTATTCTGGTATTTATTGTCGTATTTATATTTCTTCAAAATTTCAGGGCAACACTTATTCCGGCTATTTCAGTTCCGGTATCCATTATCGGTACCTTCTTCTTCCTGAACCTTTTTGGGTTTACAATCAACCTGCTAACCCTCTTTGCACTGGTGCTTGCCATCGGAATTGTAGTGGATGATGCCATCGTTGTGGTAGAGGCGGTGCATGCAAAACTGGATCAGGGTGCAAAAAATGCCCGGGAAGCAGCAGTCTCTGCGATGGACGAAATTTCAGCTGCAATCGTGGCAATAACCCTTGTGATGGCCGCAGTTTTTGTTCCGGTAACTTTTATGAAAGGAACAACAGGGGTATTTTACAGACAGTTTGGAATAACACTCGCCGTAGCAATTGTTATCTCAGCTATTAATGCTTTAACACTTAGTCCTGCGCTTTGTGCCATTTTCCTGAAACCTCATACCGGAAGTTCACTCCATCAGAAAGGGGTCATACAACGGTTTTATACCCTATTCAATACGGTATTTAGCTCAATGACTTCACGGTATAAAAAAACCACCAATATTCTGATGAGCCACAGATGGATGGCTGTAGTCATTATCGTTCTTTTCTCAGGTGGATTGTGGTACTTGATGGAAACCACACCAACAGGGTTTGTCCCCACTGAAGACACCGGACGTATGTTTGTTGATATCAGCCTTCCCCCTTCAACAGCTATGGAAAAGACAAAACAAGTAGTTGAGCAGGTTGAAGCTATTGTAAATACCATCCCGGAAGTAGAAGGTAGGACAGCTATCGTTGGAAATTCATTAATCAGTGGCAGAGGTAGTTCATACGGCATGTTAATTTGCAGTCTTAAACCGTTTCAGGAAAGGAAGGAGAAAGGTCAGGACATCAATACCATCATTGGGAAACTTTACATGCTGACCTCAAAGGTTAAAAATGCGAAGATTATCATTTTCACACCACCAATGGTACCTGGATTCAGTATTTCGGGGGGATTTGAACTTAAACTGGAAGACAAAACTGGAGGTGATATTAAACAGTTTGAACAAAATGCCCGCCAGTTCCTGGGTGCGTTAAGCCAACGACCCGAAATTCAATATGCCATGACCTCGTTTAACTCCAACTTTCCACAGTACCAGGTAGACGTCAATCCCGCCCGATGTAAACAATCCGGGATTACGGTTAGCGCCGTTTTGTCTGCTTTACAAGGTTATGTTGGGGGATTTTATGCCTCTGATTTTAACCGTTTCGGAAAACAGTACCGGGTCATGGTTCAGTCTGAACCCAATTATCGCGGAAATCCGCAGGACCTGGATAACGTTTTTGTGAAATCGTCTAACGGTGAAATGGCACCTATCACCGAATTTATTTCACTCAAACGAGTGTTCGGCCCTGAAAACATAACCCGATTTAACCTTTATACCTCTATTGCAATAACCGGTTCCCCAAATTTCGGATTTAGCAGCGGCGACGCGATAAAAGCGGTGCAGGAGGTAGCTGCACAAACCCTCCCATTGGGTTATGGTTATGAATTTTCAGGATTGACCCGCGAAGAAAAATATTCAGGTAGTCAATCAATTATGATTTTTATACTGAGTGTGATCTTTGTATATTTTTTACTGGCAGCTCAGTATGAGAGTTTTGTACTGCCATTTTCAATTCTTTTTTCACTCCCTATCGGGATTTCAGGCGCTTACATTTTTGCCAAAATAATGGGGGTTCAAAATAACATCTACCTCCAGATCTCTCTGATCATGCTCATTGGACTTCTCGCAAAAAATGCAATTCTAATCGTTGAATTTGCTTTGCAGCGACGTCATCGGGGAATGAGCATTGTACAGGCAGCCATTGAGGGAGCAACTGCCCGTTTGCGACCAATATTAATGACCTCATTCGCTTTTATCTTTGGCCTCATTCCCCTGGTTGTTGGTGGCGGTGTCGGAGCAAATGGTAATCGTTCAATTGGAGTTGGCTCTGTTGGTGGGATGTTTATTGGGACTATGATCGGGATATTGGTCATACCAACCATGTTTGTGATCTTCCAGACAATTCAGGAAAAAATGAATAAACCAGAGCCTCCAGAAGTTGTCGGACTCGACGATATGGAAGAATAGTTGAATTGACTCATCAGAAAAGAATACCATGAAAACAACTATAATAAGAAAGATTACGCTCATTACCGGATTTGCCGTTGTGTTCCTCTCCTGCAACACTCCAAAACATTTTAACCGTGAAACTGTCAGTACTTCAGGTCTTTTCGGAAACACTCAATCAACTGATACAGAAACTATAGGGGATAAACCCTGGAGGAGTATTTTTTCGGAGACCCACTTGCAAAAGCTGATCGAGGAGGGGTTAAATAACAATCCTGATCTACAAATTGCAGTTCAAAAATTGATCGAAGCAGAAGCATATTTTTCGCAAAGCAGGTCTGCAATGCTTCCGGCTATCGCTATCAACGCAAATGGAACCTACACCAGGAATCCGGAAACTATTTATCCTACTGGCCCTGTCGACGCTACAAACTACCAGATTGGGGCCCAGGCAAGCTGGGAAGTTGACCTTTGGGGTAAATTACGCAGCTCTAAGCGGGCAGCATATGCCAGTTTGTTAGCCAGCGATGCAGGAAAAAAGGAGGTGCAAACACGGCTAATTGCCAACCTTGCAACCTCCTATTACAACCTCGTTGGATTGGATGCAAAGCTGGAGATCACGCGGCAGACCGTTAAAAATGATATTGAACAGGTAGAAACGATGAAGGTATTGAAAGAGAGCGGTAAAGTAACAGGTGCTGCAATCGTTCAAACAGAAGCTACCCGTTATGCTGCAGAAGTTACGATCCCCGATCTGGAACAACAAATCCGCGAAAACGAAAATATCATTTGTCTGCTACTTGGACGTGTTCCAGGAACGATCGAACGGGGCAAAATAAATGAACAGACACTGCCCACAATCTTAAAAACCGGAGTACCGGCCCATCTTCTGGATAATCGTCCCGACGTGATGCAATCTGAATTCGGTGTGATGAGCGCTTTTGAATTAACCAATTCTGCTCATGCCAGTTTTTATCCGGCACTTACACTGACTTCTTCGGTCGGTTTTGTGGCGACCAATCTTAACCAGTTTTTCGATCCAAAGACATTTGCCGCAAATGTAATAGGTGGGCTTACTCAACCAATATTTAATAAACGTATTAATATCACACGCCTTAAAGTTGCCGAAGCACAGCAGGAGGAGGCCTTAATCAACTTCAGAAATACCTTATTGAAGGCAGGCCAGGAGGTTAACAACGCAATGGGAGCATTTGAATCGTCAACCCAAAAAATTGCCCTTAGAAAACTGCAACTCGAAGCATTGGTCAAATCGGTTGACTACACAAAACAACTACTCACCTATGGGACAGCTAATTACACTGAGGTTCTTACCGCTCAGACCAGCTTGTTGTCCGCTCAGTTAAGCAGTATAAATGACAGATTGCAACAACTAAATGCCACAGTTTCGCTTTACCGTGCAGTTGGGGGAGGCTGGAAATAACAATTAAACTTTTAGCAAGTCTTTGGTGTAAATTGTCGTATCTGCTTTTCAGAAGTTGAGACTGTCCAAAATAAGTAATTTCTCAGAATATATTTTCCAACAACAAGGAATTATTATATAATATTGGTTATGAAATAGTTCCCAGAATAATACAGAGACCAATAACATTATTCCAGGGTTCATAATAATTATCCGAATCCTGGAATGATTTTTTTAATTGAATCAGGCAGAAAATAATCAGAAGTATAAAAGGCAATTTCTATTGATCCTCCACCTTTATTTTCCAGTCTGTAAATTCAACGGTATATTGTTTTTGGTCGGGTGCCCCTGCTGCCAGGCCAAGGTCTACCGCTTTTTCGATTCCGGGTATAAGATTTGTTTGCCTTTTAATTATCCAGTTTTTGTTGTCGAGACTGACATAACCGGTAAAGCGATTACCGTGCCGCTCCAGCCTTATCCAAATAGGAGTTGGAGAATTCTCGGGGAGATTTTCACTCGAAGCCTTGTGCATACAACCATTGCCAAACTCATCATACTCAATACCGGCACGCCCGGGAGTACTGAACATTAAAACAGAACCCTTACTCCCCCGGTCCACATCAAAACTCTTACTGATATCATTTCTAACAAAAAGACCAGACCGGTACCATTCACTCGTGCGATTCCCAAATGACGCGATTTTCGCTGTCGCTACAAAATCACCTTTTAATTGTTTGAGGTAGACGGTTGCATAAGCATCTTCAGCATGGTAAAAATCCCATCCGCTCGCTTTAACGATATATCGGTTATCTTTCTGAATAACTTCAACCAGGGCAGGTTTTGATTTAGGAGAAATATAGGTGTATAATTTCTGTTTAACCATATCGAGCTCCTTACATTTTAACACCTTCAAATTCAACTCATCGCTGTTTCCAATATGTACGGGATAGCTCCCAACCTCAGGTACGATGTCAAAAAAGACCTCTTTTGATTCTTTACTTTTAAAATTCACCTGTTGGCTCTTCAACACTTTTCCATTGCAAAAAATGGTAATTTCAGACTGAATATCTTCAGCTTGCAGATTGGTTGCCAGTGCTGTAATCCGGATACTTTCTCCAGCAAGTAAAATCTCTTCTGTACTGCGAATCTTGTCGAACACAATTTTTGGTCTCTCTCCCTGAACAATTACCGGCTGAGGCTTTGTTTCGCCGATAGAAATCTCCTGTGTCCCGGGTTCATTCAAACGTAAATCAAATTCAATCGTCCGGGTATTATTCCTGATAACAGGGAATGGTTTACTTTCAAAAACTTTCCTGTCGATATAAAGCGTGACCGGGGAGGTACCGGAACTACCATTATTTGTTATATCTGCCTTGACTTTAACAATTGAGCCTGCTGCCAGAGCACCAGATATTGGCTTACCATTAAAGGTAATCTGCAAATTAGCACAATCCAGTACTGGGTCACCTTCAATAATTTGCTCGGGAGCAGATTTGGGCGATTCAATTAAAAAATTATCAACATAATGATTATCTGATAGATAAGTACCGCACAATTTCATATCGCCTTGCTCGATATCATAGTAAATGTTATTTGCTACAGTCCAGTTACTCGACATGTTGTCAAACCAAAAAGCCACATTATCGCTGAAAAATCCACGATGGACGCGGTGTATGATATTATTACGTACAAAAGAGTTAAATGTCATCCCGGTGACCACAATTACACCAGCATCATCGGCATCATTCTGGACATCTTCAAAATGGTTGTACTCAACAACAACATCACCCGTTATGCTTCCTTCAAGCCCTCCTGCTCCGCAGTCGATGGTGTAAGGTCTGCCTGATTTGGTAAAATAATTGTGGGATATGGTAGTATGAAGTGTTCCACCAACCCCTAATGTAATCCCACCACCAAGTCCGCATTCAGAGAAAATATTGTGATCAACTTTTGTCTCACGGGTAATTTGAATTAACTTCCCGTTTTTCATATCGCCTGTGCTGCTGACACTTAAAGCTCCCTGCTCAAGACCATTAAAAATATTTTTAAATATTCGCATACCTGAACAACCAGCGGCGACGGCCATACCTACTCCGCCACAAGCCCTGAGTTCAGAGTAGGCAAACTCACAGTCATACGCATACTCACAGGTAATTGCAATACAACCCGGTGTTGGGTCGTAGTAATGTGGAAAATTTCTGAAATTTTCTTTGGCCCCTTCAAATATCAAGCCATAAAAGCGAAGGTTTCTGACCGGATTATTCTCGTCGCCTTTGACTTGTACCAGTTGATTGATCTGAGGTACAGACAGGTCAGTTTGATTGGGATCAGCATTATTCCCGGATGGGATATAGCAGATCTCATGTTTGTTCTTATCAAAGAACCATTCACCCGGTGCATCCAGAAATGTTTTAACATTTTCGATATAGTAACGTGGCGGAACCACCAAAAGGCCGTTGTTCTTGTCAGGTCCGTCTTCGGCTGTTTTTAAATAGGCTGTTTTTGATTTCTCATCAACCCTGTCAATTGAATTATAAGCTGTACGCCAACGAAGTAATATGGCAATCCGATTATCCTGCATATCATTCCACTTTTGGATATCCCCGGGGTTATAAGGAATTTCAGAGGTGGATGAAGGTGTTTTCCTGAGTGTGAAATATCCCTGGTTTGGAGTTCTGGCTAAGGTTTGCTTTTTACCATTCGCAATGAAGCTGGGAACTTCGGCTGAATTAAAGGGAGCGATCCAAACTTTACCATCCTGTTTCCAATTTTTTATAGGAATCGCTCCGGAGATTACCGGCTTTTCACCTGGATAGGCAGCATAAGTGACATAATTGTCCCTTAAATGGTGCCATTCAAATGCACCTGATGGGAGGTTGGTTTCCACTCGCTCACCACCATCTTCAGGTGTAAAAAGTAAAGACTTACTGAGTGGATAAAAACCCTGCCTGATAAATACAACAATGTCCTTTCCTTTCCCAAAAGGGTGAGAAGATCCGCTATACCGTGCATCTATAGCCTTTCCTTTAGGTAAATATACCTTACCCTTCAATTCCCGAACAGCAAGTTGCGCCCGTGAAATCGTGGCAAATGGACCATCGGTATTTGTGGCATTAGGAGCCTCCAATGTCCCGGACCAATTATCATTCCCATTGACAGAAACAAAAAAATCACCCTTGGCCCTTTGAGCATCGAAAGGTTGCCACAATTCACTTCGCAACAGTTTCCCATCTCTGACTTGATGTTGATTACCTCTTCCCTCTTCTTTAGATAAACCGAATTCAGGTAATATTATTAAAAGAGAGAAGAAACACCTTAAAATCGTGCGAATCCATTGAATTTTTTTTCTGATTATAGATGTATTTGAAGGACTGTTTAATTTTTGATTTACTCCCCTGTTTTCACAATAGGTCTCAATATTTTTCATAAATGGGCATCAATTTGTAAGAAAGAAACACGATATTCAGTATTAACATCATGGCAAACCTACGAAACAGCCCCAATATTACCAAATTTTACTTTTTTTTAACATTAATAATTTGGAAATCAGTTGACACACCCCTACATTTGCATTACATTTTTTTTCATAAGTTTAGGTTTAGTTAGGTTAGTTAGTTTGGTTAGTTTTAGTAAAAGGATGGAGCCGCCCGGTTTCATCCTTTTCAATTTTACAGGATGAGGTTATAAATATTCACCGCTAAATGGGCATCTCCCAAAATTAAAAGGAGGAAACTCTTTAAAATATGATTTTGTTAATTAATTTCACATCAAATTGTACAACTCGTTGTTATAATAGAAATTTAAAAGAGAAAAAGAGATGAAAAGAACAGGAATAATTGTATTGATCGTAATTGTTGTTTTATTATTTTTAGGTTTTCAGTGGGGTATTTCCACAGGGAATAAGATGGTTACAATGGATGAAGGGGTAGCCGCTGCCTGGTCTCAGGTGGAAAACGTCTATCAGCGACGTTCCGACCTAATTCCCAATCTTGTTAGCACGGTTAAAGGATATGCCGACTTCGAAAAATCGACCTTAACAGCTGTGATTGAAGCAAGGGCAAAAGCGACCCAGGTAACTGTTGATCCTACAAAACTTACGCAGGAATCGATGCAACAGTTTCAGCAGGCTCAGGGAGGGTTGTCATCAGCTCTTGGCCGATTAATGGTGGTTGTTGAAAAGTACCCCGAACTTAAGGCCAACGAAGGTTTCATGAATCTTCAGGCGCAACTCGAAGGAACAGAGAACCGAATCACCGTAGAGCGGCAAAAATTCAATGAGGTGGCAAGAGGATACAATACCTATATCCGCCAATTCCCGCAAAGCATTATTGCTTCGATGCGTAATTTCGAGAAAAAAGCTTATTTCGAAGCCGAAAAAGGGGCAGACAAAGCGCCAAAAGTACAATTTTAAGTGACCATTATGAGCCCCAAAGAGTTTATCGGGAAAGAGAATGAGGTATTAATTGCCAAAGCCATTGAAGAAGCTGAACATCAGACCAGTGGTGAAATTCGGGTCCATATCGAAAGCAAATGCAAAGAGGAGGTCCTCGACCGGGCTGCCTGGCTCTTTAAGAAGCTGAAGATGAACGAAACCAAAGATCGAAATGGGGTGTTGATTTATCTTTCGATTAACGACAGGAAATTCGCGATCCTGGGCGATTCAGGGATTAATAAAGTTGTTCCTGATGGATTCTGGAATGAGATAAAAGAGATGATGATCCGTCATTTTGGCAGGGGTGAATTTGCCGTTGGATTAATCCACGGAATTGAGAAAGCGGGACAACAACTGAAGCAATATTTCCCCTGGCAGACAGATGACACAAATGAGCTTTCGGACGAAATTTCATACGGAAAATAATGAAAAACAAACAAATAACAAAATATTCAGAACTATTGATCCTGTTGATTTGGCTGGTATTTCCACTAATCTCACAAGGGCAGAGTGAATTTCCGGCACGACCAGAGCCCCCGCGTCTTGTGAATGACTTTGCAGGAGTACTCTCGGCTGATCAGCAAGCCTTTCTGGAAAATAAACTGGTTAGTTTTAATCAGAAAACCTCAACTCAGATAGCGATAGTTACAGTCAAAACACTTTCCGGCTATGACAAAGCTGATTATGCCATAAAGCTTTCCGAAATGTGGGGAATCGGCCAGAAGGGTAAGAATAATGGGATATTAATCCTGGTAAAACCTAAAATGGCTAATCAGCGGGGTGAAGTATTTGTATCTGTTGGATATGGTCTTGAAGCTGTAGTCCCCGACGCCGTAGCCCGTCAGGCGTTGGTTGGAGCGGAGTTACTGCCGGCATTCAAACAAAACGATTATTTTAAAGGACTCGACAGAAGTACGGATGTTCTGATTTCACTTACAGCAGGAGAATTTACTGCTGATCAGTATGTTAAATCAGTAAAAAAAGGAAAATCAGGAATTGGTGGGTTTGCCATCATCATGATCATTTTATTCGTTGTTTTTGCGTTAAAAAGGGGAAGCAGCGATTACCATGGCATAGGTGGTACAACCGGAGGTTTTCTTGGTGGTTTACTGCTGGGTGATATGATGAGCAGGAGGCACGGCGGTTCATGGAATGATTTTTCAGGAGGTAGTGGTTTTGGTGGAGGTTCATCTGATAGCAGCTTCGGAGGTTTCGGCGGCGGAAGCTTTGGCGGCGGTGGTGCCGGCGGATCGTGGTAAATGTTCACCAGAAATTTTTATGAATTGCAATTTCACATCAAGACGTAAAGACGACAAATTAAATAACGAGATACCTTTTATCACTTTGCGTCTTTACGTCTTCTTGTGAATTCCAAATTATTTTTGTTTTGCAACCAGCTTTTCGTAAGCCCCTCGTATGGACACAGTTGCCCAACCTAAGAACATCGCAATAGCGCAATAAACAAGGATGGTAATCGCGGAGGAGGTCAGAGTAGTGGCATCGCCATATATTTGCCCAAAAGCAAAGATTACAGCAGAGGAAACAAATATCACCGGCACAAAATCAATCAATTCATGTGCCCGTTCCATTGAACACATCGGAATAACCATCACCAGTACAGCAAGAGGAACGGCCCACATGCCAGTCGAACCCAACACACCTGCAAGCTTAATAATCAGGATGGCAGAGATGATCCCCAATACATAACCTAAAAAGACGCGAAGTCCCCCTTTAACTGTTCCACCAGCAATAAAATAGAGTGCCCATGCCTGGAATGTGACCCAACCGAATCCCTTATTGCCGGCGATTGGCATAAAAGGGCTGAGAAAATGGTCAAGAACCATAAAAAGAGATGCCAGAACGGCAATAAACGTAGGAATAACAATAAATTTTTTGAAATCCATAAAGCTTGATTTTTAGTAGTTGTAAATAAAAATTGGAAACTGTTTATCGGCAAATATAAAAAATTTAGATTATCCCAATTATCACATCAGAACGGCTTAAAATTATTTCAAAAGGTTATCACCGACTGTTGCAGAGATCAGGTTGAGGAGAAACTGAACGGCCATTGGATCGTAGGCCGGTAGTTCCGGTTTATTCCGAACAGAAATTATCTTTTCATCAATACGATCTTCTGTAATCACCTGGCTTATATAGACTTTCCCTTTCCCCCGCTGAGGGATAAGTTCCACCACAGGAAATCGGATTAAATTATCCCCCGATGTGGCGTAAGCATTGATCTTCATTTCCTTCCCTTCAAACCGGAGATCTTCGGCAGGTATCACTATCCCATTTAAGCCATTCCACTCGTTCATTAATCCGGAGGTAAACCCATAGTTTAGCTCCTTCAATTCCGGTTTGAGGGTAAAACTCTTCTCTGTAGATCTCACATGGATTAAACTCACACTTACATCGTACGGTAAGACCACCTTCTTTTGCAATTCCTCCCGGGCTCCTGAGGACCCAAAATCGAGAAAGATCACCGACATTTCCCTTCTGAGCGATCTGTTAATGATTTGAATAATTTCAGGATCGCCTTCCTTGTACCGTATCCAGCTTTTTTTCCCGCAGAGAAGAACCTGTCCCCATGAAATCATTGGAGCTTTGATTCCCCATGTTTTAAGAAACGCATTTAAATCCTCTTCATAATCGGGACTAAACACAAGTATTTTAGATAGCCGTAGTGATTTTTTAGGCTGAATAACATTGAATTTAAATGAGTTAAAAAATTCTGCCTTGCTACTTGCGGTATCTCCGGTTGTCAAATAAAAAATCCCGGAAACTTTTGGGGCAGGAATGATCAGTGGAATTGTTGCATCTCCTTTGGGAATCAATTCCAGGTTAATTATTGTGTTCCAAAACCGGCCACCTATCCTATCAGTAACAATCAGCTCCTGACTCACCTTAAGATTACGTTCGGTTGGATTTTTAAAGTTAACGTCGAGGCGGATTAAACTTCCCGGCAAATAGTTATGATAGCTTTCCCCAAAAGCGACCTGGCATTTTTGGTCATCAGAAGCATATTTTGTCATCGCAAAACCTTCAGCCTGTTTTACTGAAACCAGAGAAAACAGCAGAACAACTCTCCAAATAAAACGCCTCTTCATTGGTCTAATTTTAATATTTACTCTAATTCGTTCACATCAAATTCAATGAAACTTTTCTCCTGTATATCGTAGAGTTTTGAACCTTTCAACATTGCATTTCCCGATATCTTCAACTCTGCAAGACTTTGGTTATCCCTGCCAATTACAGTAGTTCCCTGATCCTTTGCCAAAAATTTAATCCCCTTGGCTTTAAGGTAACAAATGTATATTTGTTGGTAATCAATTTGTTCCATTATATCATACTGACCATTCAACTTGAGAATCTTACCTTTCTTGGTGTATAGATAATTGCTAGTGGAATCAGAGGTGACCAAACAAACAAATGAATTGTCTCTTTTAAGATAGACCTGATCACCAATAAGATAACTCAATTCCCCGACCAGTCCAATATCGAACGATTTTTCAAGAAGGAGTGAACCTTTGGCTAAAGAATATTTTAAAACCCGGTCCTTTAAAATCAGTATTATTTCATCCTTATTGATCTTAAATCCACTTATTTGATCCTTTTTGTCACTCAACGTTTTAAGAAAGAGCTGTTTACCTGTATTCTTATTATAAGCGGCAAGAAATGGAGTTCCAAAGTCGATCTGCCGGTTACCCATCAATGCAAAACCTTTATTTACCATATAGATAAGACTATCCTTTATAAAAATGGATGAATTACTCGATAGACCCTTAGGAAAATTAACCGACCATTTAACATTTCCACGTTGATCCAACCTGGTAATATTTTCCCGGGAAGCAAAATAAATGTTTAGGCTATCCATTAGAACATTTGAAACGATATCTCTTACCAGATCACTTCCGGTTGACATAATATAGGTACCCGTTAGTACTCCAAGCGCAGCTCCGGCAACATTGGTTGCAACAGTCGATTTATAATCTTTGGCGCCTGTAATTGTATGGTAATCCCACCCAGTGCCATCTTTTAAATTTATTGTGTGCAACCCAGCTGCAGCAACAATTAAAACCGAATCATTCAGATGAAAAATGTCATTCCAGCCATATTCGCGACTGATCTCTCTCTTCCAGATATTATTCCCATTTAACAGGTCGATCCCCTCCAGGGTATTTGAACTACCAGTCAAATTATTCGATTTATAGCCAATTCCCAGATTCCTCCCCCGCTCGAAATAGGAGATTGTATTCTTAACTTCCCACATGACCTCCCCACTCACACTATTCAAACAGAAACTTTTATCGTTTATTTTCTGTATTATTAATGGTCCAAACTGCTTAATACTACTTTGAGAATAGTTTATTTTTTTTGCCCACTTTATTTTATTAGCCACTAAATCAAAGAGTGCAATATTTCCGGAATTATTCAGCCATTTGCCATTTTTAGTGGTTCCGCGAAGTTGAACAGCCACAAAACCGCTTGCGGAATCCAATTGGTACTGATCAATCCTTTCGGGGAAAATATACTCCTTTGCCAATATATCTTTATTAGTCTTGGAATGTTTACCGACAATTTTTTCTGAATTTTGAATTGATAATTCCGATTGCGCCAAAAGTGTCAGCGTACCAAAACAGAAAAATCCAATTGCAACTAATTTTCTCATTACGTTTCTATAACTTTTTAAATAATTTCACATCAGAGTCCGCATTACAAAACGGCTTAACTCATTAGTTTTTTGGTTTTATATTCATTTTTCAACTCCTTGTATTTTGATTCGGTGATGACATTCCGGTTCCGCAGCCAATTCAGCTGATTCATCATTACTTCCTCAGGAACATCGATATCAATAGCTCCGTATTTCCTCAGAATGACCTCCTTTGACTGTTGGATTACCAGATCCACAAATTTCCTAACTTCTTCCTCCGAGGGACTTTCAAGAAAAAAGCTCATAGATTGTGATCCACCAACAATCCGGATCTCTCTTTTACTGGGAATAATGGATAAAACGCCGGCAATAAGTAAATAAAATAAGCCGATGACGATTACAGCCCAAGGTTCAAGGGTATGTTTTCTGTCAGCAAGATTAACAGCAATAAAGAACAGGCCGAACGCACCCGAACATAAGGAAAAAAAAACAGCCAGTTTCCTGGTGTTTCTCTCTGTCACCGTCTGGTCTCCAAGATTCTCAAGCTTAACAACCCATTCTTTGATTCCTGAAAGTGTCTTTAGTTTTATCCATACGGAATCATCCCTAAGTTCAAATTCACATCGTTTGTAACCTTGTTTTTGTGAAAACTTCAACATTGGATTCTTTTGTCTTTAAACAACCTGATATATCAATGATTAATGACGAGTCAATAATCGCTTTATTTTATAATCCTCTTTCAGTTCCAGATAGGTCTCCTCTGAAATTAAATTCCTATTCTTTAACCAGTTAAATTGATTAATCATTGTATCCTCCGGCAGATCAGGATCAACTTTACCATATTTAGCAATTAAAAACGCTTTAGATCTTTTAATCAACTCATTTACAAAAAAATTAGCTTTTTCAGGCGAGGGGCTATCCTGATAAAAAGTGAGATTTACAGCTCCTCCCACCAGATGAATCTCTTTTTTTAATGGTAAAAACCAAATTAACCCCATCACCATTCCACAAATGAGATAAGATACCAACACTACCGGAAGATTACCGTTTATATCATCGCTCATAAACAGGGCAATAGTAATGAAGATTAAAAATGCAACCATTACCGACGAAATAACATAACCCCTTTTTCTCGTAGCTGTAATATAAACGAGCTCATCTCCAATATCTTCAAGACTTACTGTCCACTCCTTTGCTTCGCCCAGGGTCGAGAATTTCACTTTCACCAGCTCATTTACAATTTCAAATTCTCTGTGTTGCCCCCCCTGCTTCTGCTTTAATATCATACCTAAAAAATTATTAAGTCCGCGGCTTAGATATCTGAATCCTCAAATTTAAAGAACATAAATTATAATAACGAATAATAATGACATATTATATTCAGGATAAATTAAGGAACCATGTTGCAGTATTAAAAAAAATACCAGTAAGAGTCAAGGTGACAATTATTGACAGTGACTTGCCATTCCCTTTTATTAACCTTAATTTTGAGAAAATCTTCAATTAAATGCCAACTAAGGAAACTGACAAAATATATAGCCTCGATTTATTGCTGAATGGTGCACCAGCCCATTTCGTAATGAAAACAATGGAAGAAGTTGACCAGCAGTTAGGAGGAATCGCCGACACTCCCCACCGGCACAATTATTATACGGTGATCTGGCCGCTGACTGCCACAGGAAAACACATCATCGATTTCAGAGAGTACCCAATATTGCCGCATCATATCTTCTTTGTAAGTCCCGGACAGGTACATCAGATTATTACCAATCCTGATCCAACCGGATATGTAATACTTTTCACAGCGGAGTTTCTTGAAAAAAACAGCATCCGCAATGATTTTATTTCGAATTTGAGATTATTTCACAAAAGTGATGAAACTCCTCCCCTTGTGCTTTCCGATCATCTGGTTTCAATACTTAAATCTTTTGCCGGACAAATGTTGTCGGCTTTTCATAACCAGGATAATCTGTACTTTGAAACGATTGGCGCCTACCTAAAACTCTTTCTGATTGAATGTAGCAGAAATTATTCATCGGATACCAATACCCAAAATCTGGAAGTCGGCAAAACCATTGTTAAGCATTTTAAAGACATAGTAGAAAAACATTTCGCTAAGTGGCATCAGGTCAGGGAGTACGCCGAAGCATTAAGTGTCACACCAAATTACCTCAATGAGGTGATTAAATCGGCAGTAAATATCTCGGCCAAGGAGTATATCCAGGACCGGATCATCCTCGAAGCAAAGCGGATGGTCATCTTTACAGGGAAAAGCGGTAAAGAGATTGGATTCGACCTGGGATTCGAAGATCCCTCCCATTTCAGTAAGTTTTTTAAAACCAACACGGGTCAATCACTCCAAGATTTTAAGGATCGTATCTCCCAATAGGCAAAATTGTAAATGCACCATGCGGGATTTGACTTTTACCCTGATTTGTACCATTGATCCCGTAATTTGTCCATTTCGCACACTTTCGGACCACCTTATCTTTGCCTCATTAAAAACAATTAAAAAATAGGATTATGGAAAACCAGGTAAAAACAAAATGGGGAATAGACCAAACACACAGCGAAATAGGCTTCAAGGTAAAACATCTGATGATAACTAACGTTAAGGGAGTATTTAAAGAATTTGATGCCAGTATTTACACGACAGGTGAAGACTTTATGACTTCAGAAATAGATTTCTGGATGAATCCGGCATCAGTTGAAACGGGTGTCGCTGACAGAGATGCGCATTTAAAAAGTGCCGATTTCTTCGATGTGGAGAACTACAAAGAGATCCATTTTATTGGTAATACCTACGAAAAAGTTGATGATGACGGAAGTTATACCTTATGGGGCGAGCTCACGGTTAAGGATGTCACCAAACAAATAAGACTTGACGTGGAATTTGGTGGAGTGATGAAAGATCCATGGGGAAACGAAAAGGCAGGATTCACAATTAATGGGAAAATAAACCGGAAAGATTTTGGACTGACCTGGAATACCGCATTGGAAGCCGGAGGTGTACTGGTTGGGGAGGATGTTAAAATAAGTTGTGAAGTTCAATTGGTAAAACAGTCATAAGTAGCAGATAAAATGTCAGACAAAATTCTACATAAAGCCGAAACCCGTGGTCATGCAAACCACGGGTGGCTGAACAGCATGCACACTTTTAGTTTTGCAAACTATTATAATCCTGAACGAATGCACTTTGGTGCCTTACGGGTATTGAACGATGATACCGTTGAAGCTGGGATGGGTTTTGGAACCCATCCACATGACAACATGGAGATCATCTCCATCCCACTCGAAGGGGATCTGGAACACAAAGACAGTATGGGAAATATCTCTGTTATCCGACATGGGGATATTCAGGTAATGAGCGCCGGAACGGGAATTTTTCACAGCGAATACAACAAGAATAAAGATCAGCGGGTCAAATTTTTGCAAATATGGGTATTCCCCAACAAGAAAAATGTCGAGCCAAGATATGACCAGATCACTTTAAATCTGGAGGACCGGCATAATCGGCTGCAACAGATTCTTTCGCCCGATCGGGATGATGCCGGCGTTTGGATTCATCAAAATGCATGGTTTCACCTGGCTAAATTCGATAAGGGATTTAAAGCAGATTATACGTTAAAAGCAAAAGGTAACGGCGTATACGCCTTTATTCTGAGCGGGAATGTGACAATTGAAGGCCAATCATTGGGTACCCGGGATGGATTTGGAGTCTGGAATATAGATCAGATTACAATCGAAGCGGATAGCGAGGCAGAGTTTTTATTGATGGAGATCCCGATGACCCTTTAGTCCATAACAGGTATAAACTGGAAATCAAGGGAAATGACAATAGGATATATTACTTTAAAAGATGAGAAACGCAATTCAACAGGGGTTTTCCTTTGTTCTGCCAATCATAGTATTAATAATTGTACCTTATTCCATTGAGAAGCATCTAAGCCTAGAAAATAAATCCGCCCTTGTGGCCGGGTTTATTTTGATTTGTGCCGGATTTTATCTGATGTTTTTAACAATATCTGCCCTTATCAAGAAAGGGAACGGAACACTTGCTCCCTGGAGTCCAACGAAAAAATTGGTTACCGCAGGGATTTATGGTTACTTAAGAAATCCGATGATTTTGGGAGTCTTTACAGTACTGACAGGAGAATCATTAAGTATCTTATCGGTGAAAATATTCATCTGGGCAGTGATCTTCTTCGTTATCAACAACATTTTCTTCCTTATTTATGAAGAACCTAATCTGGAAAAGAGGTTTGGAGATGATTACAGGAAGTATAAAAGTGAGGTCCCAAGGTGGTTCCCTAAAATCAAACAACGGGATTCGTTAACCTCTTGATTTCGGTTCTTCGGATCTTTCCGGACGAGGTTTCCGGAAAAACTGGCAGATAGATGATCGATTTGGGTAGTTCGAAAGCTGGCAAGGTTAGCTTAAGTTCATTCATCAGGTTTTCAGAAGACGACGGTTCACCTTCAATAACAAGCACCAGCTTTTCTCCAAGCTTCTCATCAGGTGATGAGGAAATTACAAAACGCTTCTGAATCAATGAATCTATTTTTCTCTCAATCGTCTCAGGAAAATATTTTATTCCGCCTGAAATGATGACATCATCCATCCTCCCTAAAATACTGAAAGCATCGGAAGACAATATTTCAGCGATATCCCTCGTCTGTAAAGGATCCCCCCAGCCACCCGTATGAATCTGCAGACAGTCGTCTTTCCCATTGCTAACTGAGATTCCACGAAGACATTTGTAAATATCTGAAGCCATCTCCCCCGAAAGTTCACGAATGGCAATATGTGATGCGGTTTCAGTCATACCGTAGGTCGACACCACACGGCTTTTCAGATCTTTAACCTGAATTTCAAGTGGTCCCGGAATGGCCGAACCACCAATCAGCAGGTTGCGGATATTTTCGAGTTTTTGTTTCCCGACAGGATTCTCCAGCAATTTATAAACCTGATTGGGAACCATCGATCCTAAATCAAAAGTTTCTTCCAGCAGAATATCAAAATCACCTGACGGATCAATTGTTACGAGGTTCATTCGGCCAACAATAGCCCTTACCACCATCATTTTACCCGCAATAAACCGGCAAGGCAGGCTTAATAAAATCCTGTTCCCACTCATAAGTCCAAAAAAATCAATTGTCCGGAGAGCGCTTTGTTCCATCGTGCTTTTCGGTAATCTGATCGTTTGCGGATCACCAGTACTTCCTGAGGTTCGTGCCTCGATTGTTTCAGATTCAGAAATCCATTCTTCCAAAAATGAGAACAATTCCGATTCCCAAGCGGGCAAATGAGGAGATGAAAGTTTCTCTTTAATTTGAAGTCTCAATGCTTCTTCGTTAAATTCGCTCCCGTTCAGAATGATGATACTCGGATTATCAATCATCTTTTAGTGATTTTAGTTGCCAGTCAAGAGCCGGATGATACCACAGATGATCCCGTTCGATCCGAAGCGGGGAATCAAAGTTGTTGGTAAAAAGCTGTCCGGTTCCAAGTCCCTGTTCAGTTAAAATATTTTGCTGAAATGTCCATTGGGCAATGGCATTCAACCCGATATTTGACTCCAGGGCTGAAGTAATCCACCACCCAATCCCGGATTTTTTTGCCAGTCCGATCCATTTTTCACAACCTGCCAAACCACCGTGCAGTCCAGGTTTCAAAATTAAATAGGCCGGATGGATCTGCTCCGCAATTTGAATCATCTCTTCAGGGGTAAAAATGCCGATCAATTCCTCATCGAGCCCAATCGGGACCGGTGATCTTTCGCATAAAGCAGTCATCAGATCCCACTGACCAGCTTTTATAGGTTGTTCGATTGAGTGAATCTGCAGATCTGAAAGGAGATTCAAATTTTCGAGCGCAGTCTCGTAGGACCAGGCGCCATTGGCATCCACACGAAGGGTAATCTCCCCGGGCGAAAACTCCTTTCGGATCTCTTTCAGTAAACCAAATTCTGTTTCGAAATCAATGGCACCAATCTTCATTTTAATGCAGCGGAAACCGGCATCAATTTTTGCCCGGATTTGTCGCTTCATAAATTCCGGTGTACCCATCCAGATGAGTCCGTTAATCGGAATTCCCTGCTCCCCGCGAGTAAAAGCTGAAGGATACAAAATTTGTTTTCCCTGATTTTCCAGATCGAGCAATGCTGTTTCGAGTCCAAAACGGATGGAAGGCCAAATTTGCAACTCTTCAGGAAAGGTGATGAAATCGTCAATCCGTTCACAAACTTCAAACAATTTTCTGCTGATTCTTTGGGGACTGTCAATGCTTAGATCCGGAAGTGGAGCACATTCGCCAATTCCTGTATTTATTCCATTGGTTAAAAAAATATACCAAACATCACGCGTTGTATATACTCCCCTTGAGGTCCCCGAAGGCTGTTTAAAATTAAGGGTATACTTTTTGAAATGCGCTTTCATGGGTATATTAGTTGCTTTTAGATGGACGCAAACACCCCGATTCCAAATAACAGGGTAAACAAAAGTGTAGCAATTGACAGTTTCTTGAGAAACGGATCAAGTTGGCGGGGTTCCTGAATCCGGTTAATATGTACCAGATCCTTGATAAACAAGGGTAACGTCAATAGAAATATTACCTGATAACCAGAGTGAAACCTAAAATGAACAAACAATAAGGCAGTAATCCATCCGATTGTAATCAGGGTAGTGTGATAGCCTTTACTATTGTTAAAACCCATCCTAACCACCATGGTTTTTTTACCCGAATTGCGGTCGTTTTCAATGTCGCGCATGTTATTCAGATTCAACACTCCTGTGCTGAACAGGCCGATACTGATGGCAGGCAGGAATATTTCGGGATTGAATTGGTGGGCATTCAGAAAATAAGCACCAATGACAGGTAAAATTCCGAAGAAAAGAAACACCGACAAATCACCTAACCCAGCGTATCCGTAAGGGTTATTGCCGGCAGTATAACGGTAGGCTGCAATAAGAGCGATGATTCCGAATCCAATAAAGAGCAATGAGGTCGTCAGATTAAGTCCTTTTGTCCCTTCGGCTACGAGCCAGATTCCAGAAAGAAGGCTCAGACCAATCAATACGATCATTCCCAATTTCATTTGTTCAGGTGTGATTTCACCGCTTTGAACTGTCCGCTGAGGTCCCACGCGATGATGGTTATCAGTCCCTTTTTGGAAATCACCATAATCGTTCGCAAAATTTGAGAAAATCTGAATCAACAAAGCAGTTGCAACGGCAAGAACCGTTACCTTTATTTGAAAGCCGCCATCAAAATACGATAGTGCGGCCCCCATCAAAATACCCGATACTGCCAACGGCAAGGTTCGTAAACGCGCTGCTTTAATCCAACTTTTAGCTGTAGCCATTTTTATTACTAAGTATTTCTTTATGGGAATTTGGGATATTTCTTGAAATCGGGTTTGCGTTTTTCGAGAAATGCATGTTTACCTTCCTGCGCCTCTTCAGTGAGGTAATAAAGCAAAGTTGCATTACCTGCAAACTCCTGGATTCCAATTTGCCCGTCAAGATCGGCATTAAGTCCCAGTTTCAGCATCCGAAGAGCCAGCGGACTATGTTCCTGCATTTTCTGTGCCCAGGCTACAACTTCGTCTTCGAGTTGATCGAATGGAACTACCTTGTTGACCAATCCCATTTCAAGCGCTTCAGCAGCGGTATATTGACGACACATAAACCATATTTCGCGCGCTTTTTTCTGCCCGACAATGCTTGCAAGATAGGAGGAGCCTAATCCTGCATCAAAACTTCCAACCTTGGGACCAGTTTGTCCGAAAATGGCGTTTTCCGAAGCAATGGAGATATCGCAGACCACATGCAAAACATGGCCACCACCGATGGCATATCCATTAACCATTGCGATAACCGGTTTGGGCATCGAACGGATTTGCTTCTGCACTTCAAGAATATTCAGGCGTGGAATGCCATCTTTGTCGATATAGCCACCTTTACCTTTGACGGTCTGATCGCCACCAGCACAAAAAGCTTTATCGCCCGCACCTGTCAACACCACCACGTTGATCCGTTGATCCTCGCGACATATTCGCAATGCATCACTGATTTCATTTACAGTTGTTGGTCTGAATGCATTTCGATAACGCTCTCTGTTGATCGTTATTTTCCCTATTCCATCAAAATAATCAAAAAAGATATCTTCGTATTCGCGAATTGTTTGCCACTCTCTGTTAATGCTCATTATATGATATTTATTAAATTTCTGATCGATTACTTATCTCTCGTTGAAAATCCAACTCCAATTTTTCAAAATTAAACGAAAACACACTACAGCCGTTTAATCTTCTTAATTTAGATTAGCCTCTGATCTGTTCAAAACAATTCTGAAACACCTGTGCGCTCAATTCGCCATTCGTCAGTACTTCCAGAATGACTGGTCCCGAGAAGTCCGGAGCATAAATAGTATTCAGAGTTTCTGTGAGCTCGAACCTATTTTCCGCTTTAAGGTAGGAGATTCCAAATGCTCCGGCTAATCCTTCTGCTTTGAAATCGTGTTCCGCAACAAAATGTTTTTTCAAGGCTGGCGATTGCCTGGGCCCCCCAATCAACCTGAAGATATTTCCACCGCCGTTATTGAGGACAATGATTCGAAGATTTTTGGGGAAATAGTTATTCATAAGGGCATTAGAGTCGTAAAAGTAGGAGAGTTCACCCAAAATAACGGTGTTCGTCTTTCCGGTAGATAGGGCAAATCCAACTGCTGTTGATAACGAACCGTCTATACCACTGGTACCCCGGTTCCCAAAGTAAGAAACATTTTTTATCGGACTAAACATTTGTACTAGACGAACCACTGAACTGTTTCCTAAATGGACCACTGAATCTTCCGGAATGCGAGATGCAATCAATTGACAAGCCGTCAGATCACAAAACGGAGCATCCTTCAGAAAGCTATCCTTACACTGATTTGAAGTTCTCTCCAGTGTTATCCACATTTCGCGATAGGTACTTGCAGTGTTTTTTATTTCAGGAACGAAAGCATTCAGAAACTCCAGGGCATCGGTCGCAATCACATGAGAAAGCGAATTATAGGTATCGGTATGGTCTGCTCCTACAGAAACATGCCAGTGTTGTACCGGCTGATTGTGACGAACGAACTGTTTAAGACGTTTTGAAACAATCTGATTGCCAAACGTAAGCAGGATATCGCACTGAAATTCCGACTTTAAATGATCCGGAATTGCCGCAATTACCGGATCAGTCATTTTCAGCAGATGTGAAGTGCTCAGGTTCGTAATGTGCTCAGCAAAAATAATGGTTCCGGGATCTTCTGCAAGTTGACTCACCAGATTGTTTAATTCCTCATTTGGAGAATGCTGACCAATGATCACCATTTTTCTGGATGCACTATTCCATTGTTCAGACAGAATATTTATTTCTGAATGGGGAAGTCTCTGTTCCGGTTTAATGATTTGAATATTTCTGAAAGGGGCCATCTTGCTTTCGGTCAATCCATAAAGTGGCTCATCCAAAGGAATATTGATGTGCACCGGACCTGGCCGGGAAGAAAAAGCCAGATTAAGTGCTTCGTTTATCAGCAAATTATTGAGGATGAAATCATTGTCACTATCAGATTCCTGCAGACTTACACTCTTCCTGATATGATTTGCAAAGAGGTTTTCCTGCCGTACCGTTTGACCGTCGGCCTGATCAATCCAACGCCGGGGACGGTCGGCTGTTAATACGACTAATGGGATATTCTGATAATAAGCTTCAGCAATGGCTGGTCCGTAATTGATGGCTGCTGTTCCTGAAGTGCAAACCACCGCAACAGGCTTTTCCTGGGCTAAAGCCATCCCAAGTGCAGTATAACCGGCGCTTCTCTCGTCAATTATATTCAGACAACTGAATTCCGGTAAGCCGGAAAAAATGTTTATCAACGGTGCATTGCGCGAACCGGGTGATATCACCACGCTCGTAATTCCCTTTTGTGATAAAAGTGAGGCAAGTTGCTGAACATGTTTTTTGTCGGTTATCATAGTCGGAAGATTTCAGAATTATGATTCTAAATTTGACCAGGGTTATCTCCTGGTCCGTTCTGCCCTTGCTGTTCAGGTGCAATCACTGACAATAACGTCTTTGCTTTTTGATTGATTTCGTCCCATTCACGCTCCGGAATTGATTTGGCAGTGATTCCCCCGCCGGCATAAAGGATATACTCGTCGTTGGTTACCTCCATACATCGTAAATTTACGAAAATATTTACCTGTTTATTCAACTTCCAGGGACCAAGATAACCGGTGTAATATTTTCTGTCATGTTTTTCATTCTTCAGGATAAATTCATCTGCCAGCTCTTTCGGTAATCCGCAAACTGCCGGAGTAGGGTGCAATTCAGCAATAAAATTACCGAGGCACTTCTCAATTTTTTCCACAGGGAAAAAAAATGAGGTTTTCAGATGGGCCACTTTACCACTTTCCAAAGTTTCCGGTCCTGTGGTACGGTATTTATGGATGTCGAAACAATAGAAGAGTTCAAGCATATATCTCGAAATAAACGCCTGTTCTTCAATGTCTTTAGTATTCCAATAATAATCCTCTGAGTCGTATTTCCGCACTTGTGTTCCGGCTAGGGAAACGGTTTCGAAAAATTGCCCATCCGACTTAAGTAAGACTTCAGGAGTTGCCCCCATCCATATTCCGGCTGCAGGCAAATTGACCAGATAGGTGAAAGCATTGGGTGTCTGGTCGTGCAATTGAATAAAAATACCTCCAAGTGAACCTTCTGATCTTTTAACCGGTATCTGTCTGGAAATGATTACTTTTGAAAGATCTCCACCCCGGATGGCACTCACAGTTTCTTCGATGGTACGAAGGTATTCCTCTTTTATACTGGTTTTGCAGTGTATATTGTCTGCCGATTTCTTAATAAATGGTTCAATATTGCTGAAGTCAAGCTGATCAGCTGAAATTAAATCTTCGAGGTATAAAGCGGGTTTCAACAAAATAACCGGGTATTGCCGGGTGATACGGTATGGGGCAAATACAAATCCGGCTTCACCATTCAGCTGATCGAAACGATCAAACAATTTAACATCCGAAGCATTTCCAACGACAATACCTAATCGTTGATCCATAGGATCGAACCAAGCGGCAAAAGCAATCTGGTTTTGAATGAGTTGATCAAAGACCGGAGCCAAGAGGAGCTTATTTGCCATTCCGTTTAACAATCATGTTAGTCACTCGCCCGGTAGATAACAATTTCCCGGCATTATTCTTTATTTCTACATTCCATACATGGGTCTGGGTCCCTGCATATACAATATCCGCACGTGAAAACACAGTCCCTTCACTTGCACTACCGGTATGGTTTGAACTGATCTGAATTCCCAGAACATCGAATTCACTACTGTCAACCAACAACATGGATCCTAATCCTGCTATTGTTTCTGCAAGAGCCAGGTTCGCTCCTCCATGCAGCAGATTTCCCGGACGCGAGGTGCGGTGATCCACAGGCATTGAGGCTTCTACCCACCCCTCGCCGATGGAAGTAAATTGGATTCCGAGATTTTCAACCATTGTATTCTTTGCAAATTGGTTGATTAACTCAATTGGAGTATTAATGGTAAGCTTTGGAAAAGTCATTCCTACAAAATTAAAACGGTGAAATTAGAAAAATGGAGCGAAGTGGCCAATTTTATCCAGAAAATTGACTATAAAAACGGAAAATTTGACAGAAAACTGATCAAATTCAGATTATCCGGGAATCCAATTATTTTGTGCTTTTACTAATTTCTCAATATCAGATTTAGTCATTTGCATAAAACCGTTCATAACACCTCCCGCTTTTTTCGGGTTGGCGATCAATTCCGGAAGTATGGTTGTGACAATTTGCGACGAAAGTCGAAATCTATCTTTAAACCAGCAGCACTTCCCTTCATGCCCACCTTCAGAAAGCTTATTCCAACAATAATCTATCCCTTCCCGGGTATCATAAAATATCTGAAATGAGACTGATTCATTAAATTTGAAGAGAGGTCCACCATTCAATGCAGAATAAGGCTAACCATTCAGCAGAAATCCGATTAAATCAGGATTTTTCGTTGAGCTTATTTTTATTAACCAGTTCGGTGAAACTTTTAGCTGCATTTGTGAAGTCCGATGGCATCAGGATAACAGTAGTGGTATTATTATCGATGCCAATTTCCGACAACATCTGCATCCTTCTTAATTCCAGCGCAATAGGGCTTCCTTCCATCTCCTTTGCACCCTGTGTCAATTTGATTGAAGCTTCCAGTTCTGCTTCTGCCTTGACAATCCGGGCTCTTTTTTCCCTGATAGCTTCCGCTTCGCGAGCCATCGCACGTTGCATCGCTTCAGGTATTTCAACATCTTTCATCTCGACCATCTCAATTTTGATACCCCAAGGTTCGGTGGTAGAGTCCACAATCTTCTGAAGTGTCCCATTGATCTGTTCCCTTTCCCGCAATACCTCATCGAGTGTATGTTGACCTATGATGTTTCGAAGGGCTGTTACAGAAAACTGATAAACTGCTTTGTTATAGTCGGCAACCCGGATAATGGCACCTTCCGGATTTAGAATTCTAAACCAAAGGACGGCATTCACCTTTATGGTTACACTATCCTTGGTTATTGTTTCCTGTTGTTCCAAATCTACTGTTTTTGTTCTGATATCAACCCGTTGCTGAACTTCGATAAATGGAATGATCCAATAGAGACCCGGACCTTTGATTGCCTGAAATCGCCCAAGCCGGAATATAACCGAACGTTCGTACTCCTGTGCAATCCGGAATCCTGATAATAGGATTATAATGATAATCCCGATAATTGGTAGCGCTGCCATTTTGAATTTCTTAGATGTTTAATACTGTTTTGATCATTAAGCGAAAGAGTAATCTTTATCAAATGTAGTAATACATTGACTAATTAAATAAGGAATCACGGAAAAATATGACTGGGACATAGCGCCGTCCTTCTGCCTCAAAAAAAACAGCTGGCTTTTGGATATTAAACATCCTAAGCCAGCTGTCAATTTAGTCACAGGTTATTTAGACTACAGGCTTTTAGGTTAAACCTCGAGCCAATTAGCCTAAAGCCTAATAGTTTGTTCTATTTTGTCTTTCCGTAAACCGGTCCATAAGTATCACAGGCACGATAATCAGCTCCCTCTTTATCCATCCCAAAGGCATTCCATACTGCTGGTCTGAATACTTTTTCATCAGGAACATTGTGCATACAAACAGGGATACGGAGCATCGCTGCAAGAGATATCAGATCTGCACCGATATGGCCATAGCTGATCGCACCGTGGTTTGCGCCCCAGTTCGCCATCACATTATAGACATCAGCGAATGCACCTTTGCCGGTCAAACGGGGTGCAAACCATGTCGTTGGCCAGGTCGGGTTTGTACGAACATCCAGTGTGGCATGAACATCTTCCGGAAGCTGAATGGTCCAACCTTCAGCAATCTGAAGAACCGGTCCAATCCCTTTTACGAGATTGACGCGAGACATGGTAACGGGCATCTCACCTTCGGTCTTGAAATGAGAGGAAAAGCCTCCGCCCCTGAAATAGCCAAGATCGGCAGCTGGCCAGTCTGTTGCATCGAGACAAGCCTGAGCTTCTGCTTCCGTGATCTCCCAGAAAGGTTTCATTGCAGGTTGTCCGTCTTTCTGCTGTTTTGCGGTGGCATCAAGCGTTGTGGAACCCGAGTTGATCAGGTGAATAATTCCATTAGCAGCTTTACCTGTGAGTTTTTTGCCCGTAACACGCTCAACGGCATCAGGACTCCAGTAGGTGCGCACGTCAGAGAATATCTGGGAAGTGTTGGTTAACAAATGTCCAAATAACATGGCAACACCGTTCAGGGAATCGTTTTCAGTAGCCATCACAAAGGCTTCGCGGATACCGTTCCAGTCGAAGGATGAGTTGAGGATGGCCTCCATAAAGTCGCCATTTGGCAAATGGTCAGTCCACTGACGCTGGCCCTGAAATCCACCGGCAATGGCATTATGGCCAAACGCCTCTTCTCCAAATCCCATCTCGGCAAGCCTTGGATTGCCAATCATCAGGTCACGGGCAATCAGGGTCATCTTAACCACCATTTCCCACTCCCATTCTTTACGTTCTGCAGAAAGCTGAGCTTCTGGTTGGTTGGGATCTTCGCCTTCTTTGCAGTTTTTCTTCACCCAGGCAAGTGCTTTTTCAAATTCCACCTTATCATATATGCCACGCTCGGCACGACGAACGATTTCAGACATATCAACTACTTCGGTGCGCATTCCAAGATAATCGAGGAAAAATTCCTGGTCAACATACGACCCGGCTATCCCCATCGACATCCCACCTAACGACAGGTATGATTTATTCCTCATTTGAGCAACAGCCAAACCAGCCTTTGCAAACTGTAAAAGTTTTTCTTTAACATCTTCAGGGATGGAAGTATCACCCGCATCCTGAACATCGCGACCATAAATTCCAAATGCCGGTAACCCTTTTTGGGCATATCCTGCCAAAGCTGCAGCAAGATAAACTGCACCCGGTCGTTCGGTACCGTTAAAACCCCAAACTGCTTTGGGAACAAGCGGATCAGTATCCATCACTTCAGTGCCGTAGCACCAGCATGGAGTAACAGTAAGAGAAACACCAACACCCGCACGGGCAAATTTATCAGCGCACATTGCGGCTTCCGCAACGCCTCCAATAGTACTGTCAGCGATGACACACTCCACCTTTTCTCCGTTTGGAAAGCGCAGATTGTCCGAAATAAGTTTTGCTGCTGCCTTTGCCATATTCATTGTTTGAATCTCCAGCGATTCTCTAACCCCCTGACGACGTCCGTCGATCACAGGACGGATGCCGATTTTAGGCATCTCACCAATAAGTCGGTTCATAAAAAATAATTTTAAATTGAATTCAGTTGTTTTCAATCTTCAAACTTATTAAAAAACCACAAGTTTTTCAATATATAAAATAATCTATTTTGTGTATATTTCAAACATCGCATGAATCATTCCTCCAGGTAATAGTTGATTGCACTTATTGTATGTAAGTATTTTATATTCACTTTCCTGCTTTTTTTACCCCTTGGATTTTGTCTTCATCTTTAGACAGGTATCACACGCCACAAAAAATGTCAATGCCAAAAAGTTGCCGGACAAAAAAAATATTGCAGGTTCAGACATCCTTATAAAATTGTACATTTGTTGGATTAATCCACTAAATTTTCTGTTTATGGTCCCAATAATTATTCTGATTGTTATTGTTGTAATTATCTTCTGGCTAATTGGAATTTACAATAGTCTCGTACGTCTTCGTAACACAAGGCAGAATGCTTTTGCAGACATTGATGTTCAACTCCGTCAACGTCATGATCTAGTTCCTCAACTCGTTGAAACAGTTAAGGGTTATTCCACTCACGAAAGGGAGTTGCTGACAAGGATTACTGAGGCAAGAACTGCCGCAATGAGTGCGACTACAATTGATGAAAAAATTAAGACAGAGACACAGCTGTCATCCGCTTTGCAAGGTTTGAAAGTATCCGTTGAGGCTTATCCCGATCTGAAGGCCAATCAAAACTTCCTTCAACTCCAGGAAGAATTAAGTGATATTGAAAATAAACTTGCAGCGGTACGCAGATATTTTAACGCTGCTACAACGGAGTACAACACAGGAATTGAAACTTTCCCGTCAAATCTGATCGCCAATAACTTCGGGTTTCATCGTGAGACGATGTTCGATTTAGGTCAGGAGCGGGCAAGCATGGAAGAACCACCTAAAATTAGCTTCAATTAATGACTTACGTCGGTATCCAGACACAAATCAGGAGAAACAACTTTAACAGTCTTCTCCTGATTATTGCTTTCCCTCTTGTACTGCTTGGGATGGTGTATGCCTTTTTGTTCTTTACTTCCCGGCAGCATGATCCCCAAATCACTAACGATATGTTTGTGAATACTGTGCCGTTTGTATTGATCGGCACATCGATATGGTTCATTATTGCCTGGTTTTTTCATAATTCGATGATCCGGATGGCGACTGGATCGAAACCATTGGCACGCATGGAGAATAAGCGGGTTTACAATCTTGTCGAAAACTTATGTATCTCCAAAGGGATGAAAATTCCACAAATCTTTATCATTGAAGATGATTCACTAAATGCCTTCGCCAGCGGAATTAACGAGAACACCTTCTCAGTCTCCCTTTCGCGTGGGATCATCGATAAACTTGACGACGATGAGCTCGAAGGGGTAATTGCCCATGAATTGACCCATATCCGTAATCGCGACGTCAGGCTAATGATCATCTCGATTATCTTTGTGGGGATATTTGCATTCATAGCTCAAATGGCTTTGAGAAGTCTGCGGTTCGGTATGTTTTCGAGGGATAGAGAGGGGAAAAATGGGGGTGTCATCATTCTGGTGGCCATTGTCATTTCTGCTGTCTGTTACCTGATTGCCATTTTACTCCGCTTTGGAATCTCAAGATCACGCGAGTATATGGCCGATGCCGGAGCTGCTGAGATGACCCGAAAACCTTATGCACTGGCCAATGCATTACGCAAAATCAGTCAGGATCCCCTTATCGAAGCGGTAGAGCGCAGGGATGTGGCACAACTTTTTATCGAAAATCCCCAAACTGAAGAGAAAAAATTCTCACTGAGCAACTTTTTCTCGACACATCCACCCATCCAAAAGCGCATCGAACTGCTTGATCAGTTTGCCTGAATAAAAAGTTATTAAAGTATTAGAAGTTACATCAGGGCAGGGTGCAACTCCTTCTGACAGTTTAAAGTTCAGATCATTAGCTAGTGAGACCCTCATGAGTATAAGCTCACCAAAGCAGTTGAAAATCTATGAGGGTTTCATATTGCCATTAAGAAACAAAAAATTTTCACATGAAATTCTGGAATCGATATGTACAATATTATCTGGATCACTTTTCATCCCCTGACACAAATAAAGAGGAGGGGTTACCCTATTTAAGAGATAGATTGTTCATTTCGGTTTTACTGTTAGCTTTTCCAATTTGCCTCCTGGTTTATGTGCCGAGTTTAATCGTATCATTAAAAACAGAGCAGTATATTATCGGAATCTGTGATACTCTGGCAATTCTGGTGGTTTTACTAATTTTTATTATTAAGAATCAGAGTATCATCTCAAAAAAAATAATTTTTTCAGCTAACTTCTATTTCATATCAGTTGTTCTGCTCGTTTATCTTGGGATTAAAGGACCCAGTACAGTTATCCTTATATGTATTTCAGTAATGCTAACCCTTTTCCAGGGAAAGCAGGCAGGATTGATTTCAGTTGCTTTAAACGCAATCATCCTTCTATTTTTCATGGCTTTACATCCTTTAAAATCAAATAACCCAACATTTTTTGAAGATTATAATGTAGTTAGCTGGATAGGGATTGGATTAAATTTGATTGCATTTAACGCCATCCTGGTTTTGGCAGTTGCATCACTGGTAAGTCATCTTAACAAATCGTTTCTAAAAGAAAAAGAGTTACAGTTGCGATTAAAGAGGGAAAGTATCGATTTATTAACTGCAAAAAAAATTGCTGAAGAGAGTGACCAAAAATACAAAATGATTTTTGAAGCTTCAGGGACCTCCAACTCCATTTTCGACAGGGAATATCGTTTAATACTCCAAAATTCAATCGCAAAAAAGGAGTTGAATAAGCATATAGACGAAGCTATTGGATTATCTGTATATGAACTTTTCGGTGAGGTTACAGGAGGTCAGATAGCAGAAAGAATGGACAGGGTATTTAGGACGAATGCTTCGGAGGTGGATGAAATTCATGTACAATCATCATCCGGTACAAAATGGTACAGATCGTCATATCAACCCGTAAAGGATGAGAACGAGAATATTATTGCCATTCAGATCATTTCGCAGGACATTACCAATATGAGGCGATCAGAGATTGAAAAGTACAAATCGAGCCGCTTATATGCCGTTATCAGCCAGGTCAATAAGGCCATTGTCCATTTAAAAGATAAGGATCAACTATTTGAGGAAGTTTGCCGCATTGCTGTTGAATTTGGAGAATTCCGAATGGCCTGGATTGGATTAATTGTTGAAAAAAAGAAGGTGATCCAGCCTGTAACCTCTGCCGGAATTGAAGAGGGGTACCTCAAAGCTATCAGGCAAATTTCAATCAGCGATGCTCCTGAAGGGCGAGGTCCAACAGGAAAAGCCATAAGAGAAGGTCGGTATTTCGTTTGCAGTGATTTTGAGAATGATCCAAACGTCATCATCTGGAAAGATGAGGCTCTGAAAAGGGGCTATTACTCATCGATCGCCTTACCTATTCGACTATTCGACAAAGTGATTGGAGCATTCACCTTATATGCTTCAATTCCAAACTTTTTCGATCAGGAAGAGATTGAACTCCTTACTGAGGTGGCCAATGATATCGGTTTTGCATTAGAGAACATGGAACTTGATCAGAAACACCAGCAGGCATTAGCATCATTGGTAAAGAGTGAAGAACAATTTCACAGCATCTTCAATAATCTTCAGGATGCCTATTTTCAGACTGACAGATCCGGCAATTTTGTTTTGGTAAGCCCATCTGCTGTCCCAATGTATGGTTTTCAGACCATTGAAGAAATGATGTGCATTCGGGCTGAGGATATTTATGCTAATCCTTCTGACAGAATAAACCTATTAAAAGAGTTAACTGTCAAAAGCAGCCTTGAAGATTTTATATGCCAGGCACAAAGAAAAGATGGGACGTCATTCTGGGTATCCATGAACGTTCAAGTTCAAACCGATGAGAATGGAGAATTCTCAGGAACGATTGGTGTAGTACGCGACATATCTGAGCGGATTAACAACCAAAATCAGATTCGCATTCTATCCAGTGCGGTGGAACAAAGTCCTGTATCGATCGTAATTACCGATATTAATGGTGACATCGAATATGTAAATCCTAAATTCTCACAAATTACGGGTTATAGTCCCGATGAGGCAATTCATCAAAATCCAAGAATCCTCAAGTCGAACACCAAATCCAGAGATGATTACAAAGAACTTTGGGATACCATTACCAACGGAAGGGAGTGGCACGGTGAGTTTCTTAATATAAAAAAGAGTGGTGAGACATATTACGAGTCTGCATCCATCTCCCCCATTTTTGATGAGAATGGGAAAATAGCCAATTACATTGCCGTCAAAGAAGATATTACCGCCCGCAAAAAGGACGAGCAACAAATTAAAACACTCAGTTCAGCGCTGGAACAAAGTCCCTCAATGATCATTATTACCGACAAAGCAGGTAAAATTGAGTACACAAACCATCAGTTTGCTGTTTTCACCCAATACCCTTCACAAGAGGTCATGGGCAAAAATCCGAGAATATTTAATCCAAAACATCATACCTCAGAATCATACAATAAGATGTGGGAGTCTTTGAAAACAGGACAAGTATGGAAATCTGAATTTATAAACAGAAAAAAGGATGGTACACCGTTTTGGGAGAATGTGACCATTGCCCCATTGACCGGGTCAAACGGATTAACCAGTAACTATATCATTATAAAAGAAGATATCACAGAGGAAAAGCATAAGGAGGCGGAGTTGATCAAAGCCAAGGAAAAAGCTGAAGAATCTGATCGATTGAAATCTGCTTTTCTTGCCAATATGAGCCACGAAATCAGAACTCCAATGAATGGCATTCTTGGTTTTGCCGGACTGTTGGAACAGCCTGGTCTTACCGGCGATGAACAAAAAGAGTACATTGGCATTATCGAGAAAAGTGGCGCCAGAATGCTAAATATCATTAACGAAATTATAGATATCTCCAGAATAGAATCCGGCCTGATAGAAGTTGCTATTAATGAATTAAATCTTAACGGACAGATTAAAGACGTTTATGACCTCCTTTATCTGGATGCAGATGCCAAAGGGATAAAACTCTCCTTTAAAAACACGCTGCCTGATAACGAAGCAATAATTAAAACTGATCGTGAAAAATTGTATGCAATCCTTATTAACCTGGTTAAAAATGCCATAAAATACACAGACAAAGGATCTGTAGAATTTGGGTATACGATAGAGACGGTGCATGCAGAGACTGTGAATGCGCCGTCGCTGCAATTTTATGTAAAAGACACAGGTATTGGGATTCCGGTTAACCGACAGAAAGCAATATTTGAACGGTTTATACAAGCTGATATTTTGGATGTTCAGGCCCGCCAGGGTGCGGGATTAGGTTTATCTATTACCAAAGCTTATGTTGAAATACTTGGAGGCAATATTTGGGTTGAAAGCGAATATGGCATGGGGTCTACTTTTTATTTTGCACTTCCTTTTGAAGTAAAACCAGAAAAGATAAATGACATAAAGAATAGCTATAGAGCTGTTATTGATGACAATACAATTATCCCTGAAGGTTCAGGACCGAAAATTTTAATTGTTGAAGATGATGACGCCTCTGAAAAGTATCTCACGAAGGTAATCAGTAAAATCAGCACTAGGATTTTAAATGCTTCAACGGGAAACAGCGCTGTTGAAATATGCAGGAATAATCGGGATATCGAACTGATTTTGATGGATATCAGAATGCCCGGAATGAACGGATATGAAGCCACTCACCAGATTCGTCAGTTTAATAAGGAGGTAATTATCATTGCACAAACAGCATTTGGAATGACCAACGACAGGGAAAAATCGTTGGAGGCAGGTTGTAACGATTATATATCAAAGCCAATAAAAAAAGATGAATTACTCGCATTGATTCATTCATACATTTCCTGAACCTCCTGCTATTTTTTGTTATCGTTCTTACCTTTGTAATCAACCTGATCACTACACTTTCCTGCGCTGTCAGGATAGTTGGAATCAGAACCGGCAGAATTGTCCTATCATTTGCACTGTTTAATCTCCTGATTCTGATCTCCGGAACAGCTAACGGATTTCAGGCCCCCTTACTCGCCA
Organism: Prolixibacteraceae bacterium; assembly: GCA_963675995.2. Lineage (GTDB taxonomy): Bacteria > Bacteroidota > Bacteroidia > Bacteroidales > Prolixibacteraceae > JAAFHB01. Next base: position 2,067,526 of record CAXXIY010000001.1, on the reverse strand, counting down.
GTTCAATTGAGAGAGCACAAAGTCGGATGTTCGCAGTAATTTATTTGAATTTCAACTTATTAAATAAATCCCAAAGTACTATACCTGCGCTTACCGCAATATTAAAGGAGTGTTTGGTTCCAAACTGAGGAATTTCAATCGATTTATCGCAGAGATTGACCACCTCCTGCTGCACCCCTTTTACTTCGTTGCCAAAGACCAGTGCCAGCTTTTCATTTAATTCAGGCTGATAATCATTCAATTCAATACTCCCCTCTACCTGTTCGATGGCAATCAGCGTATAACCCTCCTTTTTAAGGATATCAAGTGCCTCCTCTGTTGTTTGGTAATATGCCCAATCAACAGAATTCTCAGCCCCAAGCGCCGTTTTATGGATCTCTTTATCGGGGGGTGTGGCAGTAATTCCGCAAAGACAGATTTTGTTAACCAGAAAGGCATCTGAAGTGCGGAAAATTGAACCCACATTATTACAGCTTCTTACATGGTCAAGTACAACAACTATCGGCTTCTTACCAGCCTGTTTAAAATCTCCGACCGAAAGTCGTGAAAGCTCTTCGTTATCTAATTTACGCATTGTTGATTCGATTCAATAATTGACACGATTAGTAATATTTATTTCTATGAGACTATCGTGAGCGACTGGAAACCGGGGAGCGGCAACTGGCAACAGGCTGCATGCAACTGTCTGATTCCTTGTCAACCGATTATTCATTTTTTCTATCTTTATAGTAAATACTAAGGATTAAATGTAAGGTCTGCATAATGTCCATTGCCAGCAGCTAATAGCCAAAGGATATAATTATCTGTAAAAGCCCATCTTTCCAGATATTGCTTACCAATGAACCTTTTGCCTGCAAATTGGCATGGTCATACACCGGGCGCCACCACCACCACGGGCCAGTTCGGCGCCAGGAATTGTGATGACCACTTTTGGAATACTGCTAAGATTAACTTTGTCTTCAATAAAATCGATGGCCTTTACAATCTCAAATCCATGTTTGCTCATCTCCTCCAGCGTATAATCATTGCGCTCATAGCCAATCACTTTACCTGGCTCAAAAGCAAAGAAATTAGCGCCGCTGTGCCATTGTTCGCGTTCCATGATCCAGGGATCCTGTTTGCCGCCGCAAAATACCGGTTCAAGATTAAAACCTATACTATTTAGCGCTTTTAAAAGGTTTTTTCGTTGTTTGATCTGAATAACCTCCCCATTATCAATGGTAATGTGTATGGCATGAAATTTATTGTTTTTAAGGATCAAAGGTTCGTATACCATGCAGGTATTCTTATCCAGAAAGGTGAAAGTCATATCCAGGTGAATAAATGATTCCGGACTATCGGGAAGCTCCTGGACAATAATGTGTTTCAGGCTTGTCTTTTTTGCCCTGATCACATCAATCAGATAGTCTATCCCGTTTGTTGAGGTTCGTGAGCCAGTACCAATGACCAGTACATCTTCGCTGGCAATCAGAACATCGCCCCCTTCAATCGTCGCATTTGGAAGACTACCTGCAATTCCGGATAGTGAGGCGGGGTTGATCGTTTTAACCTCAAAAGCCGGATGATTTTTAAAGATTGCCTCCATAATGATTGGCTCACGTTCACGTACTTTACTGGCCATCTTACCGATCAGTACCTCATCCCAAACGGTCATGGAGGCATCGCGGGTAAATAGAAAATTGTGTAAAGGACGCATCGAATAGCGTTCCTTACTAAGAAAACGGGTCAGATTATCGCGTTTAAGTACAACCCCTTCGATAAGTTGGCGAGTAAGCATTGGTGCAGGAGTATCCAGTAATAATCCTGTTTCGGCTGCAGCATCTTCCTGCAGACAAATCCTGCGTACCAGATCCTCCTTGAACTTGTCATTATCAAGCATCACAGTTAACAAATCCTTCACCTCAAAAGTGCGGGTCACTTTTTCCAAAACACCTTTCAACTGAACATACTCTTTTGTAGCTACCGAGAGATTTAAAATGTCGCTATAGAGCGCCCTTTCAGCATTCTCCGGCGTCATATTCTCGATTTCATGACCTGGAGTATGAAGGATGACCCCTTCCAATAACCCGATTTCAGAGTATACCCCAACCTTAATTTTTTCCATTATTCTAATGCAGTCAAAAGGTTTATTGAATCATTTTTTACAAATATACCTTTTTACAAATCGCGAATTCGAAAAATTTGGAATTTAATAACGTGAAAAGTAGTATCGACTAACCAATCCTTTACTATTTTTGGGGTCAACTAAGAGGATAGAAGGGATGTTGAAATGGTTTCGTTATTTGGTTTTATTGTTACTCCCATCAGTGGGAATTGGTCAGGTTAAAGATCGGCCACCATATCAATATGACAGTCAGGAGCTTATTACTATATCTGATTCCATAATGCATGTACAATTGCCCGAGATCTTGGTCTACCCACAGCAGAAAGATATGCCGCGCAGAATGCTGCACCAATATACGGTTTTGGAGATGAGAGTCTTAAAAGTATATCCCATTGCCAAAGTTGCCGCTCTAAGACTCAAAGAATACAACAGTGTTTATATGACTTTTAAGAGCGAGCGCGAACGGAAGGATTACGTCAAAAAAATTGAAAAGGATCTTTTTGCGGAATTTGAAACTCAGATCCGTACCATGTCGGTCTCGCAGGGGCGGATACTTATAAAACTAATCGATCGTGAAACCGGTCAATCGTCATATGAAATTATCAAAGAGTTTAAAGGAGGATTCAGTGCATTCTTCTGGCAAGGCATTGCCCGTCTCTTTGGACATAACCTGAAATCGGAATACGATGCAGCCAATGAAGACCGCATGATCGAATATATTGTCCAGCAAATCGATTCGGGAATTATTTAGGCTGTTAGTTTGCCAAGAAACAATCCACTTCCCTCCGAAGGAGAATCAAATATTTTTAGTCTCGCTCAGAATCTTTTAAACGGTAAACAATATTTCTTTCCGATTACTTCAATCTCAGGTGTACCATCAGTGAGTGATCTTATTGGAAAAACAATCAAAATCGATTCCCAACACCCTGCACTCCCTAAAACCTAAAAGACTTGATAGCCTATCGCTTCCCCTAAGAGTCTAATCATCAGGCAGCCTATGCCCATTTTACACTTTCTGCACCACCTCGAGATTTTGCTGTCCGATTTCGATGGCTGAAAGATTAAGCGGAATAAGTTTATGATGTCTTTCCGGTAACGATTTCTCAAGCCCCTTCTTCACATTCTCCAGTTTGATCACAGGTTTAGCCTTTAAAAAAGCCCCAAGGACAATCATATTAAAAGTCAGCGGATTGCCCATCTCAACTGCGAGTCTCGAACCTTCAACTCTCAAAATATTAATATCCTTTCGGGAAGGATGTACAACAATCCCGTTGGGATCATAGATAAGTGTACCACCTGGTTTTACACGTGATTCGAATTTGGTCATCGATTGTTGATTAAGGATAATGGCCGTATCAAATTCGTGGAGAACAGGAGAGCTGATCCGTTCATCGCTAAGGATAACAGTAACATTGGCAGTACCACCTCTCATCTCAGGACCGTAAGATGGAAACCAGGCCACTTCCTGATCCTGCATTACGCCAGAGTAAGCAAGAATTTTTCCCATTGAAAGAACTCCTTGTCCTCCAAATCCTGCTATGATGATTTCTTCAGTCATTTTTTGTGTTTTTTGAAATGGAAATTAACCTTTGACACTGTATAAATTCGCGTCAGCACGACCGGTGTCCTTGAGATCACCCAAAGGATATTGCGGAAACATATTTTCCTCCATCCATTTATTCGAAGCAACAGGACTCAGTTTCCAGCCAGAACTGCAGGTAGATACAATTTCAACGAATGCAGTACCAACTTTTTGTGCCTGTAATTCAAACGCTTTACGGATCGCCTTTTTTGCTTTTCGTACCGCTGCAGGAGTCTGAACGCTCTGACGTGTTACATAAGCCGCACCAGGCAACTGCGCCAATAACTCAGTAATTCTTAATGGATATCCATTCAGATCCACATTCCGGCCATAAGGTGTAGTTGAAGTAACCTGTCCAACAAGGGTTGTGGGTGCCATCTGACCACCAGTCATTCCGTAAATCGCGTTATTGATAAAGATCATCACGATATTTTCCCCCCGGTTTACGGCATGAAAAGTCTCTGCGGTACCGATTGCCGCAAGATCACCATCTCCCTGGTACGAGAACACATATTTTTCGGGCATTATCCGTTTGATTCCTGTAGCCACAGCGGGAGCACGCCCATGAGCAGCTTCCTGCCAGTCAATATCGATATAGTTATAGGCAAAGACAGCACATCCTACGGGTGAGACTCCGATGGTCTCCTCCTGTATTCCCATCTCATGGATCACCTCGGCAATCAACCGATGTACTACGCCATGACTGCACCCGGGACAATAATGCATTAAATCGTCATTCAACAGTGGCGATTTGGCATAAACCAGATTCTCCGGTTTAATAATTTCGTTAATTCTTCCAGCTAAGACAGACATAACTATCCTTTTATAAGTTTTTGTTCGAGTGCAACCTCAACCTCATCTGGTGTAGGAACAATTCCACCCATTCTCCCAAAATATTCAACCTTTGTTACTCCATTAACAGCCAAACGGATATCATTCACCATCTGTCCTGCATTAAATTCAATTGCGAGAAACCCTTTTACTTTTGGGGCAAACGAAGCAATAATTTTCACCGGGAAAGGGAAAAGTGTAATCGGTCGTATTAAACCCACCTTCACCCCTTTTTTACGGGCAATCTGTACCGTTTTCTGGCAGATCCGGGCTGCCGAACCAAAGGCCACCAATATATATTCAGCATCCTCACAATCGATCGCTTCAAAGCGGACCTCCTTCTCACGCATCTGATGATATTTCTCCTGAAGCGTAATGTTATTCTGTTCCATCTTGTAAGAATCCAACTCCAGAGAAGTAATAATATGTTTTTTACGTCCCGAGGATTTTCCTGTCGTAGCCCAATTGCCCGAAATTTCGAGGATCTGTTCTTTTGTCCAGCGTGGACGCTTGTCAATCAGCTCCACCTTCTCCATCAGCTGTCCGATCACACCATCAGCAAGAATCATCACGGGATTACGATATTTAAAGGCCAGGTCAAATCCAAGGATCACAAAATCGTGCATCTCCTGAACTGAAGCCGGAGCAAGAACAAGCAGAGAATAGTCGCCATGCCCCCCACCCTTGGTCGCCTGGTTATAATCTGCCTGAGAAGGCTGGATAGTTCCAAGCCCTGGTCCTCCGCGCTGAACATTAACAATCACACAGGGCAGTTCAGCTCCTGCCATATAGGAAATTCCTTCTGCCATAAGGCTAATACCGGGACTGGAGGAGGAGGTCATTACCCGTTTCCCTGATCCCGCAGCTCCATATACCATATGAATGGAGGCAATTTCACTCTCTGCCTGTAAAACAACCATGCCGGAATCCTCCCATGGACGCAAAGCCATCAAGGTTTCCATCACCTCAGACTGAGGGGTTATCGGGTATCCGAAATAGGCATCACAACCACAGCGAATTGCTGCTTCAGCAATTACCTCATTCCCTTTCATTAATCTTAACTCACCCATATTCAGGATTTTTATAGTACTTTTTACGCTTCGACTTTAAGCCGGTAGACGGTGATACAACTATCGGGGCAAACAGTTGAACAATTTGTACAACCGGTGCAGTTTTCAGGATTTTCCATGTAGGAATAGTGATACCCCTTATTGTTTACGTTGCGATTAAGCGCCAAAGTTTGTGTAGGACATGCAACCACACAAAGGTTACACCCCTTACACACATCATTGTCCACAACCACTGCCCCTTTGACTTTTGCCATCTTTATCTGATGTTTATTATTTGATTAACATTTCTGAATTCTATACAGGCGCAATCAGGCCTGCACAGAATTTACAGGAAAATCTGTATTAAATTGGTGTAATCTGATTTCCAGATCACTAAACTGTTCCCTTTTTACATGCGATACACATGCACGCAATCCCTCTTTCGTACTGCCTGTATTACTTAACGAAATCGCACTGATTCCGTAATAAAGTAATTTGTGCAGTAACTCACCCCCGGTCATGCCAGGATAACCAACGGTAAAGTAAAATCCGTTTCCGACAGGTTGCCCAAGATCGGTATCATAAACAATTTTAAATCCGTTATCGGTAAAAAGTTTCTTCATGATCTTCGCCTTTTCACCATACTCTTTCACCTCGCCCACAAAGTCAAATAAGCCATCATTCGCTGCCTTAAACATCGATGCAAGTGCATATTGTGACGAATGAGAGGTGCCCGATGTCAAAGAGTAGAGTACCCTGTGGACAATTGCATTTCCAAAACCATGAACCTTTAATCGCTCCTCGAGGTTCGGAAAATGGCGGTGGTATAACTGATCTGAAATCACCATCATTCCGATCCGTTGCCCCGCGTATGAAAAGACTTTGGAACTGGAAATCATTAAAATATAGTTTCCCGTATAACGGGCTACTGTCACCTGGAAAGGGGGAACACCCGGTTTTGACAAGTCATTTCTGAAGTCCATCCCAAAATAGGCAAGGTCTTCGATAACAACCACATCGTATTGATTTGCAAGATCTCCAATAATTTTCAATTCTTCATCATTGAAACAGATCCAGGAAGGATTATTGGGGTTTGAATAGATAATGCAACTGATATTTCCTTTTGATAAATAGGATTCAATCTTTTCACGCAGTTTCACACCGCGAAAATCAAACACATCAAATGTTTCGTATTTCTGTCCCATTACGAGCAATTGCTGTTTCTGGACAGGAAATCCGGGATCGATAAACAATACCGTATCTCTCTCTTTACGACAACTTCCGGAGACTAAAAAAGCAGCATAACTCCCTTCCATTGATCCCACTGTAGGAACACAACCTTCGGGTTTGACGTCAATATCCATGAATAGCTTTACAAACCGGGAAGCTTCATCTTTCAGCGGCTGGATACCATCAATTTGGGGATAAGCCGCAGCAACATTGTTGCGCAAAGCTGCGATCTCGGCTTCAACACCAATCTTTGAAGGTGGTAATCCGGGAATTCCCATCTCCATCCTGACATATCTGTCGCCTGTTGCCGCCTCAATACTACTTACTAACTGAACAATTTCCCTGATCGAAGCATTACCAATGTCAGGAACCTGAAGTTCTTCAATTTTTCTATCAACAATGTCGCGGTTAATTGGAGTATTCATTGGATTGCGCAGATTCAAAACTCTTTATTTAATTGTGCAACCCATTCGTCCAAACGACCTTCGGTCAGCTCAGGTTCAAAATCCTCATCAACAGGCAATCCCATAAAAAGACCAGCCTCAAGTGCCTCGGAATCCTGAAACGTATAACCATCCGGACTGACTTTGCCCAGCAACTGTCCCCCGTTTTTAATCACAGTCTTGGCCAATATTCCCATTGAATTGACAAAATGGTATGCATAGGTAATGTGATCGCCTAACCCAAAAACAGCCACTTTCTTACCAGTGAAATCAAATGCTGTAACTGTGGGCATAAACTTTGACCAATCGACGTTTCCGAACTTCTGGTCCCAGGTATCACGACCGATTGTTGAGATTCCGAAGATGATCGTATCATAACGTTCCAAATCTTCAGCTGTCGCCTCATTAACAAGGATCAGATCCGGTTTTAGATTCTCCATTTTTGATGCCAATAATTTGGCAACCCGGTGAACAGAGCCCTTTTCTGGTCCGAAAAAAATAGCCATCTTACTCATAACTATATATTTATTGGTTATGTATTGCAACTTCTCCCCTTACATATTCCCCTAATATTGCAAGACTGGAGACATTTTTAAGTACCATGTGTATTGCCTTTTCATAGTTTTCAATCAAGTCCCATTCCACATCGACATGAAACGAGTATTCGTTTGGTTTTCCAATGATCGGCAACGATTGTATTTTGGTCAGGTTAATTTCATGCTCCGCAAATGTATTCAAAACTTTAGCCAAAGCACCATGAAAGTGACCAACTTCAAAACAGATTGAAGCTTTATTGGCACTTATTGTTGAGTCGGCATGTTTCGCAAGAATCAGAAACCGGGTATAATTTTTCTTATTGCTTTCAATACCCTTTTCAAGGATCTCAAGACCATAAAGTTCAGCCGATCTTACATTACTGATCGCTGCAGCATAGGTGATCTTCTCTTTGGCGATCAGTTTGGCAACGGCTGCATTATCGCCTAGCTCCCTGGTTTCAACTTTGGGGAAATACTTCTCAAGATATTCGGCGCACTGAAGAAATGACACAGGATGTGAATAAATCTCCTTAATATCCTTTTTCCTCACTCCGGGAAGGACCATCAGGTTCATCTGAATATGGATATATATCTCGCCAATGATACGCAGATGATAATCGCGAATCAGGGAGTAATTCTGAAGAATACTTCCAGCAATTGAATTCTCAATTGCCATAACTGCAAAATCAACCTTATCTGAATCAATCTGTTCGCAAACATTACGAAACGATTTACACTCTACGATCTCAATCTCATCGGTAAAATAGTGCCGGGCTGCGTCCTCATGAAACGAACCCTTTATCCCTTGAATAGAAACTTTTTTCACTCGAAAATTTTATTTATTCTGACTCAATAATTTTGGACGCAAGGTAAAAAAAATCCCTGAAAAACCGGTATTTGATACACAATTAAGGTAATTAAGACATTTTGGGGGATCTCATTTGGAAATTTTGACGGATAAACCTCAGGTAATTTGATGTTGATTAATATTTTGTCCCTTTGGGATATAATGTTTGTAGTAACTGAATTATTGAAAATTATATGCGACCCTGGCCAGGGTCGTAGTCTTTACAATCATCCATTTCTATAAATATATGACCTCTCTGAGGTCCAAAACTTTTATTGCAGAATATTTCCAAACAAATCAATAAATATCTTTCATCCCCAAGGCTTTTAATCGGGAATCCATTCAAACAAATATTCATCTTTAAATTCGATTTCAAAAGCTGCCATAAATGCCAAATACTCTTCTTTGAACGTTTGGTGTTTATGGTGTTCTTTTTGTTTTTCAATGTACTGTATAACACTGGACAACTGGGAATGGCTATACGAAAAGGCACCAAAACCTTCCTGCCATTTAAATTTATATGGGGTATACTTATTTTCTCTTATAAATTCATTTGATGATTTTTTCACTTCCCTGACTAAATCCGAAAGGAGGCATGTGGGTTTCATCCCAATAAAAAAATGAATGTGGTTAGGTGTTCCATTGATCTGAAGCATCTTTTGCCCCTTATTCTTAATAATCCCGGTGATATATTTATAAAGTTCCACCTCCCAGGATTGTTCTATTAGTGCATTACGGTTTTGAACAGCAAAAATAATCTGAATATAGATTTGTGTATATGTATCAGCCATGATTCTAAGAAATTATATAAATGATGAAAAAATATTTTATTTCAAATCCGGAGGATTTGTATATTTATAGAAATCGATCATATGAAAGAGAGGGTTGACTCCATCGAAGTCATATATGATATAATATTAATGCATTCTTTTCTATAAAATAGATGACATCACAATTGGTCAATCATGTTTTCTTTAGTTCTAGAGTAAATCATGTAACAGATCTAAAGTCTGATATTTGAAAAGTGTAATCCCAGTTCTGAAGAATCTAATCCTCTTTATGAAAAATGGTTTGTGCCTCCTGAAAAGTGTCATCTATCTTCTGCAACATGAAAGGTCTCTTCTGCAAAGTTTTATCCCCTTTATGAAGAATGTATGATCTCTTATGAATAGTGTCATCTTTCTTCTGAAAAGTAAATAGTCTCGTCTGCAAAGTTTAATCTCTCTTCTGCGTATTGTAAGTTTACTTCCGAAAAGTGCAACCTCTTTGATGACACTTTTATCTATTTTTAAAAATGCTGCGGCGACCCTGGAAGTAGCCGCAGCACCTCGTTCCTAAAAAGATGTATATTCCTTTAATAGTAGGATCAAGTTGATCATGATTAACTGGTGGAACTTGTGAACTTAAGTTTCGAAATCTGCCGGTATTCTAAGCTTCCCGCACCAAAAACTGATTTAATATAGCTTTTGGCGTCGTTACCCAATTGCACCAAACCGGTAACAGGCTGATAAATTACATTTTCACGGTCTCTGCGTGACTTATCCAGATTCGTCTGGGTATCGATAACTGCCTGACAATTTAATGTTAATTCGTTGTAAAATGCGGTTAACCCGGCAACAGTCAAATCGGCTTCATTTGGTTTATATGCCGGAAAGCTGGCCAGGAACTGAATTAATTTACTAAAATTATCAAGTTGTTTTTCGTACCCCGACTTATGCGAAGTAGTCGCCTGAGCTGGTGTTGGATCTTCCGTGATCTCATTTTCGGCAGGTTTTGTTTTTTTAAGATTCACCCTGCCTCTTTGAATTAACAGGATCAGTGACCGGATTTGGGTCCTTGCCGATTCATCGGTGATAATTGATTTAAACGCATTCCCAATGCGTGTCACCAGTTTACTTATTGATTCGAAAGACTTACTCCGGGCGTTTTTTGCATTTGTATTTGCCGCGTGGGCAATATCTACCGCATTTACGACGCTTTGTCCATGAAGAAGGACAGTCTGTAAAGCGGTAGAAGAAATTTGCGCATTGATGGGGTTATAGCTGTTTCCAAACCCCAGAATGGCAGAGTTTAATAATTTCAGGTTGGTCACATTAGTGCTGGCCCCTGAGGATAGATTATTTGATATCATGCAATTTAAGATTAAGTGAATAAAAAAACACAAATCATTTAATTACTGAATAACATCTTTAGGTACAGCTAATTTACGAAATTTTTTGATGCAGATTGAAAATATTTTCGATTAATTTAAAGGATCTCAGAACTATTTATTTTCAAATAATGCATTATGGTTGGACTAAAAAAAATCGCTACCTTTATCTGTCTGATAATTCATCATATGAAAAACTATTTATTGGGAATGATGGGTTGACAGGTAACACATGGAAAATTAAAGTATGGATGTCCACGACCAGGCGACCCGAAGTTTCAATATGAGCCGTACATAGAGGTAGAGCTTTAGCAAAACGGAAGGGTGGTAAGGTTGCGGACCTTCTTCATTGATGTCAACATGCTTAATACAAAAGCTTTTCAATTCTATGACATCAACAAACAAGTCAATGATCCTTACGAAACTATCCTCTGCAACCACCTGTTCGAGGCAGAACATCTGGAGTTGGTTTCGTTGTTGCCCTTTTATGTGATGCATTTGGGTCAGATTATATTATGCCTTGAATATATGTATTTTATATGAAACTAAAAAAAAAATTTGGAATCATGTATAACACTAAGTTTTAACAATTTTCAACAAAGTGAAAAGCCAAGTTTTTGCGCAGTCTGACGGCTGGGGGGTCGAGTAGGCCGAGGGAACTTCCCCCTCAGCCTCTCACAGAACCGTACTTGAACCTCTCGGCTCATACGGCTCTTGTTATACAAATCTATGCGTTTCATTACGTGAATCCTACCCTCCAATGATAAAACAGTGTCGGATATTGTTCTTTAACTCTCATCAGCCAGGCATAAGCCCGGTTGATGCTCGTTTTGTAACGCTTGTACCTTTTCCTTGCCCACATCACAAGCCGTCTTCGCAGCCATTGAAAGACCGGGTTCATCTCCCATAACCTAAACTTTCCGTAATAGTTGATCCATCCCCTGATATAGGGTTCAAGAAACTGTGCAACTCCTACGATGCTTTTATGCGTCAGGTGTTCGATTTCCAGTTCCCTCATCTTTTCGGCTATACGCTTCTTTGAACCAATGCTGATGGCGCAGTCGTAACCAAGGTACAATGCACCATCTCTTTTCGACTTTGCTGTGCGCGGCTGGAATGAATAACCCAGAAAATCGAACTTCACCGTTGGGTGGTCGCCCTGCCTGCGGTGATCGCGGCAATAGACCAGTTTCGTCTTCTCGGGGTACAGCTCCAATCCGCACGCTTTCATCCGTTTGTTCAAATTGCGTAATACATAGTCGGCCTGTACTTTGCTCTTGCAGTGCAGTATCGCATCATCGGCATAACGCACATACCTTACTGCCGAGTGGGTTTGCTCCAGCCATTTGTCCATGGCGTAATGCAGGAACAGGTTTGCCAGTAACGGGCTTATTACCCCGCCCTGTGGCGTGCCTTTGCCCTGCTTCTGCCTCAGTTCTCCCGTTTTGGTAAGCACGGGCATTTGCAGCCACCTTTCGATGTATATAATGCACCACCTTTCCTGGACATGCTTCTTTACCGCCAGCATCAGTTTCCCGTGATCAATGTTGTCGAAAAACCCTTTGATGTCGAGGTCGATTGCCCAATCCAGCATCCTTACGTTTTCCCGTACCGCAGACAATGCCCCATGTGCATTCTTGTCAGGTCGGTAGCCGTACGAATGGGGGCTGAAAATCTTTTCGAACCTTGGTTCCAGATAGTCTTTCACAACCATTTGTGCCACACGGTCGCTGATGGTGGGGATACCAAGTTTGCGCATCTTGCCGTCTTTCTTGGGGATCTCCACTTCTTTTACCGGCGGCGGGAAATAACTGCCCGAGGCCATCCTGTTCCACAGTTTGTACAGGTGTGCCGACCTATTGGCATCGTATTCTTCCATGCTAATACCGTCGACCCCTGCACTTCCTGCTTTGGAGCGCACTTTCTTGTAAGCATTCCACACTTGTTCCTTGCTTACCGGTACCGATTTTGTCTCATTCCATAAAGTCATCCTCTTGCAAGTTGTTCGATGTTATGATCCTGTATAACTTGCCCCCTTCGCTCTGCTTTCATTACAATCGCTTCGCAACTACTACGGGGCAATCCGTCCCAGCATACCGTTTCGGTTTATGGCCTCCGGGTTGATCCCGTTGTGCCCTTCCCTTGGCATCGACATGCTGGTTCCCGAGTTCCATAACCAAGCCTGAATAAAGTTCTTGCCCTCTGTAAAGACACCTGCCGTTTAGCCAGTAAACAGGTGACCGCTAAACTTATCACTCCGTCACATACTCCGTAGCTTTTGACAGGATGTGGCAACTTCTCGACTCCTCATCAAGGGTTCACTTGCGTTCAACTCCTTTATTCTTACCAACCGGCACTCATGGTGCCAGTCTTAACCTAAACGCTCAGCACCATAGCTCTTTACCACAGCACCTTTAGGCGGTTTGATGCCCCCTCCTGTAAGGCGACACCGGAGGCTCATCCGTCAGATATCCAGTTCCTCCATCTTGATTACAGCATGCAGAACTTTATTCGCCGATGTCCTGCTTCTCGGCACACTATGAAACGTAGCGGAGTACAGGCTGCGAACCTATCACCCGTTACTGACCTTACTAGCGGGCTACTAGACTTAAATTATCACTGAAGCCGCTATGTTTTATGACCGTTTGTTAGGCATTGGCAAATTTTATTTATCTCATTATCAATCAATTTTGCGCGCATTCTCCTCGTGCGTTGGGGCAGGCATATTCTTTGGCAAGTTTTGGTTTGTGTATTGGCTTTTTGTGCGACTTGCCTATGTGTATGGATGCGACGTGTGAGCATATTATTTTATTTTTGTTTTCATCAATTCAGACAATGTTACTGAAAATGGTAATGCAGAACCCCTGCCTTGTCGGTATTTCTCAAGCAAGGTTATATCCCATTCCTGATTCATTAATTCTGTATCTGAAATCTCTTGAATTTTATAAACCAAATAATAGTTTTGAGATGGTTCTGTCGGATAACCTTTACTAATCAATGTTTGTTTTGAAAACACCCTAGGGCCGGTTTCTGTAATTTTTAATATCCTGCCTGTTTTTGTCTCACCAGACGTATGTAATAACAAATATTTAGCTCCTGATTCTCTAGGGCCTAATCTTAATGAACCTCTGTCACTCTCAGCACGTGCATTATATAAACCACTTTTAATAATCCAGTCAAGATTATCTTTTTTATAAAATCCAACTAGCACAAAGGTATAATCCGGAATCAGGCTTCTGTTTTTACCATAAGTTTCTGGTAACGCTTCGTTTACTTCGTCTTCCTTTTGTGGTTTATTTTTATAAACATCATACGTGCGATAAGCAATTTTCTCACGCTGAGATGCTCTGTTTACAAAGTGGTGAATGACTTCGAGTATAAATTCTTTAAGCTCACTTATTCCGTCATCTGTTTTCGACGGACGAACAGGAAAAGCCCCCAAACCAGGTATAATTTCATGAAATCCCTTTTTCTTTACTGAAGTATCGCCAGGGTATAATACATATGCTCCGCCGGTTCTGCGAATAGCATCTTTATACGCATGCATTTTTAATAAATCTGCATTCTTGTATATGCCTTTTCTGTTTTCTTCTTTTTCTGAATCAATATCTTCTGTTGATTCTTTATTTAACAAATCAGTCAGGCTTGCTATTTTGTACTTTGCGTCAAAATGAATATGTACAATAAGTTCCTGATTTTCCGCATCTTTTTCTGATATTCCAAAAGGCCAGAATGATAAGGTGTAATCGGGTCGCATTGTTGTTGTCCAGCTGCCTGATAAGGGGAAATCTTTTTGTCCGATAAACGACCTGTTATAATTGAAACGAACATTTAACCTTCGGGTACCTGTATTAAAAACTCCGCTTAATGCGGTATGTGTACCTTGTTTAAGCTGAAGATTAAGACCATCAGGAGTTACCTTAATTAAATCTGAAATTTCTTTGGGTTCTATTTCAAATATAGATTTAAACAAATCGAGCAATTTAAAAAACAACCAGTATTCATAAAGTGTAGCAATATCCTTCTTCCCCCCGCTATATACATCCTCTCCACCTTTCCAGATCAGTTTTGCTGCGAGATCGAACATTAACCAAACCCGTAATACCTCACGGTACCCTTCTTTACGCTGTAACACCGGACTGTTTAACCTTAATGTTTCGGGGTGTGATATTTCTTTAAAAACAGAATGATGTAAAAATGATTCGAGTTCCTTTTCTAATAAACCGGACTCATTCCATAATCTGGTTTCCGGTGCGGCTTTTTTATTGATATCGGAACAAAATTTCAAAAAACTTTCTAAAGCGAATTTTACAAATCTGTTTTCAGGAGTATCTACGGTATCTGACTTTCGTACTGCAGATATTTTCCCGGGCAGACTCTGTAACCCATATTTTAGCAGGTAATGATTTTCGGGTAACGTGGTCCGATTACTTCCTGTTATGAGTTCTTTGATATTTGAATTTTTAAACCGACGTATATTTCTGATATCCTTTTGTTCGACTGTTTCTTTCCATTGCGTTACAGGAGAGGAAACTATTCGGTGAACTGATTCTGCAAATTCATCGGTTGCTATGATCGATTTTATAAAAGCAAATTTCTGATACAGGGTTTCATTGTCTTTTTCAAAGTCAGTCTCGAAATTGTGCGATACAGGTGAATTGGCCTGCATCAGCAAGTCGGTACATTTTTCGGTAATCAGCTCAAGCATATCACGGTAATCGTCTCGGTAACCCGATTTTAGCGATTGAACTTCCACTTCAACCTTACCGACCTCCTTATTGTTTTTAAAAACGGGTAAAACTAAAGTGCCAACATAAATATTTGGAGAGATTGTTCCTAAATGCTTATTGCGCGAATGAGGTTGAACAATCAAGTCTTTTTTAAATTCATAGCCCGATTGTTTAAACTCATAATCATAAGTAAAGCCTTCTATAAGTTGATAAACAGCCTCACCATTGTTTAACGCATCATTTGCAATAAACAAAGTCTCATCAACTTTATTATCGATGATAAGTTGAAGTCCCTGTTCAATGTGGTCGAGATTTATATTTACTGATGGTTTAGATTCCATAATTTAAGCCTCAGCATAACTGGCAAAACCGTTTTCAACAACACCTTTATACATACGTGTGATTTTTTCAAGTGATATAGGGAAAATCACTCCATCGGATTCAAAATCAAAATCCTCAGCTGAAAAAACAGCCTTTTCTATATTATCAATTTTTGAGTTATCTACACAAAAGCTACCTAAAGTAATTAATACCGGACAAAGCTTACGACGTGAACCGTGAAGCTTGGGTAAAAGCTTTTGCATAATGGAAATATCAAGCTTTTCTTCTTCACTCAAATCTGAATCAATAATTGTTAATTGGTTAATCAGTCGTATTATTTCGGTAGCACTGCGGTAACCAAATTCAGCTCCGGTTTTCTTTAATTGTTCAAAGAAACTGACCAGTGTTTTATGTATTGTGGTTAAATCCTGTTCTATGAACTCTCTTTTTTCTGCCATTTTCAAAAAACTTTGAGCCATTGCTGCTCCCTTTGTTCTGAGCTTATCCATATTAACCTCTTTCCGGTTGGCAAAAAAGGCTTCTATTTCATTTTTCGCAACTCTGAATTCAATAGCATTGGCCCGGTCAAGTACCTTGGGGCTAAACATATAGGTGGTTTCGTCGATATTTACTGTGCCTATTATTAATAGATTGGCAGGCAATATAAGTTTAGAAGGAACACCATTATTTACGGCACCTTCAGCAAAAAGTGAAATTTCACCTTTCGATTCCATTACACTTAAAAAATCGGCAAAGTACCGTTCCACATGGCTCAGATTCATTTCATCCAGAATTAAAAAATAAGGCAATTCCGGATGCTTATTTGCCTGAATAATTAAATCCAAAGCTCCGTTATCAGGTTTAATATATTCATCGGGTTTTAATGCATTCGGATAACCCAATAAAGGTTCACGGTTGGTCCAGTCGGCACCAACAGGTACTAAACAATACTGGCTATCATCCTGGCAAATCCACTGAGCAAAAGCTTGTGCAAGTTTCGTTTTCCCGGAACCTGAAAGGCCTGATAGAATGACAAAAGGTTTTGTTATAAGAGAAGAGATGAAACGTGTTACCAATTTAGGATTTAACAAAAAACCAGCATTTTCTAAACAATCAATAAAAAAATGTCTATCAAAAGTCATAGATTCTTTCTTTTCTGTATTTATCTGTTCAGTATTATTCAAATAAGATTCTATTAATTTATTTAAGTCATCGTCAATTATTTGTTTATCTGGAAGATTTTCAACATCGTATACTTTGTATATGTATGATGCACCATACCGGTCAGGCCTACCAATATTGTTTTCTTCAAAATAATCTGAAATAGACTTGGGATTTTGAATACTCCAACTGGCACTTGGCTTATTTGTTTCACTAATACCATATGCAAGAATTAGTTTATTCAAATCTTTATAAAATAAATAAACAGGATAAATTCCATTACTTGTGGTATTTGGTTCTTTTAAAAATGAAATCCATGGAACTCTAGCAGTAACACCTTGACCAAAACTAACTTTTACTGTAGTTCCTTTATATTGGTTAATATAATGTTTCGTCTTTAGATTATCTGTTTTAGCTTGTTCTATGAAAGTAATTAACTGTTCAGAATATTTTAATGAGTTATTCTTAATATCATTTCTATTATTCCATACCCAAGCTTGATATGACAATTCATAAAAAGGAACATTTATCTTTTCTTTTATTTGATTTAGTATAGAAGTATATTCTGTAAAAGAATTAAAATTTGGAGAAATTTTTAGCTCCTCTTCTATATAAGATTTTGTTGGGCCATTTATTGGTAAATATTTTTCTGGTTTAATATAAAATAACGCTTCAGTTATCTTTGTTCTTCCAATACTATTTATTTTTAATATGTCAGAGAAATCCAAATCTGTTATAGTATTAGTCAATGCTTTTTTAAAGAAATTCCATAATCTGGGAACTTCATTATTGGTTCGTGCAAACTTATAAGGAAACAACCAAACTTTTTGTGCTTGCGCCGACGGAAGTCCTTTTTCTCCATATGGTATTTCAATCAATAGTTTTTTTGCTATTTCTTGGAGTAATTCCAGCCTTTTTTTACTGCCATATTTATAGATATAACAGAAAAATGTAAAAGGGTCTATTTCATCCAATTCAACATCGTGGCTATCAGGGCCTAATTTATCATTAAATGGTTGTATTCCAACTGATTTTAACAAATCAATAAGCTCTATTTGAGAATTTTCTTTTGATTCTAAATAGGTAACTAATTGTTCATGCGTTATTACCCAAGTGAAATCTTTATTCATAACTATTTGGCTTAGTTGAAACAATTAAGTCTTTAATATCCACATCCAATATCTTAGCAATCTCGGTAAATACTTCCAGTCTGGGTTGCTGCCTGTTTTGTACATAGGCATTAACCATGTTATAGCTTTTACCCAGCCTGTCAGCTAACCAGGTTTGCTTTATTCCTTTCTCCTCCAGTACTTCTTTAATTCTGTTCATTTATAAAATATATTTTTCAGTCTGCTAAAATAATCATTCTGATTTATCATCTCGTTTTTTAAGATAAAAAATCAAAAATTTATCAACTTGTTTTGGGGTGGTGGGTTGGCACGGGAGCTTTGGCAAGAAAACAACTCTTTTGCAAGCTGAAGTAACGGTTTGTGTGACGGGGCTTGCAAATGTGTTGTTTTGTGAGGAGCTTTTCTTGTCCTTATGACGCAAAATACCGTTGTCGTTGATTTTTTTTTCGCTTGTGCCTAACTCTTTTATACAAACGGATCCGTAAAATACTTCCAAAATCGGATCGCTAAATACAGTACTCGCCGTAGTTTATTTTTAGCAATGTAAGATTTATTTTGTTACAAATCGTCAAAAGGGCTTGGAATCTTCAGTAAACTTTTCTCAGTTACAGGAGTATACCCTTCAGTCGTCTTACTGCTCTGATGCCCTGGTAGTTCCTGAATAGTTCGCAGGTCATTGCCGATTTCCAATAAATGGGTGGTATACGAATGACATAGCCAAGGTAATGTCACCTGCTTTTTGATCCCTCCCTTGGTAAATGCATTTTTTAAAATCTTCTGAATGTCATTGTCAGCAACTATTGCACGAGTGTAAAATGTCATTGTGTCATTGTCAGCGAGCATTGCATGAACTCCGGGTGGTCAACTTCAACTTTTCTTTCTTTGTCACTTTTTGTCGTCACAAAAAGTAACCAAAAAAGACCTGACAAAAAGAACTCACTCCGCCTTCGGCTTCGCTCAAACAGCTTTTTGTCTCAGCGGAATTATTTGTTTACGCTTCGCGCTCAGGTAAGAACGTTAAATATTCCAAGGAATTTCTTTTTTTCGTTATCCTTCTTAAGCGGAATAAGTGGTCTATAAACCGGATCAACAAGTTGCCTCGCAGGGACAGCGTAAGCGTACATTAACAAAACGGTCATTAAGTACATACTTCGGTAGGCTCAGTAACCATAGCTCCGATCCCGGCGGGTGTAGTTCACCACCGAATAATCGCTGGGCGTTGCTCGCCGCTCCTATTCCTTCTTATTATGGGTCGTTAATTTTTATTAATCAATGCTTTATTATATCAGATTGTTTTGCAATATCTTTTGCTTCAATTGTCAATGAATTATATTTCCTTAAATTCTCAGAGAATTGATCTTTTTGAATTTTAAATTCTATCGGTATATAAATAATAAAAAATCCCTTAGAAGGACTAATCTGGTCTATTACATATTTATCCAAACGATCAAAATATTCAACAACAGGAACTTTTAAATAATCATTATCAGATTTTACAATTTTATATTTAAAATCTTTTTGATCAACAACGACTTGAACAATGACCTTGCCTTCAATCGCATTTTCTCTAGCAATTTCAGGATAAGTAATTCTATTATACATTCGTGGTAATAATACCTTTTCCAAAGTCAAAACATTATTGTATGAATCTTCGTCTATCTGGAATGTCGTATCAGCAATCAATTTCCTATCAATGCGATAAAGATCGGATCGTTGTCCAAAAGCACATGTTGAAAACAATATAAAAAAGATTATCAATCTGCCCATTTGCTTGTTTTTTTTAATGACCCATAGCTCTTTTATACCAACGGAAAATCCGTACAATACTTCCAAAATCGGATTGCTAAATACAGTACTCGCCGTAGCCTATTTTTGGCAATTTAAGATTTATTTTGTTACAAATCGTCAAAAGGGCTTGGAATCTTCAGTGAACTTTTCTCAGTTATAGGAGTATACCGTTCAGTTGTCTTACCGCCCTGATAACCTGGCAGTTCCTGAATATTTCACAGGTCAGTGCTACATATTCCGGTGATACCCGTTCACGTTTTCCGGTGATGTCCGTTCACTGTTTGTTCAAAAACGATTAGGCAAATGTAACATTAATATTTTTTGCGTAAACTTTCTCCGGTTAATTGAAAACGCACTGATTTATGAACGATTCTGTCTAAACAGGCTTCAGCAATCAGCTCATTACCAATAACAGCATACCAATCATTGACTGGAAGCTGACTGGATATTATCAATGCTTTTCTCCGATATCTGTCGTCAACAATTTGCTCAAAATCATTTTGTTGTTGTCCTTGTAATGCTTTCATACCAAAGTCATCTATGATTAACATATCCACGCGTGAGAGTTTTTCCAGGAATCGGATTTCCTGTCCCTGCAATCGTTCGAGTTTGATTCGATCCAATAACTTTTGCATGTTGAAGAACACGACATTAAATCCCAGCCTGCATGCCCTATCACCCAGTGCAACGGCCAAATAGGTTTTTCCTGTTCCGGTAGGTCCGTTAATCACGATTGTTTGTCCATTACGAACAAATTCACACGTACCCAACTGCGCCACTGTCGTTGCGTCAACACCTCTGGCGGTATTATAATCAAGCTCCTCAAGCGAAGCCGGATATGGAAACACAGCTTCTTTGAGTAGTCGGGCAATACGGTTTGTTTTTCGGGTGTCTTGTTCGGTTTGCAACATAAGTTGCAGTCCATCTCTGAGTGAGAGTTTGTCGGCTCTGCGTGTCTCACAAAGGGATGTCCAGCAATCTGCCATCCCGGGAAGCTTAAGCTTGTGAAGCGATTTTTCAATTTCTTCTTGCATACAATGTTTTATTAAAATGGTTATTTATAATAAGAGTTTCCCCGCATATTTTCATGATTAGTTGGCTGTGGATTAATGCGGTTCTTGCTTTCATCTTGTAATTTAGCCATCTTGAGATTGCTGATCACATTTTGTAAAAACTTGCCCGAGTATGACCTGTTTTGGATAGCGATCTGGCAGGCTTGTTCAAAATCGGCTATTGATGTTTTTCTGCCTATCGAAAGCATATAATCACAGGTTTTGTATTTGAACTCGGGGGGAATCTGCCGTTGTTCCAAATCCAGAAACATGTCTGATACAAGCTGCCTGAATACAGTACTATGCTTATCCGCTTTTTCTTGATAATACTCAGCAGAACGGCTCAAAATGGCGTTGGAATTGGATGCCAGATGTTCTTTTTTGTGCGTATGCCCAAAGCCTAAGTGGCGCTCATGTGTAGCCACTAATTCATTATTTACAAAGATTTTCACCAATGTGCGGGTGTAAATAACATGGCTACGCTTTCCAATGTGGACAAATGGAACCGAGTAGTAGTGTTTGTCACGCGCCAAATAAACGAATCCATCATTGCGAACCTGTAAATCGCACGTAAGTTTCATTTCATAAAGTTGTTCGGGCAAAGGTGACAGCGTATTCTTTTCAACGGCAAAGAATTGTTCTTCACGACTATAAGGCCGTTGCTGCATCCGTGTCTGATTGTGTTCAAGCATTTTCTGCGATACTGCCTCGTTTAAATCCTCCAATGAATAAAAGGTCGTGTTGCGAAGGCGGGCATATACCCGCCTGTAAATAATCTTCACCTGGTTCTCTACCAATGCCTTGTGTGTAGGAGAATAAGGGCGGCAAGGGATGGTTACAAAACGATAATGATTGCCCATATCTTCCAACGCTTTGTTCAACGTTGGCTCATACTTATCCGCCTTAATTACAGCCGACTTAAGGTTGTCTGTTACCAAAATCTTAGGTACACCTCCTATGGCTTCCATACACTTGGAAATAGCATATAGAAAATCTTCTACTCTTTGTGAGGGAATACACAAAGCAAAGGCATAATCCGTGTAAGGTAAACATGCCACAAATACCTGTACTTTAATCATTTCTCCTGTTTCTGTATTTGCATATTCCAACGTATCTCCAGCAAAATCGACAAATAATTTCTCGCCAGGTACATATGTATCACTCAACACGGTAGTAGGCGCAGTGGCTGCTAATTGTTGTTTTAAGTGATGGAAAAACTGTGACTTACGATAACCGTCAGGATGCCTGGCTATGTAATCCTGCCACACCAAAAAACGCGTCACATGCTTATGTCCTAAGGAGGTCTTAAAGTCTGTCAACTCATCCAAAAACGTCTGATGACGGTAATCCGTATATGCCGGATTCCCAGCCCTGAAGCGGGCCTCAAGTTCCGGATCTTCCATTTTTAATACCTCTTTGAGCGACAATGGATCACCCCCAAAGAACCGAACATAATTATTTACAGTCTCTTTGTTTATATCCAAATCCCTGGCGATTTGACGGTTCGACACGCCGTTCTCGCTCAATTGGAGAACTTGTTTTATTTTACTCATACTTGTTGATTTTCCTGCCATAGTACCTTTGTTTTGTTGGGCGATTTTTAAGCTGCAAAGGTACGGGTGAACATTGAAGTGAACGGATATGCTCCGGAAAAGGAAAAATCTCAATCCGTGAATGGGCATGTTCCGGAAAGTACTAATAACAAAACTACTAAACCCATAAAGTGAACGGACATGCTCCGGAAAAGTGATATTTTCCGACCTCCCAAAATAGGGTGAACGGGTATGCTCCGGAAAAAGGTCCGATTGACCGGGTATGCTCCGGAATTTGGATTGTTTTGTAACAGATTTTTGTGTTTTCATCCTGTTTGAAGCCTGCTTTTGGGGCAAACGGAAATGAAAAACGTGGTTTTGAATGGTCTACTTTCAATTTAAAACTGAAATGTTTCTATTCTAAAGTGGGTGGGTATGCTCCGGAATATGTACAGTGCCGGTTTTCAATAAATGGATGGCTTATGAATGACGTAGCCATTGTAATGTCACCGACTTTTTGATTTATTTACGCTTCGCGCTCATGATAAGAACATTAAATATCCCAAGGAATTTCTTTTTTCGGTTTTCTCCCTTAAGCTGAATAAGTGGTCTATAAACCGGATCAACAGGTTGCTTTGCGGGGACAGCGTAAGCGTACATTAACTAAACGGTCATTAAGTGCATACTTCGGCAGGCTCAGTAACCATAGCTCCGATCCCGGCGCGTGTAGTTCAACCTGGAATAATCGCTGGGTGTTGCTCGCTGCTCCTATTCCTTCTTATTATTAGCAGCAGTTTTTTTAGTTTAATATATGGAATTCTAAATTGTTTTTGTCGATTGTCATTATTCCATTTTTTTTGTTTTCATAGAAATAAACGGAAAGAATCTGTTTCCCATTTTCAAGTTGCGAGTTTAGAAATGCACTAAATTTAAATTTAAATTCATACAGTTGTTTTACATTCTTATTTAAAATCTCACCTAAATAAGTTTTGTTTTCTACAGTATAAATACATAAGAGTTTTTTTTCTTTGACAAAGCAAGTTGACATATACATTCTAGCTGAATCCAATGCTATTTCAACACCTTTGTTACTAATGTATTGATTTTTATCAAAAATGAACGGAGACTCTTTAAATGATTTTAAATAGTTGACTTTTAATATGCGAGCGTATCCTTCTAAGAACGTACTAGAATTTGAAATGTAATAGTTTGAATCAATTTTATTTATTATTGCTGGAGTCGAATTCAAACAGCCAGTATTAATTCTGCCTGTCCACAATGTTTTCGTATTTTTAAAAAATGTCCCACTACCAAATTCTCCTCTGTCAATTACATAGACAAAATGTTCATCGTCTTTATATTGTGTTAGCAATCTAACTTTTGTAGCCTTTAATTTACTCTCTTTTTCATCTAACACAAATGTTGATTCAGAAGAAGAATGTGTTTTTTTTATAAACAGACTGTCATTTTCAATTCCAAAATCAAAATAGGTAATGTCTTCCAATTCGTCTTTTGGTACAGATACTTTACCAATTTTATTGCCAACAGAATCGACTATAATTATTTTTCTTTTTGGTTTGCCATTATAACTGTCAGGTTTTTCGAAAACAAGATAAAATTTGTCGTGGTATAATGTTACCTTTTCAAAACTACCAACTGTCGAGATATTAAAAGTGTCTATTTTGATATTAATAATTCCAAAGTCCAGTTTTATTGTCTCTTTAGTTGTTTCTGCGTGTTTTATCTCACAGGAAATAAGAGTTAATATAAGAGCTAAAATTGTCAAATGAGTTTTCATCTTCTTTTTTTTCTAAAATTGCTGCTCTTTTATACCAACGAAAAATCCGTACAAACTTCCAAAATCGGATTGCTAAATACAGTACTCGCCGT
Organism: Prolixibacteraceae bacterium; assembly: GCA_963675995.2. Taxonomy (GTDB): domain Bacteria; phylum Bacteroidota; class Bacteroidia; order Bacteroidales; family Prolixibacteraceae; genus JAAFHB01. The sequence goes on along the minus strand of CAXXIY010000001.1, from coordinate 2,043,151 downwards.
TGCTAATTTTAACAATGTAAGATTTATTTTGTTACAAATCGTCAAAAGGTCTTGGAATCTTCAGTAAACTTTTTTCAGTTATAGGAGTATACTGTTCAGTTGTCTTACTGCTCTGACAGTTTAGTAGTTCCTGAATATATCGCAGGTCAGTGCCGGTTTCCAATAAATGGATGGCTTATGAATGACGTAGCCTATATAATGTCACCGGATTTTTGACTTATTTACGCTTCGCGCTCATGGTAAGAACGTTAAATATTCCTAAGATCTCTTTTTTTCATTTTTCCCCCTTAATCTGAATAAGTGGTCTATAAACCGGATCATCAGGTTGCTTTGCGGGTACAGAGTAAGCGTACATTAACAAAACGGTCATTAAGTACATACTTCGGTAGGCTCAGAACCATAGCTCCGATCCCGGCGCGTGTAGTTCAACCGGTGAAAATCGCTGGGCGTTGCTCGCCGCTCATATTCCTATTTATTATGGCCTGTAGTTATCGTTTTCTTCTGTCGTTTTCTCGTTAGCTGTTTCAATGCAATATATTCGTGTTACTTTCCAACCAGATAATTATAAATTTGTAAAGCACGTATATATTTGAAAATCATAAAGTTAAGATCTTTTTTCGTATTTTCTTTATCTTCAACTTGTACACTTTCATTATGTTTCTTACTTTTGCGCCATTAAAATCTCTTTATAAAATATTGATTCTATCGAAGACGGAAAGTAAATCTCTTCTGTCTGTTTCGATTAGTTCGGATTTTCTTATGAAAACGCGAACGTTTAATCCTATTTTAAAATTTTATAAAGACAAAAATGAACCAAAAAATAAAAACCGCTATAATTGGCGGTACTGGCAAATCGGGGAAATACCTTGTCAATCAACTTATATATCAAGGCTTTCAACTTAAAATTCTTCTCAGAAATCCCGATAATTTCCAAATTAAAAGCTCTCTTATTGAAGTCATTAAAGGCGAAGTGACTAATTTTAGTTCTATACATTCTCTGATTGAGGATTGTCAAGCCGTTATTAGTACTTTAGGTCTAGGTGTTCCTCCAAGCGAACCTACAATTTTCAGTCAATCAACAACTAATGTAATTAAAGCTATGAAGGAATGCAATGTGCATCGATATATCTTAACTACAGGGTTAAATGTTGATACACCTTTTGATAATAAATCTCCCAAAACTACATTTGGTACTGATTGGATGAAAAAAAACTATCCAATTTCTACTACAGACAAACAATTGGAATATGATATTCTTGTTAATAGCAACATTGATTGGACTTTGGTAAGACTGCCCCTAATTGAACAAACAGATGACCGAAGTCAAGTTAATGTTGATTTAAAAGATTGTTCTGGAGATAAAATCAGTGCAACTGATTTAGCATATTTTCTCATAGAACAAATTTCTTCTGAAGCATTTATCAGGAAGTCTCCTTTTTTATCAAATATTTAAAACAGCTAACAGTGAGTCTGAAAATGGCTCACTGTTTCTACTTGTTGATTCCGTGCTCTTTGCACCGTTTTGAAATCAGTTTTCTTAAGAATTATCCTCTGACAAATTCTATAAAATAGTGTAGTTCGGTTCTTTTTTCACTATTGGCCATAACGTTTTGGCGTTTGGCGCAGTGGCGGATTTCGGAGCACAAAACTGTCAATACACACCAAAAGTTGACACTAGGGAGAGTGTTCAATTAACCACTTCACCCGACATTGTGCCAAACGCCTGTTACCATTGTTTTTATTCTATTTCTGGTGAAATCATTTTATAAATAAATCCTGCCAGGATAGCTCCTACAATTGGTGCCACAATAAATAGCCAAAGTTGTTCTAATGCCCAGCCTTGTGCAAATATGGCCTGACTAATACTTCTCGCAGGATTAACAGAAGTGTTGGTTACAGGAATGCTTATTAAGTGAATAAGTGTCAAACCAAGCCCAATAGCTAATCCTGCAAATCCTTTGGCTGCTTTTGAATGTGTTGCGCCCAAAATGATAATTAAAAACATAAAGGTCATTACTATTTCTGTCACCAAAGCAGCAATAAGACTATATCCACCCGGGGAGTGTTCTCCATACCCATTAGCGGCAAATCCACCAATTTCAAATCCTGCTTTACCAGTTGCAATTACATAAAGAATACCTGCACCGGCAATTCCTCCCAATATTTGGGCTGTAATGTACGGAAGAAGTTCTTTCTTATCAAAACGACCTCCTATCCAAAGTCCGATAGAAACAGCAGGGTTTAGGTGGCAACCGGAAATATGTCCGATAGCATATGCCATTGTCACAACAGTTAAACCAAAAGCTATTGCAACTCCGACAAATCCAATACCTAATTCAGGATATGCTGCTGCTAATACGGCACTTCCACATCCGCCAAGTACTAACCATAAGGTTCCGACAAATTCTGCTACTAATTTTTTCATTTTTTCTTGTTTAAAGTTATTATTAATTGTCTGCTTTTTTCTTAAATAATGGCTAACGGTCGCTGCCATGTGCCGAGCGGGTAATAAAAGCTAAGTCTGTATCCCACGTGCAAAACTAACCAAGAAGCATACAGTAGCCTATTTGCTGCAATCCGCTTGGAATATGGCGGTTATTGGCACTCGTAAATTTTATTTTCCATCACAATGAACCTCTGTCATCAATTGATTGTATGATTCTGTAAGTAGCTTACTTAATCGTTTGTCAAATTTATCAATCTTCGATTGAAGTTGATTATATATTTTTTGATTATCATCATTTTTTGGATGTGGTCCATCAAAGATAAATTTAAAAACACTCTTTATCTCCTTATCGGTTCTAAGTGTCAATCTTAAACATGCTGCTTCAGCATCATTTAGGAATCTCTCTTGAATCCCAAATCCAGCTCTTATATTATCCGCCTGCCAAATCCCGTTAATACAAATATTGATATATTTATCATAGTATTTGTCTTTGCAAATCGTTGTTAATCGACCAAAACATTTAATAATATTTTCGCCAAGTGGATAATCATACAGCGGTGCAGCTCCTTTTGAATCATTATAACCAAAAAGTTCTTGCATAGCCTCAAATGAATTTGGGAATGAACAAAATATCATGTTATCAAAATGTTGCCCATCTGCCGGTTTATCAATTGTTAGTTTATAATATTTTATTAATGTATCAGCTTGTTCCTTGGCATTTTTAAATTTGTAATCTGTGTAATCAATATTTAAATCGATTGTAGATTTTATCATTGAATTTGCCTTAGTCAGTGTAGATGTGTCTTCCGTATTGCGATTCACATTAGGCGGCTGGTTTTGTCTAAAAGAAACCAGTATCAATCCTAAATAAAAAATCAAGCTAATCTGTTTCATGTTGCGATTTTTTTAATGAGTGCCAACTCTTTTTACCAACGGGAAATCCGCACAATACCTCCAAAATCGGATCGCTAAATACAATACTCTAAGTTGTTTATTTTTGGCAAGGTAAGATTTATTTATTATAAAATCGTCAAAAGGGCTTGGAATCTTCAGTAAACTTTTCTCAGTTATAGGAGGGATGTCCATTTTTTATTTTGTCCTATGATGAACAATTTTCATGAGTGTCAGCGGTCCTAGCACGAGTGTAAACTGAAATTGTGTCATTGTCAGCGAGAATTGCATGAACTCCGTTCATTTGTTTGTCAAGTTCTGCAAGAAATTGAGAAGTTTCTGCAAATAGCAATTCTCTTGTGTATTTCATTTGGTCGTCCATATAGTAAACCAAAGCATTACTTTGGTCTATCAAGGCGATTAAAATAAGTCCAATACAAGCACCTGCCGCAAAGTCCGCGCCCCAAACAAATGAAATTGCAGTATCTTGGTTTGTTATGTCTGGTTTAATCCAATCTGCTTCGTTGTCCGTTATAGTGTTGTTGGCAATGTCAATATAAGTATCAAAATATGTCTGATGACCATTAATACTACATTCAAGTCCGTCTTGGTCTATTTGTTTCTCAAGTCCACTTAAAATTTTAAAGTCATATCCAAGTTTTTGGATAGTGTCTTGAATTTGTCCGTTTGTCGGTTGGTCTGCTTTTCTTAAAAAAGCAATTAGTGTCATTGACATAGTTCGTCTGTTTTTATATTACGCATAACCGCCTGTGTGTATGAAACGTTTGGCATTTCGAAGCGGATTCCTATCAAGTTACAATAGATTAACAGCCTGCTTCTCCGTTTTGCAATGCACCACTAACTCATTGTGAAACTATGGTTCTACGATGCGCTCCAAATGTGTTTTTACTTTCTTTTGCGCGATGCGGTCCAACAATGTTGGTATTCCCAACTTTCGCTCGCCTCCACAGGGATAAATATTATAGGTATATACTGAAAACCAATAAATAGGAAAGAAGATGCCGCTCATCACACTACATAAACAAATTACTCCAGTATTTCGATGAACTGTATCCATTGCGCTTTTAAAATATTTTCTAAAATATCAATGGTGCTCAACACCTGTTTAAAATGCCTGGCTATATAACCTGCATCCTACCTTAAATAACCTAAAAAGCAACCCGGTTTGGATTACTTTTCTTATGTTTATTAATGATGATAAAAACATTTGTTACAAACAGTAATTCAACCTGCCAGTTGGCAGGTTGGCCTCTAAAGGTCAATCTTTACCTCCAGATTCGCTAAGGATCACGAACATTAAACTCCTTTTGGAGTTATTTAATTACTGACAATTAGGAGTTTAATAAAGTAATTGACTAAAAAACAGAAGATAAATCTGTCTGAAAATATTACAATTCCACCAACGATGGATCTGTCGACGGACCAATGACTCCCAATTTTATTGGGGGTTGAAGAACGAACATGAACCTCCAACCCACCAATTGGAATGTTGTTTAATTACTTTTCTCAAATTTTATACAATTCGCTCGCGGATACCAGCTCCATTTTGTGTTCCTGCAAAACAGTGATGCACCGCTCCAGCTGGTCGGGCTTCAAAACAACATTGGCCGAATCGCCCATCGAATAGGCATACAAATACTCGATCGAAATCTGATTATCCGACAAAATCTGTAGCGCCTTGGCCAATGCACCGGGTTCATTCGGACAGTTGAGACAAACCACATCGGTAAGATTAACCGAAAACTGATTATCACGTAAAACCTTGCAGGCACGTTCAGGATCTGATACAATCAACCGCAAAATACCAAATTCAGAGGTGTCGGCAACCGAGAAGGCAGACATGTTGATGCCGTTACTCCCCAATATCTGGGTGACTTCGTTCAGTCGTCCGGATTTATTTTCCAGAAAGATGGATAATTGTTTTATTAACATTGCGTTGAATTTTTATATTCATAATCAATTTTGTCTAAACTGAGAAAATGTTTTACAAATATCCAGAGCGGTTGTATCAAAAGTCTTTCTCATGTTTCTAAATTTTCCGGTTATCGATCACCCTTTGGGCTTTGCCGGCAGTCCTTTCAATGGTCTTTGGCTCAACGAGCTTAACGTTCACTGAAATTCCAAGAACACTTTCGAGACTTCGTGTAATCTTCAGCCGGAGTTCCTGAAGTTTTTTAATCTCATCGGAGAAAAATTGCTCCTGAACCTCCACCATTACCGACATCATATCGAGCGTTCCCTCCCGATCGACAATAATCAGGTAGTGCGGTTCTACTTCACTCATATTCAACAATACGGTTTCAACCTGTGACGGGAACACATTTACACCCCTGATGATCAACATATCGTCGCTTCTACCCTTGCATTTTTCCATTCTCACAAGGGTCCTGCCGCAGGTACATTTGTCGTAAACCAGGCGTGTAAGATCACGTGTCCGGTATCGGATCAACGGAATCCCCTCCTTCGTAATCGTAGTAAACACAAGTTCTCCGATTTCTCCATGCGCAACAGGTTGTAAAGTCTCGGGATCGATAATCTCAGGGAGAAAATGATCTTCATTGACGTGCATGCCACATTGGTCCTCACACTCACATGAGACCCCGGGACCAACAATTTCACTCAATCCGTAAATATCTATGGCTTTAATTCTTAATTTTGTTTCGATCTCCTTTCGCATTGCTTCCGACCAAGGTTCTGCACCAAATATGCCAACTCTGAGTTTCAGGTCTTTAATATCAACCTTCATCTCTTTCATCACCTCGGCAATATTCAGGGCATACGACGGGGTGCAACAAAGGACAGAACTGCCAAAATCCTCCATTAACTGAATTTGCTTGCTTGTATTCCCCCCTGAAATCGGAATGACAGAAGCGCCCAGGTTTTCGGTGCCATAATGTAATCCCAAACCGCCTGTGAATAGTCCGTATCCATAAGCAATCTGGACAATATCGTTTCGATGAACTCCAGCCATACAAAGCGAGCGGGTCACCACCTCGGCCCACATCTGGATATCTTTCCGGGTATAACCGACAACGGTTGGTTTACCCGTGGTTCCTGAAGACGCATGCAGCCGCACAATTTCAGACATCGGAACCGTAAATAATCCAAATGGATAATTATCACGCAAATCGATTTTAGTGGTAAAAGGAAGTTTGGCAAGATCGTCTATATCGTGTATATCATTAGCGGTAAGCCCAACCTCCTGCATTTTTTTCCGGTAATAAGGGACATTGTGATAAATTCGTTTTACCGTTTCACACAATCTTTCGGACTGAATAATCCGCATCTCCTCACGACTTGCACATTCAATTTTCTCGTTCCAGATCATTTTCTGACTTTTAAATTAACCTCGATTTCCGCACCCCAAATATAAAGGATAAGTATTAAAAAAACCAGGTCATTATTAACCTTAATCCATTATTTATTGCTAAATGAGTATCAGCATATAATCCATCGTTATAATTAAACTGACCTACTCCATAGGCCGCATTTGCCAGTTCATATTCGGCCATTAAAAGGAATTTGGGAACACTGTACGAAAAGGAAGGACATATCCGGTATTCAAACCATTGGAATCCTAGCCCCATACTTCAGTCTTCCCACCTTTATTGGCTACCGGGACTGAGCTACCCAGATTCCCGAGATATCCCAAAAGAAGACCCGGTTTCCATTGATTGCCATAAGTAATGGTCAATAATGCAGTATAACCATTATAATTAGTACAGATCTCTTTACCGGTTTCAGGGTTAAAGGTAGCTGCTCCATATCCGCAAACCACGGTAAGGTGAGTCATATTCTGTCCATAAAAGCCTTTCAAAAGCATCATTAACTTGCCACTGGAATACTTTCCGTATGCCATATAAGACCTACTACTGAGGCATTCGTCCGTGACATCTATCTTTGTATCGGTTCCAGATGTTGTTACCCGCGGTTTAATCCGGTTATAATCAACTCCGGCGCTATAGGTCACCCTTTTGTTGCCATATTCAATACCTAAAACCATTCCGGGACCATTAATGTTAACTCCACCTTTAGTTATAACGGAATCGAAATTGGTGGCGAAAGCAGAAAAAATAATATATCATAATGTTTAATGATTTGCTAAAATCGAATAGCGCGGGAAAATTTAAAGTTAATTGAAGGATAGCCAGCAGACTTTACATATTCAGAACAATTTTCGAAAACATCTCTCCGAATCGTTCCAAATCTTCGGAAGGAATTACTTCGAGCAACCGGGCTTCACATTCGTTTCTGGCCTTATCAATTTTTGAGCGGACCGCCTTTCCTTTTGGAGTAAGACAAAGTTTTATCGCCCGACGGTCGGTAGTGTCAGTATTTCTGTCAAGATACCCATTTACCACCAATTTATCGACTACACGGCTAATACGGGAGAGGGAAAGTCCCATGTTTTTTGCCAATTCGGGACTGCTAATCCCCTGACAATTATCTAAAGCTGAGAAGAAACTTAATTCTGACTCTGAAATATTCAGCTCTTCCATTAACCGCTGATCAGCCTGTAAGCATTTCTTTTTTATCTCATAAACCATGCTCATTATTCCGGACGAAGTTTCCATATTCTTAAATATCTTTTTACAAAACTACAAAGAAGACAACTATTTCCAACAACATTTTTTGCTAATAGCATATTTTTTTTATAAACTATTTTTTTATTCCAAACTATTTAATATTTTTGCATCACAATAATTGCTATTAGCATCTTATTTAAGTTTGAAATTTTTAATATTATATATTATGGCACTTGAACATTTAACTAAAGAGAGTTTTAAGGAGAAAGTATTCAATTTTGAAGCGAACAAAGAGTGGAAATTCGAAGGGAAAGTACCTGCTATTATCGATTTTTATGCCGATTGGTGTGGTCCGTGCAAAATGGTTGCACCAATATTGGAGGAGTTACAATCAGAGTACGGCGATAAGCTCACAATTTATAAGGTAAATACGGAAGAGCAGCAGGAATTAGCCGGAATGTTTGGAATACAAAGCATTCCTTCGATATTATTTGTTCCGGCTGAGGGTCAACCCCAGATGGCATTGGGAGCATTACCAAAAGAGACTTTTAAAAGTGCAATTACTGATGTGCTGAAGGTTTCGATAAACTGATAATGTAGCTTAGTGAAGACACGCGGCTCGAAACTTGTTGCCAGCTCCTGGCTGGCTTACCTCTTAAAAGTTGTAAATTATTAATTTTAAAATAAGCATCATCAATAGAGAGATTCAAATTACAATCAAGTAAATTATATTGTCATGAAGCAAGACATTAGCATTTCCTGGAAAGATGGAATGGCATTTGAAGCTGAAGTAAACGGGCACAAGATCATGCTTGATGCCGGAGAACAATTTGGCGGACGAGATCTGGGGCCCAGGCCCAAACCTTTAATGTTGGTTGCCCTTGCCGGATGTACCGCAATGGATGTTATCTCGATTCTTACCAAAATGAGGGTTGAACTTGAGAATTTCGACGTAAGGGTCGAAGGAGAACAATCGGAGGAACAGCCCATTCATTACACAAGTATGCACATAATTTATGAATTCTGGGGGAGTAATCTCCCGACTGAAAAACTCGAAAAAGCGATCAATCTGTCGCATGAACGTTATTGTGGTGTTTCAGCAGTCTATCGTAAGGCCATGCCCGTAACTCATGAGTATATTGTGCATGATGTATCAAAAGCCTGATTTGGTAGCCCTGTTCAAACCAGGGAATGATGTGTGCATCTATGAAATAAATAAGCGCTTTCTTTTAAGAAGGCGCTTATTTATTTTATAGATGGATGAAAAATTTAAAATCCCTTAAAATACATTTAAACTGTCGGTTACATTCCCCCAAAACGGTAGCAAAGGCCCAGCGCAAATCCGAGATTGCGTTTCTTGTAAGTTTCAATGTAAGATCCTACAGAAGCATCTGTAAACGTTTTGTTTGCATCGGTGTAAAAGGTACAGAGCATACCAGCATCTACTGTAAATCGTGAATTGGCTTTCCATTCTAAACCGCCTCCGAATGTATCTCCCGGATTATAGTAACTGAAATCACTTTGAAATTGTTTTGACACCCCCATTTCGGTATGAAGATAACCTGCACTTAAAGCAAATGCATTTGTAAGCTGATATTGTCCACCGATGGCGACTTCCCAGGTATTATTGGAAATTGTACGTGGCTCGCCATAGATATTTGTTCCCCAGTCAACACCTTTGTCGTGATAGGAATTAAAAGAGAGCGACAATTTTACTTTTTTCGACAATTTATATTCGGTACCAATCGATAAAAGTGAAGGGATATCACTTCCTGTCTCTTTTTTATCAGGGAATAATTTGTTGGTATCGTCCACTTTAGTGGCGTTTGTCAATGTCAGCTTAGTTTTAAACTCATATTTTATCCCGATGTTCCAATCTTTAGCCGGAGAAATATTTACACCCAGGATTGGTGTGTACCCCGTTCCTGTCTGAGTAACATCCACCTCTTTGTCGTGAAGTGCTCCTGCTGTTGCCGTGAGCGTAGCTGCCTTGGTATTCAGAGTGGTGGCGCCCGATGTAAAAGCAGCCTGAATCTGGGTAATATTCATTTGATTAATTTGGGCCTGACTGACACCAAGTCCAAGCAACCCCTGCTCCAATTGCGTACGGGTAGCTGAACTAATGTATCCGGCACCCTGAACCTGGGCAAGACTATAAGTTCCTGCACCTGCAGCAATCAGTGGTTGAACGTTTGCTGCTGCTGCTGTTGCACTGGCTGCAGATCCCTGCAAAACCGGTACTATTTCGCCAGTAAGAAAGGTTACTGCATTCTTGAATGTACCATTTACATTTACCTGTATATTTTTAATATGACCGGAATATTTGTTTTCTGCCGGAACATATCGCACTCCTGCATAAACCGAGAAGATAGGATTAATCTTAAAAGATGCGCCACCCTGAAAACCCCAGTATACCGATTCTCCGGTAAAGTAGATATCAGTACTATAACCACTAACTGTTTTGCCTAATTTGCTCAGATCGGTCAATCCGGGAACCAGTTTTGAGATATCTTTCTCAAATGATGGAAGCCCCGTCTTATATTCGGCACTTCCTCCTCCATTCACAGGACCAAACCCAAATGAGATGGCAAAACGGTCCCTTTTATAGACTGCAAAACCTGTGGGAAATACAGGAACAGTCAACGCTCCGTCGTATTTCCCGGTATTAAGCAAAGGATATCCGCTTTGAACCGTTTTTGTCTGAAAAAGGGTCTGATTATGAAGGGAGATGTAAAACCCATTATCCATCAGCATCAAACCTGCAGGGTTAAAATAGACTGCGTCAACCGATGTAGAGGCATTGCGCGACAACATCCGAATGTATTGGGCACTTTGATTGCCATTTGTAATTACACCACCTCCGAACACCTGACCGATAAAACATACAAATACCGTAAATACAATTAGTTTTTTCATTTGCCTTCATTTTTAATTAGATTGGCAAATATAAATAATATAAACTAATTCGCAATGGTTTTAATTGATTTTCAGCATTTTACGAATTATCGAACGATTTAATCATATATTTGATAAATAGAATCGTTCTAAAGAAGATTCAGGTATTTCTGACGAATGTCTTCGGATAGGAATGATGCCTCAAACGAATTTCTAATCAATTTGAGAATCTCCTCATTATTAAGAGAGAGTGATTCGGAAATAGCAATAAAATTATCGTTCAGGTATCCGCCAAAATAAGCAGGGTCATCCGAATTGATGGTAACTTTTAATCCCAAATCGAGCATCGTCTTCAGCGGATGGTTGGAGAGATCAGGTACAACCTTCAGCCGAAGATTGGAAAGGGGGCATATTGTAAGCGGAATTTGGGTCTCAATCAAGGTTTCCACAAGATCTTTATCGAGAATTGAACTATTGCCATGGTCGATGCGTGAAACATGCAACTGTGAAAGAGCTCCCCAGATATATTCAGGAGGTCCCTCTTCTCCGGCATGGGCGACAGTAAGATAGCCATATTCCCGGGCTTTGGCAAACACCTTTTCAAATTTTCCCGGAGGATTACCCCTTTCGGAAGAATCAAGTCCCACAGCTGTAATGTATTTCCGATAAGGTAGAGACTGCTCCAAAACGACAAATGCCTCCTCTTCGCTTAAATGGCGTAAAAATGACATTATTAATACGGAAGAGATACCAAGCTTCTCTTCGCCATCGCTTAAAGCCCGATTGATCCCTTCAATCACAATATTGAAAGGGATGCCCCGTGAGGTGTGTGCCTGGGGATCAAACATTATTTCCGTGTGGACAATATTATTAGCTTTGGCCTTAACCAGATATTCCCAGGTAAGGTCATAAAAATCCTGCTCCTGAATCAGTACCGCTGTTCCTGAATAATAAAGATTCAGAAAATCCTGAAGTTGTGTAAATTGGTAAGCCTCGCGTAAATTCTCAACTGAAGTATAGTTGAGTTTTACTTTGTTCCGTTCGGCCATCTTAAACATCAGTTCAGGCTCAAAGGTCCCCTCAATATGAAGATGAAGCTCCGCCTTTGGCAATTGCTCGATATACTTAACCAGGTCTTTCATTTGCAAAAAAATTAAATTAGCTTACTTTATTCAGATACTGAAGGAATCCTCATTGACTTATAAACAACTTAGGAGATGTAGATACCAATGAGGATTCCAACGATTGATTTACCTATAAAACCAGGAAGATAGGTTTAATAATTTGATTCTTTTATTTCGAAGTAAGATTGTGGGTGAAGGCAGGCAGGACAATTCTGTGGAGCTTTTGTCCCTTCGTGCAGATAACCGCAATTACGGCATTTCCATATAATTTTATCCCCTCTCTCAAATACCTTACCTTCATCGAGATTGGTATACAGTGTATTATATCGCTCCTCGTGGGCTTTTTCAACTTTAAGAATCATTTTGAAAGCCGCTGCCACCTCTTTATATCCCTCTTCATCAGCAATACGTGCAAATTCAGGATACAATTCGGTCCACTCCTCGTTTTCCCCTTCAGCAGCTGCTTTAAGGTTTTCGAGCGTGGTCCCAATTATTCCTGCCGGATAGATGGCTGTAATTTCGACAGGTCCCCCTTCAAGAAACTTGAAAAAACGCTTGGCGTGTTCCCGTTCATTCAATGCAGTTTCTTCAAAAATTGCAGCGATTTGCTCCAGACCATCTTTCTTCGCTTGTTTGGAATAATAATCGTATCTCATTCGTGCCTGCGATTCACCGGCAAAAGCTTTGAGCAGATTTTGCTCAGTTTGTGACCCTTTAATGCTTTTCATCGTATAAAAATTTAAATTAAAAGTGATATTCGGATTAAAAGTGAATTAACTTATATTCTAAATCGGACGACTAAAGGTAAGCAAAATTTTAATTTTAAACATAAAACCAAGGGAGAAATATTTAATTGCTGAAATAGGATGCGCTGAAAACAAAAATAATTGAACCAAGACAAAAATTGTCAGTAAAAAAAACAGGGGATTTTAAAGATCCCCTATTGAATGATTATGGAAATATGGGCCAATTGCCTTATATGACCTACAACCAAGGATGGTGGCAATCGGATATTGGCATTAAGTACCAAATATTACATTATTATCATTGAAACGCAAGCTGCAAGCAGCAAATCTCCGGTAACTGAAAAGGGATAGTAAAAGGTGAAACTAACAATCCCCGATTCAAATTCCGGCCTTTCCCTTAAACCATTCAAGCGTTTCAGATGAGGGGCGTTCCAAAGGCAGATTATACATACGGTCCCAGACTAACTGAGCAAGAACCCCTAAAGCCCGGCTTACCCCAAACATCACGGTATAGAAGAAATATTCAGAAATTCCATAATGCTGAAGGAGGGCGCCAGAAAATGCATCTACATTAGGCCATGGATTTTTTACCTTACCAAGCGATTTTAAGATTGGAGGAACAATATCATAAAGCATATTTACAATATTGATCAAACTATCATCTTTCACATATTTTTCTGCGAATACTTGTTGAGCGGTAAAGCGTGGATCAGTCACACGTAAAACTGCATGACCATAACCAGGGATCACTTTACCCTCCGAAATAGTTTTACGCACATAAGCCTCAATTTTACTGCGTATAATTGTCTCATCACTGTCTTCACCGATCACTTTAATCATTTCATAAATCCAGAACATCACCTCCTGATTGGCATAGCCATGTAAAGGTCCGGCGAGGCCAAGCATCCCTGCGGCATAGGAATAGTAGGGATTACTGAGGGCTGATCCCACAAGATGGGTAGCGTGAGCCGAAACGTTACCCCCTTCATGATCGGCATGGATACACATATACATTCTGAACAACCGGTAAACTTCCTCATCATCGTATCCCATCATGTGAGCAAAGTTGGCCGCCCAATCCAGATTACGATCGGGTTCAATAAAACTACCATCCTTAAAGCTCCGCCTGTAAATATAAGCGGCAATGACCGGGAGACGAGCAATCAGATTCATTACATCTTCGTACGTCGTATCCCAGTAATCGTTTTTATTTAATCCTGCCCGATGTGCCTTTTGGAAAATGGAATCGGTTGCCATAGAAATAATCCCGGTGCTGAACTGCGTCATAGGTTTTGAGGTAGTCGGCATCGCTTCAAGCACCTTAATTACGTGGTAAGGCACGTGGCTTCGGTTATACCACTCTCTGCTTAAGAATTCTGCATCCTCACTTGTAGGCATTTCACCGAGCAACATCAGATAAAAAAGTCCTTCAGGTAAAGGTTCACCTTCAGGATTAATTTTTGGAAGTAAATCCTGGAGTTCCTGGATCGAATATCCACGATATCTGATTCCATTTTCAGGATCGAGTTTAGAGGTAACTGTCAACAGACTGGTCATCCCTTTCATCCCTGTAAGTATCTGGTCAATATTAACATCCTCCACAACGATTTGACCAAATTCGCTTATTAACCGTTTTACAACGGCACGTTCCTTTTCACCTTTCTCAAGTAGTTTTTTCTTAATGTAGTCCATTTAATTAAAATATAGTTCCTCCAAATATATGTAATATTTATAAAGATTTTGTCTCAGCAGGACAAATATTCATATTTTAACAATTTGAAATGCAAAAAGTTTGCCGATTATGAAAAGATAACAAAAAAAAAGGGCAACTTTCGTTGCCCTTTAAGAATATTGAAGCTGAATTACTCAGCACTTTCCTCTGTTTCAGTATCCACCGCTGCTGATTCAACAACATTGGTTTCCGATTTTGGAGTTGAAACCTCTTTTTTTGAACTTTCGGCTTGAGTACTATCCGATTTTTTTCTAGATCTCCGTTTTTTACCCGCCTCTTTCTTAACGGTGGAGAGCATGTTTTCGTTATAGTCGACCAATTCGATAATGCACATTTCGGCATTATCACCAATTCGGTTACCGGTTTTAAGTATCCGGGTATAACCTCCCGGACGGTCACCGATTTTTATTACGATATCGCGGAAAAGTTCAGTAATAACGCTTTTACTTTGCAGCAGGCTAAAAACCTCGCGGCGATTGTGAGTAGTATCACTTTTTGCACGCGTAAGGATCGGCTCGACATAAACCCGTAATGCTTTAGCTTTGGCCAACGTTGTACTTATCCTTTTGTGTAGGATAAGAGAATTCGCCAAATTGGAAAGCAACGCATTCCGATGTGAGCTGGTTCTGCCTAAATGATTGAAACTCTTTCTATGTCTCATTTCTATTATTCCTTGTCTAATTTATACTTACTGATATCCATCCCAAAACTCAAACCGAGGTTAACCAATAAATCGTCCAGCTCTGTTAATGATTTTTTTCCAAAATTGCGGAATTTCAACAAATCGTTGCGATTGTAAGTCACCAGTTCGCCAAGTGTATCAACGTCGGCTGCCTTAAGGCAATTCAATGCTCTTACCGAGAGATCAAGATCTACCAGGCGGTTTTTAAGAAGTTGACGCATATGTAGAATTTCTTCATCAAATTCTTCATTGGCAAATTTCTCATCTGAGTCAAGGGTAATTTTTTCGTCGGAGAAAAGCATAAAATGGTAAATCAGAATTTTAGCTGCTTCCTTCAAGGCATCCTTCGGATAGATAGATCCGTCAGTAGTGATTTCGATCAACAATTTTTCGTAGTCGGTTTTTTGCTCGACACGATAGTTTTCGATTTCATACTTAACATTTTTTATTGGGGTGAAGATGGAATCGATCGGAATAACACCAAATTCTTCTTCAGCAGGTTTATTCTCAAGACCGGGGACATAACCACGTCCCTTTTCGATGGAGAGTTCTATCTGAAGTTTCACTTCCGGTTCCATATTGCAGATCAACAACTCCGGGTTTAAGACCCTGAATCCCGTGATGAAATTATTAATATCGCCAGCTTTAAATTTATCCTGACCAAAGATGGTCACCGAAACTTTTTCGCTGTCGAAATCATCCACAACCTTCTTGAAACGAATCTGTTTCAGGTTAAGGATCATCTCGGTTACATCCTCAATAACACCGGGGATAGTAGAGAATTCATGCTCTACACCCTCAATCTTGATTGTTGTGATTGCGTACCCTTCCAAAGATGATAGTAAGATCCTGCGCAAAGCATTACCAATGGTAATACCATAACCAGGTTCAAGCGGACGAAACTCGAATTTACCGATTTTATTGTCCGACTCGATCATTATCACCTTATCCGGCTTCTGGAAAGCTAAAATTGCCATAAACCTAAATATTATTTTTATTTCGAATACAATTCGACGATTAATTGTTCCTTGATATTTTCGGGAATCTCTTCACGACCAGGAACATTGAGAAATTTGCCAGCTTTGGCTTCGCCATCCCATTCAAGCCAGGGATATTTGTTATGGCGTTGTGTTGCCAGGCAATCAGTAATCGCGATAAGCGATTTTGATTTTTCGCGAACACTAACCACCTCTCCCGGGCGAAGTGTATAGGAAGGGATATTAACAACCGAACCATTGATAACAATGTGTTTATGAGACACTAACTGACGAGCAGCAGCACGGCTGGGTGCAATACCCAATCGATAAACAACATTATCAAGGCGGCTTTCGAGCAGTTGTAAAAGAACTGTCCCGGTTATCCCTTTGTGTGAATGTGCTTTTTCAAAAAGATTGCGGAACTGACGCTCAAGTACACCATACATGTATTTGGCTTTCTGCTTCTCTTTTAACTGAGTTCCGTATTCTGAAACTTTTTTCCGGCGTTTGCTGTTACCATGCATTCCCGGAGGGAAATTTTTGTGTTCAAAAGCTTTATCGGGGCCATAAATAGCCTCCCCGAACTTTCTGGAAATTTTGGACTTTGGACCAATATATCTTGCCATGTGATTTTACGTTTAAAAGTACCTATTAATTAAACACGACGTCGTTTAGGAGGACGGCATCCGTTATGTGGCAACGGAGTAACATCGACGATTTCAGTAACCTGAATTCCGACATTGGCCATTGCACGAATAGCAGACTCGCGTCCATTACCCGGTCCTTTGACGTAAACCTTCACCTTGCGTAACCCAAGGTCAAAAGCTGTTTTGGCGCACTCCTCAGATGCAGTTTGAGCTGCATAGGGAGTATTTTTTTTCGATCCTCTAAATCCCTTTTTTCCAGCCGACGACCATGAAATAACTTCACCATTGTTGTTGGTCATCGAGATGATGATATTATTAAAAGATGAAGATACATGAGCCTGTCCGACAGCCTCAATATTTACAACTCTTTTTTTCGATACTCCAGTCTTTTTTGCCATTTCTACTTAAAATTATTTAGTGGCTTTTTTCTTATTTGCAACTGTTTTCTTCCTTCCCTTACGAGTTCTGGCGTTGTTTTTTGTACTCTGCCCACGAACCGGTAAACCAATACGATGACGAATTCCACGGTAGCATCCAATATCCATTAATCGCTTAATAGATACCTGATATTCAGACCGCAATTCGCCTTCCACCTTATAACTTTCCGTAATAACCTTACGGATTGCCCCTAACTGCTCATCGTTCCAATCACTAACCTTGATATTTTTATCAACGCCAGCTTTCTCTAAAATTAACTGTGAGCGGCTACGGCCTACCCCATAAATATAAGTCAAGGCAATCTCGCCTCTCTTGTTATTCGGTATATCTACGCCAACTATACGAGCCATATTCTTATACGAATTAAAAATCTTTACAAAATTAACATATTATCCCTGACGTTGTTTAAACTTAGGATTTTTTTTGTTGATAACGTAGAGACGGCCTTTACGGCTGACAATTTTACAATCTGCACTACGCTTTTTAATAGATGCCCTTACTTTCATATTCCTACGTTTTAATTTTTGTATCTGAAAGATATCCTCCCTTTGCTCAAGTCGTAAGGAGACATTTCAACCTTTACCTTGTCACCAGGCAGAATTTTGATATAGTGCATGCGCATCTTACCCGAAATATGAGCCGTGATCACATGACCATTCTGTAATTCCACCCTGAACATTGCGTTCGACAATGCTTCAATTATGGTTCCGTCTTGTTCTATAAATGCTTGTTTTGACATAGAAACTAATTACTTCTCCAAAAATCTTAAATGTGTTGAAAGACCTGTAAACTTTCACTTTCCGCCTTTCAGGCGGTTCAAATAACGTCCACAAAATTAATGAGATATCCGATATTTAAAATACCTTGTTAATAAGATGTGCCGACGACAGAACAATAATAATAATCGGGCTGCAGGTTTCGGCTTGCCGCGCTTGTTTTGCCAGCAGATAAATGGCAAACAATCATAACGAAACAATTTCAGATAAAGCCAATCTTTCATTCCCTAAAGAAGGAGAGATCTGCTCACAGAAATACGGAACATCAAACAACGTTGAATCTCAAGAATCTTTCACAGAACGCATCAGAATAATTCCTTTATAATTGAATTACCGCTGATTATATATTGCTTTTCAGCTAACTGGCAAAATTTGGTAATAAAAAGAGGTCTCCCTTCTTTAAAAGGGAAACCTTATTTTTTATGCACCGGTACGACCTTTAATCCGGCCTGATTTCAATAATCCATCATAATGTCGCATCAACAAATGGCTTTCGACCTGCTGAAGCGTATCAAGAATAACTCCTACAAGGATCAATAATGATGTTCCGCCAAAGAAGTGTGCAAAACCTGAATTAACACCAAGTCCCATTGCAAAAGCAGGAAGAATGGTAATTACTCCAAGAAAGATTGATCCCGGTAAGGTAATTCTCGACATAACTGTATCGAGGTATTCCGATGTTTTCTTTCCGGGTTTGATTCCAGGAATAAATCCACCGTTCTTTTTCATATCATCCGACATCTGGTTAGGATTAACCGTGATAGCAGTGTAGAAATAAGTGAATACGATAACCATCAAGAACATCGTAATATTGTAGCCGAATCCGGTATAATCAGAAAAGGAGGACATCATACGACCAAGTGTTTCAGAGCCAAATAATCCTGCGAGGCTAACTGGTACAAACATAATTGCCTGGGCAAAAATGATTGGCATTACACCGGCAGCATTCACCTTTAATGGAATATACTGACGTACACCCCCGTACTGACGATTTCCTACAATTCGTTTGGCATACTGAACAGGGACTTTTCTTGTTCCCTGGACCAGGAGGATGGTAGCCGCGATAACGAACAGGAAGATAATCATTTCGATAATGATCATGATAAATCCTTTTCCCTGTTCTGCCAATCGGCTGGCAAATTCCTGTACCAATGAATGCGGAAGCCGCGCAATAATACCGATCATAATGATCATTGAGATCCCATTTCCAATCCCTTTATCGGTGATCCTTTCGCCGAGCCACATGATAAACATGGATCCTGCTGCCAATACGATAGTTGAGCTAACATTAAAGGAAAAACTACCCATTACAAAAGCAGATTCAGGAAGTTGGAACCGCAGGTTGGCCAGATAAGCCCAACCCTGAAAAACCAGGATAATGACAGTAAGATAACGTGTCATCTGATTGATTTTACGGCGACCCGACTCACCTTCTTTTTGAAGCCGCTGAATGTAAGGAACAGCAAATCCCATAAGTTGGATTACGATCGAGGCACTGATATAAGGCATAATTCCCAACGCAAAAATTGAAGCATTGGAAAAAGCACCACCTGAGAACATGTTTAATAATCCAAGAATCCCATCGGAAGTCTGACTTCTTAAAGATTCAAAATTCGCAGGATTCGGGTCGATTCCGGGAAGGATGACAAATGAGCCAAAGCGGTAAACTGCCACTAGCATCAAAGTCAATCCAAGCCGTGCCCGTAAATCCTCAATCTTATAGATGTTCTTTAGAGTCTCGATTAGTTTTTTCATCCGGATTAAAGTATTTCTGTAGTTCCCTCAAGTTTCTCAATAGCCTCTTTTGCGCTCTTTGAGAAAGCATGCGCTTTCACATCGAGTTTTAATTTCAATTCCCCTTTACCCAGGATTTTAATCTTGTCGTTTTTGCTGGCAAAACCTGCATCCTGCAGTATCTGAAAATCGATAGCTGTCAGACTGCTTTCTTCAGCCAATGACTGTAAAGAACTAAGATTAATCCCCTTGAATTCAACCCGGTTAACATTTTTGAAACCAAATTTTGGCGAGGTACGCTGCAAGGGCATCTGACCTCCCTGAAAGCTACGTTTTGATTTGTAACCTGACCTCGATTTGGCACCTTTGTGTCCACGAGTTGAAGTACCACCATGACCGGAACCTTGTCCACGACCGATCCGTTTCTCTTTCTTGGTGGAACCTTCTGCAGGTTTTAAGTTATGCAATTCCATATCTAAAGAATATTATTCGTTAACTTCTTCAACCCTTAAAAGGTGTTGTAGTTTTCTTACCATACCTAAAACTTCGGGGACAGCCTGATGTTCAACCGGACGGTTCAACTTGCCTAGCCCGAGTGCGGCTATTATTTTCTTCTGAGCCTTGGTTGCGCCTATCGCACTCTTCCACTGTGTAATACGAACTTTTGCCATTTTTTTATAAATTATCCGTTAAACACTTTGTCCAGAGCCACACCACGATGTTCAGCTACCGTATAGGCATCGCGTAATTCGAGCAATGCTGCAAAGGTGGCTTTCACCAGGTTGTGAGGGTTAGACGATCCTTTTGATTTGGCCAGAATATCGTGTACGCCAACACTTTCCAGTACGGCACGCATTGCACCCCCAGCCTTAACTCCTGTTCCGGAGGAAGCAGGTTTAAGTAAAACGTTGGCTCCGCCAAATTTTGCTTCTTGCGTATGAGGGATTGTTCCGTTAATAACGGGCACCTTTACGAGGTTCTTTTTGGCAGCATCCACCCCTTTTGCGATGGCTGCTGTTACTTCACTGGCTTTACCAAGACCCCAGCCTACAATTCCGTCTTCGTTGCCCACAACGACGATAGCTGAAAAGCTGAATGTTCTACCTCCTTTGGTGACTTTTGTGACGCGGTTAATTGCTACTAACCTGTCTTTAAGCTCGAGATCGCTGGTTTTAACTTTTTTAATATTTTTCGCCATAATGCTTAGAATTTTAAACCTCCTTCACGTGCCGCTTCGGCAACTGCCTTCACACGTCCATGATATAAATAACCGCCACGGTCAAATTTGACAACATTGATACCTGCAGCAAGTGCTTTCTCCGCAGCCAGCTTTCCAACCAGGACAGCTTTCTCGGTTTTGGTCCCTGCAACAGCAGCAATATCCTTATTCAATGAAGAAACTGACAGTAAGGTTTTTCCCGCTACATCGTCAACAAACTGCACATAAACCTGAGCGTTGCTGCGATATACGCTTAAGCGGGGAACCTCGTTAGTACCGGAAACTACTTTTCTAATTCGTTTGCGGATTCTTTCTCTTCTTTCTAATTTTGTGAGCGCCATAACTATAAAGTCAATTATTTTTTAGATGCCGTCTTACCAGCTTTACGACGAAGTTTTTCGCCAACAAATTTAACGCCTTTCCCTTTATACGGCTCTGGTGGACGGAAAGATCTGATTTTTGCCGCTATATGGCCGATCAATTGTTTATCGACGCTGTTAAGGGTAATAATCGGATTGGCTCGTTTATCTGTAACAGCATTAACTTTTACCTCTGGTGGGATCTGTAAGTAGGTATGGTGAGAAAAACCCAATACCAGGTCCAACACCTGATTTTGTGCTTCAGCACGATATCCAACCCCAACAAGTTCGAGTTTTACTTCATAACCTTTCGATACTCCAACAACCATGTTGTTAAGGAGCGAGCGGTACAATCCATGCATGGCACGGTGACGTTTCTGTTCAGTTGGTCGTTTCACCACCATTTGAGTAGCTTCAACAGCCACCTCCAGATCGGGATCAACCTTCTGAGAGAGTGTTCCCAGCGGACCTTTAACGGTCACCAGGTTCTCCTTGCTTACGTTTATTGTAACTCCAGCAGGGATTTCAATTGGAAGTTTTCCTATCCTTGACATTGTAATTCCTCCTTAATTAATAAACATAACATAATACTTCTCCACCTACATTCAACTCTTTGGCTTCCTTATCGGTAATTACACCTTTGGAAGTTGAGATGATTGCCACACCAAGGCCGTTCAATACACGTGGTACATTTTCTGTATCGCAGTATTTGCGAAGACCAGGTTTTGAAGCACGCTTCAGCGATTTGATTGCTGAGGTACCATCGGCAGGATGATATTTCAGGGCTATTTTAATACTTCCCTGATAGTTAACCTCTTCGTCGAATTTATAATTGAGGATATACCCTTTTTCCTTCAGAATTTTGGTAATCTCTTTTTTAATGTTCGACGCAGGTATTTCCACGACTTTATGTTTTGCCTTAATGGCATTCCGAAGTCGGGTTAGATAATCTGCAATAGGATCTGTCATCTTTGCAATAAATTTAATAGATTACCAACTAGCTTTTTTTATTCCGGGAATTAATCCGGCAGAAGCCATTTCGCGGAATTGAATACGCGAAACGCCAAACTGGCGCATATATCCTTTAGGACGACCTGTCAGTTTACAACGATTATGCATACGGGTTGCTGAGGAGTTGCGGGGCAACTGACTCATTCCGATATAATCGCCTTCAGCCTTGAGCCGGGCTCTTTTCTCTGCATACCTTTCAACAAGCTTTGCGCGTTTAACTTCGCGGGCTTTTAATGATTCTTTAGCCATATCAATTAATTCTTTTTAGCGTTCTTGAAAGGTAAACCAAAATTCTTAAGTAGCGCATAGCCCTCTTCGTCAGTATTGGCGGTAGTCACAAAGGTGATATTGTAACCGTTCATTTTGGCCACTTTATCCAATACGATTTCGGGGAAAATGATTTGCTCGGTAACACCCAGCGTATAATTTCCACGTCCGTCGAATTTATCTGAAACCCCTTTGAAGTCACGAATACGGGGAAGCGCAATACATACAAGCCGCTCAAGAAACTCGTACATTTTATCGCTGCGGAGGGTAACTCTCACACCGATAGGCATTTTTTTACGAAGTTTAAAGTTGGCAATATCTTTCTTTGATATTGTAGTCACTGCTTTCTGTCCGGTGATGGTTGTCAATTCTTCAACAGCCAGCTCCATGATTTTTTTATCCGCAATAGCAGAACCAACACCTTGGTTGATAATGATTTTTTCGAGTTGAGGTACCTGCATAACGGATTTATATCCGAATTCTTTCTGCATTACAGGAATGATCTCCTCTTGAAATTTCTGCTTTAATGTAGGAATATAACCCATTATTTAATCTCCTCCCCTGATTTTTTTGAATAGCGAACCAATTTTCCATTTTTATCAAGGCGGCGACCAATGCGGGTTGGTTTCCCTGTTTTGGGGTCTTTCAACATCAGATTAGAAACATGAATTGTAGCTTCTTGTTTGACGATTCCACCCTGAGGACTTTTAGCGTTGGGTTTAGTGTGCTTTGACACCAGATTAACCCCTTCCACGATAGCACGTTCATCTTCACGAACAACTTCAAGAACTTTACCAGATTGTCCTTTTGAGTTGCCTGAAATTACGACTACTGTGTCTCCTTTTTTTATGTGTAACTTTTTCTGCATAGTCTGAATAGATTAAAGTACTTCAGGAGCTAATGAGACGATTTTCATGAAGTTGTCGCGTAACTCACGTGCAACCGGTCCAAAAATACGGGTACCCCGCATTTCACCGGCAGCATTAAGTAACACAACTGCATTATCGTCGAACCTAATATACGATCCGTCAGCGCGGCGTACTTCCTTGGAGGTGCGCACGACTACTGCCTTCGAAACAGTACCTTTTTTCATGTCACTACCAGGCAGGGCATTTTTAACAGTCACGACAATTTTGTCTCCAACAGTGGCATAGCGCTTGCGGGTTCCTCCTAAAACACGGATGACCAGCGCTTCCTTGGCGCCGCTGTTATCTGCGACTGTACAACGTGATTCTTGCTGTATCATGGCTACTTCGCTCTTTCTAAAATTTTAACTAATCTCCAGCCCTTTTGCTTTGACAGCGGGCGTGTTTCCATTATTAATACGGTATCGCCGATGTTGCAATCGTTTTTCTCGTCGTGTGCGTAGAATTTGGTTGTCCTGTTTACGAATTTCCCGTAAATCGGATGTTTTTCTTTACCCTTCTCTGCTACGACAATGGTTTTCTCCATTTTGTTACTTACAACAACTCCAATACGCTCTTTCCTAAGATTCCTCGTTTCCATAGTCATAATTAATTTTCAAGTTGACGTTTACGTAATTCGGTATTCAGGCGAGCGATATTTCTCCGGTTAAACCGTATCTTCATCGGATTTTCAAGAGGATTAACGCTGTGATTCAAACACATACGAATATATTCCTCTTTTGTAATAGAAATCTTTTCGATGATTTCAGCAGTTGTTAACTCTTTGATCTCAGAATTTTTCATTATTCAATAATTGAAGATTCAACAAAATCGCGTCTAACAACAAATCTGGTAGTCACAGGCAGTTTTTGAGCTGCCAGGCGTAATGCTTCTTTAGCAAGATCGAATGGAACACCTTCCACCTCGATTATAATGCGCCCTGGTGTAACAGTGGCAACAAATCCTTCAGGAGCTCCTTTCCCTTTACCCATACGAACCTCTGCGGGTTTTTTGGTAATCGGTTTATCGGGGAAGATACGGATCCAAATTTGGCCCTGACGCTGCATATGCCGCGTTACCGCGACCCTGGCTGCCTCTATCTGGCGGCCGGTGATCCATGCTGTTTCCAGGCATTTTATACCAAAAGAACCAAATGATAGCTGATTTCCGCGTTGCGCGTTACCTTTCAGCTTGCCCTTTTGTACTCTTCTAAATTTTACTTTTTTTGGCTGTAACATCTTGTTTAACTTTGTCGATGGTTACTTTTTACGTTTTTTAAACCCACCTTTGCCGGGTGCCGGTGCAGGGCGGTTCGGTCCACGTTGTTGTTGTGCAGATTGACCTACATTGGGCGACAAGTCACGTTTGCCATAAATCTCTCCACGGCAGATCCAGACTTTAATACCAATAAGACCTGTTTTAGTCAACGCTTCAGCAAGTGCATAATCAATGTCGGCTCGCAGGGTATGCAAAGGTGTCCTTCCGTCTTTGTACATTTCTGAACGGGCCATTTCAGCGCCATTCAAACGACCGGAAACCTGAACTTTAATCCCTTCAGCGCCCATTCTCATTGTAGATGCAATCGACATCTTTGTAGCACGGCGATAGGCAATTTTGCCTTCCACCTGTCGTGCGATATTACTGGCTACAATCTGAGCATCCAACTCAGGACGTTTGATCTCAAAAATATTGATCTGAACCTCCTTTTTGGTGATTTTCTTCAGCTCTTCTTTCAGCTTATCAACCTCCTGACCACCTTTACCAATAATAATACCAGGTCTTGAAGTGTGAACGGTTATGGTTATGAGCTTCAAAGTGCGCTCAATGATAATCCTTGAAATGCTCGCTTTTGAAAGCCTTGCATTCAGATAACCTCTGATTTTGTGGTCTTCGACCAGTTTATCACCATAATCGTTACCTCCGAACCAGTTGGAATCCCATCCTCTGATGATTCCAAGCCTATTTGAAATCGGATTTACTTTTTGTCCCATACTATTATTTCGTATTTTCTTCTACAACATTTTTACTTGCCAACCGGACAGTTACGTGATTCGAACGCTTGCGAATCCGGTGTCCGCGACCCTGCGGAGCAGGACGTAACCTTTTAAGCATGCGGGCAGAATCCACAAAAACTTCCTGCACGTATAGGTTGCTTTCTTCGAGTCTAACCCCTTCATTTTTAGCCTGCCAGTTGGCAATTGCTGATAGAAGAAGTTTCTCTACTCTGCGTGAAGCCTCTTTTGAGGAGAACTTCAGTACGTCGAGTGCACGATTTACCGCCATTCCACGAACCATATCGGTAACAAGGCGCATCTTACGCGGTGAAGTTGGGACATCGTGCAGAACAGCCTGGAATCTGGCCGCTTTTGCTTGCTTGAGCAACTCAGCGCTTTTCTTTTTTCTAGAACCCATCTTGGTACTTTTTACTACTATTAAACATTTCCCCGTTCATGGCTTATCGTTTTTTGTTACCGCCATGCCCCCTGAAGGTGCGGGTAGGAGCAAATTCACCTAACTTATGACCAACCATATTCTCAGTAACATAAACAGGGATAAATTTATTCCCGTTGTGTACAGCGATGGTGTGGCCAACAAAATCAGGCGAAATCATCGAATGTCTTGCCCATGTTTTTACGACTGACTTTTTATCTGCTTCGTTAAGAACCAGAACTTTTTTCTCTAATTTGAAGTCAATAAAAGGGCCTTTTTTAAGCGAACGACTCATAATCTACTTTTCTTTTATAATTAGTGATTACTTTTTCCTACGTTCAATGATATACCTGGTAGAAGCTTTCTTCTTCGAACGGGTTTTAAATCCTTTCGCAAGTAATCCTTTACGTGAACGTGGGTGACCACCGGAAGCACGGCCTTCTCCACCACCCATTGGGTGATCGACAGGGTTCATAACGACACCGCGGACCCTAGGACGACGTCCTTGCCAACGGCTTCTACCGGCTTTACCTGATCTCTCAAGGCCATGGTCTGAGTTTCCGACGGTACCTACCGTTGCACGGCATGTAACTAATACCATACGGGATTCGCCAGAGGGGAGTTTAATGATGGCATATCGTCCTTCACGCGAGGTAAGTTGCGCATATGTACCGGCAGACCGGGCCATAATGCCTCCCTGTCCGGGATGCAACTCGATGTTATGAACGATTGTACCAAGAGGTATTTTGGCTAATGGAAGTGCATTACCGATTTCGGGAGCGATGTCTGCACCAGAAAGAACGGATTGTCCCACCTGGAGACCATTCGGTGCAAGCATGTAACGTTTTTCCCCATCGGCATATACCAAAAGTGCGATGCGAGCCGTACGATTGGGATCGTACTGGATCGAATCCACCCGTGCAGGAATACCATCTTTCTCTCTTTTGAAATCGATCACACGGTATTTCCTTTTATGCCCTCCACCTATATACCTCATTGTCATTTTACCGGAGCTATTGCGACCTCCGGTATTCATCATGGGCCTTAACAATGATTTTTCAGGTGTGTTGCCAGTTGTAACGGTCTCAAAGGTACCTGCAATTTTGTGCCTTTGTCCCGGAGTTACTGGGTTTAACTTTCTAACTGCCATCTCTTACTTTAGATATTGCTGTAAAAATCAATACTTTCTCCTTCATTTAACGTAACAATTGCCTTCTTATAGGCATTGGTACGTCCGGATATAACCCCAGCTTTTGTAAAGCGGGATTTCAATTTTCCGGCATACACCATTGTATTAACAGTGTTGACCTTAACGCCATAGATCTCTTCCACGGCTTTTTTGATCTCGTGCTTGTTTGCCTTCTTATCAACCCTGAATCCGTACCGGTTATACTTCTCCGATAACAGATTCATTTTCTCGGTTACGATTGGGCGAATCAAAATATCAACCATTGTCTTACGCGTTAAATCTTAAATAATTCTTCAACTTTATTCACAGAACTTTCAACCAAAATAATTTTCTGGGCCCGCATAATCTTGTAGGTGCTTAAATCTGAAGCATTTACAATCTCGACGTTCTGTAAATTTCTGGATGACAAATATATATTTTTATTTCCTTCCGGTAACACAATTAGTGATTTTTTATCACTAATCTTCAGATTATTCTGAATTGCCACAAATTCTTTGGTTTTTGGGGCTTCAAATGAAAAATCTTCGACTACCAGAATATTACTTGCCTGAGCTTTGTAGGTCAGTGCCGATTTACGTGCCAGCTCTTTAAGCTTCTTGTTAAGCTTGAAACTGTAATCCCTGGGCTGAGGTCCAAAAATCCGACCACCACCACGGATTGTACCAGATTTTCTGCTACCTGCACGGGCTCCGCCTGTACCTTTCTGACGTTTAATTTTACGGGTTGATCCCGCAATTTCGCCACGATCTTTAGCTTTGTGCGTACCCTGACGTTGATTGGCCAGGTATTGCTTCACGTCGAGATAAATCGCGTGATCGTTGGGTTCGACACCGTAGATGGCTGCATTGAGTTCTACGTTTCTTCCGGTCGCTTCCCCTGCTTTATTAAAGACTGCGATTTCCATTACTTCAAGAGAATTAAGTATGAACCATTGGCTCCAGGTACGGAACCTTTAACAATCACAAGGTTATTCTCAGGAATAACTTTCAGAACTTCGATGTTCTGTACCGTTATTTTAGCGCCACCTGTACGACCAGCCATACGCATTCCTTTGAATACGCGTGAAGGGTACGATGAAGCACCAACAGATCCAGGGGCACGCAGCCTGTTGTGCTGACCGTGTGTGCTCTGGCCTACTCCACCAAATCCGTGGCGGCGAACAACACCCTGAAATCCTTTTCCTTTCGATATCCCGGTGATATCAATAAAATCTGATGGCTCTAACATATCAACTGTAATGATATCTCCAAGCTTTACATCATCTCCGAAACCACTAAATTCTACAATTTTCTTCTTCGGAGCAGTACCGGCCTTTTTAAAATGGCCGATCTCGGGCTTCGTCGCATGTTTCTCTTTCTTATCCAGAAAGCCTAACTGAACCGCTTCATATCCATCTTTTTCAATGGTACGAATCTGCGATACAGCACATGGACCTGCCTCGATCACAGTGCATGGGATGTTTCTCCCCTCAACACTGAATACGGAAGTCATTCCGATTTTTTTTCCAATTAATCCTGGCATTTTTTACTGATTAAGCAGTTTTTAATTATACTTTAATTTCTACCTCGACACCACTTGGCAATTCAAGTTTCATAAGGGCATCGATCGTTTTAGCTGTGGAACTGTAAATGTCAATCAACCTCTTGTAGGATGATAATTCAAATTGTTCCCTCGATTTTTTGTTAACAAATGTTGCTCTCAAAACGGTGAAAATTCTCCGGTGGGTAGGAAGTGGAATAGGTCCGCTTACAATTGCGCCGGTCGATTTTACAGTTTTGACAATCTTTTCAGCTGATTTGTCAACCAGGTTGTGATCGTACGATTTCAGTTTAATTCTGATTCTCTGACTCATGATAAGAACGTATTATTGTGTTGTTTTATAACAAATCTGTTCTGCCTTTAACACCTTCGAGAACTGCAAGTGCAATATTCTTAGGCACTTCGGCATAATGTGAAAACTCCATAGACGAGGTTGCACGACCTGAAGATAATGTACGCAGCGTGGTTACGTATCCGAACTGTTCGGCTAACGGAACTTTTGCCTTCAGCACCCGGGCTCCAAATTTGGAATCCATGCTTTCAACGTGTCCCCTGCGACGGTTTAGATCCGAAACAATATCACCCATATAATCATCAGGGGTAACAACTTCAACTTTCATGATTGGCTCAAGCAAAACTGGTTTTGCTTTGGAAGCGGCGTTTCTGAAAGCTTGTTTGGCGCAAAGTTCAAAGGAGAGGGCATCCGAGTCTACCGGGTGGAAGGATCCGTCAAACAGGGTGACTTTCAGATTTTCAATTTTAAATCCGGCCAAAGGGCCATTATTAAGCGACTCTTTGAACCCTTTTTCAACTGCAGGGATAAATTCGCGCGGAATTGTTCCCCCTTTGATCAGATCGACAAACTGTAAGCCCGATACTCCTTCGTCTACCGGCCCCACTTTAACGCTGATATCAGCATACTTACCGCGTCCTCCACTTTGTTTCTTAAATACTTCGCGAAGTTCAATCTCTTTGGTGATGGCTTCTTTATAGGCTACCTGCGGAGCTCCCTGGTTACATTCCACTTTGAATTCGCGTTTCAGACGATCCACGATAATCTCAAGGTGAAGTTCACCCATTCCACGGATAACTGTCTGACCGCTATCTTCGTCTGTCCGAACCTGGAAGGTTGGATCCTCTTCGGCCAGTTTCTGCAACCCGTTCGACAATTTGTCGATATCGTTCTGAGTTTTAGGCTCAACTGCAATACCAATTACCGGTTCAGGAAAGGTCATTGACTCAAGAATAATCGGATGATCCAGGCTACAAAGTGTATCACCGGTACGAATATCCTTAAATCCTACAGCGGCACAAATATCACCTGCTTCGATGACATCACGCGGTTGTTGTTTGTTGGCGTGCATTTGGAACAAACGTGAAATACGTTCTTTCTTACCTGTACGCATATTCAATACATAGGAACCTGCATCAATTTTACCGGAATAAACACGGATAAAACACAGACGTCCTACGAATGGGTCGGTAGCAATTTTGAATGCCAATGCAGCCAGAGGTTGATCAATAGAAGGTTTACGCTCGATCATCTGATCTGTATTGGGGTCTTTCCCCTCAATTGAACCAATATCCAAAGGACTAGGAAGGAATGCACAAACTGCGTCAAGCAATGTTTGAACCCCTTTGTTTTTAAATGCAGAACCGCAAAGCATTGGAATAATAACACCAGAGAGTGTTGCTTTACGAATAACGGCGATCAGCTCATCAACAGTGATGCTGTCTGAATCCTCAAAGAATTTCTCCATGAGCACTTCATCCTGTTCAGCTACAGATTCAACCATTTTATCGCGCCAATCTTTTGCCAACTCATACAAATCAGCCGGAATCTCTTCGATATCGTACTCAGCGCCCATAGCCTCATTGTGCCAGTAGAGTGCTTTCATACGGATAAGGTCGATGATCCCCTTGAAATTTTCCTCAGCTCCGATTGGCAGCTGAATTGGAACAGGATTTGCCCCAAGTTTCTCCTTAATGTCACTGTAAACGCTAAAGAAATCGGCACCTGCACGGTCCATTTTATTGATAAAGGCGATTTTTGGAACGCCGTATTTGTCAGCCTGTCGCCATACTGTTTCAGACTGTGCTTCCACACCACCTACGGCGCAAAATGTAGCCACGGCTCCATCAAGTACCCTGAGCGACCGCTCCACCTCAACGGTGAAGTCAACGTGACCTGGAGTATCGATTATATTAATCTGATGGATAATATCATTATACGTCCACTCTGTGAAAGTCGCAGCGGAGGTAATCGTGATACCGCGTTCCTGTTCTTGTGCCATCCAGTCCATGGTGGCGGCGCCATCGTGTACTTCACCGATGCGGTGAACTTTACCCGTGTAAAACAAAATCCGCTCAGAGGTGGTTGTTTTACCCGCGTCGATGTGAGCCATGATACCAATGTTCCTGGTATTTGTAAGATCCCTTTTAGCCATTATATATATTTGATCCTGATGTCTTCTTTTATTTCAATTAAAATCGGAAATGCGCAAACGCACGGTTTGCTTCCGCCATTCTGTGTGTATCTTCTTTCTTTTTGAATGCTCCCCCTTCTTCGTTGAATGCTGCAACCGTTTCTGCTGCAAGCTTTTCGGCCATTGAATGACCTGATCGTTTGGTTGCAAACAGAATTAAGTTGTGCATGGATATCGCCACTTTACGTTCCGGACGGATTTCCATAGGAACCTGAAAGTTAGCACCACCGACACGTCTGCTCTTTACCTCAACTGCAGGGGTAATGTTGAGTAAACCTTTTTTCCAAATCTCCAGAGGGGAGAGTTCGTTGTCTTTCATCTTATTTCCAACGATGTCGAGGGCATCGTAAAAGATCTTGAAAGCGATTGATTTTTTGCCGTCAAACATCAGGCTGTTGACAAACCTTGTCACCAGCACATCCTGAAATTTTGGATCAGGCAAAATGATCCTTTTTTTTGGTTTTGTCTTTCTCATTTTAGTTACACATTGTTTGTGTTATTCGAATCGGCTGTTGTTCAGTCTTCAGTTTAAATAGCCTGCTCAGGGCAAACCCTTACTCAACCAAACCTCCAAACAAATAACTAATTTTTAATTACTTTTTCTTTTTTGTAGCTGCTGCAACCTGTCCTGGTTTTGGGCGTTTTGCTCCGTATTTCGAACGGCGTTGTTTACGGCCTTCCACTCCGGCTGTATCAAGCGCACCCCGAATAAGGTGATAACGAACACCAGGTAAGTCTTTTACACGTCCTCCACGGACAAGCACAATGGAGTGCTCCTGCAAATTGTGACCTTCACCGGGAATGTAAGCATTTACTTCCTTCTGATTTGTCAACCTAACCCTGGCGACTTTTCTCATTGCCGAGTTTGGCTTTTTAGGCGTCGTGGTGTAAACACGAACACATACGCCCCTTCGTTGCGGGCAAGAGCTCAGTGCCGGAGATTTACTCTTATCCTCGATACTCGTTCTCCCCTTACGTACTAACTGTTGAATAGTAGGCATAAACGTTTTTAAATTTTTGAATTATAATAATACACACGAAAAATGAACTCAATTCCATACCATTTAACAAAAGATCAACCCAACAACTATTTACTTGCCGGACAAATCTTCCCCAAAATGGACTGCAAAAGTACACATTTTCACTATAAAACAATCATCTGGTTGAAAAAAAAGTATTTTTATTCAAAAGTTTAGGTTGTTTCCACAGTTGGATTGGACAGAATAACCGATGAAAACCTGACCAAATTAACAATTCGGCACCTTTCCTACCCCCTTTTTCTGAAAAACGAGGTGGTACCTTAAATAAAAATTTATATTTAAAAACATGTTTATTGGATACGTTTAAAAAATATCTAATTTTGGTGTCATTCTAAAATAATCATCCCAGTTAAGGCGGGAATCACCCGTGAGATCTTATTTCGGCCACTTTGAATCTTTTTAACCTTAACGTTGAAAATGCAACCACTACCTGAAATGGAGTATTTCAGAAGACTTACGGAGTGTATTTACTGATTATTAATTGTTTAGTTATATGTAAGTTTGACATCCGGGTTTTGGATTTCAACCTTACCAGTGTTGATGAATCAAATTGAATTTCGAACAATAGTTTACTAATTTACTAAGGTTTTTATTTAAATTTTATCACATGAAAGTATATCAAACTAAAGAGATCCGGAACATTACTGTAATTGGTAATTCCGGCGCCGGGAAAACCACCCTTGTAGAGACGATGCTCTTCGAGGGTGGTGTAATCAGTCGAAGAGGCGATGTAAAAAGCAAAACGACTGCATCAGACTACAATCTTGTAGAACAGGAGTACGGTAATTCCGTACATGCGACGGTTCTCTACACCGAGTTCGAGGGCTGCAAGATTAACATCATCGATACTCCAGGGATGGATGACTTTGTGGGAGGCGTCATCCCTGCCCTAAGCGTAGCCGCAACAGGGCTTTTAGTATTCAACGCGGTCAACGGAGTCGAAGTTGGAACTGAAATTGCGAACCGAAATGCCGAAAAATTCCACAAACCTCTGATTTTCGTAATCAACCACCTCGACCACGAAAACAGCAACTGGGAAAATACGATAGAAATGGCCAAAACTACCTTTGGTAATAAACTGGCGATCGTACAATACCCAATAAATCCTGGTTTAAGTTATAATAAGGTTATCGATGTTTTGAAGATGAAGATGCTCCAGTGGGGACCCAATGGCGGAGCACCTGAAGAGCTTGAGATCCCAGCCTCTGAAATGGAGCGGGCAGAGGAAGTTCACAACCAGTTGGTTGAAATGGCAGCTGAAAACGACGAAGCGCTGATGGAACTTTTCTTCGAACAAGGGAATCTAAACGAAGACGAAATGCGTAAGGGACTAAAATTGGGAATGTTAAGCAGAAGTCTTTACCCCGTTTTTTGTACCTGTGCTGCCCGTGATATGGGCATCCGTCGGTTGATGGAGTTTATTTGCAACGTTGCTCCGAATCCCGGAGAACTTGCTCCGGTTGAAACCACCGACGGAAAACTGATTAAAATGGACATAAATGGTCCTACCTCTTTATTTGTATTTAAAACTTCGATCGAACAACATGTCGGTGAGGTGACCTATTTTAAGGTGATCTCCGGAATCTTGAAAGAGGGAATGGATCTTGTGAATACCACCAGAAATTCGAAAGAGCGGATCTCTCAGATTTATGCGGTAGCGGGTAAAACCCGGGTTAAAGTGTCTGAGATGCAGGCAGGCGATATTGGCGCCACCGTAAAACTGAAAGACGTAAAACATAACCACACCCTCTGTGATAAAGATGCAGAGATCAGTTTTCCACCTTTAAAATATCCTGCACCACGTTACACCACTGCTATAAAGGCGGTAAACGAGTCTGATGAGGAGAAAATGGGTGAATACCTCCATAAACTGGCAGAAGAAGACCCTACCTATCTTATAGAGTATTCGAAAGAGTTGAAGCAAATCCTCCTTCATGGGCAGGGTGAATACCATATAAATACGTTGAAATGGTATTTCGACAACGTTTATAAAATCGATATTCAATTCCTTAAACCAAAAATACCGTACCGTGAGACCATCACCAAAACAGCTCCAGGCGACTATCGTCACCGTAAACAGAGTGGCGGATCGGGACAATTTGGGGAGGTTCACATGGTAATTGAACCCTACGAAGAAGGAATGCCGGTCCCTGACATGTACAAAATTGACGGCAAGGAGATGAAGATTAGCTTACGCGGAACCGATGTCACCGACCTGCCATGGGGAGGGAAACTGGTATTCTGCAATTGCAT
Source organism: Prolixibacteraceae bacterium (assembly GCA_963675995.2). Lineage (GTDB taxonomy): Bacteria > Bacteroidota > Bacteroidia > Bacteroidales > Prolixibacteraceae > JAAFHB01. The sequence goes on along the minus strand of CAXXIY010000001.1, from coordinate 2,008,818 downwards.
TGTTGGTGGTTCTATCGATGCACGTTTCCATCCTGCCATTCTCAAAGGGATTATGGAAAAGATGGAAGAGGGACCACTTACCGGTTCTTATGCCCGTGATATCAGGGTATGTATTTACGATGGGAAGATGCACCCGGTTGACTCTAACGAAATTTCATTCCGTCTTGCAGGCCGAAACGCTTTCAGCGCTGCATTCAAAAATGCCGGACCGAAAATTTTGGAGCCAATTTACGATGTTGAAGTACTTGTACCATCTGACAGACTTGGCGATGTAATGAGTGACCTTCAGGGACGCCGGGCGCTGATTATGGGGATGAGTTCTGAAAAAGGGTTCGAAAAAATCCTGGCCAAAGTACCGCTCAAAGAGATGGACAAATACTCCACCTCCTTAAGCTCTATAACCCAGGGACGTGCCATGTTCAAACTTAAATTTGCAAGTTACGAAAAAGTGCCTAGTGAGGTACAGGAAGAACTACTCAAAGCTTACGAAGCTGAGCAAAAAGCTGAGGAATAGCTCCGATGTAAATATATAAATGAGCCGCCGCTGTTTTCCAGGGGCGGCTTTTTTTATGATTGAAGGACTAATTTAGAAGAAATAGAAGTTCCAATTAGCTCATGACTTATGGAAACCTTCAAATTCAACACCCACCATCTCGTCCCTTTTTGACAGCTGTTTCAAGTGTTTTTAAGTGTACATATTAATCATAAATTATTCCACAAAACTAAAATTAATGATTACTTTTAGATGAATTAAAATATTTCAAACTATGAAAATAAAATTCTTAGGCGCTGCACGCGAAGTGACTGGCAGTAAGACGCTGATTACATTGGATAACGGGAAAAAAATACTTCTCGACTGTGGAATGTTCCAGGGAAAAGGACAGGAGACCGATGCGCTGAACCGTAATCTTGGATTCGAACCCGGCGAAATCGATCACATCATTCTTTCCCATGCCCACATCGATCATTCAGGACTGATACCCTATGTGTATAAACTGGGATTCAGGGGCTCGGTGATCTGTACTAACGCGACACGCGATTTATGCGCGATCATGCTTGCCGACAGTGGTCATATCCAGGAGAGTGATACTGAAATGCATAACAAGAAAAGGGCCCGGCAGGGACTGGCACCTGTTGAACCGATTTATATCAAACAGGATGCGGTTGATTGTATGCAACTTTTTATTGGCACACCACAAAACCGGAAATTTTATATCAGCGATACCGTTAAGGTACGTTTTACCACAACAGGTCATTTACTGGGCGCCGGTGCTGCAGTGATTGAAATCACAGAAAATGGCAAGGTCACAAAAATCGGTTATACGGGCGATATTGGTCGCCCCTCCAGCCGTATACTCAAATCTCCGGAACCTTTTGCGCAATGCGATTACCTAATTACCGAAGCGACCTATGGAAACCGATTGCATCCTCATTTACAGGAGGCAGAGGAAGAGCTATTACGCGTTGTAAAGGAGGCCTGCGTTGAAAGGGGGGGTAAACTTATAATTCCATCATTTGCTATTGGTCGTACCCAGGAACTGGTTTATTCGCTAAACAATTTCTTTAATGACGGCAGGTTACCCAAAGTACAAATATATGTTGATAGTCCGCTTGCGGTAAATGCCACCGACATATTCAGGATGCACCCTGAATGTTTTAACAAGGAGGTCCTCGATGTAATTGAACAGGATGATGACGCTTTTGGCTTCAATTCATTGCATTATGTGAAGACCACCCAGGAGTCTAAAAAACTTAACTTTATTAAAAAACCATGTGTGATCATCTCAGCTTCGGGGATGATGGAGGCCGGAAGAATTAAACACCATCTGGCAAATAATATCTCCAATCCAAAAAATACAATTCTTGCAGTAGGGTATTGCGCTCCCCGAACACTTGGCGCAAGGATACTCAACGGTGAGCCTGTGGTTTCTATTTTCGGAATTAAATATGCAGTTAATGCAACCATTGAACGTATTGAGGCATTCAGCGGACATGGCGATTATAACGAAATGTTAGGTTATCTGAAATGCCAGGATAAGAAACTGCTAAAGAAAACTTTCCTTGTTCACGGGGATTACGACGGACAGTTATTCTACAAGGAACGGATGATTGAAGCCGGTTTTGGGGATGTCGAGATTCCAGCATCGGGGAATGAGTTTATATTGTAATAAGAAATGCCCTTGAGTGAGCGGGTGACTGTTCTGGATATGAATAGTCACCCGCTTGCTTTTAAGTAAACATTAACACGAGCTTAAATTGTTATTAGAATAAAAACACATCGGATGAATTCCAAATTAATCCCATTATTGATTGCATTACTGTTCAATATCAACGTGAATGCCCAGATAGCTGACAAAATAAAAAAGGAAGTCAAAAACCAGTCGTCGTATGCGCTCGATCTTTGCAAATATCTGCATCAGCATCCAGAGTTGTCAATGCAGGAGTTGAATACTTCAAAAAGGATGGCTGAAGAATTAAAAAAGACAGGTTTTGAAGTGACTGAAAATTTTGGAGGGAATAGCGTCATTGGAATTTTAAAAAACGGAGCCGGCCCGGTAGTTATGCTTCGTACCGACATGGATGCGCTGCCATTGGAAGAGAAAACGGGTTTTGATTTTGCAAGTACCCTAAAATCAAAAGACACCAATGGTAAAGAAACTCCTGTGATGCATGCCTGTGGACACGATATTCACATGTCGGTTCTGACAGGAACTTTAAGAACATTGGTGGCTTTGAAAAAAGAATGGAAAGGTACCCTGATCGTCATTGCCCAGCAAGCCGAGGAGATCAGTGGCGGCGCCAATAAAGCGATTGAAGCCGGATTATTCTCCAAATTTCCAGTTCCGGATTATGCAATGGCCTATCATATCAATCCAGAATTGGCATCTGGCAAAATTGGATTGGTGGGCGGTCCGGTTTTTGCCGGTGTAAAGACCATTGAAATCGTTGTTTACGGTAAGGGTGGACATGGCGCCTATCCTGAAAAGTGCATCGATCCAATTGTGATTGCCTCACGAATAGTGTTGGATCTTCAAACGATCGTCAGTCGCGAGAGAAGTCCGCTGGAGCCGATCGTTTTAACAGTGGGTTCGATACATGGGGGGACCCACCCCAATATTATTCCCGATGAAGTAAAACTAGAATTGACCCTTCGCTATTATTCATTTGAGGCCATCGAAAAAGTGATTGAATCGATCAGGCGCATCTGTAAATCGGCATCTCAAATGGCCGGAATGGCTGATGACCGGCTTCCAGATGTAAAAGTTTTGCCTGTTGACTCTCCTCCTGTACTCAACAATGTTGAGTTAAGCGAAAAAATAGGTGGCTTTGCATCAGAAGTAATCGGACACCAAAACGTAATAAAAGTAAATCCATCCATGGTGGCTGAAGATTTTGGAAAATATGGGTTAACGCCCGAAAAAGTACCCATCTGTTTAATCTGGCTGGGGAGCACCAATCCTGAATTATTGAAGGAACTTGAAAAAAAGGGAGAAAGGCCTGCACCTTTGCATTCGCCCCTTTTAAAACCCGATTATGCGGTTACGATTGAAACCGGGATTCAGGTGATGACCAGAAATGTGATTGGTTTATTAAAATCAAATAAATAATGCTTTAGTCTGAGTTTTTTGGGGGTTCTAATATTCTCAATTGAAATTTGTATGGAGTACCATTATTAGTTACCTTTTTTAAAGTCAAATCCTTTCCATTAAAAGACAAATTAACGTCAACAAGGTTAAGATTTTAATGAACCGGGGCTGGTAATTATCCAGGCAGAAAAGGAATATCAGGAATATTTCTTTTGTTTAATGTGAGCAGATAAATCTACAGGAGCTGAGGATTCACCCGCTCACGACTAAAAAAGAAATTTATTGAAGCCTAAATTGTATCGGAACGGTATAAGAAACATCCACCGGTTTTCCACCTTGACGACCGGGGGACCAGGCTGCCATTAGGCTGAGGACACGAGTTGCTTCGGCATCCAATGCAGGATGAATCCCCCTTTCAACGTTTAACTGATCTACCTTACCATCGCTTCTGATCACAAAATTCATGATCACTGTTCCCTGTGCTTTGTCAGCAGTTGCCTGGGCCGGATATTTCACATTTTCACGGATAAATTTCATTAATGCCGCCGCTCCACCCGGGTATTGGGGCATCTGCTCAACGACAACAAATGGTTGTTCCTTCTTTTTTTGCATCGCTCCATAACCGACTACTTTTACCTCCTCCGTTTTTTTATCCGATCTTAGTTTGAATTGAATTGGAATAGTACTACCCATATTTTTCGCTTCGCCATTTACCGTACCAGGTTTCCAGTCCGGCATTGACTGAATTACCCGGATCGCTTCTGCATCCAATGCTGGATGAACGCCACGGACAACCTTTATATCCTCAATTTTGCCTGTGATTAACACCTTAAAACAGACCAAAACAGTGCCCTCAACGTTATCCTTCTTAGCCTGTACAGGATAACTGATATGGCCTGCAATAAAATTAATCATTTCATTTTCACCACCTGGGAACTGAGGTCTGACAAGAACTGTATTTGGGTCCGGAGCTTCCAGTTTAAATTGAATTGGAATGTTATAAGCTACGTCAACAAACTTGCCGCTTTGTTTGCCAGGTTTCCAGTCAGGCATTGACCCGATTACCCGGAGCGCTTCGGCTTCCAGAGCCGGATGAACTCCTCTTACCACCTTTATCCCGTCAATCTTACCGTCAAATCTGACCACAAAACTCACAATTACAACTCCCTGGGCATTCTCATTAGCCGCCTGTGCCGGATATCTTAACTTGTTTCTAATAAATTTCATCATTTCGGTCTCGCCTCCCGGAAACTCGGGCATCTCCTCAACAACAGTATAAACATCACCAGTCTTTGTTTCCTCACCCGGGGCAGAGGTCATCTTCTTTATTTGCGGTACTGCTGAAACAGCTCCCTTTTTTTTCGAAGTAATTAATATCACCCCATCTTTCCCCTTTTCTCCATATAAAGCTGTCGCTGACTTATCCTTTAAAACCTGGATGGATTCAATATTGTCAGGATTAATCGCCTCCATCTTTGCCTTGTCGATAATTATTCCATCCAGAACGATAAGTGGAGCTGCTTTTGAATTTCCACCCCAATTGAATCCATTTGTCCTTACCGAAACACGCTGATGAGTTAATGAATCGGTGTAAACCAAAGGTTTTGTATTTGTTTTCAAGATCACCTCAACGACACCATTTTTAGCCTTATCACCAAATTTTTTAATCGCTTCTTCACCCTTTAAAACATTGACCGAATAAATCGTTTCGGGATTAATTGCCTTAAAGATGGATTCAGTAACAGGTGAGTCATCTACAATAAATAATGGAGGATCTTTCTTATCGCCAACACTAAAGCCAAAGGGATTCGCAATTTTCTTTTCGCTTTCAGATGACATTCTCGCTTTTGAAACAATCTCGATGACCCCATATTTCCCTTTCTCACCGTACTTATTTGTGGCAGATATATCCTTCAAGGCATTAATGCATCCGATATCATCGGGATTTACAGACTCCATTTTTGATTTACTGATAACCTCTCCATCAAGCAATAATAAAGGGGGATTATCAGAATTACTTTTGATAAAGTCTTTCTCAAGTTGAGCCACATTTAAACCTGGATCGTAATGATAGGGAGGTTTAACTACAAGCGTCATCTCGGAAGGTGGTGAAGGAGGTGTATTCGAAGCACCATAACCGACAACCACAACCTTACCAATCCCGACAGATGTCCGATCCATCTTAATCTCCATTGAATTTTCAGCGTCAGCCCTGATTTGAACCGTCTGATACCCGACGTAGGAGATCACCACCTCTTTATTCAGTGGAATATTCTTTAATTTAAAGTTCCCTTCATTATCCGTAATAGTTCCTGTTGTTGTACCCTTAATGACCACAGCTGCACCGGTGAGCGGTTTTCCGTCGGGATCAACCACCTTACCTTTTAGGGTTCCAACTTTTGTTCCCTGACTATCTGTAACCAAATTTAAATTATCAGTTCCAACGGAGATGTATTCCGGTTTCGCGAAAGCATAGAAAACCAATGCCATTAATGGTATAATAAGCAATAGCCTTAGTTTTCTGAATGGGGAATGTATGCTTTTTTTCATCATTTTAAATCTTTTTTTGTTAAGTGAATAACTAAACGAATTTGACAGACTGATCACCGGCACTCCAAGGAGCTGATTGAGCAGCGTTGCCTGATAAATTGCCGGGTTCGAGGTGCGTTGCAAAGCCTTTTCATCTGCCAAATACTCGTGATTCTGGCGGATCAGATGTGCATAAATCCACACAAATGGATTAAACCACTGCAACATGCAGAGTAACTCGACAAGGATCAAATCGAACCAGTGTCGTTGCACAATATGCTCACTCTCATGATTCACGATCTCCTGTGTTTCAACATCAGACGTTGAAGGATTGACAAAAACGAAGGAGAAAAATGAAAACGAGGAGGCATATTCAGCGGTACGCACCAGTTTTACAGGTCCGGAGATCTCATATCCGGTTTTTCGCAATTTCCTGATAACCTTTGCGGTTTGCCAGATCAGTCTGAATGCCAGCCACCCTAACCCGGCAGCATAAAACCACCAGTAAAAAGGGAATGAGGGTTCCGGATCTGCAATTACCTGAGCAGTAATTCCTGAAATGGAAATTGTACCTGTCGTTGAAGGAATGATTACAGCATAATGCCAGGTATACAAAGGGAAAGCAATTGACGCGATAATTCCCGAAAGGAGGTAAATCCGGTTCAATTGGAAATACCGTTCATTTCGCAAAACCGTCAGGAAAACAAGGGTGAAACCGGTCAGCCAAACGGCCGACTTTAAAAGGTAGAGTCCAAAAGGTTCCATATTATTCGTTTTTTTTGCGTTTCGCTAACTCCCTCTTCGTATCCTCAAGCAGTTGTTCAAAATCTTTGATCGAAAGGTCTTTCTCGCGGGCAAAGTAGGAAGCCATCGCGGGAAATGAGTTGTTGAAATAATCGTGAAGCAAACCGAATAACTGCTTGCCCGAATATTCATTTTTCATCACCAGTGGATAGTAGACAAATACCTTTCCGTAATCTTTATGTCCGACAAAACCCTTTTTCTCCAATATCCTGATCACTGTTGACACGGTGTTCCTTGCAGGTTTGGGGTCTTCGAACCGGTCACGGACCTCCTTGACCAACCCCTCACCCATCTCCCACAGGATTTGCATCACCTGTTCTTCTGCTTTTGTTAATTGCATTGCTGTAGTTTTTAATTGTCAATCCTTCATTACAAATATATAACTATATTTATAGTCGTGCAAGTATTTTGGAAATTATTTAACTATTTTTATAGTTATTATTTTCGATTCAACCTAATTCAAAATCAAGACTACATTTATCTATCAGTATTTCATACCGATAGGTCCCAATGAAAAGGTTTAAAAGGTTATTTATCCATTTTCAGGCGACATCTTTCAATCGTCAAATGCCATCCATCAAAGTGCAGATGCCATTTATTAAGTGAAATCAGCCATGGTTTTATATTTAGACATCACAATTTTATCATCATAGGTCGCCTTTTTTGTTTCAAAGGTCATCCCTAAAGTTTTGGACACCCTCATTTATATATAGCTGTCAAATGGTCGGGACTCCCGGGAAACCGAATGTCCGGCCATTTGTTAGCATTTTTTTTGATAGGAAAGAATTATCCTCTCCGACCATAATCTTTAAACTTCTTTATCTTTTATCAATTCGTTGATAAAATCACTAATCTCTTTTTCTGTAGTATAGACTCCATAACCAGTTATGAACCAACTTATAACACGATGTTCATCAAGTTAAAAAAACAGGCACTCCCTTTATATGATAACTATTTGTAATATTCTTTGTTGACATTAAAAATTTATGATTGAAACTATTTCGATTCTGGCAGCTTTTAAACACATTCGGATCTTGGGTCCAACTTTCGATGGGAATAGAATCAAAATACTTGATTTTATTTTCTGAGGCCATTTGTTTCAGAAAACGAATAGATTGGATACAAGCTCCACAACTCACACGGTTGAATTGAATCAGTAATACTTAGCTTTTCAGCTCTCCTAACAAAAGCCCTTTTGAGCTGCATTATCCTGCATGAGAGACACAAAACTTGCACCAATCATTGTATCCCCAGGATGGTTATAATGTATTAATTGTAAATACCTGAAGTGGAAGTATCACCCCGGCGCCCAGGCTTAACTGGTAATGTAATAAGTTGCAGAATTAATTCGGTCGGGATTATTTTAGGCCTTTTTTAAATAGTCATTATTACGATTGCCTACTTTACAACGAGTCATTCATAAAGACGAAACCATTGATGCTAAAAACGGATATCGGAACAATTGATGCTTATCTCAAAGTAACGTTAATTGGTTTTTACACAGAATATGCTTACTTATTGGTCAATCCATAATTTTAAAACAAAAACCTAATAATCAGCAGTATTAAAACTAACTCCCGCCACTTCCTGAGCCACCGGAATTGTCGCCGCCACCTTTTAAATCTTCGTTTTTTATCCCCCTTTTGGCTTTCTTGATCTCCCCTTTCATCTCGCCAAAACGGTAAGAGAGTGAAACCCGGACCATCCTATTCGAGTAATAAAAGTTGCTTTTCTGATGAAATGTCGGATCATCAAATGATGATTCATATTTAACCTTTGCTCTAAAAGGATCAGAAACGGAAATTGTTGCAGTAAGTTTTTTCTTCAAACATTCCTGAGACACATTTAATCCCATAAACTGGTAAGGTGAGGATTTCCCCTGCAACATAACCCTGGGTGAATAGAGTCCCAAATAACCCGATAAGGTTCCGTTCTTCCATGCCATATACCGTAAATTCAGAAAGCCGGAATAACTAAATCCTTCATTTTTAAGATTTCTTCCATCATTACTAGCTAGAAATGAGTAATTGGCGTTTAGGTTCGCATTTAGATTGATTTTTGCGTTGGGGCGGTACGATCCGTTCAGGTAACTGCCAAACTGCTGGCTCTTTCCGATATTTTTATAGGTAGTAGTACCTACTCCCGAAGAATTTATGGACGAAACCGGATTTATGGCATTATTTACTAATGCTCCGTTTAAGCTGACATTAACGTTGTATTTGCTGGCATACTTTCCGTAAGAAAGGTCGAAAGTATGAGAAATTTCGGCATCCAGATTGGGATTACCGGTTCTGATGTTTAAGGGGTCCTGGTCGTCACGATAGGGGTTCAGGTAATAAATACTGGGACGCTGTAGTCTTTGGGTGTACGACATCTTGACATTTTGCCCCTTTTCAAGGTTTTTGGAAATGGTGATATAAGGAATCAGATTAAACATTCTGTTTGTGAAGTTGGTATCTTTTACTGATTTGAAATATCCGTCGTTAATCGTCTCTTCAAGCCGAATCCCCGTTTTTATACTCACTTTTTTAAGCTTTAGGACATAACCCCCATACATACCCATGATGTGCTGGTCATAGTCAAGATCGTTATTCCTTGCGTTGTCGCGGATCCACAAATCCTGCAGAGCATCGTAACGGGTGATCTCCGAATTACTGATGTTTTGGCGAAGAATATATTTTATACCACCTTCCATCTGGTGCTTTTTGGTGATGGGATTATAATAGTCAATCTGAAGTGTATGCTCGGTACCTGAGGCACTATTTTTTGATCGTTGCTCATAGGAGTCATAATCCATTTGCCCGTCAACGCGATTCAAAGCATCTGTTTTTCGGGGAATTTGTTCCAGTTTATAGGAAACGGTAAATGACTTTTCAGGCTTCTTAAATGTTCGCTGGTAATCAATATTTCCTGAAATATTACCATACTTATTTAAGGAGGAGGAGATGTTTGCAAATTTTCTTGTGAGGTTATGATTCAGATCGTAATCACTTGTGTACATATCTCCGGGACTGTTATTATCACCTGTATATCCCCAGAAAGAGAGGCTGATCAGATTCAGGGAATCCACCTCATAGCTGGCTTCACCCATGGCCATATCCGAAACTCCCTGATATTTACTCGTTCCGGACGATTCGGTGTAATGATAAGTCGAACTGAGTAAATTTTCACGCCACGAATTACTCTCATTTTGGGAGCGGCGATAATCACTTTTACTATAATTAAAAGAAAATCCAATTTTTTTGATTTTTGAAGTGACATAAATCCCCCCGTTGTACCCTCCACGGGTATCAAATCCGGCATTGATTCTTCCCATAAACCCATCCATCTGTTTTTTATTGGTAATGATATTCAGGATACCACCCGTTCCCTCTGCATCATATTTTGAAGATGGATTAGTGATCACTTCAATATCTTTGATTGAATTTGCAGGCAAACTTCGAAGAACATCTTTAGGATTTTGGGTGAGCATTGAAGAGTTTTTCCCATTGAGCAAAATCTTAAAATTGGAGGTTCCCTTTACCTGTATATTATCTTCTCCATCGACTGTTACCATCGGTAACTTCCGGAGCATTTCGAGAGCAGTAGCCGTTTTTGAATCGGGATCGGCCTCAATATTATAAACAATCTTATCCACCTCAGTTCTGATAAGAGGTTTCTGTGCGGTGACCGAAACCTCTCCAATATTTTCGGTCCCGGGGAACAACTTCGTGGCTCCTAAATCAATTTTTGTCGTTTTCTCCACAATATTCACTTCGAATTTTCCTGCTTTAAAGCCAACAGATTGGACCAATACAGAAAATTTTCCGGTTGAATCGAGGGCAAATGAAAATCTACCCTCCGCATCGGTTGCCAGACGTTTAATGATTCCATGAGCGTTTTGGGCAGTAACAGTCGCATAGGGAATTGTTTTCCCTGTTTCTGCATCCGTGGCAACACCCCTGATCTGAAACTTTCCAGGTAAAATGATCGCATAGAGGGGCACATTAACCAAAACAGAACAGAGAAGAATCAAAATGGCGATTGGTATGAACCTACGCCGTATCAGGAGGGATTCATTTAACATTTTAAAATTTTTGATTATACAAATATATGACTAAACGATTAGTCATATAACTCAATGTATAGTTAAAAATCCTTAATTATTATCAATTTTTTTGGAAATTCCGATAAACCTGTCAATCTGGAATAACAGGAAAATCACAAACAGGGTCTGGATAATCAGGCTGAATTGTTGAGCGGGTAGACCCATGATGGGCTGGTTCATTTTCGAAACAATTATGTTTAGTATGAGACCAAAAAGCGTCCCTAGGACAAAGAAAAAACAGGAAAGTCTGATATCGTTCAGGAATGAACGCGAGGTTTTCGCCTCTTTATAAATGTGCACCATCAGTCTGTCCTCGAAATCGACGAAAGGCATCTCCCTCCCGGAATACTCCATCAGTTCACGGACTAACTTATCTTCTTTTTCTGATTTCATCTTTTCCCAATTAAAAATTCTTTTCCAATCATTGTGTTCACCGCCTCCAACAGATGTTTTCTAGCACGGTACAAAATTACTTTTGCATTGGCTTCAGACCAACCGGTAAGGTTGATCATTTCATGGATACTATTCCCTTCGATATAAAATAATTGAAGACCAAGTGACTCCTTTGGAGGTATCTTTTTGAGCGATTCTATCACCAAATATCTTTGCTCTTCAACATTAAGTCCTCTGAAAGTCTCTTCCAACTCTTCAGTCTCGGGCAAATTCTGATTGGTTGATAGTACGATCTCCTTTTTACTTTTCTGAAGATGCTTAAACGCCTCATTGATCAGTATCCGGTAAAACCATGTTTTAAAATCCGATAATCCTTTGAAAGATTTCAGATTCTGAAAAACTTTGATAAAACTCTCCTGGACAACCTCTTCGGCATCAAACTCGTTTTTAACGACAGCAACAGCCACGGAAAATGCCAGGTCCTTATACTTTCGGATAAGGAACCTGAAATCTTCCGTGCTGCCGTTTAAAACATTGTTGATGTAAACAGAATCCATTTATATTTTATTGAGCCTTTGGTTTTTCGATAATATGGGCAATCACCATCCCGAGGCCACCAAACAACAGCATACACCCAAAGACCATCGGTCCATCACCTATCGTCTGCAATGCAGGCAACCTGTTTAACATCAGTGGCAGGCAAAATCCTAAACCAGTTCCTGTTATAATCATCCCCAGTTTGAACCAGGGAAAGTGAAACCGGGCCTCACGAGTTTTAGAAATCCCATGCAAATCGACATTTTTTTCGATCAGCGCCATGCGTTCCTTGTTCCGGGCCTGAAGGTAAAAATACCAACTGAAAAACACACTGGCGAAAAAGCCCAGCCAAATAAGGGCTAATGAAAAGTCATCCATAATATTGAAATTTTTAGTTTTGTCATTTAGATTGTTTATTATTGTAAAGGTTACAACTTTTTTGATATTTCTAAAATTTGCAAATCCTGACATGATGTAAAACTTTGTAATTACATCTGCTGAAAAGTGATTATTGAAGTATTGGTTATAAAGATTGGAGATTCAAAGGGAATCAGGTTAAGCAAGACTTTACTGATATTTTTGAAGATGAAAATCCTGGGGAATGCAAGTAAATCAAAAAAGTGACATCTGTCGTTTGATTACAGATTATAAGTCGCTTAACGCATTGTTTAAGATGGTGAAAGATTTAAGTTTTGCTTCCCGTTCATAAATGTAAGTGGCTGCCATCAGTTCATCAATACCCGTTTCAGAAATAAATTTTGAAAGATGCTCTCCAAGCCGCTGGCGATCGCCAGTAAAGGTACACGACAACATGTTTTTGACTAAGGTCTGTACTTCTGGGACATAAAAATTTGCTGGTAATGGTCCCGGAGGCATTAAGGGACTCCTTCTATTGGTTATCACACCAACAAACAATCCAAGCAAACTCGTCAGTAAAAATTCAGCTTCTTCATTCGTATCGGCGCCAATAATGTTGACACAAGCCATCACGTATGGAGTCTCCAACTGTTTGGAAGGCCTGAAATTTTTACGATAAATGTCTATTGCTGTTCGGAATTGCGCCGGAGCAAAATGAGCAGCAAAAGCATATGGCAATCCCATCTGTGCCGCCAGATAGGCGCTGTCAGTACTTGATCCCAATATCCAAAGGGGGACTTCAAGACCTTCACCAGGAAATGAACGTACTTTTGCCTGACTATTCTCCTTGCTTAAATAAGTCTGCAGTTGTCTGACATCTTCAGGGAAATTATAAGAGGTGCCCAGATTATTGCGTCTTAGGGCCATGGCAGTCAGCTGATCTGTTCCCGGGGCACGCCCCAACCCCAAATCGATCCTGTGAGGATAAATGGTTTCCAAAGTCCCAAATTGTTCCGCAATAACCAGCGGACTATGATTGGGTAACATTATCCCGCCAGATCCCACGCGAATGGTATCTGTTTTCCCAGCGACATGGCCGATCATCACAGCGGTTGCAGAACTTGCAATGTGCTCCATATTATGATGTTCAGCCATCCAAATCCGTTTATATCCCAGGGATTCCGCATGTTTGGCTACTGCAACGGCATCCGCAATTGCAGTTCCGGAATTTCCCCCCTCCACAACCGTAGCTAATTCCAAAACAGATAATGGTATTTTAGTCATGCTGAATAAACAATCACAAATATTTTTTGTTGACCTGATCAAAATTTAAATAATTTTCCTCAACATTATCAAAAAAACCAGGGTCCTGTTACTTTTGTCATTCAATATTAAATCTTCTGTTATGCATAAAATAAAAACCATCGCATTTGCGTTATCCCTTTTCATCATGAATTCATGTGCCGAACTTACACAAGTTGCACAGACGGTTGCCAGTCAGAATCTGCCGCTTACCAATGCGGACATTGTTAACGGTCTGAAAGAGGCATTACTGGTTGGGACAGACAGTTCGGTTACCCACCTCTCTGCTGTTGACGGCTATCTAAAAGACCTTACCATTAAAATATTACTGCCGCCAGAGGCCAAAACAATTACAGATAATCTATCAAAACTCCCTGGCGGATCGAAGCTGGTAAACGATGTGATCATCCGGATCAACCGGGCGGCTGAAGATGCTGCCAAAGGGGCAAAACCCATTTTTGTAAACAGTGTCCGGGAAATGACTTTTGCCGATGCACTCCAAATCCTCAAAGGTGCGAATAACGCGGCGACCCTCTATTTTGAGCAGAAAACCAGCCAGCAGCTTGGCGAACTTTACCGTCCGAAGATCAGGGAATCACTCAATAAAAACCTTGTCGCTGGAATCTCCACACAACAATCGTGGAATGAACTGACCAAAAATTGGAACCAGATTGCGGGTTCAGCAATTGGGAAAATGACAGGAATGAAAGTGGTCGATGTTAAACTTGAAGATTATATCCTCCAACAGGCTTTAAAGGGGATGTTCCTGAAAATAGCAGACCGCGAGAAGGATATCCGGACCAATGCTAATGCACGGGTTACGACGCTCCTGAAGAGGGTTTTTGGTTCGCACAATTAGAATAAATAGATATAACTGCAATTGGACAACTAACTTTATCCATCAAAAAATGAAAACCAACTTTTGTCTGAATAAAACGGGATTCATCGGTGTATCATCCCTTCTTTTCATTCTGATCCTCTCCTCTTTTTCCGGATTAAAGACCCCGACACCTGTCCCGGTCACCAAAAACCTCCGTGCACCCGCTTACCCGCTGATCACAATTGATCCGTATACAAGCGTATGGTCAGAAGCGGATCACTTGTATGACGATGTGGCCCGGCACTGGACAGGCAAACGAACGGGACTGATTGGTGCACTGCGCGTCGACGGAAAGGTTTACCGTTTTTTAGGTAAGGAGGAAACTCCCCGAAAGGCCCTTCTGCCGATGGCCGATCGTGGCGCATGGGATTGTAACTATTCGTTGAAAGACCCCGGAAATGGATGGGAAAAACGCGGATTCAATGCTTCAAAATGGATGGCAGGGAAAGGGGCATTCGGCACACCCAATATGCCGGTTCTGGCTACACTTTGGCAGACGCCTGATATTTGGGTTCGTCGTGAATTTTCATTGAATACCAATTTATCTGAAGCCCCGATCTATTTGATCTATTCGCACGATGACGATTTTGTCCTTTACCTCAACGGACAGAAGATCGTTGAGACAGGTTATACCTGGAAAAACAATGTGGTGCTTCCATTAACAGGTGAGTTACGCAAACTGTTATCAAAGGAGGGGAAAAATGTAATTGCTGCTCACTGCAAAAACCGGGTTGGCGGAGCATATGTCGATTTTGGAATTTACCAGGACAGCGATATGCCTGAAGTCTTTGCCCAAACGGCAATCCAGACCTTAGTATCCTTATCTGCAACACAGACTCGTTACGATTTTAGCTGCGGACCAGTTGCTTTAAAACTAACTTTTATATCACCACTTTTACCCGAAAACCTGGATGTACTTTCCCGGCCTGTTAATTACATTACTTACGAAACGAAAGCTACAGATGGTCAGCAGCATGATGTACAGATCTATTTTGAGGCAACTCCCGAATGGGGTGTGGACCATATTTCGCAGGAGGTTTCATTAGAGAAAGGAAAAACAGATGGCTTAACTTATTACAAATCAGGAACTACAGAACAAGGTATCCTAATGAAAAAGGGGGATGACCGTAGGATTGACTGGGGCTATTTTTATTTCTGCGGAAAAACAATCCCTGAGATGAGTTATTCGATGGGGAATTACAGCAAAATTAAACAGGAGTTTGCAGCAAATGGTCTGCTTAAACCATCCCCGGAAGAAAAACTGATCACACGGATGGGAGAGAATATGCCTGTTATGGCTTGTGCTCATCAGCTTGGAAAAATAAATAAAAAAATGGTTTCTGGAAATATCCTGATTGGATATGATGATTTGTACGCCATTCAGTATTTTGGTGACAACCGCATGGCTTGGTGGAAAAAAGAGGGCAAAGTAACGATGGGTGATGTATTAAAATCTGCCTCTGCAGAGCTGATTCAACTTCAGAAAACCTGTACTTCATTCGACAATAAGCTTTGGGCTGATGCGGTAAAAGCCGGTGGAGACAACTATGCAGAATTGTGCGTGCTAGCATTTCGTCAGGCCATTGCAGCACATAAACTGATAAAAGACAAGGAGGGAAATACGATATTCCTGTCAAAGGAAAACTTCAGTAACGGCTCTATCGGAACTGTGGATGTGACCTATCCATCAGCGCCTCTATTTTTACTTTACAATCCTGACCTGTTAAAAGGGATGATGACTCCGATCTTCCATTTTTCGGAGAGTGGTAAATGGACCAAACCCTTTGCTGCGCATGATGTGGGAACGTATCCGTTAGCCAACGGACAAACCTATGGTGGCGATATGCCAGTTGAAGAATCCGGGAACATGTTGATTTTGACAACTGCCATTGCACACACAGAGGGGAATGCCTCCTATGCCAAGAAACACTGGAATGTACTGACAATCTGGGCCGACTATTTACTTCAA
This sequence comes from Prolixibacteraceae bacterium, assembly GCA_963675995.2. Taxonomy (GTDB): domain Bacteria; phylum Bacteroidota; class Bacteroidia; order Bacteroidales; family Prolixibacteraceae; genus JAAFHB01. The sequence goes on along the minus strand of CAXXIY010000001.1, from coordinate 1,992,373 downwards.
AATGGTCTGAACCCTGAAAATCAGTTGTGCACCGACGATTTTGCCGGACACTTTGCCCACAATACAAATCTTTCGATCAAAGCAATTATGGGTATTGCCGGGTACGGAAAACTTGCAGAAATGCTAGGGAAAAAGGATATTGCTTCAAAATACACGACTGCAGCCAAAGAGATGGCGGCCAAATGGATCGAAATGGCTAACGATGGCGATCATTTCCGACTGACCTTTGATCAGCCAGGTACCTGGAGCCAAAAATATAATCTTGTTTGGGACAAGGTTCTGAAATTGAATATCTTTCCAAAAGAGGTCGCAAAAAAAGAGATCGCCTTTTATCTAACGAAACAAAACACTTACGGGTTGCCATTGGATAATCGTCGGACCTATACCAAATCGGACTGGATTATTTGGACAGCGACATTGGCTGATGACCTGGCCACTTTTCAAAAATTCATCGATCCGGAACATAAATTCGTAAATGAAACCAAAAACCGGGTCCCGATGACCGACTGGTATGAAACACCCGATGCACGTCAGGTGGGATTCCAGGCAAGATCGGTTGTAGGTGGTTATTTTATTAAGATGCTTGAGCAGAAAAACAAATAACAAATTCAGATCCGAATGAAAACTGCACTTCTGACATCCTTACTGACTGTTACTTCAATTTTCCTTCAGGCATCATCACCTCAAAGCCTAAAGCCGGATCATCTGTTTGGACACCGATTCCTCACGTTTAACACGGTGATCCGGGTAAATCAGATTGAGGTGGCAAGGGATAAAAATGTAGGACACGATGAGCGTTCGTTGCACACCCCCGATAAAGTGATTAAATTCAGATCGGCCATTGAAGAGGGATTTCCGGGAGCCACCATAACATGGGCTTTTAGTTGGCTGGCCTTGCACGATACCGCCGCCAATTATACTAAAATCAGGGAACTAGTCGTTGGATATCATTACAAATACGGTGATGAGATTACGTTTATACCAGGCGCCTACTTTGCAAACGCCTATAATTCAACAGAACAGGTAAACAAGGATTTGCATGATGGTTTGGCAAAAGTGTCAGAAATTGTGGGAGGCGGATATCGCCCCAAGAGCGTTGTTGCAGGGTTTATGTCGGCTAAAAACCAGGAATACCTGGCAAAAGAAGAAGGAATTCATGTTTGTCAGGGCAATATCTGGAGTCAGTATGCGATTGACAACCAGGATGGTGATGGATCAGTTTGTTATCCCTATTATCCGTCGAAAGAGCATTTTTGCAAGCCGGCACAGGGGAGAAACGATTTTGTCGATTGCGTAAATCTGGATGGGTGGACCATGGATTTTTTAGCCGCTCAACGCGAAGGTTTTGCTGAAGGGTTTAACAGCCGCATGGGTGTTGGGCCCATCGAAACTTTACAGAAATACGGTGTTGAAACCGGTGTAAAAGAGATGCTTCATACGACAGCGATCCACTTTGACCGCGGATTTGAACTTAACGGTTTTGGATGGGTTACCAATTGCTGGGAATTATCGCTGCCAGCCGATCTAACCGGATTAACCCGATGGCTAAGTGAAATTAAAAAGCGGTGGCCCGATACACGGCTGATCACTCAGGGAGCGTTTGGATTAATCTGGCGCGAACATTTTAAAAAGAATGATTTTAACTACCGTTTTGAAGAGGAAGGCTCTGGCATCGGAGGTTCAATTGCCGGGATGCGCATCCGATGGATGATGAATAAGAGCTTCAGACTTGCCCTACTGACTGATTCCCATAAATATGCAAAAGAGATGGTCATCGATTTTACCCGGTATGATTTAAAGGCCGAGGAGCCCGTTTCGGCTAGTACCCGAAACTGGAGTCTGATGGGACAAATCAACCAAAAACAAACCCGGTCACAGGACAAACCCATTCCATTTAAAAATATAGGAAAGGAATCTTTCACATTAGTCAAAAAGCTATATCCTGAACTAGTGAAAAACAAATAATATCGATATATTTATCTTTATGTGAATCTGAGTTTAAAATCATTTATTGAAAACGCAGGTTTTCAGCACCTTCCTAAACACAAATCCCAATATTTGAATTTATTATTGATAGTATTTTTTATATTAATGATAGAATATTAACCTAATGTTTATGAAGAAAAGTTTAATTTAACTATTAAATCGGTTTAGCAAATTATTTTAGTTAAAAATAAAAATAAATTGTTAAAATTTAATGCAATATTTTTAATATTCCACAAGGTTTGTCATATTTTATTTCATAATTTTACTTAACGGATAACCAATTAATCTCTCACAGAATTAAGGTATCCAAACGAACCTTTATATTTTTAACTAATTTATTTAATTATGAAAAGAAAAATCATGCAGGTGCTTCTTTCGTGTGCGCTTGTGCTTTTTTCAGGCAGTGCATTTGCCCAGGTTAAAGTGGGTGGAACGGTTAAAAGCTCCGCAGGAGAATTACTACCGGGAGTAACGATTGTTGTCAAAGGAACTTCGACAGGCGTAATTACCGATGCAGAAGGGAAATACCGCCTGACTGTTCCAGATGCACAATCAGTTCTGACTTTCTCTTTCATCGGAATGCAGAGTCAGGATATCGTAGTAAATGGTAAAACAACCATTGATGTTACCTTAAGTGCGATCATCATTGGTGTAGATGAAGTTGTTGTCACAGCTCTTGGTATTAAAAGGGAGAAAAAAGCTTTGGGTTATTCTGTTGGTGAGGTCAAATCGGCACAGATGGAACGGGTACCACAGAAAGACCTTCTGGGGGCACTGGCTGGAAAAATGTCGGGAGTGAAAATCACCAACACATCAAATGATGTCAACGCCGAAACTTACGTCAACATTCGCGGAATTACTTCTCTTGCAGGGAATAATGCACCATTGGTCATCGTAGACGGTGTACCTACTGGTGATCCAAAAGTGATGAAAGACATTATTCCGGATGATATTGAGAGCGTTACCGTACTGAAGGGTCCGAGTGCTGCGGCTCTTTATGGATCAAGGGCAGGAACCGGCGTGATTTTAATCACAAGCAAAGCTGGCAAGCAGAATAAAAATGGGATTGGTGTTGATATTAGTGTCGGATCAACCTATTCGATCCCTTATAAATATATTCAACTTCAGAACAGGTTTACGACGGGTATAAGTGGTGTTTTAAATGAAAGCTCCTATCAGCAATGGAATGGTCCGGAGGAAGGAACATCCGCCATTCAGTGGAATACGAATGGGGTTGCTCAACCATTGAAATTTTACAATAATGCGTTAAAGGACTACTTTGGAACGGGAATCGAAACAGTTGTCAATGCCAGTGTTAATGGGAGTTACGAAAAGGGAAGTTTTCGGCTTTCGATCTCCAGTCTCGATGCAACAGGAGTTTATCCTGGTGTTAATTTAAAACGCAACAGTGTGAATGCAGCGGTCACTTACAATATCACCAAAAAAGTGAAGATATCGGCCAATATTGATATCTCAAACCCCAATTCAGATAACTATCCGGTCAAAAACGGAGGTGATACGCAGTATATGGCAGTCTACCAGACTCCCCCTCATGTAAATATCAATGATCTTAGAGATTATTGGAAAACACCTAATGTACTGCAAAAGGGAGTTAGTACCAATTATGACAATCCATGGTTTGCCGCCTATGAACTGAAGGACGGGTTCAACCGGATGAGGGGTTTTGGGAACATCAAACTCGATTACAAGATTCTTACCGATTTAAATTTAATGGGTCGCTATTCATTCAACAGCAACAACAATAAAAGAACCTACCGGCAGCCCTGGTCGAGTTATGGCGGCGATGGCGGTGGAAATAACCGGGCAAATGGGATGTTTAATGAAACCATCGACAATACAAGAGAGATGAATGCAGATTTTCTGATCTCCTACAAAAAGAAGTTTGGCAAATTTGAAATTGATCCTTCAATAGGAGGAAACTTGATGACGCAACGCAATTATTCGATGTCAGCGGGGGGTGATGCCCTAGTTCTGCCAGGTCTTTACACACTCTCCAATGTAAACCGGAGCAGTCTTGCTTATAGTGATAATACCTATAAAAAGAATATTTACAGTGTCTATGCTTTGGCTAATCTGAGTTACAACAACATGATTTTTCTTGACGCAACAGCCCGAAACGACTGGTCAAGTACATTACCAGAAGCCAACAGGTCCTATTTCTACCCATCGGTCTCTTTAAGTGCTTTGGTGAATGAGATGGTTACTCTTCCTGAATGGTTTTCCCTGCTTAAAGTGAGATCAGGGGTATCACAAGTTGGTAAGGATACCAGTCCTTATACAATTGCAACGGTGTTAAACTCAGGTGTATGGGGTCCCAATACGACCTATTCCGTTCCGGGAAGTTTACCAAATATTAATCTTAAACCTGAGATCGCCAAATCGTTTGAAATTGGTACTGATCTCGCCTTTTTGAGCAACCGGTTGGGCTTTGATTTTACCTATTATAAGGTTCAGAACAAAAACCAGATCCTGAATGCCGCCACCTCATCCATGTCGGGTTATGGTTCAGCTACGATCAATGCTGGGAATGTCGAGAATACAGGGTTTGAAATCGGATTAAACGCTGTTCCGGTCAAAACAAAGAATCTGACATGGGATATCAATGCAAATTTCACCCGTGAAAGAAGTAAGTTGAAAGAGTTGACCCCGGGTATTAATCAGTTTCAGTTCTGGGAAAGTGCCCAGGTTTACGCCTGGACCAAGGTAGGCGACTATATTGGGGATTTTTATAGCAGAGATATGGTTAGGGTTAAGGATGGGCCTTACAAAGGATGGGCCTTGCTTGATGCTAACGGCAATATGCAGGCTGGTGAATCAGGGGGTGATTATGTCGGAAGCTATATGCATGATTTTATGGTAGGATTGCAGACCAGCCTGACCTATAAAAACTTCTCTCTCTCGATGAGTTTTGACTGGAGACAAGGGGGTAAATATTATGACCAAACGATGATGCGGTTGGCCAGGGCCGGGAAAGTAGATTATTACCACAAGGGGGATCAAAATTCCCGTACATTCCAAGGAATGCTGAACAACAATTCGTTTAATGGCGACATGAATGCTTTGGCCAGCGAGATCAAATCGCATCCAGAGGTTTACCAGAACAATACCTGGATTGGTGGACGTTCAAAGGATTTGGGTGGATTTCTATATACCAACGGAGTTTACGAAGGGGCTTTTATTCCTGGAGTTAGGTCCGACGGACAAGGTGGCTATATCGAGAATTTTGGAGCAGCCGGAACAAAACTGATTAAGGCATATGATGTCTTTGGAACATCTGCAGGATACTTCTATGTTGACCAAAAGACCGAATATATTTACGATGCAACTTATGTAAAACTCAGGGAGATTGCACTTTCGTACACGCTACCCAAATCAATTGCCGGTAAAGTGGGAGCTCAAAGTATCATCCTTTCCGGATTCATGAAAAACATCATCCTTTACGCAGCCAATGGAACCAATCAAGATCCTGAGGGGATGTATAATCAGGTAGGTAACGATACAAGACAGGGATTAGTTCTCTGGAATGGTTCACCGATCATAATGCCTACAGGTTTTAAGATCAACGTTACATTCTAAAATCGAAAGAGATGAAAAAAATTCAATTTATATCGAAGACGATGAAAAAAATAAAGACTATAATTCTCAGTATTATCGCGATAGTAATATTACTGACAACATCCTGCCAGGATCTTACAGAAATTAACACAAGTCCGAATCAACTTAATGCCAGTGATATAAACATAAAATATGTGCTGACATCCGTTCTCTCCAGTACAGCTTATAACTATATTCGTTCTCAGGTTTATGGAGGGGGAGTAGGTACTACTGAAGCAATGCAGTACTTGCAGAGAGACTATATCGATTATACAGGTCCCAATACTTTTACATGGGGAACACAAAATTTCAGTTCTTTCAATTCCTCTTTAATTAACAGTCAGTACATTGTGAATAATGCAAAGAACGAAATTTTAGAGGGCAATCAAAAATTCTACACTGCAGTGGGACAAATTATGCGCAGTTTCTGGTATGGAAATATGACATCGTCCTGGGGCGATATGCCTTATTCTGAAGCAATGAAAGCCCAGGATGGGAACTTTACTCCCGTTTACGATGCACAGAAAGATATCTTCAAGGGAATCTTAGCCGATTTGAAAGCCGCCAATGATCTGTTGGCTTCTGTAACCACTGTTGATGGGGCTTCAACCGCTGATATCATGTATGGGGGCGATGTACTAAAATGGAGAAAATTTGCCAACTCTTTGCGATTAAGATACTTAATTAGGCTATCAGAAAAACTGACCGATATGAGTGCTGCCGGAGTTGATGTCAAGGCAGAATTTAATACCATTGTAGGTAACAGTGCAACTTATCCAATCTTCACGTCCAGTAACGACAATGCCTCCATTCCCTATATCGGGACAGATTCAAGCAATGGATGGTATGGCGGTCCACTCGGCTGGAATAACAGATCAGAATTCTATCGCCGTAAACCTTGTGCTACATTTGTAAATGCACTACGGGCTAACGGAGATCCACGTTTAACGACTTTTATTCGCCCTGTCGATGTTCAATTGAGGGTTAGTACGACCACCACAGGTTATGTAAAATTATCCGACGGTCAGATTGTACTGAATGTTTCACCCGCACAGGTTGGCACTACCGCCATTGATACTGCCAGGTATGTAGGTTTACCACCTGCTATGGGAGCTCCTGACCTTTACAATCTCTCAATTCTGACAAACTTTAATACCATTAAGAGTCTTAATTCAAGTATTTATGTGGATCAGGCTGCAAATCCAAATGTTTCGTACCTCGCAGACATCTATTCTCAGAATGTGAATCCTTTGGTTAAGGCTGTTTATATGAGCTACACCGAACTCAGTTTTATACTTGCTGAAGCACGCTTAAAAGGGTGGATTAGCTCAAGTACAGCAGCAGATTATTACCAGGCAGGCATTGTAGCAAGCTTACGCCAATACAGTATCGCCAATGGAAGTAACACCGTTTACAATCCGGTAAACCATGCCTTGATTCCATTTAACGAAAGTACGTTTCTTGCAGATCTTGTATCCAAATTTAACAGCGCAGCCACGGACGACAATCGGCTAGGTCAATTGATGACCCAAAAGTGGATTGCCACCTATATGACTCCGGAATTCTGGTTCGATTGGCGCAGAACGGGGCTGCCAAATTTTGGGGCCAATTTAATCTCAGCCAGTAACGGGACCAAAATTCCGGTGCGGTATGGCTATGGATCAGAGGATATAATTTTAAATAATAAAAACGTTACGGATGCAATTGCAAAATTGTCTCCTGCCACAAATGACCATTGGAGTAAGATGTGGCTCTTACAAGGATCAACCAAACCCTGGTAACATATATTTTTAAAATCAGGATGTTATTCAGGATATTTTAAGTACCATCATTTCAATTCTTAGGAATAAAAAGTAAACCGGAGTAGACTCAAAGTTCTACTCCGGTTTTATTATGCAGCGAAAGCCTTATGATTTATTAGAAATACCCATAAGCAAAAATTCAGAATTTTATTGGCTCAATCCTGGGAATCATTAGTTTAAGAATCATCCATGCCATTAAATAAGAGAACCCTGCTACAGACAGAATCAGAAAATAACTATTGGTAGATTGAAGCACCAGGCCAACAATCGATGCAGCCAATGCTCCACCGACAGCACCAGAAAATCCCGATAATCCAACAACTGTCCCAACAACCCTCTTAGGAAAGATGTCCGAAACAATGGTGAAAATATTGGATGCCCAACCCTGATGAGCAGCAGTCGCCATAGAAATCAGCCAGGTAACTATCCAAAGGTTATTAATTTTTGGAGCTGCCATGATTGGCAGAACGATTAGCGCACAAATAAGGATAGATGTTTTTCTGGAATAATCAATGCTTTTACCTGATTTAATGAAAGTGGAGGATACCCATCCGATAAAAATCCCTCCAAATGCCGCAGAGGAATAAATAATAATTAGCGGCAAAACCACTTCCTGAAGATTAACGCCAAAGGTTTTATTTAAAAATGCAGGACCCCAGAACAGGAAAAACCACCATACCCAATCTGTAATAAACCGGGTCATACAAATAGCTTTGGTTGGACGAAAGGCAATAATCTCGCGCCACGACATTGATTGATCATTCGCACTGTCCTGATCGCTCAGAATATGTAGGTATTCCGATTTTGACAGCTTAGCGTGGTTTTGAGGTAATTTATAAAATAAGAGCCAAAAAACGATCCAGACCAGACCCAGGGCTCCTGTAATTAAAAACGCCCACTGCCAACCATAAACAACGGTAACCGAGGTGACGATAATTGGAGCTACAATGGCGCCTATACTCGAACCGGAGTTAAAGAACCCCGTCGCCAGCGCCCTTTCTTTCTTTGGAAACCATTCGGCTACAGATTTAATGGCAGCAGGGAAATTGGCCGATTCGCCTAAACCAAGAAAAAATCTGGCCAAACCAAATGAAAAAACAGACCTTGCGGCTGCATGGGCCATTCCGGCAAAACTCCAAATCGAAATTGCAATGGTATATCCAGATTTTGTTCCAATTTTATCCAATATCCTGCCGGCAAAAAGCAACCCCATTGCATAAGCAACCTGAAATGCAGTGACGATATAGCCATAGCCAGATTCTGTCCATCCCAAATCCTGGGCAATATAAGGCTTTAGCATTCCAAGGACCTGCCTGTCGATATAGTTTATTGTGGTGGCAAAAAATATAAGTACTAATACACGCCAGCGGTAATTCCCGATATTTTTGTCCATTATTTCCCCGTTTCACAAATTTCATGAATGCAATGATATGCTTCATCTTGTTCCTCAGGTGACTTGCAAAAGGTAACCACAATCAGTTTCATTCCAGGCCTCCATAACCTTTTTACCTTTTCCTCAATCACGTCAATGCCGCCAACGATCCGCGCATTCAGAATTACTCCCGTATTACGGAACTTATGAAAATGCTCAGGATCTGGAATCGCATTAGGATCGGTCTCAGGCGAAAAAGCACCATCGGCCATAATCAATCCCTTAATATTCAACACCTCATCAATCCATTGCGTCCAGTCTCCACATGAATGAAAGACAGGACCCCCAAAATGATCGCAGATTTTCTTAACCGAGGGAGCGGCTATTTCAGTATACTGTTCGGGTGAGATCATAATGGCATTATCATCACTCATACCCAGTCCCTTCCATACCCTTGACGATGCAAATCCATGTCCGGGACTTACCAAAGAACTACCAATAAGTTTACGTTGTTCTTCATTGAATTCAATCGACAAATCGGCCAGGATCTCAAGAAACCGTTGTACTTTTTCAGGTGCAAGAATCATATCCATAAAAAAACCGTCAATCGGACACAGATGGCCCACCATATTGAGTGGAGATTGACAATCAGTTAATGATATAGGGAGCATCCCCCTTGTCTGATCCATAAAAAACTCAATCATTTCAAGGGTGTGTTTCCCGATTGCAGTTTTGGCAACAGGCGTTGGCTCAAAATCTAGCATCTCCTGCACTGAAGAGAATCTTGTTTTTAAAGCAGGAGCATTACCCGGATGCCAGATATAATCTCCGCCAAAGGCACTTGAGATTGTTCCGATACCATACCATGGTTCAAGAAAATTTGGGACATCAGCTTTATATTGAATACTTGTTTTAAGCGCACCCAATTGCAAATGGAGGGAGTTGACCATGTCCCTGCAGCCGTAAGAAAAACATTCACCTGCACGCATGCGCCTATAGACCATCACTCCTGAATCTGCATTGGTAAATAGTCTGCATCTTTCATCCAGCTTGTCAGCGTAATCCTTGTATTCTGCAAAATCGAAGTCTTTTGTTTGAACTGGGACAATTGCCGTCGCCTGCGAATCAGAAAGGGAAACATCAAATTTTTTTGTCATTCTGTTTTAATTATTTTATACGATTTGAATCTAAAAATACCTCTAAATTATCATCCTTTAACGTTACATAATTTAATTGTTTAAGCACCTCTGTTTTGCTAAAAACCAGAACAAAACAGGGTAATAATCAATCCATTTAAGGTAAGAAATGTGCCAGTGAAAATTACAGGCCTTAAATATAGGAATTTATTATGATATGAATGGGTTATATTTACTACCCCAAACAGTTGAATAATCATTTAAACATAGTTCAGTTTGTTCCTGAGAAGATTAAATAGTAATTTTATTGAGTCAATGTTATACTGTTCATTATACTAAACTATTACAATTCAATTTATGAAAAGGTGTTTTCTTCCGGTCACCATTTTGATTGTCTTTTTGGTTTCTACATTTTCTAATTTGAATGGCGCAGACAACAATCAGGTTGGAGCAGCCTCTGACCTACTAAAAAGAATCCTACCCGATTATGCTGATCATTTCGTCTTAGAAATCACGGGGAAAGAGGGAGATAAAGAGGTTTTTGAGATTGAGCCGCAACATAAAAAGATAATTATCAGGGGTTCCTCAGGGGTTGCCATATGCAGTGGATTGAATTATTACCTAAAAAATTATTGTTCTTTAGTTTACAATTGGAGGCCAGGAGAAGACTTTCATCCCAAAGGGGAGCTTCCACAAAATTTTAAGAAAATCAGAAAGGTATCTCCCTTTTTGTACCGGTACATCTTTAATTATTGTACATTTTCATATTCGATGCCTTTCTGGGATTGGAAACAATGGGAAAGGATGATTGACTGGATGGCAATGAATGGAATTAATATGCCATTGGCACCAACAGGTCAGGAGTTGATATGGCAACGTGTTTATAAAAAGTATGGATTATCGGATGAGGATCTTAAAGATTTCTTTGTAGGTCCTGCCTACAACGCTTTTGGAAGAATGGGATGCATCGACGGTTATGGCGGACCTTTACCACAATCATGGATTAACAATGAGAATTCACTCCAGAAAAAGATACTTCAACGTGAGCGACAACTGGGCATGACTCCAATTCTTCAGGGATTTACAGGACACGTACCGCCCACTTTTGCAGTGAAAAATCCCGGTTTAAACTATTCCAACCTAACCTGGATAGATTTCCCCAAAACATGGTTATTGGATTGGAACGAGCCCCTTTTTACTAAGATCGGGAAAGAGTTTATTACTGAAATGACTAAAGAATATGGTACAGATCATTTTTATGCCATTGACCAGTTTATTGAAATGAAGCCGGCGCATGGAGATACAGCCTATTTAAGAAATATGAGTAAGAAAGTATTTTCCGCTATTAACCAGGCAGATCCTCATGGGAAATGGGTCATTCAAACCTGGCCATTCAGAGAGACTGAATATTGGACACCTCAGCGCACGAAAGCTTATTTTGATGGTGTTCCTGATGATCGGATGATCGCACTGGAACTTCAGGGAGAATTGTGGAAAAGGACCGGGTGGTATAAAAATAATGGATGGTACGGCAAACCCTGGATATGGTCTGTACTTCAAAATTCTGGAGACGAAGTCAGCATGTATGGAGGATTAACACAGATAGCAGAAAATTACAATAAGGTTTTATCCAGCCCTGAAAAGGGAAATCTGTCAGGGCTGGGGTTGATTATGGAAGGGCTTGATTACAATCCTGTGATCTATGAATTTGTTACCGATATGATGTGGAATACAAGTATTCCCAAGCTCAAAAATTGGAAAGTTAATTATCTTCGTTCGCGATATGGTATCATCAATAGGGAAATCCTCGACGCCTGGGGTTATATTTACGACTATTATTATACTAAAAGTGGGATATATGAAAGAAACCCCATCAACAACAGACCACATTTTCTTAAAACGGACATCTGGCCTTCAAAAGAATCGGTTTATGCAGTCAGCAACCTGATCAAGGCAGCAAATGATTTAAAAAACCGTGATGCCTATCAGTTTGATCTAATAAATCTCCTCCGGCAGGTTATGGGTCAGTATGCTGGTCATCTGCTATTTGAGATCTCCACGGGTTACCAGAATAAAAACACCACAAAATTTGACGAATCTGTCGCAAAATTCATCCAACTTTCAGAAAAATTGGAACACCTTCTGGCATCCAGGAAAGAATTTTTATTAGGCAAGTGGATTGGAGATAGCAGAGCTTGCGCCACTAATATGGAGGAGGAACGTTTATATGAATGGAATGCAAAAGCTATAATCACAACATGGGGAGGAGACCATCTTTATGGTTATGCAATCAAAGACTGGGCAGGGATGTACAGTAGCTATTATTTACCTCGATGGAAGCTATTTTTTATAGCCCTGCGATCTGAACTTTCGGAAGGAGAAAAATTTGATGCCGATGTGTTTCTTCAGAAGATCAAAATATGGGAAAAAAATTGGATTAACCTTCGGGAGGATAAGATCACCTCTCAACCAGTCGGAAATTCGATCGAATTGGCGAAGGAACTTTGGAGCCAATATGGAGAAATAGTGCTCCTGCATCAGCATTCAGCATCCAATGATCGCTGAGAATTGACAATTCGTAACTTTTTGCTATCTTTGAATTTAAATCACCTTTTTTTTATTCTTACTTATGGGAAAAATAATCATACTCCTGTTATTCTCAGGAATCCTTGTACTTACATCTTGCGATCCGCGAATGTCAGTAAAAGATAAAAACGGGCAACTAATGATCTGCGAAGGGGGAAAGCCGGTTCTACAGTACAACTATAAAACAGTCTACGAGAAAGATGCCGTTGATACGTTAGCTGCAAATCATTACGTCAAAGCAAAGAACGATACGTTTATGGCAAATCCCAGCATTTATGCCGTTCCGCGAAGCGATTATATTCACCCGATTTACGGACTTCAGGGTGAGATGCTTACACGTGACTGGTCGAAGGATCATCCTCACCACCGTGGGATATACTGGGCGTGGCCTGAGGTTGATTTTGGCGCCAAACGGGGGGATCTTCATGCACTGCAGATTGTCTTTGCACGACCAACAGGGAAAATAATAAATCAAATCAAACCTGATTTTGCCCGGATCGAAGCTGAAAATATCTGGATGTGGAAAGATAGTATCCCGATTGTACGCGAGGTTGCGATTATCCAGGCTTACCGTGAGAATGCCCGGGGACGGATTATCGATCTGGCATTTAGATTTGTTGCTTTAAAGGACAGTATTACTATTGCCCGTCGCGGTACCGCACATTATGGCGGGCTGAACGTCAGAATGCAAACTCCCAGGCAGCAGAAAATCACAACTTATACCGACTCTTCCATCGTCTTTCCAAGGAGGTCATGGTCCGACCTGAGCGGACTCTTTACGGGAGCTAAAACCTCATCGGGATTAATGGTACTGCAATATTTCCAAAATCCTGACTACCCGGGCGAATGGGTACAATACCCCGATCTTTCGTGGTGTCAGCCAACATTTCCTGCTACAGGTACCCGTTATCCATTGCTTAAAGGTAAATCTTTGGTACTTCGTTTCAGGCTTTTCATCCATTCAGGGAATGCTCCTGATAGAGGTCTGGCATCTTCACTTTGGGATACTTTTAACTCAAAAGGTACAGTTCTACCTGAATTTTCGATTCCTGAATAACACCTGTTTAATACAATTTGAATTAATGAAATCATTATCGATAATTTCCCCGCTTTAGTGAAATACCAGCAGCCAGTTGTAAGTAGCCTTTTTAATGCATAAATATTTTAAAAAAATCATATACACCCCTAATTTTCAGCAAACACCATCAATATCATGAAAACAAATATTTCCGGTTCTTTCAATTCACGTCGTCAGTTTATAAAAACTACAAGTGCCGCAGCCATTGCAGCGCCAATGATTATGCAATCGTCTGCCCTTTTCGGCAAAGGGATGGCACCAGGCGATAAGATAAATCTCGGGATTATTGGTTGCGGAGGGTTGGGAAAGGAGAACCTTAAAGCTTGTGTGGCAAATCCGAATGTTGTAGTTGTTGCCGCATGTGATGTATGGAAAGAGCGTCTGGATCCAATCGTTGAAAAATTCAAGAGTACCTGTACCGGGTATACCGATTTCAGGGAGTTGCTGCTCCATAAGGATCTGGATGCGGTGATTATTGCTACACCGGCACACTGGCATGCGATAATGGCCATTGAAGCGGCAAAAGCAGGTAAAGACATCTATCTGCAGAAACCAATGACGATGCATGTAGGTGAGAGCCTTGCCGTGCGAAATGCGGTGAGAAAACATAACGTAATCTGCCAGATCGGGACCCAGATTCATGCCAGCGAGAATTACCGCCGGGTTGTAGAGTTGATCCGTTCAGGTAACCTTGGTGAAATCGGTACTGTCAGGACTTTCAATGTGATGAATGAATCGAAGGGCATTGGTTTAGGAAATAACACCACAAATATTCCCAAAGGGATGAACTGGGAGATGTGGGTGGGGCCTGCCCGGATGCAGCCATTTAACCCCAATCTGGTTAAAGATGCATTTTATCACGGATTCTGGTATGATTTCAGCGGTGGTTGGACCCCCGGTATGGCGCCTCATATCATTGACCTTCCAATCTGGGCTCTCGACCTTGGCTATCCCACAGAGGTGAGTGCAACAGGCGGACGTTTTATTATCAAAGATGACGGTGATGCCTACGACAACCATGAAGTAATCATGCGCTATCCAAACTTAACAATGACATGGATGAGTTCTTTGACAAATAGTTACGGTTTTGATTTTGCACGGGGTAAAGAGACCCGGCGAAGATTGGGCATCTATTTCCATGGTGTAAACGGAACATTGCAGACCGATTATAGTAAACATCTTATTTTACCCGAAGGAAATCTTATGGATGGGATGCAGACGCCACCGATATCAATACCGCCTTCGCCAGGTCACGAAGCAGAATGGCTCGAATGTATCAAAACCCGAAAACAGCCATCCTGTAATCCTGGTTACCATATCCGCGTCGATTTACCCATACAACTTAGCACACTCTCACTGAAACTGGGCCGTTCGATCCGGTTTGATCCTGACAGTGAAAAAATTATTGGAGATAAAGAAGCCTCCAAAATGGCTATTCCGGAGTATCGTGGACCATGGAAATTTTCAAAGGAATACTTATAACCTTATCCATAAATCCGAAGAATAATGATGAATTGATATTCATCCTAAATATTGTTCTAAAATGACTACTTTCTCATATCGAGAATCTGCCTACTGCAAGTCGCCATTTACTCCTGATGCTTCGGAACAATGAGCGCAAAATTAATATTACCAATAGAAAACGTCATAAAACTGATTCATATTAGGTATCAAATCCCCTTCATAATCGAAAAATTTTCACTCCTGGAGTCTCATGCTGATGGCTTTCAATAAAACCAACTGACAAATCAGGACTTCGAAATCAATTCATGGAGGACGATCTGGCATTATGGAAAGAAATCCGGAAAGGCAATACCCAGGCATTAAAAGTATTGCATGATCGCGAAACGAGATTTTAATTGAACATTCGTTGAAATCGCACCTTTTTTTAATGTTCCGGAAAGGCTTAATTGATCTTTTCCGAAAGGAAAGAGCTATCAAATTGCTGGAAGTCAGCTTTACTACAGAGTTGCCAGACAATGAAACCATTATCGAGCCGGATCACTATGGCAGACGCTATATTGCTCTGGAAAAACTCCCGGAGCAGAGTCGCGGCATTCTTGAACCGGCAGTTTTTGAATCGTGCACTTGTGCCCAGATTGCAGAAAAACTCGGTATTTCTGATAATATGGTAAAGACGCAAATGGGGTGCGCCTACCGTTTCTCAAGGAAGAACTCGATCCAAAGAGCATTAACCAGCTGTTTATTCTTCAGTCAAAATTTTCGATGAATTAGGATCAGTAACTAGCGTCCAGGCGGCTGGATAAGTTATTTTTTTGTACAATATCAATTAATCAAAGTTTAATCATTGATATTTCAGTATTCAAACAAGGTCTGTGATATTTCAGGAGGATTAGTGGGGGAATGGGATTTTATTCTGACAAAGCTGTTGACTGGAATAATTATGGCTCGGCCTTGGGATGGGCTGTAAGAAGTGATCAGGATTTTGTTCTCTTAAAATATGCCCAGGTGCTGCTGATGTATGCAGAATGTACCCGTAAGACGACAGGACCAGACCAAAGTGTTTATGATGCCTTTAATGCTGTCAGAGCCCGTCCCAGTATAATATACCGCCACTTGCTGCAGGCTTATCACAAACTCAAATGAGACAGGCTATTCGTGACGAACGTCCTTTTGAACTCGGTTTCGTAGGTTTTCGATATTGGGATCTGCTACGTTGGAAAACAGCAGTTACAGTTATTCCTGCACTGTTTAATCCTGGGGGCTATCCATGGAAGTTCAATCCGGCTAACCAGAACCTGAACCCTTTTCCGCAAAGCGAATTGGACCGGAATCCAAAACTGAAACAAAATCCTGGTTATTAACAAATTTATTTATGGTACTTTTAACCTTTCTTTACGTAAATGTATCTTAACAGACAATGGAATCAGGGCAGGTTCATTAAGGTTGATTCTATACTGATTATTTGAACCAAATTTAGGAAATTAAAATTAACTCGGGTGTGAAAAAAATCTCAATACTATTTTTAAATCTTCTGATACTGACATCATTTTGTCAGGGACAACCGCAAAAAGTCAGCCTGGAATCAAAAATACAATCTTCTGTCATTTGGTCCACTACAGAACCCGATGGGAAACAGGCTTACGTTGCAATTCGTAAAATTTTCAACATCAATGAGATCTCATCCCCTGCCCTGCTAAACATTTTTGCAGATTCCCGCTATATGCTTTGGATCAACGGTCAGTATGTCTTAAGGGGGCCGTGCCGGTTTAATCCGAAAAGGCCGGAATATGATGTAGTTGATGTTCACCCGTATTTGAAAAAAGGAACAAATGTAATTGTAGTTCTGGCCCATAATTATGGCAATGCCATCAATGGCAGGATTATGAAACATGTTCCCGGCTTAACCGCTCTTCTCGAAATGGGTGGAAAAGAGATCCTCCGCACGGACTCCACCTGGCGATGCAACGATCATACCCGATACCTCCACTCGCCTTTGTCGTGGAATACCATTCCTGATGTGATTGATGCCCGCATAGATGCAGGAGACTGGATCTTATCCGGTTTTGATGATTCATCCTGGCCATTCGCCAAAACCATTGACGGAAAGCAGTGGGGTAAGATGTTCCCGCGCGAAATTCCACTTCCGAAAGAGACGGAACTGCAGGATCTTAAAATATTGCCTTCCGGTAACCTTTTAAGCAAAACTCTGCCCATTGAACTTTCAGCCGGTGAGGAAATACTCGTCGACTTTGGTCAGGTGGCAATGGCATATACAACCATGGAACTGACCGGAAATGAGGGGAGCAAATTGTCAATGAAGTATGCGCTTCGTTATCAGAACGGGAAACCCACCGAAATGTATGGTTCTGGTAATAGCTACATTGCCCGTGACGGATTTCAGCGCTTCATCACCACCGATATGTGGGATAGCCATTATATGCAGGTAAAGTGTGTATCAGGCCATGTTAAAATACTGGGGATAAAAATAACCGATCGGCGGTACCCTTTTGAGCGGATTGGAAAATTTTCATGCAGCGATCAGATGTTGAACGACTTGTGGGATATGGCTGTCAAAACCATCGAAGTCACCACCGACGACGGATATGGTTCCGATGCAAGGGAACGGAATGAGTGGCTTCAGGATCCGGCAGAACCGAATTTTATAATCACACGCGTTGCCCTGGCAGGTCCTGGACCAAAAGGAGAGAAGATATATTCCGATCCGCGACTGCTCCGGAATCTGCTGCGTCATGCTGCCCAGTCACAACTGCCCAACGGACAAATATTGGCGACCTTCCCTACTGACCGGGGGCCCGAAGATTGTCATTATATAATTGATGATTATTCCTGCCAGTGGGTCGAAGCATTAAAGATTTACTATAACTCAACCGGCGACCGGAAATTCTTACTGGAGATGTGGCCAACACTGGTCACCCAAATGGATTGGTTTCTGACTCACCGCACCCCGCGTGGTTTATTGTTGGCGCGGGAATACACCTCATTTGACAACCCGTTTGCCTACATAACCTGTGAAGGAGCTACAGTTAATGCCTTTTTCTATCAGGCGCTTAAGGATGCAGATTATTTGGCACTCGCTTTGGATAAGAAAAAGGAGGCGACCATTTATTCCAGGGCAGCCGGGGAGCTTATCGCTGCATATAATAAGCAGTTCTGGAATAAAACAGAACAGGCATATAACTCAGCATTTATTGGAGATAAAATTTATGGTCCAACTGTCCATGCCGAGTTGATAGCGTTGGATCGGGGTCTGGTTCCAGAGAATCGCAAAACTACTGTAAGGAAATGGTTCCTGACAAATTATAAAAATCCGGGGATGTTCCACTGCTGTAACAACCCCGACTTTGAAAAGATGGTCAACCAGAAGGCCGGAATCAATATGCCAGTTACTTATTACTGGGTTTTCAGCGAACTTTACCGGATGAATACCGTGCAAATGGATCTGGAGGTGATTCAGGAAATCCGCAGGCGCTGGGCGCCGATGGTCAGTTTTTTACACAATACCGGAACATTAGCCGAATCATTTATGGATGAGAATGGAGTGGGTTCATCAGAAGCCTGTCACAACTATGGTTCTCTTCCCGCATATTTCTTAAGCTCCTATGTTTTGGGTGTCCGTGCAGATGGGCCGGTTGGTGAGAAACGACTTATGATTGAACCGCACTTAGGTGATCTGACATTTGCAGAAGGAGTTGTTGTCACCGAATATGGCCCTGTCCCCCTATCCTGGAAACGATCTTCAGATGGCAAATCATTGGATTATAAAATAAGTATTCCAAAAGGAATTCATACGAATATTCATCTTCCGAAAATCTCCGAAAAAGTTAATCTGACAATGAACAGAAAAGATATCATCAAAGATGGTCTGTCAGAAAAAGGTGTAAAAATCGAGGGGCGATGGATTATCATTCAGGATTTAACCGGAGATATTTCGGGGAAAATGTATTGATTTAATGACAAATATTTCAATTAAAAACAATCAGCAATATACAGGAAAATTATAGTGAGCTGAATTGTTCCAATCCTAATTATATCTTTTTCAGGACAAAATCCTAAATCTCCCCCGGGTTTCCCAGATCGCTCTCCAAAACTGAATGTACTGCCTGGATTTATAAATCCTCCGAAAGGTTGCGGCGAGGTCTCTTTTTATTGGTGGTTAGGCGATACCCTGACCTACGACCGGATTCTTTGGCAACTGGACCAGTTGAATGACAAAGGGATTACCGGATTGCAGATCAACTATTGCCATACTGATAAAGAGGGTGCAACTTATGGCCTCACCTACCTCAGTTAACCTGTACTCTTTAGCGATAAATGGGGGAGCTGTTTCAGTGGTTTTTGAAGGAGGCCAGAAAACGGGATATGTCGGTAAGTCTGAGCGATTATCCAATTGGTGCAGCTGGTCAGGGTTGGTTTGTCGACGAGATGTTGAAAGAGAACCCGTGGCTTCACGGTACAAAACTCGAATCCAGACAGTTTGATATTTCCGGCAACCAGGATTTCAAAACTGCGGTTCCGGAAAATATCCTAACCGCAACTGCCTTTCAAAAAATAGATGGATCAACAAAATCGTTAAATACATCATCTGGTCAATTTCTCAAGAATTAATCGGACTACAAGATTTTGTTTTTCAAAATTATTCTACATTTTTGTACCATGCAACAAAATGAGATTGTATCAAATAAGCGACTAATCGATTTTTATCAAAAACACAAAAGTGCAGAATCGCATTTGGAATATTGATTCAAAACCGCTAATAGTGCCAAATGGAAATGCTTCACCGATCTGAATAGGATTTTAATAGTGTAGACAGCTTCGGCAATCAACGTTACCTTTTCGATATAAAAGTAGTCGAATACCAATTGGTTGTGTTCATACAATTTATACATGGCTATTTCTATATCAGAATTGTACGAGCACATGCTGAGTACGATAAAATAGACTGTAAGACAATTTAATATCAATTCGGATATGGAAAAAACAATAACCGATGACATTTACAAAACGGCATTAGAGAGCATAGACGAACTTTTACAAAGAAAATTGGGTTATCACCTTCCCGTGTGAGTGAGTATCTTACAGGGGAAAGCAAACCTACGCTAAAAATAGTCAGAAATATCAGCAAGATACTCAATATTGAGCCATCAATCATTCTCTGAGTCTAATTTGTTGCTTCCTGAATTTTCATGAATGGGAAAATCTCATATCGTTTATCATAAAAAGGGATCGTTTTTTTTGGGAGACATTCAGAAAATGCTGTAAATATCCATATTTGGGTAGCTATCTGTACCTACCTCATTATCGCTTATGTCAAATACTCATTATGAGCAATTTGTCAATCTACGAAACGATGCAGATATTAGGCATATCAGCTTTTGACAAAACTTCAATAAAAGAACTACTTACCAAAATACAAGTCAATCAGGATCTCAAAGAACAATTTGATTTATTTAATAACTAATTTTAACGCATCATTAGTAATTTGCAAAGATCAAAGACTATTATGACTTCAACTTTATCGGCTTTACTGAAATCCTGTCATGAACTGCCCGAAATGCACCGGCAGGTAATCGATTTACTGTCGGTAAAATTTGCTGGTGTCGATAGCTATCATACTTGCAGTTATTTACAAAAAAATATCAGCGACAAATACTCGCTGAATAAATATCAAACCATATTAAAGGATTTGGGGAAAAGGGACCTTGTGATTTTTGAAGACAACAAATATTCGGTGTCTCACGAATTAATGATAGAATTATTTCCGGGATTAATTCAGCAGGACAAGTTCATTAAAATAGTAAAAAGCGAGCAGGCCGAGAAAAGGGGATACGGATGGTTCGGATCACCCATCGAACAACATTTCCGCGACTATTTGTTTGCCACGTTTGTGGAGGAGAACGAACAAACCATCAGTGCCACAAAGCAGCTGACTGATGCCCCGGAAAAAGCATATCGTCTCTTTGAGTTAATGTTTGGCCGACCTGAATATGATCAGGCATTGATGCACTCCCCACTCTTTTTTTTCAGGATGATGCAAATAGTCCATCTCAATAATTTAGTGAACTTCAATAATTTCGATGTCACGCTGGAATTCTTCGAACGGAACAATTCGTACGCGGGACTATGCCATCAGTTTGAAATTATTAAGGATGAGATCGCCTTTCAAAGAGGGTATCTGCTGGAAAATAGAGAAACGATCAGACCGATCAATAATAATCAATCATTGTTATTAAGATCACAAATTGAACTGTTTAATAGCGAGTTTGGTGCTACAATTGCCCTGTTTGAAGAGGCACGAATGACAGATTCAGAGGGTTCCAGGATGCCACGTATGGAATTTGATTTTTATCACGAATTCTTTTTCTGGCTCAAATTTGCGATTGTCCCCAACGGATTAAACCTTAAAAAGCTTGATGGTTATATTAGAAAAGTTGAAAAGAGCAAAAACGACCATGATAAAATATTGCTTCCGCTATTATATATCATCAAAAAAGACAGAATTAAGGCAGAGGCTGAACTAATTGAATGGTCTGACACCTTATTTAAGTCGCGACCCGACATCTTTTCCTTCTTTTTTCTGATAACTGAATATGTTATTAATGGAGAATTGTCCGGAAAAATAAGAAAGTTATCACCCTACCTATGTGCTAAACTCCGAAATAACGGACAAAGATTGTTTTTGCGTGAAGTGATCTTTATTATGGAAAAGCTGGGAATTAGTGTCCCACCCATTGCTTTGGCAATAGATTCACTACCAGCCCATCCACCTTGCTTAATGAGTCTGATCACACATCAGGAAAAATGGGATCAGCTGCTCGATGGATTATTAAACCTCTCTGCCGGCAATACACCTTCAGCAAAAAAGGAGGAGAAAACTTCACGTATTTGTTACCTGCTTCATGTAGAAAGCGGATCAATTCAGCCAATTCTGCAAACGTTCACCGCTAAGGGAGGATGGAGTGCTGGTCGGAATATTTCCCTAAAACGGATGAAGGAGTTACTGGTAGACGGGATGACCGATCAGGATCGGCGCGTGGCAGCAACGATTAATCATAGTTCTGGTTACTACGGTCCTGATGAGTACTACTTTAACTTTGAAAAGGCTTTTGCTGAGTTATGTGGGCATCCGCTCTTATTTTTGTCGTCGAATCCATCAATTTCCTTTGAACTGATTAAAGGCCAACCGGAGCTAATTACAGAACAAACACGAAGTGGGTTTCGACTGAAAACCAATATTGCCAACCCGCCTGAAAGATATATCCTGATAAAGGAGACTCAAACACGTTATAAATTCATCACCCTTAGTTCACAGCAGCAAACGATCATCCGGATGATTGACAATGGGCTCACCATCCCTTTGAAGGGGAAAGAGAAGCTATTGAAAATTGTATCAAATCTGAGCACGATCATGACAGTGCATTCCGATATGGCTGATAATACGGCTACATCCAAAACCATTGAATCAGATTCGCGCATCAGGGTTCAGATTCTCCCTATCGGCGACGGATTGAAAGTTGAATTGTTTGCCAAACCATTGGGTACTGAACCTCCCTATGTTAAGCCGGGGAAAGGTGGTAAAGTAGTATACGGCATGATTCATGGCGAAAAATGTCAGGCTATTCGAAATATAGATGTTGAAAATGCCAATGCCATTACTCTAAATAACGACATCGCATTAAGTATGGATTGTGATTTACTTGAAGAGTCGGTGACTTTCAGTGATCCTTATCAATGTCTTAATTTACTCGAAACGCTTAACAAGCACACCGATATTGCAGTTGTGGAGTGGCCAGAAGGAGAACGATTTAGAATGAAAAAATCGGCCTCTTTTGCGAACCTTAATCTTCGTATTAAAGGGAAAGGTCAATGGTTTGAACTCGAAGGAGAACTCAACATCGACGAAACGACCATTCTTACTCTTGCAGAGTTACTTGAAATGTCACGCAAAAGCAAGGGGCGTTTTCTGGAACTGAAAAAAGGGGAATTTCTTGCACTTACAGCTGAGCTGAAAAAACAGATTGACGAACTTGAGGCTTTTGCCAGGATTGATAAAAAGGGGGTGACAATCAGCCGTTTTGCATCACATGCCCTCGAAGAGCTTACAAGTCAGGCGGCTTCTTTCAAAGCGGATAAGGTATGGAAAGATTTTCAGAATAAAATTAATGAGACAACCACCACCGAGGCACATGTTCCGGCAACTTTAGAGGCCGAATTGCGTCCCTATCAGGAGGAGGGTTTCCGGTGGATGACCCGTCTGAGACACTGGGATGCAGGGGCTTGTCTGGCAGATGATATGGGACTGGGAAAAACAGTGCAGGCCATTGCCATGATGCTTCATTTGGCAAAAAACGGCCCCTCTCTCGTTGTATGTCCCGCCTCAGTTGTTCCAAACTGGAGCAACGAATTACACAGGTTTGCACCTACCTTGAATGTGAATATTCTTAAGCCAGGAAATCGCGAGGAGCTATTTTCCACTCTGAATGCCTATGATGTCCTTGTCATTACATATGGTCTGCTGCAGACCGAGGAGGAGCGCATTGCCAAAATCCAATGGACAATGGCAATCCTGGACGAAGCACATGCGATCAAAAATACGCAGACCAAATCATCGAAAGCGGCCATGAGTATCAATGCCGGCTTTAAGCTGGCACTCACCGGAACACCGATCCAGAATCATCTGGGTGAACTTTGGAACCTGTTTAACTTTTGCAACCCCGGATTATTGGGAACGTTGCCACAGTTCACAGATCGATATGTTAAAAACGAAATTCAGTCTC
Source organism: Prolixibacteraceae bacterium (assembly GCA_963675995.2). Lineage (GTDB taxonomy): Bacteria > Bacteroidota > Bacteroidia > Bacteroidales > Prolixibacteraceae > JAAFHB01. The sequence continues at coordinate 1,968,539 of CAXXIY010000001.1, read as the reverse complement.
AAAAAAACCATCTGAAAAAACTTATTGCCCCATTTATACTGCGCCGTACAAAGAATAAGGTGCTCGACGAACTTCCACCTAAAACCGAAATAACTTTCAGCGTAGAATTGAGTGACGGAGAAATGGCCTTTTATGAAGCATTACGCCGCGAGGCCATCAGCACTATTGAAAACAGCACCGGCCCAAATGGTCATCAGCACCTTCTGGCATTGGCCGAAATTACCAAACTACGCCTTGCTTGCTGCAATACCTCTCTTGTAAACAAAGAAATAAACCTCCCTTCCTCTAAGCTTGAAGCCTTTTTTGAGATCATCGAAGAACTTCACGAAAACAACCATCGGGCCCTCGTATTCAGCCAGTTTGTTGGGCATTTATCCATTGTGCGCCTCGAATTGGAAAAGAGAGGGATCGCCTATCAATATTTGGATGGTTCTACCCCTATTCCTCAGCGTGAACTTGCTGTAAAAGCGTTCCAATCGGGTAAAGGTGATCTTTTTTTGATCAGCCTAAAAGCCGGGGGATTAGGTCTCAATCTGACGGCCGCCGACTACGTACTGCATCTCGATCCTTGGTGGAATCCAGCCATTGAAGATCAGGCCAGCGACCGTGCCCATCGCATCGGACAATTACGCCCCGTAACGATTTACCGATTGGTAGCTAAAAATACCATTGAAGAAAAAATCCTCCAACTCCACACCACCAAACGCGATCTGGCTGATAACCTGCTCGATGGAACCGATCAGAGCGCCCGCTTATCTACAGTTGACTTATTGAATTTAATTAAAGAAGTTTAATCCGAATAATTATTACTTAAACATCTGAACCTGTTTGCCTATACATAAATGTTTTGGCGATATGTTTTGTCACTAAAAAAACAATTTTTACATTTGTTGTACATGTTAGTTATTTTGACAAACAATTCTCATCATCACCATCAATTTTAATAATAAAGACTATTCTGTCCGGGGGAAAAATAAATAATTGATCGCCATTTCCCCGGACAATAGGAATAAATAAACTCACAAATGAGAACAACAAATCTGACTGCCCTCCTCTTTTTTTTCATGCTTACCGCATTGGGATCCCCCCAAAAAGGAAATCTCTCTTATTCAGTTCCCGAATTGCCCTGGCAGGAATCACTAGGCAACCATCGGGCCGTATTAATAATTTCGAAAGCATCAGAGGTTGTAGTTCTGGACCTGGTCTGGCGCAGGCATGATAAAGCTCCTGAAAAGAAAAATTTCCTGATTATTGCAGCGAATACCGGAGATACGATCCCCAACATTTACCGGTATGAAGTAAATAATGAGCGCTGCAAAATTGCATTTGGACCGGTGAAAAAGGCCGGAATATACTATTTCTATTATCTCCCATATGAAGTTCAAAAGAATTATGGGAATTACGGAAAAGATTACCTAAAACCTGAAAAGGAACCATCTAAAGAATGGATAAATAATAACCAACTGGATAATGTTTCAAAACTAAGTCGTTTTAATGCAGCAAAAGTAAATGGTCTGCAATCACGCTCTGCGTTTGACAGTTTCTATCCCATGGAAGTGATTCCCCTGGCATCGGAAAAAAAAGCGTTGTTGGCTAAATTCAACAATGATTACCTCCTGTTCCCGGAAAACAGAGCCTTTCCGATCCGAATGAAGGATGAGATTCCGTTAAGGTGGATTGAAAAAGGTCCTTCAGGGAAGTTTAATGCTGAGGTCTGTAAAAACGAGTATTATGCATTTCAGATCGGGGTCTATGCTTCGCTAAAGGAGTTGAAGCATGTCAAAGTTGGGTTTTCTGATCTGAACGGAAATGGCTTTTCTATTCCATCATCTGCCCTTACTTGTTTTAACACGGGTGGTATCGGTCCATACGGACAACCTTTTGAAAAACAGGTTGATATTTCAAAAGGGACAGTTCAACCGTTCTGGATCGGGGTGGATATTCCAGAACAGATTCCTGAAGGAATTTACAAAGGGGAGATAAAAGTAATTCCTGAAAATGCAACCCCGCAAACGGTGGCTATCACACTTAAAATAGGAGAAAAGATTTTGGCAGATCGCGGTGATAGCGAACCCTGGAGGCACTCCCGGCTTCGCTGGCTTAACTCATCACTGGGAATTGATGATCAGCCAACCAAGTCATATGATCCGATCAAATATCTGGGGAGGTCAGTTTATGGTCTGGCAGGCAAAGAATTGACCATGGATAGGAGTGGAATGCCGGGAGCTATTACCGTTTCCGGAACAAATATTTTGACTCAGCCCCTCTCCTTTGTGGTGGAAACAAAAACCGGAATCGAAAACTTTTCGTTACCTGAAGATGTAAAGTTGTTGAAAAACACTCCGGGAGCGATGAGCGGTGGCTGGAACAGCCATTCAGAAAATTTCAGAATTACAGGCGTTGGGGTTATAGAATCGGATGGTTACATAAATTACAAAATTCATCTGAGCGCTTTAAAGGATATAGACATCAATGATATCCGACTCGAAATACCAATGAGTAACCAGGTCGCTGAATATATGATGGGGATGGGATTACCAGGAACAACTGTCCCACAAAGTCATGCTGCAAAATGGAAAGGACCTTACGATAGTTTCTGGATTGGCAATCCCCATGCTGGAATCTGGTGCGAATTAAGAGGTGGAACCTACAACGGTCCTTTAATGAACCTCTACCACCCAAAACCACCTGTTTCATGGTATAACAATGACAATGGCGGATTTAGAATTGATAAAAGGGTTTCAGGAACAAACGTTGTTGTTTACAGTGGCAGGCGTGATCTGAAGGCAAATGAGAGTCTTGATTTCGAATGGTCGATATTAATCACTCCCGTGAAAAAGATCAACTCAAAAAGCCAGTTTACCGACAGGTATTATCACAATGGTGGAAATCCGATGCCTTCGGATGCAGATCTCTCCTGTGGTGTTAAAATCGTCAATCTGCACCACGCTAATAATTACAACCCACATATCAATTATCCGTTTATTGCGGTCGATTCGATGAAATGGTTTGTGAAACAGCTACACCAGAAAGGTCAAAAAGTCAAAATATATTATACCATCAGGGAGCTTACCAATTATACGACTGAGATCTGGGCACTTCGAAGTCTTGGAAACGAAATTTTAGGAGAAGGCAAAGGTGGTGGCTATCCCTGGTTGCGCGAACATCTGATTGATGGGTATCATCCACAATGGTATCAGTACTTTCCCGATAAAAGCGCTGACGCATCAATTGTAAATGCACCGGGTGATTCACGCTGGTATAATTATTACATCGAAGGTTTAGCCTGGCTGATTAAAAATGTAGATATTGACGGGCTTTACCTCGATGATGTCTCGTATGACCGGCGAACAGTAAAGCGGATCAGAAAAGTGATGGACAACGAGAAACCGGGTTGTCTGCTCGACCTTCATTCCAACACCGGATTTTCGAAAGGACCTGCAAACCAGTATACTGAATATTTCCCATATATCGACAAAATCTGGTTTGGAGAAAGTTTCAGGTACGATGAGATGCCGGCTGAAAACTGGCTTGTCGAAGTTTCGGGTATTCCGTTCGGGCTGATGGGAGACATGCTTCAGGGAGGTGGAAACCGCTGGAGAGGAATGGTTTATGGAATGACCGTCCGCCACCCATGGACCACAGAAGGTGTACTATGTGATCCCCGTCCGGTTTGGAAAATCTGGGACGAATTCGATATTGAATCAGCAACAATGAAGGGCTATTGGGAAAAAGATTGCCCGGTAAAAACAAATAACTCCAATATTCATGCCACCGTCTATCAAAAAGAGGGAGTTTCGTTGATTGCTGTCGCCAGTTGGAATGACAAACCTTGCAGTTTTTTGTTCCGGTTTGACTGGAAAGGACTTGGCGTCGACCCGGCCAAAGCTATACTATTTGCACCCGAAATAAAAGACTTTCAGAAACAGTCCACCTTCAATCCTGGTGATTCGATCCCGATCGAACCGCAGAAAGGATGGTTATTGTATCTTCGTACAAAATCAAACTAAATTTTAAACCTGATGAAGAAATTATCCCTGGGATTGATTGCTGTTATTTGTGCGGCTTATTTAAATCAACTACATGCTCAATTGGCACAAATCTCTGAGAAACAGACGCAACTCATCACCTACCCCTATTCTGATCCCGATCCCATACCGGTTCCGGGGAAAATATACCCCTATGCCCGATTCGAAGGTTACTCCTCCAGAGGCGCCATGAAGGATTGGAAAATGGTAGAACTGGAAAATGACTACATCAAACTTTGGATAGCTCCTGAAATTGGGGGTAAGATCTGGGGTGCGACAGAGAAAGTCACAGGAAAAGAATTTATTTATTACAACCATGCGGTGAAATTCAGGGATGTGGCCATGCGCGGACCATGGACTTCGGGGGGAGTAGAATTCAATTTTGGAATCATAGGACATGCCCCAACCACTTCATCTCCGGTCGATTACCTGATCCGAAAAAACGATGACGGCAGCGTAAGTTGTTTTGTCGGAGCTATTGATCTTCCATCTCGCACCAGATGGAGCGTTGAGATTAACCTTCAAAAAGACAAGGCCTATTTCACAACCCGATCTGTCTGGGACAATCCCACTGATCTTGAACAATCCTATTACCATTGGATGAACCTGGGTGTTAAAACAGCCGGGAACCTCGAGTACTCCTTCCCAGGCAATTATCATCTTGGGCACGATGGAAAACATTCTCCATGGCCAACTGATGAAAAAGGGCGGCAGCTTAACTTCTATGAAAACAATAATTTCGAGGGATACAAATCGTACCACGTTATTGGGGAAGCGACCGGATTTTATGGCGCTTATTGGCATAAAGACGATTTCGGATTTGTCCATTACGCAGATTATGATGACAAACCAGGCAAAAAAGTGTGGATCTGGGGATTGTCGGATCAGGGAATGATCTGGGAAAAACTACTCACCGATACAGATGGGCAATATACTGAAATACAATCGGGCAGGCTTTTCAACCAGGCTGGAAAAGAGAGTAGTAATACTCCATTTAAAAACAGGGGATTTGCCCCCGGCTCAACAGATCAATGGACCGAATTCTGGTTTCCCGCAAAGGGGACACAAGGACTTAAATATGCCGAACCTGCAGGATCTGTAAATCTTCAGAAAGAAGGTAACACCGTTTTGGTTGGATTTTGTCCCAATGAAAAAACCGATGGAAAACTGGAAGTAAGAAATGGCAACACACCTGTTTTTATCAAAGAAATTCATGCCGGTCCGATGCAGGTTACAAAAGAATCATTTAAATTCGAAGGCAATTATAACTCACTGACTGTCTGGCTTGGGAATCGACTCCTATACGATGCCAACCGTGAAAAATATTTACTGAAACGCCCCGTCGAATCCCCTTCAACTTTTAATTGGGAAACCGCCTACGGCCATTATTTAAGTGGGAAAGAGCAGGAACGTCAACGAAATTACAAAAATGCCAGCGAAGAATACCTCAAATCGCTATTCATTGAACCTTGGTTTGTCCCTGCCCTGACGGAGATGGCCAATCTTAGCTACCGGAAGACGGATTACCGTACTTCGATCGATTATTCGTTAAAGGCGCTCTCGGTCGATACTTACGACCCAGATGCCAATATGATTTATGGGTTGGCGGGACTTGCCCTGGGGGATACCACCTCTGCCATCGATGGTTTTTCAATCGCTTCGGCAGGCATCTCGCAACGAAGCGCCGCCTGGACAGCTCTTGCCACTATCTTTCTAAATAAAGGTGATTTCTCAAAAGCACTTGACTATGCAAATAAAAGTCTCGACTTCAATCAACTAAGTTCAGTTGGCTTACAAATCAGGATCCTCGCCTTCCGGAAACTTGGATTGATAAAAGAAGCAGCTTTTGAACTTGCCAAAATGGAGAAGAGAGATCCATTAAACCATTTTATCCGCTTTGAAAGATTCCTTATTGATTCGAATACAGAAAATAAAACGAAGATTAAAAATCAAATTACCTGTGAACTTCCTCACGAAACCTATCTGGAAAATGCGATGTGGTATTACCGAAATGGTCAGTTTTCAGATGCCTTAAAGATCCTTGAACTGGCGCCACAGGATCAACCTGTCATCCTTTTATGGGAAGGTTATCTGAACCAACTGGCAGGGAAAAAACAATTTGCATCAGAATTATTGGCAAATGCAGTTAAAATCAATCCTCAGTATGTTTTCCCATTCCGCATCGAAACGCTCCAACCTCTCAAATGGGCTGGGACAATAAGTGACAGTTGGAAAATTAATTATTACACTGGTTTGATTTATCTGAATTCAGGGGATGAAGAGAAGGGGTTAAACCTTTGGAAAAAATGTGGCAATGAACCCGATTTCTTCCCATTCTACCTCTCACGCTCCCGACTTTTTGATACGGATAGTGATCAGGCAAAAGCCGATATTGATAAAGCGTTGTCACTCGCAGGTAAGGACTGGCGTGCAGGATTGGTTGCTTCAAGGTATTATTCAGAAAAGGGAAATGCCCTTAAGGCAGAAGAGTTGGCAGGTAAGTTTTATGCCTGGAATCCTCAAAACTATTACCTGGGACTTTTTTATGCCAAAACACTCGAGCTGAACAAAAAATATTCCGCATCCATCTCTTTGCTCCAAAACATGAAGGTATTGCCGAATGAAGGAGCAACTGAAAGCCGTCTTGTCTGGAAAAATGCCAATATTGGGAATGCACTTGACCTGATTAAAAAAGGAAAAATTAAAACAGCTTTGGAAAGTATTACCAGATCAAAGAAGTGGCCTGAAAACCTGGGAGTAGGAAGACCTTATATCGTCGATGAAAGAATGGAGGATTTTATTGCCCTTCAGTGTTATAAAAAACTGAACGACAAACAGGCGGCAAATGCGTGTATGGACAAAATCACCGGGAAAGATGCACTTCAATCTTTGTCATCAGATGTCAACGACTTTCTGTCAGCATGGTTGTTAAGGGAGAACGGGAACAAAATGGAAGGGGACCGGATTATGAATGGATTAGGTGAAAAAGTTCCGGTATCCGGGGTCATTCAGTGGTGCAATGCAGTCTATGCTGGAAATCCTGAACAGGCCAAATCTCTTTTCAAGGCAGTTGATTTGAAGGATCAGACCAATCTGCTGATGGTAAGGATTGTTGATGAACTGCTCCACATGGAATCCTATTGTGGTCAACCTTAGAGTCCCATTTGGGCAATTTATTAAAGTAGAAAATTGATTGCGACGTTCTTTTCGTCAATTAGCCACATGATTGTTTATTTGTAGCTTGGGGTCTGTTTTTTGCCATTTAGGCACCATTTCTCAAAGAAGTACGAGTTAATGTGAAAAGATCAATTTTCACTGCAATGTATGCATTGAATTTATTATTTTCACATTTTTAAGCAGCCACCATTCACCATCTAAATTTATAATAACATGAAAAACACTTGCCTTTTAATAATGATAATCCTCCTTGTTGGGATATTTTCACCATCAATCGCAAAACCTGCACTTCCGAAATACAACCTTCAATTTCCCCGTCTTGCGGCCTCATGGGATGAGGGGATTCCCCTGGGAAACGGGATGGTGGGTGCTTTAATCTGGCAAAAGGATGATCATCTCCGTTTTTCATTAGATCGGGCTGACCTCTGGGATCTGCGCCCAATGGAAAATTTCAGTAAACCCGAATTTAGTTTCAAATGGGTTCAACAACAGGTAAAGGACAATAATTATAAAGTGGTTCAGAATATGTTTGACGCGCCTTATGACAAATTGCCTGCGCCATCCAAGATTCCGGGTGCTGCCCTTGAGTTTGATACTAAAGGACTTGGTGAAGTTTTACAAATCACCCTTACCCTGGATAATGCCGTAAGTGAAACAAAATGGAAAAATGGGGCTAAGCTGAAAACATTTGTACATGCATCACAACCAGTAGGATGGTTTAGATTTGATAATGTTCCTAAAGATTTTGTACCTCAACTAATTGCTCCCCAATACCGTAAATCCGGGACTAGTAGCGCTGAAAGCCCTGTCTCAGGACAGGATTTGCAACGTCTTGGATATGAACAGGGGACAGTCACAAAAGAGTCGAACAGGATAATTTATCGTCAAAAAGGGTGGAATGGATTTGAATACGAGGTAGCAGTTGCCTGGAAAGCTTCAGGGAGTACCCTCACAGGAGTCTGGACAATCACCTCCTCCTTCTCCGAAAAGAAAGGGGACAAAACCGCCGGAGAGGTGGTCGCTGAACAGCTAAAGAATTCAACTTATAATATTGCTTTGCAAGCTCATACAGCCTGGTGGAATGAATACTGGAGCAAGTCAGCCATTCATCTTCCAGATAGCGTTCTCGAAAAACAATGGGAGCTTGAACAATATAAATTTGGATCAGCTGCCCGGGCTGATGCCCCCCCCATCTCACTTCAGGCGGTTTGGACAGCCGACAATGGAAAGCTTCCGCCCTGGAAAGGTGATTTCCATCACGACCTAAACACTCAGTTAAGTTACTGGCCGGCTTATTCGTCCAACCACCTCAATCTGGAGGAGGGTTTCCTCAACTGGCTCTGGAAATACCGGGAAACTTTTAAGAAATTTACGAAAACCTACTTTGGAACATCAGGCATGAATGTTCCGGGAGTGTCTACGCTAACAGGCGAACCCATGGGAGGGTGGATTCAATATTCATTCGGCCCAACCGTCGGTTGCTGGCTATCGCAACATTTCTACCTCCACTGGATCTATTCGAAAGATGAAAAATTCCTCCGGGAAAAAGCCTATCCGTGGATCAAGGATGTGGCAGTGTACCTGGACGAAATTTCGGTAAAAGATGATAATGGGTTGCGCAAACTCCCCATTAGCTCGAGTCCTGAAATTCATGACAATTCGATCAAAGCCTGGTTTCCCCAAACAACAAATTTTGACCTTGGCTTTATCCGCTGGACCTTTGAAAAAGCGGCAGAACTTGCCAATGAAGTAGGGAAAAAGGAGGAAGCTGTAAAATGGAAATCCATATTAGAGCAGTGGCCTACTTTTGCGCTTGACAATGAGGGAGGAATGGCCTTTGCTCCTGATCAGCCTTATGCCGAATCACACCGTCATTTTTCACACCTCGTGGGGTGGCATCCACTGGGAGTGATCGACTGGTCAAATGGCCCCATGGAACAGGAGATCATCAAATCTACTCTAAATAACCTCGAGAAAAGGGGTCCCGATTACTGGTGTGGATACTCGTACAGCTGGCTTGGAAATCTTTATGCACGAGCATTTATGGGTGACAAAGCAGCTAAAGCACTTCGGATTTTCGCAGAGAATTTCTGCCTTCCAAATAGTTTTCATGTTAATGGAGAACAATACAACAAGGGTTATTCCAAATTCAAATATCGTCCCTTTACGCTCGAAGGAAATTTCGCCTTTGCAGCCGGGGTTCAGGAGATGCTGATCCAGAGTCATACCGGAGTCATTCAAATTTTCCCGGCAATTCCTGCCCACTGGAAAGATGTCTCATTTTCAACGTTAAGAACCACAGGGGCTTTTCTGGTATCTGCTGAACAAAAAGAGGGGAAAGTAGAACAAGTGGAAATTACTTCGGAACAAGGGGGATTCTGCAAATTGAAAAATCCGTTTGGGGCAAGTCCCTATAAAGTAAAATACAGTTGGAACGGCGCCCTAAAATCCGAAAAGGATATCCTTATAATTGAATTTCCGAAAAATGGGAAGGCTATTTTGACGAATTGACAAAAATAAATTCTGCCACCAAACTTTCGCGGCGATGCAGCCAGGCTGATCAATTTTATAGGATTAGACTACCAAAACTTTACAGTTATGACACCATGTGAAACCTCATCTTATTTAACGCTTATTCACCAAATCTCCAAATAATTCCCAACATAGCTTCCCAAACACTGCCGAAATTCCTGATGCCACCCCGCCAATAACCCCTGTGACCAGGATTAAAAGATAGGCGTTTCCGTGGAATGGGAACAAAACTGCGATTTTTTTGGCCAAAATAAAGTCGTTGGCGCTGCTTAATCCAAAGGCATAAACCATCCAATATAAAGCGATGGCTAAAAATGGAACAAAGAATACTGCACTCCTCTTTAACCTAATTATAAAAGCGGTCACAAACGCGGCAATCATTACCGACCACCAAGGTAAAAACTGCGAAAGGAGGAGCGCAAAAATTATCGTTGTAATAAAGTTAATGATCTTCTTTTTCATCTTTTTGGTGTTAGGGTTTGGGTTGATACAATTTCACTGGTTGAGTTCTGGTCTTGCATAAATAAGAGGTTAATATACTCACCTGCTGCCCATTTGTCAATGAAGTTATCATAGAATCGGCTACCCGGATTTCCCGACTGACCTCCTGGATAAATGCCGATAGCTTTTGGTGGAGAGGTCATCTCCACGATCATACGCCACGACGGACCATGATTTTTTGATGCGGCATTAACCGTATTGCCACTTCCACCAACCGGGATATTAAACCGGGAGAAAGCTGGTAATCCCTGCAATAAATGGCCGGCATAAGTAGCTTTGAAATTGCCCCAGGTATATGCCCCATTTTTAGCCTTCCAGTCAGATAACTCCCTGGCTGTCTCTTTAAATGAAATTAAGAAGAGATCCTTAGCCGTCTCTTTCGCAGGTGTAGCTACAATATCCATAAACAAATCATCCGGTTTGTTTTTAAACAGGTATATGGTTTGATACGCAAACGGCTTATTTAAAGCTAAATCCTTCACCTCAAATTCATCCCACGTGATTTTGTATAATTTTGTCCACCAGGTTTCCCATATTGCCGGAGCCGTTTGGTTAATCGTGCTGTAATAATCCCACGCTTTTATCTCCTTTAATAGGACTTGCTCCCCGGGATTTAAAGTTGAGGTATCCATCTGCTCAAAGATGTAAGGTAACAACTCCGAAGCTTTAAGGTTAAAATTGTTGTTTTGTAAATCCTTAAAATCCTGTATGGTAATTTTGTCTTTGCTCCTTAAAAAATCGTTGATCACCCGGTTCCTGTAGGTTTCGTATCCATCATTAAAGACATAATAAGGATAAGATTCATCAACAGGGCTCTGGTTGGCAGAACTTACAAAACCGCGTGCCGGATTTTTGGTATGAGCATTAAATTCCTGAGGAATGAAGCTTTGCCATTCGTTTTCAGGATTGCTGCCATCCATCAGAAATTTCCCCTGTCCCTTCCATTTATTTGGGAATTGCCCCTGAATCCACAGTGCTATATCGCCTTCAGTAGAGGCAAATACAATATTTTGTGCAGGCGCTATCCAATATTTCAAGGCTTTTACGTAATCATTATAGTTCTTCGCTCTGTTCAGATCCAGGAATGCACGTTGATTATTCCCACCTATATGGCCAATCCATTTCATGGCATAACCCACCTTTTGACCATTACCTTTAAAATTGTAATCGTAACTTACTGGACCATAATGAGTGTAAACCACCGAATCAATAAAAGATGAATGATCTCTTATTCTAATCTCTTCAACACGCACTGAAGCATTTCGCCAACCACCGTCATATTTGTATTGTGTACGGCTTTTATCCTTGAAATCAATCTTATACCAATCAGTTACATCGCGTGTAGCGTTGGTTTCACCCCACGAAATATAATTGTTAAATCCCGAAATGACACCAAGAGCGCCAGGCAGTGTCGCGCCAAAAGAGTTGTGTTCAGGAGTAGCAAGCTGCATAACAAACCAAATTGATGGCAGATTAAGTTTCAGATGCGGGTCATTGGCTAAAATAGGATGTCCCGAATAAGACTTTTCGCCTGAGACAGCCCAATTATTACTTCCGTTAGCGGGATTCGGTTTATCCATGGTTTCAGCGATTGAGTCTGAAAGTAAAACACTCTGCGGAGTTTTGGTCATCTTTACATCAATAAAACTCCAATCTGTCTCCTTTGGAATTACGGGGTCGTTCACATCGAAAAAATCTGGAAACAGCAGATCAAACCGCTTTTTCCCAAATTTTCGTATCGCATTGGTATATTCGAGATCGGATTCGCCTCCTGCGAGCATTCGGGTCAGGTACATCAGCAGGTATGCCGTTTTTTTGGTGGTCCAGGACTCGGGTTTGTAACCTAATAATTTATACTCGACAGGATAATCGCCAGGTTTTAACTCCTTAATATAACTATTCACACCATCTCTGTAAGCTTCAAGATAATGAAGTGTTTCAGGATCATCTTTCATTTTCTCCAGGGCAATATCAGCTCCAAACCCCATCCCGCGCCTCCGTTCCAGACGATCATAATCCAAACCTTTCTCGCCTATAATCTCAGATAACCTTCCGGCAGCAGCAAAAGTTTGAAATTCCATTTGCCACAGCCGGTGTTTTGCTGTGATATAACCCTGAGCTTTATATAAATCGGCATCATTCTGAGCAAACAAATGGGGAATCATATGCTTGTCATAATGGATGGTTACCTTATCATTAAGCCCTTCGATCTGGACGAGACCTGTTACGAATTCATTTTGTTCGTTTTGCCAGATACCCACTGATGGATCAAGAAATTTCCCAATGGGTGGTAGCGCCCCAAACCTTGTATTAAGGCCAAAAAAAACTGCAAAGGTCAGGAGCAATGAGAGTGAAAATTTGAAATACTTCATAAGAAAGTTTGGATTTAGACAGGTAAAAATACAAATTTAATCAGTCAGAACTTTTTTACTGAGTTGCTCTTTTCTGCTAAAGTATCCACATACCCCCTTTCCCAATTCGTTCTGTTTTCAAATACATCAAAAGTAAGTAAAAATAAGGTCAGAAATTCTGTTAAATCCTCTATATTCCCTAACTTTACAGTCAAATCAGATTTCTAAATCTTACAGTATGAGCAAATTATTAACGACAATTTTTCTGGCTGGCCTGCTTACTGTAAGCGCCTTCAGTCAGAATCCTACCCACTCGTTTTCATTATCAAAAACTGATTTCCTGCTTGACAATAAACCGCTTCAGATTATCTCTGGGGAGATGCATCCGGCACGTATTCCGGTTGAATACTGGCGGCAAAGAATCCAGATGGCAAAAGCAATGGGTTGCAATACGATTGCCGCCTATATTTTCTGGAATTACCACGAATCGGAACCGGGAGTATTCGATTTTCAGACCGAAAATCACAACATTGCGCAGTTTATCCGGATCGTTCAGGAAGAAGGGATGTGGCTCATCCTGCGGCCAGGTCCTTATGTCTGTGCCGAATGGGAATTTGGAGGGCTACCCTCCTACCTTCTGAAGATTCCGGATATTAAAATAAGGTGTATGGATCCGCGTTATATGGAGGCTGTTTTCAGGTATATCAAATCGCTTGCCATTCAGGTAAAAGATCTTCAGGTGACCCATGGTGGTCCAATTCTTATGGTCCAGATAGAAAATGAATATGGTAGTTATGGAAATGATCGCCAATATGTAAAAACACTTCAGAATACATGGAAGAATTGCGGAATTGAGGTTCCATTCTATACGGCTGATGGCGCCACACCATTTATGCTTGAGGCTGGATCGTTGCCCGATGCAGCGATTGGTCTCGATCCGGCATCAAACGAAGGAGGATTTGCACAGGCGACAAAGGCCAATCCAAATGTTCCCTCATTTTGCAGCGAATTGTATCCCGGATGGCTCACCCACTGGGGTGAAAAATGGCAGCGTCCCGATACCGCCCGTCTGCTGAAGGATGTCAAATGGCTGATGGACAATAAAAAATCGTTCAACTTTTACGTGATTCACGGTGGTACCAATTTCGGATATTGGGCCGGAGCCAATGCATTCAGTCCAACTCAATACCAACCCGACGTTACCAGCTACGATTATGATGCCCCTATCAACGAAATGGGTCAGGCCACTCCAAAATACTACGCTTTACGTAACCTATTGGCAAAATACCAGCCGGTCAGAAAGAAATTATTACCACTCCCTGCGCAAATATCGGTGATCGAAATTCCGGAAATTGTTTTAACCGCATCTGCTTCAGTCTGGGACAATCTTCCTGCCCCCTCTTATGCGCCACAGCCTAAACCAATGGAGATGTTTGATCAAAAAGGTGGATTTATTCTCTACAGAACTAACCTGATTGGACATAAAAAGGGTAAACTCCGGATTACCGAGCTTCACGACTATGCCACAATTTTTGTTGATGGAAAATATATCGGCAAACTTGATCGAGCCAAAGCAGAAAATATCATTGAGTTGCCCCCCTCAAACACTGCCAATCCCCAACTCGACATTTTGGTCGAAGGGATGGGGCGGATCAATTTTGCTGAATATATGATCGACCGCAAAGGAATTACCGAGCGCGTTTCACTCAATGGGATGACACTGATGAACTGGCAGGTGTTTACCCTTCCTTTCGACGAATCGTATCTGAAGCAACTTAAATATTCCAACTCACCATCTTCCCTTCCGGGTAATTTCTTTAAAGGTGAGTTTGAATTGACAGCGATTGGTGATACTTATATTGATCTGACAATGTGGGAAAAGGGGATTGTGTGGGTTAATGGTCATAATTTGGGTAGATACTGGAACATCGGACCGCAAAAGCAATTGTACTGCCCTGCACCATGGTTAAAAAAGGGAAGGAACGAAATAGTCATCTTTGATCTTCACCAGCTGATTGCCAAACCTGTAAAAGGGGTAAAAACGATGGAGTAATAAGTTGGCAGAAATCAGTGGAAGTCAGGAACACTATATTAATAAACAAGATCTTTATCAAGGAATTTCTCAAGTTTGACAAGCTGGATTTGAAAATCGCAAAGGGCCGACAGGTAGTGCTCCTGAATGGAAAGATACATTTGCTGTGAACTTATTAACTCAAGCAGATCGATTTCACCCTTTTGGTAGGAACTCATCGCAAGTGATTGAAGCATTTCTGCCTTTTTGTTGATGGTGTTGTTATATCGGTTAATGGTCGATCGACTCACTTCATAGCTGTGCCAGGCAAATTCAATCTGCTTTTTCATATCGAGCCTGATCTCCTGCTGCTTCCATCTTATTTCACCCTGCTTTGCCAATGTTGTATTGATACGCCCCCGCTGTTCAAACGGATACCAAATAGGAAAACTTAATCCGATTTCTACCCCATTGAAGTTATAACCCGTTCCGTAATCTTGTTTATAAAGATTGAAGCGAATATCAGGGAGTATATTGCTTTTGACCTCCTTGAGGAAGTAATTCGACGCAGCCAGATCTCTTTCAGACGATTGATAAGCCGGGAGGTTTGACAGAACTGCCAATGCCTGAATTTGCGAAATTTCGATATTATCACTTCTGAGCGAATCCGAAAAAAGGATCGTATATTTTTGATTATCTGGAGATAACCCCATCATATTGAACAAACCGTACCGTGCCAGGTGGAGCTGCCTTCTGGCATCATCGATTTCATTATTCGCTTCAGCCAGTTGAAGTTCGGCCTTGGTCAGATCCATTTCATTTCCCTTTCCGGTTTCTACCCGGTGTCGCACTGCCTGATAAAGATCGGTTGACAGTTTCATCTGTTCATCACGAAGTTTCTGAAGCCGTATTGCATAATTTACTTCAATATATTGTGATTTTACCTCCGCCTTTACGTTTCGCTCCTCTGCCTGAACGAGGAACTGCAGTCCGTTTACCTCTTCTCTGATACCTTTTAGACGGAATGAGGTGGTTAAAGGGAAGTCGATTGTTTGTGAAACAGTAAAACGTTGTTCCTGAAAAGGATCAGCGGCTTTATTATTTATTCCCTCTTTCATAAAACTGACTTCAGGCGCCGAAATTCCCGTTTGGGTGCGCCATTCTTCCTTTTTCTGCTTTAACCGTAACCTCATCTGGTTGACCTGTGGATTATTCTGAATAGCCTGATCAACAGCATCTTTTATCGTCAGCAATTGAGCTTTGGCATGAAAAAAATCACTTAAAAATATTGCCAATAGGATGATTTTTAAAGAGTAACTCATAACAATCAGGTTGATTTATTTGTGAAGGCAAAAGTTACTGAAAATTTGTCTGAAAAACCCCTTTTTATTAACAACATTTCTTACTAAATTGCTACAATTATTTAATACAATCGTCCAATTATTGGACAGCTTAACTTATCGATGGAGGATTATTTTAAAAAATACAGGGATGGCATCATCGGCATCGATCAGACTTTTCAATCCCCTTACGGAGAGAAGAAGATTATTTATGCCGACTGGATTGCCAGTGGGCGTCTTTACCGGCCAATTGAGGAAAAAATCACGAATCAGTTTGGCCCTTATGTTGGAAATACCCATACCGAGACCTGCGAAACAGGGACATTAATGACAAAAGCCTACCATTTGGCCCAAAGGAAGATTAAGGAACATGTCAATGCAGGACCTAACGATGTGATTATCAATGCTGGTTCCGGAATGACCACCGTGATTAATAAATTTCAGCGGATTCTCGGATTTAGGGCAATGCACAAAATAGATAAGGTCGACCGTCTCGCTCAGGAGGATCGTCCTGTTGTCTTCATCACACATATGGAACATCACTCCAACCACACCTCCTGGCTGGAGACGATTGCCGATGTGGTTCAACTTTATCCCGACAAGGAGCTTTTGGTCAACCCGGAACAGTTAAAGGAGGAAATCAAAAAATATGGTGATCGCAAGATGAAGATAGGTTCATTTACAGCCTGTTCGAATGTCACCGGAATTACAACACCCTATCATGAGATGGCCCGAATCATGCACGAGAATGGAGGCTTGTGCTTTATCGATTTTGCAGCTTCAGCCCCCTATGTAAATATCAATATGCACCCTGAGGACCCGCTTCAGGCGCTGGATGCGATCTTCTTCTCCCCTCACAAATTTCTGGGCGGGCCAGGTAGTTCCGGAGTATTGGTTTTTAATTCTGCAATTTACAACAGTTCGGTACCCGACAATCCCGGAGGGGGAACAGTTGACTGGACCAATCCCTGGGGCGAGTTCAAATATGTTGACGATATCGAAGCACGCGAGGATGGTGGAACTCCCCCGTTCTTACAAACCATTCGGACTGCACTGTGCATCGAACTGAAAAACAACATGGGGGTTGAAAATATGGAACAACGTGAAAAAGAGCTGGTAAGAATTGCCTTTGCCGGACTGGAACAAATAGATGAGCTTCATATTCTGGCTAATAATATTCATGACCGGTTAGGGATCATTTCGTTTTATATTGACCATCTCCATTTCAATCTCGCCGTGAAACTTCTCAATGATAAATTTGGTATTCAGTTGAGGGGAGGATGTGCCTGTGCAGGAACTTACGGGCACTTTCTCCTCGATGTGAGTCATGATCAGTCAAACCGGATTACCGAACGGATCAATTTCGGCGATCTTTCCCAGAAACCGGGGTGGATCAGACTTTCGCTCCATCCAACGATGAGCAACGAAGAACTATATCTTATTCTTGATGGGATAAAACAGGTTCAGAAAAAACACCTTAGCTGGGCAAAGGACTATGCTTACAACAATAAAACGAACGAATTCAGACATTTTGCAGAACCGGAGGATAAGACTTCGCTGGTCTGCGAATGGTTTAAACTGAAATAAAAAATACAAATGGTATGGTACTGAACCAAAAACAAGGACTGACCAGGAGAGAATTCGAGTTACGTGATAACGTGCTTAAAATTAAGTCTGAATCTCCCTTTGGCGATGTGAAAGAGTGGTCTGTGAAAGTAGAAAATCTTGGCGAGGATAAATTTTATCAGTCAAATTCCAAAACGGGAATCACAATTTTCGCCTGCCTTCTGTGTGCATTTGTATTTTTTATGACTGTAGCCTTTTTAGTTGACAAAGATAAGGCTCAGAATATCTGGGTCCTTCTGGCGATTTATGCACTATTCGGTGGTCCGGCAATATGGATCTTTTTAACTCCTGTTAAAAAGGAGATACATTTATTGGGAGGATCTTCACAGGTATCTTTTCTCCGGGATTGCCCCTCTCAACAAATAGTCGAGAAGTTTATTGATGAGCTCATACAAAAAACCAGAAAGCTACTCATTGAGAAATATAGCCGTATTGATCCTGATCTGCCCGAGGATACACAAATGAATCAATTAAACTGGCTGAGAAACAAAGATCTTATCTCTGAGGAAACTTATGAGCAATTAAAGCTGGAATACAAATCTAAAAAGCAAATAGGCAGATTATTACAAAATAACTAAACCTTAAAACAACACCTCTCTTCTCAGTGCAACTCCTGTAAACAATTAAATTACATAGAGCAACACTGAGAAGAGAACTGTGGGCATGTCGCAATTACATTGGACTTCCTGCTAATTACAGCAAATCAATATCACTATTTGGCCTCCTTTGCAAGCTTAAGTGCCGAGGTAGTGGTATAATATTTTGCGATCATATTAGGAACCTCCCATTCAGGAAGTTTACCTGCTTTAAGATATTCCAGATATTTTGCCGTAACCTGCGCGAAATGGGCCTCATGACCAACTTTCAAAGGCTGAGGAATGACTAATTTCCAGGTATTCTTGCTAACATTTTCAATGGAAAGACCTGTCTGTGGGAGCCCTTTCACCGCATTATCAAGATTGATAGCGAATTGCTTCAGATCAGTACCCTCTTTGGCTGTGACATATAAAGTAGGGTCATATTTCTCTTCAACCCCCTGGCGGATTTCAAGCGTTGAAACTGATCCACGCATAATGGAATAATGGCTATCTCCGGCACCTTCAGCAGGTTTAAAATTCCAAATTGTAGAGACCTTTGCAACGGCTCCTTTTAATTTATAGACAACTTCGCCATTTGAGAACACATTCAATTGTTCACCTTTAACATCTTTATTCAGATAATCAGGATATTGATCCAATTTGGTCACCTCTTTAAAGTCTGCCCTGGATAAAACCGTTGGCCAGCGTTTTGCGGTTATGATCTGAATATCGGACTTGTTAATAATCTGGTTAGGGTAACATTCCCATTGAACAAGGTCGACAAGGTGGGTGGTCACATCAACAATCCCTTCACCCTGTTGTTCCACATCAAAGAACCAGGCAGGACGAACGAGCGTATTGCCTGAAACACTTTTGTAGAAATAATGGACACTGATCATTTCAATCGCCGGCTTTTCGGCTGACCCAACTTCGAGCGTTCCAAAAATCACGGGATCTACGGACAATTCACGCTGGAGCAATGTGGTTACTGAA
This sequence comes from Prolixibacteraceae bacterium, assembly GCA_963675995.2. GTDB lineage: Bacteria > Bacteroidota > Bacteroidia > Bacteroidales > Prolixibacteraceae > JAAFHB01. The sequence continues at coordinate 1,949,402 of CAXXIY010000001.1, read as the reverse complement.
AAACGTTCTGTCATAATATCATAAAGCAATACCCCCTTCTGCTCAGCAATCTTAAAGGCCTCCTCCAATACCGCAAATTTGTCGGAATTTATAACCATTGGCTTATCGGACAAAACGTTAAAACCAGCCTCTATCGATTTTTTGATATAATCGGTCTTAATTCGGTTATTACCCGATATAACAACTACATTACCTTGCTTTTCGGAAAGCATTTTTTCGAGGTAGTCGCTTCCGGTATAAATCTTTTCGTTCCAGGCTGTCGGATTTTCGACCCTTTTATTATATCCATCAATCAGCTTAAGGTGACCATTTAATTCGTTACCTCCAGGTGCATAGACAAAAACATCCGGACTGATCTGATCGTACATATTCTTTTGAACCAGCGCTGCATGAAAATGGCCAGGATCAAGCGTAATCAGTTTTACCTCTCCTTTTGCACCGCTAAACGCTGCTGTAGGTTTAAGTGATTCTTTCTGTGCAGGTTTTCCTCCGCCGCACGAAGTCAAAATCAATGTAAGAGCAAGTGCCATAACTGGGATTAATCTTTTCATTTCTGAATATTAGTTTGTTACTATTTATTTTTTGGTTATTGGGTTTACTAATCCGTGAATAATATACTTATGAGAGAATCGTGACTATTTTCTCTATAACAGCAATTCCTTTATCCACTGTTATTGAGTCAATTCCTTTAATAATAATGTCTTTATCAGCTGTGAAAATACGATTAGGTCTAATATTACCGCTCACAAATTTTTCCATGCTTCATCTTCTTCAATCGAGTTTCAATCATTGGATAACAAAGGCTCACTTGCCAATTGCGTAAAAATCTTATCAGCAATACGATTAAACGCAGTTTCCTTACGAATAACTTCACCAAGTCTTACTGTTTCTTTAAACGACAATTGCCTGACCAATTCAAAAAGCTGATTAAAATAAATTGAAAGATTAATATTATTTGTTAAAGTTCTCACATTTTAATCCTTTTATTCCAAAAACTCTAATCTGAATTTATGGATAAAGGCTTTGCCCTTTATAAAGTAAGTTTTGGCAAATTTACGAAAATATGAGATAAAGGATTTTAGATAAGAACAAAAATGTATGATGGATCATTTTATAACCATAACTCACCCTATCTTTGCATTTTGTAAATCTCAAACAACTCCCCAATTTTTGCCTCGTCAGTAGTGCCTCCATGCACCAGGACACGGTACCGTAGTAATAGTGTCTCCCCTTTTTTCATGAAGGTCTCCTCCCCATTTTGAGGCCAGTACATCGGAGTTGGAGAGATAAATCCATAATCACGCGTAAACCAGGGTGATGGATACCAGGGATTGGATGAATGCTGAAGGATGGTCAGCCCTTCGCAATATTCTCCCCTTTTCCCATAATAATCCATCCAGGGAGATGGTTTACCAAAAGTATCTTTTTCTCCCTTGGCGCCTTCGGCATTGATCATCGTACCACCATTCTTTACTGAAAGATCGGCAGCCATCCTTGCGCTAAAAAGGGAGTGGTTCGTTTTCTGGATATGAACATCCATCAGCATCTCCATTGAGATGGTAACATCTATCTGCCTGACGGAAGCAGATGGAGAAGTAATAACAAATGTTCTTCTGTCTTTAACGGGAGAAATAGCCCCCGGACGGCTCCAGATGCACTCATCTGAAATCACAACGGTATCGCCACCCTCTTTAAGAATTTCGGCATTTACCGAGATGATTCTTCCACGTTCAAGCCCTTCCTGCCAGTAATTACCTTCATTTACCCTGTCGCAACCGAAGAAGAGGGAGCTATGATGCGGGTACTCCCCATTCCGCATTGAGGTAACAGAACCTCCTGACAAGGGACCATTTACAGGATAGAAAAAAGGGTATTTCTCATCTGAAGAGAAGATATAACTTGTGAAATACTTTCCGTCGATGGTCACATTTATTTTGGAACCTACCCTGATCGCGTTGATCCTTGCCGCATTAACCGGTAATAGTCCTGAAATTATAAAAATGAGGAGAGCAATTATTTTTATTTTTTTCATAATCAATACTTTAGATTTAATATTAAGAATTTATTTTCACCACTAATGGACAAAAGGACACACCCGATTGTTTCTATCGTACCCTATGTTCCCATTGTGGTTTATACACCTTTTATATAGCTCGTTCCATAAGGAAATCGTTGTGAACGGGAGAGCATTTTATTCGCTTCATCATCATTTACAAACATTTCCGTTTCGGGATTCCATTGTAATTTACGCCCCAGTTTCATCGAAATATGGGTGATCAGACAAATTGAGCAGGCACGGTGACCAATCTCTACCGGAGAGATCGGCGCTTTCCGCGTCCGGATACAATCAAGCCAGTTACCATGTTGATTATCAATTTTGTACAAATGAATTTCGTTTTCTTTAATGATTGATTTAAGAATTTTAGGATCGCTGGCATCCAACGCCTTGCTACTTTTGCTTTGCGAGGTAGGATCGCTGGCAGTTGCTGAATAATCCCCACGTGTCACAAATATCCACCCGTCGCTCCCTTCATACCTGATTCCGTTAGGATACCCCCCACTTGTAATCATTGTAAGCCCGTTCTGATATTCAGCTACTGCGATAAATTCTCCATGGACGTTCCATAGTCCTGATTTTGGGAATTGCGCCATCGAATTAATCGAAACCGGACCGGTATGCTCAGTATCCATTCCCCAGGCTGCAGAGTCGAAATGGTGCTGTCCCCATCCGGTAATCATCCCAGCTCCAAACTGCTCACAGCGCAACCATCCCGGCCGATCGGTCAAACTGTTTTGAGGATGAACACGCATCTCAGTATAATAAACCTCGGGTGTTGAACCGAGCCACATCTCATAATTAAGATTTTTTGGAACAGGCATCTCAGGTGCTTCAGGGCCTGCGGGATCCCCCGGCAAACCGATCTTTACGGTATGAAGTTTCCCAATCCGTCCATTGCGAACCAATTCTGCGGCTATCCTGAACTGAGGCATCGCCCGTTGCTGAGTACCAACCTGCAAAATGGTCCCCTTCCGTTTGACCACATCAACCAGCATCCGCCCTTCAGCAATGGTCAGGGAGGTCGGCTTTTGCAGGTAAACATCTTTCCCTGCAAGGGCTGCCTCAATGGCGGGCTGGGTATGCCAATGGTCGGGAGTTGAAATCATCACCGCATCGATATCTTTGCGCAGTAGCATCTCACGATAGTCGCCATAAGTTTTGACATTGACAGCTTCTTTACTTCCTGTCTTTTTATTGTAATAATCCTCGATGAACTGTTTTCCCTTTGTTACACGGTTCGAATCAAGATCGGCAACAGCAATAATGCGCGCCTCATCAAAACGGAGGGTTTCGGCCAGGTCATGTCCCATCGCAATTCTCCCAAAACCAATCTGGGCTACATTAATTTTGTTACTTGGTGCATTTGTCCCAAAAACACTCGATGGAACAATCGTAGGAATCAGGATTGTTCCGGCGATCGTTGCCGATGAATTCTTCAGAAAATCTCTTCGTTCCATTTGATTTGTATTTAAATGTTAAGTATTTAATTTGATATTTCTTTATTCTCAATTAAAGCGATAGGTTTTCGGCAACTGGCTGTTAGGATCATTTTATAAGTTTAACGATTTATAAACCGCGGCTGTTCCATTCTTTTAAATACCCCGCTGGTCTACTATTTTTTAAAGGATACAATTATACGACAGAGGTTCTTTCCATGCTACTTTTCCAATGTCACAACAGGAGGATGCGCAAAATCGTTCCAAAGTCGCTCAGCCAACTGGGTACTTATTTTGCCATCATAAACCAACATTCTGTATTTCAATACGTATTCATTTCCAGGTTTTAACTCCCAGCTCCTGTCTCGAATAGGGCAAAACTCGAAATACATATCACCCCGTCCTCCATTGGCATTTTCAGGCCAGACCCGCATCGGCTCAGGGTATTCGCGGTTCGAAGGATTGGACATAAACAGGATGCCGGAAGTTCCATTCCCTGAAAATTGACCTCCGACATCACACCAGCGGGCACGCGTCCCATCTGCATCTTTCCGTTCTTTCCCCTCAGAGGTGAGTACCCAGCTGTTTTGGTTCGTCCACTCCTCGTTTGCACGGAAACCAATACCGCCGCCATAGCGATAAGCCTCAAGTGTGATTGGCGATGATGATGCGCAATTCAAAGTGGTGGTTAAATCCCATAGCCAGACTTTTACACCTTCATATGACCCAATATTCCAGACACGTACATCCCAAACTTCATTCATGGCAATCTTGTCGCCTCCTTTGCATTGAAAATCAACATGCTCCTGGCGTGCCTTAAACCCACCAAATAGGGGTCCGCTTACAAGAGCATTAAATCCACCAAATCTAACGGTACCTTGTCCCTCTGCCAGGTTCCAGAAATCGGTACTATGTCCTTCGAAATGGGTTTTTGTCCATGGATTCCAGATTCCAAAATGGTGCCAGTGATCGGGGGCATTGATGCGTGTTAACACATTCCCGGATGGTGACCACAAAGGATGAATAAAAGCGCTCCTTCTGTAAATTGTTCGAACCGTATCAGGAGGAAAAACCTCTGCCACATTATATTGCATCACCTTCTGATTGTTTTTACTAATGATCAGCTCCCTTGCATTGAGGGTTGTGGTAATTACATCTTTCGCAATATAAGTAGAGTCCCTGATGAGGATAAATTTCCGAATGGCACCGGGAGCTGTTTCGCCATCAGGAATCCACCACAATCTGGGTGAATTGCCAGCCTCAAGCTGACAAGCCACTTCTCCCCTTGTCTTCCCCCTGACTTCAAACAACCGGAGCGCCCCCTTGTCTGTATTAAAATCAATCCCCTCCAATGAAGCACTCACAGGAGTTCCACCTTGTTTTAAACGGTCAGCCATCACCGAAAATCGGGCGATTACCTGCTCCTGTGCTGAAACCCGGATGGAGACCATCAGGAGTAAAAAAAATATTATTTGATTAATTTTCATATTGTTATAGATTTAACATTCTCAGATTTGGATTTTACTCAACACTTAGGAATAAGATTTAACAGCAGTGACAAAAGCTTTTATATTTTCAGTAGAAACATTCTGTGGCAAACCACCGCCACAAGACCAAATGATCCTGCGGTGATCGGTGACATTTTTTATCATTTCGAGGGTTGCCGCATAAACTTCATCAGGTGTGCCGGCTGCCAGAATATCACGAGGAGCCAGATTACCGATCAACGCCACCTCAGGTCCGGCCAATTCCCTGATCTGGTTAATCGGATGATCGAATGCAAAATTGAATAGATTGATGCCAATCTCTTTCAAAAATGGGGCGCAAACCAGACCAAATGCATCATTGTGAAAAAACCTCACCTTTACAGGTATTGCTCCAAATGCCCTTCTCAGATAAGGGACCACAAATTCGGAACACTCTTCTTCTCCAACAAAACCGACAATGTCATCGAGCAATAGAATTCCGTCAATTGATGGGAAACACTCCTTTTGATACCGGATCCAGTCGCAGATAAAAAGGGTGATTTTTTCCAGAAGTTCGTGTGCCTTCACTGGTTCCATCGTCAGCAGCATCATAAACTCGGTGGTACCCATTAAAAAAGTGGCAATATTCAATGGGCCCCGGGTGACAGCAAACTTAATTGAATGTTCTGATTCTATAATTTTAGGTTCAAGATTTCTCAGCCGGTTAATCATAAAAGGCAATAATCCGTCGTACTCCACCTGAGGTTGTACAAGTTTGGCAATATCTTCAGAGTTATGAATAACCCTTTCGGCATGGGGAAGATTTTCATTATACCAGATCGTTCGAGCCCCAAAGGCGGATGGTTCGGTGCACATGCCGTATTCGGACCAGAAACCGGGCAAAAACGTAACTTCAGGAAATGTTTCAATAGCCCTAAGATTTGATTTGAGCCAAATTTCGTCTGAGGTGTAATAATCGAGTGTTGTGACACCGCTCCATCCAGGCAACCACGGGCTGTCGATAATAAATCCAATATCTTTCCCCGAACTGCTTTTCCCCTCAATTACTGCAAGAAGTTCCTCCCATTGTTTGTTTGTCATAAAGATGATCAAAGGTTGCTCAAAATTAGGATTTAAACATTTATTTCAAAGGTAGAATATTTGCCAAGAGTAATACTATATTTGCATATGAGATTATTTGAAGAGGTAATTAATTATCCTGCCGAAAGCTCATTTTTGATTAAAACCGATGATTTCCCGCATTTCACGGTTCCGTGGCATTTCCATAATGAGTTTGAGATTGTATATATTATCAAAAGTTTCGGCAAAAAATTCGTAGGCGATACGATTGAACCGTTTGGCCCGGGCGATTTATCTATATACGGGAGCAAGCTTCCCCATTTTTATTTGAATGATCAGGCGTTCTATCGGGGTGATCCCAACTTTCGTGTGAACGCTATCGTTGTTCAGTTTCCAGCGAGTTATTTCCCGCAGCAACAATTGCAGCAGCCTGAATTTGGGTCGGTTAAAAAATTACTGACCAACTCCTCCTCAGGTTTAACTTTTAGCATAGAATCTTCTTTCGTGGCAGGGGAAATACTCCATAATATGGTTAATGCCAAAGGGATGGAACGACACCTTTTATTTGTAAAGCTGATTGATTTCCTTGGCAATTCAGAATCAAGGTCCATTACTACATCCGGGTATATCAACGCCATAGACGATCATGGAGAACCACGGATGGCCAAGATTTATAAGTTTACAACCAGACACTATAACAGGAAAATTACCATTGGCGAGGTTGCTGAAGTGGCAGGATTGAATTCAACCGCTTTTTGCCGCTATTTTAGACAAAAAACCGGAAAAACATTTGCCAGTTTTGTGAATGAATTAAGAATCAGCTATGCATGCAAATTTTTAAGACATGGGAATCAAACAATTGCATACATCAGCGATGAAGCCGGGTTTAACAACCTCTCAAATTTCAATCGTCAGTTTAAACGTTTTATTGGAAAGTCGCCATCGGAATACAGGGAGCTATTGCGAAAAAAATAGGGAACTTCGGTTTAATCAAAAGATCAACCATTCCCAGACCTGAAACCGTCGCAGTGATCGGCAAGGACCTTGAATCTAAAGATTGGCAGGAAACCTTATGAAGTGGTTAATCTGCTTTTTGGTGACATGACACTGAGGTGACAGGTGATTTTTTGTATATCTTTATAAAAACATTAAAACCAATCATGTGCGGCAGATATATCCTGATTCAGAAAGCCGAAGTGCTTGAAAAAAGGTTCAGTGTACAAATTCCGGACACGATCAACCTTGTTCCTTCGTATAATATTGGGCCCGGAAAGTTTGCTCCTGTGATCACAAATGACCGTCCGCATGAAATTCAGTTGTTTCGGTTTGGAATGACACCTTCGTGGATGACCAAACCCGCGATGTTTATCAATGCACGTGCCGAAGGGGACCACAACTCAGACAATAATCCAAACTACAACGGAGCAAAGGGGATCATCACTAAACCGGCATTTCGCAAACCGATCAGAAGTCAGAGGTGTTTAATACCTGCAGATGCATTTATTGAAGGTCCCGAAAAAGAGAAACTGAACAAGCCATTTGTGGTTTACCTCAAAGACAAGGTTCGTCCCTTCGCTTTTGCAGGAATCTGGGACAGCTGGAAAAATCCGGAAACGAATGAGCTGATCTACTCCTTTGCAATCATCACCACTGTTGCAAACGAGGTGACACAAAAAATTCAGCACCACCGCTCACCAATCATTCTTAGTCGTGAAGATGAGAAAAACTGGTTATCAAATTCCTTACCCTTGGCCGACTTAACGCGACTTTTGGTTCCATACCCTGGTGAACTTATGAATGCTTATCCGATTGCACCGACGATAAAAAACCCGGGGGCCGACGATCCGGGACTGATTCATCCAGTCGGACAACGCATTATGCCGGAAACAATCATCAGGAGCAGGACAGAGAGCCAAATCACAGGAATGGGTAGCAATAAAAATTTTGGTTTCGACGAGCAACATCCGCTGGGGAATTGAGATGGAAGGACTGAAAAAATGGAGAAATGAAAATGGTTAAGAGGAGGGTTCATCCATCCTGAATATTCATCTAAAGGATCTCCTCAAAACAATTCCCCCTTTCCCGAGGGTTGCCGTTCGTGGAGTAACAACCACTTTTTTCGTTCCAAACCACCCGCATAACCGGTTAGTTTTCCGTTATGACCTATGATCCGATGACAAGGTATGATAATGGGTATCGGGTTCTTTCCGTTGGCCATTCCCACTGCCCTGCTGAAATTTTCGGATCCAAGTGAGCGTGCAATTTCAATATAACTTTTCGTGGCACCAAAATTTACGGCAGCGACTTTCGCCCATACCTGCCGCTGAAAATCTGTCCCATCCGGATCAATTGTCAAATCGAATTGTTGCCTGACTCCTGAAAAATATTCCTCCAGCTGCTTTTGAGCCAATAACAGAATATCCGGCATATCAGACCCATTTTCAACAACTTCCGCATCAAACGAAATTGATTTGAGATTCTTTTCATCCGAACCAAGCATTAACATACCAATCGGACTATTCATGGTTTTAAAAAAAGTTGCCAATCTGAGAAGGAATAAATTGAAATAAAATAGAAATATATGGTTGAGGTGAAAGTAAAAAAGCTCCCCAAAATGGCAGAGCTTTTTATTGGTTCGCTAAAAAGATTATAATTCCTTAATCTTTATATTTCTGAACGATACTTCGTTGCCATGATCCTGCAAAAGGATATATCCATCATCAAAATCACCAAATCCGGGAGCTTTACTGAATTTACTTTTCGCAATGGCATCCTTGAATGACTGCGAACCCCTGGTAATTTCGAGTACTTTTACTCCATTCAAATAATGGCTTACTTTCTTCCCGTTAACCTCAATCCGGGCACGGTTCCATTCACCAATCCCATTTACCCTTTTAACAGGTTGATTTGGATCAAAAGTCTGCGAATTGGCAGGAATTAAATCGTAAAGAGATGAGAGAGTACGGTCACCATTCAAACCCATTTTAGCATCCGGATGTCTTAAATCATCCAAAATCTGAAATTCAAATCCAACAGTATTTGGCTTACCCGGCTCACTATGAATAAAATATTTGATACCGCTGTTGGCCCCCTCAGTAATCTTAAAATCGGCTTCAAGAATAAAGTTTTTATATTTTTTCACCGTAACAATATCGCCACCAGCCTTGTTATCTCCCTTGTTTGGAATCAGCATTCCATCTTCGATCGTCCAACCTTTTTCAGGGAATGCAGCCAGACCGGCACCTCGCCATCCTGAAGTGGTTTTCCCATCCCAAAGCAATTTCCATCCATTTGTCTTTTCATTCTCTGTCAGGGTATTATTCAGGTAGCTTACCTCAGTAACATTTTCCATCTTTTTCCGGTTTGCTTCGAGGTTATCGGTCATGATCCTGATATTTCTCCAACAGATCGTTTTTCCTGCATTTGCTTCGTTAGTTCCAATAGAATGGACTTGTAGGGCTATAATACCAGCGGGTGTCATATCGTCGACAAGGTTAGCACAAGGAACGCCATTTAACCAGGTACGGATCGAGTTACCAATCGCCTCGACGCGGTATTTATTCCATTGTGCATTTTTGTAACTTTTCTTGGCACTTTGGTTATATTCCATTGGATAAAGCCATCCTCTGCGCGATTCATCATAAATACCTGCTGACCAAGCTCTGGGAGAATCATCACATTCAACCTGGTAACCATGAACACGTCCATTCTTAACCTCCTTTTTACTTTCTGATCGTATCTGGACACCGGAATTAAGCCCCTTATCCATTTTCATTTCGTATTCCAGTATAAAATCTCCGTAGTTCCGGGTAGTTGCAAGGAAAGAGTTTGGAGTATTCGTCCTGCTGGTCCCTACAATTTCACCCTTTACAACTGTATATTCCGCCAATCCGTTAAGTCTTTCCCAACCGGTTAAGTCCTTACCGTTAAATAAGTTTACCCATTTTCCCCCAGCAGCAAAAGTGCCCATGGACATAACAATCAAAAATGCAAACACAACTATTTTTCTCATCTTTTCCAATTGTTTAATTCTCTATTTCTGTTTTTAAAAACGTTGCTAAGTTATACTATTTTAAAAATATTCCGTGATCGCAAACGGAGTTTTAATTCTTGTCAATTAATTTTTTAAGTTCGTGATTAAATACCAATATTTCCCCTTTTTTCGTCTTTTGAGTGTATATTTTATCTCCATAACGGAGGATAAGTGGGGAACCAGCAATTGAAAGAACTTTTAACTTCACAAGCTGACCACTTTCCCATTCAAAATCGAGATCAAATCCTCCTCGGGCCCTTAAGCCTTGAATTTGTCCCTCGGGAAGTGCGGAAGGAAGTGCCGGAAGGATATCGATACCATTTAGATGACTTTGCATCAGCATTTCAATAATACCGGATGCTCCGCCAAAATTGCCGTCAATCTGAAAAGGGGGATGGGCATCGAAAAGATTAGGGTAAGATCCTCCGCCTGACATTTTCGTTCCCGTCTGTACGATAGGTCTGAGGAGCATCTGAACCATATTCCACGCATGGTTTCCATCGAGGAAGCGAGCCCAAAAATTTATTTTCCATGCCAGACTCCAACCGGTTCCCTCATCACCTCGTTCGATAAGTGATTCCCTGGCAGCTTTCATCAGGTTTGGAGTATCGTTCCAGTTGATCTCTTTCCCCGGATAGACTCCCCAAAGATGTGAAACATGACGGTGTTTGTTGGTTGGATCGTCCAGATCGGCTACCCATTCCTGTAACTGCCCAAATTTTCCGATCTTGTAAGGAGCAATTTTGGGTAAGATTATTTTAAGAGAGTCTGCAAATAACTGATCTTGTCCTATAATAGAGCTGGCCTCAATGCAAATTTTGAATAAACTTTTGATGATTTCATGATCCATAGTAGGACCAGAGACTAATCCTCCGTTTTCGGGAGAGTTGGAAGGACACGACACCAGAAAACCGCTTTGAGGATCGGGAACCAAATAATCCATGTAAAACTGAGCGGCACCCTTGAGAATTGGCCAGGCACGCCGAGCCAGGAAAGCAGTATCGCGGTTATATAAAAAATGTTCCCAAAGATGTTGCGACAACCAACCGCTACCCGAAACCCATATTCCATGATTGGAATCATTGATCGGAGCAGCACCTCTCCACAAATCGGTATTGTGGTGCAGAACCCATCCTTCGGCGTTATAGTGAGCCTTGGCCACCTTATGACCGGAAGGAACAATCTCTTCAATCATTCGAAATAAAGCATCATGACATTCACTGATATTTAATGGTTCAACAGCCCAATAATTCATTTCCGTATTAATGTTCACAGTATATTTACTGTCCCAGGGCGGATTGATCTTGTCGTTCCATATCCCCTGAAGATTGGCCGGATAGGTTCCTGGCCGGCTGCTTGAAAGCATCAGATACCGCCCGTATTGTACATACAATGCGGCAAGCGGATTATCCATCTTAGCCGGTACAGCTTTAATCCGAACATCCGTAGGAAGGTTTTCGGAACTGGAGCTACCAAGATTAATTGAGAATCGGTTAAAATAAAACTGATAATCTTTAATGTGACATCGCTTTATTAATTCATATTTTTTCTTCCCAACTGCCGACATGTAATTATTACACCGTAAATCAGGATCTCCGGAAACGTCGTCAGGATTAACAAAACTTGTTGCTTCTACAAGGTAAAGAAGTGCTTCATCCGCCTTCTCAACATGCAATATTTGACCTTTCAGATTCGTTTTTCCCCCTTTGATGATCAGTTTTACTTTTGCGGTTCCGGTCAAAATACCATCTTTTACTTTTACTCTGAGTTCAATCGTACCGTCACTTTTTGCAATCACAGCAGACCCTTCGTGCAAAGAGGTAAGCGATACATCGAAAGTAATTGCTCCTCTTTTATCGGCTTTAAAACTGACGGCAATGGTCTGATCAGGAACGCTTGCAAGATATTCTCGTGAATAATTTACTGAGCCGGATTGATAGGTGGTCCGGCATAAAGCGGATGACAGATCAAGCTCCCGAATATAATTGGTTACTTCTCCCTGCCCTTCGAATTTAATCCATAAGTCACCAAAGGGCTGATACATTTTCTGCCTAAGCGGATTGCTCATAAATTTATCCATGGCAAGCACCTCAGCCTCCTTCTGCTTTCCCTCCCAGATGAGCTCCCTTATTTTTCCAAGATATTGAGATGCACCTTCATGTGAATAATCGTGGGGCGCTCCTGTCCAAAGGGTCTCTTCATTAAACTGGATATGCTCCTCAGCAACTCCCCCATAGATCATTGCCCCAATTCGTCCATTTCCGATCGGAAGTGCCTCCTCCCAGATTGCCGCAGGTTGAGTGTACCAAAGTTTTAATGATTTAGCGGATGTGTTTCCAATACAATACTGTGAATAAATGATGGCTACTATTAGTATGCCTATTGCGACAGAATATTTTTTCATAACAAGTTGAGTGGTGGTAATGAAGCAAAAGTAATCATTTGATTCCATTACTTTAATGGAAAGATAATTATTAATGGAGCTTTTGAAGATGGGGTTATGGCATTTTGTAAAAGTGGGCCGGTTACCGGTTTCATTTAAATTTAACTTAAAAGAAATGGGTTCACTGGTCGTTGAAATCAGAGAACCCATTCCATATTTAAAAGCTTTAACCGCTATGAAATCAATTCATTCTCACCGGACACATACCCAAAATTTGCAAGAATTCCGCCATCGACAAACAGTAAATGTCCATTTACGTAATTACTTGCAGCTGAAGCAAGGAACACGGCAGCGCCGGCAAGATCCTCCGGATCTCCCCAACGGGCAGCAGGTGTACGGGTCATCACCAGGTTATTGAAAGGATGACCATTTACGCGGATTGCTTCAGTTTGCGAAGTCGCAATATAACCGGGGCCAATCCCATTTGCCTGAATGTTATGTTTTGCCCATTCGCAGCACATATTGGCGGTGAGCAGTTTAAGTCCTCCTTTGGCTGAGGCATAGGCAGAAACTGAATTCCGTCCATAAATACTCATCATCGAACACATGTTGATGATTTTGCCGCCACCACGATTGATCATCGAAGGGACAACCCGCTTTGAAACAATAAATGGTGCGACAAGGTCAATATCAATAACCTGTCGAAAATCCTCCACCGGCATGTCAAGTATTGGAATCCGCTTGATAATTCCGGCATTATTCACCAGAATATCGATCGGTCCAACCTCCGATTCAATAACCCCAATCCCTTTATCAACCTCTTCTACCTTTGTAACATCAAACACAACAGTAAAAACCTCGATACCCTCGGCAGCATAAGCAACTTTACATGCCTCAAGGCGCTCTTCAAAAATGTCGTTTACGCAAATTTTTGCGCCTGCGGAGGCAAGTGCTTTGGCAATAGCCATTCCAATACCATGAGTTCCTCCGGTTACAAGGGCAACTTTCCCTGTCAAGTCAAACATTTTCATATGGATATATTTTATTATTAATATTTCTGCACCTAATTTATGCAAACGATAAACTGTGTAGTAGCAGTTCTCACCTTAGCTGATCAGGCTTCACAATATCCATGTCACCATAGTTAAGGTTTTCACCAGCCATTCCCCAGATAAAAGTGTAATTGCTGGTTCCCGCAGCCGAATGAATTGACCAGGTCGGGGATAAAACGGCTTGCTCGTTGTTCATCCAGACATGGCGCGTCTCTTTTGGATCACCCATGAAATGGCAAATGGCTTGCCCTGCAGGAACCTCAAAATAAAAATAAGCTTCCATCCGACGACTATGGGTATGAGCAGGCATTGTATTCCATACACTACCAGGTTTCAGCTCGGTCATTCCCATTTGTAACTGACAGGTTTGCACGACCGAATTCACCAACAGTTTATTGATTTTACGTGCATTAGACTCCTCCATTGTACCCATTTCCACCACCTCTGCATCCTTTAGGGTAACTTTTTTGGTTGGATATTCTTTATGTGCAGGAGCTGAGTTGATATAGAAATGGGCAGGAGTCACCTGATTTACCGATGAAAAAATGACCGATTTACTCCCACGGCCCACATAGATTGCCTCCTTAAACCCAAGATCAAAAATGGTTCCGTCAACGGTTACACTCCCGCTTCCCCCAACATTAATGATCCCCAATTCCCTTCTTTCACAAAAGTATTCTGCTTTAAGGGGATCGATAGGTTCGAGTGTCAAACTTCCGTTAACCGGTACTGCTCCTCCAACGATGTATCGGTCATATTGTGAATAGGTCAGGCAAATCTGGTCATCGCACATCACTTTTTCGATAAGAAATTCCTTGCGAAGCCGGGATGTATCATAACCCTTTGCATCCTCAGGATGTGTGGCAAAACGCTCTTCAAAAATAGTCGCCATTGTATTATTTTATTAAAATTTGTGCAGCAAAAATAGTGAAATTTAACTACCTTTGCAATCGATTGCACAAATAAATTCTCACAAAATTAGGTGTCTAAAATATTTTTGTACCTTCAACATAAATATTCTCTTTATTCCGGGTCAAACAAATGAGAAATCATTCAGATATAACCATACATCATCTGGCTAATGAGCTGAAAATATCGGCGTCAACAGTTTCACGTGCTTTAAACGACAACAGCCGGATAAGTAAAAAAACACGGCAATTGGTTCAGCAAAAGGCAGTTGAAATGGGATATCGCCCCAATGTCCTTGCAGCCAATCTTCGCAGCAAAAGGACGAAAACCATTGGTGTGGTAGTCCCCCGAATTGACCGACATTTTTTTTCATCAGCCATCAGCGGCATAGAAGATTATGCCTGGACCAAAGGGTTTAGTGTAATCATCTCGCAATCGAATGATCTTGCGATCAAGGAGGAAAATTGTGTCCAGACGTTATACAATAATCGCGTTGACGGGTTGATTATTTCAATTTCGATGCAGACCATTGCTGACACGCACTTAAGACTTTTTTCAGACAAAAATATCCCCATTCTCTTTTTCGATCGTTTTTGCCCCACCATTGAGTGCGACAGAATTGTTGTTGATGACTTTAATTCCGGGTTTATAATCACCCGTCATCTAATAGAAAGGGGCTGTAAACGTATTGCCCACATTGCGGGGCCCGAATTACTAAACATTTATAAAGATCGTAAAAAAGGATATATCAAAGCCTTGAATGAAGCCGGACTTCCTGTCGTTGAGCAATATCTTGAAGTGACAGGACTTACCAGGGAGGAGGGGAAACAGGCATTTGCAAGATTAATGTCGTTGCCAAATCCACCTGATGGAGTGTTCTGTGGAAATGACACCACAGCATTAAGTGCATTGGAATATTGCCAACAACAACACCTGAAAGTGCCCGGTGATGTAGCATTGGTTGGATTCAGTGACGAACCATTCAGTGCTGTGGTGACTCCGAAACTTTCGACTGTCAGACAGCCCGGTTATGAAATGGGATTTCTGGCTGCACAAAAAATTATTAACCGGATTCAAAACAGCCGATTGATAATTCCCTTCGAGGAGATCATCCTCCCAACTCATCTAATCATCAGAGAATCTTCTAAATAAGATCATTTATTACATTTAGGATTTAACCATGGGATCATCATTTTCTAATGAGGACAAAGTTGAATTCAACTAAAATCTTTATCTTTGCCCATTATCATTTCACATGGAGAACAAAATACTGAACTATAATTGGTATGCCATTCGGGTAAAATCAAGATCGGAAAAAAAAGTTTATACGGATTTGACAGAACTTGGAATTGAGGCTTACCTTCCCCTGCAAAGAAAATTAAGACAATGGAGCGACCGTAAAAAGTGGGTTGAAATACCGTTGATCTCTGGGTATGTTTTTGTATACATTAGCCGCAGGGAGTACGAAACAGTCCTTAGAATCTACAATGTTGTCTGCTATATATATTTTGAGGGAAAGGCCGCAGTGATCAGGGAAGAAGACATCAACCTTCTGAAAAGAATGCTTGGACAAGTTGAAGTTGAACTGGAAATCACCCCAGAGGAATTAAAACCAGGACAAATGGTGGAGATAATTTCGGGTCCATTGTTAGGTGTTATCGGTGAACTTATTGATTATAAAGGAAAGAACAAGGTTGCGCTTAGAATTCCACCACTTGGCTATACGGTTCTGATAGAAGCTCCCGGGAAAAATCTTATACCTTACAACCTGGATTAGCAATTAATTGTTAGAAGAGCTGTTCCAAACACAAAATTAGAAATTACACTTATTCGCAAAACAGGTACAGCTATTAATAGATTCCCTACATCTGCCAAATAGTAGCTAAATATACCCTTTTAACACTTGGGTTTATAGTCATTTGTTTAATTTTACAACATGGAATTGCACGTGAATTAAAGCGGCACACCAAAATTTAGCGTAATAGTATTTTACTTAGAGCAATAATATTTTATTAGAGTAATATTATTTTAAATATATAGCTTTAAAAGCAAATAAAATAGTCTATTTTTGTAACTGGTAACCATTTTTATTTAAAACAATGCTTACTAGACACAAATTGGTCTCTGGAGTTAATCTTCCGGAATTCATAATTATGTGGCTGAGAAGGCGAAGCTATTTTTGTTATAATTAAATCGATCAGTTACAAGAACCAGCGTATACAAGAATACGTCTTAACTAACTTGACAGAAATTTAATCATCATGACAATTCTAATTCAACTTATATTCTGCTTTATTCTAGCACTTTCCATTTCACTTTATGCATTGCGAATTGTAGTCCATGTTGTGCATAAATTAAATCTGTACGATAGACCCTGTGAACGATCGTCAGCGAATAAACCAGTTCCAACATTGGGGGGAATTGCAATATTTGTCAGTTTTGTTTTAGTATCAACTCTTGGTTTGAATGGTTATGAATTGCCGGAACAGATCTATGTGCAAACAGCTGTAATCCTGATCTTCTTTGTTGGACTAAAGGATGATATTGTAAACTTACCTCCATATAAAAAGATAATTGCCCAGATAATTGCTGCGAGTATCATCATTTTCTTTGCCAAGATTCGTTTTACCAACCTTCATGGCTTATTGTGGATCGGAGAGATTGGAGTAATTCCAAGCTTTCTGATCACCTGTTTCACAATTGTTGTCATCATTAATGCCTTTAATTTAATGGATGGCATTGACGGCCTGGCAGCCGGTCTGAGTATGCTGGCCGCATTTGTTTTCGGAAGTTGGTTCTTTATTAGTGGTCACCTAGGCTACGCCCTCCTTTCAGCATCACTAATTGGGGCCATTGCCGGCTTTTTTTATCTAAACGTATATGGGAAGCGGTACAAAATATTTATGGGAGATACGGGATCACTTTTATTGGGAACGATAATTTCGGTTCTTATGATCCGTTTTACGGAGTACAACATTGACCAAACCCAACCGTATGCGATTTCATCTGCTCCCGCGATTGCTTTCGGAATTCTTCTTTATCCGTTGTTTGATACGATCAGAGTTATGACAATCAGAATAATAAACAGAAGATCTCCATTTTCTGCCGATAAAAATCATCTTCATCACAGATTGCTCCTTTTGGGGTATTCGCATAAAAAGGCAACCTATACTATTATTGCCATGAATATCCTTTTTATCATTTTTGTACTGGCAAATCGCCACCATGGAATTCATATATTATCCGTACTTATTGCAATTACAGGTACAATACTTTTTCTGATTCCGGCTTATTACATTAAGAGAAAAAATCTGATTAAAGAAAATGATCCGGTTCAACACCTGTTGATTCCACCCTCATTCAACAGGTTCCCAAAAAGTGAGCGAAACTTCTCAAATAAGAAGAAGCTTGATCATCAAACTTTTTTCCATAAATTAAACCTATGGTAATGTGAGTATTGCTTCCTTAAGAACAAAAAGTTGATTCACCCTTAAATACCAGATCTAAAGTTTTGAAAATTCAGAATCTCACAATAAACCGGTATAGACATTCGTTTATGCCGGTTTGCATTTAAATGATAATCTATCAAAAAATGAAAATTTTAATTACCGGTACTGCCGGTTTTATTGGCTTTCACCTTGCAAAAGCGCTTCTCTTGAGAGGAGACGAAGTGACAGGCCTTGACAACATCAACGATTATTATGATGTTGAGCTAAAGTACTCCCGATTAGCCAACACAGGTATATCACGGGAAGAAATAGCATTAAACACGTTGGTGAAGAGCTCAAAATATTTGAACTATCAGTTTATCAGACTCGATCTGGCTAATCGTCAATTATTAGATGCGCTCTTTCTCTCTCAGAAATTTGACTCGGTAATTAATCTGGCAGCACAGGCAGGGGTAAGGTATTCACTCGAGAATCCTCAGGCATATATCGATGCGAATATCACAGGATTTCTCAATATTCTCGAATGTAGCAGGCACCACAAGATTAAACATCTGGTGTATGCCAGCTCATCCAGTGTTTACGGAAACAACAGTAAAATGCCACTAAGCACCGCTGACAATGTTGATCATCCCATCAGTCTTTACGCCGCCACAAAAAAGAGTAACGAATTAATGGCTCATACTTACAGCCATTTATTTGGAATACCAACAACAGGTCTCCGGTTTTTCACTGTTTATGGCCCCCACGGAAGACCCGATATGGCATTGTTTCTGTTTACAAAAGCGATTTTAGAAGGCAAACCGATTCAGGTGTTTAATAACGGAGAGATGAAGCGCGATTTCACCTACGTTAACGATATAGTGGCAGGAATAATAAAGGTACTCGATCATGTGCCACAGCCAGATACAGCAGGATTGGCAGATACCTCCGTCAGTAAGACCGCACCGTATAAGATTTACAATATTGGGAACTCCTCCCCCGTTCGCCTGATGAATTTTATTGAAGCGATCGAAACCAAACTCGGACTACAGGCAAAAAAAGAGCTTCTCCCCATGCAACCTGGAGATGTTCCCATGACCTGGGCAGATACTTCTGATCTGGAGGCCAATCTCAACTATTCTCCGAATACATCAATCGAGGAAGGGGTCGGCAAATTTATTGATTGGTATAAGGAATATTACAAAATTCAAATCTAAGTACACACCTATACCACAATCAGGCGAAACAAACGATCAATAATTCACAATCCATTAATGATCAGAAATATAATCATATTATCGCTTTTTTTATTCGCCGGCCCTTTGTTCTCGCAGGAGAAAAAAGGTTCATTCGCCGACGTCACCGTCAGCGAGACGACGTTGGTCAGTTCAGGTAAAGACCTCCCTTTCTGGATGACGGCAAACAATAATGGAGATTTTGCACTTCATCATCCAACCTGTCTGTTGTTTAAGGCCGGATTAAAAAGAGGATTGGAAAGAGACTCTCTTAAAAAATGGGGGTATACGTATGGTGGAAATATGGTCTTTGATTTAGCCGGATCAACTGAATTTCATCCGGGAGAATACTGGTTTGGATTGCGTTACCGTTCATTGCTTTTTAAAGCGGGAGCAGAATCAGAACCAATCATTTACGGAGGGCTCTCCTCTACAAACGGGAATATGTATCGCTCAGGTAATGCGCGCCCTGTACCAGGTCTCTCCGTCTCCTCCAGGGGCTTTATCCCCTTCTTTTTTGCAAAAAAGTGGCTTTCATTCCGTTTCCAATACGAAGAGGGGTTACTTTGGGACCACCAGGCGGTAACAAATGCCCATTTACATCATAAAAATCTCTATTTCAAAAGTTCATTCTCACCCTCACTGTCTCTTTCATTGGGTATCGACCATTATGTCTTTTGGGGAGGTATATCCCCTGTTTACGGAGATCAACCGGGATTAAGCGAATATTTCCGATATATCCTTGGTATGAAAGGGGGAAGTGGGGCGACACAAAGCGATCAGATCAATGTGGCCGGAAATGGATTGGGAAGTTATAATTTGGAGCTAAAAAAAGAGTGGGAGAATGTAAGTGCCTCGTTCTATTGGAATCACCCTTTTGAAGACCGATCCGGGATGGAACTTGTAAATATTCGCGATGGACTTTGGGGGATTCATCTTGGTAAAAAAAACAGGACGGCTTTTATAACAGATTTTGTGTACGAATATCTATATACACTTAACCAGAGTGGATCATACCACATGAAACCTTCGCCAACCCCCGAAGATCCAACCCGCAGAACTGGACGTGGGATGGATAATTATTTTAATCACGGATTGTACACCTCAGGATTTACCCATTACCAACAAATGATGGGAACACCCCTCTTCGTTCCGGTGATAGGAACTGATGGAATCTCACAAGGTTTTGAGAGCACCAGGATGTGGATGCATCATTTTGGATTGAAAGGGGCAATTATTAATAATATATCATGGAAATCGTTCATCACATGGTCACGAAATTTTGGAACCTATGGGAACAGTTATCCAACGCCACTTGATGAATTCTCATTCCTTGCAGAATGCCTCTATTCGTCAAAAAAAATACCTTTCAATATAAAGGCAGGTATAGCTTGTGATTACGGTGACCGTTTCGAACACAGGTATGGTGCCTATCTTGGAATCGGGTTCCATTTCCAATAAAATCAAAAGAAATCTAAACACTAATCTGTCAAATAAATAATAAATTTTTCATAGCTTTATATCACACACCTTTCTTTTAAATTTGATGATCACCTTACTCTTTTCTATCAGACAATGGCTGCGAATCACACTCAGCCTGATTTATTTGGGTTGCATAGCACTTCTTTCACTGCTCCCTCCCAATGATTTTCCACAAATTCCGCTTTTCCCGGGAGCCGACAAGATTGTCCATATCTGTATGTATTTAGGCTTGGCTTTTCTGGCATGTTGGTCTATGCATGCAGAGGTTAAACGTGCATGGTATATCTTAGTTGTCTTATTTTCTATCAGTTGGGGTGTCATGATGGAAGTTTTCCAGTTTGTAATGCACCAGGGACGTTCATTTGAATTCAATGATATCTTCGGAAATTCAATTGGTGCTTTAATCGGTGTCTACATTTATGTAATACTGGCCAGGCTCAAGAAGCGCAATGATCCATGAAAAGACGACCTACAAGCGATATAGTATTCTAAAATAAACCTATTCCTCAATCTGTTAATCTGATTAAAGAGCCTTGCATTTTATTCTGATAAATGATTACTTTAGCATCCTTTAATCTCTTTTGCGATGTCACCTGAGAATTGACTATCGTTTGAATATTTTTAAATTATTTTCAGAAATCTTATATTTCAAATCTAAAATATTAGTCATGAAAGGAATAATACTAGCAGGAGGTTCAGGAACTCGGTTGTATCCGATAACAAAAGGGGTTTCAAAACAGTTGTTGCCAGTATATGATAAGCCAATGGTTTATTATCCGTTATCGACACTGATGCTCGCGGGGATCAAGGATATACTGCTAATTTCGACGCCTGAAGATATCTCCATGTACGAGCGGTTGCTGGGTAATGGAGCCGATTGGGGTATACAGATCACCTATAAAATTCAGCCTTCACCTGACGGACTTGCACAGGCTTTTCTGCTTGGTGAATCTTTTATCGGGACCGATGATGTTTGTCTGGTTTTAGGTGATAATATCTTTTATGGTTACGGCTTTTCAGGAATGCTTAACGAATCGGTTGAACTGGTTAAGAAGGAAAAGAAGGCTATTATTTTTGGATATGTTGTGTCTGATCCCGAACGGTATGGAGTTGCAGAGATGGACAAGGAGGGAAATGTACTGTCGCTTGAAGAGAAACCTGTTACTCCCAAATCAAATTACGCGGTGGTCGGCCTCTATTTTTATCCGAATTCAGTGATTGAAATTGCAAAGAACATCAAACCATCACCCAGGGGAGAATTGGAGATTACAACTGTAAATCAGGAATATATGAATTTGAAACAGTTGAAATTATCAACTATGGGTCGAGGTTTTGCCTGGCTTGACACAGGAACTCATAACTCATTAATTCAGGCATCGAATTTTATTGAGACAATTGAAACTCGGCAGGGTTTGAAGGTTGCCTGTCCCGAAGAGATCGCTTACCGCAATGGATGGATTTCGAAAGAACAGTTGATTATATTGGCACAACCAATGTTAAAGAACCAGTACGGACAGTACCTGCTAAGATTAACCGTTGATTAATATTTAATAGAACAACTATTTACATGAAGGTAATAACGACCCGAATTCCCGAAGTTTTAATTTTTGAGCCCGATGTTTTTGGTGATCACCGCGGCTATTTCTTCGAATCGTTCCGTCATGATATTTTTGAAAAATATGTCGGGAATATCCCATTTGTCCAGGATAATCAGTCAAAATCCGGCTTTGGGGTTTTACGCGGACTTCATTTTCAGAGACCCCCGTATACCCAGGCAAAACTGGTGCAATGTCTTCAGGGAGAAGTTCTCGATATTGCTGTCGATATCCGTATCGGTTCACCTACTTACGGGCATCATGTACCGGTTCATCTCTCCGAAACAAACCATCGTCAGCTTTATATTCCAAGAGGTTTTGCACACGGATTCGCAGTTTTAAGTGAAACGGCAGTATTTTCTTATAAATGTGATAATTACTATAATCCCAACGCTGATGGTGGCCTTGCATGGAATGATCCGGATATAAATATTGACTGGATTCTAAAACCGGAGGAAGTCAAACTTTCAGAAAAAGACAAAAATCAGCCTTCATTTCAGAACATCACCTGTTTTGATTATAAAAGCTTTAGATAATCCTTAAGAATAGGTCGAAAATATTACCTTTACATCCGCATAATAAAAGTTACAAAGTGACCATTGAATAACATAGATTTTAGAACAGACGTGAATTACAAATTTCAAATTAAACCTCGACGTAAAACAAAATCTTCCAAAATGAAAGTCTCATTTAAAATATTAATTGCTATAAGCTTAATTATACTAGTTTTTTCCGGTTGCAAAAAAGGGAGCAGCTCGACCCCTGTTGTGGTGCCGGATACGACCAAACCTTCCATATCGATTATAAAACCAACAGCAGGACAGCAGTTTGTGGCAGGTAACAACATCCCGTTTCAGGTCACTTTTAGTGACAATGAAAAACTCAAAAGCTATGAGGTAGCAATCAGTCAGAAGGTATTGGGTGGTATGATCTTAAAAATCGTCCCAACATCGGTTCCCTTCAGTTACACAAAATCAACTACAAGCCTGGCAGGAGGAAAAACTCAGGATGTCACTCTTACCGATATTAACCTGCCTGCCAATACCGCCACAACAATTACAACAACGGGGATTTACAATGTAAAGGTTACCTGTGTGGATGGTTCTGATAATCCTACCTCTACCACGCTGGAAATAACAATCAATTAAAAATCAATTATTAAACTGTAAATAAGGCATTTCTAATAATAATTAGAATGAAGATTTATTAAATAACCGGTTGACAGCCGGTTATTTTTTTTAAGTTTTTTCATGTAAGTTTGCAACATTCAAATAAAACCGTTTATGACTGACACAGATCAACCGTTTCAAAAATATATTAGATTTTTTTGGGGACTATTTGCAATTGGTATTCTATTTATTATCATACTATTCAGTCTTGTAGCGAATGGAAAGTTGGGGTTTATGCCATCACTTACTGAACTTGAAAATATAGAATCGTCATTGGCTTCTGAGGTCTACTCGTGTGACAGTGTGGTGATACGAAAATTCTTCTATAAGGAGAACCGAACTTATGTACCGTATGAGCAGATCAGTCAAAATGTAATTACTGCACTTATTGCTACCGAAGATGAGCGTTTTTACAAACATTCAGGAATAGATGTCAGAGGATTAATCAGGGTTGCCAAAGGAGTTATTACCGGTAACGAAAGTTCCGGCGGAGGAAGTACGATCAGTCAGCAGTTGGCAAAGATGCTGTTTCCGCGGGAGGAGATGGACAGCAAAATAGATCTGGCATTTCGAAAATTTAGGGAGTGGATTATCGCTGTGAAACTGGAACGTAATTTCACCAAGGAAGAGATTCTGACCATGTATCTTAACAAGTTCGACTTTTTGAACCTTGCTGTTGGGATAAAATCTGCCGCCCAGATTTATTTTGGTACAACTCCCGATCAACTTACACTTGAGCAGGCAGCTATGCTTATTGGAATGGCGAAAAATCCGTCACTCTATAACCCCATTCGCCGTCCTGAATTAGTCAAACAGCGTAGAAATGTGGTACTTGATCAGGTTCGTAAATTCGGAGCCATCAAAAAAGCGGAATACGATCAACTGAAAGGGAGATCGTTAAATCTGAATTACCATAAAGAGGATTTTAAGTCAAGCCCGGGAATCTACTTTACGGAATACCTACGGACGATCTTGATGGCTCAAAAACCAGCCCGCGAGAAATATGGTGCATGGCAACATCAACAGTTTGCCGAAGATTCAATCGAATGGGCTACCAATCCACTGTACGGATGGTGTCATAAAAATCTTAAACCTGATGGAACCCCATATAATATCCATTCGGATGGACTGAAGATATATTCCACGATCAATATGAGGATGCAAACCTACGCTGAATATGCTGTTAGGCAACATCTTAGCGTCGAAATTCAGCCTGTTTTTAACCAAAGAATCAGGATATTACGAAATAAGCCATTCCCCAATTCCATGTCGGATGAGGAGGCCCAAAACCTGCTTAATTTTGCTGTCAAACAGAGTGAACATTACCATCAACTCAAGAGTCAGGGACTGAGCCATGAAGCGATTATCCGTGAATTTAAAAAACCTTCCGAAATGACGGTATTCAGCTGGCGTGGCGAGATTGATACCACCATGACTCCGCTTGACTCGGTAAAATATTCTCTTGGATTCCTAAGATCGGCAATGATGACGATGGAAACTAAGACCGGACATGTAAAAGCATGGGTAGGTGGACCAAACTACAAATATTTTATGTACGACATGGTAAAGCTGGGAAAAAGGCAGGTAGGTTCAACGGTAAAGCCATTTCTATATACACTGGCGATGCAGAACGGATATTCACCGTGTACGATGGTTCCGAATACTGAGCAAACCTTCTATTTGCCTGATGGAACAACCTGGACTGCCAAGAATTCGGGTGACACCGATTATGATGGTCAGATGGTTACCCTAAAATGGGGACTTGCCAATTCGGTCAATCAGGTATCAGGCTGGGTAATGAAACAATTCAATCCGGAAGCCATGGCCAATATGATGCGGAAAATGGGGATTACAAGTCCGATCGATGCAGTTCCCTCAATGTTCCTTGGAACCTCCGATGTCAGTATCTATGAGATGGTTGGAGCTTACGGAACCTACGCCAACCATGGCGTATATACAAAACCGATATTTGTTACCCGTATAGAGGATAAAAATGGGAATATACTCGCCAGATTTTCCCCCGATCATCACGATGCAATTGATCCAAAAACCGCTTATCTGATGTTAAATCTCATGGAAGGAGTTGTAAATGAAGGAACCAGCCAGCGACTTCGTCGCGACAATCTGATCTATGGCGGGTTGACTGCTGACATTGCAGGAAAAACCGGAACCACACAGAATCAGTCGGATGGATGGTTTATGGGAGTGACACCTGAGCTGGTAACTGGTGTTTGGACAGGTGGCGATTTGCGAGCCATCCACTTCGAAGGGCTGACAATGGGGCAGGGAGCAAATATGGCCTTGCCGGTTTATGGTTATTTTATGAATAAACTTTACCGCGATCGTAAATTGGGCTATTCGCAGGAGACGAAGTTCGAGGCCCCTGAGGGATTCAGGATGGATCTCGACTGCTCAAAAGTGATGAAAGCAGATAAGGAGAGACATTGGAATGACAATGACTTCTTCTGATCATTCCCTATATTTAATATCTGATGAGAGGGTAATATGATTTAATCATTCTTACCTTCTCCTCTTCGCTTCCTCTGACTTCTCAGCCCCGTGCTTTCCACTCGCCATATTCCATCATCAGTTTTTTAAGTTCTTCCACCGCATTTTCGGTGTCAACATGACGTTTAATCAACTTCTGACCTTTGTAAAGATTGATCTTCCCTTTTCCGGAGCCAACAAATCCGTAATCGACGTCCCCCATTTCTCCGGGGCCGTTAACAACACATCCCATGATCCCGATCTTCAGGTTCTTTAAATGGTCAAAATTACGCTTAATCTCTGCAAGGGTATCCCTAATATCAAAAAGGGTCCGTCCACAACCGGGGCAAGAGATAAATTCAGTTTTAGTAACACGCATCCGGCTGGCTTGTAAAATGCCGAAAGCAAGGTTTTTTAATTCGTTATAACCAGTATTTCCTTCGTTGGTCAGGAGTATACCATCACCATATCCGTCAATAAATAATCCTCCCAAATCTGTTGAGGCTTTAATCAGTAAATCCTCATAATTATTCTCCTTATAAGCTTTGTGAAGGATAACCGGATTTTTACAGATATGTGCATCCAGCTCCATAAAGAAGGCCCTCATTTCTGCTAAGCAGTTGAGGTTATCACTTTCCATAATCAGGATAACCTTTCGCTCTCGCTTCAGCTTCTCGATGATCTCAGGATTCTCTTCTTTAAAAACATCATATTTCTTTTTGTTAACCTGAACAAAACGCATCTGCCCAGTGTAATTATCATTAAAAAGGTAATCCTCAAGAGACAAAATCGGATAGGACTTGTTACCCCTGTCAAGAATTCGTTTACCATCGTAAAAGTATTCAGGTTCAGTGCCTGAATTCAGTGTCCGGATCTCCTCACGCGTATATTTATTGAGACTTCCAATTACAACCACAGGTTTTTTACCACCAATATCATTAACAGGCCGGCTCGATCGGCGTTCATATTCGAATGGATTGGTCTGAGCGACAAGTGGAGCTTTTATAGGAGCATGGTTTTCCCTCCCTTTAAACACGTCGACCAGTTTACGTGCGAAAGGGATCTCTGCCGCAGGATCCTCGGTAAGTGAAATCCGGATCGTATCTCCGATTCCATCGGCAAGAAGTGCTCCTGATCCCACTGCTGATTTTACCCTACCATCCTCACCGGCTCCGGCTTCGGTAACACCAATATGGAATGGATAATTCATATCCTCAAGGCGCATCCTGTAATTCATCAGTCTAACGGTATAGACCATTGTACGGGTATTGCTCGACTTAATTGATAGAACAATATTGTGATAATCCTCTTTTTTGCAAATTCTTAAGAATTCCATCACCGATTCCACAATCCCGGCAGGAGTATCCCCATAACGGCTCATGATCCTGTCAGAAAGAGAACCTTGATTGGCACCTATGCGCAGTGCGGTTCCTCGCTCCTTGCATTGTCTGATAAACGGGACAAACCGCTCCTCTATTTTGGCAAGTTCATCGAGGTACTCATCATTGGTATACACAAGCTGCTCAAACTTGGCACGCTTATCGTAGAAATTCCCGGGATTAATCCTCACTTTGCGAACATATTTGATAGCAATCTCGGCTGCAGCCGGATTAAAATGAACATCTGCAACAAGTGGATTAAGGTATCCCCTTCGATCGAGTTCGGCCCTTATATTCTTTAGATTTTCGGCTTCTCTGATCCCCTGAACTGTCACCCTGACAAAATCAGCCCCGGCATCTAATATTCGGATGATCTGATTAACAGTTGCCTCGGTATCCTTTGTGTCGGTATCGGTCATCGATTGCAACCTGATAGGATACATTCCTCCCAGGGTAACAATTCCAATTTTAACGATTTCAGTATCTTGTCTTTTGAAACGTAAAAGTGAATCAACGTAATTGAAATTCTGGTTTTTCATACCATGTGTCTATTATTGTAGATAGCTTCTGCAAATTTATTCTTTATTTTGAATTAAATTTGCTGAAAATTAGGTACAATGTCGGTAAGGGTCGAATCGGTTACAAAAACTTATGGGAAACAAAAGGCACTCGACAATGTTTCTTTTACAGTAAATTCGGGGGAGATCGTCGGAATTCTGGGACCGAACGGGGCAGGTAAGTCGACTATAATGAAAGTGATTACCGGTTTTCTGAATCCTGATGAAGGATTAGTCACTATAAATGGAACTTCAACAAGAGAAAACATTGTAAAAATCAGGCATCAGATTGGGTATCTTCCTGAGAATAACCCACTTTACAATGATTTATATGTGACTGAATATCTGGAATATGTTGCCGGGATTTATCATCTGAAACAAGCAAAGTCGAGAATTAAAGAGATGATCGGACTGACGGGGCTGGAGCTCGAGAAACACAAAATGATCGGGGCCCTTTCCAAAGGTTACCGACAACGGGTGGGTATTGCTCAGGCACTCATCCATGATCCTTCGGTACTGATTCTCGATGAACCCACTTCAGGACTTGATCCATCGCAAATCGTTGAGATTCGTCAATTAATCCGTAACATTAGCAAGGACAAAACAGTAATGCTTTCTACCCATATTATGCAGGAGGTTGAAGCATTATGCGACCAGATTATGATTATCAACCACGGCAAGATTGCAGCGACAGATTCACCGGCAAATATTAAGGAATTGGCCTCCTCTGCTTCACAGGTAATTCTCGTCGAATTTGCTGAAGCAGTTCATCCTGATCTATTCAGGAAAATTGAGGGAATTAACCATTTGGAGGCTGCCTCTGGTAATAGTTGGCTTATAACTGGTAGTACGACTGACCTCCGACCACTAATCTTCAAATTTGCAGTTGAAAATGGACTTACTATTCTAACTCTAAAAAGGGAGAAATCTAGCCTTGAAGCATTTTTTTTGGAAATAACCAAATAAATCGATAACCAGTTAAGAGCTAATATAGAATAAGATAATATAGAAAGACCACACTAAATTTAAAAAAAAGTGTAAAATATTTAATTATTTTACACTTTTTTTTTACGTTATCCGAATATATTACTAGATTTGCAGAGGATAAACAGCATTCATACTGCTATATTTCAATACATAATATTCGTATTTCCGAAACACCCTGGCAGTGTAAAATATATTTACGTTCTCTTTTGTTTTGAATTTATCGGTTTATCTGAATGCCAGATAATTTATAGTCACTAGCACTTTCAATAGGTAACAATATTGAAGTCTAATCAACTAATTCAAATTATACATACTATGAAAAAAAGTCTTAAAATAGTACTATGCTTTTTCCT
This sequence comes from Prolixibacteraceae bacterium, assembly GCA_963675995.2. GTDB lineage: Bacteria > Bacteroidota > Bacteroidia > Bacteroidales > Prolixibacteraceae > JAAFHB01. The sequence goes on along the minus strand of CAXXIY010000001.1, from coordinate 1,920,312 downwards.
GCTGCTTCCTATCAAATCTGCAGTGAGTCAAACAAGCTACGTGATCACAACAGATCAGATATATATAAATGCCGCAAGTTCTGCATATCGATCTGTCAAACCAGGTGATACGCTTTACTTTCAGGGTGGCAGTAAACAATATTTGCTGATTAAAGGTTTTCAGGGTGCTCCCGGGAAACCAATCGTGATGATCAATTCGGGTGGTCCTATAATTATCGACACTGATTTTTATTATGGAATCTCCATAAATAATTGCCAATATATAAAATTTACAGGTACAGGCGACCCGAATGTGAAATATGGATTTCAAGTAAAACGGGTTGCCAATGGGGCAGGAATGGGTATTTCGGAGAAGAGTTCTGACTTTGAGATAGATCACGTTTCAATTGAAAACACATTAATCGGTGGTCTCTACGCGAAAACAGATCCCGATTGCGATCTGACTGCTGAAAGATCTAATTTCACCCAATACAATACAATTATACATGATAATTATATCGGTCATGCAGGTAACGAAGGGATGTATATCGGAAGCACGAAGTATACAGGTCAGGAAGTTTTCTGTAACGGCAAGGACACGGTCATCATGCCTAGTTTACTCGATGGGGTGAAGGTTTATAATAACCTTGTTGAGTATGCAGGTTGGGATGGTATCCAGGTAAGCTCTGCATACAATAACTGTCAGATATACAACAACACGGTTCTTTACGACAGTCAATCAGAAACTTACGCTCAAATGTCAGGAATAATCATTGGCGGCGGAACAAAAGCTGATTGTTACAATAATTTCATCAGCCAGGGAAAAGGTGACGGCATTGAATTTCACGGACTTGGAGGAAGCAGAATATTCAACAATATTGTTGTTGATGCCGGTCGAACTTATTTACCAGCGGATTTAACTCAAATGAAATATGGAATTTTCATAAGTGACAACGAATCATCCATATACATCAAGAACAATAATATTATCAATCCAAAATCGGAAGGCATTCGTTTTTCAAGTGTTACCGGCTCCATTAATGTAGTTGAATCCAATGTTATTATTAATCCCGGGAATTATGATTACTATCAAAACGGAAATACCCATTTTAAAGGGATTGATTCATATATTATGGTTCAGGATAATACGAACCCTGTTACGAGCATAAATAATTATCTTGCACGGAATACTGATTCGGTTAAATTTGTCTCCACTACCCCACAGTTACCAGAAGATTTTAATTTACTTGCCGGCTCTCCATTAATCGATCATGCAAATATTGACCCAAATATCACCTTTGATTTTGAAGGTTCACCACGTCCTGTTGGAGATAAATCGGATATTGGGGCATTTGAGTTTGGAGATGCAACAACTCACACTAATCAGCCTGATCTTCAGAATATGACAGGAGGAGGCGGTTATTGTGTCGGAGGAACCGGTGTAAGTGTAGGATTAAGTGGCTCACAGACCGGTGTAAACTACCAGTTGGTTTTAAATGGTATAACTACAGGAACCGCCGTTGCCGGAACAGGTGCTGCTTTAGATTTTGGTCTGCAAACTGATGCAGGAACCTATTCTGTTATTGGCACTTATTTAAATTCAACCTCATCACGGACTATGTCCGGAAGTGCAATTGTTTCCATCAACCCACTCCCAGTACTCTATTCAGTATCCGGGGGCGGAGCCTATTGTGATGGCGGAACAGGAGTAGTTGTAGGATTAAGCAATTCACAAGTTGGTGTTAATTACCAGTTTATGCTAAATGGTGTGGATACTGGAAATAGTATTGCAGGAACAGGTTCTGCCATTGATTTTGGATTTCAGACCGCTCCAGGTACTTATACCATTGATGGTACTGATGCAACATCAGGTTGTACAACCGTTATGGCCGGAAGTGTCAATGTAGCAATCAACACAGGACCGGCAACCCCGGCGCCGATTGGTGGAACCAAAGCAATTTGTGTAGGTAGCACGACAACGTTAACAGATGCAACAATCGGAGGTGTTTGGAGTAGTTCAAATCCTTCAATTGCTACTATTACATCAGCAGGATTAGTCTCCGGTATTGCTGCAGGAACGGTCACGATCGCCTACACACTTACAAGTGCAGGAGGCTGTAGTACAAGCACAAACACAACTATTACAGTTAACGATTTGCCATCCTCTTTTACAGTGACCGGTGGTGGAGTTTATTGCACGGGTGGTACAGGCGTCGTTGTTGGACTAAGTGGATCACAGACAGGTGTAAATTACCAGTTATTACTAGCAGGTGTAAATACCGGAGCAGTAGTCGCAGGAACTGGTTCTGCTATCAATTTTGGATTAAAAACTGCAGCGGGAACATATACAGTGTCAGCCACAAATTCAAACACTACCTGCTCCAGCATAATGTCCGGGAATGTAAAAATTACTACCAACTCGACACCTTCAGCTCCCGCTACGATAGGCGGAACCAAATCTGTCTGTATTGGAAACACTACAACTTTAACCGATGCAACAACTGGTGGCGTCTGGAATAGCTTAAATACTTCAATTGCAACAATTACCACAACAGGGGTAGTTACGGGTATCGCAGCAGGAACGGTTACGATCACTTATACCGTTACAAACGCAGGTGGATGCAGTGCATCTTCAAGTACCACAGTAACAGTTAATGCACTTCCAACAGCACCCGCCGCAATTGGTGGTGTTACTTCAGTATGTCAGGGGAGTACTACAACTTTAACCGAAACTACAACTGGCGGGGTTTGGAGCTCATCATCAACTTCAATTGCATCAGTTAGCACCAAGGGAGTTGTAACTGGAATTGCAGCCGGAACCGCAATAATTAAGTATACTGTTACCAATGGAAGCGGATGTGCCATTAGTACAAGTACTGCTGTGACTGTAAATGCATCTGCCGCTACTCCTGATAAATTCACCACCTCAACCACCAGAGTCAGTAAAGGGACTGCAAATGTTGCATATACTGTTCCTTTCGTAGCAGGAGTAATCTACAAATGGAGTTACTCAGGTGCAGGCGCAACAATTACCGGGACAACCAATTCTGTACTAATCAGCTTTTCGCTTACTGCCACATCGGGAACATTAAGTGTAACGGCTACCAATGGATGTGGAACAAGTGCTGCCAGGACTCTGAACATTAGCTTACTAAAAGGGGCCGCAATCCCTGCAACAAACCCTGATTCCAACCCAGTTATTGCACCATCGGCAACATCTGTTGACCCATTGGTTGAGGCAGATGTTGTTTCTCCTGTTGATGCATCGGTTTTGCCATCTTCCGCTACACCGGAAATGCTGCAGATAACACCAGCAAACAATGAACTTAAGGTATTTCCAAATCCTACCGTTAGCTCCACAACCTTTGAATTTCAAATCGGTGATAATACCAATGTAAAGCTGGATATCTTTTCAATGGCCGGACAACGAATTGCGCGGATTTTTGATGCGCAAGTCGAAAGCGGCATTACCCAGACTGTCTATTTCCAGAAATCTCTCCCGTCGGGTATATATACTTGCGTAATGAGATGGGGTGAGAAAGTGCTAACCAAGAAATTAATTGTGAGGCAGTAGTTATTTCCGGCCAAGAAACAGAAAGGCAAAAAAGCTGAAGTATAAGATACCAGACAATATCTTATGCTTCAGCTTTTTTTACGACGTCCACTATGACCTTTTTCAATTTCCTCATATAATGATTAAAGTCGGGCCGAATTTAGATGAATTACAGCATTTTACAAGATTCACAAAAAAAACAACAACCTAATCTGTCAAATCAAAATAAAGTCTATATCTTTGCAAAGATATTTGTGGATAAATTTGATTGATTGCAACCACGGAAAAAAATGCTAAAACAAAGTTTTCGAATTATTCCCTTTCAATCAAATTTCCCTTTAAGTTTTTAATTATTAATTGACCTGAGTTATCAGATCAGAATATATTTTTATTATGGGATATCTTTTTACCTCTGAATCGGTGTCAGAAGGGCACCCAGACAAAGTAGCCGACCAGATTTCGGATGCCGTACTTGATGAATTTCTGGCATACGACCCCAACTCGAAGGTGGCTTGCGAAACTTTAGTGACTACTGGTCAGGTAATACTGGCTGGTGAGATCAAATCACAAACCTACGTCGATGTTCGTGAGGTAGCACGAAGAGTAATTAACAGAATAGGTTATACAAAAGCTGAATATCAGTTCGACGGTGACTCCTGTGGTGTCTTAACCGCTTTACACGAACAATCACCCGACATTAACCGGGGGGTTGATAAAATCGACCGTGAGAATCAGGGGGCCGGTGACCAAGGGATGATGTTTGGATACGCATCGTCAGAAACCGGAAACTATATGCCGCTTTCGCTTGATTTATCGCATTTGTTACTTCAGGAACTTGCAGACATCCGTCGTGCCGGCAAAGTGATGACCTACCTTCGTCCGGACTCCAAATCACAGGTAACCATCGAATATGACAATGACAATAAACCTGTTAAGGTTCATACCATTGTTGTTTCGACGCAACACGACGAGTTTCTTTTGCCTGAGGATAGTTCACCTGAAGCACAGGCTAAAACCGATCAGGCCATGTGTGATAAAATTAAAGAGGATGTTGAGGCTTATCTGATTCCCTCAATACTGACAAAATTGCCAGCACAGATTCAACATCTTTTTAAAGCAGGCTACATTCTGTATGTCAACCCTACCGGGAAATTTGTGATTGGAGGTCCTCATGGCGATACCGGACTTACCGGACGCAAAATCATTGTGGACACCTATGGAGGAAAAGGAGCTCATGGTGGCGGCGCTTTCTCCGGCAAAGATCCTTCAAAAGTTGACCGTTCGGCTGCTTATGCCGCTAGACACATCGCCAAAAACATGGTTGCTGCGGGTATTGCTAATGAAATATTGGTACAGCTTGCTTATGCAATCGGAGTGGCACAACCGGTGAACATATACGTAAACACCTATGGAACAGCGAACATAGCATTAAATGACGGTGAGATTGCAGAGAAAATCACCTCACTTTTTGACCTCCGACCTTATGCCATTGAAGAACGCCTGAAACTACGAAATCCCATTTACGAAGAGACGGCTGCCTATGGCCATATGGGGCGCACGCCACAGACTATCACCAAAAAATATTCCTCTCCCTATTTTGGCGAAATTACAAAAGAGGTTGAACTCTTTACCTGGGAAAAACTCGATTATGTTGATAAAATCAAGGCAGCTTTTGGAATATAATTCCAAATAGTTGAAAATAGAAGGCCGTGTAATTTCATTCAGATTTACACGGCCTCTTTTTATACCTCCATTTTAAAACTCACTTTAAAAATTTATATCCCAAATACCGGCAGCCTGTTCCAACTCAACAAGTGCTACTGCACGATTAAAAAGGGTTTCATAATAACTTTGCTGGATATCATTATAGGTTCGCTGCGCATTGAGAACTTCAAGCAATGAAGTCTCTCCCCGGTTATAACTGTATATCTTACCTTTGCGGACACTTTGAGCGTTTTCAAGCAATCCATGATCAAAGCTGTCAACCTGTTTTGAATATGCCTGGTACTTTTGCATTGCCAGCACTATTTCTGTTCTAATCTGTAAATCAGCCTTTTTATAAAGAACCTCCGATTGCGATATTTGAAATTGTGCTTGTTTAAGCTCCCCTTTGAAATAGTTCGAAAATTTTAAGGGGATGGCGATACCTGCCGAAACAGTGGTTGCCGTCGGACCGGCAACGGATGACTGATAACCGTTTTCGATCCCCAAAGAGAGACCAAGGTCGATATTTCTCTCTTTTTTCGCAAGTTTCAAACCTTTTTTTGCGACCTCCTTGTTATTTAATGCCGCCACAAGATCTGCTCTGTTAGAACGAGCTAAGGCAATCAGATCGGAGAGCGCAAAGACTCGCTTTTTAAAAAACAAGCTCCCTTCCGGAATCCACATTGTATCTGCCTTTAATGTTCCTGTCAGCTGTGAGAGCTGCACATATGCGTTATTCCTATCGGCCTCAGCCTGTAAAAGTTCATTGAACAACGATTGTGCTTCAAGTTTACTTTGGGTCGCATCGATCTCCATAATGCTGCCAAGCTTTAGTCTCAAACTATCGGCTTCAGCGAGCCGCTTCATCGTCTGAAAAGAATTGACTTTCACCTCAAAAAGCTGCTTTTGTTTTAACGCTTCGAGAAAAATTGTGGCAGCACTCCCTTCAAGATTTCTAAAGTAATCGGCAAGCAAGGCTTTTGACAGCTCGTGTTCACTCCGGGCCAGATCAATCCTTGCCCTTCGTTTCCCAAACAGATCAACCGTTGCATCAAGTCCCGAAGATATTCCGTGACCGGTTGTCAAATGACCTTCCCTGTCCTGTGACATACCAATTGATAAAGTTGGATCGGTAAAGACTTTGGCAATTTCAATCGCTGCTTCCGATTTACTCACCTCGAAACGTTCAGCCACATAATCGAGGTTATGCTTACCAACAAGATCCATAAAGTCACTAAATTTCAGAGGATTTCGATGAGATATCGTATCAGATTGTGAATAAACTATCTGCGTCTGAATTAACAGACAAATTAAACCTATTAAAATTCTTCTCATTTTTCTAAATCTCCGTTTTTCCAAAATATTCATCATCAGTTGACCACTTCTTTTCCATGAGGTAATAAAGCGAGGGCAACACATAGAGTGTTATCAAAGTAGCAAAGAACAGTCCATAAACAATTACCGTTGCCAATGGCCGTTGAACATCTGAGCCAATCCCGACAGAAACTGAGGCTGGCAGCAATCCGAGTACGGCCACTGTAGCAGTCATCAAAACAGGCCGAAATCGGTGATTAGCCCCTTGTATTACTGCTTCCCTCAACGCCATTCCATGTCTTCTGAGTCCATTGATATGGGAAATCATAATAACGCCATTTTGAATGGAGACTCCAAACAATGCAATAAATCCGACAGCGGAAGAGACATTTAAGGTCATTCCACGTAAATTCAGCGCCAACATCCCTCCAAACAGCGCTAAGGGCACTATTCCCATTAGCAAATTTGCCTGACGAAGCCTTCCGAATGCACCAAACAACAGCAAAAACATAATGGCCAATGCTAACGGGACGATGAAACCCAAACGCGCATAAGCCCTATGTTGGTTTTCAAATTGACCACTCCAGCGGATAAAACTTTTTTCGTGGTTATATTTTACCGTTTCAGCTATTTTCTTCTGAGCGATGTTCAGAAACGCAGTAAGATCAGTACCCCTTAGATTAATACGCAAAGTGACATAGCGTTTGTTCATCTCCCTTGTAATTGAACTTGCACCCGTAGTCAACTTGATATCGGCGACCTGGTAGAGCGGTATTTTTGCCCCTGAACCAGAAGTAAGCATAAGATTTCCAATCTTTTCAGGTGTATTACGACTATTTTCATTATAACGGCATATGACATCATAAATCTTATTACCAATAAAAATCTGAGATATAGCCTTACCTCCAATTGCTACCTCCACCAATTCAGCCACGTCGGAAACATTAAGACCATATTGGGCAATTTTATCCCGGTCGGCGCGAATCTGAAGCTGTGGCAAAGGGGGTTCCTGATCGATAGCAAGGTCTGCTGCTCCGGGTATTGTCTTTAGGACATTCAGAACCTCCTCCGAGATCCGTCGCCCCTCTTTCAAATCCTCTCCATAAACTTTAATGGCCAGATCACTATGAGATCCTGCAATCTGGTCCATAACCATATCGAAGATAGGCTGTGAAAAGCCAACTGAATAACCTGGCATATTCTCAAGTTCCTTTGACATCTCCTCAATCAGATCACTCTTTTTCTTTCCATCCTTCCATTCGTTATAGGGTCTCAAACCGATAGAACTTTCGACATGAGATAGTGAAAAGGGGTCTACACCCTCATCGTCTCGTCCGGTTTGCAGCATCACATAGGTCACCTCATCATGTTTAATCAATCGTTGACGTAGTGTATCACTCATCTCCTTTGACTTTTCGAGCGATATTCCCGGAGGAAGCTGGACCTGCAGCCACAAAGATCCTTCATCAAGTTGTGGTAAAAAATCTTTTCCTACCGTGATTGTCAGTATGATAGCGGCAAAAAGAATAATCCCTAGCGGGAGAAATACCGATTTTGGTCTGGCTATAATTCTTTTTGTCTGACGGTTAAAGGATTCTGAAAGTTTGGTTAGCCATTTATTATGATAGGTTTTTTGGGGATTTTTATAGAGAACATAGGTCAATCCAGGGATTAAAAACAGCGCAACAGACAGGGCACCCAGTAACGCATAACCCACTGTAAAAGCCATTGGAGTAAAGAGCTTCTTTTCAATTCTTTCGAAAGCAAACAAAGGTAAATAGGCTGTAATGATGATAATTGACGAAAAGAAGACAGGTTTGGCAACCTCCAGCACCCTTTCACCAATTGAGTGCTCTTCAAAAGTCATTTCAGGATGATCTTCCCTTTTCTTCAAGATAGTTTCCATCATTACAATTGCCCCATCGACAATGATACCAAAATCTATGGCCCCCAACGAGAGGAGATTGGCAGGAATGTCAGTGGCCAACATCAATCCAAAAGCGATAAGTAAGGCAACGGGAATGGTAATTGCCACCAGTAATGCACCCCGCCAGCTTCCAAGGAAGAGAATTAATACAATAATAACCAGAAGAATTCCCTCAAGCAGGGTATGTGAAACAGTTGTCAAAGTAGTATTAACCAAACTGGTACGATCCAGAAAGGGATGAATCTTAACCCCCTCAGGCAATATTTCGTGATTGAGTTCTTCTACTGCATTGTGAACTTCAGTTAGTACTTTTGACGGATTCTGGTATCTAAGCATCTGGATCGTTCCCTCGATACAATCGGCATAGTTCCTGGTTTTGTCAGAAAAGCTCAGAATCCCTTTCCGTTCCAGACTCCCATATTTGAGTTCTCCCAGATCCTTTACAAAAATGGGAATCCCATTTTCAGTTTTAACCACAATCATTCCAAGGTCATTTAGATCCTTGACCAATCCTATCCCCCTGATCACATAACTCAGATTACCCCGATAAAGCATGCTTCCGCCAGCATTGGCATTGTTCTTTCCGATTTTATCGGAAACATCTGATAAGGTGAGGTGATACTGCTCCAGTTTCACCGGATCGATTTCAATCTGAAACTGAGTCGTAATCCCTCCAAAATTGCTTACGTCGGCAACTCCGGTCACCTGCTTGAGTCTTGGAATGATTATCCATTTGTTTAGATCAGTCAGTGCCCTGAGATCGTGTGACTTGCTTTCAATAATATAACGATAAATTTCACCAGTCGGCGAGGTGAGCGGATTTAATCCGGGTACAGCACCATAGGGAAGCTGAACACTGGTAAGCCGCTCCTGAACCCGTTGGCGTGCCCAGTAATCATCGGTTTTATCTTCAAAAACAAGTATAATGGTAGATAAACCGAATGCATTTTTACTTCGCATCACATGTAGTCCCGGTAAACCATTTAGTTCACGTTCAATAGGGATGGTGATCTGTTGTTCAATCTCTTCTGCTGCCAGGCCGGGAACCTGTGTGATTACCTGAACGGTGACATCAGCAATATCAGGGTAAGCCTCTATGGAAAGTTGCTGCCAGGAATAGAATCCTATCAGGCAGATCAAAATAAATAAGGCTACCATCATCCATCGTTTCCGGATGGCCAACAAAATAATTCCGTGCATAATTGTGACTATTTGGCTTCAAGTAAATAATAAGCCCCTTCAGTAACAATCTCTTCATCTCCCTTTAGACCTGATTTCAGGATAATCCTGTCGTTATCCGTACCGGAGGTCTTGATTGGCTGTCTCAAATATCTGTTTCCACCCGATTTCACGAAAACAAAGCTACTTTCATCCATCTGCATAACTGCACTTGCAGGAATCAGTATTGAACTATCCGCTTTCTGGGTAAACTGAACAGTGGCATACATACCGGGTTTGAGGTTGCGTCCACTGTTTTGGCATTCAATGAAAACCTCCACTGAACGGGTTGTTTCATCCATCATGTCACTGATATGATAAACCAAACCTTTGATAATCAGATCAGGAATTCCAGCCGCCTCGATCTCAACTTCGTCAGATTCGTGTATACTGTTTATATCCTTCTCTTTGAGCTGTCCCACAACCCATACTTTACCCAATTCTGCCACAATAGCGACAGGGCCGGCATCCTCACGAAGGTATTGGCCAATCACAATATTATCGGAAACAATCTCTCCAGCAATTGGAGAACGAACAATCAACGGCTGGCCCAGTACCATTTCAGATGGGTTGACGTGATAAACATTCAGACTCGCAATTGAATTTTCGTAATCGCGCTTTCCTGAATCATAAATCACCTCAGCCTCCTCCATATCTTTTTGAATTCCAACGCCATTCTTTAATAGGTCCTGTTGTCTCCGAAGGTTCTTTTCAGCAAGCTGCATCTGTTGTTTCGACTGGTAGTAAGCCTTGCCGGCTTCGAAAAATGATGGAGAACTTATCTCAAAAATCGGTGCATTTACCCCAACACGCTGACCCAATTTTATAAATGATCTGATGATCCTTCCGGCAAAAGGGGAGGCAATCTGGGCATAGTTGTTAGGGATCGCTTTCACAACTCCTGAGGCGGATCGTTTATTCCGGTAAGGTACCGCACTTACCATCGATGTTCTAGTTTTCCCGTTTAAATTGGAGTTTGAAGGAATAACGATAGTGTCGCCCTTGATAATATAATTTGCTGAAACTCCCGGGTCCGTTTTGCTATGACATGAACTGGCAAGCCATACCATACTAAAATACAATAATTTCTTCATTATTAATTGTTTTTGAAATATACAATTATCCAGACTGCCATGTGGAATCAAGGCGTCAGATAAACAATCGTAGTAATGGAACTTACTACTTTAAATCAGAATATGATATTTTGTATGGTGGGGCCCGGAGCGAATAGTTGCAATATCCGCCCGATTCAGTATATCCGGCTATGATGGTAACGACCGGGATTTCATGCCAAAGAGACCTCAAAAGAAGGGTAGCAAACGAGATAGTGAAGGCTGTTGTAATCAACTCTGACAACAACTGAATAAGCAATAATTCCTTTTCAGTATGAGGAGGATTGGAAGTCTCACCCCCCTTGTTGGTTTTAAATGGATGTGAATGAACAATTGTAACCCCGTTGACAATGTGAGAATGGGAGAATAGGGTGATACTTCCATAATACCCTAAAAAGAGAATTAGCAGAAGGATTCCAATTGATTGATTAATCCAATATCTTATTTTCGAACCACGATGCATGGAAAAAGAATTACACGGCAAAGATAATTTAAAATATTACTAAAGAGGTTACAATTAACATAAGAAAACTATTCATCCCCGAAGACGGAAGGTCTACATTCAATATGCCTCAATTGGCACCTTTCGACCCATCTCCAACTAGTTTTTTATCAAATATTTAGTTTCAGTCGTACCATATTTTGAATTTTCTTGCATCGGTCATTAGCCAGAAATTCGAGTTTTTCGGCTTCCTGCAGTATTTGCCGTATTGCCTCTTTATCGTCGAACGCTGCTGCATTGATCAAAACATTAAGATAGGCGCCTGAGACAGCTGTTGCCGCACAAAGCGCTCCAACTCCGGCATCGGTTACCGAATTTGGATTCCCGGTTTCAGCCATGGTTTCAATCATTTCCATCGATTGGTAAGAGATTTGCATCACTCTGAAAGGGACATCAATCGCATTTCGGGTGGCAGATTGAATGGACTGTTTCCGTGCAACAATTTGTTCAGGAGTATTTTTGGGTAACTGAAAGGAGTCAATAATTTGATTAAACGCCTTTGTATCCAGATCTACCAATTTTAATAACTCCTCGTAAATCACCTTACCCTTTTCAGCCCAGTCAGAAAACTCTTCCCACCGGTGGTCCCAACCTCTTTTATGTGCAGATAGATTTGCGACCATGGTCCCAAGTGATGTACCCAGCACCCCCACATAAGCGGCCACTGAGCCTCCGCCAGGTGCAGGAGAATCGGATCCAGTTTCATGGGCAAAGTCAGTCAGCGTCATCATTCCAAGCTGATTATCATCAGCTTCAAGGAGATACTCAATGATTCTTTTGTTGGGCTCAAAGGGGGCCAATTCGTCAAGTCCCAGTGACTTAACTGCTACTTTAATGATTTCGCGATCGGGAATTCCGCAGGAGCGGTGTTGCCTGCGTAAAAAAAACTTTCCGGCATCGAGCATCGCCTGCAAAGGAATCACACCTATCAACTCAGAACCTGTGACCCGTAACCCACGGTCACGCGCTCTTTCGCACACTTCATCAAAAGCATGGTGAATAGATGTTACGGTGATATCAATCAGGTTCATCGAGATCTGGGCAACTCCATACTCCCTGATATACCACCCAATAGCCCTCACTTTTTTCAGTGTTCCGGGAATACGAATTGGCTCTCCAGTCGAATCTGTCACGATTTTCCCCGTAATAGGGTCACCCTCCCTACTGATCCGACCAGCCTCCCGGACATCAAAGGCAATTGAGTTTGCAAGCCTTACAGAGGTAGTATTTAAATTAACATTGTAAGCAATCAGAAAATTTCTCGCCCCAATGGCTATGGCGCCCGTCCGTTCATTAAAAATTGCAGGTCCATAATCGGGTTGCCATTCAGCATTTTTTAACTTTTCAGCAAGTCCCTCATACTCTCCGGCCCTACAGTTGGCCAGGCTTCTACGTTTCTCCTCAAAGGAAGCAAATTCATAACAATAGACCGGAATATTTAACTCTTTTCCTACCCTTTCGGCAAGTGCACGGGCATATTCCGCCGTCTCCTCCATCGTGATATCCGAGACAGGGACTAAAGGACAAACATCTGTTGCCCCAAATCGCGGGTGTTCGCCTTTGTGTAAACGCATATCAATCAATTCGGACGCACGTTTCACAGACCGAAATGCTGCCTCAACAACCAGGGCAGGTTCACCCACGAATGTGACAACTGTACGGTTGGTCGCGAATCCCGGGTCAACATTCAGAACTTTAATCCCCTTTACGCTTTCGATCGCATCGGTTATCTGTTTGATGATAGTAAGATCGCGACCCTCCGAGAAGTTAGGGACGCATTCGATAATTTGCTTCATTGCAACATAATTTAATTATAATCTCAAAATAATTAACCGGCTGGCATATGGCGGCTGGCGGCGGTACACAACTGGCATCAGGCACTTACCCTATTCGCAGTTTTTGCAATTTACATTTTGTATTCTCTCATTTTTCATTATTCCATATCTTCATTCCCTCCATTCCTCACCAACTGAACCAACTTTGCACCTTCACACCTTCCCCTTCTCCCCCCTTTTCCAGACAACCGAAGGGTTTAAACTTCCCTGATGGTAAATAATTTCGCGGTAATCGGAGACCGGGAATCCGGCCATATCACCCAGGAATCCCTTTTTTAAAATCCCGCGATCGGTTAATCCCAGCGCCATAGCAGCCCTGAAGGTGATACCAGCCAAAGATTCTGCCATTGTCATCTTCTCGAAGATTCCCAAAAGTGCTGTCTGAAGCAAAAGATCGCCCATCGGAGCAGAACCTGGATTCCAGTCTGAACCAATGGCAAGAGCGCAACCTGCATCCAAAAGTTTTCGCGCGGGGGCAAAACGGCTACCTAATCCCAAAGAAGAACCTGGGAGTACCACAGGTATCACGTTGGATGATGCTAATAATTTAATTTCCTGATCATTTGACACTTCCAGATGGTCTACTGAGCGAGTTCCCAGCTCACAAGCCAGGGCGATGCCACCTTCGGTAAACTGATCTCCGTGGACCACAAGATCAAATCCCATCTGCTTTGCAAGGTTCAAATAAATCCTGGCTTCAGCAATTGTAAATGCCCCCTTGTCAATATAAATATCTGTCCGGTTGGTCAGATTTTGTTTTTTTATCTCCGGCAGCAATTCTTTAACAATACTTTCCAGATAATCCAATTGACCGCCAACAAAATCAGATGGTTTGATATGGGCTGCCAAACAAGTAGGAATCAGATCCACAGAGAGCCGTTTATTGACCTTATTTATTACCTCGAGTAATTTTATTTCTCCCAAGGTGTTTAAACAATAGCCACTTTTTACTTCGACTGTAGTTACCCCATTTCTAAGGTAAGTAAGGGCTCGCTCCGTAAGAGTAACTTCAAGTTCAGCTGCTGTAGCTGCCCTGGTTTTTTCTACCGTATCACCGATTCCTCCACCTCCAAGGGCAATTTCGAGGTAACTTTTACCGGCCAACCGGAGTGCATAATCGTTAGCCCGGCTTCCGGCCCAACAAATATGGGTATGAGGATCGATCATCCCAGGGATTGCCACCATTTCGGTATCGACATAATCAATGATGGTATTGCGATCTCCAAACTCGGTACCAAGTTGTTCGTAATTTCCAGTTTTAACAATCTTTCCTTCACGAACCACCACTCCTCCATTTGGGATTATTTCAAGCTGATGGTCATTCACACTCCCCTTTAAAGGAATATGATCCATCGTAACAAGCTGAGTAAATGGACCTATTAATCTGTTTTTTATCATGATACCAACATTAAATGCACGCCAAAGTTAAAAAATCATATGAAACGTATTCATATTCTCTTTAGCCTTTTCATATCCGGCATCGGTATGCCTGAATATTCCCATTGCAGGATCATTATATAGGACGCGTCGGATACAGGCTTCAGCCCTTTCTGTTCCGTCAGCAAGCACGACCATCCCGGCATGTTGTGAGTACCCCATCCCAACACCACCGCCGTGGTGGAACGAAACCCATGTTGCGCCACCGCCTGTATTGGCCATCAGATTAAGCAATGGCCAGTCTGAAACTGCATCACTGCCATCGATCATTTTTTCGGTCTCCCGGTTAGGTGAAGCAACAGATCCGCAATCGAGATGATCGCGTCCAATGACAATCGGCCCCTTTACTTTACCCTCCTTCACAAGATTGTTAAATAATACTCCTGCCTTTTCACGTTCGCCCATTCCAAGCCAGCAGATTCTGGCAGGGAGACCTTGGAATTCAACGCTCTCTTCTGCCTTTTTCAACCAGGTTATCATTTGCTGGTTATTCGGAAAAGCAGCAATCAATGCCTGATCTGTAATCCGGATATCTTCAGGGTCACCCGATAAAGCGACCCAACGAAAAGGTCCCTTCCCTTCACAAAAGAGCGGCCGGATAAATTCAGGAATAAACCCGTTAAAGTCAAATGCATTTTTTTCACCCCCTTGCCTGGCCATTTCGCGAAGGTTGTTCCCATAATCAAATACGATGCTTCCCAGACGCTGCATTTCGAGCATAAAGCCGACATGGCGAGCCATACTTTTCAGCGATCGCTCTTTATAATTTTCTGAATCATTGAGACGAAGTGCACGGGCCTCTTCAAGAGTAAAACCGTTGGGAATATATCCGTACAACGGGTCATGTGCTGAAGTTTGATCAGTAACCACATCAGGTATAATACCATCTTTGAGTAATTGTTCAAGAACATCACCAATATCACCCACCAATCCGACTGATATTGCCTCGCCTTTCCCCAATGCACTCAATATCAAATCTTTTGCCTCAGTATAAGAATAGGAAATGTAGTCGACATACCGTGAGTTTAACCGCTTCAGGATTCGTTCAGGATCAATGTCAACACCAAGGAAGGTGGCTCCGGCCATTGTTGCAGCCAGTGGCTGAGCTCCGCCCATTCCGCCAAGTCCGCCTGAAACGATCAGTTTGTGCTTCAGATCACCCTTAAAATATTTCACGCCGCAGGCTGAGAATGTTTCGAAAGTTCCCTGCAAAATACCTTGTGAACCAATATAGATCCAACTTCCGGCAGTCATTTGGCCGTACATCATCAGACCTTCGCTTTTCAGTTTTTCGAAATGTTCCCATGTGGCCCATTGCGGAACCAGATTACTGTTGGCAATAAATACCCGAGGAGCCTCAGGATGGGTCCTTACGATACCCACCGCTTTCCCCGACTGTATTAACAGGCTATGATTCTCATCCAAATCCAACAAGCATTTTATGATTTGCAACAACGCTTCGGGATTCCGGGCCGCCTGGCCTGTACCACCGTAAACTACCAGTTCTTCGGGATTTTCGGCCACCTGACGATCCAGGTTATTGAGTAACATCCGTAATGGAGCCTCTGTCTGCCATGATCTTGCATTGAGTGCATTCCCGGTCGGCGCCTTGTATTCGGGATGGGTGGCATATTTCTTAATAAATTCCGAAAAGTTCATGTTTCTCGTTTTTAAGGTTGATTTTCAGTCCTTTTGCCGCTTTTCCTGAAATGGCAATCAATGTTCTGTCTTTCACCAGATTGATTGCCTTATTCATTTCATCTGACATAATATGGTCTGACTCAGCAAAAGGAATTGTTTGTCTGACAATACGATGACATTCATCTATGATCCCACCTGACTTCAGCGGTTTTCTGAAATCGAAACCCTGAGCGGCACAGAACAGTTCAATTCCAAGAATCTTTTCAAGGTTATCAATTACCATCAGCGCTTTTCGTGCACTGATGGATCCCATACTGACATGGTCCTCCTGTCCCATTGAAGTTGGGATACTATCCGCACTTGCCGGAAAACACAGGCTTTTGTTTTCACTGACCAGAGCAGCTGTTGTATATTGCGGAATCATAAAACCTGAATTCAGTCCGGTTTCGCGCATGAGCAACTTTGGCAATCCCTCAATTGAATCGTTCAAAGACAAATAGATGCGACGATCGGCAATATTTCCCAATTCGGCGGCGGCAACGGTTACATAGTCGAGTGCCATAGCCAAAGGTTGCCCATGAAAACTCCCTCCGCTGATAGCACGTCCATCTTCCAGTATGATGGGGTTATCGGTGACAGAATTTAGTTCGATGGTTAACAGTTCTTTCAGATGAAGCCAGGCATTTCGTGATGCCCCATGAACCTGGGGTATACATCTGAGTGAATAGGGATCCTGCAACCGCGAACAATTCTTATGAGACTGAACGATCTCCGAATCCCCAATGAGCATTCTCATCCGTTCTGCCACATAAATAGTACCCTGATAAGGCCTTAGAAGATGCAACTCAGGAGAGAATGTTTTAACCGATCCCAGCATTGCTTCAAGATTCATGGCCGCTATCAAATCGGCATTATCCAGGCAATTCTGCAACCGGTCTAATATCACAACTGCATGTGCTGTAATAAACTGGGTTCCATTAATCAGGGCAAGACCCTCTTTTGCGCCAAGTTCAACAGGTGCAATCCCCAATTTTTTTAGGAGAGCCCCCATTTCAACAATTTTGCCTTTGTAGAAAACCTTACCATACCCGGTCAGAGGAAGGAAAAGATGTGCCAACGGAGCCAGATCACCCGATGCCCCCACAGAGCCCTGGGAAGGGACTACCGGTATAATATTCTCATTAATATGCCAAATCATCCTTTCAAGGGTTTCAATTGCTATACCCGAATAACCTTTAGCCAGGGCATGAACTTTCAGAATCATCATCAGTTTGGCCAATTTAGGAGAAATTGCCTCCCCCACCCCTACGCTATGACTCTTTAATAAGTTAAGCTGTAATTTTCTGGTATCACTTTCAGAGATGATTGTTGTACAGAGGGGACCAAAACCCGTGTTGATTCCGTAAACGGTTTCATGATTGGTGACGATGCTCTCCACAATACTCCGGCTATTGGTGATCCTAACCGCCGTATCATTACTTATCAATCCAACAATTTTCCCTTCTGCCATTTGAAGGGCCATTCCGGCAGTAAGGTTATCTTCTCCAAAACGAAAGCTAAAGAAAGCCTTCTTATCAGGTTTTTTCATCAGAATCAGGTAAAATTATTTACGATTAAAAGCAATAACTGCTAGATTGTCAATTCTGGTATAATCCTACAAATTAATTTGAGAACTACCAATGACAAAAGCCGGTATTAGCCGGCTTTGAATTTAAAGTTAAAAGCAAAAAATAATGATTTGAAATTGTCCGATTTGTGAGCTACAAATTTGAAAAAACTACTATCACAATTAAAAAAGCCCGTGTAATTGAGCATCAATGCGGTCAATGACCTTGCTGAGATCCTCCTTACTTTCAGCAAAGTTAAGTTCATCAACATTTATAACCAACATTTTGCCCAACTGATAGCGGGTTGCCCAGGCTTCATAACGCTGATTTAGTTGTTTTAGATAATCGAGCCGGATGGTATTTTCATAATCTCTCCCTCTTTTTTGAATTTGCTGTACCAGCGTAGGAATCGTAGCCCGAAGATAGATAATCAGATCGGGTGTCTGAATTAATTTTCCCATTAGGTCAAAAAGGTTGTGATAGGTCTCGAAATCACGGGTACTCATTAGTCCCATATCATGCAGGTTAGGGGCAAAAATCTCGGCATCTTCATAAATCGTTCTGTCTTGAATCACCGTTTTTCCCGAATTCCGAAAATCGATGATCTGGCCAAAACGGTTATTGAGAAAATAAACCTGCAAATTAAATGACCAGCGCTGCATATCATGATAAAAATCATTCAGGTATGGATTCCCATCCACCTCCTCGTAGTGAGCTTCCCATCCGTAATGTTTTGCAAGGATTGAAGTCAGGGTTGTTTTTCCGGCTCCGATATTACCGGCTATAGCAATATGCATTGGTGCATTTGATTTTTTCATACTTGATTTGATTTGTTTTGAATATTTTCATTTATCCGGAGTAACCCGTCAAGATAATCCCTGTTATTCGACAATCGAGGAACCTTGTTCTGTCCACCCACCTTACCCCGTTCCCGCATCCATTGCATAAAAGTTCCATCAGCTACTACAAGGACATGAGGACGTTCGAGTGTAGCATTCTTATATCTTTTAGCCTCATAATCTGAGTTTAAACGTTGCAATTCCCGGTCAAGCACAGTTGTGAACTTTTCCATATCATCGGGGATATTATTAAATTCGATCAGCCATTGATGCGCTCCTTTAGCCTGACTCTCGCTCATGAAAATTGGTCCCGCGGTGTAATCGCTGATAATTGCTCCTGTTGCCGTGCAAGCCTCCTTAATGGCCCGTTCAGCATTATCTATGATGACCTCCTCTCCAAAAGCATTGATATAGTGCTTTGTACGACCAGTTATTCGTATTTTATATGGATCTTTTGAGGTAAACATCACAGTGTCCCCAATAAGATAACGCCAAAGGCCACCATTAGTTGAGATTACCATGGCATAATTAACACCAATCTCAACCTCCCAGAGTGGTATGGTAATGGGAAATTCAACCTCCGTATTGCCAGCAAGGATAAACTCATAGAAAACGCCATAGTCAAGCATAAGGAGCATATCACCCGATGAAGGGTCATCCTGAATTGCAAAGAATCCTTCAGAAGCATTATAAGTCTCCATATAATTCATCCTGCCTGAAGGGATGATTCGCCTATACTGTTGTCTGTAAGGTTCGAACGAGACACCGCCATGAATGAAAAGTTCAAGATTTGGCCAGACATCAATGATATTCGCTTTCCCAGTATATTCGAGAATATAACGTAACAGTACCAGGAACCATGAAGGAACACCTGCCAGGGAGGTAACATTCTCATGAATTGCAGTCTTGGTAATCTGAGCAATTTTTTCTTCAAACTCAGGAATTAATGCGATTTCGGTAGGGGGGGTACGATGAAAATCGGTCCAGAAAGGGAGGTTTTCAATCATAATTGCTGAAAGATCCCCGTAATAAGCCTTATTACTTAGGTTAGTCATCTGATGACTTCCTCCCAAAGTCAGACTCTTCCCCGAAAGTAAAGAGGCTTCCGGATAATTGCGATAATAGATCGCAAGTACATCCTTTCCACCTCTGAAATGGCAATTGTCAAGCGATTCTTTCGACACCGGTATGAATTTACTCTTGGCATTAGTTGTTCCTGATGACTTTGCAAACCACTTCATTACACCAGGCCACAACACATTCTTGTCGCCCTGTATCATCCTGTTAATCAACGGCTCAATGGTCTCATACCGACTAACCGGAACACGATCCTTATAGTATATCCACGATTTAATATCAGCATAATGGTATTTCTCGCCCCACTCCGTATTTTTTGCAGTGTTGAGCAAATTGAAGAGCACCTCCTCCTGTATCTCCATCGCATGTTCCCGATAAAGATCGATTTCATAAATTCGTTTATAATTGATCCAGTTAATAATTGAATTAACAATAGCCATGCTCAATAATAATTAGTATATTTCGGATTAAATTTAGTAACTTTCCGTCAATAACCAGCGTACTTAAAATAATTATCATAAATTTATTGCGGCAAATTTATAATTTTATTCACAAATGAATGTGTTAGATATTGTTCTGTTAGTTATTCTTGTTATTGCTGCAATTAATGGCTTTGTGAAAGGCTTTTTTGTAGAATTGGCCTCCATTGCCTCCTTAATCCTTGGAATATGGGCCGCTGTAGAGTTTTCGGGGTTTGTCCAACCCTGGCTCTCCAAATACCTCAGCTGGAGTGTTAACTCCGTACGTCTCGTATCGTTTATCCTCATCTTTATCTTCGTTGTTATTGTGGTTCACCTCATTGCAACCCTCACAGAAAAATTTGTAAAAGCAATTGCATTGAGTATTTTCAGCAGATTGGCAGGGGCATTATTTGGCGCACTAAAAGCTGCTTTTATCCTGAGTATTCTGATGATCATAGTTTTAAAGATCGAAAATTTCACAATTACCATTCTTCCTAAAAAACTAAAAGCAGAATCAAAATTGTATGGACCCATCGAAAATATGGCGCCCAATATCCTCCCCTTTCTGAAGGCGGAGAAAGAACAGCTGATTGATCATCCACCAAAGAGTAGCACAATTTAGCCATTAATTCAGACTTTACCTTTTGCTTTTCTCTACCAGGCTGGAAAAATCTTTCCAGAATAGAAGATGAAAAGCGAGGCTGTTTGAATTCTTCAGTAGTTCATTTGGAGAAAACGGTTTCCCCGGTATGGTCGTTAACCTTGCCTCCGGCTTGTACAATGAGGAGCGCTCCGGATGAAATTGAACCCCCACAACATTCTTGTATAATTTGTGTTGAAGCCCTTCAACAATTTTCCCGTCCATGGATGTGGCAATGACCTCCAGATTTGCCCCTAGGCGACCAACCGCCTGGTGATGATAACTCAATACTTTTGGAGTTGAGGAATCTGATTGACCTGCGATTTCCTTAAGATATCCGAAATTCGCAATATGTATGGGATGAAAAATGCCTCCGAACAGATCGGAGAGTGGAAACCCGGGCGAAACATAACTCTGATGTTGATTCTCAACAGACTGGGCAGCTGCGTCTTCCAGGGTGTTTTTATGATATAATTCAGACGGAATGTCCTGAAGCAAGGTTCCTCCGGCTGCCACATTCATCGTTTGCATCCCCAGACAAAAAGCCCTGATAATAAAATCAGACTTCACCGATAGAAACGGTTTAAATGCCAGATTACGACTTCCCCCAATTAAATGGAAGAAAAAAGAAGACTCAAAATAATGGCGCTTCGGATCGGTAACAACCGTCAGCAAATTCTGCTTCTCGCCATACAATACTGCAGGTATATCGGGACCGCCAAAAAAGAGTATTGCATCCGACTCCTCAAATAATTTTCTGAAAGCTGGAGTACAACTGTTTTCACGATAGAGCTCCTCAGGGTTAAGTTCACCCTCGATCTTACGAAGATGATAATTTTTTATCTGATGTTCAGCAAGATACTTCTCAGAAGCAGAATAATCGTATACCTCTCCTGCATAATAAACCCCCACTAATTCTACTCCGGGTATATCAATTATTTTATTTTCCACCATCCACTCCATACTTTCAATATTGCCAACGGTAGGATGAAGTAAAACCAACCGATGTTGTGATTGAGCATAAAATGAGATAAAGATGACAATGGTCATCAATAAAAAGGCTTTTATTCTAATTCTGTTTACATGCATTTGAATGATATTTTAAAGTTGAAAATTACCATTATTTATTTGAAATATAGAACCGACTATTGAAAAACAGTTTTGTCTTGCAAGAACCAAAAAAAGCAGGAGAAAAATAACACCTCCGGTTTCGATCAAATCGAAAAGGAATTAATCATTTAACCCTCCGTCTGGTCTGATATCGATTAGCGGGAGCGCTATAGTGACACCCTGGTATGGGTCTTTTATTTGAATTGAAGATAAATCGTGCCTTTCAATTTCACAGATTAATCACTACCCCTCAGGGTTGCAAAAAGTTGTATCTTTGCCCGACTATTTTTAACAGGATTCCGGATATCTTTTTAGTTTTTTCAAATCGATCTAATCAACATCCGGGAATTGCTAATAAATTGAATAATATCTATTAAATCGCTATAAGAATGAATTTTGTTGAAGAATTGACCTGGAGAGGCATGATTCATGATATGATGCCCGGATTGGAAGAACAGCTTAAAAAAGAGGTTACCTCAGCATATGTGGGAATCGATCCGACTGCCGATTCCCTGCATATCGGACACCTTGTCGGGGTGATGATGCTCAAACATTTCCAGCTTTGCGGACATAAACCGATTGTTTTGGTTGGGGGTGCAACAGGGATGATTGGCGATCCTTCGGGTAAATCACAGGAGCGTAATCTGCTCGATGAATCCACATTGCGCCATAATCAGGAGTGTCTGAAAGTTCAGATCTCAAAGTTTCTGGATTTTGAATCCCCCATTGCAAACAGGGCTGAAATGGTCAATAATTATGACTGGATGAAGGAGTTCACTTTTCTGGAATTCATTCGTGATATCGGGAAGCATATCACGGTCAATTATATGATGGCAAAAGACTCGGTTAAGAAACGGCTTGATCCCGAAAGCGGAATGGCAGGGATGTCCTTTACCGAGTTCACCTATCAATTGGTACAGGGAACAGACTTTCTCCATCTGTATGAATCCAAAAACTGCAAACTGCAAATGGGTGGCTCGGATCAATGGGGAAATATCACCACCGGTACCGAGCTGATACGGAGAAAAGCAGGCGGTGAAGCCTGGGCGCTCACCTGTCCGCTGATCAAGAAAGCAGATGGTACAAAATTCGGGAAAACAGAATCGGGGAACGTGTGGCTCGATCCTGCAAGAACATCCCCTTATACCTTCTACCAGTTCTGGCTAAACACTTCGGATGCTGATGCTGAAAAATACATTAAGATTTTTACAGTCCTTCCAAAGGATGAAATTGACGCACTCATTGAGGAACATCGTCCTACACCCCATTTGCGTCAACTTCAGAAAGTGCTTGCCAAAGAGGTGACCTGTATGGTTCATTCGGAAGCCGACTATCTTATTGCTGTTGAAGCTTCGGAGATCTTATTTGGGAAAGGGACCGAGGAGACCTTACGTAAGCTTGACGAAGCCACCTTTTTATCGGTCTTTGAAGGGGTCCCTCAATTCGGGATTGCCAAAGAGGAGCTTGAATCAGGTATAAATATCATCGATTTGCTGGCAGAAAAGAGCACCGTTTTCCCGTCAAAGGGTGAAGCGCGCCGGACAATAGCAGGAGGCGGAGTTGCAATGAATAAAGTTAAGGTGGAAACTCCTGATGAGACAGTTTCAATTTCTAAACTGATCGGTGGGAAATACCTTTTGATACAAAAAGGGAAGAAAAATTACTTTCTTTTGATCGTGCAGTAAATTTTGTACCGGGTTAATTTCAGGGGATGAATTAAGGCACCTGTTAAAGCGGTTTTATAGATTACCTATGGATAACCGAACCGATCCTCATCATTTTGCAATGTCAAAAGAGGAACCATTTTCACCTGACTGCAGGTAAAATAGTTTCTCTTTTGATTTTAATTAATTCCCAATACTATACGTAATAAGGACTAAAACATTTCAGGGTGATTTCTTATTGCTTCCCAATGATGGTCTTCCAGTTCCGCACCAACAATCTTTATTACTTCACCTGCCAATAAAGAGCCGATTATTCCGCATTTGCCAAGATCACATCCGGTGGCCAGACCGGCAAGAAATCCCGCAGCAAAATAGTCGCCAGCGCCTGTTGTATCAATTACAACCGTTCCCATCGCCGGTATGTGCCATTTCTGATCACCCTGCTGAATGTATGCTCCATCTTTACCCACCTTTACCACTGCGATATCACACCTGGATGCCAGATTCTCAAGGGCTGCTTCTGGTTGCATTCCGGTAAAAGATTTTGCTTCATCCTCATTTGCAAACACAATATCTATATAATTGTCTACTAATTCATTCAGAATATCCTGATTAGCTTCCACAACATTATAGCTGGCCAGATCAAGGGCTATTGTAAGTCCGGCAGATTTAGCCGCCGAAGCGGCCGCCATAATCAATGCATGGTTAAACACAAGGTAACCCTCGATAAAGAAAATATCATAACCTGCAAACATTTCGGGAGTAATATCAATGGGGCCCATTTCGACAGCTGCGCCCAAATAGGTAGCAAAAGTGCGTTCACCACCCGGACTAACAAATCCAACTGCACGTCCTGTTGGCAGTTCAAGTTCTTTTAGATTTAACGTGATTCCCCGTTTGACCATGTCACTTTTAAACAGCGTTCCCAGGTCATCGCGACCGATTGAGCCGACAAATCCGCACTCAACACCTAGTCCGGCGATCCCATTGATTGCATTTGCAACAGATCCGCCCGTAGCAATCTTTATTTTCAGGTGGGAGATCTCCTGCTGTATGCGCGTTGAGAGCTCTCCATCAACAAGGGTCATTCCCCCTTTGGGAAGTTTTAGATTACTGATAATCTGATCATCATCAGGAAGAACCATAATATCAACGAGCGCATTTCCAATTCCCAAAATTTTCAATTTATTCATCTAACAGATTATTTTCAATTTTTTTTACAAATATATTTCTCATTTCTTAAAATCTTACTATTTTTGCAACGCTTTAGAAGAAATAAGGGCTAAAGCGCAAAATATTATTATTCCTTAGTAGCTCAGTTGGTTAGAGCGGCGGACTGTTAATCCGTAGGTCGTAGGTTCAAGTCCTACCTGAGGAGCATAAAAGGCTGAAATCGAAAGATTTTAGCCTTTTTTTATGCGTTTGGATTAGATCGGGATCGCGGATCAAATGATATTGGATCAAATGATATTTAAGGTGGAGCAAAAGAATTATGCATAAATTCTAGATAATCTGAAAAGGAAGAAATTTACATCTCTCACTCCCCTTTGAGTTGATCTGAAAGCCTTGAATTTTGCATTGAATAATTCAGCTGAAGCATTTGTACTTCAGTTGTTGAAGTAGTTCAGTATTTTGTCATAATGAGTATACATTGTGGCAGAGATAGCGTTGACCTGTTATTTAAAATGGCCAAATACCGCATCTGTCATTGTATCAATATTATAATTTTTTCGGTTATTTGTGTGTCCCGAAATGTAGATGTGAAAATAGGAGCCACCACCTGGAAGTGAGCTACCCACAAGACTTGTTGTGATCATCACATGAGTTTTTGAGCCG
The DNA here is from genome assembly GCA_963675995.2 of Prolixibacteraceae bacterium. Classification (GTDB taxonomy): domain Bacteria; phylum Bacteroidota; class Bacteroidia; order Bacteroidales; family Prolixibacteraceae; genus JAAFHB01. The sequence goes on along the minus strand of CAXXIY010000001.1, from coordinate 1,894,856 downwards.
GTTTTTGGAATCCACAACAAGTCAGCAAGTCCAATAGTACCGGCATGGGCCTGAACAGTACTTGTGGATGTAGCTTTTGACGGGACGACATATCCAAACAATGCATTTGCCCCTACCCATGTATTCGATGCATAATCATCAGTTGTAGTCTTTGTATTCAGATTGTTATACCACCAAACCGAAGTGCTTGCAGAATTTTTGTACGGACTTTCGTAAATCCAACCTCCGGCTTGGAGGCATTGGCTGCAAAAATTGGCACAGTCTTTTTGTGGATATGATTTATAGACCGCATTGTTATACGAAGAGGTAGTAGTACTACTCCCTGTATCATCTGTCCATTTCAAAGCATACGAAACTGCATTAGCTTTGTTCAAAATGCCTTGTGCCTTTAGCATTAAAGGATCAGGGAAGAGATCATTCTTTTTATACAAGGAATATAGTTGTTCACCAAGTACTGACTCGCTAATCTTTTTATCGAATAACTGCTCAAAAGACTTTCTTTCTTCATAAATTATCTGCCCTTCAATGCTCTTTTCTGACAGTTGCTCCAGTGCAGTATCTGTTATTATATAGTCACTTACCGCATCAGTATTATATTTTGTTTCAGTGCCATATGAAAGTCCAAGAATTTCAATTCCGATAATTTTCCATTGATCATTTGTTTTTGCCAAACGGAAAAATAGCTTATCAGTATAAGCACTCTCAATTCTATTCACTGAGCCAGGAGGTATGGTTGCAGAAGTTACTTTTTCAAGACCTGGAACGATAAGATGGCCATTGGGAAGAACCAAAACCTCATTATGCAAAATCTGTATATCATGGGCATACTCCTTAATCATTCCCATCTCTGCCAGAAACAGCAATTTGTAACGAACAGCCTGTTTGACTTCATTCGAGTAATAAACATCTGCAATCCGGATGGTCTCCCGGTTATTAAATTGCAATGCATAATCCTTCTTCAACTCGTAAAAAGAACTGATCGTGTTATCAATCTCACTGATTTCCTGAGGTGAAAGTGGCAAATCACTCAGATCTTCATTGTTTACAACACCATATTTACAGCCTGAAATAAAAAGTAATATGAAAAATACAACTGTAAACAACATGCTTAACCCGGTTTGGTCGGGCCTCCCGGAATTCATGATCACCTTGTAAACATGAAAACTCTCAAAGGAAGAATTTTTCATTTCTAAAAAATTCATTAAAAACATCGTTGAATCTACTTCAATTTACGACTTTAAATTTTATTCTGCTTTTCCTGCCCCCTTATTATCATTGGCCTTTAACCTCTTACAGCGTTCTATTACAGCCTTATACAATATTAAGCAAGGATCTCGCCAAATAATATGACAATTATCATATTTAAAATAACCGCTATTGAATTTATAGGTCACTTTACCGACCATATTTTTTACCAGCATGGTTTTGAGTGGGTCGGCTTCTGATGACCATAAATATCCGGAAGAATGGTTGTAGGGGTACCTAATTGATTTTACATTAGCTATTCTAAATTTAACTGTAATGTTTCGTTACCCAGATTTGCATCCCTCCTAAGAACCAATGTAATTCGATTGTTGAACACAGCGGTATATTCACAATTCAGATATGCCCCTCCCTTTTGTTTCAGGTTTCCCGAGAGGTAAAACGGGAATCTGGCAGGAATAAAACATTAATCGGAAGAAAATCAACAGGATTTATTGGAGATATGAGCGCCACAACAAAGCAATCTTATTTTAGAGATAAAAAAAGGATGCCCCTGGGGACATCCAACTTAAATTTTCGAAAGTTTGTGTTACTTCTTATTTGCTTTAATTTCAAATTCAAGTGTAAAATCATCACTAATCATTTTGTCGCCAAGACCCTGGAAAAAGCTTCCAGAACCATATTTGATATCGTAAAGGGTCCTGTTAACCGTAATTACACCTTTAGCGCTCAATTGGTCACCATTAACTTTGACTTTTGCATTAAACTCAACGGGTTTCGTTATCCCTTTTATCGTAAGATCTGCTAAAAAATGATAATCATCACCTGATAGTGAGGTAACCTTATTTACCACCATACTTGCCCGCGGAAATTTTGCAATTGAAAAGAAATCATCCGACGAAAGGTGCCCTATCAGCTTTTTGTTCCACTCCGGATCAGTTAAATCTTCATCTACAATCGTTTTCATATCAATTACGATAGATCCGCTTATGACCTTATCCTTCGAAACAGTTAAAAGTCCGCTTTCACAAGAGATCGTACCAGTGTGTTTACCAGTTACTTTCTTTCCCTCCCATTTAACTTTACTGACCACTTTATCAATGACATAATCTGCAGCATTGACATTTGAATTTACAATGATAAAGGTCAGTAATAAAAAGACCACTTTAAATAACACCTCACTACGAAATCCAATTTTATTTGTTTTCATTTTTATAAATTTTAAATTATTTGTTCTGTTTTGACCTTGCAAAGGTGCACCTAGCGGGAGGATCCAAGGTAACAGAATTCAGAAATGTTGTGGTACATTTAGGAAAAAAGAATCTTCATTGTTCGTTAGAGCGTTTCCGATACATCGGGGTTTTAGTGAGTGATTTGAGACTGTATTGAATATTGGTTTATTTGGGTCAAATTGCCAAACGATTTTGCGATTAACATATGTTGTGAAACATAAATATTACGCAAATAACTATTAAGTTTTCGTAGCTTTTTTTTATTTTTGGCCCAAATTTTTCAAATGTTTTATTTTTACCTATGAAAAATGGAAAAGATAACCGAAATTACTGACCAATATCGATCAACTATCACCCAAATATTAGTTTGTTATATTTTTTCCGCAATACTGTTTTTTTCGTGTAGTAAGAGTGGTGGTCCAGTGCCCGTCGAAGTTAAAAAGAGTAGTGATAAGTCGATTACCTCATTTGCATTTAAAAGAGTTGACAACGCAGCCCTTCCTGAAGACTATACGGGGACGATTACCGGAAATACGATCACCATTTCAATCCCCTCAAACATTGATATTTCCGGATTAAAAGCTAGTTTTACCAGTTCTTCAAAATCACTTGTTCGGATTGGACAGGTAATTCAACAAGATAAACTGACTACTAACAATTTTACATCACCCCAAATATATACAGTTACTGCTGAAGACGGTAGTACCCAGAACTACACTATCTCCGTAGTATGCTCGGATAAAGCGCTTATAACTTTTCTATTTGCGAAATCAGACAATCCTTCTTTAAATGAAGATTGCGTTGGGATGATAACAGGTTGTGTGATCAATGTACTGCTTTCATCAAGTGCCGATTTATCAACCTTAAAGGCCACCTATACCGCTTCTCCAAAAGTTACAGTAAAGGTGGGTAATCTTATTCAACAATCAAAAAACACTATAAATAGTTTTGCTCAGCCAGTTGTTTATTCAATAATAGCAGAGGATGGCTCGAAACAGGATTATACCGTAAATGTAGTGAAGAAAAGTTCCGAAAAGGCTTTTCTCGTATTCGGATTAACTAAAGCAGATAATCCGAATATTCCGGCTGATATCACCGGGATTATTTCAGGTACAACAGTTAAAATTATTGTTCCATATAATACAAATCTTTCATCCTTTAAGGCCACATTTACCAATTCACCGAAATCGATTGTTAAAATTGGGAATACTGAGCAGCAGGATAAGGTAACGATCAATGATTTCACTGCCCCGGTCATTTATTCCATCACTGCAGAAGATGGGACTTCCATCAATTATACAGTCTCAATAACCTGTGCACCAAACAGTGCGAAGGATCTTTTGTCCTTCGGTTTCCTAAAAACGAATAACAGTTCGCTTCCCTATGACGTTATCGGGATTGTTGAAAAAGCGAACCAACGAATTATCTGCACAATCCCAGCAGGAGTCAACCGAACCAACCTGATCGCTACTTTTACCCTTTCGGATAAGGCTTCTGCAAAAGTGGGACCTACTATTCAAATATCGGGATCAACCCCAAATAATTTCATCTCGAATATAACCTATACTGTTGTTGCCGAAGATGGGGGTGTAATTAACTATACCATTGAAATTCTAGGAGAAAGTCTTCCTGTAATTGTTCAAAGCCGAATAGATAACAAGATTCTCGCCCTCAATCTGCACAGTTATCCCTATTATCAAACCAATCTTTTCAGTGGTGTCGAAGTCGTACCGATCTATTCAACTACCTTTATAAGCCAGAAACCTTCCAATACGATGCCGTTTGATGCAGGATATATTGGGAGTGATGGGAAAATTTATGTCACGACTCCTTACACTTCAGAACAAAAAGCGGTTTTTAAAGATGCAACACATGCGGCAATCTATTACATGTGTCAACTGTTTTTGTCGAATTATTATTTAAAAACCACTTTCCCGATATGGTTCAAATACGGTATGGCTGCATTTGAAGCTGGATTGACAATATCGGATGACGATATAAAGTCAGCAATCATGAAATATGGTGGACAATTACCTTCATTAACTACACTAAACGACCCAACGCTTTTTGCTGATAATCAAGGAATTGCAATTGCGAAGATTTGGGGTGAATTTATGGCAGTAAACAAGTGCTGGCAGTATAATGATATTATTGATGTTTCTTCTCAGACAGTGGTTGTAGCACCATATTGGTCCGGAGTAGAATCATTGGATAATCTGTATTCGATCTGGAAACGATATATTGATTACCGGATTCTGGAAACCAACAATCAAAATAGAGGAAGATTGCAAATCGAATCAGAGCACTTTAAATTTTACTGCGCAGATAAAGATGCGTTTTGTATTTCGGGTTTTACTGATATTATTGAAACAGCTTATTCTGAATATACATCTTTACTAAATATCTCATTTCCTGAGAAATTGACCTTCGGATTTGGACCGGAGTGTGAAATCGCTACCCGGGACGGCGTCCAATGTTCGAATAGGTATACTGGTGGAACTGGTTGGGTATCTGGAATGGCATGCAGTAGTCCTTCAACCCTGAATGATATGTATAGGTGGAATCATTTATTAAGACATGAGTTTGCCCATTCAGTGGTATTCAGGTTGTATCCACGCAGTTTTCAACCCACCGCCTGGCTAAGTGAAGGAGCTGCAGAGTTTCTGGCCAATGGGATTTTAGCTCAGAATAAAATTTCAGAGATAAAACCTTCGGTGAGGGAGGCAATGCGAATAGCCACGAACAATTTTGGTCATCGGCCAAACTATGACGACACAAAAATTTACCCGGGTGACCCATACTACGACTATTATCTCCTGGGTCAAACACTGATGAACTTTATTTATCAAAAGGGTGGGTACACAGGGGTCAAAAATGTACTTTCGGATGCAGAAAATGGTTTTAAATCACTGGGATTTGCCAATCACGACGAATTCATGAATGCATATTATACCTATTACGATACTGTTTGGAATAATTAATAGGTTAATTCTCCTTCGTCAAATTCTTGCATTAGTCGTCCTATCAATCAAAAAACAGATAAACTTCATTTGATTGTTGATCAATTTGATTTAGGACATCCTTCAAAAGATCATTAAAATATGACTGACAATCGGTTATTAGGATTTGGTGAAATAAAAATATGGCTATTTTTTAGTGACACGGGAGCCCAATAAGAGAGAGGCCGTAAACGACCTCTCTCAAACTTATCATTCTGAATACCAGTTAATCTGCTGTGATACACGCATAATAATTGCCAGAATAACAAACAATCCGATACTTCCGGCAAGTAATGCGTAATCCTGTAATTGCAAAATGGTAAACAGGAACAAATACAAGCCTGTTTGTAAAAGAGTTACCCATGCTACCATTCGTACATCTCGCAGCATTGTAAAAACATACCATGAAATTAGAGAGGTGACCGCTATGGCAGAAATAAGATAAGCCAGGTTGAAACCGATTTGTTCGCCGATAGAAGTGAGCAATACATAAAAAATCAGCAATGCAAAAGCTACCAACGAATATTGGAACGGATGAATCCTGGTTTTACTTTTAATTTCCATGAAAATAAAGATGATGAAGTTTAAAGCAATAAAGAGGATGGCGTATTTAACCGAGCGCATCGATTTTTGATAATGATCAAGCGGAATAAGCAGTTCGACTCCCAATTTAGCTTCATGTGTATTGTATTTCCGGTCAGTCCATTGCTGTGGAAAATTGCGGTTAAGGTGGGTTACCAGCCAATCGGCTGTAAATCCTTTTGCAGTTATCTGACGATTTGCCGGAAGAAATCCCCCGGTAAAACCTGGATTTGCCCAGTCAGATTTTATTGAAACCGCTGACGTTTTACCAAGTGCTTCAACTGAAAGGTCCTCCGATCCGTTTAAAATCAGTTCTATCTCAAAATTCAGAGGCTGTTTCATGTCAATGGAATTGGCTTTCACTGTAATTCCCGACTGGAACAAGTCGGTATCAGCCACACCCGGCTCAACTTTGCATTTCTGACCATTTATAACCAATTCCGGGAGGTTTTTAATACCTCTCATATCTGAAACACCCATGGTGAAATAGGCAGCATTCCAATTATATCGGGCATTTTGAAGATCCAATTGTGATATATCAGGTTGTGTAAACGAACCTTTCATTTTGAGTTTCCCTTCATAAACCACGACTTTATAAATCCCCCGCTTCCTTGTTTCAGGATATAAAATTCCATCCGTTTTTAATGTTTCAGGGAGGAAATGCACCACCCCATGTCGTTCGTTGGTTGCCTGACTTTTATCCCCCGGCTCTGTCACCAAAAACGGGACATTCAATACAGGTCCTGCCACCACCTGTTTCCCTCCCCACTGGGTGTAAAGTTCATTTTTCACCTCCTGGCTCAGCGCTATTCGCTCGCGAATAATATCCTGTATTAAAAACGAAGGGATAAGGAGCATAATGGCCAATCCCGAAACGATGATCATCTTAACGCTGTAACTGTTCATCAACTGTTGAATACTTTTTGTTTCCATAGTTTTAAAATTTAAAAGTACTTTGATATGCAAAGTTTATAATTAAAAAAAATTATTGATTTCCGATTAGTTCTTCGAGTGCCGCCAATTGCAAACGGAACAATTCCCTTCCCCGATCGGTTGCCCTATAGGTAGTACTTGGCTTTCTGCCAATAAATTGCTTCGAAACCACAATGATTTCCTGTTGTTCCAGGGCTTTGAGATGGCTGGCCAGGTTCCCGTCAGTCAATCCGAGCAACTCCTTCAACGCATTGAAATCAAGCGTATCATTGACCATGAGTGCCGACATAATTCCAAGTCTGATACGGCTTTCGAATACTTTCTGAAGGTTTGAAATTGGATTCTTCACAAGAAATTATTTTCTATTTTAACGTTCATGCCTGTAATACATCACGGTACCGTAAACGATATGCATCAGTCCAAAACCTATTGTCCAAAAAAGGAGACCGTGGCTAGTGAAAATGCCAGCCAGAATACCCAAAACAATTTCAGTAAGTCCAAGATAATGAATTTCACCAAAGGTAAATTTCCCCGCATTGACCAGTGATAAACCATAAAAAATCAGCATAACCGAAGCAATCAGTTCCGAATCATTCCGAAAAACCATAATCAGAGTAAAAAATCCGCCTGAAATCATCGGAATCATTAAATGGATAAGTAAACGACGGGTCGGATTAGTCCAAAATGGTTGAGCAGCTTTGGCAGCTCTCCTGTATGAAAAGTAAATAGCTCCCAAACTTGCAATTCCAAGAACCAGAATTGCATCGAGTAAAAGGTAAAACCTGCCGCCAGAAATTAACGAACCACCCGGACTAGAGGTATAATCATTGAATGAAGCGTGACCTGTATCCAGAATGAAAAACCAGGCAATTGCGGCACCTATTAAAGCACAAACACCGGCAAAAATACCGGATAGTCCGCTAAGCGACAAAAACTTGGAAGACCGTTCCATGATTTCACGAATGGTCTGAAGATCTTCATTGGGATTTACGAAATTTGTTTTCATTTAAAAGTACTTTGAATTGCAAAGTTACAATATAAATTGCCAAATACAACAGAAAGAACAAAAAATCAGAAAAATTTTAAATTGTGTAGATTGACGATTGTAAAAAATGATTTGAATGCACTATGGTCTCCAGCAAAATAACCTTCATATAGATCGCTTCTTCAAACAGATTTACTGATCAGGGGTATCCGGAAGGATGATTTTCGGAAATGATTAGCACCGATGGGGCAATAGTTAACCAAACAGCATGCTTTTCAATAAGTTTCTTCCAGCTTTCGAGGCTAATCATCATCAAATCCTGATGTTCAAGGATTTCTTTCCCAATGACAGTTTGATTTTGCAAAAAGATGTGATTGGGGGCGAACTGTTCAATCTCCCGAATCGATTCTTTAATTTCAGCATTCTTAACCTCCCCATTAGCATCAAGGATGGTGACCTGGGCACCCGAATTAGAGATTAGTTTTTGAGCATATCTAACCAGAAAAGCATCTTTGAGTTCAAATATTGGGATAAAAATTCGGTCTGTTTTGGTCAGGTTCTTATCAATTAAGATTCCAACAGGAACTTGTGTTCTGGCCAGAATCATTCGGGTACTCTCCTCAAAAGGAGATCTTTCGAACAATTTATCTTTACCAGTAACCGTATTAAAAAACCGGTCTGGATCTATAATTCTTGTCGTAAAGCCCAATATTCGTCCTAACAAACTCCCTTCGAAGATTGATTGCCCAAAACCGACAAGTAAAAGATCATAATTTCCTTGGTTGGCCACCTCTGAAATTTCTGACAGGATATCATTGGAGACTTTAAATAGCGTGGTAATCTTTTGGTTCAATATTTTTGATTCCTCGATGACCGGGGCAAAACTATCATGTTCGTACTCATCAATGTTTACCTGGTTTAATTCGTTATTCGGCGAAAGGTGCATCACAGTAATGGCCGCATTGCTATTCATTTTCTTCACTAAACTATTGGCAAGTCGGAGTAGGATTTTCCCCTTTTCAGGGTTGGCAAAGGAAATTAAGACTTTGTATTTACTTATCTGACTGATTTGGTCATAAACAATGTTGGATGCCTTACGGAATATTTTATTAATCAGATCGAGTGCAGGACCAGTCATAAAAGTAGTCACCAGTGCCATAATCACCATCATTGCAAAAATCTGAGGATTAAGAACCCCCAGATCATATCCAATGTTCAGTACAACCAATTCCATTAAACCCCTAGTATTCATCAATGCTCCGATTGACAGACTGTCGTGCCAGTTTTGCCCCACAAACCTAGCCGCTAATGCACTACCCAAGAATTTCCCAGTCACCGCAACGAGTATAATTAGACCTGTTATTTTCCATAGGAAAGGGTCATTTAATAGTCCGATCTCTGTTCTTAACCCAGTAAAGACGAAAAAAAGGGGAAGTAACAGAACCAGAGCAACATCCTCAATTTTCTCAACTAGAATATTCCGAAATTTCATATTGTCGGGCATGATGGTGCCGGCCATAAAAGCTCCAAATAAAGCATGTATCCCAATAACTTCAGTGGCATATGAGGATAAAATCAGGGTTAAGAAGAAAATGGCCACAATAGGTTTGCTCATATTTTCGCGTGATGGATACAAATCACCAACACGCCTGAGAAAAGGTTTCACCACATAAAACATCAACAAAACATAACCGAATGCCAATAAAATGATGTATACCGAACTTTCAAACGAACCTGCTTTTGTGATCGCAATTACAGCTGCTAATAAGCACCAGGCGGTAATATCATCAACGGCAGCACATGTGATAACGATTGCACCAAGACGCGATTTATGAATTCCCCTCTCATGAACAATTCTGGCAAGAACCGGAAAAGCGGTAATGCTCATCGCAATACCGATAAATAAACCAAACGATAAGAATTGCACTCCGACAGGAGCAAAGAAAATATAGATAAAATAGGCTAAACCCATTCCTAATGTGAATGGAACTATAATACTGGTCTGGCTGATTATAAAAGCATCAAAAGCTTTGTTTTTAATTGTTTTCATATCCAGTTCCATACCAACCATAAACATAAATAGGATCAGTCCGATTTGACTCAGAAACTGTAGGTTACCAAATGACTCAACCGGGAATAATGCAGATGAAAAACCTGTGAAGTACATCCCAACGAATGAAGGGCCTAAAAGAATACCTGCAGCAATCTCACCAATAACCGTTGGTTGTCCTATTTTTTTACAGACCCAGCCTAATAAACGGGCCACAATAATTATAGTGATGATCTGTGCCAATAGGAGGGCTAACGGATGGGTAAGATTCTGGGAGATGGTATCCAGAAATTCCATCCATTGTGACGTTCCATTGGAGGGAATTCTTACATCTCTTCCCGTTTCCAAAAATTTCCCGCGCTGTACGATATAATACATCAGCGCTGAAAAAACTCCAATGGTAACCGAATAAAGGAGAAAAATATTTCTAAATCTTTTCATTTATCAAAAATGGAAGTTTTTTTAGGAAATAATTACTTATAAAAAGTTGAGAAGTGCAGAAATGGAATGAGTAGGCAAAAAACTGTAATCAAATCAAACTCTAATAAATCGGATAAAGTCTTTTCGGTAAGTTTCGGAAAGGTACAAGATTGCAGGTTTTCCATCAGGATGTACTATATTGGTAGTAATGGCATCATGTGAAAAAAAATGAACTGCTCCAAGTGCAATTAACTCCTTCTTGTTAATCTGGCAAAACTGTCCATAGGGCAATATCTCCAGGAGCCTGGTGAACGAGATATTTTTTAGAAGAATTTTCATGGAATTCCTCATTTGGGCAACTTTATCGCGGCTGTCCGTATCAGAAGTATAAATATAGCAAATTTGATCAGGGACTATTATGGTCTTCCCCTTATCTGTATTTAACTGGATATGATTCTTAATCTCTGTTCCTTTGTCAGTTCTCAAAATGGCCTTCTGAACAGCCAATTGTAATCGTTCTAATTTGATTGGTTTTCGAACATAATCAATTGCATCAAGGTCAAATGCCTCTGCAGCATATTGGTTAAATCCAGTTGTGAAAATTATAGGTTTATTTTTGAGCATATGAGCAATATGGATACCATTAAAACCCGGCATTTCGATATCCAAGATACAAAGATCAAAATTTAATTGAGGAATATCCTTCAAAAAGAGGGTCGCGTTATTATATGCACGAACAACTTCGAGCTCAGGGATTTGTTCGCAAAGCATCTTCAGATAAGTAAGGCTTTGCAGCTCATCATCTAATATCAAGCATTTTAGCTTTGTGTTCAAGTAAATTAATTTTTAAATGAGCAATGTAACAATTGTCTTCTACAAACCTGTCGAGCTTGTAATTATCGCCATAAATAATCCTGAGCCTCTGATCCATCGATTTTTCCCCAATCCCGCTATGTTCCTTTTTCATTGGCTCTTTTCCTGAAATTTTATTGGCAACTGTCAGAATAAAAACATTGTCAATAAAGCTGAATGTAATCGAAATAAAAGCATCAGGACTTTGAAGGTCGGCATGTTTAAAAGCATTTTCGATCAACTCGATAGATGTAAGTGGCGCTAAGACCTTTTGATTAAGCAAAGGTTCGTTATCATGTACCTTCAATTTTATTTTCAGATCAAACAGCGGACTAAGCTTAATCTTATTAATTTCGATGAGATTAATCGCAAAATCGATCTCTTCCTTTGGTGTGACATACTTATTATGACTGTCGTAGAGAATATAATCAAGTACATTTGCGAGCTTGTCGATTGCAAAATAGGTTTGGTAAGCATGTGATTGAATAGAGTTAAGGATATTCTTAAACAGATGCGGGTTAAGTCTTGATTCAATTGTTTCAAGCCGGACTGTATTGAGCTTCGCCTCAAGTTGCTTTACCTGCTCTTCAAATTCCATCTTCTTCTTTTCTGATCTATTCAGCCGAACAATCAAATAAACCAGCAATATTATTAATCCAAAAAGAATTCCTGGTGAAAAATTAATATTCCAGCAGATTATGCTAAAGATCATATTCATCTTTTTAAAGCAAAATTAGCGAAATAAAGTTTAGGATCATTTTCAATCCTCCAATCAGATTTTTGAACCCACCGTTAAATTGAAAATCTTTTGAATAAACATTTAAATCAAACACAGCACATTACAACACTTAGATTATAATATCCACTAAGAACTTACAAGGAGTAATTCCGGACAGGTTAATGAAGTGCAGGCGGAGCTTGTACACGATCCATCCGAAAACTCGCGATTTGGTTGTTTTCTCTGATGCCAGTCCAGAACATGGTGTTCCCAAGAATGTTAATATTCCAGCATTCATAAGCCTTGCCACTACCGCCGGTCAAAAGGTCATTGGTAAAATTTGTTGCCAGAAAATCACCATAAAGGAAATAATGCCCCTCATTATCCAGTTTTTTAAACCACTGCCCGGTTACATCCTGATAATAATAATTAAAATGGCCGTCTGCAAAATATTCCCAGTAATGATAGTTGTTGTCAACACTGCCGGGAGTAGTGGATTTTCCATACCATGTACCCACAAATTGTTTACCAGGATCTGTTATTACTTTCTTGAGGGTATAAATTTTAGGGTCTGGATATTCCACATTGTCAATCATAAATTTACTTACTGAAAAGCATAATGTGAGTGCATCAACCGATCGTATTTTAAATTCCATATGAAAACTACCTCCAAGTGCGCCAACTCCATCAATTGTTATTACATTGGCACTGACACTGTAACTGTATTTGTCGTTTTCGATCCAGGTTTTATTGTCCTTGTCCACAGTGTTCCCATTGGCATACAGTTCAACCTTGTCAGATCTTAATTGCATCACAAAGGTAGTATTGGTAGGAATTAACTGATTATCGACAATCGTATTAACCCAGGTGCCCAAAAGCATAGTAGAATAATCCGTTGTATCATTCTTTTGACAGCTCCAATACAGAGGTAAAATCATCATTAAGGTCAAAATCGATTTCTTCATATAAATCAGTTTGAAGAGGGCATTAAGTTTACTTTGTGAGCACATTGATAACAGATTATGGTTATACTGGGTGTGATTTTTCAAACTATTCGTGAAAATGCAAATTCTTTTTTATTTTCCGTTTTCCTAAATTTGTCAATCCTAATTACCTTATTATTACTATCTTGAAAATTCCATACTCATCCGTAAAATTAAAATAATTATTCTATAAATTACCACAGTCAGTGGGCAAGATTGCCTCTGGGATGGATGCTTATTCTTTAGAAGTTTAAGGATTGAATATCAGGCGAGGATACCAGTTTATTTTTAAACCTTTTAGAGATAGTAGTTGAAGTTATTACATAGGGCGAGAATCTTAAACATTTAATCAAAGAAAAAGGGTCCAAACCGTCTGATTTGAACCCCTGGACTATTTAGATATCTGACTTAATTTACGGCTAAATTAAAGAATCAGCCAGCACTTCACCAAATACCTCTTTTATGATTTCAAAATTTTTGTTGTAATATTCTTAATACTCGTTTCTATCCCTTCAAATGGTTTCCCATTTCCCTGATTATCATCTTCTACAAACAAATATTTCATCCCTCCAATTTCTTTTGATTGCAGAATTCTTTTGAAATCAATCACACCCACTCCTACACTGCAGATATCATCTTTTATCACTTCGAAGAATGGTGGCTGATTGGTACGCATGTCTTTAAAATGGAGAAGCTGGAATCTTCCCGGGTATTTCTTAAACATAGCTACCGGATCCTGACCAGCTTTTGATGCCCAGAAGAGGTCTAATTCCATAGTGACCAGATCTGCATCCATCTCTTTTAAAAATATATCGTAATACGGAACTATTCCATTGATGTTTTTGAATTCAAAATTGTGGTTATGATATCCAAACTGAATACCAACGCCTTTGGTAATTTTAGCAACTTCATTAACATCGCCAATCATCTTTTTGTAGGACTCAATATTACGGTCGGCCTCTTCAATCCAAGGTTTAATGCAATACTTAACACCAAGTTCAGCATGTGCGTCAGCCATTAATTTTGCTTTATCCAAAGAAATCGATGCCGATTCGACCTGGGTATGACTACTGAGATTAACCATTCCAAGATCACTGACTATCTTTTTGAACTCAGCAGGTGAATAACCATAAAATTTTCCCTCTGAATATCCGGCCAACTCCAGATTTTTATAACCCATGTCTGATACTTTCTTCAAAGTCCCCACGACATCCGCACTCATGGCATCACGAATAGTGTACAGCTGTATACCAACGCCATAGCTCTTCCGGTCAGGAGCAACACCGGCAGTACATCCGGTAGCGCCGAGTAATATCATCCCGGCCGATCCTGTAGCTGAAATTTTTAAGAATTCTCGTCTGTTCTGCATAAGTTTCAATTATTTTTATTGTTTAAGACTAATTTTCCTGAACGCATAAAAGTAATACACTTATTTTATACCTATAACTTACCTGGCAAAAAAATACGATTAAAATTAAATGTTTCTCGATTTTTCAGTCTTTTAAAACAGCCAGGCCTCGTTCTCTACAATTGAGACCCTCCTGGCTGTTAATTTATTTGATACAATTGCTGAGGTTACTTTTGGTCTCCCACGCTCTGCCATTCCGAGGCCGGAAATTACTCCTCTTTCGCAGGATGGTCAAATCTTCCTCTCCACTCCGATTTCATCATCTCCCGCTGTTCGGGAGTCAGGTGTATCCATTTCCCGTGCCAGTCGTGTACATGACCATGGGATCTGTTGTGACCATGTCCGCATCCGAATCCTCCGAATAAGATTTTCGATAATACCAGTATTCCTATTGCCTGCCAGAAGGTGATTGCCTTGACCCCAAGTATGGCAGGAAGCAAACCGTTCCACAAGAGCATCACCGCGCTTCCGAATACAAATACCCCTGCTGCAATGGCAATCGGGACCAGAATAGCTACTTTAATCCAAAAATATTTCCCCCGCACTTTTCCGCAATATCTCATGATTTCTAATTTTTAAATTGTTAATACGTCTATAATCGGGTAGACGAATAAGTGCAGAAATTACTTTAAAAGAACTATTTTTTGTCTGTGTAATCGATGAAATCTGACTAACGCCAGATAATACCCGAAATCCCAAATAATCTCCTAAATTACCGGCCAATTTGATATCTTCGTCGTGGATGAAACGATCATTAGAATGATCAAATTCCTCCAGTTATATCTTGTTATTTACAACACTATTTAAAATGGGAAGAGGATACTTTTTTAGATTTTACCGAAGGGATATTTTAAAATTATTTATTGTATTCATATGCATATCAATTACATTCAAAGGGAATAACGCTCAAGGTAAAACAAAAATATCAGGTCCCATTACGGTTCTGACACTTCCTCCTTCAGAAAACAACCCCCGTAACAGTGAAGGTGATTTTATAACTCTGCATGGAGGACGCATCCTTTTTGTTTATAGCCACTACACAGGTAACTCATCCAGTGACCATGCTCCCGCCTTTTTGGCTGGACGATATTCGGAGGATGGCGGGAAAACATGGTCAACCAAGGATGAAATTATTGTTCCAAACGAAGGGGGGATGAATGTGATGTCCGTATCACTCCTCCGTTTGCAAAACAACAACATTGCATTGTTTTACGTCAGAAAAAATTCAACAGAAGATTGTATTCCCCAGATGCGAATCTCGGAGGATGAGGCAAAAACATGGAGCGAGGCACAACCGGTTATCAGGGATAAAAGGGGATACTTTGTACTCAATAACCACCGGGTGATCCAACTCAAAGACGGCAGGCTCCTTATGGCTGTAGCCTTACATAATATTCCGGGTGGCAACTGGAAAAATCAGGCAGATTTGTTCAGCTACTTTTCGGACGATAACGGGAAAACCTGGAAATCGGGATCTAAAGTTCCCAATACCACCGATATCATTACACAGGAGCCTGGAGTTGTTCAGATGAAGGATGGCAGGATCATGATGTACATCCGGGCAAGCGGGGGATTTCAGCAATTATCCTATTCCTCAGACCGGGGAGAAACATGGAGTCCTATTGAATCCAGTAAGATTCCTTCGCCCCTCTCACCGGCTACGATCGAAAAAATTCCGGGAACGGACGACTGGTTGCTGGTGTGGAATAATAACGACGGCTCAAATCGTGAAATTATAGATAGAAGGACCCCAATAACTATAGCGGTTTCCAAAGATCAGGGAGAAACATGGAAACATATAAAGAACATCCACAAGGACCCCGATGGGTGGTATTGCTATATTGCGATCCATTTCACAGACCAGAAGAATATTTTGCTCAGTTATTGTGCAGGAAGCAGATCAAAGGGGACCGGTTTATCGCTTACTGAAATCACCCTTATCAGCAAAACCTGGCTATATAAATGATCGTCAAAGTTGACATTTCAATTTAGGACAGCAGAAAACTTGTTTTCTTTGCAGAATATTAATCATTTCAACATGAACAAACTCACACTGATTTTAATCCTGACAATTGTTATATCCTTCGCATCCGGTAAAGTATATGGTCAGTTTTTGATGGATATGGTCGATACTACAAAGATTGAAGGGAAAGGGATTCTGGGGGTTTATAAAAAATTTGACCATATCAAAATCGGGGGATATATTCAGCCACAGCTTCAAATCGCTACAGATAAAGGGATTAAAAGTTACGAAGGTGGTGATTTCGGGACTCAGGTGAGTAATCGGATTATGCTAAGAAGAAGCAGGATAAAGATTGACTATGTTAATTTTGGAGAGAAAACAGGGCCGGGGGTTCAGATTGTTTTTCAATTTGATGCAAATGAAAGAGGATTTTCAGTAAGGGATGTCTGGGGTCGTATTTTTGAAAACCGTTTCAGGTTATTCTCCTTCACTACAGGTATGTTTGCCCGCCCTTTTGGGTTTGAGATAAACTACAGCAGCAGTGACAGGGAGTCTCCCGAAAGAGGGAGAATGTCGCAAATACTGATGAAGGGGGAACGCGATTTAGGCGCCATGATTAGTTTTGACCCTCGAAGGAATATCGGGATTCTTAACAAACTAAAAGTAGATCTTGGGTTATTTAATGGCCAGGGGATTACTACGTCGGGTGATTTTGATAATATCAAAGACCTGATATCACGGGTAGCAATCAAACCACTTCATCTTTCCAAAGATGTCACACTATCATTTGGCGCCTCCACACTCCAGGGGGGGTTAATGCAAAATACGAAATACAAATACTTTACAGGCCAGATAAACGGAATTAAAACCAGTCTGATTGATTCAAGCGCCACAAATTTGTCACATAATGCACCCCGAAAATATTACGGTGCTGATATTCAGTTAAAAATTAAAAACAGCGTTGGATTTTCGGAATTCAGAGCAGAGTTGGTGAAGGGGCAGCAATCCGCGACCAGTTCCAGCAGTGAAACTCCGCTGGCATTGTTAACCGGGAAGGAGGGTTTTCATGTCAGAAATTTTAATGGAGGCTATTTTTATTATGTCCAGAGTTTATTCTCAGCCAAACACCAGGTGGTTGTCAAGTACGACTGGTACGATCCGAACACGGGTGTAAAAGGGCTGGAGCTTGGCGCCGCCGGATCAAATTTATCTATTGCCAACATTAAATACTCTACCCTTGGAGTAGGTTACATTAATTATCTGACTGATAATGTAAAACTTGTGTTCTATTATGCCAGGGTCTGGAATGAGCATACTCAGTTTCCGGGATACACCGGCGATGTGAAGGATGATGTGATGACGCTCAGGATGCAATTCAGATTTTAATAAAGACCTGACTAACCATAGGTATGATTTTGAAAATTTCTATTGTTTCGATGAATAAGGTTGATTATTGAGTGATTCATGTACTCCATATCGTTTCGCCTGTTTTTTCCACCCTAACCCGCCCATCATGCGGTATACCCAATTGGGGATGGAAGGTTTTCCCATTAACTCCTGTGCTGTTTTCGGGATGGCCTGACCTTTCGCAAGTGAAGCAGCGGCCAGGTCCAAAGATTTGCGGATGCGAATGGTTCTTCCCCCACCCTGAACAAGTGGGATTCCGGAAATAACTTCGCCTCCACCCAAAGCCAGGGAACCTGCCCACTCAAATCCTGCCTGCCGTGCGAATATCTCACAGATCCGAAGAGCGGTAGCATTGTGGTGATCCTCCGGGAATCCGCAGTTGGCAATTGAGGCAAACAATTTTCGGCGCTTTTCCTTTCCGTTCCGGTTTAACACGATCTTTTCCAGTAAATCGATCACAGGTGCAGGGATTGAATCCACATATAATGGAAAAACCAAAACAATCAGGTCTGCCGCATCCATAGAATCGAATAAAGCCTTCATCTTCTCTGCAGAACGGAGGAGAGCGTAAAGATAAACAGTTTCTGTTTCGATTTCCTGAGCGCCTAATTGTTCAAACAGATATCCGCCAAGTGAATTCGAGTTGCTTTTATTGCCTCTTGGGCTTCCAACTAACAGTAAAGCACGTTGGATAACAACACCTCCGACGCAAGTCACATTTTCCAAAGGTAATCCTTCCGACCGGGATGATTGACCATTCAGGAGCGACCTCACCCAATTCTGAGCCGATACCAACAGTTCACCGTCAGATTGACTGGTAAGAATTATATCACTGACATATGTTTTAGCATAAAAATTAATCGCATTTCGATGAACAAGATTCCGGAACACCTCCTCAGCTTCCTGATCTGATTTCTCTACCCATCCCACAGCCAGAAAATCGGGGTACTTCTCATAGCGTTTCTCATGATGAGTTTCACCATCTACCTGAACGAAAAATGGGGAAATATTCTGAATCTGATGATCAACCATCCGTTTCAGATGCGAAGAGTATCCCCCAAAGGTCACCGGTGTGAGATAGACCAGCAGGTCGCCAGAAAGGATAGCCGCCGCAATAGTACGATTATCGTCGTCGAGATGGCACATACCAGGAGATCGTATCCAGCAAAAGAAATCACCGGAACAATTGCCAATCTTTGTATCCCTCAGGATAATGTGTTCAATTTCCCATCCAAATTTCAGCAGGTGAGCCGTTAAAGCTGCGCTCACACGCTCCCCAAAATTGTCGCCAGCATGTGAACCATCAAGGAGAATTGCTTTCATAGTAACTCATTATTTTTTTTTCATAAAAATACAAAATGTAGTTCAGCAATTATTCTCAGGAAGTTTTGTT
Organism: Prolixibacteraceae bacterium; assembly: GCA_963675995.2. Lineage (GTDB taxonomy): Bacteria > Bacteroidota > Bacteroidia > Bacteroidales > Prolixibacteraceae > JAAFHB01. The sequence continues at coordinate 1,875,728 of CAXXIY010000001.1, read as the reverse complement.
TATTTGACCGGATGAATCTATCAAAAATTGCAAATAACTCGCTAAATTTATGGGATAATCGTAATATCAGAATCAGATCATGAGATTTAATAAATTGAAGGTGCTGACCCTTTTACTTGGATTGTTCACTTTAGGCGCTTTTGCTGACAAACCCTCTTTTCGACATGTGGGATTCTATCTGCACGAAGGTTGGTTCTTCAACTACCCATTTGCTGTAAGAACCTGGCAACGTGACGATTTCAAGAACATGTTTATGCTGCTTAACCGCATGGGTTACGATCGGGTGGGTATTTGGCCAATGCTTGAGGCAATCCCCATGCCGCTGCACAAAGAGGATCAATTAGCCTTGAATGAGTTTAGGAAGACGATTGATGATGCTCATGCGGCAACGTTGGAATGCTGGTTGATGCAGTGCCCCAATCTCACCCCCGATTCATCTGTCTTATCAAAGCCGTGGAAACAACGAAATCCATATCACAACTGGAAAAACATCCGGATGGATGATCCGGTAGCGGCGGAACCCTATCTGGCCCATCGAACAGCAATGATGGCTATTCTGAACAATGCAGATGCCTACGTTACCATTGACGGTGATCCGGGAGGATATGCCGGAGCCAGACCCGATGATTGGCTCAAAGAATTTCTATCGGACCGTGCCGCTATTGACCGATATGGGGTTAATCCTTCAAGGCAGCGACTGATCCCATGGATTTGGTCTGGTTGGGGAACAAAAAGTGTTTGGGGTGGAAATCCATCCAATCCTCCTGCACTTATCAAACCTTTCACCGCCGCAGAGATGAAGCTTTTTAAAACGGCTATGCCAGAACCATGGGAATTACTTCCCGGCAGGTCGCACCGCTCCGACTGGGCCAATGGTCGCGTAAACATTGAATTAGCCGATTCGTTAGGACTGATCAACCGTTCCACACTGTTATGCTATGAGGCGATCGAATTTGAACCGACTCCCCCTGCTACGATCCTTCAATTTGAACTTATTCGTCAGATCCTCAAACAAGAATCCAAATATGCCGGTTTAGCCTCCGGGGTTTTCGGGAATGCCCAACAGCCGGTTATGGTGTTACCAAACATTTACTTTTTTGCCCGGGGTTCACGTGAGTTGAACTACCTATCCAAATCGGATGAAGAGGTATTAAAGGACTTTGCCGGCTTTCTTGGCGGCCCTGCTGAAATACTTATTCCTGCCTGGCAATGTCTGAGTCGTGATTTAAAAACCCTCCCGGCCGACCTGCCCCAACGATTGAAAAAGACCAGACTAATGAATGAACCGGCAAAATATATCCCCGGCGGGCCTGATCGATACCTTGAAATTTTATCCAAGGAAACAGATTGCCGTATTAAATTGCTGCAGGCCACCTCCGAACCAGCCACTTCCGATGAACATGCTGCAAAAAGAATAGCCGAAGGATTGGAAGCCTTGATTGATTGGTGGAACGTTCACCACTATGTAAACGATGGAAATGGCGACGAACCGTTCAATCTCCATTTTGTGAACGGTACTCAGGTTTCACTCCTGCGAAAGTGGTGTCATGCCAACGTTAGTCATCCTGCCAGGGTAGGAAAACTGACAACCGACATCCTGATAAAAGATCAGGCACTTTCAGAACAACAGATCTTGAATGTCCTGAGTTCTTTGTTGCCAAAGTAATAAAAAGGATAGTAAATTTTCAGAAAGGCTAAGTAATGAATCGAAAAAGAGTTTTTCTGGCTTTGCCATTGGAGCCGGTTGAGCCGGTAGCCGCAAAAATGAAACAGATGCAATACAGGCTTCATAATTACCACATTAAATGGGTCAAACCTGAATATTTTCACCTGACACTCTTCTTCTTTGGAGAGATTCCGGTAAATCAAATTCCCGAACTCTCCGAATTGGTAGGGTCCACCCTGACCAATCTTTCTCCTTTTTCATTTTCAGTAACGGGTCAGGCCATTTTTAAGAAGGGGAACGAGCCCCGGGTGGTGTGGCTTGGGATAAATGCTCCTGAACAACTTTTAGATCTAAAGAAAGCCATAGACAAATCTGTCGAGAGTCTGGGTTTTATTTCGGATGAAAAGCGTTTTCGACCCCATCTGACCTTAGGGCGCTTTCTTCCTAAACAGAGGGTTAACACAGATCTGGAAAGTGCACTAAAGGAGGGGGAATTAATGGAACCTCTTAACTATGATGCTTCAAAAGTGATCCTTTTTGAAAGTAAACTATTGCCAACCGGTGCTCAATATCTTCCGATAGAAGTTTTTTCAATTGGGCCAAAAGTTTGAATGTGAAAAATTTTGAACTGCCTATGATTCAATGCATTATTGACTTATCCTCCAAAACGATAACCAATGCCTGATTCTGTATTGAGTAGGGCAGGTTTTGCCGGATCGTCTTCCACCTTTTTGCGCAACTGGGCCATGAAAACCCTCAAATATTGGGTCTGCTCCAGATAACCCATTCCCCAAATCTCTTTTAAAATAAAATGGTGAGTTAATACCCGACCCTCATTTCTTGCCAAAAGGGCTAAAAGTGAAAACTCGGTTGAGGTAAGTTTTATGATTTCATTATTTTTTCGAACCATGTGACTGGCTAAATCAATGGTCAAAGTTCCAAAGGCGAGAATCGGGTTGTCAGACTCTCCCTTGCTTTGTCGGATTGCCACACGTATTCGTGCCAGCAGTTCGCCGGTTCTGAATGGTTTTGTCAGATAATCATTTGCACCATTATCCAGGGCATGAATAATATCCTCTTCTGAATTCCGGACCGAGAGGATGATTATTGGTTTCAGGTACCACTCCCGAAGTTTTTTAAGAATTTCGATTCCATCAGTATCAGGAAGCCCCAGATCCAGGATAATAAGGACCGGATGCTCAGTGGCTGCATGAATCAGTCCCTCTTTCCCTGTTGAAGCTTCAGAAATTTTATATCCATTTGCTGACAGGGTAATCTCAAGTAACCGGCGAATCTGTACCTCGTCATCAATAATTAATATGGTATCAGCGTTAGTCATTGATCTTCATTTTTAAAATGGTGGTTTAAATCCTGAATTCTGACGGGGATCTTCAAAATAAATTTAGCACCTCCGTTTACCCTGTTTTCTGCAATAATTGACCCTTCCTGAGCAGCAACAAACCCTTTTACAATTGATAAGCCCAACCCGGTTCCCCCAGCTTTGGCATCCTTACCCCTGTAAAACTTATCGAATACAAGATTCAATTCTGACGGATTGAATCCAGGCCCCCTGTCCATCAGATGTACATTGAGAAAGCCATTGTCGTAAAACATCTTAAGTCTGATCACACTGCCGGCGGGGGCAACCTGGGTTGCATTTAGTATCAGATTATGAAGTACCTGTTCAATCAATCCGAAATCAATCATCACAAGTGGCATCTCTGCCGGTATAACTGTCGAAAGTTTAAAAAGTTTTAATTCAGACTTTAATGTTTCAGCCACAGTATTTGCCAAATCATGAACATCACACCAATCCGGCCTCGGTTTGATGTGTCCAGACTCGAGTCTAGACATATTCAGAAGATTCTCAATCAACCTATTCAGCCGGACTGAAGCAATGCTGATTTCATTATAGAGTTTTTGCCGTATCTCTTCAGGATAGCTTTGCGACAGGAGGGTATCCGATGCTCCAAGTACTGTCGCCACAGGAATTCTCAATTCATGTGAAATAGAGTTGAAAAGTGTTTTATACAATTTCTCAGATTCACTTAAGATATAGGTGTTTTTGGCAGCATTGTGCAGGAATTCGCGTTCGTATTTACCTGATATCTGCGAAAGGCATGCCTCCCAGAACTGCTCTTCCCCTTGTGTAAAAACATTCAGTTGTCTCACTGCCATAACCCCCATATTTCCTTTATTCCCCGACAACGGATAAAAGGTATTGGTATTTGATGGAAGCGTATTTGTAAATTTGCCGGCGGGGGAAGAATTTCGAAAAACCCAGTTCGCAACACTGAAATCATTTTCTGATAATTCAATAATTGTCCCTTGCTCAAGATGAGAATCGAGTTGGTTTAAATCGGTTTTAAGAATTATTGCTGAGTCAAGATTAAAATATTTCTGAACATATTTCATTGCAATTTGAGATACCTCCTCTATTCCGGATGCATTATTCAGCTCCCTGGTCAGCTGATAGAGCGCATGGGTGCGTTCTTCACGTATCCTGATTTTCTGCTCCTGCCGCCGCACTCTGGAAGTGAGAATCCCATTCAACAGCGCAATAATGAAAAACATAATCAGCATTAATAGATCTTCGGCCTTACCTACGTGCAGTGTAAATTGTGGAGGGATGAAAAAAAAGTCCCAAATTAGTGCACTTAAGGCTGCAGCAAGCAAAATTGGCCCCGAGCCCAGAAAAATGGCAAGAATTGAGACCAGGAACAGCAATCCAAATGATACAATCTGGTAAACGATGAACTCTTTAAGCAGGTAACAGGTGGTGGAGACCAAAAAAACAAGGAGTATCGCGGTCAGGTATTCACGCAGAGAGGAGGTGAAGGATGGTACCAGAATCTTCTCTTTATATCGTCCTTTCGCCTGGCTGTCTGAGCCTAAAATATAAACATCGATATTCCCGCTATACCTGATCAGCCGGTTCACGAAATTACCAAGCCGAAGCAATGTAAATAAATTCCTGACTCGGGGTTTTCCAACGATTATATGTGTGGCATTCTCTTTCCGGGCAAAATCAACAATTGCGCTAACCACGTCTGAATTAGTGATAATTCTGAACTTAATTCCAAGTTGCTTGGCAAGATTTATGTTCTTATTGAGCTGAGCATCCTCCTTCTGATTAAGTTGATGTGCTGTCTCGACATAAACAGCCTGGATATTAGCACCCATCGAATAGGCAAGGTTCTTGGCCCAACGTAACAACCGCATTGATTCTACCTTGTAATCGATCGCAACCACAAGATGTGATCCCGATTTCCATGGGCCTCTGATTTGCTTTTGTTGCATGTAATCATGCAATTGCTTGTCAACACGTTCAGCAACAATTCGCAAGGCCATTTCACGAAGTGCTGTAATATTTCCCTTGCGGAAAAAATTCAGGATTGCTTCGCGTGACCTCTCCGGAGTATAAACCTTACCTTCGGATAACCGTTGCAATAATTCATCCGGACTTAAGTCAACAAGTTCAACTTCATCAGCGTTTTCAAAAATTTCATCCGGGAAGGTTTCCCGGACTGTTATTCCCGTAATTTGAGCAACAGTTTCAGATCTGCTTTCCAAATGCTGCACATTAACTGTGGTATAAACATTGATCCCATTCTCAAGAAGTTCCTGAACATCCTGATATCGCTTGACATGACGACTCCCCGGTGCATTGGTGTGAGCCAGTTCATCTACCAGCACAATCCGGGGTCTTCGCGCAATAATTGCATCGAGATCCATCTCCTGAACCATGGTGGATTTATAATGATAACGGCTCCTTTCTATCAATTCAAAGCCTTCAACAAGAGCCGCAGTCTCTTTGCGATTGTGGGTTTCGATATAACCGATAAGAATATCGCAGCCCTTCAACTTTTCAACCCTTGCTGCCTGCAACATAGTATAGGTCTTACCCACACCAGCACACATTCCAAAGAAAATCTTCAGTTTTCCCCGCTTGCTTTTCGCTTCATCATTTAATATCGAAGCCAAAAGTTCATCCGGATTTGGGCGATTATCTGGGTTACCCATTTTCTTAAATTTTATCTTCTAACCTGGCAATTATTCCTTCAGCTTGTTCTTCTATATTCCTGATTCTGGTTAAAACAATTTTTAACTCATCCATATCTCTTTTAGGTAAAGCTCTTCCTATTTCAGGTGGTAAATTTACATTACTTTTAAGCTCGTTTTCATTTATTTTCTCTGCCATTTCGTTTATGGCTGATGATATTTCGTTGAATTCATCCGCACCGTCAAATTCCAGTCTTTTAATGTAATTACCCGATGCCATCTCTCTAATTCCATCGTACAAATGATAAAACCGTTCGTTGGAATAGGATGAGAAACTATAGGAATAAAAGAGTGCGATTATGAAGCACAAAGTTGCGAGAATCGACATCTGAATCAGGGCATCCTGCGACGTAATTTTTGTATCGTCGGTTCTGACTTCAATGGCCTTCCCATTCATTTGAGATAAAAGCGACAACTCCTGATAAAGCAGGCTAAATTTTTTTTGCAGGTTAAGCGACCTAAAAGCAGGTCGCGGGAATTCCATATATTTCGTCAGAGAATCGCGGTATTCCTGTATTCCCGTTTCAAGATCTTTTACCAATTTACCTTCGCCAGGTTCGGTAATATTGTTTTTTTCTGATCGCAGCAATCTGTCAATAACCGCAAATTCACGCTTAAGAATCAGGCTGTCAGACTTCCTGCCTGTTAATAAACCAGATATCATCTCCTGGTTAATGTTCGTTAAACCCGCTGAAATTTCGCGGGCATACACAACCGATAAATAGTTTTCTTTAAGGATAGCACCTGTTTCCTTTGTCAGCTTGTTCATGTAATAAGCCGAGAAGATGGAAAGTGCCAGAATGATGATTAAAAAAACCATCCCTGTGGAAAATTTTGAACGAATTGAATATTTCATGACGTAACGTTTTTATTTAATTTGATCCAATCTCAGATTTAACATCAAAACATTGATTCTTTCTTCCCCCAGAAACTTATATTGGGGTGGTTCCGTAAGTTCAGAAATGATTTGCAAAAGACGCTGTTTCTTCACCTCATCAAATTGCCTTGAAATTACAATTCTTTTGACCTGTAAATAAGCCGCTTTTGGTGAAATATGAGGATCGACTCCGCTTCCTGAAGCAAAAACCATCTCTGATGGAATCTCGGTTTTATCGTCCAGATTGTTAAAAGTACGAAATTGCAGTTGTCGGTCTGTAACAAGATTTTTTAGTCTTACATTTGTCATCCCATAGTTTGATCCACCGGATGGTAAAGGGTCATACGAAACTGCCGATGGACGCGATAAAAAGTAGTTGTTGTTATCGAAACGCTGGCCTATTAATTTGCTTCCGACAAACCTATTTCCTATTCTGATTAAACTTCCATTGGCCTTATCCGGAAAAGCCAATTGAGCTATTCCTGTAATAATTAGCGGGTAAGCAATCCCCAAAATCAATGTAAGAAATGCAAAAATCTTTAACGAAATTTTTAACTGTGTTCTCATAACTTCATTTTTATTTGATATTGACATTGGAATATAATTACAGAATATTAATAATCAAATCAATAAGTTTAATTCCAATAAACGGTGCAACCAAACCTCCAATCCCATAAATAACCAGATTACGGATTAAAGCACGCTTTGCCGAAACCGGTTTATAAGTTACCCCCTTCAATGCCAGTGGAACCAACAAGATAATAATTAGCGCATTGAAAATTACAGCGCTTAAAATGGCGCTATGTGGCGAACCCAGGTTCATCACATTTAATGCTGAAAGGGGACCAATTCCGTCTTTACCCGCATAGAGCGAAACTGTAATTGCAGGAATGATTGCAAAATATTTGGCCACATCGTTTGCAATACTGAAAGTGGTTAGTGCGCCTCTGGTCATAAGTAACTGTTTTCCCACCTCTACGACTTCAATCAATTTGGTTGGATTACTATCGAGATCAACCATATTGCCGGCTTCGCGGGCAGCCTGGGTCCCTGAATTCATTGCAATACCAATATCTGCCTGTGCCAGTGCCGGTGCATCATTGGTACCATCACCGATCATTCCGACCAAATGGCCGTCAGCCTGTTCTTCCCGGATTCGACGGAGCTTATCCTCAGGAGTTGCTTCAGCCATAAAATCGTCCACACCGGCCTCTGCGGCAATGGCAGCGGCCGTTAACGCATTGTCACCGGTGATCATTATCGTTCTGATTCCCATACTACGCAATTGTGCAAAACGCTGCCGGATACCACCTTTAACAATATCTTTTAGTTGTATGATCCCCAACACCTTATTATTCTCAGCCACAACGAGGGGAGTTGCCCCCATACTGGCCAGTTCAGCGACTTTTTCATCCATCTTGTCAGGAAAAAAGCCATTGCTATTATTAATAAATGAACGAATAGCTTCTGATGATCCTTTCCGGATATGGTGCATATGACCATTGGAATCTGTCATATCCACGCCACTCATTTTCGACTGGGCAGTAAAGGGGATAAAAACAGCATTGTTCTGATGAATATCTCGCCCCCGAAAATCATATTTTTCTTTTGCTAAAATTACGATAGACCGTCCTTCAGGTGTTTCGTCTGATAAGGAAGAGAGTTGTGCCACATGAGCAAGATCAGCTTCACGGACACCATCGGCCGGGAAAAAGTGAGTAGCCATCCGGTTTCCCAGAGTTATGGTACCGGTTTTATCCAGCAGCAGCACGTCAACATCGCCAGCAGCCTCGATTGCTTTTCCACTTGTTGCTATAATATTTCGCTGCAGAAGCCGGTCCATACCGCTGATTCCAATTGCACTTAGCAATCCACCTATTGTTGTTGGAATCAGGCAAACCAGTAGCGCAATTAGCACAGGAATTGAAAGATTTTCTGAAGCTGGCAATCCTGAAGCAGCCAAACTGTAACTGAAAAATGCCGGAATAGTAACTACTGCAAGGAGAAAGATGATGGACAATCCTGAAAGAAGTATCGATAATGCAATTTCATTGGGCGTTTTTTGTCGTTTTGCACCCTCAACAAGTGATATCATCCTGTCGATAAATGTATCTCCAGGTTCGGAGGTAATTTTTATTACGATCCGGTCACTGATCACTTTAGTTCCTCCTGTAACTGCCGAACGGTCTCCGCCACTTTCACGGATTACAGGAGCCGATTCTCCGGTAATCGCTGATTCGTCTACACTGGCAATCCCTTCAATTACTTCGCCATCCGAAGGGATCACATCACCGGCGTCACAAATAACCACGTCGCCATTTCTTAAATCAGGAGCAGCTATCGTTTCTTCTTTACCTCCAACCAACCTTCTTGCAATTGTCTGGGTGCGATTTTTTCGTAAGCTCTCTGCCTGAGCCTTACCCCTCCCCTCAGCAATGGCTTCCGAAAAATTGGCAAATAATACGGTAAACCATAACCATATTGCAATCTGTAAATTGAATGCTGAAAAATTTCCCAAAAAAAAGGCACAGATTACGGTCAGGGATGTTAACACTGATCCGACTCCTACTATAAAAATAACCGGATTTTTAATCAGAATTACCGGATTCAATTTGATAAAGCTATCTTTTGCTGCCTGTAACAATATCTTTTTATTGAAAAGGCTATTACTTTGTCGTGTACTCATTATTTTCGGAAATTAAAAGGTTATACCACTATTCATTAGCAAATGTTCGACAATCGGGCCTAATGCCAATGCCGGGAAATAGGTCAATCCACCAACAATCACGATAACGGCAATCAACAGACCGCTAAAAAGCCAGTTATCAGTTCGAAAAGTTCCTGCAGAAGTTGCCGTAATATTCTTTCCTGCCAGGTTACCGGCAATAGCCAGGACTGGAATGATGACTCCAAAACGGCCAATGAGCATAACCAACCCAAGAGTCAGATTGTAGAACAGCGAATTTGCATTGAGTCCGGCGAAGGCACTGCCATTATTCCCTGCGGCAGAGGTAAATGCATATAGAATTTCGGAAAATCCATGGGGTCCTGAATTATTCAGGCCAGATAAACCAAAACTACTTACGCAAGCCCATGCTGTTAATATTAAAATTGCAAAGCTTGTTGCCAGGTTTGCAATGATGGCCATTTGAACCTCAAATGCTCCGATTTTTTTACCCAGATATTCCGGCGTCCGGCCAACCATAAGCCCAGCAATGAATACAGTGAGGATAATAAAGATAACCATTCCATATAAACCGGCACCTACACCTCCAAAAACGACTTCCCCCAACATCATATTAATCATCGGGACCATTCCTGAAAGTGGTGAAAGGCTGTCATGCATGGCATTTACTGCTCCGCAGGATGCATCTGTAGTGACAACAGAAAATAATATGCTGTTTGCAATCCCAAACCGCGTTTCTTTCCCCTCCATCGCAGGCAGGTGGCCAAAGATAGGGTTGACCGAAAATTCCCCGTACAATGAGATTCCTAGTCCGGCGATAAAGAAAATCATCATCACAACAAATAGGGTCCATCCCTGGCGAGCCGATCCGACCATTTTTCCATAAGCATAAGTTAGTCCGCAAGGAATTAAGAATATGGCAAGAATTTGCAGAAAATTGGAAAACGGGGTTGGATTTTCGAATGGATGTGCGCTGTTGGTATTAAAAAAACCACCTCCGTTTGTGCCGATTTGCTTGATGGCAATCTGTGAAGCAGCCGGACCCATTGGTAAGTGCTGTTCTACCCCCTGTAGCGTTTGCACCGTTTCGTATGAATTGAAATTCTGAATGACTCCCTGGCTTACCAAAACGATGGCAAACAGAATTGATAGTGGTAAAAGAATATATAAAGTCGACCGGGTAAGATCAACCCAGAAATTTCCGATTTTGTCGGTTGTTTTGCGTGACAAACCGCGCAGGAGGGCAACAATAACAGCGATTCCGGTTGCCGCACTTACGAAATTCTGTACCGTCAGTCCGATCATTTGAACAAAATAACTGAGCGTTGTCTCTCCGGCATATCCCTGCCAATTGGTATTGGTTACAAAACTAATTGCAGTATTCAGTGAAGAATGCCACGAAACATTTGCAAGATGTGCAGGGTTTAAGGGCAGATGTGACTGAATCCTTTGTATCAGAAATAAAAATACGATTCCGATAAGATTAAAAGACAATAAACTAACAGTATACGACTTCCAGTTTGTTTCCTCCTTCGGATTTATCCTGGACATTTTATATATTAATTTTTCAAGCCAACTAAAAACCGGGTGCATGAAGTGCCTCTCACCTGTAAATACCCTCGTCATGAATGTTCCTAAAACAGGGGTAAGTCCTATGACTAAAGCAATAAAAAGTAAGATTTGAATAAAATCTAAAGTTTTCATAGATAAGAATTTATAAATTTTCAGGTTTTAAGAGCGCGTAAATCAGGTAACCAAAGAGGCAAACTGCTATTATACCGCCCAGGAAATACCATGTGATACTATTCATTTCAAACCGGGCGGAACCGATCTTTTCAGATGTGCCAATAAATTCTGTTAAAAAAATCAATGTCTTCATATCATATCATTTTGAATGATACAAATATGATATCGATTCTATAAGGGTTTTATAAGGATATAAGGAACTCATATAAAGATTTTGTAAAGGAGAAGTTTCAGATTCGGCTAATTCCGGACCATACCCTTTTAAACTTGTTCTCCTACCGGTGGATTGCCTGAATCAATAAAAATTCACTTCTTTGCATTTATCTTAACTTTCGCCGAAAACTTTTCTGTTTGTTTACCTGTTCAGATGACTAACTACTGTAATAGCATCCAATTAAACTTTATATACCATGAGTAATTTGATCGAAAAAACAAAATCGGCGTATGAGTATCCCTTACTGATTAAACAACTGTTTCTCTCTCCATTGGCGAATAATCCTGATCAGCAGATCGTTTACCGGGACCAGCTTACCTTGACCTATAAAACCTGGCAGGAGAGGGTGCACCGGCTGGCCAACGTTTTATCTTCGATCGGAGTAACGCAGGGGAGTACCGTTGCTGTAATGGACTATGATTCGAACCGGTATCTTGAAGCCTATTATGCCATTCCGATGATGGGGGCCGTGCTTCATACCATTAACGTGCGTCTTTCGCAGGAGCAAATGGTATACACAATAGAACATGCAGAGGATGATGTGATTATTTGTCATGCTGAATTTCTCCCTTTACTGGAAGGGATCAGGGGGCGGATTGCTGAAGGGAGAAAATTCATACTGATAGATGAGGGAGGTGAGGTTGTAAAAAATCACTTTGAATTTGAAGGGGAATATGAAAAAATGGTTTCCGAAGCATCCCCCGAGTTTGATTTTCCTGAATTTGACGAAAACACGCGGGCAACTACATTTTATACCACAGGAACAACAGGACTTCCCAAAGGCGTTTATTTTTCACACCGGCAGTTGGTACTTCATACCCTCTCCACTACAGTAGCCTTGACCTCAACCAAAGTACAGGGGCGACTTCACCGCGAATCGATCTATATGCCGCTCACCCCAATGTTCCATGTACATGCATGGGGAATTCCTTATATCGCAACTTATTTAGGGATTAAACAGGTTTATCCCGGGAAATATATTCCGGCAATGCTTTTAAAACTCCTCGAAACACATAAGGTGACCTTCAGCCATTGTGTTCCAACCATATTAACTATGCTTTTAAAAGATCCTACCTCCATCGATTGTGATTTCTCCCGATGGACCTGCATTATTGGTGGAGCCGCATTGTCCCGGTCTCTTGCTATTGAGGCTTTAAAAAGAGGGATTGATGTTTTTGGTGGTTATGGAATGTCGGAGACATGTCCTGTGTTATCGCTCTCTCAACTAACCGAAGAAGAGTCGAACCTCCCGATTGAAGAGCAGGCTGACATCCGTTGCAGAACAGGTATTCCTATCGGACTGGCCCAAATGAGGGTAGTTGATCGGGAAGGGAACGATGTACCTTATGATGATAAGACATCTGGTGAAATCGTTGTCCGTTCCCCTTATTTAACCCAGGGCTACTTAAAAGATCATGTTCATTCCGAAAAGCTGTGGGAAGGGGGTTGGATGCATACCAACGATGTGGCGTGTGTCAATCAAAATGGGAGTATCCGGATCACTGACCGGACCAAGGATGTGATTAAGGTCGGTGGAGAATGGCTTAGTTCACTTGAGATCGAGGATGTTATTGCCAGGCACGAAGGCATTTCAGAGGTTGCCGTCATTGGATTTTCAGATGCCACCTGGGGAGAAATACCATTGGCCATAATCGTTACAAGGGAGGATGTTAGCTTTGACGACCGGGATATCATTCAGGTAGTTAAAGCAAGTGTCGATTCGGGGGTATTACCGCGCGAGGCAATAACATTAAAAATCCAACGAATAGAAAAAATAGATAAAACCAGTGTAGGTAAAGTGAACAAGGTAGCACTACGAGCGAGATTTTCGTAACATGAATGAAAAAGAGGCTAACTTCCAATTAACAGATTAGTAAGGAATGGCTAAAACCTGATGGTCTTGGCCATTTTTGTTTTAGATTTTGGTAAAATTCATCCCCAAAATTACTTATCCATTCGTAATCGTTTATAAACATTTATAAACGATTATAACCGATTATTATAGTGTAATTTATATGACCCGTATTATCTTTATTTAAACTAAATTTTAAGAAATATGGAAAACAAAGCCTCATTTGTGATTAACCCTGAAGCAATGGCCAACATTAATAAGGCTATTGGAATAATTAATGAAAATCTCCCTGAATTGTTTAACCTCACTGCCGATGATCGGCGTACACTCCCAAAAATGGGTGACAAATCTTTTGCATTCGTAACCAAAGCTTTAGAGTATGCCAGACAGAATCCCAAAGTAGTCCCCAATTTCCTGGATTTGGCCGAATTTGAAAAGGATACCAATGGCTTTAACAACCTAAAAAGAGTACTTAATCCGTTACAGCAATTGGTTGAGAAACTGGATGACACCACATTGTTAACGGGAAGTGAAGCCTACAGTGCAGCCCTGATTTTTTATAATGCACTTAAAGGGGCAGCAAAAGCCGGCGAACCTGGCATGAAAACAATTTATGCAGATTTACAATCACGTTATCCGGGACGAGGACAAAATGTACCGGCGACGCCTACTGCCAAAATCAATTAAAAGTGGTCTGTCTTAACAAAATCTGCCCTTGCAGTCCTGATCAATTAGGTATTGTATGGGCAGTTTTTATTTCTGATCCTTAAAGTCACAGTTCAAATGGAAGGAAGCGCCCATGATTGGTTTTAAATTTCAGAAGCTATCTTTCAGAGTTCTGTTATGGAAGAAAGTAATTCTCCTAAAAGGGAGCAATTTTCTGACCGGAACACAAAAGTTACTCTTCCGGGTGGTAATTTTTTGGCACTTTTGAGTCAACCGGTCTATTTTTGAATCTATAGGTGCGCCTCCGACCTGAATCATCGGAGCTATGTTAAGAATAATTATTGCAAAGAACTTTAAATCCAAAGCTTTTAAGAGCAATTTTACCGCTGTATTGAGAAATACCGGGGATCAGATGCCAATCATTGCCGTTCAGCACAGAAACGTGGAGAATTTAAAGGTCTAAATTATAATTTGAAACATGCAAGAGCCGGTGCATGCCTCGGCTTTACAAGATCCTGAATTTACGAAATCAACATCCCCTAAATCCGGGTCATCCGGGAGAATAATAATTACCGGTTGGTAAAATTTCATCCTTTAGGTTGCCATTGGGATGCAATTCTACAAAACGGAAAATTCGAAATTCATTCCTACCATAAACATGGTATTTAATTTACCTGTAACTGGGGATTTTAGAACCCTTTAAAATCCCTTTTATTTGTCTCATAGAAATGACTAAAAATTAAAGACCATGTTGCAACAAACAGATATATCTAAATTAAAAATTATTCCCTCCTCTTCAGTACTAAAAACGGAAGAAAGTCTGCTTACCGCTTACCCCCAAAAAGAACCACTCCGTTTCACCATTTCCGGAAGTCCGGGCTACGGGAAAAGCAGCCTGATCAAAGCATTGTTTAACAACAAATCGATTCCTGAAGATCAAAGGGTGTCTGCAAAAGATCGCATTAAGCAGCGGAAAGTTGAGAATGAGAAAAAAGCACCGTTTTCCATCACACCTCTTGCTGAGCAGGAATATGAAAATTCTATTGAAGTTGATTACTCTCATTTTAAAACTCTCCGGCGTAAATTCAGCTTTGTGGAGACTCCCGGACATATCGGGTACACACCAGGCTCAGTGACAGGAGCATCGGTGGTCGATGCAGCGATCATCCTGGTTGACACACGTTTTGGTATCACACCAAATACAAGACGTCACTTAAAAATCGCTTCATTGCTCCAAATTCCATATGTGATTGTCGTTATTAATAAAATAGACCTTGTCGATTCCTCCGAGGAGATGTTCAATACCATCAAAAGAGAATTTGAAGAGATTGTTTTAAAGCTGAATCTGAATAAAACAGATCTGATCCCGATTTATGCCCCTGAAGGCGGTAACATAAACCATCGATGGGCTAAAACTCCATGGTACAACGGAGAAACATTATTGCACCTGCTTGAAAAGAGTCCTGTAAACACCAATTGGAATGTGCTGCCGGCCCGGTTCCCGGTTCAAAATGTTGTACCACCGGTGGTTGAGAAATTTCCCGGCTATATTGGCTATTCCGGGCTAGTTTCAGGTGGTTCATTTAGAGTCGGTGATACGATTCTGGCATTGCCCGCAAACAAACTCGCCACAATCAAAGCAATAGAGGCAGAAACCGACGAATTGACTGAAGTGTTTACACCTCAGCTGGTAACCATACGTCTGGATGGTAATATACCTATTAGCCGGGGTGATATGTTCGTTAAACGAAGTGCCAAATATCCACGTTACAGTTCAACCATCACGTTGCATATTTGCTGGCTGAATGAAAAACCACTGAAAATAGGAGGTAATTACACGGTACGTCATTTAACCAGCGAGACTTCTGCCGTAATAAAAGATATCCGTTACAAGGTGGATATCAACACACTCGAAAATAGCACAACTGATAAAACCGCAAGCATCAACGATATTGCCCATATCACAATCACAACCTTAAAGCCTTTGAAATATGATGATTTCAGCGAAAACCGGATTACCGGTAGCCTGATTTTAATTGATGAAACGACGGGTGCAATTGCAGGTGCCGGAATGATTATTTCCGATCCTGAAATATATTCCTATAATATTTAGTAATTGTTATCTCAATTTAGCTCTTATATATTGTAGCGGCCAGCCGATCTCGGCTCCTAAACCACTTGCAGCTTTGAACGGGAAATAGGGTTCTCTGAGCGATTCTCTGCCCAGCAAAATGAGGTCAGCCGCACCCACTTCCAGGAGATCTTCAGCTTGGTGGGTCTCAGTTATCAATCCGACGGCGCTGGTAAGGATACCCGTTTCTCTTTTTATTCTCGCGGCAAAGGGGACCTGATAACCCGGACCAAAAGGGATTTTCGCATTGGGGACCAGACCTCCTGATGAACAGTCAATCAGGTCGACCCCCTTCATTTTTAAAATCGCCGAAAGTTGAACTGCCTCATCAACATTCCAACCCCCCTCGGCATAATCGGTAGCCGATATCCTGACAAACAAAGGGAAGTTCTCGGGCCAGACCGACTTAATAGCCTGCACAATCTCCAGCAGCAGTCGAATTCTGTTTTCAAAACTTCCGCCATAATGATCAATCCGGTGATTGCTTAGTGGTGAAAGAAACTGATGAATCAGATAACCGTGGGCTGCATGTATCTCAACCACTTCGTAACCTGCTTGCAAAGACCTTTGGGCTGCACTTTTAAAAGCTGATATTACCCCTAAGATACCATCGCGATCCAAAGCCAGTGGAACATCCTCTTCAGGATTGAATGGAAGGGCTGAGGGTGCAATGTTCTTCCATCCACCATTATCTTCCCTGAGTTGAACTCCTCCGTTCCACGGTAAATCACAGCTGGCTTTTCTTCCCGCATGGGCCAGCTGGATACCCGGCACAGCTCCCTGATGACGAATAAAGCGGGTGATGGATTGTAACTTTTCCACGTGCTCTTCGCTGTACAGACCTAAATCTCCCGGTGTAATTCGCCCTTCGGGTGATACAGCTGTGGCCTCCTGAATGATCAGAGCAATGCCACCAACTGCACGACTCCCGTAATGGACAAGGTGCCAATCATTGGCAAATCCATCTTCAGCAGAGTACTGGCACATGGGCGAAACAACCAACCTGTTTTTAAATTGAATATCTTTAATCTGAAGTGGCGAAAAAAGCTTTGACATCACAAAATTCATTTAATAAGACGACTAAACAATGACCAGATTTTGCTGCTAAAATAGTCAATTCGCAAAGAATTTTGCGGGTGGTGTAAGTAGGAAGATCGAACAGGGGTAATCTGGTTGAAAAATAAGGTAAGAAGGTTTTGGCCTTAGGTTAAATTTCCTACTCAGGCCAAGTTCCGAAGATAAGGTTCTGAGATCGCTTCAGTTTAGGTATTTTATTAATTTTCTGTTCTTTAAGTTCATTCCTTAACCCGGCACCAAAATGAGAATCGATTTGATCAACCAATTGTTCCTGAAAATAATTGGGATGAGCACAGTTAAGAATACAATTATGGGAAGTATGAATAATTGGGGTAAACACAATCACAAAATAATTGCTTAATATTGTAAATGTTCAAAGATCTTTTGAGCTTTATCCGGTCGTATTAATTTACCTCAATGACTACCAAGATATTAAAACTCCTGCTTTTATTATTTTTACTGGAAAGTTGTTTTCCGCGAATAAGGATCAGCAAGCTGATCAAACCAGCTCCCGGATTAGAAAACATCAGAATTGAGGCGAAAGGAACCTATCCCGGGCCGGTAATCAGGTTCTTTGTCAAAAAAATAAAGCCTACTGATAAAATTAACATCACCAACGGGATTGAGTTGTTTAAGATCACCTATTTTACTAAGGATGAAAATAATAAGCGAACAGTAGTTTCTGGGTTGATGGCCATACCGAGAAATAAGAAGATCAAAGGTGTCGTATGCTACCAGCATGGAACCAATAATGACAGATCCGATGCCCCATCAAAACCTTCAAGAGAAGAAGGTTTAGGGATAGCGGCCATTTTTGCCGGTGGAGGATACCTATGTCTGATACCTGACTATATCGGATTCGGCGTTTCGAATGAAGTTCACACTTATCTACATGTTGAAACAACCGTAAATGCCGTTGTCGATTTTTTAAATATAGGCTCAAATATTTGTAAGACATTTACTGGCAACGAGATAAACAATCTGTTTTTAGTGGGGGTTTCCCAGGGAGGTCATGCGACTGCAGCAGTTCACCGATATATTGAAAAAAATCCTGTCAGTGGCTTACAGCTCATTGGGACCTCATCCATTGTCGGCGCTTATAATCTTAAAGAGATAAGCATACCCTATGCGATTGAAAATAACAGTGTTTTTTACCTGGGTTATCTGGCCAATTCCTACTGTCATATTTATAAAGAACCACTTAATTCAATTCTTCAGGCGCCATATGATTCAATCGTTCCCCAAATTTTCGACGGAAACCATAGTTATCGTCAGATGATGAATCAGCTCCCAAAACATGCCGATCGTCTGTATACCAAAGCAATTCTGAATGACTTAAAATCTGGCAAACAGGACTGGTTTACTGATCGGTTAGCTGAGAATCAAACCTACGGCTGGAGACCGTCCGTCATATTCCGGATCTATTTTGGATCAGCAGATAAAGACGTTTCACCCATGGATGCAATGTTTGCCTATCGCCACATGAAACAATTGAATGGAAATGTCCAGCTGGTAAGTTTAGGGAACCTCGACCATCTTCAATCTGCATTTTCGGCTTTGCCAAAGACGAGGGCTTTCTTCGATTCATTAACTTATTTACAGCAAAAGACGCTCATCAAATAAAAAGTTGATCCTACTGAATCTTTGATGTTTTTGAATCCCATTTTATATTATCTTCGTTATAAGCTATTTGATAGGGAATTCATTAAAAACTAAACCAGATGAAAAAGATTTACCTGGCAGCATTTACACTTGGTTTATTCTTACTGGCGTGTTCCAAATTAGATGACAACCTTGATAAAGGTTATCATCAGGGCAAGGTGACCGACGGGGTAAATCTTAAATCACTATCGATAACAACCACCGGACTTAAAATTGGGATTTACAGTGGAACAGGTGCTGAATCGAGTACCATTCTGGCCCTTTTTAGGGCTGTAGCTTCGATGGGTTATAATCCAATGGCAATAACAAGTGCTGATATTATTGCCGGACGTTTGACCAGGTCAAATTTTGATGTGCTTATTATACCTCCCGGTGAAGACGGGAAGACTTCAGGTGCAGGTCACTACTCTGATAGCGGGGTACTGAACCAAACCTCGGTGAAGAATGCGATACGTGCTTTTGTTTCTGGCGGAGGAGGTTTGGTGGCAGAGGAGGCAGGGTCGAATTATGCATCCAAAAATAATGGAACACTAAGCATCTATTCAGGTAATTACAACAATGTCACGAATCAGATCGGGAAAAAGAGCTTCACAATAAGCGATTCACAATTTGGTAGCGGATCACAGGAGGCGTGGCACTCTTTTGGAGGAGGTTACTTCTCGTCAACTCCTTCCACTGCAACCATAATCGCGACCAACTCGTCTGGTCTTCCTGTTATTGTCAGACAGCCATACGGAACAGGAAGACTAATTCTAACCTCTTTTACATTGGAATTACGTGGAGATTCAGAAACCGACTGGACCATTTGGGATAACTGGGCCATGGGTGGCGTTCACACGAATTCTTCGGGCGCCTGGATCATGTTGGGCAGGATGATTAACTGGGCTTACAATGGCAACCCTGTTGCTCCTTCGATAAATTCTTCAGTAAATCCGGCAGGATCAAGAGTGGCAGTAATTGCCCAGCATACCATCAATGGCGGCGCCTGGTCGGGATTACTCCCAGGCGTGGGCAGAGGGATCGAAAACTGTGGTCATTTGCCCCTTGCAATACGTTTTCAGGAAGTTAAAGAGGGACGACTTACCACCGCCAATTTCAAAGTTGTCACATTTCCCGGCGGGGATGCATACGGTTACAAAATGGGATTATCGGGATATGAATCCAATATCCGGAACTTTATCAGCGCAGGTGGAAGTTACTATGGTATTTGTGCCGGTGCATTCTATGCCGCATCAACAGTGGTGTGGTCGGGTAAGAGCACCACCTATCCTTTGGCCATTTTTTCAGGCAAGGAGACTGGCCCGATTACCGATATTATTGCCTGGCCCGGGTATAAACTAACACCGGTGACCTTCAGCGGAGATGCAGTAATCGGGGAATTCGGAACATTGAATGTGATGTATTACGGAGGTGGTTATCCTACAATTCCAACAGATGCAGTACAAGGGGCCCATATTTACACTGCAGGAATATTCTCTTCAAGTTCGGCGATCGGGAAAGCCGATCTGGTTCGTTACACCTACGGAAAAGGGAGAGTTGCACTTACAACAACTCACCTCGAAACGTTGGCGGGTTCAAATAATGACTGGCTTTTTTGGGACAATTACAGTTACAACACTGGCTCCGCAGTGACCAATACCACACAATGCTGGGATGTGATGGGAGCCATCTTCAATAAATGGCTAACCTTACCTTAATATTTGATTATTTTTATTGTTCTTTGCTGAGTATTCCCACCATTCTCCTTTAAAATAATCCTGATCAGATAGGTACCAGCTGGAAGTTTTCCAAGATCAAGCGTTTTCCTGAAGCTTTCATATGCCTGCTCTGAATGTTGTTCAATTAGTTTTCGGGTGATGTCATAAATATCAATCGTGATGAATACAGGATTTGTTGGCTGAAATTCAACATATACAACGTCTTGTGTGGGATTTGGATATATTCGGACCAGATCGCTGAGTTTGACTTCACCAATAGCAGTGTTTACAGCAGTTTTAAATCTTAATTCAGGAACTACTGTCGACAATTTCCCATCCGAGACTTCACTGTTTATCCTATATTGGGTGTTTGGTTTTAATTTTGCCGTTTCAACAGAGCATATTCTTACTGTTGCATCGATTTGAATGAGCGTATCGAGGCCAGTTCCTGTCAGATGGATTTTCTTGGTAACTAAATCATTATCGACATCAGTGGGTATCGTTGTTTCGATCAGGATATCTCCTTTATCCAAAGAAACTTCCTGGTCCATGGTGGGTGATAAATATTGAAATCCGGATGGCGGATTATCTTTAGTTCCAAATAGCAATATGGCCGACCATGGACCATAAATATCGCCGTTCTTTCCTCTGACACGGTTGTAGTAGGTTCGGTTCCCATTCAGAGTAATTGAGGTATCCCTCCTGGTAACTGTCAAGTCTTTTATATTTTGACCAAAATTTTGATCTGCAGCTATCTGAAGTTGGTATATTTTGGCATTCAGTGATGAAGTCCAGGCATATTGAACTGAACTATATTCCACATTATCAGCATTGTTGACGGGTGAAATAAAACTTGTTTCGCCAGGAGTCATTTGATTTGGAGTTGTATTGATTGTTCCATCCTGACTTACATTTTCGAGCATGCCATCAGAAACCGTGATGTTGTAACTGTAAACGGATGCTTTATTGAGGATTTTGGCCGGCAAGGTATAGGTGTTCTGTGGTATATTGCTGATTGTAGTATCTTTCCCATTTCCCAGGATGTGAATTCTGTAAACCAGAGGATCATTGTCGGCATCGGTTGATGCACTCCACCTGAAAATGATTGGCATGCTCTCATCCTGAATCTCATTACTGACAGGGGTAATTAATACGGGTTTGGTGGGAGCTGAATTCATTTTCTCAAACGAAAAAGCGGTCGCCTGATCAGGTGTGATATAGGTATTTCCGGCATCGTCAGTAACTTTAAAATAGAGGGCATGGATGCCATGAGCCAGGGCGCCCCAATCGGTATCACTAATCTTCCAATCGGTTAATAATGAAGTACCACTGTTGTTTTGTGAGCCAGACAATGTATTTATCCCGTCGCCGGTTAATAAATGCCAGTTGGATGAATTTAAGTCACTATTGGAATCGATCTGATACCAGATATTATTCAGAGCGATATTGTCTGTGAAATCAATATCCAAAGCACTATTTGAAGAAAACGACTGCCCCCTGGCCGTGTTATATAAAACAACGGGGGGAATATTATCTGTAACTGGTAGAAATGAACGGATATCGTTTGCCAAAGTATTCCAGTAATTTAAGGTATTTGCATTGGTGAGTGAAGCATCGAGCAGATCAAGGTGATCTCTTATTCCGTCCCTGCTCCCATAAAAGATCCGCTGTAACTTCACCTGTCGCTTACTTTCAACTGAAGCATTTGACTGAACTACACCAGATACATTGGTTGAAAACTGAGTTCCTCCGGAAATATCAAGGAATAACGCGCTTTGGAGTGGCACCAGCCCATCATTTGCATAATATGTCCTTCCGGGATTTGCAATCTCTCCAAAATCAGATAAAAATTTGGTTACTATTTTTAATTGGTCATGTTCACTAAAAAAACTGAATATAACCAATAATTCTCCGAAGCTTCTGTTATCACTCAAATTATCGTCGAAGCATCCATAGGTGATGATCTTATCTTTAAACTTTTCGGTCTCATTTAACCTCTTTAAAGTTCCGAATTGATTCTTAGCTTCAGCAGAATAAAGAATCGTCTGATCAATTACAGATGGATTACTTATTGTATTAAAATCATTGGAAGATAATTCCACAAAGCCAGTTGGGCTTGAGAAGGTAGCAAGTGGGAAACTTGCATTTCCATTTAGATTTATAGCCTCGTCTTGATTGTCCCAGGCCAGATTTAACGAGCCCATACGATCATATGTAAAATCAGATAAGCCAAGAATGGATGACAATGTGCCACTGGTTGTCTGAGAGACAATCAGTTCATTAAAGAGATTGCCTCCGCTCAGTCCACTTGTTCCCACTTTTCGTGCCCACATAATACCGTCCCAATCCGGAACTGCAAAAGGGGAGCCATGATGAGGAGTTGCAAGAGTTATCAGGCCCAGAACATTTGTTTGTGGATTACTGCTATTCATAAAGGAGCGGCAGATCAAGCCGCCCTGACTGTGTGCCACGAAAATGATTTTTTTGTTACCTAAAATTGCCAGATCCTTTGCCAGCTGCTTTGCATTACCTGTCGTTCCATTAAACCCGATAGGAATTGCCGTTGTATGACGCCAACGATAAATATCAAACTCCTTGAAGAGGCTTTTATTTTGAGTAATAAAATTGATGAAGGTATCCCATCTGTTCAACGGTTGGCTCGTGTCTTCATCCACTCCATCCCCATGTACAAGAATTAATGCGACTCTTTCACCGGTATATCCGGAATTATCATTCGGAATTGAAATAAGCTCATTAACTGGCTCATTAACAGTTAATTTTCCCATCAATAAGCTGGCAGCATATTCACTGTCACCACTAAAAACAGCCCGAAGATCATAGGTCCCTTTAGCCAGATTGTCAGGAATGATATAATAGTTTTCACCCAATCCGGAAGTATTAGTCAAAGTGCTGGTCGTCGTAATTCCATCTTCATCAATTCGTTGCCAGATACCATTCAGACTAATCTCAAAATAAATTGTTTTAGATTTTAATGAAACAGGTGAAGCACCAGACAAACTATAGGCTAATTTGACATTAAGGCGAACGAGTGTACCCTGCATTCCTGTAAATTCATATGGGTATACAGTAGCTCCACTATTTTTGGGATTGGAAAGTTGGGTTGTAATTAATGATGCGCTGGCCGGGAGAATTGAATTTGCACGATTAGCGGTAACCAACAAACCAATATTCAGAATCACGAAACAAACTAACTTAGAACAACTACTTAGCTTCATTTCAGGTAGCTTTAATTTAAGGAAATTAAGTCCACTAATTATTTCGAAATTACAGCTTTTTATTGACTCTCAAATATAACTTTCCGTTTTTTTCTCCTTGTTTTTTATAAGTAATAAGAATAATTTATTGTCGAGTTTGTTTAAATGATTTGCGACGCTTACTGTTTAAATTTAATTACCGGCATTTCTCAGGAGATACGGCTTGCAATCCTTAAAATCGTCGGTGAGTGACTGGAGGCTTTGAACCTCATCCTCCACTTTTGTGACTACTGTTACTGCGAACACCTTGATTTTAGGATTATTAGGCAAAGTAATCGTATTACAATGCGGCGGCAAACTAATTTCGTACTTAAAGATATAAGAATAACTGTATGGCTCATTCCTGGTCGGATATCCGAAGTGCCAGTGCGAGGCAAACCATGCAATGTTATCGTTTTTCAGAAAGGGTTCTTTCACACTTTTAACAGTAAAGCCGTCAAGATCAAACTGTCGGTCGTAATGTTGTCCGATAAATCCCCTCCAGTTTCCAATATTCAGATTTACAGCCTTTCCATTCACGATAAAGGTTCCTGATGTTTCAGTTGTTGCTGAAGCCAGAAAGTAAATCTTATTAAAATCACCGGAAGGGAGTTTAAGCTCTTGTCCTTTACATGAAACAACATTTTTTTGCAGGTCTTTGGTAGAGCCCATTTTGAACTTCACACCTTCGCTGACCAAATCTTCAGAGATCAACTCCGCAGGGTAATTGCAGACATTTCCATGATCAGTTGGATCGTAAACAGGCATCATATTTCCATCTGTTCGGTTGTTATCGAAACTCATCACATCCTGGTCGTACTGCAAATCGATGGTTGACTGGTTGAAGGACACCTTACTTTGGGGTGCCAGTTTTAGGGCAAAACTGCGAAGCGTATAATGCGAAAGATCGAAGTTAATCGAATTGCCGGTGATGGAAGCGGTCCCGATCTTTTGTTCCTGCCCATTGACTTCATAGGCATCCAGAATTTTTACGGGAAATTTAAGGTTTACTCCTGAGATGTCATGGCCAGATCGCTCATTCACACGGACAATATAATAGTCTCCTGCCTCCGCCATTTTAAGAGCCATCACTCCAACTTTTGGAGAGTTGATAGTCAACATCGAAAATTGAGAACCAGCTTTACCTGCATGTTTTGGTGACTCGAAGGCAAGTAACGGTTTGTTTAAAAACTCAGCCTGCCATTGCGTTTCACTTTGCGACCAATCGCCGCTATGGCTGTACAATCCATACTTTACATCCTGAATTCCCCAATCCTGAGTGGATTGATAAAGCCAGGTCGGACAAAGTTTGGCAGATGGCGTATAAAGCAAAGTCAGACGTAAGGTGTGGTTGTCGGGTTTATCTGAACCATACTTGCAATCCTCAAGAAGTGAGACTCCAAATTTCCCCGATTTATCGGTAAGGTCCAGCCACATTTTTGATGGAACTTCAAATTTAAATTCATGATTGGTTTTCCTCTGAACAGCGCCAACTCCAAGATTGTATGTTGCATTCTCGTTTTCGGCGGCAAAAGGAAACGATGCTTTCAGACAAACACCCGTTGATTGCCAGTCAATTACATTTGACACCTCAACTCTCTTGCCCGCAGCTCCGGCAGAAAGACTAATGATTTGCTTAATATAAGAGTTCTGCCCCTTCCTGGTAACCTCGAAGGCAACACGTACCGGCCCGTGTTCAACCATTTTTATGGTGACATCTTTATTCATAAAATCAAAGGGGGGATTTTTCCGGTCGTACCAGAACATATTCCATGAAGGCTCTTTCTTTGGTGTTTCACGCTGGAACTCCAGGCGTGATGGGTTAGCAAGTAACTCCCTGTTGCACTTTTTATCGAAAACAGATGAAATATCTCCATCGTCATTCAAGGTTACTTTGTAGTACTCGTTCTCCATCACATTTGGTTCAATCAAAAGAGAGGATGTTTTTAGATTGTCTGCGGTCAGTGATTCCTGTACATCATAAACAGCCACGCCCATTGAAGGGACGCGTGCAATGAACACAAGTTTTACCTTCCCGTTATTACGGGCAACAATTTGTGACGGCACTTCCTTTCCCCGGGCATCAAAAACCTTGATATGCGGGGGCATCACACCATATTCCAATTCCGCAGTACAAACATCTTCCCGCTCAGTTGACACAGGATTATAAACGACAATGGCTCTCCCATTTGTTTGGGTATTAAGTTGCGATGATACCTGATTGATTGAGTTTTTTAAAACTGCTGAAAATCCGTTTTGGGCTATAAACTCATCATTCCAGGCCAACTGAAAAGCACTTGGAATGGCAGTCCCGGGGAGCACATCGTGCATCTGACTTCCCAGAACCAATTCCCAGGAATTATTTAGTTTTTTAAACGGATAGGGTTCGTTTGTCAGGAAACTAGCCATGGATGCCAATTGTTCTGATGCCTGGGCGAGAACCTCGTTTTTACGGTTCATCCTTTTCATATAAGATTGGGAAGTCAATGAGCCGGCGCTATGCTCAACCAGGAACAGGTCACCTGAATAAACAGGAAGTTTTTTTCTGATTTCAGGGGTAATATCCTTGTACATCTGGTCAGAAGAGGTGAGTAAAACCTTAATTTTACTATCGGGATTGCTCAGGCTCCCTTCGGCATTGATCACATCCCTTTCACGTAATCCTCCACCCATATCTCCACATCCATAGTATCGATAATCAAAGGTGATCCCATATTTTCTGGTATCATCTGCCAGTCTGTGATCCCAATACTTGTCAATATCCAGGCGGGGCATCAGGTCGCCGTCATAGTCGGTAGCATCAAGGCACGACACCAGCCCTTTTCCATCGGGACCGTTCCAGACTCCTACGTTGAAAGGGAGTGGAATGGCTGTAGCCAGATTTGGAATAGTGAGTTTTTGAGTTGAGAAGCCAATCATCCCTGCATGTTGTAAAACGGAAGGGAGGTTAGCCACAAATCCAAAACAGTCGGGTAGCATATAGTCGGAACTCTCCTTCCCGAATTCCTTTCTGAAATAGTTATTCCCGTAAAGGACTTGCCTGATAACCGACTCCGATGAAGAAACATTAACCTCCCCCTCTTCAACTGAAGAACCGGCAACATACCATCTCCCTTTTTTGATATAGCTCTTTAGCTTGTCGTATAATTCCGGATGATACTCCTTCATTAAATGGTAGCGGCGGGAGCCTGTAAAATTGAAAATATAATCAGGATACTTTTCGAACAACCGGAAATTCTCCTCCATCGTATTTTTAAGATACTCACTGACCGTAGTTTTATAATCCCACTCATACTCAGAGTCTAAGTGAGTATATCCAACGGTATAAAGTACCCGCTCCCTGGAAATATCATACTTTGCGCGACGTTCCCGGGGTTGCGAAAAGGCACAAGCAGGCAAAAACAGGATTAAAATACAGAAGTATACAGGTTTCATGATAGACAATTTAAGAAATCAATAAAAATATTCGGAGATCAGGAAAGCCACTCACATTAAAATAGTTAATGATTTGGATGCCTCCTAAAATTCACAGTGCAAGATAAATTGAAAAAACGCTGAAGATCAACCAAAATATTGACAACTGTTAATAGTTTATTCTCCTATGTGTGTGTTTGATACGGTTAAATTTCAAAAATGGTAGATCAAATCTGCAAAACAAGAGAAAAGCCCCCATTTTATTGGAGGCTTTTGTTCTGTAAAACAGGTTTGGAATGAGTTCTGCAAAATCAGTCGATTCTCTTACCAGCTCCCGGGCCAGGCTTCAGACTGTATATTTCATCGATATGAATCAGCATAACTGCTTTAGGTTTCGGCATACCAGCTCTGAGGGAAGCTTCTGCTGCTCTTTCATAAATTTCTCCACCTGACACCACCTCAGGAGTTCCCAAAAACCGATAACCATCCAATATTTCTCTGTTAACCACTGCAATTGCAGCTTTGGAGCCATCCAAAATATTCCGGTAGGTTGTGCCACCAGTCCCTTCGTTGAAGATGAGGGTCTCATCATCAAAAACCCTGGTCGAACGTTTGGGGGCATTATTGGGAATCCCTGCAGTACTTACTGTTGCAACAAAACATTGTTGTGTTGCAATCATCTCCTTCATTTCCTGTGTTAGTTTTGCCATAACCTGATAAATTCTGATTAATGAATTTTATGGATGTTGTTAATAATTCCTGTTTGCCTTTCATTTGATCGCTTTAAAGCTTTTCAGCAATTTCGGAATCAAGGTCAAATATACAAACTAATGTTTAAATTGCATGGACTGGAATTATTAAGTGGAAAAGAGATTCAATAGATGCATATTAAGACTATTGATCCCTAAGTATGAGTTTTACATGAACCTTATAAAATTGAAAAGGACGGAACCGGGCGGCTCCATCCTTTTACTAAAACTAACCAAACTAACTAACCTAACTAAACCTAAACTTATGAAAAAAAATGTAATACAAATGTAAGGCTGTTGACACAACCTGCCAAATTTTTTAAGTTAAAGAATTGTAAAATAATTGAAAATAATTGTTAAATGTTCAAAAAGAGGGATTGACTACCTTACAAAAGGACAATAGCCAGCCTGTGATTGCAAAAAAAATCGCACAAATTGCCAGCCATAAGATAAATGAGCAAGGTTATTTCACATCAAATGAGGTTGTACCAATATTCCTGCCATCTGCAAATACATCTACGGTATATTTGCCGGCAATAAGTGGCGACTCTTTTGAGTTATCCCAGTAGATACTCACCGGGAGTTCGCTTCCTTCGTATTCCACCTCGCGCATTGCGGAAAAAGGTATTTTCATGTCTTCAAACTTAAATAGATCTTTATCAGACTTCATTAGCAAGATTTGGTCGGGTCGCTGGATTCTGACATAAATATTTTTTGCCCCACGTTTTGCCGTCAGGTTTTTGCTTAAGGTAAAATCTATTTTAACTTTTTCAATTTTGCCCGATTTGACCATCTCCTTACCCTTGGCAGTGATACCCGATGCCCTCAAAGCGGTAGCCTCTAGCTGAGCTGCAAGGGTAACGGTCTGCTCCAGCTTCTTCTTTTCCGTTTCGAGTTGCTGGTTTACCGTCCTAACCTGTGTAACTTCCTGTTTAACATTCACATTCTCAGCCATAAGACGTTGGTTTTTTTGATTAAGGCTGTCGATCTGTATAATATAATCACGCATGATGTTGCGCAGCGTAGTCACTTCCTGCCTGTATTTTGTAATTTGCTGATAACTAACATTTTTTACCTGAACAACCTCTGTTAATAGATCTTTTACTTTGGTCTGGGCATAACTTATTGTCTTATTCAGCGAATCGTTCTCTGACCTTATTGAATTATACTTTGTAACCATTTTTGATAATTCTGATGCAATTGAATCTTTATCTGCCTTAATCAGGACGGCATCAGCCCTATATGAATTTCGCTGCCAGAAAAAGAGGATGGCAAGCACTACAAGTAAGGCAGACAGAACAATGACAATCAGATTATTTCTTTTGTCTTTTGACGAATTCATTTCCAGATTTTCCATGACAAATTTAACTTATCTATATACGATTTACCTTACAAAGGTAGGGATATTTTGATATTTATCAAACAGAAGCAGAACCAGTCACCCATTGAGACTGAGGTTGAAAATAGGGTTTTGTGGTTTTCAGCGATGAGAAGATTAGGGGAAAAAGGAATTCACAACAATTTTGCCTTGGAGTTCGTTTAATTCGAAAACGATATTATGGATTTAGCAGATATAAGAAAAGAGTACCGACTCAAGGTGATGGATGAACAACAAATCAGCCGCAATCCTATGCAGCAGTTCGAAATATGGCTAAATGAGGCATTTGATGCCAAGGTGATTGAACCAACTGCAATGGTCCTTTCCACAGCGACCCCCGATGGTATTCCGTCTGCAAGAGTAGTTCTTCTAAAAGCTTTTTCGGAAGCAGGGTTTGGATTTTTCACTAATTACTTAAGCAGAAAAGGGAATGAAATAAGTAAAAATAAAAAGGTTGCATTGTTGTTTCACTGGCCGGAACTCGAACGACAGGTTCGTATAGAGGGGCTGGCGACCAGAACTTCCAACGCCGTCTCCGAAGAATATTTTAACAGTCGTCCATATGAAAGCCGGTTGAGTGCTATAATCTCAAAACAAAGTCAGGAGGTTCCGGACCGGGAGCATCTGGAGCGACTCTGGTCGGATCAGCAAAATAAATGGGTTGAGAATAAAGTGACCAGACCTTTTTTTTGGGGCGGATATATGGTGGAACCATACAAAATTGAATTCTGGCAGGGACGTCCTAACCGACTTCACGACCGGATATTATTTTCGGGTCAGGGGAAGGAGTGGATAATTTCAAGATTAGCGCCATAGATGTCTCTCATAAAAGTACAAACAGGGGAACCCATTTTAACAAAGCCCTTGTCAAACTTGAAAGAGAAGATACAATCGGTTACTGGAATCTCACCTTTGGGTTTTCGAATTTATCAGCGAGTTCCTCCAGATAGGTGGATACATGACGATCAATTTTTGTATCATACATATCGTCGATATCGAGCAAAATTCCCGTCTCCTCTACATCTCCAAACTCATCACTGATTACCGTACCAAAAGTACGCATTGAAGGGGTGAGACTCATATAAGCATTAATGAGGGGTGGAATATTTTCGCCGTGTCTCCTGACCTCTGCGGATAGAATCTTGTAGGCATCGTCATACCCTTTTCCGGAAAAAAGTTGATCTATATGTGCCGAATCTGCATTTAGTGGCATCGGTCTTTTAGGCCAAACCAATCTCTTGGGATCAGGAAAGAATTTCTCAAAAAAATGGAGGATCAGATTCCGTGCGTGCTGATTATATTGAGTATACATCGTCACTTTTCCGAAAAAATACCTGATGTCGGGATGATCAATCATTAGAGCTCCAAGCCCGTCCCATAGATTATCAAGGGCAAAAAGCGCTTTCGCTCCTGATTTACTTGACTGATATTCAGGCTGTACAAAGGAGCGCCCTAACTCAATTACAAATGGGAGATAATCATCAATAAATTCATCCGAAAAATTGAAAAGATGGGATGTTGCCAGTGGTACTTCGCCGTTCTTATCCCGGGGAAGTCCTGCACAGTGAATAAACCGGTATCCACCAAGGATCTCACGACGGCTTGGATCCCAAACGATCAGCTGTTTATAAGGGAAATCATCAGTTATGTCATAATGATCGATATCCACTTCTTCACCGACACCACCGCCTGCAGCCCGAAAAGTAAGTTCTCGTAATCGCCCTATCTCACGCATAATATGCGGTGAGTTGTGAGAGGTAAGAATATAAATCTCGTTGTCAGCTTTGTTGGTTTTCCGTTGAAATTTATCGGCAGTAAGCTCTGCTTCAATAAGCTCCCTGGCTACGGGAAGAATTATTTCCTTCATTTTTCAAACAGTTGAATTGAAGCTTCAAAAATAACAATAATTGCATTTAATTATCCCTTAAAAAGCTATTTGTTTGATTTATTAGCCAACTCATATACAGCCTCTTTAACCACGGCAGCCCATTCCATTGCCGGTTTTGAGCGATCGAAACGGCCAAACGGTATCGGTTTTCCAAAACTGACCACAAAGGTTTTACCTCTGTTTTTAAATAATTCATCAGGTAAAAGGAACATTTCAATGTTGACACCGATTCCGATCCATTTGCGAAAATTAGCCAGCCAATAGAAAAACCGTGAATTTTTTCCACTAATGAAAACCGGAATAACATCCCTGTGGTGTTCTATCGATTTTTGAATAAAGTGCTTCTGCCATACCAAATCGACAATCTCACCTTTGATCTTTCGGGAAGCAAGCCCAGATGGGAAAATAAGTATTTGATTATCTGAGTCATAAGATTGATTAATAAGACTGGCTGACTGTCGCTGATCTCCAAACTTATTGATTGGAATAAACAGTTCGGCAAGTGGTGGAATTTTTGTTAACTCATCTCTCACCAGAAATAACGATTTGCCTAAATGATCAGATACCACCTTAATCAGCATCAGGCCATCGAAACCTCCCAGAGGATGGTTAGAAGCAAATATATAATGACCCGATTCAGGAAGGTTCTCTTCACCCTGCTGCACCACCTTCACATTAAAATAGTCAAGCACAGCGGTTATAAAAGGAATTCCTTTCAAATCGCCATACCTTCTGATGATTTCATTTACTTCACTGATATGCAGTAATTTATTCATCAGCCTATATACAAACCAGGGTATTCTGGCAGCTAGCCGGGGATTTTTCTCCTTAACCAGATCCCTTAAAACGATTGGCTTTAGCGGTATTATCCTTTGATTATTTTCCATATCCTCCATCTAAGTTATCTTTTTCCCAAAGTAAAATAAAATAGACAAAGAATTCACCCGTTTTAATTAAAATTCAACCTCACTAAAAATATTTATTTACATTCTGGTTATGAATTCAGCTATTTTTCTTTTTTTTACAGGTTCCTTTTATTTACTGCACAATCACACCATCCGAATTCAGGCTTTACCTTTGTTATCAACATTTCTCATTAGGTTATTAACAGGTATATGATATCTTATCAACAAAATGTTGAGAAAAAATCGGTGTCACCATATGTCACGTTTTGTCATGTTGTGTAAAATTCTTATTTTTACATACTATTGAAAAGTGATATTCAGATGGTCTCATTTACGAACATATATCCAGTGACTCTGGACGGTAAAGGGCGCGTAGTACTGCCTTCTCCCTTTAAAAAGGAGATGGGAGATGCGTTCGATCCGACATTTGTGGTCGAAAAGGATGTTTACGATAAGTGTCTGAATATTTATCCCCACTCTACCTGGATGACTAAAGTCGAGCGTTTTGTTGCCAAACTTAATCCTGACAATCATAAACATAGCATGATGCTTTCGCGCTATTATGAAGATATTGTCAAATTGACAATGGCCGAAAACGGGAGGCTTAATATTCCCGATGAGATGCTGCAATATGCTGGGATCACCAAAGAAGCGGTATTTACAGGTCAGGGTACTATGATGAGATTATGGGAACCATCACGTCACAATGCCTCACGGCTTAGCGATGAAGATTACACCAACCTGTACAGGGAACTGCTTGGCGGTCCGATGGATAATTTTAAACTCTAAAACATCGATTACATGGACGAATATCATGTGCCTGCACTACTCGAAGAGAGCATTGACGGGTTAAATATACAGCCCGAAGGGATCTATGTAGATGTTACTTACGGCGGAGGAGGCCATTCAGCGAAGATTCTGGAGCGATTGAAAGGTGGAAAGCTAATTGCCTTCGATCAGGACATTGATGTAAAGGGGAATATCTCTGATGATGAGCGGTTGATTTTCGTGAGGCACAATTTTAAATACATCCGTCATTTTCTGCATTACTATCAGATTGATAAGGTGGATGGAATACTGGCTGACCTTGGAGTATCCTCACACGATTTTGATGTCCCCGACCGAGGTTTCTCATTCCGCTATGAAGGGAAACTCGATATGCGGATGAACCAGTCTTCAGCACTTGATGCTACCAAGGTAGTTAACGAATATACAGAAGCGCAGTTGTGGACCATATTTCAGGAATACGGAGAGATTAAAAACTGGAGACATCTGGTTTCGCTCATCACTGCAGCACGGGAGAGTGAACCAATCATGACAACAGGTCAGTTTTTAAAAGTCATTGCCCCTGGCATACCTGTAAAAATTGAAAAGAAATATCTCGCCATGGTTTTTCAGGCATTGCGTATTGAAGTAAACAACGAAATCGGGGTGTTAGGCGATTTTTTAGAAAGCACCATCGATCTTTTAAAACCGGGAGGCAGGTTGGTAGTATTGTCGTACCATTCACTTGAAGATCGGATGGTTAAAAACTTTATGCGTTCAGGAAGAATAGACGGAGCACAGGAGAACGACTTTTTCGGAAACCGAAATTCCCCGTTCGAACTGATCAACCGGAAAATTATTATACCGGGAGAAGCTGAGATTGCACAAAATCCGAGAGCCAGAAGTGCAAAATTAAGAATTGCAGAAAAACGGTAATGGCAGTAAAGAAGCGAAATAGAAAGTTAACGTTTAAGGAAGTGCTCAACGGCAAATTCTTTGAAAGCGAATGGTTTCTTCATAACCGGATTTTATTATTCATTATCTTCCTTATGTTATTTACAAATATAACCGTAAGATACAAATCAGAAAAGGTAATCCGCGAAATGACTGCGATGGAAGACAGCCTGATTGATTTACGATCAAAATCGATAGCAATTGCTGCCGATGTGATGAAGCTCAGCCGTCAATCGATAATTATTGATCGCGTAAAGAAAAGCGGGATAGATCTGGCAACCTCAAAAGAGCCACCGCGGAAAATTTATGTAGATAAAGAGTAAAATGGAGATTAGAAAAGCAATATTGACACGTTTTGGATTTGTGTATGCCGTTCTTGTACTAACGTGCATCTACATACTTATTCGCGTTTTTATTATTCAGCATACCGACAAATGGGGTAAAGAAGCCAAAAAACTAGAGATCAAAGAGTTTGCACTTGCTGCCAGACGGGGTGATATCTGTGCCGCAGATGGAAGTCCGTTAGCCACCTCCATTCCATTTTATGAGTTGCGCATGGATATGGGAGCACCGGGTCTTGCAAAGGATTTTTATAACAAAGTCGATTCACTCTCGGTTTGCCTGTCCCGATTTTTTCGCGACAAATCCGCAGCAGCTTACAAGGCAGAGCTGAAAAGAGCTTTCAATCAACAAAAACATTACTATTTGATTGCTCAACACAAAGTCTCCTATGAACAATTGCAGGAGATAAAAAAATTTCCGATTCTCCGAAGAGGGCGAAATAAAGGTGGCTTGATGCCTGAAAGGTCAGACGAGAGGGTTTATCCATCGGGTAACCTGGCCATCAGAACGCTGGGGAAACTGACTAAAGAGGGAGGAGATGGTTCGAAAGGGAATGCCGGAGCTTTTGGGCTTGAACAATCGTTTGAGAATGAGCTAAAAGGGGAAGATGGTATAGCGGTTAAACAGAATATGTCAGGCCGATGGTTTATCATCAGCAAGGATGATCCGGAAGATGGTAAAAATATTATTACAACTCTTGATGTAAGAATGCAGGATCAGGTTACCTATGCCCTCAAACTACAAATGGAGAAAACCAGGGCAGAATATGGTACAGCCATCCTTATGGAGGTTAAAACAGGTGATATAAAGGCAATAGCGAATTTTGGGATCAATAGCAAAGGTGAACTTATTGGTGGTTACCAGAACTACGCTATCGGCAATGCCGGATGTTCCGAACCCGGATCAACATTTAAATTAGCTTCGCTCATGGCTGCCTTCGAAGATGGCAAAATAGATACCTCCACCATCGTTGATACAGGTAACGGAATCTGGAAATATAAAAAGGTGGAGATCAAGGATAGTGATTATAAGAAGGGTGGTCATGGAAAAATAACCGCGAAACATGCCTTTGAATTATCCTCAAATATCGGGCTGGCAAAGTTAATTACACAAGCTTATTCGGGTAATGAAGCGGATTTTATTAAACGGGTAAATAAGCTTGGTATGTTCGAAAAACTCGACCTTGGAATTCAGGGAGAGGCCAAACCCTACTTCAACAAACCGGAGTACAAGACCTGGTCGGGGATCTCGCTGGCCTGGATGTCGTTTGGTTATGAATTAAAAGTCACACCACTTCAGACCCTTACTTTTTACAATGCTGTCGCCAATGGTGGATGTATGATGAAACCACGACTGGTTAAAGGAATTACCGAGAATGGGAATATCAGGGAGAAAATTGGCACCGAAAAATTGAAATGGTCGATCTGTTCCGCCAAAACGCTCCGGATGGCACATGCCATACTTGAAGGCGTGGTCACAAATGGGACAGGAAAGGTACTGGAGACCAAGGCTTACAAGATTGCCGGGAAAAGCGGAACTGCGCTTGTCGCCAATAACAAAGAGGGCTATGTCAAGGGAGGAGAGAAAATTTACCAGTCGTCATTTGCCGGTTATTTTCCGGCTGACGATCCAAAATATTCCTGCATCGTGGTGATCAATGCTCCCAAGGGGGGCGACATTTATGGAAGTTCTGTGGCAGGTCCGGTTTTCCGGCAAATATCCGATTATGTATATGCCTACGAATTAGGGTTGAGTGAAGATGAGAACCTACCATTTGCCAAGATTGAAAATGATATTCCGGGTACAACAGCCGGCCGCAAGAAAGACATTGCCAATGTACTCGACGAACTGGACATCCTCAATGGGTTTGCCTTCACAAAATCTGAATGGGTGGAAGCAAAACCGGATGAAGATGGTCTTCAGCTCTCAAACCGTGAAATTCTAAAAGGGATGGTCCCCAATGTCAAAGGAATGGGAGCCACTGATGCAGTGTATCTACTCGAGAACAATGGATTGAGGGTTTCGGTCAGAGGCCGTGGGAGGGTCAAATCGCAATCGTTAAGGGCAGGAACTAAAATACAACGCGGGCAAAGTATCGTTCTCGTTTTAAGCTAATATTTAGAAAATGAAAATTCTATCAGCATTATTACAAGGTATAAATGGTTTAGAGGTAACCGGAGACGACCATTTTCCAATAAAAGGAATTGCGTTCGATTCAAGAAAAGTTCAACCGGGATTCCTGTTTGCAGCCCTTCCGGGAGTAACGGTTGATGGTCATGTATTTATTCCTGCGGCAATAGAGAAAGGGGCTGCAGCAGTTATTTGTGAACAACTTCCTGAGCATCCTGACCAGCGGATTACCTGGATTAAATCGGCCAACGCCTCCGCTCTCCTTGGACTAATCGCCTCAAAGTTTTACGGAGATCCTTCGACAGCGATGAAGATTGTCGGGATTACGGGAACCAACGGTAAAACAACCACTGCAACATTGCTTTACCGTTTATTCAAAGAACTTGGGCATAAAGCAGGATTATTATCAACTGTTTGTAACTACATTAATGATCAGCAAATTGCGGCTACTCATACTACTCCGGATCAGTTACAGATTCAACAATTAATGGCAGATATGGTCACTGCAGGTTGCACCTATTGTTTTATGGAGGTTAGTTCACATGCCATCGCACAGGAGAGGATTTCCGGGATCAACTTCGATGGAGGTGTATTTTCCAATTTAACCCACGATCATCTCGATTACCACAAGACATTCGCAGAATACCGAAATGCTAAAAAGAAATTCTTTGATAATCTTGGTTCTGAAGCCTTTGCTGTTACCAATCTGGACGACAAGAACGGGATGTTCATGCTTCAGAACACTTCAGCTCGGAAGGTAACCTATGCTTCAAAAACGTTGGCAGATTTTAAGGCAAAGGTAATTGAGAGCCATTTCGACGGGATGCTGATCAACATTAATGGTACAGAAGTATGGACTCATTTTGTAGGAAACTTCAATGCCTCTAATTTACTTGCAGTTTATAGTACTGCAGTTTCGTTAGGTGCCGATAAAGATGAAGTGTTGCGAATCATCAGTTTACTTAAACCTGTAGATGGAAGGTTCGAGACTTTCAAATCACCTGCCGGAATATTTGCGGTTGTCGATTATGCCCATACTCCTGATGCCATCAAAAACGTTCTTTCGGCAATCAATGAAGTAAGAACCGGGAACGAAACATTGTTTACGGTAGTTGGAGCAGGAGGTGACCGCGACAAGACAAAACGGCCTGAGATGGCTTATGAGGCGGCAATTGCCAGTAATAAGGTGATTCTCACTTCTGACAATCCGCGCTCTGAAGATCCTGATGTGATTATCTCCGAGATGGTCAAAGGTGTGCCAGCCGATAAAGCATCAAATGTTTTAATGATCACCAACCGGAAAGAGGCAATTAGAACCGCATGCATGATGGCGCGACCCGGAGATATCATTCTTATTGCCGGCAAGGGACACGAAGACTACCAGGAAATTAAAGGCGTAAAACATCATTTTGATGATCGGGAAGTTGTCCGTGAAATATTTAATGTTATCAATCAAAATTAACCAATATGCTGATTCCACTCTTCAAATATCTTGAATCATTGGATTTTCCCGGTGCCCAAATGTTCAATTATATCATCTTCAGGTCGTCGATGGCAGTGATTGTGGCATTGCTTTTCTCGACCATCATTGGGAAAAAAGTAATTTATATGCTGCAAATTCAACAGATTGGAGAAGAG
This sequence comes from Prolixibacteraceae bacterium, assembly GCA_963675995.2. GTDB lineage: Bacteria > Bacteroidota > Bacteroidia > Bacteroidales > Prolixibacteraceae > JAAFHB01. The sequence goes on along the minus strand of CAXXIY010000001.1, from coordinate 1,837,975 downwards.
ATCCGTGATCTCGGTCTTGAAGGTCAGATGCAGAAAAAAGGGACACCTACCATGGGTGGAATAATTATTCTTGCCTCCATTCTGGTACCAACACTCCTTTTCGCCAAACTGGATAATACCTATATTTTATTAATGATCATCACGACTGTATGGCTCGGGATGATTGGTTTTGCAGATGATTATATCAAAGTCTTCCAGAAAGATAAAGAGGGACTTGCCGGAAAATTTAAAATAATAGGACAAATATCCCTGGGTATAATTGTTGCCGCAACACTATATTTCAGCGATGAAGTCTCAATCAGGGAAAAGATCTACGAACCCAACGGACGGGCAAAAACCGAATTAGGTTATAATTCCGAAACCGGGAAAAGGGAGGTACGACAAATGACGATCCAGTTAAAATCAACAAAAACAACCATTCCGTTTATCAAGAATCACGAATTCGATTATAAATGGCTGCTTTGGTTCCTGGGAGAAAGTGCTGACAAATGGGCATGGTTGCTTTATGCCATCATCTCGATATTCATCATCACCGCAGTCTCTAACGGAGCCAACCTCACCGATGGTCTCGATGGATTGGCGACAGGGGCCTCGGCGATCAGTGGGGCGACATTGGGGGTTTTTGCATATCTTGGGGGTAACATCATCTATTCGGGTTACCTCGATATCATGTATATTCCTTACAGTGGGGAGCTTACGGTGTTTATGTCAGCCTTTATTGGAGCCTCGATCGGATTTCTCTGGTACAATTCCTACCCGGCTCAGGTCTTTATGGGCGACACGGGCAGTCTTGCTTTGGGAGGAATCCTCGCCGTGTTCGCCATCATTATACGTAAAGAGATCCTGATACCGCTCTTGTGCGGAATTTTCCTCGTTGAAAATTTATCGGTGATGATTCAGGTAGGATGGTTTAAATACACGAAACGTAAATATGGTGAAGGGCGACGTGTCTTTCTCATGGCCCCATTACATCACCATTTTCAGAAGAAAGGGTTCCCTGAGCCAAAGATTGTGACCCGGTTCTGGATTGTAGGGATTATTCTTGCTGTTCTGACAATTGCCACACTTAAAATGCGTTAAGAATGGAAAAGAAAAAACTGGTCATATTAGGCGGAGGTGAGAGCGGGGTGGGTGCAGCCATCCTTGGTGCCAAAATGGGTTATGAGGTATTTATCTCAGACCTTGGCGTTATTAAGGATGAATATAAACTAATGCTGGAGCAACGCGGACTACCATTTGAGGAGCACCGACATACCGAAGCAATGATTCTTGATGCCACCCTCGTGATGAAAAGTCCGGGGATACCCGATAAGGCCCCGATAGTCGTAAAACTTCGGGAGCAGAATATCCCCGTGATTTCGGAAATCGAATTTGCCGGACGTTACACTACAGCCAAAACGATTTGTATCACAGGCAGTAATGGCAAAACTACCACAACCCTGCTCACCTATGAAATTCTGAAAAGAGCCGGATTAAATGTGGGTTTGGCAGGCAATGTGGGGAAAAGCTTTGCATTACAGGTTGCAGAAGACAATTTCGATTATTATGTGATAGAATTATCCAGTTTCCAACTGGACGGGATGTATGATTTCAGAGCTGATATTGCAGTACTCCTGAATATTACTCCTGATCATCTCGATCGCTATAACTATTCCATGCAGAACTATACCGATTCAAAAATGAGAATCACCCAAAACCAGAGTGATGAAGACTGGTTTGTCTACTGTGCGGATGACCCGGTTATTCAGGAAGAGCTTTCAAAGCGGACGATAAAGGCACAAAAAATCCCGTTTACGATCATGCAGGTTCTGCAGCAAGGTGGATGGATTGAAAATGAAATGATGAAATTAAATGTTAACAATAATACTTTCGATATGACAATTTACGAATTAGCACTTCAGGGGAAACACAACTTGTATAACTCTATGGCAGCAGGGATTTCCGGCAGCATTTTGAATCTCAGAAAAGAGGGTATGCGCGAGTGCCTTAGCGATTTTCAGGGGGTAGAACATCGTTTGGAGAGATTCCTTCGTGTGCATAACATCGAATTTATCAATGACTCCAAAGCCACAAATGTAAACTCGGTCTGGTATGCTCTTGAAAGCATGCAAACGCCTGTTGTTTGGGTTGTAGGTGGTGTGGATAAAGGAAACGATTATTCGATCTTGTTCGATCTGGTAAAAGAGAAGGTAAAAGCCATTATTTGTCTGGGAAAGGACAATTCCAAAATTATTTCAACCTTCGATGGTATGGTAAAAGAGATTGTGGATACAAAAAGTATGGATGAAGCGGTCAGAAGCGCCTATTTCCTTGCAGAAAAGGGCGATGCAGTATTACTTTCACCAGCTTGTGCAAGTTTTGATCTCTTTAAAAACTATGAAGATCGTGGCCGGCAATTTAAGGATGCAGTGCGTAATTTATAGTTTTCGTATTGCAATTGAGTTGCTACTCTTTAAATTTTGGATAGTCCGGATGACAGGAGTTTAGTAAAAACACATTGATATGATGATAGATACTCGAAATTTAAAACAATACTTTAAGGGTGACCGGACGATCTGGATTGTCCTCATCCTGCTGACGGGCATCTCGTTGATCATCATTTACAGTTCTACCGGGGCACTTGCTTATCGCCGGGTAGGTGGAAATACCGCCTATTATATGCTGCGTCAGTCGTTATTTCAGGGGATTGGATATATTCTGATTCTTGTCATGATCAATATAGTCCCGTTTAGCTGGTTCAACCGTGGGGCAAACTTAGCATTTCTATGCGGACTTGGGTTAGTTTGCCTTGGGCTGGTTTTTGGTCGCGTCGGCGAAGGAACGGGGCGCACACTCCCGCTGGGCTCCCTGAGTTTTCAACCGGCTGAAGCTGTTAAAGTTGCAATTATTCTGTGGACAGCCCGTTTATTAGCTAAAACGCAGAAAGATCCAAGGTTATTAAAAATCGCATTTTTCAAAATTATGAGTGGCGTTAGTCTTATCTGCGCCCTGGTTATGCTGGCCAATTTCTCCTCCGCCTTTCTACTCTTCAGCACTGCTTTGATCATGATGTTTGTGGGTCGTGTAAATTGGAAGTACCTGGGGTCTGTCCTGTTATTAGGAATCGGATTGGTGGTAATGATCTATTTTATGGCCCCATTTCTGTCAGAAAAACTCCATATTGGGCGGTTTTTAACGATACGTAACAGAATTGAACGGGAAATTCATCCTGAGAAAACAGTCGCAAAAGGGTTAACTCAGGACGATTTCGCCATGATAGCAATTCATAAGGGAGGGATTTTCGGGGTTGGTAAAAGCGAAATCAGTAACTTTATGCCGGCAGCCTATAACGACTTTATCTATTCGGTTATCATCGAAGAGTATGGATTACCGGGAGGCTTTTTAGTGGTACTGCTTTACCTCATTTTTCTTACCCGGGGCGGAATCATCATTCGAAAATGCAATAATGCTTTTCCCATGTTCCTGGCTACAGGAGCTGTGACCATGATTCTTCTTCAGGCGATTGTTAATATGGCTGTTTCATCGGGAGTTATTGTGACCGGACAACCGCTTCCATGGATCAGCTGGGGTGGAACTTCTCAGATATTTACGGCAATTATTTTCGGTTTAATACTAAGTGTAAGCAAGGAGAATAATCTGGAGGAACAAACTGAAGCGGAGAGAGATCTCAAACCTACGGGAATTCTTGCCAACGAAGATTTCAATCAGACGAATAACTGAAAATGGGAAAGTATAAATTCATAGTAAGCGGTGGAGGAACCGGAGGGCATATCTTCCCGGCTTTATCAATTGCTGACGGACTACGTCAACGATATCCTGACTGCGAAATACTTTTTGTTGGTGCGGAGGGGAAAATGGAAATGGAGAAAGTTCCGGCTGCGGGATATTCCATTGTAGGTCTACCGGTTGCCGGATTTCACAGGGGTGAAATCTGGAGAAATCTCACCTTTTTTTCAAAACTGGTCCGTTCGATGCTCAAAGCAAATCGAGTTGTAAAGGATTTTCAACCTGATGTGGTAATCGGAGTTGGTGGTTATGCAAGTGGTCCTGTACTGCGCGTTGCAACAGGTCTGGGAATTCCTGTTGTTTTACAGGAACAAAACTCATTTGCAGGGGTTACCAATAAAATACTGGGTAAAAAAGCGAATAAAATATGTGTGGCTTACGATAAGATGGATCGTTTTTTCCCCAGGGAGAAAATCGTATTTACAGGTAATCCGATCCGACGGGGACTCGAATCGATCGATCATGGTTCGACAGAAGCTAAAACCTACTTTGATATCCACACCAGCCAACCGGTCATTTTGGTGGTTGGTGGAAGTTTGGGAGCCCGTACACTTAATCAAAGTTTATTGGCCAATTTAAAACTGATCAAAGAATCGGATGTAATAATAGTCTGGCAAACAGGAAAATACTATTACGAAAATATTCGTTCACAATTGAATGACAACCCTGTTCCCAATATCCGGTTGATGGAATTTATTCCCCGTATGGATCTTGCTTATTCACTGGCCGATCTTGTAATTTCGAGGGCAGGTGCCGGAACAATTTCGGAACTATGTATGGTTGGTGCCGCATCAATTCTGGTGCCGTCGCCAAACGTTTCAGAAGACCATCAGACGTTTAACGCGATGTCACTCGTTGAAAAAAATGCAGCAATAATGGTGAAAGATGGGGTCGCTCCTGTGGAACTTCTTCCCTCCGCTATAACTTTGGTTCAAAACAGGGAAGCTTGTCAGACACTTTCAAAAAATATACGGGAATTAGCAACACCCGATGCGACAAATGATATTGTTGATGTAATCGCTTCTTTATTAAATAATTGAAAATGATTGAAATTGATAAAATAGAACGGGTTTATCTACTGGGTATCGGCGGCATCGGAATGAGTGCATTGGCACGATATTTCCGGTTCATCGGGAAACAGGTTGATGGCTACGACAAAACCTCCTCCAAGCTAACCCTTGATCTTGAGAACGAGGGAATTGCCATTCATTACAACGATGATTTAGAGAAGGTTCCAACCATTTCCGATAAAAATACCACTGTAGTCATTTACACACCTGCTGTACCGAATGACTTTGCTGAATTCCGATATTTCCGTGATAACGGATTTTCAGTTTATAAAAGATCTGCGGTTTTAGGACTACTTACCGCCGGGAAACGGTGTATTGCAATTGCAGGAACGCATGGAAAAACTTCTGTCACAACGATGACAGCCCATCTGCTGAAACAATCTCATGTCGATTGTTCGGCATTTATGGGGGGAATCTCAAAAAATTACAGAACGAATCTTTTATTACCCGATAATAATAGTACATATATTGTTGTTGAAGCCGACGAGTTCGACAGATCCTTCCTTCAACTTCATCCGGAGCTGGCTGTAATTACCTGGATGGATGCCGATCACCTCGATATTTACGGAGATCATGAAAGTATGATTAAGGCCTTTGCTGAATTTGTTTCTCAGATTAAGGATGACGGCACATTACTCTACAGGCAAGGTTCAAAAATTGATTATCAATGGAATAAAAAAATCAGCTATTTTTCCTACTCGATAAGTGAGAAAGCTGATTTTCAGGCGATCCAAATCAGAATTATTAACGGGGCCTATCATTTCGACCTGAAAACCCCGTTCGGGGAGGTTAAAGAACTGACGTTGACCTATCCAGGGCTGATGAATGTTGAGAATGCCATAGCTGCAATTGGAATGGCCCTGTTGAGCGGTGTTACACAGAATGAGATCCGTTCCGCCTTGTCAGATTACTGTGGTGTAGTGCGCAGATTTGATCTGCAGTACGCAGGCAAAAAAACGATCTATATTGATGATTACGCCCACCATCCGCGTGAAATAGAGGCAACGATAAAGTCGGTGCGCGATCTCTATCCGGGTAAACGGATAACGGGTATCTTTCAGCCACACCTTTTCTCGCGTACAAAGGATTTCGCAGCAGATTTTGCCGCTGCCCTTGATCTGCTTGACGACGCATTGGTGATGGAGATCTACCCGGCCCGTGAACTGCCTGTCGAAGGTGTAGATTCGGATATCATCCTGAATAAAATGAAGTTAAACAGCAAGATACGTTGTCAGAAAACAGACTTTCCTACGATACTTGATAATTATTGTCCGGAAATTCTTTTAACGTTGGGCGCAGGTGATATCGATCGTCTGGTAAATCCTATCGTTACCTATCTCAGTCAAAATGAAGATGTTTAAGAAAATAATACATATTACACTCTGGAGCATCGCTTTGATTCTGATATTTTTATCACTCGGGTTCTCAATAAAACAAAATCGGCAGTTAAAATGTGCAGATATAAAAGTTGAGATCACCGATTCCATCCGAGAGAGGTTTGTGAGGAGCTCTGATATTTGTCAGTGGGTCCGAAGAAATTATCAGGGGATATTCGGGCAGCCACTCAGTTCAGTCAATCTGCGTAAGATTGAAGATGGGTTGCGCAAATTGCACTCTGTTGAAGATGTTGCAGTTTATACAAATGTATATGATAACGGAGTAAAGAGTTTCGGAGCGTTGGTTGTAAGAATAAAACAGAGGGAGCCTGTATTCAGGGTAGTGGGTTCCGGTCAGGCGTTCTATATGGACAAACTTGGGAAGGTGATTGAATGGTCGCCCCGTTATACACCAAGGGTTTTAATTGTCGGAGGTGCTGTCTCACCTGATTTTGCCCGGAAAAAGCTCTTACCATTGATTAATTATATCAACAGCGACACTTTTTTGAATGCCCAGATTGATCAGATTTACGTAAATTCAATTGGAGAACTATCGATGGTTCCCAGAGTTGGAGAACAAATTATTCTTTTCGGTGAACCTGAGGATTACCAGATTAAATTTCGTAATCTTAAAGCTTTATACACTGATGGGTTCAAGAATGGAGGATGGAGTATTTACAAATCCATCAATTTGGAATTTAGAAATCAAATAGTTTGCACAAAAAAATAAATAGCTATGAACCTTACAAGAGAGTTGGTTGCAGCAATTGACATCGGAACCCTGAAGACAAGGGGGGCAATTGGTCGTTTTACCCCGGAGGGTAAACTTGAAATCGTTGCTTTCTGCGAGGCGATGACTCTGGGAGTACGGAATGGTGTAGTAGTGAATATCGACGAAGCAGCATTGTCTATAAAGTCGGTTATCAGCTCTTTGGAGAAATCACTGAACCTAAAAGTAAGAAGAGTTTATGCCGGAATCTCGGGCCAGAGAATCTGCAACAGGCTGACCACAGGTTACCGGATAACCGAAAATGGGGAGGTGACGCAAACAATTATCAATTCATTGGTTGGTGAGGCTCAACGATACACACTTGGTACAGGTGAAAAAGTTTACCATCTGACTCCCCAGGAATTTATTGTGGATGGAGAGCGGGGGGTCAATAACCCAATCGGGATGGCAGGTCGTCGCGTTGACGCCTCATTCACCGTAATTTCAGCATCAGAGTCGTACGAACAGAATCTCAGGAGAAGCCTCGAGAAGGGGGGCTATGAACTCGCCGGAACATTCATCAATCCTTATGTACAGGGTACTGGCTTCCTCTCTAAAGATGAGAAGGAGGCAGGGGTGATCCTGATCGACTTCGGCGCCGGAACTACCGGTGTCTCCCTCTATTACGAAAATAAACTGCGACTGGCGGCTGAACTCCCTTTCGGTGGGAATGTGATTTCGAACGATATACGCGAAGGGTGTAACATCATTCCACGTCATGCTGAGATGGTAAAAATACAATGTGGCTACGCCTTCTCAGAACTGGTTCCGGAAAATAAATTTGCCCAGATTCCTGAAGTTGAAGGGTGGCATGCTAAAGAGATTAGTTTTCGTAACCTTTCGGGAATTATACAGGCCCGGCTCGAAGAGATCATTGAAGGGGTTAATTACCAGCTCGAATCAACAAAATTACTAAATAAGCTTGGCGCGGGGATCGTACTCACCGGAGGTGGTTCAAATATGATGGGTATTGATAAACTGGTAAGTTACATGACCGGATTCGACGTCCGTTTTGGTAGACCCGTTGTCCCGATTCGTGAGAATCTTTTTAATGAACAGTTGATGAATACCCAATCGGCCAACCTTTTCGGCTTACTCATAAATGGATTGTACCAATCGCGGAATCAGAAATATCCTCCGGGGATGATTGTTTCCAATACCCCCGAGGAGGATCGGAAAAAACAGCCCGCCAAAAATCAGGGTACGGGGTTGAAGACCATGGTAACCGATTTATTCGGGAGGGCAAAAGAGGGATTAAACACCTTAATATCTGATGAAGATAGTGAAATAAATTAAAATCAATCAGTTAATCACATGGAAAATAATTCAGACGACTTATTGACCTTCGGGTTTCAGCACGATTACCAATCTATCATTAAGGTGGTTGGAGTTGGCGGCGGCGGTGGAAACGCGGTAAATCATATGTTTCGTAAAGGTATTGCCGGTGTCGATTTTCTGGTATGTAACACCGATTCACAGGCGCTGGTCAATAGCCCTGTTCCGGTAAAGGTTCAGCTCGGGGTATCGCTTACCGAAGGGCGTGGAGCAGGAAACAAACCTAAAAGGGGTGAGCAGGCTGCCATTGAAAACCTTGCTGAGATAAGGGCAGTGCTCGAAACCGGGACCAAAATGGTTTTTATTACTGCAGGAATGGGTGGCGGAACAGGAACAGGTGCAGCACCTGTAATCGCACAACTGGCTCGTGAAATGGATATTCTTACCATCGCAGTGGTTACGCTCCCATCCATAAAAGAGGGTCGGTTACGTTATGAACAAGCCATTGAAGGGATCAAAAGACTACAGCGATTTGTGGATAGCTTACTGGTGATCAGCAATGAAAATCTGCATAAGGTGTATGGAGATCTCCCTGCCCGTGAAGCCTTTGCACAAGCTGATAACATTGTTGCAGCAGCAGTAAAAGGGTGTGCCGAGATCATCACCCTGCACGGAAATATCAATATTGACTTTGCAGATGTAAACACTGTACTTCGCGAAAGCGGAGTTTTCATCATGGGTACTGGTTTTGCCGAAGGGGAGAACCGTGCCACACGGGCTGCCGAAGAGGCCCTTAAATCACCACTTCTGGATAGTAATGACATTTTTGGCACAGAAAATATTCTATTAAACATCACTTCGGGCGAAGATGAAGTCCGAATGGGAGAGATTGGAGATATTATTGATTATCTGCAAAATGCAGCTGGAGATAATGCCAATATCATTTGGGGAAATGGTTACGATGCAAAACTGGGCAATAAAATCAGCGTAACGGTAATTGCCACAGGATTCGAAATCAATCCAAACCGAATACTGCGACCGGAGCCGGTAAAGGAAACCGTTGTAATTCCTACAACTGGCCAGTTCAACCGAACCGTTCAGCCAGGTCCCGAACCCGTAAGGAACAGCACTGAGCAACCTGTTGAAAATTTTCCGATGTTTGATATCAATCCGGATGAAAGTTTCACGATAAGGAAAGAAGAAAAAATACCCGAAACCGACCGCCAGGAAAAGATTTCTCAATTAGAGAAAAAACGGCCCAAGCCATCACATGCCGACAAGGCTGAGCCAATCAGTAATTGGTTTACACGACAATTTGGCGGGCTTTTCAATGAAGAGGATGATGAAATTGGTAAATGATCGGGGAGATCAAAAAAACTTTAAAAGATCGAAAAAATGGCTGAATTAATAGAATTTGATTTGCCTGTGAATGGCGAAAAAATCATAAAAGTGATCGGTGTTGGTGGCGGCGGCGGTAATGCGGTAAACCATATGTACCGTCAGGGAATTAAGGATGTCGATTTTGCAGTGTGCAACACCGATGCCCAGGCACTGATGAACAGCCCTGTCCCTTTAAAAGTTCAGCTTGGTTCTGCGCTGACTGAGGGACGTGGAGCAGGAAATAAACCCGACGTTGGGCGTGAATCAGCCATTGAAAATCTAAAAGAGATTGAACAACTACTCGACGGGAACACAAAAATGGTCTTTATCACTGCAGGCATGGGAGGCGGAACCGGGACAGGTGCAGCTCCCGTAATTGCGCAAGTTGCAAGGGACCGTAAAATCCTTACCGTCGGTATCGTTTCGATCCCTTTCCGGAACGAAGGTCGATTACGGATTCAGCAGGCAATTGAAGGGATCCGAGAAATGGAGACACACGTCGATTCGTTACTTGTGATAAACAACGAACGCATCAGGGAAATCTATGGCGACTTCCCCATCTCAAAAGCATTTTCAAAGGCAGATGATGTACTGGCCATCGCTGCAAAAGGGATCGCAGAAATTATCACCTGCCCCGGATTTATCAATGTTGACTTTGAAGATGTACGGACGGTGATGTCGAATTCTGGAGTCGCCATCATGGGTTCATTCACGGCCTCCGGTGAAAACCGCGCCAGAAAAGCGGTTGAAGGAGCCCTGAACTCCCCGCTGTTAAACAACAATGATATCTCCGGCGCAAAAAATATTCTCGTCAACATCACCTCTGGTGAGACACTCGAAGTGACCATGGACGAGATGAACCTGGTCAATGAGTATGTACAGGAGATGGCCGGAAACAATGCTGACCTGATCTATGGCGTGGCAGTCGGCCCTGAAATGGGAGAGGCGATCAGTGTCACAGTAATTGCCACTGGATTCAAAACCAGCTCAATTCCTGAAATGAACAGCGGCACTCAACCCCAGCGCGAAAAAGTCCCGCTTGTCGATGATAATAGAATCTATCCCACCGGATTCTTTGGGAACAGTGAAGCAGCAGCCCAAAAATATCCTACCTTTACAGAGCCTGTTACGGATAAGAAAGATGACATTATCAAACAGCTCTATCCACCTATCAGAATCGATCCATTCGGAGATGGAACCTCAGAAGAGGGCAAAAGAGTAATGCAGGTCGACTTTTTTAACGAAACGGAGGATTATATCGAGGAACTTTCCAAGATTCCGGCTTATGAACGGAGGAAAGCTAAAAATCCGAATACTCCTTTAGCTAATGGTCGCGAATTATCGAGGTATTCCCTCTCAGGCAATCCTGAAGAGGGACCGCGCCTCCGAAAGAACAACTCCTTCCTTCATGATAAGGCAGACTGATTTGGACGGGGAGAACAGGGAGAAAAAACGAAATGAAGAAATGAATTAAGAATCCCTGATTTATTTTACACAATAAAAGGTCAATGCACAAAACGAAAATACCAATACAGAAATGTGTTGAAAGATTGTTAAACAATTATAGATAAAACTCATATGAATTTATTCGATCAGGTCAGCGAAGACATCAGATTGGCAATGCTGGCAAGAGATAAGGAACGGCTCGAAGCGCTCCGCAATGTAAAAAAGGTATTGCTGGAAGCAAAAACAGCCAAAAGCGGTAGCGATGAATTGAGCGATGATGTAGCAATTAAAGCAATTGCGAAACTGGCAAAACAGGGGCGTGATTCGGCAGATATATATAAACAGCAAAACCGAATGGATCTATACGAACCGGAAATGGCACAAGTAAAAATTCTGGAGGAGTATCTGCCAAAACAGATGGATGATGCCGAATTAACTGCCGTAATTAAAGCCATAATCGAAAAAACAGGAGCCACCTCCATCAAAGAGATGGGTAAGGTGATCGGAGTAGCTTCAAAAGAGCTGGCTGGAAAAGCAGATGGAAAGCTGATTTCTGAAAAAGTGAAAAGTCTGCTTGCTTAATAGGGTTTTCATTTTAGATCCATTACTGTCCGGGGGAAAATCAAAAGTTCTTAGCGAAAAGAAGTGTTGAGAAAAACCTATAAAAAAATAATTGAAATTCCCCCGGACAATCATATTCTAAAACAAAACCTGCTGCCCCCAATTTAAAGAATGCCACAAGGCACAAAGACACCGCGATTCACAAATACTTAATATCTACAATTAGTGAATCTTAGTGTCTTAGAGCCATTGTGGCAGGAAGAGGTAACGTTTATCTCAGGATGATTAAAAAAATATCCACTACGCTTTAAAACGTTTGGCTACTTCGTCCCAGTTGATCACCTTGAAAAATGCTTCAATGTACTCGGGACGCCTGTTCTGATATTTCAGGTAATAAGCATGTTCCCAGACATCGATCCCCAAAACAGGAAAGCCCTGTATTTCTGCTACATCCATTAAAGGATTATCCTGGTTAGGGGTGGAACTTACTACAAGTGTATCCCCTTTCTGCACAAGCCATGCCCAGCCGCTGCCAAAACGGGTCACAGCAGCTTTGGTAAAAGCCTCTTTGAAAGCATCGAATGAACCAAACGAACCATTCAACGTCTCTAATAATTTTCCTTGAGGTCCGTTTGACCCTCCGGGAGTCATCACTTCCCAAAAGAGGTTGTGATTGTAAAAACCACCTCCGTTATTCCGGATGACAGGGGCCAGCTTTGATACATTGGTAATCAGCTCTTCGATACTCCTTCCTTTAAGATCGCTGTTTTCCAGGGCACCATTCAGATTATTCGTGTAAGCAGCATGATGCTTTGTATGGTGAATTTCCATGGTCTGCGCATCGATATATGGTTCGAGCGCTTTATAATCGTATTGAAGTGTAGGTAATGTAAAACTCATAACTCATAATTTAATTGTTTATACCTACATAACGAATAATTATAAATTTTGTTTAGATTTAATCTAATTAAGAATAATCTAAAACAAAAACTGTCTGACTTTCTATCCCTGTGAAATTTTTTCAAGTATCATTTTGCATATGGTAGGATGGTCAAATTCAGAAATATTATAAACGTCCTCCCTGTTGATGTTCCATTTTTGCAGGACCTGATCAATAAAACCATCGCGTACAGTTAACAACAATCGGCAATTTGAAACCCTCATCAATTCGTTAAGGTTGCCTGCCCAACCATGACTATGAAGTTCCAAAGCTCCAACTTCATCGATCACAACAACCTTATTTAAAAGATTATTCTCTGACAACAATACTTCAGACCCCATTTCGAGCCCTTCCGGCAGGATGCGGTATCTTCCAATCGTTTCTAAATTTTGATTATCCGATATCCGTAAAAAGGGCTCCCGGTTATTACTCCTGATATCCACCACATCGTAACCAATTGTGACATTATTTTCAATAACTCTTGGCGATAGGATACCTCCGACAGAAACGTTCTGCGCCTTAATATTTTCAATTACTCTCCTCAGAAGTGTTGTTTTACCTGCACCTTTCTCACCCGTCAGGATGATCACTTTAGGAGGTATCTTCTTCTTTATCTCAACCAGCCGGAATTCAGCCTGCGAAGTAATCTGGCCTATAACAGTTACCGGATTTTTAACAATAGATTTAAAATCAGGCATATTGGCAATCATCGAAGGTAAACTCTCGAACGATAGCTCCAGGGCTAGCGGTAATTGCTTAAAGTACGTATTGAGAAAAAAATTTCTGATAACCGGATTGTACAACTCGGTTCCTAATACCGAAAACCCAAGGATGATTATTACCGCCCGGAAATTCATTTGCAAGCCAATCATAAGTCCTTGCTCCCAACCATCTCCCTCAGATTGAAATCTTGTAAAAATTAAGGTGGTGATCATGGTAATGATTACGAAAAAGGTCCAAAATTTAGGCTTAGATAACTGTCTCAATGCCCGTTTATAACGTATTGACCAGATGGTGACAATTATAATGATCGGAAAACTCCAGAAAATCCAGGAGTAGAAATTCAACAGGAACAGTGAAAGAATAATAAAAGCCACATCGGCAAAAAGCCAAAGGATTGAATAATTGAAATCTGTTTTTTTTTCAGTTGGGGGTGTTTCAGCTATATTGAATTCAGTGAATGAATGGTACAAGCGGGGGGTTTCCAACATCTTTCGTCCAACTCTAATCCCTACTATTGCAGTAAGAAACCCTATAACAGAATAGATCACCAATAAAATAACGATGGGCATCCACAGAATATCTGTCTGAATATTTAATTGCTTTTGTGCCAGCTTGATCAGGTCTGCATACAATTCGACGATATTAAATCCGTAAAAAAGGATAAAGTTAAGGATCTTTTGAAACAAGTTCCATGAGATGGCAAGCATAGCGCCTGTAACAAACCCCAGAATGGTTTTGCCAAAAATTCGGGTAGTCAGTTCGAGTAAAAGCGACTCACTAAAAATTGCGATCATTGGTCCGAAGATTACAGCACTTGGAGACAAGGTTTTCATCACTGCGCATATTACACCAGCCCGCCAGAAAAGACCCTTCTCATTCCATATATAACTAACAGAGATCAAAATAATGATCCCAATAGCTGCTAATATATTTCCGCTAAATGGAATGCTCAGGTTGTGCAGAAAGCTTCCAAGCACAATTTCCGAAGCAGCCCAGATGGTTCCGATGATCGATGCTTTAATCCACTTTTCGTTTATTTCATTGGGTTTTATCATAAAGAATAATTTGCAGTAATATTAGGGATAATTTGCAAGTTGCCTAAAAAAAAAATATCTTGCAACACAATACCAAACTGGCAACAAATTTTAGAAATATCAATGGATAAAGTCGGTAGCTCCCAAAAAAATCAGGTGGAAGAAGATTTAAAAGTAAAAATTTCAGACGCGTCATTGTTAAATAAAAACGATGTAATCATAAAAGAGGTCGCATCAAAAGGTGAGCTGAGTAAGTTTATTCATTTGCCTGCAGAAATCCACAAGGATCACGCAAACTGGGTTCCCCCGATTTACATGGATGAATGGGAATTTTTTAATCCAAAGAAAAACAAGTCGTTTCAATCGTGCGAGACTATACTGCTGCTAGCCTACCGTAATAGTAAGGTAGTTGGCCGGATAATGGGAGTTATTCACCTGAAATACAACGAACAGCATCATGAAAAGAATGCCCGGTTCGCCTTTTTTGAAACATGGAATGATGAGGAAGTTGCCACTGCACTGCTACAGGCGGTCGAAAACTGGGGTCATTCAAGAGGGATGGAACGGTTGGTAGGCCCACTTGCATTCTCAGACAAGGATCCTCAGGGTTTTCTTATTGAAGGTTTTGACGAACCTGTTGTTATCGCGTCCAACTGCAATTTCCCTTATCAAGTGGAGTTGCTCGAAAAGAATGGATTTACCAGAGAAATTGATCTGGTAGCCTATAAGATCGAGATTCCACATCCTGTTCCGGAGTTTTATCGGAGGATTGAGGAGCGGGCGATCCGAAATAACCCAGGACTACAAGTTCTTGAATTTACTTCCAGAACAAAGGTTAAACCTTATATTTACCCTATTTTACATCTGCTTAATCTCACATTCAGCGATATCATTGGGTTTACCCCCTTTTCGGAAAAAGAGATGGACGATTTTGCCAATCGTTACCTGTTTCTGATTAACCCCCGATTTATAAAACTAATTGTAAATGAGAAACAGGAAGTGGTTGCATTTGTGATCGCGATGTCTCATATCGGCGATGGTATCCGCAATGCCAAGGGCAAATTATTCCCATTCGGTATTTTCAAGATTTTGGCTGCGGCAAGACGATCAAAACAAATCAATCTGCTGCTTGGTGGGATTGATCCTGCTTATCGCGGCAAAGGTCTTGACGTTATGATGGGTAGAAAGATGTTTGAATCGGCGTATAAACTTGGTAAAACGACGATGGATTCACACCTTGAACTGGAAAACAACACGAAAGTTCGTGCTGAAATGGAAAAAGTTGGTGGTCACGTTTATAAACGATTCCGGATATTTGGAAAAAGATTGTAATGAATTGAGGGAATTATACCTTTTTTACCTGGATCGCATTCATCCCTTTTAATCCTCTTTCAAGCTCAAAAGTAACGACATCACCCTCTTTGACCTCCTGCAACAAACCGTTGACATGAACGAAAAATTTCTCCTGTGTTTCGAGTTCCTTGATGAATCCATACCCTTTTGAATCATTGAAAAACTCAATTCTCCCAGTTCTTACAGTGATTTCATCTTCCTCTTCCCTTCTGGGAACACTGATCTCAATGCTATTGGCATTTACTTTCCGTTTTTTGGAAGGATCCGGAGGCGTATCGGTAAGATTCCCATTTTCATCAACATAAGCCAACATATTCTCAAGATCTCCCCCTTGTGAATTGCCTTTCCGCTCCTCTTTCTTCTGACTTTTCTCCAGCCGCTTTTTTAAACGCTTTTTCTCTTTTTCTTTTTTGTTAAATGTGTCTTGTGATTTAGTCATTTAATAGTTGATTTAAGGTAATTTATTCCATTACCGTGGACAAAGGTATAAAAATAATCGGATTATCAGATAGTTTGAAACCAGCAAAGGTCTGGCACATTCAGATTGAACACGCCAGACCTTCACAAATAAAAAATAATGATACAAATAATTGTCTCCCTAAACTAAAATCAATTCGATTTTACAAGCTTATTATTGGTATCCAAGGCTTTGATCGCTTCCAGAAGCGTTGCATCAATCTTTGCGATCACCGAATAAAACCCAACTTCGCCGATTATATTACGGGCAATGTAGGCCATTAATTGGGTTTCAATGATTTTACCGGATATGGCCAGGTCTTTGGCATTGACAATAATTCCTTGTTTATTTGAATATTCGGTAAACAGAGAAAGTATATTCTTTTTTAATAAATACTCTTCAAACTCCTTGCCTGTTTTAAGCTGACCCAGTTCGGCACGGTTTTTATCCGAAAAGTCAAATGCATATTGATATACAAGCCCTTTCATGACAACCTTTGAATAATAGGGCGACATACCTGAGGTATCGGCAGCTACAAAAATATCAGGCATAATACCACCGCCACCATAAACAACACGCTTATTTCTGGTATAGAATTTTTGGGTATCGGTGAAGTGAATACTATCTTTCTGTTCCAGTTCGCCATGGGCATAACGTCGTTTCAGATCGCCGTAATAATCATCCAATCCATTTTTATAGGACTTCTGGATACACCGTCCGGCAGGGGTGTAATATCTTGCCACAGTAAGACGCATAGCTGAACCGTCAAAGAATGGGACCTGCTCCTGCACCAAACCTTTGCCAAAAGTGCGGCGACCGATAATTGTACCCCGATCGTTATCCTGAATTGCACCTGCAAAAATCTCACTTGCCGACGCCGAATATTCATCTACCAGAACCACCAGTTTTTTTCCGAAATAGGTTCCCTTAATATCAGCATTAAAGGTTCTTTTGGGTTGGGTCCGACCTTCGGTATACACCACCAATTCTCCGACATTGAGGAATTCGCTCACCATTTTGATCACTGCGGCAAGATAACCTCCAGGATTTCCTCGCAAATCGATGATAAGTTGTTCGGCGCCAGATTTATCAAGCTTAGCAATCCCATTCATAAACTCTTCATAAGTCTTCTCCGCAAAACGCCCAACTTTAATGTAACCGGTATTACTGTTAATCATATAGGTTACATCCACACTGTTCAATGGAATTTCTCCGCGGGTAATATCAAATGCAATCAGTTCACCAAAGCCTTTTCTGGCAATACTCACTTTTACTTTCGTTCCTTTCTCACCCCGGAGCTTCTTCAACACCTTTTCGTTGGTCACTTTAACCCCGGCCATTATCGAATCATTCACCCTAACAATTCTGTCACCTGCTCTGATTCCCAGTTTTTGCGAGGGGCCCCCTGAGATAACATCAATTACCATTATCGTATCATTCTGAATTGAAAACTGCACGCCGATACCACTAAAATTTCCTGACATCTCTTCGCTTACCTCCTGCATATCCTTCGCCGGAATATACACCGTATGAGGGTCCAGTTGTTTTAGAATCTCTGGTATTGCCGCTTCCACCAACTTCTTGGGATTCACTGTATCCACATAATTTCTTTCAATAAGGTTCATGATCATGCTCACCTTATTGGCGCTATTAACAAACAATGTTCTGTTATTTAGTTGCTTGATATTTTGCAACCTGACACCCAGAAATACGCCGGCGGCAATGGCCACAACCAATAAAACCGGCAACCAAATCACTATTTTTCGAGATCTATTATCCATCATCAAATTATAAAATCATTAAAATACATACCCATCTAACTCATTATCCGCTTTATAACAATTCAATTTTAAAGTTCTACCTTTACTACTTCGACCTTTGCCCGTTCGAGCAATTCCAATCCGTCGTTCATATGGTAAGCTTCTGAAAAAACCACTCGCCTGATTCCAGCCTGAATAATCAGTTTTGAACATTCAAGACAGGGTGATGAGGTAACATACAAGGTTGCCCCTTCACTACTATTATTCGATTTTGCGACTTTTGTTATTGCATTCGCCTCTGCATGAAGAACATAAGGTTTTGTCTTGCTATTTTCGTCTTCACAAACATTTTCGAATCCTGAAGGAGTACCATTGTACCCGTCAGAAATGATCATTTTATTCTTCACCAGCAGAGCACCAACCTGACGCCGGATACAATACGAATTCTCGGCCCATATCAGGGCCATTCTCAGATAACGTTCATCCAACTTCAATTGTTTATCAATATCGCTGACATCCATATCCAATAAATTATATTGTCGCCAAAATTAACAGAAAATGTCGACTGTTCCACGATCAATATGGCAGTGACAATGATTATTAATAACTTTTAAAATAAAATGCTCAGTTAAACCAGTAGGAAAGCTTAAGAACAACCGCCCGGTTCTTTACATTCATACTTCCCGGAAAGTAGTTATCGGTATAGACCAGAAAGAAATCGGAGACCGGTTTATAACGCCATTGAAACCTTGCATTGATATTCAGATTATCAGATTGCTGATTATATTGAACATAGGTTGTAAAAAACAGCTTGTCGGTAAATGTAACATCGAGTTTTGGTCCGGCCAGCCAGAATCCTGTTCGCTGCCAGGGCGCTGGTAGCGATAGATTATTATAACTATACACCAGGGAGATATATCCATATGGCTGAAAACGGAAATTGAATGACCCCTGAGCAAACCAACGGTTACCGTTGAAATAACCGCCATAACCGGTTGAAAAATCGTATTTAAGGTTATTCCGGTTATTTGAAACGAATTGTACAGAATAATCGTTCCAGTTATAATCGGTTCCGCTAGACAAAAAGTTGGTACCTTTATTTGTCGGATCAAATTGTTGCAGAAGCAGAACGTAGTGGTTATATCCTTTGAGGTCGATCCGCGCCCGACTCTTAAAAAGGAAAAAATAGTCAAATCCCACCGTTCTGTCTGTCAATTCCCTGTTGTCAGGTTTATAAAAATTGTTGATCTCTGTGATCAGTCCATGGTTGTCTAAAAGATTTCCCTTAGGATAAAATCTCAAAGTAACCCTCGGATTAAACTCGAGGAAGTTGAAACGTGGCACATATCCGGTTTCTGCATTAAAATCTTTACCTACATAGAGTTGTGAAAATTCGAGCAGGTAATTTTTTCGTGAATAAGCCAGACTCAGTCCCTGTGAAAATTCTTCAGCAGAATTGGCTTTTGGGGAGAATGATTTCTGTGTAAAGAGTTTTCCCGTAAGAAAATTGTCCCTTCCTGCGAGATTGTACTCCACACCAGCCACGCGGTTGTATTCATTCCCTGTCCAGGCAGATGGGATGTTAAGTTGCTGTTTATTAACAAAAATCATCCCAATGCTGGATCGTGAGAAGATCTTCTTCTGAATTGTCGTAACAAAGAAGTTTCTCGTGAGAAAATCGCCTTCTTTACCCGTTTGCATATCCATTATTCCGAGTCGCCAGTCCTGGCCAATCTTGCCACTTAACCTCGCTCCGGCATTTACAGGGGCATCAAGACCGATGCGGCGTGAAAAGAACGGATTAATATTTGTACTTCCAAAATTGCTAAAGAGGCCACTATTTTCCAGAAAGAATTGTCTTTTCTCGGGAAAATACAGTTCGAAGCGCTGCAGATTGGTCACCTGATCATCAACTTCAGCCTGGGAAAAATCGGGATTATAGGTCAGATCGAGATTTAATGATGAGGATAATCCAACTTTTGCATCAAACCCAAAATCTTTGTGATATTGGGTTTTACCGGAAACTGAGAAATCGCGCGATGCACCACCCGAAAGATAGGGGATTAATGCAAGTTTGAGTCCTGTTTTAGGAGGTGGAGTTTCCCATTTGAGTTGGCCGGCATAAGCCAGCGAAGCGGTTGGAAATTGCCGGGGAACAGGAGCCCAGGCCGATTTTTCGTTTAATTTAAGATCCTGACGTGAAAACTGAATATTCCAGTGATCAACCCCTTGCTTGTATCTGATTGATTTAAATGGAATTCTCATTTCTGTAATCCATTTATCCCGATAATTTTTGGTTTTAGATTCCCATTTACAATCCCAGATCAGATTGACCCCCTGCCCCTTGTCCATTGTACCATCCCATATCGCCCCGGCTGCATTTACTCCGAAGGTGTAACCCGTTGTCTGGTCATTAAATGTGTCGATAAAAACAAGGAAATTGTCGTTATTGAAAAAAACAAAATCTTTTCGTAAAGATTCGACAGGACGTCTCCCTGGCAAAGTGTCGTGAAAAATGACAGCCAAATAGAAAGCTTTATCATCGTAAACCATCCTCACCTCAGACTTTGCAACGCTATGTCCGGTATCATAAGGGAGCACCATATAAAAATCTTTGGCCACTTCGGCTTTTAGCCAATCGGCTTCATCAATGATCCCATCTAACTTGATCGTCCCGGCTATTTTTTTTGCATGTATTTTATAATCATGATTGACACTTCCCAAGGAGGATACATTATCTTTTTTTCCAAAAGGATTAATCTTTTTGTCGCGTTTTGCAGGTAGGTCAGCGCCCCTCACCTCCGGGAGAAGGAATATAAAACAGATAATAATAAAACATAAAATCTTCTTGATCATGACCGGCAAATTAAAAGGCCGAAGATAGAAAAAATAGTTAGTGTAATACACTGTTCAATGCGGTCTTATCGTGTATATAAAGGATTTGCAAAACACCTCCACCCAAAGGTGCAGCAGGCCCAGCCTACAACACATAATCACCTAACGATCACTGAAATTCCATTAGGTATTACAGTAATTTTAGCCTCGGGGTTATTCAGCAGCTCACCTGCCTTTACAATCGCCTCATCGACTGTGGCGGTAAAGTGCATCCTGAATACATTCACCATCTCCTCCGAAGCCGTTGTAACCATGATCACCTGATGTTTTAGTAAAATACGGGCTAATATCTGTGATTCCCACTGATCCATTACCGTTTGATTTTTGTCGCGTGAAAGAATTTCATTTTCAATCTCCTGTATACTTTTTTCGCTCCTGAAAGTGTTTAAGAAAGACAATCCGCCATGTCCGTCGCTGCATTCCGCCACCATTATGATCACCCCGCCAGGAAGACAATTTGCCTCCGCTGCCGTCATCCCTTTTACAGACTGGTAAATATTCTGATCCAGCGGATACCCTCCGTTGGTGGTGATTACGATATCTGCAGGTTGTCGGTTCACCCGGGCCAGGGAAGTCATGAAATCTGCACCTTTTTGGTGCGCCGTCTTAAAATGGCCTGTAAACGCAGCAATAATTTTTTTATCCTCGTCCAGCACTACATTGACAATGAATGCGAGTCCGGCGATTTTTGCTGCAAAGACCATCTCTTCGTGAATAGGGTTCCCTTCTAAAATTCCGGTGCGGCATTTCGGATGAGCAATAAACGCGGCACAATGGTTAGCCAGTACAGATTGTCGGTTGGTAATACCCGGGAAAACGCTTTTTCGCCCACCCGAAAAACCTGCGAAAAAATGAGGCTCTATAAATCCTTCCGCCACCAGAAGGTCAGCTTCAGCGGCAATTTTATTTATCAGCACGTTTCCACCTGAAGGCAGCGATCCGATACTTACTACTTCTGAATCGACGGCATTATGCATCACAATTCGTTCTTTCGCCACAATTTCGGATCCAAATTTATCAATGAGTTCTTCACGTGTGGAAGCCCGGTGAGTTCCCGTGGAAATCAAAATGGTGATATAGGCCCCGGGATTCCCCCTGCGTATTTCATTCAGTATTAATGGTGTGATTATTTTACTTGGTACCGGGCGTGTATGATCACTTACAATAAGAACGATATTCTGTTTACCAATTGATAGGTCGCATAAGCTGGAGCTTTCTATCGGATCTTCAAGTGCATCCAATACTATTTTTTCCTGTGACTTTCCATGCCCGGCAGGGAAACCTGCAGGAATCAGAATCCCGGACAGGCGATTTGTTGGTATTGAACAGGAAACGTGGGATTTTCCATATGGTAAATTAATATTAACCATTATTATATTTTTACAGCATTAAACATTGCTTCGATATTTGCCGGAGCAATATCGGGCAAAATGGCTTCATGACTTGGAGAGATAATCAATCCGGTAGGAAACAACTTCTTCAGTTCGGTCACCTTTTTTGCAACTTCCCCGGGTTTCCCATTCACCAGCAGGTTTTGTGCATCGACACCACCACAAAATGCAACTTTTCCATTAAAGTGTTTTTTTAGATTTGGGGCATCCATTTCATTGGCGAGTGCCTGAACCGGATGAATAATGTCGGCACCCAAATCAGTCAGATCCTGAATAATCGGAAAGATCGAACCACATGAGTGGTGCATCACCGTAAGCCCATAACTTTTTGCCTGTTCAATCAATTTTTTTGTACCTGGAAAAACAAATTCACGCAAACTGTTCGGATCGACCATCAAACCGGTTTGACTACCAAAATCATTTCCAATTAATACAGCATCGAGCAAACCCCTGGTTGATTCATAAAATAGCTCGTTTGCTTTGAGATAAAAGTCAGTAATCCGGTCAATTACAGCGAGGAACATCTCTGAATTATAAAGCATCACCATCAAAGCCTGCTCCATTCCAAAGGCTGCGCAGGTATCCTGAAAATGGGCACTCCAGAGAATCCCCATCTTAATCCGGTCAGTTGGCGCAGCGGTAACTCTTCTGGCTGATTCTGCACGGTCGAGATACAATACCGGGTCGGGCCATGGGAATTTATCCACATCCGAAATTTCCGAGTAATCTTCAAAAAATCCGGGGGCAGTAAGGGTTCTCTCGTCTGGTTTGTCCAAATGACTCACTTTTGCAAAATTGAAGGCGCAGGCAATGTGGTTCGACGGGGGATAATGATAAGGTACCTCAATGGGATAGATATCATCATCGAGGACCTTACGAAGCTGGTCAATACTGGTTACACCGAAATATTTCATCAGTTCCGGTTCGGCCGAGGGGACAGGTAATCCAAGCCATGAAGCAGGCCGGTCAACCGGTTGGTGGTGTATGGTTGCGAAAAAACGATCTCTGTGATTCATTCTGGTGTTATTTAAGATCTCATGTTTATTTTATGAAATTTTTGAATTCATCAATAGGTCCATCTTTTGACGATGATCCTACCTGATGTTTTCACATGCATACTTTTAATTTTAAGTTTTAATATGGTCGGAAATTCATCGAGCGTCTGTTGTGAACGGGTAATCCTGAATGTTGAACGACCTTTGATGAGTTCTATGGAATTCATTGCTTTTCCTCCATACATTTCCAATTCCCACTCCTTGAAGTCGAGACCTGATGGCTTATGATCCGGTGATTCAAATGTAACCTCATACTGACCAATTTTGGTGAGGTATCTGGTCAATTCAAAACTTACATCTTTCCACTCGTTCTCTGGATAGGAGTTATTGTCCCATTCACCAATTTCAATGCCTGGTTCTTCCGGCCAGTCCGTTCCATTTCTACGCGCAATGGCATCATAAAATCTTCCCGTATCGTTCCTTTTTTCAGGTTCCAGGCTAACACCTTCAATGTGATAAACCGCAAAGTTGGTGATTTTTGGTTTCGCTTTTGTATTGGTGAAGGAGACCAATATTTTCTTAACAGTGACCGGAGAAAAACAACAGATGCGTTTATATCCGACAGAGCTCCCTTCATACAAATTGATGGTTTGCCCCTTTTCATCAATCCCTTCAACGGTGAAGGCGAGAATCCGTTGCCCATAGGTGAGATCTTCCTGTAAAAGGACGTGATTGATTTCCAAAGGTTGTGGTAAATTCAAAACTAAGGGGCTTCCCTCCCCTTTTGTTTTCTTAACAGGATGATCAAATCGTTGATGTATCTCCTTTCCGAATTCTGCATAAGCTTTTACGTGTGACTGAGGTATCAAACCGGTTGTATCGGGTGTTGAATTCAACAACAGCAGAGCTCCTCTCCCGACAGACCGATAGTATAAATTCATTAACTGATCAGTCGAAAGGATCAGGTGATCTGTATTGGGTCCCCAGAACCATTTATGCCCCTTGTTTTTCAGTAAAGGAACATCAATTTCAACCGGGGCGTAAGCATCCCCAAAAGGGTCGGATTGTAGAGCTGTAGCCACTCCTGTCTTAAGATCCTTACGATTAAGTGTGTACCAGTTTGAAAACGGGGCATATCCATCTTCATTACCCACCCACCTCAAATTGGCCATTGGTCCCTGCAGAATTACAGCATCTGAGGCGTATTTTTCCAACAGGTCATTGACATTAATAAAACAACTTCCGTCAAACCATACTTCGTGAACAGGTCCATAGTTGGTTAATACTTCGGTCATTTGCTGACGAAATATCTTGTTGTAACCCTCCTGCCTGGCTGGATCTTTGGTGACTCCCCCGCTCCCGATACCAGCTCCCCATGTCTCGTCACCGGGATAAACATAGATTCCCAGATCCAATCCATATTTTTTGCACGATGCCGACAACTCCTTCAATACGTCGCCTTTGCCATTTTTCCAGGGAGTATTTTTGATACCATAATCAGTCGTATTTGTTTGCCACCAGCAAAAACCCCCGGTATGTTTGGCCACAAAAAGGATTAGTTTAGCGCCCCACGATTTGGCTACTTCACACCATTGATCTGTATTTAAGCTGGATGGATTAATCCGGTTCAGAGGGGTTGTATGGTTGTCATATTCGCGACCCTGCCACGTGGCTGGATCCAGACAAACAAACATGGTTTGTTCATAATTCTGCCACCTTAACTGGGCTTTATTTGGTAGCGGAATCTTCCCTCCATTTTCAATAATTTGTGATTGTCCAAAACAGGCAAGATTTACAAATAGAATGAATAATAGTATAAGGAAGATTCGTCCTGGATCTGATTTTTTCAGGGATAATTGAATTATCATCTGGTTGGCTGTTTTAGTAAAAATTTACCTATTCTTAATCAATCCTGCTTCCATTGCCAGTTGATAGACCTTTGGGCTGACGGGATATCGCTGAAGTGAGCGCCCGGTGAGATGGTCCTGCAAACCACCGAATATAAACCTGGCCTGTTTTGCATAAAGTTTTTCCACTTCATCAGGTTTGGCAGCAGGAATACCTTCAAGCAGAGGGGTGTGTAAAATCCCATTGGCTAAAAGCATACGACGTTCATTCAGGGCAGTGATTACCTGGATAATTACCCGTGCCTGACCAGCTTCAAAAGAATCACCAAGTTGAGCGTGCTCCATCAATTTTAGAAACACTCCGGCAGTGGCAAAATCCGGGGGATTATTTGTGGTGTCCAACCGGGAAGCCAGTTCCCAGAAATTCTTATCATTTACGGATGGAATGATCGTTTTTGAGCGAATAACCGATATGCCTTTTGATTTTGCATTACCCAGCAGAAATTCAACGGTTATATTTTTCCTGGCGCCATCAAGCTGAAGGAATACCGAGCCATCAGGTTCCATTGGTAATGATTTGCCATTAACAAGTACTTTAATAGGTTTACCAACGCCTGTAGCACCAATGAATATCCGTGTATGACCAAATGAGGCTGGAATTTTTTGTACCAGTCGTGTAATGCCTGGAGGCAGATGTGGCCATAGCCGAATACCTTTAGCAGTATATTCGTATTCGAATAAAGCGCGAAGAAGTCCACCCGAAGCACCCCAGCAATCATAAACCAGGTTATAAGGTTGCCGAAGAGTTCCTTTCCATGGGAGCAATCCCCATGAACGTAAGGGGGTCTCAGCGCGGAAAGCCTCCATCATCGGCCGCATTGCTGCCCATGCGACGAAGGGATGATCAAATTCGTCAGCCCTGAAACATGCCATATCCATCGTTCCCTGGTGAGCCGGCCAACCGCCACCATTACACCAAAAGCCGTAGGTCATATCACCTTCACCGGCATGATCATCGTAGCCGGGATAATTAGGTATGATAAGACCATGAGGTGCAAGACTTCCGGGTTCCCGGGGACCTTTGACCTTATCCAGCATAAAACGGACAATCTGTTTGTTAGATAGATCGTCGACAACCCGGAATGCACCTGCAAAATGGTTGGGTTGAGCTTCAAAATAGCCGTGCTTCTCAGCCCCAAAAATACCCCGACGCGTACCCGCAAGGTCCTCGCCACGGATAAAATAACCCTCCGGAGTCATCAGTCGTGGCAAAGCCAGACGAACTTTTTCGGCAGTTGTACGATATTGTTTTGCATCAGCCGGAAGATTGCATAAATCGCAAACTTCGGCCAGCCGTTCCAAACCTGCCACATAATTAACCGAAAGCTCAGTGAGATAGCCCTGACCGATCGTCCCATCGCTATTCCTGGGGGCATACGATGGTGCTAAAAGATTGCTCCCTTTTCCGCCAATCAGCAAATTAACTTTCGAATCGCGACGCGTGTCCAGAAATGCGGCTACGCGCTTCAGCTGACCCAACCGCTCAGTGGCAGCCGGCACATCATGACGAACAAGAAGCCGATCTGACTCCATGATCAATCCTGCTACTGTTGTCCCGATGAACCAATCTTCATCGATCGCGCCATCTCCCTGATTATACCAGACACCCTGTGAACTGATTTTTCCATCCAATTCCTGTCCGACTGCTCCGCCGGGAAGGCGTGGATCGCCAAAACCATTTTTGCTCCCTCCGTTGAGATGATAATAGGCGGCATCACACAGGCACCCATCCGGCCCCACAAGTCCACGCCCATCTTTGCGCTGACCATCTCCCATCTGGGTAAACCACATGGCCTGCGAATTTCCGATCCACGAAGCATAGGGCTCCTCTCCCAGAAATGGCATCATAGAAAAGGTAGCTCCGAAAGTATTCTGTATCCACCAGCAAGGCCACACCGGACCCTCGACATACCCGTTCCAGTCGCGCTTGTAGAGTAACGGCAGGTTGGCCATGTTGGGAGAAGGACGTGTAGATTCAAATGCTGCGTTGAGCGCATCCAGCAACTTTACATCGCCATCGCCTTCGACATAGATGCCTGAAAAATGTGATCCATCGACACCTTTGGCAGGAAGGTTTGCAGATTTCTGCCCTGAGGTGTAACCTGCAGTCAGACAGAAGAATGCAAGCAGAAAATACATATGTCCCGATAAAAACGGTTTTTGTATCATACTTATTCCTCCTTATTTTTTAAACGGATATATTTGTGAATATTGTAGTTTAACGGGACCCAATAATCCTGCGACTCTCATATACTGATCAGCATCAGGAGCGTCAAATTTGACGATGTTGGTTTGGGTGCGTCGCTCCCCTTTGGGAAGTTTTCCATCTCCAACCAACCGATTTACCCAAAGATTGGTCACGTCGATCTCAAGTAAATTTTCGCCTGTTTTCAGAAATTGTGATATATCTGCACGATAGGGAGAAATCCAGCATTTTGAAACCTCTTTCCCATTTAACCTAATGATGGCCATCTCCTGAACATTACCCAGATCGAGGTAAACACGATCTTTACTCAGGACTTTTCCGGGGAAATTGAATGTCTTGGTATAACGGGCAGTACCTGAAAAATATTTGATCGAACGTTGTGAAAAACTAGTCCACGACTTGAGCGAATCCATCACCGCATCCATTGGTTCACCTAAAGTCGGTCTTTCCATAAAACGGACTTTCCATTGACCTTCAAGAATCTGATCAATGGGGATTTTCTTCGCTTCAATAGTCGATATCTTTCCATCACTCCAGCTGAACTGGTAACTGCCAGTCTTTGAGATTTCAGCAATATGATCCTGAACAAAAATTCCGGATGAGCCATCAATCAGGGGAGTATTTCCGCAAGTGATGTACCTTCCCTCTTTTTTAATGTTTGTCAGATGAACTTTTTCGGGTGATTTCCGGAATACAAAAAAAGCAGAACCTTCAGGAGCAAGTGAAACAGGTATTTCATATCGGTTGTTTTCATGTTTATAAACAACGACAGGAGTCATCGCCCCGGTTACAGGATCCCACCGTTCAATCTCCTTTTCTCCATCCACCCTGAATGAGCAGGTTGTCTGAATAAACCTGTCAGGGATGTCAGTCAGATAGTGGTATAGGAAATCATCAATACCTTTCCTGGCCCATTTATTGGTCACAAAATAGATGTCAAGATCATCAGCAGAGCGGTGAATGTAGTCCATCCCGATATCCTGGCGTGGCGACCAGGAAAAATCAGGGGTTATTTTTTCTGATTCCAGTACTTCTGCAATCGTTTTCCCGCTGTAAACTTTCCCTTTGCCATAATTATGTGAGAAAATGTTTTTCTGATCAATATCTCCCCAAACTTTTTTCACAATGGCCTTTAGCTCCTTATCGGATTCAGGATATCCACTTAATCCTGAAGCCCTTTCAGGTGGAGGTCCCACCAGAAGAATTCCATCTTTAACCATTTGTTCGATTTTTCTAAGAACAGGAAGAGCAATATTTTTCTGATCGGTAAGCGACAATAACCGATAACTCATCCCATCAGGAAGGGAAATTCGTCCGTCTTTAACACTTGCCCTTGTTAATAAAACTTCACTGTTGCACATATCCCAGGCGTATCCGGGAGGAACATTCTTAACATCACTATCCAGGAAAACATATCGTGGAACACCAGTCCCATAATAATTTAAGATATCGGCATTGTATAATCCCTGCGAAAGTAACAGTTGCAAACGGTTGAGATAACTGATAAATGCATCAGATTGATCCCACCAGGTCACATTACGGTTGAGGTGAGTCCCTGCAAAATATTCAACGCCGGGCAGGCCATATTCTTCAGGAGAGGAGGAATAGGTATGCCAGAACATACGATTAACGCCCGTACAAAAGACCCTGTCAATATTGCTTTTAAGATCGCGGGGACTCCGTTCCCAGGCAGGACCTATTGAGGTTGGTCCTTCGGCAGCAAAGAATCGCTTTCCATAGATGTGGGCACTACTCGAACCCTGCTTCACCGCCAGACGCTGACCATCTGTCGCCCGGTGGGTACTGGCCCTGTCCCAAAATTCCCCCATCGGAATATCGTTCCGACCGAGGGTTTGCAAGCCATCGATGGGTGCAGCATGAGGGCCTCCGGATTCAGAGTGCAAAAGAACTCCATTTTCATGGGCCAGGTCCCTAAGGACAGCATAGTTCTGATCAGCGACCAGCTCCCCGATCGTTAATCGAAAATCCTCTAAAAACCGGTCTGAGATCTCCTGAGAACCTACAATCTGATCTGCTAGTACAGGAAGATAAGGCGTTAAGCTGTATCCTCTTCGCTTCTGAAACTCATCCATAAAATCATGCGTCCAGTTGGTCATCCCCATTTCCCAGCTGTCGGTATGGACAAATTTGAGGCTATTCCCGTTTTTCTTTGCAATTTCAAGGAGTGGTTTGGCAACATCACTCCACTGCGCTTCAACACCTCGTCTGTTGATCTGATCATAACAGAGTCCTCCCAAATATCCCGGACTTGCATAATCATTCTTTTTACCCGTGGCCGACATTCCGTACCTGATAATTTTCCATTCCCCAGGTGGAACCTGCCAGGTAAGGGTCCCGTCTGAAAAATGGCCCGTCAGATCAATAATTTGTTTCGGATCAATTGAGGCATATTTAATACTGTCCGGAAAATCAGCATAATATAGGCTCATGTTAAATCTATCCTCTTCCTTATTCCATGGAACCGACTTGTTCATTGATTTTTCATACCAGTTTTTGATTCCCATGGTGATTTTTCCCGGCTGAGTATCAATCCTAAATGCCTGCACAGCAATATCTTTATAATATATCTGTGATGGAGGTTGTGGCAATTTTTCAATCATCTTTTTGGGACCGGTTACTTTAATTTCGCTGAACACTATCTTTTTCATCCCGTTATCGGGTTGAATATTCGGATTCCCGGGATCGCCAAATCCACTCTGAATATTAATACTTAGCTCAATACCTAACCGATCGGCCTCTTTTACGGCATGTCCGAACAAATCCAGCCATTCAGGGCTCATGAAAGTGGGACCTGTGGGACCAATCGGCGCTCCGTTATCTCCAATGAGGGTTCCTCCGAACCCTTTGGCTTTCATTGCTTCGAGATCCTGAGTAATTGATTTTTTGGTAGCGACACCTTTCAGCCAAAACCAGAAGTTTCGCAATTTGTATTCGTCAGGAACAGATCGAAAGCCAACCTTTAATTTTCCGTATTCCAGCTTAGTTTGGGGTGTTATCGGATAGTTAACAACCTGTGAACAGAGCTGTTCGGAAATGCCTGAAAGGATAAGAAGTGCAATAGTCCTGATAATATTTAATTTGATGTTGTATTTCATTGGGCGATATTTTTTCTAATTGATGATAACGTTATCTTTTAGCGCTGAATTTTGTAAAACTTCCCCCTTTCGGGAAATAGCTTTCAAAAAATTGTTTCATTGGACCATCATACATTGCAACACAGATATTTCCCCAGGTAGCCTGATCTCCATCGCCATAATACAAATAGGTACGACCCTCATATTCTAAGATATCAAAATCCGAATTGTTAATTCCCTCACCTTTACCGGCTTCCGTTATCGGATTAAAGGAGGTATGCTCCCAATTTTCCAGGTCTTTTGAACGTGCCAAAAAGGGGAGCCAGCCATTATGTCCTTTCATCCGGTTATGGGTATAAATGACATAGTAATACGGTTTAATGTAACGGATTACAGGGCAGGCCGAGAATTCGTTGTGTTCTCCGGCAAATACCAAACCATCTATTTTGTCCCATTTCGATAGATCTTTGGATCGCGCAAACCTGAAACACCATTGGACAGGCAAATTCGATTCGTAGGCCATCACAAATCCCTTTTCATCCTTACACACCGAATTATTAAACAGCTTCTTTTCACCTTCGGGTAAAATCGCCTTTTCCTGTTTCCAGGTTTTCAAATCGGTGGTTACAAAACGGTCAATTCCGTCTGATTCCCATACCTTACCTGATTTCGAAAAGTCGAGGGCAAAAACATTGAGGTTCGGGCCATCTACAATAGCGCTTACGAAGGCATGACCAGCGCCAAACCGGGCAATCTCCTGACCTTTTAAAATATCGTCGACGTACAAATAGGATTCGTTCTCCTTTCCCTTTACACTCGATCGCAGGTTCGCCACCATCAAAAGCTGACCATTAAAAATAACAGGCGTATTCTCAACAAGAATGGGGTCTCTACCAACGCAGGAAAAGGCAACCGGCAATTTAATCAGCACCGGTTTACCGGAATTCTGTCCATCCACAACTGCCGAAATAAGAAAACAAGTTAACAAGAACAGACTCTTTTTCATTTTATTATTTGATTATCATTAATTTACAACAACCGAAATTAAGGTATTAAATTGTCC
Organism: Prolixibacteraceae bacterium; assembly: GCA_963675995.2. Lineage (GTDB taxonomy): Bacteria > Bacteroidota > Bacteroidia > Bacteroidales > Prolixibacteraceae > JAAFHB01. The sequence goes on along the minus strand of CAXXIY010000001.1, from coordinate 1,806,493 downwards.
GGCAATGATGGTTTGGAATACTTTTGCTATTTCCCCTACCGCTTGGTCGTAATTTTTGTAAATATGCTCCCAGTCGGAAAATAGCTTTCGTAAAACTTTTTCATTGGGCCATCATACATTGCAACACAGATATTGCCCCAGGTAGCCTGGTCCCCATCGCCATAATACAAATAGGTACGACCCTCATATTCTAAAATATCAAAGTCAGAGTTATTCCGTCCCTCTCCTTTAGAGGCCTCCATGATCGGATTAAAGGGTGTAAGTTCCCATTCGATTAAATCCTTCGAACGGGATAAAAAGGGGACCCAACCGTTGTATCCCTTTATGCGGTCATGAAGATAAATTACGTAGTAATATGGTTTAAAATAGCGGATTACAGGACAAGCAGAATATTCATTTTTTTCTCCTGTAAAGGCCAGACCCTCTATTTTTTCCCATTTTGACAAATCTTTGGAACGGGCAAACTTGAAGTCAAATTTAACCGGAAGATTCGATTCATAGGCCATCACATATCCATTGTCATCCTTACATACCGAGTTGTTGAACAATTTCTCATTACCATCGGCAAGAATCACCTTCTCCTGCTTCCAGGTTTTTAAATCAGTTGTAACAAACCGGTCAATCCCGTCAGATTCCCACACCTTACCCGATTTTGAAAAGTCCAGGGCAAAAACATTCAGATTAGAACCATCCACAATGGCGCTTACAAAAGCATGAGCAGCTCCAAAACGGGCAATTTCCTGACCTTTTAGAATATCATCGATGTACAAGTACGATTCGCTCTCTTTTCCCTTGATACTCGACCGCAGGTTGGCCACCATCAAAAGCTGACCATTAAAAATAACAGGTGTATTCTCTACAATAATTGGATCTCTTCCAACACAGGAAAAAGCAACCGGCAATTTGATCAGCACCGGTTTACCGGAATTCTGCCCCACAACAACCGATATTGTCAATAAATAAATCAACGAAAGAAAAAGTTTTATCATAGCATTATATTTTATTTATTTTTAAGCAATTAGCCTGACTAATTTACCTACTTTTTGAAGCCTTTAGTGCCTTAAGGCCTGGTGGCATAAACAAAAATCAGCCAAACGAGGACTCAATGGTTCAATTAGTTAACCATCTTCATGAATTATTCAGGTTAGAATAATCAGATGTTGTATTTCAACATTAGGTATTAAAATTTTTGCATAACCAACGCTTTTCATTTTTAATTTGTGTTTTATTGTTGGAGGCTCCACCCCTTTCCGGAATTAACATCCTTCAGGCGCGATTGAGGTGTGACTTTGAGATGGATTATTTTGCCATCCTTCACTTCACCCTCAACCGTTGTATTCTGCATTGCATGGAGTTTGAAATTCACATTCCATGTTTTGGGCCAGGCAGGCAAAAGTAAAATCTTACCCTTTTCCTCCTGAATAAGCATACGTTGAAGTGCTGTTGCACCAGCACCAAAGTGGTCAAAGTCGGGACACGAATCGGGTCCCTCACGTCCGAACATCGGAAAACGAACGTTTGGCGATGCAATTCTGAAACGGCGCACCAATCCTTTGGAGGCTTCTTCGGCATTTCCTGCATAAGCCCAGTGAATCTGATCCTGTGTCCAGCATGCAGCGCCAAAGGCATCTTTCAGGGTGCGGTTTTTCATTGTCCAGGTGACGATATCTTCACTTCCGAGCCCTATTCCGAAACAACGGAATGGAAAAACCGGATAGAGCTCACCGTTTTCTGAATTTCTTTTTTTCTCCCATTTATCCGCAGGGGCAATGGCCCGATGACCTTCAACCGTACGGATTGGCACTTCAGGGATCTCGCTCCGGAATTTTAGCCATCGTGTCTGATCTTCATTGGTACCTGCCTTCATAACGATCAACTGGTCCAGACAAAACCTTAAACCTGCCACATCAGGTGCGGGATTGATTGCAACCCACCAGGTTTCAAGGGTCTGGGCAGGCTCAAGACGCAGTTTACCGTCAGACCCACGAGAATAGTGTTTGTCGAAAAACAGCAATATTTCACGGGCAAAGGGAACCACCACCTTATTACAAAATGCAATATCACCCGTATAGTTTACCTTTTCACACATCATCGCAAGAATCTCAAGGCCCGAGGTGAAGTAATAATCGTGATACCACCCTTCATATTTTTCGCCTGGTTTTGTTTTTGGAGGGATACCCCCATTATCGCAATCCTGTTCGGCACCTGTTGGTTCGAGATTTTCACGGTAATAGGCGCCTTCATGCCCGAACCAGGAGTGAGTAATCGCCTTTCTCATCTCAAGCATATTGAAATAATAGCTAAAAAAAGGTTTCATCAGATCATCGTCACCGCTTGCCAGGAGTGGCCAGTAAAGCAACCGCTGGTTCTGGAAGGTAAACCGGCGTCCCCATAAGCGGTCATCCTCATTTGTTAACCACAATCCATCTGGTTGTTTCACCATTTCCGACCTCATTTTCTTGTCCGGAGCGATAAACTTCAACTGCTGCGTAAAGAGCCCACCATTGAATTTTGTCTGGACAACTCCCCGGCTTTGGCAAGCCATCAGGAAACGGAAAACATTATAACTCTGTGCAGTCAGTGCCGCGCCATCTTCCTCAATACGGGAGCCGGAACCCGATGGTTCACCATAAAATATTTCGCGCTTTGCTTCAGGCAGGGTATTGTCCGAAGCGACAATCCAGCTCTTATCCCAAAAATCACTCCACCAACGTGTATGGTTGCGCCAATCTTTCTTCACATCTAAAGGAGTCGCAGCCTGTCGTTCGATTGTTTCAATCCACTTTGACGGCTCGGGTGTTTGCATTGTGAGTGCATGAATGCGAATATCAAAGGTTTTTCCCTTCCCGGTGAGGGCGCCATCCGTAAGAGAGAGTTGAGCGCTTTCAAGCAGGTTGCCAAATGTGTTAAAACGGAAAGGATCTGGAAACATCGACGACATTTGTTCCACTTTGTAAAACCTCAGGTCATCGGCATAGGTACTGCGGTCGCCAACGGGAAAATACCATAAAATCTTACCACCACGTTCCAGTTTCACATCCTGGACTGGCGCTACCGATGGGTTCCAACCTCCTGCAGAAACAGTGTATAATTTAGTCACATTAAAAAGCGTGTAATCAATCCTTTTCCATAAGTCTGGTTGCACCTTCACACTGACCTCCTTAGGGGAGTTGATCTCAATATGAAAAACCGGATGGTTTGCATCTGCCCAGATCCGGAGGTTTATCCCATCTGCTTCGATTTTTATTGAACCTGTGGCCAGATCGAGTGTCTGCCGAAATACCTTGCCTGCAATGAACGGATTAGGTAAGATAGAAATTCTTACGCGACCGGTTTTAAAAATATCCCCCATGTAGGTGTAGGCATCATTTTTTGCCAATAAAAGATAGAGATCGCCATTTTCAATTGCGTAGACGCCAGCTGCAATATCGCCGTTACCCAATGGCATAACGCCTGTAGCGTCTTTGGAGGGGGTGTTCCAGATAACGTTATAGCGATTTATCCTGTTTCCAGGCGCTGCGGAAATTTCTTTTACATTCTGAATCATGAAGGTTACGATCAAAACGCATATCCTTAATCCCATAAAGTTTGTTTTCATTTCGCACTATTTGATTTTTCGAGTGTATCCTCTATTACATGATCAGGAATCATCTGTTTTCGCAATTCGTCGAAATCTCGTTTTATATTACTCGTCTTTGTATAATCCCATAAAGATTCATTTAACTGACGGAGACCTAATATTGCTGTAATCCAGCTTTGTGTCCATCCGGATTCTATTGACCATGCTCCCCAGCCTGCATCGGCATTCGAAGCCCAATACTCCCAGCGGTTGAAATCGAAAGCTCTGAACCACCCGCCGTCCAGTTCAGGGTGTTTTTCACTCCGTATTTGTATGCGGCAAAGGAATTTTGCAAGTTTGTTCTCCGCATCAAGATACCATTTATCGCCAGTTGCAGCGGCAGCCTCATGCAAACCAAGCAGTGCAAAATTGGAGGTATAAAGGAGGTCGCTCACGCCATCATCGTTGGTTTGTATCAGGGGAGCTTCGGCTGTGCCATAAGCCTCGTTGGTGGCAGGAGGTGGAAAGCCTCCCTTACCTGATTCACCTATCTGTTCGGGGATTGCGCCACAAGCCGCCTGATTCGCGATCAGGTCACCGGCAATTTGTTGCAGCCAGCCGCGATGTTCAGCAGTATCCTCAATCCTTACCAGCCAGGCCAAAGGAAGGAGCATTTTTGCCCGCTCCTGCTGAATTCCGTTGGTCCATTTCCATTGACCAGGATAGGCAGCCATCGTCATCCGGATCGCTGTTTTTGCCCGCGTCAGAAACAAATCGAATCCAGTTTGGTGGTATGCCCAAAGGTAGCAGGCCCATAAACTGGCCTGATAGTGGGGTGAAAAGGAATGATTCTTATCCTTGAAAAGTTTTTCCCATCCTGTTTTCTCAAGTGGCTTCTGATCAATGCGATCGGGCTGAAAACCATACATCCCGCTGATCCGCAGATTAGCCAACAAACACATTAACAGTCGCTTGTCGTATCTGTCACTCTTCTGAGCTGCGCCAGCTATCATCATTCCCAGCATACTCCTGGCATTATCATCGCCATAATAAACTGCATAACCATCCCCATAACCCGGACCTGCGTACTTTGGGGTGTCATTCCAACCGAATAATCCAAATGCAGGATTTTCGGGTCTGACATGGTCACCCAACGACATCATCGATTTAAAATAGAGCCAGTCACCAATATTTGCTCCGGTTTTCAGGTATTTTGAATTGCGCAGATAATCCCCTGCAAGTCCCAATGCTCCGGCAATTTCGCCATTACAATCGTTCCTGTTCCACCATCTGACTGCCTGTGAACCATCTGAGAATATTTTGGAATCAAACCCTTCCATAACACCAAATGTCCCGTCTCCAATAGGCGTGCGATTGGGCATCTTTGCTATTCGATGGCCATATGGCCAATCCTGCGCAAGATCAGGATCTGCTTTTGCAGGTTTGGGAAGGTTAGCTGGTTTATTATACTGCTCCATCATGGAAGGATGGAGCAACATCCGGGAATTGAAAAACCATTCTATTCCGCGGATTAACGCGACCCTTTCTATATTTTCGGGAAGCGGTTCGCTTTTTGAACAAGCGGGTCGTACCACAGGAGTCCAGCATAATTCCGGAAATTCATCACCTGATGAAAGCCACCTAAATATGTGTTTCCAAATAGCTTTCCAGGCATCGGCAGGTGCATATCTGGCGGTTAGAAACTGGCTGAATTTGGTGGTTGCGATCAGCAATTTCCTATTTTTCTGCAAATCAGAATTTTCGAATAAGAGGGGAAATGTTTCACGGGGCAATCCATAAACTGCCGTGTCGAAGCCAGCCACATGTGCAATAACAATATCTGCATGATCTGCCTTTACAGGGATAAACCGACAATCATGGATAGCTATAATCCTCAACTTTTTCAGGCTGGGAGAAAATAGATCTGTTGCAATTACCGCCCTCTCCCACTGTGTTCCCTTGGGGTTACCAGTCGCGATTCCGGGTAAAAAGGAAGGGTATTCAACATAGAGTCTCAATTTTTTGATCACTGCTTTTTCATAAAGGGCTGAATCAATAATCGTTGTTTGGGTCGGATAACCATCGGCCAACACCAGAACTCCGGTTCCGATTGCTGCCCCGTTAATTGCCTCCCGGGGCGAATTAAACCGGGCGCACGGGATCTTATTTTCTTTTAATACCAGGTAAAGGTCGTTGTTGGCCTTGCAGCTAAGGGTGATGTGAAAACTGTTTTTTGAACCAATAGTCTGAAATCCAATCAGACATAATGGAATAAAAAACAAAAATGATCGAATTACAAATGAATCAAATTTCATTTTGCTATTTTACTTAATGTTTCAAACATATTATTACTTTTTGTCACTTTTATTCATCGAAAATTCAGCGCTCACCACTAAATCATTTCGGCGGGATTCAGGGGTAACTTTTAGTGAGATAATTTTCCCATTTTGTACACTTGCCTCAACGACAGTCTGAAATGGAGCATGGAGTTTAAAATCAACATTCCAATCTTTTGGCCATGCCGGAAGGAGATAGATTTTTTTGTTATCGGTTTGCATCAACATCTCCTGCAGACCAATCATTCCAGAACCTCCCCAATTATGATCGGGCACATAATCGTGACCCGGTCCCCAGAAAGTGGGATATCGTCTTTCAGAATCCTGTAATTTTTTGATTGTAATTGCGGCAGCTTCTTCTGTCAATCCTAACCGGGCGCAAAAAATAGCATCCTGGTGCCAACTGATATGATTCTTTTGGTTGGGAAGATCTGTTCCATATTTCCATGTGTTTATGGCGAGATCGAGATCGGGTTTTCCAATACCATAGATACCCCATGGATAAACAGGGTACAATTGAGGGATCTCCTGGTTGTTGATACGTGCCCAGACCCAAGCGGGGGAGATGGTTTTATGACCCTCTTTGTCGCGGAAAGCGATCGGTGGAATGCGTTTGAGCATCTCCTCCCAGTGGGATCGATTTTCCGGGTTGAGGTAATTTTCGGGGAGCATAAGTAATCGGGTGAGTATCGTTTTTAAACCTGCGATAGTTGAAGTGGAGTTGTAAGCCATTTTATAAGTCTCCTGGGCAGAGCCGGGGTAAAGAATAAGATGTCCATCACTGTCAAATGGCTGTCGCCCTCGTTGAAGGGCCTCCATTTTGTAATGTTCATTGAAGAAGGTGAGACAGCTTTCGATAAAGGGGATATATTTTGAAATATTTTCTCCGTTATATTGTTCCAGGTCGAGCATCATGAGGCAAAATTCGAGCTGTGTGTCCCAAAGATATTCGAGCCAGTTATTGTACTCCAACCCTTTGGGGAATATTTCAGGACGTTTCCACCCATACTCAAAGGCTACCGGCAATCCGAACTGTTCGATCTGTTCGCAGAACGATGCCCCCTTGTGACCCCAGCAGAACGCTGTTCTGATCTCGGCATTATGCTGTGCCTGCAGGTAGAAGTCAAGTTGAGCAGGGAGCATATCAAAATCACCGCTCCTGAACATCGGGAAATAAACCAATCGCTGGTTCTGCGCCGTAAAAGTTCCGCCTCCCCAGTTACGATGGTCGGGAGTAAAGGGTAATTTAGTACTGACAAAATAGGGATCGTAGGTAAACAAACCACCGTTGAATTTAGTTGGATAGCTACCGTAAGCGTTGCAACCCAGCTGATAACGAAAAAGCTGATAATTTCGTCCTATCTGCCATGTTGGAGAAGAGGGATCAGGCTTTGACTGATTTACAGCAATGAAGCTTCTGTTCCAGAATTCATTCCACCATATCTTTGATTTCTGGGAAGCTGTTTTTTGTACAATATTGGCTTCTTTTACAATTTTTGCAAGTCCGATTTTCCAGGTTAAAAGATCAGGCGTATTATCAATATGCAAAAAGACTTTTAAATGGTGCTTTCGTGATGGTTTGATGCTTTGAAGTTTCCACCCGTGAAAATCGGTATCCACGTATTTCCCTTCAGTAATCCCGGCAGGCTTCAGGTTTTCGCCTGTCATTAAACCTCCGAATGTCAAGTTTTTTAACGGATTCCAGAGCTGTTCCTTAACCGGGTCCAATCCCTGTTGTGTTACGGTGATATCAAACAGCGACTTGTCGCGGTTGCGGTGGTACCAGATCACATTGTCTCCATCTAAATTTACAGAGTCTTTAAAAACGACCGCCTTCACAGGGGCTCCGGCATAACCGCGACTGGCATTAATCTGGTTGTTATTGGTCCACTCCAGATCCTTTATGCGCCAATTCTCATAAATGGCCTCCAGATTCACCGCTTCACCTGACTCGGTTTCCACATGTACAACAGGGTGAAAGACATCTACCCACACTTTTATTTTTACATTTTTACCCTCTCTTTTACCAAAAATCTCAATATATCCATCTTTTAATTTCAGTTCCTGACGAAATTCCCCACCATCAAAAGGGTTAGGGGTAAGTTTCATCCGTACCCTTCCGAATTTAGGGAAAAGATTGTTCTCGTCGAATGCACCGCTCCGGGAGAGATAAAACAGCAGTTCGCCGTTTTCAACCCAGACATTCAATCCAATATCGCCACCTCCGCAGGGCATCGATTCACCAGAGTTTTTGCTTTGGCTTTTCCAAACCACATTATATTGATCCAGTTGAACAGTCTGGGCTGATAAAATATTCACAGTAGCTACTAAAAACAATAATCCGACTAATTTCCCGTAAAATGTGTTCATACCTTAATTTTAATTATCAGGTTGCACTTTTAATAAATGATCAGGTAGCTTCCCTGTCACCCGCTTTATCGATTTACTTTGGGCAATACATTTCCCATCGGCAAAAACACGCAGTCCTATTCCTATTCCATATTTTTTGCCTGTTTTATCGTAAACGATCGTAATGATCTTCCCGTGATAAAGCACATGATCCATGCAGAAGTAGTCCCAGGTTCCATCCGGCACCAGCGGATTTACCTCAATCAGGTTATCTCCCCGGGGACGAAGGCCCACCAGACCGGAGATAATCAGATCGCAATAGGTAGAATGATTATAATCTTTCCCGCGCGGCGGGTCGTCAGCTGTTGGGATCCATCCGCCCGTATCAGGATTGAGACTTTCATCGATCCAGGGGAGGACAAGACCATTTCTCATTTTTCTTCGATGACTAAGGGTGTAGGATTTCAGCAGACCGAAGTACTCTTTTCTGCCAATTACCTGCTGATGATAATTGTTCAGCAGGTTGGCAAGGGCAGTTAGTGTCTGTGAAGTTGAAAATGGCCAGCTTGCTCCACACCACTGACAGCCAGTTTCGTTAATCCTAAAATTCGGGTGGCGTCGCTCAGCTACGGAGGGACCAAATGGCGCTGAAAATCCCGCCGGATCGGTCAGCTGTTGCCAGGCCTTTTCGTAGCGATGACCACTGTTCGGCAAATTGAAATACCAGGGGACAAACCCAAAAATTTCGCGCACCCCTGTCAATTTGCCGGGTTCACACTTCTCTGCAGCATCATTTCGATATTGATCTGCAGGAACGCTTTCAGCCCGTCTGGTTTTGAAAAACCTGGCTTGCGGATCCCAAAGCCCGACCTGCACCAGTTGTTGCAACTTTCGGGCTTCTGCCCGGTACTGATCTGCCAATTCCTTCCTGCCATCCAAATCTGCTATACGGCTAATCGCCATCGCATCGCTATACATATAGCTATTGATCAGGGGTCTCATTCCTGTACCACCAATTGAAAATTCTGTTCCCTCCCAGGAGTCAACTTGCCAGTAAAGACCATTATCCAACTTCCGGCTTTTCTGCCATAAATTGCGAGGTGTACCATCGCGGCACCAGGCTTTATGGTTTTTCACGAGGCTGTCCAGAAGAGAGGTAATGAAAGGTTGATCCTGATTTACAAGATAACGGGCATAAATTCCATCGGTGATCCAGTTGCTGTATGCCTTGCTAATTCCGCCAGGGTCACCACCATTTCCAAAGTAGAATTTTATATAATCGTTAAGATATTGAGAATCATGAATCCAGCGTCCTTCGTAAAGATGATGCCCCACAGCGCAGTTAATAGTATTGTGTTTCCTGCTCCAGCTTACCTGCGGGAGAAATTCCGTAACTACAAATCCTTCGGGGGTTTGACGGATGTGTTTTCGGTAGGTCCACCAGCGAAAGTAATAGATCTCCTCCAGTTCTTTATCCGGGCATTCAAAATAGGGTACATTCTTTTCCATCCATTCCCAGGCAGCATTATTGGGGATGTAATTCACTACACTCTCCTGATCATTTAAATTGAAGGTATCGATGTAGTGTTTAAATGAGGGTGCCGTTAACACAAATGGAAGGTCAGGAGCAGACTTGCCACCATAGGAGGAGTTCCCCAATAATTTATCGGATAACAATGAAAGAAGAAACAATACCAGGCTGATTGATACGATGCTTTTCATTATCCTTATTTTGGAATTCTTTCCTTACAATTTTTTAATGGTTTCTCGTTCAGAAGCCTTATATAAACCAACGTTCGAAAGCGCCGGAGTATTGGTTGCCCGTTTGATGTTTATTCTGAGTTTATTGCATTGAACCGGGTCTATTTTAAGGATTCTTTTATATCCAATTGTTGTACCCTTTGAAACAGTTTGCCATTTGTTGTCTTTCAATATCTCAATATCAAATTCACTGATCCTTTGTCCCAAACAGATTGGCTCCTGAAGGACAATCCGGTCAAACAAGCTATTAGGATTCGTATTGATCTCAATTGAGGCAGTTTTTTGGTCATTATCCGTTGCCCAATAGGTATTATCGATATTATCGGTTACATTGTCCGGACTGAATTTTGCAGCTTTTAACCGAAAATTCGAAGCGGTCACCTTTGCCCCTGCCGCAATATTCCATTTGAATGTTTCATCTATAATTGATCTGAATTCTTTAAGTGAAGCAACATCCTGGTCCGGAAATACACCCTCAATGTTAGGTGGAACATTCAGTAAGAAAACAGTATTTCTCCCAATAGACCTGTAATATAAATCCACCAACTGCTGTGGTGTTTTTACTTTGCCATCGTCCTCTTTTTTCCAGGACCATGAAGGTCTGTCAGGCACATCGCATTGACCTATAATCCATTCCTTCCCAATTGGATCCCCGGCAGCAAGGTATGGAAATATTGATTTACCAGTCTCTATCTTCAGACTATCGGAGGTGATGGTACTCCAGCATGTTTCACCTGCAACCCCTTTTTCATTTCCAATCCAGCGTATATCGGGACCAAAAAAATTGAAGATTAAAGCTTTAGGCTGCAACTCATAAATTAGCTTGTTGATCTCTTTCCAGGGATAGTAGGTATCTCTGTTAACCACCCGCTTTTCGTTGGCACCACCATAATATCCGTTCCAGAAAGCGGCCCCATCAAACCACACTTCTGAAACTTCTCCGTAATTGGTCAGCAGTTCCCTTAACTGATTTTTGAAAAAATTATTATACTCAGGCTTACCGTAGTCCCGATGATGAGCATCAAAAGGGGAATAATAGAACCCCACTTTAATTCCATATTTATGGCAGGCATCCGTAAATTCTTTTACGATATCTCCTTTCCCACTCTTGTAGGGACTTTCTCTGACCGTATATTCCGAGAATGCACTTGGCCAAATGCAAAATCCATCATGGTGTTTTACGGTTAAAATCAGCTCCCTCATCCCAATTTCTTTTGCCACTTTGGCCCATTGCTCAGCATTCACCCCTTTGGGATTGAAGTTGGCAGCGGGTTCGTTTCCCCACCATTTGGCCTTTTCGGGATCTTTTATGGTCGGAGGAAAAGTAAATAGATTATAATGAATAAAACCGACAAATTCCATCGACTGATACGCAAGCTGTTTTTTGGATGGTATCACTAAATTTGGTTTCAGCTCCTCCTGGGCGCAGGCAAAAGATCCAGCACCAGCAATAAAAAGGATGAAAAATATTACTATTCTCATTTATTTTGATATTTCTGAGCTTCAGAAAACAAAGATGCAATGCGTTTTTGTTGTTGATCGCCCTTCCCGGCAAAATCTGCCATCCGTTTACTAAGACCAGTATACATGGATAGGGCGGCCTGCTCATAAAACTTATTAATCCCCTCCTTCCGTTCCTGGGTAAGCGGGCGATAATAGCCTGGCCCTGTTTCCAATGCTACACGAACCTGATAGTCTTCACATGTGGCAATTGCTTCGCTGACAAACGCCTTCTCATAATCGGCGTCGGTTACATTTGAAAGAAGTTTTTTCATTGCGGTAAGAACAGCATATGGTTGCTTCAATGATTCACTTAATTCCGCACGTGCAACTGCCTTTGTTACTTTACCGGAAACCAGAGCCGGGAAAGTTGGATAGGGCGATGTTGAGACCTCTTTTGGCCAGCCACCCTCTGTAGTTATCTCAATTTTGGCCTCTTTGGGCAATATATCATAATTGAGAGCCAAGGCATCCGATTTTTTAATATTTAATCTCTTGCCATTAATGGTGACCGATTTAACCGTTGAACCGCCATTTATACAGGAGATATAGAGATTTTTCTCCCCAAAGCGGATCGGTTCCTTTTGAGTGTATTTTGAAATCGTTCCTGGCACATGAGGCCGGAGGATCAGGCGATCCGATTTGTAGTCGCAATCAAACAAACCACGGATCGTTGCTGCTGGAATGGCAAAGTTATCGATCATTACAGCAACACCTCCGACTCGGAATTTACCTGTATCGGACCAGGAATTACTTGTATTCTCTCCCAGTTGTGACCAGGGAGCATCCATGCGAAAGTCTTTGGCCCATTTCATTGCCCGGTTTGCTGAGCGGCGAATATCTTCAAATTTGCCAAGACGGTAATACATCAGGATTGCCCGTCCCTCAACTGTACCCCATGCTCCGCCATTGACCCACTGCCCAAAAGTCCAGATTCCCCCAAGACGGGAGCCTTCAGACTCACCCCAGGCTCTGTAGGTATCATCCAATCCGGGAGCATTTGTTAAAAGAAAATCAAAAGGACGGATGGCAGGATGGGAAGCAATCTGCCTGTAAATAGTTTCTGCAGTTTTATCGTCAACCACGCGAAGAGCCACTGCATCGGCATTTGCCACACCTTCGAGATATCCGAACTGTTTCTGACCCAGCACGCCATGTTTGATTCCACCCGGTTCGACTGATTTGACGAAATAACCTGCCGGAGTGAGCAATTGCTTTAATGATTTACGGGTAATACTTTGACGCCGCTTATATTCCAAAAGTTTTTCCTTGTTGCCTGTTAACTGATACAGCTCCACCATCCGGTCCAACGCAGCAAGGTAGGTGACCGAAAGACCAGCGAGGTAACCTTTCCCGAATGATCCATCTGGTTGTTTGACTCCACCATAACTCGGTGCAAGGAGGTTGCAGGCCGGACCAACAAGAAACAAATTATTCTTTGGATCGCGGGTCCTTTCAATTGAGTTGCAGGCCCGCTCCATCTTTGGCAGGTAATGTTCCATTGCCTGACGGTTTCGGCTTGTCAGCAGAATTTCAGCCTCCATTACAATGCCAGCTGCGGTTGCCTCATGAAACCAGTCATGAATCCTCACATCACCATCACCCTGTTTATAAATGATTTTCCCGGGAGCTCCAGTATCGCCAAGACTACCGTCGGGAGCCACCAATTCCGAAAGTTTGTTAGGGGTTCCATCACCCCACAGTCCCTTCCGTTTCCCGTCACCCTGATTATCCCAAAACAGATCCCACGATCTTTGCAAAAGTGAGCTCCATGGTTCCTGCAGAAATGGCGTAGCAGCATACGAAAAACCGTAACCATTCTGGATCCACCATCCGCCCCATCCGGCTCCTTCACTGAAAGTATCCCATTCAGGTTTATAAACCTGCGAAATATTCGGGATGGTGGGATTGGGATGTAAAACGGCAAACGATTCGTCGATCAGTCGCAAAAAGTCAACATCTCCTGACCCTGAACAGAATTTACCCTCGTATTCGTCGGACTTCTGTGACTCCTGTCCATTTAGCAATGAACCAATCAGCAGAAATACTGCAATAAATGAATATTGTAACCTGGTGTAAAAGTTGTGTTTCATCTATAAATAATTTGTTTAATTCTTTTTAAATACTGCTTCAACCGGAAAATGATCCGATAATTTCAGGAATTTTTTCCCATTAAAATGTGTTGCTTTTATACATTTATCGGCCAAAAATTGGGATGCAAAAATAAAATCATAACGTTCTTCCCTTTTGATCCCTTTCGGTCGGAACATTACATGCAAATCCTTTAAGCCCATATCCAGGAGTGCCTTAATAACACGATAATCAGGACGACCATTGTTCAATTTCCAGTTCCAATACTGGTAGTTTCTGATCGTTTCCTGATCGATAAAAAGATCGTCCTCCGGAGAAAAGGCGTTAAAATCTCCAAGTAAAATTACCTGTCTCCCCTGTTGGTAAGATTCACTTACACGATTTTTGACCAGGCTAACCTCATCCAGTATTTTTTCATCAAAACGTGGCCATAAATGGGTGGCAATTATATCAATTCCATCAATACTGCAATAAATCAATCCATGGTGCATCCCTTCAGTAAATCGTTCATAAACTTTAACAGGATATCTTGAACTGATCCCAATGCTCATCCCCTTATCTTTTAGGATTACAGCATAGTGGTGACCCCAGAAACCGGATTCTTCCTTCAGCTTATCAGCGGAATAACCTATTAACTCCTGGAAAACTACTACATCTGCATTTTGGGTTTTTAACCATTTATAAATCCCTTCCTTTCTTTTCTGTCCTGATTCGAAGCATGGAAACCGGGGGTGCTTTCCATCCCGATAACCATCCCATACATTGTAGGTGATGATCTTAAATCTTTCCCCTGCATTAGATGAATAATTAGAAAGAATCAGAAAAAACAGAGGAATCAAAATCCTTAAATTTAAAAAAGTGAAGCCCGCTTTATAATCTCCAGTCATTACGTCCAAAATTAGTGCGATAAATTATGTTAGAAAAATATTCACCTTAAAATCTCTAAACTGTGATCATTCTGGTCTCCATAACCTTTTAAGACTAATTTGCCGGGAAAAACTTCCACTATCCCAAACGATGTTTCAGTTCTGGCTTCCACCATCCCTTTAAGTGTCAAATGGTGGATTGTTCCAACTCTTTCGTACCCTCCAGCATGATGATGACCTGCGATCCAGGCCACAACAGAAGTATGGCCATTGATCAGATTTAAAACCTTACGATTATTCCATAACTGTGTTCCATTCTCCGGCAATAAAGGCCAATGACAAAAAATAACCACTTTTTTGTGCGAATCATCAGCTTTTCTCAGCAGTTTTCCCAGCCACTTCAACTGTTGATCTCCGATCCCTCCGTTCCAGGTGAATGCATTATTTGACCCGCTTTTGCTGACTTCTTCGTATTTGGCCATTCCCAGTTGATATTGTTTTGATCCTTTGGGATAAGCGAGAGTGCTTACATCTGACCCATCCAATACTATAAATATCAAACCATTAACCTCAAATCTAAAATACCCGTTTTTATTCTTCAGATGTTTCCTGACCTGGTCTTTAACCTGATCACCGACCTCAAAATCGTGGTTTCCGATCACGTTATACAAAGGCGCTTTTAATTTATCCAGAATAGTAAGCGGTTTTTCGAAACTGTTAAAGTCATGATCAATCAGATCACCTAAATTGACGACAAAGGCAAGATCGTGTCCATTAAATTCATTCACACTTTTTTCGAGTTTGCCTAACGAATTTCGGTAATCCCGGTTCCCTTTTTTTTCTGCGTCGGCATACTGGATATCGGTAACGATCCCAAAGGAGAGGACTTTTCCGGCAGGATTCCGGCCAATTACGGGATTCTTCTGAGCAAGACCAATGTGAAAGGTAATGCAAATACAAAACAATGTGCAAATTAATTTACCCGCGTTTAAACTCATGCTTCTAAAATGTTAATTATGGTTCAAATTTTAAAGATTCACCCTTTTTTGTTTTCATTTCAATAAAACTTGTACTTATTCGCGATTTGCCGGTTATATTTGACATTACACTTCCATCCTTCCACGGTAATAATATCTTTAACTTGGCTCCGGCTTCGCTTAAAACTTCAACATGTGACACTTTCCCATCTTTTAAAAAAGCGTTGACAAGGAAAGCCCCGGCAGCTCTCAGATTATTAAATTCAGCATCTTTGTCCAATGGCCAGTTGGGAAATAACCTGATCGTTCCATCATAACTTTGCATCAGACACTCATTGACCACAACCGGCAATGCAAAATTTTCAAACCATATCCCCATATCATCCATAAAACCATAATTCATCATATCGTTGTACCGTCCATGAACCTGCATCGCCCGGTCAGAGGCTGTACCATTGGGCAACAGGGAATATTTTACCTGACGTTTGAACCTTTCGATATCCAGCATACCAATCCGGACTGCCTGTAAATTCATAAACACCAAATCATTACCCCCTTCATTCTGTTGATTACGATAGGTATTTCTCAGTAATTCCGTCGTGTACCGGTCAGAATGCAATCCCTGATCTTCGCCGGGGAAGACAGTAAACAGCGCATTTGGCACATTGTAAACCACCTGCGAATGTTCTTCGGGAACAGATACCAGCACCTTACCATTATCTTTGGAGATGGCCGTCGGATACCCGGGAAAGTGAGCTAAAATTTGCTTTACATCCCCAATCAGGACAGTCTCTTGTGCCTCCAGGTTTAATATTGTGGATGCCTCCAGAAAAGCGTTAAAGATAAACTTTGTCAGTGACAGGTCTGCGTTACAGTCGTAATTGTATTTGAATCCTGGTCTTAGTCCATACAATTCAGGTGGAACAGTAGGGAATATGTGGTACTTATCATCTTTCCACTGTGGCCCGCGAGCCTCAGGTCGTTTCATATAGGCAACCAAAAATTCCACAGCCGCTTTAATCGGTTCAAACGCTCTTGTTCTGAGATATTGTGTATCGCCGGAGTAGAGATAATGCCACCACAAACCCTGGACCGCCCATGGTGTTTCGCAAATCTCCCATCCCCAGGTTGGAACCGGATAGGGATTCATCGTCATATCCACAGGATAGGCACTATGAGGGAAATAGGCGCCGGGTAATTGGTAATACTCTTTTGCCCAGCTTCTGCTAACCGGCATGAGCGACTCTATGAGATTGACATACGGTAAGTTTTTATCAAGATGATTACTTGAAAATGTTGCCCAGAATGGTTGCTGGGTATTATAATTCATGTGATAATCGCCATGCCAGGCCGTCCCGATTTTGTTGTAGCTCCAGTTTGCAAATAATCCCGGAGTAGTAACACCAACCTTTGTTGCGCAGTTTAAAAAGTAGAGGTTGTGATACCACATTCTTTCGAGAAACTGGTCGCTTAGTTTTACTCCCGATTTATTCCAATATTCCTTCCAAAGCTGAGTGTTTTTTTCTAATGAAGCCAGAAAATTTACATTCAGAGGTTTTACCAGCTGAGGGAGATTGGGTTCAACATCTTTAAGTAATCCCTCCTGAAGGGTAACAAATCCCACGAATCCACCCTTCTTTTGCAGCCCCGCTTCGAGTTTTGACATCTCTTGTTTGTTTCCGTCCCAGTTAATTCTGGTAGTTTTCTCCATCGGATTGTTCATCTCCGCAATCATCCGAAAGGCTTTGTCTTTCGGATGCCCTTTGGATGGATCATATTTATCAGGTTCCTGATAGGGTAAAATCTGGCGAAAAGCCAGCACGCCATTTAATAGATTTTCATCGATCTTCGCTTTTGGAAAATCGGCAGGAGTTGAAGGATCGATCACTACTCTTGCTCGATCAAAAATGTTTTCGCAGGGATTCCCTTGCTGATCTACCAGACGCATCCAGAGATGGTCTTTGGTCAACTCCATGAAGATTTGGAGCGTCAATTTCTTCTGATCCTTTGTGAGCAGGTATACTTCACACAACCCATTTGAGATATCGAGCCGGTGTCCGATCATCTCAGCATTTCTGCGATCAAAACCAAGTATTACCGAACCACATGGGAAAGGTCGCGGATAGGGGGCGCGGTAATTCTCAGCGGTCATCTTACTGTATTCGTTATACCAACGATCGTTTGTCAAAAGGGGTAAGGTGTCCGGAATTGCCTTTACCTTATTGAATACATCATTAAATGTGCCAATCTTCTCCCTGTTCTTTTCGGAAATGCGGATATCCCAAACATTGTTATGACCGAAATAGAGGACGACCGCATCTGGTCGGGTGGTCACCACCACACCCATCGCCCCGTTTCCGAGTAATGCCCCTTCAAAGAAATCGATAGCCGGGTGGTCATAGGTCAGCGGATGAGTTTTTGCCCTTTCAAAGGAGTTAAACGAATCCTGACACCATCCACTTTTTGTGGCTAAAACAATCATCAACATGGATAAAACACAAACGATAATCCTTTTCATATGATTATTTGTTTTTGAATTCATTACTAAACGTGATATCTTTTGATCTTGATTCAGGAATAACTTTCAGCCTGGTGATCTCACCATTTTTTAAACAACATTCAATAGTTGTATTTTTCGGGGCATGAAGTTTAAAATCGACATCCAACACCTTTGGCCAGGCAGGAAATAAAATAATTTGATCCCCTATCGTCTGAACAAGCATCTCCTGTAATCCGATCATTCCCGATCCTCCCCAGTTATGGTCCGGTACCCAATCGTGCCCTGGGCCCCAGAAGGTGGGGAAACGACGTTCGCTATCCTGAAGTTTTTTTGTATTATAACCGGCAGCTTCCTGCGTCATTCCCATACGGGCGAAAAAAATGCCATCCTGATGCCAGCTGATGATTTTCCCTTTTCGAAATTCCGGGGCAGAACGATAAGTATTCTTAAAGATTTCAATCTCTTTATCGCCCAGTTTAAACCTGTTAAAAGGAAACAGGGGATAGAATTGTGGCAATTCCTGATTACTCTCCTTAAGCCATTCATGCGCCGGTTTCAATATTTTATGACCATTCACTTCACCAAATTGATAATCCGGAACCCTTTTCAGGAATTCATTGAAATAGGTTTTTTCTGAGGGGGAAACATACTTTTCATCAAGTTTTATCAGACTTTCAAGGCACGCCTGTAACCCCGCAATCACGTCACTGGGATTTTTTGCTCCCCTGTAAGATTCGCAGGAAGTTGATGGGTAAATAACCAGTTTGCCATTTTCGTCCAAAGGCTTTCCATTACGCATCTTCTGCCGGAGTTGATAATGCTGATCAAAGAAGATAACCGCTGACTTGATGAATGGTAGATATTTCGAAATGTCAGCACCAGTAAAGCGTTGATATTCAAGAATCATATAAGCATGTTCCAGTTGTGATTCCCAGTGATACGATACAGAGGGATTTGCCATCTCACCCTTCTCCACAGGTATATCGTATCCTGCCAGTCCATTAACTCCAGGATCTCCAAACGGCAAATCTCCTCCCCGTTTTCTAATGGTCCCATTAATCCATCCCCAACCGGCTCCGAAAGCAATACCCGGTGAATTGGCATATTCGCAGTAAAGAGCTCCTTCGTGTCCGAAATGAGTTTTTACCCTTGCCCTGGCTCCTGGTAATCCTTTTCGATACAGTTCAAATTGGGGTATTACCCCGTCAAAATCCCCCGATTTAAGCATTGGCCAATAGACAAGACGCTGATTCTGTGCAGTAAATACGTCACCTCCCCATGCCCTCCAGTCAGGATCATAGGGATTGTCGTTTGTTACCAGATAGGGATCGAAGGTAAGATTGCCCCCATTAAATTTTGTGGGATACTCCCCAAATGAATTACAACCAAGTTGGAATCTGAACAGCTGGTAATTCCTTCCCATCTGCCATACCGGATCTTTTTGATCAGAATTTTTCGGTAAGATCACAACATGACTCCTTTCCCAGAAAGTGTGCCACCACTCCAACGTATTTGTTAGGGCTGTTTTATTGCTTTTTAATGTCTCTTCTGTTCTTTTAAATAAATTTTTTTTCCACTCATCAATAGTTATCGACTGATCGATTTGACTTACAATATAGAGCTCGTGTTTGTACCCCGCTTGTTTGCTTTTAATGATCCACGATTTGAAGGGTGTGATCACATAGTTACCCGAATCGGTTCCTGCTGAAACAAATCCGCTACCTGAAAGCAAACCTCCGAAAGTTCTATTTTTAAGATCATCTTTAATTGAATCTTTGCTCGCTTCAAGTCCTTGTTGTTTGATTAAAATTTCAGGTATCAGTTTTTCTTTAGGATTTCGGTGATAGAAAAGGATTCCCTTCCCGGTATGCTCGATAACATCTTTGGTTTTAATCACCTTTCCTGGATAACCTTCAAGGCTAAAACACCCAAAACGTTCACGCCAGTTTGCATCTGACCTTAGTTCCTTGTCCTCTGTTCTCCAGCTTTCGTAAGCGGCAGTCACCTCAACTGGCTTATTGGCATGAATATCAACATGAATTACAGGATTATTTACCTCAACCCACATTCTGAGCCTTGCCTTCACCGAACCACTTTTTTCCGGGCCTGTAGCATCTATATTTATAAACCCATCTCTCAGAACCAACTCCTGTCTGAATGACGATGAATTTGCTAAAGGATTAGGCGACATTTTTATCCTGACCCGACCCATTTTAAGATATTCCCCATTTTCACTCAGAGACCCGCTGCGCTGGAAATAAAACAGTAAATCACCATTCTCAACCCAAACATTACACCCGGTATCTCCACCGCCCAGCGGCATCGACTCCGAGGAATTTTTACTTTGCGATTCCCACACAATATTGTATTGATCCAACCAACCCAATTTATCTGAACAGCCTGCAAATAAAAATCCACAGGTTGCAATGATAGATATGGTGAGAAGCACCCCTGAAATTCTTAAGACCCTATTTTTCATCACTAATTATTACAGTAATATTGAATTCTATTTTTGAGATTCAAAAAATAATGCAGCCAAATGTCTTTGTTTCGAATCCCCTTTTTCAGCAAATCCAGCCATACGAAGGGCGAAACCATTGTACATCGAAAGGGCTGTTTGTTCATAAAACTTATTGATCCCCTCTCTGCGTTCGGGAGTAACAGCACGGTAATATCCAGGACCCGGATCCAACGTCAAACGTACCTGACACGCGTCAATTGATTGAAGGGTCATCGTGACAAAAGCTTTTTCGTATTCGGCTCCCGGCTTGTTTTTTAGCTTTCTTTTCAATACAGTAAGCACAGCATACGGTTTCCGTAACGGCTCCGGTAACTTTATACGAGTTGGTACTTTTGACCCTTTTTCCGTTACAAGGGATGGAGTTACGGGATAGATTGCAGTTGCTGCCTCTTTCCTCCAGCCACCTTCGGTTACGATTTCAATTTTTGCCTTTGCCGGAAGTTCATTATACCGTAGAGTTATTTCATCTGATGATGTAAGTTTCATGGCCTTGTGGTTGATCTTTACCGATCGCACTTTGGGTCCACCGTTAAGGCATGAAAGATAAATATTCTTCCCGCCAAAATGTATGGGCGGTTTCTGGATGTATTGAGTAATTGTCCCTGGCACACGCGGCCGGAGGATAAGGCAATCAGAACGGTACTCAAAATCAAAAAGTCCGCGGATCGTTGCTGCGGGGATGGCAAAGTTGTCGATCATTACGGCGACCCCTCCTACCCGAAACCTGCCGGAATCGGACCATGGATTATGGGTATTCTCGCCTCGCTGCGACCACGGGGCATCCATCCGAAAGTCCTTTGCCCATCTCATGGCACGTATAGCGGATCGCCTGATATCCTCAAACTTCCCAAGACGATAGTACATCAATATGGCTCGTCCCTCGGAAGTACCCCACGCCCCTCCGTTGACCCAGTCTCCAAATTTCCAAAATCCGGTAAGACCTGGCCCGGATGCACTTCCCCAACTCTTGTAAGTATCGTCCAGTCCCGGGGCATTGGTTAGCAAAAAGTCAAAGGGGCGGATTTCAGGGTAAGCTGCTATTTGCTTATAAATACTTTCTGCAGTCTGATCATCGACAACGCGCAGTGCCACAGCATCTGCATTTCCGACCCCTTCGAGATAACCAAACTTTTTCTGGCCCGGAATCCCATGTTGGGTTCCATCCGGGTCGAGGGACTTAATAAAATAGCCGGCAGGAGTCAGCAGATGGGACAGCGACTCGCTGGTAATCTTTTGCCGATGGTTATATTCCGAAAGTTTCTCCCGATCACCAATTAACTTGTACAGTTCAATCATTCGGTTCAATGCAGCGAGATAGGTGATCGAAATACCGGCCAGATAACCCTTACCGAAAGTTCCATCCGACATCTTTACACCACCATAACTCGGTCCGAGAAGGTTACTTGCCGGACCAGTTAAAAACAGGTTATTTTTTGGGTCGCGGGTTCTTTCAATATAGTCGCACGCCCTTGCCATTTTGGGCAGATAGTAGGTAATTGCTTTCAGATCGCGTGTGACCAGTAAAATTTCGGACTGCATCACCACACCTGCCGGAGTTACTTCATAGAACCAGTCATGAATTTTAACATCACCATCACCCTGCCTGAAAACGATTTGCCCGGGAGCTGCAGCACCTCCTAAACTTCCATCGGGCCCGATCAACTGTGAAAGTATCGGTTGTTTAGCTCCTCCCCACATCCCTTTCCTCTTTCCGTCTCCCTGGTTATCCCAAAAAAGATCAAGCGATCTTTGTAAAAGCGAGAACCAGGGTTCCTCCAGATAAGGGGTTACAGAATAGGCAAATCCATAGCTGTTTTGCATCCACCATGCGCCCCAGTTCGCACCTTCGTTAAAGGTATCCCATTCCGGTTTATAGACCATCGTCAGGTTTGGAACTGCTGGATTGGGATAAAAAAAGGCGAACGATTCATCGATTAGTCGCAAAAAATCGACATCGCCTGACCCGGAACAATATCTTCCATTATAGTGAGACTCCTTCGGTGTGGAGTAGGCGACCGAATGTAAAATAGCTAAAACGATAAGAATCAGAGCTGGTTTTCCCATTAAAATGGTAAATTTAAATTCAGTAACTAAATGATGAAATGCGATATCTTATTATTGTCATTACTTTGAGAGCCTGGTATTTATTGAACCAATTTTATTATAGCTATAAGAAGCGCTATTTATTTGCCTGAGTAAACAAATCTGCCATCCGTTTTTGCCGGTTATCTATGCTTTGAGCATAGCCGGTCATCCGTTTGGAAAAACCATTAAACAACGACAGGGCGGTCTGCTCATAAAATTTGTTAATTCCCTCTTTTCGTTCAGGTGTGATCGGTCGGAAATATCCGGGGCCCGGATCCATTGCCAGACGTACCCGACAATCTTCACAAGATTTAATGGCAATAGCAACAAAAGCCTTCTCATAGTCAGCTCCCGGCTCTTTATCAAGAAGTTTTTTCATCGTGGAAAGAATGGCAAACGGCTTCTTCAACAACTCAGGCAGCGGAGCCGGTGCAGGTACTTTGCTCCCTTTTTCTGTAAGAAGGGACGGAATTACCGGATAAGTTGCTGACTTGGTTTCCTTTGTCCAGCCACCTTCGGTTACGATCTCTATTTTAGCCGATTGCGGAAGTTCGTTATATAAAAGAACGATTTCATTAGTCAGAGTGCTCTTTAAGGCTTTTCCATTTACCCTGACTGATTTAACTTTGGATCCCCCGTTCTGGCAGGAAAGATAAAGGTTTTTCCCTCCAAAATGGATTGGCTGTTTTTGTGTGAACTCCGTAATTGATCCTGGCACACGAGGCCGGAGGATCAGACAATCGGAGCGGTAATCGTAGTCGAAGAGACCTCGGATCGTCGCAGCGGGTATTGCAAAGTTGTCAATCATCACAGCAACACCACCAACCCGAAACTTGCCTGAATCAGACCAGGGATTATGGGTGTTTTCACCTTGTTGTGACCATGGGGCATCCATCCTGAAATCCTTTGCCCACTTCATTGCACGCGTCGCAGAACGCCTGATGTCTTCAAATTTACCTAGCCGGTAGTACATTAAAATTGCTCGTCCTTCAACAGTTCCCCAGACTCCCCCATTTACCCAGTCGCCGAAAGCCCAGAATCCCTCAAGACCCTTGCCAGAGGTCTTTCCCCAGCCACCATAAGTGTCGTCGAGACCAGGTGCATTGGTTAAGAGGAAGTCAAAAGGGCGAATTTGGGGATATGATTCAATCTTTTTGTAAATATCTTTCGCTGCTTTATCATCTACCACCCTCAGGGCAACCGCATCAGCATTGGCCACACCTTCAAGATAGCCAAAATGGTCCTGACCTGTTACACCGTGTTTAAGACCACCTGGCTCCATCGATTTAACAAAATATCCATCTGAAGTTTGCAACTCAGGGAGCGATTCACGGGTCACCTTTTGACGATGCAAATAGAGTGCAAGTTTCTCCTTATCATCGGTTAACCTGTATAGTTCGACCATCCGGTCAAGAGCCGCGAGATAGGTAATCGAAAGACCTGCCAGATAGCCCTTTCCAAAAGTACCATCTGACTGTATTACTCCTCCATAGCTTGGAGCAAGAAGATTACAAGCGGGGCCAACGAGGAATAAGTTATTTCCGGGATCGCGTGTTTTTTCGATGAAGTTACAGGCGCGTTCCATGTGAGGCAGGTAACGTCGGACCATTTTTAAATCGCGGTTAACCAACAGAATTTCAGCTTGCATCACTACACCCGCCGCAGTGGCTTCATAAAACCAGTCGTGTATTTTCACCTTTCCGTCGCCTTGCCGGTAAGCGATTTTACCAGGGGCAGCGGCATCACCCAGACAGCCATCCGGAGCAACCAACTCTGAAAGTTGATTTGGTTTCCCATCACCCCATGCACCTTTACGTTTGCCGTCACCCTGATTGTCCCAGAAGAGGTCCCATGAATGTTGTAACAATGTAGACCAGGGTTCTTCAAGAATGGGAGTGACGCTATATGAGAATCCATAACTGTTTTGAATCCACCAGGCGCCCCAGCCAGCCCCTTCAGTAAAGGTATCCCATTCAGGTTTATAAACCATCGTCAGATTTGGAACTGTGGGATTCGGATGGAAAAACGCAAACGACTCATCAATCAGTCGCAGAAAGTCAACATCACCTTTTCCCGAGCAAAACCGGCCATCGTATTGATTCAATCTCCCGGAACTTTGCCCAATTGCCATCGAACTTACAAAAACTAAAAGAACCAATGGTAGTTTTTTCATTTTTTAATATATCTTTTTGTTAAACAACAATTATTCTGTATGTGGCTTTAAAGAGAAAGGTAGTTTCAGTCAGTTCATATTGAGGTATAGTTTCGTGTTTTTGGGAATTCTTCTTAAAACAAATAAATGGGGGAGTGAAACCTAATAAAAGAAGCAAAAATAGTGTAATAACGAACTATACAGACTATTATTGAAAAGGATAATAGCCTGTATAGTATTTAATTCAAATTTCTAGTTCAATCTTAAACCAGTGTTAGTAATTTGGATTTTGAACCAGATTTTTATTGTTGTCAATCTCGCTTTGTGGGAATGGGAATACATAATGTTTGGCAGGATTAAAAGTATGCCTTACACCTGTCGGATCCACGAGGGTAGGGAAATAGGTTTCGGCAAGTTTCCAACGTTTCATATCGCTGTATCTTTTACCTTCCATACAAAATTCAACACATCTTTCATGCTGAATGCGGGTTCTCATTTGATCCTTGGTCAATCCGGTAGGAATTGCAGGCATATTGATTCCCGGCCTTGAACGAACATCATTAATGGCTTTGTAAACGGAGGCATCCGGCCCACTCAGTTCATTTTTTGCTTCGGCATACATCAGTAACACTTCTGCATATCTCAATAGTACCCAGTCTTGATCACATATGGTGGAGTAATCGATTGGCAGGTTATCGATATTGAGTGTTTTGATCGGTTCCCAGCCTGTTTCAGACGGGGCATTAGGAGAACAATATACTGTCTTTCCAGAAGAGTTAATCAATGGTTCAGCAAAAGTTTTTACACTGAGCACCAACCTCGGGTCGCGGTTATTATATTTTCGGGTTAGTGTAGTGGATCCATTGTACAAAGGTGATTGGGAAATAGGTAGACCATCGGTACATTCAAACTCGTCAATAAGCTCATTACGTGGATTTATTAAAGACCACCACAAGAATTGAACATCCTGGCTGGAAGTCTGAGGTTGTATCCGGTCTGGTCTGAGCCATCTGGATGAGAACATAATTTCCGGATTTGAAGCCTGGCCAACAGTTAAAAACATGGTACTGTAGTTGTTGCAGATGCTGAATTTGCCATCTGTCATGACCTGACTTGCTGCAGCAACGGCTCCTGCCCAATCTTGCTGAAAGAGACACACTTTTGCCCTGAGGGCCAGCGCACTACCTTTCACTGCATGACCTTTACCTACTACGCTGTAATCGGTATTTGGGAGACTTGCAATGGCAACATCCAAATCAGCCAGAACCTGTTTAATAACATCGGCTTTTGAACTTTGTTTTATTTTTGCCTCATCAATTGTAACCGGTTTGGTATAGAGCGGCACACCTCCGTAAAAGTCGCTAAGTGTAAAATAGAATAAAGCTCTTAAAAACAATACCTCACCTTTGTAAATGGTCTTGGTTGCATCAGGAATTTTTGCACGGTCGATATTGGCGAGGAAAATGTTGCAGCTGGTGATGCCGAGATAACTTTGCTGGAATATAGCATCGATCGGACCACCTGATGTTGATTCAATATACCCCTGTGCGAGTTTTGTATAAGTCACACCTGATCCCTGGCTTGCTCCGTATAAATCACCGCCAAGGATATCCCAAAACATCTGTTCATAGTCATATGTTGTGACCAGAAGTCGTGCATAGACACCGGCTAAAGCCATATCGGCATCGGCTTGGGTATTCCAGAAAGTAGGACCGGAAATTTGGTCAAGCGGATTTTTATCCAGAAACCCGGAGCAAGACACCAAACTCACTATCAGAATTCCGATAATGAAATTTTTAATAACGATATTTTTAATATAATTATTCATAGCGTAGATTGTTAATTAAAGTTTGACCCTAATTCCTAAAGTTAATGTCATTAATTGCGGATAACCGGCGAAACGACCTTGTTGAACGGCTCTTTCAGGATCGGCTTCGGGGTACTTGGTGAATGTTAAGAGGTTGTCGCCCGATACATAAACACGCAGACCTTTCAAACCGATTTTCTCATACACTTTTTTCGGCAAATTATATCCAATAGCGAGGTTTTTCAACCGCAGATAGGATGCATCATACAAAAGGAAAGTAGAGTTCGTTCCAGTTACTGGGGCATAGCCATTCATAAACATAGCCGGTTGCGTATTGGATGTCCCTTCTCCGGTCCACATTTCTGATACAAATTTCTTTGTAGGTGCACTCCCCTGCATGAATGGCAATGAGCCCCATCCACCGGTATTATAGAACTTTTGTCCCCAAACACCCTGGAAGAATGCTGTCAGGTCAAAATCTCTCCAGAAAATATTGATGCTACCACCGCCATAGAACTTGGGATAAGCGCCAGGAACGACCACCCGGTCTTTTGAGTCAATAACGCCATCCGCTTTATCCATAATGCCGTCGCCATTGGTATCGATAGTTAACTGATCCTGGAATTTCAGGTCACCCGGTTTTGGATTAAATGGATGAGTTGGACCGGATGTAATTTCAGACTGGTTTTGGAAGATCCCAATCTGTTTGATCAAATAGTAAGAATTCCAAGGAATCCCCACCTGAACAGTCTGTATCCCATAAGTTGGGGAAATGATTTTTGTTACCTCATTTCTAAAGCTGGAGTAGTTTAAAGTTACACGATATTTGAATTCCCCTAATTGCTTTTCGTGACCAATTTCCAGATCAATTCCCTTATTTGTCATACTTCCGTAGTTGACAGTAGGTGCAGATAATCCCACGCTGTAAGGTACGGGTGGCGTATAGAGAATATTCGTTGTATTTTTGTTATACCAGTCGGCTGTTAAAGTAAACAATCCATTTTTGATGTCGATATCCACACCGGCATCTGTGATGGTGGTTGTTTCCCATTTCAGTGTTTTATCCACCATTCGGGACTGATAAGCTCCTGGAGCATTGGTATCAAACGGATAACTGGTTGTGGACAATACCTCCTGATAAGGATAATTTCCGACGTTTTGGTTACCCAATTGTCCCCATGATCCCCTAATCTTCAAGTTGGTCAGCCAGTCGTATTTCTTGGCAAACGACTCCTGTGTTACCCTCCATGCAGCAGAAACGGATGGGAAGAAACCCCAGCGGGTATTAGATGCAATCCTGGAAGTTCCGTCATAACGTCCATTGACTTCAACAAGATACTTTCCTTTGAAATCATAATTGATACGGCCGAAATAGGATCTGATCGCCCATTCATAGGCTGTACCGGAGGTTGTCTGATTTGTTGCGGAAGCAGCATTCAGTTCTCTGAGGCCATCGGTTGGGAAGGTAACCCTTGTTCCGCCCAAAACCCTGTTATTGTTGTATTCCTGGTTGTAACCGGCTAAAACGCTTAAAGTATGGCTTTGGTTGAAAACCTTATTGTAATTTAAGGTTGAATAAAAGGTGGTCAGCATGTTTTGAGTCCAGCTGTCTTGTGCTCCAAGATGCCATGTGGAATTGTTATGAGCAAAGGCACCGTTATCGAAATAGTAATTGTTTACCGCATGCTCATGGTTCTTACTAAAGAATTCGTCGAGAATCAGTGATCCTTTGGTCATCCATTCCAGGTTCTTGTGCAGTTTTACCTTTGCATAAAACTGTGGAGCAATATTGTAGGCATTTGAGAAGTATTCACCGCACACATCCTGAGCTTTAGGATTTCGCACGGTCCACTCCCCTATTGTAGAACTATATCTTGCCACATATCCTGTAGTTCCGTCCGGCAGGGTCATGGTTGGATTATAGTTAGGTCCTGCACCATAGATACCGAGTACATAATCGTCTCCGGTTGAGTCGAAATTGTTTTTAGCTATGTCTTTTTTTACCATGGTCATCGCACCACCGATCGTGATCCAATCTTTCACCTTGGTGTCAACAGAGATAAGTGCCGTATATTTTTTGAAATCATAGATACTAACAATTCCTCCCTGATCCATATAGCCAAGTGACATATTAAAAGTTGTCTTCTCATTTCCACCGCTGATATTGATGTGGTGATCCTGAGTAAGCGCCGTGTGGAACATATAATGTATCCAGTCAAAGTTGGGATAATGAACCGGATCGTTTTGATTATTTCTGAAAGCGTCGATTGTAGACTGGGTGAAATAAGCTGCCATGCCATTTCTGGCCCTGGCCTGGTTCCAATAGGTCATATAATCGGCTGAATTGGTTACCAGATCTGGCAATCTTGTAGCTGACTGAGCCTGAACATTACCATCGTAGGTAATATTAAGTCCTTCAGTACTGGTACCTCTTTTTGTAGTAATAAGAATTACCCCGTTTGCGGCGCGTGCTCCATATATAGCACTTGAGGCTGCATCTTTCAGCACCGAAATCGATGCGATATCGTTTGGATTTAAATTGGTCATATCGCCCGAAATTCCATCTATAAGAACCAGAGGATTGCTTCCTGCACTACTAAAAGTTCCAATTCCCCGGATACGCATTACGTTACCTTCATCACCCGGTTTTCCATACGCTTCGGTCACCTGAAGGCCAGTAACTTTTCCCTGTAGCAGGTTCTGAACATTGGGCGCCGGTCGTTTAACAAGTTCATCTCCGGAGACAGCTGCTACAGAACCAGTAAGATTGGCCTTTTTCTGAGTTCCGTATCCAACAGCCACAACTTCCTCCAGACCAATTGTCTCTTCCTGAAGTATAACATTGTATTGCGATTTTGCGCCAATGGGTACCTCCTGGGTCTTCATTCCTACAAATGAAAACGTAAGAGATTTAACATTAGCCGGCAATACAAGGGTGAAAGTTCCGTCATATCCGGTTGTTACTCCAATTGTAGTCCCTTTCACTACGACTGATGCTCCCGTTATTGGTGCACCGGATTGATCGGTGACTTTACCCGCCACCTTTCGCTGAGCCTCCTGAGGAAGCGGCATATTGGCAGGTGAGATTACGATCTGCCTGTCGTATACTGCATATTTTTCCTCGCCATTCGCGAATAATCGGTCCAGAATGGTTGTAATCTGCTCGTTGTCAGCTTCGATATCTACTTTTCGCTCGACATTAACAAGGTCGTTGTTATATAAAAAATAAAACTCAGTCGAGTGTTCAATTTCTTTGAGTACTTGTTTTACTGATGTTTGGCTTAGTTTTAGTGATACCCTTGCAGTCTGGGAGTAGGTCCCCGTTGCTAAAAGATTTAAAGTAGAAATCAGGATCAGTATTAGCGTAATTTTCATAACAATTAATCCTTTCTTTAAAACGACATACCTGTTGCCGTTCGGAGAGTTAAATCCGAATTTTTTCATATTTTTGCGTTGTTAAATGTTCGTTAATAATTTTTTTCGAAGAAATGAAGACATTTAATCTTTAACGGGGAGGTGCGCTAACACTTTCCCGTTAGTTTTTCACTCGGGATTTACCATAGGCATCATTTTTAAAAGTTTATTATCTCGTTAGTTAAAAATAATCTCCCGTTTAGAATACGAATTGTCTGAAAGTTTGAATGCTTTTACAATCTGATATCTAATTGGAGATGATTTGCTTAATAAATCAAGCACCTGCTCGATTGGCTCGTCTGTAAATGTGGCAGTAAACCGGTACCTTTTAAGATGACTGTTACCAATTTTAACTGTTACATTATACCAGTATCCCAATTTCTCGGCTACTTTATCAATAGGATCGTTGAAGAAAACCAATTTCCCCTCTTTCCAGGCAATAAATTTATCCAGATCCTCCTCAGCTGAAATGTCGATCTCCTTCTCGTTCAAATGGAATACAGCCCGTTCAAGAGGTTTTAGTTCCGCAACTTGTTTTGTCACGCCTGAATTCTCCCGCTCCAATATTACCTTGCCGTGTACAAGAGTTGTGGTAACTTCTTTGGATCCGGCATAAGCCTGAAGATTAAAGGCTGTTCCCAAAACCTTTACATTGATATCGCTGGTCTTAACAACAAATGGCATTTTAGCATCAGCGGTAACATCAAAGAAAGCCTCCCCCACCAGTTCCACGTTCCGGGAATTACCTGAAAATTCAATTGGGAAAATTAACTTACTTCCCGAATTTAAATTAACTGTTGTCCCATCCGGAAGCTGAAATTTTGATCGTGTCCCAAATATTGTCGAAACTTCCTGCATTGTTCCCGGATGTTCATTAGGATTGATATTCCTACTCGAATTATAATAATAGATATAAGCCGTTGAAAATATTCCGGCCAATAACAGTATCGCTGCAACCTGTCGCAAATATTGAAGTAGGGTTGTTTTTTTAAAAAACAACCGAAGTTTGGTTTTTATAAGGGCATTCTCGACATCGATTTGCTTTAAAGCAATTTTTTCTCCCGATTCCGCCAAAAGGAGGCGGTAGTCTTCATAAATTTTTAGGTCGGATGGATTTGACTTCAGGTGACTTTTTAATACCTGAAACTCCGATTCAGTAAGATTCCCATCAAAATATTCAGAAATTAAGGTGTGAATATTTTCCTCCATTTTTTTTCATTTCTTTTAAGACGTATTTTTAGCTGCAACACCCTATGTCCATTTAAAAAAATTATAAAAAAATTAAAATTTAAGAAAATGGATATTTGTTATAACTAGCGCTACCAACCCAAAAGCAGATATGATCTTAATGAATCAGAATGACGACCTGTACCCATTTACTCAGTTGCAACCGGGAAAAGAAGAGGCTTTTGATTTCATTCTCAGGAAATACTACAGAAATCACTCCGCGCAAATATTTTTCGATTATTAAGTTATCCGGATATTTTTAGTTACTTTAAAATTAGCGTCTGTTCCATTTTCTTAAGTACGATCAAAAATCCTTTTCCCCCCGGAATGATCAGCTTATCGGAGGAAATTCCTTTTTGTTCCGGTTGAAAATCTTTTATCTCGGGTATGAAAATGGTTGATTTTGCCGGATTCATCCCTAATCCCGGCCAGTCAATGGTCAGAGATATAGCTTCATCACGATCTGTCCAGTTCGCTACCGCGATTATTGTTTCGTCCCTGCCTTTAAAAACAGAGGCTTTTATGGATGGATTTTTGCAGATAACGGGACAACTCTTTTCCCAGTAACCAATCATTAACATATCTTTAATCCGATGGGCATCCCAGAATTTCCAGATTTCGGATGGGGAACGGCCGGTCCATCCTGCCCTGTTCGTGATACCATAAACCATTCCCCGCCATGGGTTTCCACCCCCTTCGAGCATCTGCCCCGGAAGACCAAATGGTATTCCCGAAACTTCAATGAGCCAGTGATCAGGCAGGCGGTTATAGTTACGCCCTTCTCCGATCCACACGAGGTCGAAATAGGGAAGTAGGTCCATATAAAGGTTCAGGCAGTTGGTGTACCCCGCCCATTTATTGAAATGGTTCCAGCTATGAAGATCCATCCTTCCTTCAGGACGGTATTGGTCGATCACCTTGCGCGCACGCTGCAGGGTAAACCGATCGAGTGCCGCATCATCGATATAAACGCCGTCGATGCCAATGTGCTGAACCATCCAGTCCAATCCCGCGATATAAAAATTGTTCAGCCGGCTATCCGGAGTAGTAATCACCGAGAGATCAGTTTCACCTTTAAACTTCCCCTCTTTCACCAGATTATACCATGCCGGAATATACTTCTCCCTCATATTTTTAATCAGCCATTCATTCGGTCCTTTGGGATGTAACGCCTCAGTCCGGCTGGCATTTCCCGGCCCGGGGAAGATCACCTCGCCGTTCAGACTGTTGAAAGCCCAAAATTCGGGGAGGTTTTTGGTTAGTTCGCGTGTGGTATAGTATAATTTTAACCGGAGGTTCTCCTTATGAGCATCAGATACTAATTTGGTCAGTTCCGAAATATTTGCATCGAGGTAAGGGTAGTTGATAAAGGGATAGATATCCTCCGCATGGTGAATATTGATAATATTGGCGCCAGCTTTCTCCGCATTGGCAATTTTTACTGAGGTATTGGTTCCACCTCCGTGATAATATCGGTCATCAAATTTGGTTTTGCGGTCGATTAGTCTGAAAGGGGTGATCAAAAGTTCAAAATCGTAGTTGAGCGATTCTCCGGCTTTCATCCCGCGGCCACCGGAATACGCGTTAATGACCACCTCGCCCTCCTTCTGATCCACATCAACCCCGCCATTTCCGCCGTTTCCCCATGAGGGGGGGAGGTTAAGCCGACCAAATTCGTAATAGATGTTGACCAGCGGATGGACGTAATTCTCAGCTTTCCACTTTACCCTTAGTCCGCCGTTTACAGCCCCGATCCAAAGCATATCCTGATTTTTGGATACATCCCATTTCCATTTCCACTCCGGGGCGCGGTATCCCCCTTCATGCCCCAGTCCCATCATATATTCGGCTTTTTCTTTTACGATGGGGATTTCAAGCCGGATCTCACTCAACTTTACCGGTTTCTTACAGTTTAGTTTAAGCTGATAATCAACAAATCCATCAAACTCCATTGTGCCGGTACACTCCAGATCAAACTCATCCGAACTGTTCATGACATTCCAGATTACTTTGGATGGCGTCTTCTCTTTGAATATCAGTTTCCCGGGTACTAACCGGACACTGGCACCTGATTCTTTCTCAATTACAAAACGGAAAGGCTGATCGGTAATCGGCTCACCTTTTTTTACCAGGGATTGATTTGAGGGGCTGAAATAACTGGTAATGGAGGAGGGGAGACCGTTTGGGGCAATAGTAAATGTACGTCCTAAAATGGAGATGTTATTTTTTTCAACGTTGACAGGAAGGTATCCTTTGGTAATATCCCCGTTAATTCCAACTGTGGAATTCAGCCAGCCCAGCCGTGACAACCGTGTTCCTTCATTATATCCATGATTGGGAACTGCGTCGCCAGCCACACTTAATAAAACAGGTATTCGATGTTGTTCTCCATTGGAAAGTACGGTCACTAAACCAGTATAATTGCCTTGTTTTATCTTATCCAGATCTGCGCCAATCCAAAGAGCCTGGACACGGCGGGCTGGTATATTAACCTCCTTTGAGAAGGGTTTTCCCCTGAAATCAATTCCCCCGCAATTAAAGCAGGTAAAACGGGTAGAGGGAACCAATTTGCCGTCGGTTGTCTTCAAATCAGAAAATCTTACCTGCACATCTTTTATATCTTTATCCAGGGCCCATAATCCCAGTTGAAAGACAAAAAGCTCGTCCGGTTTTGCCTGCAGCGCAAACTCTTCGGGATGAACAGCATAATTTATTTTCCCTTCGGGGATCGAATCAAACCATCGGATTGGATTTTCACGAAGTTCAGGGTAGACCAGGAAGGATTGGCTTTTTAGCAGGTGCCTGTATTTTTCAAGCGCCAACGCTGTAGAAAGATTATTTCCCGAATTACCGGCAAAGGCAGTCCCACATAGGGCGAATACATAAAACAGATTGATAATCAGATATTTCATTGGTAAATCTATATTAAGTAAGCGATTATAATTTTGTGATACTTCATTTTTCAGGTTCTTTGACGTTTACTTTGGGTAATAGAAATTTTGCGCTCGTTGCATCTTGTAATTGGCAACTTGCAGATTCTCGATTAAATAAAACAGTCTTTTTATTTATATGCATATATATCTAAATGTTACATACATCTTAACCACTCAAAAGTAGCTAAAGGCAAGCCGCGAATCAATAACCAATGAGCTGTAAGCAAATCCTATTTACCCATACAGATCGTCATAGAGCCATTTTACTTTAAGGAGTCCCTGACCAGTTTTCCAAGTTTTTCGGTATTAAAGTTAAAAATACTATCCCTGAGCATTTGTTGCATACACTCGATCTCCAAAACTGAAATTAACCTCTGTTTTGCCTGATCGGGTTGGGGAACCCGGTTTGATGTTGCACCGGGCATTCCGTACCAGTAGGCAACCAATGAATAGGCAAGCAGGTTCCAGTGTTTACGGATATCGGTTCCGGGAGAAGCCTCCATATCGAACACCAACCGGTTGCTGAAAGGTATACCATCCAATATCCGATTTCGCATACAAATATTATAGCCTCTTGGATTTGCCTGATTACCAATTCGCACGTTTGATCCGAAAGGCATTGAAAAAACATCTTTCCCCGTGGGAACAACACCACCGGCCCAGCCATAATAATCTTCGGTTCCGGTTCCAAAATGAGAAGGAAATTTTCGGTTTAGATCAATGTTGTCAACATATATTTTCTCGTCTCCTTCACCCCACCAACCTCTGCCCGGCGAAAGAACGGTTAAGGCATCACCTGCCAAAACTCCTTTCCCGATGATGCTGATAAAATTCATATCATAAAAATGGTTCCCCGGCAATGGACCAATATTGGCCCAGTTGGCATGAAAATACATCGATCTGTTGTTCCAAATCCAATTTCCGACATTTATCCGAATTGAGATTTTCACCTCCTTATCCAGAAGATTCACCAGAGAAAGCCGAGCTGATGATGCATAGGGCATAGCCCAGTCAGAAGTCATTTCACCTTCCCTGGAGACACTCATGTTCTTTGTAGTAAAAGGATTAATGGTATCCGGACTGCAAAAGAAATCCCCAATTGGACACCAGACAGTCTGCTTTCCATCAAAATTCAGTTTCAGGATGGTGGATCGAAGACTCCGAATATCAATTGTCGGATCAATTTGCAAGGTCAGCTGATTCAGAACATGATTTCCTTCAGGTAAAGCGATCAGCAAACTGTCACCCGGTTTGACCGTTTGTTCAAGTGTTTTTTGCCATCCGGCATTGACAGGTATTGGATCTTTCAGTAACGATGCAGTAGTAGTCAAAAGAGAGGATTCTTTAAGATACTGATTTATTGAAAAAGTCTGCACTTTAGTATCTTTATGGTATGCCCTGTAATTGATGATGTTGTAAAATGCCTTGTTATCCAGGGTAATCTTGCAGCTTTTCGAGAATGGGATTGGAAGAAAACAAACTCCGGCACGGGCTGTATAACAGGCGAACGGTGGTTGGATAGATCCTTTTCCTGTCAGAAGTGCAATGAAATTCTCATTAATAACAGGCTCCTTACTTCCATTCAGGTAAATCTTTACGTTCGGACCGATCCTGTTGTTAAAATTATAGTAAAAGAAGGGGGTCCACATCCGTGTAATACATCCCGGACCGTCGTGTTCCATGATCACATATTCCTTTTTGCCATCAATGAGTTCCTCCCTGATCCAGCTTACTCCGTCGGAATCAGCAAACCATCCCGGTTGATCCGGCGCAACTGAGGCTCGATTATAACTACTTGACTGTAAGGATCTGAACCCAGGATCAGGCCATTGAGCAATGAGGGTACGATCGCTCATTTCCTGTAAAAGCGATTTGAATGTCACCTCCTGATTCTGAGCAGTACAGTTGATGAAGCTGCCATAAATGAATACCCAGGCAAGTGTTATTTTCTTTAATGTTTGTTTCATTGATAACCATGGTTTATTATTGGTAAAAATAACCATTCTGGCACCGAATGTTCAGGATCACTTCAGGTTTTGTTTTTGCATCTAATGGTTCACAGGATAGACTCACCGTAGCTGTTGTTCCCTTGGCTACCTTAGGCAGATAAGCGTGCAAATTAATTTCTCCGATTACCTGATGGTTTTCGTTGTAAACACAGGCCAACTCGTTAAGATGCGGTATAGAGATATATTGCCCGGGTTGAAGGGTAACCGGAATTTCCACAACATTATTGTTGAGGGATACTTTGAAATTCCTGACCGCACATGGCGCATTTTTGGGTAACCGCAAAACAAACTGAAAATGTCTGTCGGAAGTGGGATACCACGATCTTTTTGATTCTGTGTAGGATGGATAATTTACTGTCCATGATGTTTCAGTGGTTCCTGAACGTTGTATCAGGTCGTCTGACAATCCTACTTCATCATAGAGTCCTGGATTATGTGTCCAGCTCCAGTCAATACTGCAGGGCCTTACAGATTCCTTTCCGCCATTAACTGCCGCAGCCGCCATCACTGAAGGAGGCAATACTTTTATTTTTTCATTTTGCCAGAAACGATCAAATTTCAGATTCCATCCACCATCGGGTTTACGGGTGAGCTGATACAAAACGTCTGTTTGCCGGAGGGCCATTTTTTGTTTTTCGGTAAAGGCATTTTCAGCCCTTGCCTGGTCCCATAACCGCAGTGTTTCGACAATTTTCTGATATTCAGGATTCTTTTGCATTGCTTTGATGTCAAGATGGAAATCAACGCCGGAATCCCATCCTGTGACAAAAGCCATAATCCATTCAATATCTTCTGCAGTGGCATTATTGGGATAATATTGTCCCAGTTTGTTTGGCATCAGATTTCGGCTTAACCGTGCCTGTCTTGAAAGGCGGTAATCGAGCATTGTTCCCCGTACTCCACGTTCCTGATCCCCCTCACCCCAACTGATATGTGAAAAAATATGCCATGTATATTGAGAAAAAATACTCGTGGTAGCCAGGACCTCCTTTTTATTTTCAACACATTTGTTGTAAAAGTTTCTCAGGAAAATATTACCGGTATAATTTCCATAGCCAGTCTCCATGCAACTTTCAAACCCGTCAACTACAAAATTATCCAGATCCGTTTTTAATAGGATATTAACCAGCCGCTCTGAAAATTCATTACTTAGTTCAAGTGTTCCGGGATAGAAATTGTGATAACCGGCGACGAACATCAATCTTACTTTGCTCTGCGTCAGATGATTCGTTGCACTGGTAAAAAA
The DNA here is from genome assembly GCA_963675995.2 of Prolixibacteraceae bacterium. Classification (GTDB taxonomy): domain Bacteria; phylum Bacteroidota; class Bacteroidia; order Bacteroidales; family Prolixibacteraceae; genus JAAFHB01. Next base: position 1,769,160 of record CAXXIY010000001.1, on the reverse strand, counting down.
AGCGCCACGAGTACACTCTTTTGCAATGATCCTATTCCCATCCACTGTAAAACTCTTAAAATCAATAAACTCATTATCAATCCGGATGACTTTGTTTGTTGCAACCTTTAATACAGCAGCGACACCTTCGCTATTTTGGAGGACTACCTCTTTATCTTCCGGTGAAAGATCTTTAATTAGATTGGTTTGGGGTTTCCATGTCTGTAACCGTTCATCAGGAACTGGCGTCAGGTAAGGTTCCGGATCGGGATTTGGTTTGAGAAATGTGGTTAGCGTATATAAAGTCAGGCCTACACCTTTACTCTTTGCCAATTTGTTATCCTCCGAAATTGCCTGAATACCACCTGGATAGATTTTTGGATTGATCTCGAAATGGCCCCAGTTTCCCGAAAACCCTCCTGGTCTGCACAAGATTCTGGCCCCCATCTCCTTTGATAAGTTAAGATATTCTTTAAAATTTTCTTCTTTGTAGTTGGCCCACACACAAAATTTCTGACCCTCTTTTGAATATTTATTCCATTGTCCTCCAAATGTCGGATGAGGCAAGCCTTCTCCCAATTCGATTTTTTCGACGACACCGAGCTCATTCGACTTTCCTGTCGGACAGCCAAATAAGGCAACTTTGGAGCCAATCACCGTTAATCCGGGAATTGGGACCGACTTTCGAAGCTGCTCGTTTCCATTCTCTACAAACCGGACAAACCGTCCAAGGGTATGGTCAAATGATGTTAGTTGAACCAATGAACCACTATTCGTGTAGGCAGCCGATATCGGCATGTAACTTTTCGAAATCCCGTCAGTGTTTGGCTCCAGAGTCAAAAGTCCTAGGGTAAAGCTATTGCTTCGGTTCAGTCCCAGCCATTCCCCTATCAGCCCCCTCATGGTTGTTTTATAGGGTCCCCAAACAATCTGACTGATTTCCGCAACCGGAACAGCATTTGTAAGTTCCATGCGGAAATAGTCCTTTTTAGGTGTAATTAACACCGTCAGCCGCACCCCCTCTTTATAGGATAATTCTATTTTTGTCCCTGTTTTCGTCTGGTTGATAATTTTCATCGATTCAGGCTGAAGCATGGCTTTAGTGCTGTCAGCTCCATATTTTTGGCATTCCAGCAAATAACTTGCTTCACCAGGTACAACGTAATTTGTGCCATCGGTGACATTCTCAAGGGTGGTGATTCTTCCACTTTTAGCCACAACGAGACGAAGATTTCCTGCTCTTTGATCAAAGATTTTCTTCTGCGAAAAGGTCAATGAACTTAAGCTCAACAAGGTTATGAGCAACATTGCGATTGATTTCATTTTGTTTTTCATTTTTTATCAGTTTGTTATGAAAAAATAGCCATTCTGGCATCTCACATTTAGGATCACTTCAGGCTTTGATTTTCCATCCACCGGTTCACAGGAAAGGCTAACTTTGGCAGTTGTGCCGTTTTCGACTTTGGGAAGTGAACCATGCAAGTATATCTCATTGTATATCTGATGATTTACATCATAAACACAAGCCATTTCAATAAGATGTGGAATCGAAATATATTGTCCGGGCTGCAGCACTACCGGAATCTCTACAATCTGATTATTTATTGAAACCTTGAAATTTTTCACTGCACAGGGAGCCTCTTTAGGTAACCGGATTACAAACTGGAAATGACTTACCTTGCCCGGATAGGAAGATCTTTCTGATTCGGTTGAAAGTGGATATTTCACCGTCCATGACGTTTCACTGTTCCCTGTGAGGTGAACCAGGTCATCCGACAAGCCGATTTCATCGTAAAGTCCGGGATTATGAGTCCAGCTCCAGTCAATACTGCATGGCTTAACTGATTTCGGGCCCCCGTTCACCTCCTTCGCTTCCATGACGGAAGGCGGCAGAATCCTGACTTTGTCATTTTGCCAGAAACGATCAAATTTCAGATCCCATCCGCCTCCGGATTTTCGTGAAAGTTTATACAAGACATCAGTCTGCCGGAGCGCCATTTTTTGTTTTTCAGAAAAGACATTTCCGGCTATTGCCTCCTGCCATAGATGAAGTATTGCAACAATCCTTTTAAAATCGGGATTATTTTGTATCTGTTTGAAATTCAGAGTAAAATCAATTCCGGAGTCCCAGCCAGCCACGAGTGCCATAAGCCATTCAATATCTTCGGCAGTGGCATTGTTGGGATAATATTGCCCGAGTTTATTGGGCATCAGGTTTCGTTTCAACTGCATTTGACGGTAAAGCCGGTAATCGAGCATCGTACCCCGGAATCCTCTTTGCAGGTCGTATTCGCCCCAGCTGATATGCGACATATAATGCCAGGAGTAGTTGCTGAATCCACTTCCTGTCAATAAAATTTCCTTATTGTTTTTAGAACACTTATCGAATATTGTTTTAAGAAAAATATTACCCGTATAATTTCCATACCCGGTTTCCAGACAACTTTCAAAGCCATCGACAACAAAATTATCGAGATCTGCATCAACAAGAATGTTTCCCAGCCTTTCGGCCTGTTCATTACTCATATCCAGAGTACCCGGGTAGAAATTATGAAAACCGGAAACGTACATTAATCTCACATTACTCCCTGCAGTATGATTTACTGCGTCTGTAAAAAATGCGCCACGTTCACACTGTCCGGCAATAATTTCATTATCCTTAATACTAAAACTTTTAAATTCAATTAATTCATTACCAATTCTTATGACTTTATTCGACGCGGCTTTTACAGCTGCAAAAAAATCATCACTGTATTGAAGTACAATTTGTTTATCATTAACAGAGATATCTTTTCTAACGCTTGATTTTGGTTTCCAGATCTGCAATCTTTCATCGGGAACCGGTGAAAGATAGGGCTCCGGATCAGGATGTGGCTTTGTAAATGTGGTAAGCGAATATAAGGTCAGACCAATTCCTTCAGATTGCGCCATTTTACTGTTTGCCAGGATAGCCTGAATTCCACCGGGATATATCTTCGGTTCAATATCGAAATGCCCCCAGTTTTTGGAAAACCCATGCATCCGGCATAAAATTCTTGCACCCATGTCCTTCGATACCCTGAGACATTCTGCGAAATTTTTCTCGCCAACACCATCCGGATCGGAGTAATTGGTCCAGAGACACAATTTCTTCCCTTCCTTAGAATATTTATTCCATTGCCCTTTATACATTTGATGAGGTAAACCTTCACCCAGCTCAATCTTTTCAATTAACCCAAGTTCATTGCTCTTCCCTGTCGGACACCCAAACAGTGCGACCGCTGAACCTTTCACTGTTAAACCAGGTATAGAAGCTGCTGTTCTGAGTTTTTCGTTTTCAGTCCCGACAAAACTTTCACGTGTATTGTCGTACGAGAATAACTGAAGTGAAGAGCCGCCCGGAGTGTAGCTTGCTGCTATGCCATCTGTATGAGGCTCCAGACTCATTAATCCAATCGTAAAGTTATTTGTGCGAATCAATCCAAGCCACTCTCCAATGGGTCCCCTCATCGTGGTTTTATAAGGACCCCACACAATTTGACTGATATCAGCAACCGGGATTGCATCCGTCAGTTCCATTTTGAAATAGTCCTTTTTAGGGGTAATCAGAACCGTTAGTCTAACACCTTCTTTGAATGTCAATTCTACTTTCGTATTTGCTGTTGATCGCTCAATAATTCTCATTGATTCGGGGTGAAGCATTGGTTTGCGATCATCCGCTCCATATTTCCGGCATTCCAGCAAATAATTTGTGCCATCAGGTTCAATATAATTTGTGCCGTCGGTGATATTCCCCAAAGCAGTTATCTTACCGTATTTATCCAAGGCAAGGCGAAGATTTCCAGCTCTTTGGTCAAAGAGTGGTTTCTGTGAATATGCATTAATGAAAATAATGCATGTTAGCAGCAGCATAGTTGTTTTCATAATGTTTTACTTTTTATTTATAAGTTTAACCATTCCTTTTGCAAAGCGTTCACCCAATGTCAACATACCATCAGCGTCGAAATGGGCTGCCCCACCGATGCTCCCCCTGGAAAGATCAGTTGTTTTGACAAGCAGGCTGTTGGGATCGCTCTCACATGCCTCCAATTGACCTTTGCGGGCAATATCTGCAAATGCCCAGGTATGACTGTTGATCTCCCCGACAACAAACGGAAGCTTTTTCTTTTTAAGGTCCTTTCGAACTGATCCCCTGAAAAGGGTCAGTAATCTTTGGTAATCACCAGCCATTTTTTTGCTGATTCCGGCCTCATGTTCACCCTGCATCCAGAGAACTCCACAGATTTCATATTTTAACCCCTGATTTTTCAACTCAACCAGGGCATTCCGGATATTGTCCAACAGGTTGCTGTACAGCAAACCACCATCCTGCCCCTTAAGAGGAGGATGCCAGTTTCGTCCTTTGTCATCAAAGTCTTTCAAAGCCGGAATATAGTCGTCATAATCAGCACTTCTGGCAATACCTGTACCTCCTTCCGCATACTTAATGATTGCAATTTTTTCGTTGGGAAAGGTCTGTTGAAGACCAATGACAAATCCTATTTCAGGCCCAAAGCAACCATTCCGGTAAGGTTCATTGGCGGAAATATCCGAAAGGCCTGGCTGAAGCCTTGTCCATACATTTGCGAATCCGGATCTGGCATTACTTCCGGGCCAGAACAGCCATTGTGAATTTTCACCTGTAACTTTCCTCACCTCCTCCAGTCTGGCATGAAGTTCTCTGATGTGGTTATATCCAACAGCATTCGACTGCCCGGCAAGAATAAACACCTTTACAGCACTTTTTTTATGTATGGGATATGGGGTCCCATTATCCGTACCCGCGATTTTTTCGGCAGGATAAAAGAGAATACAATCTGGATCATAATTCCAATCCCTCATGATATTGAAGCCTGGTTCAAAAAACGGCAGATCTGAACCAGTCCATTTCAATTGCTCTTTTGCGGATAATCTATCAGGGGAAACCTGAACTGAAAAGAGCAATCCGAAAATCAGAATCAGTAAAATCTCATTTGTAATTTTCCTCAACATAATTCAGCTCATTTAAATATTGTTTACCAATCATTTATCATTGACCAACGGTGGAGGCAAAATATCCATTGGAAGTTTCCCTGCCTTCCTATAATCATCAAACCGGCGGGTGTATTCTTTTACAAATGCTTTTTTTACCAGGCCAAAGCTAAGCGGTTCAGAAGGATAGCCTTTCTCGTCCTCAAGTAGAAACCCTTTTGAGGAAGGTATTATCTCTGCTTCCTCAACTCCTCTCCATTTCAATCCGTTTTCTTCACGATAAGTGATTAGTAAATCCTGGTAAGTGTTTTTAAAAGCATCTCTTTTAATTTTCCAACTCAACTCAATCTTGGTGACATCAGATGAAAACAGAAGATATCCATCCTTTTTGCCAGATGAAACTGCATCACTTTTCACCTCATAAATATCAGCAAACCAAGGAATAGCAATCAAAATCGATTTTGGAGGAGTATGAAAACCGGATTTAATCAAAATATCGGCTCCATTTTGTCTGAACGCCATTGAAGCAGACAATTTTCCCATTTCGGTAACAGCATTATTTATCCTGACAGCGTTGCCAGGTTTGACCCAGGCTGGCGAGATCACTGAAAACAAATACAGATTTCGCTCTTTTTTATTCAGTCCAGCCTCGCCACCATACTCCCTTAGCAGCATATTGCGAATCAAAAGGGAAGTTTTCGCAGCAGCCCAAGCATGAGGTGGGGGAATTGGCCATGCGTCCATATCCTCCCAGGGTTCCACCATATTTTCAAATCCTTCGTGGGTAGAACCATTATGGAGCAACACATGGTACAAATCGAGGAGAGCATGTTTCTGATCATTGATAGAAATATACTGATGTACCTGATTTACTGTCGCATATTGATGAAGATGCATCCCATTCCGATAAGTCATGATCCCCTCCCGGTATTTTCTTTTGCGAATCGTATCCAAAGTAGCCTGAATCCGGTAATCATCCGGTGTGAGGATCTCTGTCGGATAGATCAACAGGTTATTTTCCCAATCCTGGTTGGTCTGATATTCATGAAAACCCTCCCGAGCTGCGGGTCCTGTTACGAAATCGTATAATCCTGTGGGGACATACCCCCCATTTTTTTTATTCCCGTTAACGCTCTGAAAGATTGCCTCCAAAACTGATTTCTTATACGATTCATGAAAGCGCATCCATTCAGTTACTTCATTTTTCATTCCCAGCCCTTCAGCCATTCTGATGGCATCACGAAGTGCCAGTAAGCACCATAGGTTGTGACTCGTATAAAATCCCCTAATCATTTCTGCGTCAAACGGAATAGAAGAGGGCATCAGCCCGTTCGGATTCTCCTTATGTTTACGGTACATCCAATCCACACCCTTTTTGATGGTTGGGAAAACCTTACGGGCGTACAATGAATCCCTTGTAAAAATGTAATGATTGGCCAGACTGACCAATGCCTGCCCGTGTGAAGCCATGATTTCCTTCCCATGTGTGAGTATTGGATCAAGGAACATCCCCTCCTTGTTTTGATAATCCATCAGCCATTTTACATTAATATCGACAAATTCAGGATGGCCAGAAAGATCGTAGATACGGCGCATATCTACATAATCATTGAAGAAAAGTTCATCATATGGGAGCCCGCTACCCTGCCGTTTTGTGCCATCCAGATTCTGCCTTGTGGCTAACATTAAATGGACAAGTCCTGCCTTATAGGAATTCTCCACCCGTTTTTCCGGAATCGAAAAATAAGTACCACCTTCAATCTGATCTTTCCAAAAATCAATTGTCTTCCTCCGATATTCATAATAATCAGCCTTTTTAATGGCATTAATTTGCGACTGATCTTTCTCCGGCACCGGAAAATCAGGCATTTTAAAATGACAGACCATCGAATCACCCGGCATCAATAGACGTTCTGTTCGGGTTAACCCAACAGCGTCATTCTCATGAATTGAATATCCGGAAGCGGTGAAAGGTATTTGGTAAATTTTCCCTGGTACGGCATAAATTGCAGTAGATTCAGGAAAGGTGTAAATGAGATGTCCATCCCTGACCAGACAGTCCTCTTTTATTTCAAATCGGGTCTGTGGCTTACAGGCATTGAGCGGATTCCCAAAGCGATGATCGCCTCCGGAAAACCGGGATGCAGCTGCAAAAACTGCTTTTACAGGTTGATCCGTACTGTTTTTTGCTACAACCTTTACAAACTGAAGCGTATTGGAATTATTTATTCCACTGACAGTTGCACCAAACATTTCAAGAGAATAGTGTACGCCTCCATACTGCCAGTCGTACTGAATGATAGGAATCCAGCCATTTAGAAATGTTTTCTGACGAGCCATTACCGGTGTCAGACGATCTCCATAGAAAAAACATAATTCAGCGTCACGTGTATAGATAGCGCCATCGTAAGTAACCTGAACCGGTCGTCGCATAAAAGGGATGCCAATGACCGTTGTAGATTTGGGCGAATAACACCACTCCTTTTCAGGACTATTAATTTTATTGAGATCCAGCATAACAAAGGAGGATGCACCATCAACTGCAGTTCCCTTTTTAGTTTCCTTATCATCCTTTTCCCCGATGATAATTGACCCGGTGCACAACAGGAAACCGAATAACAGGAACATTATCCTGGTGATGAATTTCATTTTATACCCTTTTTTCATTTTGCCCAATTTAGCTAAGGGAGAAATTTATTCGTAAATGCATTTCCCTATTTAATCTTTGCCTTAACAATCCTAAACACCCTTTTTTCAAGATCTTTCATCCTGAGTTCGAGTGGTTGAAGCTCCGGAAGATTGTTCTCAGCCTTGTCAAGGTAGAAATAGGCGGTTGCTGAAACATCGTCGCTCCGGTAATAATTGGTTGAGGTAAGGGGAAAGTTATTATCTTCAAGCTTTGGAGGATTTTCTTCATCGAGTAACCGCCGGTGAAAAGTTTTTCTGCCCTCTTTACCTAGTAACCACACCGGGATAAGTGCTCCACCTCTGGCCTTTATCTTCAGTAGTTTTACCTTATCGGCGCTTCCCATTTGCTGAAGTGTGACCTTGCAATCCTTGTGAAAATAGATGGGATCAGCAATGTGGTAGCGATAAAAAGTATAAATATCACTGTCACGGTCAGATATTAATGAACCAAAATACCGGGAGGCATACTCTCCCTGCCCCCAGCCACTTCCAATATAATCTTCAGTTCCGGTTCCGACCAATGTCGGTTGGTCCTTGTCTCCATCCAGAAAAACCTTCACCTCCCCCTCTCCAAACCATGTGCCCCGATAAAGCGAATCACCGATTACCCCGATATTGGATCCGATAAAACGGCCATTCCCTTCAACTTTTGGCAATATTTCATAATCCTTCCCTAACGAAGTCTTTAAATTTCTGTTCCAGTAGGCATGAAAATATAGCGCATCTTCCGGAAGATCCTTAACCTTAAGAAAGTTAATATCATACCATATCCACACTTCTTCTGCTGATTCGTTGGTGATGGTTATGCAGGCAGATTTTCGGAAAGGCATTGGAATGGTAAAGTTAAACGAACGACCTTCAGGACTTGAAAAAAGGGCATTGTCGTATCTGGCCGTCAACCCAAGACCAATACCAAAGAAATCGCCAACCGGAGCAGAAACCGCTGGCTTTTTAGCCCCATCCCAAAACATATCGAGCCTTACAGCCCGTCGCTGAACGGCATTGACACCAATTGTTCCGCTTAACCACATCCGGTTTATAATGCCTGCCCCTTTAACATCAAAAAGTACTTTTTTCTCGCCGGGAGGGATAATATAAAAGGCATTTCCTTTGGCTCCCTTATTGGTTAAAGCCCCCTGACCTTTCTCGCCGGTTGGATTTTCAGGACTTACCCACCGTGTTTGCACATCTGCCGGTGCGGATCTGTAAAGTCCGTCGATACCGGCATTTGACCAGCTATTTCCCTGTTTCCTATCAGCGAAGGAGCAACCGGCCAATAACAGTGCCGGTACTATAGCGATCCAGATGAGTTTCATTCTGTAATTTGTAATCATAATTTTGTTGTTAATTATTTCGGATAATCACCATTTTATCATTAAAAAGCTGATTGTTGTCCAAATTCAATTGTCTGCAATTATTCCCCTCTGGCGACTTTTTCAAATATCTTTCTGACAGCCCTTGACTGGCTGATATGTTCCGGAAGTATAGCTCCACCTTTATCTGCATGAACATCAAAGCAGATCACCCCCCCTTTTGCAAAAACCTTTTCTGCCCAATTTTCCAGTTCGAGGGTTTCAAACCGTTTACCATCTTTGCTCCACGATTTCCCAAGATAGGTGAACAGGAACCACTGCACACCATCGACCACCCAGCGGCTTTGGGGAACCTGCACAATTTTGCCCTCTTCTCCGGCGCTGTAATCGTCATATGGGGAATCAGACTGAATTTTATTTACGCCATAGTTGTAGGTGACCAGGCTGTTAAAATTTCCCGCCTTTGCAGCAAGTGTATGGGTACTGATATTATGTGCCAGCGACATATTGGAACGGGTCTCAATGATTCCGCCCCGGTACATCCCATCGAACCACCATCCGGAGAGTTTTTTGCCGTAACGAAGACTCCATTCCCTGATTACCGATTCCCAACATGCCTGGGTAAACTGTGAGGTTGGGGTATCCTTCCCATAGGTGTATTGAAATTTCTTGTCAACCAGTTCATTTCTTATTGGTGGATTACCCGGAAGGTAAAACATCATTTTGATCCCCCTTTTATTCAGCGCCTTGAACAAATCGGCAGGCAGGTCGCGTGTACTGCAAAGCTGACCCGGAGGTACCCCAACGATGGAATCATAAGCGGCATTGGGGGAGCAATAATAGCCATCATTCTGGCCAAGGGCAAACATCACAAAACCGGCGCCTGCTTCCTTGCAATTCTGTGCAAAAAGTTCAACATCAAATCCGTTAACAACATCGTTATACTCCTTTGAACCTCCGTCTTTTGCATATACATCTTTCAGAAAATGAAGCATAACACCCAGACCGGCATTTTTAAACCAATCGGTGTTTGGATTTCCTTTGTACACAATGGGCGTTTCTGTTATAATAGAAACAGGTTCAGCTTTGTTCCCACTTTTTACTACAGGGGTCATCGTGCATCTCAGATACTTTCCAATATAACTTGTAAGCAAAACGATCTCCCTGGTATGGATTCCCGGAAGTTCTTCCCAATTTCCGTTCTTAGTATCTGATATTGACCAGATGACGTCGTATTTAACGCGGGAGTCAGGCGTCTTGTTAACGACCTCCAGTACAGTTTTGGCTATCGGTTTTCCGTTAAATGACAATTCCCGATTTTTCCCGGAGTTGAACGAATAAAGAATCAGGCAGAATAAAAAAACAAAAATGATTGGATTTTTCATGTCATAAAATTTATCTGTTTAAATATCAATACAATTCCCTCGAAAAACTTGCTTTAATCTTTACTATTTTCAGAAGTTATATTTGGTTAAAATACCCCATCAAAAAGTTTTGAAAATCAACACGCATAAAACAAGATACCAATAAGTTAAAGTTTATCCAAGGCGATGCACGGATTGTTGGTCTTCCATTCCCCCTTTGTATAGTCGGGGAAAGCGACCGGTGTTCTTTTTACGATTGAAAGGCCCGGAACTCAACAATCGCTGTCATTACAGCAGAATCCAATACATCGATTGGTGTGGTGCCTTACGCTTTATCTGGATCGATGAACTGGCACAATCCCAACTCCTACAATTGTCAGCAGCGTATATACATGGCTTGTTCCTCCGTTGCCCATACCAATTACCCCGATTTTTACAATTTGATCTGTGTCACTATTTGTAAGGGCAGATTCTGACAAGGCCCCCAGACCAATAGTGGCTATGGTTCCTGTTTTAACAAAGTCTCTTCTCGACACGCTTTTCATTTTAAGAAGTTTTATTAATTCATAATTCAGATGAAGAAAAACGATGCGAATGTTCCAACAATAATCAAGTTTACCGGTGGAGTTCTGTCTGCAAAATTTTGTCGATCACCGGTTTCCATTTTTTACAGAGTACCAATGCAACTTTTAATTCGTCACCATTTCCTACATCCAAGCTCTTCCACTTTTTGGGGGTATTCACCCAATGTTCTTCCCAGTTAGCCAGGGAGGTATAAAAATCATTCGCATGCCAGGTTTCGCGGCCGTAAACCATGGGAAGGTTATCTTCGGAATATTCCTCCACCCTATCCAGTTTATCTCTCAGGAATGAATGGAATTTATTCCATCGGGGAATATAAAATTCACGAATTAACCCGGACCACTCTCTCCACGAATAATCAAATATTTCGGGAGTTTTTTCGGGTCCCCAAAGGGTAACCAGCATGGAGGCATCCTTGTCGTAAAGCGCCTTTTCATTATCATTAGTTCCCCATCTTTTGGCAGAAGCAAGCCAGTCGCCAAAACGGTATTCTCCTCTTGTTTCACAAATCCGGTCAATATCTGAAAGAAGATCTGAAAATAGTGCGGTCGACTTTTCAAATGCCGCCTTATCTTTCTTCTTAAACGCCTGACTCACTTCAATATGTATTTCCTGTGCAAGATTTGAAAGTGTCTGCCTTCCAATATCTACAATATCAAAACGATAGCCGTCATAACCTGAACATCGTTGTTTTTCAGTAAGGAGCAATTCCCATGCTTTGAACAATGAAGCGTTGTCATACGGAACATTGAATCCGGCATTGGGTCCCGATTTTTTGCAATTAAGGGCAGGACGCGCTGCAACGATTGAACTCGATTCAACACTGTTGGTGCCCTGCTTATAGGGTCCGTTGCGTAAGATTGTCCAAGCCTCAAGTGCCGGACCATCTGAGATTCCATACCGCCGGGTAATATACTCTTCAATCCAATTAGTGAGATTTACCGGTTTATCCCGCCAGATCATATCAAAATAACAATCGTAGAAAACAGGATTCTGGATAATTCCCTCCGGGAAAATACCGGTTCCTACTGCAGTTTGAGGATAATCTTTCTTTGCCCGGGCAAAAGGATTGGACGCAACATAGGGCAAATCGCCATGCAGATTAATACGATTACCGAAATTATGCAGCTGTCCCACACAAAAATCATGTCCCCAGAAACCGTTTGTGGTATTCCATTTGCTCCCGGCCAGGTCAGCAACAAGGAGACGGCCTTTGGGCACGGCGCCAGCTATTTCCCGCCGGATCGACCATGACTGCATTACCCAAACCGATGCAGTATCCATCCCATTAAATATTGAATGTATGTTTTTCCCAACTTCCTTAAGATATTCGGGCATCACTTCTTTGGGAATATCGGCAGGCGGGGCTGATTCATGAAATGGATCGGCTGCGTAATAACCACCAAGTCCGAAGAGCCTGGACTCCTCCTCCATAAAAATCCGGCCAAATTTTGCGAATAAAGGATCAAGCGGATCGAGTTGAGCTACTCCCGGAAAATTACACCACTTAGGTTGTTGCCTTATTTTTGCCAAAGGAAATTTTTTCATAAATATGAGTGGGACATGACCTGAAAAACCTTGCTGCACAGGGGTCATTCCGAAGGCGCGTTCCATTTCGAGAACTTTTTTCCCAAGAATAACGTGGGTATTGATCCACGATTTAGGTAAAGGCCCCCCATGATTTTCGATATTCTGCATCCACTGCCAAGCAAAATAGGTTGGTCCTACCAAAAATTGACGGGCTTCGGCATCATTCAATCCTATTCTCAAAAGGGCATTGTACCAAACACCCTCAAGACCAACCATTCCAAGTGGCATATTGATGCCATTCATCGCCATAAAGTCAATTTCCCATTCCCACCTGGCATAATCCCACCATGCCATACTATAGCTCAGGGTACAATAGTTCATGTAAACCACCTTTTTATGTGGAAGGACATTACGGAATTTACCTCCGGGCACCGGTTTTAAATCCTTTTCTTTCAAAGACAGGTTGCTTCCGCACCAGCTTATCTGCCGATTACACACATGACGCAGATACCAGTTAAGCCCTACCGACAAAGCCACACCTGTAGATCCGCGTAATGCAATCCTGTCGTTTACACTCTCGACCTCAAACACATCCAATCCATTCTCCCCCGGTATGATTGACAAATCAAATTTGGAAGCAACATCGTGAACCCTTCGGTTAAGTAATCCCTTTACTGCATCAATTTGAGTTTTATCCTTAACAGCAGCTTCTTTTATCAGCACGAATGCGGAGTCCGCCTGCTCTGTCCGGGCACTCAGGGGTGTAAATCCAGTTATTGAAAGGAGACAGAGAGAGAGAACAACTATCCTGGAAAATAGATTAATTTTTCTCATTGCTAATTATCTGATATTTAAAAACTGTATTCATCACGATGTCTTTTCTACGTTCATCAGGTGTAACCTTTAAAGATACCACTCTCCCCTGACAGACACTTGCTTCAACAATGGTTCGCTTTGGCGCGTAAAGCCTAAAATCAACATCCCACTCTTTCGGCCATGCGGGCAACAGGAAGATCTTCCCATCACCAAAGGGATCGGAAGCCATCAACATCTCCTGTAAACCAACCATGCCACTTCCTCCCCAGTTATGGTCAGGCATCCAGTCGTGCCCCGGACCGAAAAAGGCAGGAAAGCGTAAATCGGGCGAGGCTTTCGCCTGATACGACAATTTGGCAATTGCTCTTTTCTTAGCTTCATCAGTTAAACCCAGTGCGGCCATATCAACCAAAGTGGGCATCCATGAGTAATCGTATTTACATAATAGTTTATTAGGGTCGCCATCACCTCTTGGAATAAGGGAATTCCAGGTGTCGATACCAATCTGTACGGTACCAGGTTTGGTAATTCCTATTAACCGGTAAGGCCATGCAGTATAAAGTTCAGGCAACTCCCAGCCATTATAAAGCGCCTCCCAGGTATCAGCAAGGTTCAGGATTGACACCCCGTTTTGTGTGGTAACGGGAAGCTCAGGTAATCGTTTCTGCAGATTGGATAAATAGGACTGATCTGCTTTTGCCAAACCTTTGTAATTGATTAAGCCGTTTACTACCGCTTTTAATGCAGCAACCGTTTCAACCGGGTTAGTTGCATTTCCCGTAAGTTCCAAACCATTACATGGATAAATCACCAGTTTATCCTTATCATTTAAAGGATTACCACTCTTCTCCCTGTTTTTATTCTGATAAAAACTGTCATAAAACCGCACAACATCAACCATCCAAGGAATATCTGACCGAATATCGATATTGGTGTTGCTGTTCATACAAAGTGCCTGCCAGGCATTTTCCAATCCCATGACAAAATGGTATTTTAAATGAGGAGCATTGCATGTACTTAGCTTATTGGGAGCTACGCAACAAAGTCCGGCTAACGAAAGCGGCTCAACAAAGCAGGCTCCTTCAGCTCCCAGATTTTTGGCCCTTTGATTGGCAGTTGCATACCGGTCACGGTAAAATCTCCTTGAGACATTCATTAAATCGTCATCCCCGCAAGCAACGGTTGGCCAGCCTAACCAGCGTTGATTCTGCGCCATAAACATATTTCCCCATCGCCTGAAATCGGGGTCTGTATCCTTAATTGCAGACATCCCTTCATTATTAAGAGGATATTTTTTATCACCATATGCTTCAACGGTAAAAATACCCCCGTTAAATTTCAGGGGGAATTCCCCATCTTTGTTACAGGCCAGCATATAACGGAATAATTGATAATTGTGACCAATCTGGAAACCGGAATCATTTACACCTGCATCCCTGTTTATTTTGATAAAAGATCTTTTCCAGAATACCTTCCACCGTTCATTTTCCTTATTGCAGGCATTATTCAGCTTTACAAAATCACATAAATCAACTGCCTCGTTTTCGAGTTTGGCGAAACTTAGGTTTTTTTCTGCACCTGTTGCAATCACAAATAACTGACTGGTATCTTTTTTGGTTATTGCAGCAAAAACTCTGCCTTTCCATTTTTGCCAGGTTTGGACTCCCGCTTCAACAAAGTTAAGCCCACCCCTGGCAGTAATAAAACCTCCTGATATTCTATCTTTTACAACTTCAGCTAAGGTATTCTCCGGAATACTTTGATTTGCAGCCTGCTTTAAGGTGTAATCGCTGTTCAGGTTGCGATGCCGGAATATTAAACCGTTTTTTGTGACTGTGAACTCTTCGCTTTTTGTGGTTCTCCAGTTGCCATAACCGACATCGAAACTTACCGGCTGACTAGTCTTAGTAGTTATCGTGAGGATTTCACCAACATATCGTAATTTTAGATGGATGTTGGTTTCGTTCTGTGTTGTAAACGAAATCGTGACTTGTGCTTTTTGAATATCCAGAATTTGTTTAAAATTCTTAATTTTTTCCAAAGTAATTCCTACAGGCCGTATTTTGACCGCCCCCAATTTTAACAATGTTTCATCTTCGCTATATGCTCCGTTATGGGCCAGATAGATCCATAAAGTTCCATCCTGCATCCAGACATTTGAGCCAGCCCCTTTGCTCCCGCTAAGTGGCATGTTATCAAATGAATCAAAAGACTGAGAACTCCATACCACCTCATAGGAAGATGGGAGAAAATCTCCTTTCTGCGCCATCGTCTTGCTGAGAAACACAAGCGATAAAACGATACCTATCATTACTCCTGCGGAATGTCTGATCATCTTAACGTTTGTTACTTTAAGACAAAATAATTGTACCCCTTTGCCGGAATCGTAACTGTAAGAGAAATCTTACCGGCTCCGTTAACCTGATTAACCCTCGTTTTACCTTCCTGTTCAATGATGCCAACTTTTGCTTTAAGACCTGTGTAATAAACAGGTACATCCAGCTTTCGGGTGATCGCCTCATTGAGCGGATTGTAAATCATTAGTAATCCTTTTTCAATACCAGTGGGATCAACATGAAGTATGGCATCATAATCGCGTCCATCCGCCCGGCGGATATGGATGATATCGCCATCAAGAATCTGACGGTGCTTTTTATAAAAACTGACCCATTTTTCGACGAGCGCTTTTGTTTCAGGGGCATCATAGAGTTGCGGACCGCGGTAACAGGCTTGTACACCGGCGCCGAAAAGGTTGGCTAACCGCTGACCATAGTGAGGCAAATGTTCCTTCAGTGGTTCTATCGTTGCCGCTGCTCCGCCGCCGTGATACTGCACCAGAGGGACGAACATCCAGCCCATCGATGGAGTTTTGTTCCATGTCCCGTCATAAATATTCTGTCGTTCGATGATCTCCTGCTGTTCGCGTGGAAGCGACCAGTTTGTTTCGCGGTAACCCATCCCTGTTTTATTGCTCCCGGCAAGGAAATAATAGTCCGGGACATTAAGGTAGATCCCCTTTGAGCGGCACCATTTATAAAAATCAGAGATCTTCTTAAACTGATTCCATTGCGAATCGTTTAGACCCGTATGGCCAGGGTGGTCTTTTGCAGCGCAGATATCACCCGGATAGGAACCATCGTGTTCGAGGATATCCAATCCCGTTTTGTCATAGAAATTGTAAAGCTCCTCAAAATATTTTATTCCCCAGGCACTTTCGAGACACGGAGAATTGCCAAATCTTGGAGTCATCCCTTCGGGCATGACCACATCATTCCCTCCACCCACTCTGCGGCTGGCCAGAAGTGAATAACCTCCCAATGCTATCCCCTTTGAATGGGCATAAGTGGCAAGATTTTTTATCCGCTCAAGATTTTCGGGCGTTTCATTTTCAACATTAAAGCCACTACCAAAGGTCATTATGACCATTTCAAAACCAACTTCAGCGCATTGGTCAACCGCTTTTTTTACTGCCTCATCTTTCGAACTGCTAACATGCATTAGAATTGGATTCTCAGTGGACCAGGGAGCAAGCGCCCTCATCATCCGCCGGTGCTCAAGTCCTTTCCTTTCCGGTTCACGGCTGTCGTGAAGCAGTTCCCATATCCTGTAGGATTCAAAGTTTTTTGTACTTTGAATGACTTGATCAGGCCCTATTTTTGGGTAAGCTTCGAGTAGACAAGGTGTCGTTCGCTCATAATTGACCTGGGTCAGGTAGAGTGGATCGGTATTCCATGCAACGCTTGACTGAAACAGACTCTCATCGGACATTCCTCCAAAATTATAATCTGATTCAACTGTAATATTTGGCAGCATCCATTTCCTCTTGGGGTCAACAATACTTTCAGGTTCTGTAACCGCCAATATCTCGCTTTTAAAAGTATTAATCCGGATTTCACGGGGTGTTTGATTGAGAACCTTTATCCATTTGGAAATCAAAGGCATTCCGTCATACAGCTCATAATGAACTTCCACCACAACCTCTTTGAGATATCCGAATTGTTCCTTTCCGGCAGATCTCACCACTTCCGGAATATCACTCAGCATTTGAAAAGTCTCAAAATGGCAGCGACCCTGTTCCCCCTTAAAGGATGAATCAGAATTTTGCCCCTTTCCATCCATTTTTCCCAGGCGGACAAAGATTGGTCTTTCGTCAGGATTAAGGTTAGCGCTCCCAGCCTGACTCCACTCCTTTTTATCGAATGACCAGGCTGCCACGATTTTATCACCGGCAATTTCCATTCTGAACCAGACCGGTTTCCCAGCCGGAATAACCGACACCATATTGTCGTTCAGTCCGTCGTAAAAACGAAGCTGCCGACTAACTGTCCTGAGATTCATTTTAATAACCCGCTCTTTGCAAACCAGACCGATACCCGGACCCCAGACGGTTGACTTATCGGTGCCCGGATCGAGTTTTGCCAAAAATACCTTTGCCCCCTCCGCTACCGGCTGATCAGCATAGACTGATGTGTTGGCCAGCGCCATTATTTCTCCTGATTTTCCTTCGTTGATAAACGAGTTCCGCTCGTCGGAAGGGGAAGCATATATTTTCCAGCGATCATTCCTTGTCTGAAATTCATCATTCACCAAAACAGCCCTTTTTTCGTCGGTAAGCGATTTCCCTGCCATTAAACTGATTGCTGTATCATCAAGTTTATATCGGAATACAAGCTCCTTACCGGGTAATGGCCAGGGCATATTCCTGGGCATCCAGGAGGCCCTTTTTTCCCACGGAAACCGCTCCTTAATTTCAGCTATAGCGTAATCAACCAGTTTAAAAGAGGTGGGATCGGCCTCCATTTTTGCAAGCCATTCCGGCAGCAAATAATTGTGAATGGGCTGGCCCGTAAGTCCGCCAACGCTGTATTTTGATCCATCAATTTCAATTTCGGCCTCAGCCCTCACCGACCTTAAAAAGGACTCGTTATTGCCCAGTAAGTCCAGACCCACTGTGGCACAATTGGGCGTCAGCGAGAATGTCCTGGCAACAATGCCATTAGAGAACACCAGTTTGCCATCCTCTGTTTGATAAAGCCGGGCTTTGGCATCCGTTTTATCGATGAGCCAGTCGCCCTGTACGGTGATGGCGCCCTTGTTGTAAACGGGAAGATTGGGTTGCTTTTGAGCATTTGAATAAAAGTTCAGAAGCAGGAGGATTAAAAGAAGTGGTTTCATATTAAAATTTTATTTTTTAGCTTTTACTCCCGTTGTTCCGCCACCCTTTAAAGTTAGCTCGACAGGGGCATTCGTTTTCCATGCCCCGTTGGTGAAGTCGGGAACATCGACTGAATTGGAACGGTTGGCTACCGATTTCTCACTTAACGGTGCAATCGAACTCCACAATGCTGCATCGTAAACATTCTGATCGAGTGCAAGTCCGTTATGAAGACAATCGATGAGCCGCCAGTCCATCATAAAGTCCATTCCGCCGTGACCACCCACTTTTTTGGCCATACTACCAATCAGTTTGACAATTTCAGGGGTGTACTGTTCCTCCAGTTTTTTCATTTCATCCTCTTTCAGCCATTCATGGGCGGTTGCGATACGCGCCGGTTCAGGCCATTTACAGGCAACACCCTTTGTTCCGCTGATCAGATGAATTCGGGAATAAGGACGCGGACTGGTCACATCGTGCTGGATCATGATGGTTCGCCCTTTAAAAGTGCGAACGGTAGTCGTATTCATATTACCCCGGTAATTTTTTCCTGAGAATTCTTTGTAAAAAGAGTCTTTGGCAGCCAGTTCGTTTGCCATAGCAGCCATCTGAAAATCGGCAGATGACATCGAAGTCAGGTATTCCATCTGATCGCCCCGGTTGATATTCATCACCTGGCAGATGGGACCTAAGCCATGGGTGGGATAGAGGTTTCCATTGCGTTGCTGATTTTCCCTCAGGCGCCACATTTCGGAATAACCGGTTTTACTGAAATTCGATTCCCGCAAATCGTGAATATAAGCTCCTTCCCCATGAATGATTTCCCCGAAGAAACCTTGTCTGGCCATGTTCAGGGTCAGGAGTTCAAAAAAATCGTAACAGCAGTTCTCGAGCATCATAAAATGCTTTTTGGTTCGTTCTGATGTTTCGACCAATTGCCAGCATTCATCAATGGTCTTTGCTGCCGGAACCTCAGATACAGCATGCTTTCCATGATCCATTGCATAAACAGCCATTGGGGTATGCCATGCCCAGGGAGTTGTAATATAGATCAGATCGATATCTGGATTTTCACACATTGCTTTCCACGCACTTTTGTTTCCGGAGTATGACCTGGCCCTGGGCAAACCACGTTTCTCAAGCAATTTTTGCATTTTTTCAACCCGGTCATCATACTGATCACATAAAGCCACAATTTCTACCCCTTCGATCCACGACATTCGTTCAACAGCGCCAGGTCCACGATTCCCAAGACCGACAAAACCAATACGCACTTTCTCAATTTTGGGGGCGGCATAGCCCGACATATTGAACCTTTGTTTTGGTGCATTTACTTTGCCTTTTTCGCTTGATTCATCACTTAAGAGTGCCGCATGGCCAGTTAGTCCCGCAGCCATTATTCCGGCTCCAACGAATGATTGTCTGAGAAAATTTCTTC
This sequence comes from Prolixibacteraceae bacterium, assembly GCA_963675995.2. Taxonomy (GTDB): domain Bacteria; phylum Bacteroidota; class Bacteroidia; order Bacteroidales; family Prolixibacteraceae; genus JAAFHB01. Next base: position 1,749,306 of record CAXXIY010000001.1, on the reverse strand, counting down.
TGTTTGAGTTCATTTTGTATTTATTAGTTGATTTATAATTCAAATTTAAGCTTGCGGCCAGTGATTTCCGGCCTCATATATTTTTTAAATTTTTCGGGATATCCAAGTTCCCAGGGCGTGGGTCCCACCCATTCAGATTTCTTTTCTGCAACCCGGATCGTACCCCTTTTTGAGATTTCAACGGTGGTAAACAGTGGATACTTAAACGGAGCAGTCATCTTAACCCATGGGAATTTTTTATCAATCTGATCACTGTACCTGATTTGGGTATATTTATCTCCAAGCCAGTGATACGACATCGAGGTAATTGTGATGTACCAGATGCCATTAATATTCCCGGCATAATCGAAATGGGTATGTCCGTTAAAACATGCAATTACACGGTTCCCGGGATGATGGATATTGTGTGATTCAAGGATTTGCTGAACTTCCTTATAGTTTTCGACACTTCCCCCTTCTTCTCCTTCAGTGGCAATAAGTTCCTGATGAGAAAAAAGAACCACGGGATGTTTTGTTTCAGCTAAATCAGATCTCAACCAATCCATCTGCACGGAACCAATATACCGATAATATGGTTTTGCATCGGGACTTTTTTTATCGTTTCCATCAAGTACGATAAAATGAAACCCATTTTTATCAAACGAATAATAGGGATTGCTCATCCCGCGGCTTTCGAGAACCTGACTTTTGGAGAATCCCCCATCTGTCTCATGATTTCCGATCACATGGTATTTGTCCCCCTGAAACTGGTTCCAGGTATTCAAATAAGCGGTATATTTTTTATCCGGCGTTACAAAATCGCCTAATTCAATGATGAAGTCGGGTTTTTCCCTTTTCATGGCGTCTATAAACGTGCCAAGTCTTAATTCTGAATCATGCATCAGGTTAAGATGGACATCAGTACAGATGCCGATTCTTATTTGATCAGGCTTTTTACCAAAAGAATCAGATGTACCCAAAATTAAACCTGCAAATACAATTAAAAGAGATAATCGAATCATAATCAGTTCTTATTTGCACTTACAGATTCTGCCTGTCCGATGGTTTTCATCTCAACTTTAAATTTTGAAGCGCCTTCACCTTTAAATTCAGCATCGAAAATTATCTTGTTCTTCCCTTTAGATAAAGTAGGGATTTTATCCTTTAGTTCGAGTGTTTTAATCAGCTTCCAATTTTTATCAAACAGTTGCAATACCCCCGTTTCATTGAGTTTTAAAGTTTGAAAAGGTTCCATCTTCACCGGTATTTCAAGTTTGTTATAATCATTTACCTCCAAGGTAATCTTCTCAACCGATGAACCGGGGCTTTTCTCCATAGGGAGCAGATTCAACAGGAACATTGCAGGCTGATTTTCATATGGATTCTCAAATTCGAAGGTACTAAAGAGCGGTTCTCCCGGTTGTCTCTCTTTCTGCTCATGGACATAACGCATGATATGAAACGGGAACAGTTTCCATTCACCTTTTCCGGCACTCTCAAGATGAAACTCATTTCGGATATCTTCCATTCTCAATTTTTGTTCTACAGTAAAAGCGCCGGCCATCCTGGCGCTCTCCCAGGTATTCATTGCCTTAAAAATTGCTTCGCTCTCCCCGTTTCTATCTACATTGTCAAAATTCAGGTTGAAGGCAAATCCGGCATCAAAACCGGCAGCGCGGGCAAGCAGCCATTCGGTGTCTTCTACGCTGGTCTGGCCCGACATACTAAACCAACCCAACATCGAAGGGAGCAGGTTTCGGCGATAAAAATCCTGATTCATCAAACGGTAAGTTGTCTGACTTTCACGAAATCCGGCATACCAGGGCTCTCCCCAGTTATAGCGTGTATTGATATGCCAGTTAAAATGAGAAGGATTACTTGCGTCGTTGATTACCCTCCCTTTTAATTCAGGTTTAAGGTTGTCGTACCAGGTTTTGGTAAACAGCGCCCGGGCATACTGTCCCATACCGGTTGACCAAACCCCCTCCAGTCCGTCAAACGAGATCTGCATCAGACCGGTTTCGTTAAACAGCCTGGCAATATTTTTCGAAATTTCGTCAGATAAACCTGCATCACTTAAAAAGACCTTATAACCATGATCCATTAATTTCCCGATCACCTCCCCTTTTGGGTGTGCAGATGCTTTCGTATTAAAGGCGCCCCGTATACATCCGGTTAATTTCCATGGTTCACTTGCAGTTACATCTTTATACCGGATAATCTCGTCCCCAACAACGACGGAGTGAAGCGAGTTGTTTTTCATCTGATTAAAGAACCGGGGCGATTCGATCGGAATCTGTTCTGAGTCTATCCCGATATCGGCTGTCAGGGTAGCTGAGCCAACTTTTGCCAGCCGTTTATCGGGAACCGGAGTGACATAAGCGTCGTTTGTGGTAATGAAATTCGAAAGGGTGTGAACCCCTAACTTTATACCTTGCGCATTCGCCCGGTCGACACATTTTTTCATGCTGATCCAATTTTCGGGAAATGGTCTTTCATTCAATACAAAATGGCCCCAGGTTTTGAACGGACCTCCATTGTACAAATATTTCAGACCTGCTTTTTTTGTCAGTTCCATGGCCCGGTCAAGATTGGTCTCATTAAAACCAATAATGAGATAGGAGGCAGTTGCGGAATGCGCTGTTTTACCCCATTCCCCGTCAATTGTAGGATGGGGAAGTCCCTCAGCCACTTCAATTTTGCCGATCGTTTCCAACGCTTTTTCGGGCGGGCATCCAAAAAGTGCAATCTTCGATCCGATTACACCCCCGTCGTTATAAGGGGGTGCGACATAAAATTCATGAGCCCAGTTGGAGATGATCCGCTCCTTGTTGCGGTTTCGGCAGTAAGCCTGGATAACACTTCCGAAATCCTCAACCTTTGCTGTCTGCCCACGATACGATTTCTTATTTTTCCATTCGTAGGTCTTATCGATATTATTGCCTGTTTCAACCAGCTCAAATGAAGGTTCGATATCGTTTTCCTGTGAGGGGTAACCACCCAAAGTTTTTACATTAAGACACTGGATACCAACTGCAAATTGTTTATTGCGAACGACACCCACACACTCACCGATTGTCTGTCGAATAGTTGTCGGATACGGCCCCCATATCACTAGTTCAATATTCTCCGCATGGGTAATGCTCAAGAGTTCAAATGAGATATAACCATATTTAACAGCCGTTTTAATTTGAGCCTCAACTTTATTTTTGTCGAACTGCAATATCAGTTTATTCCCCTTCTGACTAATTTGAGAAGGATATTCTATGGCGCCGCCAATTCTGATACTGAGTATAGGAGCATTCTGGTTTGCAGGCAGATATTCCGATTTATTGATCTTATCGAAAATGCTTATGGCGGAACCATTCACATTAAAGGCCAGTTTAAATGTAGTTGTCTCAAAAACAATATCCTTTGCAAATAGATTTAAAACTAATGCAAAACTTGCAATGATGAAGAGAAGTTGCTTTTTCATGAAAAATAAATAAAGATTATGGTAAAAGATAAAAATGGGCTACACGTTTAATTTGAGTAGCCCATTAATAATTGAGAAGTTGCTTAACGATTACAATTCCGGATTAAAATCGCCACCCCAGTCTTTATTTTGCTTTAAATTGGCATTCTGGTTAATGTTCGTAAGCTGTATTGGGAAAAAGTAATATTTATCGGGCATCACCATTGCCTTTGGCCCGTTGGTAATCTGTTCTTCAACCGAATAGGTAAAGTCTTCAGGAAGAAGCTGGAAAGCATTTCCCTTTACGATGTCATCAGCAGTTGCGGTAGCATGTCCGTTTACAGTCATGGCCATAATGCCATATTTATGCATACCGTTCAGGTAACTACCGAACATCCTTTGCCGCCTCAGATCCCAGAAACGCTGACCTTCGAACATAAACTCAACACGTTTTTCATCCAGGATTGCCGTTCGCATTTCATCTCGGCTCATCCCCACTTTAAGTCCATACATTCCGTCTGCACCTGCTTCTATTCCGGCCCGCTTGCGGATTGCTTTCAGTACATCCAGTGCATCACTCGTCTTTCCGGTTTCATTTGCAGACTCGGCGTAATTAAACAGAACTTCTGCATACCTGATTTCGGGCCAGTCGATATCGTTGAGGGCAACCTGTGTAGAAGCCAGTTCCTCCATGATCCCCTTTCTGCAATAAACACCGGTACGGGAAGTATAGCTTTCCCCCTGCATGTTGTATCCCCAGGCATCCATTGATTTGGCAATCCCGTACATGGTGTACTGACGACGTCCCTTAATTCCGCTTAATTCATAAATAGCGCCATTCCAAACTATTGTTGCATCGAAACGGGGGTCGCGGTTTTTCCAGTATGTCTGAACATTATAAGTATAAGCGGAGGTTGGATCGCCAGGCTTTTTACCATCCTTCATCGGAAATGCCTGAACCATAGACCAAATTGGCTGATCGTAACCTGTTGCATTTTTCGATTCGGAAAGTGGACGAAGACCATCCTCGCCCCGGCCATTGGTTTTTGCCGGATTGGAGTAGATTACCGATAGGATATTCTCCTTATGACCTTTGGTTTCAAAAACTTTGGTATAATCATCGAGCAGACCATAGCCGTTGGCATCAAGAAAATCCTTGGCATCCTTATTGGCAGTATAAGCAGCTGCCCAATAAGCATTTCCATAAGGATTGGCTGAGTTGAACTGAGGAGAGGCTTTATAAAGCAAAACCCTTCCCTTGAAGGCTTTAATGACTGCCTGGTCAATTTTACCGCGGTCCGTACCTGTGTATTTTACAGGTAACAAAGCTGCAGCTTCATCTAAGTCTTTGATAATAAAATCAAAACATTGTGCCGTTGTATTCCGTGTAACCATCAGGTTATCGGTCAGCTCCTGTGGCGTTTCAATAATTGGAACGCCGCCATAATAATAAACCATCTTAAAATAATTGAAAGCCCTGAGGAATTTGGCCTGACCGATAAACGCCCCCTGTTTGTCAGCTGCTATTTTACCAAGCGGGATCTCTTTAATCAGAATGTTTATTTTTCGTATGGTGGCATAAGGCCAGAACTTCATCACGGTATTGTCTGTGGTAATCCATCCGTCGCCATTAATTCCGCCACCCTCATCGCAGTTGTTTCCCATATTGACGGGCCATCCGCTCAGGGTACTTGCATAAAGATTTGCAGTAAAAGCATTTGCAGTAAGTACATCATCAAATGTTCCTGCAGCAGGATAACTGGCAAGATTCTGGACATCATCAAGTACTTTGCTGCATCCCGAAATCAGTAAGACAATCAGGACTAAACTGAGAAATCCGATAACCTTCCGATTGTAATATTGTATCTTTTTCATAATTGTAGCATTTTTAGAAGTTAATAGTCAAACCGGCTGTAAAGGTTTTCATCAAAGGGTATGAATCCAGTCTGAGCTGTTCAGGGTCCATTTCGGGCATTCCGTTGATGCAGAATAAATTAGTGGCATTCCCAAACACCTGTATTCTGGTGACTCCCAGTTTACTATACCACTTTTTGGGAAGGGTGTAAGCAATATCAAGATTTTTTAGCCGCATATAGGCTCCGTTCCTTGTCCAGAAGGTTGAAGGTCCTCCGCCGATATCCTGTTGCAGCCATTCTCCTGATGCCCTGGGGTATTTTGCATTGGGATTTTCGGGTGTCCAGTAATTGCTGGCCCACAGCTGAAAATAAGGTACTCCGGTCTGAAATACACCTCCTGATGAAGTATTCATCGTACTAACCATTTTGTCGTAAGCTCCAACACCCTGGAAATGGGCATTCAATTCAATACCTTTCCACTCCAATCTGAAACCAATACCATAGTTGATCCGGGGCAAAGCATTGTCCGAAAGATAGGTCATATCATTGTCGTCAATTTTCCCGTCCGGACCTTCTGCATAGTTCGCGCCGCGAATATCCCTGAACAATAAATATCCCAGTTTCGGTTTACGTCCATATTGTGTAAAAGTTGAAGGTAATTTATCAAGTTCAGCCTGTGTCCTGATAAGCCCTTCAGAAATAAGACCATAATTCCGGTTTGCCGGATGACCAATCATACTTCTCCAATTGTTCAGATAGGTATTATCGGTGAGCGCTTTTGCTTCGTCATATATTTCCCACTTGTCGACAGAATAGCCCATATTGCCATAAACAGAATAATGTAACTCGCCAACTTTATCACTCCAGTTGGCAGAAATTTCAAGGCCTTTCCATGACCGTTGTGCATAATTCATAGCAGGTAACGTTGCCCCAAGGGTGGATGGGGTGGAGCCTAACCTGGTTCCCAAAATATCACTTTGGGTTCTTTTGAAAAAATCAATTTCACCCGTCAATCGGTTGTTCAGTACCCCATAATCGATACCTATATCCCCCATTTTTGAGGTAGACCAGGTAATGTCAGGATTTGGCATAGCTCCTGGAATAAGTCCGTCATAAAGCTGTGTGCCAAAAATATAACCTGTACTTTTGGAATAGGTTTGACTCCAACGAAATGCACCGATATCTGCATTGCTAATATCCTGATCATTTCCGGAGGTTCCGTACGAACCGCGAAGTTTTAAATTACTTAGCCATTTAACCTTGGAGAGGAAATTTTCCTGTGATATACGCCAGGCTGCAGAAACAGACGGGAAAAATCCCCACTTTTTGCCTGGAGCAAACTTATAGTTTCCATCATACCGAAACGAAAACTCAGCAATGTATTTATTGTCAAAGCCATAATTCGCACGACCTATCCACGAAGCGCGGGCAGTCTGGTTTTCGCTTCCGGAGAATGCCTTTCTTGCAGCATCGGATGAGGTGTTGTAAAGCTGGTCAATCGCAGTGGTTAACAGATCATTGGCCTGCATACTCAGCGATTTAATTCTTTCAGATCCCTGTTCATAAACGCCTAATGCAGAAACTGAATGTTTGCCAAATGTTTTATCGTATTTTAAATACCAGTTTAACTGATAGGAATTGTAAAGATCAACTGCCTCTGCGATATTCGGATAGGTTGCGCTCAGGTTGTGCGTCATAGTTTTTGAAGGATCAATTGGTCCCGGAATAAATTTATTCGTTGTACTGGATGTTTGAAATACATACGATTTGTTCCAAAGCACGAACGATTTCATATTTTTATCATACCCCAGGTAATGACCCTGAAGGCTGGTGCTCAAACCGTCGATATATTGTCCGAGATCCAGGTCGAAACGAAGAATACCATCTATCGTCCTGTATTTAATATCCCTGTAACCACCATGAAGCATCAGCTCAACGGGGTGCCATGCACCGGCAAGAACGGGATAATCGTTGGTATTTGTACTTGGGTTTCCGGCTTTATCAACATAGAATGGGTACATCCGGTCCCAGTTGAAAGTAGCCCTGTAAAAGTCGCTGACGTTAAAGTCTTCAGCTCCGTCATATGGCCAGTACCAACGATGGTAATTGCGCTGATTACCGCTCAGGTTGACATTTACTTTAAACCGTTTGGTAATATTGGCAGTAACATCTGACCTGAAATTATACCTGTCGTAATTGAGGTTCTTATATGAACCATCCTCAGTGTGATAACCAAGCGCGAGGTAATAGGTGAGCGCTGAAGAACCTCCCCTGACACTTAGATTGTGTTGCTGAACACTGGGGTCCTGCCAGATATAATCATTGATATTATAACTTTTATCCTTGAAATAATCGTAAATATTCTGGCCATATGGTTTTGACTGTCCCATGGTTGTGGCGATCTGGTTGGCAAATTCAATTTCCTGGGTAGCCGTATAACTCTGCAACGGGCGTGTTGGTGAAGAAGTTGAATAACTTCCCTTGTATTCGAAAACCGGTTTCTGAACCACTCCCTGTTTTGTAGTAACCAATACAACGCCGTTCCCTGCCTTAGATCCATAAACTGAAGCACTCGCTGCATCTTTCAGGAAGTTGATGCTTTCGACCTCATTGGCATCCAAAGCGTCAAAATCTGATTTACCCATAATCACACCATTGATAACATAGAGTGGTTCGGCAAAACTACCCCGGATCCTGATGGTTGAGGAGGCTCCGGCCAGACCGGTTGATCCAACAACATTAACCCCAGGCGCACGACCGGCAATGGTATTTGACAGGTTGGCTGCCGGAATATTTCCAAGCTGAGCGGTTTTGACAGATGCGATTGAACCTGTTAAATTAACTTTTTTCTGGGTACCATAACCGACGACGACCACCTCATCGATGCTCAGTGCACCTTCGAGTAGGGTAACATTAATTGTCGTTTTCCCGGCAATATTAATCTCCTGCGTTTTCATCCCCACAAATGAAACCTGTAAAACTCCATTTTCAGGAATGTTGGAAAGTGAATAGTTCCCGTTAACATCGGTAATCTCACCGACGTTTGTACCTTTTATCACGACAGAGACACCGGGCAAAGCGGCGCCATTGGCATCGGTAACTTTACCGGTGAGCTTTTTGGTTTGTTGCAGACCAACGTTTGACAAACTAATCTCCTTCGAGCTGATCACAATGTCTTTGTCCAACACATAATAGTTCAGACCCGTCCCTGTTAAAACTTTGTTCAGAATATCTTCTACCGTATTGTCTATGTACTGAGCTGTAACGCGCGTCTCAGATGGGATCTGTCCGTTGTTGTAGAAGAAATCGAATTCTGATTGATCCTGAATGGCCTTAAATACCTGTTGAAGGGAGGCACTCTCCAGGTTTAGGTTCAACTTGGTTCTTTGCGAATAAACCGAGGCTGAAACATGGACCAGGGATAAGATGAATAAAAGTACAGTTAGTCTCATAATCTTCCATAGTTTACAGACCTTTCCTGGAAAAGGGGAAAGGTAGCCCTTAGTTAAAATTTTTTTCATACTTTTGTTGCGCTTTAAGTAAAGTTTTAATTTATTGAAACTTGAAATCAGACGGAGGATGGTGGTACATTCTCCGTTTTTTTTTATTCCGTTTTTTTATTTCTCCATACGTTATCCGTTTTAAAGGTTGTTAATAATAGAATAATAGTTATTGGCGTGTAATGGTGATCTTATCGAAATTGTTCTGAAAGCGAATAGGGATTGTATGATTGAGTAAGTTAAGAAAATGGTTCACATCCTTGTTGCGCTTGATCACACCCGAGAAATGCATGCCTTTGAAATCCTTTTCATTGTATTTGATCTCAACATCATACCATCTTTCAACCACTTTAAACACCTCAACCAGATCTTCATTCTGAAATTCGAACCGTCCGTCTTTCCAGGAGTTAAAATTGGAAGGATTTACCAGGGTAACCGTGAGCTTTTGGGTTTCCGGGTCATAACTGCTTTGTTCGCCGGGGTTTAAAATGGTCTGCTGATTTTGGGTAAACAATTGTATTTTCCCTTCAGAGAGCGTTGTCTGTATCTCTTTGTGATTAGGGTAGGCCCTGATATTAAATGTGGTTCCCAAAACCTCCAGCCGCTGCCCTTTAACTTCAACCTTGAAAGGTCTTGTAGGATCCTTGGCCACTTCAAAATAAGCTTCCCCTGTCAATTGAATTACCCTTTCATTGGAAGCAAAAATGGATGGGACGATTACTTTTGACTGGGAATTGATCCAGATACGGGTGCCGTCAGCAAGGAAAACCTGGTTTACCTGCCCTTTGGGAACTACAATCTCCTGAATCGTTGCCTCCATAACCGGATGAGGTTTAGCAAAGTTAATATACCGGGTTGCCCATCCTAATCCAAATGCAATGATCAGAATTGCGGCTATTTGAAAAATCCGTCCAAACAGGGAATTGCTAGCGAAAGTTTCAGTTTTTAGTTTCAATTTCAGAATCTCCAATTCCGAATCAGTAGGATATGATTTCAGATCTGCATGATAACCAAAGGCATCCCATATATCTTTTTCAGAAAAAAGTCTTTTTTTGTTTTCAGCTGATTCCTTCAACCATTCCAACAGAAGGTGGTTTTCCTCTTCAGTAGATTTTCCCTGGATATACTGGCCTATTATGAAATCGATATCTGACATATGTTTAGGATTACTTTCAACTACAAGACCGGAAAGGCCGCAAAAACCCTACCGGGAAAAGTGAGTTTTTTTAATGGAAATAAAAAATTAAACGATCAGTTCAAACCGCTAATGGTTATGTTTGAAAAGTTCTGAAGAGAAAAAAACCAGTAAAGGCAAATAATCCCTTAATTCAGCCCGTATTGTGGAGAAGGCTTTGGTAATTTGTTTTTCAACTGCTTTAACCGAAATCTGAAGCTCTTCTGCTATTTCCCTGTTCTTCATATTTTCAAAACGGCTTAACCTGAATATCCGCTGACAATGCTCCGGGAGCTTTTCCAAAACTTCATTGAGCTTTTGCTCGAGTTCCTGTTCTATCAAACTGGTCCTCTCCTCCATATAAAACTGAAGTTCCTCTTCCTTCAATCCTATTCGGACCGATTCGATATATTTATTTCTGACTTTTTGTTTTTCGAGATTGTGTAAACAATTGTTGCGCACCATGGTAAAGAGAAGCGCATTAATGGACTGATGAACAGCGATTTTATGATCTGTCCACAATTTTTCAAAAGTATCCTGGACAATATCTTTGGCAACTTCGTTGTCAACAAACTTGGCAGCGTAGTAAAACAGAGGTTTGGAATACAGCCTGAATAATTCATCGAACATTTCAGGATTCAATTGCCTACCGTTAAAACTATTGTCTTCAAATCTGTACATGGATAGGTTAGTTTTGCAAAATAAGGTTATTATTGAAGTTAAGATTAAGGGCCAATTTCTTTCCAATTAAGTATTCTGAAGTAACATTCGGCAATTTTGTTGTTTTTAACACAACACACAAATATACTAAAAAATAATATAATTATTTGGAGAAGACTATTCTTTTAGGCAGGTGGTATAAATAATTGTCAAATTTTTGAATAGATTTTCATTGAAACGAGAGATTGTATTCTTTGATTGAAGTTTAGTTTAACTTTAGCGACATCGTTAAAGTCTGGGGATAGGCGCCTGTAGTTAAAAGATTTAAATGGGGAAGTCAGTATTGGAATCCGCGTAATTTTCATTACGAGTTATCCAGATCCTCCTCAGCTGAAATGTCGATCTCTTTCCCGTTCACATGGAATAGAGCCCGTTCAAGAGGTTTTAGTTCTGCAACTTGTTTCGTCACTCCTGAATACTCCTGCTCCGGTATTACCTTACCTTGTACAAGTGTTGTGGTGACCTCTTTGGATCCGGCATGAGCCTGAAGATTAATGCTGTTCCCAAAACCTGTACGTTGATATCGCTGGTCTTAACAATAAATGGCTTTTTAGCATCAGTGGTTACATCAAAGAAAGCCTCCTTACCAGTTCCACATTCCAGGAATTACCTGAAACTCCGATTCGGTAAGATTTCAATCAAAATATTCAGAAATTAGGGTGTGAATATCTTCCTCCTTTTTTTTCATTTTCCTTAATAAGTATTTTTACCTGCAACACCTTATACCAATTAAAAAAAATTAAAAAAATTAAAAAAATTAAAAAAATTAAAAAAATTAAAAATTAAATGTATATTTGTTACTATTAGCGCTACTAACCTATAGGCAGACATGATCTTAAACAATGAAGATGACAACCTGTTCTTATTTACTCAGTTACAACTGGGGAAAGAAGAGGCTTTTGATTTCATTTTCAGGAAATACTACAAGATTTTAACCATCCATGCAATCAGAATTGTACATGACCAGGACTTAGCCCAAAGTCTCGTACAGGATTGTTTTGTCAGATTCTGGGAAAAGAGAAATAGATTGCAAAATATCGAAGACCTTTATTCCTATCTCTATTTCATGGCACGAAACAGGTGCATTGACCATTTAAGAGAAGAGCATCGGATCCATTCTGTACCAATTACGAATATGACTGATTTCCCTCAATATGATACAGAAGAGTCAATAGACACTAAAGATCTTAATACCAGACTTTGGCAGGCAGTTGGAAAGCTTCCCGACCGATGTCACACCGCTTTCGAATATAGCAGAAAAGATCAATTAACTTACCCACAAATTGCAGAGAAAATGGGTATAACCACAAAAGCGGTCGAAGCCCTGATCAGCAGAGCATTAAGATTATTGCGTGCAAACCTTGGTGATCTTCTCGGGATTCTTATTATTCTCATTCGCCATTAGTATAATCTTCCCGATCGAATCAATCCCCTTTTCTCAAGTTCATCATGAATTGCCAATCCATTGCTCATGTTATAATCGGGTTCAAGGTGATAGGCGATCTGCAGCGGGCCACCCTGGTTTTCAGACAATGTTTTATCGAGCCAGGCAAGGGTATTGGATTGGGGAACACCCTCCAATAACACCTCCAACGGCGGAAAAACATTTATCTCAAAATCATTTCCCATTACCTCCCTGATCCTTGATATGGATGTTCCTGAACCGGTATCAATAATTTTTAAGTTATGGATTCAGGAGACAGGTTCAATCAAATGGTCGGAGAACCCACACGAATGAAGACGGACTGCGCCCAGTTTATCGCCAAGCTGACTGATATATGGAATCACGAATTCCTCATACAATTCGGTGGAGATCATTGTTCCTGCGCACTCCCCAACATGCACAGAGGTAATGGTCAGATTACCTAAATCAGCAAAGTGTTTGATAAGGATCACGTAGGCTTCAATAATCCATTGGTGTATAGCATGAGCAAGTTCCGGATTGGCTAACATGATCATCATGATATTATCCCCGGTAAGTTTAAGGGAGGTGGTGATCACTCCATGTATGGTTGCTCGGCCCGATTCATCCCAGAAAAACGGAGGAATTACCCGTAATCCGGAATGGATCATCCTGATCTCTTCAATCTTTTTATCGAGATCTACAATCATGGGATGTTCCAAAATGGTAATCAACGGGGGCAACTCCCCGATATTGGAGATATGTTCAAGGGGCCTGCCTGAAACATCAGAGTCTTTGTCTTCGAAGAAGGAGAAGCTGGCACCTAAAATGGCAGCCAGGATCATATTGGGTTGAATAGCCCCAACCAAAATCTGATTTTCACTTACAAAATTTGCCTGGACAAGATTATCCTCCATATTATAAATGGCGTAGTCGGGGAAATGTTCCCTCACAAAATGATTTATCTTTTTGTCCTGTTCCCAACGGAAAACCGGATCAAAGTAATATTGATCGGTAAAGATAAACCCACCGTGCTTATTCAGCCATCCCTTTGAAACACTTGCCTGTATTTTGATCATGATTTATCCAATGCAAAATAGGGTTTGTTGCTTTTCCATCTCCCCTTAGTGAAATCAGGGAATGGCACAGGGGCATTTTTAGCAATTGAGATACCCGAAAGTTCAACAATTGCAGTCATAACAGCTGAGTCGTAAACATCAATTGGCGTGGGACCTTTTGCCCTTACAGCCTCCAGAAACTGGTTCAGCATTACATAGTCAGTTCCACCATGTGACTGGGAAGCCAGATCTTTGTCCCACCACTTGTGGTTATACTTTTGTTCGTATGGTTTCCATGGCTCCCAAACATGGTATTCAGGGCTCTTACCCTCCAGGTAAACCGAACTTTTTTCTTCATCATAAACACCAAGAGTTCCTTCGAGCAGCCAACGATTGGAGTAGGGACGCGGCAGCTGCATATCGTAATTGATCACCAGCGTCTTTCCCATTTTTGTTTTGAGTACGGATGTTACGATATCTCCTTGTTTGTAAATCAGATTCGCATTCGGGTGATCATTCCCAAACTTCCGTTTCATATAGGCGTTAATCCCTTTCGAGGCTGAAGCAGTCGAGTAAATTTCCGTAAAAATATCTCCCCTGTTGATATCCATCCAGCTGATAATCGGTCCAACACTATGGGTTGGATATTGATCCCTATTGTAATTAATCAGGTATTTTGCAGGCCATCGCTGGTCACCAGTTTTGCTGTCAAAAAACCAGTGGTCAATGCAGTCGTGCGAGTGGGCACAGTGACAATGAACAATCTCTCCAAACATTCCCAAACGTTTCATATTCAAAGCAGCCAGGTTGTCCTGTCGAAAGCTCCAGTTTTCAAGCATCATACAGGGGATCCCGGTTTTTTCAGAGGTTTCAACCAATCTCCAGGTATCCTCCACCGTTAAAGCAGCCGGAACTTCAATACCCGGATAAATCCCTTTCCCCATCGCATAAAGTGCAATTACTGCATGTGACTCCCAGTAAGTAGCAATAATCACGCAATCCGGCTTCTCTTTATCGATCAATTCCTTCCAGGTATTCTCGTCGTTGCAATAAATTTTAGGGCGACTTTTGCCCGTCTTCTGACAAAGATCAGCAACATTTTCCACTTTTGAGTGATCGAGGTCGCAGACGGCTACAATATCGACCCCTTCAAACTTCAGCAGATTTGAAATGTGACTTGAACCCCTGTTTCCTGTTCCGATTACCCCTACCCTCACCGCTTTTGGTGGGCCACTCATTCCTGCAGCTGAAACTGATAATCCACTTAGGCCCAAGGCGGCTGCAGATCCTTTTTCGATAAAGCCACGTCTTGAAATGTTTGTCATCTTCATATAATTAGTTTTTGGAATTCACATGGAAACACTTATAAAATTTGCTTTTCCCCATTAGTGAACTTTAGTTCATTAGGGTTTCAATAGTTTTAATGTCGGAATATTCCGCATCAGGTCCGTTGAATAAACCATCCAGAATTAATACACTTTCAGGATGGGTTTGAAGCAACTGTTTTAATGCATTTTTACTGGCAAAACTGTTTACCGGTTTGTTAATATTCCAGAGTGTTCCATAAATATCCTTTTCGGGAGCAGCAATCAGAAATATTCCTACTTTCATCCCTTTTAACAGAGCAAGGTCCTTCCCGAATTCTTCGGGATTATTTAAAATAATGGCCGATGAAGGAGCAACAAACAGGTTCGGTTCATTAATCGATCTGACCATTTCGGAGATTTGCCTCAGAGTTGCACCATTTCTACCCAATGACATCCTTAAATTGACATTGATTTTATATTTCGCAGCATAATGGCAGATTTCTTTTATGGTAACGTTCATCGATTCATCGAATTGTTTGGTTGTGAAATTGTTTTCAACCGACCGATGAGTATTCATTATCAGGTCATTTGCACCCAAAAGAACCATTTTATCAATTACCGACTTTATAGTAGACATGCTCTTTAGATACTCAAGAGAATCGTTGTTGACTAGTCGCAGATCAGGAAACAGGTTCATTCCCGACGAAAAATCGACCACCAGCTTTAATCCCTGTTGTTTCATCCATCCGGATTCATTGGCAAGGATAGGTTTTTCCTTCTCCAGAAGATATTTCCAATCAATTGCTACCCGGTCGAAATGTTGAAAGAAGGTAGGACGAAGGAGAATTTCCTCTTTTACAGATGAAATATTTCTAAGGTTTAATCCCCGGTTAACCGGATTTGGAGTTGGTTGAATAAACGGGATCTCCCCGATATTAGACTCCTCCATTCTGATACTAAAAATTCGAATATCGCCACCTGCTATGGTTTTGACTGTATTCTTTCCGGTATGATTCACAACACTTTTGGGGACGAATCCGATCGCTTTTTGTTCTGTACAATCGAGAGGCAGCTCTGCTATTTTTGTGATGCGACCTGCTTTGGAAGTAATTTTGAACGGTTTTTCTGTCCAGGAATTATTACAAATTGCTACCGTGTATTCTCCTTTACTTTTTATACAGGTGATCAGGCTAAGATCTTCATTCGTCTCAAAAATCTTATTCCCGCTGAAAATATCACCGAGGATGTTCCTCATGTGATTCAGCAAAGGAAATGGTGTTTTAAGTGGGACGTCAACCACTGATTTGGGTATATCGAGCGATTTTGAACTCATTCCAAACGGGGAGGCAAAGACAGTCACTTTTCCTAACCCGGAATGTCCTTCAACAACAACCGGTTTGCCATTACATGTTGCAATGGTTTTAGTTTCGGCAGGCAATAAGAGCTCCTTAATCGTAAAGGGAGATGATTCTTTCAGATCGGTATTGTTCCATGATACTGATGAATTGGCATCAAAAGTTTTTTCTCTTTTACCAATGTTTATTCCTGCCAATCCTCCGGGTACATTTTCAAGGCTTCCTGCAGTAATAATCAGATGGCCACCCGATTCAATATATTTGTCCAGTTTATCCTTTATCTCAGAGCCGCCTTTTAACTGGTCTCCTATTACAATTACGGGATATTGTTTCAGCAACCAAAGGGGACAATCACTTAAAATACAATCAGCTACATCACCATATGGAGTCGGGGTTATAAATCCCGTCTCATCATGGAAATAGGAAGCATCCTGATATCCGGGATAGATCATGTTTAAAATGCCGTCGGTCAGATAGTCACCTGCCTCGTAAGGAAGATTAGCCCAAACCCGATAGATATTGCCCGTATAAAGATGACGCGGGAACGACCAGCCCGAATAAAAATCAACCATTAAAGCAACCGGAGTGTAGAGATGACCCGGATCACCATATTTCGTTACCCATTTACTGGCTGATTGTTGAATCTTCCCTATCGGACTCAGTTCCTGTTTCTGATTAAGATAAGAAGACTCAAATCCTACTGCAACGCAATCATACATAATATGACTATAAATCAATCGTTTCAGCAAGCTTAAGCTTGTCCCGTTCGTACTACCTCCGTTGTCGCTTGTAATCCCGGAATAATTTTTCCATCCCCATCGGTTCCATACCGAGGCATTCCCAAACCATGGTACACCATATTGTTTGCCCGCTCCCCTGATAAATGAATAATAGACCTGGCCATTGGGCAGGCCTTGGGCAGTTTCGGCTCCAATCAGGGTATAAACCTCCTCTTTCAGAAAATAGTGCCCAAAATTCAGTGAGACCAGCGTGGCCATTTTATTTCCAAGCCTGTTGGTTAATCCCTGGAAATGGTTTTGAAAATTCAGGTATTGCCTTTCACGACTACTGGCTAGGGGTACCAGCTGACTGGCAAATCCACCGACATACCTGCCATCCTGCTCTCCATTATCCATACCAAGCCAATGATCTCCAAGTTCTTTTTCGAAAATATCGAGCGCTTTCTGCGGAACCACAAATTGCTGCCAGTAGCCACCTGGACCTGAACCTGGTACATATCCCCAAAGATCAAACAAATAGAGATTTCTTCTTTTCAATTCCTGGACAACTTCCTGCAGATCCTTTCGGAAAATCATTGTATAGGAAGGCCAGATGACATTGCCAAGACCATACTTTATCGTATAGGTATCCAAAGATTTTTTATAGTCCCCTTCCAGATCGCGCAATGCCATAAACTGGATTTGGTTTCCAAAAATTGCGGTATCAGGCGGTTTAACAGACCGACGGCTGTCATCAGGATGCTGCCGGGGATTCATTGGGAAATTGTAAATTCTGATTCTGTTATCAGCTGCCATGCACCGGGGGATAACTGAATAACATAAAAAACCAAAAACAATCATTAAAATAATATTCTTCCCCATTTCTGTATTCATTTTGACAGGTTAATATATAGCCCACATTTCTTTCTTTTTAGGCTTGACATTTCTCCCGAAATTTATAAACTCTTTCGATCATTAAGAATAGAAATATTATAAAAATTAAAGAATCTGTTTCGAATGAATGGAGGTATAGTTAACTGATGGATTTCTCCCTAAAAACGTCGATAAAACTGATTTTAACCAGAATGATTCTACTGAACAGATTACCTATTGAAGGAAATAAGGGCAATATTATTTTTCCTGACTTATGGCTACAAAGAGCCGGCGTTTGGTTTTTCTCTTGGCATAAAAAGTTTCCTCTCTGACCAGGGCCGGTGTTGGAGGCCTTCTGTAAATAAGCCAATGTTGCCTTACATCATCCCAAACCAAAGAATAAGAGCCATCGAGGTTTGGATATAATTCCCAGGGATTAAACGACCCAAATGAAGTGGGTTACCCAGGTATTTTTTCATGATATTTATTGCCGGATCATGTTTGCATGGTTGTACCTCAGAAAAATTAACTGTCAACTCCAGAGCTATTGGGGGTGAAAACACACATCTTAAAAGAGAAATCGCATTATGTTTGTAAGTTTATTCTATTTCTTTTTAACTATGATCATAACTGGGTTAAAAGATTTAGGCTCATGATCCTAATTTATCACCTGTATTAATTAAAAATTTCCGGAAAGCGGATTTGCCAAAAAGGCCGTCTGTATTTCGGCAATCCGCTCATATCCTTTGACTGTCAGATGTTTTAAGTCGGGATTGTAGAAATAAGGTGCATTCCACTGGTTGAAACCACAGGTATAAAACTGATCCAAAACCGGAATATGCAAATCGGCACATACCGCTTTCTGCCCTTTCACATATTCGTCCAAAGTATTTGCGGTCCTGAACATTGGCAGGCTTGTGAAAAAGTAGATTTTTGCGTCCGGATTTTTAGTCTGCAATATTTCCACGCTTTTCCGCATACCTCCTGCCTGAGTATGTAAGTCGTTTGACCGTACATCACCGATCGGAATTTTCTTTGAATGGTCGTTTGTTGAAGCCCAAAGCACATAGATGTCGTGTTTAGCTGCATTTTCAGCCTGAACAACCATGTTATTCATGGGATTGGCTTCCTGAATGGCAAACCCTGCCCCTCCATTCCCGTAGGAGAAAACCTTCAATCCTAGCTTTTCTGCCCAAATATTTTTAGCTGTTTTTGAAGCTTCCATTGCCGATAATGAACCTCCAAAAACGCCAATCGATTTCCCAAAATTTGGGGAAATTAGTTGATACATTTTTTGCACAGGCGTTGGTTCTGCCTCGGATGCGGAGACCCCCATCTTTCCTGATGTCAGTACAGTTCCGACAGTTGTTAAAGTTGCTTTTGTAAAAAAACTACGTCTTGAAAATAGGTTTGACATCTCTGTTGTATTGATTTTTAAAGTGTTATTTTTCGAAACAAGTAGAAACTAATTTCTCAGTGTCCCGGTCATCGGCGTTCCGATGAAAAAGGATGGCTGCATCCAGCAACTTCAGCAATTTTTGATTCAGATCACAGCTGACCCGGAGAAAATTTTCACCCTGCTTAATTATACCGGATGAAACTTCATAGACATAAAGACCGTCTTCAGTACTTTTCATATATTTTAATGGGAATCCGTTAATTTCTGCTTTTATCGCCACCTGACCAGATTTCTGTAAATAAAGGATAAGCGCGATTTTTGCAGTAGCCTCTTCATCTCCGATTTCGAGGGAAAATATCTTTGGATCCGAACCAATGACAGTAGGATATGACGGGAGCAGGAGTGGAAGAGTAAAATAGTTGTCCCCATCTTTCAGATAGGTTTTTGGATCTTTATAGAGGTATGTAGCAAAATAGAGTTTATCCTTGTGTTTTAACTTACCGGCACTTCCGATCTCTGAAAGATATCGACTGCGGGTATTATACTCATTAAAAATATAAAGACCGTCGACTCCGGCTTGCCAGGCTGCTGCACATCGGGCCCGGGAAACGGGGTTTTGAAACCGGACAAGAAGTGGATGTTCTGCGGCTACCCTTGGCTCACTCAACCCGGCATACACCTTAACACCGTATTTATGTCCCAATTCGACAAGATACCTCCACGGGTTCAAACGGAAATAGTCGCTCCCCACAACCAGGTCCAACAAGCCTTTGGCCATCCATCTTTCAATATCAATACCAACGCATTTGCAATATTCCGATGAATCAGGAATCCTAACCAAAACCAAGATTGGTTTGCCTTTTTTCATTCCAACCCTCTCGGTCATCCTTCTGATTTGAATAACCATATCAGTCATCATATCCAGCTGTTCATGAGTGGCAACATCTCCACGCGCAACATTCCCAAACAGATGGAGATGCCTGAAAAAATCAAGTTCAATACCATCCACATCATAGTTTTCACATACCTCGGTGTAATATTTTATGCAAAGATTTCGGATTTCCTGAAAAGAGAAGTCGACAGCGCTCCACTTTCCATATCTCAACTTCTCGCCGATGGTACCAAAAAGGTATTCGGGGTGATCTGTTTTCAGTTTGGACCAACGCTCATAAGGTTTTTCCAGGCGATGCCCAAAATCGTGGACATCATTGATCCGGTTCGACCAGAAGAACTCAAATCCGTTTTCATGGGCAAACTTACAGGTTACTTCCAACGGATCAGTTCCCAATTTGACAAACTCAGGTACTACATTTCGGACTCCAGGCCTGTTATGGGTCAGGGTTAGGAATTCCCCGACTTTTGTCTTGTGTGTGAATTGTCCGAAAGATGAAGATATGGAACAATAGGAAATAGTACTCACATCAGTACCTTTTAAACCCGCTGAACGGATATTCAGGAAATTTGGTATTGAAAACTCCTGGGAGAATTCCGGATTGACAGGATAAACATAAGCATCACAACCATCGTTATTATGAATCACAGGACGAGGCTGGTTTAGTTTCTCCAATCGTAACTGACGATATTTTTTAATGCTTTTGAATTCGCTACCTTTACAATATGCCGACGAAAAAATAAAGGAAATTAACGCAAAGAATAAGATTAGCTTAATTATTCCATATTGCTTTAAAAAATATACTATTTGACTTTTAACCTGTTTCATTTTACTCCGAATAAAATAATTGCAGCAGAAGCCTCCTTAAATTCAGCATCAATGCTTGCATGATGATTAGTATCAATTTTTAAATCTACACCTTGATTGTGCCAAAAAACATCCGAAACCTTTTGTTTTGTAACATATGAAAATTTTCCACTTGTATTCGAAAAAACCACGACTATCCCTTTGCCAGTTTCAGGGTTAACTTTTTCAAAAACCTCCGGAGAATCTCCGGAGTTCCCAAAATGCAAAGAGCCTGAGGCAATAACATCCAGACTTATTGGCTTATATTTTTCCAATACATCATGAAATAGTTTAACACCCTGCTGAGAAGTTTTAATAATCTCACCCCAAATTGAAAAATGTCCTAATAACATTGATCCTAAATTTATAAGCTGAGAGTTTTCAGGATCATCGGCTTGATATTTTGCAGAAAATAAATTTGAAGGAATCCATTTGTCATAATCAAGAACTGACCGGATAATCCAGGATCTGGCCGGGCCAGGCTGGATAAAAATATTTTTACACCCATTAGTTAATAGGGTTTTACCACGGGGTACCAGATCGAAATTATGGTAATAAGGCCCGTTGTTAAGTATAAAATATCTGCCATTTGCCAAAAACTGTAAGCCAACACCAATTCTTCCAGGTTCAGTAACATCAAATTCGAAAATAACATCAGGACAAGAAGATCCAACTTTTTCCATTATCTTGCCTAGATATACAGGTAATAAAAATGCGTAATTCTGATTCCTCTCTTCTGAAGAATTTGTTGATGTACCATGGAAATGACCAGGATCATTGCATCCTTTCTGTCCTACTCCGTCAAAGTAAAAACATCGAATATCCAGATCTTTATACAAGGTAATCAACAGATCGGCATAATACTCCCAATATGGACTTACCAGGCACATATCGTTGCTCAATTCTGTTTCCCATACCATAGAAGGTTTTCTGATCTTCCCATTCCAGGATTTAAGGCAACCCTTGTTTTTAATAAATGCATTACTGGTAATAGCAGCTTTGGATGGGTCCATCCAAACTCCAAGTTTCATTCCATATCCATTTAGTTTATCTCTGATTTTTCTGAAGCCATCAGGGAAGAGTTTCAAATTGACACACCAATCACCAGAACGATCTGACCAACCTGCATCAAGAACATAATACTCAAGTCCCATTTCATGAGCTTTATCAATTTCCCGAAGTGTGTATTCAAGTGTCATGGTTGTCAAATATTGACCTCCAGCCCATTTTATCCGTTCCTGTCTTCCCCATGTATTATAAAAGATATAAGGTTTGCGGCTTTCAATATGCTCTGACTGGTGTTTGAGTATGAAGGTGCGGAACTGATCCGCCAATAGATCTTCGTCACCTTTAATACCTGCCACTTCAAACCATACTGTCGAGTATCCGTCAACAGGTTGTCCAGAGCAATAATTACCTTTCACCGCTTCTAAAGCTATGTTTTTATTCGGAGCGAGTTTAAATCTGAGAAAGTTATTTGGATACATCGAATCGTGTTCGTAACTAACCAAGAACGAATGTTCTCCATTTGTACCAATTATTATTGGTCCAACCAAAGATGGCGATCCTGAGAAATCTGATTCATAGATTTCTGTTTCAGTTAGGTTGCAAGAATGGATTAGTTCATTAAACACTGATAAACGAATTTCTTTTGCTTTGGGCCAATCCTTCATGGAATAGGACAGATAAGTAAGATCATCTGTATCTGATTTTTTGGTTAGTTTCTGTTGTCCCGAAGTTTTTAACTCATAGGTGAAACGAACTACCGGATTATCGTTGGCAACCCTTAATTTTAGTTGTAAATGGATTGAGGTATCCTTTTGAAAGGGTCCTTCATACAAATATTCCATCACTTCATTTCGTACAAGTTGTTGCTCTCGAATTTTCTCCAGTTTGGTTAATATGGCAGGTGTTTGTTTTCCATCTATTTCAAAAATGGGAAGTTTAACTTTAATTGATTTTCTGTCTGTGCTGATCGTATAATTCCATGAATCGACAACAGAATCGGACCATGAAATGAAAAATAGAGGTGTTTTTATTTTATCTTCACTTACATCTCCACATCTAACAAAAAGAAATAAAACCAGAATATATTTTGACAGGAGTTTTATCGTATCCATAGGTTAAATCAGTTTCAATGTTTCAGGATTGTTCTGATGAATTCGCTTTTTGATCAGCTAAAGATTATACCCGTCTGTATTCCTTTTTAGCTTCAGGTTTTAGAGTTGTTAAATCAGCAATTTTCACCACATTGCCCTTTGCAATACTTTGGCGGGCAGCAATTCCAATTGAGCAGGCAAAAGCACCGTCGCGGCTTCCAGCGCATTGTTGATTTGGATCGGGAATATTTGGCAGAAATACCTGGTCTTTCAAAGGTCCGTCGGCTCCCCAGTGGCCGGATGTTCCAAACGGTATCCGGACGTACCGGCGTTTCCCAAAATTATTGCATATTGCAATCTCATCGTAGTCGACATCGTTCGACCGGTTTGAACTCTGTACCCAAGTGTCAATTTTCCCGTTCGTGCCATTGAACGAAACCCGGAACCCTTCATAAGGGGAATAGGTTGTTAATGAATAAGCAACCCTAACTCCGTTGGCATATTTAATGGTTGCCGCCATGGTATCGTCAATATTAATATCATCCTTAAATACACATCCATCGCGTAAATAACCATCGTATTTTTCATTTTCAACATACATTCGTTTTAGATCTTCGTTCTTCAGGATATCCATATAGAATTTACATTGATCCATATAAGTGCAGGTTCGGCAATTGAAGGCGTGATAAGGTCCGCTTTTACCGTAATGCTCCAACCCCCCCAGCGCAAATACCTCTTCAGGATCGCTGTCAATCCACCAGTTGAGTAAATCAAAATGGTGGCTTGCCTTGTGTACCCACAACGAACCACTTTTTTCGACCAACCGGTGCCAGCGCCGAAAATACTCAGCACCATGGGAAGTATCCAGATACCAGTGTAAATCAACAGATGTTAGCTTCCCAATAGTGTCATCGCGTAATAGCTGCCACAATTTAACGCAAAGCGGTGAATACCTTAAATTAAAAGTGACCCGGCGGTTTCCTCCGGTACGTTTTTCGGCGTCGAGTATTTGCTGAATCTTGACAGCCTCGGTACTCATGGGTTTCTCCGAAATAGGATAAACACCCAGTTCCAAAGCACGGACGATAAAATCGTGATGAGTTGCATCAACTGTTGTCACAATTAAAGCGTCGGGTTTAGTTTCCCGCATCATCTTTTCAAAATCGGTATAAACAGGGCAATTGGTTTTGATAATATCCCTAGCCAGTTTCACACGGCCTTCATTGATATCGCAAAGGGCTACGAACTCAACGTAGTCGGAATAGGATGCCAAAACATCTGTTCCCCACATGGATGTTCCACGGGCCCCTGTACCGACCATTGCTAAGCGCCATTTCTTCTTCCTCTCTGGCTGATTGAGAATCTGACCATTTATTGCAGTTGAAGCCTCCAAAAAAGCAGAACCTGTTAAAAGCCCCGAAGTTGTAAGAAAATTTCGTCTGTTCATGATCTCAGTGATTAAATAAACAGAATGGTGGAATTAAGTAAGTATAATATCCCACCATTCTGTTATACTCGAAAAATCAATCAATATTTACCAGGTGAAACGTTTCCGTTTTTATTTACATCCCACCATAACGGGGTATTTTCCATGTCAGGATTGCCGCCAAGATCTTCCTTCGCTGACCGATTAACTTCATCCGGCTGAGTAGTCCGCTCACAATCGGGGAACACATGTCTGGTAATGATCTGCCCGGTTGAGGGATCTATGTTGGCATTCAATGAACTCTTCTTGGCATATAATTTTGGCAACCTTGTCCTTCTGAACTCGGCATAAGCTTCCACACTGATGGGGAACAGGGCTAACCATTTCTGGATCATGATCTGTTCATATTGCAGTGTCTTTTCTGAACCAAATTTTACAGGTGCGGTTGATACAGGCGGATCGAAATAAGGGGCATTGTCAGGAGCGATTGGGACGTTAATACTGTTAACATAACTCGTTACAGCACTTGCACTAATAGTCGGCACCCATTGTTTTAACGATACCTCAATACCCTTCTCATAGAATGTTTTGGCATCTCCACCCATGTTCCAGCCCTTCCAGGCCCCTTCAGCTTTCAGAAACCATGTTTCGGCTGAGTTTACAACATTAATCGGGGTTTTTCGTTGATTTCCATCGGCAAACCGTGGACCATATAAAGAGTGTGCTCTCAAAATACCCGTAACACCAATTGAAGAAGGGGCGCCACTGGTTGCGCCATGGTAGCCACCGATATTGCTTTTATAGTCATTTAGTATGTCGCTGCGATTTTGTACAGGATTCCAAAACTCAGGCATTCGCGGATCGTTATATCCCTTCATATAACTTTCCATGCTGGTACTCATAAAATCGGTCAGGTATTGTACCATCTGGCACATTCCATGCCCGTAACCTGAAGAACCTGTAAGTGATGTAGTTTTATACAAACCGTCATCTGCATTTGTTTCCAGCATTATTCCCTTTACTGCTTCTTCAGCTTCCTTCCTGGCTTTTTCCGGCTCAATATTCGAAATGCGGCAAGCCAAACGTAACCGCATGGTATTACAGAAACGGAGCCATTTTTCAACTTTGCCATCCCAAATCATATCCCCTAATCCAAAGGCATTAGAATTGGGATTTTTTGCTAATTCGGCTTCCAAGACAGCTGCAGCTGCGCGTAATTCATCAAACATTTGATAATAAATGTTCTTTTGTTTGTCAAAATGGATCACATCCTGAGACGCTCCGGCTTCAGAATAGGGGATTGGTCCCCAAATGTCGGTTTGACGATGGAAGACATGCACCTTCCAAATCATAGCAATTGCATATTGTACTGGCATTTCATCCTTTGTTTTACTAAGGATGATCTGAAGATGTTTGAACATATAGGTGTAAGCCCGTTGATAGGTTTGGTCATGGGCAGCACCCGAGGAGATGACATTTAACTCGCGGGTGTAATCGCCACAAACAGTATAACCACTTAAATGCATTGGAGTAGTGGCGAAAAATTTTTGGGCCAGCCCAGCCATTTGCCAATGACTTCCTTCGGTAAGGGCCTGAGAGAAAAGTCCTGCCAGTTCCTTTGTTCCGACTTCCATCATCTGAGATTTATCCGTATTGAACTCATCAAATTTATCGGTACACGACATTGTACCTACAATCGAGAAGAAGGTTAATAAACAAATTATCTTACTTATTCTTGAAATTTTTATCTGAATATTTGGTTTCATTATGATCTGATTTTGAAGTTTACAATGTTACCTTTAGATTAAAACCCAGAGTTCTGTAATAGGGCAAAAATGAGTTTTCACCCCCTTGCCCATTCAGGGTTGGGTCAGATGTTACATCGGGGTCAAACCATTTGCAACCATTGTAGAAAAAGAATAAGTTTCGTCCGACAAGCGATAAACGTAAATCTTTCACAAACCGGTTAACCTTAAATGTGTACCCTAAACTTAGTTCCCTTAACCGGGAATTTGTTGCATCGTGATTAAATAACTCACCTACTGCAGCTGTGCCCCGGCCTGCAATAACAAAGGCATAATCCTGAGCTTTTACAGAAACATTATTCACTGATCCATCTTCTTTTACCCCCGGAAATACAAATCCGTCGCGCCCGTAAAGTGACGCTTTCCCATTCCCGTATAACAGAAGATTAGCTTCTGTTCCTGATTGACGGACACCACCATAGTTAAGGTCGACTAAAAAATTTAAATTCCAGTTTTTATAGGAAAACGAGTTGGTTAATCCGCTTCTCCAATCGTAGTTCATATTTCCCATATATTCGGCATCTGGTTCTGAAGTCACTTTTGGGATTCCATTGCTTGCAACAATCACGTTCCCTTTCGCATCCTTCTGAAAACCTCTTGCATATACCTCGCCGTAGGGTTGCCCTTCAATCACCTTTACAGTTCCCACTACATTTTTAGGTGTCCCTAAATCATATTCTTTTAGTGTTTTAGCCAGTTCAATTACCTTATTGGTATTTTTGGAAAAGTGGCCGTAAATATCCCAGGTAAAAATGTTTGTTTTAATTGGAGTTGCAGAGACCATCAATTCAAAGCCGGTATTCTGAATATTTCCGCAATTAATCATTGCTGAAGAATACCCAGTGCCGGAAGGAGTATTGACACTTAGCAACTGATTGAAGGTGTTTGATTTGTAATAAGTAAAATCTAAACCGAATCGGTTTTTAAAGAATTTAATTTCGGCACCTGCTTCCCAGGATTTTGTTTTTTCAGGGATCAGATCAGTAGCGACTTTACTATTGCCAAGCTTAATCATTCCGACAGGTCCACTTGCTACTGCACTGAACGTCTGAAATATTTGTGAGAATCCAGCATCGTTGCCTACCTGGGCATAGGAAGCCCTAACTTTGGCAAACGAAATTGCAGAAGGCATTTTTATCATATCAGAAACGATCCCGGTTAAGCCAACTGAGGGATAAAAATAACGGTACGGTTTGGGCAAAGTCGAACTCCAGTCATTACGTGCAGTAACATCCAGGAAAAGCATATTGCGGAAAACAAGCTGGCCAGTACCATAAACTGATTGTTTTTGAATCCGGTATTCACCGTCCTGAGTTGTTGGTGTAATCCCGTAAACCAGGGAAAATTTATTCTCAGTCTTTAGACCGTCGCCTCCTGAGGAGGAAAACATACTTCTACCGTAGGTGTCATTTATTTCAGCACCAAGGTTGACACCAAAATGAAAATCTTTATTAATATCTTTATCGATTCCCAGCAATATATCCCCTGTTTTTTTGCGGGTCTTACCAAATCCTGTATCATAACCACCTTTCCCATAGCGTATATATGCTGTGTCCCACCACAATTTTTCTTCCGAGTCATAACTGTAAACATTCAGGTTTCCACGTAGCTGCAAATAGATCCAGCTGGTGAAATCATATCGCAACGAGCATATTGCACTTAAATTGCTACTGTTATAGGGATTCTCACGTGCATGGATTGACCAGTACGGATTGATTACCTTCGTAGATCCGGGAACCCATGTTGTTTGCTTTTTGGAGAAATTCGCATCATAATAATAGTAGTTCTCAATATCCTGGGTGCGGATGGTGCGAGGCATACGGATCAATTGCGACATTGGACTAAACATATCGTCACCTGTTGTCGGGGAGTTATTGGACTTAAGGAAATGATAAGTCATTTTGAAATCAATTTTCAATTTTTTGACCACTTCGGAGGTAAGTCTTAAATTAAAATTATCCCGGTTTATTTTATTGTTTTCGACAACGCCTCTGGCAGAAGTATTGCTATATGAAAGATATCCGGTAAGTTTTTCGTTGCCGGCACTGTACGAGATGGAGTTGGTTGCATTATAACCGCAATTAAACGGATCTTTATAGTTGGTTGGTTGTGCCTGTAATTGGATATCTTCACCTGTCCAGTTTTTTACAGTTTGTCCTGAAATTCGGGGACCCCAGCTGTTCATCTCCTCATTCACATAGAGACCACTCAATCCCTGGGCATATTCATTCTGAAATTCCGGGTAGAGATAGGGAACATCCATACTTGATACCGAATTAAATTCAATCTGACTGCCCCCCATTTTCCCTTTTTTTGTGGTAATTACAATAACGCCGTTATTGGCACTGGAACCATAGAGAGCTGCAGCCGATGGTCCCTTTAATACGTTAATGCTTTCAACATCATCACTATTAATTGATGAAAGTCCTGCTCCTGAATTTGAATAAGGGATACCATCAACAACTATCAATGGTTGATTATTCCTTCCAATCGAACGATCACCCCTGATAATGATACGCGTGTCACCGCCTACACCAGTTGTTCCTGAAGAAGAAGTGATTTGAACTCCTGCCAGTTTGCCCGCCAATGATTCGCCCAGATTGACACTTTTAGCCGTAGTAACAGCTTCCATCTTCACCTGTTCAGTGGCATATGACAAACTTCGCTTTTGTCTTCCAATGCCTAAAGCGGTGATCACTACTTCACTCACACCTATTGACTCTTCCTCCATCACCACATCAAGATATAGCTTTGAACCTATAGTGATTTCCTGGGTTTTCATTCCAACAAACGAAAAGACGAGTGTTTTTGCCTCATTGGACAAAATGAGGGAAAAAGTACCATTATTAGAGGTGGTTACCCCATTGGTCGTACCTTTTACGACTACAGTTACACCAGGAATCGGCGCCCCGGATGGATCAGTCACTTTCCCGGTAATGTTATTTGTTGACTGTTGATTTGCCAATATTTTAGTTGAGAACAGAACAATCTGCCGGTCAACTACGGTATAGGCTACATCAGTACTGGAGAAAAGCTTGCTTAGAACATCACTGATCTTCTCATTTTCAGCCATAATATCGACTTTACGTTCAACGTCAATGATCGTACTGTTAAACATAAATGAAAATTCTGACTGATTCTGGATTTCAGCTAAAACGTTTTTTACAGATTCATTGGAAACCTTAAGGTTGATTCTGGTAGTTTGTGAGTAGGAATCAACTGCGAATAGCTGGTATACACTTAAAATTATCAGGAATAAGGTAATACGCATAACTGCAAAGATTTTGCCGACCCAGTTTTTTATTGTGGGTCGATTGTTGGTTCGATTTAATTTCATAACTTTGTAATGTTTGATTTACAGTAAAATAAATTAAAGCTTTTCTATCTTTTAAGATGAAAAGGATTGCGATTTCAAGGGGATGCGACAACATCCCCTTGATTTTCAACAGTTGATCAGTTTTGTTGATTTCTCCATAGGCTATTATTTTCTCCTGGTTATTAGTATTTTTCGTTTTGCATAAGAGTTATCGGGCAGTCTTTTACGATCAGTGATACTATATTTTATTGGTGCTGAAATCTTTAACAGTTCAAGAATCTGAGGAAGTGTTTCATCCCTGTAAGTAGCGGTATATACATAACCCGTTAATTCAGGGCTTTGAAGGATGATCTCCACATTAAACCACCGGTTCAATTTTCGTACAACTTCCTCCATAGGGTCATCCCTGAAAATGAGTACTCCATCCTTCCATGCCATGTATTTTGCAACATCTACATTACTGATTCGCAATTTGTTCTGTGCATTTTCGAGAACTGCAAGTTCTCCCGGATTGATATTCGCAATGGTTTTGTTCTCTTCATATTTTCCGGAAAACAGGCGAACATGGCCTGATTCCAGAATAAGTTCGGTTACCGACTCATCTGAATAATTGATCACATTGAAGCGTGTTCCTGTCACTTCGATTTTCATTTTCCCTGCATTTACCAGGAAGGGATGGGTAACATCTTTGGCCACATCAAAAAAGGCTTCACCAGTCATTTCAACTTCTCGTTTATCCTCCGCAAAGTGTATCGGATATTTTAATACTGATCCTGAATTCAACCAAACATGGGAACCATCCGGGAGGAGGAAATCGGTTTGCATTCCTGCAGGAGTTTTGACAGTATGCCACGACAACTGATTATCAGACAATGCATTTTGATTATTATTCGATGTGAGTGAGGCTAAATAAATGGAATAAACCAACAAAGGGAGTATAAGTATCGCTGCCACTTTTGAGAAAAGAGAGAAAACCTTCGTCATTGAAAACTTCCTTGCTTTCTCCTCTTCATCCAGGCGTATTCGATGATGAAGCCTGTCAAGTATCTGACTCATTATTACTTGGCTTTCAAGGGTGCGTGAATCTTCAGATTCTGCGGAATTAAGCGATTGCCATCGTGTACTGGCCTCATTAATCAGCGAAATATCATTTCCGGAATCTTCCAGCACTGACACGATCTCCCTGGCTTCCTCATTGGAGCATCTCCCATTCAGGTATTTTTCAAAAAGGCAGGATATTCTGGTATGTTCTGATCCGGGTTCAGGCATTTTGAATCTATAGTTAATTCTAAACTAAAATGTATTATATATTTTTCCCAATCTGTATATACTACGTTACAGCATGGCCATACCCCCTGTCGGGGGAGAAAGAAAAAAGATTTCTTTTAAAGAAAAAGTGCGGTATAAAGCAGAATAATCAGTGAATCTTTCCCTAAGCGACTCTTTATGAAGTTCATGGAGAAATTGATACTATTTTCGACTGTCTTGACAGAAAGATTCAACCTCTCAGCAATTTGTTGGTATGAAAGATGTTCGACCCTGCTCAGTTGATAAATTTCGAGCTTACGGGGAGGTAATTCCTTTATGATTTGTTCTACATTTTCAAGCAAAAACCCAAATTCGATTGCTTCTTCAAGATTGTAATTGGAAGTTGCATTTTGAAGTATATTTTCCCGATATTTTCTCTCTTTTAGTCTTTCCCTGAGCAGATCAACAGTTACGTTATATGCAACAGTAAACAAAAATGATTTAAAGGAGTGGCTGCTGTCAATACTTTTTCGCCTTTCCCAGATCTTAAAATAGGTATTCTGAACAACCTCTTCTGCATCATCCCTGGATTTCAGAATAGATAGTGCAAAGATATAGAGCTTATGACTATACGCTTCATACAATTTATCGAATGCGCTCGCCAATCCCTCCTTTAATTCTTCAACTAACTCTCTCTCGGTTTTCATCTTCAGTTTTGTTCACAATGGCAAAAAGAATCCAAAATGGTGTCAAAAATCAGCTGGTACAAATTTAATCGAAAAAGGGTAAACTCTTAACTGGAAATCGTTCATCGGGTTATACTATTTGGAGAAAGAAGTCAACCGTTGGGAAAAGGATACTTGCATTTTATTTCAATTACCATTACAAATGTTCCCCAAGTTCCTCCAGTGTTCTTCCTTTTGTTTCGGGGAAATACTTCCAAACTACAACTGCCTGAACAAGCATCATTACAGAGAAGAACAGGAAGGCATGTCCAACACCAAAATCGGAGAGTTTAACGATCACCGGAAACATAAAGGTGATCAGTGCGGCAAAAAACCAATGGGTAAAACTCCCGAGCGATTGCCCTTTGCCACGTACGCTGTTGGGAAATATTTCGGCAATTAATACCCAGATGACAGCCCCGGTTGAAAAAGCAAAGAACATGATATAAACCAGTAAAAGGAACAGCAATCCATAACCTGAAAAATTTTGGGTGTAAAATGTTTTGGCAATCAATCCCAAACAAATGGACATCCCGATTGAACCCGTTATCAGCAATTTTTTCCGTCCAACCCTGTCAATCAAAAACATTCCCAGAATTGTGAAGATTCCGTTCGTTACTCCGATCATAATTGACTGGAACATCGAGTCAGCATTTGAAAGTCCGCTTAATTCGAAGATGCGCGGAGCATAATACAATATTGCATTGATACCCGAAAACTGGTTAAACATGGCGACCAGAAATGCAATTGAAATAGGCTTAAAGTAGATACCGGAGAAAATATTCTGATTACCATTGGATGATCTCTCCATACTGTGTCTGATCTCTTCGATCTCCTGGTCGATCGATTCCACCTCAATTTTATCAAGGATGATTTTGGCCTTTGCGATCTGGCCAATTTTAATCAGGAATCGGGGGCTTTCAGGGATGATAAAAAGAAAGGCGAAAAACAGAAACGCGGGGATACCAGCAACGCCCAGCATCCATCGCCAGGGTTCGGCACCAAAATCACGAAGCAGGAAGTTGGAAACAAAGGCGATCAGGATTCCAAAAATGACATTAAACTGGAACATAGCGGTCATTTTTCCTCTGATTCTTGCAGGTGATATCTCTGCAATATAAGTTGGAGCAACGACTGAGGAAGCGCCCACACCAATTCCTCCCAGGAATCTGAAAATGATAAATGTACCTACATCGCCTGCCATAGCGCTCCCTATTGCAGTTATCACATACAAACCCGCAATGACAAAGAGGATAGGTTTTCTGCCGTATTTATCTGCCGGTTGACCTGAAACCAAGGCGCCAATTACCGTTCCAATAAGGGCCGACGAGATGGTAAAACCATGCCAGAACGGAGTTAGCCGGAACAACTCCTGGATGTGCTTTTCAACTCCCGAAATAACTGCTGTGTCAAAGCCAAAAAGGAAACCTCCCAGCGCTACAGTTAATGACCAGATAAATACCTTGTTGTTCGTTTTGTTTTTCATTTTTAAATTTTAAAAGGTGCTTTGGCACATCATGCCAGTGAAATTTATCATTATTTGGCAGGGATAAATCTTGCTGACCAACCACCACCGGGCGCCATATCAACAACAATTTCTTCTCCCGATTTTACCTTTATTTGTTCAGTTTTAAAATCATTTCCATTTAAGTCCGCATTCACACCATCTTTAAATATTTCCACATCATAATTGCCCTCTGCCAGAAAATCACATTTTAATTTAATGGTTCTTGCACTCCAGTTCGTCATAGCAGCAGCAAACCATTCATCACCTCTCTTTCTGGCTACAGCAACATAATCTCCAATCCGGCAGTCAAGGGGATAGGTAACCTCCCAAACCGCAGGAATTTTGGCGATAAAATTAAGGCAAGCAGGCTCATTGATGTAGTCCGACGGTACATCGCACATGAATTGCAAAGGTGAATAATAAATTACAAACATGGCAATCTGATGCGCACGTGTTCCAAGGGTCATTGGAAATCCATTAAACGGATGGAAATGCGATTTGCTGACATTGTTCATCCCCCCGGGGGCATAATCAAACGGGCCTGCAAGTCCGCGAAGAAAAGGGATTGTTACATTATGCTTCGGATCTATTTTATTGCCGCCCATATTTTGTTCCGAACCAAATACTGCTTCAAAAGTGAGCAGGTTGGGATAGGTACGTGTAAGTCCTGCCGGATTAGTTGCTCCGTGGTATTCGAGAAGCAAATGGTGTTTTGCAGCGCTTTCGGCAATCCGATGATAATCCTGCTCTCCTATCTGGTCATCCCGTTCGAAGAAGTCAACTTTCAGTCCTGCGATTCCCCATTTTTCAAACATGGTCATATTTTTTTCCAGATCGCGGTAAAGGGTTTTGGCAATACACCACATGAACACTCGTTTATTTTTCTCTTTTGAATAGGATAATAACTTTGGAAGATCAAGATTCCTGTGAATTTTCGAAAAATCATAAGGATCGCACCAACCATAGTCAATATTAACGAATTCAATATTATTTTTTAAAGCGTAATCAATAAAGTACTTATACGTATTGAAGTTCGTTCCTGATTTAAAATCAACTCCGGTCAGGATAACTTCCTGAACACCTGGAGAGCCGGGAGATTTATCCCACCACAAATGCCACCAGTCATTGGCAATGAGACCTGTTTTTACCCATGAGAAATCGAGATCTTTTCTTTGCCTGGGTGCAAGGAGATAAACCAATTCATTGTTCATCAACTCCTTGTCCTGATCAGCAATCATCATTATGCGCCAGGGGAAACTCCTTTTACCGGAAGTTATTGCAATATAATCGGCTGTTTTTGTTGCAGAAACGGTCCATTTTTGGTCATTAATATTGGTTTCCAGCGGAAAATTTCTGAAGGATCCCACCAGGGTATTTCCCTCCGCCTTCAGATACATCCCGGGATAAGCGGTGATATCGGACTCCGTAATCGCAACCTTAGGGCCATCAGGAACCTGTACCAACAGGGGCACGATTGCCACCCTTCCTGAATCGATCTTCGAAATTTCGGAGTATTCATAAACAGCCTCGTAGAGGTAACTCTCCCTTTTCCCCTTTCGGTAGTACCCTTTGCAATGATTTGGAAAAACAAAGGTCGCCTCCTCATTTTTAATCTTCAGACTATCCCTGAAATTGGTAATAAACCGATAGGCAGTTCCCTCATTATAAGTTCTAAAAGCAACTGAGTAGTTTTCGCGGAAGGTTAACAATAGCTCATTATAATGGTCTCTGATCACGCTATTCTTGCCATATAGCGTCATTACCTGATTGTCGACATGGATGCTCTTATGTTGTGAAAGTTTAGGACTTCTTCCAATCATCTTACCATCATAGCGTGCTATGGAAATTGCTGATGGGGCGATGAGCTCCTTCCCATCGTGAAATAATGACCAGGTGATTTGCTCATTCAAGCTAATTTTCACTTCGGTTCTTTTGTCAGGAGAGGCCACCGAAAAAGTTTTATTGGATGCCACAGAAATGCGGAAGGCAAAGACTAAAATTAAAATACTATAAATGTGCTTCTTAGAAATTAGCATACCCATTTGGTCAGATTTTGGAATCAACAACTTTATGCTGTCAGCTAAACTTTATGACGAAGATAATTAAAAGAAGTTTTCCCGCTTTTTTAATAAGGGTTGGAAGGGCTCATTTCCCATATTTTTATACTTTTAACGGCAACCTCTCCTCTCTCGGAAAATAAACTGATTCCCCTGCCACCCAATGTGGGATAAACCATACGACCGATGGCTTGCCGGTCGTTGGCAAAAACTTCAATTATCGATTTATCAACAAATATTCTCAACACAAGTGGCTCCCCTTTTTCAAGAGCGAAAGGGGCCTCCTCAACAATCTTACGTCCAAAAGATAAGCCCGATTTCCGGGTATCAAATTTTAATTTTTTATCCACCTGATCGTACCAAATGACACTCTCTTCACGACCATCATCCGATACTCCAACTTTAATCCCGTATTGCTGAGCACTATTTGGAGGAATTGTCACTTCGAGTTCCATCAATTCCCGGCCTGGTTCAGTCAGTTTCACCACGCTTCCGGAGGTTACTTTGATGTTTGAAACCATCGTCTCTTTCATTCGTAGGTTCTCGAGTTCTTTTACCGGTCGCATTCTGAGGGTACCATCGCTTCCAAGCCAGAGGGTTCGCGGTAACCCATAGGTTCCGGTCCATCCACGATAATTGATTACAGAATCGGGGCGATCGTCAAAGATCCAGCTCCACATAATTTGCCTTCCTTTACCGTCTATCAACGCTTCGGGGGCAAAGTAAGCATTGTCTTTCCAGGTCATCCGTCCGTGACTTTGTGGATAGAAATGTTCATTTTTATAGCTTCCCACATAGTATTGGCAGCCCATATTATGACTGATAAAAAGCAGCAGGTGTTTATCGCTCGGTTTTCCACCGTCGGGAGAAGATGGTAAAGGCAAGAAACTGGGACACATATTATCCTCGTTTTTACTGGTCCATTTGCGTTCACTCTGATAGAGTTCATGCTTATATTCCCAGTGTTTCAGATCATCCGAGGCAAATAAATAGAGGCGGTCACCCTGATAATTCAGCGAATCCCCGGGAAGTTTGGGCTTGTCAATATTTGCAGGTAAACCTTTGCCGCGGGAACCATATTTACGCAGGACCAGTAAATTCCCGGTAGCCATATAGTATATGCCATCTTTCTTCCAGATGTTGGATGGGTCGGCTGACCCGACGTGAACGAGTTTTCCCGAAGCATCCTTTAAATCTGTGATCCCCCATTCTGTCGATTTGATAACAGGATTACTTGCTGATTTTACCCATTTGTTAAAACCGGCATCTGTACTTTTGGCAAGTCCGATCCCCTTATCGCCCCACAACATCCAGTAGGAGAATATTGCGGAACCGTCGTCATCCACAAAGGCGCCTCCGCTGAAACATCCATCATCACCATTTCCGGGCATGATGGCATCGGGGTGATGGCGCCAGTTCAGCAAATCTGTACTCGATACATGCCCCCATGAAAAGCCCGATCCTTCCCTTTTATAAAGGTACATCAGGTGATACCTTCCATTCGCAAAAAAAGCTCCGTTGGGATCACCCGGTCGGCCATTATCTTCAGGAAATGCAAAATGGTAGGCTGGTCGGTAGGGATCGGCCAATAACCGCTCTCTGAATTCTCGTGTCGCTTTAACCACCTCATTGGGAATTGGCTGATTATCCTTTATTAGCGAAAGAGTCGGGTTCTTCTGAGCGATGGCAGTGTACTGAATTAAAAAAATCGCAGAGAACAAAAGGAGATTTTTCTTCATTTTATTGCACTTTTTATTTATTTGGAGTCCTTAATTTTAGTGGAAGAAGTACAGGAAAGGGCTGATGTGGCTCGGTTTGATACCAGTAGGCTACAGAAGCAATATCGTCATCAAGCAACCTGTATTTCCCTTTGTTATTCCAACCCAATGCCTGGATGGTCACCTTTAAATCGTGGGAAAAGCAAATCGGATCGGGAAGATGCCAACGGTATAGACTCCACAAATTAGGTAATTCGCCCTCGGTCGTTGCCGCGAGTGTTGTCCCTGAATAGGGGGTGGTATAGGATTGCTCAAAGCCATAACTGCCAAGGAAATAATCCTCAGTTCCTGTACCACAAATGGTTGGAAATTTGGTGTCTCCATCCATAAAAAATTTCACTTCTCCTTCGCCAAACCAACCTTTTGAGGTCATTTGCGTCCACGCCAGGAAAGTTCCCACATAACGGCCTTTACCTTTAACTCCGTCAAGGATGACATATGGATTCTGACCCCCTGTTCTGGCACGACGCCACTGGGCATGAAAATATCCGGCCTTTCTGTCGACATGATTTAGTGAGTAGGTGATCTGGAAGGCGAGAAGTATAAGATCTTTACTCCCTTCGTTGGTAAGGGTCACCTTAGCATGTTTTCTGAATGGCATTGGCCAGTAACAATTTAGTGCGTTTTTCGGATTGACGGTCACAACCTGTGAATTCACCCTTGCAAACTTTTCGTGCCCCACTGCAAAAAAATCGGGAGCCGGAACCTCAATAGAGGGGGTGACTTCCCCATCCCAGTAAAACCGTAATATATTGGCACGACTTAACCCTTCAACCATCCAAATGTGCTGAATCGTCCCAGGTCCGTCAACATCCATAAGGGTGACCGTTTCACCTGAATTTACGCGGAGAAATGGTTTTACCTTCCATTCCTGGCCAAGACTGTCGGCTGCCCTTGCCGAGGCTGCTGGTTTAAGTTCCGATGGATCGGGAATGGCCATGCCTCCTTTCCCCTTTTCACCGGTCCTATTTTCTGCAGAAATCGATCGGGTACGGGTGTTATCAAGCACGGACAATCCAGCCAATCCCATCTGAGCAGGTGGCCGAACCGCATTACACCCTGTTAAGAGTACACCAAAAGAAGCGACAACAAAAGAAAATATTATAAATGATTTGATATTTGATGTTTGCATAAATTTTCAGTTAATTATATATAAGGTTATATCTAATTACCACTGCATTGCAGGAAATAATTTCCAAGCTTTTAAGCTTTCAACTTTAATGGACGCGTCATCCGCGAAAACCTGTACATGGTCTGCATCCTTAAGCGTTGGATAGAGTACCTGGGTAATGCATTGTCGACCGTTCGCAAAGACCTCTAGCATCGACTTGTCAAGAAATATCTGTAGATGAACCTTTTCGCCAGGTTTTATTGAAAAGGGGGCATCCTCCGTTTCAATAACCGGGTTATTTTTTGGATCAGGAGATGCAAAGGCCATCGCAAACTCATTATAGACCGGTTGATTGATCCCCGATTTGCGCATATCTATTTGGAGGATATTTTTAGTTCTGTCAATAACAATCGGGGTTTGCTCCACCCCGTCATTAGAGGAAAAAACCTTCACCCCAAAACGTTTGGCCTGACCCGGATCTATGGTGACCTCCATTTCAACCATTTTCCCGGAAATACGATCAAGCGTAACCGACTGACCTCCCTTCACCGTAAAAGGATTTACCTGCAATTTGTTGTATCTTAATCGTTCCACTTCCTTTGGCGGTTCGATATTCAGAGAAAGCTTATCTTGGGAAAGGGTTAAAACCCGTGGCATTGACATCGTTCCGCTCGAAGCGCCTGATTTCCGGTCAAGTACCCAGGCCCACATGATCCGGCGACCCTGGTCATCCAGCAAGGTTTCAGGGGCAAACATGGTTCCTCCGGGCCAGTTCATCCGGTGATGCGACTCGGGATTAAACTTTTTGCCATCCCAGGTACCAATGTAATAACGGGCTCCCCTGGAATGACTGATGCACAGGAGCACCCATTTATCTCCCAGTTTAAAGAAGTCGGGACACGAAATATCTTCGAAATCATTTACATCGGGCATATTATGGGTCATGAATTCACCAATTTTTTGCATCGGTTGATCGTACGAGTCTCCAACATAAAGAACGGGAGGGTTAGGGTGTTTTGCCCCGGGAGTACCACCTGAAATCTGGTAATAGGTATTTCCATCAACCCACATGTGGGGATCCCATCCCGGCTTCGCAATCGGATTTGTTTTGGGTTTTGTCCATTCATTCAGATCTTTGTCGCTACTATAGGCAATGCAATTTCCATCTGTTCCCAGGCCATGATAGGCTAAAACCACATTCCCATCTTTAGCCAGGAATGCATTTCCACTGAAGATATCATGTTCCGGATCACCCGGATTTGGTTTTAGGTCGTTGGCATACCATCTCCAGTGAAATAAATCGATGGTAGAAAGATGCTGCCAGTTACATTTACCTTCATCCTGATAGATATACCACAGATGGAAGATGCCATCTTTAAAAATAGCACCATTGGGGTCGAAGGGCATTGCTTTCCCTTCAGCAATGGTAAGGTGCCACTCAGGGCGGATCGGATCGTTAAGTTCTGCACGCCTGATTTTTCGTGCGGCAGCGATATCTTCAGATTTGATTTCCTGTGAATTTGCGTTGAAAGAAGACACAAGAAAAAAGAGAAGAAAAGCATTAATTAGAAGCCTCATATTGCTTTAGTTAGTGATTTGATTTCTGATATTATTTAATCCGTTTCATCAGATCCGCCAGTAATACGGTAATTATTCTTCCGGTGGATTTCCCATCCCGGTAAGTAATCACCCGGAACGTATCGGCGTCTTTGGGAATTGTCAGTTTTTCCCCCTTTTTGTATAACGGACTATGATGATCAGGGTAGGTATTATCAAATGTATAGTAACAATCCAGACCTTCGATCTCGGTTGATAGTTGTATGTTTAAATTACCCAGCTCATCCTTTGACGGTTGAATGGCCGCATCGTAAAAACTTCGGGCATAATTGATGTCGGCATGAGCCAGACGTTCCAGATGAACTTCGGTCCGACGGATAAAGTCATTCCAGCTTTTGTCCTGTCGGGGAGTCCAAAGAACTTCCGCCAACGCAAACGAACGCGGCCAGAGCATATATTCGGCATGCCTGAAAGTGGGTACACTCTCTGTCCATAGATTTCCCTGTCCGCCAAGTATAAAGGAAGAATCAACCCCTGAAGGAACCGGTTCAAACTTGTAAACAGTATTTAAACGCAATAAACTGTAAGTGGGCGGCTCGATGGCAGGATCACCCTGGTATAGATCGAGATATGCATAGTTGTTTGGACTCATCACCACATGATGGTTTGCTTTTGCCGCTGCGATTCCGCCATCCATTCCCCGCCAGCTCATTACTGTTGCATTGGGCGCCAAACCACCTTCAAGAATCTCATCCCAACCGATCAGTTTCTTACCCTTTTCCTGCAATATCGACTCCAGGCGTCTGATGAAATAACTCTGTAGTTCATTTTCGTCCTTTAACCCATTATCTTTCATCCGCTTCTGACAATCGTCACAATTTTTCCAGAACCCTTTGTAACACTCATCTCCGCCAATATGGATGTATTCAAACGGAAACAACTCTGCTATTTCCGAAAAAACAATAGTCAGAAACTCAAAAGTAGACTCCCTCCCTACGCAAAGGGTGTTATCCTCAATCTTATAAAACTGAGATCCCGGATTTACTTTTGCCCCCGATTTAGAAGATGAGAGATATGGATAAGATGCAATAGCGGCTAAACTATGCCCCGGAACTTCAATTTCGGGCAGAATATCTACATTACGTTTGGAAGCATATGCAACAAGATCTTTAATTTGTTCCTGGGTGTAAAAACCACCATAGGTTGCTTCTTCTCCATCATAAGGGGGCTTTCTGTCCCACCACAATCCCGTACGGGGGACTCTCCAGGCTCCAATTCGCGTAAGTTCAGGTAATTTCTTGATCTCAACCCGCCACCCCTGATCATCCGTCAAATGCAACTGCAGGAGGTTAAACTTGTAGGCAACCATTTGATCGATCAGCCGTTTAACCTCATCAATGGTAAAGAAGTGCCTGCTTACATCAAGAAGTAGTCCACGCCATCCAAAACGGGGCTCATCCTGAATCTGAAGTGCCTGAATTTTTGAATCTCCATCGATTGGAATCAATTGCAACAAGCTTTGGACGCCATAGAAAATACCCTTGCTTGTAGCTCCACTTATAGTAATTACTGATGAAGTTACATTTAAGAGATAACCCTCCTTTGAGGTATTGGCGTTCCCATCAAGCATTAAATTGATTGATTGGTTATTCGGTTGAGTTCCAATCCGGGTTTTAACAGTTAGCTTCAGTTTATTCAGCGACTGAATAGTTGCTGAAGTATATTCTGAAAGGAATTTTAATTGTGGATCGTTGTACGAAATGACAGTTTTACCATTAAGGGCGAAATTTCCTTTATTGATAATTACCTTTTTCGGTTGAGGGATAATATTGATGTTTTGAGCACTTAATATAAATGCAAAGGAGATCGCAATCAGGGTGGAAGATATTTTTTTATAATTCATACGTAGTTGTTTTTGAGCTGTACTGATTGACAGATTAATTTAGCAATCTTTTGTCGAGGCTGTATCAAAAGTCTTTTACCGCGGAGACATACAAATGGCACAAAGTCACTTAGAGGGAATATGCTGTATTTATTTACTTTGCATTACTCTATTGTTTTCCTCCGCTCTCTCTATTGGCTGATGCGTTTAAATCTTTTACTTTTGATACGCCCAGGCTGATAATTATTGAACAAATAGTAAGAACGAAAAGTGCAGCGTACCGAAATATTAATCAATTTTATTTTTTCACATAATCAATAGGTAAATTTTTAAATGCCCTGGCAAGTACGGCAATATTCCGCTCATCACCTTTAAGGCTATCGACCGGTTTCGAAAGATAGTAATCAACCGGCGGCATAATTGAACCTGAAACCGGTTTTGTAAATCCATAAAGCCCAACATTCTCTTTGATCGCTGCCGGAATCACTTTGGTTGGATCCTGTCCGTTCCAGTTGGCCAGACAGGTTACCAGGCGGGTTTGAGCTCCCAGCATCGAGCGGACCGATCCCGTTGTCGCAATGTCACCCGCCTCATTCAATACCCAGTCGACCTCCTTCAGCATATCCGATCCGGCAATATCCTTGCTTGTCAACTGACATGACGTCAGCCAGATGATGCAATCAGGTTTTGTTCTTTTGATGATGGTCCTGATTCGTTTCCAGCATCTGTCAATTGCTTTGCGGCGAAATTGAAGTTCAATACCGGGGGTTATTTTGTCCTTTCCAGGGAAAGGTTGGTCCATCAGTTCCCTATACATTTGTTGTTCACAATCGAGCCATTTCAAAGGCGGGTAGGGTTCCATCGTGGTCCCTGGATTCCATAACCAGTCGATAAAAACACCATCCATACCAGTCTTTTTGATGGCATCTTCGATGGCAGCACAAAGGAAATCAAGATAAGCAGTTGTATAGGGAATATGCGGACTGGAAGGGGTCCCATAACTTAATTCGGGATGTTCCAGACCCCATCGGGTATTGGACCCTGCACAGAAATAACCGAACACTTTGATGTTTTTTTGATGGGCCAGTTTCACCTGTTCAGTTAGAAAATCATGCTTTAACCCTGGCTGTTCCGGAACTATACCGTTTTTATACCAGGCATATCCGTTGCATGAAACGGCAAACGACTGAATCACATTACATCCCAAATCAGCATACCAGTTGACATGATCGCCAGGATCGGCATCTGCCCACAAGCCAGGTTTGGCAAAACCATTGGGACCACCTTCACCCCAGTTGAAATCGATATCGTAAGCTTTGATCAGCTGTTCAGATTTTGATGAATGATCTGAACAACTGATCAATAGACTAACAAAAAGTATTGACATCAAAAACCTTGTACTTTTCATAGTAACGGGTTTTAGACAAAATGTACGAAAGAAACCCTATCAAAATTATTTCAGGATCACCTCAAGCACAACAATTTCAACTGGTGGTTTCTGAATCGGAAGTTGTAATTGCAAATTATTTTTGGCTTCACCATTACCTGAGTGGAACTTAATCTCTGAAGCATCGTGCAGAAATTGAATGTATTTCACTTTATCCCCCATATTCTTAAGGGTTAAATTACCCATGGGATAACTGAGCAAATGGACATACAATCTGTTTGTCTTTGGATTGTAAGTGAGAAGGGTATTGGGTGGTGCGACAAATTCCGCCGGAGCCTCGGTGCAATTGTAGATCGAACGATTATTATACTTCATCCATTCGCCCATCGCTTTCAAACGATCCTGTGCCCTGAAGTCGAATACCCCACGTGCAGTAGGCCCTACGTTCAACAGCAAATTCCCCCCTTTACTGACCGATTCGATGAGTAATTCCAATAATTGAGGCGTACTTTTCCAGGTGTTCTCATCACGGTAGTATCCCCAT
The DNA here is from genome assembly GCA_963675995.2 of Prolixibacteraceae bacterium. Classification (GTDB taxonomy): domain Bacteria; phylum Bacteroidota; class Bacteroidia; order Bacteroidales; family Prolixibacteraceae; genus JAAFHB01. The sequence continues at coordinate 1,706,330 of CAXXIY010000001.1, read as the reverse complement.
GATCCGGAAAAGGTTTGGCAGGTTTCCCAGAAAACTTTTTTACCGTTACGTTCAGGCCATTTCTCCACCTTGTACTGCTCGGGAGATTCAAAATCCCATCCACCATCCATATCTTTCAGGTCAAGACGGTCATCGATTATGATACCAGGCTGAAGCGAGCGAACCATTTTCAGAAGATCCACCGAACCCCAGTCATTATGATCCTTTCCATTCTTCCCCGGAAAGGAGAAGTCAAACCAGATTACGCTAATCTCACCATAGTTCGTCAGCAATTCACGTACCTGATTCTTCAGGTATTCACGGTATTTCGACATATCCCGATGTTTGTTGAGCCGGACATAGGCAGAATCGGTTTCCTGACGCTGCGGATGCACCCTGTCGATGGTGTAATCAGGATGGTGCCAGTCGATGAGTGAATAGTAAAAACCGACCTTTAACCCTTCAGCCCGTAAGGCATCGACATACTCCCTGATAATGTCCCTGCCAAAAGGAGTATTTGTGGCTTTATAGTCGGTATATTTTGAATCAAACAAACAAAATCCCTCATGATGTTTGGCTGTCAGCACCACATATTTCATTCCTGCCTCTTTGGCCATCCTTGCCCATTCCTTCGGATTATACATATCAGGATTGAACTCTTCGAAATACTTCTGGTATTGCTCGTTAGTCATCCTTTCGCTGTTTTTAACCCATTCATGTCGTGCGGGTAAAGCATATAATCCCCAGTGGATAAACATACCAAAGCGGGCGTCGGTCCACCAGGCCATTCGTTTACTCTTCTGTTCCGGCGTTTCAGCTTTTAACTGAGCACTTGCCGTAATTTCAGTTGCCATCATTGCCAATAGCAATAAAGCAATCATCCCAATTTTAAATCTGTTTCTCATTTGTTTGATTTTATTGTTGTTAGAAAAAACTTTTTTATCCAAAATTAATGATTTTGTTTTATAATGAAGGAGTAAATTCCTGATCCGCCATTAATTATAGTCTTGCCATTTTCAAATGAAAGGGAATGAAAATCACGGCTGTTTATTATCGGTATCCCGTTTTCACTAATATTTGTGGCTTTATCGGTTGGTAAAGATATTTTGGCTGTTGTGTTTGCAGGTATTTTGATATTAACAACCAACTTCCCGTTTTCACGTATCCATTCCGACTTAATCGTACCATAAAGAGATTGATATTCCCCTTTTACCCACGATAAATCGGTAACAAAATCGGGACAAATGATGATCTTCTTAAATCCGGGAGTCGCATTATCGGGTTGTATTCCTGCCAAAGAGTAGTAAAACCAATATCCCAGACTACCTCCTAATGGGGGCATTTGCACCAAACCACCCTTCCAGTCCTCCTTGAATATTTTGGAGCCATGATTAAAAACCATATCATACCAGCCGGGATAGGTTCTCTGATTTGCCATTTTATAAGCCAGGTCACCTTTACCCAGAGCTGAAAGACCGGTGAGAATTAAAGGCGTTCCGACAAATCCTGTCCCCACATGATTGGAATCGGTCTCAATTTTCTTAACCAGTTTTTCAAGCACCAACTGTCGTTTTTCTTCCGGGGCAAGATTAAAATACAAGGGCATCAACTGTGAGGCCTGACTATATTTGGCATATTCTCCCATTTGAGGATTGAAAAAATGTTGATTGAACGAGCTTTTAATTCTTTCAGCCAAATCGGAGTAATATTTTGCATCCTCTTTATATCCAAGAATGGCAGCAGTTTTGGATGTAATGAGCGCTGTATTGTAAAATCCTATCGTTGAAGTGAATGGAACAGGAGTCATTTTCGGTCTGACACTCCCGGGTTCGAGCCAATCGCCGAGGCCCCATTTAACCACATAACTACTGTCTATTGTGTTCAGGTAGCCCGTATATTTTTTCATGGCATCGAAACTCTCTTCAAGTATTTTCTTGTCCCCGAAATGGGTATAAATTTTCCAGGGAAGGTAAACAATCATTCCGCCCCACCAGGGACCATTAATGGTCGGTCCGTCAAATCGTCCGGGAGCTACGGGGGGAACATATCCATTGGAGTGAATGATATCCAGAAAATCGTGTTGCCACTTAACATACATCTCCCTGGCATCAAAAGCATAGGCATAAGCGTCGAACGCGGTCTCCACATCCTGGGTCCATCCAGCCTTTTCGCGCACAGGATCATTGGGAATATGGAGCACATAATTCCTCATCGTATGTACAAGAATGGAATTTAATTCGTTAAAGGTGTCGTTCGAACATGCGAATTTTCCGGTAAATGGCAGATCAGTATTCACAGATATTCCGGTAATATCTTCCAGTTCCGGTTTGTATTTAAGCCCGGAAATCTCCACCGTCTTTATCCCGTTATAACTGAATTTTGCGACAAAAATCTCCTTATTTCCACCACCTTTGAGGATGTATTCATAGGTTTGATACCTCCCTAAGGTGTGAGACCCTGCACCCGGAAATTTCACCGTGATCCTGGACCCTTTCTCCCCCTTTACCTTAATCCGGCACCAACCCGTGATCTCTTTTTCAAGATCAATGGAATAACCATTTTCTATAGTTTTGATATTCAATGCCTTTACACTATCCGTAATGGTTACAGGATACAGGTGTTGTGCATTAAGTCTCCCCTCCGGACCCTCTGTGAGGAATACCTTTTTCCAGTTTGAAGTATTGTAACCAACTTTATTCCATCCTTCAATTTCTTTATTGGCATCGTAAGTCTCACCGCTTAAAATATTGTTAAACCGAATCGGTCCGTCGGTGGTGAATTTCCACGAATCATCTGAGACTACTGTTTTTCTGGTGCCATCGGCATAAAGGATATCTAGTTGAAACAGTAAACGTGGAGTGTTGATATAATCAGCAGCATAATACCGGAGAAGATGCGGTACAACCAGATTAAACCATCCATTTCCAAGTATTACGCCAATCGTATTATCTCCATTCTGCAGAAATGGTGTAACATCATACGATTGATAAAAGACCCTTTTCTGATAATCGGTATATGGGGGGTTTAATAGTTCTTTACTTACTTTACCGCCATTGATAAAAAGTTCGTTCAAGCCTAAACCACAGATATTTACAACAGCATATTTGACCGGATGGTTTAATGGAAATTCTTTTCTGAGATAAACAGCAGGTGCATAGGTAATTGTATCAGTCTTCTTCCTGATCACTTCGGCTAACTTCCACATTTCAGTTTCAGGTTCCATTCCAAAATCGGGCAGGGCCTTTAGCTCTTTCTGTAGTGGTGAAAGTTGAAGGTCGGAAGTGATCCATTTCCCTTTCCAGTCGGAGGAATTGAGCAAAGCCATCGTCCAGTCGGAGGGTTTGCTCCATCCGGATTCATTCCCGTTTTGATCCCATACCTTCACTTTCCACCAGTATCTTTGAAGTGAACTCAACGTTTTTCCTGAGAACGGGATGTATAAACACTCCGATGAAGTCATTTTCCCGCTATCCCAGATATCTCCTTTATTCCGGTTAAGTTTTACAGGGTCTGAAGCAACTATAATCTGGTAAGCAGACTGAATCCAGTTTCTTTGATCTGTCTCAATATTCCAGCTTAGCCGGGGATTTGGAATATCGATTCCGGTGGGATTTGCTGAATTTTCGCATTTTAGGTTTAATACATGGGAAGAAGCCCCATTAGTAAATTGGACAGATGAGAATGCAATTATAATTAAGAGGGTGAAAATTACCTTTTTCATGCTAAGTATCTAATGATAATTTAAATGAACAATTCATAATTGGTTGCCTACTGAAAAATCACGCTGAAAATTAGGCTACCAAGTTACCCCAAAGACTCCTAAAGCCCGTTATACTAATTAATCACGTTCATTAAATGCTTTACCGACTCCTCGATTGCCTGTAAGGATGTATATCTCGGATTATAATTTAAAAGACGTCTTGCTTTTTCAATACTGCAGTTAGGACTGTGAGCGATATGATCCCATGTCTCTTCTGCTTCAGATTCACTCACTGTTTTCTTCCACTCTTCCCAGGGTAAGAAATTCAACCGGGCCTCTTGCCCAAACCATGCAGCAACGGCATTTGCATACCCCCGGAGCGTAAGCGCCTGCGACGAGACCACATGAAAACTTTCACCTACTGAATTATTCCAGTTGGTTAATGCATTGCAAAATGAAGCGGCTACATCATCGGCGTGAACGTGATGGAGCGTTTCCATTCCCAGATTGGGTAATACGACCTCCTTCCCTTCAGCTAAACGCCTGAATATTTCAGGATTCTCTGTTCCAACCGGATTTACAGGGACCCAGCCCGGACCGACAATATGACCCGGATGCAGAATGGTTGCAGGGAAACCGGTTTTACGTGCAATGGTTAGCAGATACGATTCAATCGCCGCCTTTTTAGTCCCGTAATCGCAAATCGGTTTGCGGAATAGCGTCTCGTCGGTGGGGACCACTTCGCTATGTCCATGGACCCAAATCGTACCACAATGGAGAAAATGTTGCACCTGTCCCTGAAGTGCTTCAACTAAATGTTGGGCACTCTCAGGAGTAAAGCAAATCAGATCGATGACCACATCGGGTGAGAGGTTGCGGATTTGCCCACCAAACATGTTTTTTAGCTCTGCCTCTTCACGGTCGATGGATACCATCTTTACCGAATTCCATACAGAATGGGCAAAGTATGGTTTTCGCTCCTGACGGCTTATGCAGATTACTTCATGGCCAGCTAAAACCAGCCGGGGAATTAAAAAACTTCCGATATGACCTGTGCCACCGATAACGACTATTCTCATTTTGGAGGGTAATGATTTAATATCAAAGGAAATAATAAATTGATGGATATACAAACAAATTTAAAAACATTGACGAATCAATAATATCTTTAAAGAATGAGAATTGGACGAAAATTTAACTGTTAAGGATTTCCTGACAGTTAAAAAGAAGAACGACGGATTATAAAGCGATTTATAACCTATTATAATCTTGAAACAGTCATTTCTGTGCGATAAAGCATTAAATCATCTGACAATTAGGAAATAAAATCTTTGTTTTAAATACAAAGTACTTATAAAAGGCCATTAAAGAGACTTGATTTGTCCATTTGAGGAAACAGTTACATATTTTGTTTCACCTGATTTGACCACCATCTTAGGCCATTTCATAAAATCATACCTGTTCATCACAACTCCGGCCATCCTGCTATCCTCCGAAAACAGGGAAATCTTACCGTCATAAGGGGTAGGATTTGTAATCCGCAGGGTAATATTTTCAGTGTCACGTTTTGTGATTGCTGCCTCAACATTATCAAAAACAAAAAGATCCCCTGTATCAAAACGCAAATAGATTCCCGGATTTTGGGTGATCGTAAGTGAAGTTACAATTCCCCAGGCCATATTGGAATCACCATCGGGAATACTGCCACCAATATTATTGGCCCCTTCCCAGTCACTTAAATTGACACGTTCAGATACTGATCCCGGTACTGCTTTCGGCACGACGGGATTTTTTTCTGTCGTAGTATATTGTACCACATTGTGTGCAATGTCTTTCAAGAGCTCCATATATCTTTTGTCGCCTGTGGCACGGTAAAGCCGAAGCAGAAAGTTTCCGGACAGGATATACATTCCAGGAGCACCATGGGCATTTTGAATACTTGCCCAAACTGCTCCTGTGGACCTTGCATCAATCCGGTGCATAACACTTCCTTTGGGGAATTTATAATCATATGACACGGTCCATGTTGAAAACAGGGCAGCAGCATTCCGGGCATATTTCAACCACTCAGGGTTACGGGTTTTCTCGAAAAGGGTGGTATAAGCTTCGGTAATATCATAGGCTGCTTCACTGTCCTGTCCCTGTAATATTTCGGCAGGTCCGCCACCTGCATATCCATTCATGAGATCCCTTTTGTAATAATATCTTCCGGCTTGTTCTGCTATTTTAAGGTATTCAGGGTTATCGAAATATACCGACGCAAGTACCAATCCTGTTATGCAAACAGCTCCGGCGGTTGATCCGTTGATATCCATTTCCCCAGTTTCTACATCGATAAATTGTCCAAACTGCCTGTAATCCTTCCAGATTTGCACAATCCCGTCAGCCTGTTTTCTGAACATTTCCTCCCAATCAGGTTTAATTACGGAGGCTTTTCCTTGCATTTTTAGCAATTCGAGTGACTGGATTCCAAAGAAGAGCATCTCGCCGTTGCGGCGAACCATTGCAATATTACGGTTTTTCTCTTTTTCCCTGAAATTGTCACCAAAAAATTGCCCCTTCATAAATATGCCATGCGTCAGACCGGTCTTCCCCTGCATGATCTTTAAAACATCAAAACTTTTGGTGATTCGTCTTAGTCGTTCCGGTGTAGGTTGAATCACCTGTGGAAATGAGAAGGCAGGGACGCCACCCCACCCTGCCTGGAGATGCCAGTAGGGCTGATCTCCCTTTGGCTCCGAACAGATATAGGCGTATTTGCTATCCTCGTAGAATTTGGTTTTATCATGATGATCAAGGATAATCTCATTGATTGCACTAAAAGGAGCTACATTCCGGTAAACTGTGGGTCCGGATAAATCCTTGCGAATGGTGAAAACCTTATCGTAAAAGGTATGTAAATCGGTAGCCGAAAAATTATAAATCCGCATTTTTAATTCAACTTTATCATTGATATTAAAGTCAGCAGGTTGATCGGTACTTTTGGTAAATCCGGTCATCACATATCGATACTCCCGTATCCCCGGGGCACTTAAAACAAAGGTGACCCTTCTCCTCGAAAGATCCTCCTGTATAATCAATCCTGAATTTCCCAGTGATGTGGTCTGTGTGGTTAACATGATCCAACCTCTTTTTTCTTTTGGACTATAAAAGCTTAGCAGGGGTGTTGAGCAACTAGCGGTAAGCATCTCAATTTTGCCCGGACTTTCATCTTTGTTCAGGTGCAGGACATTGGTGATTGTAACAGGCATATCCAATGGTTTATCTTTTGATTCATAGATATACGGCGGATATTGGACCGGAAGTATCCTGTAACGATTGGCGTTATAAACGGCAGCCGGAGCCAGGATGTAATTTTCGGAACTCCAGTTTGTAAAGTCAAAAGCCACTGCAGTACCCGAAGACTTTAAGTTCTCCTTTTTGAGTATGAAGGTAAATACCAGATGCATTGCATCTTTACTGCCGGGAACATTTGAAGGCCGAAGATCGCAACTCCAATCTGATTTGAATTCGTTAATTTTATCGTTTTCGATTAAGACTGCATTTTTAAGTTTAGCGCCGTCATATTCACATTCCAGAACCCGGATTTTTCCGTTCAGAGCTTTGAGGAATTGATCCACTGCATGGGAAAAAGAGATTGTTTGATTTTCTGATTTGGGTAACCAACTCAAATTTGCTGTTTCATTGGAATTTACAGCCGTAATTGCTTTGTTTTTTGCACTTGATTGGGCCTTTAAATCCAACGGATCTGCTACCATTACCAGAATCAGGGCTGGAAGGAGAATATGTAGCTTTAAACTAAAATCATTTGATTTATTGAACATGATACTTCATTGATTATAGGGTTATGGCGATTCAGATGATCTGGATACTTTTGAAAACAGAGGTTGTCTCAAAAGTCGTTTTACCGCGGAGATACGCAAAGAAGGCACAAAGTTGCGTTAAGATTCTTTTCACTATTTTAATGCTTTGCGGTTCTCAGCGGTTTCTCTCAGCGCTCCTTTGCGGTTAAAATTATGACTTTTGATATCGCCTTCAGGTTCTTAAAATCAATTTAGTAAACCGGATTTATTTCTTAAAGGCTGATTTGATTTGGTCAATAGATACTCCCAAAACTTTCGTAGAAATCAGTGTCAGGTTGGCTTCATCACCTACAAAATGGAAGATGCGCTGAGTATGAGTCAGACTTTCGCCCGGAGCCAGAAATGCAGCAGGTGAGGAACTCTCGATTTCATAAAAAGGGCCCATCTGACTCCCATCTGCCAGCGGACCATCGTTATATGAATTGATCACATCCCCCTTAAAAGGTTCCTTCTGAATTTCCCAGAGTTGATTAATATATTCCCCACCACCTGAAGGTTTGTTAAATTGGAGGATAGTGAGCATTTTGCGACTTGCGTCGTAACTTCCGGCAAAAGTAGTTGCCCGTTTTTCAGAAAGACCCAGTTTGCTCCGGTGCTTCCCATCCACCTTAAAATAAAGCACTCCGTTGTCTATTTTGATCCGATCTGCGGGTATCTCTCCAAAATAGTTTGTTGTGGCAACTTTGCCCAACTCCTTTTCGTCTCCCGGCAGATAGGGGATTGCAACCACGCCACTTTCGGAAGGGGTGAGCATTGCAAGCATCCAGATGCTTACGGTACCCTTTTGGCGAGTCCATTTTTCATCTCCGGCATTCGCCAAACTGTTTTTCGTTTCAAAACCGACCCATTTAACCGATGGGTCCGGAGTAATTCCCAGATTTTGATTAAGTTCGTTATCCGAGAGTAATTTTACCTGACGGCTAAGGGCAATTCTAAACTTTGTCCCTGAAAAGTTCTGAAGCTGCATCTCCTTTTTCATCGAAACGGTTACCGAATCGTGCGAAAGCAGATCCCACGATTCACTGTCAAGACCGGCTGGGGTTTGCCAGTTCTCAAAAACCATTTTATCACCAGGTTTAAAGAAGATTGAAAACTGACCACCTTCGGGACCCAGCCACATCCGGTCCTCACCTCCATAAGCATTGATGTGACGTGCAATGGAATCGGAGCTTAATGCCTTGTAATTGATCCAGCCGGAACTATTTCCGGTTAATCCCTTCGCAGTACTGGTAAATACCTTCCCCTGGTATTTTGGAGACACAATAATCTGCGCATCCCCCTTTTTAAGAACAATCACGCTATCTTTTGATTTGAGGAATTGCAGGTCATAGCCGAACGATCCTTTTTCAAATTGAGGGACCTTTTGCTCTTTTTTTGTGTTTGCACCACATGAGGCAAGGAGAACAGTGATGGCGAGTCCGAAAAAAACAGAGATTATTTTCATCATAAATAGATATAAATTGATTACTTAATATTAAATTCCTGATTTCCTATATAATAACACTATAAATCACTTTTAGCGAAGCAAACCAATTTCCTGATCGATGGGACCCCGTCAGATTTGCTGATGGATAGTTTGATTGCTTGATAGGTTCCGTTTACCCGTTCAATCCGTTTATGTCCGACGCTGGTCCCTGCTGAGATAGATTGCCATGTTCCATTCTGCATCCCATAAAGTTGATATTCCCTGATCAGTTCCCCTTTTGCAATATCTTCCATGATGACAATTGAAGAGAGGGGTTGTGGCGATTTAAATTTTACTTCAAAAATGGTTCCCTTTCCTGAGGAGGTGCCAACAGGATTTGAATATTCTTTGGCTATCTTATTCCCAAATTCCTTCAACCTGTTTACATCTGCCTCGGGCACAAGACCTCTGTTGTCCACAACAATACCTAACAACATATTGGTGTTTCGTCCAACACTCTTACAGTATTTATCAGTCAATTCGTCAAGACTTCGCAGCTGATCATCCTGATCCTTATGCCAGAACCAACCACCCTGAAAGGACGAATTTAACCGAAGGGGGAAATCAGATTCTCCAGGGCACCAGAATAGCCCCTCCGGATTGCCATTGAGTCCTTTAATCTCGATCACCCCTGAGGCTGAAGTGGTCGAATCGGCTCTTGACCAGCAAGGATAAGGAGCAACGCCCTCTTCGTTACCAACCCACCTGATATTATTTTCGTATCCAAATGGACCCTGAAATGCAATTGCTTTAGGCTGGTATTTCCTTAACATTGCCAAAACATCAAATCCCCCTTTTTCTGGAGGCAGTACCCCACCGTCGAACCAAACCTCAGATAAACTTCCATATTCAGACCACAACTCGGTTAGCTGCATTTTTACAATTTCATTGTATTTTTTCTGTTCCTCCTGATTCCGGGAAACAACCTTGCCTGGATTATCCACCTTAAGATAGCCATTGGCCGTTGTAGATGCATAAATTCCAGGTTTGAGTCCGTATTTTTTACATGAGGCAATGAAATCTTTAACGATATCGCCCTTCCCATTTTTCCAGGGAGTATTTTTCACACTGTACGGATGGGCCTTCGTGGGCCACAAACTGAAGCCGCTGCAATGTTTCGCCACCAGAACAGCATAGTTGGCACCAGCTGATTTAGCAGCTTTTATCCATTGATCGGTATCCAGTTCCCCAGGATTAAAAATGGAGAGATCGGGATGATAGTTCCAGTTTTTTCTGAAATCGTAACCTGGTTCAAAAACAGGCATATCGAAGTGGATCAAAACGCCAATTTCAGAATCAGCCCAATTAAATTGTGCTTTTGAAGGGATGACCTGCTGATTAACTTTTGCCGATGACATCGTCATCATTGCAAAAAGGACGAATGTCAGTGATACGAATTTTTTCATCTTATATTGAATTAAGTTTTCTTCAATCCGAAAGCCTCTGACGCTGGATGCACTCTTGTCCGTTTTCTGCCGGATCAACTTGAAAACGCACCCTGAGGTATCCGTTATCTGTTACTTTTTATCTAAAACCTCTCTTACTGCACGTACCTGCCGGATATGATCCGGATCGATTGCGCCACGCTTATTTGCATAGATATCAAAACAGATTACATCCTCCTGTGCAAAAACCTTTTCAGCCCATTGCACGAGCTCCGGGTTTTTTAAACGCATTCCATCTTGACTCCACGATTCTCCCAGGTAGGTAAATAGAAACCATTGCATATCGTTAACAACCAAGCGATTTCTTTGAATCTGAACAATTTTCCCCTCCACACCTGAACCGTAGTCGTCGAAAAGTGAATTGGACTGAATGGTATTAACCCCATAGTTGTAAGTGACAATGCTACAGTAACTAACTTCTTTTGCGGCAAGCGTGTGAGTACTGATATTATGCTGTAGTCGCATGTCAGATTTGGTCTCGATAATTCCTCCCCGGTACAAACCATTAAACCGCCAAGTAAAATCCCTTTGGAATGGGCATAACCGGCCAGCTTCTGCATCCGATTAATCGTTGCAGAGGATACATCTTCAATATCAAAGCCACTTCCAGGAGTCATGATCTCCGTTTCGAAACCAACTTCTGCACACGGATCGATCGTCTTTTTAACAAGTTCATCTTTTGATCCTCTTAGATGCATCAGAATTATATTTTCGGATGACCAGGATGCCAGTGAGCGCATCATCCTTCTGTTTTCTAAACCTTTATGCTCACGATTACAATTATTATGGGAAAGTTCACCAATCCGAAAAGATTCGAATGTCTGACCAACCTGCATCGTTTGATCAGGTCCGTATTTGGGGTATACTTCGAGTAAACAGGGCATTTTACGTTCAAAATTGAACTGTGTTTTATAGTGAGTATCTCTATTCCACGAAATACTTGAATGGGTAAGACTTTCATCAGACCTACCGCCAAAATTATAATCTGTCTCCAAAGTCATATTTGGCAATTCCCATTTCCCCTCAGAATCGACAGTACTTGCAGATTCATCAAGCCGATAACGGAAAACGAGTTCTTTTCCGGGTAATGGCCATTCCATATCACGACGCATCCAACCCATCCTCTTTTTCCAGGGAAACCGTGCTTTAATATTGCCAGAATTCAAATCGACTAATTTAAATGAAGCCGGATCAGCCTCCATTTTCTCAAGCCAATCAAGCAACAGGTAATTTTGATTTGGCTGACCAGTGAGACCGCCCACACGAAACTTCAAACCACCCATCTCAACCTCAGCTTCCGGTCTGACTGATCTTCCAAAAGATTTAATGTTGCTTAGAAGGTCAATTCCGACACAAGCGGAGTCGGGTTTTAAGGAGAATATCCTGGCTACAAAACCGTTACTGAAAACCAGTTTGCCATCTTTCGTCCGGTATAGTTTTGCTTTGGCTGCGGCTTTTTCGGTAAGCCAGTCGTCTTTTTTTGTTGATTCCTGCTTGTTCCAAATAGGAAGATTAGAGATTGTCTGCGCAGCGATTGTGTAATACCAAAAAACAACAATTAGGGTGGTCAACTTTTTCATATAGCACTTTTACTAACTGATATTTATGATATTACATCAGGATAAAATAATTTGAAAGTTCGATTTCTTTTGGTCTTAAGTTTCTATGGGTAAAAGTACAAATTTTAGAAGATTGTCCAAATAATCAAGGTAATATCCGATGAATGATTTTAATTCTTTAGGTCTTGAAAATAACAGATAAATATTGGATCAATGGATACAAAATTGTAGTTTTGAGCTTCTCAAGGAATGGCGTTGTGAAAACCTTTGAATTTCATCTTAGGTTGCATTTAGTGTACTGTCTTGCCTTTTATTCAGGAAAATAATAATAGTTTGGTAATTCGTAAGTAGATGTTGTTCTATATATCCATTTTAGGAATATTTCTATCCTTTGTATTATTGTATTTTAATGCAAGAAAATATACTTCGACCATTTATCTGGGCATTTTTTGTCTAATACTGAGCTTATACTCAATAAATCAACATGTTATATTGTATTCAAAGTCCGAATTCTGGGTTAGTATTATTTTCACGAATTTCACTTTTCTCTATTATCTTATTGGTCCTGTGTGCTACTTTTATATCAGGAGTGTATTAACGAATGACTTTCATCTAAAAAAAAGAGATCTCTGGCATTTCCTTCCAACGCTTATTTATTTATCAGCCTCCCTCCCCTACATTTTATCTTCTTATTCGTATAAAGTTAATATCGCAAAATCAATCGTTTCAAATTCAGCGTTTCTTGGACACTTCCATGCCACCATTTTATCTGACCTGTTTTCCAATACGGTGGTTTACCTGAGTCGTCCTGTTCTGGCTTTTCTCTATATTTGTTGGTCAATCAGATTAATTTTACGCTTTAGCACCAAAAAAGATAAGGCTCTAATACTTTCGAAACACCCGTTTATGAAAAGCTGGCTCTCATTTTTCCTTGGATTTCAGTTATTGTTGGTTTCAAGTCATTTATTTATAATATATAAAGTATTTCAATCTGACAGATCTGAATTACTTTCCACTTCAAATTTGCTACAGGCATTATCCTTCATAGGTCTAATTGGACTTTACTTAACACCTTTCTTTTTCCCTCAGGTTTTATATGGAATTTTCAATCTCAACCGACAGGCAGATGAGGATGATAAATCAACGCCACTTACACAAGAACTGAATAAAAATGTTTCAAAATTTGAGTTCGACTATACACTTACCATTATTCAAAAGATCACTACCTGCATGCAGGAAGAACAACCTTATCTTCAACCTGATTTTAATCTAACCCAATTCTCAGCACTCATTCAGGTTCCGGTTCATCACCTTGTCTTTTTTTTCAGGGAGATTAAAAGGCAGTCGTTCACAGATTACCGCAATGAATGCCGTGTACATTATGCAAAGATGTTAATTGAAGCCGGCAAAGCTGACGAGTTAACATTAGAGGCAATCGGCCTGCAATCCGGCTTTGTGACACGCAACACCTTTTTTACAGCTTTTAAAAAAGTTGAAGGGATCTCTCCTGGAGCTTTTGCAGCTAAAATTCACAATTAATTCACCCATCCTCTCATTTTTTGTATTGTATTCACAAAATGAATACAAGGATCACTGCCATTTTCAAAATTTCATCTTTTTCATTTCCCAATTTTGCGTAAGTCAAACTCTACTATCGGAGTGATAATAAATATATGGACACTTGTCAACAGATATTTTTATTTACCCGGGAGCCCGACCAAAAAACAGGTGAACTTATTTAACTAAAACATTGTGATAGCCAAAATGTCATGAAAAACCTTCTTGCAAAACTGGAATGGATCCTGGACTATTATGTATTATATTTTACATATAATCCAAATAAAATTGACCGATACCATACCTACATGGATGAAAAATGGTTCAAAAGGTCAGAGCAAGCCGAACAGCTTGATAAACACACTCTTTTATTGATCAAAGAAGTTGAATTTAACTCTTCCAAGATCACCAATAACACGTGATACCAAATCTAAACTGCTTTTCAGAAACAGGCACAGGATAGCTGGCGATCAGAATCCTAAAATCAAATATTTGATAATCAAGTGCAATCCAGGTTTCCTTCTTCCTGAAGGAATAAATATTAAGTCGGTGGATGAAGCCTTTTGTGAAACCAGGTGCGGACTGAGCGCATCCTCTCCAACTGGTTTGCCGGCACACGACGATGGCAGGAGGAACGTTCCTCACTATTCTCAGGAGCCCCCCAGCGGATTTCAATACCATCATTGGGATTGTAGGCCATTTCAAACGCATCCTTTCTTTTCAAAATCTCACCTAATGTCAGAATTTGTGCGATGCCATTTGTCCGGGTATAAGTGATCGACAATTCAGTTAACTTCTTGGCTAAAAGAATATCCAGATTATTCTTTACTTTTTCTGGTGATTGGAGAACTGACATTTTAAAGTCTTCGGGTGATTTTAGGATTCTTTCCGGAAAATCGAGTACTGCATCCATTGCTATCAAAAGCCTCAGATCCCGGTTGGGGGTTGAAAAATCTTCCCATTGTCCACCTGCCTGAAAAACACCTGAAAGACTACCCGGCATTGAAATAACCTCACCGGGATGTGCTTTCATATAAGCCTCACCATTCCCGACAGAAGTAACTCTTACAATCAGCTGCTCATACAGTGCCTGAATCAGGTCAAGCAATGCAACTTCAGGGTTGAGTGGTTTTGGATTGATGATGCGCTCCATGGTGTGGTAAAAAGCGTCACCCGCCATCCCTTTTTGCTCAAGTGATAAGGGGATATATCCAGATTTTGATGATAATTCACTATTTTTAAGTAGTCGGAACTTTCCATTTTCGATCGTGATAGGACGAAAGGCTTTGAACCCAGGTTCTCCGATCACTTCGGATGTATTAAAAAGAAAATTCCCTTTCCAGAAACGCTTAATCCCAACAGTGCCGTCGGGTTGGGCATCTACTGACAGCAAAACGCCGGGATGATCGCTGGATTGAGGTACCGTACCAACAAGAATTAAAGTATGACCGTACGGATCAGCAAAAACAACGCCGGGTCTCAAAGCCTCTCTGGAAAGGGGAACAGGATAATAATCAGAATTATCATCATTTAAAGCTGTTCTGGCAGTACCCGAATGGACACCATCCATTACCCTTCTCAGAAAGGCATTGAATGCCAATACGGGATGACTCTTCGAACCAACGGTCTCATTTGTAATCCAACGGCCTGTTTTTGGAGGATGCCCAAGGTAGCCCCTGTCGCATTCGTGATAACCAAATGGAAGTCCTAGCTTCCAGGCAAAATAAGCCCTGAGGTAAAAGGGATTATCGGCACAATCGGGTCCCATAATAATTCTGATTTTCCCAGTCGGGTCATCTTCATTTAAAGAGAGATGATTATACAGGAAATTCCGTTCCTTGTTCTGCATTACCTGATGTAACGCACTCCACGAGGATCGTTCATCAGCATCATGAAACAGCGCATTGATCCAGGCTGAATAGAGTTCCTCAGTTTCAGCATCCCATCCTTTCACAGTTTTCCAAATAACTCCAGAGGAAGGTAAAGATGACTTCGTGGCTACAACAAAATCGAGATTGACCGTCTTATTCTTCAACTTTAAAGTAACCTGGTATTTCCCGGCTGAGCCCGCCTTAAATTCATCGATCTGCCAATAAGGTAAGCCTTCGCCATTTCTGCTGCTCATCGATTCAACGATACCCGATGGTCCAATCATCGAAATCTTAGACTTACGAATCTCCTTCCCACCAACAGTCAGCAGTCGGAAACTCTCACCTGGCTGCGGATTTTTTGGAGAAATCAGCAACGCATTTACAACTTGTGAGTCATCTGTGGTCTCCTCATCAGAAGAATTGATCCCATTTTTTGGTGACAAAGCACCTATTTTCCATGACGGCCGATCGCCACACGAAGCTATCGCAATGAAGGACAAAGCGATAACCACTATCAAAAACGATAAACGAACTGTAACTCCGGCTATGGTATTTCTTTTTGGCATTTTTGCTTCAAAGATAACCGAAATCATTTGACTACTTTGATGGAACTGATCAGTTTTATATCGTTTAAATTGGTGTAATCATACTGATAAAAACCATCCGCACCAATCATCAAAAGGGAACTGCCAAGTGGGATAACGTCATAGGCATTGATATTCTTAAAGGTTGCAAGCTGATGTTCTTCTATCAGATATGGATCAGAGGCATTATACACCTTCAGCCCGTCAGTGCCATCGCAAACAAACAGAATATCATCATCGATTCCCAGACCATAAGGACCTGTCATACTGTACGAACGCAATAATACGGGCGTTTTGATATTGGTAATATCGAGAACATCAAGACGATTGACGTTACTTCCACACCGATTACCTCCCCTGATGGTAACATATGCCCTGTTTTTTTGTACTACCACCGGATCACAACCGGTGGCATGCCAAAAATTGGAAATAAAGACTGGCTTGGTCACATCAGTAACATTATACACCAACATCCCGGTATTGGTTCCAAGGAACATCGTGGACCCGGATAAAAACATGGTCTCGATTCCCCAATTGAGAACTATCTTTGTTTCCAGAAGCGGGTTTGTGACATTGGTCAGATCAAAATCGTAATAGGAACTGTTATCAACAGCCAGCAAATGGTTTCCGATCAGACCAAACCGTGCCATGGAACCACCTATCCCTGCAGCCGAACTCTGTTGCGTACCTGCTGACGTACTATTTGCGCTTAGGGAAAAATCGGTAAACTTACTCCCAAAAAATACATCATAAATTGGATAAATGATTTGGCTGATCTCCTTTCTTACGATTGAAACCTCCCAGTCCACAACAACACCTTTTGTATCATCAACCTGCCCAACTCGGTATTTGGTATCATAAGACGGAATGGCATACGGAAACACATTTTTTAATCGGGCCACCTCCCTGGCATTGGCCGGATTTGAAATGTCAATACCTACCAGATCAATATAACTATCGGCATACATTGTTGTTCCAATAATTACCATGTCCACGTTCCCAGGTATTGTAATAAATCCGATATACTGAGGAGAAGATGGATTGGAGTTGTTATAAACATGGACCCCCTTCATAATCTCATTAATAAACAAATAATTGTCTTTGTAGTATATTTTCCCGGGCTTCACCAGCGCATGTGAACTAATAGGTTTAACTGCTTCCCTGAAATCTTTATAAGTCATGTAAACCGGCTCAAGGGAAAGATATTGTTCGGTATATTTATCCTTGCATCCTGAAATAATCACAATCAATAACAGGAGCTGAAAAACGATATTAATTTGAATTCTTTTCATCTGTAAATAATTTTGTTTATTAAAGGTCAGTTGGAATAGCCTTAGAGATATTTTCATTTCGGTTTGATTTCTCAGCCATGGCTATTTCATGGCCCTATCTGGTCTTGTTTATTGAATCATTAACCCAACTTTAATTGAAAGCCGGCTGTAATCGATATCAATTTTGTAATCATCGGCACGGCTGTACCGATTGCGCATGATTCTGTAACCTGCACTAATTGTAAATGCAAGATTTCCACCCAGGGAGGTGCAAATTCCCACCATAGGATTTAGCAGGAACCCTCCTCTTGCTTTCATCTTTAAGGTGCTGTTTAAATAGTAACCCTGTGAATAATTCATTATTGGATCTGAATAAATCTTATCAGGCTTTTCAAGTGCAATGTTGTAACCACCCTGAATTCCGAAGAATGGATTCCCCCCCTGTCGTTTAAGATAATAACGGAAATCGGCCATTACCGGAAGATAAGCTTCATTGAGAAACTCAACTCCCGTACCCACTCCGGCAGAAAACCCGTTTTTAAATTTCCATCCACAGAGGTTAATCAACGAAAATGGAGCTTTTTTGTTATTATCTGAATTGCCTGTTAAAATACCAGCCTCCGTAAGATTGAAAAACCCGGATTGGATGCTGGTAATTTTTTTGATATTGATTGATTTACGAATGCTGTCTATTCCGGCTGACTCAAAAACCCAAAGACTGTTATCCCTGGTCTTTATCTTCACCTGCCCGTTGGGGAGCAGGCTAACAATCTGACCATTAATAATACTGCCATTTTTAAGATAGATAACATCCCCCTTCCCTCTTTGAGAAAAGGACGGGGTAATGTAAAATAGTAGCATCAAAAACACTATTATTGATTTTCCCATAACAAAAGATTGTAGTTCCGCCTTAGGGATGAATCTTATGATTAAAAGGTTGCGCTTTTAATTACACAGATACTAAATCTTTGAGAAACAAGGCCGAGATATTTTTTATAACAAGCGGGATAAGCGTATATTCGAATCCAATGGTCCGACAAATTTTGGAACCATTATAATAACTTATCCTGTTCGAACTTCTTGCCGTTTCACGTGTAAAGGAAGGACGAGTTCCAGTCAGGAAACTCTTTATTGCTGACAGTCGCCAGGCTATTTTGGGTAAAGTTTTACCTGCAAAAAATTTCGGTGGTTTTACGTTGAGACAATCTGCAATCTGAACAAAGAAATCGTGGTAGGAAATATTTTCTGCATTTAAGATATATCGTTGATTTTTAACGCAATTCCAAACTTTTTCATCCATCAGACGAATCATTGCTGATGTAACGTCACGGACATCAACAAATCCCGTAACCCCTTTTGTATAAAATTTTAATCCCCTCCAGACCATCGAAAACAGAAGTGAGCTTCCTGTTCTCCAATTATCTGGCCCAAGGATTACCGAAGGATTGACGATAACCGCATCCAAACCTTCCAAAATGGCTCGCCAAACCTCCATTTCCGAAAGGTATTTGCTTTCAGCATAAGCCGAATGGTCCTCGTTATTCCGCCATGGATGATCCTCACTTGCTTCAATACCTTCGGGTGGCGATCCGAGTGCAGAAATTGAACTGACATGACAAAAGCGCGGGATTTTCAGCGAGATGGCGAGGTCGACCAGGTTGGCAGTCCCCTGGCAATTATTATGAATCATTGTCTCCCTTTGATGAGGATCAAACGATATTATTGCTGCAACATGATAAATCTGATCAATATCTGTCAATAGATCACAGAGGTTATCTTTGTCAAGAAGATCTCCTTCAACCCACTCAATATTTCTAAGAAGATCCTGATAATCTGAGCGATAATATGAAAATATTTTCTCGATCCGGGATAGGGAGCTTCCCGGACGTTTAAGTGCACGAACTTTCTCTCCCCTACTTGTCAGATCGAATAACAAATGTGCACCAACCATTCCTGTCCCGCCTGTAACAAAAATCATAACTAGCTCAAATTATGCCTATAAAGCATTAAAACACAAAATATCTCACGTTTTCACACCCGATATCAGGAGGTGATTGCCCGTTTTCCAAGATGGCTGCAAAGGAGCCTTTCCACAGTTTTCAGTTTCTGGTAACGTTTCTGATATTCGATGACTGCTTCATCGTCGTTATTCTCTGAAGCTTTTCGTATCCCCTGCTCCACTTGGGATATCAGATGGGAAACATATCTCAACTTATATTCCTGCAGTACTTTAGGAACTAATTGATAAAGTATCTCGTGCTCCTCTTCGATATAATTACCCTTTTTTTTCCAAAATTGTGCAAGCTTATCCTTTTCGGACAAAATATCAGAAATCAATTGACTCACTTTCAGATCAGGATGATTGACAAAATATTTAATTGCATCGAAGTTTTCATCATCGGCGAAACTGCGGTATTCGTCAAAAACAGTTCGGATGGCCGGATTTGCAGATTCCATCTGGTCAGCTTCCAACTCAGAAAGAATATATCCTGCCACATATACAGGTTCGTCATCCGGAGTTTCATGTACCGCATCCCTTGTTAATTTGTGAAATCCATATTTTATAAGGAGTTTTAGTAACTCTCTCTCCTCATTTTCACATGGATTGACCTCAGGTGCGGGAGTAATTAAAGGATGGCTTTTCAGATTTGCATCTTTTAGCAGCTCGCGCTCCTGATGCTTAATCAGCTCATCTTCAGATTTTACCTTTAATTTTCGGATTTCGTTATAAAGTACAGTTTCACGAACGTCGAGCAGGCGGCTGCACTCCTTAAGGTATTCTGAACGAACTATTTCAGCCGGAATAACGGCAATTGAACTCACAATGTCGGTTATTAATTTAGCACGACTGATCGGATCGTTTTCAACCCCGGCGAGCAACAGTTTGGTCTTGAATTTAATAAAATCGGTTTCGTTGGCCTTGATATACTCTTTGAGCTGGGTGGCACTCATTGATCGGGAAAAAGAGTCAGGATCCTCGCCTTCGGGCAATGGTAGTACTTTTACATTGATCCCCTCCTCCAGGACCATATCAATGCCGCGCATCGAAGCTTTAATACCAGCCTGGTCGCCATCATAAATAATAGTTACATTGCTGGTAAACCTCCGGATCAGCCTGATCTGATCAATCGTGAGCGATGTACCCGACGAGGCAACAACATTTTCAATCCCCGATTGGTGAAGCGATGTCACATCGGTATAACCCTCAACAAGATAACATTTATCCTCCTGAATAATACACCTTTTCGCCTGAAATATTCCATACAGAACACGGCTTTTATGGTATATATCCGATTCAGGAGAATTCAGATACTTTGCTATTGTTTTATCCTGGGTCAGTGTACGTCCTCCAAAACCGATCACCCTTCCCGAAATCCCATGAATCGGGAACATCATCCTCCCCGAAAAACGGTCACGAATCCAATCGTCGCGTTTGATGGTTAAACCCGTCTTTTCGAGAAACTCCATCTTGAACCCTTCCTTAATCGCAGCGCTGGTCATGGTATCTTTCCCTTCTGGGCAATACCCAATTCCAAACTTTTTAATAATATCATCCCTCATTCCACGTTGCCGCAGATAAGAGAGTCCGATTAACCGCCCCGGATTGGTCTCCCAAAGCTGTTCACTAAAAAATTTCTGGGCAAATTCCGAAACAATCAGCTGGCTCTCGCGATCGTTTCTTTCCTTCACATCCTCGGGATTTTCTTCCTTTTCCCTGATCTGGATATTGTACTTGTTAGCAAGCCACCGCAAAGCATCGACATACGACAAGTGCTCGTGTTCCATGATGAAGTTGACAGAAGATCCACCCTTTCCGCATCCGAAACATTTATAAATCCCTTTGGCTTGTGAAACATTAAACGAAGGGGTTTTCTCATTATGAAAAGGACATAATCCGATCATACTTGTCCCTCGCCGCTTTAAAGTTACGAAATCGCCAACTACATCAGCAATCTCTGCAGCATCGAGTATTTGTTGTATGGTTCCCTGATCTATCATTCCTGCAAAGGTAATGAAAACTGCATAGCCCTAAACGGATAAATTGATCAAAAACAGGGGACATAGGAGCTTTATTCTCGATTTTTTTTATTAATTTTACCTTTGAACCCAGATGTATCTCATTTATTCTAACGTAAATACTCCTCACTCATGAACATCTTCGTAGCGAATCTGTGCCTCTCCACCACATCGAAGGAGTTGCAAAAACTATTTGCTCATTACGGATCAGTCGACACGGTTAAGGTCATTATTGATCATTCAACAGGTAAATCCAGGATCTTTTATTTCGTCGAAATGCCGAACAATTATGAAGCCAACGAAGCGTTTAAAGAATTAAACAGTAAGATATTACAGGAGTACCCCATTTACATCAAGTACTCGCAGCCTAAAAGTTACCGGATATGGGAAAATGAGGGCGCCAATCGAAACAGCTCTACCCCATCTTCAGAGACAGTTGCTCTGCGTAAATACAACCGAAATTCAATATCAATTAATAAACCTCAGTGCGATCCTGTCTCTCTACGGAATTTTGGATACAAAGGAAGTGGTTACAAGGGGTTCGACCACTATTGATTGTCAACGATTTTTTATTAAACTTGCATTAAGATCCGTGGCATTCTAATACTCGCCACTCCATCTTCAACTGCTTGGAATTAGATTATTTAAACTTCATAATCATTAGAATGATCTGGAATTGGGTTCAAACCCTACCTAAAAAATCACTCCTGATATTTTTAATACCGATCGTGCTTTGGTCGTGTGAAGAAAAAATTGAAGTAAATCTGACAGATGCAAATCCGAAGGTCGTAATCGAAAGTTATATCACCAACGGTGAAAATCCAATTGTGGTTAAAATCTCAAAAAGCCAGGCTTTCTTCAACCAAAGCAATTTTAAACCAGTACTAAAAGCTTCAGTGCAATTAGAGTCGCTCAACTCAAAAGATAAACTCTTCGAACAAGGGGGTGGATATTACCTATCTACCCGGATGCAAGTAATTTCAGGCAGATCATACACCCTTAAAATTGCAACAGGCGGTGAGAATTTTAATGCGACAGTTCTCCTTCCCGGTCCCGTGCCTATTGATACCGTTTATTTCAGACCCGGTATATTTCAAAGTGATAGTCTGAATGTTGTAGTTGAATTCCAGGACCCTGCAATAACAGAAAATTACTATCGAATCAAGGTTTATTACAATGGCCGTTATGCGGTTAATGACTACTACCTGATGACCGACGCTTTTTCGGACGGTGAAAAGATTGTGGCACCAATCTACTATCATAATTTTGCTCCCGGCGATACAGTCGCCATTGAACTGCTCAATCTTGAAAGAAACACCTGGAGATATTTTAAAGGAATAAGTGAATCGATTCAGCAGGGAGTTAATTCTCAGGCGCCCGGAAATCCTCCATCCAACATCAACGGAGGGGCTTTGGGAATTTTTGGCGCCTGGGGTTCATCGAACTGGCGTGGGATTATCCCAAAGAAAACAGGAAAATAGTTTTCATCTTTAGCTGATCATACTCAATGACAGAAAATCTTATCCATAAAATTGCCCTATCACTGATTCCCGGAATCGGGAGTGTAACCGCAAAATCGCTGATCGCATATACCGGCTCAGCCGAACAGGTATTCAGGGAAAAGGAGAGTGCATTGAGGCAGATTCCCGGAGTTGGCGCTTTTCTGGCAAAGAATATTGTCAATTCGGAGGTGAAATCAAGAGCGGCACGCGAAGTGGAATTTTTACAAAAGAACGATGTTAAGGCGCTTTTCTACCTCGATGATGATTATCCGCAGCGGTTGCTAGGATGTGCTGATGCTCCGATCATCCTTTACATGAAGGGGAATCCATTTCTGAATTGTGCCAAAACAATCAGTATTGTCGGAACAAGACATGCCACCGAGTATGGAAGAAAAATGGTTGACCAGTTTGTCTCAGTTCTTGCAGAACGTGGATACAGGATGCTCATCGTGAGTGGTCTGGCCTATGGAATCGACATCCAATCACACAAATCGGCTTTACGGACAGGTTTGCCTACAGTTGCAGTACTGGGACATGGTCTCGAAACGGTGTATCCCGCTTTGCATACGGCGATAGCCAGGGAAATGACTGAAAACAATGGAGGTCTGGTTTCCGATTTTGTGAGTTATTCACCAATCGACAGAACTAACTTTCTGCGTCGCAACAGAATCATTGCAGGACTTTCGGATGCTACAATTGTTGTGGAATCGGCAAAGAAAGGGGGAGCATTGGTGACTGCAGATATCGCCAATTCTTATAATCGTGATGTTTTCGCCTTTCCCGGGAGAGTTGGGGATCCCTGGTCTGAAGGGTGCCATTTTTTAATTAAATCGAACCGAGCTGCGCTGATTGAAACGGTAAATGATCTGGAGTATGTGATGAATTGGAGCGCTATACAAAGCCAGCCCGACGCCATTCAGCCTTGCCTTTTTTATGACTTCAACCCTGACGAAAAACTGATCATTGACCTGCTACGGAACGAAGGAGAAACAGCCATTGACATGATCTGCATTAAAACGACACTTCCAATGAATAAGGTCTCTCCAACCTTGCTCAATCTGGAGTTTGCCGGGTTTGTAAAAGGTCTTCCCGGAAAAGTATTCAAAGTGCTCTGAATATTTTTAATAGCCATTTAGTTATTAGACTGTTAGGTTGTCGGAACAGGTCAAATGCCAGATTTTTCAGATTATTAACCTATTCCATTCAAGATAATCTACACATAATCAGTTGAATATATCCAAAGAATTGATTCTGGCAAAGAAAGGTTAACTTTGCGGCATATTAACAGGAAAAAGAATGAACACATTTGAAGGATTTGGGATTGGTAAATCAGTTTTGAAGGCATTGGAAGAGATTGGATTTACGACGCCAACCCCAATCCAGGAGCAGGCAATTCCGGTGATTAAATCGGGTAAGGATATTTTAGGGATTGCTCAGACCGGAACCGGAAAAACCGCAGCCTATATTATCCCCCTTTTGATGAAACTTGTAAAGGCGGAAGGGAAAGATCCGAGGGCAATTGTTCTGGTTCCCACACGTGAGCTTGCCATCCAGGTTGGTGAAGACATTGCCGAGATATCACAGTATACCAATATCCGTCATGCCGCTGTTTATGGAGGAATTGGTTGGACCAAACATGCTTTGCTGCTCGAACCCGGAGTCGATATTCTGGTCGCCACTCCGGGACGTCTATGGGAACTTTACAGTGCAGGAGCTTTTGCTATGAAAAGTATTAAAACTCTGGTTATTGATGAAGCTGACAGGATGCTGGATATGGGATTTATGCCACAGTTGAATAAACTATTTGAGGTAATTCCACCCCGGCGACAAAACCTGCTGTTTTCGGCCACCTTCTCAGAGCGTATCGAGACAATGAGTCACGAATTCCTAACCTTTCCCGAAAGAGTTGAAATTGCCCCTTCAGCAACCCCGGTTGACAAGGTAAAACAGTATTTTTACAGGGTGCCAAATTTCAGGACCAAACTGAATTTTGTGAATTACCTGCTGAACGATGAAGAGGCTTTTAAAAGGGTAATCATTTTCTGCAGGACCAAAGAAAATGCCGAGGATGTGTTTAAAGTGATCAGCCGGAAAACCGAAGGAGAAGTGCGAATCCTTCATTCCAACAAGGCACAGAGCTCCCGAATCAATGCAATTGAGGCATTTAAGTCTGGGAATGTCAGGGTTCTGGTCTCAACCGATGTCTCTGCCCGCGGGATCGATGTAAGTAAAATATCACATGTGATCAACTTTGATCTTCCACCTAGGTATGAAGATTATATTCACCGAATCGGACGGACTGCCCGCGCCAATACCGACGGAATAGCGATCTCATTTATCGGACCTGACGAAGACTTTCATTTGGAGAATATCGAGAAACTAATCAGAATGAAGATTGATGAATTACCATTGCCCGAAGAGGTTGATTTAGTTCCATTAAGCCGGCCTGAGAAACAACAGATCGACCGAGAAATAGACCGGCAGAAACGATTGGCAGATCCCGAATTCAAAGGGGCGTTTCATGAGAAAAAGGCCAGAAAAACAAATAACTCGTTTCTTTTCAATCAGAAAAGTACGCAACTGCGCAAGACGAAAAACAAAGTGAAAAAGCGGGGAAGATAATAAATGCAAAGTGGCAAATACAAAATTTAAATTACATCTAATTTTTCATTTTTTAGTAGGCCCGCCCCTTTATCCCTTCAATGAAATTAATAAAGGCAGTGTTGACCACCTTATTTCCTCCAGGTGTGGGATAGTCTCCCGTAAAATACCAGTCTCCCAGATCGTTAGGACAAGCCTTATGGAGATTATCAACCGTCTGGTAAACGATTTCAACTTCGGCTTTGCAATCATTGGGCTTTAGCAACTCTGCAATTTTTGCGGAGATTTGCTCGTCAGTGAAAGGGTTATAGATCTCAGTCACATAATTGACCATCTCCTTTTTTGGCAAATGTTGCTGCTCCTTGCATTTGCGGTATACTCCGTCAATAATTTTCGACCGGCCACTCTCTTTTAGTAGCTCGATTGCGGCTTCGAAAGCGACAAACTTTCCAAGGATGGCCATATCTATACCGTAACAATCAGGATACCTGATTTGTGGCGCAGAGGAGATTATAATGATCTTTTTGGGCTTCAGACGATCAAGAATCTTAAGTATACTCTGTTTTAGTGTTGTTCCCCGTACGATGGAGTCATCTATGACAACGAGCGTATCAGAGTGATTTTCAACGATTCCATAAGTCACATCATAAACGTGACCAACGAGGTCATCACGACTTGAGTCATCTGCAATGAAAGTACGCATCTTCACATCTTTGATGGCAATCTTCTCCATGCGTGGTTGCACCGAAATGATTTCTTCAATATCAGTGTCAGAAATCGAGTTGCCTAAAGCGCGGATTTTCTCTTTTTTCCAGTTTATCAGTGAAGTTCTGATCCCCTCCATCATACCCAGGAATGCGGTCTCAGCCGTATTCGGAATGTAGGAAAAGACGGTATTTTTAAGATCGTTATTGACTTTATCGAGAATAATTGGAGCCAGAAGGAATCCCAGTTTTTTACGTTCCAGATAGATATCGCGATCGGAACCTCTTGAAAAATAGATTCGTTCGAATGAGCATGACTTTCGTGTCTGAGGAATTCGAACAAGTTCTTGTTTAACGGTTCCGTTTGCTTTGATGATCAGTGCGTTTCCAGGTTCAATCTCACTGACCTGATTCCAACCCACGTTCATCACGGTCTGTATCACAGGCCTTTCTGAAGCCACTACTGCTATTTCATCATCGGCATAATAAAATGCGGGCCGGATGCCCCACGGATCACGAACGACAAAAGCATCGCCATGACCAAGAATCCCTCCAATCGTATAACCACCATCCCAGTCCCTGCTGGCCCGTTCCAGGATTTTCCGTATATCGAGTTTCTCCTCGATAAGTCCCGATATCTCCTTGTTTTTGTACCCTCCGTTTTTGTGTTGTCTGAACAGTAACTCATTCTCCTCATCGAGAAAATGGCCAATCTTTTCAAGAATTGTAACCGTATCGGTGAACCCTTTGGGATGCTGACCTAAACCAACCAGCAGATCAAACAGTTCGTCAACATTAGTAAGATTGAAATTTCCTGCAAGGACCAGACTTCTTGAGCGCCAGTTGTTTTGACGCATTACCGGGTGGGTGTACTCTACACTGTTACGGCCAAAAGTTCCATACCTCAGATGCCCCAGGTAAACTTCGCCGGCAAAAGGGAGGTTCTCTTTAGCCCAAACGGGATCGTGATAACTTTGCGGGAATTGGTTAGCTGAATGATTAAACTCCTTATAGATTTTTCCAAAAACATCTTTAATCGGATTTGGATCAACAGAGCGATGACGGAAAATATACTCCTGCCCCGGAGATACATTGATTTTTACCCCAACTGCTCCTGCACCGTCCTGACCACGGTTGTGTTGCTTTTCCATCAAAAGGTAAAGCTTATTCACCCCATATTGCCAGGTCCCATATTTTAAACGGTAGTATTCAAGCGGTTTCAGTAATCTTATCAGGGCAATTCCACACTCGTGTTTAATTTGTTCGCTCATCCTGGATAATCCTGATTTAATTAATTGTCGTATAATTTAAAAGCTCCGGAAAGGCAATGTCATCAGCAACAATAAAAGCATTGGGAAATTTATAAAGCAACGATTTCTGCATTTTCAACGCTTCACTTTTTGTTCTGAAGTTTCCAACCCTTACAATAAAATCCGGTGATTTGAAAAACAGGTATGTTTTAACATCCGGATTAGAAGAGAGGAATTCTGTTTTAATCCGGATTGCCTGAGTATGCGCATTTTCCCCTGAACCAAAATAGATCTGAAGTCTGAAACCACTCATCATACCACTTTTCCTGTTCTGATCGGCCTGCCGTCTGAGCAGATCGTTAATCCTGGGATCACACTGAATATTTAACTTTTCCCAAATCATTAGCGAATCGGCCGCAGAAATCGGATTCAGCAACGGGGATGCATCGCGGTTCACAGAAAACCCATTGAGAGATACCAATAGCAAAATCAGGACGATCGCATTTTTCATTTGGATATTTTTTTTTTATTCCTGTATTTTCTGATGTGCAAATATAAGCAATTTCAAATGGCCTGAAAATATAGTCTGCGGGACTGTATTAATTGATTATTAACTTTCTTAATCTACTGTTAAACAGCGACATATTACATATCACCTTTTCGAAATCCACATATTTGCTATATTTTATTTGCACTTTTTTCTGGGATTCCTTAAATGTGGATAACTTTGTCTGAATAATTTAAGGGATTAAAATACAAAATATTACCATATAACAAATAAATTAGCATGAGTGATCTAATAAATGATTTCCGGATGTACCGGGAGAAAATGAACGAAAAAATCCTTGCTCACGACAATAAGGTAATGAAACGGATTTACAATATAGATACGAATACCTATATGGATGGGGCCCTAAGCTCCAAAACAAAGGAGATGCTGGGATTGGTCAGTTCAATGGTGCTCCGTTGCGACGACTGCGTGAAATACCACCTCGAGAAATGTTATGAGCTTGGAGTAAATACAGAAGAGCTTTTCGAAATTTTCTCGGTGGCAAATCTGGTCGGTGGGACAATCGTCATCCCTCACACCCGTCGGGCGCTCGAATACTGGGACGCATTGCACGAAGAAAAAACTGAAAAATGAAAAGTGTGAAGTGTAAAATGCAAAGTATAAATTATCAGAAAATCTGATCCAAATGGTATTCCCCAAAACGATAGAGCTTCTGTCGCCCGCAAAAAATCTGATATGCGGTCGTGCTGCCATTACCCATGGAGCAGATGCCGTTTATATCGGAGGTCCGAAGTTCGGCGCCCGTGAGGATGCCGGCAATTCGTTGCAGGATATTGAATCACTCGTGTCTGACGCGCGGATCTTTGGGGTAAAAGTCTATGTGGCACTCAATACAATATTGTACGACAATGAATTGGATGAAGCGAACCGTCAGATCAAGAATTTGTATGAGATGGGTATTGATGCGCTGATCATACAGGACCTGGGAATTCTTGAAATGGATTTACCACCAATCGCACTTCATGCCAGCACTCAGCTTCACAACTATCTTCCCGAACAATTGAAATTTTTAGAGGCAGTCAATTTTAAGCGTGCAGTCCTTGCCCGTGAACTGACTCTTGACCAAATTTGTGAAATCCGGAGACAAACGGTGATCGAACTGGAAGCATTCATTCATGGGGCACTGTGTGTTAGTTTTAGCGGACGTTGTTACCTGAGTCATGCAATTGGCAGCAGAAGCGCCAACAGGGGAGCATGCGCTCAGCCTTGCCGAAAACGGTATACCCTATATGACTCAGAGAAAAAGGTGATTACCGCCGATCAGCACCTTTTGTCATTGAAAGATCTCAACCATTCACACTCCCTTAGGGAGCTGGCTGAGGCAGGTGTCCAATCGTTAAAAATAGAGGGGCGACTGAAGGATGTCGATTATGTGAAAAATATCACTGCATTTTACCGTCAGAAGATAGATGCCTTTTTAGAAGAACAACCTGAATTCAAAGCAGCTTCAGCCGGAAAGGTGATCTATCGTTTTGAGGCAAACCCCGTTAAGTCGTTTAACCGTGGGGCAACCGACTACTTTTTACACGGAAGGTCAAAAGAGATTACCTCATTTGCCTCTCCTAAATTTTTAGGTGAAGATTTAGGAAAGGTGAGAAGTGTATTTCCAAACTATTTTGAACTTGAAACCAGTATCAAAATCGCCAATAACGATGGACTTGTCTTCATTTCCAAATCGGGGGAAAGCATTGGTATAAAGGTGAATATCGCTGAAGGTACAAAAATATTTCCCGATAAGATGAACGCTGTTTACCCTGGAGCAAAGATCTACCGGAATTTCGACCACCTTTTTCAACAACAGCTGAAAGATGATCTGACCCTCAGAAAAATCGGGATAAAAATTAAGATTTGGGAGTCGGAAAATGGATTTGATCTCAGGGCTACCGACGAAACAGGAATCAGTGTCTCAATGAACCAGGTTCTTCCCAAAAATCCGGCTCGCGATACTATTAAATCGAAAGCAACAATCATAGACCAACTTTCAAAATCAGGGGGCACTACCTATTTTGTTGAAATGGTCGAAACCAACGGAACTGAAAAATATTTCTTCCAGGCTTCAGTTTTGAATACGATGAGGCGCAACTTGCTGGAGAAGATCACCGAGATCCGAATGAAAAAATCAACAAATCAAGTTATTAATACACCAAATATTTTCCCTTATCCCTACAAGGAGGTTGGGTATGAAGCAAACATAAGTAACCGGCTGGCACTTCAGTTCTTTAAACGTCATGGAGTCGATCATCCGGAAATGGCTTTTGAAAAACAATCTGACCATCATGGTAAAACGGTCATGACCATGAAACATTGCCTGAAATTCCAACTGGGATTTTGTCAGAAATTTGGAGGGAAAAAGCCGGAGGATTTTACTGAACCTTTTTACCTTTATGATGGTAACAATGAATTGCAACTAGGTTTCGACTGCGCTCAATGTGTAATGAAGGTGATATACCAGCGACTGGCAATTGGCAACAAATAATTGGCAACTAGCAGCCAGAAGCCAGTTGCACAAACAAAATAGCTGTTAAAAAAGTTATTTATTAAAAGTAATGAGTTTAAAATTATTGAAAATGATTGCCGAGGGGGAGCACCAACGGCAGGACTTTAAATATTGTATTAACGACTCGCGCAAAATTGCACGATCGATGGTCGCATTTTCAAATACCGACGGAGGTCGTCTGCTTCTCGGGGTAAGGGACAATGGCTCTGTCGCCGGGGTAAAATCTGACGAAGAATATTATATGGCAGAAGCAGCTGCAAAACTTTACAGTAAACCTCAGGTTAATTTTCAGACTCATCAGTGGCATATCGAAGGAAAAAGTGTGCTCGAGATCGTTATTCCAAAGGGTTCAGAAACCCCCTACCAGGCTCAGAATGATGAAGGAAGATGGCTTGTTTATATCCGCAGGGATGACCAGAATATCGTTGCTCCTGCGATCCTTTTAAAGGTTTGGGAGCAGAAAAAGAATCCCCAGGGAGTTTTTATCCGCTTCTCTGAAGAGGAGAAACGGCTTTTATCATTACTTGAATCGGAACACCACCTCTCTCTGAATCAATTCACACGCAAAGCGAAACTTCCCCGGTGGAAAGTGGAAAAGTTACTGGTTAAATTGATCGTCATTGGCATCATAGGGATGGAAATCAACGAGGACGGCGCCCGGTTTTTTCTTTGCGATGATTTTGAGAATAAGTACAAAACTCAATTTTGAATCTGAACCGGCTTAATTTGTCCCAATTGAATATAAACTGATCATCTTATGAACTTAAAAAACCTTATTTTATTATCTCTTTGCTTGTCGGGAAGCACTTTATCCGGACAACAAGTCACTCCAAAATTAAGTGTAGTTTCCTCACCTTCCGGATCATTACCGACCACCATCAATAAAGCTGGAAAAACAGTTCTCCCCAACGGACGTTTCATTACCCCATATGGAAAATCGATCGTTGTGGCGCCCCATCCATACGGACTGACGATAAGCCCTGACGGAACAGTTGCAGTTACTGCAAATTCGGGTACCGCTCCGATCTCAATTTCTATTATCAGGAACCTAAGGTCAGACCATCCCTCAGTATTGCAGGTTCCTCCGGGAGCTTCGAACAACAGGGGAATATTGGCCTCTGTGTTTATGGGACTTGCTTGTTCACCGGATAATAAAATTGTCTATGTATCAGGAGGTCAGCAAAATAAAATTTACCTTTTTTCAGTCGAAACGGGTGCTAAACTTGATTCTGTCGATTGCTCCGTTTCAGATTCCGGTGAAAAAACACCCAATGGTTACATTGGCGAACTAAAACTAAGTAAGGATGGCAGCTATCTCTATGCGGTTGATCAGACGCTTTTCCGTTTGATTGTAATCGATACAAGATCCAAAAAGATGATCGGAAGCGCCAAAACCGGAAGATACCCTTTTGGATTGATTCTGTCACCCGATGGAGAGAAAGTGTACGTTGCAAATGTTGGAATGTTTGAATACAGTAAATTAGGAAATATTGAAGCAACAAAAGATTATAAAAAGGCACTCGATTTTCCGACTTCCGGATTTGGAACACAGGAGATGAAAATGGGAACCCGAATCGATTCGATGGATATTCCCGGATTGGGAGACCCTAATGTCCCCGAATCTTTTTCGGTTTGGTCCTTTTCGGTAAAGGATCCGACCCAACCAACAATTGTGGCTAAAATTAAAACAGGAACTCTTGTTGGACAGGTTATTGAAGGAATTCCGGCAGTTGGTGGCTCAAGTCCGAATTCACTCGCAGTTACCGACCAGGCTGTTTTTGTAAGTAACGGAACCAACGATAATATTTCTGTTATTGATATCCTTAAAGATACCATAGCTGCCGAAATCTCCATTAAGTTACATCCCTCAGTTAAACAATTTCGCGGTGTAATTCCTTTCGGACTTGCTGTTTCACCTGATCAAAAAAGGCTTTATGTCGCTGAATCGGGTGTAAATGCCATTGGCGTTATTGATATTCACTCGAAGAAGGTTTTAGGACATATTCCTGTCGGATGGTTTCCTGCAAAATTAGAAGTCACACCCGATGGAAAATCACTGGTAGTGAGTAATGCAAAAGGATATGGAAGTGGTCCTAACGGTGGTAAGTTCTTTAAAGAGGGTAAAGAGGGAAGCTATATCGGTAATCTGATGAAAGGGAGTGTTTCTGTAATGGATATTCCCAATGAAGGAAAACTGAAAATCCTGACACGACAGGTCATCAAAAACAACTACCTTATTGAGGATTACGATTTGGTAAAAAAACGGAGAGGAGATAATCCCATCCCGATTTTTGGAGGTGAAAAAGAATCTCCTGTTAAATACCTGGTATTTATCTCAAAAGAAAACCGGACTTATGATGAGATTTTCGGACAGATCAAAAAGGGAGATGGAGATCCATCATTAGCAAGGTATGGACGGGGCGAGACCTTTTATAACAGAAAAAAAACATCCCAAGTTGTGAATGCCACGGTAATGCCCAATCATCTGAAGTTGAGCACTGAATTCGCGATTTCAGACAATTTTTACGTCGATTCAGATGTTTCAGCTGACGGTCATCGCTGGTTAGCAAACACTTATCCGAATGAGTGGGTCGAATCAACAGTTCCGGCAAGTTATGGTGGAAACAGAAAATACAATCCGAAATCAACAGCGCCGGGCAGCCTTGGAATGAACGGTGCATCAGGGGCGATCTATCCTGAGGATTATAATGAAGCCGGATCGATGTGGGATCATCTTGAACGGAATAAAGTAGAATTTTACAATTTTGGATTTGGGGTGATGTTCGAACCCTCCTTCTATGACAAAACTTTTAAATATACCGGGCTAAAACATTTTGTCAATTTTCCCTTGCCGTTACCCATGTTCACGCGCACTTCCAAAACCTATCCGACATTTAATATGGCGATCCCTGATCAGTTCAGGATACATCAGTTCATCCGTGAATTTGATGAAAAGTGGATAAAACCAAAGGTTAATATGCCATCCATGATCACCGTGATTGTTCCTAACGATCACGGTGCAGACGAACGACCCGAGGCCGGATATCCGTTCCGGGAAAGCTATATGGCAGATAACGACCTGGCTATCGGACGAATTGTGGAATATCTGTCACATACCCCATTCTGGAAGAACATGGCCATCGTAATTACAGAGGATGATGCCCAAAATGGAGTTGATCATATGGATGCTCATCGCAGTGTATTGATGGTCATCTCGCCCTACGCTAAAAAAAACTACGTTTCGAAAGTGCATTACAGCTTTGGAAGTATTTTTAAAACCTTCTGGAACGTACTGGGGATGCCCTATCTTAACCAATATGATGCTGCGGCAAACGATTTTGCCGATTTCTTTACCCCAATACCCGATTTTACCCCTTACAATGCAGTTCCGGTCGATCCCCGAATTTTTGATCCCGAAAAAGCATTAACTCCGCTCGATGAGAAATTTGACTGGAAAGCTATAAAAAATGCTCCGCTGATTGACGATATGAAGGATATGCAGGAGGATCAGAAGGAGAAAAAGGAATTTCGGTTGGAAGATCAGAAAAGAAAATAAACAAACAACTAATAAAAATGAGTATTCTAATCACCTCTTTATTGGTGCTTTTTAGTATTACAGCCATCATCTTTTTAACCTCAAGCCTGAGACTGAACGCTTTCATCTCTCTTTTTCTGGTATCGCTCTTCCTGGCACTGACAGCCATTCCAAATTCAGATATTGTAAAGATCTTGAAGGAGGGATTTGGGAATACCATGGGTTCGATCGGTTTTTTAATCATTTTTGGAGCTATTATTGCCATTGTACTTGAAAAAACCGGAGGAGCTTTAAGTATTGCCAACTACTTGTTGACAAAAACAGGTGAAAGAAACGCACCCATCGCCATGGGTATGACCGGTTTTTTGGCAGGATTGCCAATTTTTTGCGATTCTGGCTACATCATCTTAAGCGGATTAGCAAAGTCTGTAAGTGCCAGAACCAAAATAGCCATGCCATTTATTGCTGTTGTGCTGGCATGTTCGCTCTACTCAGTCCATTGTTTGGTCCCGATCCACCCCGGCGCACTGGCTGCAGCAGGTATTATGAATCTGAATCTGGGCTATTTTATTCTCGCCTCAATTTTATTTGCCATTCCCGGAGCCGTTGCAGCTTTTTTCTGGACCTCCCGGATGACGAAGGGGAAAAGCTATGAGCCGGCTTTTGTTGACTTTCCTTCAGAGGTGATGGCGCAAAAAAAACTTCCCACTGTGTTTCTGTCGCTGTTGCCCATAGTCGTACCATTAATGCTTATTGCGGTGACTTCGGTAATGGGTTTATTTGGATGGAAGGACCAAAATCTGTTGATCAGATTAATTCTCTTTACAGGTCAACCGGTCATCGCACTTTTTGTGGGCACTCTTTTTTCTTTCCTGCTTTTGGCTGAAAAAGGGATAAAAACCTTGAATTCGGTCTTTGAGACGGCTATTGAGAAAGCAGGTCCCATTCTTATTGTAACGGCTGCCGGAGGTATGTTTGGAATGGTGATCAAAGAAACCGGAATAGGTACGGAAGCAGGAACAATTCTGGGTAAAACTGGATTGGGTTTAGCTGTCCCTTTTTTGATCGCATTTCTGATGAAAACGGCACAGGGTTCTTCCACGGTGGCCATCATTACCACTGCTTCCTTCGTCGAACCTATGTTGACTTTGTTAGGTTTAGACTCCCCGGTAGGGAGGATGTATGCAACATTAGCAATGGGAGCAGGTTCAATGATGATTTCTCATGCAAACGACTCTTATTTCTGGGTAATTACCCGATTCTCCGATATCAAAACGGAGATTACCCTGAAAATATTTAGTACGGCAACAATCATCATGGCCCTTACTATTTTTGCCTGCCTGTGGGTTACTTCTCAGTTCGTTCTTTAGGATTGACGCGTATATTATTTAATGAAGGAGCATCAATACCGTATTTTTAAAGCTAAAACATTTGGGGGCCTGAAAAGAATTGCTAGAATCATTGGATAAAATTTTATATTTGTATGTATTCACCCTTAAAAGCGTTCACGAATCTAAGGCGAGAATATTTACCTGAATATCATTATTGTATATACATTTTAATCAGATTATGGAGATTTTCTTTACTGCAGAAGCCTGGATTGCGCTGCTCACGCTCACCTTTCTTGAAATAGTGCTAGGTGTTGACAATGTGATCTTTATTTCGATTGTTACCAATAAACTTCCTACGGATAAACAACAATATGCCCGACGCCTGGGATTAAGTATCGCACTTATTTTCAGGATCGCGCTTCTTACGATTATCTCCTGGATGACCAGTAGCATGACAGAACCGCTGTTTAAGATCTTTGATCTGGGATTTAGTATACGCGAATTAATTTTAATGGCGGGTGGTCTGTTCTTACTGGCAAAGAGTACCTCAGAGATCCATGCAAAAATGGAGAATCTTCACGAAGCGGGTCATTCAGGTGGCGGAGCCGTTTTATCAAAGGTGATTCTTCAGATTATCCTGCTCGATATCGTCTTCTCCTTCGACTCGATCCTTACTGCTGTCGGATTAACGAGTCATTTGGCAATTATGATTCTCGCTGTGGTTATCTCCTTGTTTATCATGATATTCTTCGCCGGTAAAATCAGCAAATTTATTGCCAGCCATCCGACACTCGAAATTCTGGCGCTCTCCTTCCTGATCCTGATCGGTTTTATGCTCGTTCTGGAAGGAGTTCATGTTGAAGTTCCAAAAGGGTATATCTATTTTGCTGTCTTCTTCTCGCTTTTGGTTGAAATGATCAATATGCGTATTCAAAAGAAACATCATCCGGTAGTACTCCGACCTGGAATGGAAGCAGGCCTGCTTGATCAGGATGATAAAAAGTAATTCAGGTGATTATCCAAATTGCAGATTGTAAACTTTTAATATTTAATAATAGCAAATATGAGAATTCATTTAAGCCATGGTAACAAGTTATTAGTTAGTATTTTATTAACAACCATTGTCTCCTTCTCCTGTTTTAGCCAGGAAGAATATAAAGATCCGAAAAATAAGGCCTTAAAAGAAATATATTCCGGGGGTCCTTCCTATGACGTTCAGTACTATGCTCAGTCAAAGAGCAAAAAAAATCCGAAAAACATCATCCTGATGATTGGTGATGGGATGGGGCTTGCTCATGTTTATTCTGCAATGACAGCCAACAGGGGTCATTTATTCCTGGAAAATTTTAAACATATCGGATTCTCAAAGACCTATTCATCTTCTGACTATATCACAGATTCTGCTGCCGGAGGTACGGCACTCTCAACAGGAGTTAAAACTTATAACGGTGCTATCGGTATCGATCCCGATAAGAAATCGGTTCCTTCGATTCGTGATCTGTCCGAAAAAAGCGGACTCAAAACTGGTCTTGTCTCTACATCTGCCATCACCCATGCCACACCGGCCTCCTTTATTGCTCACACCGCTTCAAGGGGAAATTATGAAGATATTGCGGCTGATTTCTTAAAAACCAATATTGATGTCTTCATTGGTGGCGGAATAAAAAACTTCGAGGTGCGTAAAGATGGACGGAACCTGAGCAGGGAGTTGAAAGATAAAGGATATCAGGTTTTATACAACATTGCGGATATTCAGAAAGTTAAATCAGGGAAATTAGCCGGATTCACAGCTCAGGAACACGATGCCCCGATGCCTGAACGGGGCGAAGTGCTTGTTCCTGCCACCGAAACTGCAATCCGTCTCCTTTCTCAAGGCAATAAAGGATTTTTCCTGATGGTAGAAGGTTCGGAAATTGATTTTCGGGCCCACGAAAATATCACACCCGGTGTGGTACTCGAAACGCTCGATTTTGACAGGGCTATTGGCGCTGCCCTTAAATTTGCAGCTTCAAACGGCGAAACATTGGTCATTGTTACTGCAGACCACGAGACGGGAGGAATGACCATCAATGGCGGTGATTACAAAACCGGGATGGTGACAGCTAAATACACATCGGGTGAACATACCGGTGTTGCTGTACCTGTATATGCTTTTGGTCCCGGGGCTGAACAATTTACAGGATTTATGGAAAATACTGACATCGCTAAGAAGATGATGAAACTTCTGAAACTCAAACCCTAAATCCAGAAAACAGTTAAGTTTAAAAACTAAAACGGTTAAGTTTCATAAAGCTGGTGTTCATACACCGGCTTTTTTTACGATTTCATTGATATCCCTGCTCTCCAGTATGGCCTTATCACTCCCGGTATAGGCTAAAGTAACCATCGCTTTTCCCAAGGTTGTGGTATCGGTCACAATTCCTTCAAAATGCCTTAATAGGAAATAGAAGGGTTTGAAAATAGCGTATACAAAATTATAAAGTCGGGTTCTCGATCTTATCCCGTTCAGCGGTTGTATATAGCCTGGTCTGAGCATGTAAACAGCTTTGAATGGCAATTTTAATAAGTCGTTTTCTGTTTTCCCCTTTACCCTTGCCCACATTGTTCTACCTTTCTCAGAACTGTCAGTTCCGGCACCTGATATATAGCAGAATACTATCTCTTCATTGATTTCCAATAGCTTTCTGGCAACACTCATCGTTAATTCATAGGTAATTTTGTAATATCCCAACTCATTTAACCCTGAAGAAGAGGCGCCGAGACAAAAGAAACAGGTGTTATAATCGGCCAAATCATTCGCTATTGCAGCCAGATCAAAAAAATCGGAAAGAACAATTTCTCTCAACTTATCATGGATTGCATTTCCCGGATGTCTGTTGATTACCAAAACAGATTCGACCCGTTCATTGACCAGACATTCCTGTAAAACTCCCCGGCCAATCATACCTGTTGAACCGAAGATAATCGCCCTTATTTTCATGCTTATGCGTTACTTCTGCCACTGACTGCAAAACCACCCCTGTTACTTTTGGTCTTAGGTTCCCAGGTCACGACAAATTTGAATTTTGGACCATCCTTCCTTTTGAACGGGATCTCAATCGTCTGCTTTTCCATTCCGGAGAGCTTTTTCGCCAAAGATCTTTTCAGGTCATGAGGTGGCGTGATGGTAATTTTAAAGGTCCCCGACTTCGGGATTTTCATTCCATCAGGAAACGAGAACTTAAATTCCCCATCTTTATTTGTTACAGCGTTGGCAATGGGTATATCGCCGGGTTCCTGCTCAATTAAAATTTCCGCCCCGGGAACAGGTTCGCCTGCAAGGGCATTAGAGAAAGAGAAAAAGCTCAAAGAGATTAGCAGAATTACTACACTCAAAACTTTTGTTTGCATAAGAACAAATTTTAGAAGTTCATCATCCTGTGATTTGTATGATTTCAAAATTCAACTCCGGATCAATATTCTTTCCCTTACAAAATTATTTAAAATTCTTGCGATATTCTGAGGGGGTCTGCTTCATTATATCCCTGAAATAATGATTAAAATTCGCCAGGTTATTGTAACCGCATTCGTAACAGATTTGTGTTATTTGCTTGTCAGATTCAGCCAATAACTTTGCAGCAAGTCCAATACGAACATGCTTGACATAGTCCATAAAGGTCTGATTGGTTTTCTTTTTAAAATACCGGCAAAATGAACCCGGTTCTTTATAGACCAATGCAGACGCGTCGCCAAGTGAAACTCCCGTCTGAATATTATTAAACACATATTCATAGATTTTATTGATCTGATCAAGATCCGAATCAAAAGTGTTTGAGACTGGAGTTGTGGGAATTACAAGCATCTCCCGGTCCTCTATCTGGAGCAGAAGGTGAAAAACTTCCAGTAAATGGATGTATCGCTCAAGCCCGGTTAATGACACCATTTTATGGAGGGTTTTCGCAACTTTCTCAGTCTTTTTTCCTTTGAACCATATGCCATTGCTGGCACTTTTCATAAGCACAACAATCTGCTCTAATTCAGGGATATTAAAGAAATCGGAAGTTATTATATTTTCATTAAAATGGGTGACGATCCTTTCCGAAACACTATTCTGTTCTGTTGCAAAGTTATCCCAGCAATGAGGAATGTGAGGACCTAAAAGAACCAGATCCCCTTTCGTATAGGCCGTAATATTGTTGCCAATGATCCTTTTACCGGAACCTGACTCAATATAATTAAGCTCAAAATTCGAATGGGAATGGATCTTAGTAGAATTTGAAGCAAACTGTAATTTTCGGGTAATGAATGAATAGTTATGAGAAACTATAATCTTCTCATATATAATTTCCATAATAATCCGTATTAATTTGTTTTTATCTCCGTGACAAATGTAGCCAATTATCTGATAGGTGATTAAAATCATTGTGAATAGAAAACAGGTATTTATTGAATTCCATTTGAACTAAGGGAAAGTCCTTAACTCAACATTGATAAGATTAAACATAAAGAAATAACTTAACCAATTTTCAGTCAACGATCCCAAATACCCTCACTGTTTTTATTTTTATATTTCACAAATGGCTAAAAACAGCAAACCCAACCTCTGATTACCAGATGGTTGGGTTTTTTCTGTAGCCTCACCGCGACTCGAACGCGAATCTAAAGTTTAGGAAACTTCCGTTCTATCCCTTGAACTATGAGGCCCGGAAATATATTTATGGGGCGAATGTAATCTTTTTTTGAATCGGTCCAAAACACACACCTTACTCAGTGGTGCTCTGTTAATGATGAAGGTTTACAGGTACGCTTTTAAGTCTTTTGGCAGCCTCTGCGAGTATTTCGTCGGGTTTGGCAAAGCATATTCTAAGAAGTTGATTTTTGGTTTTCTCATGCTGAAATGCCGAAAATGGAACAGTTGCAACCCCATATTCATGGATAAGCCTGGTTGCAAAATCGATATCTGTTTCATCAGATATCTTGCTAAAATCCAAAATCTGATAAAAAGTCGACTGTGTAGGCACCAGCTCAAACTTACTACCTTTTAACAGCGAGACAAATAAATCCCTTTTGCGATGATAGGTTTTACATATTGAAACAAAATCCGGACCGTCCTGTAAAAATTCAGCCAGTGCAAACTGCGCAGGAGTATTAACGCTAAATCCCTGAAACTGTTGAATCTTTCTGAATTCACTCATCAATCTTTCAGGACCAAAAATATATCCTATTCCCCAACCGGTAATATTGAATACGGGACCAAAACTCGAAACGATCAGGCATTTTGCTGCCAGATCGGGTACGGAGGCCAGACTATGGAATTTAAGATTATCAAATACGATATTATCAAAAACTTCATTGCTCAGAATGACTAATCTGGTTCCATTGGTCATCCTTTTTAATTGGTCAATATCTTCTTCACTAAAAATCCTACCAATCGGATTCTGTGGATTATTGATAATGATCATTTTAGTCTTTGAGGTAACTAGCTTCTTCACCTCTTCCCAGTCAATACGGAAATCGGGCGCCTTCAGGATCACAAAAATCGGACGCCCCCCATTCATCTCTATAAACGGGGCATACGACTCCTGTACCGGCTCAAAAATGATCACCTCATCGCCCTCTTTTACAAAAGTACTGATGGCCGTAGTCATCGCCTGCGCCGGCCCTGCGGTAATTGTAATATCTGTTGCAGGATTGAACGTGGTATTGTTCTGCCTGTTTACTAAATTTATAATTTGCGTTCTGAACTGCTCTACACCTTCGACCGGAGAATAATCATTATTCCCAAGCCTCATATTTTTGCTAACCAAATCTATGAGTTTTTCAGGGCAGGCGAGGTTCGACATGGGTATAGCCAAGTCAATTGCATGAACCTCCCCGGCAATTTCGAGAATCGTCGTTAAGGAATTTTTCTTCGGAGTCGGAATCTTTGATGAACCCATTTTATTGTCTTCAATTGCTAGCTGCAAAAATAGCAATATTTTTTATCGTATCATCCATTTTTGATCATTCAGAATATATCAATTCTGAATTTTTCGTTTAATATGTATCTACTTAACTGTTAATGAAGAATTTCCTTCAGTATTTCTAATGATTTTAAATTGATCTTATTCCCAAGATGAAGTCCAAAATAGTCCAGAATGAATTGTAGTAAAACACTCCGTAAAGGCTGATCTGGCTTGAATTCTGATGAATTCTGATAGTTCATTCCAAGCAGCTTCGAGATAACTGAACTTTCAAAAACCTTCAAAAACCAGGGATGATTGGGTGGTATTGCGACAAATTTCCCTGCCACCATGTCGAAGATGGGATTCAAATCGGAATAGTTGTTTGTCGGTGCGAATCCTAAATAGCGTGATAGTTGAATCAGGAATATGATGTGAAAATTGCCGATCCCATCTTCCATTAAATCGAGCACCTGTATTGAGTGGAAGAGAAATTCAAACAAATCGGGACGCGATTCCTCTTCCCGAAGCACTTTATGTAATAGTTCAGCGAGAAAAAGTGCCTGGGTCGATTTGGCAATCTCATATGGAACAGATCCAAAAGGGGAAATATTTTTTATCTCTCTCACCCTTTGCAACTCCCTCCCTGGCTTAAAATCAACTTCCATCTCTAAAAGGGAGAATTGACTCAGAAGATTCGCCTTTACCGGGGAATTCTTTCGGTGTATTCCCTGCATAATAAACGACATCCGGCCAAAAACCTCAGTATAGATGGTGGTGATCAAACCATTATCACCATACCTGATGCTGTGTAGAACGACTCCTCGTGATTTCTGAAGCATTTTTTCAATGAATGAACAATAGTTTTATGACACGCGAATGGTTCCCTTCGTTGTCGGAGCAAAAAATCAGGTAAACACCTGTGCTTACCCTCGCTCCATTTCCCCTTTTCCCATTCCAGATGGCACGTCCTCCGTTTGAATTTGTTTTATAAACCAGGTTCCCGGCTACATCGGTAATCTTCACAGACGATCCGGCAATGAGCCCATCGATGGTAATATCGCCATGATAAGTTTCCCTAACGGGATTTGGCCAAACGTATAAATGTTGAAACGTGTTGTCACCAGCTGTTGCATTTCCCATCCAGGAGATTAAACCGCCCGTGGTGGCAATAAAAACCTCACCGTTCTGTCCATTGATGGCAATACTGTTAACCTGATTTGAAAAGAGGGGTGAATTATCGGTATTGAAATGGTAGATCATTTTTGTACCGTCATCCGAAAACAGAAACACCCCCGAGTTGGTCGTTCCAATCCACTTACGATTGCCGCCGTCTACGGCAATAGCGCTAACAATTACATTTTCAAGAAGGGGATGATAAAGTCCATCTCCAAGATCAACCGATGGCTGCACTCCGTAAAACTCATTATTTCCAAAGAGCGCTTCAGGATTGTAGTAAAGGACAATTCCATTCTCTGTTCCTACCCAAAGATAACCATTTTGGTCTTCGCATATGGCATTGATCTGGTTAAACCCCTTGATGACTGTTGTTTCACTATTGGAAAATTTGCTTCGTACCGAACTCTTTTTAAAGAGATCATCACTCGTATTGTCGATCGTATTACCGGTACGTAGTGCAAAAAGGTCCGAATTGTTAACAACAATCCATTTCGTACCAGTTTTGGCAATAATTAATTCGCCTGCAGCAACAAATTGATTATCAATTCCCGGATAGGTGAACGATTTCCAGGTACCGTCCGGTTGTATCACGTGCAATTGGTTTTTCACCGAAGGGTTGGTCAACCATAAGTTACCGGCGGCATCAACAATTAATCCACTGGTTTTACAGACTCCATTGTACGATGCAAGAGCAGAATTACTTGAATTATAGTTTTTAACAATTTTATGTCCATTAAATTCAAGTAAACCATGTTCAGCTGTTGCTCCCCAAAAATGATCCGGATTGGTCGGCGAAGGGACAACTCTGGTAATATTTTTTAAGCCTGATAAATTGGCATCGGTAAACTCGTTAAGCGAAAACCAATGCTGATCCTGTAACCGGTGAATTTCGGCGGGAACTGCCTCCAGGGCGGCATCCTCCACCCCTGTGGCAACATATAAACCGGACCCTGATATCGTCAACCGGCGTGAATAATTATCAGCAGGACTCGAAGGCACCACTGAATTATAAGATCCATTACCCGTTCTTTGAATCAATCCAAAGGTGCCATCCCCGATCCACAGATTGCCTGAAGTGCTGATCAGTGCATCAGAGGGATGAATTTTTGAAGTTACCGGGGTAAGGACACCATAGTTGGCAATCGTAGTTTGCCCATTGGATCCGACTAATTCAACATGTCCACTACAAACCAACAACAATGTCGTAGGAGATGATTTAATTCTCCGTACCCCTGTGATCGAGGGATAGATCATCTGCCACGTTAGTCCGTCAAATGAATAGATCTTCTCGTTTGCATCGCAGGCATAAACCCGCTTGTTAAATATAGCAATTGAATTGAATTGTTTCTGGTATACCGGAAGCTGATCCTGCAAAATCCAGTTATGGTAATCCTGCAAATTGGGATTATTTCTCTCTGCCTTGAAGATACCTGATCCCGTGGCAGCCCAGAAGTAGAACTCGTCAGCTGCAACCTCTTTTACAGAAATTTGCGAAGCCTCAGCTCCAATAATCCATGTCTCGGCTACTTCCCACCTTTTCAAATTTATCTTTACAATACCAAAATCACAGCTTAGCCACGCAAAATCGCCCTCACAAAAAATATGATTAATTGATCGGGCAGGAATAGAAGTTTTGAGTTTGAGGTCAGGCAGATTAATAATGGTATTTCCGGTAAGCAAGTCAATATTGCCATTCGAGTAACCAATGAGAAGGCCAGCTTTTGAAGCAGACCATCCCATGGCCGAAATCCCCGAATCCGACAGCCCTTCCACGCGTGACCAGGTTTCAAAACTGTTATCGGAAGCAAGATAGGAAAAGAGTCCATTTGCGTTGGCCGCAAAGATCTTCTGATCGCCCTGTACAACTCCAATAACTTGGTAATACGACAAATAAGAGCGCCAATTATTCGCCGGAACCTGATTGGAAGCCAATGCTCCAATCAAAAAAAATAAAACTAATCGCCGTATGACGCTCATTTGATGAATTAACATTTGGTAAAAAATAGAGGAAGCAAGATACCAGCAACCCTCCTGCTTTTAGGACCAGCTGGCAAATGTATCTCTTATTATTTAGT
Organism: Prolixibacteraceae bacterium; assembly: GCA_963675995.2. Classification (GTDB taxonomy): domain Bacteria; phylum Bacteroidota; class Bacteroidia; order Bacteroidales; family Prolixibacteraceae; genus JAAFHB01. Next base: position 1,661,853 of record CAXXIY010000001.1, on the reverse strand, counting down.
ATGATTCAGATAATCAATTAATTTCTTCACTGCACGCCCCCGGTGGCTGATGAGGTTCTTCTCTTCAGCCGCCATTTCAGCAAAGGAAAGGTGGTAACCATCAGGCATAAAAATCGGATCGTACCCGAATCCCGCCTCACCTTGTGCTTTGGTAAGAATCTGACCTTCAACAATCCCTTCAAACTGCTTCTCCACCCCTTCTGTTACCAGTGAAATCACGCATCTGAAGCGTGCTTTACGATTTGTTTCACCGGCAAGTTTTTCCAAAACCTTCAACATATTGGCAGTAGCACTTCGATCTTCTCCTGCATATCGTGCGGAATAAACTCCGGGCTCGTTCATAAGGGTCTCGACCTCAAGTCCGGTATCGTCAGCAAAGCAGTTAATTCCATACCTGTTCCAGATATAAAAAGATTTTTGGGCAGCATTAATCTCAAGTGTCGGTCCGGTTTCGGGGATTTCGTCGTTACAACCGATGTCATTCAGACTCAATAATTCGAATTCTGAAGAAAGAATTTCCCTTAACTCCCGAAGTTTATGATCGTTGTTTGTTGCAAATACCAGTTTTCTCATCGTTATATTATGTGATTTGGTGCAAATTTAAACTAATTCGGTTTTAATGATTTAGGCGATTGTAGGAATAACTTCCAATTTTATTACTACAAAATTGCAACCTTTTGAAGCTGACTGCGTACAATAGGTAATATTGCAAATTTTATAGCTTCTGTCTGGTAACAAATTACACCTTTATCTTATTAATTATCAAACACTGGCAGGGCAAAACCTAATAATCAATATTAATTTTACCTATTCTAAGTATGAACTATCCGGGCAGATTAATTAAAAGGGGTGAGAAAAACCAGGAGATCGTCAGAGCCATCCAGACGAAACTTAACGATCGTGGTTTTGGAATTTTGGAAGTTGATGGTGATTTTGGGGTGTCAACTGAGAGTGCCATCAGGTTATTCCAGTCTCAGACAAGAGACACTTTTGGAAATCCGCTAGTCGTTGATGGGAAACTTGGACCAATCAGTTGGGCGGCTCTTTTTGTGACTATTGAGGATACTCCCCAGCCAGTATCTCAATCCAACCCCCTTTTCTCAAAAGTACTCGAAATTGCAGCTTCACAGATTGGTGTTCTGGAAGATCCACCTGGTTCAAACAGAGGAGTGAAGGTTGAACAATATCTGGCAAGTGCTGGTTGCTCTCCAGGTGATCCATGGTGTGCCTCGTTCGTTTACTGGTGCTTTAATGAAGCATCCAAATCACTGAATATCAAAAATCCGTTGATCAGGACCGGTGGGTGTCTGGACCATTGGAACAGGACAAAAGGAAAGAAAATTTCCCGCCTGACTGCCACTCACAACTCATCGCTCATTAAACCCGGTTTTATCTTTATCATGAATCATGGAGGTGGTAAGGGACACACCGGGATCGTAAAAGGTGTCGGAGATGGTTATATTCAAACAATTGAGGGGAATACAAATATTGAGGGGAGCCGCGAGGGGCTCGGTGTGGCGGAACTAAAACGTAAAATAAACACCATTAGCGCAGGGTTTATTGATTACAGCAGCTAAACTTAATTCTGAGATATGGTATAATCGACGAATAGTTTTAAAATATCAAGGTTATGATAAGGCTATTTTTCAAAATTTATCTTCCAATCCTCCTTTTGACAGCTGGATTAAATGGATGTATCAATCTTAAAACAATCAATGCTTTCTCTTCGTCAGCTTTGGAAAGTACCCTGAAATTTGAAGACCTGGAGTATAGTTTCAAACAGAACTGCCTCGATAACTGCCACAATCAATCCATAACGAACCTTATTCTCGATCCTCAGATCTGCGACTGTAAAGCCAACGAGAAGGCCGACAGCGTAACTTCAATCATCTATCACGCCGTTAAGGGATATTTTGAGGGGTTAGTAAAACTATCCGACAATAAGCTGACCAGCTATAAGACCGATCCCTTATCCAAACCACTCACTGCTTTTAAATATGGCTCTTTTAGCCTTGAAAAGACTCAGATTGAGGCTTATTCAAATATTTCAGGAATCCTTCTCAGGGCTTTCACCGACAAATACCGCGGCCATCAACTAAAGAAATTCCTGAAAGCAGGTAACGAGCCAATAAAGGAATTAATGGGCGTTCTGGATTTCAACTTATCAGCAAATCTTATCGGAAAACTCAAGGTTCAAAAACAGGCAATTAAGGAGATCTATTTCGATCTGACCAAAGATGTAACACTCTCCACATACGATAAAAGAAAAGCTGTTGAAGAGTATTACCAGCTCACCGATAAAATTGAGCAAAGAGAGAAAGAGCTCCTCACCTATTCCAAAACATTGAAAAAGTTAGCCGAAGGGCATCAGAAGCTTGTCGACAATATCGGTAAGATGAATGGTGATGAATTTAAAGAGGTGGCGATCAGTTATGCCAGCGATATTCAGGATCTGATCTCTGAATTTAACAAAATAGCAAATAAATAAAATGGGAAAATTAACTGCTCAGCAGGTGAACGAACTTGCCAATCATTTTTTGGAAATGGCTGAGGCCCTCGAGACCTACAGGGAGCAGAATTTTGCCGCAATTTCTGGCCGGCAAAATAAGGAAATTAAGGATTTGCATCAGTCAATACTTAAGTTCGCTGACGATTTCTACACGTTATCGGCCACCCTGGTATTTGATGATGTTCAATCTTCACTTTCTGTGATCAGGGAGCTTAAAATCAAAATGCAAAATACCTTCCAAACACTTCAGGATGTTCAAAAGGGGATCAATATTGCTGGTTCTGTCGTGACTTTGGGTAATGCCATTGTGAAAATCGATCCAAAAGCTATTGCAGAGGCATTAATCACCCTTAAAAATACGATTAGCTCATGACTATTTTACTCATTTAAACCAGATTAAACGATGTGGCAAAGATTGAAATTAACCCTGAACAGAGTATCGACATTGGAATATGCTCCACGATATTCACGTCTTGCAGGTGATATTGCCTGCTATGAACCTCAACTTCAAAAACGGATCATTGAAACCAATAGCACCAATGAGCAATGGGCGCTTCAGTCTCATGTCCTACTTGAACAGGCCAAAAAATATCTCCGCGAATATAAGATCGACGAGGGATGGAAAAGTTTTCATTCAGCAAAGCGGCTGGAAATATTTGGATTGAACAAACACGAAAGGCTTGCCACTGCCAGGGCAATCTGTAAGGAAGCCGACAAATTAAATGAATGGCGAAGAGATGGAATATTCAGTTTACTGGGAAGTAAGAAAGGGGAGGTTACTGACACCCCTGATGCCGAAGTTCTTTATCAGGCGGCTGAATTAAAAGATGAGCACTATAACAATCAGTATTATATGAATCGACTGACGCATAATCTGTTCTGGTTATTGTCCGCCTTGCTCTTTCTTGTATTAATTACCATTGTAGGTTATTTCTTATTTTATTTTAATTTGTGCAGCCAATCGTCAGAACCGGTTCTCAATCTCACTGAAAATATTATCGGCGTCCTTCTTTTCGGACTTCTTGGCGCCTTAACAAGTGCCATCATTTCAACCCGAAATCTGACCCAATCATCCAGGATAAAGGAGATTAGCAGTAGTCAGGTGGTTGTTCTAAGTAAGATCTTTATTGGTGCCGGTTTTTCAATATTTATTTTTTTGTTGCTACGTTCATCGGTTGCAGATGGCATTAAACTTTTCAGTTTTAAGATCTCAACACCTCTCGATTATTTTGCCATCGCCTTTGCTTCCGGATTTACTGAAAGACTGGCTCAGAAATCAATGGATCTGATTGTCGGAAAGGAAAAAACGACAAGAAGTAAACCAGCTGCTGCTGAAGGCGCAGGTTAATATCGATAAAATCAATGTAAAGTGCATATGGAGGCAAAAGATTTTACGTATCATCCGGAAGTGGTTCACCTCCTCTCCCGGATGAAGAATGATCAAGTGGATCAGAAACATTTTTCCGATCTTGTGGATAGCTCAGGCAGACAATAGGTGAAATTGGTACAGGAAGGCGGTTGGTGTGCTGGGTGTTGACTTAATTGGTTAAACATGGATACCGGAGCAGATGGGGATCTGTTTTTTTAGTCTTGCCGGAACCTCAACCGGATTAATTAATGCCATGCTACCTGCCGGATTGGGAGATATTTCACAACCCAAATCGAATAAGGTGATGGAGGTGCTTGTCAATAAAAACCTTTATGACTTTGTTAATGGGGACAGTGATTCAAAAGATTTTATTAAGGCGCTGGTTGAAAAGGCAAAACGGGATAAAAACATTAGCCGATCTGAATGAACGGTTTATTAAAATACCACCCGATTTGACCAACCGCAAAGGTATTTCCAGAACGATAGATGAATTAAAGCCACGTCTGGTGATCATTACCGCAGATCTTACCATGGAGACTGAAGTTGAATTTCCGGGAATAGCCCCGCTTTACCGGCCTGATTATATGCAGCAAAATCCTTCCCTTTTTGTGAGGGCCTCAATGTCGATTCCCTGTTTTTTCAGTCCGCTTAAAATCAGTAATATTCCGCCAGAGGCTGAGGCAAAGAAAAACTGGGAAGAGATCAGAAAGCAAATAATTAGTTTGAATAACCTGATGTCGTTTTAAAGATGTAAGATTGTATAATTATCCATTTTTTTTATCCTCATTTAATCAAATTAAGTTATCTTGTGGCTTCTTTAGATTAATTGACAAAAGGAATCATGGCAAAGAATATTGAAATCAAGTGTATGAATTCACATACCGACTGTGAATTTCCACTTGGAACAACCCTGGCTGAGATCGCTCATTCACTTTCAGTCGAAACCCTAAAACCAATTTTGGGGGCTTATGTGAATCATCGTCCGAAACCTTTGGATTATGAGTTGGTTAAACCACGTATGATTGAGTTCATCGATTATTCATGCCGCGATGGACAGCGCATGTACCTGCGTACCCTCTCGTTCATACTCTATGCTGCAGTTCGGAATCTATGGCCCAATGTCCATCTTAAAATCGATCATGCTATTTCAAAAGGGTATTATTGTGAGATCGAAGGGATGGAACACCCCTTCTCGATTGAGGACGCGAGGATGATCAAAGAGGAGATGTGGTCAATCATCCGGAAGGATATCCCCATCCAAAGAAAAATGATACTTGCCGAAACGGCTATTGCCATGCTGCAAACCAATGGACTAAACCGGAAAGCCGAGCTTTTTGGCAACTATGGCAGACTCTATGCCCCAATTTTCTTATTAGGTGAACATATCAATTTCTTCTATGGACATATGCTTACCTCAACGGGGGGAGTGCACAATTTTGGTATTGAAAAATATTATGACGGTTTTCTGCTCCGTTTCCCCCCGGTTGACAATCCGGAGGTATTGGAACCGGCAATCAGGCAGGACAAACTTTTTGCGATCTTCAGGGAACATAAGAAATGGGCTGAAATTCTGGGGGTGGAGGATATCCCCAGGCTGAATGCGGTCAAACGGACATCGAAACACAGCGATATCATTAAGATCTCAGAAGCACTGCATGAGAAGAAAATTGTCGAAATTGCCACAGCGATCACACAAAAGAGGGATAAGGTCAATATTGTCCTTATTGCCGGCCCCTCCAGTTCGGGAAAGACAACCTTTAGCCGCCGACTAGGTATTCAACTGGCAGTAAATGGATTACACGCTCTTGAAGTCTCGGTTGACGATTTTTTTGTAAACCGTGACCTTACTCCAAAAGACGAATCGGGGAATCTCGATTTCGAAGCGCTGGATGCCATAGATGTCCCCTATTTTAATGACTTTCTTTTACGGTTAATGGCCGGCGAGGAGATGCTGGTACCCCGGTTTGATTTTCACCTGGGTCAACGCAACTTCAACGGAAAGAAGATGAAGATGGAGAAGGATAATATCCTCATTATAGAAGGTATTCACGGGCTAAATCCCGCATTGACACCCCGAATCGATCCTGAGAAGACTTACCGCATCTTTGTATCAGCGTTGACCCAGATTTCGATAGATGAACATACCTACGTTCCAACTACCGATAACCGTTTACTGAGGAGGATAATCCGCGACAGTAAATACCGTGGTTATGATGCACACACAACCATTCAACGGTGGCCCAGTGTACGACGTGGCGAGGAGAAACATATCTTTCCTTTCCAGGAGAATGCCGATATCATGTTTAATTCAGCATTGATATACGAACTTGCGGTCATCAAGAAACATGCAAGTCCATTACTTAAGCAGGTAAAAGAAAACACCCCCGAATATGCAGAAGCGGTTCGTCTGTTAATCTTTATCTCGTATTTTGAGGCCATTCCCGAGGATGAGATTCCCCCTACCTCTGTATTAAGGGAGTTTTTGGGTGGAAGTAGTTTTGATTATTAAAAACAATTCGTTATGAGACGATTCGTCGTTTCCCTGTCGCTTCTTTTTGCTGGTATGGGAATTTTTGCATCCAATCCGTTAACAGATACAATTAATGCAGGTAAGAACTCTTTTTTTTCCGGAAGAGTGCGGACTAAATCGGATACAACCAGACTGCTATTTCAAAAAATGGGGTTACCGAGTGACTCACTTACCATGAGCGATTATACCTTGAGTATCGAACGGGTGAATGATCATTTAAATGCAGTTGGAGATAGTGCCAAATTAGGGTATGAAGTAGTGAAAATGTCCCGAAGAATCGGTACTATGACCAATGACATTGGGTTGATTCGCCAAAACATTAGAGGCCGACATGCGGTATTCAACATTAAAAACCAATATCTTTACCTCAGTTTTACTTCCAAACTCGACAATGAAACCGACCGGATTCAGGCGATAATTGAAAAATTGTTCCAAAAAGAGTATCATGCAAAACAACATCTTAATGGAGCACTCTCCGATTCAGTATTCAGGAAATTGTATGCAAACAAGGATTTACGAACCGCCTTTGACAAAAAACTGAGTCGATTGGAGCGGAAGTATAACAGAACCGACAGTATTACACGAGCCAATATTGACAGCCTGAATATTTTGAAAGTTAAATTATCCGATAATTCGGTTAACCTCTCAGGGATGCTCAACATTTTGGAAAGCCGGATGGATAAGTCTGTACCAAAATTATTTGGACCTGAAGTAAGTCGTTTATGGGAAAAAGGAGCTGGTGAAACCTCAGGACAGGAAACCTCCAAAGATGGAGTAAGTTTATTTGGTAGCGAAAAGAATGCAATCGGTTATTATATCAGTCAGACATCGGGTGAACGAAAACTGATATTCTTTTTGGGGATTGTCCTTTTTATCTGGCTGTTCCTGAAAAGAAAACTTCTGAAAAAACTTAGGGAACAAACGGATTCCTACAACTATTTGCACCTTCAATACCTCAATAACTTCCCCATCCTTTCTCTGTTGGTGTTGCTGCTGTGCCTTATGCCATTATTCGATGCCTATGCCCCTACCTCTTACATTTCGATGATATACCTGCTCTTGCTCATCGCCTCAACTGTTATTCTCCTAAAAAGCAAAGATCAATCCTTCCTTATTAACTGGTTGGGTTTGGTAACATTATTTGTTACCGATGTCCTTGCCTTTTTGTTTCTGGAACCTGTATTTCTTGAACGGATATTGTTGCTGGCCATCCATGCAGTCATTATCGTATTTGCCTTGCGTTTCAATAAATCACTTGATTTGAAATTACCCTATTCCCGTTTTATTAAATCTGCAGCCATCTCAGGAGTAGTTTTAGCCGGTTTGGGAATTCTGTTTAATCTTTTCGGACGATTCTCATTGTCGGGCATAGTTGGGATCGCCGCCATTTTTGCTGTCACACAGGCCATTATCTTACCTGTTTTTGTGGATGTAATTATTGAAATAATTGTAATACAACTACATAGTAGTCGTCTGTCAAAAGGCATTGACAAACCATTTGACACAAGTGCCGTTGTTGACAAAATCAAAATCCCGGTGATTTTTGTGGCGGTGATGATCTGGCTGATCATGGTCACCTCCAATTTAAACATCTATCATAGCATCAGTGCCTCAATTAAAGATGCACTCACCAGCGTAAGAACAATAGGAAGCATCTCCTTTCAACTCATCAGTGTAATCCTGTTTTTCATTATTATTTGGTTTGCGCATATCCTGCAACGGCTATTGAGTTTCTTTTACGGGGAGACCGGTGCCGAAGCTGAAGATATCACCATATCCAAAGGTCAGCATTCCCGTCTTCTTATTACACGCCTGCTTGTATTGATTGGTGGTTACCTTTTAGCAATTGCCGCATCAGGATTACCTATTGACAAACTTACCTTTTTACTTGGAGCCCTGGGTATTGGCATCGGTATGGGGTTACAGAATATTGTAAATAACTTTGTGTCGGGTATCATTTTGATATTTGATGGTTCCTTACAGATAGGCGATGAGGTCGAAGTTAGCGGACGTTCGGGTAAGGTAAAAGAGATTGGATTACGTTCAAGTACATTGACCACTGCCGATGGTGCCGATGTAATTATTCCAAACGGAAATATCCTGTCTCAAAATATCGTCAACTGGACCTACAGTAACAACGAGAAGAGGGTGATGTTAAGATTCTCCCTTTCTGGGAAAGAATTGGATGCCAATGTAATTAATGAAGTGATTAACACTACCATTAAAACAATCCCCAATGTCATATCAAAAAGAATCCCTGTGATCTTATTTACCAAAGTGACACCCGAAACCTGCACTATCAATATCCGTTTCTGGAGTACAATAAGCAATGTTGACCTGGTAAAGAGTGAAGCAATGATTCAGCTGAGTGGCGCATTTGCTGCGAAGAATATTGGTTTTGTATAGTTTTTTAAAAAAAATTGCAACGTTTTACTTGCTTCTTCGTCTTTGAGATAATATCAAAATCTTATCAAATGAAAAAATCAGTTTTAGCCCTAATTCTTATTTACATTTTAAGTTTAAATGGTTTAAAATCCCAGGATACCGTCAGGGTAAAAGTACTTGGAAAGAATGTAGTGACTGTCGCTGACGGCAGCGGTCATCAAACAGACGTTAAGGTTGGTAACAATATCGTTAATGTTAAGGAGGGCAAAAGCGATACCGTAAAGGTGAGAATCGGTCGCAGAGCCATAATCATATGTGACGGACGACATAATTCGGATATCAGGTTTGAACATCTTGATGATCAGGAATTCGAAGCCTGGACAGGCCATGCGGCTAAATTTAAAGGACACTGGGCCGGGTTTGAAATGGGAATCAACTCATTTGCCAATGTTAATTACCAAGGGTTTACACCCAATTTTATGGATCTGAACCAGAACAAATCGTTCGAGGTTGGGATTAATTTCCTTCAATATAGTTTCGGATTACAGAAGAATAATAAAAATATAGGATTGGTCACCGGACTTGGACTGACCTATAATGATTACCGGTTTTCAAATCCGTTTACCATTGAAAATAATGGTGGGCAGGTAAAACCTGTAACGCTCAATTCAACCGGACTTTCAAAATCAAAACTCTCCACAGCTTATCTATCACTCCCTTTAATGATTGAATTTCAGATTCCTGTGAAAGAGAATCACAAACGGATCTATCTCTCAGGGGGGATGATCGGAGGTTTAAAAGTGGGTTCTCACACCAAAATAAAGATGAATGGCGACAAGTCGAAGAGTCGTGATGATTTCAATATTAATCCTTTCCGTTACGGAACGATAGCCCGGATCGGTTACAAGGGGATTAACCTCTTCGGAACTTATTATTATTCAACTTTTTTCAAGGAAAGTCGTGGGCCTGAGATGAATCCGTTCACCATCGGGATCGTTTTGACAAACTGGTGACTCCTGATTACCATCTTATAAAGATTATTTAATTAATCTATTCTTTTCAGATGCCATCTTTTTATTGACATCTGTATTTTGGAGTAAGTCACAATACCCAAAGCCAGGAATATTTCTTTTACTTTCAATTACTAAGTTTGTACACCCTGACGTAATCAATTACAAATTTTTGCGGAAAGATCGTATCATCGATCTCGCCACCCCAGCTTCCCCCTATGGCGGTATTCAGTAAAATATAGAGCGGACCAGCAAATGTATTTTCGAAGGCAGTTGCAGGAGGAGAGAAGGTAAGATAATTATTTTTATCAATGAAAAGCCGAATGGTGTTCCCCTTCCTTTCGAGTGAGTAGGTGTGAAATTTTGTATGAATATCCCTGGTAATTATATTACTACCCTTCATCTTATGTTTATTCTCCTTTTCTGATGCACTATCCCACCAATGTAGTGTCCCGAAAATTTTGTCAGGGGTGTGACCAACAAATTCCATAATATCGAGTTCACTGCATTTGGGCCACCCAACTTGTTTAATATTAATCCCCATCATCCAGATGGCCGGCCAGATTCCTTTCCCTCGCGGCAACCTTGCACGCACTTCAACGCGAATATCCCCTTCAAACGATTCCTTGTCAAGCGTATTGATACTTCCCGAGGTATATTTTGCACCCTGAAAATCCTCCTTCAGCGATTCAATCACCAGGCACCCCTTCTCTTGTCTGACATTTTGAGAACGTTCCGCGGTATAATACTGCTTCTCGTTGTTTCTGACGAATCCAACCTCGTATCCCCATTTAGAGGGATCGGGTAAACCCTTGCCATTAAACTCATCCGCCCAAAGCAAGGTCCTGTTCTGATTTCCAATTACAGTACCAAGGGCATTTGAGAAGGTGAACAAAATCTGGAGAGCTAAGACTAATCTGAGTCGGTTCATCTGATCCTATTTTTTGATAATTAAGTCTACTTACAACGGTGTTATGGCATCCTGGAAAGGTTTTCCCATCGCACCTTCCATTTCCCATCTTTTGGAAATCCCGGGAGATCGGTTAGTGATCCATCATATCCCGCACACATCATGGCAACCACCGAGAGCAATCCGCCGTTTCCCGGAAGGTAAAGCCTGAGCCGTTTATCCTGATAGTTATGTCCGTTTTTGAGATACGTGTTTTTTTCTATCTCCATAAAAAGGGCATCGATCGCCTTTTCGGGCATCTCCAGCCGGGTAGCGGTCATGGCAGTCAAAGGGAAATCCCAGCCCCACGTTTTTTTCCATTGCCAGTTGTCCCATATATAGTTGAATGTCTTTTTCATAGTGAGTGTATCCACGAGCGGAGAACCGGGCAGGTATCCGAAGGAGCCAAGAACGGCAGGATGATCGGTTGTAAACCTGGGATTCGTATAAGAATCTGGTGTGCTTTCGGTTGCCAGATAGATCCCTTGTGACTGCGCCGGCACCGACAATTTCTTTATCACCTCGTTCCACTCGTGTTTCGGTGGAAGTCCAAGACGTTTACGCCATTGCTGGGCAGTGGTCAGTCCCCAGTACCAGTAGGCCAATTCAAAAGGGGGATTAAAGGTAACTTTCGGATCGAAACACTCCTGAGCCGGAATCATTGGAGGTCCAAGGATATACCGGTCGGTTTTATTATCGTAGTGTGCGAATGAACTCATAAAATCGGCAGTCTCGAAAACCAGATTTGCATATTTGTTTAAAGTCACCGTATCGCGGTGATTCCGGTAACACAATTCAGCAAAATAAATAAGATGGGGTTGCTGCCAGATCAGAAAAGAGCCAACACTTGATGGACTGTCAAGGCCATTTAATCCAACCATCTTGGGCCAGCGGACACCTTTAAATCCCTGCCGGACGGCAATTTTATGTGCTTCTGCGCTGATCTCCTTATACCATCTGAGACTCTTTTCAAGCAAATCAATCCTGTTCCAGAGGGCAAAATGGACCCCATGCCACCAGTGCATCTCCAGGTGCGCTTTGCCATACCAGCTGTTAAAGGTGAGACCTGTCTCCTGCGGCGGATAACTCCCTGCACATTGCACTTTCGTAAGGTATTGCGAAAGGATGACCCGCCGTTCAAGTTCATTGGCCCTTGGATCTGTACTTCCAGCAAAATCAACAGCGCCTCCGCTCATCCAGAATTTTTTCCACCCCGTCTGACTATTTTGGAGCATACTTTTAAAGGTTGAGATATCACTTTTTACAGGCATCCTTGCAGAGAAACAAGCTGAGAAAGATAATTTTTTCTCCCCTTTCGAACCCTTTATTTCAAAAACATGGGCTGCATCATTCAAAAGGGAACTGTTTTCGCTCCATTCCACTTCCGAATAATAGGTGGTACTGTCTATGCGGTGTTGAATCACGGCCCTTCCATGACTTTTTTCAATAATTCTGGTCTCATGCTTTTCGGGGACACTCCAATCGCAACCCGAATCCATTCCGCCTCCCGACGGGTAGGGGAACCGAATCTTGACACTTAACAAACCCTTATCAATCAATGCCGAAGTAATCTCTGCACCAATCATATCTTTCTTCTGACTGCAGCAGGTAATCACCTCCACTTTTTCGCCGTTTACGGTAAACCGGCTCCGGATCACCCCTTCCCAAAGATCCAGTTCCTGGTGAAGATCCTTGATATCATTGGGAGTAACCAATTTCCCATCTGCCGTTTTTAATTCAAGTCCAATGGTTCCAAGGTGAAGCCGGTGTGGATTCTGACGAAAATAATTAACGGCCGCCACACTCTTTTCAGGTTCCTTCATCTGAACATCATAAGAGATCATGCGCCCATGATAATCAAAATCCTTTAATGTCTCCTCAAACCGGGATCCCGCAATGTTTGGAAAACTGTGCCAGCCCCATTCCGATTGAGTGCCAAGCGAAATGCCGTTGTTGTACCTTTCAGGAAAAGTCTGAAGTCCGGTTGCATCCACCGTGAATGCAAAACTCCCGTTCCCGACTGTCAGGGAACAGAGGGTATCGAATTGATCGTTTTTTACATTGTGCCTGCGCACAACTGTTTCCCGGTCAATCTTCTCGGGATCGGGTGTTTTCGAATTCCATGAGGTGAGAACCACAACCAGCAAAACCGATGCCAGCAACTTTAAATTTTTCCCGGAGATCATTTTCAGGTATTATCTGACTTTTGAAAGTAAAAATTCAGTCAGGTTATTGGCTGCCTTCAGATTTTCGAAGTCTGCAGGCAACATGGTATGGTCGATGTATTCGTTGTACAACCAGGGATCGCCAACAGCAAGAACGTATCCTTTGCCGAAGGAAGTTTCAGCAATATAGGCCTGATTATCATCAGTCAGAACTGTTTTAGCAGCTCCGCTTACGCTGATTGAAGAGACCTCTTTCATATAGATTTTTTTTACGCCACTAAATAATGGATGATTCGGGAGGTTAGTTTCTGCTGCCATATCCCATTTTCTCCCTGTTACAGGATTGAGGGTCACAGGATTGAAATGCATTCCAAATTCTTTCGCAAGATGATTCAGATGGGTGAATTCGCAGTTTGGTTTATCGTTCGCCAGAATCAGGAGTACGCCGCCCTCTTTTACCCATTTTGTAATTGCCTTGATATCATCTTTTAGGATATAATTTGGATTCGGATTTTCGGAAGTGGTATCAGGGTCTACAATAATATAAACGTTGATGCCTGCAAGACTTTTAGCGTCAGCTTTAGATTCAACGGTTTTCAGTGTGGCCCCTTTGCTCTTGAAAACATCACCCAGCTGGGAGAAACCGCTGTTTTGGGTATCGTCCCAGGTATAGTGGAAGACCTTTCCGGTAATGGGTTTGGTTTCGTGGTTGTACCAATTGTCGAGACCAACTGTCTTCTGAGCAAAACCATTGAAGGTTATTGCACAAATTACCAATACGATAACACTCTTCAACATTGAATAATACTTTTCCATTTTAATAATTTTTAGGTTCCAAATATACCTTAAAAAGAGGAGAACCAAAAGATTTTTCAATCAGGTCCGGAGTTCTTATTTGATGTGGTGCGCCAGCGGAATTTTCATTTTGGCAACCTGACCAGCTACGAGGCCGGCAAAAGTTTTGGCTCCCTCTTCCGAAAGGTGGGTGTCATCTTTTCTTCCATCGGGAAATTTTGTATCGGGGGTTGTGTACAAGTACATTTTTTTGGATGGCTCATCACCCAGAAAATTAACTAGGTCCTGTGTAAGAAGTTGCATATCAATGATCCTTACTTTCAGTCCGGAAGCCACCTCCCTAACAGCAGCGGGATACAATCCATGGGTATCGATCAGTTTTCCCGATTCATCGAATTTCCGGCGGACGATGGATGTAAGCAGGATAGGTGTTGCTCCCTTTTGTCGGGTATCGAGAATGTATTTTTTAAGATTTTGCTTGTAGGTGCTCTTTGGATCGGCATAAACAGCCGGCTTGTCGGCTTTTTCGTCGTTATGTCCAAATTGGATAAACACATAATCACCTTTTTTGAGGCTATCCAATACCATTTTCCAACGTCCCTCGTCCAAAAAACTTTTTGAACTTCTGCCATTTGCGGCCCGATTGCTCACCCTTACTCCCGAATCAAAATAAAGATTCAGCTTTTGACCCCAACCGGTTTCGGGATAAACCTCCGGACTTTTATTTGCCATTGTTGAATCGCCAATTGTATAAACTGTAATTAACTTGGGGGAGCTGCATCCTGCAAACAGCAGAAATAACATTAGAGTGGTCAGGTGAACTGTTTTCATAATCCTCTAACAATTTATTAGAAAACTAAAGTCATCACCCGATTTAAGTTCCTTTGGAGTGGTCCCTTTTCTGAAAATGCGGGCAGTTCGGGTGCCAATCATTGTGAATACATTGGATTCGTATTTCAGCATAGTCCCTTCGCGAAGTCCGACCACGGTGGTGTGGGGATTAATTTCCAGAAATTCCTCAATACGTTGTTCCCGTGTCTCACCGCCGTGACCTTCAGGGTTCGTATCGAGATAGTGGGGATTGATCTGAAACTGTACTAAACCCATGCAGTCAAATCCGTTTGGATCGACCACGGGCATATCGTTGGTTGTTCGCAGGGATGGGCAAGCCACATTTGCTCCGGCACTCCAGCCAATATAGGGGGCACCCTGCTCCACCTTTTGCCTGATCACATTCATTAATCGGTTATCGTGCAACATCCGCACCAGTTGCCAGGTGTTCCCACCCCCGACAACAATAGCTTCGGCTGCCAGGACCGCTTCACCGGGATTATGAAAATGGTGAATTGAAGTGATCCGATGTCCTATTTCGGCAAATCGCTCCTGCACTTTTTCTTCATACAGATCGTACGAAAAGGTTACGGCAGCATAGGGAATAAATAGCGCAGTGACCGGTTTTTGGCCCAGAAACCGGCGAATTTCGTCCTTTGGATAGTCCAGATAGGGCTCGCCGGGCATGGTCGAGTTACTGATGAGTAGAAGTCTCATAAAAATATTAATTTTGCAGTGGCAAGTTAGCAAAAAAACCTGGGGGAAGAAAAATGTATACCCTTCTTAAAAACAATTTCTGAAATTGGTGTGTTATCGTACGATGCACTTTCATTTTTGTTTTATCAAAGTTGAATAATTTAAAGATAATTGGATTTATTATGGAACAAAAACCGATAAAAAAGGTATTGGTCGCCAACCGTGGAGAGATTGCAATCCGGATTATGCGTTCATGTCGTGAGATGGGGATCGCCACAGTATCCGTTTTCAGTGATGCTGACCGCACGTCAATGCATGTCAGGTATGCTGATGAGGCGTATCATATTGGTCCGGCACCTTCGGCTTCAAGTTACCTCAACATGGATAAGATTATCGAAACGGCCAAATTCGCCGGCGCAGATGCCATTCACCCCGGTTATGGATTTCTGTCGGAGAATTCTGCATTCTCACGTCGTTGTCGCCAGGAGGGGATTACCTTTATCGGACCATCTCCCGAATCGATTGAGATGATGGGCGATAAAATAAGTGCACGCAAAAAGATGATTGCTGCCGGAGTTCCAGTTGTTCCGGGGACAACCGACAAGGTAACCTCCGAGGCTGAAGCGATCAGACAGATCAAGGAGATCGGACTTCCGGTGATGATTAAAGCCTCTGCAGGTGGGGGTGGCCGGGGAATGCGACTCGTATTGAAAGATTCGCAGATCACAAGCTTACTTCGTGCTGCCAGATCAGAGGCAAAGACCGCTTTCGGCGATGATGCAGTTTATATTGAGAAATATGTCGATTCACCGCATCACGTTGAATTTCAAATTTTGTCCGACAAGCATGGAAATACCGTACACCTTTTTGAACGTGAGTGTTCTGTGCAACGCCGCCATCAGAAAGTGGTAGAGGAGACCCCATCGCCGCTTCTGACTCCTGAGGTGAGAACCAAAATGGGCGAATGTGCGGTAGCTGCTGCTAATGCCTGTAACTACGAGGGGGCCGGAACCATCGAATTTATCATGGACGACCAGCTGAACTTCTATTTTCTCGAAATGAATACCCGTTTACAGGTCGAACATCCCATCACCGAACGGGTGGTAGGGGTCGATCTTGTCAAAGAACAGATCAGGATTGCCGAAGGACAAAAACTTCCTTTCAAACAAAAAGATCTTAAACAAAGCGGACACGCCATCGAATGTCGTATTATCGCTGAGGATACCGATAATAATTTCATGCCAAATCCGGGAACCATCACCCATATCACCGAACCCTACGGATTTGGAATCAGATGCGACAGTTATGTTTACGAAGGGTATACCATTCCCATTCATTATGATTCTCTCATCAGTAAGCTGATCGTTTGGGGAAGGACGCGTGACGAAGCCATTGAAAGAATGCGTCGTGCCCTTTATGAATACAAGATTACAGGGGTAAAAACAACCATCAGGTTCCTCGAAAGGATTATGGATACACCCGATTTTAGAAGCGGAATTTACAACACCCATTTTATTGAAAAAAACAGTGAGTTTCTGATGTCAGAAGGGAAGTGCGATAAAAAATGTGAAGACATCGCCATGATCGCAACTTATGCTGAATATCTAAACAGAATTGAGATCAGCAAAAAGGTAAATGCGTCTTCTTTACCTAAAAAGGAAACCAACTGGAAACGACAAATCAGGAAGTTCACCTCCCGGATGTAAGTTTTTATGAAGGACCCCCAAGAGGGTCAGTCAGGATTTACATCAATAATTAATTCTTCATCTATTCAAATAATAACCAAGCTTTTTCAGATAAATCATATTTTATGGAACTCGAACTGAAAGTCAATGACCGTAACGCAATCATTAAAGAGCTAAAACGGGAAGGAAATATACTCACCCTTGCTGTTGACGATGAAATTTATGAAGTGGATATCGTTAAAGTGAGAAGCCAGGAGTTTTCGATCATCAATAAAGGACGGTCCTATAATGTCGAGGTTGTTGAGGCGGCCAAACCAAAGCATTACCACGTCAACACCCTCTATTTTAAGTTTGAAGTTGAAGTGATCGATAATGAATCACGCTATCGTCAAAGCAGGATGCAGGGTGGTGCAGTTCAAAGCGATAATACCATCAGATCTCCTATGCCGGGGAAAGTAGTTAAGGTCTATGTCAAACCCGGAGACCATGTTGAAGCAGGACAGCCATTGATTGTCCTTTCCGCTATGAAGATGGAGAGCGAATTTAAAGCCGGCAGCAGGGGAATTGTCAGAGAGGTTCCGGTTAGCGAAGGTGATACTGTTGACAATAATCAGCTGCTTGTGATTATTGACGAAGAGACCGAAGCGTGAGGGGCTCAGAAAATGGTCGTTAATCTAAATTGAACAGAGGCATTTTTTATAAAAATATCTTTAATAAATAAATATGTCATCAGAACAAAACAAATTCGAAAAGCTCATTGAGCGAAATGCGGAAGCAGAAGCTGGAGGAGGACAGGATCGTATTGATCGTCAACATGCTGCCGGAAGAAAAACGGCACGTGAAAGGATCGACGTCCTGATTGATCCGGGGACTTTTGTCGAATTGGACAAATTCGTGGTCCACCGTTCGCACGATTTCGGGATGGAACAAAACAGGTTCTCAGGCGACGGAGTGATCACCGGTTATGGGAAAATTGACGGAAGACTGGTTTACACGTTTGCTCAGGATTTTACCGTTTTCGGGGGAACGATGAGCCGGGCCAATGCCGATAAGATTGTAAAAATAATGGATCTTGCCATGAAAATGGGAGCCCCGCTGATCGGATTGAACGATTCAGGCGGCGCCCGTATTCAGGAAGGGATCGAAAGTCTGGCAGGGTATGCCGATATTTTCTATCGCAATGTGATGAGCTCGGGTGTGATTCCCCAGATCTCAGCCATCCTTGGTCCGTGTGCCGGCGGAGCAGTCTATTCGCCAGCTATCACCGATTTTATTGTGATGGTGAAAGATACAAGTTATATGTTTGTAACCGGTCCCGATGTGGTAAAGGCGGTGACGCATGAGGAGGTAACCAAGGAGGAACTTGGCGGTGCATCGACCCATCATACCAAAAGCGGCGTTGCCCATCTGACAGCGGACAATGAAGATCATGCCTTGCTGATGATTCGTGAACTGATCGGCTATCTCCCCTCCAACAACCTTGAAGATCCTCATATTGTTGATTGTAACGATGATATTCATCGTGAAGAGAAGAGTCTTGATACGTTGATCCCTGATGATCCGAACAGACCTTACGACATGAAAGAGCTGATCACCACCATTGCTGATGATAAGAACTTTTTCGAAATTCAACCTGCCTTTGCAGCCAATATGATCATCGGATTTGCCCGCATGGGAGGACGCAGTGTTGGAATTATCGCCAACCAACCGGCAAGTCTTGCCGGAGTGCTTGATATCAATTCATCGGTTAAAGGGGGGCGATTCGTCCGTTTTTGCGATGCATTCAATATTCCCCTCATCACCATCGTTGATGTACCAGGTTTTCTTCCCGGAACTTCACAGGAATATGGGGGTATCATCCGTCACGGTGCCAAACTTCTATATGCTTTTGCCGAAGCAACGGTACCTAAGATCACACTCATCACTCGTAAAGCTTATGGTGGCGCCTATGATGTGATGAGCAGTAAACATATTGGCGGAGATATTAATTTTGCTTATCCGTCGGCTGAAATCGCCGTAATGGGCGCCGAAGGTGCAGTGAAGATTATTCACCGCGAAAAGATGAATGAAGAGGAGCTGGCGCAAAAGATTGAGGATTACCGTGAAAAGTTCGCCAATCCCTACAAGGCGGCAGAACTGGGATATATCGACGAGATCATTGTGCCATCTGAGACAAGGTTTAAACTGATTCAGGCCCTTGAGATGACCCAGAATAAACACAAGTCAAATCCATTGAAAAAACACGGGAATATTCCGCTGTAAAATTTGGAAAATGATAAAAATCAACGAAGAGAGACAAGGCGCTGCCTTGTCTCTCTTCGTTATAAGAAATCGGAGAATAAATAATTACGTCATGATATGCTTTCGACTTCTTAGTATTCTCAATATTTATAAAGGTTTATTTTGGGAAAGTGGATATAAAATCTTTAA
This sequence comes from Prolixibacteraceae bacterium, assembly GCA_963675995.2. Lineage (GTDB taxonomy): Bacteria > Bacteroidota > Bacteroidia > Bacteroidales > Prolixibacteraceae > JAAFHB01. The sequence goes on along the minus strand of CAXXIY010000001.1, from coordinate 1,642,499 downwards.
ATGCCACTTTTTTCCTATCTTTACAATTCAGCATTGAATTAAAACAAAATAATCATGGAAAAATTCTCCTATTCGAAGTTGTGGTGTTTTACCCTGCTTATTACCCTTTGTTCCAATTCAGTAATAGCGCAAAAGCAGGAGGTGGCGCCTGTATCTAAACTCCAAAAAATCATTGTATTCACCGACAGGGCAATGATCATGAAAGAGGCTGTTCTTCCTGTTAAAAGAGGGGAAAATGTTGTGAGTATTTCAGGAATTACCCCCAACCTTGTCGATCAGTCGGTACAGATCAGCCTGATGGGTCAGCCGGATCTCACGATCTCGGAGGTGACTGTCGAAGAGACCTTTCTGAAAAAAACGGATCAGCCCGAGATCCAGAAACTTCAGACCGAATTAAATGGTCTGGTCAGCCAGATCAAAGATGGAAACAACCAGATCGCAATCATAGGAAATGAAAACGACTTTCTCAAAAAAGTGAATCCCTTCCCTCAGAATCTCAAGGTGACCACCACCGAAATGGAATCCCACGCCAGGTTTCTCGAAAAATCACTTACAACAAACTATGAAAGGATATCTACCATTGAAACCAAAATTAAAAAGCTGACAGAAGAAAAGACAGCCCTTGAGAACGAACTGGCAAGCCTGAAAGGGGGTAAAAACAAGAGCAAAACAATTGTCATTCATCTGATGGCTGCCACAGATAAAAGCAATGTAAAGCTCAACTTTAATTACCTATCAACAGGAGCCGGCTGGTCATCCCAATACGAAGCAAAGGGGGACTTTAATTCATCGACAATAGACTTAAACTATTTTGCATCCATCTGGCAATCAACAGGTGAAGACTGGACAGATGCCAATGTGGAGATCTCTACCGCCAAACCCTTTGTGTACGGAAATATTCCTGAACTGACACCCTGGAATCTCGACATTTTCACGCCACGCTTTTTCAAATCAAAATCGCTTGTTGCAATGGACCGCCAAAATGCACCGCAGGTGCTGATGGAGGCAGCCCCTGCTCCCGCTGCTGACAACCTTCTGAAAGAGACGGAAATTCAGGAGGAGAACACCTCCTTTACGTTTGTCCTTCCCCGTAAGGTGGATATTGTATCTGATGGTCAGAATCACAGGGTTTCGATTGCAAAATCCAATAAAGATGCGAAGTTCAGCTGGTTCACCATTCCAAAATTGGTGCAGAATGTCTTTCTGAAAACCTCGGTAAAGAATCCATTTTCATTTCCATTGTTATCTGGTCCGATCAGTGTCTTTTTTGATCAAAAACTGGTCGGGACAGCCTATGTTAATAATCCTGTACTTGCGGATGGAGAACTCGAACTCTCGTTGGGGATTGATGAAGGGATTAAAATTGAGCGGAAACTGATCAAGAAATATACCGATTACGCCGGACTTTTAACCAAAGAGACGACCATCAATTTTGAATATGCAATTGAGATCACCAACGGTAAAAGCAAGGAGATCACCCTTGATCTGAATGACCAGTTCCCTGTTTCGCGAAACGAAAAGATTAAAGTGGAACCGCAAGTCCCAAAAGGTGATGCAACGGTGAATGAGGAAGGAAAGATATCGTGGAAGATTACGCTTGCTCCCGGGGCAAAGAAAGTTATACCGGTTAAATTCAGCGTTTCCTATCCAAAGGAGTTATCAGTTAGCGGACTATAATAAGACATTGAATTCATCAGATGGATCGTCCCTACAGCACTCCTATTTAATACGATTTCCTGATTCCAGGGATTAAAATCCCTGACTACAAGATGAAGAGTACCACTGAATCCCCCTCGTTTGCAACGAGGGATAAGCTTTTAGTCGTATGAAACAATATCGAAATATTCTTTTAAAAAACATAAATTACCCATGAAGACGATTAAATCTATCACCATGTTTTTGTTGATTCTTGCCTGCAATTATACCTATTCACGGGAACTAACGGAAATAAAACTCACGAACCTGAAGTGCGAATATTTGGTAAATCCATTGGGAATAGATGTGACATCACCCCGACTTAGCTGGAACATTGTTGCCACTTCAAATGATCTCTACAATCAGAAGCAAAGCGCATATCAGATTTTAGTCGCTTCCTCTTTAGACAAATTATCAGAAACGTCTGCTGATTTATGGAATAGCGGGAAAGTCAAATCGGATGCAAACGGGCAGATCGTCTACCAGGGAAAAGAATTAACCAGTGAACAGCGATGTTACTGGAAAGTAAAAGTGTGGAGCAATGAAAAAGATTTCACACCGTGGAGTGATCCTAGATTTTGGAGTATGGGTTTGCTGGCTGAATCGGATTGGAAGGCAAAATGGATCGGAGATCAGCCCGACCTTGTCCAGAAAGCCTATAAAGAGGGTCTTGATAATTATGATCAAAAAAAAAGTACGACACTTAAAAATGTCAGACCTGTTCCACCCGCTTCACCAATGTTACGCAAAAGATTTGCAGTAAAATCGCCCGTCAAAAATGCATTGCTTTATGTTTCAGCGCTGGGATATTACGAAATCTCCCTGAATGGACAGAAAATTGGCGACCATGTTTTGTCGCCCGAATGGACAGACTATAATAAAAGGGTACAATATCAGGTTTATGATGTCAGTCAGCATCTCCGGCAAGGGGATAATGCACTGTCATCCGTTTTGGGAGATGGATGGTATCTTGGAATGTTGGGACCAACAAAATGGCACAAGGATTATCCCCGCAGAGGGGTGTATGGAAATGACCGGAGGCTTATTGCTCAACTGGTGATCAACTATGCCGATGGAACAAATCAGGTGATCGGATCGGATGATAGCTGGAAGATCAATACCAAAGGATTTATCCTCTCATCGGATAACTTTTTGGGGCAGGTCATTGATGCACAAAACATCCCTCAACGGTGGAAGGAGATCGATTTTGATGATTCCTCATGGGGCAATGCCTATATTGATCATGCAGTTAAAAAGAACCTGGAAGCACAGAAAAATGAGCCGGTCCGGATTTATAAAACTTTGCCACCAGTAAAAATTACCAAAATGGATGATAAGTATATTGTTGATTTTGGACAAAATATTGCAGGGTGGACTCAATTAAAGGTAAAGGGGGCAAAAGGGGGTAAAATCAAAATCCGTCATGGGGAGATGCTCAATGATGATGGATCGCTCTACACGAAAAATCTGGCAGCTGCCGTGTCGGTAGATGATTATACCTTATCAGGCGGGAATGATGAATTCGAGCCCACCTTCACCTATCATGGATTCAGATATGTTGAAATATCAGGCTTGACAACTTCTCCTGATGAGTCGACGATCAAAGCGTGTGCCATCTCTTCCGATCCCGAACCAGCCGGTTCCTTTGAATGCTCTAATCAGAAATTGAATCAGTTATGGAATAATATTATCTGGACTCAACGCAATAACATGACCAGCATCCCAACCGATTGTCCACAGCGGGATGAGCGTATGGGCTGGATGGGAGATGCACAGGTCTTTTGTCAGAATAGTATGTTTAATCTCGACATGGCCGCCTTTTATACCAAATGGGTTAAAGATATCAGGGATGCGCAGTCGTTAAGGGGAACGTTTCCCGATATTGCCCCTCATGCCAACAAACCCGACATCCGGTTTAGCAATGCCCCGGCCTGGGCCGATGCGGGAGTCATTATCCCGTGGAGAATGTATCAGAATTACGGTGACAAGGAGCTACTTCGGCAACATTATGATGCGATGAAACGGTATATTGAAAATATCAGAAAACAAAATCCCGATTATATATGGCTCAAAGATGTCGGCAATAATTATGGCGACTGGCTGAATGCCAATACAGTTATTGCCGATGGTTATTCCAAAACACGGGGTGAGATTCCCAAAGATGTTTTTGCAACTGCTTTTTATGCCAATTCTGCCCGACTGTTTTCCAAAATAGCGGCTGTCTTAGGTAATGAAAAGGATGCCTGGGAATACGAGGGTTTATTTGAAAAGATCAGAGCAAAATTCAATGAATCTTTTGTGGATAAGGACGGAAAGATCAAGGGGAATACGCAGTCAGCCTATGCCCTCGCCCTCGATTTTGAACTGCTCTCCGAAAGCAGGCAGGAAATGGCGTTCAATCATCTTCTGAAATGCATCGAAGAGTATGATTATCGTATCTCCACCGGCTTTATTTCTACCATCATGATGATGAAGGAGCTCACAAAAAGGGGTAGAAACGATATCGCTTATCAGCTGCTGGAATCGGAAAGGCTTCCTTCGTGGATCTATTCCATTAATCAGGGCGCCACCACTATTTGGGAACGTTGGGACGGATATGTAAAAGGGAGAGGATTTCAGGATGCGGGGATGAACTCATTCTGTCACTACTCCATCGGTTCCGTAGGCGAGTGGATGTATCGGACCATCTTAGGGATCAATCCTGACGATACACATCCGGGATACCGCCATTTTATCATCCATCCCCAACCGGGTGGAACCTTGACATGGGCAAAAGGATCGTACAAGTCGATAAACGGAGTTATAGCATCTGAATGGAAATTGGATAAAACCCGATTCAGCCTGGATATTGAAATTCCTGTCAATACTTCTGCCACAGTTAATCTTCCATCAGGCAACCGTGAGATGATCAGGATGAACTCAAAACAGATTTCATCTTCAGTGATCAATAAAAAGCAGGTTTTAGGAAACGTAACTTCATTGGAACTGGGATCGGGAAAATATCATTTTGAAGTGATGAAAAAATAAAATACGACATCCTGGTATACTCATTACTTATTAGTTACCCTATTCAAATTTTATCCGCAACTGTGGCTCTTTTTTACGGGTCGCCAGGTATTTTATGACAAGGGCATCGATCTCCCTGACACACCGCGTACAACCTGTCCCGGCCTGAGTAAATTGCTGAACTTCGGCCGTTGTCAGTGCGCCGGCACGCAAAACCTTTACAATCTCCTTAGCTGTCACATGATTACAGAGGCAGACTAACTGTTTCGTGCTCATTGATTATTGAATAGGATCCACAAATTTAATATTGAAGATGACCACCTCCGGTGTGTTTCCAAGGCGGACCGGAGGGCCCCAGGAACCAAATCCGGAGGAGACATAAAAATTCGTCCCCCCTTTTTTAAGATATCCCCAGCTCAGCTCAAATATCGCGTTGGTCACATAATTAAAAGGCCAGAGCTGTCCATGATGGGTATGTCCAGAAAGATGGAGATCAACCCCTTCTGTGACCGCTTCATCAAGATTAAATGGTTGGTGGTTCATCACAATCACCGGGGCGGTTTTATCAAGACCGGTCATCAGCTCCTTCAGCGATTTTCGTCCGTTAGCGTCACCCATACGTCTGTTATCGCGGTCATCGCGCCCGACAAGCTGAACACCGTTGGGTAAGGTGATTGATTGATCACGCAGAATCCTGATATTCAAACTCTCAAGATAAGGTAACGTCCGTTGAATACTACCGATATACTCATGATTGCCGGCAATGGCAAAGACACCCATCGGTGTTTTAATCTCCTGAAGGTGTTTCCCTAAATTCTTACGAAGCGCCGAACCAATATCCCCGTCAACCAGATCTCCGCAAAGAAGCACCAGATCGGGCTTTTGCTTATTAATGATACTCACCAGCCGTGCTTCGCGGTTCTCACCTATCAAAGCACCCAGATGGATATCGGAGGCCATCGCTATTTTCATCTCGTGACTCCCTGAAACTTTTTTGGATATGGTCAGCGGAATCTCCTTTACTCGTGTACACAATGCATTGATATGTCCCGACAGAACAATGAGTGAGACCATGGCTACAGTCGTCAAACCGAGTCTGAACCGCAAAGTTTGGGTCATCTCCGGAAGGAAATGAAAGAAATAATTGAGTAAACGAATCACATCAAAAAGGAGAATGGAGAGCGAGAAGTAGAGCATAAAAGCGAGCCAGAATGCCCCAATACGGTAAATCCATTCGCTGGCGATGGAAGAGTGGGTATGTTCGAGGATTTCACCTATGATAAAACACGAGACAATCACCCAGAAGGTGATGATATAGCTTCTTTTCCAAACGGGTGACAGTGCAAATGCCTGTAAACCTCTCGAGAAGATGAGAAAATTGACAGAAAAATAGATCAGAAGTACAGTTCCGAAAAAAATAAGAAAAGTGGTTATACGCATTTCAAAAAATTTTTGCTCAAAAATAGACTATTTTCATAATCCCGGAGTTCTTTAATAAAAATATTCGATATGTGAAACCCTCATTACAGAATGTTCACAAAAGAATAGGAACCGCCAGATAGAGGAGGATTGAAAGTTATTTGAGAATCACGTAAATGAATCTATTTAGAATAAATTTAATTTATACGAATTAACGTGAGATTCCTCATTCCGAGCACAGTGAGGAATCTCCATTTTATCTCGACGTTAAATTACGCTAATTATTTATCATAAAAAAGGTGCCCCATTATCTGAGACACCTCTTATTCCTGATTCCTTTCCATTTACTTTATTTTGCCGGAGCCACTACTTTTTTTACAGATTTCTTGTGTGCCTTGTGAACTGCTTTTTTTGCAGGCGCTTTTGCTTCTGTTTTTGTTTCCGTTTTTGCAGCCACTTCAGTTTTAGCTGGCGCTTTTTTAATTACTTTCTTTGGAGCATTCTGTGCATTTACAGCTACCATACCCATTGCGAATACAAAACTCAATATTAAAACTAACTTTTTCATATCTGTGAATTTTTAAATTGTTTATGGGTCAAATGTATTCTCCCGATTATGAAGATTTCATGAGGTTCTGAATTACAAAGAATTAATTAACATTTAATAAGGAATTTTAGAGGTTTACCTATGATTTTGTTGTATAATCCGTCTAACGTGAAAGGTAGAGATTCAGTTCATTATTGGGGATAGCATCCCCGATGGGCAATACTTGTAACTTATATAATTTCAAGGTGTTTCATTGTATCATGAGTGACTTGGAGGCAGGATAAAATAGCCATAATGAAACAAAAACACAAAGGTGTCACCAGGTTTCCCACCTCTGCCAACTTGACTGATATAGTTATATTTTATTGTTTTAAGACTGTCTAATTAAAGTGGGATTTCCCGAAAGGGGATCCGACAGAGACTTACTCCTCCTGAGAATATTCCAGCCAGTCACCCGTGGAGAGTCGCTAGTCGCAAGCTGCCAGTTGCCAGTTACAAGCAGTCTGTTGCCAATTGCCAATCTCCTTTATTTTCCTCTCAATTTGTATATCTTTGTGAGCTGACAAAATCATCTTCGAATGAGATATTATCTGATCGTATTTTCATCACTCCTTTTTGCCCTTGCCTCCTGCAGTGACGGAAACGGGTGCTATGAATCGGTAGACACATTAATGGAAACATCCTTCTCCATCAATGGATTCAAACCCATTACCACACTGATTGTGAATGGCGTTAACCGCTTTGATGTGGGTGACACCCTGGTCAGTGACAACGTTTCTGCATTAACCAAAAGGTACCCTTTACCCCTTTCTTTGACAGCTGATTCAACAGGTCTCGTCCTGAAAGCCAACGGGAGAAAAGATACCTTATACATCCGACATACGATGACCGTTAATTTTATATCCGATAATTGCGGATTTGCTCCCAACTATGTGATCACCGGTTTCAGGTATTCAAAGGGTATCGACTCAGTAAAAATCACCGACGCAAAGGTTAATCCACAATCAATAGAGAAAACTACGAATGACCAAAATATTAGCATCTACTTTAATTCTGCTCTTCATTAGCAGTTTTGCTGCTTATCCTCAAAAGAAGGCTGAAGTCTGGCGGTATGAAGGTCCGCGGGTGGGGATCGATTTGTCGCGGTTTCTGCTACCCTATTTGCAGAGTGCCAAACGCAATGGCTGGGAAATTCAGGCAGATATTCCATACAAGGGTAATATTTTTCCCACCTTTGAGATGGGGATACAGTGGTTTGATGATCAGCGCGATGGGTTTCATTACAAAAATAATGGAACCTATGGTCGGATAGGTTTGGATATGAATATTGTAAAATTTGAATCGCTCAAAGATCACGATTTTGTCTTTATTGGCGCCCGGTATGGCTACTCTGTTTTTAATCAGGAAACCGATGGGATTGGTTATTCAAATTATTGGGGAACAATCACCACTTCTGTTCCCCGACACGCGATGAATGCTCACTGGGGTGAGCTGGTCTTTGGTATGAAAGGGGAGCTTTTCCCCAATTTCTTTTTCGGATGGTCGCTCAGGGCCAAATTTCCATTTGTAATTACAAAGGACGATTTGATCAAACCATATATTGTACCCGGAATCGGTAAAGTTTCGGATGGTACCCCTTTTGATTTCTCTGTTGGGGTTTACTACCGTTTCCCGATCTTTAGGACCAAAAAATTGCCAAAGCCGATCAAGGTGGGAGGTGCCAAGCACCCGGGTTTGAATAATGAAGGTGATATGAATTCACAAGGCAGTTCAGGTTCGGGCAGTTTACGAAATTTAAGAGGGGGGGGCCAGTAGAGACAAGGTATTGCCTTGTCCCTACTGCCTTTTCTGTCAGTGCTAAAAAAGCACAATTGTAAAGAAACGGCACTACCTTAATTCTACAATCCAATTACGCACCAAATTCCTATGTTCACCCACCATTGATGTGCCTTAATGCTACAAAATCATAGTGGGATCAAAGATCGAATTTCAGAGGCCTTACAAAACACAGATTAGCGCTTCGAAAGAATAGGTTGGACTTGACAAAGCACAAGTCAGCTCCTCGAATACCCTCAACATCCTTGAAAGGGTAGTTTTTCTTTTATCAACTTCCCCGTTTACTCTCCCTTCCTATTTTTCCCATAAATCACATCTACAATTATTTATCCGAATCCAAACGGTTATAAACGGATATAAACGATATTAACCGTTTATAATCCGATATAAATTCCAACTTGACTTAACTTCGTGTAAGGAACAATTCGTTGAGCCTATAAATCATGAAAAAAATTAAATAACAGATCATCTGATTCACCCAATAACTTATGAAATACGCTTTTCAAAATAGGTTTTACCGGCTGATCGCTCTTGCTGTGGTTGTGATTGGGTTGGGGAATAACTTACAGGGTGCGCTCAGGACTGCAAGTGTTACAGGGAACTGGAATAATACTGCTACATGGGGCGGGGCAGCTGTACCTATTGCTAATGACAATATCATTATTAATACCGGCATTACGGTAACCGTGAATACTACAACTGCTTTAGTTACAACAGTTGTAATCAATGCTTCTGGAACAGCAAATGGAATAACAATTAGCGGCACTAATATTCTTAATTGTGGTGCGATCACAATGAATTCACCGACAGCTGCTATTAACAGTACAATTGCTGTGGGGACCGGAACATTAAATGCAGCAAGTATCGCCATACCTGGAAGTGGAACTACTGGCAGAAACTGTATTGTTTCTGTTTCTACCGGAACAATCAATGTCACTGGTGGTGTAACTTTTTCGGGAACAGCTGCTCAGGCACAATTTACTTTTACCGGAGCTGGTACTTTAAATGTTGGGGGAAATTTAGGGAGTGGCGGAACATTTACGTGTTCAACGGGTACTGTCAACTTTAACGGAACATCTGCACAAACTTTTCCAGGCTATACATTTAATATTTTAAAGTCGAACAATGCCGCAGGTATAACTCCAACTGCTGCTCCAACGATAACAACATTAACAATTGCGGATGTCACAGCCGGAAGTGTTTTTAATGATGGTGCTTTTGCAATTTCAACAGCTACAACTCTGAATCTTAATTCCGGAAAGTACAATTGCACAGCAGCATCATTCCCTTGGGGAACACTGAATGCATTGACTGGAACTGTTGATTACAGTTTGTCAGGAACACAAACTGTGGCTGTAAAAACCTATTACAACCTTATCCTTTCTGGTTCTGGTGCTAAAACTTTTGCAGTAACTACAGTTAATAACAATTTGACGTTAGAAGGAACAACAACGGCTACTACCTCAGCGGCTTTAACTATTGGCGGCAGACTAGATGTAGGTGCAGGAACAACTTTTGCAACCGGGACTACCAATAGTTGGACCCTTTCAGTAACAGGTACAACATCAGTTACCGGAACATTAACACTTGCCAATACTGGTGCCAAATCATTTACAGATGATGTTACCGTTAATTCCGGCGGTATTTGGAATGAAACCGATATCGCCGCTATAAATCTTGGAGGAAGTCTTATCAATAACGCTACAACATTTACTGCAAACTCCGGTATTCACACCTTTAGTGGAGCCACTAAAACCTTAAGCGGCAGTACAACAACTTCAATTGCAAATGTTGCAGTGACCGGAACCTATACAAATTCTGGTACACTTACTGTCGGCACTGCATTATCCGGCTCAGGAACTTTAACAAATGGGAATGGAACAACGGGAACACTTAATATCGGTGGTACATCTGCAATAACAACTTTGGTTGCAACAGCGGCAGGAAATACAGTCAATTACACAGGTGCCAGTCAAACTTTAAAAGTAATAATATATCATAACCTTATTTTAAGTGGAAGTGGTACTGTGGATATGGGAAATATCTCAACTATTAATGGGAACTTTACCTTGAGCACCAGTACCTCTCTCTCAACTTCCAATGCGCAAATTCAATATTTAACTTTGACAATAGGTGGAGATTTTAATGTAGGTTCAAACACAAGTATTTATTTATGGAATAATAACCCTGCACTTAAAGTCACCGGAAATACCACTGTGGCTGGCACCGTAACTGCAGCTGGCGCAGGTAAAACTTTAGGTGGCGATTTTAATATTGGAATAGGGGGTTCCTGGGTTGAACAGGCGGCCCCAATATATTCAATAGCAGGAAATTTCACAAATGATGGTGCATTTACAAGTGGTACTGGCACCTATAATTTTAGTGGTACCAATAAAACTATTGGTGGATTAGAAGCCATTACGCTGGCAACAACTTCTTTTTTAAATGGCTCATCTTATACTAATAATGGAATAATATCTTGTACAACATTAAATGTTAGTGGAGCTTCAACCAGATTAACTAATAATGGAACAATAACTGTTACTTCGGCTTTAAGTTCTGGTGGCGGCGTAACACAAGGTTTATCCGGGGTATTAAACATTGGAGGCACTTCCACCATCACAACACTTGATGCCACCACTAATGCAGGGAACACGGTTAATTATACAGGCGATTCACAGACTATAAAAGCCGTAAACTATTCAAATCTTATCCTAAGCGGCAGCGGAACCGATGCGCTTCAAACAGGAACAACTTCAATTGGCCTTAATTTAACGCTAAGCGGAACCGTCTCTGCGACAGCTGTAACAGGTCTTACAATCGGTGGAGCTGTTACCCTTGGTTCAGGAACTTCATTCACTGCGGGCACTTTTACGCATAATTTAGCAGGCAACTGGACTAACAACGGAACATTTGACTGCAATTCGGGTGTAATAAACTTTAAGGGAACTACTGCCCAGTCGATAAACGGTGCAACAACTTTTTCAACATTAAAAATCAACAATTCAGCTGGGGTGACTACAGGAAGTGTAACAAATGTTACAGATCTCACCATTGGTGATGCCACCTCCGGAAGTATTTTCAACGATGGTGGGTATCAGATTACCGGTACAGGAGCCCTGACTCTCACTTCCGGAACTTTCAGATTAGGAAATAGTGCCTCTGCCACAAACTTTCCTGCTTTTGCAACCAATACCATTGGGGCAACCACCACCGTCGATTATGCCTCCTCATCGTCCCAAATCATCGCGGCAGCCAATTATGGAAATATCACCAACTCGGGAAATGGAAACAGGACACTCGCTTCATCAGGAACCATTGGGATTGCAGGATCGCTGACCACCGGTTCCGGAACCTATACTTCAACAGGTAGCACAATCAATTTTAACGGCACTGGCGTACAAACCGTAAATGGCATTACCTACAACAATTTAACTATTTCAAATACGGGTGGCACCTGTACGGCAGGAGGTGTCATCACAGCAAACGGAACCTTTACCACCAGCAACGGAGCCATCCTCGACATGTCAACAAATGCGCTGTCGGTGAGTACGGTGGCTCATTCGGGTACTTTAAAAACTCAAAATACAACTTCTACACCGTTCACAACAGGCAAAAGCTGGGGAGGAACCGTTAACTTGAATGCCACAACAGGTGGTCAGACGATACCGGCCGGAACCTATGGAGTCCTGACTTTGGGCAATACCAGTGGAACCCAGACTGCTGGAGGTAATTTAACCGTTTCCACTTTAAACAACAACACCAATACTGCCGATATCCTCGATATGGGCACCAATACTCTTGCCGTCACGACAGTTAATAACTCAGGAACGATCAAAACCCAGTCAACATCCTCCACGCCGTTGTCAACGGGCAAAACTTGGGGCGGAAAGGTGCAATACAATGCAGCAGCTGGTCAGACCGTGGTAGCAGGAATTTACGAAGATCTCACCCTTTGCACCAGCGGTGAAAAAACATTGGAAACTACAACCATCAATGGCACCCTTTCGCTCGAAGGTACAGCCACCACCGCAGGAACCACGCCTTCCTATGGCACAGCAGCTGCCATCCAGTACAAGGGAGCGGCAGCGCAGACGACCGGTATCGAACTTCCTGCCACATTTAGCGGAACAGGAGGTCTGACCATTGATAATTCGAACGGGGTCACGCTCGAAGGGGGCGTTTTAAAAACTATTGCCACCGGTAGCAACCTGACCATCACCACCGGCAGCAACTTGACCATCCCGCCAACGGGACAACTCACCGTCTCAGGGACCCTTACCAACTCCGCCAGCAATTCGGGTCTGGTGCTCAAATCCACCGCTTCCGGAACCGCCTCCTTGATCCACAATACCAGCAGCGTTCCCGCAACCGTAGAACGAATTATCAGCAATGACGCAGAGAAATGGCATTTCCTCTCATCACCCGTTGCTCAACAGAATATCAATGAAAATCGTGGGTGGGGCACTTCCTGGATGCCTTATGGCACCTATGGTAATCTCACCGGATACGATTTATATGCATGGGATGAACCAACGAACTGCTGGAAATACCGTCTTGACTCCACCTCAACAAAAAAGTGGAGCGATGTTCATTCGCAAAGTTATTTTGTCCCTGGTCGTGGATATCTCTATTCGGTGCAAGCCACAACCCCGACTAAAACATTTGCGGGAAATTTAAACAACGGAACGGTAACCTATCCGCTTACCAATTTAGGGGCTGTTAATGAAGAAGATATACATGGTTTTAATCTGATTGGCAACCCCTACCCCTCCTCCATCGACTGGAAAGCCGCTTCGGGATGGACGAGAACAAATCTGGAACAAAGTGGCACTGGTTACCATATGTGGATCTGGAACCCGACAGCCAATAATTATGGTGTTTGCAATTCCGATTCGGTAGTGACGGGGACCAATGGTGTCTCCCGCTATATCGCGCCAATGCAGGGATTATTTGTTCGTGCAGCAAGTGCAGGATCGCTAATGATGACCAATGCGATCCGGATTCACGACAACACTACCCCCTGGAAGAGCGCCCAGTTTAATCCCGATGTCATCAGCGCGGTAGTGACTTCGGAGGCAGACCAATCCGCAGATGAGGTGAGGTTATTGTTCGGATATCCAGCCAATCAGCCGGGTGCCGCCAAACTGTTCAGTCCTGTTAAAACAGCACCAAGTCTTTATCTGCCAACGAAGAATGGCAATTATACGATCCGCTATCTCACCGATACGATTACCACACCTGCAGCGCCCGTACAGTTTAAACCTGGCACGACAGGCAATTATACCTTGAGCTTTAACTTCGATGAAACTGTTTTTAAAACCGTATTCCTCGAAGACCGGAAGGAGAAGGAGCTGATCGATCTCAGGTCCGATCCTGTTTACCGGTTTAATTCCACAACTTCGGATGACAGCTACCGCTTTATTCTTCATTTCACCCCGGTAAAAGAGCTCCTCGAAGATGAACTTCCGGCGCGTATATCTGCCAATGGACCCTTTATCCAGGTCGATCTCCGTTTAATAACAGGGATGACCACTCTTGCCATATACGATCTGCTGGGGCGGAAACAGTTCGAGCAGCAATTAGCTGGCGAAACGCAACACATGCTCAATAGTCTACCCGGAACCCAACTACTCATTATAAAATTAATCAACCCACAGGGACAACTGGTCCGCAAGATCTTGTGTAACAACATCTATTAAGAAAAATAAGTTTAACCTATAAAATCACTCCCTAAGAACCAGAAAACGAAAAATTGACAAAAGAAATCAGAAAGGGAAGCGGCATAGCAACCCGCATCGCCGATCGTTACCAGGTAATGTGAGCGGTGAAACATGCAAAGACTACTTCTTTAATTTACTTAATACAAAAACAAAATGAGAAAATTTCTAATACTTTTAACCGCCATCATGATTATGGCGGGGATTACAAACAGGGGATTGGGGCAAGACAAGGTAACCTTGAATGGTAATACAGCAGGTGCAGAATTAGTTGTTGCACTCACTATTGTAAATACAACTCCTATGCATTTTGGCGTAATTGCCATACCTAACACTGCTGGATCAGTATTATTAAACACTGCTAATTCACGAACTCCAACTGGGGTGACAACTGTTGCTTCAGGTACAGCAGCGAGAGCTGCAAAGTTTGATTTGACAGGAACAACAGGAGATACCTATTCATTTGCTTTGCCAGCAAGTATTACAGTTACAAGAACATCGGGAACAGAAACAATGACCATTGACAATTTAGTGGTTAAAGTAGATGGAGCGTCTGAGGTTGCAGCTGGTTCAATTGGCACCTGTACTTTAACAGGTGGAACGTCTACTGTCTATGTTGGCGGCAAACTCAATATTGGCGCATCTCAGGTTCTGGGAACCTATACTGGAACTTATACCGTAGTCGTAGATTATTTATAAATTTTACATTACTCAAGGATTTTAAAGGATAAGGCAAAGAAGCCTTATCCTTTAAGAGTGTTTTTAATCATCAATTCTATTTTTTGACTTAAATAAAAATTAGCAACAATGAAAAAAACTCCAATAATGACCCTAATATTATTAGGAACATTAACTAATATATTTGCTCAGGGGGATTTACTAATAACACCTAAACGTATAGTCTTTGAAGGTAATTTACAAAAAGCAGAACTTACATTAATGAATATTGGGAAAGACACTTCAAAGTATTCCCTTTCCTTTAGACAATATAAGATGACAGAACAAGGTAAGCTGGTCTTAACAGAAAAACAGGATTCAGGACAGTTAATCGCAGAACCCTATTTACGCTTTTTCCCAAGAGAAGTCATTTTAGCTCCCGGAGAACCTCAGGTTGTTATGATGCAATGCAGGAAGAAACCGGATATGCCTTCCGGGGAATACCGTTCACATCTCTGGTTTAGGAATGAGAAGGATTATAAAGCACTTATACAAGATAAGCCTTCCTTAGACTCTACTCAGTTAAGTGTTTCCGTTACTGCAATTTATGGAATTACAATTCCAATTATTATTCGTAATGGTGAAGTGACTGCAAGTGCGAGTTTGAGCGATTTAAGACTGGAAATTGAGAAAGATACGATTCAATATTTAAAACTCTCGGTAAATAGATCTGGCAACGGATCACTGAATGGGAAAATATCGGTTGATTATTTAACTCCGGAAGGGAATTCATATAAACTTGGGACAATGAACGTAAGTGTTTATACAAGCACAAACAGAAGAAATATCGCAATAAAGCTAAACAAAATGCCCTTAATGCCTTTAAAAACGGGGAATCTTCGTGTGCGATATACAAGTCCTGATGATGCAAAATATCTGCTTTATGCTGAGGAAGTATTACCGTTGTCTGATCAACCCTCGATCGCTCAGGGAGCCACGGGTGATCAGAAGAATGAACAGGGAAACAATCAGAAAACTGAGCGGAGAAGGGAACAGTGAGCAAAGAGGCAATAGGCATTAAGGAATTGGATAATGATGAATACCGAAGGCAGAACTGGATTATAACATGAGCGGAATCAGATGAACCATAAATGCCCAAAGCACGACAAAAATATTTCATTAGCCTTCGTGGTTAGTCCAATGCTCTTAATTATTTCAACCTTTGGGTTGATGGTAGGATATTTAATTCTGAATCTCTGAGGTCTACTGCGCTTTACTCCGCAGCCTCTGAATTAAAAAATTTTAATTGAATTACAATGATTATAATTGGTTTCAATATAAGGTTTGTAAAAGGATTAATATTTATCATGCTCTGCGTATGTGGTTCAATTGCCCGTTCTCAGCCTGTTTTGCCGCAACGAACCATAACCATAACACCAACACAGGGTATTCATTTTGGCACTTTTTGCATAACGGGAAGTTTAGGTGGTACCGTAATTGTAGGATATGATGGTAGCAGAAGTAAAACTGGCGATATTCTACTTTTTTCAAAGGCTCCTACTGCTCATCCCGCTGTTTTTGAAATCAAGCTTTGTGAAGGTCGTCAGGTTAACATCAATTTTGATGCAACTACCACCCTTTATGGAAGCCATAGCGGCACGTTTACATTAAATCTTGGTCCAACAGAAAAAGGGGATAATGGCTGTAGTTTTGCTACTAACAGCGATTGTAACTTTATTACCCCTTTACGCATTGGTGGTACGCTTCATGTTCCGGGAACTGCTGTTCCTGGTAGCTATACCGGAAGTTTTGCAATTACTTTTATTCAGCAATAACGGATGAAAACCCCTAAACCCATCCAACAAATACAGACGATCTTTCAGCTAACCGGAAAGATGCTGTCCGCGTTTAGGTTATTAGGGGTAATACTGTATATAAATTGTTTTTTAATTTCTGGGGCAATTGGTCAGGCAACACTTACCGATAAAGTGGATGTTCCACTAACTG
The DNA here is from genome assembly GCA_963675995.2 of Prolixibacteraceae bacterium. Lineage (GTDB taxonomy): Bacteria > Bacteroidota > Bacteroidia > Bacteroidales > Prolixibacteraceae > JAAFHB01. Next base: position 1,625,612 of record CAXXIY010000001.1, on the reverse strand, counting down.
CTTATGATGAAGTTCCGGTTCGGGTGGTGATAGACGGATACAAAATGTTCTATATTGATGCAATTTATGGCAATAACAAACTGCTGTTTGTCAATGTAGCGGATTTGTTTAATACTTTGGATATCCAGTGTATCGCCGCAAAAGATGGAAACAGCCTTAGCGGATTTATAGAAAAAGAGAGCCAAATATATACCATCAACCTGAATGCCAAAGAGATTAAAGTGGGCAATAAAATCATCCGGACCAAAAACGGCCTTGTTAAAGAGATAGGTTCTCTCTATATGGAATCGTCGCTTTTTGACGAGGCGTTCGGAATCAACCTGACTTTTAATTACCGGGCACTCACCCTAATGCTTAAATCGATTTTTGAACTTCCCGTCCTCAAGCAATTGCGCATTGAAAAACAACGGAACAATGTGGCCAAAATCAGGGGGGAAGTTACAGCAGACACGGTGATTAAACGTGACTACCATTTTCTAAAGCCAGGCAACGTGGATTACTCTCTGGGTTCGTATCAAATATGGAATGAACCCACGAATCATCTAATCAATTTAGGGATTGGATCAGAACTGTTTTATGGGGAGGCAGATATCTCCGTCAATTATAATAGCCAATATCTGTTCGATAACCGTCAGCTTTTTTACCTATGGCGGTGGGTCGATAATAATAAAATGCTGATCAAACAGGCGCAGTTGGGTAAGATTTCTAACCAGACCATCTCGTTTATCAATTCCCCCATTGTTGGTGGCGCCATCCGAAATACCCCCACCACCGTGCGTAAGGCATCGGGATATTATACCATTAATGACCATACCGAACCCAACTGGAGCGTGGAGCTCTATATCAACAATGTGTTGGTCGACTATACCAAATCGGATGCTTCGGGGTTGTACCAGTTTAAAGTCCCGATTGTTTATGGCTACACCACGCTGAAACTAAAATTTTATGGTCCGCTGGGTGAAGAGCGGACCGACGAACGGACGATGAATGTCCCATACACCTTTATGCCCACTGGTGAATTTGAATATGGCTTGTCAGGTGGTGTTTTGGAAGATACCCTTTCGAGCCGTTTCTGCAGGGCCGAATTCAACTACGGGGTGAGCCGTATTTTAACCATCGGTGGAGGCGCTGAATATTTATCCTCCATCCCTAACAGCCCCTGGATCCCGTTTGCCACGGCCACCTTTCAGCCTTTCTCAAAAATGACCATCAATGCAGAATATGCACATGGTGTAAAAGCACGCGGAGTAATGAATCTCTATTTCAGAAAAGATGCCTTGATTGAAATTGATTATGCAAAATTCGTAGAAGGGCAACGCGCCACCCTTTTTAATGCCCCCGAAGAGCGGAAAGTAAAACTGTCAGTGCCGCTGAAATACCGGAAATTGTCGGGATTTACACGGTTTGATTATACCCAATTGGTCTATAAAGCGTTCAGCTACAACCAGGGAAATGCGATGTTGTCAGCCTACTACCAACAATTTAGCACCAACATTTCCACGCAGATGAACTGGATTGGAAATTTGCAGGCCTATGTGATCTCCGACCTGGCGCTGTCGTATCGGATGAAAAAAGGGCTTACAATCCGTCCATCAGTACAATACAATTTCACCGACGGAAACCTTGTTACCTGTAAATTGGCACTCGAAAAATATATCCCGCGTGGGAATTTCGCCCTCTCGTACGAAAAGAATGTGCTATACAACGACTATTTTATCAATTTCAACTTTAAATACGACCTGCCTTTTGCCCGCACCAACCTGTCGGCTTCGCGCAGCCGTACCACCACGATGACAGCCGAGAGTGTGCAGGGGTCGCTCGCGTTTGGCGGGGGGAACGGCTATGTGTATGGCAGCAATAACTCTTCAATGAGCAAAGGGGGGCTGCTCCTCTACCCTTTTCTGGATCAGAATTACAATGGCAAGTTTGACAAAGGGGAGCGGATGATCAAATTATCCAATGTGGGGATCATGGGGGGAAGGGTGATTTTCAACCCGAAAGATTCGATTGTCAGGATACCCGATTTAAATGCATTTACCAACTACCTTGTTGAGTTTCAAGATAACGATCTCCCCAATATCTCGTGGCGGTTTAAAAAAAAGGTATACCAGGTACTCATCAATCCAAACCAGTTTAAACGGATCGATGTTTCCGTGGTGGCGTTGGGAGAAGTTAGCGGAATGGCTTATATCAACAAGGAATACGGACTCAAAGGACTCCGACGTATCGCCATAAAAATTCACAAAAAGCGGCCGCGGGAACAAACCGATGGTGGAAAATTTTCGGAGATAGAGGCTGTTTTTGCTGCTCCGCCTGTTGCCCAAACCCTGTCGGAATCGGATGGATACATCTATTACCTGGGACTCGAGCCGGGTGAATATATTGCGCGCGTTGACCCAATGCAACTTACCAACCTCCGGATGACTTCGACCCCTGAACAGATTGCGTTTAAAATTTCGCCATCGGTTGAAGGAGATATCGTAAATGGTTTGGATTTTGTACTTACCCCAATCCCTGAGATTGAATCCCCTGAGATTAAAAACAAAGCGCCTGAGTCGGTCTCCAAAAGAGTTATAGTGCATTGATACAGGCTGCAACATTTATGGATGAACAAAAATATCAATCTATTTTTAAATCCAATGACCTAAAAAATATGCACCACAACCCAAATGCCAACAGAGATCTCCGGCTATTTGCACACGAATTACGCACCGAAGGGATAACAGGAGAAGCGCTTTTATGGTATTATGCCTTAAAAGCAAAAAAGATGAATGGTTACCAGTTTCACAGGCGGCATCCCGTAGGGGATACGATCGTTGACTTTTTCTGTCACAAGCTTAACCTGATTATTGAGATTGATGGCAATTCCCATCTTTTAAAATCGGAATCTGATCGCAAAAGGCAGCATGATCTTGAAAGATTTGGTTATCAATTATTACGATTCTCAGAGGAGGAGGTCCTCCACCGGATAGATGAGGTGGTTTGGACAATTAGCAACACGATAGAAACACTGGAGAAAAATATTAAAAACCAGACATCATGAAATCAGATAAACAATCGTTTTATTCCCAGGGGAAAGAAGCAGAAGTGCTGTTGTGGTATTCGGTGTTGAGGGGAGGAAAGATGAACGGGTACCAGTTTAAGCAGCAGTTCCCTATTAAAGGTTACCTGGCCGACTTTATTTGTCCGGATCTTAAACTAATTATTAAGATCAATGGCCATTCACAATCTTCAGCGTCAGTGCAGGCGATGCAGGACCATCTTGAGCAATCAGGTTACGTGCTTCTGAAATTTGCAGAAGAGGAGATCGTCGACCGGCTTAATGATGTTAGGGATGAGATCAGATTTACAGTTGAAGTACTCGAAAGAAACATAAAACTGCCTCCAGGTTAAAATACGCTGGTCAGGATTGGTTCGGATAATGTGGAAAATCATCATGAAATAATATTTTTTTACATTCACCCTTTTTACCTTTAGGTGTTCAAGATCAGGAAATGTGGCAATTCTGATCAAATGGACAAGGAATCTATCTTTACCTATTAATTTTATATATCTATTTTTCAACTATTTAAAATTGAATAGCAACTGAAAAAACCGGTCTGATTCAACAAAATGAAAAATGTTTCATAATCGTAAACTATTTTTCCAACATTTTTACATCTGCATACTTTTTTTACATATATTTGCATAGTAGATATTTTTAAATAAAAATTTACAGGCAAAACAATAACCTATGAAAACAATAACCTTCATAATGTTGGCAACTGCTCTTTTGATGTTATTGGGAAGGACAAATGTGAGTAAGGGACAGACTTCTGCTGTTGGACATGTAAGTGCTGAGGTGGTTGAGTCAATCAGCGCATCCACACAAGCAGTGACTGATCTGGCAATTGGGACAATCAGTTCGGACGCCACCACCATTGATCTTGGAGCGATGACCATCAGCTCTGGAAAAAACGTAACGGTCAATCTGGTGATGCAGCAGGCCACGGTTACCGATTCGCTTGGAAATGGTTTTACGTTAAACCCTACCGCAAATAATCATGAATTGGCATGTATTACATCCAATGATTCTCAAACCATTCAGCTGAACGGAACCGCCAATTTAGCCGCTAACCAGGCTACAGGTCTTTACCAGGGTTCATACACCGTTGTTTTTGCATATAATTGATAAAATGGAGAAAGAAGATCATGAAACAGGGCAGTGGGTTGTCCTGTTTTTTTTTGCAAAAAATCGGGTAAGATCCGGAAACTCTATAAGAAGAACCATTAAGTCTTTTTGGGTCCACGAATGGAAATGGTTTTGGTCCACTACTTCTTTTACTTGATGCTTATGATCATGCCAGTGGTGTGACATGGGTGTATGGTTTTCAAATTGTCCGCAAGCTAAGATTCCTGGAACCTTAAAATATAGCCCAGCGTTCAATTAAAATTTACCAGCGTTCTTCAATAATCGCCAGAGATGACCTATAAAAGACCAGCGTTCAATGAAACTGAACCAGCGTTTTTCAATAATCACCAGCGATGACCTACAAAAGACCAGCGTCCAATGAAACTAAACCAGCGTTATTCAATAATCACCGGAGTTGACCTACAAAAGACCAGCGTTCAATGAAACTTAACCAGCGCTGTTCAATAATCGCCAGAGATGACCTACAAAAGACCAGCGCCCAATGAAAATTTACCTGCGATGTACATGAATTGACCAGAAAAAATTCCTGCAACTTTTCATACAGATAGGATGAGAGAAAATCAGGAATAACCTTAATCCGGCAATTTCAGGAAGATTGCATCCCCTAAAATCGATTTATTTTACATCAGCAGATCCAGAAACGGATCAAAAACGAGACAAATCAAACTTTTCATACATCTTTTTACACGGATAAAATATATTTACAATTATTTTACATTTATCTATATCGTTGTATATATGTGTTTTTGTAAATTTAAACACCTCTACAAACAGCAATAAATCACTAAAAATAAAATATTTTGCATTTGTAAATTTTTATTTTACTTTTTTCTTGCACATGAAACTATTTTTACATATCTTTGTGATGTAAATATTTCAAAAGAAGATTTACAGACCAAAAACGTAAAACATGAAAACAATTATCACGCTGATGTTCGCCACCTCTCTTATCCTTGGATGGAGTGGAATGAATTTATGCAATGGCCAGACGGTTGCCATCGGACATATTTGTGCTGAAGTGATTGAATCGGTAAGTGCCTCCACTCAGGCAGTAACTGATCTTGCAATCGGAACAACAAGTACGGGTGGTGCCACAACAGTTGATCTTGGAGCGATGACCATCAACTCAGGAAGCAATGTTGCAGTCAATGTAGTGATGAAACAAGCTACGGTCACCGATTCTCAGGGAAATGGTTTTACGTTGGATCCAACCACGAGCACGAATGAATTAGCATCTGCCACCTCGAATGGGTCCCAGACGATTCAGCTGAACGGAACCGCAAATTTGGCCTCCGATCAGGCCTCCGGAGTTTATCAGGGATCTTATACCGTCGTTTTCGCTTATAATTAAATAGAAGAATGAAGGGTGTAAAAACGGGACAACCTGCATTGTCCCGTTTTTTTTATTAATTTTTGTCCACAGATCCGCCCAAAGGTGGATTTTTTTGGTCCACAAAAAGAAATGGTTTTGTCCACAAATTCTCACGAATTTTTTTAGTTGATGGTGTTTTAGTGATTCGGAGGCCTCATTTTTTTGATCTGCAAGAAACCGGTAAATTAAGGAAATACGATCTGGTCTGGGTATGAAAGGCTAGTCCGTTAATCCTCATCTCCTATGGGGAGAAACGGGGCGGGGCTTGCCTGGTTAGAGGGTGCCAGACTCATTTGGGCTGATTGCTGGCCATTATTGCCTGATAGATCGTCTCTAGTTACCCGGGGTGACGCAATCCAGGGTGATATTCTTCTGAAAATGACCCTCTAAGGGATCGCTTACCCCGGGTTAATAAGATAGATCTCTTTCAGGGCATTAACAAACTTTGGAAGGTAAGAGCATGATTCGAAAGCCGGATAAAGCAGGAGACTGATCTAAGCCGGTCCCCCACATCGTCATCAGTTTCAGATCCGCTACAACCGGGTGAAGGGCAATAATTAGGAGGGTTATATCTCTGCGTTATTCAGTCGAGGGATTATTCCGCCTTCTCTGCAATAATCTTTGCTACGCTGTATTACGTTATGGAGATTGGCATTAATGGTGCTAAGCGTATAGTAAAATTTTACACTCTGTGAAATATATTTGCGTTTTCACCCCCCTTTCTCCCTTGGAGAATTCTAAATAATAATTTTATACAGTTTTTATTAACAATCCTACCTAATTGTTTTTCATATACTTAATTACTATAAACCTCTACTTCACCCCTCCTGTTATTTAGAGTAACATTTTATGGCACGATTAATGTTTGCACCTAAGCGTAAAGTTGAAAAACGTAAAAATATTAAAAGAAATAAAATTTAAAAAAACCACATTTAAAAACAAAACAAAATGAAAAAATTACTCGTTATCGCTATCGCACTATTTGGATTTAGTGCAGTATCTTTTGGTCAGAATACTGAAGCAACAGCACTTACATCTGCTACCATTCTCAGACCAATAGATATTTCTAAAGTAACTGATTTAAATTTTGGGCAAATTTTGTCAAGTAGTGCTGCAGGTACAGTTACTATTTCAACGGATAATCAAAGGACTTTTACAGATGGAGCTTCTGGTAGTACTTCTGGAACCTTTTCAAATACACCATCGTATGCAACTTTTACTGTAGCAGGTACAGCTAATTCGACTTTTAGTATTTCTCAACCAGCAAGTTTTGATATAACAAATACTACTGCTGGCGATGTTTCAAAAATGACTGTTTCGAATATAAAAATTGCTGTTACCTCAGGAGGATTAAATGCTACACAAGGAACAATTGATCCCACTTCTGGAACAAGAACATTATTTGTTGGTGCGACCTTAGCGGTAAAAGCTGATCAGCCTGCAGGTTTATATACAAATTCTGATGCTCTTACAATAACGGTAAATTACAATTAGAGTTAAAATTCTCAAATACTAAAGTTTTAAGGTGTTTTTAAGATCCATCCTAATTGATTTTAAGCAACAACCATTAAAATCTAAATAGTAAGACCCGTCCCAATAAATCACGGGTCGGGTCTTACTTCATAAAACGAGATTAAAAACGACTTCCTATGCAAAGCAGAATTAAAAGATTGACGCGGTTGGTTTTCATACTATGTATATTTACAGTACCTTTTACTCGTCTGTTACTAGCACAAACAAATGTAACTGCTACTGCCTCAGCACAGGTGATTGCCGCACTTACTGCAACGGAAACTGCCCAGTTAAACTTTGGCCGATTCTCGCCCGAGACACAGGGAGGTAAAGTGATCGTAACACCGGATAATGTCCGAACCGCACAGGGGACCGTGGTTTTAGGCGGAGGGTCGCATAATTCAGCAAGCTTTTATATCACAGGGGAATATGATGCCACTTTTTCGGTTACCCTTCCTGCTGTTCCAGCAATATTAACCAATACCCTGAATTCCAAAACCATGGAGGTGACCGACTGGCAATCGAACCCTGCCCCCGGTATTGGTGTAGGAAAACTTAACGGTGGAGCCATGACCGTGCAGGTTGGAGCCGTACTCAATGTGGGCGATATGTATGCCAATCCTGTAGGAATCTATACGGGGATATATGCAATCACTTTCTCCTATAATTAGGACACAACAAATGAAGAATGAAAGAATGAAGAATTAAAAATGAAAGGTGCAAAATGAAAATTTAATTCTTTTGATGCTATCATTTAATTTCTCTCTTCCTACTTTGTTCCTGCCAATTCCCTCTCCAAACCATCTCCCAACTTCCCATAGTCAGATCACTCATTTCGGTTAATCGCCTAATTTTAACCCGAATTACTCAATGCCCCATTACATAATAAATTATTGAAAAACAAATTACTGAACGGATAATTTTTTTTTATACATTTGAGCAAATTATTTCTTATACTTAAAATCATGAAAGGAATTGGCTTTGTGAAGAGGGTTATTGTTCGCTATTGCACAAATCGTTATTTTATAGCTGTTTACGGATTTCTATTTTTAATGATTCACACTACCTATGAGGTTGAGGCACAGGGAAATTTGCTCATAACACCCCGACGCGTGGTTTTTGAAGGGACTAAGCGGTCACAGGAACTCAATTTAGCCAATACAGGAAAGGATACCGCCAAGTACAATGTCTCCATATTACAATACCGGATGAAGGAGGATGGCTCTTTTCAGGAGATCACCGTTCCGGATGAAGGGCAGAATTTTGCCGACAAATTTATCCGCTTCTTTCCGCGCACCGTTACACTGGCCCCCAACGAGGGACAGGTGGTGAAGATGCAACTCATCAAGACAGAGCAGATGCAACCCGGAGAGTACCGTTCACACGTCTATTTCAGGGCTGTTCCCAAACAGACCGCCTTGGGAGCGGAAGAGAAGGTAAAGGATTCAACGGCCATCGGGGTTAAACTGGTTCCCATTTTTGGAATTACCATACCGGTGATTATCCGATCTGGGGTATCCACCATGAAGGTGAACCTATCTGATTTGAAACTGGAAATAGTTAATGACACGATACCCCGATTACAGCTTGCTTTTAACCGTTCAGGGAATATGTCAGTATATGGGGATCTACTTGTAGAACATATTTCCCCTAATGCTGTTACAACAAAAGTGGGCATTGTAAAGGGAATTGCCGTTTACACACCTAATACGGTCAGAAGATTTCAGGTGGATCTTGACCCAAAATTGAAAGTTGATTATCATAGCGGAACATTAAAAATAACTTTTAGTGCACAATCAGATACAAAACCTGAAAAATATACCGAAGCAGAACTAACTTTAAAATAATCACGCCTCTGACGACGCTTGCCTTATGCCCGTTTTAGGTTTTAGAAATATGATGTACAGTAGACTAATATCGGGTTGTAAGAAGATTTTATTCCTTGCCATGGGTTTGTTGTTGACAGGGATGAAAGAATATATCCCGACTATTAGGGGATCTTTTTCATTAGGACGGAGTATTAATATTTTAATAATCCGTAGGTCATGAAAAAAAAATTTCATACATTATTTATTGCATTTAGAAAGTTATTGCGTCCCTTAAAGGCAATAATATTGCTAATCGTTCTATTAGTTTTGTCCTTCTTTGCTCAGGCAACAAACTATACCTGGATCGGCACTACTAGCACAAACTGGGCTACTATAACAAACTGGAGTCCAAATGGAAATCCTGGTTCAGCTGCTGGTGATGTTGTTACGATAGCTACGGCAGCAAATCAGCCTATATTAACCATTGCCCCTGCAAATGAGTTGGCATCTTTAACATTTGCCCCAACAAATACCACGGCACTTTCTCTAACTATTAATGGAGTTACACTATCGGTGACAAATGCAGTAACTTTAAATAATCGTTCTAATTCAAATACAGCCTGCACGATATCAGGATCAGGAACGTTATCAAGTGGTTCCGTTGTATTGGGATCTGGTGTTTTACCTACATCAAATAATACTACCCGAACCCAAACCATGACCTCAACTATTGCTTCTTTTATCATATCAGACCAAATAACACTCAATAGTATTATTGGATCGAGTACAAACAGGAGAAGTAATTCAACATTTATCCATACGAGTGGAATAATAACAGTTTCAGGTATTACGACAGTTAATGCTAATGCGTCAAACACCTCCACTTTTACAATGGGTAATAGCAGCCCGACACTAAATTTAACTGGAACTACACCTTTTACAATAAGTCCTACTGGAACTAATACAATTACCTTGACAGGAACTGGAGCGACAGTAGATTATCAAAGCACCTCCGATGTTTTATTTTTAAATGCTCCATTGGGACTTCTTTCATATAGAAATCTTATCATTAGCGGAGGATCAGGAAACACAAAAACTTTGCAAGCTAATACCACTTTAAATGGAACATTAACAGTAAGAGCGGCAACAACGTTGGATATAGGGGCATTTACAATTGGAACGCCTACCAGTTTAACACTTGAAACTGTTGGTGGAGGAACAGGTTCATCCATTATTGGTTCGGGAACTTTAACTGTTGGGGGAAATATTTCAGTAAATTATACAGGTTCAGGGGCTATTACTTCGGGTGCGTCTATAAATACACCGATCGCAATTGGTGGGACTACAAGAACTTATACTGTCACCAACGATGGGACAAGTACAAATGTAGAACTTTCTATTGCAGGAATTATCAGTGGGACGGGTGGAATCATTAAGGCAGGCTCAGGTATACTATTGTTTTCAGGTGCAAACACCTATAATGGAACAACAACCATAAGTGCAGGGACATTGGTAGCAGGAACGGCAGCGCCAAATGGTTCTGCAGGAGCTTTTGGAAATGCGACATCAGATATAATTCTGGGTGACGCAAACACAACAATAAATGCTTCTAGTCCTTCATTACAAATAGGAGGCGCCTTTACTGTCGCACGAACCATTACTGTAGCTAATCAAGTTACTGGCGGCATTTACAGTATCGGAGGTAATACAGATAATAATTCAACATTCAGCAGAGCCATCACTATTAATCAACCACTTTCGATTACTCAAGTTGCAAATGCGGGTGCAAATACATTAAGTATTACCGGAGGTATTACAGCTGGTAATGCGGGAACAAAAAATGTGACGTTTGATAATGTTGGCGCGGTCATCGTTAGTACAACGGCCATTAGTCCCGGCACAGGGAATATTGCTGTAGTTAAACAGAATGACGGTGCACTTACCATGAATGTTACAAATACTTATGCGGGTGGCACAACCCTAAGCTCAGGAATTCTAAACATCAACAATACACAGGCGCTTGGCGCTAATACAGGGATATTTACCATTACAGGGGGTACTATTGATAATACGAGTGGAGGAAATATAACAACTATTAACTACCCGCTTGCCTTGAACGGTGATTTTACTTATAGTGGTTCTGTACCAAGAAATCTTAATTTAGGTACCGGCACTATAACCATGAATGACAACAGGCAGGTAACAGTAAGTGCAGGGACACTTACTATAGGAGGTGTAATCTCTGCTGTTTCTTATAGTTTGACAAAATCAGGATCAGGCTCACTAAGTTTTGGAACTAATCCGGTTACTTTGAATGATCTTATCATCAGTGCCGGCACGCTTACTTCTACCACGGGGACCATGAACTTAGCCGGGGATTTAACGAATAACAGCGTTTTTACACATAACAGTGGAACCGTAATATTTAATGGATCAGCCCAGATCATCGGGGGCTCTACTACTACCACATTTAACAATCTAACAATCAGCAGCTCCAACTCAACTACTCTTGGTATTAATACGCTGGTGGCAAGCAATTTAAATATCACTACCGGTGATTTCTTCGATTTAAACACCTATACCTGTAACAGATCAGCATCCGGAGGAACATTAACAGTTGCAGGAACGCTATTATTAGGAGGAACAACTGGCGGACAGGGTGCCAGTAACTTTCCTTCGGGATTTTCAACTTTCGCAATGACCGGAGGTACTGTAAATTATGATAATAGTACGGGAGGCCAAACCATTTATTCAACTCCAACTTATGCAACTTTAACTCTGGGGAATACGAATGGTACCCAGACTGCTGGCGGAAATATTACAGCTAATATCCTGAATAATAACGCAAATTCTGCAGAGATATTAAATATGGGTACGAATACATTGACTGTAACAACACCTAATAATACCGGCACAATCCGAACACAAAATATTTCTGCTGCCCCAATCTCAAGTGGCAAAACCTGGGGGGGTACTGTACAATTTGATGGCGCCTCTGCACAAACAATTCCTGCTGCCACATTTAGTAACCTTATCCTTAACAATACAGGTGGGGCAACTTTAGGCGCTGCTGTTACGGTTAACGGAATTCTGACTTTAACAAGCGGGATATTAACAACTACGGGGACGAATCTATTATCAGATACGAATACTTCTACAACAGCTATTTCGGGTGGATCGGCCACTTCATTTATCAATGGACCGGTCAAATGGACTTTGCCTTCAAATTTGGTCTCTGGATCTATCTATAACCTCCCGGTAGGAAAAGGAACGACCTATTTGCCATTTTCGTTGGTCAATCCAACAACAGGTGCCATAGCTCCCACTGTGCAGGTGGAGGCATTTACAACAAATTCAGGTGGAACGATTGATGGAACTTTGAATTCAAAGAGCACTACTGAATATTGGTCACTCACAACGACCGGTAATTTTTCCAACAGTTCTCTTTCATTAAACCGCCAAACGGCCATTTCACCGCTTGACGGAATAGGGGGTAGCACTGCGGTTTCCGGAACTTATACCACTTTGGCAGGAACGCCTGAAAATTATGGGGTTACAGGTTCCGACCTCATCGGCACAAATCGATTCTTTGTATTGGCTGAACAGAAAAAAACAATTACGACGATTTCAATTAATGGGTCTCCATTTTGTGCAGGGAGTACCAGTATCAGTGTACCTTTCACTTACACACCGAAAGCAATCTTCTCGGGCGCCATGTTTATTGCTCAATTATCAAATGCTGCCGGGGCATTCACCTCTCCCGTTACTTTAGAAAATGTCGCGTCAAATGGAACGGGGAGCCAAAGTTTAAATGTCACCATTCCATTGGGCACAACTGCAGGTACAGGATATCGTATCCGGATTGTATCTACCACCCCCTCGGTCACCGGAAGTGACAATGGCGCTAATCTGATCATTTCAGGAACTGTTGCTGCTCAACCAGATGCAATTACACCAAGCACTACCACCCCTTGTGCGAATACAGCAGGGGTTACTTACAGTGTTACGAATGTGGCTGGAGTTACCTATACCTGGACATTCCCCAGTGGGTGGACACAAACAGGTGGAGGAACGACTAATTCAGTCACAGTTACTACGGGTACGGCATCAGGAAATGTTGTGGTTACCCCGTCCAATTCATGTGGAAGTGGGCCTCCGCAAACGCTTGAAGTGTCGGTTATACCAAGTCCGACCATCACAGTTCAGCCCTCCACAACTCCCCAGAGTGTTTGCCAGGATGGTACTTTAACTGCATTTTCAGTTACAGCGACAGGTGCGACCTCCTATCAATGGTACAAAAACACAACAGAATCTAATAGCGGCGGAACTCTCCTGTCAGGAGCTACCTCCTCCAGTTATTTACCCCTATCAACCACTGCAGGCACTTTGTACTATTACTGTGTGGTAAGCGGGGCTTGTTCCCCAGCGGTAACCAGCGATGTATCGGGAGCAGTTACGGTGGTCGTTCCGGAGCTTCTCATTGCCACGCCTGCTTCAAGATGCGATGCCGGGACATTAAGTTTATCTGTTACAAGGTCCAACTGTCTCCCTTCGTCTACCGTTGACTGGTATTCCGCTTTAACCGGGGGTACACTTTTAGCATCAAATACAACAAGTTATACACCAAACGTCCTGGCTACTACAACTTATTATGCTCAGGAAACTTTTACCGGAGGATTAATCACTCCCGGGGCAAATCCAATCGGAACAGTTGCTACTGGATTGGTTTTTAATCTCTACGAAAAAATTGTTTTAAACTCAGTAACCATTAGTGCCTCAGGAACAGCAACCAGCATCACGATTGGATTACGAAATAATGCCGGAGCCGCTGTTTCAGGGGTGTCTGATGTGACGCTAACACCATCAGGAGGATCACAGGTTGTTCAATTAGGATGGACCATACCTGCCGGAACAGGATACCAGATTCTTAAAACAACAGGAACGATGAATTTAGCTACAACAAATTCATCGTTCCCAGTGGGATTTAACGTCGGTTCCATTACGAGCAGTATCGAAAACGGAACTGTTAATTCAGGCAGATACGATTATTTTTATAACTGGAGTATCTCCAGGGTACGTGTACCAGTAACAGCAACAATCGGCGCGCCCATCGTTAGCGGGTTTTCTGGTAGCTCATGTGGTTCGGGGGTAGTTGCTTTGAGTGCCTCTGCGTCAAGCGGGACGATCACCTGGTATGATGCTTTAACCGGAGGAAATGTGAAGGCAACCGGAACAACTTATTCGCCAGACCTAACAACTTCAACTACATTTTATATTGCCTCAACTGATGGTAATTGTACCTCAACACCGAGAGTACCTGTTACCGCTTCGATCATTACAAAACCCACGATTACAGCTACGGGAAATGGATCTTATTGTTCAGGATCGACGGTTACTTTGAGCAGTTCCGGAACCGGTATTACGAACAAATATTGGACAGGACCAAACGGATATTATTCTTTAAGGGATTCAGTACTAACAGGAGTCACCTCTGCTGCATCAGGTACCTATACGGTGATTGGAAGTGCCCTGAGTAATATTAATCTTGTTTATAATGGCGATTTTGAATCGGGAAATACCGGATTTGGGAGTAGTTATGGATACGCAACTCCCTCTTCTTCAGCATTACAACCGGAAGGAGTCTATACCGTTGTTGCAGATCCGAGTAGTGTGCACGGTGATTTCGATAATTGTGTTGACCATACGAGTGGTACGGGGACTAAACAAATGGTGGTGAATGGTGCGACGGTAGCAAATGTGAACATCTGGTCTCAAACTGTTAATGTCGTCCCAAATACCGATTACCAGTATACCTATTGGATACAAAGTGTTGTAGAGGGTAATCCTGCACGGTTACAATTATATATTAATGGTTCACCCGCCGGACCAATTTATACTGCAGATCTGGGAACCTGTTCATGGAGACAGTTTACCTATAACTGGAATTCCGGATCAAGTAAATCTGCCTATTTATCTTTGGTGAATCAAAATGTCGTTGCCGGCGGAAATGATTTTGCATTGGACGATATTGTATTTAGACCCGCATGCACGACTGAAGATCCCGCACATGCAACTGCCGACCCTAATATTTCGAATGGGGGCGAAAATGCTGCATATGGGGTTATTTATGTTACGGTAAGCGCGGTTCCTACTGCCGGGGCAATTGGGACAAATCAATCGATTTGCAGCGGGGTAACACCGGCAACGCTTACATCCACCGCTGCAGGTACTGGTTCCGGAACTATTTCGTACGAATGGCAAACCAATGGCAGTGGGAGTTTTGTGACCATTCCCGGCGCCACATCCGCCACCTATTCCCCACCTCCACTTACTTCAACGACCAGTTATCAAAGGAGGACGGTCACAACCAATTACGGTACAATCTGTTATTCTTCCTATACAACAGCGGTGACAATTACTGTCAGTAGTGCTGCAACCGCAGTTGCAGGCGGGCCTGATGTGGTGTGCCAATCGTCGAGCCCTACCCCAATAACCTTGTCAGGTGCAAAGGTTGAAGGAAGCGCAACAACGGGCGCCTGGTCCATCCTAACTGGCGGAGGATCGTTGAGTAATTATTCGCAAACTGCCACACCTGCAACTGTGACCTATACTCCTTCTGTAGATTATAGCGGAACGGTGACCTTGCGGCTGACAACCAATAATTCCGGTGGGTGTAGCGCTATTGCTGACCGGATCATCATTATTCGCCCAACCCCGACTGCTTCAATAAGCGGAACCACTTCAGTTTGTCAGAACGGCACCAATCCAACGATTACATTTACCAATCCTCAAGCCTTTCCGGTTACGGTTACCTACAATATCAACGGATTAAACCAGACAACCATTAATGTAGGAGCAAACACAACGGCAACAATTTCTGCTCCGACAACCACATCGGGATCATTTGACTATAACCTGGTAAGTGTTGTATACCAGACAGCTCCGGCGTGCTCAAATACCATCTCAGGATTAGCGACGGTGACTGTAAATCCGACTTTAACTACCAGTATCAGTGGCGGAACTTCTCCTATTTGCTCCAATACAAACCCTGGAACATTTACAGCAACCGGCGGAGGGGGAATCGGTGCCTATACTTATTTATGGTACAAAGACGGAGTATCCACAGGAGTAACCACTCCAACCTATGCGCCTGGGAACCTGACCGCTACGTCTACTTTTTACTGTGCGATCACCAGTGGCGCCTGCGGACCAATCAACACATCGACCACTACGATAAATGTAAATACCTTACCAGAAGCTCCTTCGGCAGGAAATGTTACGGTCGCCTACGATGGTTTGCCCCATACCGGAACTGCTACACCACCTTCGGGTTCCTCCATCGCCTGGTATAATGCTTCAACCGGTGGTTCAACCACCGTTGCACCTGTGGGTACTTCAGCAGGAGTCTATTCGGCCTGGGCTGAATCTGTTAATAATACCACTGGTTGTATAAGTTCTTCAAGAACACTGGTAACCGTTACGATCAGCAAGGCAGTCCTAACCATCACTGCCGGAAATCAGACTGTAGCTTATGGTACCTTGGCAACAACGGTCACGGGAGCAGGAACTTATACCCCCAGCGGTTTTGTAAACTCAGAGACCTCATCGGTTATAGGGGGTACAGTAACTTATACCACGACCTATACCGCTACTACACCGGCTGGAACTTCTGGAGTAACAATTACTCCGGTAATAACCAGCTTATCGGCAACCAACTATAGCTTTACTCCCGCCAATGGGAGTATTACCATCGGCAGCGCTACATCAACGATATCGGCTACCGGAACCACAAGTTACACCTATACCGGAACAGTTCAGGGACCAGCCACCTCGACAGTAACCGGTTCAACGGGAACGGTCACCTATAGTTATTCCGGAACAGGGACAACTACTTATGGTCCAAGTCCAACCCAACCGACTAATGCCGGAACGTACCAGGTCATCGCCACCGTTGCAGCCGATGCGAACTACAATGGAGCCACTTCGTCGCCCTTAGCTTTCACAATCAGTAAGGCGATGTTAACCATCACTGCCGGAAATCAGACTGTAGCTTATGGTACATTGGCATCAACGGTTACGGGAGCAGGAACCTATATTGCCAGTGGATTTGTAAACTCAGAGAACTCATCGGTAATTAGTGGAACAGCAACTTATACCACGACCTATACTGCGACTACACCGGCAGGAACAACAGGAGTAACGATTACTCCGGTAGTAACCGGCTTAACGGCAACCAACTATAGCTTTACCCCCGCCAACGGGAGTATTACCATCGGCAGCGCCACATCAACGATTTCATCTACCGGAACCACAAGTTATACCTATACCGGATTAGTTCAGGGACCAGCCACATCGACAGTAACCGGTTCAACAGGAGCGGTCACCTATAGTTATTCAGGAACCGGATCAACTACTTATGGTCCAAGTGTAACGCGACCAATTAATGCCGGAACGTATCAGGTCATCGCGACTGTTGCTGCCGATGCGAACTTCAATGGAGCCACTTCAGCACCGTTAGCTTTCACAATCAATAAGGCGGTGTTAACCATCACTGCCGGAAACCAGACAGTAGCCTATGGTACAATGGTGGCGATGGTCACTGGTGCAGGAACCTATACACCGAGCGGCTTTGTAAACTCAGAGACCACATCGGTTATAGGGGGTACTGTAACTTATACCACGACCTATACAGCTACTACGCCGGCAGGAACTGCAGGAGTAACAATTGCTCCGGTAGTAACCGGCTTAACGGCAACCAACTATAGCTTTACCCCCGCCAATGGAAGCATTATAATCAGCAATGCAGCTTCAACCATAACGGCCACCGGAACCACAAGTTATACCTATACCGGATTAGTTCAGGGACCAGCTACTTCAACTGTAACCGGTTCAACAGGAGCAGTCACCTATGGTTATTCCGGAACAGGAACAACTTCTTATGGTCCAAGTGCAACCCAACCGATTAATGCAGGAACGTACCAGGTCATCGCCACTGTTGCAGCCGATGCGAACTACAATGGAGCCACTTCAGCACCATTAGATTTCACAATCAATAAGGCGGTGTTAACCATTACTGCCGGAAACCAGACAGTAGCCTATGGTACAATGGCAACAACGGTCGCCGGAGCAGGAACTTATACACCGAGCGGCTTTGTAAACTCAGAGACTTCATCGGTTATAGGGGGTACCGTAACTTATACCACGACCTATACTGCAACCACACCGGCAGGAACCGCTGGTGTAACAATTACGCCGGTAGTAACCGGTTTATCGGCAACCAACTATAGCTTTACTCCAGCCAACGGAAGCATCACCATTATTAAAGCAGCTTCTACGATTTCGGCTACAGGAATCGTAAGTTATACCTATACCGGAACAGTTCAGGGACCAGCCGGCTCGACGGTAACCGGTTCAACAGGAGCGGTCAGCTATAATTATTCAGGGACAGGGACAACTTCTTATGGTCCAAGTGCAACCCAACCGATTAACACCGGAACTTACCAGGTTGTAGCCACGGTAGCTACCGATACGAACTACAATAGCGCCACTTCAGCACCTTTAGCTTTTACAATCAATAAGGCAGTATTAACCATCACTGCCGGAAATCAGACAGTAGCCTATGGTACATTGGCAGCAACAGTCACGGGAGCAGGAACTTATACACCGAGCGGTTTTGTAAACTCCGAGAACTCATCGGTAATTGGTGGTACAGCAACTTATACCACGACCTATACTGCGACGACAACAGCAGGAACTGCGGGAATAACAATAACCCCAATTGTAACCAGCCTAACAGCGGCAAACTATACCTTTACCCCGGCCAACGGAAACATCACCATCATCAAGGCAACTTCAACGATCACGGCTACAGGAACCACGAGCTATAATTATAACAGATCAGTTCAGGGACCAGCCTCCTCGACCGTGACAGGTTCATCCGGAGCGGTCACTTATAGCTATTCCGGTACCGGGACCACTTCATATGGTCCAAGTACAACCCAACCGATGAATGCCGGAACGTATCAGGTTATTGCCACAGTTGCAGCCGATGCGAATTATAATGAAGCCAGTTCGACACCCTTAGCTTTCACAATCAATAGGGTTTCCTTATCCATTACGGCCAATAATCAAATAAAATGCGTGGACGATATCTTTAACTTTACCGGCAGTGAATTTTCTTCTGCCGGGTTGATAAGTGGCGATGTCATATCAGGTGTTACCTTAACCAGTTCAGGAAGCGGTGCAGGCGCTGCTGTTGGACCATACCCCATTGTTCCCAGCACTCCAACAGGTTCTGGAATAGGCAATTACAACATTACTTATATCAATGGAACACTTACAGTAAATGCCAAACCTGCGGCAACAATATCTTATGCGGGAAGCCCATTTTGTTCCAATTTTGGGATAGGTTCAGTTACACGAACCGGAACAACCGGGGGAACCTATTCAGCACCCTCAGGGCTTGCTATCGATCCTACAACCGGAGATATCACAACAACAAGCTCTAATCCTGGATCTTATATTGTTACCTATACGATGCCGGCAGCAGGAGGTTGCGGGATCGTGACGACAACCTGCTCAGTGGTGATCAATCTGGACGGAAAATGGACGGGAAACAGCGATACTGATTGGAATAAGACAAACAACTGGGAGTGTAATGCATTACCCACACTTTCCACCAATGTGATCATCTCTTCCGGATTATCCAATTATCCCAATAACTCAACAGGATCGCAGGATAAGTGTAATAACTTAACCATTCAGGCCAATTCATCAGTTACCGTAACGGGAAATACCCTCCAGATTGCCGGGACAATTAATAACAACGGCATGTTTACAGCGACCTCGGGAACTATTGAAATGCACGGATCCGTTGCTCAGTCTATTCCCGCCAACAAATTTACATCCAATACGATACAGAATCTGAACATCGATAATCCTTCGGGAGCAACTTTAGTCGGAATGTTGTATGTAACTGGAATTGTGAAGGCAAAGAACGGCAATTTAATTTCAGATGGAAATCTGACACTACTTTCAACAGCTACCCAAACTGCATTAATTGATGGTTCCGGGAGTGGTAATGTTACGGGGAGTGTAACGATGCAACGCTATATACCTTCAGCATTTGGATATAAATATGTTAGTTCTCCGTTCTCCAATACAACTGTAAATGCTTTTTCCGGTTATGTCAATCTCAATGCGACCTTCCCAACTTTTTACAAGTACGATGAAAATCATCAGGTTCCTTTGGGAACTGATGTTTCAGGTTGGACTGCCTACACCTCAACATCGGGAAGCCTCAATCCATTAGAGGGATATTCTGCCAATTTTGGCACTTCGCCGATTGCTAAAACCATGAGCTTAACAGGCCTTGTTAACAACGGTGATCTGTCGGTGGATTTATCGAATCATAACAGAACATTTACCAAGGGCTTTAACCTCGTTGGAAATCCTTATCCATCTCCAATCGACTGGGATGCGGTCGGATGGACAAAAACAAATATCAGTGGAGGAATCTATTTTTTCAATGCAAGTGCTCCGGGTGCAAACACCGCAGCCAATGATTCTTTACAATATTTGGGAGAGTACAGCAGTTATGTAAATGGAGTTTCGACGGGAGGCGCTGATAATAATATTGGTTCTATGCAGGGATTTTTTGTACATGTTTCTGCTGCATCAGGAAGACTTGGCGTTTCGAACTCAGTCAGGACAAAAAAGCTGGATACCGGTTTAAAAGAAGCCTTCGTTGATCAACGTACGATACTACGTTTTGCGGCAAATTTCAAAATAACCAATGCGACTGAGGATGCTGCCGTGATTTATTTTGACGAACAGGCCAGCAGAAGTTTTGATGAGGACAAGGATGCTTTAAAGATGATGAATACCAATACGCTTGTACCAAACCTCTACTTTTTATCGACGGACTCGAAACAACTTTCAATCAGTGGTATGCCAACTCCGTCGGACAGCATTTCAAAAGTTCCGTTAGGAATTACTATTCTAAGGGATGGATGGATTAATTTTAATGCCAAAGATATCAGTCAATTACCATCATCTCTCCATATCTATCTCGTAGACAATGAGAAAAGAGTTTCACAGGATCTAAAACAACAACCTGAATATTTATTCTACCTTAAAGCTGGCGTTAATAATCAGCGACTTACGCTTGTTTTCTCGCTCTCCGAAATAAATCCAATTACTCCGGTCACTGAAAAGATGTTTACAGTGATTCATTCGGCATCGCTTTTTATGATTAAAATGAATCTGCCGTTTAACACAAAAGGATCCATCTTTGTTACAAATATGAAAGGACAGATGATCCTTCGACGCGAAGTATTCGAGCAGGAGACGGTGGAAATCAGCCCCAGTTCAGCTAGTGGACTCTATATTATCACTGTAATTTCGGGTAACAGAAAAACATCCGAAAAGATACTAATACGAAAAGATTATGAATAGTGTTTTAATATCCACTTACCTAAAGAGGATTCAAATATTTTTTTACTTTGTGATTGGCATAGCCCTCTGTTTCGCATCGGAGAATTTAAATGCGCAGGAAAAACCGCCAAAGCCGATCACTGTTAAAGTCAGAAATTATCAGCCACTTGCATTTGGGACGTTTATACAGAATGGGAACTACGGAACTGTGACTATAGCACCACAAGGGGCGCGATCTGCTACAGGGAGTATTTTCCTGATAAATTCAACTACATCACCGGCGCTCTTTGATATTGAATCGATCCCTGGTACAATTATCACGATTCGGAACGGCGTAAATGCTACACTTACCGGAGGGACAGGGACATTAACATTGGAAATAGGGGGTTCCTATCCACAATCTCCGTTTATCACCACGGGTGAGCATACATCGGTAACAATCGGGGGGACACTGATCGTCAACGCTCTTTCTGCCAATCCAGAAGGGCCTTATAGCGGACAATTCGAGGTTACATTTGATCAACAATAAAAAGTAAAGTTAACGATAAATGCAACAAACAGTTATGCTTATAAGCCTCACCTACCGGAAACTAAAAGACGTTTCCGGTAGTTTTTTGCTTTATACGTTCCTGTTTGCATCCCTAAATTTCTGCCCTTTGGCCGGAATAGCTCAGAACGAGCCTCTTTACGATGAGATTTCAGTATCTTTAAATATACAGAATTTTGGCGGAATTGAAATACCGGCAGTAATTCTCGATGAAACCGTCTATCTCCCGATTGTAGATATTCTCACCTTTCTAAAAATTAAAAACACTCCGTCAGCCCAGTTTGATTCGGTGAAGGGATTCTTTATCAACACACAGGCTACTTATCTTATTGACAGGATTAATCATCGCATCACCTTCCAGGGTAAAGTTTTTGATCTTAAGAGTAGTGATATGATCAAAACAGAATCAAACCTATTTCTTAAATCAAACTGGTTTGGCCAGGTTTTTGGGTTGGATTGCAATTTTAATTTCAGAAGTTTGTCAGTTGTTCTTTCCACAAAATTAGAGTTACCCGTTATCAGGGAGATGCGTTTGGAACAGATGAGAGCGAATATCAGACGGCTCCAGGGTGAGGTAAAAACAGATACAACCATAGCCCGGAAATATCCGGTTTTTCATTTCGGGATGGCTGATTGGTCAGTAATCTCAACTCAACTGATTGGAGGGAAAACCGATACCCGGCTAAACCTGGCACTTGGGACAGTCCTTGCTGGAGGAGAAGCCAATGTACTCCTTAACTATGATAATGTTACCCCATTTTCTGAAAAACAACAACAGTATCAGTGGCGTTTTGTCAATAATGAGCGAGCTGTTTTACGACAGGTGACAGCGGGTAAAATATATTCCCAGGTCACCTCTTCAATTTATGATCCGGTTGTTGGGGTTCAGTTTACCAATACTCCTACCACCTACCGCAGGTCATTTGGGACCTACACCTTAAGTGATATTACAGAACCTAACTGGACAGTTGAACTATATGTCAATAATGTACTGGTTGATTATATGAAGGCCGATGCCTCGGGCTTTTTTAAATTTGAGGTCCCTTTAGTCTACGGAAATTCAGCCGTTAAACTAAAATTCTACGGTCCGTGGGGTGAAGAGCGAATAAAAGAACAGAATATAAGTATACCGTTTAATTTTTTACCTCCCAGGGAGCTGGAATATTCAGTGAGCGCGGGTATGGTAGAAGATACTTTGAGCAGCCGGTTTTCGCGTGCCACGTTAAATTATGGTGTGAATCGTCGTATAACAGTTGGTGGGGGTGTCGAATATCTTTCATCGGTGGTCACGGGGACTACCATGCCATTTCTAAGTGCATCGATGAGGGTTTTAAGTGGATTAATGATGACAGGAGAATACACTTATGGCGTAAGATCCAAGGGATTGCTAAGTTACCGACTCCCCTCCAATTTACAGGTGGAATTGAATTATACGAAGTACCAACCCGGGCAAAAGGCCATTATCTTCAATTACCTTGAAGAGCGTAAGGCAATCATTTCAATTCCTATCAAAGGGAAGAAATTTTCAGCTTATTCGAGGCTGACGGTCAACCAGATTGTACTTCCGGAACTCAAGAATACCACCGCAGAAATGCTTTGGTCAGGATCTGTTTACGGGGTAAGCACCAACCTGTCGACTTACGGGTTGTTCACCGATCTAAACAATCCCTACGTTTACAGCAACTTATCGCTTGCCTTTAGGTTACCTGCACGTATTACACTCACCCCACAGGTACAATATAATTATAATACAGGCGCCCTGATCTCTGCCAGAACGGCTCTTGAAAAACCGTTGTTTAAAAACGGATTTTTAAATATGTCTTATGAACGAAACTTTCTAAGCAATACCCGGAATATTGAGTTCGGATTTCGTTATGACCTCTCCTTCGCCCAAACCGGATTCTCAGTCAGAAACAGCAATGACCAAGTTGCATTGGTTGAATCGTTAAGAGGTAGTTTGCTTTACGATAGCAAAACAAATTACGTTGGGGCTACCAACCGCACCAATGTTGGAAAAGGAGCGCTCACATTACTCCCCTTCCTTGATATTAACGGAAATGGGATGCATGACAAAGGGGAACCAAAAGTTGCCGGTCTGCAGGTCAGAATCAATGGGGGAACAATTATCCGGAATGAAAAAGATACCACCATCCGGGTTTTGGATCTTACCCCTTATACCAGTTATTTGCTGGAGTTAGATCAAAACAGTTTTGATAATATTGCCTGGCAGATGCATAATCTAACCATGAAGGTGAATATCGATGCCAATCAGTTTAAGACCATTGATGTTCCCGTTTCGGTAGTGGGTGAGGCAACAGGAACTGTTTACAGCGGATCCAAAGGTCAGGGAAGAGTCCTCGTATGTTTCTACCGAAGCGATTTGTCACTTGCCGGTCGTGTATTGACCGAATCGGATGGCTACTACAGTTATATGGGATTAAAACCGGGGAAATATATTGCCAGGATTGATCCGGAACAACTTAAGAAGATAAGGATGATTGCTTCACCCGAAAGTATACCGGTGAACATTAACGCAAACCGTGACGGTGATATTGTTGATGGCTTAGACTTCAGGCTCAGTTCGGTCAACAAGGATCAGGTGCCGGATAATTCAAATATTACTCCTCCGGCCATTCCTGAATCACCAGCTCCGGTTATAGCTCCGGCACCCGCAGTTATAACTCCGGCGGCAACAAAAACTACTCCGGTTGTAGTTACGACACCGGCAAAATCCGGCACAACTGCTGTTCAGTCACCTGAGGGAAAAACTGTTCCTGCGCCGGCAAAAGAGGTAAAAAAAGAGGTGGTATCTGCCCCCCTAAAAGAGGCAGTAAATAAACCTGCAACGGTTCCGACTCCGCAGAAAGAGGAAAAAACTGAGACTACAAAAGCTCCGGCTCCTGTAAAAGAGGTAGTAACCCCGTCAAAGACTGGTGTCACTTCACCTAAACCAGAAACTGAAAATAAGAAGAGCGGGCAAACCAGCACCCAACCTGCAGCCGGAATTAACGAGGCCATCAATTCTCAGCAAAAATTTGATGAGGCCGCAAGGGCCAAATACCCGATTCTTAAGAATAGAATTGGCTCAGCCATTCAGGTAGGTGCTTTCTCCAAGGAGCAGAATGCGGTTAAGGTTAAGCAGGATCTCCTCAGAACGACAGATCATCCGATTGATATAATCTATGAAGATGGGTTATTTAAAGTGCAGATTAGCGGGTTCCTGGGTAGAAGAACTTCAATTGAATATCTGCCAAAACTGATCCAAAAAGGGTATGCTGAAGCATTTGTGGTGAGAACAGATTAGAACAAGAAATTCCTTCGGTTTGGAATCGAAGGAATTTCACGTTAGCAGATGATTTCTGAACTCATCCACCGATTTTTAGGAATACCTAACCACGGACAAGACTATACTTTTCGATCTTGGCATTCAGCGTAGGACGCGTAATATCCAATATATGCGACGCTTCCAGCTTATTCCAGTTCACCTCATCGAGGATTCGCTTAATATGGTATTTCTCGAGTTCAGCTATTGTACGGTATTGAGGAACATCCTGTTTAACAGGTATAATCTGGTTATTATGCCGGGTATTCAGGGTAATATTCTCCACTTCCAGCACATCGTTCTTAGACATCACAATCGCCTGAAGGATTGTATTCTCCAATTCGCGAACATTGCCATGCCAGCTATGCGCCTTTAAAACATCGATCACACCATCCCCAATTTTCACCACATTGCGGTTAAAACGCTTATTCAGCTTACGGAGAAAATGAATCACCAAATCACGTATGTCATCTTTTCTATCACGTAAAGGCGGCAAATCGATGGTAAATACCTTCAAACGGTAATAAAGATCTTCCCTGAATTTTCCCTCTTTGATCAGCGCTTCCAGATTCTTATTCGAAGCAGCAATAATCCTTGCTTTCATAGGAATAACCTCCTCTCCTCCTACCCTTTCAAACTCCAGCTCCTGGATAACCCTTAGTAATTTTACCTGCGTATTGAGTGATATCTCAGAGATTTCATCCAGAAAAATAGATCCTTCACCAGCCAGTTCAAATTTTCCCTTTTTGTCGCGTATAGATCCTGTGAAAGAGCCCTTTACATGTCCAAAAAGTTCACTCTCCAACAGTGTTTCCGTAAGGGCACTGCAATTAACAATAACCAGTGGTTGATTACTAGTGATTCCGGAATAATGGACCAACCTTGCAATCAGCTCTTTACCAGTCCCAGTCTCTCCCTGGATCAATACATTCACTTTGTTTAGCGAGATACGTCCTATATTTTTAAAGATCTCCTTCATCTGGGGCGTCTTCCCCACCAGGATATTGTTTTCGAGCATGCTCTCGCTCGAGGCATCCTCGAATTTCACCTCATTCAGGCCACTGCTCACTTTAACTGAATTAATCGCTAAATGAACGACCGCTTTGAGCTGGGCAGGATCAATAGGTTTTTCAAGATAGTCAAAAGCGCCTAGCTGTATTGACTTGATGGTTAAAACAACATCACCATAACCGGTTAATAATATGACCGGAATCCCAATATTCAGCTTCCGAATCTCGTACAGCACTTCAAGGCCATCAATTCCAGGCATTTGAAAATCTGTAATTACCAGATCAGGATGTTCTGAACGAACAAGTTGCAATCCGGCTTCGCCATTCTCCGCTTCAAGCGTCCTGTATCCGAGCTTGCTAAGAATCTCTTTAATTACCTTTAGACTTAATTTGTCGTCATCAATAATCAGAATTTTCTCCATGAACTATACTTGTTAAAGAAAAAATATTTTTCTACTCCATTGCAAAAGCCACAATTCTAATAAATAGCACCTTAACTTTGGAATAATGATAACAAAAATACATTAAATTAATATTACTTGGCATTTATTTTACTCATTTTATGTAAAAAAATTTAATCCTTCCCGATTGAGGCAGGAAAAGTGTTGTAAAATTCATCCTAATCCCTGTATTCATTCCTAATCTGATCGTTTGAGCCATCAAGCAGCCTGCCCCGTCAAAGGTGTAAAGGGTTTGGATAAATTTTTACTTTTGCACCCGAATTAATAATTTTAAAATGAAGATTTCTTTTATCATTGTTCTCTTCTTTATGGCCCTTACTGCGACAAAAGCACAAAATGTCCAGCTACTTTATGATATGGGGAAAGAACGAAAATACCTGACATCAACGGTTGAAACCTTTAAAACAGATAAATGGGGCAGCAGTTTTTACTTTATCGACTTTAACTATGGATATGGTGATGTAAAAGGGGCAAGTTTAGCCTATTTTGAAATTGCCCGCGGACTCAAATTCTGGAAGAGCCCCTTTGAAATTCATATTGAATACAATGGCGGTTTTGGGCAGCTAAAATATAAAGGAGCAGATGGAAGCTATTATGCCTACCAGATCAGAGATGCCTGGCTTTTTGGAGGGAATTACACCTGGAATACAGCTGATTACTCAAAAGTTTTCACCATACAGGCCATGTATAAAAACATCCGCGAAAAAAATGATTTGTCGTTCCAGATCACAGGAGTCTGGAGCATTAAACTATTCAAAAACAAAGTGAGCCTTGATGGTTACGCCGATTACTGGCGGGAAGACAATGTTGCATTTGTCACAGGCAAAAAGACTAATTTCGTATTTCAGGCTCAGCCACAATTTTGGTATAATTTAACCGACCAGTTTTCAATCGGTAGCGAAATCGGAATTACCTCTAATTTTGCCGGACATGACGGAATGATGGTTAATCCTGCCATCGCTGGTAAATGGAAATTATAATTACAAAATAATGTCTTATGCTCGAGAAACTATTCAAATTAAGAGCAAACAAAACATCGGTTAAAACAGAGGTCATTGCAGGTGTCACTACTTTTATGACCATGGCATATATCCTCTTAATTAACCCTAATATACTATCTACCACAGGAATGGATAAAAATGCAGTATTTTTTGCTACTGCATTTTCAGCCGGAGTTATCACCATTGCAATGGGACTTGTGGTCAATTTCCCGATTGCCTTAGCACCCGGTATGGGACTAAATGCACTCTTTGCTTCGGTCGTTTTATCCGGAACAGGAATGCCATGGAGGGTGGCATTGGGAGCTGTATTTATCTCCGGTGTTATCTTTGTTATTCTGACAGTGACTAATATTCGTCAGATTCTGGTCATTGCAGTGCCAGATTCTCTAAAACGGGCCATCACGGTTGGAATTGGTCTTTTTATTACCCTCATCGGCCTGAAACTTTCAGAGATAATGGTGGTTGAAACCTCCCTGATTCCTCCGACATTGGAAACGGTCACCAGATCAGGTGGTATGGCTACTCTGAAGTTTTTTGAGTGGAATATTGGTTTGGGAACCTTTCATAATCCAAATCTGCTACTATGTATTATTGGACTCTCAATCACTTCTTTAATGATGGCCCGAAAGGTAAAGGGATCTTTGCTGATTGGAATTGTAATCACCTCATTGATAGGCATTCCCATGGGCCAAACCATTATCCCGGAACATTTTGCCCTTATATCATTACCCGACTTCCATAATCTGGCAGTAGGGCAGCTGGATATCATGGGGGCTCTGAAACTGGGAATCTGGACAGTCATATTTACCTTCACTTTTGTTGAACTGTTTGACACCTTCGGAACGCTGGTGGGAACGGCGCTTGAGGCGGGGCTGATTGATAAGAAGGGGCATTCCCCTGCCATCGGCAAAGCGATGCTGGTCGATGCCATTGGCGTCTCGTTTGGAGCCTTAATGGGTACCTCCACAGTTACTTCGTATGTTGAAAGTGCTGCAGGAATCGGTGAAGGGGGCCGGACTGGTCTGACTGCGGTAACAACCGGTGTACTTTTTCTGTTTGCCATCCTCATCGCACCATTGGCCACTATGATTCCAGGTGCGGCAACGGCTCCTGCCCTGATCATCGTAGGTGTGCTGATGGTTTCGTCAGTTCTGGAAATTAACTTCAGCGATTTTACGGAAGGATTTCCTGCTTTTATCACCTTTGTACTCATGCCCTTAACTTACAACATTGCGAATGGAATTGCCGGTGGAATTTTCTTCTATACCCTCCTGAAAGTGGGAACAGGTAAAGCCAAACAAGTACACTGGATTATGTACCTCCTTTTTGCCCTCGTGATTATCCGTTTTATCTTCTTAAGCTAATAACCGGCAGTATAAAGTTAAAAGGACTCCATTTCAAACCGGATCACATTTAATTTGAAAAAATATTCTATTTTTGCACAACATTAAAGGTCCGACATCGTGCGGATGACAGATTAGGGTCTTTGGTTCTTTTAAACAATATTTTGAAGGGTTGTTAGCTCAGTTGGTTTAGAGCATTACCTTGACAGGGTAGGGGTCACTGGTTCGAATCCAGTACAACCCACAAAACGGGAGATCAAATCGAACAAAAAAAGCAGTAAATCAATGATTAACTGCTTTTTTTGTTTCTTCCTCAACCAAATAAAACCAATCAATTTCAATAAAAATGTGAGCTATTCGGTGAGTTGCAAATTCCACCTACATTTACTCACCTGATATGCTGTATGAATTTGAATGTCTGCATTTTGAATCAATAGGAAATTATTATAAACAAACATAATAATGACTTATTTTGAAGGATTTTGGGCCCTTCTGGTGAGTAAAATCAGGCCAAAATCGAAAATACAGAATAACACGTATTAAAACGAGCTAAATGAAATTGAAATGGAAACGACACAATCATTTGGTATCCAGTTCATAACAAGGATAAATAAGGATAAGAGCACCGGTTATCCATTTATACAAGGGTTACCATAAATAGTTCCAAAACTGAAATTTCACTGATACAGAACATTGTTTCGGAAATCTGGGATGCTGCAAAAGGCACCGATAAGGGGAACACAACTGAAACCAAAGAACTCAGCCAATTCCTGAATAATGTAAGAACCCGACTATCGAATATCTACAGAGTAATGATGGTTGAAGGTGTGTGACCGACCGCTACTATGATTAAAAATAGATTTTTAGGTATTGAAGAGCAAGGTAGGACATTACTTACGACTATTACATATCACAATAAAATTTCAACAGGCAGCTTATCTCCCAATACTTTGAAACACAATTCGACTACAGAAAAGTACATCAAAGAATTTCATCTTAAGCAGTTTTCAACTACTGATGTCTATTTGACAAAGCTTAATTATAAATTCAATACTGATTTTGAATACGCTCTCCGGAATCGTCAACCAACCGATCACCAGCAGACACTAAATAACAATGGTGTAATGAAACACATTGAAAGACTGCGAAAAGTGGTAAAACTTGCAAAAAAACTTGATTGGATCAATAAAAACCCATTTGAGAATTATCGAATAAAATTCAAAAAATTTGATCGAGATTTTCTTGAAGAAGATGAGCTTCAAAACCTTGAAAAGAAAAAATTGAAACCGGGAAGGCTCCAATTGTGCCTAAAATGAGGCAGTAACTAATATCTTACGGTCATTTCGGAAAGCAGGTTCCGGAATTTGGAATGTTTTATAACCGTTTATTGTTCGTTCATCCTGTTTTTGGGGCGAACGTACCTGAAAGACGTGGTTTTGAATGGTCAACTTTTAGTTTAAAACTGAAAAGTTTCTATTCGAAAGTGGGTGGGTATGCTCCGGAATATGTACATGATTACTTTGTCTTTGATTGTTACGCTTTAAAGATACTAATAATCTGTCCTAATTGCTAATTATTATCATGTTATTTTACTGTATATCTGATATATATATTTTTTTTGAATTAATTTACTCTGATTATTTTGCACCCTTATATCACCTAAATTGACGAAGAACCAAAAAGGCTGGAAATAGAAAATTTATTTTGTTTGATAGTGAGGTTATTACTATTATGGTTCTTTTTCTTCAATTTTGCTGCTTGGGAAAGTGCACTTGCGTTTCATTTATTGATTCTGCACCATCGAAAGTCTGCCATCGTAAGTAATCAAATGTTGAATAGACATTCAATTTAGGAAGGGGAAAATGAAATATGAAATTCAAATCTGAATAAAAAGGGCAACTGTAAGGATTTGAACTTGTACTAAAGTATAATTATTTTATGTATAATTAACATTCAAAATATTGGATTATGCAATAAATTTGTTGGGAAAGTTTTTGGCAACCAGGTAACCTTTTGTAATACAATCCGAATAACATCATATATGTTCTTTATTCAGAAAATATCATTATCGATATGAAAAATATTAAATACTCTTTCCCCAATTTCTTAATTGTTTATTTAGTTGGATTTATAACAACACTATCAGGAATTATTGTTCTAATTGGATGGCAACTTGACATATATACATTCAAAACTTTTGGATTAAGTTCGATTACAATGAAGCCTAATGCTGCAATATTATTTATTGTCTCTGGACTAACAATGGTAATTCTACAATATTCACATCCAATTACGAAATTTATTACACGTACTTTTTCATTGTTAATACTTATAATCGGAATTCTTACTATTACTGAATTTTCTTTTCACCTGAATTATGGAATTGATGAACTATTCTACAAAGTTTCTGATACAACTGGCTTTGCTTCTAGTCCCGGTAGAATGGCCGTTAATGCTGCATTGAGCTTTATTTTAATCAGCATCGTTTTTCTTTTCCTCTCTTTTTGGCCAGCCAGATCAAATTTCTTTATTGAATTTTGTCTAATTGCAATGTTTTCAATTAGTGGAGTTGGGTTTCTGGGTTATGTTTTCGGATTAAGTAATGCCGTTGGTGTGACAAAATATTCCAGAATGGCAGTGAATACAGCTGTACTTTTTATTTTATTGTTCTTTGGCCTTTTTTCGATTTTCCGTCATAGATTTGGATTTAAGATTACTATTGAACAAAAATTCTTTGCGGGTCTAACTAGCACCATAGTCGTATTTCTTTTCATTCTTCTTCTTTTGCTTGCAAATACTCGAATGATGTACGAAGCAGGAGATTCTGTACAAAAAACTGAGAAGGTGAAATTGGAAATACAAAAAATCGATAGGGTCATATCAAAAGTGTCCACCTCAATTCTGGGATATTTATTTACGGGAAATGAAAATTACTTAAATCACTATCAAAGATCTGCCAAAGAAATAGCCATTGAAATTAAAAATTTGCGAGATCTCTTTTTAACGAATACGAATCAGCTAGAAAAGATAAAAACACTTGATTCATTAATTCGAAATCAAACAGAATTGTCAAAAATGATGGTCAATGCAATGAAAGTAGCAAACTCAGAAAAAGAAGAGCGGTTGATGGAAATAGCTCGTAAAAATGAAGAAATTAGTGAGAAGATTTTAAACATAACTTCCCGAATGATAAGAGAGGAGGATGAGCAATTAAGACTACTTAATGCTTCCGAGAATTATCGATCAAGACAGGTTATGATCGCCGTGAAAGTTGGATTTCTATTTCAGATATTTCTGCTTACATTGATTTTTATACTTGTGCGAAAGGATGTTATGGGACGTAGAAAAAAAGAAGCGATTCTCCACAAATTAAATGAAGTACTTGAGGATAGAGTAATGGAAAGAACACTCGCCTTACAAAAGAGTGAAAGAAAATATCGCACAATATTTGAAAATATCCAGGATGTTTTTTTTCAAACAAATCTTAATGGGATTGTCCTCGAAATGAGTCCTTCAATCAAAAATTCAACAGAATATGAAAGGGATGAAATAATTGGCAGTCATGTTAATAGACTCTATTTTAATGCCAATGACAGGACCGAATTGTTAGACAATATTATGAAAACTGGTGAAATTCGAGATTATGAGGTCAGTCTAAGAACTAAAACAAATGAAATTAGGTTTGTTTCCATTAATGCACTATTAATCCATGATTCAAATAGTAATTCGGATCATATAGATGGGATAGCCAGAGATATAACCCAGCGAAAAAAGTCAGAAAACCAACTACAACTATTAAGCTGGGCTATTGACCAGAGCCCAATTACGATTGTCATAACAGACAAAAATGGTTCGATTGAATATGTTAATCCCAAATTTTCGGAAGTAACAGGTTATGCAGCAGAGGAGGTCTTAGGTCAAAATGTACGAATTCTGCAATCAGGATACCATAGTAAAGCATTTTATGAAGGCCTTTGGTTCACAATTTTAGAAGGGAAAGAATGGAGAGGCGAGATTTATAACAAGAAGAAAAATGGGGAATTATACTGGGAAAATACCATAATTTCAAATGTGAAAAATCTAAAAGGGAATATTACCTCATTTATTTCGATTAGGGAGGACATTACTGAAAGAAAAAAAATGATGGAAGATCTTCTTAAGACAAAAAAACAAGCGGAAGAGAGTAATAACCTCAAAGCAGCTTTCCTAAGTAACATTTCACACGAGATCAGAACTCCCTTTACAGCAATACTTGGATTTTTATCTGCGTTTCAAGATGAGGGTCTAACCTCAAACGAAAGAGCGGAATACATTGGGATCATAAACAAAAGCGCCTACATGTTGATGAAGACCATTAACGATATTGCTGATATGTCTCAAATACAAGCAGGTCAGGCAGAGGTAATTCCATCCGAGATAAACTTAGAACTTCTTATTGAGGAATTACGTGAGCGGATGTTAACAGAAATAGAAAACAAAGGAGTTCAATTCATTATTAATTACGACATTGGTCGCAACAAAAGAATTTCAACGGATAAAAAGAAACTAAATGACATTCTGGATATTCTGATAAATAACGCAATAAAATTTACGAGTGAAGGATCGATTGAATTGAGTGTTAAACGTTTCAATAATTATCTAAGATTTATGGTAAAGGATACAGGAATAGGGATATCTAAAAATAAACTACAGGAAATATTTGAACCATTTCGTCAAGCTGATAATTCGGCAACCCGTAAATTTGATGGTCTTGGATTAGGTCTAAGTATTGCCAAAGCTTATGTTGAATTGTTAGGTGGTACTATTTTAATTGAAAGCGAGGAAGGGATTGGAAGTACTTTTAGTTTTGACCTATTTTGTCCTATTGAAAAACGAAATCATGAAATTAATTAGAGCTGATATAGTAATCCTATGCTTATTTTTTACCATTATTCAAGAATTAGACCAGCATAACATAGAAGTTGACAATATTTGTATCGGAAAATGAAGTTTGAACCGAGCTGCGTGAACGGGTGGATGACTTTTTCTGGCACTACCGGTTTCATCTCTTATGAAAGGTGAAATTTTTTTAAGACAATACTGCCCTGGGAAGTAATTACGCGGTCAGTGATGAAGATTTTGCCTCTGTAATCTGCTCACATCACCCAAAACGGAAACTACTCTTTTGCTGACGAAGGACAATTATAAAACCTAAACTCGATTAAAAACGCTATGCGGTGGCTTTGTGCCCAACCGCCACGCCTGAAAGCGGAATTTGGCAATGCTCCGACCACCGATGGCCGGATTTTTTGTGTCCAAAAAACGGAACATTTTTCCGGTCGCTCTATGGGAACTATTGGTGTAATTGTTGCCACTTCTGCGATCCTTACAAAAAGAATTTAAATGGAAGTTTTTGTCAAATAATATGTTGTATAACATGAAAAAATAATCCAGGATATCACACAATATACATATTGATAAACATTACATTTACAGGAAATTTGGAATCATTTGATAATCTGGGACAAAGAAAGATATTTCGGATTCAAAAATATTATGTGGTATTAACCGTATATAGCAACCGTTTTTCGAATGTATTGTACGGATTATCCGATGGTAAATCAAGTTAACGCCAAGCTTAAAAGAGACAACAACAATAATACAAGATTCGATAATAATAAGACAAAGACACGAACGATTCCTTAAAAAGGTGTGCGAGACTGGTGTTGTCTGGGGACTTGAAAACAATGAAGGGTTGGCGACTTCAAGTTCTGACGAATATGAGGACAATGACGGTGAGCCAATTGGACTAATTTGTTTTGGTCAGAGAAATCTTTAGCAAAGTCTTGTATAAAAGAAGACTGGAGTGACTATGAACCTATTGAGATAACGTTGAGCGATTTTATTGAGAACTGTTGCATAGGCATGTCAAATGACGGACTTTTAATCGGTTCAAATTTTGACCAGAATATATTTGGATTTGAGGTAGATCCATTAGAACTAATTATTGATTTGACTAAAGAACTTAAAAATCAAGAGAAAGAGATTAAATTGGAGAAATATCATCATATCAGCGAGTTGACAGATGAAATTGAAAAAATAATAAATGAATAGAAAGCCTGGCGTTAACAAAAACTTTATGTCAATTGGGGTTTCCGTGCTGACAACAAGCTGCGTAGCCCGCAACAAGGGCGTTGCGGCTTGACAGACAAACGACCACAGGGAGTTCAGCGAAGCTAAAGCAACCCGCAATCGGCAACTACTTATATTTCTAAATGTTAGCAGCAATAGTAAGTGCACAATAGACAAACATAAACTAATATGACAATGAAAAAAACACTTTTAATTTTTATGACACTTTTAGTGGGTAACATTTCATTTGGACAGAATAAAGCAGACGCAAAAAAGTTAGTTGATGAAGGAGTTGCTTACCACGACAAAGGAGATTATGATGGCGCTATCTCAAGATATGACAAAGCATTAGCGTTAGACAAGGACAATTTATTAGCCTTATCAGAAAAGGCTCTTACCTTAAACACACTTCAAAAGTCTGAGGAGTCAATCTTAATTTGCAAAAGAGCAATTGAAACTCATCCAGGAGAGAATGGACTAAGAATAGTGTATGTGACTTATGGAAATGATCTAGACGATTTAAAGAAAACAGACAAATCTGTGGAAATATATGATGAAGGAATCAAACAATTTCCAGATTACTATCAGCTATATTTTAATAAAGGAATAACTCTGACAAGTGTGAAAAAATATGACGAGGCAATTTTATGCTTTCAAAAATCTATTTCCCTTAATCCTAAACATGCTGGCTCTCATAATATTATTGCAAGAATTTTAAATACTACTAATCGAATACCTGCAATTTTAGCTTATAGTCGGTTTTTAGTCATCGAACCTGAAAGCAAAAGGGCAAAAGAAAATCTTTCAAGTCTTCAAGAAATAATGAAAAGAAATGTTGAAGTGACAGGCAAAAAAACGATTAATCTTAATATTAGCCCCGATTTGTTTGGAGATACAATTTCAAATGGAGAAGTAAAAGAAAATAGTTTTAGAACTACCGATTTAATATTAACAACGGATGCGGCTCTGGACTATGACAAAAAGAAAACTGAGGTTGAGCAATTCATCAGAAAGTTTGAAACAGTCTGTGAATCATTAAAAGAATCTCAAAAAGATAATCATGGTTTCTATTGGGAGTATTACGTTCCTTATTTTACGGAAATGAAAGACAGAAATCTAATTGAACCTTTTGCATACATTTGTAGAAGTTTAGACTTCGTCTGACAGTAGGGATATTTTTGAGTTAATAATTCAATGCGTTTGAGACTGTAAAATGAACTCTGTCTAAAGCAAAAATTAGTTATAATTGAACTTTAGACAACAAGAGTTATGGAATCAGAAGAATTTAAGACGATGCGAGACAAAGCTCTTCAGCAGCTGATGAGCGGTCAATCCTTAACGGGCAAAGATGGCGTTTTTGCCCCTTTACTCAAACAATTTTTAGAGAGTGCTCTTGATGGTGAAATGGCAGCTCATTTGAACGAACACGAACGCAGCCAGGGGAATAAGCGAAATGGCAAAGGAACCAAGACGTTAAAGACCAGCGATGGAATGGTCTCCATTTCGACACCACAGGACAGACAAAGCAGTTTTGAGCCCCAAATCGTCAAGAAAAGAGAAACCGTTCTTGCCGATAACCTGGCTCCTAAAATTATCGGATTATATGGTCTTGGGATGAGTTTTCGGGATATCTCACAACATATCAAGGAGATGTATGATGTTGAGATCTCACATGATACCTTATCCGAGATTACCGACCGTGTTATTCCTTTAGTAAAAGAGTGGCAGAACCGCCCGCTTGAAGCGGTCTATCCCATTGTCTGGCTTGATGCGATGCACTACAAAGTGCGTGACGGAGGAAAGGTTGTTTCCAGAGCAGTTTACAACATACTGGCCTTGAATACAGAAGGTCATAAGGATTTGATTGGTATGTATATCTCTGAGAGTGAAGGTGCCAATTTCTGGCTCTCAGTGCTAACCGATATCAAAAGCCGTGGAGTCAAGGACGTATTGATAGCCTGTACGGATAATCTGACAGGATTTTCCGACGCAATTTTAAGCGTATTCCCTTATGCAGAGGTTCAAACTTGTGTTATCCATCAGATTCGAAACTCCTTAAAATATGTCGCCTCAAAGGATCAGAAAGCCTTTATGAAAGACCTCAAAATCGTTTATCAAGCACCAAATAAAGCTCAGGCAGAGGACGGATTAATAAGGCTCGAAGAGATCTGGGGGAAAAAATATCCGATAGTGATCAAATCCTGGAATAATAACTGGGATAAGTTATCGACTTATTTTCAATACGATGAGTATGTCAGAAAGATTATTTATACCACAAATGCCGTAGAAGGCTTCCATCGTCAGGTTCGAAAAGTGACCAAAACAAAGGGGGCATTCCCTAATGATATGGCACTTTTGAAGTTGATTTACCTTACCGTTGAAAATATCTCCAAAAAATGGACACAGCCTGTTCCAAACTGGGGTTTGACAGTTCAGCAATTATCCATTAAATTTGGAGACAGAATGAGAACAGAATTGTAAGTGATTAGCTATCGTCTGCAATCTCTTTTATCAACCTGAAACGCAAAAGTAGACAGATTCTGTCTTCTGTCAAGGGTATATAAACGGCTTCGTGCCTCAGCCGCCCTTGACAAAACCCAGAATCTACCTGAAAAGCATTTAAGGATTGAGGAAAGAGAAAATTTGTAGATTTGACCAGCCAAAATAAAAACAATCAGACAGAGTTCAGATTACACTCCCATGCGTTTTTTAAGGCATCTTCTCCCGGAATGATATGCTGGATTTGGGGGCCATTAATGCCCCCGTGACCATTCCAGTCGGACAGGATATTCCTATCAGGTTGGTCGCCACCAGAGCCTGGTTCCGCTTCTCCTGTCAGGTATAAAGATACATCTTTTTGAAATTGAGTATCCAGCATTTTACTTTTTGTCAGGTGAAGTGTCTCATTCCATGTTTGCCACGGTGTTTTACCAAAACAGTACTTCCCGGAATGAGGACGTTCTTTGTTATAATGATCAAGCCAAAGATCCACATCTATCTGTAGATCAACTATGGAGCTGTAAATTTTTTTCCGAAAAGCTACCGCATAAAACTCTTCCTGCATCGTTTTGTGGAATCGTTCACAAATTCCATTTGTCTGCGGATGCCTTGCTTTGGTTCGTGTATGATCGATGTCTTCTATTGCCAGGTATAATTGGTATTCATGATGTTCACGTGCTCCGCAATATTCGGTTCCCCGATCAGTTAAGATCCTTAGCAGTGGAATTTTACTTTCTTCATACATTGGCAATACCCTGTCATTAAGCATATCTGCGGCAACAAGGGCATTTTTACGATCGTACAATTTAGCCTGGGCAACTTTAGTGTAAGTATCAATAAATGTTTGCTGATATATCCGACCAACACCTTTTATAGTGCCCACATAGTAAGTGTCTTGTGCACCGAGGTATCCTGGATGTTGCGTTTCTATCTCACCTTGTGCAAACTTTTCTTCCTTGGCTTTTTCAAGGGCTACAACCTGAGCTTCAGTCAAGACCAATCCATCCTGAGCAGCCCGTTTTTCAAGCAATTTAAGCCTTTTCTGGAAAGTTTCTACACCATTACGGAGCCAAACACAACGCACTCCTGCAGGGGAAATAAAAACACCTTTCTTCTTCAATTCGTTCGAGGCACGTTGTTGTCCATAAGCCGGAAAATCAAAGGCAATCTGTTTAACCTGATCTTCAATGGCCTCTTCAATGCGGTTTTTAAGTACTGGTTTCCTGCGTGAAACCTCATGAAGTGCTAATTCTCCTCCTTTTTCATACAGCTCTCTAAAACGGTAAAAGCTATCACGACTGTAACCGAAGATTTTACAGGCTTGTGAAACGTTACCTAATTGCTCTGACAAATTGAGCAATCCTAACTTGGTTTTGATTAATTTTACTTCTGTATTCATTTCTGACAGTTTTAGTGGATTAAACTTCTTTTTGAATGCAATTACAAAGTTAGTTTAATCCCTGACTGTCAGATTAAGTCGCAACTATTACACTTTAACCAGGAAAATACTTCTGTATTAACCTTTTCAATAAAACCAAATCTATTGGTTTTGAGATATAATCATTACATCCAGCATCTATTGCCCGTTCTTTCTCCCCATTTAGTCCAAAAGCAGTTTGCGCAATTATGATGACATTCTTATTAAACTGACGTATTTCTCCAATGGCTTCATATCCATTCATTTCTGGCATTTGAATATCCATTAATACTAAATCAATATCTGGATTATTATGGCATATCTCAACTGCCTCGATTCCGGTTTTTGCTATTAAGATTTCCTTGCTGAAAGGATTAACAAAAATTGCTATTAATCTTTCAGATATATGGTCATCTTCAGCAATTAATATTTTTAGCCTTTTATCTTGATTCACGGTGTCGTCGGATATAATGACTTTTTCAACAGCTCTTTTTTTGTTTGATTCTGTATTATAAGGAAGAGTAAAATAAAATATTGAACCTTGCCCCTTTTTACTTACGACCCAGATCTTTCCTCCTAACATCTCCACGTATCGTTTGGAAATAGTCAATCCTAACCCTGCACCCTCATAAGCTCTTTTATTACCGGCATCTTCCTGAATAAAACGTTCAAAAATAGCTTCTTGCTTGTTCTCTGCAATTCCAATACCTGTGTCTTCCACAAAAAACTCAAGATATTCTCCCCTCCTCTTGTATCCCATTTTGATAGCACCTTTATCACTGTACTTAATGGCATTTTTTACCAGGTTTGTAAGAATTGCAAAAACTTTTTCACGATCAGTCAATATGATAGATTCTTTTGATGGTAAGGGGGTTTTAAAGAAAAATTCCATTCCCTTTTGTTCAATCTCTGGTTTGAAGAACGTGTAAATATATTCAACCTGCTCATTAATATTCGACTTCTGAATATTAAGGTTCATTTGTCCCGATTCTATTTTTGATATATCAATTATATCGTTGATGATATTAAGCATGCGTGCACCGCTTTGTTTTATTAGTCCGATATATTCCTTTTGTTCTTCCTTCGATAACCTAGGTTCCTCCAGCAATCCGGCAAACCCAAGAATGCCGTTCATTGGTGTCCGAATCTCATGACTCATATTAGCCAGGAATGAGGATTTCATTCGGTCACTTTCTTCCGCCTTTTCTTTTGCTTTGATTAATTCCATCTCGACCAGCTTTCTACTGGTAATATCTCGCCCGATGCCAACAAGGCCAATAATCTCATTATCTGTACCCCGCAAAGGAATTTTTGACGTAAGTAACCATCTTTTCAGGCCATTACAATCCAAAAGATACTCCTCTTTATTTATTACAGCTAAACCTGATACTAAAACTGATTGATCATCATAAAAAAACTTTTCGGCCATCTCTTTTGGGAAAAGGTCAAAATCATCCTTACCTAAAACCTCGGATTCACTTTTTACTCCAGAAAAGATCATCTCAGTTAAATTAACAAGTGTTTTTCGGCCTTCCAAGTCTTTGGTGTAAATAGAATCCGGAATGTTATCGATAATGGTGCGCAGTAATCGCCGTTCATTTTCTCTATTTATTTCAGATTGCTTATTCTGCGTAACGTCGTGAAATATCCAAATTCTCCCAAGATATTTTTCGTCTTTCCCTAAAACCGGAGCTGAATATCTTTCATAAATCATCCCCTTCTTTAACTCAATTATGTCAAAACTGGTTTCAGCAACATGATTATAAAGAAATGCTACTTTCTCAAGAAATTGATCAGGGTATTTGATTAAGCTTACTACATAATTAAGTAAAACATTATCATCTTCTTCAAATGGGAATTGCCATTGGAAATTTAGAATATCGTTTGGAATATTGAATAGTTCAATGAACCGATGATTAAAAAGTATTACCTTTTGCTTATCATTAACCACTAAGATTCCATCAATAGAAGAGTTCACCTGCGCTTCAAGAAAGGCTGATTTTGACAATAATAATTCTTCTGCCTTCTTCCGTTCTGAAATATCCTCAAAAACAGTGGCAAAACTGCCTTTGTATGGGGAATAAACAGAGATTGAAAAATATTTGGACATAGGTGCAAAATATATTTCAAAAACCTTAGGCTCACCCGATAGGGCAACTTTTGAATAGATGTCGAAATAAGGTGGTTCCAGAGTGCCATATACCTCCTTACTTGTCTTTCCAATGACATCACCTTTTGACAATCCTAATTGTCTTTCAAATGCTGGATTAGTTTCAATTATAATGTAATCTTCCGGTTCATTCCTGGTATTATAGATAAGCTCATGCAAGGCAGCACCAGCATTCAAATTTTCGAAAAGGAGTTGAAATTTTTCTTCACTTCTTTTTAATGCTTCCTCCATCTGTTTACGCTCGGTGATGTCCGAACAAGTACCCAATGCCCTGATGGCTTGCCCATGTTCGTTATAAAATATCCGCCAATTCTCTTCTACGAACTTTAAGTGACCAAGTGGAGTTATTATCCGATGTTGTATCGTATTAAGTGTATGGGTATTGAGTGACTCGAATAATGCTTTATCAGCTCTTTCCCGATCTCCCGGATGAACGAAATTCAAAAAATTAGGATGTGTAGTGTGGAAACTACTTGAATCCAACTCAAAAATCCGGAAAGTTTCATCTGACCATTTCACTTCAAAAGTTGACAGATCGGTTTCCCAAATTCCAACTTTGGCAATAGATTGGGCATCATTTAACCTGAGATTGATTTCCGATAATTCTACCTTACTCTTTTTATTGTCGATAACAGTCTTTTCATATAATGCCTTTAATTCTTTATTCTCAAGCTGCAATTGCAACAACTCGTTTATGAGTTCTTCCTTAGATCTGGATTGATAATTCATAATTAAGGTTCTTTTTAATCAGATAATTCAGAATATAAAACTACCAAAAAAAGAAATTGAATGAACTGAGATTTATTTGTCAGATATGGCATGACAATTTGCCGATCTTCTCTGTCCTTTAACCTCCCTTCCTTCCTGCTTATCTTCACCCCAAAAGATAAGCTATGCTTCACATTTCCCAATTAAACAAGCAGGTAGAAAGAGGTGAGTTCTCAATCCGGTTCGTTAAGAAGAGCGGAATTTGGCAACGCTCCGACCACCAATGGCCGGATTTTTTGTGTCCAAAAAACGGAACATTTTTCCGGTCGCTCTATCGGGATTGCTTGTTTAATTTTTGCCAGCTCTGCGATCCTTACAAAAAGACTTTAATAAGAAGTCTTTGTCAAATAATATGTTGTATAACATAAAAAATAATCTGGGATATCACACAATAAACATATTGATAAACATTACATTTACAGGGAATCTGGAATCATTTGATAATCTTGAATTAAGAAAGGTATTTCGGATTCAAAAATATGATGTGGTATTAACCGTATAGTGCAACCGTTTTTCGGATGTATTGTGCGGATTATCCGATGGTATAATCAAGTTGCTTAATGTTGAAAAAACTTACAATTGAATCAAACCCAATGCACTAAAATACAATTGATAACACATAAAAAACTAAAAAGATGAACTTACATTTATTAAAAATAATTACCTTAATTTTTGTGGTTACAGCATGTAGCGATAAAAACACAACTACAGCTCTTTATGGTACCTGGCAATTGTCAACATATCAATATGGACCAAGTTCCGAAAAATCAATGCCAGAAAATATAAAAAGAATTAAACTCATTACTCCTGGACATTTCACTTGGATTCAATATGATACACAAAATAATATTGTTACAAATTCTGCTGGGGGCACCACAACCTTTGATGGGACCAATTACATCGAATCTATCGATTTTGCCCAAATGGGGATGAGCAACTATTTGAAAAAAAGACAAATTTTCATACTAAAGTTTGAGAACGGTAAAATGTATTTGGAAGGTCAATTATCTGATAGTTTAAAAATTAAAGAAGTCTGGCTTAAATTAGAATAAAAGCACAATCACAACCCTAAGCACAAAAGAAATAGGAGCGGCGAGCAACGCCCAGCGATTATTCCCGGTTGAACTACACCCAACGGGATCAGGGCTATGCACTTAATGACCTTTTTTGTTTGTTTTGAAGACTTTCGGAGAAGAAAAATACAACAATCATTCTTTGACGTATTGCAGGTTTTTGTGCTTTTTCGGAGTTTATGCAATGTTCGCAGACAATGTCAGTTTACTCTCTGGCAATGGTCGCTGACACTCATGAAAAATGCTGTTACGAGAGCTAATCTTGAAAAAAAGACGACAATTCATTCAGTTTTCCATG
This sequence comes from Prolixibacteraceae bacterium, assembly GCA_963675995.2. Classification (GTDB taxonomy): domain Bacteria; phylum Bacteroidota; class Bacteroidia; order Bacteroidales; family Prolixibacteraceae; genus JAAFHB01. Next base: position 1,582,273 of record CAXXIY010000001.1, on the reverse strand, counting down.
ATACTTGCCATTCGGAAGTAGTTGAGCCAACCTTGTGAGGATTGTTTGAGTTTCAGGATGCGCTCATCAAAGGTCATTGGAATGGTTTTCCGCGTGATCATTTTCAGCTTTTCCTTGCGCGTTTTCCAACGCTTCCCGCTAACAACCAGTTGGTATTTGCCTTTCTCACCTTTACGGTAAGTGGGTACAACCCACGTCACCTGGATAAAATGTATTCCAAGTACGTTTTATATTCTCAGGGATTAAATAAAATCTATATTCGTTTCTCTTCAGAACTGACGAATCGTTAAATTCTAACTAACGTTTTTGCAACATCCTGCTATTTAGATTTTTATTATTTGGAGGTCGTCAGCTGTCAGGTCAAATTTAGCGATTTGCTTTTGGATTCTTTTTACAATACCAAGTTTTCTTTTTTGGTCGAGAAAGAGGTATCCTTCCGGATTAGTGTATTGAACCCCGTTTACAATCATATTCCAAATAATTACCGCAAGTTTTCTCGCTGTTGCACTAATTGCCGATACACGTCCTTTGCGGAAGTTGATTCGTTGAAAGAAATCTCTCAGTGGGGTTGAGTCTTTAAGGTTTCCAATGGCATTGGCAGCATTTCGAAGGGCTATTTTAAGTCTGTTGCTTCCTTTGGGAACCTTGCTTGAAAGCACTTTCCCTCCGCTGATTTTATTGTTTGGAGCCAGTCGGAGCCAAGAGGCAAAATGCTTCGCAGTTGGGAACTTTCGGATTCCTTCGATTCCAATCTCACTCATTATTGCTATAACTGTAGAATAACTGACTCCTTCAATAGCAAGCAGATCGACCCCCTCAAACATTTGATAAGATTTCAGGTTCAGGTCGATATCCTTTGGCGTGTTTTTATTGATTCTTTTGTAGGTTTTGGGTTCAATAAAGTGTTGTTTCTTATTGTCATCGTTGTCGATGATTTCATTGAGCATCTGATCAATCATTTGATCACATTCCAATATCTTTTTTTGGAGGTGGTCATAAGTGTCGAGTTCTTGCCTGAGTGCGAACAGGTAATCTTTTCGGCCATTGGATTGAAGGGCACGTCCAATTTCGGTTTCACTCTTTCTACAATTCCCATGGCGAAGAGAAGCTAATTTTTCAGGGCTGGTTTCTCCCTGGCAAATGGCACGTATGATATTCAATCCTGTCAATCCACAAATATCGTTTACCACAACATCTAACCTAAGGTTCAAGAGACTGAGGTTTTTTTGCATCTTTTTGGAAGTGGCTGCCGACAAGTGTAATAAATTAGCCCTTTGCCGACAATAGGTGCGTAATTGCTCGGTTTTACCATCGGGAAGGAAACTACTTGAGAGTAATCCTAAACTGTGCAGTTTTTGAATCCACTGACAGTCCTTTATATCGGTTTTCTTACCTTTTATGTTCTTGGTGAATTTCCCGTTGCACAAAATAACATGAAAACCATTGGATATGAGGACTGCATAGAGGTTTTGCCAATAAATACCCGTACTTTCCATGGCAATGGTTTTTATTTGTTTTTCTTTCAGCCAATCGGCCATCTCAAAAAGGTCCTGATTGAAAACCCCAAACTCCCGAATGTCTTGTTCCCGTTGTCCAATCCCCACCCAATGCGAGCGGCTACCTACATCAATCCCCGCAGCATGAGGGTTGACTACTTCCATAGAAATCTCCTTTTCTTCCATTTTTTGTTCTTCCTTTTCATTAAATGCTCTTAGGAGGTGTGCTTTTGGCAAAGAAAATATTCTAACCGGGGTTCCTGTAGAACAGGACCGCCACTAAAGTCATCGCAAACATCTCAACCAGGATTGCGCCCGTGCTTTAATGCAACAGTTTTAAAATCGGCTTTACAAAGAGCAATACAAAAATAATAATGTGGCCTGAAAGCCCACGTTAGCTTCGGAAGTCAATGTTCCGATATAGGGTGGATTGCTCATAACGACAGTAAAATACAGGCAGGAGTTCGAGATACCAGCCTTAGGTGTTATTGTTCTCAGAGGAGTTTCCCACAAAAATAGAGGCTGGGAAACAATATTATAGCTATATTTGTAAATCGAGAAATCAAAAATAATCCAATGCGATTTTGAACTTCTCAACCCAATCATCTATGAAGAAATCATCCGGGAATGTTTCGAATTCATTTTCCAAAATGAACTGTTTTAGAATTACCATTTTTCTGTTATTTGTCTTTATCGGATGTTTCAAACTCTCCGGCCAAAAGGTCATTCATCCTTCTGATATTGAATTTATCAGACAGGGAGTTCAGCGAATGGTATTTACCCCGGACCAGTCAATTTTGCTGTCAGAATTCAATCCTTCGAATATTGTAGGAATAACTACAATGCATCCACCAACTACCTACAGTGCTGACACCGCTCATGTTTCGGTCAGTAACGGACATTTAATTGTGAAATCAGAAGGACAGTCAGAAACAGCACTCTGGCTTGGAGGTTGCAATCCGTTTGCTACTTACGCTATGCATTTGGCCTCTTTAAAGGGTCAGGGGGCTGTGGGTTTTGAATTTGCTGATGGGCAAAGCAAAGAACGGTTTCAGGTCTTGTTAAAATTTAAGTCAGATCGGTTGGTCGATGTGGTTTTAAAGATAACCCGAAATAAAGTAATTATCAGGGAACAATCGATTCTTACGAATACCCTTGATCGCTTAAATCTTCCCGGCGAATTAATTGTACAAATGATTGGTAGCGGATTAAACCTCTTTTTTAAGGAGAAAGGGCTGCCAATTGCAATTGCCCAGGCCGATTTTAACGGGTCAATGGATTTGCGGAAAATTGAGATAATCCATGCTTTTCAGTCACGACTACTCTTTATTTTGGATGGCGGTGAAATCATCATCTCTGATGCTCGATCAGCGCTTACAACAGGTGTGGGTCAGGCTGATATTCGCGTAATTACACATAAAGACGGTTCCCCATACCTCGACCGGGGACGACTATGGTACACCCTTTCAATACGTGGCAGAGCACTGCCTCACCATTTACAGGGGATATTTAGCTTAAACCCTTCTGTTTTCGATTTAAGACTTGAGGGCATCGTAGTTTTTGACAGGAAAGATGGTTTGTTACGAAACGAGATATCGTCGCATTTGTTTTATGATGACGACGATAAAATCTGGAGAGGATTTACAACAGGATTCACTTTTGCTGCGAATCCGACAGTGGAGAAAAAACAAATCTGGGCAGTTGAGAGTCAGCACGATCCCCGGTTTGGATTCTCAATTATGCAGGCAAAGTCAACCAATATTATAGGTGATATTGAAGATTCGCATATTATTTTCGACAAATCTGTTAAAAAATGGAGAATACTTACCTGTGAAAATGTTGGGAAAGGTTATCATGCGGTTATTATGGAATCCAATAGCTGGGATGGTTTCTATAAACGTATTGCAGGACCTGTCCGGGAAAATTCAACGGGTACTTCGATGCTGAGATTTGACAATAAATGGTATTGTCTGTTTGGTAGTTCTGAGCGGAAGATCTTTATTTATACTTACCCAGATTTACAACCCGCAGGAAACTTGAGAATGGACCTGCCACCATGGGATGATCAGGTGGGAACACGAGTCTGGCCCAATGTTGTAGCTTTACCGGATGGTTATTCTTCAAAATATGTTGCGTTAATGATGGATCGGTATAATTACCCTGGACTTAAAGGTCCGAACTGGAGTTATGGTGCCCTTTATCTTTACAACGGTTATCTGCCAAATCCGGAATCTTTAAAGTGACTTTATTTCTTAAGTTCAACGCCATGCAAAAGAGTTCATTTCTAAAAAGCAGTTGTTTTCTCTTTGCTCTGTTTATTTCGGGGGCCTATTCACAGATCAAGGTAGTGGATATAACCCATTACCTTTTCCCTGAATTTACAAAAGGAGTTATTTTAATGAAATCAAAAATCAAACATGAGACGATGCTAAATTATAACTTGCTCACTGAAGAGATGATTTTTGAAATTAACGGGACAAAACTAGCCCTTGGGAACCCCGATCAGATTGACACCATTTACATTAAAGGAAGGAAGTTTTTCCTGTTAAATAACAAATTTGTTGAGTTGATTTACCATTCAAAATTTGATTTGTATGCTGAATATCGATGCACCTTTAAAGATCCGGGTAAACAGGTAGCCTATGGGGGCACGTCACAAACTTCATCATCCAGTTCCTTTTCAACTTATACCTCCGGTGGCCGGACAATTAACTTAAAATTGCCTGAAAAGATTGAACCAATACCCTATATTGACTATTGGATTAAAAAGGATGGGGAATTAAATAAATTTACAAATATCAGGCAACTGGCGAAATTATTCAATGATAACCAAAGGGTGTATAAGGAATACCTCAAAAAGCATGAGGTTAACTACGATATCCAAACCACCATTATTGAGCTCCTCCGGTACCTGGCACAAAACTAGGCGATAAGCGCTTATACTCCGTTATTAAGTAACTAATTGCTTATTTTTCGTTCCCCCACAAGGTTGATTTATTCTCTTTCCCATTTCGCCATGTTTCACGCCATAAATTGATATCTCCTGAACCGATGATTGGTTTGGGTTGGCGCTCCTCTTTGGTAAAAGATCTTGGTAAAGAGGAGGCTCTATCCTGGTACCAATAGGCAACAGAAGCCAAATCAAGGGTCAGGTTATTATTATCCCCATGTTCAATGGTGAATTTACACGATCTATCAAAATAGATGGGATCTGCCACAAAAAAACGGTACACATGGGTATGACCTAAGAAGCCGGTTTCGTTATTCACCCGAGGGTAACCAAAATAGGGATGCTGAAACAACTCCTTTGGGCACCACGAAGTATTAAAAAAATCTTCCGTCCCTGTTCCAACAATCGAAGGAATTGTTTCCCCATCGATAAAAACCATTTCGTCACCTTCACCATACCAGGAAGTTACCGGACAATTGATATAGTAATTGACTCCAACAAAATGACCTTTCCCTTTGATGTTGGCAAAAACATAGTTTCCTTCGCCCGATTTATTTTTCTCCTTTGCATTATAGGGCATTGATTCAGTAATCTCATGGTTATACCATGCATGGAATCGTCCGTAATTAGCCGGCAAATTGGCCATTTCTACATAGTCAATGTTAAAATAGAATGCCCTGATTTCTGTACCTGTCTGGTTTTCGATTTCAATTCTTGCACCTTTGGAGAAAGGCATTGCAAAATAGCTCACATACGATTTCCCCCCTCCGGGTGTGACGGCTAATGGGGCACTTACCATATCGTATGCTTCATTCCATCCATTTCCAAAAAATGGACCGATTGGGGATTCGACCGACGGGAATGAGCTCCCGTCCCAGTACATCCTGATAACGATGTCGTTGCGATTAAGTTCATTAGCGCCGGGAGATATAGTAATCCAGATATGATTGATGACTCCTGCACCCTGAACATCCATGATGGTGACTTTTTCGCCATTCTTGATACCCGTCAGACGATCGTTATTACCACCTGTTTTATCATAGCTGCCTACCCGTTTCGATTTAACACCCTCTTTTATTTTAGAGAGGGAAAATAGATCATTTCCTAAATCCTGGGAATAGGCAAATCCTGTCTGAATGAGGATAATTATAAAAACCACCATATTTCTCATAACGATGACATTTACGAAAGCGAAAATATAAACTGTTGAATTTGAAAATAAGTTAGTTTAACACTGATCGTATCCAAACGCGAAGCCGCAAAGAATTTTTCTAATGCGACTTCGCGGTGGTGCGAGAAGAAACAAATGTTGTGATTAGTTCACTTCAAGCTGTTGTAAGGAAGGCAATTGGGGGAATTTTGCATGTGTCTCGGTCTGATACCAAAAACAGACCGAAGCCATATCGGATTGTTGTTGTAAATACCTGCCTCCCTGACGCCAGCCCAAATCCTGAATCGTCACCTTCAGGTCTTTTTCAAAACGGATGGGGTCCATGATATGCCAGCGATAAAGGCCAAAACGTTGTTGTGATTTATAGGTTCCGTCAGGACGGATCACCTGGTGAAGCCCGGAGTAGGGGGTACAAAATTCTTTATATTGACCGCCCCGGTCAAAATTATACGAGCCACAGAAATAATCTTCGGTACCTGTACCGCAAATAGTCGGGAATTTGGTGTCGCCATCGATAAAGAATTTGATCTCACCTTCACCCCACCAGCCATTGTTGTTCACACCCCAGGCAAGGTACACACCGACATACTGCCCTTTTCCTTTAATATTGTCCACAATCGTATAATCGGAAGTAGTATTTGGATTCGAACGTCGGAATTGTGCATGGAAATAACCTGCATCGGCTGGTACATCAGTTAAGGTATAGTCAATCTGATAGTAAACGGTCATAGGGTCCTTTTCATTTATATTTTCCATGGTGATTTTGCATTTTTTATGGAAAGGCATGGCCCAGTAGCAGTTAAAGGCGCTCCCTGGATTCACGCAAACAGCCAGCGAGTTGAGTGGTGCATACTCGTTCCAGCCCATTCCGAAGAAATCGCCTACCGGACATTCAACAGAAGGCGTTGTCTCGTCGTCCCAGTAAATGCGCAGGATTGAAAACCGCCATACGCCCGTTGGTGTCATCCAGATATGCTGTATAGCCCCCGGTCCTTCAATTTCAGCCAATGTTAATGTTTCGCCGGCCTTGATCTTTACATAGGGATTTACCTTCCACCCTTGTCCAAGGTCACGTGCTGCATTAGCTGCATTTGCCTTGTTGGACATGTCCTTGTCTTCCAGTCTGGCCATACCGGCTTTCCCTTTTTCACCTGTGAAATTTTCGGGACTGATCGATCGGGTCCGGGCATTAGATAGCCGGTAAAGATTACCCATATTCATTCCAAGGCCATTAAATGGCTCCTGAGAATAGGTGTTTAAAGCGAGCAGAGAGATGATTACCAAAAACAGTAATTTAATTTTCATAATTTTCATTTTAAAGTTTATAACTGATTACCCATAGATTTTCTATAATTTTTTTTCGACACCTGAAACGATCACTTTCTTCACATCCAGATTGCCAAAAACGAAATTCACAAACGGATTCCCGTTTTTCAGTCCCACTGTCCCAAATCCCGATTCGGTTGAAAGGAAACTTTTAAAATCGCCAACCCTGGAGTCCATATACAGGGTATGGTCAACGGCATCGTAACGGACACCGGTCAATCCCTGTAATAACCCATAGCTTGACATGGCCCTGGCATACCAGTGTCCGCATTCATATTCATTAAATGGATTGCGCACTACTCCATCATATCTTTTCCTGCATTCGCGAACGATCTCCAAACCTTTTTCTATTTCTCCTTTAAACATCAAATGGCTGGCAACCTGGTATTCAATCCCTGTCCAAACTTCGTTGCTGTATACAAACGGGAGGGACAATTCATCCCCCTGGGGCCATGTACAAAGCAGTAAACCACCCTCTTTGCCACATGCATAGGTTGGCCGCTGCGGATTATCGTGATTCATGAGGTTTGTTTTCAGGTTATACTTATAAACCGAATTCAAATGGCTTTTCGTCTTTTCGGAGTCAATGGTCTCATCAAGCCCGCAGACCGAAGCGATCCACATTCCGAGGATTCCGTCGGACAAACAACCTGTCCCGTACTGGTATTTGGGGCCTTCTTTCTTCATCAATTCGAGTGCCTCGGGAGAATACCCGGAATTGAACGAAAGGGCTTTCACAGGATCACCCGCTTTCAGACCGGTCCATTTAATTTTCTGAATAAAATATTCCCCGTTAAAAAGCTCTTTTTCCATGAAACTTTTACCCTTTGTGAGAAGGGTAATGTAATCATTGTAAGGTTCATTTAGCGCTTTGCTCATCTCCACAAAAGCGGTCAAAGCACCAAGATAGAAACTTGTACACATCCCATCGGGTCCCCAGAATTCGATGTCATAGGTATTGTGATGAGGTTCTTCAAGAGAGCCATTGTGCCCGGGATCCCATGTTGCAATCCCGTAATCAAGGCTTTTCTTAATGTACGGATAGTGCTTTTTCATCCATTCTGTGTTGCCACTAATCCTCCATTCCCTGTAAATCTTCATGATTCCACCCAGCTGACCGTCAGAGGCGGCATGAAAATCATGTTTAGGCTCAGAAATGGGGAGGTTTGCCCTGAAGGTCTGATGCCCTTCGGCATTCTGACTCACCTCAAACTCTGTTTCGCGCAGTGTTCTTTCCAGCGCAGGGAAAAGATGCGGTATTGCCTGGGCATAATTCCAGACGTGGGTACAACTCCCTGAACAACAGCCTGAATTGTCGCTGCAACCTTCCCATGCCCAGAGTCTCCCGTCGGATTGTCTTAAAACGGTGGGTGATTTTATAATTGTAAGATTTGCGGCAACCGCTTCAATGACTTCAGCAGGCAATGTGGAAGAGAAGAAGGCATCGCGAAACAATTCACTGTTTTTCTTTAATTCTGTATAATGGAGTATCCAGTATTTAACCACCTCGTCCACATTCTGAAATCGCCGGGCATACCACGGTTTATAGTATGGGTCTTCACATTTGCCTCCAGCCGGGCAACATTCCGCTTTCCCCTCTCCAATCTTTACTGATTCCCATGTTCCATAAGTGTTCTTCTCAAAGTCCTCAATTAAAAGGGCAGTAGCAGATAAATTATTGAGATTTTCATCCATCTGATCTGTCAGAACAAATTGGTCAGTCAGTATGTGCCCCCATGGATTTACGCACAGATCAATGATTTTTATCCTGGCTTCCTTTCCCTGATAAGGTTTTAAATCCCATATTGTTTGTTCCAGATTTTCGGTTTGATTTCCTGTGGCCGTTTTGATGATTTTGCCATCTATGGTCAGATTCACCGATGTTTTATCTTTCAGATTACCGCCACCCACCAGAAATTTCAAATACCGTTTGCTGATCTTGAAGGGTGGCGATTGCAGTATTCCTGTCTGTCCGTCACCTCCCGGATCAAAAGTATTTACCAACTGTTTTCCAATAAAACCTGTAATTTTTTGCTGACCTGAGGTGCTCCCTTCGGATGGCTTCTTCCCGAAAGCGGGACCATTTGGAACTGCCTTACCGGAGGCCAAATTGGAATTGGGCAGGTACCAGCAGAAGTTTACAGTAATTGTTTTCCCCTCGCCGGGAAGCAGTTTAAACGGAACAAAAATGGAGGCTCCTGGAGATTCGGTTTCCACAGGCGGATTAGCTTTAATGCCGCAATTCTTAATTGTCTTCCATAGAATTGTTAAAGGGTCAAACCAACCTCCACGGAACCAGCAATAGTCGACTACGGCATTGTTATCATCCACAAAAATGGTAAATCCCGAACCTCTTGAAGTTTCTTCTGACTGACTGATTAATGTAAAACCGTTCTTTGATTTGATGATCCGCCCATTCTTTTCCGCAATAAAATTCCTGGCATTCCACGAAAAAACGGCCTCTACGGGTTTTACTGAATTATTTTTAAAATGATATTCCATCGCTCCTGCTGGTAAACTTGAATTATCCTCATCCGTTGGAATGAAGGGGCTCCATCCCTGAATTTCGATCTTAAGTGGAATATCTTTATCCTCTAGTTTGAGGGTCGCAAATGGGAATCGGGGTAAAAACTCCCCTTTTTCAAATCGCGGGAGTCCGTAACTCTTTCCACTGCCACCATTGCCGGTTCCTCCCGGACCGAAAAGTTTCCAGGTGGGAACCTGTGTTTCGAGCACTTTTGCTCCATTAATTACACCTTTGACACTTATTGCGGCAAAGGCAAATGGCTCATTGTAAATTTCAGGTTTGTTTTTAACGGAAAGGTGAGAAATTGAACCTGTACCTTCCATGCAGAACATTCCGGCGCCAATTCCTCCAATGGGGAAAGCAATGCGATCAAGATATTTCCCTGTGTAACAGCTGTTAAATCTGTGATTGTCGGAATCGGGAATTCCATTTAGCTGCGAAAATGCGCAATGTACTAAGCAGAATAGTAAAAGCGATGCTGAAATTTTCGGATATAACTTTCCCATTTTTATATCGCTGATTAATTGGTCTTTGGATTTCATTCGGCGCAGTTTAAATGCTTAATTAAATATTATGATTACAGAGTATGGTTTTCTTATTCAAAATTAGTAATCATGATTTCTCTTTGATAAACATTGTATTCCAAGAATATGTACACAAATTAACGGATCTTAAAATAAGGCGACTCTTCAGGTTTGCTTCCCCATACCTCATTTGGACGGGGCCCCATCTGCAAAATAAGTGTTCCTCCTTTTACCAGATCAGCATGAGCGAACCATGGCGTGTTAAGCGGTACCCCATTTAACAGTGCCGACTGAATATATTTATTTTTTGATGAAACGTCCCTGGCTTCAATCTTAAAAGTCTTATTGTTTCCAACATTGATAGAAATCTCATCAAAAATAGGGCTGCCAATATCATATACAGGACGTCCGGGGGCCACAGGATAAAATCCCATAGCGCTGAAAACGTACCATGACGACAACTCCCCTTCATCTTCATCTCCACAGATTCCAAGTGGCCCGTCGTTGTACCAGATTTTCATGATATCTCTCACCCTTCGCTGTGTTTTCCAAGGTTTTCCGGCATAATTGTAGAGGTATGATATATGAAATCCCGGTTGATTACCATGATTATACTGACCAATTAGGCCAGTTCCATCGGGGAATTTATTTAAGAATTCGAATTTTAAGCCTTTTCCACCAAATTGTTCCTGGAATAGCCCATCGAGTTTGGAAACAAACTGATCGTTTCCTCCCATCAGACGGATCAGTCCCGCTACATCATGCTGAACCTGGAAGGTATAAGTCCAGGCATTCGTCTCAGTATAGTAGTCGCGTCCTCCCTGACCTCCGCTCCAAATAGGGTCCAACTGTTCTTTGTTAAAAACCCAATTCCCATCTGCCGATTTAGGCGCCATAAAACCGATCCGGGAGTCAAAAAGGTTCTGATAATTCAGGGATCGTTTCATAAAGAGATCATAATCGCCCATTTTATTCAGCGATTTAGCCATTTGAGCCAGACACCAGTCATCATAACTGTGCTCCAATGTTACTGCAACCGCCTGCCGCTTCTCGAAGTTGTGAACCTGCGGGACCCACTCTTTTTCACCTAAACGGAGGGCAGGAAAGAATCCCTTAACCTTGAAAACGCTGTCCAGTTCTGTTAGCGGTCCGTTACGCCAGGGTAGCATTGTCGCCTCCAGGGCATTTTTTCTCATCCCTTCATAAGCTTTTTCCACATCAAAATCCCGGAATCCGCTCATGTAGGCATCTGTAATTGTGGCAGTTTCATGCCGACCTATCATAACTCGCTGATCCAATGCTTCATCTCCCAGCCACTTACGTTGTTCATACATCCGGATATAGGACCGGATAATGTCATTTTGCCTTTCCGGCTCCAATATCAGACCAAGAGGGAAAAGTGATCTGAATGATCCCCAGCTTTCACCAAGCATATAGAAATCATGCCCTTCAGTAGGATGTACCTTATTATCCAGGCAGCTGTAATACCGATTGTATTCGGTAATATTTGTTGTTTTCCTTCCCAATACCCGATACATTGCAGTGTAAAAAGTTGTCCGCTGGCTCTGGCTTCCACCTTTAATCTGAATCTTATTTAAAGCATCATTCCAAACTTTTCGCCCGTTATTCTTTACCTGTTCAAAATTCCAGCCGGCAATTTCCTTTTCTAAGTTCTGCCCCGCTTGTTCTGTACTGATATAAGAAAAACCTACTTTTACCAGTACCTGCTCACCTTTTGAAGTTGGGAAGGTGGAATACATACCAATATTATTCCCTGATTTTTCTTTATCACCGGGTGTAATTATTTCATTACTCCAGCTCCCGCAACTCTTGATTGGCTTGCTAAATTCAGCATGAAAATAAACCTTCCTTTCAGGGAGGGCGCCTTGGGGATAGATTTGAAAACCTTCAATAACATGATCCTTTAATATTTTCAATTCACCATTCCGAAGCAGGTTGATTAATAGATTTGAATTTGAAGCTTCAGGAAATGTAAAACGGTATATTCCAGAATGTTGGGTCGCAGAATATTCCACCTCAATATTAAAATCCTCAAGAAGAACAGAATAATAATAGGGGGTAGCTTTTTCCAGATCATGGTCAAACCACGAAGCATTCTCGTCAGGATTTGTTTTTATTTTACCTGTTGTAGCCATCAAAGAGAATGCTGCTGCCCCCCTTGAGAAATCATTTGACAATGTGATTGTTGAAAAAGAATAAATCTTATCGGCAAGATAAACATCTCTTATTCCGGGAGTAGTTGTGGGTACCAATCTGATCAATCCGCGAGGGAGTTGAACGTCAGGAGTGGTTGCGGTAAGCAGGTGACCAATGGTACCAATATTAGGGTTTACATCATCTACCGGCTCTTGTCCATAAACCACACCAGAGAGGGTGGAAATAAGTAGATTGCCTGTGAGGATCAGAAGTAAGATTCGTTTAGAAATCATAACAGATATTTTAAACTTTGAAAAGGTTAATTTTGTAGAAACCAAAGATAACCATTTGATCCTTATAGCTGCACTGGTGAGTTAAATTTTTAAGAGATCAATTCTATCTCCAAAAAAATTAGCAACTCTTAACACTATAAGTAGCTATTCCAATTTTGTTTTTTTTTCAGATTTTTTATTTTTGCCTCCCGAAATTTAACCACAAAAATTACGGAGGATTTTTTATGTCAGCACAAAAGAAATGGTTTAGACTGTTTTTAACCCTGTCATTGGGGATCATTTGTCTTTTAAGTCACGCTAATGGAGCTGCAGAAAGTGTGACATTGTACACACCCTATACGAAGATTTCTGTTCCGCCGGGTGAATCGATTGACTATGCCATCGACGTCATCAACAACAGTAAGGAACTCAAGAATGTGGAAATATCGGTGTCTGGAATGCCTTATGGGTGGAATTACATTTTGAAATCGGGAGGCTGGACCATCGGACAACTCTCTATTTTACCGGGTGAGCGGAAAAGTCTTTCTCTTAAAGTGACGGTTCCCATGAAAGTTAATAAAGGGAATTATCATTTCAAGGTAGTGGCGGGAGGATATGAACCATTACCGTTGGTTATCAATATTTCGGAACAGGGGACATTTAAAACGGAATTTACAACCGGACAGTCGAATATGCAGGGGAATGTGAGTTCGACATTTACATTTAATACAAATCTAAAAAACCAAACAGCGGATAAACAGACGTATGCCTTAATGGCTGACGCACCGCGCGGCTGGAATGTAATTTTCAAATCCAACTATCAGCAGGTTACCTCGGTCACTACCGAAGCCAGCAGTAACCAGGCCATCACGATCGAAATTAAAGCGCCCGATAAAACGGAGGCCGGAAAGTATAAAATTCCGGTTAGTGCTGCTACAAACTCCTCTTCCGCGAACCTGGAACTGGAGGTGGTGATCACCGGATCATACAGCATGGAACTGACCACCCCGACTGGCTTGCTAAGCGCCAAACTGACAGCGGGTGAGACAAAGCAGCTTGAACTTTTAATCAACAATACCGGATCATCTGAACTAGTCGATATTAAACCTGAATCCAGCACTCCGGTAAACTGGAGCGTTACTTTCGATCCAAAAAAAGTAGACAAGCTGCCACCAGGGGCATCAGCACGGATTTACGCCACCATAAAAGCAGACAAAAAAGCAATACCCGGAGATTATGTAACCAATATCGAAACCAAAACACCTGAAGCATCGTCAAAAGTATCTTTTAGAATCTCTGTTGAAACGCCGATGTTATGGGGTTGGGTAGGTGTATTGATTATAGTTGTCGCATTGGGAAGCGTATATCATCTGTTCCGCAAATACGGAAGGAGGTAAACCGTGGCCGGGAATATCATTGAACTGGTTGATCTGACAAAAAAGTACGGATCATTTACTGCAGTTGATCAACTCAACCTTGCGATCCGTAAGGGGGAGATTTTCGGGTTACTTGGACCGAATGGTGCAGGGAAGTCAACGACCATTCTGATGATGCTTGGACTGACCGAGCCAACCTCCGGAATGGCAAAAGTTTGTGGAATTGACCCAACAACCAATCCGATTGAGGTGAAACAAAGAATCGGTTATCTGCCCGAAGATGTAGGATTTTATTATAACCGTACCGGATTTGAAAATCTGATGCTTACAGCCCGGCTGAACCGCCTTTCAGCAATTGAGGCGAAGCAAAAAGTGGATCAGCTTCTCGAAAGGGTGGGATTATCTGATGCTACTAATAAGAAGACCGGTAAATATTCACGTGGAATGTTGCAACGGCTTGGTCTGGCTGATGTACTGATCAAGAATCCTGATGTGATCATTCTCGATGAGCCAACTTTAGGGATCGATCCTACAGGAGTAAAGGAATTCCTTGAATTAATCATCAAACTGAGCCGTGAAGAGGGGCTTACGGTTCTTTTCTCTTCACACGATCTCCATCATGTTCAGCAGGTTTGCGACCGGGTTGGATTATTTGTCAGCGGTAAGCTTTTGGCCGAAGGAGATATACAATCCCTCTCGAAAAAATTGTTTACCAAAAATCCGTTTATGATAGAAGTTGGACTATCACCGTTACACCAGGAGACACTGGATCAAAAGGGGAAAATACATAATGAAACCTGGCTAAAGGAATTACTGCAAAACGTTGATGGAATAATTGATGTAAGCGAGAAAAAAGAGACATTTTTAATCGGATGTTCCCGTGATGCAACTTCCGAAATTGCCAGATCAATCGTTGAATCGGGGGTAGGGTTGAACTATCTGAATAAGAAAGCTTATGGACTTGATGACATTTACTACCGCTATTTTGAAGGAGGTGAAGAAAATGACTAATATGGAAAATCAAATACACGAATTCAATGAACCCTGGATGACCAAAGTAAATCGGATTTTGAACCCCCAGAATGTATTGAAATGGTTCAAAGATGATGAAAGGGTGCTCCATCCCTTTAGGGTGATTTTAAACAAGGAAATCTCAGATCATGTAAGGAGCTGGCGTTTCATTATCCTGATTGCGATTATTGCTTTAACATGCCTGGGTTCAATGTATACGGCACTAACCAATATTGACAAGGCCGTGAAACCAAATGATCCCGAAGGGACCTTTTTCTTTCTGAAATTATTTACGATTTCTGACGGGACCCTCCCCTCGTTCATCGTTTTTATCAGCTTTCTTGGACCATTACTGGGTATCAGCCTGGGGTTTGATGCTGTTAATTCGGAACAAAATAACCGAACTCTCAGCCGGGTATTGTCGCAACCCATCTACCGCGACTACTTACTGAATGCCAAGTTTCTGGCAGCATTAATTGTCATCAGTGTCATGTTTTTTGCACTTGGGTTTCTCGTAATGGGGTTGGGACTGATCACCATTGGTATTCCTCCAACTGCAGAAGAGTTTATGCGTATAATATTTTTTATTATCTTAAGCATTCTTTATGTCGCATTCTGGTTAAATCTTTCCATTTTATTTTCAGTTCAATTTCGGCAACCGGCAACTTCTGCCCTGTCAGGAATTGCTGTATGGCTGTTCTTTTCTGTTTTCTATGGTATGATTGTGAACTTAATTTCCAAATCGATAGCACCCTCTGCGATGGCCAGCGAATATCAGATCATTGGATTTGAGGAATTAAGACTAAGTTTGTTGCGCATTATGCCCAACCAGCTTTTCAGTGAGGCTACCACGACATTGCTGATGCCATCTGTACGCAGTCTGGGCCCACTAACCATGGAACAGGTTTATGGAACCTTACCTGGTCCGCTTCCACTCGGCCAGAGTTTACTGCTGGTCTGGCCCCAGGTTACGGGGCTGATCGCCGCCACCGTTCTCTGTTTTGCATTATCGTATATTTCCTTTATGAGAAGAGAGATCCGGTCAAGGTAAGCAATTGACTCAGCAGGTGTAGAGATGCTGCATGCAAAGTCGCTTTGCGGGCAACGTCTCTACACAATTACCTCTTTACACTGAATGAGTAATATGAAATATAAAGATAGGCTATCAGTGGAACCACCATCGCTAAAGCCATACTGTTTGATATCTCAGCAATATATCCCATCAGTGGGGTACAGAGTGATCCACCGATTATGGCCATCACTAAAATGGACCCACCGATCTTTGTATTCTGTCCCAATCCTTTGATACTTGTTGCAAAAATAGTGGGATACATCAGCGACATAAAAAAACTTGTGAAAAAAATAGCCCACATTCCTATCCATCCGGGAACCATTATACTGGACCCAACCAACGCTACGTTAATCACACTATACCAACCCATTAACCGGTTGGGTTGAAAGAATTGCATCAGCCAGGTGGCAGAGAAGCGTCCCAAACCGAATGCGACCAGAGTTCCGGTTAAAAAATAACCGGCAATTTTCTCCGGCTGACCGGTATAATCCTGCACATAAGGGATAAAATAACTCCATGTTCCCACCTGCGCCCCGACGTAGACAAATTGTGCCAATACCCCTTTCCAAAAATGGGAGAACTTTAAGAGATCCATGAACCGCCCTTTTGAATCGGGAGATTCACTCCGCTCTGCTTCAAATTTAGGGAATTTTACACTCATAATCAGCAAAGCCCAGACCAAAGCAAACAGTGCAAGTGCAAGGTAAGGCTTGACTACCCGCATTGTTTCATGTTGTAAAAAGCCGTTATATTCGCCGGCCAGTTTCATTGCTGCAATTTTTGATTCATTGGGTTCGACTCCGGAAAAGATAAATACTGTACCAAGTAACACCCCAACAACAGAACCAATTGGGTTGAATGCCTGTGAGAAATTCAATCGCTGTTCAGAAGATTCGGGTTTGCCCAGAAGCGCAATAAAGGGATTCGCCCCGGTTTCGAGAAATGCCAAACCTGAAGCAATGACAAAAAGTGCCATGAGGAAAACCCCATATTTGCCAATAATTGCAGCCGGCCAAAAAAGCAAACATCCGGCACCATAGAGCAACAGCCCAAAGACGATCCCGGTTTTGTAACTGAACCTGCGCATTAATATTGCTGCAGGTATCGCAAGTACAAAATAGCCCATATAAAATGCCGATTGAATCAACCCCGCCTGAAAACGGGAAATCTCCATCGACTTCATAAATTGTTTGATTAAAACCCCGTTCAGGTTATTGGGGATTCCCCACATAAAAAAAAGGGTGGTTACCAGAATAAACGGGATGACCGCCTGATTGGATATAAAACCGGATTTTTGAGGATTCGTCATAAGATTCACGCAGTTTGAATAGTGGCTGGTAGTTAGTCACTTGCATTAATACTCTTTGTATGATATCTAATTGTCCTTTATCGGATACTTAAAAAAAGGTGATCTGTAAGCACAATTGCCAGTAGCCTGCCACGAGTTGCAAGCAACAAGTAGCCATAAAGTTTCATGCTAATTATCCTGCTTCAACTACTTTCATCGCCATTTCGGCCCACTCCCAAAGCCGCTCAGGATGGTAATTCAGTGTCGAAATATCTTTCATGATAAATTCAACATTACACCCTGTCGCTGCTTGTTTAAAGGTGTTCAATTGCCTTCTTGCCTCTTCAATATCCCACGATACAAATATCGCCGGTGATGGTTTTCGACTGAGCACATACTTGTCACCAAGATTTTTTACGGCCCTTTCAACATCAACCCAACCACTGGCTGACACCTTGCGAAGGTTGGGAATGCGTGAAAGGATCTCCCCTTTGGTATCCAAAGGTTCACAACATCCGTAATAGGTTAAGCCAAATCGTTTGAGCCAGCGTAGGTCGTGCTCCAGTGCAAATTCCCAGTGCATTTCAGAAGAGACAGATGAAAAAATCTGGGCATTAGAACAGCCCCACATATCGATTGGCCGGACATGACCCGGATGATAATCTGCGCCCGGGAGTTCGCTCGTATAACCATATCCACCTGAGCCAATCCTGGTATTGTTGCAGTCCAGGCTTAGCAGGTTTTGCGCTTCAAACTGGTCAAGTTCGTCCATCCAGGCATCGACCATCTTCTCGTAAGCTGCATGAACCATTTGGGGCCGAAGGCACAAATCCATCATTGCCTCTTCAATTCCCCACCACCTGATTAAAAAGTCCCATGGGGTATACCAGATATGCGTCTGTCCCACTTTGTTCACCGGAATAATTCCGGTGAACAAATCCTGCATGGCGTCAAAACTATACTGTGTGGCTTTCTCCATAAAAGTAATCTTCGGATTTTTAATCTTCTCAATATCCTCTGGTTCTTTAATCTGTATTTTAAAATGGCGGGAGTAGATTTCGTTTTTTTCATCTGTATAAACGGTATCCACATCCTCAACGATCCCAAAATCGGTGGTATGGTAGACGATTGGGCAATCGAGATAGTCATTTACAATCATATCACAAGGCATATGATCCCATTGGTAGATGGTTCTCCGAAGATTTGTCTCCAGCTCTCTGGCCCAGGGATGGGTGGTTTGAAGGGTCAGTTCATCCTTCACATTCATCTCATGCCAGGGGATTTCATTAATCCACACCATGGGCCGCTCCTGTTTCAGGTCGTTCATTTTTTGCCATAGCGTGGCTTTCTCCTTATGAATGGGCAATGCAGCTATTTCAGCGATTCTGTTGCCCAGACGGCGCAATACTGTTTTTTCCCCCGATGTTAAAACAATCTCCTTTTCCATGGGAATTTGGGGAATATGGCTTGGATCGTGTAACATAGTTATTTCGAGTTAAATTGTTTTTTCAGTAAAAGATCTTTTGGTTCCTGGTAAAGGAGTACTTCCTCTCCTTTTCTTAAATTAAGTTCGAAGATTCCCGGCTCAACCTCCGTTAAATTAGCTGAAGGCAATGAAGATTTAAAAGCACCAACAAATCCGGGGCGTACTTTGCAGGGAGCGCCGACCAGACTTTTAATTTTAACCCAGCGGGTGAAACCGTTTTGCCTTGCAGCACTGACCAGAAATGCCCCTTCTGTCCTCAAGTCATTAAATTTCACCTCTTTCCAAGCAGATGGAGTTGCGGGAAATATCCGGATACGGTCGCCCCAGCTTTGAAGCAACATATCCTGTAAAGCTTTTGCTGCAAAAAGTGAGCACTCGATCACTGGTGAACCTTCAATATACATTGTGTTTGGCATGACGAAACGTTTGTTATTATGGTGAGCAAGGAGACGCTCAAGGGCTTTCTCTCCATTACCCATTGAAGAATAAAGCAGTGAAGCTGCAGCACTCGACCAGCCATAGATCTCCTTTCCGTTGTCAACAGTGAGCCAGTGGTTCATTGTCTTTTCTACAATCATCCTGTTCTCGGGCTGCTCGACAGAGAGCATATGCAACGGCCAGACCATCAGCAGATGTGACCAGTGGCGGTGCGATTTGGCGAATGGAACGTTGGGGCCAATCATAAAGCCGTTCTCATTTTGGGGATAGGGAACAAGATCACGCAATATACGCGTCCATTCCGGAGTTTGAGGATCCTTAAAACCGTATTGTTTATCCAGATCGAGCAACGTGGTGCACCCCCACCGGAGCAGCGAAAGGTTATAGTTATTATCAACATCTCCATCCTTATTGTATTCCGGGGAGTGAAGTAGAGGAAGGTGGAGTTTGCCATCACTGCCATATTTAAGCAGATGCTGATACAGGTTAATACTTCCTTTAAGTAAGGGATAAAAACTGTGCTGCTTTTGGTCTGTCACCAAAGAGTCATTCATCGAATAACGGTATTGCTGCCAGTAATTAAATAGGGCCCATGTAAAATCGCCGGGGTTGATATAGTTCTGAGGTGCACAGGAGCCATCGCCCCGAAGCCCCTCATAGTCTGTGGTATGAGGAACGGTGGCACAACTGTCGAAACCCCAAATGCTCTTCGCATTATACACAAAATTATCGCGTTTGGTGTCGATAAACCGGGTGAAGGACTCCCCTAACTCAAGATGATTTGCGGTGTAAACCGGCGAGTAGGCAATCTCAATATTCAGGTTCCACCAGATCCGGGGCCAACCTGTCGAACGGTACCAGGGGCCAAGTAAGTCGATCACCTGCCGGTCCTGACGTGTTGCACATGCCATCTTGTACATCTGTACCCAGTAAAATCCCTCAATCTGTTGGTCAGGAACAGAGAGAAAACTCGCAGGATAGTAATTATGCCACCATTTACGATGACTTGATTCAAGTGTTTTCATCGGCATAGCAGCTACCCGGCTCACGGTCGAAATTGCTGTAGCCTTTGCCGAAAGATCGGGATAGGAATCGGCAATCGAGAGGGTGAGCCTGCACTTTTGCGGCTTACCCTTCACCTGCCATGCAGAAGTATAAGCTCCTCCAGCAGCACGCCGTTGCACGCAAAAACTGATTCCACCATCTTCGCCTACCTCGGATGTAGGATTTGGTTCTATACTGAGCTTAAGCGACTTCTCACGAAAAACCTCAGATTTCTCAGGTTCCCATACAAATACTGCATTCTGCTCACCACCTTGGGTCTCCAGGTCTACAATCAAAGCCATCTCGTTGGTGTGATCCATAGCACGGAAACGGATAGACCCCTTGTCAGTAACCACCTCTCCCCGAATTTCCGCATTCCACAAATCCAGGTGAAGTTTCCCCGATTTTATAGTGCCTGCCGTTTTAAGAATCATCCCTCCAATTGGAAGTCGCGCATTATCGCGCCGATGATCGGTAACATCGGATCGACCGAGCTCAAAACGCAACCGATCAGGACCATCCGCATAAATCATTGTACCCAGCAATCCGTTACCAAGAAAGGCGCCATGGTCAAATTTAGCAGGTAATGTATCCCACACAAGATCATGACGCGACAGAAATGTCGGCCAGTCTACTTTCGAATTTACACTTACAGGCTTTGGATTCCTGATCATCTCACCTACTTTATGGAGTGTTTCAACATCAATCTTCCTCAGATTTCCAGCATAATCAGGTCCCACATCGATTGAAAAAATATTTCCAAACTTGACTGCACCCACGTAATCCTGATAGATTTTTTCGGCAGATAAACACAACTGCTCGTGCTTAGGAAGAGAATAAAACCACATGGCCCCTCCCTGATGTTTTGGCAGAATTGGATAGGTGAATTCTGCGGCTATATAGCCTTTGTAACCGGCAGCCTGTTTGTTATATCCCGCTCCGGACATATCATCCAATGCTGATGGTCCGCCCATTTCACCCAGCCGAATACGCCCTCCAGGTGTGCCATGATTGTATCCGGGCAGACAGTTCGGCTGGAATTGGGCGACCCATTTATCCGTCTCCGCGTGACTCAATCCTCCTTCCCCCTGGGCATGATCAAACCAGATGTATTCGATTGGTCCGTAATTGGTTAAAAGCTCTTTAAGCTGGGCTTTTTTTAGATCGGGATTTTCTCCTCCATTTTTGGAAAAAACGGCACCGGGAAAGGTCCAGTCACCTTCAGAAAAATAGAGGGCCAGCTTAATCCCATATTTATCACACGATTTCCGGAGTTTCGCCAGTACATCAATTTTCAGCTGACTGTTCGTAACCTTCTTTTCAGTGGTTTTGGTATCCCACAAACAAAACCCATCGTGATGTTTGGTAAGAAATAAGATATAACCCATTCCTGCATCTTTGGCCACTTTGCACCACTGGTCGGTGTTGCAACCGGTAGCTTTAAAATAGGTGGCATCCTTTCCTTCGGTGGGAGTCCACTCCTGTCCCGAAAACGTGCTGAACGACCAGCAAATAAACATGCCGAATTTCATCTCTTTAATTTGTTCAGCGCGTACCTTGTCGTCTATCCTTTTGGAGAAATCCTGAGTCACTCCATTGAGATATCCGATTAATATTAAGATTATTAACGCTACTAATTTTAAATTTGCAGGCTTCATGGTTGATCGTTTTATGATTTGGCAATTCGTAATAAACAAATCCTAAGGATGAAAAAATATCAGCACGACTTTCTTCTAAGAATAATTGCATTTAAAATTTCCTCCTTCTGCAAAGGAGAATCTGAATTGATCGCTTCAAAGAGTAAATGCAATACCCTTTCGGCTATGAGATTTACCGGTTGCTCAACGGTGGTCAGTTCAGGTTCGATAGCAATTCCCATCGGATCGTTATCAAATCCAATGACTGCAATATCTTCGGGAACTCTTATACCGACACTTTTTAAGTATTTTATGGCTCCAATAGCCACATCATCTCCAACGGCCAGAATAGCATCAGGTTTTTCAACCAGGCTCATCAGTTGTTTTGCTCCGGACATACCATCTTCAAGCAGAAATCCGCCCTCAATCAATAATTCATTGCAGCATTCGTAATTATTATTCAATAAAGCTTGTTTGTACCCATTCAATCGGTCACGGTAGACATTTACATGACTTGAACCGGTAATAAAGGCGATTCTCTTTCTCCTATTTTCAAAAAAAAGATTTACTGCATCCAGTGCTCCCTGAAAGTTATCGACCGTCACCTTTGCCCCATTGGCATCTTTAGGAATACGATCGAAAAACACCACCGGTATATTTTCACGATTAAAAGCATTAAAAGCTGACCCATCTATAGTTTCCCTAGAAACAGAAGCAATTACTCCTGCAACACGATTATCAATCAATGCTTCAAGATTTCTATTTTCAGTAACAAGTTTTTCATTCGATTGAAAGACCATGACCGAATAATCGTTCTGGCTGGCTAATTCAGATATCACAGAAATAAACTTGGCAAAAAAATGATGCTGGATACTGGGGACCAAAAGTCCGATAGTATTACTTCGACGATTCCTAAAACCCTGAGCCAGAAGATTCGCACGATATCCCATTTCAACCGCAAGGGCCTGAATCTTTTCAATGGTTTCCTTTCGTAGTGCCTTGCTATTTCGTAAAGCCAGTGATACGGTGGTATGATGGACACCTGCAATTCGGGCAATATCTTTTATCGTGACACTTTTTCTCATGGCTAACCCTGGTTATCACAAAATAATCGTTCTCACGTGAGAATAAAAAGAAAATAAATTAAATCCGCACAATTTATAATGGATCTAAAAAGCGTCGGATCAACCTAAATAATTTAAAGTCGGCCAATATCGAAATGGTCAATTCCCGCTTTTTATAATTGCATTGATTGTCTTATTTAAAGCAAAACTATTATTTTTTAAGGCATTATAGGCCATTATCTCATCCATTCCGTATAGGATGTGAAGAATGTTCTGAGCCCGTTTAATCAGTTTATCATTGATACACTCCACCTCTGTCATGTAGCATCCATGCACTTTACCCATTCGTATCATAGCAGTCGTTGAAAGAAAATTCAGCACTTTTTTTGTCGCAGTTCCGGCTTTCATCCGTGTGGAACCGGCTAAAACTTCATTTCCTGATTGCAACGAGATTACCCGATCGCAAAAAGGAAGTGTCTCACGCTCCTCCTCCTGTATCATAACCGTGTAAGCCCCAACAAACCTTGCAAATCCCAACGCCGATTGAACAAAGTAAGCCGATCCACTTACCGAAATGCCGATCACAATATCATTGGATGTTAAATTAGCGAGCAACAATTCGGGAACAGCACTTGCATCCTCTTCAAAATTAGTCTCAATATCAATTGATGCATCTGCTACCCCACCCGAAATAAAGGTAAGGACGCGTTCTCGCGGAAAACCGAATGTACACGCAATTTCCACTGTATCAATGGCGGCTAGTCGGCCACTTGTACCCGCTCCTACATAAATTAACCGTCCTCCTTTCTCCAGATTCAGGGCAATACTATCAGCGACAGCGGCAATTGATGGCAGGGATTTTTCAAGTTGATTACCTGACTCCTGTTCTGAATTCCAAAAGAGACGGACCAAATTTTCGGATGAACTCTTTTCGAGCCTCATGGTTTTGTCATAAGGGAGTTCTGTATTGAAATCGGCATAATTCCTGACTATACGTGATGTTTGTGCCCTCTCCTCGCCGATCGCCAATAAGCCGACGCCAATCAACGGAATAAGGTTACCCTCAGGCATTACTTCTATTTCAATTCCCCCGCTTGAAAGAAAATTTTCCCGTTGAAGTTCGTTTTTCAACAATTCAGCAAGTGGAAACTCAATTGTAGTAACAGCATCTGCCAACCCACCACCGATCAGAATCTTATTTGTACCATAGAGCAGAAAAGATGTGCAAATTATTCCGGACAAGTTTTTAATGTATCTTTCGCGAACCCCTTTAAATTCAACTTCTTTAAAAATATTAACCAGACAATTAGCCTTATCAAACTTAGCCAATTCAGACGCGCTTACAATTTCATCGTAGTAACCCGCAGGAGTATAGGTACAACCTAGCAAAGGGACGGAGAAGTTCGGTGTCCATTTCCGTCCGTTTCGCCAAACAGTAAATCCCAGGCCAGTTCCGATTGGCATAATTCCTATTGTCTTAAATCCAGACAGATAGCCTAATGAGGCAGCGCCAATAGAGGCAGCATCGGCATCATTAATTAAGGTTACAGGTACTTTGAAACGATTCTCGAGGTACTCCATCCATTGCGGATCGAGTAATGCGCTAAGATGGTTCGCCGCAACCACGAGTTTTTTCCCTGCATAATCAACTACACCAGCGGTCGATATCCCGATTCCGCTAACAACCTCTCCCTGAGGAAGCATCAAAGCGAGCAATTCTTTAAGCGCTTCAATAAATTCAAGAGGAGTCGTTAAAGGTGAAAGTCGGCTTTTTACCTTTAAAACAGGTTTACTTTTTATGGTATCCCGAATATCGGAGAAGCGCATTCCCTCCTCCATTTCAAATGTAATCCCTTTTAACCAGGTACCTCCAATATCGATGCCTGCATATACTTTACCCATAGATCATAAAATGCATTAATTCAATCCCCCTTGTCCCCGATACAGTCTTAAGGGTTTCTCAAGTTTCACCTTCAGAACAGTAACATATTTGTCAAAGGTATTTTCAGGAACGTCAATGTAAACTAAACCAGGAACCGGACTCCATGAGATTTTGCCTACCACCTTATGTGTCAATTGGGTACCGTCACCAACCACCGAGACGGATAAAATATTATTGATCAACCCTTTAATCATTATAGTTCCGTTAACATGACCATGAAGAAATAAATAGAGAGAAGTTGAGTCTTTTGATAGGGTGGTCGGGCCGTAAAAATGTCCTTGCGGAAGACCACCCACTGTATTAAAAATGGCCTCTCCATGTTTTTTATTCCATGCGCCCAGTTCCTTTAAAACATGGATCTGTTCATCAGGAATTGTACCATCCTCCTTCGGACCCATATCCAACAGTAAGTTGCCACCGTTGGCGACTGCATCCACAAAAATGGTGATTATCTCATAAGGTGTTTTCCAGTTCTTATCATGGTGAAAGCCCCAGTTGTCGTTTGTTGTCATACACAATTCCCACCAATTATATTTTGGCCTCGAAACAGGAAAATTCTGTTCGGGTGTATCATAGTCGCCATACCCCTGAAGGCGTCCATTGATAATCGAATTGGGATTTCCTTTTAAAATAATATGGCGTACTTTCTGAGATTCCCACTCTTCGGAACTGTGTTCCCAATCACCGTCAAACCACCATAAGTCAGGGTTAAATTGCGTGCTGATCTCCTTAATCTGCCCCTGGAAGAAAGCCCTGAAACGGTTCCACCGGTCGTAATCATCTGCAATCTTATAACGTGAGCTATCCTTCAAAAAGCCAGGATAATTCGAATCAGACCAGTCAATCAGCGAAAAATAAGCGCCACATTTTATATTTCGTTTGCGCAATTCTTCGAAAAATGGTCGGACCATATCCCGCTTTGCAGGAGAAGCCTTAACGATACTCAAGTTATTCATTTTCGTGTCATACATGGCCACCCCGTCATGATGTTTGGTTGTAATCACCGCATATCGCGCGCCACTCTCCTGTATAAGGTCAGCCCATGAAGAGGGATCATAATTATTAAGCGTGAACCCTTTTAATTGCTTCATATAATCGGTATGGCTGATTTTTTTATTGTGAAAACTCCATGATTCATCAATCCCATTCACCGAGTAAATACCTGCATGTATAAAAATGCCGAGCTTTGCATCGCCAAACCATTGCATTTTATCCCTTATCTCCTTAGGATCTATTTTTTGCTGCGCCTTGCCCATCACTGTAATTAAGAGTAGTAAGCAACACAAAGGAATTATTCCTCCAATCTTTATCATCATAATATTTATTTGCTATTGGTTAAATACAGCATCGCACAGCCTCTTATCAATGGAACATTCAGGATAATCTTTTTCCCCTCTTTGATATACTCTACTTTTACAGGTTGTTCACTTCCGGGATGGTAAGCCAGGCACGAAAACCCATCTTTGAGATCATCCACATTATTTAGCTCCACTTCCACATTCTCTTTTTCTCCATAAACAACAGGTATGGAATATCCATCTTTAATTTTAAAGATATTTACCCTGGCAAGGTGATCTTTCGAACTTACAACATGTGGTTTCAATACCCACTCGCGCTCCTGCATCAGTTTCATCAGAGGTCCGTAGTCGAGGTAAAACTGGTCAATATCCGGAGATTGCGTAATGGAGTGATCGTTGTTAGGGAAAGGGCACATGGGGAAAACCCCCATATACAGATATTTCTGAAAAAAACAATCGCCACCTTCACGTCTTACACTCTCTGCGGTATCAGTCCATCCCAGTGCAGGTTTGCTTATACACAGGAAAGCAGTAAGATTCAGCGAACTGCCAGCATAGGTAAACTCATCGAATAAGCCATCAACATGCTCGAGGATGTCGATACGTTTTGTATGATTATTGGCAAATATCACCTTATTGGCGCCATGCATAATGGACGAAAGTTTGGGGGAGAGATTTTTCCATGAAGTGACAATGGAGCGGACCGGTTTCCCCTCAAACCAGGTGATCCCGTCATCAGCACGTTCATTAAACATCCGCAGCCAGTCGAGCCGGTCAATGCAAATACCAAACGAATTGGGTATTTCCTGTACATGCCGTCGTGCCTGTTCCAACAGAAACTCACTGTATACACTGTCTCCGCAATCGGTTGCGATACCCTTTTCCCAGGTATAAAAAGGGACCGGAACGTTTGCTTTTTTGAATTTAGGGTCTTTGATGCACATTTCAGGTGTAGGAAGTATCGCCTTCTCAAATTTCGAATAGAGCAGATCATTACAATCTTTCCATAATTGGGGATCAGCTTTGTTTACAACTATTGAGTCCGGTGGATATTTAACCTTGGCTCCAAATTCTGTTACATTGAAATAATTTAAAACATAAAAGCCTTTATCCCTGTATTTTTGGGCAAAATGGTCCATCTCGGCAATGGAAATCATACCACCTCCAAATCGTCGCCATTTTTCGTTGCGTTGCAGAGGAGGGAGATACATACCCATATAGGGAAAATCAAAACTGGCCTGCCAATTGACTGTGAAAACCATTTTTTTCATCTTTTCCATATCAAAGTTGAGCGATTCCATAGAATAGGATGAATAGGCGCCGGTTCCTCCCATCTGGTTCGCAAGCGGATTAAGAGGCAAGAAATATCCCGGATAACGATCCCGCATCCATGATAAGCCACAACGCCAGTCACTTTCGTGGGCAATGATATCAAACGAAAACGATATAGTGTTCTTCTTTGAAATACGGTTAAACAGCCTGCTGAAGGCAATGGTCCCCTGCTCTGATGTTTTCATCGTCAGATCAATGATATTATCCTGGGGAGACAAGGCTATTGTAATTCCGCTGTTATCACTGTCTTCGAGTATCGAAACCATTGGAATACTAAACAGATTTCCCTGAAATGGAGCAAATCCAACACGTTTTTGATCATAACTGAAAAAAACAGCTCCGTAGAAATAGGTTGCATTGGCAAATGGGATGGGAACTAAAGGATCAATCCAGGAATGATTATTATCCACTTTCCTGATTGGTTCAAATTTTCGCAGGGTCTTACGCTGATTGCCTCCCATCTTAGTGGAATCAAATTGAGGCGCTCCCCAGGTTGTCCACATTTTCGAATGGCCCCTCCGAACGGGGTAAGCCACCTTGGTTTCGATGGAAGTGCCCCACGGCGCGCCATTCCCCTTAATAGTTAATTCACACCGGATACTGTTGGGTGTCGGAATATAACGTTCAAGGAGTATACACGAAGATTTCAGAGAATCATTTACCAACACTTTTTCAAATTCAACAGAACCATCAACATTTTTCCTGGAAATTATAGCCCCTTTTACTTTAGTTCCCTGTAAGCTTGTTGTTAAACTAAAAGGTTTAATCGATTTGCCACCTGCCAATTGCATTCCGGTTATTTCGCCTTGCTCAGACAAAATAAACGTCAGCTCTTTTGTCTTTATTCTGATATCCGAGCAGGAGATGGTTGCAATTATTAAAAAGCACAGGGCCGGATAATTCAATCTTCTTAGCATGACATATTCTTTTAAATGACTATTCTACAATATATTGGATGGCTGTAAACGTAATCTTATTTTACGATGAGAATAAATTCTCCCTGCAGATGCTCCCCCTTCTTAAATTCAGGGCGTGGTCCGGTAAAGAAATGACAAGAACCCGGACCGTTCAGTCCGGCAACAAGAAACCTGGATTTATCACCATCAATCCATGCCCGGGCACTTTGTGAGCCGTCAGACTCAACCATAAACTCCTGTTTATTCCTGTTTATTATTGATGCCTGAAGGATATGGTCCTTGGTACTCCTGAAATCATTCGTACCTAATTTGTTTGAATTGTCTTTCCATTCACCTGACGGAACTTCACGGGGAACTTCCACATATTTCATATCGCGTGGAAGCGCTTTGGCAAACCCCTTTAAACGGTTGATATCATTTTCAGGATAAACCGTCCACAATCCCTTACGCTCCCAGCTTAACAGGTCAAACGACTTAGGCAGTGTAAACAAAAGTCCGAACTGACGAAGCAGGTCCTTCCCTTTGAAATCAAGGAGTGTTGTATAATCATAGCTGACTGTCACCGTTCCATCAGGATTAAATACGAAATTCCGGGTTCCATGGAGCTTATTTTCAATTCCGCCGATCAGCGTAACCTTAATTGAACCATTATCATTTTTCACAGGAATTACAGATTCCATAGTGAAATTGTCAACCGGAAGGTAATTAAGCGGTTGAATATCCTGTGTGTAATTATTTGCGGCTATCCCGGGAGCTCCCCCATCGTCCTTGTTGAATGGAACCAACATCATTTCTCCCCCCCTGGTAATCAAATCTACACCTCGGGTAGTTGTGCAACCAAGTAGTCCATTGATCTTATTGATTTTAAAGATTGATTTTCCTGACCGGATGATCCAACTATCTTTATCCTCCCCCAGGTTAACATTGACTTTTACTTTTGGTCCAACGGAAGTGACTTTTTGTCTCAACGGAATGATCTCGTCCTGACAGATAAATCCCCTTGGATCCGTAAAGGTAATCCTCAGATTATCTGCTGTTATAATCCCTGGAATAATAACATCCACTGATCCTTTTGAAAGTGGCGCGATATCTGGTTTAACCGAAATAGCTGTTGACCCAATACTAATTTTGATTTTCAGCTCATTCAGATTTGTGAAATTAAACCGATTTTCAAGTTCAAGTCTCATCTTACCGTTCACCACTTTTAAGGATTGAAGATTTGAAATAATAACAGGGGCATATGATTTTTTCATTCCAATATATTCGGGTTTTTCCCGACGCCATCCATCAATCGGACCCCATGGCCCATATCCGCAGATTTTATCTTTAGAAAGATGAAAGATATCATCTATTCCTGACCATATCGCTCCCCCGAGCGATGCCGGATAACTGTAAACGGAATCAACCATCTGTTTCAATGTATTTGCATAAGCATCGGACCGGACCGAAGGATCAGTCTCCAATTCGCGACGTGCATAACATTGAACGTGCATATATTCGCCAAACAGGGTAGGCCGGTTCCGATCTTTCTCACATTCGCGGGGGCCATTCAGGCCAGGATAGTGATAGTTGGCCACATTAGCAGTGCTTTTTGAATTGTTATAGTTCCCCCAGCATTGATCATGAAACGAGGTGGGTCGTGAAGGATCAAGTTTTTTATCCTCTAACAACACCCTCTCCCATAGTGGACTCCAGCGACTTTCGTTTCCGAGCGACCAGATAATCACACTTGGGTGCTGTCTGCCTGAAAGAACATTTTCAAGATTTGCACGCACCATATAAGGCAAATATTCGGTACTGAGGTAGTTCCATGATTTCCAGATAGGACTTGCGCCATGATCGATCCAGCAGAGCGATGATTCGCTTTCAACAAACATTCCCAGTTCATCACAAGCCTGCAGGAACTCTTCTGAAGGTGGATAATGTGAGGTCCTGATGTAATTGCAGTTTCCTGTCCGGAACAACTCCACATCCCTGCGACAAAGTGCAGGTGTCAGACTGCGGCCACGCAAGGGGTGTACTTCGTGACGATTGACACCTCTTAATTTAATCGGGCAATTATTCACAAAAAATTGATTCCCCCGCAATTCAATTTGCCTGAACCCGATTTTCTGACTATTTGAATGTAGAATCTTTCCATCTGACACCAGTGAAGTAGTCAAAAGGTAAAGATTTGGATGTTCCGGATCCCACTTTTCCGGAGATTTTACAAATAAAGGGCAATTCACCTCACTCGTAGCCTTGTTGCCTGGTACCTCGAAAGTGTTTCTGCTCAGTTCAACATGGTTGCCTTTAGCATCCTGAAGGGCAAACTGAAGGTCAACATTGGATCGGGGATTTCCGTTAAACACTACCTTACTAGTCACCTCCAGCGTGGCATCGCGATACTGTGGATCAAATTTCACACTCCACGAAAAGTCAGAAATATGATTTGCAGGAAGTGTAAAAAGGGTCACCTTCCGGAGAATACCTCCAACAGGATGCGCTGCATATTGGGAGGTACAGGCGAGCAAATCGGAAACCGTTTCACACTGCACCTCAACCGCAAGGAGGTTATCCCCTGGTTTTACAGCATCAGTAATGTCAAACTCAAAAGCCACGAAACTTCCTTCGTGGGAGCCAATGGATTTGCCATTCACATTAATCAGGGCATAGGAACTGATCCCATCAAAACGGATTTTTACACGGTTGCCCCTCCAATCATCGGGAATTGAAAATGATCTCCGGTAAACTGCAATCTTCCCTTTTGTCACATTAAATCCTTGCATCTCCCACTCGCCCGGAACTTCTATTTTCGCAGAATACTGATCTTTTCCGTTTCCGGGATTGAAATCCCAGGTTCCATTCAGCGAAATAGATGCTTGTTTTATACCGAAGACTTTTTGAGGGATAGGTGACAAAACAGGGGTCTCAAAATTTATCCCTTTGATAACCTGGCGTAAAGAATCTGAATTCTGAGCTGACAAAACTCCTGACATCAGGAAAATACAACCAAAGATAAACGGTCGTATATTAAATGCATAAGACTTTGAACTACTGATCATAATGTTGTCCTTATTTTAATCGATTTTCGGATACCTGAATTTACCAAAAGATATAATATAAGAAAGATAGGATTATAATGATTCCCAGTGAAAGCGAGTTAAATACCCAGTCTGTTTTGAATAATTTTTT
This sequence comes from Prolixibacteraceae bacterium, assembly GCA_963675995.2. Classification (GTDB taxonomy): domain Bacteria; phylum Bacteroidota; class Bacteroidia; order Bacteroidales; family Prolixibacteraceae; genus JAAFHB01. The sequence continues at coordinate 1,550,771 of CAXXIY010000001.1, read as the reverse complement.
AGACAGAATAATAGCCCCGGGTTGGGTTTTGCCAGACCCGGATAATGAGACACCAATGATAATCGCACTGATAATTAAAAACACGATTCCAATTCTGTCAAGAAATGGTAATTGCGGATAAAGATATTTTAGTAAAGCAGACAGAGGAATACTAACAGCGGAAGCAATAAGTACAGAATTGGAGGTAGCTCGTTTCCAGAATAACCCATAGAAGAACAATGCAAAGATCGCCGGACTAATAAAACCGGTATACTCCTGAATGAATTGAAACGCCTGATCCAGTGTTTTAAGCGTCGGGGCGATTAAAATAGCGACAAGGATGGCAACAAAACTGCTGATCCTCCCCGCTAAGACCATATTTTTATCGGTAGCTTCCTTTTTCAGATATTTCTTGTAGATGTCAAACGTAAAAATAGTGGCGGTTGCATTTACCATGGAACTTAGGGCAGAAATAATTGCACCGGCAAGGGCAGCGAGAGCAACACCCTTTATTCCTGCAGGAATAAACGTATTCACCAACCAAGGGTATGCCTGATCGGCTTTCGTTATTTCGGCTTTAAGAACAAATGCTGCAATTCCAGGTAATACCACAATAAACGGCATCAATATTTTTAAATATCCTGCAAAAAGAAGCCCTCGCTGCGCCTCTTTCATACTTTTTGCTGCAAGAGCCCGTTGGGTAATATACTGGCTGCATCCCCAGTAGCTCATTCCGGTAATCCAAAGCCCTGTAAGGATGGTCCGGATCCCGGGCAGGTTGATAAATTCAGGGTTATCCTTTGATAATATGAGATGAAATTTCTCAGGCGCCTTATTAATCATCTGTCCAAAACCAATTATTGGACCATGATCCCCTGAAATTGCGTTCAATGCAAGAATTGTTGTCAATAAACCGCCCAAAATCAAAACACTAACCTGTATCACATCGGTCCAGGCTACAGCCGTTAGCCCTCCGTAAATGGTATAGATTGCCGAAATGATGGCAAGGCCGTAAATTGCATATTCCAAAGGAATTCCGAATACCGTTTTAAGAGCTAATCCACCCAGGTATAAAACGGAAGTAAGATTTACAAATACATATAACCCCAGCCAAAAAACTGCCAAACTTGTTCTTACCCGACTGTCATACCGCTGTTCAAGGAATTGAGGCATGGTATAAATTTTTTTGCTGATGAATACCGGCAGAAACCATTTAGCAATAATAATCAGCATGATAGCCGAGATCCATTCGTATGTTGCAATAGCAATACCACTTTTAAATCCCGAACCCGACATGCCGATAAATTGTTCAGCAGAGATATTGGAAGCAATGAGGGTGGTCCCGATTGCCCACCATGTTAAGGAATGCCTGGCCAGGAAGTAATCGTCAGTAGTCTTTACCTGATCCTTCTTAGTGTGCGAAACCCACAGCCCCACACTAACAAGGATTACCATATAGAGTATAAATATGACGTAATCAATAGCGGAAAAGCTGACGTGGGGAATACTCATCTGTACTTCCTATTTTGGTGGGTTTGAATATGCTAAAGTTGCTTCTTTAAGAGCCAGGAGATTTTCCCATGGTACTTCAGGTTCTATCATGTGAGTCGGGCCAATCACAATCCCCCCTTTTGCACCGCATCTCGAAAGGTTGTTTAAAGTTTGGTAATATACCTCTGAAGCTGTTCCATACGGGAGCAATTTCTGGGTGCCAAGGGTACCCCAGAATGAGACTCTATCACCAAACCGGTCATATACTTCGTCAAAAGACATGCACTCAGGTTGAATCGGATTGAGTATTTCGATGCCAGAATCAATCAATTTATCGATAAATGGGAGAATATATCCGCAGGAGTGGTAGAAAATCAGAATATCAGGGTTGATTTCCTTAGCAGCTTGAATTACTTTAATTAAACGTGGTTGTAGCCATTTTTCCCATAATTCGACATCCAGCATGATCGATGTTTGAGTCCCGATATCATCACCCAGTGAAAGGATGTCAATTCCTGCCAGGGCATAAGCTCTGGCTTTTGAACATGCAAAATTGGTGATTTTATCCAACAGAATGGTGGCAGATTCACTCTCCATCATCATGTCCATCATCAGCTCTTCCATGGAACGTAAGTACCACGATGCTTCCCACACAGTCATTTGCATAAATCCGAATGAGGCTAATCCTTCATTCCGGATCGATGCCACATTTTTTTCAAACTCTACGAGTTTCTTTTCATCAATGGTGGGATATGGATAATTCATCAACTCTACGGCGTCAGCACCTTTTAAGGGGTGATGCATCCTGGTCATATGAAAAGCGGCAGGGGACCCTTTGGAGTGCCCGATTCCATATTCGTCAAAAACAGTACTATCAGGCAATGTTTCGCGAGGAAATTGTAAACGACCATCAGAATAGTTTGGTTTAACCGGGATTTCAATTTTCCTGTGGGTTAATCCAAAATAGTGTTCGTAGTCAGAATGGCCAAACCGCTTTTTAAATGCTTCAATTTGTGAATCGCAGAAAACAAAGTCGACATGTACTCTTTCGAATCCTTTGCGGCGCAAACACCGCAATAAATCTTCGCGTGGCGTACCCATCATTAAATCAGACATTTGATTTTTCGAAATCCGAATAGTCCACAAATTTAACGAAACGCACAACGAAAACAACAATCCCGGTAAAAAATTATTGCACTGATGAGGCAATAATTGAGGTGCACTGCTTAATAAAGTCTTTCTCCTATCGCCGATTTCAGTTTATAAAGATTCATGGTATGCTCAATTCTTGCCTTTAAGAGTAGGAGACGGCTTTCAGACACACTTGTAGAACCATCTAGCAGTTCAAGATTTGTGATCACTCCCGAATCGTACCTGACCTTACCCAATGCATAAGCCTGGGAAGCCTGCCGAAATTGCAACACCGACTGTTCGATCTTCTTTTGTGAAGCTTTCAGATTAGCCTCAGCTTCCACTACCTCATTCAAAATATTGCGACGGGCAACTTCAGTTTCCTGATCATTCTCAATAATTGCCGATTTAGCCTGAACCAGGTTAAACTTATTTCGCTTACCGTCGAAAATAGGTATCTTCAGACTGATTCCGGCTACAAAATTAATTTTTGGATCATACATATACGGAATATATCCGTTTTTTACCCCTCCCGATGCGAATGCATTAAGAACAGGGTTGTTTTGAACATTGGTCAGGTTGAAGTGCATTTCTGCCAACTTCGCTTTTTGACGGGCCAGCTTCATTTCGTCCCGTTTTTGCAGAGCAGTGGCAAAAAGGGTATCTTCCAGAAGTACGGTTTTGCCAAGATCAAGTTCTGTTTTAACTACTTGTGAAGTATTTTGTGGCTTACCCAGTAAGGAATTTAACTGACAAACCATTACCTGCCTGGCAGTTTCAAGGTCAGTCCTCTGATTTTCGATGGCCGAAATGCGTACCTGTGTGGTCAGTATCTCGTATTGTGTTGCCGAACCTGTCGCCTGTTTCTTCTGAATAAACTGAAGGTGTTCGTTCAAAGTACGAAGCTGTTCGTCCTTGATTTTAATCGCCTCCTGAAGGTATGTCAGTGAGAAATAGTTTGCGATTGCCTGCTGCGAAAGTTTCTGTTTTACTTGCTCCACTGTTTGCAAGGTCAGTTCTTTACCCTTCTTTTCGAGCGAAATGGCTTTATCTGTTTTACCAAAATCAAAAATTGTCTGGTTAAAATTCACTACAGTCGAGTAGTTGTCTTTGGGCATGAGTTGAAACGACCCCATATCCGGTATGTTTATTTCAATTACAGGTCCTACTCTTGAATAGGAGGTAATAAAATCAACATTAGGGAGTAAACCCGATTTTGCAACGCCGATTTTGGCATCAGAGGTATTGAGTTCTTCCATCGCCTTTTTCACCATTGGATGGTTGTGAACCACATCGCTGATGATGGAATTCAGCGACAGCGAATCGCCTGCAAGGGTTTCACCTTTAACTCCACCTGTAAAGAGTAATCCCGCAGCCATAAGCAGGACAAACAGATATTTTTTTTGATCTAAAAACATATCATTAAGCTTTTACTATTGATTTTTTGTGTTTTGTTCTCATGATAATTACAGGGATAAGCCCCAGAAGAGTGAGGATAGCAGCCATGAGGAAGTCATCGTCAATTGCAGCAATATAGGCCTGTTTACTAACATGTGAAAGAATCATATATTTACTCTGCAACGCAGCTGTTGCCAGATTGCTCCCCATATGTTGCTGGGCAAACTGGGATAAATGAGTTGCTACATTTTTGAATTCCTGCGAGCCCGCCTGAATTGCTTCGCCGAACATCTGGGAATGAAAGTTAATTCGTGTTGTAAGCATGGTTGCAAAAATTGCAACACCCATACTGCCTCCAAGCTGACGAACAGTATTGGAGATCCCCGATGCCTGCGCCATTTTATCCCGTGGAATAGTTAAAAGCGAGAGGTTGCTCATCGGTGTAAAGATAATACCCATGGCAAATCCACGCAAATACAGCGATGTCATAACAAAACTATGTTCTGTGAGGTATGAAAGCTGTGAATTTAGTATAAAGCTGATTCCTAACACAATAACTCCAAGTATCATAGGAATTTTCGGACTGAACTTATCGGAAACTCTGCCCGCAACAGGGGACATAATTCCCTGAATAATTCCCACTGGCAGAAAGACGGATCCAGCCTGTACCGCGGTATATCCCATCGAATTTTGCAAATAGAGAGGCAACAGGAAGGTACTTCCAAACATTCCAATACTAAAAATCAGCATCACCAGATTCCCCATTCCAAAATTGTAATCCCCCAAAAGTTTTAAATCAATCAGCGGATTATCGGTGGTAAGCTCCCTTGTAATGAAAACGGCTAAAGCAACAGCCGAAATGGCAAAGCAGACCATTACATAGGTTGCACTCCATCCGGCAGAATTGCTCGAAGCTGACCCTTCGGACAATGCGTACAACATTAAGGGGAGAAAAGTGACTACCGAAATAAATCCGATCAGATCGAATTGACCAGCCCGTCGGTTAATATACTCTCTCTGAATAAGAATCGTAAAGACCATTGCGGCTATTCCGAAAGGGATATTGACATCAAAAATAAGTTGCCAGCTAAAATTATCGACCAGATAGCCTCCGATCAACGGTCCAAATGAGACCGAAGCGGCAGCGGAGATAGCCCAGAAGCCCAGCGCCATCCCTCTCTCCTTAGGCGGAAATTCACGCGTGATAATGGCCATCCCCAATGGCTGTATTGTTCCGGCGCCTAATCCCTGAATAATACGTGACAGGATCAGTGTATTCTCATCGTAGGACATTCCACATAACATTGAGCCAATGGTAAATAACAATACACCCATGAAATAGAGCCGTTTATAGCCGAACCTGTCGGCTAACCACCCTGAGGTGGGAAGCATTACTGCCATCGAGAGCATATATGCTGTGATGACCCATTCAATTTTGTCGATCCCTACTCCAAATGAGGCCATGATCTTTGGCAACCCTACATTGACAATGGTACTGTCGAGAACTGCCATAAAGGTTCCAAGCATGATATTGGCCAGTAAAAACCATTTATAATTATCATGCTGCGGGTGGAAGGCAGAACTACGATGGCGCAGCTTGCGACGTAACTTATGCGATATTGTGATATTCCGCATAATTACCTGACAATTTTTACAACAGCCGACATTCCCGATAATATATGATAATTAGTTAAACTCTTCCCCCCCTGTGTTCCATCAATCGAGATTTTAATCTGAACACGTTGTGTCACCTTGGTGAAGTTACCTGAAGCATTATTAGCTGGAATCAGAGAAAACTGAGAAGCAGTATTTGAGCTTATGGTGAAAATTTTTCCGGTAAATATAACTCCTGGATAGGTGTCGAGGGAAAAGATTGCTTGTTGTCCAATGTGCAGATTTTCGAGTTTTGTCTCTTCAAGAAAAATACTAACCCATAATTTACTATCGTTTACAATGGTGAAGATTGATTGGCCTGCCTGGGCAATATCACCCGGCATCAACCATCGTTTGCCAATAACTCCGGAGTTTGGTGCAAACAGCCTTGTATTATTTAGTTGCGATTGAATAACATTGATCTGCGCCTCAGCACTGGCAACTGCTGCCTGAGTACTATTAATCTGAGCACCTGAAACTTTTGCCTGTGATTTGGCAGCCTGAAGTTGTGCCTGCGCAATCTCAACTCCTTTAACCGCATGATCGTATTGCTCCTGTGTGATCACATCACCTTTAAATTGGTTTTTAGCCCTGTCAAAATCATCCTGTGCTTTCTTAAGGGAAATTTCCAGAACCTTGTTGCTGGTCAGATCATACTGGTATTTCGCCTCCGCCTGCACAACAGCAGCTTCTGCCAGAACTTTACCTGCTACAGCCTGACTCTTTTGTGCTGTGAGGTCCATACTATCAAGAACAACCAACAGTTGTCCCTGTTTTACCGAATCACCCTCTTCAGCAAACAAATGACTGATTCTGCCCAGTATTTTAGAGCTCACCGCTACATTATCTGCTTCAACATGGGCATCATCTGTGTTAATGTATTTCGAATAGTCGATATACCATTTAATGCCACCGCCCAAAATTAGAATAATGACCAATATCAAAGGAATATATACCTTGCTGCTTTTCTCTTTCCTAATGTTTTCCATAAAATATTATTTCTATAAATTGTTTAATTGTTTCGGTAAAAAATATCGGGTTTAAAATCTGATTTAGTAGAGTACCTATTCCCTGGATAATATAGAAATCAAGATCTCTTTCATCTTTTGTGAAGCTTCCGATAATTGCTCTAACTCTTCATCATTTAGTAAAACCAGCTTGCTTTTCAAGGTTTCACTTAAGGATTGCTTTATATCTTCAAAATCTATCAACCCTTTATCCGTCAGGGATATGTTAATGATTCTCCGATCATTTGAATCATTGTGTCTGACAACATACCCTTCATCTATCAGTTTGTCCACTATCACCGTGATATGCGGTTTTGGCATTGAAAGGCATTTCCCGATATCTGACATGGAAAGAGTTCCTCGTCTTTTCAGGCTGCCCATTACGAACATTCCACCTGGCGTAATTGAAGTCTTTGATCGTAAGGGCTTCGAAATACTCTTGTACAAAAGTGGATGGATTGCCATAAGATTATCTGCGATGATGTCAACTTTTAGTTTCATCATAAGAACTATTCTTTTTTTATAATGGTTACAAAATTATAACTATTATTTCAGATGTTACCAACTCTGTGTTAAAAAGAGGTTAAGTTTCAGGTAAGATCTTATTCACAGGTTCATGATTTCACCCTTTTTTAAAAATATTGAGTTTTCAGAAAACACAATTCCACACTTTTCTGGCGTATAGTTTGTAATCAGAAACAAAGGAGTTATGCGTTACCTTGACCCGAAAAATGATTTGACCTTTAAGAAAGTTTTTGGAGAACATCCTCACATTTTAAAGAGCTTTCTTAATGCAGTGATGCCACTTGCTGAGGGGAAGAAAATTGTTTCGCTTGAATATCTGCCGGCTGAACTGGTCCCTGAGATACCCATGTTTGCAAATTCAATTGTTGATGTGAGGTGTATCGATGAAAAAGGACAATAATTCATTGTCGAAATGCAATTGATCTGGACCGACAGTTTTAAAAGCCAGGTGTTGTTCAATGCCTCCCAAGCTTATATCAAGCAGGTTGGTCGCGGATTTGAATATAAAGGATTACAGCCTGTTTACTCCCTAAATATTATCAATGAGAATTTTGATGGCAAACCAGATATATTTATATTCACCACTATCAGATTATCCATACTCAGGATAGTGAGGACGTAATGGAGGGACTGGAATTTGTTTTATTGAACTCCCCAAATTTAAAGCCAAAAAATTCACAGAGAAAAAATTACAGGTTTTATGGTTACGATTTTTGTCTGAGATCAGCGATTTGCAGGAGAGGATATCCCAGGATTTTTTTGAAGTTCCGGAATTAAAAGAGGCCTCAGAGTTAATTCTCGAAAGTGGTTTTACAAAAGGTGAACTTGAAACCTACGACAGTTACTGGGATTACATCAGTACCGAAAAAACATTAAAAGCTGACGCCTGGAGTAAAGGTATGGAACAAGGAAATCAAGAAGGTATTGAAAAAGAATGGAGCAAGGAATAGAAAAAGGGAAATTGGAGATAGCAAGAAACGTTAAAAAATGGGATTAGCTATGCAGGACATTTCGAAACTCACCGGGCTCTCTGAAGGAGAAATTAAAACGATATAGGATTTAAATTTAAACGTCTGTTTTTTTAAAGAATTGATCTTCGCAAAAACCACGTTCACAACCTTCTTTTCCGGTATTCAGCAGGAGACATCCCCATTACTTTTCTGAATACGCGGGAGAAATAAAACTGGTCATCAAATCCGATTTCACGCGATACATCTGCTATCAGCCACCCTGAATTGTCAAGCAAACGACAGGCGCGCTGAATTTTTAACTGAATAAAATAGTCGATGGGGGAATGACCCGTACGGTTCTGGAAAAGAGCCGAATAATAGGAAGATGATAACCCTGTTTGTAAAGCTATATCGTTTAGTCTTAACTTTCGGTTCAGATTTTCAAGCATAAAATTGATACTTTGAGCAATCGGATCGTTCTCTCCCGCCTCTTTGACCAGTCGGAACTGACTGATATGGGTAAATGAAGACAATAAATAATTAAGGCAAAGGTTAATATATTCAAGTGTTTCGATACTAAACCCCCGGTCAAGATTCCGGAATATCTCTGAGAAAAGTTCAATCCGGTCGCTTATCCTTGACGTTTTACCCCTCTCAATTGATATAGACTGACAGGCTTGCCGTGCAAACAGACCGGCTTTGCTCCCTGAGAAATGGATCCAGTAAATCGACCAGGGATTTTGCTCATCAGAATGGTAGGCATGCGAAGTCCCGGTGGGAATAATAAAAAAGTGGTCGGCTACAACTATATGTATCGTTTCCCCAACCCTTATCTCACCCCTTCCCTCAACACAATAAATCAAAATAAACTGTCCGCTTCCGGCAGGACGTTCCCTGAAATGGTGGCGTGCTTTCGGATAGTAACCGATATCGGTAAGATACAAATCCGATATCTGAGGATTTTTCCTGATCAGTCCAACAATTTTCTCAGGTAAAACAAAACTGATCTGCCCCGGAAATCCATCTGTTTTTTTCATTATTTTTGAACATGGATATCAGAAGTGCAAAATAACCTAAATTTCAATAATTAACGGAATCAAATTCCCCATTTGGAGATTGATTTCTTTTAGTGAAGAATAGTAATATCATCCATATTTTCATAAAATTGTTCATTCTCAGAAATTAACTGAATCTCTATTTTTGCCTTAACTAAATCAATCATTCGTGCACAACACTAAATTCAACACCAAATTTATTATTGGTATTACCCTGGTTTCTGCCATGGGAGGACTATTGTTCGGTTACGACTGGGTAGTAATCGGCGGAGCTAAACCATTTTACGAACAGTTTTTCGGGATTGCCAATTCTCCACATCTTCAAGGTTGGGCCATGAGCAGTGCACTTATTGGATGTCTCTTTGGAGCATTGGCTTCCGGATATCTATCGGATCGTTATGGACGAAAACGACCACTCATTGCAGCCGCAGCACTGTTTACGATTGCCGCTATTGGAACCGGAGCAGCCAATCATTTCACACTCTTTATCGTGTTCCGGTTAATAGGCGGGTTGGGTATCGGGCTGGCTTCAGCGCTTTCACCCATGTACATTGCTGAAATTTCTCCCGCTCATTTACGCGGAAGGCTTGTCTCGGTCAATCAGCTGACGATTGTGATTGGTATCCTGGCAGCCCAGGTCATGAATTACCTGATTGCTGAAAAAATGGCTGATGGTTTTTCAGGTAAGATGATTCTGGAGTCCTGGAACGGACAAACAGGATGGCGATGGATGTTCTGGGCAGGCACAATCCCCGCTTTTCTGTTTCTCATGCTCTCTTTTTTCATTCCTGAAAGTCCGCGATTTCTGGCAAAATCAGGAAATTGGACCAGAGCAACTGCAATACTTGAAAAGATTGGAGGGTCTCAACATGCCATTCAGGAGAAAAAGGAGATCGCTCAAACATTGCACGGGACCGGCTCAAAGATTGACTGGACCTCTTTATTATCTAAAAAAGTGCGACCCGTATTATTTCTGGGAATAGTTCTGGCCGTTTTCCAGCAGTGGTGTGGAATTAACGTAATCTTTAATTATGCTGAAGAGGTTTTTACATCTGCAGGTTATTCAGTTGGCGATATGCTTTTTAATATTGTAATAACCGGAACAGTAAACCTGATATTTACTGTTTTGGCCATGAAGATGGTCGATAGCTGGGGCCGACGTAAACTGATGCTGCTAGGAGCAGGCGGATTGGCTGTTATCTATTTTGTACTCGGTGCAAGCTACTTTTTTGAACTCAAAGGTTTGGCTATATTGGTACTTGTGATGGCTGCTATTGCCACCTATGGACTTACACTTGCTCCCATTACCTGGGTCGTACTTTCCGAAATATTCCCGAATACCATCCGTGGTACAGCGATGGCCATTGCCACCACTTCCCTTTGGATTGCCTGTTTTATCCTCACTTATACCTTTCCTATTCTGAATAAACTTCTCCATGCCAGCGGGACCTTCTGGCTTTATGGTTTGATCTGCCTTTCCGGTTTTCTCTTTATATTTAAAAAACTTCCGGAAACCAAAGGTAAAAGCCTTGAAGAAATTGAGAAGATGTAAATTAAAACAAAAGCTAAACAACATTCATATGAGAAGTATCACCCTGTTATTCTGTATCTTAATGTCGTTCTCGGCTAATTGTCAAAAGCCAATGACACGACCCAAAATCGATCTGTCAGGAATCTGGCAATTTGCAGCAGATCCTTCTGATAAAGGTATATCTGAACAGTGGTTTAATAAAACCTTACCTGAAAGTGTTATTATGCCTGGATCGATGACCACCAATGGAAAGGGAGATGATGTTTCGCTTTCAACACCTTGGACCGGAAACATTGTGGACAGTTCCTTTTTTAAGAATCCGGAATATGCCAAATTCCGCAAACCGGGAAACTTCAAGGTCCCCTTTTGGCTTCAACCATTGAAATACTATAAAGGGGCAGCCTGGTATCAGAGAATAGTGACCATCCCGGAGAACTGGAAAAATCAGGGTGTTGAACTATTTCTCGAACGATGTCATTGGGAGAGCCGTCTTTGGATTGACAATAATGAGGTTGGAATGCGAAACTCACTCGGGACACCTCATCGGTATAATTGCACTGAATTACTGACTCCCGGCAAACACCTTCTGACAATTTGTGTCGATAACCGAACAAAGCAGATCGATCCGGGTGTGAATTCTCACAGTATTTCAGATCACACCCAATCCAACTGGAATGGTATGGTCGGAAAACTTTTCCTGGAGGCACAACCATTCATCAATATTGCGAATATCCAGGTCTACCCTGACATTCAGAACAATAAGTTTTTAGCTAAAGTAAAGGTTCTTAATACAACAATCAATCAAGTCAAAGTTAATCTGAAACTAGCTGTTTCGGGAGCCGGATCACCTCAAAGTCAGTCTCATGAATTTACACTTCTAGCTGGGGAAAATATCCTGACAATGGAGTATCCAATGGGAAAGGGAGTAAAACTTTGGAGTGAATTTCATCCTGCCATCTACCAACTTACCGCAAACCTTACCGGTCAGAATTCTAAAGCGACCGATACCTACCTGACAACATTTGGAATGCGCGAATTTAAAGCAATCGGCAAACAGTTGCAGATCAACGGAAAACCCACTTTTCTCAGGGGAACTCTTGAATGTGCAATTTTCCCAAAAACCGGTTTTCCACCAACTGATACGCAGGAGTGGCTTCGAATTTTCAACGTCTGCCGTGCTCACGGACTGAACCATATGCGGTTCCATTCGTGGTGTCCGCCTCAGGCTGCGTTTGAAGCAGCCGACCAGACTGGTTTTTACCTTCATGTGGAGTGCTCCTCATGGGCCAATCAATCCACAAGTATTGGCGATGGAAAACCTTTCGACAAATACCTCTACGAGGAGAGTGAACGGATGGTTGAAAACTATGGAAACCACCCCTCCTTTTGTATGTTGGTTTATGGTAATGAACCTAAAGGAAAAAATCAGATCCCTTTCCTGACCGAATTTGTCAATTTCTGGAAAAATAAAGACAGCCGCCGCGTCTACACTGCCGGAGCTGGCTGGCCCGTTCTTCCTGAAAACGACTTTCTGAGTTCCCCTGCTCCGCGGATCCAGGGTTGGGGTCAGGAAATGAAAAGCATTATCAACGGTGAACCCCCTCGTACTGACTATGATTGGTCTGAGTTCAATTCAAAATATCCTCAACCAATCGTCAGTCATGAGATTGGACAATGGTGCGTCTATCCCAATTTCAAAGAGATTGCCAAATATGATGGTGTGATGCGAGCCCGCAACTTCGAAATATTCCAGGAAACGCTTAAAGAGCACGGGATGTCGCAACTGGCCGACAGCTTCTTACTTGCATCCGGAAAATTACAGGCATTGTGCTATAAAGCCGATATTGAGGCGGCTTTGCGTACGAAAGATTTTGGCGGCTTTCAACTGCTCGACCTACACGATTTTCCGGGACAGGGAAGCGCACTGGTTGGAGTTCTCGACCCTTTCTGGGGAGAAAAAGGGTATATTACCCCAGTCGAATACAAACAATTTTGCAACAGCACCGTTCCATTGGCCCGTTTGAAAAAATGCATTTTCACCAATAATGAATCATTTGAAGCATCCGTGGAAGTAGCCCATTATGGCGATGGGCCAATCTCAAAATGCATACCCGAATGGAAAGTAACGGATACTTCCGGGAAAATTATTCAAAACGGGAAATTTGACCAAACGAATATTCCAATCGGAAATGGTTTTAAACTGGGTAACCTATCCTTCCCTTTAGATTTAGTTTCGAATCCTGTAAAACTGTCACTTGAGGTAAGTGTAAATAACCTGATTAACAAATGGGATTTTTGGGTCTATCCGGCAAAAAAGGAGGCTATTGCAGGAGAAGAGAAGATCCGGGTGGTACAGCAGATTGATGATGCTACGGCTAAGTTTCTTGAAAATGGCGGATCTGTTTTACTTAATCTGAAAAAAGGGACGCTTTCCAAAGTGATGGGTGGCGATATCAAAATCGGGTTTTCAAGCATTTTCTGGAACACGGCCTGGACAAACCGACAGGGACCTCATACCCTGGGCATCTTGTGTAATCCTCAACATCCCGCTTTGGCCAGCTTTCCGACTGAATACTACAGTAACTGGCAGTGGCGGGATGCCATGAGTCATTCGGGAGCAATAAATCTGACCAATTTTCCCGCAGAGATAAAACCAATTGTCCGGATAATCGACGATTGGTTCACCAACCGTCCTCTGGCACTTATATTCGAAGCAAAGATAGGGAAAGGGAAGATCATAGTTTCGGGAATTGATCTGACACAAGATCTGGATCAGCGTCCTGAAGCACAGCAGTTACTTTATAGTCTGAAAAAATATATGACAGGTAACTTTTTTGCCCCGCGCAATATAATTGAGATAAAAAACCTGACTGCTTTGATAAAATAAAAATGATTACTAAAATGAATTCAAATTATGAGATCACTGCTTAACTTTTTACTTGTAATTCTCCTTTGTGTAACCGCAAAATCCATGTATGGTCAAACGTTTGGTGCAAAAACGAAAACAGCGGTATCAAAGAATGGCGAATGTGGCTTTTTGAATGCCGCAAGTTTTGGTTTTTTGCCTGATGCGAGCGGGATTGAGAATACCGCCGCCTTACAGCGGGCGGTCGATCAGGGAGGTACGATCATTGTAAGTCAGCCGGGCACCTACAAAACAGCGGGAACTGTTTATATTGGGAGTAATACCTCATTGATTTTTGGCAGCAATATATTCATGAAAAAGGTCGATGAAAAAGGAACTTTCTCGCATGTCTTGATTAATAAGGGTGCACGAACCAAAACCTTCGATCATAATATCACAGTTGAGGGGCTTCAAATTATTGTGAATGGCATGGATGTTAGAAAGTTCGAGGAGGCCTACGGACTTCATGGACAACTGGCGTTTTTCTATATTAAAGATTTGCGCATCGATCGCTTTCGCTGTATGGATATTGGTAAAGCACAGTACGGGATTCACGTATGTACTTTTGAAGACATCATCATCAACGATGTGATTATTAAAGGAGATAAGGATGGTGTTCATCTGGGAAGGGGAAAGCGTTTTACAATCAGCAACGGGATTTTTCAAACTTACGATGATGCGGTGGCTCTCAACGCCCACGACTATTCAGTTGGAAATCCGGAATTGGGTTGGATTGAAGATGGTGTTGTTGAAAACTGTCATGATCTAAATGACGGAAAAAATCCTGTAGGCTATTTTTGCCGGATATTGGCAGGGGCATGGATCGACTGGCGTCCAGGGATGGAGGTGCAACAATCCGATGCGGTCGTTTCAAACGGTAGGATTTATCGTGTTCAGGCAAAATCCGATGGCAGAATTTACCGGTCAATGACACAACCCACACATGAAAAAGGGAATATGGTTCTTGATAGTATTAACTGGGGAGTGGTGCAAACTGACGTAACCTATTCGGCTGGTGTCAGGAATGTTGCTTTTCGCGACATCTTTCTCGAAAAACCACGCACTGGGTTCTCAGTCCACTTCGACAACGATAAATTCAGCAGGTCCTATTATCCCGGTGCCGAAATTCCAAAACAGGAACAGCTTACTTTTGATAATATCCGTGTAAAATATGATCAGCCCACTGTTTTGTTTTCAATCGGAACGCCTGTTGATGTTTTAACCATTTCGAATTCAAGCTTTAAAGACAATCGTATCCTTTTTCATGGCAATAAAGCAATGCCAGACTATCTGAAAACAAAAATAAATATTTATGGCTGTGTTTTCAATAAAAGGGGCTCACTGAATTTGCTGACCAACAGCGTGGAAAACAAAGAGGTATTGCTGAAAACATCCTCAAACATTGAGCTTTATGACGATTTTTCGGCTAACATTATTCCGGGAAACGGGAAGATTGAGGTCGAGTCTGACCTCACCGGATTAAAGAAATAATAATGTCTCTCAATATTTTAAGTTAAAATGTAAATCATAAACAAAATGAAAAGAAATTCAATTGTCTTTGTTTTAGTATTTAATATGATCTCCTTCCTTGTTTTAGCACCGGAAATATCATACAGCTTAGGAAACGGGAGTTCAAAAAATGAAATAATCACTCCACTGCCAAAACCTCAGCCCCACATTAACGGACCTCTGGTTTATGGTTGTCGTCCCGGACACCCCTTTTTATACCGGATTCCATGCCAGGGTGAGCGCCCTGTTCTTTTTAAAATAAAAGGATTACCTCCGGAATTAAAGCTTGATCCATTAACAGGTATCATCACAGGTATTGTTCCTCCAAAGGGGGAATATGAAATTACGATACAGGCAAAAAATTCAAAGGGAAAAGAGACCCGGAAACTAAAGATCGTTGCCGGTGACCAACTTGCCCTCACACCTCCGATGGGTTGGAACCACTGGTATGCCCATTATGACCGTATTACCGACAAAATGATGCGCGAGGCGGCCGATATGATGATCAGTAGCGGCATGGCGGATGTTGGTTATCAGTACGTCAACATCGATGATTGCTGGATGAATGCCCCAAGAAATAACGATCCTTTACGTGTTGGACCATTAAGGGATGAGAAGGGAAACATTATTCCAAACCGTCATTTCCCCGACATGAAGGGGCTGACCTATTATATCCATTCAAAAGGTCTCAAGGCAGGAATTTATACCTCCCCTGGAACACTAACCTGTGGGGGGTTTACCGGAGCTTATCAGCACGAAGAACAGGATGCAAAACAGTTTGCCACCTGGGGATTCGATTTTCTGAAATATGATTGGTGCTCCTATGGAAAGATAGCAGGAAAGGACAAAAGCCTTGAAGCCTATCAGAAACCCTACCGGCAAATGGGAAAAATATTGAAATCACTTGACCGCGATATTGTTTATAACCTTTGTCAGTACGGCATGGGGGATGTTTGGAAATGGGGCGGCGAAGTTGACGCACATTGCTGGCGAACCGGAGGAGATTTGGGATTAGAACTTGACCGAATCTTCGATGTAGCTCTAAAAAATGCCCAAATTGGTCAGTACAACAAGCCCGGTCAATGGAACGATCCCGACTACATTCAGATCGGTTGGATCGGGAATGCCAATAAAATGGGAATTCCAGAACTTACCCCAATGCCTGCCAACATGCAATATGCCTATATGTCACTCTGGTGCCTGTTGGCTGCTCCCCTTATTTACAGTGGTGATATGTCAAAATTGGATGATTTCACCCTCAACATCCTTTGTAATCCCGAGGTGATTGATGTTAATCAGGACCCATTAGGGGAATGCGGACGGGTAATCAAACACGATAACGATTGTTTTATCATGGTTAAAAAACTGGCCGACGGATCGAAGTCGGTCGGATTGTTTAACCGGGGGAAAAATCCAGTTGATGTAAGTGCCGACTGGGGTGAGCTTCAAATGTCCGGAAAACATTCTGTCCGCGATCTCTGGAGACAAAAGGATCTGGGTGTTTATAATCAGAAATTCAGCGCCATTGTTCCGGCTCAGGGAGTAGTCATGGTTAAAATAAGTAAATAATGAGAAGTATTATTTTGTTAATCATTCTTCCTCTGTTTATTTCAGGGTGTGTACAAAATGAGGTCTATATCTGTAAAATGTCCGATTTCGGTTTAAAACCCAACACCAATGAAAACGCTATCCATCAAATCATTAAAGCCATCAATGAATGTAAAAAACATCCACATTCTGTGTTACTGTTTGAGAAGGGACGGTACGATTTCAGAATAGACCCCTCATTTACAAAGGAGTATTTCGAATCAAACACCACAAATGACAGTCCCAAAAATCTGGCTCTACTGATCGAAGGTTGCAAAGGATTAACCCTCGACGGTAGGGGTGCCGATTTTATTTTTCATGGCGCCATACAACCCATCACCGTTGACAACAGCGAAAATATCAACATTAAGAACGTCAATATCGATTGGGACATTCCACTTACCGCCCAGGCAAAAATAGTGGCAACTACCCCTAAAAATATTGATCTGGAAATTGACACAACCCAGTTTCCTTACGAAATAACCCATGGAAAACTGATGTTCACCGGTGAAAACTGGAAGGCCGAACCAAATGGGTTTATGGAATATGAAGCAAATACCCATCGAATTGCTGCTGGAACCGGGGATCAGGGTTGCATAAGGGGTGAATGGAAGAAATACTTTGTCGAAGAAATCAAACCCGGAATAATTCGGATGAACGGAGAATTTATCCGGACTCCCGCACCCGGAAATTACCTGATCCTTCGGCACAGTAAACGCGATCATGCCGGAATATTTATCCAGGAAAGCAGCAATGTTAACCTTGGAAACGTCAACCTCTATCATTGTGCAGGACTTGGTGTATTGTCTCAGTTTTCACGAAACCTGAATTACCAAAACGTAAAAGTCATTCCCAACAGTGAAAAAAACCGATATATCAGTGGTCATGACGATGGTTTCCATATCTCGAACTGTGCAGGAAAAGTAACCATCACCAATTGTGAATTTGGAGGTTTAATGGATGATCCGATCAATGTTCACGGAACGAGTGTGAAAATCATTGAAAAAATGAATGACCACCAGTTGAAATGCCGTTTCATGCACGAACAAAGTACTGGGATGAACTGGGGCCATTTGAATGACACCATAGGTTTTATAAAACATCAAAACATGCAAACCGTGTCGAGGGGAACTTTAACGCACTTTGAAAAGGTGAACCGGGACGAGTTTATTGTTAAATTTAATCTGCAAATCCCAACCGACATACAGGTTGGAGATGCGCTGGAAAATTTATCCTGGTCTCCGGATTTAATCATTCAAAAATGCAACTTCGGTAGCTGCCGCGCCAGAGGGTTACTGGTCTCGACACCTGGCAAAGTATTGATTGACAATAATATTTTTGAATCCAGCGGATCAGCGATTCTCATTGCAGGAGATGCTAACGGCTGGTACGAATCGGGAGCAGTTTCAGATGTTATGATCACCAATAACATTTTCAAAGATGGGTGCATGACCTCAATGTACCAGTTCTGTGAAGGAATTATCAGCATTTACCCCATTGTGCCTGAAGTTGACTCACTTAAACCATTTCATCGCAATATTACCATCGAACATAACACCTTTAATCCATTCGACTATCCGGTTTTGTATGCCCTTTCTGTCGATGGAATCCGGTTTAATTACAACAGGATTATCCGTTCTGTTCAGTTTGAGCCCTTTCATACCCGTAAACACTGCCTCACTTTCGAAGCATGTCTGAATGCCGAAGTAAAAGGAAATGTATTCGAAGGTGAAATATTGGCAAAAGATATCCAGCTGGAAAAGATGGATAAAAGTCAGGTAAATTCAAAGTTGCAATGACAAAAGTTCCAAATAATATATGTAAAGGTATACCTGACTCCCTTGCTTTGGAGGGGGAGGTTAAAGCCTGGTACGAAAAAGTGATCATTCCTACCTATGAAATTGGAAAACCGGAGAAAAATCCGATGTTTCTCGAGAATCGTGTTTACCAGGGGAGCAGTGGTGTGGTCTATCCGCATACGGTCATAGAGAAGATTTCGGATGAAAAAATAGAGAAAGAGTACAATGCCATCTATCTCGAAAACCAATACCTGAAAATAATGATCCTCCCTGAACTGGGCGGGCGGGTACAAATGGCTTTTGACAAAACCAAACAACGTCACTTTGTTTATTATAACCAGGTGATCAAACCGGCACTGGTAGGGCTTACAGGACCCTGGATCTCAGGAGGGATCGAATTTAACTGGCCGCAACACCACCGACCATCAACTTTTGAAGCGATAGATCACTGCATCGAAGAAAATTCTGATGGCAGCATAACGGTTTGGTGCAGCGAGGTAGAGCGGATGTTCCGAACCCGGGGGATGGCCGGATTCACACTGCATCCGGATAAAGCATATCTTGAAATCAAGGTAAAATTATTCAACCGCACCAATTTTCCGCAAACCTTTCTTTGGTGGGCCAATCCTGCTGTTAAGGTAAACGACGATTATCAGTCGGTTTTCCCCCCTGACGTGAATGCCGTTTTTGATCATGGCAAACGCGATGTGTCGGAGTTCCCAATTGCAAAAGGGACTTATTATAAAGTCGATTATGCCCCCGGAACCGACATCTCCAGGTATAAAAATATTCCTGTTCCAACTTCCTATATGGCTGTCAATTCGAAATATAACTTTGTGGGTGGTTACGAAAATGACAGCCGGGGAGGCTTGCTCCATGTTGCCAACCATCATGTCTCTCCCGGTAAAAAACAATGGACATGGGGGCACAGTGATTTTGGACGTGCCTGGGACCGCAACCTTACCGATGAGGATGGTCCCTATATCGAATTGATGTGCGGGGTTTATACCGATAATCAACCCGACTTCTCGTGGTTGATGCCAGGGGAGGAGAAAACTTTTTCGCAGTATTTTATGCCATACCGCGACCTTGGTGTTGTGAAAAATGCTACAAAAGAAGCGATGGTGAATCTTCAGGTTGAGGAGGGGAAATGTATCATAAAATCCTATACTACTGCAAAATATTTATCCGGTAAAATCATCCTCAAGGCAGGTGATAACATCCTGATTGATGATATTTTTGATTTCCATCCGTCCACTTCGTATGAAAAAATAGTTGACCTTCCTCTGGGAACAGA
This sequence comes from Prolixibacteraceae bacterium, assembly GCA_963675995.2. Taxonomy (GTDB): domain Bacteria; phylum Bacteroidota; class Bacteroidia; order Bacteroidales; family Prolixibacteraceae; genus JAAFHB01. The sequence continues at coordinate 1,530,954 of CAXXIY010000001.1, read as the reverse complement.
TCCTTCGGCATTGGAAATCACCATTCTGACATCCAAAGGAAAATTATTGGTTGACTGGAAGCCTGAATCAGCAGTTAAAAATCCAATTCCTGAACCGGCCAAACCTGCAAAACTTCCCGAGGAGATTGAAAGTATCGGGCAATTATATCTTACCGGATTGCATCTCGAACAGTACCGCCATGCCACCTATCAACCTTTGGATTACTATTTGGAGGCCCTCCGCCGCGATCCGAAAGATAGCCGTTGCAACAATGCATTAGGATTATGGTACCTGCGTCGCGGGCAATTTACAAAAGCTGAAATTTATTTTCGTCAAGCAATTTCCACCCTGACGGAGCGAAATCCAAACCCGATTGACGGGGAACCTTTTTTTAATCTCGGTCTCACCTTAGGTTATCTTCAAAAAGACAATGACGCATTTGAGGCTTTCTATAAATCGGTCTGGAACGGACCATTTATGGAGAGTGGTTATTTCCAATTGGCAAGATTAGCAGCGAAGAGACACGAATGGGAAGAGGCACTCGAACTGGTTGACCGCTCGCTGATACGGAACTGGCATAACCACAAGGCAAGACAGCTAAAAGTGAGTATCCTTCGCAAATTGGAAAAGAGAGACGAAGCGGACCAACTGATCAAAGACTCACTTGCATTGGATCATTTTAATTTTGGAGTTTTATTTGAAAAATATTTACTCGCCCCTGACAAGGGTTTGAACCATTTAAGAGATTTAATTCGCGGCAACATACATACTTACATCGAATTTTCCCTTGATTTTGCCGCTGCCGGATTTTATTTTGAAGCCAATGAACTGATCAATCTGGGTATTCAGGAGCAAAAGGGGAATCCGGTCAATCCGATGGCCTATTATTACAAAGCATGGTTTGAAGCTCACGATGGAGACAAGGGAGCTTCTGATCAATCTTTGCTCCTCGCCGCATCTGTCTCTCCCGACTATTGTTTTCCCAACCAGATCGAAGCAGTGGTTGTTTTGGAATGGGCTAAAAGTAATAATTCTGTTGATGCAAAAGCACCTTACTATCTCGGAAATTTCTGGTACAACGCACGGCAATATGATGAAGCCATATTGAACTGGGAATTATCGGTAAACCTTGACGATCGTTTCCCAACGGTACATCGAAATCTGGCATTGGCCTATTTTAACAAGCAACATTCTCCCGAAAAAACGATTGTGGAGCTCGAAAAAACATTTGCGATCGATCGCACCGATTCGCGTATCTTCATGGAATTGGACCAATTGTACAAACGACTCGGTTATTCGCCGGAATACAGACTTCAGAATTTTGAAAATCATCCTGATCTGGTCAACGAACGAGACGATTTGTACCTTGAACAAGCCACACTATTTAACCTACTTGGTCGCTACGAAAAGGGATATGACCTTATTTTAAACAGGATATTCCACCCCTGGGAGGGAGGAGAAGGAAAGGTGACCGGTCAATATGTTTTTAGCCTGACAGAGATGGCTAAGAAAGCTATTGCCTCGAAAGATTTTCAGAAGGGAGTGAATTTGCTTGCTCAGGCACAGCACTATCCTGATAACCTGGGCGAAGGAAAATTATATGGGGCCCAGGAAAACAGTATTTTTTACTGGATGGGATGCGCCTTCGACGGTCTTGGAATTCAAGATCAAGCCACAGAATACTGGCAAAAAGCCGCTGAAGGGTTGAAAGAACCCACTCCGGCTGTATTTTACAACGACCAGCAACCTGAAACCATTTTTTATCAGGGTTTAGCCCTTATCCGTTTGGGGAGAAAGTTGGAAGCGAAAGAACGTTTCGAAATATTGACCCGATTCGGGAATGCCCACCTGAACGATCATTACAAACTCGACTATTTTGCTGTCTCACTGCCCGATTTACAGATTTGGGAGGATGATCTGACCCGGAGGAATTACCAAAATTGCCTGAACCTGATTAAATTGGGGGAATCGGGTTTAAACAGATTAAACGGATAGACCCTATTTGGAACATTTCTAAATTTCATCCGTTTAAACCAATTTCTGAACAAAAACCATTCGAAGTTGTAGCTTTTATTTAATGACGAATTTCTTTTAAACTCTTTTGCAATGACTGGTATTTGTAATTAAAAGTTTATATTCGGAACCAAATAAAAAGACAGAAAAATGAATATCATGTTTTTACTCATTGGGGTTAGTCTGCTGGCTGCAATGGTCTTTTTGTTTCTGTTCATTTGGGCCGTTAAAAGCGGACAGTACGACGACACATTCACCCCCTCAGTCAGGATTTTATTTGAGGAGGATGAGATTACTGCTGTTGAGGCAGAAAAGGAAAAGGAGATTCATAAGTAATTAAATATCAAATTAAAACTAATCAGGTATTAGGCAAGACAAACACTAACATTATGGAAGTACAGCAGTTTAATTATGACAACAAAACAGTAAAGTATTTTATAATGGCCACGATGATATGGGGAGCAGTTGCACTCGTCGTGGGATTATTAATTGCTTTACAATTAGCGTTTCCGGCATTTAACCTGGGGTTGGAATACACCTCTTTTGGTCGTACGAGGCCCGTACATACCAATGCGGTTATTTTTGCCTTTATTGGAAATGCGATGTTTGCCGGTATCTATTACTCCCTGCAACGGGTTTTAAAAGCCCGGTTGTTTAATGATGTCTTAAGTAAGATCCATTTCTGGGGATGGCAATTAATCATTCTCCTGGCAGCATTAACACTGTTAACGGGATTTACCTCAGGGAAGGAATATGCGGAACTGGAATGGCCTATAGATCTTCTAATTGCCGTTATCTGGGTGACCTTTGGATGGAATATGATTGGAACGATCCTGAAACGTAGGGTAAAACATATTTATGCTTCAGTGTGGTGGTATCTGGCTACCTTTTTGGGGGTCGCCGTTTTACACATTGTCAACAGCATCGAAATTCCCTTCTCTCTTCTCAAGAGTTATCCGGTTTATGCCGGAGCCCAGGATGCTGTGGTTCAGTGGTGGTATGGACATAATGCAGTGGCTTTCTTCCTGACAACGCCCTGGCTTGGCCTGATGTATTATTACCTTCCAAAAGCCTCAAACCGTCCTATTTATTCATACCAACTTTCGATCGTCCATTTCTGGACATTGATTTTCCTTTATATGTGGTCCGGACCCCACCATTTGCTTTATCAGGCATTACCTGACTGGGTACAGGCGCTGGGAGTAACATTCTCAATCATGCTGATCGCACCTTCATGGGGTGGAATGATCAATGGATTATTGACCCTGCGTGGAGCATGGGATAAAGTACGCGACAATGCAGAACTAAAATTTATGGTGGTAGCATTGACAGCTTATGGTATGGCAACCTTTGAAGGGCCAATGATGTCGCTTAAAAGTGTTAATGCAATCAGTCATTTTACGGACTGGACCATCGCCCATACCCATATCGCCGGGATGGGATGGAATGGTGGCTTAATTTTCGGAATGTTTTACTGGCTTGTTCCTAAAATTTTCAGAACTCCGTTATATTCTAAAAAGCTGGCCAACACCCATTTCTGGATTGCGACCCTGGGAATACTCCTTTTCGCGATACCACTATATTGGGCTGCTATAACACAGTGGTTAATGCTGCACGAATATACTCCGAACGGTTTGTTGGCATACCCCAATTTCCTGGAAACTACTACCCAGATCATGCCAATGTACCATGCCCGGATATTGGGTGGTATGCTCTTCTTGATTGGATTTCTGATGTTTTTCTATAATATGATAAAAACAATTAAGTCCGGAAAGCTCGTTGATGATGAAGTGACCGAAGCTCCTGTGCTGACAGACTCCTCTTCCCGTAAATATGGAGAATCACTCCATCGCCTGATCGAAAGAAAAGGGGTTGTATTTGCCGTTCTGGTATTTATCGCACTTGCCATTGGTGGTGCTGTTGAAATCATTCCAATGTTAAAAATAGAATCGAACATCCCCAAAATAGCTTCAGTTACCCCTTACTCTCCGCTTGAATTGGCCGGTAGGGATATCTACATCAGCAATGGATGTTACAATTGCCACTCGCAACAAGTAAGAGCTTTGAGATGGGAAACAGACCGTTATGGCGAATATTCCAAAATCGGAGAGTTCGTCTACGACCATCCTTTCCAGTGGGGATCACGCCGTACAGGTCCCGACCTTGCACGTGCAGGTTATGTTGGCAGCTCAACCTATAAAACAGCCATCTGGCATTATAATCACTTTACTAAACCTAAGGAAATTAATCCGCAAACCATTATGCCGGCTTATCCGTGGTTAGCCAGGAATACAGTGGATTTAAGTCAGATCCCTGTTAAAATCAGAGTGATGCAAACTCTTGGTGTACCTTATCCAAAGGACTACGATCAGAAAGCGGTTGCCGACTACCGGGAACAGGCCCAGAAGATTGTAGATGAACTAAAAGCCTCCGGAGTAGATGTAGCCACTGATAAAGAGGTTGTTGCAATGATTGCCTATTTACATAAATTAGGCAGGGACATCTCGCCCACCAACCAGAAAAAATAACCATCACTTAAAACCGTCGATGATGAGTTTTGTAGGAGACGTTCTTAAAGATGTACAAGGTATTCAATACTTTTATATTGTTGGGTTGTTCATATTTATGATACTTTTTTTCGTCGTCCTTTACCGGACCATGAAAATCCCCAAAAAGGATTTGGAGAAGTTCAAAACTTCAATCCTTGATGATGATAATTTGGAATCAAATGAAATTTAATCGTATATCCACACATAATCCTCTTATAAAGACCTTCAACAGCAGGTTAAAATTGACAAGGACTCAAAATGGATATTAAAATACAAAATTAATTGCGATGAAAGAAGAAGATAAGATCACCAGCGGCGCCATAGATCCTACGGAACACGAAGGACACGATTTTGACGGGATTACGGAGTTAAATAATCCGGCACCTAACTGGATTTTATTGGTTTTTATAGCCACCTTTGGATTTTCGCTTTTCTACCTGATCACCTATTTTGGATATCCCGGAAACGGTAAAGATCAGGTGAGCGAGTATAACCGGAAATCTGCCGCTTTTGACCAGGAGAAAAAACAAAAACAGGAAGCATCAACTGGTGGAGCAGTAATGGGTGAACAGGAGAAACTCGCTGCCGGTGCGCAGCTCTTCACACAAAAGGGGTGTATTGCCTGTCATGGGATGAAAGGTGAAGGAAACCAGATTGGTCCCAACCTGACCGACAATTACTGGTTGAACGGATGTACTGAAGAGAATGTGATCCATATGATAGCCGAAGGAAAACCTGAAAAAGGGATGACCCCGTTCAAAAACATGCTCACCCAGGAGGAGATTAAAAATATCGCCCTGTTTATCAGGAAAAAACTCGTGGGGAGCAATCCGGCTAATCCCAAAGCCCCTCAAGGTGTCGAATGCAAACCATAATTCTGAAATATTTTGTCAACTGAAATCTTATTATGGAATTAGAAACCCCATCCACTTTTCGGGATCGCCCAATCAACATTACTGAAACAGGCCGACGAAAATGGATTTATGCGAAACAACCGAAGGGGAAGTGGTACACCCGCCGCACAATAGTAGGTTGGATTGCGATAGCTTTTCTGGTACTGGCGCCATTCATTAAAATAAATGGGAATCCGTTGATGCTTTTTGACATTGCCAACCGGAAATTCTCAATTTTTGGTCAGATCATCTGGGCACAGGATTCCTATCTGATGGCATTAATCATGGCCATTACAGTAGTCTTTATCGTATTGTTCACTGTTATTTATGGCAGATTATGGTGTGGTTGGGCTTGTCCTCAGACCGTATTTCTGGAGATGATTTATCGTCGCATCGAATATCTTTTCGACGGAAATTACCGCAAGGGAAATAAAAAGCCAAAGACAACTTCCCATACCTTCTTCCGGAAAATCGCGAAACATGCTGTATTCCTGATTGTTTCAGTTTTAATTACGAATATATTTTTAAACTGGATCATCGGACCTGAACGGTTACTTGAAATTATTTCCGCCCCAATTCAGGAAAATCTGCTGGGTTTTACCATTATGTTAGGGATCTCCCTTTTTTATTATTGGATTTATGCCTTTTTCCGGGAACAGGTCTGCACAATGATCTGCCCTTATGGCCGACTTCAGGGTGTTTTACTCGATTCCCGTTCAATTGCTGTAATATACGACTATAAAAGAGGGGAACCACGTGGACCAAAGAACTCCGGAGATTGTATCGACTGTAATCAATGTATTGCCGTTTGCCCAACAGGTATTGATATAAAGAATGGCAGTCAACTGGAATGTATCAACTGCACTGCCTGCATCGACGAATGCAATATCGTGATGAAAAAGATTAACAAGGCGCCAAATCTGATCCGATTTGATTCAGTCCAGGGAATCGAAAGTGGGATACGATCTGTCCTAAATGGCCGCACCTATGCCTATTCAGCAGTTTTAGCGGTTTTAATCATTATTTTAGCGATAACCATTGGAAATCGTAAACCAATAGAAGCAACCATATTGCGCGTTTCGGGCTCAATATATCAGCAGGTTGATTCGGTGACCTACTCCAACCTTTACTTGGTTAAAATAATAAATAAAACACAATCTGACAAAGAGTTACACATACATTTATTAACTCCGGAATCCGGAAAACTACAGTTAACAACAGGTCAGTCCATTTTAAAAAATCAGGGAATACTTGAGAGTGTTCTAATCGTTAATCTTAATAAGCAATCCTTAACCGGGAAAAGCACCCCGATTGAATTGGGTATTTTTGATGGAGATACACTCCTTGAAAAATATACTACCAATTTTCTTGGGCCTGAGAAATAAAAGAGTTGAAGAAATGAGAGGAGCCCTGAGGAAGAATATCTCTCAACGTGAAATTTTTATCCTTGCGATTAGCTTCGCTGATCTTCGATTCCATTCGGCTTTAAAAAATAAATGATGATCAAATGAAACCCTCATGAACGTGCATTTTAAAAGATAAAATATAAATCAATGAGGGTTGCATACGGGTCAATAATCTAAATATGAATTAATTAAACTTTATACGTGTGAAATTAAACTGGGGACAAAGTATATTTATTTTTTTAATGGGATTCATAACGTTGGCGATTGTATTCATCATATTTTCCTTCAGACAGAATAACGATTTGGTAACCAATGACTATTATGAAAAAGGGGCGGATTACACCAATCAGATGGAGATTACAAACCGTTCTTCTGTTTATAATGACAGTATACTGCTTTTAAATCATAACTCCAAACTGGTGGCCCGGTTTTCGAAAACAATCCGTCAGATGACCGATAGTATGCACATCTATTTTTACAGGCCATCGGATAAAAAACTGGATTTTCAATTTTGGGAAACGCTAGGCTCTGATTCCTTAATCTTAGGTAAAGAACATCTCGCCATTGGAAGATATCAGGTTCAGTTCACATGGAGTCACGACCGAAAGAGCTATCTGATTGAAAAGGATTTTTTTATTGAATAACAAATGGAAATCTTAATCTCCGCTTTCGTTTTAGGTCTGATGGGTAGTTTTCATTGCGTTGGAATGTGTGGCCCGATTGCACTTAGTCTCCCTTTGCGGGGAGATAACGTCTGGCAAAAAACAGCTGGCGGCCTGCTCTACAATTTCGGAAGAACGATCACTTATGGAGTGATGGGGGCCTTCTTTGGATTAATTGGCCAGGGGTTTCACCTGATTGGTTTTCAACAGGTAATCTCGATATCAATGGGTAGTTTTATGGTTCTTTCAGCGATCCTCCCCTGGCTTTTCAAAAACCGGTTTCGGGGTAATTTAGAGTTGTTTACCTCTCCACTTCGACGGGCTATTCAACAGCTCTTTAAAATGCGCTCCTACCGCGGACTGTTTCTGATTGGATTATTGAACGGATTATTGCCCTGTGGTTTGGTCTATCTGGCGATTGCCGGCGCCATCGGCGCTGGGAATTTCTATTACGCGATTTTGTTTATGATCTTGTTTGGTTTAGGAACCGTTCCCATGATGCTGGCAATTTCGTGGGCCGGAAACCTGTTCAGCATTGCAATCCGCAATAAAATTAATAAGGTGGTCCCCTTTCTGATTGTAATTATCGGCACCCTTTTTATTTTGCGCGGTCTTACCCTGGGAATACCTTTTCTAAGTCCGCCAGCTGAGAAACTAACACCTGTCACTCACATGAACAGTGCTTTACCCATGAATGGCTCTAATGCTGTTAAACACTCCTGTTGTCAGCCAGAAACCAAGGGGAAATAGTAACTCAAATAATTATATTTTAAAAATCAAAAGGGGCAAAGAATTCAAATTTCAAATTAGAAAATCCAAAAGAAAACAGCTATTCCCGGGGAAATGGTATTAATATCTAATCAATGACTGAGAACATTTGTATCCATTGTGGCGCCGATTGCGGTAAAGAACCTGTCGTCTATAGCCAAAAGAAATTCTGCTGCTTTGGTTGCAAACAGGTTTACCAGTTACTGAACGAAAATCAACTTCAACAATATTATACCCTTGAAAATACCCCTGGCGTACGTATCGACGATACAGGCCACAAAGGGAAATATGCCTTCCTGGATAAAGAAGAGGTCAAACAAAAGATGTATGAATTCTTCGAAGGCGATACTGCCAGAATCACTTTTTACATCCCATCCATTCACTGCGTTTCGTGTATCTGGTTGCTTGAACACCTCAATAAGCTGAACAAAGGAGTTAAACAGTCATCCGTCAACTTTATCAAAAAGGAATTAACTGTGAGCTTTAATACCACAGAAATTTCGTTGCGCGCTTTGGTGGAGCTTTTGGTATCGATCCATTATATTCCTGATATATCACTTAAGACACTGGAAAAAAAAGATATCAATTCGATAGACCGGACGTTATTCTATAAAATAGGTGTTGCCGGATTTATATTCGGAAATGTGATGTTGTATAGTTTACCAGAGTATTTTAACGGAAAACCTTTAGGTGACTCTCTGGGAACATTTCTACACTACCTTGGTCTTGTTCTTACAATTCCGCTTGTTTTTTACAGCGGTAGTGATTACATCATCTCTGCCTGGAAAAACCTCAGGAAAGGAATTATTAATATTGACTTACCCATTGCACTGGGGATTTTGACCCTGTTTTTCGTGACCTGCTCTGAGGTACTTTCTTCCCGTGGACCCGGATATTCGGATACACTTGCCGGATTTATGTTTTTTTTACTGATCGGAAGATGGTACCAAAGCAAGACCTATCAATCACTTTCGTTCGACCGGGACTACAAATCTTATTTCCCCGTTGCTGTCACAAAATTGGAAAGCGGAGTTCCCATCAGCACCCTGCTTGAAGATATTGCTATCGGAGATACACTTCTTCTAAGAAGTAAGGAATTGATACCGGTCGATGGTCTACTCATTGACGGGACAGCCTTGATCGATTATAGTTTTGTCACCGGTGAATCGGTCCCCATCAAAAAAATTCCGGGAGATTTCGTATATGCCGGAGGAATACAAACCAGCGGAGCCATTACTATACAGGTGGAGCGTGAAGTGAAACAAAGCCACCTGACGCAACTCTGGAACCAGAACGAACCGCGGGCAGCTACACAACGCTCATTAACCAGCCTGATTGACAGAATCAGTGTTTATTTCACTGTAACCATCATTGCCATCGCCATTATTGGTTTTTTGGCCTGGCAATTAATCGGAGATTTTCGGACCTCAATACTGGTACTTACCTCTGTGCTCATTGTCGCCTGTCCGTGTGCTTTGGCCATGTCGCTCCCTTTTACTTTGGGTACTGCCATGCGGATACTTGGCAATAAAGGAATGTATATCAAAAACATCAGGGTAATCGAGAAACTTACTAAAATTGATACGATCGTTTTCGATAAGACTGGTACACTTACCAAACCTGACAAAAGTGATATCCGCTTCCTGGAAGGTGAACTGACCGAATGGGAAATAAGGGCAGTAAAATCATTGGTTCAGCAATCCACCCATCCCCTCAGTCAGACAATTGACCTCCATCTTACAAATATTCAGCCCCTGCCTACCCAGGGATTTGTCGAGATGTCGGGTAAAGGAATTTTTGCCATCATAGATGGGAACCAGGTAAAATTGGGCTCACATGAGTTTGTCTGCGGGGCAACCACTAGTTTAAATCAATTTGGATCTACTGTATTTCTCTCGGTAGAGCAAGGCATTAAAGGCTATTTTAAAATTAGCAATCAATATCGTCCGGGATTTAGCAAAGTCATTGAGGAATTAGGTAGACAATACGATTTATATCTATTATCTGGCGATAACGAGGCTGAGAGGGATTACCTTCAAAACTATTTCGCAAAAGATAAACTATTCTTTAACCAACAGCCTCATCAAAAAATGGAGTTTATTGCCCAACTTCGCAATCAGGGACGTCATGTATTAATGACCGGTGATGGGCTAAATGACTCAGGGGCATTTATACAAAGTGATGTAGCTCTTTCTATTGCAGATGATATTTACCATTTTTCTCCGGCTGGTGATGCCATAATTGAAGCTTCGCAGTTCCACCGCCTGACAGACTTTATTCGTTTTGCCCGTAAGTCCCTCGTTGTTGTTAAACTCAGTTTTGCGATCTCCTTTTTATATAACTTTATTGGCCTGGGGATTGCCCTGACCGGAAACCTCTCCCCCGTGGTTGCGGCCATTCTGATGCCGGTCAGCTCGGTAACTGTTGTCGCTTTCTCCACTTTTGCTACTAAAATCTTAGCAGCAAGAACCATACAACCAAAACTTGCAACTTCAAAAAAGGGTTAATTCTTTTTCGGTTCCTGCTAATTATTTGCTATTTAAAAACCCTCTGATTTACAGGATAAAAATCTATATTTGCAATAACGTAACTTAATCATCGCGTTAAAGCTTCGGAATTCGAGAGTACTGACAAGGGAATTATTTCTGATGAAAGCCTTAAAGCTGAAGAATTGACCGCAAATAATCACAATACATGGACGACTGACTGGAAATACTTCACTTCTGATAACGATCTGAACATCCAAGCATTTACAGGAAAATTCACAGAATTGCATCTGCCAAATGCTATGATCAATAAAATTGATAAAGGGAACCCTACAAGACATTTTAAATTAACTAAATAATTGAATATGAAGATGACAAACAACCTTAACCCTGCCTCATCGATTGGAGAAAGGGTCGCTTCGATTGATTTTTTTCGTGGCTTTACAATGTTTCTTTTAATTGGTGAAAGTACTCACCTTTACGGCCAATTGTTCTCGATCGACACTGGATTCACCCAATTCCTTGGCACACAACTGAGTCATCATGAATGGCATGGCTTACATTTCTGGGACCTGATACAGCCATTTTTTATGTTTATTGTGGGGGTTGCCATCCCTTTTGCGGTAGTCAACCGACAAAAAAAAGGAGATACCCAAAAGTCCATCCTATTTCATGCCATCAAAAGATCTTTATTGCTTCTTTTTCTTGGGTGGGCACTCTACTGTGTAGGTCCGGGAAAAATTGTTTTTCGCCTTCAGGATGTTCTTGCTCAGCTGTCGGTTACCTATCTGGTTGCATTTTTAATAAGGGATAAAAGCTTCTCACTTCAATTAATTATTACATTGGTTATCCTGTTTCTGACAGATCTGGCTTATCGTTTTTTCCCTGTCGAAGGGTTTAATCAACCTTGGGTACCCTACCAGAATCTGGGAGCCTGGGTAAATAATAAAATAGAAGGTGTAGACAAAGCGAGCATATGGGCATCGATGAATGCCATTCCGACCATTGCTCACACCGTTTGGGGAGTACTTTGCGGTAAACTGCTGATGAGTAACCGTAGTGCCAATCAGAAAATGAAGTTCATGCTGATTGCCGGTCTGACCGCTCTACTGATCGGCTATTCGCTTGATTTTCTCGACATCACTCCTATAATAAAGAAAATAGCCACCGCATCATTCGTCTTTGCAAGTGGTGGTTGGGCAATCCTTGCATTGTGTTTTTCTTATTGGCTTATTGATGTTAAAAAGCTATTTGTTAAAGGTTCTAAAATGTTTGTGATAGTCGGAATGAATTGCATATTTATCTACCTTTTATTTGAGGTCGGAGGTGCTACTTTCATCAATAGAATTTTTATCCCATTCACAAAAACACTGTTCGCTTGGGGTGGAGAGATTACCATTGAGATCATGACAAGCATCGCAGTATGGGCATCCTTATGGTATATTTGCTATTGGCTTTACAAGAATAAATTATTCATCAAGATATAACTTAATATTATAAGCCCCTTAAAAGTTCTGATGAAACCTTCATCAACCAATATTCACAAAAGACGATGGTTTTACAATCATTGCCTTTTGTGAATATTTCCTGATTCCACTATAAGAGATTCGATTCACCTATTGGGGAATCGGCCCGGTTTATACTTTTACATGATGCCCCTTAATGGCATAGAAAAAGATGAACATAAACAGAGGAATGGGGGCAAAGAACCCAATCGACATGGTATAATGATCAGATATTGCCCCCATCAATGGGGGAAACACCGCTCCTCCTACAATTGCCATTACAATAAAAGAGGAAGCTTTCTTTGTTTGAGGACCCAGGTCCTTTATTCCCAGTGCAAAAATTGTCGGGAACATAATCGACATAAAGAAAAATATCCCATAGAGCGAAATAATTGAAAACCAGCCCATATTAAGGCTTACAACCGGTAACAACAAAATACATAATCCGGAGTATAGAGCTAAAATCCGGGCAGGTTTAAAGAATCCCATTAGATAACTTCCCGACATCCTGCCAATCATAAATAGTGCAAAACCGATTGAGAGGAAATAGGGACCATTTTTTACATCGAAATGGGGATGCTGGTTCTCATCAGTTACAAAGTTTATCAGGTAACTGAAAACACCAGTCTGAGCAGCTACATAACAGAATTGGGCGACTACACCATTTACAAAATGGGATTGCTTAGCCAAAGGTTTATGAAATGTTGGTTTATCCTCAGCCGAAGATAACACAATTCCATGTCCATGACCAATCTCTTCTTCAGATATCTCAGGAAGGGGAAGACGCAGAAAAATCAGGGCCACAGTAAGAACTACAAATCCGATTACAGATAAGGGGAGAATCATCGATGTTAGTTTCTCGCCCACAGCGGTATCCTGATTTCCATAAATATATAATCCAATGAGCGGGCCTATAACCCATGCCAGACCATTAAACGACTGAGAAAAATTTATTCGCTGGGCAGCAGATTCTTTGGGACCCAACTTGGTGGTATAAGGATTTGCAGCCGTTTCGAGTGTTGCTAAACCACATCCTAGAATAAAAAGGCAGGTAAGAAATACCCAGAAAGATTCAAAAGAGGTGGTCCCTGCAATTAAAAAGGCTCCGGTGGCAAAAAGCGCGAGCCCGAAAATAATCCCTTTTTTGTATCCATATTTTCGCATAAAAATTCCGGCAGGGACTGCCATTCCGAAATAGGCACCGTAAAGCGAAAACTGGATAAGGCTGGACTGCGATTTGGTCAGATGCATGATTTGTTGAAAATGCTTGTCAAGAGTATCTATCATTCCATGAGCTATTCCCCACAAGAAAAAAAGGAAGGAGATTAAAATAAAAGGGACAAGATATTCTTTTGTTGTTAGACTGTGCTTGTTTGACATTTTTAGAAAATCTGTAATAGTTAGTAAAAACTTCGGCTTATTCAGGGCGTCAAAAATAGAATTTATTTGGTTATATATAATTGGTTTTTCTTTACGCCACCTTTTTTTGTCGGGCATTATAATTGATTTCTAAATCTGACCCCACTAAAAAAGGTGTTGGATTCACTTTAATTACTGTCAGAATTGATACTGTAATTAGAAGACCCTCCATTGCATCAAACAATTAATGCTTATCTTTGGAGCCGGTCAGATATTACTCAATGCAAGTAGGCGAATCAAGGTTATCTGCCTTTATCACATCGTGTTCCGGCAACTATTGATCGAGGCGACAAAATTATACCATAAATTCCGGTCCAAAGCTGACAAGCAAAATACGACAATAATATTCTTAATATAACAATCTCTAAAAACTCAGACAATGAAGACCATCTTGAAATCATTAGTTATCTGCTTCTTCCTGTTATCTATTGTAGCACAGTTTGCTTGCGCTGCAGGTCGCGATTTTTATCAAATCCAGGTTTATCGTCTTAACGGAAAAACCCAGGAGGCCCGCGTCGATAATTACTTGAAAAATGCCTATCTGCCGGCATTACACCGTGCAGGTATTAAAACTGTTGGAGTATTTAAACCAATTGCCACAGATACCACTTTCGGGAAACAGATGATTGTTTGGCTTCCTTTATCCTCGCCCGATCAGCTGGACAAACTGCACGAGGCACTTTTAAAGGACAAAATTTATCAGACAGCCGGTGCTGACTTTTTAAATGCCCCTTTTGATAATGTTCCGTTTCTAAGAAAGGAATCAATCCTCTTAAAAGCTTTTCCTCAGGCGCCGGCATTCACTATTCCAAAATTTAAAACAAAACCAGAACAAAGAATTTATGAATTAAGAAGTTACGAAGGACCGACCGATTTTCTGTTCCGCCAGAAAGTGAAGATGTTCAACGAAGGGGGTGAAATTAAGCTTTTTAAATCACTGGAGTTTAATGCTGTTTTCTATGCATCCGTGATTTCGGGAAGTACCATGCCCAATCTGATGTACATGACCACCTTTGCAGATTTGACGGCACACGATGCCCATTGGGAGGCCTTTAAAAATCATCCCGACTGGAAAAAGCTTTCAGCGTTGGATGAATATAAGCATACAGTGTCGCGAATTGTGAAAATATTGCTTTATCCTACCGACTATTCCGATTTTTAACATTCAGAAAGGGTTAAGAGACAATTGGTGCCAAATAAATATAAAATTTCGAGTAAAACAACTAATACTTTAATATTCTAATACTTACAATTTGAATGCACGTTTTTCCAAGGTCTTGAAAGAATAATATAACAAGCTGGAGAACCCCTGACGAAAAAAAGAAATTGGCTGAAATCGATCTGCTTAAAAGTAATATATCATTGAATTACAGACTATTTACAGTTATCTCTTTTTCCCGTTCTGCAGCAAACTAACGTCCAGGGCAAAGAAATAGTTTGAACTTAGGATTTGATTTTCTTTACTTTGCAAAAATTTTAGAACCACCAAAATCATTCTTCAAAAGCATGGAAGAGAATCTGGTAATCGTTGAGTCGCCCGCCAAGGCCAAAACAATTGAAAAAATCCTGGGAAAGGATTTTCTTGTGAAATCAAGTTTTGGACACATACGTGATCTTGAAAAAAAAGATTTTGGAGTTGATATTAACAATAATTATCAACCCAATTATATCATTTCGGAAGACAAAAAAAAGGTTGTCAGCGAATTAAAGAAATGTGCCAAATCTGCAACCAAGATATGGATCGCATCGGACGAGGACCGCGAAGGGGAAGCCATCGCCTGGCATTTAATGGAGGTATTACACTTAGATCCTTTGAAAACCAACAGGATTGTTTTTCATGAGATTACAAAAGATGCCATATTAAAGGCGATTGAGCATCCGCGACTCCTCAATAAAGATCTGGTTGATGCCCAGCAGGCACGACGCGTTCTTGACCGGCTGGTCGGATTTGAAATATCGCCTGTTCTGTGGAAAAAAGTAAAACCCTCCCTCTCTGCCGGCAGGGTTCAATCTGTTGCCGTAAGGCTGATTGTTGACCGGGAACGTGAAATCATTAATTTCCAAAGCGTTCCATTTTTTCGTGTGAACGCTGTCTTTTTAGTTCCGGAGAACGGCGATAAAATATCGTTACTTAAAGCTGAACTTAATAACCGGTTCGACACTGCCGACGAAGCCAGAGCCTTCTTGAAAAAATGCAAGGGAGCAGAATTCACAATTGCCGACATTGTCACGCGTCCAGCAAAAAAATCACCGGCTGCTCCGTTTACAACTTCCACACTTCAGCAGGAAGCAAGTCGAAAACTTGGTTTCCCTGTTGGTCTGACCATGTCGGTAGCACAGAAACTCTACGAATCGGGTTTGATCACGTACATGCGTACCGACTCCACCTCTCTTTCTGACGAGGCGATTAAAGCAGCAAAGAAAAAGATCATCTCTTCATATGGTGATAAGTATGTTAAAATTCGCCATTATAAAACCAAGGTAAAAGGGGCTCAGGAGGCACACGAAGCGATTCGCCCAACCTATTTTGATCAGGAAGAGGTTACAGGATCTTCACAGGAACAACGACTTTACAGTCTGATCTGGAAACGTACCCTTGCCTCGCAGATGGCTGATGCCGAAATTGAAAGGACAACAGTAAATATTACAATCTCCAAAGCATCTGAACTCTTTGTTGCTTCGGGTGAAGTCCTCCGTTTTGATGGATTTCTTGGAGTATATATGGAATCATCTGATGACGAAAGTCTGTCGGAAGAAGAAAAGGGATTACTCCCTGCACTTACCGTGCAACAGAAACTTCAACCAGAACTGATACAGGCACTTGAACGTTTTTCGCAGAAAGCTGCGCGTTATACTGAAGCCAGTCTGGTACGCAAACTCGAGGAGCTGGGCATTGGTCGTCCATCCACCTACGCCCCCACAATCACAACTATTCAGCAACGTGAGTATGTTGTAAAAGAGGACAGAGAAGGAACCGAACGGCCATTTCTCACCCTTACACTTCGCGGGGAGAAGGTCACTGAAGAGATAAAAACTGAAATTACAGGAACAGAAAAATCAAAACTATTCCCAACCGATATCGGATTGGTTGTAAACGATTTCCTGGTTAAACATTTTGAGCCAATCGTCGACTTTAACTTTACCGCTTCCGTCGAAAAACAGTTTGACGAAATCGCCGATGGACAGCTGGTATGGAACAAAATGATCGATGGTTTTTATCGCCCATTTCATCTGAAAATCGAAGATGCCCTGAACAATTCAGAACGAGCCAGAGGAGAAAGAGCGCTCGGGACAGATCCTGAAACCGGAAAACCGGTTTCAGTAAAAATAGGACGCTTTGGTCCATTTGTTCAATTAGGTGAAGTGATCGAAGGAAGCGAAGAAAAACCGCAGTTCGCCTCACTTCAGAAAGGGCAGAGTATTGAAACAATTTCACTGGAAGATGCTATGAAATTGTTTGATCTTCCACGCGATCTGGGTTTATATGAAGAAAAGAAGGTGATCGTCGGGATTGGACGGTTTGGCCCTTATATCCGGCACGACGGAAACTTTGTGTCGCTTAAAAAAGGGGTAGACGAACCCATGACCGTTACCATCGAACGGGCCATTGAGCTCATCGAGGAAAAAAGGGAACAAACGATCAAATCGGTTTTAAAAACCTTTGATGAAGAACCCGATATCCGTATCCTGGAAGGGCGTTGGGGACCCTATATCTCCTTTAAAAAAGGAAATTATAAAATTAAAAAAGGGGCAGATATCAACAAACTGACGGTTGCTGAATGCAAACTAATCATTGAGACAGAGGGCGCAAAGCCAAAAACAAATAAGAGAAGGGCAAAATAAACAAGACAAAATGCAAAATACCAGGTGCAAAGTCTTAAATTTGAAATTTGCACTTCTTATTTTGCCTTTTTATTCCATCGGTATTTGGCGGTACTAATTATAATGCATTATGCTAAACGAACTGATAATACCTGCATCTGCTTTAGAGGTTGTTAAACTATTTGAAGGGAGCCCCGATCAGTTGGGGTATTACCTGAAAAGTCATACCTGGGATCAGGATCACTTGCCGAATGTCGCGATTTTAGGTGTTCCGGAGGCCAGGGGATCGGGTTGCCTTCCTTTCGCTGACGGTCCCGATGCAATCAGAAGCCAATTTTATACCCTTAGCTCATTCCCCTCTGAAATAAACATTGTCGATCTTGGGAATATCAAATGCGGTAATCAACTCAAAGACACTTATGCTGCCGTAAAAATGGTGGCGGAAGAGCTCTCCGAACTGGGGGTTCGCCTCTTAATATTGGGTGGAAGTCAGGAGCTAATTGTTCCGGTGGTTGCAGGTTTTAACCGGGAAGAATTTAATCTTGTGATTGTTGATGACAGGATTGACAATTCACTTTCTGAGAAAAGCGCACCCGATGAGATCTATATTAACAATCTTGTACCCGGAACTTCGGTAAGTGTTATCGCATGCCAGTCCTATTTCATTGGTGATCAGGCAGAAGATTTGATAGCTGAAGGGACTAACGGGGAGGTTCTGACGCTGGGGGAAATCCGCACCGATTTAAAAGAATTGGAGCCATTGCTGCGAAAGTCTGACCTGGTAAGTTTTGACTTCGGGTCTTTGAAAGCTTCGGAAGCTCCGGGTCAGTATCGTGTATCACCAAACGGTTTAACCGGAGAGGAGGCGTGTCAGATTGCCTGGTATTCTGGCATCTCCACAACACCTTCCTGGTTTGGAATCTTTGGTTATTCCCCTTTGGCAGATCCTTCAATGGTTGGCGCAATGATGGCGGCACAAATCAGCTGGTACTTTATTAACGGATTATCGAAAAGAGTGGATAAAGCGCCAGAGGACGAGGCGACCGATTTTGAACACTATCACGTGACCGTTGACGGATTGGAGGAGCCGATCTCATTTCTTCTCCACCCGATCTCCAAAAGGTGGTGGATGGAGGTTCCTTCAGAAGATTGCACCTTTTTCCCTGTCAGAATCCCATGTTCCAAAAAAGACTACCGAAAAGCCTGCGAAAATGAGATCTCCGAGAAATGGTGGAAATATTTCAACAAAATATAATAAGATGAAATATAAAAGTATCACTGATCGCAAAGGGGAACTATTGAATAGCGCTTTTATATTTTGGATATTTGTAATTATTTGTAATTTTGCCGCAAAGGCTCAGCAAGATCCACAGTTTAGCCAGAATCGGTTTAATCAATTAACTGTTAATCCAGGTTTTGCAGGATCTTCAGAATTAATAAATTTCTCAATATTAAACAGGTTCCAGTGGGTAGGATTTCCAGGTGCTCCGGTAACAACAGTTTTCAATACTGACGCATCTGTCCATTTAATAGGGAGCAACGACGGCATCGGACTTTCAGTCATTAATGATGCCATCGGATTTGAGAAAAATATTTCAGTAGGATTGAACTATTCGTGGAGGACCCGGTTAGGTAACGGTAAGTTGGGTTCAGGTATTTCTGTTGGGTTGATGAATAAAAATCTCAACTTCGACATGACAGGAATTGAAGGAAGCGATTTGGTCAATCTTTCCGATCCATCACTTCCAACCGGAAAAGTGGGGGGAGTAATGGCTGATATAGGAATTGGGTTTTACTATCAGCATAAAGACTATGAGCTGGCTCTTTCTGCCCGTCATCTGAATCAGCCCACCTTGTCTTTCGAGCAATCGGGGAAATATTCGATGCGCCGACATTATTATCTTAGCGGTAGTTATAACCTTCAAATGGCTGATGAAAGGTTTCTGGCGCTACCTTCGTTCTTTTTTAAATCTGACGCAACGACCTGGCAGGCAGATCTTAACATGACCGTCCTATATGATAAACGATTATGGGGAGGTGTCGGCTATCGCATTGGCGATGCTATAATTATAACAGGCGGTGCTGAATTATGGAACGGAATAAAATTCGGTTATTCCTATGATATGAGTATCTCTGCTCTATCAAGATACAACTCCGGATCGCATGAATTTTTTCTTGCTTATTCAGTTTTATTATACAAAAAGCGGATCCATAAGTACAAAAGTGTTAGATTTTTGTAACTTTGACCTAAAAATAGTTGATTACAACATATTAAACGAACTATGAAGCGATTATTCATCTTAGGTACTATATCGTGTATTCTCTTGTTAACCAGCTGTCATCGTGGTGGAAACGGTGAATTGACAGGTGTTGTGAAACGAGGGAAATACTTTGAACCTTCCCCTCTTGGTATGGTCTTAATACCCGGACAGAGTTTCATTATGGGTTCTGGCGATCAAGATGTTGCCAACGCTACAGTTCCCACGCGGACTGTAGATTTATCCACTTTCTGGATGGACGACACCGAAATTACCAATAATGAATACAGGCAATTCGTATACTGGGTCCGCGATTCAACTGCACGGCAAATGTTGTCGGAACAATTTGAGGAATTTAAGATTACCCAGGATCGGAAAGGAAATCCGATTGATCCACCTATCCTGAACTGGAAAAGGAAGCTTGACTGGCGGAATCCCGATTATAAAGATGCTCTTGAACCAATGTACTATTCAGGAACAGACCGGATTATGGGTCGAAAAGAACTCGATACAAGGAAGCTTAACTACAGCTATTCATGGGTCGACCTTCAACAGGCAGCCCGGATTCAGAATGCCTACAATTACAAAACTCAAAATTATCAGGGAAGTGTAAACGACCTCAGCGGAAAAGTTGTCCCAATTGAGGGACGTTCCAGCTTTATAATGACCGATGGGGTGAATGTTTATCCCGATACACTTGTTTGGATCCGCGATTTCTCTTATGCTTTTAACGACCCGCTAACCAGCAAGTATTTCTCCCATCCCGGATTTGACGATTACCCCGTAGTTGGCGTTACCTGGAAACAAGCCAAGGCGTTTTGCATGTGGCGTACAAATTTCAAAAATTCAGACCTCTCCAAGAAAGGTGATTATGGCGTTCAGGATTACCGGTTACCCTCAGAGGCAGAGTGGGAACTTGCTGCAAGAGGTGGACTTAGCAATTCGATGTACCCATGGGGTGGCTATTATACCCGCTCCAAAACAGGTTGCTTTTTGGCGAATTTTAAACCCATGCGGGGAAATTACAGCGATGACGGTGGTAAGACAACTGTAAAAGTGGCCACCTACGATCCAAATGGTTACGGACTTTACGATATGGCAGGAAATGTAGCTGAATGGACCATCACAGCCTATGATGAGTCATCCTATAATTTTATGCACGACCTGAATCCGAATTTCGAACAGTCAGCCCTACCCAACGATCCACCGGCGCTCAAACGTAAAGTAATCAGGGGTGGATCATGGAAAGATATTGCTTACTTCATTCAGGTAGGGACCCGCACATTTGAATATCAGGACAGTGCAAAATCGTATGTCGGTTTTCGCTGTGTCCGCTCCTCTTTCGGCGACGAGTTTCAGTCAAAAAAATAAAAAAAACAAAAATAATTGAATTATGGCAGTGTTAGAATTTACTCATTCTAGAAGGTGGAGATCTTCGATGAATTTTTTATATAGT
Source organism: Prolixibacteraceae bacterium (assembly GCA_963675995.2). Classification (GTDB taxonomy): domain Bacteria; phylum Bacteroidota; class Bacteroidia; order Bacteroidales; family Prolixibacteraceae; genus JAAFHB01. Next base: position 1,509,737 of record CAXXIY010000001.1, on the reverse strand, counting down.
ATTGGTGCTTCCATCGTCCTTTTGGGAGCTTTGTTCAAATTACAACATTGGCCTTACGCAAATATTATCCTTCCGATAGGAATGTTAACCGAGGTGGTGATCTTCTTCTTCTCTGCTTTTGAACCATCGATTGAAATTCCTGATTGGTCAAAAGTATACCCCCAATTGAAAGAGGCCTATATTCCCGAAGAGGAACAACTCGAATTTCCATACACATCCAAACAAACTTCGATAGAGAGCATTCTGGAAAAAGCCGAAATATCGCCCGATTTGCTGGCCAAAGTAAAAAAAGGTCTGCAGGATCTTTCGAACACCGCCAGCGGAATTGCAGATATCTCCAGTGCAACATTAGCAACTGATGAATATGTAAAAACACTGGCCGACGCTTCCGAATCAATCTCCTCTTTCAAAGATATTAATTCAAGGGCTTCCCATTCAATCGAGCGATCAACAAACGATCTGATACGCTCATACGATCAGTCATCTCAAATGTTGGATAGCTCTTCGAAGAATCTGGCCCACACCTTTAGCGAATCTTCAAAAAAGATCAATGATCAGCTTGCCTCAACAGGTGACAAATTGGCACAATCGTATAAGAGCTTTACTGAATCTGTAAATAAGGATCTTATCGCGCTTAACGAACATTCCAAAACATACAGTACCAGCCTTTCACTCGTCAACACAAGTTTATCGGCTTTGCATTCTTCTTATGAATTACATCTGCAGAATGCACGAAAGCTCTCTGCATCATCCGCTGAAGCCTTCGAAGGTCACTCAAAAATGACAGCATTGGTCACCGGTGCACTCGAAGAGGCCCAAAATTACCGTAAACAAACAGAACAGTTAAATAAAAATCTGGAGGCACTTAACCATGTTTATGGTAATATGCTTGGAGCTATGAACGTAAAAGGTTAATTCGAACATGGGAACAAAATACTGTCCGGAAGCGCCCAGACAAAGGATGATCAGTCTGATGTACCTGGTATTGACTGCCATGCTCGCACTCAATGTTGATAAATCGGTATTGGATGCTTTTGTTATGGTCAATAATAACTTCATGCAGACAATCGAAAGTTCAATATCTAAAAACCAACGGGTATACGACGAATTTAATAACGCAGCAAAGGAAAATCCAAAAAAAGCCGGAGAACTTAATAAATCAGTATTAAAAGTGAAAGCAAGTTCCGATTCCCTGTACCGTTATATTCACAGCTTAAAAGAATTAATAGTGAAAGCTGCGGATGGCCCTGCCGGGGATGTCGATAACATTATTTCACGTGATGACCTTAACTATCCCGCAGAGCTGATGATTACGAAAAAAAATGGTATCGCATTGAAAAAAGCGATAGCAAATTACCGGAATTTATTGCTGGCGTTAGTCGATACCACTAATACTGAATTGATCGCATCAATAAACAAAAGTCTGGATACCTCTAATCCGCCACCAATTCAAGGAACAACACCATCGTGGGAATCGAGCAAATTTGAAGGGTACCCACTAATTGCCGTAATTACATTGATGTCGAAAATTCAAAGCGATGTGCGTAATGCAGAATCGGATGTGATCAACCACCTTTATGCCCAGATCGACGCTTCATCATTTAAGTTTAATAAACTTCAGGCACAGGTGGTATCCAAATCAGACTACATCCTTCAGGGCAGCACCTATGAAGCAAAGGTATTTCTCTCGGCAGTCGACACAACAGCTACCCCGGTAATTGTTGTTGGCGGGTCAACGCTACCCATTGTTGCAGGTGAAAATGCAGGGCTCTACAAATCTGTAGCTCTTAAAGAGGGTAAAATTGAATGGAGAGGTCAGATTAATTACAAAAATCCTTCCGGGATTATTGTAAACTACCCATTCAAACATGAATATGAAGTGGCAAGACCCTCCATGACCGTTTCGCCAACCAAAATGAATGTCTTTTATTCAGGCCTTTCAAATCCGGTTTCAATCTCTGTTCCGGGAATTTCGGCTTCTAACTTAAAAGTATCGATAACAAACGGGACCATCGAGTCGGCTGGAACAGATGGGAAATACCTGGTAAAACCTGAGAAAGTGGGCGTTGAATCGGTTATCAGTGTCAGCGCCCTGATCGATGGAATCACCAAAGAGATTGGTTCAACACCATTCCGTGTCAAAAAGGTTCCCGATCCGGTCGCTTCGGTGGCCAATAAAAATGAGGGAGCAATCTCCAAAAATGAGTTGGAGGCGCAAACAGGGGTATTGGCTAAAATTCCTGATTTCGATTTCGAGATGAACTTTACAGTCACCTCGTTCGTCGTTTCAACATCGAAAGCGGGATTTATCATTGACAAACCCACTAAAGGAAACAGGTTCTCGCAGGAACAAAAAGACCTGATGAAGGGATTGAATTCCGGAAACCGTTTATGGATTGAGAGCATTATCGTTAAGGGGGATGACGGCACAACGCGTAATTTACCTCCAATAAGCTTTAAAATTAATTAAAAATGAAAAAGTTATTATTGATCATTACATTAGTTTTGGTAGGAGTTACATCAGAAAATCTGCTGAAAGCTCAGGTGATTGATGGCGCTTATTACAAAAAAACAACGATAGACCGGAAGCCTTCTCCCCTCCCCAATATCCGGGAGTCTGATGCAATCTGGTCCAAAACAGTTTGGCGTATCATTGATCTTCGCGAAAAAGCAAACCAGCACTTCTATTATCCCGTCCGCGAAATACAGGGGAGAAATAACCTGTTCAATATCCTGTTAAAAGGAATTGAAGATAAGCGGATTACTGCCTTTGACGCGCAGTTGAATGATAACGAATTCAAGGAGCCCATCACTTACAATCAGGTGAAACAGCAGTTTGGCGACTCTGTCAGAACGATTAAAGTTACCGATATTAATACGGGAAACGATCGCGATACGATTGTACAAACAGATATCCCAACTCATGAAGTTAAACAGCTCGAAGTTAAAGAGGTTTGGTATTTCGACAAACAAAAGTCCACTCTCCAGGTCCGGATCCTGGGAATTTGTCCCATACGCGTCTACAAAAAAGATCCCAAGGATAGTACCTTTGTCAGAAAAAGACTCTTCTGGGTGTATTACCCCGAAATCCGCCCCATCCTTGCTAAAAAAGAATCACTCAATGAATTTAATGGGGCCCGAAGCCTGAGCTTTGACGACATTTTCCTCAACCGTTTATTTGACGGATACATTGTGAAAGAAGAAAATGTCTATAACAACAGGTCAATCGAGGAATACGCTGCTGGTGAATATGCCTTCAAAGAATCAGAACGAATCAAAAATTCGATATTTGATTATGAGCAAGACCTCTGGGAGTATTAACTACCCGGAGAACAATATAGAAGAGACGCACGGTCGTGCGTCTCTATCGGTCGTATGTCTCTTCTATTTCCATAAAACAATGGTGTGTTTGTCAGAACAGTAGCCCGGAATGACGACGTTCTGTGGGCAATTTATATAAGAAGATTATTCACAATACTAAAATTCAACCTCCTAAGCCCTAATTCTACATGTTGATGTTATACATCACACTGGTCTTTTCAATTCTCTGCCTAGGAATCCTCTCTTCTCTATTCATCAGATACAGGAAAAGAGCAGAAACAACTATCCTAAAGCAACACAATACCATCGCATTGTTAAAAATGCAAACCATCCGGAACCGACTATCGCCCCATTTCTTCTTTAACGTGCTAAGCGGAATTTCTGCCGAAACTAATCATCCCGATCAAATCAAAAAAGATTTAACCAACCTGATGATGCTTTGCCGCAATTCGATCGATCATATTGAACAAATCGCCGTATCGGTCACTGAAGAAATCGAGTTGGTCAAAGGCTACATCGAACTGCAAAGGTGGAGAATCCCCGAACCGTTTAAAATCATATGGGATATTGAAAAAGAAATCGCCCTGGACCAACAGATTCCGGCAATGATCATCCAGATTCCTGTTGAAAATGCGATTAAACACGCCCTCCTACCCCTCGAAGGTGAAAAACTGCTCCGAATAAGAATTGAAAAATATGACGCGGGTCTGAAAATAATTATTGAAGATAATGGATTAGGATACCAGCAATCGGGTAACCGTGCAACAGGAGCCGGAACAGGTCTCAAAATCCTTTATCAGACGATCCATCTACTTAATAATCTGAACACTGAGAAAATCGTGTTTTCAATTGACGATAAATTAAAAAGCGCTACTACGGCAAGTGGAACCCTGGTTCAAATCAGAGTTCCAAAAAATTATTCTTTTAATATTAAAATTAATTCTTTTTAAGGGTAGGGTAAACCAACCTTTATGCGGTAAGAAGATATGAATGGATTTGACAAAATTCAAACTGCAATTATTGACGATGATGAAGAGTTCGTATTTGCGCTGAAAGAACACCTGGGATTTTTCCCTGAAATACAGCTTCAGGGTTGCGCTTCGAAATATCAACAGGCAAAAAGCCTGCTCATGAAGGAGAACCTTGAATTGGTGTTTATGGATATCGAGATGCCGGTAAAGAGTGGGTTTGAGCTACTCGATGAATGTCGGAAATCGAGAAAACAGATGTTTAATGTTGTCTTTTACACCGCATTCGACAAATATTTATTACAGGGACTGCGGGAGTCGGCCTTTGATTATATCCTTAAACCGGTAAAACCAGAGGAACTGAAGTTGGTAATCGACCGGTTTAAACTCAAAAGAAAGATTGACCAACCGGTGAATTTTGTGCCGATGATGCATGGGATGAATGAAATTATTTCTTTGCCTACGCCAATTGGTCTGCGGTTCATGGACAAGAACAATATTATTTTGCTGCAATGTACCAGGGATCAGGTAAGCGATAAACCGGGATGGAAGGCAATACTGACCGATATGAGCGAAGTGAAACTTCGTGCCGGGACAACTGCCAAAGAGATCATTGATTTAATGGGAACAACAAGATTCATACAGATTAATCAATCAGCAATATTAAACCTGAATTATCTGGGATCGATCGAATTTAAGACAAGGGATTGCCAATTAGTACCCCCTTTTAATGGGATTAAACTGTTGGCATCACGAACCCATTTGTATGAACTTAGAAACAAATACGATACTTTTTAAACAAGGTTTATTTTTATATAAATTACTCATTTACTAATACTTAAATTATTATGAACTATTTAAAAACGGCAGATGCCACAGCAAATTTTCCTTAATGAATAAATTGGTCAAATAGTTGAATAAATCTCAATATTTACTGCATATCCTTTAATAACGACATATTATTCTTCTATTCTACCAAATATCCTAAAATGCGAAATACAGGGTTTTTTACCCTTTGCATTTATTTCAACTTTGTACGAATTAAAATTAAAGTGCTTCTTTTATTTCCATTTATTAATTAAAACAAATCAAAAATGAAAAGACTATTGTTGGGTGTGTTCGTTTTCGCCCTTATTTTTTCCTCGTGTAACAAGTACGCGGACGATTTCCAGGCCTTGAAAGACCAGATTTCGGCGCTTGCTGCTCAGGTGAAAAGTGTATCTGATTTACAGACCACTATTGCCTCACAGACAGCTACAATTGCTGCCCTTCAGACTTCAATCAACACTTTATCAACAACTGTTGGTGGTCTTGGTACGAAGATGACAGCGCTTTCAGATTCATTAACCAATGTAGGCAAAAGAGTTACTTATATCAGCAATTCAATTGCTTCTATCGTTGCTACTGGTACTGCTACCAAGGCAATGGTAACTGATGTTCAAACTAATTTGAACGCTTTTATTGCAGCTCAAAACATTGTGAATGCTGACTTTAAAGCTAAATTGATTGCCCTTCAGGCTAAATTGGATTTGGCTGCTTCTAAAGCAGATGTCCAGGCTGCTCAAGGTGAAATCGTTACTTTGATTAACAGCCAGGTTATCGCCCTTACCAAAGCTCAGAAAGCTTCTGCAGATAGTATCGTACACTTACTGACAGCGAAAATTGCTGAAGGCGATGCAGCTACTCAAACAGCTTTGGATAATTTCAAAACTTGGGTAAATAATTTGAACAATGCAAATATTGCTACCCTTAACCAGATTCTTTCGGATCTTGCAACTGCTCAAACAACTGCTGATGCAACCAACACCGTTGTTGATGGATTAGCCGCTGAAATGGCGATTGCTCAGGCAAAACTGGATCTTTTATTGCAGTCTAATGCAATGATTAATGAAGATGTAACCATCAAAACTCATGCTGATGTCCTTTACTGGGCAGGCAAGATTGTACAGTGGGCTATCATTAATGGTAACGTCAGTGTTAATACCAAGTACATTCCTGCAACTGACATGGTTGCTTTGAATAAAATTTTGAACAATATTGGTGCTGTTATTGGTTTGAACCCAGCTTCTGTCGGTACGATTGAAGGTTGGTGGTGGGGTGATGGCGACATCTCTCTTGTACCAGTTCCTGGAGCACCACACTGGGTGATTATTTCAAGTGCATTGGCAGCTGATAAAGTTGAAGCCAATAACCTTGTTTCTGTTATCGGTGATTATACGATTGAAGGATTTGACGTAAAAGACGAAGCGCTTACAAGTGTTGGTGGTACAGTTACGCTGAACTATCCTTACGGTTATACCGCTCTTAAATTGGCTTCTGTAGGTGGCGACCTCAGATTGGTAAATCAACCAACCCTGAACAATACAGGTATTATCAATTTACCTAATGTTGCTATTGGTGGACTTGTAGGAAACCACGTTGGTGCTCCTGCTCTTTCAAATACTACTTCATGGAATTCAACAGGAACTACCTCTATCGTTCTTGGTCTTGCTACAGGTGGTCAGATCAACAATCTTACTGCAAATTATGCAACTACCATTGAATTAAAAACCATAGATTATGTTGCTCATGGCTTAGCTATCACGGCTCCTGTTGCTACTGATCTTTTCCTTAAGACTGCAAAGACTGTAGCAGGTGGTGTTGTTAATATCAATGCTCCTCTTGCAACCAATGTGGATCTTTCTGCCCTGGTTACTACTTCAAACAATGTAACTATTGTTGCTAAACCTTTAGTTGCTGATGTAAATCAGGTGAAACTAAATGCATTCAATTCAAATGTTAATGTAACTATCACTGGTCCTCAAACACTTAGATTCCAGGCTTGGCAAGGTACTGCCGCTAACGCACTGTTGATTTCGTCTACAGTTAAGACCCTTACCATGGATGTTTACCAATGGCTAAGTGTAACCGCTGGTTCTACAATTCCTTCAGGTGCAAATCTTCCGGTAGTTGCTGATCTTACTTTAGGTGCTGTAAGACAAAGTGTTGACATTAGCCGTTTTGTAACTTTGGTTACTGCCAATATTACTGGAGCTCTTGATCCAACTCTTGCTGCTGACCATTTTGCTACTTTAACTCTTAATGGCGGTCCTGGTGTAACCTCTGGTACAGCTGCTCCAAAGAATACATTACTGAAAACTTTGACCCTAGTTGGTCCAATGAACATTGTTAATGTTAATACAACTGTTGCTTTGACCGCAGTTAACACTTCTGGAGTAATCAATACTTTCACTCTTAATGATGCTGATGCATTATTGGCTCTTCAGTTAGATCATACCTACTTCCAGGGAGCTACAGGTTATGGAGGTACAGGTTCAGACCTTACGATCACCAACAATTTATTATTGGCTAGCTTGAAAACAACTGCCGTTAACAAATTGAATACCCTTAAAATTGCAGGCAATGCTGCTTTAGCATCGTTGGATCTTTCTTCTTATACACTTCCTGTTACCACAACTGGTTTCACAGTTAGCATTGAAGTTTATAATAACAATTTAAGTGGTTCTTTCTCTCCAGCATTGGCAGAATTTGGAACAACTCCTTACAAGGAAGCTTTGATCTATTGCACTACATTACAGGGTTTGAGAAATTATGTAGCTATCCTGAATGCAGTTCCAGGCGCAAACTATTCAACTTTCAGAGTTGATGTTGACAAGACTACTTTGATCAACGATCCTCTTGCAGCTCTTGCTCCAAATCCAGCATATGCTGTAGGTGCAGTTTCAACTCTTTCAAATTTGATGTATAACAATAATGTTACATCAAGTGTAATCGATGCAGTAACTGGCATTAGCAACAACGCTGAATTCCAATTATTACAGAATTAATTGACATTCAATTAATTTTATCATAACAAATTAAAGCCCTCCTCATGGAGGGCTTTTTTTGTTTGATAACGTGATCGGGTTTAAACGGCAATCGGATTGATGGATGTGAGCGGGTGAATATTCAGATTTTGATCATTCACCCGCTCACTTTTTTCGGGTTGATAGGTGTCGGGCGACTTTCAACCGCCCTAAATTATCTCATCCCCTGCGAATACAAACCATAAGACTCAATTCTTCTGAAAATGGTGATCCCAGCCAAATAGTAAGTGGGTTTAAGGATGTGAGCGGGTGAATATTCAGATTTTGGTCATTCACCCGCTCACTTTTTTCGGGTCGATCAGTGTCGGGCGACTTTCAATTGTCCAGAATTATCTCAACCCCTGCGAATACAAACCGCAAGACTCAATCCCTCTGAAAATAGTTATCCCAGCCAAATAGTGAGCGGGTTTAAGGATGTGAGTAGGTGAATATTCAGATTTTGGTCATTCACCCGCTCACTTTTTTCGGGTCGATCAGTGTCGGGCGACTTTCAATCGTCCTAAATTATCTCAACCCCTGCGAATACAAACCGCAAGACTCAATCCCTCTGAAAATATTTATCCCAGTCAAATAGTAAGTGGATTTAAGGGTGTGAGCGGGTGATTTTCAGATTTTGATCATTCACCCGCTCACTTTTTCCAGTTGATAGGTGTCGGGCGATTTTCAATAGCCTAAATTATCTCAACCCCTGCGGTTACAACACGCAAGACTCAATCCGTCTGAAAATAGTGATCCCAGCCATATAGTGAGTATCCAAGTCAAATAGTGAGCAGGTGACTGGTGACTATCCCTGAAATTAGTCACCAGCTCACCCTTCACACACCAAATCTGTGCATTCACGCACCGTTGATATGCGATGACGCACCAAATCAGTGCATTCACGCACCGTTGACATGCGATCACGCACCAAATCTGTGCGTTCACGCACCGTTGACATGCGATGACACACCAAATCTGTGCGTTCACGCATCGTTGACATGCGATCACGCACCAAATCTGTGCGTTCACGCACCGCTGACATGCGATGACGCACCAAATCTGTGCGTTCACGCACCGCTGACATACGATGACGCACCAAATCAGTGTATTTACTAATAATACGGTGGGAAAAGTTATGAAAATAGGGTCCTGATCATTTTCTCCACCCGCTCGATCTGATGGATTTTAATTTCGAAGCGTGTAAAGTCCACACCCTTGATATATTTCGAGAGGTAGATCTCCTTAAACCCAAGCTTCTGGGCCTCAGCGATCCGCTGCTCGATCCGGTTTACGGGTCGGATCTCGCCTGTAAGACCGATCTCACCGGCAAAAGCGATCTGTTTGTTAATCGCTACATCGAAATTAGAGGAGAGTACAGCGGCTATCACTGCGAGATCCATGGCAGGATCATCGACGCGAAGACCACCTGCAATATTGAGAAAAACATCTTTGGTCATTAATTTAAAGCCAGCCCTCTTTTCAAGCACGGCCAACAACATATTCATCCGGCGGAGGTCGAATCCTGTGGCCGAGCGTTGTGGGTTGCCATAAGCTGCTGAACTGACCAGCGCCTGCACCTCGATTAAAAACGGTCTCATCCCCTCGATGGTAGCTGCGGTGGCTGTTCCGCTCAATCCCTCGTTGTGCGATGAGAGGAGCATCTCCGAGGGATTAATCACCTCGTGCAACCCATCCTGTCGCATTTCGAAAATTCCCAACTCAGATGTCGAGCCAAAACGGTTTTTTACCGAACGCAGAATCCGGAAAAGATAATTCCGGTCGCCCTCAAAATGAAGGACTGTATCCACAATATGTTCTAGTACTTTAGGTCCTGCCAGACTCCCCTCCTTGGTAATATGTCCAATCAGGATGACGGCGATTTGCTTTAACTTGGCCACCTTCATAATCCCGACCGTAGATTCCCTGATCTGGGTAACACTTCCGGGTGAAGAGTCAGCCAGTTCGGTAGCAACCGTCTGAATTGAATCGATGATAACCAGATCGGGATTTTGAGCCTCGATGTGTAAAAGGATATTCTCGAGCGAGGTTTCACATAGGAACAAACAACCCGATTGCTTATCTCTCAGCCGGTTGGCTCTCATTTTTAATTGCTGAAGACTCTCTTCACCCGATATATATAATACCTTTAGTCGGGACATCTGTAATGCAATCTGAAGCACAAGGGTCGATTTCCCGATACCGGGCTCACCACCCAGAAGTATCAAACCACCCGGAACCAACCCGCCCCCTGTTACGCGGTCAAATTCTACGTTACCCGTTATAATCCGTTCCTGTTGGTTAAGATCGATTTGCGAGAGCAATAAGGGGGTTGAATCCAACTTAACCGGAAAGACAGAGGTATTCTTCGACTCAGTAACAATCTCCTCTAAAAAGGTGTTCCATTCGCCACAGGCATTACATTTCCCAATCCATTTTGGGGATTGTGCCCCGCAACTCTGACATACGAAGGTAGTTTTGGTTTTTGACATAGGAATTGAGAGTTACATTTATACGTGTAAATTGATTGAATACAAAGCTTTTGCCCTTTCAGGGCGTAAGAAAATACTTATCTATAATCATAGGGCGATGCCCTATGCGACTTCTACTGCCCTTGCAGGGCGAAGAATACTCATCTATATTCATAGGGCGTTGCCCTATGCGATTTCTACTGCCCTTGCAGGGCGAGGAAAATTACTTATCTATAATCATAGGCCGCTGCCCTATGCGATTTCTACTGCCCTTGCAGGGCGAGGAAAATTACTTATCTATAATCATAGGCCGCTGCCCTATGCGACTTCTACTGCCCTTGCAGGGCGAGGAAAATACTCATCTATATTCATAGGGCACTGCCTATTTCGACTTCTACTGCCCTTGCAGGGCGAAGAATACTCATCTATATTCATAGGGCGCTGCCTTTTTCGACTTTTACTGCCCTTTCAGGGCGAGGAAAATACTCACCTATAATAATAGGGCACTACCCTTTGCGACCTCTACTGCCCTTGCAGGGCGAAGAATACTCATCTATATTCATAGGGCGTTGCCCTATGCGATTTCTACTGCCCTTGCAGGGCGAGGAAAATTACTTATCTATAATCATAGGCCGCTGCCCTATGCGACTTTTACTGCCGTTGCAGGGCAAAGAATACTCATCTATATTCATATGGCACTTCTACCGTCCTTGCAGGGCAAATATAGATAGTCTATTAATAACCCTGAAAGGGTTTCAGAATTAATATAGGGCGTTGCCCTATGTTTCCCCATAACCCTGAAAGGGTTCCAGCATCAACTTCGGGCAACGTCCTATGAGCCCCCATAAAGCGAAACTCAGTCCCAAACATATCTCTCATCATAATCAATATGGTACTCTTCGAGAAAGGTCCTGAATTCTTCCTTAAATTCCTTTTTCTTATGATGCTTCTCCTGATTTTTGATATAATTAATAACTACATCAACTTCAGCAGGATTAACAGAGAATATACCGTATCCGTCCTGCCAGTGGAATTGAGCATACTCCCCTCCTTTTGTTTTTATCCATTTGGAAGATTGTTTCTTTATTTCTTCAAGCAATTGCATCTGGGCAATTTTTCGTGACAAGAGACATAAAACATGAACATGGTCACGATAACCGCCAACCCGGACGGGATTACATTCCAGCCCCCTGCAAACACCTCCAAGGTATTCAAAAAGGGAATTTTTAATCTTATCGTCAATCCAAGGATGATGATGTTTGGTACTGAAAACAATGTGAACATAAACTTTGGAGAGAGATTGTGGCATAATCCAGAGCTTTTGCCCTTGCAGGGCGTTTAAAAATACTCTTTATAATTCATAGGGCGATGCCCTATGCGACTTCTACTGCCCCTGCAGGGCGAGGAAAGAAACTTATCTATAATAATAGTGCACTTACCCTTTGCGATTTCTACTGCCCTTGCAGGGGAAGGAAAATACTCATCTATAATAATAGGGTACTACCCTTTGCGACTTCTACTGCCCTTGCAGGGCGAAGAATACTCATCTATATTCATAGGGTGCTGCCCTTTGCGATTTCTACGGCCCTTGCAGGGCAAATATAGATAGTCTATTAATAACCCTGAAAGGGTTTCAGAATTAACATAGGGCAACGCCCTTTGTGTCCCCATAACCCTGAAAGGGTTTCAGAACTAATATAGGGCAACGCCCTATGAACCACACCCTCGAGTAGTACCCCCAGTCTAACAGCGCCTCCCTGGCGCCATGTGTCCCCGTAACCCTGAAAGGGTTCCAGCATCAACATCAGGCGGCGTCCTATTATCCCTCTACATTCTCTTTAAACTCTTCAGAAATTACCCCGATCACACCAACCTGTTTGTCTCAGAGTCGGGAAAGATTATCCAGGGTTTGAACTGTTTAGCCTCTTCAAATTCCAAAGATGCATAAGATACAATAATGATGATGTCCCCAACAGCCACTTTCCTCGCTGCAGGTCCATTGAGAATAATTTCCCCCTTCCCCCTTTCTCCGCGTATCACATATGTTTCGAACCGTTCGCCATTGTTGATGTCAACCACCTGGACTTTCTCATTTTCGATGAGATTTGCTGCATCCATCAGTTCTTCATCAATCGTAATACTCCCTACATACTGAAGATCTGCTCCTGTAACTGTAACCCGGTGTATTTTTGATTTACAAACTTCTATAAACATCTTTTTCTTAATTAACGTTAAAAATAATGTTATCAATGAGACGGATTTTTCCGGCAACCACAGCGATGCAACCAATTTTAATTCCGGAGTCACTCCAGTTATCAATTGGTTGTAGGGTTTTGTCATCGACAATCTCGAAATATTCAACCTTCAACAATGGAATACTATTGATTTTTTGAATCACGAATTCCTTTAGTTCAGCCACAGATTGTTTTTTTGAAAGCTCCTTAGCCTCTGCCAGGGTTTGATATATCAATGGTGCACACAACCGGTGTTCGGGAAGGAGCAATTTATTTCGTGAACTCATTGCCAGGCCGTCATCCTCCCTGACAATTTCACAGGGGACGATTTCAACAGGGAGATTCAATTGGTGAACCATCTCCTTAATAATGGCCAGCTGTTGAAAATCCTTCCTTCCAAAAAAGGCGTAATCGGGAAGGACTATCCCAAACAACTTACTAACTACCTGAGCAACACCATTAAAATGACCTGGTCGGAAGGCGCCTTCCATCACCCTTTCCAGCAATCCAAAATCGAACTTTCTGGTATCGGGCTCAGGATAAATCTCTTCAACCGATGGAGAGAACAGATAATCGCACCGGTGAGTTGAAAGAAGTTGTCTGTCTGATTCAAAGGTCCGGGGATAGTTCGCAAGGTCATTCTTGTCGTTAAACTGGGTTGGATTGACAAAGATTGAGACTATGACGATGTCGCACCGGCCTCTGGCTTGATCCACCAGCGATAAATGACCTTCGTGAAGCGCCCCCATGGTGGGAACAAATCCAATTTTTAATCCCCTCGCCCGCTCAATATTCAGGGCCTCCTGCAAAGATGAAATAGTATTATAGAGCTTCATTGATTATAAAAACAGAGTGCAAAGTAACAAAATATCTAAACACAATGTCACCCTGTTGAACAAAACGGCACTAAAGCAGATTCATATCAATGGGGTTTCCACCCAGCGCAAGGGGTGAAATAAAAAATCAATTTAGATACAGCCGGGCTGACAGGCCACATTCCTCAATAATACAATCGCGTTAACGATTGAATATTCAGTATTTTTTATATATTTTTGCAAAATATTTAAGTTGTGACAATGGAAAAAAAGAAGGTTTTATTTATCTCACAGGAAATCGCTCCTTACTTGCCTGAATCTGAGATCTCTGAGATTGGAAGGTATCTTCCGCAGGGCATTCAGGAAAGAGGAAAGGAGATCCGAACATTTATGCCCCGGTTTGGGTGCGTCAATGAGAGAAGAAACCAGCTTCACGAGGTGATCCGGCTTTCGGGAATGAACTTAGTCATCAACGATAATGACCATCCGCTGATCATTAAAGTTGCCTCCATACAAGCTGCGCGTATGCAGGTCTATTTCATTGATAATGAAGACTATTTTCAAAGGAAGTTTGCAACTTCAAATGACGAGGGTAATGAATTCGATGATAATGATGAACGGGCAATTTTCTTCGCACGCGGAGTTCTCGAAACGGTCATCAAATTAAGATGGTCACCCGATATTATTCACTGCCACGGCTGGTTTACAGGAATGGTCCCTCTTTTTGTAAAGAAAACCTACAAGGATAACCCACTGTTTGCAAATGCTAAAATCATCTATTCGGTCTATGATGACAAGTTCAATAGTCCGCTCAATAAAAATATGGCTAGCAAAATTGCCGAAGATGGAATAAGCTTCAACGATATCTCGGTGATCAGCGACCCCACATTTGTTAACCTGAGCAAGCTCGCTATCGATTTTTCCGACGCAACTATCAAGGGTAGTGAAACCATCAATCCAGAACTGGAAGATTACATGAAAGCTTCCGGAAAACCATTTCTAGATCATCAATCAAAGGAGAATTACATCGACTCCTACTTCGATTTTTACAATATTTTCTAATAAATCAGATTGGTTTGGCTAATAAAATATTTCTACTGGTAATTATTGTTATTGGTTATTTCTCGTTTTTCACCTCCTGCGCGAATATAGGGATGCCCTCCGGAGGATTAAAAGATACCATACCACCAATTGTTGTGCGTAGTATTCCTGCTTATGCCCAGACTAATTTTACAGACCAGAAAGTAAGGTTGAACTTTAATGAGTTCATTCTCCTCGACGGATTGAATGAAAAATTTGTTGTTTCACCACCTACCACCAAGAAACCAATATTCCGGACAAAAGGGAAATCACTTATCGTCGATCTGAACGAAAAATTGAAGCCAAATACTACCTATTCGCTGGATTTTAAGGATGGCGTAGCAGACAATAATGAAAAAAACACATTACGTAATCTGAGGCTCGCTTTCTCCACCGGACCAAAATTCGATACATTAAGGATTGTTGGATTCGTAAAAGACGCATTTACGCTCGAACCAATTCCAAATTCAATCATCTCTCTTTATCGCGGAAAATCAGATACCTTAATTTACAAATCCCGACCCGATTATATTGCAAAAACTGACAATCATGGTTTTTTTGCGGTAACGAACCTGCCAGCTGATACATTTCAGGTATTTGGTCTAAGCGATGTCGATAACAATCTGAAATTTACACCCGGCGTTGATTCCATTTCATTCCTAAGTCATGTCGTAATACCCTCTGCGAAATATTTTCCGAGTATGGACACCACGGTTACAGCCTCCGACACCCTTGTAGTGTTAGGCAAAACCAGGTTTTCGCCCGACCCGCTTTACCTGCTCCGATTTGGAGAAAATTTCTTTGACCTTCGGCTTGACCAATATATTCATCCTACGCGTAAAGTGATCAACCTGGCATTTACCCAATCAGTAATTGATACTTTTAATATCGTGCCACTCAATTTTGAAGCGAAAAAAGGGTGGGATTATATCGAAATGTCACCCAAATCGGATTCGGTAAAAATCTGGCTTACTGACTCAATGGTCTATAACAGAGACACACTCATATTTAAAGTAACCTATCTACAACAGGATAGTCTTAAAGAATATTATGCCAAGAATGATACCCTCAAATTTTATTTCACAGATGTCACCCAGGCCGCAAAAAATAAACGGAAGGAGCGCCGAAAGATTGAAAAAGAGGTTAAATCCGTCATTTTGCTAACAAATGCCAAGGTAGGTTTTGATTCATTTAGCAACCTGACGGTGGAATCACCTGAACCTATTGCGACTTTCGACACTACTAAAATATCGCTGTTCGAGAAAAAAGATACCATCTATAACGCTATAAAATTTAAGCTTCGCCCTGATTCCCTCAATAAACGGCGCTATCAACTCTCCTATCCCTGGAAGTATGGAACCGAATATAAAATAAAGATCGACTCAGCTGCCCTTTTTACAATTTATAATACTTACTCAAAAGAAGTTAAGACAGAATTTAAAACACAGGAAGAGGAACACTACGGGAAAATCATCCTGAATATCAGAAATATCACCGGTCCAACCATCATTCAGCTTCTTTCGAACGAAAAATCGGAGAAAGTCATTCAATCCCAATCTGTAACAAAGGATGGTCCGGTCACCTTCAAATTTCTTGAACCTCAGAAATACGTGATCAAAGCAATTTACGACAGAAATAACAACGGGAAATGGGATACAGGAAATCTAAAAGAGAAAATTCCACCCGAAGAGGTCATTTATTACCTCAGTGTTGTGAAAGTGCGTTCGAACTGGGATAATAAAGATGACTGGACATTGCCCGCACAACAATCGTTTAGTAAAAAGATCATCGACGAAGAACTTGAAGCTCAGAAGCTAAAAGAAAAATTAAAAATGAAGGGTAAAAAAAGAACTGCCTTTTAGATATACTTCGAATCGATATATAAAATTAAGAGAGATCAGTATGGCATCGACCGTTTTGATCCGTTCAAAGATTCAACAACTTAAAAAAAACAACTATGGCCACTGTTCGACGTTTAAAAAAGGAGATTGAGTTCATGTCATCACAACTTATTGGCGATTGTATTGACTTTCTTGAAACATTTGATGATAAGAAAGATACCAATATATTATCGATCATAGAGGAAGCTGTATTACTGAATAATAGCATGCTCGACCGTGTTTGTCATCCTGATGGTAAAGACAACCCAAAATTAGTGAAACAGCATTACCAGAAAATTAAAACTGATTTTATAAAAGGACTTGACCAGGCTTACGGGAAACTGGAAAGTTTGCTGAAAAAATAATTAGTATAAGGCCTGACACATGAATGAAACCTGTCAGGTCTTTTCACCACCTTAAATTGCGTGTTGAATTAGAATCTTTATCCCAATGGCAATAAGGATAATTCCACCCAGGAATTCGACCTTTGGTCCAAAGGAGTAACCCACATCTTTTCCGATCCGAATGCCCAGCATGGCGAAAAAGAAGGTAACCGCCCCAATGATGATTGCTCCACCAAAAATATTACTTGTTGAAGCCAGCGCATAGGAAAATCCGACAACCAGGGCATCAATACTTGTGGCTATTGACAGGGTGATGATATGTTTCCATGAATAGATATCTGCAAGTTTTTCCTGCTCATTGCTTTTAAAGCTTTCAAAGATCATCTTTCCCCCTAAAAAAAGAAGAAGAAAAAATGCGATCCAATGATCAACCGCTTCTACATATTCCCTGATCCGGGTTCCCATAAACCAGCCAAATACAGGAAGAACTCCCTGAAAAAAAGCAAGAGAGAATGATATTTTTGCAGCATTCCGGAACGAAATTTTCTGTTCGGTTAGCCCACAACCAACGGAAACCGCAAAACTATCCATCGAAAGTCCAATAGCGAGTATGAAAACGGTAATAAAATCCATCTAATATTCGGCTGGTAATAATTTTAACTGTTGGTAACTGAAAACAGGGCCATCCTTACAAACATACACTTCACCGACATTACATCGTCCGCACTTTCCAAAACCACATTTCATCCGGTTTTCGAGCGTCGTGAAAATATCTTCTTCCTTAAAGCCCAGTTTTTCAAGAACCGGAAAAGTATATTTGATCATGATCGGAGGGCCACAAACAATAGCGATCGTATTTTCAGATGATGGAGCAGCTTTTTCAAGAACTGAAGGGACGAAACCCACTTTTCCCGTCCAGTCAGGTGTCTCACCACCAGGATCAACAGTGGTTACAAGTCGTACATCTGACCTGCGCCCCCACTCGTCAAGCTCATTTTTATACACAAGGTCTGCTACTGATCTCGCACCATATACTATTGTAATATCTTTAAATTCTTCGCGCAGGTCTAGAGCATTCCAGATCACACAACGCATTGGAGGCAAAGCAATTCCACCAGCAATAAAAAGCAGATTTTTACCTTTCCACTCTTCCATCGGGAAAGTGTTCCCATAAGGTCCCCTAAATCCGACGACATCGCCCTCTTCAGCCATTGACAAGGCAGAGGTCACTTTACCGGCCTGTCTGAATGTGCATTCAATGTATCCTTTTCTGGTTGGAGATGAAGCGATACAGAACGTTGACTCTCCAACCCCAATTATGGAATATTCCCCAAACTGACCAGCTTTAAAATCGAAAACGTCAGCTTCCTGCTCATTCTCAAATTTCAATCGAAAAGTCTTTACACCGGGCGCTTCCAATGTTATCTTTTCAATCTTCATTAAATATGGAATATAGATATTTGGATTACTCATCTCTTATCTTCCTGTTAAATCGAGGTTACTGTATCTAGAATATTGATGTCAGCCGGACAGGAACGTGAACATCGTCCACATCCTACACAACCAGCTACTTTCGAGCTATTGGGCATATACAAAAATTTATGAAGAATGCGCTGTCTCCAGCGTGCTCCCTGCGATTCGCGGGGATTATGGCCTGATGTATGAAGCGTAAAAAGTCCAAAACCGCATGAATCCCAACATCTTAAACGAACACCACGCTTCCCGTGAGGCTCGTCCTGAATGTCAAAACAACTGCAAACAGGACAAACAAAGGCACACGCGCCACACCCCAAACAAGCCCTGGATTTTTCGTCCCATACCGGATTTTCAAAAAGATTTTGCAATTTAGTCCGAATCTCCTCATGATCAAACCTGGTTTCAACTACTGTAAGGTTTTGACCTTTACTTTCTTTTGGTTCGGGTTCAAATAATTGTCTGTTTGATTCAACAATGCCCTTCCCTTTTTCCGAAATAATTTCAGCCAGATAATCGCCATTTGACAATTCTGTAAACAACACATCGCTTCCTGCCGTATTACCAGGACCACTATTGACTGATGTACAAAAACAGTATTCATCGCTTTTCGTACAACTAAAACTCAAAACTGTTAGTCTCTCAAATCTTTTATTGTAAAGAATATCAGGATAATCACCGTTAAAGGTTCCTGTTAGTGGGATAAAGGCAGCAGCATCGCACGGACGGGTTCCCCAGATCACTACATCAGGGAATGGCTGGTTTGCAGCATCACTAATTTCAATCTCTTTACCCGACTTTTTGTAGGAGAACACCTGTTCAACTTTTGGAAAGGCTACTGATTTTGCAGCGTTATTTGTGACAATATAATCGTCTGTGATTTCAGAAAATAGCTTCGTTTTTTCAAAAAGGGTGACATCGCCCCGACGTTGAGGAGCATAAATTGTTTTCCCGTAACCGATCAGATTGGTAAATAGTTTTTCGAGGGAAGGCTTTCTTATCAGGAAATTATCTATCTGCATAACTATTTTATAAAGGATTCTTTATCTTCGGGTTTAAAGCTCGAAAGGGAATTTTCCTTGCTGAGTGAAGGGCCATAATAGCCGAAATTGGCGGTCACTTCCTGCAATACATTTTTGGTTAGCAGATTGATAGGAATTCCCAAAGGGCAGGCATTGTAACAGGCATCACAATCGGTACATCTTCCGGCCATATGCATTGCCCGCATGACATGCCATTCAAGGTTACCCAATGTATGGGCAGCAACAGGAATCCACTGTGGTTTGTTAATTTCAACAGTGCATTGGGGACAGTAACACAATGGGCAGGCTGCGCGACATGCGTAACATTTAAAACATGGCTCAAGTTCCTTTGCCCAAAAAGCAAGCCGGTCAGGAGCAGCCATATCTTTAATCAACTGAAGCTTTTCCTGATATTTCGTATCAATGCTGATTCGTTGTGTCGAAATAAATGTTTCGATGGCTGCCAGGGATCCGAACTCAACCAACTGACTTTCAGCAGTCACACCCAGCACCACAAGTTGCCCCTCAACAATCTGGTTTTCGGAAGTTAACTGGACTATTGAGCGCAAAACCTGAATAGGAGCCACAATCGCAGGTTTTCCAAGCTTTTTTATTTCAGGCTTAGTCAGATAGACAGCAAGATTCTGAACGCAGCGACTATCAAAAATCAATTTTTCGCAATCCTCCCCATTTGTAACAAAAATCGCGCGGGTTCGCGAGGCTGACCCATTACCATAGCCAATGATTACGTTTACTTCACCAGCATCGATAAGCTCTTTGGATCTTCTGATGAGTTCGATCATGGATGAACCTCCTTTCCAATAAAACCAGCCACCTTCGCATAGTCGTGGTATGGACCGAGTTCACGAAGGACAGCAACGGTCGAATTTACAATATCAGCCCATTTGGAACCTTCAGCTGCTGAAACCCATGAATACTGAATTCTGCGGGTATCAATTCCCAATACATCAAGTAACCCGCGGAAAATAATCCATCGTCTGCGGGCATGGAAGTTTCCAGAGGTATAATGACAATCATTTGGATGACACCCCGAAACGATCACACCATCAGCCCCCTCACCAAAAGCCTTTAGCAGCAGCATAAAGTCGATTCGGCCGGTACATGGGAAACGAATTATTTTCACATTCTGAGCATATTTGATCCTGCTGGTTCCAGTCAGATCAGCTCCTGCATAGGTGCACCAATTGCAAACAAAAGCTAATATTTTAGGTTCGAAATCACTCATTTTACGTTCTGGTTTAGTCGTTATTTAGCAGGGCCATTACCTCAGAATACATCTGCTCGTTGGAATAGCCATCAATATCGATCGACTTCGAGCGGCAGAAAGCCACACATGTTCCGCACCCCTGGCACAATCCGGGATTTACCTTAGCCACTTTTTTGATTACCTCGCCTTTCCGGTTGGTAATCAGCTCCTCACCTATCGCCTGATAAGGACAGGCTGTAGCGCATAAGAAGCAACCAACACAGGTGGAAAATAATGGCGCTGGTTCCCGGTTTACGACAGCTACAACCGGATCACGACTTAATTCATTATTTGAGAAAAGAATAGCTACCTTACTGGCTGCGGCCGAAGCCTGTGAGACCGTTTCCGGGATATCCTTTGGTGACTGGCAGGCTCCTGCCAGAAATATTCCGGCTGTATTTGTCTCAACGGGTTTTAACTTTGGATGTGCCTCGGAAAAGAATTTATAAGCATCATAAGAAACATGAAGCCTTTGCGCCAAATCTTCCGATCCGTCATTGGCCACAGCAGCAGTTGCCAATACCACCATATCTGCCTCAATCTCGACAGGCTTAGCAAACAGAAGGGTATCGACACCTTTAACTATCAATTTACCATCCTGTTCATAAACTTTTGAAACCCGACCCCGAACGTAATTAACGGTGTCATCCACAATAGCTCGTCTTACAAACTCCTCATAATTCTTACCTCCTGCCCTGATATCCATATAAAACACATATGACTTTCCATGATGCACTTTGTGCTGATAAAGCATCGCATGTTTTGCCGTGTACATACAGCATATTTTTGAGCAATAGGGTATTCCTTTGGCTGGATCGCGCGACCCAGCACAGGCAATAAACACAATCTTCTCCGGTATCTTACCGTCGGAAGGTCGCCTGATCTCACCGCTGGTGGGACCGGATGCTGAGGCGAGACGTTCGAACTGCATCCCGGTAATCACATCCTTATACTTTCCATAGCCATATTCCGGAAACCCGGATGGTTCAAGGATGTTAAAGCCTGTAGCAATAACCACACTTCCAACTTCTAATTCAACCAATTTATCTTCCTGATCAAACCGAATCGCTCCTGTGGGACACACCTTTTCGCAAATCTTGCATTTCCCCTTTTGATAATAGGAACAATTATTTTTATCGATAACCGGCTTATTAGGAACAGCCTGGGGAAAAGGGACATAAATGGCCGTTCGGTTACCTAAACCGGTATTAAACTCACTTGGAATCTTCTTTGTGGGGCATTTTGTAATACAGTGACCACATCCATTGCATAGATTCTCATCAATACTCTTTGCCTTTTTCCGGATAGTGGCCTTGAAATTTCCGATAAATCCATCCAGTTTTTCAAGTTCTGAATAGGTCATCAATGTAATATTTGGATGTTGAGCCACTTCCACCATCCGGGGAGTAAGAATGCACTGCGAACAGTCAAGGGTAGGAAAGGTCTCCGAAAGCTGTGACATATGCCCCCCAATTGAGGGTTCTTTCTCAACGAGGATGACCTGATGCCCGGAATTTGCAATATCAAGACTTGCCTGAATCCCTGCAATCCCTCCACCCAGCACCAATGCAGTTTTGGTTATGGGTACTTTGATGGGCTGAAGTGGTTTATTCAGTTTAACCTTTTCGACAATTGTGCGCACCAGATCGATCGCCTTTTGAGTGGTTGCATCCCCTTTGTCGTGCACCCACGAACAATGCTCCCGGATGTTGGACATCTCGCACATATGAGGGTTCAATCCGGCAGCAGTACATGCCTTTCTAAAGGTGGGTTCATGCATACGGGGTGAGCAGGCAGCCACAACTACGCCTGTCAGCCCTTTCTCTCTAACCATTTGTTTAAGCAGGGTCTGACCAGGATCAGAGCACATATATTTATAATCGGTACTAAAAGCCACACCATCGATTTGACCGGCAGCTTCAGCAACTTTAGCCACATCAACTGTCGCACTAATATTTTCACCGCAATGACAAATAAAAACACCTATTTTCGACATATGGGCAGATTTTAACGATTAACAGTCAGGTTTACAGGGACAAAGTGCCGATGAGTACCGGCTTGCCGCGGAGTAAGCCCCATTGACAAAGCAATGGCCTGGGTAATATAGATAACAGGAATTTCCTCTTTTCTTTTAAGATAACTATCTATTGCAGGTCTACGCATATCAAGGTTTGAATGGCACATCGGACAAGCCACAACAAGCGCTTTAGCGCCGCGGGAAACGGCATCACGAACAATTTTCCCGGAAAGTTCTCCCACAATTTCAGTTTTCGAAACACTAAATCCGGCGCCACAACATTCGGTCTTAAACGGCCATTCGATCGGATTTGCACCCAGTTTTTTCATAATCACATCCATCAACATGGGGTCTTCGAAACGATCGGCCTTCATTACTTTCTGAGGACGGACCAGCAAACAACCGTAATAGCAAGCCACATTATAGCTCAGTGGATTTTTAATCAGTTCCTCGAGGCGGGGAACGATAAATTTCTGAAGGAATTGAAGGACATTAAGAATTTTGATCCCATTTCTCAACGGCAACTGAAGTTTTTCTGATACCTGTTGTTTGATGATCGGATTTTCGTTTAGCTCGTGCTGTGTCATCACGAGCCGGTTATAACAGGCTGCGCACGGAACTACAAGCTCCTCCATTTCATCAAGTTCTGCAAGTGCAAGATTTCGGGCAGGTAATGACAACGACAGTTCCTTATTGAGGTTATGAGCTGCCGTCGCACCGCAACAATTCCAGTCTGTTATTTCAACAAGTTCTATACCAGCAACTTTTGAAATAGCAACCAGCGATTCGTTATACTCGCGCGAAGAGCCGGTTAACGAACAACCCGGATAAAATCCTATCTTCATGATTCTCTTTTTTTGAACTGACCTTTAAACAATCGAGATAATCCTTTCCTGTCTTTTATCTTTTCGGGTAAGATATGAAGTTTACCCCGGCTGAACATTTCCGGAGCTAAGGTAATGTCCTGAAAAAATGTCCCCGAATGTATTTTGTAATCGAGTACAAGGCCAATTTCATGTAAACGTCCGTTCCGTTCGATATCATTCAGAAAGGATTTATGGAAAGCGACAATTTTATTGGCCTCAGGATGAATTTTACCCTCGCTATTTGATCTTTCGCGCAGATAATCAATCACTCTGGGGATATCGAGTTCCATGGGACAACGGGAATAACAAGTTTCGCAGGCCAGGCACAACCAAATACTTTTTGACCGCAGTATTTGGTCCTCCATATTTGCATCTCCTGACTGCAACATTCGCATGATTACGCTCGGGCGAAGATCCATCCTATCAGCTATGGGACAACCAGCTGTACATTTACCACATTGATAACATTCAATAACATTAACATCAGTAGATTGCCTCACCTTAAAAGATAATTCTTCTCTATTCATATTCCCTCAGGTTTGGATTTGCTAATTGCTCTTCTCTTTCCGCGAGGTAGCCAAAACCATCTTCATCTCCACCTTGCTCCCGATTTGTAATACATCGACCAGTGACTGAACGGCAATGGTGTTATCACACCTTACAATGGCATGAACTTCGCTATTGATCTTCTTTTCCTTTCGCAATTC
Source organism: Prolixibacteraceae bacterium (assembly GCA_963675995.2). Taxonomy (GTDB): domain Bacteria; phylum Bacteroidota; class Bacteroidia; order Bacteroidales; family Prolixibacteraceae; genus JAAFHB01. The sequence continues at coordinate 1,485,430 of CAXXIY010000001.1, read as the reverse complement.
AGGTTCAATTTCCAGGAATTGAACCTGCTTGTTATTGATATAATATTTAAGGTCTTTGGTGACAGAAATTGCAATTTCCTTCGGTGGCTTATTCATCGACTGGGTCTGATTCGCCTGAGGAAGGATCAGTTTAATGGTTCCAGGAGTGATCATGGTGGATGCAATCAGAAAGAACAGCATCAAAAAAAACATGATATCACTGAATGAATTTGAAAATATCTCAAAAACATGTTTTCTTGAACTTCTGAAATTCATTGCTAATTATTATTAATCAAATCGATAAACCGTACACTCTGAAACTCCCATTTTTGTACCAGTTTGTCAACCCTGTTATTGAGATAATGGTAGGCTACAAAGGCGATAATCCCAATACCTAGTCCGACACCAGAAGTGATCAGCTTTTCGTATAATCCACCGGATATCAACGAAATACTAATATTATCAGCCAGCGATATATTATAAAATATTTTAATAACCCCTGCAATTGTTCCGATAAACCCCATCATAGGCGCGACACCTGCAATAACTCCAAGAAAATACATATTCCCTTCGTATTTGTAAACTTCCAACTTCCCCTCCATCTCCATCTGCTCGCGAATATCACGCAATGGTTTGCCCAGATTTTGAATCCCCTTTTTAAGAATCCGAGACTCAGAACTATCAGTTTTGTGGCATAGGGCAAGGGCCGCCTCAATTTTACCATCCCTGACAAGATCATTTAGCCGATCAATAAAGGAAGTATCCGTGTGCCTCTGCCTTCTCAAATAAACGTACCTGTCAACAAAAATATACACAGAGATGATTGACAATAAAAATAAGGGAATCATTAACCATCCGCCCTTCATCAGTAATTCAAAGTACGACACTTCGGCCGCAATTTCATATAACAATATCATTAAATAAACTTTTAGTGAATTTTAATATTATAACCCCAATATAAAAAGAATGATATAAACCATTTCACTTTGATAGTAATCTGAAAGTCACAAAATGACATCAAATCAAACTATTAATCCTGAACTGCTTAACAACTTGTAATTAAATATTTTACAAAACAGCCATTGCCCATTTTATGAATAAATCCATAAAAACTGATCTCTTTTCAACTCAACTTTGGTCTGCCAAAGATGGGCAAATTATTCCAAATAAAAAAGAATCGAACTTTTACCTAATCTAAAAAATGGAAGGTCGAGAGATATCTCTGACAATTCTATTCCCCTTAATCCGCACAAAATTCAGAGGTGAATTTTTTTTAGAATATTTGCACAATATCTTCAAATAAACCAATTTTAATACCGAATTTTGCAAAGTCAAGTAAACATTCAATACAATGAATAAAAAATTACTCATAAGAGATGTCACATTAAGAGATGGTCAGCAATCTCTTTTTGCAACCAGGATGAAACAGGCTCAGATAGAGCGGGTTTTGCCAATTTATAAAGAAGCAGGATTTTATGCTCTTGAAGTCTGGGGTGGAGCAGTTCCCGATTCTATCATGCGTTTTCTCAATGAAGACCCATGGGAACGACTCGAAAAGATCAAGAAAGAGATTGGAAATATCTCCCATCTTACCGCCCTATCGCGTGGCCGTAATCTTTTTGGGTATAATCCTTATCCTGAAGAGGTGATTGAAGGGTTCAACCGGAATGCAGTCCAGTCGGGAATCTCCATCATGCGAATTTTTGATGCTCTCAATGATACCAGTAACATCAAATCGACCATCAAATATGTAAAAGAAAACGGTGGTTTAGCCGATTGTGTGGTTTGTTACACAGTAGATCCTAAATTTACACGTAAGGAGCGGTTTCTGGCAAAATTAAAAGGCAAGCCACTTCCCAAAGCGATTTTCACAAACGACTATTTTGTGAAAATGGCAAAAGAACTGGAGGGAATGGGTGCTGATATGATTACCTTGAAGGATATGGCAGGATTGGTACCTCCTCATAAGGTGAGTCAGATCATTAAAGCATTCAAAAAACAGGTTAAGATTCCAATTGATTTTCATACCCATTGTACACCGGGCTTTGGTCTGGCATCTGCACTGGCAGCGATCATTAGCGGTGTTGATATTCTGGATACTGCAATTCTCAATTTTGCAGGAGGTCCGGCTGCCCCTGCATTTGAATTAATTCAGATTTTCTGTAACAAATTAGGGATTGAAACAGGGATAAATTTAGATTCAGTCGTCCGTATTAATAAGCTTTTAAAAGATATTCGCCTCGAAATGGGAGATATCGACAGTTACAAAATATTCCCGATCGAATTTGATATCACCAAAGATCAATTGCCTGCTTATATTGACAAGCTTTTCGATGATGCCATTGAATTTGCCCAGAGCGATGACGAAGAAAGACTAATGGATGCATGTGGAAAAATTGAAAAATACTTCAATTTCCCCGATCCGGATGAGAGAGTCAAGTTTGCAGAGGTTCCGGGAGGTATGTATACCAATATGTTATCTCAGCTCAAACAATTAAAGCAGGAAGATTTACTTCCGCGTGTACTTGAGGTAATTCCTACAGTCAGGTTGGCTGCCGGATGTCCTCCGTTGGTTACCCCAACCAGTCAGATTGTTGGTGCCCAGGCGGTAAATTGCGTTATTGATGAAAAGAACGGGAAACCATTTTATTCCAATAACTCCAATCAGTTTGTAAATCTGGTAAAAGGTTCATATGGCAAGACTCCGATTCCTGTTGATCCGGACTTTCGTGAAAAGATTGCCGGCACACGTGAGGAGGTCCCTTACAATACTGCCAACTATGAAAAACAACCCAACCCCTCATTCCCTCAATACGGTGAGAATGTGAAACTTGCCATGAATGAAAAGGAGGAGTTATTACTTGAGTTGTTTCCAACAGTGGCCAATAAATTCTTAAATGACAAAGTTGAACGAATTTATGGAACCAAACTTAAAGAAGCCGAAACGAAAAAGCAACAGGCTTATGAGGCAGAAGTTCAAAAATATAATGCCTTGTCGGATGAAGAAAAACAGGAAAGATTGATTGATGGGCTTTATCACTGGAATTAAATAAAAGGCAGAATGAAGGCTAATACATTAAATGTGAATGTTATGCAAATGGCTGCCAATAATTGGCAGCTGGTTAATGGTAATCGGCACCTGGCAACCGGTAAATCGATGCTGGCCACCGGATGTTTGCAGACAACGGCTGGAAGAAAGCTGCTTGATTCGAAACCAGGAAAGAGACAACAATTAAAAGGAGTTCGGACGAACCGCCCTTAGTCTTAAAAATTGGGTTCAACTCCAAACCCAAACCCGGAAAACATATTTATTAGCAAAAAGGTGTCCATTAATTTGAGACACCTTTTTTGTATAAAAAAAAGCAGAGACAAAGCAGTGCCTTGTCTCTACAAGATTCAACCTTTTGGTTGATATATATTTGGGTTAAAATATTACATCATTCCACCCATACCGCCACCCATACCACCAGGAGGCATCATTGCTGGTTTATTATCTTCTTTCTCCTCAACAAGTACACACTCAGTTGTAAGGAACATACCAGCGATTGAAGCTGCATTTTCCAAAGCAACGCGGGTTACCTTAGCAGGATCGATTACACCTGATTCGAAAAGATTCTGGAAAATATCAAGGCGGGCATTATAACCGAAATCATCCTTACCCTCTTTAATTTTCTGAACAATTACAGCACCTTCAAGTCCTGCATTGAACACAATCTGCCGGGTAGGCTCTTCGATTGCACGTTTTACAATTTCGATACCAGTTGTCTCATCTTCACTATCCCCTACGAGTCCTTCAAGAACAGCAATGGCACGAAGGTAAGCAACACCTCCACCAGGAACGATACCTTCTTCAACAGCCGCGCGTGTGGCATGAAGTGCATCATCAACACGGTCTTTCTTCTCTTTCATTTCTACTTCTGAAGAAGCACCTACATAAAGAACAGCAACACCACCAGAAAGTTTGGCAAGACGTTCCTGTAACTTTTCACGATCGTAGTCCGAAGTGGTTGTTTCGATCTGTTTTTTGATTTGAGCTACACGGGCAGCAATATTCGAAGCTTCACCTGCTCCATTAACGATAGTTGTAGTATCCTTGTTAACAGTAAGTTTCTCGGCACGACCCAACATTTCAAGAGTTGTATCTTCCAGCTTCATGCCTTTCTCTTCGGTAATCACAGTACCACCTGTCAGGATAGCCAGATCTTCCAGCATCTCTTTACGACGATCGCCAAATCCCGGAGCCTTAACTGCACAAACTTTCAGACCGGCCCTTAGACGGTTTACAACAAGAGTTGCAAGCGCCTCACCTTCGATATCTTCAGAGATAATCATCAGTGCACGACCCGATTGATGGGTGGCTTCGAGAATTGGAACCAACTCTTTCATCGATCCGATTTTCTTATCATGGATCAGGATGAAAGGATTTTCCATTTCTGTAGCCATCTTTTCAGTGTCAGTCACAAAATAGGGAGAAATATAACCACGATCGAATTGCATTCCTTCAACAAGGTCAACATAGGTTTCAGTGCCTTTTGCTTCTTCAACAGTGATGACACCTTCTTTGTGAACCTTTTCCATCGCTTCTGCGATCAGTTTTCCAATTTCAGCATCGTTATTTGCTGCAATCCGTGCAACCTGTTCGATTTTGCTGTAATCGTCACCAACAGTTTTGGCCTGGTTTTTAATGCTTTCAACAACTTTAAACACAGCTTTGTCAATACCACGTTTCAGATCCATAGGATTCGCTCCAGCTGTAACGTTTTTCAATCCAACATTGATGATTGATTGTGCAAGAACTGTAGCAGTAGTAGTGCCATCACCTGCATCATCACTGGTTTTAGAAGCAACCTCCTTAACAAGATGTGCCCCCATATTTGCATAAGCATCAGAAAGTTCAATTTCTTTAGCTACGGAAACACCATCTTTGGTAACCTGAGGTGCACCAAATTTCTTCTCAATAATTACATTACGCCCTTTAGGACCTAAAGTAACCTTTACAGCGTCTGCAAGCTGGTCAACTCCTTTTTTCAGCCTCTCGCGGGCTTCGATATTAAATTTAATCTCTTTTGCCATTGTTTGATGTTGTTAATAAATGATCAATAATTTAGTCAATTAAGCGATGAAAAGAACATCCGACTGTGAAATCAGGAGATAGTCGTTGCCATCAATTGTCAGCTCAGTACCTGAATATTTTCCGTAAAATACAGTATCACCAGCTTTAACCTCCATCGTTTCATCTTTTTTCGCGATTCCCACGAGCACAACTTTACCTGCAAGGGGTTTTTCTTTCGCTGAATCAGGGATGATAATTCCACCTGCTGTTTTTGTAATTGCTTGCTGCGGCTCTACCAATACTTTGCCGGCAAGGATTTTTCCTTTAAGTTCTGCCATTTCAAATTTTTATTTTATAATTAGACAATAGTTTAACTGTTGTACCGAATTCTTATCAGAAAATATGCCAAAGCCTCTCAAGACCTATTTTGTCCTGTAAAACCGACAATTTTTCAATCATTCTCAAAGAATAAATGACTACAAATTCATAGAATACACTAAACCAGCTCTTTATGTCAGAAAGTAACTGACAGCAATCTCTGCCAACATGACACGGATAGAATATGACTGACAGATATCAGCACAAAAGCCCGGTCCGTCAGTTGATGGATCGGGCTTTGGGAATATCAAATTTGAGTTTAATTTAACTGTTGTATTAACCAGAAACAGGAGACCAGCTCTGTAAACAATTAAAACAGATTAGCTATTTTGTTGAATCACGCACTGCTTGTGGGAAATTAGGAACCTGGCTTGGATCCTGAACGTGCTGAATCTGCTCTTCGATTGCAGATTTTTGCATTTCCCCCTTACGTGGGAGAAAGGCGGTTGAGGCAATCGAGAGAACAACCAGCGCAATGGCCAGACTCCATGTTGCCTTCTCCAAGAAATCGGTGGTACGGCGAACACCCATCACCTGATTAGAGCTCGAGAATGAAGAGGCAAGACCACCCCCTTTTGAGTTCTGAACCAATACCAATAAAACCAGCAAGGCGCAAACAATAAAAATTATAACAATAATAAATGCGTACATTGGATTATTTATTAAGCAGATTTGTAACTTCTTCAATTTGTCGCGCAAAATAAACACTTTTTTCGGGATATTTCAAACTTAATTTTTCAAAAGCTTTGATTGCTTTATGATAAAGTCCCTGGTTTACATAGATACGTGCTAAAGTTTCGGTGATAAATTCATCCTTCTCACCAACGCTATCTATTTGTTTATCTGATTTCTCACCAATATCTGATTTCTCAAATTGTTTAATAGTGAAAGCCGGATTATCCTTAATAAAACGATCGATTAAATCGGCCTTTTGATCTGTTTCTTTTGCTTTTCCTTTTTTAGCAGACAAATGGGTAATCTCTTTCACTAATTCCGAGAGTGGTTTATCTGAATCATTTTCAACACCCTCAAGTGAATAGGATTTTTCGGAAAGCTCAAAATTCAACAAGTCAAAATGGTCTGTCCCGACAGCATTAGGGTGGATTACAGATATAGCCAAATCTTCTGAATCATCAACTGGCTCCGTCGCGTCCTCAGATAATTCAATCATTGAATGACTTCTGCCAGTTGAAACAGAACTTATTTCAAGCAAATTATCACTTACCTGTTTCTTTTCAGGTCCGGAATTTAACAGGTGATAAAGTATGGTACGGTCGGAGGAATATAATGCACAAATCTTTAATTGGCTGGAAAACCGGAAATTGCTTTCAGACTGCAAATTGCGAATATAAAGAAGATGTGCTGTCTGAAAATAGGGATACTCATCCAGGATTTCCCGGAGTTCTCCAAGGGTCCGTTCATTCAATACAGATGGCTCATCAATGTATCGAAGCATTTGTTCACGGGTCATCGACATATGCTATTCCCAATTAGATGGTATAACTACTTTACCAATTTGCAACCGATTTATTAAATATATCATCAACTAATTGTTCAACAATAACATCAACTGCACTGCTTTCAACATCGTTCAGTGATCGGGTACTCTCCCAATCGTAATAGGCTGAGAAAGAAGTGTTAAAATCCTGTTCGTGATCTTTATTATTCGTAAAGACAACCTTTACAGTAACCGTTAAGCGGTTCATGGAAGCAAAATCCTGTCCCTGAGAGCTCTGCTGAATAGAGAGAGGCCTTACATCGTACCCTGTTATCTCTCCCGAAAATTCAAGATCACCTTGTTCCCGCTCCATGGATAATCCGGTTTCGTTCACAAACTTATCTTTCATCTTTTCACTAAAAGTCTGGCTTAACATTGGGTTGATTACCCTAGCCCTATTGGCAAAGTAATCGATAAAAACGGTCTTGACAGCCGGTGAAATGGATGCACCCGAAAAGGAATAACCAATCTTACAACCAGTTAATATGACTGACAATGCCACAACTGTTGCAAAAACCGGGAGTAATCTTAAAGTTTGCTTTGTCATTAATTATTCGATATTATATTCTTTTATTTTCCGATAAAGGGTTCTTTCAGAGATTCCGAGTTCCCGTGCTGCAAGTTTACGTTTCCCATTATGCTTGTCAAGCGATTTTCTGATCATCTCAATCTCCTTGTTTTCGAGTGATAGCGACTCTTCAACGAACTCCTCGGTATCCTGAATATCATCGTTTCTTGAGCTCTTTAATATGACCGGAGCAGGATAGGAGGGTTGAGAAGTATGATAATCATCAATGGTTTCCTGGTAAAACTTCCTGATTAACTGATCACTCTCTTCTTGGATTTTAGCTTTCTGACCATCGGGCATCAGATCATGAACCAATTTCTTGAGGTCGTTCATATCCTTTTTCATGTCGAAAAGGATTTTATACAAGATCTCACGCTCACTGCTAAAAGTTTTTTCGTCAAGTGGCTTATTATATAGAGCAGGCAAAATCCCAATATTTTCCGATGGAATATAATGAATCAGATCCGCAGCAGTAATCTCTCTTGCAGTTTCGATAATTGATATCTGTTCCGTAATGTTTTTCAATTGCCGAACATTTCCTGGCCATCGGTAATTGAGCATCACCCGTTGAGCATCTTCTGTCAGCCTGATTGGTGGCATTTTATATTTTTCGGCAAAATCGGAAGCAAATTTACGGAACAACAGCAAAACATCCTCGGATCGTTCACGAAGCGGAACAATCTTGATCGGCACTGTATTTAAACGATAATACAAATCTTCGCGAAACTGTCCCTCACGGATAGCTTTTGTCAAATCGACATTGGTAGCTGCAATCACCCGAACGTTGGTCTTCTGAACCAGTGAAGAACCAACCCTGATGAATTCCCCCGATTCCAGGACCCTAAGAATGCGCACCTGAGTTGAAACGGGCAACTCTCCTATTTCGTCCAGAAAGAGCGTTCCCCCGTCAACCATTTCAAAATACCCCTTCCGATCGGTCAGTGCACCTGTAAACGACCCCTTTTCATGTCCAAATAGCTCAGAATCAATAGTCCCTTCAGGGATTGCGCCACAGTTTATCGCAATAAATTTTGCATGTTTGCGATGGGAGTAACTATGAATAATTTGGGGGAAGGACTCCTTTCCAACACCACTTTCGCCACTAATCAACACTGACAAATCGGTTGGAGCCACCTGAATGGCAACCTCAATAGCGCGATTCAATTCATTGGCATTACCTATAATTCCAAACCGTTGTTTAATCTCCTGAATATCCATCTTACCAAATACAAATTTTTGGATTACAAATTTACAATTAATCCCGCAATAAATCTGATTTATCTTTTTACGATTGATTCAAAGTGGAGAGTTCGTCATGATTATATTAAATTTACGCCTAATGTCCACTTTGAATCAATCAATCTGCTATTTTTGAAAAAAATTATAATTCAGAAGATGAACTTTATTGGAATAATTCCTTCACGCTACCAGTCTACACGGTTCCCCGGTAAATCGTTAGCAGACATTTGCGGCAAGACAATGATTCAGCGCGTGTATGAACAAGCTCAAAAGGCGATGGACGAGGTTTGGGTGGCTACCGATGACGAACGAATCGTCGAGGCAGTAAAAGGGTTTGGTGGGAAAGTTGTGATGACCTCATTGAATCACCGAAGCGGTACTGACCGTTGTGCTGAAGCTGCGCTGAAAGCTGCAGAATTAACAGGTCAAGTCTATGATGTGGTGGTGAATATCCAGGGAGACGAGCCATTCATGCAACCTCGTGAGATTGAGCTAATTATGGAATGCTTTACAGGATCGCCCAACACCCAGATTGCCACGTTGATTCAGCCTATACTCATCAATGAAGATATTTTTCGCCCCGACATGGTTAAGGTTATCCTTGACCATGAACAAAATGCAATTTATTTCAGCCGTTCACCCGTCCCCCATATTTTCGGGATTGATCAATCAAAATGGCTCGAAAACTACCCTTTTTATGGTCATGTAGGTTTGTACGCCTACCAATTTTCGGTTCTACAGGAGCTGGCAAAACTCTCCGAAGTGTTGGTTGAAAAGGTGGAGTCGCTTGAACAGCTACGCTGGCTGGAATACGGATTTAAAATTAAGACCAACATTACCAACTCTGACAATTTTGGGATTGACACTCCCGAAGATTTGGAGAAGGCGATTGCAGGGGGAATCGAAAAGTATTACAGGTGATTTTAGAAGACCCGCTATTAAAAGTAAACTGAGCAATACCTTTCGAACTAAGGCTTTGGAACAGCTTGATATTAAAACTAATCAGGGATTTTATATAAAAAATCATTGTCCGCGGGAAATTGTAATCAGTAGGTAAATCAAAAACATATTTAACTCAGCAGGTGACTCAGAGTCAGCTGCTGAGTTAAATTGTAAGCGAAAAATCCGGATACTTTACTAAATTTGTGATGCATCAGTTTGTTTAAAATATATCCTATGGACACCCCTGAAATCGTCAAGAATGACCCTTACCTACAACCTTTTAAAGCTGACTTTATCCGATGGAAAGAGAAATTAAAGGTAAAGGAGGCTCAAATTCTGAATGGGAAATCACTTAAAGAGTTTGCTTCCGGGCATCTCTATTTTGGTCTTTTCAGAGTAAATACCGGTTGGATGATCCGTGAATGGGCACCGAATGCGACCGATATCTATCTGACAGGATCGTTTAATGATTGGCAGGAGCGTCCGGATTACAGGTTTATAAATATTGGAAACGGCTGCTGGGAATTGCATCTTGAGACCAACAGGATCACTCATGGCGATCTGTATGCCTTATCGGTCTATTGGAATGGAGGACAAGGGAAAAGGATTCCAGCATGGACACGTCGCGTAGTTCAGGATGCACAAACACTGATTTTTAATGCCCAGGTCTGGGGTACCGAAACAGGCTATAACTGGCAAAATTCCGGGTTTGTCCGTGAGGCGGAGGCTCCAATCATTTACGAGGCACATATTGGTATGGGTGGCGAAGAGCCCAGAGTGCACACCTATAATGAATTCAGAACCGATGTACTTCCCAAAATAAAAGCGGGAGGATACAACACTATTCAGTTAATGGCAATTCCCGAACACCCCTATTACGGAAGTTTCGGATACCATGTCTCCAGTTTTTTTGCCGCATCCTCACGGTTTGGAACTCCCGAAGAACTGAAACAGCTTATTGATGAGGCTCATGGAATGGGAATTTCTGTAATCATGGATATTGTTCATTCACATGCTGTTAAAAACGTTGTGGAAGGACTGGGGAGTTATGACGGAACGCGGTATCAGTTTTTCCACGATGGTCCAAGGGGCGAACATCCCGCATGGGACTCCTACTGTTTTAATTACAATAAAAATGAAGTACTCCATTTTCTCCTCTCTAATATTCGCTTCTGGCTTGAGGAGTACAAATTCGATGGTTACAGGTTCGATGGGGTTACCAGCATGCTCTATTTTGATCATGGCCTTGGAAAGGCTTTTACAAGTTATGCCGACTATTTTACCCCAAATATTGATGATGACGCTATTGTCTATTTCAAGCTGGCCAATCGGTTAATTCATGAATTAAATCCATATGCACTGTCTATCGCCGAAGATATGAGCGGCTTGCCAGGATTGGCTGCACCTCTTTCATCCGGTGGGCTTGGTTTTGATTACCGCATGTCGATGGGTGTCCCCGATTACTGGATAAAACTGATCAAAGAGTTTAAGGATGAAGATTGGAATGTCGGACAGATTTTTCACGAACTGACCAGCCATCGGGCAGATGAAAAAGTAGTCAGTTATGCCGAAAGTCACGACCAGGCAATGGTAGGCGACAAAACAATCATCTTTAGACTATTAGACAAGGAGATGTATTTCAGCATGCGCAAAGATCAACCTAATCTGGCTGTCGATCGCGGTATTGCACTTCATAAGATGATCCGATTAGCCACACTTAGTTGTGCTGGGGGTGCTTATCTTAATTTTATGGGGAACGAATTCGGCCATCCCGAATGGATCGATTTTCCACGTGAAGGGAATGGTTGGTCATACCAACATGCCCGGAGAATCTGGAGTATCTCAGAAAATCCGGAACTCCGGTTCCATTGGTTACTCGACTTTGATCGCGACATGATCAACCTGGTCAAAGATGAGCGACTTCTTGAAGAACCCTATGTCCAATGGGTCACGGATAATAAATCCGACCAGGTGCTTGCCTTCAGAAGAAAAGATCTTCTCTTTATTTTTAATTTCAGTCCGTACAAATCGTTTGAGGGGTATGGAATTCAAATTGAACCCTCTAAATTCAAAATCATCCTGCAAACAGACGCTCATGCCTATGGAGGTTTTAACCGGATTGACGACCGGATGACCTACTACTCCATACCTGAAGGTGGATTGGGATCGACCCATTATCTTAAGATTTATCTCCCTGCAAGAACAGCAATCGTTTTAAAAAAACAGCCATATAACAGAGTCCGATAATGAGAATATTTACAATCGGCGAAACAACTTTCGACATTTTATTTCGACATGGCCAGCCGGTAAGTTCATGTAGTGGGGGAAGTGCCTATAATTCAGCCATCTCACTTGGTCGGTGTGGATTGCCGGTCAATCTGATTTCCACATTCGGAAACGATCCTGTCGGGGATCTTTCTTATGAATTTCTTACAAAGAACGGGGTAAACTGCAATCTGATTAAACGATTTAATGGTCAGTCACGAATTGCCCTCGCCTTTATCGATTCAGCAAACAATGCTGATTATTCATTTTACCAGGCCTCTGTGGATGTTTTTCCGGAATATCCTGAACCACAAACCAACGATATCCTTCTGCTTGGGTCCTCATTCGCATTACGGGATAATGGGCGCAATGAACTCCTCGGCTTTTTACAAAGGGCTCAGAATAAGGGATGCATTACCATCTACGATCCAAATGCAAGGCAATCATTGGTGGATAAACCAGAAACGATCCAAAAAATACTTAAGAATATCTCATTAGCTAACATTATCAAAGGCTCGGATCACGACTTTCGGAATATTTTCGGGTTAAATGACAGCAAAGGTGTTTATTCCATGATTTCTGAATCGGGTAGCCGGGTACTTATTTATACAAAAGGTGCCGATGGTGCCGAACTTTTCGTGGGTAATCTTCACCTGCAAATTCCGGCCCTTACCACCAAAGTCGTAAGTACGATTGGGGCTGGTGATAATTTCTCAGCCGGAATTGTCTATGGATTGAATCTGAAACTGACAAACACAATTTTTGAATTACTGCCGTCTGATTGGGAAGCGATCATGAGTTTTGGAGCCCTTTTTGCCTCGGAGGTTTGCGCATCATCAGAGAATTATATCCCCGAGATGTTGGGGAAAAGGCTCAGGCTGGATAAAACCCGGGATGAATGAAAGAATAAAGAAATGAATGAAAATTAATTGGTAGCAATACTCAAAATATTTCTTAACTTTCGGATAGTAATTCACAAAACATTAATACGACATATTATGAAGAAAAACGAGGAAAAAACAAGTATTCTGTTTCTTGAAAACGGTCCGATTCAGATAACCGGAACAGTAAAGATTGCGGGACAATATGGCGAAAAAGAATCGAAAGATCCTATTTACCTGTGTCGTTGCGGAGGTTCAAAGAATAAACCTTATTGCGACGGTTCACATCGGGCAAACGGCTTTAAAGGTTAAATCGGCTTTTCACAAAATTTGCAAATACCGGGAATCTTAGGATTAACCCGGTATTTGACTTTAAATAAAAGTTATTCGCTCTTTAGTATCTCTATTACATTTGTTGAATAAGCTTTTTTGGCCAACAGGATTATGACAATACCAAGGACAATTACAATGGCTAAAACAGGATAAATCACTTGCTCCATATTGATTGAAACATGATAAATGTAGTTCTCCAAAACCCAGTTTTGAAATCCATAGCAGGAAACGGGGATGCCAATTGCAACTGCGACTATCAATTCCCAATAGAGCTGCTTCCATAGCAATGAATTTATTGTCCTCAATTCTGCTCCAAGAACCTTGCGGATTCCAAGTTCCTTTACATTCTGATTGATCTTGGTAATTACAAGACCTATTATTCCGATAATACCAATAATGAAGGCCAGAGCAGAAAAGATACCAAATACCAGCGCAAAAGTGCGGTCTGGTTTAATATCATTTGCCATCTTGTCCTCCAGCATCAGGTATTCAAAAGCGTTATCCGGAAAAACAGCGCTGTATCCAGGTCTAATCTTGTTTATAATTGACTGAATATCTGATGCTCCCCTATATTTAATTGCGATATATTGCTTTTTGCTATCGGCTGGAGTGAAAATAGTCGGCACTGCATCCACTTTGACCGAATAGTAGTTAAAATCGTCAACTACCCCAATGATCTCGGCCTGACTACTGGCGCCTCTCATCAAAACCTGCCCGATTGCTTCCTCCGGGGAATTGAATCCAATCCTCTTTAATGCTTTGATATTTATAATCAATTTTGACTGATCGGGTTTGTCATCCTCATTAAAGTTTCGGCCAGCCCGAATTTTAATCCGGAAGAAGTCAATGAACTGAGGATCAATATCTGTTCTGAAATAGGCATTTCCGGTACTTCGGTCCGCACCCTTTTTATAGCAACTAAACCAATTGTTGATCTCCTGACCAGGAATATCGGAGATGAAAGTAAAGCCTTTTATCTCCGGATTTTGTTTCAGATTGTTGCGGAATAGTTCTATTTTATTTTGATAGGTTCTCTGCTCCTCATTGGTACGGGGAGCTTTTAAAACGATCGTTGAATTATAATTATATCCCAAATCCTTCTTCATTAGGAAGTTGGCCTGTTTGTAAATGATTGCCGTGCCAATCAATAAAGAGATTGAGACAAACAACTGAAAAGCTACCAACACTTTACGAAGAACAAATCCATGACCATAATTCACAAATTTTCCTTTCAGAACTTCGGCAGGACGATAGGAGGAGAGAATAAAAGCGGGATAGATACTGGATATTAATATCCCTGAAATCACAAATAATAAGCTATACAACCAGAAAGCTGCCCCATATATTTTCCCGATATGTTCGATCCCGGTTAGTTGTCTGAAAAGTGGAGAGAGAACTAAGATCAGTATTCCAGAGATCAACAGGCAAATCAGGTTAAACAAAAAAGCTTCGGTTATGAACTGCAAAATCAGTTCATTAATACTGCTTCCATTTACTTTCCGGATTCCAACCTCCTTCGCCCTTTCGATTGAACAGGCTGTTACCAGATTGACATAATTCACCCAGGCAATAATCAGAAAAAAAATGGCAAATCCGAGAAGAATAGAGACCCCTTTCCCATTTCCGGGAGGTTCGGTTTCATATTCGATAGCAGAATTGAGGTGAATCGATGGAATAGGCTGAAGATAAAATTCATCTCGCTCATTGTTTCTAGCCAGAAGATCCTTGTAATTATCATTCACCAATCGTGGAAAGGCTTTACGCTCAAATTCTTTAATATTAACGCCTTCAGCCAGCTTTATATAGGTATGAAAATAGTCCGAACTCCAGTTATTTATTATTGTAGGAGACTTTGCCAGGATGGTAGCGAATGAGAAAAACAGATCAGATTTGATATGCGAATTAGCCGGAATATCTCTGTAAACACCAGTAACTGTATAAATGTCACGGTTATTTACCTTCATCACCTTTCCTATGGGGTCCTGTCCCTTGAAATATTTAATGGCCGCTTTTTCTGAAAGGGCAATCGTATTTGGCGCCGATAAACATCCAACGGCCCCTTTTAATAATGGCAAATCCAAAATCGTGAAGATTGATGTCGATGCATAATAACTCTTTTCTTCAAAAAAGCTCACCTTTCTACCCGCAGCATCTAAAACAGATACTTCTATATTATAATTTCTGGTCAGGTTGAAATAATCGATGACCTCCGAAAAATTTGATTTCAGGTAATTCCCTGTCGGATAAAACGAATTAGCTGTTTTCCACAACAGGGTTTCGCCCCGGTACCGGTTGTAGACTACCCGGCAAATCTGATCAGCATTTTTATGGTAGGAATCGAAACTACGTTCATAAAAAACATATTGGAGGATCAGTATGGTACTCGTTATTCCCAGTACAAGTCCTGTGATATTTATCAGCGTTACAGCTTTGCGATGCCGGATACTCCGGAAAAAATTTTTTGCAGAATTAATGATCATCCTATTCAAAATAATATAGATTCATGAATCAGACAAACCTCGTTTTCTCGGTAATAATCTGTCCATCAAATAAATTCACTATCCTATGAGCAAAGTCTGCATCATGTTGTGAGTGAGTTACCATCACAATTGTGGTCCCCTCGTTGTTTAATTCTGACAATAAGTTCATCACTTCGAGGCCATTATTTGAATCGAGATTTCCGGTTGGTTCATCCGCAAGAATCAATCCCGGATTAGCTGCCACGGCTCGTGCGATTGCCACGCGTTGCTGCTGACCACCAGAAAGCTGACGTGGGAAATGTTTCCGGCGATGGCTGATCTTCATCCTTTCGAGAATTGCTTCAACGCGGGCCTTCCGTTCCGATGCGCTCATTTTCAGGTAAATGAGTGGCATTTCCACATTCTCGAAAACGTTCAGCTCGTCAATCAGGTTAAAACTCTGGAACACAAATCCAATATTTCCTTTACGCAAGGCAGTCCGCTGGCTCTCACGCATTTTCGAAACATCAACACCGTTGAAGAGGTAACTCCCTTTGGTAGGATTATCCAGCAGGCCTACGATATTCAGCAGTGTCGATTTCCCGCAACCTGATGGTCCCATAATGGCAACAAATTCACCTTTCTGAACATTAAAATTAACTTCATTCAAGGCCGATGTTTCAATCTCATCCGTTTGAAAAATCTTTGTAAGTTTCTGTGTTTTGATCATGGCAATAAATTTGTGATTTAAAATGTTTCTGTAATTTTTATCCGTGAAATTCTGAAATAAGATGATTACCAGAAGAATATTGACTGAAATAAACTATTCCAATTCGTCGCAACTGACCAAAGGGAACTTCCTTGCATTTGACGATCTGAAAGCCCCGATGAATTATGTTATTACCCCATCTTCTGATGATTAACTTTTCAAATAACGTGTCAGGGTGTGCTCCCTGAAAGCTTTTATCACGAATTATTTAATGAATATTTAGCTACCCATTGTCAGAATCTGGATTATCCGGATTAAAGGATTTTCCAGATTAATGGTTTCGAAAGAGGCGTTTCACTTCAAGACTTGTTGATCCAAAATTAATGAGCAAGCCTTTTTCAATTTGATAGGCTGTCAGATAATTTAAAGCCTGAGCCAAATGGACATCCTCTAGTTTAACCATTGCTTTCAGTTCAACCAACACATTGTCCTCAAAAATAAAATCAGCTCTTCGCATACCCACATGTTCATTCTCATAATAGATTGGCATTTCCTGTTCTCTCAAAAATTCAATTCCTGCTTTATTCAACTCGATAGCCAGACATCTTTGGTAAATAACCTCCTGGAAACCATTCCCCAGTGTATTGTGTACTTTCATCGCACATCCAATAATTTTATAAGTCAATTCGTCATCGATTTTATTTTACATACTCTTCAATTTTAAATCCAGTAAATCCTGCTGTTCCTTACATCCTGCAAATCCTGATAATGATATTGTTACTCATGCCTCAACGCCTCAACCGGATTCCTTGTCGCTGCCCTAAGTGTATAAAACAAGCTGGTTACAACACACATGACCAACAGAAACAGGGAGGAGAATATATAGATAAAGATATTTTCTGGACTCTTATAGGCCATTGGTAAAAATGCATTAACTAACCTCGCTATTGGCCAGGCGATAAAACTGGCAATCAGGATCAGCCCGATATACTGACGGTTCAGGATCAAAAAAATATTGAATGGTGAGCATCCGTTGATTTTCCTTATGGCGATCTCTCTCGACTTTTGCCGTGTTGTAAAGGCAACTAGTCCCAATAATCCCATAACAGCCAATAGTATGTTCAGGACGGTGAACATCCGGATCGTATCATTGATGGTTTTAAATTTTACATATCCCTCGTTGGTATCAATGAAATCTGAGTAAGAAATAACCTCGAAAGCATCGTCGGGGAAGAACTCCTCCAGTTCTTTGGTCACAATTTCTTTTCCCTTTTTCATATTCCCGGGTGTTACCCTGAAAGCAAACGCCTGGCTTCCTTTCATTGGGGTCGGGTCCAGTGTCATCATACAATTGCGGATAGGATTGTTTACCCCGTATGGGTGAAAATCCTTAACAACTCCAACAACCACCCATTTATGATCATCCACTTTTTTACCAATTGGATCGCTCCATCCAAATCTCTTGGCAGCTGTTTCATTGATTATAACCGACTTCCCCGAATCAGCCGTGAATTGAGGCAAGAAATCACGACCCAGGATAATCTTCATCTTCATGGTGGTCACAAAATCGGAGCTGACCCAGTAAAAATTATCGTTTTCCTTCTCGTCAGTTGCGCCCCCCTCCCAGTTCTTCGGCCAGCCACTGTTCCCTCCAAATGGCAGTTTGTCGGTATAACAGGCATCCGTTATTTCAGGATACTTTAAAATCCGCTCCTTTAAAACCCTAAAATCAACATTCTTCCGGCTTACCTGAAACTTAGTGACCAACAGGTTATCACGATTGAATCCCAGATCCTTTGTCATCATATATTTAATTTGCCGCGAGATGGTTAGACTTAGAATAATCAACGAGATGCAAATAACGAATTGTATACTTACCAATATTTGTTTAAGTGTATGCCCTTCAGATTTACCATTAAACCCAAAATTTCGGAACAAATCAACCGCCTTGAATCTTGACATCACCAGGGCTGGATAAATTCCGGAGAAGAGTCCAACTCCCACAGCTACCACAATCATTTTCAGAATGAAGGACCAATCCCTGATAAAAGAGAGATTTAATTGACTTAAGACAACGCTGTTAAATAACGGCAATAAAATTTCGGTTAGACATATGGCAAACAAAAAGGCAAGCGATGAAATAATGACTGACTCACCCAGATACTGAATCATGATGCGGCCACGACCACTCCCATTAACTTTCTGAATAGCAATTTCTTTAGCTCTCAAGATGGCATTTGCCGTTGTTAGATTGACATAATTAAACGACGCGAGGAGCAGAATGAATATTGCAATCAATCTGAAAATCATCAACGCAATCCAATATCCATTGTTTTCGTTGGGCTGAACATACAATAAAGAGAGTGGATGCAGATAGATCCTCGCTTTGTTATTTTCGTTGAATTCAGCCGTAATATTTTTAATTTTTTCATTTAAAAGCCGGCAATCCTGACTCTTTTTAAGCAGAACATAATTGTAGAAATCGCCCCGCCAGCTCGTACGATATTCAGTAATGTTCTTTGTTTTTTCAATTGAACTTAACGAAATCATATAGCTCGGACGCAGGTGAGAGTTAAATGGTAGATCTTCATAAACGCCGGTGACCTTAAGGTTGAACTTCTTATTTAAAATCACTAGTTCTCCTAGCGCCTGCTTACCCGGGAATAACTTATTAGCCAATGTTTTGGACAAAACAATTGTGAAAGGGTCCGTCAGCGCCTTCGCTTCAGCACCTTCGAGAAACCGGTATGTAAAAATTGTGAATACCTCCTGTTCGGAGTAAATCCCGTCGAACTCGTTAAAGGTACGGCCAGGTGAGGAGGAGAGAAACTCTCCAAGGGTTTTTTCCTCATCGCTGGCCAGGTGCATCAGCACCATCTTATCAATTTCGGGGTACCTGCTCGACAATAAATCCTTTAAAATCGGATTACTACTGGGAGAGACGTCCTCTTCGGTAGTCAACCTTCGCTGAATCCGGTAAATCGATGCATAATTGACATTATGCCGGTCCCAGTTGTATTCGTTGTCCAGAAACAGCATAATCAGGATAAAGGCGGTAAAACCGATCGTTAATCCGACAATGTTTATTATGGAACTCAGTTGATACCGCGATAAATTACGAAATGCAAGTTTTAGATTGTAAATATTCATCTACTTTTTCAATTTTTACAAATCACAAATATTTCAATTGTCTGGAATGCGAGTGCCATCTTAATTCGGACTATTCATACCTCAACGCCTCAATCGGATTTCTTGTCGCCGCCTTCCAGCTCTGCCAGCTCACCGTGAACAAAGCGATTCCCAATGCCAATAACCCAGCCAGAGCAAAAATCCACCAACTTAGTTCTGTTTTATAGGCAAAGCCTTCGAGCCACCGGTGCAGGGCATACCAGGCAATTGGACAAGCGATTACAAAAGCGATTGTTACCCATTTTATAAAATCTTTGTTCAGCAGAACCATTACTTCGGAAATGCTTGCACCATTTACTTTACGGACTCCAATTTCTTTGGTTCGGCTCTCAGCCGCAAACCTGGCTAAAGTAAACAAGCCCATTCCGGCAATAAATATCGCCAACAGGGAGAACCCCAAATAGATATTACCAAATTGAGTATCTGCTTCGTAGAGTGCATTAAAATCATCCTCTAAAAACGAGAAAATATAAGGTTCTTTTGGATAAATCTTTTCCCATACCCTCTTTACAGATTGAGCTGTGGAACGAATATCGTTGGTTGATACTTTGGCACAATAATAGCCTACTTCCTTGGGCCATCTAAGGCTCTTAAAAAATATGACAGGCTTGATGGCTTCCCGTAACGAATTGTGATGATAATCTTCAATAACCCCGATAATCTGATGTGGACTGTTATTAATCATAACAAACTGACTTATTGCTGCCTGTGGATTTACAAAACCTAATTTATTAGAGGCCATCCTATTTATAATCACGACTTTAGTGTCGTAGTCAGATTCTTTAAAGAAATTATTCCCGGCCAATACTTTAATTGAAAAGAAATCAAAATAATTCTGATCAATATTGGCCAACCAATACAAAATCCCAGTAGTTTCCTGATCGGGTAAATGAATATTGTCGTTCTGATTTTCAAGCTCCTTTCCTGGAACTGATGCCGCAGTCGTAAAATCAATTACCCCGGGAATTCTTTTTATCTCCTCTTTGAAGGTTTCCATCTTTTGCCTTTTGTCGTACCTTAGGTTCATGGTCATTGGAGAGAAAGATACCATGACCTGTTCCATATTTACACCAAGTTCCTTGTGCTGCATAAACCGAATCTGTCTGAAAATTGCGATGGTACTTGCAATTAGAATTACAGACACGCCAAATTGAAAAACAACTACTACTTTACGACTAAACATTCCGTTTTGAGCTGTCTGTAATTTATCCTTCAGTAAAAAGGAGGGGTTATATCGGATAATCATTAGGAAAGGAAAAATGGATGAAATAACTGATCCGACCATTAGCAGAATAATGCAAATGGAAATTAAAAAAAGAAAATTCGTTGGAGGTATTATAAACCCGACAATATGAAGTCCGTTTCGCAACACCAGAAATGTAACGATTAGACTAGCCAGGCCAGCTAAAAAGTATATTACCAGTGTTTCAGACAAATGTTCGATGAAGATATGCAACTTCCTGGCTCCAAAGGCTCTTTGAACACCGGTAGTAATCGTTCTCCTCAGAAAGGTAGCTGAAGAAAGGTTCACAAAATTAAACCACGAAATAATAAGTATTAGTAAACCTATGATAGAAAAAGCAGTTACACGAAAATTGCTTCCATTGGCAAACATCTCCCCGTCAAGGTTGGAATGCAGATGTATCCTGTTTACAGGCTGAAAGATAAAATCAATCGCACTTCCCTCGTTAGTATAATGACTGATGCAGGGTTTTATTGCTGCAGGAAATTTTGTTTTAACCTCCTCAAGCCTGGATCCCTCACGAAGTTTAATATAGGTGTACCAATTGTTCTGTGTCCATGACCGCTTGTTGTATGGATCACTTTCCTTTACAACTGTAGGATCTCCATCATTAAGCAATCCCGTATTGTTATTGAAGTACCTGAGGTAATAGAGAAGCGTCTTCCATGACAATAGCAGATCGATTTTCATATGGCTGGCCTCAGGAAAATCTTCAAATACCCCACAGACAAAAAATTCCCATCCTTCATTCAACTTAAATTTTTTATTCAGCGGATTACCGTTGCCAAAAAGTCTAAGTGCCAAAGAGCGACTCATTAACACGCCATGCAGATCAGAAAAGAGGTTTCCAGGTGTTTCAGTTTGAAGAGATCTGGGAAATACCTTAAAAAGCGATGTGTCAGCATAAAACATATTAATATTCTGTAAACTATTCTCATCGGTATAAACGGTCACAATATCTTTTGAAAGACTTGTTACGGCTTCAATTTCAGGCATTTTGTCTTTTAACACTGCTCCGGCACCCTTAAAGTTCATTGCACTGACTGAAACCTTATTCCCTTTGATATTTTTACTCAAAGCCACCCGGTAAATCCGTTCTGATCCGGCCCAATGACTGTCATAGCTTTTTTCAGACTTTATCCAAGATAGAATCACCAGAAATGTTATCATACTTAATGTCAACCCAATGACATTGATCACCGAATTTAATCTGTTCCGGAGGATATTTCTGAAAATTGAATGAGTGAGTAGTTTCATCCTGTTTGTATTATTTGTCTGTAAATTTGTTTTACCTTAAAATTTGGAATCCTCGCTTTACTACTACCTCAAAGCTTCCGACTCTTTATTTAAACACGACTCTTTCATTCTCTCCAAACAGCTCATAACCTGATGTAATCACCTGTTCACCTGGCTTTAACCCTTCTAGCACCTCATAATATTGCGGATTTTGCCGCCCAATTTTCACTGCTCTGCGAAAGGCTTCTGAACCGGAGGCTGCCAGGACGTAAACCCATTGCCCGCCAGTGCTTTGATAAAAACCACCTCGGGAAATCAGCAGTGCCGTTTCGGGTTGTCCGAGCTGAAGTTCAACATGGTAGGTTTGTCCCGGACGGATATTATCAGGAATATCTTTGGCAAAGACCATATCTATCCCGAAAGTACCTTCACGCACATCGGGATAGACCTTTTTCACTACCATCGCAAAGTTTTTGTCCTGTCGTGTAAACGAAGCTTCAAGCCCTTTTTTCACCCGGTCGATGTAATGTTCATCGATTTTCGCAGTAACCTTAAATCCACTAAGGTCGTTCAATTGTCCCATTCGCTGTCCCTGCGGGATGGATTGCCCGATTTCGGCATCCAGCAAACCAATCTGCCCATCAATCGGCGCCTTCACCTGGAGGTTTTCGAGACGTTCTTTGACCAGCTCAAGGTTCGTTTTCATCCGTCCCAGGTTGAACTCCATCTGATTGATTTGTGCATCACGAAATATGGAGTCTGTTCTTTGCCGCTCAGAAAGGATCTGCCGGTTTTTAACTGCGAATTCATAAAGCTCTTTTGCTTCGAGGTATTCATTTTTCGAAATGATATCTTTTCGATAAAAACGTTCGCTCTGCTCAAAAAGCCGTTTCCGTTTAATGATATTGTAATCCTGTTCAAGCAGCTGTCGTTGAAGGGATAAGCGCTCCTGCTCCATTGAGATCCGGGTGTTGCGCAGGAAATTAATCTGCTCTGCCAGGTTTGCTTCAGTAGAGAGAATATTCAGTTTCAGGTTTGAATTGGTGAGCCGAATGATTACGTCCCCTTTTTTCACGGTTGCTCCCTCCTCATTCACAATCTCTTCAACTCTTCCCCCCTCCTCTGCATCGAGGTAAATAAACCGGATAGGTTCTACAGATCCGATTACGCGGATATAATCGTTAAAAATACCTTTTGAAACAGGACTGATCATTAGTTTATCTTTCTCAATCCTAACGGTTGAAACATTGTGTCCGAGCAATATAAAAATCAGGACTGCTACTGACAAAGAAGAAACAACAGAAATCCAAATTTTTTTTTGCTTCCACAGACTCTTCTTTTCTCTGATACGATCCATTCCGTTCATAATTGTCTATTTTGAAGGCCCTTTTTCGGTATGACCCGTTTTTAAAACTTTGAAACCTGATTTATTCTTAGTAGATTCATTGTTGTTTCGGATTCCCTGGATTATCGCCAAGATCGTGCCATCTATCGTATGATACTGAATGATATATGTTTAGCATTTGGTTTGATCTTTCTTATTGTAAATAATATTAACAGTTGCGACAAATGTTTTGACAACTGCTTGCAACACCCGGATAGTGTGTATATCTTTGGATGTTAATTTCTTACAGATGGAAACGGGTCATATACTTATTGTGGATGATAACAAGACACTGCTTAACGCACTTGAAATGGCGCTGCAACCCGATTTTGAATCAGTTACCTCTCTTTCAAACCCGAAGCAACTCCCTTTTATCCTCCAAACAAAGAAGGTGGATGTAATCCTGCTGGATATGAATTTTGTCGCCGGAATTAATTCTGGTAACGAAGGTATTTTTTGGCTGGGAGAGATTAAAAAAATACGACCCGATGTTCAGGTTGTGATGATGACCGCTTTCGGCGATGTTGAACTGGCGGTTAAGGCATTAAAAATGGGGGCAACTGATTTTGTACTTAAGCCCTGGAATAATATACGATTGCTTGAAACCATTATGGCGGCTATCCGGATCAAAAAATCACAGGAGAAAATCGATCACATAAGGCAAGTGAATTGGGCAGGATTAAAAAAACCTCCAAAGGATAATGAGATGCTAGGACAATCAACTGTGATGCAGCGGATACTAAAAGTAATTGGGAAAGTGGCACCAACCAATGCCAATGTACTAATTACAGGTGAAAACGGCACTGGAAAAGAGTTGATTGCCAGATCTATCCACCGAAAGTCCCTCAGGGCATCGCAACCGATGGTTGGAGTTGATATGGGGGCAATTACGGAGACCTTGTTTGAAAGCGAACTGTTTGGGCATGTTCGTGGCGCTTTTACTGATGCAAAAACTGCCCGGGACGGAAAAATTAAAATCGCCGATAAAAGCACCCTTTTCCTGGATGAAATTGGGAACCTCTCCCTTCCGCTTCAGGCCAAACTTTTGGCTTGTCTTGAGAACCGACAGGTTACACCGGTGGGTGCGAATCATCCGATCGAAGTGGATATCCGGTTGATCTGTGCGACTAATTGTAATCTTGATCAGATGGTAGCCGATGGTCGTTTTCGTGAAGATTTGCTGTTCCGGGTCAATACCATTCGCATTGAAGCGCCGCCATTACGTGAACGGGAGGAGGATATTATATTGTTAGCCAATTACTTTCTAAAATATTATTCCGAAAAATATCAAAAAACAAAACTAATTCTCAGTGGGAAAGCGAAGGAGAAATTCCGGCAATACTACTGGCCAGGCAATGTAAGGGAATTGAGGCATGCCATGGAAAAAGCAGTAATCCTTGCTGAAGGGGAAGTCCTTCAACCCTATGACTTTCATTTCAGACCTAGCGCCGAAAGGGAAGAATCGCGCACCACCCTCGAAGATATGGAGAGGACAATGATCGAACAGGCATTAGCTGATAATGGCGGGAATATGAGTACAGCAGCCATCAAATTGGGAATCACCCGACAAACGCTTTATAATAAGGCCAAAAAATATGGGTTCTGAATCTTTTGTTAAAAAAATCGGGTTGCAGGTCATCTTTATCGGACTTACCTCTTTAGCTTCAGCCTTCCTGTGGTTTGGGGAAAACAAAATGTGGATTATTTTACCCCTGATTATCCTGATTTTTCTATTAATCAGACTCTTTAAATTTCTTCAACGGACCAATGAGGATATCGCCTTGTTCTTTGAAGGGTTATTAAATAATGATTCTTCAATCAATCTTGATCGAAGAATTGCTCCTCCTGGCTACGAATACGTAAGCAAATCATTGGTCCGGCTAAGTAAAGCCATCCGTGACGAGCGGGTTCAAAACCGTTTTCAACAACAGTTTTACGAAGAATTGATCAGCCATTCCACCTCTGGTTTACTAGCCTATGAAGCGACGGGCCAGGTGAGACTGGTCAATCCGCCGGTCCTCAGTTTTCTGAGCCTTCACCACCTCTCCTCCATGAAAACGATCGAAAACAGGTTTCCTGCATTTTATCAGGCAATTCATCATCTACAACCTGGGAAAACGATTGTCTACAAATTTATGTCGGGTGGCGATACCCTACCATTGCAAATCAGGTCGAGTCTCTTCAGTTTCGGAGAGAAAAGCTACCGGCTACTTGCATTCCAAAATATTAAATCTGAGCTGGATGAAAAAGAGGTGGAATCATGGCAAAAACTTTTCAGGATATTGTCGCATGAGATAATGAATTCCATCGCCCCAATAACATCACTGGCACAAACCATTACAAAGTCATTACCCAAAGCAGGAGCAGAATTTATGTCGCCAGAAACAATCGATTTTGACCGAATCAGACACATTGCCGCTACCATCGAAGAACAAAGCAACCTGATGATGTCGTTTGTGGAGAAATACCGGAAGCTTTATAAAATTCCGGAACCCGAAATAAAAGCAATTAATGTTGAGGATTGGCTTTCCCGCTTCAGGATACTTTACCACCAGGAGATGATCGCAAGAGGGATCAGATTCGATGTCCTTTCTTCAAAAATCGAAACCATTTATGCCGATGACCACCTCATCTCACAGGTAATCGTAAATTTATTGCGAAATGCCCAACAGGCACTCTCTGAATCGGGCGAAGGTATAATCCGACTATCAGTAGGAAAAGCCGAGGAGCATATCCATATAATTGTTGAAGACAATGGACCCGGAATCCCTGAGGAATATGCCAATCAGATATTTATACCGTTTTTTACCACCAATCCCGGCGGAAACGGAATTGGACTTGCCATTTCACGACAAATCGTTCTTCGGCACGGGGGAACAATTACATTTTCATCGGTTCCTGACAAAGGGACAAAATTTTGTATTTCATTATAGTCATGATCCACAGCTGAAGAGATTATCTAAAAATGGTTTTCTACCACAAAGTCAGGCTGACAAGACGCAGAGCGATACAAATTTAAGGTGCAGTATTTTATGACTTTGCGGTCCTTGTCGGTTAAATATTCCAGTTTTAGCCAGCCTCCTTTGGGGATTTAGAGCATCAACAATCCATTCTCCCTCAACTGTTTCATTGCCGGAGTATTCCAGAAAAGCATAAAATATTCCCCGATCGGCTCTTCAAAGCTTTTCTCCAGATCGCCATAATTGGTCAGCTGAGGATTGCTAACCGAAATATTCAGAATCTGCTCCATCAACCACTTGCCCTCCCCCTGTTTCAGTTGAATCACCAAATTTTTCTTTTTGTTCGGAAAAGTGAGTTCCGCCATTTCATAGGTTTGATTTTTTTTCTTACGGGTATAAAAACGAACGGAAGGAGTTGCACCCAACCAGACGACTTTCACACCGGGACTCACTGCCTCATACTCGTGATGATCTATTGTATGCCGGATATAATTGGGAAGGACGGTTGTTCTCGGAACTTTAAAGTCGAACCAATTGGATAAAGGAATATCGAAGCCAATGCCATGCATATAATTGAAAAGCGATTTCCGCAGCCCCTCACTGAACAGTTCGTGAATTGCCCCAGTTTGATCACTGTGAATCAAGTCATTATTAGCAAATGTTCCGGATACTTTATTTTCAATTTTCGTCTTAAACTTCGCAGGATTCAGCCCTATCGGACTGTGGGCTGTCATTGCAAACAGGTGCCAGAATCCCGACTGAACCACACCTGCTTCGAATAACTGTCTCACCACCTCCAGTGAATTGATGGTCTCCTGGGTAGTTTGGGTAGGAAATCCATACATCAGGTAGGCATGTACCATAATCCCTGCCCGTGTAAAATTGTCGGTCACTTTTGCTACTTTGGCAACACTTACACCTTTGTTTATCATTCCAAGCAAACGGTCTGAAGCCACCTCCAATCCTCCCGAAACTGCAATACAGCCAGAGGCTTTAAGTAAATAGCACAGATCGTAAGTAAAGCTTTTTTCGAACCGGATGTTGGTCCACCACACCACGGTAAGATTCCGGCGGATGATTTCCAATGCTAAAGCCCTCATCAGCGCTGGTGGCGCCGCCTCATCCACAAAATGGAACCCGATCTGCCCTGTTTGGCGAATGATCTCTTCGATCCGGTTGCATAACAATTGTACGGTATTGGGTTCATAACGACTGATATAATCAAGTGAAGTATCGCAAAACGTACATCGCCCCCAATAACAACCATGCGCCAGTGTGAGCTTATTCCAACCTCCATCGCTCCAGAGCCGGTGCATCGGATTAACAATTTCGATCACCGACAGGTAATTATCCAGTTGAAAACCAGAATAGTCGGGAGTCCCTATTTCAGATTGCAAAAAGTCTTTTTGCGTTGAACCGTCAAAAAAGATCACCTTTCCATTTTCGCGTGTGAAGGTCCGTTTTAGATCAGCTTTACCCCTTTCTCCATCGAGGTATTCAACCAGATTGAGCAGAGGAGCTTCGCCATCGTCGAGAATTATATAATCGAGGTAGTCGAAAACACGCGAATCACTCAGCGAACGCAGCTCTGTATTAGGAAATCCCCCACCCATTATGATTTTCAATTCAGGAAAATACTTTTTGATCCATTGTCCACATTTCAATGCACTGTACAGATTTCCGGGAAAAGGGACCGAAAAAGCGATCAAGGTGGGTTTGACAAGTTCAATCCTGCTTTTAAGTAAACCAAGCAGAATGGTATCGATAAAGCTGTCAGGAGCCTGCAGCGCACTGTCTATCTCATCGAAAGTCGCTGCTGATCTGCATAATCGTTCAGCATATCGGCTAAAACCAAAATGGGGATCGACGGTCTCAAGTATCAGATCAGAAAGGTCTTCGAGGTAAAGAGTCGCCAGATGTTTTCCCTTATCGTGAATTCCCATGGTTCCAAAAGCCCATTCCAGATCTTCAGAGGTCTCAAAACGTGAAGCTTCAGGCAGAAAATCACCTTCACAAATCAGGTGAGCCAGAAGTCCATTCTTTCCCTGCAAAAACGCGATCACCTGGTCGATCGTTTGAATATAGTTTGTACCCATTTTGAAGATCCGCTCGCCATTTGGGGACAATACCGGATTTTTAAACTCAATTTCGTTGAAAAGATGGGTCAGACCTTTAGATGAAAACAGGGCAAGGATTGTCTCTATACCCAGATCGCACTGATGCGACTGAATAGAACGTGTATTTAAAAATCCTTTCAGATAGGCAGTTGCAGGATAGGGCGTATTCAACTGGGTAAATGGTGGGGTTACTAACAATACTTTTTGCGTCACGGACTGGATTTTAGCGATTGGTAAAGGTAATATTTCGAAGGCAAAGTTTGTGGGGGAGTTGTCTCCATATCGTGAAAATATTGAACCTGTTGAATAAAACATCCACTCCTCATAAAATTTGCCTAAAAATGTACTAACTTTATCCTTATAAAGCCTTTAGCCATGCAAACGAAATATTTAAACATCGCGGTTTTATTATGTGTATGTGCCTCAACAGCTTTCTCACCAGAAGAGTTACAAAACCGGAAGCCCTATGCCGCAGGACGTTTTTATACCGGTAAACCTGAGGAACTGAAGGCTCAACTGCAACAGATGTTTTCAAAATCAGTAAAGAAAAAATCTGAAAATACACCTTTGGCAATCATTGTACCACATGCAGGATATGTTTTTAGTGGTGAGGTTGCTGCATCTGCTTTCAGCCAGATTGATCCTAACCGAAAGTTTGAGCGCATCTTTATTATCGGATCAAGCCATACCAGTGTCTTTGACGGGGCATCAGTTTATTGCTCAGGCCACTTCGAAACGCCCCTCGGAACAGTTCAGGTTGATCTTGAGCTTGCCAAAAAACTGGTTAAAGAACACAGACTTCTGGTTGATAACTCCGAGGCACACCAATATGAACACAGCCTTGAGGTTCAACTCCCGTTTTTACAGCATCATCTACGCACAGACTTTAAGATTGTACCAGTCGTTATTGGCTCTTCAACAATAGAGACCGCCAAAAAACTGGCTGAAATTTTCAAACCGTATCTAAATGAAAATAACCTCTTTGTAATTAGCAGTGACTTTTCACATTATCCAGAATATCATGATGCTCGGGTAGCCGACCAGTTAACAGCCGACGCCATTAAGACAAACAAGGCATCCAATCTGATTTCAGCACTTGACGCCAACAAAAAGAAACACATTCCTGAGTTAGCCACGAGTCTTTGCGGATGGAGTTCTGTTCTGACCCTCCTTTATATGACAGAACAGATGCCCGAAATAATGGTTGATCTCATTGATTATAAGAATTCAGGTGATTCTTCCTATGGTGAAAAGGATCGGGTGGTCGGATATTGGGCCATCTCCTTTTCAAAGGGGAAACCTAAAAGTCAGGCAAGTGAATTTTCGCTTAACGAGGATGATAAAAAGGTGCTACTTCAGCTCGCACGCGAAACGATCTCAGAGTATATCTTAAAGGAAACGATACCCCAAATTGACCCAGCCTCCATGAATGCCACCTTAAAAACACCTTGCGGAGCATTTGTTACACTCAATAAGAATCACAATTTAAGAGGTTGTATTGGCCGTTTCGATGCCACTCTTCCACTCTGGAAAGTTGTTCAGAATATGGCCATTTCTGCGGCTACACAGGATTATCGTTTCAGCAAGGTTCAGCCGGGTGAGATCAATCAGCTAAAAATCGAAATTTCTGTTCTCACTCCACTGAAAAGGATTAAATCAGTCGATGAATTTATCCTTGGTAAACATGGCATTTATATTAAAAAAGGGATCTCATCGGGGACATTCTTACCTCAGGTTGCCACACAAACCGGTTGGAGCAAGGAGGAGTTTCTCGGACATTGTGCCCAGGATAAAGCAGGACTTGGGTGGGATGGTTGGAAAACCGCCGAACTTTATACTTACGAAGCGCTGGTTTTTGGGGAAGAAAAATAGTTTATATGGTTTCTGTTGTTTCTACAGTCTCTTTTGATTCTATTGTCCTGAGGACTGCGTTAAGGAATGAAACCTATTAAAACACTAAATATGAATAGAGTTAAAAGGTTTGAAGATGTGGAGATCTGGAAACTGTCAAGGCTGCTTTGTAAGGATATTTTTCAAATAACAGTGCAAAAAGCATTTTCAAAAGACTTCGCAATAAAAGATCAAATCAGATATTCAAGTGGATCAATAATGAATTACATGCCGAAGATTTTGAACGGGACGGTAGTAAAGAGTTTGCTCAATTCCTCTCAATATCCAAGGGCCCATGTGGTGAATGCCGGTCACAACTCTACAAATCACTCAATTGTAATTATATTACCAATGACCTGTTTTGAAGCCTTCTCAAAAATCGATCGATTTGGGACGCAAAATATCAAATCTCATAACTTACCTGAGGCCTTTCGAAATTAAAGGCAATAAATAGAAGACTCCGGAATCCCATTAATAAAAAATACGGAAACTACAGACAACAGAAACAATTACCATGTCAACATCCTATCCCATATTCTCCATTAGCATTCTGGTAATTGTGTTTTACCTTTTGACCTGGCTGTTTTCCTGGATGGGCTTGGTTACCAAGACCATTCATCGAAAATTTTGGAATGTTATATTGCTGATTACCTTTCTGGTAACAGGTTTGATCGGATTGGTGATGGTGTTAAAGATCAACTACAAGCTGATAATTCCACTTTTTGATGATTTGGTGAAATACCATGTTGATTTTGGAATCGGGATGGTTATAATTGGACTGATCCATTTCTGGTGGCACCTGAATTACTATCTTCACCTTTTAAAAAGTGAAAGAAGCAGAGAATCGGGTCAAAATATAGGGATTGAAAACGATGTGGAAGAATCAATCGTAAAGGTGTCGGCCTTTTTGCTTGGAAGTACATCGATGATCGCCCAGATTACCTTGCTTCGGGAGTTTCTTTCGGTTTTTAATGGTAACGAATTGGTTATTGGAGTGGTACTTGCCAACTGGATGATTTTAACCGGTATCGGAGCATCACTTGGTAAAAATTCGTTGAGAATAAAAAAAACATCAACAATCATTTTAGCAGGTCTATTGTTGCTCTCTATCCTACCCTTTATCACCGCATTCCTCATCAATTTTCTCAAAAACAAAGTGTTTCCGATCGGTTCAATGATTGGAGTTTTTGAAATTTTCCTCGCTTCACTTCTATTGCTGATCCCGTTTTGCCTCCTGAGCGGATACCTCTTTACCTTCATATCCAAAAGTTATTCTGAACTCAGGAACCAAAATGAAACCGGACCTGTTTATGGCTTTGAGTCGGCAGGAAGTATTGTAGGTGGTTTGCTCAGCGGAATTCTCTTTATTTTAATATTTTCTTCAGCCGAAAGCCTGTTGGTTCTTGCATTGATCAATCCACTGGTTCTTCTCCTGATCAGCCTAAAGACCGGAAGAAGAAAACTGATTTGGTTCTGTGCATTGGTGGCCTTTCCTGCATTTGCAGCATTTTTTTTTCACCCTGAAAAGGTTATCCGAAGCTGGGTGTACCCCAATCAGGATATTGAAGTCTCACAAGATTCACCTCACGGAAATATTGTAATAACCCGAAGAGAAAATTTGTGGAGTGTTTACAACAACAATATTCTGTTGTTTGACTCCGAGAATTTTATGATGAGTGAAGAGGCTGTCCATTTTGCAATGGCTCAACATCCTCAGGCAACCAATGTTTTAATTATTTCAGGAGGTCTTTCAGGACAAATTACGGAGCTCAAAAAATATAAACAGGTTTCGATTGACTATGTTGAAGAGAACCGATGGTTATTGGCTTTAATGAAAGACTCGCTGGCGAAAATAATGGAGAAACGGATCACCCTTTATTCGATTGATCCGATCCGGTTTATCCGCAATTCGACAAAGAAATATGATGTAGCTATTTTAAATCTTCCCGGCCCGTCTACACTACAATCGAACCGGTTTTACACGCTCGAGTTCTTTGCTTTAATGAAGGAAAAACTTTCACCCAAAGGATTGCTCTCCTTTGGATTGCCGTCGCCGGTCAATTATCTTAACCATGAATCTGTTGAACTTAACTCAACCATTTATTCCACCTTAAAAAAAGTGTTTAAGGATTTGATAATTATTCCCGGGGAAAAGAATTATTTTCTCGCTTCAGACGCCCCGCTTACCTATAATATTACCAAAGCCATTCAGGAGAGTGGGATATTAACGCGCTACGTCAATCCTGACTATTTTAACGATAATTTGCTCAAAAGGCGCGGAGAGATTATTGTATCCTCATTGAATCCGGCACAGGAAATCAACCAAAATCTAAAGCCGGTTTTATACAGACAGCAACTAAATTACTGGCTGAGTCACTTCAAAGGGAGTTACTGGTTATTGGCAATTTTAGCAGGTGCAGCAGGACTTCTAGTCTTTTTTGCAGGAAGTGTCCCTTCAAAGGCTACATTTATCGCTGGCTTTTCGGCTTCAGGAATTGAAATTCTGCTCTTATTTGGCCTGCAAATATATTTTGGAAATATTTATCTGCTCACCAGCTTTGTCTTTACAAGTTTCATGGCTGGACTCGTAGCCGGATCTTTCGCAGGAAAATTACTAAAAAATTCAAAAGGGAGAGACTACCTGTCAATCAATCTGATTGTCATGGGAATCTTCACATTGATTATTCCGCTATTTCTCTTTTCTCCCTCAATGATTGAATTTACCCCTGTGATCATCTATTTCATCTTTTTGGCAACAACTCTTGCCATTGGATACCTGACTGGTTTTCAGTTCACCACGGCCAGCCTAAACGAAAAAGAAAATTATGGAGTGATCCCGGCAAGAATTTACAGCTACGATTTATTCGGATCGGCATTGGGTGCCCTAGCTGTAACCCTCTATCTGGTACCCCAAACGGGTATTGTAGCATCGGTACTTGCAATAAGTTTCTTAAACCTGCTATTTGGAATATTCTTAACTTTAAGAAGAAAATGAATTTAACCCGTCCAATTTATTATGACAACTCAGGAAATGAATAAACGTGAATTTCTGAAACAGGGATTGGCAGCCACGGGTGCTATCACCTGTTCTCCGTTGATGAGTTTTGCAGGTAATCCTGGCGACAAACTCTGGAAATGGAGTAAGGAGGGACGCTATTGGTCGTCTACTCCAAGGGGGGCCAAATGCCTGATCTGCCCCAATGAATGTGTTATTAAAGAAGGGGAGGCAGGGGTATGCCACAACCGGGTAAATCACGAAGGGAAGATCTACTCCATTGCCTATGGAAATCCCTGTGCTGTAAACATCGACCCGGTTGAGAAAAAGCCATTGAACCATTTTCTTCCTGGTTCAAGAGCCCTTTCCATTGCCACAGCTGGTTGCAACCTGGCCTGTATGAACTGCCAGAACTGGACCATCTCACAGAGCAGTCCCAAAGAGACGCAGAACTACGATTTAATGCCCGACAAACTGATCGCTGAATCTATAGCCAACAAATGTGAATCAATCGCTTACACCTATTCAGAACCTATCTCCTTTTACGAATATACCCTCGACTCGGCGATGATGGCAAGAGAACAAGGGATAAAAAATATTCTTGTCACAGCCGGCTACATCAACGAAGAGCCGTTGCGCCAATTCTGTAAATACATTGATGCTGCCAATGTTGACCTGAAATCGTTTAGTAACGATATCTACCTTAAGCTAAGCGCCGGATCACTTCAACCTGTATTGAACACTCTGAAAATTATGGCAGAACTCGGGGTTTGGCTCGAAATAACCAACCTTGTTGTTCCTGGGTGGACCGACGATCTTGACATGATCAGACGGATGTGCAACTGGCTGGCAAAAAACGGACTCGCCGGTTATCCGCTTCACTTCAGCCGTTTCCATCCTGAACACAAGCTCACTCAGTTATCTGCAACTCCGATAGGTGTGTTGACCAAGGCAAGAGAGATTGCCATTTCCGAGGGGATACAATACGTGTATGTTGGGAATGTGCCTGGTCTTGAAGCCCAGAATACCTACTGTCCAAAATGCCATGAACTTATTATTGAAAGGAGGGGATTTACAATTCTTCAAAAAAACCTGGTAAAAGGGGAGTGTAAAAAATGTGGCGAAAAAATTCACGGGGTTTGGGATTAGTAACTAGTTAAATAACTACTTTTTAGGAATTAGACTTTTTAGCTGTCTCACCAGTTCAGATCTTTTCCTGAAAGGAATCGCAGAAAAGCTGACCGGTGGATATTCAGCAAGCCCTTTTTGCACCCTGATGGTAAAGGTGACATCCCATTTCAGCCCCAGGAAGTATTTCGTTACACCAATATTCCGGAGCTGTGCTACCGGAAATTCGAAGGTTTCAAAACTTCTTTCAAAAGCAAAAACCGAATAATATCTGACAACCAATCTATTACGTTCTTCTGTGATTTTCACATACTGAAAGTTAAGTAAATTTATCACCAATACAATGATTAAAAAAATAGCTGCCAGTATGACCATTACAGTAAACTGCTCAAAAACAACGAGAACAGCCATCGAAAGAAGCGAAGCGATCCCGGTTATCAGCAAAAACATTCTCAACTTTTTAATCCCCTTCTCGTTGCAATAATCCATACCAAACATTATTAAATAATCACCTTACTCCAATTTTGGAATCCAAAATAGTAAAATATTTTAACTTTGCCCCTATAAATCTTAAAGATGAACAATTATCCTGATTATCACGCGTCCATCATCGTAACAAACAAGGTGGAAAATGAACTCGGAAAGATACTCTCCAACTATCCCAAAGATAAACTGTTTCTGGTAACAGAAAACAATTGTGATCTGTTTTGTTGTTCCCTTATCAACAAAACACCAGGATTCGAATATTTAAAAAAAGTGGTCATCCCTGCCGGAGAAGAGAATAAAAAACTCTCTTCCGTTGAAAAAATATGGCTCTTTCTAAGTCAAAACGGTGCTGACCGTAAATCGCTTATCGTAAATCTTGGAGGTGGAATGCTCACCGATCTTGGCAGTTTTGCCGCTTCGACAATGAAAAGGGGGATAGATTTTGTGAATATCCCAACGACTCTTCTTTCGCAGGTTGATGCATCGGTCGGGGGAAAGACCGGTTTCAACTTTAACGGATTAAAGAATGAGATCGGCGTAATCAATCAGCCGCTTACAGTGTTGATTGACACCCGCTTCCTGCAAACCATCGATACCGCAAATTTCATCTCAGGTTATGCAGAGATGATCAAACATGGGATGATCAATTCCCCCGGACATTTGGACGAAGTACGCAATTTTGATCTGAATAATCCTGATCTTGAAATACTTCGTGGAATAATTGCCAGGTCGGTTGCGATTAAAGATTCGTTTGTATTTCAGGATCCAAACGAACGGAATATCCGCAAGGCGCTTAATTTCGGCCATACCATCGGCCATGCTTTCGAAAGTTTTGCATTATATTCCGATCACCCGATCCTCCATGGCTATGCAGTAGCTTATGGTATGATTGCAGAACTATACCTTTCTCACAAGGTCTGTAACCTCCCTTTAGAGAAAGTTAATGAATTTTCTGACTGGCTGATTGGAATTTATGGCAAATACAGCATTGATGAAAAACAGTATGAACAGCTATATCAATTGATGACGCACGATAAAAAGAATGAAGGGGCGCGCGTCAATTTTACACTGATTCCATCATTAGGAGACGTTTCCATCAACCAAAACTGCGATAAGACCCTCATATTTGAGGCGCTCGATTACTTCAAAAAAATGAACATCTGAGTATTCTCCATGCAATATAAAATTAGCAAGCCCAATAAAACACTGATTGGAGAAGTCACTCTCCCTTCGTCAAAAAGCATCAGCAACCGGATACTGATTATTAATTCGTTGGCATATTCTCCATATCATATTGATAATCTATCGGATAGCGACGACACTAAAGTGCTTGAAGCTGTTATGAATTCCGATACCAACCATTTTGATATTGGCCATGCGGGAACGGCAATGCGATTTCTTACTGCCTTTCTGTCAAAAATAGTTGGGGAGTGGACATTGACTGGTTCGGAAAGGATGAAGCAGCGCCCAATTGGGATATTGGTTGACGCATTGCGAAAACTTGGTGCCTCTATTGAATATATTGGGAATGAGGGTTTTCCTCCAATACGTATACTTGGAACATCTTTAAAAGGGGGAATGATCGAACTTGATGGAAGTATCAGTAGCCAATATATTTCGGCCCTTTTAATGATTGCGCCTACCATCCAGGGGGGGATGACTTTAAAGTT
This sequence comes from Prolixibacteraceae bacterium, assembly GCA_963675995.2. Classification (GTDB taxonomy): domain Bacteria; phylum Bacteroidota; class Bacteroidia; order Bacteroidales; family Prolixibacteraceae; genus JAAFHB01. The sequence goes on along the minus strand of CAXXIY010000001.1, from coordinate 1,448,828 downwards.
ACTGAATCAGGTCACTTCCAGACCATATATTGATCTCACGTTAAAGCTGATGGAGATATTTGGCGTCCATTACAATTGGAAAGGTGATACGATCAATATCGAAGAGCAAAACTACCGCCCGGTAAAGTTCTCGGTAGAAGCCGACTGGTCAGGCGCCTCCTATTGGTATTCCATGGCCGCACTTTCAGACAAATGTAATCTGCTTCTGAGAGGATTACAACTACAAAGCTTGCAGGGAGATGCCTCTCAGGCGGAATGGTTCGAAAGATATTTTGGTGTTACCTCGAAACAAGAAGGGAATAATGTTCGCCTCACAAAGATGACCTTTCAGAAAGTGAGGGATATGAAGCTGGATTTTATCGAGAATCCAGATATTGCCCAAACCTTTGCCGTTCTCTCACTTTGCAAAAAAATTCCGTTCCATTTTAAAGGACTCTCAACCTTAAAAATAAAGGAGACCGATCGGATTGCAGCTTTGCAGAATGAAGTTACGAAATTGGGAGCCATTTTCACGGAGCCTGGATCCGGAGAGCTCGCTTGGGATGGAATATTTGATGAAAGTCTTAAAAATCATCCCCCTGTAATTAAAACCTACCATGATCACAGAATGGCATTGGCATTTGCACCGGCTGCGATGGTATATCCCGAAATAATCATCGATGATCCATTGGTTATCTCAAAATCGTACCCGGATTATTGGGAGGATCTGAAGAAGGTAGGGTTCAAGATCGAGTAATATTATATCTTCGTATATTGACGGGTCCTGGTTAGCAGCAAGTCGCCGGTTGCCCTTTTGCTGTTCTACAAATATCCTCTTTAATTGCTTAAAATACTGAATTATTGAATATCTTTGTTTTTTATCTGATTGAGGTATGTCGATTCAGCATCTAATCCCCAAAGAATTCATTGCGTTTTTTTTCGTTCTGGTCTTCTCCCTGATTATCGGATTGGAGCAGAGACGGCATCATATCACCGAAAATGAAGAACTTCTGTTCGGAACTGACCGGACTTTCACTTTTATTGGGTTATTAGGATATGTGTTGTTTATTGCTGACCCAAAATCGTACCTCCCTTTCCTTACGGGACTGGTGATTACCGCCTTTTTTTTGGCTATTCACTATTTTCAGAAGATCCATCAGCATCAGAATTATGGGTTAACAAGTTCTATTCTGGCACTTCTGACTTACTGTCTGCCCATCATGGTATTCACACAACCGGTATGGCTACTGCTCTCCTTTGTGGTTGTAATTTTGATTTTGACAGAACTGAAAAGTAATTTCATCAATCTTTCAAAGAAAGCATCCGAGGAGGAGTTTATTACCCTTGCCAAGTTTATAGCATTTGCAGGGATTATTTTGCCGCTTCTACCCGATCAGCCCATTTCTGAACAGATCTCTATTTCCCCTTACCAAATCTGGTTAGCTGTAGTGGTGGTTTCAGGAGTTTCATACATCAGTTACCTCCTTCAGAAATTTGTTTTTCCCGATTCCGGAATTATGCTTACTGGAATTCTTGGCGGCCTGTACAGTAGCACTGCCACAACAGTCATCATAGCCAGGCTGGATAAAAAGGAGAGCGCCGGCTCAAAAGCGGTATCAGCAATAATGATGGCTAACGGGATGATGTACTTACGAATACTGTTTTTGGCATTTCTTTTTAATCCAAAAATTGCAACAACCCTATCGATTCCTTTCCTTCTTTTATTTGTTGTTTGTAAAATACTTTCGAAGATCCCGAACAAAAATGAAAAGCAAATCTCACCATCCACGGAAGAGAATAAGACCATAGCAGTCAATAAAAATCCGCTTGAACTTAAAACTGCTGCTGTTTTTGGATTGTTGTTCGTGTTTTTTGCAATTCTTACCGAGTATGTCATGAAAGCATATGGAAACGCTGGTGTGTCTACTATGGCATATGTTGTTGGAATTACCGATATCGATCCTTTTTTGCTTAATCTCCTTCAACATACTGGAGGAATCACTGAATCGACTGTTATATTGGCAATTATAAATGCAACAAACAGTAATAACATCCTGAAAATGATTTATGCCATTACAATCAGCAGTAAAGGTATAAGGAAGAAATTAATCATAAGTTTTTCCGTCCTTATAGTTTTGGGTCTTGCGATTTCTCTTCTCTTTTATTTCATGTAAATATTTCCCCATTACCTAAATTTCAAGCTTATTTTCAGCTAATTAATTTATCAAACGTGTAAGTTTTTGTTACATTTGCTTAACTGATTTACTAAATATTAATGAAATTCGGCAAATACCTTATATTTATAATTGCTCAGTTTGTTTCATTATTGGCCTTTACCCAGAATAAGCAGCTTAATTTTGAGAGGATAGGTACAAAGCAGGGGATATCAGACCTTAACCCTTTGTGCATTATGCAGGATAGCAGGGGTTTTATCTGGATTGGAACGGAGAATGGATTAAACCGTTACGACGGCCATCAATTTAAGGTTTTCTATAACGATGAAACCGATTCTTGTAGCATAAGTAACAACTATGTCAGGAATATTCTGGAAGATTCACAAGGTAATTTATGGATTGCTACCCATGGCGGAGGATTTAATAAATTTGACCGTCTAAAGAACCGGTTTAAGCATTATCTTCATAATCCGTCAAACCCCAACAGTGTTTCGGATAATACGATCAACAATATTTTGGACGACGGTACCGGAAAATTCTGGATTACCTCAAGTGACGGTCTTAATTTGTTTGATCCCGTCACAGACCATTTTACCTCCTTTTTCCATAAAAACAATGATCGCACTTCTCTAAGTGACAATAACTTAACGAGCGCTTTTGCCGACAGCCGTGGAAATTTTTGGTTTGGGACAATGAATGGAGGATTGAACCGGTTTGTGAGTAAAGACAGTACTTTTATCCGGTATCAAAGCAACAGACAAGTGCCCGATGCCATATCGGGAGATTATATTAGTGCCATATTTGAGGATAGCCATAAACGGTTATGGATTGGAACCAGGGGTGATGGACTAAATCTCTTTAATTATGATACTGTTAAATTTCAACACTTTAAGAACTCAGCTGATCCCAACTCATTATCCAAAAATGACATCCAGTGTATCAATGAAGATGACAATAAAACTCTTTGGATTGGAACCGAAAATGGAGGAATTAGCCTTTTCGATTACAAATCGGGCAAATTCAGGAGTTTTCAAAATGATGAAATCGATGACCGGAGTTTGTCGACAAACTCTGCCGATGTAATCACCAAAGATAAAGAGGGGAACATGTGGGTAGGAGTATTTGCAGGAGGTATTTGCCTGCACAAGAAAAACACGAATCTCTTTACTCATTATAAGCACAATTCTTCGAAAGGAAGTCTTTCAAATAACTTTGTTCTTAGTATTTTAGAGGATAAAGATGACAATTTATGGATTGGGACCGATGGTGGAGGTCTGAACCGGTTTAACAGGAAGAGCGGAGCATCGTTTCTTTATAAACATCAATCCGGAGGAAATAGCATTTCAGGAAACTATATCATCACGATGGCCTCAGACTCAAAAAATAACCTTTGGATTGGTACCTGGGGGGATGGATTAAATAAATATGATTATAATACCGGTAAGTTCAGGCACTTTGGGAACAATCAAAATAAGATTTCAGGATTAAACAACAATAATGTTTATGCCATTAAAATTACAAGGGATGGCAAGGTGTGGATTGGGACGCATGGGGGCGGGTTAAATATCTACGACGAACGATCAAATAAATTTACACATTTCAGATTCAACAAAAATGATTTAACCAGCATAAGTAGTGATGAGATCAGTGACATCCTGGAAGACAGGAAAGGCAACATCTGGATTGGAACTTTCGATGGTGGGATCAACCTTTTAAAGCCCGGGTCAAATGGTTTTATTCGTTTCAACAGAGAAAACAACACACTAGTAAGCAACTCAATACACCATTTCTTAGAGACAAGTTCAGGATTAATCTATGCCTGCACCCTCAGTGGTGGGCTTAACTTTTATGATCCTGTTAACCAACTGTTTATCCCAGTTGAAAGTAAAAACAAATTCGCAAGCAAATGTATCAATGCAGCATTGGAAGATCAAAAGGGAAATATTTGGGTTAGTACAAATAAAGGAATTTCCAGATATGATCCAAAAAGTAAATTAATCAGAAACTTTTCAACAGAGGATGGATTACAGGCAGATGAGTTCAAACCTCATTCGGCACTTGCCGGAAAATCCGGAATTCTCTATTTTGGCGGTATAAACGGGTATAATGCGTTTTCTCCTGACATGATAATTGAAAAAGGGTATAATCCGCGGATTGTACTTACCAATTTTGAGATTTTCAATAAAAGTGTTTCAATCGCAAAGAATGATAAGGACCGCTCTCCACTAAAAACGGATATTTCAGAAACAAAATCATTAATACTCCCTTATCGTGCAACCGTATTTACTTTAGGTTTTGCAGCGCTCGATTATACCGCTCCTTTAAATAAGAGCTATGCTTATAAACTCCACGGATTTGACAAGGATTGGAACGTAGTAACAAATCAAAATTCTGCGACCTACACTAACCTGAATCCGGGGGACTACGAATTCTCGGTGATATGCCAAACCAGATCCGGGGAATGGTCCCCAGAAATAAAAATACTTCAATTGACCATTATCCCCCCTTACTGGTTGACCTGGTGGTTTCGGATACTGGTCCTGATTTTTATTCTAGGCTCCCTATTTGGCCTGTTCAAATATCGTATGAAATCGATAAATCTTCAAAGAGCGAAACTGGAAAAAGAGGTAAAGGAAAGGACTGCCCGGGTTGAACAACAATCCAAAGAACTAAAAGCGCTCAATACTGAATTACAGATACAGTCTGAAGAACTCCGGGAGCAAAAAATTATGGAGCAGAACGCCAGACGGGATGCTGAACATGCAAATTATGCAAAAAGTACATTTCTGGCAACCATGAGCCATGAAATTCGTACTCCAATGAACGGAGTTATCGGAATGTCATCCCTGCTTGCACAGACTCCCCTAACTCCGGAACAAAAAGAGTATACTGACACGATAATAACCTGTGGAGATAATCTGATCTCCGTAATTGATGATATTCTTGATTTCTCCAAAATCGAATCTGGCAATATGGAGTTGGAACAGGAGGATTTCGAGATACGCACCTGTATCGAGGAGGTCATGGATCTCTTTTCTCATAAGGCTGCCAATAAAGGGATTGATCTGCTCTTCCAAATTTATCCCAATGTTCCACCTCAGATTCTTGGTGATGCGTTAAGATTGAAACAAATCCTTATTAATCTGATTAATAATGCAATAAAGTTTACAAACTTTGGTGAAGTATACCTTGAGATTTACCATGTTGGGCAGGATAACGTGAGCAAGAATGTTACATTGGCATTTCAGGTCAGTGATACGGGAATCGGAATTCCTGAACATAAAATCGTAAATCTGTTCGATGCCTTTACACAGGTCGATCCTTCAACAACCCGTCAGTATGGTGGAACAGGATTAGGACTTGCTATTTCCGACCGGCTTGTAAAACTGATGGGAGGAGAGTTCAGTGTTAAAAGCCAGCCCGGAGTAGGCTCCACATTCACATTTACGGTTCGAAGTTCTGTAAGCAAAGTCAAACACCTTTCCCCACCTGAAGAGCTCCCGCAATTCGAGGGGCAGAAAATTATTATTGTCGGAGGCAATAAAAAAAACCGTGAAATCATTAAAACACAGTTAGACAACTGGAAATTAGTCACGTATGTGTGCTCCACAGCGAGTGAAGCACTTTCGATTATTCAACATGGTGAACAGGGATCAATTGATGTAGTTATTGCTGATAAACAGATTTCCGATAGGAGGATAGATGATCTGTGTAAAACAATCAAAGGATTTGAAAATCCGCCTTCAATCCTGTTAATGAGTACAATTGGTGATGAAACAATGAAAACCTATTCCGATTTGTTTACCGCAGTTCTGACCAAGCCCGTCAAACAAAAGCGACTACACAAAAGTCTTCAGCAGATCTTCGCATCAGGGAAAGTGTCCAAAGATTCTGCAGTACCCCAAGCAGGAATTGTTTATGATTCTTTTGCAAAGGATTATCCATTAAGAATTCTAATCGCTGAGGATAATTTAATCAATCAGAAACTGATTGCAAGAATGCTTCAAAAATTAGGCTATGAAACAACCATTGTCGAGAACGGTATTCAGGTAATTGACGCATTGAAAAAGAAGAACTTTAATGTTATCTTAATGGATATCCAAATGCCTGAGATGGATGGATTTAAGACCACACAATTTATTCGTCAGATGCCTTTTGACCAACCATATATCATTGCCCTAACAGCCAATGCAATGTCGCAGGACGAAGAAGAATGTCTCAAAATGGGGATGAACGATTTTGTAGCCAAACCAATCCGTATTACTGATATTATTAATGTACTTAAAAATGCCGCTAAAAATGCAGCGTCAGAAATGTAAAATATATTTACATTTCTGACGCTGCATTTTTATTTTGTAAATATTTTTTGTTTTTGTAAATAATATTTTGTTTTTATCATTATATTTGCTTCGAATATTGTCATTCATCGGATCATTAACTTTAGGTAAGTTGTTAACCGGTCAAACAATTCTTAAAAGCATTTTTATGATATCAGCTCCTGAAAACTTGTATGGTGTAGCAGAAGATCCGCATAGCGGAATACTGTCAGACTCATTTGCTGAACATTATCCGTTAAATATTCTTATTGCTGAGGATAATTTTGTCAATAAAATACTAATTGAGAGAATATTACACAAACTTGGCTATCAGGTTGATTCCGCTACAGATGGAACACAGGTTCTTAATTCGATCCATCAGAAACAATACGATGTCATTTTGATGGATGTTCGGATGCCTGAAATGGATGGATTTGAAACGACACAGGCTATTCGTAAGATGACTATTGAGCAACCTTTTATCATTGCTATGACGGCTAATGCAATGTCAAGTGACAGGGAGGAGTGCCTCCACAATGGGATGAATGATTATATCTCCAAACCCTTACACATGGACGATGTTATGTGCAAACTTAAAATTGCGGCTGATTACTGCACAAGTAAAAAATAGAAAATCAGCCAGCTATAAACCATTTTTTATTACTTTTCTAAGAAGAGTCCCACCCTTGGCATTCGCAGCTTTCAGGAGATAAATACCCGAATGGAGATCTCCGATATAAATCTCGTTATCAGTATACGGAACACTTGACAATTGAAATTCCTTCACTTTACTTCCTGTCATGGCATAAATTTCTATACGTGTTAAGCCCTCAGCAGAGTAGACATTAATGATGTTGGTCGCTGGATTTGGACTGATTATCAGGTCATTCTGATTTTCATACCCCGTTACAACAGCAGTCACGGTAGATCCGAAATTCTGGGTAGAATAGAGTTTGTACTCTCCGGGAGCAAGTGTCACAGATTGCGAAGCAGCCGTAACGGTTAACGATTTTTGTCCGAAATAGTCATACCAGGTTCCGGTTTTCTGAAATTCCAGTGGTGCATTTACACTTGTTACACCAAAATTACCTGCAATTAATACATATTCTCCGTTAAGACTAAGTTTTATCCATTTGATCTCACCGCTAAGTGACTGGGTGAAATTGGATGTGGCAAAAATTGGATACTTTTTTTTCAGACCAAACAACTTAGAGAAGACCTGAAATAGCTGTCCCCTATCTGTATTATTTTTATACTCCCAGTGAATTGGTTTTTCACCTAATCTGCCATTGGTATCAATCGAAAAATCATACCCCAGTTCTTCAAACTGCCAGATCATTTTAGGACCGGGCAACGGGAAAAACAGCGTTGCCGTGAGCGCCGCCCTGCTTAATGCAACCGGCAATGTTTTAATATCATACGATCCGGAACTATTTCCATAGGTAAGGCACTTATATAATAAACGCTCTTCGTCATGGCTTTCAATATATCCCACTAACGATGGCTTATTCCACCCCCGGTTGATATATGAGAGCCAGCTTAGGTCTGACTTTCCGGCATCATTATAACCCATAGCCGCCTCTGTTGCATTTCCATTCATATTCCCCCATAAAAGAATCCCTTTACCAAAGTTGGCAAGCTCTTTTTCTTCTAAATTGTCTGAAAGATGCTCAAAAATTACAATAGCGCCCGGTTTCCGCTTCCAAATTTCGCTGGCCATCCGTTCCAGATTTGCGATCCGCTGAGCATCGTAAAGATTTCCCCAGGCATCGGTAGCCAAAGGTTTAAAGTTATTTGAAAAACCTTTGGTAAAATCGAAACGAAACCCATCAATTTTATATTGGTTCATCCAGAAGGAACCAATACTATCCACGAGTTCTCGTGTTGCCGGACTGTCATGGTTAAAATCGTATCCCCACTGAGCCTGGGTATTTTCAAAATTGCTCTGAATATTGTACCAGGGATTCTGAGAGGTTGCTTTTAATGTTGAATTGTTGAAATAGAGCTGAACAAACGGACTTTGTCCATAGGAATGGTTTAACACAAGATCGATTACTGTGGCAATACCCCGTTTATGGCACTCATCGACGAGTCGCTTCAGATCGTTTTTAGGACCATAGTATTTATCAGGGGCAAAATAGAAAGATGGATTATAACCCCAGCTGGAATTTCCTTCAAACTCATTGACGGGCATTAACTCCAAAACATTTACACCCAGTTCTTTCAGATGATCGAGATGATTGATCACTCCAGTGTAAGAGTGCAGGGCATCAAAGTCGCGTACATGACACTCGTAGACAATCATTGTATCTGCAGTTGAAGGAGCATAATTACTTATTTGCCAGGAATATGAAGGTTGATTTGTTTGTATAACGCTGGCAATTCCTGAAGTCTTACCAACCGGATAAGCGATTAAATCGGGATAAGTATCTGATAGGATATATTTATCATTATCAGGATCCAGTATCTTTTCTGTATAGGGATCGGCAATCTTCAGAGAACCATCGACGAGGTACTGGAATGGATACTCTTTTCCGGGAGTAAGGCCTGAAAAGTCTATCCAGAAATAGTCTCCGGATCGTTTCATCCGGAAGGCTGATGATGGAGTCCACTTGTTAAATTCACCAATCACATGAACATAAGACTTATAAGGAGCCCATAAAACCAGTCGGACTGTTTGCTGATCAATATAGTTGATCCCCTTTTTTGCTCCGGCAGGAAGTGTCTCCATGATCTGATCTCCCAAAACATTTGCGAAAACAGAATCTGTAACTGTTTTTGTACCATCAGTAGCAATCACTTTCAGCCAATAGTCTCCAGGTTGAGTAAAATTGAACGTATTTGACAGTTGGTTACCTGAGACCGTCTTCACAAGATTGGTATTCTGATAAAGTCGCATTTCAGTTGCTCCGGTTGCGGAAGCAGCAAAAGTGAGATTTGATCCGGGTGTCAGGATGTTATTACCTGTTGGACTGGTAATCCCTACATTTAAACCTTCACTAAATACGTCAACAAGAATATCTTTGGAACCAGTTGCCTTGCCTTCTTTACTCTGATCAGCACTTCTGAATACAAAGGCGATCTGTTTAATCACTTCTCCTGCAGGCACACCATAAAAACTTTGGATATCGGGAGTAATTTCAAGTGTATAGGTATTCGCGGTCACTCGTGTGAGTTTGGCCTTGGGTATATTAGAGGTCCAGTTGGCAAGAACGTATTTCCAATCTGATGCCGATGTGCTCTTATTGGTGATCACTCCTGTGTGAGCATAAACATCACCTGTAAAATCTTTTAATCCAGCTGTCCCCTGCGTGGCATCAAAGATAATGGTTACCGGTTTGGTGATAATAGGCAACGCAGGATTTGTGGTTACCTGGCAAAAAATGGTAACAGGTAGGAGTATGGATAAGATAAGGAAACAGATTCGTTTCATGACAACATTCATTCTTTGATAAAAAAAGAGCCTACCGAAAAAAGGACAACTCCATCGGACTAAATTATCAGAATACCCTGCCAGTTTCATATCTGACAGGGTAATCTAATTATTTCAGTGCATTTAAAGTTTCCAATTATTGAATAGCGCCGGCACCGGTTATGAAATTCAAATTAATCGTATGTGATCCGGCAGTAACCGAAACCCTGGATTGATCACCACCATTTCCACGGAATTCGATTTTGCCATTCAGGATGATGAATTCGGACCTCCACCAATCTGAAAACCAAGGATGCCATGCATATAATCTCACCTCATTTGCCTCCATCGTCTTGGTAATCTTAACCAGGCTGTTGGCATTATCAACTGTAAATAAACCTGCGGGATTTGAGGTATCCCATGATCCAATTGTGCCACCCATTAAATATACTTTTGGATCGGCTATCGCAATTTTATTTGCAGTCAAATCAACAACTATCATATAATACCCTGCTGTCCCGGGAACAGGAATATCACTTCCTCCTTTGTTATAAACCCCGCCTATGGCGTCGCCTGCTCTGCCAAAATCATTGATCCAGTCTCTCTGAGGAGCAAATTTGAAGAAACCAGAACCATTCAACCAAACGATTTTCCAGAATAGATTAGGTTGGCCGTTGACCGGGACCATTGGAAGGTTAACATCTGCCCAGGTCCAACCGCCAACACCATCGCCTATCATGAACAAAGCTGCAGGGAAGAGCGGTTCGATTTTCCAGGTCATCGCACCCAGATTCACAGTTACCTTGTATTTTCCGGCCTCGGCAGGAGTGGTAATGGCCTCGGGATCAGATCCGCCACCCAGATTAACACCCAATGTGCCGGCAGCAGCTCCTGTAGCCTGGCCCCATTGCGGTTGCCACTGACCCAGCGTACTGATGAATTTCATACTTTTGGCAGCTCCTAAATCCAAAGTTGCAATATAAATACCGGGGGTTGAGGATTGTTCAAGTTTAACAGCTCCATTATTGTCCCAACCAGCTGCAGTACCATCGCCCAATGCATAAATCGCAGTTGGGAAAGTCATAAATGTCACATCTGAACCATAACCAGTACCGGCAGAATTTGTAGCGTAAGCACGAACATGGTAAGTTGTGGCTACTTTTAAACCGGTAAGTGTACTTGTGAAAATACCAGTAGCAGTTCCATCACTTGTATGACTATCAGCAACCGTAGGATCTGCAGTCGTGCTCCAGCAAACACCTCTTGCGGTAACAGCACCACCCCCATCAAAAGTGATATTTCCACCCGAAGATGCTCCCGAAGCATTAACTCCGGTAATGGCAGTTGTTGTAAGTGTAGGTTTTGCAACTAAAGTTGTAAAAGTTACCTCGGCACCATAGGATGTACCTATTTTATTGGTCGCATAAGCTCTTACATAATAGGTCGTTTTTCCCAAAAGGTTTGTGAGACCGCTTGTAAACAGACCACTTCCTTTATCGTCAGCTGTTTTGCTGTCTGCTATTGTTGGATTGTGAACAGTACTCCAGCATACGCCCCGGGCAGTTACCGCTTCGCCACCATTATCGGTAATATTACCACCACCAGTTGCAGTTGTGCCGGTAATCGCGGAAATAACAGTAGTTGTAAGCTTTGGAGACACAGACAAGGTCGTAAAAGTGACTTCTTCACCATAAATAGTACCTGCGGAACCAATTGCGTAGGCTCGTGCATAATATTTTGTCGCATAGTTAAGTCCACCTATTTTCACGGTATATGTTGCACCGGTGACTGCCGTGGTATAAACAACCTTGTTGTTTGCGGTTGTTGGAGCAGTAGCAGTACCATAACAAACACCCCTTTCTGATAATCCATCCCCTTCAGCAACCACAAAACAAACGATAGTTACAGAATCGGATTTTACATTCGAAAACTGAGAAGTGGAGAGCTTCGGATCTAATTTAATCCCTGATTTTTCCTTGTTACAACCGCCCAAAATGAGCAAAGCAATAGCCAGGATACCTAATATCCTCTTGATAAAAATATTTTTCATACTTAATTTATATAATTGTATATCAATGTATTAATTGAATACTATCTAATCTTATACCCGATTAGTTATTTTTTGTTATAGTCATGCTATAGGTAGACGTTCCAATATACACCTGGATAGTATAGTTACCTGCTGAAGCTATAGGAATATTCTGACTTCCGCCATCATTCCACAAATTAGTTAACGAATAACCAGGGTGAGTAGCATCACCAAGGCCCAAATTGATGGCACCCCATGTATCATTATATCTAACTTTTACAGTACCTGCTACTAGATTGAGAGTAATGGTCCAAAGCCCGGTAGAGGCATTATAGTCAAATTTTGAATCGGGGGCACTCCAGCCATTCGGAGTAGCATCTCCAATTAATCCAACCATATAAGGATCTAGTTTATAGGTATTCCCTTTTGTATCTACAGTTAATTTATACCATCCGTTATCTGTTACAGTCATTGCCGCACCATTTACTGCCAGGACAGTACCGTTGACGCCATAAATAGTGCCCGTATCCGGATCTTTTAATGTAAACGGTTTTGTTTTGTCCAGTTTCACAAAGCCCAGGTAATTGCCATCGCCCAAAGCTGATTCAATTTTCTGGGTAATGCCCGATCCGATCACATCCAAACGAGGTAAACCATAGGTAGTTACATCTGCTGTTCTGACCGCAGAACTGTAAACTAATGGGGTATAACCAGTTCCTGCATCCTGAGATAAAACAGCCCGGATACGAAAATCAACAGCAGTAACCTGATCGGCAGGGAATTTTTTCAGAAAAATTCCATTCAGTGCACTTATCGTAATTTTCATCTGCGCATCCTTAATCCCGTTTACAATTGGAATCGGATCCAGAAAATTGTTTCCCTTTGCGCAAGCTTCAAGATAATAGGTAACAGAAGCCTGGAAACCAGGATCAACAGCTGTACCGACAAATGTCAGCGAATCATTTCCTTTGGCCCTTTTTAGGGTCAGATCAGGCATTGTCTGAATAGTGGGAGCAATTGGACTGGCCGACAGGACTACTTTTATTTCATCTTTCTTGCAATTAGATAAAAGACCAATTAACCCAATGAAAGTTAGATATATCAATAAATTTTTATTCATCGTTTAAAGATTAAAAGATTAATAACCAGGATTTTGTTTAATATTTGGGTTAGCAGACACCTCATCTCCCGGAATTGGAAAGATATTCAGATGTTTATCAGTGACGGCACCATTAATTGCTCCACCCTTCCAGGCCCAACGGTAAGTTCCATCTGTGAATTGCCCAAAGCGGATCAGATCGGTGCGTCGTTGGGATTCATAATAAAATTCTCTACAACGTTCATTTAATAAGAATTGATCAGTAAGTTGGGATGCAGTAATATTTCCGGTGGTATTACCGTAAGCCCTGGTTCTGACTGCATTGATGTCAGCAATTGCACTTGCGTCATTACCTGTACGATGCAAAGCTTCGGCTCTCATTAACAATGCGTCTGCATAACGGAAAACCGGCCAATCTGTACTGGCAAAAGTTGGATTATAGTTGGCAGCCTTGCTCCCATCCGCATTTTTTGCAGTAAATTTATAGACTCCAATGCCATAATCTCCATTTGATGAAGAACTTGGAATATCCATGCTTTTTTTCATTTTCAGCATTACCCTTTTGTCTTTACACTGTGCAAATAATGTGTCGGTTGCAGGAATTTTAACATTACCATAAGTGGCCAGGGTATCTACCAGAACATTCATAAATTGCTTTCTCCCCCTGTTCCCGTTCCAGTCAACATTCGAAGTTAGTCCGTGAAAATCTACGGACCGGATATATCTTGGATCGCTGCACGATTCGATAAGAAATGTGGTTCCTCCATTTCCCTGAGTGTTAATTCCATCCTGTGCCCAGGCAAAAATCATCTCCGGATTGGTGGCGCCATCATTATCTGCACTGAAATTCTGTCTGTAATTGTTGGCCAGTGAATACTTACCACTACTAATCACTTTATCACAATAGATTTTGCAGCTGTCCCATTTTGCAGTACCCGTGTAAACTTGCGCATTCAGATATACCTTAGCCAGTAACATCCAGCAGGCAGCCTGATTGGCTTGCGCTGAAAACTTATCAGGGGCCGGTAACTTATTCTCGATACTATGTAATTCCGATACGATGTAGTTAAACAATTTAGCTCTCCCCACTTTAGAATCGGGATCCAATTGTTTGGGGAAGAATTTTCCAACTCCATCGGCATCCGTTGTAAAAGGGGGATTTGCAAACAGGTCCATTGAATAGGAATAGGCCAATGCTCTAAGAAACCGGGCCTCTGCATTATATTTTACTACAGCAGGATCAGTATTGCCATTGGTCGTCTTAATAAAGTCGTTGGCATAGGTTATACTAAGGCTTAAACGCTGGTAAAGTGCTGTTATAAATGGATTCTGGGCACTCCAGGTCTGGGTATTGATATCGCTTACACCAACATCGGTCCATCCGTTAATCGCCTCATCGGTGGTGATCTCCTGACAATTCCAAAGCGCCCTGGCCATACAAAAAAACCAAACATCACCTGAAGTAATATCTGCATCATCTTTTGAACTGCTTTGTCCGGGAAGGATGAAACTGCCATAAATTTTGCCTAAAGTCTCTTTCATGTAAACCGGATTAGTACCCAGGTTACCAGCTAGAATTGTATTGGGATCTTGGGGAATTACATTCAGATCTTTCACACACGAAGTAACGAACAATGAGGAAAGAACAAATCCTAATATTAAAATTTTCTTATTCATATCTATTGATTATTAGAATATTAATAGGTTATGTTTACGCCAAGCATGTATGTGCGAGGTCTGGGATAGAAATTGTTATCGATACCCCCGGGAACCTCAGGATCGATACCCTTGTATTTTGTGATCGTAGCCACATTTTGAACGGTCAGGCTAAGACGTATTTTGAAATGTTCATACACATCATCAAAATTATATCCTGCACTAACGTTGTCCAACTTAAAGAAGGAAGCATTCTGCACAAAATAATCACTCGTAAACTGCCGTTTTACAAACTTTGTATCATTGAGGTAGGTCGGGAAATTCTTCCAGTAACCAATCTGATACATCTGGTCATATGAAGCACCTGCTGCATTTTGATTATAGACGTAATTTCCGATATTTGTACGGGCAGATGCCGACAAGTCAAATTTTTTGACATTTAAACGGGCAGAGAAACCCATCAAATAATCAGGGGTAGGATTTTTGTAAATATACTTATCCGCATTGTTTCCATTCACTGTTCCTCCCTTTCCCGAAAGATCAACATAGAGTCCTTCAATAGGATTACCACTTGCATCATAAACCTGTTTGTTCAAGAAGAACGAGTAGGCAGGGTAGCCAACCCTTGTCACTTGCTTGGTTCCAGTCATCCCGTCTCCATACAGAACACCGATGTAATTTGGATCATCAGAGATCAGCAACTTGGTGATTTTGTTCTTATTGTAGGTAAAATTAAATCCAAACACCAGCGAAACGTCATTTTTTGAGATCGGAGTCACATTCAGAGAGAATTCAACCCCTTTATTTTCAAGACTACCCACATTTGTGAGCAATGTATTGGAAAAATTACTGCCACTTGGAACTGTTACCGTATTCAACAGATTATCGGTAACCCTGTTATAGAGATCAACGGAACCTGTAATACGATCTTTGAGAAAACCAAAATCAAGACCAATATTTGAGGTGGTGGTCTCTTCCCATTTGATATTTGGATCATAAGCGTTTGGACGAAGCGTGGGAAGATAGACTCCTCCAATAGGATAATAATAACCGGAATAGGAAGTTTTATAGGTCGCCTGAGCCGGATAATCATTACCAATATCTTGCTGACCTGTTACCCCCCAGCCCAATCTCAATTTCAAATCAGAAACTGCATTAACATCCTTCAAGAACGATTCCTCCTTGATTTTCCATGCAAAAGCTGCTGATGGAAAAAGGCCCCACTGATTGCCCTTGGCAAAACGGGAAGAACCATCATCACGAACAGTTGCAGTAAGTAGATACTTATTCTTAAAGGTGTAATTCAAACGTCCGAAGAACGAAACGAGGTAATTTTCAGTTATGAAGGAGGTACTGTCTGCCATTTGATATTTGTGTGTGGCATCAACAACTCCGCGTGTATAACTATTGCCATCACGTTTGAAATGCTGCCATGAATAACCGGCAGTGGCATCAATTTTACTTGAAATTTTACTGAACTCTTTTGAATAGTTCAAATAGAAATCGAGCAGATTATTGTAATTCCTACCGTTGAAATTATTTAATTTACCCCATTCCAGCGGTGCAATCAGATTAGAGGGAGAAGTAGTTGGCCTGTTATTATGCCCTTTACCTTCTGTAAAATCTGTAGCCAGATTCAGATTAGCCTTTAGCCCGGTTAAATAGGGGACTTTATAATCCAACTGGAGATTTGCAATACCCCTTTTAACATTCGAACGGTTATCGGCCATAATTAACTGCTCGACAGGGTTTGGAGTACCCAAATTAGCTCCGTAATTGCTCCATTGAAAATAACCAGCAGACTTCGTTTTCCCAATAACGCTATTGTCATAGATAGGTTGAGTCGGATCCATATTGATTGCAGAACCCAGTGCACCGGTATCCCCAAAATCATTATCCGTATTCATCCCCTTAGCGTTAATATTCACTTTTAAACTGCCGTTTAATAAGATTGGATTTAAGTTAAGAGAAGCGGTATATCGTTTCATTTCGGTATTCCTCATTATACCATTTTGGTCGGTATAACCAATGGAGGCCCTGTATGGAAGGTTTTTATAGGCGCCCGAAACACTGATATTATGATCCTGAGAAACGGCAGGACGGAAAATTTCACGCTGCCAGTTCGTACTCGAAGAACCCAGTTTTGTGAACGTATCGGCGCCAAATAATTCTTTGTGTGCTGATGCAATTTGTCGGATCTGATCGCCTGAATAAACATCCATAAATTTAATGGCTTTACCGACTGAAGAATTTCCGTTAAAAACAATTTTCATCGGGCTGCCGACAGTTCCACTTTTTGTAGTAATCAGAATTACACCATTCGATGCCCTAGATCCATAAATAGCTGTTGACGAGGCATCTTTTAAAACAGTAAATGTTTCGATGTCGTTAGGATTAATAAAGGAGAGAAAATTTGAACTCCCAGAGACATTATTATTATCAATTGGAACACCATCAATGATAATTAAAGGATCGTTGGAGGCGTTCAAAGAAGAACCACCACGTATACGGATGGTAGATCCTGCTCCCGGTTGACCACCACCATTGGTAATTACAACACCCGCGCTTTTCCCAACAATCAGGTCCTGGGCAGAGGTCATTGCCCCCTTATTGAAATCTTTTGAACTTACAGTACTTACAGAGCCAGTTGCGTCCGATTTCTTTACTGTCCCATATCCGATTACAACAACTTCATCGAGTCCCTTGAGTTCAGTCTGTAAGGCAACATTCAGTATCGATTGCGTACCAACAGGTAATGCTTGAGATTGATATCCGACGAATGAAAAAACGAGTTTTGCATTAGGAGCCACCTTGACTGTGTAATTCCCATCAATATCGGTAACTGTACCGGTATATGTTCCCTCAATCAAAACAGTCACCCCTATAAGTCCTTCTTTAGTAGTAGCATCGGTAACTTTACCAGTAATTGATCTCTCCTGGGCAGATACCGACAATGTCAGCAATGCAAATAGAAAAAACCAAATAGCTTTCATTTTTACAATTTCCAATTTCATGTGCTTCAAATTAATGGTTCATAAATCATGGTTCAATTTTTTTCACCTGTAAAGGCATTAAAACATATATTCTTTTGAATATCAACCTCTTACCTAAATGAAACTTTCCCTTGTTCATTTTGGTGTTGCAAAGTAAAACACTTTTAACGTTAATTAACAAGACTTATTTTGTGAAAATCAGATTTTTATAATGCAAACGTTTGCGGTGACGTTTGCGTCAAACATGTTATACAACATGTTTTTAAATTCGATTAAAAAAAGGAGAGGGATTTCCCCTCCTACCAATTGAATTTAATCTGATTACGACATAAACTTTAGTGTTGTTAGTCCGGAAATTAATGTATAATTTAGTAAAGTCAATTTTCAACTGAACTAAACGAATCGATGAGCTCTCAGGTTACCATAAAAGATATAGCAAAAGCGCTAGGAATATCACCATCGACCGTTTCGCGAGCGTTGAAGGACCATCCAGATATCAGCAGGGAGACGAAGATTGCGGTTAATGAACTTGCCAAAAAGCTTCATTATAAACCCAATGCAGTGGCCCTATCGTTGAAAAGCAGCAGAACTAATACGATCGGGGTAATCATTCCGGAATTGGTTCACTATTTTTTTTCTTCAGTCATCAGCGGCATTGAAGATGTGGCCTATGATGCGGGATACAATGTAATGATTTGTCAATCGAACGAGAAATACGAAAGAGAGATCATCAATACGCAAGCGTTCTTATTAAACCGGGTTGAAGGGGCCCTGATTTCCATATCGAAACAAACGAATGACTTTACTCACCTGCAAATGATTGAAGAGAGTGGAATCCCAATGGTCTTTTTTGACCGGGTTCCTGACGGTTTCGATTCCGACAGTGTGATTATTGACGATAAAAAAGCGGCATATAACGCGGTTTCGCATTTAATTGAGTCCGGATGTAAAAGGATTGCACATTTAGCTGCCCCGGTTTCTCTTGGAATCGGGAAATACAGGCTGGAGGGATATCAAGCGGCTCTAAAAGAGTATAATCTTCCCTACCTTGAAAGTTATGTAATTGAAGCTGACTCATTTGACCTTGCAGCTGTTGCCACCCGGAAATTGATCCAGCTTCCAACACCACCAGATGGTATCTTCGCTGTAAATGACCTGACTGCTGTTGGAGTAATGAAAACCTTGCAAAAGATGGGTATCGCCATACCTGATAAAGTTGCGGTTATGGGATTTTCAGCAGGAAGTTATTCGGATATTACTACTCCGACCCTGAGCTCTGTCGATCAGCATGGATACGAGATGGGTACAAAAGCAGCAATCGTTCTTTTGGAGCGGATCGAAGCCAAAAGAATTGGTCATGGTGAAATATTTTATATCGACACGAACCTGGTATTACGCGAATCGACCAGAAAAATCTGATTTTTTTTAGAGCCTTCGCAAACGTTTGCAAACAGGTATTTCATATTTAATCAATTATTATTTTGATCTAAAAGTGCTTAGCTATTGTTTTTGAAAGTTTTCCAAATTATATTTGCCACCGAATATTAATTGTCTTTCCCCTAAACGAAACGTATTCCTGTCCAGGGTTACGATTATTTCTTGTTATTTATTTTGGTAATATTTTACTGTAAATCTCTGGTTGGTGATCAATTGTACTTGTTTTTACCTTTTTCTCATGGTAGTACACCTTCAAGAGATAAGCCATTAAATATTAATTAGTAGTTAAATTATTGATGTCTGATTTATAAACTGCAATTATAATTATGGAAAAAAAGCCGCGTCTCTCTTTTGGGTCGATCTGGAACATGAGCTTTGGTTTTATGGGGGTTCAGATTGGATATTCACTTCAAAATGGCAATACCAGCCGGATATTATCGGCCTTGGGGGCAGATGTACACCATCTAAGTTATTTTTGGCTTGCTGCGCCATTAGCCGGATTAATTGTTCAACCAATAATCGGACTATTCAGTGATAACACCTGGACCCGGTTAGGCCGTAGAATTCCTTTTATTCTTATGGGAGCCATTATTTCAGCCATGGCAATGTTCTTTATGCCAAATTCGGAATTCTTTGCCTATATCCTCCCACCGCTGTTTTTTGGTGCTTTTATGCTCCTCTTTATGGATACCTCTTTTAATATCACAATGCAACCTTTCAGGGCGCTGGTGGGCGACATGGTCTCGGAGGAGCAGCGAAATCAGGGATATTCCGTACAAAGTTTTCTAATCAATGCCGGAGCAGTTGTTGGCTCAATTCTCCCATTCGTCTTAACCTGGATAGGGGTTTCGAATATTCCGGCTCCGGGTGAAAAAGTTGCATCAACGGTTATCTGGGCTTTTTATTTAGGTGGAGGAGCACTTTTACTCTCAGTATTATGGACGAGCTTCACGACCAAAGAATATCCACCTGAGCAATATAATAAATACAATGAGCTCAAAAAGGAAGATGTTAAAAAGAGCTCCTTTATTACGCTGCTTAAGGAGATTCCTGTAACGATGTGGCGATTGGCAATTGTACAGTTTTTCTCCTGGTTTGCCCTGTTTCTGATGTGGGTTTATACCACACCCGGAGTTGCACAGAATGTCTGGAAAACTGTTGCGGGCGACTCAACATCTGCCGGATACAACGATGCCGGAAATTGGGTTGGGGTTATATTTGCAGGTTACAGCTTGTTCGGTGCTATATTTTCGATCATTATGGCACGCCTCGCAAACCGTCTTGGGCGTAAAATCATTTATATGCTTTCACTCCTGGCAGGTAGTGCCGGATTAATCTCGATGGTCTTTATTCAGAATCAGTATGGATTGATTTTCTCAATGATAGGAGTAGGAATTGCCTGGGCAGCAATACTTGCGATGCCATATGCCATCCTTTCTGCAGCACTTCCTGCAGATAAAATGGGTGTTTACATGGGGATTTTTAATGCAACAATCACGATTCCTCAGATTGCAGCCGGATTATTAGGAAGCATTGTTCTCACTTTGGTTGGGGGCCAGGCGATCCTTATGCTTGGAGTTGCCGGATTATCAATGGCTGCAGCCGGAATGTCGGTGGTTTTTGTTAAAGAACATATTGTCAATTCTAAAGCATAAATTTTGAAGATTAAAGCTTGTCTGTTTGATTTGGATGGCGTGGTAGTAGATACCGCAAGATACCATTATATCGCCTGGAAAGAAATTGCCGAAGGGCTTGGCTTTCATTTTTCCACAAAAGATAATGAACGCCTTAAAGGAGTCAGCCGCATGCAATCACTTGACATTTTGCTGGAATTAGGGAAATTACATCTTGGTCAGCTTCAAAAAGAGGATCTGGCTGAAAGAAAGAATAATTTGTATGTTTCATATATCTCCAAAATGACTCCCGATGAAATTCTCCCTGGAGTGATATCATTTCTGGAAGAATTGAGTGAAAACAAGATCTTAATTGCACTCGGATCGGCAAGTAAAAATGCACAAGCCATCCTCGAGAGGATCAATCTGACTACCAGATTTGATGCAGTAATCGACGGTAATAAAGTTTCGAAGGCCAAACCCGACCCGGAAGTATTTTTAAAAGGGGCCGCAGAATTAGGGGTCAATCCATTAGATTGCCTGGTCTTCGAAGATGCACAGGCTGGCATTGACGCCGCCCGAAACGGCGGGATGCACATTATTGGAGTCGGACTACCCGAAAATCTGAAGAATGCCGAGTATGTAATCCCCGGATTTGAAAAAATGAGTTTAAATCAATTGCGATCATGGTATTTGTAGAGGCGCATCTAATGCGGCTATATCTTATTAAAAGAGATTAAAATGAAAGAATACATCATACATAACGGATGGAAAATTATCGAAGATAAGTTTCATCCCGAATACAATAAAATCACTGAGAGTCTGATGAGCCTGGGAAACGGTCGAGTCGGTCACAGGGCCAATTTCGAAGAGAAGTTTACAGGTGAAACACTTCAGGGAAATTACATTGCAGGGGTATATTATCCCGACAAAACGCGTGTAGGCTGGTGGAAAAACGGTTATCCAAGGTATTTTGCCAAAGTACTCAACTCAGCAAACTGGATTGGTATAGATGTAAAAATCGGAAACGAAACACTTGATTTAAACACGGCTAAAATTCTCATTTTCAAGAGAGAATTAAATATGCAGGAGGGTCATTTACATCGCGAATTCGTCGCTCAGCTTCCATCCGGTAAAGAAATAAGTGTGGTCACACAACGCTTTTTAAGTATTGTTGAGTCAGATATTGGTGCAATCAGGTATACCATAACCGCGTTAAATTTTTCCGATAAAATCACACTGACACCCTACCTCGATTTTGACATCCGTAACGAAGATGCCAATTACGACGAAAAATTTTGGGATGAAGTCGATGTGAATGTAAAACCAGGGGAAGGCTATATCGTTGCAGAAGTGCGAAAAACACTATTTCATGTCTGTTCCGGAATGAAAATCAACATTCTGCGAAACGGGAAACGATCAGCTTTTTCTGCAGATGTGGAGAACCGTACAAAATTTATATCAAACATCATTCCGCTAACGATCAAAAAGGGGGAATCAGTCACGATCGAAAAATTCGGCGTAAGTCTTTCCTCCGAAAACTTTCCGAAAGATCAGTTGATGACTACTGCTGCCGATCACCTGAACGCTGCATTTTTGAAAGGTTTCGACAAGCTTGAATCGGAACATAAACAGGCCTGGCTCGAAAAATGGAAAACCAGTGATATAATCATCGATGGTGACGAAGCAGATCAGCAAGCAATTCGTTTCAATATTTTCCAACTTCACCAAACCTATACCGGTGAGGATGAACGGTTAAATATTGGTCCGAAGGGATTTACAGGTGAAAAATACGGGGGATCCACCTATTGGGATACCGAGGCATTTTGTCTCCCTTTCTTTTTGGCTACAGCGCCAATACAGGTTGCCCGTAATTTACTAAAATACAGACATAAACATCTTGCAAAGGCTATTGAAAATGCAAAAATATTAGGATTTAACAATGGAGCAGCGCTCTATCCGATGGTCACGATAAACGGAGAAGAGTGCCACAACGAGTGGGAAATCACCTTTGAAGAGATTCATAGAAATGGTGCAATTGCTTATGCAATATTCGATTACATTCGTTACACGGGCGATTGGGATTACCTCGCCCCTTACGGTTTTGAGGTTTTGCTTGCCATTTCCCGCTTCTGGGCACAAAGGGTAAACTGGTCAACCGAACGTCAGAAGTATGTTATTCTGGGAGTTACCGGACCAAATGAATACGAGAACAACGTAAACAACAACTTCCATACCAACCAAATCGCCAAATGGACCCTTCAGTATACCCTCAAAGCCATTCAATTCCTCAAAGAAAATCACCTCCGTTCCTACCATCTTTTAAAACAGGAGTGGCTCTTTAACGAAGAAGAGGAAACCTCGATATGGCTCAATATCATTGAAAATATTTACCTGCCCTTCGACACTCAAAAAAATATTTTTCTCCAGCAGGACGGCTTTCTTGACAAAGATTTAAAACCAGCCTCTGAAATACCGGAAACAGAGCGCCCGATATGTCAACACTGGTCATGGGACCGGATTTTGCGATCTCCATATATTAAACAGGCAGATACACTGCAAAGTATGTTCATCTTTGAAGATGAATATGATAAGGAAACCATCAAACGGCACTTCGACTTTTATGAGCCATTTACAGTTCACGAGTCCTCCTTATCTTCATGTATTCATACCATCCTGGCCAGCGCAACAGACTACCATTCCAAAGCTTATGAGCTCTATCTCAGGACTGCCCGACTTGACCTCGACGATTACAACAACGATACGGCCGATGGCTGTCATATCACTTCAATGGGTGGAACCTGGATGGCTTTTGTGAAAGGATTTGGTGGAATGAGGGTGCGGGATGGGAAAGTGGCCCTTTCACCGTTCATACCGGGTAAATGGAACTCCTTCTCATTCCGTATCAACTTCAGAGACAACATTCTGAAAATAAATGTCAATAGGGAGGTTGTCTGTATTGAAAATCTATCCGAAAAGGAGTTGACATTAATGATCTATGACCAGCAATATGTAATTGGAGGAAATCAGAAAACAGAAGTTCAACTAAAAAATCGTATTAATGAAATTTAAACAACTGGCAATCGCGAAAATATTAGGCGCACTATTAGTATTGATGACGGTAATTCCGGTTTTTGCGTTAAAAAAGAATAAGCCGACGCTTAACCGTGTTGAACCACCTTGTTGGTGGACAGGTTTTAAAAATCCGGCCTTGCAATTGATGGTGTACGGAGAAAAGATTTCCTTAACCAAACCCGTGATCAGCTATGAAGGGGTCGAATTGGTCTCATCCACATCAGTTGAAAACCCGAATTATCTTTTCATTGACCTGCGGTTATCACCATCGGTTAAACCCGGGAAATTTGAGATCGCGTTTAAACAAGATGGAAAAACCATCCTATCTTCGACTTATGAGTTAAAAGCGAGGGAAAAAGGTTCTTCCCAACGGGTTGGTTTCAACAATTCAGATGTGATGTACCTGATTATGCCTGACCGGTTTGCCAACGGAGATCCCACCAATGATTCAAAAGAGGATCAACTTGAGAAAGCGAACCGGAAAGACCCCGATGGACGTCATGGCGGCGATCTGAAAGGGATTCAGGATCACCTCGACTATATTCATGATAATGGTTATACGGCCATCTGGGTCAATCCGGTACTCGAAAACAACATGCCGGGTGTTTCCTATCACGGTTATTCGACAACTGACTTTTATAAGGTGGACAGCCGTTTAGGAACCAACGCCGATTATCAGCAATTGAGCTTTGAAGCAAAAAAGAGGGGGATTAAAATTGTGATGGATATGATATTCAACCATTGTGGTTTAAGTCACTGGTGGATGAAGGATATGCCCATGAAGGATTGGATCAACGAATATCCTAACTTTCAGATCACTAATCACAAAAAATCAACAGTCCAGGATCCATATGGCGCCACAATCGATGCGAAAGAATTTACCGATGGATGGTTTGTACCAAGTATGCCAGACCTGAACCAACGAAATCCATATCTTGCCAATTATTTGATTCAGAATTCAATATGGTGGATAGAGTATGTAGGACTCGATGGAATCAGAATGGACACCTACCCTTACCCCGACAGACAAATGATGGCAAACTGGACCAAACAAGTCATGGAAGAGTACCCTGATTTTAACATCGTAGGTGAAGAGTGGAACACAAATCCGGCAGCTGTAGCATTCTGGCAGAGGGGAAAAATCAATCCCAATGGATATAACTCCTACCTTCCAAGCCTGATGGATTTTCCAATGCAGAATGCCTTTGTAAAATCGATGACCGAAGGGTGGGGATTAAATCACCTTTACGAAACATTGGCTCAAGATTATGTCTATCCAAAAGCTGACAATCTCGTTATTTTTGCCGAGAATCACGATACAGAACGCTACTTTACTGCCATTGGCGAAGATATCTCCAGATTGAAAACAGCCATGACCTTCCTGATGACCACGCGGGGAATACCTCAGGTCTATTATGGGGGTGAAATCCTGATGAAAGGATTCAAACGTGATGGTGATGGATTGCTCCGTAAAGACTTCCCAGGTGGTTGGCAAGGCGATCTCATCGATGGTTTTAAAGGAGTTGGATTAACAGCAGATCAGGCAGACTTCCAGCAATTTATGAAGAAACTTGTTAATTGGAGAAAATCAAAAGCATTGATTCACAATGGATTGCTCAAACACTTCTATCCAAGAGATAATTTTTACGTCTATTTCAGATCTAACGGCAATGAATCAGTAATGGTAATTCTCAACACGAATACTGAAAATAAAACATTGAATACCGCTCGTTTTGCCGAATCGCTCCAGGGATTTACATCAGCAAAAGAGGTGATGACCGGAAATACTCTCAACGATCTAAACAATATTGTTGTCCCTGCAAAAACATCGATGATATTGGAGTTGAAATAGTACAGAAAATGATAAATTTAGACCTGACAGGTTTTCAGTACCTGTCAGGTCTAATGACGTCGAAAGGAGGTGAACGATTACCAATGGTAAATCGTTCACCTCCTTTTTTTAACCGAAAAACAGGATAGATTATCCTAAACCAATAATTTTAAAGATCCAATAAATTAGCGCAGCCAAAGCCATTGAAACGGGAATCGTTAGAATCCAGGCAAATAGTAAGCTTCGTGTCACTCCCCAATGAACAGCAGAGATACGTTTTGTAACTCCAACTCCCATGATGGCACCGGAAATGGTATGGGTGGTACTGACCGGAATCCCAAATGCTTCAGTACCGAACAGTAACAGGGCTCCGGCACTGTCTGCTGCAACCCCTTCAAAAGGAGATAGTTTCGTAATCTTTGAACCCATGGTCTTGATAATTCGCCATCCTCCCATTAACGTTCCGGCTGAAATTGCAGTATAGCAGCTAATTACAATCCACATCGGAATAGTGTGAATTTTCCCCGCTTCGGTAAAGGTTATATTTGCCCAATGTGGGATAGTCGCCGGATTGGCAGATTTAAAATAAACCAGCAAAGAGGCAGAGATGATTCCCATTACTTTTTGGGCATCATTTCCACCGTGTCCAAGGCTCAATAAGGCGGACGAGAACAACTGTCCGGTCCTAAACCATCGTTTGATACGAAAGGGGTTAGAACTCTTAAAAAACCATAACAGCATTACCGAAATCAGATACGAGAGCAGCATACCAATCATTGGTGCAAGAAAGATGAATGCTGCAATTTTCAATATCTTGTCGGAATGGACTACACTCCAACCGGCATAAGCAATTGCAGCACCAGCAAATCCGCCAACCAGGGTATGAGACGAACTGGAAGGAATTCCCAGGTACCAGGTTATCAGATTCCAAATAATCGCAGCGATAATTCCCGCTAAAATCACCTGAAGATTAATTAGGTCAGTATTAACAACTTTAGCAATGGTGTCAACGATATGCAGCTCAAATATTCCATACGCCGCAAAATTAAAAAATGCAGCCCAGATAACAGCCTGTAAAGGAGTTAACACTTTTGTGGATACCACCGTCGCAATTGAATTGGCTGCATCGTGAAATCCATTGATTAAATCGAAAACTAAAGCCAGAAAAATAATGGTAATTAAAATGGTAAATTCCATAATTACAGCTTACGAAATTTTAACGATAATGGATGAGAAGACATTTGCCACATCATCACACTTGTCAATCGCCTTTTCGAGAGAGGCCAGGATATCCCTTTTCTTAATCAGGTTTATCGCATTTGTTTCCAATTCGAAAAGATTCGAAAGGTATTCCTGATACAAGTAATCCACTTCACTCTCATAGGTGCTGATCGTAGCACATGACTCAGCAAATTTCAGAAAATCGGATGCATTTTTTACACTGTGAAGTACCCGTTGGATCTCTTTGTTGGCGGCATGAATGTATTCTGCGATTTTTCCAAATTCGACCGGAAATGTCGGGAGTTTGTAAAAATGGGTCCTGATGGCGGCAGTATGAATATAATCAACCACATCATCTATTGTCGAAATAAGAAGATGGATATCTTCACGGTCAAAAGGGGTTATGAAGGTCCCATTCAATTCAAGAAGTAAATGGTGGGTGATTACATCCCCTACATGTTCAGCTTCTTTTATTTGTTTGATGTAAACTTCACGTTCATTCAAATCGTTCTCACCCATCAATTTGATCAGAAGTTCCGACGCCACAACAAGATTGTCTGCCGCCTCAATAAACAGTGGAAAGAAAAAGCGATCCTTTGGAACAAGAAATCCGAAAATTTTATCCAGATTCATAGCTTTAGTAATTAAATTAATCCGAGTATTTAAGTTTGCGAATTTA
Source organism: Prolixibacteraceae bacterium (assembly GCA_963675995.2). Lineage (GTDB taxonomy): Bacteria > Bacteroidota > Bacteroidia > Bacteroidales > Prolixibacteraceae > JAAFHB01. Next base: position 1,421,314 of record CAXXIY010000001.1, on the reverse strand, counting down.
TAACTTTCTGAGGGATGATTAAATGATTTATAGATATAAGACCAATATTTTAATTGATTTTATTCATATTTTTGATAAACCGGCGTAATCACCTCAGGACTAAGGGTGATTTTCTTCATTTTTTTCAGGATTTTGTATAGGAGACAAAGTCGCGTGTTGCTTTGAGCAAATTTACAGTCTGTAAAAGGAGGTGTTTTGTCTCAGACATCACCCCAAAATACAATACCGAGTTACGACTGTTGGTCTCTTTCCTTTTTATTCGGCGGATTTGTCGCTTTTCCTGCTCAACCATGAGCTCAAGTATCGACTGCCGTTTATGTATCAGCTCTTCAATCTGTTCAAACCGTGATTCCTTAATGATATGAAGTGCAAAATTCAAGAAGTCGGTCACCTGCGAGCTGAATTGAGTTAATTCAGCGTGCTGATCCTCAGCGAAAGGTTTGTGATTGTTCTTCAGATGCTCCTTAAGGGGACGGACCACATATTTAATTGAATGGGCCATTTCGCGCAGATAATCGACAATCTGTACATAAAAATGACCGGTTTCAATCGAATCCTGCTGAAGCTGCTGAATAATCATATAGGTAGTCGCCTTTAATCGTTTGGCTCGCTGATTAAACTCCTCAATCTCCATCTCAATCTCTTCCAAAAGTTTCATGTTCTCAGAATGAAAACCTGAGATTACAAGAAAATAGTACTTCGAAATCATGATAATGGCATTGGCAGAATCTTCCGTTGTTTTAATTAAAACATTTTCAGCCTTTATCAAATGCTCAGAAACCTCATCTGCATCAGATTGACCCAATTCGCCTTTTGGTTTGCTTTTACGATAGCGAGCCAAATTTAATATGAACCACGCCACGAACATCCCAAAAATAAACCAAAGAAGTGAATAGAATTTTTCCATTAAGAACAAGCTTTTTCCAACCCACAAATGTATTTCCGACAACCCTTTTTAATAGCAGAAATTGTATTAAATAAATGTTAATAAGTGTTTAACGCTGAAGAATTGTAAGGAATAATAAATAAGTATAATTTTGCCTGCTGGAATTCTAATTATTATCAAAGATGGTCCCCATAAAAACAAGTACCCCTCAGAGACTCTCATTAACCTCATCGATTATCATAACCGCATTCACCGCAGTGCTGATGATCGTTGCTCACTGGCTGGGATGGGCGTTGTGGCTACCGATATTTATTCCGGTATTATTTCTGATATCTTATCTTACAACGCTTTATATTCTTTCAATCCTTATTGATGATAAAATCACCCCCATCTACAAAACAATCCGTGAAGTTCCCATCGAGATGAAAAGAATCACCAGGCTAATGCACGGCGGTAACAGGGATATTATTGCGGAAGTGGACCAGGAGGTTAAAATGTGGGCAGAAGATAAACTCGCCGAGATTGATCGGCTGCGCGATCTTGAGAAGTATCGGAAAGATTTTGTTGGAAATGTTTCACACGAGCTAAAGACCCCTATTTTTAACATCCAGGGGTATATCCTGACCTTACTCGACGGAGGACTGGAGGATCCTAAAATCAACCGGCTCTATCTGGAACGGACTGAAAAAAGCATCGACAGAATGATCAGCGTTGTAGAAGACCTCGAATCGATTACCAAACTTGAATCAGGCGAGTTGAAAATCAGTATGGAACCTTTCGATCTTGTAAAATTGACCGAAGAGGTTTTTGAATTCGAACTGCGGGATGCAAACAGCAGGAGGATCAGTATGAACCTCGTGGTAAAGGCCAATAAACCGGTGATTGTAATGGCAGATAAGAAACGGATCTTTGAAGTGATCAGTAATCTGGTTGGTAATGGCATCAAATATGGGAAAAAAGGGGGTACCGTAAACGTAGTGTTTTACGATATGGATAAGATGGTGCTGATTGAAGTGAGTGACGACGGTATAGGGATTGAGAAAAAAGACCTGATCCGCATTTTTGAACGTTTCTACCGCGTCGATAAAAGCAGATCGCGAACCCAGGGGGGAACAGGGCTGGGACTCTCAATCGTCAAACATATTATTGAGGCACACGAACAGACCATCCACGTTAAAAGCCAGATAGATAAAGGAACAACATTTACTTTTATGCTTGAAAAATACAATAAATAAAAAAAAAATCTGACCAATTGGTAAACTCCAAATTATAACTATATTTATTTCATTGAAAATGATGTATTCATTTAATAAAAACCAATGGTAGAAAAAGACAATACCCCACGGATACTTCTTGTCGATGATGAGGAGGATATACTTGAATTTGTTAGTTATAACCTTCAACGTGAAGGATTTAGGGTTTACTCTGCCCGCAATGGCCTTGAGGCGATTGAGATGGCCGGTAAAGTTAAACCCGATCTGGTAATCCTGGATGTGATGATGCCCGAAATGGATGGTATTGCAGCATGTGAGGAGATCAGGAAACTTCCCAGCTGCAAAAATGTTGTAATCGCCTTTCTGACTGCACGCGGTGAGGACTATTCCCAAATCGCAGGATTTGAAGCGGGTGCCGATGACTATATCACCAAACCTGTTCGCCCAAAGGTATTAATAAGCAGGGTGAAAGCATTACTCAAAAGGTCAGGCGGTATCGCATCCGATTCCCTGGATAATGAAAAAATATTGAATATCGGCGATATCGTGATTGATAAAGAGCGGTACATCCTGATAATTGATGGCAGAGAACTCACCCTGCCCAGGAAAGAATTTGAACTGCTGTCGTTACTCGTATCCAAACCGGACAAAGTCTTTACCCGCGACGAAATTTACAAATCTGTATGGGGGAATAATGTGATCGTTGGAGATCGTACAATCGATGTTCATATCCGGAAATTACGCGAGAAAATCGGCAATGACCATATCCGGACGCTCAAAGGGATTGGTTATAAGTTTATCACTTAGAAAAAGTCGGGAAAATGCAAACAGCAAATTTTTTCTTACCGGAAGTCAACCTGTGATAAGAATAGACAATCGGTTTTGTATTTGCCATTTTGCATTCTTTCACAACTCCTTCCGCATCCGGGCTACAGGGATATCAAGTTGTTCGCGGTATTTGGCTACCGTTCTACGGGCAATTTCGTACCCTTTATCATTGAGTATCTGGGTGAGTTCATCATCATTAAGTGGCTTCCGCTTACTCTCATTCTCAATACATTCCTGCAATATCGATTTAATCTCGCGCGTGGATACCTCCTCGCCGGTATCTTTTTGCATCGATTCGGAGAAAAAGTATTTTAACGGGTAAATCCCAAAATGGGTCTGAATATATTTACTATTTGAAACCCGCGAAATTGTAGAAATATCAAGCCCTGTACGATCAGCAATGTCTTTGAGGATCATCGGACGCATTTTCGTTTCGTCGCCCTCTAAAAAGTACTCCTTCTGATACAGAAGTATCTCGGTCATCACCAGCATCAGGGTCTCCTGCCGCTGCCGGATGGCATCAATAAACCACTTCGCCGAATCGATCTTTTGTTTGACAAACAGCACCGCCTCTTTTACATCACGTGACAAAGACTTCCGATTATCCTGGTATGACCTGAGCATATTGGTATAATGCCGGCTAATATTCAATTCGGGTACATTTTTCTGATTAAGGCTAAGTTGCAGCTCATTATCAACAACCTCAAGAATAAAATCGGGTATAATGGCTTGATTTCCCTGGCTGATATTGTTACTGAACGAGCTCCCCGGTTTCGGATTCAGTTTAAGGATCTCGTCAATGGCATCCTTGAGGGTCTCCTCATCCACTCCAAATTTACGTGCAATCTTATCAAAATGTTTTCGGGTAAACTCATCGAAAGCATCACGAAGGATTTGCCCCGCCAGTTTAACCTCCGGACGTTGATCTGCTTTTCGCGAAATCTGTAATCGGAGACACTCTCTAAGGTTTCGTGCACCTACTCCTGGTGGATCAAGTTCCTGAATTCTCCGAAGTATCCTGATCAGTTCACTCTCGGTCGTTTTTACATTTTGGGTAAACTCAATATCATCAACAATGGAGATAATATCGCGACGTAAATAACCATCCTCGTCGATATTTCCGATGATATGTTCTGCCAGGATGGTTTCACGCTCATCGAGCATCTCCATACCGACCTGCTCCTGAAGATATTCATGAAATGAGGTACCATCCGAAAAGGGGACATCGGTAACTTTATCGTCTTTTGAAGTGTTCTGGGTATTATAACGGTACGAGGGGTAATCCTCCTCATTCAGGTAGTCGCTTACCGAAAATTCTTCATTATCGTGGTCTTCATTTGATTTTAAATCATTTGAATAGTCCTCTTCTGCCGATCCAAAATTTTCATTATCAATTTCAAGCACCGGATTTTCTTCCAACTCCTTCTTAATCCGTTGTTCAAGCAGCAAACCCGGCAACTCCAACAGCTTGATAACCTGTATCTGCTGTGGTGAAAGCTTTTGAAGTAGTTTCTGTTGAAGACTTAGTTTCTGCATAATCTCTTTTACACTTTTTCCGTCCTAAAAGTAGCAAAAAAATTTTAGGAATCGAAATGAAGTGTAAAAGAGGATGTCAATAAAACGTTCTTAACGCAAAGCACCCCATAAGGGGCGCTCAAAACTAAAGGTTTATAATTTTAAAATTCGCAGTTTTTAGGGGTACGTGCAAATGGGATCACGTCACGAATATTGCCCATTCCGGTAACAAACAACAAAAGTCTTTCGAATCCAAGACCGAAACCGGCATGAGGACATCCTCCAAACCGACGGGTATCGAGGTACCATTGCATATCTTCCTTGGGAATATTCATTTCATCCATGCGCTTTTCGAGGTAGTCAAGCCGCTCTTCACGCTGTGATCCACCTATGATCTCACCAATCTGCGGGAATAAAACATCCATCGCCGAAACCGTTTTCCCATTGTCGTCCATTCGCATATAAAAAGCTTTGATCTCCTTTGGATAATTGGTGAGAATCACCGGTTTCTTAAACTCCTGTTCAACAAGGAATCTTTCATGTTCACTTTGCAGATCGGCTCCATATCCGGCTATAGGATATTGAAATTTCCCTTTTTTGTTCTGTTTGGAATTCTTCAGGATCTCGATCGCCTCAGTATAGGTTAACCTGACAAAGTCATTATCAGCCACAAACCTCAGCTTCTCAATCAACTCCATGGAACGCTGATCGGCTGGCTTATTTTTTTCCTCTTCAACAAGCCTGTTGCTCAGAAACACCAGATCATCCATGCAATGATCCAAAGCATAACGAATCAGATATTTGAGGAATTCCTCTGCCAGGTCCATGTTGTCGTTCAGGTCGAAGAAAGCCACTTCGGGCTCAATCATCCAAAACTCAGCAAGATGGCGTGAAGTATTCGAATTCTCGGCACGGAATGTTGGTCCAAACGTATAAATCCTCGATAAAGCCATGGCAAACAACTCCCCTTCAAGCTGTCCCGAAACGGTAAGGTTTGCTGCCTTTCCGAAGAAATCCTGTGAATAATCAATTTCACCCTCTTCATTCAGTGGTGCACCCTTTGCCGGAAGGGTTGAAACCCGGAACATCTCGCCGGCGCCCTCAGCATCAGAACTGGTGATGATAGGGGTATGTACATTATAAAATCCCCTGTCGTTGAAAAAGTTATGGATTGCAAATATCATGGCATGACGCATCCGGAAGATTGCACTGAAAGTGGCAGTCCGTGGACGGAGATGAGCCACATCACGCAAAAATTCGAGGGAATGACGCTTCGGTTGAATCGGATATTTATCGGGGTCTGAAACTCCGATCACCTCAATGGCAGAAGCCTGCAGCTCGACTGACTGACCTGAACCTGCTGAAGAAACCAGTTTTCCGGTAACGCCAAGAGCTGCTCCTGTATTGATCAGTTTTAAAAGTTCCTCTCCAAAGAGATCAACTTCAGCTACAACCTGCAAATTATGAATCGTCGAGCCGTCGTTTAAAGCAATAAAATTCACATTTTTGCTGCCGCGACGTGTCCGTACCCACCCTTTTACTGAAATTTCGGCGCCTTCCTGCCCCGATTTTAAAATGTCAACAATCCGTAAGTTCTTCATCTTATATGTTCTATCTTTAATTCGTCAGGGTAATTCAACTGTTTGCCAGCTGAACCACAAAAGTAAAATTTTTGGCCCTTCAATGAACCATTTAACATCGAATCTTTTGATTTTTAACAAATAGCTAATATATTACCGATTTCACCACAACTGGGTCATCACCTCAGGTTGCTGTTGCAATTTCTGACGGTATCTGACATTAAATTAATAAAGCAATTGCGGTTCAGTTTTTCCCAGCAAAATCGACTCAGAACAAGGCATAACAATACCTGTATTCTCATTTCGCCCCTGTAAAATATAGCGTGGTGCGGTAAGTTTCGATTCCTCTACCGCCTGTTTGCAAAGCTTTCCGATATCGCCCCCTTTCACCCTGTTCCAGATCAGGGTCAGTTTCATTTCCGGAAACATGGTTGACATTTCATAATCACCATCACTATCACCGGCAGAGAAGAGCGGATCGCAGTTCTTACCCAGCTCCTGTTTGATTACGCGGTTAATTGCATCTACTTTTCCCTGCCTTTGCGTTATAATCCATCCCGGTTTGTACTGAGGCAGAATTCTGCCATCACCTGACGTAGCCAGTTCCATGGCAATCACATGATCGGAGGGAACATTGTAACCATAATTTCCAACACCTGAAAACACCTCTACAATGGGCTTATAACTTGCCGAAACAATAAAAACGTCAATGCCATGACTTTTAAAAGCTGAAATCAGGTTCTGGATTTCAGGAAAAACCCTTAAGCCCGTTTTGTAGGAATAACTGATTACACCGGCGCTTGTCGAAAAACCAACAGGCGACTGCCAGGTCTGCTTGCCTAATTTGTTTCCAAGCTCATAATTTATGGCCTCTTTGGCGAGCGCCTTTACCTCCTCAATGGTATGCCCTGCCAATAAACAGAGCAGCCAGGGATACCCATATTCAGCGCCGATACCCGTGGTCTCACAGAATCCATCATACAAAAAAGGGATTTTCGCAATAAAATCGTTGTACTGGGGTGTCGCCTGAATTGAACTGAGGGTCATCGTACTGCCAGTAGTCAAAAAATGATCATACAGAAAATCATAATCACTCGCAAGATCGGCATTTATATCTGTCAGATTCACACTTTTATATGCCTCGGACAACTTTGTTACTCCATTGATACTCGCTTTAAGCAGCTCGTTCCGGAATTGTTCCTTTGTTATCTTAAACCGAAGATTAACAAGCTGATAACGCATCACTGCCTCCTCAACATCGAAATGGGCGCAAGTCTGGTCCCAGTCAAATACAGCATAAGGGGCCTTTTTTTCATCATTGTATTTTCCACCTTTTCCATTCTCCTGTATGAACTGACTCAGGACAGAATAGTTCCTTTCTGACCAGTTCAACCGATCCAATGAGTTGGCTGTTACCCCATTTTCCTTTCGGCAACTCGCTGTTAAGAGAGTCAAAGTGCCTATTATCAGGAGTGAAATGATTCTATTTTTCTTTACCATTTGCCATTTCTTAAGAATTAAAATATTCATTAGCAAGATAAATATTCTTTCATAAATGATGATTAACCTTAGGAATCAATATTAGAGGTTGTTAATTCGATCCGGTCAGGAATTCGTATCTCCCACCCATCAAAAGATGTTGAAAGGATTGCCCGTAATTCACCGCTTTCAGGATAAATTCCCCGCTTGAGAACTTTTTACTTGCTTATCGTTGTCCTGCAGTTTTGAATTTTAACCTGCATCTCGGTTGTCAGTTGTTTGACAAGCTCAGCATTGTATGATTCAGGAAAAGGAAGTTTAAAAATCTGATGTGCTGCAACAGCGTAAGAACGGGAAATTGCAGCAAAAGAGCCCTGTTTAACAGCCGGATCCACATCGGTGGTAAAAATTGAAATGGAATTGTCACTGTTGCGAACAATCTCAAAAGTGCGGATTTGCTGGGGAAACTCTCTTAACGAAGGTGTTTCAACCTCCCAGAAACCTAATTCCGGATGGGTGGCATCGGGCGATTTTAACGCAGTAACTGTATTAAGATGGCGGTGACCTGCCACCCAGAGGATAAGATTTGGATAGGTATGAAGTTTTGCAATCAAAGTTGCTTCGGTCAAGGGGGCATTAGGATCCCAACCAAATTCAGGATTCGGGTCATTGAGCCCGATGGGTATATGGGCCGCAATCACCATCAGCTTCCCTTCAGCCTGCCCTGAATCTAATTGTTTCACCAGCCAGTCGAAACGTTCCTTATCTAGAAAACTATGTCCATGAATATCTTTACTCGGATCGCTGTCTTTCTGGGTATCATCAAGCACAATAACCTTAATGGGAACATCCGGTTTTGGTTCAAAGGCATAGCACCCGAACCCCCGGGCTGCGTCAGCCTGATTGAATCCGTGCCCTTTCGGATTTGAGGAGGAATTAAAAAATTCGTTCGACCACTCAATTGATGAAAGTGGCCTGCGATTGGGATCAGCGGCAATTAATACTGGCTTTGTTGCACTGACCGGCCCTACGCCAATCACATCGCCGTAAACCGTTCGGCCATCCATCGTACCCATGTATAAACTACGCTCATAGATGCCATTGGGAGTAAATATATTTCCCACTTTAAGGATACTATCCCCAATATAGGTGCTTTTGATGTATTCGGTTGGCGGATAAATACCCATCCAGTTATGATCGTGATTGCCAATTGCCTGATACCAGGGGATCGACTTGTCGAGCCCTGCTGCCTGGTACTCATCCTGATAATCATTTAGCGCCCCTGGAATCGGATCATCTTTCACTCCTGAATCGGGGTTTATTTTCTTCCCGTCAAGGACATCGATGAACCACCTTGTCTCGTTATATTGTGAATTGTTGGCATCATCACCCAGCGAGATCCCAAAATCGAAAGGATGTTTTTTGTGAAGAGAATTAATCGTTTGCACAGCAGCATCCAACACATGAGTCGTGTAGAGCATAATGCCCGAATAGGCTGAAATAATTCCACCCTTAAAACCAAAATAGATCCCCTGAGCAGGAGATTCCTTGTCGGTAATATGGATGTCTGTCATGGTAAAGAACTTCAGAAGTTTGGAAGAACTTCCACCTCCGCCCGGAACATACCCTGTCGGCATCAGATCCACTCTTTTTTCATAAGAAAGCCCCTTACCAAAATGCCATTTGCCGTACCCATTCTCAGCATACTTTGTGAGCTCGTAAGGAAATATCTTAGCTGCAATCGAAGGGACCGAATCGGGAACAATTGACCTTTCAACGGTGGTGAGGACAACGGAATCGATCGGATAGCTGGCTTTAGGTGAAGTATTGGTTGACTTGTTCTGACAACCACCTATCATTAGGAACGAAATTCCGGCCAATAATAATAGAGAAATAGGAGTTCTTTTTGTCTTTTCCATCTTGTTTGAGTTTAATAAATAAATTAGCCATGATAAGAATATCACCAACCGAAATGGATATTTCATCATGGCTATTAGCTTCGCTGATCTTTAATTCCATCTGGCCGTTTAAAAACAAATTAGATACAGATGAAAGAAATCCTGTTCATCGAAATGATTCAATCGCCTCCGTGACATCAACAATAATAAGGTTTGGCATTTGATCGATAAACTTTGCCAAAATTCATTTGTTGTATGTATTGTTGAATCCCAAAATTCAATCGCATGAGGTATAAAACAGGATACTTGCAAAATTAGGGGTTTTTTTCATCAACCATCTATTCTATTAAGTGTATTTTTACAAAAAGTTATATTATGCAGGCACCCGATAATTGGAAGGATTTATGTGAACATCTGAGCAGGATGTTTGGGATTGAGACAGATCTTAACGGAGTTCTTTTTCTGGTCGGGATTCGTGAGCGCGGATTAATCTTTCAGCAGTTCACAAAGGAGGAAAAATTGAATCTGATCTATCTGGGAAGTTGCACCCTCTACCAGGAGATGGGATTGATTGAATCGGACGGGCAGGATGAGGAGGGGTGGCCCCTGTTTCGCCAAAAAGCGCTGGCGCCGGTTATTCCCGAAGAGCGCAAAATAAAAACGCTTCAGGATTGTGCGATCCGATATTTTCAGAAAGTTTTTGAGAAAGAGGAATAAGATAATGAATATCAACAAAATGACATTCATCTAAAACAATTTCTCATAGGCAGAAATAAACCATTTTACTCTTTTGGTCATATGCAAAATAAGGAAAACGATTAAAACTATCGTGATTTTATCGTGTATCTCAATAAAAAGCAACCGCAAATTACCCGATCCGCGCGACAAGTCAATCCACCAGGGGACGAATCCGGTAACAGCCGCTAACAGAAATAAGACCGACAAAGCAGTAACTTGTATGTTCTTGCCAATTAAATGTTTCGCTATAACTCCTTTATACCATCTCCAATGAAGGTAAGTATGACAGATCATAAGCAAAGAAATAAAAACAATAACCAGTTTATGAATTGATGACCAGTCGGGGTAGTTAAACCCGGCTACAATTTTGGTGGTATCTATTCCCCTTAACTTCTCATACTGTATTGATTGAGCCTGAAGCTGATGAACTTCAATCTGGGCTCCGTCATGTTCGCCCATATGAAATCCTATTTGCAGAACCAATCCCGAGAAGATCATTCCCACCCCAAAAACAAACAATAAACTATTGATGATGAAATTATTGATTGTACGCTTCCTTTGCAGTTCAATTTTTTGTTTTGCTCCATCATTTTTCGAAAAAGCGCCATATTGACATATTTTTATACATTTCAGACATCCGGTACAAGCGTCAGGGTTAACAATCAGGGAGTGCTTGTGCCAGGGCAAATCAACTTTATTGATGACCTGGTTCGCGCAATTTTCAATGCACTTCCAACAAGCTTTACATTTTCTGGTATCAAGATGTATGTAAGATGTTCTCGTACTTTGTTGACCAAAAATTCTTGATTTCATTTTTTTTTATTCTTTGCACAAAATTGCATCAACAGAATGCCACACGACGATAACAAATGTTAAGAAATAAATTACTTTCTGTTTCGAATCCGGCTGAGCGAAATGGGAGTAATGCCCAAATAGGAAGCAATGTAGTGTTGCGGAATCCGCTTGATGATTTCAGGTTGATTAGTGATTAAATTCTCATAACGTTGTCGTGGTGAATCTTTAATCATGGAAAGAAACAAACTGGCATAATTTCTGAATCTTTGAAAGAGTATCTCCTGAAAACCATCTTTCAATCCAGGATAAAACTGCTGTAACTGCTCAAAGTTATCCTTCGACAGCGTCATCAAAACGGAAGGTTCGATACTCTCGATCGTAAACATACTGGGCTGATTACTCAGAAAGCTATCTATTGATGCAACTCCCTGCCCTTCCAAAAAGAATTGAAAAGTGATGTCCTTCCCGTCTTTATTAAACCAAATGCGCAGGCATCCTTTTTTTATGAAAAATAAATGTGTTGATATTTCACCCTCGTGCAATAAAATAGTTTTGGAAGGGACTTCTCTTTTGGTGAACATATGCTGAACGTTTGCCCATTTCGTTTTATCCTTCTTTAATTGATCAATCAATCGGTCAAACATACTCTAAAATTGGTTTTAACTTTGTCAATAATGTTTTTGTTTTATAAGTAAAACTACACATAATTGGTGCAAAAATAAATCCAATATAACAAAACTACTTTAATAACTCAACGGTATCAACAAAGAATATATTTTTTAGATACCACAATCAAAAAAGAAGAGAAGATGCCCAAATGAATAGAAAACTGTGCATGGTTATTTTCCGATTACAGCAGAATGCTGCTTTATTGCATTGGCAGCAATTTTCACATTACGACATTTATCGTTCGCTATTTTGTATGAACTCCGGGTGGTCAACTTCAACTTTTCTTTCCTTGTCACTTTTTGTCGTCACAAAAAGTAACCAAAAAAGACCTGACAAAAGAACTCACTCCGCCTTCGCTCAAACAGCTTTTTGTCTCAGCGGAATTATTTGTTTACGCTTCGCGCTCAGGATTAGATCGTTAAATTTAACCACTAATGAACCAAAATCCTGTCTGACAAATTGATAAGGGGGTCAACATGCTCCGGATTTGTACCTTGCTGGCCAAACAGAGGGGGTCAACATCCTCCGGATTTTTACCAAACCCCGCCAAAAACTAAAGGGGGGGCAGCTTTGTCCGGATTATCCATTAAGTACATCGCTCCGATCCCGGCGGGTGTAGTTCAATCGGGAATAATCGTTGGGTCTTGCAGACCGCTCATAGTTCTTCTTATTGACAACCGTAAATTATTCTTTTTCAATATTTTCAACTTCTTCAATTTCTCTATTTAACTTTCTAAATCTTTCGTAAATTGAAAATTTAAAAGTATAATAAATCGATGAAAAAAAGACAAGTATAATCAATGAGAACAAGACTATTGTCTCTTTATTAATTAATGGCTTCTGAATTAGCATACAGAATATTCCAATTATTGCCACTGGCATTAAAACGTATTTTATCCTTGTCGTTTTAATCTTATACTTTTCAAGTTCAGCAACTCCCTTTTTTATAGATAAAATTGCATTTGAAAAATCTAACTTACGAATAAGTAAAAAATATTTAATATCCCAAATGTATGAAAGTATATATACAGCTAAGAAGAGACTCAGTCCGATATAAAATTGTGTTGTTATCTGTAACTGTACTTTCATAATCATTAATAGGAAAGGAAGGATTATTGGTGACAGTACATTAAATCCTGCTCTCATCTTTATCCAATTAACCCGCCGTTCAGGTTTGGATATTAAAAGTCGCTTTAAGATTTCCTTATTTAAACGTGTGTTATTCGTGACTTTTTTATCGTATTCTTTCCATATATTTTCTAATTCTATTAATTCCATGATTTTTAATTTTTTGAAATAACTAAATTCCTAATCTGTTCTTTAATACGGCTAATTCTTGTCCCAACATTTGTTTTTGAAATACCAATTATTTCAGATATTTCATCATGGGAATTGCCGTCTAAATAGAGTAAAATAATGGCTTTATTGATCTCCCCTAATTCATCAATACAATTGTACAATATTTCTAATCCTGATGAATTGTCTTGTTCAATAAACCATGCTTGGATTTCTTCCTGTTGGAGATCATTTATTGAATAGAATAAAGAATTGTTTTTCCTATTGCGTTTATAATTCATTGATACATTTAAAGCTACCCGATAAATCCATGTAGATATTTTTGATTCGCCTTTGAAATTTTTAAATGATTTCCATAACTGAAGAATTATATCATTAATTAAGTCCTCTCTATCCTGCTCAATCTTTGTATAAACTCTTGATATTTTCAATATAATTCCAATATTTTTTTCAAGAATATTCAAGAATTGGTCTTTATTGTCTGTCATTCATTCTGTTACTTTTTGGTTAATAAATCAATCACGTAGTGTACACTTATAATCCTATGAGTAACATCAGTGTCACAAAAATCACATTGTAGTGGGTCTTTTTTTTTGATTGCCAACGGTTAATCTAAGAATAGTAGCCGACTGCGTAACACTTACCTGTTAAATTACAAGAATGTTGATGCGGGCTACAATCCACGAATTTACTACAATCTCCGCTATTATTTTTACACACTATTGAGCTAAATACCTGCTGGATAGCTGATAAAAATCATTCTCAATGTGTTTTATTCCGATCCCGGCGGGTGTAGTTCAACACCGAATATTCACTGGGTCTTGCAGATCGCTCAGAGGCCTTATTATATTTATTAAAAATCCTTTAATGCCGTGTAACGTTTTCCCCAAAATTTATATTTAGTCAAAGAAGTATATACCATCAAACGTTCGAAAAATCTGAACCGCATTAAATAGTGAATAATGCGATAGAAAATTCCAAGAAATAACAGGAACAAAGCTGTTTCCAAAATAAATCTGATGAAGCCATCTGGTATAACAAAGAACAAATTATTGAAATAGTAGAAGAACAGACCTGTCAGAACTGACGAATACAAACAATATAAGATGATAAACCCGTGGGCTGTTTCAATGCTTCTTTTGGGACAGTTGCTCATGCAACGCATACAACTTTCGCATTTAAACGTCCAGAAAGGTCTGTTGTCAATTTTTACAATTGCTTGAACAGGACAACTCTTTACACATATATCGCAATTGTTACAAACTCCCGATGCGTAAAAAGTTTTTGCAAACAAGAAGCGACCTACGAAGAAATACCCAATTGATATTGGGGCAATTATGATATCTATTATAAATTCATATAAAGGAATATATTTCTTTTTCCCTGCCAATACATCTTCTCCATAATCCATTACTTTTGCTTTATGTCTTTCATGAAGCCTTTTCACAGTCCTTTCATTTAATCCGGGATGAAAGGATATCCAGTTAGACGGTAAGTCCACCGATTTAATCCCTGCAATGGAATATCCTTTGATTTTGAGTATCAATGAAGAAATCAAAAAAGCAGCTCCCGAAATTCCCGGAAGATTAAAACTCCCTACTAACATACCAGCTCTCGTATCCATCAATATCACTTTGTTATTCCCTTTGGGAAAACGGGCTATAAAATTTAGCATTATGGGAGGATAATTAAATCCATGTACAGGCGATACAAAAACAATAAGCGAATCAATAGGCTCTGGTACTATAGAATCTCGGTTAATTGAGGCAATATTATTGATGGAACATTCAATTTTATACTTTGAGGCTGATGATGACATCCATTGAGCAACATTTTTGGAATTACCTGTCCCAGAAAAATAATATATTTTTAGTCTTTGATATGACATAATTTTTTTACCAAATGTAATCAATCAAGTATTTTTCAGTTGTTGCCCAAATTTTACTGTTTACCTTGACCCCTTAATACGACAATGATTAAAGCAAAGATTTGGCTGAACTGCTACCTCACAATATTAAACAGCAAAACCCATCCTGAATAAAATCGTCTCCAACCTCTTTCAAAGTTCTCCGAACATTTTGGAGAATCTTTGAAAGATTACGCTGATTTCTACAAAAACAAGACGGGGCTCACCGAATGCTTACACGCAATAATTATCTTAACTTCAATAAGAGCCAAACTTAAAACCGTCGTTTAGTACATAGAGAAAAATCCTGCAAAATAAACCGGGATGTAGTTCAACACTCACTTATCGCTGGGACTTACAGACCGCTCAGAAGCTTTGATTAGCAACAGGCTTTATTTGTAAAATATTTATTAGCAAATCATTCCAAGTTCAAGTTATGAATTTAAACAACTCTGTTGTTTGTCGACTTTTAAATTGGGAATCCGTAAGCTGGAAAAAGTAAGCAATCAGAAAATATCATTGTTTCCCTGTACCCTTACAGTGCCAACACTTTCCTGTACCTCCACATGCACTGCAAAGAGATCTTGTACCCAACCCAAAACCATCAGAAACAAATTTTGTACCTTTACAAACTTTGCAACTACGCATCCCCTGGCAGGTATAACAAACGGTATAACTACTGTGTGCAGAAGTGTTGTTAGGTGATACATTAAAATTCTGAGAATTGCCGCTATTGGTGCCCTTTTTTACATATCCTCCAACTCCACCGTAAGCATCAGGATCGTAAACATAAGCATCGGTTGGAGTTTCTATGTCACTCATGCCAGAAGTTTTTCTTAAACCAGAATTTCTTGTAGAATTATAACTGTTAATGATGGATTTCTTATATACGACCCATTCATCGATATTCATTTTGTCAGAAACCCCAACAATGTGAGTATAAATCTTTTCTCCATCTACAATTGTAACTATTTTATCTTTATATCTTAAATTCCATCCATCATTCCCAATAACAATTGAAAAACCGGTTCGCATTTTTGAAACTCTTAACTGCTTCCTATTGTCTGCATTTTCAATAAAAGCAGATACATCACCAATTCCTGATAATCTCGTGCCAGTCACTATGCAATAGATGTTTTTCCCATAATTACTTTCGTATTTGTACGATAGGCTTAGGTGTCTGTTAATTTCATTTGCTTTTTTTCTAAAATTACCATTAATCTCATTTATGTCTTTGAAAAATTGATCATAATCGACAGTATTGTTATAACCATTATAATATTGGTTTTGACAAAAACTTATCTCAAAAGAAGCTAGGACAAATGCAAAAATTAGTATACTTGTTTTCATCATTATATGTATTTTGTTAATCGAAATATTTAATTCTGTATTTTAAATAGTAAAGTAAAATTCACAAGAAATAATGTACCGATATTATGTTTTAATCTTAGTAATAATTCGCAATTCTGAGTAAAAAAGGTACCTACAGAACGGGTAGGTAGCGTCTAATATGCACCATTTTGCAATTTGGATTTTAAGGGCTGGCATTAGTAACCAGCAAATATGTATAAGGCGAATTAGATTCCCGTATTGTCCATTTGAGAAAAAACAATAGGTGGAAATAAATTCTTTTAAGTTTGAAGTATCCTGTCATAAAATCGTTTTAACCTTGTTGCCAATGTTCCCAGGCGTTGCTCTCAATTGGTAGACGAAGAACAAATCCAAGAATAACTGATGAACTTAAATACGAGAATCGACTTTCGAATTCCCACTTCAACCCAAATAAAAAAAACTGTGAACGCTCTGCATAAGCAGCGTGCACTTGTTGTGAGTTCTTAAAGACTACGAAAATACAAATTTTCGAGTAAAAAAGAGATTTTCCAGCGAGTTTATTTTTCAGGAGGGTGTAAGTCCCTTATACACTGAGTTGAGTAACGTTTTGTGTTAGCAAAACCAATGTCCGGCGGACATTTGACGAAATAAAGGGTGAAGCCGGCATTTGAGGATATTAAACGAAGATAAGCATAGCGTATCATCGTCGTTCGCTATTTCTATGAACTCCGGGTTATCAACTTCAACTTTTCTTTCTTTATCACTTTTTGTCATCACAAAAAGTAACCACTAAAGAACCAAAATCCTGTCTGATAAATTGATAAGGGGGTCAACATGATCCGGATTTCTTGCTAAACCCCGCCGAAAACTATGAGGGGTCAGTATGCTCCGGATTTATTTGAGACTGTAAAATGAACTCTGTCTAAAGCAAAAATTAGTTATAATTGAACTTTAGACAACAAGAGTTATGGAATCAGAAGAATTTAAGACGATGCGAGACAAAGCTCTTCAGCAGCTGATGAGCGGTCAATCCTTAACGGGCAAAGATGGCGTTTTTGCCCCTTTACTCAAACAATTTTTAGAGAGTGCTCTTGATGGTGAAATGGCAGCTCATTTGAACGAACACGAACGCAGCCAGGGGAATAAGCGAAATGGCAAAGGAACCAAGACGTTAAAGACCAGCGATGGAATGGTCTCCATTTCGACACCACAGGACAGACAAAGCAGTTTTGAGCCCCAAATCGTCAAGAAAAGAGAAACCGTTCTTGCCGATAACCTGGCTCCTAAAATTATCGGATTATATGGTCTTGGGATGAGTTTTCGGGATATCTCACAACATATCAAGGAGATGTATGATGTTGAGATCTCACATGATACCTTATCCGAGATTACCGACCGTGTTATTCCTTTAGTAAAAGAGTGGCAGAACCGCCCGCTTGAAGCGGTCTATCCCATTGTCTGGCTTGATGCGATGCACTACAAAGTGCGTGACGGAGGAAAGGTTGTTTCCAGAGCAGTTTACAACATACTGGCCTTGAATACAGAAGGTCATAAGGATTTGATTGGTATGTATATCTCTGAGAGTGAAGGTGCCAATTTCTGGCTCTCAGTGCTAACCGATATCAAAAGCCGTGGAGTCAAGGACATATTGATAGCCTGTACGGATAATCTGACAGGATTTTCCGACGCAATTTTAAGCGTATTCCCTTATGCAGAGGTTCAAACTTGTGTTATTGTAAGTAGAAATTACAAATGCACAGAAAATGGTAAATTAGAGTGCACAGAAAATGGCAACAACAGTGCTCAACTTTTGTGTTTTCAAATGTAGGTTATTTTTCCTCATTTCGATTAAATATTGTTTTCTGGTTCTTAATTCTGAAGCTTTTCCCGGATAGATTGATAACCTCACAATGGAACAAAAGGCGATCAAGCAGGGCTGTTGCCAGGACTTCATCGTCGAGCATCTGTGCCCACTGGGATGGTGATTTATTTGTTGTGATGATAAATGCAGTTTTTTCGTAGATGTGATTAATCATATTAAACAAGGCCACTGCCAACTGTTTTTCAATGGGGAAGAGCATGATATCGTCAATAACTATCAGATTTGCAGCAGTTAGCCGTTTGTATTCTGCTTTTGCTGTTTGAGTAAAATCTCTCATCTTAAGCATCCCAATAATATCATCCATTGTCCGGAAGTAAGCTTTATATCCCTTCCTGACAGCATCATTACAGAGACCGGCAGCAATAAAAGTTTTTCCGGTACCGGATGGCCCCATCAGGATAATGTTGTACAGCTGGTCGAGCCAGTCAAGTTCCCGGAGTTGTATTAGCCGTGATTTTGGAAGGCCATTTTCAAAGGTGTAATCATATTTGTTTAGATCACAAGTGATTGGCAATCGGGCTGTTTTAAGCCTTCGTTGATCTTCTTTCTGTTGACGATGCGTGGCTTCGGCTTGCAAAAGTCTGATGGTATAGTCGAGAAAACTAACTGTTCCACTTTCAGCTTCTCTAAGTGCCTGGTCAAGACTGGCACCCATTCCGCTCATTCTAAACTGCAGACAAAGGGATTGTATGATTTGCTTCTTTTCCATGATCAATTGCCTCCCTGCATTAAGTGTTCATAATCGTAAATAGAGCTTTTCATTGGCTGGAAAGTCGCAATATCGGACCTTATTCCACTCAGAGGATTGGTCAGTATTGTTTTCAGTTTGTGTGCTTCAATTTGAGACTGTTCCTTTAAGAAGTTTTCTGCCACCGATTTAAAATCGTTTGCACTATATACATGCATTTCAATACAGTACTGCAGGGTTTTATTAATGAGTTTCTTATTGAACAAGCTCAGGGTTTGCCTTAACAAAATAAGCTGATCACGTATGTATCTGGGTTTCTCCTTACGGATTTCTGCCATGTACTGCAAAGACAGGTCAGGATTATCAAACATCAATGAGATGTCGCTGATCAATTGTTGGACCTTGCCGGATTTATCCCGTTTATGATCAGTATTGGTTACCGTCTTACCTTTCTCTGTGGATATCATAGGAGAACAAACAGGTGTGCCGGACAATGAACAGATATTGAGTAAACCCTCTTCCGGTGATACGCTTACCTGCGTTCCTCTCCCTTTATAAGTGCCGGATGGAAGCGTGTAAAAGTTTCCTTTCCAACAGATAATATTGTCTTTTCGTACAGTATACAAACTTGTTGGAGGTTTTAAGGCTACAGCTATAAAAGGCGTTAAAGAGGGTTGTTCGATGCACCATTCGTTAAATGGGATCTTTTGGGTGCCGGCATGTGGTTTTGCATTTGCGGTACGCCCAAGCCATGCCAGAGCTTCAGTGTTAAGCAGAGAAACATCACTGAAAGGCCTGTTATATAAGAAGTTCTGCTTGACATATTTGACAACATTTTCAATCTTGCCCTTACTCTCAGGATCAGCTTTTCTGCAAAAGTGCAAATGAAATTTACGCTCCCTGCAATAATCCTTAAATGCACTTGTAAGCAATAGATCACCCCTGTTTTCGTCTGTCAGAAACAGTTTGTCCTGGTCATAAACAATCTGATCCGGGATTCCATTAAAGAATGAGAATGCCTTCTCGTGGGCCACAATAGCCGTATGGCTGGTAAAGGGTATATCTGAGAAGAAAATATATTTATACCGTGAACGGGACAACGACATGGCAAAGAACCAGACTTTTACCCGCTTAGCCAGCCCGTCACGCATGTTGTATTGTCCAAAGTCTACCTGTGCCTGCAACCCGTATGGAAGTTCTTCAACGGCATTGTATTCACGTATTGGCCGGGTCTGTGGCAGATGATGTTTTTGGCGAACCCACATCACGAAGTTATAAACGGTTTTGGCTGTTACGCCGGGAAAATCCGGAAAATGTTCCATTAACCAGTCGTGCATTTGAGCGGCAGAGGTTTCCTGGTACATCTCCAGTTTGGCTTTCACCCAATGCTCATAACAGGATAGTTCCTTACTCCTTTGGGATAGCGACTCAAGAAACGCTTCAAACTGCATCTCATCCATCGACAAAATACGGTTAACCGTGCGACGGTTGACAACCAGATATTGGCTGATTTTTGATTTTGAGAACCCTTCTCGGTTCATTTTGTGAATCTCATGGTACATGATCAACTTATTAAGATAATGGTTCATAATAACCGGGTTTTAGTACCCCGGTAAAGTTGACTTTCTTTTGATTTGGGCATGCCCAAATCAAAAGAAAACTGTGCACCATTGTTACCAATCTCTGTGTATTCTTATTTACCGAAAACTGTGCATTGTTATTTTCCGATTACAGTTATCCATCAGATTCGAAACTCCTTAAAATATGTCGCCTCAAAGGATCAGAAAGCCTTTATGAAAGACCTCAAAATCGTTTATCAAGCACCAAATAAAGCTCAGGCAGAGGACGGATTAATAAGGCTCGAAGAGATCTGGGGAAAAAAATATCCGATAGTGATCAAATCCTGGAATAATAACTGGGATAAGTTATCGACTTATTTTCAATACGATGAGTATGTCAGAAAGATTATTTATACCACAAATGCCGTAGAAGGCTTCCATCGTCAGGTTCGAAAAGTGACCAAAACAAAGGGGGCATTCCCTAATGATATGGCACTTTTGAAGTTGATTTACCTTACCGTTGAAAATATCTCCAAAAAATGGACACAGCCTGTTCCAAACTGGGGTTTGACAGTTCAGCAATTATCCATTAAATTTGGAGACAGAATGAGAACAGAATTGTAAGTGATTAGCTATCGTCTGCAATCTCTTTTATCAACCTGAAACGCAAAAGTAGACAGATTCTGTCTTCTGTCAAGGGTATATAAACGGCTTCGTGCCTCAGCCGCCCTTGACAAAACCCAGAATCTACCTGAAAAGCATTTAAGGATTGAGGAAAGAGAAAATTTGTAGATTTGACCAGCCAAAATAAAAACAATCAGACAGAGTTCAGATTACACTCCCATTTATTACCTCATTTTTCAATTTTAAGGGGGTCAACATCTGCAGGATTGTCACAAAAGCAAACACCAAATACCGCAGAAAATCTAATTTTCTAACCGGAGAAGGGGGGTTGATTTGTCCGGATTATCCAATTGTCTCTAAACTTTTCTGTCTTGCGTCATTGTTGGTGGATGTCGCACCTAAAATGGCATATAACGGACAGAACCATATACAGTTGCCTATTTTAGAGAGCCTTAGCTTCGCTGAATTCCCTTTGGTCGTTTGTGTGTCGAGCAGCAATGCCGTTGTTGGGGGCTACCTGGTTTCCTGCCATCACGGAAACGGCAATTGAAATATAGATCTTGTTGAACTAAATCCGCCTACGCGGATATCTGTATTAAAAGTACCCGATTCTTTCTATACTCGGAGATTATTCACTTTAAAATTTCTGAATATGAGAAAGAAATCGGGACTTACTATTGTTGAGCAGGCTATTGCGCTTGTTCCTGAGTTTGAAAATGTTGTCCGCAAACTGGACCAACAGGTTGCTTTGCGGGGTCAAAGTAAAAGTACATTAAATAATTACATCCGGCGCATTGCGCTGTTTGTCATCCGCTTTGGAAAATTGCCCGAGCAGATCGACCCCGATGAAATTAATGAATACCTGGCTGCACTGGCCCGCGATCCCCGCTCTCCCTCGCGCAGCAGTTTTAAACACATGGTTTACGGACTACGCTATTATTACCGGCTGTTGGGTATGAATAAGAATGCTATTGCCCTGCCTTCTTTGAAAAAAGATGCAAAACTGCCAGTAATCCTTAACCATCTGGAACTAAAAGAGCTTTTTGCCTCACCCACCCTGCTGAAACAACGCACCGTACTGACGTTGATTTACTCGGCCGGTCTACGTGGACAAGAGGTCGTTAACCTAAAAATCTCCGATATCGACTTCGAACGAAAGACCATCCATATCCGGCAAAGCAAGTACAAGAAAGACCGAATCGTTCCGCTGGCTGAAAGTATGGCCGTTGGACTGAAGAAGTACCTCAAAGCAGAAAACCCACATATTTGGTTATTCAATGGCAAAGAACCTGATGGTCGTTACAGTGTACGGGGACTCTCGTGGGTAATGCGCGAAACCCTGAAAAAAACAACCATCACCAAAGATGTCAACCTGCATTCGCTGCGCCACTCGTATGCTACCCACCTTCTGGAACAGGGTCTGAATATTGTAACGCTCAAAGATCTGCTTGGCCATGCCGACATTACCACTACCATGATTTACCTGCATGTCGCACAATGTCCGCTGATAAAACCACACAGCCCGCTCGACACGCTTTACAACTATCCGAAGAACAGGGGAAAAGGCAGTTCTGGAAATGAGGGCAAAGTTTGAACTGGCCGATATTATCCGCCTGTTTGGGGCCGGGTTGGTTGCCCAAACAAAGCTTTCACCGCTTCAATTAAAGGTATTGGGCAAAATAGCCTCCTGCCGTACCACCGCACTGGGTGGGCACGAAGAGGCTTGCGAAAACTGCGGAACAGTGCGCTATAGCTACAACAGTTGTGGCGACAGGCATTGCCCTAAATGCCAGGCGGCAAAACAAGCTTTTTGGATCGACGACCTGATGCAAAACACTTTACCCATAAAGCATTACCATATTATTTTTACGGTGCCACATGTATTGAACCGTGTTTGCCTGCACCACCAACGGATGTATTACGACCTGCTCTTTGCAGCTGTATGCCACACACTCCGCTCTTTCGGGTACTCACATTATGGTGTTGAAACCGGTACTGTTGCTGTACTTCACACCTGGGGCCAGAATTTATCGCTGCACCCGCACATCCATTGCCTTGTCCCGGCTGCCGGATATACCTTGAACGGAAGATGGAAAACCATCGGCCATTTAGGGCAGTTCCTTTATCCGGTACACCAGTTGAGCGATTCCTTTAAAGCAAAGTTTCTCGACAGCCTGAAACACACTTTACGAAAACAAAACGAATTGTCGATGTTTTACAATGCTGTTCAACAAGCCTGGAAAACCAAATGGGTGGTACACTGTGAGCCTTCACTGGCAAGTGCAGAACACGTTGTTAAATACCTGGGGCAATATACTCACCGCGTAGCAATTACAAACCAGCGCATTTTAAATATTACCGATGGAAAAGTAACCTTCGTTGCAAAAGACTACCGCGACAGGGCAGTCAAAAAGCCCGTTACCCTTGATGGAGTGGAGTTCCTGCGACGGTTTACCCTACATATCCTGCCGCAGCGGTTTGTCAGGATCCGGAGGTTCGGTATTTACAACCACACCACTAAACGAAACCTTGCCTTGCAATTCGTTCCAGAGGAAAAACCCGACATTGAGACTGTCATAAAACGGCACCATCCGCCAGAAACCAAC
Source organism: Prolixibacteraceae bacterium (assembly GCA_963675995.2). Taxonomy (GTDB): domain Bacteria; phylum Bacteroidota; class Bacteroidia; order Bacteroidales; family Prolixibacteraceae; genus JAAFHB01. The sequence continues at coordinate 1,397,819 of CAXXIY010000001.1, read as the reverse complement.
GTGGAACGCTTTACCAGGCTTACAGGGGTAAATCCCTGCATTTGCCCCGTATGCAAAACCGGAAAGATGCTGGTGGTAAGGGAACTGCCCCGAATAAGATCACCAGCATTGTTTCTTTTAACAAGAAACTTACAAAAATATTAACCAGTAACTCCAATGGGTATTTAAGGTGCCCCGGGAGAACTATGCCCCAATGCCATCAAAATTGGATAAAAACAGGTTGTCAACCAATATTTTGATCGGGTTTTAAACCCGAAAATGCGCAAAAACCTGCAATACGTCAAAGAACGATTATTGTATTTTTCTTCTCCGAAAATCTTCAAAACAAACAAAAACGGTCATTAAGTGCATACTTCGGCAGGCTCAGTAACCATAGCTCCGATCCCGGCGCGTGTAGTTCAACCGGGAATAATCGCTGGGCGTTGCTCGCCGCTCATATTCCTTCTTATTAGGCTTAGTTTTTTATCGTCCTTTTTCAAAGTCTCGTAATATCTTCTGTGTATATCTAAGAATTTCTTTAGTCAAGATTGTTCCATTAGTTACATCATTTAAGGGGAAGACAGCACTTAAATGATTTATATTTTCATCAAAATCCGTTAGAATTGTTTTGCCGTTATGTGTCTCAATATATTCAATAATCCATTTTTTTGAGTCAGTAATTTCTTCTTGGAAAATATTATGAGTTACATAGGTAAAACCATATGGGCTCCACCTGTCTTTGGTCTCAAAAATTGTCCAAGGTGTGGTATTTATGTCTAAGCGACTTGCTTTTAATTGAATATTCAATAACGAGTTTACGTGAACCGCAACTTTGGGAAGTGAAGAAGACCTTAAAAAAAATGAATCATTGTCACGATTAATATTGACTAATGTTCCCTGAACATCAACTTCAATTCTATTTCCTTTTTGAAACTCGGCTTCAATATCTTTCCAAATATTCTGTCTACAAATTATTGGAATTCCTTCTTCCGTATTGCCAGATGCTGTCGCTGTTATTAACACAAAATCCCTATCTTTTCTGAAATTTACAGTTCCAATTCCACCCAGTTCTGTCATTAAAGTTTTCCCATAAACATCATATACACAGCCTTTACTTATTCTTTTCTCAACGTGGTGTCTATTGGCTTGGTCTCTTGCAATTGCAGCCTCATATGTCCAATAAAGTCCCGCTTTCCTGGGAAACCAAGGTGAAATTTGAAAATTTTTTAATCTAATTTTATCGCCTCGAATAATATCACCAGACATTATTTCTCTCCAGAATATTTTATCACCTTGTCTATTATCGAAATCGTAAGCCTCTATCTCTCTTATTTTTTCTTTTTTGAATTGGTCATAATATAAAAATTCTACATAATCTTTAAGTCCATAATAGTTATAGATTGTTTTCACAAAGTCCCAACCGGGATTTGATTCAAATGGATTAATATTTATTTGCATTGTCTTGGTTTTTTAAAATTAAGCCTAACTAGTAGATAGCAGAAAGCTTATAGTACTTTTGTGAACCTTTGACCGTTTTCAATCTGCAAGTTTTATTAATTTTAGACTAAATGGTTTGTTATGTATTATGTCAAAGGTAACAGCAATTCTTTTAAATAAAACTATTTTTTGTTTTTTTTCAATCTTTTTTATTTCAAAATTTCCCTTGGGTATTTGATCCAACGGACTTACAATTTTCTTGGCGGCTACAGGCGTTATGTGCGTGTAAATCATCGTAGTCTTAATGCTGCTATGTCCTAATAACTACTGAATGTACCTTATGTCTGTTCCTCGCTCTGGCAATTGAGTTGCAAATGAATGTCTGAGAATAGGTACTGTCGCCTTTTTTTCAAGATTGGCTCTCGTTACCGCGTTTTTCATTACCTGTTGTACCGTGCGCGCACTTAATGCCTCCCTTTGTATGGTCCGGCAAATACCCAATCATCACTGGGGTAAAACTTGCGATAATCCTGAAGATAAGCGACTACCGGGTAGGAGAGCATTACAATCCGGTCCTTTTTCCCTTTACGCTGTTTAATATGAATCTTGTGCCCTTCAAATATGAAGTTCGCTGATTACCTCAGCTATGTGAACAGTTTATTGCTGCATAATAGCAGGTTCAGTGCGCCTCTGATTGTTTGCATCTCTTACAATCACAATATGCTCAAAGCTACGCTTTATTTTAAGTTACTATTTTGAAATATCTGAAAATTCGTTTCAAACTGTATTTGTTTTTTTCGTATATTCGGTTAGTTGATTTTCTGATTGTTGATAAGCTGAATTATTCATTTAAAAAACTAAAAAAAATGAGTACAGACCAAACCGGCCACGAACAAAACGTAGTCAACCTTGGGATCATCCTCAATTCAGTGGCTACATTTAAAACGATGTACAATCCCTCACGAAATGAACTAACCATCGACGGATTGACACAAATGAGATCAGACGGTGAAAAAGTAAACGCCGCCGTCACTTCCGCAGAAAATGTATTTAAAAATTCAATTTCTGCACGCACAACCTCTTTCGATCTGTTTGACATTTTTATTACCCGCATTATTAATGCACTACGCATTTCCGGGGCGCCAGAACAATCGATTCTGCAGGCCGAAAATATCGTCCGCGAACTGAGGGGCAAAAGAGCTTCTGCGAAACTCACCAACAAGGAGGTGGAGATCGCTAAAGGTGAAGGTGCTGAGATAAAACAAATGACCCTGCACCTCTATAACATGGACCGGAAAATAGAGAACTTCAATAAATTAGTGCAATTTCTGGCTGGCATTCCCGAATATAAACCAAACGAAGCAGATCTCTCTATTGCAGGTCTGAACAGCAAATTGGCAGAATTAAAATCGACAACCGCAAGTTATTTAGCCGCCAATGCAGCACTGGATGCCGCCCGCCTTGAACGCAACAAAGTACTCTATGCCAAAAATACCGGGTTGGTAGACGTAGCATTGGATGTGAAGTTATACGTTAAATCGGTTTTTGGAGCCAAAAGTCCTCAGTATAAAGAGATCAGCGATATCGTTTTTTCCAAATTAAACAAGAATATTTGAGTATTAAACACAGTGATCCGCTGCAATTTTCAGAAAATCCTCACCGGAAAAATTTTGTAAACGTTAAATCCAATTAATTCCCTGTCACAATTTCCCAATTCTGACAGGGAATTTTAATTGTTAAATGCATCATGGAGTTGTCTGAACGCCTCATGGTTAAGTCGGAGCGCATAATGGATTTATCTGAACGCATCATGGCTGAGTCGGAGAGTATCATGGATTTGTCTGAACGCATGATGGCTGAGTCGGAGCGCATCATGGATTTATCTGAACGCATCATGGCTGAGGCGAAGGGCATCATGGATTTGTCTGGACGCATCATGGCTGAGTCGGAGGACATCATGGATTTATCTGGACGCATAATGGCTGAGTTGGAGGACATCATGGATTTATCTGAACACCTCATGGCTGAGGCGGTGACCTTCCCTAAAATAGCTGTAATAGTTGCGACTTAATCTGACAGTCAGGGATTAAACTAACTTTGTAATTGCATTCAAAAAGAAGTTTAATCCACTAAAACTGTCAGAAATGAATACAGAAGTAAAATTAATCAAAACCAAGTTAGGATTGCTCAATTTGTCAGAGCAATTAGGTAACGTTTCACAAGCCTGTAAAATCTTCGGTTACAGTCGTGATAGCTTTTACCGTTTTAGAGAGCTGTATGAAAAAGGAGGAGAATTAGCACTTCATGAGGTTTCACGCAGGAAACCAGTACTTAAAAACCGCATTGAAGAGGCCATTGAAGATCAGGTTAAACAGATTGCCTTTGATTTTCCGGCTTATGGACAACAACGTGCCTCGAACGAATTGAAGAAGAAAGGTGTTTTTATTTCCCCTGCAGGAGTGCGTTGTGTTTGGCTCCGTAATGGTGTAGAAACTTTCCAGAAAAGGCTTAAATTGCTTGAAAAACGGGCTGCTCAGGATGGATTGGTCTTGACTGAAGCTCAGGTTGTAGCCCTTGAAAAAGCCAAGGAAGAAAAGTTTGCACAAGGTGAGATAGAAACGCAACATCCAGGATACCTCGGTGCACAAGACACTTACTATGTGGGCACTATAAAAGGTGTTGGTCGGATATATCAGCAAACATTTATTGATACTTACACTAAAGTTGCCCAGGCTAAATTGTACGATCGTAAAAATGCCCTTGTTGCCGCAGATATGCTTAATGACAGGGTATTGCCAATGTATGAAGAAAGTAAAATTCCACTGCTAAGGATCTTAACTGATCGGGGAACCGAATATTGCGGAGCACGTGAACATCATGAATACCAATTATACCTGGCAATAGAAGACATCGATCATACACGAACCAAAGCAAGGCATCCGCAGACAAATGGAATTTGTGAACGATTCCACAAAACGATGCAGGAAGAGTTTTATGCGGTAGCTTTTCGGAAAAAAATTTACAGCTCCATAGTTGATCTACAGATAGATGTGGATCTTTGGCTTGATCATTATAACAAAGAACGTCCTCATTCCGGGAAGTACTGTTTTGGTAAAACACCGTGGCAAACATGGAATGAGACACTTCACCTGACAAAAAGTAAAATGCTGGATACTCAATTTCAAAAAGATGTATCTTTATACCTGACAGGAGAAGCGGAACCAGGCTCTGGTGGCGACCAACCTGATAGGAATATCCTGTCCGACTGGAATGGTCACGGGGGCATTAATGGCCCCCAAATCCAGCATATCATTCCGGGAGAAGATGCCTTAAAAAACGCATTGAATTATTAACTCAAAAATATCCCTACTGTCAGACGAAGTCTAAACTTCTACAAATTACCTGTCGGGAGTGTAATCTGAACTCTGTCTGATTGTTTTTGTTTTGGCTGGTCAAATCTACAAATTTTCTCTTTCCTCAATCCTTAAATGCTTTTCAGGTAGATTCTGGGTTTTGTCAAGGGCGGCTGAGGCACGAAGCCGTTTATATACCCTTGACAGAAGACAGAATCTGTCTACTTTTGCGTTTCAGGTTGATAAAAGAGATTGCAGACGATAGCTAATCACTTACAATTCTGTTCTCATTCTGTCTCCAAATTTAATGGATAATTGCTGAACTGTCAAACCCCAGTTTGGAACAGGCTGTGTCCATTTTTTGGAGATATTTTCAACGGTAAGGTAAATCAACTTCAAAAGTGCCATATCATTAGGGAATGCCCCCTTTGTTTTGGTCACTTTTCGAACCTGACGATGGAAGCCTTCTACGGCATTTGTGGTATAAATAATCTTTCTGACATACTCATCGTATTGAAAATAAGTCGATAACTTATCCCAGTTATTATTCCAGGATTTGATCACTATCGGATATTTTTTTCCCCAGATCTCTTCGAGCCTTATTAATCCGTCCTCTGCCTGAGCTTTATTTGGTGCTTGATAAACGATTTTGAGGTCTTTCATAAAGGCTTTCTGATCCTTTGAGGCGACATATTTTAAGGAGTTTCGAATCTGATGGATAACACAAGTTTGAACCTCTGCATAAGGGAATACGCTTAAAATTGCGTCGGAAAATCCTGTCAGATTATCCGTACAGGCTATCAATACGTCCTTGACTCCACGGCTTTTGATATCGGTTAGCACTGAGAGCCAGAAATTGGCACCTTCACTCTCAGAGATATACATACCAATCAAATCCTTATGACCTTCTGTATTCAAGGCCAGTATGTTGTAAACTGCTCTGGAAACAACCTTTCCTCCGTCACGCACTTTGTAGTGCATCGCATCAAGCCAGACAATGGGATAGACCGCTTCAAGCGGGCGGTTCTGCCACTCTTTTACTAAAGGAATAACACGGTCGGTAATCTCGGATAAGGTATCATGTGAGATCTCAACATCATACATCTCCTTGATATGTTGTGAGATATCCCGAAAACTCATCCCAAGACCATATAATCCGATAATTTTAGGAGCCAGGTTATCGGCAAGAACGGTTTCTCTTTTCTTGACGATTTGGGGCTCAAAACTGCTTTGTCTGTCCTGTGGTGTCGAAATGGAGACCATTCCATCGCTGGTCTTTAACGTCTTGGTTCCTTTGCCATTTCGCTTATTCCCCTGGCTGCGTTCGTGTTCGTTCAAATGAGCTGCCATTTCACCATCAAGAGCACTCTCTAAAAATTGTTTGAGTAAAGGGGCAAAAACGCCATCTTTGCCCGTTAAGGATTGACCGCTCATCAGCTGCTGAAGAGCTTTGTCTCGCATCGTCTTAAATTCTTCTGATTCCATAACTCTTGTTGTCTAAAGTTCAATTATAACTAATTTTTGCTTTAGACAGAGTTCATTTTACAGTCTCTACCTGTCCCAGAAAAATAATATATTTTTAGTCTTTGATATGACATAATTTTTTTACCAAATGTAATCAATCAAGTATTTTTCTGTTGTTGCCCAAATTTTACTGTTTACCTTGACCCCTTAATACGACAATGATTAAAGCAAAGATTTGGCTGAACTGATACCTCATAATTTTAAACAACAAAACCCATCCTAAATAAAATCGTCTCCAACGTCTTGCAAAGTTCTCCGAACATTTTGGAGAATCTTTGAAAGATTATGCTGATTTCTACAAAAACAAGACGGAGTTCGCCGAATGCTTACCGTACAACTGTTCCCTCCATCTTGATTACAGCTTGCAGAACGTTATTTGCCGATGTTCCGCTTCTCGCCACACTACACGCAGGACGGGATTTAATCGATGAAGTTCCATCAAAAAACTGCCTTTCAATTTATTAATTTCCTGTCAACGAAGCAGCGAAACCCGACTTGCGGGTAGCTGATGTTGTGCGTTCGGCTTTCTTTTCAGGCGAGTTTGACAAAGTTGTCCTCTAGTTTTACATTAAAATTTATCTCCGCTTTTAGCGCTTTGAAAACTTTCAAAATCGTGTCAATTGTCGCACTATTTGCGCTACTCTCAAGTTTAGAAATTTGAGCTTTTTGCACTCCAATAAGTTTTCCAAGTTCTTCTTGTGTCAAGTTACGTTCTTGTCGAGCTGATTTTATCATTTTGCCTAAAACATCCATACGAAGTTCATATTCGTACTCGTCTCTTTCAGTAGTACCGACTTTACCGATATACTTGTCTTTCATCTCGGCAAACGAGTATGTTTTCATTTCTTTTGTTTTCATGTCTTTACTTTTTAAGTTTGCTGTTGAAATACTTTTCTCTCAATTTAATTGCACGATCAATTTCGCTTATCGGGACTTTGTCAACCTTTTTAATGAACCAACGGGTTGCAATTATCAATGTTCTTTTATCATCGGTTTTGTCCCAAAATGCAAGAAGTCTGATCTGTAGTCCAGCGAACTTTGTCCGAAGTTCCTAAATGTCGTTTTGAAGCTTCTTAAAAAGCTTTGGGTCATTTGTCTGTTCAGCAAGGTCAATGTTATAAAAGATTTTTTTGATAGTCTTTGAGTCCAGTCCGGAAATGAACTCATTGGCTTCCTCTAAAAATCTCGTTTCAAAATATCTCACGATTTACTGCTCTTGATTAACGGAACAAATATAATAAATGTTTCCAAATTTAGAAACTTGATTTAAAGCCTGTCAATTTCACTGACGCCCTTCAGCTGGCGCATAATGTCTCGCAAAGTCGGGTAGGCTGAAGGAACTTCCCCTTCAGCCTCTCACAGAACCGTGATTGATAGTCTCCCATCACGGCTCTTCTATTAAATCACCCATTAAAAAGCTCATCCCCTTTTAAGTTGGCTAAATGTAAAACGCCTAGGTAACCCCTTCCCGACACCTCATCAGCGCTTTAATTTTGTTCAACTCCTATATTCATAGCATAGCGTATTATCGTCTTTCGCTATTTCTATGAACTCCGGATGGTCAACTTCATCTTTTCTTTCCTTATCACTTTTTGTCGTCACAAAAAGTAACCAAAAAAGACCTGACAAAAAGAACTCACTCCGCCTTTGGCTTCGCTCAAACAGCTTTTTGTCTCAGCGGAATTATTTGTTTACGCTTCGCGCTCATGGTAAGAACGTTAAAATTAACCACTAAAGAACCAAAATCCAGTCTGATAAATTGATAAAGGGGTCAACATGCTCCGGATTTGTACCTTGCTGGCCAAACAGAGGGGGTCAACATCCTCCGGATTTTTACCAAACCCCGCCGAAAACTAAGAGGGGTCAGTATGATCCGGATTTATTACCTCATTTTTCAATTTTAAGGGGGTCAACATCTGCCGGATTGTCACAAAAAGCAAACACCAAATACCGCAGAAAATCTAATTTTTTAACCGGAGAAGGGGGGTCAGCTTTGTCCGGATTATCCAGTCTGAACACCTCATGGTTAAGTCGGAGCGCATAATGGATTTATCTGAACGCATGATGGCTGAGTCGGAGAGTATCATGGATTTGTCTGAACGCATCATGGCTGAGTCGGAGGGCATCATGGATTTGTCTGAACGCCTCATGGTTGAGTCGGAGCGCATAATGGATTTATCTGAACGCATCATGGCTGAGTCGGAGAGCGTGATGGATTTGTCTGGACGCATCATAGCTGAGGCGGAACGCATAATGGATTTATCTGGACGCATGATGACTGAGTTGGAGAGCGTGATGGATTTGTCTAGACGCATCATGACTGAGCTGGAGAGTATCATGGATTTATCTGAACGCCTCATGGCTGAGTCGGAGAGTATCATGGATTTGTCTGGACGCATCATGGCTGAGTTGGAGAGTATAATGGATTTGTCTGAACGCATCATGGCTGAGTCGGAGAGCATCATGGATTTATCCTATGACCTTCCCTAAAATAGGTCCTTGTTTCTGATTCTGGTCAGATTCGCAACGTATATACTTCGGCAGGCTCAGTAACCATAGCTCCGATCCCGGCGGGTGTAGTTCAACCGGGAATAATCGCTGGGCGTTGCTCGCCGCTCCTATTCCTTCTTATTAACGCCAGGCTTATATTTTTAATATTCAATTTTAATTAGTTGTTCCTTGTTTGTCACTTTAAATATTGGGTCTCTAATAGTGAGATACCAATTTTTAAATTCAACCTTTTTATCAGTAATCTTTGAATCAATTATGACATTATAAGTCTTAATCATAAGTATTAGTGTGTAGGCAGAAACCGTTTGAGCGTCTTTTGGTAGTCTTAACTGAATTATATCGGCAGCGACTTTATCTTCGTTATTATTTTCTGCTTTTTGACTTCTTACTATTTTGCCGTTAATAACATCTGTATTATGAACGCTGCCTGACCAACTTCTATATATAATTTCATAAAGTGCTGGCATTTTTAAATATTTGGCTAATTGGTCAATATTTCTTGGTCCGTCAAATAGACTATACCAAGAAGGATTTTTTATTTTAGTTTTTGTTTTTTCATATTCTTTCAACGCCTTTTGATACTCTGGGCGGTATAATAAGGAGTTTAAATTTTCAATTACTTTGTTGGGAGATGGAAGATTTTCAAGCAAATCTGAATCTGAAAAAGAATTGTCATTTTCGATTTGTTTTTGAAAATTTTTGAATTCTTGATTTCCTTTTTGGAATGATCTATTTGTTTGTATTTTGCTTTTTGCGTGCCAGACAAGAAATGCCATTGACCTATCGTTGAAATACTTCTCTGTCAAATAGGAAATAAAAAGATGAAGTTCAAACAAACTTCTTAAAATTCCTTTTGATGGGTCAATCGATGAATTTCTGACCAAAATAGAAATTGAATCTGCCTTTTCTAACATCTCACGAAAGAACATCATTAGCGGCATTTGTTCATCTCCTCCTCTGGGAGTTTCAACTATCCATTTTAAAATATGAGTCCCATAATTAACAACTTCATCAATCAAGTCTGAAAAACTTACTAATACTCCTGATAAGTCAGAATTTATTTCTCTTGGTAATATTTGGTTGATTGATTTAGTCATTTTTCTGTCAGCTTTTTAGGCTTGGCGCTAACTTCTTAGCGTTTTATTCGACATTTCCCCAAAAGTAGGTTTTAAAAAGCTGATAAGCAATTTATATTCACAAATCTTCGAAAAAGTTAAGAGGGGAAATGGTGAATAAAACAGAGTTGAACTAAGCCGCATGCTATGGACTTCCTTTTGCAGCTGTTGTGGACTTTGGACTGCCAAACCCAGTTTTGGATTTGGATTGACTTATTGGTATGGATCTTTGTCGAACCTGTTTTCAATTTTTCATGTTTATTTGTTTCTTTTCGGACATACCTCTCCCTTGGTGACTTTTTCACAGCCATTTCCGGGGGTTTTCAGCATGTCACAGAACGTTTTATCCCTGCTCGATCAGTCAGGAGATAACCTTATAGGATAATCCGGATTGCATACTACCATTTTGCCGTTGTTGCATTTGGGGCAGATCATGGGATCTTTGCCCGAAATAATTCTCAACATCTCCATCGCGTTAAGACCTTCAAATTTTGAGAAATAACCTTTGTTCTCTATCAAGGAGAACCATGTTTCTATATTTGAGCGCAGGTTACACAATGCAAGGATCCAAAATACCGGATTTCGTAAAAGCCACAAGGCAAAACATGCTGCATAATCTTCTGATAAACTCGTTGATTTTTAAAGTCAAGCTTTTCTTTATCGACAATGACCTGACTTTTCTTTCCTTGTCACTTTTTGACATCACAAAAAGTAACCAAAAAAGACCTGACAAAAAGAACTCACTCCGCCTTCGGCTTCGCTCAAACAGCTTTTTGTCTCAGCGGAATTATTTGTTTACGCTTCGCGCTCATGGTAGAACGTTAAATTTAACCACTAAAGAACCAAAATCCTGTCTGATAAATTTACAAGGGGGTCAACATGCTCCGGATTTGTGCCTTGCTGGCCAAACAGAGGGGGTCAACATCCTCCGGATTTTTACCAAACCCCGCCGAAGACTAAGAGGGGTCAGTATGCTCCGGATTTATTACCTTATTTTTCAATTTTAAGTGGGACAACATCTGCCGGATTGTCACAAAAAGCAAACACCAAATACCACAGAAAATCTAATTTTTTAACCGGAGAAGGGGGGGCAGCTTTGTCCGGATTATCCAACCCCTCAATACGACAATGATTAAAGCAAAGATTTAGCTGAACTACATATTCCGGAGCATACCCACCCACTTTAGAATAGAAACATTTCAGTTTTAAATTGAAAGTAGACCATTCAAAACCACGTTTTTCATTTCCGTTTGCCCCAAAAGCAGGCTTCAAACAGGATGAAAACACAAAAATCTGTTACAAAACAATCCAAATTCCGGAGCATACCCGGTCAATCGGACCTTTTTCCGGAGCATACCCGTTCACCCTATTTTGGGAGGTCGGAAAATATCACTTTTCCGGAGCATGTCCGTTCACTTTATGGGTTTAGTAGTTTTGTTATTAGTACTTTCCGGAACATGCCCATTCACGGATTGAGATTTTTCCTTTTCCGGAGCATATCCGTTCACTTCAATGTTCACCCGTACCTTTGCAGCTTAAAAATCGCCCAACAAAACAAAGGTACTATGGCAGGAAAATCAACAAGTATGAGTAAAATAAAACAAGTTCTCCAATTGAGCGAGAACGGCGTGTCGAACCGTCAAATCGCCAGGGATTTGGATATAAACAAAGAGACTGTAAATAATTATGTTCGGTTCTTTGGGGGTGATCCATTGTCGCTCAAAGAGGTATTAAAAATGGAAGATCCGGAACTTGAGGCCCGCTTCAGGGCTGGGAATCCGGCATATACGGATTACCGTCATCAGACGTTTTTGGATGAGTTGACAGACTTTAAGACCTCCTTAGGACATAAGCATGTGACGCGTTTTTTGGTGTGGCAGGATTACATAGCCAGGCATCCTGACGGTTATCGTAAGTCACAGTTTTTCCATCACTTAAAACAACAATTAGCAGCCACTGCGCCTACTACCGTGTTGAGTGATACATATGTACCTGGCGAGAAATTATTTGTCGATTTTGCTGGAGATACGTTGGAATATGCAAATACAGAAACAGGAGAAATGATTAAAGTACAGGTATTTGTGGCATGTTTACCTTACACGGATTATGCCTTTGCTTTGTGTATTCCCTCACAAAGAGTAGAAGATTTTCTATATGCTATTTCCAAGTGTATGGAAGCCATAGGAGGTGTACCTAAGATTTTGGTAACAGACAACCTTAAGTCGGCTGTAATTAAGGCGGATAAGTATGAGCCAACGTTGAACAAAGCGTTGGAAGATATGGGCAATCATTATCGTTTTGTAACCATCCCTTGCCGCCCTTATTCTCCTACACACAAGGCATTGGTAGAGAACCAGGTGAAGATTATTTACAGGCGGGTATATGCCCGCCTTCGCAACACGACCTTTTATTCATTGGAGGATTTAAACGAGGCAGTATCGCAGAAAATGCTTGAACACAATCAGACACGGATGCAGCAACGGCCTTATAGTCGTGAAGAACAATTCTTTGCCGTTGAAAAGAATACGCTGTCACCTTTGCCCGAACAACTTTATGAAATGAAACTTACGTGCGATTTACAGGTTCGCAATGATGGATTCGTTTATTTGGCGCGTGACAAACACTACTACTCGGTTCCATTTGTCCACATTGGAAAGCGTAGCCATGTTATTTACACCCGCACATTGGTGAAAATCTTTGTAAATAATGAATTAGTGGCTACACATGAGCGCCACTTAGGCTTTGGGCATACGCACAAAAAAGAACATCTGGCATCCAATTCCAACGCCATTTTGAGCCGTTCTGCTGAGTATTATCAAGAAAAAGCGGATAAGCATAGTACTGTATTCAGGCAGCTTGTATCAGACATGTTTCTGGATTTGGAACAACGGCAGATTCCCCCCGAGTTCAAATACAAAACCTGTGATTATATGCTTTCGATAGGCAGAAAAACATCAATAGCCGATTTTGAACAAGCCTGCCAGATCGCTATCCAAAACAGGTCATACTCGGGCAAGTTTTTACAAAATGTGATCAGCAATCTCAAGATGGCTAAATTACAAGATGAAAGCAAGAACCGCATTAATCCACAGCCAACTAATCATGAAAATATGCGGGGAAACTCTTATTATAAATAACCATTTTAATAAAACATTGTATGCAAGAAGAAATTGAAAAATCGCTTCACAAGCTTAAGCTTCCCGGGATGGCAGATTGCTGGACATCCCTTTGTGAGACACGCAGAGCCGACAAACTCTCACTCAGAGATGGACTGCAACTTATGTTGCAAACCGAACAAGACACCCGAAAAACAAACCGTATTGCCCGACTACTCAAAGAAGCTGTGTTTCCATATCCGGCTTCGCTTGAGGAGCTTGATTATAATACCGCCAGAGGTGTTGACGCAACGACAGTGGCGCAGTTGGGTACGTGTGAATTTGTTCGTAATGGACAAACAATCGTGATTAACGGACCTACCGGAACAGGAAAAACCTATTTGGCCGTTGCACTGGGTGATAGGGCATGCAGGCTGGGATTTAATGTCGTGTTCTTCAACATGCAAAAGTTATTGGATCGAATCAAACTCGAACGATTGCAGGGACAGGAAATCCGATTCCTGGAAAAACTCTCACGCGTGGATATGTTAATCATAGATGACTTTGGTATGAAAGCATTACAAGGACAACAACAAAATGATTTTGAGCAAATTGTTGACGACAGATATCGGAGAAAAGCATTGATAATATCCAGTCAGCTTCCAGTCAATGATTGGTATGCTGTTATTGGTAATGAGCTGATTGCTGAAGCCTGTTTAGACAGAATCGTTCATAAATCAGTGCGTTTTCAATTAACCGGAGAAAGTTTACGCAAAAAATATTAATGTTACATTTGCCTAATCGTTTTTGAACAAACAGTGAACGGACATCACCGGAAAACGTGAACGGGTATCACCGGAATATGTAGCTGAACTGCTACCTCACAATATTAAACTGCAAAACCCATCATAAATAAAACCGTCTCCAACCTCTTGCAAAGTTCTTCCACCATTTTGGAGAATCTTTGAAAGATTACGCTGATTTTTACAAGAACAAGACGGGGCTCGCCGAATGCTTATAAACTAATAATTATCTTTGAAACTTATCCCTTACAAACATAGGACCTATTTATTGTATGCAGGGGTTCATTCTTTTTCTTTTAGACTACTTTCTTTAATTTATTACAAAATAGTGTTGTGTTAACTTGATTTTGTCAAGTCCCAGTCAACCCGAATTTATTTCGGGGTCTCATCTCGTTAAGGGATGTCGAAACAAGTTCTGCATGACGTACCGTCAATTACTCCTTAACACAACACTAGATTTCAGTTATATCTACTTGTAATTGTTGTTGAATAATTCTGCCTCTATAAAAGAGGAGATACAGTGTCAAGCTGTAGCAGTAAAGGCAAAAAATATTTTGAGTATATAAGTTTGCTCACAAATAAAAAATTATTCGAGGTGAACCTAAATTAATTATACCTTATTTATCAAATTTAAAGAGTTAAGAGCTACAGTAATATGATGTTGAATCTCAGCGTCTTTTTTAAATACTCCATTTCCATTGATTTCATTTATAGCATCTTCAAATAAAGGATTAGGGAACTGAGCAAATTCCATAAGTCCCAGAATAACTATGTCTTTTTCACCGCTTAACAATCTATATAAATTTAGTGTGTCTCGTGCATTTTGGTTTATTAATTCTTTTATTTCTTTAGCAAGTAACTTATCACCTAAGCGTTCGATAAGAATTGATTCAATTTTATTTGCTTGTTTTCTCTGATATGCTTGCATCAATTCCTGTTGATGATGGCTCGCTCCCATAACATACTTGACCTGATTAAGTGTCCATTTATATATTATATCGCGATATTTATTATCAAACTCCTTTTTGATGGCTAATTCAAGTTTCCTATCTATCTCACTTGGAATCTTGGAAATAACATCTTTTAAAAGAATATCTTTTTGGGTACTATCTCTAATATCTTTAATTTGTTCTTTTGTACTTACTTTTACATCAAAGTAATTTAACAATGAAAATGTAACAATAAGTACTGTGATTAAAATCCCAAAAACTGTAATAAGGGTATTTGTCTTCTCATAAATTGTAGAACTTGATGAAATAACATCTTTCCATAATTGCTGAAATTCAGCTTCATCAATTTGAACCATTTTTTTACCTTGTGTTGGGGCCGGATTAGTTGCGCTTTTTTGATCTGTTGGTTGCCCAAAGATTGTATTGATTGAAATCAATAAGCCAAATAGTAGAATTATCTTATTCATCACCAAGTTTTTAATTGATTGACAAATTCATTGAAATCCATATCCCATTTGCGAAACCAAGAAATTTTCGCATCACTAATATCTTTACCCATATTTTTAGCCCAAGCATCTTTAAGCTCGTTTACTCTGGTCGATGTCTTTTCATCATATATTAGAGTTGACAGGAAAATGATTGGAGGTAATGGCTTTTGCCAGAACGGAATCCAATTCCCGTCTTTATTAAATATAAATTGCTCACAAAAGACTAGTCCTGCATCATACCCGTCAACAGTACTATATAGACTCTGCTTATTTAATTTAGTCCATTCTTGGGGTGCTTGAATAAATTGATTCCCTTTAAGCATTACGTCAATAATAAGACCATAGCAATTGAGTGAGGCCCCAACAATTTTCTTTTGAGTTAAAAACTCTATCAACTTATTAGGATTATTGTACTTCTCAAAAACGATTTTGCTATCAGTTAATTCTTGAGATATATCACTAACAGTACTTATGCTATCTTCCAGCCATAACCATTTTCTATTTGTTTCCATAATAATCTGTTATTTGTGCCAAATATTTTGAATCTTATTTTCTTCAATTTTTAACCAATAAGGAATAAATACAATAAAACTAAAACTTGCCTTATTTTGTTTTTCAATACGGAAATATGATAAATCTAGACTCCCACCAAATTCAGTTATTATTTCTTTTGAGATAAACAAACCCAAACCTTGTCCCTTTTTATCCTTTCTGAAACGTTCGCCATAACCAAATAATTCATCGGTATTTTCCTCATAAAACTTGGATAAAGGTAACCCGAAATTTTCAAAAACAATATGCCAACCAGTAATACTATCTCTCAAACTAATATTTAATTCTGAATTTGGAATTCGATATTTTTCAAAATTATCAAGCAGGTTATTGACAACTTGTCGAAAAGCATCTTTATGTATCCACAAGTCGGGAATATCTTTTAATTTACCTGTTAACACCGGAATATTATTTCTATTTCTTTTAAGTTCTGAAAACAAATTTTTAGACTGAAGTACTGAAAGAATAATTTCATAAATACTATTAAATCTTAAATCTTCGCTATCATCAAATTTACTAATTCTTGCATTCGGTTTTGATAATTCTTTTTTTAGTTTTGAAACAAATGCTGGAACTCCTTTCCCTTTTTCGAATGTTTTGGTTATGTCTTCATCATGAAGATTCTGTAAAAAGAAATCCAATAAATCATTTCCATAATCCACATATCCACGAATATCTTCTACTCTTCTATTATAAATACTTCTATCATGCAGATTTTCAACCTTTATTTTATCGAGATGATTACATGCGCCATCAATTGCACCCAAAATAGAAGTTAAATCATGACCCAAATAAGATCGTATTGAATTTAAGGTGCCTTGATTAACAAAGTATCTTATCAATACCCTCTCTACTTCTAATCCGAGCAGCCTTAGTTCTTCTTTGAGAGAAGGAGTCACTTTACATTGATTTTTAAAATCAAATAACGTAATAATCCCATTAAAGCGCTGAGTATTCATATACACTTTAATGTAAGATTTATAACCCATAGATTTTAAATTATCCTCTTCCAAACTGTTTCCGAGTTGAATACTAATAAATTCAACATTGCTAGATGTATTACCCCAGATATTACTATCAGCCGCAACTAAGTACTTATTTCCAAAATAATTTTTCAATATACCAGCTCTCCCTGCAACTTGATAGTGAGTAGTATTTTGGGATTGAGTCCATAATATTATTGCTCCTTCAGAACCTAATAAGTTGACTACCTCTTCTGCCAATTTATCCAAGAAATCATTTTCTTTTAATCTTCCTTCTATTGACTCACCTAAATGATGGTTAAGTTTTTGAAATGTAGCAATCATTTTTGCTTCAAAGATTTCAACTCCAATTTCTTTTGAAAAATTAATTAATCTAGTTCGATCAAAATATTTAAAATGTTCTGCATGGGTTGATGCTAAATATAAGACTCCAAGTTTGCGATTATGGGCAATAATTGGAATTATCACATGATCTTTCTCTGGTATTCCATCTATTGTCTTACCTGTATCATATATTGTATCAATTTCATTTGCAAATAAAGTGCATTCGTCAATTTTATAATCGACTTTATCATTCGACCAAAAGAACTTTGAAATAATCTTCTCATCTCTTATGCTTTCACAACTTTTGTATTTATTTGGTTGTTCATATACATTTAAGTTCTGTATTTTTTTAATTATACTATCTTCCCATTGATACTGTTCAGAACTATCAACACTTACGTGTTCCAAAAGAAATTCATTTCTTATTACATCACGACAACTTATTATTCGATTAATTCCATCATATTGAAAGTACAATGCAAAATCAGCTAAAACAAGTCTTTTGGCATGTCTAAGAGTAAGACAAATCTGCTTTGGTGGTTGTTTTTGATCAATATCCCAGGTATTTGGATCTGTTGGTAATCTTTCAAACTCATGTTTAAAATAACTTAATATTGACTTTTCTCGGGCTTGCATTTTAGAGATATCTTCACGATGAGATTTACCAATAAGCCAATACACTTCGCTTTCAATAGTTTCGTTTTCAATGCCATCAATAAAAACTTTAACAGTTCTTGTATTATGGTCTCTATCAATGCTCAAAGAGATTGTATTGTGATAATTGCTTAAATCAGCTTTTAAAACTAAGATACTATTCCCTGCTTTCGCAAGTGAGAAATGAATTTCAATATTAAACTTTGATCGAATTTCAAAAGATGGTTTGCTAATAATTCTTTCCCAAAAAGTTCTCTTGATTTCTATTGGGTGGTAGCAATATCTATTGAATAGGTTTTTACAATGTGAACTTATTAATGTTGGGATACTTGAAAGCAACCTGAACTTTTCTTCATTACCAAGACTCTCATACTGGTTACGCTGGTCAGTATCAAAAAAGAGTTCAAAAATGTTGTAAAAACTAATTTTACTAAAATCAATTATGTGCTGAACACATTCTTGACTCATGACTTGATATTGTAAACATTGACCTAAAATGTATTGTTCTTCATCAAAAGAAAGCTTTGTCTTGTATTTATTTTCTAAATTATAAATTATAGTTCTTAATCTTACTTCTGTGCATAATCGATTTCGATGACAGCAGAAATATTTTTTTTCTACAGATATGAATTCTTCGGGTCTTATCCAAATTCCGCTAATTATTATAACAACTCCTGAATTATCATTAAACATTTGCCCTTTCTTGAATATGTCCACAACGACTTCGTGATAACCAATCGGATGCAAAAGATTAGAGTAGTTAAATTCATCATGCCCGATACGATATAGTAATTGTAAATAATAGAATCTATAAAGAGGCTTTATTATTGGATAGAAATTTTCTAATTCTGAATAAAATGGATCAATACCATCTGGCATCACTTTGAAAATTGATGCCAGAATTTTTTTATTGTAGAATTTTCGTTCTTGCTTTTCAGTTATATTTTTTTGATAAGAATTAGAACCAGTCAACAACTTGCAAATATGAGGTTGCTCAATTCTATCTAACAAGTCATTATTTAGGATAAGTTTGTTTTCATCAGTAAATACTTCCTTTTGTTTTATTATTTGCTCAAGTTCAGCAAGCTCAGTTGGAAAATTATTCGACCAAATGTCACAAAACATTTCCCATCCATTCAAATTCAATAAACGAAAGTTTACATTATATGACCTTGAAAGCACTCTGTCAATTGTTGCTAAATCATATCTATTAATCTTACTTTGTCTCATTATTAATTATTTGAATTTAAACAATATTAAGATATATTTTTACCCGATTAATTTTAATCTGTTATTTTATTCGATATTATTTTGTAAAACTTATATGTATGTCTGGTAAATATGTAGATTAGTTAAAAGGACTCTACTTTAACCCAATAGAATTAAGAAATACATAAAAACCAATTTTTGTAAAAGTTTTAACCATACTCAATATTTTCTTGCTCTGTTTCACAATTTTTCAATCTAAAATTTAATCTTGCAGTGTCCCATTAGCCTTGCATACAACGTAGGAAGCTACACGCAGGGGCGGATTGCGGGCGATTTTCTGTCAAGCAGAAAAGCTGCTTGAGCGGAAAGATGCCCACCGAAAACCACTGCTGCCGCGCTTGTCGGGTAGCTGAAGTTAGCTGCATGTGCTTTAACTTGTCTGAGATCGTGTGTTTCATACTTGTTCAAATATTGGCATGAAATTCTGAATTGCTGCAACAATTTCTGCTTTTCTGTCGCTTTTGAGAAGTCGCAGAACAATGTTTACATATTCGTTACTTGCTAAACCGAAGCAGTGTGAAATTCTCCTGGAGAGATTTTTTCGGTTGTACAAACGCAATACCTTTTCCAGACTATTTTCATCAATAGCGTTCTGGTAAAGTGTTCTACTGTCGGAGTATATTTTCCCAATATCAAAGGAATTTAAAATTCTTTCCATTCCATCGTGAAGTCCTTTTTCGGTATGCTCCAATTTTGTATAGGCGTTTAAGCGAAACTGTATTTCACGTTCTGCACGATTGGTTATTTGAGTTTCAAATTCATCTTTGAGACAGTTTATTATAAAAGTCGTTACTGTGATTATTGTTGAATCAGCATCTAAATATTGATTTGCAGCAACTATTCTAAGTATTGGTTCTATACAGAATAGATTTTCAACTTCAGCTACGTTGATTGTATAAATTCCCGCTTCTATTAGTGAATTGATTTCTTCTGAAGTTCTATAATCACTGTCAATAATCCCAAATGCTTGCAAGTGATGTAACGAAGGATTCTCTCTTACTGCTTTTGTTGACTCAATTACTTTTTCACAACCACCTCTCGGGATAATATGGTACTCAGAAAATGCAGCTTGATAAAGAATAGAGTCATAACTCGCCTTTTCACCTTCACAGAAAATTATATTCTTACGATTGCCAACAATTTCAATTGCTAAATTTTCAGGAATCGTTTCAATCTCAGGAACTTCTTCCCAAATCCAATGTGCAGCTCCTTCATAATGTCTAATCCAAAGTTTCTTTGCATCTTTTCTTGATGCTGCAAAATCTAAGTCATGGGTAATGAACACAAAAAGTTTGTTAGGACAAACCTCTTCAATTTTGTTCCACAATCTTGACATCAAAGATTTGTGTAGATGTAGTTCCGGCTCGTCGATGATGATTATTGTATTGTCGCGGATACAAAGGCATTGTCCAATTAAATATAAAGTCTCTCGTTCTCCGTCACTCATTTCTTTTCCATGATACTTTGGTTGCCCCGTCTTATTAACCATGACTTTGCTATCGTCAAAAGAAATTTCTCGTTGAGGCATAATGTCATTCCATAGTTGAATGATTACATCAATCGGTGCATCATCGACTGGAACATAAGATTGACTTGCTTTTGTTGCTTCAGTATGTTCTCTATCTCGTTTTGAAGACCTGGCAAATAATGTTGAGAGCAAATGATTATAATCGCTCAAAAGGTGTGTTTCAGGATTATCGGCCCATCTATTTAAACGTTTATTGATCATACTGTTTTTTCGGATTTCAGCTCCGTAGAATAACATATTCTCAGCCTGCTCCAAATTCCTTATTTGAGCAAAGTCGGGAATATTTAATGATCTCTGTGCAGAAATTCTATGCACTGACAAATTTCTTGGTATATTAGATTCAATCCAAGCTCCAAGTCGCGTTTTACCTGAACCGTTTGCTCCAATAATTACAATGTTATTGTCGTTGTGTAGCGTTTCGTTCTCACCTTGTCCTGTCCTGTTTGGAAGTATAATATCTGGTTTCAAAGTCTGCTAATTTTAGTTTTTGTCGGTTCGTTTCTTACATAAATACTCGAGTTTGCAGTATCCCTAAGCATTGCAGCTAACGGTCGAGGCTATATGCAGTAAGGGATTGCGGGCTACCTTCCTGTCCACCTACACCGAAGTTTGAGCGGGGCAGAACGATTGAATTACCATTGAAACCCTTATTGCATATAGCCTTTGTTGGCGTTTCGTTATTTTTCCTTTTCATCTTGCTTTCTTTTCTGTTCTGCTTCTAACACTGTCAGTGGGACTTCAATTAATGGGCTATGTTCTATATATCCATCTGGTAAATAACCTAATATATAACCATATTTTATTGTTCCATTTTGACGACCTAGTTTTGAAGCCAATAATTGGATGTAATCTAATTCCGGCACTGTGTTAACAAGTTTGAGTAATTGCTGACCTATTTTTGTAAAAACTAAAACCTGTAGTTGTTGCTCAGGTTTGTTTTCGATTTTGTCTTGAATAACGCAGATATTACCAATAATAAAAACAACTTGACGCGGTTTGTCATCTGTTTTAGCTATTTTAAATTGTAAGTCATTGGCAGTTAAAAAACCAATTTCTTCTAATAATAATCTATCATTAAAGGTTATTCTATATTTTTCTTCTAAAAGTTTCTCATTTTTGAAATTCAAAATAAAACCAGTATTACCAGAAGTTATGTTTAGTGAGGCAAATTTCATAAAAACTTGGGCTTCATCTTTTGAAAGATTACGTATTATCTCCAGTGTTCTAAGTGAAAATGAGTTCGGTCTTTTTATTTCTCCTGCTAATATTCTACCCCATAATGCTTGCATCTCTTCATTAGAGATATCCTGTGCATAATTAAAAAACCTAGTAGTCCAATCATCATCAACTGGCTCTTCTGCTACTTCTTTTTCTTGTTCGAGTTGCTCTGCTGCAATGAAATTTATATAGTCAAGATTCTGTTGACGCTTGGTTTCAATGAAATCTAATCGATTCTGAATTCTGTCACCAGTTGCAACTTCTGGGTTATTCATCGGAATATCTTTCTTTATTTCCGAATCAACAAATTGACTTCCAAATCCTTTTTGAATTACATTCATCAATTTCTTAAGAGGGTTGTTTGTAACCTTAATTATTCCTGATTGTTCCATCTTGTAGTATTTTAATCTTCAAAAATAGACATGGTTTGATTGTGTAGTTTTTGTATGTACTTATCTTTCGCATTTAAATAATTATTGAAAGAATTGACAAAATTCTGCTGATTATAAGGTCTGGTCCTTACCACTCTTAATAGGATATTTAATTCGTCTTGAATTTCTTGACTATCAATGTCTGTAAAAAGGTGATAGTAGTTGTTAGAAAATGTAATAGTAGTTTGTAACACCTTAAGAATCTCCCAATCAGTTTGATTTCTATTTGCTTTAATGTTTTGACCTAATGTATTAAGGACATTGGACAATTCTTTAATTGAATCATGCATCAATCCACTTGATAAAATCTTTTTCTCAAATATCAGCGATTGCTTTGTTGACTTATCCTGCATATCTGCGACTATAAGAGTTAGCTTAATGAATATTATTAGATTAGCAATTGCTATTAATGGATTAAAAATACCACCAAAATAGTCACCAAATGTTCCCCAAACTTGAGTATCGTCTGATATATTCTGTCCCCAGAAATTACCAGTGTAAAAAAGAATTGGAATTGTTAATGCTATAAATAAGAGTATTCCAAATACTATTAAAAATGTCTTAAACTTTACCATGTTGATTTCTTTTTATAATGAACGCCAACTAGTAAATAACGGAGAGTTTATAGTACTTTTCTGTACATTACTTACTTTAAACGATCAGTTTTATTTTGTTCTTCAAGATTTTAAAGGTAATGGATTATGTTTCTAAAATTCAAGCTGATCCGACGGATTTTGTACCGGATCTAACCCTATTGTTGTTAGTTGGGTATGCAATTCGGTGGTCTTGCTGCTTTCGTACCCCTTCGGACTTTTAAGGTAACGTAAATCGGTGCCGTTTGCCAATAAATGGGTAGCAATACTGTATCGATTGGTTGTGTAATTACATCAAAAACACGAGATAACCGCAACCAATTTAAAAAATATACAATAATCCGCGTTCCATTTATTTCCATTGAATAAACTAAACTTTTAACTCCTCCAAATTTATCAATAAAAATACACTTAATCTTAATAAACCTAATTTAATTAGCTGTTATTTAACATGTTTTAGAGGTGTTCCATTAACTGCATCAACCTTATGTTATATCTGACAGATGTACCTCTTTTGGTAACAGGTGTAGCGCTTTTTCCAATAAGCGCAGCCCCCAGACTCCCGACCTGCTTGAAACAACCTGGTGAGATCACCTATTTACCGGCCAGTGACCGATAAAATCGGGAGGTGATTCGTAATCTTGCAGAGGACATTATGAATTTTGCAGTTTTGGTCCACGAATTTGCACGAATTTCTGTTGCAGAATTTTTTTTGGGGGGTGTCCAAAAACGCTGTGTGCCTCTGTGTCTTCTCTGTGCTCCTCTGTGTAACTAACCGTTTGACAGAGCGTCACTGAGCAGGCACAGGGTTAAACAGAGATGGAAAGCGATCTTTTCTGGCTTTTTAAACTCCCTCAGAAAGAATTCCTGATGCGGAATTTGGGGGGTTATCCAGAAACGCTGTATGCCTCTGTTTCTTCTCTGTGCTCCTCTGTGTAATTAACCGTTTTACAGAGCGTCACTGAGCGGGCACAGGGTTAAACAGAGATAGAAAGCGATCTTTTCAGGTTTTCTAAACACCCTCAGGAAGAATTCCTGATGTGGAATTGGGGGTGTCCAAAAACTCCGTGTGCCTCTGTGTCTTCTCTGTGCTCCTCTGTGTAACTAACCGTTTGACAGAGCGTCACTGAGCAGGCACAGGATTTCACAAAATCACTTTAAATGGGGTACGGACGTGTCGCTCCTATTTCGCGGCATTGGCAAGGATGATACTTACCACATCAGGACCGACGGCATCGAACATCGCCTCAATATTATTCGTATAATCTTCATTGTGACTCATTATCGCATCTTTTATTAAAAACGGGGTGTAGTCATAATTTTTAGCGCCATTCCAGGTTGCCAGCACACATGCTACGGCGCTCAATCCACACAGAAACAGGGTATTGCTCCCCTGCGCTTTGAGAACCTTATCCAGCTCAGTTTTATTGAACGCATCAGCGTAGGTCTTAATGATTTTAGGATCATCAGGTTTGATCAATACCGAGGCTGGAAATTCAAATTGTTCAGTGCCCTGTTCCGGACCAAATTGTTTACTGTAATGATAAATTCTGATGACGGGATAGCCATAACTACGAAAAAGTTGTATGTAATAATTGATATTTCGCATGGCTGCCTCCTTTTCCCGTTGCGCCATTCCGGTTAAGTAGGCATTTTGAATATCAATCACCAGCAAGGCGGGTTTAATCTGTGCTTTCTGCACTTTCTGATCCTGGGAAAATAAATTACCTGAGAGAATCACAAACAGGAGAATCAGCCCAAATTGAATGAGTTTGTTTTTCATATTTTAATGGATGAAGATAAATGTTTATGGTTATTTGTCACGAAGTTAAGTAATAATTCAGTTAAACGAAAAATATTTTTCATCTGATTTGATCAACCTTTAATATTCGATATTTTTCAAAATATATTTAACTTTGTCTGATCTAAAAACCCTGGATGTATAAATTTAAAACGGATTTGGTGAAGTAAATAACCTTAGGTGTTTCACCCAAGGTTATCCCTTAATATGACCCGACCTATTCTTGTCGGGGCTTTTTTCACGTCTCTATCAAAATCAGTTTTTGCCTGGCAAACGACCCCTTTAGTGGTCATGCCACGGCTATTTCAACAATAAAAATTTAAACATCATGAGTGACGAAAATAAATCAATACACGATTTCGACTTCGGTTTAATCTGCGAATATTTTTCAGGCATGGAGCGGCAAGGGCCCGGCAGCCAGGAGCAAACCATTAAGGCATTGAGTTTTATCGACAATCTTACCAATGAATCGCTTATCGCCGATATTGGTTGTGGAACAGGCGGTCAGACAATGGTGCTGGCACAGCATGCGCCGGGACACATTACCGGTATCGATTTGTTCCCCCTGTTTATAGAGCTGTTCAACCATAATGCAGCCAAACTGAATCTTCAATCCAGAATAAATGGTGTTGTCGGTTCGATGGATAACCTCTCTTTCCTGGAGGAAGAATTAGATCTGATCTGGTCGGAAGGGGCAATCTATAATATCGGCTTTGAACGGGGCTTGAACGAGTGGCGGAAATTCCTGAAAACAGGAGGTTATATAGCCGTTACGGAGGCATCGTGGTTTACCGATGAAAGGCCTGCCGAAATCGACGACTTCTGGCAGAATGCTTATCCCGAGATTGACACCATTCCAAATAAGGTGGCACGGATGCAGAAGGCGGGATACATTCCCGTTGCAACCTTTATCCTGCCTGAAAACTGCTGGATAGAAAATTTCTATGTACATCAGGTTAAAGCACAGGAACTCTTCCTGAAGAAATATGCCGGAAATATGACTGCCGAAGCGTTTATCGCCAGCGAACAGCACGAAGCGCAATTATATTACAAGTACAAGGCGTATTACGGCTATGTGTTCTATATTGGGAAGAAGATTTAAATCGATGCTTTCTGGTCAACATTAAAGTTGACAATTTTTAAGTTTACAAAGATGTCGCAAATGAAATATATTTCAGATTGTGGCAAGAAAAACCGCAGTTAAGTGGCCGGGTGGCAGTATTCAGGTACTGAAAGTTACCCGGTCACTTCTAATCAGGAGGTAAAGACAATCCAGGCAGGCAGTATAATGGCTGCAAGTAGGGTTGATAGCAGGACCAATCGTCCGGTTAACAAGGCATTCAACTGATATTGCTCTGTCATGGCATAGGCTGAAAGTCCCATTGGCATAGCAGCATCGAGGATGGATGCCCTAAACTGGTACGAGGTCATTCCTGATCCTTTGGCCAGCAGATAGTAGATTCCCGGAAGAAGGATCATGGTCACCATCGAGAGTCCAAGAACGGGCCACCAATCTTTACGGCTCCCGATTTGTTGCGAACCTAAAAAGATCCCAAGTGAAAAAAGGACCACCGCCGTGACCGACTGACCAAACAGATCAAGCGTCTTCATCAGGCTACCCTGAACAGGTATTTTCAGCCAGGAGGCCAATATCCCCAGAAAAACAGAGATCAGCAGAGGGTTTGTAAATAGTTTCTGACTGATCTTCCCGATATGCACCTGCTCATGACCAGTAACCTCAATTAAAACGATGGCCAGCGTGAACATCCAGAAAGGGTAGACGGCAGAAAGCAGAATAGCAGAGCCCAATGCTTCTGCCCCCAGGGCGCTGGAGATTATGGGAATCCCAAGATACGAAATATTCCCAAAGCCAAGCAGCAAAAATAATGTCCGCCTGGTCTTTAGTGATGTCTTAAAAATTAAGGCTACCGGGAAAGCCAATAACGTACAAACAATCAAATACATTGAATTCCATACGATCAGTCCCGAATATTCACTGAATCTGAAATCGAGCCGGACGAGAGCAACAAAGATGAGGGAGGGCAAACCAATCCACAGCGCATATTTATTCAGCACATCGACCCAACCCTGATGGACAGCTTTAATTCGAACCATCCCGATTCCTGTAAGGATAATGAGGAAGAGCGGGAGAATCGATTTGACTGCAAGAAAGAAAGAGCTCATTCAATAATTATAAATGTTCCAAAAAGAATCTTTTTTCATTGATATCCATTTTGAACTTCGTAAAATGAAAAATATACCGTCGTATTTAATATTGCTTCAATTTGTATTTCCTGACCTCCCCATACCCCTCCAAAAGAGGGGATTAAAGGTAGACGTTGTTCAGAATGGAGGAGATTTAGAGGGGTCCTATTTACAAAATTAGAAGTTAAATTCAGTTCATGTTATCTTTCCTATACTTAATTGAAATTCCTATTACTTAAGATCAGGAATTTAATACTGCTTCGATCTTTGTTAACTCATCTGCATCAAAAATCAGATGGTTAGCCGACTCCAGGTTATCTTTCAACTGGGCCACCGAACTTGCTCCAATTAATACAGAAGTTACCCTGTGATCTTTCAACAACCACGCGATTGCCATCTGCGCCAGTGATTGTCCGCGCTCTTTTGCGATCACATTCAGCGCCTTCACTTTTGCGATGGTAGGGGCAATCTGGTCTTCCCTTAAATATCCCCATGACTTTGCAGCCCTCGAATCTTCGGGAATTCCATCCAGGTACCTGTTGGTTAGGAGTCCCTGCGCAAGGGGTGAAAATGCAATGATTCCTAAACCTTCCTGATCAGCCACGTCCAGCAGGCCATTTTCAACCCAACGTTCAAACATCGAATATTTGGGTTGATGGATCAGGCATGGAGTTCCAAGTTGTTTTAGTATTGCGGTAGCCCTCTTTGTTAAATCGGCCGGATAATTGGATATACCTGCGTAGAGCGCTTTTCCGGAACGGACAGCATGGTCAAGCGCCATCATGGTCTCTTCGAGAGGGGTTTCGGGGTCGGGACGATGAGAATAAAAAATATCGACATATTCGAGGCCCATTCTTTTGAGACTTTGGTCGAGACTTGATAACAGGTATTTTCGTGAGCCCCATTCGCCGTAAGGTCCATCCCACATAAGATATCCCGCCTTGGTTGAAATAATCAGCTCATCCCGGTAGGGGAGAAAATCTTTTTTGAAAATGGTACCAAAATTTTCTTCGGCAGATCCGGGAGGGGGTCCATAGTTATTGGCAAGATCGAAATGGGTAATTCCCTGATCAAATGCGTATCGTAACATTTCACGACCATTCTCAAGAACATCCACTCCCCCAAAATTATGCCACAATCCCAAAGAGATTTCAGGCAACCGGATACCGCTCCGGCCACAGCGACGGTACGATATTCTGTCATCATACCGATTATTATCAGGAATATAACTCATTTGTAAATGTTTATAATTTCATTTGTTTAAATAAATGTCTAAATGATAAAAAATGATAAAATTATCAGATAACCGTTGAAAATCTCTGCAAGATAAGAAAGTTTTGCTTTCTTTTGTGAATTAAAGGGAGGACGATCTGAAGATTTGCATTACTAAAATTTTTATATTTGCTCATTCCAAAAAGAAAAGGAACCTGAATAAAAATGAACGACTACATGCGTGGGAATCAATTTCTTAGCACTAAGGCAAGCAAAATACGGTAATTCATAAATCAAAAATAAAAAATGAGACAAGTAGCAATTGGAATTGATATTGGTGGAACAAATACTGCAATCGGAGTTGTGGACAATGACGGTAATGTTTTGTATGAAAAAAAGCCTCAGCTGCCCACCCCTCAGAAAAGGGAAAATCCCAATATGACAATGGCAGTTTCAGATGAGCTGATCGAAAAATACATTGCCAGTTTAACTGCAGAGATTAAGACCGCAATTGAGGTAGTAAAACAGATTAATCCTGAAATCGTGGTTGCAGGGATCGGTATCGGCGCTCCAAACGGAAATTATTACAGCGGAACGATCGAGAATGCCGCCAACCTCCCGTTTGTGGGAGTCATCCCTTTCACCGATTTGATTCAGAAAAATTTTCCTGACATTAAACATGTGAAGCTTACAAATGATGCCAATGCTGCAGCCCTGGGAGAGATGATTTACGGTGGTGGCAAGGGGATGAAAAACTTTGTAATGATCACTTTGGGAACGGGACTTGGAAGCGGGATTATCGTTAACGGCGACCTGGTTTATGGTGCTGATGGTTTTGCCGGCGAGGTTGGTCATACCACACTTGTTCCAAACGGAAGATTATGCGGATGCGGTGGTGTTGGTCATCTTGAAGCCTATTGTTCCGCTACAGGTATCAAAAGAACCGTCTATGAATTGCTTGCCCAATACAATGCCACAGAAAGCGAACTGGCCAAAGTTCCCTATTGCGATATGACGGCTAAAATTGTTTATGATGCCGCCGAAAATGGGGATCCTATTGCCAGAGAGGTGTTTCAGAATGCAGGTGAATTGCTCGGCCGCTCATTAGCCGATACGGTCCACTACCTGAGCCCTGAGGCGATTTTCCTTTTTGGAGGTGCAGCCGCAGCCGGGGATTATATCTTCAAGCCAACCAGAGAGAGCCTGGAGAAATATGTACTACCGACTTTCCGCAATAAGGTAAAAATCCTCCCTTCAAAACTCAAGGAGGGTTCAGCCGCAATCGTGGGTGCAAGCGCACTGGTCTGGAAAGAGCTCGAAAAAAACTGAAATTAAGTCTCTTCCGAGAGGCACATTCAACATATTTAACCCCCGATCAAACATCTTTGGTTGGGGGTTTTTATATGGTGATAAGTCATGAGAATAATTTAAGGTCGTAACCCGACATTTTTTGTAATCGTTATTTAGTATCTTTAATGAGTCAAAATATTCAACAAATGAAACATGTTATTCTAGTCCGTCACGCCAAAAGCATCTCCTACGGTTACGACCAGGATTATGACCGTACTCTAACCGACCGTGGTGAAGAGGATGCCCAAACGATCAGCCAGGAACTTAAGAAACTGGATATTCATCCCGATCTGATCATCGCAAGTCCGGCAGTCAGGACAAGTCAGACTGCCTGGATTTATGCTGATGCGTTAGGATACGACAAAAAGATGATCCGTTTCGAGAAAAAGCTCTTTAGCGGTAAGACATCCGAGAACTTCCTGGCAATGTTACAGGAGCTCGAAGACGAAAAGGAGACGGTGATTGTTTTTGGCCATAATCCCACCATCTATTACTATATGAATTACCTCATGCGTCATTTCACGGATGAAGTCCCCACCTGCTCAACAGTAGGTATTGATTTTGATGTGGATAGCTGGAGCAAACTGAGGTCCGGACAAGGGGAGATGGCTTTCAGGTTTATTCCGGATATGTTCAGATGACCTACCAATTAATCTTAATCGTCTGTTTTACATCGGGATGAAGGCTTAAAGCAACGGGGCATGATTTTGTGATCGCGGTCAGGATCGCTTTATCCTTTTCAGAAAAATCATTTTTGGGGAAGGTGATCTCAACAATAATTTCTCCGATACGACGGGGATCGGAAGACATGATCTTCGTGGTTTCGATGGTGGTCCCTACAAGGTCAAGACCTTTATCTCTTGCCTTGATTCCCATTATTGTGATCATACAGTCACTTAATGCAGTAGCCACCAGATCGGTGGGTGAGAATGCCTCGCCTTTACCCTGATTATCTATCGGTGCATCGGTAATCAGTTTCTGACCCGAACTGAGGTGCACATTTTCGGTCCTTAGCTCTCCCAGATAAATAGTTTTCGAAGTTGCCATAATCAATAAATTTTTGTCGAAAGGTAATAAAAACAGATTACTCTTTTTGGAGATCATAAAAAAGTTAACTTCGTCGCCAAATTTAAACTATTGCATCATGTTTTCAGGAATTGTTGAAGGGATGGGCACGGTAGTGGCTATCGAAAAAGAACGTGAAAATGTTCATCTGACTTTAAAATGCGATTTCGTTGATGAGCTTAAAATTGATCAGAGTCTTTCACATAACGGAGTCTGCCTCACAGTCGTGAAGAAAAGTGACGCGACCTATACGGTTACCGCGATCATGGAGACATTACTAAAAACGAATCTCGGACTGCTTAACGTCGGAGACAAAGTGAATCTCGAGCGAAGTATGATGATCAATGGGCGCCTCGATGGTCATATCGTTCAGGGACATGTTGATCAGACCGCCGTTTGTTCAAATGTTGAAGAATCGGAAGGGAGCTGGTATTTCACCTTTAAATATGATTTTGACGCTGAGAAGGCCCGTCAGGGATATATGACTGTCGAAAAAGGATCGGTAACGGTCAACGGCGTAAGTCTTACTGTTGTCAACTCAAAGGATGATTCGTTCCAGGTGGCGATCATTCCATACACCTATGAACACACCAATTTCCACACCTTCAGGGTGGGATCGGTTATCAACCTCGAGTTTGATATTATCGGGAAATATTTAAGCCGGCTGGCCAGCTACAAATAAATTTATGTAGAGATCCGATTCAATGCCGCTGTCTGATGGTTTGCAACATCAAAATCAATGTGCATCTGTCTGATGGTATGAATCGTCAAAACGGCCATGTAGAGGTTGAATCAAAAGTCCTTCGCGTAACATTTAGTGTTCTCCCTGGTGTTATTTTGTGACTGCGTTAACCTGTTGAACCACTAGGTTTCACCAGGTGCACACGAGGAAACACCAGGAGATGATGTTGCAAATTGGCTGCCTTTGAGACAGCCTCAACGCAATTCGTCTGATTCCATTTAGATTAAAGATTATAAATAGATCTTACCATGAAATCTCTGTTTCTTTCATCATTTTTAATGTTTATCCTTTGCTCGTATCAGCCTGTGAAAAACGAAACCCTGGTCCAAAAAGCAGCCCGTATTCACGATGCTGTTTTCACCATCGACACGCATTGCGATACCCCGATGAACCTTACCAGATCGGATTATAACCTCGCAGAGAGGCACGATGCAAAGCGTTCTGGAACCAAGGTCGATCTGCCAAGAATGAAGGAGGGGGGACTCGATGCGCAGTTCTTCGCCGCATTTCTGGCTCAGGGAGCCCGAACGGAGGTTGGTCATGCCAATGCAAATAAAAAAGCGTTCGAGATAATCAAAGCGATCTATAAAAGTGTGGAAGCGTCACCCAATCTGGCACAAATAGCACGGACACCGGACGACGGTTATACCATCGAAAAAACAGGTAAAAGAGCCATCTACATCGGTATTGAAAACGGTTACGCTCTTGGCCACGACCTTTCGATGATTGAAAAGTTCTGGCAACTTGGGGTGCGCTACATCACCCTTTGTCACACTTTAAATAACGATATCTGCGACTCATCAACCGACAAGAAAGGAGCCGAATACAACGGGCTCTCCCCTTTTGGAGTCGAAGTTGTGAAGGAGATGAACCGCAAAGGGATGATAATTGATGTCTCCCACATTTCAGACTCATCACTTTACGATGTTCTGAGAATTAGCCGTTTCCCTATTATTGCAAGCCATTCCTGTTCAAGGGCAATGTGCGATAACCCGCGTAATCTGACAGATGAGGGGCTCAGAGCTGTGGCTAAAAACGGTGGTGTCATTCAAATGTGTATCCTCAGCGATTATGTAAAAACACCCGATCCTTATCCGGCACGTGATTCCGCAAGAGCAGTGGTCAGGGCCAAATACAATAATTTTGAAAATCTGACTCCCGAACAGGAGAGTGCCGGCTGGGATGAAATGCGTGCAGTTTCGAAGAAATTCCCCCAAAACCTGGCCACAGTTAAAGATGTTGTTGACCATATTGACCATATTGTGAAAGTTGCCGGGATTGACCATGTTGGCATTGGAACCGATTTTGACGGCGGCGGCGCAGTATCGGGTTGTTTCGATGTTTCACAAATGGGAAATATCACCCTCGAACTGGTCAAAAGAGGTTATGACGAAGAACAAATCCGCAAAATCTGGGGTGGCAATTTTATGAGGGTGTTTAAGGCCGTACTGGAAGGAGCCGAAAAACATTCCTGAAACATTAATTATTTTTCAATTCCATCTATCTCATCTGCTCAATATCGGCGAGCTTATCAATTGGGATATTGTTGATTACTTAAGCTTCACAACGTTTTTTAAATTACAAAATTGCTTTGGTTATCCGAAATTTCGGCTAACCGATATTTTAACAGAACTATAGTCGGAACAAATTTCACCAACCAAATCGTGGTCTGTTCGATTTGTATCCCAAGGCAATAAGGCTTTATCTATTTCATTTTTTTCGTTTGACAAAGCAATATTTACGACATTAGATTATTCTAATTTTTCTTCAGTTTTGCCATCAACTTTGTCCCCGGTTTTATTTCGTCGGTAGCACCGGTCAAAAGCAGATCGCCCTCATTCAGAGAACCAAAGATCTCCACCTTATCATTCTGACTAAATCCGCTTTTTACATCTATCCATTCGGTCTTTCCCTCTTTTAAACGGATTACAAATCTCTTCTCCAGGTTGGTGGCGATGGCAGATGCAGGTACGAAGAATGACGATTCTTCACGCCCCAGGTTGATTCTGGCATTTGCGAACATCCCAGGCTTGAGCATATTGTCGCTGTTTTGATAGAGAAACTCCCATGTCTCGGTACGGTTTGAAAGGGTGATCGAACCCGATTTACGCGACAATGCAGCTGTAAAAGTTTTGCCCGGGATGGCTTCGACCGAAAACTCAATGACAGATGTGTCCTGCACCGCAGAAGTATAGGTCTCGGGGACAGGAATGCGCAAACGCAGAACATCCACCTTCTCAACAACTAACAATGGTTTTGTGTTTGAGGCGCCAATCAGTGTTCCTGCATCTCCGTTTCGCTGGGTAACTATCCCATTAAAGGGTGAACAAATGGTCAGGTAATCTTTAAACTGGGCGTTGATACCCACCTTCGATTTTGCAGCTTCAACCAACGAGCTGTCTGCCAGCATCTGAAATCTGACTTTCTCAAGTTCTGCCCTTGCAATGGTCCCCTCAACTTTTGAAGCATTAAGAATACGTTTGTAGTTGTCAAGGCTGGTCAGATATTTTGATCGCGCTGTCTGAACTTCCGAATTCGCCAGCGCATAATTCGCGACTATTTCGGGCGCATCGAGTAGTGCAAGTAGCTGCCCCTTTTTGACATGATCTCCGAGATCAACCCTGATCTCCTTTACATATCCGCTTACTTTGGCATATAATTCTGCCTTTTCGATCGGAGTCAGCTCTGCCGGAAAAGTTAAATTCTTCCTTACGGCCTCCTTTTTCAAGGTAAATACAACAACAGAATCAACCTTTGATTCTTTTAGTTCCTTTTTTTTATCGCCCCTGGAGCAACCTGAAATGAGGAAGGTAATCCCTAAAATCAAAGTGATAATTATACCGGTATTTCTCATGAATTGTATTTTATATAATTGATATTTAAATGGTAGCCTCATAATATCTGCTGTTCTTATCTTCGGGATCGAGTGAAGGATTTTGATAGTTTGGGTGACCAACCATGCGATGATACATCAAAGGGAGAAAAACCAATGTGCTGATGGCCGAAAAGATCAATCCGCCAATTACGGCAATTCCCAATGGAGCTGTCTGTTCACCAACTTCGCCAAGGCCCAAAGCCATCGGAATCATTCCGGCGATCATCGCTAAACTTGTCATTAAAATAGGTCTTAAACGATGATTTGCCCCTAATAAAAAAGCCTGCGGATTATTCTCCTTTTTATACTTCTGCGCATTGGTAATGTACAAAACAGCATTCGAAATGGCTACACCCACTGCCATAATTATTCCCATATAAGATTGGATATTAAGCGTCTTACCTGTAAAGAAAAGTAACAACAAAGAACCGGCAACCACCGTTGGCAGAATGGATAGTATGGTGAGCGATAAACGGAATGACTGAAAGCTGATCGCCAGAAGCATAAATAGGACCACAATTGCGATCAGCAATCCTGTTTGCAATTCATCCATCGTCTGGCTGAGCAATTCTGCCTGCCCGCGAATATTGATTTTAGTCCCTTTGGGCAATTCACCCAATGAGGCGATCGCTTCATTCACCTTGTTAATCGCATTGCCCAGATCTTTCTCATGAATATTGGCAGTAATTGTGATAAACCGTTGCTGGTTGATTCGGTCATACTCCCCTACCGAGGTTGTTTTTTTCCAGGAAGCGACATCCCTTAAATAGACCGGATTCCCAGTTGCCCCAACTGTTGTACCCAAAACCGGAATTAATTCCATTTGCTCGGGCGAGTTCATCCTGTATTGTGGATATTCGACCTGAACCTGGTAAGCAGTTCCTGAAGATTTATCCAGCCAGTAGTTAGGTTGAGTGAACCTGCTGGATGAGGTAGCGGTCAGACTGGATTTGGTGATTTGATCAACAGTTAACCCAAGCTGCCCCGCCTTGATCCTGTCGATCTCCATTTTGATGGTGGGATAATCGAGTGGTGTAGCGATCTGGACATCGCGAAGAAAATCGATGGCAAGCAATTTATGATTGAGCTTCTCCGCAATTTGTTTCGACTGGGCAAGATTTTTTCCCAAAACAGCGATCTCGATGGGATTATTTGAGCCCATATTCAGCACCTGCTCGGTGAGGTCGCCAGGTTCAAAGGAGATCTTTGCGTTTGGCAAAACGATCAGAACCGTCTTCCTCAACTGTTCCATAAACGATTCAACGTCGAGGTCCGCACCTTTTTTCAGATTGATCTTAATCACCGCCTCATTAGGACCACTTGTCCATAAATGGATCAGGCTGACCGGATAGCTCGATGGTTGTGTCCCCACAAATGCCGAACTGATTTCGACCTGTCCATTGGAGATACTATCTGCCATGCTCAGAATCTTACGCGTTGCATCTTCGGTCCGCTCAACGCGTGTGCCTGTTGGGAGACGAAGACGCAGCTGGGTTTGTCCGGCATCCACCTTTGGAAATATTTCAGTTCCGATCAAAGAAAACAATGCAATAAGGAGGGCGAAAGAGCTAAAAACAAAAATAGTTGTAAATTTCCCTCCCCTCCCGGAAATCTGCTGAACCCAATCTTTATAGGTGGATTTAAATGATTCGAATCGTTTATTTTTCAAAATGATACCCTTATCTTTCAGTATCCAGTT
This sequence comes from Prolixibacteraceae bacterium, assembly GCA_963675995.2. Classification (GTDB taxonomy): domain Bacteria; phylum Bacteroidota; class Bacteroidia; order Bacteroidales; family Prolixibacteraceae; genus JAAFHB01. Next base: position 1,362,063 of record CAXXIY010000001.1, on the reverse strand, counting down.
GGCAGCCACGGGGACAAAGGTCTGGGATAGCAGGAAAGAGGAGATCATTGCGAGGCCAACAGCAAGTGACATTGGGAAAAACATCGATGCGGGAATTCCTGACATAAAAAATGCAGGGACAAATACGGCCAGAATGGACAACAGAATTAATAACTTGGGAAGTGCAATTTCGAGCGAGGCATCCAATATGGCCCGTGGTTTGGGTTTCCCCATTTCCTGGTGATGGTGAATATTTTCGATGGTAACTGTGGCTTCGTCAACCAGGATACCAATTGCGAGCGCCAGACCTCCCAATGTCATGATATTGATGGTCTGCCCGAAGGCATTTAAGAAAATCACAGCTGACAATATCGACAGAGGGATGGTCAGGATCACAATTAGTGCGCTTTTTCGGTCGCGTAAGAATAACAGGACCATCAGGCCGGTAAGAATCGCACCAAGTAACCCTTCAAAAATCAGACTCTTCAAAGCATTAATCACATAGCCTGACTGGTCAAATTCATACGACACTTTTATGTCATCGGGCACAGCTGCCTGCATCTCAGGCAATGCCGCCTTCACCCGTTTTACAACTTCCCATGTTGAGGCGCTGGACCTTTTAGTAACCGGAATATAAACCGAACGTTTCCCGTTAATCAAGGCATAGCCGGTTGTGACATCAGCCCCCAGCATCACTTCAGCCACATCTTTTACATATACCGATGGACCGGCGCCCAGCCTGAGCGGGATATTCTCCAACTCCTTTATATTTTCAACTACCGCATTTTGCGTGGCAATCATCATCTCGTCTCCCACCCTGATATTCCCGGCAGGAGAAATCACATTCGATTTTGCCAGTACCTGCACAATATCGTCGGGAGACAAACCATAATCTCGCACCTTATCGGGGTTCACTTTAATAATCACTGTTTTTTGATTTCCCCCAAAAGGTGGCGGAGCTGAAACACCGGGTAATGTGGCAAACATCGGTCTCACTTTGAACAGTGCAAGGTCTTGTATTTCTCCAAGTGTTTTTGTTTCTGATGTAAAGACCAGTTGCCCGACAGCCACACTTCCTGCATCAAAACGGGTGATAAACGGCGGTACTGTTCCCGGAGGCATAAAGGCTCTGGAACGGTTCACATAACCAACTACCTCGCCCATCGCCTGGCTCAGATCTGTCCCTTCGTGAAAAACAATTTTGATCAGTGCAGCTCCCTGTATTGATTTTGATTCGACAAACTTCACCCCGGTGACATATAACAGGTGGTATTCATAATAGGAGGTAATGAATCCTTCCATCTGCTCGGGAGATAATCCGCCATAAGGTTGGGCAATATAAATGGTGGGTAATCCCATTTTAGGAAAGATATCGATCTTCATGTTCCTGATTGCCATTGAAGAAAAAAACAGAATCGCAATCACCGATACAGTTACGACAACAGGTTTTTGGAGCGCCCCTTTTATAATGTTCATCTTATTTTACCTGATTTAAAAATAGATTTAAGTCCCCTTTCACGGCAGCTTTGAAAAGCAGTGCTTTCCATGCGTTGATGTAAGCTGTTTTGTTCTCTGCTTCTGCCTTGATTAAAGCATACTGAGACTGAATAAGATCTGTAAAATTTGCCAGACCCGAATGGTTTCTCGAAAGCATCGCTTTGTATGAAAAGTCGGATGATTGGATCAATATTGGATTCTCTCTCGCTGCCGCCATGGCGTTATTTAAAGTGACATCTGCCAATTCGATTTGTTTTCGCAATTGAAGTGAAACATCCTGGAGTTTCTCTTCATTGGATTTAATTAGCAATTCCTGTTGTTGAACCTGCGGGCTAATCCGGGCATATTGTAATAACGGTAAACTCAACTGAACGCCAACACCATAATTGTATCGTTGAAAAGATAATCCGTCGACTGAATTAACGACGCCATCATAATGAACACCTGATCCTCTGGCATAGGTCGTTCCCCAAACGCCAAATGTTGGCAACATTGTTCTGCTAAGCATCTTACGCTTCGTCCTGGTCAGCTCTATATTTGAATCATAAAGCGTTAACAACGGATGCCTTACAGAATCAAGGGGAAGAGAGAGGGAAGGAAGTTTGCTGAAATAACTGCTGTCGGAAACCAGGATTGTTTCGTTGGAAGCGAGGAACTGAGCCAGTGTAATAAGGGTCTGCTGATTATATTTACGGATACTAAGCAAATCAATCTTTGCTCTTGAAATTTCAGCTTTGAACATTGCAGTATCGAGTCCGGGCTTAATTCCATTGACAACCAAAGCCTTTACAGCCTTTAAGTTTGCTTCCGTCCGGGAAAGATTCTTTTCGTAGACTTCCACCAATTCCCCGGAAACAAGTGCATCAAGATAAGCGTTGATGACTTTAACCTTGTGTTGGAATATTTCATTCTGAGCATCAGCTTCAGCCTGATGTAATCCGGCTTTTGAAAAGTCAATCTGTGCCTTCCGCTGACCAAATGTTATGGGTTGCCAGTTAAGTAATAAACTCGTGCTACTCCCAAAAACGCCGGAATAATTATTGCCTGTAGAGGGTGGTCCGCTTATGGGCGTTAAAAATGGAGGTGAAGCCATCCCGATGATGTTGTTGTAAGTGGCAAAGTCTGCCTGATACGAGGCATCCAGGGTGGGAACCAATGTTCTTTGACTTGCATTTACCCCTTTTTCAGCTGCCTGCACTTCAATGGCTTTGGATTTAAGTAACGGGTAATTGGTCTCTGCCTGCTTTAGTATTTCCCTTAATGAAACAGATGGCGGGTAAGTCTGCCCCCGACTCAGGTAAAAAGATGAAATAAAAACAAACACTGCTATGATTTTAAAGACAAACTTCATCATACCCCAATTTTTAGTTGTTCCATACGTTTGATAAACATATGTGGTGGGATAAAGTTTACAAAAGTCTTTTGGGAAGAATCCTGTCAAAAGATGGATGGCAATAGTGTGTGGTTGGGGATTTCTGTACGGGGTAAAATTTCTACCAATAACCAACCCTCCAGGTTTTGGAAATCATGGAAATAAGGATGAACTGAAAGTTTTGGGGTATGGCTCCCCTCAATTTGCCGATATCCAATAGCCTGCCTTTGGATCAGACTCACGCAACGATTTCAGTGCAAGAGTGGCTTCATTTTTGTCGGAGTAGGTCTGAACAATAACAAGAAAGGTGCCGTTAGGTAAAACTTTAAGTTCCGACTTATATCCACCTGATTGAAGCTTCCCGAGAAATTTATCTGCATTTTCACGTAACTTAAAGCAACCGCCAATCACACGGAACCTGGCATTTGACTGGATGTTTAAGTTTTCTGATTTCACTGGATTTACTGAAGACTGAACGACTGCAGGTTCCTCTTTTACGGATACCTGATGAAGGGTGGCAGAATCGGGAATGACGACTGCTGAATGAACCAATGAACCATTCAGAGGCAAAGAAGTCGTACTGGATGACTGAAATGATCCGTTTGAATTGTTTTTCCAGGAATATTTTGTTACAGGAAAAAAGAGCAAAGCAATTAATAGGGGTATCCCAACGACAAGTGCCTTCACTTTTCGGGAACTAAAAACAGGACGTACCGCCTCTTTGTCCACAAATACCCTTTTAGCAGAAATAATTTTATCATGCACCAGCTGCGGAAACTGGAATCCTTCCAACCCGTAAGCATCGAGTAAAAAATTCTCATGTACTTCAGGCTCGAAAATAAGTTTCTCATTGCGGTCATATTGCAGTGAGCCTATATATTGAAATTCTATTTTCTCGCCATTATCCAGCTTCGACCAGACTTCATCCACAAATTCGGAAATAATCAGTCGCGCCTCCATATAACCGATCCCTTCGATTTCGGAGATATAATTAACCAGCAATCCATCGTTCTTACTCAGCTTACCGGTAAAAATAATCTCCTTCACGGGGGGATTAAAACTGTTATTTGCAAGATCCACCTCTGCCGGGCGATAATTGGTTACAAACCCGCCGAGATCCGGAACAATCACACAATCATGCAACCGCAACAATTCTACCAAATAAAATGTGATATCCATATCTTGTTTTTTTCAGAGTATCAAAAATAAGAAAAAACAATAAATAATAGTATTTTTGATTTTAAATAAATTCAGTGAAATGGGACGACAAGTATTAGTAACAGGAGGAACAGGATATATTGGCTCACACACCGTAGTAGAACTGCAGGCGGTAGGATTCGATGTGGTCATTATTGACGATCTCTCCAACTCGACTGCCGGTGTAGTTGATAATATAGAGAAAATCAGCGGTATCAGGCCTGCCTTTGAAGAGTTTAATCTTCTCGATATGAACCGGCTGGAAGCATTTTTTGAAAAATACACAAACATTGAAGCTATTATCCATTTTGCAGCCTTTAAAGCAGTAGGTGAATCGGTTGAGAAACCACTCCATTACTATCGCAATAATCTGGTATCGCTGATGAATATACTGGATTGCATGTCGAAATACAAAGTTCCAAACCTTGTATTTTCCTCTTCCTGCACCGTTTACGGACAACCCGATCAGTTACCTGTAACAGAATATACACCCAAGAAAGATGCCGAGTCGCCTTACGGGAATACCAAGGCAATCAGTGAAGAGGTATTACGTGATGTGGTAAAAGTCACACCCGATTTTAAGGTGATTGCACTCCGCTATTTTAATCCCATTGGCGCCCATCCTTCCGCATTAATTGGAGAACTTCCAAGTGGCGTTCCCAACAACCTTGTCCCTTTTATCACCCAGACAGCAGCCGGGATACGTCAGCAGTTAAGTGTATTCGGTGACGATTACAATACGCCTGACGGCAGTTGCATCCGTGACTATATTAATGTTGTCGATCTTGCCAAAGCACATGTGATTGCGATTAACCGACTGATAAATAATTTAAATATCGATCGTTACGAATTTTTCAATGTAGGGACGGGTAATGGAGCTTCTGTACTTGAGGTGGTGAACACCTTCGAGGAGGCTACCGGGGTTAAGCTAAATTATAAGATTGTGGCTCGCCGTCCCGGAGATGTTGAAAAAATATATGCTGATACGACAATCGCAAATACCATTCTCGGATGGAAAGCTGAAACTTCGCTATACGATACCCTTGTTTCGGCATGGAATTGGGAAAAAAAGATAAGAAACATAAACTAACAACTAATTAATTGCACCAAACCACTAAAAATTCAATTATGAAAACAATTCTTATCACCGGTGGGGCAGGTTTTATCGGATCCCATGTTGTAAGGCGGTTTGTTAATAAATATCCTGATTATCAAATTGTTAATCTGGATCTGCTTACCTATGCCGGAAATCTTGAAAACCTGAAAGATATAGATACGTCACCTAATTACGAGTTTGTAAAGGGAGATATCAATGATAGTGCATTTGTGAACCAGCTGTTTGAAAAGCATCAGTTCGACGGAGTTCTCCATCTTGCAGCAGAATCGCATGTAGATCGTTCCATATTGGATCCCATGTCATTCATTATGACCAATATTGTAGGCACTGTAAATCTGTTGAATGGTGCCCGGGCAATCTGGAAATCCAATAGTGAAGGGAAGAGGTTCTATCACATTTCGACCGACGAGGTGTATGGTACGCTTGGCGAGACAGGATTGTTCCTGGAGACAACACCCTACGATCCGCATAGTCCCTATTCTGCATCAAAAGCAAGTTCAGACCATTTGGTCAGAGCCTATCACGACACCTATAAATTGCCAATTGTGATTACGAATTGTTCAAATAACTATGGGCCAAATCAATTTCCTGAAAAGCTAATACCACTTGCAATTCATAACATTAGCAATGGCAAACCGATTCCTGTCTATGGGAAAGGGGAAAATATCCGCGACTGGCTTTATGTCGAAGATCATGCCTCCGCCATTGATCTTGTTTTTCATAAAGGTAAAAACGGAGAGACCTATAATATTGGTGGGCATAATGAATGGACAAATATTGCGTTAATTCTCCAGCTATGTAAGACGATGGATAAGAAGTTAGGAAAAGAACCTGGCACTTCTGAAAAACTAATTACTTATGTGAAAGACCGTGCCGGCCATGACCTCCGCTATGCCATCGACTCAACTAAAATTCAAAAGGAACTTGGATGGAGACCTTCACTTCAGTTTGAAGAGGGGATCGAAAAAACGGTTGACTGGTATCTTTCCAACCCCGAATGGCTGGAAAATGTAGCTTCGGGAGCATACGAAAAGTACTACGAAAAACAGTATGTCTCACGTTAACAGGTTAAGCAAGCAAAATTAAATAATAATTTTGGCGCTATTACGATTCGTGTGGTTCGTATAAATACGACTCTTATTGCGGCTGGCAACCAGCTTCCAGCAGATATTATCCGGTAGTAAGTTGTATTCTTCACAACAAGGCCAGTCTGAATTTAAGCTGGTTACAACCACTCAAGCTAGTTGGCAATGTCCAAAAGCTGGGAACGATTCATGAACGGATTTGCTGAGTCGGAAACTTCTGTACCCACATGATTCGTGATAGAGCTATGATTTTTATACCAGCTTAATTGGTTTTGCTGCCTAATGGCTTCACCTTAACATTTATCGGCCCATCAGGAGTTTCGGTTGTCCCTTCAAAAAGCCCATCCTTCAGTTTTAGCTTTAATACAAGGGGAGTATTCTCAACCTCGAAATTCAAGGTTAGTATATCTGATTCAAAAGATATTTTCTGAATAGCTGTTGTCTGCCCTTGAATAATAAACTCACCTGTCAGTTTTTGGTTGACCTCTTTCAGGGATAATTTCCCGCTTTCATAAGGCTGCCGGGCAGTGGGAGCCGAGAATTCCCACATTCCAAGTATTTTCTGATATCCCCCTTCTGCGGCGTTTGAGGTGACCGATAGTGTTAGAACAACTATAAAGGCGAAAAATAATCGTTTTCCTGTCATAAAATGAAAATTATAAGTGTTTGATTTAACAATTGTCGCACAAATCTAACGATTATTCATCAAAGAGTGATGACTCTTTAAAAGGTAAATGGTGAAAATTCAAAAACTCAGTATACTCTTCCTGAAATGATTTCTTCCAATGGTATTGTTCCTGATTTTGAATATAAAGCAAAGCGCCATCGAGTTGGGACCGGCTTATTGAATAGGCAGAAAATCCCGTAGCCCAGTCAAAAGAACGTAACGATTCAAATTTTTGCCGAAGCCAGGTTGTAGAGCTTTGTTTGAGTGAAATAATTGCCGATTCGATTGACAATTTGGATGGAAGTGCGAGTAAAAAATGGATGTGATTTTCGGTTCCTCCAAGTGCTACGAGGTTCATTCCTTTTGATTTTGCCACAGTAGACAGGTAACCAGAAAGTTGACTTCTGACCTCTGCAGTCAGAAAATTTTTCTGCCGGTAGGTACCGACCACAACATGCATAAGACAGCTGACAAATTCTTTCGACATAATGTCTTATTATAGTGCGTTTTACGTTATTATTTTTATCAAAACCTCCCCCTTATAAGATGAAGGTTTTATTGTGATGAAGTTAGAAATTATTTTTACTCTAACTATCAGTTGTTTAATAAAATTATTCCTCGGAAAAACGCATAACATATTTGCCATCCACCATTTTGAAACCAATCCGCTCCAAATAACTGTTGTGGGCCTTGCTTTGAGGTTCTATATATAAATGGCGGTAGGCCAGAAAATCAATACAACGTAATTCACATTGGTAAAACGTCCTGGCGAGTTGTGAGTTCCGATATTTGGGCACCATATAGTCAATACAGATCCGTAGGGTATCCTTATCCTTTATCTCTGCAACAATTAATCCTACCGTCTCCATATTTGAGCACAATAATGCCACAAGAAACTCCTCTTCAATCTTAAAATCAAAACGGGGAAAATATTTGGAGATGTCATCCCGGTAATAATCAAGGAAATGTTGCAGGTATTGATCATCGTGATCGGTAACGAATATGACTTCTATCGACCTGTTCTTTTCCATAAAGCTCCGAAGTCTGAAAATACTCACAATAACTGCCAATAATGCGGGTGCAGAAAGCGTCCAAGAATTAATGACCAGACCACCAATGACAAATCCTATCATCACAAGGATGTAAATCATCCAGCCATTGACTCCTGTCCTGATCAAAAAACTTCCAGAAAGGAGAACCAAAGCTATAAAACCGTAAAATAGATTGAGATATGTTTCCATCATTTCCATATATCACCCGAACAAAGAAAACGAAGTTTTGTTTAATCAATTGAATTTTCTCCTCACCTGATCTGACAATTTATTTCGATCTAAGCTAGAAAACGATAATAAATTTTAACTAATCAGATTATTTTTAAGCCTACAATCTTGCTATTTTTGTATATATGGAATATATCCTAAAAGTGCTGAGTGTTTTTCTGGTTGCAAGTGTAAAATACTTCTGGGCAACACCATATTCTTTTGGTTTGAAGCTAAATGAATGGGAGACCATATTTTTCATGGAAACAGGCGGAATTCTGGGATTCTTGTTCTATTACTATTTTTTCGGATTTCTTTTTAAAGAGTTAAAATTATTATGGCCGGTCGTTTACAACTTCACCCCGGTCCTTTTTAAAGTGAGATTTGAGATGTGGCGGATACGACAAAGAGAACAAAGGATAACCGCCCGGAAATTCACAAAAAGGAATAAAATAATTGTCCGGATGCGAAAGCGTTACGGAATGTGGGGCCTCGTACTATTATCTCCTGTAATCCTGTCGATTCCGGTTGGCGGGTTGCTTGGAAATAAATACTTTAAACATAATCAACAATTTATCCCATATATGGTTCTTTCAATTGTGATCTGGGGAATCGTTTCAGTGGCATTTTTCAGCACCTTCATGCATCATCATTAATGAGATCTGAGTTGCCGAAGTAGTCTGGCACACCTGTTGACAAAACCAGCGGATCCGCCCTCTTCGAGCAGACTCTCAATCACAGAAGTCAGTTCTCCCTTTAAATCAGGTATTTGTTGCGAAATATTAAACAAAAGCTGCATTGCATTGACACGAACAGCGGGAGGTTCTATGGGTACAAGTAATTCGAAGCATCTGTCCACAATTGCTGCCATGTACTCCTCCGGAATTTGATAACGACAAAGGATCCTCGTAAAATGTCTTTTCAGTGAACTCTCTTTTGTCGATAAAAGGGCTTCAATAATCTGGTAAAGTCTGTCTGAGAGCAAATGAGGAAATTCTTCAGAAGCAGTATCAATAATCCAGCAGGAGCGCCAGGCCATGCGCCGATCATCCGAAAAGATGGATTGGAAAAGGTAATCAAACAATTTTGAATCTGCGCTTACACTTTTTTTCCATAAATCAAGTTCGCCAACACCCATGGCCATTATATTCGCTCTGATATATTTATAATCGATCTTATCGGGCGTTCCGATCGCGGAGATAGTCATAAAACTGCAGCTGTGATTTTATCCGGGGGTTGTTCCCCTGTTCTTTAATGATGTTATTCAAATCGTTATCAAGGATTCTGGCGGCAGTGTTATCCTGCCACTGCAGATTAAAAAAATCGACCAATTCCTCTATAATTTCCTTATCATAAACAGGAACTGCTACCTCTACTCTTCTGTCGAGGTTCCGGGTCATAAAGTCCGAGGAGGAGATATACACTTTTTCATCTCCCCCGTTGAGAAAATAAAATAGCCTCGAGTGCTCAAGATATCTATCTATCAGTCCAATAGCCGGCACATTCAATTTCCCGTCTCCGGAAGAGGTAAACATCGAAAACATCCCTCTGACGTTGAGCCTGATATCAACCCCGCTTCTGGCAGCTTCATCAAGCTTTCCAATGATTTCAACGTCTACCAGATTATTACATTTCAAAAGGATACGGGCCTCCAATCCAGCCTTCGCATTCATGATCTCCTGTTTGATCATCGAAATTATTTTTGTTCGCATGGTAAACGGGGATACCAGCAGATGTTGAAACCGGCCGATCTTATAGTTCCGGTCGAAAAAATCAAAAACCCGGGCCACTTCACGGGTTATATTTTGATCGGCAGTGCATAACAGCTGATCTGAAAAAACTTTTGCAGTAACCTCATTAAAATTTCCGGTACCAATAAGGGCGTATTTTTTAGTTTCTTTGTTCTCTTTGCGAGTGATGAGGCACAATTTCGAATGTACCTTTAATCCGGGGACACCAAGAATAACTTTAACTCCCTCTTTATCCAACAGGTTCCCATATTGAATATTCTCCTGTTCGTTGAATCGCGCTCTCAATTCCAGTACCATGGTCACTTTTTTACCGTTTCGCACAGCATTAATTAACGCATTAATAACATGTGAGTTACGGGCCATTCGATAACCTGTCATTCTGATTTCGGTTACCTTGGGATCGATGGAGACTTCACGCAATAAATCAATAAAATGAAAAAAAGAATGGTAGGGAAAATGGAATAAAATATCACTTTTACCGATGCTCTTCAAATAGGTTTGTCCATGTACAATCTTGTTGTGCTTAACAGGACTAACAGGCTTATAATAAAGGCGTTCTGAACCCACCAAAGGAAATCCCATAAAATCCTTAAAATTATGGATTCGGCTTCCTGCGATGACCACATCTTCTTTTTTAAAATTCAGTTTATACAGAATGAAAGAGAGCAGGTTTTCAGGCATCCCCTTTTCGTGAACGAATCTGACGAGCGCACTGTTACCACGCTTGACGATGCTTTTTGCAACAAGTTTCACATAACTCTCGGCCACATCATCGTCAAGATCAAGTTCCGCATCACGTGTCAACTTGAAGATAAAAGAGCTTATTTTCTGATAATTAAACATATAAAAGGTGTCGTCCAATTCGTAGCGGATGACATCTTCAAGCAGAATGATGTACTTCTTATCGTCTTTTGAAGGAATGATGACAAACCGGGGAAGCAGGTCAGTAGGAACTTCAATCAGTGCATACTCCGATTTCTTATTCTTAGCCATGTCAACTGCGAGATAAATCGCATCATCGCGCAGAAGTGGCATTTTTGTCCCCTTTTTCAGGATAATTGGCATAATCCGGGGTCTTACCTCCCTCTTAAAGTAATGAGTTACAAATACACCCTGTTCCGGAGTAAGCTGGTTCTCGTTGACGATAAAAATATTCTCAAGTGCCAACTCCTGCAATATCTCATTATAGATCTCTTCAAACCGATTGCTATGCTGAATTACGATCTCCTCTATTTGGGATAGTACTTCACGTGGATTTCCCCCTTCAGCCAGTGTAAGCTGACCAATCATTGCCAATCGCCTCAGAATGGCGACACGAACCCGAAAAAACTCATCCAGGTTGTTTGAGTAAATCCCAAGAAACTTAAGTCTCTCTATTAAAGGAACTTCCCGCCTTGAGGCCTCCTGAAGGACCCTTTCATTGAAAGATAACCAGCTGATTTCCTTACTTCTAAGTTTTGTACTCATGATGCAATCACCTTATTATAATTTTCTAAAGATAAAAATCAACACCGATTAATACAAACAACACCTCTATTTTTTGAATTGAACCATTTTTCTTGTAAATTTGAAAAGGTATAACAGAAAAAGAAAAATGACAGAGACAGAGCTAAAAGAAAAATACGGACAAATTTGTAATCTGTTGTCAGCAAGAAAACTAAAGCCGGCATTCGATCTTCTTGGAGGGTTAATAGCCGTCACAGGGCTAGGTGAATTCCGTGACCAACTCTTCAACCTGGAGCAAAATTACAAATTTATGCTCAAATATACTGTCGAAGGAATCAACGACCCTGAAAGGCAAAAGATCTACAACCGTCTTTTTATTTCCACATTCGAACTTGCTGATATTACTTACGAAAACCTTCGGATGAAATATTCACAATCTGTTGAATATCAAAAAAAAAGGGGGTTTACCAAACATTTTATCACCAATTTTGCGGGTTATTCACATGATATAGAAAACTATTCGGTACAAAAAGAGCTCAGAACTTTAATTACGGATGGCTCAGTCATGAATGACGATACACGTATGGAGGCCGAAATTCACCTTCAAAAGATCTTTACCATATTTTACCATTGCTGGTTTGCCGACCGTCTGACAGGTGATGAGACTCAATTCTTCAAAACAATCTTAAGAAATAGTGATTTACCTTTCTACGAAAAATCGCTTTGGGTGACAGGGCTTACCCTCAGTCTTATCCGCTTTTTCGACGAACAAAAGATCATTCTCCTCTTTAACGCCTATGAAGATCCGGATGAAGAGGTAAGTCAAAGAGCGCTCATCGGTTTGATTATAGGGATTTACTATTATGACCAGCGCATGCCATTTTTTCATGCGATCATCGGGAGGTTACAGATTTTGATCGAAGATCCCAGGTTTAAGTCGAATCTGGAGCGGGCGATCCTGCAATTTATCCGTAGCAAGGAGACCGAAAAAATTCAGCGAAAGCTTCAGGATGAGATCCTTCCTGAGATGATCAAACTGAGTCCCAATCTCCGTAATAAATTGAGTATTGAGAGTTTATTCGGGGAGGGACTTTCTGAGGATAAAAATCCTGAATGGCAGGAAATTCTGAAAGATTCGCCAGAATTAATGGGCAAAATGGAGGAACTTACAGAGATGCAGTCAGAGGGTGCCGATGTATTTTTAAGCTCGTTTTCGATGCTCAAACACTTTCCTTTCTTTAGTGAGTTGGCTAACTGGTTTTTCCCCTTTACCCCAGACCATCCTGAAATAAAAAGAAATCCAATTAACAAGGAATTGGGTGACGATCTTCCGTTTACACAGCTGATCATGAAATCGCCCATGCTTTGTAATTCTGATAAATACTCTTTCTTTTTTAGTATTCTGAATATTCCCCCCGATTTCAAGAAGATGGTATCCGATTCGTTAAGGGCTGAATCAGAACAATATGAGGAAATTGCAAAGGATGAATCTTTTCTGGCCCACAACAAGAAAGCCGAGAAGATTATCAATCAGTACATCATGGACCTCTATCGTTTTTTTAAGATTCATCCGCAGCGGGAAGGGTTCGAGGATATTTTTGCCTGGAAGTTCGACTTTCACAAAAAATATACCTTTTCAAAATTATTAAGTGAAGATTTGAAAATACAGCGAAATATTGCAGAGTTCAACTTCGCAAAGAACTATTTCCGGGAAGCTGCCGACCTGTTCGAAATCTTACTTCAAAGCGATGATGATGCTGAAATGCTTCAAAAACTGGCCTACTGCTACCAAAAGACAGGGGATTACAAGAAGGCGCTTAATTTTTACCTAAAAGCGGATCTGTTCGATCAAAATAAACGGTGGAACCTGAAAAAGATAGCACTTTGCTACCGGAACCTGAAAAAACCAGCAAAAGCGCTTGAATACTACCAATTAGCAGAAATATTAGAACCCGATAATTTAACTCTGCATGTTTCAATCGGACAGTGCCAGATGGAGCTGAAGCTTTATGAAGAGGCACTTAAGTCATATTTTAAGGTTGAATATCTCTCTCCGGGAAATAAAAAAATATGGCGACCCATTGGTTGGTGTTCTTTCCTTACCGGTAAAGTTGAGCAGGCTGAAAAATACTACGAACGACTGATCAGTGAAAATCCCAATAAATACGACCTTCTCAATATGGGGCATGTTCAATGGTGCCTTGGAAACAGGAAGGCGGCCCTCGACTATTACAAAAAAAGCATCTACGATCGCGACAGTTCTGAAAAAGATTTCATGGAAGCCTTCGATGAAGATTTAAACCATTTAATCCAGCAAGGGGTCAATCCCGACGATGTACCGATTATGCTTGATCAGTTGAGATATTTCCTGGAGGAATAAAGTCCTGGCATTGAAATGTTTCCAGGGATTTAATTTTAAAAATACCGGGGAGTCCTCTGGCGGCTTCTTCGTCCGGTAACAAAATCATAACTGATGAGAAATTCATGCGTGCCTGAATTAACCTGAGTAGGATGGAAGGTGGTCTTATCATAGGAATACCCGAATTTCAATTGCTGGTTGACACTAAATTGAAAGATCAATCCTACAGAGTTCTTAAGTCGGTAAGTACCGCCAATCCATACCCTGTCGTAAAGTAAAAAACTCCCCGAGAAATCGACGAAGCTGGGAGTTCTCTCTGCCCAGCGGTATAAAAAAGTTGGTTTAAATTTAAGTACATCGTTTATAATAAATACATATCCACCCATACCATAATAATGGAGTACCTCACGATAAACATTATCGCCACTCTCACTTTGCATTCTGTTTTTCAGTATTTTAGGGGATGATGCTCCAAGGAAAAACCGATCGCTGTGCCACATAATACCAACTCCCACATTTGGAAGAAAATTTACTTTGATATCATACGCAAAAGCTCCGTCAATGGGATCGGTAATCCATAAGTCGGTAAGATAGGCTTGCGAAACATTAAATCCACCTTTTAAACCAAAAGAAAGAAACTGGTCAGGACGAAGCTGTACATGATAAGCGTAATCAACATAAATCCCGTTTTGACGAATTGGACCCCACTTGTCATTGACAATTGACACGCCAAGTCCTACGTTATATTTGAGCACAGGAGCACTGATTGTCAATGAATTTGTATTAGGCGCTCCCTCAAATCCAACCCATTGTGCCCGGGATATTCCGGTAATATTTAATACTCCCGAAATTCCGGCATAAGCCGGCTGAACGGTTAGTAAATTATTCATATACTGGGTATACACCGGATCTTGCTGTGCAACTCCATTATAAGGAAATATCACAAACAGACTGGTTGCAAAACCCATTATCCTTAAAAATAATATGACAATATATTTTTTCAAAATGATATCATATGCTAATCAAATTCTTAAGTAGAAGAGGTTAGGTAATTATTTTCCTCACCGGAAGAAAAACCGTTTGTAATCTTTTGCAAATTACCAAATAATCGCACAGAAAACAATACCCTGCTGAAATATTTTACTCAACATAAAGATTTTTTACTTTCCATTCATAAATTACACCTATTGCCTGGACAATTTAACTGTTCGGAAAGAATTTAAGGAGGATTAAGAAAAATTAAAAGCTGCCCCAGTTATTACCGGAACAGCTTTTAAATCAAACAGGAACTCAGGAGTTATTCTGAAATCATTGCCTTGTATTCATCTGCAGACAATAGCTCATCAAGTTCAGTAGCATCATTCATTTTGATCTTTACCAACCACCCCTGATGATAAGGATCTTTATTAACCAGTTCGGCAGCATCAGCGAGCGCGTCATTCATTTCCAGGATTTCGCCCGAAACAGGCATAAACAGGTCAGAGACCGTTTTTACCGCTTCGATAGTTCCAAAAACCTCCTCTTTAGCCAGGGTTTCGCCAACAGTTTCAATTTCAAGATAAACGATATCACCCAATTCTCCCTGGGCAAAATCGGTAATTCCGATGTAAGCAAATGCACCTTCAACACGAATCCATTCATGGTCTTTCGTGTATTTCAAATCTGATGGAATTTTCATTAATTGAGTTTTTTATAAGTTGATTATTAATATACTTCAGCTTGTTCAAGCAAACATACAATTTGCCTTTGGGTCAATAAAATAATCAAATTCTACGGCTGCACGGACGCTGCAAAAATACGAAATATATCATTAGAATTCGCTTCAAACTTTGAAGAGGTCCTGATTTTAGGCATTAAGACGATCTGCCGGTCCATGTTGAAATTGAGTTTAATCAGGAATTTTTCTACAATCGCTTTTAATATAGCCGGATTTTCACTATACTTGAAGTGTAAAACAAATTATCATATCATAAAATGTTCAAGGCTGAGATCAAATCGCTTTCCGAAATCAATCATATTGCAGCCAGATTTATACAGGCACATCCGGCAGACCGGATATTTGCATTCTATGGTGGGATGGGGGCAGGCAAAACGACCTTTATTAAGGCGCTATGTGAGGAGATGAAGGTATTGGATTATGTCACTTCACCCACTTTTTCACTGATCAATGAGTATAAAACAGAAAACAATGGCACAGTGTTTCATTTCGACTTTTATCGCATTAAAAACATTAGTGAAGTTTTTGATATTGGATATGAAGATTACTTTTACAGTAGTGATTATTGTTTTATCGAATGGCCTGAATTGATTGAACCTCTTCTCCCTGCAATTGCAGTTAAGGTGTACATCCGTGAGATTGAAGGTGGAAAAAGGATAATTGAAACGGTTTGAGGATACTTGTTTAAAATAGTGAGATTATGAATCAAAGGAAAGGTGGTAAATTGTCGTCACTGGCCAATGACCAGCTCCTTCCTAGGGAAGAGCTTTACAAGAGGTGTCCGCGAAATATTAAACTAAGTATCGGCCTGCCTGACAGTTCCTCTTCTCTTGAATACAGTGTCCCGCTCACCCCCCAATCTATTGAAGTTCTTGTTAATAACGGACATGATGTATTTGTAGAAACCGGTGCAGGAAAGGAGGCCAACTACACTGACAAAGACTTTTCAGAATCAGGAGCTGTGATATGCCAATCGGCAGCTGAAATATTTCAGTGTGACATTGTTTTAAAAATGGCACCTTTTACTCAGGAGGAGAGTGAATTAATGAAAGGAAACCAGTTGCTCCTTTCACCAATTTACCTCACCCTGCAAACACAGGAATCGGTGCGTCGTCTGATGCGAAAAAAAGTGACTGCCGTAGGTTTTGAATATATGAAAGACGAATTTGGAATTTTCCCCGTCGAAAGGATCTTCAGCGAGATCATGGGAAACTGTGCCATGATTGTTGCGAGCGAATACCTGAGCAACGACAGAAACGGGAAAGGGGTGATTCTTGGTTCAGTTACAGGCATTTCTCCAACAGAGGTGGTCATTCTGGGTTCAGGGACAGCTGCGGAAAATGCAGCACGTACTGCTTTGGCATTGGGGGCAATTGTAAAAGTCTTTGATGATTCGATTTCGAAATTAATGGATTTTCAATCACGAATGGGACAGCGGGTTTTTACTTCTGTTTTTCATCCCAAGGCGCTTCGGAAGGCGATGAGAACAGCAGAAGTGGTCATCGGCGCCCTGTCGATGAATGAGATGCCCAAAATAATTGTACCTGAAGAGATGGTCGAAGGGATGAAGGAGAATTCGGTGATTATCGACCTCAACATCATCCAGGGAGGATGCATCGAGACTTCCAGAATGACCAACCATAAAAAACCAACCTATGTTGAACATGGTGTGATCCACTATTGTGTACCCAATATTACCTCGCGCGTTGCACGAACGACCTCAATTGCGGTGAGTAATATACTTACACCTATGTTGCTCGATATAGGACAATCGGGTGGAATCAACCAGTATGTCAAGACCAACCGCGGATTTTGTGAAGGAATTTATGTGTTCAACGGGGTTTTAACGAATCAGGACATCGGTGCGGTACTGAATATTCCGGTTACCGATATTAATCTGCTGATGGCTGCGTTTTAAGTAAACGTGCTGATCAGAAATAATTGCTGCCCATAACATTAATGATTGCGACATTAATCATTACTTAATCATATTACCTGATCTGCATTGAGGGCTAATTTAAACCTGTTGGCAGGTGATCAAAAGTAACAAGGCAATTTCAATTCTACCGTGGAGCCGCAGCGATTGGGGATTTTTTAGACACCTCCTTACCCATATTCCGGCGGTTATTGCGGGCTTTTAGCTGAGTTTTGTAATAGGCAATTAAATTGTTTGTTTCGTTAACCGGAGTTGAATCAGTTTTTAGTACTGCCTGCATCAACAAAACAAGGGCGAACCCGCTTTTCAGGGGAAAAGTTTAACTTCAGACAGGCAAGCAAAATAAGAGTTATCAACTATTTTGACTCCCTGATTATACGACCAACACTTGAGAAGGAGACTCCCTGGCCACCTGTCAGTCCGATCATCACTGATTCAATAAGGGGTTCGCTGATTTTGGTATCGGCAACCCATTCCACTATAAAATTTGCGCCGGTTCCACTCTTATCCCTTTCGGGGACGAAAAAATTTGTAGCTCCCAAAGGTTGAAGAATAACATCTTTAGTCAGGTAATTGGAAACCAGATTCCCATCATTATCGAAAAACAACACCTTGGTTATGGTCATTTGATGACTAAAGTCGGTATTGTGAACGGCCACGAAGGCATTCAAATTAAACTTCCTGTCATGTTCAAAGTAGGGGATATTCGAATAAACAGGTAAGTAGAGCACCTGTCCGCGTACCTTCCTGTTGGTATTCGAATCCTGAACAACGAGGCTATTGACATCAAACCTGGCAGTGATCTGTGGCATTGTTTTCTTTGGCCCTTCTCCGGAGCAGGCAAACAGGATCTGAACAGAGAACACGATCAATGCAGGTATTAAATTTGTTTTGTTTCTCATCCTTTGGCAATTTAATTAAAATTTGATTGACATTCTCATCTGTATATAACTAGTTTTTAACGACTAGCGGAAAACCACTTTTATTTTCAAACTCATTTTTGAGCGTTCCCTTCGATGGGTCTCATTCCAATACAGCTATACAAATTTTCCAGGTCGCCTGAATTGTCGGCTATAAAATATAATTTATCACCTTCACGGAAGCTGGTTGAACCGTCGGAAATAAAAAATTTATTCTCCCTTTCGATTAAGCTGATAATGATAGTTTTAGGTAATCCAAGATCAACAATAGATTTTCCAATACAGGTGAAATGTGGTTCGATCAGAACTGTGGTATAGATTGATTTATTTCCAATAGCCATTTCCAGGTCCAAAACCGATTTCTTTTTCAGACTATCGGGTACAACCAAATTGAGCCATTTTGCGATAACCGGTAAACCCGTTCCTTGAATAAGAACCGACGTAACCGAAATGAAGAAAACAAGGTTGAATATAATATTAGCCTTCACGATCCCTTCTGTAAGCGGATAAGTAGCAAGAACGATAGGTACTGCACCTCTTAAGCCGACCCATGAGATGAAGAGTTTATTCCGCAATCCAAGTTTAAAAAAAATCAAAGAAAAAAATACACTTATTGGGCGTGCCACTAATATCAGTGCCAAAGAGATCATCATTCCTATTCCAAAATGGGGCACAATTTGCTTTGGGAAGACCAGTAACCCTAATGTAAGGAACATGATTATCTGCATCATCCACGCCTGTCCGTCAAAATGTTTAATTAAACTCTTTTTGTGGATGAAATCCCTGTTCCCTAAAACACAGGCCGAGATATAAACAGCAAGAAATGCATTACCTCCAATATACTCTGTAAATGAAAAGACGAATAACACCAGTGCCAATAGCAATACAGAATAAAGACCTTCAAAATCCAGCTTTATCCAATTAATGATTTTGTGCATGACAATACCCATTGCATAGCCGGTTACGGAACCAATGATCATTTGTTTGAAGAACATTGGAATCAGCGACAGGTAACTGGCGCCGCTATTGACAAGAAGATAGGTAAACACAATAGTCAGGAAGTAAGCCATTGGGTCATTGCTTCCACTTTCCAACTCCAGAAGGGGTCTTAAATTTCCTTTTAAGCCGATACTTTTTGAGCGCAAAATTGAAAAGACTGCCGCAGCGTCAGTTGAGGATACGATGGCTCCAAGTAAACATCCTTCGAGAATCGAAAAATCGGTAATGGTCGTCACGATCAGAGCAACTATTGCAGTAGTGATTACCACACCCAGAGTTGATAAAGCCACACCCTGCCAAATGACTGGTTTTATATCGGTCCATTTTGTCCCCAATCCACCCGAAAACAAAATAAAACTTAATGCAATGACCCCTATGAACTTTGCAATTCGAGGGTCATAAAAGTAGATTCCGCCAGGGCCATCCGAGCCGGCTAACATACCTACAAAGATAAATACCAAAAGGGCTGGGATACCATATTTTGTTGTTCTGCTTGCCAATAAGCTTAAAAACAAAAGCATGGAGCCTATGAGTAATATGTTGTCAATGGTAATGTTCATAAAAATTAAGATCGTACGTTTTCAAATGTACAAAATATTCAGAACTTCCGGTAATGAGATGGCGCCAAATTTTGGCATTTGAATTACTCTTCAGCTGCCAGAATCATCATTGAAATGGCATGGAGCCGGACTAACCCTGTTTTCGTATGACCGATCCCGTTGGGCATTATTTCGCCGTTTTGGGCAATAATCAACCAGTTCTCAAATGGTATCTCGTATTCAACTGAGTAATTATTCCCGTTAAGGAGCACAATTATCCGTCTCCAACGATCACCGTTTGCGTGATCACCCAATTCATAGACGATAACGCCGGGAATGTATTTTGAATAAAACCTTAGTTTTGCGCGAACCATGTCTCCATCCCACATCCGGAATGCCGGATGCTGATGCCTCAATTCAACACAACTCTTTACAAAATTCACCAGTCCGGCATATTTTACTTTTCGGGTCCAGTCGATTTGATTGATATAGTCAGGGGAGCGATAAGAATCGGGGTGACCCCCTTTCGACCGAAGCATCTCGTCTCCGGCAAGAAGAAACGGAACTCCCTGTGATGTAAAAATAATCCCAAAAGCCAGGCGAGCCATTCGCTCGATAATTTCGGGGGAAGCTTCGGGGCAGGAGTATTGAAGCTTATCGAAAAGGGTTAGATTATCGTGACAGGAGATATAATTGACACATTGTACCGGACTTTTTGCCCAGGAATGTTGCGAAGTATTCACAAAATCGTAAATAATCTGATCGTGTTCAACAGCGCCAGTAATTGCAAATTTCAGTTGTTCCTCCCGAAGGGTAATGCCACTAATGAAACCCGCATTATTTTTGTCAAAGGGGGAGCCTTTCAGACCGTTGCGCATATCGTCGCAAAAAGAGGCGATCCGGTCGAGTTGCTTTGTGTTGGATTTTACAGCCCGGGACATTTCTGGGAGAGGACTCTGGCCACCACTCCACCCTTCGCCGTAGATGAATATTTCAGGGTTAATGTCGTCAAGTCGGCGCCGGATCTGATTCATTGTTTCGATATCTATCAATCCCATCAAATCGAAGCGGAAACCATCGATATGATATTCCGTTGCCCAGTAAACTACCGAATCGATGATGTAACGTCGGACCATCTCACGCTCTGTTGCAAGTTCCGTTCCGCAACCACTCCCGTCAGAGAATGTACCATCGGGATTAAAACGGTAAAAATATCCGGGTATCGTTTGGTTGAAGTAAGATTCAAAAATCAGTCCTGTATGGTTGTAGACCACATCAAGGATCACCCCCATTCCGTTGTTGTGCAGTGATAAAACCAACTGTTTGAGTTCCCTGATCCGCGTGGTACAATTGATTGGATCAGTTGAATACCAGCCTTCAGGAGTATTATAATTCAAAGGGTCATAACCCCAGTTATAGTGGGCCGAGGGATTCAATTCATCAACAGTATAGAAATCGGCAACCGGAAGTAAATGTACATGGGTAACTCCCAATTCTTTCAAATGATCGATACCTGTAGTCTCACCAGTCGGGAGTTTCGTCCCCAATTCAGTAAATCCCAGGTATTTTCCTTTGTTGGTAATTCCTGAAGAGGGTGACATTGAAAAGTCGCGTATGTGAACTTCATAAATCAGCATATCCGTTGGATTTGCTAATGTATGGTGCTTGTCAGTTTCCCAATGGCTGGGATTACTCTTTTGAAAGTCGATGATCATTCCGCGGGAACCATTTACCCCGGTGGCTTTTGCATAAATATCGGGACCCTCTTTGAGCCAACCCAATGCATCGCGGACCTGAATGGTGTAAAACATCCCTTCCAGATTTTCCCTGATTTCATAAAACCAGGTACCCTGATCATCTGGCAATAACTGGAATTCCTCAATTGGCTGACCACCCTGTCCTGTTTTATAAAGCCTGAAAAAGATCCGTTGTGCAGAAGGGGCCCAAATCTTAATATAAGTTTTTTCGGGAGTCCACGTTATGCCAAGATCATCACCCTCATATACAGGGAATTCACTAAAATCGCTCGCCTTAAATTTCCAGTTTCTCATTCAATTAAAACCATTTCAGTCTGACCGTCTGGCTCCTGAACTTATTCCCATTGAGATCTTTCATCTCTATGCTCATTCGGCATGCGAGTTGTAATTCGGGGACTGTTTCGTAAAATTGTTCAAGAGAGATATCGAGTACATATGTTTTGTCCCGCTCTAACAGAATGGGGTAAATTTCAGAGTGCTCAACTTTGAGAACACGAAATTTTCGTTTGGTGAACCACCGTTTGAAAATAATAACAGGCGCGTACAGATCGATCGCTTTAATACCCGTATTTGTAACACTCATTTCTACATTTGAAGGGTTAAAACGCGCGCTTTTATGCAGAAGGATCTCGACACAAAAAGGCTTTGTCCTTTTACGAAATGACATTTTTTTTCCCGATGCCCCCTTAGAAAAAGTACGGGTACGGTTAAAAACAATAAATCCTATCACCAAAACAATGATAATCAAGACACCTTTCATCAACATTAATTCAAAACTTGTCACCGCCAAAAGTGTTAAAATTGAAATTTCCGGGATCTCTGTCATTTTCAGAATTGTTGGAAACTGCCAGATAAGCTGACACAAAAGAATAGAAATTAACAGAGACAAACAAATATTAAATCCAGGCAATTAAAGATGACTATTGAAACTGGATATTACTGAAGGTTTGAATTAATTTTTATGACATCTCAAGAACTTTTAAAACCTGTTCTTTACTTACACCTTCAAAGTCTTCCGTAAAATTCACACAAGTATCACCCGTCTCCAAATATTCAAAGAGATTTTTATTTTCAAATTCAATAATATATTATCTCCTTTTTTTATATGGATTTTTTATTCTTGATGGGGGTAGTACTTCACCCACAATACGGAAATCGAGTTGTTTTTTATCGAGATTTGCCCTGGCTATTTCAATTTCGATTGCATCACCCAGTTGATATTTTTTATGGGTATGGCGTCCAATGATGCAATAGTTCTTTTCATCAAATTCATAAAAATCATCGGTTAATTCAAATAGCGGGACCATTCCTTCACATTTGTTCTCGTCGAGTTCAACGTAAATGCCCCAATCTTTTACTCCAGAGATCACCCCTTTGAACTGCTGACCAATTTTATCGGCCATAAATTCAACCTGTTTATACCTGATGGATGCCCGTTCTGCGTTGGCAGCCCTGTTTTCCATTTCGGATGAATGTTTGCACATCTCCTCGTACTGGTCCGATTGGACCGATCGTCCATCTTCGAGATATCGTGCCAGAAGTCGATGTACCATCATATCCGGGTAACGCCGGATCGGAGAAGTAAAATGGGTATAATAGTCAAAGCCCAGTCCATAATGCCCGATGTTTCTGGTCGAATATTCGGCTTTTGCCATGGTCCTGATCGCAAGGGTCTCGATCACATTCTGTTCCTTCTTGCCGGCCACATTTTCAATCAGTTTATTCATGGACTCCATTACAGTCTGGGGATTATTGGTCATGATACCATACCCAAACCGTTTGATAAAGTGATTAAAATTGTCGAGTTTCTCTGGATCGGGTTTGTCGTGGATTCGGTAAACGAAGGTCCTTTCTTTCTTTTTTGCGCCGGGTAGTCCCACAAATTCAGCGACTCTTTTGTTGGCCAGCAGCATAAATTCTTCGATTAATTTATTGGAATCTTTCGATTCTTTAAAAAATACGCTGAGCGGTTTACCATCTTTATCGATCTCAAACTTCACCTCTACACGATCGAATCCAATCGAGCCTGCTGAAAACCGAATCTCCCTCAGTTTTTTTGCCAACCGGTTAAGGGTCAGAATCTCATTCTTCAAATCGCCTTCCCCAGTTTCGATCACTTGCTGCGCCTCCTCGTAGGCAAAACGGCGATCAGAATGGATAATGGTTCGTCCGAACCACTCATGCCGGACCACACTCTTATCATCGATTTGAAATACTGCCGAAAAGCAAAGTTTATCCTCATCTGGCCTTAGGGAGCAAACACCATTCGATAACTTCTCGGGGAGCATGGGAACAACCCGATCGACCAGGTAAACGGATGTTGCCCGGTTGTAAGCCTCCTCTTCGAGTAACGATTCTGGTTTAACATACCAGGTAACATCGGCGATATGAACCCCAACTTCCCAAAGACCGTTTTCCAGTTTTTGAACCGAAAGGGCATCATCGAAGTCCTTGGCATCAGCAGGGTCGATGGTAAAAGTAGGGATGTTCCGGAAGTCGCGCCTGTTCTTTATCTCATTCTCTGGAATTTCATAGGGGATCTTTTCAGCAACCTGATTTACTGCTTCAGGATATTGATAAGGAAGACCGAACTCAGCAAGAATAGCGTGCATCTCCGTATTATTATTTCCCGCATCACCAAGAACATCGATGATTTCCGCAAACGGATTCCTTGCATGTTCAGGCCAGTCCAGAATCCGTGCAATGGCCTTTTGACCATTCTTGGCCCCTAATAACTTATCCTTAGGAATAAACAGATCGAAAGGAGTTTTCTTATTGGGAATAAGGAAAGCACTGAATTGGGAAATCTCGATTGTTCCTACGAATGTTGTCTTTGCCCGTTCAAGAATTTCGATCACTTCGGCTTCCGGATTGGCCTTTTTCCGCCTTGCGTAGAGGCGAACTCTTACTTTATCTCCGTCCAGGGCATGGTTCATATTGGCTGCCGAAACAAAAACAGGTTCCACGAGCTCTTCGCTACTCACCTGACCATATCCTTTGGGATTTAGTTCAATCACTCCGGTAATTGTTCCTCCCTGAGATTTAAGTCGGTATTTGCCACGATCTGTTTCAACAAGCGCATCTGCATCACGCAGTTCCTGCAAAACAACATTTACCAATTGTAATTCACCTACATCCTTTGCTCCTACTGCTGCACCAATCTGCTTGTAATTAAATGACTGATTGCTGTTTTCGTAATATACCGCAAGGATGGCCCGCTTTAAACCCTGTTTGTTAAAACGGAGTGCTTTTCTATTTTTTTTGTCTTTCGCCATATTGTGGGAATTTTGTTACTAAAAGTACTTCAATTTTTAATTAATCAAGTTTATTGACGGTTCATTTTAGTCCTTTCTGAATTCCTTTTTGTAAATTTGTGGGTAGAGGCACAAAATAGTATTTCGATCAATGATGCTATTCGATGATCTTATTTCGCTGTTTTATCCGCGGTTGTGTGCCGGGTGCAATACACCTCTGGTGAGAGGAGAGGAGGTATTGTGTTTAAATTGTCTGGCCGATCTTCCGCGGACCAACTATCACTTCAGCAGGGAAAATCCTGTATTTCTGGCACTTACAGGAAGGGTAAATATTGAGATGGCTACCGCCTTCTGCCGCTTTGATAAAGGTGGTCGTTTACAGCACCTCTTACATCAGCTTAAATATAATGGGAATCGGGGGGTTGGTCGCAAAATGGGAATGCTCTTTGGATTCGATTTGATTCAAAACTCCCTATTTCAGGAAATTGATGCCATAATTCCTGTTCCGTTACATCCCAAGAAAGAGAAAAAGAGGGGATTTAACCAGAGTTTTGAAATTTGCAAAGGATTATCCGAATCGATGCAGCGGCCACTTATCACCGGGAACCTGATCCGGGAGGTGGATACGGCATCCCAAACCCGAAAGGGAAGATTTGAGCGATGGGAGAATGTAAGCGGAATTTTCAGTGTTAAAAACGGACATTTACTTACCGGGAAACATTTATTACTCGTAGATGACGTTGTGACAACCGGCGCTACCCTTGAGGCGTGCTGCGAACCGCTACTTGGAATCCCTGGGGTGAAGGTGAGCATTGCAACTCTCGCATGCGCTTAGAAGGAATCAATATTGAAAAATAACCTGTATTCAATCCAACTGCTTACGAAATATCCTGTTTACTCCTATTACTGAACCAGTGTGAACCTGAAACTAACTCCAAAATTCGTGTTGGTGGTCCGGTAAGAGTTCGAAATAAAGGGGCTGTTCAGTATTCTGTCATAAAACAGTCTTACAATAAAAACTTCGCTGAGATTATAATCGGCCGAGAATTTAATCGAGAACGATTCCTGTCCGGCTGTTGTCTGATTATTATCTTCAATCAACTTTCGAAGTATGGTTTTATTCTTTCCGTAGGTAAGATCAGCTCTGACATTCAGGTCATTATTCAGCACTTTTTGAGAACTCTTTGTCTTTACAAACATTTTCATGTTATCGAAACGGTAACCAAGACCGAGACTTGCCTCATTGTT
The DNA here is from genome assembly GCA_963675995.2 of Prolixibacteraceae bacterium. Classification (GTDB taxonomy): domain Bacteria; phylum Bacteroidota; class Bacteroidia; order Bacteroidales; family Prolixibacteraceae; genus JAAFHB01. The sequence continues at coordinate 1,335,964 of CAXXIY010000001.1, read as the reverse complement.
ATAGAGTTCCATTGCCTGGTTGTTGGTTAGGCTAAGCATGATATTTCTGGTCTTCCGATACTCAATCCGGGAGGTCATATTGTTAAGCCAGGTGATGTCGATATCAAAAAGGGGGTTAAACGTTTCGTTAATGTTGATAGAGGCGATATCATATTTTGAAAGGAAATTCTTTTGAGCATCCAGCACATAACTATAACCATCATTCTCTGTCTTATAATTGAGATTTGAGAGATAAGAACCCACACTGTAAGTTGACCGATAGTCATGTACAATGCTCATTGATTTCATGATATCTTTAAGTCCCTGAATTTTGCTGACGACTCCGGAATACTGGATACGCCAGTTTGGCATCATAAATTTAGCTGATGGGAATGCGGTGAGTCCTATTTTTTCGGCGCTTTTACCTGAATAGGCCGCCAGAAATGCAGGGATTAATACCTCCTGCGACGAAACGCCGTATCCGGCAGGTAAACCGGTTGTTGGATCGATTGATCCAGGAGAATATCCAAAGTTGGCATTTGCAATCCTTGTCTGATCAAGTCGCCGGGCAATCACCTCGCGATTCTGTTTAAACTGATCCCACACCTTTGACTCTTTCACTTCTGATTTTCCAAGGTGCTCGAATGCCGATCCGATGGAGATGATGCTCATTGAAAAATTTCCGTTGAATGACTTATTATAGCTTCCCCATCCTTCATGGTCATCATAGATCAAAAATTCGGTTGAGTTGCTTGAAAAACTACGGTTAGCATTGATATCAATCTTCAAATCGGGTATTGGAACAAGTTTTGCCCTGATGTTTAACCGGGTATTTGTGCTGAGCATAAATGGTTTATTTAGAATACTATCAGTTGTGATCCACCCCCTGTCGGCAGCTTTCTTCCCAAAACCTGAATCCTGATGGCCCAATATAAAAGGGAGACCCGGTGCCAGAAGCTTGCCACCATCCTCACTTTGGTAATCCATTGAACCCAGAAAATTGGTTCCGGGTAAATAACCATAAAGACTTGTTCCGCTATTTTCGGTATAGGAGACGTTTACATTATAAAGCATCATCAGAAAGCGAGCCAGATATTCATCCAATTTCACACTCGGCCTGGCAGTTTTATCTTTGCCACCTGTTACTTCTACGATTGCCTTATTGCAACTTGTTTCGGGGGTAAACATAACGCGGTTCTCGTTAACGACTTTAATTCTTCCGTTAATTACCTTCCCCTTTTCGTCTGTCACCCTGACTGTAACCATAGAGGTACCCAATTTATGAAAGATAGATTGTGGTACATTCCTTTTCAATACCGCATTTCCATCCCTGAACCGTGCCGGACTATTAGCGCTGATATTTAAGGGGGCACTTTGTCCTCTGCTGATCTGAGCATCTCTCCTTCCCCGGCTAAATTCACCATATTTCTGATTGATTCTTTTCAAATAGGGAATGCGATTATAGATCCTCATAAAATCGGCTTGTCCATTCAGCTGAATCGCACGCGAATTGCTTATACTATTCCCAACCACGTATTCACTTTTCGTAATAGGAGCGACATCCCAGTCATAACCTGACTGGTAGATTGCAGATGATGAAACCCAGTCGAACACCGGTATTTTGTTGATTGGAATTGTATAGGAGATATTCCACGTATGATGGTAATGGGTATTCCGGCCACCATCCATAATGTTTTGCAAGATTGTATCCCGCCTGGCCTGATACCCGGGAAGATTCTTGTCTAAAGCTCCAAGTGGTTCATCGATTCTTGACGTATTTACTGCAGAGAAGTCAATTTTAAGACCCCGGGTAAGATCAAAACGGAAGTCGTAATAACGGTTCCAGTTAAAGTCTTTCAGGTAGGTCTTTGGAAGAATAAATCCCGGATTGGTAATGTTCCGGTACTGGACCGTACTGCTGGTACGATTAAGATCTGACCGGAATGAAATCTGGCTTGGTACAAAATTGAGGTTAAAATCGCGTACAATAGCCAGAGCCGGAGATTTTAAGAATTTTACATTTTTGAAAGGATCAAATGGAGCGGGTCGACTTACAAAATTGTAATTCAATAATGCTCTGGTACTGACCGTTCGATCGAGTAAAGTGGTTATATCCCCGTGTTCATAAAGATTATGTGAATAGGTCAGCGAGAAATTTGCAAGATCATAAATCTTCGAATTTCCTGTTTTGTTGGGTTTATTGATTTGAACATTGGTTAAATTAAAGCTTTTCCGGGTGGTAAATATCTGAGAAATCTTTTTAATCGAATCGCGGGCATGTGTATTTGCGGCACTGGCAAGTGCATCATTCAGTTTCACATCTTTATCCAACGGGGAGTATTCGGGAGTTGCAATCGATTTTGAAATACCCACATAGAGTGGAATCCGAACGCCCGATTCCTCTTTAAAAAACTTTCCCAGTTCAAGATTGGTGGAGATATCATATTCCTTGGTATCCTCCATAGCCCGATTTCCCATCTTTGAATCGATGCTCCCAAATCCTGAGGTTGTAATCCTGCCTGCAAATGAATAGGTACCCAAGTCGGCAAGGTTACCAGAGACACGGCCGATTGCAGCCCAGCCTCCTTTCTCTTCAAAACTTGTCAGCCGAAGCTCATTCACCCATACTTCCACTGATTTTGGCCCAAGTGTTCTCCCTTTTTTATTCCGGATACCAATCATTGCCACTTCCACCTGTGAGAGATCGGGGTTACCCTTAACTTTGATTTTGTTCTTATTACTGTTAACATCCGCATGAACCTTCTCATAAATATCTCCGAGTGTGATTAAGGAACCGGCTTTACGCATTTCAGCGTTACGGTCTAATTTCAGTTGCGGAAGTTCATCAAGCGGAATATAAACCCGATCAGCTTCAGGCCAGACGATTAACTGGTCACTCACCTTAGCAGAACTGTAAGAACCTGCCGGAGTGAGCTTCAGCGGAATTTCATATTCGTAGTAATTATATTGGTAATCGGATCCTAACCTGACAAATAAGTATAGATCATCATCACGTAGCGTAGTCCCCTCCATCTCTTCGGCGTGGACCTCCATTTTCAATGTTTTATACCGGCGCATATCGACCTGCATGGTTTTATAGGCGCCCCGGGCATCACCTGGTTCCAGATTAGTGGCCCGCAATACCATTGATTGTTCGTTCAATTGTATCAACTGGGCATTTGACGGATCAATCACGCGACTTACACCCGGAGGAACAATGTAGTTTACAGGTTTTCTGCTACTGTTCTCTTCCACATTGACCGCTGAGATTTCAAACTGGGTACCCGGGGCAGGGATACTCTTATCCTCAGTGAGGTCCTGATCGTACCGTCTCCAATTGGTCCGTACAAGATCAAGTGAAGCAAACCGCATGACCACCGGCTTTTTCCACCCTTTGAGGAACATTCGGATAAAACGGATAGACCTGAAATCGTTAATAGCGCCGTAGACTTTTTCGGGAGAGCTAATCGGAATCCTGAACTGATACCAGGTAATCTCAGACTTATTACCACTCAGTAGTGTTACAGGAGACTTCTTCTTGATATCGGAGATATAGTTTTTACCCAAAACCATGTTATCGCGGTCGATTTTAAGGTGATACTGATAATAAGCTTCAGTTTCGTTAAGGGTATTATCATCATTAATATCCTCAACATCAGGGATAGAGGTGGCTGCAGTTGGATAGCTTTCGGGTGACTGTGCAGAGGTTGGGGAATTACCTTCATTTCTTGAGTAATACTTATACCTGTCCAGAAGATTTTTCTCCTTCTGATCATAGTCTGTTCCCCTGAAATAATGGTAATCATCACTCGAAGGATCATTTTGAGCCTTCGTCAGGGCTGTATCAGCGACAACCGTTCCGAGTTTGTTCAAATAATTACCAAAAAAGGTTTTTTCATCCTTCGAATCGAGTCCGTCGAGACCAATATCCTGGTTTACGCGAGCTGATGGCGTGTTATCGAAAGCCTTGACCAAAGACTGTTGTTTCGAAACACGTCCCCACACGGTCTGATCAGTGTTCGACGCGTAATTTCCGTCACCGGGGAGTCCGTTTTCGAAAGACTTCCGGCCATCGCGTAAAATATCTTCGGAGACATTTCCAAGATTGAAATAAAGATCTCCTCCGGGATTTGGATCTTCGGCTTTATCTTCAGCAAAAGGATCCATTAGCCAGAATTCGAGATATTCGACATTGGCAGCTTCGAAATCGCTGGTTTCTATCTTCCGCATGATACCACCCCATCTTGTCTCCGGTGATTTCAATGCTCCACTTTGCTCAACACCTGCTGAAAAGGGTGTTGGGGTTGCGTCGTAATTGTAGGAACCTCTTTCAGAAGGAATATATGAAAGGTCGAGTGTAGGGATATTCGTTGGCTGTCCAGCCGGAGTTTCCTTATCCGGAAATATTTCATATTGAAACACTTCCCTAACCCGATGATCATCAAGCAAAACCCTGTTACCATCAGGCAAATGTTTTTTATAAAGGTAGGAAGGGGCCGTTCGGCGCTGCATATAGGGATCGATAATGTACCATGCAAGTTGCGACCTGTTATAACCAGTTGCGAGGTCATTGACCAAATTTCCTTCGGGAAACAATTCGTTGTTCTGAGGGGTACTTGCCAGTGACCAGCCAACAAACGATTTAAGGTTGATAGGTGTTTTAGCCCCTTCAAAATCATCGATATAAGCAGCACCTTCCCTGGAGATCACCTTTGAATGTCCGGGAAATAATCTGGCCCATTCAGCTTCGATTGCTATTTTTGACTCTGCAGTTGTTTTAATAAAGGGAAGTGCGTTGACTGCTCTTGTTATCAAACCGGATGTTGCATTATATGAGCCATTTAGCCCTAGCATAAGGTTTGCAATCGGATCTTCACCATAATTTACCTTCTGATAGAGTGGTTTTTCGTGAAGATACATCACTGTTGTACCTAAATTGAAGTTTTTACTAAACTCGTAATTCAGATGTGTACCCAGCATTGTTTTCTGCTGCATACTGAAAAGATCCTGACTCTCAGTTGAGATTGAGATTGGGGTTCCCGATTCGAGTAAACCCTGGTTAATAATCTTTACTTTACCTTGTATATAATCAACAATAAAATCGACGTCTTCCTGGAGTTGGCGTCCACCTGCCATCACCTTTACCGATCCGCGTGCAATATTGATCGCGTCAAGTGATATCTCAGTATTTGAAGATCCTTTGTAGCTACCCAATAGCCTGTATTTGTTTTTTTCAGCATCCTGCTCTGCTGCTGTTTTTGTTTTATCGTACAAACTTCGGAATACATATTTCGAGATTGCATTGGCATCCCCCTTTAATTGTCGTTCAATATTTGATCCAAACGGCTCAATCACTGGAAAGATGATACGTCCCCTTGTGGAATTTATGGTAGTCTTCTCCAGGAAGTCGAATACCCCATCCGGATATGGATCAAGTTGTTTGTTTAAGTTGTCAAGATTCATTACCCCAAGGAGTATCTTTTCTTTTAGGGGGCCATCGGGAAGGTAGTTAATGTTTGATCCGGCAGCATCATTCTTGAAGAGTACATCCATTTTAAATTCTTCACTTGAAACTCGCTGACCGTTGATGTTGTAAATGTTCTTCATCATTAAACTCCAGTTTTTAAATACCGGGTTTAAATTGGTCCCTTTAAGCAATTTCAGAATTAAGGTACCCGGAGCAGCTACGCCATCGGTCGAAAACTCTCCCACCTGAAATTTTTCTCCGTTCACGGTATACTGATAGGCAACAGCAAGAACCTCATCATTATTAATCGACTGAATTAATGAGATATACCCAAGTTGCCGGTTAATGGTGTATTCGGTAGAATCCAATAATCGGGCATTCTCAATTTTTTCGAAATCACGTCCTCCAACAAAGTCTCTGGCGGATAAAGGGGACAATACATCGGTGATTCGTGCGATATCACGAATTCCTGAAAAAGTGGTGGTCATCTCTTTATAAAGTCCGTTTATGTCGTTCCCGGGATAGGTATTAAAAGGGAAAGCGAGACCGGGGGTATCGCCGAAAGTGGAAATTGTCTGATTCTGTTTATTGGTTCCCTTTTCGCCTAGATCCATCAATGCCAGAATATTTCGGGATTCTTTAAAATTACTTGATTTATTGGTCACCCAAACTTCAATCTTATTAATCGTCACCGCAGATTTAATGATCGGCAACTCCTGAAGTGCCTTATCGTAGTTGTCGTAGAAATAATGTCCCAATAAGAAGTGTCTGTTGGCATCGTAATCTGTGGCATTAATTTCGAACTTCGATTTCTCGGCGCCTCCCTCTGTATTGATCACTTTGGTTTCCCCTTTTTGTTGCGAAAAAACTGTCGATACCGATAGTTTTCCAAACTGTAAATCAGTTTTAACTCCAAATAGATTTGTTCCTCCCCTGATCAACGTTCCGGTCAACGGCATTGAAACATTTCCTGCCTCTACATTTTTTACAATATCGTCATCGTTTCCTGAGTAATCGAGTTTAATTTTATTCTCAAAATCAAAAGTTGCATCGGTGTTGTAATTGAACCTCATTTTTAGACGGTCTCCAATCTGTCCATCGAGATTAACATTGATTTTCTGCGTGAAATCAAATGTTGTATTTCTCTGCATCCTGACCGGGATTGAGGGATTCTCTATCCGGTTGCTTTTAACGCCAAGGCTCATTTCGACATAACCCTGAGGTTTAATATTGACTATATTTGAGCCAAAAACCTTATTAAATGCCTCTCCGCTGATCCGGAACTGGGGTACCAACTGCGATTTTTGATCAAGTGAATTCTGAGCCATTCTATCGCGCCAATAGTGGTCGATCGATTCCCGGAGGTCGTTTTTCAGGAACTCTTCCCGGGTCATGGATAATGGAAGGCGATAATCCATTCCTCCAACTTTTTCTGAAATCAGGTAATCGCCTGATATCGGATCATATTCTATGACGGTTTGAATATTTGAAGGCTTTTTAAGGTAAAGGGCAGAGGAATCTGTTGATCCTGACTTTGCAAACAATTTCTGGTCCTTAAATGGGAAAGGGAGTTTTCCGGTTGTGTCACGTCGAACACTATCTGAAGGGGTCAGATAGGGCAACATGGTTTCTCCTGTTGATATACCCAACCTTACCAAGGCAACACTATTGCCGGTTAAAGAGAAGATAATCAATAAAAATAAAATTACTGCCGTATTTAATGAGACGTGTCGCAAAATAATCAGTTAAAAACTTTTTAATGCAATTTTAAGTAACTGTTCCACAGTAAGATCAGGTTCTGAGGACAAAATCTGATCAATAGAATTTTCAACCGCTTTTTTATTGAATCCCAACATTTCGAGGGCACTTAAAGCTTCACCCCTGACAACGGCATTACCAGATTTGAAGATTCTGTCGGATGCAATCCCTTTGCCCACTTTATCTTTAAGTTCGATGATAATTCGCTGGGCGGTCTTGGCTCCAATACCTTTAATGCCTTTTAGGAGATTCACATTTTCCGATAATATAGCATCGCGAAGATTTTCAGGAAGATAGGACGAAAGCATCATGATTGCAATTGCTGCTCCAATACCGTTAACGGAAATCAGCATTCTGAAAAAATCACGCTCCTCCTGATCGGCAAAACCGTACATGAGGTGGGCATCCTCCCGCACAACCTCGTGAAGGAAAAGGTGAGCATGTTCATACCCTTTTATTCGGGAATAGGTATTGACAGAGATATGCAAAAAATAACCAATACTTCCGGCCTCAACAACAACACCCGCCGGTGTTAATCCGGAAATTGTCCCTTTGATATATTCGTACATAGAGATACTTTAAAATTGATTGCCAAAAACACTATTCACCGCCTGTTCTGTCAATCTCGTGCCGTTGTAAAGGATTTTTTGACATGGCACTATATCTTTTCCTGTTTTCGAAAAGATCAATTGCCAAATACAGCGCATTACGAAATGATTCTTCAGATGCAGTTCCGGTTCCTGCAATATCATAAGCAGTCCCATGACCAGGTGAAGTACGGATAATTTTTAATCCAGCCGTATAATTTACTCCCGATTCGAACGCAAGCGATTTAAAAGGGATTAAACCCTGATCGTGGTACATTGCGAGAGTGGCATCAAATTTTTTGAATTCTCCTGCACCAAAAAAACCATCTGCAGGATAAGGGCCTAAAGCAATGATTCCCTCTTCGTTAGCCTGTTTGAGAGCGGGTAAAATAATTCGTTCCTCCTCGTCGCCAATAACACCGCCGTCTCCTGCATGAGGGTTAAGGCCAAGAACAGCAATACGAGGTTTTCTGATGGAAAAATCTTCAAGCAATGTTTTATGGAGAACTCTTAAATTACTTAATATTTTTTCTTTTGTTACCGAAGTAACAATGTGGTTAACAGGGATATGACCAGTAACCACGCCAATTTTAAGAATATCACTGATCATCAGCATCAGGTAATTTTTTGTACCAAACTCTTTGGCAAAATATTCGGTATGTCCGGGAAAACTGAAATTATCGGACTGGATGTTTTCTTTATTGATAGGTGCAGTAACAATTACATCAATATCACCAGATTTAAGATCGCGAACAGCAGCCTCGAGTGCAGCTAATGCAGCTTCCCCGGCCATTCTTGTCGATTTTCCCAACTCAACTCTTACCTCCTCGTTAACACAATTAATAATGTTATGACGTTTGGAATTGGCCTCCCTGGCTGTGTTAATATTGTTAAAAGTAAAAATTTCATTATCCATTGCTTTCCGATAATAGGCAGCCACTTTTGATGAGCCATAGACAATTGGGGTGCACATCTCAAGAATTCTGCTGTCGGCTAAAGCTTTAATAATTATTTCATAACCAATTCCGTTAATATCGCCGTGGGTGATCCCCACCTTAATTTTATGTTGCTCCATTCCAAGCCTTTTAAAGTTAAATAAACAACCAGATTATTAAATTGTTGATTTGTCAAATATAAGGTTTTATTTGGGAATATTGTGCGGCAATTAACATGGTTAAAGTTGGATGAATAGTTTAAGCTATCCTCCCAAGGCACAAACACTCCAGCCATCACCTGCTATATCCCTTATAATAAATGTTTTAGAAAATCAATCAATAATCTGACCCCTGTTGCAGTGCCCCCCTTGGTTCGATAATGATCAGCTGTATTCAAAAAGGCAGGTCCGGCAATGTCGAGGTGAATCCATGGATAACTAACGAATTTCTCCAGGAACTTTCCAGCAGTAATTGCCCCTGCCTCGCGTGAGCCAATATTCTTCATATCAGCAATATCCGATTTAATCAACTCGCCATATTCCTCCCAAAGCGGAAATTCAACAATTCGTTCACAGACATTTTCGCCCGAGCGTTTTAAAGCACTGAAAGTTGCTTCAGAAGCATTTCCCATCCCAACAATTCCCTGGGAACCTATCGCCATTGCTGCAGATCCAGTCAGTGTTGCAATATCAATGACTAATTCAGGCTGAAAAATCTTCGCATAACTCAATGCATCAGCCAGTAACAATCTACCTTCGGCATCTGTATTCAACACCTCAACGGTTTGCCCGCTATGCATTACAATGACATCACCCGGGGCATATGCATTGCCATCGGGCCGGTTATCCGTTGATGGAATAAGGGCAATCAGGTGGAGTGGAAGCCGGCATTTTGCAGCAAAATAGATCACAGCTGCCACAACAGCTCCTCCGGCCATATCACATTTCATATAATCCATCGAATCCTTGGTGGGTTTCAGACTGAGTCCACCTGTATCATATACAACCCCTTTCCCAACCAGGATAATGGGTTTAGTATTCGTGGCATTATCGGGTTTCCAATATAATACAGAAAAGGTAGGTGGATCAATACTTCCCTGGTTTACAGCTAATAACCCACCCATATTTAATGCCTTTATTTCGTCTTTATGAAAGATCTCCGAAGTAAATCCTGCAACTTTTCCCATTTCGATGAAACTTTCAGCCAGTTTTTCGGAGTTCAGATGTGAAGCTGGCTCATTCACCAGATTACGGGCAATGCAGACAGCCTGAACCATTACCGACAACTGGTCGATCTCTGTTCCGGAAATAGCAGCCCCGACAAAGTTAATTTTTAAAAGTTTCCACTCTTTTTTATCGCTTACTGACCGGTATTTCGCAAAATGATAACTACCTAATGCAATTCCCTCTGCAAGTGCAATAGGACCAGTGGAATCTTGCCTGGGAAGGATGATGTCGACCTCACTTATTTTTTCTTTTTTTAAGATCTGTGATATTTCATTTCCCTGTCTCCGGCATTGCTCCTGAAAAGCTCCTCTCTCTTTCGACAGATTTGTTAAAGCAATAATAATTAATTCGTTGTATCGGTTTACGATCACAATATCATTTTCGGTGAGTTGTTTCCGCACATATTCCGTTTCAGCTCTATCCAAGGGTATCCCATCCGTGGCATTACGTTCAGATGTCAGGTAAACCTTTGCAAATGATTCCACTTGCTGACTACTATTAAATTGAATTTCCATGTTGTCTCTTTTCAAAATTTATTAACTAATTGTTGATGGTCCAAAATTACTACCTTTATCGCAAATTTTTTGGGCAGGTAGATGATACAGGTTTTGACATGCTTGCAAATTACAGGTTAACGGAATTACAGCCGGTAGTCGAAAAATAAACGGGAGTCTCCAGATAATGTTTAAATATTTGTTATTTTAGTTCCTGAAAGTTAAAATATTTTTTAGTGGAAAAAATAAGTTGACAATTTTCAGGCTTTCGTACAGAAAGGGGACCTTTCAAATAGTTAGTAATATATAAATCAGGTTTTTACCAAATAAAGTATTCTTAATGAGAAAATGGCGAATCGAAGACTCAGCTGAGCTTTACAACATTACCGGATGGGGGATTAATTATTTCTCGATCAATGAGAAAGGACATGTCGTTGTTACTCCCAAGAGAAATGGTGTTGAGGTTGACCTGAAAGAACTGGTCGAAGAACTTCAGTTGCGGGATGTATCTGCACCCTTGCTGGTTCGGTTTCCTGATATCCTTGACAGCAGGATCGAAAAAATGGCCAGTTGTTTTAAAATCGCTTCTGAAGAGTATTTATATAAGGCTCAGAATTTCATTATCTATCCCATAAAGGTCAACCAAATGCGACCGGTTGTGGAGGAAATTGTTGGTCATGGGAAAAAATTCAATATTGGGCTAGAGGCAGGATCAAAGCCCGAATTACATGCAGTTATTGCGATAAATACTGATAATGATTCACTTATCATTTGCAATGGATATAAGGATGAAGATTACATTGAACTTGCACTCCTTGCGCAGAAAATGGGGCGCCGAATCTTTTTGGTGGTAGAAAAGTTAAGCGAACTCAAACTGATTATTAAAATTGCGAAGCAGTTCAAAATAAAACCCAATCTTGGAATCCGGATTAAACTTGCCAGTTCCGGGAGTGGAAAATGGGAGGATTCAGGCGGCGATGTAAGCAAATTTGGTCTTACCTCCAGCGAGTTACTCGAAGCACTTGATATTTTGGAAAAGAACAAGATGAAAGATTGTCTCCATCTGGTTCATTTCCATATAGGTAGTCAGGTCAACAAAATCAGGAGGATCAAAATTGCCATCCGGGAAGCATCCCAGTTCTATGTGCAACTGCACGCTAATGGATACAACATAAGTTTTGTGGATATAGGTGGGGGTTTAGGTGTTGATTACGACGGAACACGCTCCTCGAATAGTGAAAGCAGTGTGAACTACAGCATACAGGAGTATGTCAATGATGTGATTTCGACAATGGTTGACGTGAGTGATAAGAATAATCTGCCTCATCCCAACGTAATTACGGAGTCGGGAAGGTCGTTAACGGCACATCATTCAGTGCTTATATTTGAGGTACTTGAGGCGACAAGTCTCCCTATCTGGGAAGAGGATGAGGAGATCGATCCGAATGATCATGAATTGCTTAAAGACCTTTTTTCACTCTGGAATACGTTAAATCAAACCAGGATGCATGAGACCTGGCACGATGCACAACAGATAAGAGAAGAGGCATTGGATCGTTTCAGCCTTGGGCTTCTGGACATACAGACAAGGGCTAAAATCGAACGATTATTCTGGTCGATTGCCAGAGAGGTTCAGCAGATGACCAATGGGATGAAACATGTTTCAGAGGAGCTGATTAATCTTCCTAAACTATTATCTGACAAATATTTTTGTAATTTCTCCCTTTTTCAGTCATTACCCGACTCCTGGGCAATAGATCAGATATTTCCAATTATCCCAATTCAGCGACTTGACGAGAAACCTGACCGCTCGGCAACCCTGCAGGACATAACTTGCGATTCTGATGGAAAAATTGATAATTTCATCTCTACCCGAAACCTCTCCTACTATCTTCCTGTCCATTCTCTTAAACCGAAAGAGCCATATTATATTGGGGTATTTCTCGTCGGGGCTTACCAGGAGATTCTGGGCGATTTGCATAACTTGTTTGGAGATACCAATGCTGTACATGTTTCTGTAGATGATAAGGGTTATAGTATAGATCAGATTATTGATGGAGAAACAGTTGCGGAAGTGCTTGAATACGTGCAATATAATCCCAAGAAATTAGTCAGGACGGTTGAAACCTGGGTAACCTCATCCGTAAAATCAGGAATTATAACCGCAGAGGAGGGGAAGGAATTCCTTTCTAATTACCGTTCCGGACTTTATGGTTACACCTATCTCGAATAATAAAGATTCCTTAATGGGTGATTCTAAAGCGCTATATTGAATTAATATATATTGTATTATGTGAATTAGGCTTATAATCAGTCGAATTTTCTATTCCCGAAACTGTATTAAACGACCTTATATAAGGACGTTTCAAAGTTTTCATTCTATTATCGCTAAAATCCTATCGAAATTTAGGTAACAATGTTTATCCAGTTCCTACTAATACTCAAGTTTTAAAACGGAATAATGCAAAAGTTAATAGATTAGTATAATAATATGGTATGAAATATATAAATCGGTCCATTAAGAGATCATCTGAAGCTATACCGGATAGAATCAGGTAGTTGATTTACCATATAAAGGACTGAATAATGCATATAACTCCGTAATATAAATTGTTATAAATTTTATTTGCGGAATTCCCAGTTTTAACAGCACCCACGATCATAAAATTGAACTTTTTGCAAGTTTCTTTAAAAATAATTTGTAGGAATAAATTACTAAAAATACAAAATAAAATTTATACCAAATTAAAGAAAACAAATATTGTAAATTAATTTTGAATTAAGTAAATTATTTATTTGCTTTTGTAAGTTTATTTAACTATGTTTGTGAACAAAATCAGATTTTTTTGAAAAAATTGAATTTTAAAAAATAAACCAAGTCTCTCAGTATTTTTGATCAGTAAGATGATGACTAACTATTCATAAAGACAAAAATCTACCATAACTTATCAATAATTGTCCTTTGTATCCATTGATGTGCCTTGGAAGTTAAACTTCTATAAATAACCCTTCAGCGTGTTTGTAAATTGTTATCAATCAATAGGAGTATCCAGTAAAACCTGAATAGTTGCAAGTATTCCTTGTTCCTCCCACTATTTAGAAATCTGATTATAACTATTTAGAAACTTTATAAATTGCATGTTAAATATAACATATTAGTTTTCATACTCCTCTGTTATGGCCATCAGTTTTACGGATTATCAGGTTGTTTAGAAAATAAAACAAGCTGGAGCTCTTCATTCAAGACTTCAAGTGAGTCTGATGATTACATGCCACCTGCGATGAGTTCAGGAAATCAATCCCCTACAATCACCTATTCCAAGACTGATGTCAAGTGTTTCGGTGACCATTCCGGCAGTATTATCATAACCACCAGTGGAACTACAGGTTCCGTAAATTATTTGTGGACAGATGGAGTCTCAACTAAAGATCGAAGTGGTCTTGCGGCTGGAACATATACCCTCAACGTAACAGATGACAGTGGATTAACCAGTTTACCGGTCACTATCGTTCAACCTGCAACATCTTTAACTGCAACACTGACCAGCCAGGTAAATGTGATGTGCTTCGGTCAGGCAACCGGATCTGTCGTGATTACCCAAGCCGGGGGAACCGCACCCTATACCATCACACCGGTGCAAACAGGATTGCCGGCAGGAATTCATACCTTCACGATAACTGATTCAAACGGCTGCAGCACAACCGTCAATACCACCATCACACAACCTGTGGCTGCATTGTCGGCTTCGATTACCAGTCAGGTAAATGTGTTGTGCTTTGGTCAGGCAACCGGATCTGTGGTGATTACCCCGGCCGGAGGAACCGCACCCTATACCATCACACCGGCACAGTCAGGACTGCCGGCAGGAATTCATACCTTCACAGTAACTGATTCAAACGGCTGCAGCACAACCGTCAATACCACCATCACACAACCTGTGGCCGCATTGTCGGCTTCGATTACCAGCCAGGTAAATGTGTTGTGCTTTGGTCAGGCGACCGGATCTGTCGTGATTACCCCAGCCGGGGGAACCGCACCCTATACCATCACACCGGCACAGTCAGGATTGCCGGCAGGAATTCATACCTTCACGGTAACTGATTCAAACGGCTGCAGCACAACCGTCAATACCACCATCACACAACCTGTAGCCGCATTGTCGGCTTCGATTACCAGCCAGGTAAATGTGTTGTGCTTCGGTCAGGCAACCGGATCTGTCGTAATTACCCCGGCCGGGGGAACCGCACCCTATACCATCACACCGGTGCAAACAGGATTGCCGGCAGGGATTCATACCTTCACGGTAACTGATTCAAACGGCTGCAGCACAACCGTCAGTGCCACCATCATACAGCCCGCTTCGGCACTGACTCTTACAACCACTCAGGTAAATGTATTATGTTTTGGTCAGGCAACAGGCACAGCCACGGCTACACCATTTGGTGGATCGGGACCTTACAGCTATTCATGGAATACTGTCCCTGTACAAACCACTTCTACTGCAACAGGATTAAAGGCTGGTTCATATATTGTAACAGTGACCGATGCCAGCTTATGCAGCAACACTGCGACTGTGACCATAACCCAACCGCCCGTTTTAACCATCAGTGCCATTTCCTCCAACACTCCTATTTGCCAGGGTTCAACTTTAAATCTGTCCGTAACATCTGCAGGAGGTTCACCTGATTATAATTACGTCTGGACAGGTCCAAACGGGTTTTCTTCCACAAGTCAAAATCCATCCATTCCGGACGCTCTTACTTCAGCTTCTGGCACATACACTTTAACTATCACGGATGCCAACGGCTGTTCTATTTCCAGCAATACCAGTGTTACTGTAAAACCTCTCCCAACCGTTACAGCCACCCCTTCATCTCAATCAGTGTGTTCCGGAAATCCAACATCGATAATACTATCCGGGACTGTTGCAGGAACCACTTATGCCTGGACCGCAGCTCTGACTACGGGAACAGCATCCGGTTTTGCAGACGGAAACGGAAACAGCATTACCCAAACTCTGATAAATAATACTGCGGCTCCAGCTACTGTAACTTACACCATCACACCGTCGGCAAACGGTTGTTCCGGGTCTCCAATTACAGTATTAATTACGGTCAACCCATTACCAGTTGCCACCGCCACTCCAGCTCTTCAAACGATCTGTACAGCTGGAACAACGTCCATTACATTAGCCAGCACAACAGCCGGGACAACATTTAACTGGACTGCGTCGTTGACCTCAGGAACGGCAACCGGTTTTGCAAACGGAAGCGGGACCAGCATCGTACAAACTCTGATTAATAATTCATCTTCATCAGCAACAGTAAGCTACACGGTCACCCCTTCGGCAAACGGATGTACCGGGACGCCCATCACAGTGATAGTTACAGTAAATCCCAATGCCACAATTACTCTAACTTCTGCACCTGCGACGAAAGCCCAGGTCCTTTGCATCAGTTCCACGTTGACTGATATAACCTATGCCATAGGTGGAAGTGGTACAGGTGTTTACCTATCAGCAGGAGGCTTACCGGCAGGTGTGACCGGAAGTTTTGCAGCAGGTGTGTTCAAGATCAGTGGAACACCGACAGTTTCAGGCACGTACCTGTATACAATAACAACGACCGGACCTTGTGCCCAGACTTCTACTTCCGGAACAATTACGATATATCCAATACCTTCGGTAAGTGCGATTTCGGACCACTCATTTTGTAACGGAATTTCAAGTACAGCAATAAATATTTCTGGTCCTGTGCCTGGAACCACGTTCAGCTGGTCAAACAATAACACCACTATTGGCCTTGCTGCAAGCGGTACCGGAAGTAGTATCCCCTCATTTACCACTACAAACAGTACTGCTGATCCGATATCTGCTGTTATTACAATTACACCTTCTGCCAACGGCTGTTTAGGTCCTCCCATTACTTTTACAATCACCGTTAATCCTGCGCCGGTGTTGAACACTCCCTTATCCGGTAGTGTTTGCAGTGGAACACTTTTAAATTATACTCCTGGCAGTCTGACTACAGGAACAGTTTTTGTATGGAGCCGTTCGGCGATTACAGGGATAAGCAATTCAGCAAATTCCGGCACAGGCAATATCAGTGAGACACTTATAAATGTCACCTCGAATCCGATAAATGTCACCTATGTTTATACGCTAACTGCCAATGGGTGTTCTAATCTTCAAAATGTAATTGAGACGATATTGCCTGTTCCAACTTTGATTTCCACAGTTACTCCAACGGACATTTGTAGCAATACCCCATTTAACTATACCCCTTTATTCTCTATTTCAGGGACCACTGCGACATGGAGCAGGGCTGCCATCGCAGGAATCAGCAATCCCACAAGCTCTGGTTCAGGATCAATAAATGAGACCCTTATTAATACCACAACGTCCAGTATCGATGTAGTTTACATTTACACGCTGAATGTATCTGGTTGTACCAATACGCAAAATGTGACTGTCAAAGTGAAACCTACACCGGCATTATCCAGCGCTTTGACATCGCCAGCCATTTGTAGCAATTCATTGTTATCCTATACGCCTACAAGTGAAACAAGTGGAGTAACCTTTATCTGGAATCGTTCATCAGTAGCCGGAATCACTCCTGCAACAGGATCAGGGTTAAATAATCCAAATGAAGTACTGATCAACACTTCTGTTAACCCTGTTAACGTAACATATACGTACTCACTCTCTGCCGCTGGGTGCACGAATACCCAGAATGTTGTTGTAACTGTTTCTCCCTCTCCCATTTTAAGTAGCTCTGTTACAAAAACTACCATTTGCAGTAATACCGCGTTTTCCTATTTGCCAACCAGTGGTACGGCTGGCACCGTTTTTTCATGGAGTAGGGCTCTGGTTGCAGGAATCAGCAACCCCGGCGGTTCAGGCACTGATAATCCGAATGAAGTGCTGGTAAATACCACATCCGGTCCATTGGATGTCACCTATATTTATAACTTATCTGCAAGCGGATGCATTCATAACCAAAATATTACGGTAAGGGTCAATCCTCTCCCAACGTTAACAAGTGAACTGACTCCGGCACCAATCTGCAGTAATACACTTTTTTCATATGTTCCTACAAGTGGTACAGCCGGAACAATATTCGCATGGAGCAGAGCTGCAGTAACAGGAATCAGTAATCCTGCAGCTAATGGAACCGGGAATCCCAATGAAATTTTAGTCAATAGTTCAGTTAATCCGGTCATTGTAACCTATACTTATACTTTGGCAGCTAGTGGTTGCACAAACCCTGTCAAATATGATGTGGCAGTTACCGTAAATCCTCAACCCATCCTGACCAGTACAATTTCACCACCGGCAATCTGCAGTAATACACTGTTTTCCTATACTCCAACCAGTGGTACGGTGGGAACTGCTTTTTCCTGGACACGTGCAGCAGTTGGGGGATTGAGTAATCCGGCGTCATCAGGCACAGGCAATCCCAATGAAATTCTGATCAACACTTCGCCCCTTCCGGTAAGTGTAACCTATATTTATTCGCTTTCAGCAACTGGCTGCATTAATTCCACACTTTACAGTGTTGTGGTTATTGTCAATCCCAATCCGACACTTACCAGTTCATTAACGCCTGCAGCTATTTGCAGTAATACCGTATTTTCATATTCACCCACAAGCGGAACAGCTGGTACTTCATTTTCCTGGAGCCGGGCTGCATTGCCTGGAATAAGTAATTCTTCAGCTTCCGGAACCGGAAATCCAGGCGAAACGCTCATTAATACAACAACTTCACCGATTAGTGTCAGTTATTTATACACCTTATCAGCCAATGGCTGCTCCAATCCTACAATTTTCACGGTATCTGTGGTTGTAAATCCTCTTCCCATACTAACCAGTACCCAATCTCCTCCGGCAATTTGTAGTAATACTCAATTTTCATACACTCCGACCAGCTCAACGACAGGTGTTCAATTCAACTGGAGCAGGGCAGCAATTGCAGAGATCAGTAATCCAGCCTCATCAGGAACAGGAGATCCCGCTGAAACACTATTCAATACTTCTGTTTTGCCTGTAAGTGTAACCTATGTATACACTTTATCCTCAAATGGCTGTAATGCAATTACTTCGTATAGTGTTGTCGTCGCAGTAAATCCAGTTCCAACACTTAGCAGTGTCCTCAATCCACCAGCCGTTTGCAGTAATTCTGTTTTCTCCTATCTTCCGACCAGCGGCACTTCCGGAACAAGTTTCACCTGGAGCAGAGGCTCTGTTCCAGGAATCAGCAATCTACCCAATTCAGGTTCTGATAATCCCAACGAAACACTGATCAACACAACCACTGCACCGGTTTCCGTTTCATACCTCTACACCTTATCGGGAAATGGCTGTGCGAATCCAACAAGCAGCAATGTCGTTGTAACCGTAAATCCTAATCCCATACTGACCAGCTCACTAACTCCTCCGGCAATATGCACCAACACTCCATTTTTTTACACACCCACCAGTAGTACACCGGGAACATCCTTTGCATGGAGTCGCGCTGCAGTAACAGGAATCAGCAATCTCTCCTTATCCGGAATTGGTAATCCGAATGAAACGCTTATTAATACAACAACAGATCCGATTGATGTCATCTATAAGTACACCTTATCGGCGAATGGATGTGTTAACACCACCACGTATGATGTTGTAGTATCAGTAAGGCCCAGACCCATACTTACAAGTTCGCTTACTCCACCTGCTGTTTGCAGTAATACCGTGTTTTCATATTCACCTACAAGCGCCTCTGCAGGAACACAATTCATCTGGAGCAGGGCACTTATTGCCGGAATAAGTAATGCAGCGGCAAGCGGATCTGGGGATCCGAAGGAGATATTGTTAAATACGACCAATGTCCCAATCAATGTTATTTATGTTTATCAATTGTCTGCCAACGGATGTACCAATCCAACCACTTATCCACTGACGGTGACCGTGAATCCGGAGCCTGTTTTAACCAGCACACTGGCGCCAACGGGTATCTGTAGCAACACAGTTTTCTCGTACACACCTACCAGTTATACCGGTGGCGCCACTTTCACCTGGAATAGGGCAGCTATAGCGGGGATCACTAATCCAGCAGCCTCCGGAACTGGTAATCCCAGTGAAAATCTGGTAAATACAACAACATCTCCGATCAATGTAGTTTATACATATTCAGTATCTGCCAATGGTTGTACCAATTCAATAACATATAATGTTGTAGTATCAGTTAATCCGGTTCCGGTATTTACCAGTAGTTTAACACCTCCCGAAATCTGCAGTAACACCATGTTTTCGTACACTCCAACCAGTAGTATAGCAGGTACAGCATTTGGATGGACGCGGTCAGCAGTTACGGGGATAAGCAATCCTTCGACCTCAGGAACAGATAATCCCAATGAGACATTGATCAACACAACAAATGCACCTATAAATGTTACTTACGTTTACACCTTGACTTATGGGAATTGTCAAAATCCAATAAAATATAACGTTACAGTGGTGGTTAATCCCACTCCTCTTCTAAGCGGTTTGTTAAATCCACCGGACATTTGCAGCAATAGTACATTTAATTATTCCCCAGCAAGTAATTGTTCAGGTACAACTTTCCTTTGGAGCCGAAACGTGTTGCCAGGAATAAGCAATCCTGCTGCTTCGGGTGCAGGCAATCCAAATGAAACATTGATCAATACTACCGCCAGCCAGATTAGTGTAACCTATGCCTATTCTTTATCTGCCAGCATGTGTGCGAATACCCAGAATGTTAATGTAGTAGTTACACCACTACCTATTCTGACCAGTTCGCTGACACCAACAGATATTTGCAGCAACACCCTCTTCTCCTACACTCCAACCAGTAATATGAGTAATGCAACTTACTCCTGGAGTCGCGGTGCAATTGCTGGAATTTCCAATCCTGCCATTTCCGGAACGGGTAACATTTCGGAAACACTAATCAATACAACCGGCTCTCCATTAACAGTAACCTATGTATTTACGCTATCAGCCGGTGGGTGTACGAATCCAGCCACCTTCAGTGTTGCATTAAAGGTTATTCCGAGTCCTGTTCTGACTAGTTCTACGACCCCGCCAGCTGTTTGCAGTGGTTCCGTATTCTCTTATTTACCAACCAGTTCAGCAATCGGAACAACCTTCAAATGGGAAAGGTCAGCTGTTGCAGGAATAAGTAATCCGGCAGCCAATGGCACCGATAATCCTAATGAAACACTTATCAACACTACGTCAGCATCAATCAACGTTACCTATGTTTATTCGCTGATTATAGTCGGATGTTCGTCTCCTCCGGTTTATAATGTGACAGTTGAAGTGAAACCCGCGCCGATACTTTCGAGCTCCCTGACTCCAACGGGTATCTGTAGTAATGCATTGTTTTCGTATAATCCAACAAGCGGAACCGC
This sequence comes from Prolixibacteraceae bacterium, assembly GCA_963675995.2. Classification (GTDB taxonomy): domain Bacteria; phylum Bacteroidota; class Bacteroidia; order Bacteroidales; family Prolixibacteraceae; genus JAAFHB01. The sequence goes on along the minus strand of CAXXIY010000001.1, from coordinate 1,315,104 downwards.
TGGAACTACATTTGCATGGAGCCGTGCCGAGGTAACAGGAATAAGTAATCCGGCAGCAACCGGATCCAATAATATATCTGAATACCTTGATAATACAACTACAAGTCCCATTGATGTAACTTATGTTTACACCCTGACTGCAAACGGATGTACGAATACCCAAAATGTAATGGTTAAGGTAACCCCGATGCCTTCACTCACAAGTGCGATCAATCCTCCAAATGTTTGTAGCACGCACTCTTTTACCTATACACCAACAAGTAACGTAGCCGGAATTACTTTCAACTGGAGCCGGGCTGCTGTCGCAGGAATCAGTAATCCAGAAGCTTCAGGAGTTGGAAATATCAATGAAAGTCTGATTAACACAACCCTAAGCTCGGTTTTAGTCACCTATGTTTATACGATGAGTTTGAATGGTTGTACAAATAGTTCCAACGTACAGGTTTTGGTTGTTCCAGCTCCGCCAGTATCTGCAAGTGCTTCAGATGTTTCGGTCTGTGCCGGAAGCACACATAATCTATATTCTTCCACGACAGTTGCATTACAGAAAATCTCGCTTTTAACTGAAACCTTTGATGGTGCCATTCCTTCCTGGACGCTGACCAATAATTCCTCAGGTGGAACTGCCTCGACCCGCACGGCTACTGCATGGGCAGCTCATTCAGACGGTTACTTATCATTGCATTCATATAAAAACTCCCAATTTTACATTTCAAATAGTTCCGGCCATTCCGGTACAACCGCTACAATACTCCAATCTCCTGCAATAAATATAAGTGGATATTCCATTTTGACTTTAGATTTTTACCAATACTACAATTATAACAATTTAGAATCAGCAACGGTAGAAGTATCTACCAATGGGAGTACCTGGACAGCAGTTGCTACATATACTTCTACCCAAGGTTCAGCTGCTGTTTTTGCTCATCCTTCAATCGATTTAAGTTCCTTTACTCCTAATTCCAACATTTACATCCGGTTCAAATATGATGCGACACATGACAATTATTGGGCTATAGATAACTTTACGGTTACCGGAACGGTGGCTCCTACAGTCAGCTGGAGTTCGGTACCGGCCGGTTTTACTTCAAACCTTGCCAATCCCACAAATATTACTCTTTCACAAACAACCACGTATACTGCCACTTACTCCTATCCAGGTTTTACCTGTACCGGGCAAGCTTCGGTTACTGTTGAAAAGATGAATGATAATGAACCTCCGGTTATCATTAATGTACCTCCAGATGTTACCTTTGAGTGTGGAGATTGTGTTCAGGCTTTCGTAAATGCGGATTTCGAAGGAAATCAGACTATTAATCCATGGGCCTATGTAAGAAGTGTACCCGGGAATCAAGGGGTACCGGGTTGGTTGACTACAGCACCTTCCGGGAACATGGAAATACAACATTCAGGCTGCACCTCGTGTGGGTCCCCAATTTCTTATTCAGGAAATTATCATGCTGAACTAAATTCTGACGGAGTAGGAGATTTCTATCAGCAATTTTGTACTGTACCTACCACTACTGTACAGGTAATTTTTCATCATATGAAAAGGGTACCTCCTGTACACACTCCACCTTATGATGGCCCCGATGTGATGGAGGTATATGCCGGTCCAAATTTAAGTAGTCTGGCACTTGTTTATACGGCATCTACTACAAGTACAACGACCTGGACCACAAATATTGTAAATGTTCCAATACCAGTTGGTCAAACGTCCACCATATTTCTTTTCAGAGCTAAATCAACGGCCTCCGGAAATCTTACCTATGGAAATCTGATTGATGGTATTCAAGCGGTAACTTTATTTAATTCGTTCCTTTTACCCAGTGCGACAGACAACTGCCCAGGCGTAGATTTATCTGTCAGTGAGGTGAAAACGCCTGGTACCTGTTCCAGTAATTATACGCTTAAAAGGACCTGGACTGCAACTGATGCTTCAGGAAATAAATCCTATGCTTATCAAACCGTTACAGTAGGTGACTTTATTGCTCCGGTATTACACGGCATACCGTCTGATATAACAATAAGTTGCGAAACCCCTATCCCTGTCTTACCAACCGTAACAGCAACAGACAACTGTGTTACGCCAGTAGTAACCTTCCTTGGTGAAGTTAAGACTGAAGGAAGTTGCCCAAATAATTATATCCTCACCCGCAGTTGGAAGGCCACCGATTTTTGCAACAACACGAGTACGGGCAGTTACAATATAACAGTCCGGGATACTACCTCTCCCGTAATCACTCTTCCACCACCCATTCATATTAGTTGCGGTACCTCCACACTACCCACCTTTACAGGAATGGCTACAGTTATTGATAATTGCGATCCCAATCCTGTGCTTAAATGGACCGACTCGACGACTCCCGGATCTTGTCTTGGAAATTTTGAAATTAACAGGACCTGGGTGGCAACTGACCAGTGCGGCAATAGCACGTCGGCAGTACAAGCCATTGTTCTTCAAGATATTTCCGTAAGAGATAACACACCTCCGGTTATTACGCTTCCTGCATCGTTTCCGGTAAACTGCGGTTCGCCTACCCTCCCGGCTGACATTGGATGGGCTACTGTGACCGACAATTGTGATCCGAATCCGCAACTTACCTATTCAGATGTTGCTACACCCGGAACCTGTTCGGGTCGTTCCCAGATTATCCGTACCTGGAGAGCAATTGATGCATGCGGAAATATCACGAATACACCTCAGACGATTGATATTATAGATATTATAGCACCTGTCATTTCGGGGCCTGCAAATATTACCATCAATTGCGATGCTTCAAGACTACCGGCAGCAACGGGAGGGAGTGCAACAGCTACCGATAATTGTGACCCGAATCCGGTAGTCACTTACACAGATGTGACAACCGCAGGATCATGTGCTGGCGCGAATGTGATCCTTCGAACCTGGAAAGCCACAGATTCCTGCGGTAATTCAAGTACAACTGTTCAGACAATAACGACTCAGGATATCATTGCGCCTGTCATTACCTGTCCTGCTCCCATCACTATTAATTGTAATGTTTCCCAACTTCCTGCCACAACAGGAACTGCCACCGCAACTGACAATTGTGATTCGAATCCGGTAATCACCTACACAGATGTGCTAGTTCCTGGTAGCGAGATTGGAAACTCACTAATTACCCGAACCTGGAAAGCCACCGACGCATGCGGCAACTTTACCACTTGTATGCAACTCATTACAGTTCACGACATCACAGCACCTATCATAACATGCCCCGCTAATCTGACCCTGAATTGTGAGGAGTTACCACAAACGGCCAGGACGGATAGTGCAACTGCCACCGATAACTGCGATCCGGCACCGGTCATTACTTATTCCGACGTTTCGACATTGGGTAGTTGTCCTGGCAGTTCGATTATCGTTCGTACCTGGACCGCAAGAGATGCCTCCGGAAATGTTTCCTCCTGTATACAAACCATAACAAAACAAGATGTTACAGCTCCGGTCATTTTGTGCCCAGGTAATAAAAACATTAATTGTCAGGATTCATCTGATCCTTCATCAACCGGAACAGCCACAGCAACTGACAACTGCGATCTGTCTCCGGCAATCACTTTTACTGATGTCAATGCTCCTGGAAGTTGTACCGGTAATCATGTAATTTCGCGAACATGGATGGCCAAGGACGCGTGTGGTAATACGACCACGTGTGTTCAAACTATTAATGTACAGGATATCACTGCACCAGTGCTCACTTGTCCCATAGATGTTACCATTCCATGTTCCGCTTCATCTTTGCCGGCAAGTACAGGCGTAGCCACTGCAACAGATGGTTGCGACACAGATCCAGTAGTCACCTATAGTGATGTTGTTACGCCGGGGAGTTGTGCAGGTAATTATGTAATTGCCCGTACCTGGAAAGCAACAGATCATTGTGGAAATGCAGGTACCTGTGTACAAACAATAACAGTTCAGGATATTGTTCCTCCAGCCATCATTTGTCCAGCAAATCTGACCATAAACTGTCAAAGTTCTCCATTGCCTGCAAGTACCGGTACCGCCATAGCTACCGACAACTGCGGTTCAGCACCTGCAGTTACCTATTCGGATATAATTACGGCAGGCAGCTGTTCGGGAAACTACCTTATAAACAGGACCTGGAGCGCAACAGATGGTTGCGGCAATTTAAGTAATAGTGTTCAGATAATTACTGTTCGTGACATCTCTGCACCTGTAATTACCTGTCCGGCACCCATAACCATCAACATTGAAGATTCCCCGTTGCCGATCAACACGGGAACAGCAACTGCAACTGATAATTGCGACACTGCTCCTGCGATCACATTTGCAGATATAATTACACCTGGCAGCTGTCCAGGAAAATATCTAATCTCCCGCACATGGACCGCGACTGACGCGTGCCACAATACCAGCAACTGCGTCCAGATCATTACAGTACAAGACATTACGCCTCCTTTTATTACCTGCCCCGCCAACCTTATACTCAATTGTCAGGACCCAATCATGCCTGCCACTACCGGATCCGCAACTGCAACTGACAACAGTGGACTTATACCCGTAATTACTTATACTGATGCATCTGTACAGGGAAGTTGTGCCGGTAACCATATAATTACCCGCACATGGAGGGCCACTGACAATTGCGGTAACTTCAGCACCTGTAATCAGATTTTAACCATTCAGGATATCACTCCTCCCGTAATTACATGTCCAGCTGCAATAACGATTAACTGCGGTACTGCAAATTCCCCCTCAATTACAGGTACCGCGACAGCTACAGATGGTTGCGATCCGGCACCTACCATCACTTACACTGATACCAATGCATCGGGTAATTGTGCGGGTAATTCGGTAATCACCCGGATTTGGTCTGCTACTGATGCGTGTGGAAACAGATCAAGCTGCAATCAAATAATTACCATTCAGGATATTGTGGCTCCGGTTCTGACTTGTCCTGCAAATATCACCATAAGTTGCGATGATTCCACTCTTCCAGCCACGACCGGAACAGTTATAGCGAATGACAATTGCGATTCCGCTCCTGTTGTCAGTTATACAGATATCATTGTACCGGGAAGTTGTGCCAGCAATTATACTATTTCCCGAACATGGAAGGGTACTGACAACTGCAATAATTCAAGCACATGTGTTCAGAAAATAACTGTTCAGGATATTACACCTCCATCTATCAATTGTCCGGCACCATTGATGGTAGAGTGTTTATCAGATATTCCGGTGCCCGACATTTCCTCCATTAACGTTACGGATAACTGTGCAGGACCCGTAACTATCACTTTTGTCGGCGATGTATCAGACAACAAGGCATGTCCGAATATGATTACCCGAACTTATAAGGCTACTGATGCCTGTGGCAATAGTTCAAGCTGTTCGCAATTCATTATTGTGGAAGATCATACTGCTCCGGTATTGGTAGGTGTCCCTTCCAATATCACTGTTGGATGTTCAGCTGTTCCAGTTGCAGCTACACCAACTGCAACCGACAACTGCGATTTAGCTCCGGTAATCACTTATAATGAAGTCACCACTCCAGGAACCTGTCCAGGCAGCTATACAGTTACCCGGAAATGGACGGCTACCGACAAATGCAACAATGCAACAACTGGGACACAAGTTATAACAGTTCAGGATATTACCCCACCTGTGATTACCTGCCCCGTTTCGGGTAATCAGACGGTGGATACCAACACAGGAAACGTTTATCTCCATTCAAATGACTCGTGGAACGCCTCCGCAACCGATGCCTGCAGTAGTTTTACCATAACCGCAACACTGAGTGGGGCAACTACCGGAAGCGCTCTTTTGACTTTAAATGGCGTTTCATTTAATTCAGGAGCAACAACCATCACCTGGAGTGCAATAGATGCATGCGGAAACCGCTCAAGCTGCTCTTTTACAGTGACCGTTAATGCTGGTGCAGATTTATCCATCACCTTAGCAGCTCTGCCATCTCCGGTGATTCTTGGACAAAACATCACCTATACCATCTGGGTAAAGAATTTAGGTCCTTCAACAGCGGCCAATGTCACCGTAAGTGAGGTCTTGCCAACGGGATTAACACTGGTGAATTTCTCATCAAATGTCGGCACCTGGGATGGAATCGCGACCTGGTCGATCGGAAGTTTAAATTATAATGAAGTGGCGACACTGACCATAACAGCCAAGGCAAACCCCACCCACTGCTCAGACTTTTCTAATCAGGTTTCGGTTGCCTCCCCCACTACAGATCCCATAGTTACAAATAACAGTGCAATACTGGTAACCCCTGTTATAGATTCGACAGATCCGGAGATCACTACCTGCCCAGTTACCCGTTTAATCCCTGGATGTAGTACAAATGAGGTAACGGGACCAGCTTTTTCGAACGTTGCAACAACCTCTTCCTATGCCGAATTCAGCAATGGAACCAATAAGGGAGTCGCAACCGACAACTGCGGAATTACCTCAGTAACCTATCAGGATGCAGCGAACGGAACTAACCCAATTGTGGTAATCAGGACGTGGACATTGAAAGATGCGGTTGGAAATGAGACAACATGTAAACAGCGGATAGAAGTTGCTGATACAACACCTCCGACCTTTAATGCCCCGGGGCCTTTCTCCTTTTGTGTAGAGAATGTATGGTCTGCGGCTATGCTTTCCAATACTCTGAAGATCAATCCTGATCCCGATTACTACTTGTTCATAAAAGGTAATACCTCCCTTGATCTCGACCCGGTCATCAATAATTTTAAGGACAATTGTTGTGCCGTCAATACATTGGAAATTCACTGGCGTATTGACTTTGCAGACACTCCTAACCAAACACCTCCCCCATCAACGCTCACTCATCCCCCGATCACCGGAACCGGTCAACCTTCGCTTTATGCGGCAGATATTCAGATACCCGGCGATGGGGTAACCTATCTGAATGTTGTACACACTATAACCTATTGGCTGATAGATTGCAATGGGAATAAATCAGTAGACAAAACGGTAAATATCACGATTAAACCGCGACCAGAAGTAAAATGATAAAAGAAAAAACATAAAGAATGAATCGATCAATTAAACCACAAAAGAAGGTCAAATACCTGACCAATGCATGGATGACCTCTTCAACTGTCAGGTTAGAGTGCATTTTATTCGAAGGAGCTTCAAGGAAGGTGGTCATGGCCCCGATTAAAGGACATATGGAGTCTTCTGACATCTTTCTGAAACAAAATAAAGGGAATGGTCCGCCTGGAGGGAAAAACAGTCCGGGAAGGGTTTATAACCTTTAGCTGGTCAAAAAATAACAGCCATAAAGGACTCAATATCCATCAACAAAAATTTTATCGGATTAATCAATACCAAATTTCTATTACAAACAAATTTTATTCACAATTAAATTTTATTATCATGAAAAAGCAAATTATTATTCTCGTATTGGCGATTTTCGCAACATCAGCAGCATTTGCACAACCATATGCTTTACCAGGATCCAAACCTACTGCATTAACCTGCAACCTCACCGATCCATTAACTCCGGTTGCCGGACGTCCCTATGACTATTCTGCCGTCATTGCTCCTCCAGGGGGAACAGCATTCTGGTATGCAACAAATTCTACCACTTTTACTACCGCTGGTGCCAGGGTGGCCACTATAATTCCTGCAGATGATGTTAAAATTGCAGCTTCATCAGTCGGTTATAACACCGCGATAACCCCGGCTTCTTCACCAACAAAGACAACAATTACATGGACATCAGCAGGTCTTGCGGGAATAGATGCCACCACTAATCCACTATTTGTTGTTGTTGAATATACCGGGCCAAGCGCCACTTGTGCAAATAACAATATTAAAGTGATACAGATTCTGCCAAAAGTTGCTTTTACGGTCGATATAGCCAATATGACGAATGCTGCTACACCTGTTCCCTTAGCAATCGGAGCTCCAACATCACAGTGTTTTGATATGGTACAATCAGTAAAATTCAACGCCGGTAAAATAGATGTCGATTATGGAACCAATGTGCTTTATTTCGAGGTAATCGCAGCCAACTTCACGGGTTCATACAAACCGACGCTAAAGCTATCAGGATTAACTGGAACTCAAACTGCAGCCATAGATTGGGGTATTGCTATTGGCACTTATAGTCAAGCTTTGGTACCAGATCAGGCTCATACAGCCGGTGTAATCACTTCTCCTCAATTTACTGTTCAAACTCAGGCCACTTCAACAGCGGATGGGGTATCAATTTATGTAAGAGTCACTATAAAAAATCATGGTTTTGAAGGACTCTCAGATGAACCTATTACTTTGGCAGTAGAGGCAGTTGATAGCGCTACGCCGGGGAATGCTGATGTTACCCCAGCATGCGCAGTTGGTGCCGGATTTGAGGATACAGCTGTCCAAACCCTCAATTTGAGGCCAACCGTTACTACAACCCCTGTTTCGTTGGTTCAAAATCCATAATGACTTAAATCGTCAAAAGATATTTGCTTTTTCATGAATACCGCTCCTTTTCCGGCCGGGTACGAGCCTGGCTGGGAAAAGGGAGGTAAAAGAAAAGGTAAAGTTGATTACTATTTTTCTCTGCGCCCCTGTGCACTATTCTGCCTCGTCAGCTGACGGATCAGCGCTTAAATTACTTACTGTAAAAAAAGCCATGAAGACCTATCAACACGAATGGGAAGGATAAATCAAAAGTAAAGAGATGAACAATGAAAAATTATCAGTACGGCCCAGTGGGCCAAATAACCTCTTTCTTCAAAAATGGAAAAGGCGATCCATATGATTGGATAAATAATTTATTTCGAGCGTGTGATGCGCATTTCGGTTTTGAATCTAATGTCTGGCTTACCTGTTCCAACAGTGTATGTCAGGATTTTTTGTTTCTAAACGTACCGTTTTGATGGATTAGTGTGAATTTTCGCGCGCGATATATTAATATTCTACAATCCTATTATTCAATACGTTGCAATAATGAAACAAAATCGAGACGGACCGAAATGTGGGTTCTCCGAGGGAATAAACAATGCCCGTGGCGACCCTTTCATCGGCAGCAACATTCGCAGTAAAATATCTTCTATGATGCTAATTTTCTGCGCTTTAACTGGTCTTTTTTAGACCAGAATGGGGATGATATGTCCGAAAAGTGAGGAAAATGGTCATCTAAAAGTGGTCTACGGCCATTGGTCTGTGTACATAGACAAGGTTTGTTGCTTTGGTGTACGGTTTTGCGATTAGCTTGGCTCTACGGAAATGGAGGTTAAGGTCGATTATTTGAAACGTGGAAATAATAAAACCATGAAATGACACATAACAGGGAGGGGACAATTAAGGGGCTTACCCGGATCAGGGGTACAACCAGGAATGAACCCGAACGACGGCGACGAAAAAGGAGGAATATTGATTATTGCTCAATTTCAATCTTTTAACTGATGTAATACCATCAGAATGGGAAAGGAATATTTGGTCAATGGGTAATTGGTTAACGATCAATATGAAAATGGTTCAATGGGTCGAAACAGGAAATTAAATTATTGAGAATTAGTTAAATGAATCGTCTGTTACACGATATTATACGTCTGGCGCTGGTAGTTATGTTACCTCTGCTGATGGCTATGGCGCCTGCCATGGCCCAGACTGTCGTGTATGAAGGTGATACAACTCCATTGTCAGTTACCGCAGTCCCTGGAAATACTTACCTATGGGAACTTTACAGTGACGGATCTGTCAACTTTGCAACAGTACCAGGTAATTGTCCGACAACTTCCGCTGATTTTGTAAATGGAAATACCGGAGCGAGCATCAATGTGAAGTGGCTGAAGTCGGGGATCTACTTCTTCAAGGTTACTGCCTCGGATGGCTGCACCAATAATCTCAAAATCGGGATTGTCGAGGTGAAAGCCGCCCTGCCAACAGCAACCATTTCACCACCTGACCCGATCTGCATCGGACAAACAGCTTCATTACAAGTGATTCTTACTGGAACAGCTCCATGGGATGTGACTTTTACCGACGGATCCAAAACCTGGACCGAGACCGGCATTACACAAAGTCCATACCTGCTACCGGTGAATCCAAAAACAACAACCAGCTATTGGATTACTCACGTAAAAGATCTGAATGCAACAAATACTCTTCCATCGGAACATATTACGCTCCAGGTGAATCCAAAGCCGGCCAGTTCAAAAATATATCTGTATCAACCGTGACCTGGAATGAAAGAATGAAAAATTAAAAAAAAAATTGAAATGAAAACGCTCAGATACATCATCATAACGCTACTCCTTGTAGCTGCTTTACAGGCAGCCAGGGGGCAGTATGTGATTGATAAAGTATGTCTGGGCGCGCAAAGACACTATCGCATCGATGGTCTAGCCAATTCTACTTACCTGTGGCAGCTTACCGATGCTTCAAATAATCCGGTCACGATTACAAATCCCGCCGGAACCAGTTTCACCACCACCAATCCTCCCACGACAGGAAGTGAAATCATCATTCAATGGGCTAAACCGCTGATTAATCCCGGAACTTATAAACTGATTGCCATTCAGTATTCTCAAGCCGGCTGTGATACCCTGCAGCAGGGTGAAGTACAGGTGTTCGATCTGCCGACTGATAACGCGGGTAATCCGGCAACCATTTGTGCAGGCTCAACAGTCAACCTTTCCGAGGCATCAGCCACAAATTACAGTACCCTTGTGTGGACTTCATCAGGTGACGGCGTGTTTGATAATCCTGCATTACTGCATCCTGTTTACTCTCCCGGAACAAACGACATACTTTCCGGTAAAGTCACATTAACCCTCACAGCTGATGGTCAGGGGAACAGTGGATCCTGCACACCGGCAGTGAGCTCATTGACAGTAACTATCAATAAAGTTGTTCCTGCTTCCGTTTCGGCCACCGCCGATCAGACAACTGTCTGCGCCGGCGCAACTGTAACTTTCACAGCCGTACCGGTTAACGGCGGTACCGCTCCGGTTTACCAATGGACGGTCAACGGCAATAATGTTGGGACCAGCGCCGCCACTTACGCTTTTGCTCCCGTGAATGGCGATAAGGTTTCTGTAGTGATGACCTCCAATGAAACCTGTGTCTCGGGCAATCCTGCAAATTCAAACGAACTGACGATAACCGTAAATAATCCGCTTCCTGCTTCCGTTTCAGTCACCGCCGATCAAACAACTGTCTGCGCCGGCGCAACTGTAACTTTCACAGCCGTACCGGTTAACGGCGGTACCGCTCCGGTTTACCAGTGGACGGTCAACGGCAATAATGTTGGGACCAGCGCCGCCACTTACGCTTTTGCTCCTGTGAATGGCGATAAGGTTTCTGTAGTGATGACCTCCAATGAAACCTGTGTCTCGGGCAATCCTGCAAATTCAAACGAACTGACGATAACCGTAAATAATCCGCTTCCTGCTTCCGTTTCGGTCACCGCCGATCAGACAACTGTCTGCGCCGGCGCAACTGTAACTTTCACAGCCGTACCGGTTAACGGCGGTACCGCTCCGGTTTACCAATGGACGGTCAACGGCAATAATGTTGGGACCAGCGCCGCCACTTACGCTTTTGCTCCCGTGAATGGCGATAAGGTTTCTGTAGTGATGACCTCCAATGAAACCTGTGTCTCGGGTAATCCTGCAAATTCAAACGAACTGATAATTACCATAAATAACGCTCCCTTCGCTCCGATTGTCGGAACCATTACACAACCAACCTGCACCTTTACAACGGGAAGTGTGGTTTTAAGTGGTCTGCCATCAGGTAACTGGACCATCAATCCGGGTACAATTGCCGGATCAACTACGAGCACTACAATATCGGGGTTGATTGCTGGCAAATATAATTTCACAGTTATCGATGCTATAGGTTGTAATTCATCTCAGTCTGCTGATGTGGTGATCGATCCTGTCCCGATTGCCCCGGTTGCTCCGACTGCATCTGTGACTGTTCAGCCAACCTGCGCTGTCGGTACGGGAACAATTGTGGTTACCGCTCCTGCCGAAGGTTCTGGCTATTCTTACAGTATCGATGGTGGTACTACCTGGTCGGCTTCGGCTACATTTGCCGGATTGAATTCAGGTAATTATAATATCACTGTTAAAGAAACTGCAACAGGATGTATTTCTGCAGCTACAACTTTGACCGTCAATACTGCTCCACTCGCCCCGGCTGCTCCGACTGCATCTGTGACTGTTCAGCCAACCTGCGCTGTCGGTACAGGAACAATTGTAATTACCGCTCCTGCCGAAGGTTCTGGCTATTCTTACAGTATCGATGGTGGTACTACCTGGTCGGCTTCGGCTACTTTTGTTGGGTTGAATTCAGGTAATTATAACATCACTGTTAAAGAAACTGCAACAGGATGTATTTCTGCAGCTACAACTTTGACCGTCAATACTGCTCCACTCGCCCCGGCTGCTCCGACTGCATCTGTGACTGTTCAGCCAACCTGCGCTGTCGGTACGGGAACAATTGTGGTTACCGCTCCTGCCGAAGGTTCTGGTTATTCTTACAGTATCGATGGTGGTACTACCTGGTCGGCTTCGGCTACTTTTGTTGGGTTGAATTCAGGGAATTATAACATCATCGTTAAAGAAACTGCAACAGGATGTATTTCTGCAGCTACAACTTTGACCGTCAATACTGCTCCACTCGCCCCGGCTGCTCCGACTGCATCTGTGACTGTTCAGCCAACCTGCGCTGTCGGTACAGGAACAATTGTAATTACTGCTCCTGCCGAAGGTTCTGGCTATTCTTACAGTATCGATGGTGGTACTACCTGGTCGGCTTCGGCTACTTTTGCCGGATTGAATTCAGGGAATTATAACATCACTGTTAAAGAAACTGCAACAGGATGTATTTCTGCAGCTACAACTTTGACCGTCAATACTGCTCCACTCGCCCCGGCTGCTCCGACTGCATCTGTGACTGTTCAGCCAACCTGCGCTGTCGGTACAGGAACAATTGTAATTACCGCTCCTGCCGAAGGTTCTGGTTATTCTTACAGTATCGATGGTGGTACTACCTGGTCGGCTTCGGCTACTTTTGTTGGGTTGATTTCGGGTAATTACAACATCATCGTTAAAGAAACTGCAACAGGATGTGTTTCTGCAGCTACAACTTTGACCGTCAATACTGCTCCACTCGCCCCGGCTGCTCCGACTGCATCTGTGACTGTTCAGCCAACCTGCGCTGTCGGTACAGGAACAATTGTAATTACTGCTCCTGCCGAAGGTTCTGGCTATTCTTACAGTATCGATGGTGGTACTACCTGGTCGGCTTCGGCTACTTTTGTTGGGTTGAATTCAGGTAATTATAACATCACTGTTAAAGAAACTGCAACAGGATGTATTTCTGCAGCTACAACTTTGACCGTCAATACTGCTCCACTCGCCCCGGCTGCTCCGACTGCATCTGTGACTGTTCAGCCAACCTGCGCTGTCGGTACGGGAACAATCGTGGTTACCGTTCCTGCCGAAGGTTCTGGCTATTCTTACAGTATCGATGGTGGTACTACCTGGTCGGCTTCTGCTACTTTTGCCGGATTGAATTCAGGGAATTATAACATCACTGTTAAAGAAACTGCAACAGGATGTATTTCTGCAGCTACAACTTTGACCGTCAATACTGCTCCACTCGCCCCGGCTGCTCCGACTGCATCTGTGACTGTTCAGCCAACCTGCGCTGTCGGTACAGGAACAATTGTAATTACCGCTCCTGCCGAAGGTTCTGGTTATTTCTACAGTATCGATGGTGGTACTACCTGGTCGGCTTCGGCTACTTTTGTCGGATTGAATTCAGGGAATTATAACATCATCGTTAAGGAAACTGCAACAGGATGTATTTCTGCAGCTACAACTTTGACCGTCAATACTGCTCCACTCGCCCCGGCTGCTCCGACTGCATCTGTGACTGTTCAGCCAACCTGCGCTGTCGGTACAGGAACAATTGTGGTTACCGCTCCTGCCGAAGGTTCTGGTTATTTCTACAGTATCGATGGTGGTACTACCTGGTCGGCTTCGGCTACTTTTGTTGGGTTGAATTCAGGTAATTATAACATCACTGTTAAGGAAACTGCAACAGGATGTATTTCTGCAGCTACAACTTTGACCGTCAATACTGCTCCACTTGCCCCGGCTGCTCCGACTGCATCTGTGACTGTTCAGCCAACCTGCGCTGTCGGTACAGGAACAATTGTGGTTACCGCTCCTGCCGAAGGTTCTGGTTATTCTTACAGTATCGATGGTGGTACTACCTGGTCGGCTTCGGCTACTTTTGCCGGATTGAATTCAGGGAATTATAACATCACTGTTAAAGAAACTGCAACAGGATGTATTTCTGCAGCTACAACTTTGACCGTCAATACTGCTCCACTCGCCCCGGCTGCTCCGACTGCATCTGTGACTGTTCAGCCAACCTGCGCTGTCGGTACAGGAACAATTGTAATTACTGCTCCTGCCGAAGGTTCAGGTTATTCTTACAGTATCGATGGTGGTACTACCTGGTCGGCTTCGGCTACTTTTGCCGGATTGAATTCAGGTAATTATAACATCACTGTTAAAGAAACTGCAACAGGATGTATTTCTGCAGCTACAACTTTGACCGTCAATACTGCTCCACTCGCCCCGGCTGCTCCGACTGCATCTGTGACTGTTCAGCCAACCTGCGCTGTCGGTACGGGAACAATCGTGGTTACCGTTCCTGCCGAAGGTTCTGGCTATTCTTACAGTATCGATGGTGGTACTACCTGGTCGGCTTCTGCTACTTTTGCCGGATTGAATTCAGGGAATTATAACATCACTGTTAAAGAAACTGCAACAGGATGTATTTCTGCAGCTACAACTTTGACCGTCAATACTGCTCCACTCGCCCCGGCTGCTCCGACTGCATCTGTGACTGTTCAGCCAACCTGCGCTGTCGGTACAGGAACAATTGTAATTACCGCTCCTGCCGAAGGTTCTGGTTATTTCTACAGTATCGATGGTGGTACTACCTGGTCGGCTTCGGCTACTTTTGTCGGATTGAATTCAGGGAATTATAACATCATCGTTAAGGAAACTGCAACAGGATGTATTTCTGCAGCTACAACTTTGACCGTCAATACTGCTCCACTCGCCCCGGCTGCTCCGACTGCATCTGTGACTGTTCAGCCAACCTGCGCTGTCGGTACAGGAACAATTGTGGTTACCGCTCCTGCCGAAGGTTCTGGTTATTTCTACAGTATCGATGGTGGTACTACCTGGTCGGCTTCGGCTACTTTTGTTGGGTTGAATTCAGGTAATTATAACATCACTGTTAAGGAAACTGCAACAGGATGTATTTCTGCAGCTACAACTTTGACCGTCAATACTGCTCCACTTGCCCCGGCTGCTCCGACTGCATCTGTGACTGTTCAGCCAACCTGCGCTGTCGGTACAGGAACAATTGTGGTTACCGCTCCTGCCGAAGGTTCTGGTTATTCTTACAGTATCGATGGTGGTACTACCTGGTCGGCTTCGGCTACTTTTGCCGGATTGAATTCAGGTAATTATAACATCACTGTTAAAGAAACTGCAACAGGATGTATTTCTGCAGCAACAACTTTGACCGTCAATACTGCTCCACTCACCCCGGCTGCTCCGACTGCATCTGTGACTGTTCAGCCAACCTGCGCTGTCGGTACGGGAACAATTGTAATTACCGCTCCTGCCGAAGGTTCTGGCTATTCTTACAGTATCGATGGTGGTACTACCTGGTCGGCTTCGGCTACATTTGCCGGATTGAATTCAGGTAATTATAACATCATCGTTAAAGAAACTGCAACAGGATGTATTTCTGCAGCTACAACTTTGACCGTCAATACTGCTCCCGGTGCGCTTGCTGCACCTGCCGTTGGAACTATTACACAGCCAACCTGTTCAACAGCAACTGGAACTGTGATCTTAACCGGTCTGCCTGCAACAGGAACCTGGACTTTAACCAGAAATCCTGGCGGAACAACTGTAACAGGTACAGGTACAACCACAACAGTTTCCGGTTTGACTGCCGGGACAACTTATACCTTTACGGTAACAAATGTAGCCAGTTGTACTTCTCCACCATCTGTCAGTGTGGTGATCATTGCTGCACCGACAGTACCAACGGCGCCTGTTATTGGTGTCATAACTCAACCCACCTGTGCTGTCCCAACTGGAAGTGTAGTCTTAACCGGTCTGCCTGCAACAGGAACCTGGACTTTAACCAGAATTCCTGGCGGAACAACTGTAACAGGTACAGGTACAAGCAGAACAGTTTCCGGTTTGACTCCTGCTGTTAACTATACATTTACCGTTACAAATACTGCCGGATGTACCTCTTTGGCTTCTGTCAATGTGGTGATTAATCCTGTGGCCCTCATCACTCCATCATTCTCTGCCATTCAACCCCTTTGCAAAGGAGACGATCCTGTTGTGTTACCGATCAGATCAAACAATTCTACCGCCATCACCGGTACATGGTCGCCGGCTATAATCTCTACCACTACGGCGGGAACAAAAAGATATTACTTCATTCCTGATGCCAACCAGTGCTCAGACACAACCAGTATATCTGTAACAATCAAGGATTGGATAACGACTAATTTCAACCCGATTGTCAATTCAGTTTGTCAGAATACCCCTGCGCCAGCATTACTTACAACTTCCTTAAACGGGATAACCGGCACATGGGATCCTCCGGCTATCAATACATCTATTGTCAGAACTACTACCTATTCCTTCACTCCTACCACCGGACAGTGTGCAAGCTCCCCAACTGTCGACGTAACCATTATTGGCAAGATCAACCCTTTGATTGCAGAGATTGGCCCCTTCTGTCAGGGAAGTACACCTCCTTCTCTGCCATCATCGTCAACAAACGGTGTAACCGGTACCTGGAATCCCTCTGTAATCAGTACTGCAGCAATTGGAACGCGCGCCTATAACTTTAACCCCGATGCAAACCAGTGCGCCTGGGTTATCGCAAAAGATATTACTGTAAATCCGAAGGTTAAACCCGATTTTGACCAAATAGCTCCGCTGTGCCAAAACAGCGCTGCTCCATCCTTGCCACTTAAATCAACAAACGGATTTACAGGAACTTGGAGCCCATCGACAATCAGCACATCATCGGCAGGAAAAACAACTTTTACCTTTACACCAGATCCCGATCAATGCGCTACTTCAACAACAATGGATATCACTGTAAATGAGGTAATGAATCCTGTATTTATTCAAATCGATCCACTTTGCCAGAACAGTACAGCGCCGATATTGCCTGCTGTTTCAACAAACGGAATTAACGGAACATGGAACCCCTCAACGATCAGCACCCTCGCGGCGGGAACTAAAACCTATACCTTTACTTCCAGTCCTGCTACATGTCCACCTACAGCAGCAATGAATATCACCGTAAATCCACAAGTAACTCCACTTTTCAACGCGATCGGACCTCTTTGCCAGAACAGCACTCCGCCTACACTGCCTATTAACTCCACAAATGGTGTTACAGGATCGTGGTCGCCGGCAACAATCAATACCACAAATGTCACAACAACAAAGTATATCTTCACTCCAAATAACGACCAGTGCGCAGTACCGACAACAATGGAGATCACCATAAATGCTCCGGCAATACCTCAATTTACATCAATAGGGCCGCTATGTCAGAATGGTGCTGCACCGGATTTGCCGATCACATCAACAAACGGAATCACCGGTACATGGAATCCGGGCACAATAAACACAGCAAAATCAGGAACAACATCCTATCAATTTACTCCGCAATCAGGACAATGTGCGGTCGAGAAAATAATAGATATTGTGATCAATGCCAGAATAACTCCAGATTTTAATCCAATCGGTCCACTTTGCCTGAACAGCGTTCCACCTCCTTTACCAGCGAGTTCATTAAACGGAATCACCGGTACATGGAGTCCGGCAAAAATTGACTCGACCTTGGTTGGAAAGACTAAATACATCTTCAATCCGAGTGCAAATGAATGTGCCATCAAGGATACAATGGTTGTAATGGTGAATCCAATCGAAACAAGTACATCTATTGTTACAACATGTTCCAATCAATTACCATTTAAATGGAATGGTAATTCGTACACCACTTCCGGAACCTATAGTGTAAAACTTGTTAGTCGTGCAGGATGCGATTCGATTGCGAAATTAGTTTTGTCGGTCATAACCGGAGTAACTCCAACATTTACCCAAGTCGGACCGTTCATTCAAAACTCAGCAGCTCCAGAACTACCGACTACATCAACAAACGGAATAACCGGCACCTGGACTCCTGCAACTGTCAGTACGACTGATGCCGGCACAACAACTTATATCTTCACACCAAACCTGGACCAGTGTGCCACGACAACAAAAATGGATATCACCGTACAAATTGACGCCGTTATCAATGGACCAACAGTTGCCGGGTCATGTCAGGAGGTCAGTCTCGACGCTTCGCAGTCGGTGGGAGATATCGTCAAATATGAGTGGTCAATACTAGATCCTGGTGGTGAGCTGACCCTAAATTCAGGGGTAAAAACATCGTTCCATCTTTCTCCGAAATATACCGGAACCTTACCGGCAAATTTCAGGGTAAGAATGGTGGCAACCAACCGTAATGGGTATTCCCGAAGCGATACCATAACAATTAAAATGGATCCACTCCCGGTGGCCGATGTCTATGCGTCTGGAAAACTTGAAAAAGATGGAAGTATGATTGTCGATGGATCTGTCTCGAAAGGAAATACAATTAATTACAAGTGGTCAACCACCGAAGGAAAAATTATAGGAGCTGATAATCAGTCGTCTGTAAAATTATACGGAGCTGGAATTTACAATTTGGAGGTCGCTGATATTCATGGCTGTTTGGATAACAAATCGTTCAAATATCCTTTGGCATTCCACCAAATCGCGGCAAATGACGATTATGCAAGGACTCCCTGGGATCAGGATGTCATCATCAATATATTGGCAAACGACTGGTCAACCGTGAATCTACTTCCTGGTTCAGTTACCATCACCTCGGCTCCAGGCAGGGGTGGAACAAAAATAAATGCTAATGGTACAGTCACCTATATTCCGCAGGGGAAACATACTTCTACCGACAAGTTTGTTTACAGGGTATGCGATGATGCGCAGATGTGTGCCTCTGCAACAGTTACGATTGATGTCACTGATATTGGAATAAAGATTCCTGAAGCCTTTTCGCCAAACGGCGACGGTGCCAACGACAAACTTGTATTCCCAGGTTTAATTGAGAACTATCCCAAATCGCAGCTTTATGTTTATACACGCTCAGGGCAACCTGTTTACCAAAGTGCCAATTACCTCAACGACTGGGATGGGTCAACATTAACAAGCACACTGACGAATCTGCAGATTGTTCCTACAGGAACTTACTATTATATATTGAAGTTAGGCGGAACAACCCGTATTATTAAGGGATTTATCTATATTGGATATTAGACAAATTTTCAATGCATTATCGTTAAAAAACCTAATAAACCTTCGATTACGGACAAGTACAATTCGCTGCTTACACCTGGCGGCTGGTAAGGTCCGTTTTGAAACAGGAAAGTTTACCTCCAATGATTTTATCTTTCAGTTCTACCAACCTGAATAGTCCTCTTTTTTCATGTCAACTCTTTAACTGGTATCCCAAAAATACCACGACCAGCGGTTGCTTTTGATGTTCATTCCCAACACTTCAAATAGGGAAACTTACATTTTTATTATCTTGTTAATAATCAATCATATATCCGATTATAAACGATTACAATCGAGTTTAAACGGAAGTATCCGGTTAATATCCGGCTGTAACTTGGGTATTCGGTAACTTTACATATCACCGCTATTGATGGATTTTTAAAACTGGATTTAAGAGTGAATCTACTGGATTATGATAGAATCAAAAGCAGAATTTTAGGGATCCGAGATTCAAGTAATATATTTAATTAATCGACAACGTTGGACTATATCTCACTATATTTCAAATACTTAAATGTCTGCATTTTTCAATTAAACAGGCTAATGGTGGCTGTTGTCTTTTGTTTTGTTGTTTCATTTGGCATAATAAAAAAATATATTTTAAAAAACGGTTTCAATTCTGCAAATCTAAAGAGGAATGAATCCATTACTAATTCAGTAACCTACTTTTTCAGTTCTTCTGGTATTGGAATAATAAGAAGATTTAGTATCATTTTAATTTTATTATTCTCCCTTTCTGATAATCTAAGGGGAAGTTTCACTGTTTCAATTTCTCCTACAACACAATGTTCCTGTCCACAAAACTATCAGTTGGTTATTAATGTTGGAGATGTTGTAAGATCAATAACTGTTACAGTACCTAATTCAACGTCAAACGTAACATATAGTAGTCCTGCAACAGCACATCCATTTACATTTACCAATACCGGAACACAATTACAATTCGTTGCAGTTGGTGCTGGAACAGATGAATTACATTCAGGCAATACTTTCACTATTAATTTCTCCTCGTGTATCACTACAAGTACATTTGTATTTACGGTAAATACCTATGGCAACTTTGATTTCACAACTCCCCGAACTTTATCTGGCTCACAACCAACCGTATCAGCAAAGTTTGTAATTCCAGGTGGTCCTGATCATATCTGTCAATTAACAATTCCATCAGCCTTTACACTTAATGGGGCAACTTTTACCGGGGCGGCAACAGCAGCCTGGTCGATAACCAATTTAAATCCTACTAATGGAGGGGTAAATGGAAATTTAAGCAGTACTGCTCAAACAAGCACCCCAAGTAATGTTACTTATACTCCACCTGCAAATTATGATGGAGATATAACACTTACGTTAACCTCCGATGCTACAGGTCCTTGCGGAGCGGTAAGTTCGACAAGAACACTAACTGTCAACACAATCCCTACTATAACCGGAACCACACCTGCTGTCCGGTGCGGGACAGGTACAGTAACTTTAGGTGCGACTGCATCTGCAGGGATTATCAATTGGTATTCAGCCTCAACAGGGGGCACCTCATTAGGAACGGGAACTTCATTTACAACACCCATCCTTTCGTCCACAACAACCTATTATGTTGATGCTACAGCAAATAGCTGCACAACTTCTACAAGAACAGCTGTAATAGCCACAATCGCAGCTTTGTCCGATACATGGATTGGTGGAACTTCAGGTTTTGAAACTGATTGGAATACAGGGGCCAACTGGTCTTGCGGAGTTCCGACTGCAACAACAGATGTGACCATTCCATCGGGGCGAACTTATTACCCGATAATTGGAGCTTTAAATGGGATGTGCCAAACAATTACAGATATGGCAAATGCTTCAATTTCCGGTACAGGTTTCCTCCGTATATATGGTAATGGTGGCGTCGCTATCACCAATATTTCAAGCAATTCAACTATCTCCTGTCCGGTTATCATGCCCTCAACCGGAACCGTAGCAGTAGCGACGAGCATGACCCTGACAATTTCTGGCATCATAAGTGGCGCCGCCACCAACTTGACCATGTCAGGACCCGGAATCCTAGTCCTTTCAGGCACGAATACTTACAACGGAACAACAATAGTTAATTCGGGCTATTTAAATATTCAGAATGGTTCCGCCCTGGGAACTGCAACTGGAGGTACAACTGTAAATAATTTGGGTTACCTGGAGATCCAGGGAGGAATTACAGTCTCCGCAGAACCCCTGACTTTGACTGGAAGTGGAGTATTATTGAATATTAGTGGGAATAATTTCTGGGGGGGACCAATAACGATCTCCGGACTTACAACCGGAATCTGGAGCGCCGGCGCCACACTCACCGTAACAAATACGATAAACCTGAACAGTAACCAGCTAACCATTCAAGGTGGCGCCGCAATTGTTGTCAGCGGTGTTATTTCCAATACGGGTAGTATTCACAAGGCAGGACAAGGGACACTGACATTGTCGGGTGGAAATACATTTTCCGGAGGGGTGGATCTTAATAATGGACAATTAAATATCAATAGTGCTGCTGCGCTTGGTATCGGAACATTACGAATAATAGAAGGGAATAATGGAAATACCCTGAAAATTGACAATACCTCGGCTACCAGTCAGGCAGTGAGTAATACTGTCTACTGGAATGACCCATTTCTGTTTTTAGGCACTAAACCGCTTACATTCTCCGGTAGTGTGATTCTTGGTTCCGGCGTCTCCGGAACAAGATCCGTAACTGTGAATTCCGCTACCAATTTTCTGACAATTGACGGTCTAATAAGTGAAGGTGGAGGTGGTCTTGGATTTACAAAACTGGGAATTGGCACATTGGTTCTAACGGGATCTGGCTCCTACACCGGAGCAACTATCTTAACCGCTGGTGAACTCCGGCTGAATCCTGCCACAAACAGCACAGCGGCATCCCAGTTTGTGTTAAATGGTGCAATATTAAGCACAACCAATATTACTACAGGTAGAATATTTACCAGTTCGTCGACCCTTCAGTTACTTGATAACTCTACCCTTAATTTGGGGGCCAATGAACATAGCATAAAATTTGCAAACAGTTCCGGGGTAACCTGGACATCGGGTAAAATACTTACGATAAACGGCTGGGCAGGCAATTGGGATGGAAGCGGTGGAACAAACGGCAAGATATTTATTGGAAACGACGTAACCGGCATAACAACAACCAATACGAATCAGCTTGATCAGATTCAGTTTTTCGATGGGACATATTACTTCCCTGCAGCCATACTATCGACAGGAGAAATTGTTCCTGGCATCAGAACAATAACCACAGGAACCATTTCTGGTTCGCCATTTTGCGCTGGGGTTACCGGCATCCAAGTCCCATTCACTTACAGACGTTACAATAGTTTTCCGACAGGCACCGCTACCTTTACCGCACAATTATCAAATGCATCTGGCTCATTTGCCTCTCCTGTGAATCTGCAAAATGTAGCTTCAAACGCAAGCGGAAGTCAGACTATCAGTGTTACTATACCCTCAGGAACTGCCTCAGGTAATGGTTATCGTATCAGGGTAATAAGTGATTTACCTACTATCATTGGTAGTAATAACAATGCTAACCTGATTGTATACGCCACTATTACGGCCAGTATGAGTGGGGGAACATCCCCTATATGTTACAATACTTCACCAGGAACATATACCGCAACAGGTGGTGGCGGAACAGGATTATATACCTATTTATGGTATAAAGACGGAGTGTCAACCGGAATTACTACCCAAACATACACGCCAGGAAATTTAACCTCATCTTCATCTTTTTTCTGTGAAATAACAAGTGGATCATGTGGAACAGTTTCTACCTCAACGACTACGGCAACTGTCTATCCCAGTTTTACAACCACCATTGTTGGCGGATCATCTCCAATCTGTTATAATACTTCACCGGGAACATTTACTGCTACCGGAAATGGCGGCCATGGGACTTATACCTACCAGTGGTATACAACATCCGGTATTATCAGCGGTGCGACCAGTCCAACTTATACTGCCGGAAACATCACTGCCACCACAGGATATTACTGTGCTATAACCAGCGAACCCTGTGGTACGGTTAATACCTCCACATCAACAATCACAGTTAATATCAATCCGACCATCACCGGTACTCTTGGAGTTTGTGTCGGATCAACCACTCAATTATCCGGTGCAGGAACTCCAGCTACTCCTTTGGCCTGGATTTCAGCTTCACCCGGAATCGCTACTGTGGATAATTCAGGTTTAGTAACTGGGGCATCCGCAGGAACAAGTGTGATCTCTTATACCGATACTAACGGATGTATTGGTACTGCCACAGTTATGGTGTACGCTTTACCGGTAATAGTTACCCAACCGACAAATCAACTTGATTGTGAAGGGCATGTCGTAAGTTTTAATGTAGTTGCAACCGGTTCCGGATTGACTTATACCTGGCAACGGAAAAAACCTTCAGGTAGTTTTGCAGATATTCCTATTGAACCGAATGTAACCTATCCATCGCCTGGTACCATCAGACTGGAAAATGTGGGAAATTCTGATGCACCCGATGGAACACAATACCGGGTAGTAATTTCCAACAGTGATAATTGCAGCATAACCTCCAGCATTGCCACATTAACAGTAAATGAAATAACTGGCATAACCGGACCAACAAATGTAACTATTTGTCAGGGTGATAATTATTCATACACGGTATCCACTTCTTATCCTGCTAATGTAGTTTCCTACCAATGGAAGAAATATGACTCTCCCGAACATTGGTTACCGGTAACAGACGGAGGTGCAATCTCAGGGGCTACAACGGACCAACTGATATTTACTGGAGCTACACCATCAGAAAGCGGAAAATACAAAGTCACAGTAGTCTTTCATTCATCAGGTGCCGATTGTAATGTGACCAGCGATACACGGGACCGGACATTGACTGTCAACCCAACACCTTCCTGCACCATTACAGGAAGTGCATTTGTATACGCAGTATCAACAGGAAATGTTTACACCAGTACCCCAGATCCATCAAATAACGTGGATCATCTCTGGTCAATATCCGGAAAGGGCATAATATCCGGCTCAACAAACGGAGCAACAGTTACCGTAACTGCTGCTGGTCCTGGAACTTTTACTCTTACGGACAATATTTCAAGATTTGGATGTACCTCTTCGTGTACCTATACCGTTTCTGTGATTGATTTGCCTTGCAGCATAACCCCAACAATATCAGTCCCAAATGGAGCCTCCACGACCTACAGCGCTCCTACAGGAATGGATACTTATGCCTGGACTGTAGTCGGAAACGGCACAATTCCATCAGCAATAACAAACCAACAAACAGTTACAATCCTGGCCGGGAATAATTGTAATACCTACACTCTAACTGTAAACATTACCAAAAGCGGGGCGAGCAGTACCTGTTCTCAAACAATTGCAGTAACAGACAACATTCCCCCAACATTTACCCCGGAAGGACCTTTCTCGTTTTGTGTTGAAAATCTGTTTACAGCCACCTATGTTTCCAACGATGTGATAATCAATCCTGATCCAGACTATTACTTATTTAAGGCAGGGAACACAAGTTTGGATCTCGATCCATCAAAATATATGGACAACTGTTGCGTAGTTCCGGCAGATCAGTTTACTATCCGATGGGAAATCGTATTCTCTACCTCAGGCGAACCTACCATTTCAGGTACAGGACAACCCTCGACATATGCTGTCGGTGGTATTCCTACCGACATTAAACTCTGGGGTGATGGAATAACGTTTACTTCGCTGACCCACACCATCAGATACTGGCTCAAAGACTGCAATGGCAATGAAATGGTAACCCCAATTGAGCAAAACATTACCATCAAACCACGCCCCAATATTATCAAAGGAAATTAATGAATTAGTTATAATTAATTAACAATGAAAAATTTATCTATTATTCAAAAAAGGGCATTCTGCCAAAACAGGAAGAACATTAAGGATGCTCTGACCTGTATTTCCCCAATCCTTAACCCGATAAAACCGAAAATTGGAATCCAAAATATCTTCCTGATTCAGAATAAGGGGAAAGGTCCGCCCGGGCGATCGCGAAATCCCGGAACGGCCAATTTCCCGTTCCCGGATCATCAACGAACTGCAGATAAGAGCAGCAACAAATCTTATCAAATATTTAAAGTTCAATATTTTAAATTCTTCAACAATTAAATTTTATAATCATGAAAAAGCAAATTTTCTTACTCGTAATAGCAGTTCTAACTGCTGGAATTGGAACAGTTTATGGTCAAAAAGCAATACATGATTCTGCCCCAAATGCAACAACTGGCTGCACGGATGATGCTCTTCATCCAATCGCTGGCAAATCTTATAATTACAAGGCAGTTGTAGCTCCAACTGGAGGGAATTTCCTTTGGTGGTCAACAAAAGACATGAATTTTATTACCAATCAGACCACAAATAACTCATCAACAAAATTAACGGTTGGTACTGGACTTACAGCCGCCGGAGCATCCTATGGTGTTTCAGGAACTACAGATAATGTAGACATTACATGGTCTTCAACTACTCTTTCAAATACTGGATATAAGGGAGCAGGAGGTAAAACCCCAACTTTTGTTGTTGTACAATATGACGCTCCTTCATCTGGTTGTGCGAATAATCTGAAAGTGTATGAACTTGATCCGAAAAATGGCTTCATCGTTGACATCAAGAACCTGAATAATGTTACTTATGCCCCAGCAGCATATGGTACAAATGAGTCTCAATGTATCGATAAGGTATCGAAGGCTACTTATGTTTCGGGTGCAATGCAATATGAATATGGGACAAATATCTTTTACTATGAAGTTGTGGCCGCAAATTTTTCTGAATCGTGGAAACCCACTTTGGCACTTACCGGACTTAATGGCGTTCAGACATATATAATTGAATGGACTTATAGCAAAAACTTTGCTACTGCAACCTGGACAACATATACAGCTGGTACTACAACAATTGAAACTGATGCAACTGATACTTCAAACGGGGTATCGATCTATCTGCGAATTACAGTAACGAACCATAATTACGAAGGAACTTCAGACCGTAATCTCATCCTCGCTTTGGATGGCCAGAATAAGGATGGAGCGTGGGATATCAAGAATTCCGATTGTTCCGATCCTGCAGCTGCCGATCAGGATGACAAAGCAACCCAAACTTTGAAGGCACGGCCAGCTATCACAGGAGGAACAACTTCTACAATTCCAACCAATACTAATTTAATTCCTGGTAATGAACAGAATTAAAGGTTGATTAAAATGGTTCTTCATTGCTTTTTCATGAAACTCCAACTTTTTTCTGTCAGGCAGCTTCGAGAAATTCTGTTACCGAACCTACTGACAGAAAAAAGGGAAGGGTTAAGAAGCAAGGCAATAGTGCGAATGGCTTTGATTCCTCTGGCACCCTCTGTGTCAAGAAATTAACCACATAGAACGTCAATAAGACCCAGAGCGAAGACTAAAGAGATTGTTGTTTATAATCAATGATTTATTCAGCGCTGTTTGGTTAAAATCAAAAATTAAATGAAGATGCTCAATGACCACATATTACCACGGACCACCGGGAAAACTAGTGCATTGCACCAAAAATGCAAGAGGCGACCTGCCCGGATGGATATATAATTTTGGAAGAGCGCCTTGTACGGCTCCTGTTTACCGATGTCAACTCTGGCTTACCTGTAAAAACAGCGTATGTCAGGATTTTTTGTTTCTAAACGTAATGTTTTAAGGAGATAACATGCCTTTTATGACATTGTGAAACAATGTTTTACATCCTTTAATTTTAACATTTTAGAACTATGAAACAGAATCGCGACGGGCCGGATATCAGGTTCTTTATGGGCAGAGGTAGTCCCAGATACGACTCTAAACTGATGATGCATCAGGCACGGGGAAATCCGGGGTTGTTTCGTCACGCAAGGGACAATCCAACTTGTATATCATTAATATACAAACAATTAATTCACTTTGTAAAGTTGAAGCAGGAGAGGTATGGTCAATGTTCAATGAGACAATTAGGCAATTGATAATGGTCAATGGACAATTGTCAATGGTTCAATGGGTCGAAACAGGAAATTAAATTATTGAGAATTAGTTAAATGAATCGTCTGTTACACGATATTATACGTCTGGCGCTGGTAGTTATGTTACCTCTGCTGATGGCTATGGCGCCTGCCATGGCCCAGACTGTCGTGTATGAAGGTGATACAACTCCATTGTCAGTTACCGCAGTCCCTGGAAATACTTACCTATGGGAACTTTACAGTGACGGATCTGTCAACTTTGCAACAGTACCAGGTAATTGTCCGACAACTTCCGCTGATTTTGTAAATGGAAATACCGGAGCGAGCATCAATGTGAAGTGGCTGAAGTCGGGGATCTACTTCTTCAAGGTTACTGCCTCGGATGGCTGCACCAATAATCTCAAAATCGGGATTGTCGAGGTGAAAGCCGCCCTGCCAACAGCAACCATTTCACCACCTGACCCGATCTGCATCGGACAAACAGCTTCATTACAAGTGATTCTTACTGGAACAGCTCCATGGGATGTGACTTTTACCGACGGATCCAAAACCTGGACCGAGACCGGCATTACACAAAGTCCATACCTGCTACCGGTGAATCCAAAAACAACAACCAGCTATTGGATTACTCACGTAAAAGATCTGAATGCAACAAATACTCTTCCATCGGAACATATTACGCTCCAGGTGAATCCAAAGCCGGCCAGTTCAAAAATATATCTGTATCAACCGTGACCTGGAATGAAAGAATGAAAAATTAAAAAAAAAATTGAAATGAAAACGCTCAGATACATCATCATAACGCTACTCCTTGTAGCTGCTTTACAGGCAGCCAGGGGGCAGTATGTGATTGATAAAGTATGTCTGGGCGCGCAAAGACACTATCGCATCGATGGTCTAGCCAATTCTACTTACCTGTGGCAGCTTACCGATGCTTCAAATAATCCGGTCACGATTACAAATCCCGCCGGAACCAGTTTCACCACCACCAATCCTCCCACGACAGGAAGTGAAATCATCATTCAATGGGCTAAACCGCTGATTAATCCCGGAACTTATAAACTGATTGCCATTCAGTATTCTCAAGCCGGCTGTGATACCCTGCAGCAGGGTGAAGTACAGGTGTTCGATCTGCCGACTGATAACGCGGGTAATCCGGCAACCATTTGTGCAGGCTCAACAGTCAACCTTTCCGAGGCATCAGCCACAAATTACAGTACCCTTGTGTGGACTTCATCAGGTGACGGCGTGTTTGATAATCCTGCATTACTGCATCCTGTTTACTCTCCCGGAACAAACGACATACTTTCCGGTAATGTCACATTAACCCTCACAGCTGATGGTCAGGGGAACAGTGGATCCTGCACACCGGCAGTGAGCTCATTGACAGTAACTATCAATAAAGTTGTTCCTGCTTCCGTTTCGGTCACCGCCGATCAGACAACTGTCTGTGCCGGTGCAACTGTAACTTTCACAGCCGTACCGATTAACGGCGGTACCGCTCCGGTTTACCAGTGGACGGTCAACGGCACTAATGTTGGGACCAGCGCCGCCACTTGCGCTTTTGCTCCCGTGAATGGCGATAAGGTTTCTGTAGTGATGACCTCCAATGAAACCTGTGTCTCGGGCAATCCTGCAAATTCAAACGAACTGACGATAACCGTAAATAATCCGCTTCCTGCTTCCGTTTCGGTCACCGCCGATCAGACAACTGTCTGTGCCGGCACAATTGTAACTTTCACAGCCGTACCGGTAAATGGCGGTACCGCTCCGGTTTACCAGTGGACGGTCAACGGCACTAATGTTGGGACCAGCGCTGCCACTTATGCTTTTGCTCCCGTGAATGGCGATAAGGTTTCTGTAGTGATGACCTCCAATGAAACCTGCGTCTCGGGTAATCCTGCAAATTCAAACGAACTGACGATAACCGTAAATAATCCGCTTCCTGCTTCCGTTTCGGTCACCGCCGATCAGACAACTGTCTGTGCCGGCGCAACTGTAACTTTCACAGCCGTACCGGTTAACGGCGGTACCGCTCCGGTTTACCAGTGGACGGTTAACGGCGGTCATATTGGGACCAGCGCCGCCACTTATGCTTTTGCTCCCGTGAATGGCGATAAGGTTTCTGTAGTGATGACCTCCAATGAAACCTGCGTCTCGGGTAATCCTGCAAATTCAAACGAACTGACGATAACCGTAAATAATCCGCTTCCTGCTTCCGTTTCGGTCACTGCCGATCAGACAACTGTCTGCGCCGGCGCAACTGTAACTTTCACAGCCGTACCGGTTAACGGCGGTACCGCTCCGGTTTACCAGTGGACGGTCAACGGCACTAATGTTGGGACCAGCGCCGCCACTTACGCTTTTGCTCCCGTGAATGGCGATAAGGTTTCTGTAGTGATGACCTCCAATGAAACCTGTGTCTCGGGCAATCCTGCAAATTCAAACGAACTGACGATAACCGTAAATAATCCGCTTCCTGCTTCCGTTTCAGTCACCGCCGATCAGACAACTGTCTGCGCCGGCGCAACTGTAACTTTCACAGCCGTACCGGTTAACGGCGGTACCGCTCCGGTTTATCAATGGACGGTCAACGGCAATAATGTTGGGACCAGCGCCGCCACTTACGCTTTTGCTCCTGTGAATGGCGATAAGGTTTCTGTAGTGATGACCTCCAATGAAACCTGCGTCTCGGGCAATCCTGCAAATTCAAACGAACTGACGATAACCGTAAATAATCCGCTTCCTGCTTCCGTTTCGGTCACCGCCGATCAGACAACTGTCTGTGCCGGTGCAACTGTAACTTTCACAGCCGTACCGGTAAATGGCGGTACCGCTCCGGTTTACCAGTGGACGGTTAACGGCGGTCATGTTGGGACCAGCGCCGCCACTTATGCTTTTGCTCCCGTGAATGGCGATAAGGTTTCTGTAGTGATGACCTCCAATGAAACCTGTGTCTCGGGCAATCCTGCAAATTCAAACGAACTGACGATAACCGTAAATAATCCGCTTCCTGCTTCCGTTTCAGTCACCGCCGATCAGACAACTGTCTGCGCCGGCGCAACTGTAACTTTCACAGCCGTACCGGTTAACGGCGGTACCGCTCCGGTTTATCAATGGACGGTCAACGGCAATAATGTTGGGACCAGCGCCGCCACTTACGCTTTTGCTCCTGTGAATGGCGATAAGGTTTCTGTAGTGATGACCTCCAATGAAACTTGCGTCTCGGGCAATCCTGCAAATTCAAACGAACTGACGATAACCGTAAATAATCCGCTTCCTGCTTCCGTTTCGGTCACCGCCGATCAGACAACTGTCTGTGCCGGTGCAACTGTAACTTTCACAGCCGTACCGGTAAATGGCGGTACCGCTCCGGTTTACCAGTGGACGGTTAACGGCGGTCATGTTGGGACCAGCGCCGCCACTTACGCTTTTGCTCCTGTGAATGGCGATAAGGTTTCTGTAGTGATGACCTCCAATGAAACCTGTGTCTCGGGCAATCCTGCAAATTCAAACGAACTGACGATAACCGTAAATAATCCGCTTCCTGCTTCCGTTTCAGTCACCGCCGATCAGACAACTGTCTGTGCCGGCACAATTGTAACTTTCACAGCCGTACCGGTAAATGGCGGTACCGCTCCGGTTTACCAGTGGACGGTCAACGGCACTAATGTTGGGACCAGCGCCGCCACTTATGCTTTTGCTCCCGTGAATGGCGATAAGGTTTCTGTAGTGATGACCTCCAATGAAACCTGTGTCTCGGGCAATCCTGCAAATTCAAACGAACTGATAATTACCATAAATAACGCTCCCTTCGCTCCGATTGTCGGAACCATTACACAACCAACCTGCACCTTTACAACGGGAAGTGTGGTTTTAAGTGGTCTGCCATCAGGTAACTGGACCATCAATCCGGGTACAATTGCCGGATCAACTACGAGCACTACAATATCGGGGTTGATTGCTGGCAAATATAATTTCACAGTTATCGATGCTATAGGTTGTAATTCATCTCAGTCTGCTGATGTGGTGATCGATCCTGTCCCGATTGCCCCGGTTGCACCAACGGCATCTGTGACTGTTCAGCCAACCTGCGCTGTCGGTACGGGAACAATTGTGGTTACCGCTCCTGCCGAAGGTTCTGGTTATTCTTACAGTATCGATGGTGGTACTACCTGGTCGGCTTCGGCTACTTTTGCCGGATTGAATTCAGGTAATTATAACATCACTGTTAAAGAAACTGCAACAGGATGTATTTCTGCAGCTACAACTTTGACCGTCAATACTGCTCCACTCGCCCCGGCTGCTCCGAATGCATCTGTGACTGTTCAGCCAACCTGCGCTGTCGGTACGGGAACAATTGTGGTTACCGCTCCTGCCGAAGGTTCTGGTTATTCTTACAGTATCGATGGTGGTATTACCTGGTCGGCTTCGGCTACTTTTGCCGGATTGAATTCAGGGAATTATAACATCATCGTTAAGGAAACTGCAACAGGATGTATTTCTGCAGCTACAACTTTGACCGTCAATACTGCCCCACTCGCCCCGGCTGCTCCGACTGCATCTGTGACTGTTCAGCCAACCTGCGCTGTCGGTACGGGAACAATTGTGGTTACCGCTCCTGCCGAAGGTTCTGGTTATTCGTACAGTATCGATGGTGGTACTACCTGGTCGGCTTCGGCTACTTTTGTTGGGTTGAATTCAGGGAATTATAACATCATCGTTAAAGAAACTGCAACAGGATGTATTTCTGCAGCTACAACTTTGACCGTCAATACTGCTCCACTCGCCCCGGCTGCTCCGACTGCATCTGTGACTGTTCAGCCAACCTGCGCTGTCGGTACAGGAACAATTGTGGTTACCGCTCCTGCCGAAGGTTCTGGCTATTCTTACAGTATCGATGGTGGTACTACCTGGTCGGCTTCGGCTACTTTTGCCGGATTGAATTCAGGGAATTATAACATCATCGTTAAGGAAACTGCAACAGGATGTATTTCTGCAGCTACAACTTTGACCGTCAATACTGCTCCACTCGCCCCGGTTGCTCCGACTGCATCTGTGACTGTTCAGCCAACCTGCGCTGTCGGTACGGGAACAATTGTGGTTACCGCTCCTGCCGAAGGTTCTGGCTATTCTTACAGTATCGATGGTGGTACTACCTGGTCGGCTTCGGCTACTTTTGCCGGATTGAATTCAGGGAATTATAACATCATCGTTAAGGAAACTGCAACAGGATGTATTTCTGCAGCTACAACTTTGACCGTCAATACTGCTCCACTCGCCCCGGCTGCTCCAACTGCATCTGTGACTGTTCAGCCAACCTGCGCTGTCGGTACAGGAACAATTGTGGTTACCGCTCCTGCCGAAGGTTCAGGTTATTCCTACAGTATCGATGGTGGTACTACCTGGTCGGCTTCGGCTACTTTTGTTGGGTTGAATTCAGGGAATTATAACATCATCGTTAAAGAAACTGCAACAGGATGTATTTCTGCAGCTACAACTTTGACCGTCAATACTGCTCCACTCGCCCCGGCTGCTCCGACTGCATCTGTGACTGTTCAGCCAACCTGCGCTGTCGGTACAGGAACAATTGTGGTTACCGCTCCTGCCGAAGGTTCTGGCTATTCTTACAGTATCGATGGTGGTACTACCTGGTCGGCTTCGGCTACTTTTGCCGGATTGAATTCAGGGAATTATAACATCATCGTTAAGGAAACTGCAACAGGATGTATTTCTGCAGCTACAACTTTGACCGTCAATACTGCTCCACTCGCCCCGGCTGCTCTGATCATCGGAACCATTACACAACCAACCTGCACCATTGCAACGGGAAGTGTTGTTTTAAGTGGTTTGCCATCCGGAAGCTGGACCATCAATCCGAATGCAATTGCCGGATCAACTACGAGCGCTACAATATCGGGGTTGATTCCTGGCAAATATAATTTCACAGTAACCGATGCTGCAGGTTGTACTTCCAGTCTGTCTGCTGATGTAGTGATAGATCCGGCACCTGTGGCTCCAGCAGCTCCAACGGCAAGTATTACAGTTCAGCCAACCTGTTCCGCTGGTACCGGAACTATCGTGATTACCGCTCCGCTGGGCACCAATTTGGAATACAGTATTGACGGAACAGTTTACCAATCAGGCACTGCCTTTGCCGGACTGGCTTCCAAAACTTACGCGGTTACCGCTCGCAGCACCACCGATCCAACATGCGTTTCTGTCGCAACTTCGTTAACGGTTAATCCGGCGCCGGGGGCTCCTGCTACTCCGGTAGCAAATGTAACCGTTCAGCCATCCTGTTCAGTTACTACTGGAACTATCGTGATTGCTGCTCCGCTGGGCGCCAATTTGGAATACAGCATTGACGGAACAGTTTACCAGTCAGGCACTACCTTTGCCGGACTGGCTCCCAAAACATACGCGGTTACTGCTCGTTATAGTACCGATCCGACTTGCGTTTCTGTCGCAACAGCTTTGACCGTCAATACTGCTCCACTCGCCCCGGCTGCTCCGATCATCGGAACTATTACACAACCAACCTGCACCATTGCAACGGGAAGTGTTGTTTTAAGTGGTTTGCCATCTGGAAACTGGACCATCAATCCGGGTACAATTGCCGGATCAACTACGAGCACTACAATATCGGGGTTGATTGCTGGTAAATACAATTTCACAGTTACCGATGCTACAGGTTGTACTTCCAGTCTGTCTGCTGATGTGGTGATCGATCCTGTCCCGATTGCTCCTGTTGCTCCGACTGCAAGTGTTACAGTTCAGCCAACCTGCGCTGTCGGTACGGGAACAATTGTGGTTACCGCTCCGTTGGGCGCCGATCTGGAATACAGCATTGACGGAACAGTTTACCAGTCAGGCACTACCTTTGCCGGACTGGCTCCCAAAACATACGCGGTTACTGCTCGTTATAGTACCGATCCGACTTGCGTTTCTGCCGCAACAGCTTTGACCGTCAATACTGCTCCACTCGCCCCGGCTGCTCCGATCATCGGAAGTATTACACAACCAACCTGCACCATTGCAACGGGAAGTGTTGTTTTAAGTGGTTTGCCATCTGGAAACTGGACCATCAATCCGGGTACAATTGCCGGATCAACTACGAGCACTACAATATCGGGGTTGATTGCTGGTAAATACAATTTCACAGTAACCGATGCTGCAGGTTGTACTTCCAGTCTGTCTGCTGATGTGGTGATCGATCCGGTGCCGGGGGATCCTGCTGCACCGACGGCAAGTGTTACCATTCAGCCATCCTG
This sequence comes from Prolixibacteraceae bacterium, assembly GCA_963675995.2. Taxonomy (GTDB): domain Bacteria; phylum Bacteroidota; class Bacteroidia; order Bacteroidales; family Prolixibacteraceae; genus JAAFHB01. The sequence continues at coordinate 1,280,322 of CAXXIY010000001.1, read as the reverse complement.
CTCAGTTGCTACGGGAACTATCGTGATTACTGCTCCGCTGGGTGCCAATTTGGAGTACAGTATTGACGGAACAGTTTACCAGTCAGGCACTGCCTTTGCCGGACTGGTTCCCAAAACGTATGCGGTTACTGCTCGTTATAGTAACGATCCAACATGCGTTTCCGCCACAACTTCGTTAACGGTTAATCCGGCGCCGGAGGCTCCTGCTGCACCGACGGCAAGTGTTACCATCCAGCCATCCTGTTCCGTTGCTACGGGAACAATTGTGGTTACCGCTCCGTTGGGCGCCGATCTGGAATACAGCATTGACGGAACAGTTTTCCAGTCAGGCACTACCTTTGCCGGACTGGCTCCCAAAACATACGCGGTTACTGCTCGTTATAGTACCGATCCAACTTGCGTTTCTGCCGCAACAGCTTTGACCGTCAATACTGCTCCACTCGCCCCGGCTGCTCCAATCATCGGAACTATTACACAACCAACCTGCACCATTGCAACGGGAAGTGTTGTTTTAAGTGGTTTGCCATCTGGAAACTGGACCATCAATCTGGGTACAATTGCCGGATCAACTACGAGCACTACAATATCGGGGTTGATTGCTGGTAAATACAATTTCACAGTTACCGATGCTGCAGGTTGTACTTCCAGTCTGTCTGCTGATGTGGTGATCGATCCTGTCCCGATTGCTCCTGCTGCTCCGACTGCAAGTGTTACAGTTCAGCCAACCTGCGCTGTCGGTACGGGAACAATTGTGGTTACCGCTCCGTTGGGCGCCGATCTGGAATACAGCATTGACGGAACAGTTTACCAGTCAGGCACGACCTTTGCCGGACTGGCTCCCAAAACTTACGCGGTTACCGCTCGCAGAACCACCGATCTAACATGCGTTTCTGTCGCAACTTTGTTAACGGTCAATCCGGCGCCGGAGGCTCCTGCTGCTCCGATCATCGGAACCATTACACAACCAACCTGCACCATTGCAACGGGAAGTGTGGTTTTAAGTGGTTTGCCATCTGGTAACTGGACCATCAATCCGGATGCAATTGCCGGATCAACTACGAGCGCTACAATATCGGGGTTGATTCCTGGCAAATATAATTTCACAGTTACCGATGCTATAGGTTGTAATACATCTCAGTCTGCTGATGTGGTGATCGATCCTGTCCCGATTGCTCCTGCTGCTCCTACGGCAAGTGTTACAGTTCAGCCAACCTGTTCCGTTGCTACTGGAACTATCGTGATTACCGCTCCGCTGGGCGCTGGTTTGGAATACAGTATTGACGGAACAGTTTACCAGTCAGGCACTGCCTTTGCCGGACTGGTTCCCAAAACATACGCGGTTACTGCTCGTTATAGTACCGATCCGACTTGCGTTTCTGTCACAACTTCGTTAACGGTCAATCCGGCGCCGGGGGCTCCTGCTGCTCCGATCATCGGAACCATTACACAACCAACCTGCACCATTGCAACGGGAAGTGTGGTTTTAAGTGGTTTGCCATCTGGAAACTGGACCATCAATCCGAGTACAATTGCCGGATCAACTACGAGCACTACAATATCGGGGTTGATTGCTGGTAAATACAATTTCACAGTTACCGATGCTGCAGGTTGTACTTCCAGTCTGTCTGCTGACGTGGTGATCGATCCTGTACCTGTGGCTCCAGCAGCACCGACGGCAAGTGTGACTGTTCAGCCATCCTGCTCAGTTGCTACAGGAACAATCGTCATTACTGCTCCGCTGGGTGCCAATTTGGAATACAGTATTGACGGAACAGTTTACCAGTCAGGCACTGCCTTTGCCGGACTGGTTCCCAAAACGTATGCGGTTACCGCTCGCAGCACTACCGATCCAACATGCGTTTCTGTCACAACTTCGTTAACGGTCAATCCGGCGCCGGGGGCTCCGGCCACCCCGATAGCAAGTGTTACCGTTCAGCCATCCTGCGCTGTCGGTACGGGAACAATTGTAATTACCGCTCCGCTGGGCGCCGGTTTTGAGTACAGTATTGACGGAATAGTTTACCAGTCAGGCACTGCCTTTGCCGGACTGGTTCCTAAAACTTATGCGGTTACTGCTCGTTATAGTACCGATCCGACATGCGTTTCTGCAGCAACTTCGTTAACGGTCAATCCGGCGCCTGGGGCTCCGGCCACCCCGATAGCAAGTGTTACCGTTCAGCCATCCTGCGCTGTCGGTACGGGAACAATTGTAATTACCGCTCCGCAGGGCGCCAATTTGGAATACAGTATTGACGGAACAGTTTACCAGTCAGGCACTACCTTTGCCGGACTGGTTCCCAAAACGTATGCGGTTACTGCTCGTTATAGTAACGATCCAACATGCGTTTCCGCCACAACTTCGTTAACGGTTAATCCGGCGCCGGGGGCTCCCGCTGCACCAACGGCAAGTGTTACCGTTCAGCCATCCTGCGCTGTCGGTACGGGAACAATTGTAATTACCACTCCTGCTGAAGGTTCAGGTTATTCATACAGTATCGATGGTGGTACTACCTGGTCGGCTTCAGCTAAATTTGCCGGATTGATTTCGGGGAATTACAACATCATTGTTAAAGAAACTGCAACAGGATGTATTTCTGCAGCAACAGCTCTGACCGTCAATTCGGCGCCGGGAGCTCCAGCTGCTCCGATCATCGGAACCATTACACAACCAACCTGCACCATCCCAACAGGAAGTGTGGTTTTAAGTGGTTTGCCATCTGGAAACTGGACCATCAATCCAGGTGCAATTGCCGGATCAACTGCCAGTGCAACAATATCAGGTTTGATTGCTGGTAAATACAATTTCACAGTAACCGATGCAGCTGGTTGTACTTCCAGTCTGTCTGCTGATATGGTGATCGATCCTGTCCCGATTGCTCCTGCTACTCCGATAGCAAGTGTTACCGTTCAGCCATCCTGTTCCGTTGCTACGGGAACAATTGTAATTACCGCTCCGATGGGCGCCAATCTGGAATACAGTATTGACGAAACAGTTTACCAATCAGGCACTACCTTTGCCGGACTGGCTCCCAAAACTTACGCGGTTACTGCTCGTTATAGTACTGATCCAACTTGCGTTTCTGTCACAACTTCGTTAACGGTCAATCCGGCGCCGGGGGCTCCGGCCACCCCGATAGCAAGTGTTACAGTTCAGCCATCGTGCTCAGTTGCTACAGGAACAATCGTCATTACTGCTCCGCTGGGCGCTGGTTTGGAATACAGTATTGACGGAACAGTTTACCAGTCAGGCACTGCCTTTGCCGGACTGGCTCCCAAAACATACGCGGTTACTGCTCGTTATAGTACCGATCCGACTTGCGTTTCTGCCGCAACTTCGTTAACGGTCAATCCGGCGCCGGGAGCTCCTGCTGCTCCTACGGCAAGTGTTACAGTTCAGCCATCGTGCTCAGTTACTACGGGAACTATCGTGTTTACCGCTCCGCTGGGCGCTGGTTTGGAATACAGTATTGACGGAACAGTTTACCAGTCAGGCACTACCTTTGCCGGACTGGCTCCCAAAACATACGCGGTTACTGCTCGTTATAGTACCGATCCGACTTGCGTTTCTGCCGCAACAGCTCTGACCGTCAATACCGCTCCGGGTGCCCCTGCTGCTCCGATCATCGGAACCATTACGCAGCCAACCTGTTCTTTCCCGACAGGAAATGTGGTCCTTAGCGGTCTGCCAGCTATCGGCACCTGGACACTAATCAGAAATCCAGGAGGAATAACAGCAACCGGTACAGGAACAAGTACAACAGTTTCCGGTTTGACTGCTGGTACAACCTATACTTTTACTGTTACAAACAGTGACGGTTGTACGTCTTCTCTGTCTGCCAATGTAGTAATCAATCTATCACCCGCTACACCGGTTGCCCCAATAGTTGCAAAAATCACCCAGCCTACCTGTTCAACAGCAACGGGAACTGTGGTCTTAAGTGGTCTGCCTGCTACCGGGACTTGGACTTTGACCAGAAATCCGGGGGGAATAACAACCACGGGAACAGGTACAACCACAACAGTTTCCAGTTTGACTGCCGGGACAACTTATACCTTTACGGTAACAAATGTAGCCGGTTGTACTTCTCCACCATCTGCCAGTGTGGTGATCAATGCTGCACCGACAGTACCAACGGCGCCTGTTATTGGTGTCATAACTCAACCCACCTGCGCTGTCCCAACTGGAAGTGTAGTCTTAACCGGTCTGCCTGCAACAGGAACCTGGACTTTAACCAGAATTCCTGGCGGAACAACTGTAACAGGTACAGGTACAACCACAACAGTTTCCGGTTTGACTGCCGGGACAACTTATACCTTTACGGTAACAAATGTAGCCAGTTGTACTTCTCCACCATCTGTCAGTGTGGTGATCATTGCTGCACCGACAGTACCAACGGCGCCTGTTATTGGTGTCATAACTCAACCCACCTGTGCTGTCCCAACTGGAAGTGTAGTCTTAACCGGTCTGCCTGCAACAGGAACCTGGACTTTAACCAGAATTCCTGGCGGAACAACTGTAACAGGTACAGGTACAAGCAGAACAGTTTCCGGTTTGACTCCTGCTGTTAACTATACATTTACCGTTACAAATACTGCCGGATGTACCTCTTTGGCTTCTGTCAATGTGGTGATTAATCCTGTGGCCCTCATCACTCCATCATTCTCTGCCATTCAACCCCTTTGCAAAGGAGATGATCCTGTTGTGTTACCGATCAGATCAAACAATTCTACCGCCATCACCGGTACATGGTCGCCGGCTATAATCTCTACCACTACGGCGGGAACAAAAAGATATTACTTCATTCCTGATGCTAACCAGTGCTCAGACACAACCAGTATATCTGTAACAATCAAGGATTGGATAACGACTAATTTCAACCCGATTGTCAATTCAGTTTGTCAGAATACCCCTGCGCCAGCATTACTTACAACTTCCTTAAACGGGATAACCGGCACATGGGATCCTCCGGCTATCAATACATCTATTGTCAGAACTACTACCTATTCCTTCACTCCTACCACCGGACAGTGTGCAAGCTCCCCAACTGTCGACGTAACCATTATTGGCAAGATCAACCCTTTGATTGCAGAGATTGGCCCCTTCTGTCAGGGAAGTACACCTCCTTCTCTGCCATCATCGTCAACAAACGGTGTAACCGGTACCTGGAATCCCTCTGTAATCAGTACTGCAGCAATTGGAACGCGCGCCTATAACTTTAACCCCGATGCAAACCAGTGCGCCTGGGTTATCGCAAAAGATATTACTGTAAATCCGAAGGTTAAACCCGATTTTGACCAAATAGCTCCGCTGTGCCAGAACAGCGCTGCTCCATCCTTGCCACTTAAATCAACAAACGGATTTACAGGAACTTGGAGCCCATCGACAATCAGCACATCATCGGCAGGAAAAACAACTTTTACCTTTACACCAGATCCCGATCAATGCGCTACTCCAACAACAATGGATATCACTGTAAATGAGGTAATGAATCCTGTATTTATTCAAATCGATCCACTTTGCCAGAACAGTACAGCGCCGATATTGCCTGCTGTTTCAACAAACGGAATTAACGGAACATGGAACCCCTCAACGATCAGCACCCTCGCGGCGGGAACTAAAACCTATACCTTTACTTCCAGTCCTGCTACATGTCCACCTACAGCAGCAATGAATATCACCGTAAATCCACAAGTAACTCCACTTTTCAACGCGATCGGACCTCTTTGCCAGAACAGCACTCCGCCTACACTGCCTATTAACTCCACAAATGGTGTTACAGGATCGTGGTCGCCGGCAACAATCAATACCACAAATGTCACAACAACAAAGTATATCTTCACTCCAAATAACGACCAGTGCGCAGTACCGACAACAATGGAGATCACCATAAATGCTCCGGCAATACCTCAATTTACATCAATAGGGCCACTATGTCAGAATGGTGCTGCGCCGGATTTGCCGATCACATCAACAAACGGAATCACCGGTACATGGAATCCGAGCACAATAAACACAGCAAAATCAGGAACAACATCCTATCAATTTACTCCACAATCAGGACAATGTGCGGTGCAAATGCCAATGGATGTGTTTATCAATCCTACAGTAACAAGCACAACATCTGAATCAGTTTGCAACAATGAATTGCCATTCATCTGGAACGGGAACAATTTTAATGCTGCCGGATCCTATAATATAAAACTGGTTAGTCAAACAGGGTGTGACTCAATAGCTACACTAAATCTCAATCTGGTCAATGCACTCACCCCTACATTTACACAGCTTGATCCAATTCTACAGAACTCAGTCGCTCCTTTGCTCCCATCTGCATCTTTAAATGGAATAACCGGAACCTGGAGCCCGGCAACAATCAGCACAACTACTTCAGGAACTAAAACTTATACTTTTATTCCAGATCCCGGCCAGTGCGCTACGTCTGCGACAATGAATATTGAAATTGAGATTAAAGCAGTCATTTCATATGGAGAAATAATACCCGGAGCTGAAGGAATATTGATCGGAGCATGCCAGCAGATTAATCTTGATGCATCGAAATCGATAGGCAGTATTGTCAAATACGAATGGTCACTCCTTGATCAGGGTGGCGTATTAACCAATCAATCAGGGATAAATACTGACTTCCTGCTCTCATCTGATTACTCTGGTAAGCTGCCGGCAAATTTCAGGGTAAGACTACGGATAACCGATCAGTCCGGGAATAACGACAGCCAGGAGGTTACAATTCACATTGATCCACCTCCTATTGCTAGTGTTTTCTCCTCCGGAAAAATTGAGAAGGATGGAAGTATGATCGTCGATGGGACTGTTTCAACCGGGGAAGCAATTAATTATAAATGGTCTACAAATGAAGGGAATATAATCGGTCCTGATAACCAGCCAACTGCAAATTTCTTTGGAGCTGGATGGTATAAGCTGGAGGTCACTGATATTCATGGATGTATGGCTACAAAGGATTTCAAATTCCCGATTGAAGTTTACCAAATTTTCGTCAATCCCGATTATGTCATAATTCCCTGGACACAGGATACCATAATTAACGTGCTGGAAAATGACCGGTCCTCAGCAGGTTTTATACCGGGTCAGGTTCGGGTCATCCAGCCGCCAACCCATGGAGCAGCCAAGCCTAACACGGATGGGACAATCACCTATCAACCGAGTGAAAGAAAACCCGGACATGACCTGTTTATTTATGAAGCATGTGACAGGATTGGCTTATGTGACTCGGCGGTTGTCACAATTGATATTTATGAAAGTCAAATAATACTTCCGGAAGGACTTTCACCAAATGGTGATGGAAAAAATGATTTCTTCGTAATTAAGGGATTACAGAATTACAAAAATTCACAGCTCTACGTTTATACCCGTGCGGGTCAGCTTGTCTACCAAAGCAAAGACTACCAAAACGACTGGAATGGAAGAACAATACAATCCACATTGACGAATCTGGAACTCGTCCCAACAGGAACCTACTACTATATCCTAAAATTGGGAGATACAAATCGAACAATAAAGGGATTTGTCTATGTCGGGTATTAACAAAAACAGTTCAATTTTCCGGCTATACTGGAGTGATCCCTCTTTCATTCAGGAGCTGTAGGCTCATTTCACGTAGTTTGTATTTCTGAATTTTACCACTTGCCGTCATTGGGAATTCATCTACAAAAAAGATGTATTTCGGAATTTTATATCGCGATATCTTTCCACGACAAAAATCTTTCACATCCTCCTCGTTCAACTCGGCACCTGAACGTTTTGTAATAAAAGCCCCTACCTCTTCACCATATTTCGGACTTGGAACTCCGGCCACTTCAACTGCCTGAATTTGAGGCATCGTATAAAGAAAATTCTCAATCTCCCGAGGATAAATATTCTCGCCTCCGCGAATAATCATATCCTTGATACGTCCGGTCACCCTAAAATAACCATCCTCATCCATAATACCCAAATCACCCGAATGGAGCCATCCATCACTGTCGATAACCTTAGCAGTAGCTTCGGGATTATTGTAATAACCTTTCATCACGTTGTAACCACGGCAACACAATTCGCCCTGTTCACCTGGTTGCAGCTCAACACCTGTCTCAGGATCTGCAACTTTAACCTCAACGGCAGGATAAGCTTTTCCAACAGTCGTACACCTGATATGTGGTGCATCGGTGGTTCTGGTAGCCGTCATTCCTGGCGAAGATTCTGTAAGTCCATAGACAATAATGAGTTCTGACAAATGCATTCTGTTCATTACCTCATTCATTGTTTCAATGGGACAAACGGAGCCTGCCATAATACCAGTGCGAAGGGTCGAAAGATCAAACATGTTGAACATTGGGTGGTTCAACTCCGATATAAACATGGTTGGCACACCATAGAGCGCTGTACATTTTTCTTTTTGAACAGAAGCCAAAACAACCAACGGATCAAAATTTTCAACCATAACCATTGTTGCACCATGAGTGATGACAGCGCAAAGCGCTAAAACACAGCCAAAACAATGAAATAATGGAACACATACACACAATCGTTCATCTGAGGAGAAGTTCATACACTGACCGGTGGCAGCACCATTGTTCAGAATATTGTAATGGGTAAGCATTACCCCTTTGGGAAAACCTGTTGTCCCAGAGGTATATTGCATATTTACCACATCGTGACACGAGACATTCGACTTTATAGCCAGAAAATGTTGATCGTCCAACTGACTTCCCAACAAAATCAGTTCACAGATATTGAACATTCCCCTGTGTTTTTCCTGCCCGATAAAGATCACGTTTTTCAAAAACGGGAACTTTTCACTCTGGAGATAGCCTCGCTGACTTTCCTTTAATTCGGGGACAAGCTCGTAAACCATCTGAACATAGTCACTATCACGCCAACCGTTTACCAGTGCCAACGCCTTTAGATCAGAGTTACTGATAAGGTACTCCAATTCATGCGTTTTGTAGTTGGTATTTACCGTCACGAGCACCACCCCTATTTTGGCACAAGCAAACATAAAGGTAAGCCAATCGGGAACATTGTTGGCAAAAATTCCCAATTTATCGTCAGGCCTCATTCCAATATGCAAAAGCCCTTTGGCCAGATGATCAACCCGTTTGTTAAATTCGGCATAAGTAAAGCGGAGATTCCTGTCGGGATAAATGATAAAATCCTTATCGGGTGTTTCATTGGCCCACTGCTCGAGATATTGACCAAAGGTTTTTTCGATTAATTCCATTTAATAATTCTTACTAGAATGATGCATAAACGACTGCCAAAATTTTTGCCGGTGAATCATCCAACGCATGTACATGGTGATCAACTACCGAATCATAATATATGCTATCCCCTTCTGAAAGGGCATAAACATCCCTGCCATAACTAATTTCGATATTCCCACTAAGAACATAGATAAACTCTTCGCCTTCATGTGACGATTGTGAGAATTCGGAATTGGTCGAAGGGTCAATCTCCACAATAAAGGGTTCCATATGACGACCCGATTTGTCGCTTGCCAGCGGGAAAAAATTGAGATTGAGACGTGCAGTACTGTTCTGATTCGAAAAGCTACTTCCCCTCTTTAAATCCCCCTTCCGGGAAACAACCGGCCCAAGCTGATCCATATCGTCGAGAAAGGTTCCAAGCCTGACACCCAATGCACGAGCCACTTTAATCAGATGACCGAGCGACGGAATAGCTTCGTTCTCCTCGATTTTAGACATCATAGCAGTCGTGAAACCGCAACGTTCAGCCAACTCCTCTATGGCAATACTCTTGGAATGACGTATTGACATGATTTTCTCTCCCACATTTTTGATTGCACTCATATTGATTACTTATGATTTCAGTTTGCAACAAAAATAATGGTTTTACTTTAAATGAGATCGTAATTTTTGTGGTTTCTTAGAGCTATTTTTGTTTCTACTACCAGGTCTCTAAGCTTAAAACACTCTCAAAATGCCTCATATTCTATTTCTCCGGAAAAAATCGCTTCAGTCGCCTTCAACAATATTAGATACAGGATACTTCAGTAAAGCGTACCACGAAAAAAATAACCGCATTTTTCTCCCTGGAGATCTAATTTTATCGGAATGAAATTTTTAGTTTCCGTGTTGAGGTTGTCCCAAAAGGCATTGTCATAAACCACAAGAGTGTCACAGTCCATCAGTTGGCGGACACTTTTAAAATAGCCGTTTTAGAAGCCCTCAAATTTTTCAGATGAAGGGGGTGCCGCATCTATCGAACTTCCCCAGCTGAGATTGGCTTTCGGGCCCATCTGCAACACCAGTTTTCCACCTGACATCAGTTCGGGATGAGTGAACCAGGGCTTATTTAATGGTTTCCCGTTGAGGGTTGCCGACTGGATATATTTATTCTCAACCGAATTATTGATCGCATCAAGCTCAAAAAAACGACCATTGCCAAGGTCCATTCTAATCCGATCAAAAATCGGACTACCGATATTGTAAACCGGTATGCCAGGTGTTACCGGATAAAAACCCAAATAAGAAAATACAACAAATGAGGTCATTCCGCCTCCATCTTCATCACCCGGAACACCCATAAGATCATTTCTGAACCACTCATTCAGCAGGGTGCGAATCCGTTTCTGGGTCTTCCATGGTTGACCGGCATAATTGTACAAATAAGGAATATGCATTGCAGGTTCATTTGACATTGAAAACTGACCAACATTGCCAGTCTGGTCAGGAAGCTGTGCATAAAAAGAAGATTTCCCTTTCCCCAAAGGCTGAGCATACATGGCATCGAGGTTCCTGATAAAGTTTTCATTTCCCCCCATCAGGCTGATCAGATCGGCAACGTTATGCTGAACGTCCCAGCGGTAAATCCAGGCATTGTTTTCACCATAAGTCCCACGTGCCCCCAATCCTCCCGAAAATACATAATCGAACGGCTCTAAAAATTTACCCTCGCTGTCTTTGGGATGGAAAAATCCTGTTTCCGGATTAAAGAGGTTCCGGTAATTATAGGAACATTTCAAGAAGTATTTGTAATCATCTGCTTTCCCCAATTCTTTGGCAATCTGAGATAAACACCATTCGTCATACGAAGTCCCGAGGGTCACAGCGACAGGTTGACGACGTTCAAAAGAATGAACTTCCGGAATAGTCTCCTTTTCGTCAACTTTTAGTGCAGGGATATAACCATGATCTTTGTAAAACTGGTCCAGTTCTCCGGCTGGTTTACCTGACCAAGGCGCCAGTGTTTTTTCGGTGATGCCTGCTTTACAAGCCAGGTAGGCCTTCTCCAGATCGAAACCCCGCAATCCTTTTTGCCAGGCATCAATAACTGAAGCCACTCCATGATTGGAATTCATCCTCCGGCTGTCACCTGTTATTTCAGGAAAGGTGGGCATCCAATGATGTTCCATCTGGTAGGCCATCTCAACAAAAGAATGGATTATATTTTCTTCTTTCTTCGCATCGATCAGTACCCGAAGCGGATGGTGGGCACGATAAGCATCCCATATCCAGTCGTCGGTATAAAATGGTATTCCGTTATCATTATGAACCGTACCATCAAAAGCGCTGAAATAACGTCCATCCTCCGAAACTGACACCGGACGCTCGAAGGTTCGGTAAAGCGAAGTATAAAATATTGTTTTATCATTATCGGATTTACCAATAACTGAAATTTTTCCAAGTGATTCGTTCCAGATCATCCGACCGATTGCCTGTACCCCGTTCAGATCATAATTCTTAATTTCCCGGTTCAGATTCTTCATAGCCTGTGTCTCATCGATAAAGGATATTCCGTAACGTAACAGAATTGTTGTTGCCTCTTTGCTAAATTTAAGGACAACACAGGAATTATCCCCTTTAGCCTCCCTGTCGCTGACAAGTAGTGAACCCTTTAGCGTTGAAACACTTTCAGCCTTTTGTTCCGTTCTCAAATAAATATAAACACGCGTGTTGTTCCCGATCTCCTGAAATCCCGAAACAGCTTCCCCATCCCATTTCAGAGCCCCTTTACGTGAGTTTAACACCAAATACGATGGAAGTTCTTTTTTAAAATGCAGCACATACATTGCTGACTGATGGGACAGGGCAAACTGAACCTCTGTCTGCTGTTCATCGAGGTAAACTGAATAAGAGTAAGGGGTCAGTTTTTCCTGATCATAGCTGTAATCAATCACCGGCCTGATCCCTTTTTCATCACCCTGATAGGGGCTAAGGTTAAATGCTGAACTACCGCGATGACTCGTAACCACGAGTGGTAACCCTCTCAGTAAATCCCCTGTAAAATCATTCCTCTGCGGATAAACCCTTAAGATACTGTTTGGCAGATGAATAGTGGGATAGGTTGGAACCAGCAAATGGCTGATGTTCCCGATGTAGGGATTGACAAAGTCAACCGGCTGTTTTTGAGCAGAAGCCCCTGAGGACAATAAAAGTGACAGGAGGAAAACTCCCCAGGCAAAAATTGAATGAGCGATTTTCATTATAATGTTTAAATTGTTTTCATTACCATTCCTTTCAGATGAACCGGGTTCTTCAATCATTTATTTAACCCGTCAATCACCAGATTAACTGGCTTTTCTTCCTTGTCAATGCAGGCAACAACCTGAATAATGGCAAGTTTATTTTCGATGGATATTGGCTTTTCTGTAATGTAATTGCGCATCCGGCAACCTAAGACAGAGATGGTAAGCTTTTTGTCTCCCCTAACCAGCAGGTAGTCCCACGACTGGTTTTCAGCAACAGTAGTCAGGGCGCTGTTCCCGCCTGAGAAAGCCTCAACATTCGTGAGGGCGGTATGTCCCTCGCCTTCGATGATGATTGGATGGATGTTTTCAACTTTCTCACCACAATTTGCGATGATCGATCCCTGCGCGATCTGCCAGTTGCGGTTTTTGGCGTTGCTTCCCTTCTTATGAATCCCTACAGCCACACAGTCAAAATTGAAATTGGTCAGTTGCCCGTAAGATTCACTGTCGAGAAGGATGCCACCATAAACACCAAAAGTGAAAAGATCTATCAACTGGGCATTATCAGTATGATTAATAGAATAGGTGAAACTCTTTTTAGCAATCACGGCATCGACCACTGAACGATCATACTGCCCACCAATAAAGCGCTGAATTGCAGGATTTACATGACAATGAAGTATCCTTGGAATATCGTAACAATAGTTGATCCGTATAAACTCCCCACTAAGTGAATAACCGTAACAATGTTCAAAAACCATAAGTTCGCAGGGGAAATTCCGTTCAGCATTAAAATCCATCGCCAGGTACTCACCGTAAAACGTGAGGCATGAAAGGTAAACACCTTGAGTCATACTGGTTTTTGAAACCTGAATGGTTGCAGGATAGGTAATAATCTCTGCCGGATTTTTAATTGTTTGCTCAGGATACCAAAACTGAATTCCCTTTATTTGAGTTCCCGATTCAACAGTGAGAAACACGTTGCTCCTGTCGGTGATTTTAAACGCACTTCCAACCGGCTGTTTTTTTGATGGATGTGTTGTTCCACGAGGAGTAGGACCATTAACACCAATCAATGAAACATTCTTCTTCAGAATGATTCCGCCATCAACCGGATAAGGATCATCTGACGGCTCAACAAACAAAGCCGCACCTTTTGCCGAGGCCCAGTCAATCGCTTTCTGAAGATTGATCTTATTCACCGAGGGGGTATTGCCAGGTTTTACACCAAAATGTTGGATACTGACCGATTCAGAACCATTGAGCAAATTGAAGCAAAAGAATATGGCCAGAATCAAAATACTTTTCTTCATAGTAATAAGTTAGAATAATTCAATATCGTAAAATTTGCCTCTCCCCCGATATGCTGTTTTATCGGGTGTCCTACTAATAATTACATTTTGTTTGCTATTAAAATAAGAAGATTCGACACTGCGTTCTGAATGACACGCTTCATTTTGAAGGAATCTCACTTTCACTCTTATTACTTATTAAACGTCCAAAATTAATAAAAAAACTAAATTTGCTGATTATCTGAATTAAATAGAAGAAACTGCCTTACTGAATCCGGGCAGGCGCTTTTCGAACGCTCCAATTTCAATTAATGCGACTATCTACAAGCAAAAGTCCCCGATTCGTTCATCTTCTGAAATCGCTTTTAGGCGTTCTGATTCTCCTTTTGTTTGCATTCTCAAAAACCGCCTCTGCCCAGCAACGATATACGATAAGCGGATATCTGCGCGATGCGACATCGGGTGAAGCGCTGATGTTCGCAAATATTTATCCTGAAGGTCTTAAAATCGGAGTCACTACCAACGAATACGGATTTTTCTCGCTCACTTTACCTGAAGGGAAGTACAATATTGTGTTTTCTTACATTGGTTTTCAGACTGTGAAAAATGAAATTATTCTGGATAAAGACCTCTATCAGAACATTTCTTTATCGCCTCATGAGACAAAAATAAAAGAGATTACAGTAGTTAGCCGACCAAAGACCGATTTCGTACGCCAAAATGATATCGGAGCGGTCCGGCTCAATGTAAAGGAGCTTAGTGTTATTCCCGTATTGTTTGGAGAGCAGGATATTCTTAAATCGATCCAGCTGATGCCGGGTATTTCACCCGTTGGTGAGGGAAACTCCGGATTTTTTGTCCGCGGTGGGAATCCCGATCAAAACCTGATTCTTTTGGATGATGCGCCGGTATTTAATCCATCGCACCTCCTTGGATTTTTTTCGGTTTTCAATTCCGATGCCATAAGTGATGTTCAGTTATACAAAGGTGGTGTTCCGGCACGATATGGCGGTCGCGCATCTTCCGTTATGGACATCCGGATGAAAGAGGGGAATATGAAGGATTACAATTTTTCAGGAGGGCTTGGCCTGATCTCCTCACGGATCAAGGCAGAAGGCCCCCTATCAAAAGATCAGTCATCATTCATGATTTCAGGACGCAGAACCTATGCCGATCTTTTTCTCCCTCTGTCGAATGATGAGAAAGTAAAGAATAATAAGCTCTATTTCTATGACTTAAACATAAAAACAAATCGGATAATTAATACCAGAAATCGGATATTCCTCTCTGGTTACTTTGGCCGTGATGTACTTCAGGCAAACGATTTTGGATTCAACTGGGGTAATAAAGCAGGCTCGCTCAGGTGGAACCACCAATTTTCTCCTTCACTTTTTGCCAATACAACGATGGTGATCAACGACTATAATTATAAAACGGAGGGCGATATTGATGGGAAATTTTCATTACAGGCCGGAATTAAAGACTTTTCCCTTAAACAGGATTATGCCTTGTCGCTGTTTAACCATCTAAACTTTCTTTTCGGATTTAATTCGGTGCTTCATCATTTTAAACCGGGAGAGGTGGTGTCCAATTCCAGGAATATCAAAAATTTTAGCATCCCCGAAAAGGTGGGATGGGAAAATGCCATTTATGCCTTTTCGGAGTTTCAACCAACAGAAAAGCTGAAAATCGGTGCAGGTCTGAGGCTATCCACCTTTTCCAGAATTGGTTCAGGAACCGAGAATACCTATAATTCTGCAGGTAGTATTGTCAGTTCCCAAACCTTTGCCTCCGGAAAGATCTATCGCAATTATGCTGCTCTTGAACCTAGATTTAATTTAACATGGCTCATTTCTGATGAATCATCCGTAAAAGCGGGATACAACCGGATGTGTCAGTACATCCATTTGTTATCGAACTCCTCTGCCGGCACCCCTGTCGACTACTGGCTCCCCACTTCAAATAATATCAAACCGCAATTAATATCGCAGATTTCAGCTGGATACTTCAGGGCTATCAATCCGGCAGGAGTTGACATCTCAATCGAAGGTTATTATAAAGATATGAAGAATCAGATCGATTATCGGAATAATGCAGATGTGTTTCTGAACGAAAATGCGGAGGCTGAGCTTTTATTCGGCAAAGGACGTTCCTACGGTATTGAATTCTTATGTAAAAAGGATGAAGGGATTTTTACGGGTTGGATATCCTACACCCTCTCGCGGACTGAAAAGCAATTTAATGAGATCAACAACGGAAGCTGGTACCCAGCACGACAGGATCGCACACATGACATCGCTATTGTGGCAAATGTAAAAGCAAGTAAAAGAGTGACATTATCAGCAACTTGGGTCTATTACACGGGTAATGCCATCACTTTTCCCAGCGGGAAATATATTATGGACGGAAATATAATCAACTACTATACAAGCCGAAATGGATATCGTATGCCTTCCTATCATCGGCTGGACGTTGGAGTAACCATCCTGTTGAAGGAGCGACGGAAATACCAATCAGAACTCAATTTTGGACTTTTCAACGCCTATGGCCGTAAAAACGCCTATTCGATTCTATTCCGCACAAACGAGGATAATCCAACACAAACGGAAGCTGTAAAGCTCTATCTCTTCTCTGTAATCCCTTCAATTACCTGGAACTTCAAGTTTTAAGGATATTTAAAATTGCATTGAATTCGATAGCAGCATCAGCTACACAAAACTCTGTAATTTCATAATCGGCCACCTTGTTCAAATTGAATGGATCTTCTGCAATGATGGTCTTTACGTTCTCAATACGTTCCGATTTGCATAAAATAATTCCTCCGGTACGCGGAACTTTAGGTCCAGAACAAATAAATGTTCCATTATCGTAATACTTCCGCAGAAAGTGATTGTGACCGGCCAGGTATTTATCAACCTCAGGAAGTGATGACTTATAAATAAGTGAGATAACAAATAGATTCATATTGTGAAATTACTGGTGATGCGTTAACTTTTATAAAATATGCGTAATTAGCTGATATTAAAATTAATATAAGCGTTCTTTGATTTTTTGATTTGAATTGACTCGTAGTTTTGCATCTTTTAACGTGCAAAATTATGAATTCAGGTAAGTATGTGTTCGCCCAGCTGTTACAGTTTGTCAACAAATATGAGTTTGAAAAAGGTGTCAAGCGTTATAAAGGCAACCACCGGGTAAGAGAATTAGATTGCTGGAATCAGTTTATTCAACTTTTCTTTGGCCAACTTACTTCGCTTAATTCATTAAGAGACATTTGTTTGTGTTTAAAAGCACATAAAAATAAGCTTTATCATTTAGGTATTAAGCAAAATGTTAATCAATCCACACTTTCCCGAGCAAACGAGAAGCGGGATTGGAGAATTTTTGCTGACTTTGGAGAGTTTTTAATACAACAGGTTAGGCCTCTTTATGCTAACTCTCCGATTCCAAATATTGCGACAGATAAAGATGTATTTGCTCTTGACTCAACAACAATATCTTTAAGTCTTAAGCTTTTTGGCTGGGCACAAGGAAAATACTCCAGAGGAGCGGTAAAAGTTCATACTTTGCTCGATTTAAGAGGAAGCATACCAACTTTTATCTTTATCACTGATGGTAAATACCATGATAGCAATATCCTTGATGTAATTGTTCCTCTGCCAGATGCTATATATCTAATGGATAAGGCCTATGTCGATTTTGCTGCTTTAAACAAGATGCATAAAGCGGGGGCTTTTTTTGTTACCAGGGCAAAAGTGACAATAGACTATACAATCATTGAGACTAATTACAATATTGATGAGCGAACCGGCCTAAGAAGCGATATGACAATAAAACTGAATGGTCATAAGTCAAAGCAACTATACCCAGAAACACTTCGGATTGTTGAGTACTACGATGAAGAGAAAAAAGTACTACTCGTTTTTCTTACCAATAATATGAACGTTTCATCACTGGAAATTGCTCATTTATACCGTAATCGCTGGCAAATCGAAGTCTTCTTTAAATGGATAAAGCAAAATTTAACCATAAAAACACTTTGGGGACATTCAGAAAATGCTGTAAATATCCATATTTGGGTAGCCATCTGTACCTATCTAATTGTCGCTTACATAAAATATACACTTAAAAGCGATTTGTCCATCTACGAAACGATGCAGATATTAGGCATTTCAGCATTTGACAAAACTTCAATAAAAGAACTGCTTACCGAAATACAAGTCAATCAAGATTTCAAAGAACAATATGATTTATTTAACAACCAATTTTAACGCATCAGCAGTATTGTGAAATATAAAATTACAAATGTCTTATTTCCTATTCTTCAGATGTTAAAGATATCAGATATTAAAAATTAAATATTACACACTGTTACTCCAAGCTCTTCAAGTTCGTGAACCTGGGCAGGAGGTACTTTATTTCCCGAAATATCGCAGAATTCGAGTTCAGGAAGATCGAAAAGAGGTGATATATCGTCGATTTGATTATTGGAAAGGTCTACAGATTTAAGCTTCAGCAGATTACTTAATGCATCGATGTAGCCTATTTTATTATCCGAAATGTTAAGCTCTTCGATTGATGTGAGGCTAAAAAGTTGAGAAATATCGGTAATCGAATTGACTGACAGATCCACTGTTACTGCATTGATGCAAAACTCAATCCCATCCAGATCGTCGATTTCGCTTTCCATTAACTCAATCTCGTCCCAATCTTCAAAATACCATGACGGAATTTCGGTCGTCGTGTTTCCATAATTCCGCATCCTGACAGCATCATAAAAGGAATAATTTGATCGCGATACTTTGATTCTTCGCTCCGAATGCCGGGGTGAGGAGGAATCGGAGAAATAACTAAAACCAATGGAGTCAGCATCCCACTCATATTCGACAGTATAGTCGATATCCTCATAATTATCGAAAACAACAGCGATCTCCTCAATATTCTGGATGACAAGGATATGCTCAAGTCGCTGAAGCCTACTCCTATTCTTCATCCTGAGACAATTCTCAAGCTCATTGTGATAATACTGAATCCGGTCGGGATGGTAGAGCAAAATCAGCTTCGAAAATCCCTGTTTATCTTCACCAATGTTAATCGTGACCCAATCTGTAATCATTCCGGCAATCTTCTTCAACTGGTCGTATTGTTTCTCAGAATAAAGTCTGATCAGATTCCGCGAAATTTTATTTAGATTCGCTTCCGTATAAGCCTCCTTCAATTGTTGATACAAGAGGCGGTCTTCCTTGTTAAACATCTGCGTAACTTAAATTAATTTATTTGTAAATAACACTTTTCCGCTTTATGGAGTAAGCTGTAAATATACCTACGGCATCATCTGTCGGTTTTATGTTAGTAGGTATATTGGCCGAAGGTCCGCTGAATATCGGAATTTTAGGATTATAATCTGAAATATAGCTACTTATAAACGAAAAGTAATCTTCCGTAATTCCATACAGTTCCAAAGTTATGGTATCTCCCGATTTTACTTTTTCATCGTTTCTGTCTTCTCTGAGATTATATACAGGAAACCCATCAAAGTACTTACCATTGAAGTTGCTATTATCGCTAATTGTATACTTAAAGATACTGTCAGTCATTAATTGATTGTTCTTTAGAATTTTTATCAAATAGAAGTTACGACCATTCCCAGGATCCAGTGTATAAAGGTTAACACTCCACCCTTTGTCGTAATAGTTTGTGGAGTTGCGAACAACATGGATAGAGTCGACCGGATTTACCCCTTTAAGTAACGATTGTGCAGTGAACTCTTCCATTACCAGATCATTATTGACATCCACATTCTTTATCGACAGGCGATAAGTCCGTCCGACAACACCGTAAACATCGGGTGAAGTATAGTAAGTCCCTTTTTTGTTTTGGTCCTCTGTCAGATTGAATGTTGATGTTCCATCAGAAATCGTGATCAAAGCGTTTGACACCACTTCAATCGGATTCTTTTTAAGGGCATCGCCCATCTTCGAAAGTTTTACCATCTGGCGTGTGGTATCAGTTGAGAGGTAGCCCTCCACAACAAGGCGTGGACGTGTAGAATCCAGACGAATATCATCGATATTTTCAGTACATCCCACTGCGATCACAGAAAGGGTAAATGCAGACAGGAGGATGATACATATTTTGAGGCGGTTCATGAGGTTAAAATTTGAAATTATAAGTGATTCCGGGAAAGCAAACAAATGGGAGATACCACCGTTCGGCAACAACTTTAGAAGCGTCTTTGGAGTCAACCACAAAATTGATCATCCAGTCATTATGGCGTCCATAAGCATTATAAATCGAGAAAACCCATTCACCTTCCCATTTCCTGCCAGGATGTTCTTTATTTTTAATCGTGACTGAAAGATCCATCCGGTGATAATCGCGCATCCGATAACCATTACGGGCTGAGTAATACTTTCCATAGGTGTTATCGATCACATACGATCCGACTGGAAACGTAACAGGTGCTCCCGTTGCATAAACCCAGTTGGACGAAAGGGTTACACGTTTCGAAAAATCGTAATTCAAAACAACATTTATATTGTGCGGCTTATCATAAGCAGCAGGATAGGCCTTGCCATTATTGATCCCGGCAATTGTTCGCCTAACTTTCGAGTAGGTGTAGCTGATCCAACCGTTTAACACCCCCTCCTTTTTCTTGACAAACAGTTCAACCCCATAGGCTTTTGCCTTTCCCGATCTGATATCTCCTTCAATTGCCGGATTCATCAATAGCTGAGCATTATCCTTAAAATCAATTATATCGTACATTTGCTTGTAATAACTCTCGATGGATGTCTCGATGGTGTTATTGGAAAAATTTCTGAAATAACCGATGGCATACTGGTTTGCTTTCTGAGGTTGGACGTTGGGGCCCGAAGGTATCCAGACATCGAGTGGCATCCCTCCGGGAGAGTTTGAGGCAAGTTGCATATTCTGGATGGTACGCGAAAAGCTGGCTTTCACCGATGATTGCTCATCAAAGGTGTAGTTTACACCGATACGTGGTTCGAATCCCTGGTAAGTATGGAAGATCTTCCCACGGGCGAAATAGGTCGTATCGGTAATACTGTAATTTGGATTGCCTGTGGCATAAGTGTATACCGTGGCGCTTCCGATATTCTGGAAAACATTGAATCGCAATCCATATTTTAGGGTGAGCTTTTCACCAATTTTCTGCTCGTTCGAAATATACAGAGCATGCTCAAGTGCGTAATCCCTGGCAACATTCGTTCCCAGATGACTCCTTTCCCCTTCGATATAAGCCTCGCAAGGATTGAAATCATGATATGTTGAAGAGCATCCAAATCTAATCTCATTCTGAGGATTCGGGAAAAAATTGAAATCAAGTTTAAGTGTGTAATCCAACATATTCGAATTCCACACATAATTCGATCCTCCTTGTCCCATTTTCAAAGAATAATCGTATTTGGCAACGATTGCTGACAGATTTGAAAATATCTTACCCGATATCTGATGATTCCACCTTAACGTTCCGGTGAGATTTCCAAATCCGGCATCCGAACTCCCCCTTTGGCCAAAGCGGTCACGTCCCGTATAGGCAGAGAGGAATAACCGATTCCGATCATTGAACTGATGATTGACTTTCAAATTGAAGTCGTAGAAATACAGTTTGCTTTTTTGGAGACCAGAATCCGCCATCAAAGGGAAAAACAGATCGGCGTAAGTACGCCTTCCCGCAATAAGGAAAGATGTCTTTTCATTACCAATCGGTCCTTCAAGAGTTAGTCTGCTTGATATTAATCCAATACCACCCGTAGCCGAAAATTTCTTGTTGTTTCCCTCTTTCATTCTCACATCAAGTACCGAGGAGAGTCTTCCTCCGTAATTAGCAGGGATATCACCTTTATAGAGTCTTACATCACGAACAGCATCATTGTTAAAAACCGAGAAAAAACCCATCATGTGCGACGCATTATAGACTGTGGCTTCATCCAATAAGATAAGATTCTGATCATTCCCTCCGCCCCTGACACTAAATCCGGAAGTTCCCTCGGCGGTTGACTGCACACCCGGCATCATCTGAATCACCTTAAGTACATCGACTTCGCCCATGAGTGCCGGAACTCTCTTAATGGTTTTCATCTCCAGTTTCGAAATGCTCATCTCGGCTTTTTTGACATTTGCTTCCGGACGGTCAGCTGTAACAACCACCTCATCAATCTTCTTTTCCTCAGGAAAAAATTCGATATTTAAGGTGATGTTTTTGTTCAGCTCAATCTCCTTTTGAATGGTCTGATATCCCAGATACCTGAACTCCAGCAAATATTTTGCAGGTTTCAAACTTAAGGAGTAAAAACCATATTGATTTGCTGAGGTACCAGTACCCAACTCTTTCACATAGCTGGTTGCTCCGATAAGTGCCTCTCCGCTTGCTCCATCCTTTATATATCCGCTAATGGTTAGTAAGCCTGAAGGAATGACTTCGACAGCCCATCCAGGTAATGTGAAGAATAAGAAACACAAACTGGGAATGAATAATTTTGCTCTCACAATAAATTCGCTAATTAAAACTGTTTTACAATGGATAAAAAGTAAGTTTTAAATATTGGCGAAAATAAGATTAATGTCTTTCACCGGAGCGTTAAAATAGGTGAATGACCGATTTTGGTCGGTAAGATGGCAATTATTGGGGACTACAACTGACGGGAAGCGTTTTTTGCCGATAAAACAGTAGAAGTTGTGTCAGAGGCGTTACCAAATGGAAAAAGAAAATCCACCGGATACACCCGGAACTCCAGTACCATTCAGTCCATTAAAGAATCACAATTGACCTTTTTTTATAAGTATCAACGAATAAACAAATTGTCAAAATAAATAGTGAAATACTTGTAAAAAGTGCAACAAGATACATCTTCTCAACAGGAAAGCAAAGGCCAATAAATAATGAACCCAAAACAATGATTCCTGCAAATATTGCATACCAGTTTGCCCGATAAAACCAGGCATACGGGAAAAGGTGTCCACCCGTTATTATTGCATAGGTCATAATAAAATATTCAGGCATTTTTATCATTGTAAATATAAGAAATGGAAAATAGAACAATTGGGCAAAATTTAGCCAAAGCCCCAATGGTTGCATTGGATTATCCTTCATCTTCCAATTGGTTTTTAACAACTTAGAAAACAGAAAAGCCAGAGGAAGCAATGGTCCTCCTGCAATAAATACAAATATTGCCTTGTCATACGGTTTGAATTCAAGTCTCCATAAAAAAACAATTACAAGCCATATAATACTTGCAGCTAACGTAAAATCTACTCCATTTTTAGATTTTACGGATAATTCATTTCTTAATTCGTCTAATTTTTCTGATTTCATTTTTGTTCAATTGTTAAGGGAAATGTACCAATTTTATTCGCTCCAAATTCCGTTTTTAAATAATTGAAACCACTTTTCAATATTATCATCGCTGTATAATCCAATTGTCTTAAAAATTTCTCTTGCAAACTCAATTGGAGCAATTCCCTTCGCTGTAATTATATTTCTGTCTGTCACTGCTAACGAGTTTTGATAATTCTCATCCCCCGAATAGTTTGGTGCCATTCCTTTTAAATAATTTAAGTCATTGCTGGTATGTTTCAAATGGTTCAATAATCCTAATTGTCCGAGATAAGTAGTTGCAGCACAAATGGCCGCTATTGGTTTTCCAGTCTCAAATAAGTCAGTCGTTATTTTTTTAATCTCGCTATTTTCACCTTTTTCCCATGCTGTACCACCAGGAAGTATCAACATATTTACATCCTCAAATTGCACATCACCAAGTGAGTTTGTTGGTTTAATTTGTAATCGGGAGTGTAATCTGAACTCTGTCTGATTGTTTTTGTTTTGGCTGGTCAAATCTACAAATTTTCTCTTTCCTCAATCCTTAAATGCTTTTCAGGTAGATTCTGGGTTTTGTCAAGGGCGGCTGAGGCACGAAGCCGTTTATATACCCTTGACAGAAGACAGAATCTGTCTACTTTTGCGTTTCAGGTTGATAAAAGAGATTGCAGACGATAGCTAATCACTTACAATTCTGTTCTCATTCTGTCTCCAAATTTAATGGATAATTGCTGAACTGTCAAACCCCAGTTTGGAACAGGCTGTGTCCATTTTTTGGAGATATTTTCAACGGTAAGGTAAATCAACTTCAAAAGTGCCATATCATTAGGGAATGCCCCCTTTGTTTTGGTCACTTTTCGAACCTGACGATGGAAGCCTTCTACGGCATTTGTGGTATAAATAATCTTTCTGACATACTCATCGTATTGAAAATAAGTCGATAACTTATCCCAGTTATTATTCCAGGATTTGATCACTATCGGATATTTTTTTCCCCAGATCTCTTCGAGCCTTATTAATCCGTCCTCTGCCTGAGCTTTATTTGGTGCTTGATAAACGATTTTGAGGTCTTTCATAAAGGCTTTCTGATCCTTTGAGGCGACATATTTTAAGGAGTTTCGAATCTGATGGATAACACAAGTTTGAACCTCTGCATAAGGGAATACGCTTAAAATTGCGTCGGAAAATCCTGTCAGATTATCCGTACAGGCTATCAATACGTCCTTGACTCCACGGCTTTTGATATCGGTTAGCACTGAGAGCCAGAAATTGGCACCTTCACTCTCAGAGATATACATACCAATCAAATCCTTATGACCTTCTGTATTCAAGGCCAGTATGTTGTAAACTGCTCTGGAAACAACCTTTCCTCCGTCACGCACTTTGTAGTGCATCGCATCAAGCCAGACAATGGGATAGACCGCTTCAAGCGGGCGGTTCTGCCACTCTTTTACTAAAGGAATAACACGGTCGGTAATCTCGGATAAGGTATCATGTGAGATCTCAACATCATACATCTCCTTGATATGTTGTGAGATATCCCGAAAACTCATCCCAAGACCATATAATCCGATAATTTTAGGAGCCAGGTTATCGGCAAGAACGGTTTCTCTTTTCTTGACGATTTGGGGCTCAAAACTGCTTTGTCTGTCCTGTGGTGTCGAAATGGAGACCATTCCATCGCTGGTCTTTAACGTCTTGGTTCCTTTGCCATTTCGCTTATTCCCCTGGCTGCGTTCGTGTTCGTTCAAATGAGCTGCCATTTCACCATCAAGAGCACTCTCTAAAAATTGTTTGAGTAAAGGGGCAAAAACGCCATCTTTGCCCGTTAAGGATTGACCGCTCATCAGCTGCTGAAGAGCTTTGTCTCGCATCGTCTTAAATTCTTCTGATTCCATAACTCTTGTTGTCTAAAGTTCAATTATAACTAATTTTTGCTTTAGACAGAGTTCATTTTACAGTCTCTTGTAATCCGCCCATTGAGGTTAGGTGGTCTCCATTCTTTGAGAAATAGACCAATTCAAATTGTTCACTCTTGTTTATTTCTGGAGTGAGAAATGAAATTTCCCAATCAGAAAATCCATCAAATAGAAATATACAAATTTTTTTCTTCATATTTATTTAATTTTCAGGTTGATGCACGACAGTAATAACCTGTTACGCTAGCAAATTTAGCTCCACTGATCTTCAATTCATCCTCACCTCACAGAATCTTAAGTGATCGACTCGCATCGTATTGCTATTTTAATATGTCTTACATTAACTTCTTACGACGCACGTCCTTTCATCCGTCATGTGGCGGATTCTGTAGATAAACCACAAACACGCCGCGCCGGAATGGTGCTCTTGCCGGCACCCGCTTATTATCGTACCAACAGATCATTCATTTTGTTTCTCAGGTCCTAACCTCTCAGATTTTTTACTGCTATATTCCTTCTGGATGAATAAGTAAAGTCGTCGGATAACTATAGTTGTTATTTATACAAAGATAACTTTTCTGATAAAACGGCCGAAGTTGAGCCAGAATTGTAATTAAAAATCATCAGGTACTTCAACGGGTAAACCCGCAACCTCAGGACCATTGACTCAATGAAAAAATCACAAAACTGGTAGATAAATGAACAGAGAACAGGACTATTCAGCCATTGTAGTGAAACGAAGACTTTATATCGGATTTTGGGCACTCATTTTTGGTTTTTTGTCATATTGCATAAATTCAACCGGAGCACCGCAATCCTCAATGAAAGCAACAATTAAACCTGTTGATGGCGAATTGGGTTGAATAATGACCTTCTGACCTTCTATCGCTTTTGCTAAATCATCAACCTCAAATGCAATGTGTGGTATCGTCAGAACTAATTCGGGATAGGGAGCACCATCTTCAAACCGCATCCATTGAATTCCATTTGGACTCTTTTCATGATCAGTCACGTACATTTTTAAGTGAGTAAGATGAATCTCATCATCCTTTATCTCATTCGTCGGAATTCCAATGTGATTAAATATTCTCATAACATCAATTTAATGCGTGTGCCAGGTTTTTTACAATGACCGCTGGTTGCTTTACCTCCGGTGATTTTCAATTGCTGCCGAACAACAATGTCGCGTTGTTGGAGGTCGGGGATGCTGTTGTCCGCACCGAAACCCCAATTGACCCAAAATTTTTGTTACGCGTTGACGTTTTTTAATTTTGCTTCAGCCGATTCAACTGTCTGTTTAATAAGCATAGCAATCGTCATTGGACCCACCCCTCCGGGGACAGGTGTAAATGCAAAAGCCCTATCTTTTACTTTGTTTATCTCAATATCACCAACTCCACCTTTATGATACCCAGCATCAATCACTATTGCATTATCCTTAATCCAATTTGCTTTTATAAATTCAGGCTTTCCAACAGCTCCTATTACTCCATCTGCTTGTTTGATTAAATCGGATAGATTTTTTGTCTTTGAATGACAAATCGTAACAGTTGCATTTTCGTTCAAAAGCATCATTGCAATTGGTTTGCCTAAAATTGGACTACGACCAACAACAACAATGTGCTTCCCCTCAATTGAAAGTTTGTAATGTTTAATTAATTCCATTATACCTGCTGGTGTAGCACTGCCATAGGCAATTTCTCCCATTGACATTCGTCCAAATCCCAAACATGTAACTCCATCAACATCTTTATCAATCCTAATCTTATCAAAGCAAACTCGCTCATCAATTTGTCTTGGAACAGGATGCTGTAATAAAATACCACAAATATTATCGTCATTATTTAACTTTTCAATCTGTGCCAGCAGTTCTTCTGTAGTCGTTTCTTCAGGTAAATTGACTTTCAATGATGTCATACCAACTCTTTCGCAAGCGTTACCTTTCATTTTTACATATACCTCAGAAGATGGGTCGTTACCAACTAATATTGTCGCTAATACTGGAGTCTTACCAGTACTATTAATTATCTTCTCAACTCGTATTCTTAAATTATTTTCAATCTCCTTCGATAACTCTTTTCCATCAAGTAAAATTGGCCTATTATCCATACTTAAATTCTATTTTTTAAGTTTTTATATTTTCGTATATTCGCGCATAGCGGCTTTAAAATTACCCAATTTTTTCTATTCTCAGGCCCATTAACCTGTTTATAGTTCATTATATGAAGTTGGCTGGGCAGATCGGCCCCGAATGGATCAACGAATACCTGGTTGTATTGGCTCGCGACACAATGTCGCCATCGCTTAGCAGTATCATACCTATGGTTTATGGACTGCGTTACTATTTCCAGTTGTTGAGGATGATCAAAAATACCATGGCACTGCCTTCGCTCAAGAAAGAAGCCAAACTGAAGGTTATTCTTAACATCGGTTTTATAACTTAAAAGGTCAATATAATCTTCATCAAGTGCATTGCCTTGATCCTTAAGGGTGTACTCCAACACCGGCACATCCCTGGGCTTTGCAGACTGCTCACAGGACCTGTTTATCCAGCACTGTTTACCTCTTTTTTGTGATTAATGTTATAGTCTTACTTTCTTCAAGCAAATCCTCTATCTTGAATCCTGTCAATTTCAAAAAAAGCATAATCTCATCCTTTGTAAACGTTCTCAATGTTGTCAGGTCATCAAACTCAGAAGTTTCACCTCCTTCATCAATAATATATTTTGCAAACCAATCGTAAGTCCAACCAGTTGACAAATTTAACTTCAGTTTACTTATTCTTTTTATTTTCTTGTTGCCGTGCTCAATGTTTTGTTCAAAATCATCAAAGTTGTCGAAGATTCCATTTGATTCAAAAATACCAAATACAAATAATCCGTTATCAACAAGCGACTTATTAACTCCCTTTAGTGTATCAAGAATTCCTCTATTATCGACTACATAGGAGATTGAGCGTCCAGTTATCATCACTGCATCAAACTGCTTATTAAATGTCAGGTTTCGCATATCACATTGAATAAACTTATCGGACTTAACCTCAAGACGAGCAATCTCAAGCATTTCATTAAACAAATCCAATCCGAGATAATCGTATCCATTGCTAATAAATCGCCTTGCAAGCATTCCCGAACCACAACCCACTTCAAGAATCTTGTTACAATTGTGCTGTTTTAAAATTGTGTCCTAAAATTCGAATTCTTTATCATAGTCGAAAACATGTTGGTACATGTCATGATAAATTTTTGCCAAAGTTGAGTATAGTTGAGTCATATCCGTTTCAGCATACGTTGTTGGGCATTTGTGCATTATTTAATCTTTCATACTTTTCAATCGAATCAGCCACAAAATCAATTGGCATATTTGTAATCTTAGATATTTGCTCAAAGGATAAATCTTCTTTTCTTAGCCTAAATGATAAGTGCTCCAGAGTTTCGCCAATCTCGATTATGTTTTTATCAGGATCGTAGAATCTTACGACTTTCTGTCGCCATGGTTGCTCCCGTAATTCGTGAACGAATAAAACATCATTTTCCTTTAATTTTTCAACTGTCAACTCTATCTCGTCAGACTCGAAATATAACTCGAAATTATTTCCGCCAGATTTCACTTCCCTATTATCAATCAGGCTTTTGTAATGTGCTTGCAAATGAATTGTAAAATCTCCATGAAAGGTAACGCTTTCGCCAAAGTCATATTTAACCTTTTGTTCCAGTATTTTTTCGTAAAAATCACGAGATTGTTTCATATCCGTTATCGTGATCAGTGAACAAACATATTTCATTATCTTGTCAATTTATGTTGTTAATCTCTACCTAATCTCCTTAGTGGCTGGTTTTGTTGGCATTATGTCCAGCGTGGAAGCTACGCGCAAGTGCTGATTGTGTCCGCCAGCTGGCGGATGTCAAGTCGACAAAGCAACCTGATCGGAAAGATGCCTACCGAAAACCACCGCACCTGCCAAGTGGCTGAAGCAGCCAATTTTTCTATTTGACAATTTCTTCTTCATAATTATCTGGAGTCAATGTGGCACTTATAATTGGCTTACCGCAGTCAGGTACCATTATAGCAAATCGCTGATAATCGCACGTAAAATCAACCAAAAACTTTGTGTAATCAACAGCGTCTGCCAATGAAAGTAATTCGTATTGTCCTTGTATTGGGGGCATTTGTGGGTTGTCATGAGTCACCAAATGAGAAATGAATTCTGCACGTCCTATCCAACAACCACCAAATGTATGTTGTCCGTTTACAAAATTCGTCCATTTACAATATTGCCCTGTATTTAATTGACCGCCACCATCAATTTGAATTGTTCCTGACAGAACTATCCAACTTTCAATTCTTGGTTTTGAAACATCTTGGTCAACGTAGCCACTAATAATAAATTCGACATTTAATACTGTTTGTGCGGTCTCAAGATTTTCTACATTTAATTGTTTTCGTAATTCAGCTTTTATTCCATCGATATAATGTCTAACAACTGTATCAAAACTTCCGTCACCTTGGTAGCTTTTTTCAAGTCCTTTGAAAATCGAATAGATGGTTTTATGATTAAGTAAAGCTGTCCCTGCGATACAAACCGCATAGGACTTGTCATTAAACTTTAAGTGAAAAAGTTTACGTGCCATTCTTGACCAACTAATAGGAATATTAATTGGTTGAGCTAAGTCAAAAAGTTGATTTGTACCACGCTGAGTAGCTTGATTAATTGTCTGATTCCAGGTTGTCTGGCTGTCTGCGGCTAATGCTATGCCATCCGGAACTGCGATTGCTATACAAATTGACATGTTGTTGATTATTTTGGTTTATTTAATTGACTATAACTGTGGCGGCATGGATAGTTGCCGATTTCGAAGCATTTTCTTATCAAATTGCAATTACTTTTGAAACAAGCAATATCGCTCGAACAGGTATTGCACTGGAAATTGACTATACCGCTTATTGGCAGCTGGTTAAACTCTATTCTTTTAACTTCTTCTTTATAAATTCAACTATTTCATTCATCGCTATTGTAGCTTCCCTGAACATTGGAGATAATAAAGGATAACAATGTAACATTCCTTTGCCGGCTCTGAATTGGGCATCAACACCCGACTCTTTTGATTTTAAATAAAATTTTTCTCCGTCGTTATACAACTCATCGTCCTCTCCAGAATTTATTAAAATGGACGGAAGTCCTTTTAAATCACCAAATAATGGTGAAATTAACGGATTTTCCGCTTTATTATCTCCAACATAGTATTTACTAAAAACAGTCCATGAGTTTAATGGTGCAGGAGATAATTTGTTTTTTGTCTTATACGATTCGCTTGAGCATGTTAAATCAGTCCAAGGGGAAATAGCAACACCAGCAACTGGCATTGGAATGTTTCGCTCCTTTAAAGCTAGAAGAGTTGCTAAACACAATCCTCCACCTGCTGATTCTCCGGCAATTACTATATTATCTGGTTCAAATCCTGAGGATAGAAGCCATTTATATATTTTTACAGAATCATCTAAGGCTGCAGGAAAAGAATATTCAGGAGCAAGCCTGTATTCATAAAGTAGGTTTTGAACTCCAGTATTTTTTGCAAATTTTGCGACAAATCCCCGATGGTCGCTACATGAGCCTGATACATACCCACCGCCATGAACATATAAAATAACTTTATTGGTAGATGAATCTTTTGGTATTAACCATTCGGATTTCATTCCTTCAATGAATTGTTCATTAATAGTAATACATTGAGGTATCCTGGAGTATTTTCTTGCTCCTTTCTCACAACGTTCTCTAAATCCTATTATAGAAGTATTTGAATCGAAAACTTCTTTTTTCAATTTGCCTTGAAAAAGTTGTCCATTTCTCATCAAAAAATTGAACATCTTACTTTTAAAACTTGTCATTTCTTACTTATGGGAAAATCATACTGTAGTTCTAAATAACTTGTTACCAACACTTGTATATCCACAGTATTGTGGATATATCGTTATTGGTTTTATCGTGTTCTATTAGTTAATGTACTGATATTTTGCTGTATATAAAATTATGCGTCTAATTCAATTAATTTTGCCGATACCCCTTCGTTTGCCCCGGTCCTTCGGGAAGGGGTTGTTATTCGGAGTTTGTAAATCAGTTCTATGACTGTTCAAACTTCAGATGATATTGGCCAATTAATTTCGTTGCAAACGAATGACCATTTTCCCTTTCGACCTGTTGGAATAAATTCCATTTACAATCCGCATTTCCCGTGTTTATTCGCATTCCTATTTTTGTAATAACCCAATCCGGAAAATTCAGCGAATTTCTCATCGAAATATCCGCGAATTCTTAAGAGACCAGATAAAGTCTTATTTTTTTATGAACTAAAGATATTGATAATCATAGGAATGAAGATTTCTAACAGAAGCCATTTCTTTTATCCAGGAGCATTACGTTTCCCAATCCATGCGTGCAGCGATTTTAATCCACTGAATAACAAACGAATTTCCATACTCCTAATATAACATATTATTCAATCGAGCATCCGAACTCTGGCTTGGGTATTTTGCCGTGTGCCGGTTCATTTTTGATCATTTGAAATATTACAAGTCATTTAATGAGTGTATTTATTCTTGCGATATTGAATGTATCGTTGCACAAGCATCACCATTAATAAAACGAATCCAACGAATAATTCAGTTCCAAAAGCAAAGATCCAACCCAATCCCTCTCTATTATTGGCATGTCTTAATAATACACTTATTAGATAAAGGTTCGCAATTGCAAAAAATACATGTCCAAGCAAACTTATTAAACTTACTTGCCAAAAACTTAAAGAGATGGAGCACTTAATCGCCTTAATCCCATAGATTAACTGGAATATCAATGGCAGAAATAAAAGAAGAAGAAAAATTATTGAATTTATCATGTCGTCTCTATTCTTAAAAAAAGTTGTTCGATCTTAAAAACCATTTTTTCAAAAGACCTTCAAAAGTCTTGACTCTGCCATTACGCCAAATTCTGTCAATTGCAACATCTTCTTTTACAAACATTGCCCATTTTTTTCTCACTAAAGACCTCACCTTTTATCCCTCCAAATTTATCAATAAAAATTCATCTGATTTTAATAAAATCAATTTAATTAGCTGTTTTTTAACATGTTTTGTGCAGCCTACTTAAACTGCATCAAATTTATGTTTGATCTGACAGATGTACCTCATTTAATAACAGGTGTACCGTTCTTACCAATAAGTGCATCCTGAACTTGTCAGAACCCATCCCATCTGAATGAAAGGGCATCCCGGATTTGTAAAAACGCTTCCTGACTGAATCAGAGGGCATATCAATTTTTGTAGGTCTCTCTCTTTGGGGATGGGCTGGGGCTTTCAACCTCTCTATCAATGGGGGCCGGGGTGAAGCTTGTTAGTAGGCATTGTAGCAATAAAAAAATCCAATAGCCTTGAATATCAGTGCTATCGGATTTATTTTTGAGGTCGGTGGCGTACAGTAACACATTACTTTATTTCTTAATTAAGAATTGAATAGGTTACATAAACATGACATTCAATCTATTAAAATTAAACAATAGAGTAATTTAATTGCCATATCTTGAAACATAAAAGTAAGTAATTGCGTATAATGAGGCAAACAATTACTTTTTATGCAAACATCAGACAAAAAACAATTCAAAATCACTTTACTTGAAGAAAGAGGGTTTGTAAAATTTCATATCCGACATGCTGATTTCAAAGATCGGATAAAAAAACATATTGCTAAAGGATCACGAGCCGAATATGAAAATTACTTGGTTGAATTTAAACGTGATATTGAGCAATATTTCGCTGACAAAACGATCACTTATGATCTCACGTCCAATTACGTGAATTATTACGTTGAAAGAAAGAAACAGTCAAGCCACCTTTTCAATTACAAAGATGAATTTGTGGATATGAAACGAAAGACTTTCAACAGAAGGTCTAATAGCTACTTATCTAATTCGTCCATAAATAGTTACATCAAGGCAATAGAATATTTTAAGAAATTCCTAAAGGAATGCCGAAAAAGTGAGTTACCCGAAGAAATTAACTCATCTGTTCTCAATGATTTCTTTGATTTCATGCAACCATTATCGCACAATTACAGAGCTAAACTTCATACCCGACTAAAGGAATACCTGACATACATAAAGAGCCAAAATGGCGTAAATGTAGATAAAACTTACATTGAATCATGCTTCACCGAGCAATACGACAATCAAGAGACAGACGAAGATGATAGGTCTCTGACTTTTAATGAAATGAATAAGCTAATATTACTAAGGAGTGATTTTAAGAACAATAAAATTCAGCTTCCAGCGTATAAAACAGCAAAAACTATTCCAGTGTCGTTGCAAATACAACAGCGTGAAACAAAGATTATGAATATAAAAAGAACTTTAGACTGTTTCCTTTTTATGTGTTCCGTTGGAATGTATGTTTCTGACGTTAACAAGATAAAATTCACGTTGAGGAATAAAGGTAATCTTTCATACATATCATACCGAAGGGCAAAGAACAACAGCTATTGTAAAGGAATTCCAGTGTTAGACAAAGATTGCTTCATAGGAAAAACGATCTTGAAAGAGTATGGCATAAAATCAAATTCAAATTTTCCCTTAAATCTTTCGTTGAATAATTTTGATAAAAATTTGAAAATCATTAGCCAATTGGTAGGCCTTGACTTTATGATAACCTCAAAGATGGCACGTAAAACATTTGCCAGTACCTACTATTTTGATTACAGGGTTAACATAGGTGATATTCAAATGATGCTAGGACATAAAGAAGTCAGGCATACGATGCACTATTTACGTATTGATGATGATGAATTTGCTAACCGAGTATTTGAGCAGTTGGGGAGAACTAGCTAATTTATGCAATGGAAAAATTTTTTACATTTTTTTTTCGCCAAGAAAAAAGTCATGATGCACCCCTAACTCAGAAATACCTTATTTTAAAAAAAAAATCTTTTAGCCAGATACGTTTGTTGAGGCTAACCTACCCAACCACCTATGGAAGGGGGTAGGAAGAGGGGGGAGAGGAAGGGAGGGGTCTAACCCAATAGATGTTGTCATTTTAATCTTAACTAAAAAGGCAACAATATTTTCATCATTTTCTTTGGTTTAATGGATAATAAAG
The DNA here is from genome assembly GCA_963675995.2 of Prolixibacteraceae bacterium. Classification (GTDB taxonomy): domain Bacteria; phylum Bacteroidota; class Bacteroidia; order Bacteroidales; family Prolixibacteraceae; genus JAAFHB01. Next base: position 1,246,190 of record CAXXIY010000001.1, on the reverse strand, counting down.
TGTATTTTTAATGTGTGATTTAATAGGAAACAAATGATATACTAAAATGAAGGTAAAATACAACAGAGTTTCAACGTTACAACAAACAGGCGACCGATTTACGTTAGATCAGGAAAAGTACGATTTAGTTCTTTTTGATAAAGTTTCAGGCACAGTACCATTTAAAGAGAGAGAAAAAGGTAAAGAGTTAATGAAATTGGTTGAAACTGGTAGTGTTTCCGAATTAGTTATTGAGGAATTTTCCAGACTAGGCAGAAATACTGGTGATGTCATTAAAACTTTAGAGTGGCTCGAAGGATTTGAAATCAATGTTAATGTGTTAAACCTAGGTTTACAAAGCAGACCTAATAACAGGAAAAATCCAATCTGGAAAATGATAAGCTCGATCATGTCAAGCCTATATGAAATGGAACTAGAGAACATTAAAGAAAGAACATCCACAGGAAGAGCTGTTTATGTACAAAAAGGAGGTAAGCTTGGTCGGCCAGAAAAAAGTACAGAAAATGAATATGAATTTCTTAGCAAGGATAAACCCAAAGAAATCATTAAATACCTAAACAAAGACAGAACAATAAGGGAAATAAGCAAAATCACTAACGCCAGTAACAAAACCATTATTAAAACTAAACGCATTGCCCAAAAATATGGTCTTTTGAATTCTCAAACAAGTATTTAATTTATGTCAAATTATATGATGATTTCAAAATAATGTTTTAAGTAGTTCACTTGATCGCTTATCTCCTAATTCACTTGCATTTTGAAAATTTTTTCTTGCCTCGTCAAATCTTCTTTGTTTATATAAAACCATAGCATAAACTCTCTGATAATCAAAGGAAAGATTAGGATTTAGCGAGAGAGCATTTTTATAATCCTTAACTGCAATATCATAATACTCTAGTTCAAAATCAATTTTAAGTCTTGTAGCCCAAGAAAGATAATATTTATTATTTAACTCTATCGCTTTTGTTATTGTATTAAAAGCTTTCTCAAAGTCCTTTAGTTCTATTAAAATCCTGCATTTTGTGATAATACCCATCTCATGATTCGGATTCTGATCTAATAATACATCAACGATGCTCATTGCTAAATCATATTCTGTAAGCTCGATCAAACAGTTTGCATAATTACATAGATAGGATTCAGGATAATCTCCATCACACAGTTCAAAGCCTTTCTCGAAGTTTTCTACTGCATTAATAAGATCACTCAAAAATAGATAACATTCAGCTAAATCTAGGTAAGCCGATGAATCTGCCGAACATTTCTTCAAATAATGGATATAATCACTAATTGCTATATCGAATAACCCGTTTGACTTTAAGAATCGAGCTCTTGAAAGTGTTACTTCAGGTTCTTCAATTTCTCGACTGTATTCACCAGTCATTTTCCAGAAATTAGCATCAAGGTTCATATGGTAAAAATTAAGATTATGAAAGTAATAAAATTAATACTAATTTTATGTTTTCCAAAAAAGAAGTATAATTAATTTTGATTAGTGAAATGCCATCTTCTATTTTATTAAGTATACTATATAAAATCAATCCTCAAATTTTCAAAAAATTTTGAATTTCGATAGTAATTCTGTAAACAACATTCGAGTTAAGTAATATAAATTTTACGCTGTATGAAAAAAGGTGAAATATATCGAGGCAGAAAACATTCTGATGCAGTTCATCCTATTATTTTTCTTTCTGAAAAGGATGAGGATTTTTTTATTGGAGCAATGCTTACAACCTCATCTCTTTATAAAGACAATATATTGATGTCGAAAGAGCATTTTGAAACACATAATAGTATTGGAAAGGAATATGAATTACAATTCCAAGAATCACATTTCGTAAAAGCGAAACTTATTAAAAAACGTGAATGGGCTCCTTTTACAAAAATTGGAGAACTTTCAGCTGCTGGGCTTTTATTTGTTGAAACAAATATTGACTCCACAACTGAGCAATCGTGGGAACATTATCGGCAGGACTAAACAAATTCTGGGGAGTGTAATCTGAACTCTGTCTGATTGTTTTTGTTTTGGCTGGTCAAATCTACAAATTTTCTCTTTCCTCAATCCTTAAATGCTTTTCAGGTAGATTCTGGGTTTTGTCAAGGGCGGCTGAGGCACGAAGCCGTTTATATACCCTTGACAGAAGACAGAATCTGTCTACTTTTGCGTTTCAGGTTGATAAAAGAGATTGCAGACGATAGCTAATCACTTACAATTCTGTTCTCATTCTGTCTCCAAATTTAATGGATAATTGCTGAACTGTCAAACCCCAGTTTGGAACAGGCTGTGTCCATTTTTTGGAGATATTTTCAACGGTAAGGTAAATCAACTTCAAAAGTGCCATATCATTAGGGAATGCCCCCTTTGTTTTGGTCACTTTTCGAACCTGACGATGGAAGCCTTCTACGGCATTTGTGGTATAAATAATCTTTCTGACATACTCATCGTATTGAAAATAAGTCGATAACTTATCCCAGTTATTATTCCAGGATTTGATCACTATCGGATATTTTTTTCCCCAGATCTCTTCGAGCCTTATTAATCCGTCCTCTGCCTGAGCTTTATTTGGTGCTTGATAAACGATTTTGAGGTCTTTCATAAAGGCTTTCTGATCCTTTGAGGCGACATATTTTAAGGAGTTTCGAATCTGATGGATAACACAAGTTTGAACCTCTGCATAAGGGAATACGCTTAAAATTGCGTCGGAAAATCCTGTCAGATTATCCGTACAGGCTATCAATACGTCCTTGACTCCACGGCTTTTGATATCGGTTAGCACTGAGAGCCAGAAATTGGCACCTTCACTCTCAGAGATATACATACCAATCAAATCCTTATGACCTTCTGTATTCAAGGCCAGTATGTTGTAAACTGCTCTGGAAACAACCTTTCCTCCGTCACGCACTTTGTAGTGCATCGCATCAAGCCAGACAATGGGATAGACCGCTTCAAGCGGGCGGTTCTGCCACTCTTTTACTAAAGGAATAACACGGTCGGTAATCTCGGATAAGGTATCATGTGAGATCTCAACATCATACATCTCCTTGATATGTTGTGAGATATCCCGAAAACTCATCCCAAGACCATATAATCCGATAATTTTAGGAGCCAGGTTATCGGCAAGAACGGTTTCTCTTTTCTTGACGATTTGGGGCTCAAAACTGCTTTGTCTGTCCTGTGGTGTCGAAATGGAGACCATTCCATCGCTGGTCTTTAACGTCTTGGTTCCTTTGCCATTTCGCTTATTCCCCTGGCTGCGTTCGTGTTCGTTCAAATGAGCTGCCATTTCACCATCAAGAGCACTCTCTAAAAATTGTTTGAGTAAAGGGGCAAAAACGCCATCTTTGCCCGTTAAGGATTGACCGCTCATCAGCTGCTGAAGAGCTTTGTCTCGCATCGTCTTAAATTCTTCTGATTCCATAACTCTTGTTGTCTAAAGTTCAATTATAACTAATTTTTGCTTTAGACAGAGTTCATTTTACAGTCTCAAATTCTGCCAAATTTGTATTTTTTTAATTTGATACTTTTATATCTTTATGGTATTCATTTGCCCAAGAGACATTAAAATATGCATTTTCAAAGCCATTATCAAGACCACTTGCCCCAGTAAAAGATGAAATAACTTTCTTAATCTCCTTGTGTGTGCACTATTTTGCTCAACTTTTTTGTATCTGGTACGATCACACTCATGTAGGTACACTATGCACTGAAATTCACAAATCACTTTCTTGCATTATAGCTTTATTTCAAGTAATTAAATAAAACGACCCCTCAAGCAATATTTAATTTTTATTGCTTAACTGGACTGAAAAGTAATCTTAAAAGCTATTTCAGTACGTATAAATGGTCGAAATATTGGTTTATTTTATGCACTCAATTTATCTCTAATACACCCTATAATCATTCTACTTTGAGTGTTTTTAGGTAAGGCATTAAGAATTTTCTTGTAATCTTTAATATATTTTCGCTTGTTCGTTTTAGGGGAATAGTAACTATTTAAGACCTCAACCACCAGTTTAATGTCATTACCACATTCTTTAAGTAATAAAGCATCCCTCAATTGATTAATAGAATCAAAATCAAATAATGTATGATTTTCATTTACTGAGTGGGGACTATTTTCTTTATCAAGAGTAAAAATCTTATCAAAGATTGAAAGTAATGGATTCCGATTAGAATTTAACACGTCCATCAAACGATTATCCTTTGTACCACAAAATTCATTTATTTGTTTAAAATTCCGAAAATTTGTTTCTATTCTGAATTTACCTTTAAAATACTCCAATAGGTTTTCTGGTCTTGAACACATTTTTAAAAAACCTCGATTGGGAGCTGTTTGCATTTCTTTTAATTTATTGTAAATTGATAATCTCACCTTCAAGTGCTTTGTTTTCAGCATATTGGAAACAGAATAACCACAATTAAGATATTTCTGTACTGTAAATGTTGAAACATTATTAAGGTTGGAAATTAATATCTGCCTAAAATTCTCTGGCAGACTAATTCCCTCAATGTCTAATGTTACATCGCACGATAAAATTTTGCTGTCAATCAATATGTTGTCTATATCCATACTACAATATCCCAACTCAATAATATTTTCAAAACATTGCCGAATAGTATCAGCTGAAATTAAATTAACGTACTCATCCAACAGAATCTTTGCTGAAAATTCTATTATGGCTTCATTTCGATCTGGTCTTAGGTGCATGAAGAGGTTAAAAGGGTGCTTCTGATTAATAGTATTTGGTCTTGTAGCTGAGTTGACCAATTTTGGGCACATCCATGAAACATAATTGGCTTTTGTCAACAATTTTATTCGATCAAATTTTATCATATTATATTTTTTAAAAGTTTACGCTGATACTGTGTACCCAAAAAACACATTTAGATACATTGATAAGTTATTATTTAATAAATATTTGAATCAGTTTATATCAATTTTTCATTCATACATAATTTGCCTCAACGATTAAATTGGGTTCATTAAAACAAGACATAATAATTCCATTGTGTGAAAATCATCTCATCACCACATAATTGTTTATAAGAACCAACTAATGATATTTGAACAAAAGATGCTTCAAAAACGAATAATCAAATGGAAGTAAAAAAACCTCTAGGTGGAATACTTGTTTGAAATTCAGTTGCTCATAGTTTATTTATTTAGTAACTTATTTCTTTATTATACGTAAAAAAGAATAAATTGTTTCAATTACAGCTATATTTCTGAGTAATTAAATAGTATTCTACCTTTTTTGTGTATTGTTTTACTTATATTTGCATATATCTTACGTAATAATTTACTGAATGGCACTAGTTACTAGGGCAGATTTAGCCCAAAATTTCGGACGAATTGTACAACAGCTTCTAAGTGAAGGTTTTGGCACAACACATATTGCTAAACATATGGGTTATACATCAACAAGTCAGTTGAATAATTCATTGGAGAATAAAAGTATTCTCTCTACCAAAGCAATTCTGACACTTTTGCAAAAGTTTAGGGTTAATCCGATCTATTTATTCTTCGGCAAAGGAAACATGTTCATGTCAGATGAGGACGCATCAGAAATTGAAAAACTTAGTAATGCGTATAACGAGCTGAACAAAAAGTATAACGAATCTCTCGAAAAAATCGTTAAACTGAAAGAAAGAAATGTAGCACTTGAAAAAATGACCAGAAATCTACTGGCTGATACAGCCGAATTTATGAAATCAGTTACTAAATCAGAAAATAAAACAGAAGATAAAGAAGCTGAAGAGAGCAATCAAGACATTAAATAAGCACTTACTATTTTTATTATAGATTGGCAAATACGTTACTTATTCAAATTCTGCCATAAATGTCTCAAAACCTGCCATACGTAAAAAAAAGACCCCTTGACAATCAAGGAGTCTCTCGCAGGTTGAGGTCGGTGGCGGATTCGAACCGCCGTAGACGGTTTTGCAGACCGTTGCCTAACCACTCGGCTAACCGACCGTAAATGTGGCGGCAAAGATAATTAAAAATCTTTCTTAAAAACAACCATCGTTTAATTTGGTTACAGATTATAAAGTAAGAAGAATACTACCGTTTTAGTGAAACACTTACCCGTTCTATCTGTCCACCCATGGGGGGATTGAACTTCGAAATTTTCACTTTAGCCTTTTCGATCGATTTGTTGCTGTCGAAAAGCCGATCGAGGATGCGGCCAGCTACATGTTCAAGCAGATGCGATTTGATCTTCATCTCCTCCTGCACAATCCGGTAGGCCGTCTGATAATCCAGTGCATCAGCAAGATCATCACTTTCTGAAGCTTTTGTACAATCCGTAAACAGGGTCAGATTAACGATAAACCGATTGCCAACAATCTGTTCTTCTGCAAAATGGCCATGGAAGGCATAAAACTCCATCCCTTCAATCTCTATCTTTCCCATTTTTTGATTTGAATATTATATCCGTGCCAAAATTAATCTATTTTTAAATTTTCAATTAACAATTGAAACTATACCCCTTTTTGTTTTACTCTTATTACTTTTACAGCAGGTTTTCATCCGCGAACATCTGTTTTTGGGGGATGTACCGTTTATGGTTTAAGATAATTAAATTGTTATGGCAGAAATTGACAACATGGGCCTCACTCAGGAGGAAAAACTTCCAAAGAATTTTATACAGCAGCAAATCATCGATGATCTTGCCGAAGGGAAAAACGGGGGAAGAGTTCACACGCGTTTCCCTCCTGAACCGAATGGTTATCTGCATATTGGTCATGCAAAGTCAATCTGTTTGAATTTCGGAACTGCAAGAAAATTTGGAGGATTAACCAATCTTCGGTTCGATGATACCAATCCTACTAAAGAGGAGACCGAATATGTTGATTCGATCATGGATGATGTTCGCTGGCTTGGATTCGACTGGGATGACCGGCTCTTTTATGCCTCCGATTATTTTGATCGGCTTTACGAATTTGCGGTCAGATTGATTAAGGCAGGAAAGGCTTATGTCGATTTCCAGAGTCCGGAGGTGATCAGCGAGCAAAAGGGGGTACCCACAAGAGCTGGAATTGACAGTCCCTATCGGAACACCTCACCTGAAGAAAATCTTGAGCTATTTACCAAAATGAAAAACGGTTTCTATAATGAAGGAGATTGTGTTTTAAGAGCAAAGATTGATATGTCGTCTCCCAATATGCATCTGCGTGATCCGTTGATGTACCGAATCTTGAAACAACCCCACCACCGAACGGGAGATAAGTGGTGCATCTATCCGATGTACGATTATGCCCATGGTCAGTGCGACTATTGGGAAGGGATCACTCATTCGATCTGTACACTTGAATTTGAAGTGCATCGTCCACTATACGACTGGTTTATTGACGAACTCAAAGATTCGGATTATCGGCCGCGACAAATTGAGTTCTCACGGTTGAATATCACCTATACGGTCATGTCGAAGCGGTTGCTTTTGCAGATGGTCAAAGAGGGTACAGTCAAAGGATGGGATGATCCCCGCATGCCGACCATTTGCGGTTTACGCAGGCGCGGATATACCCCTGAGGCAATGCGGGCTTTTTCAGATATGGTGGGAATTACCAAGGTAGATGGTGTGACCGACGTGGCAGTACTGGAGTACTGTATTCGTGAAGATTTGAATAAACGGGCACAGCGGGTGATGGGTGTTATTGACCCGATCAAGGTGGTCATCACGAATTATCCTGAAGGAGTGATAGAGGAATTGGATGCAATCAATAACCCGGAAGACGAAAGCATGGGTAAACGCAAAGTGCCGTTTTCGCGTGAAATCTACCTCGAAAGGGAGGATTTTATGGAAAATCCTACCAATAAATTCTACCGTCTCTCGGTAGGTCGCGAGGTGAGGCTACGCTATTCCTATTTTATAAAATGTACCGAGGTTATCAAAGACGATAAGGGTGAGGTTGTTGAATTACATTGCACTTATGATCCTGAAACCAAAGGTGGCAATTCACCCGACGGAAGAAAAGTAAAAGCAACACTTCACTGGGTGGCAGTTGCACAGGCGGTAAAAGCTGAGGTACGTTTGTACGATCGCTTGTTTACCGACCCCGATCCGTCAGGTCATAAGGAGAAAGATTTTCTCGAATTTCTCAATCCTGAATCACTGAAAGTATTGACCAATTGTTATGTTGAACCGTTTGTTAAAGGTGGAAAGGCCCTTGACAGTTTTCAGTTCGAACGACTGGGATATTTTAATATCGATCCCGATACAACAGATGATCATCTGGTCTTTAACCGGATTGTCTCATTGAAAGACGGATTCAAAAAATCATAATTTTTAGGTGTTGAAACCAAGAGAGTGTCCAAAAGCTTCTAAATTACTCATTTTCTCTCTGTGAAACGCTGATGTCTGTGCAGGTTCTAATCAGTGAAACAGGCAATTACACTGTGGACCACACAGAAACCACAGAGTTTTTGGACACACTTTTAATAACTTATCATTAAATTTATCTGATTATAGGGGATCACTACCAAATTTAATGATCCGCTGAATCTCCCTTTTTGTATAGAAATAGGTAAAAATAGCGGCACTCCAATTGACCAAAAAGATACCCCACCAGATCCCCTTTGTTCCCCATTCGAGATAGATTGCAAGGAATACGAACAAGGGGAGCGGCATCAGAAACTGGCGGTAAACGCCCACGAAAATAGCATACAACGGTTTTTTCATCCCCTGCAAAGTGGCGACAGAAATATTGAGAAAGACATAAGCGAAGAAGAAAAGTGCTGCAATTCGCAAGTATTCAATACCTATTTCAATAACATGAATATCAGCAGTAAACGAACGCATCAACGGTCGCGCGAAAAGCAAAACTGCGATTGTTCCAAATGAAATAATTGTTAATCCGTACCCGATATTCAAACGCCACGATTCATATACTCTTTCGGGCCGATTTGCCCCCATATTTTGTCCGGCCAGTGTAAGGGCGGCGATATTCAGTCCAATGGTCGGTAACAGGGCAATCTGTTCAATTCGTGTAGCAATGCCATATGCGGCAACAGCCTCCTTTCCAAACTGACTCGCAAAATAGGTAATTACAAAGATTCCAATGGCTACCGTCAGCATATTCAGGCTTGCGGGGAAACCCTGTCCAAACAAATCTGAAAAGTATTTACGACGGGGTATAAAATCATTGAACCTTGCATTTCCGAATATTTTTAATTTCCGGGTAATGACCACCATATAAATTGCACCGATAAACTGAATCAGAACGGTAGAGTAGCCAATTCCCCGGATTCCCAGGGGAGGAAAACCCAGTCCCCCATAAATAAACCAGGGGTCGAGAATGAGATTTAATACGAAGCCAACGATTAAATAATTCCGGTAGGTCTTTGTGTCACCCCTTGCAGTCAATAAAGAGTTTAGAATACTATTGATCAGGAAAAATACGGTACCGGAAAGGATGGTATTCATGTATTTTACCGAAATTTCAAGATATTGGTCAGTAGCGCCTAAAATACGGAATAGGAATGGGGCAATGGCCCATCCGATAATGGTAAGGAATATTGAATTGATGATTGAAAAAGTTACTGCCTGGAAACCATACTTTTCAGCTTCGTCATTGCGCCCCGCACCGAGAGACTGAGAAATAAGTGCCGTTGTGCCGGTACCCATACCTACTCCCATAGCCAGAATGATAAAGAAAACGGGGAACGTTAACCCCATTGCAGCAAGTGCCGCAGTAGATATTTTACCACCGTACCAGGTATCTACCACGTTAAAAAGGGTGTTAAAAATAAATCCAACACTTGCAGGTATAGCTATCCGGCGGATGAGGGTCGGTATTGGAGCAGTTGCGAAATCATGTGTTTTAAGCATTTTTTATACAAAATAAATTCGATAATATTACAACGTCTAATCTATACCAAAGGTTTTGATTTGTTCTAAGATCATTTAAGCGTATTTTGTCATCAAAAGCCATTGCACAGTCCTGATGGTATCATCACAAACCCAAAAGGATCGTGTATCAGGTAGTGAAATTAAGCCATCCCGCAAGGCGGGATTCCATACGACCTTTAAAAACAAATAATTTACGTATGAAAACATCATTTAAAATCGATTACCAGACTTCATGGGGTCAGGTAATATGCGTTTGCGGATCTACCCCTGAGTTCGGCGAGTGGGATCCCGCTCATGCGCTGCCGATGAAGACACATGTTTCGGGTGAATGGGAGGTTGAGTGCGAATTCCCTGCCCGCAAGCGACTCGAATATAAATATCTCGTTAAAGATGACCACGGAAATTTTATTTGGGAAGGTGGAAAAAACCGGGTACTCGATACGGGAGAAAAGATTTTGGATCAGGTGAGATGCCGTGATTTCTGGAGAGCCAGACGCGAATCAGACATTGCTCTATTCTCCTCAGCCTTCACAGAGGTATTAATGGCCCGTAAAACCAAAGAGGTGGAGGTTAAACAGGAGCCTCAATTCCAGAAAACATTATTGATTCAAATAAATGTTCCCAGGGTCAATCCCGATTGTAAAATTGGTATTCTTGGAGACCAGACACTCCTGGGAAACTGGATGGATGAGTACACATTATTAATGGATGACTCTCAATTCCCACTTTGGAGGATCGAAATTGATGCCGACAAACTGAAGTTTCCACTTCAATTTAAATACGTTGTCTATAATACCGTAAAAAAGCAGATTGCAATTTGGGAACAGGGAAATAACCGGATGATCAGAGATTTTGTGTGCAAGGAACCAAAAAGCATGAAAATTCATTCCGATGAAAATTTCAGGTTTCCAGTTATCCATTGGAAGGGGGCGGGGGTTGCCGTTCCCGTCTTTTCACTTCGGACCGAGAAAAGTGGTGGAATTGGTGAGTTTCCCGATATTAAAAAATTAGTGGACTGGGCAAAACTGACGGGATTAAAGCTGGTTCAGTTACTCCCCTTGAACGAAACCGTGGCTACGCATACCTGGATCGACACTTATCCCTATAAATCAATTTCAACTATCGCGCTGCACCCTGTCTACCTGAATATTACAAAAATTGGAGTGCTGGATGATGAAAGTCTGATGATCGGGTTTGTTCAGGCACTGTCGGGCTTTGATGCGCTTGAGACAGTTCGGTACGAAGATATTCATAAGGTTAAATCGAAGTTCTTTAAGCTCATTTTTGATCAGCAAAGAGATTTGTTCCTTATCGATCCCCCTTTTCTGAAATTCTTTGAAGAAAACAAAGATTGGCTGATCCCTTACGCAGCATTTTGCTACCTGCGCGATAAAAATAAAACAGCCAATTTCAGAAAGTGGACCGGTTTTTCAGTTTATAACAAAGATGAAATCGATTTGTTATGTTCTGAAAATCAGCCGCATTTTGCTGATATAGCGGTACACTATTTTATCCAGTATCACGCGCACAAGCAATTACTCGAAGCTGCTGACTATGCCCGTCAAAATGGCATCGTACTTAAAGGTGATATCCCCATTGGAATAAGTCCCGATAGCGTGGAAGCCTGGACACATCCCGAATTATTTAACCTCGATCAGCAGGCAGGCGCTCCTCCTGACGAATTTGCCGATCTGGGGCAAAATTGGGGGTTCCCGACCTATAATTGGAAGAAAATGGCTGACGACAATTTTACGTGGTGGGATAAGCGACTAAAAAAAATGGCGCGTTACTTTGATGCGACCCGCATCGATCATATCCTTGGATTCTTCCGGATCTGGGAGATTCCATCAGATCAGATTCAGGGAATTATGGGACACTTCAGACCAGCCTTGCCACTTAGCCGGGATGAAATTATTGATAATGGGATTATATTTAATGAAGAGCGATTTACCAGACCTTATATCCGCGACTATTTTCTTTGGGAGTTGTTTGGCGAGGAGACAAAGGAAGTTAAAGCCGAATACCTTTTAGAATATGAACCAGGAAAATATAATTTAAAACCTGAATTCAATACCCAGCGTAAAGTATGGGATTTTTTCAGAAGTCTCAAAAATGGCAACGAACTCACAGGTAAAGAGACCCGTATTCGTGACGGCCTTTGCGCATTGCTAGCTGAAGTCCTTTTCTTACGCGACCCTTATCGCCCCAATCTGTTTCACCCACGGGTTGGATTTCATAATACCAATTCATACCTTAATTTGAAGGCGGAGACCCGTTATGCTCTTGATGATCTCTATGTCGAATTTTTCTATCACAGACATGAAGATTTCTGGAAAGAACAGGCGCTTTGGATATTGCCTGCAATCATGAAATCAACTGATATGCTCATTTGCGGAGAAGATCTGGGTATGGTACCCGATTGTGTTCCGGGAGTACTGCGTAACCTGGGGATCTTAAGTCTCGAGATTCAAAGAATGCCTAAAGACCCGAATGTCGAATTTGGCCATCCGGCAGACGCCCCATATTTGTCTGTTTGTTCCACCTCTACACATGATATGTCAACCCTTCGGGGATGGTGGGAGGAGGATCGGGTACAGAGTGAAAGGTTCTTCCGACTCGTGATGGGTCAAAAAGGGGAATTTCCCCATTTTATGGAACCCTGGGTGGCCCGTGATATTTTGAACATGCACCTCTATTCGCCGGCAATGTGGGCAATATTTCCAATTCAGGACCTGCTGGCGATGGATGGAAAGCTCAGATGGGATAATACAGAAGGGGAGAGAATCAATGTTCCAGCCATTGCACAGCACTACTGGCGTTACAGGATGCACCTAAAACTGGAGGAACTCATCGGGGAGAAGAAACTCAACAACGAATTGCGATCGATGATTTTCGCTTCCGGAAGAGGTTCTGAAGGGGAATAATCGCCGTTCGCCGACTTATTTCTGCTACTCACCGATTTTGAATGTAAAAGGGTCAACACGCTGATTAGTTTTGTGTGAGTTTATAATCCAAGTAGTTAAACAGATAAAAACAAACACAATGATTAGATTAGACGAAGACCCTGAGAAAATTGAAACTTCAACAGGAAGAAAAGAGAGACGAGGCGGCGATTCCAGAACACTGATAGGGGTTATTTTGGTTGGTATTGGCGCTGCACTGATTGCAAGGAATTATGGATGGCTCGATTACGAGATTTCGAGGTACCTGATTAGCTGGCAGATGATATTGATCGTGATTGGACTGTATAAACTTGCTCGCAGAGATTATACGCCAGCCATCATTTTAATATCAATCGGACTCTTCTTCCTGATCGATATCCCTGAAAACATGAAAGAAAACTTCTGGCCAGCTTTAATTTTAGTGGTTGGATTATCTTTTATTCTCGGAAGGAGCCGTAAACACCGGAGAAATCCTTTCGATGACTTCAATAATGTTACCAGTAACTCCACCGATTTTATTGATGAGACAGCCATATTTGGCGGCAGAAACATTTCAGTTGTATCCGACCACTTCCAGGGGGGTAAAATCACGGCAATATTTGGTGGATCAAAAATTAACCTTCGCTATGCCAAACCTGTTGAAGGGTGTACCATTGACGTTGTCACCATTTTCGGAGGTACAAAGATCATTGTTCCTGAGGATTGGAATGTTAAAATTGAAGTGGCTCCCATTTTTGGAGGTTTTGAAGACAAGCGCGGCTATTCAGTTATTTCACGAACCGGAACCGGAAAGATTGTGGTGATCAAAGGGAGCTGCATCTTTGGCGGAGGGGAACTTACTACCATGCCGTAAGTGGTTAATGTAAAGTTCAATATAAGATCTCATTATTAAACTATTTTTCGTGGACCATCCCGTTACAGTAAACAGATTTTCGGGAGTGATTTATTGGTTATTCCCTTTTGCAACAGGCAGCGCACAGGCAGTATATAATAGTTTTTATCATATACTGCCTGTGTCAGTTGCATTTTGCGACGGATTGATATTTGGAGGTGTTCTTGGAATTTTGGGAATGGCAGTCTGGTATGTTGTCAGATACAACGATCCGGAAAAGAGTACACCAGTTCAAATGCTGTCAAGTCATGCGGTCGCTTCCATGGTCTTTACTGCATTGTGGTTGATAACCTCCGGAATAGTCGTAAAGACCCTCATCAACAATACCGGGTATACACGATATTTAAATAGTCAGATTTCAGGAAGGATCTTAATTGGTCTTCTATTTTATGCATTGCTGGTAAGCATTTTCTATATTTATGTTTACAGCCAGCATAACCGACAAAAGCAGCTGAGGGAAGCAGAGTGGCACCACCAGTTACGAAAAGCCGAGCTCAATGCTTTAAAATCACAGATTAATCCCCACTTTCTGTTCAACAGCCTTAATTCGATTGCCTCACTTACGCTTACCAATCCCGAAAAGGCACATGGAATGGTGATCGCCTTATCCGATTTTATGCGTTATTCACTTCGTAATCATCAGGATGACCTGGTGCCGCTTGAGGTTGAGATAAAGAATATCGGGTTGTACCTGCAAATAGAGAAAATCAGGTTTGGAAATAACCTGGTTTATCGGTTCGATATTGATGATGAATGTGTGCACCATTTGATTCCCAATTTGATTTTACAACCCATTTTCGAAAATGCAATAAAATATGGTGTGTACGAAACTTCAAAACCGGTCGAAATTTTACTTGAAGCCCGGAAAACAGGTGATCGAATGGAAATCAGGGTCATCAATGATTTTGATCCCGATGCAGTTACACGCAAAGGTGAAGGGGTCGGACTGACCAATATAAACGACCGGCTCCGGCTAATCTATGGAAGTTCAAGGCTTTTAACTGCTGACATGGGAGATACCAAATTTGAAGTAACCATGGTTATTCCTGACAAAACAGAAAATTAACCTATTAACAGTTAATGGTATCGATCGCCTTTCGGATACGAAAAACAGTTTCAGATTGACCTAAGATTTCACAGATGTCGAAAATATCGGGGCCAAAACTACCTCCGACCAGACAAAGGCGTAATGAATTCATCACCGTACCAAAATTCCACCCATTGGAAGTTACATAAGCAGAGAAAGGCTCTTTTATTTGAGGTGCGTTCCAATGTTCAGTCAACTCGAAAAATTGAGCGATCTCACCCATTATTGCCGGAACATCATCTTTCCATCGTTTGGCAACGATCTTTTCGTCATAGCTGGTGGGCACCTGAAATAAAAAGTAACTCTGATCCCATATTTCAGACACGAAGTTGCAGCGTTCCTTTACCATCCCGCTCACACGAATCGCAATTGACAGGTCAGCCGCAATTCCCTTCTCTTGAAGGAAAGGGAGTAATAATGCTCCGAGCTCCTCATCCGTTTTTTTAATAAAGTACTGATGGTTAAACCATTTCGTTTTCTCAGGATCAAACCGAGCGCCCGATTTTCCAACCCTTTCGAGTGAAAATGTTTGATACAATTCTTCCATCGAAAAGATCTCCTGTTCTGTACCCGGATTCCATCCAAGTAAGGCCAGCATATTGATAAAAGCATCGGGGAAATAACCATCTTCGCGATAGCCACGCGAGAGTTCACCGGTATTTGGATCTTTCCATAATAAAGGGAAAACGGGGAACCCTAGTTTATCACCATCACGCTTACTCAATTTTCCCTTACCGGCAGGCTTTAGGATTAAAGGAAGATGAGTAAAGCGGGGCATCGTCTCATCCCATCCAAAGGCGCGATAAAGTAATACGTGAAGCGGCATAGATGGAAGCCACTCTTCACCCCTTATTACATGCGAGATCTCCATTAGATGGTCGTCGACGACATTTGCAAGATGATAGGTGGGCATTCCGTCACTTTTAAACAAAACCTTATCATCCAAAAGTGAGGTATTAAAAGTGACGCTACCCCGAATCAGATCCTCCTCTGTTACATCGAGATTGTCCGGCATTTTAAACCGTATTACGTAATGCGCTGAAGATGATTGCAACTCCTTCCACTCCATTTCCGGTAGTGAGAGCGAATTTTTCATCCCGCTACGTGACAATGCATTATAAGTAAAGGTCTCGCCTTTTTCTTCGGAATTGGAACGGGCCAGATCAAGCTCCTCAGGGGTATCGAAGGCATAATAGGCATGACCACTTTCAAGTAACTGCTCTGCATATTGGCGATAAAGCGCTTTTCGTTCGCTTTGGCGGTAAGGTGCAAACGGACCACCCTGTTTTGGACCTTCGTCAATTCGGATTCCACACCATGCTAGCGATTCCTGAATATATGCTTCAGCACCTGGCACATAACGCGCTTGATCGGTATCCTCAATACGAAGAATAAAATCGCCATCGTGTTTTTTGGCAAACAAATAATTAAATAGTGCGGTACGTACACCGCCAATATGAAGTGGACCTGTAGGACTTGGGGCAAAACGAACCCTGACTTTTCTTTCGCTCATGCTGTAATTTTTTGCAAAGATAGGGTTTTAGCGCTGAATCGAAGCAAAAAGTAGAAAGCATTGGTATCCCATCAATAGCGAGTATCCAATATCCATAAAAAAGGGAGCCAAAAGCTCCCTTTTTTTAAATAATAATAAATTTCTCTTTACCCGTTTGACAGAAAGCACATTTCTCATCGATGTTCCCTTTTTCATAGGTATTTCCGCATACGGGGCAAACCGCATATTCAAATGCCAATTTGTATTCAGCATGGGCTTTTAAGGCTTCAAGTGCTTTTTGATAGAATTGTTGATGTTTTTTTTCTGTATCGAAAGCCCAGGTAAATGATTTTACGGCTTTTTGAATTTTCTCAGCCTTGGCATCTGCAATAAATTGAGGGTACATCGTTGTTGACTCGTAGGTTTCACCCTCGATGGCTGCCTGAAGATTTTCAGCTGTGGTTTTGACTTCAAATTCGGGTTTAATAACCTCCATCTGAACTCCTAATGATTCCAGAACTTTCAAGTGATTAGCCGCATGAATTGATTCAGCTTTTGATGCAGCCAGGAAAAGTTTGGCAATAGTATCATTCCCCTCTTCCTTCGCTTTCAGCGCAAAGGCGCCATATTTGGCGCTGGCTGTCGTTTCTCCTTTAATACCAGCTTTAAGATTTTCAATTGTTTTAACAGGTTTTGATTGATTGCAACCTGTAGCAACGATCAGGCATACCAGAGCAAAAAATAGGATCTTTTTCATTGTTTTAGTTGTTTTAAATTGTTAATACTATCAAATATCTGGTTAAATTGGCATCATATAATCGTAAACCAGTGTTCCACCATAAAATCCGGTAATACTTACAGCAAGCGCTCCTATTCCATATAAAATAAAAGACAATTTTTTTAGCGGTGAATTTTCTGATTTTTTCACCTCAAGAAGGATACGGAGTACAGCAGCAGCCAGTAAAGTACAGAGTGTTATCCAGGCGAATAATTCGTGGGTCTCCTGAATCTCGGCAGCAGTACCCTTCATTTCACCGGTGAAAAAAGTACCAGTAACCACAGCCGAGAGTGCAGCTAGGGTACCTGCAAGTAAAAGGTAAAACCCAAATCTGGATAAATAGATTTCTTTCTTAAAATAAATTGCAGCAATCTCGGCTATAAATCCGAAAACTACTAACGCAATTGGGAAATGGACCAACATTGGATGAAAGTGAGTTGTGGAAATCATGATTCTGAGGAATTATTGGTTTAATGACAAGTTTAAGCAATATTAATAAGAAATCAAATAGTTCAAACCAATAATAGCAAATTCAGTATCCGAAATTTTACCTATTCGTGGGGCTCGGCATGGATATAAACTTCACTTCTTACAATCAGTTCTCCCAGCTCCCGCTCAATTTTGTCACAGAGTTCATGGACCTGCTGAAGTGTCAAATGAGGCTCCAGATGAACATTAAATTTGATAAAAGTATCTGCTCCTGAAGTACGGATTTTCAGATTGTGAAAATGCTTAACCTCGGGATAAGCCGAAAGCGTTTGCTCAACAATGGCAAGGGTATCAAGAGGCGCTTTATCAAGTAGGACATCGATCGATTTTTTCCCAAGCCGGTACGATACGACTAATACAATTAGTGCAACCCCCAATGCAGCAATTGCATCAGCCGTATAAAATCCTAAATTGGCACAGATCAAGCCAAATAATACCACGGTCGAACTCCAGATATCGGTTGAAAAATGAAGAGCATCCGCCTCCAAAGCCTGGCTGTTGTGTTTCTGTGCGACCTTCGACAACATACGGGAGCGGTTGATATCTATGATTATGGAGCTGATTACAACAATGTAACTCCAATAAGTAACCTCAATATGTGTTTCACCCGAAATAAGTCTGTTAACTGCTTCATAAATTATCCATGAGCAGGTGATTAGCAAAAGGATGGTTTCAAAGAGGGCAGATAAATTCTCAATCTTCCCATGACCGTAATGGTGGTGCTTATCGGCCGGTTTATCGGATATCCGGACTGAAAAATAGGTTATTACAGCTGCTACCAGATCAAGACCTGAATGTAAAGCTTCTGAAAGGATTCCCAAACTTCCGGTCAGGATTCCAATAAGGAGTTTAAATCCAGTCAGAAAAATTGCTGCAAATACCGATATTAAAGCTACTCTTTTTTTCTCCTGTGCCATCACTGGTAAATTCTAATAATTATTGCAGATTCAAAGGGTGATCTCCCCTTCGAAAACATGGTCCGCGGTTCCGGTCATATAAACTACTCCGTCGATCCATTCGATCAGAAGATCACCTAAAGTGACATGAACCGTAACCATTTTTCCGGTTTTGCCATTCAGATGGGACGCAACCACCGAGGCGCAGCTTCCTGTCCCACAGGCAAGGGTACTCCCCGCTCCACGTTCCCAGGTTCTGATTTTTATTTCATGCTCGTTGATCACCTCCACAAAGTTGACATTGGTTTTTTTGGGAAAGAGCGGATCTTTCTCTATTTCCCTGCCAAGCGTTACAATATCTGTAGAATCCAGGTCATCGACAAAGACCATTGTATGGGGAACACCCATTAACATGCTGGTAATTTTGACCTCTTTCCCCAGGATCCGAATAGATTCATTGACCACCTTTGAGCCAACACCAATCATAGGAATCGCTGAACGCTCGAATACAGGCGCACCCATATTGACCTTAACCGACAAAACATTACCATCTTGAACGATCAATTCGGGAATCATCAATCCTGCTCCTGTTTCGATCGTGAAAGATTGAACAGTTTTTATATGATTGTCATACACATATTTAGCAAAACATCGGATACCATTCCCGCACATGTTCGCTTCGCTTCCATCCGAATTGATAATTCTCATTTTAATATCTGCGACCTCAGAAGGGAGAATTAAAATAATACCATCAGCGCCAATTCCCTGATGACGATCGCACAAGCGAAGTGCCAATGCCGATAAATCATATTTTGCTGGCTCAATTTCATCCATTAAAATGAAATCATTCCCCAGACCATGCATTTTCTGAAACTTCATAATAAGTAATTTTCAACTTTTTTTAACCCGACAAAAGACAAAACTACGAAAATTTATGGTTGTAGTAAGAGATGACGATCACTTAAACAGTCAAATTATTGTGTATCGTTTTATTTTCATGTAAGTTTGAACACTCTTGAAAAAATACAGGAATGCAGAAAGAAAGGAAACGGGATAAAATAAAAAAAATATTTCAAAACCCCTACAGGATTGTTATATTTAATGACCTTAATCTTCATATAATCAGACAAGTACGGTTCAACGCAAAGACATTGCTCGGGGCCCTTGTTTTTGCAGTAATTTTTATAATTACCGGTGTGACGATTCTGATTGCATTTACACCTCTTCGGGAATATATTCCGGGGTATCCAACCGGAAAAATGAGGCAGGTGCTGATACGTAATGTTCTTGTTGTGGATTCACTCGAGCAGGAAATTCTGAGAAGGGACCGATATTTTAAAGACTTCAGGGCCATGCTTGCTGGCGAAGTTTCCTCTGATACAGCGGTTAAGCGTGCCACTGCAGTGCGCCCCGATCAGGTTCAGTTTAAAAGCTACAATCACGATTCACTTTTTAAGGATGAGATTGCTCAGGAACAGGTCAACCTGGGTTTCAATTCGAATCCTGCACCCAAAGGGGGGGTAGCCGGATTATTGTTTTTCCCACCTTTAAACGGAATGGTTACCGGAAAATTTGATGTCAGCAACCGCCATTTCGGAGTGGATATCGTGGGGAAACTGAATTCACGAATTTCAGCGGCGCTTGACGGAACAGTAATTTTTGCAGGTTGGACCATTGATACAGGGTATGTAATTTACATCCAGCATGAGCAGAATCTGATCACGGTTTATCGTCACAATGCTGAACTTCTAAAAATTCAGGGCGACAAGGTTCGGGCCGGTGAAGCCATTGCGATTATGGGAAACTCAGGAAAAGAGACAACAGGTCCCCATCTCCATTTCGAAATGTGGCTAAATGGAATATCGACAAATCCCGAAGATTACATCAAATTCTAAATCCCCTGACATGAAGAATATTGCAATACTTGGATCGACCGGATCTATAGGACAGCAGGCGCTTAAAGTAATTGAAGATAACAGGGATAAGTACTCGGTTGAAGTCTTAACGGCCTTTAATAATGTGGAATTGCTCATCAAACAGGCCAAAAAATTCCACCCCAATGTTGTTGTTATTGCCAACGAGGAAAAATACGGTATCGTTAATGAAGCATTAGCCTTCGATGGGATAAAAGTTTATGCCGGAGCGACAGCATTAAATCAGGTTGTGGAGATGGGTAGCATTGACCTGGTACTAACTGCAATGGTGGGATATGCTGGTTTGATCCCAACCATTAATGCATTAAATGCAGGGAAACATATAGCCCTTGCAAATAAAGAGACCCTTGTTGTTGCCGGAGATTTAATCACAAGATTGGCCATTCAAAACAAGGTGGATATTTTGCCTGTTGATTCTGAACACTCTGCGATTTTTCAGTGCCTGGCTGGAGAATATATGAATCCGGTTGAAAAAGTTATTATCACCTGTTCTGGTGGACCATTTCATGGCATGGATCATGGAAAGGTTGCAGCCGTCGAACCCAAAGATGCGTTGAAACATCCGTGTTGGGAGATGGGATCGAAAATAACAATTGACTCGGCCACACTCATGAATAAGGGGTTTGAAGTGATCGAAGCAAAATGGCTTTTCGGTTTAAAACCGGAGCAAATTGAAGTGGTAGTTCATCCTCAAAGTATCATACATTCGATGGTGCAATTTTGCGATGGATCAATCAAGGCTCAGCTGGGATTGCCCGATATGCGATTGCCTATTCAATATGCTTTCAGCTTTCCCGAAAGAATTAACAATAATTATCCACGGTTGAATTTTGCCGATTTCCCCTCTTTAACATTTTCAGCTCCCGATACAAAAATTTTTCGTAATCTTGCACTTGCTTACGAAGCCTTGTCCAAAGGTGGGAATCTGGCTTGTATCCTGAATGCTGCGAATGAAATTGCGGTTGAAGCTTTTTTGAAAGGGAATATCTCATTTCCAGATATCTGGAATATAAATGAAGTGCTGATGCAAAAACTTTTTTTCATTCAAAGTCCAACCCTCGATGATTATATCGCAACGGATCGTGAGGCACGTCTCTATGCCCGTGAATTGGCAGGCACATTACAGTTAAAACATTGATATATATAAATATGGTTTTTCTTATAAAAGCAGCACAATTACTTCTTAGCCTCTCAATATTGGTTATTATTCACGAATTTGGTCATTTCATTTTTTCAAAGGCCTTCAAATGCCGGGTTGAAAAGTTTTATCTCTTTTTTGATCCCTGGTTTTCACTATTTAAGTTTCAAAAGGGTGAAACTGAATACGGTGTTGGTTGGCTGCCGTTGGGAGGTTATGTGAAGATTTCGGGAATGATCGATGAATCAATGGATAAGGAGCAGATGAAATTGCCCGCCGAACCTTGGGAATTTCGATCTAAACCCTCATGGCAACGACTGATCATTATGATCGGAGGTGTTTTATTCAACCTGATTCTTGCACTTATCCTCTATTCCACAATTCTTTTTGTCTGGGGGGACCAGTATCTTCCTACCAAAAATGTAAGATTCGGGATAACCGTGAGT
Organism: Prolixibacteraceae bacterium; assembly: GCA_963675995.2. GTDB lineage: Bacteria > Bacteroidota > Bacteroidia > Bacteroidales > Prolixibacteraceae > JAAFHB01. Next base: position 1,224,241 of record CAXXIY010000001.1, on the reverse strand, counting down.
GAAATTGGCAAGGAGATGGGTCTTCGTAATGGAGACAAAATTATATCTGTTGCCGGTAAAGAGGTGGAGGAATTCGCAAAAATTGTTCCTACGATCATTCTTAACGGAGCAAAAACTGTTGAAGTCTTAAGGGACGGACAACCGGTTACGATTCCGGTTAAACCCGAAGTTATTCCCAAATTGCTGACTGACCGCCATTTTATGGAATTGAGGATACCTTATGAGTGTAAAGTGATTGGATTCACCAAGGATTCACCTGCACGTGATGCCGGGATGGAAATTGGGGACCAGATTCTATCTTTAAATGGTTCTACTTTTGAATTCTACGATCAGTTCTCCGATAGTTTGAGTGTGTTGAAGGGTAAAACGGTTCAACTTCTCATCAAGAGGAAGGAGATTGAAAAAAAGTTGCCTGTAACCATTGGGAAATTGGGGACTCTTGGGATTCAGCGTGAGTATAAAATTGATGGTCTCTTTGAATACAAAACGATTACCTACGGGTTTTTTGAATCCATTCCGGCCGGGATTTCGAAGGGATATAACGTTGTAGGAAATTATCTGAAACAATTTAAGCTGCTATTTGCACCTGAGACAAAGGCCTACGAATCGCTTGGCGGCTTTATGGCGATTGGAAACATATTCCCCAGTGTCTGGGACTGGGAATCATTCTGGAATCTGACCGCATTCTTATCCATCATCCTGGCAGTCATGAATATTCTTCCTATTCCAGCACTCGATGGTGGTCATGTATTGTTTCTCCTTTTCGAGATCATTACTGGCCGCAAACCAAGCGACAAATTTCTTGAGTATGCTCAGATTGTTGGCATGGTGATTATTTTTGCATTACTGGTTTATGCAAATGGGAACGATCTCTGGAAGTGGTACCAGGGGAAATTTTAATTGCAGAAGCTAAAGAATTAAATATTTTAACCTTTGGCTGAATAATTTATCATCGGAAATACTATTTTTGTACCTAAACAAATAAAACTTGAAATAATGATATTACTGGCACTTTCAGCAGCACACGTTGTCATTGTGGTTGTAGCCTTATTACTGCTTTTTGGCGGCAAAAAGATCCCGGAACTCATGAGTGGCATTGGAAAAGGGATGAAAGACTTTAAAAAGGCCATAAAAGAGGATGACGAACCATCTGTATCAGAGACTCCGAAGGAGATACCCAGAGCGGATAATAAAAAAGAGCCCTTGAAAGAGTAGCTAACTCAGCACGCTTTTCTGAAGCCCCGAACATCACTGAATGTTCGGGGCTTTTTTGCATGAAAAAATGTAACCCAGTTAAACAATTTAACGTCTAATACTATAAGTTTGGTATTTTCGGTTAATTACATTAATTTCAACTATTATGAAAAAAAAAATTATCCCTGTAGTTGGGGCTTTGTTAATGATCTGCCTGTTGTTCGCTTCTTGTCTTTATGGAATAAAAGGGAGCAGGAAAGTTGTAAGAAGTGAGCGTCAGGTCGGAACTTTCACTTCAATATCGGCAAGTGCAGGTATTGAAGTAATTCTATCACAGGATTCAGTGGTGAAAATAATCGTTGAGGCGGATGATAACCTTCAGAATAACATAAAGACAGAAGTTTTAAATGATGAGCTAAAAATTTATCCTGAAAAGAGGATTAGTTCCTGCGCGTCAAAGAAGGTGTATGTTACCTTTAAATCAATCCATACGCTGGATGCGAGTTCGGGCGCAGAAATAACCTCCAAAAAAGAATTGAAAATGACATCACTCCAGATATCGGTTTCAAGCGGTGTCAGTGTCGTAATGTCCCTAATAACCAATAAACTTAACGTTGACGGTAATAGTGGAGGTAACATTAAACTTTCGGGGAGTACGGAAAGTTTTGATGTTGACGGATCGAGTGGTTCTAATATAAAAGCAGCTGAATTTTTAAGCAAAACTTGTAACGCCGGAGCTTCAAGTGGAGCTAGTTTGAAGGTATTTGCCTCCGAAAAAATCAACGCCCAGGCAAGTAGCGGGGGGAATATTAAAGTTTCAGGCAATCCCAAAGAGCGGAATATTCAAAAATCAAGCGGTGGAGATGTATCCTTTAAATAAAAAAAAGAGACGTTTTCAGTAACGTCTCTTTTTTCAGTTATTCTCTTTTCATAATCCCATAGCAAATTATCCTTACTATTGAATCAACACTCTTTCCCAAATCGGTCGAGCGATAAGGACCGGCGGAGAGAGGCATTTCAAGACCACGTATAGCTGTGGTAATTCCGATTGCCACCAGCGTAAAATCCTTAACAATGAATTTGCGTTGACGAGCCCCTTCAAGGAGGATTCGTTTCATCATCCTGATCTCTTCCTGATAGTATTGTGATTTAATCTTGTCGATAAACTCCACTGCGGCAGTATCGTTTTCAATTGCATTGTAAAAATTTGCCAACTGCCGGTAGGTGGTGATCTTAGTCATCACATAGTCTTTTAGTTTTTCAGCCGGATCAATATCTTTTTGTAGAACTTTGGAGAGCTCCTCACGAAGAATATCTGCCTCCTTTTGAATTACTTCCTGGAAAAGATCCTCTTTGCTGTTAAAATAATAATACAGCGAACTTTTCCCCTTTCTTACTGCATTGGCAATGTCGTCAAGAGTGGTCTTCTTGTAACCAAACTTACTGAAAATTTCCTGGGCAATTTTAAGGATATTCTCCCTGACGGCATCCCTTTTAATGCTACTGTTCTCGATGTTCATATCACAATATTAGTAAAACTTGTGGGTCAAATATAGCCATTTTAGTCAAATACGGAATAAATCCTCCGCCACTGAATGTAAAGGTAGAAAATCTAAACTACTTTTTGAAAACAAAGGTCAGATTTTTTAACTTTTTTACAAATGGTTTGATTGTTTGGGATTTTTTTTTATTATCACCGAGGCCATTTCCCCACATCTGGATAACCATTGGGAAAAAGTGAGAGATTTAGTGAATCATTGGGTAGAGAAGCTCCCTGTGTTGTCCTAGGCCATTTGAATTAAGAAAATCCATTTTAACACCCCAAACTTTATGGATCCAAAATAGATTAGACAAATATCATTATAGTCCCCGGTTGAGAGCTCCGGCAGAAGCCATTGTTCTGCCAGAGTCTGCTATATATAAACGATTAGGGTCAAAAAATCTACTGGCCTTCCGGAAAAGCCAACAACAACAAAATTTACGCTTCAAAAAAAATCAAAGGTCAGGTTTAGACAAGCACCAAAATGATCGAATAATGAATCTGAGACTATACAAATTTGAAAAAAAAATGATCAAATAATTCACTCAATAAGGACTATTTGCAAACCACTTGGCAGGTGATACCGTTTTGCCGACAGGTGTAGGGATTTTGGAAATAAGCGTAATCTGTGCCTAAATAAAAATAGGAAAAAATGGGAGAAAAAAGGGTGGAATAATCCAAAAACGATGTGGGAAAAGAGTAGTAAATTCAGGTTTTTCTGAGAAAGTCGATAAAGGTCTGATATTTCCGTTCTGATATTTTAAGTTGGGTTTTTACAGATCCGGAAATATGATTTAATACGCATATCCTTTTGGGATAAATAATATGATCGATAAAATTAGTATTCACGATAATGGCATCATGTATTCTAAAAAAATACTCCTTGGGAAGCACATCTTCGATCTTTTTTAGATGCATCGTAACAATCTTGGATTCAAAGAAATTATCGGTTAGAAATATTTTGGTATATGCTCCGTCAGCTTCGCAGTAGATAATTTTCTCTGGAGAAAGAAAGTAAATCTCGTCATTACTTTTAATCAGAACTTTCCCACTCTTCTGAACCGAGTAGACCCCCTGACTAACCGTTTGGTTTCCCTGCTGTTTTCCTTCGATATGTGCCAGTGCCCTGCCAACAGCCCGTAACAAATCCTCTGGAACCACAGGTTTTACCAGATAGTCAATTGCATCCACTCTAAAGGCATCAACCGCAAACTTTTCGTGAGCCGTGATGAAAATGATGTGCTGTATATAGTTTTCAAGCCGCTCGAAAAGGGTGAATGCATCCATATCTCCGAGCTCTATATCTGAGAAAACCAGGTCGTAATGGATTAACGGGAGAATATCCAAAGCCATTTTTCCCGAGTCGATCAGAGCAATAACCCTAATCTCTGGACAGTATTCCTCCAGCATCATTGTCAGGTTTTTACCCAGCAATGGATCATCTTCCAGAACTACGGCATTAATCATTCTGATCATTTTAGAATCTCTAAAGATATTAAATTCTTATAAGTTAAAAAGTGATAATTATCGTTATTTGTTTTTTTTTATGGATCAAAATTTAATCCCAAAGAAAAAAGAACTTAAGCGGAGCACATGCCCAAACTTAAGTTCTTTCTGAAATAGATACATCACTTACCAATATCAGTTCCCGGGTGTATTACACACCTTCCTGATAACAAGTTTTACTCTACCGCTGTATAAGTAGCTTACGTACCTCCATGAATGTCCCGTTATAGAATTTCACATAATAGAGTCCATTCGGAATGGAGCCAAGGTCGATGATCTTTTTATAAGCTCCCCCAACTGTCTTTGCATCTGTTATATGCATAATCTGCGAACCCCTTTGGTTCGTGATAAGAATGTTAAAGGTTGTCTCCGACGGGAATGTAATTGCGGCCGTAAAGACTCCGTTACTAGGCACCGGATAGACGCCAAACTTGGCATCCGGAATGTTCAGGGCAAACAGAGGTGATGAAGCGCCATCGCCACAACTATTGGTTCCTTTAACGGAGAATGTACCAGCAAGTGCATTTGTTCCGAAACTAACGGTTATGCTGTTTGTATTCGTCCCGGCAGTGATTGTAGCGCCCGTAGACAAGCTCCAATTATAACTGGTTGCATTTGCAATCGGAAGAACTGAATAAACCGATCCGGTAGTTCCCTGGCTAAAGGTATGGAGACCTGTGATTTCTCCGGCTGCATCAGGCTTTTGGCTTACTGAAACGGAGATACTTGATGGTTTACCATCTTTACAACCTGTTGCATAAACAGTGATTGTTCCCGCAGTTGAAGATGCAGAATAATTAACTGTTATACTATTGGTTCTTTCACCAGAGGCAATCGAAGCTCCCGCTGGTATAGTCCAGACATAGGAGGCGGCGCTCGGAATAGCTGCAATTGAATAAGCAACACCTTGTTCACCGGCACAAATTGACTGTTTGCCAGTAATTGGGCCTGCATCCGCAATTGCCGGACTTGCTGCAACGACTGCAGTTCCTGAAACTGTCCCCGTGCAATGTGCATCACTAACCGCTGTCAACCGATAGGTGGTGTTCGTGGATGGAGAAACAGTGATCGTATACGGACTGCTTGTGATTCCAGTTTTTACAATCGTATTCGTTCCATCTGTGTAAGTGATACTCCATGGTTGTGCTCCGGTTAAGGCCACCGTCAAATTAGTGGAAGTTCCACTACAGATCGAAGCATCCCCGCTCAGAACAGCGGTTGGAAGCGGATCAATAGTGACCATGACACTATGAGTATTCGTACATCCTCCGGCGGTGTTAGTTTCAACAAGGGTATAAACCGTTGTGACAGCGGGGCTGACAATCGGATTTGCCAATGTTTTATTGAACACAGCGTCTGTAGGAGCAGAGGTCCAGCTATACGTATTACCTGGTACCGCTGCGGCGCCGATTGTTGTACTACCTCCTGCACAGAAACGTTTATCATCACCAGCAATAGCTGCAGGTTTTGGATTAACGGTAATCACAACACTGTGCGTATTGCTACATCCTGAAGCGATATTCGTCTCTACAAGGGTATACGTAGTAGTGACAGTAGGATTAACCGATGGATTAGCTACAGGTGTAGAAAATCCTGTGGCTGTCCAGTTATAGTTGCTGCCTGGGACAGATTGAGCACCAATAGCAACGTAATCACCAAAACAAATGGATTGATTTGCTCCGGCAATAGCAGCTGGCACGATACCGATGGTTAAAGTGCCGGGGACAAAATTAAGTTCATATTTATTCGAACTTAATCCGCCTGGAATAATCGTATAGCTTCCTGCTTGTGTCGCTGTAAGAGCAGTACCTGTGAAATTCAAGGAACCGCTCAAAACTGAGATATCATCCCCAGGAACAAAACCTACTATTGAAGCCGTATAAGTGCCTGCAAAAGGTGAACCATCATAACACTTCTTCTGGTTATTAGCGGTAATCGTCAATGTGACTTTACCAATCCGTATCGCTCCGGGTATAAAAGTAATATCATAGTTGGTGGACTTAAAGGTTCCACCACCCGTAGGATAGGACGGTACAACAGCATTCGGATATACTCCTGCTGGATCAGTGGCTAATGCCCCTGGAATAGCAAATCCAAGTGAGATAGAGCTAAACGATTCTCCATTTTTCAACCCTTCGGAAACACAATTTCCATCCGCCACGAATACACCGCTCATCAGCGCTGTACCATAAGGCTTGTTTACATCCAGTGCTGTAATCTTCAACGGTGCTTTGGTCACAATTAAGTTTCCGGAAACACGTGTAATCACATAATTATCAGGGATGATACCTACAGGTGCCGAGGCTGTTACTGAACCAGGATAAGTGGCAACAGATGAACCTATTGTATTTCCTGCGCCATAACTTAAAGTGACAGAGTTAATAACTTCGCTGTTTGGCAGTGACGTTGGCGAATAAGTAAAGCCTGAAGTGGATGAACCTCCCGCAAGCGGTGCATCTCCATAGACCTTTGTCGCATTGGAAGCCGTAATCGTAATCGCTTTAGGATTAACGGTAACATCAGCCTCTACATATTTAATACTGGCATAGTGCGCTGGATCAAAAGTACCAACGGCATCTTTTAATGTAATAGATTTATAATAATTTCCAGCTGCAGCTGTTGCTACACCGCCAGATCCGTAATCAATAGTTACAGAAGTAACTGTTTCACCTTCAACCAATCCACCAACAACAAAGTCAACGTCTACCTTATTTGTGGAACCTCCAGTAATGGTTTCACCGTAGGTTTTGGTCTTTGGTTTGGCTGCAATAGTCAGGGTGTTCATTGCATTAATTATCGTTGACACGGATGTCGGAGTAGTTGCAGTACACCCATTGCCATTGGTGTAATTAACCGTAACGGTTTGAGTTACACCAGGTGTTAAATAATGTACAACAACAGAATTGTCAGTACTTGTACCACCTGTAGCAATCGCATAGTCGGTATTCTGAATTCCGCTGATAGTCCAGACATAATTGGTCATTCCCGGTTCAGTCGAGTAAGTTACATTCACATAAGTCCCAATATAAATACTCGTAGCAGAGGGTGTGATCGTTGGAACCGGCAACGGATTAATTGTGACTGTACGTTCAGGAGCTGCAACAGCGCACTGGTTGGCAGAAGTCACTGTTACATCCACAGTACCTGTTGGTCCGGCACCCCAGGTTACAGTCACAGTATTATCGTTAATTGTACCACCATCTGTAATTGAACCTCCGACAACAGACCAAGCATAGGTATAACCGGTTACTGCAGGTACGCTATAGACCGCAGATGATCCTTCGCAAACCGAAGCTGATCCTGTGATGGCAGGAGCAGGTAAAGGACTGATAACAATTGATCGTTGAGCTGCGACTGTTGTACAACCGGTTGCGGTTACTTCTTCGGTAACATTTACTGTTCCGGAAGTACCCGTACCCCAAGTCACAGTAATGGAATTAGTCCCTGCACCGTTAGTAATCGTACCGCCTGAAACAGACCATAAATAAGAATGACCGGTGACATTGCTTACTGTATAAACAGATCCAGTTTCACCTGCGCAAGCAGTTGCCGAACCAGAAATAACCGGTGTCGGTAAAGGATTAACGATAAACGCTCCCGATACAGCACTAGTCACTGGACCACAACCACCGGTTACAACACAATAATAATAGAGTGTCCCAACAGTAGTGGTTTGTGGTGTATAAGAATTGGTTGTTGCACCATTTGCCGTACCAAGAGAGGTACCACCGGTATTACTTGCTGTAGCATTACTGAACCATTGATATGTCAATACACCTACACCTGATGCCGTAACCGTTATTGGAGTAAATGAACCTGTAGTTACACACTGTGATTGGGTAGCCGTAGACTGACTGGTTATTGAGGTCGCAGGATTAACGATAAACGCACCCGAAACGGCACTGGTGGCAGCACCGCAGGTTCCGGTTACGACACAATAGTAATAAAGTGTTCCTGCAGCGGTAGTTTGAGGCGTATAACTGCTGGTTTGAGCACCGTTTGCACTTCCAAGTGACGTACCACCACTATTGCTTGCAGTGCTATTGCTGAACCATTGATAGCTTAATGTACCAACTCCTGTTGCAGTTACTGTAATTGGTGTAAAGACTCCTGTAGTAATACACTGCGTCTGTGTAGCCGTCGATTGAGAGGTGATAGCTGTTGCAGGGTTAACGATAAATGCACCCGATACAGCACTAGTTGCACTACCGCAGGTTCCGGTCACCACACAATAGTAGTATGTCGTACCTGCTACTGTAGCTTGCGGAGTGTAAGTGTCGGATTGGGCCCCATTCGCTGAACCAAGATTACTTCCTCCTGAATTGCTTGAAGAAGCATTGCTGAACCATTGATAGGATAATCCAACTCCCGCTCCGGTTACAGAAATGGAAGAGAATGTTCCATTAATACATTGTGTCTGTGTCGCTGTCGATTGACTACTAATAGATGTCGCAGGATTGACCAGGAATGCACCAGATATTGCACTGGTCACGTCTGGACCGCAGTCGCTATGGACCACACAATAGTAATACAGCGTTCCTGCATTAGTCGTTTGAGGTGTATAACTATTGGTTTGAGCCCCATTAGCTGCCCCAAGGTTTGAACTGCCAGATGTAGAGGCAGAGGTATTACTATACCATTGGTAAGTTAAAACTCCTGTTCCTGTTGCAGTTACAGAAATAGCTGTAAAAGTTCCGTTAATACACTGCGTCTGAGCAGCTGTCGACTGAGAACTGATGGCTGTGGCAGGGTTTACGACAAATGCTCCCGAGACAGCACTGGTTGCACTACCGCAGGTACCGGTCACTACGCAATAGTAGTAGGTTGTACCTGCTACCGTAGCTTGCGGAGTGTAAGTGTCGCTTTGGGCACCATTGGCTGAACCAAGGTTAATTCCTCCAGAATTGCTGGCCGTAGTGTTGCTGAACCACTGATAAGTTAATCCTACACCAGCTCCAGTTACAGAAATGGAGGTGAATGTTCCATTTATACACTGGGTTTGGGCTGCTGTCGATTGGCTACTAATTGAAGTTGCAGGATTGACTAAAAATGCGCCTGAAATGTCTGTGGTTTTATCCTCACCGCAATCTCCATGGACCACGCAATAGTAATAAAGCGTGCCGGCGGTGGTGGTTTGTGGCGTGTAACTATCAGTTTGAGCACCATTACCTGTACCAAGAGAAGTCCCAAGGGAATTATTGGCCGTTGTATTGCTGAACCATTGGTAAGAGAGATTTGTACCCGTTGCAGTAACAGTAATTGGGTCAAAAGTCCCGTTGATACACTTTGTTTGAGCAGCAGTCGATTGAGCGCTGATGGCTGTTGCAGGATTAACGATAAATGCTCCTGAAATTGCAGTGGTTAACGTTCCGCATGTTCCGGTTACGACACAATAGTAATAAGTTGTACCGGCAGTAGTGGTTTGAGGAGTATAACTATAGGTATCCGCCCCATTATTAGTTCCAAGTGATGTTCCACCTGAGTTGACTGCTGTAGTATTGCTATACCATTGATAGGATAATCCAACACCGGTTGCAGTAACTGTTATCGGTGTAAAGGTACCTGTTGTAACACACTGTGTCTGGGTCCCTGTTGACTGAGCCGTTATAGCTGTCGAAGGATTGACCAAAAATGCTCCGGATATATCCGTAGTTTTATCCGCGCCGCAATCCCCATGGACTACACAATAATAATAAAGTGTTCCGGCTGTGGTCGTTTGAGGGGTATAACTATTGGTTTGAGCGCCATTAGCGTCCAGAAGTGATACTCCTCCCGTATTTTCAGCTGTGGCTTTAGAGTACCACTGATAATGAAGATTAGTTCCAGTTGCAGTAACTGTAATAGGGTCAAATGTCCCATTGATACACTGTGTCTGAGCAGCAGTTGATTGAGCGCTGATAGCTGTGGCCGGATTAACGACAAATGCTCCAGATATTGCGCTGGTTTGATCCGCTCCGCAGGCTCCATGAACCACACAATAATAATAGAGCGTTCCGGCATCTGCCACCTGAGGAGTATAACTATTCGTCTGAGCCCCATTGTCAGATCCAAGACTGGTACCACCTGAGTTGACTGCTGTAGTATTGCTATACCATTGATAGGTTAATGGGGCAGTTCCTGTAGCTGTTACAGTAATCGGATTGGCAAAAGCGACCGTTATACATGTGGTTTGACCAGCAGTCGATTGGGCTGTTATGGCTGTTGCCGGATTAACGACAAATGCTCCCGAAACCGCGCTAGTCACATCGGTGCCACAATCTCCATGAACCACACAATAGTAATAAAGTGTACCAACCACCGAAGAAACCGGTGTGTAACTGTTTGTCTGAGCTCCATTGTCAGATCCAAGACTTGTACCAAGGGTGTTACTTGCAGTTGTATTACTGAACCACTGGTAACTTGGATTCGTACCGACAGCTGTTACCGTAATCGGGCTGAATGCTACACCGACACAAGTTGTTTGCGCATCGGTCGATTGAGTAGTTATGCCGGTTGCTGGATTAACAACAAATGCACCGGAAACTGCGCTTGTTGCGGAAGAACAGGTTCCTGTGACAACACAATAATAATAAAGTGTACCTGCCGTAGTCGCTTGTGGCGTGTAGCTGTAAGTATCGGCGCCATTGGAAGTTCCAAGACTCGTACCAGAGGTATTGCTTGCAGTTGAATTTTTGTACCATTGGTAAGTTAATGTTCCTGATCCTGTAGCTGTTACCGTAATCGGAGTAAATGTCCCCGTAACGCATTGAGTCTGTCCTAAAGTAGATTGACCAGTAATAACAGTTATCGCCTGATTCTCCAGGTCCCCATTTGAATTGAGACTTCCCGTTCTGGCAGGAGAGCTGCTTATCACTCTGATTCTGAAATTGGTTCCGTTAGGGGTCTCAGATGGAATCGTTGCAGAAATGGTTCCAGCTGTTGTCTGAGTTAATGTACCGATATCAACAATATTGGATACAAAATTATCATTCGATAGCTGAGCAGTAAATACATTCCCTGTGTAGAACGTTCCGTCAACCGTAAATGGAACAGATGCGGTAGAACCTGCACAGAATGGGAAAGGTATACTACCAGTCGTTATTGACTGCATCTTCCCGGCGAAGACAAAATAATTATAATTATTCGGACCATTAGTAATTAGATCAGACCCGGTAACACTATACGAACCTTTTGTACCATTTAATGTAGTGTATGTACCAGTTGGTGATGATGTAGTTGCACCGATAACATCCAACGGAGTTATTAACGTTGGGCGGGTCAGTGATACTTTACCGTTTGTCAGATTTCCTCTTGTAAGCTGCCAGTATTCAGTTTCACTAATTGATGCTAACGTCGCATCAAACGTTCCTCCCGATCCTGCATCAAAAGCCTCGACCTGAGCATATGGAGAAAATCCCGTTACCGGATTTATCAGATCAAATGGAAGATAGGTTGTATTTTTTCCTACAGGGAAATGATAAGTAGCAGTCGTTGTTGTACTTGAAGGAAGCGACCATCTGACCGGTCCATCAATAAACGATAAACTTGAACCACCAACGATTGCAGTAGATGCATTCGTATTTGTCAGGTTTAGCCTGTTTGTACTGCTGGTAGTTAAGATCCCAGAGGTTAAGTAAAGTACGCCTGCATTTGTCAGTGTGACAGAACTATTCAGCGTAACTCCGTTATTGTTGTTAATCCTCAAAGTTCTTGCCCCACTCTGATCATTAGGTCCATCGCCTGATACCTGGGCTGCTGTACCGTTGTAAGTGAAATCTGAACCACCACCGCTGTTGAAGGTAATACTTCCATTTCCACCACCGAAACCACCACTATTGGCCACCTGGATTGCTCCCGCTGAGCCATCCTGCATAAGTCCACTAATATGTTTGGTGATAATACCGCCACCAGCACTTAAAGTGAAATTTGCATCCTGGTTATTATTACTACCTCCAAGAACAGAGGTTCCCATATCCAAAATACTTCCGTTAGGGACATTGACATTAAAATTGCCACCGTTGTTGTAACTATTTCCATTACTTAAGGCCATCGTCCCACTGTTGGTAAATACATGGGTGATCGGAGTAGAGACGTTCCCTACAAAATTAAATGTCCCTGCTCCATCGGAATCATCAGCAATGATCGTACCGCTATTCGTAAAGTTCCCCGTCAGATTATAAGTCGGGTGATTTGAATCTGTACCAGATGAGGCATGATCAAGATTCATGGTTCCGCCTGTGACGATAAAGTTACCTAACAGGTTAAATGTGTTTGCCTGTGATACCCTTAATGATCCGCTACCTGTTGAAATTACGGTAAAATTATGATTAATGGTAGTTGTACCCGATCCACTTGTCAAATCCCAATTGGAGGTTTGAGAAGGGCAATTCCAGGTTAAATCATAGAAAGTTTGACCATTGATACCTCCAACACTAACTGTTCCGGACAAAGCCCCTTTGATAAGACAGGTAGACCCTGTATTCCAGGTAGCTGTAGGAACCGTTCCTCCACTGGTGGTGTAAGCATGTTCATAAATACCTCCGCCTGTACCCACGGTTTCAAATACAATTTGAGCACCTGTGGCAGAAATAGAAGCCGAATTATCGAGAGTTCCAAAAACATCGAGATCGGTTCCAGTACCGTTAAGTAAGGTAATGGTATTCGCAGTGTGCTCGATCTCACCTCCAGCCTCAATGGTAGTCTGGTCAATGCTGATAGCCGTATTTACAGTTACGATATGACCATTCCTGATGTTAATTCCAGCTGACTGAGAATCAGGAATTAAACTGGCTCCATGCCATGGAACAGTTACGCCATTATCTGATGAACTCAACCAGGTAGATAAAGTAGTCCAGTTTCCCGTACCGGCAGATATAAAATAGTCAGTTGCCAGTGATGTACCACCTCCGGCAGGAGATGCGGAAGATTCAATACCTGCACTCCAATCGGTACCATGCCTTGTAAAGATCTTAAAATAATAGGGAACACCATTGGTCAGATTTGTAACCGTTACCGTATTGCCTGTTCCCTGGTAAACGGGGAATCCGCCACCGGTCAGAATTGGAGTTCCTGATCCGTAAACAGTATTCGGAGAATAGGCTCCGCTTGGGGTACCGGTAATAGACTGATTATACGCTACAACCAAAACATCATCATAGCAATTACCAGGATTTGTCCAGTTGGCCGTCAGATAACCCGGACCGATATTGAAATAGAGTCCAGACACATCAAAAACGCCATTGGAGACAGTAAATTCAGCGCTTTCAGCTCCCGGAACCGCAGACGGTATTGTACAATCGACTCTGACCTTATAATGGGTAGAAGAAGCAGTTCCGGCCGGAATTGTAAAGGTGATTGTACCCGAAGGATAGGAGGTCACCGCATTATAAACAGAGCTGATCGCCGTGGCACTGGCAAAACTACCTGTGGCATCCGAAAGCATTACCTGATAGCTTGAGGTGCCTCCTGAGAAGGTTGAGACAAAATCAACGGTTCCAGTTGCACTTGTTGTTGCGCTCACACATAACGGTTGAGGTGCCACTGTTCCAGGGGTAATTGTGAAGGTAGGGACAACTTCACCTGTTGATAAAATCATTGACGGGAAATACTTCACACCATCGTAAAACCTGATCTTGGCCAACTGTGCAACAGTTAATCCGGAAGAATTGGTTCCGGCAAAAATTCTTCCTGCCGTACCTGCTGTACCAGAATAAGTACCCTGCCATCCCGTAATCGTAAGAATTGCAGATGATCCCCATGTTGAAAGATGACTATCGCCAAACTGTATGGTATGGGCAACACCTGTTAAAGTAATATTAGATGTACCGGATAAGGTCAGAGAAGTTCCTGTTATATTTTTCCCACCTGTATTCAAAATACCGGCACCATTCAAGGTGATCAATCCGGTAGAGACTGCTCCTGTAAGTGTCGCAGTTGCACTTGGTTTGGTAAAAGTGAACGATCCTGAAGTGAATCCGGCAATTTGTTGAGTAGCAATATTGTTAACAGTAATATTGGACGTAGTTGCATTGAAGGTTCCATTATTAATAAAGTTACCACCCAAAGTCAACGTACGACCACCTGTATTTAAAGTACCTCCTGCATTAATGTTCAGTGGTACACTAGCTGAAAAAGTTTTATTAGCATCCAGCGTTATCGAACCTGCAGTGTTGGCAATGATAACACCCCCGCTACCACTGTTAAAGGTACTAGGCCACTCTTCAGTTGTCGTAGTTCTTGCATTTGTAGTCTGATATTTGAGTGTCCCAAAACCTGTTGGTGAAGTACCATAAGTGACTGCACCACTTAGGACATTGATGGACGCAATATCGTGGATTGTAAATGTACCATTCACGATCAGTGATGAACTACCGCCGCCCCAGCCTCCTGAGGATGGTGAGCTAAAATCTTTATAAAGTGAATTTGAAATCGTAATATTTGAGTAAGTTGTTCCTTTAATATACTGATGGCCAGTTGCATCCCCAACACCATTAATATTAACGGTACTACCTGTTGCCGCAGTAAGCGTACCACCAACATAACGCGTAGAACCTGTACCTGTGTAGAAAAAGCTTCCCCCAACGTTCAGGGTTCCCGTAGAACTGATAATCACATACGCGCTTGCGCTACTTGTCCCATCCGTAGTCACATCACCTGTAATAGTAATTGTTCCCTGGTTTAAGGTTAATGAGTGCAAACTTGCAGTGCTGCTTGATCCTGAGGTAGATGTAAATCTCACATCCTGAACATTTAAGGTTCCATTGTTAACATCCAACCGGTTAACCCCTCCTGAGCCAGATGTTGCACTCGGAAGTGTAACATCTCCATTAATAGTAAGAGAATGGGACCCATCGATAGACAACACATTCGTTTGAGGTTGAGAGGTATTGTTGGCAAAAATAACAGCCCCACAAGTCGCGTCAACATCAACATTAACCGTGTGGGCATCGTCGATATAAACGACATCTGTACCTGTTGGTACACTTGCTCCTGGCGCACCGCCCTGTATATCAGACCAGGTACTTGTATTACTCCAAGGGCCGTCATTTACGGAATACCGGTTATGAGAGACCGATACCGAGATCAGGTCACTTGTTCCGGATTTTGTTCCGTTGGAATGTTGAGTAGCTGTAATCGTAAAATTACCAGCAACAGCAAAGGTAATCGACTGCGGATCGTACACGCCATTGGTAAAAGTACCAGTAGTGGGTATTGAAGCCGGCGTTGTTGTACCTGTTGAAGTAATATCAACACCCGTTACGCCACCAGTGTAAGAGGTGACCGTATTGTTATTGACATCTTTTGCAATAATCTTGATATTGAATGCAACTCCAACTGACTGGGGAGTTATTGCAACTTCGCCAAATCCTGAACCAACGACCTTAAAGTGGTCTAATGCTCCGGGTGTAAATACCACCGTAGTTGTATTTGTACCTGCTACTGGTTCCGCAGGTGCAATCGTGAAGGTAAAACCAAGATGAGCCGTCCCTGCAACAACCGCACTGGTTAAGGTTGCACTGTAGGTTCCATCGGTGTTATCCGTTGTAGCTGTAATTGTACCAATATCGGATGTAATAGTCACAACAAGACCCGCCGTTGAGGTAGTTATATTATTCCCATTGCTATCCTTCGCCTGCACTTTAATGACTGAGGTGCTTAATCCATCGGCTAATATACTTGATGGGGTAGCAGTTATTGTTGAAGTAACTGTTGAAGGAATGCCATTGGTAATATCGAATAAGGCCGAATTGGGCGATTGCGTTAAACCGACTGCGTTGGTTGCCAATAATGAGAATCCGGTTCCAACTTTATTGATTGAAATATTATCGAAAGTTGCAACTCCGCCTGAGGTTGACTTTGGATTTGTTCCGCTTATTGTACTTCCCCCTCCTGCATCCGTAGCGAAAACAAGTGAGATTGGCGTAGAAGCATAAGAGGATACGAGGTTGCTTCCGGCATCCTGAACCTGCACGGTAAATGCAGGGATTGCTGAACCTGCTGCCGCACTGGATGGCTGAACGCCCCAACCCAGCTTAGTTGCAGGACCAGGGACTGTTTTAATCTCAGGTGATGTTCCTGTGGCAACACCATCCGTTGCTGTGATATGGGTGGCCCGAGGCGCTTTAATGGAGGCGGTAAATGATACTGTTGCCAGACCATTGGCATCTGTTGTACTTGTCAGCGGTGTAAATGATCCTGCATTTGCAGCAACATCTGATTGTCCCCAGGTAACTGTCCTGACGGGTGAAGTAGCTACGGAGGCTCCATTCCCATCAACCAATTGTGCAGAAATAATTATTCCGGAAGTACCATATAAAGGTGCGTAATTGCTGGAAGTAATCATATAGTGTTCCGGCATTTTCCCAAGCGTAAAGTAGCGATATCCATTAATATCGATGATGCTTGTAACAGTATTGGAGGCGACAGTTCCGTCAAGGGAAGTAAAATTGGAAGTACCATCCACACTTGCAGCTACAGCTCTATAAGTACCTATCGATGTCTTGGTTAATGAAACATTGGCATCGGTGAAATTGGCAGGGGTACCCACGCCTAATCTCCAGTACTCTGAGGTACTTATTTCGGTTAAAGTAGCATCATAACCGCCAATCGGCGCTGAATTGTAGGCTTCGACCTGTACGGTAGTCGATCCTGATGTAGTTGGATTAACCAATGCAAATGGGAGATATGAACCACCCTTACCAACGGGGAAAGTATAGGTAACACTGGATGAAAGCACTGGTAAAGTCCAGCTTACCGGTCCGCTGATATAAGAGGCAGACGATGCGCCTGCAATTGCATCGTTCGTTGTCCGTGTAAGGGTTGGGATATTGGTATCAGTTGTTGCCAATAGACCATTTGTCAAAGTTAGAATCCCTTTAATCGTTGGCGCCTGATTAAGCGAAACGGTCCCGGAAGTAAGGTTAAGGGTTACATTATTGAGTCCCGAGCCCATCAGCTCGTCACCTGCAGTTTTTGAACCGCCCGTGTAGACCACATTATAGGTTCCTGCACCCTGCGGAGCACCTGAGAGGGTTCCACCGCTTACATTAAGTGTAGAGGTGGAGTTCATGGTCAGGAAGGAGCCGGTAGCTAACTGTCCACTTACAAGATTTAAGGAGGAATTATTCGCAATCCCTTTAGCTGAACTGACTGAAAGTGATCCGCTTGACAGATTTACGATCACACCGCCAGTTCCGGCGAATGAGGTTGGCCATTCCGGACCCACGATATGACTATCGGTAGTTTTATACTGTAAAGTGGAGTTTGTGCCATAAGTAACAGTACCACTTTCTGTTGCGGTTCCTTCCACAGAAAGAATTCCGGCAACATTATTTGTGCCGGTTAAAGTCTTTAATCCTGAACCAGAAAGAGTAAGATTATAATAGTTGTAGGTTCCCACTGTTTGTGGTCCATCAGCATTGTAATTTATCGTTCCTGTGGATTGCGTCAATGTTCCACCATTCCCAAGATTTCCACCTATATTCAGCGTTCCTGCCCCACTAAAAGTAAGAAGTGCTCGCGTAGAGGTTCCACCAAAAGTAATGTTTCCGGAAACGTTTATTGTACCGGTTGTAACAGTAACTGCACTATACCGATTTTGTCCGGAACCACTTGAGCCTGCTGTGATAGAAATACTTTCAGCATTTAATGTGTATGTTCCTGTCGCAACAGTACTTGTACTTGTCCCGGAGAAATTTGTATTGGTAATCGCAATTGTACTGCAGCTGGCATCAGCTGTTAATGATACAACATTACCCAACTGAATATTTACGGCATCACCGTCAACTGGAAAGACTCCTGTTGGATTTGTAGGAGTACCACTTGACGAAGTAGACCACGTGGTATTCGAATTCCAGTTACCTGAAGTCCTTGAATAGTAGGTCGTATTATTATGTGTTACAGTAAATGAATGGCTGTCGGAGGTAATGCTTCCGCCTGTTTGAAGTGCTGTAATGTGGTAACTTCCTGTGGCCACATTGATAAAAGTTATTCCGTTTACTGTTAAAACACCTGCAGTAAATGCAGATGTTACACCGCTACCTGCCGAAAGGGTTCCGTTTGAAGAAATCGTTACGGTACCCACAAAATTCGCAACGGTATTATTGTTCGCATCCTGAGCCGTTATCTTTATATTGAAAGGAGTTCCAGGCACCTGACTGGCAATATCACCACCGGCTGCTGCTTCCACAAGGAAGTGATCAAGCGGGCCATAAGTTACGTTAAATGGTGCACTGGTGGCTGGTGTAACTGCCCCATCTGTTGCACTTAAGGTGTAACCAGTACCCATTTTATCAATCGAAACACCTGTAAATGTGGCTACTCCACTTATGGCTGCCAAAGGACTTGTTGGTGCGGTAAGCACTCCGCCCGGACCTGCATTATTTGCAATTGCCAGCGTAATGGCGTCAGTTGCAGTAGTGACGGTATTTCCACCGGCATCCTGGATTGTAACTACAGGCTGAGTTGATAGAACCGAGCCCAGGACTTCATTACCAGGCTGGGTGGTAAAGGCTAACTTAGCAGCAACACCTACTGTGATATCAAAAGGATCACTGATGGCGTTGGTAATAATTCCACCTGTTGTTGAGGCGGTAAGGGTATAACCTGTACCTGCCTTATCAATGGAAACACCTGTAAAAGTAGCTATCCCAGCAGTAGCAGCCAAAGGATTGGTTATTGCTGAAAGGGTTGCACCTGCCGGAGAAGTAATGGCAAGGGTAATCGGGTTGACTGCATCAGTAACTTTATTACCGTATTGGTCCTCAACTGTAACAACAGGTTGTGTTGACAAATTTGATCCTCCCGTTCCTGTTCCCGGCTGGGTGGTAAAGGCAAGCTTGGAAGCGTCATTCGCAACTGTCGTTATTGACGTTGAAGTGCCGGTTAACGCCGTGGGCGTTGTGTTATCTGTTGCGGTAACTGTTGTCGCTGTTCCGGATACCGTATGAACTGTAAAATTAACAGTTACAGTGCCACTTGCATCGGTGGTAGAGGTCGGAGCGGAGAAAGAGCCGTTCACCAAATCCGATTTACTCCAGGTTACCGTTTTCCCGGCAATACCAACTGCGATACCAGACACATCGGCCAATTGGGCCGTTATGGTCACAATCGTTCCTGCCTTGGGAGCATAATCACTTGAGGTAACAATATATTTTGTAGGGGCCCCGGCAATGTTAAAGGGGTCGCTGGTTGCAGCAGTTAATGTTCCGGAGGAGGCGGTTAAAGTATAACCTGAACCTGTAAGGTCTATTTTCACACCAGTGAAAGTTGCGACACCACTAATGGCTGATAACGGGCTGGTTGGAGCTGTCAGTACTCCTCCCGGACCGGCATTGTTTCCAATCGCCAGAGTCACAGCATCTGTAGAAGTAGTTACCGTATTTCCACCGGCATCCTGGATGGTTACCACCGGTTGGATGGTCCAGACTGTTCCGGGGGTTCCTCCGCCTGGTTGTGTCGTAAAGGCTAATTTGGCCGCCGGACCAACAGTAATGTCAAAAGCAGAACTTGTTGCATCAGGTAATCCCGACGACGAGGCAATTAATGTATATCCGGTACCCGCTTTATCTATATTCACACCAGTAAAAGTTGCAATTCCACTTGTCGGAGTTAAAGGACTTGTTGGCGCTGTAAGAACTCCACCGGGTCCTCCATTTGTTCCAATCGCCAATGTTATTGCATTAGTCGCGCCGGTAACTGTATTTCCTCCGGCATCCCTAACTGTCACAACTGGTTGTACTGCAAATGCTACACCTCCTGTGCCTCCGCCTGGTTCCGTAGTAAATACCAGACTAGCAGCAGGTCCTACTGTTATATTAAAAGATGCGCTGGTTGCAGCAGTTAATGTTCCGGAAGTCGCGGTTAACGTATATCCCGTACCTGCTTTATCTATTTTTACGCCAGTAAATGAGGCAACACCGCTAACAGCTGTTAATGGGCTGGTTGGTGCGGTAAGCACTCCTGCCGATGGATTTGACAAAATTGCCAGTGTAATGATATCTGTAGCGCCTGTGACGGTATTACCACCGGCATCCTGAACGGAAACAACGGGTTGCGTTCCAAATACAACGCCTCCCGTACCTCCGCCGGGCTCAGTCGTAAATCCTAATTTAACAGCGGGTCCTAAAGTTATATCAAAAGCAGTACTTGTTGCAAGTGTTAATCCAGACGCTGTGGCAGTTAGTGTATAGCCTGTACCTACTTTATTAATGCTGACACCTGAAAAAGTTGCCACTCCACCTGTTGCACTTAAAGGGCTGGTGGGCGCCGTTAATACTCCTCCCGGACCGGCATTGGTACCAATCGCCAATGTAACCGTATTCGTTGCACCCGTGACCGTATTTCCCCCTGCATCCTGAATGGTTACAACGGGTTGGGTTCCAAACGCAACACCTCCTGTGCCACCGCCTGGTTGCGTGGTAAAGGCCAATTTACTCGCAGTACCAACAGTAATATTAAAAGCGCTACTTGTTGCTGATGTTAATGTCCCCGATGTAGCAGTTAAAGTATATCCGGTACCTGCCTTATCAATCTTCACACCAGCAAAAGTTGCGACACCACTTGTCGCTGTCAAAGGGTTTGTTGTTGCCGTTAGGGTTCCCGAAGATGGATTCGTCCCAATTGCAAGTGTTATTGAATTGGTCGCAGACGTTGCAGTATTACTGAATTGATCCTGAATTGTTACAACTGGTTGAGTCGATAAATTTGAGCCACCTGTACCTCCTCCTGGTTGAGTCGAAAATACTAATTTTGTACCAGCACCTGCTGTTTGAGATAATGAACCAAAATTAGTTCCACCTGAACCACTGGTATTTGATGTATTAGTAACGCCCGAAACCGAAAGTGAACCAGCATTGGTTGAAGATCTGTATATCTGGCCAGTGGATGGTAAGGAACTGCCATCAGTAGCTTTAACCTGTATACCTGAAATAGTAATCTGATCATCTTCACTAGTGGGTGAAGTATCCCCAATGAGTGAAATTGTAATGGTAGTGGATGTAACACTTATAGAAGGTGTTCCAGTAACGTCTGCACCATTCGTGGTAACTGTACCTGTACCTGCTAAAAAATTCCATCCTGTTGGTGCAGTCAGAATTAAGGTCCTTGCAGATCCATTCACTAAACCAAGATCAGCATTATTATTCTCATTGATTACGATATTTCCTAACGTAGTCCAGGTTCCACCAGCAGGATTTGTTGAGTTTGCAGCTTTATCCGCAGAAATATTTGTGCCACCGGTTGCAGCAGTTACTGTAACATTCGCCTGCACTATCGCAGCCGAAAACAAAAATATCAGCACCAAAGCCAACACTTTTGCAGACCCCAGAAATCTTCTGAAGATATTTTGTTTTGTACCGTTCGAATCCAGCGGGGTAAACCGCGAAGGGGTATCTAAAGCTGACATGCGATGCAAATCACTACCGTAGGATTCGGCAGAATCACTTTTTTGCAAAGAATCGGAAAGGGTAAGGGTTTTCATATACTTTGTTTTTTGTTTTTCATTTTGGAAATAAACGAGGAAAAGGTCAACGGAAATATTTCTGACGTTTCAATTGTTTCTGTGTTTGCCTCAGAAACAATTGAAATTTCAGAATATGTTGCATTATTGAATAGAATTTTGGATTGAAGGTTATTCATGGCCAAAAAATCGTTAGGTTACTTGAACCGATGTTCAGGTTACATATTTACAGGACCAGATTTTTTCCGTTTGAGGAAAGAGTCTACATTAAATAGCAGGGTGAACCTGATCGTATTTGCGAGAGGATTGTTCCGCTGTGTAGGAATCACATACGAAAAATCAATTGCGGCAATATTCATTTTTACCCCCACACCGGCTGTAAAGTATTTTCGATTACCTTTATTCTGAGCCTCATTAAAGTAACCTGCCCTTACAGCAAATTGTTTCTTGTACCAGTATTCAGCACCTGTCGAGATGGTGAACTCCTGTAACTCCTCTTTCATTCCACCCGGCGCATCGCCAAATGAACCGAAGATGGAACTGATTACCGATTTGCTTGAGTTATTATCGGGAATCACCACCACTGAGCCATCGTTGGCGTAAGTTACGGTATTGGCAGGTGTAGGAACAAGTAGTTTATTAACATCCAAGGATATAGAGAATGAACTTGAATCAGCCATTTGGGTGGTAAAGGTTGTTCCCAGTCTCATATTGGCCGGAAGAAATTCTTTGGTTGACCCCTGATTGTACGATATTTTTGATCCGATATTGGAGAAATTTGCACCGGCTGCAATCGAATTGTTCGATTCTGGACCACCTAATTTACTCGTATAATAAAACGAAACGTCAGTAGCCCAGGCATTACCGGCAGTGTAATTTTCAGATCCGGCCTGAGTACCCGCAATACCTCCCGAAAGATTGGAGTTGATGTATCGTAAAGTAACACCTCCCGAAAAATTATCGGATAACTTACGGGAGTAACTGACATCGAAAGCGAATTCACTCGGGCTTACCGTTCCCAGATTCTGCTGGTCCTGACCAGTCAGAGTAATCTGTCCCATTGAAAAATAACGAAGTGAAGAGCCAATTACCTGGTTGGGATCGATCTGATAAAAACCCGAAAGATAAGCGAGGTTGACATCCTTGACCAATTCACGTAACCACGGCGTATAAGAGAGGCCAAAACCCCACTTATCAGTGGCAAACGCATATTTTGACGGATTAAGATATTGAGAATTTGCATCAGGAGTGGTCGCAGCACCAACATCACCCATTGCACCGTGCCGTGAGTCAGGGGTAATTGTTAGGAACGGAACAGCCGTGGAGATGGGGTTGTACCGTACTTCCTGACCAGTTGTTAATGACTGACCAACAGCCATTATACTTAATAAAGATGAAAATAGTAACAGGAAGCTTTTGAGTTTGAAAGATAGGCTCATTTCAATAGGATTTAAATTTAACACTCATAATGATATTAGATAATCAAATGTACACAAAAAAAATGAAAAAATATTAAAAAAAATGAATCCGGGAGGAGTTTTTTTCGTTCCCGAAAGTGACTTATTCCAAAAGTTAAGGGGGGTACACCTGAATTAATCGAATTATTACCTTGTTTATCCGATTGGAATCACTGGTGACAATTAACCTCCCTTAATCTGTAATATACTGCTATTAAGTCATATAAATATCCATCCAGCACATGATCGTTTAATCATAATAATATATAACGCTTATTAGTCTTGTTATAACGTAAAAAACGCTATTCAGGTTTCACCTGATAATATCTTAACAGATTTTCACATTTAAAAACGCACGAAAAGCTAAATGGTTCATATGAAAATTATCTTTCCCGTTTCTTCCTCAAGAGCCGATCAATTCCCAAATCATTCATATGTTATGTTGAATATCTGATTGAATTGATATTCAGTAATTATTAAAAGATTAATATGTAAAAGTAAACTAAATATTTTTTACATCTGTATTTTTAGGAGAGAATTATAACAGATCACGGTTCAAATTTCTGATGGAATGGAAAATCATAAAAAAAGAGGAACCTGAGAGGGGGGAATGCCTCTTCTCAGGTTCCATCAGATAACCACGAAAATCACCGTATTTTATCGGGTTTCGGGTTAAAGATTGCAATAAAATTGTTTAAAAACTTTTATCTGGCCATGATCACCTTACGGATCTCCTTAAATTTTTCATTATAAATGTTTCATTGCGTAGAACCGGATAGCGTCCAAAACTCTTTCCCGGGATAACCAGGGCCAGCGCAGGTGACATAGCCCCCTCGCCACATAAATTATATCCTTTTACAGTAACATTACCAGCAACAGCAGTTGAACTGAAATCCACGGGAATGTTTGTGGTTCCCTTACCACATTGTCACAGTTGCACCAACCGGGAGGATCCACTCATAAGAATTTCCATTGGCAATTGGTGCAACAGGGTAGGCAATTGCCTGAGTTCCTCCACAGGGTGAGTCGTCCTAAAAATTGTCCGCTAAGAAATTGTAATGAAAATACTTGGAGCCAGTTACACCAAAATCATACATTTTATTTAATTATTTCTATTCTTTCGAAAATAATATTTTTTGGGCAAAAAATGACAAATTACATTTCAAGTTTTGCCTTTAAACTGGAATAACCACCTTTACTTACCTTGAGTTTAGCCCCCTGTTTTGTGAGCACAAGCCATGATTCTTTTTCATACTGCTGAATTTCGGAGATGCAAGCCAGGTTTAAAAGATAAGAGCGATGAATCCGCACAAACTGCTCACCATCAAGGTGATTTTCAAAGAATCTCATTGTTTTTTGCTTCATAAAATGACCATCACTGCAGTAAATCATCACAAAATCGTCTTGCGATTCTATGTAGTGGATCGAATCGACAGGAATCACCTGTATTTTTCTACCCGATTTTACCACTATCCGGTTCAAAATACCCGAATCTTCATCGTGTTTTTCAATCAGTTGATCGATTTCAATGATCTTCGTCTTGCTATTCAGTTTTTCAAACGCTTTATTTAAAGCCGCAACTACCCGATCATAAGGATAGGGTTTAAGGAGATAATCCACGGCATTCGCTTCAAAGGCGCGGATGGCGTATTGATCAAAAGCGGTGGAGAAAATAATTACCGGAGGATCAGCAATCAATTCCAGCATTTCAAATCCTGTGATTTTGGGCATCTGAATATCAAGAAAAATCAGATCAGGCTTAAGTTCTTGAATTGCCAGAACTCCTTCAAATCCGTTCGAACACTCGCCAATTACTTCAACCCTTCCGTCTTTCGAGAGGTAATGGCGAAGCAGATCTCTTGCAAGTGACTCATCGTCAATAATCAGAGCTTTTATTTTTGTCATGGCTAAAAAGATTAATGTTAGATTAAGGCATTTCTCCTGTTCCGTTTATCTATTCCAAAGAATATCAAAACAAAAATAGATGAACTTCTCCTTATCCTACCCGTATTCCCTTCTATTCTTAAAAATAAAATCCCCGCAATTCCACAAATATTGGGAATTACGGGGATTTTATTTTGACCGGACTATTTTCGAATACCAGCAGATCTGACTATTTAACTGCCTTAACAGCCTCATCGTAACGGCGTGCAACCTCTTTCCAGTTGACAACTTTCCAGAATGAATCCACATAGTCGGCACGACGGTTTTGATATTGAAGATAATAAGCATGTTCCCACACATCGAGGGTAAGGACGGGAATGCCACGAACTTCAGTTGTACTCATCAGTGGATTTTCCTGATTCGGTGTTGAGCTAACAACTAATTTGCCCTGCTCTCCAACAGATAACCAGGCCCAGCCGCTACCAAACTGTTTCTTTCCTGCATTACTAAAAAGTTCCTTGAATTTATCAAAGCTCCCAAATGCTTCATTTATCGCTTTCAATAGAGCACCCTTCGGCTCCTGACCTGAACTATGCGCTAATATCGTCCAGAATAATAGGTGGTTATAGAATCCTCCGGCATTATTCTTTAAAAGAACAGGATATTTTTCCATTTCAGTGAAGATCTGAAAAAGCGGTTTTGTAGCATAATCAGTGCCGAGGGTGGCATCATTCATGTTCTTTGTATAGGCAGCATGATGTTTGGAATAGTGGATTTCCATCGTTTTTGCATCGATAGATGGCTCCAGATCGTTATAGGCATAAGGCAAAGGATTCTGTTTTGACTGTCCGGTTAATTGATATTCAGCCGTCTTGGAAAATGCCTTATTCCAGAAAGCGTTATCTGCAGGCAGAGGATTGCCTGCAAAGGAGAAAGTCGCGAAAATAGCAATTGCGAAAATCGATAATATTAATTTTTTCATCGTAAATATTTTAAATATGACAGACTGAAATAGCCCCTATTCACGGAGCACATTTGATACGTATGATCATCAAACAACTTGCATCGAAAAAGGTTTACATTAAACACTTTTGGCAATGTGAGAAAAATCCTTGTACAGGTGAACTCTTTTCGATAGTTTTAATCTTTTAATTATAGCGAATCATTTAATATCAACAAAATGTACGGTAAAATAAAGGAACATCTCCAAAAGGAGCTGTCAGACATCAGGGAAGCTGGACTTTACAAAAATGAAAGGGTGATCATAACCTCGCAGGATGCGGTGATCAGGCTTGATTCGGGGAAGGAGGTCCTCAACTTTTGTGCGAACAATTATCTGGGTCTTTCGAATCACCCCGAATTAATTGCTGCGGCAAAGTCAGCGCTCGATTCTCATGGGTTTGGAATGTCGTCTGTAAGGTTTATTTGTGGAACAACCGATCTGCACAAGGAGCTTGAACAAAGTATAGCCGGTTTCTTTGGAACAGAGGATACCATTCTCTATGCTGCCTGTTTTGATGCAAATGGTGGCGTTTTTGAACCATTGTTTTCGGAAGAAGATGCGATTATTTCTGATTCACTGAACCATGCTTCAATTATTGATGGGGTCCGTTTGTGCAAGGCGCGTCGGCTTCGGTACAAAAATGCGGATATGAATGATCTGGAGGAGCAGTTACAGAAGGCGCAGGATGCCCGGTTTCGGATTATCGTAACAGATGGGGTGTTTTCAATGGATGGAAACGTGGCGCCATTGGATGAGATTAACCGGCTGGCCAAAAAGTATGATGCTTTAGTGATGGTTGATGAATGCCATTCGGCAGGTGTTGTAGGGCTGACAGGGCGTGGTGTGACCGAAAAATTTAATTTAAGAGGTGAAGTGGATATCATTACCGGTACACTTGGCAAGGCTTTTGGAGGTGCAGTTGGGGGTTTTACGACAGGTAAAAAAGAGATTATTGAAATGTTAAGGCAGCGTTCACGTCCCTACCTCTTCTCCAATTCTATCCCACCTGCAGTGGTCGGGGCAGGAATAAGGATGTTTCAGATGATGAAGGAGACAACTGAGCTTCAGGATCGCTTACACAGGAATACGGAATATTTCGTTTCCAAAATCAGGGAAGCCGGATTCGATATTAAACCTACAAAATCGGCCATTTGTGCTGTAATGCTTTATGATGCTAAATTATCACAGGAGTTTGCGGCACGGCTGCTTGAAGAGGGCATTTATGTGATCGGTTTTTACTATCCGGTTGTACCTCAGGGAGAAGCACGAATAAGGGTGCAACTTTCGGCAGCCCATCAGGAAGAACATCTTGACCAGGCAATTGAGGCATTCACAAAAATCGGAAAGATCCTGGGGGTTTTGAAATGATCAATTATAATCGTAAAGGGGGAGTTGTGCACGGGAGTGTAATCTGAACTCTGTCTGATTGTTTTTGTTTTGGCTGGTCAAATCTACAAATTTTCTCTTTCCTCAATCCTTAAATGCTTTTCAGGTAGATTCTGGGTTTTGTCAAGGGCGGCTGAGGCACGAAGCCGTTTATATACCCTTGACAGAAGACAGAATCTGTCTACTTTTGCGTTTCAGGTTGATAAAAGAGATTGCAGACGATAGCTAATCACTTACAATTCTGTTCTCATTCTGTCTCCAAATTTAATGGATAATTGCTGAACTGTCAAACCCCAGTTTGGAACAGGCTGTGTCCATTTTTTGGAGATATTTTCAACGGTAAGGTAAATCAACTTCAAAAGTGCCATATCATTAGGGAATGCCCCCTTTGTTTTGGTCACTTTTCGAACCTGACGATGGAAGCCTTCTACGGCATTTGTGGTATAAATAATCTTTCTGACATACTCATCGTATTGAAAATAAGTCGATAACTTATCCCAGTTATTATTCCAGGATTTGATCACTATCGGATATTTTTTTCCCCAGATCTCTTCGAGCCTTATTAATCCGTCCTCTGCCTGAGCTTTATTTGGTGCTTGATAAACGATTTTGAGGTCTTTCATAAAGGCTTTCTGATCCTTTGAGGCGACATATTTTAAGGAGTTTCGAATCTGATGGATAACACAAGTTTGAACCTCTGCATAAGGGAATACGCTTAAAATTGCGTCGGAAAATCCTGTCAGATTATCCGTACAGGCTATCAATACGTCCTTGACTCCACGGCTTTTGATATCGGTTAGCACTGAGAGCCAGAAATTGGCACCTTCACTCTCAGAGATATACATACCAATCAAATCCTTATGACCTTCTGTATTCAAGGCCAGTATGTTGTAAACTGCTCTGGAAACAACCTTTCCTCCGTCACGCACTTTGTAGTGCATCGCATCAAGCCAGACAATGGGATAGACCGCTTCAAGCGGGCGGTTCTGCCACTCTTTTACTAAAGGAATAACACGGTCGGTAATCTCGGATAAGGTATCATGTGAGATCTCAACATCATACATCTCCTTGATATGTTGTGAGATATCCCGAAAACTCATCCCAAGACCATATAATCCGATAATTTTAGGAGCCAGGTTATCGGCAAGAACGGTTTCTCTTTTCTTGACGATTTGGGGCTCAAAACTGCTTTGTCTGTCCTGTGGTGTCGAAATGGAGACCATTCCATCGCTGGTCTTTAACGTCTTGGTTCCTTTGCCATTTCGCTTATTCCCCTGGCTGCGTTCGTGTTCGTTCAAATGAGCTGCCATTTCACCATCAAGAGCACTCTCTAAAAATTGTTTGAGTAAAGGGGCAAAAACGCCATCTTTGCCCGTTAAGGATTGACCGCTCATCAGCTGCTGAAGAGCTTTGTCTCGCATCGTCTTAAATTCTTCTGATTCCATAACTCTTGTTGTCTAAAGTTCAATTATAACTAATTTTTGCTTTAGACAGAGTTCATTTTACAGTCTCTTGTGCACCTCCCCCTTTAACATTACGCTTTATTCTTAATTTAATCTAACATTAAAAACAACCTCCCAATTGTTCTTATTAGTTGTTCATCATCAGCCACTTTGCAATGCTAGATGAGATATCGGTACCTTTTATATCTTCCGTCCATTGGTATTGTCCAATTGGATTTAAGGCATCAAAAAACCATTCACCTTTGTCTGTAACAATAAAATCGAATACACCGTGCGTCAGGTTTAATTCAGTCATGATCTGGATCGCCTTCAACTGAATTGATTTTGGAGGCTGAATAACCGAATGACCATCTGAACTGGTTGACAAGGCCTGACCTTTTCCATTGGTCTTTGCCTTTATTTTACCTGCAAAATATTCTTTACCCACAACACTGCATCTTACCTGAAAGGTTGCATTTGCTACCGGACAGGTGTTATCAAATGTATTGTTTAATACTGCAGAACCAAATTTGTCACCACATTTTCCCGGGCAATCTTCGAACGTTCTTTTGGCACATTCCTGATCCATGAGCTCCAAAACGCGCTCTTTTTTATTCTCAAAAAAACTGTTGAGATAATTAATATCGTTGGAACAGATGTAGGACGGCCATTTTAATCCAATATTTTTAGAGATAGCAAATTGACTGAATTGACTTTCGGTATAAAAATCCTGATAAAAATTCAGCCATTTCGTCGATTCAAGCGACTTGAAAAGGCCCTCCATAGTTTTACTCCAGTTTGCTTTCCAGGACAAAAAATCGGAATCCTGAGGAGAACCGTTTTCGATCAATTGTTTGACGAGCCTGCTTCGGTTCCAGACCGCCTCTATTTGATTGGTCGAAAAACTGCAATTTGGGGCTTCAATTCTAAATGAATCCTCTTCAAACCTAATTTGGGTCGATTTTACAGAATCTACATCAAGATTCAATCTCGAATATTCTGCAGCATTCTTCTGTAGAATCGATTCGACCCGGTCTGCATGTTGATCACTTATGTCTGATAAGATTAAAATCATCCCCTTTAGGCATCAAAAAATTAGTAACTTTTCAGGCGTTGATCTCCCTGAAGAGATCACCATTTAATAGGAAAGTATTCCCTTTTGTTACCTTAATTTCCGACACATTATTTACCGCTATCAAAAAAAGCTTTTAAAGGATTGATCAACCTTGTAATGAGTCGCATCTCTTTCGTAATGATCTCGGCTGTACCATCCATCTGCTGGATGAACTTCAGGTTCTCGCGGTAGGATGAGGTCATCCCTTCGGATAATTCAATTTCAGCGATGTAACCCTTTGAATCGGGGACCAATGATACCGAGTGGATTACACCTTTTAGCATCCCAAACTCCATATATGGGAATCCGCGTAATTTCAGATTTACCCGTTGCCCAACCTCCACTTTCCCGAAACCGGAGGGCGGTATTACCGCTTTTGCAATGATTGCCGACTTTTCCACTGGTATGACGGTGGCAATAAGCTCTCCTGTTTTTACCTCCTGATTTACACTCCAGATTGAGGTGAAGGTTAATTTTCCTTTTATTGGACTGGCGACCAAATATCTTTCTTCCCACTGGTGGATGGCATTTTCAAGATTTTGCTTCGACTCATCAAGAGCGAACCGGAATTCCGATAACTCTTTTTCGTGTTGCATTTGCAATTCAACCCGGTTGGATTGCATCTCCAGAATCGAAGATTCAGTTTCCCTGAGAACCGCTTCATAACCAATAAAGGCCGATTTTTTGGAAAGGTATAGTTGCCGCGATT
The DNA here is from genome assembly GCA_963675995.2 of Prolixibacteraceae bacterium. Lineage (GTDB taxonomy): Bacteria > Bacteroidota > Bacteroidia > Bacteroidales > Prolixibacteraceae > JAAFHB01. Next base: position 1,193,569 of record CAXXIY010000001.1, on the reverse strand, counting down.
TATCGTATTCCGCCTCGCTGGTGGCCCTTTTCAGGTAGAGGGTCGAATCGCGTAAAAAGCTTTTTTCAGATAAAACCAAATCATTTTTTTGAATTTCTATTTGACTGACCAAAGTTTTGTAATACTCTTCTTGTTTGATGATCTGCTTATTGATTAGCCCAATCTTTTGGGGAAGGAAGTTTTGCGTAAGGTAATGTTTGAAATTATTCCTGCTCTTCAGAAAGGGTCCGAAACTTGTCTGTAATTCGCCAAGGGTGAGATGTTCTGACAAATCAATTGCAAACACCTGTTCATCCCAGTCCGAAATCCTAAAACAATCGGCCAGTTCTTTTTTAAGTATAAGATAATGTACAAAATCGGTTGGATTATTGATTAGGGCTATATTCGCTTTTTCAGTAACCGTCTGACCATCGATGACAAATAGCCTGTCAATTTTACCGGTGGATTTGCTGATTAATGATACGGGTGGATTCTTTGTTGTCAAAACCATCGGAGCCTGAATGATCTCAGGCGATTTAAAGTAATAGCTTCCAATTACCAGGATGGCAAATATGGAAAAAATCACTGTCAGACCCCACCGAATCACCCGATTGGGTATGAACGACATAATGTCCTGAACCTCTTCACTATAAGGCGGTAAATTAAGTTCCATATTGTTATTGTATAGGTTGAATCATACTCCTCATCGGATATAAACCCTTAGTTACCAAGTTCGAGTTGATCTTTAACCAAATGATAATAAACTCCTTTTTCCCCAACCAAATCAGAATGAGTTCCTCTTTCGACAATCTCACCTGCTTCCAGAACGATAATCTGGTCAGCATTTTTAACTGTGCTCAACCGGTGTGCCACGACAATCACCGTCCGATCTTCGAAAAACTCATTCAGATTTTGCATGATTACCAATTCGTTTTTAGCGTCCAGGGCATTGGTAGCTTCATCGAAAAAGATATAATCGGGATTTTTATATACCGATCGTGCAATCAGTATTCGTTGCTTCTGACCAGTACTCAAACCATGCCCCTCACTTCCAATTCTTGTGGCGTAACCTAATGGAAGAGATTCTATAAAGTTTCGAATATTAGCCGTTTCAACGGCCTTTTCAATCTTTTGAGCGTCGATGATTTCGTCGCCAATAGCGATGTTACCTGCTATCGTATCGGAAAAAATAAAACCCTCCTGCAAAACTACTCCACAATGCTGACGCCATTTGTGCTGACTGTACCGATCGATGGAGATTCCACCCAGTGATATTTCACCATTAACTGGTTTATAAAAACCCAGGATCAATTTTACAAGTGTACTCTTGCCGCTTCCACTCGTTCCAACTATTGCAGTAATCTTGTTTGCCGGAATCTCGAGGTTAATCTTTTTCAAAACCTTTGGAGAACCAGGACCTTCGTATTGAAAGGTGACATTCTTTAATACGATGGATTTCCCGGATGGGAATTCATCAATTTTCATTTCATCAGCCCGTTCTTCATCCTCTTTGTCGTTTATTTCAGCTAATCGTTCCAGAGAGATTTTGGCATCCTGAGCAGACTGAACAAACCCAATAAATAATTGTATTGGTGTATTGAGCTGACCAATAATGTATTGAACAGCCATCATCATCCCAAGAGTCATATCCCCCGTCACAACAGCTCTGGCAGTCATAAAAGAGATAATAATATCCTTGGTCTGATTGATAAAAGTTCCCCCTACAAACTGATTTTGGTTAAGAAGAAGACCTTTAATATTTACTTTATACAATTTTGCCTGTATTCGTTCCCATTCCCACCGTTTTTGTTTTTCGCAATTATTCAGCTTAATATCCTGCATTCCTGTAATTAATTGAACAATATTGCTTTGATTAGCCGATGCCTGTTGAAACCGTTTGTAATCGAGCTCCCTCCGCTTTTTCAAAAAAAGTAATACCCACCCAATATACAGGAAGCTTCCAATGAAGAATACAACCAAAATACCAGGATGATAGGTGGCCATTATCACGGTGTAAATCGCTAATGTGATCGCCGCAAACAAAATATTTACCAGCGAGCCGGTAAGGAAATTTTGAATTCGGCTGTGATCGCCCATTCGCTGCATAATATCTCCCACCATTCGTGAGTCAAAAAACGACATTGGCAACCGCATTAACTTGATCAAAAAATCGGAGATCAGAGATATACTCACCCGGGTTGTTACATGAAGGGTGATCCAGTTTCGGATCATTTCATTTGCAGTCTGGCCAAAAGTCAAAACCAGCTGAGCTACCAAAACCATCCAGATAAAATTCAGGTCACTATTCCCAATTCCATAGTCAACAATAGATTGGGTAAGAAACGGGAAAATCATACTCACAAAACTTCCCGTCAACATTCCAAGAAGAAGTTGAATAATGAATTTCCGGTAAGGACGTAAATAATTCAGTAAGTAACTAAATTTTTTAGTCGTTTGGATTTCACCCTCTTCATTATAAAACTCTGCAGTGGGCTCAAGCAATAACGCAACACCTTCCTTATCACGGACCATCCAGTATTTTAAAAATTCCGACCGGTCATATTCCAGCAAACCAATAGCGGGATCTGCGATATGTACAACATCCTCCTTTTTTTTCTTCCAGGTAAAGAACGGGAACCGATTCTTTCGTGTGATCGCTGTAACAACTACAAAATGGTTTTGATTCCAGTGGATAATGCAGGGGAGCTGAACTTCATCCCTTAACTGATCCCAGGTAATGCGCACTCCTCTCGATCTAAACCCCAGATTCTCAGCAGCACCACTCAGTCCAAGCATCGAGACTCCCTCGCGTGTTGCATGAGAAAGACTCCTCACCTGCTGGAGGGAATAACTTCGACCAAAGTGCTTTGCGATCATCCGCAAGCACGAAGGTCCGCAATCCATGGCGTCAAGTTGCCTGAAGAAAGGGAATCGCATAATTATTCAAATAATAGAAATTAGCCTGAAACACTGGAATCAAATCCGCTACCATCTTATGATCGATTAGGAAGGAGATTTAATTACTGAAGTGTAAAAGTACTTTAAAAATAGGTTCGTTTCCTGATCATTCCATCAGGAAACTTTAAAAATTTAATTCACTACAGGGATAAAAACATCAGAATTAAAAAAAAAATATTGAAATTCCTCAATTAATTGTACATTCGCTTAAAATATTTGGAAATATCAGGTAACAATTGAAGGCCTGTTCCTATTAACGGTTTTAATCTAAAGATTAATGATGATGAAAAAAATTAGTTTTGTCTCCCAAAAAAATAATGGCTTTGTAGGTCAGTTTAAGAGCTTAAATGACGATGAGATGATCAGCCTAAGAGGTGGCGGCGGCGGTAACGGCGGCAGTGATCCCCTTCCTCCGGGAAGTGGCGAAGATCTCCCGATCGATCTGACAAAATTAAGTGTTCAACGGGTTCTTCAAGTGACTATTCCATTACAAGTTACACTTCCTGTGGCAGCTTCGGCATCTGTAGTACTTTAATTAAACATCTATAATTTTTAAAAGGTTGTATCCTTCAAAAAGATACAGCCTTGTTTTGTTTTCGTATTAATGGGTATTTGATAAAATTTATCAAATACCCATTATTTTTCTGATCACTCCTAAACTCTTTCAACTAATTTGTATCTTGTCGGGGAATAATTTGGGCAAATTTTTCTCTTGTAATGTCAGTATTTAAGCTTTTCTACTTCTTTATTTTTTGTTTTTTGAGTTTTTTCCTGAAAGCACAGGAGGCTAGGAATGAGACTGCTAAGATCGTTTTTTCGCGTTACAGTGATTTTGTGAAGAAAGGACAATTAAAAGAGGCTGTGGGTTGTCTCACCGGACTCTTGAATTCAAAAATTCAGTTAACAACGAAAGAAAAGCTGGGTATAAATATAAATCTTGGGATACAGAACAAAAATCTGGGTCAGTTTGATAGCGCCCTGAAATATTATGATGAAGCCGAATCACTCTACCTAAAAAACAGTTTTACTGAGAGTTCCTATCTTGTAAGTATCTATGGTAACAAGGCCAATATCTACTCGATGAAGGGAGATTTTGATAAAGCGCTGGAATACAACGAAAAGGCGATCAGAACTATTCCACTAACAAACGGTAGTGAATTAACCAAACAGCAATCAGCCTCAAAGCTTCATCTAAATATTGGAATTGTCTATTATCATTTGAATGATTTTGAAAAAGCATTGGCGGCATTCCAAAAAAGTATTACCCTGAAAGACAGGTATAAACTTCCAGGTAAGGACTTTGTTTACCGACATATGGCAAATACCTATGCCCGAATGGGGAATAACCCGATGACAGATAAATATTTTAATTTGAGTATCTTACAATCGGAAGCAGAAAACAGAAATTTTTCAATTAATCTGGTAAATATATTTCTCGAGTATGGCCATTTTCTTTTATCCACCAGCGAGAATGCAAAAGCGCAAGCTCCAATCCAAAAGGCATTGGATTTAAGTTTGATGAATATTGGCGAAAAGAATCACCTTACTTCCAACTGCTACCAATTGATGGGCGACTATTATCGGATCATTAGGGATTTTCCTAAAGCTTTGATCTATTATCAGAAGACTTTGGTATCCGCTTCCAAAGATTTTAATGATCTTGCCATCGAGTCAAACCCCTCTATGACGGAGATTGCGCTCAGTTTGTGGCAATTAAGGGTATTGCAGCGAAAGGCAGAAGTTTTAATTATGTTGTCGGACCAAGAGAAAGATGAAAAGCACAGGAACAGTGATCTTGTTAATGGTCTAAATACGCTCAACCTTGCAATTGAGATGACCAATAAGATACGGGTGGACTATCATGATGAAGAAACACGTTTGTTATTCAACGAAAAACACAAGAATGTATTTGTTGAGGCAATCGAAACGGCGCTGAAGCTCTATGAGTTTACTGGCGAGAAGAGGTATTTATATGTAGCCTATCAAACCTCACAACAGTCAAAAGCCAATGAGCTTAAGTATGAAATTGCCCGGAATATCTCCTTTTCGAACAAGGAAATTCCCGATTCGCTTAGAAATCAGGAAAAGAAAATCCAAAATGATATCGCCTCGTATAACGCCTTAATCAGAAATGAATCTGTACTTCCTGTCCCTGATACGAACAAAATTGCCTATTGGAAGGATCAACAGTTTGATTTAAACAGAGTGTTGGAAAAAACAGTTGAGAAGATTGAGAAGGATTATCCAAGGTTTACTGATAAACTGAAGCGGGGGAATATCATGCCGATCGAAACAATTCAGGCCAGTTTAAAACCTGATGACAGTTTAATTGAATATGTATTCTCCGATGAAGATGAAGAAGGCGATCGGAAGTTGTATGAGTTTGTGATTACTCCCAAAGATTTGGTGTGTCATACCGAATTAATCGACAGTGTTATGTCGGCTGAGCTCTCAGGTTTAAAAGCCCAGTTATTCAACCAATTTGGAGGAAACAGCGGTATCGATAAGTACAATCAGATGAATCATCGGCTTTTTAAGGCTTATCATCTATTGATCCAACCGATTGAGAAATATTTTACGGGGAAGCAGCTGATCATCATTCCCGATGATCAGCTCTCCTATTTGCCGTTTGATGCTTTTTTAACTACCTGGAGCCGGAAAGCGAGGGTTAATTACGCAGAATTGCCCTATTTGATCCGTGATTACACAATTTCCTATGGCTATTCAACAAATACGCTATGGAACCGTGAGTCAAAAGCTGAAATATTTCCTAAAGTGATTGGATTTGCACCCGGTTATGAAAATATGTCCTCTTTTGGTGGTGGAGCTTATAATACGCTGAAAAACAACAATAAGGAGGTAAAAAGTATACTCAGAAATTTTCGGGGAAAAGTTTTAACAGGAGGAGAGGCTACAATCGATAACTTCAGAGCCAATTTAAATAGTGGGGCCATCCTTCATCTTGCAATGCATGCCGAACTTGATACAACACAAACGGGTTCTTCGAGTTTAATATTTACCCCCGACTGCAATAAAAAAGGTGAATACCGTTTATATAATTATGAAATCGGACAAATGAGTATTAACGCTCCCATGGTGGTATTGAGCGCCTGTAATACGGGGAATGGAAAACTTTATAGCAGTGAGGGATTGATGAGCCTGGCACGCAATTTCGTTCTGGCAGGAGTACCATCAGTCGTAGAAACATTTTGGCCAGTTGAAGACGCTGCAGGAGCAAGAATAATGGGGGATTTCTATAAATATCTTTCTGAAGGAAAACCCAAAAATTCCGCATTACGTCTGGCCAAGCTTGACTATATTAAAACCACATCACCATCCTTTGTAAATCCGGAATATTGGGCAGCCTACACACTTATGGGAGATGTATCAGCGATCAAGAAACAATGGTGGAAAGAGCCATGGATGATTCTCCTGCTGACCCTTTCCATCTCGATTTTTGCTGCAATTATATTCTATCGGTTAAGACTTTTAAGGATTTCTAAAGCTTTGTTCTTGTAAATTCCTTCACTTTCTGATACTACGGTCATTAAGGAGCGAGCTTTTGCGGTATCACCAGTTTTAATATAACACAATCCAAGGTACCACTGAGTTTCAGGTACAAACTGATCCTCACCGGCAAGAAGGTCATTAAAGAAGGTAATTGCTGCCTGAAAATTATTTTGCTCCATTTGGTTAAGACCTGAGTACAGAAGTACTGCAGGGAGATTTTTGTTGGTTTTTCGTAATTCGCCAAATGTAAGTTCAGCCTTACCAAAATCTTTTGCAAGATAATAATCGACACCAGTTTGCAATTTAGCATTAACCTCCTGCGCACTCCCTCTTAGGCTGAACGAATTGGCTTCCAATGGTGCATAATTGTGTTGATAGACTGAATCACCCGACCAGGTCGGAGTAAGCGCCTTAAACAACAACAGAGAAAGGAGTAATACAGCAGCTGCTGCCTGATAAATGATTTTTTTGGTAACCCGATGACCAATTGATGGCATTTGAGTAAACGTTTCGTTGAATGGGGCAGATTTCTTTACATATTCAAATATTCGCTGCGCATCCTTATCATGTTGAACGGTTGGTTTACGCTTTTCAAAATCTTTCACCCAGGCTTCAGAGATATCGTCAATTCCCGACAGCACCATTTCAACCTCGGCTTTTGCGATCCTTTTCCGTAGTTCAACCTCCGTTTCAACTTCCAAAATATCGAACGATTTTTTGCTCATACTTAAGCCACTTTTGTTCAGGTAGTTGTCAATGTCTTTAAGGGCAAGTATCTCAGCCTTAATCAGGTCGGGATCATTTTCTATTGCCTCTAATAATAAGTTCTTTTTCATAACCTTATCAAGCTTTTCCTGAAATATAAATTCTTTTCTTAAATGCATATTGGTAGAAAAAATACGTTTAAACTCCTCCCTTTCAGCGATGGTCATTTCGCCTGATCGGTATCTGAGTATGATGTCACAATAATCATTCATAATATTTGTTGATTGGTTGTTTAATATTTAGGTTTCTTTCCATCTCCTTATAATCGGGATGACCAATAATCCGATTCTTTAACTCTTTCATACATTCGCTCTTCTTTTTCCGAACGTAACCATAACTATATCCCAATTTTCTGGCAATCTCTGAAGGAGAAATCTCCATCCAGTACATTTTTAAAATTTTCTGCGAGACTTCATCCAATGACTCAAAACATTGCCTGAAAATATTCTCATAGAAAACACGATCTCCCGATTCCGTAAAATCATTATCCATATGATAGGAAGATCGACGCAGCTCGTAATTTCTTGCAGCCTTTTGTTTATCAAGTGCCATCAGCCACAGATTCTTACAGATGGCAAACAGATAAGTCGACAATGTTCCTTGAAGGACAAAATCGTTATTGTGGATTTTTTCAATAATAATAAACAACGCATCCTGAAAAATATCTTTCGCATCTTCCTCATTACCATTATTCTTTGATATAAAATACCTGATCATGGGAAGAAAATCCTTAGCCAGATATTTTAAAGCAAAGGATTCGCCGGATTTTATGCCTTGTATGATTTCCTGATCGGTATACTTTTTCATTAGCAACAAAATATTCTGAGTTTTTGCACTATTTTCAGTGGTGCAAGGTAAACAATTAGTACAATCATCCTTGAAAATAGATTAAGAATATTTTAAAAAGATATTTGTACCAATATCGTGTAAATATACACAAAACTATAAAAACTTGTTTACAAATTTACCGGTCAGATCAATATAATTAGATCAGTCGGGCTAACTTTATTTTAAATAAAAACTATCCGACAGAATCTGAGATTCAATCCATTTATCAAAGAACGAATTCATAAAATTAAAGAACGAAACGACGATAATTATATAAGATGACTATTGTCATTAACCGATCGTTCTGCTTTTAACTTCGTATGTTACTTAGTTGAAATGGCTTTTAAATTGTTACCTGTTTTCACCAATTATTTTTCAGAAATGTATTATTAGTAAATAAAACAGTACAAATTTTTGTAGAATTGCTAAATTTTGTTTTTATTTGCACCAGACAAAATATAGAAATGATAACATTTAAATCAATATGGCTTTGGTGGGGCAACACTTTCCTCTTTTAGAGGTTAAGCCATATTGTATTTTTTAATCTATACAGCCGGCTTACCTTTAAAAGGTAAGCCGTTTTTTTTTATTTAATTTAATCATCAAAAAATGAAAAATAACACTCAAAATAACTGGTCTTGGCGTTGGCAGGAACTATTTACAAACGTGAATGGATAACCTTCCTGTGCTCTGCTCAGGAGAATACGGCTTATCGGATCACGATAAGCCGTATTTTTTTTCTATAATATTTAAACAAAATTTTCATATGAGAAATTACAATTTCAACACAAGTGTCAGAGAGATCCTGGCCGACACAGTTACTCCGGTAAGCGTTTATCTCAAAATGCGTGATATCTTTCCCAATGCACTACTGCTCGAAAGTTCTGATCATCATAGTCTCGAAAACAGCTACTCTTTTATTTGCCTTAAACCGGAAGCATCTATTGAGGTGGAGCAGTTCAGAATCACCAGGAAATATCCCGATGGCAAAACAGAAACTGGTATGATCAGTAAAAATGGTCAGCTTTCCGACGAAATGGAGACATTTTTCGGCTGTTTCAAGGCAGAAAACAATTTACCCGGACTTCCTGCAAATGGATTCTTTGGTTATGTCAGTTATGATGGTGTTCAATATTTCGAAACTATCCGTTTTGGTAATCCGGTTACTCCTGCCTATGCAATCCCGGAGGTCCATTACGCTTTTTATCATTATATTATCGCCATCAACCATTTTCAGAACCGTATTCAATTGATTGAGAACCTCTTTGAAGGTGAAACATCCTCGTTAAAGGTAATTGAAGATTTGTTGACAAGTCGCAATTTTGCTACATTCTCGTTTGATACAGTCAACGGGGAGAGCTCAAATATTACGGATGAGGAGTACAAATTAATGGTTTCAAAAGGGAAGGAACATTGCTTCAGAGGAGATGTTTTTCAGATCGTTTTATCAAGGCAATTTTCACAACAATTTTTGGGTGACGATTTTAATGTATACCGCGCACTTCGGTCCATCAATCCATCACCTTACTTGTTTTATTTTGATTACGGGAACTATAAAATATTCGGATCATCCCCTGAAGCGCAACTTCAGATCAATCAACAAAAAGTGTCGATTAACCCCATAGCTGGTACCTTTCGCCGGACAGGCAATGATGAGGAGGATCGTTTGCTGGCTGAAAAGCTATCAAAAGACCCGAAGGAAAATGCGGAACATGTGATGCTCGTGGATCTGGCCCGTAATGATTTGAGCCGCAATGCGAAAGATGTGAAGGTTGAGCTGTTTCGTGAAGTTCAGTTCTATTCCCATGTGATACACCTGGTGTCGAAAGTAACCGGAATACTCCCGGTTGGATCAAATCCGGTACGGGTGATGGGTGATTCATTTCCGGCCGGAACCCTCTCGGGAGCCCCAAAGTTTAAGGCGATGGAACTTATTGATCAGTATGAGAACCAGAATCGCGGATATTATGGCGGATGTATCGGTTTTATTGGTTTTGACAACCGCTTTAACCATGCCATAATGATTCGGTCGTTCCTGAGCAAAAATAATACCCTCTTTTATCAGGCAGGCGCCGGAGTTGTTGCGGCCTCAGATGAAGAGAGCGAACTACAGGAAGTCAGCAATAAACTGGCGGCGCTGAAGAGTGCCATCATTATGGCTAAAGAGATCCAATAAAATCAAACATTAAAAACAAAAAAAATGAAAATATTAGTAATCGACAATTATGACTCATTTACCTACAACCTTGTTCATGTTCTAAAAAAGTTCGAAGGTGTAACTGTGGATGTCAAAAGAAATGATGAAGTAGCCGATAACGAGCCGGGTTTGTACGATAAAATTGTGTTCTCACCCGGACCCGGATTACCTGAAGAGGCAGGTTCAATGCTCTCAGTCATTCGAAATTATTCAGGCAAAAAGCCAATGCTGGGTGTTTGTCTTGGTCACCAGGCAATTGGTGAGACTTTTGGTGGAACTTTGCAGAACATGAACGATGTACTTCACGGGATTGCAACCCCCATAACGGTGATTGCGAAATCGTACCTATTTGAACATCTCCCCGAAACCTTCGAAGCAGGACGTTACCATTCCTGGATTGTCGACAGGGAATCACTACCTAATGTACTGGAAATTACCAGTATTGATCATGAAGGAAGGATTATGTCATTCCAGCATAAACAATATGATATCCAGGGGGTACAGTTTCATCCCGAATCAATTCTGACCCCACTGGGTGAAAAAATACTCGAAAACTGGGTAAGACATTAACAAATTATTTCAATCGTTTTTCTACTAATTTCAATTATTCAACGTATGAGAGAGATCCTCAATTACCTTTTCGAATATAAAAGGTTAACAAAACAAGAAGCTGAAGATGTCCTGACAGAAATCACGGCAGGTAAACTATCCGATGCCGAGATTGCCGCCTTTATCACCGTGTTCAATATGCGGACAATTAGTATTGATGAGCTGGAGGGATTTCGAAATGCCTTGCTCAGGACAGCTATTCCTATTGATTTATCGGGCTTTAACACGATCGACCTGTGTGGGACGGGAGGTGATGGTAAGGACACCTTTAATATTTCCACTTTAGCCGCCTTCGTTGTCGCCGGAGCGGGCGCAACAGTTGCCAAACACGGGAACTATGCCGCCTCTTCGGGTTGTGGCTCTTCGAACGTAATGGAACACCTGGGGTATAAATTTTCCAATAACCATGACCGGCTTCGCAAAGAACTGGACCATTGCGGAATCACGTTCCTCCATGCCCCGATGTTTAATCCGGCGATGAAAAATGTCGCATCTGTTCGCCGGGCATTAAGACTAAAGACTTTCTTTAATATGCTTGGGCCAATGGTTAATCCTGGAAGGCCCCAAAATCAGGTAGTCGGTGTTTTCAGCCTCGAACTGGCCAGAATGTATAACTATCTGTACCAGAAAAGCAATGTCAATTACTGTATCATTCACAGCCTGGATGGTTATGATGAGATCTCCCTGACTGGCGATTTTAAAGTCCTTACAAACAAATCGGACCAAATACTTTCTCCAACCGTTTTGGGGATGGAAGTTGTTAAAGCTGATGCATTGGCCGGATCGGGAGATATCCCCGGAACAGCTTCAATTTTTATGAATGTACTCACGGGAAAGGGGAGCCCTGTGCAAAACGCAGTCGTTATCTCCAACGCTGCAATGGCTTTGGCCACCTATTTCCCTGGCAAAGAGATTGGAGCTTGTATCGAAGATGCGAAATTATCACTCACGGGAGGGAAGGCCCTGAAGGTTTTCAATAATTTAATCTCAATGCAATGAGCACAATCCTGGATGAGATCGTAGCCAATCGCCTGGAAGAAGTTTCCACGCTCAGAAAAGCCAGCTGCCTGATAGAAATTAGGGAGAATACCGACTTTGACACTCCACGAAATTCATTGGTAAAGAATTTATTGATTCCCGGCAATAGCGGAGTAATTGCCGAATTTAAACGTAGGTCTCCTTCCAAAGGGGTGATCAATGACAAGGTTCAACCTGCAATAGTCACGAAGGGATATGCAGAAGCCGGCGCTTCAGGTTTATCCGTACTAACTGAGAATCATTATTTCGGCGGAAGCACAGCAGATTTTATTGCGGCACGAAACGCTAATCCATTTACCCCTTTGCTCAGGAAAGATTTTATGGTCAATGAATTTCAGCTTTTCGAATCGCGAATGTTAAACGCAGATGTGATTTTGTTGATTGCTGCAATATTAGAGAAAGATGAAATCTCCCGTTTTACCTCAATCGCTCATGATCTCGGAATGGAGGTGCTACTTGAACTGCACGACGAAAGTGAAATAAGTAAAATAGATCGGGCAGTGGACATGATCGGTATCAATAACCGGAATCTAAAGGATTTTAAGGTAGATATGGACCGTTCACTACGGTTACTCGATCTCCTCCCTTCAAATGCGATAAAAATTTCCGAAAGTGGTCTTAGTGATGCTAAAACCGTTGACTATATGCGCAATCGCGGTTTTCATGGATTTCTGATGGGGGAAAATTTTATGAAATCAGAAAATCCGGCGGCCGCATGCCTGGAGTTTATATCCGCGTTAAAACTTTAATAAACAGATAAAATGGAAATAAAAGTTTGTGGAATGCGTAACCCGGCAAATATTAAGGAGTTGGTGAGCTTAAAACCTGATTACATTGGTTTTATCTTTTATCCGGGTTCAAAACGATACATTGGAGCACAAATTCCTGAGGAGATTCAGGCATTGATTCCTGTCTATATCCTTAAAGTCGGCGTATTTGTCGATGAACCTTTCGATAACCTGATCAACAAATTTAAAACCAATCAACTCGACCTGGTCCAACTTCATGGTAACGAACTTCCCGATTATTGCAAAAGACTAAAACAACTCGATATTCCGGTAATTAAGGTATTTAGTATCACTGCTGATTTCAATTTTGAAACGGTAAAACCTTTTGACAACTATTGCGACTATTATCTATTCGATACTCCGACTGAGTTGAGGGGTGGAAGCGGGATGAAATTCGATTGGGAAAAATTGGATGATTATGTGGGAAATAAACCATTCTTTCTTAGTGGCGGAATTAAAATTGCTGACATTGAAAAGATTAAGAGCATATCACATAATACATTATATGCGATTGACGTCAACAGTGGATTTGAAATTGAACCAGGGTTGAAGGATATTCCGAAATTAAAAACTTTTATTGAGGGAGTAAGAAGCCGTCAAGGCTCATAGGCTGAAGGTTTTTAGGCTTTGGGCAATTTGAATTTAGATTATTTGGTTTTTATGGAAGTTTATTCCTTTGATGGAAAAGTTAATTGAAAATTATACATTTAAACCTAAAGTCTGCAATCTAAATTGACCTGTAACTCAAATTTTTGAATCATATTAATAAAATACTTTACAATGAGCTATCAATCAAATAACAAAGGATATTATGGCGATTTTGGGGGAGCTTACATACCCGAAATGATGTATCAGAATATTAGTCATTTACAAAATTGCTATCTTGAAATCATTGAAAGCGATGAATTTAAACATGAATTTAAACAATTGCTTCAGGATTATGCGGGAAGACCTTCTCCGCTTTATTATTCTGATCGTCTTTCGTACCATTACAAGGCGCACATTTACCTTAAACGGGAAGATCTGAATCATACCGGATCACACAAAATAAATAATACAATTGGTCAGATCCTTTTGGCAAAACGATTAGGTAAAACCCGCATTATTGCCGAAACAGGTGCCGGACAACATGGTGTGGCCACTGCAACGGTTTGTGCGAGAGCTGGATTAGAATGCATTGTTTATATGGGTGCACTTGATGTAGCCCGGCAATCACCCAATGTTGAGAAAATGAAAATGCTTGGGGCAGAAGTACGACCAGTATACAGTGGCAACAAAACCTTGAAAGATGCGACCAACGAGGCGATCCGCGACTGGATTAATAATCCTGTAGATACTCATTATATAATAGGTTCAGTCGTGGGTCCGCATCCCTACCCCGATATGGTGGCCCGTTTTCAGTCGGTGATTAGTGAAGAGATGAGGATACAGCTCAGTGCAAAGACAGGACGTGAAACCCCGGATTATGTAATTGCCTGTGTTGGTGGAGGGAGTAATGCTGCCGGGGCTTTTTACCATTTTCTCGACAATCCGGAGGTCAAGCTAATTGCGGTTGAGGCAGCAGGTAAAGGGGTTGAAACGGGGGAATCGGCAGCTACTACCCAGCTTGGGCGACCCGGAGTTCTTCATGGCAGCCGGAGCTTATTGATGCAAACACCTGATGGACAGATAATAGAGCCCTATTCAATTTCTGCTGGGTTGGATTATCCCGGAATCGGACCTATGCATGCCAATCTTTTCACAACTAAAAGAGCCCGGTTTTTGAGCGCAACCGACGAGGAAGCATTAAAGGCAGCCTTGTATCTTTCGCAAAAAGAGGGCATCATACCCGCACTCGAATCGGCTCATGCATTGGCGGCACTTGAAATGATTCCTTTCAACCCTGAAGACGTGGTGGTTGTAAATGTTTCAGGCAGGGGTGATAAAGACATGGAAACCTACCTAAACTATTACCAATCAATTAAATAAAGATGTGTATCTAAATTTCATTCATACATTTTAAATCTGTCACTATGGAAAATCGAATTATTTCACTTTTCAAACGAAAAGATAAAAATATACGATCAATATATTTCACGGCCGGGTATCCCGGGCTAAATGACACGTTGGCAATTATTGCCGAACTGGAAAAGAATGGAGCGGACTTGATTGAGATTGGAATGCCGTTCTCCGATCCTGTCGCTGATGGCCCCGTCATTCAGCAAAGCTCAGAAATCGCACTGAAAAACGGGATGACCATCAGTTTGTTGTTCGAACAACTCAAAGACATTCGCAAACAGGTGTCTGTTCCCTTAATATTAATGGGTTATCTCAACCCGGTAATGCAATATGGTATTGAGGAATTTTGCCTGAAATGCTGGGAGATAGGAATTGATGGAACCATCATCCCCGATCTTCCTCTTGAGATTTATGAAGCTGACTACAAAGAGATATTTGAGCAAAATTTTTTAAGTAATATTTTCCTGGTCACTCCACAAACTCCTGAAGAGCGGATCAGAAAGATAGATACACTCTCAACGGGATTTATTTACCTGGTTTCCTCCTCTTCAACCACAGGAGCAAAAGGTTCGGTAAACGACGAGCAAATCGCTTATTTTGGGAGGATTCACAAGATGAATCTTCATTCGAAACAATTAATCGGATTTGGAATCTCTGATAAAGCCTCTTTTGACAGAGCCACGGACTATGCAAACGGAGCAATTATTGGAAGTGCATTCATAAAAGCCCTTGATGGCGAAGGGTCGATCGAAAGCAAAGTAAGCACATTTATGCAAAAGTTTCTTAAAACATCGGTCAAATGAGGTTCTTACATGATGTAGTTTTATAAATAAAGTTACATTTGCCGCAAAATTTGATTTAGATGAAAAACAGTTTATTAGCACTTTTTGTTATTGTATCCTTTTTAAACTTTAATGCGAAAGCCGATGAAGGGATGTGGCTCCCTTCGCTTGTTGGAAAGTTGAATATTCAGAAGATGAGTTCGATAGGATGTAAATTAACTGCAGAACAGATTTACAGCATCAATCATTCCAGTTTAAAGGACGCGGTTGTCGCCCTCGACAGGGGATCATGCACTGCAGAGATTATATCTGAGGATGGATTATTACTGACTAATCATCATTGCGGATTTGGCGAGATCCAGGAACACAGTTCTGTTGAGCACGATTATTTAAGAGATGGCTTTTGGGCTAAGACACGTGAGGAGGAACTGGCAAATCCTGGTAAGACCGCTACCTTTCTTATCCGGATGGAAGACGTAACCGATCAGGTGTTAAAGGATGTTACGGATGAGATGGATGATCAGACCCGGTCAGCAAAAGTGCGTGAAGCTGTTGCTAAAATCGAAAAAGAATTGAAAACCGAAGCCGATTACGAGGTCAGGGTGAGAAGCCTTTTCGAATCAAATAAATTCTTTCTCTTTGTTTTACAGACATTTAAAGATGTACGTCTGGTAGGTACACCACCTCAGTCGATCGGCAAATTTGGGGGCGAAACCGACAACTGGATGTGGCCCCGCCATACTGGTGATTTTTCGATGTTCAGGGTATATTGCGCTCCCGATGGCAAGCCGGCAGAATATTCAAAGAATAATATTCCATACCATCCCAAACATTTTCTTCCAATCTCGTTAAAGGGGGTGGGGAAAAGTGACTTTTCGATGGTAATGGGTTATCCCGGAACGACCACCCGTTACCGCACATCCGATGAGGTCAAAAACACAATGGATGTGGTTAATGATGTGAGAATCATCACTAGAGAGGCTAAACTGGGAATCATCCGCGATTTTATGGCAACAAGTCAAAAAGCCCGGATTCAATACGCATCAAAATTTGCACGGAGTTCAAACTATTATAAATACTCCATCGGCCAAAACAAAGGGTTAACAGACCTGGATGTGATTGGCAGGAAACAATCCAGTGAAAAAGATTTTCAGAAATGGGCGAACTCAACAGCTGAAAGAAAGGCAAAATATGGCGGTGCCCTCGATTCGATTAATGTTGCTTTTCAAAGTAAGGATGACAAGATTGCAGATGAGTACATGAGGGAGGCTTTACTTCGTGGAGCAGAGATTTTCTCTTTTGCAGCAAAATCTGCATCCCTTTATGCTGCTTTAAGGGGTACCGATACCGATAAAATTAGCACTGCGGCGGAAACCCTGCGGTCCTCACTTGATGAATACTTTAAAGATTATGATGCCAATACAGATATGAAAATTGTTGGTAAATTGTTTAAAATATATTCTGATAAAGTTAGTCCAAGATACATCCCCGGAATTTTTCAGGAGGTTAAATCTAAATTTAAAGGTGATTTCGATGCCTATGCCCGAAAGATGTTTGCAAAAACCATTTTTGCTAATCGGGAACGCATGGAATCTTTTCTTAATAAACCATCAGTCAAGGTCCTTGATAAAGATATGGCTTTTATAGCAATGCGCTCCATCTATGAAATGCAGTATATCATATTGCACGATTTGGGCAAAACCAAGGGAAATCTCGACAGGGCACGTAGATTGTTTGTTGCCGGTTTAATTGAGATGAACCAGGATAAATCGTATTACCCTGATGCAAATTCGACCATGCGCCTCACTTATGGTGTTGTTGATGGATATGAAGCGCGTGATGCCATCTATTATGACTATTTTACGACACTGAAGGGATATACAGAAAAGGGGATCAAGGGAGATGTCGATTTTGATTTTCCTCAAAAACTGATCGATCTTTACAAAGCTAAAGATTACGGACGATATGCCGATAAGGATGGATCTCTCCATACCTGCTTTACCTCAAATAATGATATTACCGGCGGAAATTCAGGTAGCCCTGTAATCAATGGAAATGGTGAACTCATCGGAATCGCTTTTGACGGAAACTGGGAAGCAATGAGCGGTGATATTGCTTTTGAACCACAATTGCAGAAATGTATCTGTGTTGATATTCGGTTTGTCCTTTGGACCATTGACAAATTTGCAGGTGCAGGTAATTTGATCAAAGAGATGAAACTGGCCCAATAGACCAATCTATTGACCTTTGGCAAAATCATCAAATCATTGCATATGTCGTTAATTATTAATATTTAATGAAAATATAACTACAAAAGACCGGCAAAAAGACCGGTCTTTTAACATTTTATATTCAGCGCATGGAAGAGCAGAAAATTCCGCAAATCATTGTTTATACAGATGGGGCTGCACGGGGAAATCCTGGTCCCGGTGGTTATGGGGTTGTGCTTATATCGGGATCACACCGTAAAGAGCTTTCTCAGGGATTTCAGCTGACGACCAATAACAGAATGGAGTTAATGGCGGCAATAGTCGGACTCGAAGCGCTCAAAACGGCCCCCTGTAATGTTACGATCTATACCGATTCGAAATATGTGTCTGACTCGGTCGAAAAAAAGTGGGTATTTAACTGGGTAAAAATCGGATTTAAGGGGAAAAAAAACAGCGATCTTTGGAAACGTTTTTTAAAGGTTTACGCAAGCCATCGGGTGAAGTTCATTTGGGTGAAAGGGCATGCCAGTATTCCCGAAAATGAACGATGCGATCAGCTGGCAGTAGAGGCTTCATTTCAGCCAAATTTACCCGATGACATTGGTTATCAGCACGATAATTAAATAGCCATTCAGTTTTATTTATTTAATGAAATGAAATACCTTTGTCACGCAAAATAGATAAGAATGAGGTGGCTTTATAACTTAGGAATATTTGGATATTACCTGCTGGTTAGGATCGTTTCGGTCAGAAACGTCAAAGCCCGAAAATGGCTTGAAGGGCGCAAAGATATCTTCAGGCGGTTACGTGAGACAATTAAACCTGGGGAACCAATTTTATGGTTCCATGCCTCCTCACTTGGAGAATTCGAACAGGGAAGACCTGTTATAGAGGCGATCAGAAAATTAAAACCTGAATATAAAATCCTCCTAACCTTTTTCTCCCCTTCAGGTTATGAGTTACGCAAAAATTATGAGTACGCCGATTATGTGTTCTACCTTCCGCTCGATACCAAAAAGAATGCAATTCGATTTATTGATATTGTCAGACCAGAGAAAGTCTTCTTTATCAAATACGAGTTTTGGTATAATTTTTTAACTCAGTTAAAGGAGGAGGAGATCCCGACCTACATCTTTTCTGCATTGTTCCGCCCGTCACAGATCTTTTTTAAGCCATGGGGGAAATGGTATCTTAAGGTGATTGCTACTTATGAGCACATCTTTGTCCAAAATCAGGAGTCGTTTGATATTCTTCACCAACATGGCTTTAAGAATGTCTCTATCTCGGGAGATACCCGACTCGATCGCGTTGGACAGATTGCCGATGGCGCTCCAAGACTCGATAAACTGGAACTTTTTTGTGGCAATCAGAAGGCAATTATTGCGGGAAGTACCTGGAAGGAAGACGAAGACCTCTTCATCCCTTATGTGAATAAATGTCCTTCAGGAGTGAAATTTGTAATTGCTCCTCACGAAGTTAACCCACAATCACTTGAGCGAATTTCGTACGCACTTGAAAAGAATTACGCTTTTTATTCCACAGCAACAGAAGAAAAATTGGCTAAAGCGGAAGTATTGATCGTTGATGGTTATGGCTATCTTGATTCAATTTACCGCTATGGAATGTTGGCTTATATTGGCGGTGGTTTTACCTCAGGTATCCACAGCATCCTAGAACCTGCAGTTTTTGGGCTCCCTGTCATCTTTGGCCCCGATCATCACAAATTCCAGGAGGCACATGATATGCTCAGCCTTGGCGCCGCCTGCTGCATTAATGATTATGCTGAGCTCGAGAATCAGATTGACAATCTAAGGTCCAATCCGGACAAACTTCTCACTGCCTCCAATTGGGCCCGAAGTTATGTTGATAAGAATCGTGGCGCCTCAAAGGAGATTGTTAGATATCTTTTTCACTGATTTCGCACCTTCACCCAATCCCCCAGCTATCGCATAACTCGGCGACTCCAAATTTGCTGCTTAGTCACTTGTAATCTGTACCTTCCAATGGTATGGCTGATTCCTGAAAAAATTATTTTGTAAACATTTTAATGCTTACAAAATTGCAAATAAATAGATATCAATAAACTAACACCAACAAGTTGATAACTTTTATAATTTTTCAAAAAAAAAATATGCAGAAACTTGATCAGGTGCTTATATTGCATCTATAGAAACAGTGGTTTATAAGCGACAATAAACCCTAATAAATCAACCTAATATTGGAAATTATGGAATTAAAAGAGATCACCCCCCAGCAAAAAGATGACGTTCCCACAAACTATTCTGCGGACGAAGCATTCCTGGCATCGGTAAAATATTTTAAGGGTGACGATCTTGCAGCACGCGTATGGGTAAACAAATATGCGCTGAAAGATTCATATGGGAATATTTTTGAGTTGACACCCGATGATCTTCATCACCGGTTAGCCTCTGAAATTGCAAGAATCGAAAAGAACTACCCGAATCCCCTCTCGGAAGATGAATTATTTGAATTATTTCGCGATTTCAAATATATCGTTCCTCAGGGAGGTCCGATGACAGGAATCGGGAATGATTTTCAGGTGGGTTCGTTGTCGAACTGTTTCGTGGTTGGTAATAGCGCCGATTCGTATGGCGGTATTATTATGATCGATCAGGAACAGGTTCAGCTGATGAAAAGACGTGGTGGCGTCGGACATGATTTATCACATATCCGGCCCAAGGGATCGCCTGTCAAGAATTCTGCCTTAACCTCCACCGGTATTGTACCGTTTATGGAACGGTTCTCAAATTCAACCCGCGAGGTGGCTCAGGATGGCAGACGCGGAGCCCTGATGTTGTCAGTTTCCATCAAACATCCCGATTCTGAAGAATTTATTGATGCCAAGATGGATGAAGGGAAAGTGACGGGTGCAAATGTCTCGGTAAAGATTGACGACGAATTTATGCAGGCAGTGGCAAGTAGGAGCACTTACCAGCAAAAGTACCCGATTGACAGCAACTCTCCGATCTATTCGAAGGAGACCGATGCTGCAAAACTTTGGGATAAGATTGTTTTTAATGCATGGAAATCAGCAGAGCCAGGAATACTTTTCTGGGATACCATCATCAGGGAATCGGTTCCCGATTGTTATGCCGATCTGGGTTATAAAACAGTTTCAACCAACCCGTGCGGCGAGATTCCACTTTGCCCGTACGATAGTTGCAGATTGATCGCGCTTAATTTGTACTCTTATGTGGATGAGCCGTTTACTAAACAGGCGAAATTTAATTTTGAGCTGTTTAGAAAGCATATCCGACAAACTCAACAAATTATGGACGATATTATCGATCTGGAACTCGAAAAAATCGAGGCGATCTATAACAAGATTATTACCGATCCTGAAGCCGAAGAGATCAAAAGGGTTGAAATTAATCTCTGGGAAAAAATTAAAAAGATGGCAGTCGATGGCAGACGTACTGGTATTGGCATCACCGCTGAAGGAGATATGCTTGCAGCACTCGGATTACGTTATGGTTCTGAACCGGCAGTTGAGTTTTCGGTCGAAGTCCATAAAATTGTGGCGCTGGAAGCCTATCGCGGATCGGTTATTTTGGCCAAAGATCGTGGCGCTTTTCCTGTATATGATGCCAAACGCGAAAAAAACAATCCTTTTATTCAGCGCCTGGCTCAGGCAGATCCCGAATTGTACAGGGATATGACCCGATATGGTCGCCGAAACATCGCGTTATTGACAATCGCGCCGACAGGGACGACTAGTTTGATGACTCAAACCACCTCGGGCATTGAACCGGTATTTATGCCTGTATACAAACGTCGTCGTAAAGTGAATCCAAACGATAAAGATGCCAGGGTAGACTTTGTGGATGATATGGGTGACAGCTGGGAAGAGTACATCGTCTTTCATCACAAGTTTAAAACCTGGATGGAAGTGAATGGTTTTCAACTCAAACACAACTACACAAACGAAGAGTTGGATGCGCTGATCGCAAAATCCCCCTACTACAAAGCATCTTCCAACGACATCGATTGGTTATCCAAAGTCCGGATGCAGGGTCAGATTCAGAAATGGGTGGATCATTCTATCTCTGTCACGATCAACCTTCCGGAAGAGGCCACCGAAGAATTGGTAAATAAGCTCTATTTTGCTGCCTGGGAGAGTGGCTGTAAAGGGGTGACGGTCTATCGCGAAGGTTCCCGTTCGGGTGTATTAATCTCCAATAAAGACAAAAACAAAGAGGGAATATTTCCCACAAAACGTCCGGAAGTTCTCGAGGCAGATATTGTCCGACTTCAAAACAATAAAGAGAAGTGGATCGCTTTTATCGGATTGATTGATGGCAAACCCTATGAGATTTTTACCGGGTTAGCTGATGACGAGGATGGAATTCTTTTACCCCGTTCAGTAACATCGGGATGGATCATTAAAAGCAGGGATGATTCAGGAGCTTCGCGTTACGATTTTCAATACCGCAATTCGAGGGGCTACAAAACAACCATCGAAGGACTTTCCTTTAAATTCAATCCGATCTTCTGGAATTATGCAAAACTGATCTCAAGTGTATTACGTCACAGTATGCCGATTCAAAAGGTTGTTGAACTGATCACCAGTCTACAGTTTGATGTTGAATCAATCAATACCTGGAAAAACGGTGTGGCACGTGCCTTAAAGAAATATATTCCTAACGGTACGGCAGCAGAAGATGCTAAATGCGAGGGATGCGGTTCATCGAATGTGATTTACCAGGAAGGTTGTCTGATCTGTCAGGATTGCGGATCTTCCAAATGTGGATAATTTTTTCCACACTATATATTTTCAGGGAGGTCCGGTAACGGGCCTCCTTTTCATTATTTTAGGCGTTTATGCCGTAGTGGGATGAGAGGATGGATGAAAACCACGAACCGGGGATTATCCGCTTAAGTACAACTGCAAATTTTTGTTCAAGAGAGGCTACAATATAAGTGTGGCACGGATGTTTTTTCTCCAGGATTTTTGCAAGTTTTCCGGCAAGGAAATCAGGAGACAATCCCCCGTTTTCATCTTTTCCGATAATGGATAGTGTCTTTATAGACTGTTCTTTATAAGCACTTTCTGTGTCCGAATACTTTAAAGGTTTGCGGTTGGCCGTGAAATTGGTACGAAAGTCGCCAGGTCGTATTACAATTACCTTGACTTTATAGGGGATTAACTCCATCCTCAGTGCTTCGCTAAGCCCCTCAACGGCAAATTTACTTGCCGAATAAAATCCCTGGTACGGTAACCCCATTATTCCGCCAATTGAACTTATATTGACAATTGTGGCGCCCCCCTGTTTACGCATTGATGGCAGAACCGCTTGAATCATATTTACATAGCCAATAAAGTTTGTTCTCATCTGCAATTGAATATCCTCAGGTGATGAATCTTCTATGGAACCTGCAATTCCCATACCTGCATTATTGATGAGCACATCTATTCGGCCTTCGATGCCGGTAAGTGTAGAAACTGCTTTCTTTACTGAATTCATATCAGTAACGTCCCCCTGAAGCACTTTGATCTCTCCGGTTAAATCTTCACTTTGTTTACGACTGAGTCCGTAAACGATATTTCCCTTTGTGGAAAGAACCCGGGCAATTGATTTACCAAAACCCGAAGAAATTCCGGTAATCAATACGACTTTGGCCATTTTAGAAAGAGATTAATTATTACAAATAATTTTTATTTAGGGCAACTTCATCAGCAAATACTTCGAGTTCTTTTGATACAGATGAGATTTTTTCGATGGCCCTGTCGATTTGTTCATACGTATGCGTTGCCATTAAAGAGAATCGGATAATGCAATCTTCCCGGGGTACAGCAGGAGAAACGACCGGGTTAATAAAAACCCCCTCTTCGAGTAACCGCTTAGCCATTTGCAAAGCTTTCAGGTCGTCACGGATGAAAAGTGGAATAATCGGGGACTCTGATTTTCCGGTATCGAAACCTAATTCGTTAAATCTGTTTCGGGCATAACTGGTAAGGTCCCACAGATTTTTAATTCTTTCAGGCTCGTTTTTCATAATCTCAATTGCAGCCAGAACACTTGCTGCAGAGGAAGGGGTCATACTTGCACTGAACATCAAAGCGCGGGAATTGTGTTTGATATAGTTTATTGCGGCTTTGTCTGCTGCTATAAACCCGCCAAGCGAGGCCAATGATTTGGAGAAGGTTCCCATGATCAGATCCACTTTATCGGTTAGTCCGAAATGGGAAGCGGTACCAGCCCCGTTTTTCCCAAGAACTCCAAGCGAATGTGCGTCATCTACCATAATTGACGCCTGATATTTTTCAGAGAGACGGACAATCTCAGGAAGATTGGCAAGGTCCCCTTCCATCGAAAAGATTCCGTCAATTACAATAAGTTTTACTCTGCCTTGTTCACAACTCTTTAGTTTATATTCAAGATCCGTCATATTGTTATGAGCAAACTTTAGCACCTTGGCAAATGAAAGGCGGCTTCCATCGATAATGGAAGCATGATCCAGGTCGTCGAGGATGACATAGTCGTTACGGCCCGTTACGCATGAGATAACACCCTGGTTGGCCTGGAATCCAGTACTATAACATAATGCAGCTTCTTTATTGACTAACTTGGCAAGTTTTTCTTCAAGTTCGATATGAATATCCAGGGTGCCATTTAGAAATCTTGAACCGGCACACCCTGTCCCATATTTATCAATTGCCTTTTTTGCGGCTTCCTTAACTTTAGGATGGCAGGTTAGACCAAGGTAACTGTTTGAACCAAACATCAAAACCTTTTTGTTGTTTATCATTACCTCTGTGTCCTGATCCGATTCAATCACCCTGAAATAGGGGTAAATACCGGCTGAAATGAGTTGCTGTGGTAAATTAAAATTAGAAAATTTAGTTTGAAGAGCTCCCATAGGTACAAGTTAACAAGTTCAATTCAAAAGTAGTTAAAAAATTTATATCAAAGATTGATCGTTAATACATTTCTGAACTCAAAATTAGTGATTCATATTTGCTATTCATTGATAGATAGAGCTTACTCCCTAAAATCGATTGTGAGTTGCTGATCAAAAAGTTTGAAACTTTTCCGGTGATAGGGGGTAATCCCGAATTTTATTAAAGCTTCACGGTGAAAAGATGTGGGATAACCCTTATTATGTCTCCATCCATATTCGGGATGTTTTGTGTCTAAGGTGAGCATATAATCATCGCGGTAGGTCTTAGCCAGGACTGATGCTGCAGCAATGGAAAGGTATTTACCATCGCCTTTAACAACAGTCGTAAAAGGGATATCTTTATATGGTTTGAAACGGTTCCCATCTATAATGATATGGTCGGGCCGGACAGAGAGCTGATCGAGTGCGCGATGCATTGAGAAGATTGACGCATTTAATATATTGACTTCATCAATTTCAAGTTGATCATAGATCCCCACACCCCATGAAATCGCCTCTTTTTCGATTATCGATCGCAAATCATAACGTTGCTTTTCAGTCAGTTTTTTCGAATCGTTCAATATTTCTGAACTAAAATCGTCAGGCAAAATTACAGCGGCAGCAAACACCGCTCCTGCGAGGCACCCACGGCCAGCTTCATCACAACCAGCTTCAATAACACCTTTTTTGAAATTATTCAGTAACATCTTTCAACCTTTTGCAGAGCAGCTCTACTCCCAATCCCGCCTTTTCAGGAATCACCTCAATGCGGCGCGGTAAGTATTCAGGTGGATTTGGATCAATAAGAAATATGGGGATACCTTTCGGTGCATAATTGATAAGCCCCGCAGCAGGATAAACGTTGAGTGAAGTTCCGATAATGCAAAAGAGTTCGGCTGACTGAGCTAGTTTTATTGCATTATCCATTTCGGGTACCTCCTCGCCAAACCATACAATATGTGGTCTGAGCTGACTTCCCTTAGCGCATTTATCGCCCATCTTCATTTCCTGATTATCCAGCTGGTAAATTAATGAAGGATCTACCGAGCTTCTGGCCTTTGTTAATTCACCATGGAGATGAAGTACATGAGTTGAGCCTGCCCTCTCGTGCAAGTCATCAACATTCTGAGTAATAATCTGTATTTCAAAATGTTGTTCTAGTTCTGCCAGCAATAAATGTCCCCGGTTGGGTTGACTTTCAATCATCTGCTTCCTGCGGTCGTTGTAAAATCGGAGCAATAGTTCCGGATTTCTGTGCCAGGCATCAATACTGGCCACTTCCATAACGTCGTACTCCTCCCATAAACCATTCATATCACGAAAGGTGCGTATTCCGCTCTCTGCCGACATACCGGCACCCGATAAAACAACAAGTCGTTTCATGTAAAAAATTTTCTTGCCAATTATTAGCTGGTTGCCGGATGCCAGCCGCAAATTCTGAAATTAATATTCTCAAATTTAATAGCCTTTAAAAATAGGTATTCCCGACGGATTTTTATTCATATTCCCCCAACAAGATTGCTGATACATTCCAGGAACTAAAGCTTCCCCCTTCGTTTTTACCCATAGGTATTGCGACCCCGAATTTGTGTTTCCCGGGTGTTAGGGTTGTAACCGGAAAACTGACAGGATTTGTGGCCGTACCCGGGCACCAGCCTGAACGACTGTAATCGCTGGATGAGGTGCCATTCCAGAAATTACCGGATGCCGGATTCAACTTTCGAAACGTAGCACAATCGCAACGCCAGGGAATATACTGAAACAATAGCTTCTGATCGATCAAAATCGTGTTGATTTTTGGGTTAAACTCATCGCCTCCATCCCATCCTCCATGACCGGTTGTGATGTAACGTAGCCTAATATTTTTAACTCCCTCGGGTATGGTTACTTCAGTAGTTAAAGAGTCATTTTCGAACATCGTTCCGTATTCCTGCCCTGACATTTCCATCACATTAAGTGTATTAAAAAGTGGCATGGTCCAGTACTTTTTTCCCGGTTTCTGTTTCAATTCCCTGCTACCGGGGTAATATTTCAAGCTTAGACTAACCCGGTGACCTCCCTTATCGTAGTTCCCGATAAATACCCCGATCCACTGCTCACCCTGCAATACAGGAAGAAGTTCGGTTACCTCCTGTTTGTAAAAGGTGGAATCCTCCCAATGGTGACCATAAACTTTTGATTTCTCATTAAATTGGCCAATTCCAAAAGGGGTAAAGAACCGCATTATCTCAATCAGAGGAGAATAGTTTATGGCTGAAACAACTCCGTGATACGATTTCCCATTCCTGGCAATGAAGGCGGGCAACTCTTTTGGCCCATTTTTTAATCCATCCAGAAACGATTTTTCTTTATCCATAGGGATCACAAAAACTGAGCCTGTGCGATCGTATGCATCACCGGCAGAATGTTGATAAAGTTCGGCGAATAGTTGTGTATCATTAGGTACGATAGGCAATTTTACCCTTTTAAGCAAAATGGTTCCTGATGAATATTTAAAAGTTTTTTGGGAGTCGGTTTCAGAAGGATTTTCTATTTTATTACCGAAACTGATCTGTTCGTTAGAGAAAACCTTTATTGTGGTTATCAGATTCTCAGTAATACGATGTTTATAAAGGGATAAGTCCATACTTTCACCCATATTTTCGGGAAGAATAGGTCCAATCTCATTCCGTTTTAAACCTTTTATTTGGGTAGCCACAATTTCATAATTTCCATTCCTGACTACTTTTAGCACTAACCCATCCGGAACGCCATAAGCCATTGAGGGTGTCCCTTTTACACCCGCTTCCGTTGTGTACCAGATATCAATAGCGTTTGAGCGGAGTGAGGTTTTAACCTTTTTACAGGTATAACCAAGAATTACGGCGGACTCGTTAGTCTCTGTCAGAACAGGATAGTCTGAAAAAACAGATGGCGTGTTAATCATGCTTCCATCTGAAAATGTGGCAACCTGGTAGGTTTTTTTCTGATTAAAGTCGATATAGCTCGTTTCATTCGCAATGGATGGAAGCTGGATTGTCGAATCTTTCGCTACCCACGATTTTGTGGCTTCAGCAGAACATAGTAACATAACTCGGGGAGCATCGGACCTGGTTTTCCCATTTACCACGCTCTGATAACTTACGCTTAACTGTGTTGTTTTTGGGGGGGAAGCGATACCGGAGATTAAAATACCATGGAGCAATAACGCAGAAAAAAATATTTTCATTTTACTCAAAAATTTGTGATTGATTTAGCCGATAAAATTAATACTAGGCTTTTAACTAAATTATTTAAAGAGAAACAAAATCACAAACCGGGAATTGTATTTAGAGCAGGAACAAAGAGAGGCTGTCCCTAAGGATAGCCTCTCAGAATTCTAAAATATATAAATACAATTACTTATCCCAGAATATGCGACCTTGAGTTAAATTTGGTTGCAGATATTCTGGCTTTGCAGTCAATTTTGTAACTGCTTCATTGAAATTGGTGATGTTGGCAATATTTGGAGTAGGTAATACCGAACGACGTGGAATCAGTAGATTTGTACCACCAGCTGTTGGCATTTCGAGGAAAGCTGTTCCGTCTGTAGGATTAGGAGCTGTGAAGCTGGTCTTGAATACAGGATATCCTGTACGTTTCCAAGTAGCCCAGGCCTCTTCGGGACGCATAAAGAAGTTCACCCATGCTTGTGATACAATCAGTTGAAGCTTGTGTTCTTTTGAGCCAGTGTATGCAATCTGTGGCTGAGCCAGGTAGGCATCAATTTTTGCAGTGGTAATTGGTGCATAGTCAGCAGCAGTTGGTTCGTAGGCAGCAGGAACTTTCATTCTAACTCCCCATTCCTGATACAAGGTCATCGAAGAACGAATCCCTTCTTCATACCATCCCTTTGCATCCTTTCCACCTGTAACAGCACCAGCTTTTTCGGCGATTTCTGCCATCATAAAGCAAACTTCCGGATAGGTAATCTGAGGGGTGAAAAGTTTGATCAGATCATTATTTGTTACAATTGGATAATCAATATTTCTCTCTCCGTTTGCAGTAGTGGCATTTCCACCATTTTTAACATAAAAACGGCTCTGAATTTGGGATACACCACGGACGCTAAAAGTTAGTGTTGAGGGGACTCCCTGAGTGATATTAAAGTTGATATACTCTTTTGCAGCAGCATTTTCTTTCATATCGGGAGAAGCAGGCATACCTATATACCGTTTGGCATAATTTGCGTACAGTGGATCAGTAGCAAAATTAGGAACATAAGTTGTTAACTGAGTGCCTACGACATCATTTGCTGAATTGTTATTCCCTAAACCAAAACCATTTGGGCGAACCAATAATTTCAGACGCGGGTCATTATTGTCAACAAGGAAAGAAACAAAAGAATTTGCCGCACAAAACTGATAGGTAAGAATTGCAGTGTCCCACGTGTCATTGTTGTATTCAATGTTGTGAAAATAGATACATGATTCAGCGTTGTTTGAAATAATTCCACCGGCAGCGGCTAATGCATCAGCAACAACAGAAAGATAATGGGCATTGTCGACTTTTTCGAAACGCTGGGCCATTTTTATTCTTAAGGTATTACCGAATTTTGCCCATTTGGCAATATCTCCGCGGTAGAAAAAATCGTTATTTCCTAACGCAACCTGGTTTGCAGGGGCAGAGGCCAATACAGCTACATTCTTTTTAATGGTCGCATCAAATTCCTTATACAAATCTTCAAACATATCGTATTTTGGAGTATTAATCCCCTCCAAACCGCGGAGACCTTCTTTGTAAGGGGCAGCACCCATTGTATCGAAGATCAGCCATGCCTCATAAGTCTGAAGAATGGTTGTTATTGCGGAAAGTGTCTGATAACGATCCTTATCTATGCGGGTTGCAATAACAACGTCGTTGAGATATTTCAGTTTATTCCCATAATTGGTAAAGTAATCGTTGTAGTAAGGGAGGTAAGGATTTGGATTGGATTGCTTATTTGGAGAGGCATAAACCCCTTCGCTTCCTCCGGTATTGGCAACGATATATTGCATCATCGACATTACACCGCTGTATTTATTCATCAGATGTCCTCTTGATGCATTATTCCAGTTTTGTGTGGCGCTGGTGAACACGTATATTGGGTTTGTGGATGTAAGCAACTCAGGATTCGTGTTCAATTCAACCATCTGGTCTTTACAATTGCTCAGACCGAAAATCATGAGCAGACTTAAAAATATTTTATATATTCTTTTCATGTTTTTACTTTTTTAGAATTTTACATTCAAAGTTATTGAATAGTTGCGCGAATAAGGTACACCACCGTATTCATAAGGGGTTAGCGGATTGTTCGACTGAACGGATTCAGGATTCAAACCGTTTTTAAGTCCATTGTAAAGGTAGCCAATGTTGCGGGCCGAAATAGCGAGCCTAGCATACTGCATACCAATTTTAGACAATATTTTTTCCGGGAATTTGTATCCGAAAGTGATTTCACGAAGTGCTACCCAGGTGTTATCCATAATTGGATCCTGTACGTTAGCTCCCCAACCAAAACTGTTACCATAAAAAGTGGTTGCCATAACCGGATTAATCAAGCCAGCCTCAACAACCTCTTTATAAGTTTTCCCACTTACATCAACAGATTTGGACGGATCAGCTTTCGATGGAATGGAGGAACCATCCTGAAATACAGCATCCAACATAAGACCATCATATACAGTTTCACCTTTATAATTTACCCTTGCGAGACCACCATGTTCTTTATCGCGGCCATTCAATGATTCTGCCAGAGAAGCTCTTGACATACCATATTTGTAGGAATGTGAAAAGAACTGACCGCCGACCCGTGAGTCAATCTGGCAATAAAGGTCAAATCCTTTGTAGTACAAACTTGTATTTATACCGGCAAGGAAATCGGGCTCAATTTTACCAAGCACTTTCCGCTCTTTAATACCCATATCTGCTTCAGTCGTATATGCATACAATTGTGCTGGGTTTGGGCTGCCATAAGGACCCTGATAATTGATAATACGCTTTCCGTTTCTAGGATCATTTTTATCTGCTGGATTATTAAATAAAGCTGGTGCAGAAGCATACACATTGTTATAGCCACTGGTTATCACACCGAAGTCACCACCTTCATAAGCCCAAATTTCAGGACCAGCGTCAGCGCTGCCCATTAATTGCCACTCTTTAATTTCGTCATGCAGTTTAATGATTTTACCATGATTAACGGTAAAATTTGCCATTATGTTCCATCTTAGTTGTTTTGTCCGGATTGGATCCATGTCCAGCTGGATTTCGATCCCCTTATTCTGAATATTACCAGCATTGATTTTTCTTGATGTTGCACCACTTTCAGAGACATTACCAAGAGTCATAATCTGGTTAAATGTGTTTGTTTTATAGAATGTAAAATCCAGGCCAAAGCGGTCGTCTACAAACCGGATATCAGTACCCAATTCCAAAGATTGTTGTATTTCAGGTTTAAGATTGGTATTGGGAATCGTTCCAATATTAGGACTTGCAATAACCACACTATTTTTATCCTGGTCATAGGTTGTGCTTTGTGAAAAACCTCCTGCACCTGTACTGGTGCCATAAACGCCAGTTCCCATACCGACACGGGCCAGAGAGGCACGTAACTTTCCAAATGAGAACCATTCAGGAAGTTGTTCACGATAAGTATCAGTAACTACCCATGAAAGGTTAGCTGATGGATAGAAAACTGAATAGTTATTTTCACCACCCGACATCCAGGTTGGATATAACAACGTTGAATTCCAGTCGTTACGTGCAGTTAATTCAAGGAATAACTGGTTTTTCCATGAGAAGTTTAAAATTCCCGAAAGTCCTACGACTTGTGAGTTACGAGGCGTATAATTATAGGTGGGGATAATTGTATTCACAGAGTTGGAGAAAGCAAATAGACCTGGAACGATTAGACCACCATTGGTCCCCTTTGCCCAACTTTCATTTTTTACATTTCCATAGACTTCATTGGCAATACGGAAATCTATGTCCAGATCTTTGTTCAACAGCTTTTTGTTGGCATGAAGCATAAACAGGAAGTTATAGCTGCCATTTCTTGCTCCACCGGTTCCATAATAACCACCTCCAGAAAGGTATGGACCCGATCCATATTCAGTTCTGCGATTGAAGGTATTGTACATGTTGTAGTTGGCTTTTGCACTGGCATCAATACTCGGGGTGATCTGAGCTTTTAGTGTCAGGTTGGTCAACATCGTCTCTTCATCGCGGGTTTCATCGAAATAGTCCAACCTGTGCATAAAACTTGTAATCGTTCCATAAACGGCTTGCGATTTCTGTGCATTTGTGATTGGGTCGCGATAGTTATGGTATAAATCTTTCAGGTCAAGACTCCGTGGCATATAATAAGTTGTCATCAACCCAAGATTTTGACCTTCTCTGTAGAAACCCTGATCATAGGCATTGCGACCCTTTGATTTTACATAGTTCAAACCAAATTCAACCGAAAACGTTTTGTTTAACTGGCCGTTTGTCTTAAAATTAATTGAATTACGATTAAAGGAGTTGTTTTTCAAAACACCGTTATCGTCCATAAATGAATAGGAAAGACGATAAACCGCTTTATCATTACCACCACTAAGAGACACATTGGTGTTGCTGTAAGAACCATTCTGATAGAGATCTTTCCAGTTGTCGGGATGCGGAGAATAGGGAGTCTTTGTTCCATTTAAATAATATTGGTCTAGTAATTTACCATCCATGACACCACCCATGCTATTTGTCGTTTTAGACAAAGTACCATCGGCTAAAAGTCCCCCTTCATAGCCATTCCAGGCAGTCCCTGCACCGTAAACATTCTGCAGTTTGATGTGGGGCGCATAGATATCCTGCTGTTGGAATGTTTGCGAAATCTCAACACCAACACCCTTACGGGATACGCCACCTCTGGAAACGATTACAATCGCACCGTTAGCTCCGCGTGAACCATACAGTGCAGTAGCTGCTGCACCTTTCAGCACGGTTATACTTGCATAATCATCAGGGTTAAGATTCTTTAACTGAGATCCCCAGTCCTTACCACCATAAGTATCTGTAATGTTGTTTTCCATCACAATCCCGTCTATAACAAAGATGGGTGAGTTATTTTTATCAATGGATTTTGCTCCACGGATTGTTATACTCGATGATGAAGTAACACCTGATGTTCCTACGATGTTAATATTTAACCCTGCAACTTTTCCTTGTAATCCATTAATCGGGTTTAAGGTGTTTGTCGCAATAACTTCAGCGGGCTTTATCGTAGTGGTGGCATAACCCAGCTGCCGTGGCTGTTTGTTTACACCAAGAGCTGTTACAACTACCTCATCTAAGCCGATCTCTGCAGCAACCATCTTTACATTAATTGCTTTCCGGTTGTTTACAACTTCAGTAACAGTTTTCATTCCAATAAAGGAAAATACGATTGTTGCTTTTGCAGATGCTAACCGGATAGAAAATTTTCCCTCCGAATCAGTCAAGGTCCCATTGGTTGTCCCTTTTTCTGATACAGTAACCCCCGGTAAACCCACGCCATCAGAGGCGGCCACTACGGTTCCTGTTACTGTATTCTGCGCAATTACACTGCTAACCAGTGCAATGCACATTACAGTCAATAATAAAATTTTACGCATAAGTTTTTAATTTTAGTTTAATTTTTCAATTAATAATTATATCCGCAGAAATTTGCGCCGGGACTTTGCATCTGCGGACGAATGCAAAATGGCCCATAATGGCATGTCAGAACATGTTGGCGATAGTGAAACTATCCGGTTTCGAAATTTTTCATAAGTAGCGTTTTAGTTTTCGTGATATTAAGTATTAATTGTCAGTATATTAGTTTTTTCTGTTGGAATTAAATATGATTTGCGTTAATTTCTGTCAGATTCATTTCATTAAACACCTTCTGAAAGATCATCTCAGAAGTTCCAAGAAGAGCAGTCTGATCACCCATATCAGAAATAAGCAACAGCGTACTCTCTGAAATCTTCTCAAGACACAACCGGTTTAGCGATTGCTGAATTGGAGATAATATATATTGCTTCGCTTTGGAAAGAGGTCCACTGAGCACAATCACTTCAGGATTGAGTAATTGTATGATATAGGATAGCCCTTTCCCCATGGCCCCTCCGATTTCATTCAATATTGCAATGCAGAATTCATCTCCCTGTCTTGCCGAATTAATCACATCCTCAGGAGTTACCATTTCGGGATGGTCTTTGAACTGATTGATTAGCGATGAAACTGCATGATCGGCAAAACCTTGCTTTACACGTCTGATAATGGTATTTGATGAGGCTATGGTCTCCAGACATCCACGTTTCCCGCAAATACACAATTCTCCGTTTTCAACCATAGGTATATGCGAGAACTCACCTGCAAAGCCACTCTTTCCACTGCAAAGTTGTCCGTTCACAAATATACCCAGTCCTAACCCCCAACTCCAATGAATAATTATGGCATCTTTGTAGTCTTTGGCTGCACCAAAATGAAACTCACCGTGAGCATGCATTCTTGCATCATTGTCGACATACACCAGCTTATTGAACTTCTGCTTCAGATCACGCCCTATATTCTGACGTTTCTTGTCTTTTATGGTATAGTTAATTCCTGCTTTAGAGTTGATCAGTCCAGGCATATCAACACCCAATCCATAAACTTTTGCCTCAGGGATATGGTAATCATTTATCAGTTGGCTGGTTACACCAAATAACTTATCAACCAGAAGGGGATCGTCTATATGCGTATCTATTTGAATAACCGGCGTGACAAATTTGTTGTAGCAGTCAATTATTGCGATGTTTGCCGAGAAGCGGGCAAAATCACAAGTAATAACGTAATAACCGTCTTCAGGTAAACCGTAAAGTTGAGGTTTCCTTCCCCCGCTTGATTCACCAATGCCGATATTCTTTAAATAACCCGATGCGATCAGGTCGTTGAGCAAAACAATGCAGGTAGGCAAACTAATTTTAAGCCATTTGCAAAGCTCCGGGGCGGAAGTGAATCCATTCGTACGCAGGAAACTAAGAATTTTCTTCTTTTGTCTGATTTTGTTAAGGTCAGCCGAAGAAACGTGCTTACTCTGTAAGTGATTACTTGATTGCATGTTATAATCTTATCTAATTCATCGGTTAATTAATAATCCAGCAAGTGCAAGTTTATAAAAATATTTATAAACTATTTATGATTTATTAATATTTTTTTATAAAAAATTAAATTTTTAACAAACAGAGAAATTTTAAGAAAATATGGATATTTATTTAATAAAATATTTATCAAAGTATTCATCTGAAAGGTGGATAGGAGTCTGGAGATCATACCTGAATATATGCTCTTATTGCCGGGTGGTTTTTGGACAGGAAATAGCGTTTGATAGGAAGGTGGCCGAGTTAATTCATCTTATTCCGGAATTCAGGAAGACTAAATTACTGAAACATCCGGTTTCCCAGATGCAAGCGATTCATCAAAAACAGGCCAAAGAAAAAATACGTTAACCTTTTCGAACCTCTGCTAATTGCTAAACTATTTTCGGAAACACCTATTTTAAAGGTGATTGTAGCATAATTTTATGGACTCAAGTGATGAAGCTGGCAGGCATTCAGTAGGTTGGATATTCTCTTCGATACAGCGGGCAAAATAGGCAATCTCTTTATAATAACCTTCGCCTGCATCTCCGGCAGGTACTTCTCTGATACTATCGTCATTGGCAATCCGGATAATATCACCATTAAAGGAAGAATATAGGATGCTCGCCTTCTCAAACTGAGCCATAAATCCTGCCTGGAAAGGGAAATGGACATGAAAAGTGTTTCCACCTTCAATTTTGACATGAACATTTTTATCCCTGTAGCTCCACATGGCACTGATGTAGTCATGTTCGCTTAACCCACCCGGAAGAAAATGGCATTTTACATCAGAAGGTATTCCCAAAACAGAACTGGCAAAATCAATGTCATGTATCGAAAGGTCGAACAGGGAGCCCCCTGAAGTTCCTGTAACCTGTTTATCTTTCCACTGGCCCCATCCCGGTATTCCGGAAAATCTTGACAATGAAAGAAATTTTAATTTGCCAAACTCCGATGAATCGATCCATTGTCTGAGTTTCTGATAAGGGGGCATAAATCGTACAACATGGGCGATCATCAGGATTTTCCCCTTCTGTTTTGCCAGCTCAATCAATTCCTCACCTTGCTGAATGTCGAGGACGAAAGGTTTTTCAAGAAAAACATGTTTGTCGTGAAGGAGCGCTTTCTTTGCCATTTCGTAATGGAGATCTGTATGGACACAAATATGGACAGCATCCAGATCTTCATTCTCAAGACACTCGTCAAAGTCCGAATATTTATTGATATTTTTTAAAACTGCAGGATCTATCTTTCCTGTTGAAAAATTGCCACCCGAAGCAACTAAGTTTTTTTCAATCGTTTCAATACTCCTATCCACAATAGCCATCAACTGTAAATCCTCATTTTTGATTATATTTAAGGTATGGGTCATCCCCATAAAGCCAAAACCTACAACTGCTACTTTTTTCATATTTTATGTTTAAATCAGGCTTCATTGATCTCTGATGCATATTTTTGAATCTTGCGAATTGCTTCGACAATCTGTTCAAGGTCAGTTTTAGTACCGAGCAGCATATTTTGAAAGAACCATACACTTTGATCTGTAAGCAGATCGTTCTGTGGACATTGATTTCGTTCCAGCCATTGTTTCATTGTTTTCTCTCCGTAAATTTTCAGGTAGTGGCTGTTTTTAGCAAGAGATGTTACATATTCTTCTTTATTCATCATCCCATATCCATTGGAACAGGGAATCCCCTCCTTGTTGAGTGCATCCAGAAATTTTGCCCGGCTTAATCCTCCAAAATAGTTCTTATCATACCGGAACATATATAAATGATAGGCACTTCGGGTTGTCCCTTCATAGAGTTTGGCCGGTGTAATACCTGGAATCTCCTTCAACATCTTTGTCAGATAGTTGGCATTTTCGGTTCGGTGGTTCGTCTGCTCAACAACCCGTGTCATCTGAGCCATCAGCAAATTGCCCTGGAATTCGGATAAACGCATATTGGTACCACGGGTACCTGTACCCGGATTAAAGCTGGAGACCCGACCGCCCCGTCCCTGGTTATGAAAATTATAGCAGGTTAGCGCCAACTTTTCGTCATTTGTTATAATGGCACCTCCTTCTCCTGAATTAAGATTCTTACTCGCCTGAAAACTGAAAGCACCTGCCAAACCATAATTACCGACCTTCTGCCCACGCCACTCTGCCAGGTGCGCCTGACAAGCATCCTCGATTACGGGGATATTCGATTTGTGCGAAATCGACATGATCTTATCGAGGTTCGCCGGTGAGCCCCCTATGTGAACCGGCATAATGACCTTTGTTTGTTTGGTAATTGCCGCTTCAATTTTATTGGCATCGATTTGGAAACTTTCGATGTCGGTATCCACAAAAACGGGAAGCGCATAATTTAAAACCACAACATTGTAGGTGGCAATAAAAGTGTATACGGGAATAATGACCTCATCACCAGGACCGATGTCAAGTGCTCCAAGTATTGTATATAAGGCACTCGTACCACTTGAGGTTGCAAGGCAGTGTTTTGCACCGGTAATCTTCTGATATTCAGTTTCAAAATGATCCACTTTATCACTACCCAGGCGACACCATTTTTTGCTTTGCAATACCTCATTCATCGCTTTCTCCTCGGTCTGATTGATCACCGGCCATTCAGGAAACGGGTCCGCGTGAGCTTTTCGGCCACCCAAAATAGCGGGTTTGAGGAGATCTTTTTCGAAAGCAAACGAAATTTTGGGAACTCCAAGTGCAAAACCTGCGCCTGTAATGGAAGCTGCACCGACAAAAGCCCTACGGTTAAATCTGTTTTCCATATTAAATTCCTTTCGTTTTGGTATATTTTGAAATTAGCAGAATAATACAGATAAAATTAATAATAATTATCGGGGACTTATACAATTTAAGTCGTTAATAAATGATATTTTGCCGGATTATTCTATTTCCCCTGGGAAGAAGCAGTTTTTCCATTGAACCGATTTGTTCTTTTTATTGTTAAAGGTTTTCCGGAAGGTACTTCATCATTATTTTTCAGGCATTGATGGTTTTTTCAATTCTATCACACTTTTTGAATAAATTTTTTAGTAAATTTCGGGGTAATTCAATTTTGGACCATGAGTTTACACCAGACTAACAAAAATAATGACCACAATGATGAGTTTTTCATATATCAGCGGTTGGTAGAAGGAGATCATCATGCCTTAAGATTTTTTTTTGATAAGTATTATGAGGACTTGTGTAATTATGTGAATCTCTACATCCGCGATCAATCGGTTTCGGAGGATATTGTCCAGGAAATCTTCATCTATTTGTGGGAAAAAAGGGGGATCATTAAGATAGAAAACTCTGTAAAATCATATTTATTAAGGGCATCCAGAAATAAATTTCTTAATCATATCCGAAGCGAGAGAAGTCATCAGTCCGTAAAATTGGAGATCATATCAAAAAATGAGACTTATGTGGATACGAATTTCAACCAGCTGGATATTAATCGTATAGAAGGATTTATTAATGCCTCTATCGAAAAACTTCCCCCGCGTTGCCGGGAGATTTATCTCCTTCACAGGCAGGATGACCTGTCGTATAAAGAGATCGCTTCCATAATGGATATCTCGGAAAAGACGGTAGAAAATCAGATGACTATCGCCCTTAAACGGTTAAAAGAGCAGTTGGCCCCCTTTTATGATCAGATTTTTGTGCTCCTCCTGATTGGAGTAATTGGAAAATAGTTCTTTCGTTAATGGCTTCTTTCGAATTTGGCATGAGTCCCTATCATCAATTCGAAAATATTTTTCAGATTTCTTTGGG
Organism: Prolixibacteraceae bacterium; assembly: GCA_963675995.2. Taxonomy (GTDB): domain Bacteria; phylum Bacteroidota; class Bacteroidia; order Bacteroidales; family Prolixibacteraceae; genus JAAFHB01. Next base: position 1,155,123 of record CAXXIY010000001.1, on the reverse strand, counting down.
GGTATTGTATCATCAAAGTGCCTTATAGGTGAACAGAACTTACAAAGTATGCCTGAAATATTTTATAGATCGCTGATAATAAAAGAGATAAAAGGAGAAACCTCGACTAATGAGTCGCTGGCATTGGATCAGTGGATCAATGAAAATTCAGAAAACCAAAAAATCTACAATGAGTTATGGTCTGCCTATGCTTTAACGGCTCCGGATATTAACCTTTTTTATCCTGACAAGGAGGTGGCCTGGTCCAATATCATTAACAAAATTGTTTTGCCTAAGGAAAAAAGGGGGTGGGTGATTCAGTTGATAAGGACTGCAGCTGCAGCAGTTATTTTTTTCCTTATCGGAATTGGGGTTCAATATTTCCGGACAGAGAAAACTCCACCAGACTTTTTAAATCAGTATTCCACGGTGATTGTACCTGAAGGTCAGAAATCGATGATCGTCCTTCCTGATGGGTCTAATGTATGGCTGAACTCGGGCTCATCCTTAAAATACAGGAACAGTTTCAATGCTAAAATTCGTGAAGTTGAGATTGAAGGAGAAGCCTATTTTGAGGTGACAAAGGACAAATCGAGGATGTTTCGGGTGAACACAGGCGAAGTGAATGTCGAAGTGTACGGGACAACCTTTAATATTAAGAATTACAAAGAAGAGAAGAATCTTGAAGTTACTGTTGAAACGGGTAACGTTGGTGTTTTACGAGGAGGGGCAAAGTTGGCAGACCTTACTGCTGGTAAGCAGGCTGTCATTAATACAGGAACTTTTGGAACCACGTTGAACACCGCGAGGGTTGATGTGGTAACATCCTGGAAAAACAATGAACTGATTTTCGATGATACCCCGTTCGAGGAGGTAATCAGGTACCTCGAAAGGTGGTATGGAGTCAACATAACCATTGACCAAAAAATGAAAAAGAAACATAACTATACTTTTAAGATTAAAACTGAGACGCTTACAGAGTTACTTAAATTGTTAAAAGTAATCACTCCGCTCGAATATAAAATTGACGGAAAAGATGTAACCATCAGATATTCCAACTAAAACAGCAATTTAATTAAAAAGAAATGCCTATGAAATAGCGAAAAACCAACTAAAAAAATACAGGTCTGCCGCACGGACAAACCTGTAAAACTAATTGTAAAAATAATTATTCATCAGCATCTTATTAGTGCATTTATTGGCGTTTATGTACTAAAACAAAGGTGCTTAAAAAACTTTTTAAAAATATGAAAAAAAAACATCAATGTGAGGTGTGCCATTTATTAATGCACCCAATCATGAAAATCCTGCTGATTATGAAATTGATCATTGTAATGGTTTGCTTTACAGGTCTTTTGAGTAGTATGGGAGCAACCTACGCCCAAAACACAAAAATGACCATGAACCTGAAGGATGTTGCCGTAAAAGAGGTGCTTCAACAAATTGAGAATCATACTGAATTCTCTTTTATGTACGACAACAATAAGATTGATGTGACCAGAAAAGTCGACGTACTGGCCGATGAGAAAACAATTGATGTTATCCTTGCACAGTTGTTTACGAATAAGAATGTAATTTATGAGATTATCGACCGACATATTGTGTTGATGCCCTCTGATTCTCCTACTCTGGCAGGACAACAAGGGAAAAAACTCACCGGAACGGTTACCGATCAAAATGGAGCAGCACTCCCGGGTGTTTCCATTGTCGTGAAGGGAACTACTATTGGAACCATTTCTGACGGTAGTGGGAATTTCTCATTTTCAGCGATTCCAGATAATTCAACCCTGCAATTTTCGTTTATTGGGATGAAAAGACTTGAGGTCGTTGTTGGTTCGAGGAGCAATCTCCCAGTTGTTATGGAGGTCGAAACTGTTGGCATGGCTGATGTAGTTGTAACTGCGTTGGGAATTAAGCGGGAGAAAAAAGCACTCGGCTATTCTGTCGGTGAAGTGAGGGGCGAAATCCTGACGGAAACCCCGCAAAATAATGTGCTGAATGCATTGCAGGGTAAAGTATCCGGAGTAAGAATTTCGCAAATGAATGGTACCCCAGGAGCCTCTGTCAATATCATTATCAGGGGTGCGAAATCATTAAGCAATGATAATCAGCCACTCTTTGTTGTTGATGGAGTTCCTGTTTCCAATACTTCGACCAATTTATATAATGGAGCAGATATGGGGAATGCGATCTCAGATATCAATCCTGATGATGTTGAGAGCGTTTCTGTTTTAAAGGGGGCAAGTGCTGCTGCATTATACGGTTCGAGGGCTGGTAACGGTGTTATATTAATCACCACGAAATCAGGCACCAAAGGAAGAAAAGGGATTGGTGTCTCTGTCAATTCCGCTATTGTATTTGACGTAATGACCGATATATATCCTTATCAGACCAGGTTTGGTAGTGGAAAAGCCGGCGCTCATGTACTCGAAGAGTTGGAAAATGAATCGTGGGGAGCTCAGCTGGATAAGGGTGAACTATGGGCGCAATGGAATAGTAACGGAGTAAAGGTTCCTCTGGTATCGTATAAAAACAGGGTAAAAGACTTTATGCGTCAAGGTTATACCACAACGAACAATGTAGCGGTTGATGGTACAAATAAGAATGGTTATTTCCGTTTATCAATGGGTGACATGAGAAATGTAGGCATGATTCCCAATACCAATCTTAACCGTAGTTCAATTAATCTGAATACCCAGTATAAATTAACCGATAAACTTTCGGTGACAGCTAACTTCAACTGGAATGAATCGGGTTCTGATAACCGAACCAATGTTACGGGAGATGACCGCAACGATGTAATCAGAAGTATTTACGAAAAAGGGGCTCAGGTAAATATTCTTGATCTTAAAAACTACTGGAAGCCAGGTATGGAAGGAATTCAGCAGCTGGTGAATGCTGCCAAACAGAATAATGCCTATTTCGTAGCGCATGAAAATACCAACTCATTTAAACGTGACAGGTTAATCAGTAAAATTCAGATGGATTGGCAGATTACAAAAGAGTTAAGCATGATGGGGCGTTTTTCAAGAGATGCCTATACTGAAAACCGGGAGGGGAAAAGGGCCTTTAGTACCACAACAAATTTGACAGGATATTACAATATCTATGAATTCTATACGAAAGAAACCAATATTGAGGCAAATCTTACCTATAAAAAGAAAATAAGCGAAAATTGGAATATCAATGCCTTTGTGGCAGCTAACCGTCGGTATGTTTATGGAAGAGGGATTAGCAATACTGCGTCCTCATTGGTGATACCACAGCTTTATACCATCTCAAATGGCGTTCCAGGGACTGTTTCCTATAGTAGTAGCTGGTCACAAAAATCGGTGAATAGTATCTATGGGATGGCATCTATCGATTATAAAGGTCTGGCCTATCTGGATGTGACTGGTCGTAACGACTGGTCGAGCACATTGCCTGTTGCTAACAGATCCTATTTTTATCCCTCTGCATCGCTGAGCGTGATACTTTCAGATATCTTTACGATGCCCAGCTGGGTCTCCTTTGCAAAAGTTCGTACGGGTGTAGCACAAGTGGGAAATGATACGAATCCTTATGCTTTAAATCCCTATTTTTCTGTTGGAGCCGACTGGGGAACGTCCAAAATGATGTATATGGGAGGAAATCTAACCAATAATACATTGAAACCGGAACGTGAAACCTCTAAAGAAATAGGTATTGATTTGAAGTTTCTAAACAACAGACTGGGATTTGAAGCCACTTATTACGATGTTCAGAATAAAAACCAGATTCTGAATATCTCGATACCAATCGAATCAGGTGCCTCTTCAAAATCAATCAATACCGGGAACATTCAGAGCAAAGGTTGGGAAATTGGGTTAACGACCATACCGGTTCAGACGAAGAATTTCCGCTGGGAAATGAATTTCAACTTCACTCGGAACCAGACCTTTCTTAAAGAACTGGCTGAAGGTCTGAAAAATATTGATTTTTACTCAATTGAAGGAGGTAACGGAGTAATCCGCACCATGGTGGGCGAAAAGATGGGTGACATCTGGGAAAAACCCATCCTGCGCGTCTCTGATGCTTCCTCACCCTACTATAAGTACCCAATCATCTCATCATCTGGAAAATATCAGATGGATCAGGATCCCGCACATATGGTTAAGATCGGTAATACCAATCAAAAATTTATCCTGGGTATCCAACCGACCTTCACTTATAAATCATTCTCCCTGTTTGCCAATATTGAATGGAATGAAGGGGGCAGGTTCTATTCCAATTCCTGGATGTTTATGCAAAATAACGGTGTGAATGAACTCTCATTCAGTGGAGCGCCATATGATAAAAACAGTGACATCGTTGCACAGATCAAAGCTAATCCAGAAGCCTTCTTCGGAAACTGGGTGGGAGGACGACTTCCTGAACTTGGCGGTTTCGCTTGGCCAAATCCAAACCCTGCTAACCGGTTTGCTGATGCAAGTTTTAATCCTGGAGTCTATGAAGTGACCACTAACGGAGTCAAGAACTATGTCGAAAATCTTGGCAATCCAACTCTGACCAAATGGCTTGATCCGTTTAATGCCAATCAGGCATCTAACAGGGCCATTGTTGACAGAGCGGTTAACAGTGCAACTTATGTCAAACTGCGTGAAGTAACCTTATCCTATCGTCTTCCCAAAAGCTTGATTAACAAAATCAACATACAGAATGCTTCTGTCGCCATTGTGGCCACCAACATGTACGAATGGACAAAGGCCGGTATCCATATTGATCCGGAAAGAGCCTATAGAAATACCGGGAGCGGATGGGTTCAGGGTTCTGAATACTATAATATGATGCCATGGACCGGCACATTAGGATTTAAGATAAACTTTGATTTTTAAAAGAAGATATATTATGAAAACTATAAAAATAAAGATAATTGTAGCTTTGACTCTACTTTTCCAGATGACTTCCTGTCTGGATCTTAATGAGTTAAATGTAAGTCCTAACAGCCCTGAAAACGTATCGTCAAACTACATTCTGACCTATGTTCTTACCGGAACTGGAAAATCTTACAGCGCCCTTGGGGATATCGGCTCTTATGTTTCAGGTGCATTACAGTACAATCAAAACGGAACAAATCAGGGCGCTGGTGAAGTAAACCAATACCTTTGGCCAAGATCTTCATGGTCTGCCTACTATGACTATCTCAGAAATATCAAAATTATTCATGATAAGTCAATCACCGAAAAAAATAAATTATTTGAAGCTATATCTTTGATATTAAAGGCATTTAATTATGGTGTAATGACCGATTTGTTTGGGGATATTCCTTATTCTGAGAGCCTGGCTGCCACTGATGGTATTTACTTCTCGAAGTACGACGATCAGAAAGATGTCTATAAAGGGATACTTACAGATTTAAAAAGTGCTGCTGATATTCTGGCCGATTCGGGAATTTCGGCATACAAGATTGATCCGAACGCCGACCTGATGTACAAAGGTGTTTCTGACAACTGGCGGAAACTGGCCAATTCACTCAGATTAAGGTATTGCATGAGACTGATTGATAAAAAAGCTGAAATGTCAGCTGCCGGAATTGATGTCGTAGCAGAATTTAATGCGGCTTCGGCCTATGCTTTTACCAGCAATGCTGATGATGCATTTATTAGCTGGCTTGGGGTAACTGCAGCAAATGCTTATCCGGGAGGTCTTCTGAATTCTGCAAATCCCAATTACCTTACAAAACCGTGCAAATCAATTGTCGATTCCCTCAAATTGAGAAATGACCCCAGACTTTACCGATGGGCACTTCCAGTGTTGAGAAAGTGGGATTACAAGGTAACTACAGCCACGGATGTTACTGTTAAAAATATTTTCGGAGAATCCTATACTGTAAAATATTGTCCTACAACCGATCAGACAATCGATACTTCATTGTATGTTGGATTGCCGGCTAATTTGGCAGTTAGTAATGTCTATACCTACAACAAAGGGAGTGATCTTGCCTCTTATGCACCGGAAAAACTTCCTTATATTTCGTTTATTCATGACCGGTTTAGGACCAATAAGGAAACCTATATCAGGATGGACCTGATTGGCTATAGTGAAGTAGAGTTTTTACTGGCGGAGGCTGCCCAACGTGGAGGTTTTTCTGTCACTGACCCGGAAACTCATTACAAAAATGCGATCCTTGCTTCGATGAAACGTTGGGGTATCAATGATGGAGCAGGCGGATATACCTTTGCAAACTATTACAGTAATCCTAAAGTAGGATATACCAATGCTTCAAATAAACTTGAACGCATTCTGGGGCAAAAATGGTTGGCACTGTATCTGAATGTTGAACCATGGTTTGATTACCGCCGTACCGGATATCCGGCACTCAAAACAGGTCCTGTTACACAATATGGTGCTGCTATCCCTATCCGTTTTATGTATCCTGAACCAAACCAGGATCCAAAATACCTGGTCAATTACAATGCTGCAGTTGAAAAACTCGAATCAACACAATATGTTTCAACCGGGCAAAGTAAAGATCACACCTATTCTAAGGTTTGGCTGGTAAAGGGTACCGCAAAACCCTGGTAAGCCCGAAGATTTCAAGATTGATGTTAAAACAACAATCTGAGTTTACGTTTCTTTCATAGTTTTAGTGTAAAAGCTGTCCTCCATCTAGGGCAGCTTTTTTTATGTTCCATTTATCAGGAAAATCCTGAATGGTTTCCTGATAGTCGTGTATATTTATAGTGACGATGAAAAACCTTTATTACCTTTGAGCGACAAACAATTATTTTATATTTTTTAATCAATATGCAAACGATTTTAGGTGCGGGAGGATCAATCAGTATTGAACTCGCAAAATCACTCAAAAACTTTACCCAAGATATCAGACTCGTTAGTCGTAATCCCCATAAAGTAAATGTGACCGATCAGTTATTCCCTGCTGATTTGACAGACCGGAAACAGGTATTTAGTGCAGTAGCCGGTTCAGAAATCGTATACCTCACTATCGGACTCGAATATAGTACTAAGATCTGGCACCAAGTCTGGCCTCCGCTGATGCAAAATGTGATGGATGCCTGTATTGAGAATGGTTCGAAACTGGTCTTTTTTGACAATGTTTACTCAGTGGGAGGCGACTTTGTGAAGCATATTACGGAGGAATCCCCGGTCACTCCCACAAGTAAAAAGGGGGAAATCAGGGCACAGATTGATCTGATGCTACTCGAGGCCATGAAAACGGGAAAGCTGAAAGCAATTATTGCAAGGGCGGCCGATTTTTATGGTCCCGATATCAACAAAAGTATGCTGATGACCCTTATCTATAAAAATCTTGCCAGTGGGAAAAAAGCCCAATGGATGTTCAATTCAAAGGTAAAACACTCCTTCACCTATACTCCTGACGCGGGAAAAGCGACCGCCCTGCTTGGGAATACCCCCTCTGCTTACAATCAGATCTGGAATTTGCCAACCGACCGTAATTCTATGACCGGAGAACAATGGATCACACTCTTTACAACAAAGATGGGTAAGAAGGATAAATATCAGTTAATTCCGGGTTGGCTCGTCCGGTTACTGGCACTGTTCATCCCTTTTATGAAGGAGCTGTTCGAAATGCGATATCAGTTCGACCGAGATTATTTTTTCGACAGCAGGAAGTTTGAAAGTTATTTCAAATACGCACCAACCAGGTATGCCGACGGCGTCAATGAGCTAATCAACCAATTGAATAAAGATAAAATTGCATAACCGCTATGAGTAAAATCAAGAATGTTTTCCTGGCAATTGCTTTTTGCACTTCAGTCAATTGCTTTGGACAAAAGTATAATCCCACGGGATTGTTGTGTGAATTACTTTCTCATCCTGAGTTATCAGTAATCACCTCACGAACTCCTGAATTCAGTTGGATTGTGAATAGTGTATTACCCGGCGATTATCAGATGGCTTATCAAATAATGGTGGCCCCCTCCCCTTTTCTGTTAACCTCCGATAATCCGGAACTCTGGGATTCGGGGAAGGTTCTTTCCAATCAGTCAATTAATATTCCATATGGAGGCAAACCTCTTTCACCAAATCAGTCGTATTGGTGGAAAGTACAAACCTGGGGCAAAACAGACATTTGTTCGGGCTGGAGTGAACCGCAAAAGTTCAATACCTCGGAATTTGATGCTCAAAAACAATGGCCCGGAGAGAGTAAATGGGTTAAAATATCCGACGGTAAAGGTGGTCAGCTTTGGACAATGGAGAACAGGCACCCTATTAAATATCACGACGTTGTTCCTGACAGAATTATCACCAGGAAAAATGGTACGCTGTTTTATGATTTTAAGAGGTCAGCATTTTCATATCTGACCTTTAATATCACCAGCAAATCTCCCATGAGAGAAGGATTTGTTCTGAAAATCAGAGTCGGAGAAAAAGCTGTTGGCGATTCTATCGATCAAAAGCCCGGAGGAGGAATTATTTATCAGTCTTATGACCTACCTATTCGGGAAGGCACACATGATTATGAGCTAAAAATTCCCCGTTTTGTCGCTGAATATCCACATAGCCAGAATTTGCCTGCGGAGTTGCCCGAGGTGATCCCATTCAGGTACTGTGAAATCCTTCTGCCGAATGGGTCGATTAAAGTCAATCATATCGTTCAGAAAGCACTCTATTATTTAAACGATCAGGAAGCCTCTGCTTTTTCATGCTCCAATGAGAAGCTGAATGCAATATATGATCTTTGCAAATATTCGACCATCGCCAACACCTATAATGGCGATTATGCCAACAGTCAAAGGGAGCGGATGATGTACGAAGCCGATTGTTTTATTCAGCAGATGTGCCATTATTCCACTGACCGCGAATATGCCATCGGTCGTTACAGTACAGAGAACCTGATCTACCATGCTACCTGGCCCACAGAATGGATCTGTCATAGCGTATTGATGGCCTGGGCCGATTACCTGAACACTGGGAATACACGACTAATTAAGGAGTATTATAATGACCTGAAAGCTAAAACGCTCATTGCCCTTGAGACAGAGATCGGACTGATTAGTACACTTACAGGTCTTCAAACAAAAGAGTTTCTTCAATCGATTCATTTCAACGGGAAAAAACTGGTAGATATAGTCGATTGGCCCAGCGAAATGCAGGGGATTCAACCAAGTGGTGAGCGGGATAATCATGAGCTGAAAACCTATAATACTGTTGTCAATGCTTTCTATTACAGGTCGTTGGTTTTGATGGGACGCATGGCAAAGGCAGTTAACAATCAGGGTGATGCTGATCTTTTTGATCAAAAGGCACAAAAGGTAAAAGTGATTTTCAATACGCAGTTTCTTGATCCAAAGAGGGGCATTTATTTTGATGGTATTGGATCACAACATTCATCGATCCAGTCGAACTTGTTTCCATTGGCATTTGGACTAGTCCCACCTGAAAAGGAAAAGGATGTGGTGAAGTTTATCAAATCCAGAGGGATGGCTTGCGGCGTTTATGCTGCAAATTTTCTAATGGAAGGGCTTTATAATGCCAATGAGGGTCAATATGCATTGGATCTGTTGACTTCCGAAACGGATCGCAGCTGGATGAACATGATCAGAACGGGCTCAACGATGACCACCGAAGCATGGGACGTAAAATATATGCCCGATCTGATGGGGTGGAGTCATGCCTGGAGCGCCTCACCAGCCCACATTATTCCCCGAAAGCTGATGGGCATTGAACCTGCTGAACCGGGATTCGGGAAAATTGTCATTAAACCGCAACCGGGGAATTTAACAGAGGCGAACCTAAAATTACCTACCATTCGCGGTGAGATTTTGTGCAGTTTTAAACAGGAAGCCGGAGTTTCGTTTGAATTGAATATAACCATTCCGATCAATTCAACCGCCAAAGTTTCTCTGCCTGAAATGGGTGAGAAAAACTCCCTTACTATGGATGGTCAACTTGTTTTGGCGCCTGTAGTCGAATCATCAAGGATAATTATCGGGGAGGTGGCTTCCGGATCGCACCATTTCAAGGTACAAAAGGTGAATTAGTAGCCCCGTCCCTCCCCTTCATTAGGTGTAAATGGAGGAGAGGTAATGAAAGTATCTTGTAAATGATATTTTTCGACCGATTCAAAAAAAGAGCTGGAGTCTCCACTCCAGCTCTTAAATAAACACATATAAAAACTAAACTCAAAACCTGTTACAATCATTTATTCACATTACCTGATACGGATAAAGTACAGATAGGTTACAAAATTCTTACTAAAAATTATTCAATTTTTCTTCCATCTCCTTTTGAAAATGATCAAGTACTTTTAGACTCACCTCATCCGAACTGGTAAGACCGCTGCCATCATATTCAAACGGGTCTTCCATATCTTTTATCAGGGTGAGAATCGCAAAAATCACAAACGTGAAAATACAAACCAAAATTAATCCACCCCACCATGGTTCCACCGCCAACAGACAGTAGACAGCAAGAAAAATGATGGTAATGGCTTGCAGGCACACAAAAACAGAGGGTACAAAATCAGTGGTCTTGATTACACTTATCCTGTTTACTGTTTTTTTCAGATTGGTGACCTCACACTTCATCCTGATCAGGTAATTCGCCGTGGCGCCCTCGCTCCCCAGTTGAATCAGATCACCTGATAATTCATCAAGCAGCTTATGAATTTCGTTATTTCGCTTTACAAGGAATTCATTTTTAAAAGTCGGTACGAACAATTTCAATCTCGAAATTAATCCAGAAACTGAGGGGCAATTCTGTACACCTTTAATAAATGCAGCTTCCTGCCAAATGGCATACAACGAGGCCACCATTTCATTCGGAATTTTCTCACTCTCCTTGTAGTCGGTAACCACACCGGCTAATAAAAACCCAAGGATAAAAATTATACCGGTCAGAATACTTGGGAAAAAAGTGGTAAGCTCCTTTGGAATAATCTCCCAATTCAAAAAGTGAAAAATAGTTTTTAACAGACCAGCCAGAATCACGATTGGCAGCACAGAGAAAAGAAGGTGATATTTGTTTTTCCTTACCTTTTGAATCAATGACATACAGTTAGATTTTAAAATTAGAAAACGCAAAATAATACAATTTTGCGTTTTGTTTATTGATGGTTTATGGCTAAATTTTTTGGATATTCTTATTAAGTATTTTTATCATACCTCCTTATGCAACCGGATAATTCTGAAATTACCATTGAAATCAACAGGCTGGTCTGCCTCAACCTCCAAACCGGTTTGAGATACAATAGTTTCAATACGTCGGGTGATATCGCTGAACAGGAAATTAGTGATTGGATTGAACACCTTTCGCCAAACCGACAACTTCCTCCCTTTTGGGACAAATTTGTCAAATATGGTGATGCGTCCGCCTGGTTTTAGAACCCTTTCGCACTCCTTTAAACAAGCCACCGGGTCTGGAATTACAGCAAGAATTAAGTGGAGTATTATTTTATCCGATGTTTGATCCGGGAAGTTAAGTTTTTGCCCATCCATCACTTCGGCCCTTAGATCACATCCGGGATAAATCTTCTTTTTCAAAGTTTGGGTGATCATAGCTGGTGCAATATCGGTTGCTGTAATATGACATCGGATGGTGATCAATTCCAGATCGAGACCTGTCCCGGCACCGACAATCAGAACCTGATCATCGGGCATGATTTCGAGCTCATTGATTGACTTTAGCCTTGATTTGTAGAATATCCGCCCCACCAGGTCATAACCCGGAGCATAGAGGGTATAACGGAACCTGTTCCACCAGTTTGTCCGGAATATGTTACGCGGAATCATAAGTAGCGGCAATAAAATTTTGAGAACAAATCATTTAAATTAAAATGCCAAAACCCTTTCCGTTTGTTTATTTCTCCTTTTTAATTTGAGAATTATGATTTCTTATAAGGCTATGGCGTATGCTATAAGTAAAGTAGATTACCATACCAATGGCCATCCAGATAATTAGTCGGAGCCAGGTATCTACGGGTAAGGAATACATCTGAATCATACAAATTAATGCGCCAAGAATAGGAATAAGCGGAACTAAAGGTGTTCTGAAAGGTCGTTTGATTTCTGGTCGTTTAACCCTTAAAAATATAATACCGACACAAACAATAACAAAGGCAAGTAATGTGCCTATAGAAACCAGTTCACCAAGGATATCGATTGGAAGTATACCTGCCAGTACAAAGGCGAATGATCCTGTGATAATGGTACTGAAATAGGGGGTTTTGAAACGGGAATGGATTTTAGCAAAGCGGGGAGGTAAAAGGCCATCCTTTGCCATTGCATAAAAAATGCGTGGTTGTCCAAGCATCATCACAAGTATAACAGAGCTTAGACCCGCAATGGCTGCGATCTTGATGATTGGGCGCAACCAGAAAAGCCCTTTTCCCATTGCATCAACACCTACTGCAATTGGGTCGGCAACGTTGAGAAATGTGTAGCTAACGATTCCGGTTAAGACGATTGCAACAAGAATGTATAATATTGTTGAAATACCAAGTGATCCAAGGATTCCGATGGGCATATCACGTTGAGGATTTTTTGCCTCCTGGGCTGCCGTTGAAACGGCATCAAATCCAATATAGGCAAAAAAGATAACTGCAGAGCCCCTCAACACGCCACTCCATCCGAAATGACCCCACACGCCCGTATTAGGTGGAATAAATGGATGCCAATTGGCCTTATTCACAAAGAAAAATCCAATTCCGATAAACAGCAATATTACAAATACCTTAATCATCACCATGATGTTATTGAAACCGGCTGATTCTTTGATTCCAATAACCAGAAGGAAAGTGATAGCTGCCACAATAAACATTGCAGGTAGATTTAAAATCGCAGTAACATGTGGCAACTGATCAACGATAATACCCGTTGAAGTAAGAGAAGCAGCGAGTTGACTGGTAAGTGGTTTCCATCCCAGATTAGGTATATCCACAAGTATGGTATGCCAGGCTGCAGTAAACTGGGGTGGGATATAAATGCCAAAATCTTTAAGAAAACTAACCACATAGCCCGACCAACCTACAGAAACAGTTGATGCTGCAAATAAGTATTCCAGAATTAAATCCCATCCAATTATCCACGCAATAAACTCTCCAAGTGTGGCATAGGCATAAGTATAGGCACTTCCGGAGATCGGAATCATCGATGCAAATTCAGCATAGCATAAACCGGCAAACAAACAGGCCATACCCGAAATCAAAAACGAGATCACGATACCTGGACCAGCATACTGTGCAGCAGCCTGTCCAGTCAGAACAAAAATTCCCGCTCCGATAACAGCTCCAATACCAAGTGTAGTTAGATTTGTTGCACTAAGTGCCCGCTTCATCGAATTGTCTTCTTTTGCATGGTGCATCAACTCCACAAGGGGTTTTATGCTAAATAATTGAGAAATACTCATTGGGGGGTCTTAAAAATTATATTTGGCAATGAATGGCTCACTACCTGTTTCTAAATATTGTGCTCTATTAATCAAATCTCTGGTTCGTCTCCGGCTTATTGGCCCATTTACCATTCTTGGATTCACCCAGAATAATCACATCTTTCGTCTTCTCATATTCTTTAATAGCCAGCATCATCTCATCTTTACTTTTCCGAATAATCTTTATCCCTGTCAGAGATCCTTTATTGCGCACTTCAATATAAAATCCATCTCTGTATTCCTTCGCTCTGGTTGGTGGTCTTCCCATAATTAAAATTTTATTGATTGTTGTTTTTTTGCTCAGAAAACCGGGACAAACAGCCAATTTTGTTTCTCTGAGGTAAATAAAACTGCTAAAAGCAAAAATATTTTTTGCTTTCTTCGATATAATAACCTATAAATTATGCAGTTCCAATTGAATTGACTCCAATTGGAACTGCATAAGATGGCAACGGCCAAATATAAAAAAAATTTTCGTTAAAAAAAATTTGTGTTTAATTTCTCTTTTAGCAAAAATCCTTTCGTGAGTTTAAAGTTCTTTTTCGGTGAACTCACCTATTTTTAAATACTTTTGATAGATTAAATCATACTTTTGTGCATTCTCAGGAATGGGAAAATACTCTGTCTCAAACCCTTTCCCCATCGCTTTTTGTGCATCCTCAACTTTTGGATAAATCCCTGCAACGACTGCGGCAAACATAGCCGCCCCAAAGGCACAGGTTTGTTCCGTAGTGGCCACTTTGATTGGCATATTCAGCACATCAGCAAGCGTTTGCATCACAAAAGGTGATTTTTTTGCCACTCCGCCCAATCCAATGATCTCCTTGATCTCTATACCTTCACGTTTGAATCTGTTGACGATTGCTTTAGACCCAAATGCGGTTGCCTCAACCAGGGCCCGAAAGATCCTTGGGGCTGATGATCCTAATTTTAGTCCCGTAATGGAGCCGGTTACCTCTTGAGTGGCATCTGGTGTTCGCCGCCCGTTCATCCAGTCAACAGCAATTATTGTAGATTCCTCTATCGGAATAAGCATCGCCTCGGCCGATAACTCAGGTATGATCCGGTCCAAGGTTTCTGCTATTAGTTTTTCACGTGTTTCTTCATCGATGAGGGTCGATTTGGAGAGAATCTGCTCAACAGGCCATGCCACGACCCTTTTAAACCAGGCATATATATCACCGAATGCCGATTGCCCCGCCTCGAGACCGATATATCCAGGGATGACCGAACCATCAACCTGACCACATATTCCGGGAATTAGTTTATCCCCCATTTGCTCATAGGAGGCAACCATAATGTCACAGGTGGATGTTCCAATTGCCCTTGCCAGTACATTAGGTGTTACTTCACCTCCAACTGCCCCAAAATGACAATCAAAACCGCCAACTCCAACTGCCACATCTGTTGATAAACCAAGTCGTTCAGCCCATTCGGCAGTCAGATTTCCAACTTTAACATCACTTGTAAAAGTTTTGCTATACAGATTTTCGCGATACCCACTTAAAAGGGGATCGAGTTCGGTTAGAAATTCTTCGGAGGGGAGTCCTTCCCAACCTTCAAACCACATCGATTTGTGTCCGGCGGCGCAACGACTGCGGAGCACATCTTTGGGTAAAACAGATCCGGTTAACAGCGCCGGCATCCAGTCACAATGTTCAATCCAGGAACATGCGCTTTGACGAACCTTCTCATCAGCCCTCAACGCGTGAAGGATTTTCGCCCAAACCCATTCAGAAGAATAGATTCCACCCTCGTATTGTGTATAGTCTATTTTCCACTTCTTTGATAAATCATTAATTTCATTTGCCTCCCTGATAGAGGTATGGTCTTTCCATAAGATAAACATTGCATTGGGATTCTCTTCGAATCCGGGGGTTAATGCAAGGGGAATACCCTGTTCATTGACCAATACTGGTGTACTTCCAGTTGTATCGAACGAAATACCCCCAATACGATTGGCCACTTCAGCACCGGCCATCTCCAATGCCTTTTTTACCGAAATTTCCATCGATTCAATATAATCAAGCGGATGCTGTCGGTACTGATCTTTGGATGAATCACAGAACTTTCCCTTTGCCCAACGCGGATAAGCTTTAACGGCGGTTGCTACCTCAGCTCCATTCCAGGCATTCACGATTACCGTCCTGACTGAATCGGTGCCGTAATCTATTCCAATAACAAAATTTTTTGTTGTCATACCCCATTATTTAAATGTTTAAAAAATCTGACCGGCGACTTGCAACTTGTTTTAACAACTGGCAGCCCGACATGGATGCTTATCTTTCAGCATCATATTCATGGGTCTTACCCCCGGAAAGCAAAGTAATAAAATTATTAAACAATAAACTTCATATTTTTAACCAAAACCTATGATGAAAAATTAACCATTAACGACGGCGGCTAAGCTTATTTTGGAAGTTATCTACTTCTGTCCATAATAAGCATTGGGGCCATGCTTACGTCCGAAATGCTTTTCGGTTAGCAAGGCATTCATTGTCAGAAACGGATTAACGGAATGTGCAATAAAACCCATTTTAGCAATCTCTTCCAGAACAATGCTATTATGAACCGCCTCATCTGGGGTTTTTCCCCAGGTAAATGGTCCGTGATTTTTCACCAAAACTCCGGGTATGTGAATAGGATTAAGGTTAATAAACCGCTCGATGATCACAGAACCAGTCTCTTTCTCATAGGCGCCGGAAACTTCATCCACATTCATATCCCGGGTACATGGGATATCATCGGCAAAATAATCTGCATGTGTTGTACCGGTAAGCGGAATGGCAACGCCCGCCTGCGCCCAGGATGTTGCGAAGGTTGAATGGGTGTGAACCACTCCACCAATATAGTCAAAGGCTTTATAAAGTTCCAGGTGGGTAGGAGTATCTGAAGAGGGTCGCAAATTCCCCTCTACCACATTTCCATTCAAATCGACTACAACCATCTGGTCTGCAGTCATCACATCATATTCCACACCGCTGGGTTTTATCACTACTAACCCTTTGTCTCTGTCAATACCACTTGCATTTCCCCATGTAAAAAGTACTAGTTTGTACTTTACCAGATCGAGATTTGCCTTAAAAACCAGTTCTTTTAAATCTGATAACATAGCAGAAGATATGAGAATTTATCCTTAAGAAAGTAGCAACACCCTTGTTCAGAAAGGGCATTAATTCTATAATTTTAATTACCAGAAATAGATATAGAACAATACACAAGCTAAAACTACACCTGATGAAGCAATGATATCCCACTTGTTCCAACTATTCCTGACAAGAGTTTTGTAATCGCCCGTGAAAGAGATAAACTCGACCTGCTGGGCCGTAGGTTTTGTAGTAAAAAACGATACAACTACCATCATTAACATAATGAAGACGAGTAACCAAACTTCAAAGATAAGCCAGTTCGTATGCCAAAACCAGTGGGTAGATTCCCAGTACCAGCCTGTCATTACGTCTTTACCTGTTTTTGTAAAGATGTTGGTCAGCAAGCGAGCCATACCAATAAGAAAGCCCACAATCATCCCTGTCTCACCAGCCTTGGGTGTAATCCATTTAGAAAATATACCGAGTACAAACACTGCCACCATAGATGGCGCGAGCAACGATTGAATGCCTTGTATATAGTCGTAAAGGCTGCCAAGACTCATCATGATAGGTATCCATATAATTCCACAAATCACGACAACAACGGTTGCGATCCGGCCCACTAAAACATAGGTGGCCTCACTCTTACCTTTGAACATCGGCTTGTAAAAGTCTTCGGTATAGAGCGTAGCACATGAATTGAAGAATGCTGCCAATGAAGCGACTAATGCCGATATAAAACCGATAGTTACTATTCCTTTAACACCAGCGGGCAATACGAACTTAACCATTGAGCCAAAGGCGGTATCAGGATTTTCTAAGGTAAATCCGCTTCCTGGCCGTGCCGCCAGTGCAGCTGCCACCATACCTGGTATCAAAAACATAAATACTGGCAATAATTTAAAATAGCCTGCTGCGATAGTGCCTCTGCGTGCACGCATCATTACATTGTCGCTCGACTCCCCTTTTCGCTGTCCGAGTACACGTTGAACAATATGCTGGTCGGTAGCCCAATACCAAAGACCTATGATTGACGCTCCCAAAAACACCCAAATACCAGGATATTCATCATACAACGGGTTACCTGTTTCGAAATGGAACAAGTGGTTTGTTCCGTATGCAACTCCGTCTGCTCCTACATTTAGTGATTTTGTGTAGGCCATCATTGCACTCCACCCATCAAAAATACTGCCGCCTCCCAGTGCTGACAAACCTAAAAAAAGAACAAGGAATGAACCAATTATAAGTATGGGTGTCTGAATTGCTGACAAGGTCATCACACCCTTCATACCACCCAGAACGGTAAAGATGCCCGTTAAAACGATCAATCCGATAGCTCCGTACCAGAAAGGCAAGCCAAGAAGACTCTCCATGAAGATCCCTCCGGTAAACGCTGTTACACTCACTTTGGTTAGCACGTATGCGATCAGTGTAATGATAGAAAGCCACGAACCGGTCCGGGGAGTGTAGCGGTTTTTGAGGAAATCAGGCATAGTGATAATTTTCCCCAATTTGCTGTTCATCAGTTGATAAAAGGGTACAAATAACCATCCTAAAATGAGGATCATCCAACCGTGCATTTCCCAGTGAGCCATGGCAACACCCGACTTTGCACCTGTACCGGCAAGCCCTACAAGATGCTCGGAACCGATATTTGCAGCAAAGATAGCCGCACCAATAATGTACCATGGTTCCCCTTTACCAAACAGATAATCTTCACTATCGGCGCCTTGTTGCAAACGGTTGTGTTTTTGTATCGAACGCCAAACTGCCCAGGTAACAGCCAAAATCCCGACCGCAATAATTGTCCAGTCGAGCCAAATAAATTCATGTGAGTTCCAATTCATAATTTGTTGTCAGTTAATTTGATATTAGTATTCTTTGTTACCTGAGTGCCTTGTGCAACAGATAATAGACTTCGTTATTGCGTATGGTTTGTTTGAATGCTCTGATATTGGTCTCTTTATCGATAATTAACATTTCGATGTCAGCAATTTCGGCGTAATCCTCCAACATTTCTTTCGTGACAGAGAACGAAAAACTCGAATGATGAGTTCCACCTGCTGTAATCCAGGCACCTGCACCAATCTCAAGGTTAGGCATTGGTTTCCACAAGGCGCAGGCCACAGGTAATTTAGGCAATGCTTCAGGTTTTATCACCTCTACTTCATTTACAATCATGCGGAAACGATTACCCATATCTACAACAGTTGCAGCAATACCATCTCCTTCGTGAGCTTGGAATATCAGGCGTGCACA
Organism: Prolixibacteraceae bacterium; assembly: GCA_963675995.2. GTDB lineage: Bacteria > Bacteroidota > Bacteroidia > Bacteroidales > Prolixibacteraceae > JAAFHB01. The sequence continues at coordinate 1,136,425 of CAXXIY010000001.1, read as the reverse complement.
AACACCAGCATCTCCAATTCCCAGAAAATGAACCTCGATGCGAGGTTTATTTGCAGCAATTTCGGGGTTGATTTCCAACATGTGCGATTGAAGAATAGAGCTGTTTGCCCCATCGAAGTTCAAGACATAATCTTCAAGGAACGAACATCCACCTGGCAGTCCCTGAGCCATTACCCACATAGTCCGGGTAAGAGCAGCAGTTTTCCAATCCCCTTCAGCTCCAAAGCCATACCCTTCGGCCATCAATCGCTGCGAAGCAAAGCCCATCAATTGAGACATTCCTTCCAGTTCATTGAAGCTCGTAGTGAAAGCCGTTGCGTTTTTATCCTGTAAGAAACGGCGTAACCCTATTTCCTGTGCAGCAGCCTGTCGTACAGTGATATGTTTTTCAGCCCCTTTCTTACAATCATCGGCAAAGTCATAAAGTTTCTCGTATTCGGCCATTAACACATCGATCTCAGCTTCTGTAACAGCTTCAACATAAGGCACCAGCTTGGCGATAGGTGCATTATCAACATGGTAACCCAATCGGATTTCAGCCTCCACCTTGTCACCATCGGTAACAGCTACATTGTTCATATTGTCACCGAAACGGATAATAACCATGTTTTTGGAATCTGCCCATCCGGCACAAACTCGCATCCAGGATGAAATTTTCTCCTGAATCGATTTGTCCTTCCAGTAACCAACAACTATTTTACGTGGAGTGCGTAATCGGCTGGTAATAAATCCGAATTCACGGTCGCCATGTGCCGATTGATTCAGATTCATAAAATCCATATCGATTTCTGACCAGGGAATTTGCTCATTGAATTGCGTATGAAGGTGCATCAATGGTTTTTTATAATCCATTAAACCATGAATCCACATTTTAGCAGGAGAGAAAGTATGCATCCAGGTAATTAAACCAATACATTTCGTATCTCCGTTCGCAGCACGCATAATCTCAGCAATTTCAGACGACGAATTGGCAGTCCCTTTATAAACAACTTTTACAGCCAAATTGCCTGATTCGTTCAATCCTTTGACCATTTCATTTGAGTGTGCGTCAACTTTTACGACCGCATCTCCTCCGTACAGCAGCTGCGCTCCTGTTACAAACCAGATTTCGTATTGATTTAGTAATGTGTTCGTCATGATTTAATTCTTTAATTTGAAGTATTTATTTAATAGGATAATAATTATCTTTAAAGGTGTCATCTACTTTTAATGAGCTGTCTCATGGGAATTTTACAATTCGCTCATTTCTCATGCCAGTCTCAACTGTTTTAAATTTATAGTAAAAGGCCCCTTTTTTAGATTCCTTTGTATTTTTTAAATTAAGTCTTTCCAGAATTCCAACTGAAAGTACCTTCTTTCGAAAATTTCCCGGATCAAAAGATTTCTGAAATATGGCTTCATAAAGATTTCTCAATTGCATCAGAGTAAACATTTCAGGAAGTAACTCTTTACCAATCAAATCTATACTCGATTTTTGCTGAAGCAGGGCGAGGCCATTTGCAACAATTTCCTCATGATCAAAAATCAGAGGAGGCAGTTTCGTAACCGGCCACCAATGGGCTCCACTCTCCCTGACCAGATCCTTGTCGTGAATATCAATACGTATTAGAGCCACGAATGTCATGCTGATCACCCTGGCACCAGGGTCACGGTTAGGCTTCGAAAATGCGGTTGCTTGCTCTAGAAATATATCTTTCAGACCTGTAGTTTGCAAAAGTACGCGCCGTGCGGCCTCCTCCATCGATTCATTTTCCTGCACGAATCCCCCCATCAATGACCATTTACCTTGCGAAGGTTCAAATCCCCTTGGATACAGTAACAATTTAAGTTCCCCCTCCTCGTATCCAAATATTGAACAATCAACAGCTACATAGTGCTTTGTGTGTTGTTTGTATAATTCAGTCAGCATTAAAATGGCACTTTCTCCTTCCATCATGTAGTAGTTAATAACATGCAAATTTATAAAAGTATTAATTACTTGTATTATTGCTTGAAATTAAATGAACTTAAAAATGAAAAATTCTTGAGGAAAATAGGAGGATCTTCGCTCTCGGGTCAAATCATTGCCGAGGTGACAATCTGAAAGGATAGAATTAAAAAAAACCTCCTAAAAACTCCCTTTTGCAAAAGGAATTTTTCAAAACTCTCCCATTATTGTTGTATATTTGTTATATGCATAACGGCATATGCTCTGACACTTTATAATTGGATCATTTTACGTGTTATCTTCTTGACATTTAACAATTTAAATTTTAAGCTATGAGTACCGGGAAAGTTTTATTGGGTGTTTTGGCAGGAGTTGCTGCCGGAGCCATCATTGGAATTCTATTTGCCCCAGATAAGGGATGCGAAACAAGAAGGAAAATCGCAAAAAGTGGAAAAGATCTCACAGATAATCTGAATGAAACACTGAAGGTTTTTATGGCAGATCTGTCAGAGAAATTTGAATCAGCTGTAAAGGAAGCTAAAGAATCGGCAGAAAAACAGAGCTGAAAACTATTTGTGAGGCCTCTATCTGAAAAGGAGATCAGAATTGCGATGTCTATTACAAATAACCCGAATAATGACAGAAAAAAAAACGGCAGTTGAGGTTTTGCTGGAGCACGGTCAGGCTTATGTAAAAACAAGTTTAAGATTATTTAAATTCAAGGCAACCGATAAAGTTGCTGATTTGGTGTCTAACATTGCCTCCGGCTTCGTAATTCTGATTCTTCTTACTTTGCTCTTCATCAATTTGAATATTGGTATCGCTTTGTTAATTGGCGATTTGCTTGGTAAAATCTGGATTGGATTTATTATTCTATCCGGATTTTATGCCTGCTTAGGGCTAATTGTTTACATCTTCCGTGACCGCTGGCTTAAGAAGCCGGTGAGTAACTCCATCATTGCCCAACTACTTAAAGAGGAGAGTTTTAATGACGATGAATTACCAGATTAATGATTCAGAAAATAAGATCAACAGACGAACTTAAGAAGGCCATTTATACTCTTGAACAGCGACAGATGAATGAAGGGAGGCTGCTTAAAGGGCAGTTTTTTATTGTCAGCGATAGCCTTAATCCGGTTAATGTGTTACGAAATGTGATCAATGAATGGGCAACTCCTTCCGAATTGAACGATAGCCTGTTTCAAACAGCGATTAGTCTGATTGCTGGTTATTTGTCACGTAAGCTGGTAGTAAGATCTTCAAAAAATCCCCTTTTGCGGTTTGCAGGTTTATTCGTCGAATTTGGAATAATTAATCTCGTTTCTCATTATTCTGATGCGATCAGAAAGGCAGGTTCTAGTCTCATCAAGAACCTTACCGGGAGTGTCCACAAAGGATAAATTTGAATTATTAATCCCGTTTACGGCAACCTTTTTCTCATTATATCTGTTTATTTTACAGATTCAGATCATTAATCTGCAAATTAGCTTGAAATGAGGTAAGTTCTTTTAAAGCATTAAAAGCTGATAATCAATCAAATTGCAATTCATTAAATAATATAAGTTACATATAAATTAAAAGAGATAAAGATGAAAGAGAGTTCAGTGAAGGTGACATTTGCAGGCAACCCATTAACCCTGCTGGGAAATGAGATTAAAGTTGGTGATAAGGCTCCCGATTTTATTGCAGTCGGTCCAGGTTTGTCCGTAGTCAAACTGTCTGATTTCGCAGGTCAAACAGTGATTATTTCAGCCTATCCTTCTGTAGATACAAGTGTATGTGCTGCACAGAACAGGAAATTTAATGCCGAGGTTAATCAACTAAATGATACGGTCGTACTATCAGTATCATGCGATCTCCCGTTTGCTCAAAGCCGTTTTTGTGCCGCAGAAGGTCTTGAAAATATCAAAACAATTTCGGATCATAAGGACCTTGATTTTGGTGAAAAATATGGTTTTGTCCTCAAGGAGCTTCGTTTACTGGCGCGTGGAACAGTGGTAATTGATAAATCAGGTGTTGTCAGATATGTTGAATATGTTTCTGAAGTAACGAACGAACCTGATTATGAGGCAGCTTTATCAGTAGCCAAAGCATTGTAGTCTGAAAATGAATATTTAACCGGGATTAAATTTGCCGTCAAAGGATGAAGAGATGAGGTATACCTTTTCTCTTCTTTTCTTATTCACCTTCCGGTTTTTCCTGATATCCTAAAAATTGTTCTTTTTTGGTGAGGCAAAAATCACAAACATCTTTCAGATCCTGCTTACTGTAGGTATTACCGCAAGTTGGGCATACCAGCCATGCAAAAGGGAGATTGGATTCGTTGCCGGCAACAATTGCAGCCAATGCACTTCTGAAATATTTTAAATTCCCTTTTTTGGTATTCCATGCCCAGGTAAAAGATTTAGCCGCATCAGGGGCTTTTTCATTTTCTCCATCTTTAATAAATTTCGGGTATAGGGAGTTCATTGCATAAATTTCGGTTTTGATGGCCGCCTGAAGATTCTCCGCGGTTGTTTTCATCTCGGAAATACCTATATCAGCAGTTACTGCACTTCCACTCAGCTTTTCAATTACCTTTCCAAAATTAGATGCCTGAATACTTTCAGACTGGGAAACAGATTTAAACAATTGATATATAGTGTCATAACCCTCCTTCAAGGCGGTCTGGGCATATTTGGCATACTTTTCAGCTGAGGTTGATTCGTAGTTAAAAGCGACTTTCAGATCATCTAACGACTTTTGAGGCTTAGAGGTGTTGCAACAGTTAAGCAGACCTAAAATTGTCGAAAATAAAATAAACCGGAAAATTGTTCTCATAAAAATTAAGATTGAGTAAAAGCCATAAACGAATAGCGATTGAAATGCCGGGAACCCAGGATAATTTCAATCAATTTCCACTTTCAGTGGCAAGCATCGGGTTTTCGTATTTGATCCTCTGATCCGTTTCAAAGTCATAAAGGGTAAGAATCCGAAGATTATAGTATGCCAGCCAATAGGTTGAAAGAGAACCAATATAATCTCGCTTGGCACTTTCGCGTTCAGCTAGGGCGATGTTAAGATCGGTTATGGTGATTTCCCCATTTTGAAATCTCTTCAATGCAATTTTGTAACCGTTTTCAGCAACACGATCTGCCTCCTTGGCCGTTTTCAACTGGTCTTTCAAAAGTCCGAATTGTTCTACCTGAACAATGACACTTCGGTCGAAATCCTCCTTTGCCTTCTGGACATCGAAATGCGCAAGATCCCGCTGTGACTCTGCCATTTTTACAGACGAAGCAGCTCGTCCCCAATCCAATATCGGTACACTTACTGTTAACTGCAACACTTGTGATTTTTTGGTGTCAGTATAAATTCCAGACATGGATTCAGCACTGTTTGACAGCCCATAGCTGCCTGATAAACTCGCCGTTAAACCTGTAGCACGTTTGGCGGCTGTCAAATCTCTGTCTGCATCAATCAACCTTCTTTCAAAATTCACAGGTTCAGGGCGGTTTGTTTTGGCCTCTTCCAAAGCCTTTTTCGAATCAATATCAAAAAGGGTAATATTTAATGGCATTTGCAACTCTATTTCCTGATTTTGATCGAGTCCTATATATGATTTAAGCTCAAAATCAGAATTCTTCAACAACATTCCGGCTGAATTTAATGCTTTTTGAGCATTAAGAACTGAAAGTTCAATCCTGGAGTAGTCGTTTTCGGAAATTTGTCCCAATTTTTTTTTCGTTTGGGCTATCCGGAGGTTATCATTACTATTTTTTAGAGAACTCTCTGCAAGTTTAAAGTCTGTTTGAATGCGTAGATAATTAAAAAAGCGGGCCGTTGCAGTATAAGCGATCGTCTCGATCGACTGGATAAAACTTTTTTGGGTCTCATTATGAATCAATGGCTCAGTTTTTTTAGACCATTTCATCCAGTTATATGCAAAGATTGGCTGATAAAAGCCGAAAGAGATAGGATTTCCAGAAAAATTAGTCTGTTTTTTATAATAATCCTGAACCCGGCTGGCAGAAGTGGAAGCATAAATATAGGTTCCGGTAAGGGGAATAGACTGATTTAGAGATAAATTAGCAGATGTTAAAAGGTTGGAAACCTCCTTAAATTCAATACTCCCATCAGGTTGGGTAACGGGAATTGTCGATTGATTGTAGTTGGGTAACGTTCCTGAAATAACCAAATTGGGAAGGAATGTCTTTTTGAAGTTTTTCCACCGCCAATAATAATTTACATTTGTATTTTGCACATATTTTACTGCTGATGACTTTGCAATTGCAAGATCAACAACATTATAAAGAGTAAGGTTCATTCTTATCTTTTCCTCCTCCCTTTTTGTTTTTTTCTCCTGAGCTTTCAGGGGATTCCGGAATAAACAAGGAAACAAAATGATTAAAATACAGAACACTAATTTTTTATACATTTCTTTATTTGTTTATTACTACACTACTCGAGTTACGAAAAGCTGATATTCCCCGTTTCGGAATAACAATCGTATCTCCGGCTTCCAGACCTGTTAACACTTGAATATGATCAGGATTCCTGATCCCGGTTGTGATCTCCCGACGTGTAGCCTCTCCATTTTTTAATACATATGCAACAGTAGGAACTTCTTTATCAAATATATTTAGGTTATTAATAATTAATGAATTTTCAAATTCCTTCCGAATAATCCATAATGTTATACGCTGATTAGGTATCAGCTTGGGATGGTTTTTCTGTTCAAGATAGACGTTGAACAGAATTTTGTTATTTTCGATTACTGGGGTTACATTTCCGATTCTGCCGGGAAGTCGTTCTGAATCGATAATGGCATAGACTTTTCTGCCGGTTTTGATGTAATCTGCCTCTTTCTCTTCAACTGATCCGGCAATTTTAAAAGTTGAAAGATCCGACATCCTGATTAAAACATTATCAATATTCACCTTTTCCCCAACTTTATTGGCAATTGAGAGGACAATTCCGTCGGATGGTGCAATTACCCGCATACGGTTCAATGTATTCACCTTATCGGCCATCTCCTTCTCCTGAATATTAATTCCAAGGTTTAAACCTTGCTCCTCGGCATTTAGTTGTTTCAACCGGATCGCATTTTTTTGCTTTAGCATGGCAAGATCTTTTTCGGCAAGAGCAATCTCCTGTTTTGTCTTTTCAATTTTAGCCGGTGAAATACCACCCACTTCAAGAAGTTGTTCTTCGTCGGCAAGTTGTGTTTTTAACGAAGTAACATTGAGTTTTTTAACCTCTTCGCTGTAGTTCAAATCGACATTGGTGCTGAATTCGCTAAGCTTATTTTTCTCGAGGGCATTTCGTTTCAGATCAAGCTGATCTTTTAATTTATCAATTTCTTCTTTAATGAATTCATCTTCCATCACCAGAATAACATCCCCTTTTTGAACCCGGCTTCCCGGCTCTTTATAGATCTGTTTGACAATGGTGGTATACGGACTACGAATCAAAACTTCATTTTCGGCTTCCACTGTTCCTGATGCCACAATTGGCTCAAATGCTTCACCCTTTTCCACAATGAGCAAAGTACAATCGCTGTAACTAAAACTTTTTGGCATAAGTCTGCACGAATGTGAAACCATTATTACAATCGCTATCCCTATAGGAATCAGTACTGTTAATCGTTGCTTCTTGCTATATAACATCGCTTTAAATTTTATCAAAATATCAAGACCAGAATCGTTTTGTGATACCAAATTTTCGACTCAGGCAGGGGTTAAAGTTATAATATTTTGATTAAACATCGAAATTTTTATGAGAATAAAAATGGCTATCGCATACTTAACTCAAAGGATTTCAATTATATATATTCAGAACACACAAGCCAAATTTCTTCAGATAAAGATGAGAAAGGCAGATAATACCGTAATCACAATTACCGACCATTTGTAGCCCTTTTCGGGGATTTTTTTTACGGCATAGATTCCAAGCCAGGCGCCAAAGGCAATAGCAGGCAAAACCAATATATCGATGGTGAGAGAATGAATATCAATATTTTTCCATACAAGCGCCTGAAGTGGGAACTTGGATAAATTGATGATAAAGAAGAACCATGCTGTAGTTCCAATAAAGCTCTTTTTATCTAAGTGCATTGCTAATAGATAGATGGCAAATATAGGACCAGCAACATTTCCAATCATGGTAGCAAAACCACCAGTAATTCCCATGATGGCAGCAAACAACCAATGATCAGGCGTAAACTCTTTTTTATAACCATAGTCTTTCCAGATCATAAGTGCAATACTGATGAAAACAGTGATGGCAATTATTCGCTTAAATTGCAGATCATTCACCAGATTTCCAATCCAAAGGGCAATAAAAAGGCCGGCAAACGCCCAAGGTAATGCCCGCAGGAGATGCTTCCATTGTGCATGACGATGGTAATAGATTACAGCAAATATATCTGCAATAATTAAAATAGGGAGCAAAATACCAGTCGAAGGTTTCCCTCCGAAAATGAATGCCAGAGTAGGAACTACGATCATTGAAACGCCGGGAACACCGGTTTTCGACATGCCAATGAGCATGGCACAAAACACAATAAGCATCCAATCTAGAACTGATAATGAATAGGAAGCAAGAAATCCGGTCATAAGAGGAACTAAAAATAAATCGTTGCCAAAAGTAGAATAAATAAAAGAGTTTACTAAGTTTTGTCTAAATTTGCAAAAAATTTCCCGATAGGGTTTTAGTCAGTTTAATAATATCATAAATACAAAAGAGAATGGCAACTACAGCAGAAATCCGTAACGGGCTGTGTATTGAGTTTAACGAACAATTGTTTCAGATTGTGTCGTTTCAACATGTAAAACCAGGGAAAGGTCCTGCCTTTGTCCGTACAAAATTGAAAAATCTGAAAACGGGTAAGGTAATTGATAATACTTTCTCAGTAGGAACTAAAATCAATACCGTCAGGATAGAGCGCCGGCCTTATCAGTTTCTTTATAAAGATGAGTTGGGATTTAACTTTATGAATTCCGAAACTTTCGAGCAGGTATCAATCGGAACTGAGCTTGTTGATAATGCAGATCTTATGAAGGAAGGAATGACGCTTGAAATTATGTATCATGCCGATACAGAAACCCCACTTACGGTAGAATTTCCCCCTTTCATTGAGGTCGAAATTACTTATACCGAATCGGGTGACCGGGGAAATACTGCATCGTCAACTGCCTTAAAACAAGCCACTGTTGAAACCGGAGCAATCATTATGGTTCCGCTGTTCATTAATCAGGGTGACGTAATCCGGGTTGATACGCGTGATAAATCTTATTACGAGAGAGTTAAAAAATAATTGCTCAAATAATTAAACAAAAAAGGCTGGAATGATCCAGCCTTTTTTGATATATAAACGGTTTACAGAATGCTCAGATAATGAGCATTGCATCGCCATAAGTACCAAAACGATATTTTTCCTTAATCGCAACCTTGTAGGCATTCATTAATTTGTCGTATCCGGCAAAAGCCGCAACCATCATCAACAGGGTAGAAAGCGGTAGATGGAAATTTGAGATCATACTGTCGGCAACAGTAAAATCGTAAGGGGGAAAAATAAATTTATTTGTCCATCCTTCATAAGGTTTTAACATCCCATTCGTAGAGACCGAGCTTTCCAGGGTTCGCATAACCGTTGTTCCAACTGCACAAATATGCTGTTTGTTGAGTTTTGCATTATTGACGATTTCAACTGCTTCGTCGCTGATCCAAATCTGTTCTGAATCCATTTTGTGTTTTGTAAGGTCCTCAACATCAACACTCCTAAAATTACCCAACCCCACATGCAAGGTAATATCGGCAAAGTTTACTCCATTGATTTCAAGTCGTTTCAACAGTTCGCGGCTGAAATGTAATCCAGCAGTAGGGGCAGCTACCGCACCCTCATGTTTGGCATAAACAGTTTGATAACGTAGCGCGTCTTCCTCTTCAACCGGACGATTAATAAATTTTGGCAGGGGGGTTTCACCCAAGTTATACAGTGTATCTTTAAATTCTTCGTAGGAGCCATCAAAAAGGAAACGTAATGTTCTACCACGTGAAGTGGTGTTATCAATTACTTCAGCAACAAGTAAATCATCATCACCAAAATAAAGTTTATTACCGATTCTGATTTTACGCGCCGGATCAACCAGAACATCCCAAAGCCGCTGTTCACGATTTAATTCCCTAAGCAAAAAAACTTCGATTTGAGCTCCGGTCTTCTCTTTGTTGCCGTAAAGACGGGCCGGGAAGACCTTGGTATTATTAAACACCATTATATCGTTGTTGCCGAAATAGTCCACTACATCTTTGAATATTTTGTGTCCAATTTCACCTGTATTACGATTTAAAACCATTAAACGAGATTCGTCTCTGTTTTGAGTGGGATGGAGAGCAATGAGTTCCTCCGGTAGATTGTACTTAAATTTTGAAAGCTTCATAGATGATGACATTTATGCAGATATTAATATATATAATTGGAATACAATCGTATACCAATTTATTTTACGTCTTTAAAAAATCGGTCAGGTTAATTGCCTGATTAAGGTCGAAACCACCGACTCTGGTACGTCGTAATCCGGTGAGATAGGCCCCACTGAGAAGCGCCTCTCCAATGTCTCGTGCCAAAGCTCTGATATAAGTGCCTTTGCCGCATACTATTCTGAGTTTTACTTCAGGAAGGGCAAAACTTAAGACTTCTATCTCTTTAATCTCAAGAATTTTAGGCTTAATTTCAACTGCAATCCCTTTTCTTGCGTATTCATAGGCCCTTTTACCCTCAATCTTGACAGCCGAATATTCAGGAGGAACCTGCATGATGGTACCGACAAATTTTTGCAGTACTTCCACTAAAAGATCCTTTGATATATGAGACGTGTCAAACTGTCTGTTTTCAGCACTTTCAAGATCGTATGAAGGTGTAGTTGCCCCCAATTTTAAAGTGGCAACATACTCTTTTTCATCTGCCTGAAGGGTTTCAATTTTTGAGGTGGCTTTGCCGGTGCACAAAATTAAAATTCCGGTTGCTTTCGGATCGAGTGTTCCGGCATGCCCAACTTTTAATTTTTTAATTTTTAATTTTTTGCAGATAATATATCTGACTTTATGAACGAGATCAAATGAAGTCCAGTCAAGTGGTTTATCAAAAACCAATACCTCTCCATTTTGAAAATCGAACGCTTCAATCTCTGATTTAATCATTAACCTATCCAACCTTTACTTTTCTGATCCGGGTTTTTTCATGATTGCGAAGATCTCAAACATGAATCCGAACATTACAACGATCGGAGCAAGAGTAATTCTCTGAAAGTTAAATATTTCTTTATTAAACACATTGGGATCAACAGTTCCACCGCCGATCATTAAAAGGAATCCGACTATGATTATCAGAAATCCAATCATCAGAAGCCGCAGGTTTTCTTTCCCCAGGGCAAATCCCTTAACTTCCTTATTTTCGCTATTTATGGCCATTAAAACAGATATTATTTCTAACCTACAAAGATATATCAATAAAAGAGCTGATCAAACCTCATTCGTAAATATTTATTTACAGCCAAATAGGTAGAAATCACTGTTATAAGAATTCCTATCAGAAAAATGCCTCCTCCAAGCAGCGCAAGTGATGTCGGATTTTGGAAATCGACGAACGATTTTAACTCCTTTTGATACGAGAAAAAGATGGCAAGAAACATGAAACAGGATATCAACCCTCCGTAGATACCATGCAGGGCACTCTTGGCAATAAAAGGACGCCGGATAAACGACTGAGTAGCCCCAACCAGTTGCATTGTATTGATTAAAAACCTTTTTGAATAGATGGACAGGCGAATGGTGTTGTTGATCAGTGCTGCGAAAATAATAAACATCAATAGGCTCAGTACCAAAAGGATAAAGCTTATTTTTTCAACATTGGAATTCAGTTGCTTTACAAGATTTCGCTGGTAATAAACTTCCTGAATTTCCGTATGGCTAAGCAATTTCTTTTCAAGGGTGGCCAAACTGTCGGGATTGGCATATCCGGCATAGAGTGTTACATCAATCGAAGAGAGCAAAGGATTAAAACCCAGAAAGTCGACAAAATCTTCACCCAATTCATTTTTAAGTTCAACAGCTGCACTCTCTTTATCCACAAATTTTGTCGATTTAATATAATCCGTGGCTTCAAGTGTTTTCTGAAGCTTCATCACATCAGCCTCTTTGGAACCATCCTTTAAAATCAAGGTAACTCCAATATTCTCCTTCATGAAATCTGAAAGACGTTGCGCATTAATTAGTAATAATCCCATTAACCCAAAGAGAAACAGAATCATTGAAATACTAAGTGTTGTCGTAAAGTAAGAACCAAATAAACTGTTCTTTAATTTTTGGGGTTTGCTTTTTGCCATTTTAAGATGTCGTTTGTCAAAAGCTCCGGATTATTTTTTCTCACCGATGAGATATTTTTTAGTAATAAGTCCTGCAATGAGGAGCAGTAAAATCAGGGAACTCCAAAACGAGATCTTTTGCCCAATCAAAAATGAGGTCGGCTCAAATCTGAACACCAGATCATAATTTCCCCTTGGCAATAAAATGCTTCTCAGCACATAATCTGCTTGAAAGTGAGGAACAATTTTCCCGTCAATGTAAGCATTCCAACCCTTTGGATAGTAAATAGCAGAAAAAACAGCAAGCTGATTTCCACTCCCCTGATAATGATAAGTCATCTTATTAGGTGAATAGGCTGTTAATTCAATTTTTGCGCTAGAATCGTTCATTAGGGTAACCCCGGACAGCTGATCCTGAAATTTCCGCTCTATCACAACCTCTTTTGCCGGATCAATTAATTTTAACATCGCGATCTCCTCGTCGGCATTTGGAACAACCTTGTATTTATTGACCAACCAAACACTTCCCAGGGCATGTTTATTTAAAATGGGAGCTGCCTGTGGATTATAAATCAAATATTTGGTATTAAGCATATTTAAGGAGTTAAGTCCAAGAAAAAGTGAATCAATTCCAGATTCAGTTTTTACTTTTTCAAGACGTTGCCCAAGTACAGTCATTTCATTGCCAATATGAAAATCGATCAATTCCTGATACCGTCGCATCTTTGCTCCATGATATCCACCGATCGACTGATGATAGTATGAGGTACTTGCATCATTGAAAGTGCTTACACCCATATTCAAGACCCGATAATCGATTGACTTGTCTTTTGAGATGGTGAGATCCGCCTGCGAAGCCACATAGGGTACCTTAACTTCGCGATCCGAAACAAAATTTCCATCATTCAGATAACGTTTATCAACTCCCCACATATCAACAAGTATCAGGCCACTTAAAATCAAAAGAGCTGTATTACTTTTCATCTTTTGCACCACCAGTGCCCAAATCACACCTGCGCCCAGCAAAATAAAGATGGACGATCGGAGTGCATCAGTTTGAAGGAGTGATTGACGATCGGCTACCAAGCTGCTTTGGAGCCATTCAGGTAGCTGGCTATCAGCCGCCGAGACAAATGACCCGGCAATACCCGGTAAAATAGCAAAGATCAGTGCAATTCCAGCTGTCAGTCCGACACTCCATGCCAGTGGTTTCAGCAACGTTTTACGATCAACCTCCCCGCTAAAAATCTTTTGGAGCGTAAGTATAGCGTATAAAGGAAACGTAAACCCTCCAATGACAAGTATCATCGTCACAGTTCTGAATTTATTGTATCCCGGGAAGTAGTCAAGAAATAAGTTGGTTAGCGGCATGAAATTATGCCCCCATGCAAGTGCAATGGAAAGGAGGGTTGCGATTACGACCCAGGTTCTGACGGCCCCTTTTAAAATAAACAGACCTAGTACAAAAAGGAAACAGACGATCGCTCCAAAATACACCGGACCTGAAGTGCCGGGCTGTGAACCCCAATAGCCCGGAAGTTGTTTTACAATCGTATTTGCATTCGGTACATTATTACTTTTCAATACTTTACCCGACTCGGAGTTTTCACTGAAACCAACAGCAGAAGAACCACCATTGAAGTTCGGAATCAATATGGTAAGGGTCTCACCTACTCCATAACTCCATCCGGTTGCATAATCACGATCAAGTCCGGTGGTTTTATTTGCCTTATCATTGGTAAGATCCGATTTCCCTCTCATCGAATATTTTCCGTACTCCCAGGTTGTCCACAGTCGGCTTGTATTCGATGCGACCGCCAGCAGGCCAAATGAAAGGATGATGAATGATTTTTTTATCAGTTCCGGTAATTGCTTTTCCCTGATGGCAAAAATCATCTCTGTGATTCCCATAATGAGCACAATCAGAAAGGTATAATAGGTAATCTGGGGATGATTTGAATAAATTTCGAGTGCCAGAAAAATGGCAAAAACCGCCCCTCCAATCCATTTATCCTTTTTTAAAGCATAGTAAAAACTAGCTATTACCGGAGCCATATATCCAATAGCTATGGCCTTCGAGGCATGCCCGGCAGCAATAATGTTAAAATTGTAGGAAGCAAAGGCAAATGAAAGGGCTCCTACAATGGCCAGCCAGGGAGTAACGCCAAAAAGTAATAACGCAATATAAAAGCCGATTAGATAAAGGAAAACAAAATTGATCGGTCTCCAGTTGTACAGGTTGGAAATTGTAAAGATGGAAGTGATTGCAGTAGTGGTGGGTAAAGCGATCAGATACGAAGGCATCCCACCAAACATGGAGTTGGTCCATAATGCCAAATCATTATTTTTTTTATTGTAGTCAATAATCTCTTTTGACATTCCTGAAAAGGTCATGGAATCGTGCTGATTCAGCTGTTTGTTCTCCAAAACAGGTGAAAAATAGATGATGGGTAAAAGAAGGAAAAGAATAATTGCGGCGAAATGGGGCAAACTTTTCTTCCACGAAAACTTCGTCATAATTGTTGTTTTTACAGATAGATTACAAAAGTACATTTTTTTTGAAAGTTGGATAACCTCCTATCGGCTAACAAACAATAATTTGCACTTATTTTCCTATTTTTGCGTCAAATTATAATTTAAATCCATTGGGAATAATTGTAAATCAGTCCGTAAAAGGAACAATCTATACTTATATTGGTGTCGTACTTGGTTTCTTGACAACCGGCATTTTATTACCACGAATCTACTCAACCGATCAGGTTGGCCTTCTTAAAATCTTAGTAGCCTATTCAACCCTGGTGGCGCAATTCGGAACTTTGGGATTCAATGGTGTAACGATCAGGCTATTCCCATTTTTTAATGATCCTAAAAGTAATCATCATGGTTTTTTGTCACTTTCAATGATTACGGGATTTATTGGTTTTCTGGTTACACTCCTTTTGTATTTTATTTTCAAAAACTGGTTTATTGAATTCAGCAGTGAGAAATCGGCACTCCTGATCGACTATCTGAATTATTTAATTATTCTCATATTTTTTCAGATATTTTTTATCCTTTTCGATGGCTATTACACCGCTCTTCTGAATAGTATTTATGGAACTTTTCTTAGGGAAGTGTTTCAGAGAATTTTGATAATCATAGGTATCGTATTATTTTATTTTAATCTTTTGGATTTTCATCAGTTCGTCCTTTGCTACATTGCTGCCATGGCGCTACCTACCCTGTTTATCCTGTTTACCCTCATCAGGGAAGGGCAATTTTCACTCAAAATGGACATCGAACACTTAAAAAAGCCTTTACTTACATCGATTGGTATGATGGCTTTGTTCAGTATCCTAAACGGCTTTTCGGTAATTATTATTCAGACGGTCGATACCATTATGGTCAATGGGATGCTTGGATTGAGTGCTACCGGAGTATATTCGGTATGCTTCTTTTTTGGGATATTTGTAAGCCTTCCCTCCCGCTCCATTCTGAAAATTGCCAACATCGTTTCGGCTGAAGCCTGGAAAAACAACGATTTGAAATTGATCAGTAATATATACGAAAAAAGCTGTATGACACTGTTTATTATTGGACTATTGATGTTCCTGGGTTTATGGGTCAACATTTATAATATCTTTACAATTTTAGGACCGGAATATGTTTCCGGGAAATGGGTCATATTTTTTATCGGTCTGGGAAGCCTAATCGATATGACTACCGGAGCAAATAGTTCCATTCTAGGGTCCTCTGCCTATTACAAAGTTCAGACAGTTTTTTTGGTCATCCTGGTTATTTCACTCATCGTTACTAACCTTTTGCTAATCCCCACCTTTGGAATAACAGGAGCAGCGGTTGGAGGTGCTGTGTCACTCACAATTCTGAACCTACTCAGATTCCTGTATTTATGGTATAAATTTAATTTGCAACCATTTAATTACCGTTTTGTTGTCGTAGCTGTCATTGGTGTTTGCGCCTGGCTCATCTCATCACTTTTACCGGCAGGCTCCAACTTTATTGTGGATATTTTCATCAGAAGTTCACTTCTCACAATTCTGTTTTGCCTTCCAATTTACCTGCTGAAGATATCCCCCGATATCAATACCAAAGCAAATGAGTTATTGAGAATGGTGAAACTTTTTAAATAGCCCTGACTATGTTGAAAATGAAACATAAAAATAGGACTCAAAAGCTATTGATGCTGACCGATGGTAATTTCGATCAGGCAAGTGCGAGGATCAGGGCAATCCAATATATTCCGATGTTGAAAAATAGGGGATATTCAGTCTGCTATATTCCCAGAATACCTTTAAAGCCAACTAATTTTATCCTGAAATACGGTTACTTCCCGCTATTAAAAAGGCTGTTATGGCTTAAACGACATTTCGCATTGTACTTTTGTCGTTGGGATATAATATTTGTCCAGCGACTTCTTATTGATGAACACTCACTGAAAAGATTGACCAGGAAAAGTAAGTTAATATTCGATTTTGATGATGCTATTTATCTCCATAGTCTTGACCCAAACGCCCCTATCAAAGCAGAAAACATGATGCGTTATGCCCATCGTATAATTATTAGCTCTCCCTGGCTAAACGATTTCTGCCATGAATTTGGAAAAGAAGGGGTGATTATTCCGACCCCTGTTGAAACAGAGGTTATTTTACCTGTATCTAAAAATGGAAATAAAACACCTGTGATTGGATGGATCGGATCTTCGTGGACCACGAGTTATTTAAAATTATTGGAGCCTGTTCTACAGAAACTTAGTGAGGAAATTGATTTCCAGTTATTGACAGTCGGAGCAAAGCAAGAATATACCATTCCAGGAGTAAATCACAAAAATTTAAAATGGGAATTTGGAATTGAAGCTAAAGCCCTTTTAAAAATGGATATTGGTGTGATGCCTTTACCGGATGAAGATTTCGCCAGAGCAAAAGGTGGGTACAAACTTTATCTTTATATGGCAGCCGGATTACCTTGTGTGGCAAGCCCCATCGGAGTTAACAGTTTGATCATCAAAAACGGGGAAAACGGATTTTTGGCAACATCCCAAAATGAATGGCTAAGCAGTCTAAAAAAATTGATGCAAAATAAAGAGCTTAGAACTAAAATGGGAGAAAATGGCAGATTTCAGGCAGTAGCATTATATGACCGTAACGTGTGTTTTTCGCAACTCATTCAAATCATTGAAGAATCTAATAAACAATAAAAATGGACTCAACTCTTAAGTGTAAAATATGCAACAATAGCGCTCATAATCTATCATTTACAGCCAGGGAGCGAATGTTGGGGCTAAATGATGAATTTGAATATTTTGAATGTTCAAATTGCAAATGCATACAGATCATCGAAATACCTGAAAATATAGATCACTATTACCCCGACAATTATTATTCCTACCAAAATCCTTCATTTGCCTCAAAACTAACGGGGATCAGATTTCTGATAAAGAAAAGCCTTGCGACCTATTGCCAGGGGCGATTTAACCCGGTAGGTTTCTTATTGTCACTTTATTATGAGAATCCGTTCACATGGCTTAAACCAAACATAGCCAATTTTAAAACCAAAATTCTGGATGTCGGGTGCGGTGCAGGAAGATTGCTAATTTCTATGCAAAGAAGTGGTTATAAAAATTTGACGGGTATTGATCCATACAACAAGGAGGACATTTTCTATGACAACGGGGTGAAGGTATACAAAAAGGATATTTTTGAGGTGACTGAAAAATATGACCTGATCATGTTGCATCACTCGTTTGAACATATGGAGTCACCTAAAAATATTTTAGTGAAATTGCAGGAGTTGATTAATCCCAAGGGGTCGATCATCATCAGAATCCCTATTGCAAATTGCTTCGCATGGCGAAAATATCATACCCATTGGGTCCAATTGGATGCTCCGCGCCATTTCTTCCTTCATACGATAAAAAGCATGACAATTCTTGCCAATGAATGCTCCCTGAAATTGAGTAGTGTCGACTACGAATCCACGGCTTTTCAGTTTACGGGAAGCGAAAAGTATTTGAGAGGTATTGGATTTAAAGAAAAAGATAACTTTACCCGGAAGCAAATGAAAATCTGGAGAAAAGAAGCAAACAGGCTGAATCAGATTAATGATGGAGATACAGCTTGTTTCTATCTTCAAAACGAATAGAGATGAATCAATTTATTATGCGATTTTATAATATTGATTTACAAATAATAATTAAATTTTATCTCTGCTATATAATCAGGTAATCATTATTAATTGATTATTAATCTGATTATTCCCTATTTCTCATCCGAATGAATAACGACCAGACATTTTCCGTAGAATGCTTTTCGTTTTAAAGGGTTGACGGATTCATAACTCACGCGATTTTCTTTTTCAAACTATCACAGGGCCAGGTTGATCACCGTAAGCAGTAATTTTGGAAAGGTCGGTTCTTATATCTAAAAATACTGTAAATCAGGCTGTTTTAACTCCCCAATAAACAATTGATTAACAACAGTCCTTGATATTGCCAATAACACACCAGGCGAAATTATCAGTTATAATTTCGCCTGCTTTTCCACTAATTGTCGGAATCGCTCAACTCTCTTTTCGTTATCGTAAAGGTAAATAATACGCTCTCTGGCAAGATCCCGAAGATACAGGTTATTGTGATTCTGACGAATAAATTCTGCAAGTACCTCCGGTTTCCAATCTTCAACTGTTAATCCTGAGTTCCCAATGGTGATCCCGATATCTCCGACATCTGTCCCAACGGCAATACAACCGCATAACATTGCCTCACACAATGCATTAGGAAGTCCCTCAGAGCGGGATAACTGGGCATAAAATGAGGTGCTTTGATAATATTTGTATAACTCATCAAATGGTTGTGGTGGAACTAAGAATAAATTCGACGGCAAAGGTTCGAAGAAACCTTTTACTGCATCTGTAATACCAATTATAATAAACTCAAATTCAGTAAGATAATTTGCCAAATCACGAAACCTGTCCAATCCTTTAACCATCAGACGCTGATAACTTTCTGTCCCTGAAACTGTAACAATTCTTTTCGCCCGATTGTATTCACGAAAGGAAAATCTTTCGGCATCGACTCGTGTTGGTAAGGTCTCGGCTTTGACTTTTGGGTTAATCAGCTTCAGCTTATTATTTAATGCTTCAGCTACAGGAAAACAAATACCCGCGTATTTAAAGGTTTTCCTTGTAAAGAAAGCCCGTATGGGATGACTAAAAGCGCCATATCCATATTCAGAAAGAGTCGAAACATCATATCCACCAATCACTACACACGATTTCTTCCGATACAGTTTTGCGAAAAGAATAGGTAAAAGTGAGTGATAATCCCCAAACCAGACAAATATGGTTTCATATTTAAATCCGTTGAAAACAAGGAACAGGAACTCTTTTACTAATTCAATTGCTGTTCTGATTATCCCTTTCCCAGGTTTGAACTGATATTTTGAAACTTTTGCAAACGTTGAAAGAATCTCGAAATCAGCTTTTACGAACGAGGAATAATTGACATATACAAACAGAACCGATTGCTTTTGCATCATTTGAGGAAATTAATCCAACCGGGAAAAGGGATGCACAGAAAGCTGCTTTCCTGCATAAGGGTGGTAATCACCTCTCAAGCCTACGGGATTCTGGTTTCGGATATCGTATACAATCTCAATCGACTTTCTTGCCTCCTCAATATCAAATCCATTACCGTTAAGGATCTCTTCATAACTTCGGGTATGCAGGTCAGTAAAACCTTCGCTAAATTCGATCTCCTCCCCTTCAACGGTGATCGATCTGAAGGTTGTTTTACCTTTT
Organism: Prolixibacteraceae bacterium; assembly: GCA_963675995.2. Classification (GTDB taxonomy): domain Bacteria; phylum Bacteroidota; class Bacteroidia; order Bacteroidales; family Prolixibacteraceae; genus JAAFHB01. Next base: position 1,116,361 of record CAXXIY010000001.1, on the reverse strand, counting down.
TCTTTGACTTCAGGGGGTAAGGTCTCACTATTAATACTCAGAAACCACCTGATTCGGGCCTTTTCGAGCAGAAGAATCCCTGATGCCCTATCATGTGTATGAATATTAACCGTATTCTCTTTAACATCTCCAAAAATCCAGGTGAGCATATCGAAAAAATGGATTCCTATATTGGTGGCAATACCACCTGATTTTGAGATATCCCCTTTCCAGGAGGTGTAATACCAATTACCACGTGATGTGATGTATGTAAGATCAACATCATAGACTTTGTCAATAGTAGATGATTTTATTTTCTCCCTCAATGCAATAATAACAGGATGGAGCCTTAGTTGCAAAATGGTAAAAATGTTTTTATCAGTATCTTTAGCAACATGTTGCAAAGCGTCAATATTCCATGGATTCAGCACTAACGGCTTCTCGCAAATAGCATGTGCACCACGCCTTAGTGCCACTCTTATATGTGCATCGTGCAGATAATTTGGGGAGGTAATACTCATATAATCAATGTTTATCCCCTTATCATACCTCAGTTTTTCAAGATACCTGTCAAATCTTTCAAATTCTACAAAAAACTTTGTATCAGGCGAAAAGCTATCAATAATACCTACACCATCATAAGGATCGTATGCCGCAATCAGTTTATTTCCGGTCTCTTTTATGGCTCTCATATGCCGGGGAGCAATATATCCGGCAGCTCCAATCAATGCAAAATTCTTCATATCAATAATTTATATTTCTTGCAATGTTTTAAATTTCTCAGGATTAAAGTATTTCTTTATTACTTTGCTAACCAAGGTTCTACTAATTTCAATTTATTTGTGGGAATAAAGAAAAGATCACCCTCACCATTTTCCAAATTTTCAGTTTGTGGAATGAGCAATTCTTCCTTCAGATAAAAGGAACAATAGGAGAGAGATGAAAGGAATTCAGTAATTGACTTCCTGTTCAATGGGTCAATTTCAATCTGAATAATGGGTTTAAAGGATTCGAGAAGAAACTCCAACTGCGGAATGATATGAATTTCATAACCCTCAACATCGCATTTAATATAGTCGCAACGGTTAATATTCCCAAATAAAGTAGATGGCTTAAACATCTTCTCTGTAAATGTGAATTCTAAAGGCTCAATTTCGTCTTTACCCAATACCCTTGTCAATCCATGACGGAGGTATTTATTACTCTTTGGTATGCCCATCCGGACAGCCATGTCGTCTTCCTCACCAAGTGCATAAGGGATAATTATAGTATTTTTTAGAGCAGAAGCATTGATTTTCAGCACTTCTCTGAAAAGAGTAACCGGCTCCACACTAATTACTCTCCCATTGGGCCCTACTAACCGTGAAAATAGCCTTGAGTAGTAACCCAGATTTGCACCAATGTCGATTATATGATCACCATTTTTAATCAAATTCTTTATAAAGTAGTGACAATCAAAGGTTTTATTTTTTCGGAGCAATCCCAGGTTGTAGGAAATGAAAAATAGCCGACTCACAACAATGAGATAATTCCTGACGCCAAGAATTTTATATAGTATTTGTTTAATCAACATTCCATATATTTTTAATTATCAATATTTTTAATTTGAAAAATACGAGAGTGTTTCATCCGATCCGGGTAATTCTGCTGTCAGACAACAGGTATTTTCCGCCGCTTTCGGGACAAATTGCCAATCCTTCGCTGTTGAAGTGAAGTTTATGACCATATTCGCTTACCCAGCCGTTTTGGCGCGCAGGATTGCCATAGACGAGGGCAAAAGCCGGCACTTTCTTGGTAATGACTGCACCTGCACCTATCATGGCATATTCCCCAATTTCATTACCACACACCACTGTTGCATTTGCTCCAATTGACGCCCCTTTGCGTACAATGGTTTCCTGATATTGATCCTTTCGGATGATCGCACTTCTTGGATTTATTACATTGGTAAATACCATGGAGGGACCAAGAAATACATCATCTTCGCAAATCACTCCGGTGTAAATGGATACATTATTTTGAACCTTCACGTTATCACCAAGTATTACCTGAGGAGAAACCACAACATTTTGTCCTATATTACATCTTTTTCCGATCCTGCATCCTGACATCAAATGGCTGAAATGCCATATTTTTGTCCCCTCTCCAATTTCGCAATTATCATCAATTACAGCCGATTCATGAGCAAAATATTGTTTCATAATGAATTAATTGATTGAACTAAGCCGTTTATTATCCACTCCTGGTCCTGTGGAGTTAATTCGGTGTGAAGAGGTAACGCGAGAACTTCACTACATAACTTTTCTGCTACGGGCATATCTCCGGAATGATAACCTAAATTTGAATAAGCTTTCTGAAGATGGAGCGGAGACGGATAGTAAATCATCGAAGGTATTCCCTTCTCTTTCAACATCTCTTTAATTTTATCCCGCTCTCCCAATCTAATAACGTATTGATTATAGGTGTGTTTTGAAAATTGATTTACTGCTGGTCTGACAACAGAGGAGATGTTCTCCAGAAGTTGATCATACAATTGACCAGATTCGATTCGGCGTTGAATATAGCTGTCTAAATTCCGGAGTTTGACCCTCAGTATAGCTGCCTGAATGGTATCGAGCCTCGAATTGCAACCAATTAACTCATACGCATATTTTTGTCCTTGCCCGTGACGTGAAATCATTGTTGCCGTCAATGCATATTGGTCATTGTTGGTTGTTAATGCGCCACCATCACCAAAACAGCCTAAATTCTTCGTCGGGAAAAAAGAGTGGGTCCCAATATCTCCCATGGTCCCAGTCATCATTTTGACACCATTTGGGAAAAGATATTCAGAGCCAAGTGATTGAGCATTATCTTCGATTACCTTCAGCCCAAAACGATTGGCAAGTTCAAGTAAAGGTCCCATGCTTGCAGATTGTCCAAACAGATGAACTACAACAATGGCTTTTGTAAGTGGGGATATCTTTTCCTCAATCCGATTTAAATCTATGGCGAAGGTATCTTCACAAACATCAACAAATACCGGCTTTAAGCCAAGTAATGCAGCAGCCTCCGCTGAGGCTACATAGTTAAAAGCGGGCATCAGCACCTCTTCTCCAGGTTTGAGACCAAGTGTCTGGTAAGCTATCTGAAGCGCATCAGTGCCATTCGCACAAGGAATAACATACTTGGATCCCGTGAAATCAGCTAGTTCATGGGCAAATGCTTCAACTTGCTTCCCATTAATAAAAGCAGTTGAATCAATCACTTCCTGAATAGCCAGATCGATTTCGTCTCTGATTTTAAGATATTGCCCGTGAAGGTCAACCATTTTTATTGAATTCCCCATATTAAGTCTCTAAATCGCGATTACAAAATTGCTAATAATTTTGAGATAGTTTCGGAAATTAAGCCATTCGATACCAAATAATTCGAAAAACTATCTGTCACTATATTTTGATTCCTTCCAGCATGAATATTCTTTCTCCTTATACCCCTTTAAATAAATATTGAAATAGGTAGTTTTCCCTGAAAAACCGATAATGGAATAATTGAATCTGAATAAACATAGACATTTACAAAGGCAATTCTGCTGACAATTATCATAAATATAGATATTTACTAAATCATTTCTTATCCCTACGGAATCCTTTAACGAACCACAGCAATTGTAGACCATATCAATCTTCAATGATAATACAGATTGGTTTAATTCATAATATAATGAATCTTTAATTTGAAGGGGAACAGATTTAAGTGAAGTAGTTTGAGCTGATAAACAGCCGGAGTAATCAACTTTTATGACAGATATGTTTGTCTGTGAGTTCGGGTCCCCCTTATCACAGGCCATTAAAATCAATAACACCATCGAAACGGCTAGAATTGTAATCCTCATACAAACAGTTATCTCGTGATATTTTACCTATCAAATTTACAACAATTATCACGGTTTTAAAATATTTATTTTAGGAGATTATGTTATCCAAAACAGCAGCTAGTTCTGCAGTAAGATTCTTGCGGGTAAATTTCATAACTCCTTTGGGGCTAATTGATAACTGTTTATGTAAATACTTTTCGTATAACATTAATACGATTTCTTTGATCCTGTTTAAGTCATCGTATTGGGCAATATATCCTGCCTCGGACTCTTCAAGTATCCTGGCCAGATCGCCGTTGGTAGGTCCAATAGCAAGAATTGGTCTTTCGGATGCCATGTATTCAAAAAATTTCCCTGTGAGAATACCCTTAGCATTCGGACTATCTTTGTTAATTGCCAATAATAAAGTTGCAGATTGTTTCATTAATCGGGCAACTTTACTGTGTGGGACATATTCAATACGGGTTAGGCAACTGCCAAGGTTGAATTCAGATAAGTCATCTACCACCGTATTTTCGACTCTCCCAACTAGTTTTATCTCAAGACAATTTTTAAAATTGGGAACGTTTTCGCTTAATTCAGACAATACCTGCCATAATCCTCTAAGGTTTAATCCAGGTGGCAGGGTACCAATATGAGAAATAGAAAACTTTGAATCACGGATTTCATCCCTCACTTCCATATCATCTGGATCGAATCCATTGGTAATCAAATGGACATTTGTCACTCCCATCTTTTGGTAATTCTCTTTCATATCACTGCTTACCACGACCATGGCATTGCAGCATCTAACAACCTTTAATTCAAGCTTTTTGTGTTGTTTATCCGCAAATACAGATATTTTCAGATCCTTATAATAATCAATATCGGTCCATGGATCACGGAAATCAGCCAGCCAGGGAATATTCAAATACTTACTTATCTTCAATGCGATTAAATGCATCGAATGAGGTGGTCCGGTTGACACAATTGCATCAATATGATGTTCTTTAAGATATTTACTTAGGAATCGAACCGAGGGAGCTATCCAGAATTTGCGTGCATCTGGGATGAAAAGGTTGCCACGAATCCAGACTGACAACTTCTCAACAAACCCAGAAGGCTTTTTATGGGTTAACATGCCACTGTTGATTTTCCCACTACTCCTTTTGCCTGCAATTTTTTTGTAAAACTCGTAAGGTTCCCAGATTGGTGTTTTTAATACTTCAATCCCTTCAGGAATATCTTGGGCTAATGTATCATCCAGAACTGGAAATCCAGGATTGGATGGAGTATAAATCACAGGTTCCCATCCAAAATTACGAAGATATTTCACAAACTTGAGCCACCTCTGAACTCCTGCGCCACCACTTGGTGGCCAGTAATATGTAATTATCAATACTTTATGCATCCATTGAATTTTTTTTAATAAAAAAGCAAAATAGCATCACTTCTCAATGTTCAGGATCACTTTTATAAATATTTTTGACGGGAATTGTTGCGACAAAATCTTTAAGATAAAATGGTTCATAATAAGCGACATCCACAAATTTTTGTAAACAGAAATCTCTTTCGGCAAGTGAAACCATATTAATTGATGAAGTATAAATCCCATTGATGAAGGTTGCATTAGGATGGGTGATTACCTCACGAAATTTAGGGGCGCCATTGCCAAAAAAGAGAACAGTATTATTTTCAAGAAATGACAGATAAGATTGATGATCTAATATATCGGCTTGTATTCCTCGTACCTGAAACCCGTCCTTATCGTAGAATGAAGTATATACTTCCATGCGTCGGGCATCAATCATCGGACAAAAAAGAATATTGTCTGTCTTCAATGGATGAAGTTTATTCAGATTTTTCATAACATAATGAGCCATTGCTTCAAGGGAGGTTATGGCAATAAGGGGTAATTTTGATGCATAACAAATCCCTTTTGCAACTGAAACACCTATTCGCAAACCGGTATAAGAACCTGGGCCACCTGAAAACGCTACAGCTTCAATTTGGTCCATTGCAATATTCGTTTCTAAAAGCAATTCATTGATAAATACGGTTAAAAGCATGGCATGATTCTGCCCTGCCAGATTTTCCCGGATGTGGATTATCTCGCCATCGCGAGCCAGTGCTACGGAACATACTTCGGTTGATGTTTCGATATTTAATATCAGTGCCATATCGACTTTTTTACAAAGATGAGAATTATTCAAAAAGATTAATCATTTTCGACCATTGTTTGTTAATCTATAATAATCAGGTAACATCTATCTGCTTTGATGATTAACTCAATATTTTCTATTTACTTTATATAAACAGTTTAACGATCAGTTATGCTAAAAACAGTTATTATTGATGACGATTTCGTATCAAGAATGATTTTGAGAGAAATGCTCGAAAAATTTCTTGACAACATTGAAATTTTGGGAGAAGCCGGAACCGTTGCAGAAGGGGTTAAATTAATTGAAGAAACTAATCCTGAATTGGTTCTGTTAGATATTAGCATGCCAGATGGTACCGGTTTTGATCTCCTTGATAAGTTGAAAACGATCAATTTTAAATTGATTTTCATCACAGCTTACAGTGAATATGCAGTTAAAGCATTTAAATATTCCGCATTTGACTATATCGTAAAGCCCTTGAACGTCGACGAATTGACCCAAGCCATCAAAAGAATTCCGCTTATAAAACGCGTAGAAAATAAAGTTATGGTTAAGACATTGAAGGATAATCTACTGTCCCCTGATGAAAGTGCTCCAAAAACTGTTGCCTTACCAGAAATCAACGGCTTTGCGATTATTAATGTTGAAGATATTGTCAGGTGTGAAGGCAAAAGAAATTACACGCGTATTATATTTAAAGAGGCTTCTGAGAAAGTAGTTAGTCGAACGCTTCTTGAATTTGAGCACCTGTTGGCTCCCCAGGGATTTGTTCGAATTCACCGAAGTCACTTGGTTAATATTCTAAATGTGGTCCGATATATCAAATCTGAAGGGGGAATGGTAGAACTTAAGACTGGCGAAAGGCTTAAAGTATCTCCAAAACACAAAGAAAACCTTCTGAATATACTTCTCTACAATAAATTATAATCTAGATCCACTTTAATATTCTGAAATCTTGCTGATTTGGTAATTCATCGTTTTTAGGGAATATTCTGATTCCATAATTATATGAACCTGGTTTTGTCAAGGTAAGATTGAGTGAATAATGAGTCAATCCATTTTCTTCCTTTACGAAGGCAAATTCATGCTTCTCAACGTATTCCTGTCGCTCTGAACCGGTAGCAATAATTACTTCAATACCTATTTCTTTTGGTGATAATCCCTTAATATCCAATACGATATGTGCAGGATAAGTTTGCCCCATTCGATAAGTATTAGTGATTCCATCAGCCAGTTGTATACTTACCACTTCAATCTGATCCCACGATAACAGTATTTTCTCTTTCCACGATGCCATCTCTTTTGCTTTTGAATACTTATTTGCCTTTAACTTCTCAAGTCTTGAAGCAAGTGGAATGTAGTATCGATTAAAATAGTCTTTCATCATTCGCCTCGTAGTAAAATGGGGTACAACTTCGGCAAATGTGTTTTTTATGAAATCGACCCATAGAATAGGGACTCCTTTATCGTTTCGGTAATAATAGGCAGGGATAATCTCATTTTCAAAGATACTGTAAATAGCTTCGGCATCTAACTCATCCTGTAACTCCTCATTATCAAACGTTTTCTCGAGTGGTAGCGACCATCCTGCATCCTTTTTATAACCTTCTACCCACCATCCATCAAGTACTGAAAAGTGTAATGTTCCATTCATAACCCCTTTTTCTCCAGAGGTTCCGGATGCCTCAAGAGGACGGGTTGGTGTATTCATCCATACATCACATCCTTGTACCAACATTTTAGCCAGATTCATATCGTAGTTCTGAATAAACAGAATACGACCTACAAATTCAGGACGCTTCGAAATGTCGAAGATATATTTGATCAAATCCTGACCTGCTTTATCTGCTGGATGCGCTTTTCCAGCAAATAAAAACTGAACCGGACGATCTGCATTATTCACAATTTTAGCTAACCTGTCAAGATTTCGGAACAAAAGATGAGCCCTTTTATATGTCGCAAAACGACGCGCAAAACCAATTGTCAGCGCTTTTGGATTTAATTTTGACGTTGCTTCCGCAATATACTTGGGATTTTCGTTCCGTTGGATATGCGTATCAGAAAAACGTTGCTTAACATAATTAATCAACCCCTCCCTTAATTTTGATTTTGTCTCCCAAATCAGGCTATCCTGAACTTTATATATATTTCTCCATGCTCGTGATTCCTCATCTTCCTCATAATCATGAATATCTTCTGCTAGTGCTTCAGGTTTCAAAAAATTATCATGAATTATTTTCCATTCAGGTGCAGCCCATGTCGGGTAATGAACCCCATTGGTAACATATCCGATATTTTCAAGTTCTTCAGGCAAAAATCCCTTATAAAGCCCTGAAAGTAACCCTTTACTGATTTTTCCGTGCAACATACTTACACCATTTATCTCTTGTGACAGATTTGAAGCCAGATAGCTCATATTAAAATGATCTTCCTGAGCAGTTGCTTTTCCTAGAAAAAGAAATTCATCAATTGAGATTTTCAACTTTTGAGCCATATTTCCCATATAAAGTTTGAAAAGCTCAACATGAAATGAGTCGTGTCCGGCAGGCACAGGTGTATGCGTAGTAAAAAGAGTCGAAACTCTAATTATTTCCTGCGCTTCTGCAAAAGTCAATCCGGAAGTCTCCATGAGATTAATTATCCTTTCGAGCCCAATGAAAGCTGCATGACCTTCATTGCAATGGTAGATATCTGCTTTAACCCCGATTTTCTCCAATAACTTTATTCCTCCCAAACCGAGTACCATTTCTTGCTTTAAACGATTTTCATTATCGCCCCCATAGAGGTGATGTGTAATGAAACGATCAGGATCCTGATTTGCATCAAAATCAGTATCAAGCAGATACAAAATAACCTTTCCTATTTTTACGGACCACGCATGAGCAAAAACTGTACGGCCGGGCATATCAATACTGATGGTTATCCACAACCCATCTTCATCCATTACTGGTTGAATCGGAATTTTTGAGAAATGTTCGGCATCATACTGTGCTATCTGATCACCCTGACCAGAGATGATTTGCTTAAAATAGCCGAATCGATAGAGTAAGCCAATACCAGTCATATCAACTTTAGAATCGCTTGCTTCTTTCAGAAAATCTCCAGCAAGAATACCGAGTCCTCCGGAATAAATTTTAAGGCTGGAGTGCAGGCCAAACTCCATGCTGAAATATGCTATTTTAGGACCCCGTAAAACCTGCCGTTCAGCAAGATACTTCTTTAACTGACTTTCAGCAGATTTCATCCTAAGAATAAAAGACTGATCCGACTTTAATGTTTCAAAGCGTTCAAGACTTGTCTCCTCAAGCAATACAATCGGATTGTGCTGACATGCTTCCCAGATCACCGGATCAATTTCGTTAAACAATGCCCTACCAGACTCACTCCAGGCCCACCAAAGATTCCGGGATAATTCCCTTAGGGGTTTAAGTTCTACCGGAACATTTGATTCAACGATGATCTTTTTCCAGGTGGGAGCCAAATTTTCTGATTGTCTAATTTTATATCCTTGAGTTTCCATTCTGACGAAATTTTATGATGATGATAAAGTATGTGCTACCTTAAAATCAAAAGTATTTTAAACATGCAAAACTAATCTATTCCGTTCAAGGTTAAAATATTTTGCTAAATGTTAATGATTTAATAAACTTCATCAAGACGTGAAAGCTGAACTGAATTAAAAATAAAAGTACTATCTACTTCTTTTTTGTGGCTGCAATGATTCCCCTGAAATAGCCAATTGATTCAGCTATTCCCATAAATGGATTGTTCATATCTTTTTCATGTTCAAGACTACAAACCCCAGTATAACCAACCTTACGAAGCATTTTAACAAATTCCGGAAAATTGATTATACCCCGTCCAATTTCGAGTGAATATCCTAACTTGGTACTCCCAGTAACATCCTTAATATGAATATCAAATACCCGAGTCTTATATTTTTTCAAATCTTTAACAGCATCTTTTCCATTCCGGGTATCATGACCAATATCGAGACACATACCGATTCTTGGATCAAGATCTTTAACATGATTCCATACATCTTCGGCATCAGGATAAGTGGTTATATCTGGACCATGCAAATGGATGGCATAGTTAAAACCGTATTCTTTGACTTTTTTATCTACATACGGAAGTAAATCATAATTGGGAACCCCAATAATTAATTTTACACCTACTCTTTGAGCGTATTCAAACGCTTGATCTATTTCAGCATTTGATTTCATATAAATTGGCCCAACGGCATATCCGGTTACACCATTTTCCTTCAATTTTGCTTTAAATGCCTTTATTTGCTCCTGAGTACTGTTTAAGGGAAGGTGAAAATCCTTTATGCAAAGGTAGTGCACATCAGTTCTTTTCAAAGTTTCAAGTGTCTTGTCAATATCAAATTTGGCAAACGTGTAACCAGCCATGCCTATTTTGAACAACTCACCCGTTTCTGGTGCTGGAGCAGGTCCTGGTCGAAGTTGTGCCCTAGTTGAAGGTACACAAGTAATACAAATTCCTAAAATCAAAAAATACAAAATAATTTTCATGGGTAAAAAATTTATTAATACATTATTATTCAATCTGCTAATTATGAGCATTACAGTTTAATTCATACCTGAATCAGTAAAATAAGGTGTAAATTCCCAAAAATAGTAAAATTTGAGCCTGCTATTCTTAAAAAATTTCGTAATAACATAGAAGAGATTCATAGAACCCTCATTTATTGTATAATAACATCAAAATGAAATATTTTGATGTTTATTTTGATTTTTCGAATATTGTCATTACCTTTGCAACTCTTAAACCAAAGAAGTTCATTATTAAGAAAAATATATTGTGGGGTAGAGCAGTTGGTAGCTCGTCGGGCTCATAACCCGGAGGTCACAGGTTCGAGTCCTGTCCCCGCTACATTTAAATCCCTGTAAGTCATGTACTTGCAGGGATTTTTAGTTTAATCTTGTTCATCAGAAACTAATTTTGTTGGGAAAAAATATAGGATCAAATGATATTTCAGGTGGAGCAAAAGAATTATGCATAAATTCTAGATAATCTGAAAAGGAAGAAATTTACATCTCTCACTCCCCTTTGAGTTGATCTGAAAGCCTTGATTCTCATTGAATGATTCAGCTGAAGCATTCGTACTTCGGTTGTTGAAGTAATTCAGTATTTTTCATAATGAGTATACATGGTGGCTGAGATTGTATTGAATGATTTAAAATCAGTGTCTGTAACCTTATTAAACCAGAGAGCCAGCTTTCCAATCGCCACATTTTTAGGATGCTTTTTGTTATAAATGCTTCGTAGACTATGCACCAGAGAGAAAGCTTGTTTGATGTCAGGGTATAACTTGAATAGGATCTTAGCTCTTTTCTGCTGACTTAACGTCCAGTTATTTGGTGATTTAAATAGTAAATATCTGCTTCTGAACAGCAGTTGTTTTTTGGTTTCCCCATTTGGGAGGATCTTCGGAACATAACTTTTGTTATCCGCTTTGCAGTTTTCAATCTCATTGGTTTCTTCATCGATGGCTTCCCACCGGTGTGCAACTCTAATCTCCTGCAGAGCATCAAATGCCAGTTTCTGAACATGAAACCTATCGATAACCTGCTCGGCATAAGGAAAACATTTCTTGGCCACTAAATTCATTGAACCAGCCATATCCAGCGTAATCTCAGAAACCTTGACTCTTTCATTTTGGGGAATCTTTTTAATTACGTTGATGATCGCTTCCGAGGTAGTTCCCTCGACCATTGCAACGATTGCTCCCTTTTTCCCTTTTGCTTCTTTGTTTGTCAGGATCGTATAAAGCTCACCATTGGAGAGACTTGTCTCATCGATACTTAACCTTGGACCAATGTTTTGGGGGAATATAAGCCATTTAGAAGCATGCTCTTTCTGATCCCAGGTGTGATAATCACTCAGGAAATCCTTGTATTGCTGGCCAAGACGATCGCCGTTGATGTGAAAAAATTTCTCAAGCGAATTAGAACTTATCGGGTAAGTATCCAAGTAATCCTTTTAAAAAAGTCGCAAATTCAGTTGAATATCGCGTTCCTTCAGCCATTAGATTCCATGTCTTACTCACAATCTTTTTACTCGATTCTACCTCCCATTTCCGTCGTCTTACATGAAGGTAGAGAGCTTTATTCCGCAAGGGAAAGTCCTGAATCAATACTTCGGGATGAAATCCTTTGGACACCAGTTTCTCATCCTTATAATCATCCGGAACTGCATTGCGCTCATCCAGATATAAATGAACCTCTTTGGGTTGAATAACTAAATTAATAACAATAAAATTCTCAAGGATCTCTCTGGGTAGGATCAATTCAAGTATACTGAGCATTTGTTCTTGGGTAGCTTCCATCAATCTGCTGTTTTTTTAACAAAAATAACAGATTTAACGACCTCGCTCCACCTACTTTTTAATTTGATCCATAATATAGAATAATTTCTGATGGCAATTATCACATTATAAATCGTCACATTCCAAAATTTTAAACAAGTAATTATATATTTGCCATTAAGTTGATTCTCTAATTTCTAGTTCATTTTATATGCGATGTATCATTTCGAATTCCAACAATCCTTATATAAATCTTGCAACGGAAGAATATTTCCTGAAAAACAGCAATGAAGATATTTTCTTGCTCTATGTAAATAGCCCTTGTATCGTAGTTGGAAAGCACCAAAATCTTTTAGCTGAGATCAACAATCGATTTGTACACAATAATAGTATCACATTGGCGAGAAGAATATCTGGTGGAGGAGCAGTGTATCAGGATTTAAATAATCTTAATTTCAGTTTTATACATAATTGTTCAAACCTTGATCAGATGAATTTTTCAAGGTTTACTTATCCTATACTAAATGCTCTTCTCGATATGGGATTAAAATCAGAATTTTCAGGACGTAATGATTTACTAATAGACTCAAAAAAAGTCTCTGGAAATGCTATGCATATTTATAAAAACAGAGTTCTTTCCCATGGAACACTTCTTTTCCAATCCGATTTAAAGCAATTATCCTTGGCCTTAACGACCACACCTCAAAAATATATGGATAAGTCTATTAAATCAGTAAGATCAAAGGTTACCAATATATCAGATTACCTGGAAAATCCATTAACTATGGCTCAATTTAAAGATAAGCTTTTCAATCACATTTTTAAAAATTCTCCAAATCCATACTGTGAGCCGATTGATGAATTTGAACAGCAATCTATAATCCAAACTTCAAAAGAAAAATTTGAAACCTGGGACTGGATTTTCGGTTATTCACCCAAATATGAATTTCGCAATCACTTTACCGCTTCTTCTGGTGAGATTTACACCTTTGAATTAAACGTTGAAAAAGGGACAATTAAAGGATTTCAATTAAATCAAAATTACGACAAAGAAAATATTTACCTATATGCTTTGGAATTACTAATTAATTCGAAACATCAATTTAATTCCATTATAGAAATATTAAAGGACAATAAAACGATTACTTCAGATCCTAATTTTAATATGACAGAATTCTGCTGGTGTTTATTCTAATCCTTTTCTATTAAGTTGGGAAAAATGAAATTTATGGTTTGGAAAGGATTCCTTTAGATTCAAAATATTCCAAAATTTTATCTGCTCTTTTATTTCCAATAGCTGCTATAATTTCCTTCTGTGGAGCTGTTTTAAGTCTGGCAATTGATTTAAACTTTTGCATGAGTAATTCAACACTTTTATCTCCAATTCCCGGAATCTGACATAGCTCATTAATTATGAATTCCTTTGAACGTCTATTTCGATGAAAAGTAATTCCGAATCGATGAGCTTCATTTCTTAAATGTTGAATAACTCGGAGTGTTTCAGAATTTTTATCGAGATATAAAGGCGTTGGGTCATCAGGATAAACAATCTCTTCTAATTTCTTGGCTATTCCTACAATAGCTACTTTTCCTCTTATATTAAGTCTGTCCAAAGTGGAGACAGCAGAGGTTAATTGGCCCTTACCCCCATCAATAACAATTAATTGAGGAAGGTTACCTTTTTCATTAATTACTCTAAGATATCTACGAAAAATAATTTCTTCCATAGATGCAAAATCATTAGGTCCCTCCACTGTTTTGACATTAAAATGTCGATATTCTCTCTTTGCTGGTTTTCCATCAATAAAAACAACACACGCTGCCACCGGTTGGGCCCCTTGAATATTTGAATTGTCAAAACATTCAATTCTTCTAGGGAGGTTCTTTAATCTTAAATCTTTTTTAATCTGTTCCAATATTCTATCTGTACGCGACTGTGGTGTCTTAAGAGAATGTTGCTTGTTTTTATCCAATTTATAAAACTTAACATTTCTTTCAGCTAATTCCAATAATTTCCGTTTATCACCAATTTGAGGAACGATAAATTTAAAGTCTTTAAACTCTATGTCAATTGGAAAAGGGATGATCATCTCAGCGGAACTAAGAGAAAATTTCTGTTTTATTTCAACAATCCCCATTGCTAGCAGATCCTCTTTGGATTCATCAAGCCTTTTCTTCATCTCCAAGGTATGTGCCTGAATAATTGAACCATTTACAACTTTAAAGAAATTAATATAGGCAATGGTATCATCCTGCTCAAATGCAAATACGTCAACATTTGTAATTGATGCACTTACTATTGTAGATTTGCTTTTATAGTGTTCAAGAATTGTTATCTTATTTTTATAGATTTCTGCCTCTTCAAATTTATACATACTTGAAAGGTCATTCATTACACCTTTCAAATGAGCTACAACTGAATTTAAATTTCCCCTTAGAATATCTTTAATTTGGCTTATTCCTTCCTGATAAGACACTTCTGATTGAAGATTCTCACATGGACCTTTACAATTCCCAATTTGAAATTCTAGGCAAACTTTATACTTATTTTTTAAAATTAAATTTTCGGAAAGATTTAAATTACAATTTCTAATTGGATAAAGTCGCCTTATAACATCAAGTATAGTTCTTGCCATTGGTACCGACGTATAAGGACCAAAATAGGATGAACCATCTCGAATTACATTTCGGGTAAGGAAAACCCGAGGAAATAATTCTTTTTTAATACAAATCCAAGGATATGATTTATCGTCCTTTAATAATATATTATATCTTGGCTGATATTTCTTGATCAGATTATTTTCTAAGAGTAGAGCGTCTTCCTCTGTGTCTACGACGATATGTTTTATATCAGCTATTTTGTGAACTAAAATTGCCGTCTTTCGATTTTCATGGCTTTTTGAAAAATAGGATGAAACTCGTTTCCGCAATTTTTTAGCCTTCCCAACGTATATAATTTTGCCTTCAGAATTAAAATACTGATATACTCCTGGTAATTCGGGCAAATTATTGATAATTACTTTTAATTTACTTGAGAATATACTGGAATTATTCATTTGCACATATTATTTAAAAATTCTTTGACTAAAAGTCCAAAATTTAGTCAACAAACTTCTTCCGAACAAATTTTTGTATTAAAAGTCTTGAATTATTACTGTTTCATTAATTCTTATTTGACTATCTAGTGGTTTCGAATCAAAGAATTTGAATTCAGGAATCAATGTTTGTTCATTTGATCTTTGAATTATTTTCGCACACGATTATGATTACAATTTTAAACAGAATAAAATGTTCCACGTGGAACACTATCTACCTAAAAGAACAAGAAGAACATTAATATCACTGGGCGAAATACCCGGAATCCTGGCAGCTTGCCCAATCGTACCAGGTTGCAAAATAGAGAGTTTTTGTCGAGCCTCAGTGGATAAGGATTCTAAACTCAAATAATCCAAATTTTTCGAAATTTTGATATCTTCTAATCTTTCCAATTTATCAGCAATTAATTGTTCTCTATCAATATAACCTGAATACTTCAACAAAATTTCTGCGGATTCCAAAACTTCTATTCTTAATCGCATATCTGTATCGTAAAAAAAATTATCCAATGGAGGAACAATAGGAACAAAATCAAAAATAGATAATTGTGGTCTTTTAATTAAATTACTAAGTTTTGTATTATGCTTTAACTTTGAAGTATCCTTAGAAGCCAATAAATCCTTAACTACTTCCTCTTTAATTAAATGATTTTCGCAAAAATTTAAAACCTTATCTCTTAAAAAAAGTTTAGCTAATAAATTCTCATATCTCTCTGTACTCGCCAATCCCAAATTATAGCCAAGAACAGTTAATCGCTCATCAGCATTATCTTGCCGTAACAACAACCGGTATTCAGCTCTGCTAGTGAACATACGATAGGGCTCGTCAACTCCTTTGGTAACAAGATCATCAATTAAAACTCCAATATAAGCCTGATTCCTTAAAAGAATAAATGGATCACTACCAACAACCTTTAAATGAGCATTAATGCCAGCCATCAAACCTTGAGCTCCTGCCTCTTCATATCCGGTAGTACCATTAATTTGACCCGCAAAAAACAAATTAGGAATAATTTTAGTCTCCAAAGTGTGAAAAAGTTGTGTTGGATCAAAAAAATCATATTCAATTGCATATCCAGGTTTCAAAATTTTTGCATTTTCAAGTCCGGAAATATGATGAATGGCATCATTCTGAACATGCCAACTTAAAGAAGAGCTAAATCCATTTAAATAATATTCAATAGAATCAACACCTTCAGGTTCAAGAAATAATTGGTGATATTCTTTGCTAGAGAATGTAACCAATTTCGTTTCGATACTAGGACAATATCTAGGACCAAGTCCTTTTATAGTACCATCGAATAACGGAGAATCCTCAAAACCTGACTCAATAATTTTATGAACTTTTAAATTAGTGTATGTAATAAAACATGGCAGTTGAGAAAAATTACTTTTCACATCCGGTAAAAAACTAAAATGATTATCAGTAATATCTCCATCTTGTCTCTGAAGCTTTGAAAAATCAATTGTTCTTTTATCTATTCGAACTGGAGTTCCTGTTTTCATTCGTCCAGCCTTAAACCCTAAATTTTTTAATTGTTCTGTCAAACCCAAGGAGGATGGTTCGGAAATTCTTCCTCCGTTTACTTTTGAAGTTCCAAAATGCATTAAACCATTTAGAAAAGTTCCACTAGTTAAAATTACACATTTACTTTTAAATTCTACACCAATTTCAGTTATTACACCACATACCGAATCACCATCTAAAACTAATTTTAGAACAGTACCTTGCCAAAAATCTATATTATCATTAGATTCTAGATGGGATTTCCAAAACGCTGAGAATTTAATTTTATCGCATTGAGCCCTGGGACTCCACATTGCTGGCCCTTTCGAACGGTTTAACATTCGAAACTGAATTGTAGATAAATCAGTAATTACACCCATTTTGCCACCCAGAGCATCAATTTCTCTTACAATTTGTCCTTTGGCGATTCCCCCTACAGCCGGATTACAACTCATCTGAGCGAAACGATTTAAATCCATTGTAATCAACAAAATCTTAGAACCTAACGTTGCTGCAGCCATCGCAGCTTCACAACCAGCGTGCCCCCCACCGACTACTATAATATCGTATTCATTTAGAATTCGCATTGTCTATTTCCTTAAACATTAAAACATATTCATCCTCCATTTTTCTCATTAATTCTTTTTCTATCTCATTCGAATCATTATAACCCAATAAATGAAGTAGACCATGTATCATAACCCTTAAAATCTCATCGTTATAACTACAATTGTAAAGCAAGGAATTCTCTTTAACTCGCTCTATACTTATAAACATATCCCCAGATACCATATTTTTCTCTGAATAATCAAAGGTAATTATATCAGTATAATAATCATGTGAGAGAAATTGTTTATTAATATTATACAAATAATCATCATTACAAAAAATGTAGCTTAAAATACCTGATTGATGATTTTCTAACTTTAAAACATTTTTTATCCATAAAGAAACAATGCTGTATCGCAATTTTGGTTTTGCAATCCCCTCTGATAAATATTTTATTGACATTATCTTAATATTACAATTCTAACTATATTACCTTTTCCTAGTGTATAAAACTCTGAGCTAAGACAATTAATAAAAAAAATTCCTCTTCCAGATTCTCTACAAATATTAGAAGAATCTAAAGGTGAAGGAATTAAACTAAGATCAAAGCCGTTACCCTGGTCTTCAATTTCAATAAAAATTTTAAATAAATCAATTGCAATTAGAATCCTAACTTTCAAATCCCTATTATTTAAATTTCCATGAATAAAGGCATTTTCAACGGCTTCGACAATAACAGTACTAAATGAAAAACTTTGATCAAAATTAAAATCAAAAAGTTTCACAATCTTATTAACCTCATCTAAACACATATTTAGTCCGTCGAGTGAAGAAGGAATAAATAATTGAATTCGATAAAGAAAATCCATTTAATGAAGTATTTTTTAACTATAAAAAAATTGACGTATAACAAAATCAGATACTAAAATACCTTTACGAGTCAACAATATTGAATCATCTAATTTAGTAATTAATTGATCATTAATTAACTGATTAAGCATTCCAACAAAATAATTAAAATAAACTTCTCCAAAATGTTCTAAAATAGTTGTAGAATTTATTCCATTAGATGTTCTCAAACCGGTTAAAATATATTCATTATATTTATCAATATCAGTGAGATATTCTATGGAAAAATAACGACCATCATCACTAACGTTGATACAATACTTCTTTATACTGCTTACATTCCATTGTCTTGAAAAACCATTAAAACTATGCGCAGACGGTCCTATTCCCAAATAATTTGAATTTGACCAATATGATGAATTATGTTTTGAAATGTAACCTTCTTTACAAAAATTACTTATTTCATAATGTTTAAAGCCATTACTTTCAAAAAAATCAATAGTATAGTTAAATTGTTCAATAATCTCATTTTCCAAAATCTCAGAAAACAAATTTTTCCTCATTAACTTATGAAAATAGGTTTTTTTTTCAATTGTTAAAGCATATGCAGAAATATGTTGTACATCTAACGCTTTAAATAAATTTAAAGAATTAAAATAATCCTTTTGTTGGAATCCAGGAATTCCGAATATTAAATCAACCGAAATATTACTAAATCCAACTTTTTTAGCAATGCTAATAATATTTGCTAAATTGGAGCTACTATGTCGACGTCCTAAATATTTCAGAACATCATCGTTAAAAGACTGTATTCCAACGCTTAACCTATTAACCCCACTTTGAAATAACAGATAAAGATATTCCTTATTTAAATCTTCAGGATTAGCTTCAAAAGTAATTTCACAATCAACAGAAACTGTATAATTAAGTCTAATTGTATTTAAAATATCATAAATATGATGAATAGATAATAAAGAAGGAGTACCTCCACCAAAATAAATTGAGTTAACTAATTCACTACCAATATATTGACGTCTATAAACAAGTTCAGCAATTTCACTTTTAACCAGAATATCAATATTAGATAAATCAATTTTTGAATAGAAATCACAATAATTACATTTACTCTTACAAAAAGGAATATGCAAATAAATACCAGCCATAAAATTTATGTATTATCCTATTCCCTCATACCATCTTAAATTGGTATATTTGACACGCGAGAAATATGCCTTCCCCCATCAAAAACCTCATTTAAAAAAGTATTTACTATAGCTAATGCTTCGACATCGTTAATAAATCTTGAAGGCAAAGAACATACATTGGCATCATTATGATGACGTGCTAAACTCGCAATTTCAGTATTCCAGCATAATGCAGACCTAACATGACTATGTTTATTAATAGTCATATTAATACCATTACCACTTCCACAAAAAACAAAACCCCTTTTAATTTCACTTTTATCAATGGCATGACCTAAAAAATGAGCATATATAGGATAATCACAACTTATAGTTGATTCACAACCAAAATCTTTAACAACAAACCCTTTATCCAATAAATAATTTTTCACCAAAATTTTCATATCATAACCAGCATGATCAGAAGCTAATCCAATAATATCCATTTTTTCTAAATTTTACAATTTCATAAAGATATTAAATACAAATCAAAAACCAACAAATTGTAATAATTAAATTTTTCTAATTTTTGTTACCAAATCAGTTAATTAAATGTTGAAAAGAAAAAAGTAATTTTTACAAAAAAGAAAACCTATATAATATCAAAAATTGATTAATCAAAAGAATTAAAAAAACTAATTTTTGATATTATACTTACATATAAAATAAAAAGAATTTTTACTTCTAATAATAAATACAAAAAATAAAAAACTACTAACAAAATACATTTATGAACAATCTGTGTATTTATAAAAAACTATTTAATTAATAAGAGATTAAGTTGTTTATAATTAAAAAATGAGTGTTTAAAAAATAAAAAAAAATCTAATACAATTAAAAATTTAAAAAAAAATACAATTATTAACGTCATATATTTATCATCATATTTTAAAAAAATAAATACCTAAACAATAATAATAACATAGTTTAAAACCAATTATTGTACATTGAATTTTTCCAGCTAAATTTGTACAAAATTAGTTTTTATATTAATGTTGGAATAGATGAATTTTGATGCCAAATTATCAATTCTTTTAGTAGAGGATAATGAACTAAATCAAAGACTCATGAAAATAGGTCTTACGCGATATAACTATAAAGTTACTATTGCAACTAATGGTTTAGAGGGAGTTCAAATGTTTAAAGATCAATTATTTGATCTCATTTTAATGGATATTATGATGCCTGTAATGGATGGGTTTGAGGCAACTAAAGAAATACGTAAAATTGAAAATATGAATCAAACTTTAGGACATATTCCAATTATTGCTTTTACTGCAAATACAATTAATAATGATCGTGAAAAGTGCATAAAAGGTGGTATGGACGATATATTAGAGAAACCTTTTGATATTAATAAATTTAGAAAAATTTTGAGTTCATTGCCTTAAATAAAATTTGTTAAAAATTTAAAGCTGCTTTAACTACTTATTTTTTATGGATGATTTTGTTGATTTGAGGGGAAATAGTACTGATAATGTAGATTTTGAATTTGATAATAAGCTTCGACCATTAAGGTTCTCCGATTTTAGTGGTCAAAATAAAATTGTAGAGAATCTTAAGATATTTGTTAAAGCTGCTGTAATGAGAGGGGAATCTCTTGATCATGTACTGTTACATGGTCCACCCGGATTAGGCAAAACAACACTTTCCAATATAATTGCTAATGAATTGGGCGTCAACCTGAAGCTAACTTCCGGACCTGTTCTAGATAAACCTGGCGATTTGGCTGGAGTACTTACAAATTTAGAGAAAAATGATGTACTGTTTATTGATGAAATTCACAGATTGAGTCCTATAGTTGAAGAATATCTTTATTCAGCCATGGAGGATTATCGCATTGATATTATGATTGACAAAGGTCCTAGTGCCAGATCAATACAATTGGATTTGAATAACTTCACGTTGATTGGAGCAACAACCAGAAGTGGTTTACTGACTGCTCCATTAAGAGCTCGTTTTGGAATTAATTGTCATTTGGAATACTATGATATTGAAATTTTGACGGATATAGTTAAACGATCCTCAAAAATTATTGATATTAAAATTTATCAGGATGCTGCAATAGAAATTGCACGCAGGAGTAGGGGAACACCAAGAATAGTGAACGCACTATTGCGCAGAGTTCGTGATTTTGCGATGGTTAAAGGCAATGGAATTATTGATCTTGATATTACTCGTTATGCCCTTGAGGCCTTGAATATTGATAAGTATGGGCTTGATGAGATGGATAACAGAATTTTATCTACAATAATTGACAAATTTAAAGGAGGACCAATTGGAATTACAACAATTGCAACAGCTGTAGGTGAAGATGCCGGAACTATTGAGGAAGTCTACGAGCCATTTTTAATTAAAGAAGGATTTTTAAAAAGGACACCCCGAGGCAGAGAGGCTACCGAATTAGCTTTTAAACATTTAGGCAGAAAACATCTAAAAAGCGATATACAAACGCTTTTTTAGGCTATTTTGTATGCTTAACTATTTCAATTTCAAATATTTTTGGCCAAAGTTTACCTGTTACATAAATTTTGTTCTTCTCATTATCGTAAGCAATTCCATTAAGTACATCAACCTGATTTTTTTGATTCATAGAATTGGATGATAAGAGTCCTTTCAAATTAATTTCAGCAATGATCTTCCCGGTTTTTGGATCAATTTTCACTATGGTTTCGGTTGTCCAAATATTAGCCCATATTTCACCTTTTATATATTCAAGTTCGTTTAAATTTGTAACTATACCTTTATTATTACAAATTTGGACTTTTCTACTTTCTTTTAGAGTTTCAGGGTCAATATAGTAAAGAAAATCAGTTCCATCGCTCATAATTAAATACTTACCGTCATTAGTCAAACCCCATCCTTGTTCATTTTTAAAATTCCATGTTTTTATTAAGTTGAATGTATCCTGATCGCGTACAAAACCAACTTGAGATTTATAAGTTAATTGATACAATTTTCCATTCAAGATGGTTATACCTTCTCCGAAATATTTATCTTCAAGTTGAAATTTTTTAATAACCTTCCACGTTGATAGATCGGTTTTAAAGAGAGCAGATTGTCCCTCCTGACCCGTACCTTCATATAAAAATCCGTTTTTGATTTCAAATCCTTCAGTAAAGTTCTCAATATTATGTGGATATGATTTAATTATTTTATAGTCATATTTTTGAGGAATGACATCCGAAAGAAGGAGAAAATCAGAATAATTTTCTCCTGAAGTACCGTCATCTGTAGATGTAATAGTTTTTAAATAATGAGTTCCTACTCCAAGATTGGTTGTTTCAAAATCAAACGAAAATTCAATTTTATCACTTGCAAAAACAGGTTTTCCATCAAGAAGGAGTTCTGTCTTATTTAAGACCCCATCTTTTATTTTGGTTTTTAAATTGACTGAGATTTTGTCTCCAATGGTATAGTTATTATTTCTATTAAGAATTTTAATTGCAGTTACCGGTTTTCTTGATCTTTTTGAAGACTGGGCACAGTTAATCAAAACACAAGATATTAAAAACACAATAAGGACCAAGAAACTTAGTTTTCTCATAATCAGTTTTAAAGAAAATATAATTGTAAATTATTAAAGATCGAAAAATATACAAAAATTAGTTGCTATCAACAATTTGTAGTAATTTTATTAACAATGCTTCACGTGGAACAATCCATACGGTCTATTTGAGTTAGAAAAAGTTACTTGAACTTATCTAAAGCATTATCTTTGTCCTTTACTTAATTAAGAAAATAAGATTTGAGCGCATTGAAAAAACTTGCCGGAGAAACGGTAATTTACGGGATACCAAGTATTATTGGGAGATTTTTAAATTGGTGGCTAACTCCTTTGTATGCCTGGATGTTCTTACCTGATGAATTTGGCATTTTGAGTAATATTTTGGCTTATGTTGCTTTTCTTCAGGTTGTTCTTACTTATGGAATGGAAACTTCTTATTTCAGATTTGCTGGTAGGAGTAAAAATACTGAAAAGGTTTTTACAACGACAATGGTTTCCTTAGGTATAACCTCACTCACATTTTTGGCTTTATTACTTCTATTTGCATCCAAAATTTCTAGTTGGATCAGTTATGAAGGGCATAAAAATTTTATCATTTGGATGGGAATTACTGTAGTACTAGATACGATGAGTACTATTCCTTTTGCAAAATTGCGATTACAATCAAAACCGGTTAAATTTGCTGTAATAAAAATAGTTAATATTGCTTTAAGCATTATTTTGAATTTGTTTTGGATCTACTTTTGTCCTAAAATACTTCATTCAAATCCTGATTCTATAATCCATTTTATTTACAATCCACAAATTGGTATTGGTTATGCATTTTTGTCATATTTAATAGCTTCTTTTATTACGTTATTGTTTTTCCTGCCAGATTTTAAATTTAAAAGATCGAATTTTGACAAAGGTCTTCTTTTAAAAATGTGGAAATATGGATGGCCAATATTGGTGATTGGTTTGGCTGGAATGGTAAATCTGAACATTGATAAAATATTACTGCCAAAACTTTTGGTTGATTCTGCAAATCCAATTTTTGAGTTAGGGGTATATTCTGCAAGCGGTAAACTTGCAATTCTTATGGCCCTTTTTATTCAAGCTTTCCGTTTCTCTTTTGAACCTTTTTTATTTTCACATTACAAAAATGAAGACTCAAAAAAGGTATATGCTGTCATTATGAAGTATTTTGTGATTTTAGGTCTTATCATATTTTTGGGAGTCATGTTTTACATGGATATTTTGAAATTCTTTATCGGTTCCTCTAAATCGGGGTATCATGAAGGTATAAAAGTTGTACCATGGTTACTGATGGGAAATTTGCTTTTGGGGATATTTTATACGCAATCTTTATGGTACAAACTTACAGATCAAACTCATTTTGGAGCCAGATTTGCCATAGTGGGTGCAATAATTACCATTATTTTAAATATTATTTTAATTCCTTTTTATGGATATATGGCTTGCGGGTATGCATTTTTTGCTGCATCACTCGTTATGACGATTACCTCATATTTTGTTGGGCAAAAATATTTTCCAGTAAAATATGATTTACGGCGAATAGGTTCCTATTTATTCGTTGCCATTTTATTATATCTGATTGAAATATATTTTGTTATTAAAGATGAAATTTGGAAAATGAGTTTTAACACAGTGCTTTTTATTTTCTTCTTTCTTTTTATATGGTTAAAAGAAAAAGAAGATTTGAAGGGATTATTTAACTTTAAAAAGCGGTGAAAAATACAAAACATGTCAAATGGAATTGTTTACTATCTTAGCAGATTGAAAAATTTGGGATAAGAAATACTATTAATACCATTGAACAAGAGATAGAAATAAAAAGCGATTGGTAGATATTACCCATTTATTAAACGTAAATAATAAATTTCCAGCGATGAAGGTAAAAATCGTAAATAAATCGTCGAACGAGTTACCAGAGTACAGTACTAAAAATGCGGCAGGTATGGATTTAAGGGCAAATCTTCGTGAAGAGGTTGTTCTTGAACCTTTTGAACGTAAACTAATTCCAACTGGATTGTTTATAGAATTACCTCATGGATATGAAGCTCAGGTTAGGCCAAGAAGTGGTTTGGCACTAAAAAAGGGAGTTACTGTGCTTAATTCTCCTGGGACAATTGATTCTGATTATCGTGGTGAAGTAATGGTGATACTAATAAATCTTTCTACTGAAAAATTTGTTATTCAACATGGTGAACGAATAGCCCAAATGATTGTCGCTGCCCACGAAATTGTTAATTGGGAGAAGGTAGAATCTCTCGAAGAAACCGATCGTGGTGGTGGTGGCTTTGGACATACCGGAAGGCGGTGATTTAGTAGCTGACTGGTAAAGAACTAAAAATAAATTTAGGATGATAATAAAAGAAAGAATATTAGTTTTTTTGTTGATTTTAATAGCCTTGATCACTGTTTTTTCATGTAAAGTAGCAAAAACTGTTTCATCAGCTGGTGCGGTACCAGTAAGTTCAGATACCCTTGAAATTAAATTAAGTGAAGATGCCAGGAAAGAGTTTGAATATCTTTTTATTGAAGGTCTTAAACAAAAGACTTTGGGTAACTTAGATGACGCAATTAAAATCTTTTCGCGTTGTCTTGAAATAGATTCTCGTTCTTCTGCAACTCTTTACGAAATGGCTAACATTCACGTATCAAAAGGTGATTTTCAAAGTTCCATGTTTTTACTTGAAAAGGCCGTTTTACTTAATTCTGACAATAAGTATTACCATCTTTTACTTGTTAAGGTCTATCAACAAAACAAACTATTTGAAAAGGCTGCTGCAGAGTATCAGGTACTGTCGAAATTGGTTCCCGACAATCCCGATTTTCCATTTTATGAAGCTGCTTTAATGGTTATGGCTGGAAAAAATGAACAGGCAATGGCTCTCTATAACCAGCTCGAACAAATCAAGGGGATATCTGAACCTATTTCAGTTGGGAAACAGCAAATCTATTTACAACTTGGAAATAAACAAGCGGCATATGCAGAGATTGAAAAACTTATAAATGCTTTTCCAACTAACTCAAAATATTATGGACTACTTGCAGATATGTATCTGTCCGACAAAAACAGGGAAAAGGCACTTGAAAATTATAATAAAATTTTGAAAATAGATCCGAATGACGGATTTGTTCATCTGTCAATAGCTAGTTTTTATCTGGAAGAAAATGATTCTGTAAAGGCATATGAACATATCAGATCAGCTTTTAAGAATGGTGAATTGGATCTGGAGACAAAAGCTCAAATGTATATGCTTTTAATTAAACCAGGAACTTCAAAAATTTCAGAACAACAGCAACTCGAACTACTTCACATTTTGATTGATGTACACAATGATGATGAAAGACCCAGAGCATTAATGGCAGACTATTTTCAAGGTAAAAAGCAATTTGAGGAGGCACGAAAACAGTTGAGACTTGTACTGGACATTAGGAGAGATAATTATCAATATTGGGAACATCTACTATTGATAAATAATGACTTGCTTGATTGGTCATCTATGAATACAGACAGTAAAAGAGCATTGGAATATTTTCCAGATCAACCTTTAATTTACATTCTTAGATCTGTAGGTTTGTTACAACAAAAAAAATATGATGATTTACTTGCTGTTATTGACTCTGGTCTGGTACATTTGAAAGGTGATCCAAAAGTTTTATCTCAATTGTACACTTATCGAGCTGAGGCATACTATAATCTGAAAAGATATAATGATGCATTCAATGTTTTCGATAAAGTTGTAGAACTGGATCCTGAAAACTATATGGCCATGAATAATTATGCATATTATCTTTCCTTAAAAGGTGAAAGGCTTGGTATTGCAGAAAAATTGAGTGCAAAAGTCATTCAGGCAAATCCTGATAATGCAACCTATCTGGATACCTATGCTTGGATATTTTTTGTAAAGAAGGACTATCAACTGGCTAAGTTTTATATGGAAACAGCGCTTTCAAAGTCTTCTGAAGAAAGCGCTGTACTGGTGGAGCATTATGGTGATATCCTCTTTAATCTTAATGAAAAGGAGAATGCTCTTAATCAATGGAGAAAGTCGCTTAAAATGGGTAATGATTCCAAAATTCTTAAGCGTAAAATTACCGAAAAAAGATATATTGAATCAAAAGAAAATTAATCATATGAGACCCGGCAAACAGATTATTCATTGTTTTTATTGGGTATTTATTATTTCATTTCTATTTTCGGGTTGCAAACATACCGAAAAAATTGCCACCCCTAAAAAAATAAAAAGGTACAGTGTGGGGAAGGTAATTAAAATGGTTAATGATAATGCATTAAGATATGAAACCCTATCAGTAAAGAAGTTTTCTCTTTCACTTTCCAATGATGGAAAAGTGACCTCTGTACGTGGATCATATAAAATTAGGCGTGACAGCATTATCCAGATATATGCGCAAAAGCTGGCAATTCCGGTTGGGAAAATGGAGGTGAATACAGATTCTTTTAAATTGGTTTATTTTATTGATCAGGAGTTATTTATAGGTAAAAATAATTATTTAAGCAAGTTTCTGGGGATGGATCTTGATTTTGGAATTCTGCAGGCTTTACTGAGCAACAGATTGTTTTCATTTCGTCAGGATCCCAAGGAAAAAAACTTTCGCGAATTTGTCTGTGAAATAGAGGATAATATGTATAAAATCTCATCCATGCGTGATCGGAGGTTGAAGCGTTTTAATAAAAATGAGGATAAACTAGAGCGATATCGTAACCGAATCGATGAAGGTCATCTGATTAAGCACGATATATTTATTGACCCTGATTCATTTGTCGTAAGAAGAATGGTTTTTAACGATCTAGACACAAAAAGAGAAGTTAAACTGGAATTATCCAATTTTGTGAAAGTAGTAGATCAATGGTTCCCTGAAACTTTACAGTTGCAATTTGTCGGGGAGAAAACGATTGAATTAACGATTGAGCTATCTAGGGTAAGTTTAGATGATGAAAAGAATTTTGGATTTTCGGTCTCCCCAAAATTTAAAAAGAAATTGATAGAATAATTAAGTATCATTTTTTGTAATAGTTTATCTATGGAGTATACTATCTGGAGACTTTTAAAACTACTGGGTTTTTCCTTTTTAGTGTGCTTTGCTTTCAATACATTCGGCCAATCACTTGAGGAGCTTCGAAAGCAGAAAGAAAAAACAGCCTCTGAAATTGAATACATCAATCAGTTGTTAAAGGAGACAAATATTAATGCAAAAGCCTCTTTGAACAGACTTGCAGTTCTCGAACGCCAAATCAAATTACAGGATGGTCTGATAAATAATATTACAGGAGAAATAGATTATCTCGACGCCTCTATTCAAAAGAATAAAAGGTACATTGATTCACTGACAGTTGAATTGCAAACGGTTAAGGTTAAATATGCATCAATGATAAGGTATGCGAGCAGAAATCAGGATAGTAACAATCAATTATTGTTTCTGCTATCTGCACAGGATTTCAATCAAGCTTACAAGCGGTTTATCTATTTAAGGCAATATGCTGATTATCGTCGTCAGCAGGCAGAAAGAATTACTGAATATAAGAATTCTATCTCGAATCAATTAAAGGAGTTTAATAAACGAAAAGAGGAGAAGCAGGTGTTACTGGCTTCAAAAGTTAATCAGACAAAAATTATCGAAGGTCAAAAGAAACAACAAAATGAGGTTTATACTGAGCTTCAGCAAAAGGAGAAAGATTTAAAGAAAAAGCTTGAAAATCAAAGAAAAGCTGAACTAAAATTGCAACAGGAAATAGAAAGAGTCATAGCAAATGAAGCTAAGAAGTCGAATCGTAAATCATCAAAGGAGAC
Organism: Prolixibacteraceae bacterium; assembly: GCA_963675995.2. Lineage (GTDB taxonomy): Bacteria > Bacteroidota > Bacteroidia > Bacteroidales > Prolixibacteraceae > JAAFHB01. The sequence goes on along the minus strand of CAXXIY010000001.1, from coordinate 1,087,540 downwards.
CGGTTTTGCCCTTACCTCAGAGGAAAAGGTTTTGTCGGGTGATTTTAGTAATAATCGGGGTAAATTTCCCTGGCCTGTTCAACGCGGTTTAATTACCGATCATTTTGGAGAGCATCCACATGCGGTATTAAAATATGTTCTTATAAGAAATTCAGGAGTAGATATTACCACACAGGTGAATGCAAAAGCACGTGCAATTTTTAAAGGAGAAGTAACAAAAGTCGTGGCTATACCAGGAGGAAACATGGCGGTAATCATTCGCCATGGAAATTATCTCACAGTTTATTCAAACCTCAGTGAAGTTTTTGTAAAGGCGGATCAAAAGGTGGAAATAAAAGAAGAAATTGGCACTATTTTTTCAGATTCAAGTGATGATAATAAAACTGTACTCAAATTCCAGATATGGCATGAAAATACAAAGCTTGACCCGGAACAATGGTTGAAACAACAGTAAATTTATTTATTTCAGCAAAACACCATCAAATCTGATTTTCACAAGTATTTAGTGATGTTTGCCACCTTCGTAAGTCCAGAAAGATTTATAATTTTGATTTTCCTCCCCTGAAGATCGATAAGTTTATCCTGTTTAAATTCCGATAGAAGCCGAATAATCGATTCAGTAGCCGTTCCCACAGTATTTGCCAGTTCCTCTCTAGTTAATGAAATTTGGAGTGTTTGATCAGCATCCAGATCAAAGTTTTCTTTCAATAGCAAAAGCACTTCAGCGAGACGTTCGCGTACTGTTTTCTGAGCAATGTCGGTAATGTAGTCGTTTGCCTCCTTTAACTCAGCGCAAACAATCCTGAGCATTGCAAGTGAAAATGATGGATTCTTCTCAATCAGGTTAAGAAGGGTTTTATAGGGGATATGGCATAAAATCGCATCTTCAATGATTTTTGAAGTTGTACAAGCCGACTCCTGACTTAATAAAGAGCGGTAAGCAATAATATCACCTTTTCGTGCAAACCTGATAATTTGTTCTTTGCCATCAATACCTGTCTTATAGACCTTTACAATACCCCGAATAATACAGTAAAATCCGGTAAGTCTACTCCCCTCTTTATATACAACACTCCCTTTTTTATAGGTGGTGCAAGTCTTTTCAAAATTCAGACTTTTAAGTTCTTCTTCGGTTAAAGACTTAAAAAAGCGGAAACCTGAAAGATTAATATCATCTATTGTTTCATTTAAATTCTTCATATTCAAGATAGATCGTATGAACTTTTTACGTCCCAAATATACAATTTAACTGCCGAATTTTATAATCATTTTTTTTGAAACAAAAACTGACAAAAATCTGTTATATTAGAAAATTTGTAAATTTATGTATATGATAAATCAGGAAATTAAAACAAAGAAGAAAATCACAACAAGTGGAACAGTAGGACGCTATAAAATGGCTTTTCTTGTATTAATACTAACAGGTTTAAGTGTAATCTTGAAGGCTGCGGATTACGATATAGATAAAACGGCAAGCAAGATTAAATGGGAAGCTAAGAAGGTGACCGGAAAACACAATGGTACTATCTCTTTTGTAAGTGGAATAGTAACAGCAAATAAAAGTAAAATAACCGGTGGAAATTTTGTTATTGACATGAAAACTATTGTCGATGAAGATCTTACAGACCCGGGTTACAATAAAAAACTGATAGGTCATCTCTCTTCAGACGATTTTTTTTCTGTGGAAAAATTCCCTGAATCTAAAATGGAGATTAAAAAAGTGGAATTAGTATTGGGTGATGAGTATAAGTTTGGTGCTGATCTTACAATAAAAGGGATTACTAACCCTGTTGAATTCAACGCAAAAGTTCAACTAAGCGGAGATAAGCTAAAGGCTGCGGGGGTTATCACGGTGAACAGAACACTTTATGGAATCAAATATGGATCAGGTAGTTTTTTTCAGGGGCTTGGAGATAAAGTGATTTATGATGATTTTACCCTGGTATTTGAAGTCGTCGCTCAGAAAAAATGAGTAAAATCAGTAATTTTTATTTTCAGAGGATGTTCTACGGAACATCCTTTTTTGTGATACTTGATTATTTGTATTACATTTATCCAAAAGAAGCAAAATGACTAAAGTTGCATTGTTAACTGGTAGTAGTGTGCGAATTGGACGCGAAATTGCCATTCATCTGGCAAAAGAGGGCTGGAATCTCGCACTTCATTACAGTACTTCTTCCAATGAAATTCACCATCTTATTGCAGATTTGAAGTCTGATTACCCCGAACAACAATTTTCACCTTTTCATGCAGATTTTAGTAAGATTGAACATACACAAAATCTGATCAGGCAAGTTATTGAGCTTTTTGGTCAAATTGATCTTTTGGTCAATAATGCTTCAGTTTTCGAACCTTCATCACTAAGAAAGACATCAGACCAGTTACTGATCAGGCAGACAATGGTAAATTATTTTTCGCCTTTTATTTTGATACGGGATTTTGCAAATAATTTAACTAATGGTCAGATTATTAATATTGTGGATACCAGGATTACTAATAATAAGAGTGATTATCTTGCTTATTCCCTCTCTAAAAAATCACTATGGGAATTAACGAAGATGGCAGCCCTGGAATTAGCGCCTCATTTTAGGGTAAATGCGATAGCTCCGGGAGCAATTTTGCCCCCGCTTGGTAAAGACCAGGCTTTTCTGGATGAGGTGGCCTCACATTCTCCAATGAAAACGGCTCCAGGAATCAGTTCTATACTTTTAAGCTTAGATTATATAATTGAAAATCAAAGTTTAACAGGTCAATTGTTATTTTGTGACGGAGGTTCTCATCTTGTTTAAACTTTTGGTTGGATAGCTCCGGTAATATTCAAAATTTGTATATTTGAAAGTTCATTAGAGTAAACCTAATATTTAATCCATGGCTGTCATCCGTATTAAGAATCTACTAGTTCCGGCAATTATTGGATTTAATCCGGAGGAGCGGTTAAACCGTCAGAATGTACTCATAAATCTAGAAATTGAAGTAGATGTTTCGGAGGCTATCCTTTCCGATCATGAGGAGTTTATTTATAATTATAAGCTAATTACAAAGGATATAATTACCTTTGTATCAGATAGTAAATTTAATCTACTTGAAAAATTAACCCACGAAGTTTTACAATTGGTGATGAAGGACCAACGGGTAATCAGTGCCAAAGTTGAAATTGACAAGCCGCATGCCCTTCGATTTTCCGAATCTGTTTCGGTTGTAATGGAGGCAAAACGAAAATGATTCACGAATGTATTATCGGCATAGGCTCGAATATTGACCCTGAACAGAATGTTGAATCTGCTCTATTTTTTCTCAGGCAAGAGCACCAACTCATAGCTGTATCTACATTGATCAAAACCTCCCCACTCGGCATTGTTGATCAACCAAATTTTCTTAACGGTGCTGCTAAAGTTCTAACAGGCTTGCAAATGAATGATTTTCGAAGCTATTTAAAAAATCTTGAAGATCGTTTAAGACGTGATCGCACTGCCCCAAAATTTGGTCCCCGCACCATTGATCTGGACATTGTTGTCTGGGATGGTGAAATTGTTGATCAGGACTATTATAGCCGTCATTTTTTAAGAGATGCTGTAAATGAGATTATCTATTTGTAATTTAAGTTAGAGGGGAGAAATTTTTCAACATATTCAACAGGTACGTTTTTACGGTTTGCCAAATCAATAACCTGGTCATTTCCTATGCGTTCTAATCCAAAATAGACCGCATCGCGATGTGCAAAATACTGGCCGCATACTGATGCGGTAGGGAACATCGAAAAATGTTCTGTCAAATGGATATCGGCTTTTTCAGTTGCTCCAAGTAAATCGAATAAGATTTTTTTCTCAGAATGTTCCGGACAAGCCGGGTAACCGGCAGCAGGACGAATCCCCTGGTATTTGCAATTAATTTTGTCAAGGGGTGATAGATTTTCATCAGGTGCATAACCCCAAAACTCTTTTCTCACCCTTTCGTGAAGCCTTTCAGCAAAGGCCTCAGCTAAACGATCGGCTAAAGATTCAAGCAGGATAGCCTGATAATCATTCCCATCCTTTTTGAATTTCTCAACCCATTCAGCCACACCGATTCCGGCAGTCACTGCAAATCCACCACAATAATCAGCGATTCCCGACTGTTTAGGTGCCACAAAATCGCTAAGAGAATAATTGGGTAGGTTTGCCCCTCTTTTTTGTTGCTGACGCAAATGGTGGAACTTACCTAAGCGGGATTGACGGGTATCGTCCACATATAGTTCTATATCGTCACCAATAGAGTTAGCAGGCCATATTCCAAACACTCCTTTGGCTGTAATCATCTTTTTTTCAATTATTTCATCGAGGAAATTGTTAGCCTCTTCAAAAAGTTTCCTGACCTCGGCTCCCTGATTGGGATCATCAAGAATGGCAGGATATTTTCCCCTGAACTCCCAAGCCAGAAAGAAAAACGTCCAGTCAATGTCCTCTCTTAACTCCTGTAAAGGATAATCATCAAATACTTTAACTCCTTTAAATAATGATGGGTAGACCATTGATTCATTCCAATCAGGATGGAATCTATTTGCCCTGGCCTGTGCAATTGTGAGGTATTCCTTTGGCTTCTTAGCGCTGTGGGTAGCACGTAGTTCTTTATATTCACTTTTAACGGATTCCAGAAAGTCATGATCATTGGCCAGAATGCTTGATACAACCTGAACAGCCCTGGAGGCATCTTTCACATAAACAACCGTGTGGCTATATGCAGGTGCGATTTTCACAGCTGTATGGACTTTTGATGTAGTAGCGCCACCAATCATAAGGGGAATTTTAAATTCACATCGCTCCATTTCCTGTGCCACATGGACCATCTCCTCCAATGAAGGAGTGATCAGACCGCTAAGTCCGATGATATCCGCATGCTCTTCAATTGCCATATTCAGAATCTTTTCGGCGGGGACCATCACTCCCAGATCGATGACATCATAATTGTTGCAGGCTAATACGACCCCAACAATATTTTTTCCAATATCGTGAACATCCCCTTTGACCGTAGCCATAAGAATTTTCTTTTTTTGCGATGGGGCTTGTTTTAAATCAATTTTATCTTGTTCGATATAGGGTTGTAAAAATGCGACAGCCTTTTTCATCACACGTGCCGACTTAATCACCTGAGGAAGAAACATCTTACCACTTCCGAATAAATCCCCTACCCTATTCATGCCATCCATTAAAGGTTCTTCAATGACCCGAATTGCACTGTTGTAGGTTGGAAGAAGTTCAACAATGTCCTGTTCAATAAAATCAGTAATTCCCTTTACTAGTGCATATTGAATTCGTTCAATCACATCAAATGATCGCCACTCTTCAACTTTCTCCTCTTTTGGGGCACTCTCCTTAATGTTTTCCGAAAATGCCAGGATTCGTTCCGTGGCATCGGGTCGGCGATTCAAAATAACATCCTCAACGTATTCGAGCAGATCTTTTGGTATCTCATCGTAAATCTGTAACATTCCCGGGTTTACAATTCCCATGTCGAGACCTGCAGCAATGGCGTGATAGAGAAAAACAGAGTGAAAGGCTTCCCTTATCGTATTATTTCCCCTGAAGGAGAAGGAAACATTGGATATTCCGCCGCTTACTTTGGCGTACGGAAGGTTCTCCTTTATCCATCTTGTGGCATTGATAAAGTCAAGAGCGTAATTATTGTGTTCCTCAATTCCGGTGCCGACTGTCAAAACGTTGGGATCGAAGATGATATCCTGTGGTGAAAAATGAACCTCATCCACTAAAATTCGATAAGCACGTTCACAGATCCTGATCCGCTCCTCAAAGGTGGCTGCCTGTCCCTTTTCGTCAAAGGCCATTACGACAGTTGCCGCACCATATTTTTTTATTTTCAGGGCACAGGTTTTGAAGAACTCCTCCCCTTCCTTTAGACTGATTGAATTTACGATTGCTTTACCCTGAAGGCATTGCAGTCCTGCTTCGATGACCGACCATTTTGACGAATCAACCATCACGGGAAGCCGCGCAATATCAGGTTCGGACATCACCAGGTGAAGAAAACGAACCATCTCTTTTTCAGCGTCAAGCATGGCATCGTCCAGATTTACGTCGATTATCTGCGCTCCTCCTTCAACCATTTCGCGTGCAATAGCAAGGGCCTCCTCATATTTTTCTTCACGGATCAGCCGGGCAAATTTTATAGACCCGGAAACGTTGCAACGTTCACCGATATTGATAAAGTTGGAGCTTTTATCTACAGTTAATGGCTCTAATCCGCTCAAACGGGTTGCCGGCGCCGGATGATTTTTTTTGTGCGGTTTGGCTTTAGATGCCATATTTACCAGTTCCCGGATATGGTCAGGAGTGGTTCCGCAGCATCCACCTATAATGTTAACTATATGGTTATCAAAGAACCGTTGTATATGATGCCCCATCATTTGTGGAGTTTCGTCGTATTCTCCAAACTGATTGGGTAAACCGGCATTGGGATGGGCGCTGATATAGAAAGGAGCCTTGCGGCTTAATTCCTCAAGATAGGGAAACATCTCCTTTGCTCCCAGTGAACAGTTTAAACCTATAGTCAGTAAGTTAATGTGAGATAGTGAGTTGAGAAAAGCTTCGACGGTCTGACCGGAGAGTGTACGACCACTGGCATCTGTAATAGTACCAGATATCATTACATCAATGGTCCTCTTTCGTTCTTCAAGAACCTCCTCAATGGCCATGACCGCAGCTTTGGCGTTTAAAGTGTCGAAGATTGTTTCAACGAGCAGCAGGTCTACCCCACCGTCAAGTAATCCCTGAACCTGCTCGCGATACGACTCTTTCATTTCAGCGAATGAGATGGCCCTGTATCCGGCATCGTTTACATCGGGAGACATCGAACAGGTTTTGTTGGTCGGGCCTACTGCTCCGGCAACATAGCGGGGCTTTTCAGTAGTTGAATATTTAACAGCTGCGGTACGGGCAATTTGTGCGGCTGTTTTATTCAGTTCATATACAATTGCTTCCATTCCGTAATCAGCCTGAGAAACGCGCGTTGCATTGAATGTATTGGTTGTCAGAATATCGGTTCCGGCTGCCAGAAATGCTTCATGAATATCCTGAATGATCGATGGCTGAGTAATCGAAAGGAGATCGTTATCCCCTTTCAGGGGTAAATTCCAATCTGCAAAACGGATTCCGCGAAAATCTTCCTCAGTTAATTTTACTTTCTGAATCATCGTCCCCATCGCCCCATCAAGAACGAGAATCCGGTGTTTCAATTCTTGTCGTATATTGCTTTCTTTTATCATCTTGCTGTTTTAAATGCGTTAAATCCAAAATTTCGGATAAGTTTAAAGAACCTACTGTCGCAAGGGAATAACAAGCGAGAGTAGCTAAATGATCAATAAATTTGAAATAAATAGAAGATCATTAGGGATTTTAGTCCTCAATTTTCACGCAATGGGTAAAAATTTCTGCAAATATCGGCATGAAAACGGGATTTATCAAATCGTCGGTCTCAACAGGAAAATGTTGAAATTTGCATTGTTGTATAAGCCAATCGGACCCCTCATAGCCTACTGCAACGACAACGTACTCTGCCATAAAAGTTTCTGTTGAGCTCTTTACCCCTTCAATCTGATGTTGGCTGATGATAATATTTTCCGCAGGAGTATTGAACCAGACCTCTACCCCACTGCTAATCAGTTGATCAAATAATGCATAGTAAAGTTGCTGGGTCTTTTCGGTCCCCAGATGGCGAACAGGTCACGGTACCAGTTTAAGATTTGCTACGATTGATTTTCTTCTGATCTCACCTATGGTATGTTTTGGGCATTTCCGGGTAGGAATATCTCCCTCTTTTTCGAGGGTAATAATCCTGAGATCCTCACACTCTTTTACAAGTTCGTAGGCGGTAAAAATTCCGGCTGGTCCTCCCCCGACAATAATGACATCATATACCATTTAACCACATGATTAGAAATAAATTATTAAGATATCTGCACTCGGAAAAGATCAGACCAACCCAGCAAATATAAGGATATTTTCTGCAAATTATTACCAATGCGATCTCGCAACTGATCAAAGCAGAGAATGAGAAAACTAGTACATGAATGATTTGATAGGAATAATTTGAACTAAGAAATATTTTGAGAACTTTGCATTTTGGATCAATAGCAACACACATTTTGTATTTAAATGATAGATTTAGTAATAGGTAAAGTTTTAAACGGAAAAAAAGGGGTATTTTTCGATATGGATGGCGTGTTGTACGATTCTATGGGAGCACATGCAGATGCATGGAGCGATGCCTTCCGTCATTTTGGTATTGATTTTCCTCCAGAAAAGGTTTATCAGAATGAGGGACGAACGGCTCAGTCAACTATAAATCTTGTGTTTCAGCAAAATGAAGATCGAAAAGCGACTGATTCGGAGGTAGAAATGATCTATTCCAAGAAGACGGAACTTATTTCAGAATATCCTGATGCTAATCCCTTTGAAGGGGCAATAGCTTTGATGGAGCACCTAAAGAACCTGGGTATGGATATCTGGGTAGTCACCGGCTCCTCCCAGGATAAATTTCTTGAACCGTTGCTTCGCGATTTCAGCCGATATATTTCAGCGGATAAGCTGATTACAGGGAGGGATGTTAAGCATGGAAAACCGCATCCGGAACCTTATCTAAAAGCTTTATCCAAATCAGGATGGAAGCCCTCAGAAGTTATTGTGATTGAGAATGCCCCTTTAGGAATAGAATCGGCAAAAGCGGCCGGAATATTTACTGTTGCCGTTAATACCGGTATCCTGGAGGATCAAGTTTTATGGGATGCAGGGGCTGATGTTGTGATTAAGGATCTTAACCAATTTATTAGCAATATATGAAAAATTTCCGTTCTCTTTTTGCGGTCTTTCTTTTTGTCATAATCATCTTTTTTGAACTCTCAAAGGGATTTAGTCAGGAGAGTAACTGGACCCATTTCCGGGGGAGCAACCTGAATGGTATATCAAATGACACCCTGGTCCCGGTTTTGTGGAACGACTCAACGAATATACTCTGGAAAACAGATATCAGGGGAAGGGGATGGTCTTCACCCATCGTTTATGGGAACCAGGTTTGGTTAACAACTGCCACAATCGATGGAAAAGAGATGTCGGGAATTTGTCTTGATTTTAAAACCGGGAAGCAGGTTTATGATATCCTGCTTTTTAAACAGGATAGTATTTATAAAAAGCATTCGGTGAACACTTATGCCACTCCAACCCCCTGCATTGAGCAAGGGTTTGTCTATCTTAACTTTGGAAGTTCCGGAACGGCATGTGTCAATACCGATAACGGCCAGATTATTTGGAAGAGGGATGATCTGAAATGTGATCATATGCAGGGTACAGGTTCATCTCCAATGCTTTATAAGGATCTGCTTATTCTTCATTATGAGGGTACCGATCACCAGTTTATTGTTGCACTCAATAAGAAAAACGGGGAGACCGTCTGGCGAACCGAACGTCCGCAGGAGTATTACGAACGGCTTGCCCCCGTTGGAAAGAAAGCTTATACCACACCCATTGTAGTAAATGTTAATGGGAAAGATCTGCTGATATCCAATGGAGCGGCAGTGTGCGTGGCCTATGAAGCAATGACTGGGAAAGAGGTTTGGCGGGTTGTGCAGGGGGAAGATTCGACCATTGCAATGCCCATTGCTGAGGATGGGATGGTTTTTTTCTATACCAGTTTTGTGACCCCAAAGGATAGTGAAAAGTATGCCGAATTACTGGCTGTTGATCCCCGCGGATCGGGAGATGTTACTGCATCAAAAATCAAATGGAGGGTAAAAACTCCTATTTTACAGTTACTTAGTCCATTAATAAAGGATGGAATTATTTATACGGTCGACAGCCGGAATAACCTGATTGCAATTGATGCAAAGACCGGGGAGACCTTATATACAAAGCGGTTGAAGAATAAATATAATGCTTCACCTGTTTATGCCGGAGGTAGGGTCTATATCACCTCTGTTAAAGGGGAAACCCTTGTTCTGAGGGGTGGCCGGACACTTGAAATCGTGGCAGAGAATAAATTACCAGGGGATCTGTTTGCGACTCCCGCGATTGCTCAGAACTCGATTCTTATCCGAAATGAATCAGCACTTTATAGGGTAGGGAATAAATAATTAACATGGATATATGACTTTTGGTCTGGGCAGGATAAATTTTGCTCCTAATGCTGCTGGCTCATGGCAACTTGCAATGGCAGACCTTCACCTGAATAAATTTGGACTTTTCAGAAAAGGTTAAGTTTTATAATAATTGCAGGTATTCAGTCTAGATACCAGTAGCCAATCCTCAGCAGCTAGTCATCCGCTTACCAGCAGGAATTGAAGCTTCCTAACCCACACGATTGTTATGGACCCGGAAACTTTATTCCCGGAGGGGTGTTAAATACGTGTAACATTCAGGAATTTAATTTCTTCCTGGAAGAGCTATTGAAGCCGTTTTCAGGATAGAAGTTACGCATTCAGTTGATGTAAGATCTGAAACAGAAGAAGCCGGTCGCTAATGAGTCGTGAAGATGAATAAAGTAGTTTGCTTTTTCGCGATTCACAAAATGAATCTTACGATTGACCAGCTTTTTTAAGGTGACCAGAGTTTGATGTAAAGTATAGATTTAGAAATGATTAGATGTCTTCACGCCGGGTTTAAAACATAAGATCTAAACCAGATATCGTCTCCCGGCAGGTAAGCCGATTTATTAAGGTGGGAATAGACCCATTCGTGATCCCTGACAAAATACTTGGGGTAGGGTTTGAATAATTTATCTACCAAAACCTGATTAGTAATTACCTTCTGACCATAAGAGCTGAAGTTAATGATTACCAGCAGAGATATTAACAACACATTTCTCATCAGGTTGGATGGCATTAATTGCTTTTGATAATAAGGCTTTAAAAGAATCACTTCGTTTTTAATGCATCGGATTTATAAGGAATATTTCTGTCAGGATTTTAATTGGTTTTCGTTTAAAACCTCTTTGCGTCCATTTCTGTAATCTATACAGTAATGAACGCAAGGATCTTGATGTTATACAAAATATTGTAAGTTATGACTGAGTATAAATGGCCGCGAAAACTGGGGCAAAAGCTTCCAGCTTTGTGGAGCCAAATTCTACAGGAGTGTTGTTTACGTAATCTGATGCCATCTCACCACTACGCATCGCAGCGCCCATCTCAGCATAGTTTTTGGCAATCTCTTCGGGAAGACCCGCCTGGATCATACCCGAGACCGTATCTTCATCCTTGAAATCGATCCAGGAAAGTTCCGGTTTACCAATCGCTTTTCCCAAAATAGTGGCCACTTCATAGGTGGATTTTTCATCACTGGCAACGTAACGGATGCTTTTCCCCTGAAAAGTTAGTGCCAGCAGCTCTTCGGCAGCAGCTTCAGCAATATCATCGGGATGAACCAAAATCAGCTGTGATCCTTCGCCATAATTTGCACCAATGATTCCCATATGCTTGATCATAGAAATATTACCCAGAAAGTTGGTATAGAAAAATCCCGGACGAAGGTGTTTTACATTTGCACCAACCAATCCGTTTAAAGCCTTTTCGACAAAATACAGTCCGCTTACGGGACCGCAACCTTCGCGCAGATGGGCGCCAATACTGCTGAGATTGACCACATATTTTACCCCTGATACCTGAATTGCTGCGGCGTAATTTTCACCGATTCCGGCAATGTATTTTTTCCAGTTACCGCTGCCAAAATTAGGGGGAACCATGGTGTAAACTGCATCAGCGCCGGTAAAGGTCTTGATCAAAAAAGGGACATCTTCAACGGAGCCAATGGCTGCCTGTGCTCCAATCGCTTCAATTTGTGCCGTTTTTCCTGCACTGCTGCTGATCACTGTTACGCTATGTCCGGCAGCGATTAACCGCTCAGCAAGAGGTTTGCTGATATTTCCCAATGAACCTGTTATAATGTATTTCATAATTCTTCAATTTAAAAGTGTTGAATTAGAACAGGCAATTGGGATGAAAGTTCAACAGGACTCGATTATCGATAGATTCGAAACCAAATCTCCCCTACCCGTTTAAAAGTGAGTTATTTTTCTCAAAATCAAAAAATGTTTTACGCATCATATCGGCCAGGTAGAGTTTATAGTTGATATAGGCATCCAAACGTGTAATGTATGCTGTATTCAACCGCTCACGTTCAAGCGCCATTGCCTGACTGTCAATATCTCCATTTGAATAGCGTTGCCGCGAAATCTCGAAACTTTTTTCAGCAATCACCACATTTTTTTCGAGTAGTTGCAGTCGTCGGAGGTTACTTTGCAATCGGCTGACAGTTGTTCTTACATCACGTTCAATGTCAATTTTATCACCTGTTAACTGGATGCGGTTCTGGTTCAGCATAGCTTCGGCTGAACGCACCCTGGCCCTGTTTTCCCCCCAGTCGATGATCGGAATACTTAATGTCAGGCCGACACCCAGATTACCCGGCCTTCGCTGAAGGTCATCCCAAGTATTGCTCAAGGTTGTTTCGACAGGTATAGTGCGTGAGCTTTGATTAACACCCTTAAATTCATAATTAAACGAGATATCCCCATTGATTCTTCCTTCAGCTTTCCTTCGTTTGATGTCCATGCGATTAAGCTCGATATTTATTTCATCTTCTTTCAATTCGAGTCTGTTTTCGAGTGCCAGTGCAACTGCTTTTTCCGGATCAATACTGACAGGTTGGTAGTCGAGTTCCGTCGTTATGCTCACACTATCATTCAGCCCAATCCCCAGTTCCTGTTTAAACAAGGTCATCTGCGATTGATAGTTCACATTTGCAATATCATGACTATTAACGGCATCACCCAGATCCACTTCCATCTGAAGCGCTTCAACTTCACGGATTAGACCTGCTTTAAATTTTTTCTGTGCAATATCGTATGCCTCTTTTTGTCGCTGCATGGTGAGACGGGCAATATTCAGTCGTTCATGGAAAGAAAGCAATGTAAAAAAAGACTGACTAATGTTATAAATCAGGTCTAGTTCAGCACGTTTCAACTGTTTTAAGGACCTGTCGTAATTTAACTTTGCCTGTTTATAGCCCAAGGCAATGTTGTTATACCCAAAAAATGCCTCAATCGGTTGTGTTAAGCCAATGATAGAGGTGAATTGCGAATTTCGCTTCCCATAATAGTAATCGGTAATGTTTTCCATCCCGGAGCGGATAAAGAGGCTGCCATCCGTTGGTAGTGGCTGATTAACTGTTAAATAACCATTCAAAGTATTCTGACTGACAGGATAGAAGTGCAGACCCAGCGTATCTTCAAATTGACGGATCGTTTTTGAATAAAGTGGTGTAACCATATTCAGGTTAACGTGGGTTTTAAACTTGCTGGTTGCCGCTTTGAGGTCATATCCAACTCCCGCCAGACTTTGTTTCAATTTCAGCATTGTTTTGCTCTGCTCCTTTGCAATGGCAATGCTCGAAGCAAGGTCAAGCTTAAAAATCTGTTGTGCTGTGACAAACCCTGTAAATACAACTGAAAGTATAAGGGTGATGATGGGTTTTAAACTATTCATGCTTAGCTAATATTACTGGTGAAATGGTTGATCTGAAGAATAGAATTAAAATAGTTAAGTTGGTGTTGATTCCAATATTTATGAATTTTAGCACTTATTTGGGCATGATTACAGGTATTATCTTATTGAGTGTTTGTCTTGGTATCGCTGTTTATGAGTCCATCTTTAAGATAAATGACCCGTTTGCAGTGATCGGCGATATCCCGCTCATGGGTAATCACTATGATGGTGTTCCCCTCCATGTGAAGTTTACCAAAAATCTCCATGATCTCCTCTCCGCTCTTTGAATCCAAGGCGCCGGTTGGTTCATCCGCCAGAATTATTCCCGGATTATTGACCAATGCACGTGCAATAGAGACACGCTGTCGTTGACCACCCGATAGTTGCGCTGGTTTATGGTGCACCCGGTCAGCCAGCCCCACCCTTTCAAGAGATTTTAGGGCCAGTTCAGTCCGTTTGCTCTTCTCGATCCCGGCATACATGAGTGGTAGTTCAACATTCAGAAGGGCACTCATCCGGGGGAGTAGGTTGAATGTCTGAAAAACGAAACCGATATTCCTGTTCCGGATCGCAGAGAGCTCATTATCATTTAATAAGGTCACATCAATCGAGTTAAGCAAATATTTTCCTTCGGTTGCTGTATCCAGGCATCCTAAAATGTTCATAAGGGTTGATTTTCCCGAACCCGATGGACCCATAATGGCGACGTACTCATTCTCCGGAATCTGAAGGTCTATGCCGCGAAGTGCCTTCACCTCGACTGTCTCCATCAGATAATTCTTTCTCAGATTTTTGATATCTATCATCATGTTGGGTATTTTACAATTTTCGTTATTCATACCGTATCGATTCAATCGGCTTAAGCTCCGCAGCCTTTTGGGCAGGAAGATATCCAAAAGTTATTCCAACAAGTACCGAAAAACCAAACGCAATAAATATTGAATAGAGGGTTAGACTGGTATGCACTGCTGTTGCCAGCGATATTACAATCGACAGGGTGATCCCCAGCAACACGCCAATTAATCCGCCGGTAACGCTTAAGACGACTGCCTCGGTTACAAATTGATTCATGATGTCAATCTTGCGACCTCCGATGGCTCTGCGGATACCAATTTCACTGGTGCGCTCAAGCACCGATGCCAGCATGATGTTCATGATGCCGATACCACCGACGATAAGGGATATTGCTGCAATCGATGCGAGTAAAAGGTTATAGATCCTGGTTTCCTTCTCCTCCTGTTTTATTAACTCATAAGGAATAATGATACTGAAATCATTGTTGTTAAAATGGTGTCGGTTTAAGATACTCCTCATTATTGCAGCCGACTGAACCAGCTGGTCCGAATTTTCAAGTTTGATAGTCAGCTGTTTTATTTCACTTGTAAATCGGTTCTCTTTCGGAATACGTTTATTGAAAGTTGTTAGCGGAATGTAGATGTCGTTATTCAGGTCGCGTGAAGCAAGTTCCCCTACCGTTTCAGTAAAAAGCGATTTGGTTTGCATAACTCCCACCACCTCGAACCACTGGTCATCCAGCTTTATCTGCTGTCCAACAGGTTGCTCATATCCGAATAATTCGCGCGAGACACTGGCTCCCAGAAAACAAACTTTCAGCTGTCGGTCATAATGGTCATTATTTATAAATATGCCACTTCCAATCTGGTAATTAAGAATTTGAATAATCGAAGGGGTAATCCCGATTAAGGTAGCCTTTGAAGATTTATCTCCATACCTGGCATCAATTTTTTTCTCACTCTGAGGTGCCACCTCAACGACCCCTGGAACGATCTCCTTGATTACCTGAGCATCTTTAAACGATAGTCCCTGCGAAAACTTCATTCTCATCTGTTCAAGTTCAGCTTCTGTGAGGTCTTTGTCCCTGATGATTATATTACTGATACCTAAATCTTTATATTTAGCTATCGCCTGTAGTTTGGCTCCTTCACCGATCGAAACCATTGTAATCACAGAAGCGGTTCCAAAGATGATTCCCAACATGGTGAGAAACGATCGCAACTTATGGTCAATCAGGCTAAGTGCAGCATTGGTTAAATTTTCCTTGAATTGCATTGTGAATTATTTTAGCGTTGTGAGGAGTTCTGTAAGTGGAATCAGCTTTTGACCAGGTTTGATATCCCCTGAGATAACCGTATGGTTACTATTCGAAGGGCCGGATTTCACTTCTGTTTTACGAGAGAAACCTCCTCGTTTGATAAAGACGTACGAGTGTCCGTTCTCCTTCAAAAGGCAGCTATTGGGAACAAATACCGCCTCGTCTGTTTCATACAGGATGTACTCACAACTTACCGTCATTCCTGGTTTAAGCCGCAGATCTGAATTCGAGATTTCAACCACTACATTAAAGACTTTTTCCCGGTCACGTGTAAAACAGATCTTACTGATCTCCCTGATGATCCCGTTAAAAGCTACCGATGGCAACGCATCAAGCCTCACCAGAACCTTCATTCCTGGCTTCACCTTTCTTATTTCAGCTTCATTGATATATGTATTGGCCTGCATCCTGGTAATATCAGGAATACTTGCAATCATTTGTCCCTGCCAGGGTGAATCACCTAACCTCCAGTTCTGTGGATTTTGGGTAAATATGTTCATCGAAACCTGGAATATACCATCTATGGGGGCCCTGATGAGCAACAGCTTAAGGTTTTCCTTCGCACTTTCCAAGTCTGTTTTACACTGAATTACTTTTATTTTCTGAATCTTCCGGTCGTAATTTTCCAGAATTGTTTTCAATTCCAGATTTCGTTTTAGCTTGTTTAATTTCGCCGTGGCCTGCTGAAATTCAAGCTCTTTAATTCGTTTCTTGACATCTGTATCGAACTTGCTTCTCTCTACTTCCAATTTTTTAAGATCAAAGGAAGCCTGTTCATTTTTCAGCTGGGCGATCACTGCCTCAATATTTTCATGGCTCTGCACGGTAAGCTTGTTTTCAGCGGCCAATTCATTCTCAAGCTTACTTTCAGCTTCGAGAATATACTTGATGATGGATGAAGGGTCGAGTTTGATAACAGAGTCTCCTTTATGAACGGTTTTACCATGCTCTGCCAGTCCTATTAATTTAAACTGGTAACCATATTGATATGCGATCCTTGGCATCATGATGGCCGATGCCCGGATGGCTTCCAATTCGCCTGCTTCAGTCACTGATTGTTTAAATGGGCCTTTCAGAACCGTAAAATCTTCCGAACTACCTTTCCCACACGATACCAAAAGAAAGAGGGCAGGCAGAACCAACAAAACGATTTTTGGTCCTTTGAGGCCCCGAAGATTTTGAAATGATCGTTTTCCGTTATTCCTACTATTTGCCTTTGCCATCGCTCCCTTTGTTGTTGTCTTGTTCAGTATTCAGGAATGGATCGGATAATGCAAGCTCTTCATTTTCTGTCAATCCCTCATTAACGACTACAAAATCAGTATTAACCGGCCCAACTTTAATATCCTTTCTTTTAAAGCCCGACGAAGTTTTGGCATATACAAATTCATTGCCCTGATCTTTAAAGATCGCCTCAACAGGGACGTACAACACTCCGGCTCTCTCATTTATCTTTATTTTACAGCTGACCGTCAGTCCAGGTAAAAGCGAACTGGATTTAGTATCAATTAAAATCTCAACCGGAAATATCTTGATCTTGGTTTTCGAGTCTTTGTTCTGAGCCAGATTGGCAATCATAATCACTTTGCCTGTAAAGGTGGTATCTGAATAGGCATCCGGCTTAATTTCCACTTTGAGTCCCGGTGAAATCTTTGCAATATCTACCTCATTGATTTTTACCTCGGCCATCATTTTAGTCATATCAGGTAGTTCAATTAAGGTAGTACCCGACCAGGGCTGATCGCCAGGCTGCCATTTTTGATTGGACATCCAGTTCTCCTTCAGGATGGCGATACCCGGACCCGGACTAATCACAAAAAGATTATTCAGGTAACTGTTGGCTTCATTCAGGGTAGTTGTCAATTGTCTTATGCTTAATGCTTTTTGCAAGACATCCTCTTTTTGAATCTTTTTCTTGTTTTCAATTTGTTCCTGAGCCCGTGCCAGTGCAATATTTGCCGTTTCAAGTTTCAGGTTGATCTCCTTTCTGGTCACTTCAGACTCATATCCAGCCTGCTCAAAGTTGATCTTTGAAATTTTCTGGGAGATGCGGGTTATTTCGAGATCAGATTCAAGATCTTCTATTTCTGATTGTTGAGTTGCTTTAAGTTTCTCAAACTCAGCATTTGCAATTTCAATTTGCTGTTGTGCAGTTATTATTGCTTTTTTTAGTTCAGATGGATCGAACGTAATAACGGTATCGCCCTTGCTCACCTCTTTCCCGTCACGGACCATGCTTGTGATTTTTAATCCCCCATAACGATAGGAGATATTCGGCGCTGTTATGCTGGTTGAATTGACTGCACGTACCATTCCCTCTTCCGAAAGTTCCTCGGTGAAGGCTCCCCGCTTTACAAACGTTGTCTGCACCTCCCGGGTGACCTTTCCATGACAGGCAGCAAGTCCCAGACAGAGTAAAAGAAGATTTTTTTTGTTCATTATCAGACTATTTTACAAGTGATTATCTGTTTAGAAGAATTGTTAAACTACCTCTTGATAAGTGATGAATTTATTGTTGAATCTTTTTTGGATAGCGGTGAATTAACTTTAGGAGCTGCCTTCGCTTTTACTGTTTTACCGATCAGATTAAAGGGTGGCTCCATCAGGGCGATGGTCTCATTCCCGGTAAGTCCTTTTGTGATGATGCTTTTTGAACTGTTTGAAATCCCTGTTTCAATGGTTACCGGCTTGAATTTTCCATCGTTTGCCACATAAACAATTTTTACACTATCTTTTTCGAATATGGCAGCAGCCGGAATAACTATGGTATCTTTCACATAATTAACGATAATGCGACATGAGGCGCTCAACTCTGGTTTCATGCTAAGGTGGCAACTGTCGATGCTTATAATCACTTCATACGTTTTGATGCCTGGTTTTTCTTGCGAATTTTTACCTGCAAGGGACTTCCTTCTCACCTTTCCGGTAGTTTTCAGATTTGAGGCAGCTTCAACCTGTATCATCACCTTTTGATCCTTTTCGATCCGTTTATAGTCTGCCTCAGGAACTTCGACCGATACCTGCATCTCCTTTAAATCGGGGAATTGCAACAATGCCATATTACTCCAGACGCTGCTTTTTTCTTCAATTTTCCCTCCAATCGACCCCACACCGTTTCCCATAAACATCATTAATGGGGCTACATAATGCATTACAATACCGTCACACGGAGCAACCAGTCGAAGTGAATTGGCCTGATTCTGAAATTTCTGGATTCTGGTTTTTTGCATGGCAATTCTTGATCTCATCTGGATGAGTTCCGATTCATTGATCCGCTTCTGCGCTGCGAATTTCTTCTGAAGTTTCTTTTTCTCCACCATGGATTTCTCCATTTCAAGTGAAAGCAGTTGTTGCTTCACCAAAGGGACAAATTTCAGTTGGACCGAATCAAGCATTGTGATAGCTATCTGAGCCTTATTGGTCTCTAATTGTGCTTTTAACAACGCCATTTGCATGGCCTGATCAGCTTCAAGTTTCTTGAGGTCGGCTTCAAGCTTTTCGAGATCGATGTTAAACGTTTCAAGGTTATAGGTCAACTCTGGAGCGTCAAGAATACAGATTGTGTCTCCTTTTTTCACGTGAGCCCCTTCTTCGGCAAGGTGGGCAACTGTCAGATTCGAAGCGTTTACCCTTGGGGCGACAAGAACAAAGTTATTCACCGCCTGAACCGTTCCGGTTACGTCAATTGCTTCAAGGTAATCGCTCCTTTTCAGATCGTAGGTTACGATGGTTACCTTTTTCTGATTGCATCCGGCAAAAATCGAGAAAACCAGTGAGCAATAAATTATGATTTTCTTCATTTGTACACTAAAGATTAGTGAAGTATCTGATTATACCAGGAAATGATCCGGATCGAACGCCCTTTTGATTCATCGGTACACTATTATTTGGTCAAACAAATGTATGACTAATTATTTAGTCGTTTTACAATATAAAAGGTTAAAAATTATTAATTTTTGACCCTTGGGGAGCTCAGTTTCATCAGAACTTCATCCTATTCATGATGGAAAAAGGCATAAATAGATCTTGAAATTTGCCAGATGCAGTTCAATAGGCGAACCTCATCTGGTTATGGCAGTTGTGACTTCAGCCGTTCGAGGATCTCCTCCTTTTTACGCCGCGACACGGGAACCGAAGTGTTGTCGGTCATTTTGAGGTAGCCGCCATCATTTTTATGGAACGAGCGGACAAACATCAGGTTCACGAGGTGGGCTTTATGCGTCCGGATAAAGCCGTAGCCGTCGAGGATCTCCTCAAAATCGTTGAGCGTTTTCGAAACCAGTAGGGTAGGGGCGTCCACAAAATAAAAGTTCGTGTAATTCCCGTCACTCTGACAACGAATGATCTGCCCGATTTTGCAGAACTCAATTTTATCACCCGTGGCAAGTGCGATCTTTTTTTCGGGCAGGGCTGAACCACTATTCTGAAGAAACTGCCACAGGATGCGCTGATCTTTCTTTTTTCGCTGTGAAAGACGGTTGACTGCCTGGCGAAGTTCCACAACATTGATTGGTTTCAGGATATAGTCGAGTGCCGAAAATCGAATTGCCCTGATCGCATAATGGTCGTATGCGGTCACAAAAACGACATCAAATGTGGGATCTCCGAAGAATTCAAGGAGCTTAAATCCGGTCCCGTCGGGCATTTCGATATCCAAAAAAACGAGGGCAGGGGCGTGTTTCTGTATGGCTTCAATACCCGATTCCACTGAATTCGCTTCGGCAACAACCGAAATTTCGGGACAGTATTTTAGCAACGCATTACAGAGGTTTTCGCGTCCGTTCTTTTCGTCATCAATGATGATGGATTTGATTTTATCCATTGCATGATAGTTATTTATAGATTCTGGAAATACATCGAATGATATCTAATTGAGACATTATAATTCAATTGATTAAAATATAAGTATTTAAGGATTAATAATATTATGGTAAGCTGTACCTCCAGCAACGTTTATTCATCTTTTCTATAAATCTTGCGGTACTGCGTACCTAATGATTGAATCATTTCCAGCGTTATCTGGTTTCACTACTCCCGATTAATTTGTGGCTAAAGATGATCTCAGGATTTGTTTTTACTTTTTTCGATGGTCCGGATCAATTCAATATTTTGTTTCTCAAGTCCTGTGAGAAAATTATTTATATCCCTGTAATAACTGCGATACCAGGGTTGTTTCTTAAAATAGCTATCCATTTCGCTCCCTTGTTTGAATTGATAACCATATCGTGCATAAATCTCATTGCGCATAATCTGCAGGTCATTTAGTGTCATTTTCTCCAGTTCATCATTGGTCAATAGCCTCCAGGTGGCAAAGGTATATTTGCCCTGAAATTGTTCGGAAAGCGGACAAACATAAATCCCAATTTCGTATTCTCCCTTTTTTGCGATACTCCTCCATGGTTTATAAACAATTAGCCCTTTTCTCTTGTCCATAACCGCAAATTCACCGTTGGTTTTATCGGAAAAGAATTTATACCCCTGAATTCTGACATTTTTTAAGTTTTCAAAATTCCAGATGAATTGATGTTTATCACCTGTGAAAGATCCTGATCTAATCTGGGCATAACAGGAATCATTAATAATTGTAACGATAAGTTCGGACTCCATTTCCGAATTTCCAAAATGGTAAACCCCCTGGCAATCCTCCTTTTGAATCGAAAGCCATGGTGAAATTTTCGAACTATCAATCTTTTCCCATCCGGCGATAATCTGCCCGAAACCTAACGAGGTGAAAAGTGTCATCACTGCAAAAAGTAGTATTGTTCTCATATTTAGTTTTTTAGTCTTCTTCAATAAAAGCGATAGATACACGCGTTCCCGTGGGTTGCTGATTTTTATCGGTCAGATCGTCAATTGTTAATTCGTAATGTATCCCGGTTTTCTCCGACAACAGCGAAAGTCGGTTCCGGCACAATAAAATCCCCTGACCATTTCCTTTCTGGTCCGATTTGCCGGCAGCCTCACGACCAACCCCATTATCTTCGACGACGAGGGTGATTTTAGCATGCTCTTTTATGATGCGGATCACGAGTAACCGGTCACTTTTTTTCAGGAGAAGTCCATGCAGGATGGCATTCTCGACAAAAGGCTGAAGCAACATTGGGGGGACAAAAATCCCGTTCAGATCAATCCCTTCGGCAACCTCCAGCTTAATGCCGAAATCAAACCGCAGCTGCTCCAGCCCGATGTATTCCTTTACAGAATCGAGCTCTTTAATCAGCGGGATCTCCTCTTTTTTACTGTTGTTGAGCACCTGCCTGACCAATGAAGCAAATTTTGAAAGGTATAGATGTGCCTTCTCATTTTGATTTTTCTGTACGAGGTTCTGAATAGAATTGAGGCAGTTATACATAAAATGGGGGTTCATCTGCGTCCTGATCACCGTGAGTTCGAGCTCCCGCATTTTCCGGCTTAGCTCGGCCCGTTTAAGTTTACGTCGCGAAACCTGGCGGTAAGTAAAAAATGCCAGAGCTGTAACAATTAATATTCCCAAAAGGAGGGAGGCAATCAGTTTAAGAACATTATTGGATACTCCTTTCCGAAAATGAGGTGTTAGAAGTTTTTCAACCGCGTTTTGTAACAGCACGGAATCAACCTCCTTGTCATACAGAATGATACCATCTTTTCCCAATACTTTTGACGTTTTGATTAACAGGGGTGAATAGGGCATGTTTCCCCAAATAGCATCCTCGAAATTTATAAAGATAATCCGTTCATCAGAATTCAATCCCAGGGCAGATTTTAATTCTGGTAATTGGTCCCGTCGGCCAATGACAAGGCGAACCTGGGTGATGTTGTCCCTAAGACTTACATAATCTCTTTTAGTTTTCCTCCACACTTCCGTTTCTTTAATCAGATTTGTCGCCGTGAGGATTTGGTTTACTGTGATCAAAACGAGCTTATTTTTTTCCTTATGGAAGTTGAACGTTTTACCATTAATATCTACTAATTTTTCGATGGGGAATATAGAGCCTGGGGCAAAGCGGACCACTTGCTGGTAAATCTGTTTCGTTTTTAACTTCCTGGGATTTTCAGAGGAAGTGAGAATATGGCGTTCGTAGAGTAATTTGGCATTTTCCCATTTCCCGTACCATAAGGCCGCTTCTACTGTTGATGCTAAATATTCCGTCAAAATGGGTTCCGGGAAGAGTACCTGTGCGAAACTATAATCCCTTTCGTACCTCTCCATGGACGGCATGTAGTTCGAAGAGGAGAGTCTGATTTTATCAACGTATGAAGAGATATATTGATTCAGAAAATTAATATAGTAGTAATTTTTGGCAGCAAGTGTGTTACAAACCGGAATTTTTAAATTGCTGTTTGAGTCTGCTAAAGAAGTTTGTATTGACAAATATTTTTCATATAATAACCTATTTCCCATTTCAATGTAAAGTTCCGGATTGATCAGCAATTTGTTTTGGTTGAGGATATGGTAAGCGCTATCCTGGTTTATTGGTTTTGAAGCATTTGAGAAGAAAATCTGGAATTTGCCTGGCGACGTACTTAACTTACGAATAGCTTGCTTTAACCGATTTTCTTCAGCTCCGATTCCTTTAAAGATAAGTCTGTTGGGGTCAGATGGCTTTCTGATTTCAATTTGCAGATTGTCTCCCGGCCTTAAATTGAATAATTCGGCTTTAATGTTGGTGTGGAGTTCCGGATTATTGTGCAGATAAACTTCTGCCGGTTGGTCAAGATGAGTCAGAAAACTAAAAATGCCATTTTTCCCCTTTTCAATTCTATAGGATTGAAAAGAATAGGTTAACTGATCGAAATAGGAGAGGTATATAAATTTTGGGAATTCGGTTGAATCCTGAACTGTTACCCGAATTTCTGTATTGGGATTTGAAATGGTGGTTTTAATATATTCCCATTCAGACATCTTTTGATCGGCTTCAAACTTGTCGGAAAAAACAGGAATCCATTTCTGGTAACGAGCGATACTCTTATTATTCCTTATTATCCAAACATATGAAAGCTGATCTTCCAGAATCAGTCCCGTCGTTTTGTCGATAAGTACCTTCCTTTTAAATTGTTGAATAGAACCAGTTTTATCAATTGCATCGACCTTAACTTCCAATGAATTTTCATTCTCTTTAATAATGGTGTAACTTGAACGGAGCTTGACTGAGCTGGACCGGGGAGATCGGATTTCCTCGGCTTTAAAAAATAGACCCCTGATCTCTACTTCCATTTCCTTCTGATCCCATTCAGCTAAAATTGGTGCAAGGTCTCCAAGTGTTTTATAATTGTAATAGGCGCTAAAATCAAAAGAGGTGATTTCCCCTTCAGTAGACAGTTTAAAAGTGACCGGAACCTGGTGCTTATTCATAAAAACGACGGGTCTACTGAAGTTGGAGGGAAACCCAGTCTCATATACATCCTTTTCCATCCAAACCCCGGGTCTCCGTGTTAGTAGTACAACATGCATAAAATAGGAGATCACCAGTTTTACATCATAAATACCTTTGTTTTTGTCAAAACCAGTTGGGGTAAATTCGAAGATCTTTTTATCATATTCCCTGTGGGGATTGACCTTCGAGGTATCCTCATGATAGATGGTCTCAATGGTATATTTCTTCCCGACTTCGAGATTCAGCTTGGGGAGATCGCCCGCCCTAAGGAAGTTTGCTGTAAAAAGGAGAAAAAAGACGAAGAGGAGTTGCTGCATAACCGAATATTTTTAGTGATTTGTTCACCAAAAATGACAAATACAATAATAATCATTATGGGTGAACTATTGAACGGTGATTATGATCTATTGTGTGGTATTATTTACTGTTTATCTTTACCTTTCGGAATCTAAAAACTACAACTATGCGTTTAAAACTTCATTTACTTATTTGCTTATCAATTTGCGCTTTGGTCGTTTCAAAGGTTACTGCTCAGGGCCCTTACAAAGCAACCTGGGAATCACTCGATACGCATAAAATGCCGCAATGGTACGACGATGCCAAAATCGGACTGAGTATGCACTGGGGTGTTTATGCTGTTCCAGCCTGGGCGCCCCGCGAAAAGGGGATCTCGTACGCCGAATGGTATGGGAGCAATATGAAACGGAAAGGGAGCCCTACCGAGGCTTACCACGCTGAGAACTATGGGGCGAACTTCACCTATGACGATTTTATCCCCAAATGGAAAGCAGAGAACTACAACCCTACGGAGTGGGCGAAGTTTGCCAAAAAAATGGGGGCAAATTACATCTTTATCACCTCCAAACATCATGATGGTTTCTGTCTTTGGCCTTCGAAATACACCGACAGGAACGCGATGAAGATGGGTCCGCACAAGGATTTGCTGGGGCAGTTTGTGGCCGCAGGCCGAAAGGAGAACCTCAAGGTGGGATTTTATTACTCGCTTTACGAATGGTTTAATCCGATCTATACGGGCAGGGAGATTCCCTATGCAGGGTTGAAGAAGGTGAACAATTATGTCGATGATTATATGATTCTGCAGATTAAAGAGCTTATCGATCTGTACCATCCCGACTTTTTATATTTCGATGGGGAGTGGGATCACCCCGAATCGTTCTGGAAGATGAAAGAGGTAGTGGCCTGGTATTACAATGAGGCGGCCAAACGGAACCAGGAGGTTTTTATCAACGACCGGTTTGGCAAAGATGAACGGGGTAAACACGGTGATTTATATAATGTGGAATACGATGGGGAGAAGGGTAGTGAAGGTTTGTTGTCGCACAAATGGTCGTATTGGCAGGGGATTGCCAAGACATTCGGATATAACCAGGATACCGATCAGGAGGATTGCCTCTCGCCAAAACAATTCATCGATAAAGTAATAAAGGGGGTGAGTCACAACGGGAACTTCGATATCAATGTGGGACCAACAGCCGCAGGTGTGATACCCGAGTATGAGCAATACCCGCTTTTGAAATTAGGGGAGTGGCTCAAGACAAACGGTGAGGCGATCTATGGATGTCGTTACTGGAAGGTTCAGCAGATGGAAGGGGATGCCTGTTTTACCTCGAAAGGGGATCATATTTATGCGATTTTCCTCAAATGGCAGGGGGACGAATTTAAACTCAAATCGGTAAAGCCGGTTGAGGGTTCGAAAATCACGATGCTGGGTGTTCCTGGAAATCTCGAATGGAAATGGGATGCTGCGAATGGTCTGACCATTTTCTATCCGCGTCAGAAGGCGAGACCTACGTCGTGCAGTTATGCGTGGGCGTTTAAGATTAAGGTGAAATAGTTTTATAGGTTAATGCCTGTCAGGTTTCTAAAACCTGGCAGGTATTATCGCCAAACCAACTTATAATTACTAAGGATCTAAAGTGTTATTTAATAATGTTCCCGACACTAATCTGTATGAATTCTCCAATTAAAATCAAAACTTAGTAATTTTGTGACGGAGAATTCAGACCTGTCAGGTCTATAAAATATAAATGATGCAGATAAGGGTACCATTACAAGAGTTGGACTCGCGGATTGAGCGTTTCAGAAAACAGATGGATCAGAGTTGTCCCGGATGGGAGATTGCGGCAGTATTAAGTAAAATCAACGTTTACTATTTTACAGGGACAATGCAGGAGGGGGTATTGTTCATTCCCCGGAGTGATGAGGCGGTTTTCTGGGTGCGCCGCAGTTATGAGCGGGCAACTGAAGAGTCGCTTTTCCCGTCGATTAAACCCATGGAGAGCTACCGCGATGCCGCGGTTACCATGAAAAATCTTCCTGATACACTCTATCTTGAAAAGGAAGTTGTTCCTATTGGAATGCTGCAACGGTTTCAGAAATACTTTCCGTTTACGGTGATCGAATCGGCAGATGTACAAATAGCAAAAGCACGGTCTGTTAAAAGTGGATATGAACTGGCGTTGATGGAGCAGGCAGGAAAAATCCATCAGCGGGTTACCGAGGAGCTGATCCCTGCGATGTTACGAGAGGGGATGAGCGAACTGGAGTTTTTCAGCGATCTTTATTCTGTAATGATCCACGAAGGGCATCAGGGGATAACCCGTTTCGGAATGTTTGATACAGAGGCAACGCTGGGGCAGATTGCATTTGGTGAGAGTTCTATCTATCCCACCTCTTTTAATGGTCCGGGTGGAAATTACGGCTTGAGTCCGGCTGTCCCGATTCATGGGAGCCGAAACCACAAACTGAGGAATGGGGATCTTGTTTTTGTAGATACAGGTTGTGGTGTCGAAGGGTATCACACCGACAAAACGATCACCTATATGTTTGGGAGGTCGTTACCCGATGAGGCCATTCAAATCCATCAGCAATGTGTTGATATACAAAATAAGGTAGCGGCTATGCTAAAACCGGGAGCAATACCTTCGGTGATCTACAACGAAATTATGAATGAATTGAGTCCTGAGTTTCTCGAAAATTTTATGGGTTTTGGGACACGTAAAGTGAAATTTCTGGGTCATGGGATCGGATTAACCATCGATGAATGGCCTGTGATTGCCAATGGTTTTGATGAGCCCATCCAGGAGGGGATGGTCTTTGCCATTGAGCCCAAGAAGGGTATTCCCCATATCGGGATGGTTGGGATTGAGAACACATTTATTGTTACCCCCCAGGGAGGGAGGAACATCTCGGGAGATCACCCGGGGTTGATGCCCGTGTATTGAAAATGGATTGCGCATATTTGTCGCGATTGAAAATCACGGGACCCACATTAATCAAAACAAAAGCCCTGTCAGGTATTGAAAAACTGACAGGGCTGTTGGTTTGTTGAAATGAACTGATTATTTTTTCTTTTTCTTCATCAGAAAAAAGCCGGCTGCTCCAAGAACAACTACTGCTCCACCAATCAAGGCATAATTTGGACCTGAACTTTTAGGAGTCTCCTCTTCAGCTGCTGCATTGTAGAATACAGGTTTTGCCGCTTTATCTGCATTAACAGAATCTTTTTTTGCTGCAGGTTGCGTCTGTGCCATACCACTCAGGAATAACATTCCTGCCATCGAAATCATTAAAATTACCTTCTTCATACTTTAATTATTAAAAAACTTATTATTTAATTGAATTTGCAAGTTCATCATATTTCTTTGCTACTTCCGGATCAGACTTACGGTACGAATCGGCCAGGGCCAGAATCGCCGGTTTATTGACCGGATCGAGGGTCAAACAGGTTTTTAATAAACCTCTTGCTTTTTTAATGTCCTGCTCCATCAACACCTTCGAAAGAGCTACATAAGCATCGTAATATTTCCGGTTGTACCCAATCAGCGTTTCGTAGTACCGGATCGCCTCATCGCGATTGTTTTGAGTAACCGCAATATTCCCAAGATACATCAAAATCGGCTCATATTCCGGATTAACTTTTAATGCCGACTGGAGCACCAGCCGGGCGCTATCCAGCTTTCCCTCTTTTACAAGGGCAGCGGCAAAATTATAAAAGATTAATTCATCCTGTATATTAATTTTAAGGGCATTGGCTAAATTTGTTGTGGCAGTAGCTGTATCCCCCCTTTTTAAGGCTTCGTATCCCTGCAAGTCGAGTTTTGTCTCCCGCTTCAGGACGGCACATATTGGGATCTGATCGGCATAAATCACATGAATTGCATTTTGGGGCGGCCATATTTTATTTTGCAGCTGATAAGCCGGGATATAACTGTTTGCAACTATCATGTAATCCCAGTCTTTCTGGCTTCTCTGGTCATACTGACAATAGAAAGTCTCTACATTTTTCTGATTGCGGAAGTACCAGCTGAGGGTGAAATTTCCAGCAACTTTAACAACCCCTTCCTGTTTTGTGTTTGCCAGATATTGATTCAGCCACTCTGACCCTTCCCTTATGGTGTGATAATAATAGTCGGTTTCATATTTCCCGTAGGCTCCGTTGAGGCCACCCACTATTGGGTTGTAGTAGAGGTAATAATAGGGATGATTCACGATCATAAATCTCAAAGGATGCCACACGAGAATCAGTGCTACCAGAAGTGCTGCTGCGATAAGGTATATTTTTTTCAGGTATTTGATGATGAAAGTGAATCCAATGGCAGCTAAAAGGATGATGACGGGATAGATGAACAGAAAATGGCGCCATGACCCGTAAAGGTTTGATTTTTCATTGATCACAAATATAACGGGAAACAGAATTGTAAAAACAAGGAATGCGTATTTCAGCAAATTGTCATGGGTGATGATTTTCTTCGACAAAGCAATAAAAGCAGCAAGTCCCGCAAATACGATCAACGGTATCGTAATAGCCATATATTTTGGCAGGTAATACCAGGGCATCCTATCAGACCATTCCATCTTACCTTCGAAGAGCTGCATCAGTGTTGTCGGAAACTGGGTCATCACCTGATACGATTTCCAGACATTCAGGATGGGATTGAGCTGGGCATAGGGCCATAAAATGATACTGAAAATCCACGCTGCAACTGAGATCAGAAGTGAGATTAGCAATTTCTTCCGGAATAGTTTCTGATCAAACTGATTGTTTTTCACATAAGTGTAGAGGAAGGAGAGGAGAAGAAAGAGGAGAAGATAACAGATCAGCAGCAATCCACCTGTCCGGATGCTCATCGAAAATGCAATGCTTGCAGTGAGCAGCAACACATCGTATACTTTGGTTATATGCTCATTATATAAGAATCTGAGGGTGAAAAAGATAGCCGCGATATAGCTGAGGGCAAATGGGATATCTTTCAGATTGTTTTGGGTATGCCCAAGGAAAGTAGGGGAGAGGGCGAACAGTAAAATCACCAGAATGCCGGCTCCGTATCCGGCCAGCCAGATAGCAAAAAATGCAGTTACGATTATTGTCAACCAGCCAAGTAGAGCGGATGATAAATGACGAAAAAGAAAAACATCCTCTATATTGAACCACCTGTCTAGAATGGTAATCAGGTTGTCGACCGACTGTCCATAGTATTTCAGATGGGTATTGGGGGTATTGATTGCTGAGGTGTCTTTTCCAAGTGAGGCAAAAAAATTGTAGACCGAAACCGATTGGTTATAATGGAGATATTCGTCGCCCGAAATTCCGGCATCGACTCCTCCCTTCAGCATAAAAAGGAGCAATAATGCGGCAAGCGTGAAAAATAAATATTTTAAACGGTATTTATCCATTATTTGTC
The DNA here is from genome assembly GCA_963675995.2 of Prolixibacteraceae bacterium. Lineage (GTDB taxonomy): Bacteria > Bacteroidota > Bacteroidia > Bacteroidales > Prolixibacteraceae > JAAFHB01. The sequence goes on along the minus strand of CAXXIY010000001.1, from coordinate 1,057,846 downwards.
GGACTTCCCATCATAGAATTTTTTAACGAAATAGATGGGTCTGTTTTGCGATTCCTTATAAATACGGTAGACGTACTCGCCAACGATTCCAAGCGATACCAGCTGAATTGATCCGAGAAAATAGATACTTAGCAAGGTGGAGGACCACCCGATCAGGGCAAATCCAAACGCTTTTGCGATAAGTACATAGAATCCTGCACACATAAATACGACCGTTCCGATCAGACCCAGCGTCAGACACATCCTGATCGGGAATCTTGAAAATGCAAATATGGCATCTGTTGCCAGTGTAAAGAGTTTGGAAAGGTTCATTTTGGGATCACCTTCCATCCGTTCATCCCTGATAAATTTTACATATCCCTGTTTGAATCCGATAAATGTTCGGAGACCAGGAAGATAGCGCACCCTTTCAGTCATCCTTAGCAAAGCATCCACAGCCTCTCGTTTCATCATCGAGAAGTTGCCTGTATTTTCCATGTTCTTAATGGCCGAAATATTACGGAACAGCAGATGAAACAGAAACGTGTAAATATTTCGGCTGCTTTTCCCTTTTCTTCCGCTCCGTTTTCCGTGAACGATGTCGTAATCCTCTTCTGTAATTTTTCGGTACATCTCACTGAATAACTCGGGTGGATCCTGCAAATCGCCGTCCATCATCCCAACGATAGTACCCGAAGCGTGTTCGAGTCCTGCAGTAAAGGCCGCCTGATGACCGAAATTTTTGGAAAGTGACAATACTTTTACATTCTTCTGCTCTTTTTGTTGGTTGAGCAGTTTCTTAAGACTTTGGTCCTCGCTCCCGTCATCCACAAAAATGATCTCATAATCTGTAACAAACGTCTCCAATGAAGTTACAGTCCGTTTGACCAGTTCGTCGATCAGATTTTCTTCGTTGAAGATGGGAATTACAATTGAAACCATAATGTCGGTGTTTACCTGCGTCAAATGGGATGACGATCAGTTGTAAATTTACAAAAAAATTAGTTAAACGATGTGTTCATGGTAGATCGATGCCCATGGTTCCCTCATTTTCCGGGTCAGCAGACTATTGGCCAGGTCGTTGTTAATGAATTTCTCAGCCTTTGGATCCCAGTCGAGGTCTTGTTGGAGCTTCATGGCGATGTTGCCCAGGTGTGACATGGTGATTGAGCGGTGTCCGATCTCTGCGGGTGCAATGGTCTCTTTTCGCGATAGTACGCAGTCAATAAAATTTCTGAAATGGTTTTCACTTTTGTACAGATGAATCCCTGATTCGGGGATCACGGCATTTTTAAGTGTCTCAGGAAATACCTGATGGTTTCCCCGGTTAGCGTGGGCCCATCCTTCGGTTCCGTGAAAGGTGACTCCGGCAGGTACCTTATTTGAGATAATGAGTTTGACGCCATTAGCATAGATACATTCGAAATAATATTCTGTTGCGGTATTCCAGACCGGATGAACTGCCCAGGTGGCTTTTGCATTTTGGATTTTTACGGGACCGGTTAATTCGGTTCCCATTCCCCATTGTGCGATATCGGGATGATGCCCACCCCAATCGGTTACCTGACCGCCTGAATAATCGAGTACCCAGCGAAAATTAACGTGCGTACGGGCAGGGCAATAAGGTGCATCGGGAGCAGGTCCCAGCCAGGTGTTATAGTCAAATCCTTCAGGAACGGGAATCGTTTGGGTGAGTTGACCTGTTCTGCCATAATCAGGAGTTCCTGACGGAAGGCCGCACTCCACCGTTTGCAACTGACCGATTCTTCCATTTCGAACGAGTTCACAAACCCTCCTGAAGTTTTCATCGGAACGCTGCTGGCTGCCTGTCTGAAAGATCACCCCGTATTTCTTTACTGCATTGGCCATTGCCCTTCCTTCGGGAATGGTTAAGGCAAGAGGCTTTTGGCAATAAATGTCTTTCCCAGCCTTTGCGGCCATCAGAACAGGTATTGAGTGCCAATGATCGGGGATCACCACCTCGACAGCATCAATATCTTTTCGAGCAATCACCTCGCGGAAATCTTCGAATCCCTTACAGCCACTGTAATTTTTGCCGGTTAGTTTCGAATAAAACCCATTTACAAGGTTGATTCCTACCTCTCTGCCTCCCAATTTGCCATCCCAGTACCCTGTACTTTGCTTGTTTACATCGCAAATCCCTGTTATTTGGACTCTCTTATCAGTTAAGAAATCGCGGAGGTCATTCATCGCCTGATTACCCGAGCCGATGAACGCCAGATTGATCCTGTCGGAGGGGGCGATATGGCCGTTTTTTCCCCTGGCGCATGCAGATATGATAGTTGGCACAGCAATCGTGGTGGCAGTAATTGCGGATGACAGTTTAAGGAAACTGCGTCGGTCGAGATGGTTCATTGGAATAGAATTTGGTATTCTTAAAGAGGGTGTCTAAAAAGTGTGGTTTAACCGCGAATTACGCAAAGAATGCAAAGTGTTTTTATGTTCTTTGCGATCTTTGGGATCCGCCGCTTAGCGGACGCTGCGATCATCGTGGTTTATTTTTGCCTTTTAGACAACCTCTTATAAACCTTATTTTTACTTTATAATCTTTGTCGTCCTATTTAGACTCCTGCAGTCTAGCCAACGCAAATTCGGCTTCATCCTTCAGATTAGGATTCTTAGCCAAATCCGTAATCACAGGGACAGATAATTCAGAGCCCATCCAGCTGAGTTCGCGCAGAATCAATTTTTTACCGTCATCTGTAGCATTCTTACTTTCGAGCAATTTGATCATCGGCTTCTCAAAGTTTTTAAGGGCTTCAGGTGTTTTTGCTTCTGTCCGGATCCGAATCTGCAAATCGGTAAAATATTTGGTGCTTTTTGTGATATCGTAAGCAGCAATTTTTTCAAGATCGCCGTCGAGTGTCAGCTCTTTAAAATCGGGTCTGAATGCGGCTGCACCGACGTTAGGGAAGTCGTATGGGATTTTCTGGGTTACCTTTCCTGAAGCGGCCCATTCGGCACCACGTTGGAAGGTAACGATAAAGCCTACACATTGCATTGCCGGACCGCCACCTGCATCGGCGTGACCGAGTGCGGTATGGAAGATCCTCCCTTTACCGTAACTGATGGTCATCAGCATCGGTTCATCGCGGCCGGTGCCACCCATTGCAGGGGCTGCAAAGGCTGTCGCCAGTATCTCCATATTTTTTCCAGGACCACGTAACTCACTGTACAACTCATCAGCGCCATGAATCCAACGTGCCGGCAACCCCTTGGTAATCGGATGTTCGGCATTGCGTATTCTCACTTCATATTCGTGTCGTTTACCATGAGATCCACCACGGCCTGCAGTGGTGTCAATTACCATTGTATCTCTTCTGTAATAGACATATGGGCCATCTTTTTGGGAACGGTTTCCCCAGCCTCCAAGTCCGATCATCAGGTTGAATTCTTTCCAGTCGGGGAAAGAGTTATCGCCTGCATGATAAATGACAACCCCACCGCCATTATTGACATATTCAATAAATGCGGCTTTGGTTTTATCGGACCACGATTCACCATTGTAGTCGATCACAACTACATCATAATTTGAAAATTTGGGAGCAAACGTGTTCATATCACCACCCTTTTCAGGAGTAAGGGCGATATCTGCAGAGAACAGCCCAGTCTGTTCGAGCAATTGCTTTAAGATGGGGGAACTGACTTTCCAGTTGTGATTATTTTGTCCGGTAACTACCAGCGCCCTGTAACTTGTACTTTTCTGACAGGAATTGAAAACAGCCAATAATCCGGCAAATACTAATATTAAAAGATTTTTTTTCTTCATTTGATTTTGCAGATTAAATTGTTGGTAAGCTCCATGGTTGACGGTAAGGACGACTCAATAAGCGGCTTGCGACCTGATTTCCAATGATCTCTTGTTTTTCGGGATCCCACTGAATTTTCTCACCTGTTGTCATGGCTATTTCACCCAGCAACGCTACAGAAATTGCGCGGAAGGCAACTTCGATTGGTGCAATGGCTTCTTTACGGGAACGGACGCAATCGATGAAGTTCTGCCAATGGTTTTCACTTTTGTAGATCTGAATCTCATTTGGACCGATTACCTCCTCAAGAATTTTAGGATCTGAAGCGGATAACCTTCCACGGTCAACGTTGATCCACCCTTTTTCGCCATACCAGGTGGCTCCACCCCCGTGAACAAGGCGTGCACTATTTGCTACGCGCATCTCAATTCCGTTGGCATATTTGCATAAAAAATCATATTCAACCGGGACGTTGTAGATCCCATCTCTTGGGTAAACGCCTTCGCCCGAAATTTCAACCGGGCCCGTTCTTTCGAGGTCTGCACCCCAGTTGGCGATATCGATATGGTGACCTGCCCAGTCGGTAAGCTGTCCGCCAGAATAATCGAGAATCCAGCGCCAGTTCCAATGACTTACTCCCCGGTACGGGACTTTAAGTGCTGGTCCGAGCCACATCTCCCAATTGAGTTCTGGTGGTACTTCAACGATAGGGGGGGTACCTATGCCCTTACTTCCGTTTGGCAAACCTACCTCAATGGTTTTTATTTTTCCGATCCGGCCATTTTTCACCAATTCAACAGCATGGTGGAAATTGGGTTTGGAGCGTTGCCAGCTACCTGTTTGCCAGATAATATTGTTCTTCTTAACTGCACTTACAATTGTTTGTCCATCCTTGATTGTGCGGCAGATCGGTTTTTCGCCATAAACGTCCAATTTTTTATTTGCCGCTGCGGTGTAAATGATCCCGTGCCAGTGGTCTGGTAATGCAATGGCTACAGCGTCTAGTTTCTCTTTTTCAAGAAATTCGCGGTAATCGCCATAGGTTCGGCAATCTTTGTTATTGTTGTCTTCATCAGCCATCGCTTTAGCTTTGGCAGCATGATTCGCATCGACATCACAAACTGCGACAAACTGAACCTGATGATTCAGCTTAATAAAATCTCTCATGTTGCTTTGGCCCTGAGATCCGACTCCGATAGCTCCCATTACAATCCTGTCGCTGGGTGGAAGTTTACCCCCCATTCCCATAGCAGTTGAAGGTATAATCTGTGGGAGTATCAATGCGCCGGTGGCCACGGTGGCAGATCTTTTCAGAAAATCCCTTCTGGATGATTTGTCAAACATTGTGATTAATTTTTAGTTGTTTATGGTTGTTGATTATTAAATATGTGCATCTGTTCCCGGTATCGGGGTTTCAAAGACCATATCTACGGGCCCGAATTCTATTTTTTTCGGTCCAAGGTCCATATCCGATTTCATCATCGCATCCCAGGTAATCAATTGACCGGTATAGGCAGCGGTACGCCCCATGATTGCTGTAAGTGTTGAGATCGCGGTCTGTTCGGCTTCATTTACATATTTTCCGGTCCGGATGGCATGAACCAGGTGCATATGCTCCTGAACGTAAGGGGAAATTTTTATGGTGTTCATCGTATTTCCGTTTTCGTCCTTCGGATATTCAAATTTCCATTTTACGCTTCCGTCGAGGTTCCAGATTGTGTTGATACAGTTGGTATAGCCTTCTGTTCCATTGATTAATTCTCCGGTTCCGTTTGCACAGCTGTCCAGTTCACGACACATGCTGTGTGAACTGACCCCGTTTCCATAGTCGTAGTCAATGCTGAAAAAGTCGTACTGATCGCCCGTTATCCTGCGTGCACGACCTCCATAACCAATTGCCTTTTCAGGGTGTTTCCCCATGAACCAGTTGATAACGTCAATGTTATGTACATGGGTATCAAGAATATGATCGCCACAAAGCCAGCAGAAGTTATTCCAGTTCCGGATCATATATTCCATGTCGTTCCAACCTTCTTCACGTGTTCTAAACCAGACATGTTCCTGATTCCAGTATGCTTTTGCCGATGTCAGTTTACCGATGGCGCCGTTTGCAATCTGTTTGTAGGTTTCGATGTAGTCCTCCTGATGACGTCGCTGTGTTCCGGTCACAACGCAAAGTCCGAGTGCTTCAGCTTTTTTTGCTGTGGCGATCATCATACGGGCGCCTACAGGATCGACACATACCGGTTTTTCGAGAAAACAATGTTTCTTGTTCATCACCGCCTCAAGGAAATGTTCCGGACGAAATTGTGGGGGAGTAGCACAGATTACAACATCAATTTCAGGCATGGCCATTAATTTCTTGTAGGCATCAAAACCTACAAAGCAATTTTCGGCTGGGATTGGGAGATCAAAAGAGGCAAATCTTTGACGACAATTATCAATTTTATCCTGAAAAACATCTGCAAGGGCAATAATCTCAAGATCGGGACCGGCACTGATAAAATTAATTGCCGCACCGGTTCCCCGGTTTCCAACTCCAACCAGACCGGCCCTGAGCTTCCTCCCTTTTGGGGCCCCTTTCAGGATCGGGGGAAGTCCAAGCGCGTTGTTGTTCAATTCTTTTTTACATGATGAGAGGATAGCGCCGGCTCCGGCAACACCTATTCCTGCTAAAACTCCTGCTCCCAGGAATTTCCTTCTGTTGATATTTTTCGAATCGTTTTCCATACTATTTTTCATTCTTTCAATATTCATTCCTTCATTTTATACTATCCGCCTCACAAACCACCCTGAATCCGTTATCGATGCAATCAGAGTACCACCAGATGCTTTTGGGCATCTGCGGATCGGTTACCAGCCATGCCTGAGTTTTGGTAAAATCTCTCGCGGCACTTCTCACATCTTTGGCATCGCTTTTAAACGAACCGCCACGGATCACATGTTCCTGTCCCGAATCGGGTCCTTTGGGATTTACCACTTCAGCTCCGCCTGTTTTATAGGCATCGGGTGAGTAATAATCTGAGCAGAATTCCGCAATATTTCCCGTCATATTCTTCAATCCGAATGGATTCTCCTTTACCGAGGCTGGATCTTTTGTCTTTGAAGAACTGTTGACTATATAGACAATATGGGAAGCAATATTCGTGGTATCAGGTCCAAAGATCTTTTTAAAGATCCCCTTCGATGTGAATTTTTTTGGATCACCCTCAAAATAGTAGGGGGTTGTTGTGTTGCCGCGGCAGGCATATTCCCATTCAGCCTCGGTTGGTAAACGGTATTTCTTGCCTGTTACTTTTGATAACCATTGGCAATAGGTGTTGGCAGCCCGGAACGACATGGTGATTGCTGGTCGCGTTCCTTTGCCCCATCCCTGATCGGGTGCTCCCCATGGAGGGGTTGGCCCCGTGATGGCATCTACATTCCTGTTTTTAAGAACCTGGCCCTCTGTCCGTCCCTGTGAAGCAGTTGCCTGAAAGAATGCAAGATATTCATTCCATGAGACTTCGATTTTTCCCATCCAGAATTTCGAGAGTTTAACTTTGTGCACTGGACCTTCATCGGGTTTGCGCAATGGTTCATTATTGGGACTTCCCATGTTGAATGTCCCTTCGGGTATGGCAACCATATCAAATGAGACCGTTGTTCCCGGGATTTTTTCTGTGAAATTTTCGAATTTCTCCACCTTTGTGGCTTCTGAGAATATCTCTTTGCTGGCAGCTGCATCAACTCCAAAATTGGCATCATGCTCGTGTTTTGCATTTTTATCGTAATGGCCTACGTTGAGATGGCAGTTGATGCAATTGGGCTTAGGATCCTCTTTTGCATTGATATAGGCGAGATGGGCATTGCTTCCATTAACTGAGAGTGTGACCGGGAAAAGATTCTGATGACATTTTACACACGACTGTTCATAGGTAATGCCCTTTGCGTTTTCAAGCAATCTTTTTTCTGCCCAATTGATTTTGGCGCTATCCTTAAAGAATTTGCCGTATACATCCTTTGCCCCATGATATGCTTTTGCCCAAATGTATCCTTCCCCTTTAGGAGGTAGGTGACACTCCACACATTGAACGCTGACACCTGTCCTGTTATTGTGGTGAGGCGAGAGTCGCCACGACTCCTCAGCCCAAGGATGAACATGGCACGACATGCAATATTTGTCGGTGGAAGTGTAGGAGGAGACCATATTGAAGGTCGCGATAAGTGCCAGGGCGAGCAGGGCTCCAAAGGTCATCGTCCAGACCCTTGCTTTAGATCCGTGCCTGGTTCGTCTGATAAAATCTTTAATACTCATGTTTAAAAAGGGTTCAAAACGAAAACGTAATTTTCAATGGTTATAAAAATAAAAAGTTGATAAAGCAGAATTTAAATTCGTTCCTCTGTTCTGTTGTGTTATGGTTATCTTGTTGTGAAAAACATTTCTGTATTTAAATAAGGAATGAATTTGCCAGCACGAATACGATTTTTCAGATTTATGAAACCAATAACCCGATTTTTCAGTAATTACTATCTATACAATTGATGCTAACCAGCTGCTTTTCCTAAAATTTTGAACCTGTCATAGATTTTAAAGCGCAAATGCATTATCAAGCCAGAGCATAAAATCTGTTCTGATCCGTTCTGCAAACATAGTTTGTTTTTTTATACACTGACAAAATTATTTTCATGTTTTAAAACATAAAATAGCCATGATTCAAGAATTACCAACCGGGAAGGATAATCAACCTAAATCATGGCTGTTCCATTTGGCCACTAAAAAACAAGTTATATACAATTAAAATCAATGTGCCAGTAACCAGTTTTCGGCGGCATCCATCTCCACTTCAAGTGGAACGGCCAGTTCTACGGCATTTTCCATCTCGTACTTTACAATTTCTTTCACCTCTTCAAGTTCAGATTTTAGTACGTCAAAGTTTAATTCGTCATGCACCTGAAGGATCATCTTCGATTGAATCCCTTTCTCTTTAAACTTTTGACTGATGTTGATCATCGCCACTTTGATGATATCGGCGGCAGAACCCTGGATGGGGGCATTGATCGCATTCCGTTCGGCAAATGACCTGACCGCGGAGTTGGCAGAATTAATGTCACTCAGGTACCGTTTTCGTCCCATGATCGTTTCAACAAAACCTCTTTTACGGGCAAGCACCAACTGAGCATCCATGTAATTTTTGACCATAGCGAAATTGGAAAAATAATCATCAATCAGCTGTTTTGCTTCACCGCGGGGAATATTCAGCCGTTGTGAGAGACCAAAGGCAGAGATGCCGTAAAGGATTCCGAAATTGGCAGTTTTGGCTTTCCGGCGCATGTCGGAAGTGACTTCGCTGATTGGTATGCCGAAAATTTTCGAAGCTGTTGCAGCATGGATATCCTCTCCGTTACGAAAGGCTTCGGTCATCACCTTATCACCCGACACGGCTGCCATAATCCGGAGTTCAATTTGCGAATAGTCAGCTGATAGAAATAGATGATCGTTATCACTCGGAATAAAAGCCTTACGGATTTCGCGTCCGTTTTCGTCTCTGATGGGGATATTCTGAAGATTTGGATTGGTGGAACTAAGCCGTCCGGTAGCTGCAATGGTTTGATTAAATGAAGAGTGTATCTTTCCAGTTCTGGGATTAATTAGTTTTGGAAGTGTTTCAACATAGGTAGATAGGAGTTTTTTTAGCCCCCGGTGCTCCAGAATTTTGTTCACAATCGGATGTTTATCAGCCAGGTTGACTAAAATCTCTTCGCCCGTAGAGTATTGTTTTGTTTTTGTTTTCTTTGCCTTTGGATCGAGCATCAACTTTTCGAAAAGGATGTAGCCGAGCTGTTTTGGAGATGAGATATTGAAATGTTCGCCTGCCAGTTCGATGATGCTGTTTTCGAGTTCAACAATCTGCCTTCGTAGTATCACCGCATAATCATCCAAAACTTTGGGATCGATTTTCAAACCGGCCAGTTCCATTTCAACCAGTACTTTTAATAAAGGCATTTCAACCCCGGTGAACAAGTTCTTCACGCTGGCTTTTATTAAGGCTTCGTCCAGCTGTGATTTCAGTTGAAAAGTGATATCCGCATCTTCACAGGCATATTCTTTAATTTGCTCAAGGTCAACCTGTCGCATGGTCAGCTGATTTTTTCCCCGTTTGCCGATCAACTCTTCAGTGGCTACCTTTTTGTAACCAAGGTATATTTCACTCAGATAATCGAGATTATGGCGAAGATCTGGTTGAATCAGGTAGTGAGCCACCATGGTATCAAAATAGTCACCTTTTACCTCTATGCCATAATGGGATAAGATTAACAAATCGAATTTCATATTCTGACCGATTTTCAGAATATCTTCTTTGGCAAATACATTTTTAAATTTCGACACCAATGAAGTCGCTTTTTCACGATCGGTCGGAATTGGTATATACCAGGCTTCCCCCGACCTGAAGGAAAATGATAATCCCACGAGTTGATCTGTTTGAGTGTCGAGCCCTGTGGTTTCAGTATCGAAACAAAATGCGGGTTGTCTCTCTAATTGCGAAATCAACTGATCTGTTTTTTCGTCACTCTCAACCAGGTGATAGTTGTGATTTGTTGAATGAATATCAGTATGAACTCCTGATGATTCGGTCTGGGTCTGTTCGCCAAGACTAAAAAGTGTTCCCTGTTCAAACGCAGGAGCAGGTTGTGCAACTTTTGGTGTGTTGGGAAGGATCTTTTCGGCCAGTGTCCGGAATTCGAGTTCAAGGAATATCTCCCTTAAATGTTTATAATTTGGTTCGGAGAGAATCAAATCTTCTTCATTGAACTCAACCGGAACATCCAGGATGATTTCGGCCAGCTTACGCGACATGCGAACCTGTTCTTCAAATTGCTCCAGGCTCTCTTTTTGCTTCCCTTTTAATTTGTCAATGTTCTGATAAACCCCCTCGACACTACCGAATTCGCTCACCAATTTCATTGCTGTTTTTGGCCCAATACCCGGACATCCGGGGATATTGTCGGAGGTATCGCCCATAAGACCCAGAACATCAATTACCTGAAGAGGATTTTGGATCTGGAAATTTTCACAAACCTGTTCGACGCCTAAAATCTCCATCTCATTTCCCAGCCGTTTTGGCTTGTACATGAAAATATTTTTGGAGACCAGTTGTGCATAATCTTTGTCGGGAGTAACCATATAAACCTGAAAGCCTTGCCTCTCTGCCGTTTTAGCCAGTGTACCAATAACATCATCGGCTTCAAATCCCTCTTTTTCCAGAATTGGAATATTATACCCTTTGATGATCTCCCTGATATAAGGGATTGATTTTCGGATATCTTCGGGCATCTCGTCACGGTGGGCTTTGTATTCAGGAAACAGATCGTGACGAAAAGTGGGACCTTTCATATCGAAGGCGATAGCAATGTGTGTAGGGTTTTCATTTTTAAGAAGTTGCTCCAGGGTATTAACGAACCCCAGCATGGTTGAGGTATTTAGTCCTTTCGAATTGACGCGTGGCGCACTGATAAAGGCGAAATAGGAGCGGTAAATCAACGCGTAGGCATCAAGTAAAAACAATCGGTTCATGATAATCTATGTATTAAGACCGATCAAAACTACGCAAAAATTAATTCAAATCACCAGTAAAATTAGGGGGGCTATCTGGCCAGAAACAGAATTCAGACAATGTCGGCTTCTAATGCTGGCAATTGCATTTCTCGATGCAATCGAGTATTCCGGTCAATACTGAATGTCTGAGAAAATAATAGGTATTCTTTCCGTCACGTTTCGAGCTTAAAACTCCCTTGCTTTTAAGGATTCCAAGATGGTGGGAGGCTGTTGACTGTTCAATTCCGAGTCGTTCGTGGATTTCGGTTACGGTAAGTTTTATCCCTCCATCAAGATATTTAACAATAGAAATCCGTAGCGGGTGGGCAATAGCCTTTAGCATTTCAGTTGCCAAAGTTAACTTCTCGACATCTAACTCAGAATAGTTCATATTATTACCGGAGGTTTAAGATCATGAATCGTAGGTAAATTTCGATTTCTTCATTCATGCTGCAAATATAGGAAATATATATTTTAGGCGTTGTTGATGTAAAGAATTGAATAATCAGAACTGGTTATTAACTGGTTTCTGAATTATTTAATATGCTCATAGATAGTTGTATAGCCAATTTTGTCGTTAGCTTTGACAAAACGGCGTTTTGTAATTTAGAATGGCTAAAAACAATAATGTTGAAGTAAAATTAATGCTTACCTTTGGCCTGGAGGAGAATAAACAGAAAGAATGCAATTTTTAAAGAATGTCATCTAAAGAACAGATTATTTCGCCTATAAGGGAAGAGCTCAATGATTTTGAGCCCTATTTTCAAAAAGCGACCAGGAGTGACTTGCCGCTGTTGAGTAATATCATTAATTATATCTTGCGGCGCAAAGGGAAACAAATGCGTCCGATGATGGTTTTTCTGTGTGCCAAACTAAATGGTACCTTTAATGAAAGGACTTATCATGCCGCTTTAACCATCGAGTTATTACATACAGCAACGCTTGTTCACGATGATGTGGTGGATGATTCATATCAACGACGCGGTTTCTTTTCGGTGAATGCAGTCTGGAAAAACAAGATTGCAGTATTGGTTGGTGATTTTATTTTGGCCAAAGGATTACTCTGGTCGGTTGATCACCGCGATTATGATATATTGGATCACATATGTACTGCGGTTCGAGATATGAGCGAAGGGGAGATACTTCAGATAGAGAAAGCCAGAAAACTGGATATTACCGAAGAGATCTATTTTGAGATTATCCGAAAGAAAACAGCATCGTTGCTTGCCACTAGCGCTGCCGTAGGGACTTGTTCCGTAACAGAGGATGCTGTTGTGATTGAGCGAATGAGACTCTTTGGCGAATATGCAGGGATGGCTTTTCAGATTAAGGATGATCTGTTTGATTTCCAAAAGTCGAATCTGATCGGGAAACCTACCGGGAATGACCTGCGTGAAAAGAAAATCACCCTTCCATTAATTCATGCACTCAACCAGGCTGGGAAAAACGATAAATCGCGTATCCTTAAAATTGTACGTAAAAGATCAAAATCATCAGCCGACCTCACTGAGGTTCGTGATTTTGTCGCGGTTCATGGTGGTTTTAAATATGCAGAAATGGTGATGAATGGCTATAATGAAAAGGCAATGGCCCAGCTATCGGATTATCCCGATTCAGAGGTTAAAACAGCCCTGATCGAATATGTTAACTACATCACTTCCAGGATCAGCTAAAAATAGACCACACTTTCACCTTTAATTGTAGTGAGCAGGTTATTGGCCAAACGGCTAGCTCCAATACGGAACAGCTTGTTATTGAGCCATTCGTTGCCCAGAACATCTTTTACAATTGCGATATATTTAAGAACATCAGCCGTTTCAACGATTCCTCCGGCCGCTTTAAATCCGACTTTAATATTTGTTTTCTCGTAAAAACTTTTAATGGCGCTACACATCACCCAGGCAGCTTCAGGTGTGGCCGCAGGTTCCAGCTTTCCGGTAGAGGTCTTGATAAAGTCGGCGCCGGCCTCCATTGCCAGAAACGATGCCTTCCATATTTTCGAGTAGCTTTTTAATGCACCCGTTTCCAGTATTACCTTTAAATGAGAGGCTCCGCAAGCTTGCTTTAAAGTCGAAATTTCCTCCAGTACCGCTGGGTAATCTTCCTTTAAAAAGTTACCTAAGTTAAGTACAATATCAATTTCACCAGCCCCTTTTTCAACGCTCCTGGTTATTTCCAGCACTTTGACATCAAGAAATGTTTGCGATGAAGGGAATCCGGCTGCTACAGAAGCCAGCTTTACACCAGGGGCATGAAGAGAACCATTGACCGCATCAACCAGGGTTGGATAAACACATATTGCTGCCACATTGGGCAGGTCGGGAAAGTTATCCTGGAATCCGGATACTTTTGCCGCCATTTTTTCTCCCTGGACAGAACTGTCAGTTGAATTCAGGGTGGTCAGATCGATGCATGAAAGTGCCAATTCATACCATTCACGCCTTTTTAATTCCGAAGATTTTTCAATAATCGTAAGGAGTGCCGTTTCCACTTCTCCATCCCGGAACTCCCGGTCAATATTTTCACCTTGTAATCTCATATCTATATAATTTGTTTTTTATCTTTTTAAGCATTAAGCGAACAGTTTATCATTATTCAGATGACGAATCTGGTCACGTTCGGTTTTCTTTTCCATATTTTTCATAAACGCATCGGTTAGGTCAACCCCGGTCTGATTGGCAAGGCAAATGAGTACCCAAAGTACGTCGGCAAGTTCATCGGCCAGATCGCTTTTCAAATCGCTGTTCTTAGATGATTGGTCGCCATATTTCCGGGCAATAATTCGGGCAACTTCACCCACCTCTTCGGTGAGGATTGCCATGTTGGTTAATTCGCTGAAATAGCGGACTCCATATTTTGAAATCCATTCATGAACCTGCGACTGTGCATTTCTGATGGTAATATCCTCGTTCATAAATCTTTGTTTTTCGAATCGATGATGATAGTAACCGGGCCGTCGTTGATTAACCTCACATCCATATGGGCTCCAAATTCTCCTGTTTGAACCTCTTTACCCAGGTTCTCCGATAAAGAGGCTACAAAACGGTGATATTGCGGGATAGCGATTTCGGGAGGAGCAGCGTTGATATAGGAGGGACGGTTCCCTTTTTTTGTTTTGGCGTGAAGGGTGAACTGACTCACCAATAAAATTTCTCCATCCCTCTCCTTCACCGAAAGGTTCATTACGCCTTTGTCATCATCAAAAATTCGTAGTTGAATGATTTTCCTAGAAGTCCAATCGAGATCGTCATCAGTATCATCACTCTGAAAACCTGCCAGAATGAGCAACCCCTGATGAATTGAGGATTTTAATTTCCCGTCAATCTTTACTGAAGCCTCTGATACGCGCTGAATAACAACTCTCATATACCTGATTTGAATTCAAATTTAACAATTTCCCGGATATAACTTACATTACCATTTTCATGAGTCCGATTACAACCAGATAGCGGGCTATTTTACCAATCATCATGAAAAAGATAGTAAAGAATGGAGAGATCCGAAAAAATCCCAGTCCGAGAATCACCACATCGCCAATAATGGGAACGAACGAAAGTGAAGCGGCTAAAGATCCATACCGTTTCAATTTTGGAAGAATTGCATGAATTTTTTCTGATTTTACCTTCGCGTATTTCTCAATCCATTCCATCTTTCCAAGATATCCCAGGTAATAGATCGAAATTCCCCCCAGCGTATTTCCTGCTGTCGCGGCAGCCAATGAGCTAACAACATTGAATCCGGAGTATATCAGCAGTGAAAGTACAGACTCTGAATTAAAGGGGAAGACTGAACCCGAAAGAAACCCGGCAAGGAAAAGTCCCAATAACCCGTATTGATAAAAGAAATCAACCATAAGGGGACAAAGGTAATGGAATGATCCGAGAATTATCCTATTGTGAATAGTGATCAAAGAAATCAACCATTGCCGCAGGTTTCGAAACCCGATTCTATCTCAGCATTACAATTTAGGCAGTTTTGCAGGATATTTGCCATTTTGGTATAAGATGAAATAACCAATACGCTTTAAGGTCAGCGCATTAACAATTTAGAAAAGCGGGAGTGAATTAGTGCTCATCCCGCTTTTCTAGGCGATAAAAAGATATTTTCAAATATAATTTAGGATAAAGCTGCAATACCAGATCCGATCATATTTGCACTTTCAATTTCGGCAATGTTTACCTTTACCTTCTTATGTCCCATTTCGCCAAGCAACTCCTTCAAAGTGCTTTTCACCACCTTGTTATAGTCTTTGCAACCTGATACCTCACTCCAGAAAAGGCTTCCCTCTGCAGTAATCCTGACTTTTTTAATTGATTTGTCATGAGAGATAAGTAAATCGATCAATCCGGCAAGTGAGGCGGCAACCAATTTTGCCGACCTTTTATAGATGGCCTTGGCTACTTTAACATGTTTCGCTTTGTGTTGATCAGCACTATTAATGATATCGGTAAGCGCTTTACCGTCAGTTTGTTCATTAAATCCATCCTCGGGGAAAAATTCACGAAGAATTTGTCCAATGTATAATCCGGAGACCGCTTTTTCGAATCGCTGCGATCCTTTGTTATTTGATTTTTCATCAACCAGTTCATCATATTTGGTCAGATGGGGTGGAACGAAGTTTCCGGATTCAAGATTCACGGGTGTAAGTCCCTGCCAGTTAAGGGAGCTGTCAATTTTTGGTATTTTATCCGAATGAACGAAAGCGGCCATGTTCGTTCCGGTACCTACGATTAAACCAATATAGGCATCAAAATCGGGGTCGGTCAATCCTGCAAAAAGTGATGCGACAGTGTCGTTGATCACTTTAATCCCGGTGAATTCTGCTTTTCCGGTTTTGTTCAGCTTATCCAAGAGTGGTTTTCCGACAGGATTACCAATCATCTCTTTAATTTCAATCCCTTTGGTCCATTTGATCAGTTCTGCATCGCCATTGGGTAAACACTCGGCGGGGTACGAAAAACAATAACCAATCGGTGCCTTTGCAGGAAGATCGATTTCATTTACAAAATCTGATTGTTTTTCCAGCAGGTCATCCATTGAAAAACCTTTGGTAGTAACAGCAGAGAGATCCTTGCCTCCAGCTTTTTTAGGGGAGATGCTCGCCACACCTCCAGCAAAATTAATTACTGCCGCACGATAATTTGTACCACCCCAGTCAAGTACAACAGCCTGACCTTCAGCCCCACATGACAGTGGGTGGATATATGTCGGGATACTTTTTACCTCTGTGTTGTCATTTTTAAGTCCGTTCTCAATTTTATCCTCTAGATTAAGAGCAATCTCTTTTAACTGTGAGATTTTAAGTTTGAATTCGTTTTTTTTCATTTTTTATAGTATTGTGTATTTTATTTTCGTATCTGTCAAAGATATTAAAAAGTAATGAGAAAGAATATTTAATAATTTGCAGCAGTTTTGACTACCTGCCAGGCTTCGAGTTTCTTTTCCCACTTTATGGCATGCGCCGGACTTGTTGAGGGCATTGTCCGGTTAGGCAGTCTGACGTCAGGAAAGTACTTTCTGAAATAGCCGGCCGCACCCTGTCCATTGAAAAAGATTTCCGAGATCGTCGGATGGGTTGAGATAAATGCACCAAGATCGTTGGGCTGTTCCATTCTGATATCGTTATCGAGACTCGATTTTCTGTGACATGACTGTAAGACATCCCAGAGGGCGATCCTGTTTTGGAGCAGCACCTCCCTTCTGACCAGGTCGTTTGTTGAAAATGGCAGGTCATGCAATGCAAATACAATTTTCCAGAAAGCATTTTGCGGATGAGCATAATAGGCACAGTTCCTCAGCGACTCTTTCCCCGGAATTGTCCCCAGTATCAGCACCTTACTGCGGGAGTCCGCAATCGGTGCAAATGAATAAATCGGAGGTTCTTTTAATTCAATCTCATTCATCGGTGGATGCTGAAGTTCTGTTTTAAGCTTTCATGGTGTTGCAAAGGTACGATATCACTGGAAAAGATAATTGTCAAAATCAGCAGAACCTGCTGATTTTATTTATTTTTGCATCAAATACCTTATAAAATGGAACAATATTCAACAAGACAAAATAAAATTGGTCGATTGATTCAAAAAGAGTTAAGTGAACTCTTGCGACGCGACACACAGGTTTTGGCAAAAGGGCGGATACTCTCTTTGACTACCGTAAGGGTGACACGTGATATTTCACTGGCCAGATGCTATCTGAGTATCTTCCCTTCGGAGGGGGCAGAAGAGGTGTTGAATGGAATTAAGCTTCACAAAGGTAAATTACGGGGCGAGCTTGGAAATATTGTCCGTTTCCAATTGCGGCATGTACCCGAACTTGAGTTTTTCCTTGACGACAGCCTCGATTATATCGAAAAGATTGATAAACTTTTACATTGAAATTGCTAATTAACCTGATAAATCATCGATTAAGAAAAGTTCGTTATGGAGTATGATCCGATTAAAAGGCGATTGGGAGATGTGTTCAACAGCACCCCGTTTTTAAGAAAACTTTTTTACTTATTACTCGATCTTTTACTACTTAGGGCATGGCATGTTTATAAAGAGTTAAGGATTTTGAAAAGAACCGCATTTTCACGGAATATTCATATCCTTGATGCTGGTTCCGGATTCGGGCAGTACAGCTATCGCATGTGCAGGATTTTTGCAGGTTCTTTTGTTAAAGGAGTAGATGTGAAGATTGAGCAAATTGATGATTGTAACAGGTTTTTTACTTCAATTGGAATGCATGAACGGGTTGTTTTTGAAACTGCCGATCTTACAACTTTTATTGAGCCCTATAGTTTTGATCTGGTTCTTTCTGTTGATGTGATGGAACATATCGAAGAGGACGAGCTGGTTTTCAACAATTTTTATAAATCTCTCAGGAAAAATGGAGTACTCCTGATCTCTACTCCTTCTGATCAGGGAGGTTCCGATACGCATGAACATGATCATGATTCAGTGCACGGATTTATCGAAGAACACGTAAGGGACGGATACGGGATCAGGGATATTACTGAAAAACTACATCGCGCCGGCTTTTCGGAAGTTGAAGCGCGCTATACCTACGGTACATCCGGCTCATTATCCTGGAGGTTCTCGATGAAATATCCTATTTTGATGCTGGACAAATCAAAAATATTTTATCTCCTTCTCCCTTTCTATTATCTGATCGTATACCCCTTTTGCGCCATACTAAATGCTATTGATGTCAATCTTAGGCATAAAAGAGGGACAGGATTGCTGGTGAAAGCTTACAAGAAGTAGACATATAATCAATAAACAGATTGAATCTCTCGTTTTACATAGCGAAAAGATACCTCTTCTCAAAAAAGAGAACCAACCTGATCAATATCATCTCGGCCATCTCGGTGGCTGGTATGGCGATCGGGACCATCGGTTTAATTATCGGACTATCGGGTTTCAATGGGTTCGATAGCCTGATAAAATCACTTTTTTCCTCTTTTGATCCCGATTTGAAGATAACGCTTGCTGAGGGTAAAAGTTTTGATTCGAATAGTGAGGCGTTCAAACAGATCCGGCAGATGAAAGATGTGCTGTTTTTCTCAGATGTTGTCGAGGATAACGCCCTCCTGCGATACGAGAACCGACAAGTTCTTGCTACAATCAAAGGGGTTAGCGACCATTACAATCAAATGACAGGACTCGATACGATGATCGTGGATGGCAAATTTAAGCTAAAGGAGGAGGATAAAGAGTTTACCGTTATTGGGCAGGGAATTGCCTATAATTTATCTGTCGGGCTTAACCTGATCAATCCGATTAATATTTATGTTCCCCAGAAGGGTCGGCGATCTGCCTCATCCATTGAAGGGAATTTTAACCAGGGTTCTATCTATCCTTCCGGAGTTTTTGCAGTTCAGCAAGAACTCGATTCGAGATATATTATTGTACCCCTTGCATTTGCACGTAAAATTTTTGAAATGACTGAAAAGGTCAATTCTGTGGAGCTGAAATTAAGAAGTGGAGCATCTGTAAGCAAGATCCAGAAGGAGATTTCGGCTAAACTCGGCGACCATTTTGTGGTAAAGAATCGCTATCAGCAGCACGATTACCTCTATAAAACCATGAAGGGGGAGAAGTATGCTGTTTACCTCATACTGATTCTTATTCTGGTGATCGCTTCATTCAATATTGTAGGATCATTAACCATGCTAATCATTGATAAAAAGGAAGATATCGCCATTTTGCAGAGTATGGGTGCTGATAAACCATTGATTCGTAATATCTTCCTTTTTGAAGGATGGTCTGTTTCCCTTCTTGGAGCGGTGATCGGAACGGTGTTAGGCGTTGCAATCTGTCAGGCGCAAATCACGTTTGGCCTGGTTAAACTTCAGGGTGATGGAGGATCATTTATTATCGATGCCTATCCCATGACCATTATTCCCATTGATATCCTCCTGATCTTCTTTTCAGTAGTATTGATTGGTTTTCTTGCAGCCTGGTTGCCTGTCAAATATATTTCCGGAAAATTTCTACAGGATGAGGCTCACTAACAGATAAATAACTGCTACTGTTTTGTCAGTGTCTAGGAATGGCAGGAGAGTTGGTCGCTGGCTGCTGGCATTGTCTGAAAGAATGAAAAATTATTCCGCGCCGATTTCAATAAATTGGAAACCAATACCCCTCACTGTTTCCAGAAAATCTCCTTCAATAAACTCTGAAAGTTTTTTACGCAGGTTTTTGATGTGAACATCAATATAGTTTGAGTTGTAATTTTCTTCTATAATGTCTCCCCATATGTGCTCTGAAATCTGAAGACGGGTGACTACGCGGTTTTTATTCAGAATAAGGAAGCTCAGAATATCATATTCCTTGCGGGTAAGAGTAATTGTAACTCCCCCTGACGAAACAATCCGTTTGTCTAAGTCAATCTCTAAATTATTGATATTTATGATATTTACCCTTATTCCATGTTTACGTCTCATCACTGCCATGATACGTGATTTCAATTCCAGTAATGAAAAAGGTTTTGGTAAATAATCGTCGGCTCCCAGATTAAGCCCTTTGATACGGTCTTCCAGTGCACTTCTTGCTGAAAGAATGATTACAGCGGTGTTATTGTTATTGGCAATCGATTCTTTTAGCAAATCAATTCCTTCATAATCGGGTAGCCCCAGGTCGAGTAGCAGCAGATCGTAACTGTTTGAAAACAGTTTGTCAGAAGCGATCCTACCGGTGTGTGCTTCATCACATGAAAATCCCTCTTTCACAAGGTAGTTTTTCACCTCATTGGCCAGCGTAATCTCATCCTCGACAATTAAGACATTCATTATTCAAAGTATTTGGGAAATTTCACGGATCAAACCTAACAGAAAAAAATGAGATCACATAATTTTGAAAAACTCTTTGCCTGTTTTTCTGATTGCAATTCTGAAGCATTACCTTTGATCAACCTTAAGAACCCCTTTTTTGAAAACTATTATTTTTGATAATGGCTGATCTCAATTAAGTTTTTGAATTTTAATTAGATATAATTGCAAATATGCGACTCGAACTCAAACTGGCAATGATAGGTGCACTTTCAAAGATTGTAATATTTTTTATTTTATTTGTTATGGTGCAACAGGTAATCGACAAACAAGCTTTACGACATACGGACCGTGACCTGATAAAAATGAAGGATAAAACAATGTCTATCGTAGCCAAGATCGGGATTAACTCGTTTTTGAACATTGAAAAAGACAGTGTCTATGCGAGTTATAATATGTTGAAGGATGAATACATAACGATTGATCTGGATCCGGAAAAGGGTTCAGATAAAGTGCTGTTCTCCAATGAAGCGAGAGAAATAGAGGACGAACAGTTCGATTTTCGAATACTTAATTATAGTTTCGAAATCAATAATCAGCACTATATGCTGGAGATTGGAAAGAACGTACAGTTGATCAACTCTTTGAACAAAACAATGGAAAACATCTCTATTACGATCATCCTGGTCGTTCTTATGGTGACCATTATGTTTGATGTAGCTATCAATAAGTATCTGTTGCATCCACTTAACAGACTGATTATTCCTAAACTAAAAACCATTACCAACCCCGAAACCTTTAACTATTCTGAACTTGAAAGTTCTACTTCAGATTTTGTATATCTGAATAATGCATTGAACGAATTAATGCATAAAGTGACCACAATTCTGAAGAACCAGAAAAAATTTACTGCAGATGTTTCTCACGAGCTATTTACACCAATCTCGATTATGCAAAGTAAGCTTGAGAATCTGTTGACCTCTGGCAATTTACCAGAGCAATTTGTAATCAGTGTTATGGAGCAACAGAACAATCTGAACAGACTTCAGCAAATTATCAAAGCGTTGCTTTTGATTGCTAGGATTGAAAACGATCAGTTCTCAAAGAATGAGACCATAATTGTCAGAGCGCTTATTGATGAGATCATACAGAATATTGAGGATCGGGCGGAAATGAGAAATATTACCATAGAGAATATGGTTCATCCGGATGAGGTACTCGCAAATGTCAATAAGTCGCTGATCTATATTATGATGTTTAATCTTATTTCTAATGCCATAAAATATAATAACGATGGTGGGTGGATACGGATTGCTTCATTCACAACTGGCAATAAATTCTGCATTGAAGTAATTGATAATGGAATCGGAATTGATAACGATCAGATATCCAATATTTTTAATCGTTTTAAACGTGCCGACCCAACATCAGGTGAAGGGCATGGCTTAGGCCTTTCCATTGTCAGTAGCATCATCTCTTTTCACGATGGATCTATAGAAGTGAAGTCGGTAAAAGGGGAGGGATCTACATTTAAAATTCAACTTCCGTTAAAAAATGTTAATTTAAATTCGCTCGTTTAAAACTTCACGATTCCTTCATTATTGAGAATCTACTTTTGATCCGTAAACAATATTAAAAATTCAATTTAAAATTCTCAATCATGAAAAAATTAGTATTATTATTAAGTTTTGTTTTTGTATTAGGTTTGATTTCTGTTAGCGCTCAGGATGCGAAAAAAGTTGTTAAAAAAGCTCCTGCTAAGACTGAAAAAGCAGCTGTAAAACCAGCAGCAAAAGCTGAAGCTGCAAAACCAGCAGAAGCAGCAAAACCAGCAGCAAAGGCGGCAGTCAAACCAGCAGCAAAGCCAGCAGCAAAGGCAGCTGTTAAACCAGCTGAAGCAGCAAAACCAGCAGCAAAAGAAGCTGATAAAACAAAGAAAACAAAAAAAGTGGCTCCAAAAACTGAAAAAAAGTAAGCCATCGCATTTAATAAAAAAAACCGCAGATTGAACTCTGCGGTTTTTTTTATGATCTAAAGTCTAAAGCGGTCTTTCTTTCCTTATTCAGTTATTCATAATCCCGTCTTTATTTTTACCTGACTTCGGACCCCACATTTATTGTTGTTGCTGGGGTCACAAAGACCAGCGATCCATCAGAATTTTCTGCCATCAGAATCATCCCTTGCGATTCGATCCCTTTAAGGATTTTGGGAGCCAGATTTACCAGGATGGAAACTTGTTGGCCGATGATTTTTTCAGGCTCAAAATATTCAGCAATTCCCGAAACTACAGTGCGTTTGTCGATTCCGGTATCAATAGTAAGTTTGAGCAGTTTTTTTGTTTTGGCTACTTTCTCTGCTGCGATAATTGTCCCGATTCGGATATCCAGTTTGGCAAAATCTTCATATTCAATATTATTCTTGGCAGGATTCACCTTTGCCTGTTCCAGTTCATTTGAAATTTTGGTAGCCTGCAACTTGTCAACCTGTTCCTGAATCGCCTCATCTTCAATTTTTTCGAAAAGAAGTTCAGGAGTGTTGATTTTGTGACCTGCAGCGATGAGGTCGGTACGGCCGAGTTGCTGCCAATCAAATTTATCAAGGTTCATGAATCCACGCAGTTTTTGTGTGGTGAAAGGGAGAAAAGGTTCAAAAACAATCGTCAGATTGGCGGTAATCTGAAGCGCAGTATTCATAATTGTTTTAACCCGTTCAGGATCGCTCTTTACCACTTTCCATGGCTCCATATCCGCAAGATATTTATTCCCGAGACGGGCCATATCCATCGCGTTTTTTAAAGCTTCGCGAAAGTGAAAGGTTTCGATGGATTTTTCAACTTCTGTTTTGAGGGTGAATATGTCGTATAGTGTACTCTTATCATATTCAGTTAACTCACCAGCCTCCGGAACCTCTCCATTGTAGTATTTGTCGGTAAGAACCAATGCTCTGTTCACAAAGTTACCGAAAATTGCCACTAACTCGCTGTTATTGCGGGTTTGAAAATCTTTCCATGTAAAGTCATTATCCTTCGTCTCGGGAGCATTTGCCGTTAGTGTGTACTTCAAAACATCTTCTTTTCCCGGAAAATCGATGAGATATTCGTGCAGCCATACTGCCCAGTTTCGGGAAGTGGAAATTTTATCCCCTTCAAGATTAAGGAACTCATTTGCCGGAACATTTTCGGGTAAGATATACGACCCCTCTGCTTTAAGCACTGCCGGGAAGATAATACAATGAAAAACAATATTGTCTTTCCCGATAAAATGAATCATTTTTGTTTCAGGGTCTTTCCACCACTTTTCCCATGAAGGGGTCCATTCCTTTGTAGCCGAAATATAACCGATTGGTGCATCAAACCAGACGTAAAGTACTTTTCCTTCTGCTCCTTCGATTGGAACCGGAATTCCCCAATCGAGATCACGTGTAACCGCGCGGGGATTCAGCCCCCCGTCAATCCATGACTTACATTGTCCGTAAACATTTGGTTTCCATTCTTTATGATCCTCCAAAATCCATTCGCGCAACCAGGGTTCATATTGATCGAGGGGTAGAAACCAGTGTTTGGTCTCCTTCATTACCGGTTTATTTCCACTAAGCACCGATTTGGGATCGATCAGATCTGTCGCATTGAGCGTGCTCCCGCAACTTTCACACTGATCACCGTATGCTTTTTCATTGTTACATTTTGGACAGGTTCCTGTGATATATCGGTCGGCCAAAAATTGGTTGGCCTCCTGATCGTAAAACTGCTCGGAGGTTTGTTCGATAAATGCCCCTTTATCGTAAAGTGTTTTAAAAATTTCGGAGGCCGTTTCGTGATGAACCTTTGAGCTAGTCCGGGAATAGATATCAAATGAAATTCCGAATTTTTCAAATGAATCTTTGATCATTCCATGGTATTTGTCTACCACATCCTGAGGTGTAATCCCCTCTTTCTTAGCTTTTAATGTTATGGGAACACCGTGTTCATCCGAACCTCCGATAAACGCAACCTCTTCACCTTTCAAACGAAGGTAACGGGCATAAATGTCGGCAGGTACATAGACTCCTGCAAGATGGCCAATATGGACCGGTCCGTTGGCATATGGCAAAGCCGAGGTGATGAGGGTTCGTTTAAAATTATTCATCGAATGTAATCTGCTTTAAAATGTTATTCCGAAAATAGGAGGTGCAAAGATAATATTATCAGCTACAAGAATCAAGCTTTATCCTTTCGGAATGATTGGGGCGTTTTTCCGAAATGTCTTTTAAATACCGTGGTGAAGTATTGGGTGGAGGAGAAGCCACATTGGTAAGCAATTTCGGTTACCGAGGTATTGATTTGTGACTGTAGCATTCGGGCAGCTTTTCCGATCCGGATTCTGTTGAGGTATTCCATAGGAGTACAATTACTTATTTCGACGCAATATTTGGTAAAGCGGGTAGTCCCCAACTTTGAATATGCGGCCATATTTGGTAGCGTCCAGGGTTCATAATAGTGATCTTCGAGCGATTTGAGAAATAGTTTTACCGTCCGGCGCGATTCGATCAACTCCTCATCCAGTAAAATTTTCCCCTCCTGAAAGTGCTCGAGCAGGGCAATCAACAAGGTGTTAATCAATACCCTAAGTTTTGATTCGTAATCTTTTTCACGACCCTCTTTGATCACCTTCCCGATTTTAATAAAACTCTCCTTGAGTTCCGGTGTAGCCTTCCACACCGGTTGTTCATTCTGACGGAAATAGAGGGTGAGTTTTTCGAGATCTCGGGGATTGAGGATCACCCAGTTGGGCCACACCCATTCCTGATGGGGATGACGAACTCCGACGTCAAGAATCAGCCAGTGCAGTTTGCTTACTTCAACATTCGGATTACCTAATTTGTGACTGATCCAGGGTCGTGTGATGGTCAGCTGGTTGGGAGCCAGCTCATATTTGTCATCACCCAGGAAGAAAGTCAGATCACCCGATTCGAGATAACAGATTTCGATCCCTTCATTTGTATGCCATTCCAATCCCCAATCCTGAATTTTTTTTATATTCCAGTAACCGATACTTTTAATCCCGGTCAACTCCGATTTACTAAGTCGCCTTCCGGGGTAGGCATCCCGGGCAAGCGTCGTTAATTCTAAAGCCCCGGCTTCAGAAGCGGTTTTTACAGGACTGCAATTGTCAGCCTTATAAGAGAGTTTGCCGGTTGGATCATAGAATTTTGCCCGTCGTTCCATTTTAAAAATAAAATTTTACACTGAAAGATTTTGAACAACTCCTCGTTTAATCAGGCTTATCTTTACCTCTGTTGGAAGAAGTCATCTGCAGAACCTGACTCAGAGATTAATTCATTGTGTCCTTACAAATATAAATAAAACTATAATACTATGAATGGAATTGTGAAGCTTGGAATTAATATGGAGTTTGTACGGCATCACGATATGTCGTTTGCCAACGGCGTGAAAAAGGCTGCTGTTATCGGTTACCAATACATTGAACCGATGGTTCATCTTGGCCGGGAACTGTTGAGTGAAGCCGGTTATTTTCATTCGGTCTCACTTTTCGATGATCCATTATTCATTAAGGAGTTATGCGATAAAAATAATGTTAAGCTTTCGGGATTATCTTCACATACTCCTCTTTGCAAGCCTGAAATCAGTGTGGAATACCTAAAAATGGCAATTCGGTGGGCCGCTCAGGCAGGCGCCCCGGTCGTCAATACCGATGAAGGGCCCAAACCTTTCTGGACAACCCAAGAGCTGGACTATCAGCTGATGACCTATACACTTACCGAAGCATCCATGGTTGCTGAACGGCATGGTATTAAGATCGGACTGGAACCGCATCAGCAATATAGCAAAACTCCGGATGGTCTCGATAGTATTGCCAACCTGGTTAATTCTCCGGCGATAGGGATTAATTTTGATACAGGAAACAGCTATCTTGCTGGCGGTTCTGATGTTTATGAATGGCTTGAAAGGGTGAAAGACCGGCTTGTTCATCTTCATGCAAAAGATATCAGCTTGTCGCAAAGCAATGCCCAGCGTGGAAAGGTAACAGGTACTCCAGTTGGTTGCGCCTGTGGCGATGGTGTTGTTGACTGGAAAAGGATTATCGATATTGTGAAATCGGGGAATCAGGAAATAGTTTTCAGCGTTGAGTGTGGTACAATCGATCAGGCAATCAGGAGTTTTGAACACCTGTCCAGGCTTTTATAACTTATAATTTCTTGGTCCCATGAAGCGAATCCTGCTCCTGCTTTTAATCATTTTCATAGCCATTCCTTTATTCGCAGAAAAGCGAAAGGTTACTGCGTTGCTCAAAGATGATGTGATCAAAGTGCTGATATTTAGCGGAAAAAATAATCATGAGTGGCAAAAAACGACACCGCTGTTGCTACGAATATTTGAAGAACCAAAACTTTTTAAAGTCTCAGTTACCGAAAAGCCCGATACCCTTTCGTATGCCACGTTGAAGACCTTTCAATTAATCATCAGTAACTGGAATACCTGGCCCGATAATAAAGTGAGAATGAATGCGCAATGGGAGGGCGACTTTCTCAGATATGTGAATGAGGGTGGGGGAGTGCTCTCCCTTCATGCCGGAGCATCCTCGTTTTATGATTGGGAAGCATACCACCAGATTGGGATTGGCCGGTGGGGAAAAGATACCCGGCATGGTCCCCGAACCAAAGGACATGCTTATGGTTTTGACCAAAATCACCCGATCACCAAAGGGATGGGTGATTTTTATATCATGGATGAAATTTGGGAGAAAACTGATATTTATCCGGGCGTTACGGCAATTGGTTCTCTATCCGCAAAAGATGAAAAGGACGGTCATCTGATCGATGTTCCTGCAGCTTTTGTCAATCAGACTGGTAAAGGGAGGAATTTTTTCACAACGCTGGGACATGATGAACGGGCACTACTCAATACAGGCTTACAAACACTTTTGCTTCGCGCTGCACAATGGTGTGCTTGTAAAGAGGTTACAATTCAGATTCCGTTCAGCCTCAAAAGGTCGGATAGCATTATTAAAAATCAATATAACTGGACAAAGAACGATAGTTCGGTCACACTTAGAAATAATTCAGAGGTGGTTTGGCAATACAATTATAATAACCGCTTCGGAAAACCTTATTTTCATCCCCTTACAGTAAATCACTCCGATTTGACTTGTGTCTCTCCACCCGATCATCCATGGCACCTTGGTCTTTGGTTTTCTTGGAAATTTATTGATGGGATTAATTACTGGGAATACAAAAAGAATTTTAGTTCTCCAGAAACAGGATTTAAATCGGAAGGTATAACAGCGATTGAAAACCAGACGATCGCTACAAATCGCGATTTTTCATCCGATATCAGAATGATATTAAATTATCATCCACTTGAAGGGAAAGCTGTAATGGAGGAGGAGCGAATTTTGCATATTTCAGCCCCGTTTCCCGATGGAAGTTATTATATCGATGAAGAACATTTGTTCAAGTCATTATCAGATAGCGTATTGCTTGATCGTACCCCGGTAAGTGGCGAGCCCGGTGGGCAATCATGGGGTGGTTATGCGGGATTATCGGTCCGTTTTAATCAGGATTATACCACCCCCATTGTCGTTTCACCTGCTGATAGTGCTTATCTCAGGAAAGGGAATTGGCTGTACATGGGATTCAATACACTTCAGGGAGGAAAAGCGGGGATCTCAATTCTGCCAAATCCGCAGTTTACAACCGGTTCCTGCAGTTGGTACGTCATCAGCGATCAAAATGTACCTTTTTATTATTATAGTCCGGCCGTTTTATTTGACCGGAATATTCTCCTGAAAAAAGGAGAGCCTCTTCGTCTGAAATACCGGATCTGGCTGTTGCCGGGAGCGGTTTCAAAAGAGACTTTACAACAAAAGTACGATCAGTATTTGAAAAATTAGCAGTGATTAAATTTGGTTCTATTTATTATAATCAATAACAAGTAAATTCTAAAACGATGGCAATAAAAGTAGGATGTTTTGCACTGATCAATCCGTTTAGTCCTTTAGAGAGTCAGTTGGATCAGATTAAGAAATGGGGATTCAGCTGCGGCGATTTAACCGATAATTCCGATGGCGCTTGCCTGGGCGTTGAATATGGCTTTACAGCCCTTGCCAGTCTTGATGCCAACCCCTTTGATATTAAACGGTTGTTTGAGATGAAAGGACTCGGGCTCTCAAGTATATGTGCCCATGCCAATCTGCTCGATCCGACAGCTCCGTCGCGATATGGTACTTCACAAATTATTAAAGCGGTAAAGATGGCTGGTGCTATTGGTGTCAAACATGTGATTACTGCAGATGGTGAACCCAAAACCCCGTTTGGAAGAAACCTGACAAATGACGAGGCCGTGTTTTCTATTGCTGAAAAATTATATGAACCACTCAGGTTTGCCGAAGATTACGGCGTCAAGATACTGATCGAGCCACATGGGCATATCACAGATTCTGCAAAATTGATGGGTGAAGTGCTTGATCGCTGTAATTCTGAAGCACTGGGTATCAATTTGGATACAGGCAATTTGTGGTTGGGAGGCGGTGATTCATTGGAAATGATTGCTAAATTTGGTACAAAAATCGAACATGTTCACTGGAAGGATCTTCCTCAGGAGATGGTTGAAAAGCGGGGTACTCAGTTTGGCTGTGGAATGTCGCTCACGGCTTTGGGTGATGGGGTAATCGATATTGCAGCAATTTATCAGGCATTGGTAAAGGCCGGATTTGATGGATATTCAACCCTGGAGATTGCAGGTGAAGAGGCGGTTTTAAAAAGTTTTGAGTTTTTGAAAAAACTAGGCGCTGTATAAATCTACATTAAATAATAGAAACAAATTATATGCACTTGAATAACAAGGGGATTTCCCGCAGAAATTTTGTATACCGTTCGGTAAAAGGAGCGATAGGAGTAGCTATACTGCCAACTGTCTTAGATTCGTGTTCGAACTGGAAAGGGGCTAATGACCGGATTATTGTTGGACATATCGGAGTAGGGGATAGAGGAACCGGTGAACTGATGTCCTATTTCCTCCCGTTACGGGAAGCCATGAATATTGCAGTTTGTGATACCTTCAAAGATCGTCGCGAAAATGTGGCAAATCGGATAAACAAGTTTTACAAGGAGAATAGTTTCACAAACGAGCAATGCAGAACCTATCTTGATATGGATGAGTTGCTTGCGCGAAAAGATATTGACGCTGTCCATATTATGACCCCTGATCACTGGCATTTATTGGCTTCGATAAAAGCTGCAAGAGCAGGAAAGCACATTATGCTTGCCAAACCATTGGGGTTGAGTTATCCCCAAAACCTCCTACTTGCGAAGGAATTGAAAGCCAATAATGTGAAATTTCATTATGGAACGCAGCAACGCTCATTCGAACATATGCAGCTGGGCTATGATTTGATCCGAAACGGTGCAATAGGTGAAATCGGACATGCAGATGTTTGGGCGCCGGGCCCGGGGGGAGTCTCGCCTGTTTGTAAAGAAGTTCCGGTTCCTGCAGATTTTGATTTTGAACGCTGGAGTGGTCCCGCACCGATCAGACCCTATTGTCCCGAACGGGTGACAAATGTTGGCTCGTGGTATACCTATGATTACAGTATCGGATTTTTAGCTGGCTGGGGCGCCCATCCGCTGGATATCCTGGTCTGGATATCCAAAGATAAAGTGAATGGAAACTATAGTTGTGAAGGCACCGGAAAGTACTGGGCTGCTGGTGGTTTATACGACAATATCCAGGATTGGGATGTGAACCTAAAATATCAGAATGGATTTGAACTCCATTTTGCCAGTAGCCTTATGGCGTCAAAAGGGATGTTGGATCATCGGAAATTTAAAGAGTCAAATGGAACAACTTTCTATGGCACAAAAGGTTGGATTTCCTTGAGCCGTTCCTCTGCAGAGTCAAATATCCCGGAGATCCATCAGAAACTGAATAATTTTCCAAAGAATAAGGAAGGATGGATTAATAGTGAAAACAATATGATGGGACGACGTTTCCTCTCGGTAGTCAGGGGAAAAGAGGCTGAACTTTGCCCGCTTGATGAGGCAATCATCTCTGATACAATCAGTCATATGGGCGATATTGCAATCCGCACGGGTCGTAAAGTGACCTGGGATTCCCAAAAAGGAGAAGTTATTGGTGATTCGGAGGCCAATAAATTATATACCAGAGAGATGAGATCTCCCTATCAGGTGTAATCGTTGTCGTATTAGGTGATGTTATCAAATAACTTAAAATTGCGAGAATATGAAAGATGAAAAGGTAATTCAAACAACGATTTCTCGCCGGGATTTCGTTCATAAGTCGGTAAAAGGGGCGATCGGCGCTGTCGTATTGCCTACAGTCCTTGGATCTTGTTCAAACTGGAAAGGTGCAAACGACCGCATGGTGGTGGGACATATTGGTGTTGGAGACCGGGGAACAGGTGAACTGATGTCCTATTTCCTCCCTTTACGGGAAGCGATGAATATTGCTGTTTGCGATACATTTAAATTACGTCGCGAAAATGTGGCACAAAAGATCAACCAATTTTACAAGGAAAATAATTTCACAAACGAATTGTGTAAGACCTATCTGGATATGGATGAGCTTCTTGCACGCAAAGATATCGATGTTGTCCATATTACAACACCCGATCACTGGCATGTGCTTGCAGCGATCAAAGCTGCCAGAGCCGGGAAGCATATTATGCTGGCCAAACCGCTTGGGTTAAGTTATCCCCAAAATCTGATACTCGCAAAAGAATTGAAAGATCATCAGGTTAAATTTCACTACGGAACACAACAACGGACCTGTGAACATATGAAGCTGGGATACGATCTGATCCGTAATGGAGCCATCGGTGAAATCGGACGCGTGGAGGTTTGGGCTCCGGGGAAAAACGATGTCCCGGTCCCTGTTTGCAATGAAGTCCCTATACCGGCTGATTTTGATTTTGAGAGGTGGAGCGGACCTGCACCTCTGCGGCCCTATTGCCCTGACCGGGTAACCAACAACAGTTCGTGGTTTAACAACGATTACAGTATCGGATTTCTGGCAGGTTGGGGCGCTCATCCACTCGATATTCTTGTGTGGATATTAAAAGATAAGGTTAACGGAAATTATAGTTGTGAAGGAACCGGACAATATTGGCCTGCCGGAGGTCTTTACAATAATATTTTATCCTGGGATGTTAAATGTAAATATGAGAATGGACTTGAACTTCATTTTGTGAGTAGTGATGTAGCTGGAAATAGTGTACTCAATCATCGGGAGGTAAAGGAGTCGAACGGAACAACATTCTATGGAACAAAGGGTTGGATTTCGCTCAGCCGATCATCTGCCCAATCGGATATTCCAGGGATTAATCAGAAACTGAATAATTTTCCTAAGAATCAAAATGGCGGAATTAAGAGCGAAAGCAATACGATGGGAAGGCGGTTTTTAGCTGTGGCAAGGGGAAAAGAGGCTGAACTTTGTCCGCTCGATGAGGCAATCATCTCTGATACAATCAGTCATATGGGTGATATTGCAATCCGTACAGGTCGTAAAGTGACCTGGAATCCCAAACAGGGAGAGGTTATTGGCGATCCAGAGGCAAATAAGTTATATGTCAGAGAAATGAGAGCACCGTATACCATGTAATCAAAATTTCAAACAAAATTTGATCATCACTAAATCCCCTATGCCAATGAAGCATAGGGGATTTTTTTGAACATCGTTTAGAATATTTGATAGGTTAAGACCTTGAGAACGCAATATCCTGGAGTTGGTTGGGTAGCTTTGTGGCAGGTTTGTTTCTTATTTGCATCCTTCTTATTTGTTGACTGGTACACCTTAATTGGGGAAGAGAATTCAATTAAAGATTTATTATCTGAAAATGAATTATATACATTAATTTTGTTGTTTTAAACTTCACGAGTTCAATTAAAAGATCATTCAATCGTTTTTAATACTTCCAAACATGGCACACTTGTTGATAATCCTTGTTTGAGATTATTTCTATGCAGGATTTTATTGAATCCAATTTGATAAAGGAAGTAATGCAATTGTTGAATTAATAATCAAGGAAATGAGAGGATACAAAAGTCTTATCTGCGCAGTGTTGTTACACATTTCGAATGTTCAAGCCCAGGAGATATTTACACCGGACGTACAACCTTGCAAAGCTTTTAAGGCTGGCGAGAACCTTACCTTTCAGATCAGGTATGGTTTTGTGGTGGCGGGGATTACGACCCTTTCACTTACTGATGAGATTTATAACGGGAAAGCGATCTTTCATGCCCTTGCAATTGGGGAAACTACCGGAATGGCAAATGCGCTTTATGGGGTTAGAGACATCTACGAAAGTTGGTTTGACAAAGAGACTAACTTGCCCTATAAACAGGTCCGAAACATCAAGGAAGGTCATTACAAGAAATATAATGAAGTCAGTTATAATCGGGAAAATAATACAGTAAATTCGCAATTATCAGGAATACACAATGTTCCTGAAAAAATTCTCGATCTTGCATCTACCTTTTACTATTTAAGACGCGTCGATTTTTCAAAAATGAATGAAGGGGATGTGGTGATGGTGAATATGTATTTCGACGATGAAATATTCCCTTTTCGTTTAAGATACAGAGGAAAGGATTTTGTCAGAACTAAATTAGGGAAAATAAGTTGCTTTAAAATTAGCCCTGTTGTTGAGGTTGGAAGGATGTTTAAAGCACAGGACGATTTAACAATATGGTTTTCAGATGATGAGAGTCATCTGCCTGTTTTGGTGAAAATGGATATCCGTATTGTAGGGTCTGTTGTGCTGAAACTTGTTAAATGTGAGAATACGGTAAGCCAGATAGATATTCAGGAATAAAAAATAAGATTAACGATGGAACATTACTGGAGCTTTGCATTAACGGTTTTCATGGCCTTTTTTGCCATAATGAATCCACTTGTCAATATCCCTATTTTTGTTAAACTGACGGAGGGAATTACTGAGAAGAAAAAAAAGGGAATCGCAAAAACTGCCAACATTGTTGCCTTTTTGATCGTGTTTGCCTTTATCGTTGCAGGAAAGTATATTTTCGAAATTTTCGGGTTGACCATTCCTTCCTTTAAAGTGTTTGGTGGAGTTCTGATTTTTTACATTGGATTTGATATGCTTCAAACTAAAAAAACGGGTGCACATCTGAAAGACAAACCCGCTTTTGATGAGAGTATGGCGATATCCCCTTTGGCAATTCCCATTATGGCTGGTCCGGGGACCATTGTTACCGGAATGAATTTTGTGGTGAATGCCAATTTCCTCCAGGTATTCATTACCATATTGATCTTTGCATTGATTATATTTTTCACCTACCTCGCTTTTATTTACAGTAACTACATTGTACGACTTTTGGGAGAGAACAATCTGCTGATTATTGGAAAGATTATGGGGATTGTAATTGGCGTACTGGGGGCAAATATGCTCATCGGGGGGATTAAACTGGCGTTTAATATTTTGTAGGTTAGGGGATAAAAAACTTAAAGGTTTTAAGTTTACGAATTATTTTCCCGATAATAATTAGATTATTCTGAAATTTTCACAAGTTTTCATTTTTCCGACTGATGTGTGAATAATATAACTCTTTCCAAAAGTTGTGTAACATTCGCATCTTTGATTACCCTTATTTTTATTCATTATCTGAAGACGCTATTTATTCAGTTACTGATTCTTATTTACCCCATACATTTCAACGGATCAGATTACTTAATTCAGGATACTCTGAATTCATATTTAAGGCATTTAGGGATAATACCAGGGTTGATCGTGACTTTTGCGATATTCCCAAAACATCTTTTTTACAACAGGAGGAGGTCAGTTTTCAGATTTTCTATGATCACTCCCAATGGTAATAATGTAAGACAGCAACAAGAACCTGTAGCCAGACCGCAGAATTGGGAGGCGAATGAACAATCAAAAGAATCAAAGCCGAAAAGGATAAATAGTGAAAAAATTCAGTATATTTATATATAATATGGCCCAAAAGATGTTCAGGGGAATTGATTTAATATTTATTGGAATCTTGCTCTCATCATTGATTATTGGATGTTTGGTTAACAATAGTTTTGCGCAGAAACCTGAGAGTAAAGAGGAAGCTATGGTGCGAAACTTTTATGTACGCTATCAGAAACCATTGTTTTGGTTTTCATCCGATAAAAATATCAGCAAGGCAACCGAATGGCTTACGATGATTGAGTCTGCTGATCATTTGGGAATCATTTCGGATAAAATCCAATCCGGTCAGGTTCGTGCAGCATTACTAAGCAATAAAAATCTGGATGATATTTATAAAGAGCAAAGAGACCGGCAAATAACCGGATGGGTCTTAAATTTTATAAAACAACTACAAGAGGGCAATATCAAATTTGATTACGACGAAGTGAATATCCTCCGTGACTCAGTATATATAAATCAGTTACTTGAATTTAAACCTTCGGATTCTGTTTCACAAATAGTTAGCCGTATTGATTGTCAGGATCACGATTACTTCGTTTTGAAAAAGTATCTGAATGATTCCATTTTGGGCACAACAATAGATTCTGTAAAATTTAAAAAAGTGGTGCTGGCAATGAATTATAAAAGGTATTTCGAAATTAATCATCTTACAGAATATATTGTAACAAATATTCCGGAGACTGAAGCATATTACTACCATAACAATATACTCAGGTTAAAAATGCGAACAGTGGTTGGAAGAAGAGCGAATCAGACTCCAACAATCGCCTCCTATATCACAAATATTGTGACTTTCCCTCACTGGAATGTACCCCGTTCAATAGCAATCAAGGAGATCCTGCCCAAAGTTCAAAAGAATGAGAATTACCTTGAGCAGAATAATTATGATGTCGTAAATGGAAAAGGTAGAGTAATTGATGATTCTGAACTGAAGTGGAAGAACTATACTGAAAACAATTTTCCCTATTTCTTCAGGCAGGCGACAGGACCCCGAAATTCTTTAGGCGTCTTAAAATTTAATTTGCAAAATCCTTTCAGCATATTTTTGCACTCTACAAGTTGGCAGGGGGCTTTCGCAAAAGATTACAGGTTTTTAAGTCATGGATGCATCAGGCTGGAAAAACCTTTTGAATTGGCCAAAGAGTTACTTCCCGATAAAATTGACATCAAAGCATTAAAGAGCGGAAAGAAAGATACCGAATCGAAAACGATCAAATTACCTCACAAGATACCAGTTCTTATTATTTATATGCCGGTAACAGTTGCTGGTAACAAAGTGTTTTTATTGCCCGATGTTTATGGATTAATTAAGTAGAGAAGAATTTTGAATATATTTATTGTCAGGATTATAGATGAATAAACAAGTTCCGCCTTTAATACTTTCAATGATTGGCTTATTCAAATCGGGCGGAAGTGCCGGACAGCCCTGGCTTCTGCCAAGTCTTCCATATTTCCTGATGAAATTTTCGGTTACATAATCGGCTCCATGAATGATAATGGCGCGTTTGAGGGCGTGGTCATTTATTCCCTTCTCAACACCATCGAGTACTAACGAAAATCCGGTATGTGATCCTTTAACAGGATTTGCTGTAATATAAAAACCTAAACTGCTTTTATAGGAACCTTCAACGTTTGAGAAGTTTTTGGCATACTCACTTCCGGTATTCCGGCCATGCGCCACATAGGTATTAAACAATAGCTTCTTATTTTTTAAATCAATCACATATAGCCGTTTTTTATTGCATGATTGTGAATAGTCGGCTATTGTAACAATGTCTGTATTCAGTAATTTCCCGTTCGATGCAAGTTTTTTTAATCCTTTGATAGCCAAATCAAAAACATTCCGCCCTAATCCGGAATCCATTAAATTTGTCGCAGTATAAACATCCTCACTCCATACCTTGTCAGTACCAAATCTGGCAAAACCCGTCTTGAATAGAGCGGAAATGAACAGTAGTAAAAGAGATATTTTGATTGTTTTCATTGGGTAAAGGTAAAATAAAACCTGATATAAATCCGATTCGAAATCAATTTCACGTTTTTTCAAAATCAGAAATTTCTGGATAAAGCCTGAATATTCGATATATTGAAAATAAAAAGTAATATCCTGATATTAATGTGTATCTTGCACCGAATTAATTTTATAATAATGAATAAAGGAACAGTTAAATTTTTTAATGACTCCAAAGGATTTGGATTTATTAAGGACAGCGGATCAGACAAAGAGTATTTTGTACATGTATCTGGTTTGAATGATGAAATCAGGGAGAATGACGAAGTAACTTTCGATCTTCAGGATGGGAAAAAAGGATTAAATGCTGTAAATGTTAAACTAGTGTAGTTTAAATGATATAAGACATTTTTTGCCAAAAGCCTTACGTTAAGTGAGGCTTTTTTTTTACCGGATCTTGACTTTACGATTCAGTAAGGGTTTTATAATATTTGAGAAATATAACACTTTTATTATCCAGTAGTAATCGTTTATAAATGCTATTTGTTAATCAATAGTTTCTTTTGCATTGTAATTCCATTCATATTCACAACGATAAAATAGAGACCTGAAGAGAAATAGGAGAGGTCAAAGGTAAAACTATTGTTCTCTTTGGTTACCGGAATATTTCTGGAATGGAGCGTCTGCCCCAGTAAAGAGATGATTTTCACTTCTGCATTGCCATCTTCATTATTGGAAATAATCACATTAAAATTTCCATCTGAAGGGTTCGGATAGACTTCGAGACTGTTACTCAGCAAATCAATAACACAGTTTCCTGTTACATCACCTGATCCGCCAACCTGTAACCAGTACTTCTTATATGGATCGACAGTGAGGTTTTTGATTAAGGAGGTATTAGCTGATGCTGAACGGTTGTCATTTGAACCTATCAATTTGTAGGAGGAGGGATTTCCGGTTAATAATTTCAAATAGGAATCGGCATCATAAACTGCTATCTGATTGTTAAAGCCATGAGTTTCGATACTGATCATACCGCACGAGGGGGCCTGGAAGGTGAACCATATTGTTTTTTTCATTGTTGAGGATGGAAGCGCTTCACCACTCTCTTCAGATGCGCAGAAGTTGGTATATGAACTGTTTCTGCCAGGATTTAGGCGCATCGCATTTTCAACATTATCATTTTTGGGCATCGAGATTTTCAAATGCAGGCTGTCTGTAGTTGAGCAGGTTCCCTGTGTCCCTACTACCTTAATCCAGGAATCGAATGAACCGTTTTTCTTTTCGGCTGGCATTAGCGAAAGAAAAATAGTGTCTGATTTAATGGTAGAACTGATTTTATCGGGACGCTCAATATTAAACGCGTAGTTTGAGGCACCCGAAGCTGCCAAAGGGATATTTGTTAAATCACATCCGCAAACGATGCTGTCGGAGATCAATCCTGATAATTTTACCAGCAGATTACCTGCGCTTATATATCCTGTTTTTGTAAGTATGTCACTTCCATTGATATTATTTACGGTTAGTGACACCGTATAAAGACCTGCGTTATTGAATTTTATTTCGGGATTCTGTGAATTTTTTGTTGTCCCGTTTGCAAATTCAAATGACGATGGTTGAACCTCCCAACTCCAGGTAGAGGGGTAATATAAACTACTGTCTTTAAACCTGATCACCGATCCCGGACAGATTCTGGTTAAAACTGTCGAAAAATTGGCCATCGGCTTTACTTTGCTATAAATGCCGTCAAGCGAAAGAGTTCCGGTATTGTCGGGGTCGAGCCAATATTTCAGTTGAGCGTAACTGGTTGTACCATAATTCCATGAAAGTGAGAACTTACCATAAAAATTATCACCGACTGATCCGCCATGCAACTGACCGATCACCCGTTTATGGTCATCAAAAAGTGGAGCACCCGATGATCCACTTTCGGAATCACCGACATCGAACCGGGCTTCCCAGTGTGAATTGGGGGCAGAGACAGAAGCAACACTACCCCCTTCTGACCATGGAATGGATTTTGAATAGGAGGTTGGACCGCTATTTTCGATCGCAATGCATTTGGCAGTAGCTTGCGGATGATGGACACTTGCACCTTTTAGCGGGTTTCTGGAGCTGGCATCCCATCCGGCATAAAAAGGTAAAT
This sequence comes from Prolixibacteraceae bacterium, assembly GCA_963675995.2. Classification (GTDB taxonomy): domain Bacteria; phylum Bacteroidota; class Bacteroidia; order Bacteroidales; family Prolixibacteraceae; genus JAAFHB01. The sequence goes on along the minus strand of CAXXIY010000001.1, from coordinate 1,019,222 downwards.
AGGTAAGTGGTGGATATTCATTGAGTAATAAAAGGGTGAAGTCGCTGTAACTATTTGTCGATTTGATGGTTGCCCCTGACAGGGTCTGCTTTTTTGATCCGTCGGAATTGGTGCAGGTACTATTCTCGAAGTTGAAATAGGTGACAAGTGTCGCTGCCACAGTGCTTGTGCTGATACAGTGATTTGCAGTTTGAAAGTAAGGTGTCCCATCCTCTCGGACATTGTTAATCAGAAACCCCGTACAATCGTATTGATACCGGCCATCCTGATACGTCATCAGACATACAGAATGTTTTGCATCTTGCCAATCTGCTCCTTCGGGACAATTAATCCCGATCCTCGTTGATGCCGCCTTTAACGGAATTCGATAGGACTGCCCGACGGAGGCGATCGACAACTGACCCGGAAAGGTCGAATTGAATGGTTCGAAATATTCAATAATCGCATTTCGACCCTCAAAATCGGCAATGGTAAGCTGGTTAATCGAATTGTTATTCAAGCTGGTAAATGCACCTGACTGGCGTGAACGTGTTTCATCATAGATAAATACACTTGAACCTTCAGGGAGAAGAAATCTTCCAAAAGTGATGCCGAGGGCTAAACTTTGTAAGGCGCGAACCTCATATTGCCAGATATACCCTTTCCCCGGGATTTCGGTTCTGACCCCCTCACTCTTGATATCAATATCCATTTGCTGTACGACACCATATCTGTTTGGTATACCCAAATTTTTATCCTCACCTAACAGGTCACTGATATTTATTGGGCTTAGCTCTATATTGGGAACAACAACTCCATTTTTTGTTTTCAACGAAAAACTTTCCGGTACACCCGTTACGGAGATTTGCGAATGGGCATCATAAAAGAGAAAGAGAAGTAGCGCAAACAACAGGTACCGTTGAATTATAATATGGGATATCCGATTTTTGCGGTTTTGTGAAGTAACTCTCCTCCACCTGTTCTCTTCCTGCATTTTTATGTATGAATATTTCTAGGATGTTTCCTCATCCTGTTTTTATTACAACAAAACTAATCCTAATCTTGAACAATTTCCAAATGTTCTAAACTTTAATTTTGGTCAGGCAATTGATTTGAAACACTTATAATTGAGGAAGCATGAATGCGAATTAAACGAACTTACCATTTTGGTAAATATGATTATGGTAATTCGACCGATAAAAACGGAATTTGATTATAATAAGTCAATTCAGAGGATTGAAGTTCTGTGGTCAACTAAAACTGGCAGAAGCAGACTTAAGGAATTGTTTGATATGAATAGGAATCGCTACCGGAGTTCCTTTTTAGCCTCTTGTAAAAACAGGTCTTCCCTTTTGAGAGAGTTGGTTGTTATACGAGTAGCCATCGCTATCGAAAGCCCGCAACTGCTCTTCTTCCTGAATTACATTTTGGAGAATAAACCGGGTCATCATGCCGCGTGCCTTCTTAGCAAAGAACGAGACCATCTTATAGGTTCCATCTTTCCCTTCGCGAAACTCTGGAGTAACGATCTTAGCTTTCAGCTTCGTGGTATCAATCACCTTAAAATACTCTACAGAGGCGAGGTTGATGAGCAGATTGGATTCGCTTTTATCGAGATCTTCCCTGATTTTGGCTGTTACTTTCTTTTGCCAGAACTCATATAAACTGTGGTATTTCCCCACTTCAAGTGCGGTTCCCATCTCCAGCCGGTAAGGCCTGATCAGATCAAGGGGACGAATGACGCCATAAAGTCCTGAAAGAATCCTAAGCTCAATTTGTGCCAGCGTTATTTCCGATGATTGAAGGGTATCGGCATCGAGACCGGTATACACATCTCCGCGAAATGCAAAAAGTGCCTGACGGGCAGTTTCAAGGGTAAATTCCGGACGCCACTTATAGAACCGTTCCTGATTCAATTGGGCAAGTTTAGGACTAATATCCATTAATTCGATAAGCTGACCGACACTCAGTTTCCGGAGTGGTTTGATCAAAACAGAAGCCTCCTTTATAAATTGAGGCTGAGTAAAAGATTGATTCGTAAGAGGTCTGTCAAAATCAAGCGTCTTTGATGGTGAGATAACAACAACCATTATTTGATTTTTTCGATCCAAATTTTTCGGAACTGAATTTTCGAACCTTCAGCCTGAAGTCCTATTCCACCTTTTGTTTCACTGCAATTGGTGACGTAGTTTTGCAATACGCCATTTACCTTTACCTCAACGGTATTTCCTTTACAAACGATATCATAACTGTTCCATTCACCGGGTTTATTCTCACTCGATGGTCTCAATTTGGGAGCGATCGGTTTAACTTTTGCCGTTGAAACGTAAAGAGTATCCCGGACAGTGGCCCTCAGCCCTTCGTCCTGAATGATAAAATCGCCGGCAGAAAGGTGTTTAAGCTGACACTGGTAATGCCTTGGCCAAATCTTATCCGGGCCAAGGGTGTGAATGAAAACTCCACTGTTGGTTGGTTTTTCGGGATAACGCCATTCGACATGAAGCCGGTAGTTTTCGTATTCCTTCTTTGTTCGAAGATATCCCATTGGTACTCCCGGGGTTTCGATTACCCCATCCTTCACATAAAAGAATGTGGAAGGATTAACCTTTAAATCAGCAACATAGATTGACCAGCCATCCAGGTTTTTACCGTTAAACAACCGCTCCTTTTTCTGAGAAAAGCTGCATAGGGAAAAGGAGATCAATGAAACCAACAATAATGTTTTTGTCATATGAAAATATGTAAATACGTTTAAATTAAGAAGATCCTATTACTTAGTAACCCCAATTCTTCATGATCTGATAGTTTTCCTTCATGCATTGCAAAGGGGTTACTCCGTTTTGATATGACTCCTGTTCAATGATAAAGCATTTAGAACCACCAATTTTTCTGCCAAGGTCAATTGCCTCTTTGGCCGGAATAATGCCTTTGCCCAATATCGTACTCTCGTATTTCTCAGCAGTGGTTACAGCGATTTCATCCTTCACATGAATCATCTCAAACCTGCCGGGATACTGACCTAAAATGTCGAGCGCCTTGGCACCTGCGATATACATATTGCCAATATCCAATTGCATGACCACCAACTTTGGATCCATTTTCTGCATCATAATATCAAACACCTTGATACCGTTTAGTTTTTCGCTAAATTCAAAAGAGTGATTATGGTACCCGAATTTCATGCCCGTTTTCTGACACAACTCACCGCATAGATTAAAAACATCCATATAACGGACCATGTCATCATAGGAAGTGCGCATTGTGTTGTCCATCGAGGGACTGATCACATATTTTTGCTCCAGGTATGCGGCATCTTCAATGGTCCGTTTCCAGGAATCTGAAAACTCCTTTTTGGCAATATCCCAATGGCTTTTCCCCATTACGGTATGACCGCTCACCATTTTCAAACCGAGATCGTCAAGGATTTTCTTAAACTCAATGGCTGAAAATCCATAAAATTTCCGGTCGACGTAGTTGGCATGTTCAACATTTTTGTACCCGATTTTTGCCAACCTGGTCAAAGTCCCAATGGGATCTTTTTTCATATCCTCACGCACTGAGTAGAGCTGAACCCCTACAATCTCACCCGAACGGGATGCTCCAATGGCTGTTTTCGACAGAAGTGCAGATCCGGCAAGGATTACAGCACTGTTTTTAAGAAAAGTCCTACGAGATGTTGTCATAACAGATTATTATAATATCAAACAAATATATGGTATCCTTCGGCAAAAAACAAAGGACTCGTTATCTTTGAAAAAATATTCTTAACAGTGTTCTTATGAAGACTTTTTCAACTCTTCTGTTTTTATGTTTTTTTGTGCAAACACTTTGTGCCCAGGATCGGATTACCGGGCGTTCATTTGCCACCAGATCTGAGGTGATTGCCCAACATGGAATGGCTTGCACAAGTCAGCCTCTTGCTACTCAAACAGCCATCGATATTTTAAAGGCAGGTGGAAGTGCCATTGACGCTGCTATTGCTGCTGATGCGGTACTTGGACTGACTGAACCAACCGGCTCGGGCATTGGAGGAGATCTTTTTGCCATTATCTGGGATGCCGGAACAAAGAAACTTTATGGCCTCAATGCAAGTGGCCGGTCGCCGAAAGCACTGACAAGAGAGATGCTGTTGAACAAAGGTTTAAAATCGATCCCCTCATTGGGACCACTGCCTGTATCAGTTCCCGGCTGTGTGGATGGCTGGTTTGAATTACACCGGAAATTTGGTAAACTTTCGATGAAACAAATATTGGCCGGAGCAATTAATTATGCCCGCGATGGATTTCCTGTAAGTGAGGTAATAGCTTATTATATGGGTTCAAATTCCAGATCACTTCAGCAATACCCGAACTTTAAAGAGACCTATATGCCCGATGGCAAATCACCACAAAAAGGTGAAATCTTTAAAAATCCCCGGCTCGCCAATACCCTGCAGAAAATCGCCGATGGTGGGAGAGACGCGTTTTATAAAGGGGATATTGCCAAAACTATCGCTGATTACATGAAGCGTAATGGAGGATATCTCTCTTATGAAGATCTGGCAACACACAAGAGTGAGTGGGTTGAACCGGTTTCATCGAACTACCGGGGATATGATATTTGGGAATTGCCACCCAATAGTCAGGGCATTGCAGCATTGCAGATGCTCAATATCATGGAAGGGTATGACGTGAAATCGATGGGGTTTGGAAGTGCCGAATATATTCATCTGTTTGTTGAAGCTAAAAAACTGGCATTCGAAGACAGGGCTAAATTCTACGCTGATCCTACCTTTAATCAAATTCCAGTTAAGCAGCTGATCTCGAAGGAATACGCTGCTGAGCGGAGGAAATTACTCGATAGGAACAAATCATCGAAGAGACAGTTGCCAGGAAACCCAGAACATGGGAACACGATTTATCTGACAGTAGCCGATGAGGCGGGTAATATGATCTCATTCATTCAGAGCAATTATCGTGGAATGGGTAGTGGAATGACACCCGATGGGCTCGGTTTTGTATTGCAGGATCGTGGTGAGATGTTTACGTTGGAGGAAAATCATGTCAATACCTATGCGCCAGGGAAGCGCCCCTTCCAAACCATTATACCTGCATTTATCACCAAGGACGGTCAGCCCTGGGTCAGTTTTGGAGTAATGGGTGGCGCAATGCAACCCCAGGGTCATGTGCAGATTGTTGTCAACCTGATTGACTTTGGGATGAATCTTCAGGAGGCTGGCGATGCCCCGAGGATTCAGCATTTCGGATCTTCGGAACCCACAGGGGAGAAGATGATGGATGGCGGAATTGTTTGTCTGGAAAGCGGCTTTGAATATGAGACCATCAGGACCCTCATGCAGAAAGGACATAAGATTCAGTACGATCTTGGCGGTTATGGTGGTTATCAGGCCATCATGTACGATTCAAAAAATAAGGTCTATCTAGGCGCATCCGAATCGAGAAAAGACGGGGAGGCATCAGGGTATTAGGTTTTAATGAAATAACCAATTTTTAAAGATAATGAATCCAAGGGAAAGAGTATTAAACGCTTTTAACAGAACTGGATATGACCGAATTCCGGTTAAACATGAAGGGACTCCTGAAATCAACCAGATGATCATGGACCATTTTGGGCTCAATAATTTTGAACAACTGCTCCGCGTTGTAGGTGATGACTTCCGGTACGTTGACCCTGTTTATATTGGGCCGGAATTACGAAAATTTGAAGATGGCAGTGTTGAAGGGTATTGGGGTGAACGGTACAAATATGCCGAATTTGAAGGAGGTAAATACCTTGAAGCCAGTTATCTTCCATTTGCCAAAATCGATTCAGTCAGTGACCTGGATCGGTCACACTTCCCGGTTGCTGACTGGTTTGACTACTCTACCATCAAACAGCAGTGTCGAAAAATTGCAGAGCAGAATTATGCGATTTGTTTCGGTACTGCGGGAGATATGGATTTTATCAACAGCATTGCACGTGCAAGGGGAACAGAGCAGGTGCTTATTGACTTAATCACTGATGATCCCGTTTATCTTGAAATAATGGAGGCCCGATTCCGATTTTATTACGATATGCATGAACGGGTGTTAAGGGAAGCCGAAGGATTAATTGATTTCACCCATATTGGGGAGGATCTTGGGACTCAAAAAGCACAGGTAATTGATTTTGAAATATTTGAAAGGCATTTTGCACCTAAGTTCAAAAAGTATTTCGAAATGGTCCACAGCTATGGAGCCAAAACGATGATGCACATGTGTGGTTGTGTGAGGGCATTTTTGCCACGTTTAATTGAACTTGGACTTGATGTTTACGATGTTGTCCAACCAACAACTCCCGAAATGGACATCGAAGTATTAAATCATGACTTTGGAAATAGCATCGTCTTTTGCGGAAGTGTCTGCGTTCAAAGTACCCTTGCATTTGGTACTGTGGACGATGTAGTGAAGGAGGTGGAACGGAGGAAAAGTGTTTTTCCCCATGGTGGCCTTTTCCTGGGTCCATCACATGCCATACAGGTTGGGACTCCCCTTGAAAACATCATTGCCTTATACCAGACAGCAGGAAGTCTGACAGAGAAGATTGATGCATCAATTCTTTCAATCGAAGATGGCAATAATACAGGTGAAATTAATATGTCAAAACTTTTTTAAAGCGCGCAATATTTTAGGTGAGTGTTGTCCTGATTGCTTTACATGCTTTCAATAAATCGGATGGTGATATTTTTATCTGCATCCCTCTTACTCCGGCACTGATATAAATTAAAGGATGGTTAAATGCATTTTCATCGATGTAAACAGGGAATTGTTTTTTCATTCCCAAAGGTGAACACCCACCTCTGATATATCCTGTTAAGGATTCAAGATCTTTCATTTTGATCATGGCCACCTTCTTATTGGAGCTTACCAAAGCTGCTTTTTTCAGATCAATCTCATTGCCTCCCGGAATGATGCAGACTAAATTCCCGTTTTTATCCCCTTCCAAAACTAGTGTTTTAAAAACCATTGAAATGGGAATACCGGCAGTTTCAGCGAGATGTATCGCACTTAAGTCAGTTTCATCAACCTGGTATTCAATTAATTCGTATGTTACTCTTAACTTATCGAGTATTCTGGCGGCATTTGTCTTTTTCATGATTTCACAACTTTTTCTGTGGTCTTTTACCACTGATTTGAATTTAAGAGACATTCACTGCAATCCTAAAATGGGGACAAATTTAACCTGAATCTTTTATTGTCACCAATGCCCCCAAGGTACCAAGACTTCACAAAGTTTATGAATTAATCTGGTCAAAATGTAGGGACAAAATTAGTCCGAAAATTGCACTGTTCAATCTTTAGAAATTGTCCACCCCCCATAAAAAAATTAAGAAACACTTAACATACAGGAAACGTTTTGTGTGTAAAATGTTTCCGTTCTTTGTCAACGTAATAATTAAGATAGTGAAATGAAAAATGAATAACGATTTAAACAGACAGGAAGATAAGTTGGAGCCGATGCTTGAACAGATCAAGGAGCTGTTTTTTGAGTTCGGGATTAAGAATCTGAACATGGATGATATCAGCCATAAGCTGGGTATTTCGAAAAAGACACTCTATCGGTTTGTTAAAAGTAAAGAGGATCTGATCTCACAGGTATTTGAATATGAACAGAAAAATTATGCGGAGACTGTACATAATATTGGATCTCAGGGCATTAATGCAGTAGAGGTGCTTTTTAAGGTGAGCCTTAATATTTATGAAGGGATGCAGCGTTATAACCCGATGCTGTTGTTCGAGCTTCGGAAATATTACGAACCTCTTTTCAACGAGTTTCATGCCAAGAGATTAGCACACATTTCAAAATCGATGAGGATAAATCTGGAGAGGGGGATAACAGAGGGCCTTTACCGGCAGGATGTCAACAAAGATGCTGTCGTTGCAATTTATATGAATCACCTTGTCGATATTCATAATTCGGAGATGTGTAAAATGGCGGATATCAGTTTTGATGAACTTTTCAGAGTGATGTTTGAAAATCATATCAGGGCGATTTCGACACCGGAAGGGGTGGCCTATTTTGAGAAGAGGAAAAAAGAGATTACAGAAAATTTAATAAAAAACAATAACTAAAAAAGGAATCATATGTTTTTGAAGAAATGTCAGATGATGTTATTGATCCTGCTCTTACTGGGAGGGGTGAAGATAGCTACTGCGCAGGATACCCTGCGTCTTTCATTGAACGATGCACTCAGGATTGCACAGGAAAAGAACCTGAATATTAAAAATTCCCAGCTTGACCTGAAAATTGCGCAAAAGAAAATTTGGGAAACCCTTGCAATAGGGTTACCACACATCGACGGAACAGCTAAATACCAGTATATACCTTTAGTACCCGCTTTACCCGCCTCAAACTTCGATCCAAAAGCTGCGGCTGATGCAATGATTGAACTTGGTGTAAAACAGAATATTGTTTACGATTTATCTGTTTCGCAGCTTATATTTAACGGCTCCTACATTATTGGACTTAAAGCCTCCAAAGTCTATTATAACTTATCTGAAGAGTCGCTCGAAAAGGCAATGCTCGAAATCAACGAGTCGGTGACCAATACCTATTATATGATTCTTGTGGGGCAGGAAAGTCGCAAAGTCTTAAAAAGTAATCTTGAAAATGTGAGCAAAACTTTTGCCGACATCAAAGAGATGTACAAACAGGGATTTGTTGAAAAGACTGATGCCGATCAGCTCGAGCTGACAGCCAACACAATTACCAATGCAATTGCTCAGATCGATAATAATCTTGAAATGGGTAAACGATTGTTAAAGATTCATTTGGGACTTGCTGAGAATGCCAATATTCAACTAATAGATCCTTTGGGGATGGAAGAGTCTCAGGTCAAAAAACTTACGGATTTAGCACGTGAACCTTTTATTTTGGAGAAAAATGTCGACTTCAAATTACTGACAACAACGGAACTGCTTGCAAAATACGATTATAAAAGGGAGATCTCAAATTCTTTACCTTCAATTGCTGCTTTTTACAACCATCAGGAAAAATGGAAAACGCCCATTTTTGATTTCTCACCCAAAAATGTTTACGGAATCAATTTAAGTCTCCCTCTTTTCAGCAGTGGACAAAGAAGTGCAGCGGTCTCACAGAAAAAAATGGCCTTCGAAAAGGCGACCAACACAAAGCTTTATGTAGGGAACACGCTGATCATGCAATCCGAACAGTGCCAGAACGATCTTCTTACAAAAATCGATAAATACCAGATTCAGAAAAAAAGTATGGAGTTGTCGGATAATATTTATCAGCGCACACTCGAAAAGTATAAACAAGGGATCTCGTCGAGCATGGAGCTGATGACCATTCAGAATCAATATTTGAATAACCTATCCAACTATTATCAAGGTATTTATGATGTAGTTGGTGCAAGAACAAAACTGGAAAAATTATTTAATATCAATCAGAAAATCTCAAAATAAACATTATATGAAAAACATTATTTATGCTCTGGCAATTGCTGCCATCCTGGGTTCATGCAGCGGTTCTACCGATAAGAAAGGGGAATTGGTAAAATTAAAAGTTCAACACGATGAGTTAGCGACAAAGATCGCTAAACTTGAGGCCGAACTAAACCCCAATGGTCAATCATCAGATATAAAATCGATGACCGTAAAAATTGAAGCTGTTACGGGTTGCGTATTCAATCATTATGTTGAAGTACAAGGTATTGTTGACGGCGATCAGAATGTGGCTGTAAGTCCTCAGATGTCTGGAATTGTCACAATTGTAAATGTAACCGAGGGATCTAATGTGAAAAAAGGACAGGTACTTGCCGAACTTGATGCCGTTGTACTTAAACAGTCACTCGACGAATTGAAAACTCAGTACAGTCTTGTATCTAGTCTATTCGAAAAGCAGAAAGCGCTCTGGGATAAAAATATAGGTAGTGAAGTGCAGTTCCTTCAGGCCAAAACAAACAAAGAAGCGCTTGAAAATAAAATCAAAACACTGCAGGGTCAGATCGACATGGCACGGATTATCTCACCAATAAATGGTACTGTTGAAAGTGTACCCTTAAAAGTAGGGCAGATGGCTTCTCCCGGTTTACCCACTTCGGCTATAAGGGTAATAAATATGAGTTCGGCAAAAATCAAGGCTGATGTTTCTGAAAACTTTGCTTCAAGGATTCAAAACGGGAATGAGGCTTTAGTCCGTTTTCCCGATCTTGGTAAAGAGATTGCAACCAAACTTAATTTTACCAGCCGTTTTATCGATCCAACAAACAGGACTTTTCAGGTGGAGTGCAGAATTCAATCGGGTGAAGTGCCATTGCGTGCCAATATGATTGCCTATGTTAAAATTAAGGATTACACCAATGAAAAAGCATTCTGTATACCAGTAAATTATATCCAGAGCAATAAAGACGGCAAATTTGTATATGTTGCAATTCAAAAAGATAATCAGTGGGTTGCTTCAAGGCGATTGGTCAAACCAGGGATGGACTATAACGGGGTTGCAGAAGTTTTGGAAGGATTAGCCCTGGGAGATAAGGTGATTACTTCCGGATACCAGAACCTTAATGAAGGAGCACTTATAACCTATTAATTTACAACCAATTTACGATATGTCAAACGGCAAATTAAAAATCAAGGAATTCCTCCCCACGAGTTGGGCAATTGATAACAAAACCAGTATCTATGTACTGGCTATACTGATATCAATTCTGGGGTTGATGAACTACTATTTCATTCCGAAAGAGCAGTTCCCGCAGGTGGTCATTCCCTATATCATTGTGAATACCCCTTATCCTGGGACCTCTCCTGAGGATATCGAGAATCTGGTTACCCGTCCCATTGAAAAACAACTAAAATCAATCGCGGATGTCAAGAAAATTACAAGTAACTCTGTTCCCGATTACTCTTCAATTGTCGTGGAATTCGATCCGGATATTTCGATCGAGTCTGCCAAACAGCGGGTTCGTGATGCTGTGGATAAATCAAAAACAGACTTACCGAATGATCTGCCCGATCAGCCCCAGATTCTCGATATCGACCTCTCCGAATTTCCGGTGATGTATATTAATATTTCCGGGAACTATAGCCTGGATAAGCTGAAGAAATTCGCAGACATTGCACAAGATAAAATCGAAGGAGTAAAAGAGATTACCCGCGTTGACATTGTAGGCGCACTTGAGCGGGAGATCCAAATTGATGCCGACATTTTCAAAATGCAGGCGGCCAGAGTGACTTTCAGCGATATCGAACGGGCAGTCGCAAGTGAGAATCTTACCATATCGGGGGGTACAATCAACACCCACGGAACAAAAAATACGGTTCGTTTGAAAGGACAGTTTCAAAAGGTGGAAACGTTGCGGGATATTGTGATTCACTCTTCTAGCGGCGCCTACGTAAGGCTTAGTGATATTGCTGACATTAAGGATGACTTCAAGGAGCAGGAGAGTTTTGCCCATCTTGACGGGAAGAACGTAATTACGCTAAACGTGATTAAGAAAAGTGGAGCAAACCTTTTGGATGCTTCGGATAATATTAAGGATATCGTTGATAACCAGCTGAAGGGGAAAGATTTTCCATCTGATCTGACGCTTACGGTAACGGGTGATCAAAGCCGTTTCACACGTAATACGCTGGAAGAACTTAACAATACGATCATCATCGGTTTTATCCTTGTAACCATCGTGCTGATGTTTTTCATGGGATTCACTAACTCCTTTTTCGTTGGTCTCTCAGTTCCTCTCTCCATGGCTGTGGCCTATCTTGTCCTTCCGGGAATTGGTTTCACTATGAACATGATTGTGATGTTCGGCTTTATCTTTGCCCTGGGGATCGTGGTGGATGATGCAATTGTGGTGATTGAAAATACCCATCGGATTCACCGAAATAACCCCGATATAAAAGTGGCGGCCAAGATGGCTGCCGGAGAAGTTTTCATGCCAATATTGTCGGGAACACTTACTACACTGGCACCTTTTTTCCCATTGGCATTCTGGCCTGGAATCGTGGGACAGTTTATGCATTATCTTCCGGTAACTCTTATTATAACGTTGTTTGCATCGCTCTTTGTAGCTTATATTTTCAATCCTGTTTTTGCCGTATCTTTTATGCAGCATGAATATGATGATGAGAGTGACGGAAAGAGCGAGTGGAAAAAGTTGAGAAAAATACTGATCGTGACTTTTGGAATTGCTTTACTATTCTATGCCACCAAGATGTATGGAATTGCCAACTTCCTTATGATTGCGATTCTGCTCGTTGTAACTTATCAATTTGCAATTCGTCATTGGATCAGCGGATTCCAGGACAAATTGTGGCCCTGGCTAATGGAGTTTTACGAACGGACAATTCGATATGCCCTTAAGGGACACCATGCCGTCTGGATGTTGGTTTCAATGATTGCGTTATTCTTCTTCACCATTTTTCTTACAGGTGCTGTAAAGCCCACGGTTTTGTTTTTCCCGAATAGTGATCCGAATAATGTTTACGTCTATATAAAGATGCCCGGAGGGACCGATCAGCTGGTTACTGACAGCGTCACACGGATTGTAGGAGATCTCGTATACAAATCACTCGGGAAGAATAATCCGGATGTGGAATCAATTATCTCCAACGTCACTATTGGTGTTGAAGAACAGGGATTTTTCTCAGCTGGGAAACCTTACAATAAGGGAAAGATCTCTGTGAACTTTGTAGAACACAAGCTCAGAACTACCGGCATATCGACGACCCAGTATATGGAGAGAATGCGAAAAGACATTGCCAGTATCCCGGGAGCTGAGATTACGGTTGACAAAAGCAAGATGGGACCGCCAACAGGAAAACCGATCAATATTGAGGTCACGAGTGAAAACCTGGAATACCTGGTTGCTGACGCTTACGCTTTCAAAGGTTACCTTGATTCGTTGAGGATTCCGGGAGTGGCAGAACTTAAGACAGACTTTGAGATGAACTCGCCCGAAATTATCATTAACATTGATCGCGATCGTGCGATGCGCGAAGGTCTTACTACCGGGCAAATTGGTCTCGAAATCCGGACAGCTCTTTTTGGTAAGGAGATTTCGAAATTTAAACAGGATGAAGACGAATATCCAATTACGCTCCGTTATCGCAAGGTGACTCGTGACAATATCAATGCATTGGTTAATTTATTGATTACCTACCGGGATATGAACAGCGGACAACTGAGGAGCATTCCATTGTCAACAGTTGCAAAAATCAATTACTCCACTTCATATGCGGGAATCAAAAGGTTAAATCAAAAACGGGTGATTACCATCTATTCCAATGTATTGTCCGATTACTCGGCCAATGATATTGTTCCTAAGATTAAAAAGTTAGCAGCGCAATTCAATAAGCACGAAGGAACAGAGTTTAAACTTACCGGCGAACAGGATGATCAGAAGGAGACATCTGCATTCCTGTTGAAGGCTATGGTTATAGCGTTGGGGATCATCTTCTTTATCCTGATTACTCAGTTTGGGTCGGTCAGCAAGACCATCATCATCTTAAGCGAGGTGATATTTAGTATTATCGGAGTTTTGCTTGGAGTAATCATCTTCAGGATGGATCTGGTTATTATGATGACCGGGCTTGGAGTCGTAGCTTTGGGAGGTATCGTAGTCCGGAACGGAATCCTGATTGTGGAGTTCTGTGATGTGATGAAAGAGCGGGGCATGAAAACGAGAGAGGCGATCGTACAAGCTGGAAGAACGCGTCTCACTCCGGTAGTACTTACAGCTGCTGCAACCATGCTGGGTCTTATTCCATTGGCGGTGGGGATGAATATAAACTTTGTAACCTTGTTTACCGAGTTAAATCCTCATATCTATTTTGGAGGTGATAATGTGGCATTCTGGGGTCCATTGGCCTGGACAATTATCTTTGGTTTGAGTTTTGCAACTTTCCTTACGCTGGTTTTCGTACCTGCCTTGTATTATATGGATTATGTGGGCAAGTTGAAAATTAAACGAAGGAGGAATCTGAAAAGAATAAAATCACTTAATCAAAATTAAATCAAAGCGGGGCATGAAAATGTCCCGCTTTTTTTTATTTTTATAATTGCTACAGACTCGATATTTTTACTTATTATTGGATCATACTAAGGGGCTAACTTATCCCTATTCCCTATTTTAGCTTAATAGACTTTATTGAACTTAAATACCTTGCTGATGTCATCATTTAATTTTTTGCCCCTATTGGCAACAATACCTCTGGGATTCTTTATTCCGGAAAGTTTTGCATTCAAGCAGAACAACAAGCCCAATGTTATATTTATCTATGCCGACGATATCGGTTATGGAGACTTAAGTTGTAACGGAGCTAAAACGATCAAGACACCAAATGTGGAACGACTTGCCAAACAGGGAGTTAGATTTACAAATATGCATAGTTCGGCCGCAACATGTACCCCTTCCAGATATGCCTTGCTAACCGGAGAATATGCCTGGCGACGCCAGGGAACCGGAATTGCCACAGGAGATGCAGGATCGATTATACGTCCAGAACGTTATACACTTGCCGATCTGTTTAAAAATGCCGGTTATCAGACTGGTGTGGTTGGGAAATGGCACCTTGGGTTGGGTGATAAAACCGGTACACAAAACTGGAACGGACATATTACTCCAGGACCTTCGGATCTTGGGTTTGATTACTCATTTATTCTTGCTGCGACCGGTGACCGTGTTCCATGCGTTTATGTCGAGAATGAACACATCGTCAATCTGGACCCCAACGATCCAATATCGGTCAGCTACGAGAAGAATTTTGATGGTGAACCAACAGGTAAATCAAATCCGGAGTTATTGAAAATGCATCCAAGTCATGGTCATGATATGTCGATTGTAAATGGCATTTCTCGTATCGGATATATGAAAGGGGGAAAGGCTGCTCTTTGGAAGGATGAAGAAATAGCAGATGTCATTACTGGGAAAGCGCTTTCATTTATTGAAAGGAGCAAGGACAAATCTTTCTTTCTCTATTTCGCAACACAGGATGCCCATGTGCCTCGCGTTCCTAATCCCCGGTTTGTCGGCAAAAGCGGTATGGGGCCTCGCGGCGATGCCATTATGGAATTTGACTGGTCGGTGGGAGAGGTGATGAAAACTCTTGAAAGACTTGGTCTTGAAAAAAATACAATTGTTATTCTAACCAGTGACAATGGTCCTGTGGTAGACGACGGCTATAAAGATCGGGCAGTTGAATTGCTGGGAAATCATAAACCTGCGGGGGAGCTAAGAGGTGGAAAATACAGCAGTTTCGAAGGGGGGACAAGGGTTCCCGGAATCTTAAGCTGGCCAGGTACAGTCAAACCTGGAGTAACGAATGAACTACTATGTCAGGTAGATATGATGGCTACATTTTCCAACTTATTAAAGGTGAAGCTTCCGTCGGATGCAGCGCCTGACAGTGAGAATCATCTGAATGCGTGGCTAAACAAAGGGGGAAAAGGTCGGGAATTGCTGGTATTACAAAATGTAAACAACAACCTCTCCATCGAAGACGGAAAATGGAAATTTATTGCTCCTGGGAAAGGGGCCGCCATGAATGCTCCCACCAATACTGAACTTGGAAATCTTAATCAGGATCAGTTATATGATTTATCGACCGACATCGGTGAAAAACGTAATGTTGCCGGACAGAATCCCCGTATCGTTGAAAATTTAAGAACTGAACTCAATCAAATAATAGTGGTAAAATAAGTCCGACGGAGTTTGACGCCACTAAGAACATGTGTTTTTTTTTGGTGGCTTCAAACATTAATTAATTCTATGATTTTATTACTTTTATCGTTTAGCCTTACTATTCGCTCACTCAAATTTTAATATAGTTCATATGGCAAAAATCGTTGTTCTGGGCGCAGGTATCTCCGGGCATACTGCTGCTGCATTTATTAAGAAAAAGCTTGGCTGGGCGCACCAGGTGGTCGTTGTTAGTCCGGGTGCCTATTACCAATGGATACCCTCGAATATATGGGTGGGCGTTGGAAAGATGACCATTGATCAGGTACGGTTTAAACTCAAGCCTGTATACGACCGTTGGAAAATCGATTTCCGGCAGGCCAAAGCGTTGGCAATTTTCCCTGAAGGGGACCAATCAATGGAGAGATCCTATGTTTCAATTGAATACACGGATGAATCGCGGCGGGGTGAAAGTGACAAAATTGATTACGATTATTTGGTAAATGCGACAGGACCTAAGCTAAATTTTGAAGCAACTGAAGGTCTTGGTCCCAATAAATTTACCCATTCGGTTTGCTCGTGTGACCATGCAGTGGCAACCTGGGAGGCACTTCAAACCTGCCTTACGCGCATGGAAAAAGGGGAGAAGATCCGTTTCCTGATTGGAACGGGTCATCCTACCGCGACCTGTCAGGGGGCTGCATTTGAATACGCGCTCAATGTAGCCTATGAGATCAAAACGCGCGGATTATTGCACATGGCAGAGATCACCTGGATTTCGAATGAATATGAACTGGGCGATTTCGGAATGGGTGGAGCATTCATCAAAAGGGGTGGCTATGTAACACCAACTAAAGTTTTCAGTGAATCTATTTTTGCAGAATATGGTATCCGCTGGATTAAGCGGGCTGGCGTAACCAAAATTGAAGAGGGGGTGGCACATTATGAAACTCTCGACGGAGAGATGCATACAGTTCCATTCGACTTTTCAATGTTGATTCCGGCTTTTGCCGGAGTGGGGATGAAGGCTTATAATAAAACAGGAGAAGATATCACTGCTCAGCTTTTTGCCCCAAGTGGTTTTATGAAGGTGGATGCCGATTATTCAGGAAAGGTATTCGAGGATTGGTCAGTCGAAGATTGGCCTTCAGTATATCAGAACCCTGCGTTCGGAAATATTTTTGCCACTGGTATTGCTTTTGCACCACCTCATCAGATTTCTAAACCCATGAAAAGTCCAAATGGTACGCTGATTACACCTGCGCCTCCGCGTACAGGAATGCCGTCAGGAGTTATCGGTAAAATTGTTGCACTTAATATCGTCAACAGGATCAAAACAGGACGTACCGATTTCAAACATAAGGCATCAATGGGTAAAATGGGGGCCGCTTGTGTTGTATCGGCAGGTTTTAGTATGTTTAAAGGAAATGCCGCTACAATGACTGTCTTCCCGATTGTCCCCGACTGGCAGAAGTTTCCGGAGTGGGGACGCGACCTTAATTACACCGTTGGCGAAGCCGGTTTGGCGGGACACTGGATTAAACTGTTTCTGCATTATATGTTTATACATAAAGCAAAAGGTTACCCATTCTGGTGGCTGCTTCCTGAGTAAATTATTCAAATTTAATGATTTAGTAAAACAAATGTGATGGCAAAAAATATAGTTCGCGGATATTACGATGAGTCATATCCTCCCATACCAACCGGAGGAACCCGGTTCTGGCGCCGTAACCTGTTATGGCAGGCCTGGCGATTTATTGTGCTTAACCTTAAAATTATGCGGATCATTGTTGGGGGGCATTCCTGAGATTACAACCACAGTTGATTAATCTCACCGATACCCTGAATTTGTTTTTGATTCTTTCCATGGTGTTTTTTTCGTCGGATCTGTTCTGACAAAACAAATGCTTAAGTCTGGGGAACAAGAGGTTATCGCATGTGTTTTGGCAATTGCTTTGTTTACAGTGGAATACACATAACTTGTGGGATCGGAATATCGTAAAAGTGAATGGACTTAGTCTGACACCTCATTCGGTGAGTAATCAGGTGGACGGAATTTCTGCCGGTATCTTCGTTGCAGCTGGCTCTTTTTCAAATGGTTTTAAATTCGTGGGCTGGTAGCCCGGTCGAGAATCCATAATGGATTAATCAATTGCACACTTAACAACCGGAAGCTTTTTCGTCGGACACCACTCTTCAATTTTAATTTGCGGGAAACAGTGAAACGGTCCGGGCCGAAACAGAAATCGTAATTTTGCCGGGTTTAAAGTGCTAAATTGCGCGATTTAAATCGATTTAATTCATAAATACAAAATATTTTCTGAAGATGAAAAAAGTTTTAGCATTGATCATAATCGTTATCGCTGCTCTGGTAATGCTCTATGTTGGAATGCCGGTAATAGCCTATGGTTTCTGGGGATTGCCTTTGGGACTGGCCATCTTGACGTTGATCTGGTTCGCCTTGAATATGAATGTTCTACCGATAAACATTGATGGTGTTCAGACTTTTCAGCTGAAATCGAACAGTAAAATTTCCACTGGAATTCTGGTCATTTTGTTGGTCTATTCGACAGTTGTACCAATGATCACTTCGATGCCAATACTTCACACTTCAGAATACCGGAATTTAATCGGTACGGTTGAGATTGGAGAAAACTTGTCGACACATATGGCCCCTATATCGATGGAAAAGGTGAGGGTGGTGGATCAGTCACTTGCCAATATCCTCGGAGATAAAATTCTTGGTGCACAACCAGCACTGGGTAGCCAGGTTCGTCTGGGCACATTCAATATTCAAAAGGTAAAGAACGAACTTTACTGGGTAGCCCCGCTTTTACATTCGGGTTTTTTCATGTGGAACCAGAATGAATCGGGGACGAATGGCTATGTAATGGTGAACGCCTCGAACGAACGCGACGTAAAACTAGTCCAGGAGGTCAAAGGAAAGAAGATTCGAATCAAATATCAGCCTGAAGCCTATTTTAATGATTATTTGGAACGTCATCTTTACATGAGTGGTTTTTATAATGTCGGATTGACTGACTACAGTTTTGAAATTGATGATGACGGAGTTCCGTATTGGGTGGTCACAAAATACAAGAAAACAATCGGCTTTTTTGGCGAGAATGCCACAGGGGTAGTGCTGGTGAACACTGAAACTGGAAAATGTGAAGAATATGGTATTGAGAACACCCCGGCATGGGTTGACCGTATCCAGCCAGATAATTTTATTGAAAACCAACTTGGTGACTGGGGAAATTATGTTAAGGGATACTGGAATTTCTCAAACGAGAACAAATTACAGATTACCCAAGGGGTAACGCTGGTTTATGGTGAGGATAACAAATCCTACTGGTACACAGGACTTACTTCAGTCGGAGCCGATGAAGCTACGGTTGGTTTTGTATTGGTTGATACCCGGACTAAAAAGGCCGTATGGTACAAACAAAGCGGAGCAACCGAAGCTGCCGCTCAGAAATCTGCACGCGGAAAAGTGCAGGAAAAACGGTTTTCCGCTTCACAGCCGGTTCCCTACAATATCAACAATATTCCGACCTACGTGATGACTTTGAAGGATGATGGTGGTCTGGTGAAGATGTTTGCAATGGTGGCTATCGAAGATTATACCATTGTTGGAGTAGGTAATACGCTGACAGAGACCCTGATGGCATACAAAAATGCCTTTAACATGGCCGGGAATAAAATCAACCCCAAAAGTGCAACCAAAAAAATGATAATCAATTCAGTAGTACAGCGCATCAATTCAGATGTCAAGAATGGTAACAGTTTTTATTATTTTACGATAGAGGGGAAGACAAATATTTTTATCGGTTCGTCACAGATATCCAACGAATTTCCGGTTACCCAACCAGGCGACAGCATCGCGATCAGCTTTGACGACGATACCCAGGGTCTGATCGATATTTCGAGCTTTAAAAACAGAAGCATCGGGAAGAAGTGATTTTATATTTGAAACTTTATAGCTGTTTTAATTTATTGTATATTAATGTTTTATGTAGATGAAGCCACGTCGTGGCTTCATTCTGTTCTTTTATTTATTTCTACAAAGATGAAACTGCGACGCAGTAATGTTTTACAATTCAACATCGCCTGATTGATTATTTACTGCAAAAATCGAAAATGTCAGCATAGCTAATATTGGCAAACTACTGTTCCTTTTTAGGATATCAATCCCTTAGTCGATAATAGCCCGCAAGCGGCATAAATATCCTGACCCCTTGATGCCCTGATGGTTGTGGTGATGCCTTTTGCATTCAGCTGATCCCTGAAACTGTTGATCGTCTCTTCATCGGGGCTCTCCAATGGCGTTCCCGGGACGGGGTGAAAACGGATCAGGTTGATCCGGCACCTGATTCCGGATAAAAGTCTTACAAGTTCACGGACATGATAGGCGCTGTCATTTAGTCCTTTAAATAGAATATATTCGAATGATACCCTGCGTTGCCGGCCAAAATCCCACCCTTTGATCTCATTTACAACTTCTGCAATCGGATAGGCGATCTGAACTGGCATGAGTTTGCGCCGCTCCTCATCAAACGGGGTATGAAGACTGATGGCCAGATGCGCTTCGCTTTCGTTGAGGAACCGGATCATAGCCGGTATAATCCCAATTGAGGAGACGGTGATGCGACGCGGACTCATGGCGTATCCCCAATCTGAGGTCAGGATATCCAGACTTTTCAGAACGGCTTCCAGATTATCGAATGGTTCACCCATCCCCATATAAACAATGTTGGAAACTTCGCCATGCTCCTCAATGCTTCTGATCTGATTTACAATTTCTCCTGCAGTAAGCTGTCCCTGAAAACCCTGCTTACCCGTCATGCAGAAAAGACAACCCATCTTGCATCCCACCTGCGTCGAAACGCACACCGTTTTGCGGTCATCATCGGGTATCATCGCCGTTTCGATGAATTTATTGTGCTGGGTAGGGAAGAGGTACTTTTTTGTCCCGTCTATGCTCACCTGAACTTTGGAGGGGGACGAAAGTCCAAATTCATATTTTTCGTTGAGCAACTCACGGGCCTTCTTCGAAAGATTGCTCATCTCGTCAATCGAACTGACCTCCTTTTTGTAAAGCCAGTCGGCCAATTGTTTTCCGGTAAATTTAGGTAACCCGAGTGCCAGACTAAGCTCCTGTAACTCGATTAAATTTTTGCCAAAGAGTGGATCCTTCATCACCGTGAAATTTTAATTTTGAAATTTTCCTGACTTTGGGTCACAAATGGCTTAAAAGTAGATCTCAGCAAAAATATGCTCGTAGGGTATCCCTTTGGATATTAAAAGATCACGAACATCAACCACCATCAGCGACTTGCCGCAAAGGTAGTATTTATAATCTTTTGGGAAGTGATTTCTTTCATTGAGATAGCTGGTCACCCGTCCGGGAAAGACATTGCAGGATTGTTCACCGGAACAGCAACGGATATAACGATCGCCCAGCGCCCATTCCAGCTCCTCTTCAAAGTAGAACTGACTCAGATTTCGTGCACCATGGATCAAAATTTTCTGATCGGATAATCCCGACCGAAACATGCTGTAAAAAGGGGCAATTCCAGTCCCTGTCGCAATCCAGTAGGCCGGGGTGTGATCGCCATGAAAGCGGCCATAAGGTTTGGAAACTAAAAGCTCATCACCCGGAATTGCCGCAGCCAGTCGCGGAGTGAGGTACCCCTCCTCCTTAATATTGAATAAAACACTGAATTTATCCTCCGAAGTCCCGCTACAAACACTGTAAATACGAGGCGGCTGCAGTCGATCGAGTGCCAGTTTTACCACCTGACCAGGGATAAATGGCACTTTTTGCCTCCAGGAAATCAGAAAGACACCCGGAGATAACTCTATATTATCGGTCACCTTAACTGGAAATAATTGTTGTTCTGCCCTGGAGTATTCTTCACCCTTTGCCATCATCTGCATTTTCATATCAAACACCTAAATTGGACGAAGGTTTGATTTTTGAAGATAAGAAGGTGAAATTTTATATCGTAACTGATTCATCTAACTGAATGTATTCGAATAAATTTGATATATGTAATTGAAAATGAGACAAATTCAGAAATATCAGAATAATGGGATATATTAGTAAAAAGATTCGACTATGATGGAATAGGTTGAATCGCTCAAAAAATACAACTCGTGGAATGGAGAGATCGTAAAACACTTAATCCCCAAGGTCGGATTTGTCTGTTTATTGATGAAATTCAATTAGTTTCTGGATGGGAGAAGTTGGTAAACTCCTATTCTCAAAACATAGTCGATGAATTTGAAGTTTAGATTACGGGATCAAATGCTACATTACTATCGGGTGAATTAGCAACGCTTCTTAGTGGAAGATATGTATTATTTACAATTTTCCCATTTCCCTTTTATGAATTTACTGAATTGTGTACTATTTCCCGTAACCGGGAAAGTATGATCAGGTACCTGAAATCTTGCGGATTACCCGAATTGCTCCATATTGACAGTGAAGAAATGAGGCTCCATTATATAAAATCACTACGCGGCACGATCATCCTGAGAGATATTGTTCAGCGATATCACATTCAGGATGCATGATTACTCGAAAGCCTTTTCGGATATCTTGTAAGCCAGAATGGAAGATTATTTTCCGTAAATAATATTGTTAATTGTTTCAAAAGCCATAAAATTAACGCAACACATGACACTATTTCAAGTTACCTTCACTATCTTAAGAAGACTTAGTTGATACACGAAATTCCTCGTTACAATATAAAGAGGAAAGAAATTTATTCTGTTTTTGTTGGAACACTTAATGAAAAGGAAATTGATTTTGTCGCCGGGTGAGGGAATGAAAAGCTAAATATCCAGGTTACCTATCTTCTTACAGATGGAAAAGTCATTGAAAAGGAGTTTGGGAATCTTGAACGAATAAACGATCATTACCCAAAACAGGTAATTACTATGGATAATCAATTTATTGGCAACAAAAATGGGATCAAACAGATCTCTGTTTGGGGTTTGTAAATGATCGGGAGACACTTTATGGTCTATTAAAAGACAAATAAGTCTTAATTAGGAAATAATTGATTAATTTTGCACTCCAAAATTTAAGGTCATGATGAGTTTGATGAAGCCCGACATGAAAATGGACGAGAGCTTTTATAAGGTTGAGGATATCAGATATCTGACAGATGAAACATTCTCGTTGAAGTTGCCAAAGGCACGTTTTGCGTTTAAAGCCGGACAGCATATTTCGATGGGAATCGTTGGCGGAAATCAAAGCCGGGAATATTCTATTTATAGTGGTGAAAACGATGAAAATCTGGAGGTGCTGGTAAAGGAGGTCGAAAATGGTTATTTCACGCCGAGGTTGAGAAAGCTTAAACCGGGTAATATGGTGGAGGTGCACGGCCCGTTCGGAAAATTTGGAATGGAACCGGAGCTGGCTGCAAAAGGAAAATTTGTCTTTATTGCCAGTGGGACAGGGATTGCCCCCTTCAGAAGTATTGTTCATACTTATCCTGAGATTGACTATCAGTTAATCCATGGTGTTCGTTATTCAAGGGAGGCATACGACCGTAATGAATATGCCACCGACAGGTACACCCTTTGTACCAGCCGGGACAAAAACGGGGATTATCACGGACGTCTTACCGGTTATTTAAAAACCTGTAAATTTGCACCCGAAACTCAGTTTGACCTTTGTGGAAACAGCGAAATGATTTTTGATGCGCTGGAAATCCTTAAGCAAAAAGGTTTTGCCCGCGATCAGATCCATTGCGAAGTCTATTTTTAGCCAGTTGCCAGCTGCTGTAAATTTATACGGAAAACAAAATATAAAATGAAATATCACCTGATTACATTGGGTTGCCAGATGAATCTCTCAGATAGTGAGCGGGTTAGTTCTGTTCTTGAAGGGATGGGTTATGTCAGGACAGAGAAGGAGGAAGATGCCAGCCTGTTGGGTATTCTGGCCTGTTCGGTGAGGCAAAAACCGATCGACAAGGTGTACAACAAGATTGCGCAATGGAACAAATGGAAGAACAAACGGAACCTGATCACCTTTGTTTCTGGTTGCCTTCTTCCTGCTGACAAGGAGAAGTTTCTGAAAACCTTTGATCTCATCTTTCAAATGAGCGAACTGGAACAACTTCCCGAAATGATCCGCGGATATGGCGTAGTCTCGCCGGCAGGACTTAAAATGCCCCAACCGGTGATGCCCAAAAATGAGCATATTGCCGGAATGTGGAACATCAAACCTAAATACCAGTCGACTTACGAGGCGTTTGTTCCGATTCAGAACGGTTGTGATAAATTTTGTACGTTTTGTGCAGTTCCCTATACGAGGGGACGTGAAGTTTCCCGTCCTTCTGGTGAGATTATCGAAGAGATCGCTCATCTGGTCAGTCAGGGATATAAGTCGATCACCCTTTTGGGACAGAATGTAAATTCCTACGGTCTTGACAAAAACGGTGAGGAGGTCAGTTTTGCTGAATTGCTCAGGCAGATTGGGGAGTTTGGGAAGAGTTCAGAACATGAATTCTGGGTCTATTTCACCTCACCCCATCCACAGGATATGAACCGTGAAGTTATTGAAGTGATTGCCAGCTATGATTGCCTGGCAAAACAGATCCATCTGCCAATGCAGAGTGGCGATGAGCGGGTGCTGATCAAGATGAACCGGCGTCACTCGATGGATAAATACCGTCGCATTGTAGCCGACATCCGGGAACTGATTCCCCAGGCAACCTTATTTACTGACATTATTGTCGGATTTACGGGTGAAGGGGAAGAGGAATTTCAGAATACCATTGCTGCAATGGAGACGTTTAAATTCAACATGGCCTATATTGCAATGTATTCGCCACGACCAGGAGCCGCAAGTTACCGTTGGGAGGATGAGGTTTCATCCGACATTAAAAAAGACCGGCTTCATCGCCTGTCCGAAGTTTTGAAGATCTACTCTCACGAATACAATTCAACTTTGGTGGGTAAAACCGTCCGTATGCTGGTCAATGGAACTGACCGGAAAACCGGCTTTTCAACCGGACTGACAGAAGGTAAAATCATCGTCCGGCTCGATCAGCACGATGATTCACTGATGGGAAAAATAGTAGATGTCAAAATTACCTCGGCTACCCATTTTTCGATGAGTGGAGTATTAGTTGAAAATGAAAAGAGGAGTAGCTCAAATCTTGTATTATCTGAAGAACAAATCTGTGATAACAAATAAAAAGAAGACTGTCGCCTTTAAAACATTAGGCTGCAGACTTAACCAGTACGAAACTGATGCACTGGTTACCGATTTTAGCGAGGCCGGTTACGAATTGGTTGACACGAATTCCTCGCCTGATGTGGTAATTGTAAACACCTGTACGGTAACCAATCAGAGCGATCAGAAATCGAGAACGGTGATTAGTCAGGCTGCCCGCAAATCCAAAAATGCAGTTGTTGTGGTGACTGGTTGTATGGCCAACAATTTTAAGGAGAAACTCGAAAGCCAGGAGAACATCACTTTTGTAGTTGAAAATAGCCGAAAAAGCTCCATCCTTGCTTTGGTCGATGCCCATTTTTCGGGCGAAATTCTGCATCCTGACAAGTTACCTGAGGATGTTTTCCGGTATGAGCCGGTCCGAAAAAGCCTCCACACCCGTAGCGCTGTTAAGATTCAGGATGGTTGTGATAATTTTTGTACGTTCTGTATTATTCCAATGGTCAGGGGTAGAGCTGTCTCGCGACCAGTTTCCGATGTGCTCGAGAGTGTGAGGAAAACGATCGAGAATGGATTTAAGGAAATTGTGATCACTGGCGTGAATATTGGCCGTTACGAAGACGGATTAGTTCGCTTTGAAGGTTTGCTGGCACAAATTCTGGAGGTTCCGGGAGATTTCAGGGTAAGAATTTCGTCGCTTGAACCTGATGGTTTTGGCGATGACTTTGTGAAACTTTTTGCCAACCCTAAACTGATGCCACACCTCCACCTTTGTCTGCAAAGCGGATCTGAGAAGACGCTTTTGCGGATGCGCAGGATGTACGATGTGGAACAATTCCGCAAAACGATCAAACTCTTCAGATCTGTTTACCCTGACTTCAACTTTACGACCGATATTATAGTTGGTTTTCCCGGTGAAACCGAAGAGGAGTTTCAGCAGACACTTGATGCAGTTAATGAATTTAATTTCAGTCATATACACACCTTTAAATACTCCGTAAGGAAGGGGACAAGGGCGGAAAGGCTTGAAAATCATATTCATGAAAAAGTGAAAAACGCGAGGTCACTCCAGGTAAGGGAGCTTTCGGTGGAGAATAAAATGCGATATTTCAACTCCTTTATCGGTCAATCTGAGAATGTACTGATTGAGAAAATTATCCAAGGTATAGCCAACGGGTATGGGCAACATTATGTTCCGGTTCGGTTTAAAGTCTCCGGCGAATTGAAAAACACGGTTCATGCTGTCACCCTTACCGAAATAAGGGGGACAGATGAAGATATGTATCTGTTTGGGGAGATCAGCAATTAGCTACCGGCAAGAATAATCAGTCCGAGACCGGCTACAAAAAGCAGAAACATTAAAGTCAACAGGGTGTTTACCCCTTTGGGTGAGTTTTTAAACTCCTTCCATATAAATACCCCCCAGAGTGCTGCAATGAGAGTGGCGCCCTGCCCAAGACCGTAAGATATTGCAAATCCCGCCTTATTTGCTGCCAGTATGCTCAGTGACATACCTATGCACCAGATCATCCCGCCTAAAATTCCCGTGAGGTGTTCCTTCAGCGATCCCTTGAAATATTGGGAATAGGTTACCGGCTCACCCTCTACGGGTTTTTTCATCAGGACTGTATTAATCAGAAAGTTGCTGATGAATATTCCCAGTGCAAAAATAAATACAGCAGCATAGGGGGTTAACTTACCCGCTTCTGGGTTTAAAGGGTTTGTCGCCATGGAACTGGCCACAAAACGGTAAAATAGTGCCATCAAAACACCTCCGACCACTGAGAGAATAATCCCTGTGGCAGGAACCTTTTTCGCCTGAGTTGCTTTCTTCCGGTAGGCCAATGCGTCAATAACAATTGCAAGACCAACCAGCGCAACTCCGCTAAAAAGCAATATTGCATCTCCTTGTGGTGAAGCAATATAATTAATGATTACACCTAAAACCAATGCTATTCCGATACCTACCGGGAAGGCGACCGACATTCCGGCAATGGCAATAGCTGCCACAATCAGTATATTGGCAAGGTTAAAAATCATTCCTCCGGCTAATGCACTGGAAGTACTGGACCAGTTAGCCTGACGAAGACTATCTGCAAATCCCATCCCCTGAGTTCCTGTGCTACCTAAAGAATATCCCAGAATCAACGAGAAAAGGACAATACCCAGTACATAATCCCAGTAGAACAATTCAAAGCGCCAGGTTTTAGCAGCCAGCTTCTGGGTATTGGCCCACGATCCCCAGCAAAGCATTGTGATTACTGTGAGGATTACAGCAACAGAATAAGATTCAACAATGTACATAATATTCAGTTTTTTGGTTTATAAATAGAATAATCTTTGAAAGGCCAGAGCGTTAAAAAAGTCAAAATGAAAGTTGCAAAATAAAAAAAGGCAAAACAGGGGTATTTGTTAAAATGGAGGTAGGTCAACCCAAGTGCAGATCTACCCGTAATTTATCCATTTTTCAATTGTCACTTTGCATTTTTCATTTTCGGCTGCTTCCTCCTATCCTTTACTTTCGGACTTGGGTTTCGTGCATCATGTATTTTTCAATCAGTTCCGAAAGCTCTTCGGGAGATTTCTTAAAAACGAGGTAAGTATGCCTTCCGTTTTCATCACTTTTCCACCGGTTAAATCCTGAAGGTTCGGCAACCATCCTCCCTTTTATCTCACCAAAATTAGGTGAAGTTCCAAGAACAGCTGTTAATACGGCGCTCTGATCCCAGCTCATCCGGCCATTTTTATCTCCATGCGACATTGGGATCGCGATACCAAAAGCCATTTTTGCAGGGCTTTTCAGATTGCTCTTGATCAGCTTCGTCCCTGTAAATATTTTCTCCCCGATCTCAAATCCACTTAAGATTATCTTCGTAGGCCAGTTATCAAAAACATATTTCGATGATGTGGAATCTTCCTTTACATTGAATTCCCAGCCTTCAGGAAATTTTCCCGCCATGGATACAAGGTGTTTTACCTTTTTGATCACCAGGTCCTTTCCGTTTAACGGAGATAGAGCGTCAGAAGGCGAAAGTAACAGATCGTTCAGATTAGTAAGGAAACCTACCGTTACGATTACGACAGAGGTATCGGGTTGTGAGGAAAGAATTTTACGGTATAACAGAACAGCATCCTGCGCCTGATCGTTTGATTTAATCTGATGGGGATAATTTGCGGTGAGTGAATCAGTCCAGTGCTGGCTGCAATCAAAAGTAACTCCATGGGTTTTGGGTGATCCGACAGGTATACCCGGACGACCATAGTAGGTGTTGATTACATCCAGACATGGTGCAACCAGTCCATATTTATTTGAGGCCATGGTTGCCAGAATCTCCGCCTTTCCGCTGTCTGCAAAAGCGTGTAATACAGTAAGTGCACCTACATCGTCATAGTCAGGACCCATATCACTGTCGAAGATAATTTTAACCGGCTCGACAAAAATTGGTTTTGGCGATTGACAAGAGATCAAAATCAAAAGAGCTGCAGAAATTAAAAGCTTTACTGTTAGTTTAAGGGTCATTGTTCTAATTTATAATAGATTGATAATGTTTATAATAGGTGCTTTGACGATCTTAATGGGTAAAATAGGATTCCTTACAGCTCATAGTTTATTGATTCGCGGCTTGCCTTTAGCTACTGGCAATTGGCTTGAATACATCTAACTAATTGATATTCTTTGTTTACCTTGTTCTGAAAAATCTATTTTCTCTAATCGGAAATCTACCAGCTGCAAGTTACCAATTGCTCCCGAATCTTCGGGGCAATAAGATCACAATTGATATTATCCGCACGAAAAGTCATAGAACCTACGCAATGTATAAATATTAAGTTGTATTTGAAATCAAATTATTCTAATTGCCATGACCTTAAATTACTTCTGAAATGAAAATTTATAATTCTCATTTGTTTTATTGCCTGTTTTAAAGACAATTGCCTTGGTAAGATAGAGATTTGCTGCTGTAGCTTCAGGACGTTTCTCCCCTTTTACTACAATCTTAACGGTATGTTTTCCCTGTTGAAGATTGGTGATATGGTATAAATCCATATTGTTGTGGGTCTGTTTGGCATGCCAGAAATAGGCATCAATGGTTCTTTTCAGCTCCCCGTCGACAAAAATGTCGGCTTTTCCGCAATCGCGGAACCAATTCCCATTTATTGAAACTCCTGTACCTTCGAATTTAAAAATGGCTTCATCACCTGCTTTGCCACTATATTTTGCCTTGGGATTGTCCTTCGTGAAAGTTTCCCATTTCCCTTTAAATTCCCAGCCATCTTTTTCAAAAACGCCAACTGTCCGATTGAAGACAAGTTTGGGAAATGCCATTTCAAGGGCAAAAGGTTGAGGTGATTGAACTTTAATCTTAATTTCCTTTTCGTTTACCACACCACCATTCCTTAACGCAAGCATTTTGGCATATTTCAAAGTTTGTTTCACCGCTTTATTAAAGGAGTAGTCGGTAAAAACAAACAGCGAATCCCCCATGTTCCTAATCGCATTCTGATATTCTTTTGGTAATCCGCTGAGTCCTTTTATAACACCGAGAACGGCCATTGCATTTGACGGATTGCAATCAGAATCCTGTCCGCACCGGGTAGTAATCTCCATTGTCTTCACCGGGTCGCCTTCGCCATAGAGTAGGCCGATTACGATAAAGGCGCCATTAAATTTAGCATCAATATTTGAGGAAGTACCCGCATCACAAATGTGCTCACTTCCCCATTTGGTCTCCAGCTCTTTCCATGCCGCACGCCAGTCGGTGGGGAAGTGGTCGTGCAGGAGGATGGCATCTTTTACAATTTTATAGTAATCACTTTTGGCAGGAAGCGACTGAAGTGCCGATTCGACCAATTTGCGGATATCGTTTTCGAAATAGGCCTGGGAATAGAGGGCGCCAATAAATGCTCCGCCATAAACGCCGTCGCCATAGTTCATGATGTGCCCAATTTTATCGGCAATCTTGTTTGACGTTTGGGGCATCCCCGGACACATAAATCCAATATAATCGGCCTCTATTTGAAAATCAATGTCATCGGCATGGATGTTGTAGTCTGGGTGTCCCGATTGGGGTGGAAAAATGCTGTCAAAATAATTTTTTCGCCCCTGTACATTGGCGTGCCATAGTTCATAACCAGCTTTGGCAAACAGTTCCTGAAATTTTTTGGCAGGTGCATCAATACCAAATTGATCCATGGTCATCAGAAAGGTGAGCTGAACATAGAGATCATCCTGCCAAAGCGACCCTTTTACATCAGAGGGATGCCAGTTGATTGGTTCATCAAAGGTTTTGCCCTGGGCTTTAAATTCGGTAGGAGCACCATAAGTAACCCCGATCATCTTACCAGCCCATCCACCGGCAATTTTATCTCTGAGTTGCCCGGTTGAAATCGTCTTTGTACCTGGTGTGATCTTGCCAGCTGGTTGTGCCGGCACGGTAACAGACAACAAAAGGGCAGGAACGATCAATATCAAAAAATTTAGTCTCATATTCAGTGATTTATACGATATCTATAATTCAAATTATTTCAAGTCTAATTCATTTCTGTAAGGTGCGGATGCCTGTGCTCCCATTCTGGTTACCGAGATAGCTGCTGCCTTACACGCGAATTTTACCGCTTCTTCGAGTTCCATACCCTCAGAAATTGCAACAGCCACAGCACCGTTAAACACATCACCCGCTGCGGTTGTATCAACCGCTTCCACTTTAGGTGATTCGGTTAATCTTGCTCCATCTCCTGTATAAAGTAAGGCGCCTTTACTTCCTAATGTGATAATTACCACTTTAACACCACGCTCGCAAAGGTTCTGTGCGGCAAGGATTGCTGATTCGGTATCCGTAACGGCAATTCCTGAGATCAGTTCAGCCTCTGTTTCATTGGGGGTGATCATATAGAGTTTGGACAGGAGGTCATCGGAGATTTTTGCAGCAGGGGCCGGATTAAGGATGATCTTTTTGCCCGCCTTATGGGCGATATTAGCTACATAAGTGACCGTTTCGAGGGGAATTTCCAGTTGCATCAAAATCAGTGCTGAACTGAGAATCTCTTCAAGGGCATAATCAATATCGTTTTTGGTGAGGTAACTGTTTGATCCCGGCGCAACGACGATACAGTTTTCGCCATGGGCATCAACGGTTATGAGTGCAACACCTGAAGGGTGACCTGCATCAATTAAGAGATTATTGGTATTGATATTTTCAATTTCAAATAGTTGTCTTGCCTGTTTCCCAAAGACATCATCACCTGTTTTTGCAATGAAACTTACCTTACCACCTAAACGTGCGGCTGCGACAGCCTGATTGGCCCCTTTACCGCCGGCATTCATAAAAAAATCACCCCCCAGGATCGTTTCACCCGGAGCAGGTAATTTACTGGTCTTGATAACCATATCGGTATTGCTGCTTCCGATAACTGTAATGTGGTTTGAATTCATTTAGATTGTTTACGCCTTACAATAATTTATGATCGTTATATCAGGATTGGGTTATTGTGATCAAAAATAATTATTTTAAAACGAATTCAACAAAGCTTTCGGGAATTCAGTTATAGTCCATCTGTTTTTTTACCAGTTGACCATGTTTTTGGGCACCACTTTTTCTATCAGGATCTGTTTTTGGGAATTGGTAATCCCGGCGTTTTTAAAACTTGTAATTCCGGTTCCGGCGCCGGATATGTGAATAAGCGGTAATTCTTCTTTCGGAGTAATCAGACCATCAATCAGGACTTCAAGACTATTTTTGAGGTCAATCGCGGGTGTTTTTTTTATTTTCAGGGTTAGATTTTTTATTTTCACATTTTTGGCATCTGCGCAAATCAACCCATAATCAGACTCCATTTGAATATTTTCCAGTGTGATATTTTCAAGTTTCATTTCGGGCAGTCCCTGCAGGAATATACCCTGATAAGCCCCTTTGCAATTGACATCACGGATAAAAATATTTTTAAACTGGGGGGTTTCCTCTGTAACAGGCAATAACTTCTCAACTGCCCCGTTCTCTCCGGCATCCAGATCTTCGGATGCTGATCTCCCGCTGTAATAAAGGTTAAACGAAATGGCCTGTGTAGGGATATTCATCATCTCAATATCTGAAATGTAGATGTTTTCAACAACGCCTCCGCGACCCCGGTTACTTTTAAAGCGGAGGCCGACATCTGTTCCTATAAACGTGCAGTTCGAAACGTGGAGGTTGCGTACACCACCCGACATCTCACTTCCTACGGTAACGCCACCATGACCGTGATAGACGACACAATTTTTCACAATCAGGTTTTCGTTGGGAATTCCCCGGTCGCGTCCCTCCTTGTCTTTACCAGATTTGATACAGATGGCATCGTCCCCAACATCGAAATTGGAATCATGAATGATACTGTTTTTGCACGACTCAATGTCAATTCCATCACCATTTTGCGAATACCAGGGATTACGCACCGTTGTATTGCGAAGGGTAAAATCTTCGCACATTAGCGGATGGATGCACCATGCCGGCGAGTTCTGAAAGGTGGGACCATCAATCAACACCCTTTTACACGAAATAAGGCTGATCATTACCGGGCGGAGAAAATCCCTGACCTGTTCAAATTCTGATTTGGTTTTAAACGATCGCGGGACATTCATCTCAGCGACCTTCTCTCCATTAATGAATTGTTGAGAAGGATACCAGGTTTTACCGTTTTCACTTACCAGACCCCCAGAGGCTACCAGTTTTTTCCATTGTCCATCGGTCAGTTTCTCTTTTTTAACTGCCCGCCAAGCATCACCTGAACCATCAAATATACCTTTCCCGGTGATGCAAATATTTTGCAGATTCCTCCCGTTAACCGGGGAAACACAACGATAGGTATCAAATCCTTCGAAATTCGTTTTAACCAAAGGATACAAATTTTTATCGGTACTGAAAACAATCAAGGCCCCTTCTTCCGTAAACAGTTCGAGATTGCTTTTCATGGTAATTGGACCGGTTAGCCATATTCCACGGGGAACAATTACCTTACCACCACCTCTCTTCGAAACAGCATCAATAGCATCTGAGAAGGCCTGAGTACAGAGTACCACTCCACCATTCTGGGCACCAAAATCGGTGATCGAAACTTTGTTGGCGGGAATGACTGGTTCTTTAACACAGGGCATCTTAAATTCAATCCCATTATATAAGTCTTCATTTAAACTATTTTTGGGATTGATCTGAGATACGGCTGTGTCAGAAAGTAGGACTGTTGTAACCAGAAATAAAAGTGGTTTGAGAAATTTCATAACAAATAGGGTTACTGTTTTTTTTAATTACTTCAAATTATAAACCTGAATCATACCATTTGGGATTGTGCTGAATTTCCCAACCTAAATCACCACAAACCTCCCTTTTATTAAATTTTGAAGCTTCGTTATGATTCATTTTTTTTGACCAGGGGACACGCTGCCGGGTATTAGCGCCCAATCCTGAATTGTTATATTCGGCGAAAAAAACTGTTTTTTCGTTTTCGGCTTTTGACCAGTTATTCCATCCTTCAGGAAGTATAAATGAACCCATTTCACAATTCAGGAAGGCTACCCTTGCAAAACTTCGCCATGGACGACCCAGAAAAACTTTATTAACGCCATCATCGGCTGAGATTTTGCAACTTTGAAAAACGAAGCCAAAAGGTTTACCTTCCGGGGTACTTGCAGCAGTAATAAATGAATTTGCTTTACAGTGAATGGAACATTTTTCAAACAATGCAGTAGCCTCCCCAAAAATAAAATCGGTGGTACCTTCAATGTAGCAATCCGTAAAAAGCGTCCGGCTGAACCTGCCTGCTGCATAAACGGTATCCTGGTTGCCCAGAAAGCGGCAGTCGATAAAAACGCACCGGTCACCTTCAATATGCAGGGCTACCGCTTGACCGACTGGTCCTGCTGAATTTTCAACTGTAATATTCCCGAGCCTGAAATCGTTTGCTTCGACCTTCAAAGTATAGGTATAGAAAGTACTGTTTCGTCCCCGGTTTATTTTATTAAAATGGTCGTCAAAAGAGATAATGGTTTTGTTAGCACTTTCGCCAACGATTGACAATTGCGTGTTGCAGGATGGAACGATCAACTTCTCCTTATAGAATCCGTTTTTCACGAATATGGTGATCCTTTGGTCCGGAAAAGCCTTGCAATTATCAATCGCTTTTTGGATTGTTGTAAAATCACCACTCCCATCTTTTGCAACTATAAAGTCGTAGTTTCTGGCTGGCGAAATTGTTGCCGAAAACATCAGCAATATCACAAAAGCTCCACTGGCAAAAAATCTATAAAACGAATCTGTCTCGAAAACTGTACGCATAGGATTAGAAGTTAATACATTTAAAATTATTGTTGGTTAAGAATTGATCAGTATTAAAACCCAATCGTTTCCGTTGGCCTGAACTCCGGGTGGATCAAATTCCAATAACTGATCTTTTGCGATTTTGCCCTGATCAATAACAGTTCCATTTCGCGGACAAAACCATTTATATTGGAATTGAGAACCGGATAATAAATTCATATTCAGTTTTATGGATCGGCCATTGAAGGTGTAAACCAGAACACATTTATCTCCTCTTAATGCCACCAGATGATTGTATCTTTCACCCTGATTCATCAATATGGAGGGATCGGGAGAAAGTGATTCAAAGTGGTATTTTAACATCAGGTTTTTCAACCAGACCATTTGTCCTGCGCCCGGATCATCCAACGCAAGGAACCAGGGATTCGTAGCGCCATAAGATCCCGGTTCTCCACCAGGTTTGTAAAATTGCATGACGGAATTATTTCCGTAGGTAAATCCACATCCGCCGGAAAAAACTGACCAATAGGCATAACGACGAATATCGTTGTCGGTCCACCGGGGTTGCAGGGTGTCGTGTAGCCCCTGCGGTATACCTTCATAAGATGGTTCCCCATCCAGCGTAGGTTTTACCGGTTTTTTGCTGTAATCGGAGAGAATGTAACGCCAATTATCTTCTCCATACCGGGTTTCGTTGGCGAGAGTATCCTGATTATATCGGCGGTGACCCGACTGGAACATGTTGAAATCGAGCCATGGTTCACCGTGAAACCATTGGGAGGATTGTGTACGTCCAAATGGATGAAAAGAGACAAGGTGACCAGGATCATATTTTTTGAGCGTATTCCCAATGGTTCTCCAGGTAGAGATAGAATCGTCTCCGCGAACGTCACCTCCATTCAGCCAAATGATATTTGATTTGTTGTTATACCGTTTCGCAAGAAACCGGGCATATATCTCGGCCTGTTTTGCACTTACCTGACCAGCTTTAACATTTGTCCCCCAGATAGGGACCAGGGCCAGGTAGATCCCTTTTTTTGCTGCGAGATCGATCATAAAATCGAGACTTTCCCAGTAACCGGAAGATCTATGACTACTTTCAGATTTTGAATGAGTTAGCAGCGGTTGTGCAATATTTCTGTGAACCAAAGCAGAATCACCATTTCTGTTCACCGCAGAAAGGGTATGTAAAATCATAACCTGGATTACATTAAATCCTTTCACCCTTCTGTTTTCGAGGTATTTTTCCATCTCTTCAGGATTGAGTTTGCTTAATGAGAGCCAACCCGTATCGCCTAACCAGAAAAATGGCTGATCACCGGCTATCAAAAATCGTCCGTTAGGAGAAACGGTAAGATTTGGAGAATGGATTTCTTCAGGATTATTTGTCCAGCTTAACAGGAACAGAAGAGGGCAAATTGCCACATAATATAACTTTTTCACTATCATATTATTTTAAAGTTTTATCCAAAAAAGTAACCATATACTCCACCGTAGTTTCAAACCACGGATGGAACAACCAGAAGGGGTGAGGTGTATTCGAGATGGTATGAACTTCAGAATAAATGTGATGACTATTTAAAATTGCAATTACACTATCTCTTCCTGCATGAAACCGGGGTAGAGAGCTATTGATAAATAATATTGGGGGTGTATTTATCCCGGCATAACTGATTGGAGATGCTTCGATCCACTTTTCAGGGGCTTCGTTAAAGGTAGCTCCAAACCAGTAGGCTCCGGCTGATCGACGGGCAGGGTTATTGTCTTTTGCACTTTCATTTGGATCGGTAAAGTCAAGGATGCCATCTATATCGATGATGGCCTGAACACCTGATGAGACTGTGTTGGACCTCTCGGTTTCCTCAAATTTTTTCAGGTCATTGGTCATTCCAATCAGAGAAGCTAACTGTCCCCCGGCAGAACTTCCTGAGATGGCGATCCTGTCTGGAATGATATTGAATTTGTCGGAATTAGTGCGTAAATACCGGATAGCAGCTTTTATATCATAAACGGCTGCAGGATATAAAGCCTCAGGAGAAAGACGATATTCGACACAAGCTGTCACATAGCCATGTGCAGTAATCTGCAAAGCCAGGGGGATTTCC
The DNA here is from genome assembly GCA_963675995.2 of Prolixibacteraceae bacterium. Taxonomy (GTDB): domain Bacteria; phylum Bacteroidota; class Bacteroidia; order Bacteroidales; family Prolixibacteraceae; genus JAAFHB01. Next base: position 983,003 of record CAXXIY010000001.1, on the reverse strand, counting down.
AGTGATTTATTTCCTGAACGCCAGCCGCCGCCATGAATCAGAATTAAAGCCGGATAATTGCCTTTTTGCTCCGGACTGAATAGGTCAAGATGCAGTTCGCGTTTTCCGAAAGGGGTATCGGCCAAAGTAGCATAAACCAAATTGTATTGGGCAGAAACGCCAGTTGGAAGTTGAGGCTTTACAATTGTCGCTTCAGGGAAACCTTTCCGGATACTGAGCCATGCCTGATATGAAGTAAAAGAGGTATCCCGCGGAACAGACTTAATAGCTCCATACTGTCCCTTCAGACTGGATGCCAGCACACAAAACAGGACTATCCAAAATATTATTCTCATCACTTTCCCCTTTTTACTTTGTTAGGACATTTTCATTTGGAACCCACTTTTTTTGCCACTCAGGATATTTATTGAGTACCTGCTGGGGCGAATAGGTGTACCATCCATATCCGCTGCGCCGTTCACGGCTGACTTCAGCCATGGAATTGAAAAACTTGCTGTTGCGGTCGCTAAATAGTGGTTTTTCGGTCTTGAGATCGTAATATCTGGTCCAGATTGGGGGGGCAAGAGAATCAGTCACAACAATCCTGTCAATTGTACTTGTTTTCCATCGCGATTTTTCTGGAGGAGCAGGAATCGTTTTAACCCTTGTATGATAAATCTTTGATTCGCTGAACCATTTAACGGCACTCTGAATCGATCTGACAATTTGCTGGCTGGGATGATCGATGCTCATTAGGAACAGAATGATCCCCGCACTTTCTCCGTTGCAAATGGCTGGCGGCTCGAATGCCCTGGCCCAGACTGGTGACAAATCGGTTTCATTGTGTTGCTGGCACCATGCTGTCAGTCTTCCATTACTGATAATTTGTGTGTTAAGGATGCACTGCACCCCTTTATCGTAAGCAAGGTTTACTTTTTTGCGAAGATGGTCATTTACGAAATAGAAATCCGGATGATTATTCCTAATCTTACCGAGCGTACCCATGATTCCGATAAAAGCCCCGTCATTGTAAGTGATCCTTCGGCTATAGTTATCTTTACCTTCCAAAGGAAAATACTGGGGCCATCCTCCATTTGGATATTGGGCGGAAAGGGTGAAAGCAATTCCCTTCAGACAGCCATCCTTATACTTTTCTGTTTTGGTAATCGTGTAAACCCTGGCAAGATATTCGATTTGGGTATAAGTCGTCGAATTATCAAATGTTGTATGTAATTTATTTTTGGTATTCAGCAGACTATCCATTTGCTTATCGGTGAGGATGGCCTGCATATCGTAATTTTTTGGCCAACCTCCGTTATCACGCTGGAAAAGAAGAATGTTGTCGGCGATCTTCGTGATTTCACTCTCCTTATATTTGGGTTGATTCACTACCGGATTGACAATATTTCCATCGTCATGAATTCCATACCAATGCCGCGAACTGTCAGAAAATGGTTCCAAACTGATTGTCGGATACTCCTTTTGTTGCACGGCCGCACGGACAAGCGGAAGAATTGAAAATATCAAAAAAGTAACTATCCATATTAAATTAGAAACTCTAATTTTGTAATTCATAAAAAGAATATTTTTATCTTTCTTATGATAAATTTATTTTATAAAATGATTTACTTTATAAACAACATTCGTCAATTATGGCTTTTCATGGTATAAAATTCCGACAAATATAAGATTAAGTAATCCGTCAGAAAACTAGCTGGTTATTTAGAATTTTCAAAAAGCAAACTATTAAAAATAGCCACCTGCCGAAAAGTGCAGATGGTTATTTTTAAGATGTGAAATATGATTTACTTATTGGGTAATCCGTAACCATTCGTTACATTCCCTTTTGATTGGTCAATTACCGTAAGAGGCATCGGGTGAAAGTAGCGGGGTGCGTTAGTTTCACGGCCAACAACACCATCCAAAATGGCAGCATTTAACATTGCTTTGGCGTTTGGATCATTCCAAAGTGTGATACCCCAATTTACTCTTGTATATCCATCGGCTACCAACGTTTTAGCTTCTGCGCCGGCAGGATCAATGTAGGTATACAATCCTTTGATCGCGAGGTTTCTGGCAGTGGCAGTATAAGCTGTTGCCGTCCAGTTGTAGATACCGCGCCAACCCGGGTACAGTGCCGGATCAGTCTCGACGGGAGTTTGTGTAACAGTTGCTACATTGCCACCTATCTGAACATATTTCGTCCAAACATAGTTGGAGATGGTTCTGCCGCTTGGGAAGGTGTAGTATCCGTTGGCTTGAAGGCCTGCCGTCATATCTGCCATCTCCTTGCGAATGGCAATGGCTCTTTCGTTGAATTTGCCCGAACGAATCATGTCCCAACGAATAGTCCCTTCGCCTAAAAGTTCCAATTTGCGCTCATTATAGATTGCATCCAACAGTGCATCGCCCGACAGTCCGGAAATGTTTTTGCTTGAATTACCAAAAGCTCTTGTACGAATTTGGTTTACCAAGGCAATTGCGCCTGCAACATCGGTTCCTGCGATTGCTTTTGCTTCAGCAAGCAAAAGCATTGCATCGGCCATTCTTAGTATGACATAGTTTATACCCGAAGAACGGAATGTTGCATTGGGGTATAAAGGTACGTCACCTCTGTTTTTGTCCCATTTGTTGGAACTTGGTCCCCCTCCGCCAATACGGGTACCCACACCGAGTGGAACAAGGTTTTCTTGTCCGGTTGCTGCATTGCTACCGGTGATAACCATACTTACATCACGACGTGTGTCACCGGTTTCGTAACCATTATAGAAGAACGAAGGTACAATACGAATAGCAGCATAAGTATTTAAGTAAGAGTTTACTGAGCTATTTGAACCGGGACGTCCCATGCTGTATCCATACTCATTGTTTCCCGTACCTGCCACACAACCCACTTCAAACAGAGATTCCGGGCTAATTCTCCTCGAGTTAATTTCCTGCCAATGTTTTTGGAAAGGATTATTGACCGCCCTGGTATCGGATGTAATCAATTTTGCAGATCCGCTTTGGGTGTTTACCGCAACATTCAGGTATTGTTCAGCCACTTTTACATAATCAAGATAATCCTTACGACGCGCATATACGCATACTCCGTCATCAGCACCCTTGTTATCAAACAGTACAGCACCATACAATCCTTTTATATCGGTACGAATGGTTTGCCAACTTCCTGCATAAAGCGCAATTTCGCCAATCAGTGCATTGGTAAAAGTGCGGCTGATTCGTTCAGCTGTAATTCCACCTTGCCCTAATACGTACATTTTACCTTCAACGGCTTTGAGTTCGGCTATAATCTTATCCATAATCTCGAAACGTGAAGTCAGCGTGTACTCTGTCACAACTTTATTTTCATAACCAAATGGAACATCGCCAAAATGACGCACCAGTTCCCAGGCGCAATAGGCCCTGAAGGTTTTAGCTTCTCCATAAATTTGTGTCCAGTTGGTAGCCGCACTACCAGCAACATCGGATTTATATTCGGCCTTCGCAGCTATTAAATCGGCAATACGGGTAGCACGTGCAAGCGTAACGTTTAAGCTGTTATATAACCCCATATCGGTATTTACAGTAGTTGCACCGGGTTGTAATCTTGCAATGACATTATTTACAGAAGGATACTCGCTCATATATTCAGCATCAGATCCTAAAGGGTCTTGCCAGTTATAGTTACCTCCGTGGACCGCATTGGTGCGATATTCAGCATATGCCCAAGATAGTGCTTTAAAGGCTTCGGCAGGACTCGACATCACAAAGTTATCGTCGGATTGACCTGCATTCGTTACATCCAAATAGTCTTTGCACTCAGTAAACATGAACGGCATCAGTGCCAAACATATATATATTACTATTTTTTTCATATTTTTTTTCTTTTAAGATTAATACCATTTATACGATTTAGAACGTAGCATTTAATCCAATCACAAACGAACGGGCACGAGGATAGGTTCCCCAGTCAAGCCCGGGAGTCGGATAACGGGATTTATTTAAGTTTTGATCCGTATTGACATCAGGGTCAAGTCCAGAATAACCTGTCAGGGTTAATGCATTATAGATCGCTCCATATATGCGGATATTGCCAGCTTTGATCTTGCTTAACAGCTGTTTTGGCAAGGTATAGCCTATGGTTACCGTATTTAGACGAAGATAAGAACCATCTTCAATACCGATATCGGAAACATAGCCCTGCTGCAGGTACGTCGAAGGAACAGTCGCATTTGTGTTAGCAGTATTCAACTGATCGGGAGTGGTAAGGCGTACCAGGTTCCCGCTTTGAATCTGGTAAATTGTATAGGAATCTTTCACGATTGCGAGCTTATTACCATACAGACCACCACCTTTATTGCCGTTAAAAAGCGTTGCCAACTTATTGGCATTGTATACATCATTGCCGTAGCTCCAGTTAAAATAAAGGCCAAGATCGAAGTTCTTATAATTCGCGTTGAGATTGAAACCACCCGTATGTTTGGGATTTGTATTCCCGATTTCAACCATATCTTTGTCATCAATCACACCGTCTTTGACGTTATCTACAAATTTTGGCAAACCAGGATAAGCCTGCTGAGAACCGGGAACCAAGCCTCCACGATAGGAGACGAATGCTTTTGAAAGATCTGCAACACCAGTTTTTAAAGTGTATATATTTGTGGCAGCGTCGAAATTGAAATCATCGGGTGTATAAAAGCCTTTGCCATCCCTTTTGTATCCCATTACAATACCAACAGGTTGGCCTACCAGTAATTTGTAGTCAGCATTCGGAATCCCCGATTGCAGGAATTGAGTTCCGTAAGCACTTTGAAGCCCATCTGCAAGTTTGTCGATGTTGCCTCTGTTAAAGTTGATGTTAGCGCTTGCCGTTACGTTCCAATCCTTGTTCTTCAATATCGTACCTGAAAAAGAGATTTCTACACCTTTATTACTGGTTTGGCCAATATTAGCGTAGCTGGTAGTGAATCCGGTGATAGACGGAATGTCTGTCAGCATGAGCAAGTCCTTTGTTGTATTTTTATATACGTCGATAGTACCCCACAAACGATGGTTATATAGCGAAAAGTCAAGTCCGATGTTGCGAGTAATTGTGGTTTCCCATTTCAAATCGCGGTTTGCCAATTGAGCGGAAGCCAGGTCATATGAAGGCTGAAGTACCCGATTCAGGCCATACTGCCAACGTGTGTCACTAGAGGCTGTCCACAATTGCGACCATTGGTCAGCACTTATGGCATCATTTCCTACCTCACCGTAAGATATGCGAAGTTTCAAATCATCTAGAGATTCAATGGTTTTCATGAAAGATTCCTGAGAAATGCGCCATGCAATGGAAGCAGCAGGGAAATATCCCCATCGATGCTCCGGTGAGAAGGTTGAAGAACCGTCAGCACGGAATGTAGCGGCAAACATGTACTTGTCGAGAAGCGAGTAATTTGCTCTTCCGAAGTATGATTGAAGACGGTTTGGGGTACTGACACCCGAAGAAATTAAGAGGTTTGAGCCGTATTGCGAGATCATTGCAAAAGCATTGTCCTTAGTAAAATTATTTGGATATTTTTGACCGGAGATACGCATGCTGGTTCCGCCCGAATTAGTTACTTCCTGACCAAGCAAAACATTGATCCGGTGAATCTCATTCACTGTTTTTTCATAACCAAGGGTATTCGTCCAACGCATCGACGAAGCATCATTTTTTCTGTAATCTGCATCGCCGGCATAGGAATGCGTTCCATCACTGTTCAGATAGTTTGTCTCGTTAAAGCTGGCAGGTGTAGGACCTCTCCAGATTTTATTTTGTGTGTAATTGCGGGCTAAAGTCAATTCAGTGTGATAGTTTAGACCTTTAAGAATTTTCCAGTTCAAACCGGCTGTACCACGAAGCGTTTGAGTCAATATCACGTTTTCACGGTCTTTGATAACTGCTACCGGGTTATACATATCATCCATGACAAACGACTCCTCACCCAAAGAAGCATCACCCAGGTAAGAGAGATCACCTTTAATGTCGCTTTTAGCGATAGGACGAAAACGGTATGATCCGGAGAGGGATGAACCGTAACCATTGGTTGTGCTTTCATTACCCATTGAATTTTTATCTGTGTACTGTACGTCTAAATTGAAATCCAGGTTGTTACCTATTTTTTGATCCAATTTGAACGATGCTGAAGCTCTTTTGGAAAAAGAGTTCAACTTCATCCCTTCTTCGTCCAGGTAGCTAATTCCTAAAATAACTTTTGTTTTGTCAGTTCCACCCTTAATGGTCAGGTCGTTGTTGTGAGAGAATGAGCTGTTAAATACCTCCTTCTGCAGGTTGTAAGGTGATACATTTTTGTAAGCATCTATACCTGATGCGTTATTACCAGTGTATGCTCCTAATCCAAACAACTTTTGGAACGGTTGGGTATAAGATGATCCATAATAAACATCAAGTAGTCCCCATTTGTTTGCCAGGTAATCGTATGGGTCTAAAGTTTTAAGATATCCGGTTGGGGTATTGAATTTTGCGTACCCGCTATAACTCACCGAAACTTCGCCAGATTTGCCTCTTTTGGTTGTAACAAGGATGACACCGTTGGCACCGCGTGCACCGAAGATAGCCGTAGAGGAGGCATCCTTTAGTACATCAATGCTTTCTACCATTTCAGCAGGAATATCGCTAATGTTGCCAGGTATTCCATCAATTAATATAAGCGGGTCGTTGCTTTGTGAGATGGAACCTCCTCCACGCACGCGAATGGAAATAGTCGCATCGGGTCGTCCATCCTGAGAAATTACATTCACACCGGGAAGACGTCCCTGGAGTGCTTGTGCCACGTTGGCAACAGGAATGGCTGTGAGTTTTTCTCCGGTAATTGAGGCAACCGACCCTGTCACATCCCGCTTTTTCATGGAACCATAACCTATCGCTACCACCTCTTCCATCTGAATGCTTTCACTCTTCATCACCAAATTGAACTGTTTGTTGTTGCCAACCAGGATCTCTTGCGTTACCATTCCAATAAATGAAAAAATCAACGTTGCAGAGGCAGGAACATTGGAAATGGAATAGTTCCCGTCGATATCTGTTACTACACCATTGGTTGTCCCTTTTACCACGACATTTACTCCGGGTATGGGCTGTTTGCTTTCGTCAACCACTACTCCTGTAACCTTCTGGGCAAAAAGTTGCATGCCCGTACAAATTATAAACAGTGCTAACAGGCAAACCTTTCCAGGAAAACTTTGCTTCATTTTCATCATAAATAGTTGTTAAATTTGATTGTTAATAGAAATTATTCTTGTTTGCTGTATTCAAGCGATGCCATTACAAATGGTCCGACTCCTTTAGGATCATCAGCACGAACCAATTCTTTTATATAGTATTCGAAAGAACCATCCCGGTAGGGAGTTCCACCAAGACCGGCAACGGCACAACATTTGGTCAGACTGATTGTCCCATCAGAGTTATTTTGAATGAAATTGTTTAACAGTCCGTTATAAGCTCTGACTGCAACAGAATGATAATCTTTATTGATATAATTTTTACGAGTCGCTTTGAGCAGGGTATAGGTAAACATCGACGAAGCGGTTGCTTCAAGGTAATTTCCTTTACGTACGCCCTGGTCTAAAACCTGAAACCACAGTCCGGTTTTTTTGTCCTGACAATTTTTAATACCAGTGGCTACCTGATTCAAAATTTGAAGGATCTTAATCCTGCCAGGATGGTCAATTGGCATATAATCAAGCACATCAACAAGCGCCATGGCATACCATCCCATCGCCCTTCCCCAAAAATTTGGAGAACAGCCATTTACAGGATCAGCCCATTTTTGTTGTTTGCTTTCGTCCCAGCCGTGATAATTCAGACCTGTTTTTGCATTGTAGGTGTGCTTGTGAATGGTGACAAACTGATTGATCACATCATCAAAAAGAAGAGCATCATCGGTCTCCAAAGCATATTTAGCCAAAAAGGGGGCACCCATATACAATCCGTCAAGCCACATTTGATTGGGATATCGTTGTTTATGCCAGAAACCTCCCTCTGAGGTGCGGGGTTGTGTTCGGAGCTGATCACGCATGTGGTTGATCGCTTTCAGATACCGTTGATCTTTTGTCTTTTCGTACAAATCAAACAGAAACTTACCCGAATTCACACAGTCGATATTGTATTCTTCTGATTTATAACCCAAAATAATTCCGGTGGAATCGATCATCTTATCAGCATAAGCTTTGGCGTAATTGTAATAGGATAAATTGCCGGTTACTTTCCAGACTTGAATCATAGCATCAGCAATCAAGCCCTGCGTATAATTCCAGACAGGTTTGGGGTTAAAATCAACGCTCCAGGGTTCAGGGAAATGTTTGATTTCCGAGTCAGCCATTCTGGAGGCCATCTCTAATCCTTTAATTGGATTCTGGTGATTCTGGGCAAAACTGGTTTGGAAAACAATCAGAAATCCGACAAGTAATATCCAAATTCTTTTCATTCGTCATTTGTTTGGTAATGTTTGATTCCGCATGTGCGGGAAAAATATTCCTTTTGGTTTGCCGTTTATACAGTGGCGCTGCATTATTTACACCAGGTAAATATTTGTCTGCTACACATCATAAAACTGCAAAAATCAAAAGGGATATTATGGCAGCCAGGATAATGGCGATAAGTCCAATGCTCCAGGAACCTTTTTTAAGTTTAATTTTAATCTTTTCCATCACTGATAAATAAGTTAATTCGGTCATGTAAAACTATATTAAAGGAGATTTATTAGGCCTTTAAAATGTATCAGGAAGGGGGGACAGAATTCCCAGGAGCAGGCTAAGAATCCCAAAATGCGGGTGTGAAAATAACAAGATAACTGTAGATATGCTACAAAAATCAGTGTATCAGTCGTATAATTAAATACGTGGATTGGACAAAATTGTTATTTGGGGAGATGCGCATCAACGTATTCTGAAGCGCTCATTCCAAACTCTAGTTTAAAGCATTTACGGAAATGCGACAAGTCCCTGAATCCAACAGCAAAGGCAATTTCCGAAATATTGAGTTTTTTCTGAACTAAAAGTTGAGCAGCCCTTTTTAACCGGATGTTCCTTACAAATTCTTTCACGGTCATTTCGGTGAGGGCATCAAGCTTGCGGTACAATTGCATCCGGCTAACGCCAATTTCTGTTGCAAAACGTTCGATGTCGAGATCCGGATCAGAAATGTTATTCTCAACCACCTCGATTGCTTTTTGAAGAAATCGCTCGTCGGGTGAGTGAAGTATAATATTTTTGGGCTGAAGGAGCATTTCTTTGGTATATCGTTGTTTCAACGACTTTCTTACTGAAAGAATATTCTCAACCTTTGTTTGAAGAATTACCAGATCAAATGGTTTGGTAATATAATCATCGGCTCCGTAGCTTAATCCTTCAATCTCGTGTTCCCGCGAATTAAGAGCGGTAACCAGAATAATGGGAATGTGCGAAGTTCGTTCATCTTTGCGGATCTTTCGGCAGAGTTCAAATCCATCAATATCGGGCATCATCACATCGCTGATAATGATATCAGGTATTGTTTTAAGTGCAATATTCCATCCATCCATCCCACTACCGGCTTCCAGTACCTGATAAATAAAGTTGAAATGGGATTTGATAAAGTATCTGACATCCGCATTGTCATCAACCAAAAGCATTATTTTTCGTCCGGCAGATAACCCATCATTGCCAGGTTCATCAATAGGTTGAATTTCTGTTTGTTCGGGTTGATTTTCATGATTTGCCATTTTGACTGCCTGCTCGTTAACCATCTCTTCATAAGGAAGGTGAATTGTAAACTTCGAGCCTTTGCCGGGTTTACTTTGAACTGAAATAGCTCCATTGTGCAATTTTACCAGCTCTTTGGTTAAAGCCAGTCCGATCCCGGTACCGGTTTGTTTAATACCATCATCTACCTGGAAGAAACGGTTAAAAATTTTTTCGAGGTTGCTTTCTGAAATTCCAATTCCCGAATCTTTCACCGTAATTTCTATCATTCTATTCTCAGTGGAGTCGCTGCTCTGCTCGCCCTCCTGCGATTCAAATATCAGGGAGAGATTCACGGTTATTTTACCCCCCTTACCGGTGAATTTGAATGCATTTGACAATAGATTATTCATTATTTTCCCCAATTTGTCGGCATCAAAGTTGGTGATGATCTCTTTCTTTAGGGAATTGAACTTGAGTATAATCTCTTTTTCCTCGGCATATTTGTCAAATGAACCAACGATGTCGGCCAGAAAAGCGACCAGATCTCCACACCCCATTGCCAGTTTCAGATTTCCGGTTTCCAGTTTTCTGAAATCGAGTAGTTGATTGATTAATTGGTGTAATTGACTAGCGTTCCGGTGCATCACTTCAACATGTCCTTTTATTTCCTGCTCGGGTATTGTATTGGATCTCATTTTTTCAAGAGGACCAAGTATTAAGGTGAGTGGAGTCCGGATCTCATGAGAAATATTTGTGTAAAATCGTAGTTTCATCATGTCGAGTTCATGAAGTTTCCTGGCATTTAGCCGTTCCAGTCGCAGGTCGTTTTTAAGTTTCTCCTTATACAGAAGAAAGGAAATCAAAAGGTATATTAGGGTGGCAAGGAGAATAAATACCAGACTTCTGAACCACCATGTTTCACGGAAAGGGGGAAGCACGACGATTTTCAATGCGGGCCCCTGATTACTCTCTTTCCGGTCGATTGAAACTGTTTTAACCAGGAAGGTATACTCACCAGGGTCAAGATTGGTATAAATTGCCGAGCGGTTATCCGATGGCTCATTCCAATCTTTGTCGAACCCTTTCAGAAAATAGGAATATTGATTTCCCAGACTGGTGGCGTAATCAAACGAAGCAAAATCGATTGTTATAGAATTCTGTTCGTATTTGAGGTTTATTTTTTCGGTTTCCGAGATGCTTTTCGTCAGAACATCATTTTTTTGATTACCAATTTTGACTGATTTATTGAATATTTTCAGATCTGTCAGGACAATGGGGGGGAAGTAGTCACCCGATTTTATTTTTGTCGGGTTAAAAATATTGAAACCCGATATTGTGCCCAATAGAAGCTCTCCTGCGGTTGTTTTATAAGCAGCACCATAGGTAAACTGATTATTCTGGAAGCCATTTTTGAGGGAGAAATTATGAAACCGTTCACTTTCGGGATCAAACTTTGAAAGGCCATTTGTTGTAGTTATCCATAGAAAATGTTCGTCATCCTCCAGAATTGAAAGTGTCTGATTATTTGATAAACCGTTTTTCTCAGAATAATACTTAACGATCCCTTTCTCTTTCGAAAACAAGGCTAAACCCCGGTTTGTAGCAAGCCAATATCTGTTTTTTGAATCGTGAAGCATATACCGGGTGGACACCTGTATACGCGTGATTTTTTGATTTTTTGGGGTATAAAGTATAAGATCAGAAGCCCCAATCCATAAGGTTTGATCGCTGTCTTCTGCCAGCCAGTTTACCTGCAGTCCATCAACGAGGTTTTTGAAATGAGTGAATGATCCTGTTGCCGGATCAAATTTGTCGAGCCCGGAGCTGGTGCCAACCCATATGTCGTTGTTACTGTCGCGCAGGAATGCCCACACCCGGTTATCCGATAGGGTTGTCCGATCGGCTGGATTATTGCGGTAATGTTTGAAACTGCCAGTCTGAAGATTTAAAACATCTATTCCACCCAGGAATGTGCCAATCCAAAGATTATTTTTGCCATCGTCCAACAGTGCCTTGATACAATTGCGCGACAAGGAGTTGGAATCTCCTTTACGGGGTAACATATATCTGAAACGTCCTGTCTTCCGGTTCAGAATATTAATTCCACCACTTTCAGTTCCAGCCCAGACATCACCTTTTGGATCGACCCAAAAAGTATAAATCTCACTGCTGTTCAGGTAATGGTCGTCACCTGGCATCGATTTATAGCCCTGAATATTTTGCCGCTCTTCAATCAGGAAATTAATCCCGTTACGGGTGCCAATCCACACATCCCCTTTCAAATCGTGAAAGATGCACTGGATTGAATTATTAACCAAGCTTTTAGGCTCCCTTTCATCATGATAATAAAATGCCGTGGTACCTTTTGTCTTTTCATAAATATATAATCCGCCCCGCGTACCAATCCAGTATTTTCCATTCCGGTCTTTTGCAATTGCCCTGACTGTCTGACTTCGGTCATTTTCTGAATCCAACGTCATTTGAACTGCTTCCAGGGTTGAGGAATTGACCGTAAAAAGGCCATTGGCATAGGTTCCAACCCATATCGTCCCATCCTGATCGCTGTATATCGCCCAGATTTCCTGATTTAATGTCGGATTTCTTGTAAGGATTATTTTATTAATATTGTTATTGTCAGGATTATATACATATATTCCATTGTTGGTACCCAACCATATCTTTCCTGTAGGGTCCGTTTCTATAACTCTGATATATTCGGGCAAACTGTCAAGATTAGCTGGCTTAATGAGTGTTATTTTGTTTTCGCCCTCCATCTTGTAGAGATGAGTGCTTGTGCCAACCCATAAGTTTCCGTTTGAATCTTCCTGAATTGCAGTAACAGTGGCATTGTTCAGGAGCGGCTGACTGCCGGAACAAAAATAGTGATGAAAATTCTCCTTTTCACGATTAAACTGATTCAATCCTCCATATTCAGTTCCAATCCAAAGTTGCCCTTTTCGGTCTTCGAAAATGGTCCTGACCAGGTTTCCTTTCAGGCTTGTTGAATCCTCAGGGTTGTTCTTAAAAGACGTAAACTTATAACCGTCAAAACGGCAAACTCCCTGGGAAGTACCAAACCACATCCACCCTTTGCTATCCTGATGAATGCAATGGATCTGATTATTTGAAAGTCCGTTCTCCTGTGAAAAGAAATCAAAATTTAGATTATTAACTACCTGTGTGCCTGAAGAGTAGATGGATAAGAGAAAAATACCCAGGAACAGAAAATATTTTTTTCTGTTCCTGTTAACGGTAATCCGCTTTCTAAACTTTGAAGTAGCTACCTGTAAATCCATATCCTGAAATCTTAAAGCAGGTAGCTAAATTACAATCTTTTTGTTGATTATTCGTTTTTCTCCTTTTTTGCCTTGGTTTTAGGTTTCTCCTTAATCGGCTGTTTAGAAGCTTCAACTTTTGGTGTGGCTACAATTTTGCTCTGAGAGAGTTTGACCGCCGACATCTCTTTTTTAACCTGTTTCAACTCTTTTTCCGCAATGTCGAGCCTCTTCGATTTTGCGCTGATCACCTCCTTAAGATTTGTTATTTCCAGGTCTTTAGCACTTTCAGGAATCAGGGCATTCAGCCTGATCTTGAAATCGCTTAATATATTCATGTAATTAATAAATGCGGCATAGGGAGTGGGGTAGGGGTTAAAATATTTATGAACCTCACCATCGGAAAAGAATTTGGTGCACATGTAATAAAAATGATCGATGGTTTGAAGGTAATCCCAATCTTTGAGTAATGTGGGATCTTTACAAATTTCCATCCGATCTTTTAGCTGATAAAGTTTATCAAAAGCCTCTTTCTGAAGCTCATTACCTAACCATGCCGAGAGATCGCGCTCTTCATCTGCCCAGGAGATGGGATAAGGTACATGGACTGCCGAAACAGGTTGCAGATTTGCAATTACCTCTGAGGGGGTTGAAAACTGAAGTTTCCCTGTTTTTAAAATGGCGTTCGGAAGGTTTTTCAGAAAGTCAAAAATTCCTGAATTTTTCGGTTGAAGCTGACCGAAGGTTTCGTAATTAATAAATACATTGACCACTTCTTCCTCATTTGGTAGAGCAGCCATCCATCCGGCATATTTTTCTGCCGTTAGCGGGTATTCATTCCATGCCTTGTTTGAAAATCTGAAAGAGAGATCATCACTGAAGCGAAAGTTGCGCATCAGAACTTTAAGTCTTGGATTCAGTCCATTGCAATACAAATAGTTGGGACTCTTCCAGCCCAGAACATGTTTGGCGCCCTCAGTGATCATCCCCTCAAATCCCATCTTCTGAACCAGATCGCCTAACTCGTCAGAATAGATGAGCTCGGTATTTCTAAACACTTTAGGACGTTGTCCAAAGAGCTCTTCAATCAGATTGTCATGAGCTTTTACCTGCGATTCGAATAAAGCACCATTCGTTAATGAAACGAGCGAATTAGCAAAAGTTTCAGATAAAAACTCGACACATCCTGTAGCTGCCAGTGCTGCGAATGAATCGATCACCTCAGGAGCATAAAGTTTGAACTGATCAATAACTGTTCCTGATAATGAATAAGTTACCTTAAATTTCCCTTGGTGTTTAATAATTTGTTCAAGAATAATCTTATTGGCTGGCAAATAGGACTGATCTGCAACCTTGCGCATGAAGGTTTCATTTGCAAAATCATCATAGTAATAAGCGTCATTACCAATATCGAAAAACCGGTATTTCCTGTAACGGAAAGGTTGATGTATCTGAAAGTTGAGGCAAACTGATTTCATAGCTCTTAATTTTTAACGGTAGATAATGCAGATAAATAGACCTTGTGGACATGTTCTGCCGACTGTTTCCACTGTAAACTGTCCACCTCTTCTCGCCCATATTTTCTGAACATAGCGGATAAAGCCGGGTATTTAAGGATTCCGTAAATGGCGTCAGCCATGGCATTAATGTCCCAAAAGTCAACTTTAATGGCATGGGTGAGTATCTCTGCTACTCCCGATTGCTTTGAAATTATGGTAGGTACATCCGCCATCATGGCTTCCAGCGGAGAGATTCCAAAAGGTTCAGAAACTGAGGGCATCACATAAACATCGCTCATACGGAACATATCGAATACATCGTCGCCGTGGAGGAATCCTGTAAAATGGAATCTGTCGGCGATCCCCAGATGGGCTGCGCGACGAATCATCTTTTCCATCATGTCTCCGCTTCCGGCCATCACAAAATGGACATTATCGGTACGACGCAAAACCTGGTAGGCTGCTTCGACAAAATATTCAGGCCCTTTTTGCATCGTAATCCGACCCAGAAAGGTGACAATTTTTTCATTGATCCCTTTTGAATACCGCTTATTTCCCGTGTTTTCGATAGGTTCAACAGCATTATAAACGGTTGTAACTTTGGCAGGATCAATTCCATATTTTTCAATCACAATATTTCGGGTGAGGTTGCTCACTGTAATGATCTGATCGGCAAAATCCATCCCTTCTCGTTCGATGGAGTAAACTTTTGGGTTAACGCTCCCGCCGCTCCGGTCAAAGTCGGTCGCGTGTACATGAATCACGAGTGGTTTTCCACTGACCCTTTTTGCAGCAATTCCAGCCGGATAAGCAAGCCAGTCGTGGGCATGTATGACATCAAATTCATATTCTCTTCCGATGTATTCAGCTACGATGGCATAATTTGAAATCTCTTCGAGCAGATTGGAGCCGTATTTCCCGGTAAATGGAAGCTTTCCTTCAGAATCGGTTTGTATAAAGCGTGTTTGTGATGTGACCCGCTGTTCGGTTAATTTCCAAAACTCTTCCGGTGTGGAGTAGGGGAGAAGATTGGATTCCACTTCGAGGGATGTAAATTGATGTTCAGTATTGCTAAAGACGATCTTTTTCTGGGAAATTGAAATATCACTTGCCCCGATGATTTTTTCAACGGCTGAATTATCTTCATCGCCATATGCTTTTGGAACGACAAAAAGCACCTCAACATCATCGAGTTGCGCCAGACCCTTGGTCAATCCGTAACTGGCTGTACCGAGACCCCCACTAATATGCGGGGGAAACTCCCATCCAAACATTAACACTTTCATCCTTAAATAGCTGAGTTGAGAAATAATCTTTTTAAATCAAATTTGAATCCGAAATTGTTCATGTACGAATCTCAATTTGATTGGGAATAAATATCATCCGGATAACCAGATGTTCGTCGTATTTATGGCGCCTCTCCAAATTTTTCAAGTGCTGACAGGGCACTTAAGACCCCGCCGACATTCCAGGCTTGTGAAATAGCGCCCCGGGCAGTATAAGGTGGATTTCCTTCGTAGAGTTCAGAGAGTGTTCCCACGCAATGTTCCGACATCTCCTCCTCGAACCCTGCCATGATCTGTTTGACAAAAGATAAACCTCCCGCTTTATGAATATCGAGATATCCTTTCACAAAAGGGTATATCAGAAAGGGGTAAGCACTGCCCATATGTGCAGCAGCCGATCGGGAATCAGGATCTCCTACACACGAACCTTTGTAGTTATAATCCTGGGGTGCAAGCGATCTGAGACCTCGTGGTGTAAGGAGTTCGTTGCGCACCTTGCTGATTATTTGCTTCTTCTGTTCGCGTGACAAAGGTGAGTAGTTGAACCCCACAGCAAAAATCATATTTGGTCTCACCGACCAGTCGGTATATCCACCATCAACATAATCGGCCAGATAACCCTCTTTTTCATTCCAGAATGTATCCAGGAACGATTGTGCAATCAGTTCAGGAAAGGTGGACCATTCGCTGATAAACGATTTATCTTTAGCTGATTCAGCAAGTTCAAGTGCAAAACAGACGGCATTATACCAGGCTGCATTGATCTCGACGGCTAATCCGCCGCGCTGGGTCACCGGTTTCCCGTTAATATAGGCATCCATCCACGTCAATGCAACACCATCCTGTTTTGCATGAATTAGTCCATTCTGCTGCATGTGTATATTGAAACGGGTTCCTTTCTTATAGTAGGAAAGAATCTCCTTCAGAACAGGACCATAACTTTTCCAGATCTCTTTTTTCTCTTTGAAGGGAATGAGCTCCTGAAGGGAATAAAACGCAAGGAGAGGTGCATCCGCAGCATCGTAATCGAATGGCATACCGGCATACTTTGGTAAAAGTCCATCTTTTAACCTGCTGAGGTTGGTTTTTATAACTTGTTCGAAAGTGGCAACCTCCGACTGGGTTAAAAAGATTCCGGGTAAAGCAAGAAATGTTTGGCGGGGAATCGATTCATACCATGGATATCCAGCGATAAGATCTTTGCCGTCTTTTCTTTCACACATGAATTGTTGTGCGGCATTAATCAGACAATTGTTGAAACTATCTCGTGGAATGCGTCTCTCTTTTTCAGCCTTATATTGTTTTTTTAGTGTTGAAGGATCACAAACTTCTGTTGCTGCGGAGAAAAAGAGCGACTCCCCTTTTTTGATTGGCAATTCGAAATATCCTGGTACGTACAGATCCTCCTGATACTCATAACCTCTTGATCGTTCTTTCATGTATTCCACATTGCGCGACCAGTCGGGAACAGGCACGAAATCAGGATCTTTCGAAAATTGCATAAACAATTCGGGATATCCTTCGTAAAGTTTCATTTTAATGCCGTTCTTAACCGTAGCATATTTGGTATTTGCAACCATATTCGCCCTGGTCAGCTGATGGACATTCCGAAATGCCAGAAAGGGTTTGAATCTTAAGATGGTAGGGCTGTTTGCCTCTTCAAGTGTATATTTAACAATTACCTGATTCTTATGCTCTACAAGCATTCTGGTTTTAGTGAGAATGACTCCACCAATCCTGTAGGTCACCTTGGGTATGGTATCCATCTCAAAGTTCCGGATATACTTGTGCCCTTTTGGTTCATAAAATTCACCAGGGTATTTGTGAATACCCAGATTGAATTGGCATCATGCTGTATGATCGATTCGTCAAGCGAAGAGAGCAACAAATGTTTTCCTCCGTCAAGCTCATCCAGTTGAACAACCAGCATGCCATGATATTTACGGGTATTACACCCTGCAAGGGTTGAAGAGGAATAGGCCCCGGAACGGTTGGTGCGCAGAAATTCGCGTTGCAACGAGTACTCCAGATTTACAAGTTCCTCTTTATCGAATTTTAGGTAGCTCATACGAACTTGATTTTTATTTTTTTTACCTTTTTTTTGCGAAATACCTTCCGAATGTAGGAAAGGTGTTTTGGCTAAAATAGAAAAAGGTTTTGTCAACAGAAAATTATTCGGTTGTTTTTTTATTAAACTTTCTTGTCATCCTACTAAAGTCAGCAAAAGGGTATTTCATCTTAAGCTGATCCAATTTCTCAAGCTGTTGTCCGATGAAGGTGATGTATCCTGCATCATCTGAATTTCTGGGTCTGTGATTTAAAGCTAAAAGAATTTTATCCACGTCATTCACTATATTTCTTGCTTCCTGGTCGATGATTCCTGTCATAAATTTCTCGCGGATAAAGTCAATTGCCACATCACTCAGATGCGTCATGTCGGGTGCATAAAACCGGTAATCACGCAGTTCATCTAGCAATAGCTCATACGATGGAAAATAGGAGATCAGATCATTCCCAAAGTGAGTCCTCAACGCTTCTATTCCCAAAAGGAGGGTCGATTTACTAAGTTGGTTCTCATGAGCTCCATCTTTCAAATGTCTGATCGGACTAACCGTAAATACCAGATGCAGATTAGGATTCATTTGCCTCAACTGTACGAGCAAGGGAATCCATCTTCCTGTAATTTGTTCAACCGTCAACCGGTAACGGTTGAATGTTGCTGCTGGCAGTTTATGACAATTCGAAACGATCTCGCCGTTTATCTTATGTTGAAATACCCATGAAGTACCAAAAGTGATAAAAAGATGACTGGAATCTTTCAGTGCACCTGATGCTACATTTGCCAGGCTGTTCATCTGTTCCAATGTTTTCTCCCGATCACCATCAGAGAACCTGCTGTGATGGGTGAAACTGTTATACATGCCATTCGCAAAGAATAGATCTTTCCCGGTAAATACTTTCCTGGAAATCAGCATTTCAAGGCAATTGGCTATTGAGATTGGATTATATAAAATCCCGAAAGGATTGATCATAACCGGAAAAGAGTGATCCTCTAGCCAGAATCCGATACTTTCTGCAAAACATGAGCCGACCATCATTGACTGATGACGGTAGCTCAACTTTTTTGAAAATTCGGGTAGCTCAACTTCTGTTCTGAATTTTATCATATTCCCTTCTTAATCCAATCGATTATATACTCCATCACTTCATTACTTCTTTCAGAGTTATGCAGCTGATGTCCTGCATATTTCCATTCGCGGTAATTCACCTGCCCGGGTGCCCCCTCATATAATTTCCGGGTTGCTGTATTTTTCATAATCCTGTCACCTCTACCCTGCATGAGGAGAAGAGGAGTCCTAATCTCAGAGAAATGGGTCTGAATCCAGGTGGACTCCTTTTCTACTTCTGAAAATAGCCTGGCCGATATCCGACTATGCACAAACTGGTCATTTTCTCTTTGCGGTGCATTCCCTTCAGTGTCAGAAAAATCTGAGGAGTGAAGGCCAGTCTTAAATGTTAAAAACGGCACAATCCGATTGGCTAATTTAATAAATAAAGATAACCATTTCTGAGGAGGTTTTTTCATCTGGAGCCATGGTGAAGTTGCAATTGCCAGATCGGGATGGGAAGAAGATTTAAGAATATAGCTTAACACAACTGTCGCCCCCATACTGTGCCCATAAAGTACAACCGGGATACCGGGGAAAAGTTCTTTTCCCTTTTCGTGTAATAACGAAATATCTTTTAACAGGTCGTCAAATCGCCTGATCACTCCTCTTCTCCCTTGTGATCGGCCGTGTCCCCGGTAGTCAAACGAGAGTACCGAAATATTTCTAGCTGTCATTTTCGAAAACCACTGGTCATATCTTCTGCAGTGATCGCCATGTCCATGAACAAAAGCAACTACTGCTTCAGGCTTCTCATCTGCATTCCAATGCAATGCATAAAGATCAAGCCCATCGAATGATTTCCAATGATATTCTGTTAAGTTCATGAAATAGTAGCGATGAAAAATGAATTGTTGGCGCAAAGATAAGAGTAAAAGTTACTCTTTCAGGTAGCTGATATTCCGCCTGATCCTGTTGTAGCCTGCCCTCTCGAAAGCCGTTTTCCTGAACATTTGATTGTAAGTGTCACGTCGGAGGTCCAGCCAGTCTTTTTTCCTCATTTCCAATAATCCTTCAATAGGCGTAAAATCAACACTTTGAGTCGGTAGTATTACTTTATTCCAGGGACAGACATCCTGGCAGATGTCGCATCCAAAAATATGATTCTGAAATTTTTCACGTAGAGCAGCGGGTGCCTCCTCTTTATTTTCTATCGTATGATAGGAGATACATTTCCGGGCGTCGACAATACGGTCTGCAACAATTGCCCCGGTGGGACAGGCGTCAATACATCGTGTACAGCTTCCGCAATGATCGCTTGTGAATGGTTCGTCGTAAGCAAGTTCAAGGTCTATAATCAATTCACCAATAAATACATACGATCCGTAATACTTGTTGATGAGGAGGGAGTGTTTCCCAATCCATCCCAGCCCTGCTGCTTTGGCCAGGGGGCGCTCAAGAACAGGTGCCGAGTCGACAAAAGGTCTTCCGTTACAAGGGGAAACCTCTTTTTGGATGAACATTAAAAGATCGTTAAGTTTTTCTCTTACAATGAAATGGTAGTCTTTCCCATAGGCATATCTTGAAATAATGGGGGCTTCCGGATCAGTTTGTTTTTTTGCGGGAAAGTAGTTGATAAGAACCGAAATGATCGATTTAGCACCCTCTTCAATTTTTCCGGGATCGAGCCGTTTTTCGAAATGATTGGCCATATACCCCATTTTCCCGTTCATTCCATTCAAAATCCACTTTTCAAGGAGCTCGCGCTCCTCTTCGAGAACTCTAACCTTCGAAATCCCGCACTCCGAAAAACCAAGCTCAATGGCTTTTTGCTTGATCTGAAGCGTGTATTTCTCCGGAAGGTGAATCATTGGAGGAGCAGGTTATAGGATGTATGGAAATGAAATAGAAATATATGGAAATGCGATATTTAGTAATTAAGAGTTAATTGCATGTGATGAATAATTTTGGACTCAAACAGGACATTACTATTTCAGACATTAGTGATCTACTTCAATTTTCATTCTTCTTTCCCACCTTTATTCCGGATAGGTTCTCATGTATGGGAAACCATGCTTTTACATAAAGCCAAGCTCGAGCCGTGCCTCTTCCGACATCATCGATTTTTCCCATGTAGGTTCAAAGGTAATCTCAACATTGCAGCTCTCTACCCCTTCCACCTTCTTTGTCATGTATTCGACATCAGCCAGAATCATATCGGCAGCGGGGCAGTTGGGAGCAGTAAGGGTCATTAGGATTTTGGCTTCATTACCCTCCATTTCAACACTGTATACCAATCCTAAGTCGTAAATATTTACCGGAATTTCCGGGTCAAACACCTCCTTGAGGTTTTCGATGATTAAATCTATCCGTGGGTCCATTTTTTAGTTGTTTTTTGTTGAAATTTTCTCGTATGCCAAAGCATAAAGTTTCATCTGTTTTACCATTGAAAGTAGGCCATTCGACCGGGTGGGGGAGAGGTGCTGCCGCAATCCGATCCCATCAATAAACTTCGGCTCTGAGGCCAGAATTTCCTGCGGGGTGTGATTGGAATAGATCTTAAGCAATAAGGCTACTAATCCCTTCACAATCAAAGCGTCACTTTCAGCCTCAAAGATAATTTTCCCCTCGCTGAATTCCTGATGAAGCCATACCCGTGACTGACATCCGCGTATCAGATTGCTCTCAACCTTATATTTGGGATCAATAGGGGCCAACTCATTTCCTAATTCGATGAGATAGGCGTATTTATCCATCCAATCTTCAAATCCTGAAAAATCTTCTACAATCTCCTGCTGAACTTCGTCTATTGTCATTTATAGGTAGCGTATATAATTGTTTTTTTAAAGTAGTTTATTTTAAAACATTCCCTTTAACCTGATCAATGCTATGTAAAAGGCATCTATCTCTTCAGGAGTATTATAAAATGCGAACGAAGCGCGCACCATATTCTCAACACCATAATGGTTCATCACCGGATCGGCACACAAACGTCCTGTTCTGACAGCAATTCCCATCTGATCGAGTAATGTTCCCAAATCAAACGGATGTATCCCTTCAATATTAAAACTGATCACACCGGTTTTAAGCTGAGTCTCCCCATATATTTTCACCCCTTCAATCTGTTTTAATTTGGCCGTAGCCTTTGTGAGCAGATCATGTTCGTATTTGGCAAGAAATTGAATATCAAGAGTATGAAGATAATCAATGGCTGCTCCAAGTCCGATTGCCCCTACATAATGAGGCGTACCAGCTTCAAATTTATAAGGGATCTCATTATAGGTGGTCTTTTCAAAAGTCACACTGTCAATCATCTCTCCCCCACCAAGAAAGGGGGGCATCCTGTCAAGCCATTTCCGCTTTCCGTACAGTACCCCAATTCCGGTAGGACCATATAATTTATGGCCCGAAAAGGCATAAAAATCACAATCAAGTGCCTGGACATCAATTTTAAAATGAGGTGCTCCCTGTGCCCCGTCAATGAGAACAGGAACATTCCGGAGATGTGCTTTCGCGATGATTTCAGCGACAGGATTGATCGTTCCCAGGGTATTGGAGACGTGAGCTACTGCCAAGATTTTTGTTCTGTCAGTTATCAGGTTGTCCAACTGATCAATGCATAATTCTCCTTCATCCGTAAACGGGATAACTTTCAGGATTGCACCCTTTCGTTCGCACATCATCTGCCAGGGAACAATATTGGCATGGTGCTCCATCTCTGTTACGATCACTTCATCTCCTGCCGAAATAAAAGCTTCACCAAACGAAAAAGCAACGAGGTTAATCGATTCGGTTGTTCCATGGGTGAAGATCACCTCTGCGGCCTCCGATGCGTTCAGATAATTACGGACAGTCTCCCTTGCTGATTCAAAAGCTTCAGTAGTTCTGTTCGCCAGTGAATGGGTTGCCCGGTGAATATTGCCATTAATCCGAAGCGAAAATTCATTCACACGCTCGATGACCTGCATGGGGCGGTGACTAGTTGCAGCATTATCGAAATAGATCAGCGGCTTACCGTTGACTTTTTGATCAAGAATCGGAAAATCTTTGCGTATTTTGGTAATATCCGGAGTCATAAAAAATTTTCAATTTTCAATGAAGTGTTTTACAATTAGATATAATTTCAATACCATTCTTTTAATTGTCTGAAATAGCAGTTACGAAAAGCGGGTTACCGGATGCACTCCATCGCGCAAGAGTGACATTTGGATACTTCACCCCTAAGTCGTTTATTTACCAGTTTGTCAATTACATCACGTAGTTTTTCCACTTTTACCTCGGCAAGCACCTCATGCGCAAAGGCAAACATTAACATCAACCGAGCCTCCTTTTCGTTGATTCCTCTGGCCTGAAGATAGAAAAGCGCTTCATCGTTAATACGACCAACTGTTGCTCCGTGTGAACATTTTACATCATCATTGTCAATGACCAGTTGCGGTTTGGTGTTCATTTTTGCCGCATTGGTAAGCAGAACGTTGTTATTGCGTTGGTAGGCCTGGGTCTTTACCGCATGTGGCAAGACATGTATACGACCCGTAAATCCACCAGTTGAGCTATCGTCAAGAATATTCTTATAAAGCTGATTACTCTGACAGTTGGGTTTAAGATGTTCGATATTTGTATAATTATCAACGTGTTGATTTTTATCCGACAGGGCCAGACCACAAATCATGGCAGATGCATGCTCTCCATCGAGCAACACTTTGAGGTTGTTTCTGATAATGCCGCCATGAAGTGATATGGCGTTGGTAACCAGCTGTGACCCCTTTTGTTGCCGGATATACATTCCGGAAAAATTAGCGGTTTTATTGTGTTGATTTTGAATGCTATAGATATCAATCACCGCATCCTCGCCCAACTCACACTCGGTTAAATTGTTGATGATGAAATTTTGCGGAAGCAAAGTATGATCGCAGAACATAATCTTTGCCTGACTGTTTTTACCTGCAATGACCAGATTTCGTTGGGTCACATACAAATCATCGTCACTCCGCAGAATATTGATCAGTTGCAAAGGCTTTTCGATATGAGTGTTATCCGGAATGTAGATGAATACCCCATCCTGTGCAAAGGCAGTGTTCATGGCCGTCAATGGGTCTGCAGCTGACTCGGCCATTTTACCGTAATATTTTTCAACAAGATCGGCGTTTTCAATCATTGCCCTGCGCAGGCTTTTGATGATCACCCCTTCGGGATACGATTTGTGATGATTATTCGATTCTTCATACCACCCGTTAACGACGAGGATCAGGTGGGTATCGAATTCGGGGACATCGCAACTGAAAACTTCGTTCAGATTGACTGCAAACTCATCGGCTTTAAAAGCCCGCCTGAAATTTTCGTTTTCAAAGAGCCTCGTCAGATCGGTATATTTATAATTCTCGGTTCTGAATCCGGGAATTCCCATCCGCTGAAAAGCCTCAAGGGCAGGTCTGCGGAGATTATTGACCCAATTGGGTAACCCGTCACTGATTTTGGACAGGTTATTCCGGTAGATGTCACTAATCCGCTGGACCGTTGTTATTTTTTCTGTAACCTCTGTCATAACTATTCTCCCAGCTCTTTTTTGATCCAGTCATAACCCTTCTCCTCCAGCTCAAAAGCCAACTCCTTTCCTGCTGATTTGACAATCCGCCCTTCATACAAAACGTGTACAAAGTCAGGGACAATATAGTCAAGTAAACGCTGATAATGGGTGACGAGGATTGTCGCATTATCCTTGTTTTTCAACATATTTACACCGTTTGAGACAATCCGGAGGGCATCGATATCGAGTCCGCTGTCGGTTTCATCGAGGATGGCAAGTTTAGGCTCAAGCATCGCCATCTGGAAAATCTCGTTTTTCTTTTTTTCCCCACCTGAAAAACCTTCGTTTACCGAACGGTTGGTTAGCTGAGAATCGATCTGAACCATCGCTTTTTTCTCACGCATCAGTTTAAGGAAATCTCCGGCGCTTAATTCCTTTTGATTCCGGTATTTACGATGTTCATTCACAGCCGTCTTCAGAAAATTAACCATGCTAACTCCTGGAATTTCAACCGGATACTGAAAGCTGAGGAACAAGCCCTCTTTTGCCCTGACATCTGGCGACATTTCAAAAATGTCTTTTCCGTTAAAGGTGATTGAACCATGGGTAACCTCAAAATTAGTGTTTCCGGCCAGAACATTAGCCAGTGTACTTTTTCCCGAGCCATTGGGTCCCATGATCGCATGAACTTCACCTGCGTTAACAGTCAGGTTTATTCCTTTAAGGATATCCTTCCCTTCAACCCTGGCATATAAATCTTTAATAACTAACATATTCTCATTTTTTATTTTTCACTCTTTCATTCCTAAATTTCTTCACTTTTTCATTTCTTCATTATCCTACACTCCCTTCAAGGCTGATCTGCAATAATTTCTGAGCTTCAACCGCAAATTCCATTGGTAGTTTGTTAATTACTTCCCGCGCATAGCCGTTCACAATCATACCGATTGCATCTTCGGTTGAGATACCGCGTTGGTTACAATAGAAGATCTGGTCTTCACCAATTTTTGAGGTGGTGGCTTCATGTTCAACGATCGAACTGCTGTTACCGACCTCAATGTAGGGGAAGGTATGTGCTCCGCAGGTATCGCCAAGCAATAGTGAGTCGCATTGCGAAAAGTTACGGGCATTTTCGGCTTTTGCTGCGACACGGACCAAACCACGGTAGGAATTTGAACTGCGTCCTGCTGAAATTCCCTTCGAAACGATCGTGCTCTTGGTATTTTTCCCAAGATGGATCATTTTTGTGCCCGTATCAGCCTGCTGATAATTATTGGTGAGGGCCACAGAGTTGAATTCTGCTACCGAATTATCTCCTGCCAGGATGCAGCTGGGATATTTCCAGGTGATTGCAGATCCTGTCTCCACCTGGTTCCAGAGTATTTTTGAGGAGATACCTTTGCAAATACCCCGCTTTGTTACGAAGTTAAAGATACCTCCTATCCCGTTTTTATCGCCGGGATACCAGTTTTGGACGGTGGAATATTTGACTTCAGCGCGATCCAAGGCAATGATTTCAACTACAGCCGCATGAAGCTGGTTCTCGTCGCGCATGGGCGCTGTACATCCCTCCAGATAGGAGACATAGCTGTCGTCATCTGCAATAATCAAAGTTCGCTCAAACTGACCTGTATTTTGGGCGTTGATCCGGAAATAGGTAGAAAGCTCCATCGGGCAGCGGGTTCCTTTAGGAATGTAAACAAACGATCCGTCAGAAAATACAGCCGAATTAAGTGCTGCAAAGTAATTATCGTTATGAGGTACGGCCATCCCAAGATATTTCTGAATCAGATCGGGATGGTGTTTTACTGCTTCACTGAACGAGCAGAAGATAATTCCACGCTCAGCTAAGGTCTCTTTAAAGGTGGTTTTTACCGAAACGCTGTCAATTACTGCATCAACGGCAACTCCTGAAAGCATTTTTTGCTCTTCGAGTGGAATCCCCAGTTTTTCGAAAGTACGGAGCAACTCAGGATCAACTTCGTTAAGGCTCTCATATTTGGCCTGCTGTGTAGGTGCAGCGTAAAATATTATTTCCTGGTAGTCAATCACCGGTATTTTAAGTTGAGCCCATTCGGGCATTTTCATGGTCAGCCAGCGACGGTAGGCCTTGAGGCGGAATTCAAGCATAAATTCCGGCTCATCCTTTTTGGCAGAAATAATTCTGATTACCTCTTCGTTTAAGCCTTTGACAATTGTATCTGTTTCGATATCTGTCACAAAACCAAACCGGTAATCACGCTGGGTGACCTCATGTATTAATTTATTTTGGTCTTCCATGATAATTTTAATATTCAATAATACTTACCAGTAACAAACAAAGTGAACAAATTCCTATTTGATGTTTAAATAGACTGGTTATAAATTGCAAAGATATAAAATGAACACTACTTTTGAGGTTGCAAAATTCTAAATTAAAGATTGATTCAATATGGCAAACGCAATGCGCACAAAAACAGAGCTTTCGGAGCTTGGAGAGTTCGGTTTAATACGGCATCTTACTCAAAATATTGTTTTAAAAAACGAGAGTACACTCACTGGTGTCGGTGATGATTGCGCGGTTTTGGACTTTAAAAATAAAAAAATTGTTGTCACAACCGATTTGCTTACGGAAGGGGTTCACTTCAACCTGATGTATGTTCCCTTAAAACATCTTGGTTATAAAGCAGTCACGGTTAATCTGAGCGATGTCTATGCTATGAATGCAACTCCAAGACAGATCACCGTTTCAATAGCTGTTTCAGCAAAAATGTCAGTTGAAGCTATTGATGAACTTTACTCCGGAATTTACCTGGCTTGCGAAAGATATGGTGTCGATCTTGTTGGAGGTGATACCACATCGTCGCTGACGGGACTTTTAATCTCGGTGACGGCAATTGGGGAAGCCGACGAGAAGGATCTAGTTTACCGTAAAGGGGCAAAAGATACCGATTTACTATGTGTTACTGGCGATCTTGGAGGGGCATATATGGGATTACAGCTGCTTGAGCGGGAAAATGAGGTTTTTAAAGTAAATCCTAAAATGGCGCCACAGTTTGCCGGTTATGATTACATTCTCGAACGGCAGCTGAAACCGGAAGCCAGAAAAGATATCCCTCCATTGTTTAAAGAGTTGGGGATCAAACCTACCTCCATGATCGATATTTCGGACGGACTATCTTCTGAAATTCTCCACCTGTGTACCCAAAGCGAGGTGGGTTGCCGGCTCTATGAAGATCGTTTGCTCTACGATAATCAAACCAAAAAAATGGCAATTGAGCTGAATATTAACCCTCTGGTTGCTGCTCTAAACGGAGGCGAAGACTATGAACTGCTGTTCACCCTTCCGGTAACCGACAATGAAAAGATCCGAAATCATCCCGATATTTCGGTTATTGGTTATATTACCGACAAAAGTGAAGGGGTAAACCTCATTACTGCAGGTGTCGGACAGGCAATACCTTTGCAGGCTCAGGGGTGGAATCCGCTGAAGGACTAAGCGAAGAGAGTGATTAAGAGAATGGAATGATTCTAAAATTTTCCATCAATCCGATTTGTACATTTTACCACTAAATGTACTGAGTTTGCATTTTATAGAAACCCCAATTTTTTTTAAGTCTTTTGGGAATTCATTTTCGTCTTTTCAACAAATGCTTTAAAATGCAAAAATGGAAGATGCTAACGGCCGTAGCAAATTAAAAGAACTCGAAAACGTAATAACAGAATTTCAGGATCAGCTATTCAGATTCGCTTTCTATCGGACAGGTTGTTTTGCCGAATCGCAGGATATTGTTCAGGAGGTGTTTGTAAAACTTTACAATGAAAATGGCCGTTTGGCCACCATTTGTAATATCAGACTTTATCTGTTCAAAAGTATAGCAAATGCTTGTATTGACTATCAGCGGAAAAATGAAAAGTCAAAGTTCGAGACGCTTGATAAAGCTATTATTCCGAATAACATAAACGAAAAGGATGCTTCGCATGAAATGGTACAACGAGAAGAATACCATCGGATCGAAGCGTTATTACAAAAGTTGCCGGAAGAGCAAGCTGAAACAATCCGGTTAAGGGTGTTGGACGATCTTAGTTTTACAGATATTGCCACCATTCTTAATATTCCTGTTTCTACGACTAAATCGCGGTTTAAGTATGGGATTGATAAGCTAAAATCAAAAGTCTTTAAATTGAAGGAGGTATATTATGGACTGTAAAGAATGTCAATTGGAAATGGTTAACCTGTTTGATTCAGACGTCGATCAAACTACAATTACCAGATTGAAGGAGCATTTACTACAATGCCCGGAGTGTGTTACTGATTATCGTGAGACGATTGAAATATTGGCGATATTGAAACCTAAATTGTTACCAGGTGCTCCATTTTTGCTAAAGCAAAACATTGTTAATCAATTAAAATTGGAGGAAGGTAAAATGAAAAGCAAAACATCGAAGGTTATAAGAATAAGTACAAAGGTTAAGAAAATATTCACTATCGCTGCCGTGCTGGCTATAATTATGATGATTATTCCATTTGTAAAAAACGATGGGTTTGTCAGCAGTACGGCAAGGGCTGCCGAATGCTTAATCGAAAATTCGATTAAAGCTACTGGACTGATTAAGAGCATGGTAATTAAATTGCAAGTACGAACTGCAGCCCATGAAAATTTTTCTTTTGTTGGTACGGAATACAATATGGTTGACCATACCATTTGGAAAACGTTTGAATATCCGGTTAAATGGAGAGTTGATAAGGGAGAAAGGGTAGTCGTATTTGATGGTAAAGATCAGTATCTCTGGCTTCCAAAGTTTGAGGAAGGGATAAAAGCCGGTGCCGATGCCAATTTCACTGAGTGGCTTAAAATTCTGCTCGATCCTGAAGCCATTCTTGTCAAAGAGCAAACAGCAACTAAAGATAAAGGTTCGAAGTTTACAATGGATGAGAAGAGTGGTAAACTGTTGATGACTATTACCTCCAAAGCCCGGGGCAATTATATTAACGATTATTGTAAAAACTCATCCATCGAGGAATCGGACAATCGGCGCGAATATACCTTCGACAGTAATTCCAAGTTGTTAAAAGGGTTAAAAATCTATATTCTGGAGGGTAAAAAAGAGACATTGATCCTTAATATAGAAAAAATAGAATATAACCTACCCATTGATTCTTCTCTTTTTGCAATTGTTTTGCCGAAAGGAGCTCAGTGGAAAGTGCTAAACGATAATTACAGTAGTGATACGTTTAAAAACATCAGCTCTAGACATGCCGCGGAACTATTCTTTGGTGGGTTGGCCAATAACGATTGGAAACTTGTTGAAGAGGCTTGTGATTTCTTCAAAAATCCATCAGAAAAAGTACATGAAATAAAAAATTACTTTGGGGGCCTGACAATCATTAAAATAGGCGAACCATTTAAATCTGGTTTATACCCTGGTGAATTTGTCCCTTATGAGATTAAATTTAAATCTGGTGAGACTAAAAAATTTAATTTGGCGCTAAGAAATGACAATCCCAATAAAGTCTGGATTGTTGACGGAGGATTTTAAATTTAAGAATCCGAATGTCTTTTAAATTCAATTTTGATTCAACTGTACGGTAATGAACACTAAAAAGTTCGAAACTGTACAGTTTTTATTTTGCAGATTAATGCGGGTATAGAGTATAGTGTTATATTTCAAATGTATGGAATTGCTGGCATGACTCTTGTTAACAAAAAATTGCAAGTTGCTGACCAAACGAAAAAAATCTGGTTTTGACTGTGACGATCAGGTAAAATTTGCATCTATATATTTTTAAGCCTTTGTGATCGGAAATAAATGATTTAAAATTTAGTAAAATGATACAGATTAGTAATCTGCACAAGTCTTATGCAATGGGAAGCAACAGCCTTCATGTTCTGAAGGGTTTGGATCTGGATATTGAAGAGGGGGAGTTTGTTTCGATCATGGGTTCATCGGGTTCGGGGAAATCGACCTTATTAAATATTCTGGGGATCCTCGATGACTATGATCAGGGAACTTATCATCTGGGGGGCAAGTTGATTCAGGGATTAAATGAAACCAAAGCTGCAATGACCCGGAATGAAATGATCGGGTTTATATTTCAGTCATTTAACCTGATATCATTCAAGAATGCCATGGAGAATGTAGCTTTGCCCCTTTATTACCAGAAGGTCAGTCGTAAAAAACGTAACCAGATCGCCCTCGAGTACCTCGACCGGCTTGGGTTAAAAGAGTGGGCACACCATTTGCCGAATGAGATGTCAGGAGGACAAAAGCAAAGGGTTGCAATTGCCCGTGCTTTAATCTCAAAACCACAGATCATTCTTGCCGACGAACCTACAGGCGCTCTCGATACCACCACCTCCTTCGAAGTGATGGATATTCTTAAGGAGATCAACGACCAGGGAAAGACCGTTATCATTGTCACTCATGAGCACGACATCGCCGCGATGACCAAAAAGATCATCAGACTAAGAGACGGAGTAATTGAAGAGGTGATTAAAAATGGTGATTTGCAGCTTTTTAAGGAGCGTGTTCGTACTGAATAAAATCCGATACCATGTTTGATGTAGATGTTTGGCAGGAGATCTTCTCCACCATTAAAAAAAATAAGTTAAGAACTTTCCTCACCGGATTTTCGGTGGCCTGGGGTATTTTTATGCTCATGATTCTTCTGGGATCTGGGAATGGACTTCAAAACGGTGTTAAAGAGCAGTTTGCTGAAAATTCTGTAAACATTATGTGGATGTGGACCGGCGACACCTCAATCCCCTACCAGGGGATGAAAGAGGGTAGAACCATCAAATTCAATAATGCCGATTATAGCTTCCTAAAAGAGAAAAATGAAGATCTGGATCTGGTCTCTTCGAGGTATTATCTGCCCGGAAATATCATGTACACCTATAAAAACGAGTATGGTTCGTTTGAAACATCATCCTGCCACCCTGCCTTAAAAGAGATGGAGAAGATAAATCTTACTTCTGGCCGGTTTATCAATGATCTGGATATGAATGATTTTCGTAAGGTTATTGTAATTGGTGAAAATATCAGGAAGGCGTTATTTAAAGAGGAGGATCCGATCGGTAAATATGTGAAACTGAATAACGTTCCTTTCAAGGTGATTGGAGTAGCTATGAATAAAAGTCGTCATAATGAGCGGACTGCTTATGTTCCTATTTCAACAGCTCAACGTATTTTTAATGGGGCCGACAGGGTACACACTTTTGCCATCACCACAAGAATGGTAAAAACAGTTGAAGAGGCCGATTCCATTACTGCCAAAGTGCGACAGGGAATGGCGCTAAGGCACAAATTTGACCCTAAAGATAAACGGGCAATGGGCTCATTCAATATGTTGGCCGAATATATCAGGACTATGAAAATTTTTCAGGCAATAAAAATATTTGTCTGGATCATTGGAATCGGAACCCTGATTGCCGGGATCGTTGGTGTTAGCAATATCATGCTGATATTAGTTAAGGAACGCACACGGGAAATAGGGATTCGTAAAGCGCTGGGGGCTTCACCTGCATCTGTAATTGGTTTGGTTTTGCTCGAATCAATTCTGATCACAACAGTAGCAGGATATATTGGATTGTTGGTTGGTGTGGGAATTATGGAGGGGATCAATTATGGTCTGGAACAGATGTTGGCGGGTGGTGGCGGCGAAGGGATATTTTTCCGCAATCCTACCGTCGATTTTACCACAGCGATCACTTCAATGGTAATTTTGGTTGTCTCAGGAGCATTGGCCGGTTACCTCCCTGCCCGAAAAGCCGCAAATGTTAAACCGATCGAAGCTTTGCGCGACGAGAATTGACAATCCTATTAAGTAATTGTCAATCGTTTGAAGGACAGAAAGTCAGAAGTGATTGCATAAGCGATCCGGCCACCGCGAGCTGCCAGTAGCTTGCAGTAAGTTACAATACTTCAGTTAAATGGTATTTTGGTATAGAATTCGAATTAAAAAGGAGAGCAATGTTTGATATCGACAGGTGGAATGAAATTTGGAATGCTTTGGCAAAGAACAAGGTTCGTAGTCTGCTTACCGCATTTGGCGTTTTTTGGGGCATCTTCATGCTTATTGTGATGGCTGGCGCCGGAAAAGGGCTTCAGAATGGGGTATCAGAGGGTATTGCAAAATTTGCTGCCAATTCGGCATTTTTCTGGAGCGAACAGACAGGCGAACCTTACAAAGGGTTTAAAAGAGGGAGGTATTGGCATATGGATTCCGAAGATCTTCAATACTTAAAAGATAATGTCCCTGAAATAGAGTATATTACGCCAAAAAATTTTACCGGTCGTTTTGGAAGCTCCTCAAACGTCATCAGGGGAAGGAAGAATGGCTCGTTCAATATCAAAGGTGATTATCCCGATTATGTAAAAATTGATCCTGCAACAGTGCTCAAAGGGAGGTGGATTAATGATCTGGATATTCGCGACAAACGAAAAGTATGCGTGATCGGAGAGAAGGTATTTGAATCGATGTTCGATCCTAAAGAAGATCCGCTGGGACAATATCTCAAGATTTCAGGGGTCTACTATCAGGTAGTGGGTTTGATTAGAGCTGAAACAAGGATCAACATTAACGGCAGAACTGAGGAATCAATTTCACTCCCCTTTACCACCATGTTGCAGACTTATAATATGGGTAATCAGGTTCACTTCCTGGCAATTACTGCGCAAAAAGGGGTTCCGGTAAGTGTGGTTGAGGATAAAGTAAAAGAATTTATTAAAAAGAGACATTCCATTGCCCCCAATGACCTTCAGGCTCTAAATAGTGTAAATATCGAAAAGGAGTTTAAACAGATGAGTGGTCTCTTTCTGGGTATCCAGATCCTAACCTGGATTGTAGGAATTGGGACACTTATGGCAGGAGTAATTGGCGTTAGTAATATCATGCTCGTCATTATTAAAGAGCGGACAAAGGAGATCGGTGTGCAAAGGGCTATTGGGGCAACACCCCGTACGATTATCGCACAGATCATGCTCGAGAGTGTCGTTCTTACTACTGTTGCCGGTTATATCGGATTATCATTGGGGGTCGGTCTGCTTGAATTGGTTAACCGGATAATTGAAAATTCGGCTACCCAAAGTGGCGATCATGCGTTTTTTGCACATCCTGAAGTTAGTCTGACCGTCGCACTTTCGGCACTTGGGGTATTAATAGTTGCCGGTCTATTTGCAGGAATGATCCCCGCGACACGAGCCATACAGATCAAACCCATAGATGCCTTAAGAGAAGAATAAAATATAAATCATTAATAATAATTGCATAACAGGTGTATCATGAAAAAGAATAGTGGAAGTATCGTGAGAAAGATTGCTAAAATTTTCGGCTTATCCATTCTTGTGGTGGTGTTCATCGGAACACTGGTTTTCCTTTACAAGAAATCACAGGCAAAACCTGATGTTTTTGAGATTCAGAAAGCCCAGGTAACCAATATTGTGAAGAAGACCGTTGCAACAGGTTCGGTTATACCCCGTAAAGAGATTGAGATTAAACCTCAGGTTTCGGGTATTGTGGAAGAGATATTTATCCAGGCCGGACAAAAGATCCGCAAAGGTGATGTCATTGCAAGGGTTAAAATTATTCCTGATATGGTAAACCTTAACAACGCAGAATCACGTGTCAACCGTGCGAAATTAAACATGGAGGATGCCCGGATCGATTTCGACCGGCAGTCGGCACTTTTTGCCAAACAGGTGATTTCAAAAGAGGAATTCCAAAAGGCAAGACTTACTTTTAATTCTGCTAAAGAGGAGTCAGAAGCTGCTGAAAATAACCTGGAACTGATTCGCAAAGGGGTTACCAAAAATTCAGCCACCACAACTAACACGCTGATCCGTTCTACCATCGATGGAATGGTGCTGGATGTACCAGTTAAGGAGGGATTCTCTGTTATTCAGGCCAATACATTTAATGCAGGAACAACTATCGGGATTGTTGCCGATATGAATGATATGATCTTCCAGGGAAAGGTTGATGAAACTGAAGTGGGGAAAATCAAAGAAGGGATGAATATTGAATTGACAATTGGGGCAATCGAATCTGAGAAATTTAATGCAGTATTGAAATACATTGCACCGAAAGGTTTGATTGAAAATGGAGCGATTCAATTTGATATCAAAGCCGATGTAAAACTGAAAGAAAATCAGTTTATCCGTTCGGGTTACAGTGCAAATGCCAACATTGTTCTCGAGAAACGCGACAGTGTTCTGGCAATACCTGAAGGATTATTAAAATTCGAGAAAGACTCGGCATTTGTTGAGGTGGAATCTCTGCCACAGAAATTTGATAAGAAATTTGTTAAAACAGGTATTTCTGATGGGATTAATATTGAGATCATCTCAGGGATTAAAAAGGGAGATCGGTTGAAAGGATTGTTGGTCGATCCGAAGAAAAAGCCGGCAGAAAAAAAATCATAAAACAATAAAATAACTTCAAAACGTTTAATAATTTAGCGAATCCTTCTGTAAACAAAATATATCACCTATGATACGGACAATATTTACAATAACTTGCCTGCTTATTGGGGCACAATTGACCTCTCTCCATGCACAGGAGGTATGGAGTCTCGAGAAGTGCATCAACTATGCGCTGGATAATAATATCAAAATTAAACAGGGGGTTATTTCGACAAAATATCAGCAAAATCAGTTAAAACAATCCCGATCCTCTAGACTGCCGAATATGAATGGTTCAATGTCGCAAAGTTTCTATTTTGGTCGTACTCTGCTCAGCGACAATTCATATTCCGATATTAACTCTGCACAGACAGGATTCGGATTAGGGACAAGTGTTCCTGTATTTCAGGGCTTTTATATTACCAATAACATATCCAAACTTGACTTAGACCTTCAAGCTAGTATTTCGGATCTTGAAAAGGCAAAGAGCGACATATCAGTAAATATTGCCTCTACCTTTTTGGAAATCCTGTTCGCTAAAGACCTCGTTAAGGTATCAGAAGATCAATTGGTTGTCACCAATTTACAGATCAGGCAAATCAATGAAAAGGTCGAAGCCGGAAGTCTTGCACGGGGTAGTTTACTTGAGATACAGGCACAGGCCGCCGGCGAAGAGCTTAACCTGGTCAATGCCAAAAACCAGCTCCAACTTGCAAAATTAAAGTTAATCCAATTGCTTGAACTTCCGTTAAAGGATAATTTTGATGTTGAGGTCCCCTTACTACCCGAAATCTCAGCGCAGGCCTCAATCGTCTCCTCTGGAGAAGTTTACAAATCGGCACTGCTGACCCGTCCAGAGATAAAAGGGGCCAGTTTACGATATCAAAGTTCACAGTTTCAGCTAAAAATGGCTCAGGGTGCATTATACCCAACAGTTAGTCTTTACGCCAATGCCAATTATTCGTACAATAATAAAAATAAGACCATAAACCGGGATCCAAACACGGGCGCAATCATATCTTATTCTGATATTGGATTTTATCAGCAGTTAAAGAATTTCCAGAGTAAAAATATCGGACTGCAAATGAATATTCCCATTTTTACCCGTTTCCAGAATAGATTGCAGATCGACAATGCCAGACTTCAGGTATTGAATTATGAACTCGACCTGGAGAGCGCCAAAAAACTGCTCCGTTCCGATATTGAAACAGCACAGACAAATGCCATTGCGGCGCTGAACCGTTTTATTTCAAATCAAAAGGCAGTTTTTTCGATGAGAGAAGCATTTCGCTATTCGGAAGAAAAATTTGGGGTGGGATTGGTCAATGCCGTTGAGTATAACACTTCAAAAACAAAGTTGGCCAAGTCGGAGTCAGACTTGCTGCAGGCAAAATATGAGTTTATCTTCAGAACAAAGATTCTCGATTTCTACCGCGGACTCCCTTTGACACTTTAGGGTGATCTTTTCAAACCAAATAATAAGCCCCAAAGGTTTCCAAAACCTTCGGGGCTTATTATTTATAATTTAATGAACTCCACCCTCCGGTTAAGTGCTTTGTTTGCCGGTGTATCGTTTGGCGCTACGGGTTGTGACTCCCCTTTACCATCGGTTTCAAATCTGGAGCCATCAATACCGAATGTTTTTATCAGTTCTTCCTTAACCGATGCCGCTCTTCGTTTCGATAAATCCATGTTTTTTGCATCATCTCCATCGGCATCGGTGTGACCGAAAATCTTTACCCGAACACCGGGGTTTTCAGTCAGAGCTGCGGCAATTTCCTTTAAAGTACCATAAGATTCCGGCTTCACCACATCTTTGTTAACATCAAAATAAATTCCGTAAGTGACAAGTTTCCCTTCCGTAATCAACTTATTGCGTGTATCGGGCAGACCGGCAGCTACCCTAAAATTTGAGATAAATGGTTTGCTGTTATCGAGTTCAAAACGCAAAATGTTGTATTTGTATCCCAATGGCAAAATTCGAGGCGAATCAATTAATTTTTTCTCATTGACATATATGCGTATGCGTTGTTTCTGAATCCAGTAGGAATAATGGACTTTTTCTCCTGGCTTTATCTCGAATTCATTGCTGGTACTGCTTATGGTATATGCTCCATCGGCGTAACCCGACAAATCGATTGAGGTTGGAGTTATGTTGGTTTTAACACCAGCAACTCCAGGAATAGCGCCCCCTTCGTTGGGGTCTTTAACGTTGCCGGAAACAATATAGAAACCAACATTATACGATTCCCCTTCCGGAGGGTTGAGAAGCATATCAAATTCAACTGTGAAATTTTCTGTGGTCAGCAAATCCCTCTCCGGATAGTAACACCCTTGTGCCGTAATATTTAGCCATCTGCCAGGATAATTATTGAGTGACACTACTTCGCCCGAACCATTCGAGAACCAGGCTGCCGGGAAATCACCAACATTGTCGGAGCTAAAATCATCGTAAAATATAACTTTCTGGCCCGGTACAAAATCATATTTGGAATAGACAGCCAATGTTGGTTTTGAGTCTGATGCAGGTTTTGTGTCCTGTGGAGCTTCCTGAGGTTGAATTTCAGGTTCTGTTTTCTGTACCTGTTCTTCAGGTTCTGCCGAGGCGTTTTTCTTCTTCTTGAAAAGACCCTTGACGCCATTCTGAACGGCATTTATTCCTTCGTCAATACCTTGTCCAACTGTGCTGTTGGCTTTATCATTGGTCTGATTTTTCACTTCACCTTTCACATCAACCTGCCCATTCAGATTGACTAATATCGCACAAAAAAGAATCGTTACTAAAATTCTGGTCATTTCATTTAGATTTGTAAAATGTACATAATTTAAAGTTATACTTTCCTTTATTTTTTAGAATGCCCTTGGTTTATATTCATCTGTCTGAGGGTAGCACCTTTTACAGTAATTGTATGGCTAAAATTTGGGTTGATCTCTTTTGTTTCGGCTTTCATCATCAGTTTTCCCTTTTCATCATAGGCCTCGCTTGCAAGGATAATTCCCCCTTCAAAACCTGAATATCCATAATAAGCGCCCATTCCGGTTCTCTGCCATCCCCTTTTGTCAATTTTCAGATTGATATCCTTGGTAAACCAAACTTTGCCTGTATTTTTGTTTTCCTGATCAGTATAGGAATACTCATCACAATTGTATCCGGCAATTACCTTTGTGTTTCCGGTTTTTGAATAATTTGTCGGATTTATTTTGTGAATTGGTTTTCCATCGGGTTGAGTCGGAGCAGAATTCTCATCGGGTATCGCCGAGATCATCCCCATTTTGGAGCCATTCAGGTCGGTCAGGATGATAAAACATTTATTTTCTCCATCCATTACCATTGAAGAGGCTACCGGAGCACTTTTACCCTCTTTGTCGGTGAGGGATTTTGTTTCCATCCCTACACTGGGAGAATTTGCACTGAAATACATATAAAGATCAATCTTCATCACCTCCTTTTTATCATAGGCCTCAGTAACCATGTAAAGTTTCGAAGTGAAATTGTACTCATCATTATATTTCAAATCAACTTTACCTCCTAAAAATTTAGTGAAATCCATCCCTCCCGGATTCCCTTCATCATTTTCTTTTTGTTTGGTCCCCGGGTTGATTTCCGAGGCTGCAGCTCTCTTCTGTGCTGCTGTGTCAACCTCATTCGCTTTCTCTTTGACGACCGCATTGAGCCCTTTTGAGACTTTATTCTTGATGAAATTTCCAAGCTGCGCATTTGAAACAGCTGGCACCATAAATA
This sequence comes from Prolixibacteraceae bacterium, assembly GCA_963675995.2. Lineage (GTDB taxonomy): Bacteria > Bacteroidota > Bacteroidia > Bacteroidales > Prolixibacteraceae > JAAFHB01. The sequence goes on along the minus strand of CAXXIY010000001.1, from coordinate 944,518 downwards.
TTATGGTTAGTAAAAGAGTGATTATTTTCTTCTTCATGCTTATAAAGGTTTAAAATATTTGGAGTATAAAATTAGTAATTTTTATTATCTGTTGCAGAAGACTAGGATTAATTTCATTAAGTGAGTAAGACCTAACGAATGAGGAAAGTGAAACAGCTATAAAGTGCCAAGGTTGCTGGAGGTCTATCCTTACTCAGATTTTACAGCATATTATTTCAAATTGATCTTCAACATGCAGATAATCAGAAAAGTGTTGTTACTAAATCAGCTATAGTCCTGAATCGCATTAATTTCTGCAACTTTTTACAGCACCAATCTGTTTTTTAGCTGCTGGCAGTGAACCAGCCGACTGGTTCATCCGGATTTAAAATGAACTATGGAAAGCCTGGTGTAAGCTGTAACATCCGCGCGGTGACTAAGCTGAAAATCGCTTACTGGAAAAATACCACCAACGATGCAGATAATGTGAAGATTTATATGAGTAACGTTAAAATCACCCTTTAGCGATATGAATGTTACAGAACTAAAAAGTCTTATTGGACAATGACAATCTCTGAACCAACCCGAATTTATTATGAAGACTGACTTTCTGATCATTGGACAGGGGTTGGCCGGCAGTCTGCTGGCCTGGGAGTTGTTGAAACGGGGATCCACTGTTCTTATTGTCGATAATGGTCTTGAGAATGCCTCACTGGTAGCAGCGGGGCTGATCAATCCTGTAACCGGAAAGCGTTTTGTGAAATCTGTTGATATCGAAATACTGCTCCCTGATGCAAGAGGTTGTTATTCCCATCTGTCAGGTTTTTTCCACCAGCAGTTTTTTGTTGAAAAACCCATGCTTCGGATCTTGAGCAGCGAAGGTGATAGGATTAACGCTGAAAAGCGCCTGGATAAGATCGATTATCAACCTTATCTTGGGACTATCCAGCCGGTGACCAGTTCACCTGAGAATGTTGCAACACCTTATGGCTATCTGGAACAGAAACAAACCGGGTATTTATTAACGCGTCCACTGCTAAATTGCCTGAAAGAGTTTTTGATCTCCCGAAACAGTTACCTGAAAGGTGATTTTGATTATCAGGATATAACGTTTGAACCTGATTTGCGATGGAAGGATATTTATCCCGGGCAGATTATTTTCTGCGAAGGATATCGGGCAACCCAAAATCCCTGGTTTAGGTGGCTTCCGTTTCAACCCGTAAAAGGCGAAATTCTTACGCTAAGGCACCAGACAAATTTGCCCGATAAAATTCTTAATAACGGCAATTGGCTGATCCCCTTAAATGATCGGGAGATAAAGGTCGGGGCTACCTTTGACAGGGAAAACCTCAATACCCAAACTACGGAAAAAGGGAGAAATGAGTTATTAAATGGAGTCGGCAAATTATCCCCTGGTTTGACCCATACAACCCTAATCAAGCATCAGGCCAATATCCGCCCGGGCACTTTAGACCGTCACCCGTTTATCGGACGTCATCCAAAATATTCACAGCTTGCGGTATTCAACGGCTTTGGCGCAAAAGGGACGCTGCAAATCCCGTGGTATAGTTGCCATTTTGCAACTGCTTTATTGCGTGAAACTCCACCTCTGGCGTCATGTGATATACGGCGTTATTATGAAAAATTTGGGAAGAGTAGCGGATTTTTATTTCATTGATTTACACTTCGCTTCAAATTATACCTTTGACCTATTGACAGTCACCGATGACCTTTTGACTGCCAGTCAAACGTAGTTGTGATTTGCTTTCAAATTGTATCTTTGACCTATTGACAGTCACCTCTTACGGTTGACTCTAACTTTAATTGCCTGTTGTGATTTGCTTTCAAATTGTATCTTTGACCTATTGACAGTCACCGATCATCTCGGACTCAACACCTCTGATATCGTTGTGATTTGCTTTCAAATTGTATCTTTGACCTATTGACAGTCACCGGGCGGCGCGCTGTTGTTTTAAAACATCCGTTGTGATTTGCTTTCAAATTGTATCTTTGACCTATTGACAGTCACCCAATCGAGAAGTATAAGCTTAATATCATGGGTTGTGATTTGCTTTCAAATTGTATCTTTGACCTATTGACAGTCACCGATGGCTAAGTTATCAGCCAATTCAGATCTGTTGTGATTTGCTTTCAAATTGTATCTTTGACCTATTGACAGTCACCAATGACCCTGTAAGATACTGATTCTTACTGGTTGTGATTTGCTTTCAAATTGTATCTTTGACCTATTGACAGTCACCTACTGAAATATCAAAAACAATATCCTCATAGTTGTGATTTGCTTTCAAATTGTATCTTTGACCTATTGACAGTCACCTATAGCCATTTTTTGTAGTTGTTATCTTCTGTTGTGATTTGCTTTCAAATTGTATCTTTGACCTATTGACAGTCACCTCCCGTCTTGTTAAAAGTCTTTGCCATCCCGTTGTGATTTGCTTTCAAATTGTATCTTTGACCTATTGACAGTCACCCCAGTAGTCAGTATGTGTGCACATCATAATGTTGTGATTTGCTTTCAAATTGTATCTTTGACCTATTGACAGTCACCGCCTACTCCTTTAGCAATACGAATAGATTTGTTGTGATTTGCTTTCAAATTGTATCTTTGACCTATTGACAGTCACCATTAGCAGGTATCAGCCCACCTTCCAAGCAGTTGTGATTTGCTTTCAAATTGTATCTTTGACCTATTGACAGTCACCCTTTCTAATATATAATAATACATTACTTTCGTTGTGATTTGCTTTCAAATTGTATCTTTGACCTATTGACAGTCACCAAATCCATTTTAGCTTCAAGCGTCGCTAATGTTGTGATTTGCTTTCAAATTGTATCTTTGACCTATTGACAGTCACCAACATAGGTTACGACACCAATTGATTGTATGTTGTGATTTGCTTTCAAATTGTATCTTTGACCTATTGACAGTCACCGGGATGGGTTGACTTAGCATCCAGTATACCGTTGTGATTTGCTTTCAAATTGTATCTTTGACCTATTGACAGTCACCGTATTAGCTTGCGTTAATAAATTTTATTTTGTTGTGATTTGCTTTCAAATTGTATCTTTGACCTATTGACAGTCACCGAGTGTAAATGCGAGTGTTTTCATAAGTGAGTTGTGATTTGCTTTCAAATTGTATCTTTGACCTATTGACAGTCACCTTAAAGGTCTCGTTGTTAAACATTTCGATCGTTGTGATTTGCTTTCAAATTGTATCTTTGACCTATTGACAGTCACCAAATTCAATTTAGTCACCTCATCGGTGTCTGTTGTGATTTGCTTTCAAATTGTATCTTTGACCTATTGACAGTCACCCCAACCGTATTGGGAGCCATGGCCACGGTTGTTGTGATTTGCTTTCAAATTGTATCTTTGACCTATTGACAGTCACCTTTTAAAATCCTGCTTAGAATTGGTTTCATGTTGTGATTTGCTTTCAAATTGTATCTTTGACCTATTGACAGTCACCGTAACCCTTGTATAATAGCCCATCAATAGCGTTGTGATTTGCTTTCAAATTGTATCTTTGACCTATTGACAGTCACCTTTCGCACTTGTGTTCCGGTATTCTCGTTGGTTGTGATTTGCTTTCAAATTGTATCTTTGACCTATTGACAGTCACCATGCCCTGGCTGATTTTGTCGCTGACGCCCGTTGTGATTTGCTTTCAAATTGTATCTTTGACCTATTGACAGTCACCTTTGCTCTACAACTATGCAAATACTTTGCTGTTGTGATTTGCTTTCAAATTGTATCTTTGACCTATTGACAGTCACCATACCCTCACTCAAAATGCAGTGGGAGTGATTGTTAAGCTCTTAATCAGAATTAAAAAATATGGGATTATCAGCTTTAAAAATCCGGTCTTCGAACCGGATTTTTTATTTTAAGATGTAACCATTCGGCGAACTCTGTCGTGTTTTCGTGATAAATCCGGCTAAACTTTCAAAGCTCTTCTAATATGTTCAGAGAATTTTGCAAGGGGTTTGGAGACGGTTTTATAGAGATGCAGGAGTGTGGTTTAAAACAGTTCAAGCTGTTGTACCTGCCCTTTCTTTTCTGCCGGCTTTTTGCCATAAAACAGTTCCATATCGCCAAATTGTTTATCAGTTATATACAATATTCCAATATGCCCCAGAGGCGGTAGTTCAAGTTTCACCCTTTTAATATGGATATCGGCATTCTCTTTGCTCGGACAGTGGCGCAAATAAATACTAAACTGAAACATGGTAAACCCATCCTTCAGTAATTGCTTTCTGAAAACTGCATAGATCTTCCGTTCCTTTTTGGTCTCGGTCGGAAGATCGAAAAGTACCATTACCCACATAATCCGATATTCACTTAATCGTTCCATCTTTTTTTGATTGTGACCGGGTGACTTTCATACTATCAACATGATCATCCGTTCACCTTAAGTTTAGAGCCTTGGTGGTTTTTTTCCCTGAAAGTAAAAATCCGGTCACCTTTCCCGAACCTAACTCATCTCCGGAAAGTCAATTTTGCGCAACTCTCCCTGGAAACATTTGGCCAGTGAAGCAGCTGTCTGCTGGGTTGCCAGCATCAGCGGACTACGGCGGTCGTTAATCGTCACATCCAAAACAGGTATTTGCAACAGTTTAGCCTTGTGTGCTTTGGTCAGTTCCTCAGGTATTGGCTCACCAGCCATTACCCGTAGAACCAGCTGATCGACATAGGGGCGGTATGGCTCCATTATATCGTCGGCAAGACAGTAGGCGTTATAACGGTTGTGATGGTGGATACCAAACGTGGGAAGCATACCCGATGCAACAAGTGAACGGGCAACCGTAGCCCGGAGGATGGCATACCCGTAATTGAGGAGGTTATTCGGAGCATCTCCATCCGGATCGCGCCGAAAATCGAGTGCCGAATCGAAGAGTTTACCCCAATAGTAAGCTGCTGCACGCCCCTCATGATTTTGGCTGTCGCCACTCTTCACCTGACCGGCCCAGTATTTCATATTTTCGGTTTTACCCCCTTGTTGTTTCAGTACCCCCGCCTGGTTCAAGATTTTCTGACGGATGGTTTGCTGCCACAACTGTTTCCGCAGAGGTTCTGATGCATTGATCTGGTGTTTAAACCGCTCCTGCTGTGTAGTGTTCCCCTCAAGCGGAAGCAATAACCCTGACGGCATATGAAAACTGTCGCATGTGATCAGCGCCACGTTGTTTTCGAGCAACGCATTAATCAAGTGGTGGGTGAGGGTGATTTGCGGATGCTCAATTAAGATGATCCCGATATCTTCGATTGGGATGGTAATTGTCCGCTCCTTTTCGGGCAGCATAGATGCTTCCGGTAATGAGATCACCAATTGCTCATCTTTAAACCGGAGATATGCCGGGTTACCAAAAAACAGGGTGCGTTTGATCATAATTAATCTATATAAAATATTTTTGGTGGTAGTGACCGGGTGACTTTCAGATCCTGAATCCAGTCACCCGACACGTTAGTTTCATCAGGTTCTGAACCCGATTACTGATTATTTTTAGTGGCCGAGTGAGCTGTTGTCCATGAATTATTCACCCGGTCACTTGTCCTGCAACAAATTTTGTCTTTGTAACAATGACCGGGTGACTTTCATATCCTGAACCCATTCACCCGTTCACTATACTATAGACTTTCGGATCCTGAACCCATTCACCCGTTCACTATATCTAAATTTTCAGACTTTCAGAGAATGAACAAGGTCTCCCATTCACTAAATCTAAACTGCGGGAGGAGTCACCACCTCTTTTAGCCTTCCGTTGATAAGTGTATTGTACTGCTCGATCAGCGCATTCAGCTCACTAATGACTTTTTTGTATTCGGCAGTGTTCTGAATTGTTGCATAAGCTTCAAGGTATTTTCTAAGCTCATAGTAGGCACCCATGGTCTCCTCCCTTTTCGATTTAAGTGTGTCTGGGTTGGCCGCACTATACTCTTTTGTCCGGGCAAGGTATTTCTGGTTGAACAGCTGGTTTGCGGTTTTTAGTTCCTCTTTCCATGGGGCTAAACCAAGCACTGAAAGGGCAGCAGTAAGCTCAGGTTTTGATTCCCAGTCGTTAATAATACCGTTAACAGAGGCCGTTTCAGCCTGGAAATTCTGGCGTGCGATCCCCGCTCCAAAAAGTTGTAAATCGTTTGACAATAGATTTGCGGCTTGTGCAGTTTCAGCAATATAATGGGAGCAGTACCCATCAATCACAGTGGTTATACCGGAAATGGCCTGGTCGCGCCGTTCATCCAAAAGGATAAGTTCCTGTGTGATCGCGCTTGACCGTTCGGTGTTAAAGAGCGCGGCTGTTTCGTTGACTTTAGTTTTAAAAACCGCGTGCTGAACTTCTACGTTTAGTCCTTTCGGATTGTTAGATTCGACCAAATCAGAAACATTGTTTCCAAATTGCAAAAATTCGCCATTGCGAAGTCTTACCAAATCAATCGCGTTAATCATACGAATTAAATTAAAATGGTTAATACTAAAAAACGATTCGATTATCCGAATTCTTATTTCCTTCTTATTTCATCATCTGGGTTCCGGAAAACTTCATGCACCAGTGCAGTAGCCTATTGTCCTTTCCAGAAACCTCCTTACTCTGCTGTTTGAACCTTTTGTCCCTTCCAGAAATCTTCATGCACCAGTGTTTGAAGGTTTCGTCCTTTCCAGAAAATCTCTTGCACTATTGTTTGAGGGTTTCTGGAAATAAATTCTAATGGTTGCTATTGATTCTTCTTTTTCTCTAAAATGATTTTACTAATATTCCCCAACCGATACTACTTGACCGATATGATTTATCCTGACTTTAACAATCTCTTTGCAAAAGGTCAATGTTTTATACTGCTTGAATGTAATGTCTTTCAATTCTTTATTATCCTTAACGGTTGTTTCCAGATGGTTTCTGAATTTGTAATCTCTTATTATATTTGTTCCATATTCAACTTTTGACATTGTTTGTACCCGAAACAAATTTGGATTAATTATCTGATAATTGTCCGGATTTAATAAATCAATATCATTTGGATTAAATCCGGTTTTTTCATTTGGAAAGACAAAATACTCGTTTTGCTTCATGCTGAATAAAAACTGCCAACCATCCTCATTTCTAAAACTTTTATCTATTATAGGTAGCCCTTGGTTAATACGTTCCACTGCTGTAAAGAAAGGAATTACATTATCTTGAAAGTTGCCGTTTTCATCTTTATAAATCGCCACATGGTGGTTGTTCCCAGTATTTACAAAATCAACAGGCTTTGTTTTCCGATCTTTATCTAAAATCAGGTACCCCTCTTTGTCTTTTTTACTGTGTAATGCAATCGCATTGGTTATACCAGTAATAGAAATCCTTTTAATTGCTATTCCCTTTTCTTTATTCAGCCAGATTGGATTTTCATCTAAATTTGAGAATGCTTTTTTGCTATCTCCATTAAACTCTTTTAATCGAGTCTCCAGTATGGCTTTTATATTTGAATCTATCACTTTGTCAATTTTCAATTCAGGGGAAATGTCTTTACGAATAGTATAAATGGTTTCAGTATCAACAAGCTTAACTCTATCAGGTACATTTTGAGTTTTTAAGGCATCAATAAACAAAGGGTTTTTATCCAAACTATTCTTACCTGTAAATGCTTTTTTCGGATCGTTATCAAATTCTTTCAATCTATTTAATAAAGCCTCACGTAAACTTTTTTTTGCAATTTTCAAGATTTGTTCTTCATTAAAGTTAGATCCCACTTTTTCAAATTTTGTTACGTACCGTTGAATGCTACCATACACAGTCTCCAAATGTAACTGCCCACGAGGAGTTAATTGTTTCTTTTTATTGACTCCATTTTTCTTATTGGTAGCATTAATATTGATTGTACTTACTTTATTTTTTGACTTTATCGAAATAAGTATATTTTCTAGATGCTTTTTTGCTTCAGCCCTAAAGTCGTTTAAGGGCATTGGAGGTTTGAATTTAAGTTTTCCTTTTTCGTCCCTGTATAATTCATTTGCCTCAATTCCATAAATACTGCCGGCTTTATCGCTACGTGCATTTAAATTGTTAAGGTATTGAATTAAACTTCGTTTTGTAAATGCAATGGTCAAAGCATCCATGGCATGATGTCTATGATCGTTCCGTTTTGTCCAATCAATTATACGTTTTATTTTATGACCTTCTCTATTCTCAATTAATTCGGTTAAACCAAGCTTATCGTATTTATCCCAATTTAGTTCTTGCATTATATCAATTAATTGCCAATCTTCTCTCAACCGATTAGTTATTGAACCAGTTGTAGACACCACTTCTTTTACGAGCACTTCCAGAATATTTTTTGCTTTTTTTGCAATGTACTGCGTATCTCTTAAATCACGGGCAATGAAATCAGAGGGAATATCAACACCCTTCATTTTTAGTTTATTATATTTAGTTTTTGATATATTTCCAGATTTAAACAAATCTTCAATGCGATTCAAATATATTTCCAGCCCCATTTCACCTTGTTTCGATTGCACATAATCAAAGGCCGTCTCATTACCTTTTTCAATATTTACACTTCTGCTTTCAATCGTTTTGTTGGAGAATGAATCATCAAATAATCTTGATTGGGGAATTATATGTTCGATGTCGAATTCCTTGCTGAATAATTTATTTGGTGAGATGTAAGTATTTGAATATAAAGTTTGATAACCTTTAAACTCTAATTCTTTGTACAGTTTGTAACGAATAATATCATTCCGACTTACATGCGTTAATCCGAATTCATTCTGTAGAATCACTTTATAGATTTCATGGTCAGTAGTTGCTTTGTTGATGGCATTTGTGGCTTGCTCACGTTCTTTTGCACTCTTCTTTAATTCACGCGCCAATTCAATGCGTATTTCATCGGGCTTTCCATAAGATTCAATTGCGTCATTCACAACATTAATCATCTGGTTCAATATTTTTTCCACAACCGGATTGCGTAAACTGTTTTTAGGCAAAATTTCGAGTTTGTCTTTTAATAACTTGTCCTCAAGTTCTTTTTTAGTTAATGAACTTTTAGAATGCCGATAACCGGCATATTCACAAGCTAGGCTAAATTCATTTCCCTCTTTTAAATATGGAAGAATTTTACGAATTGCTTTAGTACTAAGACTTCCATAATCAGTTTGGAAGGTTGTATTGGCAAGTATTGAGGCATATTCCTTTTCAAAGCCATAAAGCTCGGTTATTTTTTTGATTAACTTTTCATTTCCTGTATTTGAACTATCTCCTTCAAATGAATACAGTAAATGCCAAAATTGATATTGTGGTTGGATTTCAAATTCTTTTCCATCTAAATTTGAATTGAAATATAAGATATCAGTGTTGTAACTGAGACTTTTGAAAATAGGCATTACTATATTCATTATATCAGAAGTATTCATTTTCGAGAAATCATGTTCCCCATGGCCGCTTAATTCAATAATGGTTTGATATGCTTTAAATAGGCTCGCTTGAGTTCTATTTCCTTCAATATCTTTAAAATTTAAATCAAGCTGTTTGTGATTTTTGAATAATAGCTTTAAAGCATCATTCTTTGAAATCTTATCTTTAAGATTAAGTTCGCGGAACAAAATGTTCTTTTCTTCCTGATTTAATGATCGTTTAGCTTCGGTTTTATCTATAACCTGAATGTTGTTTAGTATCTGCCAGATTTTAAATTCCTGAAATAGAGGTGATGATTTTGGACAAACTTTATATCCTACAGTTTTTTTCTTTTTATTACCTTCAATTTCAACCTCCACCTGACGATTTTCAAATTCGCAAAAACTTATTAACCCTTTTTGACTTTTTATTCTACGCTGATAAAAAATGATCACATCACGAATCTCCTGCTTTAATTCATTTGTAAGATTTTTATGAAAAGTGGCTTGCATTTCCCAAATGGCATTAAATTCATCCAAATAATCCTGGCGATAAAAAACCTGATTTTTTAAACTTGTATGCTGGCTATGATCCAACTGTGCCATTAAATACTGTCCAACTGTTAGTTTGGAAAAGTAAAGTTCTTTACTTCTATCGCTTATTGATCCAAGATAACCACTTGATCCACTAATCGTACCATTCAAATCACTAATAACAAAAGCAAGTTCTTCTTTGGATAATTGCTTTGTTAATCCGTCTACACGCCATTGATAGGCTTGCAACCTTTTATCGCTTCTCTTATTATCCGCAGAATAAATGCCAAATCTTGCAAGAAATATTTTAGTGGTATTCATCTTACCTTTTCCGGAAATTTGTTTTTTAAAATCATCCGTAAGAATATTGGGTACAAAATGTTTCTGGAAATCCCATATTTTATCAAATTCATTTTGCAGATCTGATCGATAAAAATCGGGGATATATCTCTTTCCTTCTGTTAAGATTTGATAAACCAATTGTCCAGGAGTTATATTTTCATTGTAGAGTCTTTTGGCAATCTCCATTCCATCTATTAGCTGACCTTCGTCTTTAGATTTAGCTTTCCTACTGCTTTTGTAACCTCGTTTCTTATTAATCATTAATAATATACGTGCAAAATGTTCTAAAGTAACCTTCTCACTTGCTGCTTTGGCTCGTAATCGGTATGTTTCGAAAGTCGTTTTATTGCCATTTTCCGATAAAATAGTTTCATCATTTATAAAACCATTTTCTTTTAAAATCTCAATAAGAGTTTTTTTACGAAGTTTAAAACGTTGGAGATTTCGCCTCATACTCCGTTTAAGGGTTCTATCAGCATTTGTTGTTATGCTTTTCCCTTTCTCAAAATTTGTTAGCTCATCTACTGTAAGTGGATTTACTCGTACTCCAAGTTTTATAATTGAAGATTTCTCATTTTCATTCTCTGCTTCATTCACAAATGCCCATCCGACACTATTTGTTCCCAGGTCCAGTCCTAAAATTTTTTTCATTTATTTTGTTTGTCAATAATTAATATTACTTTAGCAGTACAATTTGAAGCAAATCACAATAAGGATTATTCCGTTGTGAAAACATTTAAGGCGGCGCAAGTCGCCTTTTTTGCACTCATCGGCGCGAAATAGCCACGCTTCTCCAAAAGGCATACCATCTCCTCGTGCTCCCCAAAGCATGTTGAACCTAATAAAAGCCTTATGGAATGCGGATTTTTTGATGTTGATAAGGTTTTAGGTTAAGTAATCAATGTCAAAACCGATCCGATAATTGAAACAAAATAAAGTTACGAAATAATTATCATTTGAATGTTAAATATTTACAAATTATTTTTAGTGGCCGGGTGAGCTGTTGTCCCTGAATTATTCACCCGGTCACTTTTCCTGCAACAAATTTTGTCTTTGTAACGGTGACCGGGTGACTTTCAGATCCTGAACCCATTCACCCGTTCACTATATATAGGGTCACTTGTCCTGGGATATCCTCAGGATGGGACTTTAATCTCTGAAAATTTTCCTTTACAGCCAGATCATATTTGGTGATATTGGCGGCTTTCTTAATTCGCTTGAATGTTTTATGGGGATCGGGAAACGAAAAACAGAAGTAGCTCCAGAATTTTTCCATCCGCATCAGCTGGTGACTGCTTCCATTGAGAATCTTTGAATATCCCAAAAAAATCTCATCATGAAAATTTCTTAGTGTTTCAGCTTTCTGATCATTTCCGGGTAAGACGCCGATTTTGAGAAGTTGCGGAAGGAAAGGGTTTTTAAGGATGCCGCGCCCTATCATCCAGTTATCTGTTTCACCAAACCGTTCATTCAGGCGGTAATAGTTGTCAGCCGATTCAATATCACCATTATAGACAAGGGGGAGCTTAATCCGTTTGTTTACCTCGGCAAAGATTTCCTCATCTGGGGTGCCACGGTAAAGTTGTTTGGCAATTCTGGGATGGAGGATGACCTCTGTGAGGGGAAAATCGTTCAGAACATCAACAACAGGAAAGACTTCGTCGGCGGATTGAAGTCCCATCCTCATCTTCACCGAAATTGTGCTCCGGATTTTGGGCAACGACTCTTCAAGAATGGTTTTGATCCGTTCGGGATGTGGAAGCAATCCGGACCCCAGTCCTTTGTTTGTCACCATGGGGTAGGGGCAGCCAAGGTTCCAGTTGATCTCGCCGTAGCCGTTCTCCTGAAGCAATTGGACAAGAAAAATAAAATCGGTCGAATTGCCGGCAACTATTTGCGGAATAAGGCGAAATTCGGGATTATTTGCCGGATTAATGTCGCGAAGGTGTGAATTCCTGACCGATCCATCGTTTTGCCGAAGGATGTAAGGGGCAAAGTATTTATCAACGCATCCAAAGAATCTCGCATAAGCGCTGCGGTAGATGTGATCGGTTGACTCCTGCAGCGGAGCAAAGTAGATACTGAAAGATGATTTTTTCTCCATATCTGCAAAAATAGCGATCTCTTCTCATTTATTATAAAGTCTCCTGATGTGTTACCTTTTTGGATGAGGAGTATCAACTCTTTATTTTTTATCTTTGCACTGCCAAAAATGTTTGCCTTATGTTTGTGTTTCCGTTGGTCGAAAGAGAGATTTCTGATGTCATTGTTGCCGATATGAGTGCGGCAAATGGTCAGCGGACACAGCAAATCCTGGGCGGCACCAGGATAAAAAAAGGGGTAACTGACACCAAAAAAAAGGTTGGCAGAACTGCAAACACAAAATATAATCCTAAAAAAGAGGTTGTTCTGAAGAAAACCTATTCTGAAGAAGCAATTGTAAAGGATCAATCCTGGAACATTTATACCGGTAATCCGGGTTATTACACCACAAAAGGGGATACTGTTTATTTTGGAACAGCAAAAACCCTGTCGGATTCCGCCTTTTTAAAGGCGCAGCGAAATATCGTTCCAGTCACGATCAAACCGTATGGCTTCGTTGGTAAACCGGTAGTCGTTCATAATCAGGATTGGAGTTTGGGGGTTATTCTGATCTTATGGATGATTTTTGCCTCGGTAAGAGTTGGATTTCCTCAGTACCTGGGTCAGATTTTTGTCAGTGTGGTTAATTTTGGAGCTGCAACACGATTATTCCGGCAACGGGGTTATAAAACAATATTCGGAGCGATACGCCTTGATTTTATTTTTCATTTAATTCTCCCCCTTGCGGCATTTCAGATCGCCAGATATTACAAGATGGATGTGGGTGGATACCCTGCGATAATTCTTTTTCTTGGATTATTATTGATAATTAACGGCTATTTTTTCATTAAGATTTTACTCTATCGGCTAGTCGGAAGTATCGCAATGCTGAAGGAGCAAACTGAAGAATCTGTTTTTAATATTAGATTGTATTATAAGGTATTAGGTCTTGTCTTATTGCCCATTGTAACAATCCATGAAATACTCACCGTGACGAACTTTATTACCGTTTGGGTAATGGCGGGTTTGTTCGTAATTATGTATATTACAACTGTAATACGAAGTTTTTATCTTGGGTATCAAAAAGACATTTCTATTTTCTATTTGATTTTGTACCTTTGTACCCTTGAAATTCTACCGTTGCTTTTGATTTTTAAACTCATAAGTGTATCATAAAAGGGTTTAAAAAAGTATGAATTTTTAAAAGTTAAAAAGTTGAGAATCAGAAGAATATTAGTATCACAACCAGAGCCAAACCCGGGGAATTCCCCTTATAATGATTTGGCTGTCAAACACAATCTGAAGATTGATTTTCGTCAGTTTATTCAGGTTGAAGGGGTTCCAGCGAAAGATTTTCGCAAAGACCGTATCCAGATACTGGATCATACTGCTGTTATTTTTACCAGCAGAACAGCAATTGATCACTTTTTCAGGATAGCGCAGGAGTTGCGTCTGACGATTCCTGATGCGATGAAATATTTCTGTATTTCTGAAGCGACTGCTTTTTACCTGCAGAAATATATCGTTTACAGGAAACGGAAAATATTTTATGCCAACGGGAAATTTTCCGATCTGGTGGATGTTCTTTTGAAACACAAGGAAGATAAATTTCTGATTCCACTATCTGACGTTCACAAGGATGAAATTCCGGATCTGCTTGAAAAGGCAAAAGTATCTGTTACTGAGGCGATCATGTATCGCACTGTTAGCAGTGATTTGTCCGATTTGAAAGATGTGAATTACGATATGCTTGTATTTTTCACTCCGGTCGGAATCAGGTCTTTGACGCAGAATTTTCCCGATTTTCAACAAAATGAGATCAAAATTGCAACCTTCGGACCTGCAACAGCGCAGGCGGTGAGGGATTCCGGCTTGAGACTCGATATTGAGGCTCCCATCCCGGAGGCACCTTCAATGGTTGCGGCAATCGATCGTTTTATTACTGAATTCAATAAAAATAATAAATAGAGAAATTTTATATTTTCATTCAAAGGGGAAAGAAATTTCCCCTTTTTTTGTATTTTTCAGCCTATGACCACTTATACATTTCGAAAGGGGGAAAAATTGTGCAGCCAGAAGATCATTGGTGAGATCTTTCTGTCTGGCAGCTCTTTTCTGTGTTATCCGTTGAAGGTGGTCTGGAAATACGAAAATCTCCTTACCCCATTTCCGGCCCAGGTAGTATTTAGCGTTCCTAAACGACTATTTAAAAGGGCGCATGACCGTAATTTACTCAAACGGCGTTTGAGGGAGGCTTACCGGATTAAAAAACACGATCTTTATCACCACCTCGAACAGAAGGAGCTGAAAATGGCATTGATGATCGTCTATATTGCAAAGGAAGAGCTGGAATTTGGGGTGATCAATGATGCAATGATCAAGGTCATTGATCGGTTGAAGAATAAGTGAGAGATATTGAGCGGGTAACTTCAAGTTACCCGCTCAATCAACCAATTTATAAATCACTGTCCATGATCTCAGTCTGCTGACGAACCGAATCCTCGTGGATCAACTGGAAGATTATTTTTATAAATGTTTCATCCAGATTGAGTTTACGGGCAGTGTTAAGGCGATCTTCCATAATCTGAGTCCAACGATTGATCTGTAAAGCGGTGACCTTATTTACCTTTTTGTACATCCCGATTTGTTTGACAATCTCCATTCGCGAAGCTAAGATCTCCATGATCTCATGGTCAATACCATCGATTCGTGATCGGAGGGCATCAAGGGCATTTTCGAAAAGAGGATCGTTTGAACTGGCATATCTGATCACTAGTTTATCCAGTATCTTCCCTAATTCGGCAGGGGTTACCTGCTGATCCTTATCGCTAAGCGCACATGACGGATCGATATGTGATTCAAGCATCAATCCATCCAACCCAAGGTCAAAAGCTTTTTGTGAAATCTCGAACAAATATTCCCGTTTTCCGGCGATATGACTCGGATCGCAAATGATGGGCAGATTTGGCATTAATTGCCTGAGTTCAATCACTGTTTGCCAGCTGGGATAGTTGCGGTATTTCGATTCGCCAAACGGAGTGAATCCGCGATGGATGGCAACAAGATTTTTTAATCCGGCCTGGTTGAGTCTTTCGAGTGCCCCGATCCATAATTGTACATCAGGATTAACCGGGTTTTTTACCATCACAATCTGATTGGTCCCTTTTAAAACATCGGCGATCTCCTGTACTACAAAAGGGGATGCTGTGGAACGGGCCCCAATCCAAAGAACATCTACACCGGCTTTCAGGCACTCTTCAACATGTTGTGCATTAGCTACTTCTGTTCCGGTCAGTAAGCCAGTCTCCTCCTTGACCAGTTTCAGCCACTCCAGCGCAATGCTCCCCATCCCTTCGAAGGAGCCCGGGCGGGTGCGGGGTTTCCAGATCCCTCCGCGATAGACCATAACCCGTTTATCTTTTACAAGCTCCCGGGCAGTAGCCATTGCTTGCTCTTCCGATTCAAGGCTGCAAGGTCCACTGATTAATAGTGGATTATCTATCTTAGGTAACCATTGGCTAATTGGTTGAATGTCTAATTTTGATCCCATTTTGTCTATTTTGTATAAAATTTAATAATTGTTTCTTCGTTCTTGGTCAATGAGGAATTCTCTCCCTCGAGTACGCCTCGGATTTTATTGGCATTATCAATTAATTCGGTCAGGTGTTTCCGGTCATTATTTTTAAGACTCTCCTTGAACTCCTCCAGATGGTGAATGTAGACCTCAAGCGCTTCATAAATGTAATCACGATTTTGCCAGAATATCGGCGACCACATTTGAGGTGAGCTCTTTGCCAGACGCACTGTTGATTGAAATCCTCCGGAGGCAAGGTCAAAAATGATATTTCGATCTTCGATGGCCAGTACCGCATTGGCTAATGCGAAAGAGGTGGCATGTGGAAGGTGAGAGATAAATGCCGTTGTGTGATCTTGCTCATCACTTGTCATGTATGCAATAGGCATTCCAAGTGACTGAAACATTTTTTCGGCAAGAGCCAAATGTTGTGGCCTGCACTGCTCATTGTCACAGATAATGCAGATTTTGCCATCGAACAGATGCTCTATTGCTGCAAAAGGACCACTGTTTTCAGTTCCCGACATCGGATGTGACGGGATAAAATTGCCACGTAGTGGGTGCTCTTTTACTGCCTCTGCGATTTCCCGCTTAGTCGACCCCACATCAATAACAGTTGTTGAAGAGGAGATATGATCCAGAATATGGGGGAGTAGAAGGACAATCTTATCAACCGGTATTGCTACAATAACAATATCAGCCTCTTTAACCGCTTTTTCAAGCGGTTCGATTCTGTCAGCAATACCAACCTCGAGGGCAATCCTTGCATTTTCGGTGTTGTTATCTACCCCGATGATTTCTGTAGCAAATTTCGTCCGCCGCAAATCTTTTGCCATTGAACCTCCAATCAACCCAAGTCCTATTACCGCTAACTTCATTCTTATGAATTATTTGATCAAAAAAAAAGTCTCCGGATTCGGAGACTTTTTTTTTGATTTAATATTGTTTCTTTTTAACAATACCTTACCGTTCAGTCCCCATCCGAAGGCCGAGATAACTAAACCAAAAGTAAAAAGTATTGTTGTTCACTGTTCCCATTTATTTATTGAGGGCAAATTTATATAAATTATTTGGATATAACGATAAAGATCATGAAAATGTTCATTTTTTTGATTTTAAATATTGACCATTGCTTATTTTTGGTGTATTTATATGAGTGTTGAGTAAATTTAATAGTGATAAATGGACTTAATTAGTAATAAAGAATCATGAAAATTTGCATACACTTTTTAAAGGTGCAGGTCTATTTCTTAATCATCCTGGTTGCATTTACCATCGAAAGCTTTTCGCATAAAGATGCAAGAAGTCAAATGATTCCAGTGATGCTTACAACCGATTATGACTGCGAACCGATAGGAATCCAAACAGATAAACCTATGTTTGGTTGGCAGTTCGGGAGTACAAAACGCGGTGAGCGTCAAACAGCCTATCAGGTGCTTGTTGCGGGTAGCCTGACGGAACTTAATAAGGACAAAGGTGACCTCTGGAATTCCGGTAGAATTGATTCTGACCAATCTTATAGTATACAGTATAAGGGAAAGCCACTTCAAAGTCGTCAGGTTTGCTATTGGAAGGTTCGTACATGGGATGCAAACAGGAGAATAAGCGATTGGAGTAAACCTTCCCGATTTGAGATAGCTTTGCTTGCAATGACAGACTGGAATGCGAAATGGATTGGCTTGCAAATGACCGGAAATTCCAATTCTGCGATTTCGCCGTTATTGCGCAAAGAGGTTGAGGTCACCGGCAAAGTCAGAATGGCAAGGGTGTATGTCTCAGGGCTCGGGTGGAGCGAACTTTACCTTAATGGGAAAAAGGTTTCTGATAATGTGCTTTCTCCCGGACTTACCGATTATAATCATGAGGTTTTATATTGTACTTACGATGTCACCTCTTTGCTGGAGCAGGGTTCGAATGCTATCGGCATCATGCTGGGAAATGGCTGGTTTAGTGCAACGGGCATATTCGAGAAGTTGAACGGATGGGCAGCCAGGCCACAGGCAATTTTTCAGATGATAGTTACTTATGAGGATGGCACTGAGAAACAATTTTTTTCTGATGAGACGTGGAAGGCCGCCACCGGACCGATTGGATTAAACGAGAAGAGGCCCGGCGAAGAGTACGACGCCAGACTTGAAAAACCCGGGTGGAATACTGTGGGTTATGATGATCGTCAATGGACCACTGCTTCAGTTTTTCCAGCTCCCCAGGGTCGCCTGATCTGCCAGAGCTTCCCACATATGAAAGTTCAGCAATCCCTACGACCAATTAAGGTGACTAAGGATGCCGACGGTGCCTGGGTATTTGAGTTTGACCATTATTTTTCGGGCTGGGTAAGGCTGAGTGTGAAGGGAAAGGCAGGTACCAAGATTACCATGAAATATGAGAGAGACAGAATAGTGACCTATACAGGTGAACGGGATACTTATATTCTTAAAGGCGCCCCTGACGGGGAAATCTATGAACCACGTTTCACCTTTCACCCTGTCAGGCACGTGTCGGTAGAGGGACTCGAGGGAGAACCAACTGCTGAAACTCTTACGGGGATGGAAGTCTTCAGTGATGTCGATCTGTATGGAAGATTCACCTGTTCCAACGAGCTTCTGAACCGGATACATGAAAATATTCAGCGTTCATTGAAGGTCGGTCTGAAGGGCTTCATTCTGGACTGCATTCACAGAGAGCCCATTACATATAATGAGCCAGCAAGTCTTTTCGGATCGCTGGCAACCCGGAAGTTCATGCCTGATCTTTGGTTAAGAGAGGCACGCAATATTCAACTTGGAAGTTCCCGCAATGGTGACCTTTCAGATGTCGTACCAATTCTGCCGGGTATGGTAAGGGAGAGTGATGTGTCGCAGAATGGTGCTTATCCTATGCTTATCTGGTATTTATATGCATGTTATGGAGACAGGCAACTATTGGTGGAGCATTACCCGACAGTTAAGGCATGGGTCGATTTTATCGGACGGGAATTATCCGACACCATGCATATCGTCCGAAAGGGGTGGCTTGGGGAACACATGTTACCAAAGAGTGACACTCCCGGATGGGACTTCATCAGTAAAGAAACTCCAAAGGATTTCATCTGGACCTGCTTATATTATCAGAATACCAGGATACTTGCAGGAATGAGTCGGGTATTGGGAAAAAAAGAAGACGAGAGCCGTTATACAACCCTGGCTGATATAATAAAGGCTACAATTAACAGGGAGTGGCTCAATACCAGGACTGGGCATTATGCCTCTGCCTCACAAACTTCCGATATACTTCCACTCGCCATTGGTGTCGTGCCCCGGGAAAGCAGACAACAGGTGATCGATAACATTGCCAGGACGATCAGTGAAAATGGAGGTAAATTCAAAGTTGGCCATATCGGTTTGCCGGGGTTTATGGAATCACTGGTGGATCATGGTCTTGCCGAGGTGGTCTATAAGGCAGTAAACACTACTGAATTTCCAGGATGGGGATACATGGTTTCCAAAGGAGCTACCACGGTGTGGGAAGGCTGGAGTCTTAAAAATGGCACGTATCAGGCAGAAGAGAGCATGACAATGTTGACCGGTGTCGGCCGGTTTTTCTATGAAAGTATTGCGGGGATACAAGAGCCACAATTTTATGGTGACCGTGTTTCCGCTCCGGGTTACAGCCATATCAGCATCAGGCCACATGTGATAGGAGATCTGACCTACGCCAGTGCCTCAATAAAAACTGTGAGAGGAATTATTTCAACTGATTGGAAGAAGACCCATAATACATTGAATCTGGATGTTACTATACCTGCAAATACAACTGCAAGTGTGAGCATACCTTTAGTAGGTTCAAAGAACACCACTATTACCGAGGGCAATGAAGTCGTTTGGAAAGATGGTAATTTTGTAAAAGGCGTTACCGGAATTACTGGTGGCAAACAGGAAGCCGGCTACATAACCTTCAGTTCAGGGTCGGGGGAATATCGGTTTAAGTCACAAGATAACGATGATCATTAATCTGAGTAAAAAGCTTATCTGAGAATAATGGAGTCCTTAAAGAATCTTGTGTTTCGGGTTTAACAGGCCAGGTAAAATTGGAGTTCTGAACAGGTATCAACTTCTGTATTTCGAATCATCTTCGGAAATGAGCGAGAGGTATGACTCATATCGTGTTGCCGGTATTTCACCTTTTTCGGCAGCCGTTTTAACTGCGCAACCTGGCTCATGGGTATGGGTACAGTTGAAAAACCTGCATTGATCGAGTAATCCAAATATCTCGGGGAAATAATGGGCAATCTCCTCTTTCTCCATGTCGATGACTCCAAAACCCCGGATTCCTGGAGTATCGATGATGTAGGCACCATCGTAAATTTCAAACATCTCTGCAAAGGTGGTGGTGTGCTTTCCCTGCTGGTGATGATCCGAGATGATGCCTGTCTTTAGATTCAGTGTAGGATCGATACAGTTAAGAATGGATGATTTTCCTACACCCGAGAGGCCCGAAAAGAGGCTGATTTTTCCTTTAAGTTCTTCATGCAATGCATCTATATTGAAATTTTTTTCAGCTGAAACCTGAAAACATTTGTAACCTATCGACTCGTAAGTTTGAAGGTATTCTTCCAGTTTTTGGTAATCCTTATCGTTATATAAATCGAGTTTATTGAAAACGAGCGCTACGGGTATCTGGTAAGCCATAGCCGACACCAAATAGCGATCAATAAATCCA
The DNA here is from genome assembly GCA_963675995.2 of Prolixibacteraceae bacterium. Lineage (GTDB taxonomy): Bacteria > Bacteroidota > Bacteroidia > Bacteroidales > Prolixibacteraceae > JAAFHB01. The sequence goes on along the minus strand of CAXXIY010000001.1, from coordinate 923,921 downwards.
GGTAAGGTAACAGGGTAATTTACAGTCACAACGATAAATGCCTGATCAATATTGGCTGCAACAATCTGGCTTTCTCTCGAGAGGTTGGAGGCTTTACGGATGATGTAGTTTTTTCGTGGATCAACCGCCGAGATAATCCCGGTCACACCCTCTTTAGTCGTTTCATCATGGAGAAGTTCAAATTCAACCCGATCGCCAACTGCAACCGGATTAGTTGTCCGAACCTCCTTCATCCGTAGTTTTCCCTTGATACGGCAATCCAAAAGCTCACCTGTATCCGATTTTACCGAATACCAGCTCCCTGTTGACCGAATGACTAAACCTTTACCCAATGTGTTTGACTTTTACGGGATAAAAATACGCTAAACTTTTGAACCGTCACCCTTGTTACACTATTCAGATGGTGTGTTTACCATCAAAAGAAATTTATTAAGGGTTTCAAAGATAAGATAAATGAGGCGTAGAACTGAAAGAATGATCGAATTGTCATGGAATCACTCCCGAATTACTACTTTTGCAAAGTATGAATTAATGAGAACGATAATTAATAGCGGGTTCAAAACGTATGAGTAACAAAATATTGAAGGCAGCACTTGGGGTGTCCATAGTTATAATTCTTGGACTCTCTTTTTGGGGATTCAAAAGCGATCAGAAGAATTTCGAGATTTCTAAAAATCTCGATATCTTCTATACACTTGTTCGCGAATTGAATCTCTTTTATGTTGATGAAGTAAAACCTGACAAACTGATAAAGAAAGGGATAGATGATATGCTTGAGACCCTTGATCCGTATACAGTTTTCATTCCTGAATCGGAGATGGATGATTTTAAGTTCATGACCACGGGTGAATACGCGGGTATCGGGGCAATGATTAGCAAACGGAAGAATCAAATAATTGTAGCTGAACCTTATGAAGGCTTTCCTGCTCAGAAAAGCGGATTGCGCGCAGGCGATATCTTTCTGGAAGTTGACGGGAAACCAGTAGATAAAATGGTTGTTTCTGATGTGTCAGAGATACTGAAAGGTCCGGCAAAAAAATCGGTGAAGGTAAAGATGGAACGTCCCGGTGAGAAGAAACCCTTCATCCTGGATATTGTTCGGGAAGAGATTCAGATTGACCCTGTAACCTATTATGGAATGATTGATCAGACCACCGGGTATGTTCGTTTGTCGAGTTTTACAGAAGGTTGTGCAGAGGGGGTGCGCAGTGCTGTTGTTGAGTTGAGGGACAAAAAAGGGGCTAAATCTCTTGTCCTTGATCTTCGCTCAAATCCAGGAGGTTTGCTTGGCGAAGCGGTTAAAGTGACTAATTTGTTTGTGAATCATGGACAAGAGATTGTAAGTACCAAAGGTAAAGTATCACAGTGGGATAAGACTTATCGTGCCTCAGAACAACCCATTGATTCAGTAATGCCATTAGTAATATTGGTAAACAGCGGATCTGCATCGGCATCCGAAATCGTAGCTGGCGCCCTTCAGGACCTCGACCGTGCTGTAATTCTGGGAAATCGTACTTTTGGGAAGGGGTTGGTCCAAACCACCAGAGATCTCAGTTACAACACGAAGCTTAAGGTAACCACTGCCAAATATTATATTCCCAGTGGCCGTTGTATTCAGGCGCTCGATTATTCGCATAAGAATGCTGATGGGAGTGTTGGAAATATTCCCGATTCACTGATCTCTGAATTTAAAACGAAAAACGGAAGAGTTGTCAAAGATGGCGGAGGAGTGACGCCGGATATACACGATATTCAGGATACCTTAAGTACGTTGGCTTATAAGCTTGTTCAGGATTATATGATATTTGATTTTGCTACAGAATTTGCCGGAAAACACAAAGCAATTGCTGCTCCTGATAAATTTGTCGTCAGTGATGATATTTACAAAGAATTTCATCAGTTTCTTACCGCTAAGAATTTCACATATGAATCGCGAAGTGAGCAAACACTTAAAACGTTAATTGAAACAGCCAGGAGGGAACGTTATTATGAGGGGGCAAAAAACGAATTTGCGGCACTCGAAAAAGGGTTAACCTTAAATCTGAATCAGGATCTGGAACAGTTTAGTGAGGAGATTCGTGATTTACTTAAAGATGAGATAGTATCCCGTTATTATTATCAAAAAGGGGCCATCATTGCTGCACTTGGAAACGATAAAGAGATTAAACATGTTTTAGCTCTGTTTCAGAATCCGGTAGAATATTCAAGAATTTTATTACCATCGGTAACGCCACCGGCAATAAACAAAAAGAAATAAAGGGTCGTTTTAATTTCCAAGCAATGTAAAGGTGTTTGGAAACAAGATCGTAAGAGCGACAAAAATTAGTATAATAGTGCCAAGAGCAATAAAAAAGAGGGTAATCCCCTGTTTAAACCGTTTATTACTATTAATGATGTTGTGATTGACGATAATCTTGTTGATCTTATCGGTCAGTTTGTTTAGAGCATACTGATCCTTGACAATGTAATCATAAGCGCCATATTTCATGCAGTTAATGGCGACTTCAATACTATTCTGTGCGGATAAAAAAATAAATTCCGTTTCAGGATATTTCCTTTTTGTTGCAACTAAAACATCCATTCCGCTTATCCCATCAAGCAGATAATCCTGAATAATAATGTCTGGTTTGAGACTGATGTTTTTAAGGGCCTCTTCTCCGGATAGGAAGCTCTCTGTCCGGTTCAGTTTGTGAAGGTGAAGATGATTTAGGATAAGCTTATTGTAGACTGAATTGTCCTCAACGACAAAGATCAAAGGATATTTTTGGCTTGTCATATTGATTGGTTTTAGGAAATGATTGAAATAATTCTATTCACTTCAAAACGTTGGTAGTTATCCAATAAAGTGATGTAAATATAAGAAATTGATTTGATATATTTATATTTTCAATTCTTTTTATATCTTCGCTGAATTAATTTCTCAAAAAATCAATAACATGAAAGTTCTGAGTATAGTTCTTATCCTGATTGTTCTGATGACTGTAGGTTGCAAAACTCAAAAGATTGCACCAAAACCAAAACCTGCACCGGTGAAGTCGGAAAGTGTAGTTTCGGAAACCGTAGAACCAGAGACGACAGCCAAACCTGTTGTGAAGAGTAGTGGAAGCTCATCGGCTAAATCAAAAGAAGAACGGATAAGTGCTGCCAAAGGTGAAGACAATAGTTTGGGGTCAAAAAGGTTTTATATTATTGTCGGTAGTTTTGGAGTATATGAGAATGCCCAGAAATTTAAAAAACAACTGGCAACAGAGGGATTCGCTCCTGGTATCCTTGTCAATGAAGCTGGATTATACCGCGTTTGTGTGAATAGTTATGATGATGAAGAAGCCGCAAGAACGAAACTGGGTGAGATTCGTCAGAAGTTCACTAAATACAGCGATTCGTGGTTGCTGATTAAAAAACAATAAACCCCGGACAATCTGTTTTTACAGCGTCAGGAAGCGTTGGTGTAATATCGGCGAAGTCGTGGCTACGTTTCTCAGCACGTCATGATCCTGACGGAAACTCTTGGAAACATGATATTTATACGATTTTGATTTTCCATGCATCCTCCACTTGCATCATATGAGTGTGTACTTTTTTTAGGGTTAAGCTTTTAATATGCGAATAAGGTGGTTTTGTTTATTATTCATTTTAATTGGATTTGTCATCCCGGAACTAGAGGGACGTGATCGCTTCGATAAATTATTTAGTTTAAAACCCGATTCTTCCTATGTTCAGAATAATCAGCATGATCTGATTCTGCGGATTTATGCTTCGCAAAAATACTCCTCTCAAAAGATTCTGGATCTGGGGGAGAAAACCGCCCTTCACTATCGACCATCCAACGGATATGTTGTCGGATTAGGCTTTAATTATAAATTCTTGGGAGTAAATATAGGAACGATTTTTCCTTTTGCACAGCCCGATATCTTACGTTACGGAAAGACGAAATACCTGGATTTCCAATCTCATCTTTATCTCCGGTTTTTAACTGTTGATTTTTATTCAGGATACTATAAAGGGCTCTATTTGTCAAATTCTGCAGAGGTATTAAGCGGCCGTCCTTCGGGTTCCGAGTTTTATACACGGGGCGATATCGCCACGACCTCTGGAGGATTCGGAGTATACGCAAACCTCAATCCTACCAAATATTCGGTCAGGGCACCATTTCTTCAAAATGAATGGCAGAAACGAAGCGCAGGTCAGCCTATGTTAGGAGTTGAACTCTACTGGGTAGGATCCTCTGCCGATTCATCTTTTATACCATCAAAATTGACCAATCGTAATTTCTTCGATGGGGTTGACTTCAATAAATGGCGTTTTTACTCCGTGAACCTGACCGCAGGTTATTCCTATACCTTTGTGATCAGGAGGAAGTTTTTTATAATGGCTGGCCTGAATGGAAGTGTTGGAATTGGTGAATATCAGCTGTCACCGGTTACAGGTGCAAAAATGAACCGGACTTATCCCAATGTAAGTCTTAATCAGAAGGCTGGCATCGGCTACCATTTCGACAGACTGTTTGTGGGTATGTCTCTAGCTAATTTTCAGTACCTGACTCCAACTCCTGTTAAACAGACCTCGATCAGGTGGCAAACCGGAAATTTAAGGTTTAATATTGCCTACCGTATCAGTATGAAGCGGGACATTGAAATCCGTCCTTGGAAATGGTTTTAATCAGGTGATTGTCTCACAATGAAAAGATTTTGTAAATTAGTTGCATTTTCGATACCCGCTCCACCTTTTTACTCCAGGATGCTCAATCAATAAGGCTATTTGGTGGTATAGTGATCAGGATTCAGCGCATCGGGTGACCACTGTTTCAGAAAATCAAGGACGCGCTTTTTAGAATAACTCTCCCCCTCTTCCAGATAAGCTGAACTTTGGGTATGAATCCGCTTCCCGTTGGCATCAAGGATTACAAAGACCGGAAACCCAAACCGCTGAGGAAATTCAAGCCTTTTAAGTGTTTCCAGGTTCCGGTTTTCTTTGCTGTAATTGACTTTAATGACAACAAAATTTTTACTCATTAATGAATCGATCTGCGAATCTGCCGAACAGAATTTGTGAAATTTGAGGCACCAGGGGCACCAGTTTCCGCCAATCTGTATAAAAAGGTGTTTGTTTTCGGACTTAGCAAGAGTAATTCCCCGATTAATGGCGGCGGAGGCGTCTGCTTCAGGAGTGTAGAGCTTCACCGTTTGGGCAGAACTGCTGAATAATATAAAGAAAAGAGCAATGGTAACTAATGGTTTCATGCATATTTGAATTTAAGTGATTGGGAAGCAAAAGGGGCAAAGTAATTCGGTGGGTTTTTCAAAACTATAAAATCTCCTGGAGAAGAACGGCAAAAGAAAAACGCAGAGCAACGCAGTGTGATAATTCATCAATGTTCACTAAGTCCCTCTGCGCTTTCCAGGCGAATCTGTCTGGTCAAACTTTTTGGCGATGATTTGGTTTAAAATGATTGAATTTTAAACCGTGAGAATATCCTTCTCTTTTAATGCAATTAATTCATCTATTTTTTTTGTGAATTTATCGGTGATGATCTGAACTTTTTCTACCGTATCCTTCTCATCGTCTTCTGAAATTTCTTTTGATTTAAGCAGTTTTCTGAGATAGTCATTTGCGTCCTTCCGTGCTGACCGCACACTCACTTTGGCAATCTCACCCTCTTTATGGGCATCTTTGACCAGATTTCGGCGACGCTCTTCCGTTGGAACCGGTACATTGAGGCGGATGTATTCGCCGTTATTATCAGGGTTAAATCCAAGATTAGAATTAATAATGGCCCTTTCAATGGGTTGGATCATTTTCTTTTCCCATGGCTGGATAGAAATGGTCCTGGCATCCGGAGTACTTACGTTGGATACCTGCATAATTGGAGTCGGAACTCCATAGTAATCAACTACGACACTTTCAATCATTCGTGGGTTGGCCTTCCCTGCACGAATGTGTCCTAATTCGTGTTCAAGGTGGGCAATTGCATGTTCCATCCTTTCGGTGGAATCGTCGATAATCAGTTGTATTTCGTCGTTCATAGGGCGAATAGATTAAAATTTCTTGTTCAGAACAAAGGTACGATAAAAATAAAATTGGAAAAGCTGATTGATGGTTAAAATTGTCCGGAATTCTACTAAGAAATTGTAACTTGCTGCTGGTTCCTTGCGGCTTGCAATTGGCTACGGGCATTGGGCAAGTGGCTTGAATAGCTTTATTCCAAATTTATCCTTCCGAATTATATTTGATAATTCTAAACACCTTACTGCCAGTTGTCAGCAGTAAGTCGCCACTTTCCAATTGCGAGCCGCTTTCTCCTCAATTATGTACTACCGTTCCAATCGGCTCCCCCTTTAGCACCCTGATCAGATTTCCGAATGTATCCATATCAAAGACTACAATGGGTAAATTGTTCTCTTTGCACATCGTGGTGGCGGTAAGATCCATGATTTTCAAACCTCGCAAATAAATCTCGTCGAATGTGATATCGGTAAATTTGGTGGCATTGGGATCTTTCAGCGGATCGGCAGTATAAATTCCGTCCACTCTGGTCCCTTTTAACATGGCATCAGCCTCAATTTCAATGCCGCGAAGTGATGAACCGGTATCCGTTGTAAAGTAGGGATTACCAGTACCGGCAGAGAATATCGCTACCTCACCGCTCTCAAGTGTTTCAATCGCTTTATCTTTGGAATAGAATTCACCAATGGGTTCCATTCTGATTGCCGTCAGAACTTTCGATTTGACCCCTGCAACTTTGAGGGCAGAATGAAGCGCCAGGCTATTGATAACGGTAGCCAACATCCCCATCTGGTCTCCCTTTACCCTGTCGAAACCTTTTGAAGCACCGTTTAACCCCCTGAAAATATTTCCACCGCCAATCACAATTCCAATCTCTACACCAAGATCGGTTGCCGCTTTAATTTGTGTTGCATAATCCGAAAGCCTGACCGGATCGATTCCATATTGTTGCTCCCCCATCAACGATTCTCCGGAGAGTTTCAGTAATACTCGTTTATATTTTATCATATCATCTATTTAGCTGGACAAATCTACACCAAAAATGAGTTTAAACAAAAAGAGCCCCAAAAATTGAGGCTCTTTTATTTTTAAGAAATCATGTGTTAGACATTCAAAGTAAAACGGATAAATCCGGTTACTTTTACATCTTTATCAACGCTTGTAAGATATTGACGGATTGTCAATTTATTATCTTTCACAAAATCCTGATTAAGCAGCGTACTGTCTTTATAGAATTTATTTAAAGCTCCCTGGGCAATTTTATCAAGCATTGCTTCGGGTTTTCCTTCCAGGCGGAATTTTTCATTGGCAATTTTCAACTCCTGCTCAACGATTTCAGGTGCAACATCGCTACTATCGACTGCAACAGGATTCATAGCTGCAATTTGCATTGCAACATCTCTTCCTGCCTGGTATTCAATAGTTTTGGTGAATCCAACAAGCGTGGCAAGTTTGTTGCCCGGATGAACGTAGGGGACTACATTTGCAGTCGCGATGCATGCGTAATAGGGCAATTCGATTTTTTCGCCGATTATACCTGTTTGTTCAAGCACCTGTTCCCCAATTGTCCTTCCATCCATCATCAACGCTTTTAGCTCTTCAAGATTGGCGCATTTATTGGCGATGGCGTGGTCAAGGATTTTTTCTGTGAGGGCAATGAAATTAACATTCTTTGCCACAAAGTCTGTTTCGCAGTTTAACGATACAACAGCTCCGAAGCTTTTATCATCTGATACTTTGGCAAGCACAACCCCTTCAGACGATTCTCTGTCAGCGCGTTTACTGGCAACCAATTTACCTTTTTCGCGGATGATTTCGACGGCACGATCAAAATTGCCTTCGGCCTCAGTAAGGGCATTTTTGCAATCCATCATCCCGGCACCAGTTGCTTTGCGCAACTTTACAACATCAGCAGTAGAAATATCCATTATTCAAAATTTTTTATGCAATTAAAAATGAAACTACTTTAAATCAATCAGGTCTTCGTCGGCGATCTCATCATCAATGGCCTCATCATCTAGAAGGTCTTCGTCGATCACTAAATCGGAGAGGGTATCATCTGCCATATCTTCTTTTTCATCGGCTTCTTCAAGATCGTCTTCGACAATAATCTTCACAACAGCCTTACGACCGGTTTTCTTCAGTGTGAATGGTTTTTCGTCGGTTTCGTCTTTTTCGCGTTCAACCTTGCGATCGGAAAGACCATCTTTCATTGCTTCACACATCGTAGTGATAATTAAATCAATAGACTGTGATGCGTCGTCGTTTGCAGGGATTACAAAGTCAATTCCTTCCGGATTGGAGTTGGTATCAACCATTGCAAAAATAGGGATGCTTAGACGTTGAGCTTCGCGTACAGCAATTTTTTCTTTCAATACATCGACGATGAAAAGGGCAGCTGGAAGACGGGTCAGATCGACGATAGATCCCAATACTTTTTCAAGTTTTGCCCTCTGACGGGTGATCTGTAATTTTTCGCGTTTTGATAAATTGTCCCATGCAGCATCTTTCATCATCTTATCGATGGACGACATTTTCTTTACCGCTTTACGGATGGTTGGGAAGTTGGTAAGCATACCACCTGGCCAACGTTCTGCTACATAAGGCATGTTAATTGCGCTTACCTTTTCGGCAACAATTGATTTGGCCTGTTTTTTGGTGGCTACGAAAAGCACTTTCCGGCCTGACCTTGAGATTTGTTTTAACGCTTCTGCGGCTTCATCGATTTTAACGATGGTTTTTTGCAGGTCGATAATGTGAATCCCATTTTTCTCCATAAAAATGTATGGAGCCATAGCGGGGTTCCATTTACGCTTGAGGTGACCAAAGTGTACACCAGCGTCGAGCAATTGCTTAAATTCTGTTCTTGGCATAATAATGATTTGTTTACGTTCTGTTCAGTCAATTACCCGGTAGTCCAAAAGAATTGGAGTCCGGGTAATTTAGATGCTAAACAATATTTATTAAAAAATAATTCAATTCGAAGATTAACGTTTCGAGAACTGGAAGCGTTTGCGCGCTTTTGGACGCCCCGGTTTCTTACGTTCCACCTCGCGAGGATCGCGGGTAAGGAATCCGGCAGCTTTGAGTTTCGGACGATATTCAGCTTCATTGATTTTGAGCAGGGCGCGTGAGATACCCAGGCGAAGAGCTTCTGCCTGACCATTCAAACCACCTCCGTCGAGATTGACTTTTACATCGTACTGACCAGCAACCTCACAAAGATTAAATGGTTGTAATACAATGTACTGCAATGTTCCTACGGGGAAATATTCGTTCAAGTCCCGTTTGTTGATGGTAATATTTCCTTTTCCTTCAGAAAGATATACACGGGCAACAGCAGTTTTTCTTCTGCCAATAGAGTTAATGATTTCCATGATACTTACCTAATATTGTCCAGGTTAATAAATTTTGGCTGCTGTGCTTCTTTGTCATGATTTGCGCCTACAAATACATGCAGATTGGTGAAAAGTTTGCTTCCAAGACTGTTCTTGGGGAGCATCCCCTTAACTGCCTTTTCCATCAGTCTTTCAGGAAATTTCTTCAGAAGATCGGCAGCAGTTTGTGTGCGCTGACCTCCGGGATACCCTGTATGACGGATGTACTCTTTCAGCTTCCATTTATTCCCGGTTAATCTAACTTTTTCAGCATTAATAACTATCACGTTATCACCACAATCGACATGAGGTGTATAACCTGGTTTATGTTTGCCTCTAAGGACAATAGCCACTTTACTGGCCAAACGTCCCAGGATCTGGTCTGTGGCATCTATTACGACCCACTCTTTGTTTACCGTTGCTTTGTTCAACGATATTGTTTTGTAACTTAAAGTATCCACTTTCGTTTCAATTTTATAAATGTGACACAATCCATTATGCTGATTCACCAGATCAACAGATACTGTAACAGGTTTATTAACAGTTAATTGTTAATAACGTTTGCTAAGGTTGCTACAATACCCAATTAATACTTCAGCAAATAAGGATAAAATCGGGACTGCAAAAGTAGATATTATTTTTTAATTTACAACTTTCGGTAAAAAATAACTTCAACTAAATCAATGTAAAGCAATTCTGGTAACCAAGATAGGGGAGGGGGGATGATCTCCTTATTTTGGGTGGCTATTTTGCCGCTTTGTGATAACTCCGAAATTCACCACCAGGTATAGTCCGGCGCTATTCACGGCCTCCTTTTGGATTGTGTCGTAATAGTAATCGAACATAAATCCAAAGAAGGTGTTCTTCATAATCTGATATTGATAATTGTACTTCAAATCGATCAATTTGTGATTTTCCAGCCAGTCAGTTCCTGTTCCGGGATAGTTTTGAAATATGGGAGTTCCCTGTGGTGTATAAAACAGATGTCCATGCCAGTAGGCAAAAGTAAGTCCCCCAATTGTGGAATGAATCGTTCCGCCGGCATATAAACCCCAACCATCCGCTTGTTTGAAAATTACATTGTCCTTGGGATAGGTCGATAGTGAGAAGGTAGTGTTTAATTCAAGATCAGACAATAGATTACCTGATAGATTCTTTTTGAAGAGTAACCCGGGAGAGATGGTAATGAAGCTTTTGGCTAATCCGGTAGCGGTTCCGATGGTACCCCCTTCGTGCAATCCATAAAAGGCCAAAGGAACGGAAAGAGATGTCCCCGTTTTATTCAAAAGGAAAAGATTAGATCTTGCGCCAAATACAAATCGTTCTTTGTAAGGGTCTCCGGCGAGAATCATTTGTTGCCAGTCGATCCAAAGATCTGTAGAAAACCGGTTGGAAATGTATTTCGCCTGGAGCCCCGCTTCGGGTTTTGCTGTATAAAACAGCTCCGGATTGCATAGTTGTTCCGGAAGTAAATGATTTTGATCGGCATCCAAATTTCCCAGGATAAAGGCAATTTTATCAGTAGGTTGATAATGTACATTGAACCAAGGTGATATATGAGCATAGTCATCGCGTCCATTGTATTTTAAAACATGTCCACCTAGCTCCAACCTCAATTTTGGATCGGGAAAATATACTGCTTTAGGACGAAGCAGAGCGCCTGTAATCGAATAATCAGCGCTGCGCTCTAGTTTATTTTCATTGTTTTTGAAAAAGTTCACATTGTCAACAGCAATATAAAACTTCCCGGTACTGTCGGGCATAAACGGTTCGTAAAATTTAAACAGATGATATTCGTTTTGAGCCGTCGTATGCAGAGCAACGAAAACCAGCAGTACCATTAAAGCCGGGTTTTTAAATCTCTTAGCGATTGGATAGGATAAGTGTGGCTTCATCTTGATGTTGTTTATTGGCAGGTTCAAATTTACCTCCTTTTGATGATAAACTGATCATAGAGGAATAAGATTACTGACGCTGAAATTCCTATCCCGGTTACAACCGTCCAAAATGCAGAGGGATGGTATTTGTCCCACAAAAATTGGGTTAACTGGTCGGTACTCATATTCATTTTTGAGGCGGCACTCTGAAAGTATTCATTTTTAGTAAATTGGGTCCCAATTGTTGGAAGATCCAATTTTCTGACTAATACCTCTTTCTGGGTGAGAGTTATTTTATCAGAAATATTTTGATACACTTTTCCTGATACAATACCGGCAAAAAGATTACCCAGGGCAACCGGAATATAGGAACACCCGATGTAAAGTGCAGTTTTATCTGAAGGGGCAATGCGTCCAATGTATTCTGTGATTTTAGGGGAGCTCATCATCTCGCCAACTGAGAAGACGAGTAAAGCAACAATAATAAATTGTCCATCCTGCGTGGCAAGACTTAGTCCCAGTCCGATAGATGCAATTAATATTCCTGCAATCATTGTGCTTAGTGGTTTATAGCGCATAACTATTGCGGAGATAACGATTTGGAATAAGATAATATAACCGGCATCCATATTCAAAAGGTACTCAGTTGGGATGGATCCAGCTGTTGTTCCCAGCTGATGTGCCAGCCAGGGCCAGTAATGATTAATAAAATTATATAAACCTGCGGTGCTCACCCATTGGTCAATAAAAACCGGCAAAGTCATATAAAACTGCATATACATGGTCCAGAAGCCCGAAATAATAAAAAGAAATAGAGCAAATCGCCAGTCGGAGAGCGCTTTTCCTATATTTCCAAAAATGTGCCCGAATTGCTCACTGAATGAATAAGTCTGTTTTTCTCCTTTATTCTTTTGAATGGGCTCCTTATAGAAGAATGCAACCAGGATAAAATTGACGGCAATAACAGCCGCTGATGAGTAGAACACATAATCCCATGAATATTTCCTTACAAATCCTGTCACAAAAGGACCAATAAATCCACCGATATTCACCATCATATAAAATATTCCGAAGCCAATGGATGAAGTCTGTGCATCCGTAGTTTTTGTTACTGTTGCAGCAATAATTGGTTTGAAGAGTGCTGCCCCGATTGCAAGCATCAGGTATATTGCAAACACGGAGACAAATGATTTAAAGTTTGGTATCAGAAGAAATACAATTGTATATATGGCGTATGCAATAACCAAAGTTTTCCTGTAACCAATCCGGTCAGACAGAGCTCCGGTAACAATGGGAAGCAGATAGAGAAATGCAGTGCCAATCCCCATAATCAACCCTTTTTGTGTTTGGGTGAAACCCAAAGCCCCTTCGTCTGTAGAATTGGTCAGGTATAAAGCGAAGATGATATAAAAACCATACCATGCCCAACGTTCAAACAACTCCATCATATTGGCTACCCAAAAAGTAGTCGGATATCTTTTTAAGACATTTGTTAAACTCATAATTGTTTTAAATTTGAAAGTGTTCAAAAGTAGGAAAATTGGAATAGATCCTGCAGTTCGCCAATTTTTAAAATGCTTAACTTGGCGCCCTGAAAAACAAGTGCGTCAAATGGAAATAAAAAGAAAGCCTGAATGGCTCAAAATCAAGTTGCCTTACGGTTCCAATTACCGTCATGTAAAACAGATTGTCGCCAGTCATGGACTACATACGATATGTTCGAGTGGACAATGTCCGAATATGGGAGAGTGCTGGGGTTCAGGAACGGCAACATTTATGATTTTGGGTGAAATATGCACCCGTTCCTGCAAGTTTTGTGCGACCCGCTCAGGGAAACCGCTTCCTCCTGAACCTATGGAACCAGCGCGACTGGCAGAATCTGTCAATCTGATGCAATTAAAACATGTGGTGATTACCTCTGTCGACAGGGATGATCTCAGTGATGGTGGAGCCGCCCACTGGGCAGCAACAATCAATGAAGTGAAAAACATTAATCCGGGGATTACCATTGAAGTATTGATACCCGACTTTGATAATAAAGCCGAGTTGATTCAGCTAATTGCCGATGCTAGACCTGATATTATTTCACATAATCTTGAAACGGTTGAAAGGCTTACCCCGTTGGTTCGGAGCCGTGCCAGTTACCAGAAAAGCCTTGATGTGATCAGGAAAGTTTCAGTTTCCGGCGCCATTTCCAAGTCGGGTATTATGCTGGGGCTGGGTGAAAAAAGAGATGAAATCTTGAATACGATGGATGATCTTGTAGGTGCCGGCTGCCAGGTCTTCACCATGGGTCAGTATTTGCAGCCTACCAAAGCACATCTCGAAGTTGAAGAATATCTTCATCCGGATGAATTTGATCGCTTAAAAACAGAAGGTTTGCAGAGGGGGTTCCGAATAGTTGAAAGCGCTCCACTTGTCCGTTCTTCTTATCACGCTGAAAAACATATACTTTAACATGATATGGGAAATAAGGAAATAAAATACCTTGATTTGGGTATTTCGGAGTACAAAAGGACCTGGGAAAAACAGGAAGAATTGCTGGATCAGATTGTGGCTATTAAAAAGGCAAACAATAATTCTGCTGACGGACCCTCACTTCCCACACCCAATTATCTGATTTTTGTAGAGCACCCACATGTTTATACGCTTGGCAAAAGTGGTGACGAGCAAAATCTATTATTGAATTTTATTCAGTTACAAGCCAAAGACGCAGTATTCTTCAAGACCGACCGTGGAGGAGACATCACCTATCACGGACCCGGTCAGATTGTCGGATACCCCATTCTCGATCTTGAAAATTTTGGGATGGGGCTCAGGCAATACATATATAATATAGAGGAGGTCATAATACGCTTTCTTAATAAATACGGTATAGAGGGTGCTCGCGATCCAAATGCCACGGGGGTTTGGCTGGATGTGGGTAAGCCAACAGCCAGAAAAATCTGTGCAATTGGGGTGAAAAGTTCCCGTTTTGTGACGATGCATGGGTTTGCAATAAATATCAATACCGATTTGGAGTACTTTAAACACATCAATCCATGTGGCTTTTCCGACAAAGGGGTTACATCACTAGAAAAGGAGCTAGGTTTCAGGCAGGATTTTGAGGGGGCCAAGGCACTAATTCAGGAACAATTCGCCGAAGTATTCGGTTCAACCTTTGTTTGAAACCCTTATTTCGTCCCCTTTTTACCATAAAAGGGGTGTTTTGAAGGAGGTAAAATAGAGTTTAACATTTAGTTAACATATCTATTATACTGAGATAGCGGACGATACATTACCAGCAATAAAAAAAAGGGAAAAATGAGTATTTTTTTATTGGAGAATGGTTAGAGAGGGATAAAACCTTTTACATTTGCACCACGATTTGGGGGAGCTGAAATAGCGAACAAAGGTTGGAGTTCACTGAAGAAATGAGGGAAGAAACGGGGGATGAAAAGATTTCGAAAAAAATAAAAAAAAGTTTTTGAGTATTGAGAAATTGGATTACCTTTGCCGAACTTTCGCCAGAAAAAATTTTGGTGGATTGGTTAAGAAAAGAAGAACAGAGTTCATTGAAGATATTGAGAAGGAAAGAAGACGAACTACGAAGAAAATAAGCTGAGATAGCTTTGAGAATATACGAAGGTTCATGAAAGCCGGGTCAGGACAGAAAATTATTTAAAGATTTCTATACAACGGAGAGTTTGATCCTGGCTCAGGATGAACGCTAGCGGGAGGCTTAACACATGCAAGTCGAGGGGTATAATAGCAATATTAGAGACCGGCGCACGGGTGAGTAACGCGTATGCAACCTGCCTTTTACTGGGGGATAGCCCGTAGAAATGCGGATTAATACCCCATAGTACTATTTGATCGCATGGTTAGATAGTTAAAGAATTTCGGTAAATGATGGGCATGCGTGACATTAGCTAGTTGGTAGGGTAACGGCCTACCAAGGCTGCGATGTCTAGGGGTTCTGAGAGGAAGATCCCCCACACTGGTACTGAGACACGGACCAGACTCCTACGGGAGGCAGCAGTGAGGAATATTGGTCAATGGGCGTAAGCCTGAACCAGCCATCCCGCGTGCAGGAAGACGGCCCTATGGGTTGTAAACTGCTTTTTCGCATGAAGAACATCCTTGACGTGTCAGGGACTGACGGTAATGCGTGAATAAGCACCGGCTAACTCCGTGCCAGCAGCCGCGGTAATACGGAGGGTGCAAGCGTTATCCGGATTTATTGGGTTTAAAGGGTGCGTAGGCGGCTTTTTAAGTCAGTGGTGAAATCCTGCAGCTCAACTGTAGAACAGCCATTGAAACTGAAGAGCTTGAGTAATCTTGAGGTAGGCGGAATGTGTAGTGTAGCGGTGAAATGCTTAGATATTACACAGAACACCGATTGCGAAGGCAGCTTACTAAGGATTTACTGACGCTGATGCACGAAAGCGTGGGGATCAAACAGGATTAGATACCCTGGTAGTCCACGCCGTAAACGATGATAACTCGCTGTTGGCGATACACAGTCAGCGGCTTAGCGAAAGCGTTAAGTTATCCACCTGGGGAGTACGCTCGCAAGAGTGAAACTCAAAGGAATTGACGGGGGCCCGCACAAGCGGAGGAACATGTGGTTTAATTCGATGATACGCGAGGAACCTTACCTGGGCTTAAATGTGCTATGACTGCCGGAGAAATTTGGCTTTTCGCAAGAACAGAGTACAAGGTGCTGCATGGTTGTCGTCAGCTCGTGCCGTGAGGTGTCGGGTTAAGTCCCATAACGAGCGCAACCCTTATGATTAGTTGCTAACAGGTCAAGCTGAGGACTCTAGTCAGACTGCCACCGTAAGGTGTGAGGAAGGTGGGGATGACGTCAAATCAGCACGGCCCTTATGTCCAGGGCTACACACGTGTTACAATGGCCGATACAAAGGGCAGCTACTTGGTGACAAGATGCTAATCTCTAAAGTCGGTCTCAGTTCGGATCGGAGTCTGCAACCCGACTCCGTGAAGCTGGATTCGCTAGTAATCGCGCATCAGCCATGGCGCGGTGAATACGTTCCCGGGCCTTGTACACACCGCCCGTCAAACCATGGGAGTTGGGGGTACCTGAAGTATGTGACCGCAAGGAGCGTCCTAGGGTAAAACCAATGACTGGGGTTAAGTCGTAACAAGGTAGCCGTACCGGAAGGTGTGGCTGGAACACCTCCTTTCTGGAGCCTTGACTCGGTAGAACCTTTATTTTGGAGTGATCAGAAGCAAAAAGTTCGCGTGGCAAGTTTTCTTCCTTTTTAAAAAATTAAAGCAATTAAGAATTACGGAATTGACCATTAGAAGTGTGAATTGTAAGTCATTGAATATATTTATCATTTATAATTCATCATTTATAATTTATAATTCATAATTGGAAAAACAGTCCCGTAGCTCAGCTGGTTAGAGCGCTACACTGATAATGTAGAGGTCCCCAGTTCAAGTCTGGGTGGGACTACCAGAGGCCAATGGGATAATGAATTAATTTGCTGAAAAGGTATGGGTCGACAATGGTAACAGAAGTAAGACCTGTAAAATTCTTAGCACATTAACCCATTAACACATTACCCCCGGGGGATTAGCTCAGTTGGCTAGAGCGCTTGATTTGCATTCAAGAGGTCAAGGGTTCGACTCCCTTATTCTCCACTTTTTTTCATCCGGGTGGTTGGTATTATTAAAAGAGAATAAGAAGAAGGGTGAAATTAAGAATGAAAGAAGAATAAAAGAAGAATAATACGTTCCTTATAAATATTAGAATAAGAATAGGCACAGTGGCGCATTGGCGCACTGGGATATTTTTAGATTTTTTAGGTTTTCCTGGTGGGATATCAATTTGATTTAACGATCGGATTGAAAAAAAGAGAAGAGGTTCGATTCCTTTTTAAATCGCGTTATCCGTAAGGGTAAAAGTTCATTGACATATTGGAAGAAACAGAGTTTTAAAGAAAAAATTGTAAAGGAGAAATCCGGTATTAGCAGTGATGTTAGTACCAAGAGCGAGAGAAAGTAAAAAAGGGCGTACGGAGGATGCCTTGGCTCTTTGAGGCGAAGAAGGACGTGATAAGCTGCGATAAGCTGCGGGGATGTGCAAATAACAGCTAATCCGCAGATTTCCGAATGGGGCAACCCACTCTGGCGACAGAGTATCCGATTATATCGGAGGCGAACCCGGGGAACTGAAACATCTCATTACCCGGAGGAAAAGAAAACAATAGTGATTCCCTTAGTAGTGGCGATCGAACGGGGATCAGCCTAAACCAAAGATGTTTCGGCATTTTTGGGGTTGTAGGGCTGCGATATGGGCGTTGAAATGAAGTGGAATTGTTCTGGAAAGATGAACCACAGAGGGTGAGAGTCCCGTACACGTAAGTTGTCAACGCGTTAGCAGTACCCTGAGTAGGGCGGGACACGAGGAATCCTGTCTGAATCAACCGGGACCATCCGGTAAGGCTAAATACTACAAAGAGACCGATAGTGAACCAGTACTGTGAAGGAAAGGTGAAAAGAACCCCGAACAGGGGAGTGAAATAGTTCCTGAAACCGTACGCTTACAAGCGGTCGGAGTCCCTACGTGGGATGACGGCGTGCCTTTTGCATAATGAGCCTACGAGTTACTCCTCACTGGCAAGGTTAAGGATTTAAGATCCGGAGCCGAAGCGAAAGCGAGTCTGAATAGGGCGCTTGAGTCAGTGGGGGTAGACGCGAAACCTTGTGATCTACCCATGATCAGGTTGAAGGTCCGGTAACACGGACTGGAGGACCGAACCAGGGAGCGTTGAAAAGCTCTTGGATGAATTGTGGGTAGGGGTGAAAGGCTAATCAAACTGGGAAATAGCTCGTACTCCCCGAAATGCATTTAGGTGCAGCCTCGGTTACGAGTCTTATAGAGGTAGAGCTACTGATTGGATGCGAGGGCTTCACCGCCTATCAACTCCAGACAAACTCCGAATGCTATAAGATGCTCACCGGGAGTGAGGGCGCGGGTGCTAAGGTCCGTGTCCGAGAGGAAAAGAATCCGGACCATCAGCTAAGGTCCCCAAGTGTATGTTAAGTTGAACTAACGAGGTCTGATTGCAGAGACAGCTAGGATGTTGGCTTGGAAGCAGCCATTCATTTAAAGAGTGCGTAACAGCTCACTAGTCGAGCGGTCGGGCATGGATAATAATCGGGCATCAAACATACCACCGAAGCTATGGATTATACATTAATTTGTATACTGGTAGGGGAGCATTCCACTCTGCGTTGAAGGTGTGTCGTGAGGCATGCTGGAGCGTGTGGAAAAGCAAATGTAGGCATAAGTAACGATAAAGGGGGAGAGTAACCCCCTCGCCGATAGACTAAGGTTTCCTGATCAACGCTAATCGGATCAGGGTAAGTCGGGACCTAAGGCTAAGCCGAAAGGTGATGTCGATGGCAAACCGGTTAATATTCCGGTACTTTTAGGTACTGCGAAGTGGGGACGGAGTGATGAAAGATCCGCGTGCTGACGGAATAGCACGTTGAAGGGCGTAGGTATTGATAGGAGTAGGCAAATCCGCTTCTAGAGCCGAGACCCGATAGTACCGAGAGCCTTCGGGCAATCGGATAGTGATCCTAAGGGCTTCCAAGAAAATCCGCTAAGCTATAGGTACCCAAGACCCGTACCACAAACCGACACAGGTAGTCAAGGAGAGAATCCTGAGGCGCTCGAGTGAATCATGGCTAAGGAACTAGGCAAAATCGCCCCGTAACTTCGGGAAAAGGGGCACCCCAGCAATGGGGTCGCAGAAAATTGGTCCAGGCGACTGTTTATCAAAAACACAGGGCTATGCTAAATCGGAAGATGATGTATATGGCCTGACACCTGCCCGGTGCCGGAAGGTTAAGTGGGGATGTTATTCGAAAGGAGAAGCATTGAAATGAAGCCCCGGTAAACGGCGGCCGTAACTATAACGGTCCTAAGGTAGCGAAATTCCTTGTCGGGTAAGTTCCGACCTGCACGAATGGTGTAACGATCTGGATACTGTCTCAGCCATGAGCTCGGTGAAATTGTAGTAGCGGTGAAGATGCCGCTTACCCGCAACGGGACGGAAAGACCCCGTGAACCTTTACTGCAACTTCACATTGGTTCTGGGTAAGTGATGTGTAGGATAGGACGGAGGCTATGAAGGGGGTTCGCCAGGATCCTTGGAGCCATCCTTGAAATACGTCCCTTTGCTTGCCTGGGGCCTAATCCCGCGAGGGAGACATTGTGTGGTGGGTAGTTTGACTGGGGTGGTCGCCTCCAAAAGAGTAACGGAGGCTCCCAAAGGTACCCTCATGGCGATTGGTAACCGCCAGAAGAGTGTAATGGCATAAGGGTGCTTGACTGTGAGACAAACAAGTCGAACAGGGACGAAAGTTGGGCATAGTGATCCGGTGTTTCCGCATGGAAGGGACATCGCTCAAAGGATAAAAGGTACTCCGGGGATAACAGGCTGATCGCTCCCAAGAGCTCATATCGACGGAGCGGTTTGGCACCTCGATGTCGGCTCGTCACATCCTGGGGCTGGAGAAGGTCCCAAGGGTTCGGCTGTTCGCCGATTAAAGTGGCACGCGAGCTGGGTTCAGAACGTCGTGAGACAGTTCGGTCCCTATCTGTTGTGGGCGTAGGAAACTTGAGAGGACCTGACACTAGTACGAGAGGACCGCGTTGGACATACCTCTGGTGCACCAGTTGTTCCGCCAGGAGCACTGCTGGGTAGCTAAGTATGGCAGAGATAAGCGCTGAAAGCATCTAAGCGCGAAGCTCCCCTCAAGATGAGGTTTCCTTTAAGGGTCGTTAAAGACGATGACGTTGATAGGCCACAGGTGTAAAGGCAGTAATGTCAAAGCCGAGTGGTACTAATTGCCCGTAACTTTCCAGGGCCGGGAAATTTTCTTACCTATTTTTCTTAAAATGAGTTTCTTCCAGATGTTGACGAAAATGATAATATTAGATCAAATACGTTTTAAAGAGAAAGTAACCGGCAACTATGGACTTGCAACTGGCAAAATAAAAGCCAGGCGCGATCAGCCAAAAGCCAGGCCCCTTTCTTCAAAAGATATTGATTGCTGATTAGCTAGAATGTTTCAGATGTTGCATGCAACGTTTGTACAACACCAAAGATTTAGGTGGCTATAGCGTCGGGGTTCCACCTCTTCCCATTCCGAACAGAGAAGTTAAGCCCGACAGCGCCGATGGTACTGCGTAAAGTGGGAGAGTAGGCCGCCGCCAACTTATTCTAACCCCGGATTCAAAACAGAGTCCGGGGTTTTTTATTGTTATAACCAATCCAAAAATCCTTAAGGCTTCTGAATCCTTGAGGGTTCACGACCCGAACTATTCTTGAATCCTTGCAAACCTTTCAGCAATAAGTTGCTTATAAAGTGCTTTGAAATCATCAGATAAAAAGCTGATATCGATGAACGCTATCCAACTATTTCTGGCCTTCTCCATTTTTTTGAAAATATTTTCTTGCTGCCTGATATCCAATTTTAAATTGTCGAAAGCAGCAATAAAATCTCTACGTCTGATTTTTTTCTTCTTCCCATTTAACGTCAAAGCAAGGTCTTCATCATCAGCGGGATTGACTAAAACTGTCGCCACAAGATCATAGGCAGGAGTAAGAATCGGACCTATGACGGGCTGAGTGATCAATGAGAAATTTTTTAAATGCATGTCTGAGTTTCCTGTTATGAACGAAAACAGCACTTGCTCAAAAAAATTTATGACATCTAACCCTGGATTTGTGGAATATCTTAAGATTGTCCTGGCAATTTGTTCGTACGAACCGTGATATTTATCCTCAGTTAATTTTTCGGTTAACTGACACATATCCTCCATTTGCATTTTTTCATTCTTATAACGGTCAATTCGTTTGGTGATGTAAGCCAATTTCCCGGACTTAAGACGAATTAAACTGTGAGGTACGACGCTAATTTTTGCAAGGGCTGCCAGATGCATGGTTAAATCCTCGATTTCCGGCAGATGACGATATTGTTCGGTAGGAGGTTTGAGTATATATCCTCCCCATAATCCAACGATTGTAAATCGTTTGGGTTCGTTTTTATTCAAACCTGTAGTAATTTCCAGCGATATTTTTGGTTGAACACCTGTGATAGTTATCTGACTTCGAACCACCTTCATTGCCAATTCTTCCATCTGGGTTTCGTCAAATGGTAATTCAGGCGGAGTTTTTTGTCCAAAGATTTTTCGGCTGCAGGAGGCATGATAATCTGTTTCACTTTCCGCTAATTGTTTATAACAGTATAAGCATCGGCTCATTCTTTTTCCTCCTCTTCTATTGGATGAATACTTACTGCTCCAATACAATCTTTACAACATGTCATTAACAATTCCATCCGGTCGCGGGGATTTAATTTCCAGTTCTTTTCTGCAATATGCAGTAGCCAACCTTCCGGTATTAATCCATCGAAGAACGGAAACAAAAACCGACTGTTGTATGGCACATCACTTAATGGTAGAGTCAGACTCACAGACTCTGCCTCGGATAAATTTAAATAGCCTGAATCATAATAAAAATGATAGCCTGTGTCATCCTGAGTTAACCATCCGGCAATGCGGTTGTGTATTTTGACTTCAGCCTTTTTCATCGTATTTTTTTGGGAATTAGTAGCTGGCTTTACCAATTGTTTGTTATCTGGTCAAATATACGATTGGTGGGTACCGCTCCAACCTGATAGCCAAAAAGGTTGAGTACTTTATCCACTTTATTTAACTGCATCGTCTCTTTTCCTTGTTCAAGATCACGAACAAATCGAAGACCGACTCCGGCTTTTTCTGCTAACTCCTGCTGAGTCAGTTTTGCCATATTTCTTTTTTCTTTTACAAATCCACTTAGTAGCATAGTTTATACCTTTACGGGTATAAATGTAAGAAAATATTTTAATATTATACCTTTACGGGTATAATATATTTAAAATGTGTGTAATTATACCTGATCGGGTATAAAAGCATTGAAAATGCATGTAGGTATACCCGATCAGGTATGATTGTCTTCGTTCATAGCAGCCTGAATCATATGTGTTCAATTGACCACAAGTCAGTACCTGACGATAATGAGCCTTTTGTCAGGCAGATTACACTTAAAATAACAAGAATTAATGTAACCTGATTGCTACATAGATAATCCGTTTGCCGATTGAAATAATTCCTATATTTGTACTCTTTTTTAAGGGAGTATTTTTAAAGCTATGAGTAAGAAATTCAGGGAATACAAAGAGTTTGATCTTTCGAAAATTAACCAGGATATCCTGAAATTTTGGGAACAAAACGACACGTTTCATCAATCGATGGCTACCCGTGCCGGCGGTCCGACTTTTGTATTTTACGAGGGTCCCCCCTCCGCAAACGGATTGCCTGGTATACATCATGTAGTTTCAAGGGCTATCAAAGATATATTCTGCAGATATAAAACTCAGCAGGGATTTGTAGTAAATCGGAAAGCCGGATGGGATACCCATGGTCTTCCCGTAGAACTTGCTGTTGAGAAGATGTTGGGAATCACCAAAGAGAATATTGGAAAAACCATCTCGGTGGCCGATTATAACGCTGCGTGCCGCAAAGAGGTGATGAAATATACCGATAAATGGGAGAACCTTACCCATCAAATGGGCTATTGGGTAAATATGGACGATCCCTATATTACTTACGATAGCCGGTACATCGAAACCTTGTGGTGGCTTTTGAAGGACCTCTACAAGAAGAATCTCCTCTATAAAGGTTACAGTATACAACCCTATTCACCGGCGGCAGGAACCGGATTGAGTTCACATGAACTGAATCAGCCGGGATGCTACCGCGATGTAAAGGATACCACCTGTATCGCCCAGTTTAAGGTGATTGAAAATGAAAAATCAAAATTTCTTTTTACAGGTCTCGACTCAGATCTCTTTATCCTTGCCTGGACAACCACCCCCTGGACCCTCCCTTCAAATACGGCCCTGGCTGTAGGAGCTCATATCAGGTATGTGAAAGTTAAGACCTTTAACCCATATACATCAGAACCTGTTACCATAATTCTCGCCAAAGATTTGCTTCGAAACTATTTCCCCGAAAAGAACGGAGAGATATCTTTTGAAGCATATAAGGGAGATGGGAAGAATATACCTTATCAGATCCTGGATGAATTTACAGGTAATACACTGGTTGGCATTGTTTACGAACAATTGATCCCGTGGGTTAAACCTTTGGGTGATGCTTTCAGGGTGATAGCCGGTGATTTTGTGACTACTGAAGATGGTACTGGAATCGTACATATTGCCCCCACTTTTGGGGCTGATGACGACCGGGTAGCAAAACAAACCGGGATCGTCCCCCTTATGCTGATTGACAAAGAGGGAAAACAGCAGCCCATGGTTGACCGTCAGGGAAGATTCTTCCGCCTTGAAGATCTTTCCAAAGATTTCATTTCCAACAATATTGATATTCAGCTGTATAGTGAATATGCTGGTCGTTTTGTAAAGAATGAATATGACGATTCCCTGACAGAAAATGATGCCACCCTGGATATCGATCTTTCGGTAATGCTTAAAAGGGAGAACCGTGCGTTCAAGGTTGAGAAACATGTACACAGCTATCCTCATTGCTGGAGAACCGATAAGCCGGTTTTGTATTACCCACTTGACTCTTGGTTTATCCGCACCACTGCTGTTCGGGATCAATTGATCGGATTAAATAAAACGATCAACTGGAAACCTCAGTCCACCGGTACTGGTCGTTTTGGGAACTGGCTCGAGAATCTGGTCGACTGGAATCTCTCCCGTTCACGTTATTGGGGGACACCGCTTCCCATCTGGAGAACGGAAGATCGTTCCCAGGAGATCTGCATTGGTTCTGCAGAAGAGCTAATTACCGAAATTAATAAGTCGATAGCAGCGGGAGTGATGAAGTCGAATCCATTTCCTGATTTTACCGTAGGTGATTTCTCAAAACTGAATTACGATAAAATTGATTTTCACCGCCCTTATGTGGATGAAATTGTCCTTGTTTCTCCCAATGGGGAAAAGATGTTCCGTGAGGCAGATCTGATTGACGTATGGTTCGATTCTGGGGCAATGCCTTTTGCCCAGGCTCATTATCCTTTTGAAAATGGGGCAGGTTTCTCCTTCCCGGCCGATTTTGTTGCAGAAGGGGTTGACCAGACGCGGGGCTGGTTCTTCACACTTCATGCCATAGCGACTATGGTGAAGGGTTCTGTAGCATTTAAGAATATTATTTCGAATGGATTAGTCCTTGATGCAAACGGCAATAAAATGTCAAAGCGTCTGGGGAATGGCATCGATCCATTTGAAACAATCGAGAAATATGGTTCCGATCCATTGCGTTGGTATATGATTACCAATTCACAGCCGTGGGATAATCTAAAATTTGATATTGCAGGTGTCGAAGAGGTTCGGCGTAAATTCTTCGGAACGCTTTATAATACCTATAACTTCTTTGCCCTCTATGCTAATGTCGACGGTTTCAATTTTAGCGAAGAGCAGATTCCGGACCAATACCGTCCCGAGCTCGATCGCTGGATCATGTCGTTACTGAACAGTCTGATCAAGGAGGTTACAGAATCATATGAGAGTTATGAACCCACGCGGGCAGGAAGGGCCATCTCGGAGTTCGTTACCGAAAACCTTTCCAACTGGTACGTCCGTTTAAGCAGGAAACGTTTCTGGGGCGGCGAGTACGATAAGGATAAAATATCTGCTTATCAAACACTTTACACCTGTCTTGAAACAGTTGCAAAACTCGCGGCACCCATTGCACCTTTTTATACCGATCAGCTTTATTGCGATTTAAATTCGATAAGCGGTCGTGAGAATAATAATTCGATTCATTTGACTTTGTTCCCTGTATGTAACGAAACGGTTATTAATAAGGAACTTGAAGAGCAGATGGATATTGCTCAGAAGGTCTCATCCATGATTCTGGGATTACGACGGAGGGAGAAACTTAAAGTTCGTCAGCCTTTGGCCAAAATCATCGTCCCTGTTCTGAATGAGAAATTCCGTCGTCAATTTGAAGCTGTCGAGCGCATTATTCTGACGGAAGTGAATGTGAAGGAGATTGAATATCTGACAGATGCTGCCGGGGTAATCAAGAAAAAAATAAAGGCCAATTTCAAAGCTCTCGGACCAAAATACGGAAAGCTTATGAAGGCGGTTTCGGTGTTAATCGGGAATATGAGTCAGCAGGAGATTGCAACTTTTGAACAGACCGGTCATTTTGATGCACTGATTCAAGGTGAAAGTGTTACACTTTCGCTGGAAGATGTAGAGATCTTTTCGGAGGACATTCCCGGCTTACAGGTAGCCAGCGAGGGTGCCATAACTGTCGCACTGGATATTAAAGTAACACCTGAATTGAGACTGGAAGGGATTGCAAGGGAGTTTGTAAACCGTATTCAGAACCTTCGTAAGGAGAGTGACTTTGAAGTAACCGACAAGATTATTCTTCGGATCGTACGCCATCCTGAATTGAATGAAGCGATGGATAAATTCAGTGATTATATTGGAAATCAGACGCTTGCTTCAAAAGTGGAATTGGTTGACCAATTGCCTGAGGGTACAGGGAAATGGATTGAAATTGAAAAAGGGGTTGAGACATCCATTCAGGTAGAAAAGGAGATTCTTTAGCGATTGTTCTTAACCTGTTTGAAAATACTTTATTCAATTAGTATAATTGGAACCTAAATATATTATTTTTACATCAAACCCAAATGCAATGAGCGAAAAAACGCGATATTCAGACGAAGAACTCCAGGAGTTCAAAGAGTTGATCCAGGATAAGCTTTTTAAAGCCCGTCAGGATTATCAGTTATATAAAAATGCAATAACCCATGGCGATGGGAATGATACAGAGGATACTTCGCCAACTTTCAAAGTTTTGGAAGAGGGGGCTGCCACCTTGTCAAAAGAGGAGGCTGGTAAACTAGCCCAACGACAATTGAAATTTATTCAATATCTCGAAGCAGCATTGGTACGTATCGAAAACAAAACCTATGGGATCTGCCGTGAAACGGGTAAACTGATTTCAAAAGAGCGGTTACGCGCTGTACCACATGCAACTCTTTCTATCGATGCAAAGAATAACCAGCGTTGAGATATAAGATTCTTTCAATCGTTAAAAAGGTAATATCCGCATAAATTCTTTCAACGTTCGGGGTGGTTGAGTATGCCCCGTTTTTTTTTCTATCACGACAATATTATTTTTATGAGTGCAAAGACGAAGTCGATCCTGATCATTTTATTGATCCTTTTCCTCGATCAGGTCCTTAAGATCTGGATTAAATCAAATATGATGTTAGGGGATGAGATCATTATCGCCAAAAATTGGTTTATTATTCATTTTGTTGAGAATAATGGGATGGCTTTCGGAATTGAATTTGGCAACTCTATCGGCAAATATTTCCTTAGTATTTTTCGAATCATCGCCATTGGAGCTATTGGCTGGTATCTGGCCAAATTGTGGAAACGGGAGGTGCCCTTTGGACTAATTGTCTGCTTTTCACTCATCATGGCGGGTGCGATAGGTAATATTTTGGATAGCGCCTTTTATGGATTAATTTTTAACGATAGCTATGGAAAGATTGCAACATTGTTTCCTGCCGGGGGTGGTTATTCCTCATTCCTGCAGGGAAGGGTTGTTGACATGTTTTATTTTCCTTTAATTTCGGGAAATTATCCTTCGTGGTTTCCTTTTGTAGGTGGGGATAGCTTTATCTTTTTCCGCCCTGTATTTAATATGGCGGACTCGTCTATTACTGTTGGAATTATCTCAATATTAATCTTCTACAGACGATTTTTCGAAGAAAAGAGTGCTGTTGTACCTGAGATTTCAGAAGAAGCGAATCCAGATACAGATGTTAATAGCGAAGCCGAAGTTAAAAATTAGGATTTATTAACAGGATTGCTTAGAACTAAACGAGAATCAAAACGTAGATTATAGTGTAATATTGCAGATTATTTTTGATCTGTTTAGACGTTTTATCAAAATTTTGATTGTCTATGAAAATTATTCTCAAATATCTGATCCGGCTTTCCTGTTTTCTGCTCCTTGCAATTCTTTTCTTTGATTGCAGAAAGTCGCTTGATTCAACTGCTCCTGTCGTTCCGGTTGTAATTCCTGACACTTCTGTTGTAAATAGGTTTATTTATAATGGTTTAAAGCTCTATTATTTGTGGGAGGATAAGATTCCAGCCTTCACTGCTCTCAAATATAACAATGCAGATACGCTGAATGCATTATTAAATTCATATAATGATCCGCAAAAGTTCTTCACGAGTTTGCTTTATCAATATAAAACGATTGATAAATGGTCATTTATGGTAGCCGATCCTAAAATAATCTCCGATTGGATTTCGGGTATTTCCGAGACGATGGGATATGATTTTATGTTGGCCAGAATAGGTACCAGCGGAAATGTCTTTGGTTTTGTGAGATATGTATTTAAAGACTCTCCGGCGGAGAAGGCAGGGATAAAAAGGGGTGATCTTTTTATGCAGGTAAATGGAACTCAGCTGACAGTTAGTAACTACCAGTCTTTATTACTAAATAATATCACCTATACCCTCTCCTTTGCCACGATTACAGGAGACAATATTGTAGGGCACAAAATCGCCTTAAACGGCAAATCAGTAACCATGACTGCAGTAACGATGCAGGAGAATCCAATTCTTATGGATACCATTTTGAATGTGGGCAATTCGAAGGTAGGTTATCTGGTATATAACGGATTCAATGCCGATTTTGACTTGCAATTGAACAGTGTGT
The DNA here is from genome assembly GCA_963675995.2 of Prolixibacteraceae bacterium. Taxonomy (GTDB): domain Bacteria; phylum Bacteroidota; class Bacteroidia; order Bacteroidales; family Prolixibacteraceae; genus JAAFHB01. Next base: position 895,872 of record CAXXIY010000001.1, on the reverse strand, counting down.
TTAAAAAATTCAAGGATGCCCCGGTTAGTGATCTTATTCTGGATCTTCGTTACGACGGAGGTGGCTCTGTTCAGACTGCAGTTTACCTGGCTAGCATGATCTATGGTACGAATACTTCCAAAATCTTTATTAAAAATCAGTACAATCCTACTTTTCAGGCTGAAATAATTAGCTATTATGGGACCTCTTCAGTTCTAAATCAATATTTCACAAATGTGATAGCGAAGACAACTACAACGGCTGAAACTCCTATAAATACTTTGAATTTAACCAGGCTATATGTCATCACCTCTGATAATACAGCATCAGCCAGTGAATTATTGATTAATGGACTAAAACCTTATATGCAGGTTGTACAGGTGGGTGATACTACAGTCGGAAAGTATGTGGCGTCAACAACCATTGAAGAAGCTGATGTTTTTAAAGTACCTAACCCAAAGGATACTTATGCGATGCAACCTATCATCATGAAGTACTATAATTCAGCGGGTGTTTCAGATTTTGTTGATGGTCTGGCCCCTGATCCTGATAAATATGTAGAGGAAGATTTTACGAATCTTATTGCTTTTGGAAATCCAGATGAAACTATTCTCAAAGAGGTACTTAGGCTCATCACCGGATCACCGCTTAAAAAGCTTACCCTTCGTTCAGCCCAAATGGGGATGAAGAAGGTTTTTGATTCCCAGGATACTCGTCCGTTCACTAAACAGATGTATATTAACCCTATACCAAAGAACAAAAAAGAATTGTAAATCAGCAAATTATCTAAATTTTGTTACCTCTAAATTTTAAGATTATGAAAAAAATTTTTGTCCTTGTGTTTCTTTTTGTTTGTTCATCGGTTATTTATGTTCAGGCACAGAGTGCTGATGATATTACCGGAATCTGGTGGAACGATATTAAGAGCTCCAAAATTAAAGTGGAAAAGAAGGAGGGGAAATATGTTGGTACAATTGTGTACATCATACCGGAAAAATATGTCAATGGAGAACCAGAAAAAGACACAAAGAATCCAGATCCGAAACTCCAAAGCAGATCAATTCTTAATCTTCAGATATTAAATGGTTTAGCTTACAATCAGGAGGATAAGGAGTGGGCTGGCGGAATGATTTATGATCCAAAATCGGGCAAAACCTATGAGTGTTTTGTTTGGCTGGAGGGAAAAGATATCCTTCAGTTAAAAGGTTTTGTTGCCGGTATCAGGATGCTGGGCCGGAAATCTGCATGGACCCGCACTACGCTGTAAGGAATGAAATTCAGTCATTCTTCGTTGCGATAAGAATTACAATAAGTTATGGTGCTGTGATGGGAAAGGGGGATGGAAGTGGCGGAGTCGCTTCCTTCCCCCTTTCTCATCATTATCTAATTAATTATCATACTAAGTGAAAAAAAGGTTAGCCAGAAACCTTTTATTCGGATTGCCATTCTCCTGGTCAATAATTTCAGTCAAAAATCTATTGCCTATTCCCAACCGTTAGCCACCGGCCTCAACATGGGTTTCCCGTTTGAGATATAGTTTTCGGAAAAAGAACGATAAAAGAATCAGGCTAATGATAACGAGGTAGAAACTTCCGTCCGACAGCGTGCCGGTTTTGTCAAGGTGATCGCTCATTAATCCATTGTGAACCCGGTAAAATGCGATAACAGCAACGGTATTATTAATAAAATGGGCGATTACCGGCAACCATAAGTTTCCGCTCCATTCGAGCATATAACCAAACATTGCACCCAATACCAGACGGGGGAGAAAACCGAAAAACTGGAGATGTAAGGCGCTGAATAAGGCTGCAGAAACCCAGATGGCAGTATGTGCATTCCCGAATATCTTTTTGAACAGCTGCTGAATAATCCCCCGGAAGAGTAACTCCTCTCCGACAGCCGGAAGTACCCCAACCATAATTATATTCCCCAGAAGTACAGAACGGGAGGTAGTTGACAAGAAGGCTTCAGTAATTTTGGTAGCCTGATCTTCTGAATTCTTCATCCATATCTCTACAGAATGCATCCATTCAGGAAGAGCTAAATTGGCGTTAACTTCATTTAGCCAGTTAATTAATGGATTGGAGAAGAAAACAATGGCCATTACAAGCAGTATACTCTGAAAATCGGGAGACTTGCGGTATTGTAAATATACAGATGGCTTTCCCTGCAGGAACCAGGCAACGATAAATGGCGGAATTATGAACACTCCGATTGATTGAGTGGTCTGAAAGAATTTGAGGATCAAGACATTGTCAGGTTTGGAAAGATCCTTCATAAGGGATTCCATTTCGGAAAGATTTACCCCGAAGATCACCCAGCCTATTACAATTCCGAGTACAGTTACTGCGATACCGCAGATGAATATAACGAAAGCAGCAAAGAGCAGCTGAGCTGAAGGTTTGGATTCACGAATTGCCTGTCGAAACATCTATCTAAAGTTTTTGCAAAGTTAACAATCTGGCTTAAAGAAGCGATTCGAGTGATTTTATTTGAAATCGCTTTGATTAACTATCTTTGCGGCTTGTTTTTAAAACGATTCAAGTGAAAATTGGCAATCTGGAATTGGGAAAGCTGCCATTGTTTCTGGCTCCCATGGAAGATGTTACGTATAAGTCTTTCCGTTATATGTGTAAAACTTTTGGCGCCGATGTGATGTACACAGAGTTCATTTCGTCAGAGGCGTTGATCCGTGATGTGCAGAAAACAAAAAGGAAGATGACTATTTTTGATTTCGACCGACCTGTAGCTATTCAGATTTATGGCTCCAATATTGATTCCATGATTGGGGCAGCAAAAGTAGCAGAAGAAGCCCAACCCGATTTCATTGATATTAATTTTGGTTGCCCGATGAAGAAAATCGCCGGTAAAGGGGCTGGCGCCGGTCTGTTGCGAGACCTTCCCAAGATGGTAAAAATGGCAGAGGAGGTCGTTAAAGCGGTCAATATACCGGTAACAGCCAAAACCAGGCTGGGCTGGGATCACGATGATATGCCAATCGTGGAGGTGGCAGAACGATTACAAAATGTAGGTATTCAGGCGCTTGCAATACATGGCCGGACACGCAGCCAACTCTATACTGGTGAAGCTGACTGGTCGCTCATTGCCCGGGTTAAACAAAATCAAAGAATGTTTATTCCTATTATTGGGAATGGCGATATCAATGGTCCTGAAAAAGCAAAGGCATTTTTGGAACAGTCAGGGGTTGATGCACTGATGATTGGACGTGGAGCTATCGGACGTCCTTGGATATTCAGGGAAGTTCGTCAATATTTAGAGACAGGTGAACTCCCCTTGGCGCCCCTTGTGCCCGATGTTGTTGCCAATGTAAAAGAGCAACTCCTCCAGTCTTTAAGCTGGAAAGAGGAACCGAAAAGGGCCATTCTTGAGATGAGACGCCATTTTGCACGTTATTTTCCGAATCTAAAGGATTTTCGCGAATTGCGTATTCAATTGCTTCGGGCGCTTGAAATGGATGAGGTGATCAGAGTGCTTGATGAGATCGCGGAAAAATATGCCGGCGAACGGGTTGATTACACAAATATTGGTTTAAAAAACTAATTCAATTTATTTTCTCCCCCTTCCACAAATCTGATAATTCATCCGGAACTGCTTTAGATAGATCCGGTGTCCTGAAATAAGTGCATTTACCCGCCGGATCAGCAAATTCGGTTAAAATAAGGTTTAAATTTCCGCTATTTCCCATTGAAAATGGGCTGTTATCACCTTTTAGGCGGCAGGCTATACCATCGGGTCGCACGGTATTATCTAAAACTGGTTTTGACTCGATGGATGGAAGATCGATCACAATTCGTCCGGGATCTGATCCCTCCTTTTTGGTCAGTGACTCGTTTTGTGCAGGATTAAGACAGAATAGCTGGGGTCCCCGCATGACAGCTACCCGTCCGGCCTGCCGTTCTCTTCCCAAAACTAATCTCCATGTCATTGGCATATCAAGTATAACCTGGTCACCTGTTTCCCAAAACCGGTTAATGGCAGCAAAAGTGCCTGATTTACATTCGACCTCCATTGGTTTTCCATTGACTGCGATTGTGGCTTTGGTACACCAGGAAGGTATTCTCAATTTTAGGGAAAACATGGATGGTTTTGAAGGATCTACGGTGATCACTACATGGCCTGAATTTGGATAGTCTGTTTCCTGCCTGACATTAACGGACAAACCTTTATCCAATTCGATGATCGCACCTGACTTTGAATAAATGTTGATTGCAACTCCATTGGCTGCACGGTAATAAACCATCGATGGAAGTTCTGAAACGATACGTCTGTAATTGCATGGACAGCAATAAGTATCTCCGTTATGATAATGACGCTCACCTTCCAAAGGGGTAAAATAACGGATGTGCCTTCCTTCAGGCGACTGCGCCCCAAACAATGCATTGTAAATTGTCCGTTCCATCAGGTCCCCAAACCGGGAGTCCCCTTTAAGTCTCAGGAGCTGATCATACACGCGAAGTTGATAGGCAGTTGCACAGGTCTCGCCAAGATCGCCACCGCCATCCTGATCATCAGTCCAAATTTCGTCCTGTCCCGCACCTCCCGATATGGCCATCCCATTTCCTGAAGTCAAAAAACTGATCGCCTTCCGGGTTGGCTCCAACAATTTCGCATCACTAATTAAACGGTACATCTCCAATTGGGCCAGGCAACCTGCCATATATCCATAGATGTGCCCCTCAATCATTTTACGTCGTCCGATTACAATCCCGGGATCCTGATTTTTCAGATTAAGCTGATACAGACAAAAATCAAGATAACGCTTATTATTGGTAACGCCATAAAGGGTCAGCATCGTTCTGTGAAGTCCTGTTATAGCAATGCGTGTGGCAACTCCGGTCGTTTGACCCCACTCTGGCGGCATCGAATTCCAGTTTTTCAGAAGATAAGATGCAGCTCTATTCGCTGCGTCAATTGACTCCTGATCACCAAAAAGTTTGTAATCTGTGATTAATGCATTGATTATATATCCTGTTTCGTGAATATCCCAAAGCTGCCACATACGGTTGGGAGGTGTCATATTCCCGATGTAACCATCTGATTCCTGTCCCTTAATTACCTCCTGGATTAGGTGATTCTTCAGGGTTCGCAACCTGTTGTCACCAGTGTAAGCCGCCATCTTCACCACACCGTCAATCAACTTCCCAAGACCAATATATCCTGCATCATTCTTCTTCTGAAAGCTGGCCAGAAAGTCTTTTTCTATATCGAGTTGAAGAAGGTTGTTTTCGATCGTCACAGCAATTCGTCTGCCAATCTCACCCCCAACTTTCACGTGAGGCAGGTCAATTGGAATTAACTGATCCTTAGTTGGTCTGTTGAAGGATTGTTGTTGAGCAAAACTGGTAATTGATAAAAATAAAGTGAGGAATAAAATAGCGCTTCTCATATTCGAACAGTTTGTTTAGAATAATTGTTAATCGGATGGTTCTGATGTTCATTATCTGTAAATTTACAGCGTGGAAGGTGGGTCATTTTACTCATTTCCCCATCATTCCGGGCACGATTTAAAGGCGGAATAAATTTAAACAGAATTCTCCGGTATTCTATGAATCAATATAAAAATATTGCAAGGACTTTAGTTGATATGTGTTTCCCTTTCTTTTTGATTGGCGTAATGATCCAACTTGCTGCTCCGTTTTCGTATGGCCGAACAGATATCGATTCACAGGATCCATGGCCGGAGATCAGGCTTGGCACATTTACCGGGCAACAGCAGGATAAATTATTTACGCAGGCTGATTTTTATAATTATGTCAGAATAAGGGATGAAGAGTACTCCGAATGTCTGAAAGAGACCTGGCACGATTATTCGATAGGTTCCGGACTTCAGGAGGAACCCCGGAATACACTGTTAAAACAACCTGTCTTTAATTATTCGAGCCAGGATATTACCTCGCCGGCCATGCTTCACTATTCCGGGGTGATTGGTTTAAACGAAATGGGTGTAGCCCGGATTAAATCAATCCCCCGACTCAGGAAACCCGAAATTATCGGGAATAGCTCAATACGGACCTCATTCCTGTTTTACGGACAACAAATCAATCTTCGTTTCGACAGATTAATCCTCCTTTCAACAACGGCTTCGGTCTCAGAAGATTCGATTTCAGGATTCTGGAAATCTTTTTCGAGATCAAACAGTAATTATTTAGTGGATCAGCTAATGGATTATCGCGATTTGCTTGGATTAGGCGACTGGGGATATTTTCAGCTTGTAAAAGCGGCTTCCCTCCACATTCTGGCGGACAACCTTTGGAAATCAGATCAATTGACCTGGGCTTTAATGATCCGATCGGGCTTTGATGTGAGGCTTGCATTTAACCAAAACAGTACGACCATATTATTTCCATCGGAAAATACCATCTACTCAAGACAATACGTGATCATCGGCCAGAAAAGGTTTTATCTCGATCGTGAAATGAAGAGTCAATTACTTGCCACCTACCCTAATCCTTATCCGGATACCGATGGAATGATCGATTTGAGATTTACCAGATCACTCAATTTCGCCGGGAAATTATTGGTTCAAAAGTTTATTGTAACCTGGATTAATAAGAAATATGAATTTTCACTTCGGTACAATCCTGAGGTTATCCGTTTTTACGCTGGTTATCCAAAGAGCGACCCGGATGTTTATTTTGGAGCTCCCGTGTCATCGACTTTTAAAGAGGATCTGTTAAGACAGTTTTATCCGGTATTATCAAAAATCAACAAGGCTGAGGCTGCAGCATTGTTGCAGCAATTTGTTCAGAATGACTTTGTTTTTAGTACAGTCAATAAACACGATGATCTGAATTCCGGTCGGTTTCCGGAGGAGATCATAGCTACAAAATCGGGTGATGCAAGAGGTAAGTCGGTACTCTATTCTTGGCTGGTCAGAATACTTCTTCGGTTACCGGTGGTTGGTGTTCAGTTTCCGGGTTACTATTCAACTGCTGTGTGCTATGATGAACCTTTGGATGGTGACTCCTACCTATGGCGCAGAGAGAAGTACATCTTCACCGACCCAATATATATAAACGTACCGATCGGTGTGATGATACCTGAATTCGCCGGATTATCTCCACTTTTGATAGATCTCCCGGTGGACGACTCCTCAAAAAACAGCGTTCAGGGAATATGGAAATCGGCATACAAAATGGGTGCCAGACGGGGAGGTGCAAGTCAGGATGTTATTTTCGACAAGGAGGGAAGGGCCTTTATCACCGGTTATTTTCCTGATAAGAGACTTGACTACCCCTTCATTGCCTGTTTCTCGGAGGGGAATTCATTGCAGTGGATTAGAAAATTTGAAGGCGATGGAAGAGCTTCTGCTTTTGCAATTGCAAGGGTAAACGAGAATGAAATTTACATTACCGGCACTTTTAATGGAAAGATAACCATGGATGGCAATACAATTCAAAGCAGTAGTTTGAAAAAAGAATTGTTCATTGCTCAGTTTAACCAGAATGGCGAATTAATCTGGATGAAGAATATCCCCATCGATTCCACTCCTAAAGATGATTCATTAGCCTTCCTAATAAAATCCGATCGGACCGGGGATAATATTTCCATCCATTGGTTTAACGAGGATGGAAGAAATGTAAAAACGGGATTTGGGGGGATAAGTGAGACCGGAATCTATTTTTCAGGTGCTATAAATTTCTCAAGTTCCAAAAGGTCTGCTAAACCTGAATTAGACTTAGCCAAGGAATTGGAGGCAATGGCAAGATTAAAATATGATCCCAAAGTGACCCCCATTTTGACCGTATTGAAATGGCTTTATAAACCCGGGAATGAGATTACGGGCGCACAGATTCAGACATTAATCAACCTCAGTAACCCATTGTTTGCGATCGATCACCCAACATTGTTTAAAACACTTGGACAGATAGCACTATTGAAAAATAGTAATGGAGTTGTCACATTAAATACCAATGATTACAAATCTATACTCCTGAATAATCTGAGAGTGGAAAACGGAGCTGAGTTTACGATTTCTCCTTTTGGTAACGGTGATCTCTCTGTTAATTGTGTTTCAGGATTCCGGAATATCATCAATCAGTTGATTTTGTCAGTGAACAGCCTGTTATTTGATTGTTCAGCCGGAAATGTAATCCTGGATTACGATTACGACCACACGCTGAAAACAGTATCGTTAAATTTTTAAGCGGGCAGTTCTATTTACCTGATCAACCGCTCATCTCTTTAAAGTCCCGACATTGGCTTTCCCAAAAAGAAGTAAAAGAATTTTTATGATTCCATATAGCACCACTAAAGTAAAAATGATGGCGGCTCCTGAAGGGATATCATAGATGTACGAAAAGGCAAGTCCGGTTACAGAGCCCAGAAACGCGAAGGCGATTGAATAGAACATCATTATATCAAACCTTTTGGTGAAAAGGTTGGCGATGGCTTGGGGAATAGTAAGGAGCGACATTACCAGAATAATGCCCACTACTCTGATATTCAGCACAATCGTAAGTGCAACAAGGCTTATAAGCAATGAGTTGAAGAGGCGCACTGGGGCATTATTCGTAAGTGCAAATTCTTCATCGAACGATACAAAAATAATCATCCGGTAGAAAATCAGAAAGAAGCTGATAACAAGAACGGAGAGGAAGAGAAGAAACATCAGGTCGCCTTTCGAAACGGTAAGAATATTTCCGAAGAGATAGCTCATTAAATTTGGCGCATAACCAGGTGTCAGGAATATGAAAATAACCCCCAGTGCCATTCCCAGCGACCACAACATGGCGATCGCTGAATCTTCGCGCAGATCGGCTTTTTTAGTAAAGAGTTCGATTCCGAGTGCCGAAAGAATTCCGAAACATATGGCACCTAAAATGGGATTGAAACCAAAATAGTAACCCATCCCGATTCCCCCGAATGAGGCATGAGTAATTCCACCACTGATGAAAACAATCCGTCGCGAAACGATGTATGTTCCTATAATTCCGCAGGTTATACTTGCCATTAAGGCAGCAAGAAAAGCGTTCCTGAAGAATTCAAAGCTGAACAGTGCAATCAGATTTTCCATTACAAGAGATGTTTATGTAAGACAGTATGTGGAATATCTCCGTGCGAGATGATCTGTATTGGGCATTCGTACGATTTTAGAAGTTCGGGTGTCAATTCATTTCCGGAATGATAATGCAGTGAGCTGTTAACACAGGCATAGGATTTGACATAGGTTGAGATGGTCCCAAGATCGTGCGATACCAGCAGAATGGCCAGTTTATCGTTGAGCAATTTCAACTTTTCGTACAATTCGCGTTCGAACCTGTTGTCGACATAGGTATTGGGTTCATCGAGGATCAGCAATTTAGGGTTGTTGACTAACGCACGGCACAATAAAGCACGCTGAATTTGTCCGCCCGAAAGTTCGCCAATTGCCTTGTGGCGAATGGAGGAAATTCCCATTTCATGCATCAGATTGTTGGATCGCTCATTCTCTTCGGCGCTATATCTACCAATTAGTCGTTTGCGTGACATCAATCCTGACCTCACAACATCATATACTGTAACCGGGAATTTACGATCGATATTATTAATTTGCGGAAGATAACCAATGCGATGAGCATTACCACCGATCATCGATTCTTCGAACACAATATCTCCGGCCATCACCGGAATTAATCCGAGCAATGCCTTTAGCAGGGTCGTTTTCCCACCACCGTTAGGTCCTATTACTCCGATAAAATCGAATTGCCGAATGGTGAGATTCACATCACGCAAAACGATATTCTGCCCGTAACCTGCTGATAAATTGCGGATTTCGACTAATTTGTCCATTATCTTTGGTTTATTGCGGTGTTTCTGAAAGTTTTTTCGCAATTGCGATCATCTGATCCGGCCAGTTATAGTCAAGCGGATCGATCTGGAGGATTTTACTTCCGGTTTCCTTGGCAATGATTTCAGCATTTTCAATGTCAAACTCTTTCTGAATCAGGATAAATTTGATGTTCTGAGATTTTGCCGTTTCAATTACGGATTGAAGATGCTTTGGGGAGGGAACCTTCCCTTCAAATTCAATTGAAAGTTGTTCAAATCCATAATCACGGGCGAAGTAACCCAATGCAGGATGGAAAATGATAAATTTCTTTGATGATGTCTGAGCCAGTAAACTGGTCACTGTTGAATCGACTTTTTGAATTTCAGTCATCAGTGCATTGAGATTCTTCTGATAAGTATCTCCGTTTGACGGGTCAATGATCATCATTCCGTCAAAAATATTCTGTGCAATGAGCCGTGCTGTCCTGGGTGACGACCAGATATGGGGATCGACCCCCTGCAAATGGAGATGTTCGCCGTCATGATGTTCGTCCTTAATCAGGTCAATCCTTTTTGAGGTGGTAAAAACCTGAAGTTGGGGATTCGACGATCTGAAATTCTCCAGCCAGGCCTGCTCAAATCCAAGATATCCGACTGAAAAATAGGCCTGAGCCTCTCCAAGCTGCATGATTTGTTTCGGTGTCGGAGAATAGGTCTCGGGTCCAACGCCGGGTGGTACGGTAACCTCAACCTTCCAACTTTCACCTGCAATTTTGTCTGCAAAATACTTTAGTGGCAATATGCTGACAAACAATATTTTATTTTTTGATTTTGGAGGTTGGGATGAACATCCTGGTAGCAATATTCCAATTAAAAGGTAAATAAAAAATCTTCTCATTCTTAATTCATTAATTCTTTAATTTTTCTTAGGGGGTACCGGATCATAACCGTGAGTTCCCCATGGGTGACATTTTAGTATTCGCCTGGTAGCCAGGTAGATTCCTTTGACAGGGCCATGGATTTTTAAAGCCTCCAGAGCGTATTGCGAACAACTTGGGATATGTCGGCACGATGCCGGAGTCAATGGTGAAATGGCATATTTGTAAAAATAGACGGGGACCATCAATAGTTTTATTAATATCCACTTGAATCCAATTAACACCCTTTTCAACATCTATTTCTTAACTTTGTACAAATCGTCAATCTTTACCACCTCAATCGATGTGGAGTCTTTAAGTGTCTTGGAAATCAGCCCATATGGCGCGACAATAATCTCATCATCAGCGTTTAATCCCTCAAGGATCTGGATATTCGAATTATCCTGAATCCCGGTCTTTACCTTTACCTGTCGGGCTAATCCTTTCCTATTAACGAAAACGACTTCAAATTGTTCAGGATCTTTAAGTGTTACTTTTTCCTCTTTATTATTTGCCCCTTCCACCTCCGGCTGATTGTTGGCTTGTTTAGCGATTCCGTTGCCCGAACGTGTAGTTACTGCCTGAATGGGAACTGAGATCACACCCCGGCGTGTTTCTGTACGGATTTCAACAGTAGCCGACATTCCAGGCAGAAAGGGATAACGATGTGGGTTGCTGATTAACAAATCTTTATATGAATCTTGTAAAAGCAGGATCTTCACATTGAAATTGGTCACCTGATCGGTGGAGGTTCCGGCAACATTCGCAGAACTGGCAATTTCGGTCACTAGTCCACTGAACTTTCGTTTCAGATAGGCGTCGATCTGTACATCGGCAGTATCCGACTTTTCAACATTTACGATGTCATTTTCATTCACTTCGACCTTCACTTCCATTTTGGTCAGATCGGCGATAGTCATTAACTCGGTGCCGGCAAACTGGTTAGTCCCAACCACCTTTTCTCCCTGCTCGACATTCAGCTTGGATACTGTTCCCGAAATTGGGGAGTAAATTTTTGTTTTCGTAAGGTTTTCCTGCGATTCGCTAAGGCTCGATTCTGCACTTTTTATTGAAAAACGGGCGGCTTGCACCTCGGACTGGGCAACTTTCCATGCCGCTTCAATCGTCTCGAAATCAGATTTTGCAATGGTATTCTTTTCAAAGAGCTGTTTCGATCTTTTATAATTAAGCTCTTTTTCAACTAATTGAGCTTCAGCCTGAGACAAACGGGCTTTCTGACTATTGAGCGCGGCTTCATTTCTGTTCCTGTTCGAAATATAAATATCGGGGCGAATTACAACGAGTAGATCTCCTTTATTGACTTCATCACCCTCTTTTACCGGAAGTTCAATAATTTCACCAGGAACTTCCGGACTGATCTTTACCAGCATCTGTGGTTCAACTTTTCCATTGGCCGTAATTATTTCGGTAATGTCTTTCTTCAGAACCTTTTCGGTTGAGACCTTCAGGGCGATCTCTTTACCAAACCAGCCGGCTTTTTTTCCAACGATCAGGAGGATAATCACTACAACACTCAAAATGCTTAAATACAGCACTGTATTGCTCTTCTTCTTCATCTTATGTTCGTTTCAAATTTATGATTCCATCAGTTATGCAGTGAAAAACTATCTTACGGAGTGTTTGTTTCCGCATCGTTTGTCTCTTTCAAAGCGGGGATTATAAAGAGCTAAAATTACGAATAATTATTAACCTTTAGCAATGGTTCTGCAAAATTTGGCTCCTCTTTATGATCCCCTGTTTCTGTAAGATTTGGCTTATTCAGAATAGCTTTCACTTCCGCAGTACCGATCTTTGTTTTGACAGATAAGATTTTATTGGAGATGTCTGCTTTGTATCCATTAACAATCATCTGGTTGATTCTTTCCGATTTCCCTTCATTCTTCCCTTCCACATACGTGTCACTAAGTAGTATGCGCTCAATATTGATGCTGTCCCGGTATTCGTCGTAAGTCGCCATTTCTGATTTTGTCTACGCGCTCTTCTGCAACAGTTCAATGGTTCGCGTATTTCCTGAACTTCAAACAATTCGTGCGATATCGTTTCTGTGGCGGTCTTAATCTCCGACAGATACTTCAGCCACAACACCTGGAGCCGCTTCTGTCCGAATACCTTCCTGAAGGTGAGGTCATTTAGGGGGTCAAGACTGCGCATGGGCTTGTTTTTATACAAACTATTTCCACGAGATGAACCTGTGATGAAGTGTTTAGTAAAGAGGAATGTGGATTAGTTTTAGTGGGTTTTCGTTTAATAGGTGGCGTTTTAATGCCCTCCTTTGTTTGCAATATTTTTGTATAATTCAATGATTCGGGTCAATAGTTTACCATCCGAAGAGTGAACCAAATCTTTCTCACTCGAAATCATTCCTGCAGGGAGGTGGGTTTGACGAATTTTATCCTTAAAAAGTTCATCGGACATCTGAGCAATCATCGCGGCACCTTCGGCACCTATTCTTTTGCGAAAATAGACCAGATCTGACGGATCGCAAGGGAACTTCCATTGAAATTCCGATTCACCGCAGAAGTACTGAAAGTAGGGATTCTGAACCCATTCCTCCATAACGGATGTATCACCAAGATTATAAAGCCGTTTTAACATCAATAAACCAACCATGGTCCGGATTGGGACTCCGGGTTTACCCGTATTGGAATACAATTGACCAAAATCGTTTTCAAACCGCTTCCACTCCATCTTCGCTGATAAAACCGCAAGTTCGTGGCAGGGATTGATTATTTCAATTAAAATCGGACGAAAAATATTTCGTTGTTCCTGAGCGGGTAATTTACCTTTCACACATTTAAATTTTAATTACCTTACTAATATGTAGATTCTTGATCCGAGTGGAACCCTTATTCGCCAACTGGCAGATTCATTGCCTTTGGTGAATGTTAGTTGGCGAGGGTTTCACCTGTTAAAGGATTTTCCACTAATTTATACAAAATTGCTACGTTATAAACCACACCAACGACTAAGATATTAACATTATGATGTTGATATACAAATATTTAATCTGATTTTCCAGATGACTATTTTTCTGCTGAAATAAAATCAGTAAAGGTCAGATAATTAGCATGATAACACTTTGGGCTGGTGCAACGATCCATTGTTGACCGATACATTTTTATGGAACAAATGGAGTGAATATCCATAATCTGCTATAATAATTTTTCTTCCTGTAATAATATGATGCTGTGAACCTCTGAATCTGCCATTTATTAAAATTTTTATCTTATATTGCGTTTATCAAAGGCTTAAATATTTAAAACTAAACAACTCAAAAAATGAAACTAAGATTCAGACTTATATTTGTGGTAATTTTAGTTCTTCGAAGCATAACCATATATTCTCAGGATAAAATAAGCATCAGTGCCGGCGTTGATGTAGTGAGCAGGTATATCTGGCGTGGATCAAACATTGGACTTGGATTTGACGGTAGTAAAAGCTTTCATATTCAGCCTTCATTAATCGGAACTTATAAGAATATTGAAGTAGGCTATTGGGGTAGTTTTGGTGCCACCAACGGGTATAGCGAATACGATCTATGGGCAAAATACAAGCTGAAACAATTTTCAATTTCAATTTTTGATTACAACTTACCATTTGAGGATGAGAATGGTAACACCCATGGTGGTTATTTTAATATACCGTTTAATAGCACCGGCTCTTTTGCCGAAGTAAATCTTGCCTATACCGGAGATGGAAAATTTCCAATTTATGTTAGTTATAACAGGTTTTTCTACAATGACGATGCAACTTATTTGGAGGCAGGTTATAAATTCAACACAAAAAATCAATTACCCATGGATTTTAATGTAGGTATGACTCCTGCTGCCGGTTCTTACGCTGAAAGGGGGGGGATTGTAAATGTCAGCCTGAAGGTGAGTTATGATATTCATTTTACTGATAGGTTTAAGTTGCCAGTATTTTCCTCCTTAATTCGCAATCCCCAATTAGGGAAAAATTTTTTTGTGGTTGGACTCTCCCTCTCAACAAACTAAAGATCACCTTCATCAAATTAACGGCATTAGCCGACAAATAAAGTAACAATTCCTCACTTAAGTCAATCAATATGAGAAAAGTCATATTATATTAGTAAAATATAATTATGCTCAAATTGACCAGTTCCTTAGCGTCGTTAATATGCGATTTTGTTTATCCCTCAAAACAAATTCTATACAATTGAAACCTTTTGCTTAAAAAACTCGTTCAAGGTATATTGGTTGGTGATTTTAGGATATGGCTTGGATTTTATCTTAAAATAAGAAATAGAATATCAGTCGATTAGGTTCTTATTATAATGGAATAGTTTTTAAATTCTTAAGCGATGATTTCACATGGTTTAACTATTGTCATTAATGAACTCAAAAAGCACCTTGAGGATGCTTATGGTGTACCGGCGTCGAATGATGAAGTTCAGTCGGGGAATCTTGCCGAAGGATTGGCAGGTTCAGGAAATAATGGTGGGGTAGCCAGGGATAAGCTTATTTTTTCGGTTGTTAATGTCAAAGAAGAGAAGGCTTTGAAAAACCTACCCAATTTTGTCCGGAACGATACGACACTAAGGGCATCATACGAAAATCCACCTATCTTCCTTAATTTCCAGATACTGGCTACTGCCACACACTCAAATTACAACAATGCATTGCTGGTTCTGTCCCGTGCAATACGTTTCTTCCAATCAAAAAATGTGTTCACCCAGGATGATGTGGCCCCATCCTCCATCACCAGTAATGCTCCTCCGAACTCCCTCGACAGGCTCGAAACCTTTAAAATCATTTTTGATCTGTATTCTCCTACACTTGAGGAAGTAAATCACCTTTGGGGGACCCTGGGTGGTAAGCAATACCCGTTTGTGATGTATACAATGCGGATGCTTGATCTGAAATTCAGGGCGGTATACAACGAAAGCGGTCTGATCACTGAGGTCGTCAGCGAGTTTTACCATAAAAACAATTCCTGATATGGCAGAACGTATAGTGATCGGGTACAAACGTCTTTTTGAGGTTCGACTGTTTCACCATTACTGGCTGGATGAAGGTTCAGTAGTATTTGATACCCTACCCGAAAGTAAAAGAACCAAACTGCTTTTAACTTATGATACGCGCACATTTTTACAGATAACTCCAACTCCAATTACATCAGATAAAATCAAAGCATTGAAAGGTGTTTTTAAGCAAACATCTCAGGGGTTTCTTGTAGCTGTTCCCAAATCAAAAATTATTCCTGATAATCTGGTGTTTTCCTATGTTATCACGATAAAGGATAGTGCATTCTTCACCTACACCGCTTTAACTTTAATAAACAGGCAAATTGTTGAAATATATGATGTATCCAAGGACAAAATACGGAGATATAAGGAGAACATTCCCGTATTTTCGAACCTCACGGGCGCATCACGTGGTGTGAATCCCAATAAATTGCTCTTTCTTTCAGGAGAGATTCCTGGTGCGGCGCCCACTGATAAGGCTGAATATATGAATATCACAGCCGGTGCGCTGGTCCAGTTAACAAGCAGTCAACCTGGCGCCACTACGCAACAGGTCAACGCTCTTGCTTCTAAAATGCCGGTTTTCGTCCATCAGAACGATACACCGGTGATTGTTCCACCAGCCGGATTGACCGGAGTACCTGCCCGGGGTATTTTGCTTTCTGATGAAATCCCTGACAATGTATTTGGAATGATTCATATTGCAGCAACAAATCCGGCTGACCCTGATTTTAGCTGTACCAATCTGGGTATTGCAAAAGATTCAACCCCCATCTTTCAGCTTCACTTTAAAAACAGGTCCGCCTGTTGGAAGTACCTGAATAAAAACACGGGTGTACCGGTTTCTGAAAGCGGCTCACCACTCCCTTTTACCCGTTCAGGAAATGCCGGCACAAAAAGGAAACCTGGAGACCCTGTTGTAAAAGTGAAATTTGAGAATGATGACCCAACAAAAAGAATAGAAAAAATTTACACAGAAATATTTGAATAAGGATTCATTTCATCACTTTAAATTAAATGACTATGGCAACATCGTACAAGACCCCAGGGGTTTATGTTGAAGAAATCCCGAAACTACCACCATCTGTGGCTCAGGTGGAAACTGCTATTCCGGCATTTATCGGGTACACGCAAATAGCGATGAATCTGGCTGCCGGCGATTTAAATAATGTCCCCAAACGAATTGGTTCGCTGGTGGATTATGAACACTATTTTGGCGTCGGTCCGTCACCAGCTGTGACAAAAGTAAATATTAACGATGCAAATAGTTTTGTGTCTGCAACGGTAAGCAATAAATTTTATTTATACGATAGTCTTCGTATGTTTTATGCAAACGGTGGTGGCGATTGTTTTATCGTTTCAATCGGAGACTATTCAGCTTCGGTTGATGATGCTGCCTTTACCACGGGCATCGCAGCCATTGCCCAGGAAACTGCCCCAACCATCCTGTTATTTCCTGACGCGGTGTCACTCGACGACAGTAAAATTGCTGCAGTGCAGGTTGCTGCACTTACTCAATGCCAGGATTTGCAGGATCGTGTGGTGGTGATGGATGTCAAAGAAAATGATCCTCAGGGAGGGACTTTCAGAAATAATGTAGGTATTAATTACCTGAGTTATGGTGCGGTATATACCCCATGGCTAAAAGTAAACCTTCCTAAAAATGTGACTTATAACGATGTCAAAAGTGTAATCTATCGTTCGGGTGTTGCCACAACACTGGATGGCCTGACAAGTGATGTGGTCATTCAGAATGCAATTTCAGATCTGAATAAGGCATTTGCCGATGTGGCGAATATTGAGGCAAAAACGAAGTTGCTAAGTCCGCCAAACGGGAATTTAAGGGTTGCTTTGAATTCTCTGGCCGCCACATTTACCGGAATTGGAGGTAATACAAATGCCAATCTTAAGGCAATTTATGGATATTATTACTCCATCGCTGCCCAGATTGATAAGTTTATTAAGGCTGCTGATCCTGCAATATTGACCCTGGCAGGTTTAAAATCAGATGTTATTGCAGCTGTCAATTCCAATTTCAATCCCACCTTTAAAAAAATCGTTGGTCTGGAAACAGAAACAGCTGCTAAAATTGGTACTTATACCGCAACAAATACTGCCACTACATTTGTCGAAGCCAGTTGGGCCGGCGTCATCGGGGCCGCAGCCTCAACTTTAATACCCCCCTCGGCAGTTACAGATACAGACAAACGTTTGTACTCCTTTAATAATCTTCTGCCACTATTCGAAGAGATTAATCAGGCTTATCTTACCCTGATTGTTAGCGCAGCATCTTCCTACACGAAAAAACTGGATGAGTCGCTTGCACTTCGCTTTCCAATTTATAAATCAATTCTCGCCGGCGTAGGCAACAGTATGACGAGTATGCCACCAAGTGGCGCTGTCGTTGGCGTTTATGCAGCAACAGACCGAACCAGAGGCGTATGGAAAGCGCCTGCCAATATCAGCCTGGCAAACGTGATTTCACCTTCGGTCATATTCACAAAAACCGAACTGGAAAATCTGAATGTAGATTCCGTTACCGGAAAATCGATCAATGCGATCAGATCGTTCACCGGTAAGGGGACCTTAATTTATGGTGCCCGCACACTGGCTGGTAACGATAATGAATGGCGCTATATCAGTGTTCGCCGGTTCTTTAACATGGTAGAAGAGAGTACGAAAAATGCCACTGAAGCTTTTGTCTTTGAACCCAATGATGCCAATACGTGGGTAAAAGTGCAGGCGATGATCGAGAACTTCCTTTCAACACTCTGGCGGCAGGGGGCCCTTCAGGGAATAAAACCTGAGCACGCATTTTATGTTGCGGTTGGTTTGGGGAAAACAATGACAGCCCTCGACATTCTTGAAGGACGGATGATCATTGAAATCGGAATGGCTGTGGTTCGTCCGGCAGAATTTATCATCCTCAGATTCTCTCATAAGATGGCCGAATCTTGATCGGAAATTTCTGATAACCAGTTATTCAATCTTAAAATATAAATCTAATTTAATAATATATAGTTATGGCACAGCAATATCCGTTACCGCGTTTCCATTACCAGGTCGATTGGGGTGGCGTCAAAATCAGTTTTACCGAAGTCACCGGTATGGATCAGCAGGTCGAAGTGATTGAATACAGACACAGCGACAGTAAGGATTTCAGTAAAATCAAGATGCCGGGAATGCGAAAATTCAGTAATATCACCCTTAAGCGGGGTAAGTTTGAAGGTGACTTTGACTACAACAACTGGATGGATCAGATTTCCAATGATCGTTCTGGGGCTCGTCGCGATGTGGTGGTAAGACTGATGAACGAGAAGCACGAACCAGTTGCAGTATGGAAAGCTGTTAACTGTTTTCCTGTTAAGATCACCGCACCCGACCTGAAATCGGATGCAAACGAGATCGCTATTGAGACATTGGAAATCGCACACGAAGGTCTTAGCCTTGTTCGTTAATTATGGCTGATGACTCGCCATATTATCCGCCTTTGGGTTTCTATTACAAAGTGGAATTTGGCATCAGCAGCAATAGCAATGATGTCAGATTTCAGTCTGTTTCCGGATTGTCGGTAGAGTACGAATACGAATACTTTAAAGAGGGTGGTGAAAACCGTTTTGAGCACAAGTTACCCGTAAGAACCAGGTATGCCGATCTGGTTCTGAAAAGGGGGATGGTGGTTGACTCGGAGATCATCAACTGGTTTAACAACGCTTTTCGTGATCGTCAGTTTGAGGCTACTGATATCAATGTGATCCTGATGAACGAAAAAGGGGAACCGCTGCGATCGTGGAAAATTGCTCAGGCCATCCCAAAAAAGTGGGTGGTCAGCGATCTGAGTTCAACCGATAGCGCCCTTGTGATTGAAACCATGGAGATGACCTACCGGTATTTTACCGTACAGTGACATTGGGGAGGCTATTAGGTTTTTGAACTATCAGGCACTGGATAAGAGAAGTAAAACCTTTTCTATCTAAATTAATTGGCAGATAATGAATTGTTTAAAAGTACCTATAAAATTCGGTCCTAAAAATATAGCTATGGGTCCAACGGCATATAGCCTAAAAGCCTCAGCGATGCACCATTTTTTAACTGCAAAAACATCTTCAAATGCCAATCGAAATACGGGAACTCCATATCCAGGTGACTGTAAACTCTCCTCAGAATGAAGCGACATCTTCGGGTGGAGCATCTTCGTCTGCTAATGGTGGGAATAGCACCGGGGGAGCCGGCCAGGAGGGGATCATTGCGGCATGTGTTGAAAAGGTGATGGAGATACTTCAAAATAAAACAGAACGGTGATGCCAGGGACAGGAAAACTTGAAAAAATGCTCATTTTGGCTTTTTCAGATTCTGAAAAGGCTGAAAACGGCGGTGTGAATGATGCCGACGATCAGTTTGAAGCACTCATAAACCCGGAGAGCTATACGCTGCAATATAAATTGAAATTTTCGCAGGGTGCACAGGGTCAGGGTACCAGTGGGGCACAGCTGAAATATGAATACACCGAACCTGATGAGATTACCTTTGATTTCCTGTTTGATAACACGGGTATCATTGATGGTCAGCCACGGGAGAGTGTCGTCGATGACCTAAAAAAAATGAAGGATGTGCTGATCGGTTATAAGGGCGATTCTCACGAACCACGGCACCTGAAGCTGGTTTGGGGCGAAAACTCCATTTTCAAAGGACGTGTGACGGAACTCTCTATCAATCACAAAATGTTCAAACCCGATGGGACCCCTATCCGCGCGATTGCCACCGTTAAATTTAAAAGCAGTATTGAAGAACAAAAAAGGGCAGCAAAAGAGAATAAAAGCTCACCTGATCTGACCCATATCCGGAAGGTAAAACAAGGTGACACATTGCCACTGATGTGCTATTCCATTTATGGTGATCCAAAGTATTACCTCCAGGTAGCTGAGGTGAACGGACTGTCGAATTTTCGCCAGCTAAAACCTGGAACCGAACTGTTTTTTCCACCCTTAAAAAAAACAAAATAACCTTTGCCTATTGACGCCAACATACCAACCCCTGCAACTCCCGATACCTGCACATCGGTGATTTTGATCGACGGAGCTCAGCTTCCGGGCGCTTACCATGTATTATCGGTGGTTGTCTCGCGTGAATTGAACCGGATCCCTTCAGCCCTTATCCATCTGCGTGATGGTGAAGCATCACAGGCTACGTTTGAAGCGAGCTCATCAGATTTGTTTGTCCCGGGCAAAAAAATTGAGATCCAAATGGGGTATCGTTCTCAAAATGATATGGTTTTTAAAGGGATGATTGTCAGGCATAGCCTCAAGGTACGGAGCAGTGGAAGTCAGCTGATCGTCGAGTGCCGCGATGAAGCGGTCAAGATGACAAGCGGGGTCAAAAGCAAGTATTTCATTGATATGAAGGACAGTGATATCATGGAGCAACTGATCGGACAATATGGATTACAGAAGGATGTTGAGGCAACTCTCCCGGGGCTAAAGGAGGTGGTTCAGTATGATTCGACTGACTGGGATTTTATGTTGTGCCGTGCCGAAGCAAACGGACAGGTGGTGATGGTGGAAGACGGGAAAATAAAAATTGCCAAACCGGCTATCGCAGATCCCATCGTTAAATTAACTTTTGGATCAACCCTGAAGGAGTTCGATGCCGAGATGGATGCGCGTATTCAAAGCAAAGGAATCAAAGCCAGCAGCTGGAATGCGAGTGATCAGGAGGTGGTGGAGGCTTCCGCTGCCGAACCCACAACGACCAATAACGGAAATCTCTCCCCCGCCCAATTGGCCGGCGTTATTGGAGGTGAAGACCTGAAGATCAGGCACGGGGGTAAACTTAGCGAACCCGAACTGCAGGCCTGGGCCAACGGACGGCTGTTGAAGGAACGGTTGGCAAAAATACGCGGAAGGGCACGCTTCCAGGGACTTGCAACGGTATTGCCAGGAAAAATTGTCGAAATTGCTGGAGTTGGGGAGCGGTTCGAAGGGAAAATATTTGTTTCAGGAGTGCGGCATACTTTGTCGGAAGGGAACTGGGAGACAGATGCACAGTTAGGACTTAGTCCAGATCTGTTTTCGAATACTTATAACCTCCGTCCGATGCCAGCTTCCGGACTCCTGCCTGCTGTAACCGGATTACAAATCGGTGTAGTCACCGTTCTGGAAGGTGATCCTGATGGCGAAGAGCGGATAAAGGTGAGGCTCCCAATGATCAGCACTGCCGAAGAAGGGATCTGGGCCCGAATTTCGACGTTGGATGCCGGTAAGGAACGTGGAACCTACTTCCGACCCGAAATTGGCGACGAGGTAATTGTCGGTTTTCTGAATGACGATCCACGTCATCCTGTGATTCTGGGGATGTGTCACAGCAGTGCCAAGCCGGCTCCTGAACATCCGAAAGACGATAATCATCACAAAGGCTATTGGAGCCGCGAAAAGATGAAGTTCACCTTTGATGACGAGAAAAAAATCATTACGCTCGAAACTCCGGGTGGGAATAAAATCATGCTATCCGATGAGGATAAAGGGATCGTTCTCGAAGATCAGAATGGCAATAAAATAACCATGAACGACAGCGGAATTAAGATTGAGAGTTTTAAAGACCTGATTAATAAAGCCCAAAAAGATTTCGCGATAGAAGGGATGAACATTGCAGCTAAAGCTCAGACCTCTTTTAAAGCAGAAGGAACTGCCACAGCTGAAGTGTCGGGAGCAAATACGACCATTAAGGGAAGTGCTGCTGCGATTATTCAGGGTGGAATGGTTCAAATAAATTAAAATAACGATATGCCACCAGCAGCGCGCGTTTCGGATATGATCGTAAGTACGGCAACGATGGGAACACCAACACCGATTCTTCCTCCAGGTTGTCCGACGGTTTTAATCGGGGGACTACCTGCCGCCCGGTTGGGTGATTCGTGCGGAGTGGATGCGATCGTAAAAGGATCGGCAACGGTGATGATTGGCGGAATGCCTGCTGCAAGGATTGGCGACATCACAGCTTCGGGAGGAGTGGTAATGCCTCCGGGAGCGCCAACCGTTTTAATCGGCGGATGAATTTGTAAATTTTCAATGGAACCTGAAAATAAAGGATTATGGAACAAAACCTCACATTTATTGGTCGTGGATGGTCATTCCCACCAAAGTTCAATCCCAGTAACGGAACGGTTGAAATGCTTGAACAGGAAGCGGATATTGCTTCAAGCCTTGAGGTTTTACTACAGACCGTTCGTGGCGAAAGGGTGATGTTGCCGAAATATGGATGCAACCTCGATGAGTTGATTTTTGAAAACCTCGATACGCGTATGAAAACACTCATGACCGATAAAATTGAATCTGCCATTCTATACCACGAGCCGCGTATTGAGCTTGAAAAAGTGACTCTGGACGACAGCGGAGAACTGGAGGGGGTGATCCTGATTGGTATCGTTTATCGCGTAAGGACAACCAATTCACGCTTCAATTTTGTATTTCCGTTTTATAAACTGGAAGGAACAGATATCAACCTTACCACTTCAATTAGTTTAATATCTTGATAATATGCTGATTGTATGACAAAGCCGAAAGATTGTAATCGAAATACAGATCCACTTAAACTGATCCGCGATGGGCTCAATCAGGAGCAACGACTTTTACCTGCGCTGGATCCGTTGTATGCTCCTGTAGATGAGCATAACGCAGCGCACGGAATGATGTTTGCCCGGGAATTGTCAGCATTTGTGAAATACTTCGACAGCGACAATTCAGAAAACGGAAACTGGACTCCTTTCTTCGGCAATGACCCATCGCTCAGATTGGCAGTTACCTCGGTTCAGAACATTGAGGATTACAAAACACAAATCAAGGGCTATTTTGATTTCTTAAATAACCTGGATAATGAATTGAAAAATAGCGAACTGATTAAAAATATCAGTTCCATTTTTAGTTGTCTCGGAACACTTGCAAAGCAACTTGATCTGCTTAAAGAAGGGCTTCCCGCCGAATTTGTACTTAAATCAACCTTGAAAAATCTGATTCAGTCACAACTGGCGCCCGCTTTACAACGGCTGATTGCCTGGCAGAAAGCAGGGGTAACCTTATCGGTAATTGTTGATGTGGCTCCTTCAGAAAGTATAAAAATACTGGGGGGGCTACCCGAAAAGTTTACCGATTTTCTCAACTCAGGGTTATCGAAGGATTGGATTATAAACAGTTCCACAGACTGGAAGGATTTCCTAACCTCCATTGATCCTGATGATTCAGTTTATGGAAATCCTGCTGGAACCGTATTTGAGCTTACCAACCACATCGCAACACACAATCTTTTTGCAGCCGTTTCCGATCAGTTTCTGAAAGTATTTGCCCGGATAATCAGTGAAGCGAGGCTAGCCCTTGAGGATACCTTCACGAATTGGGACCGCCATGACCCGCATTACGCACTGTTCCTGAGTTTCCTCAGGTTAATGGAATATGCCCGTTCTGAAGCCAATATCCTCACAGGGCGCCACCTCGATTTTTATTATCGTGAGGTTCTCCGGCTGAAGGAGAAACCGGCCATTCCTGCACAGGTGCACCTTTTGGCGGAAATGGCCAAACAAGCTGTCTCGGCCCAGATCAAAAAAGATGAACTGTTCAAAGCCGGAAAAGATGATAAAGGTGTTGAGGTATTCTTTGCCAATGACCGTGAGCTGATTACCAATCATGCAAAAGTGACTTCATTACAGACAATGTATCGGCATGGAAGTGAGCCGGTAGGTTCCGATAGCAATGCAAATAAACAAAGTGGTCGGTTATATGCTTCTCCAATAACTAATTCCGGTGATGGTCTGGGTGCAGCCTTAACATCGGCCGATCTTTCGTGGCATCCATTTTATAATAAAATCTATTCAAACGGGAAACTAAGTTCGATCCAGATGCCATTTGCCGAGGTTGGTTTCGCAGTTGCCTCACATTATTTGTGGCTTGCCGAGGGTAAGCGTGATATCACCATGAATCTGACTGTGTCAGGCTTTAAGGGGAAAATCGGTGAGGAGAGGGGATCGGAGTTCACCTGCCTCTTTACGGGAGAGAAAGGCTGGATCGAAAAATCATCCGCAACCTTTATAGCGACAACGGGAACAACTATCCGGCTTACCGTCTCCCTGGCCGGTGATGATGCTGCAGTAATTGCTTATGATCCAAAAAAACATGGTTATGGCTTTGATGTGGCAACACCGGTTTTGCTGATTAAACTGAATAATGAGGCGACCAAAACCTATGGCTTTGCAGATTTCGAAAGTACGGTATTAAAGCAGATACAGTTGCAGGTTTCTGTAGATCAGGTAAAAAATCTTACCTTATCGAACGATTTCGGCCCTGTTGATGCCTCAAAACCATTCTTCCCGTTTGGCGCACAGCCGGAAGGGGGAAGTTCACTCATCATCGGAAGTCAGGAAATATTCACAAAAAGAAATATTGCCAGTTGTAAATTATCCCTAAACTGGAAAAACATACCTGATATCCGGTCGGTGATGTATAAAAACCTGGAACAAAATTACCCCTCCTCCTCCTTTGATTACTATACAAAGCATGTTCCGGGCGTGGCTGTAACTTTTCTGAAAGAGGGTAACTGGACCGATACCAGCAATCAAACGCTGTTTGATGAAGATAATGAGGTCATCATCGATATCAAACCTCCTACTGACGAATTCAATAAAGAGGACCGATCCGATTTTCAGATCGACAATCAGTTTACGGTCAGGTCAAAAACAGGCTTTGTTCAGCTTAGCCTTTCTGAGGGGATGGGTCATAAGGCATACCGGGAGGCTTTGTCAGACTATATCCTTGCTGTGGCCAAAGGAAGTACTACCGCAAAAAAGCCAACGGAACCCTACTCGCCAGTATTATCTTCAATAACAGCAGAATATACCGCAGTTCAAACGATTGTTCTCGATTCTTCAGCGAAATCAGGATTTGAAAAACGAAGTGCAAAATTTTTTCATATCGCACCCTTTGGATATGCGGAACAACATCCCGTCCTCAAAACAAAAGCTCCTGACGCTACCGTCTACCTCCTTCCTCAGCTAAAGCATTTGAATACCAGCGATGTGGCTATCCCGGCAGGTCAGCCGGTAACGCATGAAGCTGAGTTTTACATCGGGATAACAGGATTAAAGCCTCCGCAAAACCTGGCTTTGTTGTTTCAGGTAGCTGATGGTACGGCCAATCCACTTGCAGTGAAGCCTCCCCAACATCTGCATTGGAGTTTTCTCAGAGAGAACGAATGGATACCCTTCGATCAGCGTGAAGTGGAAGATGTGACAGAGGGGTTGCTGAAGTCGGGCATTGTCACTTTTTCGATGCCTCGCGAAGCTTCTGCCCTGAATACACTTTTACCGGTTGGTCAGCACTGGATTCGCATCGCCGTATCCGCATCAAGCGATGCTGTTTGCCGTTTGATCCTTGTGGCGGCACAAGGATTGAAAGCTGTTTTTACTGATCAGGGAAACGATCCGGCTTTTGCCTCAAAGGTATTGCCTGCAGGGACCATCAATAAACTGAATATTCCGGTAACGGAAGTTAAAAAGATCATACAGCCTTTCGAGTCGTTTGGCGGGCGGGGAGCCGAGGAATCCTCATCATTTTACACACGCGTCAGTGAACGGTTGAGGCACAAGGACCGAGCCATTTCAATTTGGGATTACGAGCACCTGATTCTGGAAGCTTTCCCCGAAATCTACAGGGTAAAGTGCCTGAATCACACGCATTATGAACCGAATGAAAGTGGCTCCGGAATATACAGGGAGCTGGCTCCGGGTCATGTTTCGATTGTCACCGTCCCGAATAAGCAATTTCACAACCTGACAGATCCCCTCAAACCGTATACAAGCCTGGGTTTGCTGCAGGAGATCACCCAATTCATTGGAAGCCGTGTCTCCTGCTTCGTAAAACTTCATGTGAATAATCCTCAGTTTGAAGAGGTACGTACGAATATGAAAGTACGTTTTTATGATGGTTTCGACGAAACCTGGTATACCAATCTTTTGCAACAGTCAATCATGCGGTTCCTCTCTCCCTGGGCATTTCCTGAAGGGGGAAATCCGACTTTTGGCGGAAAGGTGTTTAAGTCGGTCATCATTGACTTTGTGGAGGAGCAACTTTATGTTGATTATGTAACTGATGTGAAGCTATTTCTCGACATCGAAGGGGTAAAGGGCACTGCGGACCTTAATGAAGCGGAAGGTTCATTGGCCGTTTCAATACTGGTGTCTGTGCCTGCTGATCAACATTTAATCACTGTAATTAAACCATCAGAAGAGAAGATCGCTTCTGAAAAATGCAGCTGCGAGTCATGACTATACAACCTGTTTCCATCGAAAAGAAGCCAGATCTGAAGCCGGCACACGATTACTACCGTCTCCGAAAAGAGGGCATTGGCTTTATTGAACAGATGGGTAGCCGGCAATGGACGGATTATAATACCCATGACCCTGGCATTACCATTCTCGAGGCACTTTGTTATGCCATCACCGATCTTGCCTACCGGACCGGCAAGGATATCAAAGATATTCTTACTCCGGAGAGCCCTTCTACCGGAAAAAATCCTTTCCCTGATCAGTCTTTTTTCACAGCAAGAGAAATTCTCACCGTTAATCCCTGGACGCCAAATGATTTTCGCAGAATCCTCATTGACCTTGATGGGGTGCGGAATAGCTGGGTATTATGTAAGGAGTGTGCCTGTGAGGCTGAATATTACGCATGGTGTGACGAAGATAAACTTAATCTTTCATTCGAAAAACCTGTAAAGAACGGGGTTCTGCCATTAAAGGTCTCTCCCCGGGGTCTTTATGATGTGTTGCTTGAGCTGGAATCTGATCCCGAATTAGGGGATCTGAATAATCGAAAAATCGAACAGAGATACGCTTTTCCAGATAGTGATGGGAAATCTCATGAGATGTTGATTGAATTCCGATTCCCGGAATGGCAACTTGGGAATAGCGCTTCATGGAAACTTTTCACTGCAAGTAACGATAACTTTAATTTTGAAAATGGGAAATCTTTTACATTGAAACTCCTGCAGCTGGGAGCTACAAAATCGTATGATGTTATTCATGATCCATGGCTTAACGACGCTGCAAAAGACGACTATCTGAGAAGGGAGTGGCGGAATATTTTTTATGCAGATTTTGAGGTTGAACTGATCCCTTCGCACGAAAAAATTAAGATTGACAACGTGTCCATCCGTTTTATCGGAGGTGCTGCAACAAAGAATAAGAGCACAGTTTTGGATATCCGGAAACGGCTTGAAGAGACTGGTAGCAACGGAATCATACGGCTTTACCGCAGGAAATTGCAGAAGGTTGAGGAGGTTGTAGGCGTCACGAAATCAATATTGTACAGCCATCGTAATCTGGATGAGGATTTTTGTCGCATAAAAGGTGTCGGTACCGAAGATGTGGCTGTCTGTGCCGATGTGGAGGTTACAGCCGATGCCGATATCGAGCGGGTCCAGGCCATGATCTGGTTTGAAATTGAAAGGTACTTTAATCCGCCTGTTTTATTTCATTCCCTTCAGGAGATGATGACAGAAAAGATTCCTGTTGAGGAGATATTTAACGGACCTGAATTGTCAAACGGGTTTATAAAAGCCAATGATCTTGAAAATGCGGCACTGAAAAAAGTGTTGCGCACCTCTGATCTGGTTAACCTGCTGATGGAAATCGATGGGGTCATTGCCGTAAATAACCTTATGCTCACCAAATATGATGAGGAGGGTAATGTCGCGAGGGGAGCAGCCGATCCCTCATGGGTGAATGGTAAGCCGGTATTCGACGCGAATAAATCAAGTGCATCATGGTTACTATATGTCAAAGAGATGCACCAGCCGCGGCTTTATCCTAATTTTTCGCGGTTTATGTTCTATAAAAACGGTCTCCCGTTTCAGCCACGCATCGATGAGGTAAAAGATACCCTTACCCAGCTGCGCGGCGAAGCTGAGCGTTCGAAATTTAGCGGGGCTCAAAACGATTTGCCGGTTCCGGGTGGGCAATTTGCCAATACGGAAGATTACTTCCCGGTTCAGTACAGCCTGCCTTCGGTATACGGTGTCGGTCCTGCCGGCTTGCCGTCACAATCCGCTGCGCAGCGGAAGGGCGCAGCCAAACAGCTTAAAGCCTATCTGCTGATCTATGAGCAATTACTGGGGAATGCCTTTGCACAGATCGCTCACCTCCCCGATTTATTTTCACTCAATCCGAACGTTGGCAAGACCTATTTTGTGAAAGAATTCAGCGAAGAACTGATTGCAGGATACAACGAGATAACAACAGGTCTGAGTAAACCGACGCTGGAAAGGATGACAGAGACATTTTCAGAATTTCAGGAGCGTCGGAACCGGTTCCTGAATCACCTTTTGGCCAGATTTGGGGAGCAATTCAGCGAATATGCCCTTATGCTCACCAATTTGCAGGGAAAACCCGTGGCGGCAACACACCTGATCGAAGATAAGATTTCCTTCCTGAAGAAATACCCGGTTATCAGTCACGACCGCGCCAGGGCATTTGATTTCAGGCTGAAATACTGCAATCCGGCAAATATTTCGGGACTCGAAAAGCGGATCACCCTTTTGCTCGGTAACCCAGACCTCAAGTTTACATGGAGCATTTCTGGAGTAGTAAGCCCCTTTACCGTAAACTTCTCGCTTAATGACAATAACAGCACGGCATGGTTGAATGGATCGCTGAAGGTAAAAGCATTAACGGTTGAACAGGCAGGTGAAGTTGCTTACAAACAGATGATCAAACAGATGATTCAGGAGGATGCCTGGGAAGTTATTGCAAAGGATGATCAGTTTAATCTTATTCTGAAAGATGAAACCGGGAATCAGCTGGGATCTGATCCGCATCTGTTTATATCAAAGGCTGAGGCATTGGATGAAATGAATGAATTATTAACCTGGAGCGCCAACGAAAAGGCGTTTGTGGTGGAACACCTGTTGCTGAGGCCAAAATTTCCCGGAGATGCACTCTTTCCGGCATGTAACGACGGCTCGTGCAAAACCTGCGGGGATGAAGATCCATACTCTTTCCGTCTCACCTATGTGATGCCCGGATGGACCGCTCCCTTCAATGTCAACCTCGATATGCGCCGTTTTGCCGACCGGACCATCCGGCAGGAGCTCCCTTCCCATTTGTTAGGCAAAATCTGCTGGGTTGGCAACGAGGGATTTATAGAAAATCCGTGTGATCCGGTTATCTCCGATATCACTGGTTTAGTGATGAATAAAGGGATTACCTCAGGGGGTGAGCGCCCTTTGGAGAAAGAGGCCTGTGGCTGTACCCTTGCGATTTATACACTGTTTTCGAACACTTTCAGTACCTGGTATGAAGACAAAACACTTACCTGGTGGAATCCCGATGTGCTCAATACGGTACTTGAAAAACTTTTTTCATCCTTAAAACCTTCAGATATCACTTGTTCCCTGACGATTGACAAAGATCTTTGGAAAGAGATCACCGGTTTAATGATCGGTTATTTCAAAGATATTGTGGTGAATGGAGGGCAGTTCGAACGTTTTGAAGATGCCTGGTGCCAATGGCTGAAGGAGAATGAAGCGATTGATTGGACGGAAGAGCGGCTGCACGAAAATGTTGAGGCCATTCTTATGGCGAACCTTGCGACAAATCTGCCATCATCAAACAAATACGACAGCTGTACCTGTGCATCGCAGGTAATCAATAATTACGGAATGTCATTTTACAAATGGATGGACAATAATATTGAGGCAGGTCGTGAACTTAAAAATTTCTCAACCTTTAAACCACCTAAAGTTTCACTTTGTCCGGGAATTCCATATCAGCCCGGGACTGCAGAGAAAGTAGAGGAGTACCTTCTTCAAAAATATACATCCTATAAAAAGGTGTCGTATAGTCTTCGGAAAGTAGTTCAACTGCTGAGCCAGTTAAAAAACAGTTACCCGGGAGCTACCCTGCACGATTGTGACGATGGAAGTGATCAGAATCCGGTCCGGCTGGGGAGTACCGCCCTCGGAAATAATAGTGTCCGACGAAATGTGACACTTTAATGATCATACATAAATTGAAAATATGGACATTAATATCATCCCAAAAATGAATTTATTATGAAACCGATTCAAGATAGTTATCCGTTTTTCGAAGCCAATCAGGTGCTTACAAGTTTTCATCTGAATCAGATATTCGATTACCTCGATGAACAGGAGCGGCTCACGCGGGCCAATCTGATTGGTATTGGAATCGAGTGTGGCCTGGAAATCAGGTCCGAAACCATCGGAAGCGAAAAGGTAATCCATCTTACCCGGGGATGCGGAGTGGGTTCTGCAGGCTATCTCCTGGTTGAACCTGTGGATGTCACCCTGGTTTCCTATAAAAATTATACCCTTCCGGGTGAAGTCGGATACCCTCAGTTTAGGTATGAATCAGGAGGAAAAACTTTCCAGTATACCATGTGGGAGTTGTTCCCTGCCGGAGAACCAAATTCCATATTATTAGGAAAAGATCCGACTTTTTTGGATAATAAAGCGGTTATTCTGTTTTTGGAGTTGAAAAAAGAGGGGTTGCGCAATTGCAGCGCCAACAATTGTGATGATAAAGGTGGAATGGTGACTGCAACGGTCCGCAGACTGCTGATCGGTGTTGATGACCTTGCAAAAATTATTGCTGTTGCAAACCAGTTAGGGACCGAATATACTGCAACTGATATTGAATCGGCGCTCCTCTCAAGAATCAATTTGCCGGATATCCGTTTGCCCCGTTACAATGTTCCCAATACCACTCCGGTCACCTCAAACGAGGTTTTTGCCGCTTTTTTAAATGTATTTCAGAAGAACAGAGTCGCAACTACCATAGGTAAGGTCTTGTCTTCTGCCTATAAAGCCTTTGCCCCATTATTCCATGAGACCTATCCGGCAGATCCGTTTGCCGGATTTGGTACGAAATTCGGATTTTTGGATAGCGTACCAACCGATACCGGCCAGGTACGTTTCCTTCAGTATTATTTTGACTTTTTTGATGACCTGATCCAGGCTTACGAAGAGTTTCGATGGAAAGGGGCCGGTCTAATGTGTGCCTGTTGTCCACCAGAAGAGCTTTTTCCCCGCCACCTGATGCTTGGTTTGATGAATCCCGATTCAGTAAAAAATCAGGGTATTTATCGCCACGATTTTTTATTGTCTCCTGCCATTAAAGGTTGCGAAGAGCGAAAAGCAGAGGTTCTCCAGCTGTTCACAAGGCTTGTGGAGATGGTGGTTCATTTTACCAATAATCCTACTCCTCCTGATTTTACCAATAAGGAGGTTGCACGAAAATTCATCCCGGTTCGGGTCACTCCCAGCAAGCTTTCAGAGGTGCCACTTTCGTCGAAAGCAATTCCCTATTATTACCTTCAAACGGGAAATCCTCCGCTGTTCCAGGTTTGGAATATCGAAAAAACGCGCCGTAACAGGGCCAATCAAAACCTAAGCTACAGGTCGGACGAGTATATTCCTCTTGCCCCTGCTTTTGTAACCCGACCATTGGAGTATGATCTTGAGCCTTTTAACTTCTTTAGAATAGAGGGTCATCTGGGCAAGAATGTGAAAAGTGTGTTGAGCACCCTTCTTGAAATTAAAATCGCCAACCGGCTTCCGATAGAAATCATTGCATTGCGCACAGGCGAATTCGATCCCCGTATCCCCGTTGATCTGACCAAAGAAATCTGCAGGTTTGAGGATCTGGAGGCGCTGTTTGATGCGCTCCGGGATGAGTTCATCAGTGCATTAGGCAAAACGCTGGCCTCATTTTACAGACGGAAGGTGAGCAGGGAAATTTTGATCACTGACACCTCAAAAGCATCCTTAATTCATGCCTTTAATCCGGACGTGGTTGTTGAACCTTCAACTTTCGGGGCAATGCTCGAAATGCAATATGCTGCTACAAGAAAATCGAAAATAGAGGCAACTGCAACTACCAAAAGGGCGACACGATTTAATATTAAAGATGCTTTTCTGGGCGAAAGTGCAATCATTCAGGCTACTGCATCCTATGCCGAAGTATTGCTCGATATTTGTAATTATCTTAAAAACACGCTCCTGAGCGATTTTAGTCTGACTGAATTCAAGGACCTGTTTGATCAGCTGGAGTTCCTGAATGCACAGTTTAAAAAGCAGGCGGATACCGCAAGCAACGAATGGAACGATCTTTTTAACCTCCTTGAGGCGGTCCGTTATGCCAGTCAGATGGAAGCATTCAGATCAATTGGTGAAGAGTATGCAAAACGCCTGACCGAAGTGAAAAAGAAATTGTTTTTAAGTAATTTCCTGCAGAAAAATCCGGGGATTCAACATAAAGCGGGAGTGCCAATCGGTGGTACCTTTATTGTCGTTTACCACGATGACCCAACTCCAATCAGGCTCCAGAAAGGTGCATTAACCAATTACAGTTCCCTGAAAGCCGGTTTCAGGGAGGTGGGATTTGCTTCCGAAAGCTCCGACAACATCACAAAAGCATTTGAACGACTGATGGTTAAAAGCGATACAGTACAGATCGATCCTGATGTAAAATTGATTATGGACGAAATGTCGAAGCAAATCTCCCGCACTGATTTGGGCATTGAGAAGGGGATACGGGAAAAGACAGCTGAAAGAATTATCGCTAAAACAGTTAATGAACTGGCAGACGGAACGGTGATCGCCGATTTCTTTCTCCCATACATTTGTTGTTCCGATTGTTCTCCCATTCAATTTATACTTCCAAAGGCGCCACTGAATTTTAGTGTCAATATGGAGTGTACCAACGCTGACGACAAGGCAAAAATTACAATAACCCCCACGGGGGGAATGGCACCCTATAAAATTAAGATAAACAATGCTGACTTTGTTGATCTGAAAAATGAATTTCTTCTTGCCAGAGGAAATTACACACTGATTATGAGTGATATTGAGGGGACATTATCCGGTTCTCAGCAGATTGAAGTTCCTGCCCGTCTTTCGTTGGGAACACCAAAATATGAGTGTATGGGTGAAAAAGGAGAATATGTTACAACCTTTCAGATTTCGGGAGGAACGCTCCCTTATACTTCAAAAATGGGCAAGATCGATGGCAATAACTTTCAGAGCGATCCGATACCCTCAAAAACCGACACAGAAATTGTAATCACCGATAGCCAGGGGTGTTCAGCCGCAGTTACCGTCAATTATACCTGCAAAAAACCGTGCCTGCTTCCCTGTGAAGGGAAATCGCGTAAATCGGCATACCGACTGTGGCTGCAACCACCAAATGAGGGAACTCCTTACAAATTATACGATCAGATAAAAGAGGTTGTGTTCAGGCTTAACGGTCAAACGATTAATCTTCCTTCATCAGCTGACTTGCTGCAAATGCCTGTTGATATCCTGAATAATGATTTTAAAGGTGCAATGTCCAAAATGGTTGGGCATTTGAATGAAGTCATCCAAAAGTCGTTGGTTGAAATCCTGGGTGATGCTGGTAAAAACCGGCTGGTGATCACCTACGAACCAGCAGATACCGATCCGTTCGGAATCCTCTGGATCGAATATTTTGTTTGTGACACATTTAACCTTGAATTTGAATATAAGGCTGCAAAACCATCACAAGGATTTGCCCTTGGTTACAGGTATACCAATGAACCTGATGCGAACGGAGTTGCTTTCAACGGCACGATATCCACTAATCTTGAGATGAAGGAGAAAGTGGCGGTTCCGGCTTTTGATAGCCGTGAGCGCAACCAATGTTCTGGTATCGATTATGTGAAATTGTGTACCGCTGTATTGCTCAAACCTGAAGTGATCATTGAACCGTCGGATAATGGTTTATTCGTGTTCCAGTGTATCTCGAAAGAGAAAAACCTGATTTCATGGGTGTGGGATGTTTTGAATACCGATGCTACTGAACCATTTTATGTGGGTGAGAAGGCGCAGGCCATTATCCGGAAGCCCAATGGATTGGTACGGCTAACAGTTTTTAACACCAATGGATGTTTTGTAACAGCTGAAAATAAGTTCAAATAATGAAACACTTCATCCGGCAGCAATTTCTGAATGTTGAACTGAACGGTTCAGAAGCTGATGGTTTTGCATTGCAGCGCCATTTGCCTGATCTCTATTATTCAAAGGTGCTGCCTGCGATTGGTGAGGTATTGGATCGCCACGATACTTCAGGTACCCAACTAGTGATCGATCGTCTGGTGATCGATGCTGGAACGATTAGTCTGTCGAGGATTGATGAGGATCTTGCATCTGTTGTGGCCGCGGAGTTAAGAAAAATGATTATAAAAGAATCTCTTAAGTCCGTTTCAACTGATGATCGACAGACCACACAAGGGAGTTTTATTCAAAGCATTGAAGGAAAATTGTGGGAAGTATTTATCTATTTTTTGAGATTGGGACGCCTTCCATGGTCGTATCAATTACCTGAAGGGAAGAGCCTGGAGGTTGTTCTTTCGGAGCTGTTGATCGATGATGATTCGGGTACCGGAGGCAGGGTTCCAGCTGCAAAAATTATGGAATCATTTCATTCACCAGGTGCGGCAAAACGGCTGATCCTGCAGTTTTCAAGTCATTTTATTCAGCTGTTATTCCGGAAGTTGGCCCCCGGAATTTTAAATGTCTACCACGATCTGGTGACCATAATTGATGAGTCTGAACATTTGACTGACAAACCCGATCTTCTGCTCCATCTCCCTGATAACTTTACATTTACACCTGAAATCCGCAAGACTCTGAAGCCGTTAATTCTGGAGAAAACCATTCTCCTTTCAGCATTTAATCCCATGGTCCCAAAAGTCGAAATTGTGAATCAGGTGCTCGATGAACTGAAACCACAAACCGACCTGGTTAAATATCTCTTGCGAATTTTTGAAGATATTTTGTTTGAAGATCAACCTTATATCAATAAATTGAATTTGAAGAATTTAGGTGAAACAGCAGAGGCGATGGGAAAAATGCAAGCTGTTTCTGTTCCTTCGATTGTATCAGAATCAGCGAATCAGGAAATTCGTGACGGTATTTTCATCGATAATGCCGGTCTTGTACTACTGCACCCGTTTCTTCAGCGGTTTTTTGGACAGTTGGGAATTGCAAAAGAAGATGAACTTCTGCTGTCTGAAAGGGCGTTGTGTTTACTTCATTACCTGGTCACGGGGCTGACAGACGCCCCGGAATACGAACTGGTTTTGCCAAAACTCCTTTGCGGCATTCCACTTTCAATGCCTGTACCGTTATTGTTTGATCTTTCGGAAAGCGAAAAAAACGAAGCCTCGGCAATGCTGGAGGCTGTTATCAGTCATTGGAAAGCATTGGGCAGCATATCAGTGGAAGGTTTGAGGGGAAGTTTTCTTTTCAGACCAGGAAAACTCTCACGGAAGGAGGAGGGTGATTGGCTGTTGCAGGTAGAATCGCGGACTTACGATATTCTGCTCGATCAGTTGCCATGGGGAATTTCAATGATCAGACTCCCCTGGATGAAAACAATGCTTTGGGTCGAGTGGAGGTGATACAGAACAGGTAACCACATGAGGCACATTAGGGCACAATCGGGGGATTTAAAAAAGACAAGATGACACAGAGGTATCTCAAAGAATTGATTCATAAGAATATTGGAGCTGCGATCGAGATTCACAGGGAATCTGGAACAGGGTTGCTTGAGAGCATCTTTGAAAAATGCATTAGCTATTTGAAATTACTTTCAAAGCCCAAATGTATCTTATTGAATTTTAATTGTACCAATATATTTGAATAGGACAGAATACAAGGGTCACTGAACGATATGCAGCATTACCAAAAGGATACTACTGTGTCCTACTTTGCCTAACGTAGTTTATTAATTTTAGTATTTATGAAATCAACAGCAGAAAAATCTACCCATACCACGCCGGCCAGTTTGCAGGCTAAGCCGGCACGACCTTTCTTTGCAAAGGCTGGTGGAGATTATTTTGCACCTGCCCCTTTAGCTGTTCAAACCAAACTGGCAGTCAATAAGCCGGGTGATAAATATGAAGTTGAGGCTGATCATATGGCCGCTAAAGTGATGCGAATGTCCGGAAGTGGCAGACAAAAAAATGAAAAAGAATTAGAGTCCCAACCGGAAAAGAAATTGCAAAGAAAGGAATCAGTGTCAATTCAATTGGAGGAACTACCTACTCAGCAACAAGGTGATGGCCACACACAGATGGCTAATGAGCAAACTGCAGCGACCATCCGGAGTAAAACTTTGGGTGGTCAGCCGCTTCCTGCTGAAACCCGTAGCTTTATGGAGCCCCGGTTTGGGAATGACTTCTCCAATGTTCGTATTCATCAGGATCAGGGTACCGCTCAGCTGAATACCCAACTCAATGCACGTGCCTTTACCTATCAGAATCATATCTTTTTCGGAGAGGGACAATACCAGCCGCAATCCCCGCAGGGAAAGCATTTATTGGCGCACGAGCTTACCCATGTTGTTCAGCAGGGTGAATCAAAACGGCTAAATGGTAAACCAGAGACAGGAAGGAGTCAACGTGATGAGACAGTATCAGAAAAGCCTTCTCAACCAGGTTCCCAGGTTATCCAAAGGGGGCTTCTCGACGATGTAAAAGAGGGTGCCGGGGCTATAGTCGGATCAGTTAGTGGAATTATAAATAGTGTCAGGCAGGCGATAGGTGGGGGAGTTGCTGCAGCAACCACCTGGATTCGCAATATTGCATCGGGAATAGGAGCCGGAATATCGGCGGCCTGGACCTTTATCAGCAGCCTGGCATCGGCAGCAAGATTGGGTGTTGCTGCAGCCTGGACATTAATTCAGGGTATCGCTTCCCGGATTGGACAAGGTATCACTTCTGCATCGGCCTGGATCAAAGGGTTGGCTACCAAGCTCAACATGGGGATCACCAATGGCTGGAACTTTATTCAGTCAGCGGCCAAACAGATAGCCATGAATATCACCAATACCTGGAGCTTCATTCAGAACCTCGCTTCCCGGTTGGCGATGGGGATCACCAATGCATGGAAATGGGTTCAGACCTTGGCATCCAATATTGCCCGTTCGATTACTTCGGCCTGGGACTGGATTCAGGCTGTTGCCTCAAGGATCGGGATGCATCTGCCCGCCTCGTGGAGTTGGGTCAAAGTACTCGCTTCTCGTCTGGCAATGAGCATAACCAACTCCTGGAATTGGGTTCAGTCCATGGCTTCAAAGATCGCCACCGGGATTACCAATGCATGGAACAGGATTCAGTCCATGGCATCCAGATTGGCAATGCGGATTACCAATGCCTGGAATTGGATTCAGTCTATGGCATCGAAGTTGGCAACCGGCATTACCAACGCCTGGAACTGGGTGCAGTCCATGGCTTCGAAAATTGCGATGCGAATCACCAGTGCATGGAATTGGGTCCAGGCTATGGCTGCTAGGTTGGCTATGGCGATCACCAATGCCTGGAACTGGGTACAGGCATTAGCATCAAGAATGATCATGAGGATCATCAATGCATGGAACTGGATTCAGTCGGTAGCCTCAAAAATCGCAATGGCAATCAGCAAGGCATGGAACTGGCTACTTGCCATGGCCGCAAAACTGGCGATTAGCGTCATCACGATTGCCTGGAACTGGATTCAGACCTTTGCCCGCAAATTAGCAATGATGATTACCAAAGCGCTCGACTGGGTAATTGCAATGGCTTTAAAAATAGTGAAAGGTATCATTAGCGCCTGGAACTGGTTGGTTAATCTGGCCAGAAAATTAGTAAAAAGCCTGCTGGAGGCCTGGGATTGGTACTGGCATGCTCCCGATATATCCATCGCCACAGACCTCAATGCTGCTGATGGATCAGGCAAATCACGAAAAAAGGTGGGGGTTGGCGAAAAGGTGACCTTTACAGGGAGTAAATCGGGTGACTGGATTGCCACAGGTGGATCACCTTTAACTTCAGCGGGTACACCCACTTTTGCGTGGACTGCCCCAGTGAGGGGCGCCTCCGTGACGATTAGTCTTACTTCAGGAAAATATACCAGATCTGTGATCATAAATGTGCTTGAACCCAAGGAGATCGAAGGAAAGAATATTGGTGAAAAGAAATTTAAGAAAGGATTTTTAGGAGCATTCATGTTTGTCAAATTTCACTATTTCCCCAAATCTGTGTCGTTTGGGAATGTTCAATCGAAAGAGGTTTCAGGTCCTGCTTCCAATATCCAGGGATATTTCGAGGGTCGGAAAGGAAAGTTCGAATGGCATGATTCAAAAGACACCTTCTATTCAATAGATAACAACAATGTAGATACTGCGACCGACGAGGCCGGATTCTGGGGTTATCCTTCACCATGGAAAAAAGGGAGATATGACTGGGTAATCCCCAATCATTTTAAAGTAAATTCAGAAGGTGGTGATGGAAAAAAGTTCATCGATGTTAAACAGATACATACGATCGAAGGAACCGACGGAACTGCAAAAATTACCAAAGCCGGAGCCGAAGTGGAACGGACACCCTGATCGGTATCCTTAAATTCATCCGAGAAAATCAATCCATTTATGAACTCCAATTTGCTTTCATCTGCATTAGTTTACCTTCAGTCGGTTATCAGTCAGAGATTTGAAAAAATCGCTGAAGTGGTTGACAACGAAATCCTGCCGATTGAAATTCTACCGGACGATGATTCTCCGTTCGCCAATTTCATGAGAAGATATCAGTTTAACAGCTCAGAATCAATTATTCTTCTGTTAGCCATCGCACCACATCTCCAACCGGACTTCTTTAATCAAATTATTAACAAATACTTACCTGACGGAGGCGACCTACCTGAGTTCGGAGGTGTGAAGGGCAATACTCACCGGGGAATCCTCCCTACGGGTGAAACAGCACAGTTTATCATTGCCGGTAATAACCTGATTTGCCGTCTTGAAGTCCAAAAGTTGTTTTCAAGCGAACATTTGTTTTTTAAAAAACATATCCTTTGGCTCGACGAAGTGCAGCATGGTGAACCATTGATGAGTGGTAAGCTGATTCTTGATCCTGAGATCGTTGAATTGTTGACCACGGGGGTGGTCAGCAAACCCAGGTTCAGCATCAATTTCCCGGCAGAACATGTCGAAACAGAAATGGAATGGGACGACCTTGTACTTCATCCGAAAACATTTCAGCAGATTAAGGAAATGGAGCACTGGATTACCTATAATGATACCCTGCTTCATGACTGGGGTATGAAAAAAAGGATTAAGCCAGGTTACCGCGCTTTGTTCTTTGGTCCTCCGGGTACAGGCAAGACACTAACCGCAACATTATTAGGGAAATACACAGGAAAGGACGTATATCGGATCGATTTGTCAAGGGTGGTTTCAAAATATATTGGGGAAACGGAGAAAAATCTCTCCACCCTTTTCGATAAGGCAGAAAATAAAAACTGGATCCTCTTTTTTGATGAGGCAGATGCTCTTTTTGGTAAGCGAACCGATATCCGCGATGCACACGATAAATATGCCAACCAGGAAGTGGCTTACCTGCTTCAGCGAATCGAGGTTTATAACGGCCTTGTCATTCTGGCTACCAATCAAAGGGGTAATATAGATGAGGCGTTTATCAGGCGTTTTCAGGCGATTATCCATTTCCCCATGCCCGGACCCAACGAAAGGGAAACCATCTGGAGGAAAGCATTTCCTTTACAATTAGAGATAGATCCGGGTATTAACTGGCATCAGATCGCCACACGCTACGAACTGACAGGCGCCGGTATCATTAACGTTGCCCATTTTTGTTCTGTGGAGGTGCTTGCCAGCAAGGTTTATCACCTGAGTCTGAGTCAGCTCGAAAGCGCCATCACCCGGGAGTACATTAAAGAGGGGAAAGTGGTGTAATCCAATCATCAAACAATCCGGAGCTTTGACAATTAATCAATAAATTTCTTTATTGGATAGGATATTAATGTCCAAAGAATTACATTTGATTTGAATCTGAAAATAAAGTCTGATCCAAACAGGAATCATTCCTACAATCTACTTCCAATTTTTCAGTCAGATTTTGCATTCTAATTATAGGTCATTTAATGAATAAGTTATGAAGAGAATTATCACCTTGGCTTTGCTTCTGGCAGGTTTTTCGCTTTGCGGTTTAAGTCAGGCCGGAGTTAAAAGTACTCCCGTAGATTTGAATAGATCCAGACTTTATACAGATAACCGTCCCTGGACCCGCTGGTGGTGGTTTGCTTCAGTGATTGAAAAGCCGGCAATTGTTGATAATTTAAGGTGGTTGAAAAATAATGGTTTTGGCGGCGTCGAAATTGCCTGGGTCTATCCTGTTAACCGGATGAAAAAGGACACAATTCACTATACTCCGCGGCAGGAGTGGCTAAGTCCGGCATGGACAGAAGTGGTGGCTTTTGCCAAACACAGTGCCGATAGCCTGGGTCTTGGTTGTGATTTTACTTTTGGTTCACTTTGGCCTTTCGGGGATATAAAGGTTCCATTCAATGAGGCTACAATGAATATGAAAGATCCGCATTGGCGTCAGGTGATTGCCGCTTCGTGGGACTATCCTAAAAAAGGGTATGTTCTCGATCATCTGAATCGCAAAGCATTTTTCAATTATGCACTAAGAACGGGGAATGCCCTGAAACCTGCCCTCAAAGGTAGTTTATCAGGGTTGTTTTGCGATTCATGGGAAGTAGAGACCAAATTTCTGTCTACCCCCGGCTTTGAGGATAATTTTGTTAAAAAATATGGGTATTCGCTGGCCGACTATTCTGATAGCCTCTATTCCAAAAGTGAGCCATACCGACAGGTAAGATATGACTATATGAAACTGCTCTCAAAATATGTTATTGAGGAATTCTATGAGCCATTTACCCAAAAGAGCCACGAGCTTGGAGCATATTCAAGGGTTCAATGCGCAGGCGCCCCATGTGATATCATCTCATCATATGCCACTGTGGATGTTCCCGAAAGTGAGGCCTTGCTTTATGAACCTACTTATTCAAATATTGTGGCCTCTGCTGCGGGGCTTTCGGGTAAAAATGTGGTCACTTCTGAAACATTTACCTGTCTTTATGGCTGGCCCCGTAATCATCACAGTGAAGAACAGACCGCTGACCTGAAACTGTTGGCAGATGCTTTGTTTGCCAACGGGGTAAACCATTTGATCTGGCATGGCAAACCCTTTAATCCGGCAGGTGAGGATACTGTAAAATTTTATGCCTCGGTTCACGTTGGTAAAAGTGGGGCGCTTGCACCGGAAATTCCGGCGTTTAACAACTATCTTGAGAAGGTCTCCTCTTACCTGAAAAAAGGTGTAACCTGCTCGGATGTTGCCGTTTATTTGCCGACCGAAGATAGCTGGATTGCAGGAGAACTTCCACCCGAAAAGCAAATGATCTGGGCATGGGGAACTTACGAGCAACGTTATACCTATCTCCCCGAAGAGTTGAATGCATGGCGTCCACTTTGGATCAACGCAGCATTTTTAAAAAAAGGAAGTTTTAAAAAAGGACGATT
Source organism: Prolixibacteraceae bacterium (assembly GCA_963675995.2). Classification (GTDB taxonomy): domain Bacteria; phylum Bacteroidota; class Bacteroidia; order Bacteroidales; family Prolixibacteraceae; genus JAAFHB01. Next base: position 853,763 of record CAXXIY010000001.1, on the reverse strand, counting down.
AACCGTTGGAAATCAATCTTTTTCGTCACTTTATGTTGATGTGAAATATCTTGACATTATAGCGCTTCGAAGGATCGTGGAATTGGCGCTTCAGGGATTGCCGGTTTGCCTGAAGCAAATCCCGACAGAACCGGGATTACACAAATCCAATATGGCTTATCAGCAATTATTGGAGAAACTCTCAAATTTAGAGAATGTTAAATCAGAATGGAGCCAGGTGAAGAAGGCTGTGCCATTGGTAACCGGAACCGAAAAGTTCGATTACTGGTGCCGGTCAACCAATGAGGGGTTAACATTTTTCTTTGCAAATCCCAAATCCCGGCATCTTAAATTTCCATTGGAATATGGTCAGTCGCTAAATGATAAAAAGTCGGCTTATCCTGTCGAAATCAGTTACAACGGGAAAAAAATCGCGTTGACTCTGGAGTTTGATCCTTATCAATCCAGGCTTCTCACGATTGATAAGAGCGGAAAAATCACCAATATTGATATCTCTTTTGTTCCTAAGTCACCCATATTCCAACCCAGGCTAAAAAAGGGTAAAGAGCCATGGGAGGTTTAGTGTCCTGGAAGAGCGCCGAAATTATTCGGGGCCATCAATTTGGGGATAATCTGAAAAGTAAAAAAGAGGCCGGGCAACCGGCCTCTCCTACTGCACCCTTGCTATGAAAGGTCGTTAGACATTTTCAGGTGCTGTTATTGATATATTAAAACAGGTTTAAATTGATGATCCTATTTTCAATAAAATCAGGAGAGCAATTATTCTTCCTGTATAGACTGCCTGTTTTATTCAGTTTTCAGTTTTTTCAAAAATCCTTTCAGGTCTTTCATGCTCTTTATTGGAGATTGTTCAGTTGGGGTCTTTGCCTTGGTTTCAGCTTCATTACCTATTCCCTCTTCTTTTGCTGCTTTTTCAATTCCCTTATCCATCATCTCCACTGGATCGGTAGTTCCTGCATCTTCAAATTTGATATCCGGGGGTAAGGCGAACCTGCTTGCCTGTACCCCTTCATCGATCTTAATGGTGGTGGCAGTCCAAATAGTTTTAGTCCCCAACATTTTAATCTCTGTTTTCATTGCCAGACTGTTCCACATCCAGATAGTCGTCATTCCGCCTAATCCTTTCCATATCTCGCACACTTTCCCGTTGATCGTTTCTGTCCCTTTCTTTTCAAACCCCAGCGATTCCATGGTGAGTTTTCCAAACTCCTTAGGATCGAAATTGGGATCATTCATTAAATTTTCGGCAAGTGAGTTATGCAATTTGCTCCCTTTACGGGTCTTCAGATCCCATTGGAAAATATCCAGATCCTTCGACACTTTAACCTCATTTTTTTCACTTTTTTGACCAAACGCTTTTGATACCGTCTGCTCGATAGTACATTGAAGCCAACCATAGTTGTCGATATAGAGATTTTGTTTCCCCGTTGAATTTCCTTCGTAGGTATATTCAATTTCGGCGGTCTTAAACGGATACAATTTCCCTTTTTTGATTTGAGCCGATAGTTGTATCACGGCTAGCATACAGGTAATTAATAGTGTAGTCTTCATCCTGATTGATATTTTAAAGTTATTGAAAAAAGGTTGCAGAGTGATAACTCGCTAAACCAAAAGTCGTTAAAAGGGCTCCAAAGATAAATGTGAGTGCGACAGAAACTACGATGATCGCGATTACGCTGACCAGAAAGTAGGCCATATTTTGTTCTTCACTTACACCTGTCATGGGCTGGAAACCAAGATAAAGAAGGTACAGGCTGTATAATCCTCCTAAGATTACGATAATGGTGAGCGCAGGGATAAGATAAAAGACTCCTGCGACTATTGATGAGGTATAGGAATAAGCCACGAGTTTAACTGCATTGTTCATGGTTAATGTAGCCCCAAATTTTGGAGCAAGCTGACTGATTATCCATGCACTGATTATAACCCCGACAAATATGTTTACGAAGGTCGTAATGGACTGGCTGATCCCCCACTCTATATTGGCGGCACGGCCAAAGAAACCGGTATTAAACCCAATGAGACCAAAGCCGACGAACGATGCAATGGCTGGAATTAGTGTAAGTGGGAATAGATATCCGGATAATACCATTGCTGCCGATGTTTCCTCGGTTTTGATCACTTCCCAGGTAGCTTTGGGTTTTAGTATCATGTTTTTTGTGCGATTGACTATATTTCCCATAATTCAGTTTTATTGAGGTATTTGTTGTTTTTATTTCTGCATTTTCGGTAATTTGTTGATACTTATTCCTGAAGTCGCTTCAAAGTTTCAAGCCAGGACTTCTTCTTCGTTATCTGGTTTTAATCTTTTCCCACCCCTGCCGGAGTTTTGTTTCCGGGATTTTTGGATCAAGTATTTTTGCAGCTTTAACAAACTCCTCATAGTTTTTCGGGTTTTCAATTGTTTTGATTGCCCACATCATCTGCTGCTGAGGTGTCATTTCGTCATCTGCTGTAGTCATTTGAACCTTTTTACCATCGTTTTGGTGCATTTGATTGTAAATTCCTTTGATCTCCCTTTTCCCGGAATTTGGTTGTAGCTTTAATACTGTTGACTCAAAATCGGAATACGACATATTCATCAGATGGTTCATCCCACTGTTAATTGTTTTCTCTGCTTCTTTGTATTCATCAGTTTTTTTTATGAAATCGTTTTGTGAACCATTCGATTCATTATCTGCGGAAGGATTCTGGTCAGCTTTTATATAAGCATCAACAATTTTAAAAGCATCATTTTTATCTTTAGAAGTTGCAGATCCTTTGGTTAATGCGTCAAAAGCATTGTCGAATTTTGCATTCTTCTGTGATTGTGTACTCCCATCTTCGTACGATCCATAATATTCGAAAAGCTTCGAAACAGCTTTATTGATTTCATCAGGAGTAACATAATTCGTTGTTTTTTCCTGGGCTATGGAAACCTGAACAAATGCCACCAATGAAAGAAATACTAAAATCCGTTTTTTACTATTCATGGTTTTTTGTTTTTAGAATCTCACGAATTCAACCCTGCGGTTCTGTGCTTTTCCTTCAGGGGTATCGTTTCCGGCCATAGGTTTACTTTCACCATGTCCCTTGCTGGATAAACGGTCGGCAGAAATGCCAAGTTTTACCATTGTTTCCAACACCGATGTTGCGCGGGCTTCCGAGAGTTTTTGGTTCAAGCCATCTTCGCCATCGCTGTCGGTATGCCCTTCAACCGAGAATTTCAATTCGGGGTGGTCGGTCATCATTTTTACTAAATAGTTAATGGTTCCCATCGATTCGGGTTTAATGGTCGCTTTGTTGAGATCAAACTTGATGCCGGTGGTGACAAATTTGCCATCGGTCAGGAATTTGTCGTAAAGCGGGACCGCTCCTTTTGCAATTCGGAAATTTTTGGTATATCCGGGGTTTTTGCCATCAACTGATTGCTTGCCAAGACTGAACCCTGTAGGATTGTATCCCAGGTTGGGGATATTTAATACCCTGGCATCGTCTAAATATACTTTTAAAGCACGTTTGTTAAACGAAATTGCAACATGCCTCCATTTTGGCGTTTTATCGTACATGCCACTTTTATATCCCGGATAATAGTTTTGTTCAATAAAACTTCCGTCGACACTGTTTTTATATATTCTAATGTATTTAGCTCCAAGCGGTTTTTCTTTATCTAACTTTAATTGATTCTTATAGTCGCCCAAATATATGTGATAACTTCCCCCATGATCTTCATTAAAATAGGCATCAAACTCAATGGTGAATTCTTCGGGTAAGTAGTCCTCCTTGCTATTTTTCAGCATAGGCACAATACCACCGCCACCGTTCATGTTGCATTTGATGTGATAGATTACATTTGCTCCTTCAAAATTGGCATTTTCAAAATTTCCCTGAACCAGATCCCATTTGCTGGGGAATTCTCCATTTTGTTCACCCTCCAGGTTGTCTTCAAAAATAATTTCAGTTCCGGGTACGAAGTCGTATTTTGACCAGATTAGCTGTTGTTCGTTTGGTTCTTTCGACCCAGGCTGGTCCTGCATCACTTCATTTTGCCCCTTATGCGGAATCGACTTTTTACCTTTCTGCTCCTCCTCTTTCAGTTCTGAGGATTTGCCCATCTCTTTTTTCTTAAAGACAGATCCAACACCCTCCTCCATTTTATCGAACGTTTTATCAATCGCCTGATTCGTGCGTTGGTTGGCCCGATGATTTGCCTGTTGATTAATTTTCTTCTTCAGGTCAATTTTAATCTGTGCATGACTATTAAGACATGACATCATTAGAAACAAGACGCCTATTCCCCATATGGGGGTAATAAATTTTCCTTTCATAGCAGTGAGTTTAAAAATTTACTCACGAAATTAGGATAGGAAAAACGATTGCTTGGATGTGATTTGAATTTGCCGGCAACTATTTTGAATTCGTCAGAGTCTGTTTAATACCTCCATGAGGTGTGGCATCTTCCTTGCTGAAATGGGTATTGTATTTTTATCCTTCAGAATAATAGAACCTCCGTCTGTTTTATCAATTTTTTGTATATAACTAAGATTGACCACATGCGACTGGTGTGACCTGAAGAAGCCATTATTCGCCAGTAAATCTGCATATTCGCCGATTCCCTTTGAAACCATGATTTTTTCACCAGAGACAAGATGAAAGGTGGTGTAGGAATTGTCGGCACAACATCGGATGATCTCGTCAATACTTACCAGATAAATGTCATTTATTGTGCGGAGCACCAGCTTCTTCTTGTGGTTCTTCTGATTGTTATGAAGGAGGTTATCGATCGGACTTGGTATTTCATTTCTCTCAATCTCCTGAACTGCCCGCTCAACACCTGCTTTAAACTCAAACTCATTAATGGGCTTGAGGATATAATCAATTGCGCTGAATTTGATCGCCTGAATAGCAAACTCATTATAGGCAGTGATGAAAATCAGTTTGAAATTGCGGGTTTTAAGTTGCTGGAGTACATGAAAGCCTGTTCCGCACCTGATCTCAATATCAAGGAAAACTAAATCAGGCTGGTGCTCCTCAATTGTCTGTATGGCCTGTTGAACACTTTCAACCCGATCAACAACCTGAATATTCGGGAAATAGTCCTTGAGAAGCACCTCAATCATCTCCCTGAAACAGGCTTCATCATCTACAATTACAGCTTTGATCATCGGTCAGGTTTAAAATACAAAGTTAGAAGTATAAAGTTATAAAATTTGGTTTCGTGTCGTATTATTACCCTTATCGTATCTTTAAAGGGAGCAGCACCGTCACAACCGTGCCCCGATTATGACCTTCAGTTACCCCTTGATTACCTATTTTATACGAAATGTTTATACCCGACGACTTTTTCAGGTTGGCTATTCGTTCCTCAAAAATCTGCAAAGCATACGAAACATGGTTTTCCCTCTTTCCTGCCCGATTTTGATCAATGCCTTTGCCATTATCTTTCACAATTATTTTTAAAAGATTATTTTCTTTACTGAATAAAACGACAATCTCTCCATTATCCTCCATTTTTTCGATCCCGTGAATAATTGCATTTTCAACAAAAGGCTGAATCAGCATTGGCGGAAGAATCGTGTCTTCCATGTCCAGCTCCTCCGCAACATTGACTTCAAAAGAGAGTCTGTTGCCCAGCCTGAGCTGATGCAGATGCAAATAATTCTCAAGGGTTTGTTTTTCCTCCTGAAGGGTGATCAGTTCCTCACGCGAATTTTTCAGAATGGATCGCATCAGTGAGGAGAAACTGCTCAGGTAGAAGGCGGCTTTGCGACCATCATTTTTCAACATAAAATGTTGAATGGCTCCCAATGAATTAAAAATAAAGTGGGGATTCATCTGAGAGCGTAATAGCTTTTGCTCAAGTTCATTTTGCCTGGTTATTTGTTGTTTTCGCTTCTGGTTAAAAATGAAAAACGCAAAAACGAGCAGGATCAGGAAAAATAAACTTCCTCCCCCAATGGTCAGCTTCTGAAGTTCAATTCTGGAACTCTTCAACTTGTTTTCGCTGTTAAGCAATTTAATTTGTTGCTCCTTCTTTCCGGTCTGGTACCTCGTTTCTATTTCTGTCAGCTTCTTCTGCAGATCGGTGTTTTGGAGCGAATCTTCAAGTTGACTCCATTTTTCGTGATATAACAACGCATCCTTTAAGTTCCCCTTCTTTCGTGCAATACGATATAGACCTCTCAGCGATTCTATTTGTTCATTGATGTAATTCATATTCAATGAGAGTTTTAGACCTCTTTGAAAATTTTCCTGAGCCTGATTGAGGGCTCCAATGTCCAGATAAACCTCTCCAATTTGATTATAAGCAGTGAGCTGTCCATAACCATTTTCACGTTTTAATTGTATCTGTAAAGCCTCCCTGGCACATTTCAGAGCCTTTTCATTTTGCCCCGTTTTACGATAGACAGGTGACATGTTCGTCAAAGCAGTAGCAACCCCATTCAGGTAATCTTCTTTTTTACTCAATTCATACATTCTTAGGTAAACTTTTATCGCTTCGTCGTATTGCCGCTCCGCTTCATATATTCCACCATAATCATTCATGATGCCAATTTTGGTTTTAAAACTGGCATATCTTGGATGATCGGATAAGCAACTGGCCATTTCGAGCGACGATTTCCATTTATCCCGGATACCAAGTTGCTTATATACTTCTCCAAGGCGCTGGTAGTAGGCAGCAATGTTCGTGGAGTCTCCACATTGAAGTCTTAAATCCAGCGCTTCAAGTTCAATTTTAAGTGCCTCTTCAAAATTTCCGTTATTGGTATAATCCATACCAATATTGATTTTTACATTTGCAGCGCGTACCGTATCTCCTGCAAGGAGAAAGTTTTCGTAAGCCTTGAATGACATTTCAATTCCTTCATCTCTTTTCCCCATGGCGCTTAGGTTAATTGCTAAGAAATTTAACGATCTTGCTATTAACGGATAATCTCTGATCGTACTGGCCAGTCTTAATGCTTCGTGTATTGCGGCAGTACTCTCCTCTGTCTTACCTGCATCATCCAGTGCAACCCCTTTACTAAACATCTCCCGCGCTATTTTAAGGGTATCGTTTATTGGCTGATTATCTTCAATTCGGGATACATGAATCCCCATGGTTTGTTCTGCAATTAATATCAATATGGGAAAAACTATGCTTAAAAATGATTTCATTACAATTGGTTAAAATGACCTGTTCTTTGCCCCGGAATTCCTATAATAATTTGTTTGATGTACAATCAATGGCAAACATAAAGAATAAAATGAATTCCCATGATATTATACGACCTTGTTTCGTGAATTGTAACTTTACTTTTTTAATGAGTGGAAAATAGTAAGGTAAAAGATTGAAATTTTTAGAATTTGGTTTTCGATGGTCAGGGTTTTTTTAATTATATTTGGCCGCTTAACACGACTAATTTTGTTTTTCAGTATTTCCTTTTCTTTTTTTTTATGATCAAAAAGTTTAAGTTCCTCAGATGGTCGTGGCTCGTATTTTTTATAGGAGCTATTACCTGGGCTATCTTGTTATTTATCAGTAATAAAGCTATTCATCTCACCTCTACCGATGAATATTGCCAATCGTGTCACATTCATCCGGATGCCGATGCTTCCTGGAAAAAATCGAGCCACTTTTACAACCCAAGTGGAGTCAGAGTTCATTGCGTTGAATGTCATCTTCCGCCGAAGGAGGACAACCGCTATTTACTTGTAAAAGCAAAAACAGGATTACACGACCTGTATGCCTTTTATTTCAAGGACAGAAAATCGTTCAACTGGGAAAACAAAAGGCTTCTTGAACATGCTGTGAAGATCGTTTATAATGAATCGTGCATCAAATGTCATCAGAATCTGTTTTCAAAAGGGTTATCTGCTGAGGGGGGAACTGCTCACCTATACTACGAAAAAAACGCAGAAAAGCTCGATCTTCAATGTATTAATTGCCATCTTGATGCAGGACACTTTAATCCAAATTATAAACATGCAAAAATGACGGGTGTACCCGTCTCAAGTAATGCTTCAAAGAATTTATACCCGGCGCCGGCAAAAGTGACCACCTTCGCCAACTATCAGGAGTTTATCCCCAATAGTGCGGTATCGTTCAATATGATCGCTGTGAAAGGGGGAACCTTTAATATGGGAAGCCCACAGGACGAACCTTTCCGTAAAAGCGATGAGGGACCCGTAAGAAAGGTGACCGTATCTCCATTCTTTATGGGTGAAGTTGAGGTCACCTGGGATGAATTCTGGTCCTTCTTCGCCTCCACAATGTCAGAAGGACGAGTCGATCCCAATCTGGTAATGGCGCACAATGCCAGTTCTCCCGATGCGGTGACAGGGCCTACGCCACCTTTCGGAATTCCTGATCAGGGATGGGGAAGCGGAAAACGTCCTGCAATTACAATGACCCATTATTCTGCCTCTACTTATTGCCAATGGCTTTCGAAAGTCACCGGCAAACATTACCGGTTACCTACCGAAGCAGAGTGGGAATACGCCTGCAGGGCTGGTACCGAAACGCCCTATTTCTTCCCTGGCGATCCGAAACGTTTGTCCGAACAGGGATTTCGAAGCAAAATATTTGGCGCAGACACCACAAATATCAGCAGATATGTTGTTTACGCACTGAACTCAATGGGTAAGTCACAGGAACCCGGTTTTGTAAAGGCCAATCCTTTCGGTTTGAAAAACATGTTGGGTAATGTATTCGAATATTGTTCCGATTACTATGCCGAAAACGCCTACTCCAAAACAGGGGCAACGGTTTCAAATCCCAAAGGACCGGAGTCGGGAGACGAACATGTGATTCGTGGTGGTAATTACTCTTTTGATGCCAAAGATCTTCGGACTGCTGCGAGAGGATTTACAAAGACGACCGACTGGCTGAAAACTGATCCGCAGCAACCCAAAAGTATCTGGTGGTATTCTGATATTAAGGGGGTTGGTTTCCGGGTAGTTTGTGAACCAGATAGTTCAATTGTTATGAAGTGAAATTTAAGATAGCATCTAATCCATTTAAACACAAAAAGATCATGACTAAAAAGAATTCGTTAAGCAGAAGAGATTTTTTCTCAACTACTGCAGTTGTCGGTGTTGTTGGTACAATCGGTGCAGGAGCTGTAATGGCTTCATGCAGCCCCGCAAAGGAAAAGTTAGTCCCTTTAAAATCTCTTGAGGGTGCCTACATTCCTAATCTGGTGGATAAGGCAGCCGATGGGAAAGTATTAAAAGCCGGAGTAATCGGTTGTGGTGGTCGCGGATCAGGCGCCGTACAGAACTTTCTTGATTCTGCAAATAATCTGGAAATTGTTGCTTTAGGCGATCTGTTTCAGGATCGGATTGACGACTGCCGTAAGGGATTAAAAGATAAATATAAGGTAGAAGTACCCGATAACATGTGCTTTACTGGTTTCGATAATTATAAGAAAGTACTTGCTGCCGGTGTCGATCTTGTCATTATAGCAACTCCTCCTGCATTTCGTCCAACCCATTTCGAAGCTGCCGTTGAAGCTGGCAAACATGTGTTCATGGAAAAACCAATTTGTGTCGACCCGGTTGGGGCCCGCCTAATTTTTGCCACTGCAAAAAAAGCCGAAACACAGGGACTTTGCGTTGTTACAGGAACTCAGCGTCACCACCAGAGAAGTTATGTTGAAAGTTTCAAACAAATCCAAAGTGGTCTGATTGGTGAGATTGTCTCAGGAAATGTATACTGGAACCAATCGATGTTATGGTACCGTGAACGCAAAAAAGAGTGGTCCGACATGGAGTTCATGGTTCGCGACTGGGTAAACTGGAAATGGCTCTCAGGCGATCATATCGTTGAACAACATGTACATAATATCGACGTTTTCAACTGGTTCTTTGGGAAGAAACCTGTTAAAGCGGTAGGATTTGGAGCCAAACAACGGAGATTGTCAGGCGACCAGTATGATATGTTCAGTGTCGATTTTGAATATGAAGGGGGCGTACATCTGCACAGTATGTGTCGTCAGATTGACGGATGTGTAAACAACGTTTCTGAGCGTATCCAGGGGACCAAAGGGGCCTGGAACAGTGACAGTAACAAAATGGAGATCACCGATCTTCAGGGTAAGGTTATCTGGAGTTTCGATAAAGATAAGGAGAAAGCCGAATTCAAACAAACCAATCCTTATGTACTCGAACATGTTGATTTTGTGAACCACATCCGATCAAATACCCCGATCAATCAGGCCGAAGAGACCGCAGTTTCATGCCTGACAGCAATTATGGGGCGCGAATCGGCTTATACTGGTGCTGCCGTCACCTGGGAAGAACTCGCTAATTCAACATTAAACTATCTTCCTGAAAAACTTGAAATCGGTAAAGTGGACATGAGCAGTTATGTTGTCCGCGTACCCGGTAAGGCAAAAGAGGAAAAGAAAGCATAATTTTACAAGACGATCATCAAATTAAACCCCCTGTCGCTGAAAAGTGGCGGGGGGTTTTTTAGTGGCTGGTGATTGGCCACTTTAGATTGTATCCATAAATAATAGGGTTATGATGAATTTGTACGAAGTAACCCGAAAGATATGAGCTACTATTTTAAGTTCTCCAATTTCTGACCCCCGCTAAGTCGTCTCAGGAGGAGACTTCTGTTTCGCAATCTGAACATTTACAGCTCGTTTATTGGTCTCAGAAATCTACACCTTTCTCTCTGTGATACGCTGGTCCTGAGCAGTGTAACTCTGTGAAACATTTACTACACGGTGAACCACAGAGAACATGCAGAGATCTTGGACACCCTAAAGGGGGAGTCATGAAAGCTAAAGCTAAGAATAAATAATTACGACATTATATGATTCAACCTACTTCCCTACCTCCAGAAATCCTAAAATCCTGTAAACTACCTCAGTTGATCTCAAAATGGACCGGATCATGGTAGTTTCGGTAGGTGCCGCCCCATAAGAGTCCGTAACGTTTGGCGATTTCGGGGATTCCCGTGGCGATCCATGAACCTTTCGAATTACTTTTTTTTAACCTTATAAACCGAAATCCGTTCCGCTTATAAAGATTCAGATCGACTGCACGTCCTAATACATGCCGGCTTTTATTCACAGCTGCATTTCTCGGATTATTGCGCTTTAATTGAATCTGCTCCTCTTTGGTTCGTAACCCACTGATTATTTCCACCTTCCAATCCGTTTCTTTCTCAATGGCCTCCACAAAATGGGTAAACTTTGTGCTATAATCTTCATTTACACCTGCAATATCTTTGAGTTCGGAGTGGTTGTTAAAACGGATGCGAAGATCATAAACAATTGTAAAACAAATATATCCAACAGATAAGATGATCGTGATAAGGAGGATATTGATCAGATTTCTGATTAACGGTTTTCTCTTTCTGGAGCCCATTATAACTGCCTGAATTTTCTTAATTTTCAAGACCACGAAAATAGTATCATTCCATTAACTTCTCATCTGCTGGTTTACATTTAATCTTTTTTTGATGATATTTTTATTCATCATGATGGAGTTTCATTAAAGTTTTGTTTGTAACTTTCGTGCCGATTAAAAAATACTTAACGGTATAAAACAAACAAAATGAACAGAAAATTACGAATGGGAATGGTAGGTGGAGGAAGCGACGCCTTTATTGGTGCAATCCACCGTCTGGCAGCTTTTATGGACAATCAGATCGAACTGGTTTGTGGTTGTTTTAGTATTAATCCCGAAATTTCGGTCACCTCAGGAAAATCATATTTCCTGCCTGATAACCGCGTTTATAAAACTTATCAGGAGATGTTTGATCATGAGGCAAAACTGCCTGAAGGCGACAGAATGGATTTCGTCACGATTGTTACTCCAAATTTTGCACATTTTGGACCGGCAATGATGGCACTCGACAATGGTTTTAACGTGGTGATCGATAAACCAATCACATTTACACTTGAAGAAGCAAAACTGCTTAAAGCAAAAATTGAGGAGACGGGTCTGATTCTGGCACTGACCCATACCTATTCCGGTTATCCGGCTGTTAAAGAGGCCCGCGAACGGGTGCGCCGGGGTGATTTTGGGAAAATAAGGAAAATATTTGTGGAATATCCGCAGGGATGGCTCTCCTCCAAACTCGAAGATGCCGGAAATGCCCAGGCTTCCTGGCGTACCGATCCCAAACGTTCGGGTAAAGCAGGTTGTATGGGCGATATCGGAACACATGCACATCATTTGGCAGAATATGTCACAGGACTTAAAACGGTAGAAATCTGTGCAGAACTGAATGTGTTTGTTCCCGGTCGGTTACTCGATGATGATGGCGCTGCCTTGCTCCGATTCGATAATGGTGCACGGGGAGTCTTGGTTGCAACCCAAATTGCAGCTGGTGAAGAGAATAACATAAGGTTGAGAGTTTATGGAGATAAGGGCGGACTGGAATGGCATCAGCATGAGCCAAATACACTGTTCCTAAAATGGGGCGACAGGCCGGCTGAGATCGTTCGGGTTGGAAATGGCTATATGAGTGCAATCGCACAACACAATACCCGCACACCGGGAGGACATCCCGAAGGCTATCTCGAAGCTTTTGCCAACATCTACCGCAACTTTTCACTGACGGTTCGTGCAAAATTGAATGGTGAGGAACCAAAAGCTGAATGGCTTGACTTCCCAACCGTTGAAGATGGTATACGGGGGATGCAGTTTATCGATACCGTGGTGGAAGCTGGGTATAACGATCAGCAGAAGTGGGTTAAATTCGCGGAATAAACATAAACTAAATACAAATAGATGAAAAGACCAGTTACCCTTTTTACCGGCCAATGGGCCGACCTGTCCCTTGAAACAGTAGCACAAAAGGCCAAATCGTTCGGATACGATGGTTTGGAACTTGCCTGCTGGGGCGACCATATCGAAGTGGAAAAAGCCGATCAGGCTTATTGCGATGCCAAACTCGCATTACTTAAAAAATATGATCTTCAACTCTACTCTATTTCTACCCACCTTGTTGGACAGGCTGTTTGCGATAATCCCGATAGCCGTCACAAAGGGATGCTTTCGGCTGAGATTTGGGGAGATGGTGATCCTGAAGGTATACGTCAACGTGCTGCTGCCAGCGTGATTGAGACCGCTAAAGTAGCTAAACGTCTGGGATTAAAGGTTGTTAATGGATTTACAGGCAGTTCAATCTGGAAATACCTCTATTCCTTTCCTTCTGTTTCGCAGGAGACAATCGATGAAGGTTACCAGGATTTCGCCAAAAGGTGGATCCCGATTCTGGATGTTTACCAGGAATTGGGGATCAAATATGCCCTTGAGGTCCATCCGACCGAAATCGCTTTCGATATTGAAACTGCCAAAAGGGCGTTGAAAGCGCTAAATAATCATCCCGCTTTTGGGTTCAATTATGACCCAAGCCATTTCGGTTATCAGGGTGTTGACTATGTACAGTTTATTTACGAATTCAGCGACAGGATTTTCCATGTTCATATGAAAGACGTGACCTGGAACGAACATCCCGGAACGGTTGGCGTGTTTGGTGGACATGTCGAATTTGGCGATAACCGCCGTTTCTGGAATTTCAGAAGTGTGGGACGTGGAAGAATAGATTTTCAGCGGATCATTCGTGCTTTGAACGACATCCAATACACGGGACCACTTTCTGTTGAATGGGAAGACAGTGGTATGGATCGCGAAATGGGAGCTGCCGAATCGTGCGAATTTGTGAAGAAGGTTGACTTCTCCCCAAGCTCTCTCGCTTTCGATGCGGCATTCAGTAAAGAATAACCTGTAAACAAGCTCATTGACAGACCTGTTCATTTTTTCCAAATTCAATACTGTACTGAAAAGGCTCAGTAAGAGACGTATCTCGTTTCTGATTTTGTTTTTTTCTGTATTTTTATCATTTGGACAAAGGAAACAGGTCTGTTTTTCTTTCGACGATTTGCCAGTCGTCAGTTATGGTATGTCCGATACCATTTTTCAAAAAGAGTTGATGGATAAATTGGTCAGATCCATTAAGAGGAATAAAATCTGTGCCATTGGATTTGTCAATGAATCAAAGTTGTACCACAATGGTATCGACCTATTCCAGGTCAGGTTACTTAAAACCTGGGTGAATAATGACCTTGATTTAGGGAATCACACCTTCTCACATCCGGATTATAACTCAGTCTCCTTTAACGATTTTTATAAGGATATTTTAGCAGGTGAAACGATATCCAACGAATTGCTTGGCGCCAGAGGAAAGTCCCTCAGCTATTTCAGACATCCTTTTCTTCATGTTGGTGATACAAAGGCGAAAGCAGATTCGCTAAGTGATTTTCTTGCATCGCATGGATATCGGGTTGCACCAGTTACAATTGACAATGAAGACTATCTTTTTGCTTTAGCTTATAAGAGGGCAAAGGTGAAAAATGATCCGAATCTGATGGCTAAGATTGGAAAGGACTATGTTACCTATATGGAGAAGAAGGTGAGGTATTTTGAGATCCAGGCTTACAGACTGTTTGGCAGGAATATTAAACAGATATTATTGTTACATGCCAGCCTGCTCAACTCAGATTATGTCGATTCACTTGCCAAAATGCTCAGACGGAATAACTATGATTTTGTGAGTATGGATGAAGCGCTTACAGATGAAACCTATCAAACTGAAATTTCCGTTTATGGGAAGTGGGGAATCTCCTGGATCGACAGGTGGGCGCTTTCGCAACGAAAGAAAAGTGATTTTTTTAGGGATGAACCTGCCACACCCGAATATATTAAAAAATTGGCTGATTTTCAATAATCGGTATCTGAGTCCATTCAATCCCTAAACTACGAATCTAAACATGAAGGTTAACGGTAAAAATTTTCAAACGATATGGGTTCATCCTGACAACAGGTGTGTTATTCAGGTGATCGACCAGCGTAAGTTGCCTTTTGAATTTCAGATTGTTGATCTGAAAACTCCAGGCGATGTTTTTGATACCATTCAAAATATGACGGTCAGGGGGGCTCCGCTCATCGGTGTTACCGGCGCCTATGGAATCTATCTTAGCCTTGTTAACGGGGTAGATCAGAATTGGAGAGCATCACTGAAGAAGGATGCTGATTATCTGAAATCGGCACGACCAACGGCTGTTAATCTTGCAATTCTGATTGATGAAATGATGGATCAGTTGAGTGAATGTCCAACTTTGGAAGTTGCGTGCGAGTTGGCCCTTGCGGAAGCCGGTCGTTTAAAAAACAGGGAGATCAGCTGGTCTGAAGCAATTGGTGATTATGGGTGCACATTGATTGAGAGGATCAGCAAATCAAAACAGGGGCAGCCCGTCAATATCCTCACCCATTGCAATGCCGGATGGCTTGCCTGTATCGAATGGGGAACTGCCACGGCACCAATATACAAAGCTTTTCTTAAAGGAATCGCGCTTCATGTGTGGGTTGATGAGACCAGACCCCGAAACCAGGGGGCTCGCCTCACTGCATGGGAATTGTCACACGAAGGTGTTCCCCATACGGTAATCCCCGATAATGCCGGAGGACATCTGATGCAACATGGTCAGGTTGATCTTTGCATCGTTGGGAGTGACAGGACCACTTCAACAGGTGACGTAGCCAATAAAATAGGAACCTATCTCAAGGCTTTGGCCGCTTTTGATAACAAGGTTCCATTTTACGTGGCACTCCCTTCCTCCTCCATCGACTTTTCAATGGGGAATGGGATTTCTGAAATCCCTATCGAACAACGCGATGGAGAGGAAGTGACCTGGATGGAAGGTCAGCTTGAAAACGGTGAACCCGGAAGGATCAGAATTGTAAATGAAAGATCACCCGCAGCGAACTATGGTTTTGATGTCACTCCAGCCAGATTCGTCACTGGCCTGATTACCGAAAGAGGAATATGCAAGGCCACCAGGGAGGATATTCAAAACCTATTTCCTGAAAATTTGTAAACCGGCAGTATTACCAAACTGATGGTGCTACGTATCTTCATCTTACAAAAGCGGTTTATCTGCGGCAGTATGGTAAAAAAATAAGTCAATATAGACCTTGAGCCGCATAGCGGCGACAGAACGAATCCGGAATCAATGACTCACAAAAACACGACATGATATATATCCAATTACTTAGTTAAAATCTATTGTCACATTTAATGCAAAAATCTTCAAATTATATACTTATGAAAACTAAACAAAGGTTATTTCAGGGTTTAATTGTTGCCTCTCTTTTATTCGTTTCTGCAACTATTCAGGCTCAAAATATCAAAGTTGGTCCGCAACCAGATGGGAGTGTACTGGTTCCATCCAACCAATTGTTGAGACCTGCCGGTTTTCAGATTGATCTGCCCGGCCGGCCCGTGGATCTTTCATTGATTTCGAACGGAAATTTTCTTCTTGTCAAAAATATGAAATCACTCGACCTGATCAGGTTGAGCGATAGAAAGGTGGTTCAAACACTTCCTTTTGACAAAACTGGTGCATCATTCACAGGGATCTGTACTTCGAAGGACAACCGCAATATTTATGTTTCTGAGGCCTCAAACAAGATTCTGGTAGCCCATGCCGATAAAAATAATCTCCTAAGCTGGGATTCGCCGATTGTACTGCCGATGCCTGCTATCGGTGGGAATCCTTATCCCGGAGGTCTTGTTTTAAATTCGAAAGAGGAGAAACTCTTGGTTACATTAAACAGGAACAATTCACTGGCCATCGTAAATCTGATCGATCATTCGGTAACTGAGATCCCGGTAGGAATTGCCCCATATGATGTGGTGTTTTGCACTGATGCCAAAGCGTATGTAACCAATTGGGGTGGGCGTAAACCTGTTGCCGGCGAGTCGACCTATCCTACTTCTGGAAGCGAGGTGCTCATTGATCCTAAAACGGGTATTGCCAACAACGGTTCGGTGTCGGTAATTGATCTGAAAAAGAATGTCCGGCTGAAAGAGATCAATGTTGGACTACACCCATCCGGAATGATATTAAGTCCTGACCACGCTTTTTTGTATGTGGCTTGTGCAAACAGTGATAAGATCTACGTAATCGACACCAAGAAAGATGAAGTCAAAAGCGAGATATCGGTTCATATCAATAAGGAACTTCTTTTTGGCAGTGCACCCAACGCTTTAGCCATTTCGCCCGACGGGAAATACCTTTATGCAGCAAATGGTGCTGAGAATGCCCTTTGTGTCATCAGAACCGGCGTCTCCAATCAGGTAATCGGATATATTCCAACCGGTTGGTATCCCGGATCTGTCGTTATCAATAAGGGAGGGAATCAATTATATGTAGCAAATGTGAAAGGTACGGGTTCAAGGAACAAGGGGGCAGATCGCGAGGGGTATAACTCACATGATTATAGCGGAACCATTTCAATTATTGGGGTACCTCAAAAAAAGGAGCTTTTGGCAATGACTCAACTCGTTGTGCAGAATAATACGATTGCGAAAGATCCAAAGAATCATTTGTTAATGGGAAACAACCTGAAAAAAGTGGCGATCCCCCAACTGCCCGGCCAGCGTTCTCTTATCAAACATGTTGTCTATATCATCAAGGAGAACAGAACCTACGATCAGATTTTCGGAGATATGAAGCAGGGGAACGGAGATACGAGCCTGGTCCATTTTGGTCGCGAAATAACCCCAAATCATCACAAATTGGCCGAAACATTTGTGTTGATGGATAACTTTTATTGCAGTGGTGTGCTCAGCGCCGATGGCCATCAGTGGACCGATGAAGCGTATGTAACCGATTATCTCGAGAAGTCGTTTGGGAATTTTACCCGAAGCTATCCCTATGATGGTGGTGATCCCTTGGCTTATGCAAGCTCCGGATTTATCTGGGACCATGTGTTGAAGAATGGTTTGACATTTCGCAATTACGGAGAATTTGTAGATGCAGAAATCAATCCAAAATCTGCCACATTTACTGATATTTATAATGACTTTCAGAAAGGGACAAATCTGATATCAATCAAGGCAAAAGCAAACCTCGAGCAGATTATCCCTTATACCTGTCCCACATTTATCGGTTTTCCAAACATTGTTTCTGATGCCTATCGTGCTGCTGAATTTATTAAAGAGCTGCATGAATTTGAGAAGAACGATAATTTCCCAAATTTTAGTATCATGCTGTTACCTACCGATCATACTTCAGGGACGCGACCTGGCGTTCCTACCCCGCGTGCTGCTGTTGCTGATAATGATCTTGCCCTGGGGCAGATCGTTGAAGCAATATCGAAGAGTAAATTCTGGAAAGAGACCTGCATTTTTGTTACAGAGGATGATCCACAAGCCGGACTTGACCATGTGGATGGACACCGGACCGTTGGGATGGTGATCAGCCCTTATACAAAACGTAACGAGGTGGTTTCGACTTATTATTCTCAGATCAACATGGTTCGGACCATGGAAAATATTCTTGGTATTGGACCAATGAATCAGTTGGATATGGCGGCTGAGCCAATGTTGGATTGTTTCCGCGAAACGGCTGATTTTACACCATATAAAGCTGAGCGGAATAATATTCCACTTGATGAACTCAATCCTCCGCTAAAAGGATTATCGGGCAAACAACTATCGTGGGCTAAGAAATCGTTGGAGCAGGACCTCGATGATTTTGACCGTATTGATGAAGATATATTTAACCGTATTATATGGCATGCCATGAAGGGTTACGATCGTCCCTACCCGGAGCTTACCCGGAAATAAGCTAGAAATCATTCCACGATTCATGTCCATAGATGATCTTCCAGCCGGAATCCTCCTTTTTGTAAATAAAGGATACTGCATGATTGGAATGGAAAGCCCTGTTATCTTTGAGATTAACAAGAAATACTGATTTTTGATCAAATAAAACCAGAGTCGGTGTGAGTACAGTAACCTTAATGGCAGGTTGCTGTATCTCACTACTTTTGCGAGCACTGAACCAGACCTTTACACTATCGGCATACTCTTTTCGGGTGAGAAACTGTTTCCCTTCAGAATACATCGCCTGGAATTCATTCGTGCTGAAAGAGGTCATAAACCTTTCAGCATCCGCATTTTTAACAGCTATACCCGTTTTGTCCCATTGTTCGAGGATTTGCTTTTCAATAGCTGCTTTTTGAGAATCGGTTAGTGGCGGAAAGGTGGTCTGACATGATGTAAACAGGATACCTGCCCAAAGGAGCAAGAAAAAGAGGTGATTTTTCATCTTAAGAAAGTTTAGGGATTTAACCGGATGAAGTTACCATAATTTAACGTGAGTTCAATGTAAGAAAGAGCAAAAATATTTTGAAAATGACAAAGATTTGTTTATATTCAAATGTCTAAATTTCAAATATATAAATCAAAACCTGGTTCGAATATAGAAGCAAAACCTACTGAAATTTTCTATTTCGTTGACTAATCTTGTAAAGAATTCTACAAAGTCAAGCAGGATCACGTCATCTCGAAATCAATGGTTAAAAGGGCTAGAAATAGAAAATTTATTTTGTCTGATAGTGAGGTGATTACTATTATGGTCCCTTTTCTTTAATTCTGCAGCTTGGGAAAGTGCACTGGTTTTTCTTTTATTGATTCTACATCATTGAGAGGCTGTTTATAAGAAGAGAACACGCTCTTAAATTTTTAAAGTGATGGTAATGAAAGGGCAATGTTCAATGGGATGGTTTTTGTTTTAAACAAGGTTTTGATGTTTTGTGCTGAAAATATTAGCACCCAAAGTTTCGTTTAATTTTAAACGAACAGAGGAAGATGGACTGTCAGATTAAGTCGTAACTAGTACACTATATTTTAATCAAATCCAGGATTGATATATTGGGTAGACCAGAAAGATTAAAATTCTAAAAATCAGGAGACTGTTTTCAGACGCGATTTAAACAGTCTCCTGCATTTTATATCAGCCCTTTTAACATCCCATGATAATACATAGGTTTTAACCCGTACTTTTTGAGTATCCACCACATTCCACGATCAACACCTGGGTCGAGCCAGGGAATAGATGGCAAAACTTTATCGTCGTATCCAAATTCGCACATAAGCACTTTCCCGTATTCGGTAACAACAGGACAAGCAGAATAGCCGTTGTATTTGCCAGTAGGCTCTTTTCCTTCCATTAGTTCAACCAGGTTTCGGGCTGCAATTGGGGCTTGTATACGAATAGCTGCACCGGTTTTACTGGTAGGTAAATTTGCTACATCGCCCAACGAAATAATGTTTTTGTACTTGCTGCTAACAAACGTTTCTTTATCAACTTTCACCCATCCACCAGGAGTTTCGGAATCAGCAACTTCCGACTGTTTTACAAAATCGGGAGCGCTCATTGGCGGTACAAAATGTAAAAAATCGTAATCAACAGTTACTTTTTCAAAGTTGGCATCGAGTGAAACAGGAAGCAGTGAAGGAGCTGGCAATAGAGTAAAAACAGCTTTTTTAGACGCTGTATCAACTGATGAAAGTCTGTATTTATGAAAGATACCGACCGATTTTTCCTTGAAAATTTCATTTAACCGGTCGCCATAAATTTTAGGTTTCATCAATTCGTTCTGGTTACAATAATAGTTAATCGAATATTTATCACGAATTCCTTTTTCTTTCAGAAAATCTTCGGTTAATAAACAAATTTTCTTAGGTGCCCCGCCACATTTCAATTTGGTATAAGTATTGGTAAATACAAGGTTGCCGCTTTTCAAATCAGGAATTTTCTGAATTGCATCCCAGCAAGCCTTTGCGCCTTTGTAATCGTAAATACAATGGGCATTGCCTTCGCCTAAAGTCTCCCGGTTAATGCCTGGAATAAGGTTAAAATCCATTTGACACCCGGGAACCAATACCAAAAAATCGTAAGATATTTTCTCATTTTTACCCGTTATAACGTAGTTGTTATCGGGGTGGAGCTCAGTAACAATATCTTTTATCCATTTCGTATGTTTTGGAATTAATTCGTTGTTTGGCTTAGTAACTTCATCGGGTGTAAAAACCCCGCTGGCAATAAATGTAAAGCCTGGCTGATAGTAATGCTTTTCTGAAGGTTCTATAATTGTAATATCATCGTAACGCAACATATCAGTAAGATATGCTGCCATTGTTATACCGGCTGCACCACCGCCAATGATGACAATTTTGGCTATCGCATTACTCTCTTCTAAATAATTGTAACCTTTCTTTAAAACGAAAGCACCAGCCAATCCAATGGCGCCGATTTTCACAAAGTCTCTCCGTGAAAAAGATTTTTTTGTTGTTGATGTGGTTTTACCAGTCATTATTTTAAAATATTTGGTTGAATTAAAGCATGAACAAAACAGAGATTAAGGAAACAATTGAAATAAATACACATACCGTAACTCCTTGAATTAATTGTCGTAATCCTGTTGACTTAATTAATTTTCCTGAAAGGTTTGTACCGATAAGAAATCGTGAAACTTTAATGGCCAAAAGCGCTATCGAATTCAAGGTAAACACAATACCTAAATCGGTGGTTATTTGCTTATCGTCTGATTTAATGATGGGAGAAATAGCTGCAGTAGCGCTGCCTCCGCAAATTGCTGTTCCGGAAGAAATGAGGTACGACCTATTTTTTTCAACAGTTTGCGCCAAAATCATACCAGGCAGCAAAGCAAAAGGAGAGCTAATAAATGGCAAAAGGCAGCACAACAAAGCAAGCAGAAAAATTGATTTTTGAATGTTCATAGACGTTTACTTTTGCCTGCAAATGTAACACTAAGAAAATCAGCGGTCAAATCATAAGAAGTAATAGACTATAACTTCAGGTTATACTGCTTTTTAATGAAGTTGATGAATGTTTTGGCAATTCCGGCAGGTTCAGGTCCTTTCGACGAAATAAAATACAACTGGCGCTCAAACCTCAAAGAGGGCATTTCAACAACTCTAAATATTTCAGATTCAAGCTCATGCTGAATGGCAAAACGTGACACAATTCCAGTGGCTTCGCCAGTTTTGATGTATGATTTGATGGTTTCAGTACTTCCAAGATACATGATAACATTCATTTTCGCCAGCTCTATCTCTTTTTCCTGAAGTTTATTCTGAATAATCTCCAGGGTTCCCGAACCACGTTCCCGCAATACCAGCGGTAATTTCAAAAACTCGTCAACCCCAATAACAGATGGAATCGTTTGGTTTTGTGCAGATGTGAAAATTAAAAGTTCATCTTTAATGAACGAAGAGTACCTCAAATCAGAGTTTACAGGTTTTCCTTCCACAATACCAACATCTATTTCGTTAGCTAATAGCTGATGTTCAATGTAATCGGTATTCCCGTTTATCAGGGTCAGGGCAACTGCAGGAAAACGCTCGTGAAACCTGGCCAGCAAGGGTGGAATAATGTATTGTGCTATAGTTGTGCTTGCACCCAGCTTTAATGTACCTTCCATTTTTCCGTTTAGCTGACTCAAAGCAAATTTCAGATCGTTGTGCAAGGCCGAAATCTGATCGGAATAGGAGAGAAGTATTTTACCGGCTTCAGTTAAAGCAATTTTGTTGCCGGTCCTGTCGAAAAGTTTTATTTCAAATTCGGCTTCCAGCTCTTTTATATGCCTGGTAACAGCAGGCTGCGAAATAAACATTTCGTTCGAGGCCTTGGTAAAACTGAGGTTTCGGGCAACACTTTGAAATACTTTCAGACGAAAATCAAGCATAAAAAATTACTTTCCGGGAAACCACCAAAAGTAGTAATCAAATACGAACTATTGATTTTCTGGGAAGTAATTCATTCAAAATAAACGAACAGATCAGTCTTAACTTATTCAATTAAACTTTACAGTCTCAAACTGTCATAAACATCTGGAATCTCTTTTTCCCTAATTCCAAGGTACCTTTTGGTCAAGGCAACTGAACTATGTCCGAACAATTCCATTAACAACACAATGGACTCGTTTAAATAATTGTTGAGTTTAAGGACCCGATTCCCCAATTTCTTTCGGAAAATATGAGATGATACGTTACCATCCAGCTCAATTCCATACCTTTTGAAGATTTTTCTCAATTACTATTTATCGCGAATCTCCGCACTAATCAAAAATTGAAGGATTAAAAGATCTATCTTTGAATGACGATTATTAACGAAGAAATATTAAAGCAGGAATCTGATTTTAGAACTTTGCTATCGGAACTTTATTTCAGGATTATAGATGTGATGAAGTTTTTTTAGATGAATAAACGGCTGCTTTAAATTTGGTGCTGAAACCTTGACTTGCAAATCAACTATTGTTTTGCCCCTGAGTGAAAAATTTAGAAGTCGAGCAGCGATAGAACCTGTAATTGGACACCTAAAGTAACACTTTAGAATGGGACAGAACTATCAGCATGGTGACAAATCACCGAAAATCAATGCTAAGCTAAGGATCGACTGAATAATTTTGTCAGAAATTTGAGTATAATAATTAAAAAATTACCAATAAACTTTAGATTACGAAATGTATTTGTGATTTATTAATATTAAACAGCATTGTTGTTGACCCGCTCCACAATCCGAATAATCAGGTCCTGATCTTCGTCTTCAAAAAGGCCAAATATACCATGGTCATTAATATCGGTAAATGGTGGTTGCGCAAGCTGTGATAATTCAAGAATTCCGTTATTCTTAAAATGAGTGACTATGTTCCGGATAAACTGTATTTGATCAGCTCTTAAATTGCCGAAATCTATAAATTCAGAAAAGGCTATTTGTGTTGCTTCCTCGTCCATTCCCAATATGGTACGGATAAATTTGCCCAAAGGCTGCTCTCCGTAATGGTTTACAAAGTCATCTTTTGTTCCAATGTGGGAATCGATGAAAACTAATCTTTCCAGCTCCTGTAATTCCGCAGAAGTAAGTTTGATATTCTTCCGAAGCTTTTGCATGGTAATGTGGTAACTGTTCTCCCGAATGTAACGTTCAACCTTTAATTTGTAATTGTCACTTTTCCGATATCCTCCTTCAGCGTCAGAAATCATCTTAATTCCAATCAACTCATCTTCGAAATCAGTTTGGTAAATGACTGTTTCATTTTCAGGAATATACTTAATCAAATGACGAAATGACTCCCGAACAGTTTCTAATTTAGCATGAGTTCTTTCTACCCAAAAATCATCTGTCATAGCTGATCGCACGACATTTTGAACCTTGGCAACTTCATGAATATTCAATAACTGGGAAAGCTGAGTGGCAATCGTGCGTACTTTATTGCAATAACGTTGCTGAATGGCATCATTTTCGACCACCGCCAGTTTAAAACTCGTCATTAATTGATCAAATCGTTTTGCCTTTTCATCGTCCTCCGGAATAAAAATCAACTTGGCAAGATGTGTTTCGATATTATGTTTATCTTGATTTGTAAGGATATCCCAATTTTGACGAATCGAAAATTGATCGACATATCGTAAGACCATCTTCACAGTAAAACTATTTCTATTTAATGCAGAGACACGTTCGTGTGCCCAGTCGAGATATTCCTTTCTGGCATTTTGATGATAGTCATCCAAATAAGGATCTTTACGAAAAGCTTCAGCCAGACCATTTATATTTTTAAATATCCGGGCAGATACTGAATCGTAATTTATCAGTATAATACCTGTTGTATTTTCTCTAAAGAACTCAAAGTTTCGGCAAATATCGAAGACATTGAATAATTGTTTGTGTTCTCCCGGAGCAAACAAATCTTCACAAAGACGAGTTCCACGACCAATCATCTGCCAGAATTTTGCCTTACTGTAAATGGGTTTAAAGATGACCAGATTGACAATGGCAGGGACATCAATCCCAGTGTCGAGCATATCTACGGAAACTGCAATCTGCGGTAACTTACCAATCATTTCAAAGTCGTCAATCAGATCTTGTGCGTATTTTTCGTAATTGTCGATCACCCGTAAAAATTTATTGCTGTATTGCGGATATATAAAATTGAAGCGCTGTTCAATAAATAAAGCGTGGGTATGGTTACGGGCAAATATGATGGTTTTGCCTAATTTGTCACCTCCTTCAATACAAACACCTTCATTCATCAATACATCCAAGACTTTGTCGACCGTATCTTCATTAAATAACCATCCATTAATGGCTGATGAATTTATCGCATCCGGCAAGTTTCCGTGCTCATCTCTGAAAGTCTCTTCATATCTGATTTTCTCTTCCGGAGGAAGTTCGTCGTAGCGTATTCCTCTGGTCATGAAACCCAAATCAACTTGCTTCGCCTGAAACGGAACCAGGTATTTCTCGTCAACAGCTTCCTGAAGTTCATAATCAAAGGTTGGAATTCCCAATTCTTCTTCAAACAGCCGGTAAGTATCGTAATCTGCGCTGTCCTTTGGAGTGGCAGTCAGTCCCAACATCAAGGAATCAAAATAATCGAAAATGGCTCCGTACTTTTGATAAACGGACCTGTGAGCTTCATCAATAATGATCAGGTCGAAATGCCCAACAGAATAGAATCGCTGCTCGCTATTATGCACTCCGTCTATGCAATTCATAATAGTCGGATAGGTCGAAAACACCAATCGCGTCTCCTTGTCTTCTTTTTCTTTAGTTAAATCAACCGACGACAAATGGGGCAGCAACTTATTGAAATTTCGTTTTGCCTGTGTAACCAGTGCATTACGATCAGCCAGAAAAAGTACACGACTGATCCAGCCTGCCTTCATCAAAACATCGACAAATGAGATGGCTGTTCGGGTCTTTCCTGAACCTGTAGCCATTACCACCAAAGCTTTGCGCGAACCGCCTTTCAGCCCCAATGGGGTAACTTTTATGTATTTATCAAGAACACTTTTAATCGCCAATTTCTGATACACCCGATTGGTAATGGCATTGTTGATGGGTTGTAAACGCGGGTCAATCCGGTCTTTACGGCGATTAACCAAAATCTGAAGTTCATCCTTGGTATAGAAACCGTGAACTTTTCGGGGAGTATAAAAGCAATCGTCCCATAGTTCTGTTTCAAAACCATTTGAATAGTAGATAACCGGCCTTTGCCCGGTCATTTTTTCCAGGCAGTTGGCGTAAAGTTCTGCCTGGTGCTTTCCTTCATGAATATTTCGGGAAGTTTTTTTCGCTTCAACCAAAGCCAGGGGCAAACCACTGTCACCCCACAACACATAGTCAACAAATCCGGTCCCTGTTGGATTTACCGATTTAGGCATTCCTACAACCGGAAATTCGGTTGCATTTATTGCGTATGGATCCCATCCAGCTTCACGCAACATGGAGTTGATATAAAGCTCACGGGTTTTGGCTTCGGAATACTGACCAGCGGGAATGATAACTGGTGTATTTTGCTGTTTTCTGGATTCCGTTAAAGCAAATTGAGCTTTAATTTTCTGAAGTTCTTCTTCAATTTCCAGACGTTTTTTCCGCTCCCTGTTGGCAATTTCAATTTGCCCGGTATTCTCGTCTTCCAGACGTTTGATTTCTGCCTGTGATTTTTCCTGATTCCCGATTTCCGGTATTAATGATTCGTCAAAATCAGCAATTTGCGGTGGATTTTCGCTATACATTTTAACAGTCCAGCTCAAAAAACGGAAGAGAAAGCGGACACAGGGAACACTTACTTTAGTTGACGATTTGCCCTGGTGAGCCGCAGCATTTCCCTCTCTCCGGATAAAATCAATATCGTTATAAATTGAGGGTGGAATAATCTCTTTAAAGGTCTGTTCTCCCAGTCGTGCTGCGAGGTTGCAGTTATATGGCTGATTCAAATAACCTTCGTTTTCGTACAACCAATTCACCATTTTTTCGAGCGAAAGACGGGCATAAAAAGCAGAAGTAACCGGAGCAGTTTTCGCATTTTGCTCTGCTTCAACAGCCAGTTGATAAAGGAAATCCCATTCGTTCTGAAGAAAGTGGAAATTTGAATTGGTCATTCGTTCAGGTTTAAGTCAAAATCTTAAAGCCTAAAATTAAGATAATATTGTTAAAAAGTTTTACTGACAAATACTTTTCTTCAATTAATTAAAACATCATTCAAGCTTTCCAGCTTTTTGAGGCCCAAACAAGATGTGAAAATGTAAGGAGGATTAATTAATATCTTTCATGGGCTAAGAACTTTGTTTCTTTTTTAATGGCACAGCTCCACTTTCATTCTGAGACTTTGGATAATAAAGACTTCCACTTTTATGAGTTGAGTACACATTTCCATATTTACTCAACCAATTGACAATGCTTGAATGTGGATGTTTTTTTGTGCCTTTAGCTGAAATAATCGAAAGAGTGGGCCTTAAACTATCAATAATTTGTGTTGTTAAATTATGCTTACTTCCATGATGTGGAACTTTAAGTATCGTAATATTCTGAAGTTTTTGTCTGTAGTTTTGGATCATATTAGATAGAGATGCACAATTGGCATCTCCAGTAAATAAGTACTTTTTCCCGTCACCAGGTTCAAACAACAAGACTAAGCTACTTGCATTAAATGGTGATGGATCATCATCTTCATCGATAACACTCTTAGCATCGGATTCTTCAGGTATTGCATATTCATCATACAACTCTGTATCTACCTCTTCGTATGTCTGTACTCCGTAGTCTTGAACCATCGCTTTTACAATTTCTCCATAGTAATCAGAAGTAGGTGCTAAAACATTGATCGGAATATTTTCATGGCTAGCTCCAGCTTTTACACTAAAGGTCTTTATTTGCTTTTCTATCAGTTTATCAATTAAATTGACACTTGGGTCATTAGGCTTATTGAACACCTGCCTTACAGCGTCTATCGCAGAATCTCTATTCCTATATCGTTTTATTTGATCTTCATTTAAATACTTTGCCGGGTCAATTAACCAAAATTCCTTAATTATTATTTCTTCATCCTCTACCAAATCGAAAAAGCCGCCGATATGATCCTTATCTGGATGGGTGCAAATTGCCAGATCAATAGTTGTACTTTTATAACTATTCTTTAATTTGGTTTTTATTATTTCACTATCATTTAAATTACCGGCATCAATCAATATAACATATGGAATATAACCATTGTAACATCGAATAAGAATGGCATCGGCATCTTTTACGTCCAAAAAGTCTATTTGGTAGTTATCAGTTGAGAAACTCATATATTTTTTGTCTAAAGTTCAAGGTATGCTGTATATAACTGACGAGCATATTCTCTTCCATTCAGTTTTAATAAATAAAAAGCTACTGGAAATGAAATAGTAATCAAGATAGCAGCAGCTATCGTAATTCCATTATTAATAATAGGTATAAAAAAATTAATTAACATTAGGATGAACACAATTAAAAGTGTCCAAACGTTAGCTCCCATGAAATTGCGAACAAATCCATAATTGCAGAGGTAGTTGAAAAGAATCTGGTTTCCACGAGTCCTCTCTCTGATTCGCTTTACAGCATCCACTATTATCAATCGAGCTTCTCTCTCGTTAAGTCTTTCTTGTTCTTCATCCATCAATTCAAGCCCTAAATCCTGCTTTATTTTATTCCGAATTAACTGCTTATTCTGTTGAGAAAACATGTCACCCGCGTGTAATAGAATCTCAGTTGTGGGCATCTTCGTTTCATCTTCTTTGAATAATGGAAACTGAAATAGCGCTTTAGAAGTCGAACGAACCAAGTTTTTAACACCATAACCAAGGGCTGCCGTAACCAAACTTGCCGGAATTATAGAAATTAAGATGTTCCAGATGTGTTCTAGTTTATCATACGAACTCAACAGATTATTCCCGATAATTATAAATAATATAAATGGAATCAACATCGATACAATTACTGGATATAAGCGAGCTCTCTTTTCGTAAATTTTGTCGTTGTTATTCATACATAAGTTAATTTGAAGATTATAAATAAAGAAGTCAAGGTTTAAAAATTATACTACAATCGTTATCACCTAATATGCCCATTAAAACAGGAGAACCCTGCCGGGACATTTTTTTGTATAGATAGTCATACAAATTGAAATCATCAGAACTTGGGTTCGTTGAACATCCTTGTGGATGAGAATGCCATTCCCCCAGATAGCAAAACTGATTATCAATTATATTCATGTATTTATAGTATTCATCCAATAATCCTTCTGCTCCTCGTTCAAATGTGGACTTGCTTTCTCTACTATCTGACGGCGCAAATAAAGAATCACAGACATAAATTACTTTCCTCTGAAAATCATAGGAGCCAATTAATATGCCACCAGTTTCATTCGGTAATTTAGAGTATCTAAACGTTTTCATCCGGTCGAGCAGCCATAAATCAAAATACATCTTCCATTCGCCAACATCCTTTCGTATCCATCTTGTTGGTTCGAACGAATATTTTCTGACTTCAAATGTTGTTTTATCAGCTCTCCAAATTGAGATTGTTGACTTACCATTCTCAATAATCGACTTTAATGCCTTTGTGCAGATAGATGCGTATAGAGCCACATCCGTTTGATTTATCCTATTGGTTATTTCTCTGCAGCTATTACGATTATATCGAACTTTCAGTGAATCGTTATATTTTAAGTGATCATGTAACGATTCTTCATGAAACAGGCATCTGTAATATTGCATTTCCAGAAAATCCAACCTGATTTTTCGACGCTTATCTTCAGCCAAAACAATCAAATCAGATCCATCAGGATTTTGGAAAGATGAAATCCGAGGAGTTTTAATTGCTTCAATGTAATCTCTTGCTAACGTTCTGGCAACAGCAATTGAAGTTGACATATCAATTATAACTTTTGAATTAGTAAGTTTCTCCTTTAACCAGTCTTCATCCTTAATTGCTAAAAAATTTCTTGGGATCGCTTTTGCAATTTCAATTTGATGAAGTTCATTTGCTCTTTCCGATACCTTGATTGCTTTATTACAGCCAATAGCTTTTCTGCCTAATGAGTGTTTTGCCAAATTATGAGGATAAAGATTATCATGATCTATAATTGTCCACCTACCATATCCCATCCTTGAAAATTGTTCAAACAATTGAGACCCCAAAGCGCCAGCTCCAATTATTAATATCTCAATATTATTTTTCTCAATATTGTTGTATAAAGAAGCCTTATCGGGGTTAAAATCTAAAATAGGAAGAAGCACCTCGATTGAGATCTCATTAATTACGGCGATCTCAAAAGACTTACCTATTAAAGGCACTATATTACCGTTAATGTCGTCTAAACAAGATGACAGCTTCCCTACCTGAACAAAGTTTTGATTTGCGCAAATCAATAGTTCATAAAAAGAAGATGGCTTATTATCATTTTCATCACGTTTGACAGGTATTAAACAGTAGATCGCAAAATTAACTTCATATAAAGCCTTATTCACTAGACCTGCTCGCAATTCATTATCAAATAGATCTTTGATATATGAGGACAGTGTTTGGTTCTTTATCTTTACTACTTCTGTCAAATCGCCCAAAGTTGAAGGTCTCTTTCTAACAAATCCATGAACTTGGGGATCTGCTTCTATACCAAATACATAAAGAGGTTTTTTGTCAGAAAATGAATTATCTAATCGAAACAATTCAGAGTCAGCTATTTTATGGAGATAACCTTTTTCTTTCGGACTATAATTATTTGAGATGATTACTCCTTTCCCAATATTAAAAAAAGGTTCCAATGGTTGATCTTCCTGATGTAACTTCCCCTCCGATGTTAATGAAAACCACCTGAAAATATATCCGAGGAATTCAAATTCAGTTAATCTATGCCTTATCTCAGAGAATGACTGCTCCGTAACACAAAGAGATACCGGATGCTCAAAAGTACAAAGATTAGTATGAGGTAAACAACTTAAGAAATCGTCGCGCAAAGCATATACTTCTGGAAAAGCATTGTCATTCTCAGAACAAATAATCGCGATATCCTCATAAACCTGAATCCCATTTAAAGGATTTTGAGGAATCTCAATATCCAACGTCACAAGAATTACCTCACTAATATCGGTTCTGCGCCTACATACCAATGTTTCTTTTATACAGTATGAATGCTGCTGGATTGCAAGAGCTAAGTTTTTAGCTCTTGCAATTTTTAATTCAGCAGGCTGTATTTCAGTCCCTTCAATTATTGGATAGGAATATTTCATACTACCTTCCAGCTCTAGGCGTTGTACCACTAATAATTCCAATAGCAGCAGCACTCTCAGCCTTGGTCAGTTTGATACCATCGTCCTCAATAACAAACTCTAAAGGTTCGGGAGCTTTGGAACTCTTATTTATAGCCGTATTCCGAAAGTATCCGGCAGTAACTTTTTTGACATACTGTTCTTTTGCCTGATAATGAGGAGGATTGTTGTCATTATCCTCAATCTTGACACAGGATGCAACAACATAGGCATTATTCTGTTTGTAATCCAAAAGTTCTAATGAATAATCCTTCGGAGTTTTATTGTCTTTATAGGGAGTATCGTTGAAGAATGACCAGGAACAATGATGCGGAGATAAAAAGATATCCCACTTCAATTTTTCCTGATTATTGTTACTCTCTGATATTCTCAAAACCTTTTCCCAGATGTAATGATCCGCATCGCCCCCAAAGAAAGCCCTTGTTTTAATACTTCCACCTTTAGTTACTCTGAATGAAGCCTGAAAAACAATACTGGTAGCGTTGTGATCGCTTTCTGCTTTTCCAGTTACTAAGTCACTTTTAAAAGGGGCATGAATGAAGAATTCAAGATAATCAGATATTTTTCCGTTGAACTTTTTAACTACATTTCCAGGAACATAGTGTAGTCCTTCTACCGTTTTATCTTCGTCGTTGTAACCAATTATCCGCAAACGGTTTCCCTGTTTGTCGGCTTTCTTCGGATCATCCTCAAAAAGCTTTCGTCTTCGTTTTGCTTCTCTGCGAATTGGTTTTGCTTCTTCGCAAATATCATTCATGAATATCTGCTGGGTCACCCAGAGTTCACCAACTATGATTTCGTCTTTTTTACGGTTGTCGTCAGAATACTCATCCGGATCACCACAATAGTAATTACTTTCAAATCCAAGACAATGATCTTTGTGTGGATGTGATAAAACAAACAAATCAACGAACGGATTTTTATTATTATCCTTTTTAAGCTCCTTCAAAAGGTCTTTCTTGACGTCGTAAATCTTTACTCCGTTTGAGTTCTCTTCTCCATCCCGAATCTGACAATCGATCTGAACAGTAGAGTCATCACTTAACTTTATCAATGTGTTGTCGGCATTATCGACAGGGTAAAACTTTATAATATGTTTTTGCGTCATTTCTGATTTTTTATGGGGTTTGGGTCCCCGGTTAATAATAAAATGAATGTATGTTTCCCCTTTTGATCACTCGGAGAGGTCAATCAGAACCGAATTCGTAATTTGTTTCTGGGGAAAGGTGAGAATTGAAGAAAAAATCTATATTTGCAACCTCATTTGGAAATTCATCGAGATGGTAAGTCTCGATCTGCTGTCCAGGCTATTTTTCCAAATCCAAAGTCGCTTACGAAGGCGACTTTTTTTATTTCAGTGTTTCTTACCTTATTTGTTTTTATAATTTCTAGTTCAACGTATCAATTGCTATACCACTGTTAATATTTGTTAAAATCTGGCACTTTTGTCAGTCATATTATTTTTTGATTGACAGTTTATCAATGTGACATTTTGCCGTGTCATGTTATGCAAAAATCTATATACTTTACTATAATTCTCCACCAAACGCTTTTTGCACCAGCCCGTTAAATAAATCCTCGCTCTCCTGCAAACTCTGCTTTACCAATGTTTTCTGGGCTTCAATGTTCTCAACAATTTGGGCAAATTGGTTTTGAAGGGAGATTGGAGGAAGAGGAACAAAAAGATTCTTTAGCTTCTCTTTTGAAATATTTGGCATTGAACCAGCACTACCGGTTGCTATTCTCTGAATATTCGCACGAAAATTAATTGAGTTGAGAAGAAAAAATGCATAAATGCCATTCAAAACTTCAGGTTTGTATTGAATTCTGAAAATGGTATCAGGCATCATCAACTTTGGAGCGGTTTCAAAAACAAAAGCACAAGCACCAACTAGTTCTCTGGTATTTTTTCGAGAAAAAAGTAAATCGCCCTTTTTAACTTCAATGCTATCTTTTGGCTTCAGTTCTTGAGGAAGATTTTTATTGAAAAATTCTTTATAATTTCTTTCTGAAACTGCCGAAAGAGTTAGGATTGCCCAATCTGCGGAATTTTTTCTTGGTACGCTATCACAATTTGGACTCCAGCCACTATCAATATTATTAATCAGATATAAAATTTTGCTTTTCTCCCATCCCTTCGGATTCGTCACTGGGTCGCCAAACATATCGAGAAAGGTAGCTTGCAGCAGTTCGTCGTAGGCGGCAAGCAATTGTTTGTTTTTCTGGCGCAAGGCATCGGCTTTGTCGAGGATTTCGGCAATGCGCTTTTGTTCTGAGAGTGGAGGAAGGGGGATTTCGACTGCCTTCAAGTACTTAAAATGCCTATTGTATCCTGTATCTGGGATGTAGCAACTGTTAAAATAGTGAAAGGCAAATTTTGAATATAATTTTTCAGATAGTTTCAAAACCTTAACTCCGTCAGCTCCCATCGCAAAACTAAAGTCAATATATTTAAAAATTCGCGTATGATCTCCAAAAACAATAACTGGCAATTGACCTTTGAATTTAGCTTCCAAATTATTGGTATAACCACTGATAAATTCTTTCCCTTGGTCAATGATTGGTATTTCTCCAGAAGCTAAATATTCATTTCCTTTTAACTTGATATTCCCTCCGGAAACATCTTCAATGAGTTGAACAAATGGCAGAAAATCATATTTCATCCCAGCAATCCTCCCAATTCGTTCATCAATTGTTTGCGTTCTTCATCCATTTTGCTAATTCGCTGAATGATAATTTTGGGAGCTGTGTAGTTTACCTGTTCGTGTACAATTTCCTGGTAAAGGTTAAACGAAAGGTTGTAGTTTTCGGCGCGGATTTCATCGGCTGTAACAAAGAATTGCTGGGCCGTGCGATCGCTACCCTTCTTGTCAGCAGATTGCTTCCCGCTTCGTTCCTCGGGGTTCGCAATGACGTGGAACTTTTCAATAATATCAGGGATGTTGTTTTCTTCTAACTTGTAGTTTCGCATCGAAGGCAAGTCAGGATTATCTTCATCGGGTTTGCCCAGCAGTTCACGTTTATCGTCCAACGAATAACCATCGGCTTTCATATCGTAAAACCAAACACGGTCGGTTCCGCCAGTTCCGGTTTTGGTGAAAACCAAAATTGCGGTGGCAACTCCGGTGTAAGGTTTGAAAACCCCGCTTGGCATCGAAATTACGGCTTGTAACTGGTTATTGTCAACCAACGATTGTCGCACGGCCAAATGGCTTTTGGTGCTTCCAAACAATACCCCTGCCGGAACAATTACTGCGCAACGTCCGCCAGGCTTCAGCATACGCAGCATGAGCGAAACAAACAACAGTTCGGTTTTGGCAGTCTTGGCTGCTTTTCCCAAATCGAGTGATTTTTTCAGGCTCAGTTCAATGCCATCGTAATCGGCAGAACCCGAAAATGGAGGATTGGCCAATATCAGACTGTACTTGTCTTTCACCGTGTTGTCGTTCGACAGGGCATCCATGTATTTCAACTTCGGATTATCGATGCCGTGCATTTGCAGGTTCATGGCGCTAATTCCCACCATGGTATTGTCACTCTCGAAACCGCTAAACATGCCATTGTTGAAATGCTGGCGGAACTCTTTTTTATAAAATTCATCTGGATAATGCTCGCGAAGGTATTCAACCACTCCAACCAAAAAACCTGCTGTTCCGGCAGCCGGATCACAAACCAGTTCGTCGGTTTGCGGTTGCAGCAAGTCAACCATCAGGCGAATAATATGCTTCGGAGTACGGAATTGTCCGTTGATTCCTGCCGTTGCAAGCTTCGAAAGCAGATATTCGTACACGTCTCCTTTTGAGTCAATATCGTCGATTTTCAGTTTATCGATCATCTGCACTATCCGATCCAGTAGTTTAGGACTATTAATATCGAAATTGGCATAGCGCATGGTCTGGGCAAAGAGTCCGCCTTTTTGACCAATACTTTTAATGAAATCGAACACGCCATCTTCTTTGCGGAAAAGCCGAAACATCTGCTCCGGGTCTTTGGTTTTGAAAACATTCCAGCGCAACTCGCGCTGTTCTTCCGAATAGATCGGGTCCTGAACCGGCATTTTCAGTTTGTTAGCCTGCTTTTCTTTCAGTTCCTGCTGACGATCGAGATTTCGGATAAAAAGCAGGTAAGTAATTTGCTTAATGATGCTCAGCGGATCAGTCATCCCATTCTGCCAAAACTCTTTCCAAATTTTATCAATATCAGTGCGTTGTTGACCTGTAAGCATATATTCAGTTTTTAATGATGCACAAAAATACCTTAAATCGGATGATAAATCCGGAATAACAACCATGAGTTATCCACATGTTAGCTAACTCAAATTATTCGAAACAATTGTAGAATGGATGTGTGCAGTGATTATGCACAAGAAAAATGGAGACTGTAAAATAAACTCTGTCTAAAGCTCAATTATAACAAATTTTTGCTTTAAATAACAAGAGTTATTGAAGTCCCGCTTTTGTATAGGATGGTAATCTCTTTTTTCTGAGTTCAATCAGTTCCATGTTCATTTCATCTTTTAAAATGCTTCAGTTAATTGATGGCATAACGATTATAAACGGTTATAATCGGAACTAAACGGATATTATACGACTAGCCGTGCGGGGGTGTATTATATTTGATACAGATCAGATGGAACAGTATCGGAGAGGGTAATCAAACAGTAGAAAACGTGATCTGTCAGGGAGCTGTTCCGCGATTCAGAATAGTTATCCGAATGTTTAATTTTAAATAACATTTTTATGGAAAACAAAGTATCATTAGAAGTTACCGATGAGGCTATTTCAAAGGGACTGGAAAATCTCCGGGAGATTGAACAGCGCTTCGCCGGTTTGGTCAGTTTGTTGAACGATGACCGTCACAACCTGACCAAGATGGGAGACAAGTCGGTCGCCTTTGTCAACAAGGCATTGCAGCACGCTTTGGCAAATCCGACAGTCGTACCGGGGTATCTTAGCCTGGAGGAGTTTAAGAAGGATGTCGGTGCCATCTCTTCGCTGATCCGCCTGGTCAAGCCTATGCGTCAGTTGCTTGAGCGGCTCGACGATACGATGATGTGCGCCGGCAGTGAGGCAATGAATGCTGCACTGGTTTTTTACAGCGCCGTAAAGACGGCTGCCAGGAACAATGAGCCGGGAATGAAAACGGTCTATGAAGATCTTCGGTATCGCTATCCGGGCCGGCCAAAGGGCCAGAGCCCCAATCCATCGCCGGTCTCTTAACCGGCGGTTCCTGATTGGAAAGATCTGCTGTTAATAGTACCCTCCGGTTAAACTCCCTGTGACCGGAGGGCATTTTTTAATCTCCACAATCGCCAGATTATACGAAATAGATGAGGAATTATTCCAGGAAGAAGGGCATTCCGGTTCTTTTCCCGATTTATTATTCCCTCCGGAAGAGTAATTATTGACGCAGAGTGATTTATACTATTCCAATTGAAAGTAACGCGGATCGTTCAGAAACCAATTGATCTCTAAAAGTCATTAAAAAGAGACTATTCACGAGTAATTACTCTCTAAAAGTGTATTCATTTATCTCATTCCGATAGTAATTGATCGTTTTTTTCTCCTGATAATAGTCTGATCGTGATTAATTGGATACGAATAGCCCGGATTTGATCTTTTTTTGAGAGTAATACTTTCAAAATAGTGGTTCTTGAATGTTTAAGACCCGTACTATTGTAGATTAAAATGTATAGCTAAAATAAAGCGGCATCTTAGTTTTTACAATATTTAAGGTGCTGGTTATAAGCTAAATATTACTGTAGATTAACAGATTAGCTTAAAATGTTGCTGATGAGGATCGATTATTAAAAGGGTGCTTATACTTTCATCAAAAGTTTAAGCAAAACAGATTTTCAGAAGCTTCAAATTCATATTAGTTTATCTTATATTTGTGTGCACTCCGTCCGCACAAGTTAAAGCTATATGGCTACCAACAAGAATGCAACCATTCGTTATCAAACATTAAACCGGTGTTTTCGAAATCCTGGGAGGAGATATAATATCGATGACTTGGTAAATGCGTGTAATGAAGCGCTATTGGATGTTAATCCGACTTCTTCAGGTGTAAAAAAGCGCCAGATTTATGAGGATATTAAGTTTATGCAAGACTCTAGAGGATTTGATGCCCCAATCGAATCGTTTAAAGATGGGAGGAATGCCTACTATCGATATACAGATTTGGAATTTTCTATCAACAGTCAACCCTTGAATGAAATGGAAGCTCAGCAATTAAAGGAATCATTGCTGACTCTTTCGCGTTTTAAAGGATTACCTCAATTTGATTGGATTGAGGAACTAACTGCCAGATTGGAAGATAGTTTTAAATTAACCACTGATCAAAAAGTAATTAGTTTTGATGAAAATCCTTTTTTAACCGGACGTGAATATATTGGTGAGTTATATAATGCGATTGTAAATAGAAAGGTGCTCATTATTAAGTATCTGCCGTTTAAGCATGATGAAATTGATTTCGAGATCCATCCATATCATTTAAAGCAATTTAACAATCGTTGGTTTCTGTTTGGAGTAAATACAGGAAAAGAACGCATCACAAATATTGCACTCGATCGTATCCTTTCGATTTCGGAAAGTAAAACTCAATATATTCCAAACACAAAATTAGACTTCGAAGAGCTATTCGAGGACGCTATTGGAGTCTCAATTCCCCTTGATCAAAAACCCGAAAGGGTTATTCTTAAGATAGAAAAAGAGCTTTGGCCCTATATTAAAACAAAACCTTTGCATGGTTCCCAGAAGGTAAAACAG
The DNA here is from genome assembly GCA_963675995.2 of Prolixibacteraceae bacterium. GTDB lineage: Bacteria > Bacteroidota > Bacteroidia > Bacteroidales > Prolixibacteraceae > JAAFHB01. Next base: position 816,065 of record CAXXIY010000001.1, on the reverse strand, counting down.
GAAACCTATGAATTTATAATCATTCAATTGGAAGTTTATTTAAACTACGAACTGGAATCACTTATATTATCACATGGAGAAACCATTGAAGTGCTGGAGCCAGTTGAATTAAGGGCGAAAATAAAATCGCGGATACAACATTTATTGAACAGATATGATTAGTGCAGAATGAATGCACAAATAGAATTTATGTTTGCAGTATAAAACTTAATTAAATGGATTTATATTACACTATATATACAATTTTAAAAAGAAATGATGGCCAGATTTCTTTTGACAAATTATTTGAACTTTTAAAGGATCATTACTCGAAAAATTCAGTTATAGATTTTATACTTAAAAACAATACAATATTTCACAAAGAAGGAAAAAATATAGTTTCATTTCAAGCTAAAATTGACAGATGTTTAGATTTATATAAATCAGATATGCTTAGGTATAATTTAAGCCCTGAAATTGCAACTCTGATTTTCCTTTCGAATTTTATTCAATCAACGGGGAACAAGGTACCTCTTAATTTTTTTGAAGAAGTTGATTTTACTCTTCCGGAACATAATGAATACGATGTATTAATTAGCACTGATTCTAAGTATGCAATCGATAAAGAATTTGTTAGCACTCCGGAAAAGAAATACATTTTTTCATATCAGTTGATAGAATTTTTAATTGCTCAGGCACAGGTTAACTCAATCGGTTTTACGACGCCTCAAACAGTTATCGATTTAATCGCCAAGCTGTTGCCGGATAAACAAAAGATTAAGGTTTATAATCCTGCTGGCGGAATTCTGAAATTAGCTACTGCGCTACAGTTATTTTCCAATACAAAACTGGAAATAAAGGCTTCAGAACTAATTCAAAGCATTCACAATTTTGGAAGGATTTTTTCGGCTATTAATGATGTTGATGTTGATTTTGCATGTGCCGATTCCAGTGAAGAAATCACCCTTTTAAAAGATTCAAGTTTTGACTTTATTGTCAGCAATCTGCCATTTGGAGTTAAAGATCGGGATAACAGGGTTAGGAACCGTAAATACAAAGAGCTTTCCATGCATATAATCTCAGAATCGCTCCTTAAATTAAAAAATTCGGGCAGGGCAGCTTTTCTTATAAACGACGGAATTTTGTTCTCAAGTCAAAAGGAGGCAACCGCATTTCGAAAAGAAATTATTACGAGTGGTTATTTAACCTGTGTTATTTCACTACCCCAGGGAATCATGCCCCAATCAGGTGTAAAAGCAAGCCTGTTGGTTTTTGAAAAAGGAAAACCTAAAGACCATATCCAGTTAATTAATGCCGCTGAAAAGGAGTTCTTCTCATTACGACCGGATAAATCCGTTTTTCTCCATACCGATAAAATCATCCCGCTGATTGCATGGGAAAAGGCTGCCTCTGAGCCAAATGAAGTACAAGAACCGCTAGCCGAATATGGTGATGGGAAAGCGAAGCTGTATGTTTCAATTGACAAATTTCAGGAAAATGGATTCGAATTGAACGCTGTCAGGTATGTTGCCTTAAAAAAGCAATTCCATGGGGAGGATTATGTTACGTTAAAAGATGCTTGTTTTCTTTTTAAAGCCAGAAAGGTTGAAAAAAAAGGAAAGTACCCGTACATCCGCATTACTGAACTCAATGGACAAACATTATCGGAAATTAATAATTCCTTTTTTAATGCTACACAAAGTTCAGGGAAACTTGTGAATGAACCTGTAATTCTTATCGGAACCATCAAGGGAAGCTACAAACCGAGTTGGTTTACAGGTAATAAAACCATTGAAGTTTCTGGAAATATTGCTGTTCTTGGATTAGATAAAAAGAAAGTATTTCCACCATACCTGGTTCAGGAGTTAAATGCAACCTATGTTACCGACCAATTCGATTTATTGGCAAAGGGTTCGGCAATCAAAAGTATAACACGTGAGGATTTGCTGTCGGTTAAAGTTAAACTTCCAGTTATTGAGGTGCAAAAAAGGATTTACAACGAGAGGAGTTCATTTGAGGTTAACCACAAGTATATTCAGAAACCGGTCGAAAGCACAATTTCCGATGCCGAAGTATTTAAAGTAATGAAACACGAAATCGGGAACATCTTGCGAGGGCCGGAAGGTTTTCTTGATATGCTGCCTGATTTTCTGATTAATAACAACATCGATATTAAAACCCCCATCCTAAAAGGGCAACCGGAAACCGTTGGCCAGATGATTGAAATTTCATTAAAAAAAATAAATCAGGTGCATTGGTTAATTGAGAGTTTAAAAGGAATCCTGTTTGCTGACAAGAAGTATTTTAAACCTGAATTGACAGAACTCAAACCTTTTATTGAAAGGTGTCTTGAGAATGAAATACAGAATAATGAAATGCAATGGTATGTTGTGATTGATGGTGAATATACCAGTAAGCATAAATATTTTGCGGAAATAGACAGGCAGCAGTTTGAAAACGTAATTAGAAACATAGTTGTTAACGCAATAAATCACGGGAAGAATGAATCTAATCTTCATTTTGTTGTAAATATTATGAGTTATGAAGAATTTGATAAAACTGACAATTCTATCATGATTGACTTTATCAACGATGGAAATCCACTGCCTGTGGATTTCAGTATCGAAGATTTTATCCAATTTGGCATTAAAACAGGAACATCAAAAGGTCATGGATTAGGCGGTTATTTAATCAATCAGGTCGTTAATAATCATAACGGATATATTGAACTTATACCTCCGGGAAACAATATTGAAGTTGAAAAAGGAATTATTATTTCAAATAGGGTACATTTTGAGATAACCATACCAAAGAATCAGTAATATGGGCTATATCCCTACAATTTTAGTCGACGATGATAATGCTGAAATCAGGACTAATTTCAGATGGACCTGCGAAAAACACAAAGTAAAAATTGAAACTTTTGAATCGTGGGACAAAACAATAGAGTACATTGAAAGTGGGCAGCCTTTTGACGCTGTAGTTTTAGATGCAAGAGGTAAATTAAGAAGTGATAAAAATGAGGAAAATGCGCATATTACGGTTGCCTTGAAATTTGTTGAAAAACAAAATATTCCATACGTTATTTACACCGCATACCGGGAGGAACTTGATTTTCTGGGTCAGGAAATTGAAATGGGAAAAGTTCTCGATAAAGGTGGAAGGCACAGAAAATCAGAAAGTGATGTTATCGAATACCTGAAAAAACAAATTACCAATTCCCCGAAAGTAAAATACCCTGAACCTTTTGGTTGTTTTGGATTGGGTTACCTGGGAGCAGATTATCAAGAACTTCTACTGAATATCGTTAACGTTTTCGAAAACGAAGAACTCACAAATACTGAGAATTTACTTTTTAATCCATGTCGGATTATTCTTGAACAGGTTTTCAGAAAGGTGAATGATGAAGCGCCCGAAGTTTTACCGGGAGCATTGGTGAATTTTGAGAAACAAAGAGCTGGCTTACTGAATTGCTATAAACACATCTGCGGAATACCTTACTATTTAAATACTGTAAAAGAAAGTCCTTCGAACTATTTAAAAGATACAGGCAATGAATTTATTTCAAAACAATTGGATTTAATAATAACTGTATGTCACCCCGCCTCACATAAAATTCAACTTAAATATTCTACATACACATTTAAATCTGTGTTATGGGCATTATTTGATGTGCTTATTTGGTTAAAGGAATTTATTGATGAACATAAATAAAACCAACAATGCAAATCCACTGCACACATACCTCCTAACATTGCATCATAATTGAAATACCGATTATTATGCAAAACGAATCAAAAATCACATGCCCAAACTGTTGAAATGAAATCGATGTTCAGGACGTGTTGGCACACCAGGTGGAAGCCGAAGATTCTAAAAAAAAAGTGTATGATGCGAAAATGACTGTTAATCAGGAACAGTACAATACCAACCTGAAAAACTTTAGGATGAAAAGGCCGAGTTCGAGGAATAGAAGCGGAAAGAAAATGAGATATTTTAACAAAAGCTGGAAGCGAAAATTCGAGAAGAAAGAAAACAGATTTCAGCTTCGTTTGCGCTAACAGCGGGCAATGTTTGCGTAAAATTAGTTTGGTTAATAAATGTACAAAGGTGCAGCGCACCGTTTATATTTGTAGTAACTTTACAATTGTAAAAACCACGTAATTACCGGGGTATTAAATTTAACCATTATGAAACTAATTCTATTTGAAGTTCTTGTGCTGGTGCTTCTTCCCTTTTGCAAAGATGAGCAGGGCCAGAATACATTCGTTTTGGATAAACCTTTTGAGCTAAAATATGGCGAGGTAATCAAAAATACTGAATACCAGATTTCGATTGTGCTCGATTCCGTTTTAAACGATTCGAGGTGTCCCACAGGTGCACAATGTGTCTGGGCAGGAAATGGTGCAGTACGATTTGTCTTTACCTCGGCAAACACCAAGGTAAATTTTGTACTGAACACCAACCCTTCGCTCCGTACCGATTCACTGATTGTTGGATACCGGATAAAACTAAATAAATTGACCCCGTCTCCTGAGCCTGGAGTCGTGATTAGGCAGGCCGATTATAAGGCAGAAATTCAAATTAAGTAATCGACAATGCTTCTCATACCGTCATGTAAACTTCAATCCGGATGTGGAATAGAGAACATTAATAACTAATATTGTTTTTTTATTAAAAAATCATCTATCTTTAGGATAGCAAAGTGTTAAATAGTAGAAAGCGTGAACACAGTCCAGCCACTCCATGAATCCCCCCTGAGAAAGTCACTAAGATTATGGCCGGGTATCGTTATCGTTCTATTGCAATGGCTGTCAAGATTTGTTCTGCCTGAACTTTTTCCCAATGCAATTGCATTTGGATTCCTTAGTATATTCCTGTTCGGGTTGGCTTTAGTGATCTGGTGGGCTTTTTTTAGCAGAGCTCCGGTCTTTGAGCGTTGGTTTGCAATTGTTTTAATGGTGGCGGGACTAGTTGCCACATCGCAAATGATTGATAAATCAATTGCCACGGCGAATGTGGGATCAATGTTTGCATTTTATTCCGTCCCTGTAATGTCACTTGCCTTTGTGGTATGGGCAGTTGCCTGCCGTAATTTAACCGGCAAACTCAGGCGTATAACAATGGTTTTCACTATCCTGCTCGCTTCCGGATTTTGGGCTTTGCTCCGCACCAATGGTATGGACGCAGAAATCCATCACGATTTTGCCTGGAGATGGGCCACAACAGCTGAAGAGTCCTTAATTTCAACTCCTGATCAGCTTACTTCAATGCCCCTGGATTCGGAGGCACAATCAAAAGAACCAGAATGGGCTGGTTTTCGAGGAACGAACCGTGATGGTATTGTTCATGGTAGCAGGATAGAAACCGACTGGTTGAAAAAGCCACCTGTAGAGCTATGGCGCCGCCCTGTTGGACCGGGATGCTCCTCTTTTGCCGTTCATGGCGATCTGATGTTTACGCAGGAACAGCGCGGAGAATTTGAAATGGTGACATGCTATAACCTGAATACAGGTGATCTGGTTTGGAAACATAGCGATTCGACACGTTTCTGGGATGCACATGCTGGCGCTGGTCCCCGTTCGACACCCACACTTTACAAAGGTCGACTTTATTCAATGGGTGCAACAGGAATCGTAAATGTACTCGATGAAGCTACCGGAACCCTCATCTGGATGCGAAATGCTGCAAAGGATACCCATGTGGAGATTCCGGGCTGGGGTTATACCAGTTCGCCACTTGTCGTTGACAGCACCGTTTTTATCTCCATCTCAGGACAAATTCTGGCTTATGATATTTCCAATGGCCATCTGCGTTGGTCAGGTAAAGATGGAGGAGAAAGTTACTGTTCACCCCAATTAATTTTGAACAATGGCACAAAGCAAATTCTATTTTCGAACAAAGAGGGTTTAACCAGTTATGCACCCGCCGATGGCAATATACTCTGGAACCTTCCCTTTCCCGGTATAAGGATTATTCAGCCGGCATTGATCAATTCAAATGATTTGGTGATTAATCAGGAATCGAGAAAAGCCCTGAAACGTATCGCGGTCAATAAAAATGGAGGTGTTTGGAAAGTTGAAGAACGCTGGACATCTGAAAACCTGAAACCAGATTATAATGACATCGTCATCCATAAAGGATATGTTTATGGTTTTGAAGGAGGGCTCAGTCTTGCTTGTATCGACATCGAAAAAGGGGAGCGAAAATGGAAAGGGGCTCGATATGGCGGAGAGCTGATCTTACTTGCCGATCAGGATATGCTGTTGGTTTTAACCGAAAAAGGAGAAATAGTATTGGTCAAAGCCATCCCCGATCAGTTCACAGAACTGACACGATTCCCCGCAATAAAAGGCAAAACATGGAACCATCCGGTTTTGGCTGGCCATATTCTGCTTGTTCGTAATACGCAGGAGATGGTGGCATTCCGTTTATAGTCCGCCCAAAACGGAAGAATGATTTAGAAAAGCTTGATCCATTTTAATTTTAACCTGACAAGTGATGGATAATCTGTAATTGGAATGATGCAATGAACAATAGTAAAGTATTATGAAAAACGAATGGAGAAAAGACGAGAAGCAATTCTATTTGCCAAAGAATAAGCCGGAACGGATCCATATTCCAGGGTTTAAGTTCTTCACAATTAAAGGAGAAGGAAACCCAAATGATGACTTTTTCCCTGAATTCATTGGCGTATTGTATGCATTGTCGTATGCTGTAAAAATGAGTCCTAAAAAAGGAATCGAACCGCAAGGCTATTTTGATTATACGGTTTATCCACTTGAAGGGGTTTGGGATTTAGGAGAACAAGCAAAGAAATCATTTAAGGGTACAATCGATAAGAATGAGTTAATATTCAAATTGATGATCCGTCAACCAGATTTTGTGGATGACAAATTTGCAAAGTTGATACTTGATCAGGTAAAACAGAAAAAGCCACACCAATTATTGGAAAAAGTTGTGTTTGAAGAAATAGTTGAAGGTAAAGCTATTCAAATGATGCACTTAGGTAGTTACGACGATGAACCTGCCAGTTTCAAAATAATGGAAGAGTTTGCAGAAAAAGAGAATTTTGTGCGGAAATCAAGAGCTCACCGTGAAATTTATTTAAGCGATGCAAGAAAAGTACCGGCTGATAAATTAAAAACAGTTTTGAGATTTAGTGTAGAACCGAAATAACCTCAGTTAAACAATAAATCACAGAAGACACTGAAATGGGATTGGAAGATTTTGGATATAATGACCAACTTGAGCAATTCAGAACAGACCATAATCTCAATAACTTTGAAACGGGCAGGGTTATTGCAGAACACAAGGAGCGATATGTCGTCAAAACTCTAAATGGTGAATTTGAAGCTGAGATAACCGGTAATATGCGTTTTACAGCAAAAACCAGAGAAGATTTTCCGGCAGTGGGAGACTGGGTTGCACTTATCACCTATGATGCTGATTTTGCATTAATTCATAAAATACTGCCGAGATTCTCCATCATTAAAAGGCAGGCAGTAGGGCAATCCGGAGAGATACAGATCATTGCAACAAACATTGATTATGCCTTTTTAGTCCAGGCTGTTGACCGGGATTTTAATATCAACCGACTTGAAAGATATCTGACCATCTGTAACGCATCAAAGGTTAGTCCAATAATTGTACTCAGCAAGACAGACTTAATCAACGAACAGCAACTTTCTGAGATAATGATGAATATAAAAGACCGGATTAAAAATGTTCAGATTATTGCAATAAGTAACGAGTCAAATGATGGATATGACAGAATTTTAACGACAATTGAGAAGGGAAAAACATATTGTATGCTTGGTTCTTCGGGTGTTGGGAAATCGACATTATTAAATAATCTTTCGGAAAAGAGGATAATGCGAACTGCGGCAATTAGCCAAAGTACCAATAAAGGGAGACATGTTACAAGCCATAGGGAATTGGTTGTTCTTGAAAGTGGCGGAATTCTGATCGATAATCCGGGGATGAGAGAGGTAGGTATTGCCGATTCAACAAACGGCCTGGAAATTACATTCGACAAAATTGTTGACCGTTCCCAATATTGTAAGTTTCACGATTGTACCCACACCAATGAAATCGGTTGTTCGGTTATTGATGCGGTCGAAAATGGGGAAATCGACAGAGCATCGTGGGAGAATTACCTGAAAATGGAAAGAGAAAAAGCCCATTTTGAATCAACAGTTGAGGAGCGACGAAAAAAAGATAAGGATTTTGGGAAGGTGGTTAAGAACTATAAAAAACAGATAAACAAAAATAATTCATACCATTGAAACAATGGAAATTAAACTCAGACCCAAGGTATGATTGATTTTATTTTTGGGTAATCCTCCTCTTTCCTTCGTATTGACACCTACCAGTGATGATGATTGATCGTACTCCGCAAAAAAGAGCAGTTTTATGATTGGGAACTGATCTGAATAAAATACATTTAATTATCCCCAATAAAATACAATATAAACGACAAAAGGGTCATTCTTATTTTTACATTTGCTATATTATATTAAGGAAACAATTTTTATGAGAAGAGTAAGTATTTTATTGATTTTATTGATTTTAAGTTTGATCACCTATTCTCAGGATCTTGAATATGCAAAATCCGTTGTTAAGAAATTAGCTGCTCCTGAATTGCAGGGGCGAGGATATACCCAAAAGGGGAATTTGCTGGCTGCTGAATTTATCTCCGGCGAATACAAGAGCATCGGATTACTCCCACTGGGTAAGTCATATTATCAAAAGTTCGATATACCTGTCAATACATTTCCAAATAAAATGTTGCTAAAAATTGATGGCGAAACGTTAAAACCGGCGGTTGATTATCTTGTTGAATCTTCTTCTCCGGGGATTAAAGGGAAATACAACATTTTAAAATCCAGTCGAAAGGGGATCGATACAAAGGAAAAGCTGACGGATCTTATCAGTAAGGCTGGAGATTGTTTCATCTTAATTGATAATACAGAGAAAGTAGCTGACGATAAAGAATTAAATAAGAGGATTGATGAAAATATCTCCTACCTTAAACATAGTCCTCAAATTTCGGTTAAAGGGGTTATTATTTTCACGAAGGAGAAATTAGTGTGGGAAAATTCTACTTTTCAGAACATCAGGCCGGTAGTGGTTATTAATAAGGATATAAGCCTTAGTTGCGTTAATTCGGTTGAAGTCAATATCGAAAGTAAATTCATTAAGAATTACGAAACTCAAAATATTGTTGGTTATCTGAAAGGGAGTTTCAACCCTGACTCTTTTATCGTTGTTACAGCGCACTATGACCATTTGGGTAGAATGGGGAAAGCGACCTATTTTCCCGGAGCCAACGATAATGCTAGCGGAGTAGCAATGATTTTAAGTTTGGCCAATTATTATGCAAAAAACAAACCTAAATATTCGGTAGTATTTATTGCATTATCAGCCGAAGAGGTGGGTATTCTGGGGGCAAAAGAATTCACTGAACATCCTTTAATGAAACTAAACAGCATAAAGTTCCTCATCAATTTTGATATGGCCGGGACCGGAGAGGAGGGGGTAAGAGTCGTCAATGGAAGTGTTTATAAAGAGAAGTTTGATTTATTGACTAAGATTAATTCTGAAAATAAATATTTGCCTAAAATTGATATACGCGGAGCAGCCTGCAACAGTGACCATTGCTTTTTCTACCAAAAAGGTGTCCCATGTTTTTATATCTACACGCAGGGTGGCATAAAAGCCTATCACGATATTTACGACAAATACGAAACATTGCCATTCACAGAATTTGTCGATTATTGTGCACTCATGATTCAATTTTTTGATAAAATCTGATCATCCATCAGCCATTGATTCTACCTTGTACAAATAACTGCCGGTACATCGGGCTATTCAGGCTGTTGTACTCGATTCAACTATTATATAACAGGTGGATTATGACTAATAATTGTTAATGAATAGACAGACCTCACAAACAAAATGTAAATTAACAGTATCAAGGCACTTAAGGAGCTATTAAAATCAAATTGTTGCAAATGAAAAGTATTGTATTATCCATATGTTTCTCTTTCAGTTTGTTATCGTTTTCTCAGGTACCCATAAAATGGGGAAAACCTACAGGTAAAGAGATTGATTTGAAGATCTGTAGTTTTGACAGTACTGCAAAAGCAGTTATTTTGTCTGAAAATGGTTCTATTGATTTTAGTGCTGGAAATGCCTATATCCATATCTATAAGAAAATCAAAATTTTAAGTCAGCAGGGAATTCAATTTGCAAATATTGAAATACCATATTATTACAAAAATAATTTGGAAACCATCGTGGATATTGAAGCACAAACGATCAATATTGAGAATGGTGTAATTTCCAAAACCGAATTAAAGAAGAGTGATTTTTATACAAAAATCGATAACTCACGCTGGAGTGAAATCAGGTTTACCTTTCCTTCTGTAAAGGAGGGTTCGATTCTGGAATACAAATATACCTTAATCACACAAAGAATTGCATTTTTGGATTCATGGATTTTCCAGCATCAAATGCCAACAATTTATAGCGAAATAAAAGTCAGGTTTCCTCCCACATTGAAATATAGCATATTAATTTTTGGGGATATGCTTAAGTCAAAATATAATGGGAAAGAGAATATTGACAATCTTTGGGTATTAAACAATATTCCTGGGTATGAGAATGAGAAAAATGTTTTTTGTTATGAAGACTACGTGGAAAAACTCAGGTTTCAGCTGCAAAGTTATGAGGTCTGGGAAACGGGTGCTTATGCAAAACACATCTATGACAAAGATGTATTGATAAGCTGGGACAAATTGGCTGAAGATATTTCTGAAGAATATACCAAATATCTGAACCGAACCGGAAAGGTGAAAGAGGTATTGGATACAATTATGAATGATTCCGATTCAAGGGAGGCGAAGATTCAGAAGATTTATAAGTTTGTCAAATCGGGTATTACCTGGACAAAGGATTATTACATTTTTACAGAAAAGAGTCTTACAGAACTATTAAATTCAAAACAGGGAAATTCGGCAGAAATTAACCTTCTTACTTGCTTGTTATTGACTGAAGCCGGAATTAATGCCTATCCTGTATTAATTTCTACTAAATCGCATGGTAAGGTCACAAAGGACTATCCATTATTAGAACAATTTAATCATATTATTGTGGCCATTCAGGACGATAATGGTTATAAGTATATTGATGGAATTAACTCAGATAAAAACTGTTATCTGATCCCCTATGAGGATTGCAATTATTCTGGATTTTTACTTGACAAAAAGAATGGGAAATGGATTGATATAAAATACCCGACTGATTCAAAGGAAAATAGGTCTATAACCTGCAAATTCGATAGTTCAGGAGTTCATATGGAGATTCTCAATAAGTATTCCGGTTATTTCGCTTCAAACCGGCAGAATATATTCACTGAGCAAAATGTAAGGCAACCAGAGACCATCAATCTTATCGGTAATACTATTTTTAAAAAAGACAGTTCAGGTATTCAAAATCAAAACATCGAAAATTCCAATTTTTCAGAAAACCTCTATTATTCTTCAAAATTCCAATTTCCGGACAAAATTTATTTCAATTTAAATTCCAATGATTTCGGAAATCCTTATAAACAAAAAGATCGGTTATTTCCGATAGAGTTGGATTTCCCATATTCAAAACAAATAAGATATTCTATTATTATCCCCAAAGGTTACATTCCTGAGATTTTACCAAAGAATATAGCGTTTTCACTTCCAAATAAAGCTGGAAAGTTCATTTACAATATTACGTATATGGGAAATCAATTGTCCATATTTATGGCACAGGATATAAATATTTCAATAATGCCAAGGGAATATTATGATTACTTAAGAGAATTTTATAATCAGATTATACTGAAAATGAATGAGCCTATCGTCTTAGAGAAAAAGATATGAAAAACCTCGTTTTCATTCTTTTAATTTCTTTTTATGTATTCAATTCATATGGGCAGGGTAAAGATTCAATTGATAGCGCTGTTGTTGAACTCAAGAGAGCTGAATATAATATTTCCTCATTAACTAAAACAACCCTTCTCTATAAGTATCGCGTTAAAATATTAAGAGCTCAGGGAGAGAGATTTGGTAACATTGAAATACCCTTTGGCAATCATACTCGATTAAAGGATTTTAAAGGTAATTTATTCGATTCAAACGGGAAGGTGATCAGGAAGATTTTAAAGTCGGAACTATTTACAGTCAGCGATTTCGATGATTATTCACTCTATTCGGATAGTAAAGTTAAAAGGGCAAATATTCGCTATTTCAATTACCCTTATTTTGTTGAGTATGAATATGAATTGGAATACAATTACTTTCTGGGTTGTTATTGGACACTATTGGATGATTATGGAATAGCTTCAAAATCAGTTCAGTTAGTAATAAAATCGCCTAAAGATCTGGAAATTGGATTTAGGACAAACAAATTTTGTGGCACGCATGATCGCTTTATTCAGGGCAATACTAAAGTTAATAGTTGGAGTTGTCAAAATGTAAATTCAATTCCCCGGGAGGATTTCTCTGAGGGAATTATCGATTTATTCCCTTCAATCGTTATTTCGCCAAAGCAATTCTGCTATGAAGGTTATTGTGGAACCAATGATACGTGGGAAAATTATGGTAAATGGGTTTGGAACTTATTAGACAACAGGAATATATTGCCTGTTGAAACAATATTAAAAGTTCATCAATTAACAGATCCTGTGAATGACACAATTGCTAAAATTAAATCTATTTACAGGTATTTTCAGTCAAACACACGATATGTCAGTATTCAAAAGGGAATAGGTGGCTTTCAGGCAGTATCGGCATCAACCGTTGATAAGTGTAAATATGGAGATTGCAAAGCATTATCAAATTATCTAAAATCGCTATTGTCAGTCATTGGGGTTGATGCAATTTATACTGAAATTGGTAATGGGAAGGATCGCAGAATTAAATGGAGCGATTTCCCAAGCGTTTACCAAACGAATCATGTTATACTTGCCATCCCGTTACATGGAGATACAATCTGGCTTGAATGTACAAACAACCATATTCCTTTCGGGTATATCGGAAGCAGTAATTGCAACAGAAAAGCGGTATGTATTAATCAGACGGGGGGCAAAATAGTTAATACCCCGGATTTTGGATCAACCGAGAATTATCAGACAACAAAAGCAATTATTCTTCTTGATAAAAATGGAAATATGCGATGCAATGCCACCTATAAAGAATCAGGTATTTTAATGGATGATCTCATCCTTTTAAAAAATAGTGACAGGAAGAATCAGCAAAAAGTACTTATTGATAGATATCCTTCAGTTAATCTTGAGATTGAAGATTTCAAGATTTCTGAAACAAATGATGTTTTTCCAAAAATGTTATTAGATATTCAAATGAATGAACGGAGTTTTATGTCCAGAACAGATCGGTTTTATACTTTTAAGCCTAATTATCTGAATATATTCTGTAATGCTCAGAAATTTAATGAGAAAAGATTTAATGATATATGGTTAGAAAACAGCTACACCATGTCTGACACAATCAGATTTATATTGCCAATCAATTTTAAACCGGAATACATCCCCAAAGGCGAGGTAATTGAAACCATTTTTGGGAAATACCAGGTTGAATATCATTCTGCAAAAAATGAATTGGTATATATTAGAAATTTTATGTTTTTCAATGGGACTTATTCGAAGGATAAAAATGCTGAATTAATTGATTTTTTAAATAATTTGCAGATTGCAGATATTCAAAAGGTCATATTCAAAGAAGAATGAAAAAGAAGAGATTAGCCTCCTTCCGAAGAAGGGATATTGATTCTCACAGGAAGGCGTTGTTTAGATAGCAGGAGATTTGGCAGGGCCGGAAAAGGGAAATCAGGACATTAACCATAGATTATTTTATATATTTGTTCTGTGAAACTTGACAACAATAGCTTCGAATCAATCAAAAGATATTTCGAAATACGACCCGTTTTGAAAGCATATTTATTGGGCTTGTATGCTCGCAATGAAGCTGATTATCAAAGTGACCTGGATATTCTTGCCGACCTGAATTATTTTCAGGGGATTGGTTAGGCATTTATCCAAATGAGATTTGCTTGCATTAAACAGATGGAGGTTATAGGTGAGGTAAGCAATCCTATTTCTAATGAAAGATATGACAAAATTCTCAACAATTGAATGGTCCCAAATCCTAGGAATGCGGAATGATTTATGTTTTCTGCAAAACCCAATTTGAAGTCCTTATAGGTTAGGTCAAATCGCCAAGTCAAATTATTATTTTAAACTTAAATATTATCAACCAAATGGTAAATGTCAGGATTATAGGTGTAATTGTTGTTCTCTTATTCATTTTTCAATCTGTAGCAATGGCTGAGAATTGGCCGGGATGGCGCGGTCCAAACGGAGATGGCACAAGTTCAGAAACAAATCTGCCGGTTAAATGGGATTCAACGACCAATGTGTTATGGAAGGTCCCGGTTCCGGGTATTGGTTATGCATCACCCATTGTATGGGAAGAGAAGCTGTTTACTGTTACGGCACTGACAGAAACCCAGGAAAAACAACTGTTATGTTATGATACAAAAACGGGAGGCTTGCTTTGGCAGGTATCCGTACTTAAAAATCCACTGGAACGAAAACATCCTGATAACAGCTTTGCTTCGGGTACCCCGGTTACTGACGGGAAATCCATCTTTTTGTCATTTCTTGATGGCGATTCAGTTGTAGTTGCAGCATATGACTTTTCCGGGAAGCAGTTATGGATAAAACGTCCCGGCACCTATGCTAGTCCGCATGGTTACAGTGTATCTCCGATCCTCTATAAAGATAAGGTAATCATCAATGGCGATAGTAAGGGGGATGCATTTATTGCTGCCTTAAGCCAGGCAGATGGTAATACGCTGTGGAAAACTAAATTCGATAAAAAATCCCATAGTTTTAGTACCCCACTTATCAGGAAGCTTGCGGGAAGAACTCAGATGATTGTTTGCGGAAATATGGAGGTAGCCTCAATTAATCCTGAAGACGGGTCGCGATACTGGATTGCCACAGGCCCTTCCGAGGATTTTGCTTCGAGTCCCGTTTATAACGAACAGTCCGGATTGGTGATCATCAGTAGTGGATGGCCCAAACGGATCATCTATGCCCTTAAACCAGATGGGAATGGCGATGTAACCAACACCCATATTGCCTGGCAATCGGTTGATGGAGCCTTTTATGTCCCATCATCAGTTACGACAGGTAATTATTTAATCACTACAATGGTCAATGGATTGGTGAATTGTATGGAGGCGTCAACAGGGAAAGTTCTCTGGAACGAGAATCTGGGGAAGCAATATGGCTCAGCGGTTCTTGCTGGCGGATTGGTTTATGTACCCTCTGATCAGGGTATAATCACAGTCTTTAAACCAGGTTCCATCTTTGAACCGGTTGCGAAAAACAATATTGGAGAGACAATGTTTGCCTCTCCTGCAATCAGCAACGGAAAGATCTACCTGCGTAGTACCACCCATCTCTTATGTATTGGGGCAAAATAAAGGGTTGAATAGATTCCTGGTAGTTACTGAAGATGAGCTTATTTTAATTCCTGCATATGGTTTTCGGAAAACTGAAAGAAAGGTCAGCAATAAGGTTAATAAAAACCCTTCATGAATTTAGCTGATAAAAAGATTATGTAACTTTACCTGTCGAATAATCGCAATATTATCTCGCATGGCCAGATGCTAAAGGTAATGATTATGAATGAAGAAAATGAAATAAGTCTAGGTAGTGTTCAAAGAACATTATTATTGCCATTATGGGGCAGAGCAATTGAGACGAAAAAACAAAAGCCATTATTAATTGATTACAAGGCTGTTTCGATAATAGATAGCCTTTCTTACGACTTTAGTGCGATTGCAAACCATGTGAGTAGATTAAGTCAGGCTGCATGGATTGCACGAAGTATATTTTTCGATGAAAAGATCAGAGAATTCATTTCTGCTTACCCTAAGGCTACTATTGTTAATGTTGGTTGTGGACTTGATACTACATTTGACAGGGTCGATAATGGGAAAATAGATTGGAAAGATCTGGATTTACCTGATTCTATAGCTCTGCGTAAAAAATATATTCCGGAGACGGACCGAAGACAATTTATTTCGATGTCGGTTTTTGACACAGACTGGTATCAAAAAATAGAAAATGCCAATAAGGTAATGCTACTAATTGCCGGAGTTATTTATTACTTTGATGAAGCTGGAGTAAAAAAACTATTTAGCGATTTTCATACTTACATCCCGGGAGCAGAAATAATCTTTGATTATAGTTCAAAGAAAGGGATGAAAATCGCAAACAAAAAAGTGATTGATAAAGGAGGAATGGATAAAAATGCCTACTTGAAATGGGGAATTGACAATATCTTCGAAATTGAGAAATGGGACAAGAATATTAAAGTAAAGAGCACTATGCCAATGTTTAGAGAACATAAAAAAAATATCCATTGATGAAAAGAATCGGAATGGAAATTTCGGATGCCTTGAAAATTATGTCATTAGCTCATGTCCGAATAAACTAGGTAAATTACGAATGCCCAATATTCGATCCCGGTATTGAAGATTAAGAGAATTTGGACGCAACTTCCATATTTTCGATCCGGAAAGAATGGAAGGTCACAGACCGATAGCAGCCATTTAAAATTGATAATACATTTTCACTGCTTTATTAGGAACCGTTATGAAGCTGAAATTTTTGATCAAAACAATTGTTGCGACACTGATCTTTTCTGCCATCCTATTCCTTTGTGCGGGGAAGGTTAACTATTTCCAGGGTTGGATTTTTCTAACTACAAATCTTGTTGCAGCCATTCTGAATTTTTGGGTCATCAGAAATGATGTAGAATTGATGTCTGAACGTTCCAAAATTGGAGAAGGGACTAAATCGTGGGATAAACTGATATTGGCATTATCGGGTTTGGCTTATCTGGTAAGTGTTGTAATTTCAGGATTTGATTCGGGACGTTATCAATGGTCACCCGATTTTCATTGGAGTATTTATGTTTTAGGAATTGCCTTAACTTTCATCGGACAGGTAATTTTTCTTAAAGCCAGAAATGAGAATAAATTCTTTTCCAGTGTGGTGAGAATACAAACCGAAAGGGGTCATACCGTTTGTGATACTGGTGTTTACAGAATTGTTCGTCATCCGGGATATTCAGGAATGACAATTTCGTTGTTTGCTCTGCCATTCATTACAGGTTCACTTTTGAGTATTATTCCAATAGTAACAGACATTATCCTATTGTTTATAAGAACCTATTTTGAAGATGAAGTACTTAAGAAAGAACTATCAGGCTATATTGAATATGCGCAAAAGACAAAGAAGCGACTTATCCCGACAATATGGTAATTCGATTTTACCGCAAGGTTTTCTGGAGATGTGAAACTCCAACCACAAAACAGATAATTTTAAAAAATCTCTCGCTATTCGCCAGCTGGCGGATAGCGAGAGAAAAAAGAGTTATTTAGAAGTACGAAAAATAGTCCCAAGATGCACGAAGTTGATCCAATGTAATTCAGTCTCCATATTCCTGACTTTTCAGTTATTCGATTAAACAACTACTTAAATTGAACTAAATTAACCTAGCCAATGGTCTGAAGTCTGCGGCGTAGTATATGGGAAAACTGATTGCAGATGTAATTTGATAATCCTAAACTGACTGTCATAAGACAGAAACTTCTTATCTATTAATGACTGTAAAGCTTTACATATTTGATCCTGAGTATATTTTCTGATAATGTATCTCTTACAGAAATCTTTAAAAGAAAAAATGGATGGTGCTGTAAGAATCGCATCATAAAGTTCAGATTCAAGATCTGTAACGTCATGCAAATGAAACAGTTTGTCAACAGAAACTGGTTCTAGTGGTAATTTGTTTAAATTTTCCATGTCCTTAAAGATTAAATTAAAATTCTTTAGGTGCAAGATAGATGCTGAATTATGAAAATCTTTGTAACAAACAGTAAAGATTGTTAATAAATTATCTGCCTTTTTCTTCAACCATTTAAACCATAAAATGATTGTAATTAATGCTATTATTGATAAATTGATTATGTAAATTTACGGGTCAAATGATGGGCGTTATGATCGTGCATAAACTGATTCTGTTTGCAACATGAAGATTAGAGGCGCCAATAATTTTATAATTCTGTAAAGTGAGATTCATATCCAGTTTAATCTTAATTCTCTTGATATCATCATGTGCCACATTGATAACAAGACGGGAATATACTTTAAATGTCTCTTCAGACTTAGCAAATGCAAAAGCAGAAATTTTTGATAGTACCTATTGTTTGCCTGCTAACGTTGAGATTAAACGCTCCAGGAAGGATCTGCAAATTAAGTTAATTGGCGATAAGATTGAAAAAGCTTATGTTATAAAATCCTCCCCGAATGCTGCGTTTTTATATGGAAATTTAATTTGTTACCCCATCTTTCCTATTGTGTATGGAATTGACCTTACCAATCAAAAACGTTTTTACTATGGGAAAAGTATTTTTTTAAATTCTGCTGACACTACTGGTATAATCAGACCGAAGATATCTAAGAGCTGCTATGATTACTGGTCAAAAACGTATGAGACAAAGAAAGGACAAGTCAATCTTGTATATTCCTTACCATGGGTGAATAGTTTTTACTTGCATCCTAAACAGGAAGGGCCGAAAATAAACACGGGATTTTGGGGGATTTCAGCGGGATTGGAATATTTTTATAAAAAAAATAAGTATGTTTCATTGACAGGTAGCGCTGTCATGGATTTTTTTATTCCCTTTCCTGCCGCAGTTGATTTTAGTGGCGAAGTAGAGTCAATGAATTCGTTATATGCTAGTTTAACCGATAATTACAAATTCAGGCGTTTCTCTTTAGGCTATGGCGTGAATTTTTCGAGAAACACCTGGCAACTTGTATATTACGACAGATTTGATCCGCCTCCGCCTACGAGGGAACCTGTGAAGAAATCTGATAATTCGATTGGGCTTACATTTGATGCATACCATCAGGTCGGGAAGAGGTTTTATATCGGTTTAATATACAGACCAACCCTTGCGAATATTTATCCGGATTTCGAATTTAAATACGGTCACCTGATTAGTCTTGACTTCAAATGGAAGCTAAGAGTAATCAAATAAATATCACTTAAGAACTAAATTCAAATAAGTATGAAAACGATAAAAGATAATTTGAAATTTGTATTATCTTAATTAGCTTTAATAAACATCCTATGAGTTAAAAAGATGATATTGATGCTCTGTTAGAGCTGACAAGGATTGGTCAGCGGCTTCAGCCTCAAAAGATGTTGTTAAAATGGTATCTTATTATGATACTGCTTGTTTTGCTATAAATAAGACACAAATAATAAAAGGTCAGTTAGAATTGAAGACATATTGGATGGGTATTATGAGTTTACCGGGATTTCAGCTAACATGGGAAACCAAAGGTGTGGATATCTCAGGCAATTGGGGATTTAAATATGGGCAGTGGAAGAGGAGGTGTTTGAAGGATAGTGCTATGGTAGAACGTGAATAAATCTGTCCCGCAACCTGTGAAAAGCAAAGTAATAGTGATTGGAATGTTTTATTGACAAAACGCAGTTTTTTATGAACCTCCTGTTATTGGGATATACCCACTTTCTTTATCGTAAAACTCCCAAATTAGCTTTCAGGACGATTATAATTATCCATGAACTAAGGAATTCAAAAGTTTTTATGCCGATATTGTTTAAAAAATAATTAATATGAAGATAGTCAACATTTTGTTCCTGAGTCTGATTTTTAATAACCTGCTGTTCTCTCAGGAGATTAAGGTAGGAGAGATTAAAACCGATGTAAATGAAGTAACTGTATTTATTGAAGGGGCACAGGTTATTCGGAAAAAGAACATTGATTTGGTTCAGGGGAAATCAGTATTAAAGTTTGTGAATCTTTCACCTTTTGTTGACCCCAAAAGTATTCAGGTAAAAGCTGTGGGAGAATTAACCGTGCTATCGGTTAATCACCAGCAGAATTATCTTGAGAAGATGGAGAAACCCAGGGAACTCCAGGATTTGGAGAAATCTCTTGATGCAATCGAATCAAAAATTAAGCAGGAGAATGCATATCTTTCAATTATCAGGGAGGAACTGGCATTTCTCCAGGAGAACAGGGTCGTTGGGGGAAAGAATGAGCAAATCAGCATTGTCAATCTGCAGCAGGTGTCAGATTTTTACAGTAATAAGCTTACCGCTTTAAAGTTAAAGGAGATCGAAAGAAATAACACGCTTACAGAGTTGACCAGACAAAAAGCCAATATTGGAAACCAGATTAAAGCATGGTCAGATAAAAAGGAATTTCCGGCCGGAGAGATACTTGTAAAGGTTGATGTCAGGAAACCGGGTAATTTCGCCTTTGAGATTTCGTATGTAGTGGCTAATGCCGGATGGTTTCCTTCTTATGATATCAGGGCAAAAAATATCAATGAGCCGGTGCAGCTGACTTATAAAGCCAATGTCAAACAGGATACAAAAGAAGATTGGAATGATGTGAAATTAAAGTTTTCATCTTCCGATCCGAATGTTTCAGGAGTAGCCCCCGAATTAAAGACTTACTTTTTGAACTACAATACATTACCTCCGACTTATAAGCGAACATCAAACATCTTAAACGGAAAAGTAACCAGCAGCAAAGGTGATCCATTGCCAGGGGCAACCGTGGTTGTTCAGGGAACAACAATTGGAACGGTTACCGATATGGAGGGGAACTATTCAATCACGATTCCAAACAATGCAAGCCATATAAATTATAACTATATCGGTTATAATCCCCAAACACTCCCAATTGCCGGAAGAGTAATGAATGTGGCATTGGAGGAAAACAACATGGCTCTGAACGAGGTTGTTACTATTGGTTATGGTGTTCAAAAAAAACCGTCTCTAACGGGGATGGTTTCAGGGGTATCAGTTGACAAATCCGAGATGAAAATTCGAGGAACAGGTAGTCTGGCAATACCAACAGCTCAGATAGAGAAGCAGACTACGGTGAATTTTGAAATTAAAACCCCTTATACCATTAAATCTGACAACAAAAACTATATTGTCGATATTGAGTTTTATGATTTGCCGGCAATCTATCAATACTACTGTGTCCCTAAGATTGATAAAGATGCCTTCTTAATTGCAAGTATTATCGATTGGGAGAAATATAGCCTGCTCGAGGGTGAAGCCAATGTTTTCTTTGAGGACACCTATGTAGGCAAAACTCTTTTAGATGTTCGTTATGCCCCGGATACCCTGGAGATATCGTTAGGCAGGGATAAGAAGGTATCAGTGAGCCGTGAAAAGATCAGGGACTTCACCACCAAACAATTTATCGGCAATAAAAAAGAGGAAACAAGAACCTGGAAAACTACGGTAAAAAACAATAAGAATCAGGAAATTAATATGATTGTCCTTGACCAGGTTCCGGTTTCAACTGCCGCAGATATAGAGGTAAATGCGTTAAATATTTCTGGTGCAAAGTATGATTCTGAAACCGGTGAAATAAAGTGGAAGTTTGCCATAAATCCGGGAGATAAAAAGGATTTGGATTTGAAATATTCGGTTAAATATCCTAAAACGGGAAACCTGATTATTGAATAAAAACGGTGCAATTGGCGACAAATAATTTAGCAAATATGAAGACTTCAACCAAAATCAAGCTTGCAAATTGGACAACATGGACAATGATCATAACTATATCCCTGATTGCCCTGTTTTTCATTGGTTTTGTGGTGACAAATACCTTTGACCTTAATGTATTTACAGGTCGGACATCAAGTTTCATCTTTTCATTTATCGGTTTAACTACTGTGTTGGTATTATGTTCTGCCATTTTAAATATAAGTCTCAATATTAGTTTAATTGCCGACAGTAAGGTATCGGATCTTAAAGCCAGAGAGACCACCTTTTTAACAAAGGAGTTCCTGTCTTATACAATGGGTCTGGTTGTTATCATTATTTCAATGTTGTTTGTGGGTGATTATTTAACCCGACAAAATGAGCAACAAAAATTGGTTTCTGAAGCAAACGACATCATCACCCGCTATCAAACTTCGATTGATAAAATACCAATAGCGCTCGCAGACACCTCCAAAATTGGAGAAATACCTGAAATCCTGAAATTTCTATCCAATCAAAAACAGGAGTTTCCTTCCGTTTCACTTATTACAAGTGCTCAGTTCAACGGGCAAATGACCTTTCTTGAGATCAACGAATATGATAACCAAGAGGGCTTAAGTAAACCTTTTTTCAATAGTTCCTATTATAAGTGCCAGATTCAGGACTGTGATTATCTGAATAATTTTTTCACAGGGCAAACTATGGAAAGTCATTTCCGGACAGAGAGAAACGATTATAAACTTTTCTTTCCCTTTGACAGTAAAGGGAAAAAATACCTGTTGCTTTTTACGAAATATGAGCGACATGGGAAATTTGGTTCATCATGACTTCAGTAGTATTGATATTCCTGAGAGTAAACGTTTAAAAAACCTTAAAAATAGCCCATCAGTTACCCAATCATTATGAATCCATTAAGAATCTTAAGATCAGTTAACATTCTACTGCTGATTCTGTTGTGTTTTCCTTTTTTTTCATTCAAACCTGAGTTGGCACAGCAAGACTATCCGGTCGTTATCACGGAAGTGACTAAATCTGACACAACAGCGATTATGGATGGGGTGTTTGCGATTCCCGAGCTGCAGATCATCCCATCGCCATCGAAGGAGAGCCACCTAACTTTTACAGTTGGAGAGAAGGTGGTCGATTATGATGTTTCACCAGCCGGGATCATTGTGGCTGCAATTGTAGCCAAACCGGATGGGAAAGCCATGATTAAATTCTGGCAGTTAGGCAAAGGTGATGTTTCTGAAAGTTTTGCCTTGCCCGAGGGATTTACAGCGAAAGCGATCACATGGCATCCCAATGGGAATACTCTATTTTTGATGGGGGCCAAAGGGTCCGGTTATGAAATCTGCCGGATTGAAAAAGCCAGCAACACCTGGCATTGTAAAACAATTTTCTCGACCCCAAAGACACTCCGAAGGCTTCTGGTTTGTCCAAGGCCGTTTATTACCAGCTACGATAACAAGACGGAGAAGGAATATTATACCTACCGCCTCTTCTTCGGAATGGACAACGGCGATCAGAGCTACCGGATTGTGTCGGTTACCGAAACTGGCCATCGTTTTTATCAGGTGGTAGGACCGCCCAAAACATTTTCAAAAACAAACGACTTTGATGCAAGCGCTGATCCGAGTAAAATGACAGCCGTTTGGGCATTACCTGTTGCTTTCCATCCCGCTGGTCATCAGCTGATCTGGGAAGATAAAAACAATGGTTATTTTGTGGCGAGGTACGATTCAAAATATTGGGGAGACTCCAAACCCATGAACATCGGTATTAAAATTAATGGTACCATGACCCCAACTCCCAACGGATTGGGATTGGTTCATTGGCAAAAGGGGAAACAGGGGATTGGGATTTTTAGCCTTTTGTCCAAAAGTGAAGCGGTTTACCTTCCCGGATCTCAGTTTGTCTCCACACCATCATCTGTACCCGATGGAAAGGGGATTGTTGGCCTCACTTTTTCAAACGGATGTTATACTTTGGATTATCATCCGGTTGATCTTCCTTTAGCCGACGTTGTTAATGCCTGGATGTTTGCTGGCTCCGGTGAAGATCTGGACCATTTTCAGAAACAAGCAGGTCTTTTCCGTCCCAACAGCGATGACCAGCTTTATAAGCTTTATGAAACAGAGAACTATTTGTGTAATGGCTACGACCGGAATGCCCCCACGAGACCCTATATTGTCACGACCGATCTGTTCTGGGAACTGTTTGGCGCAGCATACCAGGGACTCTTTATCGTCAGGGAGCGGGATGAAGCAATACCCAACTTCTGGAGATTTGTCGTTGAGGCGGATGGCTATCTGAAAAAGTCCAATCAGAAATCTGCCTGGTTACCCGTTTTTGAAGTGCTGAAAGAGTTCTATTCAGGGAACAGCACGAATCCGGAGGTGTTACGGATTAAGAATGAAAAGGATGGCCTAAGTGAAATCATTAAGGAGAATTATGCCTATTCTGATTTGAAGCCAAGGGGGCATTACACCTCATCACCTGAGATGAGGCGCTATTTTAAAGCATTCCGTTATTTCACCACGATCTATAAAAATAAACAGGAGGTAGTGGCGGAGTTAAACCTGTTGCCAGATGTGATCACTGCATTTGCAGGAAAATGGATTAACAGTTACACCGGGTTTATCGCTCCTTCGAGATCCCCCCTGGCCTGGAATAAATTGAAACAAACTGTTCCCCCCTATTGCCACTCTCCTCAGAAGGAATTCACTATTTTCCCATTGTCGTGGGGTTTCGATAATGAAGTTTTGTATTCAACGGTCTTTCATCCCAATGCACCGGCTGACTTGCAGGTTAAGGGCCCATTAGGAGAGCGGATGCTCACTTCTGGTCTCGATCTGGCCACCGCATTAGGGAATGGCCTGGCTGAAGATCTGCTTGAATCGGATTATGAAAAATATCCTCCGCTCAGAAAGGTGATCGGCAATCTGAAACAAAATTTTAAAGACAATCTTAGCAACACAGAAATTAAGGAAAACTTATACAACCAGTGGATCAATGCAATTGCTGTTCAGTGGGCCAGTCCAGGTATGGGGTTAAACAGGACTAAAGATCCGGAGATCTGGCAGGCAAAACGTCTCCAAACCGGTTTGGCAACATGGGCAACCCTTCGACATGCAACGGTGCTTGTGAATGAACGAACAGCTGCCGAATGCGGTGAGGGTGGCTTCGAAGAGATACTTATGCGGGCGCCAAGGGGATTTGTTGAACCTGATCCCCAAACATTTGGAGCCATCGCTGTTTTATTTGAGAGTGCCATAACCCAGGTATCCAAAACAATTGCAGGCAAGACGGATATTCAGGATGCCTTCAGTTCTGAAAAACGGTCACTGTACGACGGAATCACCTCAAGGTTAAAGGAAGCTGCACAGGAAGCCCGGGCATTTCAGATGATGGCTGAAAAGGAGATTAAAGGGGAAACCCTCAGCAACGATGAGAGCGAGAAGATCCTCTATGTGGCCCGGACAGGTGAACATCTCTTCCTGGTTTTCAACAGTCTTTCGAACAAGGATTATGCCCTGTCGAACCCCGACCCAATGGCGAAGATAGCCGATGTTGCAGGTGACGGAATACATTCTCCATATCTTTTGTCTGCTGTCGGGAATTCTATGGAGTGGAATTATATCGTCCCTTTTTATGGGAGACATCAGATTGTTAAAGGCGCTATCTATTCCTATTATGAGTTCAAATCCAATCAGTTAATAAATGATGAAGAGTGGCGTGAAAAAGCAGCAAAACAGGAATTTTTACCATGGATAAAACCCTTTGTAACCGGTCAAAAAGCCTCTGGCATGGCCAATACCTGTTATTAGTTCTCCTTTATTTAGCGAATATTGCCAGTGGACAGGCTGATCATTCAGAGATCAGGGTGCTCTTCGTGGGAGATATCCTTCTGTCGCGTAATGTTAAGGAGGAGATAGCGTCACGGAAAACATTTCCATGGGAACATTTAATACCGCTGTTTCGGTCAGCTGATCTTGTTGCGGGTAATCTCGAAGGGGCAGTCGGAAATCGTCAGGATAAAGTTCAATCTGAAGTTGAATCGCCGGTTTTTAATATTGACCAGGCAGATATTTCAATGTTAAAGCATGCAGGATTCGGGATCATATCAACAGAAAACAATCATCACCTGGACCTGGGGGAGAGAGGGAGGAGTCAGACGATTGAAGCGTTACATGAAAATGGTATTATCCCCTCGTCACTAGAAAATTCGCCACAGTTTCTGACCGTCAGGGGTGTGGTTATCTCCCTTGTTTCGCTCAATATTGTAATGTGCCGAGACAGCTCCAAAAATAGCATCCCCTCTGTTGAGGTTGCGCAGAAATTGCGGCTGGCAAAAAGCCTGTCCAATATTGTGATGGTTTCTATTCACTGGGGAAATGAATTGCTGGATTGGCCCAACCGGGAACAAAGGGAGACTGCACGATGGTTAATTAAAAATGGAGCAGATCTGATTATTGGGAGTCATCCCCATGTGGTTCAAAAGCCGGAGTTAATCGATGGTAAACCCGTCTTCTTCTCACTTGGAAACCATCTGTTTGATCAGAAATATCCTGCCACAAAAGAGGGTTTGATTGCCGATATCCGGATCAGTGATGGAAAATTCCGTTGTGCCGGAATTGTGACCCACACAAAACGAAACTCTTTTTATCCCGAAATTACTGATCGTATTGAATATCCGTTTGCCCCTGTTACCTATACTCACTCGCCTCTAAAAATAAATGATTATACGTTGAAACCAGTGGGAGTATCTGATAGCAAGGGGAACAGGATTATCCTGCAGGCTTTTAAGAAGGATAAAATGGTATGGCAAACCCATCCGATGTCGATTGTTTCGGTCAGTCCTGCCAAATTAGATGGTGTAAATGAGTATTTGTTTGCCCTCGAAAAACACTACTCAACGCTTGACAGTGAGATGAATGTACGGCCTTATGTCTATGATCTGGATAACAGGGGGCTCATTGCCCGGTGGCGCGGTTCTGCGCTCGCATGGCCAATGATTGATGCCCGGATTTCTCCAATTGATAATACCGTCTTGTGCGCATTTCACCGAGGGGACTCCTTTATTCAGCCTGATAAAACCACAAAGGGAAGGAGGGTGGCAGCCTACCGGTGGAATGGTTTTGGTTTTAAGGGGATACCAGATTCGATTGCCTGTAAATTGTGTAATTGGATGTACACAGAATAGGTGATTGTATTTTGTAATGATTTGGGCTTTGATTCCGTTTATAAGGGACAATTTTAATATTAATAATCCCAGAAATTGGAATGGAGACCAGCTGAATAGATCCTAATTCTCGATCTCCCCGCTTAAATTTTGAGCAAGATAGGACTTCACCTCTTCAACCGATAGTTGCTGACCTAACAGGAACATCATTTTGGTAACTGCCGCCTCAATAGTAATGTCTTTTCCGCTCACGACACCTGCTTCGAGAAGCTCGCGGCTGGTTTCGTAATATCCCATCTTTACCTGTCCGCCCGGACATTGACTGACATTCATAAATACAATCCCCGAAAGGGTCGATTTTCTGATGGCCTCGAATATCCAGGGATAGGTGGGCATATTACCAGAGCCATACGATTCGAGGATAATTCCCTTCAATCCCGGAAGGGCCAGGATTGCTTCAAAATATCTGCGGTTAATGCCTGGAAAGATCTTTAAAATCAGAACATTGTCATCAATGGAGGTGTTTATGTTCAAAATTCCTTTACTTCGGGGATAGTTGATTTTCTCGTAATTATACCTGATATCGACCCCAGCTACGGCCAGCTTGGGATAGTGATGTGAGGTAAAGGCACTGAATTGCTGTGAGTCCTCCTTGGTTGTGCGGTTTCCCCGGAAGAGGTGGGAACTAAAATAAATACATACTTCGGGAACGATCGCTTTCCCATTTTTTTTTGCCGCAGCAATTTGTATAGCTGTGATGATATTCTCCTTGCCGTCGGTACGTAAAATCCCAATGGGAAGTTGCGATCCTGTCATGATCACCGGCTTATCGAGATTTTCAAGCATATAACTCAGCGCCGAAGCGGTGTAAGCCATGGTATCGGTTCCATGTAAAATCACGAACCCATCATACCTTGAATAATTTTCCTTAATTGTTTTAGCCAACTTGATCCATATTTCCGGAGTCATGTTGGCAGAATCGATAGGAGGATTAAAAGTCACCGATTCGATCTCGAATCCGAGTTTGTGTAGTTCAGGAATCTCCTCCTGGATCATCTCAAACTTCATTGGAGAGAGAGTCTTGGTCTTGGGATCTTCGCGCATACCGATCGTCCCACCTGTATAGATAATCAGAATTGATTGTTTACCGGAATCCATTTTGTTGCAATTAATAATCTGTTCTATAACGAAATGTGCAGTAAATAAAACTTTGTCAATATAATTTGCTACTGGCTTTTGGCGGCTAGCTTTTACACAGAATACTGTCCGAATACAGTTTTAAAAAGGGTAACATTCTTAGACAATTGGCAAGTCAGCTGTTGATTGCCAGTTGCAAGCCACAATATTTTAAATTAAACCTACCAGAAGTTATTGCACCTAATTCTTTAGCAACAAAGGTAGGAATCCCTGATTAATTAATGGGTTAAAATCCAAATAATTGTTGTGCATTTTGGGTGGTAATCCGCGCCACCTCCTCAACAGTAGTCTGATGCAGAGCCGCAATTTTGGTGGCTGTTGCGGTGATGAAGGCACACTCGTTACGACGTCCGCGGTGAGGGACGGGTGCAAGCCAGGGTGAATCGGTTTCCAGCAATATATTTTGAAGGGAGATTTGCTGAACAATGCTATCCATACCCGAATTTTTAAAGGTGACAATCCCTCCGATACCAATCTTAAACCCAAGCTCAACAACCTGGGCTGCCTGCTCTGCCGTTCCGGTAAAACTGTGAAAAACACCTGAGAGTGAATCTTCTTTCTCATGCTCTATCACTTCAAGCACTTCAGGAAAGGAATCCCTGACGTGGATTACAATCGGAATCCTCGCTTTTTTTGCCCATCCTATCTGTATTCTGAATGCCTCCATCTGTTCATTGATGAAAGTCTTATCCCAATAGAGATCAATTCCAATCTCCCCGATCCCGGCGAACTTCCGCTTTGTAAACCAGTATTCCATGATCTCCAGCTCTTTCCGAAAATCCTCCTTCACCGATGTGGGATGTAATCCTAATAGCGGGATAAACAGATCGGGATGCGAATCAGAGAGGTCGAGCATTGGTTTTAGGGTGGAGCTATCAATGTTGGGGAGGATAATTTTTCTGACTCCCGACTTTAATGCACGGGCAATTACCTCATTCCTGTCGGAACTAAACTCTTCGGAATAGACATGCGAATGGGTGTCAACAAACATTATTGGAAATTTGAGGCAAAGATAGTCCGGAAGTAGCTGATATTCGTTAAAATAATGTTATCTAAGTGTTATATTCAATACTTAAAGAAAGCAAATAAAGGTTATTGTCCAAATGTTACAGGTGATGCTCCTTCCCCTTTCAGGTGGCGGTCAACTTCCAAAGCCTGCAAATAAGCTTCTTCAATCTCATCGGAAGAAGCTTTGGCTGGTGGGGCGCTTTTGAGTCGGATTTTTATAATGCCGTTTAGCGGGAATATATTTTTAAAGACAAGGTCTACCGCTTTGTTTCTGCTTTTGGCAGTGGCAATGACATTCAGATTATGAACCAACGGTTTCTTCGTTGATGATAATATCGAAGCCATTTTGGCGCTGAGGGGTATCCTGAGTTACGGCAAACTTAAGACAGACATCGTATTTCCCTGGTCCTACTGTAACATTTACCCAAAAATCGCTGGCGTGATTTTCCCATCGGATGCTATCTCCCAGTTACTTGTAAAAAGATATTCAGGAACAGCAATTACAGCATTTTTGGTGGTTGTCCATGGATAACGTTTCAGTGTCTCTGCGGCAATCCTGATACGGTAATCGCATTGCCCGTTTTGTTGCTACCAGGGTGCAATAACTCCGTATTGGTCTGTAACAGCATCATGTCCTTAGTAATGTATGGTTTTAGGGGCGACCGGATTCAACTTTACGGGCATTTCCTGTGAATAGCTGGTCAAACAAATCGATATCGCCAACCCGGTGAAAGAGGCAAATTTCAATAAATAACCTCAGGTAGCTGTACCTGCACCATTTAATAACCCAAATTCGTTATCACGCTCAGATCTATTTACAAATCAGATTGTTATAGATAAAAGGTAAGAAGAGCAACTTCTTAATCGTACCTGCCGGGATCTGCCTGAGAGAGAAAGTTGCAGAATATCAGTCAGATGTTGGCTAGTCGAGCTTTAACACTGCAAGGAATGCTTTTTGAGGAACCTCTACATTCCCGATCTGTTTCATTCGTTTCTTACCTTTCTTCTGCTTATCGAGCAGTTTACGTTTCCGGGTAATATCTCCCCCATAACATTTTGCAGTAACATCTTTTCGGACTGCTTTGATTGTCTCACGGGCGATAATTTTGGCACCTATTGCCGCCTGAATTGCCACGTCGTATTGCTGTCGTGGGATCAGTTCCTTCAGTTTTTCACACATTCTCCTGCCAAAATTGTAAGCATTGTCGAAATGAATCAGTGTCGAAAGGGCATCAACGGGTTCGCTGTTAAGGAGAATATCGAGTTTGGCCAGTTTGGCTGGGCGGTATCCGGTGATGTGGTAATCGAAAGAGGCATACCCTTTTGAAATACTCTTTAATTTGTCGTAAAAGTCGAAGACGATTTCACCAAGTGGAAGATCGAAGGTCAGTTCAGCCCGCTCGGCAGTGAGATATTCCTGTTTCCGAAGCATACCGCGTTTGTCGAGGCAGAGGGTCATGATGGCACCAATAAACTCTGAGCGAGTGATAATCTGTGCTTTGATATAAGGTTCTTCGATCAGTTCGATCAGTGATGCATCGGGCATCCCTGCCGGGTTATAAACTTCATAATCCTCACCCGCCCTGGTATGAACCATATAAGATACGTTCGGTACAGTAGTTATGACGTTCATATCGAATTCGCGGTCGAGCCGCTCCTGAACAATCTCCATGTGGAGCAATCCCAGGAAGCCGCAACGGAAGCCAAATCCGAGTGCAGCAGATGATTCAAGGGTATAGGTGAGCGAAGCATCATTGAGCTGGAGTTTCTCCATTGCCGCACGGAGATCCTCATAATCCTCGCTGTCGATGGGATAGACGCCGGCAAATACCATCGGTTTGACCTCCTCGAATCCGGAAATTACGTTTGAACAGGGTTGTTTTACATTGGTGACGGTATCTCCGACCCTGATCTCACGAGCGGTTTTAATGTTCGAGATGATGTAACCAACATCACCGGCACTTAATGATTCTCTCGGATTGAGTGCCATTTTCAACACCCCAACCTCATCAACATTATATTGTTTTTCAGTTGCAACGAACTTCACAACGTCCCCTTTCCGGACAGTTCCGTTGACAACTTTTACATAAGCGACTACGCCACGGAACTGGTTGTAGACCGAATCGAAAATCAATCCCTGAAGGGGAGCTTCCGGATCGCCGGCAGGTGCTGGAATATCGGAAATGATCCGTTTCAAAATCTCATCAATCCCTTCACCGGTTTTCCCTGATGCCCTGATGATGGTGTCACGTTTACAACCTATCAATTCGATGATTTGATCTTCAACAACTTCTGGCATTGCATTGGGAAGATCCATTTTATTCATAATAGGAATAATTTCAAGATCATGCTCAATGGCAAGGTAAAGATTCGATATGGTCTGCGCCTGAATACCCTGAGTTGCATCAATGATGAGCAATGCTCCCTCGCAGGCGGCGATTGAGCGTGATACTTCATACGAGAAGTCAACGTGCCCCGGAGTGTCAATAAGGTTTAGCCTGTATTTTTCGCCATCCTGAACATGATCCATCTGAATGGCATGACTCTTGATTGTAATCCCACGCTCTTTCTCCAACTCCATATCATCAAGTACCTGAGCCTGCATATCACGACCGCTGACAGTCTGGGTTATCTCCAGAAGACGGTCGGCAAGCGTACTTTTTCCATGATCAATATGGGCAATAATACAAAAGTTCCTGATGTTCTTCATCGTTGAATAATTTGATTTTTAATGGTCGGTTGGAACTAACCCCTATTATCAGGGATTCGTTTCAAAGGTAAAAAATCTTTATATCCTTGATTTCCTTATTGAATCCTTATTTTCCAAACGCTGCGCAAATATATTCAAAATTCGGCAATTTGATAATTTGGCAATTCGACGATATGATAATTCGGCAATGAGCCATTACATTGGTAAACACACCTATTCTTTACACCTCTTTTTTATTAAATTTGCATTTGATTTAACCTTTTGCCCAAATGGAGTACAATGCTGATTCCGGATACCTCCTTACCATCATCGTACCACTTTATAATGAGGAGGGGAATCTTCCACGACTGGCAAAAGAACTCTCTGAATACCTCTCACTTTCCCCCTATAAGGCAAATGTGCTGTTTGTTAACGACGGATCGACTGATGGAAGCGCTCAGATTTTAGCATCTATTTGTACCGGTTATCCTGAGTTCAGCTATATCCATCTGAAGAAAAACAGCGGACTTAGTACTGCCTTAAAAGCAGGTTTCGATCAAGTGAAGACCCCCTTTATTGGTTATATCGATGCCGATCTTCAGACTTCACCGTTTGATTTTGACCTTTTAATGGAATATGCCAATCAATATGAGTTGGTTACTGGGATCAGAAGTGGCAGAAAAGATGGATGGATCAAACGGATTACTTCAACCTTGGCAAATGCAATTCGCCGGACCGTTACACACGACGGGATTTCAGATACGGGATGTCCCCTCAAGGTTTTACAGACCTCGGCAGCCCGTCAGATTCCGTTTTTTATTGGGATGCACCGCTTCATTCCGGCACTTGTTCTGCTGGGTGGAGGAGCTGTCAGAGAGGTACCTGTCCGCCATTTTAAGCGCCTCGCCGGCAAGTCGAACTATCGCCTCTTTAACAGGATGTTAGGTCCTGCTGCCGACCTTTTAGCCTTTGCCTGGATACGAAAACGGTATATCCATTATGAAATATCAGGCAGAAAATGAGCGCCTCATCACTTTGGGTCTTCGTCATCGGGTTTACCGCTCAGTTGCTTTTTGCTGCCCGAATGATTGTACAATGGATCAGATCTGAGAAAGCAGGAAAACCAATTTCCCCTGTTATTTTTTGGCAGATAAGTGTGATAGGATCGGTTGTATTTCTTGTTTATGGAATCTTGCGACATGATTTTGCCATCGTTCTGGGTCAGGTATTGGTCTATTTTATCTATATCCGGAACCTTCATCTGCAGGAGAGGTGGCGAACGATACCCATCCTATTCAGAACATTCATTGTCATCGCTCCGATTCTGACCATGGGATATCTTCTCTTCGACACCAGCGGAAATATTTTCCTTCTCCTGATCAATAAGGAGATCTCAACACCATTAAAGATATGGGGCAGTGCCGGGCAGATTATCTTTACCCTTCGGTTTTACATCCAATGGATCGATTCGGAATCGAAAAGTGAATCCGTTTTAACCCGAAGGTTTTGGTTGGTGAGTGTAGTCGGTTCTTTAATGATTATAACCTATGCCATTTTTAGGTACGATCCGGTTTTACTCATCGGACAAGTTGTCGGCTTTGTGATCTATATCAGAAATATTGTACTTGGAAGATCTAAAAAAGGTTCCGGATAAATCATAAATATTGCTATTTTTGATAATTAAACGGGCGTTTGATCTATGATAGCCAATGTTAATCAACAAATGCTTAGTAAATACATCAAATCATGGAAACTTCCCAGATTTACATTGTAATTTCAATTATCATTCTGGCAATTATCGCTTTATTTGTAGCGTTTAAAACGAAAAGTGGCGACAGGAAAAGGCTTTCTCCGCTAGCCGGAATTGCTTTCGCTTTTGTTCTGGCCGGCCTTTTTTGTGGAGATTACAGAACGTTAGGTTATAGTTTAATCGGATTAGGTATCCTACTGTCGGTTATTGATATCGTTATGAAATTCAGAGGGAATAAAGGGTAAAGTTGACTTATGACCAATCGCAAGCTACAACTTTTTCTTATTCTGCTGATTACCTTCGTCGCTTTTGTGGTGAATAACGGTGCCATTGAGGCAAACATCATGGAGGCGAGAAATCTTACCACAGCGCGTGAGATGCTTGAGGAGAACAACTGGCTCGAGCCGACCATGAATGGTGAGTTACGTCTCGAGAAGCCTCCGCTACCCACCTGGATTGCCGCTGTGATGATGAAACTCGGTGGCGGTGAAAACCTCTCCCTGCTGCGTCTCCCTTCGGCATTAGCTGGATTTTTGATGATTTTTTTTATCTGTCAATTGACCTCCCAAATAAGTGATGATCGTTTGCTCCGAGTTCTTGTTGCCGGTACTTCTGCCACTTCATTTTATATCTTTTTTTTGGCGCGGGACATAAGTTGGGATATCTTTTGTCATGCTTTTATGATTGGGGCGATATCGCTGATTCATAAAGGTATGAAGGGTAAAGATGAGGGGTGGTCACCCTTTTTGGGTGCCGGGGTTTTGATGGGTCTCTCGTTTTTGAGTAAAGGTCCGGTCTCCTTTTATGCCCTGCTTTTACCTTATCTGATTGCCAGGTCTTACACTTATGGATGGGAGGGGGCAAACAATAAAAAATGGGGGCTCTTCGCTATGGCGCTGATCGCTTTGGTGTTGAGTTTCTGGTGGCCACTCTATATCTGGTTTACACACCCCGAGTTTTCGGCGCTGATCGCAAAGCAGGAATCATTGGCGTGGCTGGAAAGGAGTACCCGCCCATTTTATCATTATTGGAGTTTCCCCATACAGTCGGGTATCTGGACGGTGTTTGCTGCTATTGCCCTTGTTTTCCCTTATGCACGTCAACGGATTGATAAGTTTGGAAACTACGGTTTTCTTTTTATTTGGGTAGTAAGTGCTGTATTGCTTCTCTCCCTCTTTCCGGAGAAAAAGGAGCGTTATCTCCTACCTGTACTACTTCCACTGGCGATACTCACTGCCTTCTACTTCAGGTATCTCATTGATGCATTTAGCGGGCCACCGACTGATAAAACTGATCGTATCCTATTTTGGATCAATGCCTTGCTGATGATTTTGATCTGCGTGGCTATGCCTGTTGTTTTAATTTTTCTTCCGATAGAGAAGGAGCATGTGGGATTCGGTTACCTCCTTATCAATTTTATCCTTTTCTGGGGCTTGGCACTACTTTTGATATCTGCCTTCCGGATGGAAAATCCATTCCGGCTTTGGATGGGAATGGTGGGGATGGTTCTGTCGGTATGTTTGTCACTTTTGCCGTTGGTATCCCAATTCGTGATAACTAATCCGGAATACCATTCGTATCAGGAACTACGTCACAGAAATGATCTGCAGGGTATCCCCTTCTTTTTTAATGGTGAGATTCCGGGTAAGTTTATTGAGGTGATCTGGAACAGTGGTCATAAAGTCAAAAAGTGGGATCCTGCCATTGAGCAACAGTTGCCGGCTAATCCGCCGCTCCTTTTATTCTCACATGAGCACCCGTTCGATGTTTTGCCAGCCACAATCCTGAAAAATTATCACATTAAAGTGATTGGTCATTTTGACGGGAATCCCGGGAAACGGGGGGGGAATAAAGTTCTCTCGAATTTTGCAACAGTAATAGAATAAAAAAACCTGAAAGCACTAAAATTTCAGGGTTTTTTAAGAAATGTGACAATTCTACTCTTTGAGGGGCTCTTTTTTATTACTCGAATCGAGAATTTTTTTCGGAGCTTCTGCCGGTCTTTCGTCTTCATCTTTAATGGCTTTTTTAAACTCCTTCATTCCCTTGCCAATTCCACCCATCATTTCAGGAATCTTCTGTCCTCCAAACAGCAGTAGAATGGCTCCAATGAGGATAACGATGTGCCACGGTGCAAATAAGTCCATTTTGCTTTAATTAAAATTATTAAGTCACAAAATTACAAATGTTTTATTGAGGCTGGAAAGAAAGGTTGAAATTTTTATTACAATCGGCGAATTAGCTTGTTTGCCGATGAGTTCTTTATCACTTTAACCACTATCTTTGACGTCAAAATTACCCGATTCAATTATCATCAATTGCACCCTGAGGGTGTTATAAAATTCAAATCATGAAAAAGAACATTTTTTTGACTTTATTGCTGGCAGCCGGATTATTGATTTCACTTCCCTCCTTTTCGCAGGAGTTAAACAAACTTTCGAAGAAGGAGAAAAAGGAGGGCTGGGTATTGCTTTTTAACGGCAAGGACTTCAGTGGCTGGAGACAATGTAATGGAACTGCGATGCCCACAAACTGGGTGATCGATGAGAATGCGATGAAAGTATTTACCGCAGAGGGGAAAAAACCGGGTCAGGGTTCCAATGGAGATATCCTTTTCCAACAAAAGAAGTATAAAAACTTCGAATTGTCTGTTGACTTTAAGGCCGGCAAGGCAGGAAATTCGGGCATCTTCTATTATGTCCGTGAAGTTCCCGGCAAACCTATTTACTATGCAGCTCCTGAAGTTCAGGTACTCGACAATGTGGATGCCTCTGACAATAAAATAGATAGTCATCTTGCAGGATCGCTCTACGACATGATTGCCTGCGATCCTAAAACCGTTCATCCAGCAGGTTCATGGAATACGGTTGTGATCAAAGTGAAAGATGGTAAAGCTACCCATACGATGAATGGCGTTAAAGTGGTCTCTTACACATTATGGACACCAGAGTGGGATGCCCTTGTGAAAAAAAGCAAATTCAAAGATTTTCCGGGATGGACCGAAGGGATCGCCAAAGAGGGTTATATCGGACTTCAGGATCACGGATATGCGATCTGGTTCCGTAACATCAAGATTCGCGAACTTTAACAGATAACTGGGAAAATCGCTACTTCCCCGTTTCTCAAAGCCGGGACCTTACCCCTAACTTGTCAGAAAGTTGGAGGTGGGATCCTGGTTTTTTTTCTGATTATGTCATCTTTTGTACGTTCCATTAACAATCTTGCTCAATTTCAGGAATTTAACAGATAAGATGCATCTTGTGCATTACTTCCAAACCTGGCAATAATCTTCAGCTATTCCAGGATTTCTATTCTTCAATTTGAGGAGAATTTCAGAATTGCTGATGAGTCACTCCTTAATATTGATGCCATAATAAATATCATTCAACTTCCCAAATCTCACTTCTACCGTAATTATTTTACGTTGTTTAAGTTACATAAATTCAGTTCCTATTTTGGGTACCCTAAAGGAAGAGTATAGGCTCTGAAATGGAATCTGCCTAGGAACGAACCGCAGGCGTAAAAATGCCGGTTAAATTTATTCCCTTTGCCATTAAACTACCGGCCTTATTGATCGTCAAAAACCGATAGGTTATGGAATCAAGAGAAATTTAAAATTAATATTATGAAAATCTTCACGCTGCTCCTCGTCCAGTTCTTAATGTTAAACATGAATGTAATGGCTCAGAATGACGTAATAAAATCGAGGATGAAAGGGAAGACGATTCTCATTGATGGAAATGATAATGAATGGAATAAACCTCTGAATTTTTATGATGACAAAACCGGATTGATGTTTGATATCTCCAATAATGAACAAAACCTTTATTTCATTTTTACGAATAAGGAAGAGATGAAAATGAGAAAGCTGATGAGTGCGGGTTGGTCCATTGAACTATTTTCGAAAGAAAAGAATAAAAAGTTTAAGTCAAAACTTACATTTCCGGCAACGAAGATGGCTTGGCTAGGAGATAGAAGAGGTGCTGGTTCGATGGAGAAAAAAATCAAGGGTAACCCTTTTATTACATCCTACCAGGAGCAGATTCCCTCAATTGGAACCAGGGGATTTCAATCAGGTGTGGATCAGGTGATGTTAAACAATCGAAATGGTATTGATATTGCAATTGGGGCAGATAATGACCAACATATTGTATATGAGATTTCTATTCCATTAAAAGAGCTTTTTAACGGGAATCCGGTTCGTTTGGATGAACTGATAAATTTGAATATAACAGTTAATGCAATGGAGCGACCCTCATTCGGTGGAGGTGATGGCGGCAGATCTGGCGGAGGAATGTCCGGAATGGGAATGTCCGGAATGGGTGGTGGCAGATCCGGAGGCGGAATGCCAGGAATGGGTGGTGGCAGGCAAGGTGGTGTCGGATCCGGAATGGGCGGTGGCCGGCTGGGTGGAGGAATGTCCGGTGGCGGTGGTTATCGTGGAAACGGAAGCGAAGAGCGGAGCAGCCTGTTTGAAAAGGTTTCGTTTAAACAGAAATTCGCCCTTTCGGCTGATTGATGTTGGTGTAATCGGCTAATTATTAGGTTTGTAAGTTTGTTGACCCTTTTTTGGATAAAGAAAACCATCGCTTACCCCGGGAAAGGTAATCCCTTTATTACCACCAATGATGCAGAACAATTGGGATTCAATCAGTTTGAGTTTCGAATTAATACCCATTCTAAATAATAGGTTACAATTCAAAAGTCTTTCGACTTGTTTTGATTAAAGATTAATTAGTTGTATAATCGCGGCGATAAAACCTGATTTATGAAGGATTCGTATTTACGGCATCCTCATGAGACTAAATATGCAAAATAATTTCTAATTACGAATAACGAATATTAAAGAGCAATTATGGAGAATTTCGAACAATTGAAAACAGTAAAGTTTTATAGTGGTGATGCTACTCCACTCGAAATGCACAAAGTACGTGTGGTTCAGAAACTGAACTTACTACCTGTCGAACAACGCAAGGAGTCGATTTTTGGCGCCGGATTTAATACCTTTCTACTTCAGAACAAGGATGTTTACCTTGATATGTTGACCGATTCGGGAACAAATGCGATGAGCGATAATCAGGTTGCAGCGATGAGTGTTGCCGATGATTCTTATGCAGGGTCTGCAAGTTACACCAAACTCGAAAAAACGATACTTGAAGTTTTCAACCAGAAATACTTTTTGCCGGTACATCAGGGACGTGCTGCGGAACACATCATTTCGAAGACCTTTGTGAAGCCTGGGAAGGTAATTCCTATGAACTATCACTTTACCACTACTAAAGCCCATATCGAGATGATGGGAGGTATTGTTGAAGAGATCTATACCGATGAGGCGCTGAAAATCAAGAGCGATTTTCCTTTTAAAGGGAATATGGATATCAACAAATTGAATAAAGTTATTCAAAAATGGGGTGCCGAAAATGTCGCGTATATCCGTTTTGAAGCTGGAACAAATCTCATTGGTGGTCAGCCATTTTCGATGGCCAATCTGCGGGAGGTTTCGGCTATCGCAAAGGCTCATAATATCAAGGTGTTGATGGATACCAGTCTGATTAATGAAAACCTCTATTTTATCAAAGTTCGCGAAGAGGGTTACCAGAATAAGCCAATTAAGGATATTCTTCATGAAATGCTCAGCTACACCGACTTCTCCTATTTCTCGGGACGTAAAGTGAGCTGCACACGTGGAGGTGGTATTTGTACCAATAACCACGATATCTATATGCAGATGCGCGACTGGGTGCCACTTTATGAAGGTTTCCTTACTTATGGAGGTATGAGTGTGCGTGAAATTGAGGCGATGGCGGTAGGTCTGGTTGAGACCCTCGATTTTGATGTGATCAGCCATTCACCAACATTTATTAAATACCTGGTTGATGCGCTCGATGCCAAGGGGATTCCAGTAATTACACCTGCCGGAGGGTTGGGATGCCACCTCGATGCTGGTGCCTTTATCTCTCATGTTCCACAAAACCAGTATCCTGCAGGAGCATTGGCTGCTGCATTATATGTTGCTTCAGGGATTCGAGGTATGGAACGTGGTACGATTTCAAGTGTCCGTGATGCCAAAGGGGATGATGTTCTGGCCGATGTTGAATTACTTCGCCTCGCGTTCCCTCGCAGGGTATTTACGTTATCGCAAA
This sequence comes from Prolixibacteraceae bacterium, assembly GCA_963675995.2. Taxonomy (GTDB): domain Bacteria; phylum Bacteroidota; class Bacteroidia; order Bacteroidales; family Prolixibacteraceae; genus JAAFHB01. The sequence goes on along the minus strand of CAXXIY010000001.1, from coordinate 776,437 downwards.
TTAAATATGCCGAAGACCGTATCCAATGGCTCTACGATAACCGTCACCTGATTGGAGGACTCGAGTGGAGTGAAGAACCACCTGTACTCCGTTTCTTTGTAGGCAAGCTTAAACCTATCGGTGATTGGGTGGACAAACTTGTCGCAAAATTCCGTGAGGATTTTGGTGATAGCCTTTAATGAGAGTGGGAGGGAATGAGTGAAGGGGAGACCCTGGGGTTTTGTGTCGTAAACCGAATACTTATTCTCACTTATCAACGATAAATTACCATAAATCTTGACCCCGGATAGCATCTCATCAGATTGTTTATCCGGGGTTTCTGAATTATTCCTATTTACATAAAGTGTTATTTTTGACAATAAACAGAAAGATGCAAATTGAAATTCGAAAAGGTCAAAACTCCGACTGTGATCCGATTGCCCGGTTTCAGGTAGCAATGGCCTGGGAAACTGAGAACTATAAGCTTGATCTGGAAACTGTAAGGAAAGGAGTGACCGCAGTTCTGGGAGATGAACGTCTTGGCGTTTATTATGTAGCGGTGGTTGGAGATGAAGTTGTGGGTTCGTTGCTCACCACCTTTGAATGGAGCGACTGGAGAAACGGCACAGTGTTATGGATTCAATCCGTATTTGTCGATTCGGCATTCAGGAAGAAGGGGATCTACGGTTCACTCTATTCCCATATTAAAACCCTTGTTGCTGCTGACATGGCGCTGAAAGGTATCCGTTTATATGTAGATGAATCGAATAAAAAAGCCATGGAGGTTTATAACCGACTGGGTATGAACGGAGAACATTACCGGGTTTTTGAATGGATGAAGGAGTGACCTGAAATGACAGATATTGTCTTAAAGATAACCCCATTAGGCCCATTAGGTCACAGCAGATAACTTGGCTTAAATTGATAGAATTTCAGTTTCTTCCTTGTTTAATATCTTGCATAGTCCAGTCTCCGCTCTTTAAGGAGCCCTATTGTGATTCAAAATATTGGTATTTTCATTCTTGTTTGATATTATAGGCCAGTAAACACTTGCCATGTCTGATATAGAGTACGCCATCCCCGATAACAGGATGAGCGAAATATTCTTTGGTACCCTGAGTAATCTTAAACTTACTGATCTCCTTAAGGGTATCTCCGGAGGGATCAACAAGATGAACATTCCCCTTTTCGTCATAAAGATAAATCATTCCATCAGCATAAATCGTAGATCCTCTGCCAATCGGAAGTCGGCTGGTTACCATCCCCTTTGTCATATCGAGCGACATAAGTTCCAGTTTGCGATGGCCGGTAGCAATCAGCCGATTTCCAACGTGAACAACTCCTCCCATAATATTATCGAAGGGGAGGGCACGCCAAACCTCTGTTACGCTTTCACCATCTTCGGCAAGCTTCAGTTTTACAGTTCGGTTACCATCACCCGCTACATAATAGAGATATCCGTTTTCATAAATTGGAGCATTTGAATGGACATTTCCCGTGGTATCCTGTTGATGTGTAAAAAGCAGTTTGCCGTTATCGGCATCGATTCCCAACATCGTGAGCGCTGAAAAGGTGAGCAGTACACTATGTTTTCCGCGTTGTATGATCCTTGGGGAACAAAAGGCAGAGAGTTGCCCCTTCCCCTTACATTTCCAGATTAACTCTCCTGTAAACCGGTTCAGCGCTACGACATTGGTGTCGGCGCCTCCGGGTGAACAGTAAATCATCTGATCTTTGACGAGTAGTCCTTCAGAATATCCGAATATGGTATTTTTCCCATGAAGCCCGGAGAACAGATTGACTGACCATCGCTTATTGCCATCCTTCCGGTCTATACAAACAATATCTCCTTTACCCGATGATGCATAAACAAGGTCATCTATTACTGTAGGGGCTGATCGTGAGCCGGGAAATCCGATCGTCCATTCGGGACCATAGGCAATCTTCCATTTCAGGTTTCCTTTAAGATCGAACGAGAAGAGGTAGGCAGTGCTGTCGATCGCTCCTGTAACAAACAATGCGTCGTGGGTCACCACAGGTGAGCCATATCCGTCGCCAACCTGATCGCTTTTCCAAAGGAGTTGCGGACCTTCGTTTGGCCATTGTTTGAGTAATCCTTTCCCGGGATAGATCCCATCCCGGTTTGGACCGCGCCATTGTGCAATTTCGGGTTGGCGGGAGCAAGCCACAATCACAAAAAATAAAGGTAGTGCAAGAATAAGTGATCTCATCGTTCAATTTAATTGGTCGTTTTTATCATTTTATGATGCTCTTCTTTCCCACCGTACCGTATAGACAATATCAGAAAACCCGTGGGCAATTTAGAGAGGTTTCTTAGTACAATGGTCCCGGAAGGGGTGACACCCGACTGCCATAAGCATATGCCTTTCAGATTGTAGATGCTTATGAGACAGTTATCGTCCGAAACCGGAATAAGATTTCGGAGTGTGATATAGTCGTTAAACGGATTTGGTGATACGCTCCACGAAGCTGTGTGATAAAGCGGGACGGCAGTATTTAATTTCAGATAATTGTCTGCCTTTTCAAAATCAGGGATTCCGTAACCCAGCAATGTGTCGGGCTTATTGTAGATGCTACTGCTCTGTTCAATAGCTACTTTGATCAGTTTTGCCGTTGCATAGGGATTGGACTGAAGCAAACAAGCCCCCATTCCGGCCATGACCGGTGATGAGAAGGAGGTTCCGCTTGAGGAACCCGGACTACCTGTACTGGTGATGAGAAATGTTGACAATCCTGTTGCCGCCACATTGGGTTTGATCGCAATACCCAATGGCGGACCAACAGAGCTGAAAGAGGCGCGTATGCCATTCTTATCAACGGCAGCGACACAAATCACATTTACTCCATCAGATGGCGCAATGATATATCTCCACGAATTAGTCCCTTCATTACCTGCACTGTTAAAAACCAGTATTCCTTTCTGAAAGGCCATGTTCGCACCCTGAGTTACCCGGGTCGTTTTTCCATTCATTTCGGAATATTTATGGTTCATCCTTGGGTCGTCAAACTCTGAGTACCCCAGGGATGAATTAATAATATCCACTCCAACACTGTCGGCTAATTCGGCCGCAGCCACCCAGTTATCTTCTTCGATGAGGTACTCGGTCACATCATCTTCGGAGCGAAACAGATAAAAGGAGGCATCGGGTGCGGTGCCAAGCATTGTTAGTGGTTGATTACCCCCCATGCACGATAGGACGCTCATTCCATGGTAGTGCTTTTCATAGACATCCGATCCGGGCTCGACAAAATCCCGCGTGCCTAATATGCGTCCTGAATAGCGCAGACTATCGAAAGCTGCGATTTGGTTCGCATGCCAGAAACCGGCATCCAGAATGGCAATCTGAATACCTTTTCCCCTAAAGCCTTTGTTGTGAAGGTACTGACCGTTTAGCTGGGTAAGCTGGCCAATAGCTGAACCATAATTCAGTGGATTGTATAATGTTTGCAATTGGTTTTCCTGGAATTTGAAGATGACTGATTTCTGTGGAATAGCCGGTTTAGTCAGTTGAACAGAGGAGACAAACGAAAGTGCGGCAATCTTTTTGATCAGTGTGGTATCCGCAGTTTTAACGGTTACCCCGTTGAGCCATTTCGAGGTATGAACTACTTCAACTCCGCGATTTTTAAGGGTATCAAGATATACTGCAGAGACAGGCAGATCGGTCTGATCGATCGGAATATTTTGCCTGATCCGCCTGTTGATGGACCTTGTTGAGAGGAAAGCTTCCGGATGACTGATTTGATAAAGTGTTCCACTTTTGTCTTTTAGCTTTACCCAATATGAATTTTTAGAGGGGGTTTGGGCAAAGGAGCTCTTCCCAACCATTAAAAAGATCACGATTAGAAAGAGCCTGGTTCGCATGAATATAATGCTGAATTATTGTTGTATTTCTGTGATTCTTTGAGATCGATAGTCAATACGGAGATTGGCTGTTCAAAGGTAGTATTTGATTAGGGATTTTGGTGATTCGAATTTGGTTTATTATTGGTAATCTGGGTATGGCTTTGAGTTGACATTAACAAGTTGGGCCCGGACTGGAAAGGATAACGTAAATAAGGTCTTGGTATATTGGATTTCAGGGACAACAAAGGGTAAAATTGCGTTATTAAAATGATTTCTTATGAATTGCCAGATTATTCAATTACCTCATTTCCAAATTGCCGAATTGTCACATCGTTGATTTTTTTAACAACAAATTAAGGGGGTTTACTTTCCCATCTCCTCTTTTAGGTATCTTGCGGTATAGGATTGCTCGAGAACCATGATCTCTTCGGGTGAACCGTTGCACAACAGGCGACCTCCATCTTTTCCCCCTTCGGGACCGATATCGATAATATGATCAGCAACTTTAATCACCTCCATATTGTGCTCAATCACGATTACCGTATTCCCTTTATCAACCAATTTGTTGAGTACTTCGAGCAACACCCTGATATCTTCGAAATGGAGTCCAGTGGTGGGTTCGTCGAGGATATAAAGGGTCATCCCCGTATCGCGTTTACTTAACTCGGTTGCCAGCTTCACCCTTTGTGACTCGCCGCCAGACAAGGTGGTGGAGGATTGCCCTAAGGTGATATAGCCCAAACCGACCTCCTGTAAAGTGCGCAGGCGGTGGACAATTGCCGGGATGCTCTCGAAAAATTCGACCCCCTGATTGATGGTCATATCGAGCACATCACTGATCGACTTTCCCTTAAAACGCACTTCGAGTGTTTCGCGGTTGTACCTTTTCCCGTTACACTTATCGCAATGGACATACACGTCGGGGAGAAAATTCATCTCAATCACTTTCATTCCGGCTCCTTCGCACTCTTCGCATCGCCCACCTTTTACATTAAAAGAGAATCGCCCGGGTTTGTAACCTCTGATTTTTGCTTCGGGTAACAGCGTAAAAAGGTTTCGGATATCGGTGAAAACACCCGTGTAAGTGACCGGATTAGAGCGGGGAGTTCTTCCGATGGGCGACTGATCGACCTGAACTACTTTGTCAATATGTTCGATCCCTTCGATGGCGCTGTAGGCCAGAGGATCAAGCAATGACTTATAAAAATACTGACTTAAGATCGGTTGTAATGTCTCGTTGATCAGGGTCGATTTACCGCTTCCGGAGACGCCAGTGACGCAGATCAGTTTACCCAGAGGAAAATCGACATCAATATTTTTCAGATTGTTGCCTGCAGCTCCCCTGATGATTAGCGATTTGCCATTACCGTGTCTGCGTTTTGCAGGGACTTCTATTTTTTTCTGACCTGTAAGGTACTGAGCTGTCAGGGTATTTGTTTGAAGCACTTCGGAAGGGAGGCCGGCTGCGACAATTTCACCGCCATGAATGCCCGCCATAGGTCCCATATCAATCAGATAATCAGCCTGAAGCATCATATCGCGGTCGTGCTCTACCACAACCACAGAGTTGCCCGTATCGCGAAGCTGTTGCAACGATTTGATTAACCGGAGATTATCGCGATGATGCAGCCCTATGCTTGGCTCGTCAAGAATATAGAGAACATTGACCAGTTGTGATCCGATTTGTGTGGCGAGCCTGATTCGTTGCGACTCACCTCCTGAAAGGGTCCCGGCGGGGCGGTCGAGCGAAAGATAGGTAAGTCCCACGTCGATCAGGAAGCGGAGTCGTGTCCGGAGCTCCTTGATCACCTCAGTTGCAATCTGCAACTGCCGGCTGGTGAGTCGTTTTTCAATATCATCAAAGAAATCAAATAGTTCACAAACATCTAATTGTGCAAGTTCCGAAATATTCTTGTTGTCGATCTTAAAATGGAGGGGCTCCTTTTGTAACCGTTGACCATTACATTCGGGGCAGGTCATGCTTTTATGGAACTGTTCAGCCCATTTTTGAGCTGTCTTCGAGGGGCTATCGCTTCTTTGGTTGAGGATATATTTTACTATTCCTTCATAAGTCATCATATAGTCGATCGAACTCCCTAATGGTGAGTTCTTTAGTTGGATTCGGTCTCCTGTTCCAAAGAGTATGGCATTGAGCGCCTCTTCAGAAATTTCCCCAACAGGGGTTTTGAGAGAATACCCAAATTTTTCAACCAATGCTTCGAGCTGCCAGAAGATCATCGTGTTCTTAAGTGGACCGAGTGGAGCGATTCCACCTTTTGCAATGGATAACGTAGGGTCAGGGATCATTTTCTCCTGATCGATCTCGGTGATCTCTCCCAGACCATTACATTTGTGACATGCTCCCTGGGGTGAATTGAATGAAAAACTATGAGGAGCCGGGTCATTATAAGAAATTCCCGTTGTGGGACACATCAGATGACGTGAAAAAAAGCGGGTATCGCCTGATTCCGCATCAAGAATAATGATAATTCCCTGACCATGTTTCATCGCGATATCGACAGAGTCACGAAGTCGTTTACGATCGCCCGGATCGACTACCATTTTATCAATCACCATCTCAATGGAATGGTTTTTATAACGATCGACTTTATATCCGTGAGTCATTTCCCTGATTTCACCATCCACCCGGGCATAGAGAAATCCTTTTTTACGAATCTGTTCAAAGAGTTCCCGGTAGTGCCCTTTTCGCCCCCTTACAACCGGAGCCAGAATCATTGTCCTTTTCCCGTTGAACTTCTCAATAATCAGATTAATGATCTGCTCGTCGGTATATTTGACCATTTTCTCACCCGTATTGTAAGAATAGGCTTCGCCCGCCCTGGCAAAGAGGAGCCTGAGAAAGTCGTAGATCTCTGTAACCGTTCCAACGGTAGACCGGGGATTCTTATTAGTTGTTTTTTGTTCGATGGAGATCACCGGACTTAACCCTGTGATCTCATCCACATCGGGGCGTTCCATATTTCCAAGGAAACTACGCGCATAGGCCGAAAAAGTCTCGATATAACGGCGCTGCCCTTCGGCGTAGATCGTGTCGAAGGCAAGCGACGATTTGCCGCTGCCACTCAGTCCTGTGATCACAGTCAGTTGATTACGAGGGATTTCTACATTGATATTTTTAAGGTTATGCTCGCGCGCCCCTCTTATTACAATTTTATCTTCTCCATCCATTTATTGAATACACTTATAGCCGAAAGGGGTAAATTATTGTTGATCCGTAAATATAAATTTGCGGTATTTGCCGGTTTCCGGTATTTTTACAATATATGTTTTGTTTTTCACGTTTTTCAGACCCGGTTGTCTGAGCCATGGATTAAACTGCTTGAATAACTTATAATTAATATGATTGGAGCGGGCAAAGTCTGTGAAATCTTTGATGCTCCCGGTTATCTTTACTTCACTTACAGGAATGATGGGGTATTTCTCCTCGTCGTTCACCATAAATCCGTACTTTTCAGGATCCCCGATCACCAGTTTCAGGGCAAGTATACGAAACAGGTACCTTGAAGTTTCTTCATTCAGAAGCAAATCGTAATAGTTTCTGGTATCCTGTACCTCTATCTGGTGCCCGATACCGCTAATCCCGGCATTGTAGGAGGCTGCAACCATTGTCCAGTTACCATAGAGAATGAACGAATTCTTAAGGTACCTGCAGGCTGCTTCAGTGGCTTTTTCGATGTGGTAGCGTTCGTCAATTTCATCGTTCACTTCAAGTCCGTTTTCTATGGCGGCAGTTCTCATAAATTGCCAGATACCCACTGCTCCCGAAGGAGAGACTACTTTATCGAGAAATCCGCTTTCGGCTAGCGCAAGGTACTTAAAATCACCAGGTATTTGATTTTTCCTGAGGATTGGTTCAATGATCGAAAAATAGCGGGTGGTCTTTTTAATATAAAGAATTGCCTGCGAATGGAAATTAGCAACACTTAATAATTCACGGTCGAGCGATTCCCGAATATCAAAATTTTCGAGCGGCACCTCTTCATTGGCAAAGTCGAGTTTCTCGGGAAGTGGCGCAGCCGTAAAACAGAACTCCTGTTGTATCGCATTGGTTCCGATGATATGGTTACCCATTCGGGTTGACTGAGAGTTAAAAAATAGCCCGACTGAAACCACACAAAAAGCGATTACAGAGAGAAAAATAGCGACCCTTGGAAGGCCAAATCTATGATTAAAGGAGTTTATATCTTCCATAAAACTGCATAAAGTAAGCCTGCAAAGTTAGTTGTTTCCAAGGTCTAATCCTATAATTGAACAAAAACTCAATTAAAACAATAGGTGAGCCCAGTGGCAATTTCCATTTGTTGAGGCTTATAATTTACAGATTTACTTGTGCTTAATGAATTGATATAATTTTTTAAACGAGGTTCTACTGTGAGTGTTAACCGGTTGGAGATCTGGTAGCCTATTTCGAGGCCCACCTCTCCCGAATAGACAACATTGCGCATATTGGCGGTTTCGCCGCTTCCGCTCAAATTACTACTCCCAGATATCAGGGCCTTATTTCCAACCAGGATATTGGAACTAATTCCTCCGGATACGCCAAGAGCCAGTTTGTTGTTGATCAGATTATAGGTGGCATGGACCGGAATCTCGACAAACTGCATATTCTGCTTTAAAACATTGCTTCCCGAAGAAATTGCGGTATTCGCTATCTGGGCATCAGAAATCATAGTTGCTCCGTTACTGGTTGTTGTCGAGGTATTCAATTTGACTAATCCGGTTGGAGTTGTTGCATGGAGTGTATTTCCGGAAGCAATAAAACTGTTGTTCGTTCCCATAAAATCAGCATTCCTCGTTGTTTGCCGAATGTTCTTAAAAATCATCCCAGATTTGATTACCAGTCGTTTACCGACCTTGTATCCAGCCAGGATACCTGCTGAAAAGGTGTTTTCAGATGTGGTTTTCTGAGGTGAATAGTTTTGTGACAATCCGGAACTGAGATACCCTTGTTGTCCGTTATTGGGCGCCTGCCTGTTGAATATAGGTGCAACTTCAGCTTTAAGACTCCAGCGTCCACTGATGTTTTTGAAGTGATCGTTGCTCGGGGTTCCTGCTGATTGATTCAAAGCGATGGCAGCAATAGCCGTTTTTGCAGTAGATTTGGAATCAAATGAACGTAGGGTATCGTCGCTAACTTTATCTGCGATCCATTCAGTGATTTTTTTGATTACTTTGAATTTCTGCTCTACATTTTCGAGTACAACCTTTTCGGAATCAAGGAGAACCCTTTCACCCGGCTTCAATGTTGAGAGTTGTCCGTTTGTTCCGTTTAAAGTGGTATTTGGAGCGAATGCTGCGAGTGATGAAACTTTGGATGGTAACACCGGATTCTTTTCGGGAGGTAGAGCGGACTTGACCTTATCAGGGTTAACCATGGTTTTATCTAAAGTTATATTTTTTGGCTGATCGGTTTTGTTCATAATCACCTCTTGCCTGACAATGCTGTTTTGCAGTTGCGACCCCTCCCTTTCAGGATTGGTTAGCCACCATCCGGCAAGCAAAGCGAGGATTATGGCTGCAGCTATTGAGATCGTTCGCAGCATAATAATACGACCCGATGAACGTTGGTCGAGCCGTTTTTCGATATTGGTCCAAACAGACAGCGGTGGTGTCTTTTCATATTCACCTAATGTCTTAAGGAATAATTTGTCTATATCATCGTGTTCAGTTAGCATAACGTTGTTGTAACCGTATTTTTTCCCAAACCAAAATTTTCTATCACCTTTTTTTGAAGGATAACCCTTGCTCTTGAAAGATTCGATTTGGAGGTCCCTTCATTAATTTTCATTAATTTGGCAATCTCCTGATGCGAGTATCCTTCAATGGCATAAAGGTTGAATACCATTCTGTATCGTGGTGGAAGTTCCTGGATAATCTTCAATAAATCATCTGCTGAAATGGCAGATAATGTCTGTTCGTCATTTTGTATATTTTCGAAAACCATCATATCTTCAACGGGATAGAGATGATTATTTTTTCTGAATTTTTCTAGCGATGTATTTACCATTATTCGGCGCATCCACCCTTCGAACGACCCCTTGAAACCATATTGATCAATCTTTGTAAATACACGAATAAATCCATCCTGAAGGTTGTCTTCAGCTTCAGCAGCATCTTTTGAATAATTCAGGCACACACCATACATTTTTGATGCAAACTGCATGTAGAGTGTAGTCTGAGCTTTCCGGTCGCCGGATGCACATTTTTTTATGGTTTCTTCAAGGTCGGTCACAAAATCTTTTTAATTGTAATGCAGCAAAAATCAGGCCTGAAGAAACATCAAAATTCGCATCACTAATTTTAAAATATGTTAAAGAACGAAAAAGAAACATATTTGTGCACAAAGATCTTTGAAATGGCAGTATTGAATCGGTTTCTTCTGGTTTTCAGCCCCTGTTTTTAAAGTTAAAAGATACGTTTATGCATAAGAGATTTATTTTACCCTTTTGGTTGCGTTATTTCAAATAAAATTGCAACTTTATAGAAACGAATATCATCTATTGGATATTGGATGTAACTAGAGAGCGTGGCTATCGATCGATAGCATTTGAGTAAGTTCGTATTGTTGAAAAAAATAAAAAAAATACCGATGAAAAATAAAATCTATGCCCTCTTATTGGTACTGAGTTTCTCTTTGGCAGGGTGTTCCAATCGTGTAGAACCAGATCCTGTACCGGGAGATATTGTAATGACTCAAAAATCTTTGCAGTTGGTAAAAGCTGATAACTCATTTACCTTTAGCCTTTTTAATAAATTGCCTGACAGCCAGGGGCATAACGTAATGGTGTCTCCATTAAGCATTTCGCTGGCGCTCTCAATGGCACTTAATGGGGCAGAGGGCGACACTAAAAGTTCGATTATCAGTGCTTTGGGATTGAATGGGCTTACTGTTGACGAGATTAACCAGATTTATTTTGATCTGGTTACTGCATTAAAAAAGGCTGATCCCAACGTGGTGATGAATATTGCCAACTCGATTTGGATCAGGAAAACCTATCCGGTTTTGGCACCTTTTATTTCCACCAATCAGAAATATTACGAGGCAAGTGTCGAAAGACTCGATTTTGATCAAACCGCGTTGAGTACGATCAATAACTGGGTAAATGAGAAAACAAATGGGAAAATTCCAAAGATTCTTGATCAGATTTCAGCTGACGAAATCATGTTTCTGATCAATGCCATCTATTTTAACGGGAAATGGGATATTCAGTTCGAGAAGGCTAATACTACAGATGGAGCTTTTACGCTTGCTTCAGGTTCGACGGCAACTGTTCCGCTGATGAAAATTAAAGAGAAGTTTGGCTATTCGGAACAGTCAGGTTTTAAGTCGCTTAAGATGCCATATGGACGTGGAAAGTTTGGAATGATCCTTCTTCTTCCGGATGCTGGGAAAACTCCCGATCAGATTATGAGTCAACTGACAGTGGCGGCTTGGGCAAATCTAAAAACGGCATTGAGCAGCAGCACAAAAGTGGATGTCTGGGTACCCCGGTTCAAATTCACATGGGAAAGCGAACTGAACGATATTTTATCCTCCCTCGGTATGTCGGTGGCTTTTTCAAAAACCCAGGCCAATTTTTCCAAAATCAATGCTACTGACCAACTCTTTATTACCAATGTGAAGCACAAGTCGTTTATCGAAGTAAGTGAGGAGGGGACCGAGGCTGCTGCTGTTACCTCCATAGGGATTGGGCTTACCAGCATTGGGCCTGGCGAACCGGAGTTTCATGCTACGCGTCCATTTCTGTTTCTGATAACAGAAGAGGATACAGGTGCAATACTTTTTGCCGGCAAAGTTGAAAACCCACTGCTGTCGAATTAGTAAAAAGTAGGATGACTAGATTGTGGATATTACTGGGTGTTTTGGTTTTGCAATGTTCTTGTAAGGATAAGCAAGACGAGGTGGCTCTTACTGACTGTTATTTTCAGTATGAATATGTAAACTATGCATGGGGATACCAGCACTCCGGATTTACAATAACCCCTGCGGGAGAGGTATATACCTTTAATAGGTTGACTCCATGGGTATTTTCAACCGAGACTAAAATATCTTCTGCCGATTTAAAAAAAAACATAGCTCTCTCAGTGAAAGCGGATACACTTATTGCTATCTCTGATATAATTTATTACATGAAACTAGTTTTGCCCGCAAGCGATGGAGGATTAAGTCAGCCGGTTTCGCAGGGTGCTGATATGGGTAGTTTGGGTTGTAGTGTTTTTATCCCTGAGCAGGATAACACAGGTAGTTATCGCCAGGTTATTCTTAATGAGTCTGGTGATTGGGAGCAGCACAATCTCGCTCCCGAGGCCGGGGTACTGACACAGTGGTTAACTAATCTACGGATTCATTGAAAAGCAGCTCTATTAATTGTGGCGAATCAATATCTTCACCCATTCCAATAGTTTTTGAATCCATTCAACAATTTTCACCGTTTTCTTTTGAACCAGGAAAATCTTAGCTTTGTCCAAAATTAATTTATGGGCGCAATTTTTCAGCAGATTCTTAGCTGGTATATGGATCATATCACCTATTGGACTGTATTTTTACTTATGGGAATCGAAAGCACGATTATCCCATTCCCTTCCGAACTGGTTATTCCACCTGCAGCCTTTAAAGCTGCTAACGGAGATCTGAATATCTTCCTGGTTGTTTTTTCCGGTTCGATGGGCGCTGTGGCCGGCTCCATGATTAATTACTATCTGGCGAAATGGCTGGGAAATAAATTATTGATGAAATTTGTCAACACACGACTGGCCCACTTGATGATGATTGATCAATCCGCAATAGAAAAAACCGAACGTTATTTCCTTAAAAACGGCAAGATCTCCACACTGATCGGACGGCTGGTTCCTGGAATCCGTCATTTAATTTCACTGCCGGCCGGGTTAGCCAATATGAAAATGGGTGACTTTATCCTATTTACCGCAATTGGGGCAACTGCATGGAATATCATTCTTGCCATGCTGGGTTATTTCTTCTATTCCCAGAAAGAAATACTTGACAGATATTATAAAGAGCTGATTGCTATAATTATAGTGGTAGGTGCAATTTACGTTTTATACCTAATCTATAAAGGTTTCAAAAAGAATAACAGGGCGCAGATTTGAAATTTAGATTCCGGATGTTTTGTAGGGTTTCATTCCGTTTTTAAATCATTCTGAAGGAAGATTCTGATAAAGTGATTCTCCAGATGTTTCCTCATAGCCTTTCGAAACTTATCCGCATCGTGAAGCCGAAGTACTTCAACTAGTTCCTTGTGGGAAACATATCTCTTTTTAGCGAATGTTTCGTTTATTAATCCACTGGTATATACATACTTAAATACAGGAAGAAGCATTCGCTGGAATCCTTTAAGGGTTTCATTTCCGGTCATGTCGTACAGTTTACCATGAAACTTTATTTCATAATCGACATTAAACAGGGTATTTTCTGATTGTTCGGTTTCATTTTTGACAATTGAGTAGAGTTCTTCAATATCTTCTTCAGTGGCCCGGTTAACTACCAGATCAGCCATTCCTACCTCGATGATCAGCCTCATTTCAAATACATCTTTCAATGTTCCATCGTCAAGAATTCCAGGAATCATCGATTTTTGCAGGATATCCGAAAGATCCGGACTCTTAATTACGATACCTTTGTGCTTGATCGATTCAATTAATCCCATCGTTTTTAGACGGGTCAATGACTCTCGAATCACGGTGCGGCTTACCCCCATTGCTGCAGCCAGTTCCATTTCTTTTGGAATAGTTTGACCTGGTTTTAACTCTTTCCGGGTAAGAAAATCGATCAGTTGCATCTCCACCTTATCGACAAGGCTACTTGTATCAATTGGTGATATCGCTGATTTGAGCTCATTCTGATTCATAACATGCAAAATTAAAAGAAAATGGACAAAATATTTGGTAAATAGAAATTGATCATCTAATTTTGGTAAATTATGTATTACATAAGACAAATATAAAAAATTAAACTTTTCAAAAAAACTTTTATGAGGATATTCTTTACCTTTTTCCCTACAGCTTTACCAGTCAGGCAATTTGTCCTAACTTTGTTAAATTAAAGAATGGTTGTTCGAAATGTAATAAAGCGTTCCATCATGAAAAAAATTTTAGTCCTGTTGATTACCTTGGTCGCAACCTCCCATTGTGCTAAAAGTATACCGTCAGGAGTTCAGACGGGGATTTCAGGGGTTCAGTTGTCACCGGTACGAATTCCTGTAATGATAGGAAAGTCCGATGAATTACTCTATTCAATTAAATTTCAATTGAATGAGGGTGGAGAAAAGAGGACGCTTAAAAATATCACGCTTAACTTTACCCGTTCCAGTCAGATTGAAGGAATCGCGTCTATTTCGGCAGTTTATGGAGGAACAGATAATCAGCAAATTGGTCAAACCCAAATTGTCGGGATCAAAACCCAAATTAAAGTAGAGAGGCTTGTGCCAACAGGCCCTAACCTGATCAACCTTCTTTTTGCATTGAAAAATAATGTATTGCTGACAAATAGCTTTGAAATTCAGGATGCAGAGCTTCTGTTTAGTGATAATCTGATCATTAAAATCACCCCTGACTCAAAATTTGTTTTCCGTCCAGCCATATTGATGCGTGTTGCCGGTCAGGATCAGGTCAACACTTACCGTATTCCTGGTCTGGTAACTACTAATGCAGGAACTTTAATTTCAGTTTATGATATCCGATACCATAGTAGTGGCGACCTGCAGGGAGATATTGACGTTGGGATGAGCCGGAGTACAGATACCGGGCAAACCTGGCTGCCAATGAAAAAAATCATGGATATGGGGGAGTGGGGAGGAAGACCAAATAGCGAGAACGGGATCGGAGATCCATGTGTGCTGGTTGACAAAACCACAGGTACCATTTGGGTTGCTGCTCTTTGGGGACACGGAAAACCCGGAAAATCGGTCTGGGGAAGCTCCGGACCTGGTTTGACACCCGATGAAACCGGCCAATTTATGCTGGTAAAAAGTGATGATGATGGACTTACCTGGTCCGATCCAATCAATATCACCTCACAAATAAAAAGGCCTGAATGGTTCCTCTTCTTCCAGGATCCTGGCAATGGAATTACCATGCACGACGGAACGCTTGTTTTTCCCGCACAATATAAAGATGCAAATCAGATACCCTGGTCAACTCTGATTTATAGCAAAGATCATGGCAAAACATGGAAAGCAGGTACTGGGGCGAAATCAAATACGACAGAATCACAGATTGTTGAATTTGCCGATGGAACCCTGATGCTCAATATGAGAGATGACCGGAACCGAACAGACAAGGGGGCGACAAACGGTCGTGCTGTTGCCGTTACAAATGATCTTGGGAAAACCTGGATTACTCACTCCTCCTCCAATTCAGCGCTGCCCGAACCCAATTGCATGGCGAGTATCATCAGTGCCATTGTGAAAATTAATGGTGTCTCCCAACAGGTATTGTTTTTCTCCAACCCAAATAATAAAACCGACCGGGCGAATATGACCATCAAGGCAAGTTTGGATGGTGGTGCGACATGGCCGGCGTCCTTACAGGTAGAATTGAATTCCCAAAGCGGGTATGGTTACTCCTGCCTGACAATGGTGGATGAAAATACTATTGGAATTGTTTATGAGGGGGTAAAGGAGCTGTACTTTCAGAAAATTCCGCTACCCGGGGTATTGGGAAATCTGGTAAAAAAAGAATAATGAAATAGCCATGGTTGAGAAATCATAACCGAAATGAAAATGTTCCCAGGTGATTCGCTTCGCGGATCTACAATTCCATCTGACCTTTAAAAACATACTATTTACAGATGGGAAAGGCAGATACATTTGTCCCGGTCACATTAGAAAATGGGTGCTTGCATGAGATTGCAGGGCTGACCTATTCTGCAAATAAAAAAATTATTTAAGAACAGGACATGAGATACCAATTTTATAATGGATTTCTGATGATCTCCATTTTGGTCTCAATTCCCTTTACAGGATTTGGGCAAACAGAAGCTGGTAAGTTGCAGATTGGCTGTGTCGATAATTCTGTTGCTTATAGTAATGGTTTTAAAGGTCGTGATACAGAGCGATATCCTGATCAGCTTCAGAAAATATTGGAAGATATTTATCTTTGTACAGCCCTTTTGAATTCAGTGTCTGTGATTGGATTTTTCATCCGGTTACGGCAGCAATCAGGAATGAGAAGATCGTATTTAAAACAGATAATCAAAATATTAAACAGATAAGGTACGGGTGGCAACCTTTTTCACAGGTTAACCTGGTCAACGAAGATGGTTTACCCGCGTCAACATTTGAAATAAAAGTACATTAAAAACACAAATATACATTATGAACAGATTTGAAGGACTTATTGCGGCGCCATTCACACCGATGGATAAAAATGGTGAAGTAGTATATGATGCTATTCCAGGATATTACGACTTTTTAGAGAAGAACAAGGTCGTAGGTGCATTTATCAATGGCTCGACCGGTGAAGGGGTCTCCCTCTCTCAGAAAGAGAAAATGAAAGTGGTTGAAAACTGGACAGCCCGGTCCAGACAGAAAAAAACGGTAAAAGTTATTAACCTGGTGGGTGGCACCTCCTACAAAGAGTGTATCGAAAATGCGCAACATGCCACAGAAAACGGAGTGGATGCGATCGCCTTGCTCGCACCCTATTATTTTAAACCGGCAGGGGCAAAACAATTGGCCGAATTTTGTGCGATCATTGCACAGGAAGTTCCTCAAACCCCGGTTTATTTTTATCATATTCCGGTATTAAGCGGATGTTTTGTACCGATGTTTGAGTTCCTTCAGGAGGCTGCACCAATCATTCCAAATCTTGCAGGAATCAAATTTACCCATGAAGATTTTATGGATTTCCTTAGCTGTCACCATTTTATGGATGGTAAATTCGAAATGATGTGGGGACGCGACGAAAATATGTTGTCGGCGCTTGTCCTGGGAACCCGTAGCGCTGTGGGAAGTACCTTTAACTATGCCGCCCCTCTTTATTATCAGATGATCGACGCATTTGATAAGGGCGATCTGCCAAAAGCAAGGAATCTCCAGCAACAATCAGTCGACATGATCAGGTTACTGGGAAAATACGGGGGTATCGCAACGGGCAAAGCGTATATGAAATATATTGGGATGGACCTTGGTCAATTCCGCTTACCCATTAAAAATATGGCAGATGAAAGTTATCAAAGATTTGTTGAAGATGTTCATGCACTCAACATGCAGGATCTGTTCTCCATATTGTAAATCGCCTATTATCCATTTTATAGCAAAAATTGTACTCACAGTTAGCACCTTTTCTCAAACAGATGAAAAATTGACTTATCCAATGGCTTATCCTGCATGTGTCTCAATGTCTCAGGGAGTTGTGAGCATGGGAGGGGAGAATAAAGATCAATCCGTCAAAGATGTATTCCTTTTCAGGCTTGCGGATGGTCAAATAAACGGAGAGAATTTGCCCGATTCACCAAAAGCAATATCCTCTGCCTGTGCAGCGACCATCGGATCGGAAATCTTTGTTGCAGGGGGTTTGATCGTTTAGGGAGCTTCAAATGCTTTTTATTCACTTGACCTGAGAAAAGTTGCCGATGGATGGAAAAAACGGCAGGAACTGCCGGTTGCTCTTTCGCATGCTGTGGTGGTGAGTCAGAATGATGGTTCTGAGTGGTGTATCTACGTTATTGGCGGGAAATATAAGGAAGATGAAATCTCCAAGTTTCTCAGCAGTTTCTGGAAATATTCCTGTTCAATTCAACGATGGAGCTGGGAAGGGAATATCACCTCCGGCAACAACATCGTCAAACTTTCAGCATGAACAGGAATTGCGGTAGGATCCCACCATATCGTACTGTTTGGCGGTGATCCCGGGATCTTTTTTAACCGGACAGAAAGGTTGAATACTGCTATTGACAAGGCTACATCTGTATACGAAAAACAAAAATACCAAAATGAGAAGGATATGATGCTGACGAATCACCCCGGTTTTTCAAAAGAGGTACTGGTCTTCAATAAGGTGTCAAAAGGTTGGGAAAGAGTTGGAGAAATGGCCACCGAATCAACGGTAACTACCTGCGCTTTTATTTGAAATGGAAAGGTTGTAATTCCTGCGGGTGAAGTTTGTCCGGGGATTCGTACACCACCTATATTTGTCACAAATCATCAACTTAAAAAATAGAAACGATGGAAAAGGATTTAAAAAAATTGGCTGAACAATACCGGAACGAATTACTGAATAAGGTGATCCCGTTTTGGGAAAATCATTCGAAAGACGAGACTTATGGAGGCTATTTCTCCTGCCTCGACCGTCAGGGAAATGTATTCGACACAGACAAGTTCATCTGGCTGCAGGGGCGTCAGGTTTGGATGTTTTCCACACTTTTCAACAAGGTGGAGCAAAAGCCTGAGTGGCTGGAAATGGCGATTCACGGTGCAGATTTTCTTCAAAAATATGGACACGACGGAAACCTGAACTGGTATTTCTCGCTGACCCGCGAGGGAAAACCACTGGTTCAGCCTTACAATATCTTCTCAGATTGCTTTGCCACGATGGGTTTCGGCCAGTTATTTCAAGCTACTGGTACGGAGAGATATGGCGCAATTGCCAAAAACACATTCGAGAATATCCTGAGGAGAAGCAACAATCCCAAGGGCAAATTCAACAAATCCATCCCCGAAACCCGTCCATTAAAGGCGTTCTCTCTGCCAATGATCTTGTGTAATCTGTCGCTGGAAATTGAACATCTGCTCGAGAAAGAGATGATTGAGGAGACTATCGATACCTGCATCCATGAGGTGATGGATGTATTTTATAATCAGGATTCAGGACTGATCATGGAAAATGTTCAGCCTGATGGGAGCTTTTCGGATTCCTTTGAGGGTAGGTTACTTAATCCCGGTCATGCCATTGAATCGATGTGGTTTATCATGGATTTGTCGGTACGCCTACATCAACCTGAACTGGCTCAGAAGGCAGTTGAAATTATGCTGCAGACCATCAAATATGGCTGGGATGAGCAATATGGAGGTCTCTTCTATTTTATGGACATCAAGGGGAATCCGCCACAACAGCTGGAATGGGACCAGAAACTCTGGTGGGTCCATATTGAAACATTGATTAGCCTGATCAAAGGTTATGCCCTGACCGGAAATCCTGAATGTCTTGCGTGGTTTGAAAAGGTTCATGATTATACATGGTCCCATTTTACAGATAGTGAATATGACGAATGGTATGGTTATCTAAACCGAAGAGGGGAAGTTTTGTTACCGTTAAAGGGGGGCAAATGGAAAGGATGTTTCCATGTACCGCGAGGTTTATTCCAGGTCTGGAAAACATTGGAACAATTGTAGAGATGCACGATCGTGTGTCTCTACAATCGCTACATTTTGTATTTTTGACAATATTATAGCCAAACAACAATTTATGGAAAACAAATACCGGTCGTTTTATCCCTGGGTAGTGGTTGGTCTCCTTTGGGTGGTGGCACTGCTCAACTATATGGATCGCCAGATGCTCTCTACGATGAAAATTGCCATGATGGGTGATATTGTTGAACTTGAAAAGGCAGAGAACTTTGGTCGTCTGATGGCCGTTTTCCTTTGGATTTACGCAGTGATGAGTCCGATGGCAGGACTTATTGCCGATAGGGTCAACCGGAAATGGCTGATTGTTATAAGTTTAGCCGTTTGGTCGGGTGTGACCCTTGCGATGGGGTATGCCACAAGTTTCAACCAACTCTATCTTCTTCGAGCGTTTATGGGGGTGAGTGAGGCACTGTACATACCTGCCGGATTGGCTTTAATTGCAGATTATCATCGTGGCAACACCCGCTCACTTGCAATAGGCATTCATCTTTCCGGATTATATTTTGGTCAGGCAATGGGTGGCTTCGGGGCAACTGTAGCCCATGAATATTCGTGGCAACAGGCCTTCCATCTCTTCGGACTGGTAGGCATCTGCTACAGCGTTATTCTGATCCTCTTCCTGAAAGATAACCGCGAAAAAGCCGTCGTCCCAAAGGTAAATCCAATCACGGGATTTCAATCGGTTAAAAACAGTCTGGGGATGCTGCTTGGAACGATGAGTTTCTGGATTGTCCTTTTCTATTTTACCGCTCCATCTTTTCCCGGATGGGCAGTCAAGAACTGGATGCCAACCCTTTTTTCTCAGTCACTTCAACTTGATATGTCAATTGCGGGCCCCCTGGCTACAATTACTATTGCCGGATCATCTCTGGTCAGTGTGATTCTTGGAGGAATGCTGGCCGACCGATGGATTAGCTACAATGTACGAGGCAGAATTTATACCGGTGTGATTGGCCTGACCCTCATGGTACCCGCACTTATTCTGCTCGGATATGGTCAGAGTAGTCTCACAGTCCTTAGCGGAGCAGTGCTATTCGGTTCCGGTTTTGGAATGTTCGATGCGAACAGTATGCCCATCCTTTGCCAGTTTGTCTCTCCCAGACATCGTGCTGCCGGATACGGATTAATGAATATGACCGGTATTGCTGCCGGGGCCGTAATCACTACCTTTCTGGGTAAATCAACAGATGCAGGAAGTCTGGGACGTGATGTGGCCTTGCTGGCTATCCCTGTTATTATGGCTATCATTCTTCAACTGACTATTCTTAAACCAGAATTTGCAGATAAACTGGAGGATTAAAAAAAAAGTGCGCTGTGAAAATGATCACTGCACACTTTTTTTGTGAGAATATCTGATTCCCAATTTTATTATGGGAGCAATTCTGCAAGCTTTTTCTCAAGTTCTTCACCACGAAGATTCTTGGCGATAATCTTTCCTTCCTTGTCGAGTAATAAAGCAAATGGTATTGACTGAACGCCATATTTAACGGCTGCTTCATTTTGCCAGAATTTAAGGTCTGAAACATGATGCCAGGCTAGCTGATCGTCGGCAATGGCTTTCAACCATGATTCCTTGTCACGGTCGAGCGAAACCCCAAGTATATCGAAACCTTTGTCTTTAAACTTGTTATAGGCTTTTAATACATTGGGATTTTCCTGACGACAGGGTTTGCACCATGAAGCCCAGAAATCGACAAGTACAATTTTTCCGCGCAATGAAGAGAGGGAGAGGGGTGTCCCTTCAGGGGTATTAAGGGTGAAATCGGAAGCCACAGCACCTATGTCGGTAAGCCTCATTTTATCGGCAAGTTTTTTGAGTTCCGTCACATAAATCGATGATTGAATGGAGGGGTCAAAAGATGCTATTGTAGCATCGATCTCTTGTCCACTTAATTCACGGGCCAATTGCATCAGAACAATCAGGGGTGATACCGTTGATTTTGGATGTTCGCGGACGAAATTTTTGACATACACTTTCTGATTCCCCATCATTGCTGCATAGTCAATTTGGGCTTTTTTCATCTCATCTTCATTCCCGCTCTGCATGGCTGCAGAATATTTTTGCTGTAAACCCTGAGTCTCCTTTGCTATGTTCTTCAGCTCCTTTTTAAGTAATGAAAACTCTTCGTTCGATTTTGATCCAACCACTTCTGAATTAGCTAAACTATCGGCATCGGCGTTCAGCGTAAGACTCCCGTTTTCAGCAAAAAATTGTGCCACTACCGTCTGAGGAACGATCGTTATTATTCGTAATTCCGGTAAGGCAGCTTTCCCTTTTAACTCGAATTTCCCTTTTACAATTTTTGCAGAGTCTTCGGAAATCCATTTTCCTTCGGCAAATTTCATTAGTTTGATGTCGCCGCTCTCTTTTCCCTTGATCTGTCCTTTGATTACAAACCCCTCAGGTTTTGAGCAGGATAGAAGTCCTGCCAATGCAATGAAGATAAATAAAAGATTTCTCATTAGATAATAATTAACAGAATTGATTGAATTTTCTTATTTAAATAAAGAAAACAAAGGTATCAAAACAATTTGATTTACAAATAGTAGCTATTCATTTTCAAATGATTTGAAATAGGAATCCAATAATTCGTGAGCAGCAATAAAAGAGCTCATTCCATTGCTGAGCACCAGTTTTTCGTATTGCGGAAGCCTTGTTCTGATTTGTTGATCCTGGTAAAAACTATTCCGAAGGTTTTCATTGATAGTCTCATACATCCAGTATCTGGCCTGATCGTTGCGCCTTTTTTTGAAATAGTGGTTCCCAGTGGTCAAGGCAATATATTCATTTACAGTATCCCAAACCTGGTGTATTCCGGTGTTCTCCAATGCCGAACAGGTCAAAACAGGGGGCGTCCATCCAGAACCGGTTGGGGGAAACAAATGAAGTGCGCTACGGAATTGAGCTGCTGCCAGCTGTGCTTTTTCGAAATTATCACCATCGGCTTTATTAATTATTATTGCATCTGCCATCTCCATGATCCCCCGTTTTATCCCTTGCAATTCGTCACCGGCTCCTGCTATCTGAATTAAAAGAAAAAAATCGACCATCGAATGAACGACGGTTTCCGACTGACCAACTCCTACGGTTTCGATGAAGATTGTACTGAAACCAGCAGCTTCGCATAAGATGATGATTTCTCTTGTCTTGCGGGCAACTCCCCCGAGTGATCCAGCCGACGGACTGGGGCGGATATAGGCATTGGGATCTGATGAGAGTTCCTCCATACGGGTTTTATCCCCCAGAATAGACCCTTTCGATCGTTCTGAACTTGGGTCAATTGCCAGTACCGCTAACTTTCCTCCACTTGTAGTGATCTGTTTTCCTAGCGATTCGATAAAGGTGCTTTTTCCCGCTCCCGGTACTCCGGTAATACCAATCCTGACCGATTTCCCTGAGTAAGGGAGACATTTGATGATAATCTCCTGCGCCACTTTCTGATGCTCGGGCTTATTACTTTCGATAAGGGTAACGGCTTGACTGAGAATCGTTATATTTCCATCGATGATCCCGCTACAATATTCGTCGGGTGAAAGAACCTGACGTTTGCCTCTTTTCAGAAACCTTTTTACAGAATCGGCGTTCACCGCTTCCGGTTTATCTATTCCGGCATTGACATTCAGCCCGATGTATTGAGGATCGTTTTCAGGATGATGATAACTCATAATATTCTTGTTAATAAAGTGTATGCCTATTTTCGTACCGTCCCTGTTACCCTCAGGATGGTCGTTGAATGGCCCGGATCATTCGAAATAACGGAGATAATTTTATTCTGCATTCCTACTTTTTCATCTGAATCAAAGGTGACCTTCATTTGAGTCTTTTCTCCGGGTGGGATAACATTAGCAGCAGGTTGTCCCGTTGTACAGCCGCACGATGCTGTTACACTACGTATGATCAAATCTCTTTTACCTTTGTTCCAAATTTCAAACGTGTAATCCACTTTTTTCCCTTCAGGTATCTCCCCAAAATCGAAAATTCTGGTGTTGTACTCAATATGGGGTGCGCTGGCCAGATCAGATGTACTCAGTTTTGAAAAATCTTCCTCAATGGTAGCACTCACTTTTAAGGCATTGTCATATTTGTTCTCTCCATTGAATGAGAGGTAGATGCGATTTGTCGAAAACCCATAATCCCCTTTTTTGGGGGCGTCAAAGGTGATCAGAAAATACCCTTTTGTTTTAGGCTGAATGATCGCCGGAACTGTTTTGATTGTTATATGAGGCGGGATTGTTTTGAAACCTACCGTTACCGGAGATGTTCCCGGATTATAAAACTGAAGTGTATCGGTTTTTACCTCATTATTTTTAATTCTTACAAATGACAACTCATTCGATGACATTCTAAGATTACCAAAATCAACAGGATAAAGGTCTGAAATACTTAACGCCCTTGGAATCACCTCGCCCGCAATAGTCAGCACACGCGGGCTTTTCGGAACATTTGCATTTACAGTGATACTTTTGGCAAATGCCCCGGGGCGTTGCTCGGGATTATAGGATACTTTAATAAATCCTCCCTTTCCGGGGAGAATGGGTTCCTGGCTCCATTCAGGCGTTGTACAACCGCATGAAGCCTCCACACCCTGGATAATCAGGGGAGCATTTCCGGTGTTTGTAAATCTGAAGTTGAAAACGGCAGGACCTGCTTCTTCATTGATTTTGCCAAAACTGTGATCCAGTTTTTCAAACTGGATCTCTGCCAGATTCTGAGCCATAACATTGGAGAATACAGCCATCAGGCCCAATAAAATAATTACACTTACCTTGCTCATTTATCGTTATTAAACAGTTCATTCCTTATTTTTTGAAATGTCTGATTTAAAAATCATTCATCTCCGAAAAGCACCCCCATATTCCGTGCTTTTTTAATCAATAGATGGTTTGGATCTACCAGACTGAGTTTTCCTCCAACTTCTTCAAGCGGAACAGAACTTAGAACATCACCGTGAATTGCAACCATCTGTCCATATTCCCCCTTTGCAATCAGTTCAGCTGCATAAGCCCCATAACGGGTAGCCAGAATCCGGTCCATTGCTGACGGGCTTCCTCCGCGCTGTACATAACCCAACCTTGTTTCGCGTGCCTCAATATTGGTAAGTTGCTGGATCTTTGAAACGATATAGGAGGCGGCTGAAATGTTTTCGGGTTTTTCGATCCCTTCAGCAACCACGACAATGGCAGAAATTTTTCCTTTCGAAAACCGCTCTTCAATTATTCGACAAACCTTGTTGATGTCATAACCGATTTCCGGGATGAGAATAATATCGCCACCACCTGCAATTCCGGCATAAAGGGCAATCCACCCTGCATTGTGCCCCATTACTTCGATCACCATTGCCCTTTGATGCGAGTTGGCGGTGGAGTGCAGGCGGTCAATTGCTTCAGTTGCAATACTCACAGCTGAATCAAACCCAAAAGTGATCTCGGTACCAAAAACGTCATTATCAATTGTTTTTGGAATACCAATTACATTAAGCCCCTCCAGGGAGAGGAGATGTGCGGTTTTCATCGTCCCATTTCCACCGATGCAAACCACGCAATCCAATCCAAGCTCTTCATAATTTTTCTTGATCAAACCCGGTTTATTATTGAAGGTTAACCCTTTTTCGAGTTTAAAAGGTTTTTCCCGCGATGTCCCAAGTATGGTTCCCCCAAGTGTAAGAATTCCAGAGAGCTTGTTTTCATCAAGTTCAACATACTCTTTTCGGATTAAACCGCTGAACCCGGCTGTAAAGCCGATTACCTTCATATCGTGATTTACAATTGCGGTCTTTCCAACGCCTCTTATGGCGGCATTTAATCCCGGACAGTCGCCACCTGCTGTGAGGATTGCAATCTTTTTACCCATAAACAGTCGGTTATAAATAATCTTTGTTTAAATGATAATTTTTTTAAAATTTCTTAGTTACAAATCTAATACATATTTTGCCTGACCAAATTTATTACAATCATCATTTTATTGTAATTTTGAATCATTCTTACTAAATGGTTAAAAATGAAAAATTTAATTATTTATCTCACCCTTCTGCTGTTGTTGTTATCAGGTTGCCGGATCGGAACCAAAAAAAGCGGCGAAAATTCAAAGATTGTCAGCAAGCTGCCCGAAGCTGTGCCATGCTGCGAAAAAGGGCCAGTCAATCAGCTGACTGAAGCCGAAAAGGCACAGGATTGGATTTTGTTGTTTGATGGGTCAACATCAACAGGATGGAGGGGTTACAATAAAACAAATTTTCCAGCCTCATGGGTTGTTGAGGAGGGGACCCTCCGGTGCAGGGGAGAAGCAAGCCGAGGAGAAGCAGGTAAAGCCGATGGCGGGGATATCGTCTATTCAAACCGGCTCTTCTCCGATTTTGATCTCCGGATGGAATGGAAAATTACAGAAGGTGGAAATTCGGGAATTTTTTATCTTGGAAGAGAGGTAGCCGGCTGGCCATTATATAAAAGTGCACCCGAGATGCAGATTCTCGACAATGAAAAAAATCCCGATTCCTTCAGGGGAAAGGATGGCAACCGAAAAGCAGGCTCACTTTACGATATTATTCCTGCCAACCCTCAAAATGCACGACCTGCGGGAGAATGGAATTCAGTTGAAATTATTTGTTTGAATGGGAAAGTCATCCATCGGCAAAATGGGGTGCAAATTCTTGAATATGAGCTCTGGACGCCTGAATGGAAAACACTGGTCTCCAAATCAAAATTCCCAGGTCTGAATCCCGACTGGGAAAACATTGCCAAAGAGGGGTTGATTGGATTACAGGATCATGGAGAGGATGTCTGGTTTCGAAACATCAAGATTCGTCCGTTGTAATCAGTTGATATAATTATAGATAAAGTAAGATAGATCCCTTTCGGATGGGGATGTCACCGCTATTGCTTATTTCCCTAACCACTTACCTGAACTTCAAGTCCGGTCTCCTTTCTGACCCTGATGGCAATGGTCTCCAGCTCTTCCGTCGAAACCTTCCGAAGGTCTTTTGCAGGGGTATCGCGCGCAATGGTGTATATCATTACAGATTTTGGTCGGATCTGTTGGAGAAGTTCAATCCAGGCCACCAATTCCGGCTCTGTCGTGTTATCAATCGCCTCACCATTGTATGATCCTCTGATAAACATGGTTTGTATGATTTGGTGACCATTAAACAGTTTCAAATGATTCACTACCTTCTCCAAATTAAATCTTCCCACTGGCTGATCCAGCAATCTGATGGTGGAGAGAATTCCGGAATCGAGTTTCAGAATGTTGTCATCCACCTTTTTCAGCGCCTCAACTACCTTCATTTTATGCAGCATTGTAGAATTGGAAAGAACTGCAATTCGTGCATTTGGACAGAATTCAGCTCTAATAAGCAAGGTATCCTCAATAATATCTGAAAAGTCGGGATGGATGGTGGGCTCACCATTTCCGGCAAAGGTGATCACATCGGGTAAATTATCCTCACGTTTCATCACTTCCAATTTTTTCCTGAGCAACCGACTTACCTCACTCCTCGGGGGAAGGATGGCCCTTACACTTCCCTTTTCAGGATTCCAACCACATTCACAATAGATACAGTCAAAGGAACATAATTTTGAATCGTTTGGTAATAAGTTGATTCCAAGAGAAATACCTAATCTTCGGCTAACAACTGGTCCGAATACAGTTTGATCAAAAAGAAAAGTTGGCATAATATTGTCTTTAATATCTTAAGTTGAAACTGTCCTAAACTTTGTCAATTTACATCAGCTTCTTTACTTTTGAATGAGGTTGTAATTGAAGGTGTTGCAAATCCATTCCAGTAATCAGATTGATCCCTGGCTGCATCCCTTTTTGAATGGTCCCTGCCCAACGGTCCATCCGCAGTGCCTGAGCACCGTTACGTGTTGCCCATACAATAATTTCGGCAAAGGGGAGATCAGGGAAATGGGTTTGGATGGTTTTCATCTCTTCGAGAACCGAGAGTTTCCGGTTCGAAGCGAGACTGTCGGTTCCCAGGCAAATCTGCAGCTTATTTTTATGGAAAAGTTCAAAATCGGGGAGGCGGTTTTCAATATAAAGATTCGATTTGGGACAAATTACAAACCATGTTTTTTTTAATGACCTTGTATTTTCAATCAGATCGATATCTTCCTGCCTGGTTTGGATATTGTGAACGAGTAAAAGGTTGTTTTCTTTGGGTAACCATCCAATTACAGTTTCCAGCGCCGATTTCCCGGTTGGTTGAAAAGAAGAGAGATCCAGCGCAAGATTTTCTGTCAGGTGGTGGAAAATACCCCCTTTCCCCGAAAAGTATAAATCATCTTCATCGGAAGACTCCTGGCTGTGCATTGATAATAAAGCGCCTTGATTTTCGGCAAACTCCGAAATTCTGTCGAACAACGGTTTCGAAATTGCATAAGGGGAATGGGGAACCACCGAAGCAGATAACCCTTGTTCCTGAGCTTCCTTGTAGCAATGCATCGCCCACGAGAATGCTTTCTCAGCCCGTTGTGGTGAAAATCCAAGTGCTTCTATAAATGTGTGATAAACTATTTTTGAAGTTGATTTTAGAGGGAAAGTGGCGGTTGTATTCGAGATATCACCCACTGCCACAACGCCATTTTTCCAAAGTTCAAAATCAGCTTTACAGGCTTCTTCGATCACACGGTTCTCCTCAAGGTTACGCTGTTCAACAACATTTTTAAGAAAACCGGGTAATCCGCTCTTTTCGGGGAAAACGGAACGCAGATGAGATAGTTCAAGGTGGCAGTGCGCATTAACAAATCCCGGAGTAATTACGCCGCTGAAGAATTCCACACCGGCCATCTCTTCAAGTTCACCGTTTGTGTCGGTGAGATCTGCTACAAAACCATCATCAGTTAGGGTAATAATTCCTTTAGACAAAACTGCACCCGTACCGGTAAAGATGTAATGAGCAGATAACTTGCGCATAAACAGCTACTTTTTAATCTTTGCCGTGTCTACCGGCTTTAACTTTGCATTTTGTATAGAGTCTTTAGCCTTGGATCTTACATCCATCTCGTTCAACCGGTCAACTACATCATCGTATATCTGTTTGTATTTTTCCGGATGTTTTCCATAATACAATACTGAGGCTTCAAAAACCTTCTGATCAATTTTATGTTTCTTCAATACCGAAAGATAAAGGTCTTCGTGAAAGTTTTCACGTGTAATATTCAGTGAACTTCTCAAGGTAAATATCCCTTCAGCCAGATGAATATCAACAAGAACAGGGGTGATCTCTCTGGCAGACATAATCCCTTTAGGAGTACTATTCAACGTGCAGCCAAATAGCAGTGTAATAATTATAATGGGCAAAAAATTTCTCATTCGTCATCCTCCATTTGTTTTAATTCCCTGAATTTCTTTGAAAAAGGTGATGCAAATACAAAGGCATTCAGCTTTTTATTTCTGGTATTGAAAATCTGGGTACTATTTCCTTCCCAACATTTTTGCCCTTCTGAGATAAAAAGTATCTTGTCGCCAATCTCCATTACCGAATTCATATCGTGGGTATTGATGATTGTGGTAATGTCAAACTCAGCGGTGATATCCTTAATGAGCGAGTCGATCAGGATTGAGGTTACGGGGTCAAGTCCCGAGTTAGGCTCATCACAGAACAGGTATTTGGGATTGAGTGCAATAGCCCTGGCAATGGCAACCCGTTTCCGCATTCCACCCGAAATCTCAGATGGATATAAGTGATTCGATCCTTTGATATTCACCCTGTCCAGACAAAAATTCAGTCTCAATGCTTTCTCTTTCATGGTCTTGGTGGTAAACATATCCATCGGGAACCGAACATTCTCTTCGACCGTAAGGGAATCGAAAAGTGCCCCGTTTTGGAAAACCATCCCAATCTCCTGGCGGAGTGATTTCTGTTCTTTAAAGTCCATGGTCCGAAGGTCCCGTCCATCAAACAGAATTTCACCACATTCGATATCAAACAGGCCAACGATTGACTTGAGTAGAACGGTCTTTCCGGAACCACTCTGGCCGATGATCAGATTGGTTTTCCCTTTTTCGAAAACGGCGGAAATCTCCTTGAGTACCTCACGACCTTCGAAAGACTTACAAACATTTTTAATTTCAATCATTTGAAAAGCAATTGAGTAAGGACAAGGTCGAAAAACAGAATAAGAATACTGGTATTAACTACCGCCTTTGTACTTGCACGCCCAACCTCAAGAGCTCCCCCCTGCACATAATATCCCAGATAAGCGGGGACAGTGGCAATTAAAAATCCGAACACAAAAGTTTTGATGATCGAAAAGGTAACATAAAAGGGGACAAAAAGGGTGGTCATTCCGGTTACATAGGTGGCGACTGTGACAGTACCTGAAAGTGGTCCGGTAATTAAACCACCAAATAATCCACAACCAACGCTAATGATAAACAAAAGCGGGCTCATAAAAACCACGGCGATAATCTTAGGAAGAATCAGGTATGAAGCCGAATTTACTCCCATAATCTCCATTGAATCAATTTGCTCTGTTATTCTCATGCTTCCCAGTTCAGAGGCGATATTTGAACCAACTTTTCCGGCGAGCATCAGGCTAAGAACAGTCGATGAGAATTCAAGAATCAGGGTATCGCGGTTCCCAAGTCCGATAATGTAATTTGGCATTAAGGGACTTACCATGTTATAAGTCAATTGTAGTGTGATAATCCCACCCATGAAAACAGAGATGACTGCGACGATTCCAATCGAATTAATTCCCAGCTTTTCAATCTCGAGGACTAATTGTCGGCGATAGATCGAATTCTTCTCTGGTTTCTTAAATACCCTTACCAGCAGTAAAAAGTATTGTCCGATATGATAAAATACATTCACAAAATCAATGTTTAAATTTTTCGATAAAAATACAAATAATTTATTCAATGAAGTGAGGGCGTCTAACTACAGATAAAGACGAATACCCTGAAATGATGCTATGTTTATTTCAAAAAAATAGATAATTTTAAGCAAAAATAAACGGATGGAAAATTGCAATAATTATTGTGTTATTATGGCGGGGGGTATTGGAAGTCGGTTCTGGCCATTGAGCACTGTCGAGAAGCCGAAACAGTTTTTAGATATTCTCGGTGTCGGACGTTCTCTTCTTCAGCTCACCTATGACCGCTTCTCGAATATCATTCCGCCTGCCAATTTCCTGGTAGTTACCAGTGAAAATCACAAGGAACTTGTAATCAGTCAACTTCCAATGTTGAAGAATTCACAGGTTTTGTCAGAACCATTACGACGTAATACAGCCCCCTGCATTGCTTATGCTACCTATAAGATTCTGAGTATCTGCCCTGATGCCAATGTGATTGTAGCTCCCTCTGACCATTTGATTTTAAAACAGGATTATTTTGAGGAGGAGATCAATAACGGGCTAAGGTACGTAACCGGAAAAGATGTACTTCTTACACTGGGACTCCATCCCCTTCGTCCCGAAACAGGATATGGTTATATCCAGGTGGCTGAAAAAGTGGAATTTGAACAGAAAGAGAATCTATTCAGGGTGAAGACCTTTACGGAAAAGCCCGACCGTAAGATGGCAGAGTTATTCATTGAAACCGGAGAGTTTTATTGGAATTCCGGAATTTTTATATGGTCAGCCAAAGCGATACTGAATGCCTTTATCAGACATTTGCCCGAAATGGCTGCCCTGTTCGACTATGGGAAAAAACATATCAATACTCCCAATGAAGTTCAATTTATAAATAAAGTATATTCGGAATGTCCCAATATCTCGATCGACTACGGGGTGATGGAAAAAGCGGATAATGTTTATGTCATGTGCGCCGACTTTGGCTGGTCTGATCTGGGTACCTGGGGATCGCTCTACGATAATCATAAAAAGGATCTTGCTGCCAATGCCGTTAGCGGGAACCGAATTTTCCTTTATGATACCAAAGATTGCATTGTCAATATGCCGGATAATAAAATTGCTGTAATTCAGGGTCTCAAGGATTATATTGTCGTTGAATCAGAGAAGACGCTGTTAATTTGTAGAAAGAATGACGAGCAGCAGATACGTCAGTTTGTTGCTGATGTTATGCTCTCTGACGGAAACAACAAAATGTAGAAAAAGAGTTGAGGATTATTCAAACCTGAGAATTTCTCCCGCTTATTTTAAATCGGCGACCGTCCGGGGTACGGTGTTCAGAAGTTTTACTACAGAATCCCTCAGAACATTAAATTTACTGAGATTTACAGGATCAATGGGTTTACCCGGATCTGATTTCACTTTTAGCGGATCAACAGCTGTGCCACCCATAAAAACCCTGAAATCGAGATGCGGACCCGATGCAAGCCCGGTGGACCCAACATACCCGATCACCTCTCCCTGCCTGACATGTGAGCCGGTTTTAAGACCTGCAGCGAATTTGGATAAGTGCATATAAGTGGTGGAATATACCGAATTGTGTTTGATCTTTACAAAGTTTCCCCCCCCAGCAGGCTGATAACTCTTTTGAAGCACTATCCCATCTCCTATCGTATAAACCGGAGTACCTGTGGCTGCCGCATAGTCGACACCATGATGGGGCCTTACAATCCGGAGTACGGGGTGCATCCTGTTATTGGAAAAGCGGGAGCTGATCCGTGAAAATTTCAGCGGAGCTTTAAGAAAAGCCTTTTTAAGGTTAGTCCCCTTTTCGTCAAAGAAACTGTCGCCATCCTCCTGGGTAAAACGGATGGCATAAAACACGGTTCCTCCCTGTGTAAAAGATGCGGTATAGACCTTTCCCAGACCTATGGACTCCCCGCCAACAAAATCTTCATCATAAATGACGGTAAATTGATCCCCTTTCTGAATAGCAAAGAAATCGATGGTCCAGGCATAAATATCTGACAATTCAACAGCTAACAAGGGACTTATATTGCTTGCCTTCATTGCATTCCACAATGATGAGCTGATGACTCCCGATACCGTTCTTCTCTTCGTGGTCACCTCATGTTTGCCTGAAGTTACCTTTAAATCACCCGAAAGGGAATAGAGGTAATAATCTACATCATTATTCTGGTATGCCAGATATTGTGGTGTTCTGTTTGCATCCTTTGAGTAAAACATGGTAATCCGGTTTCCAGCCTTCATTTTTCGCACATCAAATACAGGAATGGAATTTTTTGCAATCTGATCGACTGCCTGTGCAGTAACACCCCGATCTATCAGAATATCAGAGAGATTCTGATTTCTTAAGACGGTACTCTCCTCAATGTGAAATGAATCGGCTGGTAATCCAAACAATAGTTTTGGTTCGGGAATATTCACGACAAGATCTTCTCCCAGCTTGGGGATTTTCTGAAAGTATTTTATCGCGGCAAATGTTAAAATTGCTACTACTGTAATTACGAAACCTAAAGTCCAAATTTTTCTGCTCTTCATTGGTTCATCCAATTGTAATTTGATAGGCGGCTAAATTAGTGAAATATGTCGTAAGCTCATCAATCGGGTCCCGCGGTTTTCAACCACGAGGATTATCTTCATTCAAATACAATACTCCCGACCCAACCCTGACATGGAGGTAGCACAAAACCATTTTTGAAAGGGGAGAACCTGACATTGAGGCCGTTTAATACCGTTTTGATGCGGTTAAATTTACAACTTTGATTACAGATTCGACCCATTTGCCCATTTAATGACCGAGGCTTAATACTTTAGCTCGTCAAACCCTTTTCCATAAACCCCCATCACCTTATTGAGTGAAATAAACGCATTGGCATCGAGCTCTTTTATTTTACGAAATATTTCTGGTGATTCCCTTTGCCGGACCACCGTCATGATCACTTTTACATTTTGCCCGGTGTACCAACCGGTCCCGTTAAATACCGTTAATCCCCTGCGCGATTCTTTTGTGATAAAATCGGCAATCTGTTCATATTTTTCCGAGACGATAAACAGTTGCACCGATTGCTGGGCACCCGTCAAAAAAGCATCAATGGAATAAGCAACCACCCACATTGACACATATCCGTAAACCAGTTTTTCGACCGAATGTAATACCAGGAACGACGAGGCAATGATTATCACGTCACAATACATGATGATCCGGCCAGGACTGATGTTCCTATATTTGTTGATAATCATCGCAATAATATCGGTCCCCCCCGTGCTCCCTCCTTCATTGAAAATCAGACCTATTCCAACACCTCCAAGTATTCCGCTCAGTACCGATGATAAAAACATGTCGTTCAGGATGGGCCCATGCACATAATTTTGCATCACATTTAATAATATTGCGATGATGGACATGCTGAAGATGGTTTTTATCCCAAAGTTAACCCCCAGGACTTTAATTGCGATGAGGATCAAAAAGATGTTGATGATAAAGTAGGTATAACCGGTGCCGAAACCAGTTGCGTAATAAACCAACATGGAGATTCCGGTGACTCCGCCGCCAGCAATTTTTAACGGAATCAGAAAGGCAGTAATTCCAAAGGCATAGAGTGCAAGACCAATCACCATAACGGTATAGGAACGGATTTGCATAAAAAGTTTTGAGGCCATAAATTCCTGAATTTTTGCGCAAATGAATGATTATTTATTCTAAAAAAAGGTGAATTTAACCCATATTTTTCTTGCAACATTAAATTTCATCTATTTTGTTCGATTCTTTCAATTTTCGTAAATAATTTAAAACTATTTTTGAACTTGAGATGTTTATATTGATGTAAAAATTAATATCAATGATTTCATCTCAAACTAATTAGAATTACACAAAAAAATCAATATAGAAATGAAAATTCATGAGTATCAGGCTAAAGAGATTTTAGCACGCTATGAGATTCCTGTAACCAAAGAAATACTATGTTATTCTGTCAGCGAAGTCGAGGATGCTGTACAAAAACTGGGATTTCCGGCAGTTGTAAAAGCACAGGTTCTTACCGGAGGAAGAGGTAAAGCAGGTGGCGTTAAATTGGTTCGGAATGCAGAGGAGGCAACAATTGCAGCAGAAAAGATTTTAGGTATGGACATCAAAGGCTTTCTTGTCGAGAAGGTGCTTGTCGCCCAGGGAGTATCTTTTGTAAGTGAAATTTATGCCGGCCTGACAATTGACCGAAATACAAAATCTGCGGTTTTTATGGCCAGCAAAGAGGGAGGTGTTGAAATTGAAGAGGTTGCTAAGGATAATCCGGAGGCAATTCTCAAATTTGCCATCGATCCCGATCTTGGAATGGCCCCCTTCTTTGCACGAAAGATTGCATTTGCCCTTTTCGGCAACGATATGAATCTGGTTCGCCAGGCAACCGATCTGTTTCAGAAATTGTATCAGGTTTTCATCAATACGGATGCTTCATTGGTTGAGATTAACCCTTTAGTTATTACCTCTGACGGAAAACTTCTTGCCCTTGACGGGAAGATGACCTTTGATGACAATGCTCTGTTTCGTCAACCTGAAATACTCGCGCTTAACGAACCTTCAGAAGATGAAAAAAAGGAGATCCTTGCTAAAGAGAAGGGGCTATCCTATATACGGCTTGATGGTTCAATCGGTTGTATGGTAAATGGCGCCGGTCTTGCCATGGCTACGATGGACATGATCAAGTTATATGGAGGTGAACCTGCCAACTTCCTCGATATTGGAGGGAGTTCCAATCCACAGAAAGTGATTGATGCCATGAATTTGATTCTCTCGGATAAAAATGTAAAAGTGATCATGATCAACATTTTCGGTGGAATTACCCGTTGTGATGATGTGGCCAAAGGGTTGATTGCTGCGCTTGAGCAGATAAAAATTCAGATTCCAATTGTGATCAGGCTCTCCGGGACCAACTCAAAAGAGGGGCTCGAAATATTGAAGAGCGCCAGCCTTCCGACCGTTGAAACGATGAGCGAAGCGGCACAGAAAGCGATCAGTCTGAGCGTCGATTTTTTAAGATAATTAAATTAAAGCATTAAATATGAGTATTTTAGTTGACAAGAGTACAAAGTTGCTGGTTCAGGGAATTACCGGCCGGGACGGAGGCTTCCATACCAAAAAAATGATTGAATATGGGACGAATGTAGTTGGTGGAGTATCTCCGGGGAAGGCAGGACAATCAGTTCATGATATTCCGGTTTTTAATACAGTGGCTGATGCAGTTAAAGCTACAGGCGCTAACACTTCCGTTATTTTCGTACCCGCTCCGTTTGCAGCAGATGCAGTGCTTGAGGCCGCAGAAGCTGGAATTGAACTTGTAATTGCGATTTCAGAAGGTGTACCTACCCTGGATATGGTCAGAATTACACCGTATCTGAAAAAGATGGGGACTAAACTGGTAGGCGCTAATTGTCCTGGTCTGATCTCTCCCGACGAGGCAATGGTGGGAATACTTCCGGGAAATATATTTTTGAAGGGGAATATTGGTTTGATGAGCCGAAGCGGCACCCTGACTTATGAAATGGTTTATCAGTTGACGTCAAACGGATTAGGGCAAAGTACTTGTGTCGGAATTGGCGGTGACCCTGTAGCCGGACTCTATTATGAGGAGTTGTTGCAGATGTTTGAAGAGGATGCTGAAACAGATGCAATTGTTTTAATTGGCGAAATTGGCGGTGATGCAGAGGAGAGGGCTGCACAATACATTAAAGAACACATCACAAAGCCTGTCGTAGGATTTATCGGTGGATTGACAGCCCCACCGGGTAAACGGATGGGACATGCCGGCGCCATTATCTCCAGCGGAACGGGTACAGGCGCTGAAAAGATTGCAGCCTTCGAAGCGGTGGGTGTTCAGATAGCCCGACAGCCTTCCGAAATTCCGGAGCTCCTTAAGAAATTGCTGAATATCTGAATTTAATTGAATAGGAATTAAAGGCATATATTTAATTTACGAAAACCTGGTTAGTCACCGGGTTTTTTGTTGTAAACCCATGATTATTCTATCCGGAAATCAACCCAAATTTTGAATTATCAAAGTCAGAATCAGAACTGGAAAAAGAATCTTTGCGTACAATGAGAAGGTGTCCAACCTTCTCATTACTTATAACCGTCTGTGAGCGTTTTAAGAAAGGCTACAATAGCCTTCTCTTCAGCTACAGAAAGTTTTAAATCACCTAGCTCTTCATTATTAATATTTTCCTCTATTTCGGGGGGAGCCATTGAAGGATCAACATCCCTCTGATTATAAAAATGGACAACCTCCTCCAATGTGCCAAAAACACCATTATGAAAGTATGGAGCAGTTAACTCGACATTTCGAAGTGTTGGAACTTTAAACTGTCCGTTGTTTATAGCAGAATTGGTTGTCTTTGCCAATCCAAGATCCACAAAAGATGAACCATCTGGATTATATTGTGTTTTCATCCCGTAGAACGGGTTTAATCTGTTTCGGGGAACCCCAATATTATCGTAGGTGAAATCGGTAAACAATATTTTACCTGAACGTGGGTCTGGCTCGATCATATGGCATTTGGCACACATTCCTTTGTTTTCATCCTTAAAGAGTTGCATCCCCTCATTTTCAAGTGTGGTAAGTGCTGCCTCTCCTTTTAGATAATAGTCGAATTTTGAGGTAAACGGATTCACTTCATCGGAGCGTTCGAAGGTCGCAATTGCATCTGCAATGTTGTCCAGTAGCTCATTCTGGTCGTCATTAGCCCCATAAATCTTCGTAAATGCAAGGTAAAAAGTTGCACTTTTTACCTTGGTAACAAACATATTTAAATCAGAAACATTCATTTCCAACGGATTGAAAAAAGGTTTTTTTGCTTGTTCTTCAAGGCTGTTAACCCTTCCGTCCCAGAATTGTCCGCCTACATAGGTGGAGTCGACATTATCGTAATAAAGAGGCGGAGCAAACATGGCGTAACTCACCGTTGGAGCATTACGGTTACCAAACAAACGGCCGGATATCCCTTGTGAGATAATAGAATGCTTAGGATCTGTAAAGGCAAAATTTGATGCATGACAGCTTGCGCAGGATTGGCCAATTGGATTTGAGAGGGATCTGTCGAAAAAGATGATCTTACCCAGTTCCGCTTTAGTTATTTCTTGTTGAACCTCTAAATTCTCTTTTTTTGTACATCTTACCAGCAATACCAGAATGACTGACATCAGGAATGTAAATTTCAATTTACTTTTCATAGGAATTAATAAATCTGTTTATCCAATGGTTTAGAGAAAAATAATAATTGAATGAACAGAACCTTTTTCGGGAATTAAAGTGGTTTGCACCTGACTATTAAATAATTAAATATCAATTCCTTCTCATCATCCTTGATCTTCGCTTTGTTTTGCATCACCGGCATCACCTTCGCCCACTCGCTTTTGGTGAGATGTTCGGGCCGGTATAGCGAATGACAACTGCTGCAATTGTTTACATAAATCTGCCTTCCAATCACCAAAGAATTTGTCGATACCCCTACTTTTTGTGAATCAGCAAGGGTTGGAACATATAATGCCGGGCTACAAGCTAGGAATACAATCATTAGAAAAGGATAGAAAACAATATAACGTAATTTAGAATTCATAAGAGAAAATTAGCCGGGTTTGCAGACGTTCATGGTCATTTAGTTCAAGCCCTCCACCTTTAAAATTTGCGAGTTGCGGCAGACAGGTGAGGTTAATCCAGAACCCGCTTGTTGAGTATGAAAGAGCCGGCCCTATTAACAACACTGAATTCTCCCATTTTGAATCCGACAACTGGTTTTGGTTCATGGCCTCCAGGCCAAAGCTAAAATGATCTTTAACTTTATAGGATAAGCCATAATTCAACTCAAGGGTAAATTCTCCCTCATTCTCAGATCTCAGTTTGTTCCCTTCTGGAGAGAAGGTATGCCCGATCTCATACTCACCTACCAGGTTGAAGGCATTAGTGAATTTCCCAAGTTGCTTTTCAAGAATTAATTTACCTTCAAAGGCAGTTTCAGTTGGGGCTAATGAGTACTCAAAATAGAGTGCCGAACCTATCCTGTTTGCCACTGGATCGGAAAGTTTAAGTTTCCATTCATTCGAAAAACTATAATCTGTTGAATTCGCCAGAACCTGGATCCCGTTGTCCTCTACAACGGCACTACTGCTCCCGTAATTCAGATAAAAGGAAGTTTGCAATTTCCGGCCAAGGCCTACTTCGAATTCCAGCTTATGATCAAGCCCCCGGTAGAAATTATTCCTGCCACCCGAAAGCGTTGACCACACCTCAATCTCCTTTTGTCCTTTATTTAAAACCCCGCTTTGATAAGTGTAAGTAAAAACCCGGTCCTGAGCCATTGCTCCGGTAGCAATGCAAATAAGCGCCAATGAAAGTAAAATCTTATTCATAACTAAAAGTTGTTTATTAATTATGCAAAACTAGATCTTACCCTCTCAGGCCACAATCCCAAAATGTAGTGATTTATATTAGGTCGGAGGTAGATATTTCGTCAATATCTATAATCTTTTTCAGTACGGCATACATCGTTAAACCAGATGCCGATTTGATCCCCGTCTTTTCCGAGATATTCTTCCGGTGTGAGATCACCGTGTGAATGCTGATCGATAACTTATCTGCAACTTCCTTGTTTGCCAATCCTTTTGAGACAAGCCCGAGAACATCTATTTCGCGCTTAGTAAGCTCATTAACAGATCTTTCATTGCTTTTTTTGCCATAGGTGTTCAGGCACTCATTAACTTTATTAATAATAGCTGTTTGATTATCACAGATATTCAGACCACCGTTTAAGGCCGTATTTTCAAAGTCATTATTCAGGTATAAATACTTCGTCTCACGGGCATTCGAAAACATCCGTTTAAGAAACTCCTCATTGGTTTCGAAGATGTGGAAAGGGACTATAAGAAGTAGGTATCCCGATAAGTTGGGATAATCGATGAGCTCGTTTGGGCGATGCAATAAAATAATCTCATCCGAATCACAACCGGTTAGAATTTCAGCCAGCCCCTTAAGGATGATGTCCGAATTGCAAATTACGAGTATCTTATTTACGGGATTATTCATCTTACCTGATCATCTTTTCGAGTTGCCTGACTTTAGGAATAAGAATTTTATCTTCGATCCTTGAATGATTTTTCATGTCCTTCTCAAACATAAAAAGGGATGTTAACAATGAATTTCCAATGTTCAGGTCATAGTTTGGAGGGAGATATTTAATGATGATATTTTTCAGATCGAACATTTTCTCATCCATATCACTATGTTCCTGTTCAAAACCTTTGATGGTAAAGTCCTTAAAATCTTTTAATAAAGCTTCACCGGCTAAAGGGTTCAGTGTACTCAGATTTAATTGAAGAATATATGGGAATATCTGATGTTCCTCAAACTGAATATGGTTGATAAACTCATCCCTGAACTTATTGTAGAATTTCCGGATTAATTCGTTCTCTTTACAATCATTCTGACAGTTTTGTATGAATAGATCAATGAGCCGCTCCTGCTCGGGTAGCACATATTCGAGGTAATATTTATGGGTTTTACGCAGGTATTCTATTACTATGGTAACTGAGAAATCGAGCAATTTCTTCTCTGAAAAGTAATTCTCGTCACGAAAAACATTGATAATTTCAACAAAAAAAGTAACATCAATGCCATTGATCTGGCATAATTGCCTGATGGTAGAGTCCCCGAACCCCAGTTTTATACCTAACCTGTTTATCACAGGAAGTAGGGTGTGATCTTTATGAATTACTGTGGCAAGTTTACTATTTTCATTAAATAACTCCATCGTGTAATTTTTGTTTTATCTTAAATGTGCTAACGCCAGATATGTAATCTACTGGAGCATTGAATCAACCAACTGATTTATTTCGTGGGTTGCAGCGATCATTACCTCTCTCACCGATTCAGGTATGCCGGCTGCCAATTGAATACCGTTAACCATGGCGATGTAAGTTTTATCGTCTTCCTTCAGATAGATTGAAATTCTGCATGGCATCAATACTGAAACGATCCTTTCATCGTTTTTTTCGAGCATCTTGCCGGCGTAATCAGGTTTACACACTTCGAACACTTTGACTGATCTTACCTCTTTACCCGCTTTGGCAAGTGATGCCTGAAGATCGTGAATTGCAGGGATCATCCAGTTCTGGTTTTCTAACTCCGCTGTTAATCGTTCAACCGTATTTTCAAAGTTCCAGAGACTTACTTTCTCTATAATCAATTGATTTGTTTCCATTTTTTACTTATTTAAATCTAAAATTAGTTTATTTTTTTCGAAAAAGCAGTGAAATATAGGTGATTTAGAATTTAGCAGGAATTTTGGAAGGGCAAATAGTCCCTGAGTAAAATTGTTCAAAGCGCAGGTATTTTTATTAATCCATGAATTTTAAGGAATTCTATTCCTCCGTCGAAAATCATTTGGACTCCGATTGTTGCGATGATTAACCCAATTATTCGGATGAAAGGTGACATTATATTCAATTTAATCATTGCATTTCCAATTTTCTTTGCAAAGAGCATAATCGTCAGGTTGGTAGAAAGTGCTGCAAATACAGCCACTACTGTTACAAAAGCTCCATACTGAGCCGGAAAAGTTACTGTTGCAGTGATGGTTCCTGGACCTGCAATCATTGGAATAGCAATTGGAACTGAGGAAATATCCTGAATCCTCATCTCTTTTCCAATATTTATCAAAACTCCCTGATGCAAAGCAATCCAACCACTGTACACAAGAACCATTCCACAAGTTACGCGAAACGAATAAAGTTGAATCCTGAAGACGTAGGTGAAAATCACATTCCCAAGAAAAAGGAACAATAGGAGGATAATAAAGGCAGTTAATGATGATTTGATGGAGATGTATCGTAATTCACTGTCAGATAGCTGCCCTTGTAATGAATTGATCAAAAATATTTTCTGAATCGGATTGATTAAGGCCAGCAAGGTAATAAATGCACTTATGAAGTATGCCGTGTTAAAGGTAAAGATCATATCAACACCTAATTAATATATGTGATTCTTCCAATTATAACTTCTCAATAGTACAAAAAATCTGATTCATTTTCCTCTGATCACAACTTTATTTTGCTAAAATAACCAGCTGGTCAACCGATCGCCGGCTTTTAACTTCAGTAATAATTCGTAATCCTGACTCTCTTGCCAGATGATGGATTCCTCCGTCAGCCATGTAAGTCCGATAGTTTCTGTAATGTTCTCTCCCTGCCAGATATTCAATTGTTTTACTGATAATTCCGGATATACCAATTGGCCTGGGGAACAGGTAGTCACCGATAATTATCTGGTCTGCAACCAAAGAAGCATCATTTAAAAGTTTGAAACGTTCCTCTTTATTGACTTCGTGAATTACATAGGTCAGAATTGCATAATCAAAAGGTTTCTCTCGTCCATAATTGACGTCACACACGTTGAGATGTTGGAACGATATTTTGTCGTTAGGTTTTCCTTGTAGCAGTACTTTTGCCCTGTCAATATTCCGTTTCGACAGGTCAATCCCCAGGACCGATTCGCAATGATCACCCAGTGTAAACGCTAACCGGCCCGTTCCGCAACCGATATCAATAACTGTTGATTGAGGATCAATCAGCTCTTTTATTTGAGCAAATAACTTATCTTGATTTGGGGCAATGATCCTGTCGTAGAACCAGCCGTCATACCAATGATTTTTATTTTCAGTCATCATTGTTAGCGATTTTTAGGTTCGTCACCGGATAGAATTAAAGCTGCTGATTTAAAATACCCGCAAGCTGATTTTTACTCACAACGCCCGATTGCCTCCAGACGATTTGCCCCCCTTTAAAAACAATCAGCGTGGGTACACTCTGGATCCGGTACTGACCGGCAACAACCGGGTTCCGATCGACATCTATTTTAATGACTCTGACACGCTCCCCAAATTCCGCAGCTACTTCCT
Organism: Prolixibacteraceae bacterium; assembly: GCA_963675995.2. GTDB lineage: Bacteria > Bacteroidota > Bacteroidia > Bacteroidales > Prolixibacteraceae > JAAFHB01. The sequence continues at coordinate 734,449 of CAXXIY010000001.1, read as the reverse complement.
TTAAAATGGGGGACTGAGTTTTACACGGGCCACACCATAAGGCATGAAAGTCTACAATAACCGGTTTTGTGTCGTTAATGATCGATTCAAAATTCGCTTTCATGTGTAAATTATTAATAAGAATTAAAAGTCGATAAAAAATTCTTTCGCCATCAAAGCACCCAAAAGGCACTCATGGGATTCTTTAGATTTATATGGGTTCAAAGGTGATTCTATTTATGCAGGTACTTTCCAATCTCTGTCTCCAGATCCGCCCCATGGAGGTTTTTTGCCAGAACAACACCTTTACCATCAATTAAAACATTGAATGGTAATTCCTGGATGTTATAAGCCTTGGCAACCGGCGATCTCCAAAATTTCAAATCGCTTACCTGTATCCAGTTGATTTTATTTTTGGCAACGAAATTTTCCCAGTTCGGTTTTTTGGCTTCCAATGCTACTCCATAAATTTCAAAACCCTTTCCATTGGTGAACGATGCCAGCTTGTATCTTTTGTACAACCGGGCTAATTCAGCTTGTTCCTGTACGCATGGAGCACACCAGGTACCCCAAAAGTCAATCAACACTATTTTACCTTCAAGAGCAGATAATGGGATAGTGTCCCCTTTAATTGTAGGTAGCTTTATATCAGGCGACTTATTCCCCTTTTCAAGCCCGGTTGGCTGTGCAGATAATGAAAAACTGGTACTACCCATTAACAATAGAGCGAAAGCCAATGCAAAGATTCTCATAATTGAATGATTAATAAATTATTCTGACATTGGATAACCCTTGTCAATCCAGTCAACCTTAACATTTTGGGGCAGGTTTAACAATTTATAATTGGTGAATTGCATGCTTTTTAAAAGTTCCATAGCAGGCCTGATATTGGGGCACCTTGAGAACGGGCAGCATCCGCAATAAACCACAATCTGAGAATTTTTTGCCAGTTTGCTCAGCTTTTGCTTCAGTGTATTGAGGTTCTCAGGCCTCATGGTTGGTCCAATATCAATTGAACCTTTTACAATTGCCTGCATGCCAATACTGTAAACAATTGGCTGAGGAGCTTTTGGATTATTCAGAACTTTGGCAAGATCGGCCGGAGCTAATAATTGCTGTGGTGTCCACGGATCATTTTGACCCTGGGAAGAAATCGGATTCGTTACAAGCATTGAAGTTGTAAACGCGAAGAGTAAAAAAGTTAAGACTTTTGTTTTCATTGTTTGTAATATATTAGTAATTAATGTTTTAATATTGTATTTTATAGGTTAAACTGCCATTGGGGTATGAAGCGACACTCTCCGGACATTTATGTCCTTTTCTCATCCTATAATTTATAATCCTGGCAATCTTGGGAATTTCCCCACTTTGGTGAGCTTTGCATAGATTCCCCACCCTTTTTTCAACCAGTGGCCTACAATTGGCATTGGGATGATCACCGCTTTTTGACTATTTCGGAAAACAAAGGCAGCACCATCACCCGTATCCATCACACATAAAATATTCAGATGTTCCTGATAACCTTTTCGTTTGATACTCCCCTTTTCGGTTTCAAGAATGTTATATGCGGCATTTCTCCCCATAAGCTCAGCAATGTGTCCCTGTTTGGCGATCCATTCCGGCCCTTCAAATGCTGCAATATCGCCAATGGCAAAAATATTTGGGTAACCATTTACCTGGCAGGAGTTATCAATTTTAATAAAGCCCCCTTCGGATAACGGGAGGTCTGATTCTTTCAATAAAGCGGGACCGGCACCCGCCGCGATAAACATGGTAAAATCGGATTCCAGTTTTGAATCATCTTCAAAAATAACCCCGTCGCTGACAAACTCTTTGATTTTTTTAGCGAATTGCTTTTTGATACCATATCTGGTAAACATTTTATCGAGCATAACCAGTGCCCCTTTACCCATTCGGGCTCCAGGCTCATCCATAGGCGCAAAAAATGTTAACTCAAAATTCTGCCTGATCTTTTTACGCTTCAGATAATTGTGAATATTAAACATCAACTCAAATGCAGGGCCTCCACGAACTGCAGATTTCTCCTTTGGGTTTCCACCAAAACCCATGGCAATGCGTCCCTCACCTTTCTGAATCAATTCATCAATTTTAGTGCGAATCTCCAGGGCCATTTCAGGCTTGGCACAGATGGATAAGGTGTTAGTAATCCCTTTATGCACCATTTTTTCAGAACCAAAGGCAACAACCAGATAATCGAAGCTTAAAGTATGATTTTCGCAGATAACTGTTTTTTCGCTACCCTTTATCTGACTAACTTTATCAACGATCAGTTTAAAGGGGTATTTTTTCTGAATGTTGACGATTGGAACCATTACCTCGTCCAGCTCCTTTTTATGGACCGGAATCCAGATAGAGATCGGAAATAAATAGAGATAATCCCTGTCGGAAACGAGTGTTACATTAAACTTTCCGCTTTTCTGCAATTCGATGGCCGTTTGAATTCCTGCAAAACCGCCTCCCAAAATTAAAACTTGCTTCATCCTGATTAAATATTGGTCAATTGAATAATTCGATCCTTTAAAAGTTCTATCTGCGCATCATCATTTGCATTAAGCCGCCACCGTTTTTTACGTTTGTAAAACCCAGCTGTTGCAACACCCGCTGACCGTAACCCGAACGGGCGCCGGAAGCACAATAGAGTGTGATCTCTCTTGACTTACTACCCAGTTCACCGATCCGATTCTGAAGTTCATCCACCGGAATATTTATTGCTCCCGGATATGCCCCCCCTGAAAATTCACCGGTCGAGCGAACATCCACAATGACAGGTTCATTTGAAACTGTCGGGGCAGAAGATCTTGTATTTTGCTGTGCCATCATAGCCGCAATTCCACCCCCGTTCCGAACATTGGTGTAACCAATCTGTGCCAGCATCCGCTGAGCATATGCAGAACGGGCTCCCGAAGCACAATAAACTACGATTTCACGTGACTTATTATTTCCCAGTTCACCGTACCGTTCCATCAATTCATCCAGCTCAATATTTACAGCTCCGGGGTAAGCGCCAGACTGGAACTCATATGGAGTGCGCACATCGACAACAATTGGGGAATTATTATTAGTAGCTTTTTCTTCAGTTTTTTCTGTTTCCTTCGAAACCTCTTCCTCCAATGTTTTCAAAACAACAGGTAAGAGATCAATCTTCAAATGTTTAAATCCGGTTGTACGTGCCTGTCGCTGAATAGAAGTATGTCCTCCCGAAATATTGGTCACCTCTTTAAATCCGGCACCTAATAAAGTCCGAAGCGCCTGATGCCCTTTTTTTCCGGATTCGTCGTAAACGATTACAGGATAACCAGAGGGTATTGTATTGATTTGTTGTGACAATACTTCAAGCGGTATGTGAACTGCACCCTTTACGTGACTTTTTTGAAAAGCAAAAATATCGCGCACATCCACAAAAGCAGGATTCTTCCCTTCGATAAAATCGTCAAGTTCCGAAACGGTAACTGAGGGGCTGAAACCCGAAATTCTGTTCTCGGCGGAATAAGCTGCCATATTTACCGCATCATTGGCCGTTCCGATTGGCGGCGAATAGGCAAAGTCAATATCTGCCAGATCACTGATTGTCAGTTTTGCTGCAGTCGCAGTTGCGATTACATCCAGACGTTTATCAGCCCCTTTGTAGCCGGCGGTCTGTCCTCCAAGAATTGTTCCCGTATTGCGATCATAAACCAGCATAGTTGTGACTGTTTCAGCACCGGGATAGTAGGAGGTGTGATGTTCTTTGTGTACAACAATTGCATCGGCATCCATCCCTGCTGCACGAGCCTGTTTCAAGGAGAGACCGGTTATTCCGGCAACAGCTTCGAAAACACGAACCACTGAAGTTCCAATGGCCCCTTTATAATTGTGTTTCCCGCCAAGCGCATTTTCGGCAGCAATACGGCCCTGACGATTCGCAGGTCCTGCCAGTGGAATACGTACCTTCTTGCCATTCACCCGATGTTCTATTTCAACCATATCCCCGGCTGCATAAATATCTGGATCAGAGGTTTGTAATTGTGAATTCACCAGTAATCCCCCCGCTTCCCCAATTTCGAGACCCGCCTCTTTTGCAAGTTGTAAAGTAGGGCGAACACCTATCGAAAGTAGGACCATATCCGCCTCAAGGATCTCTCCATTGTCCAGTTTTACCGAATGGGGCATTATTTGGGTTACACCTCTACCGGTATGAATACCTACACCATAGGAAAGGAGTTCATTCTCAATAAATCCGGCAGTCTCAGCTTCCATCAGGGCCATTACATGGGGCATCATTTCAACAACATTTACTTTCAAACCCCGTTTTACCAGGGCCTCGACCATCTCAAGCCCGATAAATCCACCTCCAACAACAACTGCATTTTTTGGTTGTTTCTCCTCCAGATGATGCGAAATCTTATCCATATCTTCCAGTGTCCAGAGGGTGAAGACATGGTCAAGATCTGCTCCCGGCAAGGTTGGCGTGATCGGCCGGCCCCCCTGAGCCATGATTAATTTGGTGTATTCAAAAGTTTTCTGTTCACCGCTTCGCGTATCCATGGTTTTCACGATGCGGGCATCCCTGTCAATAGCCGAAACGATTGTATGGATGTGTACCTCAACATCATACTGCTCATTAAAGCTTTCGGGACTTTGAAGAATCAGTTTGGATCTGCTTTTGATGTCGCCCCCGATAAAATAGGGTAATCCGCAATTGGCAAAAGAGATATCGGGTCCGGCTTCAAGCATAATGATTTCAGCTGTGGAGGATATACGGCGCACCTTCGCTGCTGCAGTTGCTCCGGCGGCAACCCCGCCAATAATTATAATTTTTTCCATGATCTTAATAGTTGTATTTATATTTTTAACGTTGACAATTTACAAATCATATCCTCCTTAAGTCACCTTCACTTTTCGGGGAGGGCAGGGGTGGGGTCAGTGCACATTGTTCTTGGAGATAAACCGAAAAAATGACCTGCTCCAACCGAGTTTAATAATTCTATTCCTGGCACTTAACTGATTAACTATCTTGCTTTCACAATCTCCTTTAATAAAAATTCTTTTGATTTGATCCCAACAAAGCGGTTTACTTCTACTCCGTTCTTAAACAGGATTAATGTTGGGATACTGCGCACCTTATATTTCTGAGCAAGCGATTGAAATTGCTCAATATCGACTTTCCCAACATGCGAGTTTCCCGATAATTCGGAAGCAACATCATTTAGAACTGGTGCCATCATGCGGCATGGAGCACACCAGGTTGCCCAGAAATCGACAAGGACCACTTTATTCTTTGTCTGCTGTTGAAAATTTTTCTCCGTAAGCGTCAATATATTCACATGGTCTGCAGCCAGTGGTGTATTTTTAATTTTCGCCATAGCTACTGCGCGAAAAATTAGAAATGATACAATTAAAACTCCGATAACAATTAGTGCTGTTTGCATATTCCTCTTTTATTATATTAAATGTATAATAGTGCTATATTTCAATTTTTTACATAAATTCTTGATTCAGGATGTCAGTTATCTGATCTTTGGTCTGAATCCCCGAAGTGGCTTTAACAAACACCCCATTCTTATAATATACTGTTAACGGAATTCCCCTGAATTCGGCAAATTCAGGAAGATTACGGATACCATTCAACTCCGGATTATCAGACTCCATATCGTAGAATTTCACATGAGGATAATCGGGTTCAAGCTCTTCTGCAATTCGATATACGGTGATGCTTTGGGGCTCCATACGTCCCAAAATAACCATACTATTTTGACCCCCATTTATTATATCTAAATGCTGAGCCGTGCTTTCGATGTGTTTCAGATTTGTGTACAACATGGTTTCTATAATATTTTAATGATGCAAATTTACATCGCCTCAAATCATAAACCTGTGAACTTTCGCTTTCGCACGATAACTCCCCGATTGAAACAGGACAACTTATTTATTGATCTAAAAGAATTCAAGTAAATTAAATTTCACTTTTTAATAAGCTAATTTTGTACGCAATGATAATTCTATGCATTCGTAGGATAAACTTTTGTATTTGACTATTGCGCAACGTTGCTTACATTTGTTTGAAAACGAAGTTGTGAGCTGGTTTGAGGATAGTTACCTTATTTTTCAGTGCCTCAATTTAGCTGGTCAGCTAAGAGTACGATTGTAAATCCAAAAGATGTTTATACTATTGATACCGGTTTTGCAAAAGCTAATTCGTTAAGTGATATGAAGGATTATGGGCGTTTACTTAAAAATGTTGTTTTTCTCGTATTCAAACGTAATAGCCAGATGATCAATTACTTTAAAGGAAAAGGTGATCTTGTTGCTCTCAAATCGAAGCAGTTAGCGGGTGTGGATGAGGTTTGCACAGATATGAATGCGGATAATAATAATCGTGAAATAGGTGGGTTGACAGAGGTAATGGAGTTTTTCAATCTGGGAGATGGCACAATTCTAACATTGAACCAGGAGGATTAGTTCAATATCTCTGGCAAGAAAATAAAGGTTATCCCGGTGTGAAAATGGATCTTAATCTAAAAAATAACTTAATGAGGACAATTCTTGAAATAGACAGTGATTTTATCTGCGACATCCAGGCGCCTTGTTTTCAGATGCTTTCACCCGAGGAGGTGGAGCTTGTTCGGGGAAGCAAGACGCAGGTGCGGTTTCGTAAAGGGGACCACCTTACCAAGCAGGGTGCCTTTGCCTCTTATGTTTTATTTATAATCAGCGGATTGGCCCGTCAATATGTGGAGGGTGAGCGGGATTACAACCTACGGATTGTAAAGCCTGGTGAATTTGTGGGACTTTCGGCAGTATTCACGAAGAACACATTTAACTATTCATCGGTTGCCATGACAGATTGCCAGGTATTTTTGGTTGAAAAGGAGGCAATCACCACCGTGATGAAACAAAATGGGATGTTTGCTTTTAATATGGTGAAACGGTACAGCGATCAAAATTCAAACCTGTTCGATACCTTAAGGACAGTGATTTATAAACAGATGAACGGGCGGATCGCAGAAACGCTCCTTTACATTGATGAATTTAAACCTGAGAATCCGAATATCTTTCAATTGCTTTCAAGAAAAGACATTGCCGATTTTGCGGGTATTTCTACCGAAAGTGCAGTGAAATTGCTTAAAAGTTTCGAAAAGGATGGACTGATAGAACTGCATGAAAAAGATATCCAGGTGATTAACCGGAATGGATTGGCGGAAATAAGCAGAAAGGGGTAAGCACTTTCCAATTGAAAATGGCAAAATGACCGATAACGATATTATAGCACAAATCGTACAGGGAGACCGGAATTTATACCGGAAATTGGTAGAAAAATACCAACCAATGGTATTTCGCACCTGTATGGGCTTTTTGCATAACAAGGATGATTCCGAGGATCTTTCGCAGGAGATCTTCATAAAGGCCTACCAATCCTTACAAGGTTTTAAAGGTGATGCCACCTTTTCAACATGGATCTACCGGATAGCGGTCAATGCGGCACTGAATAAAACACGAAAATCTTCAAAGCGCCTTATCGTGCAGCGCTTTGAAATTGTATTTGGAAATTCAAAAAAACAAGAATATTCCTTTCCCGCTCCCGACACCGAGAATCCCGAAAATATTTTAATTCTCGATGAACACAGGGAACTGGTTCACAAAGCACTTGAGGGTTTGCCTGAAAATCAGCGCACTGCAATAGTGCTTAGTAAATATGATGATTTGTCACAAAGACAAATTGCAGAGGTCATGAACACCTCCGAAGGGGCAGTTGAAGCGCTTATTCAAAGGGCCAAAGCTAATCTTCGTGATAAATTATCGGCTCTTCAGAAAAAAAAGAAAAAATAGCGTAGGAAAAACAGATGTTTTGTTTCTAACCATTAAAGTCAATTAAAATGAACTGTCAATTATGCCAAAAAGAGATGGATGCATACCGAGAGGGAAAGTTGCCCGAGGGTATCAGGATTCAGGTTAAAGCTCACCTTGAGGGGTGTAACATTTGTGCCGAAATGAATCAGTTGATTTCCCTTGCCGGGAAAGTAATGGATGAAGAAAAAAGCTTGCAATCAAATCCGTTTCTTGTTACTAGGATCATGGCAGGGATTGAAGAACTGACACCGAGGTACGAAACTTACCAGCCACTCTCTGTTTTTCAGAAGGTGTTAAAATCGGCGATTGTTACTGTTTCACTGGCAACAGCAATATTTTTAGGGGTTGTGGCAGGAAATCTGTATAAACCCACCTCCCATATCAATGACCTGCCTGTTGAGATGGTATATCTCAACGATGCTGCGCTCGAATCGGTTGATTTGCTTACAAACGAATAAATTCTGAAAAAGATGAGAGCAGAGACTAAACAGAGCCTTTTGACATGGGCAATTGTGGCACTTGCATTAATGAATATTTCAACATTACTGACCATTGTTTATCATCAGAAACAATCCAATAAAGTTGAAGTGAATCAGGCTTCAGAAAAAACACTTGAGGCCGATGCTGTAAGTTTCAGTGGACGCTATTTCCATGACCAGCTGAATCTAAACAGTGAACAGGCGGACAAATTCAGGTTACTTAACCCTGCTTTCAGACCAAAAGCACGGAAGATTACCAACGAATTAGCCCAAATACGGAGACAAATGCTACTTGAAATGTCGGCAGAAAAAAGTGATACCACGAGGCTAAATGAACTTTCCGATTCAATCGGTCATTTACATAGTAGTCTGAAAAAGATCACTTACAGCTATTACCTCGACATTAAAAGCTTTTGCAATCCGGAACAGAAACAAAAACTCGAAAAATTGTTCGAAGAGATGTTTACCAACGATGCACCCATGGGATTCTCCGGTAGTGGCGGACCCCAAAGGTGGCAACATGGCAGGCAATTTAGAAATTGACTTACAACTATTTAAAATTTTAGGAACATGAAAACAAAACTTTTTTTAACGGGATTAGCTCTGGTAGTAGTAACTATCTTTGCATCTGCACAGAATTCAACGGGCGGAAGGGGAAGCTGTAATAGAGGCTGCAATGGAACAAACAAGTGTGCTTCTTTTGTCGATAATAACAAAAATGGGATCTGCGACACTTACGAAAACCGCAGCCCCGGTAAGGGTGCAAAAAATGGAAACTGTAACGGATGCGGACAGGGAATATGCAAAGGGAAAAACGGTGCTGGTGCCAATCAGAAGGGGGTTTGCAATAATTCGGGACCCTGCACCAAAAAGTAAATACCACACATTCATGTGTAATTAAAGCACAAAGCTCACACCTATTTATTATATCTAATTAAATGCCAATTGTTTAGCGCCTGTTGCGACAATTGAATGGAATAGTTATGTTCAATTTTTAATAAAAATTCAAAAAAAATGAAAACAAAAATGAAAACTTTAGTATTGATTGGTATTTTGTTTGCTTCCTCCTTGGCATTCTCTTCTTGCCAAAAAGAAAACATGAATAATGATAATGCGCAATATAACAGTCTTTTAAATGTATTAGCTGATGGAACGACTTCGGTGATTGAGACCAATTTAAAATCGGCGATGGTTAAAACTTCTTCTTTAACCGATAGTGACCTAGCCTCGCTGCTGAAAATGAAAGAGGAGGAAAAATTAGCCCGTGACGTTTATACGGCACTTAATCAGAAATGGAATAGTACAATATTTTCAAATATCGCAGCAGCGGAGAGTAATCACCTGAATGCGATAGTTCTCCTTCTGACAACTTATGGGGCAGATGCATCAATTGGTGAGCCGGGGATCTTTGCAAATGCGGAAGTTCAGGCACTCTACACCAAATTAGTCAATGTTGGTTCAGCAGCTATTGCAGAAGCCTATAAGACCGGAGCTTTGATTGAAGAAATGGATATTAAGGATCTCAACCTATCCCTTAGTACTGCCACAAACTCAAACGTAATCTTAGTATTTGAAAACCTGGTCAAAGGCTCACGTAATCATTTAAGAGCCTTTAATCGTCAGCTTACAACACTTGGGATCGTTTATAGTCCAATTTATCTAAGCCAGGCAGAATATGATCTGATCGTTAATTCATCAATGGAAAAGGGGAAGCAATACAGAATGAATGGAAGCGGTTACGGAAATAGTAATGGTCAAAATGGCCAGGGAAATCAAGGAGGTGGAACCTGCAAAATTTAAAAGGTAATTAAGGTAGGTTGATTCAAAATTATCACTATCGAATGAACTGAACGAAATAAATGAGACTTAAAGAGCTATATAGTTACTAAATAAACTGACAAAAAGAATTATCAAAACTAGAAGAGTAATCCCCACATAGATCCAATCCTTTTCGAAAAGAAACCCGAGTAATGAAAAAATAACCCGTGCAACAGGTGTGGCAATTAACACCAAAAGTCCAAGTTGAATCACATCCCGTCCCCGGAAATTCAACGCATCCTGAACGATGAGTTGTACTTTCCGGAAACGGGGTGGTTCACCCTTAAAAGTGGTGTAATCAAAAAATTCTTTTGGATGCTGTATAAAAAACAAGACTCCTCCGATTATCACCATTAGGGCGGCCGACAACACCCCATAACGTAATATGGACCCCATCATATCCCTCATGCGTCCATCGTTCCATCGTTTCAGATTTAGGATCATGTCAAATATTTTTTGTAATTCCGTTATAAATCATTTCCAATGCCAGGATGGTTACCACTATGCCAAAGACAAATCGAATCTTTTTCGTTTTGGACTTAATGAGTATCCTTGCTCCAAAGAGAGAACCAATTAAAACTCCCAGCATTACAGGCATCGACAACACCGGATCAATATATCCACGGGTAAGATAAATTCCGGCACTTGCGGCTGCTGTAACTCCAATCATAAAATTACTGGTAGTTGTAGAAACTTTAAAAGGGATTTTCATAATAGAATCCATAGCGATAACCTTCATAGCTCCCGAACCAATACCTAATAAGCCAGACAATATTCCTGCAAGAACCATCATCAGAAATCCTCCGGTCACATGGTGCAAGGTGTAATTTTTCAGGCCGGTATCGGTCATATAGCTCCCTTTAGCCTTCAGAATTTCAACTATTCGGTCAGATCTGTTTTCCTGCCGGGTATTAATATCTGATACTTCACTTTTAGGTTTAAGGGAAACTGCAGCCGAGTATAACAGCACGAAGCCAAAAATTACAGCAATTGCATGGGTCGGTGCATAGAAGGCGATTGCTGCCCCGGCAATTGCGCCCAAGGTGGTGGCAATTTCCAGAAACATTCCTATGCGGATATTTAAGATCCCCTCTTTCACATAGGCAGAGGCTGCGCCGGATGAAGTGGCGATTACACCAATTAAAGAGGCTCCAATCGCATAGCGGATGTCGACCCCAAATCCGATGGTTAAAAGTGGAACAATCACAACCCCTCCGCCAAGACCGGTCAGCGAGCCTATAAATCCGGCAAAAAGCGCCCCTGCAAAAAGGATTAAAATAAAGGTTACCACAACAACTTATTTCAGTTTAACTCTTTGGCAATTGCTATCGCTGCGATCGTGCCATCAGCAACAGCAGTCGTAATCTGCCTGTATTTTTTACTGATCACATCACCAACCGCAAACACGTTAGGAAGATTGGTCCGCATATCTTCATCGGTTTTAATATAACCCCACTGATCGAGTGTAAGTTTATCTTTAAACAACTGAACATTTGGTTTCATTCCTATGAAGATAAACACTCCGTCGCTCTCTAACGTTTTTAGCTGCTTTGTTTTAAGATCTTCCACTTCTGTAATGACTTTATCACCATCACGTTTGAAGGACCGTGGTTCATGCTCCAGCATTGTGGTGATTTTGGGATTGGAGAGCAACTTTTCCTGGGCTGTTTTATTGGCTGTAAGTGCATCAAACTGGTGCACAAGTGTAATTTTGCTTGCGAATTTTGAGATAAAATCGGATTCCTCCACGGCTGAATTACCACCACCGATAACGACGACCTCCTTATCTCCATAATATTTGGCGTCGCACGTTGCACAATAGGATATTCCTTTACCTTTCAATTCCCGTTCTCCTGGGATTCCCATCAGATTGGGTGACGTTCCTGTTGCAATAATGATCTTTTTTGCTTTTACAGTTTCGAATTCATCAAGGATTACCTCTCTTTTATCAAGGTCAACCTTCGATACATCCACTGCAACCTTATAGGCCGTTCCGCAAAGTTTGGTCTGCTCCGACATATTATGTGAAAGCATATAACCGGCCTGAGGCTCAATAAACCCCGGATAGTTGGAGACTTCATGGGTAGTAGCTACATGACCGCCGGGTAATGCAATATCGATCAGCACTGTATTTATTTTAGCCTGGCAGAGATAAAGTCCGGCTGTAAGTCCACCCGGACCAGCTCCTAAAATCATTACGTCATATTCGGTTACACTTGGTTTTATTTTTTCATTTATGGTTGCCACCTTTTCTGAAGAAATGAGTTTGTTCAGGTTGGTAATGATGTCTTTCCGCTTTATTCCACCCGTCAGTACCTCTCCAACCACCTTGCCGTTATCAAAGAACAAAAGGGTAGGTGAGGATTTTACCTTCAACTGATCGGCTAGTTCACGGTTTTTCTGGCGGAAAATCTTCAAGAACTTAATGTCATTGCCATATAATTTGGCCAGTGATTCAAATTTTGGGGCTAAAGCCTCACACGGAGGACATTCGGATGAATAAAAGTCAAGTACAACTTTTCCTCCTGTTAATACCTCTTTCTCAAATTCGGTAGATGTAATTTCAGTCATAATATCATTTTTTAATATTTGAAAATTTAGTTAATCAGTAAAATAAGCGGCAAAACCCAGTTCGAGTAGCTCTTTTACAGGTCGGCAATCGGTAGAGCAAATGGTACCGTTTTTATTTTTGGCCACAGATCCACATCCTCCCCCGCAGGCTAATTGTACGGAACACGTCTTACATTCCGGAATAGTCGTAACATCGCGCGATTCCCATTGGTCAATGATCTCATCGGTTCGGCTGATCTGGGGGTAAAAGGTTCCCAGCGATTCATCATCTTTTCCCACTGTGGCGGTGCAGGAATAGATTTTGCCTGTATAATCGAACGCCCATTCTGTTTTGCAGGCCGGGCAGGAGTCAAATAATGGGTCGGGGAGTGAACCGTTTTGAGCAAGAAATTTTGAGATGGAATAAGCCGGCTGATAAAATTCCAGAATATGGGGTTGTATTTGAGTTAATTCATATAATTTCTCATAGAGTGAGATTCGGCTGTATAATTTATCAACAGCAGATTGGCAATGGTGCAACTCATAATTTCGACCGATCTGAGTTTTAAAGTAAGGTGTTGAGGTCCAGCCTTTGTCAATGGCAAACTGCGCTAAATCGGTAAGATTTTCGATGTTCTCCTTGTCGATTACCATTCTTAAATTAACCGTAAGGTGGTTTGCAAGGCAGGCATCAACTCCTTCAACAATTTTGTCGAAAGTTCCTGCACCTCCTTTTAAGAAGCGACGGTTGTTATGAACTGAAGCCGTGCCATCCATTGTAATCTGAATCTCACGGATAGATCCCAGTTTCAGGATATCCATATACTCAACGAGCGTATAACCATTGGTCACAAAGCATACCTCAAGATTTGAGGCCTTTGCTTTGCGGAGTAGATAAGAAATATTTTCTTTTTGGTAAGATGAATTCAACAGGGGCTCGCCACCAAAAACGGTGATGTATTTCCTTCTCCCGGCAAATTCCTTTTGGATATAAGCAAAAAAGGCATCAATAATTTCGTGATTTAAATGCCCTTTTGTGGGGGCATATTCATCCTGGTAACAGTAGGAACAGGCAAAATTACAGCTGTAATTGGGGACAAAGAACAATTGAATCTCATCTTCATCACGGTTGTCGAGAAAATCAAGATATTTGGTTCTGAAAAGTTTACGTTCTTCAGCCTCTTCAATCAGATAACCTTTCTCCTGCATTTCACTTATAAAAGCTTTGTCGGCAGGTATCTCATTGTTAAATAACCGATTTACCTTTTCAGCATCAGAAGGGGTAAGAATATCGGCATTTCCCGTGAGTGGATTAACAATGAAAAAATTGTCGGAATCCTTTATTTTAGAGAATATGTTATGCTTCGAAAAATACATATCGTTTCAGTTCACCAGTAAGATTTCATTGATTGCTTTCACAAGTGTCTCTTTAGGCACTGCACCCATTGAAGCCCTTGGTTGTCCTTTGACCGGAATAAACAGCAAGGTTGGTAAGCTGGAGATTCCCATGCTTTGGGCCAGTTGTTGTTCTGCATCTGTATCCACCTTATAAACGACAATTTTGCCTGAATACTCTTTGGCAATTTCTTCCACTCTTGGCGACAACATCCTGCAAGGTCCGCACCACGAGGCGTAAAAGTCAATAATAACCGGTAAATTACCTTCAAACTTCCACTGCTTATTAAGTTCATAATTGAAAACCTTTTGTTTAAAGATTTCGTTTGTCATAACAATTACGGCACCTGATTTGGAACTATCGGTCCCATCCTTCGTTTTGGAGGGATTCCCGGCGCTACAATCACTCAAAAGTAGCGAAAAAGCTAATGTTAATGAGACAAGAATTGTTTTCATTTTTGTAGAATTTAATGATTTATAAGTTTTTAACCAAAATTGTACTTACTTCCTTCGCCTAAAGGTTTTTTACCGGCAATGGTCCAGTGTACAACATTTACTTTCCCTTTTAGTATACGCGCTGATTTTGCCAGAATTGAAACTGTTAAAAATCCGGCATCGTCAAGTTGTTTTATTTTCTCCAGAGTGCTTTTCACGAAATTTCCATTAGTTACTCCGGGATTATGAGCTATTCTTATCGCCTTGATGATCAATCTTTCTAAGATGTCAAATCCATAAACAAATCCACCTTTTCCAACAGTTCTGGCAAGTCTGATCACCTCTGTTTCCCTACCACTTCTTAAATCAACACAGACTTCTTTCCGCTGTGCCTTTGCATAATTGGCTGCTTGGTCAAAGGAAAGACAACAACCAGTGGTTGCCAAATCGGAAGACCTTTTATTGATTTCGAGTAAACTCATGGTGCGAATTTTACTTCAGAACTGTTTCCCTTTTCATTTTTATTTTGTTGCAAAGGTAAAAAAGAAATTTAATGAATCGCAATAATAACACTTAAATCTTTTTAATATCACTATCTTTTTATATCTTTGCAGAAACATTAAGCAGAATATGGGAGCCATTTTTAATAATAACCTTAGTCCTGAGCAACTTGAGGAGATGTTTCGAAGTGACGAAAAATGTCTCGAGTTTCTGGCAGAAATTAAATGGGCAAATGGATTTGTTTGTAAGAAATGTGGCAATACAAATTCCTGTGCCGGTAAGGAACCATTTTCACGTCGCTGTACGAAGTGCAAATCAAAAGAAACAGCAACCAATGGGACAGTTTTTCATGGGGTTAAATTTCCCATCAGTAAGGCTTTTTATATTGCTTATAATATTTGTAAGGGGAAGGAGAACCTGTCATCCTACGAGTTTGGCCGGCGTCTCTCGTTGCGTCAGATGACCTGCTGGAACTTTAAAACCAAAATTGAACATGCGCTGGGTGATATGGATACCCTTTCATTTAAAGAGCGTAGTTCGATTGAAAAGATTTTAACAAGCTAAATAATGATCTCGTCTCCTACCCGGTTGTAAAACAGGTGCGATTCGCAATCATGGTACATTTCTGCATATTTTTCGATGCCCGTACAGTGACACACTCCGATTGAAACGGGTTTCAGTGTTCTGAAATATTCCATATTTTGAGCAAATTGCTCAGCAGGACAATCTTTCATATGGAATCCCCCAAGAATTAAACCAACCGGAACCTCAAAATATTCAGTAGCAGCGTTGCAAATATTGGTTATTCCCCGGTGCGAGCATGCAGTGATAATATTAATTTTATCATGTTGTTTTATCACCATAAATAATTCATCATCAAACTCATCAGGAATAAATTTGTTGTTTACTCTTTTATTCATTCCTTTAAAATGGGTGTCGCTTGAATCACGAATATCAATTTCGGGAATTAAAAAAATGTTTTCAGCTATTTCTGTAATGATATCCACGTTAACCAACCTGTTTTTCAGGAGTTCTTTGTTGAATAAAGTTCCTGTAAAACGGTTGCGTCCACTGTACTTCGGGATAAACAGCTGATTTTTTGCATACACTTTTGCTTTGCTGTTAATTTCCAGAAATGGGTATAAACCTCCGGTATGATCATAATGTCCATGCGACAAAACAAGCGAGTCGATATCTTTAATAGATATCCCGAGTGTTTTGGCATTTTTGAGAAACAATCCACTTTGACCCACATCAAAAAGGATTTTTTTATTATCAGTTTCTAAATAAATTGATAAACCATGTTCAGCAACCAATCCCTTCTTATAAACCAGGTTCTCAATTAGTGTAACGATTTTCATATTTTGGATCTGCCTATACGTTGCAGGGACAATAAATTGTCGTAATGATCTATTTTCTTAATCGGCCTGAATTCAGCAGGTGGTTATTCATTGCCAATCCTGATGTCTGTCTTTTCCAAAGCATCTGTAAAGCATACCTGAATACAAAAATATGATGAGTCACATTTACTGCCATCAAACGACACTTTCCCTTCATGAAGATGCAGGGCTTCAGATGGGCAAACCAGTAAACATGCCTGGCATGAAATACATTTATGCGCTATCCAGTTAATTCGTAACCTTTGCGTCATTTTGTTTAATATTAATGGTTCAATAATTCAATAATGGAACTAATTTTTTTATCAGGGTCTTTTAGGATAATCAATTTAATCTTAAGACTATCGAAAAGTGATTTCACTTTTGCTCCAAACTCTCCGGATACAACTTTCACAGCCCCTTTTGAAGCAATTAATTGAACTGAGGCCTGACCTGCCCCTTCAATATTTTCTTTGTTAGGATTGGGGATGAACTCTGTAGAGTGACTTTCAGTGTCATAAATAACGAAATGGGAACACCGTCCAAAATGGTTATCTAATTTTGATTCCAAACTATTTCCTGTGGATGTGATGGCAACTTTCATGAAGTAGTAATTTGTGCTATTTGCAATTATTGTTGTTTATTTCCTTTTGAAGGGGGGCTCCTTTTCGAATCATCTGGCAATTACAGGTTGGACAAATTTCATTTTTACAGGGTGTTCCTGGCAGATGTACAGTTTCGTTTCCGCACGTTGGACAAACGCATAGGTCCTCATTAATTGTGTGTTGTGAATTATCGAAATATTGATCGATATCTTTTGAACCGCAGAGGGTACATTGCTCAATTTTCTGACCCTTTTCGGTATGATTAAACCAACAACCACAACTATTACATGAATACCATTCGCTATCGAAATAAACTTTACCCCCTTCGAAAACGATGGTTCTTCCCTGCACAAAAGCCTCTGCCACCTTTCGCCTGGCACTCTCATAAATTCGGGTATAGGTAGGACGCGAAACCCCCATGATTTGTGCGGCTTCAACATGACCATGAAACTCAAAATCACTTAAACGAATGGCCTCATACTCTTCAAAATTGATGATTACCGGATGGTTTTCTTCACTTAACCCGATTGGGCTGAATCCCTTAAAATGTGGGGGATTGTTCATTTTACGTATTATTTTCGGTCTTGGCATAATTAAATGATCAATTGTTCGTAATATTCATAATGAGCATTTGCTTAATACAATTATTCTGCTTACGTTTGTATGAATTGATGAGTATCCTATTTTACACGTACTTAATACCATCACAAAATGAAACACCTATTTTTAAGGTTTCTGATCTTCCTTCCGATCCTCCTGTTTATAGATTGGATGATCATGGTCGTTGTTGGTTGTACTTCGAATTTTTGTAATGCTAACACCGTTTTCTTTAACACATTCTATTTTTATTTCGGGATCATTCTGGTTATCCTTACATTTTTATTCCTGATGGTTTTAATGTGGAAACAACGTATTCCTCAGGTTTAAATGTGAAAATAACAATTTTTTTAACTCCTTAAAAAATGGTTTCACGAAAACGTACCACATCTCATGCGGACGATACAAATATGCAAAAATATTCCGTCCATAAAATTATAAATAATAACCCTTGAGAGAATGCTTATTTATAATGATTGTTTCTTCGTATTATTTATCAATCTGTTATAATGTGATGTCCCTTTTCGCATCATTGGACCTTTACACTGTGGGCAAATTTCATTTCTGCAGGGAATTCCAAGTGATTTGACTTTTTCTATGCCACACTTTGGACAAATGCATATATGTTCGATTACGGTTTGTAAGGTATTTTCGTTGTAGGGCACAATATCTAAGGACCCACACATCGTGCAATTTTTGATATCATTTTCTTTTTCAAGCTGATTAAAAAAACTTCCACAACTTTTGCATGAGTACCAATTTCTGTCGAAATAGATATTTCCACCTTGAAATAGGATCGTTTTTCCCATTATCAGGGCCTCTGCCACCTTGCGTCGTGCACTATTGTAGATGCGGGTATAGGTTGGACGCGAAACTTTCATTATTCGCGCTGCCTCCACCTGATTCAGAAGCTCAAAATCGCTCAGTCGGATCGTTTCAGACTCTTCATTGTTTATAACGACCACCTTGTTCTCCTCAAGCAATCCAATAACCTTGAATCCTTTGAAATTGTGAGGTTTGTACAGTCGTCGTTTTATTCTGGGTATGGTCATATTAATTGGGTAAAACCGAAATTCCTTGTTCAATAGAGATTATAAGCTCTATAACATCCTTTGATTGGATGCAGAAGTATCCTAATTATTCTTCTCTGAAGTAAATGTCATAGCTTAACATCCCCCTTTTATTTTGGTTGTTTTCGCGATTACGGGTTCTGAGGAATTTTTTAGTGCATCAACCAGCATCTTCATATCGGTGGCCGCCTTTTGCCTGAAGTTGTAGGTGTCGATTTCGCTTTTGCTGGCCTCTGCCCTAGGAGGGGTGAGATTGGAGAACAATTTACGAAAGTTAACTGCCGATCCGTTAAGAATATAATTTTCAGCATTACCCAAATAGCCGGCCAATAAATAGGCTTTTGCTGCGACCTGTTTGTCATCGGCATAAAAATAATTGACCTTGTGCTTCTGATCCAGAATTTTACCCCACTGTCTGTCAGCCATTTTCTCATATGGAATATTGATTGCAAAAGGGAGGTGGTAAGCCCTGAATGAGGCTGTATCTCTGACGTCAATTATATTGATCCGATAATAGTTATTTACAATTTCACTGGCGAGTTGATCCGCCGGAACAGAAGTAGCGGTAAAATCCTTTTGAATAACAGCTTTGTTAATACGAGCCTCCATCCGGTTTTTACTATCCGGAAAAAATGCGATTACCCCTAGTATAAGGAAAGAAAATCCAATAGCAGAGGCATAGATAACTCTCTTTCTTTGGTTAACTGCTGTCGGCACTCCATTCACACGATTTTCCACAAGTCCGGTGAGATAAAAAGCGATGAACGCCACAGCAGTAAGGAGAATGGCAAACACGATTTTCGACATACCGAGCATTTCGTTCATCAGAACCCCTCCCCATGCTTCGGAAAGGTAAATATTTTTGACAAATGGATAGCCTTCGGCAAATAGAACAACCCCCAGTCCACCACCAAAAACAAAAGCCAGACCATCCAATTTGCCAATAGATGCTGCACATATACTGGTACCGGGACAAAATCCGCCAATTATAAATCCCACCCCCATAATGGCCCCACCAAGGAGTGCGGACCACAGGAAGGTTGGATTGATATAGATCAGGCTCAGATCAAGCAAGCCCCACTGAGCGAGCAATAAAACGCCAATCATGGCAGTTACACCGGCAGTGAAAAATACTTTTAACACGGTAAAATCATATCCGTAGAACAACCCGACCAATTTTTTGGTAGAAGAGAATCCGGCCTGTTCGAGTACGAATCCAAACCCGATTCCGGCAATCAATGCAATGATCAGATTGAACTCATTGCTGATAATAAAAGGTACTAATGGTCCCATATCAATTATTTTAACCAAAGTTTTCTGAAGAACCAGGCAAATGCATAACCCGATCCGAAAATTGCAACCATTGTGATCAGACCTCCAAAGGACATCACGGCCATCCCGCTGAGGGCTGCCCCACTCGTACAGCCACGCCCAAGCTGTGCCCCAAACCCAAAAAGTATTCCACCAATGATAGCGGCAATAATCCTTGTTTTATTGGTAATATTCGGCCCTCTCTCCAACTTGATACCAACCCGGTTGGAGATCACACCCGAGAAAAAAGCGCCAATAATTACGCCGATCACTTCAAATACCAGCCAGTCTTTCAAAGGTCCATCAGGATGCTCTTCACTATACGATTTTAGGAAAGGGGTATTGGCAGCATGACCGGGAACTACTTTAACAACAGATGAGAGAACAACACTCTTCACTGCGCCGCTGGCGCCCAATCCACGCCCTGTAACATAGATTGTTCCCAATAATACCAGACCTAATAAAAATCCGGCCAGGTAGGGGTTCATATATTTCTGTGCCTTCATGATTAAATTTGTTTTGAATCGTTTTCGACTTTAGTCTCCTCCGCATCTTCCTCAATCTCTTCATATCCGGTGATCATCGCCTTGATATTTGATGTAGGGGTTTTTCCAGTAGTCGTCATATATACATGAACAACAAGAAATATCATTAGTAGTATGGCTCCAAGAGTATGCCAGAATGCGATTGATGCCAAAGGATAATCTTCAATGACTATTATGTTGTTTTGATCAAAGGTTTTATAGAGCATATAAAGGATCCCCGAGATAATTGTAATTGGAACAAGTACCAGTTTAAAACATAAATAAACAATCCTTTGAAGCGGATTCAGTTTACTCAGTCCGGTTCTTTCTGTCGGGTGATGTTCCCCTTTGAAGATACCTGAAATGTAATAGAACATCTGCTCCTTTAATTGTTTGGTAGTTGGAATATACTGTCGCCATTCCCCTGTTGTGAGGTGCCAGAAAATAGCAAAAATGATTAGTCCGATAAGTATCCACGAGGCAGTCCGGTGAAAATCGGCAGCCTTCTCAAACCCAAATATCTTAAAAGCACCATGAACCTCGAATCCGGTTAATGCCAGGAACATGATCAGCGATGCCTGCACCCAGTGCCAGAACCGTTCAAATCGTTTGTAAATATATACCTTTTGCATATCTTATTGTATATCTATAGTTTAATCGGTATTCGTATTATTCTGTGGGTTTATCATCATCATAGTTGATGATCTGCTTTTCGTATTTATTCCGGGCAATATCCATCGAAATACGAAGTGCAGCATGCCCGAAAACAGCAATCAGAGCCAGGATAAACATCCAGTATCCCACAAAATCGAGTGTCTTGTTTTGATCACGCCCAGGCAGGTAAAACCCGGTCAATTTTGCCAGACGTCCATTGTTTCGGGTATGACACTCAGCACAGCCAACTGCCTGCCCTTTAGGGGAAACCATGTGGTTTACCGGCCAGTACATTTCGGTTTTAACAAAACCATACTTTCCGCTGTAAAGAAGGCCAGACTCTTTCATCCCTGCGGCCACAGCTTTGTCCCACTTAAAATCTTTCCAGTAGGCGCTATCCCCTTCGGTTTCACCATAAAGTTTAGGTTGAACCAGTCGGTTATATACCTTATCATAAATCTGATCGCCAACATGAATCTTTACCGGAATAATTTTTGAATGCCGGTCACTGTAGGAGCCGTTTAAAATGTTCATTTGTACCGGTACCGATTTGATGGAATCCCCAAGAATATAGTGATCAGCCGTTCCGTTAAACCAGATGTAATCGGGTTTGACATTTCGTGCCCAAATGAAAGAACCTTTAATCGACATATAATTATGGTTTCCCAGAGAGTCCTCCAACTCATATGGCTTACCATCCTTCAATTTTCCGGCATCAGACCATTTCCAGGACATTTTAGTTGAATTTACCTTGGCGTAAACCGGAATGTGACATGCCTGGCACGAAACCCTTGACCCATGCCGATTGATTACATCGCTAAGGTGTGGGGTATTGGTGTGGCATTGTTCACAGGTGGCCCGATTCGTGTTATCAGAAGAAACCGAATATAACTTTCCAATAATGTTATGATTTTTAGCGGTATGGCAGGCCACACACTCCAGGTTCATCCCATTGACTCCCATGTGAACATCAACTTCGCGACTGCAGGAGTTTAAAGCCACATCCAGGTCTCCATGTTTTACATTATTCCCACCTCCGCCAAAAGAGTGACATGATCCGCAATTACTTTTTCGAGGGGAGCCAACACTTTGAGCAACATTTTTAAGGTTTACGGTACGGTCGGGGTAACCGGCCATGGAAGCTCCCTTCAGGTACTCATCACTATTGTCGTGGCACACCATACAATCTACGTTCCGGGCATTATTAAAATCGAAATGGCTGCTCGACATGCCATAACCGATATGGCATTTTGCACATGACTGTTGGTTAGAATTCGTTCCGAGACAAAAATTATTCATCACATTTTTCTTCCCGGCGGAGGAGATTCCCCGCCCTTCTACATAAGCTACCCGTTCCCAGTTCCAATGTGAGGAGGCCATCACCTCCTTATGTGTTTCGGTATGACACGAAAGGCAAGCTTCAGTCACCTCCTGAGGTGTAATAAAATTTTGTTGTAAGGCAGGAAGTTTGCTGTGATTAACAGATGGAATATCTTTTAAAGCATACTTGTGCCGGAGCGTCTCCAATTTAAGGTTGTAGTTATCTTCATGATGAAGAAGATTAACCAGAATCAAAGCAACAACTGTACTAAAGATTATAATTAGCAAGGTTTTATACATAGCATCTCTTCTATTTTTGACATAGGTTATGAGCAACTGCTCATTTTAGAATGAAATGCAAATATAGCGATATATCAATAAATGAAAACGATTTAAGCATTTGCTCATTATAATTCCAGGTGTGAGCTTCAGATAAATGTGCTATTTGATTGCTATTTAGATGTTTAAAAATGAGTAGCCCTTATAATTTAAATTAAATTTAAATTATAAGGGCTACTCAGATGAGAAAATACTTCAGCTATAGTGCAGCAAGGTTCAATTGTGCAGATGGTAAATTTCCATACTTCCACAAACGGGGCAAATTTCAATTTTATCTATACCCATACAGGTTTCCACTATATCCCAATCTATTTCATCCTGAGGTCCCTGCCAATTACATTTTTTGCAACTCAAGATAGTAGGTTCCATGAGACAGATACAAAGCAATTAATATTTAAATATCGATCCAATCTTCTGATATAATGGCAATCTTATTTCCGGGCCACCAAAAGAAATACGGGGAATTTCTGACCAGATTCACGTTTAACTTCAAAGCAGGGTTTGTACTTCACCTCCTTAAATCCGGCCTTTTTTAGAATGCCGGTCAGTTCTTCAGGATCAAAGCCCCAATGAACTTTAACATTAATTCCATGAAACGAGCCATCTTCAGGGAAGAGGTCCGCAATAGCAAGATAACCACCTGGATTCAGTAAATCATAAAATTTGTGAAGCATCCCTTCAACACCATTGACATGGTGCATAACCATTTGATTGTAAATGACATCAAATTTGTCATCAAAATCGGAGTGTTCGAGATCCAACCAAATCGGATGAATATGACTGGTTTGGTAAAATTCGCTCTTTTCAACACAAACTTTAATCATTTCCTGCGAATTGTCCATCAGGGTAATTTCAGAAAAATGATCTTTTAGAAGGAAACTCAGAATACCGGTACCAGCTCCATATTCCAGGGCTTTCATGGAATGGGTTATCGGTATCATCTCCTGGAGCCCGGCAGCAATGGCCACTGAACGTTCCATATGCATTTTATCTTTGTCCCATTCACGGGCGCGCGCATCAAATTCACTCATTTTAATTTACATTAAATTATGAATACTTTCCATTGTATTGTTTTTACTTGTCCGGTCCTTTACCACCAATGTAGAGACCGGCGAAACAGATTCCTTGTTAAAAACCATATCGTGGCCAACGCACAAGCCCATCGAAATATTGAGTTCCGTGTTGTATTTCTTCAGGTAATCAGCCTGACCAGCAGGGTTGCACATAATCCCATTACCTTCACACCCTAACATTTCGTGTTTTGTCACTTTTCCACATTTACAATCAACACTATACACTTCGAACTCGTCTGAAAGAAAGTGTTTTACGGCTTCTGCCTCCTTTGGTAGCGATACACAAAAGGCAATCCCAATACGTTTGATTCCAGCTTTACGTGCAAAATTTTTAATCTCATGTACCCGGTTTGAACCTCGAACATAGGCATCCTCAGCGGTTTGCATGATTTCGAGTGATTGGCTATCGTACAACTTACCGATATTAGTCATTGTCGTTGCATTTGTTTTAGATTTGAAAAGGTCATCAAAAGTAATTTTCAAATTAATTCATTTTCTTATTTATTTTAATGAGAACATTGATGATCTTCTCCATGGGCTTCATGGCTACTGCATCCCATACCTGAATCTCGGATTTCACCCTGTAAAAATCCTTCGGTCAGATGAAGTACATCACCCGAACAACCGCGATAAACTTCAATTCCATGATCGTTGAGAACGTTTAAAGCGCCATTCCCCATATTTCCGGCAAGCATCACGCTCACCCCTATTTGCTGCAATATGCTGGCAATATTGCTTTTGCAACCACAACCTTGTGGGGATGGCAACATCTCGTAACCGACTATTTTTTTATTTTCATCTATACTAAAAACCGTATACGCTTCACAATGACCAAAATGGTTGTCTACTATTCCTCCTCTGGTAGGTACTGCTAATTTCATCTCAATCTGTTTTTACTGGTTAAATTATAAAAATCTCAAATATAATGAACATATGCTCATAATACAAATATTAAAGGATATTTGTTTAAGCAATTATAATAAAATCAGCAGTTCCCAAACAAAAGCAAAAATAATTCAGAGGAGTGCCGGATTTTTAAATTCCGGCACTCCAAATTAATTATCATGAATCAATCATGACAACCAACAACAGTCCTTGAGGTTTTTGCGCAACACTGTGCAATTTTCACCACTTTGGGCTCCTCTTTTTTCTTAATAAGACTTTTCATAAATAATAATTTAACGCGTTGTTGTTATCGCCTTCCGTTTCTCCATAACCGGGGGAAGGTTTATCTTTGACAGCAGCATCCTCCTGCAGGTTTCTTCCCTGCAATTGTGAGGCTTGCCACTTCTGCTTTTCCTTTTTGATACGGTTTCGATTCTTCAATGATCTCAACTCCGGTAAAACCTCTCTTCGCAAGTGTATTCAAATATTCTCCTCGTGTTACAGCACCTGCCCAGCATTCAGCTACTGCAGCCGGGTCGTTGCGAAATTCCTCTGGAATCGGACTTGTAGAATAGATGTCGCTCACAACAAATCGCCCACCCTTTTTCAGAATGCGGTGTATTTCACTCCAAACAGCCTCCTTGTCTGATGCATGATTGATGGTGCAGTTCGAGATTACCAGATCTGCAATACCGTCTGCCAGATCGATTTTCTCCAGTTCGCACCTCAGAAATCTGACATTGTTAACCTCCAGTTTTGCCGCATTTTGCTCCGCTTTCCTGATCATCCCCTCCGAGATATCGATGCCGTAAACAAATCCGGTTTCACCAACTTCATCAGCCAAACGGAGAACATCTGTACCACGGCCACTCCCTAAATCAATGCATATTTCACCATTTTTCGGCTTGGCGTAATTAATTGCCCCACCACACGAAAGACAGCAATCGGTGGCTGCCAATTCTCCGTATCTGATATTTATTGCTGAGAAATCCATTCCTGAATGTTTTAAAAAGTCGAAAATTATTGCTTTGCCTTCAATATTAGCAGGTACTGCAAGGTCGTTTCACGATAAAAAGTCCAATCATCCCACCAAAAAGTGCGTTAGAGAGTGGATCTCCGGTAACACTTGAACCGTGTGATTCAATACTATAATAATAATAGTACAATAACCCGGCAACTGAACCGATTAAAAATCCAACAATCGGTTTCCAGAAATACCACGATCTAAGTTTTGCCGACCACCCTTTAGGTTGACTATTCACCTCGCAAGATCTATTCATATTTTAATTTTTAATGTCACTGCAAAGCTAAAAAAGTTTTTTAATAAATCGCATTAGGATCACTTAAATCTTTTTAGTGTCACTATTTTTATTTCAATGAGTGAGAAAATTTAATATTTCGACAGTTGGATGATCCCGTAATGAATGAATGAACCGATCTGATTGTTTAGGTTGAAAAGAGGGGGTATATTCAGCTAATATCTATTATTTCAGCTGGTTGTAAAACTCCATATATTTTTGTAGATCTCTCTCCTTTTTGAAAATTTTCAGATTCTCATCACTGATAATGAAGTTTCTGAAGGTGGTCCCTTTTAGAACCGCAGTCAGTATCGGATCAGATTGTGATCTTTGAAGATAGGCAGATGCCGAACCTTTCTCGCCCAGTCCGCTAACCGTTAAAATACCTCTGTTGTTATCCAGCGATTCTACCGAAACTTTCATCTTTGGTGAACCAAAATTTGTCTGATTAAAAGACTCATACGCTTTGACCAGTTTGGTTTCGTCGTTCTGCTTCTTAATATAGATCAATGAATAACAATAGTCTGAGCTTGGTTTTGGGGAATAAGGTCCGCTATATTCAATTTTCACAACCGCTTTAATCTGGGTTGTGGTATCTTTAGTTTGAACAGGTTTAATAAGTACAAATTTTCCCTTCGCGACAGATTCTTCCTCTTTCCTAACTTTTGCCAACAACTCCTGTGGATTGGGCAATTCATCTTGTGGAATATTGGAATTGATGTATGAACTGTAATTTTTAATAAAGAATGGAAGGTAAGAGAGATAATCCTTCTCTGCAATAATTGTCCGGTAATTGGTCGAGGAGGCTACGAAATTTACATATTCCGTCCCTTTTAAGGCTTGGAAGACAGGACGTTTTCTGATAATTGAACGGAAATAGATTAGTCCTTCTCCCTTGTCAGGGAAACTTCTGACAATGACCAACTGTGTTTTGGCATCGAGGTTAACCTGCTCAATGTCAAAATCGGTAGTAGTGTAATAGTCTAAATTATAATTTGCTATATCGTATATCAGTCTGCTCACATCGACCTTTGACTCCTTTGAGAAGGCAATCACAAAATATTGAAACATGTTTTCGTCATACGAATATTTACCACCAAACTCATCATTGGAGTGATCTTTTTCCCTTTTCATCTCTTCATTGGCAATTTCCTCTTTAATATAACCTTTGGCCAGAAGCTGCTGATAATCAACCAGCGAATTTGTCGTAATCAATTCTTTGATATGTATAGCAATAGCTGATGTGGGACTCTTTGGATAAGCTTTAATATACTTATCGAGCGAGAGTGAGAATGCCGCACGTTCCTGAGTCGGGCCATTGGCAACCACTTCAATAAATTTAACTTTCGAAAAAAGGGTGCTATCGGGATTTAAGGCTAATGTAGCCGTTGCCGCTTCCCGCGCTTTACCGTAATCGTAAGCTCTGAACATTCTTAAGGTTTCGCCATATTTTTTTTCTATTGCCCCATTTTTCTCCTCAAGTTCTGCGAAATAGTTGGGATTTAGAAGATATTTGGCATATTTCGATTCAGAGTATTGTGCGATGATCTTCTGTTTATAGTCTTCAGTATTTTTGGCATCGCCATTCTCTTTATATAACTGATAAAGTTCGAAAAAGGCTGGCAGCTCATAAATGCTCCCTTTGAATCGGCGGTTAAGCTCCTGAAACATTTCGATCGATCGCTCAAAATCGTTAAATTCTGTCCGGTAGATTCTCCCAGCACTGAAGAGTGCGCTTTTAATCATTTCGTTAGAAACTTTCATCAATGAATCGGTGAGTGGGATATCCTGGAGATAAAAAGCAGGTGTTTTGGGATCGAGTGATTTTCTTTTGGTTTCGGTTACGGCAGCGCCTTTGGTTAAAGAATCAACATTCTGCTCTGATTCAACCTCAATTGTTGAGGTCTTGTTCTTTCGTCGCCAGTTGTCCTCCAGCTTTCTGTTTCCCCAGATTCTTTGAAAATCGGATTTGCCGATTCCCACTGTCAGGGGATTATAGAAATACCAAAGGTTTTGATTTGATGTTGTGCTATTGCCAATCTGTTGTTGTCTGAATTGCTGTGATCTGAAATAGTTCTGATTAGCCATTTCGGCATTTGCAGCTTTTGCAAGGTCGGCTTCCTTTTGTTTTAAATCGGTTATAATATTATTAATAAACGAATTGCGCTCTTGTTCGGGCAGCTGTGCCAATTTTTGTAAACTGTCTTCCCGATTAATGGTATTTAGTTCCCTGGTCAGTCGCTTTAAGCCGGAGGAGCGGGTGATGATTTCGGCATAGCCCGGATAATTGGCATCGATTACTGCGACTGCACTGTCGTAATAACAGGCCGATTGAAGGTATTCATTCTCCTCGAAAAGGATTCTGGCAACGTCAAGACTTGATATTGCACGTTGTTTTGGGTTGGTTGTACTGTAATGCACAGAATTTTTAAGATCTGCGATCGCATCCCGTTTTCTGTTCTCTTTAAGGGCAATATTGGCTTTTGCAAAATAAATCCGGTCACGATATTCAAGATTGATTGGATTATCGAGCATCTTCTGTAATTGACGTCCAATCTCCTTGTCTTCACCGCCTAAGATTTCCATTCGCGAAATTCTGGCATTAAAGGCCATTTGATAAGGTGGTCGCATCTTTAAAACGTGTTGATATTGCCTTGCTGCCTCATCCATGTGATTGGTGGCTGCCAGTAGCTGAGCCAGAACATAATTGATACGAAGCTTTTCAGGTCGGGGAAGAGAGGATTGCAAGGCCAATTTCAGATGGGTGATAGTCTGGTCAGGGTCGTTATTTTTTAAATAATAATGAGCCTGAGCAAGGTTGAGTTCCTGATTTAGTCTTGCTGGAAAACCACCATCGCGTGCGAGTGAGTTGAAGATTTCAAGGGCCTGGGGGTAATCGCCGGTTTCAATGTATGATCTGGCCATACCAAGAAATGCATCATAACGGGTAGGCTGATCTGAAAATTTCCGGATTACAAAGTTGAAATTTTCGATGGCGCGATGATAATCATGGTTATAATAGCTGGCCATTCCCATCAAAACATAACTTTCATCCACCCATTCATTATATTCACCTTTGGAGGCAAATTTTTTGTAACGCTCAGAATTATTTGGTTTCCGTAACGGGCTTTTGGTGATGGAGTGCAAAGCAATCAGTTTATTACACTTTGTAATCGCCAGTTCCATTTCGGAGGTTGCAACCTTGCCTGCTTCAGGGAGTGAGCTTTTATAAATAGGTAGTGTCAGGGTATAATCGTCGGGAATTGTTTGGTTTATGCGGCGAAGCCCGGCTTTTAAACTCTCTTTGGCATTAAAATAGACATTGTAATGAGCCGATACATTGTGATAGGCACGCGAAGCACGGGTGTTCCTTTTGGTTGAACATCCAACAATGATTCCGGCTACCCATAAGAGAAGCAGAAGATTTCTTACGGTCTGTTTCATTCCTGAATGAATTACCTTTTCAAGGGGGGATGGAACCCGCAAGAAATGAATCTCTTCACTGTCCGTATTATGTGAACATGCTCGTTTCAAAAGTCCTAACTTAGTGCAATGCGTTACAG
Organism: Prolixibacteraceae bacterium; assembly: GCA_963675995.2. Taxonomy (GTDB): domain Bacteria; phylum Bacteroidota; class Bacteroidia; order Bacteroidales; family Prolixibacteraceae; genus JAAFHB01. The sequence goes on along the minus strand of CAXXIY010000001.1, from coordinate 704,829 downwards.
ATATGTGCAGGTTTCTGAACGACTACACATCTACGGTAAAGATACAAAGAGAAATGAATCTGTCACCTTTTTTTTACATGAACGCGTTCTGTAGGTTTTAAATTTTCGTTTCTGTATTCCAGCTCGCGAATTACATTGCTAGCCAGGGCTTTAAATGCCTCTCCGGTGGCGGTGTCCTCGCTCCAAGCAACAGGGATTCCATGATCGCCCCCCTCCCGAATTCCCATCTCGATCGGGATCTGCCCCAAACAGGCAATCCCCATTTTTTCCGCAAGGTTCTTTCCTCCGTCTTTCCCAAATATATAGTATTTATTATTGGGGAGTTCTTCAGGGGTGAACCATGCCATATTTTCAACGATTCCCAGGACCGGCACTTCAATGGATTTGCTTCGGAACATCGAAACGCCCTTTATCACATCCAGTAGTGCAACATCCTGTGGAGTAGTCACAATGACACTGCCGGTAACCGGAAGGGTCTGTACAATTGTGAGGTGAATATCGCTGGTTCCCGGAGGAAGATCGATCAATAAATAGTCAAGCTCTCCCCATAGTCCCTGAATAATCAATTGCTTAAGTGCATTCGATGCTACAGGGCCACGCCAGATCAGTGCATTATCTTTATTCCCAAAGAATCCGATCGAGAGTATTTTTACTCCGAATTTCTCTATCGGGATAATCATGTCACGCCCTTCGATCTCCTCCATTAGCGGATGTGCCTCTTCCTCGCCAAACATTTTTGGGATCGACGGGCCGAAAATATCCGCATCGATCAATCCCACCTTTGCCCCAGTTTTAGCCAGAGCTACTGCAAGGTTTACCGCAATTGTTGATTTTCCAACCCCACCTTTTCCCGAGGCGATGGCAAGCATGTTTTTTACTCCGGGTAAGACGGGCGCTTTCATCCTTTGACTCCCTTTAGGGGTGATCGTAAGGTCGAATTCTGACCCAAGGACCTTTTCGATTTCTGCAGCGCACGCTTGAGAAACCGCCTGAATATTTGGATCGTCCTCACGGTGAAAAACCAGTGAAAAGCTGATCCTGTTTCCCGCTGTTCGAATCTCCTGCACCATCTCAAGATCGACCACATTGTCTTTGGTTCCCGGGAAATTTACATTCCGCAGTATATCTGTAATTGTTTTTGGTATGATTGCCATTTATATTGTCTTTAAATTTTAAAGTAAATTGTATCTAAGGTATAAACTCCAAGGTAATTAAAAGATTGTGAAAATCGGTAAATAATGGTTTTTAATTTTTATAATTAAATTACTCAATATCAAAATGTTTAATTTATTTCAAAAAATATTTGCAAGACTCAGTTTCGATATTTTCAAATCCAAGCATAAAAAAGCACTGGAAATTAAACAGCTCCGGTATTTAAATGTTCATCTCAATTCTATCATTGGATCCCAGAAAAGTGTTTTGAAATCAACCACACAATCGTCAGCAACAATTATCCCTTCGTTTTCAAGCAATTCCTGCATTTCATCCGGAGATCCGAAATGAATTTTACCGGTTAATAATCCATTACGGTTAACCACCCGGTGTGCAGGAACGTAGATCTCCTGGTGATGTGACAAATTCATTGCCCAACCTACCATTCTTGATGATCCGGCTGTGCCAAGGTAACGGGCAATAGCCCCATAGCTGGTTACTCTTCCGACGGGTATTAGCCTTACCACCTCAAAAACACGCTGATAGAAATCTGACACGCTCTATTTTTTTGTTTCTATATGATCTCTGTTGGTCGAACTGCGTCCAAAACTTCGGTAATTATCGAATGGGATCTCCACCTCCGGTTCCGTGAGATCATTTCCATGAGGGATGTACCTTATATATTTGATCTTTTTGCCCCTGTCGAGCCACTGTTGTTCATAGTAAGTTCTGATGCTCAGAATTTCGTCGGCCATTCCGGTAGCATATAGATCATCCGTATTAACCTGTACCGGAAAATTATTTGCCTGAATCGTTGCAAGCGTATATTGATAGAGGAAATCACTGTCTGTCTTAAGATGAATAACCCCATCAGGTTGAAGTATTTCACAATACTGGCTTAAGAACCGGACAGAGGTAAGTCTTTTTTTTGTCTTCTTCATTTGCGGATCAGGGAAAGTAATCCAAATTTCAGAAACTTCAGCGGGAGCAAAAAAGTGTGATAATAACTCGATATTCGTCCTTACAAAACCGCTGTTCCGAAGTTCATCCTGATGAACCTCTTTTGCACCTGACCACATCCGGGACCCTTTAATGTCAATTCCAATAAAATTTTTTGATGGGAAGAGCCTCGCAAGTCCTACGGTATATTCACCTTTACCGCATCCAAGTTCTAAAACAATAGGGTGGTCGTTTTTAAAAAATTCTTGATTCCAGATCCCTTTCAAAGAGCATCCTTCATTTATTAATTTGCTGTACGACAATTGTATAACATGACCAAAAGAATTAAGATCTGCAAACTTGGCCAGTTTGTTTTTACTCATCAGAAATATTTAAATTTAATAATTTAGAGTGCTTTTTCGAGCAAAATACCAAAATCATGAATTCCCTTAAGGATTCCTGTTTGGGTTCGCATTCCCTGCCTCACGGAGATTGTATATTTTCCGGTCTCAGGGAAGAAAATGGTTTGCTTATAAGGATATTTACGATCATAAAGGTCACCAAGTCCGCTTCCCAGCCATTCGCCTGATGGCTTTGCCAAAGTAAGTTCCAGTGTATCTGACATTACTTTGCCAGAGGGGGGAGTTATTGCCACAAACAACCATAGATTGCTGTAGGCGTATCGTCCTTCATTGCGAACAGTAAACGAAAGATCATAGACTTTCTTTGGATCAGGAATATTTATTTCAAAAACTAAAAGTGTATCCTGATGCCACTCCGAGTGATTTAGCCTCCGATAATCTTCAATTATCCCCTTTTTGTAACATGAAGTCATAGAGGTGGTTAACAATGTCAACACACCGAGCACAAAAAGAGAAAATTTAATCCGTTGCAAGTTTATTTCCCTGACCTTCATTGCCTGGATTTGGTTTTCGTGTTAAAACTGGTTTTCTCCTTTTTTTACGACGATTCTTTGTGGATTGGTCAAATCTTTCGATACTTTCAAGCCCTACTGAATTGTGATAAGTATGTCCTTCAGGTTCGGCCACAACCAGGTTTTCGCTGGTCAACTGAGCAATTTTCCTGCCACTTCTGTTCAGCTGCTGTATCTCTTTTACCTTTTCCACCGAAACCGCCACCATCCCGCCTGGCTGATTATTCTCCTTAACATACCAGAAGATCCCTTTGAAAATGTCAGCCTTCAGATAATTATAATTTCCCTTCTCCGTTTCGATCTGAATATTTGTCGGAGGGAAATTTTTCTGTGCATCGATATAACAATCGAGTTCATAATTCAGGCAGCATTTAAGTTTACCGCATTGACCTGCAAGTTTTTGCGGATTAAGCGATATCTCCTGATAACGGGCTGAGTTGGTTGTTACCGAAACAAAGTTCGAAATCCAGGAACTACAGCAGAGTTCTCTGCCGCAAGGTCCAATTCCTCCAATCCTGGCTGCTTCCTGTCTTGCTCCGATTTGACGCATCTCAATCCGGATTCTGAAGGTATCTGCATACAGTTTTATTAGCTGGCGGAAGTCAACCCGCTCATCTGCTATGTAATAAAAAATCGCTTTTGTCTTGTCTCCTTGAAATTCAACATCACCGATTTTCATATTTAATTTCAGGTCTTCAGCAATTTTTCGTGCCTTAAGCATAGTTGCATGTTCACTGGCAATGGCTTCTTCCCATTTCTGAAGATCGACCGTTTTAGCCAGACGATAGATTTTGCGGAGTTCCCCATCGACCATGGTTGCTTTATGACGTTTCATCTGTTTAAGGACAAGATCGCCAACGAGTGAAACCATGCCAATATCATGACCCGGACTTGCCTCCACTGCAATCATATCCCCGGCTTTAAGGACCAACCCGTTGACATTCCGAAAATAATCCTTGCGCGTATTTTTAAAACGGACTTCAACAATATCAGCAGTATTAATGGTGCTTTTGACATCGTAAAGCCAATCGTAAACATTTAATTTAGCGCAACTTCCCACCCTGTCATTGGTTGGACAGCCACGTGCTGTTTTATCTATAGTGTTCATATGTTTGATATCTATATATTTAGACTGTCCGACCATTGCCGTATCTGACAGAGAAAAATTTGAATTTCACAAAAATAGTGAATCTTATTCTAATTAACAGGGAAATGCAAAATGAGATGTGCAGAAACGGCATTCAGATTAAAGGTCTCAGAGCCTGATCAGCTTCGATACTTTCAATCCCAGATCGGTAAAGATAAGACGGGCGTTCCCGTTCATTGAAATATCGGTATATGCTTTTTCAAACTCACGAAAGAGGTGGATCACATTTTTCTCATTGATAAATGGTGAGAATTTTTGTGAAAATTCATTTTCCTGGTCATCCATATAGATCAAATCAGGTTCTCTAAGATTGAGCAGAAAATTTTCGCGAAGAAACTCTCCACAATATTTCAAAAGGCCCATCTGTCTTACCCGTCCTATCGTGGCGACTTCTTCAGACCAGGTGAGTATTTCCTGCAATTTTCGCGCATATCCGTATCGCATAATATCTCTGAATTGCTGAAAATTATACTTCCTGATTTCATCATTTTGCATGATCTCGAGTGCCAGATAATAATTGCCACGGGCCAGCCTGGCAACGGTAGCAGGGTTGCTTCCGGTAGACTCAGCGACAGGAGCAAGAGCCGTCTGCAGATCATCGTCCGCAATCTTTGGAACCCGAATAAACTGACATCTTGACCTTATTGTACTCAGCAGTTTTTCTTCGGCTTCTGAAATCAGGATAAATATGGTCTTTGTGGGGGGCTCTTCCAATATTTTAAGAATTTTATTGGCGCAGGTGATGTTCATTGTTTCCGGTAACCAGATAATGGAAGCCTTATACTCTGCCTCATACGACTTCTGATTCAGCTTGCGAATCAGCTCTTTGGCTTCATCAACGTAAATAGCTCCCTGTTTATTCTCATCCGCTATGAGTTGCATCCATTTCTCATATTGAGGATAGGGATTCTCGCTGAAATAGAGTCGCCATTTCGCCATATAATCACTACTTGTCGGATTGGAAATGGAGGTGGTTTTTATTACAGGAAAAGTGAAATGGAGATCCGGATGGATCAGTCTGGCATATTTCCGGCATGAGCTGCACACACCGCACGAATCGAGGAGTGTTTTATCGGGACAATTAATATATTGGGCAAAAGCAAGGGCAAGAGCAAGCTTCCCGTTGCCCGGAGGTCCGGCAAACAATTGTGCATGAGGTATCCGATCCTCGTCAACTGCCTGAATCAATCGTTGTTTTATACTATTTTGTCCGATTACATCTTTAAATTGCATACGTCTCGAATATGTTTTTTTGGAGAAAATAAGAGATGAATCCGATTCTGACTCCTCATCCGGGGTTCAAAAGTAGAAAAATTGTTAAGAATAGATCAATTCGAATCAAAATTCTGCACTATTTAAAGAATGTAAAACACATTTTTATCTATCTTTGGAGAACAAAATATTAAATTCAGCTAAAATGCAGACGATTGAGAATTATGACTTTTCGGGCAAAAAGGCCCTGATCCGTGTTGACTTCAATGTTCCGCTTGATGAAAATTTCGTGATTACCGACGATACACGAATGACGGCAGCGCTCCCCACCATCAAACAGGTGATTGAAAATGGTGGTGCAGCAATTATCATGTCTCATCTTGGTCGTCCAAAGAAGGGTCCTGAAGATAAGTTTTCGATGAAACATCTGGTTTCCCACCTTTCGGAAATACTTGGCGGTATTGAAGTGAAGATTGCTCCTGATTGTATTGGCGAAGCAACCAAAAAGATGGCTGATGCGCTCAAACCTGGAGAAGTTCTTGTACTTGAAAACCTCCGTTTCCATCCGGAAGAAGAGGGCGGCAATATTGAATTTGCAAAACAACTGGCCGAACTTGGGGATTGCTGGATCAATGATGCTTTCGGAACAGCACACCGTGCTCATGCTTCGACAGCCGTAATTGCTCAATTTTTCCCCAACGACAAACTGTTTGGTTATCTTGTTGATAGTGAAGTTAAGAGTCTGGACAAGGTGCTTAAAGCCCCGCAACGTCCTTTTACCGCCATTATGGGTGGTTCAAAAGTCTCTTCAAAGATTACCATTATCGAAAATCTATTGAACAGCGTTGATAATCTGATTATCGGTGGTGGCATGACCTACACTTTTGTAAAAGCCCAGGGTGGTAAAATAGGTGGTTCCCTTTGTGAAGATGATTACCTGACCTTAGCCCTTGATATTTTGAAAAAGGCAGAGGAGAAAGGGGTAAAGATCATTCTTGCAGTTGATATTCTTGAGGCAGATGCGTTTGCCGAAACTGCCAACACTCGTATCGTACCTTTTAATAACATCAGCGACGGCTGGTCAGGTCTTGACGTCGGTCCTGAAACGATTGCCCTTTTTAAGAAAGTGATCAGCGAATCGAATACCATTCTTTGGAATGGACCTGTAGGGGTTTTCGAAATGGAAAAATTTGCTTCCGGTACAAAGGCAATTGGTGATGCGATCGTTGAGGCAACTGCCAAAGGCGCATTCTCGCTGGTAGGTGGCGGCGATTCAGTTGCAGCTGTCAATAAATTCGGTATTGCAGATAAAGTATCCTATATTTCAACTGCAGGCGGAGCAATGCTTGAATACCTCGAAGGAAGGGTTCTTCCGGGTATTGCTGCTGTATTAGATTAGGTTATAGGATTTGGATTATGATTTAGAAGGTTAAACCTTTTTAACCGCAAAGTTTTGCAGCGCAGGCGCAAAGGTCACAAAATCAAATGTTGCCATCGTTCACGCTGCGGATCTTTGCGGTTTTCTTTTTAGAGTGCATTTAAATTCTGTTTTCTTAGGCATTCCCCCTTTTCTCAAATTAAAAGCCACAAAAAGATGCAAAGTATCGTTGTTTCGAATGAAATTTTGCTTGAGCGGATTGACATCAATGATGCTCCCGTCATTTTTCATGCCATTGATCAGAACCGGTCACACCTCCGTGCGTGGTTACCTTTTATTGATGCGACAAAATCGGTCAGCGATAGTGTGACATTTATCCGGACAGTCATTGCACATCGGGAAGAGACCTTCAACGAGGTTTATACCATCTGGTTCAAGGGGGAATTTGCAGGAATTATCGGCTATCACAATACTGACCGGGTTAACGAGAAGACCGAGTTAGGGTATTGGCTGATCAGCGAAATGACTGGAAAAGGCATTATTACGAAGTCATGCGGAATGCTTATCCCACTTGCTTTTGAGAAAATGGGGATGAATCGCATTACAATCCGATGTGCATTAGGCAATACCCAAAGTGAAAAGATCCCGGTCCGACTCGGTTTTAAATACGAAGGGATTGAGAGGAGCGGAGAGCGTTATAAGGAGCGGTTTCTTGATCTGAAAGTTTTTAGCCTTTTAAAACGGGAGTTTACTTTTAAATAGGCGAAAAGGTTTACCTAAGATTCGGAAAAAATTAATCAGGAGAGGAGAGAAAAAGTCGACCTCTCCTCTCCGGATTGTTTTGTTTGTTATTTGGTTACCGTGGTTGTTGTAGGTGTATAAATTCCAAATGTTATTCCTCCGATCAGACCATTAACAAAGCTCATTCTCGTATATACGTTATAGTCTTTGGCTCCACCTGCCATTGCTTTTGAATCAGATACGCCAACAGGAGCCAATCCTGCAATTACATAATGATTCCATTTTGTAACCTGGGTATTTCCTTTGGCGCCTTCGCCTACAACACTGGTATAGGCGTAACAGGAAGTTAATAAATAAGCGCACATAAACGTCCCACCAACCAGTTTTAAAATTTTTGTTTTCATTTTTTTAATAATTTAAGTTAAACATATGATTAATGTACTCAAAATGAGTCTTATACGACCTTGTTGATGTGTTAAATTCCTGGTTCTGTCGAAATTCCTCAAGCGAAATGGCATTGATTGAACCAACGGAGATTCATAACAAGTTATTTATAATGTCGTTAAACGAAAAATTGGTGGAAAGGTTACATTTATTTCAGACTTTTTTAGACTGGAAATTTTATGGATGAATTTTCTGATGTGCGTTTATTAAAAATATATTGAGGGTAATGAATTAGCGTTGAATTATCCTTAATTTCGCATCGCTCCAAAATCTAAAAACAATTTAACGAATTCAGAAATAATGCAAACACTCCAATTAAAATTTATAGGTTTAGTTATTTGCTTCATGATTTTCAGCTTGGCGGTTAGTGCCCAGGACGAAGCACGTCTGATGCGATTTCCCGATATCAATAAAAACCTGATTGCCTTCGTTTATGCAGGCGATATCTGGACGGTTGATTCCAACGGTGGAGAAGCCCGGCGTTTGACATCTCATCCGGGGCAGGAATTATTCCCCAAGATTTCACCCGATGGAAAATGGATTGCTTTCTCAGGCGAATACTCCGGAAGCCGCCAGATTTTTGTGATCCCTTCGGTTGGGGGAACTCCACGGCAACTTACCTTCTATAATTCGGTAGGTGTTATGCCCCCGCGCGGTGGTTATGATAATGTTGTACTTGACTGGACATCAGACAGTAAAAATATCATGATCCGCGCCAACCGTACATCATTTGGTGACCGAAACGGCAAATATTTCCTGGTCAGCTTAGCGGGTGGTCTCGAAAAACCATTCCCAATCGTAAACGGAGGGTTTGCGGTTTTATCACCTGACGATAAAAAGATCTGCTTTACTCCGGTCGATCGCGAATTCCGTACCTGGAAAAGATACAAGGGTGGGCGCGCCTCCGATTTATGGATTTATGATGTGGACAAAAGTACTTCGGAACAGATCACCGATTTCAAAGGAACCGACCAGTTGCCAACCTGGTATGGAGAGAACATTTATTTTGCCTCAGATCGCGACCTGAAATTAAATATATATCAGTATAATACCAATACTAAAGCGCTCAAACAACTCACCCGACATACTGAATTTGATTGTATGTGGCCTTCTGGCGAAAACGGCCAAATGGTTTACGAAAACGGAGGTTATCTTTATAAGCTAAACCTTCAAACCGCAAAGGAAGAAAAAGTGAACGTCAGCATTCATTTTGATAACCCTAATGTTGTACCTGCTTATAAGAATGTGAAGAACTTTGTCCAAAGCTTCTCAGTTTCTCCAACTGCAAAACGTGCATTGATCTCTGCTCGTGGTGATATTTTCTCGGTTCCGGCAGAAAACGGTCCAACAATCAACCTGACCAATACTCAGGGAATTCGCGAAATTTATCCGCGCTGGTCGCCCGATGGAAAATACATCTCGTATTATTCAGATGCTTCGGGTGAATACGAGATCTATCTCCTTGAAAACAAGGCAGGTGCAATTCCACGGCAGCTTACTACAGGATCTTCGGCATGGAAATACGATTCGGAATGGTCGCCTAACAGCAAATATCTGCTCTATTTCGATCGCACTTTGCAATTGAAACTGGTGGATGTCGAAAATGGAAAAACAACAATTATAACACATGCCGACCGTGCAGAAATCCGTTCTTATGCGTTTTCTCCCGATTCGAAATGGGTTACGTATGACAAGGAAGGTGCAAATGGTCTGGGCGCCGTTTGGGTGTATAATCTCGAAACTGCACAGAACCGCCAGCTCACCGATGATTCATTTAACGATGGGTCTCCGGTATTCTCACCCGATGGCAAGTATATTTATTTTATTTCTGACCGCGACTTCAACCTCGATTTCTCAAGTTTCGAATTCAACTATGTTTACAACAAATCGACACGTATTTATGCCGTTGCCCTCAAAGCTGATTGTCCAAGACTTTTCACAGACAAAAATGATACAGAGCCCATAAAGGAGGCCGAAAAACCAAAAGAGGAACCAAAGAAAGGGGGAAAGGCTAAACCAGAAATAAAGCCGGCACCTAAAGAAGTGGTAAAAGTTGTGATTGATTTTGATGGGATCAACTCCCGAATCACTGCTTTTCCTTTAAAAGCGGGCAATTACAGGAATCTGATGGCTGTGGAGGGTGGTATTCTTTATATCACCGAATCAGATCTACGTAAATACACCATCGAGGATAAGAAAGATGAGGCAGTCATGGATAATGTAAGTCAGGCTGAGGTAAGTGCTGATGGCAAAATGATGATTTACCGTTTCGGCAAAGATTTTGGAATTGCAAAACTGACTCCCGGACAAAAATCGGGCGCCGGCAAACTGAATCTTGATGATCTGGTGATGAAAATAGATCCTAAGAAGGAGTGGGCACAGATCTATACTGACGGATGGAGAATCTTCAGGGACTATTTTTACGAAAGCAATATCCACGGTGTTGACTGGAAAGGAATTCGTGAACGGTATAATCCGCTTGTTCAGCATGTCAGTCATCGTGCCGACCTTGATTACATTCTGGGTGAAATAATTTCGGAAACCAATACCGGTCACTGCTATGACGACTGGGGTGATTTCGAACGGGTAAAACGTGTAGATACCGGTTTACTTGGGGCAGAGTTGCAAGCCGATCAAACCTCAGGAAGATATAAGATTACGAAAATTTACTCGGGTGAAAACTGGAATGAGGAGCGTCGCTCACCACTCACAGAACAGGGTGTAAAAGTGAATGAAGGTGATTATCTGATTGCTATTAATGGGGTAGAATTGAACCTTGATAAAAATCCGTACGAATTACTCGAAAATACTGTCGGCAAAACGGTGGAAATTACTGTGAATGCGAAACCTGAAAAAATTGGTGCCAAAACCTTTACGGTCCATCCAATCGCCAGCGAACTGGAATTATTCTACCTGAACTGGGTCAACGAACGAAGGGCAATGGTTGACAAACTATCCGGAGGGAAAATCGGCTACATCCATGTGCCAAATACATCAACCGATGGAAACCGGGAATTGTACCGGGGTATGTATGCCTACAATGAGAAAGAAGCTCTGATCATTGATGACCGTTATAACGGTGGTGGTTTTATTCCGGATGTAATGACCGATCTGCTCAATCGCAAAACACTCAGTTACTGGCAACGTAACGGTTTGGCTTCCATGAAAACACCCGGAGTGGCTCACAATGGCCCAAAGGTGATGCTTACAAATGGCTATTCTTCATCGGGTGGCGATGCTTTCCCCTATTACTTCCGCAAGAAAGGGCTGGGAAAACTTATCGGAACCCGCACCTGGGGAGGATTGGTCGGAATGTCAGGAAATGCAGGTTTGGTGGATGGCGGTTATATTTCGGTTCCACAGTTTGGAATCTATGACGAAAATGAACAATGGATCATTGAAGGTGTTGGTGTTTCTCCCGATATTGAAGTGGTTGACCGTCCTGAGCAATTAGCCAAAGGGATTGATCCCTGTATTGAAAAAGCTGTCGAAGTGTTGATGAAACAACTTCTGGAAAATCCGATTAAAAAAGTTAATCCTCCGACACCTCCAGACCGGTCGAAATGGAATGAGCAAATGCAATAGAATGCTTTTCTCAATTTTTTCACAAAAAAGGCAGGCAACATTTCAAATGTTGTCTGCTTTTTTTGTGATCATTTGATTTGGCTATGTTTATCATTCATTGAACCAGTCTACCAAATCGCGGAACATTGCATCGGTTATGGTATGTCCGGCAGGATACTCCCGATAAGTTGGATTTAAATTTATTTTCTTTAGATAAGCTGCGGCATCACGGCCATATTGAACGGTTAAAACCTGATCGTTAGTACCATGAGAAATGAATATTTTTAATTGATGTAAGTCGGTACCGGATGCAATCATCGGTTTAACTTCATCCAGAATCCTCCCGCTCATTGCTGCAATCCCTTTTATTTTGTCTGGTTGGGTAAGCCCGACGTAATAAGCCATGATTGCACCCTGACTAAAGCCACATAAATGGATTTGTGTTTCATCGATCCGATATTTCATTTTCAACTGACCAATAAACTGATGAATCATATTCCTGCTCTTTTCTGCCTGCTCTTTATTGTAACTGGGCTTACCAGATGAAAAATCAACCTGATACCAGGCATAACTATCCTTGCCTGCGATCAGGGGAGCTCTGGCTGAAATAACCAAAAATTTTGCGGGTAAGTGCCCGGCAAATGAGAACAAATCATTCTCGTTACTTCCAACGCCATGTAAAAGAATGATAAGTGGAGACTTTGCGATTACACTCCGTGGTTCTCTGACGAGGTAACTGAGTACAGTTTCGTTTTCAGGACTGTTGCGATCTGATTTAATCATTGTAATATATGTTTATATATCAAACAGTTAAACTTATTTTCAATTTCTTGTTATATCCTTATTGAGGTTTAAACTAAGGCTGAATCCCTGGCATTAACAGCAGTGATTGTAACGGATAAAGTTACGTCCGGAGCGCAGGGAATATACCTCAAAATTAGTCGAAATATTTATGAAAAAATGGTATTAAATGGGGTAACAATTCAATCCATTTGGCAATTCATCTTAATCAGACATAGGAATTTCAGGTCTGCAATTTTCTTAAACCCGTTGTCATGAAAACCCCGGTTACGCTATTTTTATCCTTTATTCTAACACTTTTGTTTGGAGGGTCAAAAATGTGCGTTGCTCAGACGGTTGTAACCGGACATGTCACCGCGGAAGTTATTGAATCGGTAAGTGCATCCTCACAAGTGGTGACAAGTTTTACCCTTGACCCCACTGCCGGAAACAACAGCCAATCATCAGGGCAATCGGAATCGGCTTCCTCTACAATACCGCTTGGAGCAATAACCATCAATAACGGAAACCAGGGAACTGTAAATGTTGTTCTGAAACCGGCAACTTTCTCCAATGCTCACGGGAATGGTTTTACATTAGATACCACACTTGTTAACAAGTCATTCACCGCTAACGCACAGTCCGGTAATTCTCAAACCATTCAACTAAACGGAACGACAAATTTGGTGGCAAGTCAGGCATCTGGGATTTATCAGGGTTCCTACACGGTCGTTTTTGCTTATAACTAAATTGACCTTCTCATAAGGTAATTGCAATCTTAATCCCTAAAAGTATCAGAAATCCACCCAGGGTCTGGTTGATGCCCTTTTCATATTTAAGGAAGACCCGTTGTACGTTTTGCTGCGCCAGGAAAACAGAAACAATCGTGAACCAGATAAATGCGGTTGCCAAAATTATAAAGGATATCGTTAGGATGACGTAAACCGGAGTGGAATTACCGATCACAAAAGTGAACAGACTTAGAAAGAATAGGGTTGCCTTTGGGTTGAGGACATTGGTCAGGAAACCCATTTTAAAAGCCTGTAAGCGGCTAAGATCGGGACCAGTCCGCTCCCCGGTAATTTCTAATTTTGAACCTTTTGCCAAAAGGGAGCCAATACCCATGTAGATCAGATAAGCCACTCCCAGCCATTTAATGATTGAATACAAAAAGATAGATTTGGAGATGATATAGCCAACGCCTGCCGCACAATAGATCAGATGAACGCCAAGTCCAAGGCTGATGCCAAGACCTGTAAAAATACCTGCCCTGCGGGAGTAGCAGAGCGAATTCCGGACGGTCATCACAAAGTCGGGTCCCGGGCTGACTGCTGCCAGCAGATTCAGGAGTGCAACAGTTCCAATTAGGGGAAGGTATTCCATTTTTTACAGGAGTTCATTAAATCCAGGTATTTCATCCAATCGAATCGGTCTGCCCCGTTTTAATCCGACTCCGATAACTTTGGCATGAGCGACCAACTTATGGTCCGACAACCTGAATATATCCTGCTCAAAAATTAATTTCAGGGCACCTTCTCTCAGGATATTCAGCTTTACTACAAAAAGATCTCCGCTGGTCAGCGAGAGTTTATAATCGATCTCGATACGAGATACGACCAGGTCAATCCCTTCAGCATGAAGAAGGACAAAGTCAATATTTTTCCCGATCAAAAAGGTATGTCTTGTATGTTCGAAATAATTCAGATATACCGAATTGTTGACAATTCCCTGTAAATCACATTCATAATCGCGGACAGAGAAATCGAGTTCATATAGATAACTGGTTGCAGCTTTATACATCATTTTTATTCACTATTTTATGAATCAGGGTTTTTAAAATCATTTTGAATTGTCTGTCAAAACCATTGGTTTTTATTCAGGTGTTCCACTCCAATAGTCTTCGTTCACCTTCTAATTGCCTTATTTCGGTTACATCCTGACTCACCTCAATTGTCCCTTTATACCTACCTAGTTCGTCGCGGATGGCAAAATAGCGGATATGAATAAACCGTTCTTTCATTTGTATCCAGAAATCGGCATGGTCTTTTAGTCCACTACGGAATGCATTGACAATGTTGGTGACCATATGTACACTTTCAGGCGGATGACAATTTTGGACTTTTCGTCCGATAATCGCTTTGGAGCGGGGAAATATGCGATGCTTTATCCCCGAAAAATAACAGACTTCATCGTTTTCATCAACGAAAGTGATATCTACGGGAAGATTATTGAAAAGTAAGATCAGCTGTTCTGTAGTCAGAGAACCTGTTCCGAGATTAATTTTACAATCCTTCTCAAATACAGTTTCGTGTTTGAAAAGAGGTTCGGAAGGCGGATCAATATAACACCAACCGGTATCGGAACTTTGCTGTAACATGTCATCCCACTGATCCATCGGAATGACCCTGTGTGCTACCGGAAAAATAATCTTTTCTTCCCGGAATATAACCGAAGAACAACGAAAAACAGAGTCCCCAATTCTTTACTTAGCTGTTCTAAATCAGGGTTTTCAACAGACAGAATCAATTCAATATTTTTAATGCTTCTGCGGAAATCATCATGAAATGACCACATCAGTTGTAAACACCTGAACTGCGGAAATGCTTTCTCAATATAAGGAAACAAGATATTTTCCTTCTTGATATAGTGTAGCTCATACAATTTCATTTTGGTGATCTGCAGTTGCAATTCGCTTAATAGTAATGCTTTGTCAGGGATGCCTATGCTAAAGATGGATTTAACCAACATTTTTATATTGGTCATTATCTGCTCCACACCCCTGTTCTCAGACATTAGTAAGGAGAGGAAATGGGGCTCCTTCGGTTTTTCCCAGAAGTGGCTGTTCAACGATTTGTAAAATGTATTGATTATTTTGCCAACATTTGCTTTGACCTTTTCGTTCGGGAATCCTTCGGTAAGCATTTGATCAAGTACCTGCATGGCCTCTTCCGGAGTTACGGTCTCAAGCACCAACTTGTATTTTGTAATGAGGGTTTTTCCATTTCCCCCTTTTATCAATTCCCTTGTAAAATCGGCTAATGCCTCGCGACGAGGAGCCCTGTTGTTAATAAATTCTGACATGGTGAGATACGTATCTTGAAGCTAAAATTAGCAAATTATTTGTACTGAATATTTTATAGACAGGATTTATTCATTTTAAAAACAACCAATTATGAACTTGACAAAAAAAGTATGATAAGATCACAGATTTGAGAATAATTTTAGTCTGCTCCCTGTCGCTGCATGATCTGGAAGTCTTTTCTGAATGTAGGTAGACCTTCCGTTTTGGGTAATCACTATGCAAATCCACTTTACGGGAAATTGAAAATATTCATTCAATTGGATGGTTTCTCAACCATGTCAATTTCAGGTGTATAAATATCTCTTTATATTACGTTTGGGGGTTTTCTCAAATTCCTTATCAACGAGTATAATTGAACTGAGTTGGGCAAATTTGGGGAGTTCCTTATTCACCTGTTTGAGATTTTCAGCCATAATTTCCTTCAGCCCATTTTCGTCCGGCTTTTCCGACTCAACCATTTCTGGATCGGGAAAAACAAAGGCAACCATTTTACCGCCACGTTCAGTGATTACACATTCAAGAACAAACGGGTAGTTACTGAGCTTGGCTTCCATCTCTTCGGGGTAGATATTCTGCCCCGATGGACCAAGAAGCATGTTCTTGCATCGTCCGCGGATGTAAATAAAATCTTCTTTATCAATTATTCCGAGATCGCCCGTATGCAACCAACCTTCGCTATCGATGGCATCAGAGGTGGCTTTCTCATTTTTATAATAACCCATCATCACATTTGCCCCCTGGATGAGGATTTCACCAACTTCGTTGTAGGGATCTTTTGAATCGATACGGATTTTCATCCGGTCAACGAGCCTCCCTGCAGAGGATGGTCTGAACCGGTTCCAGGGTTCATACGAAATCAATGGGCCACACTCTGTCATCCCATAGCCGATTGTAAAAGGGAATTTGATTTTTCGGAAAAAAGTCTCAACTTCATGATTAAGCGGAGCTCCGCCAATTACCATTTCGTGAAAGTTGCCGCCAAAAGTTTCCATAAGACTGGTCCGAACTTTTTTGTGCAAAATCAACCGGATACCGGGAACTTTGAGCAGAAATTTCACTATCGGTTTTTCAAGTGAAGGTAGTATTCGTTTTTTGTATATTTTTTCGATGACCAATGGAACGGACAAAATAAGTCTTGGTTTTACCTCCTGAAATGCTTTTATGATCAGCTGCGGAGTTGGAGCCTTGGAAAGGAAAGTGACATGGCAACCGACCGAGACGGGGAACAGGAATTCGAACAACAGCCCGAAAACATGTGCCATTGGGAGGAAGGAAACGATGCATTCTCCGGCTTTTAAAGGCATATGGTCCTGGGCATAGACGATGTTGGACAGTAAACTACGGGCCGGAATCATTACCCCTTTTGAAAAACCCGAAGTGCCGCTGGTGTACGAAAGGATGCTCAATTCTTCATTATCAAATTCGGTTAGCTCAAAGTTGTCAGGTGATGATTGTCCGGCGTATTCCAACGTAAAGCACTTCTTCCATAACTCTTTTTCTTCCGGCGTTTTAAAAAGAAGAGGCGAGAAGTCGGTCAAACTGACTACACCTTTGATCCCCGGCATTTTATCGTTGCTGAGTTTATCAAAAAGGGTATCAGCTGCAAACAGGAACCGAGCTTCGGAATGATTGAGGATATGCAGAATGTCATCCGGATAAAAATCGGGTAATACAGGAACGTTTACAACTCCATAACCTGAAATGGCCAGGAACGAGATCGCCCAGTTAGAGGAGTTACGTCCAAGAATCGCAATCTTATCCCCTTTCTGAATACCACTTTCGTGGAAATAACGATGTATCTGACGGATTATTTGTGCCGCTTCACCGTATGTAGTGGTTGATCCCTGAAAATCGGAAAATGCGGGCAGCAGCCAATTCTCACGAAAACATTTTGCATACATCCCTATTAGTTTGTCGCGCTTCATAAGTTCCAAATATTGTTGGTTTAGATACTACAACTGTTGACTTCCAAAATTAATCAAATTGATGAGTTGTTTTTAAAAATAAATGTAAATTTGATAGGATAAAAAAGTTGAATGCCATTTTAAAAAATAGTAAACATGCTAACAATCATCGGTAAACAATTTAGGAAACCAAGCGGATTCTTAGGGAAAATTATTTCCAGAATAATGATAAAAGGGAATCGCACTGACTATGATAAAATTATACCCGAACTTCATATCAGACAGAACGACAGAATAATGGAAATCGGGTATGGACATGGAGCTGGAGTGAATAGAATTGTATCGAATTATGATTGCTTCGTTGACGGGATTGATTTTTCAGAATTGATGTTCAAAGAGGCAACCCGAAGAAATAAGAAACACATTAAAAACAAAAAAGTTGTGCTCTATCTTGGAGATCTGCTAACCTCGGGCGCGGCTCCAAACTATTATGACAAGGTTTTTTGTTTGAATGTTATCTATTTCTGGGATAAACTGGAGGAACCATTTTCAAAGATAAAAGCGATGCTTAAGGAGGGAGGGACACTTTGTATGTATATGGCTCATCGGGATTTTTTGAAGAAAGTGAAGTTTACCAAAGATGGTATTTTTAATAAATACGCAATTGAAGAGGTTGTTGAGAAATTGGAATTAACCGGATTTAAAGATATTAGTTACCATCTGGATAGTGTCGGATATGTCATAAAAGGTAGAAAATAGAGAAAAACAAACAGGTTGCGATCTGCTGCCGGTTATTCTCAGCCGACAAGAAACTGGATAAGGTAGAAGCAGATCATTCCGACAAGAGCTGAGGCTGGAAGTGTCAGAATCCAGGCGATTACCATTTGACCGGCAACACCCCATTTCACTGCCGAAAAACGCTTTGAGGAGCCGACTCCCAGAATTGAAGATGAAAAAACATGAGTTGTACTGATTGGCGCCCCAACCATTGAAGCCGACATAATTACGAGGGCAGAAGAGGTCTCTGCAGCAAATCCGTGAATAGGCTCCATCTTAAAAATCTTTTTACCCATTGTTTTGATGATTTTCCAGCCTCCGTTAGCCGTACCAAACGCCATAGCCAACGCACAGGTAATTTTAACCCAGATTGGAACCTCAATTGCTGGAATCTGATGAAACAGAAAAAGGGCAAGGGTGATAATCCCCATTGTTTTTTGACCATCGTTGCTCCCATGGCTTAGGGCCATAAATGCAGCAGCTACAACCTGCAACCGTTTGAACAGCCTGTTCATTCTTCGGGGATTGAGCCTAAAGGTGAGCCAGGCCAAAGCCAGCATGAGTAAATATCCGCCAATAAAACCGGAAAGAGGTGAAATAAAAAGTGGCATGATCACCTTGTCGATAATTGAACTGTATTGCAGTGTATTCCATCCCTTGTAAGCCACGGCCGCACCTATCAGCCCACCAATCAGTGCATGGGAAGAGGAGGAAGGTAATCCGAAATACCAGGTGATCAGGTTCCAGAATATAGCGCCCATCAATGCCGCCAGAATAATTGTTTTACACCCGAAGATAATATCCGGGTTTACAATTCCCTTCCCGATGGTTGATGCCACATGCGAACCAATAAATGCACCTGCGAGGTTAAGAACAGCAGCCATGAGAACCGCCTGTTTTGGCGATATCACTTTGGTTGAGACGATGGTTGCAATCGCATTCGCACTATCATGCACTCCATTCGTATAATCAAATACGATGGCAATGAGAATGATCAGAATCAGTAATATGGGTATATCAAGCATTTTTAAGTGTAATCCCTTCTATGACATTAGCCAGCACTTCAATATTCGCAAAAGCCTCTTCAATCCGGTCGTAAATATGCGACCATTTAATAACTGTGAGCAGGTCGCCTGTATCATCTATCTGGCTTTCATAAATCTCACCCAGCAACAGGAGAAGTAACATATCTGCTTCGATCTTCATCTCCCTTACCTTGTCGGCGCACTCTTCAACTTCTTCCCTTTTACTTAAATGTTCTAGCATCAGAGAGACCGATCCGATCATTAGCTTCATTTTATGGATTAACTCCTTGGTCCCCGGAGTGATCACCTTAAAATGGTAGAGTCCGATTCGGGTTGATATGGCACGGAAAGCGTTTAAAACACTTTCCTGAGCCATGTTTATCGCATGAATATCCTCCCGGTCAATGGGTGTTATAAAGGTGAGAGATAGTTGCTTTGCAATCTCCTTTGAAATATCATTACCCGAATATTCGTTCTGAATAACTTTACTGCATTTATCCGCTACGTCGGTGAAATCATCAAATAATTCAAACAAAACCTGCGCTGTATCGACCAAAATGTCATTCTGTTGTCGAAATAATTTGAAAAATTTCACAACCTTGGGGAAGAAATTACCTGCCATAAATCTGGTTTTATTTTTGACGGGGAAATGTCAAGTCAAACTTACATAAAAAATTTAATTATTGTTGATATTTTTGGTCTGAAAACCTATGGATTAAAATGGTATGGATGATGAAACCGATATTGAAAATTTTGAGTTCAATTTTAATATTGTAAATTGCTGAAAAATAACTACCAATTAAGACTCTGATTTATGCTTTCATACGCTGAGCAGCTTTTCCTTTTAACAGTTGATCCGGTTTCAGGCAGGATATTTCCGGTACCAGAAAAGGTATTACACTTGACTCTTGCCGGAGCACTACTTTTTGATGCCTCGTTCAACAGTCTGATTAACGATGACCGGGAACAACTGGAGGTCATCAAGAAATCGGATACCGGCTATCTTGCATTGGATGAAGCTTTGCGGTGTTTATTGATTTTGGAACGGTCGATCCCAATATACCAGGCAGTTGCAGTTGTTGCAGCTCACGGTTCAACCTTAAGTCGTCTCGTGTGGGATTCTTTACAGAAACAAGGTTTGTTGGCCATTAAAAAGCAAACTATTTTTAATAGTCAGGGCAAACAAAAACTTTTCTCGTCTGATCTTCCGCTCGTCGTTGAAATTCATAAAAAAATCAGGGCTACGATTCTGACAGATGAGCTACCTGATTATCAGATGCCTCCACTTGTAAGTCTGATAGAGGCGGGTGGTTTAACCAGATATATTTTAAAACCGGAAGAGGCTGAACATTTTAAAGAGCGGATTAACTGGCTGGCCGGAATGGAATCGCTTGGAAGGGAGATCATTCGTTCGATTCATGCACTCGAAAAGGAGGATCTTGAAAAGGATACTGCCACCATTATTGGGTTGAATCAGAATCAACCCAGAACATTTGCAGGTGGAATGGATGCTGTTTTCTCTTCGCTAAGTTTTCTCTATAAAGAAGCAGGAATTAAACGGAGCAGAAAACTTATTGGTAACCTGAATCATTTCAGAGGGTTTGAATGCCCGGGATGTTCCTGGCCTAACCCAGATAGGAAGAGGTCGCATTTCGAATTTTGCGAAAATGGAGCTAAAAATGTGAGTTCTGCAGCCACTACCCGGGTAATAACGGCAGATTTTTTCAGGAAATGGTCGGTACATGACCTCCTGTTAACTCCTGAATACTGGCTTGAACAACAGGGGCGACTTACCGGTCCCATGTTTCTTGATGAAAATTCCACCCATTACCAACCCATCAGCTGGGATAATGCATATAAGCTCATTGCCAGTGAATTGAAATCTCTCCACCATCCCGATGAAGCAGTTTTTTATTCTTCGGGAAGAACCTCCAATGAGGCTGCATTTCTGTATCAGCTGTTTGCCCGTACCTATGGAACCAATAACCTCCCTAATAGTGCCAATCTTTGTCATGAACCTTCGGGAAAGGCGCTCGCCATGAGTCTGGGCTTTGGTAAAAGCAGTGTCAGATTGGAAGATTTTCCAAAGGCAGACGTCCTACTTGTTTTCGGTCATAATCCTGGTTCTAACCACCCCCGTATGCTGAAGTCTATGCAGGCCGCGGTCAGGAATGGATGTAAAATTATTGCTGTTAATCCAATGCCGGAAGCAAGTTTAATGGGTTTTGCCGACCCCCAGGAAGCAAAGTCGTATCTGGGCAAACAAACGGCGCTTTCACATTTGTACATTCAACCCATGATCAATGGCGATATGGCTTTGATTCGCGGAATTGTGAAGGCAACACTCGAAGCGGAAGAGCGCGAAGGGGGGATTCTCGATCACAATTTTATTCAGGACTGTACAAGTGGTTTTGAAGCGTATCAACTGACCGTTAAAAATACCCCATGGGATGAACTTATTACCGGTAGTGGAGTAAGTAAGGAACAAATCGTTGAGGCTGCAGAAATCTATTATAAGGCAAAAAGCACAATTGTTAATTGGTGTCTGGGGATCACCCACCATCGTAATTCGATAGAAACAATAAGGGAAATGATCAACATGATGCTGCTGAAAGGTAACATCGGGAGGGCAGGAGCCGGGCTTTGTCCGGTGAGGGGACATAGCAATGTTCAGGGGATCCGAACCGCCGGAGCCGGTGAAAATATGCCCGGGACTTTTCTCAAAGCATTGGAAGATAGATTTTCTATCCTGGTTCCGCGTACTCCCGGGATGAGTGTAATCCCCGCAATCAAATCGATCGCCTCGGGCAAATCAAAAGTGTTGATCTCACTTGGAGGGAATCTTGCATCGGCGGTTCCTGACACCCATTTTGTCGAACAGGCATTACAAAATTGCCATCTGACGGTAATGATCTCTACAAAACTAAACAGAAGCCATCTTGTAACCGGGAAAAAGGCAATAATACTTCCCTGTTTTTCAAGATTGGATGATGATGTTCAAAACGGGGTAAGACAGATGGTTTCAATTGAGGATACCATGGGAAAGATCGGTTATTCGCAAGGATGTCTTCCCCCTCTTTCGGCAAACACAAAAAGCGAAGTTTCAATTATAACAGGAATTGCCAGGGCCACTCTGGGTGAACGAAGTGGAATCGACTGGAAACATTTTGAGAATGACTATCAAAACATTCGAGCCGCAATTTCTCAGGTAATTCCGGCTTTGATCGAACTTGACAAAAAATCGGTAACCGCTCAGGAATTTTATCTTGAAAATCCACTGAGGAACCGTGTTTTTAAAACAAGCGATTCAAAGGCGCAATTCAGCAATTATCCACTTGAAATGGTTGTTCCCAACGAAGGGGAACTATTGATGATGACCATTCGCAGTCACGATCAGTTCAATACCTCCATTTTTGGTCTTAACGATCGTTATCGGGGAATCACCAATGAGAGAAGGGTTGTATTTATGAACAGCCAGGATATGGAAAAACGGAATATTTCTGCGGAACAACTGGTGGAGATCACGAGCTTCTATGACGATAAGCTGCGGAAAGTTGAGGGTTATTATGCCATTCCCTACCCGATCAGACAAGGTTGTGTTGCAGCCTATTTCCCCGAAACGAATGAGCTCACCTCTGTGAATAACGTCGGTGTAATCACCCAAACACCGGCATACAAATCGATCAGCGTACAGGTACGTCCCCATCAGACGCTTAAAAAACGGATGGAAACAACTTCCTAACCTGAAATAGTTTAACAGCGAAAAAATTAAAACAAATTATTTTCCTATGAAAGCCAACATTCTGAAATTAATTATCGCCGGCTTAACCATCATCTCGGTTCAGTCGCTTACCGCTCAGTCACAGTATTTCGGTCGGTCCAGGTACAACATGGACAAAGGGGTGGTAAAGGGAAATGCCATAAATCCAGATCTTCATCATGCTACAGGGAAAAAGCTCATTCTTACAAGTCAAAGCCTGAAATGGAGTTATGTAAAGGATCACATCGGGACTATGGAGGCAAGCCATCCCTATTTTGATGGTATTGCCACCTGGGTTAGAAAACCGATTATGCGTGGAGAGCCCTGGACAGATGAGGATGTAGAACTTGGCACCATGTCACAGATTAAATGGGGAAAATATACCGAAAATTTTGTTATTGTGGGGTTTAGTGATGTCAATGATTTTGAATTTTTCAATGATAATAAGTGGTCAGCCATCATTCACAATGCCGGGTTGGTTTCTAAAATGGTGAAAGCAGGCCGGTTAAAAGGGGTTTTCATTGACGATGAGAATTATGCCGCAGGGTCGCATGGATGGAAATATGATCCTGCCTGGTATACTGGCCACACCTATAAGCAGGTTCAGTCGAAATGTCGCGAAAGGGGAAAGGAGATGATGAAGGCCCTTCAGTCCTATGTGTCAGATCCGCTTGTGATACTTGATTTTATTTGGTTCGGGGACCATTGGAACAGATATGATACCAAGGACGGAAGACAGATACTCTGGATGGCTTTTAAAGATGGCATGTTGGACGCTGCAAAGGAAGCCGATCTGTTTGTCGATGGAAATGAAGTGGCCTATTACTACCAGGAAGCACAGATGTTTACAGATATTTACAATGAATTCAGGCAACACCGATTCCCTCAGTATGGCGCTGGAGATCTGCAGGAGAAATACCGGACACAGGTGCAGGTGGGCCATGGAATCTATCCCACCCTGATGTATGGATGGTGCTCAATAAAAAATCATGCCAATTTCCCCGACCGGGCGAAATATCCCACCTATTCAGATGAAGAAAACAGCGCCTGGTGGAAACATCAGCTGTACCATTCCCTTCTGACATCCGATAAATATGTCTGGTTATGGTCCGAAAAATGGAACTGGTGGGGCGATGAAACAGAACCCCTTCCCTCCGATATGGCATCCATTCTAACCGATGTCAAGGCTAAAATCAATAATCAGCAACCCCTTGACTACGAGATGGCCAAGTATGGTCCGAACTGGTTCAGCCTTACCCCTTCATCCGAAAGATGGCATACCTCTACCTTACCGACAGTATCAATTACTGCTCCTTCGAACAACTCAATTGCAGCCAGTGATATCACGATTACCACGAGTGTATCGGCAAACATCAGTAAAGTAGAGTTCTATATCAATTCAATGAGAGTTGGTGTGATAGATACGCCTCCCTATTCGTTAAAAGTTTCAGGGCTGAAAAAGGGTACCTATAACCTGTTTGCAAGGGTCTTCGACACCTTTGTGGAGGGACACACAACTTCGGCACCTGTCATTTTTACTGTTTCTAACTGAATTTTGCCAGATTCGTTTTTTGAAAATAGTAGTCTGTTTTACAATTGTTCCTGATTTTTATCTATATTTAAATAATAAAATACCATTAAAAGAATTGCTTCCTGTCATGCGAAAGCAATGTTATGACAATATCGTTACCAGAGCGTCGGATCAGGTATTTGTAGGTAAAGGTAACAGCTCTGTTTTTGGACTGACAAAGGCCGCCATTGGACATCTTACGAAGAGTTTTCGATAGGGTCTTATAATGTTAGGGTTAACTGCATTTGTCCAGGGACTATTGACACCCCAATGCTTACTCCGACTATCGCGCGGTTTCATCAGATGAGTGGAATTCCAATAAGCGAGATCAACCAAATGGACCAAAAAGCGCAACCTGTTCAAAGATTAGGAGCGATCAATGAGGTTGGGAAGGTTGTTTTATTTCTGTTAACAGATGATTGTCCTATTATGACTGGAGCGCTGTTGAGCACTGATAGTGGCATCACAAGTCAATAGAGACAAAGACCAGCGTATTAATTCCTCATGAGGGATGATTCAATTTCAAACCCCGATTCATGTTAATTTAAAAATTGCTGAAGATTTTCAAATTCTTTGCGAATCAATTGGTAACCATGAGTATATAAGTTCATTCGCTTTTCCAGGTTGGGTTCAGTCCGTCCGACAGAGAATTCCGGGGAGGGAGCTATGATAAATAATCTTCCCTCCCTCTCCATGCGGTCACAGAGTTCAAGGGTTTTATTGTATTGTTCATTTCGCCTGATTAATGCTTTTAAAAATTCAGGGTGTTTCCTGAATGCAATTTTAAGAAATAGTTTATTGCTTAATTTCCCTTTGCGGTAACCCCGCGGACGTGTAAGAACAACAACCGCTTTATCATGCTGACTCAACGCATAAGCTACAGGAATGGAATCGGATACTCCACCGTCAAAGTAGAACTCCCCCCCAATGTTTACAGCCCTGGAAAGGAGAGGAATACTTGAAGATGCCACCAGCGCGTTATTTAAACCGATCTTTGCTATCTCTCTCTTGGAGAAAATGATGCTGTTCCCTGAATTCAGGGAGGTTGCAATTACATCAAATTCAGCGGGATTTTTAAAAAATGCCAGTTCATCAAATGGGACCAGTCGATTAGGCAGTTCGTCAAAAACAAACTCCATATTGAAATAGGACCCGGTGGTAATCAGATGCTTAAATCCCATAAAGCGCTTATCTGAAGGATACTCTACGTTCACTTTCCGGTTTCGTCCTTTCTGTTTCGATAAATAGGATGCGCCAACACAAGCACCAGCAGAGACCCCTATCACCCTGTCAAAATTCAGATCTCTTTCAAGCAGGTATTCCATTACACCGCTCGTAAAAGCTCCCCGAAGCCCCCCGCCTTCCAGAACAATACAAGTATTCATCATATTAAAACCTTTCGGTCAAAGATAGGGATCACGTTGTTAACTTCAAAAATTTACTGGTGATTATTGATTTCTACTGAAACTACCTTCAACTCAAAATGACTTCGATTGAGTGAATATTGGGATATTAGGGGTAATATCTTTAGGTATTTCTGGCTGTACATGGTATGAATTCCCCGGATTCCTAAAACCCTTCATTGTATTGAATATCCCTGATGCATATAGTTCCATTCAATAGATTATTTTACTAATTAGAATCTCAGGTTATGAAGACTTTATCCTGGTTCAAACTAATTTTTGTAAAATAGATTTTACCGACCGGTTTGAAGTATCGCGTCATTATTGATGGAATATCATCCGAAGATCAGCAACATATATTAATTAAAAGAGATCTGCCATGTACTTCAGCCCGTCGAGTGTCAGGTTTTCATCTATCATCTGAATCCTGGCTGAAACATTGTGCATGACAGATGATAATCCACCTGTTGCGATTACATTTATCTTTTCCGAAAGTTCCCCTTCAGTTCTGGCAACCATCGAATCGACCAGTCCGGCGAAACCCAAAACAATTCCTGATTGAATGGCGTGAATCGTATTATCGCCAAGAATAGAGGGCGGGGCAACCAGCTGCACATCCCTTAACTGAGCCGTATTACCGGTTAATGACTTCAACGCGGTCAGTAACCCAGGTGCTATGGCAACACCCAATATTTTACCACTCTTGCTGATGGTCGTAAAGGTAAGAGCGGTACCAAAATCAATTACCATGCATGGCCCTCCGTAATGGATATAAGCTGCTGTTGCATCTGCAACTATGTCGGTTCCTATCTCATGGGGGCTCAGTATTTCAATGGGTAATTTTTGATACATGGAAGGCTCTACGAGAAAAAGTGGACTATTCAGTAAATGACCCAGCATCTCTCTGAAAGGCCTGATCAAACTGGGAACCACGCTACTCAGTACAGTTCTGGAGATTTCAGCTTCGCAGATGTTGGAGATGGTAAATAATGATCTGAAGATCACCTCATATTCATCCGCAGTTTTGAATAAATCGGTCTGTATCCTCCAAATTTTCAACCACTCATTTTGATGAGATACCCCGAAAACGATGTTGGTATTCCCGATATCGATTGTTAGAATCATTCCTTTTTAGTTTTGAGGAATTCAGAAATAAAATAATTTAGGTCAAAAGTAAAACAATTTTCTCACACCGCTTTCACCCGGCACCATTCGGCAGAAGCCGACATTGGATGTCAATCAATAAATAACTGCGAATCAAAAAGATGAAAATCTTGCTTTCAGCCTTTTATACGTCAGGTCAGGTCGTCGATTCCATGGACTCTGTAAATTTATTTGTCTTGGTCTATAAATTTAAGCGAATATTCTTAATTAAAGATCTAAAGTTTTACCTTTACAGCCGAAATTGAAGAATACGCTAAAAATGGTTCAAAATATCCTGAATTTTCACTATTTAATTGTTATGCAATTATTTGGAAATCTATAAGCACATGACCACTCAGAAAGACGACTCAAAAAAATACCTTATGATACAACCTATAACCTCTTTAAAAACTTATCTGATTATTGTCGCTTCAATGTTTGTTGTTGTTCAGAACAATTATGCTCAGAATAGTGAGGAATTGGTCCCAAGGGTGAGTTACTGGGAGTTTGGATTTTCCGGTGGGGTATCGAAATATATGCGTACCACGAATCCCTCTTCCAATGCGGTGTATAAAAGCTTTAATTACTGGGATTCCAATTTAAATATGGGTGTGTCGCTTTCAGCTACAAAACATATATCGCCCGTGTTCAGTCTTGAATTTGAATATTTGAAAACTACACTCTCAGGAAGTTGGAATGCAAATAGTGGATACCCTGTTCCTGCAGATGTGATTGCCCGCGGACTCGCTGTTCCTCCAGCTTTTAAAACGGGAATTAATCAGTTTTCTCTGCAGCTCAATGCAAATCTCAATAAACTTTTCTTTCCCAAACTCGCCGGTGACATCTGGTACCTCTATTTTAATGGTGGTGCAGGCTACAGTTTGGTCAAGTACAAGAAGGGTTTTGATCTCCTTTCCGGGAGCAAATCAAAAGGGATGGTACTTTACGGCCCGGGTGTTTCATTTAAGATCGATAAGAATATCAATGTGTTAGCAGGATTTACCCGTTACATTGTATATACTGACCGGCTGGATGCCCTTTCAACATTGGCCACAGATTCTAATGGAAGTATGAAAAGCATTTTGAATACAAATGAGCGATACAACTATTCCTATATCGGAATCACCTATCGGCTCGACCCGAGAGACCGTAAACCTGGAAGAAAGGATGAGCTCTATTATAAATCCAATATTAAAAGATCTACTGTCTGGAATAGATTTTTCAGGCATATTTTTTAATTCGATCTATAACTTGCAGTTTTCAGCCATTTGATTCATTCAGGATCATTATTATTGTCAAGGATTCGGAAAGTAAAATTGCTAAGTCGTTCAAAGAGAGTAGGCGATACCTAGATTACATTTGAATTTCGGAAATGGAGTTATGTTACTTTGTATAGCCTGGTTCGCCAGCAAAAAAAGTGTGAAAGGAGAATTCCTGACTGAGGTTGAGATCTTTGGAGATATAAATGCCCCGTCATTATTCCCTTCGTAATTGATGTAATAGAGCTGAACACTAAGGTTCATCTGAACCTTTTTCCCAAAATTAAATTCGGATCTGTCCCAGAAAAAAGCCACATAATGCCCTTTTATCGATTCTTCTTCCTGCCCTCTATCATTCCAATAAAGCATTGATATAGCGTTAACAGGAGAAAACTTGTACAGTCCTGCAAGTTCAAATGTAAAATATCGCTGGCTGTGCCATACAAATTCCTCGGAAGGTTTATATTGCTCCAGGTAAGCGCTTGGATTGAAACCAGCCCTCAGTTCAAATACAGGCTTGACGATCAGTTTGTAGTGCATCCAGTTATCAATAAACCAAGGCCTCGAATCCAGGCCAAAGGCAAGATTGGGTTCATAGCTAAACCGGTTCTTCACCAGTGAGACTGAAGCCATGATGGCAGGCTTATCGAGAGAAAAAGCGGGTACCGGAGCCATGCCGTTGCTATTCAGACTAAAAGATGCGGTCGTTTGTAGTTTTCTTTTGGTGCTTTTAGTGTTCTCCTGCGAAAAGGAACCAGCGGTAATTAAAATAAAGAGTAGGCAAAATGTTAATCTCATATTTTTATACAAGTAATAGAGAACATACAGTCCCAAAGATTGATGAATCTAATTAATAAGCTGGCTTGACACTTCTGATCGACTGTCATCCCCTATGCAATTTATAATTTTGATGTGTGCGCTTGACAACCAGCGATTCTGTTGGTCAGTTTTCCGTTGAATTCACTGCAACAACCTCCACGTTCGACAAAATCCCGCGATTACCCGGACCACAGAAAAAACACCTCTCCTTTTGTAAGAATAAGTGTTCCTGTTTTTATTAAGCATAAAAAAGAGAATCAATGCATTACTACTCCTATAATGGAATCCCTATCACCCCGATCCTCAATAAGCGATGTGTGACCAAAGATAAAAAATTTCCGGTTAAATAAAAGATTGCTTATATTAGAGATCGTAAAATGCAAAAAAATTAATTTTAGTTATTTCGGCCCATCATCTGCCGTGTAGGGGGCATAAAATGGCCCACATTAATAATTTATTAAGTCTGATCAGTAATCATGGTTGAGGATTCAGTAATCTGTATAACAACACATGAATGTCGATTGATTACTTTTGTTGAATAAAAGCGTGGTGAAATAGCCATGATAAGAATATCTCTAACCGAAATGAATATTTCATCCTGGCTATTAGCTTCACTGATCTTCGATTCCATTTGCCCTTTAAAACAAATAATATACAAATGAAATGAAAAACAAGAATTACAATCAAAAATCAGCAGGGTTCACCAATTCTCGTCAAGGTTGTAAAAAGCGTTCCATCCTGGTGAATGCCCTTCTTTTGTTTCTTATCGTTTTTAGTCTGACTTCTTATGCCAAAACCAAAAGCAAACCAATAATTATTCAGGAGCAAGGCAGTTTTGCTGTTGGGGGAACAGTAGTAGTTCATCCAGGTAAGTTCAATCCATTCAAACCTACTCCGGACGGACAAACTTTGCATGGTGATCATGCCTATGTTTTTTATCAGGTTCCGGTGAAGGCACGTAAATATCCTTTGGTGATGTGGCATGGTATGGGACAGTTTTCCAAAACCTGGGAAACCACTCCTGATGGGCGTGAAGGATTTCAGAACATCTTTTTACGTAAGCGTTTTGGAGTCTATCTTATTGACCAACCACGGAGAGGAGATGCTGGCCGCAGTACGGTCACGGGCACCATTACACCAACACCCGACGAACAGCAATGGTTTGACACTTTTCGCATAGGCATTTGGCCAAACTATTTTGATGGAGTGCAGTTTGCGCGCGATTCGGCAACACTAAACCAGTATTTCCGAGCAATGACACCAAATATTGGACCCATAGATATGGAGGTTAATACAAATGCAATTACAGCACTGTGTGATAAAATTGGCCCCGCAATTCTTGTTACTCATTCTCATTCCGGGGGAATGGGCTGGCTTGCGGCAATCAAGAATCAAAATGTAAAAGCAATAGTTTCATACGAGCCCGGAAGTGGCTTTCTGTTTCCGGAAGGAGAGGTACCTGCACCCATACCAGGGTCGGGTGGTACCCTCGAAGCGACTGGAGTCCCCATGGCCGGTTTTCAACAGCTTACCAGAATTCCCATTGTACTTTATTATGGCGATAATATTCCAGATCAACCTAGCCCTAACCCGGGACAGGATTTCTGGCGCGTGCGCCTTGAAATGGCAAGATTATGGAGGGATGTCGTAAACAGGCATGGCGGTGATGTTACCCTGGTTCATCTGCCAGAAATAGGGATAAAAGGGAATACCCATTTCCCATTTTCAGATTTAAACAATATTGAAATAGCCGACCTAATGTTGGAGTGGTTAAAAGTAAAAGGACTGGATAAATACGTATTATAAAAGCCATATTACCACTGCTCTAATCCTGGTTGTATTGCGATATATCACCACTAGAAAACCTTATTTACCTCATTTGGGATATCAATTAGTTAAATAGGGAGGGAAAAGATATTATTCTTAATAGTTCTATATGGTTTACCGTATCAAGTGGGAGCTTGATAAGATAGCTTTGTAAATAACATTTATAAATCATCACTGGTTTTCCTGATTTTCTGGAGTTCACCTTTAATTTTCACCCTGGTCTTTCAGCTTGATCCACTTTTCATCTGTTCCATTTCGGTACCTTCCAGCTACACCAGCTTCCCATTCAGCCGATAGGCAACCGCATAACTCATTTAGTCCGTAACCACTTATTGGCTATGCTTTTGTGCTACTTTTTTGGGTGCCATGATGAACATCATTCTTCCCCACAAACACCTTGGTGGAAATTGTATCAGTTAAAAGATTCAGGCATCAAATCCTCTTAGTGGCAAACTCCGTTTTGCACGGTTTATAAGCCCCTCAGCATCTGATATTGGATTCTGTTTTTGAACCCGAATCATCAAATTCAGGATTTCTGAATTTATTTATACTGATGTATTAGAGAAAAAATCTATTGTAATTTTTGAAATTCCAGAAATCCTTCATCAACAAGCTAAATTTATACAGTTGGTAAGAATTTATAAAAATGTAGACATATAATACTCATTACCAATCCAAATCTTATTTGATGGTCATATAACAAACCAAACGGTGTACAAATTGTATACAAATGCTAAAATAAAAGGACCTACAATTTATTTTGTAGGTCCTTAACATTTTGAGGGTGGGCCCACCAGGGCATGATCCTGGGACCCCCTGATTATGAGTCAGATGCTCTAACCAACTGAGCTATAGGCCCTGAAATTTCAGTGATGAATTTCGGAATGCAATTTTAATCAATTGTCGCGGATTTCCAAAATATTTTTGAAAATTAAACGATAGGAATTACTTTAAGGAGAATATTGATCACATTGTGTACATTCTTGCCAAAGACTTCTAGTATTTCCTCCCATGTTACTGTCGTTCCATCGTCTTTCCAGCTGTCATAGTCGGTAGCCATTGCGATTGCAGCATAAGGAATTCCTATTTCATTGGCGAGTATACACTCGGGGGCAGTACTCATATTGATCATATCGCCCCCCCAGCTCCGGAACATCCTCGATTCGGCTCGTGTCGAGAACCTGGGTCCTTCAATGGTTATGATACACCCATTGGGATGAACCTTTAAATCGAGCTCACGACTTGCCACCATCAGTTTATCTCTAAGACTGCCGTTGAAAGGATCTGCCATTGGCGTATGTTTCATCTCATTGGGTTTGAACTCGTCGAAAAATGTCACCGCCCGGTGTCGCGTAAAATCGATAAACTGATCAGGAATCACCAGATCGCCTCTCCCAATATTTTCCCGCAGACTTCCACAAGCGGTAGATGCCAGAATGTGGGTACACTCCAGCTGTTTGATTGCAAATAGATTGGCCCTGTTATTGACTTGTGAGGGGGGAATGGTATGTTCTCGTCCGTGTCGCGAAAGCAAAACCACTTCCACATCCTCAATGGTTCCGCATATAAAATCGGAACTTGGATCACCATAAGGTGTTGTTAATACCTTACGTTCTGCGTGTTTCATTATTTCAGGATTCTCCAGTCCTGAACCTCCGATTATTGCGATTTTAGGCATGACAATATTTATTGCGTTTTTATGTTCATTCTAAAGCAGCTGACTGCTGACGGCTGGTTAAGGGTTATTTTTGATCAATAACAAATAACTCTAAAAGACTTTGCATGTTCCATTTTGCGACTTCTAATCCTTTTAAAGGGCAAGAATTCTTCTTGCAGCCTCCTCAATCGTCCTTCCAAATGAGATAATTCCCTCTTCGTGTCCCCCCATCACAAATACTTTATTAATTTGTGTTTCAGTAAGTCCCATGATACGAATAATTTCATATGCCATTTCAGGTGTGCCGTATTCCACCTCTTTGGCTGTTGTAGGAAGCACGTCAATTAACTTCTCCCAGAGTTGACGATTGTGGATATGTACAACAGCGCCCACTTCTTTGCTTGCCGAATAGATTGCACCATGACTCATCGATTCAGCAGAAGCTTTTACTAAGCCTCGGCACCAAAGGGCATTCAGTGAAAGGTCACACCTCTCCACAAGGGAGTAATGAACCTGATCGAGTTCAGGAATTCCTCCGGTTGAAGTGCCTGAAATATAAAACTGATCACTTTCCGGAATTAGAATAGAGATATTTCCATAACCGATACCATCTGGATAAGCGCCAATCAAAGATTTGATCCAAAGCTCATTTCTCCAATAGTTCAATGGCGTGAACAGATTTGGAGGTATGATCAGCTTTTCTTTGGTAAGGTGACAAGTGAACTTTATTGAGCCATCCAACGACTGGGCAGTATTCATTTAAATGTTTTAAGGTTGAACAAAAATTCAGTAATTACGATATTTCTTTTACCTGAAATATTCCGGAAAACAGGAGAACGGCTCTTCCTGTATCTCAAAGTAAGGCCAGTATTCAAACTCACTGTTTCCGTCAATTGAGAAATGCAAAGGTTTTCCAGGAACAGGTTTTAACATCTTCTTAATGCTTTCATCTGTAGCTTTTACTCCGATGTCAAACTTCTTTGCTTTCACCCCAACCATTGCCATCAAAATCGGTCCGTATTCGACTGCATAGTGATTTTCTTCAAACCCCTTTTCAAGTCCTGTATATTTTGTAACCCTGAAATCCATTGGCAATGTAAACGAAATCACATCTCCGTTTTTCCATTTTCTGTCAATAACGAAATAGGTCCCGGGCTTTCCTCTGCCCACTTCGCTTTCATTAACAACTATGGGCATATCCTCCGAAGCCCAGGCCGGGATACGTATCCGGATCTTATTTTGCTGGGATTGTTCTATCCCCATTTGGATTTTCACTTTGGCATCATATGGAAACTGAGTGCTCATTTTTAGGCTTACAGACTGATTTTTGGTCTTATATTTTATCTCAGAAGCAGCAAACAGGTCAATATAAATACCATCTTCAGCAACGGAATAGATGTATTCCGGGAGTGAGCCGAACACCCTGGTTCCCTGCCCTTCGCAACAGGTATTCATGCAATGGTGGGAATTGGGAGAATGATCACCATATTTCCGGTCGACCAGTTTTGCAAAATAACGAATTCCCTCAGGTCCGTACTGGTTAGCTATCGCAACGTTATAGATGGATTTCTCAATTTCGTTAACATATTTTTCTTCAGTAGGGTAGAGCAAATGAAAACGTTGATTCAGCTTTATCCAAAAGGAATTTCCACATAACTCGCCGGTCTCACGCCTTAAATAATACGATTTAGGTTCATAGAGAAAGGTCCCCTCGTTGATGGCCAGTGAACCTCCGATATGTTCCCAGTTGTCGTGATATAAATCCCATGCTCCCAATGCGGCGTCCAGGTATTTTTTAGCTCCTGTTGCCCGATACAAATCAAGGTAGGGTTCGATTCCTGTAACCAGATAATTATGAGGACGGTCATATGGATATAGCCAGATTGCTTTTGGATCACGGTTGGCCATCTGTTCCATCCAGAAATTTTCCTGGAAATACTGCTGCACTACCTGAATATCTTTTGGTTTTCCTACAGGGGTAAAATAGGTTCTTGTGATTGGGATAATTCCCTGTGTCCCCTGTCTGACACGGCGCAACATCTCAGGAAGATACTCGCAATTATCGAACCAGTCGTAAAATCCGCGCAGCAATGGAAATGCCTTTTTGTTCCCGGCATATCCTGCTTCTATCAGTCCTTGCGATACCCATGACCTTGTGTAAGCGCCATTCTCATGGTCGAACATTGTGTGTTTCGGGAAAGCCATCAGATAGCCATCGGGCTCCTTACACTGGTCGATCACATCTACAATGTCATTCATTTCTTTACGCAAACCGGCATTTTCTGTCCATCGCAACGTATTACCGGCGCCTGTGAGAAAACGGGCTGCTTCAGAACCGGGAAGAATCTGAAACCACATATTTTTAAACCGATCCTCAAGGGGCTCCACAGGAAACCCACCCTTGACACGGAAATTGCGAACCAGCTGATCGAAGGTAAACGAGTTCAGGAGGTAACTGATGTTGTTGTCCATGGTTGTTTTAAACAGCCCTTCACCCAGTTGTACTCCACCCATTGGCGTCTGAGCTTTGTACGAAACGGGTTTCCATGTTTCAATGGGCATTACATTACCCGGATTATTGGTCACCACATATTCCCCCTGTGGACGAGGTGCACGGGTTATTAATTCTATATGAGAGTCTTTCCCTGGATTTGATTCCGTTGCCGGGCATCCCTCGGCAATATCCTTCCCGTCAGAGAGGACAATGATTTTGGTCATTGCCAGCTTATTGTCCCTGAGACTGGTCGCGGTTAACCGGACATATCTGCCGCTGACCTCTTTTGAGGCAAAGGTAATTACCATATCATCCGGATTGGGAAATTCCCCCTTGAGGGTCCAGTCTTCATACATGACGGAGTGCTTGAAGTCCAAATCATCAGAAACTTCAAGTTTAAAGTGTGAAGGAAATCCTCCTGATGCAGGTCCCCATCCCTGGGCACCCGGCAATAATTTAATTCCGTCAATTTTTTTTGATTGTCCCAGGTCGATTTGTACCCATCGTACTTCGCTGTTGCTTCCCGCCCTTGATGAATAAGCCGGAATATAATATCTTGCCACCCGCTCAACCCCCATCTTTGCCTCCTTAAGTTCGTTTGCGGCATTATACTTTACCTGGGCAATTGCCGAATTGCTGATCAGCGTAAAAAAGAGAGAAACGACCAGGCATGACTGCTTAACTCTTCTGTTGAAAATGTAGGATGCAGAATTCATTTTGGAATTTAATTTTGGACGATTTACATTAGAAGCAAAAATACAGAAATGTATTGTTAAATAATCCTGTATTCCAAAATCCCGGTGAAAATATTACGAACAGCTACTAATTCAGGGATTTAAGATTTTCTAGCGCATCAGGAACATATTTGTGAATATTTCCTACTATTGAGCAACTTTCCAATTGGTCGCAATCGGCACAGGTTTTAAACCCTTTCGATATCACGCAATTCCTTATTTCGCATTGTGAGCAATGTTCAAATTTAACACCAGCCTCTCTGCACCCGGTACAATTGATCATTTCAGTTGAGATCGATGGCGCATTGAATTGAACACGCCATGCTTCGGCTGTTTTGGCGCGCAATTCATTATCATTCATTACTGTGGCTAATCTTGCATCGCAAGTAGCACAATCCAAACCACAACAGGCAATCAGTTTTTCCATAATAATTTAATTTTTAAGGGTTATTTTTTCTCGAAATAGTAATCAGCCCAATAATAGGTACTTCCTTCTTCGCTCCAGTTGATGCGCAGACAAATCACTATTTTATTATCTCCATCTTTTGGTATATTTAATTCCATTGTGCCTGTTGCCGAAGCGACAAAATGTTTATCAATTGGGTCACGTCCGACACTGGTTTTGGAATTGCCTGAGTCAAAGCTAAAACTATTACCCATATTTTCCCCTTTCAGGTATAGGTAGGGATGAAAGGTAAAAAAGGTTTTTTCATGCAGGCATGATCCCGAAATATCAATTTTAATGCTTTTCCCTGGAACTAATGTTGAAGGAATAGGAGTGAGTAACGTAAAAGAAGCACACGGAAATTTATTGTTTTTATCGTCACTGCTAAATGACTGAAGTGATTTCTCGTCGATTTTCAACCAATCGTTTGAATTGGTTAGTTCTGTTTTTGTAAGCACATAGGCGCCAAGTGGAACAATCTCGACACATTTTCCCGATTTTTTTGAATCAAATATTTTTGCACTCAATTCTTCGCTCTTGGTCTTTCCGAAAGGCTTCGGGAAAAAATGACCGCACTCGCTGTTTTCCAACGTCTGAAGTTGCTTTGCATACTCCCTGGCATCTTCCAATTTGCAGGCATCAAGCGCTATCAGCCCTTTGGTGTATAATGCCTCGTATTTGTTTACACGCTCATTTAAGATGGCAGCCATGGGCT
Source organism: Prolixibacteraceae bacterium (assembly GCA_963675995.2). GTDB lineage: Bacteria > Bacteroidota > Bacteroidia > Bacteroidales > Prolixibacteraceae > JAAFHB01. Next base: position 667,924 of record CAXXIY010000001.1, on the reverse strand, counting down.
GGATTTTAGCACACAGCGCTCCCAGTTTCTTAAGTGGTTCCTCCAATCGGATTGCTTCTTTCTCCGCATCAATTCCCTCGTTATGGTATTTCACGAAGGTATTATATTCATTCTGCGGCAGCATTAGCAAACGGACATCATTGGGTTGAAAATGTTCCCATCCCCGGTTTTCAGGAGTAAAATTCTTAAACACAAAATCATTGATGATCTCACGCCATTTACTTTCGCCTTTTTTCATCTGTGCTGCACGTTTTCTGGCAGCTGAAAGCAGTGATTGCCCGGCAGCAATCCCCTGCCTGATCTGCCTATTCACCTCCCTTATCTGGCAGTCGGTCATTAACTTACCGATCATCGTTTCAGCAGTGCTGATGGCGAGGTTTACCTGTGTTTCGTAAGGAAGTATTTTTATCGGGTCGCTGATATAGGAATAAACGAGGTTGAGTCCACTGGTTGTCTTATCAACATTTTCGGTAACTTCTTTCCAGTTTGTAAACAACTCCTTATCGGAATAGGCCAGCGGTGTGCCCGATTCGACCCTCTTTTTAATCGCTTCCATTTTCTCCTGCATGGCAGTCTGGGCTTTCCCAAAAGCTGCTGTCGAGCTTTTTAGTTTGAGCAATGGCTCCGGGACAGCATAATCCTTAAAGCCATCCCAGATGCAGTTGATTGCATACATCTCAGGGCCGGCAGCAAGAGATTTCATCTTTTCATACAACTTCTGGGTTTTTTCAACAGCATCGTCGACAGATTTTTTCGTTTTCTCATAATCTTCTGTCACTATTTTTTTTGTGCTATTGGTTAATTTGTCGATGTTTTGCGCGACCTGTTCCAGTTGTTTTGCATCCCTGACCTGGAAAGCCTGGTCCCATACTGCAGATAATTTGGTACTTACATTCCCAATATTCTCAGTCAGGTCCACAAGGGCGTCTACCGCTTCACCGGCAGCGCCAATACACGACGAATTTATTTTATCCAGCAGCGTCTTTTCGTCCTCTACAGCGAGTGAAGTATAGACTGGGACACTCGCCAGCGGGTTAGCATCACATGCAGGAGTATAAGGTCCCCACAGTGGAACAGGGATTGGCGTAGGTGAATACCCGGGTGGCATGCTCGAAATCGTAACGTTTCTTGTCGGGCCGGGAAGCTCGGGCTTTTCTATTGGCTTTGTCGGCTCACTGCCAACAACAATTGTATTCGTTGCCAGAGGAGCCACTACCGATACCTGTGACGTTTGATTGTTGATTTCGACGGGAACAGAATAGTTCTTGAATCCCTCCTTTGCCACGGTGATCATCGCATTTTTAAATTGAGTATCCGGCTGAATATCAAAATTGGCGTTTCCGCCTGCATCGGTCCTGGCCTTGGCTTCATGGCCGTTATCATCGTTTAAGGTTACCGTGGCATCCGACATGGGCTGTCGTTTGTCATCCGAGATCCTGAAACTTATCATCCTCGAGTTGGATTGAACCGGAGCCGAAAATTCGAAAACATCTTTAGATCTAACGAGCGAAATGGTACCTGTATAGACCTTATAGGTTTTTACTCCGGGCGGGCAGGTTACCGTGTAGTTCATGTTCAGCGATTCAGTGGTCAGCAGCATATCAAAAACGGCTTTCCCTTCCGAGTTGGTTTGCTTCCTGGTTTTAATAAACAGTGTTTTAAACATAACCTCGGCACTTTCAACGGGTTTGTTTGTAACTGCATCGGTAACTGTAATCGTTACCTTTTTCCATGGATTTTGGGCTTCAAGCCTTCCGGATACAACAGCAGTGACGAACAATAAGAGTAAAAGATGGTGGAATTTTCTTTTCATAGCAGCCTCTTTTTAAAGATTATAACTAGTTTGAGAAAGAAAAATAGTGGTACTCTGGCGTAAAAACTACGGGGAAATAAATTAAGTTTAAACAAAGATAATATTTAATTTTCAGAATTGATAATAGACTGAATTTCTGTTACTGTTCGTAGCCGAAGTATCACAGTGTTTAACGAACTGCCTTAGGGGTTCCTTCTCTTAAAATTTTATTAGAAGCTGGGGCTTGTGAACTAAATCCGCCTATGCGGATAACTGTTTAAAAACTACCCGATTTTTTCTAATCTCAGGAATTATTCACCATAAAATTTCTATTTTGTAAGAAAGACATCGGATTTTACTATTGTTGAGCAGGCCGTTGTGCATATTGCAGATTTTGTAAGCGTTGTCCGTAAACCGGATCAACAGGTTACTATTCGTGGACAAAGCAAAAGTACATTACAATACCACATCAGGCGTATTGCCCAGTTTATGTGTGCGCTCTGCATAAGCAGCACGAACGCGTTGTCAGCTCTTGAAAAACTTCAAAATACAATTCTTTGGGTAGAAAAGAAAATTTCCAGCACGTGTATTTTCCCGGAGGGTGTAAGTCTCTTATAAACTGAGGTAACGCTCAGAAGTATTAGCAAGTGGCAAGGTGGTTTCTCGTGAAGGATGCACTGAAGGAAGAACCTGATTCAATTGGGCGTTGACCTGGATCATGATTATCAATGGAGCAGAACCCGAATGGGAGAATGGGTAGCACCCAAAGCCCAATTTTTGTCACTACCATTACTTTGGAACGGTTGTGGAAGAGGGGTTATGAAGCGTTGCTGTCATACTACGAGAAAATTGCTCCACATCTGAATGAACCGCCGTATACGAGAACAGTACGTACAAAGGTGAGAGAAGCTATCCCTGAGGTGTTTACACCTTGGGGCGGTCTACTCGATTGGCGGTTCGTTGTTTTTATTCCGTCGTTTTCCTTTAGTCGTTTTCTTCGTAGTAATATGAGTAGTCAATACCTTTCATAAACATTTCGCGGTCGTTTATTTTGGAGGTGAGCGCATTTTTCAATAGTGTTTTTAAAACACTACTTTTTGTTGGGCTTAGCATCATTGCATTCATGTAATCTCGCTTACTTATTTTACTCCAATTCACGCATTTTTCGATGCGTTTTTTCAGTATCAAATCCAACCAGATTCTGGCGCTTCTCCCGTTGCCCTCCATAAAAGGGTGTGCAATGTTCATCTCTACATATTTATCAACGATTTCGTCAAATGTGGTTTCAGGCATTGCTTCTATTTTCTTTAATGTGTCGCCTAAAAAGAGTGATACGGCAAATTGAAAACCTCCTTTTGACATATTCTTTTGTCTGATTTGCCCTGCGAAATCGTACAGTCCGCCAAATAAATATGCGTGTATTTGTTGCAAACCTTTGGTTGTGCCAACTTCTATATTGTTGATAAATGAACTCTCGAACAAGGCATACGCTTTTGTTTTGCTTTTTCCGTCTATCGTTTCATCGCTGAATGTAAACCATTCTATAAATCGGTTTGCCTTTTTGCTTGGAAACTCCTTGCCTAAAGCAATGATGCCATTGTAATCTAACATATCAGTTGAATACCGTTTACCATCACTTGCTATGAGTTTCAGTTGGGTAGTGGCACTAGCCAACTCGCTGTTTTCTTTTTTTAATTTGACCTTAAGATACTTCCAATAGTTACGGGTTTTGGAGTAGTCGTCTTGAGCAGTAAGCACAGCTACAATATCCAACACGCTAAACCACCACTTGGCATTTTGCTCGTCCCAAACGGCTCGCACTTCTCGGTCGTCAAAAAAACGTATGGATATTTTTGCACTGCTCATAATTTTATTCTCATCTATTTTTGCATTCAGTAATTATCTTTCCAAAGATAGGATAATTTTTGTGGTGCAGTTGCTGTCTGTGGGGTCGCGATACAATGACCGTCAACGTTGTAAGCTCTTGAAAAACTTCGAAAATACAAATCTTTGGGTAGAAAAGAGAATTTCCAGCGCGTGTATTTTCCTGGAGGGTGTTAGTCCTTTAAACACTGAGATGAGTGAAGTTTTGCCTTAGCAAAACCAAATGTCCGGTGGACTTTTGACAAAATAAAGGGCGAAGCCGGCATATGAGGCTATTAAACGAGGATAAGCGTAGCGTACCATTGTCTTTCGCTTTTTTCACCTTACGACATTTATCTTTCGCTATTTGCATGAACTTCGGGTGGTCAACTTCAACTTTTCTCTCTTTGTCACTTTTTGTTGTCACAAAAAGTAATCCAAAAAGACCTGACAAAAAGAACTCACTCCGCCTTCGCTCAAACAGCTTTTTGTCTCAGCGGAATTATTTGTTTACGCTTCGCGCTCATGGTAAGAAGGTTAAATATTAAAACAAACCTCACAAGGTTGGCTCAACGACTTCCGTATGGCAAGTATCCATGGCAAACTGATTGAATTGGAAGGGTGGCTGCGCAACCGTCTGAGGTATTGCATTTGGCACCACTGGAAGTAACCTGAACGAAAAAGGAAGAACCTGATTCAACTAGGCGTTGATCCTGAACATGCCTATCCATGGAGCAGAACCCGAATGGGAGATTGGGCAGCACCCAAAGCCCAATTTTTGTCACTACCATTACTTTGGAACGATTGCGAAAGAGGGGTTACGAAGCGTTGCTGTCATATTACGAGAAAATTGCTCCACATCTGAATGAGCCGCTGTATACGAGACCCTTACGTACAGTGGTGTGAGAGGCGCACTCCGTCAGCTATTTACTGGAGTAGCCGTCTATTCGATTAGCAGTAGTGGTTATTTGTCAGTTCTTGTTCTTAATTTCGTTTGTCAGTTTGTTTTGTGTCCTACCTGATTTGATTAATGGTTTCCCTTGTAATGCTTGAATAAGTGTCCCTAAAGCTAAAAGTCCGTAAAATAGAGAAAGTCCGATTGTCAGTTTTGTGTTTTTTAAAACATAAAATGAAATTATCGGCAAAACTTGCAAGGCATGCATACCGATAAAGTGTGAAACTCTTAAATCACCAACAGTCCTACTCCAACCTACAATGAACCAATTTGAATTGTCGTTTAATGCTCCAACACTATGATTAAGTCTTGAACCCATCGCAAAACCTTCAAATGAAAAAATTACAAAAAGAATTATTGCAAAACGAATTGCCCATAAATAATAATTGGGCAGATTTGGAAAGTCGTATTTGAAGAACAACACTCCAACATAGGCAGTATAAAGTGTGACCAAGGTTGCCGCCAAAGCCATCATAGAATACAATAAGGAATAAACCGGAGTAGACAAATTGTAGTGGGATAATTGTCCTTTACCAGCTTGAAAAGCAATATAAGCAATTTCAAAGCCTAATAAAATAATGATAGCCCAATTGAATAATCTGATATTGAAGTCAGGCAAATAGTAGCAATACCAAGTCATAGCCCAGGCAAATAAAAATGTAGAAAATGCAAATTTGAAAGGTTTATACCAAGCATTTACATTATAAACTTGCACATTGCGTAGTCTTGTCATCACTAAGAAAACGATAGCCAATAAAAGACAAATCAAGCCATAATAAAATAGCGTTTCGTTTCTGCCTTTTAATTCTTGAATGAAATTTATCATTTATACTTGTTAAGTTCTTTTTTAATTTTGATCATCAATTTCTCAAGGTTGTTCGTCTGTGTCGGGTCTCGTACCATTACTGCCAACGGCTGGCGCCAAGTGCCGGGCGGGTTTATGATATTTGTTAGTTTTTGATTGGTTTGAGTTTCCGGCAGGAGAAACGTGATGATCTACTGACCCCGCATGGCATTTGGCGTTTGTTAGCAGGCGTGGGGTTATTCCAGATCAAGTATTATTTTGAGATTTTCGATTACGGTTTTTCTAATATCGTTCGGAAGTTCACCTATTTTCTGGACAAATCGCTTGTTATCAATAGCTCTGATTTGATCAATCATTAAGTCGGATGGCTTCTCGATATTGGAAGTGCCCTTCTTAATGTGGACCCTCAAAATATCGCTCTCTTTAACAACATTCGTTGTAATCGGACAAATAATTGTTGATGGATGCAGGGAATTGAGCAAATCGGTTTGAACTATCAGAACAGGTCTGATTTTACCAGGTTCAGTCCCAACTTGAGGATTCAGGTCAGCTGTCCAAATATCAAATTGCCTAATCTTCATTGCTTATTCTTTCAAATTCAGCTAATACCATCATCGATTCATCCTGAACTAATTTTGATTCTTTGGCAAGTTTCTCAGCAAGAATTTTCCTTTTGTTATACCGATTGTAATAATCAACAGCCTCATTGATATAACGATTCCTTGTCTTCTTAACTTTCGCGATCACTCCCTCGGCATCGATAAAAATCTGATCTTCGAGTTTTAATGAAAGTGTTTTCATATTTAGTAAATTTATATCACAAATGTATATACTTTTTGTGATACCAACAAAACATTTCCGAATTTTCAGCCCATGACTGCTAACGGAGGAAGCTAAACGCAGGACGGGAGTTTCCCGATTAACTTCCTACGGAGAGCTGCCTTTTAATTTATTAATTTCCTGTCAACGAAGCACCGAAGCCCGGCTTGTGGGTAGCTGAAGTTATGGGTTGTATTTCATTACCTTCTCAATAAATCTGTCTATTTCTTTTTGTTCAGCTAGAGTGCAGTCAGAATAGGATTCCATCATTCGTTTTCTAACATTCTCTGCTTCTTGTAACTCGTTATTTTCATCAGTTATACCGATTTCTCCTGCCACATATTCTGTCCATTTATTGAAGTCAGATTCGGTTAAGACTTTCTCTGTTTCAAAATACTTCAAAAATTGTTTCGTCTCTGTTTCAACATATTTTTTGGCCTTTTCACCTAAAGGTTCGGAAAATGCACCGTCAGACCACCACATCGTTCTGGTAGCAAGGACAAAGTAGAATGGATGTCTTTCACTGTCTTTGCTAAACAAACTGTCAATTAACGCAAGTGTTTCTTCATCGTCATTTAAAGCTCTTTCTCCTTGGAAGACGGTTTTAAAAACATTAGGTATTTTGTCGTCTGCCAGATATTGCCTTAATGTTTTACCACCAATCTTTTCATCGAGGTCAATTTTTATAAAATTCCTTTGATGAAAACTTTTATCAATCACTTTGACAGAGGTCAAGCTGTCTGATACCATATTCTTGTTTGACAGAGTATTCGGTGTCATAGAATCAGTGTCAGAAACTTTAATCGTCTTTTTGCTAACTGTCTGTCCACAACCGAAAAACAGTAATATTAAAATTGTAAATATGTCTATGTGTCGTGTCCTCATAATATAACCCATAACGTTGTAAGTTCTTGAAGAACTTCGAAAATACAAATCTTTGGGTAGAAAAGAGAATTTCCAGCGCGTGTATTTTCCCGGAGGGTGTTAGTCCTTTAAACACTGAGATGAGTGAAGTTTTGCGTTATCAAAACCAATTGTCCGGTGAACATTTGACAAAATAAAGGGCGAAGCCGGCATATGAGGCTATTAAACGAGGATAAGCATAGCGTATCATTTGTAGAAGTTTAGACTTCGTCTGACAGTAGGGATATTTTTGAGTTAATAATTCAATGCGTTTTTTAAGGCATCTTTTCCCGGAATGATATGCTGGATTTGGGGGCCATTAATGCCCCCGTGACCATTCCAGTCGGACAGGATATTCCTATCAGGTTGGTCGCCACCAGAGCCTGGTTCCGCTTCTCCTGTCAGGTATAAAGATACATCTTTTTGAAATTGAGTATCCAGCATTTTACTTTTTGTCAGGTGAAGTGTCTCATTCCATGTTTGCCACGGTGTTTTACCAAAACAGTACTTCCCGGAATGAGGACGTTCTTTGTTATAATGATCAAGCCAAAGATCCACATCTATCTGTAGATCAACTATGGAGCTGTAAATTTTTTTCCGAAAAGCTACCGCATAAAACTCTTCCTGCATCGTTTTGTGGAATCGTTCACAAATTCCATTTGTCTGCGGATGCCTTGCTTTGGTTCGTGTATGATCGATGTCTTCTATTGCCAGGTATAATTGGTATTCATGATGTTCACGTGCTCCGCAATATTCGGTTCCCCGATCAGTTAAGATCCTTAGCAGTGGAATTTTACTTTCTTCATACATTGGCAATACCCTGTCATTAAGCATATCTGCGGCAACAAGGGCATTTTTACGATCGTACAATTTAGCCTGGGCAACTTTAGTGTAAGTATCAATAAATGTTTGCTGATATATCCGACCAACACCTTTTATAGTGCCCACATAGTAAGTGTCTTGTGCACCGAGGTATCCTGGATGTTGCGTTTCTATCTCACCTTGTGCAAACTTTTCTTCCTTGGCTTTTTCAAGGGCTACAACCTGAGCTTCAGTCAAGACCAATCCATCCTGAGCAGCCCGTTTTTCAAGCAATTTAAGCCTTTTCTGGAAAGTTTCTACACCATTACGGAGCCAAACACAACGCACTCCTGCAGGGGAAATAAAAACACCTTTCTTCTTCAATTCGTTCGAGGCACGTTGTTGTCCATAAGCCGGAAAATCAAAGGCAATCTGTTTAACCTGATCTTCAATGGCCTCTTCAATGCGGTTTTTAAGTACTGGTTTCCTGCGTGAAACCTCATGAAGTGCTAATTCTCCTCCTTTTTCATACAGCTCTCTAAAACGGTAAAAGCTATCACGACTGTAACCGAAGATTTTACAGGCTTGTGAAACGTTACCTAATTGCTCTGACAAATTGAGCAATCCTAACTTGGTTTTGATTAATTTTACTTCTGTATTCATTTCTGACAGTTTTAGTGGATTAAACTTCTTTTTGAATGCAATTACAAAGTTAGTTTAATCCCTGACTGTCAGATTAAGTCGCAACTATTACATATCATTGTCTTTCGCTATTTTCACATTACGACATTTATCGTTCGCTTTTTGTATGAACTCCGGGTGGTCAACTTCAACTTTTCTCTCTTTATCTACATACTCTTGTCCTTTTTTAACGCCTCTGTTTTCCCACTCGTCAGTAAGCTCCTTACGAATTTCAATACTTTTAAGTCGTTGATTTATCCACTCTTTGGTAACCCTTTTCGCATGTATGTTTCCATCAAACGGTCGATACCAATTTCGTGGTCTTCGATTTCGTCAATTCGCTCTCTTCCTACTTGAGCTAACCACATTTTAAATGGCTCTGCTTTCGGGGATGGAATACTTTGAATCAATCGGAATAACTGTTCTGTATCAGCGACATCAGTTTTATAAAATTTGCCATCAGAGGATTCCATTTTCAGTTGGTTACAATTTGTAACCAACTCACTTCCCTCTTTCTTAAGCCTATTTTTCAGTACTTTCCAATAATTGTTGGGATTTTCACTTTCTGTCAGTACACCTACAACGTCAACTATTGAGAAATACCATTTCTCTTGGTCTTCATTCCATTGAGTACGTATTCGTCTCTCGTTGAAAAGCTTTATTGCAGTTTCTTTTGTTATTGAATTGCGTTTGTCTAACAAACGTAGGAAAAACTTTCATGGAGCGAATAGTAATGGTGCAGAGTTTTGAACAATGAGCATCAACGGTGTGCAGCTACACGCAGGGGCGGATTGCGGGCGATTTAGCTTTCGCTGATCTTCGATTCCTGTCCGACAGGACAAGGAAATCGAGCGGAGAGCCGCTGACCGAAAACCACCAAGCGCCGCGCTTGACGGGTAGCTGAAGTTATAGGGCGTTTTTATTTTCATTCCGTTACAATTATCCAATTTTTTGTGTCGACATAACCGTCTACTCTATTATAGTCAGGCATTTTGTCTATCGCAATATTTAATCTGTCACCGTTGTAATCCTTAAATTCAATGTAGTCCATATCAAAGTTTGTCTTAATTGCGTGAAATTGAAAATCTTTGTCTATGAGTCCAATTTGATAATAGTCCGCCACTAAGAATTTGTCTTTGCTTGGAACCGAAATTAAATCACGAAATTGTGTCTGTGGTTCGTAAAAAAGAATTTCTCTCTTCTCAATGTCTAAAATATAAATGCAGTCTCCGGTGAGAACTGCAACTTGTTTAATATTTTCTGCAATTGCTGTTTTGACAGGTACTCCACGAAAAGAACCAACCCACTCGTCTAAGTCGTCTGTCGTGAATTTTACCCAACACCAATTTAAACTTTTCCAAACAGTATCTAGGTCAAATGATTTTTCATCATATTGTCCAGAAATTGGTTGGTATATAAATTCTGCGTTCATTTTACTGTTGTCTATCGTTGTTCTGACGCTATTTAAAATGCCCTATAACGTAGGAAGCTACACGCAGAGGCGGATTGCGGGTGATTTGGCTTCGCCGATCTCCGATTCCTGTCAAGCCAATAAACAGTTTGAGCGGAAAGATGCACCCCGAATACCACTGTCGCCGACCTTGACGGGTAGCTGATGTTGAACTAAATCCGCCTACGCGGATAGCTGTATTAAAAGTACCCGATTCTTTCTATACTCGGAGATTATTCACTTTAAAATTTCTGAATATGAGAAAGAAATCGGGACTTACTATTGTTGAGCAGGCTGTTGCGCTTGTTCCTGAGTTTGAAAATGTGGTCCGCAAACCGGATCAACAGGTTGCTTTGCGGGGATAGAGTAAGCGTACATTAAATAATCGGGTTTAAAACCCGAAAATGCGCAAAAACCTGCAATACGTCAAAGAACGATTATTGTATTTTTCTTCTCAGAAAATCTTCAAAACAAACAAAAACGGTCATTAAGTGCATACTTCGGCAGGCTCAGTAACCATAGCTCCGATCCCGGCGCGTGTACTTCAACCGGGAATAATCGCTGGGCGTTGCTCGCCGCTCATATTCCTTCTTATTAGCAGCAGATTATAATAATTTTTGTGTGTCATAATTCGTTTTGTATTCAATATATTCCGAATAACTTATTACTTCTCTGTCACGAAGCCAATTTATTCTGCTATAAAAATCTTGCTCAGGTGTCGTACTGTCAAATACGGTATATTTCTCCTTCAAATAGTCTTTTACTTGAATCTTAACACTGTCAATAAACTTTAAGACTGCTTTCTCGTTTGGAATGTCCCTGTAAAAAACGAGATTGGTTTGTCCACCCACTAAATATATGTCGTCTTGATGTGGTTTAAAATATGCAAAGCAAGCCATTAATGTCCATAGTATTGCATTTAAAATCCAAGTGTCAACGTCTTTACCTGTGTTATAAATAATACCAAAAATTGAACCTACAACTAATGCGATGCAAATTCCAAAAAACATCTTTCCAGCAATTGTATTGTCCGACTGATAATGTGTGTCGAGTCCAATCCTGTCCAGCTTAATTTCGTATTTGTCGTTTTTCCGAAGTGTCCTTGTCTCTACTATTATTTTGTCATAAGTCAGCGTAAACTTTCTGAAATTTAGTCCTCTTTTTTGTTGAAACTCTGTTGTCATATCGTGGGTGTCTTAATTTGCTGCTAACGTAGGAAGCTACACGCAGGGGCGGATTGCGGGCGATTTAGCTTTCGCTGATCTTCGATTCCTGTCCGGCAGGACAAGGAAATCGAGCGGAGAGCCGCCGATTGAATACCCACCGCCGCCGGACTTGCCGGGTAGCTGATGTTATGCCGTCGTGTTTAGTTTTCATGTCAAATCTCATTAATCCAATAAATCAGAGAACATAACAGTCCTAAAAGTATTGAAATTATTTTTGTTCTATTTGTTATTTCTAATTTCTCCAAAAGGTTAGCTCGATATTGTCGTTTTTCGAGGAAGAAGAATCCAATTAAAATCAGAAAGAAAACCACGATAAATAAGGGCTCATTCATTCCAAGGAAAACAACTATCAAAGAGACTATTCCAAATATTGTTATCAAAAGAGTCTGGGTGAAAATCCAGTTTATTTTATTATTTATCCAGCCGGTAATTCCTGTCAATAAAAGAAGCAACCACAAAAATGCAAGACTATATGTATTCTCCTGATATTTAGAAAAGTCTACAAGTCCACCGTATAAATTGTCTTGAACGCTTGGAAGAGTAATCATTTGGTAAATCTCACGAGTCAATAAAATTGTCCCCAGAATTACCTCTGTCAATGATATGATTTTATTCCTTTTTGTCATTACAATTTTTGCTGTCAATATATGGTTGCGGTGTCTTTTAACATGCGGCATAACGGACGGGGCTATGAGCAGTTGGGGACTACGTGGACGCGAACTTATCACCCGTTACCGAGCTTGCAAGCGAGAGCGACGCACGCCCAACCACTTAAACCCCAATTGCTTATGAGCCCTTGTTATGTGCCGTTTTTATTTAATTCCATTTAATTGTTTATTGTCCATTCCAGATATGATTGCGTCTACTTTAATTTTGGTTAGCTTTTCAATTTTGGTTTTTTAGTAACATTGCAAAAGAACATTAAAGTCCTTCATTTGAGTCAAATAGCATCAAAATACAATTATTAATACTTTACAAAAGTGTCTAAACTAGAATCAGTTTCACTCACACTCATTTTACCTTTACACTTATTACATTCAAAAAGGTCTCCAATATTTGCATACTTTTCAACTAAAAGAAATGCGTTACATGAAGGACAAGGCAAAATAAAGCATTTACATGATTGACATCTAAGTAGAGCTGTCGATGGAATATCCTGGATAACTTGATTATAAAAAGCAGTAATTAATCCGAAATTTGCTTTGACAAGTGCCTTTGCATAATTACCGCTAACTGCAGCTAATACAGTTTCAGGAGTTACCCATGAACTCACAAATTTAAGATTACTGTATCCATATATATAGTTCATAGAACCACAATTGGGACAGGATTTATTCTTCATAGTTATTTTTTTTTAGGGTAAAAGTCAATATTTATTAATTTATAGGTTTAAGTCTACACACTCCTTGAAACAAATATTCAAATACTGCATTGTCAGTTGTCTTGCCTAACCAATAATCGGTTATAAGCTTTTCAGACTGCTTGAAAGTAAAATTATTTGGAATTATATCTAATAAATTCATATCAGCTTTGAATAAAGAACGTGTTTCCAAAATATCGACTTCACAAATTTGTCCGCCACCCTTATGGTTATTAATATAATATTCACAGTTGTTCAAGTTATCAAATAGAAAGAACGAATTTTCTCTGCTTGGTTTATCTTGGAAACTAGTTACTCTGATTTTTTCGTAAATATGCTCCCATAAATAAAAACCTTCTTGAAAAACTTCAAAGCCAATTTCATCAAGATATTCAATAATATCTATTAAGTCTCCTTCGTTGATATAAATTCCTTTGTGATTGGGATTATTTGTCAAAGTAAAAACATCAAAAATATAGTTAATTGATTTCGGTAAATTTTGCAAATATGCGTTACCCATCAATGCTATATTGTTATTTAAGCTAAAATAAAAGTCTAATGGTAAATCAAGTTCGTTTGATGATTGAGTTATAAATTCCAAAAGGTCTAAATATTTGTCCTTATTAACTAAAGTCAAACTGTAATTCGTTCTATTTGTGTCAATAGATACTTCCGAATTTATATTGTCGACAACTTTAAAATATTTCATTAATCATACGATTTTTGTTGGTAATGCGGTCTGCTAAAATGGCACATAACTAGTAAGTAGCAGAAAGTTTATAGTACTTTTGTGAACTTTTGACTGATTTCAATCTGCTGGTTTTATTAATTTTAGACTAAATGCTTTGTTATATATTATGTCAAAGGTAACAGCAATTCTTTCAAATAAAAACTATTTATTGTTTTTATCAATCTTTTTTATTTCAAAATTTCCCTTGGGTATTTGATCCAACGGACTTGCAATTTTCTTAGCGGCTACAGGCGTTATGTGCGTGTAAATCATCGTAGTCTTAATGCTGCTATGTCCTAATAATTGCTGAATGTACCTTATGTCTGTTCCTCGCTCAAGCAAATGAGATGCAAATGAATGTCTGAGCGTATTTACTGTCGCCTTTTTTTCAAGATTGGCTCTCGTTACCGCATTTTTCATTACCTGCTGCACCGTGCGCGCACTTAATGCCTCCTCTTTGTATGGTCCGGCAAATACCCAATCATCACTGGGGTAAAACTTGCGATAATCCTGAAGATAAGCGACTACCGAGTAGGAGAGCATTACCTTTTTCACCTAGCCTATACTTTCGAAGAGCTTACCTGCACTTTGGAATGCCTAACCTAGGCTTTCGAAGAGCTTTCCTACACTTTGGAACGTCTAACCTATGCTTTCGAAGGGCTTACCTAAGCGACGTTATGCTTAACTTACGTCACGTCACGTCTAACCTGCATCACGTCACGTCTAACCTATGCGACGTCACGTCTAACCTATGCGACGTTATGTCTAACCTACGTCACGTCACGTCTAAACTATGTCACGTCACCTTATCACTGACCTTCCCTAAAATAGCTTGACAGGATTGATACTAATTTGTAGAATAGAAGACAAACATAGAATTAATTCCTGATTTGTTCTTTAATGTTTAAATATTTCCTTCATTTTTCTTCATTCTGGAGTTTCTTCCTTGTTTTTTCAACAGGTTTCTTGTTGTTCCTGTTCCTGGTTCAGTATTGGTTCTTATTCCTGATTCTGGTCAGATTTCTGTTTTTTATTCCTGTTTTCTCATACACGATTGTCCTTAATGCTGGATTTCCACTCCATGATTTTGATATGCACTGAAAAATCTGACAGGCTGTCTGCTGCAAGGATTTTGTGGAAAATACAACCCAAAGGGTGGAGATTTTTCACAAAACCCGAAGGGCTTGTCCTTGTTGCAGGCGGGATCGGTCAGGTTATCTTTGCATCTTCAATAGCATGGTTAGATGACTTTTGCCATTTTTTAGGATACCATCTTTTTTTCATCTCTCCGATACTTTGATGGGCTTCAGAGGGGACCATGTAGTCACAGCTTGCATGTGGACGCTGATTATTGTATTTGTTTACAGCGGATTTAACTGCTTCATTGGCTTGAAGATAATCTGTAAAGGTGGCATGTAAATCGTACTCGTCTTTTAATATTCCATTGACCCTCTCTGCGATAGCATTCTCATATGGATCGCCGTTTTCGGTCATCGAGATATCAATTTTTGACCCTTGTAAAAAGGCGACATAGTCGGTGCAGCAGTACTGAATCCCTCGGTCTGAATGATGAATCAACCCGGATGAAAATTCTTCTGCTTCAACTGCCATTCTAAGCGCATTAAGTGCTCCTGTGCTGGTCAAATCGGGCCAAAGACACCAGCCAACAATCTTTCTTGAGTAGGCATCCGTGATAAGTGACAGATATACAAATCCAAAATTTGTACGGATATATGTGATATCGCTTACCCAAAGCAGACCCGCTTTATCCAGTTTTAAATCCCTTATCTTATTGGGATAACGGCGGTAGAAATGATTCGAATTGGTCGTTGCCGGACGGTACTTGCGTCGTCTGACAAGTAGTCCATGTTCACCTAACAAATTATAAAACTTATCTCTACCATACTTAATACCATGTTCATGTAAGCTGGGAGAGATCAGGTGATGAAGTTTCTCTGATCCCATTCGTTTATGTTCCTTCCGCAGTTCTTTAGCCAGCTTAAGGATAAAAACTTCCTGCATATCAGAGGTAGCATGCCTCTTTTGGCTGTCGTACCAGGCCTGACGGCTATTCCCAAACAGTCCGCAAAGTTCCGTCATTGTATTACTCGGATACATCTGCGTTAGTACGCTCACTGCTTGAGACCAGATTTTTTTCTTATTTCAAGCTTATAGTCTTTCTCTGCGATATCGATCACTGTATTTAATGCAACGACCTTCATCTGACTTATTTCAAGCTGCTTTTCGAGCTCCTTGATCCTTTTCTCAAGTTCCTGATTGTTTGTCCTATCTTTTGCACTCATAAGGGGCAAAGTTACAACAATATCATCACTGTACTTCTTTTGCCAATTCTTGTATAAAAGCTCAAAATGATAAGGCAGATTGAATCTGGAACGGGCTTCCTGCCAACTCATACGACCTGATTCAATCTCAATAACCAACCAGCGACGAAAACTCGTTTCATACTTGCTCAGATCAACTTTTTCCTGAATGAAACCTTCCATATTGTCGGTAAGGTTTGGTGTTAACTTTTCCATAATAACTTGTTTTTACGTCAAGCTATTTCAGAAGAGGACACACACTGCCTAACTTATGCTTTCAAAGACAAAAAAACAGCGGAAAGTGTGGCCTATTTCCGCTGTGAAGGTTAATTAAATAGATTAATTAACCGGGACCTTTTGTACCGCCGGGACAGCTTTTACTTCCCGGTGTACCTGTTTCTTCAATTCCGCAAAAGTGTACTCCTTTGCTTTCAATGGATCGGCAGTTTTGTAAAGGATTTTCCCAACTTTAAGAATCTCGCTCAATTGACCATATAATTCGTTCAACGAATCGAGATTGCTCTGAACGATGTGCTTACGGTTACTAATGATCGAGAATTGCTTTTGCTTATCTTCCGCAACAGCTATAGTTGCGTTCGCAAACCGGGCAACCAGATCATCAGGCATTCCCTGCGCTTTGAGTAGATCCTTATACTTGATGATATTCCCGTTAAGGGTATGAAGCGCCTGTATCACCCCTTCGGCATCACCCGAAACGATCGATTTCCTCAGGTACTTAATACCAAAATCGGATAACGAAATAGTTTGCTCCAGCTTTGCAAGGTTAATATAACCTGTCAACCGGTTAAGCGGATCAATAAGACCATCGAGTGTGGAATGGAATCTGAGCGTAATGATTTTCAACTCCTGTGTCTCCGATTGAGGTTCAACCAGATCAGAAGCGTTTAAAATGCGGGTTTTAAACCCAGACAGGTAATCGTTGTTAAAATTAGGCGAAAAGGTAGAAAAATCTGCCAGGTCGCGGTTGAGGCCATTGTCTGCATAATTACAAATTGGGGCGAGCTCCTCGTCTTTGCAGCTGTAATCACGCAAATGAATTGCATTCATTTTTTTCAAATTAAATCTATAAAATCTAATTCAGTGCCACACAACCAAATATACAAAAAATTTAGATATTTCTGAAAATCCTGGAAATCTTTTTTTAACCGCACCTTTGGAGAGGATGAGGTAGGATAGGCGCGGCTTCATGCCGGATCGTGCATTCTATGAGAAGTACTATTTAGTTAGCAATGGTGGCTATTTAATGGTTAGGTCGTCAGGGTTCTGTCTGCAATCCCAAATAGAATGGACAATAATTTTTTCATGGTCATATTCGTAGAAAAGTATATAATCGTCAACGATTAGACCACGTACTGATTCCAATTCTGTATTTAAGCCAACGTCAGGTTGCTTTAAAAGGATCTTAAGCTCTTTATTCTACCTTTGGTATAATTTACCGGAATAAGTTCTACTCTTGTTTCTTTCGGCATAAAACTCAAGAATCTTAAAAAGCTTAACATCAGCTTTATGTGATCAGATTATTTTGCGCTTAACCATTTCGAAACTTTTTTATCCAAAAGTTCATGTTCAATGTACATACCTTGCTCAATCTCTTTCTGGGATTCAATAATTTCGTTTCGTTGTTCAGTTGTCGAAGATATAACCTCTGTTACGGTTTTCGATTCAAGAATAGTCTTCAAAGCTTCGAGAAATGCAATGTCATGTATCTCAGTTACCCGATGAATCAAAACTTTCTTTAGTTCTATGGTTGTCATGGCAATTGCTCATTTTATTACAAAGATACAATGGTTGTTGATTACAGAATAACATCGGAAAGTTTGACCTATTTCCGATGTTTATTTATCCTGAATAGTTCATGAAATTTTTTAAATTAGTGCAAATTAGAAGAGTCTTCGTGTCTTTGTGGCTGTATCTTATATTGCCACAAAGGCATCACAAAGTTTATGAATTAGTCAGGTTACAGGAGTTACCCTCACCAACATCCTGGCACAAAAAAAGACCGCCATTCATTTCATTGAATGACGATCTTTATTATAAAATTCCTTAATTTTTTTATTCCTTCATTCCCTAATACCCTGTATTTTGAGTATACAATCCGGGGATGGCATCGAGCTGCGACTGCGGAACAGGATAAACGATATATCCCGCGACCACCTGGTTCATCTGTTTTCTCGTGGCATCATCAACGGCGATCCAGTTGTTCATAATGGTCAGCAGGTTTCCGCTTCTCTGAAGATCAAACCAGCGATTTCCCTCATCGGCAAACTCTCTTCTTCGTTCTTCATACAACTGAGCCAGCGTAACGCCCGACAGTGCCGGAGTTCCAACACCTGCCCGGGTTCTAACCTGGTTCACCACTGCATCTACATCGGTTGCCTGTGAGCCCGGAGCGCCGTTTAAAACGCATTCGGCTTTTAGCAGCAAGATGTCGGTATACCGGATGGCGATAAAGTTAATACCCCAGTCGAAACGGCTTGAAGCAGGGATCTTCGTAAAATCGAGATATTTTTGGAAAAACGGACGGGTTTCGGTGCTTCCTGAACTTATGTAAGGTGCGGTATGAATAGCGAATGTTTTCCGAACATCAGTAGCGCCATATTTACTCAATAAATCGTTTGACACGGGGATCACTTCCAGACTTCCGTTTGACTTTGTGTCGTTTATTGACTTAAAGTAAATAGCCGGGGTAAGCTGCCAGCAAAAGGTGGCCCCATAAAGTGAACTGCTCGTGGAGGTGCTTGCTCCTGCCAGATACATCACATCAAATACCGCCTCTTTGTTTACCGCCGGATTTTGGTTTGAGTATGAAAATATATTGGCAAAACTTGGATTAAAAACAAAAAGGCCACTGCTGATCACATCCTGCAATAACGGTAAAGCAAGACTCCATTCGCTTAATCCCAATCCCGGACCTTCAACTCCGTAAGTTGGGCCTGAACGGGCCATATAAACCTGGGCAAGTAAAGCTTCTGCAGCATATTTCGTTGCCCGGCCAACATCGACCCCGGTGTACGATGCAGGTAAATTTGCTACTGCTTTTTGAAGATCGGCAATAATCAATTTATACACATCTGCTACCGGGCTTCGTGGAATTGTAATTGCTTCAGAAGCAATTACTGTATGGTCAATGATGGGAACCTTACCAAAATACCTTACAAGGTCGAAATAGAAAAAGGCGCGTAAAAATCGTGCTTCAGCATCTAACCTGGTTTGTAAAGTGGTAGAATTGATGGTGGTGCCATTCTTCACAATCTGTTCAAGAACAGTATTGGCACGCGATATTCCATTAAAATCGATATTCCATGCTTCTTCAACATAGGCATTACCCGTGATGGCTTTTTGAAAGCTGTTGATCGGATCCCAGTCGCGGACGCCCAAATCGGATACCCCGTAAATATTATCTGAACGAATCTCCGAAAGGTTGAGTAATCTGTCGGGATAAGCCCTTAAATCGCTATAGATGGCATTTACCCCTTGTATGAAATCACTTGGAGATTGATAAAAAGTGAGCGTTGTACCCTGTGAGATCGGAATTTGATTTAAATCCTTACTGCACGAGATAATGAGTATGGTAAGTGCAGCGGCGAATATTGTAAGTATCTTCTTCATTTTCAGTTGATTTAAGGATGATTAAAAAGTGATATTCAATCCTAAGATTATTGATTTTGCTAAAGGTAAACCGCCATAATCACCTGCTGCGAGATAATTGGCATTTCCACTCAGGTCAGTATTGGTTGCATCGGGATTGGCGCCACCATAATATTTGTCGTGTCCGAACCAGTTTTCTGCGGTGATGTAAACTCGCGCACCCTGCACGATATTCTTTTTAATCACTGTTCCCAGGTCATAACCTAACGTAATATTGCGTACCCGCATATAGTTCGAAGAGTACAACCAGTCGGTATTTACAATACGTCCAAAGGTGGAATAGACTTTACTTACGCGACCGGCACCCGGTTGTTCAGGTGAAATCCATCTGTCGAGATAGAATGACGGGGCGTTATCGGTAAATCCCTGTCCGGTTCTGGTGATGGCACGACCTAAGAGTGAATATATCGATCCGCCATTCTGGCCCTGGATCAGTACGCTTAAATCAAAACCTTTATATTTGAACGAATTGGTAATCCCCCAGGTATAATCAGGGTTTGGATGACCAACAATCTGGCGGTCGTTGGCGTCAATAACACCATCCGGAACCCCTTTGGGACCACTAATATCGACATACCGTGGATCGCCAACAGTTTCAGTCCCATACATGGCTGCCTTGTTTGCAATATCGGCAGCTGTTAAGCAACCATCCTGTTTTACAACAAAAATGCTGTTCATCGGCTCGCCAACCCTGAGAATAAAGTTGGAAATATCGAAAGAGGAGGGGATTAAAATTTGTGACTGACCTGGTCCTAAAGCAACGACCTTATTTGTATTATGACTGATCGAAACGGTGGTGTTCCATTTCAATTTCCCAATCAGGTTATGAGAGGTCAGTTCCAGCTCTTCACCAATATTTCTAACAGAACCTGTGTTGGATAAATAGGTGGTAAAACCGGTTACTTCGGGGACCTGAACATTCAATAATAGTTTAGTGTTCAGTTTATTGTAATAATCAAACGATCCTGTTAGCCGGTTATCAAAGAGACCAAAATCGAAACCAATATCATAGGTAACCGATCTTTCCCATTGCAGATCGGGATTTGCAATTTTGCTCGGAGACTGACCAATTACAGCAGCCTGTGTTGTTCCAAATACATAACCTGAAGTAATGAGCGTAGGAATTGGCGCATAGTCCGATCCAAGGTTATTCGTACCATTTGCCCCGTAACTTGCCCTTAGTTTTAAATCGCTGACAGCATGGATGTTTTCCATAAATTTTTCCTTCACGATGCTCCATCCAACAGAGGCCGATGGGAATATCCCGTATTGTGCATTGGCCCCAAATCTTGAAGAACCGTCCTCGCGTAAACTGGCAGAAAACAAATATTTGTTGGCGTAGCTGTACTGAACACGGCTAAAATAGGACAGCAAAACATTTTGAGTTGAGGTGGTGTTGCCCGTGACCGCTGCTGCGGCATTCAGGGTTTGTATTACACTGCTGGTATATCCGCCGCTTGACGACATGGCAGAAATATCAGTTCTGTCAAGATTATACGACTGGCCCAGAAGTACGTTCAAATTATGAACCTTATTAAAGGTTGCCGAATACGAAAGGGTATTTTCATTGACAAATGTTTGTCGTTTGTAGGTGTTGAATGTACCTGAAGTATTCGATGTAAGGGCTTTGCCTGCAGGGTCAAATGTGCGGCTGGCCAGCGTACCCGAAACGGTGTACGGCACGTACGAACGTGAACTGTTGTCGGTATTGTCGAGGTTGACCGATGTTCTGAAAGTGAGCCCTTTGATAAATTCGTATTCACCATAAAGTGATGCAAGGGTACGGAATCTTTTTGTCTCACCAACAATGTTTTCGAGCTTGGCGAGTACACTGTTTGTGGTATTACTCCATACGTACTGCGCATTGTTGAATGAGTTGGCATATACACCCGCCGTTGATTCCTGTACGGGGCTCATGCTGAGTGACTGGTGATAAATATTATCCTTACCTTCAACGCCGGGGTCCTCAACGACAGAGTAGGTTGGAGCAATGTTTATTCCCATCTTTAAATTTTTGGCAGCATTAACTTCCACATTGGCCCGCGCAGAATAGGTTTTGTAACCCTGATTTTTAACGAAGCCATCCTGATTAGCGAAGTTCCCCGATACGAAATACTTTACGAAATCGTTACCGCCACTTGCCGAAATTTCATGATTCTGCATCTGGCCTGTTCTGAAAATCTGGTCCTGCCAGTTGATGAAATCCAATCCCGGGTGACCAGCCTGTGTCCAGCGTGGATCAAGGAAGTAATTGGCGCTAAATGAACCGACAATAGCGGTTCTGGTGGCTGTATTGTCAGCTGTTGTGGCCCCCTTTGCCCCATAATCTCTAAGGTAATTTCCATTGATGATCTCCGTTGCCCTGTCGATCCATCCCTGACCATCCATCATATCCACTTTTCTACTGGCCTGGTTAATCCCAAAATAGGTATTGTATGTGATTTTAGGTTTTCCGGTCTGACCTCTTTTTGTAGTAATGAGGATTACCCCATTCGATGCTCTCGAACCGTAAATTGCAGCTGCAGCGGCATCTTTTAAAACCTGGATCGACTCAATGTCGCTTGGGTTAATATTATCAAGGGGATTACCCGTAGCATAATTCCCCGCGCCATTGGTCGTTGCTGTTGATAAAGGGAAACCATCAATAACATACAAGGGCTCGTTCCCTGCACTGATTGATCCTGTTCCACGTACCTGAATACTAAAGGCCTTTCCGGGAACACCAGTTGTTTGTTTTACATTTACTCCGGCCATTTGTCCTACCAATGCCTGGTCAACACGGGTGATTGCCCGCTCATCCAGATTGGTATTTTTAAAAGTGGAAACCGATGTTGTCAGGTTTGCTTTCTTGAGTGTACCGTATCCTACAGCGACAACCTCTTCCAGATTAATCGACTCTTCAGTAAGGATAACATTGTATTCCGATTTATTGCCAATCGCTACCTCTTGCGAACGCATTCCGATAAACGAAAAGACAATCGCTTTTGCATCAGCAGATAAAGTTAATGCGAAATTACCATCGTTGTCTGTTATGGCTCCTATTGTGGTCCCTTTCACAACTACCGAGACTCCCGGCATAGGCACATGAGATTGGTCAGTGACTTTACCGGTAATCTTTTTGCCTTGCTGCTCACTCATAAACGGCTCCATCTCATCCTTATCGTATAATGCAATCTGCCGGCCCAGTACCTTGTACTTAACCGCGGTATTTGCCAATACATTATCGAGGATCTCGACGACAGATTTTTCATTTACTTCAACAGAAACAGCTTTGTTCACATCTATTTTCTCGTTGTAAAAGAATTTGAATTCACTCTGTCCTTCGATCGCACGGAGCACGTTCAGCAGCGTTGAGTTATTCTCAGCCAGAGTCAATTTTGTGGTCTGCGAATAGGTTTGCGCAGCGAAACTACTTAAAATTGACAGCGTTAAAATAAAGATAGTTAGTTTCATTTTTCTTAAAAATTGATAAAATAATGGCATTTTGCCATATTCTCGTAGCAATTTATTCATAACTTTGCAATTGGTTTAAATAATTAATGTTTTTAAATCTAATCTGGTTCAAAGGTGGGAACGGCCATTCTCACCTTTACTTTTCTTCTTAATCCGGTTGTTTGATTCTCTCCATAGTTAAAATTTTGGTTGACTTTTTGGTTCTTTAGTTATTGATATGGGATTTATCTCCCCCAAATCTTTAATATCCTTGTTTTTTTATCGAAAACCGATTTGATTGGTGTTGTTGTATTGATCAGTTCAAGTACCTCGCTAAAGGTCTCCAATTCAATTGTTCCGGTATAGCCTAGTTTTTTGAGTCTGTTGCATTGCAATTCTATTCTTACATTGTACCACCGCTCCAGCTCCCTTGCAACATTTTCAAAAGGCTCTTTTACAAAGATCAGTTTTCCTTCCTTCCACGAAGTAATTAAATCGGTATTTACCTCTTTCATTGCGAGTTCATTCGCACCATTAATTCTGGATTGCTGACCCGGTCTTAATGTAGCGACCTGATTGTTCTGGTTGCTCACATTCACACTCCCTTCAACCAGGGTTGTTTCAAAGTTTTCGTTGGGATAGGCTTTGACATCGAAGGAGGTTCCCATCACCTCTACCTTTCCTAAAACAGTTTTAACTACAAAAGGTTTCCCATCTTTTAACACCTTAAAATAGGCCTGGCCAGTGAGTTCTACATTCCTGATTTCCCCATACTGACGCGGAAACGAGATGGTTGAACCGGAATTAAGCCAAACTTCAGAACCGTCGGGCAGACTGAAATTGGTTCTGGCACCATAGGGCGTTTTAACAGTTTCTATTACGGCTGTATATTGAGGTTTATCCGGCTTTTGCGAGAGGAAAAGTGTCGAGATCGTTAATCCGATGATTAATACAGCAGCTACTCTTAACAGATCCTTGTACAACTTAATCCGTTTCGCAACTGTTCTGGATTCCTCAAGCGCAATACGGTGGTGAATCTTGTCGAGTAACCGGCTGTTCTCTTTGTTTTCTATCGCCGTGGTTAAAGTCTCTTTCCAGAGTTTGAGGAGTTCGATTGACACTTTGTCTCCGTTACTTTCGGAACATAGAGCTGTAATGACCTCAGAAAATTCTTCCGGGTTAGCCGTGCCATTTAAATATTTGTTGAATTGTTTTTCCATTTTATACCATTAATACACAAAAGGGCGGGCTATCCCCTGCTCCGAAAGTGAAGAAATTATAAAAAAAGATAAAAATAGAGGATGGAGAAGATGCCCATCTCTTTCAGAGAGAGCCTTATTTGCTTAATAGCGTGGGTGATATGATCCTCGACAGTTTTTTCGGAAATATTTAGGTAAAGGGCAATTTCTTTGTTGGAGCGACCTTCTGTCCGGCTTAAAATAAAGACTTGTTGTCTTTTTTCGGGAAGATTTGCAACTATTTTGTCTATTCCGGCCTTGATCTCTTCGTATTCTACCAGTGAGGAGGTTTGATATTCTTCGCCCACGGAGCGGAGAAAAAGTTCATCTTTGAAGGTCTGATCTCTAAGATTATTTCTGATCAGGTTCAGGATTTCATTTTTTGTAATCGTGAAGATCCAGGAGTTGAAGGTCTCGGCGTTACCTATTCTTTGCCGGCTAAGCCATATCTTTACAAATACCTCCTGCAGAATGTCATCAATCTCATCTTCAATTTTAAGGATGGACTTCGAAAAATGGTAAAGACGGGGATAATAGTAATTAAATAGGTCATCCACCGCTGATTTATCCTCTTTTTTCAGCCTGTGGATGAGCGCTTCGGCATCACCTATTGTCAGTACCCTGTTTATTTCCATAGTTTAATAACATGGCTGATTAAAGACCTCCAGCCAGTTCCTGTTAGTTGATCAAAAGTAGGTATTTTCTGACGTTAATGCAAAATCTTGTGCAAGATAGATTTTACTAATTCGTTGTAAAATACTGAAATATTCACTTGCTTAGTTTAGGTTTGATCAAACAAAGTGGTTTTACGAATGGTGTAATGAAAATTGGCGAAAAGGGAGGGACCAGTACGGCTGAATCGAAGAAATTCAATTGAGCGCTTATGGGTGAAGAGGGAAATGTCATTGTTTCGGTATCCATCAAACAGCCGGAATAATGGTCCAATTTTACCTGGGTTTGAAATAAACATTTTGTTAGTTTTTTAGAAACTTATTGCGGATATTTGTGTAAAATCATTTGGAAGGCTGGAACAAGGTCGGGTAAGGAGTTCGACAGTCTGACAAAACCGGATCCCCTTCTGAACAAACAGATAATTTTTAATTTATGAAGAGTCAACCTTTTTCAGCTTCACGCCGTAAGTTTTTACAGACCTCCGTAACCGCAGCAATTGCAACTCCGCTACTCCTGGGATGCGGAGGTAATCCCAGGAAGCCAAACAGCAAACTCAATCATGCCTGCATTGGGGTTGGAGGAATGGGTTGGTGGGACTTTCTGCAATTTAAGGAGGATCCAAATGTGCAGATTATAGCTCTATGTGATGTGGATGCAGAGAATCTGAAAAAGGCCTCTGAAGCTTATCCTAATGCGCGTATCTATGCGGATTGGCGTGAACTGCTTGAGAAGGAAGGCGACAAGATCGACTCTGTCAATGTTGCTGTGCCAGACCACAGTCACTTCTCAATCGCCTATGCGGCAATTCAAAAAGGTAAACATGTTTATTGCCAAAAACCGATGTGTCACGATGTGGCTGAGGTTCGGGCACTTACTGAAGCATCGGTCAAATATGGAGTAATTACACAGCTGGGCACGCAGGTTGCGGCAAGAATGGATGAGCGGAGAGCGGTTCAGTGGCTTAAAGAGGGAGCGATAGGTA
This sequence comes from Prolixibacteraceae bacterium, assembly GCA_963675995.2. GTDB lineage: Bacteria > Bacteroidota > Bacteroidia > Bacteroidales > Prolixibacteraceae > JAAFHB01. Next base: position 642,225 of record CAXXIY010000001.1, on the reverse strand, counting down.
AAATTAAACATGCCTACCTCTGTTCGAACCGTCCGGGTGCAATTGAATACAGGATCGAGGGACCGCGTCCTTCACAAGGGGAGGAACCGCCCGCAAAACTGAACTGGGACCTCTGGATTGGTTCTGCTCCATATCGCCCCTATGCACCTGCAATATACCATCCTACAAAGTGGAGGGCCTGGCAGGACTTCGGGACAGGATGGTCCGGCGATATCGGATGCCATATATTTGACCCCGTATGGAAAGGTCTTGGATTGAAAGCGCCCCTGTCGGTAATTGCCGAGGTTCAAAAGTCCTGGCAGAACTCTCCCGAACGGAGATCGGATAACTGGCCGCAGGGCGACCATATCACGTGGATGTTTCCTGGGAACGATCTCACTGATGCGAATATATTGCCGCTCGAGTGGTTCGATGGAGCGTTTTATCCGCCAAAGGAGATCATGGACTTATACCCCGGAAAGGAGTATCCGGCCGAATCTTCCATGTTGGTTGGTACGGAAGGGGCCCTGCTTATCCCGCACAACGGGATCCCTGTTCTTTTGCCCGAAAGTAAATTTAAAAATTATAAATCACCAAAGCTCGAAGCTCAAAATCATTACTATAACTTTGTGATTGCCTGTTTGGGTGGTCCAAACACCGCCTCTCATTTTAAACAGACCGGACCGATGACAGAGGCTATTCTTCTGGGTACGGTAGCGATCAGGGTGCCAGACCGGCTGCTGAAGTGGGATGCTGTCAACATGAAATTTCCTGATGACCCGGATGTCAATAAATACCTTCGCCGCAATTACCGGAAAGGATGGGGTATGGCTGGGTTCTAGCGCAATCTTAGGTCTGAGATTTACCCGGCTGTGAGCCAATTGACCATTATGTCCTGCAAACTCAGGTAGATACTGCTATTTTAACAGTATCTACCTGAGTTTGATCTTTAAACACCAGGCATTTTTGCAAGGTGGAGTTGTCTGCAAAGCTTTGGGAATTTCAATGACTACACCGTTGTTTTTGGCTTTCCAGTTAAGGGGTTTCTTATATCCCATGAGAAATATCTGACTGCCAGTAACAGGTTGGAAAGTGGTAAGTGAAATTTCTGAAGGTAGAATAGTCGTCTCACTATCGGCAAGGTAAAAAGCGTAGACAAAATTACCTTTTTGAGTAAAGGCGATCTTCCCCTCTTTGTAAGGTGCGATGGGGCGTGTCCCGTAAATTCCCTCCCCGTTCACCTTTATCCAATCGCCTATTTCGTGCAGACGCGATAGAGCTGCCCCGGGAAGTTCGCCATTGGCATCGGGTCCAATATTTAACAGGAAGTTTCCCCCTTTGGCCACAATATCTACAAAAAGATGGATCAGCTGGTGCGTCGATTTGTATTTGTCATCAGGTTTGTATGACCATTGATCGCCCATGGTCATGCAGGTTTCCCATACGAAGGCCAACGGTTTTTCAGGTACTTCCTGTTCCGGGGTGCGATAGTCTTCATTTTTGCCATGAACCGTGCGATCGACCATGATCAGTCCGGGTTGATTTTTACGGGCCATGGCTGCAATATTATCCATGTGAAGATCTTCGTGCGGGGGACGTGCCCAACCTCCATCGAGCCAGAGAATGTCGATAGGACCATAACCTGTGGTCAGTTCCTCAATCTGCTTATACACGAAATCTCCAAACTTGCTCCAGAGCTCCGGATGTTGGGGAGTGTTGTAGTTCGCCCTGCGCGATCGGGCCACAGAATCGGGAACCCAATAGTAAGGGCTATGCCAGTCGGCTTTCGAGTAATAGGCGCCAATGCCAAACCCTTTTTTTCGAAAAGCTTTGAAAGCTTCTTTTGCAATATCTGCGCGTGCATTTGTACTAAACGGGCAGGACGGATCTGTAATTTTGAAATCAGTTTGGTGGGTATCGTACATGCAAAAGCCGTCGTGATGCTTGGTGGTAAACACAAAATATTTCATGCCGGCCTGTTTAGCCGCATCAGCCCATTTATCGGGATCAAATTTCAATGGATTAAAGCTCTTGTTCAATTGCCAGTAATCGTGCCGGAAAAGTCCCATATCCTTGTTTCGGTCAGTCCACGCTTTTAAATCATCTGGACGCGCCCATTTGTCATCCTCTACAACAGGCCACGATTCAACACAACCCCATTGACTATACATTCCAAAATGGACGAAGAGTCCAAATTTCATATCCTGAAACCATTCGAGCCGGCTGGTCAGTGAGTTATCCTTTACCATGCTTTTATCTTCAGAACTTACTGATCCTGATATTTGTTCTGTAACAGAGGAAATTGGCCTGAATATATTTCCGGCCTGACCTTTGTCAGTGGGTTCCATGATGAGTAACGCAATGCTTAAAAAGAAGATTTTCGAACTTTTCATTTCTTAATTGATGAAGAGAATATAGTTCAGCAAAGATGCAAAAAGGATGTCACAACAGCATGTAAATTTCAAGTTTTATGACACCTGCCTTAATTATCATTTTATCCTCCTTCACCATCAACCAAACCTCTGCAACCTGAACACCTCTGCCACTTCCTTTTAATTCAGGAGGTCTGTTCCATCGGAGCCTTAACTTTCCGGTTTTGGTGGCCTCTGCCCAGAGGTCGGATTCCATGGGTTGATGGTTCATCTCCTTGGGGCACATCGGATGAATCTCCAAAAGATTGCTGCCTCATCCATTAGTCGTGGATTGATCGGCTCACGGTTTAGTGTCGCCATATACGCAAAATCCCAGTCAGGTACGGGGTATTGTGACCATGCCGAATGGGGGATACCGGGATGGAAACGCATCTTAAGCCGTTTTGGTACTTTAAAACGCAGATCTTCGAGTCGTTCAAATTGTTGCGGACCAAATGCTATCCATTCGAGCCAGGTGAGCTCTGTCCTCTTAATGGTCTAAAAATCATTCATCCATGCAGCGTTAAAACCCTGAGTTGACATCCACATTTGGATGTCCGGAGGGATTATCCCGAGTTGTGCAGTTTGTTCATCCGGCATCGGAAATAAATTCTTTGGAGAAGTATGTCCGGGATCTCCACCCGGGATGAATAGGGCATCCAAGCGAGGTCGTTTGGCGCAGCTCAACACTTCACTCCTTCACCGCTCTGCTACTGCAGCTGTATCACCATCGTCTTTCTCCGTGGCAGGAAACCAGACCCGGCATTCAACCCTTTAAACTTTAGTTAATTGCGACATCCTGATCCTCATCTTCATTGGATCGGGCGTGAAATAGGGATTGTCGGCATCATCATCCGAGGCGGGAGGAATCAACTCTGTTAAGTTCTGAAGCTTTTTTTGAACATGATTTAATCGGTTTAAAACTCAACCATAATCCCTATTGTCGGTAAAACTGTGCCACCAGAACTCGGTATCATTTTCAACAGGTATTTATTGGGATTGGACGGATCGGTGAGCGGTTTCCCGGTTGAATCTTCCTGCCGTATCAGATAATCCTGCTGATCGGATTTGAAATTGTAGGCATTCTGAATATCAAAATAGAGCATCAGCGACCATTTATTGTAGTACCATGATTTATCAACTCTTAAGTCAAGCTGATGAAAGGCGCTTAGCCGCTCCTTGTTAAATTTACTGTAATCGAGGTATCCGTTACCCTGGACATCCCAGGCAATCTTGAGAGCTGACCGGTCCAGATCCCATGGGGTGTAAGGAGCTCCTCCGATATATCGCCACCTGAGACCCATATCCCAATTCTTCTTTAGATTTTTGGTTGCAGTAACGGTGATTAAGTGACGGTTATCCCAGGATGAGGGGATGAATTCCCCTTTTTTATCCGTAAACTCACTCCTTACAAAAGTATAGGTAACAATCGCACTTAGACCCTTGTATTTTTTCAAACGACCCATGAGTTCCAATCCGTAAGCATTTCCATTACTTGTGGAAGTTACCGCCTCGGCGCCATACACGTCATAATTGGCCCCTTTACTGGCCAGCGAAACGGAGTCTTTCACAGAAAACGGGTAACGATTGTACCTTTTGTAGAAACCTTCAACTGTGATTTGTGAATTGTCGGATGGACGGAACTCAATGCCCGCTACCAAATGGTTAACCTGAATGTAGGTAAGACCATTTAGTTTATTGATAAGTTGCTTGCTGTTATCGGTATAGCCCAGTGTGGTATAGGATGGAAGTTGCGCAAACTTCCCGACATTAAAATTAAGCGACGTGCCCGGAGTTAATCGAACGCTTGCAGAAATCCTTGGAGAGAGCTGATTGAGCGGATTATTCATGTTATTTGAATAGCTGTTGCCATCGGCTCTCAAGCCAAATGAAAGGTCGAGTAACCGGTCAAGAAACGAGTGGCTCACCTGACCGAACAGGGCATATTTGGCAAATTCAAGTGTTGACCGGTCATTGATGGTGACCGGAACATTGCCTCGGGTGATCTTTTGATAGGTCCGGTTAAAGTAACTGGCGTATTGCAGATCCAATCCGTAATTTAACTTGAAGGCTGTAGCAGACTGGTAGTTGTGCTCATATCTGAATTTTGTTTCCAGCTCATACGAATTGTAATCAAGGTTCAGGTTCTCGGCTTGCTCGATGTTATCCTGATATTTGATTGCAGCATTATTCAACTTATTCTGACTGAGAACATAAGTGTCGTTTCCTTTCGGGTTAAAATGTTTAAGTACCGCCCCAAGGGTATAATTCCATTGATCATTCTCAGGAAGGTAACCCAGAATATAGCGTTGTTGTTCCGTTTCGTTGGCACTTGTATTCAGTTTCGACTTGTCGAGGGCACCAAGACCGATAAAGGAGAGCTCCGTTTTCGAATTGATTTTGGTCTTTATCTTAAACTGAAAATCGTTATAGGTAGGAAGAAATGGTAGTCCGATGGCCTGAAACAGAAACTGGAGGTATGAGCGGCGTACCGAGGCCATAAAAGTGGTCTTCTTACTTAATGGTCCTTCAACCGCAGCAGCAAGATCAGATGCGCCAACAGTACCTCTGAATTTGACTTTTTCACTGGCTTCCCGCTGGTTAAATTCCAGAACAGAGCTCATCGCATTGCCCCGTGAGGCAGGAAAAGCGCCCGAATAAAAATTCACTTCACGAATAAAATCGACATTGATGATTCCAATCGGTCCACCTGAGGCCCCCTGTGTTGCAAAATGGTTCAGATTCGGAATTTCAACACCATCAATATAGAACCTGTTCTCGCTCGGACCGCCGCCGCGAACGATTATGTCATTCCGGTAGGCTGAAGAGGACGAAACCCCCGGATAGGACTGGAGCACCTTCGAAATATCACGGTTACCACCTGGGTTTTTCTCAATCTCATCGATACCAATGGTTCGGAGTGAAACCGGACTCTCCTCCTTTTTCCTGAAATAGGATGGCCTTACCACCACCTCCTGCAATTCAACGTTTTCCTCCTCCATCGGGACAAGTAGATTGGCGCCGGCCGATTTGGTTACCCGGAATGATTCGGAAATATAGGTTTTGAAACCAATCACTGAAACTTTGATCTTGTAAAAGCCTGGTTCGACGTTTTCAATATCAAAATTACCCTGCTCATCAGTTATTCCCCCCTTCGTGATGTCAGGAATGATTACTGTTGCATAAGCTATTGGTTCATTGTTCTTAGTGTTATATACTCTCCCTTTCACAACACCTGCTCCAAATGATGCAGTGGTGGTGCAAAAGAGAACAAGCAAAAACAAATATATTTTGTTTTTCATTCTATTTATTTTAGGTTTACAAAACCTCTAATTAACAAAAAAAATAGCAAAAGGTTTTTTTATAAATAATAAAATACTTTTAAAGAATTTTTCAGACGAACGAGTGGCTGGATCACTGAACCCAGGAATTCAGAGAATCATCCCCTTTGCAATATTTTAAATCGTGATGGAACAAATTATTGAAGTATCAGAATACAAGATATTTACAAAGATTGAAGGGGAAGGGACCCCCACTCTTTTACTGCATAGCTATTGGGGTAGCCAGCTTTTATTCGATCAGCTAACAGCGACACTTTCCAAAAGGTTTAAGGTAATCCTGATCGATCTTCCCGGTCACGGTGATTCGGGAAATCCCCCTGCGGATTACAGCTTTGATTCATTTGCACCCGTTTTGAACGAGCTTTTAATCCGGCTGAATGTGACGGGAAAGGTATCGGTTGTTGGCCATTCGATGGGAGGCTATATTGCTCTGGCTTTTGCTGCCAGATATCCCGAAAGGGTGGCTTCCTTAGCGTTGATGCATTCCCCAGTAAAGGAAGCGGATCAAAGGAGTATCAAACAGCGAATCAGGGAAGCGCGATTAATCGCCAATGGCAGGAAGGATTTGCTGCTGCAGGCAACTATCCCGTCAAATTTTGCTCCCGGAAACAGTGATATGATGAAAGAGGTGGTTACACTTCTCAATCGCACAAGTAATCAGGTAAGTGTCGAAGGAGCGAAAAGTTCAATCAATGCAATGAACTCCCGATACAATTACCTGGAGATGCTGAAAGGGGCCAGGTTTCCTGTTCTTATCGTAATTGGAAAACACGACAAAGTCTATAATGCAGATGATCAGTTAAATGATGCCCGTGATATCCCCGGTGCTGAAATTTTATACCTTCATCACTCGGGACATCTGGGATTTCTGGAGGAATCCGAATTGGTCACCGGGAAAATCGAAGCATTCCTGGATAACAAAATCTTTTAAAGTGTTGTTATATTGAACTTAAGGGTTGGATTTATTTAACGGGATATTTGCGGATGACCAGGTATTTTAATTCGGTGTCTCCTGCATTGCTGATTCCGTGTTCGCTGTTTTCAGGGCAATAAAAGCTCGTATTGGCACCTCCGGTTGTTGTTTTGCCATTGAGATAAAACTGTGCTTTTCCCTCAAGGATATAAAATATTTCGTCCCCAGCATGTTTATGTGGTGCATGTGTGGCTTGCCGGGGTCCTACAGCACTCATTTTTACGGTTAACCCGTCTTCAGGAAAACCTTGTCCGATGAACCAGTATTGATAACCAACTGAGGTTTTGGTTGCCTGATTCCTGTCAAAGCGGTTGATGCAGTTTTCGATTGTATATTCTTTCACTCTTTTACCGATTGTTTGATCCTGATCCTGAGCCAGTACCGGTTGGATTAGTGCCATGGATATCCATAGTGGAAGTACAAATTTGTATCTCATTGCTAAATTGTTTGTTTAAAGTGCAAATCTATTTAATTTTACACGGATATAGATGTATTTCAATAAGTCACTATATATGCGCACCACTGTGTAGAATCATTTTAAATTAGGCTTTTGGTCAGATTCATGTTGTAAAGCATAAAGGCAAGGGCTACTTTTGTGGTGAATTTTATAAATGCAGTTTTAATTCATATAATTATTAAAATCAAGTACTTATGAGCAATTTCCTGAGTGCCTCCATAGGCCGGAAAGTATTTATGAGCCTCACAGGACTTTTCCTTATCTCATTTTTGTTAATTCACCTGACGTTGAATCTCTTTCTGATCTTCGACGATTCAGGCGTACTGTTTAATCAGGCTGCCCATTTCATGGCTACAAATCCGATTATTAAAATTGTGGAGCCTCTGCTTGCTTTAGGTTTCATTATTCACATCATCTGGGCAGGATGGATTACTCTTGATAACATGAAAGCGCGTCCACAGAAATATGCATCGGGTGATCAGCTACTAAAGTGGTATGCCCCTTCCAAGAACATGTTTATTTTGGGTGGTATGATTTTGATTTTTTTGGTTCTCCACCTTTTTAACTTCTGGGTTAAAATGAAGTTTATCGGAGACCCATTATTGGATCGGGCAACAGGAACAGGTGTAGAGATGCACAATGCTTATGCCCTGGTCTCCAATTTATTTATCAATTTCCCCCTTTATGATCTTCTTTATGTGATCGGCGGAATACTTTTAGGCTTGCATATAACGCACGGGTTTTGGAGTGCTTTCCAAACAATTGGATTGAATAATATCAAGTGGATGAAGCGGTTGAAATGCCTTGCCAACTTTATTGGAGTTGTATTTGCAATTGGGTTTTCAGCTATTCCGATCTATTTCCTTCTTAAATTTTAATTGAAATAAAAAGATCCAAACATATGAGCATCTTAAATTCAAAGATACCTGAAGGGCCAATTTCCCAAAAATGGTCCAATCATAAAGCAGAAATCAGAGTGGTCAGTCCTGCAAATAAACGCAAGCTTGAGGTGATTGTAGTCGGGACCGGATTGGCCGGAGCGTCTGCTGCTGCATCACTTTCGGAATTAGGGTACAATGTAAAGGCTTTCTGTTACCAGGATAGTCCCCGTCGTGCCCACTCCATTGCGGCGCAGGGGGGAATCAATGCTGCCAAGAACTACCAGAATGATAACGATTCAGTTTACCGGTTATTCTACGATACCATTAAAGGTGGTGACTACCGTTCACGTGAAGCGAATGTGCATCGTCTGGCTGAAGTGTCACCTAATATTATAGATCAGTGTGTTGCTCAGGGAGTTCCGTTTGCACGCGAATATGGTGGCTTACTTTCGAACCGTTCCTTCGGTGGCGTTTTGGTCAGTCGTACCTTTTATGCGCGTGGTCAGACCGGACAACAGCTTTTACTGGGTGCCTACGCTGCATTGAACAGGCAGATTGCGGAAGGGGGGGTGAAAATGTATACCCGCCACGAAATGGTAGATCTCGTAACCATCGATGGAAAAGCTCGCGGAATTATTGCCCGTGATATGGTGACGGGTGAAGTGAAACGTTTTGGAGCACATGCCGTTGTGATTGCTTCGGGTGGATATGGAAATGTATTTTTCCTTTCGACCAATGCAATGGGATGTAATGCTTCTGCCGCGTGGGTTTGTTACAAAAAAGGGGCATTCTTCGCCAATCCTTGTTTTGTTCAGATTCATCCTACCTGCATACCGGTTCATGGTTCCCAGCAATCGAAACTGACATTGATGTCGGAATCGTTAAGGAACGATGGTAGGGTGTGGACGCCGAAAAAACAGGAGGATGCCGAAAAATTACGTAAGGGGATCATTGGTCCGAACGATATAAAAGATGAAGATCGCGATTTTTACCTCGAAAGACGTTATCCATCCTACGGAAATCTTGTTCCACGTGATGTTGCTTCGAGAGCTGCCAAGGAGCGTTGCGATGCCGGTTTCGGTGTCAATTCGGAAGGGAAAGCAGTCTATCTCGATTTCAAATATGCCATTGAACGTTTAGGGAAAGGGACCATTGAAAAAAGATATGGAAATCTTTTCCAGATGTATGAAAAAATCACCGATTCAGATCCTTATAAAGAACCAATGCAGATCTACCCTGCGATCCATTACACAATGGGTGGTACATGGGTTGACTATAACCTGATGACCACAATCCCGGGTCTTTATGCCATTGGAGAGGCCAACTTCTCAGACCATGGTGCCAACCGGTTGGGAGCCTCGGCGTTAATGCAGGGTTTGGCTGATGGCTATTTCGTCCTTCCATATGCCATTGGTGATTACCTCGCCGGTGAGATCATGGTTCCGAAAATTGACACCAGTCGTCCTGAATTTGTTGAAGCAGAGAAGGCAGTTGTTGCCAAACTCGAAAGACTTTTCAATATTAATGGGAAAACGCCTGTTGATCATTTCCATAAAAAGTTAGGTCAGATCATGTGGGACAATGTTGGTATGGCCCGTAATGCAGAGGGGTTGACCAAAGCGATTAAAGAGATTCAGGAGTTGCGTGTTGAGTTCTATAAAGATCTTCTTGTCCCGGGCGAGATGAAAAATGTAAATCCTGAACTTGAAAAGGCGGGGAGAGTTGCTGATTTTATTGAACTTGGAGAATTACTTGCCCGCGATGCTCTTAATCGCAATGAATCGTGTGGCGGACACTTCCGTGAAGAATCGTCCACCGACGAGGGGGAGGCCAAACGCGATGATGAAAACTTTGCCTATGTTTCGGCATGGGAATATAAAGGTATTGATGCCGAACCTATCCTTCACAAGGAGGAGTTGGTTTTTGAAACGATTCATTTAACGCAGAGAAGTTATAAATAAAGAAGTCTCCTTTTTAGTAGCTCATATCTAATATTCTATAAAAATGGCTGATAAAATTCTCAATAAAATATATGTAAAGGTCTGGAGGCAGAAAAATGCCAAGGCAAAAGGGCAGTTCGAGACCTATACTGTTAATAATGTTTCCCAGGGAACCTCATTTCTCGAAATGATCGATATCCTGAATGACGAACTCATTCTGGCAGGGAAAGATCCGATTGCTTTTGATCACGATTGTCGCGAAGGGATTTGCGGAATGTGCTCCCTTTATATAAACGGACATGCGCATGGCCCCGATACCGAGGTGACTACTTGTCAGTTGCATATGCGTAAGTTTAACGAAGGGCAAACCATCACCGTTGAACCATGGCGGGTAGGTGCTTTTCCTGTGATTAAGGATGTGATGGTTGATCGTACTGCATTCGAAAAAATTCAACAGGCCGGCGGATTTGTTTCGGTAAACACGGGTGGTGTTCCTGATGGAAATACAATCCCTATTTTTCAGGATGATGCAGAGGAAGCAATGGATGCAGCCGCCTGTATTGGCTGTGGAGCCTGCGCTGCAACATGTAAAAATTCATCTGCCATGTTGTTTTTAGCCGCCAAGGTATCTCAGTTTGCCAAATTACCCCAGGGTAAAGTTGAAGCCAAGCGTCGTGCAAAGGCGATGTATGCAAAAATGGACGAACTTGGATTTGGTGGCTGCACAAATACTGGCGCCTGCGAACTGGCTTGTCCCAAGAGTATCTCAATCGCCCATATTGCCAGATTAAATCGCGAATACCTCAAGGCGAAACTTGCTGATTAATTAATAATCAAGGATATAATAACAAGAAAGCATGGCAGATTTGCCATGCTTTCTTGTTATTAACTAATTTTAGTTGATAACTCTTTTTTTTTCCTTGATGCGAATAACGGAAAAAACAAGATTATGCATAAATTCGCAGCTCAAGGACCAAAACGTAAAACTTGAGAAATGCCTTACAGAAGATTACCGAATACCGATCAGGCCAGATTAAGAGCCCTTAAAACTGCCATCCTTATGGGGCAGAAGAAGGAGAGCGATGATCTCGCATTTTCGGAAAAATCATTAAACAGGCTCAGGGCATTTTATACAAATTTTGAGACGACCCTGATTCATCATAAACTGGCACGTACACAACAAGAGAAAAGCAGTAATACCTATCTTGGTACAGTAAAGAAAGCCAGATTATACTTGTCACACTTTATTCAGGTGTTGAACTTTTCTATTCAGAGGGGAGATATCAAGTCATCTGTCCGGGATTTTTACGGATTCAGCGATAAAAAATCACCCTCCTTGGTCATGGACTCGGAAGTTTTGGAGTGGGGAAAGAAGATTATTGAAGGGGAGCACAAGCGGATCAGCCATGGAGGCAATCCGTTGTATAATCCCTCCATTGCAATTGTAAAAGTGAAATTTGATCAGTTTGTCGATGCATATCATTTTCAGAAAACATTGCAGAACAATACCGCGAGGTGGACAATAAAAGTGGCTGAGTTAAGGAAGGATGCAGATGAGATCATTCTAAACATCTGGAATGAAGTTGAAGAACGATTCTCCGATCTGCCGGATGAGCTGAAAAGAGAAAAGGCGACAGAATACGGTTTAACTTATGTGTATCGTCCAATGGAGCGGATTAAAAAGAGTGAACCGCACCTTTATGCCAAAAGCCTGTTTCCTGACTGAGCATTCTTCGCTCTGATCAGGGAGTCCATTTCTGAATGCAAAACGATAAACTTAATTTTAATTGGAAATAAAAATAGGGTAGGTAACCAAGGTTATCTGCCCTTAATAGTTATTTTAAATCCTCTTGTAAAGTAAAACTGAAAACACAACCTTTACCAGGAATATTTTCACTCGAAACAAATACCTCGCCCCCCAGCTTTTCAATAATTCGCTTTGTGATTGAAAGGCCAAGTCCATGCCCTTCAACATTTTTTTTGCCCAGCCTTTCGAAATCGGCAAAAAGTTTCTCGAATGATTCTACAGGAAGTCCATTTCCGTTGTCCTGAATCCAGAAGCGATGCCAACCATTGTCCAGCATTTCGCTTCCCATCACTATTTTAGGTGGTTTACCTCCGTATTTGATTGCATTGCTGATCAAATTTGCCCAAACCTCCTCAATCCATTGCGGATGCCCCATTACAACGGGCCACGTTAACGGTAAATCAAAGGTCGCTTTCCGATCTTCAAAATGTTTTGAAACTCTATTAATAGCTTCATCTACTATTGATTGCATGTTAATTTTCACGAGCTGAATATCCTCTTTTCTGATTCGGGACAACAGGAGTAGTTCATCTACAATCTTAAGCATCTTATTTCCCTGTTCATGGAGCATATCGAGCAGTTCAAAGGCCTGCTCCTGATTCTGATTAAGAATGTCATCCTTTATAAATTCGGTTAATCCGATCACCCCGCTGATCGGATTTTTCAGGTCATGTGCCACTGTACGGGCGTAAGCATCAAGGTCTTCGATCAGTTTCTCCTTTGAAGCAATTTCATTGCGTAAACGTGTGTTTGATTCGAAAGCGTTATCAAGCGCTCTTTTCCTGATGGAGATGTCGTGCAGAAGAAATATTCTGCCAATTAGTTGGTGTTGTGAATTGGTAACCGGACTATATTTTACCTCGAAGTATTTCGACCCATTATTCGTACGTATGGTTGTTTCCGTCAGAAACTCGCTATCTGCGGCGCGTTCTTCTGATCCCTTGTTGAGAAATAATTTGCTGAATCTTTTAAATTGGTTTCCGATCAATTCATCACGTTCTGCATTTATAATACGGCCAAAGGCCTGATTTACGTCCACAATCCTGTCCGACATGTCAACTACAATAACGCCGTCAGTCAGACTGTTTATGGTCTGCATTCTGGCGACCGGTCCTACATCAAACATCCGTTGAAAGTAAATCCCTATTGCTGAAAGAATCCCGGAAAAGATCAGCACAATTGGGGTGAGATCGGAATTGATGGGGAGTAGTTTAAATACATAAATTATACTCGTAATGAGTGGGAAAGAGGAGGCGAAGATCAGGTAAATTAGCTGGGCTTTATAGATTCGGTAGGATCTGGTTGTACTCAATAAAAGGATTACGATGGCTGCGAAAAGGACAAAATACTCATAAATAGCGTATATCCAGAACCAGGTTCCGTAATGGTAGGTGCTTTCGTTGGTTAACGGATGGAGTTCAACATATTGCCAGATCAACCGGTGATAGGTGTTTGTAAAAACAAGCAGGATGGTAATCAGTGGAATAAACATCAATATCCCAATGGTCACGGGTTTTACGAATTTATTGGTTTGAGTATAGGTAAGTGTGAACAACAGAAAGAAGACGGTGGTCGTGGATGAACCAATGTATCCGACCTGCGACCAGAATATTTTTAAGGCTAAGCTGGTTGATGCATGCTCGAAACCATCTGATATTGCCCACAGGGCGGCCGCAAATTCAAAAAGAATAAGAAAAAGTACACCAGAGGTATCCTTTCTTTTCCAAAGTGCAATAACTAAGGCAATAGCTAGCAGACCAGATAATAAACGGACAAAAAAAAGCAAAGTAAATTCCAAATTCATAATCAAAAATGATCTTACTTTTTATTTAGGACAACACAGATAGTTGTCTTGTTGTACTGGAGCTATTCCAAAAAATTACAATCCTTTAAAAAAGCATTTTAACTTTTTCAACCACTGATTTTGAATCCGGATCAAGTGGAAAAACAAGCGAGGGTTTTAAATAGTTTATTTTGTTTTCGCGTCTGAATTTTTCAATCCCTCCACCAGTAATATTCAGCATAATTGTGTTCGTCGCATTAATGTTACCTTTACGAACCTCCATTATTAACGATGCAACAGCAACAGATGCAGCTGGCTCAAGATCATTTCCCTCAGTTTGATCAAACAAAAGCGCTGCATCAGAGGCTTCCTGATTGGTAACTGCAAGAACCTCACCACCGGCATCTTTCATAGCGTCGTACAATCCTCCGGTAATTCCGTAGGGTGGTTTCCTGTTGGATAAAACTTTTGCATTGATCTCCTCCACTTGTCTCCTGGCCTCCTGGTCGTCGATAGGCAGCATTTCAGGCGAATCGGCATCCCAAGCCTCCTTGATTGGGAGAAACGGTGCATTTTGGGAGAGCATCAATTTCATTTTTGTAGAACCATATCGTCCGTCTTCGAGCAGCCGGAGATTGGCTTCCCACGCGGCAATAGCTCCTGTGCCGCTTCCGATAGCCTGAAAATATAGGTCCGGAATCTTACCTATTGTGGTAACAGCCGATAAAACAGTGGTCCCCATTCCGTCGCGCCGGGCCACATTTTTTGCTCCCCCTTCAGGATAAAATCCTTCGATATTGCTGGCTACCAGATTTGACAAATGGATCGCATCAAAATAATCACCCCCCGACTGAGCAGCAATAACCTTCACACAAGGATCAATCTCCTGTGCAAACCATAAGGCGTTTAAATTATCTTCAGGTATACAGATCAAAACGGGGATTCTATTTTCGGAACACACTTTTGCAAATGCCCGGGCTGTGTTTCCGGCAGATGCCACCACCATTATGCCATTGACATTTGAGTTGGAACGGGCGCATACCGAAAATGCTTCACACTCCTTGAAGGTTCCTGTCTCCATCATTGCACCCTTTTCAGGCCAATAGCCGTTAAAGGTGATGTAGAGGTTCTGCAATCCCAGTGCATTGGCTAATCCTTTGCTTTTGTAGGTAACAGGCGCACCAGATCCTTTCAGCGTTTTTGCAACCGGGAGCCAGGAGGAAAATTTGTATAACCCCGGTAATGTCTCATCTACAATCAATTGTTTGTTGTCGTAAATTGCCCTTAGTAAACCTGGCTTATGTGTATTAGGACAATTTAATTCCCAGTTTTTGTCTTCAAACGTTGCTCCGCAGCACAGTGACTCGAGGTGGTATTTTGTCTTGATAAAACCTGTCATATTGATTATTTTGATTCTTCAAAAATAGCTTTTTTGAAAGGGACTGCCAAAGTATTTTAATCATTAGTTCAATGATTATCGGATCCACTTATATTCTCATCCACAGCCCTGTTCAAATATTTGTTATAGGGGTGGATGATCCTGAAAACCCCGATCGCTTTCATTAAAAAATCGGGGGCAAACAACTCTTCCTCCTCAACGCTGTGACCCAATGCATAGCTTCGGTTTTTAATCAGATCAATGTATTCCCAGTCCTTGGGATAACCTTTGGGAGCTGTTTTCAGTTTATCAAAGTACTGGGAGGTAAAAGTTGTTTTAAACTCTTTATCCTCAATTAGCCGGATATAATCCTGTGGATGATAGTAGATTTCCTGGCGTATGGCCTGAAGGTGCTCTGGCGGAGGCATATATATTCCTCCGGAGAGGAAACACTCACCTGGCTGTATATGAAGATAATATCCGGCAAACCCGGACTTTTTCCCTCCCCGGGCAATGAAACAACCGTAATTTGATTTGAAAGGTCTTTTGTCGTTTGAGAAACGAACATCGCGGAAAATTCTGAAGACGCAATCCTTAGGGTTCAGCAGTGGTATCTCATCATCAAATTTCCGGATTTCATGAATCAAATATTCTGCCACATGAAGAAATTTCATACGCGTTTCATCATATCGCGCTCTGTTCCGGTCAAACCATTCTCTTGTATTATTGGCTTCCAGATCTTTCAGGTAATTGAGTATCTCCTTCATATTTAAATCGTTTGTTCTTTAATAATCGGACCCTGGAAGTATCTCAACGGCAATTCCTGCAGTTGGAACGACCTCCTCATGTTTCAAAATTACCTGAAATTGTTCTACAATGTTTCAAATGGTTCCCTATTTTTGTAAAAAAGATATCAAATGAATAGATGTTGCATTATCGTGGCGGGGGGAAATGGGTCTCGCATGGGGGCGGAGATCCCAAAACAGTTTCTTCACATCGAAGGTGTCCCTGTTTTAATGCATACCATCCGGAATTTTTATGATTTTGATCCCTCGATGCAACTGATTGTTGTAATTCCAAAGGATGAGATTGAGAGTTGGAAAGGGCTCTGCAATGAGCACAGTTTTATGATTCCGCATCAAATCGTGGCTGGTGGCAATACCCGTTTCGAATCGGTTAAAAACGGGCTTTCGCAGGTTTCCGAATGCGGGCTGGTGGCTGTTCACGATGGTGTAAGACCCCTGGTTAGCCACGAAACGCTGACACGTTGTTTTGATGGTGCTGCAGATACAGGGACGGCGATTCCTGTTCTCCCTGCCAATGAATCGGTACGCAAAGGGAGTCTGATTGCATCAGTTCCGGTCAACCGTTCACACTATTTTATGGTTCAGACGCCCCAGGTTTTTAAAATCGAAATTATCAAAAAAGGATATCTTCAGACCTGGATCCCGGAATTTACAGATGATGCTTCGGTTGTGGAGCATACCGGAACAACCGTTCACCTCGTGATGGGGAATCGCGAGAATATCAAGATTACCTTTCCTGAAGATCTTCAGATTGCAGCGCTATTTATGAAAAACCGACAGAAATATTAAACTTTAACGAATTACTGATTTCTGATTCGTTTTGGTAATTAGAAAATTTTCTAATTTTAAGTTATATAACAGGAAATCAAATTATTCTTTAATTACTTTTATTTCCATTTTTATATCCTTTACAGGGCGATCTTTGGGACCTGTGGGTTGGGAGGCAATTGAATCGATCACCGAAAGACCTTCAATAACCTCACCAAACACAGTATAAGCTCCATCAAGATGGGGAGTTCCGCCAACAGTAGTATAAACCTGTTTTTGCTCCTCCGTCAGTTTAAAGGGGGTTAGTTTTGCCTTATCCATGGCTTCGGTTTGAAGCCTGGCAATCATTTTGTCGAATGCACCCTTATTTTCGGTTTGCCGATAGATTTTTATTGAATCTTCATACTCTCTGACCAACTGGCGCATATTACTGTCTGCCTGACGCTGAGTTCCTTCCTCTTCAAGCGCCTGAAGATTATCGGACGGGAACACCACTCCCTGAACAATATAAAATTGAGAGCCGGAAGATTTTTTCTCCGGATTGGTTTGGTCACCTTGTCGGGCGGCCGCTAATGCCCCTTTTCGGTGAAGTAGTTTAGGGTTTATTTCATTGTCAATAACATACCCGGGACCGCCATTACCCAGTTTCTGGTCTGGTTGGGCATTTTTTGTATCCGGATCACCCCCCTGAATCATAAAATCCTTGATCACCCGATGAAAAAGTGTTCCATCGAAAAAACCCTCTTTTGCAAGTTTGAGGAAATTGTCGCGATGTTTTGGAGTCTCATTATAGAGAACCACCTTCATATCTCCAAAATCGGTTTTTATCAACACAATCGGACGTTTATCTCCGTTATCCTGCGCATTTCCGCAGGAGACTAACAGGATGGAAGCCAGTATAAGACCTCCCTTTAAAAATTTCATCATCATCTTTTATTCTTTTTGCCAAAGATAATTTTTTAATTTTGTCGTCAGTTTGAAAATAACAAAAGGATGAGCGATTTTATCATTTACAATACACTTAGTCGGAAGAAGGAGATCTTCAAACCCTTAAATCCCGGACATGTCGGGATGTATGTTTGTGGTCCGACTGTTTATGGAGAAGCTCATCTGGGTCACTCAAGGCCTGCAATTACCTTTGATCTACTCTTCCGCTATCTTAACCATTTGGGTTATAAAGTACGCTATATCCGCAATATAACCGATGTTGGACATCTTGTGAATGATGCCGATGAAGGGGAGGATAAGATTGCCCGTAAGGCGAAAGTGGAGGAGCTCGAGCCAATGGAGATTGTTCAACGCTATACCAATAGCTACCGATGGAATATGGCACAATTGAATGTGTTGCCTCCGAGTATTGAACCAACTGCATCGGGACATATCATCGAACAGATTGCGGCGGTGGAGAAAATGATCGCTTCGGGTTTTGCATATGAAGTAAACGGCTCAGTATATTTTGATGTTGAAAAGTTTGCCTCAGTTCATGCTTATGGAAAGTTGTCGGGGCGGAAAATTGAGGATCTCTATTCCAATACGCGCGATCTTGATGCTCAGTCAGAGAAAAGATCGAGCCTTGACTTTGCAGTTTGGAAAAGTGCATTACCTGAACACATAATGAGGTGGCCATCACCCTGGAGCGAAGGATTTCCTGGCTGGCATACCGAATGTACAGCGATGAGCACAAAATATCTTGGCGAAACGTTTGATATTCATGGAGGCGGACTTGATCTGCTTTTCCCTCACCACGAGGCAGAAATAGCACAAGGTATGGCTTGCTTTGGACATGATCCGGTGCGATACTGGATGCATAACAACCTGATAACCATCAACGGGCAGAAAATGGGCAAATCGTTGGGAAACTTTATTACGCTCGACGAACTTTTTTCGGGAAGTCATCCTTTACTCGAAAAAGCCTATTCACCAATAACCATCCGTTTTTTCATCCTTCAGGCTCACTACCGGAGTCCCCTTGACTTTTCAAATG
The DNA here is from genome assembly GCA_963675995.2 of Prolixibacteraceae bacterium. Taxonomy (GTDB): domain Bacteria; phylum Bacteroidota; class Bacteroidia; order Bacteroidales; family Prolixibacteraceae; genus JAAFHB01. The sequence continues at coordinate 623,717 of CAXXIY010000001.1, read as the reverse complement.
AGGCGCTTCAGGCTGCAGAGAAAGGGCTGGAACGGTTACTTAAAGCGGTTTCATTGCTTGACGAAATTCAATCGTCAGAAAGTTCAACTTTAGATGTTTCAGGTTTAAAGGAGAAGTGCTATGCTGCGATTAACGACGATCTGAATACACCCGTTTTGATTGCACATCTTTTCGACGGGGTTAAAATGATCAATTCTGTCAATGATGGCAAAGCAACGGTAAACAGCGCCGACCTTGAGCTATTAAAAAAGCTCTACAACGATTTTGTAATTGACATCCTTGGATTTAAAAGTGAAGCAGTTTCGGGTGGATCGGCCAATGAAGAGGTCTTAAAAAATGTGGTTGATCTGTTACTCAACCTCCGTGTTGAGGCGAAGAAGAACAAGGATTGGGCCACATCCGATAAAATACGGAACAGTCTTACAGAACTGGGTATTGAGGTGAAGGACACCAAAGAGGGGTTTACCTGGGAGTTGAAGAAATAATACTTGTTAGTGAGCGGTGACTTGTTATTTACTGAACAAATTACCCGCTCACTCTATTTTTCAAAGTACCGGAACCAACCTGAAAATTATTCCGGGTGATTCAACTGCAATGTAAATAAATCCATCGGGTCCCAACTCCACATTACGCAACCTTCCGATATTCGGGAGTAAGATCTCCTTATGAACAACCTTATTCCCATTAATTTCGCAACGAACCAGATATTTGAATCTTAAAGATCCGACGAGGACATTCCCTTCCCACCCTTTGTATTTTCCACCTTTGATAAAGGTCATACCGCACGGTGCAATCGACGGAACCCAGTAGGTAATTGGCTGTTCCATTCCAACTTTTGCCGTATCCCTGGTAATTATTGTTCCATCATAATTGATTCCAAATGTGATTACCGGCCAACCATAGTTTTTCCCGGGTTGGATAATGTTTAATTCATCACCACCCTTGGGGCCATGCTCACTTTCCCAAAATATACCTGTTTCAGTGTTATAAAAGAGACCCTGCGGATTCCGGTGCCCGTAACTCCAGATGCTTTTGTTGGCACCAACCTGATGAATAAAAGGGTTATCTGCAGGGATAGTTCCATCATCGTTGAAACGGTGGATCTTTCCGCAATCATTGGATAAATTCTGGACATTTTCTACAATACCACGATCGCCCACGCTCAAAAAGAGGTGACCTTTCCTGTCAAAAGTAATTCTGCACCCAACGTTGAAAGCTGCTTTGTATTCGGGCATTGCCTTAAATAGTAATTGCTTATCAATCAGAGTATTATTTTCTATTCTGGCACGCATTAGTGCAGGGCTCCATAGCTGGTTCTTATTGGAGGAAGAAGTGTAGGCGAAGTAGATCCACCCATTCTTTTTATAATCGGGGTGTAATCTGATATCAAGTAATCCCCCCTGTCCGACAGATATAATTTCAGGAAGGCCTTTTATCTCTGCAATTTTTTTACCGTTTCTAAAACGGATCATCTTTCCTTCCCGCTCTGTGATCAGCATATCTTTATCTGGTAAAAACACCATTCCCCAGGGAACATCCAATCCTGTGATTAATGTATCGAGACGCAGATTGAGTTTTTCAGTAGAAATTCTTTTTGTATCCAGATCTTTGATTCCGTTTTCCCCAATGTTCAATTCAAGTTTAGTATGGATCAGTTTGGCTATATCCCGTAATTCCTTATCTGAGAAGGTATTTTTAAACGAGGGCATTCCAAAATCGGGATAGCCAGTCTTAGCACTCGTGTAAATATCGTTCTGAGTGCCGCCGTACTTCCATTTTCGTTTTGCAAACCAGCTCATATCCTCCCGATGACAACTAGCACAAATGTTGTTATAACTTCGTTGTGCATGAATCATTGCAGAATCCTGGAGTATTGAAACCTTTGATTGGTCATCAGGTTCGGCATAACCCTTTCCTGTAGTCGAAAACAGAAAACCAAGGATCGAAATGACTAAAATATATTTCATAACTGAAGTATTAATTTAAAGAGAATAAACGATCAAACAATCACTTAACATTTCTGGGATAGATTTGGTTTACCCGGTTGCCGATTTTAGCTATTTCCTAAAATTGTGGTAAGAAATATACGCTGTACCAATGAACCAACGTGGTAATCCTGGATAGAAGTATCGTGGTGCCCTTGATGCAGTTCCGGGTGCATTCACAACGACCATAGAAGCATATTTTTCGTCGGCCAGGTTATTTATTTTGATGGCTGTATCGATCCTAAGATTCTTAAACAGTTTAAAGATATAGCCGGCTTTGAGGTTCATCACCATCCAACCTCTGGAATACCTGTTGTTAAAATCGTTTAATGGAATTTCTCCTGAGCAGTTCATCTCAAACCGGGTATAAAAACCGTTGGCCACCTTTAAATCAAGGGTTCCGGAGAAGAGTTGATCAGGCATTCCGGGAAGTCTCTTACCCGAAAAGTCGATATGATCCTGCGTGAAATTCAGAAAATTAAACTTGCTGACAGCGTACGCCAGGTTTGCCTTTAATGTAACCGGGCACGTGGATGACTCCTCTTTACTGCCAATAATCCTTTGTTCCAGTGCAAGTTCCAATCCTTTATGACGTGATGAACCGGCATTCATTCCGACGTAAATATCCTCAGCAACCCTTTTAGGAACAATCAGATCAGTCACCCGCATATAATAACCGGCGAGATCGATAAATGTGGCGTGGTTAAACAGATTTGCCCTGACTCCTCCTTCATAACTCCACGCTTTTTCAGGTTTAATCTCACGATTAATTAATCCCAGCGGACTAAGTGTCTCAGAGAGCGAGGGTATTGAAAATCCCTTATTGATTGAACCATAAAAATATACATCAGTCAGAGGGTGCCATGTTATTGCAAGACGCGGAGCCAAAATGGGTGTAAAATGGTAATTACCCGACTGCATCAGGGTGTCGGAAGTAAAAAGGTCATTATTGCGAAATCCTGAGCGGTTCAAATTGATCCCACCTGTAATGGCAAATTGATTCAATTTCACCTCCATCTGTCCGAAAAAATCGGTCTGAAACAGAGCTTCCTTCCCATCCTGCTGTAGAATCCCCTTTTCTCCGTTTCCCCCGATGTTTTCAAAGAGCGAACTGCGGATCTTTTCAAAATAAAGATTAGTTCCGGCATTGAGTCGGCAGGGAGTCGTTGCACTGCCAAAATCATGCTGAACCAAAAAACGTGCACCATACGAAAAATCATTCTCATTCAAATAGTTAAAAGGACGGTTCTCCTCTGTCTTTCGTGAATTAAAGAATGTGGAGATTGAATAATTCCAGTTTTCGGCAGTACCGTATTGAAGATTATAACCTGCGAAGATCCGGTTGGGATGTTCGTAACCCTTTGTTTTTAACCAGTTAGCTGCTGACTGCTCAGGATGATCTGCGTAGGTGACTGAATCTACTGAACTTGGGATTTGCGACTTGATTTCAGACCCCGAAACAACGAGGTTCCCGGTAAAGTTTGTGCTAAAACGGTGATGATGATTCATAAAAAAGGAGTTCCGGCTATAATTACTGTTTTCACGATAACCTTCTGATTGAATACGGGATAAGGAGATCAGCAAATCATTTTGCGGGGTCCCTTTTGAGTAACTTAACCCAGTTTTAAAATATCCAAAACTCCCAACGGAATTTTCCATGCTAACCAATTCGCTGTTATATCTTGACCTTAAGGGGTATAGTAAGAGTGTTCCACCTAGCGAGGCACCATATATGCTTGATGCCGGACCCCGTAAAACCTCAATGCGACTAATGTACTCCGGGTTGATATCATCAAAGGTGGTCTCCCCTTCGGCGCTGTACATGGGGATCTCCCCAAAAAATAGTTTGATCTTCTTTGTCCCGTAAGGATAGCGGGAACCGATCCCCCTTAATGTCAATTTGATTGTTCCCGGAGTTCCCTCCTGCATCACTAATCCGGGTACTGTGGATAATGAAGAGGCAATATTTACTGCTGAGTTTTCGATCCGATCTGCGGGTATTACCGATACCGATCCGGAAGCCGACTTAAGCAAACCTGCTGAACGGAAGGCTTGTACCGGAATCTCGGGAAGACTGTTTTCTGCGATCTTTAAACTATCGGGATAAACAATTCCATCGACTGCAGAACTATTCTTTTTTTGACCTGCCAGTGAAACAGAATACAAAAACAATGTGAAAATGAATAAAAACTTCATTTTCTATTAACCATAGGACACCACTTTTGTTTACTGCAAGTAGAAAATCAAGCCAGCGCTTTCTCTAATCTTATCAGTCCTTCCTCCAAAACAGAGCGGGGACAACCAAAATTGAGTCTGAAATAGCCCTCGCCGCCCGTACCAAATTTACTTCCATGATTTAAGGCAATTCCCCCCTCAATCAATCGTTTGGCTAACTCTTTTTCACTCAATTCATAAGCGTTTAAATCGAGCCAAACGAGGAAGGTGGCTTCCGGTATCATCACCTTAATCCGGGGCATCCGTTCTTTTAGAAAAGTTTCCGCAAACCGGTAATTCTCTTCCAGATAAGCCATTAGTTGAGTCAGCCAGTCGTAGCCGTGCTGAAAAGCTGCCTCGGTCGCTATATTCCCGAAAATATTGCCACCACTGATGTGAATTGTATTCATCACCTGCTCGTACTTTACCTTTAATTTTTTATTGGGGATGACCACAAAGGCTGTTGAGAGGCCGGCAATATTGAATGTTTTACTGGCTGCCATAAGGACTGCACAGTTCATGGCGATCGCGTCGGAGACCATGGGAACAGGGATGTGCTTGTTTCCCTTAAAAACCAGATCACAATGGATCTCATCCGAAATAATCACAATGCCGTTTTCGATACATATCCTGGATAATTCCTTCAGTTCTTCTAAGGTCCAGACCATTCCGCCGGGATTATGTGGACTGCACAGGATCAATAATTTGGTCTTTGAATCAATGATCTGTTTAAGATTTTCAAAATCAAAGGTATATCTCCCTTCTTTAATAATAAGCGGATTTTCAATCATCTTCCTCCCCGATCCCTTAATACTTGTGAAGAAGGGAAAGTAAACGGGTGGCTGCACAATCACCTTGTCTCCGGGTTCTGAAAGCGCCATGATCAACATTGTCACTGCCGAAACAACCCCGGGGCTGGAGGTAATCATCTCTTTGTCAATCTTCCATCCATGCTTCCGCTCCATCCAGCTGATAATCGCTTCAAAATAACTGTCAGGACGGTAGGTGTAAGCCAATATTTCATGGTTCATCCTGCCGCGCAGGGCCTCCATAATAAAGTCAGGAACCCGGAAATCGGTGTCGGCCACCCAAAGGGGGAGTGCTTCACTGTTCCCAAAATAGAGTTCAAGCAGATCATATTTTACACAGTCGGTTCCGCGTCTTTCTATTATTTCATCAAAGTTATATTGTGTCATTTTCTGCTAGAGTATTAATAATTTTAAATTTCTTCTTAAGCTACTGGCAACTTGTTGCTGATCGCTCACAAAAGACTTATGAAATTGGCAATCGACGACTGGTTGTTATATCCCGATTTTCCTCAACCAATTAAAACCAATACCTTTTTCTATTTTCAGAATAAAATCAAAACGGTTGGGGTCGAGGCAGAGTTCGAAATCGGTCGCAGGTGACCATTCGTGATTGGCAGGATCGAGTAGTCGGGCTCCATCTCCGGTTCGGAGTGTCTCTTTCATATTTTCAAAGTCGGTGGCTCTGTTGAGCAATTTATCACGCACATATTCGGCCAGAAAAGTATCTTCCTGGGTTGGATAACGCCCTTCATATCCCATGCAAACAAGGCTTAACGTTGAAGGATTTTTTTTCCGAATATAGTTGATGATGGCTTCGGCATTCACAAAACTTCCCGTAATAATTTCGTCGGCAAGAATTGCATTGGCAATACCGCGGGTTCCTGAGCTTGTTGTCATGACCACCGTCTTCCCGGTAAGATCCAAATCTTTAATGTGTGTAGGTGAATTTCCAAAATCGAAATCGGGTACCTTACGTTCGAAACGCTCACCCAAAGTCACTACATTGCTCAATGTTTCTTTTAGTTTCAAAACCTCTTCCACGTGTTCAACGGGGATAATTTTCTCAGCACCTGCAGCAACGAGATAGCAGGCGGTCGAGAAAGCTCTGAAGACATCGATCACCACTGTTAACCCTGTTGCCTGTTTTGCCCCTTCGGTGAGCTGAAGAATTTTTATTTCCATATCTGATCTTTTGGTCGTCCCAAGCGGAACTTTTGTAAATTGGCAGCGAAATTAAAGTAAATGTAGGAAAGAAAGATGATCTCTGTCACAATAAAAGGTTTATCGGTTTTGCAATTTGCCGGTCTTAACAGATTTCCGGAGTTATTTCATTTTTCAACTTTACGTGCTGGTGGAATCAGCAGAGATAATTACAGCTCATTTAATCTGGGACTTAACTCCGGTGATACTCCTGAAAATGTGATTGCAAACAGGATCACCCTTTGCAGTGCCTTTGATATCCACATCGAAAAGTTGATTTTACCCAAACAGACTCATTCTGCTACGGTAAAGGTGATTGATGCCGGTTTTTTCAGGAACGAAGAACCGGAGCGAAAAGATTTTCTCAATAAAACGGATGCCGTCATAACCGGAATGAGTGGAGTTTGTGTTGCTGTAAAAACTGCTGATTGCGTTCCTGTTCTCCTTTTTGATCCAAAACTAAAAGTGGTTGCAGCTATTCATGCCGGGTGGCGCGGTACGGTACAAAATATTGTACTAAAAACAATCCTAAAACTGACAGAAGAATTTGGATGCCAACCATCTGATCTATATGCCGGAATCGGTCCCTCCATTAGTCCTTGTGTTTATGAGGTTGGTCCGGAGGTGTGGAATCAGTTTTCGCCTGAATTTTATAATTCAGAAAATCCTCCTAAGGAGGATAAACGGTTGCTTGACCTGTGGAAAGCTAATCATCATCAGATGGTTATGGCAGGAGTGCCATCCAGCCAGATCGAAACTGCAGGAATCTGTACCTTGCATGATCAGGATCTGTTTTTTTCGGCCCGTCGTGATGGTCCTAAAACCGGAAGGATGGCAACAGGAATTATGATCAGGTAAAGATATCCCAACCGGCAGTTAGCTTCATTCTTCTGGCTATAATCAGAAAATAGATTTTATTGAAAAGATTCCCATACAACGCGTTTCCGGTTTAATCCAATAACCTTTATTTTTCTAAGACTCAGGGACTGCCAGCAGCCAATAACCAGTTAAAAGCTGCTGACAACCCCTGAATATCAACTAATTCTTTCTGTTTGAAAACGAATAGGGGAAACTTGCCGGTGAGGTACCCCTTGATTTATTCGGAGTTTTACTCATGTCAAACTGAAGTTTTCCACCTTTCAACAGGTCGGTATGGGTGATATAGTTTTTATCGTAGACTGCCCCGTCAAGGGTGATTTTATCGACATAGACATTTTCAGTACTGTTTTGTGGAGCGCTGATTTCGATCTTCTTGCCGTTTTCGAGTTGAAGGGAAACTTTCTTAAACAAGGGAGAACCAAAAACATACTCACCAGTTCCGGGAGCCACCGGATAAAATCCCATTGCTGAGAAAACATACCATGCCGAAGTCTGACCATTGTCTTCATCGCCACATAATCCGTCGGGGTTGGGATTATAGAGTCTGTCCATCACCTGTCTGACCCAATATTGTCCCTTCCATGGCTGACCAAGGTAATCGTACAGGTAAATTGCATGCTGAACGGGCTGGTTACCATGGGCATATTGCCCCATGTTGCTGATGAGCATCTCTGTAATTTCATGTATCTGGGATCGGTAGTAGGAACAGTCGAAAGTGGGGGCCGAGGTGAAAACTTCATCGAGGCGTTGTGCCATCTTTTCACGTCCTCCCATCAGGTTGGCAAGGCCCTGCGGATCGTGAAATACACACCAGGTGTAATGCCAGCTTGAGCCTTCCGTAAAGGCATCGCCCCATTTGTCAGGGCGGAATGGGGTCTGAAAAGTGCCATCCTCATTTCTACCACGCATAAAGTTGACCGATTTGTCAAAAACATTCTGGTAATTCATGGCACGTTTGGCAAAACGGTCAATCTCCTCCTGCGGACGCCCCAACTCTTTCGCCAGTTTCCAGATACACCAGTCATCAAATGAATATTCCAATGTACGGGCAGCATTTTCATTAACGCCAACATTATAAGGAATATAACCTAATTTGTTATAATATTTTACTCCAAACCGACCAACAGAATGCATCGGACCTTCATTTTCTGAATTTTTCAAAATGGCCTCATACAGTTTTTTAATATCAAAGCCGCGAATCCCTTTTAAGTACGAATCGGCAATATTTACGGCAGAATTCGACCCGATCATACAATTTCGGTGCCCCGGGCTTGCCCACTCGGGGAGCCATCCGCTTTCGTTATAGGTATTTGCAAGTCCCTCCATAATCTGAGCATTTAGAGTAGGGTGCATAAAGGTAAAAAATGGAAAAACAGCACGGAAGGTGTCCCAAAAACCGTTGTCGGTAAACATGTATCCGGGCAGCACTTTCCCATTATAGGGGCTGTAATGCATCACCTTGTTGTTTGCATCAATCTCATAAAATTTTCGTGGAAAGAGCATGGTGCGGTAGAGTGCGGTGTAGAAAGTCCGATTCTGATCGACCGTTCCCCCTTCAATTTTTACCCTTGCAAATTCTTTATTCCACTCTTTTTCAGCTTTATTTTTTGTCTGGTCGAAAGTATCCTGTCCAATCTCCCTTTTCAGGTTGAGCTCTGCCTGTTCGGGGCTGATGAAGGAGGAGGCGACACGTGCATGAACCAGCTCTCCTTTTTTTGTTTTGAAGGTCAGAATAGCCATCACATGCTTCCCCTCAGCATTGTTACTCCCGTTTGAGATAACGCTGTCTTTCCAGGTTGCGATTTCTGAAAACTCCTTATCGAAGAGGATTACAAAATAGTTGTGAAAGTTTTCGGGTACACCTTCACTGTTGTTCCTGCAATATCCGGTAATTTTCCTCTCCTGTTGCGATATTTTAACCATTGATCCCATGTTGAAGGCGTCAATAAGAACACGTGATTCCCCCGATTCGGGGAAAGTAAATCTAAACTGAGCAGCTCGGTCTGAAGGGGTAATTTCCGTAACAACATCATAATTTGCCAAATAGGCCCGGTAATAATAAGGCCTTGCAACTTCAGCCTTGTGAGAAAACCAAGAAGCTCGTTTACTTTCATCGGGGATTATTTTTCCGGTCTCAGGAAACAATGCAAAAGCGGCATAATCACCTATCCATGGACTCGGTTGATGTGTCTGCTTGAAACCCCTTAATTTGGTGTCATCATACATATAGGCCCATCCATTCCCCATTTTATTGGTCTGCGGGGTCCAGAAGTTCATTCCCCATGGCGTAGCGATTGCCGGGTAGGTATTCCCGTTCGATAAGGCATGGTCAGAGTCAGTACCTACCAATGGATTAACGTAGTCTGCCAGCGACACCTTTTCCCCCCCCATCTGCTGCCCGCTGGCAAGAGACGAAATGAGTACGAGGATCAAAAACATAAATTTAAATCTCATTTTCATTGTCCGAAGTTGTTTTAATTAATAGTGTTTTATTTTGATTTATTATTTTCATTTGTAACTCCTGATATCACTTTAATATTCGGGTGAATATCCCGAATCGTTCAGGATCTTTTGGTAGTTTTGATCAGCCATAAGTTCCGGAAGAGAAATTTCGGTATGCTTTTTCATGTAGCTTTTAACGATCTGCCAGCCAATCCAGACGCCTGTTCTTCCCGGTGAATCTGGGGTGAAGCAGGAGGTAAAGGGGGCCGGGTTGATAAAGCGGACGATGTTCATCCGGTCTGAATTAAACAGAAGCTTGTGCTCGATGAGGTAGGTCCACATACCCGGTTCATTTTTTTTGCACCATTCGAGCTTTTCTGGTTGAAATCCGATTTTGAGCAGATCGGGTTCGTCAGGAAACATGGCATCCAGAAAATAGATCATTTTCCCCTGGTAAATCATGTTGGATATCAGATCATTTTTCGATTCATTAAATTCAAATTCCGAAATTCCCCAGGCATAGAGGACATCAGTGGGAATTTTATCTGCACGCATGTTCTCCCTTTTAAAAGCTGGCAGGGCAAGCATCCTGTAAAAATGGCAATCGGCTCCGAGATAATTGTCAAGGCTGATTCCAATCGCGTCGCTTGTCATAACTACCGATTGATTAAATCCTGAGATGATCGTAATAATCTGAGGAATAATCTTATCCGGAAAGTAATATTTATAATGTCTGAACCCGTTTTCCAGCTTATGTTGAATGATGGTAAGGTTACTAAAAGCGGAATCGATTTTGGCGTGTGAAGCTATTCTGATGCTATCTGTAATAAATGTTTTGAAATAGCTGGAATACATCGGATCGGTGGGATCGCCAAGCGCGATCACGTTTTCGTTGTAGGCCTTGAAAAAAGATCCATATTTTTGAGCCAATTTAGAGATTGTATTCTGCAGGTTATCAGGTGTAACCGTAAAAATGTCCTGATCAAGCCTTTGAATGTTTAATGTCAGATCAATCCCCGAAACATCTACCTTTAACGGATTTCTCTGACAACAATTGAGCAAAAATATCAGCGGAAGCAGACGGAAAGCTTTAAGCATGAATCACCATTTTAAATTTTGACTACATTTGTTCTTTTCGGTGTAAAGGTATAAAATGAGCGGGACAACCTGATTCAAAATTTCTGTGGATATGAATAAACTCATAGCAGTTCTTGTCTTACTTGCGGTAATAACTAATTGCTACGCACAGAAAAGGTTTAACCTGACCTTTCTGGCAAGCCCTCAGGTTTCATGGTTTAAGTCTGATTCAAAAGATATTGGCGGAGGCAGAAGTTTTGCGGGATTTGGATATGGGGTTGAGGGGGATCTGTTCCTTATGTCGGAGAATTACGCAATCACAACAGGAATGACAGTGAGTACTGCGGGCGTATCACTTACCTATAAAACAGCAATCCCTATTAGTGGAAAGGTGTTGCCTGCCGGGACAAAGGTTGATTATAATCTCACCTTCCTTGAGTTTCCCCTGGCGTTGAAGATGCGAACAAGAAATTTTTTCAACACCCGTTACTTTGCCCAGTTTGGACTGACAAACTGGTTCAATATTAAAGTGAGGGGCACCAGCAGTGACAGATCATTCCAAAAGGAACCTGTTCAGGATGTAATCAGGTTTTTCGATATGGGTTTGAATGTTGGGGGGGGATTTGAATATGATCTTGGACACGGTGATGCCTTAACATGTGGTCTGGTCTATTCCAACGGTTTTACAGATGCAACCAGCTCTGCGGGGGTTACCATGAAAATTGTCCGTTTAAGGTTAGGCTTCGTTTTTTAAAGTTTTTAGTTTCTAAATTTAGTAAATCAGATATAAGTCAGTCCTTTGTAAGGCCTGAAAATTTAATAAAGTTTTCATGAAAATAGCACTTGCCCAGTTAAATTACCATATCGGAAATTTTGAGTCAAACAGAGATCAGATTATTCAAAACATTGAAAAAGCAAAAGCACAGGGGGCTGAATTGGTTGTTTTCTCAGAGCTAGCTGTTTGCGGTTATTATCCCAATGATCTGTTGGAGCGTCGTGAATTCATTGATAAGTGTATTGAATCGGTCCTTCAGATTGCAACACATTGTCAGGATATTGCAGCCTTAATTGGCGCCCCCAGCATCAACAGTTCACCAAACGGAAAGATGCTTTTTAATTCGGCTTATTTTCTGAAGGATGGAAAGATCGAAAGTATACACAGTAAAACACTGCTGCCGACGTACGATGTTTTTGATGAATACCGCCATTTTGAACCCAATCGCGAGTTTAATCTGATTGAGTTGAAGGGATTAAGATTAGCGGTTACCATATGTGAGGATCTTTGGTACAATCAGCCGGTGTTTAGTACTTTTGGAAGAGAGAATCTCTACTCAATATGCCCAGTTGCTGAGTATTGCAAGCAAGATCCTGATCTGATAATCAATCTGTCGGCTTCCCCTTTTTCCTATAACCAGGCGAAACTCAGAAAAGATATCCTTCTCGATAACGCACGGAAATATGAGGTGCCCATCATTTATGTCAATCAGATTGGAGCTCAGACTGAACTGATTTTCGATGGAGGCTCCTTATATGTCGATTCAGCCGGAAAAGTAATTTATGAAATGGCCTATTTTTCTCCCGATTTCACTATTATCGATACTGAGCAAAGGAGCTGGGAACCTACTGTCCAACCAGAGCAGGAGACCATTGCCAAAATTCATGATGCACTGGTTTTGGGGATTCGCGATTATTTCGGTAAGACCGGATTTAAAACGGCGACACTTGGTCTCTCAGGAGGGATCGATTCTGCGGTTACCCTGGCACTAGCCGAGAAAGCTCTTGGGGCATCGAATATTCATGTCCTTTTAATGCCTTCGAAGTTTTCATCTGATCATTCTGTGGATGATGCTGTGAAACTAGCTGAAAATCTGGGAGTACAATTCGATATCGTTAAAATCCATTCAATTGTTGATGCTTTTGACATGACACTGGCCCCTGTTTTTGAAGGGCGGGAAAATGATCTGGCAGAAGAAAATATCCAGGCACGTGTACGCGGAACCCTATTAATGGGCTTATCGAATAAATTTGGTCACATTTTGCTGAATACTTCCAATAAAAGCGAGGCAGCTGTCGGGTATGGGACTTTATATGGCGACATGAACGGAGGGTTATCTGTTTTGGGGGATGTTTATAAAAGTGATGTTTTCGAGCTGGCGAGGTTTATCAACCGGAATCAGGAGGTGATCCCTTTGAATACGATTTTAAAACCCCCATCTGCTGAGTTACGTCCTGACCAGAAAGATTCAGATTCACTTCCTGAATACGAGGTGCTCGACAAGATCTTATTTGATTATATAGAACTGGCTAAAAGCCCTTCCGAAATTGTTGCTGCCGGTTTTGACGAGGCTACAGTCCATCGGACGGTTCTGATGGTGAACCGGAATGAATACAAGCGTTTTCAGACACCCCCTATCCTGCGTGTCTCTTCCAAGGCTTTTGGATTTGGACGAAAAATGCCAATTGTAGCAAAATATGCTTTATAATTCGATAAAATTTCTAATTTTGATGTTTTAAAACATATAATCGGGCAATCAATGTTGGATTCAGGTCAATTCTATGAGAGTCAGTTTGAGGGTGAGAATTGTATTTTTAATCTTTTAGAACCTGAGGAAAAGGCTATACTTGAACAGAACCACGAATTAACGCGGTATAAAAAGAATGATTTTGTCTACCGTGAAGGAGAAATGCCTGTTGGAATGCAATATCTGAAAGAGGGTATGGTAAAGTTGATTAAAGAGGGTATTGGTGGAAGAGATCAGATTATCAGAATGATACCACGTAATGGCCTGATTGGTTACCGTTCTCTGATTGCCGGAGAACCTCATAATGGAACCACAATAGCGATTGAAGATTCCGAAATTATCACCATTCCACCCGATATCCTTTATAATGTACTTTTAAAGAATTACAATTTTGCACTCGCTCTGCTCAAGGATCTCGCTTTGGAACTAGGCTTCTCACATTATCGTACGGTTAGTCTTACCCAGAAACATATTCGGGGACGACTTGCAGAATCGATTCTTCTACTGATTGAAAAGTATGGCTTTGAGCATGATAATAAGACACTTCGAGTTTATTTGCCCCGCGAAGACCTGGCCAATCTTTCCAATATGACCTCTTCAAATGCAATCAGAACGCTGTCAACCTTTGCCAGCGAAAAAGTGATAGCCATGGATGGCCGAAAGATAAAAGTGATAAACCTGGAAAAACTGGAGAAAATCAGCAAGCAGGGATAAAACTGATTTTGGCTTTTAGATGAACTTGTTTTGGTCAACCAAAATCGTTTAATTTCTGAAAAACTTCTGCTTCACTCGTTTTCATTCAATCCCTTCAATGAATGATGGCTACAAAAGTGGGAGCCGAAGTAATGGTTAGGGAGAATCTTAGGTGGTCAGAAAATCAAGATGTGTAATAAAATATTTACAAAAATAGATTGTTCCCACATAATTGATAGGAAGTCGGCAATGACTAAAATAGATTTTAGGCATGACGAAAGGATTACTCAAAAGGCTAGAATTCCTCCATCCTGCTCAGTATTTTCCACTGATTATCAATTTCCCTCAGTAAAAACCGCATAGCTTTTGAATCCACTAAGATCTTTTCGCTATCTGCCTTGGTTAAAGGGTTGTTCACATTCGTACATGAACAAAATAGCACAAGAGGCACCAAGAATAATCTTGTTTTCATATGAAGAATGCAAACTATTGTATAGGCGGATTTAAAAGATTACGGTATAAAAACCAAATCTATTCATTCTATAACTAAATTAAGATTGAAATATTTGGTGAATCATAATAAAAAATCAGCGATAGTTGTTAAGTATTTTAACTTTTTTCCCTTGCTTGCTTAATGAAAACCGAATATGGGGTTAAAATTAAATGCAAACTGAATAAAATACTTGAAGTTATTCTTAGCCTAATCTTTTTTCTTTGAAACTGTTACCGACAAACATTATAAAGGTGATTTAACTATCAACTTATTTCAGGCTTATGTGGTAATTATATTTAGGAAAAGAATAGAATTCTCAGACTATGAACTATTTGAAGATTCCTTCCGGCTTTTAATAATTATTTTATTTTCAGATGAAGAATCAAATTAACCCAATTATTGCAATCTTATTTTTAGCTTTTCCCCTTCTGTTCATCTACGCATGCAGGGAGTCTGTCGTTGTTAATACATCAAGAGTTGAAGTGCTATCTGACAACTGGAAGATACAACCGGCAGATAAATTGACAGGTACAGATGAGGCATCGATTTCTCAAAATGGATATGATACCCAGTCGTGGTATAAGGCTGAAGTCCCCGGTACTGTTTTGGGAAGCCTGACAATAAATAAGGTTATCGCAGATCCCACCTTTGGTATCAATATGAAGAACGTTGATACCATGCAATTTAAACAGCCATGGTGGTACAGGACAACTTTTAAGTTGGAGGGGTCTGATTTAAAGAAAGATGTTTCCCTTCGTTTTAATGGAGTAAACTATCGTGCTGATTTGTGGGTTAACGGGAAAAAAGTCGTTGGAAAGGATACGTTTGCCGGAACTTACCGGATGTATACCTTTAATATTAATTCGTATATCAGGGAAGGTGAAAATAGCGTGGCCTTAAAATTATTACAATATGCCTATGGTGAATACTCTTTGGGCTTTTGCGACTGGAACCCGATCCCTTCTGATCGTAGTATGGGTATTTTCAGGGAGGTCTTCCTTGAAATCAATGATGGGATCAAGATTAGAAGCCCTTTTGTTTATTCAAAAGTCGATACCGTAACAAAACGTTCAGCTGATCTTTATATCCAGGCAGAAGTTGTCAATAGTACCAGTAAACCTGTTGAAGGAATCCTTCGGGTTGATTTTGAAGTTGGTTCTGTTGAGAAGAAAGTTACCATAGGGCCTAACGACACTCTCTCATATCGCTTTAATCCCTCTGAATACAACCAGTTATCGGTTAAAAATGTGGAGCTTTGGTGGCCAAATGGAATGGGAAAAGCAAAGCTGTATAACCTGAAAACCGAGTTTGTGGCTGATAACAAAGTGATTGACAGGGTTGATAAAAAATATGGCATCAGGGAAATTCGCAGTTATCTGAACAAAGATAAGAACCGTACTTTTGAAATTAACGGTAAATTTATCCTGGTCAAAGGGGGTGGTTGGGCAGATGATATTTTTTTACGGGATACCCGCAAGTCGGTGGAAGCACAGATGCGGTACATCCGTCACATGAACCTGAACAGCATCCGTTGTGAAGGATTCTGGGGGAAAGATGATACCTTGTACGACCTTTGTGATGAATACGGAGTCTTGGTCATGATCGGTTATAATTGTATCTGGGAATGGGAAGAGTACCTTAAGAAGCCGTGTCATGAAAAATACGGAGGTGCTGTAAATGATGAGGATATCGCGTTGCTTTCCACATCATGGAAAGACCAGATGTTGTGGCTGAGAAATCACCCGAGCATCTATTTATGGATGTTGGGGAGCGATAAACTACCAGATCCCAGACTGGAAAGGAAATATGTAGAGCTTTTCAAAAAGTACGATCCTTCGAGACCGTACTCCACCTCAGCCGGAGGTGCGGGTACAGAGGATAATAATGTGGTGGCTACCGTTCCACTGGTAAGCGAAATCAGTGGACCAACCGGTATGAAAATGATGGGACCTTATGCCTGGACTCCTCCTCATTATTGGTTTACCGATTCAAAACTTGGCGGCGCATGGGGATTTAATACCGAAACCTGTCCGGGTGCGGCCATCCCTCCGCTTGCCTCTTTAAAGAAAATGATTCCGGAAGCCAGCCTCTGGCCTATCGACAAAAAATACTGGGAATATCATACGGGAAGGAATGAGTTTACAACTCTCGACAGAGATATTAATGCAATCAACAGCAGGTATGGAAAATCATCAGATGCTGAAGAATTTTCGTTTAAAGCCCAGGTAAACAACTACGAAATTATGCGTCCCCAGTTTGAGGCATTCATTGCCCACAAACCAAAGAGTACGGGATTGGTGCAATGGCAGCTCAATTCAGCCTGGCCCAAAATGATCTGGCAATTATACGACACCTATCTGGAACCCAATGGCTCTTTTTATGGAGTTAAAAAGGCGTGTACACCACTCCACGCAATTTACAGATACGGATTTGATGATATCTATCTTGCCAATGAAGATTTAGCTGATGCAAATGATCTTACCGTTAAAATCAGGATTTTTGATCTCAATTCCAAAGAGATTTTTGCTGATCAGTGGAAGGGAGATGTCAGATCCAACATTTCTCAATTCATCTTCAAGCTTCCTGTACTTAAGAAATATCCCCCGGTATGGTTTCTCGATTTACGGATTTATGACAAAAACAACAAAGAGGTTGACAATAGCATTTATTGGTTATCCGCAAAGAAAGACATTCTGGATTATGAGGCTTATAAAAAATTGTCGTGGCCCTTCTATACCCCAACCAAACAATTTGCAGATTATACTGCGCTTGATAAATTGCCCAGAATTAAATTAGGATATGACTACCAGTTTAGTAAGGATGAAAAGTTTGGGAAAATCAGCCTGAAGGTGAAAAACCCTTCATCCGCTATCGCATTCTTTTTGTACATGGATGTTATCAATCCCGCGACCCAACAGCCGATCCTGCCCGTCTACTGGAATGACAATTATGTAACACTGTTGCCGGGTGAAGAGCGTACTTATGAAGCCAGCTATTTTCTGTCTGATTCGGATGGAAGCAGGCCGGTATTGGAAGTTAAGGGATGGAATGTGGGAAAGGAAACTATAAAATAATTAAACGTAAATAGTTGAATTTATGAGATATGCAGTAGGAATCGATTTGGGGGGAACCTTTGTGAAGTTTGCACTTGTTTCCGAAATTGGAGATATTTTGTACGATGATAAACTCCCCATTGGTGGAAAAGCCTTGCGTGATGATATTCTCGACACCGTAAGAAAAGCCATAGGATTAGTCATTCAGAAGGCGGGTGAATTAAATATTGGAGTCACGGGTATAGGATTTGGATCTCCGGGTATTGTAGATGGTGGAATCGTTCATGGAGGCGCTGATAACCTGAATGGTTGGGAAAATATCAATATCTCTGAACTATATTCAAAAGAGTTTGAACTACCTGTTATCGTGGATAACGATGCTAATGTAATGGGGCTGGGAGAGGCTGTTTACGGAGCTGCAAAGGGGTGCACCGATGCAATATTTCTAACTGTCGGAACAGGAATTGGAGGGGCAATTATCGCGAATGGCCAACTTTATGGTGGGTACAAAAACCGTGGAACCGAAATGGGTCATGTCACGATTGAGCACAACGGAATAGCCTGCAATTGCGGTGGCAGAGGTTGTCTCGAAGCATATGCCTCTACCAACGCCCTGATCAGCCAATATGCAAAACGTTCAGGGAAGAACGAAAATGAAATCAACGGCCATTATATTGTAGCAAAATTCCTTGAAGGTGAAGCAACTGCCGTAGAATGTATGAAGGAACATACCGATTATCTGGGACATGCGATAGCTGGTTTCATCAATACCTTTGCCCCTCAGAAAGTGATTATTGGCGGAGGCATTTCAGAAGCTGGTCAGTTTTATATTGACATGATCAGGAAATCTGCTTTCAGCTATGTGATGCCAGATTGTTCCCGGTTTACTGACGTTGTCGGGGCAACCCTTGGGAATAGCGCCGGATGCCTGGGCGCTGCATCTTTGATTTTTAAAAATTGTAATTAATTAATTTCAAATGAAAAAAAATTACCTGATTGTCGGACTGATCATGCTGATCTTTTTTGTGATCTCCTTCCTGACCAATATTATCGGACCATTAATTCCGGAGGTGATCAAAGGTTATAGCGTAAGTAAGGGAATGGCCGGACTTTTGAATTTCTCCTTCTTCATTGCTTATGGTGTTATGTCTATCCCAGCGGGGATTTTAACCGAGAAATACAAGGAAAAAAAAGTAATTACAGGAGCGTTCATACTAGCAATAATCGGGGCTTTCTTATTTTCCCTTTTCCCCACTTTTGGTGTTTACCTGGTTTCTCTTTTTCTAATTGGAATGGGAATGGCAATTCTACAGGTAGCAATTAATCCCTTGCTCAGGGTATCGGGCGGTGAAGAACATTTTGCATTTACTTCGGTACTTGCACAGTTGTTCTTTGGGGGAGCCTCATTTCTAAGTCCCCTCCTTTATTCCTACCTGGTTACAAACCTCACCGCTGGAAATAAATCCAACTTGCTGCTTTCAACACTCGACAGTATCGTCCCCCCACATTTGAAATGGGTCTCCATCTACTGGATTTTTGCCATAGTTGCCATTGCAATGACTATAATCATCATGATCTCTAAATTTCCAAAGGTTGAACTGAATGAAGAGGAGAAGGTTGGAAGTTTTAAAACGGTCAAAGAGTTGCTCAAAAACAGATATGTGGTGCTGTTCTTCTTTGGAATATTTGCCTATGTAGGTACAGAACAGGGTGTTGCAAGCTGGATCTCCAAATTTCTGTCCGATTACCATGGTATGAATCCCGAAGTCGAAGGTGCAACAGCTATTTCATGGTTCTGGGGATTGCTAACCCTGGGATGTTTCCTTGGACTTGGATTATTAAAGATAATGGACAGCAAAATTGTACTTCGGGTTTTTGCCATTGGCGCTATGATTTCTTTAGCTACAGCACTGACTACCGGAAATGGAATGACTGCCTATTATGCGTTTATCGGCGTTGGATTCTTTGCATCGGTAATGTGGTCGGTTGTCTTTTCACTGGCGCTTAACTCATTGAAAAACAATCATGGAGCTTTTTCGGGGATCCTTTGTTCAGGGATAATAGGAGGAGCAGTTGTTCCTTTGATCGTGGGAGTGCTTGGCGATACTTTCGGTTTAAGAATTGGGATGTCGTTTGTTTTTATCACACTTAGCTACATCCTCAGTCTTAGTTTCTGGGCAAATCCTTTGGTTAAGAATAAAACGATCAGCTTTAAAGCCGAAATATCCTAATCCATTCAATTCGAAGGTGAATGGTAAGATTAAATCAGAAAATGAAGATCAATAATTAACGAATTAATTAAAAGGTTATGAAAACGTTAGCAATTTTAGGTGGGTCTCCGGTTCGTGATACCAAAATAAATCCATGGCCCAAATGGCCGGTTTGGGACGAAAAAGAGGAAAAAGCATTGCTTGAAGTTTTAAACAGTGGCGTCTGGTCCTATAATGGACCAAAGGAGATGGAATTCAATAAAAACTTTGCTGAATATTGTGGAGTTAAGTATGCTGTCTCTGCAGCTAACGGAACCGTCACTTTGCAAATGGCTCTGGAAGCCTGCGGTATTGGCGTTGGTGATGAAGTTATTCTCCCAGGACTGACCTGGCAGGCTACTGCAGCAACCATCATCGATGTGAATGCAACACCTATCCTGGTGGATGTTTGTGAGGATACCTGGTGTATTGATCCTAAAGAGATCGAAAAAGCGATTACGCCACGCACAAAAGCGATTATTCCGGTTCACCTTTATGGCAGTTTTGCCGATATGGATGAGGTGCTGAGGATTGCAAAAAAACACAATCTCTTTGTCATAGAAGATTGCGCTCACAAACATGGTGGCGAATGGAATGGCAAAAAAGCGGGAAGCATTGGCGATATCGGAAGCTTTAGTTACCAGTTATCGAAGCACCTCACTGCAGGTGAAGGGGGCACGGTGACCACTAACAGCTTTGAATTATATGAAAAGTTGGATGCGCTCCGCAACTGCGGTAGAAGACCAGAGCCCGAGACAGCAGTAAAAGCGGATAAGGGAGAAGGGGTCTATTTCGATGCCGGAAATTTCTGTCAATCAGGAAATTTCAGAATCACCGAATTTCAGGCAGCAATCTTAATCGAAGGACTAAAACGATTGCCTGCACAGAACCAGGTGAGGGATGAAAACGGAATTTATCTTAATTCACTGATTAAATCAATTCCCGGAATCCTACCAATGAGAAGAGACGCCCGTGAAACCAAGGAGGCTTACTTCAATTTTTCATTCAGGTATGATCAGACCGGATTCAAGGGCTTGCCGGTTGCAAAATTCAGGGCTGCCCTGACTGCCGAAATCGGTATCGAAGTGGCGGCAAGTTATACTCCATTGAATAAGTGCTCATTATATGTTCCTCATACAAAACCTGCTCGTCATAAACTCACTGAGGAGTATTGGGCAGCCATCGATCCTGCAAGATTCGACCTTCCGGTTTGTGATAAGATTCACTTCGAAGGATCAGCCTGTATTCACCACAAGATTCTCATGGGTACAAAAGCAGATATGGAGCTGGTTGCTGCTGCGATCCAGAAGGTTTACGATAACGCAGAAAGCTTGTAAATTTAAATATTGAACCCAATTGGGATTTCTTTTTTGTACATCACCTCCGGTGCCACCGGAGGTGATGTATCCACCTGTCCAGTTCTTTCAATTTTAACTTCCCAGGGACTCTGAATAGGGTCTGATTTGAATAACCGTGGGTGCAACCTACGATAGAAATGCGTGATATGAAAGGAACCCTGAAGGGGTTCAACTTCGAAATTAAATGAATTATAACTACTTATGAAAACTGTAAAAATTGCCCTTATTGGCGCGGGTTATATTTCCAACTACCATGCCCGCGGGCTTCAGTCTATTCCCGGGGTTGAGATTGCCGTTGTTGTCGGACTTCCTATTGAAGCGGCACAGGCCTTTGCCGATAAATACAATATCAAAGAGGCAACTACTGACGTAACAACGCTTTATGGCAGAGATGATATTGATGCTGTGGTCATCGGAACTCCCAATAAATTTCATGCCCCATATGCTATTGAATTTCTGAATAACAGGAAAGATGTATTCCTCGAAAAACCCATGGCAATGTCTGCCGCAGAGGGTCTTACAATTAGAGCAGCAGCTGAGGCCGGAAACCAAATTGTGATGACGGGGCATATGTGGCGTTTCGATAACGATGTAAACTTTGTAAAAGATACGGTTGACTCAGGTCAGCTCGGTAAGATTGTAAAAACAAAAGGTTACGGAATTCACGAAAACTGGGGACCGGCAGGGTGGTTTTCACAGAAGGAACTTGCTGGTGGGGGCGCCCTTGCAGATATGGGAGTTCATGCAATAGATACGGCAAGGTATATACTTGGCGATCCGTTGCCTGCCAAGGTTTATGCAAAAATCGGAACCCATTATGGCGATTATGACGTTGATGATTCGGGAATTATCATGATCTCTTGGGATAACGGAGCAGAATCGATTATCGAAAGTGGCTGGTGGCAACCTCATATGGATGGTCCTGAGGCTGCGACAGGAATCTATGGAACAAAAGGCTATGCCAATGTTTTTCCTACCTTCCTCAAATATAAGGTTGGCAATATCCCCGGAAAATTTGACGCTAAACTTCCTGCTAAAACTGAACATTGTGACCAGTCGATGTATACACGGCAGATGGAGCATTTTGTCGATTGCATCCGATCACGCCAAACACCGGTTCCCGGATTAATTGAGGGACAGATTATTCTCGACATCGTGGATGCAGCTTATAAATCCTCCCAAACAGGGGAGGTTGTAAATCTGGGCTCACAATCTTGATTTTATTCATATTATAGAGGCAAGGCATTGTCGTGTCTCTACCTATGCAGATACCAATGAATTCGTTTGGTTATTAACTAGTTTACCTTTAGTACCTTCGTTATGATATCCAGGAAACTCTTTTTTTTTGGTTTATTTGCGGCAATAATATTTTCGGTAATTAGTTGTATCAGACCTGATCCTGCCATAATTCAGCTTAAAGATAAATGGGAAATACAGTCTTCTGCTAAAGTTATCCCTAACGGAAGCAAGATCTCAACAAATGACTTTCTGCCTGACAAATGGTATCCGGTGACGGTACCCACCACTGTCTTGGCCGCGCTGGTTGAAAACAAAGTGTATCCCGATCCGTTTTATGGTGATAATCTCAAAACCATTCCTGGATACCGGTCGGGTAGCTGGCTCTCAATGCCAAAAGAGAGTCCCTTCCGCCCTTCCTGGTGGTACCGAACTAAGTTTACAATACCCTCCGATTGGGAAGGACAATATATAACATTACACCTGAACGGGATTAATCTTAAGGCCAATGTTTGGCTCAATGGTCACCAGATTGCAGATACATCCACTGTTGTTGGGATGTTCAGACGATTTGAATTCGATATTAATGAATGGTGTAAACCCGGTTCTGAAAATAGCCTGGCAATCCAGGTCTTTGGTCCGGGAAGGATCGCAGATGTAAAATACTACACCAAGCAGGTAGAAGCTACCACGGGATGGGACGACCATAATCCCCAGCCGCCCGATCTCAATATGGGGATTTGGCAGGAGGCATTTATTTCAGCCGACGGACCTGTCTCGATCCGAAATCCTTACGTGGTTACTCACCTTGACCTCCCTTCACTGGAGAATGCACATCTCGACATTTCAACTAGGTTGATCAATAAAAGTGATAAACAAGTCAAAGGAAAACTCAACGGGGTGATCGAAAATATCCGTTTCGAAAAGGAGGTTATTCTCGCCCCTCACGAATCAAAAGTGGTAGAATGTTCCCCTACGGAATTCATGCAGCTCAATATCAAAAATCCCAGAATCTGGTGGCCTCATAACGTAGGTAGCCAGGAATTATACAATTTGAAGCTCTCCTTTGTGACTGAAGGTAATCTTTCAGCTGTTGAGAAGGTTAGGTTTGGAATACGGGAAGTTTCAACCTACATCAACAAAGATGGATGGCGTGGTTACCAGGTGAACGGGAAAAATATCCTGATCCGTGGTGGCGCCTGGATGACGAGTGATATGTTGCTGCGGTTATCACCCCGCCGTTATGAAGGGCTTATTCGTTATGCCAAAGAAGCTGGTTTAAATGCTTTAAGATCAGAGGGGTTTTCAATCCGTGAAACAGAAGATTTTTATAACCTCTGTGATGAGCATGGAATTTTGGTGATTCAACAATTCTTTGGACGCAACCTGCCCGATGAAAAATTAGCGGTAGACATTATTGAAGATATGTTACTACGAATCCGCAACCACCCAAGTCTGATCCATTTCCTTGGGCATGACGAAACTTTTCCGACCGAAAATCTTGACAAGCGTTACAGGGAACTAATTGCCAAATATACTCCCCAAAGAACTTATCAGCCACATTCCGGCGCTTTTCATGTTGAGGACCGGTTTAAAACAGGTGGTAGCCGCACAGGGACACTCGAACTTTGGGCCTATGCCAATCCTTCCCATTATTATACACACAAAGAGGATGGCACCTGGGGATTTGCGCAGTCGGGCGGAATCGGAGGCGTTTTTGCACCTTATGAAAGCATGCGCAAGATGCTTCCTGAAAAGGCGTTATGGCCAATCAACAATGAGACTTTTTCATTTCATACGGTTCTCCAGGGAACAGATTATTTCACGGCGGGTCTTGAAGCGTTGGACAAAAGGTATGGAAAAGCTACAGATATTGTCGATTTCTGTACCAAAGGGATGGCGCTTAATTATGAAAGTGCCCGTGGAATGTTCGAGGCTTATGCCCGCAATAAGTACGAAGCGCTGGGTATTACGACCTGGAAATATGATGCTGCCTGGCCCGCCGTTTACAGCTGGCAGTATATCGACTGGTACCTCAATGTAGGCGGTGCCTATTATGGCGCAAAGAAAGCGTGTGAGCCTTTGCATATCCAATATTCATACGATGATAATTCAATCTATGTGGTTAACAGTAAGTATCAGGATTTTAATGATTTGAAAGTTACAGCGAAGATCTTTAATTTCGATCTGAGCGAAAAGCTTTCCAAATCAGCAGTTGTTGGTGTAGGCCCTGACGGGAAGACTGAAGCTTTTAAAATTGAGTTCCCTAAAGGTTTAAGCAAAACATTCTTTTTGAGATTAAATTTGGAAGATGCATCAGGTAAGGAGATTACGGATAACTTTTATTGGCTATCAACCATGAAGGATGTTGAAGGGACTAAAATGGAGACCAAGAGTTCCCGTGGCTTCGACTGGGACTTGTTTACGGCCAGACCAAAATCGGTTGCCAATTTTACTGATCTGGAAAAACTTCCTAAAGTGGAACTGGAAAAATCCTATACCTTTCAGCAGGATAGTTCTAAAATAAAGGGGGTTGTTAAAATAAAAAACCTTGGAAATAATCTTGCTTTTATGGTTCACCTGGCATTAATAAAAGGAGATGTCAGCGATGAAATCACGCCTGCTTACTGGGATGACAACTATTTTTCGTTGTTTCCCGGAGAAGAAAAAGAGATTAAAGTATGCTTTAATAAGGTTGATCAGGGATCTGGAAAGGCAGTATTAAGAGTGGATGGGTGGAATATCAAACCTTAGAATCATGATCAAGGATGATTAATATGCCCCGTGACTTGTTATTGTTTTCCCGCCAATCAAAATGCTTCACGGATGGGGCCTCAGGGGATAGATCGGTGACGGACCTTTTGGTATTATGATTTCCGGTGCACTGGTTGCAATCGGTGTTTCATGGATCTCCGTTGGTTCAATATAGCTCATAATAACATGATATAGAATAAAATAAGAGTACTAACCAGAATAGATTAAATTATTAACAAAATGAAGATCAAAAATCTTTTTGCCGGATTGGTGCTGCTGATTGCAGTACAAATCCTAACTCAATCCAAACCGGGTGATCAGGTGCCTCAATTAGGTAAGGATAAAATAGAAAAAGTGATTGCGGCCATGACACCTGATGAGAAGATCGGGATGTCGGTCGGCGACGGGAAGTTCCTCCCTGCTGCCGTCTCGAAAACTACAGAACAGGGGACCGGAATTATCATTGCCAATCAGAATTCCAAATTGGTTATACCGCGACTCTCGATCTGCTCTTCAGCCTTAACAGACGGACCATCAGGGGTAAACAGGGACCCACATCCTGCCGGAGCAACAGCGTATTCCTATACAACAGCTTTCCCAACTTCAACATGTCTTGCCTCAACCTGGAATCTTGAGCTGATAGAAAATGTTGGAAAAGCATTTGGTAATGAGGTGCTCGAATACGACTATGATGTGGTCCTGATGCCAGCGCTTAACCTGCACCGCAATCCCCAATGTGGTCGTAATTTTGAGTATTATTCCGAAGATCCTTTGCTTTCAGGGAAACTTGCAGGGGCAATGGTCCGTGGAGTTCAGTCCAACGATGTTGGAGCAACTTTAAAACATTTTCTGGGTAATAACCAGGAGACCAACCGAAGAACATACAATGCTGTGATCAGTCAGAGAGCCTTACGGGAAATTTACCTGCGCGGGTTTGAAATCGCGGTTAAGGAGGGTGGGCCAAAAGCGATCATGACCTCCTATAACAAGGTAAATGGTTTCTACACGGCTGAAACGCCTGAATTACTAAACGATATTGTTCGTAAGGAGTGGGGATTTAATGGCGTTTTTATGACCGATTTTGACGGATATGGTAGTGCCGTTGCAAAAGTGCGTGCAGGCAATAACATGCTGATGGGCGGTAGCCTGGATGAGGTTAAGGAACTTACTGCGGCGTTAAAAGATAGAACCCTCGAGGAGAGTGCTCTCGATAGGAACCTGGTTTATAACATGAAACTTAAATTGAACTCTCCACGGGCAAAAGGGCATATTCCGACGCAAAAACCCGACCTGGATGGTCATGCAAAAATTGCCCGTGAGGCAGCGGGTGAGGGGATGGTTCTTTTGAAAAATGAGAACAAAGCCCTTCCGTTTAAAGGGATTAAGAAAGTGGCTGTTTTCGGTAAAATCTCCTATTACCTCATCGAAGCAGGAACTGGAAGCGGAGGAATCCGAAGTAATCAATATGCGATTTCTGTAAATGACGGACTTAAAGCTGCCGGGTTTAAGATATTGAAAGAACTTGAGGATAGCTATACCGCTTTTAATTCTAACATTATGGAGCAGAACCTCGTTCCTGATTACTTCAATAATCCGGTAATGCTGGCAAATAATGGGGTCAAGGATGGTAAGGCGCCTGGTCACTTCAAGAAAAGGCTGATCCCGTTTCATGATGAGATGGCGATGACCGAAGAACAGATTAAAAAGCAGGTTCCCAATTCTGATATAGCCGTGATTTCTATTGGCCGCAGTGGTGGTGAAGGGTACGATAACGGCTATTTCCCAACCTCTCAAAATGAATTTAACCTGATTAAGAATGTCTGTGAGGCCTACCATGCTGCCGGAAAAAAGGTGGTTGTGGTTTTGAATATAGGCGGTGTATGCGAAACAGCCAGCTGGAAGAATTTACCTGATGCAATACTTGTTGCCTGGCAGCCTGGCCAGGAGGGTGGACATGCCATTGCCGATGTATTAAAAGGTGCAGTCAACCCTTCAGGCAAACTTCCAGACTCTTTTCCATTTAAATATGAGGATGTCCCTTCGGCAGGTACTTTCCCTGGCGAGCCGGCCGACAATCCGGTCAATTCGTTCTACAAAGAGGGAATCTACGTGGGTTACCGCTATTATGAAACATTCAAAGTTCCTGTTTCCTATGAATTTGGTTATGGATTATCCTATACAACCTTTGACTATTCAGACCTCAAACTGAGCAGTAGTACTTTTTCAGATAAGATCAATGTGACTGTGACAGTTAAGAATACCGGTAAAGTTGCAGGTAAGGAGGTTGCCGAACTTTATCTTTCAGCACCCAATACCGAGATGGAAAAACCAGTCCGGGAGCTGAAAGGTTTTGCCAAAACCCGGTTACTTAAACCCGCTGAGAGTCAGCAATTATCCTTTGACCTCGATTCACGGTCCCTTGCCTCTTTCCGCAGCGGATTAAGTGCCTGGGTTGCCGACAAGGGTGAATATAAAGTGGCAATTGGTGCCTCTTCGAGGGATATCCGGCTCAATGCCACCTTTGAACTGCCTCAAAAGTATATAGTAGAAAGAGTTCATGATGTGATGTATCCAAATTTTGCAATGGAGGAGCTTAGTCAACATAAAAAATAACTTCAAATGACGCAAAGTAGAAGCCGGGTAATCATTCTTTTGCTTTTTGTTTTGTCTCAGATTTTTCTGTTAAGTTGCGGGACCGATAAAGTTCCACAACTTACAGCTGGAAATTATAGTGAAGTGATACAGGCGCTTACTGTTGATGAGAAAATTTCCCTGACCGTTGGCATAGGCGATGGTCAAACGCCACCTCCGGGGGTGCCGGTTTACGATCCGAAATCGGGTGTCAGCATTGACGACCATACAATGTCCAATAATAACCCTCTTTTTGCCCCGGTGGTGGATGGACAGGTGTGGGGAATTCCCCGTCTTGGGATAAAATCTACACTGATGGGTGGGGTAACTATTGCCTGTACTAATCCGAAAGATTCGGCTCAGGAGGTCCGCTATACGGCTTTCCCGAGCGAAACAGCTATGGCTGCCACATGGAATACCCCGCTGATTGAAAAGGTGGGCGAAGCAATCGGGAATGAGGTGCTGGCGTCGAATGTCGACATCATGCTCGAACCGGGATTGAATATTCAGCGTAACCCAAAGTGCGGCCGGAACTTTGAATATTTTTCGGAAGACCCCCTGTTATCGGGGAAAATGGCTGCTGCCTATGTACGCGGAGTTCAGTCACAGGGAGTTGGTACTTCAATAAAACACTTTGCTGCCAATAATCAGGAGTCTGACCGACGTAGCTACGATGCAATCATCAGTCAGCGCGCCCTGCGCGAAATTTACCTTAGGGGATTTGAAATAGCGGTAAAAGAGAGCCATCCCTGGTCAATCATGACCTCCTACAATAAACTCAATGGCTGCTATACCTCCGAAAATCCCGAGCTGCTCAGAACCATTGTTCGTGAGGAGTGGGGTTTTGATGGCGTAATTATGACCGACTGGGATGGATTGGGCAACGCGGTGGCAAAATTAAGAGGTGGCAGTAACCTGTTGATGAGTGGCAGTAATGCCGAACGGGAAGAACTTAAAGCTGCCCTGAAAAATAAAAGTGTGGATGAGGCTGATCTCGATAAGAGTGTAGCGTATGTTTTGAAATTTAAAATGAAGACTCCCCGTTCCAGAGGATACCAACCATCACTCAAATTTGATAAGGCCGCGCATGATTCCCTCTCAAGAGTGGCCGCAGGTGAAGCCATCGTATTGCTTAAAAACAGCAATGCAACACTACCGTTTAAATCCAATATTAAGACGATTGCCCTTTTTAGTAAAGGTTCCTACTTTTTTGTGGCAAGCGGATCGGGGAGCGGCGAGTCAAAACCAAAACATTCCGTCACAGTTAACGAAGGGATCAAAAATGGTGGATATAAGGTTGTAAAATACCTCGATGAAGCCTATTCGAAGTTTGTGGATACCATCCTTGTCAACAATCGTAACGTGACTGACTATTTTAGCCGACGGATAATCCCCTTTCATTCAGAGCTTAATATACCTAAGTCTATTATTGCACAACAGGTTGAAGGGTCTGATATTGCGGTGATTACAATAGGGCGAAGCGGTGGTGAGGGGCACGATAACGGTTATCTTCCTTTGGACAAAACGGAGCAGGACCTTATTCGTAATGTGTGCGAACGCTACCACGCTGCTGCGAAAAAGGTGGTTGTGATACTCAACGTGGGTGGCGCCTTTGAAACAACGAGCTGGAGCGATCTCCCGGATGCTATCCTTCATGTCTGGCAGACCGGACAACAGGGTGGCAATGCAGTGGCAGATGTGCTCAGCGGGAAGGTCAACCCATCGGGAAAATTGCCCGTTTCATTTCCGGTAAAATATGGGGATGATCCTTCAGCAGCTAATTTTAAAGGAGAAGTAGAAACTGCGAAAGTCAATGTTATCCCGGTTCTTTACAATGAAGGAATCTATGTGGGATACCGTTATTATGACTCATTTAAGGTCCCAACATCCTATGAGTTTGGTTACGGCCTATCCTATACAACCTTTGAATTTATGGATTTAAAGTTAAGCAGCACTACCTTCGATGGCAGGATACATGCAGAAGTTACCGTAAAAAACAGCGGTAAGGTTGAGGGGAAAGAGGTGGTTCAGCTTTACCTGGCTGCACCTGTATTAGGAATTGAGAAACCTGTTCAGGAGCTTAAAGGATTTGCCAAGACGACGCTCTTAAAACCCGGGGAAAGCCAAAGACTCTCTTTTGTACTGGATGAACGCTCTATCGCCTCGTTCTGGACAGGCAAGTCTGCCTGGGTGGCTGATCCTGGAATATATGAAGTGAGAATCGGTTCCTCCTCGAAGGATATCCGCCTTAGATCCACCTTTACCTTACCAAAAGAGCTGATTGTCGAGAAGGTGCATAATGTACTTTTCCCCTTTTCGTTGCTGAATGTCACACTCGAAGAAATAGGTGTTAACAAAAAATCAAAACCGACGCGATGAGCAAATTGAGATATCATTTTATTTTTATTCTTATCTACTTTGTTTTCTCAGGATTCAGTGAGATTCAAGGACAAAATGTAGGCAAAAAGGTGGGTGATGGAAATCCTGACCCCCAATTGAGTCAAAAAGATAACGATTACCTCGACCGGCAGGCTAAGGTCTTCTTAGACACGGTTCAGTCTGTTCTTTCTAAGAATCCTGCTAAAATTCTACCTGAAAACCGTGAACGTGTCATGGCTAAATTGCTGATGGATGCTGTATTCCATGAACATTTTGCAGCTTTTAGGAGACCTGTTCAGGATTTCTTTCGAGCCCGCGTCGATCAGGTAATTAAAGAGCTGGAAACAACCAAAGTAGACAAAGGGGTCAGGATTTGGAAAATTTACAATATGGCCTTTATTGCGCGTACCAAATCAGTGACTATTGCCTTCGATCTGGTAAGCGGAATTACATCAGGATCTGAGGAGTTTGCAATGAATAAGGAACAAATCGGTCGTCTGGTCAGACAATGTGATCTCCTGCTGATCACCCACCGCCACGCTGATCATGCAGACAAGACGATTGCTGAGCGTTTTTTAGAACTTAACCTCCCGGTTGTAACTCCGGAACAGGCCTGGAAGAATGATCCGATCTATTCACGCATCACTCATCCTGAAAGGTCTTCAGAAAAGATGCAGCAATTAAAGCTTAAAGACTACACGCTGGGAATTGTGGTCTTCCCGGGCCATCAGATGAAGGGGACAGATAACAATGTTTACCTCGTCAAAACCCCTGAGGGAATAACGCTTGCCCATATTGGGGATCAAATCAATGAAGGTGATTTTATGACTGACTTCGAGTGGATCGACAAGGTGGGAAAAAATTATAAGGTTGATGTTCTGATGCCTAATGCCTGGACAACTGATATTTTCAGAATAGTCAAAGGTTTCAACCCTGCATTGGTTATTCCCGGGCACGAAATTGAACTGGGCCATACGGTTTGGGACAGACTCCCGTTTTGGGGTGATGATAAATACCTGGAACTGAATTATGCAGATTTGAAGAGATCAAAGTATCCGGTGGTCGTTCTGGTATGGGGGGAATCATATCATTATAATCCTGTGGGGAAAAGTGTGAAATAGTATTTAAGCTGATTTTTGAAA
This sequence comes from Prolixibacteraceae bacterium, assembly GCA_963675995.2. Taxonomy (GTDB): domain Bacteria; phylum Bacteroidota; class Bacteroidia; order Bacteroidales; family Prolixibacteraceae; genus JAAFHB01. The sequence continues at coordinate 592,601 of CAXXIY010000001.1, read as the reverse complement.
TATGCTGTATATTAAATAAATACGATATTTAGTTAAACTATGACGGTCCTAAAAAAAGTTCAAAAATATTTGCCGGCAGTTTTAATTACCGCAATTATTCTTATGTCTGTACTTTTTCATTATTCGATTCATATCGAAAATGCCCTTACTCTGGAATCTTTACCAGAATTCGGTATTAGCATCTCCATATGGCGAATACTGTTTGAGCCGGTTCTGGGTCTTTTACTGTTTTATAACGGGTCATTCCATGCGATCACCGAATTGCGTTATTTATTGAATTGGGTACTCTTAATTTTTATTGTTTACACGCTAATCAAAACAATTTTAGTAAAAGAAAAGCACATAAGAAATACTTTTATTATCAGACAATTGGTAGTTATTCCTATAATAATAGGTTTGTGGTTTACTGTTTTTGTAATCCTGATTTTCATTCCACTGCCAAACAATACCATCGTTAACAATTCTAAGGATAAAATACTGGTAACCACTCATTCGCATTCCGATTACAGCCATGACGGGCTTATTTCGCAGGAAGACTTGTGGAAATGGCACAAACGCAACCGTTTTGATGCGTTCTTTATTACGGATCATAATAATCACGACAGAACTTTTGATTTTGTACAGGCTCAGCGAAATCATCAATTCCCGGGTGAACCGCTGGTGATGTGTGGTGAGGAGTTTTCGGGGAGCAACCATTTAAGTCTTTTGGGTCTGAAAGAGAAATTCAGTACCAAAGGAATTTCAGATTCGGCAGCCATAGCATTGGCACATTCAGGTAATGGGGCCGTAATTGTCAACCATTGGTTCGACGGTGAACATCAATCGTTGGATTATTATAATGACCTGAAGGTTGATGGTTTCGAAATAGAAAATGTTGCCACTGATAAAACGTATGACAGAGTGATATATCAGAAAATTAAAACTTTCTGTGAACGCAACAATTTAATAATGAATGGAGGTCTTGATTTCCATGGATATGGCAATGTCTGTTCATTATGGAATGCCTTTCAGATACCCGGTTGGCGCCATTTGGATCCTGCTTCAAAAGAGGAGGCTATTCTAAAGGTGATTAAAACCCGCGATCAGAGTAAACTTCAGGTATTACTTTACAGAGACCGGCCCTATTACACCACGAAATACCTCTGGTTAAGTCCGGTTTTTACCCTCTTCAATTATTTCAGAACACTGAATTTTTACCAGACCATCTCATGGGTATTTTGGATATTGGTGTTTGCAATGGTAAGAAACAGATTGTCAAATAGTAAACTAAAGGAACAATTTACCGCTTACCGAATAATTCCGGCTGTTGGTATTGTAAGCGCTTTATTTGTGCTTTGCCTTGGTTATCAATATTATATCGGAATTAAACAGGTGGTTTATTTTACAAAAATGTACCGCGAATACAGTGAATTATTGTTTTATACAGGTGGTGTTTTCCTGGTCTATTCAGGGCTCATCGCATTTCTCAGGAATCGCAGATCAATTAAAGTATAATTATAATCTTAATAATAATTTATGGAATCTTCATTAGAATCTACAGTAAAGCAGAGACTAAGTTCACTTGATACGTTACGTGGATTTGATATGTTCTGGATTATTGGGGGAGGGGAATTGCTCAGGGCATTATCAAAATCTACTGGCTGGGATTGGGTGAATGGTCTGGCTAATCAGATGCATCATGTCCAGTGGGATGGGTTTCACTTTGAAGATTTAATATTCCCTCTGTTTATGTTTATCTCCGGAGCAGCAATCCCTTTTGCCCTAACTTCTAAACTGGAAAAGGGAATCCCCAAAAGGGAGTTGTTTAAAAAGGTATTTCAGCGGATGATATTGCTCGTAGTTTTTGGTTTTATCTATAACGGAGCACTGGAGAAGGGCTTCTCGAATATGCGATATCCCAGTGTTTTATCTCAGATTGGTATTGCTTATTTCTTTGCTTCTCTTGTGGTTATAAATACTACCACGTTAAAATCCAGGATATTCTGGTTAACAGGAATATTGGCAGGGATTGCGATCCTCCAAAACCTCGTGCCTGTTCCAGGGTTTGGCGCCGGAGTATTGACCCCTGACGGAAGCATAAATGCCTGGTTAGATCAACATCTTCTTCCGGGGGTTTTAATCGATAAATATTTTGATCCTGAAGGTGTTTTGTGCATCATCTCAGCCGTTTCTGTTACTTTAATGGGGGCACTTGCCGGGACTGTTCTGCGCAGCGAGAAATTTACTTCTATCAGAAAAACAACTCTCTTAGTGATCACAGGAGTAACCCTTGTTGTGATTGCCCTTTTAATTTCCCCGGTTTACCCGATTATAAAAAGATTATGGACCGTTCCTTTCGACCTGCTTACTTCTGGTATAAGTTTTCTTTTACTAGCCATCTTCTATTATATAATTGATGTAAAGTTGTGGAACAAATGGATTCTCTTTTTTAAGGTCATCGGATTGAATTCGATTACAATCTACCTTGGTGGCCGGCTTATTGACTTTGAAGAGCCTTCCAAATTTCTTTTGGGATGGATCGCGATCCCATGCGGCAATTTTGGAGAGGTAATTATTGTTACCGGGATGATTGCCGCCGAGTGGTTATTTCTCTATTATCTATACAAAAACAAAATATTCCTAAGAGTATAAGATGTTAACTAAGTAATTGCAAAGATATCATGTCGAAGTTTACCTCAAAATCATGCAAAGCTGCAAAGATTAAGAGCTGTCAAATTGAAAATATTAATGGTTAACCCGATAGAAATTCTCAATACTTACAAGGGTCTTCAACGATAAAAAATAGATTTTCCATAAACATAAATTCCAAACAAGATGAAATTAAAAAGTACTCCGGGGAAACAAAAAAACCAGACTGCACCGATCATACGATCTGCAAATTCTGGTGATAGTCAGCATTTGATTTTCCGCTCAGGTTTTAACATTAAATCGGTTCTCACCGTTTTACTTATTTTAATTCAGACGATTACAATCGTCGCCCAGCCGCAGGAGCAAAAGCCGCTTTACCTGGACTATACAAAACCGTATAAATTGAGGGTGAGTGATTTACTGTCAAAAATGACACTTGAAGAGAAGTTACTGCAGATGAGCTCTCGTATCTCTTCTCCGATTCAACGGCTCGGAATTCCCGGTTTTCTCTGGAGTAGTGCCGGAGACGGCCATTGTGTAGGAGTCCCTGCGGGCGAAGCCGCTACCATATTTCCGGTACCGATTGCTCAGGCAGCCTCCTTTGACAGGAAAATGGTGCATAAAATGGCTGATGTGATGTCGGACGAGGTAAGAGCCAGGGTAAATGGTAACGTACCCAAAGCCACCCTTACATTTTGGGCGCCGGTTATTGAAATGGCACGTGATCCACGCTGGGGAAGGACGGAAGAGTGTTACGGTGAAGATCCCTATCTCACCTCTCAGTTAGGTCTCGCTTTTGTGAAAGGGCTGCAGGGGGATAATCCCAGATATCTCAAATCCACTGCAGGTCCCAAACATTTTGCACTCAATAACGAGGAGTGGTGTCGTCACAACGGATCGTCCGATGTAGATGATCAACTGCTGCATGAATACTACCTGCGTCCATATCAGGCGATGGTTCAACAAGGGAAGGTTTTGCAGATCATGGCCGCATATAACCGGTTGAACGGAGTTCCCTGCATCGGGAATAAAAAATTGCTCACCGATATTCTGCGTGGGGAATGGGGTTATGAAGGGAATGTTGTATCTGACTGCAATGGGATCAGAGATTTATTCGAGGGACATAAATATGTGGCTAATGTTCAGGAAGCGATTGCCCTGGCCTTAAATGCCGGTATGGATATTGAGTGTGGCGATTGCTTTAGGGACCATCTGTCCGAAGTGGTTAAAATGGGACTCGTTTCTCAGGCAACGATTGATACAGCAGTTTATCGTATTCTTCTTCCCCGTTTCAAACTTGGATTGTATGATCCGCCTGAGATGGTTCCTTATACAAAAATACCCCATTCGGTGGTGGATAGTCCTGAAAACCGCGCTGTAGCAAGAGAGGCTGCACGGAAGACAATCGTTATGCTAAAAAATGATGGCCATTTATTACCGTTAGATAAAAATAAGATCCGATCTGTTGCTGTGATCGGCCCTGTTGCAGCCGTGGCGGAATTGGGAGGCTATACCGGCGGATATTCCAAAGCGATCTCCCCCCTTCAGGGGATTATCAATAAACTGGATAGTACAAAAGTCCATTATGTAAAAGGAACCGATGTTAAAATTACTTTACCGGTTATCCCAACCGAAAATTTGATTCCTGCAGGAGGTAAGTCAGGTGAACATGGTTTAAAAGGGGAATATTTTAACAACATTGACTTTTCAGGCGAACCTGTCGTTACCCGTGTCGACCCGGTCATCGATTTTAACTTTGGCAGAAATGCCCCGGCCCCAGGCGTTCCTGGTACCTATTATTCAGTAAGGTGGACGGGTAGATTTATTGCCCCATGCTCCGGTCCCTATTATATTGGAGGTGAATTCGATGATGCGATTCGTCTGTATATCAACAACCGGTTACTTATCGATCGTACCTTAAACCGAAACAAGTCATCGGATGTTGCAAAGATTGAGGTTGAAGCGGGAAAGAGTTATGATCTGCGGCTCGAATACACCCAACAGTGGTATCGTGCCGAAGTTAAACTTTGGGGAGCGCCCCAGAATCCTGAGAAATTCAAGGCGGCCGCGGAGGCTGCCCATAAGGCGGAGGTCGCTGTGGTGGTACTGGGGACTGATGAAAGCGTTGAAAAGGAAGGGGTTGACCGTTCTGACCTTAATTTGCCCGGTGACCAGGAGGATCTTGTGAAGGCAATATTCAAAGCTAATCCTAAAACTATTGTGATCCTTCAAAATGGTAGTACATTGTCTGTTAATTGGTTAAAAGCGAATGTCCCTGCAATTTTCGAAACATGGTATAATGGAGAGGAGGGAGGTAATGCAATTGCAGATGTCATCTTTGGGGACTACAACCCTGCTGGTAGATTACCCCTCACATATTATAAATCATCTGAGAATTTCCCCTCCTTTAGCGACTATGATATCCGCAAAGGGAGAACCTATATGTATCGAAATAATGTGAAGGATAATTCAAAAATCAGCGAAGTGCTCTATTCGTTTGGTTACGGACTTAGCTATACCACGTTTACCTATGGAAAATTAGAGGTGATCTCTAAAACCGTTGATGCGGGTGGAAATGTAACGGCAAGAATCACTGTTAAAAACAGTGGGAAGCGCGCGGGTGACGAGGTGGTTCAGCTCTATGCTCATGAAGAAAAATCAAGTGTTCTGCGACCGGAAAAGCAGCTCGTTAGCTTTGAGCGGGTGACCTTGCAGCCTAGTGAGAGTAAAACTGTTGAACTTCAGTTTCCTGCAAAGGATCTGGCATTTTATGATGTGAATAAGAAATCGTTTGTCATAGAACCCGGATGGTATAAATTAATGGCTGGCACATCGTCAGAGGATATAAAATCAACCGGTCAGATTGAAATTAAGTAAATCTTAAAACATGAAAAACCAACTAATTACAACTTTAATCGTTGCGATGACCCTGGCAACGGCATGGGCAATTCGCGGACAGTTTGGACATGAACCGGGAGCCGCATGGGCCGGAGGAATTGGAGCATTGGCTCTTGTGCTTGTCTCCAAACGAAAGGACTGGTACACAAAGATTTTTTCAGTCGCCTTCGCTTCAGCGATAGGCTGGGGTGCCGGTGGGATGATGAGTTACGGGATTATTGTCGGGTACGGCAGAAGCATCAGTTTTCCCAATGCCTTTTATGGACTGTTGATGCTGTTAATAATCGGTGGTTTATATGGAATTCTTGGCGGTGGTCTGGTCGGCTTATCACTTGAATCGACCAAAGAGAAAAGAGTAAACTGGGGATCGTTGATCGCTGAAATGGTTGCCGGAGGATTATTAGGTTATTACTTGCTGATTGTTCAGTTTGAATGGCTCATGACCCCTCCCAGGGAAGAATCCTGGGCAGTTTGTTTGGGTGCCGGCCTGGCCCTGCTATGGCATATGGCACGGAATAATTATACCTCTGCTCTTCGCGTTTCGCTCTGGTCAGCTCTGGGTGCGGGCTTCGGATTTGCATTTGGAAACTTTCTCCAAACCCTTGGAGCTACCCTCGAGCTTCAGTTTAATACCTGGAATATCATGGAATATAGCATTGGATTCTTTGGAGGGATCGGCATGGCATATGGTGTCTTCAGTTCCACCTGGCCCGTGGAATCCCGTGTTCCGGAAAGGTGGGAATCGCGCATATCAATGCTGGCCGTCTTTGTGATCATTCCGTTTATCATACTTATTGATGCTATGGGATACAATACCTTGATGGAGAGGATTAAAGATCCGGTGAACCCTGAGACAACCTCTTTCTTAGGGACGCTATTCGGCACACTCATTATTCTTTCTGTCGCTATCACCGGATATTACAGATTCCTGAAGGGGAAAATCTCCTTGGATAGAAAAGATGTATTGATATTGTTAATTGTCTATCTGTCAGCATATATCTTGATAAGTTATATTGTCTCCGGGGTCTTTTCCGGCAGATTCCCTTCGAATCACCAGCTTTATGTGGTCAATTTAGCGGTCATTCTGTGGCTTGCAGGTAAGCAGTATATCCCATTTTTCGGGCATCCCCAATCTGAAATGCCAGTAAATAAATGGTTGCTTTATCTGTGTGGTATTATCTTGATAATCATGTTTCTTGCCTTGATTTCAGTGAATATTCATGGCGAAATGGGAGGCGCCCACGACCGGTTTCCGGGTTAACAATCACCAATGAAAAGAGTGATATGAAGATCCTCTCCGTCGTACTTCTGTTTTTATCCCTGACCCTTTCGGGCCAGGCTAGAATCGACAGTGCCTTAGTTATTCCTGTTCAGGGAAAGCATGTCCATTCAAGCAGTATTGTTGAATTATCCAATGGTGATCTTTTGATTTGCTGGTTTAAGGGGAGCGGTGAGCGGTGGGCTAATGATGTTGTGATTGAAGGCGCCAGGCTTAAAAAAGGGGAGGTGAAATGGAGTGAGCCATTTTTAATGGCCGATTCGCCCAATGAGCCCGATTGTAACCCTGTGCTCTTCTTAAACAGAACCGGAAAATTATTTTTAGTATGGATCGTTGTAAAGGGAAATCGGTGGGAAACCTCCCTCCTAAAGGTCAGAACAACCTCTGATTATATAGGTGAAGGAGCTCCAAAATGGGGGAAAGAGGAATCCATATTGATGAAACCGGGTGTTGAATTTGAAAAACGCGTGGAAGAACAATTCAGGAAAAATGTAAGGGAAGATTTAACGTATGCCGAATATGCCCCAACCTACGAATCATTGCTCACTGAGGCCGCTAAAGATCCCGGGAAGAGAGAAACGGGTTGGATGACACGGACGCATCCGCTGATTCTGGAAAATGGCAAAATGCTCTTGCCGCTTTATTCTGATGGGTTTAATTTTGGACTTATTGGTATTTCGGAAGACAATGGTGAAACCTGGAGGTGCAGCTTACCCATCGTGGGACGCGGATTAAACCAGCCGAGTCTGGTTGAGCGAAAGGATGGCTCCATCGATGCCTACATGCGCCAGGACGGTGATGAACCTTCGGGAATAATGATAAGTCATTCAACAGATCAGGGTTATTCGTGGACCTTTGCGCAACGGTCTGAACTTCCAAACCCCGGAGCAAGTATTGAAGTGATAAGGTTAAAAAGCGGGAACTGGTTGCTTGCATTTAATGACCTTGTTGACGGACGTTATAGTCTTGCAGCTGCACTCTCGGATGATGAAGGAATTACATGGAAATGGAAGCGGAATATTGAATATAAAGAAGGAGGTAGTTTCTCGTATCCTTCTGTAATTCAATCCAAAGATGGAAAGATCCACCTGACATACAGCTACCAGATCACTAAGAATCAGGAGGCGATTAAACATGTGGTATTTGGTGAGTCGTGGGTAAAATCAAATTAAAACTATTGATAAAAAACAAAGAATAAATGAAAATGCGATTTTGTAAAATCCGTAAAATCGGTCAGCTGATCCTAACGATGGTTCTGTTAATCCCTGTAGTGAAGGTTTCTGCTCAGGGCCGTTTTGTCAGGGGAGTGGAAAAAGCAGAATTTACACTTACAGGAACAGCCGCCGATTTCTACGTCTCCCCATCGGGGAATGATAACTGGTCGGGAAAGCTGGCAGAACCCAACAAGAATGGAACCGACGGACCATTTGCAACCATCGCAAAGGCGCAAAGTGCGGTCAAAGACCTTAAAGCAAGGGTCTATCAGCCGAAAAAGCCTGCCGTCGATAAGCGGTTTAAAGGGACACCCCATCCATTTGGTGTCGGTGCAGATATACTTGTACTGATCCGCGATGGTGTTTATACGCTGGACAACACCCTGAATTTTGGTCCTGATGATGGTGGTGAACGGGTGGAAACAGATCTGCCAACAGGGGCGTTTGAGTATCATGAGCTCAAAGATTACTACGTCACTTATGCCGCCTACCCGGGTGAATCGCCTGTAATTTCAGGAGGTGTGGCCATAACCGGCTGGGAGAAAGGGAAGAACGGGGTCTGGAGCGCAACTGCCAAAGCAAATGAAATCAGCGATTTATATATGAATGGATTGCGTCTTACGCTCGCTCGCACCCCCAATAAAGGGTTCTTTTATACAGACGGACAACCTTCTGACTCCATCTCATTTAAATTTAAGTCAGGTGATCTGAAATCATGGAAAGCTATGGAATCCAACCGGATCCATCTATCGGTCCGGTGGAGTGCCATCCATTCAAGTATTGCCCGCATTGACGAGAAAAAACGGATTGCCTGGTTAACCACGATATCCCCTGATATGGTGATTGTCCCCCCGAGGTATTATGTCGAAAATGTTGAGGCGTTGATGGATACCATCGGTGAATGGTATTTTGATAACAAGTCGCATAGAGTGAGCTTTATACCGGGTCCCGAGTTCGGTGATCCCAATCAGGCTTCCATTGTTACGCCAAAGCTGGAGTGCCTGATTAAAGCCGCCGGGACACGGGATAAACCAATCAGGAACCTGAGGTTTTATCAGCTTAAATTTGGGAATACAATTGCCGGGGGAAGCGGGACGGTGAACTTCCAGTATGCAAAAAATTGCGAACTGCTCAAAAACAGTATCGAAAATGTTAATCAGACAGCCATCAGATTTGGTGTCGGCAGCTATCATAACCTGATCCTGAGAAACGTAATTAACGATGTGAAAGGGAGTGGAATACTGGTGGCCGGAAATCCGATCCCCGAAAACTGGAACGATATGGTGAGCGATAATGTGATCTCCTGGAATAAGATTACGAAAACACAGAACGGAGGAACAGGGATCTCGACCTATAATGCCATGCGCTCGACAGTGTCGCATAATTATGTCTCCAATATCGCGAGTTACGGGATTACGCTTGGATCGTGGCCCAATATCGAGGAGACCTGCGACGGAAGTCATCTTGCAGAATACAACCATGTTTCATTTACAAATATGTATCATGATGATCAGGGGGGTATTGCCGTGTACGGTTGGAGTCCGGGGTCTGAGGTGAGGAACAACGTCATCCATGATGTCCACCCTGCCTCTACCAACGAAAATGTTGCGCTGTTTTTTCAGAATATGTCCTACGGATGGAAGGTTTATGATAATACTTACTACAACCTGAAACAGGGTGAGATGAAGCTATGCGCCTGTTACCTTGTCGACAATTTTTATGAAAACAATTATAAAATTGATGCTCCGGTGAATCCGGCAGAGGAGATCATTGACGGTAAAGTTAACTTGTCATACAAGGACTTACAGATAAAGAGCCCCGATCAACCGACCACAGGCAGTGAATTTCTGGTCTCTGCAACCATTTCAAACAGCGGATCAACAGGGATGGAAGAGATCTATCTCTATGTCGATGGGAAAGTAGTCAGTTCGGCGAAATTACCGTTTATTTCGAAAAATGAACGCAAAATCGATTTTGGGTATAAGTTTTTTGATCCGGGAAAGCACCGGGTCGCGATTGGCAAAACTCAGGAAAAGGAGGTCAGTGTTACAGGGGAACCATTATACGTGATCTATCGTAATCTGAAAACTCCGTTGTCTCAGATCCCTTCCGGCGATTCCCTGAACGTAAGCGTGGAGGCTCAGAATGTGAGAGGTGAGAAAACTTCCCGTAAGGTGGAACTGATAGTTGATGGCAAACAGGTTGCCGTAAAGGCCGTTGACTTCAAGGAAAATGAGACGAAACAACTTGCATTCTCCTTCCTGGCACCTGTGGGTTCACATTCTGTCACGATAGCAAACCTGCCACCCATCACCATTGACGTTTATCCTGTAAAAAAGGTGGATATAGCCGGTTCAAAATGGACAACCTTTTGCTCTGCCACGGCCAAACCATGTAAGTTTGACTATGAATTGACGAAAAATCATTATGAGATCACCGCTGCAGGTACCGATTTCCTCCATGCTGAAGATTCGTACGGCGCCATCTATCTGAAGGGGGCTATTGAAGGGAATTTTGTTGCCACCGTTAAAGTCGTCGGATTTAGTGAAGGGATCAGCGAATGGTTCCGGTCAGGAATATTTGTCAGGAACGACATCTCTAAAAGCAATAGTTCAAAGGCCAGCACCCTGGGATCATTTCTGTTGTTTTCGACAACGAAGCGTTGTGGCGCTCAATGGGATGAATTTGGTGACGGCTGTATGCACAATACAAAAAGTACCAATTATCTGGTTGATCGCCCAATTCCTGTCTGGCTTAAGCTCGTAAGGCATGGAAACCGGTTCTCCGGATATTATAGTTTTGATAAGAAAAACTGGATCATCTCGCGCGAATCGGGCGATATTCCCGGGCTGGCAAAAAAGATGGACATCGGACTGGCCGGCGGGGCAAACGATCAGAAAGTATCGACTGTGATTTTCGAAGATTTTGAGCTGTCAACTGAAGTAAGATAATCTAATTTACTAATAATCAATACTATGAAAATTAAATTTGTACTGCTTTGGGTAATATGGACGCTGGCCGGAGTCGCTTTAAGTTACGGGGTCTCAGCTTCTGATCCAAAAAATGGCCTTGTATCAGTGATTGGCACTGTTTTGAGCTTATCACCCTTAATCGGACTGTTACTTGCATTAGGTTCGTTAAAAGGGGCTCAGCAGTTTATGGATTGGTTACGAAATGATAAAAATTCGATCGTCTGGCTGGGCGGAGGATTGGCTCTTTTATTTGCTTTGCCAGGAATATTGACAATTACCTTTAATCCGTATACTACAGCGATTTTTGCGGTTATTGTTTTTGCTGTATTTGGCTCACTGAAAAGACTTAACCGTGAATCGTCCGGATTTACCTGGACAGATATTGCCCTTTGGATGATTCTTTGGATACCATTTGACCTTCGCTGGGCCATGGAATTACATCCTTTACTCAATTATGCGTGGTGGTCAGTCGCTATCTCCGTTGTAGCTGTCATTGGCTGGGGTGGATATAGTCAAAGCGAAATCGGGATAAATCTGGTTCCGAAATTCAAGGATTTACAGGTCACCCTGTTGGCGCTTCTGATGATCATGGTGGTGATCGTTCCACCCGGAATTATTTCGGGCTTCCTCACTTTCGCGGTACCTGCCAAATTCGATGTATCAAAACTGACCATTCATTTTATCGGACTTTTTCTCACAGTTGCCTTGCCGGAAGAGTTGTTTTTCAGGGGTATACTTCTGAGAGGATTGGAAAAGGTTTCCACTAAAAAATGGGTTCCGATAGTTGTATCTTCACTCGCATTTGGATTAATGCACTGGAATAATATCAGCGGTTTAACCATGCAGATCACCTATGTTTCCCTGGCTGCAATTGCCGGTGTTGGATATGCGTGGGCATACAAAAAGAGCGGAAACAATTTGCTGGCTGCAATTCTGACACATACACTGGTCGATTGGATCTGGAAATTATTTCTTGCCGGTTAGTTAGTGTCGAAATTCAATAATTGGGTAAAAAACAACAATTCTAATATGAACTATAACAGGTCGTTTTGCAAATTCAATAAACTTATTTTTTTCGTTGTCTTGTTCAATCTGATTGGTTCAGTCAGCGCAAAAGAAAAAGACCACACCCTGCAGGTTAATGTCTTAGTCGGTACCGACGCCCATGGCCATACCTTTCCCGGAGCGACGTTGCCACATGGGATGGTTCAGCTAAGTCCGGATACCCGAACCGAGACCTGGGATGGCTGCGCCGGATACCATTATTCCGACAAAAGCATCATGGGATTCAGTCATAACCATTTCAGCGGTGTTGGAAGTGGTGGTGGCGGAGATATCCTCCTCATGCCGACAACAGGGGAGATTCAGCTTACAACACCACAAGATGCGAATGATGTCACCGGTTACAGAGCCTCCTTTAAGCATGAGAATGAAGTCGCCTCGCCGGGATATTACAGCGTAAGGCTCGATAACGGAATTCTCGTCGAATTAACTGCAACCCTGCGAACAGGACTGCATAAATATACATACCCTAATTCCGATAAAGGAAATATAATCCTCGATCTCACGCATGGGATTAACGATAATAACGATTCCCTTTATGTGAAGAGATTGTCTGCAACAAAAATTCAGGGGTTCAGACAATCTTCGGGAGGACTGGACGGAAACCGAAGAATCTATTTTATCGCTGAGTTTTCGCAGCCATTTATAAATTATGGATTTTATCTCAAGGATAAGTTGGTCCCTGACGCCCTGGAGGCTGGCAGTAAAAACGTAAAAGCCCATTTTACATTCGATACCCAAAAGAATAAGGAGGTTCTTGTGAAGGTGGGTATCTCAAGAGTCGATTTTGAAGGGGCTGAGAAAAACCTTCAGGCAGAACTTCCGGACTGGAATTTTAATGCGATCAGGGAGAAGGCGCGCAAATCGTGGGAGGTGGAACTTGGAAGAATTTCAATTGAAGGGGGAACGGAGGCACAGCAGCGTACCTTCTATACTGCAATGTATCATACTTTTGTCCACCCAAATATCAATTTTGATGTCGACAGGAGGTACCGCAGTACCGATCATAAGGTTTATACGGCTTCCGGATTTGATAATTATACAACCTTCTCACTCTGGGATACTTTCAGGGCGTTGCACCCCCTCTATACGATTATAGAACCTAAGCGGACCAATCAGTTTATCCGCAGCTTCATTGAAAAGTACGAGCATTTTGGAAGCCTGCCGATTATGGAATTTGGAGGAAACGAAGGTTTTGCCATGATCGGATACCACTCGCTGCCGGTTATCGCTGATGCCTGGTCGAAGGGAATCCGTGACTATGATGTGAAGGCGGCCTATGCGGGGATGAAAAAACTCTCGGAGGGATTCCGCGACGGGAAAGAGATTTACAAGAAGATCGGATTTATTCCTTATGATGCCGAGAGTCAGTCTGTTGCCCGCACCCTCGAATATTGTTACGATGACTGGTGCGTTTCGAGACTTGCCATAGCGTACAATAAAGCTGATTATGAATATTATTCACAAAAAGGTGCGTTTTACAAAAACCTGTTTGATACCAGGGTCGGCTTTATGCGGCCTCGGGGGGCTGATTACTCGTGGCTGACCCCCTTCGATCCGATCGTGGAATCGGGTCATTTTACAGAAGCCAACGCCTATCAATATACAACCTTTGTTCCTCATGATATTAATGGATTGATAAAATTGATGGGGGGCAACGAGAAATTTGACCGTTGGCTCGATGTCTGTTTTTCGCTCAATAACACCCCCTCGTCTGCTAATCTTCAGGATATGACGGGACTCATCGGACAATATGCCCATGGCAACGAACCGAGCCATGGTATGGCTTACCTCTATAGTTTTATTGGTAAGTCATGGAAAACGCAGCAGAAAGCGAGGCAAATCGTCGATGAGTTTTATACCGATCAGCCAAATGGTTTATGTGGAAATGACGACGCCGGTCAGATGTCGGCCTGGTATATCCTGAGCGCCATGGGATTTTATCCCGCCACTCCAGGTGTGGAGGATTATGTGATCGGATCCCCCCTGTTCGACAAGGTGACTATCCACCTCGAAAACGGCAAACAGTTTGTGATTAAGGCCCAAAATGGTGGTCCGCGAAATTGTTATGTTCAATCACTCTCAATCAACGGAAAAGATCATCAAAACTCCTATTTTAAACATCAGGATCTTGTAAATGGTGGTGAGATGGTTTTTGATATGGGCGAAAAACCCAATGAACAATGGGGGAGTAAACCGGAAAATCAGCCACATACTCCCGATTACCCTTCCCCTATCATGCCAGGGATCGAATCAAACGAAAAATCTTTCCTTCAATCAACAGATATCACGTTGACTTGCGAGGATAAGGAGGCCGTAATTCATTATACATTAGACGGCTCAGATCCATCGGAATCATCACCGTTGTATTCCGGCACCTTCAGCCTCAATCACTCTGCGATCGTAAAGGCGCGAAGTTTTATCAAGGGTCAGCATCCGAGTTATGCCACTTCAGTTGAATTTGAAAAGCTCACACCCACTCCGGCGACAGAGGTGAAAAATCCAAACGCCGGATTGCATTATGATTATCTCGAAGGGTATTGTGTGAAGGTTGAGGATATGAAAAAATATCCGGTGATGAGTTCCGGAATTATCCCTACTTTTAATATTTCTGCCATAACCGATAAGAGATCTTTTGCATACACCTATACGGGTTATCTGAAAGCACCTGAAAGCGGAGTTTATACGATTTTCCTCAATTGCAATGATGGCGGTATTTTATCTGTTGACGGGAAAGTAATTATTGACAATGACGGCTTCCACCGCACGCAGGAGAAATCGAAAAAAATTGCGCTGGCAAAGGGATATCATCCAATTTTATTGAAATACTTTCAGATGGGTGGCATTAAAGCCTTGAATGTAAGTTGGATAAAACCTGGTAGCCCGAAGGAGGAGATCCCGGCAGCGGCGCTGATTCATTGATATTGTAGGTGTGCAAAATGGATTACTTTGGTGTACGTCGCTGCATTACCCAATAATGAAATAACCCATAAGACAAAGTTGATCAAACGAAAACTAATCATACGCATCATATGAAAATCACCATTCGAATTCTAATTCTGTTACTCCTCACCAACGCCTGCAGTGAAAAACTACAAGTGAACATCACGAATCTTAAATGCGAAAATAAGGGAACACCACTGGGTGTAGATATTCTGAAACCACGGTTTAGCTGGATTTCAGAGTCGGACCAACGGGGTGTAAATCAAACTTCCTATCAGATTTTAGTCGCCTCAAGCCTTGAAAAATTGAATGAAAATAATCCGGATATCTGGGATAGTCGGAAGATCTATTCGACCAAATCAAACCAGATCACCTATGAAGATAACCCATTGGAGAGTAACCATAAATATTTTTGGAAGGTCCAAATTTGGGATCAGAATGATGTAACCCATACAAGTAAGCCCTCTTTCTGGACTACCGGATTACTCAACGATTCAGATTGGAAAGCCAAATGGATCGGCCTCGATAAAGCAGTGGGTACTGATGACCCGAATAATCCGCATACGATTCTATCAGCCAGAATGATAAGACATGAATTTAATTTGGGGAAGAACATAAAGAGCGCCACTGCATTTATCTCCGGGCTGGGTCTTTTTGAACTTTATCTTAACGGAACGAAAATTGGGGACCAGGTTCTTGCTCCGGCGCTCACAGAGTACGATAAAAGGGCTTTTTATATGACCTTCGATGTTGCCAAATATTTGCAGAAGAATAAGAACGCGATCGGCGTGGTGCTTGGAAACGGGCGATTCTTTGCACCAAGGGGTGGTGGAGTTGACAAAATCAGATCGTATGGTTTTCCGAAACTCATCTGCCAGATTGAGATTGAATATGAGGATGGTACCACGGATTTAATTTTATCGGATGAAACCTGGAAACTTACTACTGACGGACCGATCCGCAAAAATAATGAGTATGATGGCGAGTATTATGATGCCCGTCTGGAAATTCAGAATTGGAACAAGCCCGGTTTTGATGATGCCAAATGGATAAATGCCGAATCTGTGAAGAAACCGTGTCTGGAGTTGGTGGCACAACCTTCGGATCCATTAAAGGTTATGGAGGAAATCACCCCAGTGTCGGTGACCAAACTGAATCAGCGAACCTCTGTTTTTGATATGGGTCAGAATATGGTTGGATGGGTTGAATTAAATGTGAAAGGAAAGAAAGGAGACAAAGTAACCCTTAGATTTTCTGAGACTTTAAATAGTGATGGTACCCTTTTTCTGGCGAATATCCGGAGCGCCGAAGTAACGGATACCTATATTCTAAAAGGTGATGGGCAGGAGAAATGGGAGCCACGCTTCACCTATCACGGATTCAGATATGTGGAGATGGTGGGTTATCCGGGTGATCCAGCCTTATCTGCAATCAAAGGGAAGGTGGTCCACGATGCCCTCGAGGTTACAGGTTCGTTTACAACGTCCAATCCTTTGATTAATAGTATTTACAAGAATGCATTCTGGGGGATCCGGGGGAATTACAGATCCATTCCGACTGACTGTCCCCAGCGGGACGAACGGCAGGGGTGGCTTGGAGACAGGTCTGCTGAGTGTACAGGCGAGAGTTACATCTTTGATCTTTCAAAACTCTACGCAAAATGGGTCACCGACATTCGTGACGCCCAGCTTGAAAGCGGCAGCATCCCCGATGTAGCTCCATCCTACTGGCCTATTTACAGCGATAATACCACCTGGCCCGGGACTTTTCTCTTCGCCTCGGATATGCTTTATACCCAATATGGCGATTTAAAGACCATCGAAACCAATTATCCCGCTATGCAAAAGTGGATTGATCATATGATCAAGTATCTGAATAATAACATAATGCCAAAGGATACTTATGGTGACTGGTGTGTTCCCCCCGAAGATCTCAGGCTCATCAACTCGAGTGATCCGACAAGAATTACAAGCTCGGAATTTATTGGAACCGTCTATTTTTATTATGAGTTAAGACTCATGGAAAAATTTGCCCGTTTACAGGGGAAGGAGAGCGATGCTGCAAAATATTCCAAAACGGCTGGTGAAATGAAGGTTGCATTTAACGATCGATTTCTGGATAAAAATGAGATTAAATACAGTAATAACACATGTACTGCGAATATCCTGCCACTTGCATTTGGTCTTGTGCCTGATCAATATAAAGCGAAAATTACTGACAATCTGTTACAGAAAATACTCGGTGAAAATGGCGGACATATTGGAAATGGGTTAGTTGGCGGACAATGGTTGATGAGAGCGCTAACTTACAACGGACATGCCGATGTGGCCTATGCGTTGGCTTCACAATCAACCTATCCGGGTTGGGGCTATATGGTCAAACAGGGGGCGACAACGATCTGGGAATTGTGGAATGGAGACCGTGGCGATCCGGGTATGAATTCAGGAAATCATGTGATGCTGCTGGGCGATCTGATCACGTGGTTTTACGAAAACCTCGCCGGCATCAAGGCCGATCCTGAGATCCCGGGATTCAGGCATATGATCATGAAACCTTATGTTTTAGGGGATCTATCCTATGTTGATGCCTCCTATAACTCCATTTACGGAAAGATCAGCAGCAGTTGGAAGCTTGAAAATGACAGGTTCAAATGGGAGGTAACGATCCCAGCAAACACAAGTGCCACCGTTTACATCCCAACATTAAACAAAGAGGAGGTGATGGATGGAGAAAAGTCAGCTATAAAAAGTGAAGGTGTGAAATTTGTAAAATGGGAAGATAATCTGGAAGTGTTTGAAATACAATCAGGTAAATATTCATTTAGCTCAGCCGGAGTGCAGAAAATTACAACCGGATCGTATCTTGCAACACCAGTAATCTCACCGAAAGACACCGTAATCGCAACTGGGAATAAATTGCTTATCCGAATTAATAGTACAGATTCAAATGCTAAGATTCATTATACAATTGATGGAACGGAGGTTGATGAAACTTCGCCTGTTTATGCCAATCCGATAGAGATTTCACAAAATACTATCGTGAAGGCAAAAGCAATCCAGACAGGTGCCCATTCGAGTAATCAGATTCACGCGATCTATAACTATGTAAATCCTGTTAAGAACGGAATATTGTGGTCACTTTACAAAGGGACATTTACGAAAGTTCCGGATTGTGATCAATTAAAGCCTGTGGTTAAAGGGAGTCTGTACCAGTTTGCTCTTCCGAGAAAAGAGATCCCTCAGGTGAATTTTGCTGTTCAGCTTAAATCGTTTATTCAGATTGATAAGGCTGGCAAGTATACATTTTATGTGACTTCAAATGATGGGAGTAAATTGTATATCGATAATAATCTGCTTGTTGACAATGATGGTGAGCATGGGACCAAAGAGATGAGCAACTCCCTCAATCTGGAGAAGGGGATGCATCAGATACGCATTGATTATTTCCAGAGCGGAGGGCAAAAAACACTTTTGGCGGCCTATAGTTCTGACGATATCCGGTACCAACCAATTCCGGAATCGATCTTGTTTAAATCGAAGGATTAACTGACGATAAAAAACCCGTTTATAGGAATATACCTGACAGCGATAAACATCTGAACGAGAGGGTTAAAATGTCTATATTATTGTTGATTGTAGTACGGACATGCTGCAAATGGAAAAGCCTAAAGGATGATCTTTTCTGAAAGCGATTGATTCCAATAGCCTCCTTAACGTTGAAGCATGTCCCTTTATGGTGGATCAAACGATCAATATTTAATGTGCTTTATCCAATATTGCAGAAGTAATAAGCAAATGTTGGTGGTATTTTTGAGGATTATCCAACTTTCTGATACACAAACGAGCAAACCAGACATAAATGCGAACCATAAGATTGTTAATCCTTCTGCTATTCTCTCTGAATATAACCGCTGGCTATGCTCAGCATAAGACCCAAACCCGTGATTTAACCAGGTTTGTCAACCCCTTTGTGGGAACAGGCGATCACGGGCACACCTATCCCGGGGCGGTGCTTCCACATGGAATGGTTCAGCTTAGTCCCGATACACGTATGGCAAACTGGGACGGATGTTCGGGCTACCACTATTCAGATCAGACCATTATGGGGTTCAGTCATACCCATTTAAGCGGAACCGGATCACCGGAACTGTGTGATATTTTAGTTATACCAACAGTTGGTGAGGTTAAAATAGTTGCAGGAGACGAAACCAAAAGCAAATCGGGTTATCGTTCCTCATTCAGCCATAAAAACGAGGAGGCATCGCCAGGATATTATAAGGTTTTGCTGGATGATTATCAGGTAATAGCGGAATTAACAGCTACTGAAAGGACCGGTTTTCATCGTTATACCTTTCCGGAATCGGTAAATTCCAATATTCTGATAGATTTGAAGCACCGGGGGAAAATCGTTAATTCATCGATTCAGATCCTGAATGATTCAACAATTACAGGAGTAACCTTAACTACCGGATGGGCTGTCGAAAAATACGATTATTTCTGTGCAAGGTTTTCAAAGCCATTCAAAAAATTCGGAATTGCCCGAAACGACACAATTAGCACGCATGTAAGTTCTGCAGAAGGGAAGAATATCAAGGCATTTGTAACCTTTAATACCAAACAGGGGGAGTCGATTCTCGTGAAGATAGGAATCTCGGCGGTAAGTGCTGAGGGGGCTCAAAGGAACCTTGAAACCGAAAATCCCGCATGGGATTTCAACGGTATAAGGGAGAAAGCAAGGGATAAATGGAATAAATACCTCTCCAAAATAGAGGTGGAAGGGGGAACTGAAAAAGAGCGCTCCATTTTTTATACATCATTGTACCATGTTGCGCTGGCCCCGAACCTGTTTATGGATAGTGATGGAAGGTATCGTGGTATCGATCATAAGGTTCATAAAGCCGAAGGGTTTACCAATTATACCATTTTCTCGTTATGGGATGTTTTCAGAACACAAATGCCATTGCTCACCATTATTGAGCCATCCGGAATAACTAATTATATTCTGAATTTCCTGGAAAGGTTTAAGACCAGCGGAAATTTACCCCGTTGGGAAATGCAGGCTACCGAATCGGGCGACATGATCGGGAATCACTCACTCCCCTTAATCCTTGATGCCTACAGCAAAGGGATCAGGAATTACGATGTTGAACTTGCCTATGCGGGGATGAAAAAGGCGATGGAAAATATCCCGTATCTGAACAACCTCGGATTTATCCCTGCCGATATTGAAGGAACAGGAGGTTCCGTGGCTAAGATGATGGAATACGCCTTCAACGACTGGTGCCTCGCAGAAATGGCGAAACTTCTTAATAAAAAGGAGGATTATCTGCTTTATCAACAGCGTGCGCAGTTTTATAGAAATATGTTCGATCGCTCAACAGGGTTTATGCGACCAAAAAACAGCGATTACAGCTGGGTAGAGCCCTTTGACCCCGCAGAGCCCAGCGGCCATTATGTTGAGGGAAACTCCTTTCAATACAGCGCATTTGTACCCCATGATGTAAACGGGTTGATCAATCTGCAGGGTGGAGATTCCAAATTTATTCAGTGGCTCGATACCCTTTTCACCCATAAAAGCAGGTTTGACAAGAATGTGGTGGATGCCAGCGGTTTAATTGGACAGTATGCCCATGGTAATGAACCGAGTCATGAGATTGCCTACCTCTATAACTATGCAGGGGCTGCTCCGAAGACGCAACACTATGTAAGAGAGATTCTTCGCTCACTTTATGATGATGCCCCCGCAGGACTCAGCGGGAATGAAGATTGCGGACAAATATCGGCATGGTATGTGATGAGCGCCATGGGCTTTTACCCTGTTCTGCCCGGGGAGCCCTCCTATTCAATCGGTTCCCCTTTGTTTGATAAGGTTACGATCAATCTTGAAAATGGAAAACAGTTTAAAATTCGCACGAACCATGCTTCAGAGAAAAACCGCTATATCCAGTCTGCAACCCTAAACGGGAAAGCCTATTCTAAATCGTGGTTTACACATCAGGAAATCCTGAGTGGAGGTGAAATAGTTTTTCAGATGGGCGAAAAACCAAATTATAGCTGGGGAACCTCAAAAGGTGACAGGCCATTCACCCAAAAACTTGTCCCAGCAGTGGCAATGCCCTGGTATAAAATCAGGGAGAATTATTTCTTCGATAAAGCAACAATTACCCTTGGAAGCGATACTGAAGGTGCAGCGATTTATTATACCGTTGACGGCAGTGAGCCAACCACCAAATCAGCGAGGTTCACAAAACCATTTGAATTGAATAAAACCTCCCAAATTAAGTTTTTCGCAAAAAAGGGGGGACTGCTTACCAGTACCATCGTTTGTGCTAAAATTGAAAAGCTCGCTAAAATAGATCTTGCTAAGTTTAAGAATTATGAGGCGATGGATTTAAAACCAGGTCTAAACTACTCCTATTTCGAAGACCATGTGATGTATGTTGATGAGTTGGATAAGCTGAAACCCGTGAAAGTTGGGATAACCCCCGACTTCAATATCGAAGAGCGGGAAAACGACGGACTTTTTGCGTTTACCTATTCGGGTTATATTCGAATTCCCAAAGATGGGGTCTACACCTTTTTTCTCTCAACCAATGATGGCGGTGTCCTTTATATGGATGGAAAACGGTTTATCGATGCTGATGGGCCGCGGACCGCAACACCTTCATCCCGAACGGTATCTTTAAAAGCCGGAACCTATGCGATCGGCGAGAAGTATTTCCAGATGGGTGGCGGCTTTTCGAATGTGGTCAGCTGGAAAGGGCCCGGAATTACAAAAGAGGTAATTCCGGCATCTGTCCTTTATCATAAATAATGGATTTTAAACATTGATAAGTTGGCTTATATATGGAAAATAGAATCAAATGGGGCATCCTGAGTACAGGACATATCTCAAAGAAATTTGCCGATGCCCTCGCACTATTACCCGACGCAGAGCTGGTTGCTGTTGCATCCCGGGATCTTGATACAGCCCGGAAGTTTGCCGGTAAATATACTGTTCCCAAAGCGTATGGCACCTATGAGGAACTTGCCGGTGATCCCGATATTGATGTGATTTACATTGGTACTCCGCACACCTTTCATCTCGAAAACAGTGTGATGTGCATGCAAAAGGGGAAGGCTGTCTTGTGTGAAAAGGCGTTTACAATCAATGCAGATGAAGCAAAAGATATGGTTCGTGTGGCACGCGAAGAGAATGTATTCCTTATGGAAGCAATGATCACACGTCACGTTCCTCTCATCAAAAAAGTATTAAACTGGATATCGGAGGGGCGAATCGGCGAGGTGCGCATGGTAAGGGCTTCGCGTTGTGCCCGAGGTGTTTTCCCTCCGGGGGCGCGTCAAATGAATCCCGACCTGGGCGGTGGAAGCCTGCTGGATGTGGGTGTCTATGTAATCTCTTTTGCCTCAATGATCTTTCAGAAATTCCCAGTCGAAAAAGTGGGTATCGGCCACATTGGCGATTGGGGCTCTGATGAACAGGGAGTTGCAATTTTAAAGTATGATAATGGCGAAATTGCAGATTTATCGTTTGCCTTGAGAACTGCCGCAGTCAATGAGGCATACATCTTTGGTACAGAGGGATACATCAAAATTGAGGATGTCTTTGCGGTCCCAACAAAGGCTTCTTTAGTCATAAATAAGGTAAAAACAGATCAGCTTGAGGAACCCATTATTGGCAATGCCCTCAATTACGAAGCGGAAGAGGTGATGCGCTGCCTGAGAGCAGGACTCAAAGAATCCCCGCTCATGCCATTGGATGAATCGGTTCAGATTATGGAAATCATGGATCATATCCGCAAACCGTGGGGGTTAACTTATTCCAACGATAACGGGAAATAGGGGAAGAATAGTGCTTTATGAATCCGGGCGATTCGGGTGTTTAGGACAAATAATTCAGGGAGTTATGCCTCTCCGGCCGGAGTCGTATCCCCATTCCTCCATTGGGTTTCTGTAATCCTGTGACCTTCCACTGATCATAGCCTAAAGATTCACGCAGCTAACGTCGCTATAAAGTCATACGTTTTAAATAATCAATATTTAATGTGCTTTAACCAAAATTAGAGAAGTATCCGACATTCATGTAACCTATTTTTGATAGTCAACCCGATTTCCATTTTGGACTAACTGAAAAACAAAATATCCAATGAGAATTTCATTGATCCTCTTTGTATTAACTCTTTTTACTGGTGCCTGCAGCGAAAGTAGTAAGGTTAATATCACCAATTTAAGATGTGAGTACAAAACAAATCCGTTGGGTGTCGATATTGAACACCCGCGATTTAGCTGGAACCTGGAATCGGATCACCGCAGTGCGGCACAGGCAGCTTACCAGATACTCGTCTCTTCAGATCTGCAAAAACTAAGTGACAATATTGGGGATACCTGGGATAGTCAAAAAATCACCTCGGATAAATCGATTCAGATCCAATACGAAGGTAAGCCACTGCTGGGTAACCAAAAATATTTCTGGAAAGTAACCATATGGGATCAGGATGGTGTTTCGCATAGCAGCGAGGTAAACTTCTGGACGACCGGACTTTTGGATGATGCAGCATGGAAAGCAAAATGGATCGGATTGGACAAAACAGTGGGGAATGACGACACCCTATCGGCACATAAATCCCTCTCCGCGAGGATGGTGAGGCACGAATTTGCTGTTGAGAAAAAAGTAAAGAGTGCAACCGCATTTGTTTCTGGTCTTGGTCTGTTTGAATTTTATTTGAACGGGGCGAAAATCGGGGATCAGGTTTTGGCTCCTGGATTGACCGAATACAACAAAAGGGCTTTTTACATCACCTTCGACGTAACGAAAAACCTGCAGCCGGGTAAAAATGCTATCGGGGTGATCCTGGGAAACGGCCGTTTCTTTGCATCAAGGGCCGGTGGAACAGAACGGACCAAGAGCTATGGTTTCCCAAAGGTGATCTGTCAACTGGAGATTCAGTATGAGGATGGAACATCGGCCACTGTACTAAGCGATGAAACCTGGAAATTGACTGCCAATGGCCCGATCCGCAAAAACAGCGAATATGATGGCGAGTATTACGATTCCAATATGGAGATCAAAGACTGGAGCAGAGCCGATTTTGACGATTCGGGCTGGCAGAATGCTCAGCTGGTGACGAAACCTGGCGAAAAATTGGTTTCACAATACATCGATCCGATAAAAATAATGGAAGAGGTATCCCCTGTCTCGGTGAAAGAGCTTAAACCCGGTACCTATATTTTTGATATGGGACAGAATATGGTGGGTTGGGCGGAGCTTTTTGTAAAAGGGCACAAGGGGGATAAAGTTACCCTTCGGTTTGCAGAACGTTTAAAAGACGACGGGTCGCTTTACCTTGATAATATCCGTACCGCCGAGGTCACCGATACCTATATTCTGAAAGGTGAGGGGGCTGAGCGATGGCAACCCCGATTCACCTACCACGGTTTTCAATATGTCGAAATGACCGGATACCCGGGTACTCCAACACTCTCCGCTATCAAAGGGAAAGTGATCCATGATGCACTTGAGGTCAATGGCTCATTTAATTGCTCCAATCCATTGATTAATAGTGTTTATAAAAATGCATACTGGGGGATCAGGGGGAATTACAGAAGCATTCCCACCGACTGTCCGCAGCGTGATGAGCGGCAGGGCTGGCTGGGCGACCGCTCGGCTGAATGTACAGGTGAGAGCTATATTTTTGATATCTCTAAACTTTATAATAAGTGGGTGACAGATATTAACGATACACAGTTAGAGAGCGGAAGTCTTTCAGATGTTGCTCCCTCTTTCTGGCCATTTTATACCGATAACACCACCTGGCCAGGCACCTTTCTCTTTGCATCGGATATGTTGTACACCCAGTATGGCGATTTAAAGACGATTGAGACCAATTATCCGGCGATGAAAAAGTGGATCGCACACATGAGTGGGTTCCTTAATGAGGACATTATGCCCAAAGACATGTACGGTGACTGGTGTGTTCCTCCCGAAGTACTCACCTTCACGAATTCAAACGATCCGCAACGGATTACACGGGCCGACTTTATCGGAACGTCCTATTTTTATGGTGAGCTCAGACTGATGGCGAAGTTTGCCCGGTTGCTGGGTCAAGAGAGTGATGCGGCAGCCTACTCCAAAACCGCCGATCAGATGAAGGTGGCCTTCAATAACAAGTTTTTGGATAAAAGTTTGATTAAGTACAGCAATAATACCTGTACTGCCAATATTTTAGCCCTCGCCTTTGACCTTGTACCTCTGGAATATAAGGAGAAAATTGTGGAGAATCTGCTTCAAAAAACCCTTAGTGAAAATGGTGGGCATGTCGGCCATGGAATTATCGGGGGGCAATGGTTGATGCGCGCCTTAACATCCTCAGGACATGCCGATGTGGCCTATCTGCTGGCCGCTCAGTCCACCTATCCTGGTTGGGGTTATATGGTGAATCAGGGAGCCACAACCATTTGGGAACTCTGGAACGGGAAATATGGTGACCCGGGTATGAATTCCGGAAATCATGTAATGCTGCTGGGAGATCTGATCATCTGGTACTATGAAAATCTGGCGGGAATCAAACCCGATCCGAACATCCCGGGATTCAAACATATCCTCATGAAACCTCAGGTCGTGGGCGATTTAACCTATGTTGATGCATCGTATAATTCAATCTATGGGAAAATAGTCAGCAGATGGAACCTTACAAATGACAAATTCAAATGGGATATTACGATCCCGGCAAATAGTTCTGCCACCGTGTATGTCCCAACACTGAACAAGGAAGATGTAATGGAGGGTGGTAAGTTAGCCTCAAATGGTGAGGGCATTAGGTTTATAAGATGGGAAGAGAACCTGGCAATCTTTGAAGTCAAATCGGGAAAATACTCGTTTACTTCGGCGGGTGTGAAGAAGATCGTCACGGAACCATATGCTTCTACTCCGGTGATAACACCCTCGGATACCCTGGTAACCATCGGGGAGAAGCTCCATGTCAGAATTACCTGTGCCGATTCAGCTGCAATAATCCGCTATACCATGGATGGTTCAGAATTGAATAACGGATCTCCAATCTATAAAAATCCTATTGAAATAACGGGTAAGACGGTCCTTCGGGCACAGGCATTCCGTACAGGCTTTCGTTCGAGCAATCAGTCCAGGGTAATCTACGATTATATCGATCCGGGCACTAATGGGATCCTCTATTCCGTTTTCAGTGGTAAATTCATCAAAATCCCCGATCTGACGAAGTTAAAACCCATCGATCAAGGGAGCACCTACGAATTTGATCTGGCGAAGATCCGGAATCCCAAACATGATTTTGTGCTTCAGCTTAAAACCTTTATTCAGATCGATAAAGCCGGGAAATATACCCTATATCTCACCTCAAACGATGGAAGCAAATTGTATCTCGACAACCAGCTGTTTATAGACAATGACGGGGAGCACGGGGCGAAGGAGATGAGCAATACGATCCATCTCGAAAAGGGAAGACACCCGATTGTTGTTGAGTATTTTCAGGGCGGTGGTGGCAAATTTTTATCGGTTTCCTACAGCTCTGACGAAATCAGGTATCAACCTATCCCGGCATCCATCTTATTTAAATCTAAAAATCAATGAGAAACTATCAATCAGGGAATTTCAAGATTTTATCTTCTGTAATTTTTCTTGCAGTTACACTGTTTCATTTGGGGTTGTTTGGGCAAAATAAACAACCAGTCGACTATGTAAATCCGATGATCGGAACCTCCGGCGCACGCTGGATGCTCTATCCCGGACCGTGCCTCCCTTTTGGAATGGTGAAGTTAAGCCCCGATAATACCGATGAGACGCAATATAAGCTTGGCGCCGGTTATGAATATAAAATTAAAAGCATCTCAGGATTCGGGCATGTCCATTCATGGATGATGTGCGGGTTTATAACAATGCCCACGATGGGAGCAATTGAAATTCAGCCGGGCAGCTCAGAAAATCCGGATGCCGGATATCGCTCCCGGATTCATCCTGAAAATATTGAGGCCTCGCCGGGTTATTTCTCCGTTTTACTCGATGATTATAAGATAAAGGCAGAGCTGACTACCACAACCCGCGCAGGATTTCAACGGTATACCTTTCCCGCAAAGGGGAGCGGTCGGGTTCTTTTTGATCTTAAAGTAGCTGAAGAAGAGCCCTCAACAATAGTAGAGGCATCAATCCGAAAAGTAAGCAACACGGAGATTGAAGGTTATGTCAAACGCAAAGCCGGTGAATGGAACGAATACACCCTCTATTTTGTCGCACGCGTCAATCGTCCGTTTACCTCTCTGGGAGGCTGGACGGGCACTGATCTTGTCAATGAAACAGACGAGATAAGAATTACAAAAGATTCGGATATCGGGGCATTCCTCAAATTCGATTTAAAGGATGACCAGAAAGTTCTGTTAAAGACGGCCATTTCATACGTAAATATTGAACAGGCGCGGCTGAACCTGACCACAGAGATGGATCCGTTTGGCTGGGATTTTGAAGCCGTTCACCAAAATGCACGGGAGATCTGGAATAATTTACTGGGTAAGGTGAAAGTTGAAGGTGGTACGGAAACCGATAAGATGAAGTTTTACACCAACATGTATCGCGCCTATTGTTCGCGGACCATCTTCAGTGATGTGAACGGGAAATATACCGATATGTGCGAAAAGGTTCAGCAGGCGAAAAATCCTGATTCCCCGATATTAGGTTGCGATGCTTTCTGGGGATCATTCTGGAATCTGAATCAGCTCTGGAGCCTGGTGACGCCGGATATTGCCGAAAAATGGGTCAACTCAGAACTGGAATTGTACGATAAAGGAGGTTGGCTCCCCGATGCTCCCGGGGGACTTGAATATTCAAGCATAATGGTTGCCGCCCACCAGATTCCGTTAATCGTAAATGCCTGGCAGAAAGGGATTCGCGGATTTGATGCCGAAAAGGCTTACAAGGCGATGAAAGAGATTCAGATGAACCCTGGCAGGCCACATGAATGCGGGGGATATGTCGGTAATAGGAATCTGAAAACCTATCTGGAGAATGGCTATGTTCCTGCCGGTGAAGGTCCGGTATCCAACACACTTGAATATGCCTATGATGACTGGTGTGTAGCCCAGATGGCCAAATCGCTCGGTGAAATGGATGACTATACCTATTTCATGCAGCGGGGACAATATTACCGCAACGTTTTTGATCCCTCATCGGGTTATATGAGGCCAAAATATGCGGGAGGACCCTGGTTCGAAGATTTTAGTTATGATAAAGGCGCTGGTGGCCAGGGGCAGAATTTCGGATATGGCTCGAAGGATTATGTGGAGGCAAATGCCTGGCAGTTTAGCTGGTTTGTACCGCATGACCTCGAAGGACTGATCTCCCTGATGGGGAAAGAGGAGTTCAATAACCGTCTCGAAAAAGGGTTTGAGAAATCACGTCCTTGGTTTACAACAGAGTATGTAAATCATGGTAATCAGCCTAATATGGAGTCAGGCTGGCTTTTTAATTACTCGGGAAAACCGTGGTTAACGCAATATTGGGTACGCGAGATTTTGGATGGTTTTTATGGAACCGATCCCGTGGATGGATATCATGGCGATGAAGATCAGGGGCAGATGGGATCATGGTATGTGATGAGCGCCATGGGACTCTTTGAGATGGATGGAGGCTCATCCGTCGATCCTGTCTATGAAATTTCAAGTCCCATTTTTGAAAAGATAACCATTAAGATTGACGAAAAATACTACAAAGGCAACGAATTCATTATTGAAGCAAAGAACAGTTCCAAAGTAAACCGGTATATTCAGTCGGCTACGTTGAACGGCAAAGCGCTCAATAAATTCTGGTTTCGACATACAGACCTCGTCAATGGAGGAAAGCTTGTGCTTGTGATGGGGCCTAAACCCAATAAAACCTGGGCTGTTACCTCCGAATCACCTCAGAAAATGGATGTGGAAGCCATCGTTACAACGCCCTATATCACAAATACTGATCGGTTATTTGACACCGAAAGAGTGGTTAAACTTGCGTGCGATACCAAAGGGGCCCAAATACATTATACCCTTGACGGTTCTGATCCGGATAAAGATTCGCAGATTTACAGTAAGCCTTTTACTGTAAACAAAACTACAACTGTTAAAATGAAGGCCTTCAGGGGAGTACAATCCGGTTTGCCTGCAACAGCTGTGATTCAAAAAGCAGGAATTGCCAAACCCGTGCTCAAAAGCGAGGTTGAAAAAGGGCTCCTGTATAATTATACACACGGTATTTATCGCATGGTGAATGATATTCTGAATGTGCCCCCTTTAAAAACAGGTGTGGTTCCGAATTTTACGATTGAACCAAAAGAGAAGGATCAATTCTTCTCATTCGACTATGAGGGGTATATCGATATCCCCAAAGATGGAGAATACAGCTTCTTCCTTGCTTCAAACGATGGAGGTAAATTTTTTATTGACGATCGTGTGCTGATTAACAATGACGGGCTTCATCCCGTGGTAGAAGTCAAAAAGTCGGTTAATTTGAAGGCCGGCCTTCACCCGATCTCTGTGAAATATTTCCAGGAGGGTGGGAGAAACGGACTTATTGTTTCATGGCAGGGACCGGGTATCTTAAAAGAAGAAATACCTGCCCGGGTATTGTTTCATAAAAAATAGCCGGATTATTGGATGAGTTGAGGTATAATACATTTGGAAGTCAATTCTGGTATGAAAATAAAGTGTCTCACAATGAAAAAAATCTTTCTGGGAAAAGCTTTATTCCTTGCGATTCTGTTTAAGGCTGCATTTTTTATCCTTTTTACCGGTTGTCAAAGCGTTGAAAAAGATAACCTGGAAAATGTTGTGATTGTTATAGGAGACAGAAATAACTCTTCTGAGAGTGTGGCAGCTCAGGTCTTGATGGAGGAAATCGAAAAGCGGACAGGATTCAGGTGGGAAATAGTTACAAAACCTGAGGGGCATCGGAATGTGATCTATCTATCATCAGATAACCGATTCGCCGGGATTAAGCTTAACCCGGAAGGGTACAATTTGAAAATTATAAGAAAGAGGGCCGGAGTAAATGTTTTTATTTCCGGATCAGGTGGTCGCGGAGTTCTGTTTGGGGTGGGTAAGCTGCTTAGAATGGTCGAATGGGGGAAGGGGAATCTTTCCTTTCCTCAAAATACAGATATCACATCCTCGCCGGCTTACCCGATGCGCGGACACCAGATTGGTTATCGGGCAACAGCAAATTCATATGATGCATGGACACCCGAAATCTATGATCAGTATATTCGGGAACTTGCGTTGTTTGGGACAAACAGTATTGAAAATATCCCCTTTCATTCAGGGAATAGTCCGCATATGAAAATTAATCCGGACGTTATGAATATCCGGCTAAGCAAAATTTGTGAAAAGTACGATCTGGATTACTGGGTCTGGACACCCTCTGAATTGGACCTTGCTGACAAATCGAAAAGGGGGGAGGCGATCGCTAAACATAAAGTGATGTATGACGCTTGCCCAAGATTGGATGGGGTATTCTTTCCCGGAGGTGATCCTGGGAATAACCATCCTAAATTAATTCTCCCTTATCTCGAAGAGCTTTCAAAATATCTTAAACAGAAACATCCCAGGGCAAAAATATGGCTTTCGCTTCAGAGTTTTGATAACGAAGAGATTGATTATGTCTTTAGTTATTTAAGGACGAATATGCCGGATTGGTTAGGCGGCCTTGTTAACGGACCGGGAAGTCCACCTATTGCTTACACAAGAGAAAGACTACCTGAAAAATACAAGCTTCGCCATTATCCCGATATCACTCACTCCTGTCGCTGTCAGTATCCTGTCTCATGGTGGGATCCCGCATTGGCAAGGACCCTTGGCCGGGAGTGTCCAAACCCCCAGCCGGTTTATTATTCGTTAATTCATAATACATTTGCCCCGCTTACAGATGGATTTATTTCCTATTCAGATGGTATGCATGATGATCTGAATAAGATCATCTGGAGTGCCAAAGGGTGGGATCCGGATGCTGATATTCAGGAGATACTTAAAGATTATGCCCGTTTCTTCTTTCGTCCTGATCTGGCAGGATCCGTTGCAGACGGAATCCTTGCTTTGGAAAACAACTGGATCGGGGCCTTGGCTCAAAATGGTTCTGTGGAGACTACATTAAGATTTTGGAAAATTCTAGAGGGAAAAGCCCCAGAATTGGCTCGTAATTGGCGGTGGCAATTGTTTCAGCTAAGAAGCAAATATGATGCTTATATCCGAAACCGCCTGATCTATGAGCGAAATCTGGAGAAGCAGGTTAACCATTTACTTTCTGAAGCTGCGAAAACCGGTGCAGATACAGCAATAAGAAGATCATTGAAAATCCTGAATCTCGCAGTCACTGTACCTGCTTCGCCAGAATTAAGAAATGAGATTGAGGCCTCCGCGAAGATATTGTTTAATACGATTGGGTTTCAGACAAGCGTTAAAAAATACAATGCCATCGGCCTTAACAGGGGAGCTATCATCGATTACCTCGATCTACCAATGAATAACCGTCTTTGGCTGGAAGATGAGTTTGCTAAAATTCTGAAGTCTAATACAGAGGAAGTAAAACTAAAACAGATAAGTGTGATTTGCAACTGGGAAAATCCGGGGAAGGGGAGCTATTATGATGATCTGGGAACACTGGACCGATCTCCTCATCTTGTTCGTGGCGAGGGGCTTAACAGTGATCCGCTTATGGAACGGAATCCAAATCCGGGATATTGGTACTGGGAGGAGGGATTTAATCGCTTGCGTCTTTCATGGCTCGTAAGCATGGATAATCCGGTTGCAGTAGTTTACGAAAATCTTGATCGTTCAGCCAGTTATGATGCGCGGGTTACGGGTTATCGCGTTGATCAGTTAAGAATGAATGGTGAGTGGGTAAAGCCATTCAATTTTAGTCAAGACAAGGGTGCAATAATAGAATATCATGTACCTGCAGGAACAATTAAAAGTGGAAAGCTAACATTGAATTGGGGTGATCCTGAAATAACAGAAGTTTGGTTAATCAAAAAATAGCTCTCCGACAGATCATAAAATAAATTGCCGTGAAAATTTTTAATTTGTATTTCAAATTATTGCCTGGAACAGATTTTATAATTTTAGTTATATCTATTAAATGTCATAGAACCAAAATAAAATGAAGATTTGCCTGATTATTTTATCCCTAATTATGGTTTCCGGTAATTTATTGGCCGGAGGACCACCAGACCGGAAATATTCGCTTGTAAAAGCGGAGAGTTATGTCCAATCCAAAAACTACTATCTGCTCACCTTACTGCAGCAGTTGCCTGAGGTAAACAAGCTGATCTCTGACGATGCGGAGTTATCAAAGATTGGAAACATAAAGAAAGAAAATCTAAAGTTTAAACTCCGGAGCTGTGGCGATAGCGTGAACTGCTATCTGGAGAGTATCAAATTCAGCGCCTCTGATATTCAGGTCGTTGGTGATCGTCTTGTGAATTTATATGGTTTACATAGCGAATTTAAGGCTATGGTGCAAAAGCATCTTATTCCATCAGGTTGCTATAATCTGTTTGGAGAACTGCCGCAACAGGAGCTGCTTCGGAAAGCCTGGGAGCAGGATGCCAAAGCAGTTAACCAGGCCATCAAGGTTTATGCGGGAGGTTCAAAACCAAATTATCCGGATATCGATTCCGTAAGTGTAGACGTGCATTGGAAATACTACCCGAATTTTATCGATTTTCTCTCAAGTACAGTTTTGGGGGAGGTGAAAAACGAACGGCTGTTCTTTATGCCGGCTATGACCTTTGCTTTGCACGCCATCGAAGTTAATGAGCGTAACCGCGCAGCCGATTATGAGCCTATGGAGTCGGGATGTAATAAGCTTGCATACGACAGGATTAAAACCGTCAAGTGGGCCGATTTTAAGTATTCATTGATTTTGGTTCCGGGCGAAGGTCCCGAAGTTTATGACCAGCAGATAAGTCCGATCGGAATGTTAAGGTGCCGTGGCGCAGCAAATCGCTGGAAGGTGGGGATTGCCCCGTTTATCATGGTTTCAGGGGGTAAGGTCCATCCGTTTAAAACGAAATACAGCGAAGCCGAAGAGATGAAACGATTCCTTATTGAAACGATGCATGTTCCAGAAAATGCGATTATTATGGAGCCTCATGCCCGGCACACCTCCACCAATATGCGCAATTGTGCACGATTAATCTTCCGGAATGGCATCCCGATGGATAAACCATGTTTAAGCTACAGCAATAAGGAACAAAGTCAGTACATATCCGGTAAAGGGATGGAGAATCGCTGCATTCAAGAACTGGGTTATGTGGCATATAAAAACGGCAACAGAATCTCGGAAACCGAGGCAGAGTTTTATCCGCTTGCCACCTCCCTTCAGATCGATTTTGATGAGCCACTGGATCCGTAAAATAGTGACCGGATGACTCCAAGTCACCCGGTCGCTATCAATATAAAATTTTCGACATCCAATTCACAATTCTAATATGAGAACCACCCGATACCTCTTACTGATCCTTCAACTTTTTATCCTACCCACCTTATTCGCCCGGGATAACTCGCAAACCCGCGACTTCACAAAACTGGTCAACCCCTTTGTCGGGACCATCGGCAGCGGGAATACATTTACTGGTCCGGTACTTCCCTATGGAATGGTTCAGCTGGGTCCTTATTTAAATTACAATGCAGATGGGCAATCAGGTATAATTAACGGTTTCAGCCATACCCATCTGAGCGGAATGGCAGGTGGTGGAAACGGAGTTCCGGGAGATGTTATTTTTATGCCTGTACTTGAAGATAACCATTTGTCTTCTAAGTTTTTGCATGTTAATGAAATAGCATCTCCGGGATATTATAGCGTGAAACTTGACGATTCAAATATTACAGTTGAACTTACTGCCACCACCAGGGTGGGCTTCCACAAATACACTTTCCCTGAATCAAAAAATGAAACCGTTGTTTTAAAACTGGAAAAAGGATTCTTATCCGTCAATGGGGATGAGATCTCAGGCTGCAACAATAACCGGGTTTATTTCGTGGCAAGATTCTCCAAACCATTTAAACGTTTTGACTGTACCAAAGATGGTAATCCTGTGAAGGAGTTCAAAACAGTTAATGGGGACCATCTTAATGGATTTTTCCGTTTTGAGGCGAAAGCTCATGAAACAATACTTCTCAAGGTGGGTATCTCGATGGTAAGTGTGGAGGGAGCTAGGAATAACCTTGAAACAGAATTAAAAGGTTGGGATTTTAATGGCGTTGTTGAAGAGGCCAAGAGAGCATGGAATAATGAGTTGGGTAAGTTAGAGGTGGAAGGGGGAACCCCGACGGAGCAAACCCTTTTTTATACCTCGCTTTATCATTCGCTGATTCATCCAAATATTTATATGGATTGCGACCGGAAATTCCACAGTACCAACGGGAAAATTTATACGGCAACCAATTTTGATAACTATACAAACTTCTCACTATGGGATACGTTCAGAGCGTTACATCCT
Source organism: Prolixibacteraceae bacterium (assembly GCA_963675995.2). Lineage (GTDB taxonomy): Bacteria > Bacteroidota > Bacteroidia > Bacteroidales > Prolixibacteraceae > JAAFHB01. Next base: position 558,113 of record CAXXIY010000001.1, on the reverse strand, counting down.
CTTTATACAATCATCAACAGGGAGAAAACTTCACAGTTTATCCGCACATTTCTCGAAAGGTACGACCACAACGGACGTTTCCTGATCATGGAGTTTGATGGCGTTGAAGGTTCCGAGCCACCCATGATCGGATACCACTCGTTATCCGTTCTCGCAGATGCCTATGTGAAAGGGATCCGGAACTACGATATTCCCAAAGCATATGAAGCGATTAAAAAACTCACTAATGACAGTATCCGCCCCGAAAAAGATCTTTACCTTCAATACGGTTTTATCCCTGCCGACCTTAAGGGACAATCGGTGTCACGAACTCTGGAATGCAGTTATGATGACTGGTGTGTGACACGGCTTGCCCGGGATTTCAATCCGGAAGATAATCTTTACTTCAGTCAGCGGGGCGACTTTTATAAGAATGTATTCTCGGAGGAGGTGAACTTTATGAGAGGCCGTAAAAGCAATTTTGAGTTCGTTAAAGGTTTCGATCCCATGGAAACCATCAACCACTATACCGAAGCAAATGCGTGGCAGTACTCCACTTTTGTCCCTCAGGATATTGAGGGACTCATAAAGCTCATGGGTGGGGATCATGTTCTTGAGACCTGGCTCGACTCCTGTTTCGCTGTGAAGACCGACTATTCAAAGATTAACCTTAAGGATGTGACCGGACTTATCGGTCAGTATGCCCATGGAAATGAGCCGAGTCACCATATTGCATATTTATACAACTATGTCGGGGCGCCCTGGAAGACCCAGAAAATGGTTCGCCAAATCCTTTCAACCCTCTATTCCAATAAGCCGGAGGGAATTGATGGCAACGAAGATTGCGGACAAATGTCGGCCTGGTACGTCATGAGTGCGATGGGGCTTTATGCGGTCACACCGGGAATGGATTATTTTGTGATAGGAAGCCCGCTGTTTGATAAAGTAAAGATAAACCTTGAAAACGGTAAGAGCTTCGAAATAATTGCAACCAAAAACAGTGATCAAAATAAATATATCCGGTCAGCCAACCTCAATGGGCACCCCTTGTCCAAAACCTATTTAAAAGATAAAGAGATTCAGAATGGGGGGAAACTTGTTTTTGAGATGACAAATACCCCGAATAAAATATGGGGTTTAAAAAAGGAGGACCGCCCTTATTCACCTGCTAAAAAATTCCGTTATGCAAAGAGTCCAAAAATCGATTTTTCAGATATCCTTTTCCTTGAAAACAGAACGATAGCCCTCTCTTCGACCGAACCCGGAGCAAAAATCCATTACACCCTTGATGGAGCAGAACCAACAGAGAAATCAACACGTTACAATTCCCCGATTACAATAACGAATACCTCTGTTCTGAAAACCAGAAGCTTTGTTAAAGGGATACCCCCCAGTTATATCGAAACTGTTCATTTCAGGAAGATTGATATGCTTGAACCCGTTGAAGTTTCAAACCTCAAGCCGGGGGTGAACTATCTTTACAAGGAGGGTGACATGATGAATACCGGATATTTAAAGAATCTTCCGGTACTCGATTCCGGTGTTTTGCAGAGTTTTAACTTAAACAGCATCAAGGATGACCGGCAATTTGGATATAACTTCTCAGGCTATTTAAAAGTCGCGCAGACAGGGGTTTACACGTTCTCCCTCGAGGCGAATGACGGGGCCGTCCTTTTTATTAATGACCGGATTATAATCGATAATGACTGTGGGCACAGGGCTCAGAAGCTCGACACCAAGATCGGGCTAAAAAAAGGGTGGCATCCCATAAAAGTGAATTATTTTCAGCAAGGCGGTGCCAAAAGTCTGAATCTAACCTGGGAAGGACCGGGAGTTAAAAGTCAGGAGGTTCCGGAAGAGGTACTTTTCCATTAGAGTAATTTAAGTCACTTCACCAGATATTCCGGATTGCTTTTTTTGTTAAATAGTTCATGATTTCACAACTCATCTGGAATTGGCTCTTTTCAACCAAATGAACCCCATCCTCCGTTTTTTCATTGAATCCCTGTTTTAAAGTGGTGTAGGTATCCAGAAAGTCAACCCTGGTTTTCAGTGCAACCTTTTTAAATTGAAGGTTGTTTTTTTGAATACGTTCATCACCTCCTCCGTATTTTTCTTTGTTTACCTTATGTTCATCCATTGGCGAAGGGGTAAGGATACAAATTGAGGGAAGTGTTTTATGATGGTCACTCATATATTTTGTGATCATTTGAACGAGTGTAGTCATATTTTGGGCAACCTCTCTTTGCCGGCCAATAAAAATTCTCTTTGTGTCATTTGTTCCCAGATTAATTAGGATGTAATCAAAAATCCCTGATCCGCCCAATTCCTGACAGGCTTCCTCAAGGTACCTGTCAATATTTTTTAATGTGTTTAGCTTTGATTGATCCAGGTTGTCAAATCCAATGGTATTGCCTGAAATTGATTTGTTTACGATAGTCGAAAAGGGAAGTAGTTTTCTAAGCTGCTGGGGCCACCCATATTCGACAGCACCGTTCGAATCTCCGATGGTGAGAATTTTCAGTCTCGGTTGTTTTTCATCACTGGTTTGCAGTAGTGCTAAAGCCTGGGGAACGATCATCTCATGACCACCTTCAAAAATTGTAAGACTAAGATTGGGTAATTCCCTGATTAAATGAATTTTTCTCCCTCCCAGTACCTGACCGGAATCTGCAAACAGACTGTTCTGTCTCGAAAGCAAAGAGATGATTGTTGGATCATCAACCCGTTTATCTCCATTTTCGGGATTCATCTCCGGAAGCAACTTATTAAAGAAATTGATAGATTGGGTGATGGGAACAGATTCAGTATATCCGTCGTGAATCCCGGCATATATCCGAAGGGATGATCCCTTTCGTTTCATCGGTTGGAATTTCATCGACAGTGGAGATCGTTTTCGGGCATCCATCACATCGAACCCCTTTCCTTCCGATGTAACCAATTCAATATCATGGGCATATTTAAGTCCTCTCCCTTTGCATTCCCAATACCAATCTTCCAGACTGGAAATTGAAGCCCATGCATTGAAACTTTTGACCGGATAGTCTAATTTCATAAAGGCGAGCAAGGTAGCATATCCACCACCCGACACACCAATAAGATGCACCTCATCTTTATCCACGTTCCCATTTTTTATGGCAAATTGGATGGCATCCTCAATATCAGTAATTACCAGTTCACTGCCACAGGCTTGTGGCGTTTTATTCGCTCCTCTGAAGTCGGGATGGATATAATTCCAGTCGCGCAACAGAATCTCCTTCGTCAACGGATCTTCCTGAGCATAATTGCCACTCCAGGTATGCAGTGAAACGATCAGCGGCTGAGGTTTGGCCTGGTTGGTTTTATAAAAAACAGCTTTTTGGATCGAACTATCGGCAGAAGATTTAATATCTGTCTGTATAAACCCAACCGGCCACTTTTTGTCAGCGGTATTATCCCATGCTGTTTTATTACCCTGAGCATTGCCAGTAAAATAACTAATAATCAATGAGATAAGTAAAATCGAAGATTTTTTCATATACAATGGTTGAAGAAGCCAAAGATAAGAGTTTCTCTTCCCTGACAATACAATTAGCATGGAATTCTGGTGATCAGCTATGCCTCCTCAATGACTTTCCAACCCATCCTGTCTGCCATCGCAAAAACCGGGTCTTTTAAATCGCCATAGAAAGTTACCCTGTGCCAACCCCATTTATCCCACATGGTGAACAGTTTCTCAATATCACCGAGTGGTTCAGCACACAATTTGGTTCTGCAGGCTCTGTCGTTAGGGTCGTTATCCCGGGCAACGGCCTGGTGAAACAAAATTTCTTTTCTGTCGTTATTGATCTGTAGGGATGTGGTCAGATAATTGACAGGAAGAACTGACTGTACCGATGCTCCGTTCCTATCCTCAGAGTGGGTGAGTATCCTGAATGGATTTGTCTCACCCTTTGGGCCGAACATCCTATTGGGAGCAACGCAATGCGCATAGATGATCTGTCGTTTCGAGGTGTCGATCACAGGGTCTGAAATGAATCCTGGTCTTCCGTTAGTAATTGTTGAAAAAGCAAGCATGGTAGCTGTGGATGACAGATCGCACTCACAGGCGCCAATCAACCCTTCGTTACATAATTCGTGAAAGCCCAGACAGGGATATGCATGAATATGTCCTCCGTAAAAACCTCCCAAACAATTAATTGTAATGGCATTGGCCCCATGTTTCTTAATAACGGATTTCATTCCAAGATACATACAAGCCGAGGTCAGCAGTGTTTCGTGAGAAACACCAACTATGGCAAGGGCTGATTTTTCCCACCGCTCAACAACACTTGCTGCCTCATCTTTGTTTGCTGAACTCCATGCATTATTTACCTCTGAAAAAGGTATGTATTCAACAGGAATGCCCATCATCGGTTTGCCTGTTTCCGCGTTTTGGTTTTTTACGGCCAAAATTTTTGAATTGGAGAACTGACGGATGCTTTCTTCCGGAGATAGAAATTTTAAATTGTTGGGCGTCAGGGAATAATTTCCTGCCAGCTTCGTGGCTTTAATCCGTGTTTTTGATACCTCAGCCGCAAAATCAGCACCCGATGCACCCTTTTTCAAGATTTTAAAACAGCTTACTGCTGCAAAAAGATCTTCCATATTGGAGGAGGCGACGAATCCAACGTTCCGGGTGTTTGCGCGGAGGAAGGTGGAGTTGTATACAAGAAAACCTCCGCTACCTCCAAACTGAAAATCAGCATAGAGGACCGGTTTGCCTGTCTTTGCAAATGTCTGAACCACTTTATTCCAACAGTTCATCTGATAAACAATATACCCATCTATTAAATCCTGAGTATCCTTCTGGGCGATCTTCTCAGCCTCCTCAGGACCTTTTGCAAGAGTCGGAATAAATTCAAAATCAGGAAAATTCTTCGATAAAGCAGTATTAATCTGCCCCATCACCGGGTTGAAATCAAATCCGATATTTGGCCAGTCGGGCTTTTTTTGAATGGGTTCGTGAAGCGAATAGAGTACCCGAATCCTCAATTTTTTATTGGCATTTCCGGTAGAACATGAGGTGTTAAGAAAACTAAGGGGAGCAACAGCCATACAAGCTGCACATGCAGAACAGGAAGATAAAAAGTTTCTTCTGTTTACATTTGGCAAATTTTTGTTTTGAATTTTGATTTGGTTGTCAAACAGGATCTTAGACATAGCAGTGGTTTTAAGTTGTTAATTAAATATCTAATCACAATTAATCTCTGTAGCAAAATCACCTGTTAAAATTAAGTAAAATTTAAACAGTCTAAAAAATTATTCCTGTAATAAAAAACATTTTATTACAGGAATAATTACCAAGTCAAATAACTGTTTTTTCTAATCCGTACCTTTAGAAAGCTCCGAAATCTTATTTACCAAAAATTTAATACGCTCTTCCCGTTTAGCCGACCAGGTCTTATCCTGATCCTCGAGAAATTTGAGTAAGATCAACGATTTTTCGTAACAAATCTGAGCATAAGATAATTTTTGTCGCGTTTCGTTTAACGTGGCCTCGGCGAAAAAGAGTTCGGCCAATACGATCAGATGACCATGCTCGTAATGATGTTTTTCAATCAGTTGATAGGTTAGTTGTTCCTTTGGAATAATTTGAAAAAATGCCGCATCATGTCTTAATAGTTCTATATAACCTCTTTCGAGCATCTTTTCTGCCTGTTCAAGGTCCCCTTTCTTGATTAAGCCCAGCATCGCGGCGATCAGATCACCGATCATCTCCACCATTCTTAAAATATAGTCTTTCTGAAACATAGCAATTTTATACCTGATTTAGTGACTTTTCACTTTAGTCTATTGCTTTGATCAATAGGCAGGCCCCACCTCCGGCCGCAAGTTTTACATGCACTGTATCGCCTGATTTTAATGATTTCTGCTCTGATTTCAGCACTTCCCGGTTTGTCAGATAATGGGCATTGGCACCATCCTGTATGATGGTTACTTCATATTTCCCGTTCTTTAAAAAATTTAATGGAATATTGAGGTCTCTGGGCGATTCGTTGGTTGCGGCTCCAACAAGCCAGATCCCATCGGATGCCTGCCGGGCCATGACGATGTACTGACCGATTTCACCCAAAATCGTCTTACTCTCCTGCCATGGCATTTTCTGTGCGGATATAAACCGGAGCAAATCGGGATATTTTCTGTAATCTTCAGGGATATCGGGCAGGATGGTGGCTCCGGAAAAGACAATCAGCGTACGTGCCGATTCCGAAACCAGCGTTGATGGAACAGGCTGGTTTTCATCTATTTGGGAAGTCTTACCCTTTCGCAGATCGAACATTCCATTATTCATATCGATTGGTCCGGCAACCATATTTACAAAGACGGTCGTCACAAAAGTGGATGGTACGAAAACGCGATGCGCATCAAGCTGGGAGTGGCAATATTCGCGGGTAACGGCATTTGGAAACGTCCGCATTTGACCATAAGGATGTACCGGGCCGTCGTGAAAATCGCAAAGCAGATGGTTTTGTGCACAAAGTTGGGTGATTTTGCGTGTCCATCTGTTTTTTTCAACAGGGGTGCCATTCATAAAACCATATTTAATCCCTGCGGCACCCCATTGGCTGTATTGTTTTAGGGTTTGTTCAATAGGATATTTCCGGCCACCCACATCGTTAAGATAGAGCCATATACCAATGCCCTTTGATTTGCCATATTTTAAAAGTTTCATCACATCAGCCGCCTTATCACCTTTTACAGGATCAGAATTGGCTTCATGTTCAGGGCCATACCAGTTCGCATCGAGAACGAGGTAACGGATGTTGTTTTCGGCAGCAAAGTCAATCATACGAATCCATGAAGGATAGCTCATTGAATAGGTGAACCCTTCGATTTGTGCACCATTAATGCGCCAGTCCCAAACGGCTACCCCAGGTTTTACCCATGAAAAATCACCTTCCGGATCAGGATTCAACAGTTCAATTAAATGGGAGTCAACCAGTGTCCCCGGTGTTTTGCCGAACAGGATCACCCTCCAAGCAGAGTGATAACCGGCTTCAAGTTTGCCCGGAACTGAAACAACCGAAAAAGTGGTCTCCGCTTTTTTCGATTCAAGTACCAACGGATCGCCTGTTGTCAGATCGGCTTCATGAATGGCAAGGAAAGCATCTTTATCCGCTTTGATGGTCATTACAGGCATCCGTTTTCCGTTGGTTTCGGATAGTTTTTCGGGACCCAGATTTTCGTGTTCTCCGTTATAATACCACGCGGTGTAGTCGCCGGAGAAATTGTACTTTGTCAGTTCGGCAGAAGCTGTTGACCAGTTTTTTACCTCTGCAGGAATGGAATAGCGGAAGGCAACTCCATCATTATATGCCCTCGCTTCAAGTCGTAAAGCATTTGGGACAGTGGTATCATCACCTTTCAAATCAAGAGATAATTCATTATACTGATCGGGAACAACTGCACGTTTGCCCCAAATGGGTTTCCAGATAGCATCGACCGATTTTTGTTCCGATTTACTTAAAAGCCACCCTGAAGAAGGGATGGTTTTATTATTTTCAATGACATATCCCAAAGGTGAGTCGTTAATGTATGGTCGGTTTCCTGCAGTGAATGAATAGCTCAGATGACCATCTTTTGAAAATTCAATGGTTAACCTGAGCTCGCCATTGGGTGACAGGAGTGATTTGATTTCCCGTGCAGAGAGATTCTGGAAGGAGATCAGAAAAAGGAGAAAAAGGCGAATTAACCGTGCTTTTTTCATAGTTTATAGTTGTTGTTCTTTAAGTATATTCTAAATAAACGCCTAATTTCCGAAATAGCTTCTGGTGATTTTATCGGCCAGCTGCGGGTTATTCTCATTTTTTGCCTTTTCGAGGCTATCCATGAATAGGTAGAATTTTAGCCAATATCCTTGACTGTACTTCTGCCTGATTGATTTAGGATGCTTTAGCAATGCATACCAGTTGGTATTGATCCCCTGTTCTTCTGCTAATTTGACAAACTCGGATGCGCTTTGCCAGGAGCTTTCTGCCACTTTTTTTTCCAGTTTACTGAAGTCGGTGTATTTCATTTTAGAGATTTGAAGAACATCGGTCACATCGCTGATTCCAAAGTCCTTCAAGGTGAAGGCAAAGTCGACTTTCTGATCTCCATCAAGGTCATACTCAATGGTATCGAAGAAACCATTGTTGTCGGTATCTTTATAACTGATTAATGGAAAAACCGTTGGGTCAGCCGGTGTCCTTGAAGGACCATATCCGTCATACAATCCACCCATACCCTGATAATTGAAGCCATTCTGATCAACACGCCAGTACCCTTTTTCGGCCCCGAGCAGGTGAATTTTCCCATCCAAAGGGCTGATATAAAGATTTCCTTTTCCGGAATTATCCATATCCCATTCGCCACGGTCGCCGACAGCATCTGACTGCGCATTGTCATCAAGACCTCCCTTTTTTACACCTACGGTATAAGGTTCTTTTGGGTCGGTCAATTCGACCCGTTCCCATCGTTCACAATCGTCATCTTCGTCATATACAAACCAGGTTTCGTTCCATTTTCCCCGATTAAAAATCAGGTCGTGGGCTTTATCATGATCGGGATAGATGAATTCCTCCAGCTGCCGGATACGCGGATCCATAAAATATTGATCTGCCGCAGGTAATCCTCTTAGGTTCTTAAACCGATGTACCTGATCCATATAATCAAAACCACCTCCGCGGAAGCTGATGGTCATATCGAAATCGAAGGGATTACCCGGAGAATTATCGTTGTCCATATCATATGACATGGTCACATAGTCAATTTTTCCTGTGAGGTTGGTGAGGTATTTGTCGCCCGGATTCCCATAAATGGGACGGTCAAGTAACCTGAAGGCATATTCGGTGAGCCCATCATTGTCTACATCGTAAAACAGGAACGGATTTTCCCAGTTAAGACGCAGATCGTTGATGTTCTGAGGAGAAGCGTGTATTTTCAGGAACAAGGTCTGGCCTGAGTAATCTTCGAAGAAATCAGACTTTCCGTCATGAATCCAGCATCGCACCTGAAAAGTATTCCAGTCGATGTAATTCATAATATCATCCTTATCAAGGTCCATATTCACCATAAAATGACCAGGCCCAAAAGGTTTATCCTTTTCTTTCTCACGTGCAAATTCAGAATAAATTTGAATATCTCCCTTTCCGTCATCGTTACTATCCACCCAATCGATGATCACATCCGAATTACTTCCGTATTTCCCGTCATTGTTCATATCCACCATCAAACAATCATTATCTGTATCGCCACAGGTATCGGTGATTTTCATATCATCATCGTCATCAATCCATTGCAAATGGAATCCATTAGCAGTGGTGTATCTCATCACATCCGGATCACCATCCTTATCCAGATCTATAAACTCCGGTTGTGTTCCGGGCATTATTTCAAACAACCGGTAACTGTTGAGTTTTGAATGGTTGTTCCAGGTCGTTTTTTGTTGTCCCGGATTTTGAGCATTGACGGATAAAAAGAAGCCGAAACTCAGAGAAAGCATTAGAAAATGTTGATGCATCTTTTATTTTATTGAATGAATACATGTTGCTACAACATTGAAATCATCGCCTGTTAATCGTGAATCTGAATGAACGAATCAGCGATATTTGCAAAATTATCAAGTTATTGACTTTGTTTAAGTTGTTAATTATCAATTAAATAAAAAAATCAATATTGGTTTAGCATGAACGCTAAAGTTACCGATATTTTTTATTTGACAGTTTTCTTTTGTAAAGAATTTAACAAAACAAAGGAGCTACAACGATTTGCTCCGGAATCGTTCTGAACGAGCCGGAATCGGAAAATTTACTAAGGAGACAGCTCATCGAGGAATTTCTATTTTAAACTTAGTCGATTACTCTGACTTGAAGCGAATGATTGAATCCAATTTCCAATATACCCTGCAAATAAAAGAGTGCCACCCCCGGCCGGAAGTAGCACTCTCAATTTATTCGACTTTAGTTGGTTTTTATTTCAACAGCCACATTTTTGTGCTTTGGTCATCAGTGCCCTGACGTGCAACAGCTTCCATATATTTGGCATTGTTGTTATCCCTTTCGGCAACTGGATAGCGCCATCTCAGCGGGAATGGATACTGCATTGTAGGAAGCGCCGCATTAAGGGTTGAGGGTAAGCCGGTTCTTCTATAATCGAAATATGCTTCAGGGGCCATTGTGAATAGTGCCAGCCACTTCTGAGTTGCAATCTTCTCAAGATTATTCGTTCCATTAAGAATTACTAACGGATTGGCGAGATAAGTCGTTATTTCTGCTGCAGGAATTTGCCAGCGTTGCATGTTTAGGGTTATCCCCGCATTGTAAAATGTTTGTGCATTTCCTGTTATCCAGCCTCTTTGTGCAGCTTCAGCAAGATTTAAATTGACTTCGCAAGCCTGCAGAAGCGTGAGGGTTAAAAGGGGAGATTTGTCCAGTCTGAAAAGTGATCCAAACGAAGAGCAACGGAAATTCTCATAGGGTCCACCTGCCGGAATTGTAGGGCCGTAACGAACATTGTCCTCGGTAAGTCCAACTGGCATACCCACATAAAGTTCGCCCACAGGATAACCAAAGGTATTTGCAGCTGCCCCCAGACTAATCTCAGAGCCATCAGGAATGCCATTTTTATTGATATCTCCTTTAACATCCTGTTGAACTACCACATATTTTAAACCATATCTGTCGGTTACATTAACGGTTGCAGCGGCATTTGCCCACGGAGCTAACGCGGGAGCCAACCAACCGATAAGACGGGGATCACTTAAAGTTTTTAAAGTATTGACAAATGTTGTAGTTGGTTTTCTCCTTGTAAAATCACTACCCGAATTATCCTTCAGATAACCCATTGGCCATGAGTTGTTGACAGCTGTGCCAATATATTGATAACTGGCATTATCGGTGATGCTTGTGAAATATTTGCCCCCGCTTACAATAGCTGCAAGTTTGGCGCCATTGTCGATCCCTGCTTTTTTATATGCTTCATAGGACCTGACCAGGAAACGGATTTTTAATGAATTGGCAAATTTAACCCATTTGGTTTTATCACCGGCATAAATAAGGTCGAACTGTCCCTCTTTTGCATTGGAACCCCCTTCCAAAAGGGCAATTGCATGATCAAGATCAGCAAGTAATCCGTCATAAACTTCCTTTTGTGCATCAAATTTAGGGAAGAAAATACCGTCACGGCCAGAGAGTGCCTCCGAGTAAGGAATATCTCCCCAAAGGTCAGTAATATAGCCAAATACGAAAGATTTCAGAACCAATAAGGAGCCCTGTATAAATGGGTCTTTCTCATCAATTGCCAAACTAATACCTGCTTTAACGGGTTTTAAAAGACCCAGTTCAGTGTCCCAGTTTGCTACAGCTGTAGCAAACTCTTCAAAAGTCTGTGGCTTAACAGAGAATAGTTGCTGATAGTACTGGATCGGAGCATTAAACGGATCACTCTTCACGCCTAAATCCTGATACCATTGGGCAATACCGTCAATTGATCCAGCCAGTATATATTTTGCAGAGGTTCCATAGGCCACATTTTCTGCCATTTGTTTTTGATCAATCCGTAATTGATCAGTGCACGAAACCAGGTAAAAGATACCTAAACATGCTATTATTATTTTTTTCATAATCCTAACCTATTATCGTTTTCGATTAAAAGTTCAAATTTAGTTCAAAACCCATTGAACGTACCGGTGGCATGATATACCGGGCAATACCCTGTTGCTGAAGAGCACCGGTAAAAGCTGTTTCAGGATCTTCGTTATAACCACTTTTAGTCCATAGGAATACATTTTTCGCAACAACTGAGAAGGAACCTCCCTGGCACTTGAACTTTCTGGTAAAACTCTCAGGAAGTGAATAGGTAAGTATTATCTCTTTCAGCTTGAAATTCGTTGCATCAAAAGTACGGGTCTGAGGAAAGTTCCAGAAATTGCCAAAAACGCTGTAGGGGTCATTATAAAGTGTTGCTTTTGGATCTGCTCCATTCTCGATATAGTAAGGATGGCTTGCACCAGTGGCATCAGTCCATGTTTTATCCCCCAAGGTTCTATCATCTAATGCGGCTCCACTTCGTGGATCAACATATACTCCATGCCAGTAACTTGCATCATTGTATGTTGCATAACTTGATGTAGCCCTCGCTTTGGCCGCTGAATTGGTCATCGTTGCTGGATCAGGCCAGGCAAATCCGCCGGCACCAACGCGTCCGCCCTCCCAATAAGTATGATCACCGGTAACGGAGTGGTCTAGATCCTTACCACTATCAATCAGGACTTTTTTGGTTTCAGAAACATAAATTCCACCTTTCCTGAAACTTGCCACCATGCTTAGAGTAAACCGTTTGTATCTTAGATTGGTCGTTAATCCTAAAATGTAATCGGGATTGATGTTCCCAAGTAATTGGCGATTTGCCGCATCACCGTTCTCAATCGGGGTTCCAGATTCCCATTTTAACATGGTCTTCCCTTTAAAGGGACCGTCATTCACTCTCCACCAACCTTCATCAGCGTAAAAATTGCCGATTTTCTCGCCAACAGCAAGTCGTTGAGTTACGTGTGAGTCCATACCATACCAGGCAGAACTGAAACTCGGGTGCATGTAGGTGATTTCAGAAGAGGCAGTCGAAATATTTCCTGTCAGACTCCAGGTCCAATCTTTATTCTGTACCGGAACTACAGTCAGTGAAGCCTCAATTCCTTTTGCTTCAACAGTCCCTACATTTGTCAATAAATTAGAAAAACCGGTTGAAGAAACCACAGGGATTGTGTTGATCTGGTTGACATGTTTAGATCTAAAAACTGTAAAATCAAACATCACCCTGTTCCTGAACAACGATGTTTCGAGACCATACTCTTGAGATTCATTAATCTCAGGTTTTATATTAGGGTCAACGAGGCTTCCGCCAACAGTACCCAGACTGGCGCCATTCCATGAATAACTTTGAAAACCGTAGGTATTTCTATTTTGCTGAACACCCAGGCCATATCCAACCTGTGCCCAGCCAGTACGAAGTTTCAAAAATGAGACCCACTCGGGTAATGCCAATGATTCAGAAACGATCCAGCTTAAGGAGGCAGATGGATAGAAATGTCTTTGTACTTCCGCCTCTGTAATTCCAGACCAGTCATTACGTCCTGTAATATCGATATAAAGCATCTTATTATAACCCGCAGAGGCTGTACCATAAATACTTGTATATCTTCCTGTTCCCAATCCGCCATAGTTTAACCCGCTAAGGGTTTGTGTATTAAGGCCTGACAAACTAAATTGATTTGGTTTCAGAAGATTTACTCCGTCAAAATAGAAACTGGTTGAATTGGTAAACCGATAGTTGTAACCGGCATTAGCCTTTACATCAAACTTACCGAAGCTCTTATCAAATGACAAAATCAAGTCGGTATTGATCCGTTGATCCTGAGTATTTGAGGCTTCAAATTCACCCTTGGCTTTTGCCGCATTATCATAGGGTATCCTTTTTTCAAAACTGACACCATTCAGGTCGCCACCTGTTCGGAGCAGAAAACTAAGTGGTTTGGAAATCTGCCAGTTCAATTCCATTTTGGCAAACAACTCATTCATTGTAAATTCCCTGATATTATTTGTGGTGACCCATACCGGATTATTGATTTTTACCTGGTCGCCATCAGTACGCGATGCCAAAACCCCTTTTTGCACCATATAAGGAGAGTTCTGGTAAATCCCTTCATAACCATTGATCCATGTATTGGCGCTCTTCCAGACACTTATTGCTGGCAGATTTGAGGTCATCCCATACAATAACTCCATAAAGCCGGTACTATTATCATTCCCGGCGACAACTGATTTGTTTGGAGTGTAACTTTTTGTATATGAAAAAGAAGTGTTTACGCTAATTTTGTCATTGATTTTGTATAAACCCGAGAAATTTATCGTATTACGTGTTGTCTTATTGTTGGGAATCACATTCGTGTTTTTCAGATTTGTTAAGGAGAGCCTGTAGTTGCCTTTGTCGTAATTTCCTGTAACACTGGCACTATTTGTAAACGTAGTTCCTGTTTCCATGAAGGCCTTAATCCTGTCTTCGTCTGTCTGCTTTACCAATGGACCATCGAAATATTTTTGACCAATCATATCCCATTGGGTGACAGGTTTTGCGGCTTCAGGACTACCAGCCAGAGTACCCCTTGCGCCAGTGGTCCCCATCGAATAATATTGCGATCCATAACGACTGCCCTGGAAATAGTCCATCTGAACCGGTATGGTCTTATAAATATTATCAAAAACAAGGGAAGATGTAACCGATACTCCGATTCCTTTTGCACCCTTTGCACCCGATTTTGTGGTGATTAAAATAACTCCGTTACCAGCCTCAGAACCATAAAGGGCTCCGGCACTTGCCCCTTTTAATACAGTTATAGTTGCAATATCATTTGGATTAAGTTGCGACATTTTATTTCCAACGTCAACACCACCAATCGTTGTCACCGAACCAGTACCAACAGGAATACCGTCTATAACATAAAGTGGTTGTGATCTGTTCGCCTGGTCTTTATTTGCAATACCAGCAATCGAAGTTGCTCCCCGAACTGTAATTAATGTTGAGGAGGTAGGGTCAGAACTTAAACTAACAATGTTAACACCTGTGACTTTTCCATCAAGTGACTTTAAAACATTGACTGTTCCGGCCTGATTCAGGTTCTCGCTACTAACGCTTGATACAGAGTATCCAAGGGACTTCTTTGCCCTTGAAATACCCAAAGCTGTTACCACCACTTCGTCGACATTAACATTGGCTTGAACCAATGTCACATCAATGGCTGTCTTACCATTAACCCCAATTTCCTGATTTTTCATCCCTACAAAGAAAAACTGCAATGTTGCATTCTCTGGAATGTTAGATAGGTTGTAATTTCCGTTGGAGTCGCTAATAACTCCTATGGTTGTACCTTTTACTACCACAGATGCGCCTGGCAAAGGGGCGCCTGTAGAATCAACAACTTTTCCGGTTATACTTTTTTTGGTGGGTTGTTGTCCCATAAATGTTGGCGCCAAAATTATCTTGCGATCAATAACAGTTACCTCAACGGCTTGTCCCTCGAAGATGTTGCTGAGTACATCCGAAATCTTTTGATCTTTAACACTTAGATCGATTTTCCGATCAACATTGACCAGTTCATTGTTATAGATGAAATAGAATTCACTCGAGTTTTCGATTGCCTTGAGTGCATCTTTGACTGTAACGCTTTTTAAATCAAGCGTTACCCGGGTATTTTGCGAGTAAGTTCCGGCAGCGAAAAGGTTTAGGGCTGAGGTGATTAGTAAAAACAGTGTTAGTCTCATAATAAAAAACAGTTGTCGCGGGAAATTACAGGACAGAATTTCCCTGTCTTTGAATTTTTTTTTCATAACTTTGTTTGATTTTATTAATAATTCATTTTTGTTTGCCTGGTTTCCAGGCTTTCGGAAAATCAAAACAGGGGAGTGCTTCCAACACTTTCCTGTTTCTTTTTTAAGATTCATTACATAGGCATTCTCATTTTAAAGTTGTACAATCGTTTAATTTGATTTTAATATAATTTTTCGTTTTGAATAAGAGTTATCCGCGAGTTTTCTGGCCGGAATTACTTTATACTGCATATGTGATGTCAGATTCAGAATGTTCAATACCTGCTCGAGTGGCTCATCAATAAAAGTACCTGTGAACCGGTATTTTTCCAGTTTCTTATCGGCAATTTCAATATCTACGTTATACCAGTTTCCCAGTTTCTGTAATACCGTATTAGTAGGGTCATTTGAAAAAACAATTTTACCTTCAGTCCAGGCCGTATATTTGGTTAAATCATCCTCTTTTATAACGCTCAGTTTATTTTCTGATTGTCGATAGGAGGCGACCTGATTGGGCTTTAGTTCCGTCAGATCAGTTATGCCATTGTCCGTTTTCTGTTGCAGCCTTATACTCCCTTCAATCAGTGAAATCATAAATGCTGAATTATTTGGATAGGCATCAACATTAAAGGTTGTTCCAAGAACCTTGATTTGTAACTTGTGAATATCAACAACGAAAGGCTGTTTACTATTTTTGGCAACTGCAAAATGACCCTCCCCGGTTAACTCCACATTCCTGGTTTCCATTCCATTGAATGAAGTTGGAAATTTTAATGTGCTGCCAGAATTGAGGTAAACGACTGTCCCATCGGCCAGATCGACACGTGATTGTGTTCCGTAAGTTGCCTTCACCTGCTGATAAACAAGTGATTCTGTTTTTTGCTGAACTTTTGGAACCAAAAACAGGTTGTAAAGTGAAGAAAACAGGAGGGCTAGAACCAAAATTGCTGCTATTTGAGCCAAGAAGGGAAGCCATCTTACTTGTCGCTTATCAATACCGGCTTTTTCACGGGTTTCGAAGAGTGATTTTGGAAGATCGATCTGAAATTGCAATCCAAATCGGTTAGAATGTTTCCAGATTTCCTGATAATCAATGTATTCTGATTCGTTTGACTGATGGGCTGATCTCCAGTTGTTTAATCGAAAAGACTCATGTTCAGTTAATTCTGCTGAAAATGATTTTGCAATCAAATCGTATATTTCGTCGTTTTCGATTTTCATTATTATTGGGTTGTGATTTAATGACAATCAGAGGTGGGGGATACCCTACATTGGGAAAGAAAAAAAAGAGAGAAAAGAGAAAATTAATAGGGTAATTAGATCTTCCCAATTAGTTAAACTTTTCATTTCCCATTCTGCATTTTTCATTTTCTAACATGGTCCGTTTCCCTGGACATCCTGATCAGCATAAAAAGGATCGAATCTTTAATTTTCACATCTTTGGCTGAGGGTAAATAGTCGGCCAGTGAAATACGCAGTGATTTTAGGGCCCGCCCAATCAAAGCTTCTACACCTTTAACAGAAATGTCCATTTTTAGGGCAATCTCTTTATTGGTGAGATTTTCAAAACGGCTATATTCAAAGGCTATTTTGCATCTTTCGGGTAGTGATGCAAGCGCAATGATCAGATGCTCTTCAAAATCATCAATATCAATCTGGTATTCGGTGGTGTTTTCGCTGTGCGAATTTGCAGGAATATCCGAAAGTTTAGTATTCCTTTTTTCCCGTTTGACAAAGTTCAGACAATGATTCCGAACCGTAGATGCGAGATAAGGGACCAGTTTTTCAACATGATCCATTGATGACCGGGTTTCCCACAAACTGATAAATACCTGCTGAACAAGGCTTTTTGAAGTATCTTCGTCATGAACGATGGAGTAAGCAAAACGACAAAGATTCTGATAATGATTGTTAAAAATCTTATCAAAAGCCCGGGAGTTACCCTTTTTTAATTCCTCAAAAAGAAAACCATCCATCTGTTCCCTTTCAATCATTCAAAATTAGTTTTGTAAGAAATGATGGACAAATGTAGTTATTTGGTTATATGATCATACTTCATGGGGAAAAATAATGGGATCAAAAAAATAAAACCGGTAGTTACATCTCTATTACTACAAGCCATTGTCCATTAACTATTTTCCATTTGTATTCACCATCCAGAACGAAAAGGTGTTCAGATAATTCCAAAACGAGGAAAGAACATCGTCAGGCAATTCAAGTTTTGAAAGTACTTCAATATAGCACTGTAACCAGACGATTCTGGCCTCTTCGGTGATGGTAAATGGTGAGTGTCTTTTAGCCAGCATGGGTTTGCCGCGACTTTTATTATAATAGGGATGCCCTCCGCAAATCTGAATAAAGAAGTCGGATGAACGTTGCTTTGCTTTATCCAGCGCCTCTTCAATCCGAGGAAAGAGATGACTCACTTTGCTTACGCTCAGCAAATCGTAATGATCACTTACCAGCTTTCGCATCCCTTCCTCTGTAAGTAATTTCAGAAATTCTGGTGAAGGGATTGTTACCGGAGGGCGATCTCCGAATTCAAACTGACTGATGATGAAATTCATAGTTAAATTTCGAGTGTCATTCGTTCGGTTACAGTCATATAATACCTGGCAAAATTGTCGTCAGTCATGTAATCATGCAATTTGGTCTGCCATTTTTTTGACCGTTCCGAAAGCAGTACAATATTCTTATTATTTTCCTGATTCTCAGGATCAACCTTTTGTATCCTGATCACCTGGATAAATTCATCCATCCATTTCTCATACTCCTTCATAAACGCCTTCTGATCGGGGGTGATATTCATCTCCGGTGAAGGTTGAATTATATTGGCTGAAATTAATGATGTGGCAGTTAATGTTGCTCCAAGAGTGAAACCTAATTTTCGCAAAAAACCTCTTCTTTTATCTTCGTAAGGATCCATTATTGCTATATTTTCTTGGTATAACAATATTTTTTGGAAATTGTTTGCCTTTTGAGCGGATAATTTTAGGTTGTAACTTGAGAAAACCGACAATCTTAAACGTAAAGGTCAGGTACAGTTTTGTAATATCATTATTTCAAACGTACCTTATCATTGATTTTATCTATCGTTTCATGGTTTTGAAATTGAGATATGGCAATTTGATGCTTCCATTCCCCAGGTGTAGTTTGGCTGATCCTCCATTTCAAATTCGATGGTTACTGTCCCCTTTTTGAATAGATCCTTATGTTGAAACCAGTCCTTTATATGATTTTTACCATAACCACATACTATTGTCCGTTGATTTACATGAACAACATTTTGTAAATGTGCATATTATAGAGGCTTGTCATAAATTATTTTTGTTGCTTTCCACTTCCCCCTCCAATCCTGAATTTTTCCGGCTCTTTCCTCCATTCTGAATTGTTTGCTTCGACGATCTGCTCATATTCCCATCCCTGGATTTCCGTTTTAAGATTCTGCCAGGCATTGGCAATACTCACTGATGATCATTTGATATCGTATATTTTTTCGAATGATTCATCAAAATGGATTGAATAAAGTACTGGTGCCAAAACTTGGGTCAGGATCGGCTGACCAACCAAATTTTTATTCCTAATTTTTGCTCATGCTGTATAAATTGGAAGTTTACGCAGCAAAGATCCAGGTTGGATTGAGTCTTTCGCCCACCTGCCATCCTAAAAAATTTTGTCGTTCACTAATCATACATTATATTTTTCCACCCAATATTTGTTAGAAAGTTTATCAATTCTAATTCAAATTTAATGGGAGCGTTTCGGTTAACAGATTCCAACCTTCCACCTGAATAGAAAGATTTTTACTTTTCAACTGGTTCGGAGAAGCGCTGACCCTAACCGTGATTGATTCTGCCGGCGCCAACGAAAAATAGTTGGCCGACCAATAGCTCGGCAATATTTCCATACCATTATCCATCAATTGAGATCGGATAAAAAATGCAAGCTGATTGGAGTTATTGGTCAGTTTCAAGGTCCACTTTGTTTCTGTTTTCCCTTTTTCTGTTTTTATAACAGTGGTTTCGACCTTTGCCGCTTTCAGGGTATTCAATGTTTTATAATTATCGTCGGTAGCAATCCAGTAACAATTATGTGAAATTAGTTTTCCTGTACCATCCTTCAGATTTAAAATAACAAAGTTTACCCCCTTAGCATCGGTCAGAACCTTTGATAATGAGCATATCTCTTTTACATCAGTTGCTGCGAGGTTTAACTTTGCTTCGTGATGATAGATGAGTTTTGAATCGGTACCGAAAACATCGGCCTGTAATTTAAGATTAGATGCGGGCTGGTAAGTCCGGTTTAGAACGGTAACAGCATAATCGAGTGGATTTAGCTGAACATGAATCGGTTCGCAGGCATTCTGCATAAAATAGTAGCCGGCATTTGGTTCAAGATACCAGTCAAAAATCTGCCAGACAACACTTGGAAAAGCCGCATTTAACTTCCACAGCATCACCCCGCCAATCTCGTTGAGTTTATGGCCTGCCGCTTCAAAAATACCTTGATATCCTGTGGCATTCATCAGCTGCATCTTGTTCGAAAAATCTTCCATCGAAGTAGGTTCGCCATATCTTTTCACCATACTGTCATAATAGAGGTCGTACTTCCCGTTTCCGCTGCATGCATCGTGATATCCCCATGAATTATTCAATGGGAAGGGTAATGTGGAGTCCCACACCAGATTGGGAATTATTTTCACAAGAGTGTTATAGGGTGGTTGAGAGGGTAAACCAGTCTCATCCTTAAATACCCAATCCTTTGCAGAATCGGCTAAGTTATAGTACTTTTTTGAATCCTGCCAGGTATAGGGACCTCCGCTATAGACTCCTGAAGCCTTGTTGTCGGGCCAGGCACCGTCCCAACCTTTGGGAAGTTTTGCAAACCCGGATGAACTAGGGATGAAAGGTCTTGTTCCATCAAGTGTAATCACCTTGTCTCTCATCTTGTCATAGAGCTCTTTGCGGATATGTCCTTCGTTTCCGCCGGTCCACACCAGGAGGCTGGGGTGGTTTCGGATACGATAAATGGTGTTTTCGACATTGTTCATGAAAACATTGCTTTCCAAAGGGTATTCTGTTGATCCTTTAAATTCACCATGGGTATCGCCCGTGACCCAGAAATCGGACCAGACCAACATTCCGTAGCGGTCGGCAAGATCGAAAAAAACATCTTCAGGTGTAATTCCTCCGCCCCAAATCCTGACAAGGTTGATGTTTGAATTCCTGAAAAGGTGCATTTCTGCATCATAACGTGTTGAATCACGGTTAAGCATCATATCGGGAACCCATGCTCCCCCTGTGAGTTGGACCCGTTTTCCGTTGACATAAAAATCACGGCGTAAGGATTTGTTGGCTACCTCTACCGCTTTAGAGCTCACGGTTCGGATTCCAAAGGCAAAGGTGGTATCGTCTGATATTAGACCTTCTGCTTCATACTGAAGGTGAATACGGTATAAATTTGCTTTCCCATATCCATTGGGCCACCAAATATGAGGTTGTTTGATTTGGAGCTGGGTTGTATTTACGCTATTCAGATCAACAATTGCAGTTGCTCCGGATGCAATAGTCACTGCTTTGGAAATCTGAATGGTCTGTCCTGAACAGTTTACAGGGGCAATATTAATCTTCAAAGTCCCTTTTGAAGTAGATACCGCATGATTTGCCAGCGAAAGTTTTAGCGAAAGTTTCGCGATGGAGGTATCGGGCAGATTGGGCAAATCGGTGATCAGGTGAGGTTGCATAATGGTGACATCACCCGAGGTGCGCAAAAATACAGGTTGCCAGATTCCCATGTTGCGGTCACGCACGGGGGGCATCCAGTCCCATCCAACAGAGCAGAGCATTGTTACATTTTTGCCAATATCGCCCGTTGGTCCTCCGTTTAAAAAGAAATCCCCCATCGCCTTTAATTGTTCCTCTGCGGGCAATCCCGGGACATCAAGCGGATAGATCTTCACCGCTAAAAAATTCTCTTCCCCGGGTTTAATCACCTTACTGACATCATAGCTAAACGCTGCAAACATCCCTGCCATTTGGGCGGAATCCGCGATAGCCTTTCCGTTCAGCCAAACAGCCGCCCGGTAATTGATCCCTTTAAATATTAACTGGAAATGACGACCCTTGTCTGCACCCGGAACCTTAAACGAGGTACGATACCAGTAGGGTTTCTTCCAGGGATTTGGTACATTGGGAATATGACTGTATTGCTCAAGATGGTAAATCTTATTAAACTCATCCGAGGCATCTGGAATAAGCATATTGTTCATCCCTGAATAGGGGTCAGGATAAACACGGTTCGCTACAAGTCCTGTAAGAACAGTTGATGGAACTTTTACCGGAAACCAATAGACGCCAGAATGATAATCAGGTGAGGAAATTTTCTCACCCGAGCCATTTATTAATTCGCACGACTGCAACTCAAACCGGGAAATTTCAATCTGCTTTATGTGCCCACCTTGTGCATCAACATACACCGGAAGCTGTAAAGAGATAATTATCAGAACGATTAATCGGAACGCCTTTGACATCTTGGAGGATCTATTTAATTCGTAATTAATCCTGAAAGATAACACATCCCATTCAACATTTCATAACCACTCTGAATTTTTATCAGGCATGATTTGAAATCGAAATGATTTGAATTCCAGGATGGGATTCTCCGATATTTATAAATTTTGAGCTGATTATTTGGTTAGTCGATATACTTCACTTCCTGCCAGAAGAAAGCAACCTAACCCGTAATCCTCAAAATTTGGAACCCGGTCGTAACTTACAGGCTGACTATCCGACGGTTGTTTACCGGTTCCCTGAACGTAACCCAGAAATCCGTTGGAATGAACCGATTCTTTAATCATGGCATTCCATGCTTTTTTAATTACCGGGAGATATCTCTTCTTGCTCAGCACTCCATGATTTACCCCCCAGGCCATTCCATAGGTAAAAAGTGCCGTTCCTGAGAGTTCTTTACCGCCAAAATTATTCGGATCGTGCAGGCTCGCATTCCAGAAACCATCCTTCCGCTGAACCGGGACCAGCGCTTCAACCATTTGTACCAAAGTTTTCTGATATTCATCACGATGGGGAGCATCCTCTGGCAAGATATCCAAAACACGAACCAGGGCGGCAACCACCCACCCATTTCCGCGCGACCAGTAACAATCTTCGCCGTTGGGCTCTTTATACGGGGGTACAAAATCTTTGTCACGCCACCATAAGTTGTCTTTCGGGTTATACAATCCATTTCCACCGAGTACAGTTTTGCTGACCATATACATCTCATACATCCTTTCTAGATAGCGGTTATCGTTGTATAAAACTCCAAGTTGTGCAAAAACCGGCATACCCATCTGAAGGGCATCAATCCAGGTCCAGTCATCTGTTTTTGACGTTTCAAGCATCAGGTCAATGGAAGCCTTCAAATCTTTTATACGTTCAGGCTTTTTGTCGATCAGATACAAATCGAGATAAGTCTGACCGCAACAGTGATTATCTGCATTGCGGGTCTGAATTCCATTGTTCAAGCCCCATTGGTGCGATTCCCCCCAATTGACGGCGTAATTGTAATAGGCTTTATCGGGATTGAGCTGGTATAAAGCCATCAATCCTTCGTAATATACGGCTCTCGTCCAGATGTTGCTCGGACGGGTTTTGTCATTTACAATTGCCGTTCCCGGATCGGGCCACTTGTTCATAAAATAGGCGTTAGTCAATACCATTTGGGAAAGCACATCCTTTCGGGAAGGGAGCCTTTGTGCATGGATTACAATTGTCTCCAAAAGGAGCATGATAATCAGACTGAGTGTGGTTCTGTAATTCATTTCTTTGATATTTGGTTTTTTATTTTTAGACTTATTGAGCAGGTTTAAGTGGTGTAATTGTTACCGGTCCGATCAATCCGGACTCCTGCGGTTGCCAACCTTTGGATGTGAACAAGCCATCTTCGCCGCGGTTGATGGCGTCGTGAGCCGGAAAATTGACATTGTAAAAAATCTTATAAGGAAGACCCTTTCGTTCCATATCTGCCATCCGATTGCCCATCAGATTTGTAACAGATATTTCCAGAATATTTAACTCTTTCAAATCATCACTTTTAATATTCACTGAATAAGGCGGTGCAATTAATGTTGTCAATTCCTTACCATTCAGGTTAATCCGGGCGCTATGGGCCACATGACCAAGGTCAAGCCGGTAATATTTTGTTGTTACTGCAGGCTTACCAAAGGAGGTTTTATAGACCGCAGTACCTGAGAAAGCTTTGTAACTATCACCATCTAGTTCGGTCCATGAGCCTAATATCGAGAGTTTTACGGGCTGAGGAAGTTCAGGTCCACCAGATACAAAACACAATGTCCAACCTGAATTCAGTGAAGTCTGATCTCCTGAAGTTTTCATTATGGGATATTCAGGAGATTCAGCTTTGCCCGGGAACAGCTGAACGAGGCAACTTTCTCCCGGTTTTAGCTGAAGGTAAACCTCACCTGTTCTCCCTGTTGTTTTAGTTATCGTTTTGCCAAATTGACCATTCATAGGATTATACAAAACTGCAGTACCAATTTTTGAGGAAAGGGGAACAAGTCCGTCGACTGTTTCTGTTCCACGGTTGGCAATAAAATAAGTAGTATTAATCCTGTCAACACGCCTTATGCACTGCAAACCTTTATCAAACATTGCTTCACGGCGGATTTTAGCATGGTTCAGCAAATCGGGGAGATTGCCTATCAGGATCATACCTTTTCCTATTGTCGCTTTTTGAACAGTTCCGGATGGTGGTGCAAATATTAATGATTTTTTTAATTCCTGAAATTTAGCCCGTCTTTCGGAGAGCTTACCCATACCGGGAACATCTTCGGGTAATTGTTCCATGATTACCGTAGCGCCATCCGCTGCCAGTCTGACAATTTTCTCAAATGTTTCAACAGGCATCAGTTTCACGGGTGGCAATAATATGGTTTGATAACTTACCCCTCCCGTAAGAATATGGCCTGGTTTGCTTTTGAGGGTTTTGATCTGACGATCAGATATATAGTCGAACGCATAGCCTTCTGAGAAAAGCTTTTCAGCCGTTTCACGAACCGAGGAGCCTTTGGCGGCGCCATCAAAATGGAGTAAAAGCGAGCGGCCACGAACTGCATATTCATCTGAAATCGGGTAATACAACAGGATATCGTTGTCGGGTTTGCCTGACTGTAAAAACGACTGTGAACGCGTGATATAGGTATTCAACGTCCCAAAATCGTTCCAGAAAGTGTTGGTTGGTCCGAAATGAACTGCGGCATAAAACATCCAACCCGGCCAGGTGGCGCTTTGCGGGGAGAAGGTGGTGCCATGATAAAAAACATGGTTGACGCCTGCCAGCAAAAACCGGTCGATCGCCTGTTTTACATCAGCCAGTGATGCTTCGAAATGGTCTTTGAGCCAGGTAGCTGATTCTGAGGAAGCCAGCTTTTTCCCGGTTACATGAGCCACAGATGAAGCCGTTTTTATCTTTACAATATCGATGCCTTCGGTTTCAGGTATATCTGCCGCTCCATATAAATCGAGGATATTGGCCGGGGCTCCGTGCGCCTGGTTGCGGATAATTTTCCCCTCTTTAGCTGCCCAATCGTGCCAGCGTCGTGTATAATTTTCTAGTATCAGATCTGAAATAGTTTCGCGATAATCGGTTAACACACGACTATTATTTCCCTGTGTGTCTTCGCCAATCAGTGCCGGAAGGAAGTTGCGCAGGTCGTAACCTCTTCGTTTTTGAAATTCATCGAACATAAGGGGTGTAAAATCTGCCTCACCACGCGCATCGTCAACTTCATAGGAGTCATTGAAATAGGCCCGCAATCCACTTATATCCTTATTTTTAAATGATTCCGTGAAGTGGCCCAGGTAATTATCTATTGCTTTGGTCGAGAAATGGTCGATCACATCACCTTCTCCTCCCGGTCCGGCCCGTTCGACCATCTTGCCATGCCATCCCTGGAACAGGGCGTACAATTTCCAGTTTCCTGAAGGAGCAGTCCAGTTTAGTTTTCCTTCACCATCAACTTTGGTGGTCAGATTAATGATTTCATGTTGATCGGAATAGGCCATCAGAGCCTGGAGCGGCATCGGTTTTGAGTAACGTACCTGCTCGATCGCCCAGTTTTGCAGACTGTCGGCATTAGCGCTGACCGGATATTTCAACTGCTCTATCCTCAGATCCTTGCGACTAATTGTTCGCAACATAGGTGTCTGAATCATTGTGACTTTTGTCTGAAGCTGCTCCCCTTCTTTCAGTTGATACGATTGAACAGACATATATTTGCACGCATCATCGGGAGTAACCCATAAACCTCCGAATGGCCAGCCTGAAGCCATTGCCAGGTCAATTCCCAGATCAAGACGTTTACCCTCCTGAAGGGTAAATTTAAAATTGTCGACCCAAGCCGGAGAGAGGAATTTAATGAATTTGTCCTCGTAGCCATGAACGCCATAGATTGGGGTGATTTCCAATCCACCTAACCCGGCTTTGGAATAAGCTTCCATGGCCGCTTTTAAATCAGATGGACTGACACTGCTCCCCATCCACCACCAGCGGCTCCATGGTTTTGATTCTTTGTTGATTGCCGGCCAGCCAGGTTTCAAATCAGAGGGCTGACTTTGGCAGGGGATAAAAAATAAAAGCATCGATAAAAGAAACAATCCTGTAAGTGCCTGTTTTTTTAAATAGGTAATCATGACTATTCTGATTTTGTTAATTATTTAATTTCTATTGAGATTGCTCTTTAAATGCGCTCGATTTTACCTCGTTACTTCTGGCAAGGAGGATAACATTGAGGGATTGCACTTTAATAGAATCAGTGTCTCACATCGTCACTCCCGTCATTTCGATTTCCTAAACATAACAGTATAACTTGTTTTATAACAATTCCGGAGGAACCCATCATTTTGTAACCAGGGATTTTAATCCCTGGAACCAGGAAATCGTATTAAATAGGAATGCCTTAGGCACGATTCATGTCGATAATTCATATAAATATTCACATGTTGAACCTTAAATACCTCGTGTCATTGAGCTTGAATCTTCTGTTGCCACCTAAACCTTAAGATTCACAAAGGTTATGACTTAATCAATTCAAGACATCTTTTTAATTTCAACGGCATAAACGTCGGAATGACCCTCAAAATTGGCCCTGAAAATGATCCATTTTCCATCCGGTGAAAAGTGGACATTGGGCTCAAGTTTGTAATTGTGATGTTTCATATTCACGAGACGTTCTGACCTAAAACGATTGCCTTCCGGACGAAACAGGTAAATCCACATCCCGTCATCGGCTTTAGCCACCTGACCCGGATCTCCACCGTCACCGGCAAACAGTTGCTGATCAGGTGATGTGGTAAAATGGATCGACCATTCGTTACGGGTCATTTCATATCTCTTTTCTTTACCCGTTGCCAAATCGGTTCCGCTCAGGAAAAAGGTTACACTACGCGGTATTTGGAGGTCGAACCATATCTTTTTCCCGTCGGGACTAAAAAACTCATGTCCTGCTATTTCTCCATCGACCGTCCGCTTGTGCATCAGTTCAGGCTTACCATCATTTACATTTATGGTCCATATCCGGTCGACCTTGTGCCAGGGACCTTCGTGACAGAACATCAATAAATCAGATGCTTTTGGTGAGAATTGGATGTGATTGAGCCATGCATTTTCAGCATATATTTTTTTTAGTTGTCCACCCTGAGCTGGCAGGACAAAGAGTGTCCGGCGAAGTTTTGCATCATAAATACGATTAAAATAGTCGTGTTTTTCAGGAAACTGTTTTAGAATTTGCACCTCCTCTGCAGAATTTAGCGCTCCTGCCAATAGCGTCTCATCTGCATTTAAGGTGGTAATGTGCCCTCTGACACTATCCGCGAATACATAAATGAGTCGTGTAAGGTGATTTTCAATTCCGGTAGCAAACACACTATCACCACACTGATAATAGACCTCCCGTCCTTTTGTAGAGACAATTTCACCGGAAACACTTTTTTTATTGGTGATTTGGTCTACTTGTCGTGTTTTTAGATCAACAGAAAAAATTTGCGGGTTGTTGTTCACCTTTCTGTACAAAATCATCTTTTCACTATTTGACCCATTTGCAGGGAGAAATGGATTGTTATGAAAGTAGAAACTTTGGTTATCGCCGTCACCTGGGACCAGATGGATGATTTTATGACCCGTATCCTTATCGATCCATTCACCTGGCATTGGTGTTATGGAACCCGTTTCTATCAGTGGCAATTTCTGAGCTTTTACTGCAATTGAAATGAATAAAAGCAGGAATGCGATTAAACAATTTCGGTTCATATTTGAGTTATTTGTTTAATGTTACACTTACTTTCTCATCTGCTTTTTTTGCAATGGTTACTTCTAAAGCGCTTTTCACCTCATCGAACGTCCAGTTGCTGATCAAAGTATCACCTAAAATTACCGAAACTGGTTTTTTGTCAAGATGAATGTGAAGGGTATAATTACGGTCAGGGAGGTGGTATTTCCCTGTTGAACCAAGGATTTCGACCGTTACAGACTTATTATTGTCAGCGCAGTTAATGATGGTCTGAGCAAATACACCTTTTTGGTAATCAAGCGATAGTCCGTCGTCTTCATAGATTTTAAAAGTGGAATTGCCCCAAGGATATATATCGAGTGTAACCGGGTCAATCGGTTTTTCGCCAAAATAGTTCATTTCGGGTTGCATGGGAATGATTGCCCCGGCTTTCACAAAAATAGGTAGCTTTTCCAAAGGTGTTTTTGTGATGATATTTTGCTTGCCTGTATATTTTACACCAGACCAGTAATCAATCCAGTCTCCTTCGGGTAGATACAAAGTGCGCGATTTGGCCCCTTTCTCGGTAACGGGACAAACCAGTATATTTTCTCCAAAGAAATACTGGTCATCTATATTGTAGGTGTTCACATCATTGGGATAATTATAAACCATTGCCTGAATGATGGGGCTGCCAGTCTTATATGACACATAATAAGATGAATAGAGATATGGGGTGAGCCGGTAGCGCAATTTATCGTATTTGGTGAAAATCGCCTGCGCCTCTGCTCCATAATTCCATGGTTCCTTGTAGTTGGGGTGTTCCATCCCGAAAAGATGGGCAATAGGGCTGAACATTCCAAACTGGCACCAGCGGACATACAATTCGGGATCGGCAATCTGCTCGAACCCTCCCATGCAATGTGCCCATGCCGGAACTCCTGAAAGGCCGATGTTCAATCCTGCGCGGATCACCGGTTTGAAGTACTGCCATAAGGATGGCCAATCGCCTGCAAAAATAAACGGGTAACGCTGGATTCCGGCAAAGCCTTCGCGGGTATGTTCCAATCCACGCATGTGGTTGTATTCCTGAAATTTAAGAAATGGGGCCTTCGCATAAGCTACCGGGAACAGGTTATGAAGGTAGGCGATCTCCTTTCCCTGGGGACCCATTTTGTCAACAAGCTCGTTACCCACGCGGCCAAAAGCGCTTCCTTCATCCGTTTTCACAAATTTGCATCCCAGATCGGCCAGCGGTTTAAGACAATTATCCCACCACCAGTCAACCGCCTTCTGATCAAAAAAGTTGGGGAAGTCGCCTGGTTTCCCGTTTTCGGGGTAGGTGAACCCTTTTTCTTTGGCTATACTAAGGTAATTTTTGAGGTTTCCATTATCAATCCTTGGCCGGAGATGGAGGCCTACCATCTGATAATTCAAGGCATAAAGTGAATCGAACATCGCTTTTGGATCGGGGAATCCGGGTTGACGCCATTCAAAACTGGTCCCACCTTTACCGTTGACTTTGCCAAAAATACGCCAGGTAGAGTCGAGGTGTAAAATGTCGGCAGGAATACCCAGTTCTCTGAATTTTTTGGCAAGTTTGACAACGTAATACTGCGAAGTGATATTTTCGAACCCCCATGTTCCTCCGCTGTAGGTCCCAACGTGAAGTCCCATGGCAGCACGGGGAAGAAGAGGAGAGGTGCCCGTGAGTGAGGTGTACGATCCGATAATTTCTTTAAACGACGGACCATAAATAAAATAGTAATCAAGTTCTCCGGCACTGGCACCGAAAGAATAATTTTTTTGGGTTGATTGCCCCATATCCCAGGTACTTGGATTGGCATTGTGCAGAAAAATTCCATATCCACGTGTACTCATAAAAAATGGCACAGGCGAATAGTTGGCTTCCAGAATGTTATAGGCGCCTGTTTCGTGATCGGAAGCTGTACCCCTTCCAACGTCGAGGGTGAGCTTTTTGCCGAGCTGGTCTATAAAATCCATCCGCTCACCAAATCCGAAAAAATGTTCTCCGGGCTGAAGCTCTTTTGTACAGGAGGGCGTTAGGGTGTTCATCTTCTGCTCATTGGATAGGACGTCGCGGTTGATCAAAACTCCGTCAGGAGTATAAAAGGCAATTGTAAAAGGATTAGTGGTGATTTTGGCTGTCAGGGCATTGGTTTTTATCTCTGCCTCCCTCTTTATTTCATGGATGGTAAATGGGACCTTCTCCCATTCGTATCGGTTGACCATTAATTGCTCGTTGGCTTCATAGCCGGCTGGTCCTGCCTTACGGATCCGGAGCATGGATGAGGTACAGATTTCTATCTGATATTTATCTGAACCATTGTCGATAAGGATCATATTCCCCAAGCATGAAATAGTTGGGTGATTGTCAGGTGGTGTATATGCGAAGATCGTAAACGCAAATAGAAATACAAATGAGAAGGTTGCCAGATATTTAAAATTGAGGCTCATACGTAAATAATTTAAAATGATCGTATAGAATCCGTATCTGACGGATCGGCGAAGCTAATCCTGCAAGTTGAAATGGTAAATATATTCATTCCGGCTGGTGATTTTGCAGGAGAACTTATTTTAATTTTCTAAGTTAATAAAGGGTTGGGCAAATTACCCACATTAATTTGAGGATTATTTTAAAGTTATCCATTTGAACAGATCCAAAGTAAAGTTTGAAATAAGTGAAGGCTTTACAGGTCGTCAGATCCACAGCGATTAAAACGATTTTTTAAATCAAAGAAAATTAAGTAAGGTTGAAAAATAATTAAATATACATTATATGGCAGGTTAACAGTGATGAAGCCATCGGACCAAAGTTTTACGAAGAGGTCTGGTAAACTGTCTTTTACAGTTTTATTTGTATTGTATTCTTTAGTGATAACAATAGGGCTGCTTTTTCAAACAGCCCTATATAAAAAAGATGGTGTGACCAACATTACCATGAAATCGGAACCCGCTGAGACTATAAAATTTCGGATAATAACACCGGACGATGTTCCAGGGTTGATTTTTTTGCAGCCAGTGCAATTGCTACCGATTTTAAGCCGTCATCGCCGGATACGGGGAGTGGTAAATCGTTAACCACGGCATCGCAAAAGATTTTCATCTCGTTGGCATAAGCTTCGAGATACCGCTCCATGAAGAAATTGAGTGGTAAAGAGGCATGAACGCCATCGGCGGCAAAGTAGCGATGATTCTCGGGGTAATTGTTATCTGCACAAGCCATTCCCTTCGATCCGAATATCTCTACGCGCTGGTCGTAACCATATACTGCTTTGCGGCTGTTATCAATAACTCCCATGGCGCCGTTGGCAAATGTGAGGGTGATAATTGCCGTATCCACATCGCCGGCTTTGCCAATCTCCGGATCAACTAAAACTGCGGCATTGGTATAGACTTCAGTTACTTCGCTCCCTACAATATACCTTGCCATATCAAAATCGTGTATGGTCATATCCATAAACATTCCGCCTGAAACAGCACTGTATTCGGCAGGAGGAGGCGCGGGATCGCGGGAAGTAATTTTTAGAATATGGGGATCTCCAATTCGTCCATCAACAACCAGTTGTTTTATTTTGGCGAAATTGGGATCGAAACGACGGTTAAATCCTACCATTAGTTTAACCCCTGCTTTCGAAACGGCATCCAAAGCGCCCTGAATGATATCCAAAGAGAGATCGACGGGCTTTTCGCAGAAGATGTGCTTTCCTGCTTTTGCAGCCTCGATAATGTATTGTGCGTGCGTGTCGGTAGGGGAGCAGATCACAACCGCTTCTACATCGGGGTGATTAATAACTGATTGATAGTCAATGTAAACTGTTGTAATACCAAACCCATTAGCCACTTCGTTTGCACCTTCAGGATTTACATCGGCAACCGCTACGACCTCTGCCTGAGGGACACTTTGCACCAACGTTGCGATATGCACCTTACCAATTCTTCCTGTTCCAATAACTCCAAGTTTTAGTTTTTTCATCTTAAGTTAATTTTATACTTTTTTATACTATTGTATTTTTTTGAGATTCTCCTTTCAATTCACTTATTATTAAGGGGATTGCCCTTTGGGGGCTCATTGTTAATCAGAATGGCCTTTTGACCAATCTCATTAAGGATTCCAACACCATTTGTACCGTTATTTTCAGATATTATGGCGTGAATCACCCCTTTGCGAATGGCGACTGAAGATTTGTTTCCGGCAAAGCTGCATCCGCGCAATTGTAACCTTCCACCATCCACTTCAACCAATGGATTTCCGGACTTGTGATCGCTGCTGAAATAGCAATCCGAGAGGGAGAGAAAACTTTGAGAATGGGAGACCACATTTTGAACAGCCGGTCCCCAGAATGCACAATTGACCAATCTGATCTGACCAGTGCAGGTTGGAGCAATCTCAATTTCGATCGGATTCTCTCCCGAAAATGCAACGAATTCACCATTGGTAATGAGCAGACCCATCGGTTGAATCTGGTCAACAACGATGCACCTTTGGGCCATGTCGGCGCCGATTCCTGAAAACTGACCATTGCACGCTCCCAATTTGGTTTTGATGAAGCGGTAACCAATTTTTACCGGGAAGACAAAAGTATTTGTGACATACTCCCAATCTGTTCGGCCAAATATGAAGGCTTCCAGGTTTTTGATTATATAATCATCGACCAGATCTACATTCCCATTTACAGAGGGGGCCCACCACCAATGTCCATGAAACTGAACGTTCTCCACGCGGCCGATATCGGTACATCCGTCAATCTCAATGCCTCTCCGCAATACGCAGCCATAAACACTTCGGATGCGGTGGCGCACATTCGGCTCAGGTCCGACCTTGATGCCATTATAGCTGTTGATCAGCGTGATGTTCTCCAGTGTGTTGTCGTTTCCCTGAAGGTGGAATGTCCAGGAGTAGGGATGAATATCATTAACCTTTTGTTCAGGATAATAGATGGTTAAACCACTGACTGAGGAGTTGGAGCCAAGCTCAAACAATCCCTTTGCCTCTTCATTATCGCGCCCTCCGGTGGCCAATAGAATCGTACCTGTCAGTGGATCGCTGTATTGAGGCATCCTGGCGGATCCCACGACTGATACACCCGGAGGAATATGCAAACTCCCACTCACTAAATACCTTGCGGGAGGCAGAACCACTTCGCCGCCAATCTTACCTGCTTCATTCAACGCTGCCTGAATTGCATTGGTATCATCAGTAGTTCCGTCACCTTTTGCATGATAGTTCATCACCGAATATATGCCGTCTGCAGAACCGGATTCCTTTGCCTTTGAGTTAAAAGGTAAATTTTCAACTAAGTCTGGTCTGTGAATATTTGCAACACCAGGTTTTATTAAAAAGATACCAAAAAATGCAAATACGATTAAGTTGAGCTTCATGATATTTTAGAAGATGTTATAAGCCAAGTGATTGTATATAGTCGCGGTTTCGCTGTGCACAAACCTTAGGGTTTCCCATACCCGGAAGTACATCCTGTTCGACGGTGATCCAGCCGGAATAATTTTGCGCAGTCAGTTCTTCAACAATAGCCGGGAAATCTACACCCCCTTTACCCAGTTCGCAGAAGACCCCGTTTCCCACAGATTGAAAATAATCCCATCCTTCAGT
Organism: Prolixibacteraceae bacterium; assembly: GCA_963675995.2. Classification (GTDB taxonomy): domain Bacteria; phylum Bacteroidota; class Bacteroidia; order Bacteroidales; family Prolixibacteraceae; genus JAAFHB01. The sequence continues at coordinate 524,857 of CAXXIY010000001.1, read as the reverse complement.
TCTTGATTTTGCAGCAATTTCGGGATGGCAATCTTTAAAATGGATATGCCAGATGCGGGATTTGTGTTTTCTCAGGGCAGATAATGGGTCACCTCCTCCAAATTTATAATGTCCCATGTCGAGTACAAGACCTACCAGCGAAGGATCAGTCAGGACCATTAATTGATCAACTTCAGCCGGGGTTTCAACATATCCTGCACAATGGTGGTGAAAGACAGTGCGTAAACCGGTCTTCGCTTTTACTTCGAGAGCCACGTAATTTGCGCCGATAGCGAATATGCGCCATTCCTCTTCGCTCAGTCCCATTTCGGGAGTTACCCTTCCGGCATTCAGGGTGCGTTCCTGAACACTGCCGTTATCATCCGCGAGGACAATAAAAGCATCTTTATAACCTGCATCTGCCATCAATTTAGCTGTTCTGACTGCGGCTTCGGCTCCTGCTTTATGTTTTGAAGGATCTTTCAGAAACACAGGAACAAAAGCACCAACCATGGAGAGGTTACGTACATCAAGTTCGCATTTTAAACCTTCAGGGACTGATGGCATAAATCCCCAGTCACCGAGTTCACTACCTTCATAACCGGTTTCCCTGATTTCGTCAAGAACCTGTTCGAAACCTGCGGCCTTGCCATCCAGATCAAATTCGAGGACTCCCCATGAACATGGGGCATTTGCTATTTTTATCATTGTAAAAAAGGTATAAATAAAATTTAGAAATTATTGAATCAGAACTTTCTTGTCCACTCATCATTCCACCTTTCGATGACCACTTTTGTCTGGGTATAAAACTCGACAGCGTGAGATGATTGTGCGTGAAGATCCCCGAAGAAACTTTCCTTCCATCCGCTGAACGGGAAAAAGGCCATTGGGGCCGCCACACCGATATTTACCCCTATATTCCCGGCCAGCGTGTTGTGGCGGAACTTCCGGGCCGCTGCACCACTCCTTGTAAAAATGCAGGCAGAGTTACCGTATCGGTTTTTATTGATTAGTGCAATCGCCTCCTCAAGTGTATTCACATTGATCATGCTTAATACCGGACCAAAGATCTCCGTTTTATAAACCTGGCTTTCCGGGTTTACATTTCCCAAAATGGTTGGACCGATGAAGTAACCATCTTCAAAACCGGTGACCTTTACATTGCGACCGTCAAGCAGTAATTCAGCCCCCTCTTCAACTCCCGTTTTGATTAGTTTTTCAATCCTTTCCTTACTTTCAATAGTGATTACTGGGCCCATATCCACATCGGAAGCCATGCCGTTACCTGTTTTTTTAGATCCGGCCAAAGCAATTAGTTTCTGTGTGATCTCTTTTGCTTCTCCGACCGTTACAACAACAGAGGCAGCGAGGCACCGCTGTCCGGCACATCCAAATGCACTGTCAGAGATAATCCTGACGGTTGTGTCTACTTCAGCATCAGGCATTACCACAACTGCATTTTTTGCACCACCCTGGGCCTGAATACGTTTCCCGTTTAGTGTTCCGGTCTGATAAACATACTTTGCAACAGCAGTGGAACCTACAAAACTTATGGCAGGAATAAATGGATGTTCAAGGATGGCATCGACAGCGCCTTTCCCACCGTGAACCATATTCAGAACACCTTTTGGTAAATTCAGACTTTCAAATATTTCGAATATCCGTGTCATCGTCATTGGTACCTTCTCTGAAGGTTTGATGATATAGGTATTTCCGCAGGCGATGGCGTAAGGCATAAACCAGAACGGAATCATGATCGGGAAATTAAAAGGGGAGATACAAGCGCCAACTCCCAGGGGTTGCCGGATCATAAACTCATCAACCCCGGTTGCAATGTCCTCTGAAAAAGTACTTTGCATCAGTGTGGGTATCCCACAGGCAACTTCTATATTTTCGACTGCCCGAACCATTTCAGCTTTGGATTCAGCATATGTTTTACCGCACTCTTTGGTACAAATGGCTGCAATTTCATCGGTATGAGCCTCAAGTAGCTGTTTCATTTTAAACAGATATTGAACGCGTTGCGTTGCGGGGGTATTTCTCCAATCCTCCCACACCTCGTGTGCAGAACGGGCGGCATCCTGAATATCCTCAAGACACCCAGCCGGGACTTTGGCAATTGCGAGTCCGGTTGCCGGATTGATTACATCCATTGTTGCCGGATCATGGCTCCCGATCCATTGTCCGTTGATATAATTCTTTAATATTGTTGGCATTGTATTCTATTTTAAAAGGTTCTTATAGAAATATTGATTCTTATATTTAAGCTGTTGGCAGCTTGGGTCTGGTTGCTGGAGAATTTACTTCGGACTTTGATCTTCTGCCGGTTCCCAGAAGCTAATTGCCAGTGGTTGTGGGTTATTCGGTCATAAATAAAACCGCTGTTTCTTTTTATGTTCCTCATATTCTGCGCGTGCCTGCTGCACGCTCTTTATCTCTGAAACTTCGGCAATGGCAACTTCCCACCAGGCATAACCGGGAACCCCTTTGGTAAGACTGGTTTCGATGTAAATCACAGTGGTCTCTGTTTGCGCTTTTGCTTCTGCAAGGGCAGCTTTCAGGGAGGCGACATCAGTAGCTGTGATCACATGAGCGCCCAGACTACGTGCGTTCTGTGCAAAATCGACAGGAAGAATTTCACCGGTGAGCAATCCTGTCTTTTCGTCGCGGTAACGGTACTTTGTTCCAAAACGTTCCGATCCGATTGACTGCGACAATCCGCCAATACTGGCAAACCCGTTGTTGTTTAAAAGAAGGATGGTAAATTTAATCCCTTCCTGAATGGCAGTGACTATTTCGTTATTCATCATCAGATAATTACCATCGCCCACCATCACAAAAATTTCACGGTCGGGAGAGGCCATTTTGGCTCCAATACCGGCAGGAATTTCATAACCCATTGTTGAATAGCCATATTCGAGATGGAAACTTTTCGGATCGACTGAGCGCCAGAGTTTATGGAGATCACCGGGTAAACTTCCGGCAGCGCAAATCACTACATCACGCGGGCCTGCAAACTTATTCACTGCACCAACCACTTCACCCTGGGTTAGCGGCAACTGACCTGAAGCTTTATAAAATTGGGTAACTTGCTCATCCCATGTTTTGCTAAATGTTGCAATGCGTGCCCGGTATTCTTCGGATACAGAGTAACCCTCCAACAATTCCAGAAGCTCCTCCAGGCTTACCCTTGCATCGCCCGTCAATGGCAATGCACTGTGCTTTCCGGAATCAAATTCGGCGGTGTTAATATTTATAAATTTCACATCCGGGTTTTGAAAGGCACTTTTTGAAGCGGTGGTAAAATCGCTGTACCTGGTTCCGATTCCGATAACCAGATCGGCTTCTCCTGTAATCTCGTTGGCGCCAGGTGTCCCAGTAGCTCCGACTGCACCCAAATTTGAGGCATGGTCATAGGGGAGCGCCCCTTTACCGGCAAAGGTTTCGGTAACCGGGATACCAGTCTGTTCAACCAGTTGTTTCAATATCTGGGTAGCTTCGCTGTAAATTACCCCTCCACCAGAGACGATCACTGGTTTTTTCGCTTTTCGGATCAGTCCGGCTGCCTCATTTAACAAGGTGACATCAGGTCGAAGACGGGCAATTTTCCAAACCCTTTTGCGGAATAACTCTTCCGGAAAGTCAAAAGCTTCAGCCTGTACATCCTGTGGGAGGCAAAGTGTCACTGCACCTGTATCTGATGGTGAAGTGAGTACACGCATCACTTCAGGCAAGGAGGTAATCAGCTGTTCAGCCCTGTTGATCCTGTCCCAGTATTTTGAAACCGGTTTAAAACAGTCATTGACTGAGATATCCTGGGTTGAGGCAGACTCAAATTGCTGCAAAACAGGGGCAACATTGCGGGTGGCAAAAATATCTCCGGGAATAATCAATACAGGTAAGCGGTTAATGGTGGCACATGCAGCCCCGGTAATCATATTGGTAGCCCCCGGACCGATTGATGAAATACAGGCAAAAGCGCCCAGCCGGTTTTTCATTTTGGCATAGGCGATGGCAATATGGACTGAAGCTTGTTCATTTCGGGTCATATAATATCGGAAGTCGGTATTTTGAGTTAATCCCTGGCCAACACCGGCAATGATGCCATGACCGAATATCCCCAGGCAACCTGCGAAAAACGGACTTTCGATTCCGTCACGTTCAACATGCTGGTTCTTTAGGAATTTTACAACAGCTTGTCCTACAGTTAATCGAATTGTTTTCATATTGAATATTTTTTATATTTAGGTTTATTAAATTTACTTAAGAGCAACTGGCAACTGGCTACCTGCAGCTAGTTGCCAGTTGCTAGAATCCCCCTTTATCTTCAATGAATTTCATCACCTCGCCGAGGGTGGGGTTGAAATTTGAGCAGCCGGGTTTTGTAACCAGAATAGCCCCGCAGGCATTACCCATACGGCAGCATTTGTACCAACCCCATCCGTTCAGGTAACCGAAAATAAAGCCACTTGCAAAGGCGTCACCGGCGCCAAGGACATTCATTACTTCGACAGGGAAGCCCGGAACATCAATCACTTCGCCTGTTTTCAGAATTACGGATGACCCTTTAGCTCCTCGTTTCACGACTAAAGCTTCAATTCCCAGCTCCATAATTTGTTTTATAGCCGCATTCACATTGCCCCTGATTTCGGGTGCTGAAATTTGCTGATTGGTAATTTTTATCTGGTTTGGATCACTCAGCATTGTAGCCAGGATCTCCTCCTCCGTACCCAATGCAATTGTACAATTTCGGAGGTAAGCCCGCGTAGTAACTCCAAAAGATCGCGGATCATGCCACTGATCGGCCCTGAAATCCAGGTCGATAAGGATGGGTACACTGTTTTTTACCGCCTCTTCGGCGGCAAAGAAGCCAGCTGACCGCGATGGTTCAACATTTAATGCTGTTGCCGAAATCTCGAATAACCGGCAATCACCAATATTTGCATTGATCACATCATCAATTGTTACCTTTGAATCGGCACAATTTTCGCGGTAATAGACCAACGGAAAATTGTCGGGAGGCTGAATGCCGAGGATTACTGCACTTGTACGAAATCCAGGTTTACGCGGTATAAATTTCGTTTCTACCCCCTCCTTTTTCAGAAAGTTCAAAAGGAAATCTCCAATCTGATCCTGTCCGATTGCAGTTAACAATGCCGATTTAAGGCCTAACCGTTTTGTCCCAACAGCCATATTCAGCGGAGAACCACCAACATATGCATTAAACGATTGTATGTCAATAAAATCGGCTCCAATATTGGCTGAGTAGAGGTCAATCGATGACCGGCCATAGGTGATTACATCATAAGTTTTTTTTTCAATCATGGATTGCATATTTTAATTGTCAGTTTTTTAATGCTCAATTTTCAACTGGTCATTGCTCATTTTTCATTGAACATTGATCATTCATTTCTTTTGTAACCATCGGAATCCTGGGGTCCATCCCTTTCCAGGTCCCGTAAATCCATTTGTGATCAGGATCGTCGTAGCTGGCAAGACTTTGGTCACTGCCGGCCAGAAAATTAAGATAATAAACGTTATAGCCGTGCCCGGCAATCACCGGATGGTAACCTTCAGGGATCAGGACAATATCATTATTATGGGCCTCAGCGATTTCATCCAGACTTCGGTCGTCGGTGTACACTTTTTGTAAGGCAAATCCCTGTGGTTTATTAATTTTGTAAAAATAGATCTCCTCCAGTTTTGCTTCGAGGAGTTTTCCTGAAATGGGATCGAACCTTCGCTCGTCGTGCTTGTGGGCAGGGAAGGAGCTCCAGTTTCCGGATGGGGTGTAAACCTCGACGCACACCAGCCGGTGACACGCTGAACCGGGAGGAAGTAATCGGTTGATCTGCCTGCTGGCATTGTCGCCACCGCGATATTCAATCCCCATTTTTTCAACATCGTCGGGGGTGATAAATTGGGCAGGGTAGTGTTGATCGGAGACCACCCAGCTGCAGGCAATATCCAATATTTCGCTGTCAGCTGTCAGTGTAAATGTTGTATTTGGAGGAAGATACAAGCCGTGTGGTAAACCGCTGAATACATTCTTACGGCCATTTACAGTTTTCCAACTACCTAAATCCGACTGAACCGAAAAGTTTCCACCCATTAAAACGATCAGCATCTCGTGGTTGCCTGTGTGATGTACCCATTGCTCATCTCTTTTTAGGATACGCGCCTCAAAATTAAGCAATTCCCATCCTGCTTCCAAACTTGTAATACTCTGATAGATGGAATCATCTGGTATTTGCCTGGCAATCAGAGCACATTTTTTATCTCTGTTCATCATAAATTTTAATTAATGGATCTTAAGAAGTTACACTTATGGGAAACAAACGTTTCGAGCGCTTTCATATAGGCTCTTCCGGGTACCACCATGTCAAATAGTTCCGGTGAGTCACGGAAGAATTCGCGGTGGATGCGGGTCCATATCAGCCGCATATCTGTGGCAATGTTGATTTTACAAACCCCGTATTTGATGGCTTCCAGCAGTTCAAGATCATCTGCACCTTTGGCATCTTCCCTGATCTTTCCGCCGGCAAGGTTGATCCGGTTAACCTCTTCATAGGGTACCGTGGAAGCGCCATGTAAGACCAATGGGAAACCGGGAATTCTCTGCTGAATCTCTGCCAGAATATTCAATTGCAACCCCTGACCTCCCGAAAATTTATAGGCGCCATGACTCGTTCCGGCGGCAACAGCCAGACTGTCGCATCCAGTCCTGTGGACAAACTCCTCCGCCTGACGGGGATCGGTATAAAGTGCATGCTTTTCCTCAATCGAGATGTGGTCCTCGACTCCGCTTAAAACCCCCAGTTCAGCCTCGACAGCAATCCCTTTGGCGTGAGCTTTAGCGACAATCTCACCTGTGATCCTGATATTCTCTTCGAACGATTCATGGGAGGCATCGATCATAATTGAATTGTAATACCCTGAATCGATTACTTTTATACAATGATCATAATCGCCGTGATCGAGATGGACCGTATAGGTTACCCCGGGATAGATTTTTTCTGCTGCCGATATGATTCCTTCCAGCATTTCGGGATGAAGATAATCGCGGGCAACGGGGGTGAGTTGGATGATTACAGGTGCCCCTGCTAATGAGGCTCCCCTGAAAATACCATGCACCTGTTCAGCATTAAAAACATTGAATGCTCCAATGCCGTATTTCCCGTATGCTTGCTGATATAAATTTTTAATAGGAACCCTCATGATTTGACTTAATTTATGATATCAATTAATATTGGGACAGCTACCTGCAACTAGCAGCTTGTGACTAGTTGCCAGCCGCCAATTACTTACCAAAAGAATCCGTATAAAACGGCCAGTATTCCACAAATTCCGATAGCGGCAATATTGAAAACATCAGTTGTTTTAAAGATTGAACGCTCAATGATTAATCCCTTTTCGTTCATGGTTCGACTCGTTGAATTAAATATAAGGATAGTGCCTATCAGGATAAATCCAACAACCAAAACATAGATTGCCTCAATGGCCAGATTTCGCATGGGAACCACAAAAAAAGCTGCAATTATACCAACGGTCGCGGCAATTGTAATGATTCTCCACCCCAGTTTAATGGATTTGCTTTTGGCAAGATCGCTGGTAAATTGATTTTCAATGCGATGTGACTTGTCCAATAAACTTAATCCAATCATCACAACGGTAAGTATAATAAAGACATAACCGATTCTCAGGATAAAGGGGAGGTCAGGGTTGATAACTTTTAGAAGGATTCCCAACGGAATGGTTAACAAGGCAATCCAGACAGCGGCAGTAGCTGTTGATTTGCGCCAGAATAGTCCACAGAAGAAGATCAGAAACTCGCCGGGATAAATATACCCTGTGTACTCCTGAATATATTGGTAAGCCTGATCGAGCGTTCTTAGCTGAGGTGCTATACAGGTTGCTATGATCAGGGCAACCAGGGCAACCACGCGCCCTACGACTACTAATTTTTTGTCTGCTGTCCCTTTCCTTAAATGGGCTTTATAGATGTCCATTGTGAACACTGTAGAAACACTGTTGACAATTGAACTCAGCGCAGAAACAGCTGCAGCTGCAATGGCAGAAAAGGCGAGCCCTTTGATCCCGACCGGTACAATATTGCTTAGTAACCATGGATAAGCTTCGTCCGATTTTGAAAGATCGGCTCCGAGTGCAAAAGCTGCAATTCCGGGAATCACCACCAGGAGGGGAATTAGTAATTTAAGATATCCGGCAAAGACCACTCCGTATTGAGCTTCCCTGAGGCTTTTTCCTGCAAGCCCGCGTTGAATGATAAACTGGTTGAAGCCCCAGAATCCAAAATTAGTCAGCCACATCGAGCCAAGCACTACCCCTAGCCCGGGGAGATCCAGAAAGGCATCCTTTTTTCCACCGGAACCATTCGGGACTAAAACGGTCCCTTTCTCGATGATCATATGAAATTTCTGGGGTGCTTTGTGGATCAGCTCCGCAAAACCTGAAAAGAAACCGTGATGGTCGACTCCCAAGGCACTGACGGCGAGAAAAGTGGTGATCAATCCTCCGAATATCAGCACCGCGACATTAATTACATCGGTCCAGGCAATTGCTTTCATCCCTCCCCATAAGGAGTAAACTGCCGAGAAAAACGAAAAACCGATAATTCCGTAAACCATCGGAACCCCGATTATTTTCTCCATTGCCAATGCCCCAAGGTAAAGAACAGCAGTCATGTTCACGAAAATATAGACCAGTACCCAGAAAACAGCCATTATCGTACTTACCCTTTTGTCGTATCGTTGAGCCAGAAACTGCGGCATGGTATAGATCCCCTTCTGAATAAAAACCGGCAGGAAGTATTTGGCCACAAATATCAGCACAATTGCAGCTATCCACTCGTAGGCAGCTATTGCTAAGCCAACTGCATATCCTGATCCGGACATCGCGATAAAATGTTCGGCTGAAATATTTGCTGCAAGTAAAGCCGCACCTATGGTCCACCAGGGTAAAGAACGGCCGGCAAGGAAATAGTCCGATGTCGTTTTCTGTTCCCCCTTCCTTGATCGGGAGACCCATAATCCTGTAAATACAATGATGGAAGCATAGCCAAGAAATACGATCCAGTCCAATAGTGCAAATTGCTTCATTTAGGTAGTTTTTTGAGTGTTTTGTAATGACAAACCTAATGCGATTTTTATCATCCAGCATTTGTGATTTTAGCTTAATGTAATGCTATTTTAGCTTTTTATATCCAGGATATGATTATTCTGCTAATATTGTAATAACTCGAAACCATTTTTCACGATATTTGTTTTTAATCTTTGTGATCTGGTTTATTCCGAACTAAACAATAAATCGAACAAGTGCCTTCTACCGGTCGTCTTAAATTCATGAAAATGAAAAAAAATTGTCTGATTTTAATTGCATCGCCGGATCATCTGAGTTTGTTTGCTCAGGTTCCTGAAAACAGGTTCCGGATCAAAAAAACAGGAAGTGGGGAGATGTCGATAGATATATGAATCAACAGGATAAGGTAACACTGGGGATCGTTGGTGATGAGTTGAGGAGTTTCCGTTATCCCTAAATGAGCAAATCGAACTGAAATATTTTGTGGAGAAATATATCATTGTCTTCTTGAATCAAAATAATTACCAATTCTATAATTATTAATTTTTGTTATGCACTTTTAGTAGTTTTAAATTATTAATTTTATGAAAAACTAACTTTTGACCAAAGAACCAAGAAATAAAGATTACTGGCAGCTCGTTTGGTTTAATTTTAAAAACGGGGATCGCAATTCATTTGAAGAGTTATTCAATGAATTCGCTGATCAGTTATTTGCTTATGGTTCTAAAATCACTGAAGATCGTGAACTTTTAAAAGATTGCATCCAGGATTTGTTTGTTGACATTTATACGTACAGCCCCAATTTAAAGAATCCGGAGTTGTTGGAGTACTATCTTTACAAATCATTGAAACATGCTATACTTAAAAAGCTTAAAAAAGAAAAGCGTTTGGATAGTTTCAATAATGAACGGAATTCATTTCATCTGACTTTTAATTTAGAGACAGATGGATTTCAGGATGAATCGAAAAATATTCAAATTGAGTTCCTCAAAAAAGCGTTAAATACGTTGGATGAGAAAAAAAGAGAACTTCTATTTTTGAAATTTGATAGTGGCCTGAGTTATATTGAAATAGGCAATTTGCTTAACATGAAACCTGATACTGTTAAAAAACAGGTGTACCGGATTATTCAACATCTACGCGATAATTTTGGGGCCAGATTGCTCGAACTATTCTTATTTTTTAGGAAATAGTTAAATAACCTTAAATTTTTTTTTCTGTTTTTGTCCCTTTTTCACCTCTACCTGCTCTTATTGTAAATTTACTCATCCTGTTTTATGGATATTTACGAAAGATTAATAGAGAACCCCTTGTTTTTCAAGTGGATTTATCATCCTGGCCCTGAAATTGATTCCTGGTGGAAAACCTATCTTGAGATGAACCCGGCAGAGGTTGACGATATACTTCAATTCAAAAACAAATTCAAGGCGTTAGGTTTTTCGGAAGAAAAACTTTCTGAGTCTGAAAAAAAGGCGTTGGCCAAAAGGATTATTTTGGAAATTGAATCCATTGAAAGGAGGTCAAAACGAAATCAAATTATAATTGGTTTAACCAAATATGCCGCTGTTGCTCTGCTTTTCTTTTCTCTGGGGAGTGTTTATGTTTATCTTAGGATGGATAAAAAGAGTAAGGAGTGGTATATTTCGGAGACCCGGATTCCATCACAACTCCAGGGACCTGTATTGATTCTACCTCATGGGAATAGTGTCCCGCTGAAAAAGTCAGAATCTTCGCTGGATTATACCAATCCCGGGAAAGTTGTTTTAAATAATGATTCGGTTATGCAATCAACAATGGAGTGTGAAACCGTTGAACAAAACCAGTTAATTATCCCTTACGGGAATCGTTCAAAAGTGATTCTGAGTGACAATACTGTTGTTTGGCTTAATGCCGGTAGCAGATTGATTTATCCATCCCGGTTTTCGGGTGATCGGCGGGAAGTCATGCTGTTTGGTGAAGCATTTTTCGATGTTTCGAAGAACAAGGATATGCCTTTTGTTGTCAAAACATCTTTTCTTGAGGTCAAAGTTCTGGGAACTGAATTTGATGTTTCGGCATATCCGGAGGATAATATCATTCAGACTGTTCTGAAGGAGGGAATAGTCACCATTCACCGAAATAGCACCAGCTTATTCGATAATGATCTGGTATTGAAACCAAACCAGATGGCTTCATTTGATAAGAGTACCCAGAATTCGAAAATATTTAATGTGAATGCAAATGAGTATGCTTTATGGACAAAGGGTTTGCTCAGTTTTGATGATCTCGAAATGTGCAGGGTCCTAAAGAACCTTGAGCGCTTTTATAACATTCAAATCCATTACACCGATCCCAAAACAGGCTCACTCAGGATTAGTGGAAAACTTGATTTAAATAAAGATTTGGAAGAGGTTTTGGAGTATTTATCAAAAGTTTCTGAAACAAATTTTAAAAAGATTGATAAAGATAATTATCAAATAAAATAAACCGGTAAATGCGGGAACATTCGCCGGCTTAATACAAATACCATCTAATAATTAAATTTTTACAGTATTCATTTAACACAGTTCAAAAGTATGAAAAAAAAATGGCTAACGGATCTTTCCGACAGGGAAAGTCTTAAAAAACTGCGACTAATTATGAAGCTTACATTGTTCTTGGTGTTAGGGTTATTCTTTTCTGTTTCAGCGAAAAGCTATTCGCAGACGAAACGGATGGATATTAACATAACCAATAGTACTTTAAAGGATGTAATGGGTTATGTAGAAGAGCACAGCGAATTTGTTTTTCTGTACAAGAAAGAGGATCTGAATCTTAGTAAGAAGGTGGATGTTCAGTTGACAGATGCGACAATTGATCAAATCCTGGAACAGGTTCTAAAAGACGAACGAGTAACTTATGATGTGTATGAGCGGCAAATTGTTATCCGCAGAGTTGAACCAACTCCATCGGTGCAGCAGCAGAAGGTCTCAATATCAGGTAAAGTTTCAGATTCCAAAACCGGTGAGGTTTTACCTGGAGTAAATATTGTAGTTAAAGGTACCCTGATTGGAACCATATCTGACGTGAACGGGAAATATACGCTGAATATCCCTAAAGGCAATATTTCACTCGTCTTTTCTTTTATTGGTTATAAAAACAAAGAGGTTATCCCGGGGAATCAGGAGATTATTGATGTAACAATGGAGGTTGAAGTTCAGAATTTAAGCGAAATTGTTGCTACAGCATTGGGCATCTCAAGGGAGAAAAAGGCGTTGGGTTATGCTGTGCAAGAAGTTAAAGGTGAGGTTGTTGAAAAAAGTAAAGAGCTTGATGTTAACAACAGTCTGAATGGCCGTGTCGCTGGTATTTTTGTAAGTCAGGGCAGGGCTAATGTAGGTAATTCAAATTCCAGAATAGTTATCCGGGGAGAGTCCTCGATCAGTGGAAGTAATGCACCATTATATATTGTAGATGGTTTTCCTGCAAGTTTTGCCAACCCCAACGACATTGAATCAATGTCAGTTTTAAAGGGTCCTGCCGCAACGGCATTATATGGATCAAGGGCATCAGGTGGTGTAATTGTTATTACTACGAAAAGTGGTAAGAAATCAAAAGGTGTCAGAATTGAAATTAATTCAAGTCTCACTATCGCAAATCCGGAGATACTACCCGATTATCAAACTGAATACGGCCAAGGTATAGGCGGTGTTTATAATTCGACGAAGAACAGTTCCTGGGGGCCCGCCTTTGGTGGACCGGCAGTTAAACAACTTTGGGGTGGTAACGAATGGGTCTGTTACAAAGACAATGTGAAAAATTTTTATGATACAGGCACTACCTACAACAATAATGTGGCAATCAATTCCAGTGATGAAATCTCCGATTTTCGTTTGTCTTATACCGATATCAGACAAAAAGGGATGGTGCCAAATACAAAGTTCAATTCACAAAACATTGATTTGAATACCAGACGTAAACTTACCAACAAATTGGAGGTTAAGGCAAATGTAAAGTTTAAGATGGAAAACACGCCTAATAACAGTTCCTTTGATCCGCGGTTAATGCCTCAGAATCTAAATTTGGATGTTTTGAGAAATTACTGGAATAAGGAAACCAATTCACAGGTTATTTGGCAGGATCAAAATGACAATCCCTATTTTTCGCTCTATGAAGATGAAATTGGAAACAAAAGATCAACCATGGTTGGAAATATTATCCTTTCCTACGATTTCACGAAAGAGCTTAACCTGACTGTCAGAGGATCCGGAACTTTAATAAACGGAAAGGACGAGCAAAAACGTGCATTCGGTCATATGGGAAATAGTGCCAGCGGACTTGAAAATAAGTATGGCTCATTTTATTTGAATAAATATACTTCAAGCGAAACCAATAGCGACTTTTTACTTACGTACAATAAAAGAATTAAGGACTTAAGTATTAAATTTTCTATTGGAGGTAACAACATGGAGACGCAAGGTGAAAATTTAAATGCGTTAAATGAACAACTGCTTGTTCCGAGTAGCTATACCATGTCGAACCATCGAAACTATCCTATCGTAAATAGCTATCTTGGTCCCAAGAAAATAGTCAATAGTCTTTATTCATTTGCAAATTTAGGATATAAAGACATGGTCTATCTCGATTTAACGGCCCGAAACGATTGGTCTTCTGCTTTGCCAAGGAATAATAACAGTTATTTTTATCCATCGGCGGCAATAAGTGTTTTAATGAACAATATTATTAATCTCCCCTCAGCGATCAGTTTATGGAAACTGAGAACTAACTATGCTATGGTGGGTAATGATACCGATCCAGGAAAACTACAGATGCTTTACTATTTTACCGCTGGGGCGAATGGAACCGCAGGGATCTCTGAAGAGAATACTTTACCGGAATTAAATCTTAAACCGGAACTAACAACTGCTATGGAATTAGGCTCTGAGTTAAGTTTGCTGCAAAACCGATTTAAATTTGATTTCACGTATTATAATGCAATTACAAAAAACCAGATTTGGGCGGTTCAGTTATCGGACGTAACCGGTTATAATTATGCCATTAAAAATGCCGGGAAAGTTCGAAACCGGGGATTTGAAGTTATGCTTGGTGGTACGCCTGTTGCCACAAAAGATTTCTCATGGAATACATCTTTTAACTGGTCGGCCGACAGGTCTACCGTTCTGGAATTAGACCCATCCAACCCGGACCTGAAATTTACTCAGGAAGTTGCTTCCTATACATTTACTCAGGACCAGATTGGTCAACGCCGAGGGCAAATTTATAGCAGAACAGCTCGACGCTTTGTATATGATCCAAAAATTCATGATGCGAGTCTGGCGCAGTATAATGGTTCACTCTATTTTGACCAGGCAAAGGATTTACCCCGCGTATCGGCAATCACAGTTATCGGTAATGTGAATCCAGACTGGATAGCTGGATGGGAGAACACCTTTAACTATAAGAACTGGACATTTTCAGCTTTAATTGTGGGTGTTTATGGCAACAGTTATTATGCCGGATTTGAGAAACAGATGTATGATCAAGGGTTAGACCCCATTGAAGGAGGTAACCGTAAAGCAGTGTTACCAACAGGGGTATGGGATAGTCCTCAGGGAGTCAGGGCATTTAAAGCTGGTGATGAAATAACGGCTGACGCTTACTATGGCGACTATCTGGTTGATGGAGAAATAAATGATATATGGGTAAAAGACGGATCCTATTGTAAACTTAAGGAAGCAACTTTATCCTATAACTTGCCTTCCGGAATTATTAAAAACTCATTCATAAAAGGTGCTACCGTATCAGTAATCGGCCGAAACCTTATATCAATTTCAAAGGCAAAATATGAAGATCCTGAAATATTCCAGGGAAAAACACCTGGTATTTCAACACCAGGTAATGTACCTATGCCTCGTACCTTTACATTTAGCATTAATGTGAAATTTTAATTATGAAAAGTAATATTTTAAAATTTATAACAATGAAGCACAAGATATTCTCGCTCTTATTGAGTATTCTGCTCTTAAGCCTTGCAAGCTGTGACACCTGGGATAATGAAATAAATGTAGACAAAAACCGACCGGTATTTGATGAAAATATGACTCCTCAGCTTTTTTTAACCAGTTGTCTGGGCGGTATATATGGATATACTGCTTCCGGATTTTGGGAAACTTCATGGAACGTTTTGATGCCTACTGTGGTATATAATGCCAAATCCAAAAGTTTGAGTCAGCCTGACAGACATAGGTCATGGCACGATTTAGACGGAAATGTATGGCCTGTTGGTTATAAGACTTTGAAAAGCATAAAACTCCTGCATCAGGCTGCCGTCGGTGCCAAAGATGGTCGATATGAAGCGGTTTCCGATATTTGGGAAACTTATATTATGTATATCATGACTTTATTATATGGTGATTTACCCTATTTTGGAGCCATTGGCGAAGAATTGGTATTTCAGGTAAAGTATGATAAGCAAGCGGATATTTTTCCTGCGATGATGGATAAACTTAAAAAGGTCAACGACTTAATTAAGGATACAGATAAGCCGATAGACGCAGGTACCGATTGGATTTATGCCGGTGATATTCAAAAATGGAAAAAATTCGCAAACGTATTGCGTTTTAAACTGGCGATGTATTATCACAATGCAAAACCTACAGAGGCGGAAGCCATCATGAAGGAAATTATCAATAATCCTAACCTGTATCCTGTTTTTTCTTCACTGGGTGATAATTGCAATTACAATTTTAATGGGGTTGATCGGATTTCTCCATTTTTTGGGGAGACGGTTGACAGCGAAAGAAACTTATTAATGAGTAATGTATTTATTGAAAGATTGTTGAGCTTATACGATCCGCGTATCTATCAATTTGCAAAGCCGGTACAAAAAGTAAATACTGACCCTAACCTGTATGTATTGCCCACCAATAAGGGTACAGACAAGTATATTGGTCATTTATTCGGAATTACTACCAGCGATGGTGATGCCTCTGTTTGGAATGGTGGGGTGGAATACGCATCTCGTCAGGCATCTGATTGGTTTAGACCAGTTGACGCTAGTTTCAATCCTACTGCAGCTGCAAAAAAAATGCCTTTATATCTTTCGCATTATCCTGAATTCCTGTTCTGTAAAGCCGAGGCTGCCCAAAAAGGGTGGATAACCGGAGATGCTAAATTATTTTATGAACAAGGGATTAAAGCAAGCTTTGATATGTTCAGTGCTACGTTTACCGATCCAAGATATAGCAAAGCCTATGGTTCGGATGCATTGCCCAGTTATGAAGCCTATTTGGCTCAACCGCAGGTGAGTTGGAGTGGGTCCCGCAATAAAGAATTACTAATTGCAGAACAAAAATGGATCGCATCATATCAGCTTGTTTTTGAACCATTCTTTGATCATCGACGGACCATGTTGCCTAAATTAAGTATCGCAGATCTGGCAACGACCTATGAAAGCACTGGCAGCGGAACGCGCTTCCCTGCAAGAGCTGATTATCCTTCGAGTGAAACCCAGAAAAATTTTGAGGCTGTTACCTTAGCAAATAAAACTGCTTTCGATATTATTGTTACAGGTGAGGCAGACAGGACTGAAGCCAGAATGTGGATATTAAACAATGCGTTAAGCCCCTCATTGCAGATGCCGATCTTCACTGAACCACTTAAGTCGAGTAACCAATACCCTGGTCAGTCAAACTTTAAAGCATGGTATGATGCAAATTGGAATTCCTTGTTTTACTGGGAAAAAGAGTAATTCAGAGATGGTACTTTTAAGTATTCGAATTTAGGTTGGAATCTTAAGTAAAATTAGCGAAATGGGAGAAGATTTATTAAGCTTCTTCCATTTCGTATTTCACGGTTGATTCTTATACTTTGGTTGTTATGATTTTCTAATGGTATTTCAACTAATTTTACTGCTAAATCCTGATATTTGCTAAAAATTATCCACAATGAAGCCTTTCTTCCAGAAACTGGCATCGTTACCTACCGAATCGGTCATCTTTTTTAATGAAGAGCGGCCCCATTTTACTGTGCCCTGGCATTTTCACCCCGAGATAGAGATCCTTTTTGTTGTTAAAAGTTCTGGCACCAGTTATGTCGGCGACGGCATCCATCGTTTTACTGAGGGTGAAATCAGTATAATTGGTGAAAATGTTCCTCACTGGTGGAAAAGTGATCCAAAATATATGGATGGAAAAGATACATCGGGGATCAAGGTGCTTATTATACAGTTTAATAAGAAGATTTTTGATCCAAATTTTATAACTCTTCCTGAGATGAAGGCGATTAAAGAATTTCTTGAAAAGGCCCAAAGGGGAATTCAGTTTCTAAATAAAAGCAGGAAAGCTTTGGGAGAACAGATTACGAAAATATTCCAATTAAGTGGTATTCAGCGGATCACCGAACTCATTCTGCTCCTGGAAATGATGTCAGGTACCAAAGATTATAAATATCATGCAAGTGTCGGGTATTCGAAAACCATTAATACCTATGATTTTTACCGGTTTAATAAGATTCATGAACACATCATTCTGAATTTTAATAAACCCATAAAACTTGAGGAAGTTGCTAACAAAGTCAATATTTCCCCAACCGCTTTTTGCAGGTATTTTAAAAAACATACCGGTAAAACATTTTTATCCTTTCTGAATGAGATGAGAATCGGACATGCCTGTAAATTGATAGTTGAAGGTAAGATGAACATCTCCATGGCGAGTATGGAGAGTGGGTTTAATAATTTATCCCATTTCAATGACCAGTTTAAAAGGGTCATGAAATTAACACCTTCGGAATATATATCGGCATATAAGACGGATAACACTTAGCTTAGCAGTGATCGGGTGACGATGATCATGATCTGAAAGTTGCCAGGCTACTTTTTTCAGAATTGAATCCTGAGGTTATTCATCCTGATAGGCTGATGTTCACTCTCCGGATGATAAAGCTTTAATTCGCAATGGTTAATGTTGCTGAATTTTCGTAGTGAAAGCTTCTGACTGTAAATGGATTGGTCAATATTTTTATCGATTTTATAAACCAACTGATAACCATAACGATTGTTAAACTTGAACAATAACTGATTTTTTCCCACTTTCAATGGAAGTAACACTACCTCTTTATTCATCCTGATATCACGGGGATTATTGTGCTTCACCAGGTTTTCTCCGTTTAGCCAAACCTGAATCCCATCACCTCCACCGGTTTCAATTAACAGATTTTGAGTAGATTCAGAAATGATTTCCTGCAAGATATAATATGACTGAAAGGGATTTGTACGTACCGTTTCTTCCGTCCCATCTTCCCGGGTGGCAATTAAATTCCATTTGGTAGTTGGCTCATCCGACCATGGTACATCGGGATTGATTCCATTTGAGATTGGCCCCGAAAGATTTTCAAAGCCCGAATCTAAAGGTCCGTATGCATAACGGTTTCCCCATTTAATGGGATCATTTTTTTTATTAGCCGGAAGCCTCGTGCTACCTTCCAGCCTGACAACCTCTTTTTCTCCGTTCCAGTTCAGTTCAATCTCTTTTCCAATCTCTTCTGAAGTGAAATAAACAACAGGTATCGCTGATTTTTGATTTTTGCTGAAGTTCCACGATTGTTTAACGATACTCCGGTGATTATTGTAATAATCGATACAGGAAATACTGTAATGCTTTATCGAGTTATGATAATCCAATGCAATGTTTTTGCCTTTGAGCAGTTGTTCGGGTTTTAATGTGTACTTTCCATTAAAATCGACAACAATAACGGGATAATCTGTATTTAGAAAGAGTTTTTCAGGCGTGAAAATGGTCAGGTTATCCTTTTGGGATTTAATTTTCAAAGTTGATTGAGGGTCATTTAGCAGTGTGACCTTCCTGATCTGTCCCGAGATGCCAGGAAGCAATATACTTCCGGTCGCTACCCCTGAGAGGATAAGATACAGCCGGTTCTCTTTTGTTGTTATTTCTCCCCATTGGAAGGATCCTGGGAAAGGATTTGCGTTTGTACCGTAAATTGCCTCACCGTTTTTTTGCAGCCATTTCCCAACGCCGAAAAGAACCTTCGCTTCGTAGGGGACCACTGTTCCGTCACCTTTCGGACCAATATTGAGCAGGTAGTTTCCACCACGGCTGACCACCTTAATTAAGCTCAGCAATTTTTGTTGAATCTTTGCTTCAACATTCTCCCGCTTTTGCCAGGAACGGTATCCCCACGTTTCATCAAACATCGATGCCGGCGTTTGCCAGGGTGCATCAATTTTAAAGTCAGGATATTCGTTGTCGCCCATCACGCAAAAGTCATAGGCATTGTTTCCCAGGCGCCCGCTCACCATACAATCGGGCTGTAACTTGTGAACCAATTCATACATTTCGTGGCTTTGGTTGGCTGTCAACGATCCCATATCAAACCAAAGCTCTGATATCGGGCCATAGTTGGTCAATAATTCAGTTACCTGCTTTTTATTGTATTCGTGATGATCGGCAGTAATTGGATTGGCATTATGAGAGGTAAACGGATGCAGGGTATAGTCAATAAGTGAATAGTACAGACCAAAGTTGAGTCCTGCTCTTTTACAGGCTTGCGAAAGCTCCCTGATTACATCCCTTTTAAAAGGGGTCGCATCAACCACATTGAACCGGGTCGTAGCGGTTTTGTACATGCAAAAACCATCATGATGTTTTGACGTTATTACGATTGACCGCATCCCTCCTTTTTTAGCCAGTGCGGCTATTGTGTCGGCATTCCAGTTTATAGGATTAAAGCGGGCAGGAACCTTTTCATAATCATCTGCCATGATTCCGGCTGTGGCATGAATCTGCTCACTGTAGCCGTTTTTAACGGATTTTCCGCACCAGACTCCTCCCAATTCGGAGTAGACCCCAAAATGGATAAACATCGAATATTTATTGTCATGCCATCGCTGCAATGCCAACGACTTTGGCTGAGCCAATGCGGAACCGCATATCCAAAACAATATCAAAGCTACCCTAAAGGTCTGCTTACCAAAATCAGGTTTTTGTATCATTGGTTTTGATCAAATATTATTACCGACATTTACTGTTGGGTAAAGATATTTTTTAAACCACAGATACGCAAACCTAAAAACATGACAAAACAGTCAAATCAAACAGAGTATTAGCCTTCTATCAGAGCTACTCTGGTGTTGACCAATTTTTAGAATTATTATTCAAGCTGGTTTAAGGTTTGTTATAATTTCTGTATCCAAACCCCTAAGTATCTATTCTTCAAAACTTCAATTATTTTTTTTGCCTCACTCAGTTTTGCAAATCCGATTCCGACCCTTATCCTTCCTGCATCATGTTGAATTTTTGCTGCATAACCTTCATCTTTAAGTTGCTGAACAAGATTTAATCCCCTTTTTTCATCCTGAAATGACCCTAAAACAAGGAAATAGTTTGCCCCGTCAACATTTGTGATCTTCCTATTTTCAGCTTTCGGAACAACATTTTCGTGTGGAGCAATTTTAGCTTTGGGTGTCTCTGCAATTGTTGCAGCTTTTTCAACTTTAGCCACCTTTTCAATTTTTTGGATATCTTTTATCGGAACAATTTGGGTACTTTTTTCAACGATTGATCCATGTTCTTTTGATGAGCTGTAATCCTTTGCTGCGTCAGGCTTTCCATTTGAATAATCTCCTGACTCCTGTTTGACTGCTTCGCCCCTTAAGAATCCCGGAATAAAGACTTCGGTTCTTCGGTTTTCCCGATTCTCCTCGGGTGTACATTTTCTACCTCCGACACCTTTGTGGATAAGCTGTGTTTTTCCATAGCCTGTCCCTTTAATTCTCGCTCGATCGATTCCTTTTGAAACGATATAATCAACAGCCGACTGTGCACGCAATTGAGATAAACGTAGATTGTAAGATTCAGTACCTCTGTCATCGGTATGAGAACCTAATTCTACTTTCATCCCCGGATTTGCCTTCATCAAGGTTACCAGTTGGTCAAGCTCTTTGGCGGCATCAGATAAAATATCCCATTTATCAAAGTCGTAATAAATATTTCTTAAGGCAATTTTTTGATTTACAAGAATATCCATCCATATTGTGTCGTTGACAACTCCTTTGCTGTTCATCTTGCATTCTGACAATATTTTTGATTTATCCTGATAGCCAAAAGTACTTGCAACCACTTCACAATTGTTTCCCACACATGGTAAACAAGTTACTTTACCAGTCCCATCGGTAATATAAAACTGTTTATCACACGAAACGATTCTGACCCCCGGAATGGGGCGTTGGCTGGTCTGATCAAACACATATAAGGTTCTGCATTTTGGAGCTGATTGCACTATTTGTGGGATGATTCGTTTGAATGTGAATTTATAGATATCGTCATCGCCCGTACCTGGTCGGTTGGAAGTGAGGTATCCAAATTCAGCTTCAGGTGGAATTGTCATTGCGAAATCGTCATACATGGTGTTTATTGGTGGATCAAAATGGCCAATCTCACTATAATCTGAAGGAAATCTGGTATAGTACAAATCGAATCCTCCATTTCCGAACCGTCCCTTTGAAGAGAAGATAAGAAATTGACCACTAAAATGATTGTCAGTAAGAAACGCGAACTCCTCTTTCCCTGAGGTATTAATTTTCGGTCCAAGATTAACCGGGATTCCCCATTTGCCATTTGATCTGACTGAAGAGTACAAGTCAGTTTCTCCGAATCCCCCAGGTCTGTCGCTTGAAAAAACCAAAGTATCGCCTGAAGAGGTTACTGCTGGGTGTCCAACAGAATATTCAGGGTTATTATAAGGGAACTCGGTAATATTTTCCCATTTCCCGTTTTTTCGTTTTGCAATAATGATTTTAAGTTTATTGATCTCTTTTTTATGAGATTTAGGCTTGATTGACTGGTCGTTATAATTTTGTGTGATAAAGAGTTCCCCGGTTTTTGGGCACCATGAAACCGGACCATCATTAAAACGTGTAGCAAATTCGGGAACAGGTTCTCGTAGGCTAATTGTATTACCTTGTTTGTCAATTGCTGTTTTATACAAATCATAAAACTCACTATTTCTAAGGGCCAAATTGGTTTTACCCATCAACTTGTCATTAAACGATGTAAAATAAAGAGTATCCTGAATTGCAAACGGGCCGAAATCGCTATGGATAGAATTAGTCTTTATTTCCGATAAGGTCACTATTGAATCGTTGAAAATGAGGTTCTCCTTATTTTGCGGAAATCCAAATGATGGGCAGTACATCAATATCAGCAAAATAAAGTTTTGTATTAAATAAAGTGATTTCATTATGGCTATTTTTTAATCATTGAGATGGAAACAGGAGACAAGTTTTTTAAATTTGGGGTTAAAAGAATCTAGGTGAAGTATATCTACGTTTCGAATAATTGAATTCATAGGAGATCATTAGCTCATGGATCCCATTGTGATAATTTTGCAGTTCAGTGGTTGTAAAATCGAATGCATAACCAAATCGTAGATTATTATTCACAATCCATTGTGCGATTACACCAAAGGCATCACCCGAACGATACATACCTCCTATCCAGAATTTCTCTGCCAGCAAGAAATTTGCAGAGAGATCGTACTGGAAGGGAGTTCCAACTACTGTTTTAGTCATAAACGTAGGTTTAAACTGTATGTTCTCTGCAATCTTATATATAGCTCCTCCTGCAAAATAAAACTGGCGTACTTCTGATTTAGTTGTAAAATTGGTCACATTCGATTGATAATTATTCTCAATAATTCTTGGTAATGAAAGACTTAAATAATACTTTTCAGACGACAGATAGAGTCCGAAACCAAAATTTGGCATGAACTTATTTTCAATATTTGTTTGGAATGCACCATCAGGAATAAGGTCCGGATATTGCTCATACATAAGAAGGTTATTGGAGTAATTCGTAAATCCCCCTTTTAAACCAAACCGCAATGAGGTAATTTCGGATAATAAGATTTTATAGGAATAATCGATATTAACAGATAATTTTTTTTCGAGTCCCACTTTGTCAACGATCATATTCAGCCCAATACCAACATTATCAGATTTCAAGGGCGACTGAAAAGAAAAAGTCTGAGTGCTTGGATGCCCTTTAAAGTTAATCCATTGGAGCCGGGATAATGCCATAACCCCGATCCCTTGCCATGATCCGGCATAAGCAGGATTGATGGTTTGCAGATTGAAAATATATTGAGTGTACATTGGATCTTGCTGTCCTTGAGAAAAGAGGGCTCCCATCACCAACAACATTACCAATGTTATTTTTCTTCTTATTTTCATAGTTCTCTTATCTGTTTTCGTATGTTGATATTCATTTTTTAAAGTGGGCCCTGGAAAGGACTCACTTTACTTGTATTTTATTTATTCAGGTACAAAAAGCCTGTTAATGCCTTGGTTTTATTTAACTTAAGCACGTAATAGTAGGTGCCAACCGGCAGTTCCTGACTCCCAATGGTCAATTTATTGTCTGAGTGGCCGTCCCACCACGCATTTGATTCACCTCCCCAAAAGTCAACATCCCCATAGTGCTCTTTTTTATAAACCAGGTTACCCCAACGATTGAATACCTCAAAAATTGGATTCTCATAATTGTAAATGCACCTGATTTTGAAAACATCATGTACTCCGTCGCCATTGGGAGAGAAGGAATTTGGAACATAAACCTCGCAGGCCTCATCTTTCCCAATCGCAATTTTTACGATTGTGGTATCACAAAGTGAAGGAATACCATTGTCGCAAATCTGATAGATAAATGTATCATTTCCAATGAAATCGATATCAGGTGTATAGGTGAAATCACCATTTGTGAGTAGGGTCAGTGTGCCGTGTGCCACATCTTGTATTGGTTTGATATTCAATAATAAATGATCACTATCTATGTCATAATCATTTGGAAGCAGACTCCCTTCAAGTTTTTGGTTTTCCTTGCCTGTAAAGTTGTCAGTGACTGCGACCGGCGGATGATTTACATGTTTTATGGTGAGAATCAGTTCATCGGTAACCATTCCACATGGGTTGGCAGATGAAGCCGACAAAGTGAGGGTAACTATTCCGGTTTCATGTAAAGCTGGCTTGTATATTGGCGTCAGCGTACTGGCATTGATGAGCGTACCTGCACCGTTTGTCGTCCATAAAACAGAGGTGGCATATTTGACCGTTGCATTACTTACAGGAAAGTCAGAATCTTCATTTATTGTAGCATCAGCCCCTGCGTTTGGAGCAGCCTTGTGCGTGATTTTCAAGACCATTGCATCAGTAACAGGTGGGCATGAAGCTCCCTGCAAAGCATTCAGGGTTAGGGTCACCAAACCATTTGCAATATCATCTGCACCAGGAGTATAAACCGGGTTGAGTGTATTGGCATTATTGAAGTAACCTGTTCCGTTTGAAATCCAGTACACTGAAAGTGCGTTGGTTGCAGAACCTCCGCTTAAGGAGTATGTATCCGACTCGCAGATGGACGCATCAGGCCCAGCTGAAACCGCGACTGGAGCAGGTTGACTTATAATCACTGGCAATTCAGCCGTACACCCATTGGTATCGGTTACGCGGATGGTATAATTACCAGCCTTCATATTGGAGATCATATTCCCGGTAACGATTGCAGATGTGCCTGTAATAGGTTGTGAAGCAATGGAGTAAGTGTAATCTGGAGTTCCGCCTGAAGCCGCCACAATGACATTTCCGGTCGAAGAACCACTGCACAAAACATTGTTTTGACTGGTCAGCGCAAGTGATAGTAGCGGTGGATTAAAGATGTTAAAGCTCACCGTATAAATACATGAGTTGGCATCAACTACCATTATGGTATGATTTCCTGCTGAGATATTCAGGAAAGAACCCGTTGATTGAGGCGTTGTTCCGTCAAGTGAATAGGTAAGCTTTCCGTTACCGCCTATACCGTTTACAACCACTGAACCTTTTCCATTATGGCATGATGGAGAGGTGAGGCTTGCGATATTTGCGAAAAGTGTGCTTGTGGTGTTGTCAATTCGGAATGTGGTAGTGGCTGGACAGGTTCCTAATGAAACCGGGGTATAATACCCGGCAATCAAACCTGTAAAGACTGCACCCGACGGTTTGGTTACACCGTTTAAGGTTACCATACTTCCGTCGCTGCTGGTTAGTACCACAGATCCAGTGGAAGCGCCACAGGTTGTACCGATAATTGAGCTGGCCGTCAATAGAACTGCGGTTGGATTAACCAATACATAGGGACCGCCACTTACGGAGCAACCGTTTGAATCTGTAACTGTCACAGAATAGGACCCTGCCGCTAATAATGCCGGATCAGCTGAATTTGATCCGTTACTCCAACTATAAGAGTAGGGAGGTGTACCTCCTGTAACCGTAGTGTTAATGCTTCCTGTAGAAGTACCATTACACGCCGGATTGGTTACAATCGCCGGAGTTTCGGAAATGCTTAAACTATTGGATGGTTGTGAAATAACAACTGGTAGGGTCGCGGTACAATGATGGGCATCTTCTACCTTAATCAGATAGGTTCCTGCCAGCATTCCGGTAATTATATTTCCAGTAACTTCAGGAGTACTCGGCCCTGATAGTACAGAATAATTATATGCTGTTGTTCCCCCTGCTGCATTCACAATCACACTTCCTGTAGCAGAACCATAGCACAATACATTCGTTTTACTGGCCAGCTCCAGTATCAGTAACGTAGGCTTATTAACATAGAAATCTATAGAATAAGTACACCCATTGTCATCGGTTATTTTGACTGTATGGTTTCCGGAAGAGATACCGGTAAATGAATTGCCACTCTGAGACACTCCTCCGTCAAGCCTAAAGCGATACCCATCGGTTGAGGTTATACTGCCTCCGGTTGTTGTCCCTCCGGTGGCATTCACCGTAACTGAACCCGTAGTCGTATTACATGAGGCGTCTGTGACAATAACTGTTCCTGAAAGATCACTGTTTGAATTGGTAATCTGGAAATTAGTCGTTGTGGTGCATCCGGTTGCCACGGCTGTAAAGGTGGCAGTAAAGTACCCAGCTGATAATCCGGTAAAGGTTGCCGGGGAAGGTTTTGATACGCCATTCAACGAAATACTACCTGCGACACTACCGGTCAATACGACTGACCCAAGCGAATTATTACAGGTGGTATTAATAATCGAACTGACAGTTAAAGTTGGAACGGCATTGACAGTCAGATCAATATAGCTCGTTGCATTTGAACACGAACTGCCTAATCTCCCTGCAGATAAGGTAAGTCTGACGATCCCGTTAAAACCTGATGCAGGGGTGAACGTTGGGTTAAGGGCGTTTGGATTATTGAAGGATCCACCTGCATTGGAGCTCCACGTTAATGTGCTGTAATTTGCGGCTGTTGCACCTGTAAGAACATAAGTGCTTCCGGCACAAATTGCGGCAGATGAAGGGCCGGCATCGGCCGTTGGAGGTGGCCAGATATTCAGAACCATAAAGTCGCTTACAACGGCACAGGGTCCATTGCCTTTGGCAGTCAGCGTTAACTGAACCTGTCCTGTGGCAATATCAGCAGCGCTGGGGGTGTAAGTTGCATTATACAGTGATGTTTGATTGGTAAAAATACCGGTCCCTGAAGTTGTCCACTTATAGCTGATTGCATTTGCCGCACTTGTTCCGGTCAATAAAGTGACAACAGTTGTTGAACAGATTGTCTGATCAGGTCCCGCATAAACCGTGATGTTTCCTGCCGGCTGTGTAATGGTCACCGCATTTATAAGGTTGACAAAACATCCATTTTTATCGGTTACCGTGACAGAATAGGTGCCTGCGATCAGATTCGCAGCAGTCTGATCAGTTGATCCGTTGCTCCACAGATAAGTGTATGGCGGAGTTCCGTTATTTGCCGTTACTGTTGCGCTGCCAGAAGCTGAGCCATAACAAAGCACATTTGTACTTGACGTAATAGACGCTGACAGTGCGTTGGCAGGTTCAGTAATGGTAACATTCATCGTGGCGGTACATAAGTTCGCATCGGTAACGGTGATAATATAAGGTGTTGGTGAAGCAACCAGGCCAGATATCGTATTGCCTGAAACTATCCCTGCAGGAGAACTGAATTTGTATGGAGCGACACCACCCGTGGCATCCACAACGATTGTCCCATTTGAACCACCTTTGCAGGTTACGTTGATCTGGCTGACAAGAACCACGTTCAATGTAGAAGGTTGGTTAATCCTAATGGTCTGGATGGCATTACAACCCTTCGCATCTGTTACCGTTATCAGGTATGTACTGGCAGACAAGCCAGTTACACTATTAGGATTGACATGTTTGTCAGCCTGGGTAGCAGTTCCTGTCCATGCGAATGTGTAAGGTGCAGTACCTCCGGAGGCGGTTACGCTTGCGCTGCCGTTACTAAAACCATTACAGGTTGCATCAACCTCTGTGGTAATGGCCAGGGTAAGCAGGTTCGGATCTGTCACCTGGAATGAACCGGAAGCCGTACACCCATTTGCATCAGTGACTGTGTAGGTATAGCCACCTGAAGAAAGTCCTGTAAATAAGCCTGTTGAGTTTGTTGTTCCAATGCTCAGACTGTAGCTAAAGGGACCTGCCCCGCCGGAATTAACACCCAGTTGTACGCTGCCGGTGAGGCCACCCTGACAATTGGCATGGGTTACCACGGGTGTCGACAATACGATCGAGTTTGTTACAGTCAGTGTCATCGAAGAGACTGCATTTGGACAAGTGCCAGATCCTGACCCGTTAGCTGTTAAAGAAATAGTAATTGGGCCCGTTGTCGTAGGTGTAAATGTTGGGTTCAATGCATGGGGATTGTCAAACGTTCCACCAGAACTTGTCCAGGAAATCGTTGTGTAATTTGAAGCGGTGGCTCCGGTAAGTACGAAAGACTTTCCTTCACAAATACTTGCATCGGGTCCTGCAAAAGCAGTGGCAGCTTTCCAGATGACAAGAGTCATTTGATCGCTAATTGTACCAACACTACCAACCCCGAATGCTGTTAGTGTCAACTGAACCTCTCCTGTTGCAATATCAGCTTCACTTGGTTTATAATTCGGATTCTGGATGGATGCATCTGAGAATAATCCGGTTCCATTGGTACTCCATAACAGCGAACTATAATTGGTTGCTAATGCACCAATTATAGTATAGGTGACTGATGAACTGCACATTGAATCATCTAAGCCGGCACTTGCCGTCATTGCTGATTTAACCCCGAAGTTGGCATTGGTCACACTAGCTGAACCAATATTGATTACAAGTATACCATCAACCAGGCCGTCATTGCCAATTCCTGAACCGATATTTTCACCTGTTGACACCCATCCCGCAGGATAAGTTGCTGCCGATAATGTGGTACCGTCAGATTGTAAGCCGTTGGTGAGGATCAGTTTATAGTTAGTGCTCACTGTCAGTCCATCGGTCTCGCTGAATGAATAGGTTCCACCTGCGGCGACGGGTTTTGAAGCAACGACCTGATTGAGCCCATTTATAAGGTTCATGTAAAGTGTGCCTGCATTAGTTCCGGCACCGTCAACGATACCATTTGACAGACCGTTCACGTCGTTGAATACGTTACCTGTGAGGGTAAGCGTACCAAACGGCATGATTACAGAAGCCGTGTTGGAAGACTCTTTGCCTGCGTTGTCGATAACCTTAAACAGGATCACCGGGCTCACACTGCCGTCATTGGGGTCAATGGCAATGGCTGAAGTAGGATTGCCATCGGTATTTGCAGCGATGGTAACACCTGTGCCAGGGAAATTTCCGGAAGTATAGGTTGTTCCCCCAATGGTTATACTGGTGACAAAAGTCGGGAAAGAAGTAATTTTGATGAAGGAGATGTTTCCCGGAGCGGGATCTGTCCCAGTAAAAAGGGTTGTGCCCACCGATAAGTTGGTTGTTCCGCCAGGATTAGGCTGAGTTGCTGCAGTGGCGCCATTGGCTGTTGGCAACTGGTCGATACCAAAGTTGGCATTGGCAACACTGCCTGAGGTAGTAGTGACAGCTAATTTTCCATCAGCGGAAGCATCACTGCCAGCACTTGCTCCAATGTTTTCCCCTGTGGATACCCAGTTCAAAGGATAGGAGGCCGTCGTAAGGGTGGCCCCTTTTGTCTGTATGGTGCTGGTCAGTATGATGGTATAGGGAGTCGCTGTTTTGACACCGTCGGATGTGGTGAACGAGTACGTTCCGTCAGCGGCTACTGCCACCGATTTGACCACGAGGTTTGTCCCGTCGACAATATTGGCATACACGGCGCCACCAGCGTTGGTTACTGTTCCATCGACTGTGTTGGCCGGCAGACCAAGAAGGCCGTTTGCATCATCATAAACGGTACCCGATACGATCAGATCTGACAGCGGCAGGGTGAGGGTAGCTGTATTGGTGCTCTCTTTCCCTGCATTGTCAATCACCTTAAAGGCGATCACCACGTTGCCCGTGCCGTCTAAAGGATCAACACTGACCGCTGTTCCTGAATTTAAGGTCACGCCTCCCAAAGGCCATCCTGCCGAAGCGTAACTGGTCCCGCCAATGGTTATAGTGTTAACTCCCGTTGGGAAGGTGGTATAATGGATTTGAGCTATTGTCCCGTCTGCATCGGTACCGGTGAAAGATGCCGGGTTGATGAAGAGCAGATTTGTGCCTCCCGGGTTTTGCTGGGTGGTGACCGTGATTGCAGAGGTAACCGGCAACTGGTCGATACCGAAGTTGGCATTGACCACATTGCCTGTAACAGCAGGTACTGCAAGTATTCCGTTTACAGCTTCGTCGCTTCCTGCACCTGCACCAAGGTTTTCCCCCGTAGATATCCATCCCGTTGGGTAGTTGGCCATTGTCAGGATCGAGCCCACAACCTGCGCACTGTTGGTCAGTATCAGGTTATAGACCTCTGACCTGGTCACACCTTTGGCTGTAGTGAACAGATAAGTACCGTCGGTGGCTACCGAGACAGAGGCGGCCACTTTATTGTCAGAGCTGGTAATCAAGTTAGCGTAAATGGTTCCCCCCACGTTGGTTGGCATCCCATCCACCGTGTTAACCGGCAGACCCAGTAATCCGTTACCGTCATCATAGACTGTACCCGAGATGGACAGTTCTGTCAGTGATAGGGTGAGGTTGGCTTCATTAGAGCTCTCTTTTCCTGCATTGTCGATTACTTTAAATGGTATCACTACATCGCCTGTTCCGTCAATAGGATCAACACTAACTGTTGTTCCTGTTGCCACGGTTACTCCCGGCGCGGGCCATGTTGATGCTGAGTAGCTGGTTCCGCCAATGGTTATTGTAGTAATACCGGTTGGAAATGTGGTATAACGGATCTGTGCGATTGTTCCGTCCGCATCGGTACCTGCAAAGAGTACCGCGTCGATGGTTAGAAGGTTTGTACCACCCGGATTTTGCTGTGTATTGACCCCCGAGGTGGCTACGGGCAACAGTTCTATTCCGAAGTTAGCATTGATAACCGATGATGTTGTAACAGATACTGCAATTATACCGTCAGCCAATCCATCACCTGAGGCTATAAGGCCGTCTGCCGTATTGACCCATCCTGATGGCAACAATGCCGAGGCAACGCCACCAGTAAGTCCCTGTGTGGTAGATAAAACTACCGTGTAGTTAGTACCGTTCTTCACACCCTGTGGAGTGCCTAAAGAATAAGTACCGTCACTGTTCACACTGATCACGCCAACGATTTTACCTGTAGCTGTACTCACCAGGTTGGCATAGAGCTGTGATGTGCCAGCTGTTCCGGTCCCTGTACCGTTGATCACTCCTCCATTGTTGTCGTGGAACACTGTTCCTGTGATGGTCAGGTCGGCGATTGGAAGGGTTATCGTGGCGGTATTGGTACTCTCTTTACCTGCATTGTCAATCACCCTGAAAGGTAGATCGATGCTGCCTGTTCCGTCAGTCGGATCAACACTCACGGTAGTTCCTGCCGGTACGGTCAGTCCGCCCGATGGCCATGTCGTCAGTGTATAATTGGTGCCGCCAATGGTTACCGAGGTGGCTCCTGTTGGGAAACCCGTAAAATGAATGCTGGCTATGGTTCCTCCATCAGGATCAGTCCCTGTAAAGGCAGTCGGGTTGACGATCAACAGGTTACTATTGCCCGGATTGGGCTGTGAGGCAACCACTGATGTGGTGGCTGTTGGCAGCTGTTCAACCCCGAAGTTAGCATTGGCCAGATTACCCGAGTTGGTATTAACCTCCAGCATACCGTTAATTGTACCATCACTGCCAGATCCGGTTCCGATATTTTCGCCAGTTGATACCCATCCCGCAGGATAAGTTGCTGCTGATAATGTGGCTCCAGGGGTCTGTGCACCATTGGAGAGGATCAGGTTATAGAAAGTGTTTGCCGCCAGCCCGTCGGCTTCGGTGAACTGGTAAGTTCCGTTAGCGGTAACAGGGATTGAGGCGACCACCTGGTTAAGGGTATTGACCAGGATCATGTAAAGTGCTCCACCAGCAGTAGTCCCGGTGCCATCTACTGTGTTGTTAGTTAATCCGTTCGTGTCGTTGAAAACAGTTCCGGACACCGATAGTCCGGCAAAAGGAATGGATAAAGAACCGGTAGTAAGGGAAGTCAGGCCATTATTGTCAATTACGTTGTATGACAGAACAGAAGTGACTGCCCCATCGAACGGGTCGATAGAGATGGGTAAAAGTGGCTGTCCGGTTGTATTGGTCGGGATGGTTATTCCACCTGCCGGGAAGGTAAGCGATGTATAGGTAGTCCCACCGATGGTAATGCTGGTTGCATTGATTGGCATAGATGGTATTACGATAGAAGTGATCGTTCCGTCCACGTCGGTTCCACTGAACTGAATAGCTGATATCGTCAGGCTGTTGGTTCCTCCTGGGTTGAACTGGGAGGTCATGCTTGAAACACCGGCTATGGGGGCATCGTTCACGGGATTAACGGTAATGGTCAATTCGGCGGTACTGGTATTCGTTCCGTTCGTTGCGGTATAGGTAACCGGTGGAACAGGTCCACTGTAGTTGGCAACCGGGGTAAAGGTGTAAGTGCCATTGTTGTTCATCACCAGTGTGCCAACCCCAGAGATTGTGGCTGTTGTACCTGCTGCGTAGGTTATTCCGTTAATCACAAACTGGGTAAGGGATAAGGTTAACGCTGGTGAATTTGGATCGGAGTCGTTACTTAATACACTTCCTGTTGCCGGGGTATCTTCCGAAGTTATTGGATTATCATTAACCGTATTCGGTTTACAGGTTGTTTCGGTAATGGTGACATTGAGCGTTTGAAAACAATGATTGGCATCTTCGACCCCTATGGTGTAGTTACCGGCTTTCATTGCGGTGACCATATTCCCTGAGATGACTGCAGTCCCGAATGTAATACTATAAATGTAAGGAGTTGTCCCGCCGGTAGCCTGGACCGTAACCGAACCATCAGACAATCCTTTACAGGATACATTGGTCTGGCTGGCCAACGACAGAACGAGAGGAGTTGGCTGGTCGATATCAAATGCGACGGTATAGGTACAACCGTTCGCGTCTTTAATTTTGACATTATGGCTGCCAACAGCTAATCCTGCGAAGTTAACCGGGGATGAGGTGGCCATACCATATCCGCCATTATCAATATTGAACTGATAATTTGCAGTACCGCCAAAAGCTGTAACAATGGCTGATCCATTGGCTCCGTTACAAACAGCATCAGTAACAACCGCTGTGCCGGTGAGGTCACTGTTTGTGTTGTTGATCTGGAAGTTTGCTGTTGCAATGCATCCGGTGGAGTTAGCGACAAACGTTGCAGTAAAGTAACCTGCTGCCAGCCCTGTAAAGGTATAAGGGGTAGTATGAGACGCTCCGTTTAGGGTAACAGTTCCGGGTTCACTGCTTGTGAATACTACTGAACCAGATGAATTATTGCATGTTGTGTTTGTAATGGTTCCAACAGTCAGGGTTGGGGCAGCATTCACGAAGAGGTCAATATAATCTGATGTATTACTACAGGCACCTGAGCCAAATCCGGTTGCGGTTAAAGTGAGTCTGACGGTTCCGGAATAACCTGCTGTCGGTGTAAACCTCGGATTCAATGCATTTGGATTATCGAATGAGCCACCTGCGTTTGAGCTCCAGATTAAACCTGCATAATCTGTGGCAGTGGCGCCTGTCAGTGGATAAGTGGTTCCGGCGCAGATCGCTGCGGTGGAAGGTCCGGCATCAGCAGTTGGAGCCGGCCAAATGGTTAGCACCATGTAATCGCTAACAGGTGTGCAACCGGCATTACCCGTTGCGGTGAGGGTAAGCTGTACCTGACCTGTTGCGATATCTGCCACGCTTGGGGTGTAAACCGGGGTAAGTGTTGTTTCATTTCCACCAAAACTCCCTGTTCCGCTTGTTGTCCAAAGCAGTGAAGAATAGTTTGAAGCCGTTCCTGCCAGCAAATGTGTTCCTGTTGAGCATATTGTTGCATCAGCACCTGCACCGGCAGTTATAGCACCTGCTGGCTGGGTGATCACAGCGGCATTGGCACCATTGACAAGAACGGTACAACCGTTTTTATCTGTAACGGTCACGGTATAGGTCCCTGCGATCAATCCGGTAGCAGTCTGATCGGTTGATCCGTTACTCCACAAATAAGTATATGGAGCTGTTCCTGTACCGGCAGTTGCCATTACAGTCGCTGTACCTGTTGCGGCGCCATAACAGAGCACATTGGTGCTTGCTGTAATGGTTGCCGCGAGGGTGCTGGCAGGTCCGGTGATAGTCACAGGCATTGTTGCAGTACAATGTTTTGCATCCGTTACTGTGATGGTGTAGGGGGTAACGGAAGCGGCCAGTGCGGAGATTGTATTCCCTGAAACGGTACCTCCGGTGCTGGTAAACGTGTAAGGGGAAGTACCGCCTGTAGCGCTCATCACAACAGAACCTGTTGCATCTCCGAAGCAGAGCACATTGGTCTGACTCACCAGCACAGCGCTAAGGGCAGCGGGCTGAGTAATAGTAAAATCAATTGTATAGATACACCCGCTGGCATCCTTCACCTTGACGGTGTGGTTACCGACTGCCAGGTCTGAATAGGTAGCAGTTGTAGAAGGTGTTGCAGAACCATAAGCGGCATTGTCCAAAGCATACTGGAAGATGGCAGTTCCGCCGCTGATTGTTGCCGTAGCCGAACCAGTACCTCCGTTACAGCTGGCATTGGTCACCACAACCGATCCCCTGAGGTCACTGTCCGAGTTGGTAATCTGGAAGTTTGCCGTCGCCATGCAACCGCTTGTTGCAGCGGTAAACATGGCGGTATAGTACCCTGCGGTAAGTCCTGTAAAGGTGGCCGTTGGCGAAGAAGGTTCACTTACCCCGTTGATTGTTACTATACCTGCCACACTGCTTGTAAGGGTTACTGACCCCGCAGCATTGCCACAGGTGGTATTGGTATTGACAACCGGGGTCAATGTTGGAGCCGCCGTGATGGTCAAAAGCATGGCATCTGTCGCATTACTGCACGAAGTACCCAGTTTATTGGCAGCCAGGGTAAGGGTCACACTACCGTTAGAGATATCTGTGAGGCTTGGTGTATAGACAGGGTTTAGTGCATTTACGTTGCTGAATGTTCCCGATCCTGATGTTGACCATGTGAGCGAGGCGAAATTAGTTGCCGTTGCCCCTGTGATTGCGAAGGTCCCACCGGAACAGATGGTCGCATCAGCCCCTGCATTGGCTGCTGGATTGGGTGATAGATTGAGCACCATATAATCGCTAACAGGTGTGCAACCGGCATTACCCGTTGCGGTGAGCGTAAGCTGTACCTGACCTGTTGCGATATCTGCCACGCTTGGGGTGTAAACCGGGGTAAGTGTTGTTTCATTTCCACCAAAACTCCCTGTTCCGCTTGTTGTCCAATGCAGTGAAGAATAGTTTGAAGCCGTTCCTGCCAGTAGATGTGTTCCTGTTGAGCATATTGTTGCATCAGCACCTGCACTGGAAGTTATAGCACCTGCTGGCTGGGTGATCACAGCGGCATTGGCACCATTGACAAGAACGGTACAACCGTTTTTATCTGTAACGGTCACGGTATAAGTCCCTGCGATCAATCCGGTAGCAGTCTGATCGGTTGATCCGTTACTCCACAAATAAGTGTATGGAGCTGTTCCTGTACCGGCAGTTGCCGTTACAGTAGCTGTACCTGTTGCGGCGCCATAACAGAGCACATTGGTGCTGTTCGTTATTGTTGCTGTGAGTGCTGTAGGCAGCGCATTAACGGTGACCGAGGTTGGAGCAGAGATACAGGTTATGCTGTTTGAACGCCTTACCAATATTGGATGCGGCCCGGCAGCAACGTTGGTAAATGTGGTTGAAGTCTGCCATGTTCCCCCATCAATATTATATTCGTAAAGACCCAGAGGTGCGGTTACCACGATTGTCCCTGTTACTACTGAACAGGTTGGTTGGATGGTTGTTGTGGCTGTTGGCGCTTCCGGAGCTGTTGGTTGGGTGTTAACATTTACAATCGTTGCCGAAGAAATACAAGTGGGATCTGTAGTTCTTCTGACCAGAATATTGTGAGCACCGGCAGCAACATTGGCAAATATTGTGGATGATTGCCATGTTCCCCCGTCAATATTGTATTCATAAGTTCCACCTGTTGGGGCAGTCACTACGATTGTTCCTGTTGCCACCGAGCAGGTTGGCTGAATGGTTGTGCTGGCAGTTGCTGCGGCAGGCACGAACGGATCAGCGGTTACTGTTACCGATGTTGCGGCAGCAGAGATGCAGGAGTTGTCCGTTTTGCTTCTTACTAAAATCGAATGAGACCCGGGTAATATCCCTGCAAACGTTGTTGACGTTTGGTATGCACCACCATCAATATTATACTCATATCCTCCCGTTGGGGCTGTTACTACGATCGTTCCCGTTGGTGCTGAACAGCTTGGCTGAATAGTTGTACTTGCAGTTGCATTTGCAGGAACTGTTGGCTGAGTGTTAATGGTGACCGAGGTTGGAGCAGAGATACAGGTTATGCTGTTTGAACGCCTTACCAATATTGGATGCGGCCCGGCAGCAACGTTGGTAAATGTGTTTGAAGTCTGCCATGTTCCCCCGTCAATATTATATTCATAAAGACCCAGAGGTGCGGTTACCACGATTGTCCCTGTTGCTACTGAACAGGTTGGTTGGATGGTTGTTGTGGCTGTTGGCGCTTCCGGAGCTGTTGGTTGGGCGTTAACATTTACAATCGTTGCCGAAGAAATACAAGTGGGATCTGTAGTTCTTCTGACCAGAATATTGTGAGCACCGGCAGCAACATTGGCAAATATTGTGGATGATTGCCATGTTCCCCCGTCAATATTGTATTCATAAGTTCCACCTGTTGGGGCAGTCACTACGATTGTTCCTGTTGCCACCGAGCAGGTTGGCTGAATGGTTGTGCTGGCAGTTGCTGCGGCAGGCACAGACGGATCAGCGGTTACTGTTACCGATGTTGCGGCAGCAGAGATGCAGGAGTTGTCCGTTTTACTTCTTACTAAAATCGAATGAGACCCGGGTAATATCCCTGCAAACGTTGTTGACGTTTGGTATGCACCGCCATCAATATTATACTCATATCCTCCCGTTGGGGCTGTTACTACGATCGTTCCCGTTGGTGCTGAACAGCTTGGCTGAATAGTTGTACTTGCAGTTGCATTTGCGGGAAGAATAGGAGTGGAACTTACAGTAACAGAAGCAGAAGAAGTACACGACGTATTATTAATATTTCTTACATATATTGTCCGGGTACCTGATGCCACCCCTGTAAAAGTGGTTGAAGCCTGGTAGGTTCCTCCTGCATCAATCTTATACTCGTACAAACCCAGGGGAGAAGTTACTTCTATCGTTCCGGTAGAAGTTGAACAAGTTGGCTGGGTGATGGTTGCGGTTGGTGTAGCTGGTGTTTTCCAGATGGTTAAAATCATTGAAGAGGTCACATTGGGACACACTCCTCCACTAACAGCAGTAAGTGTTAGCACCACCTGTCCGTCCTGAACATCCGAAGCACTTGGTGTATAAGTTGTAGTTGATGCGGTGTTACTACCGAATGTTCCTGTCCCGTCAGTTGTCCATAAATAGGAGGCTGGAGTTCCTGTTACAGTCGGATTAAGCTCATAATATGGTTCAAAAGGATAACAAATCTGGGCGTTGGCAATACTTATTGTGACTGCTGGAGAACAGGCAGTAATAACCGGGGTTGGTGAGCTTTCAACCGGATCTCCATTGTGATTTGGATCAGGATCGCTGCCATTTACAGATCTGTCCTTGGCAGTTTCAGATGTAGTTGAACTAGCTGTAGCCTGGTTGCTGTATGTTCCTGCACTTAAGATTTTAATCCTTAATCGGATATCTGATGATGCACCTGCCGCCAGACTGTTGCCTGTTGATACTAGCAGATTCCAGTCTGAATTTCCATTATAAGCCGAATTAACGGCAAAGTTGGCACTGGAGATTCCCAAAACAGCGTATTTACCGGTAAGTGCTCCCTGATTTAACGTATCAGTTACTTGGATATTATCCAATGGCAAATTTCCATAATTCTGTACACGAATATTAAATAAAGCATCAAAGGTTCCGTCGCCATTGTTGTCGAGGCTGACCAATTGTTTAGCCACACCAATTTTTGGAGCACAATTTAACACATTCACCTTAAGTTCAAAGGCCGGGCCCGTGCAATTAGTTGGTGAAGGTCCGTGTGGGGTAATGGTATAGGTCACCTGGCCGTCTCCGCTACCTGTATTGGTCAAAGTATTATTAATTGCATCAGATCCGCTCACAGCGTATCCTATGACCGTCCCAATTGTATTTTGTGCAGTCCAGGTAAAAGTTGTCCCTTTAACAGCTGAAGTTGGAGTGTAATTTACAGCCAACCCACTACAAATAGATAGGGATGAAGCGCTTGTTAAGGTTGGGGTTGGATTGACCGTGATCGTGAAATTCTGAGCTGGTCCCTGACAGCTTACAGTTCCATTGGTAAAAGTAGGGGTTAAGGTAATGGTGGCAACCACAGGTGTTGTGCCTGTATTTATTGCTGTGAAAGCCGGAATTGTTGGTCCTGATCCAAAAGCTGCCAGACCAATATCAGGAGTGTTGTTGACCCATGAATAGGAGGTTGTTCCGATTGTATTATTTGTACTAAATGTAATTAGTGAAGTAACTGTATTATTGCACAATACCTGGTTTCCCGGATTGTTGGCCTGTCCGCTTGGATTCACGGTTATGGTGAATGTTTTAGTCGGCCCGACACACGAAGTCCCACCATTTGAAAAAGTAGGCGTTACGACGATGTTGGCCTGAATAGGCGCTGTCGTGGTGTTTGTAGCAGTAAAAGATATATCATTACTTCCATTTGCCAACAGTCCAATAGCAGTGTTGTCGTTTGTCCACGTATAAGTGGTCGTTCCCCCTGTATTACTTGAAGCAAAAGAAACTGTTCCGGTGGCGTTGTTACAAAATACCACGTTGGCAGGTTGATTAACCTCCCCGGTAGGATTCACCGTTATTGTGAAGGTTTTGGCTGAACCGGCACAAACGGCCCCTCCATTGCCAAAATGAGGTGTTACAACTATTGTTGCTACAACAGGAGTTGTGCCGTTGTTTATACCTGTAAAAGAGCCAATATCCCCTGAGCCGCTGGCGCCAAGCCCTATGCTGGTGGTATTATTGGTCCAGGAGTAGGTTGTTGTTCCAACCAGATTGCTGGTGGTGAAGTTGATAGCGGTGGTGGCTGCATTATTACATACCACCTGGCTTGCAGGCTGATTAACCTGGCCAGCAGGATTTACAATAATGGCCACATCAATTGCTGTTCCGGCACATCCTCCGATGTATGGTGTGATGTGGTAAGTAACTGTAGCTGGTGAAGTTGTTGTATTGGTTAATGTCTGGGCAATTGTACTGCCACTGTTATTGGAGAATCCATTCGCAGTGCCAGAAGTAAGAGTGGCTGTCCACGAATAGGTTACGGTTCCTGTGGTAGTCGTTGACAGTGCTATGTTTGTTGGTGTATTGTGGCAGATAACCTGTGAAGGAAGTGTTGCAATAACATTGGCAACGGGCTGCACCGTAACGGTCACTGTAAAGCTCGATCCTTGACAACTTCCGGATGTCGGAGTCACCGTGTAGATCGCAGTTGCGGCTGTATTGGTGGTATTAACCAAAGTCCCGCTGATACTCGTAGGTGAACCTATACTGGCTGCTCCACCTGTAAAGCCTGATCCACTTGGCGCAGACCAGCTGTAGGTTGTTCCCGCCGGCACAATACCATTTGTGATATCTAACGGTGTAACAGAAAATGTTGTCCCACTACAGGTTGTTGAAGTAAGAGGGTTTATAGCCGGTTTGGGACTTACTGTGATTACCACGTTTCTTGCTGATCCAATACAACCTAAAGGACTTCTGGGCCTTACAGCGTAAGTGGCTGTACGGGAAGATGATGTTGTATTGACAAGGACATCTGTTATTGGTGACGCACTTCCTGGTGTCACTCTTGCTGTTCCTCCGGTAATATTCCCTGCACCTCCTGAAATTGAGGGAGCTGACCAGTAGAATGTTGTCCCTGAAACATCAGGAGAAGTTGACAGGGCTAAATTTGCTGCTGCACCGCTGCAAATCGTTTGAGCCAGGCCCGCAGCAACCGTTGGTGTAGGGTTTACTGTCACCACCAGGGTTGAGGGGGTACCCAAACAATTTCCGGGAGCAGGTCCGGTTGGCGTTAAAATGTAAGATACATCAATTGGGGTTCCTAATGAATTGGTGAGTGTTTCGCTGATGGATGAGGTACTTCCGCCCCCTGTCGCCGGGGTGATTCCGGGTACGGCAGCTCTCGTCCAGGTAAGGGAGGAGTTGGCAACGTTGCTTGAAATCGTATAAGAATAAACCGATCCACTACAAACCGATCCTGTGAGTGCACTGGTAATCAGAGCGCGTGGATAAACCGTAATAACTACATTTTTAGCCTGGCCAACGCAACCGCCTAAACCTGCA
This sequence comes from Prolixibacteraceae bacterium, assembly GCA_963675995.2. Taxonomy (GTDB): domain Bacteria; phylum Bacteroidota; class Bacteroidia; order Bacteroidales; family Prolixibacteraceae; genus JAAFHB01. Next base: position 484,887 of record CAXXIY010000001.1, on the reverse strand, counting down.
GGGGCAGTCGCTATGACACTATATGTGGCGGTTTGTGCAGTATTTGTAGTGTTGATAAACGTGTCAGTGATTGGATCGGCACTTCCCGTAATACGGGCCGTACCTCCGGTCATTCCACCTGTATTGCTTGGAGCAGCATAAGTGAACAGCGCTCCTGACATTGACGGAGTGGTGGTCAACGCCAGATTTGAAGTTGACTGATAGGAGGCATTGGTACAGATTCCCTGAGCTAGACCAGTTGTAACAATCGGAACAGGATTAACCGTTACTACGATCGTGACAGGCGTTCCGATACAACCGTTTATAATTGGATATACAATATAAGTGGCTGTTTGAACAGTTGCCGTGGTATTGACCAAAACGTCGGTAATTGCAGCTGTAGTTCCCGGTGTTGCCCTTGCCACTCCGCCTGTTATATTACCAGAGGCATTGGAGATAGTTGGCGCAGCATAATAAAAGGTAGTTCCAGATACAGTGGTGCTTAAGTTAATTGCTACAGAGTTGTTGCTACAGATTGTCTTTGTTAACGAGGCCATTACTATAGGAGTCGGCTCTACAGTTACATCAAGATTAAAAGGAATACCCGGACAAGTGGTCGTTGCTGGTCCGGTGGGGGTAATGATATACCTGACAATACCGGGTGAAGTACCCGTATTTACCAATGTTTGGCCAATACTTGTTCCACAGGTGGATGAACAATCACTCCAACCGGTAATCGTTCCGCCTATTGGATCAGTCAGTACAGATGCAGTCCAGGAAAAGGTTGTTCCTGTCGTTGGTGAGATAATATTATAACCTACAGGTGAATTATTACAAATTGTTTTGGCTGAGGCACTACTTATTGTTGGTGTGGGATCTACTGTAATGTTTGCTTTTATTGGATCACCTGTACAAAAGGTTGGTGAAGGTCCGGTTGGCGTTATGGTGTAGGTAACCACTATCGGGGCAGCGGTGGTATTGATAAATGTCCCTCCTGATATCGCATCTCCAATAGCCAATCCTGAGCCGGTTGTTGCCAGTGCAGAAGAAATACCTGTAGGTGTAGTTCTGGTCCATGCGAATGTGGTCCCCGTAAGGCTGTTACTTGTCCCTAAAACCATATTGCTACTGGTGTTTCCTGAACAAAACACCTGTGATTGGTTGGTTACTGTGGCAAGGGGTAATGGATTTGCTTTCACATCGTGCGTAATCGAAGCAGGACAAAGACTGGGAAGGAATCCATTTGTAATTGACAATGTCACATGATAAGTACCCGCAATGGCGTAGGCATGTTTTGGGTTTTGCAAGTTGGAATGTGGCGATGAATCCCCGAAATCCCAATCCCATGTGGATACGGCATAACGTGGATCTACAATAGTCGATTGATCAGTGAATTGAAAGATCAGCTTTTCACAAGTCAATCCGCCAACAGCGGCAGAGGTAAATGCTGCAACGGGTGCTTCGCTCGTGTTGATGCGCTGGTCAACACCATTATAATAGGAGTAATCACCACAGGTAGGATCGCGCAGAATAAGGATGGGTAACCTGGTTCCCCACGTGGTGTAAGTGTGGGCTGTTGTTGCAGAAGTTTCACCACCTGAGATTGCCTGGGTCTGAGTTACTCCATCCCCAAAATCCCAGGTAAGCGAGGTCACACCTTCAAGATTGTTGGCAAAATAATGCTCCGTATGTTGTACGCAATCAGGTGTATTATCATAAGTAAATGTACCGACCGCACCTGCAATTACAATGGGCATCGTGGTCGATTTTGTACATCCTCCGGTTAGTACCTCTGTCAGGGTTACTGTATAGTGTCCGGGAACTGTATAATAATGATTAGGATTTCGTGAAGCAGAGGTTTGTCCGTCTCCAAAATTCCACAGATAGGTGGAAACAACCTCTGCTGGATCTGCAGCGTCAAACACGGCAGCCACGGGAGCACACCCCAGCTCCGGATTGTTTAAAATTATTCCACCAGTACCATCAACTACATCAATAGTCTTGGTAAAAATGTCTGTACAATTCAAAGAACTTGTTACCCTTTGTCTGATGGTAAAAGTACCAGTTGTAGTAAATGTACGAGATTGACTTGCAGCACCTCCTAAAATCTCAAAGATGCCGTCGCCATTAAGATCCCAGTCATAGGAGGTGATTGTTCCGGCTGCCGTATTGTTGAAATTCACCAAATCATTTTTGCAATAGATGTCGCGGGTGGTGGCGAATCCGGCGGCAAAAGTGGGCGCTGAAACTGTTCCCAGATGTGATATGGTACTTACACAACCAAGATTGTTGGTTACCTGTAACGTGACTGTATAGCTGCCTGTTGCAATATAAGTATGCACTGGGTTTTGATCCGTTGAATTACCTCCGTCGCCAAATGTCCAGTAGTATTTATAGGAAACTGCAGGATCGTTTGCTGCTTTTGTAACAGTAGAGGTAAACGTAACCGGATCCGATTGGGTAATACATACTTGTGACTTGTTTACGGTGAAATCGATTATAGGACCCCTGACATCAATTTGGGTTGGCAAAGAGTAGCTATAGATGCAACCCCGGGTCTCTTTCACCTCGAGGGAAACCGTGTAGAGTCCGGGTGTTGTATAGGTATGAGATGGATTAGGTAAGGTCGAAGTCTGACCGTCTCCAAAGGTCCAAAGAAAGGAGCCTACAGAGAAATTGGACGAGGAGTTTTCAGTAACCTGGTTGGTAAAGGTTGAAGCCGTACCGGCACAGACCACCGTATTGTTTACGGTAAACAACGGATTAGAGGTGGTAATATGTATCGTTCTGGTTGTTACATCGGAACATCCTGTTGTACTGTTGGTCACTGTCAGCTTTACCAGGTAATCCCCAGTTGCCGTATAAGTATGGGAGGGACTTACCGCAGTAGAAGAATTGTTTACACCACTGGTCGGATCTCCAAAATCCCAGCTTTGATTAGTTGCACCTGTACTGCTGTTTGTGAAAATAATTGTCGACGGAACCGCACATTGCACAGTTGCTGAAGGGGTAAAGCTGGCGGTGGGTTCATTGATTATAATCCCATTCAGCGTGTAGGGAGTCGAAGGGCACCCATTGTACCAGGCTGTTAAAGTAGCTGATTTTGTACCAGGTGTCCCATAAATATGAGTAGTTGAGCTGGTGGTTTCTCCTGAAACATCTTGTGAAACAGCGGGTGTTCCGTCGTTAAAATCCCATACCAACTGATCCGTCAGGGCACTGATTGTTGCGGTAAATTCAACAGTATTGGTATGACAATATGAGGCCTGTGAAGTGGTGATTAATGTAATATTTTGTGGTGTACCTACAATTATATATTCTGTTTTGGTTTGTGTGAGGGTACAACCTTTGGTCGTTGTAACTATTAATGTTACGTTGTATTTCCCGGCAGCAGTGTAGTTGTGAGAAGGAGTTGGGAGGGTAGAAGTATTATTACCGCCACTTGCCACATCACCGAAATCCCAGCTGTAGGACTGGATTGGATCAGCAGCATTCGAATAAATGGAGGTAAACAGAGAGGAGAGTGGAGCACAGCCGGTAACCGGGGTTGCCGAAAAATCAACAACTGCATCCGGAATCACAACATTTTTCAAAATGCTATTTGAGCAACCATCGGAGGAAGTGACCGTAAGCCTTACTGGGAAAGAGCCGGAGCCATTAAAGTTATGAGTAGGGGTGGCGGTCTGGTCATCTGTGGTTCCATTATTGTCAAAATCCCATGCCCAACCCGTAATCGTATTCCCCGCAGAGGCAGTGGCAGTGGAGGTAAAACCGATCGAATAATCAGGAGGACACGCGGCATTAGTGATATACGTAAATGCAGAAGTTGGACCGGTAATCGTTAACGGATGAGTAGTGGTCATCACACAACCATCGTTAAATGTCACTGTAAGCTTTGCCACTACTGCTCCAGTAGTGTTGTAGGTATACACCGGATTTTGTGTTGTGGCATCAACTGAGCCATTATTGTCAAAATCCCAGGCCCAACTCACTACACCTGAGCTTGATAAATCGGTAAAGGTTACGGGCTGCCCTACGCAACTGCCAGCAGTAGAAAAGTCAACTGAATTTGAACTGTTAAACAAAATTGTTTTTTGAATTTTGTTTGAAGAGCATCCAGCCGCTGAGGTAGCCGTAAAGGAGGCCACGTATGATCCTGCAGTTGAATAATTGTGAATCGGGTTTTGCAGCCCTGAGGTGTTGTTCGCAACATTTGAAGGATCCCCAAAATTCCATGTGTACCCGGCAATTGTTCCCGTGGCTACAGAAGCTATTCCAGTGAAATTCACATCACCTGTACCACACAGGTTTGCCTTTACAAAACTAAAATCAGCGGTTGGCTTTGGATTAACAATAATTACGCTTTGTTTAAAAACAGAGTTGGAGCAACCTTTGTCATCGGTTACTGTAAGCAAGACATCGTAAATACCTACCGGGATGTTCGTAAGCGATAATACATTGGGATTTGCATCAACTCCAACAACTTTTGTAACTGTGGGCAAATCACCGAAAAAATTCCATGTGTAGGAAACTGCATTTCCACCTGTTAATCCTCCCACTGTGGTGGTAAGTGGAATGCGGGGATCGGTACCGGTAAGGACAAATGAACTGACAACCACAGGTGTTGCTACAGCAGTTAAAGAGGTTGAAAAGGGTTCACACCCCTCGACTGAAAGTGGAATAGTGGGATTTGGCTTCGGATAAACATTTATTGTCTGTGAGGTAGAGCTTGCACCTCCGTTAATCGTAAGGGTGACCGTGTAAACACCTGGCTGAGGATAGTTTGCCGAAGGATTCTGATCAAGAGATAAGTTGGAATTTCCAAAATTCCATAGTCGTGATGTTTCACCCGTTGAAGTGTCATTAAAATAGATGTTCGACGGGGTACAGGTCGAAGTAGAACTGGCGGTGAATGATGCAGTCTGGCCCATTACTGCTGGTGCATATCCGATAAAAGTAATAAACAAAAAGAGGAGAAGAAACTTATGATATGTACAAAAGGGAAATATCCGTCGTCTGGAAACAGATTTTAATTGAACTGCCATAGTGTAATTTAATTGGAATGAATGATCATCAGATGGTGAAGTTGTGAAAGGCTGAATAATATTTAGATTTTTAGTATTCGTTTTTCCCGCAGTAGGTAACAAATAAACAATCCAGCTTCTATATCAGGTTTCAATAGCATAAGACTTATATTATAAGTTAATGATTTCAAGTCCCCAAAACGAAGGACGATTTCAATAACGTTGATTAGAAATGAGTTAAATGCAAATATATCTTACATATATAGAAAATAAACCTTAATAATATTATTAAATGGAAATATTTTACAAAAATTAGGCCTAGATTTGTTTGTTGATTATATTAAATTGTTAATTTGTTGTAATAAAGCTATATGTGTCTAATTATCACTCCTGTAACGACAGAAATAAAATTATGTATATAGTGTGAATTCTTAAATGTAATTCATTTCTTGAGAATTTAGCGTAACAAATTTCGCAGAAGTGAATTTATTATTTTACACTACTGCTGATGCGTTAAAATTGGTTGTTAAATAAATCATATTGTTCTTTGAAATCTTGATTGACTTGTATTTCGGTAAGCAGTTCTTTTATTGAAGTTTTGTCAAATGCTGAAATGCCTAATATCTGCATCGTTTCGTAGATGGACAAATCGCTTTTAAGTGTATATTTTATGTAAGCGACAATTAGATAGGTACAGATGGCTACCCAAATATGGATATTTACAGCATTTTCTGAATGTCCCCAAAGTGTTTTTATGATTAAATTTTGCTTTATCCATTTAAAGAAGACTTCGATTTGCCAGCGATTACGGTATAAATGAGCAATTTCCAGTGATGAAACGTTCATATTATTGGTAAGAAAAACGAGTAGTACTTTTTTCTCTTCATCGTAGTACTCAACAATCCGAAGTGTTTCTGGGTATAGTTGCTTCGACTTATGACCATTCAGTTTTATTGTCATATCGCTTCTTAGGCCGGTTCGCTCATCAATATTGTAATTAGTCTCAATGATTGTATAGTCTATTGTCACTTTTGCCCTGGTAACAAAAAAAGCCCCCGCTTTATGCATCTTGTTTAAAGCAGCAAAATCGACATAGGCCTTATCCATTAGATATATAGCATCTGGCAGAGGAACAATTACATCAAGGATATTGCTATCATGGTATTTACCATCAGTGATAAAGATAAAAGTTGGTATGCTTCCTCTTAAATCGAGCAAAGTATGAACTTTTACCGCTCCTCTGGAGTATTTTCCTTGTGCCCAGCCAAAAAGCTTAAGACTTAAAGATATTGTTGTTGAGTCAAGAGCAAATACATCTTTATCTGTCGCAATATTTGGAATCGGAGAGTTAGCATAAAGAGGCCTAACCTGTTGTATTAAAAACTCTCCAAAGTCAGCAAAAATTCTCCAATCCCGCTTCTCGTTTGCTCGGGAAAGTGTGGATTGATTAACATTTTGCTTAATACCTAAATGATAAAGCTTATTTTTATGTGCTTTTAAACACAAACAAATGTCTCTTAATGAATTAAGCGAAGTAAGTTGGCCAAAGAAAAGTTGAATAAACTGATTCCAGCAATCTAATTCTCTTACCCGGTGGTTGCCTTTATAACGCTTGACACCTTTTTCAAACTCATATTTGTTGACAAACTGTAACAGCTGGGCGAACACATACTTACCTGAATTCATAATTTTGCACGTTAAAAGATGCAAAACTACGAGTCAATTCAAATCAAAAAATCAAAGAACGCTTATATTAATTTTAATATCAGCTAATTACGCATATTTTATAAAAGTTAACGCATCACCAGTAATTTTACACAATGGGATTCGATTCTCCAGTTGGATTGAATTCCTAAAAAGAAATACTGCCTGCAAGGAACCTTAAAAAGATCACCTTGCAGGCAGTATCCTGACACGTTTTCGATTCCGATTTAATTAGTACTTATTGCCTCTACCATTTCTACCTCCTACTAAATTTTATAAATATAGTTGATTCTCTGCTTATTTCTGAGCTTTGGCGGAACCTTATAACCAATGCTGCTTGGAAAGTTTTTTTCTTAGAATCAGGTTTTTGTATCATTGGTTTTGATCAAATATTATTACCGACATTTACTGTTGAGTAAAGATATTTTTTAAACCACAGATACGCAAACCAGGAACTTAAATCAGTACTATCTTTTAAGTATCCATGCATCCTGATATTTCTTCTTAATCAGGTCGAGTTGTTCCTTTGCCAGGCTGAATCGCGGATAACCGATTCCAACCCTGAATGGTGCAGATTCGCCACAAATTATGGTTTCGTAACCTTCAGATTTTAGTCGCTGAACATATTTCAAAGCTTTGCTTTCATCTGTAAATGAACCTAGTATTAGATAGTATTTTGCTGTATCCCCTTTGGGAATGTTCATCTCCGGCGCCTTTGGTGCTTTTTTAGTATTTAATGTATCCTCAACCTTTGGAGCTTTTTCCGTTTTAGGAGTTGTAACAACCTGAGGGGCCTTTTCGTCCTTCGAAGTTCCAACAGCCGCCGGAACCTGTTCAAATATTGATCCATGCTCTTTAAACGAGCTGTAATCTTTTGAAACATTACTCCTTCCATTCGAATAATCCCCTTTTTCCTGTTTGACAGCTTCTCCTCTTAAGAATCCCGGGATAAAGATCTCTGTTCTCCTGTTCTCCCTGTTTTGTTCAGGAGTGCATTTTAAACCATTAACACCTTTGTGGATTAACTGAGTTTTTCCGTATCCTGTTCCTTTAATCCTTGATTGATCAACCCCTTTGGAGATAATATAGTCGACAGCAGACTGAGCCCTCAATTGCGACAATCTCATATTGTATGGTTCAGAACCACGGTCGTCGGTATGAGAGCTTAATTCAACTTTCATTTCCGGGTTTTCCTTCATCAACGAAATCAGAAGATCAAGTTCCTGAGCTGCGTCAGGCAAAATATTCCATTTGTCAAAATCGTAATAGATATTTTTGAGCGCGATTTTCTTATTCACAATAATATTCATCCAGATGGTGTCTCGTGTAAGCTCACTGCTGTTTTTATTGCAAGCCAGCAGAACCTTTGTCTCTTCGGGATATCCAAAAGCGACTGCAATCGCCTGGCAATCAGTCTCAGGACAAGGAAAGGCGGCTACTTTACCTGTTGCATCAGTTTGATAACTCTTTGTATCGCAAAGATTTACCTTTGCACCACGAATTGGTTTCAAACTGGTTTTATCGTATACATAGAGCTCTCTGGATTTAGTTACCGGTTTAACAATTCTTTTAAAGGTAAATTTGTAGATATCATCGCTCCCTGTACCAGGGCGGTTAGAGGTGAGATAACCAAACTGAGCATCGGTCGGAATGGTCATCGCAAAATCGTCAAGTTTTGTATTAATGGGCTCTTCAAAATGGTTAATCTCGCTATAATCTGATGGAAATCTGGTATAATAGAGATCAAAACCGCCTTTCCCTGACCTTCCTTTCGATGCAAATATCAAAAACCGGCCATTAAAGTGCGAATCTGTAATAAATGCAAATTCCTCCTTCTCTTTGGTATTTATTTTGGGTCCAAGGTTGACAGGATTTTCCCACTTTCCGTTTTTTCTTATGGAATAATAGAGGTCCGTTTCACCATATCCTCCAGGTTTATCACTCGAATAGATCAGTGTATCACCCGATTCGGTAACTGCGGGATGCCCTACCGAATAATTGGGATTGTTATAAGGGAAATCGGCAATCTGTACCCACTTCCCATTGACCTGTTTGGCAATGTAGATCCTCAGCCTGTTGACTACCTCGTGAAATGGTTTCAGATTAATGGATTGATTATTATAGTTTTGTGTGACGAATAGCTCGCCTGTTTTTGGACAATAGGATACAGGCCCATCATTAAACTGGGTGATAAATTCCTCGACGGGTTCACGTTTCCCGATAATATCACCTTGTTTATCAATTACGGCTTTATAAAGATCATAGAACTCCTTGTTTTTAAGTATCTGATCGCTCTTCCTGAACAGTTTATCATTAAATGTTGTGAAATAGAGTGTATCCATCACAATAGCCGGGCCGAAATCACTATGCACCGAATTCGCGCTTATTTCTGAAATCTTTATTGGTGAATTATCAAAAATGCGATTCTCTTTAACTTGCGAAAAGACAAGTGTTGAGAAAAACATCAAAATCAGCAGGATAAAGCTGCGTTTTTCAGATAGTGATTTCATGAGCATATCATTTGTTATATTTTAACCTAATTGTTGTATTTTGGCAACGTTGATTTTACTTTGTTTTAGAAGTAGCGGGGTGAGATGTACCTGCGTTTGGCATATACGAATTCGTAGGAGATCATCACCTCATGTACTCCGTTGTGATAATTGCGAAGGTCAGTAGTTGTAAAATCATAGGCATATCCAAAGCGTAATTTTCTACTGAAAATCCATTGGGCAATCCCCCCGAAGGAATCGCCTGACCGGTACATGCCTCCAATCCAGAATTTCTCGGCTAGCAAGAAATTTGCAGAAATATCATACTCGAATGGACTTCCCATCACCGATTTCGTCATAAATGATGGCTTAAACTTCACATTATCTGATAAATCAAATAATAATCCTCCTGCAAAAAACAGGTGACGCACATCTGATTTCGTTGAAAAATTATTCACATTCGATTGATAACTGTTCTCAAGAATCTTTGGTAAGGAAACACTTAAGTAGTACTTTGGAGATGAAAGGAAGAGACCTACTCCGAAGTTGGGCATTAGCTTATTGTCAATATTTGTCTGGAAAGATGGGTCAGATGGATCAACCTGTACATATTCCATGAGATTATTACTGTAATTTGTAAATCCCCCTTTTAATCCAAACCGTAAGGATGTGTTTTCACTTAAAAAGATCTGGTAGGAATAGTCAACGTTGAACATAAGTCTTTTTTCAAGACCAACCTTATCCAGCACAATATTAAATCCAATTCCTACATTCTCAGATCTTAGAGGGGTCTGAAATGAAAAAGTCTGTGTTGTGGGATGCCCGTTCAGACCAACCCATTGATTACGGGACAACAGTGTAATCCCGGTTGTTTGCCAGTAGCCGACATAGGCCGGATTAACGGTCTGCAGGTTGAAGATATATTGCGTGTACATCGGATCTTGCTGTCCTTTAGAAAAGAGTGTTCCCAAAACCATCAGCATTGCCAAGGTCACCTTTTTTATTATTTTCATAGTTCTCTCTTATCTATACCTTATTATTGTTGTTCATTTTGAAGGGAGCCGGATGAAGAGCCCCCTTTATTTAAAAATTATTACTTGTTTAAGAATAAAAATCCTGTTAATACCCGGGTATTATTCAATTTAAGAATATAATAGTAGGTTCCGACTGGCAGGTCCTGACTTCCAATCGTCAATTTATTTTCGGATCGACCGTTCCACCAGGCATCTGTTTCACTACCCCAGAAGTCGACATCACCGTAATGATCTTTTTTGAACACCAGGTTACCCCATCGGTTATAAATTTCGATTACGGGATTCTCAAAATTATATAAACAGTTTACTTTGAAGTAATCGTTTATTCCATCTCCATTTGGGGAGAAGGAGTTTGGAACCAGAATTTCGCAGGTGACATCTTCCGAAAGGACAACCTGAACTTTAACTTCGGTTGAAGCTGTTGTGGAGCAACCGAAGGCATCAGAAACAGTTACGGTATAGATCCCGCCGGAAAGGTCGGTGAGGTCCTCAGTGCTTGCAGTGAAACCATTCTGACCGCTCCATGAATAGGTGAATGGTGCGGTCCCTCCTGATACTGTAAGATCAATCGATCCGCCGGTAGTCCCAAGAGTGTTTGATCCATTGATACTTACTGACTTGGTTGCCATTTTAGGAATGGTGGTCAAACTCAGTAATGCGCTTGATTCTTCAACAGTGGTCGAGGTTGTTTTCGTACAACCATTGGCATCGGTAACTGTGACATTGTAAGTCCCACCAGAAAGTCCTGAAAGGTCTTCAGAAGTCGCAGAAAATGAACCAGGACCTGTCCAAACATAGGTGAATGGTGCTTTACCATTTGTAACAGTAAGATTGATAGATCCATTTGCCGCACCTTTACATGTTACATTAGCAGGTATCGCATTTAGGATAATGGCAGGAGGCTGTATAACATCAATTGTTCCTGTTAATGGCCCGCACTGGTTGGAATCTGTAATGTTGTAAATTAGTGAATTCCCGGCTAAGACTCCATTGAAAACACCGCTGGAATTTTTTACACCATTCAAAGTAAAGCTTATCGGAGCCGTTCCTCCACTTGTATTTAATGTTACTGTCGCAGTTCCACCGTAACAAAGTATCGGAGTAGTCACTTCTGCTTTGGTTAATGAGAGAATTGGCGGAGCAGGATTTATGGTAACAGCAGTTCCCAACGAAACACAACCATTGGAATTTTTTGCAGTAACCTGATAAGTACCCGATGGAACCTGTGTAAATAGACCATTTGTATTGGTATAAGTTACCCCGTCAAGGCTATACGATAAACCTGCCCCAATTGGCGCACTCAATGTTATTGTTCCGGAGGAAACCGAACAGGCAGGTTGAGTAATTGAACCTATAGTTGGCGCTGTTGGAGTAGCTGGTTGAGCATTGATCACCACATTGACAGATGCGGAAGAAGCACATCCAACAACGTTCGTAACAGTAAAGGTATAGCTTCCTGTTGCAAGTCCTGTGACGGTTGTTGTTGTGCCTGTACCTGTAGATGTAACTGCTCCCGGAGATCTGGTTAATGTCCATGTTCCTGTTGCGGGTAATCCTCCAAGAATCACACTTCCTGTTGCTGTTGCACAGGTTGGCTGGGTGATAACTCCAACTGTTGGCGCTGTTGGTGTAGCCGGTTGAGCATTGATCACCACATTGACAGATGCGGAAGAAGTACAACCAACAGCGTTTGTAACAGTAAAGGTATAACTACCTGCAGCAAGCCCTGTGACGGTTGTTGTTGTGCCTGTACCTGTAGATGTAATTGCTCCCGGAGATCTGGTTAATGTCCATGTTCCTGTTGCGGGTAATCCACTTAGAACCACACTTCCTGTGGCTACGGCACAGGTTGGCTGGGTGATAACTCCAACCGTTGGCGCTGTTGGTGTAGCCGGTTGAGCATTGATCACCACATTGACAGATGCGGAAGAAGTACAACCAACAGCGTTTGTAACAGTAAAGGTATAGCTTCCTGTTGCAAGTCCTGTGACGGTTGTAGTTGTGCCTGTACCTGTAGATGTAACTGCTCCCGGAGATCTGGTTAATGTCCATGTTCCTGTTGCGGGTAATCCACTTAGAACCACACTTCCTGTGGCTACGGCACAGGTTGGCTGGGTGATAACTCCAACTGTTGGCGCTGTTGGTGTAGCCGGTTGAGCGTTAATCACCACATTGACAGATGCGGAAGAAGTACAACCAACAGCGTTTGTAACAGTAAAGGTATAGCTTCCTGTTGCAAATCCTGTGACGGTTGTTGTTGTGCCTGTACCTGTAGATGTAACTGCTCCCGGAGATCTGGTTAATGTCCATGTTCCTGTTGCGGGTAATCCACTTAGAACCACACTTGCTGTGGCTACGGCACAGGTTGGCTGGGTGATAACTCCAACCGTTGGCGCTGTTGGTGTAGCCGGTTGAGCATTGATCACCACATTGACAGATGCGGAAGAAGTACAACCAACAGCGTTTGTAACAGTAAAGGTATAGCTTCCTGTTGCAAGTCCTGTGACGGTTGTTGTTGTGCCTGTACCTGTAGATGTAACTGCTCCCGGAGATCTGGTTAATGTCCATGTTCCTGTTGCGGGTAATCCACTTAGAACCACACCTCCTGTGGCTACGGCACAGGTTGGCTGGGTGATAATTCCAACTGTTGGCGCTGTCGGTGTAGCCGGTTGAGCGTTAATCACCACATTGGCAGATGCTGTTGAGATACATCCTGTAGCATTGGTCACCGTGTAGGTATAGGTTCCTGTTGCAAGTCCTGTGATGGTTGTTGTTGTGCCTGTACCTGTAGATGTAACTGCTCCCGGAGATCTGGTTAATGTCCATGTTCCTGTTGCGGGTAATCCACTTAGAACCACACTTCCTGTGGCTACGGCACAGGTTGGCTGGGTGATAATTCCAACTGTTGGCGCTGTTGGTGTAGCCGGTTGAGCGTTAATCACCACATTGGCAGATGCTGTTGAGATACATCCTGTTGTATTGGTCACCGTGTAGGTATAGGTTCCTGCGGCAAGTCCTGTGATGGTTGTTGTTGCCCCCGTACCTGTTGATGTAACTGCTCCCGGTGTTCTGGTCAGTGTCCATGTTCCTGTTGCCGGTAATCCACTTAGAACCACACTTCCTGTGGCTACAGCACATGTTGGCTGCGTTCTGGCACCTACAACAGGTGATGTTGGTGTTGCAGGCTGTGCGTTGATCACGACATTGGCTGATGCTGTTGAGATACATCCTGTTGCATTGGTCACCGTGTAGGTATAGGTTCCTGCGGCAAGTCCTGTGATGGTTGTTGTTGCCCCCGTACCTGTTGATGTAACTGCTCCCGGTGTTCTGGTCAGTGTCCATGTTCCTGTTGCCGGTAATCCACTTAGAACCACACTTCCTGTGGCTACAGCACATGTTGGCTGCGTTCTGGCACCTACAACAGGTGGTGTTGGTGTTGCAGGCTGTGTGTTGATCACGATATTGTCAGATGCCAATGATGTACAACCTGTTGTATTTTGAACGGTATAAGTATAACTACCAGTCGCGAGACCTGTGATTGTGGTACTTGTCCCTGTTCCTGATGAAGTAACTGCGCCAGGCGATCGGGTAAGAGTCCATGTTCCTGTTGCCGGCAATCCGTTCAATGTCACACTTCCTGTTGCTACAGTACAGGTTGGTTGGGTAATCGTGACCGTTGGTTTGTCCGGAGTACCTGGCTGAGTGGCCATTGTTCCTGTTACAGCTGGAGATATACACCCGTCGGTATTTTTCGCAGTGATGCTGTATGACGCACCAGCGGCTACGGTGTAGGCAGCTGAGTAAGCGGCATATGCCGATCCGTTGAAGCTGAATGTCAGCCCCGTTGTTGGTGATGTGATGGCGACTGTACCGTTGGGACTTGCACATGTTGGCAATGTTTCGGTGACCGTTGGTTTGTCCAGAGTACCTGGCTGAGTGGCCATTGTTCCTGTTACAGCTGGAGATATACACCCGTCGGTATTTTTAGCAGTGATGCTGTATGACGCACCAGCGGCTACGGTGTAGGCAGCTGAGTAAGCGGCATATGCCGATCCGTTGAAGCTGAATGTCAGACCCGTTGTTGGTGATGTGATGGCGACTGTACCGTTGGGACTTGCACATGTTGGCAGTGTTTCGGTGACCGTTGGTTTGTCCGGAGTACCTGGCTGAGTGGCCATTGTTCCTGTTACAGCTGGAGATATACACCCGTCGGTATTTTTAGCAGTGATGCTGTATGACGCACCGGCAGCTACGGTGTAGGCAGCTGAGTAAGCGGCATATGCCGATCCGTTGAAGCTGAATGTCAGACCCGTTGTTGGTGATGTGATGGCGACTGTACCGTTGGGACTTGCACATGTTGGCAGTGTTTCGGTGACCGTTGGTTTGTCCGGAGTACCTGGCTGAGTGGCCATTGTTCCTGTTACAGCTGGAGATATACACCCGTCGGTATTTTTAGCAGTGATGCTGTATGACGCACCAGCAGCTACGGTGTAGGCAGCTGAGTAAGCGGCATATGCCGATCCGTTGAAGCTGAATGTCAGCCCCGTTGTCGGTGATGTGATGGCGACTGTACCGTTGGGACTTGCACATGTTGGCAATGTTTCGGTGACCGTTGGTTTGTCCGGAGTACCTGGCTGAGTGGCCATTGTTCCTGTTACAGCTGGAGATATACACCCGTCGGTATTTTTAGCAGTGATGCTGTATGACGCACCAGCGGCTACGGTGTAGGCAGCTGAGTAAGCGGCATATGCCGATCCGTTGAAGCTGAATGTCAGATCCGTTGTCGGTGATGTGATGGCGACTGTACCGTTGGGACTTGCACATGTTGGCAGTGTTTCGGTGACCGTTGGTTTGTCCGGAGTACCTGGCTGAGTGGCCATTGTTCCTGTTACAGCTGGAGATATACACCCGTCGGTATTTTTAGCAGTGATGCTGTATGACGCACCAGCGGCTACGGTGTAGGCAGCTGAGTAAGCGGCATATGCCGATCCGTTGAAGCTGAATGTCAGATCCGTTGTCGGTGATGTGATGGCGACTGTACCGTTGGGACTTGCACATGTTGGCAATGTTTCGGTGACCGTTGGTTTGTCCGGAGTACCTGGCTGAGTGGCCATTGTTCCTGTTACAGCTGGAGATATACACCCGTCGGTATTTTTAGCAGTGATGCTGTATGACGCACCAGCAGCTACGGTGTAGGCAGCTGAGTAAGCGGCATATGCCGATCCGTTGAAGCTGAATGTCAGACCCGTTGTTGGTGATGTGATGGCGACTGTACCGTTGGGACTTGCACATGTTGGCAATGTTTCGGTGACCGTTGGTTTGTCCGGAGTACCTGGCTGAGTGGCCATTGTTCCTGTTACAGCTGGAGATATACACCCGTCGGTATTTTTAGCAGTGATGCTGTATGACGCACCAGCGGCTACGGTGTAGGCAGCTGAGTAAGCGGCATATGCCGATCCGTTGAAGCTGAATGTCAGACCCGTTGTTGGTGATGTGATGGCGACTGTACCGTTGGGACTTGCACATGTTGGCAATGTTTCGGTGACCGTTGGTTTGTCCGGAGTACCTGGCTGAGTGGCCATTGTTCCTGTTACAGCTGGAGATATACACCCGTCGGTATTTTTAGCAGTGATGCTGTATGACGCACCAGCGGCTACGGTGTAGGCAGCTGAGTAAGCGGCATATGCCGATCCGTTGAAGCTGAATGTCAGACCCGTTGTTGGTGATGTGATGGCGACTGTACCGTTGGGACTTGCACATGTTGGCAATGTTTCGGTGACCGTTGGTTTGTCCGGAGTACCTGGCTGAGTGGCCATTGTTCCTGTTACAGCTGGAGATATACACCCGTCGGTATTTTTAGCAGTGATGCTGTATGACGCACCGGCAGCTACGGTGTAGGCAGCTGAGTAAGCGGCATATGCCGATCCGTTGAAGCTGAATGTCAGACCCGTTGTTGGTGATGTGATGGCGACTGTACCGTTGGGACTTGCACATGTTGGCAGTGTTTCGGTGATCGTTGGTTTGTCCGGAGTACCTGGCTGAGCATTGACCACCTTACTTACGGGCAGTGAAGTACAGCCAGCTACATTGGTGGTGGTTACATCATAATTTCCCGGTGCAAGTCCTGCAAATACCCCCGTTGCATTGGTTACCGGTGCTGTGACCGGACTTGTACCTGTGACGGTAAAGGTGATCCCTGTCCCGGTAGAAGGTGAAGTTACGGTGATTGTTCCGGTGGCTACGTCACATATTGGCTGAGTAACGGAAGCGGTTGGTGTTGCAGGTGTGACGCACACATAATTGATAGTTACAGTTGCACTGTTGGATTTATTTCCGTCATTATCATTTAAAGTATAACTGATAGGTGTCGGATCGTTATAGAAACCTGACTGAGGAGTAAATGTGATGGCTCCGGTTATGGGGTTAACAGTCCAGGTTCCCTGACCTGCCACTACCAATGGATCACCGGCATTAGCTGTTCCATCGATTTTAACTGTAGCAGGAACGACGGTGTCACCGGAGGTATCATTTGAAGTTACATTGACAACTACAGTAGTTCCTTTTGGATTGCCCGAAGATAGATCGTTTGTGGCGACAGGTACATAGTCGATGGTGATGGTGGCCGCATTGGAAGTTAATCCGGTAAGGTCGCTCACCTTGTAGGTGATCGGAGTTGGATCGCCATGGAAACCTGACTCAGGGGTAAAGGTAACATCGCCCGATGCATTTACGCTCCAGGTCCCTTCACCGGTTACAACCAGCGAGGTTTGATTTCCTGCGGTTGCAGGATTGAGATCTACAGTAGAGACATCGAGGTCATTGTTTGTATCGGTATCGTTCCCTGTCACATTAAGGGTGACCGGACCGGCAGGTTGAGCCAGCTTCTGGTCATTGACCGCCACAGGAGGTGCCTGGGTGTAGTCGATGGTGACCGTCGCCGGATTTGAGGTATTGCCGTCGTTGTCTTTTACGGTATAGGAGACCGGAGTCGGATCGCCGTAATAGCCGGCCTGCGGGGTGAATGTGATTGCTCCTGTTGTTGGATTGACCGTCCATGTTCCCTGACCTGCCACTACAAGCTGGTCAAGCGTTCCGTTGGCATCGGTATCTGTTCCGCCCACGATGCTGACCGTTGTCGGGACGACGGTGTCACCGGAGGTATCGTTCGAAGTCACGTTCACGGTAACAGGAGTTCCGGTGGTATTGCCCGAAGATAGATCGTTTGTGGTGACAGGTACATAGTCGATGGTGATGGTGGCCGCATTGGAAGTTAATCCGGTAAGGTCGCTCACCTTGTAGGTGATCGGAGTTGGATCGCCATGGAAACCTGACTCAGGGGTAAAGGTAACATCGCCCGATGCATTTACGCTCCAGGTCCCTTCGCCGGTCACAACCAGCGAGGTTTGATTTCCTGCGGTTGCAGGATTGAGATCTACAGTAGAGACATCGAGGTCATTGTTTGCATCGGTATCGTTCCCTGTCACATTAAGGGTGACCGGACCGGCAGGTTGAGCCAGCTTCTGGTCATTGACCGCCACAGGAGGTGCCTGGGTGTAGTCGATGGTGACCGTCGCCGGATTTGAGGTATTGCCGTCGTTGTCTTTTACGGTATAGGAGACCGGAGTCGGATCGCCGTAATAGCCGGCCTGCGGGGTGAATGTGATTGCTCCTGTTGTTGGATTGACCGTCCATGTTCCCTGACCTGCCACAACAAGCTGGTCAAGCGTTCCGTTGGCATCGGTATCTGTTCCGCCCACGATGCTGACCGTTGTCGGGACGACGGTGTCACCGGAGGTATCGTTAGAAGTCACGTTCACGGTAACAGGAGTTCCGGTGGTATTGCCCGAAGATAGATCGTTTGTGGCGACAGGTACATAGTCGATGGTGATGGTGGCCGCATTGGAAGTTAATCCGGTAAGGTCGCTCACCTTGTAGGTGATCGGAGTTGGATCGCCATGGAAACCTGTCTCAGGGGTAAAGGTAACATCGCCCGATGCATTTACGCTCCAGGTCCCTTCGCCGGTCACAACCAGCGAGGTTTGATTTCCTGCGGTTGCAGGATTGAGATCTACAGTAGAGACATCGAGGTCATTGTTTGCATCGGTATCGTTCCCTGTCACATTAAGGGTGACCGGACCGGCAGGTTGAGCCAGCTTCTGGTCATTGACCGCCACAGGAGGTACCTGGGTGTAGTCGATGGTGACCGTCGCCGGATTTGAGGTATTGCCGTCGTTGTCTTTTACGGTATAGGAGACCGGAGTCGGATCGCCGTAATAGCCGGCCTGCGGGGTGAATGTGATTGCTCCTGTTGTTGGATTGACCGTCCATGTTCCCTGACCTGCCACAACAAGCTGGTCAAGCGTTCCGTTGGCATCGGTATCTGTTCCGCCCACGATGCTGACCGTTGTCGGGACGACGGTGTCACCGGAGGTATCGTTAGAAGTCACGTTCACGGTAACAGGAGTTCCGGTGGTATTGCCCGAAGATAGATCGTTTGTGGCGACAGGTACATAGTCGATGGTGATGGTGGCCGCATTGGAAGTTAATCCGGTAAGGTCGCTCACCTTGTAGGTGATCGGAGTTGGATCGCCATGGAAACCTGTCTCAGGGGTAAAGGTAACATCGCCCGATGCATTTACGCTCCAGGTCCCTTCGCCGGTCACAACCAGCGAGGTTTGATTTCCTGCGGTTGCAGGATTGAGATCTACTGTAGAGACATCGAGGTCATTATTTGCATCGGTATCGTTACCTGTCACATTAAGGGTGACCGGACCGGCAGGTTGAGCCAGCTTCTGGTCATTGACCGCCACAGGAGGTTTATTTAAAAGAACAATTGTCGGATCGTTTTCAGTATATTTATCGTTATCAGACGGATCTGTAGTAGTTTGAGGATTGTCATTGCCATCAGTATAGGAGCCTGTTGCCGTTGCCTGATTCTGTACTTTGCCGTTATTCAGATCGGTCTGCGTAATTACATAAGTTGCCTTTATAGCGGTGTTGACTGCACCTACGGCAAGACTTGCAATTGGATTTCCGGTGATTATAATACCTGGCAGCGGATCTGCTATTGTTATGTTAGTAAGATCCACATTACCGGTATTCTTAACAGAAAAACTGTACGTGATTACATCGCCAACTAATCCACTACCGCCCAAAGCTGCGGTTTTGATCACTGCAATAGCCGGTGACTGTGTGATCCCCGTTGTGGCCGTTGCACTTTGTGGACCCGTTTGATCTGTCGTCACAGTTACGGTATTTACCAAATCCTTACCTGCATTTATCTGTGAACTGGTGGCTGTATAATTGATCGTATACGTCCATGTTTCGCCAATATCGAGAGTTCCTGCGATTCCATTATCACCGTTAGGCCCTGAAAGTGTCCCTGTACTGCCATCGGGCAAAATATCAGAGATAGCAATATTGGTCAATGCTTTGTTTCCTGAATTAGCGACAGTAATAGTATAGCCAAGTAGTTGATTTGCTGCCGTAACTGGATTTGGTCCGCTTGTCTGTGTTTTAGTTAATGTTAAACAAACATTTTTAATTGTAGCTGAAGCGTCAACATAACATCCTTTCTTGTCAGTTACCCTGACAGTATACGCTCCGGCAGTAAGGTTGGAGGCAGTTAGTGAATTACCCCCTGAAGGTGACCATGAATAGGTATATGGTTCAAAACCGCCAGTCGGGGTCACAGTCGCCGAACCGTTGTTGCTGACACACGATGCATTGATGATGTTTAGCTCTGATATTGTTGCAGTTACAGAGGAAACATAAATAGTCAGTAATCCTTCATCAGTAAGTCCCAGAGGATCTTCTACCTTGTAACGAATGGTTACTGTTCCGGAATATCCTGGTGTTGGGGTAAAGGTGAAATCTCCGTTGAAGGATGAATCCCATGAAATTGTCCCCTGTGATCCTGCCGGGGATTCCAACGGTAAGAATTCAAGTTGAGCTAACGTATTATCCGGATCAGAATCATTTGCTGCTACTGATCCGTTTATTGTTGCAGCGCATGAGGTAAAGAAATCATCGACGGCAACAGGTGCAAGACATGTGGGTTGAGTTATTGTTGTTGATGCCGTATATGTACAATTATTTGCATCTGTGACAGTTACTTCATAGGTGCCCCAGGATAGACCTGAAAGATTCTGTGATATCGGCGCAATGGCAACATTATTCTTCTTCCAGGAAAAAGTGAATGGTGCTGTTCCATTGGTCACTGTAGTATAAATTTCACCATCGTATACACCAGTGTTCACATAGCTGCACGAAACCGGGTATGGTGTTAGTGCCGCAGTCATTTCTGTCAATGTAAAGCTGCTGACGGTAATGCAGTTATGGGCATCTTTTACCGACATCGAATAAGTACCGGTGGCGAGAGCATTAAATACATTGCCAGATTGGTATGCACCCCCGTTCAAATTGTAAGTATAAGGTGCTGTTCCTCCAGACGCGACCAGGGAGATTTGTCCGTTCGATTGTCCGGCGCAGTTGTCTTTTACCGTACCCGATAATGTCAGCTCCGTAATTGGGTCGATTGTTGCCGATTTAATTATGGTGCACCCCAGCGCATCCGTAACAGTCACGGTATAGGTTCCGGGAGCAAGTCCGGTGGGATCTTCAACGCCGTCACCGTTGCTCCAGGCAAAAGAATAAGGGGTAGTTCCTCCGCCTACTGTAAGGTTGATGCTTCCATCATTAACGCCGAAGCAACTAATTTGAGAGGGCACAGCAGAAGCTGTTAAAACATCGGGTTGGCCAACAGTAAATGGTGATGATTTTGTGCAATTGTTGAAGTCCTTTACTGTAACAATATAATTTCCAGGTGATAAGCCTGTAATGTCCTCAGTAGTTGCAGAGAATCCTGCCGGGTTACTTGTCCAGACATAAGTATAGCTTCCTGCCCCGCCGGATGGGGTAATATTTACACTCCCGTCATTTCCACCGTTACATGAAACAGCTGAGGCAAAACCGCCAATAGCTATAGGGGCAGGTTCATCAACAGTTGTCTGAGCAGTGGCAGTGCAATGGTTTGCATCCGTTAACGTTACGGTATAGATGGTTCCTGCTTTCAAGCCAGATGCTGTTTGCGTATTTTGAACAGGAACGGTATTCCAGGAATAAGAATAGTTGGTAGTTCCACCAGCACCCAGCGCTGTGGCAGTACCATCCGAGGCACCATTGCATAGTGCAGCAGTTGTTGCTGAAATTGATGCGGTCAGTAAAGCAGCGGGCTGTCCTACAACATACGATGCAGTAGCGGTGCAGCCATTTTTATCTGTTACCGTGACACTATACGTTCCGGCAGTTAATGATCCGATATCTTCGGTTACAGCGCCATTCGACCAGCTGTAAATATAGGGGAGTGCAGGGGCCACATATTGAGAACCTCCTGATACGGTAAGATTTATTGACCCTGTATTTGCACCGTAACACGCTGCATCTGTTATGCTTCGGGTTAAGGTAAGTACTGCTGGTTGCTTTATTTCAATATTGGTAAGAGTGAACGTGCAGTTCTTAGTGTCAGTAATCGTGACATTATAGAATCCGGTGCCCCGGCCTAAAATATCCTTTGTAACAGCTGAAAATCCACCACCTGTTTTGGTCCATGAATAGGAATAAGGAGATGATCCTCCAGTTACATTCACTATTATTTGTCCGTTGGAACTGCCAAAACAACTTACATCTGTAACTGTAGCCGTAGCTGAAAGGGCAGCAGCTGGCTGAGTGATCGTATAGCTTTGATCGATGAAACACTCTTTATAGTCAGTAATTCTGACAGTATAGGTACCAGCAGCGAGGGAGGTCCTGTCTTTTGTAGTTATCCCTCCACTCCAACTGTAGGTATAAGGTGGTGTTCCACCTGAAACAGTCTGAGTTATTGTTCCGGTAGAATTACCATAACAATTTACGTTGACAATTACACCATCAGCCTGTAAAGGTACGCCGGGTTCTGTAATTGTCAATTCAGTTCCTGTCTGACAACCGTTATCATCACTGACTATAACATCATAGGTCCCTGCCTGAAGGGACGAAATATTCTGTGTTGATTCACCGTTTGACCATGAATACGAATAGGGAGCTGTTCCGCCAGTTGGATTGTTAAGATTGATAAAACCATTGTTTCCGCCGAAACAGGAGACATTGCCTGAACCTGAGATCGTAATTGCCGGTCCGTCAGTATCACGAACGGTGAATGAAGCGTTTGCAGAACACCCCTGACTGGTGGTAATATTGACCGTGTAATTGTCAGAATTTAAACCTGTAAGGTCTTCCGTTACAGAGCCATCACTCCAGTTGTACGTATAACCGCTTCCGCCGGTAACAGTGATATTAATTGCTCCGTTGGGATTTCCGCATGTCGTATTGGTAACAATACCACTCACTGAAGGGCTTGTACTCACAGAGACAGTCACCTTTGGTGCAACTGCGGAACAACCATTGCCATCGGTAACGGTTACAAAATAATCTCCACTATTGGCAGCCGATGCGTTGTAAATCACAGGGTATTGCAAGTGACTCGTAAATCCATTAGGACCGGTCCATGAATAGGATACTCCACCTGACGCGTAAAGATTAAGAACGCCTCCTGAACAAACAGGGTCAGCATAAGCAGAAACAGTTGGAGTTTCCACGTAAATAGGGATGCAGGTCTGACTTGATGTGCCACAAACATTATTTGCAACGACGCAAACCTGATAGCTACCGGCAGAAACAGCTGTCCAGTTTACTGATATTGATGGGGTTCCCTGTCCTGAGTTGATGACTGCACCAACAGGAACAGTCCAGGTATAAGTAGTATTTTCAGGATCCGGAGGTACAGATAGTACGGAGGCGGCATCGGATTTACAAACAGAAATTCCGGTACATCCGGTTGCTGCATCTAAAGTAATCACAGATGTCGAAGAACATCCGTTGGCATCGGTCACAGTTACTGTATATGATCCGGCATTCAAACCTGACCGGTCTTTTTGATCATTAGTGCCAGGTACATCTGTCCAATCATAGGTGTAAGGCGCAGTACCACCGGTGGCAGTTAGTCCGATGCTTCCGGTACCAAAGCAGGATGGCTGTGCAACTGTAAGACCTATCGTTACATGAGAGACCGTTAAGGTGGCACCAGATGAAGATCCTCCGCCTGGGGTTGGATTAAAAACTGTGATTGAGGGTGTTCCCGAGGAGGAAATATCGGAGACAAGAATTGCAGCAGAAAGTTGATCTTCACTAATAAATGTTGTTGTTCGTGCTACTCCGTTAAGCCGGACAACAGATTGTGAATTGAAGTTTGATCCGTTAACCGTCAACGTAAAACCTGGATCTCCTGCACAAACTAAATTAGGAGAAATAGAGGAAAGGGTAGGAGCAAGGTTGGAAATATCAAATGAGCTGCTTGTTGCGTCAGAGAATCCAGGGGAGGTGGCCTTCAGGGTATAGCCGGCTCCTGCGATATTAATTGACAAATCGGTATAAATAGCCTGAGAAGTAATTATATCAGTAGCATCAGATACTGTCCCGTTTAAAACTCCGGCTGGTCCCGCATTATTCTGTATGGATAAAGATACATTTCTTGAAGTACCAGTCCCAGGATTACCATATGCATCCTGAACTGTCACTACGGGTTGGGTAGTCCAAATCGCATCAACCAGTCCACCTCCGGGTTGAGTAGTAAAATATATACCAATAGGCGCTGATGATACGGTTACAGTTAAATTGTCGGCCCCAAGGGAACTTATGGTGCCATCTGTTGCACTGATTGTGGCAACTTCAGCCTTATACAACACCATAGCTCCGTTAGTAAGCCCTGAAACAGTGGCTACTCCATTGTTAAAAGTGAGCGTAGTTGCTGATCCAAAGTCAATTGATGCCCCGGATTTACTCTTAATTGAAGGATTGAATACCGGGCCATCAGATGAGTTTGCTCCGGAAAAAATCAGACTATGGTCCCCGGTATAAGAAGTAACAGTTGTACCGCTGGGTGATTTTACAGTAATGGTCAGATTTTGTGTTGTTCCGGCAGTTTGTGTGGCTGTACCGGTGATTACCAATCTATTGGTAGTGGAGGCATTTAAAATTCCGGTAGTTGTAGTTCCAAACCAGGTGCTGTTTTTATTTGTTGCAGGGGTACCTGCGTTTGTCCCACCCCATGAACCTCCGATCTGAGGTAATCCCCCAAGATACAATGAATATACAGTGGAGGTTGTGCCATTTGCCATTAGTACAACGGCGCTTCCACTTACGGACATCGTGCCGTTAACCGTTATTGCGTTGGTAATATTTTTGTTATGAGATGTCGAACTCGTAAAAGTCACATTATTAAAAGTAGTGGAAGTTGCAGATAATGTCTGGTCTGCATTTGCCCCAAAGACCACGGTACTGTTTTCTGCCTGGAAGTTTGTTCCCGTTCCTGCCCAGTTTCCCGTAACGTTGAGTGTGCCAGTGCCACCTTTGAGTGTGCCGTTGGTAAGGTTAATTCCTGTAAATGTATGTGTTAAGCCATTGCCAAGGCTAAGTGTTCCACCGCTTACGTTTAATGTTAGTGCACCGCCGCTTACGTTGCCGGTGAAAGTTGCTGTACCCCCCGGTTTGCTCACCGTCACGGTTCCTGTGGTGGTAAAGCCTGAGAGGGTTTGATTATTCGTACAATTAAGGGTGATATCTGAACTCCCTCCATTAAAGTTTCCGTTTCTGACAAAATTTCCACCCAGTGTTAAAGCGACGTTCCCTGTGGCCAATGTTGCACCGGTATTGATGGTCAGTGGAACTCCGCATCCGGTCGTTTTGGCTCCGTTAAGGGTAATAATCCCGGTATTCGCAATAATTACCCCACCTGTTGGACCAAAGGCGGTTGGAGAATCGGGCCATTCTTCTGTAGTTGTGGTATAAGAACCTGATTTGTTATATTTAAGGGAGGCATTTGGCCCATAGGTTACCACACCAGTGGAAACGACAACCGATGCAGTTCCTTCAAGTGAAAGTACCCCGCTGACTGTGGGGGTAGTGGCAAATGTCTTGGCCCCGGATCCAGATAGGGTAAGATTCACATAGGTGGTAACTTTGGCTGGGTTTTGGGCGGTCCCGGAATAATTAACCGTATTCCCTGCTGCAGTAGCTGTTAGAGTGGTAATTCCCGATGTTCCTCCAACATTTAGCGTTGCATTTATCCCCTGGGTCAAACCACCGGTACCAGAGAGCGCTGTGGTGGCATTGATAATGCCATTGTTGGTTAACGTAACACCGGTAATGGTTAATAAGGTAGGAACCGTTAACGTTCCTGTATTGGTATAGGTCCCTGTGAAAGTGACATTTTTGATGGAAGTGATGGTTGATCCGCTGACAATCTTAGTTGTACCTGAAAACGTATGAATACCTGTACCAAGGGCGTTAAAGGTCGATGCGTTATTCGTGAAATTCCCCCCAAAATTATAGGTGTAATTTGCTCCGTTGCCGGTTGCAGGTTCTGACCACGAAGCTCCGCTGTTTAGGGTAACATTACCAATAAATGATACTACTTTTGTACGATTATCATTACCTATAACAGATACGGATCCTGTGATGTTGGTACTTCCGAGTACGGTAAATGTCCATCCGATTGTAAAACTTCCGGTGCTTGCAACCGTTAAAGCGCCAAAGGTGGAATTTTTTTTCGACGACATTTTTAATGTCGCCCCACTATTAACGGTCACTGAACCAGCTGCGGTTTGGGTCAATGTATTGTCAATTTTAACAGAGCTTGTACCTGTAGTTGCAATAATGACGGCATCACCGGTTGCCGGAACTTTGTTGCCAACCCAGGTGCCAGCTGTAAACCAGTTACCACCGGTTGTTTTACTGGTAATTGTTGCGGCAAAAGAAGCCGATGCACCTGTTGCTAATAGCAAGAGTGCAAACATAAAAACGCCTGCACTCCGTTGTAGGAAAAGTGATAAAACAACTGCCCGTTTTAATAATCCCATTATTGAAGCCTTTATATCGTAGAATGTTGATCCCATGTCTGAAATTATTAGGAAATCTGAGGTTTAATCATTTCGTTATAGTACCTGGTTTAACAGGATTAGGATTCGTTGTCGTTATAATTGCAGATAGTGATGCTGAACAGCCATTTGTATCGGTAACAATCACAGAATAAGTTCCGGCTGTCAAACCGGTACGGTCTTCCGGATCAGGAGAGCCGGGCATATCCGCCCAATTGTAGGTGTAGGTAGGAGTACCGCCGCTTACGATCAGGTTGATTGCACCATTGGCATTTCCCGGACAGGTCTCAGGAGTTAAGACACTACTTAAACTTAAGGCTGTCGGTGGGGGAATGGTTTTGCTCAGGGTCGCCGTACATCCCTTTGCATCAGTCACAATCACCGTATAGGTTCCTGCAATAAGTGCAGTACGGTCTTCGGTTGTGATTCCGCTGCCCCAGTTGTAGGTATAAGGTGATGTGCCACCTGTTACAGTAAGATCGATTGCTCCATTGCTGCCACCATAACAGGACACATTCGTTTGCGTGGCACTTAAATTCAATGCGCTTATAGGTTGACCAACCGCCGCTGAAACAGATGCAGTACAACCTTTTGAGTCGGTTACAGTAACCGTATAGGTTCCTGCTGCGATACCTGTCCTGTCTTCAGGATCAGGTGATCCGGGTAGATCAGCCCAACTATAGGTATATGGAACTGTACCTCCAACAACGGTAAGATCTATCGAACCATTGCCTCCGAAGCAGTTTGCATCAAAGATGGTTTTTGTAGCAGTTAACTGGGCAGGCTGAGTAACCTGGGACGTGAAGGTTCCCGAACATCCTGCTGAGTTTGTTACTGTAACCGTATAAGTACCTGCTATCAGGCCAGTGATTGATGTGCCACTGCCGGTGGTTGGTCCACCTGTTGGATTTGTTCGGGACCAACTCCAGCTGAAAGGGGCGCTACCGCCGCTAATCACCATGGAAATAGCACCATCAGCTCCACCAAAACAGGTGGGTTTGGTAACTGTTGGTGTAACCGAAAGGGAACATTGCTGGATAGTCACAATATGGGTATCAAAAGTCACTCTTCCACAGGCATCGGTAATCTGAACCGAAACAGAACATGTTGTTGGAACAGCTACTGTTGGTGGGGTCCATTGTACTGTTTGAGATGTGGCGTTGGGGGTAAATGTCCCTCCGCATCCGGACGACCAAAGTATTGTATAATTGGAAATGCTGGCTCCTGCCGGTAAAGTGAAGGTGAGCGTATAAGGGGTCCCTGAAAAAACTAAATTGGGAATTTCATTCATTGCTGGTGCCACCGTCTTTTCAAGTCCACTCTGAAAGGAAAAATTAAAAAATGCACGCTGAGCCGCGACATTGGCTGTGCCGGTCGAGTTGGCGATGTTATGGCTGGCCTCCATCATCTCCTTTCCCCTGTTTTCATCCCCAAAGGCATATCCCCAGGCCAGAATAGCAGGCAATGTTTTAGGGTCATTGATGGGTGCCATGCGATTGGGGTGGGGAACTATCTGTTGAGAGACGCCCACTTTAGTTGTAGCAAGCCATCCTCCATTGGCCCCTGCATTGGTTGTATAAGGGAGGTATACCTGTTCTGAACCGTTTTGAGTGGCAGCATCAAGTGTGCCTATAAATTGCATAACCGGATCAGTCGGATAATCATACGTATAAGGTGGTGTTCCACTGGAATGATTTCCCCATAGGATTAACGAATTCTGAGAATAGGGACCTGCACCCGAGGCAGGCCCTGTTTTGGACACGAGAAAATTAGTCTCCTTGGAATAATCAGGGGTAACATTATCAAACATATCGTTTAGCGCACTCCCGGCATGGCACCCCAGCCAGATGTATCCTTTGCAGGTCAGGTTCCAGTCGAGCAGATGTTGATGCGTTGCCCAGGTGGGATCGGCATGTGGCATCACAAAAATATCATCACAGCAGGTTAATTGAGAGGGATATGGCCAGGCAGAACTGGATGAACCACCGTAGGCGGTGGAAGGAATTCCTGCGTTATTGAAGAAATTTACTGCGATGGCCCCGTTTTGATGATCCAGGGTCCACCTTGGCGCTGAATATAACGTTGCATAAAGTGGAACCGTAGTTGCTGAATTGGTAGTTACACCCACTACACCAAGTCCTTGCCAATAGGTAATCCGGGCATTTACTGCTGATGTTCGGAAACCTGCTAAAATGATAAAAGACCCACCTTTGTAATCTGTTCCATTGTATGAAAAGTCGATACCATCTTTGACCTTGGAACTATTAATAATCCAACTGACCGGGACATGGTAATTAGCCAGCAGATCATAGACCATTCCATAAGGTTTAAGTCCGTTGGCAATTGTCTGGGGAGTAATTCCCAAATTCACGATAAAAGATCCCGATGGGATGCTTGTTGGTGTGGAAGATTGAGAATAACCTATCGTGAATACAAGTACAAATGCAATGGTGACAAAGCCTTTAATCATGCTCTGAGCTGTCGATTGAATGACTGGGGAGAACTTTTTCATTGGGAGGTTATTTTTTATATCGCCTGTGACTTATTATTGAGCATTTTTTATTACCAATTTAGAATCATTAAACGTCCAATAACTGACTGGAAACCGATAATCGGAAATTTAAAGTGAAAAGGCACTTTATTTTCACTCATATTTTTTGAGTTCCCCGCAGTTAAATTTATTATGGATTTTAAAATGAAAGTATAAATGTCAGATATATAGACTATTATGTGGTGATAATTTGCCTTTCGAGCTGATGAGTAGTGAGAATTTTGTGTCATTCCAATTGAGGTTTAATTAGGTTTTAAGTGTGATAAATCAGTAAAAAAACTTGTTTAATTCATTAAATGTGTACTCGTGCACAAATTTCATGCCTAATTATGTTACCTTTATAGATTAGATCTTTTTGCTTTATGTTTTAATTATCATAATATTGAAATGTGAAATGGTATTTGGGTTTTCTGAAACCTCAATTTTGTTGATAAATCACCGAAAATCGCCAAAAACGGATAAAAATAACAACATAATATTTGTAGTGTATTAATTATTACGATTCCTTACTAATGAAATTAAAGAATTGAAATCATGGTTTTTTAAATTAATTTAGACCAATTATAAATAATGACCGATCTGATTCCCCGAAATTTTAGTAAAAAAGCTGGTGTTGTGTAAAACTATATTACACTCTGAATGGAGTTGAAAAGTGGATCCAAATGTGAGAATCCGTTACTGGAGAGGCTCGGTTTTTGCACTATTACTAAAGAATAATGGTACTCTGGTTAATAGGTGTACATGACGTGGTAGGCAATGCTTTTATGGAAAACTTGAAAAAGAGCGTCCTGGATATATTGATTGTGCCACTTCTTCTGCAACGGCATTATCTGTACCATTCTGCCTGTCAGTTAGTAACCGCCTTTCTGCATACGATGAGGGGTTGGTTTGTGAATGGTTTATCTCATCAAGCATGAATAGCAGTTAGATTGTGCTGCTAAAAAAAAGCAGATTTGCAATTTTTGCATACCTGCTTTTTTAAATGATTTAAATCAGATTTCAGAAGACCGGGATATGCATAGCCAGGATACAGGATAAGGTAATTTAATTTTTCAGAGCCTTAGCAAACAATTCTGCCACTTTCTTTTGGTGGGCATTCCCTTTGTCACCATATTCCGCCATCTTTTTTACAAATCCGGAATACATTGCAAGGGCTGTTTTCTCATAAAACTGGTTTATCCCCTCCTTTCGTTCAATAGTAATAGGACGGTAATATCCAGGACCCGGATCCAACGACAAACGTGTGCGGCACTCCTCACAGGCATTAATCGCAACCTGCAGAAAAGCGAATTCATTAGCTGAGGATGAATCGTTGGTCAGATATCCCTTCATGGCAGTAAGAACAGCTAATGGCTTCTTCAACGATTCTGGCAGTTCAGCTGAAACAGGTGAATTTACCTGCTTTTGCGAGTTGGTTGCTTTTTGAGGTGTAATTGTTTTTTGAGGTACAAGGGGAGGTTTCACCGGATAAATTGTTACTGAGGCTTCATCGGGCCATCCCCCCTCTGTGGTAATTTCAATATTTGCTTTTCCCGGTAATTGGTCATAGAAAAGGACCACTTCATCGGGCGATCCCACACTTACATCGGCTCCATTTATTTTCACACCCTTGACTTTTGGCCCTTCGTTGTGACACGAAATAAATATTTGCTTTTCTCCGAAGCGGATGGGTTCCTTCTGATTATATTGGTTAATCGATCCGGGAATACGAGGCCGAAGGATAAGCCGGTTGGAGCGGTAATCGCAGTCAAAGAGTCCACGGATTGTTGCTGCCGGAATCGCGAAGTTGTCGACCATTACAGCGACCCCACCAACCTTGAATTTTCCCGAATCTGACCAGGGATTATGGGAGTTTTCGCCTCGTTGTGACCACGGTGCATCCATCCTGAAATCCTTCGCCCAGCGCATAGCGCGTGTGGCTGAACGTCTGATATCTTCAAATTTACCAAGCCGGTAGTACATCAAAATTGCCCGACCCTCCACTGTGCCCCAAACTCCGCCATTGACCCAATCACCGTAAGTCCAGAATCCTTCAAGACCCTTTCCTGCAGTATTTCCCCAGCCCCCATAAGTGTCGTCGAGTCCTGGCGCATTGGTTAAAAGAAAATCAAATGGACGTATTGCCGGATATGCAGCTATCTGCTTGTAAATATTTTCTGAGGTCTGGTTGTCAACCACGCGAAGCGCAACCGCGTCAGCATTAGCCACCCCTTCGAGGTATCCAAAATGTTGCTGCCCTACAACTCCATGTTTTATACCACCTGGTTCGACAGATTTAACGAAATACCCCGCCGGAGTCATTAATTGGACCAAAGATTCACGGGTGATCTTTTGGCGGGTTTCGTAGATGGCCAGTTTGTCTTTGTCGCCTGTAAATTTGTAAAGTTCCACCATCCGATCAAGTGCCGCCAGATAGGTGATTGAAAGACCGGTTAAATATCCCTTTCCAAATGTTCCATCTGGTAGTCTGACACCGCCGTAGCTTGGGGCAAGCAGGTTACAGGCTGGTCCCACAAGAAATAAATTGTTTTTTGGGTCACGACTCTTTTCAATAAATTCACATGCCCTCTCCATTTTAGGGAGATAAATGGCACAAGCTTTTTTGTCGTGGCTGACCAGCAGAATTTCCGATTGCATCACTACTCCTGCTGCAGTAGCTTCATAAAACCAGTCGTGTATCTTTACATCTCCGTCCCCCTGTTTGAAAACAATTTGGGTGGGAGAAGCAGCATCACCAAGACTACCATCAGGCGCAATCAATTCTGAAACCTGGTTAGGAGTCCCATCGCCCCATCCCCCCTTACGTTTCCCATCTCCCTGGTTATTCCAGAAAAGATCCCATGATCGCTGCAGAACAGAGAACCAGGGCTCCTGAAGAAATGGAGTTGCTGCATACGAAAATCCGTAACTATTTTGAATCCACCAGGCACCCCAGCCGGCGCCTTCAGTGAAAGTGTCCCATTCGGCATTATAGATCATTGAAAGATTGGGTACAACCGGGTTAGGATGAAAGAAAGCAAAAGATTCATCAATTAGCCGAAGAAAATTAATATCGCCGGTTCCTGAGCAATATTTCCCCTGATATTCATAAACTTTTAAGATTACCTTTTTGGCTACCTTCTTAGTCCCCTTTTTGACAACCTTTTTAGTTCCCTTTGGCTGAACCTTATGGGTTACCTTTCCCTGAATATCTCGGGTTACCACTCCCTGCACTGAATAACTTAAGAAAGCGAATAGCAGAATGATAAGTCTTCTCATTTTATAAAATTATTTTGATTTAAGAACTTCTCGTCGGGTAAATGTTCAGGTGGCAGACAATCTGAACATGATCGTTTACAATCCCACATTTTTGAAACCTTCAGACAAAAACCTTCACACAAAATTACAAAATTTGGTTCAACAGATGTTTTCTTTCCTGATGGACCTTTAGTATTAACTCGCCAAATAGGGTATTGGCCCATGCAAACCAGGATCTCGAAAAGTGACTGGGATCATCCATATGAAAAGTTTCATGCATAAAACCGGTACCTGCATGTGTGCTTTTCAGCCAACGGAGACATTGAATGATCTCCTGATCTTCATTTGATGTCATTGCCCGCATGATGATACTCATTGGCCAGATCATCTCTGCACCAACATGGGGGCCGCCAATTCCTGAAGCGGCTTTCCCTTCAAAGAACCATGGATTATCTTTGCTTAAAACGAATCTGCGTGTATTTTTATAGAGTTCATCCTCCGCTTTAAGTCCACCCAGATAGGGGAGAGCCAACAAACTTGGAATATTGGCATCGTCCATAAAGAGTTGGTTCCCGAAACCATCAATCTCATAGGCAAGAACCTTTCCATAATCCAGGTGATTGGCTGCTGCGAATTGTTTCAGGTTTGCATCGATTATATTTGCCAAGGCATTACATTTGGAGGCAAAAGGAATTTCGTCAAAAACGGAAGTCACGAGCTCGGCCATCTGTCTCAGGATGGCCATTGCAAAATAGTTGGAGGGAATCAGGTACAGAAAGGTTGTAGCATCATCGGATGGGCGGAATGTCGAACAAATCAAACCATTTGGTTTGACAGGGTTCCCATATCCTGCTCCGCAAACGGTATCGGTCTGTTTCTCAGTACTCCGCATAAAATGATAAGGTCCCTTGTCGATTTTGCGTTGTTGTTCCCCGAAGGTTTTTACAATGGTTTTGGCTGCCTTTAACCAATCTTCACCGAAGGGGGTTTTGTCACCGGTTAGTTTCCAGTAATGGTAACTCAGACGAAGTGGGTAGCAGAGCGAGTCAATTTCCCATTTGCGTTCATGCAATTCCGGTTTCATCTCCGTTAAATCACTTTTCCATTCGCTACCTGTCGGGCCAAAATTAAACGCATTGGCATAAGGATCAATTAAAATACATTTTGTTTGCCGGTTAATCACACCGATAAAGAGTTTTTTAAGCTGTTCATCCTCATTGGCCAGATGGAGGTAAGGCCAGACCTGAGCAGTGGAATCGCGCAACCACATCGCATTGATATCACCCGTAATAATAAATGAATCGGGCTTACCTTGTTGATCTGAATAATGAACAGTCGTATCAAGGGTATTGGGATAACAGTTTTCAAAAAGCCATGAAATCTCCGGATCAGCTATATCTTTTTTTATCCGGACGATCTCGGCCTCAACTGCCTTACTCACGAACAACCGTTTCGACGCCTGTGGTCGGAGTGAATTCTTCGGAACTGCCGATGCAGAAAGAATTCCGGGAACCATCGTAACAGCTCCTGCACCAAGTATCGATTGATGGATAAAATTTCTCCGTTTCATAATTCATATGAGTTTAAAATAATTGTTAGAATATTTATGGGCTGGCAGCTGGCAACCAGCGTCCGGCATTTGAAGTCTTTGTATTTTAATTTTTTATACCAGATTAAAGGTTGGAAGAGATTTAAAACCGGCCACCAGCAGCCGGAATAGATTTTGCTCATGCTTTGTTTCAATTGAATTATCTCCGATCCTACTTTCCAGTTTAGTGACTGCCTTAATTCGATATTTGAACCGATTTCGATTAAAGGTAAGTGTTTTTATATTTTTCCAAATAAGTTGAAAGCTCCAGGATATGGTCGGTATTTATGAAATCGACCTTCAAATTCATCAGATTTTTCCATGCAAATGGAAAGTCAGGGGCATTCCAAAACCTGATTTTTTTGCCTAATCCATGAACAGAGTCGATGATTTGTCTTAATTTCTTCTCCTCTTTCTCCTCCATAGCAGCTTTGCCCTTCCATTTTACGAAATTCGCCAGATTTTCGCTGAAAAGGCCAACCCTTTTTAGTTGCCGGGCATCATATTTTAGGGTAACATTACCATCAAAATATACCCAAAGAGGATATTTTTCAAAATCAGAGGGGGCAGGCCTGTTACCCGTTATCACAATAGCGATGGCATTTTTATTTACATCGGAGTTAAAAACGTCCGGATATTTTTTGAGCAACTTCACCAAAAGGGGTAAGGTGGGATCCACTTTGGTTTTCAAATCAATCATCAACTGAAAGCTACCGGAATGATCGCCCCACGCTTTCCCACCATTCTTTCTGAAAAGTTTCACAATAGGTTGCAAATAGAGGGCGTCCAATGTCTTTTCACTTGTGATCCCAGAACTGTCATGAGCCACAAATAACTCACCTTTTACTGCCCAGATATCAGCTTCAATCGAACCGAAATTGGCGTTGTAAGCCAACATAAAAGGTGTTTTCTGTTCGTAATCGTTGTGGGAATGAGCATTCAGAGTGGTGTACTGAGCTTTTGCTGAGATAAGAACACTCATGAGTAGCACTAGAGATGAAAGCAAATTTTTCATGGTTTACCTGATTGAAATTTTTAGTTTATCATTCAGCAAAGATCATAAAATGATCGATAAAGTTATTAATTGCAAAGAATAAGATTTTTTTCAAAGACTTTTGTAAAAGAAGTATGGAGCACTGCGAAGATATCATTAAGAGGAGAGTTTGCATGAACGTAAAACGATGACTAAAAGCTCGAATAACATATTATTTGCAGCACGCTCTAATTTACTGAGCGTTGATTCAAATAACAACCACATTTTAATTAGGGTAACAAATAAATATTTATTCCTATTAATTACACCTTTCACCATCCAAACCCATATAGAAACTTAAATTTATTAATATGCAAATTCTTATAAATATATTCTATAGTTTTTCGATTAGTTTTGTAATCGTTTATTTTGTTATTCCGGGTATTATTAAGGCTGCCAGAGCCAAAAAATTATTCGATGTTCCAAATACACGGTCTGCAGCCAAGCAGGTAGTCCCGACGCTTGGAGGTATTGCCATACTTGCAGGATTCATATTAAGTGTAATCATTTCTTCTGACGGTTTTAATATCGATGACCTGAAATACCTGATTGCTTCACTAACCATAATGTTTGCCATTGGTTTAAAAGATGATATCCTTGGATCTTCGGCGCGCCGAAAATTAGTGATTGAGATTTTAATGGCATTTTATCTGGTCGTTCTTGGAAATTATCGATTTACAGATCTTCACGGAATACTGGGAATAAATCAGATCAGTTATATAAGTGGTGTGATTATTTCTGTGATTGCCATTGTTGGAATCGTTAATGCGCTTAACCTTGTTGATGGAATTGACGGATTAGCCGCTGGGATAGGGATACTTGTTTCAGTTACTTACGGGATTTGGTTTTTGATTTCAGGAGATTACATTTATTCTTTGACCTGCTTTAGCTTAACGGGAAGTCTGGTTGCTTTTTTCCTCTATAACGTTTTTGGAGTTACAAATAAAATATTTATGGGTGATACCGGTTCTCTTGTTGTGGGAACGATTGTTGCCGTACTAACTATTCATTTTAATGAATCTGGTCCTGTTTCGTCTGCAACTGCACATGGATTTCCTGCTCTATCACTAGCAATCATTATTGTACCGATTATAGATACCTTACGTGTTATTACCATACGTTTAATCAGCAAAAAATCACCATTTTTGCCGGACATGAATCATATTCATCACAATCTACTCCGATTGACAAACAGCCATCTGAAATCAAGTTTAATTATTATTGCCATAAATGGAATTATGATTTTGCTCGCCTTCAGTTTGATTGAACCGTTGGGGAACAATATTTTATTCCTTCTGCTTCTGTTTACGGGGTTCATTCTGGCCGATGTTCCTGTCTGGATTTTAAGGTTCAGGGAGAGAGATTCCTCATCTGTCACTGAATTCAAATCAGTTTTTGAATTGATATCCTCAAAAAAAAAGGCGGGATAATTATTCCCCAATCCATTTTGGCATAGCGGGTTTTTTTGTAGTTTTACGAACAAAATGAAATATCCATTGTTAATGTGATATTATCTGTCCTTATTTTAAAACGTAGAATACTTTAAAATGCCACAAGATTATATACCGGTTCTAATTCAAATAATAATCGTCCTTGGATTTGTGATAACAACGATGGTCTTTACCCATTTTCTGGGACCAAAGCGCTCTTCGAAAGCAAAACTTGAGAATTTTGAGTGTGGAATCGAGGGGCTGGGTAATGCAAGAAGCCCTTTTTCGGTTAAGTATTTCCTTATTGCTATCCTTTTCGTCCTTTTTGATGTGGAGGTTATCTTTATGTACCCCTGGGCCGTCAATTTTAAGTCTTTGGGGAAAGAGGGTTTTATCGACATGTTCTTATTTATGATCCTTGTTCTCGCCGGTTTTATTTATATTATTCTGAAGGGCGCTTTAAAGTGGGATAAGCGTTAACCCACATAGTCAATATCAAATTCATGTCAGAAAAACAATATCCGAAATTGGCGCCAACTGTTGCTGAAATGCCCGAGGGAGTTACAGGGCAAGGTTTTTTTGCTACCTCCTTGGAGAAGGCAGTTGGGCTTGCCCGTAAAAATTCATTATGGCCTTTGCCTTTTGCCACTTCATGTTGTGGTATTGAATTTATGGCAACCATGGGTTCTCATTACGATCTTGCCCGATTTGGTTCCGAAAGGTTAAGCTTTTCTCCGCGTCAGAGCGATCTCCTAATGGTTATGGGAACCGTAGCAAAAAAGATGGGACCTGTTTTACGTGAAATATATGTTCAAATGGCAGAGCCTAAATGGGTTATTGCTGTTGGCGCTTGTGCTTCAAGCGGTGGCATCTTTGATACTTACAGTGTTTTGCAAGGAATCGACCGTATAATCCCCGTTGATGTTTATGTGCCGGGGTGCCCTCCACGTCCTGAACAAATTATTGAAGGACTTATGAAGATTCAGGAACTTGTAGGTAATGAGTCGCTTAGAAGAAGGAATTCAGGAGAATATGAAGATTTAATGAAACAATACAATATGGAATAGTCTTATTTAGTAAAAGTATAAACCATTTAAAAATATATCTGTGTTCGAGATCATCCCGGAAAGGAACCAGCTTGTAGTCGGAAAATTAATCAGGCAATTTGGGGAATCGATTGAATTCCATGAGGTTATAAGTGACATGCTTTGTCTTACTGTTCGAAGTGAAGTTATTTTTGATGTACTTCTTCTTCTTAACAATGATCCGGAGCTCCAATTTAACTTCTTAACAACGCTATGCGGAATGCATTATCCCGAACAGGAGTTGCTTGGCGTTGTATATCATCTGCATAGTTTCGCAAATAATCACAGGATCAGAGTAAAGACATCCACATCGATATCAGATCCCAAATTGCCTACGATAACACCAATATGGCCCTCAGCCAACTGGATGGAACGGGAGACGTTTGAATTTTACGGAATAATTTTTGAAGGGCATCCAAACCTTCAACGTATTCTCAATGTTGATGATATGGTGGGATTTCCACTTCGGAAAGATTTCCCGCTCGAAGATCAGACCCGTGAGGATAAGGATGATCGT
Organism: Prolixibacteraceae bacterium; assembly: GCA_963675995.2. Lineage (GTDB taxonomy): Bacteria > Bacteroidota > Bacteroidia > Bacteroidales > Prolixibacteraceae > JAAFHB01. The sequence continues at coordinate 447,245 of CAXXIY010000001.1, read as the reverse complement.
TTTTTTGGAAGATAATCCATCTCTGGGTGAATGGAGATGGTTGGAAGGGATCTGATTATTTAGGATGGTTTATTTTGGAATATTATTCACCTCAGGATATTCAATTAATTATCTAATTATAGTATTTGAGAAATCATAAACCATAAATGGCAAAAGAACTTAATACTGATTATTGGGACAAAGATGTTGTTAAAACGGAAGAGCCCAGGGAGTACAACACATTAAATGTTGGTCCGACTCATCCTGCGACACATGGTGTTTTTCAGAATGTCATGCTGATGGATGGAGAATTTATTGTAAGTACTGAACAGACAATAGGATACATTCATCGTGCATTCGAAAAGATAGCAGAGCGCAGACCGTTTTATCAGATCACCCCACTTACCGACCGTTTAAATTACTGCTCAGCTCCCTTGAACAACATGGGATGGCATATGACGGTTGAAAAATTATTGGGTATCGAAACGCCAAAACGTGTTGATTATCTTAGAATCGTTATTATGGAGCTTGCCCGTATAGCTGATCACCTGATTTGCAATAGCGTGATCGGAGTGGATAGCGGTGCACTGACCGGTTTCACCTACTTATTTCAGGATCGCGAATTCATTTACGAAATATATGAAGAGATCTGTGGATCGAGGCTTACAACAAATATGGGGAGGATCGGTGGTTTTGAACGGAATTTCAGTGCGAAGGCATGGGAAAAAATCCGCCATTTTCTGAAATCATATCCTGCCAAATTGGAGGAATTCGAGAACCTGTTGGCAAGGAACCGTATTTTCATGGATCGGACCATTAACGTGGGCTCATTTTCAGCTGAGCGTGCACTGGCATACGGATTTACGGGTCCAAACCTGCGTGCTTGCGGAGTCGATTATGATGTCAGGGTGATGAATCCCTACAGTTCGTACGAAGAATTTGACTTTATTGTTCCCATTGGCCAAAGCGGGGATACGTATGATCGGTTTATGGTTCGCCAGGAGGAGCAGCGCCAGAGCCTGTACATCATTCAACAGGCGTTGGACAAATTGGATAAACTGGAGGATAAAGAGACCTATTTTGCTAATGATCCACGGTTTGTTCTTCCTCCAAAGGAGAAAGTCTATAATAACATGGAAGCATTGATATGGCACTTTAAAATTGTGATGGGTGAAACCGATATCCCAGTTGGAGAGATTTACCATAGCATAGAAGCGGCAAATGGCGAGCTGGGATTTTACCTCGTGAGCGATGGCGGACGTACCCCTTCGAGGTTGCATTTCCGGCGCCCCTGCTTTATTTATTATCAGGCATATCCTGAGATGGTTCAGGGAAATATGTTGTCAGATGCGATTCTGACCATGAGCTCAATGAATGTTATTGCAGGCGAGCTGGACGCATAGAAAAATGAAAGAATGAAAAATGAATATAATGCAGGACAAGAATATCACATCTGAATTTAAGGCCGAAACACTCGATCTGGTGAATCAGATTATCAGACGGTATCCGCCGGGCAGACAGAAATCGGCTTTAATCCCTTTATTACATATTGCCCAATCTGAAAACGATGGTTGGCTGAGTTCCGATACCATGGATTTTGTGGCCTCTTTACTTGGTATTCAACCGATCGAGGTATATGAGGTGGCATCATTTTATAGCATGTTTAATCTTCAGCCTGTAGGCAATTGTGTGATAGAGGTTTGTCAGACCGGTCCCTGCTGGTTAAATGGCGCCGAACAAATCCTTGCTCATTTTGAGAAACGACTTGGAATTAAACCGGGTGAAACAACTACTGATGGCAAATTTACCCTGAAAACTGTTGAATGTCTTGCAGCTTGTGGAAATGCCCCTGTTATTCAAGTTGGTACCGAGTATCATGAGCATCTGACGATTCAGAAAGCCGACGAACTGCTTGACAAATGGAGCCGTGAAAATAAAAATTCGCATACAAACCCTTACCTGTAACTATGGCAAAACAGATATTACTCAAAAATATTGATGTTCCCGGTCTTGCCTCTTTTGACGTTTACAGGAAATTAGGGGGGTATTCAGCTGTCGAAAAGGCATTAAATGATTATACCCCTGACCAGGTGACCGACGAAGTGAAAAAATCGGGGTTGAAAGGTCGGGGAGGAGCAGGTTTCCCTGCAGGTATGAAATGGAGTTTCATCGACAAAAAGAGTGAAAAGCCACGTTATTTTGTTTGTAATTTCGATGAAAGCGAACCCGGAACATTCAAGGACAGACATATCGGGCAATCGAATCCGCATCAACTGATTGAAGGGATGATCCTTGGATCGTATGCGCTTGGAGCCCGTACCGCATATATTTACATCCGCGGAGAACTCTTTTATGTCCTGAATATTATTGAGAAAGCAATTGCAGAGGCCTATAAAAAAGGATTTCTTGGTGAAAACATACTTGGTAGCGGTTATTCACTCGATTTGTATTGTCACCCTGGTGCCGGTGCATATATCTGTGGAGAAGAGACAGCGCTGCTGGAATCGCTGGAGGGTAAACGAGGCAATCCCCGCATTAAACCACCTTTCCCCGCAATCATCGGGCTATATGATTGTCCTACAGTTATTAATAATGTTGAAACAATTGCTTCTCTTCCCTGGATCATCCAAAACGGAGGCGAGGCTTATGCTGCCATTGGTGTTGGAGCAAGTACCGGCACAAAGCTTATTTCGGCCTGCGGACATATCAACAAGCCTGGTATTTACGAGATTGAACTGGGCCTGCCGGTCGAAGAATTTATCTACAGTGATGAATATTGTGGTGGCATCCGTAATGGAAACCAGCTCAAAGCAGTAGTTGCAGGAGGTTCATCAGTACCTATTCTGCCAGCGAGTTTGATTCTGAAAACAGCAAAGGGTGAACCCCGGCTGATGAGCTATGAGTCATTGGCGGAAGGTGGTTTTCAGACAGGTACAATGCTTGGATCGGGAGGGTTTATTGTTATGGATCATACCACCTGCATCGTTAAAAATCTCCTCACGTTTGCAAGATTTTATCATCACGAATCGTGCGGCCAGTGCAGTCCCTGCCGCGAAGGGACAGGCTGGATGGAAAAAATCCTGCAACGTATTGAAGATGGGCAGGGGACGATGAAAGATATTAACCTCCTTGCAGATATTGCGAAACATATTGAAGGAAATACGATCTGTCCGCTTGGTGATGCATCTGCATGGCCGGTTGCGAGCGCCATTCGTCATTTCCGCGAAGAATTTGAAGAACACGTAAAATTACAGAAATGCCCCTTTTAAAGGTAACCATCGATAATATTGAGGTTGAAGTAGAAGCCGGAACAACCATCATGAATGCCGCCCGTCAGATTGGGGGCAGCGTGGTTCCTCCGGCCATGTGCTATTACTCAAAACTGGAAGGAAGTGGAGGGAAATGCAGGACCTGTCTGGTAAAGGTGGTCCAGGGTTCATCAAAAGATCCACGGCCAATGCCCAAACTGGTGGCATCGTGCCGTACACTTGTCCAGGATGGAATGGTTGTACAAAATCGGACCTCTCCCGAAGTGATCGAAGCCAGAGGTGCGATCACCGAATTTCTGCTCCTCAATCATCCCCTTGATTGTCCGGTTTGTGATCAGGCTGGCGAATGCCATCTGCAGGACCTCTCGTATGTTCATGGATTGGAAGAGACACGCACCGTTGAAGAGCGGAGAGTTTTTAAGCCGATTGACATTGGAGATACGATTAAACTCAATATGAACCGTTGTATCCTTTGCTACCGTTGTGTAATGGTGGCTGATCAAATTACCGATCACCGCGTGCATGGGGTGCTGGGGCGTGGCGACCATTGCGAAATCAGCACTCATATTCTCAACGCAATTGACAACGATTTTTCGGGAAATATGATTGATGTTTGCCCTGTTGGAGCACTAACAGACCGGACGTTCCGGTTTAAAAGCCGCGTCTGGTTTACAAAACCTTTCGATGCTCACCGCGAATGTACCAAATGCAGTGGTAAAACGGTATTGTGGATGAAAGGTGATGAGGTACTTCGCGTCACGGGAAGGAAAGACAAATATGGCGAGCTTGAAGCGTTTATCTGCAACGATTGTCGTTTTCAGCATAAAGAGAAGGAGGATTGGAATATAGAGGGTCCGAGAACGATTGAACGTCATTCGGTCATCTCACAAAATCATTATCAAATGAGCATGGCCAATAAACAAAAATTGTGATATGGATTGGACAACAATAATTTATAAGACCATTTTGCTTTTCATCATTTTATTTGTCACCCTCCTTGTGGCAATGTACTCGACCTATGGTGAAAGAAAAGTGGCAGCCTTTATGCAGGATCGTCGTGGTCCAAACCGTGCCGGCCCTTTTGGCATATTGCAACCGCTGGCTGATGGTCTTAAAATGTTTATGAAAGAGGAGATAATTCCTCTAACCGCAAATAAAAGACTCTTTATCCTTGGGCCATCCATTGCTATGACCACCGCATTGCTAACCGGTGTTGTAATTCCATGGGGAGGAACCTTAACTATTGGTGAACAACAATTTTCGCTCCAGATTGCCGATCTCAATATTGGCATCCTTTACATTTTTGCGATGGTCTCTATTGGTGTTTACGGCATAATGATCGGAGGGTGGGCTTCGAATAATAAATACGCTTTGCTGGGTGCAATAAGGGCAGCCTCCCAGATGATCAGCTACGAGCTGGCCATGGGAATGTCGATTGTAGCACTTGTCCTCACAACTGGTTCATTAAGCCTTCATGAGATTGTTATTCAACAGCATGGCGGGCATTGGAACATTTTTTATCAGCCACTGGGATTTCTGATCTTTCTCACCTGTGCCTTTGCCGAAACAAACCGGTCGCCTTTCGACCTGCCGGAATGTGAAACCGAGTTGATCGGTGGATATCACACCGAATACAGCTCGATGAAACTTGGATTTTATCTTTTTGCTGAATACATCAATATGTTCATTTCGTCAGCAGTTGTCGCTACCTTATATTTTGGAGGTTATAACATGCCTTTTATTGATCAGTTAGGGTTATCTCCAAATCTGGTGACCATACTTGGAACGCTCTTTTTCTTCGTTAAGATATTTGGTATGATCTTCCTTTTTATGTGGATAAGGTGGACTTTACCCAGATTCCGGTACGACCAGTTGATGAACCTGGGATGGAAAGGATTGCTTCCATTGTCTATTTTCAATATTATAGTGACAGGAATATATTATTTCTTCACTGAACTAAAGTAATCCGGAAAACCATGAAATCGTTAACAAACAGATCCAAAGTTGTTTCGGACAAGAAGATGACCTTTATGGAATGGATCTATATTCCTGCCATCATAAAAGGGATGTCCATAACGCTTAAGCATTTTTTCGGCAAGAAATCAACCATCAATTACCCTGAACAGAAACGCGAATTTAGTAAGGTGTATCGTGGTCAGCATGTTCTGAAACGCGATGAGCTGGGACGCGAACGGTGTACTGCATGCGGATTATGTGCTGTAGCCTGCCCTGCAGAAGCAATAACAATGGTGGCTGCCGAACGGAAACCCGGTGAAGAGCATTTGTACCGTGAAGAGAAATATGCTGCAATTTATGAAATAAATATGATCCGCTGCATCTTCTGTGGAGATTGTGAAGAGGCATGTCCAAAGGAAGCTATCTTCCTGACAGATCGTATCGTAGCATCTGAATATCACCGCAAACCGTTTATTTATGGGAAAGACATTTTAGTAGAACCGGTTGATCCTGATCAACGAATTGATGTTTCGGTCCGGCAAACTGAGAAGGTACTCCGGTTCAAGGAAAATAAGAGGTTCGCTCATAACAAATAGATTCTGACTTTTAAAATATACAAATAATGATCTTCTTATTTTACCTGCTCTCTGCAATAATGATCATATGTGCATTGGCGGTTGTATTCTCCAAGAATCCAATTAACAATGTCATTTATTTGATTGTGTGCTTTCTAGCTATGGCTGGTCACTACATTCTTTTAAATGCCCAGTTTTTGGCGGTGGTCCATATCATCGTTTACACGGGTGCAATCATGGTCTTATTTTTGTTTGTGATCATGCTCCTTAATCTGAACAAAGCGATTATACTTCGTAAATCGAAGATAACGCGCATCACCGCAGTTCTTACCGGAGGGATATTTTTTCTGGTTCTGGTAGCTGCCACACGTCAGACTTTCGAGATCCATCCTCGTTATCCTTTTGCAAGCGATATCGGATTGTTATCTCAAATTGGAAAAGTATTATTCAGAGAATTTCTCCTCCCTTTTGAAATTTCCTCCATTTTGTTCATATCTTCAATGGTAGGTGCGATCATGTTTGGGAAAAAGGATTCATAGAGACGTTATATTTGTAGAGCACAGCCGTACACCTCTACAACAAAATAAATTTTTAAGATAAAAATATGAAAGAGATCTCATCTGCCATACAAATCATCCCCCTGGAACACTACATATTTGTGAGTGTAGCGCTTTTCTGCATCGGGATGATGGGTGTCTTGTTCAGGCGAAATACGATCGCTATTCTGATGTGCCTTGAATTGATGTTTAATTCTGTAAATCTTTTACTTACAGCCTTTTCGGCTTATCATTCAGATCCATCAGGACAAGTATTTGTATTTTTTATCATGATTGTTGCTGCTGCTGAGGTTGCAGTAGGCTTATCGATTCTGGTCATGATGAAACGTAACGTCGACTCAGTAGATATTAACCTTTTGAACCGGTTGAAATGGTAGAACTAAATCCCTATATTTCGATCGCCTGGCTAGTTCCTGCTTTCCCTTTATTGGGGTTTCTGATAACAGGACTCGGATACAAACGGCTGAAAAAGAACCAGGCAGGTATCATCGGCAGTGCCATGGTGCTGTTATCTTTTATTGCATCTGTAATCCTGTTTTTTTCCCTTCGCTCCTCAGGGGACGAATCGGCCACAGTAACCCTGTTCAACTGGATTTCCCTTGGAGAGATGAAGATCCCGTTTGCTTTCCTGATCGATCATCTGTCGCTTACCATGATGCTGATTGTTACCGGGATAGGCCTCCTTATCCATGTGTATTCCATCGGATATATGCGCGGCGATGATCGGGTAAATTCTTTCTTTGCGCAGATGAATTTGTTTACCTTCAGTATGTTACTTTTGGTGATGGGAGCGAATTACCTGGTTTTGTTTATCGGATGGGAAGGAGTTGGTTTTTGCTCTTATTTACTGATCGGATTCTGGTTCAAAAATCCGGCATTTAATTATGCAGCCCGTAAGGCTTTTGTGATGAACCGTATTGGTGATCTTGGATTTATTCTTGGGATTATATTGCTTTTTTACACTTTTAAATCGGTAAGTTTTACAGAAATATTTTCAAAAGCTCCTTCATTCGAGGTTGGTGCCCCGGTAATTACTTTGATTACTATTCTCCTGTTGGTGGGAGCAGTTGGTAAAAGCGCTCAGATTCCCCTGTTTACCTGGTTACCCGATGCAATGGCTGGTCCAACACCCGTGTCAGCTCTTATTCACGCAGCTACAATGGTAACGGCAGGTATCTATATGATTGCCCGTTCAAGCATCCTCTACAATCTGTCGCCCATCACCCTAAATATCATGATTGTCCTTGGTTTGGCAACCGCCCTGATGGCTGCTGCCATTGGACTAAAGCAGAATGATATTAAGAAGGTATTAGCCTATTCTACTGTTTCACAGTTGGGGTACATGTTTATAGCCCTGGGGCTTGGAGCCTATTCCACGGCAGTGTTTCACCTCACCACACACGCCTTTATCAAAGCATTGCTGTTTCTTGGAGCCGGTAGTGTGATTCATGCCATGGGTGGGGAGCAGGACATTCGAAAGATGGGTGGTTTGAAAAGAAAGATGCCGGTTACTTTTCTGACATTCCTTGCAGCTACCCTCGCGATCAGCGGAATTCCCCCCTTTTCTGGATTTTTTAGTAAAGACCTTATTCTCACTAAAGCCTTTGAGCAAAATCCGTTGATTTATATTCTGGCGATGGCCGGAGCACTGCTTACCTGCTTTTATATGTTCAGGTTATTGTACCTGGTTTTCTATGGGAATCAGCGACTGGCAACGGCTCATCCACACGAATCTCCGAAAGTGATAACTATTCCGCTGATTATTTTGGGAATCCTGTCGCTATTTGGCGGATTTTTAAATATCCCATCTCTCTTCGGTGGTGATTCCGGATTTAGTAAATTCCTGGGAAATGCTGTTTTCTCAAAAGTTTCGGAAGAGATTTCAATAGCTACAGAGGTTGGTTTAATTGTAGTCTCGCTTGCGCTTTTAGGCTTGGTTATATGGTACGCTTACCGGTCCTTTGTGAAAAAAGGGCAAATACCAGCGCAGGATGGGGAGGCAATGTCGTTCTTCGGCAGATTGATTTATAATAAGTTCTACCTTGACGAAATCTATAACTCTCTGTTTGAAAGACCTTTCGGTTTCCTTTCCGATTTCTTTTTCAATAAAGTTGAAAACGAGGTTCTTGATCCTGCTGTAGACGGAATCGGGATTACTACTGCCCGGTTAGGAACTTTGGTACGGAAGCTGCAACAGGGGAACATCAGTTTTTACCTGTTTGCCATGGTCGCAGGGATTCTTTTATTTATCATCTTTATTTTAATAGTCTGATCCTATGATATTGCTGATTATTCTGATATTACCTTTTATCACAGGCCTGTTCCTCTTTTTATTCAGGAATCCGGCAACCGTGCGATTGTTGGCACTGGGATCAACCATTGCTAATCTGCTTCTCACTTTTTTCCTCTTAACTACTGCCTCTGCTGCAAACTATTCAGTGGACTGGATCAGTTTCATGGGGGTAAAATTTGCTCTTGGATATGATGGAATAAGTCTCATAATGTTGATATTGACTAATTTGCTCTTCCCGTTTATTATTCTGTCCGGTTTTACCAGGAACCAGCGTCAGGTGTCGATACTCAATTTTCTCATCCTATTCACACAGTCAGCATTGATCGGGGTTTTTATTGCTCAGAACGCTTTCCTGTTTTATATTTTCTGGGAGCTGGCTCTGATTCCTCTGTATTTCATTCTCCTCCTCTGGGGAGGTGAGAACCGAAGATCCATCACATTAAAGTTTTTCATCTACACTTTGACGGGTAGTTTATTTCTTCTTTTTGGGATTATTTACCTCTTTCAATTGACACCCGGGCTCCATTCAACCGATTTTGCTGCATTTAACCAGCTCAAGATCCCTACCGATACACAGGTGTGGCTTTTCTGGATACTGTTTATTGCATTTGCCATAAAAATGCCGGTCTTCCCGTTTCATACCTGGCAGCCTTCGACATACACCATGGCTTCCAAACAAGGGGTGATGATTTTGGCGGGTGTGATGACCAAAATGGGGATCTACGGTGCCCTGCGCTTTCTTTTCCCAATTGTTCCCGCCGGGGTTCTTTACTGGCAAAATCTGGTCCTGATCATGTGCCTGACCGGAGTCATTTATGCTTCGGTGATCGCTTTCCGGCAAACAAATCTCAAAAAACTAATTGCGTTTTCGTCGATGGCCCATATTTCGCTGATGGCAGCGGCTCTGTTTGCATTGAATTATTATTCCCTGCAAGGCCTTCTTCTTCAGGTGATCAGCCATGGTGTTACCATTGTCGCCCTTTTCTACCTGGTCACCATTATCCATGATAGGGCATCTACTTTCGAATTGCCGCTCATGGGGGGACTTAAACATGCTGCACCCAATATGGCCGTTCTATTACTGATTGTGGTGCTGGGTTCGGTTGCTCTACCTCTGACGGCCGGATTTGTTGGAGAATTTTTAATCATCACCGGGCTTTTTAAACTTTCGGCCTGGTATGCTCTTTTGGGAGGAATGACCATGATTCTTGGGGCAATTTATATGCTTTACGCTTACCAGCGTATCATGCTTGGAGATAAAAATCCGGTTTTTGAAAATGGAGGAGATATGAGAACCCTCGACTATGTAATCCTTATTCCCTTGGTTGTTATCATATTGACTCTTGGGATCTATCCCCAGCCTGTCCTGAACCTGCTTGGTGAATCGATGAGTTCAATGCAGCATCTTTTAATTCCGGTTAGTGATGCCATTACCTCCTTAACACTTTAATAGAATCTATTAGAAAATAATTGAATACAGTAAGCAAATGAGTGCATTAATTTTTATAACGGTTTTTGGGATCATCCTACTTTACCTGGGGTTTGTGAATAACAAATCCATATTGTCGCCGGCAGCAATTTTGGGCTTACTGATCACCTTATTCCTTTTTTACAAAGATTGGGGACGTGGCTCCAAATATTTCCACGATATGATTATCATTGATAATTTTTCGATTGCTTTCAATATTTCCATGATCATCATTACCATCCTTATCTTTTTGTTTGGAATCAATTATTACAAGCGAATGGAGCACCATGTCGCAGAGCAATATTCACTGATGATATTTGCCCTTACAGGGGCGTTTCTGATGACCTCCTTCTCAAACCTGATCATGCTTTTTCTAGGAATTGAGATTTTATCAATTCCACTCTATATACTTGCCGGCGGTAAGAAAAGTTCTTACCGGTCAAACGAAGCTTCGTTTAAATATTTCATACTTGGTTCGTTTGCCACCACCTTCTTTCTTTTTGGTATTGCCCTGGTTTATGGTGCCTCAGCTACATTCTATCTTCCTGAGATCAAGACTTATATTGCCCAATTCCACGGGCATCTACCCCCTATGTTATTAATGGGGCTCCTGTTTATCCTGATTGGAGTTGCATTTAAGGTGGCAGTTGCCCCCTTCCATTTCTGGAGCCCGGATGTTTACGAAGGCGCACCTACCTTAGTGACCACTTTTATGGCAACAGTGGCAAAGACTGCCGGTTTTGCTGCTTTCTACCGTCTTTTGGGAATGGGACTCCTTCCATTACCAGGTCCTCTTGAAAAAACATTGTGGGTGATGACTGGTCTTTCCCTCATGGTGGGGAACCTTGCGGCTCTGAAACAGGCCAACTTTAAACGATTACTGGCTTATTCCGCAATAGTTCATACCGGCTTTATGATGCTGGCAATGTTATCGCAACACGATTCAGCAGCTACAGTGCTGCTCTATTATACTTTTGTCTATTCACTGGCTACGGTCCCTTTATTTATCATCTTTATCCACATGAAGCGTGCATCAAACGGGCTGGAGGAAATTTCCATTTTTCGCGGACTTTTCAAGCGAAAACCGTGGATGGTTGTCTTTATGACCATCATGCTGATGTCGCTGGCAGGAATACCCCCCACAGGAGGTTTTTTGGCTAAATACCGGGTATTTGTATTATCCATCAGTCGCGGATACCTCGCGATCTCAATTTTCGCTATTATAATGGCAGTTATTGGTATTTACTATTACTTCTACGTTTTGCGCGAAGCATTTACTGAAAGCGAAAATTCAAATCCAATCGTTGTAAGCAAACTAAATGCAACCCTGATCATCTTTTGTGGTGTGGCGGTTGTCCTTTTAGGCATATTTGTTTGGGATGTTCCAATCTGACCTATAAAATAGGAATTCATAAGAATTTAGGTATATTGTACCTTAGCTTATACATCAACCTATGAAAAACAAATTATTTATCCTTGCTTCAGCAGCCCTTCTTCTATCGCTCTGTTTTATTTTTTATCTTAAAAATCAGAGGAGTATGACACCGAATGGATACTTTGATGTAAAAAAATTCGGGGCAAAGGGTGATCAGAATTCGGATGATACAGGCGCCATACAGTGTGCAATCAATGCCGCTGTAAGTCATGGCGGTGGTATCGTCTATTTTCCTGCAGGTGTTTATAAGATCGCCGGGCCAATTATTGATTCTGTTGGCCATCAGGATTGTTTTTCGCAATTGTATATTCCCTATACCGACTTAAAGCATCCGGTTACCGTCACCTTCAAAGGGGAGTCTGCACCAGAATTTGAACTGCAGGGGCTTATAAAAACGACACCGTCGATGAATGGCACGATTCTGTTATCTACACTGATCACTAACGATTCTACCCATTTTGTGATCGGAATGGTGAAAGGACCAGGAAAAGGGTGGGCACAATGGAACTATTCGACACCCTATTTTTACAATCTCGGAATCAGAACAAGTACAACGAAAGACCAGGATACAGTTCAGATAGCCAATGCAATAGGCGGTATTAATTTAAAATATGCCAGTAAATGTTATCTCGATAATATCCTCATCACCACCCAGAGCCCCTTGGCTGTAATCCCTGACCCATCAGGTACCGGAAGCGTTGCACTGGTCACTCCCAAGGTGGATAACCATGCCCAAATTGATCTGGGATTAATCAGGATTGGAGGATACGATTACGGTATTAAATTCAGTGAACATTTCGTCGCTCAGGATGTGCAAATCGTTTGCTGTAATATCGGGGTCCTTGCCGAATTTAGTCACCACAGCAGCTCCATCCAGACCCTCGAAATAGAATGTTGCCGCTATCCTGTTGTTTTTAATCCCGGTCATAATTTGTTTGTCGCCAATTATAATACGGAACATCTGATGGATAAGGTGTGGTACCGTTTTGTGCAGGACATCACCTTTAAGGGGACTTCGTATTTCCCGGCCAAAGTGGTCATTGGCCTTTGTAATCCCGTCGTATCCAATATCGGATACAATTTCAACCATTTTAAGACAAATGATCCGTCAAGGGTCGTTTTACTGGAGAATTCGATGCTGAAATAACGATAAAATAATCCTTCTGATCATGACAAGAAGTAAATGGGAAAGTATCTTCCGGTATCCACCTGAGGTAATTAAACCGGATTTAAGTGAATGGATCTTTTACTGTTGGATCTTTAAATTTTATTTTAAACGATATTCTGTTATCCTCAACGTTAAAACTGTTAAAGTCAACAGGTTGAGCTCTTTTCTAATAGGAGTATTTGTCTTTTTTGTGGGATCTTTAAATGTAATAGGTCAAATGAACCCCAATGGGGGTGAACAGAAAATCAAAATTGAATGGCAAAATAACCGACCCAAAGGAACTATTGAGGTTTTGAATGGAAATCTGGTAAAAATCGAGGTAGCTAAGGGGGAAGGGAAAATCAAAGGCAATTCGTTCGAATTTCGAAAGAAAGGTAGTGCCTGTATGAATGTCACCCTTTCGAATATTCATAACCATCCGGGAAGTGATCCAACGATTGTAACGGTGAGAAACAGTGATCATCCGTTTTCATTCTTTCTCAGAGATATTAACAAAGATTATCCGGTTTATATTCCGGAATTTCAGGTGTCGGTAACAACTGCAGGGGATATCCGCACCTATGAACAGATTGAGGTGGCGCTGAAGAACCAGCATCTCAAAACCAAAATGCAACAAATTGAGGGGGAGCAGGAAGAGTCTTTTGATACAGCATCAGTTCATACCCGGAATCAACCCTGTCCGACCTGGCTTGGAATAAGCCGGGATATGCACATCTTCGAATTAACCGATAACCGGACCCAGCCTGCCAGTGAAATGAATATCATCAGACCACGCGATTCATCCACTCCGGTTAAAATCCAGGAGTCGGGAGAAAAAACCCTGGAATATGGTTATTTGGTAGGACGTGGTCAGGGTGTGGCTATAAATACGACCCGCCGGCTGGAAGAGGGGGTACTTCCCATTCTTCATTCCACGTTAATTGATGAAGATATTGAATATTATTCCACTGCCTTTGTATCACTCGAAAAATCGCCTCTGACTGCTCAGACACCAATCGGGACCGATTTTTTGGTAGCCGATCAGTTTAGTGGGGGACATATGCTTACAAAGGAACAGAATGAGATGGTGAAAACCAGGATTGAGGCTGAAAACGCCAAAACCGAATCAACGGTTTTATATTATCGAAATGAAGCGACCAATAAAGCTGCTGTTCCCAGATACGCATGGTTTAAAACTATTCGTCCAGGTGGGGGATGGTGGATGAAGACTCCCTATTCCTTTAATAAGGAGACAGGTTATTCCACCTTCCCCTCGGGCAGTGTCTTTGGCATCTCCAGATTAAACGGGAACCCTTTACACGACGAGGAGATTGCCGTTTTGTTACAACCAAACGAAAAGGCGGTATTTGAATTTTATATCCCCCATTCACCCGTTTCGAAAGAGAGGGCGGAGGAGTTATCGAAACAATCCTTCGATATCAGGTTTGCCGAATGTAAACAATTCTGGAGCGAAAAACTGGCTAAAGCAGCACAAATCAGCGTTCCTGAAAAGCGGGTGAATGAGATGATTCAGGCAGGGTTATTGCACCTTGAACTGGTGTCTTACGGAAAAGATCCCGAAGGTACCGTGGCCCCGGCAATTGGAGTCTATTCTCCAATCGGTACCGAGAGTTCACCCATTATCCAGTTCTATAATTCGATGGGATTACCCGATATCGCCCGACGTTCATTGATGTTCTTTCTTGATAAGCAGCATGATGACGGCATGATTCAGAATTTTGGAGGATACATGGTCGAAACCGGCGCTGCCCTTTGGAGTATGGGGGAATACTTCCGCTATACCAAAGATAAGCCGTGGGTGAAACAGGTTGAACCTAAATTATTGAAAGCATGCCAGTTTTTAATTGAGTGGAGGGAAAAGAATAAGAAGGAGGAATTAAGAGGAAAAGGTTATGGGATGATTTCGGGGAAGGTGGCCGACCCTGAAGATCCTTTTCACCAATATATGCTCAATGCCTATGCCTATCTCGGAATCAGCCGTGTGGCAGAGATGTTGAAGGAGATCAATCCGGAGCAATCGAAAAGATTAATGCAGGAAGCAGAATCCTGGAAAGAGGATATCCGGATCTCCCTGATGAACAGTATCGCAAATTCACCTGTTGTTCCACTTGGCGATGGCCGATGGACCCCGACTGTACCCCCATGGACTGAGGCAATTGGTCCACGGGCGCTTCATATCATTCCTGAAACATACGTCTCGCATGGAACAGTTACGGCTCCCGATGTATTGTTAGGTCCGTTATACCTGGTATTTTGTGAAGTATTTACACCCGATGAGCTGGTTTCCAGGATGATGCTTGATTATCACAGTGAGCTTTTTTATCAGCGCAATGCGGCATTTAGTCAGCCCTACTATAGCCGGCATAACTGGATTCAGCTGAAGCTTGGATTAACAAAACCATACCTGAAAACCTGGTACAACACCTTTTCTGCATTAGCTGATCGGGAGACCTATTCCTTTTGGGAACATCTCTTTCAGGTGAGTGCCCATAAAACACACGAAGAGGGTTGGTTTCTGATGGAGACACGCTGGATGCTCTATCTTGAGGAGGAGTCTACCTTAAAATTGCTGCCCGCAATACCGCGCAAGTGGATGGAAGATGGTAAGCAGATTACCCTGAAAAATGTGGCGAGCTATTTTGGCCCCATCACTCTGCAGGTAAAGTCAGATGTTAAACATGGCTCAATTGAAGCGACCATCGTATGCGATTCGGAGTTTAAACCCGCAGATGTTCTAATCCGGCTACCTCACCCTGACGGGAAAAAAGCGGTTAAGGTTACAGGAGGGAGCTACGATGCGTTAACAGAGTCTGTCTTAATCAAAAACTTTGGGGGTACAGCAAATATAAAAGTAGAGTTTTAAGTGATGAAAAGGTCAATGCTGGTTTTGTTTTTCTGGGTGTTGATTTTCCCCGGTTTGACGGCACAATCAAGAAAGAAGGATAACTCAAAGGATATTCATTTTACTATTCCAATCTATGTTCGGAACAATTCCAAAACCGAAGTAAAAACCGAAAAAAGAGGTGCCATTTTTCCTGACCAGGCCGTGCTTAAGCTCCCTGTGAATTATTCCAGGTCTGGAAAACCCACACGTCTGGTTTATGTGGCACATGGGGCAGGAGGTGGTGTTACAGCAGATTCATGGTATCTGAACAATTTTGCATTGGTTGATACCCTTTTGGCAAACGGGTACGCGATCTTCGATGTTAATGGTGGGGCATCGGTTGAAAATATGGGCGGACCCGGAGTTGTTCAGGCTGCTTATCACGCGTATAAATATATCAGGCATCATTATCATGTTGATAAGAGGATATTTGTGGTCGGATTGTCGATGGGGGGACTCTCTTCTTCAAATTTTATTTTCCGCCATCCAAATGTAGTACTGGCACAGGGGTTATTCAGTGCAGTCGTTGATTTGCACGGACAAGCCTGGAGTAATCCATGGTTACCCACCACAAGGCAATCTATAGCCAATGCTTTTAATTTTAATGACAGGAGCGGAAACAGTTGGGAGGAGGGGAAGGTCTCAGAATGGAATCCGATGTTCCAAAACATCTCCGTAAACGGGAAGGATACCCTTAAGAGCTGGCCTGTACCGTTGAAAATCTGGCATGGGAGAGGTGATAAAGTGGTAAACGCCCGCTTTTCGGAAAATTTCCAGCGATACATTCTTCAATCGGGTGGGAATTGCGAACTTCGCGAAATAGAATCAGACGACCATGGACTGAGCTGCGGCAATCCGGTTAATAATCATGAACTGATCCTCTTTTTCAAATCAAATGATGTATTAAAATAGGCTATTGTAATAAAAGCCACGAAGATAAGGATATGAAAGATTCTCAGGTAAAACTTGAATTAAGAATTGACTGGAGTGAAATTGACTTATTCGGACATGTAAACAATCTGGCTATTATGAAATACATACAGGCTGCAAGGGTTAATTATCTGGAAATTATAGGATTGATGCAATTGCAATCAAAAATCAAGATCGGACCTATTTTGGCTTCAACAACCTGTCAATTCCGCAAGCCATTATTTTATCCCGGTGTGGTGATGATTTATACGAAAGTAGTCGCAATAAAGAATACCTGTTTTCATTTCAAACATGAAATTGTTAATGACAAGGAAGAGATTATTGCTGAAGCTCAGGATATTATTGTTTTATATGACTTTAATAAAAATTCCAAAATGCTGATACCGGAAGAGATTAAGTCAAAAATTATTGATCTGGAGGGAAGCTCTCTTCAGGCATCGGTAAAGGGTGATTAGCCATCGGATATATTCTGAATAAGTGATATTTGCGTTAATGATTTTAAACTAAAGAATATGAAAATTAGATTAGGACTCATCTTGGCACTCTTTGTTTTTCAGTCCTTTGCGAGTGCCCGGGAAAAAGAGGCGGGTATCAGGACTGCTTTGTTGATTGTGGATATTCAGAACTTTTATTTCCCCGGGGAGAGACCCGGATTGGTTAATGCAATACCGGTAAGTTTAAAAGCAAAGGAGGTTCTTGAAATCTTTCGGCAAAAGCACCAATTGGTAGTGCATGTCCGCCATAAATCAAATAAGGGATTTGAAATACATAAAAACGTTGAACCTCTCTCCGGAGAGAAGGTGATCACCAAAGAGGAGGTGAACAGTTTTCAGGGGACTGATTTGCTGGAATATTTGAAGAGTAACAAGATCAGTCGTTTGGTCATTATTGGAATGCAGACACAAATGTGTGTTGAAGCTGCCATTCGGGCAGGACATGATTATGGTTTTGAATGTGTTGTTATCTCTGATGCCTGTGCTACCCGGGATGTTAAGTTCCATGACAGAACTGTAAAAGCTGAGGATGTTCAAAATGCGATTCTTGCCACAATAATTGATGGCCGATATGGTAAAGTTACAGATCTGAAGGTTTTTAAAGAAAATATCGATAAGTATTTACATCAAAAACTGGATTAGGTCCTTGTAATTAACTGTTTTAAAACAAATAGAGGATTTTACTTCTGATGAACTTCGATCATTTCCTGTCCAAAAGATGGAAGTTCAAGCATCAGAACACCTTCCTGAAGTTGTTTCGAGGTAAAATGTCCTAACTCTTTACCCGAAAACAGGGCTTTTAGCTGGTACTCGTTGTTCTCTTTTACCCAGGGAATGTTGATTTTCTGTGACTCTGGTCCGCCACTTCCTCGTAACACGATCACGACACCACAACCATCCGTATTAAGTTTTCCCCACCAATGCCAACCTTCGTCTGTAGGAGAAGGTACTCCGCTGAACTGAAAAAAGGGATAAATGCCATATTTTTGCTGAAGATTTTCGACCAATGCAAAACGGCTCCGGTAACGTTCAATGTTGGCATTAGTCAGCGAACCCAGATCGCCCGAAAAAGAGAGTGGAGCGCCCATGAGCCAGCTGCAAACCTGCCGATCCTGAATTTCAGGTGTAAGGCTTCCCTGGAAATTGGCAGTTACAGCTCCGAATACTTCAATCCGGTTGAGGGGCAATCCCCGATGTGAATAAAAAAGATCCCGGGCACGGAAGGCGCCCTGTATCAGCTTTTTCTTCAGGCTATCGACGTTGTATTTCCAGTCGGAGGAGACCAATTTACTCCGGTTGCCGGCACCCCAATATTCGTTTGGTGCGGAATGGTATGAATCGATATGTTTAAGTACAGCCACATCGGCAGCCGGTCCGGGAGTCTCCCAATAAATCTCGTGTGACAGCTGAAGCCACACATTGGGCGCCTGTTTGTGGATCGCATCCTGCATAGAAAACAATCCCCTCAATCCCCGAAGATAGGACTCCTTTAAAGTTCTGCTCTCGTGACCACGAGCAATATCCCCGTAACATAAATTACTCAAATCCTGTTTGAAATAATCGGCATGAAAAGTTTTATGCAGATAAACAATATCACTTACGTACCTTTCACGGGATGGGGGATAGCAAAAACTTATTCCCAGACCGCCTGCACGTCGGATTACAGGTAAGCTGAATAACAACGGTTTATCCCCCGTTTTGTTTGCCAGTTGTTCATTAAGGAATACCGAATACCAAAGACCGGTTTTCATATTCCGGCTTTGAAAATAGTTGCTCAGATTTTTTAGATCGGGGAATTTTTGCAGGATAGGCTGCGGAGTGGAAACAGCCCAACCCCCACCCGGTCCGCTTTCAGACCAACCTGCATCCAACTGGAAACATTTGAATCCAATCCTCGAAGCTACGGCTGCAGCGGTACGCATATTGCTATCGTTGATGTCTGCACTGTAATTGGTCCATGAACAAAACAGGGGTGCGATTCCCTCGATACCCTTTACTGAACGGAGGATTCTTTCAATCAGAAACGAATGAAACCCGTTTTCTACACAGCGATCCAACGCTGTCGAAACGGAAGAAATGGTCTGGTCGCTTTTCCCAGAAAAGGCATAAATAAAGACAGGTTCCGATTCGAATGATTCTCCTGGTCCTAATACCCATTCGAAGAAATCCGGATTATAGCCACTCAATCCATCAACAGACAAATGGCGCAGTCTGGAGGGTATCTCATTTGCCGAAATTATTCCTGTGGAAGCCGTCGGATCACTAAAAGCAAGAATGCTGGGGTCCACCCCTCGTGTGCCTGGAGTGAGAGGTGTGGTTCGCGAATAAGTGTCGCTCAGATGAAGTTGTTCGAGGCTTAAATCGGAGATTTTAATCCATTGATTCCCTTTATTGCTGAATTTTAACCATTTACGGATTGCAGGATATCCCTGATAGATCTCATAGTTGATCTCAAACGAAATTCCATTTAAATGCTTATTGGATTTAAAGGTCAACGACATCCTCTTTGATCCATTTTTTTGATCACTTACCTGGAACCCCGATTTGATGAAGAACTCCCCAAATGTGTTGTTTGTAATTTTTACTGAATCGATCCATTGAACACTTGTATCCAGGTGGCTTACTTTCTTTTTTACTGCAAGGGCATCTGTTTGATTTTTCACGGCATCAGCCTGTTCTACACCACCTTCTGCAGAATATTCAATTCCCGTTGGCTGCATATTTGGAAATGCTTTCCGAATACAAAATGTGATCTCTTCGGCTGGTGCCGAAAGGAGGTTATTCCCCGATACAGCTATTAATGGACAAACCAATCCCGATTTTGTCCAAACCAGATCGCGTTGCAAGATTCCGGCCTTTAATCTGTAGATACTATCGCTCTTTACAACTGACCATCGTGCACTTTGCTTAACAGCTCCATATCCTGAAAAACACAACAGGCAAAAAAGTGGGAGAATAAAACTCCTAAGATATGGTAAACTCATCCTGAATACAATTTGAATGAAAGATTTTAATTGGATATTCGTTTGTAATTAATCAGCAAAGACTTCTGTTTTGCGTTAAGCGTTAGGTTGAATCCCTTCAGAAGTGCTTCACCTTTTTGAATTATTTTTTTATCGGTGTCTTGGTCTGATAATTCATAATCTCCTTTTAGATCAAGTCCCTGAAGTTTCACGGTTATGGTTTCGTCTGGACAATTTTTTCGGCGGAAAGCCATGATGATACCGTCACCCTTTTCCGGACGATTGAACTGATAGGCAAGCCAGACCTTGTCACTGGTCATATTCTCCTTGGCGGTTAATGGGTAGTAGTCGCTGTAATAATAGGGACGGAACCGTTTAAAGTCAGAAAAGTACTTTTGAAGTTCAGCCTTCGAATGCTCCCGGCTGTTGATGTCCCAATTGATTACCATCGAAGTGCTCATGTTCGATCTGAAGTGATAGGGAGATACAGTAAAGTTACCGGTCCCATGCATTGGAATATAGAAACTCAATCCATACGTATGGCACTGTGAACCATCCGGCTCACCATATTGATAATCAGTTCTCCAGAGGGGTGAACTGCGAGAGATGCTCTCCAGGTCAATACGCCGTCCTCCACTCGCACAATTGTCGATGATCAGATTGGGAAACCGGTTTAGCAAACTATCCCAGAAAGCATATAAACCTTCAATGTGTCTGATCTCAGAGATTCCGATCCGGTCAGGCTTGTCGTTTGCTTTCCAGTAGGGCATCGGATCAAAATTAAAATCCTGCCTGTAGTAGTCGACTCCCTCTTTTTTAAGAAAATCAGATATGTAGTCGGTCAGCCATAAACGCGCTTCGTTGTTCCCCAGGCTAAATAGGGCGTTGCCATTCCCCGGAAGTTTGATCAGCCAGTCGGGATTTTTATCATAAAATTGGGTATTCTTCGTGACACGTTCAGGTTCAAACCACAAAAGGAATTTGGCACCAACCTGATGCGCCGCATCTGTTACCGGTTTTAATCCGGCAGGAAAATTATCTTTATTGGGAATCCAGTTACCGACGTTAGGCCAGCTCCCATTGCATGAATACCAACCAGCATCAAGCCAGAATACATCTGGGACAATATTGAATTGTTTGTGACGGTTAATCATTGCAACTGAAAAAGATTCTGTGGCGCAGGTATGTTCATTACAGGGCGGCGGACCTTCGCGGGCTAAAAATGTCGAAAACGGGAGTTCTACATGTTTCCCGTTGATCTTTCGGGTGTGATGGACCAGAACAAACTGTCTGAACAGATTGTGTCCCACCATGCGGTCTTCCCCTTTCCAGAAAAGGAGAGCAATTTTCGGAGTACGAATCTCCTCTTTTGGAAACAGTTTGAGTTGCATGATCTCCATCCCCGATTTAAGTGATACCGACTGCCCATTCACCTGACTGACATCAGAAAACCATTTCCCAGTCCAGCCAACTGCTACCATAACACCTTGTTTTCCTGGCATCTCGATGTTGAAAAACGGAAAGGAAGTATTATCGGATGAACGTCCGCCAACAGGGGTCATGTAACAGCTTTTCCCGATTTGCAGATTTTCGTCTATAGGTTGGTAATCGGTTCGCTCGGCGTTGCTCCCTTTGGCGTGGTGAAGTGTAAACGGACCGCTCTCTTTTACCCCAAAAGTAAAGTCGATAACCAGCGCTTTTTCAATAAGCTGGGTGTTATTTTCAGAAGTATTCGAAAACTTCAGCACCCATTCGACTGCCTGAAAGTCGTTGAAGCAGGTCACGAAACAACTGACAACAAGCCCTGTCCGGGGATCGAGGTATTTGTAGATGAACTCATCTGTGTTCGGATCGGTTGGCTTAATCTTTTCGGCACTGTATTGCCATTTTCGGATAAAGGTATCTGAGCTTTTCCCTCCGTAAAGAAACGAAAATGGGGGAGTCTTCCCCTTTGCAAAGTTTTTTTCGATCCACTGGTGAACAGCCTCCTTCCTCGATAGATTTCCAGGAAATGACTGACCGGCAACTGATCCAATTCCGATGAACATGACCAAAAGGATTGGGATTACGGTCTTCAGATCTAATTTCCCTGAGGCTTTTCTGTTAGTTTCTTGCATAGATATTTGTTTATATAGTTTGACCGGCTTATGGCTGCATTTTATTCCATCGTAATGAATTGAAATATCAGGAAACTACGATTTTCTCCAATATCTATGCCGAAGATAGTAAAATATTAAGTAAAATGAAGAATAAGGTCTAAAAATATGTTCAGAGTGAAGAAATCAACTTTCTGAAATAATCGTTATCTTTGAGATTAGAAGAACTGTAAAACATAAAAAGATGATTAGTAATGAGCTATAAAGGGAAGGTCGTGATTGTTACAGGAGCCGGAAGAGGTCTGGGAGGTTCAATTGCCCGGACTTATGCATCAAAAGGGGCCGAAGTGGTGCTGGCTGAGAAGGAGCTCTATTGGGGATTGGAAACAGAAAAGGCCATTACCTCTGCAGGGGGAATCGCTACCTGTATCAAAACAGATGTAAGTCGACCTGAAGAGATCGAAGAATTATTCAGGAAGAGTGTCGAACGATATGGAAGTGTTGACATTCTGATTAACAATGCCGGTATTTCGAAATGGAAATCCCCTTATGAGATCACTGTTGAAGAGTGGGATGAAATCATCAATACCAATTTACGAAGCGTTTTTCTGTGTTCACGTGAAGCTGCAAAAATCATGAGAGTTCATGGGGGCGGCTCAATCGTAAATATTGCATCGACAAGGGCTTACATGTCGGAGCCTGATTCAGAGGCATATGCAGCTTCGAAGGGGGGAATCGTCTCTTTGACACATGCGCTGGCTACCTCATTTTCGCCCGATCATATCCAGGTAAATTGTATCAGCCCGGGGTGGATTGAGACCGGCGATTATAACCAGCTAAACGAAGCTGATCATAACCAGCACCTTTCGGGTCGCGTCGGGAAACCGGAGGATATCGTAAGCGCCTGCCTTTACCTTACTGGTGAAGGGAATGATTTTATAAACGGCACCAATATCACTGTTGATGGCGGGATGACCCGGAAGATGATCTATTTGTAATATCGATATCGTTATCGGTTAAATCATAAAGTAAAGAAGTTGTTCGCTCTTTTATTCACTTACAACCAACCTGTTCTCCCACGCTCCAACCTCCGGAATCACAAAGTTCTGATATGCCCCATCGGTTCCGGAAGATTGAATCACCGTCTCCTTGCAAGCCATATCGTAGACCTTAATGGTTTTATTTTCTGTATGTAACATCAACGTCACCTTTTTTGCCGGATCGAAACTGGAGTTGGTAAAGGCCAAAGCTATTTTGCCATTTTCAGGTTGCCTCATCCAAAGGTTAATCTTATGAAATGAAGCAACATAACCCGGAAGTGTCTCTTTGGAAAGCCAGCGAAAAACCGATTTCATCTGCGAACTCTTTGAGTGGCTCTCCATAAAGGTAAAGGGGTAATAGCCTGCCACACAGATGCGCCCACCCAGTTTGTTTTCGAATGTCCCGGAAGTACAGGCTGAGACCTCCCTGCCGGAGTAATCGATCAGGGTACTCAACGTTCTGGCATTGGGATCAGTCGGCTTTAAGGTATAAGCGGCACATTTCCAGAACGATTGTCTGTTGTCGCGCTGAGAGTTTGCAAATGTTAAGTTGAGTGGATGGTTCGTGAACTTTTCAATCCTGTCAACCTCATCAGAACCGACTACCTCGAATCCGGTAAGTTCTCCAAAACCCATCCTGTCCAATTGCTGCAATGCCTCAGCATCCATATAGACACCACCAGAGAGTAGGTTCCTGATCTCCTCCTTTGATAATACCAAAACATTGTCCTTCCCCAGTATCGTGACTTTGGCGTTTTTATTGGAGTAGGTCGTCGGAAGCCCGATGTTATAAAGGTCGTGATTTACCAGTGGATTTCCTGAGGTTACCCAGTTCCCCTCTTCTGCTTTACCCGTAGCATAACTGTTGATGTTCCAGAAGGTCTGGACACCGGCTAATTCGTTACGCCCAAGTGTTTTGGCCATCATGTCAAAGTAGGGTCTTGCTTCGTACAGCCGGGCAATTAATGGTTCATACTCATCCATCTGCTCATCATAAGGCATGAGAACATTAAATGCTGCCCCGGTACAACCCGCAGCAATATGTGAACAGGCTTCCAATGCGACAATATTTGCAGCCTTTTTTAACCGTTGATATGGGAAGTTTTCAATCTCAGATTGAATAGACACCACCTCCTGAGGTAACACGGATATCTGCCTTCCCACATCGTGCGATTTTCCTACCAACTCACTGTTTGTATTGTCATTATAATACCCACCACCCGGCCTCCACATGACTTGTGAATGATTTGGCCCTGCAAGGATTTTGGCCCAGTTGTCAAAATCGTAACCTTCAAAAAACCGGTCACCGGTCATAAAGCCAATGGGCATCGTCGGAGTTATATCATGCACTGTTTTTTCAATTAGGATGAATAATTTGGAGATCGTATTCCGGTTATGCTGAAGCCAGGCCTCCCGGAGCTTCAGTTTCGCTTCCAAAGGGCCTTCATTCAAAGCTTTCTTTAAGCTTTCGCGCGAATATTTTACTCCCGACTCCCTTTCGAAAATCCGAAGGCAATTGTCGCAAAAGCACCCCTGCCCGATAGGCATATGTCCAAACCGGACATCATCGTCGATCCAGATATAATCGGGGTTTGCCCGCGTTGTCAGTTGATAGATATTCCGGACATATTCGCACATCCCTTCGTCATTGGGACAAAATGAACCCTTACAAATCTCCCCGTCAATATTGGTCATGCGCGTGTAATCTCCTTTGAGCGAGTTGTCAAGGTTTTCGTTGTGATGACCAATGGTAGAGAGGATATTGATTCCGGCTTTATACCCCCGTTTTCGGGCTTCCGCCATGCGTACCTTTAAGATACCGGCCCTCTCACTGAAAACATCGACTGGTATTGGGGGATGGGTTAGTGAAGTAAAAAAGGTGATTTCATCGGTGACACCTTTATATTTGTCGAAAAGATCGAAAACCTCGTTACACCTTTTTTCAGAGATCCAGAGAGGAACACCAATCCGGAATGAGATAAAAGCTTTCTCAATTTTTGTGGTTGCAGACCCCGATTGAATAATCCGCTCATTGCTGGATTTGGTCATCTGGTTGCAACCTAATAGGGTCAAAACGAATAAAGCAGTGATAAATGTTCTCATGGTTGTGGTTTTTCGGATTGATATTAACTTCTGAACCAATTATTTACTCCGTAATCCCCCTCCAGGTATCGGTCCGGAATGGTGATGCAGGGAGGTCGGCGCTGTTGTAGAGATTCGCATCATCAGGGTTGTTCCCCCACCCATAACGGACTGCAACCGGTTTTTTAACCTCCGGGCAGAAGACTTCTATACTTGAAGGTCCGGTTATTTTTGCTTTAGCCCAGAAGAATTTATGATCGTCTCCTGCAATAGCAAAACCTTTGATATAACCATATTTATCCTTAATCTTTAGTCCTTCACCTGTTTGATCAAAGATGAGAGAAGCCTTATCGCCACTAAAGCTAATCGTTTTGAAAACTGGTCCGCAGAAGATAATGTTTTGTTTGTAAGCTACTTTAAGGGCCGACAGGGCGAGCCGTTTTCCTACGGTCTGTTTATCTGTTGGATGAATATTGATGGCATCTCCAACATCGGTAGTAACTGCCATTCCTGTGTTGGGTAAAGCCAGTGTCATGCTTTGTGCTTCCCTGAGTTCTGCCCAGCTGCTCTCCTGAGGTATGGAATCGACCTTCATAAAACTCGCTAACTGGACAAACAGGAATGGAAAATCACCCTGGTTCCAATGGTTTCTCCAGTCTTTGATCAGATCGGGAAATACCCTCTGATATTGTTTCGCTCTTCCTGAATTCCCCTCCCCCTGGTACCAGATAGCACCTTTGATACCATAAGGTACCAAAGGGTGAATCATTCCGTTGTAAAGAAGAGTAGGATAGGAGTTTGGGCTCAGGACAGCATTGTATTTTACCAGGCCAACTTTGTATTTCCATAAGCCGCTTAGTGATATACTCCGGTCCTGGCACTTCAATTTTAGTGCTGCAGAATCACCATAGATGCCACCCATACCGCCAATGTCTTCTACCTGCACCGTTATGATATTCTTACCGGCTTTCAATAATCCGGCAGGGACAGTATAAACCCGGGATCTTTCGGCAATCAGTTTATTGGTTCCGATGAGTGTCCCGTTGAGGAAGGTATTATCGGAATCGTTGATCTTGGCAAGACTCAGGGTGGCCGTTTTACCGGCTTCGGAAGGTGAAATCTCCACCTCTTTTCTAAACCAGATAATCCCGTCAACCCCTGCCAGACCATTGTTCTCTATGTATCCGGGCAGTCTCATTGTTTTCCAGTCAGTATCATTAAAGTCGGGTGCAGCCCAGACAGGCTGGTCCCCTTTCATCCCCTGATCAACTGTTGCGGCGTTACCAACCCTGGATTTCACCTCTTTTTCGATTGTCCTTACATAATCATCCAGATCAATTTTCTTTAACTGAGCCATTTGCTCGGCGAAATCAGGATTCTCCGAGATCATTTCATTACTTGTCCATGTTTCGGCAATCGTGCCACCCCATGAGGTGTTGATAAGCCCGATGGGGACTTTTAATTTTTCGTAGAGCGTCCTTCCAAAGAAATATCCTACAGCAGAAAAGCGGGGAGAGGAGGTAGGTGTGCATGGAAGCCATTCTCCCTGCTCAAGTTGCTCCTGAGGTTTTTGTGAGATCCTTTTTTTGACAGAAAAGAGCCTTATCAGGGGATAATCTGCTGCTGCAACTTCAGCATCTCCATTTTTACTGTTGATCAGATAAAATTCCATATTGGATTGCCCCGAACAGACCCAAACCTCGCCGATCATTATATTTTCAAGCGTCTGAAGGTTCTTCCCTTTAACAGACATTTTGTATGGACCACCATAATTCATTGCGGGTAGTTTCAAACTCCATTTTCCCTGTTTGTTCGCTTTTGCTGAGGCCTTCCCGTTTTCGAGAGTGACCGTAACCTTTTCACCCGGCGAGGCCCATCCCCAAACCGGAATCGCCATCCCCTGCTGCAATACCATGTTGCTTGAGAAGATGGGTGAGAGTTTCACCTGAGCATTTATACTGGCTGCTAAAAGGGTAAGCAGTAGTGTGATCCATTTTTTTGAAGTGGTCGTTGTCATCGTTGTCCTTACTATTAATTGTTATTTCGATTCAGGATATTTGAATGTGCCTACTGTGGTACATCGATTTTATAAGGAAGAGTAAAAATATAAATTCCACTTCCAAGTTCAATTTTTACCTTTTGATTATCTTCTGAAATTTTGACGGCTCCATTTTTTAAAAGAGGAAGCTTATTCAACAAGATATCTTTGGCCTCTGCATTA
Organism: Prolixibacteraceae bacterium; assembly: GCA_963675995.2. Classification (GTDB taxonomy): domain Bacteria; phylum Bacteroidota; class Bacteroidia; order Bacteroidales; family Prolixibacteraceae; genus JAAFHB01. The sequence goes on along the minus strand of CAXXIY010000001.1, from coordinate 419,835 downwards.
TCAAAACCGACTGTTGCAGAGCTATTAGGTGGAATTGAGCAGGTGTAGTTCATCATTCCGTTTTCGAGTATCCATTCCGATTTGATCGTTCCATAAAGTGTTTTCAACTTTGCGGAGGCAGATGTCAGTCCGCCGCCGGGATGGGGTTGAAGTGTGAAATGTTTGTATCCCGGGAATTTCGGATTATTTTCGATTCCGGCTACATATTGATATAACCACTGGCCTATTGCGCCATAGGCATAATGATTAAAGCTGTTCATACTCACATCCTGGAACGAGCCGTCTGGTTTTTGTCCGTCCCATCGTTCCCAGATGGTGGTAGCCCCCTTTGTGACCGGATAAAGCCATGATGGATATTCTTTACGATTGAGCAACAAAAAGGCCAGACCGGCATAACCGTGATCCGAAAGTGCCTTACAAAGTAAAGGGGTTCCAACGAAACCGGTTGTCAGATGTTTCATCTTATCTACATCTTCTGCCAGATAACCTGCCGATTTTGCAATCAGGTGATCAGGGATCAGGCCAAACGACAACGCCAGTGCATAGGCTGTTTGGGTATTGGATACCAAACGTCCTGCAGCCGTTACATACTCATGGATGAAGGCTGATTTGATATTAAGGGCCAATTCATTGTACTTGTGGGCATCATCATTCTTACCAAGAATTTTTGCGATCTGAGCCAGCAGGTTTGTTGACCATGCATAATATCCTGTTGCAATCAGGTCTTTATCTGTTGTTGCTCCGGGATAATCGGATTTTGTGGTTGCAAATGCCAGCCAGTCGCCGTAGTGGGCATCGCCGGTCCAAAGATGATCTTCCCCGGCACGCTGGTGCATGTATTCGACCCAGGCTCTCATGCCTGGATATTGATTTTCAAGAATCCGGGTGTCACCATAAACCAGGTAGACATTCCAGGGAACCACAATAGCAGCGTCGCCCCATGCCGTCGAACTGCCCCTGCCTGTTCGTACATCGGGGACCACATCTGGCACTTTTCCGTCAGGCAGCTGATCGGCAGCCAGATCGAGCATCCATTTGGTAAAGAAGGGGGCAACATTGTAATTGAAAGCGGCAGTTGGGGCGAAAACCTGGGCATCACCGGTCCATCCAAGCCGCTCGTCACGCTGCGGGCAATCGGTAGGCACATCGAGAAAATTGCCCCTTTGTCCCCACTGGATATTCTGCTGTAACCGGGTGATCAGTGTATCAGAACAGGTGAATGTACCAGTGGGTGGCATGTCGGAATGAATAACAACACCAGTTACACTGTTCAGGTCAGGTGTTCCGGGAAACTGTTCCAGTTTTACATACCTGAATCCGTGAAAAGTAAAGTGAGGTTCATAGGTTTCAACCTCCCCGCCTCTTAAAATATACTCGTCAGTAGCTTTGGCTGTCCTGAGGTTGTCAGTATAAAAATTACCCTCCTTCGTAAGTATTTCTGCAAACCTGATCACTGCACGATCGCCACGTTGTCCCTTTACCTTTAATCTCACCCAGCCAACCATATTCTGACCCATATCAAAAACCGTCTCCCCTTTTGGCGTGGTGAACATTTTTTGAGGTTTAAGCTCCGTTATAGCTCTGACCGGATAACTGACCGGAGCAACAAGGATATTTTTGGGATGATCAAGTATAGTGGCAGGTAAAAACGAATTCGTATTGAATCCCGACCGGTCCCATCCGGCCACCTCCTGCGTTGCATCATAACTCTCGCCATTGTAGATATCCGAAAGAAGAATCGGACCATTTCCGGTTAACCAAGTACCATCTGTTCCAACTATCTGAATCGTACCGTCGGTAAATTTCATCTCCAGCTGAGCGATTAAAGCTGATTTATTTCCGAAGTAATTATTTTTCACCTTCCCACCCACATTTCCGCGGTACCAACCGTCTCCAACGATGGCCCCTATGCCATTCTTGGGTTTAATCAGATTGGTGACATCGTAAGTTTGGTATTGAGTCCTTTTGTTAAAGCTCGTATAACCAGGAGTAAAGAGGTCAGATGTCACTTTTTCACCATTGATAAAAACCTGGTAAAGCCCCTTTGAGGAGATGTATAATCGGGCTGACGAAACCCTTTTTTCGCAGGAGAACTCTTTTCTGAAATAGACGGGACGATGATCTTCCGCAGTTTTTCCAGGAGCGCCAATCCAGTCTGCTTTCCAAAGTCCGGGTTCTATCAGTGCCGTTTCCCACCAGGCTGATTCACTCCAGGCGGTCGCTTTTCCCTTGTTATCCCAAATTCGCACCTGCCAGTAATAACGCGTCTTAGAATCAAGTTTTATCCCTTTATATTCCACGTTTACCGACTGATCAGAGCTCACTTTTCCAGAGCTCCACACCAGCTTATTTCCCGAATTGAGCGTTGACAGGGATTTTGCCACACGGATTTCATAAGCCGATTGCATCATGTTTACCTCGGTGCTCTCGATTTGCCAGGTCAGCCTGGGATTCAGTACATTAATTCCAAGGGGATTAGTGAGATATTCACACTTTAATCCCGAAAGCGCATTTTTTGCAGATGTCATTCCATTGACATGGATTAAAATCAACATGATCAGAAATTTTGGGAGCAATCTTTTCACAGTCATTATTAAATTAGATAATTACAATTGTTATCAAACTATTTATCAAAGTTCAACTCCTTGCGAAGTTTTATAAGAGACTTAAAACATTCTTGGAATGCCAAGCTGCGATTTCCCTGATGAGTGATATTTCACATTTTCATTGACCAATGGTTTTTCATCAGCGACCGTCCATGATTTCAAACTTGCTCCTTCAGGGACAACCATGAGTATTTCATTTACTTTTGTTTTTAATTCACAAATCTTACTATTCACTGTTTGAGCCTTATTTTTGAGGGAAGATTGAACGATTGCTTTATCCCAGGGCAAAGATAATTTGCACGGGTTGCCTAATAAACTTTTGATATTGATCCATTGCACTTCGCCTGATTTGATTTCAGCTGAGACAATAAATCCACCTGTTGCATGGAGGGTAAACCGCCCGGATTTGTTGTTTGGAAAGGCTGGGAATATTCTAAGAGTGCCGTCGTAACTTTGAAGCAGTGACTCGTTCATTGCAGTTGTCAACACCGACATGGCTTCCATCGACATATGGCGGAAAGGCCACATGGGAAGGGGAAATCGTTCATCCTTTGATTTGGAAGCGACATCTCTCACTTTGTTGGTTCTGAAAAACCACTCAGCATCTTTATTCACTTCCTCTTCAGGGCCCCAGTGGCCCCATCCGTTGCAATAGATCTGCCACCTTGCAGGAAACCGTTCCAGATCAATTGCCAACTCTTTGGCAAGCCCCAAACGGGCCATAACAACCGGTACTGGATCCCATCCGGTAACTTCTGATCCGTATAAAAGAGTTGTTGCAGTGGCAATTTTAAACAGGGAGTCCTCCTTCTGCGTTAATCCAATCACTCCGGATGGAAAAACAGGCGATGAAGGGACCGACGGAAAAATCCCATCCAACAATTTCAATCCGTTGTTGGGATAATACCGACTCTTAATCGTGTCACTCTTCCCAACCGGGTCATATACGACCAACATCTTCTTCTCTTTGATTCCCCAGCCGGCAGCAAGAATGGTGTTGGAAGGTGCAGGCTCCCCTTTGAAAAATCCGCGATTCATCTTATAAGCTGAACCATCAGGTCTGATTGTTTCCTCGTCATTTTTCAGAACGGGCAGGGGGGCCAGATGGCCTAATATATCTCTCCAGGTTGCGGCTTCGGGCAAATTGGCACCGTCTGCGTTTAAAGCTTTCAAAGCCGCAGTAAATAAGGCGTTTGCATAGGTGAGTTCAGTAAGGCCATCTCTCATTCTGATCCATCCTTCGTATCCGGTCCCCTCTTTAGCATGATACAATCCATCGGCCTCTTTTACCAGAATGGTCTCGTAAAAACGGGCAGCTTCCGTTATAAAAGGGAGTGCCTTATCATGGAGGAATTTTTTGTCACCAGTATATTGAAATTGCCGCCAGAAATCGAGGGCGATCTCGGCAATAGGGGTATGGTTAATCTTCTCACCCGAGGAGTTATAACCCCGGCGCTCCGTCACATCAGAGATAAAGGCACCCTTAGAATTAAATAATTTCTTCGCATCATTTTTGGCTTCGGGTAGTGAATTATACCTGAAATCAAGATAGGGATTAACCAACTCGTGGAAACCCGCCGCATTCAAAGGCCAGCACAATTGTTGCTGGTTCCAGTGAAAATAGAAATTCCAGTTCTGTACATCTCTGCTCCAGCCCCATATCCCGTTGTTAAACCGTCCGGGATATTTACCACCCTGCGAGGCATTGGCATAAAACATTGTCAGATACCAGAGGTTGTTGAGGTAATCATCCCCGTAATCGATAAAGGAGCGGTTCCAGATCGATTTCCAGGCTTCCGCATTGGAATTCATAAACGTTTTCAGATCATTTTCTTTTAAATTTGAACGGATGTTTATTAATTCATTAACCGGATCTCCGTCGGTGGGGGAGGTTACTGTAAAAGCGAGCTGTGCATTTTTTTGCCCGTTTCCCGATAATTTTATTGTGGCGCAATGGGAATGGTCACGGGAGTAATTTACCGTTAAATCGTTCTTCTGAATTACACTACCGCCAGCCGCAAATGTACCCGAAGACAGTTTTTGGGTAATACATACTCCATGATTGTCAGCCATTGCCTCTGTTCCGGACAACCCAATGGTGGCGTCCCTGTTGATCTGGCTGTACCAGTGGGAATAAGTTCTTGACCCATAACGCTCTATGGCGATATCAACAGGCATATTTTCCTTCAGATCACTTTTCAGATCATAAAACAGCAACCCAGTTTGGTGATCAACAAATGCCTTTAAACTCAATTTTCCAAAAGCGCTTTCACCTTCGAGACTCAAAGAGGCGTCAGCCAGGTTAAGTTTTGCCTTAAATCCGGTTAGGTAAAGGGTGTTAAAAACCGGAAGTTTAAAATCGATCACAATACGACAGGCATGGCGCTGGGTTGTGCTGTAATCCTCCTCCTCACCACTCCAGTTATGAAACGGTCCAAATTTGGCATCATCCCACAAATCGCTTTTATTGACAGCGGCTATTATTTTGGAATCCTCGCACCAGAACAAAACGCCCACCTCACCATTTCCCAGTGGAATCCCCTGCATCGGATCGATTGGAGGGGAGAGATATACCAGGTCATATCGTGAAACTCTTCCGGGCCAGGTGATATCCCAGGTTGCGGTTTTGGGGTTAAATGCCGATTGAATGGCCTTAATAGTTTCAGGCTGTTTGGCAGAAAGGGAGACTTCCCATAAAGGGTAAATTAAAATCATCAGCAAAAGTACTCTTATGGTCTGGATATGAATTGCTTTCATAATTTTGAATGTGAATGTATGATAGAAATACAGATATTTATTAGTTTAGTTATTTAGATATTTTGGAATGGATATCGGTTACCTGAGCTGACCATGGAGGCATTTCCAAACGAACTTCCAGCAAGCCATCTTTGTCAATCTTTGCCCAGGGCTTTGATGAAATAAAAGTACTTAATTTGCTTAACCCCGCCTTTCTAAGGTCAAATTTTCCGAATATCGTTTTCGAATTATCTGAGAGATTGAACATATTAACCATGAATGCATTTTCTGCGGGCAGTACATGCAGGTGTATCTCCTCAGTGATTCCGTAGAAGTCGCCTCTCTTATAAAACCTTTCAAACTGCCTGTATAACTTCATTGCTGTTTTATGAGCCTCAACTGTTTTAGGATCAGTATGGGTTCCTCCAATACCCAGGTGTCTGGCTGTTGAAGCAAACCACCAGAGCATAACCGAATGGATATTGTCTTTTCTCAAATCAATATGGAGATATATTGGTATATTGCAGGCCAGATTATAGTAATACATTGCCAGACCTTTACCCTGTTTCAGATCTTCCATTGGATTCCACATCAGTTCAAATCCCCAGTTTTCATCATAACTCAGAGGTAAACCATACTTATAGTAGACGGGGGTCATACGAAATTCACTTCCTGAGCCCAGCATGTCATGCAGTTCAATCAATACATCAGGATACTTCAGATGGACCCGTTTCACCAATTCAATGCATTTACGTATGTGGTCTTCCTGGAGGTAAGGGACCGGATGACCATGTGTGGAGTCGGAACAGGCCCCGTTCCAACCCGTTCCATCATACATTAAGAAGGATACTCCATCTTTGCAATTCTCAAGTAAACGCTTTTCCGCCTCATCCATAAACGCTTTTGATCCCATACAGATTTCAGGCCCTTTTCCAACTACATTGACGGTAAAAGTATCGGGAGGCGCCATGCGTCTTGACTCTAAAGGCCAATCCGACGTGCAATTCGGCCCCATCTCAAATCCTCTGCATGTGCTCCATGGGGGCATAGGTGTGTGCAATGAAACTTTAAGCCCATATTTTGACTGTATCTCCTCTATGAATTGCTTCCGCGGCCCAAGCCATTTTTCTCCCCATTGAAAAGTAGCGAATTTTGTATCCCAACCCGGATCGAGGTATAATGCTTCACAGCTATATGCCACCCCCTTTAATGCTTCCTTTTCAACGCGTGATTTTGTATAGTTTTCGATCCGGTTGTTCCATGCTCCCTCCATATCATAAAGTTGTTCCCAGTGGATGGGCGGATTGAAATTTTCCGGGAAACGACACCCCTTTTCATCCAGCATAGCTCTGTAAGCATAGGCGACTTCGTTATAACCTCCCTCAATAGAGGTGTATTGTGTAATACCAAAGTCAATCGTATCTCCGGGGTTGATCCGGTTCAAAGCCGTTGGTTGTGAATGGATCGGAAGAAAGCAGGCTCCACCGAAACGTAAAACAGACCCTTTTGAAGTCTTAACAGGCGAGACTACACTATAAACCAGATGTTCCTGATTAAAGCTGAAAATTCCAATACTGCGATTCCCGTGAGTCCATGCCCAACCTTCGGAGAAATGATGCCGCGAAGGAAGAATGTAAGTTTTGGTAAGCAGGAAGTTTGGGAAGTACTCCCATCCTTGTTTCCCAGGTATCTCGCTCAGACGATAGTCGTGGACAATCCCATTTTTATCGTCAGCCCTATGACGAAAAGGGACTGCGACTAACCGATCGTTAATTAAATCAGGGTTGATCTTATCCCCTTCGTCTTTGACGGAAAGGGGAAAGCCCATTTCGAATTCTGCAAGAGATATCCTTTTATTCCCTGGATTATGAAGGATGATATGTTCTTCAAGAATTGGTTTGTCAGGAGGCAGGTAAAAATGGTGTTCAATTTCAAGTCCGGCAAGTTTCCCCCGAATCGTTAAATTCTGGCCGGATACTGTAACTGAAGGATCGAGTAATGCAAATGCGGTGTCCCTCGATCCTTTAACCTGAGCACGGTATACATAGTTTCCCTCCGACAACCGCATAGGTATTTGTCTCTCATTCAGTACGACATGAATTTCAGGGTTATTAACAGATATTCTCAGCGAGAATGCCGCATTGGCTACTTCATGGGTTACGGAGGCCGGATTTATACAAGCTATTACGCAGACTGAGAATAAAATGATCAGGCTTAATTTGGCCCGATTAAAAAATTCCCTTTTTAAAAACATTTGGTACCTCCTTTCTTAGCCTATCTGAATCTTATTGAATATAAATCCGCATCTTTCATCTGAACTCTTAGCCGGACAGTTTTTGAAATCAGATTTTGCAGATCACCGTTACCTTTCCAAAGCACTACCCTTGAAATTTCATTCCCGATCACCCGTTGCGAATCTTCCAGTGTATATCCTGGGATGGGCACTCCATTTTCATCCTGCAGTTCAAACCGCATCTCGCCGGGCGCTGAAGTGGAGTAGTTGATTTCAAGTTCATGACCTGAAAAGGTAAATGGCTTTGTAATCATTTCTCCACCCTTGTAAGGGGCCGATAATGAAGTAAAACCGTCAATCCGCATCGAATAGCGATGCAGGTGGGCTGTAGGTTGGGCATAATCCTGGTTAACATAAAGAGACATCTCTTCCGGAGAGGTTTGAACCACATTTAGCGCAGGATAGTTGGAACGCGAAACCCAGTTCCCCATTCCGATTCCCGGTCGGATAAAAGCCTCCATAAAGGTCCGGTCATAAACACTTCCTCCGCGGGTAGTCATTATATAGGCATCGGAACAGTCTTTAAAATAACCGGGGTCAACATTGAGATTTCTCGCTTGTTCATCAGTCAAAACCTGACGGCCAGGCATAAAACGTCCCCCGATGGCTACATAAATATGGGGCGCCCTGAAATAGGGACTTGTCTGTTGCGTATAAAGTTGTTCTTGTGGAGTATCTCCGTAGGTCATCGCTACAGGTTTTGTCCATTCGATAAAGTCTTTTGAGGTAGTCCGGCTGACGGAACGGAATCCTTTGTAGCCTCCTCCTGACCATGAGCGAAAATAACATAAATAGCATTGCTCACTTTCTGACCAGAAGGCAACGTTTTGAGAATCAAATGCAAAACCGGAAATTACAGCCTTCTCCCTTAATTTCTTCCAGTGGATGCCGTCGGGAGAAACATAAGCGCGGAGGCCAGCTTTGTCCTCGCCAGCCAGCGCCTTGTATTTTTGGTTTGGATCTCCGTTGGGGTTTGAATCCAGAAAAGGGCAGAAATTGTGGCTTGAAGGGGCTTCATTGGCAAGAATGACATTGTTTTTTCGAGAACCTCCAATTTTATACAGCTTAAGAGTGGGTTTTTCCCAGTGTATACCATCCCGTGATTCTGCAATACAGGTCGTTTCAATGTTAGTGCCGTCTTTACCGTTGGTAGGTAATCCTCTGTAATAAACCCTGAATCTATTATCGTTTCTTATAACCGTACAGTATCCGCAGAAAACACCTTCCCACGATTTGTCAAAGTAGAGAACAGCACCTTCGTCGTGAGGGGTATGTTTAATCATCTGAACCCCATCCATCTTATCAATCAGAAAATGATCAACAAAGATCTCCCGTTTGTCACCCATCTGAATGATCTCTTTATTCTGGCTGAAACTACCATACGGGAGGGTAATGAATATTAAAATGAATAAAATAAATTTGTTGGTATTCATAGGTCGGAATTATTATGATGATGAAGTGAGCAGGTGATTGTTCAGAACATGAAGGGTCATCTGCTCACTATGTTGTGAATTATTTAACCTTTGCCGAAGTTTTGATGAACGCTCCACTTTTCGGAAAATGGCCTTCGAAAAATGCCTTTTCAGTCCCGTTATATTGCGCTACCCTGACTGTCCCCCAGGTTTCCTGGTCTCCTGTGGCATAGTAAAGATAGGTTTTCCCTTGATATTCAATGATATCGACGTCTGAATTGTTTTTCCCTTCGCCCGTTTCCGCCTCCAGAATGGGATTGTATGGACTCAATTCCCAGTTTTCCAGATCTTTGGAGCGGGTTAGGTACGAGATCCATCCATTATGTCCGGTTAAGGGAGCATGAAGATATATGACATAATAGTACGGTTTGATGTAGCGGATCAACGGGCAGGCTGAATATTCATGATTAACTCCGGTAAACACCAATCCAGGTAACTTTTCCCATTTTGACAAATCAATGGATCGGGCAAATTTGAAACAAAACTGGACCGGTTTGTCCGATTCGTAAGCCATGAGATAACCTTTTTCATCACGGCAAACCGAAGAGTTAAAGAGGTGTTCGGTTCCCTCGGGCAGGATCACCTTTTCGGTTTTCCAGGTTTTCAGATCGGAGGAGGTGAGGCGGTCGATCCCCGTTGAATTCATTATCCTCCCAAAGTCGGTAAATTCGAGGGCAAATACATTCAGCTCTTTCCCGTTTAGATAGGCCGAAACAAACGAATGGCCCTGACCAAACCGGGCAACCTCTTTGCCGGTCTGCAAATCATCGATGTATAAATAGGCATCTTTCCCCTTGGCATCGGCTCCACCCGGGCGGTTATTGGAAACCAGCAACAACCGCGAATTCATCAGAACCGGTGTATTTTCCATTGGCGTTCTCCCTATATCCGAAAATGCAAAGGGGAGCTTGACTAAAACCGGTTTCTGTGCAAAAGAAATAGAACTAGTCGCAAGGAGAAACAGGTAAAATGAGAAATAGAATGATCTTTTTTTCATAACGAATAAATGAAAGCAGCAGAGCTGCGAAATATTTGTAGAAATAATTTAAATGTACACAATCAAAGGTGCAGAGCACCGCAAAATGTTAATTGGGCTATACCCATAAAATAGTGAATCATTTATATCCTATTGCCCTTAATTTTGATTCAAAATCTTGGGGCAATTTTTCGATCGGCTTCTTCTGATCCAGGGCTGCAAAGTGCAACATATTGCGTAAAAGACGTTCTGCGGCTGGATGAATACCCAGATTTTCGCGGATCAGCAAGGTATTGAGTACGAAATTTCCTGCACCAAACGAATTTACAGAAACCATCAATCCTGAGGCATAATCGAGTGAAGCTTTGATTGCTCCTGCAACTGCCTCTTTAGGAGGGTCCTGACTGATCCATGCCGAAGCCGGAATGATTTCACGGTAGAACTGATGATCCATTAATCCCCCGGCTGGAAGAGCTTCAAAAATGGGGTGTTGCTTTGCCCATTCATCTTTTAGATAGAGCCAACTGTACATATTTGATAACGACCCCTTCTTCTCCAGAGGGAGAAACCTTACCTTGTTCGTCCGTTGACGGAATACCTCCGGAGCCAGAAATACTGCATTTGAACCTCTGGCGATATGTTGCATGAGCGAAGTAAATGACAATAAAGTATCACCTCCGGATGGTGGATTTGCACCAACTAAAATCACTTCCCTTAATTTTTGTTGATTGGCATTAAAGGGATGTGTTTTAAAATGATGATCTGTAAGCCATCTCATCAAAACTGAATCTACTCCCCATGTCGTAATTCCGGTCTCAATTGGCGGCATTAAATTTGAATCGTCCACAAAAAATTCAACTTCGCCACATGTTGGAGCGCCGCCCCGCTCAAGGGTAGTTAAAAGTCGGTATTTCCCGGCAGGTCCATCGATTGGTAAATCAACTGTGAAAACAGGTTGTACGATAGGGGGCTCAACTCCATTCCGGGTTTTACTGATTGTGATTGTGGATTTGTGTTCATAGATTTTCAGATTTCCGGGGCCAACAACCTGAATAAGTGCGGTGTAATCACCTGGCGTAAGGACATCTTCATTGGCAAGTACCACCTCAAGTTTAACTTTTTCACCACGATAGCTGTTCTTGGGTTCAGCAAACAAGCACCATCGCAAAGGGGCTAACTCCTCAAACAAAGCATCTGTTGTGCCGGGTTTAAGCTCCCTGAAGGTTGTGGTTAATCCTTCGCCCCCCATTACGTGGTCGTTCATCCCCGTCAGATTATAGCCTGCGATTTGAGGGTTTGAACGGATTGCGGTAAGGCCGATTCTCCGCTGACCAGCCACTCTTCGAATACTCTCAGCGAAGAAATCCTCCGGTCGAACGTAGATTTCATCCATTTTCCATCGCTCCCAATCGACCAGATATTTATCCAGTTTATCCTTATAAAAAAGGGCATCCTCAGCAGCCGGTTTCCCGATGCGTTCGAAATGACGTGTTACGCGCCAAAGGTCAACGGTACTGCCGATTCCATATTCGGAAAGTAAAACCGGTCTTGAATTTTTTCCGAGATTACGTATCAGATCTGTGGCTTTCAAAGGTTGAGGAACGACCGGGTAGACATGCGCATCCCCGGCACCCTCGCAATATCCTCCAATTTTGGTCATTTTTGCAGGAGAAGTCGTGGGCGATTCATTTCCAAGGAGGTATTCCCATGTTTGTGAATTGGGATTGGATATTGAGCCGATATTGTACTGACCATCCCAGCGACCACTTCCTAGTAGAACCATCCGGCTGTTATCCATTGACCGTAAGCGTGGCAGCATGGCTACAGCATGTCTGAATACAAGACCATCAAAGGTTTCATTAAGCAGTCCCCATATAACGACACTTGGATGGCTCCGGTCGCGACGGACCATCCCCAACTGGGAACGGTCAAAACGCTCAAACATCACAGACGAGCTGTCCAATCCCTGGGAGGCAAAAGATTCATTATAAACCATTAATCCGATCTCATCACATAAATCAAGCTGGTAGGGTTGGGCACCTCCCCAGATAAACCGGATTGCATTGAATCCCATCACCTTCATATCGAGTAAATCCCTGCGGGCCTGATCCGGGTCTATTGGTAACCTCTGACCAACAGGATAGTTATTGCAGGAGTGGGCAGACCTTAAAAAAAGACGCTTCCCGTTGAGGCGGAAACTTCCGTTCTCAAATTTAAAATCTCGAAAACCAAACCGGACGGAATGTTCATCGGCTGACTGATCTTTATTATTGATGTTGCGTAGCGTTAGTCTGTACAAAAAGGGATTATTGAGATCCCATAAGTGCGGTTCTTCTATTTTCAGGGTGGTCTTAATGATCGTATCACCCGGTGGAACAGCACAATCAAATTCCATGGACTTTAGGGTTTCTCCTTTTGATGCTGGAGCAACATTTATAATCAGGTGTTGTAGTGTGCGTTTCGTCCCGCTATTTCGTAGTGTGGCCTCTATTTCAATCAGATCGCTTATTGAGTTGGCAGATGCGAAAAGATCTTCTACACGAACCATCGGAACCAGCATCAATTCAACAGATCCGGTAATCCCGCCACAATTGTATTCACCCCCGGCAGAATAGGGTATAATTCTTGCCTGACGCGGGATTTGTTTCAGCGTCATACCATCAATGGGTTCATTTGATGGATTTAATACCCTAACACTCAAATAATTCGTTTCTCCCGGTTTGATCACCTCTGTGACATCAATTACAAAGGAGACATCACCACTTTCGTATCGGCCCATATAGTGATTGTTGAGCCATACTTCCCCCATGTAATCAACAGATCCGAATCGTAATAATGTCCTGCCTGACGGATAGTGATTGGCTGGAGCCACAAAGTTTTGCCAATACCAGGCAACGCCATGGTAGGCTGGAAAAACATCCTGAAGAATCCAGGGAACTTTAATCCTTTTAGCCCCAGAAACCGGAGTTTCCCACCATTTCTGTGACTTCCCGATATTAAGCGGATCCTTTTCGATTAACCATTCTCCATCGAGCGAAATAATTGATTTCGCAGTTAAAGTGCTGTTTTTTATCGTTGAAGCCTGAGCCGATAGCCTGCCGGAATTCATCGAGAAGAGAAGAACAATTACAAATAACAGACCTTTTTCACTCATATAAATCGCTTTAATAATGAGTTAGAGCCCTAATATTTAATGCATTTCAGTTTCGCATACACCCAGGCCACCCCTGAAATAGTTAAATTGTACATTTGGATGATCCGCCAGTAATGACATCGGAACGGCGCTATCCATGATTTTCTTGCTGATCATTAATGCGGTTAAACGCTGTCCAAAAGGATTATCATGAGCTCCTGCCTGCCAGATTGAAACTTTTTCTGCTTTCCAGGTTTGCTGAGGCCCAACGGTCAATGCCTGCCTTGGAATGCCTGTAACCACACCGCCGGCGCTGGTCCGGGCGTTTTGCATACAGGTGATGGGGTGAAGATCGACTACACGGGTGGTCAGTTTCCTAAACTCTTCAGGTGTTGGGGGGGCATCCTTATATTGACCTTCTCTTTTAAAAGGATCGTTGAAGGCCCAGTGTTTGGTATCTCCCTGGCCACCCTGCATCACGGCGCACCGAACCCCGCTATCCCAGCTTTGGATATATTGGCTGGTATCCCCTTTAGGGAAATGCATGTTAGACTCCGGCATTTTTAATTCTGGTTTAATCCTGTTGAAACAGAGGTCTTTATCGGCCTTTTCAAAAGATATGGGATTGTCTGCTGCCAGCTCCTTGCCATCGACATACCATTCGTCCATTCCCCAGAAATGCGCATTTGCCAGGTTGAGGTCCAATGCGTTCACAATACGGGCAACCAGTGGCAATTGTTCGGTAGGACCAATCGGACCGCAGATGCCCACCGGATTACTTACAGTCGCCTGTTTCCATGCCGTGATATACTCCAGCGCCTCGGCGAGATAAAAATCCTCAAGCGTATCATAGAAAACAACTTTAAATCCAGGCCGCGACAACTGAAGAAGATCTTCAGGGGTAAGTTTTGCGGCATCCATCAATAAATCATCCTCCAATGTGGTAAAATCCCACCATTCAGGAGCTAACATACTTAGTTTTCTGGCCATAATAATTTTGGTTTTGTATATTAAAAAATTAATTATGAAAATTATACGTTGTCTGCAATTGTTTCATTATCAAATTACCCACAGCCTATTTTACAACCACCGCATTGCCAATAAGTTCTTTCAGAATGTTATTCTGAGGATACCCGTGTCCCAGGTGTTGTCTGAACCCTTCCGCATATTGAACACTGATTTCTGCACCTCTCTTTCCGGCGAATTCTTTCATCGCAATGAGATATTGATCCATTTTATGATGTTTTCTTAGCCATTCGCGTTGACTGGCATGGCATGAAAGCATCTCTTCCTTCATCCCTATTTCGTCTGAAATATCTACATAAAAAGTGGGGATTACCGGGATGCCAAATTTATCTTTTCCCTCCATTGGATCGACGTAATATAAATGAGGAACCATACCGAAAGGCTCACCATCGGCTTCCATATTTTTAATACCAGCACCAAAACATGCGGTCTGCGTTATGAGGCTTGCCATCTCGTGATCGATCATATAGTCATTAGGGCTGGCGGTTATGACGATGGTTGGTTGTACTTTCCGTATTAATGCAGTCGCCTTATTAATCGTTTCCCGGTCGTAAACAATATAGACATCATCACATTCCAGACAATGATAGGTTCCATCGAGTAATGCAGCAGCTTTGGATGCCTCATTTTTTCTGATCAGGCTGATCTCACTCCTGGTCAGGTCTGCCGAACCTTTATCTCCAGGTGTCATGGTTGCAATATGGACTGACCATCCGGCCTTTGCCAGAAGGGAGAGCGTCCCTGAGCACATCAATTCCGCATCATCGGGATGGGCAAAAATTCCTAATACTGTTTTATTCATAACAACCTTATAAATTTAATTCTTTGAATCCTTCTTTATTAATTCGGGTTAAAATGGAGTGATATCAATTTTTCTAACGAAGATTTCAGCCCCTTCAGATTGAACCTGTATCTTTCCCTTCTGAGGTTGAACATCGATGGCGTGATTCACTAAAGTACCGTTGAGGTAGATCGTAATCTCCTTACCCTGTGCAAGACACACTAATTTATTCCATTTCCCCAATGGCTTTTCAACATCTTTTGCTCCCCTGAATCCCTTAACATCCTTCCATTGAGGATCACGGCCAAACCAGTTAATCCGTCCTCCATGGATTGTTGCAGGGGTGCCATCAGCTTTGAAGAGATACGATCCATCCTGCTTTTGAGATGCAACAGGGCAGGTTAATAAGAACTTAGAAGTGCCATCACCTACAACAAGCATATCTCCCGTTCCTCCTTCAATTAACTGACATTCTATTGAATGCATCCATATGCCTGAAAAGGCGCCATCTTCGCCTGTCGAGTGTAAAAGCACACCGCTATCCCTTGCATTATTTACCCGGGGGGTACACGTTTTTTCTCCCCATTTAAATTCAACTTCGAGTTTGTAGTTTGAATATTCATCATTGGTTGTGATACAACCGAACTCTTCACCGGAGATGTGTATCAAACCATTTTGTACAGTGAAAACCCGGTTCGGATCGATATTCTTTCCCTTCCCTTTTAGAAAAGTGTACCAACCGCTCAGGTCTTTACCATTGAAAAGATGTATTTTGGAAGTTGGAGACTTTTTCCCTCCGGCAGGGGAGGACTCCGGGTTCTTTGTAAAGCCGGTTTCGGTTAACTGAACAAGGACAAAAGCCAAGAGGATGGAGAAGATCAATTGTCGTTTCATATGATTCAATTAAGTTTTATTTATTCCCGTTTTCTTCTGCCGATTTATCTGCTGCAAAAATCACCTGATGTGTTTTGAGTGCTTCAGCAAGGTTGGTTAATGGCATTTCAACACCTTGATCAACAGCGCTAAAGAATGCTTCGAACTGAGCCTGATAGGGGTGATCCGAAACATCGCCCGAGTCGAGCATTTTCATGGGAAGTTCGGTCCATTTATTCTTGTTTAGTCCGGGTACTTTAGTTGAATAATACTTATTGTCTAAAAGGCTTCCTTCGCTGCCCACAAGATGGAAATGGAAATAGTAGGGTTGCAGACAGTCTATTACTGAAGCTGCTTTTCCGACGGCGCCATTTTTGAATTTAACGATGGAAACAGAGCTTGTAGGATATTCATATTTGGCAAAATCTTCGTTTTCAGAATAGGAGGCATAGCTGCTGACACTTTCACACTCACTTCCCATACATAACAGCAACGCATCCATGGCATGACATCCTGCCGACAGAAGGCTGCTTCCTGCTGCCCCTTTGAGGATATTCCAGCGGTATTGACCATACCAGGGACCAATCCCGTGGTAATAATCAACTTCACCATAATGAATTTTCCCCAGTAGTCCCTGATCAATCACCGATTTGATGGTCAGCAGCTGGCTTGAAAAGCGGCATTCAAAACAAACGCATACTTTTACTCCCGCCTCTTTTACCGCCGCTTCGACGGCCAGACACTCTTCCCAGGTAAGGGCGATGGGTTTTTCGATGATCAGGTGTTTTCCGGCCTTTGCGGCCATTATTGCCTGTTGGGCATGTTCGGCAGGATAACTACATATGGAGATAATATCCAAATCGGCATCAGCAAGCATAAGAGCCAAATCGGTATAACATTTGATTTGGCAGCCGTGGGTGGCACTGATCTCCTCCTCGTTCAGCTGACGGGAGGAGCAAACTGCAGTAACCTGGGCCAATGGGGTTTTGTTGATCGCCTCGATGTGGGCGCCTGCGACCCAGCTGTAACCAATAATTCCAACATTGTATTTTTTCATAAGTTAAAGGCTTAAAGAGTTTTACATGTGAATTTGCCGACAGTTTAAATTGTGTTTTATTTGTTTGAGTTTTGGAATTTTTAGTTAAAAACAATCCCTAAAGTTAACAATTTATTTCCAGAATTCCGAAAGCATCTGCACCGTCAGAACTTCCCTCAAAAAGATATGGATCGCCCATGCCGGAATGGGCGTAGCGATCGAAAACGGCACGAACCACTTTTGAAGCGCTTTTTTCAGCAAGGATTGCCACTGTTCCACCGGCACCTCCACCTGTGATCTTGGCGCCATAAATACCATTGGCGACCCCTTCCTTCCTGAAAAGATCAACAATAAAATCGGTGGCATTCGCACCCAGACCACATTCGGTATAGGCATAATGTGACTGATACATCAATTCCCCCATCAGCTGAAAGGCCCTTTTTGTAGGGGCCAGCGAGGCTCCGCGTGATAACTCTGAAAATAATCTGACGCGATAGTTTTCTTCAACGGCATAACGGGTATTGGCAAGGATATGATAGTCGACACCTTCTTTCAATGGCGTATAGGGGTCCACGTGGAAACCATATTGGGCAAGGTACTCACCACTGCTCATCGAAACGGGCAGGTGCTGTTCGTATTTTCCATGAAAAAGGGAGGGAGAGAGATTCGCAAGATAACCATCCCAACAGATATCGGTATAGCGTTCGATCTCACTTCCGCTATCCATAGTCACGGGGATCTGTTCGCGGTCGCAGATTATTTTGTACCCCATAAATGCGGCAGCGCGGGCAGCTTCATATTCGATTCCCGATACCTGATGACTTACCCCTGAGTCGATCCCCCAAATTTGCAGATCGTTTGGAAGCTGGATTAATGGCTCAGGGATACAAGGTTGGCAAACCAACGGAAGAATAAATCCCTCCTTCCCGGCTACAACGGCAATCTGGTCCATGATCCCGCAAGCCGATTCGGCGATCACATTCTCCACCCACTGACATGCCAGGGCAAGTTCAATACCTTCCAGTTTAATTTTATATGCTGCAGCTGCAGCTTTCATCACCGATACCTCGATGGCTGCTGAAGAGCTGACGCCCCTGTTTAAAGGAACGGTCGATTCCATATATACCTGAATCCCAAAATTGGTCTGTTCAGGAAATTTTTTCATCAGGTAATAAAGCGTTCCCAATACATAAGCTGTCCAACGGACAGCCGGGGAGCTGTTTGCATAATTTCTAACCGTAGCATCATCTTTCAGATCCGGGTAGGCAATTGTTACATCACCTTGCCATCCGGCTTCTGAAGCAGTCTGATTTTTTAGAACAATTAATTGATCAGTACGTATTTGGGCTGCAGCAAAAGTGGCCTCACGGATTGTTGATTCAAAAACCAACCCTCCCGTATAATCATCGTTACCCCCCATCAGATCAAGCCGCCCTGGTGAACGGGTGATATAAACGGGTGAGGAGGGTGAGAAAAACCTGTCTGTCCCGATGAGTGATTTGACTGTTTCTACAAATTTCAATGACATTATTCTGTTTTGTATTTAGTATAATGATTTAAATTCAACTGGCGACTTGCTGCTTGCAATTGGCAGACTTATCTTCCGATGATGAAATACAAAAAAATAAAATTCAATAAAGCTAGTATACTTCACCTACAACCAACAGTTGCCAGTATACGGTCCCTTTATTTTCTGACCTCCTTAATACTGTTAACCAAATATTCCAAAGCCTCCTCTGTCTGTCGCGGGTTGATGGGTAATGTAACCAGCTGATCACCTAATTTTTCAGCGTTTGGGAACTGCCCTTTTTTGAATCCACGGTTTTTAAATGCTGTTGAGTAATGGAGCGGTATATAATGAAATCCGATCTTAATTCCAAACTTGTGGAGCATATCGTAGATAAAATCCTCTTTTGACAATCCGAACTCTTTAGGATCGATCATTACGGGATAGAGGTGGAAGACATGTTTGTTGTATGGACGAACTGTTGGCAATGTCAAACCGGGAACTCCCTCCAGTCTGCTGGTAATATAAGCGGCATTATCGATACGGTTTTGATTCAGCTGATCCAGTTTCTTCAATTGCTCGATACCTACAGCAGCCTGAATATCAGTCATCCGAAAGTTATATCCACAATCATCGAAGTCCTGCCACCAGAATTTTTTCCCGATTGGAAATTTTTCGGTATCAAGGGTGCAGTATTTGGTACTGACACCATGTACTCTGGTACAATGAGAACGATAAAGTGAGATCCGTTCAAAGATCTGATCATCGTTGGTTAGGACCATACCACCTTCACCCAGGGTAGAGATATTTTTTTGTTCGTGAAAGCTGAAGCATCCTGTGGCTCCGATGGTTCCTACCTTTTTCCCTTTATATTCAGCCCCTATGGCATGAGCAGCATCTTCAACAACTGCAAAGTTATGTTTTTGGGATAACGCCATAATCTCATCCATATCGCATGATTGCCCATAAAGGTGAACCGGAATTACCGCTTTGGTATTTGGAGTTAATTGATCCTCCAGTTGATTGGGGTCCAGATTATAGGTGACCGGATCGATATCGACAAAGTCAACTTCGGCGCCCAGAGTGACGGGAGCGGCCGCAGTTGCGATCCAGGTCACGGGCGTGGTGATCACCCTGTCGCCTGGTTTCAGACCAATTCCAATCATTGAGAGAAAGAGGGCAGAGGTTCCGTTATTGACCACCCTTGCATGTTTTGCTCCGGTGTATGCTGCATACATCTTTTCGAAAGCGATACATTCATCTCCGCTTGTTGGCGCATTGTTGCGTAATACTTTAAGGACTGCATCCTCCTCTTCTTTCCCATATTGGGATCCGAATTTAATTTCGAGGTCAAATTTGATCTTGCTCATTCTATTTTTTGATTTACTTTTTAAAATTAAGGGTCAGTTTCAACCCTTCAGATAATGAACGCATTGGAGTTTTTAAAACCTGTTTTGCAAGGGAATTGTCCATTGAGGCATCATTGGCGCGGGGAGCTCTTCCCGGCATAGCGTTTGAATTGGCGCTGATGATCAGTTCAGTAGGAAATCCCAGTGTAGCAGCAATTTCAAGTCCCATCTCGTACCTGTTGATCTTTGTGTTTCCCGAAAGATGAATAATGCCACCGAATTGATTTCCTGCCAGTTCTACGAGTGCACTTCCCAGTGTTATCACATCGATTGGGGTGCGCGTTTCGTTCACAGGGAAGGGGATCTCTAACCCTTTACTTAGTTTTGAGATGGTATCAGAGAGGAAAGAATTTCCTTGTCCAATAACCGGCAGCCCCATTACAAGCGCCAACCGGGCCACCACGTTTTGAGGTGATGCCGATAAAACGATCTGCTCCCCTTTTATCTTTGTTTCGGCATAAAAATTAACTGCATGAGGTGCATCAGTTTCGGTATAATCCCCCTTAATTCCGTCAAAAATAGTATCGGTAGAACAAAAGACCATTTTAGCGCCTCGTTCTGAGCATAGATGCGCGATCATCTTTGTGATCCCAACGTTCACTTGTTCTGCCTTTTCCTGATTGACCTGGCAGAGATCAATGTTGGCCATCGCAGCGGTATGAATAACGGCATCGGGTGAGATTTCATTAAAAAGTGGGATAAACTTTTGTTCATCCAGTAAGTCAAGGGTGTGATAGAAAATTCCGGGTTCATTTCCCGGACTCTCCGATCTGCCGATACCGTGAATCTCCCAGGTTCCCTGAGCGTGTGCAATTACGCTTCCTGCAACGAACCCGTTAAAACCGGTTATTAGTAATCTCATGTGTAATTTAATTAAATATAATATTATCTGTTACTTACTCTATCTCCTTACCTCCGAACCGGTCAGTTAACAGCCGGACTATCTTATTTTGAAGCTTTTTCCCGGCTTCAATTGAACAACTTGAAATATAACTTCTGACTACTCCTTTTTCGTTGGTGGCAGTCCGGACATAGGCCGCATACCAGTCGTCCTGCAGCTTGATTTTCCCCTTAAGGTGTTCTACCCCTTTGTAAACAACGGTACCTTCAAGATCATCTCCATTCTCAGAATGGGTGGTCATTGTGGCTCCATCCTGTTCAAACAATGCGATTACTGCTCTCATCGCCTGATCCCTTATGGTATCATCCGTAAACTCAAAGTTAAACTCCCCACTGGTGAAAATCTGGTCCTGCAATTCCCTGATCTCATTAATGATAGATCTTTTTTGGTGAACCGATTTCAAAAAAAGAAGAATAGTATAGAGTGAGTTTTCTCCCGAAATGACCATTTCACCAAGTGGTAACCGGTGATAAAAATGGCCCGATTCTTCTGCACCCGCAATGGCGCCGGTCCCTTTCATGAATGCTTTGATCTGGGAGTGACCATTACGGAACAATACCGGGTCACTATTTAATTCGGCCCATTTAAGCAATGCCATCGGATTCACTTTTGGATCATAAAGCACCTTCTGGGTGATTGTCCTTTTTTCGCTGAGAAGTATTGATTTTAAAATAGGAACCATTACGAAACCGGCACTGAATACCCCTTTTTGATCACCAAAAACGATTCGGTCACCGTCACCGTCAATGCCTATAATCAGATCTGCATTTTTTTGTTTTGCCAACTCCAGAGCAGTATTCATTTTGTTCTGACTCGTTGGATTGGGTGATCCCGTAGGAAAATCGCCATTCGGTACCAGTCGCAGGGTGGTGATCTTCACTCCAGCTCTCATTAATGCCCTGTAAATTTCGGGGCCAGCTGAACCATTGAAGGTGTCGAGGACAATCGAAAGGTCCCGAAGTGATCCGCTTTCCACCCCTGCCAACTGAAAGGTATAGTCAATATATTCGTCAGCAGGATGTTTGAATATGGTCAGTGAACCACTTTCCGATTTTTTTAAGGTAAAATCTTTTTGATGATAGAGTTCCTTCACTTTTTTCAATCCACCAAGGGGTCCGCAATCATATCCGATTGCTTCAACAGTTGGCACGGTATATTTTATCCCAATATACTGTTTGGGGTTGTGTGATGCGGTAACAGTAAGACCCATCGTATGCGGATAATTGACTGTGACTTGCATTGTTGCAAAGTAGCTCAGGGGGGTGCTGATTGGGTCAAAACAGGCGAAGACACGAAATCCGGCTTCAACTGCCACATTGATCCCAATTTCCATTACGCGGGCACATCCCAGACGGGCGTCCCTTGTAAGAACGATTGTGTCCACTCCGATAATGGAGGCATATCCCAACGAAGCTTCAAAGAGACGCGATACCTCAATATCGTCAAATTCGCTGACCTCCCACCGGGCATCATACACTTTTATCGGATCTTTAACCTGGGTCATATTGACAATAGAATAAAGTTAAAATATTTAAAATCGGGCTTTTGGACTGAAGGTCTTTAGTCTCTTTATAATTTGAATAAAAATTAATTAAAAGTAGTTTCCTTTACCTTCTCCCTAACGGTCTAAGGGCTTAATCGTCTATCCTTTCAATCCATTTCTTTTTAACAGTGGTAACCGTGTAAAAAAGAAAGCATAGATGGTCACCATCACGACGCAAAGCATAGGAATCACATAGGAGATCTGAACTCCGTGTTGATCTGCAATCATCCCCTGGATGGGGGGAAATACCGAACCGCCAACGATGGCGAAATTTAGCAGAGCTGAACCTTTTCCTGTGAAAGAACCGATCTCTTCAATGGCAAGACTGAAGATGGTAGGAAACATAATTGAAAGAAACAGCCCCAATCCTGCCATCAGGAATTGGTTGTAACCACTATTAATGGTAATGATTACTGCAAATAGAACGATCATGCCTGATCCAAAGAATCCCAGCAGTTTATGGGCGTGGACATATTTGAGCAGAATTACGCCGAATATACCCATCACTGCCGTAAAAATATAGTAGAGCGTCAGGTAACTTGCTGCAGATTGATCTGTAAAATGAAGGACTGTCTTCAGGTATGGGATAAAAAAACCGCAGGTGGAGGCTTCGGCGCCCATGTAGAAAAACATCGCGAAGAGTCCGAAAAAGAGGTGTTTGTGGGCATATCCTTCCCTGATAATCCCTTTAAGGGTAAACTGATCATCACTCTCAGGCTTCATGGCCGGGAGGTGAGATAGCCCCATCAAAAGGGCAATCATCAAAAGGATACCGGATAGAAGAAGGTAGGGGAAATGAAATCTGATTTCGCCTATTTGGTTGTATATAAGTGTTGTGGCAACTGCTGGTGTGACAGCATAACCTATTCTCGAAAAAACCTGAACAAAATTGATCCGCTGGTGTGCTCCTTCGGGATCACCCAACATTGAGGCGAAAGGATTCGCGGCTACATTGATAATGGTTAATCCCGTTGAAATGATGAAGATCGCAAACAATACAAAAGGATAGGAATCAAATATTTTAGCAGGCCAGAAAAAGGCAGCGCCAATTGCGCAGGTCACTACCGCCACCAACAGACTGACTTTATAACCAAACCGATGAATCATCCAGGCAATGGGAATGGGGAATATAATATAAGTGAGGTAAAAGGTGAACTGAATCATTGTCGCCTGGGTGTAATTCAGTTTGAAGTGGGTGATCAGCGAGGGGAGCAGGATATCGTTCATGCAGAAAAGGGCTCCGACCATGAAAAACATCAGAGATAAAAGCATCAAAGGTTTGTACTGGTGTTTCATCCGATTTTAGTTTGCTTGTGAAATATGGTCAAAAATACATTTGCCTTTCGCCAAATACTTCTTTTATATTAGATAAAGCACATTAAATTTTAACTACCTGTCAGTTTGGATCTATTTAATCCTTCCTGGAAATGTAAGTATAAATACAGTTGTTTACCAGATCCAGTTATCTATAATCGGATAATTTACTATTAAAAAAGTTAGAGTGTAATTGAATTCAGCAACCTTAATGCAGGAGATCCCATGTCATCCAAATTTACGTTTAATTTAATAAAATATTTATTTTCAATAAATGCTGTGAATTTTAACATGTACTCAATTTAATTTGTTTAGATTTGTGGCACGTTAATAATAGATAGTAACACAATGCCGCTAGCACGTTTTGGAGTCAGTTTGGATGAAGATCTTCTAAAGGCCCTGGATGAATTCGTAATCGAGAATAGTTTACCCAATCGTTCACAGGCTATTCGGCATTTGGTTGAGAAAAACCTGGTTGAAAAAAAGT
Source organism: Prolixibacteraceae bacterium (assembly GCA_963675995.2). Lineage (GTDB taxonomy): Bacteria > Bacteroidota > Bacteroidia > Bacteroidales > Prolixibacteraceae > JAAFHB01. The sequence continues at coordinate 395,742 of CAXXIY010000001.1, read as the reverse complement.
GGCAATGCAATAATATCGTTGCCGGCGCTATCATTTTACTTTTTGACCATCATAAGGGAGATGTTGCTTCCAAATCGGGCGATATCCAACACGATTATTTTGAGGTAATTCTCTCTACACAACATTTTCATTTAAGCCATGATAGTTGTCTTGAAATTATTGCGGTGAAAGGCATAGCAAACCGATTAACCGAATTATCCGACAAACTGATTGGAATCAAGGGTATTATTCATGGTAAATTGGTGATGAGTCGTACCGAATAACCTATTTTTTTGATCAATTAGTAACACGAATATATAAATAAGTAACACAGAATAGTAAATGAGATGAAAAAAACAAGCCTTTTATTTACCGGTTTATTTTCCTTATCAATCTTACAGGTTTTCGCTCAGGAATCTGTTAATGACACTATCGCGATTGAAGGAATTACAGTTACTGCCTCCAAAATGCCTCAGTCAGTTGGAAATGTAACCCAAAAGATTGATGTGATTGACTGCAAAGAGATTGGTAAAATGGTTTCAGGAAATCGCAATATTTCCGATGTGTTGATGTTTAAAACCGGTACATCAGTGAGTTCCTTATCACGCAACGATGCCAATTGGGGAACTTATGGTGGAATTGGTGCCAAATACAGCACCTACATGTTGCAGGGATTGCCAATCGATGCGTTTGTAGATCCAATGAACCTCGATTTATTAGCAATTGACCGCATTGAAGTTCAGCGCGGCCCGGCTTCAGTAATCTATCCGAATTGTCTTTCTCAGGATTTTGCCGGAAATCAAAGTCCTTTGGCAGGTACAATCAATCTTATTTTAAAAGAAAAAATCGACAAGCCATTGACCAGTTTTTCAACGGCTTATGGTTCTTATAATACGTTCAACGGTCAGTTTTATCATCAGGGTAAAACTCAAAATCTGAATTATTTTGCAGGTGCCAATTACGAAAGTTCAGATTATACCAACTATGGCACGACTAATTCGTGGTTGAATATGCAGAAAAACCCCGAATACAAAAAGACCAAACTATTCGGCGGAGCGACCTGGTATCCAGCTGGCAACGACAAGCAAAAATTCACACTTTTTGTAAATAAGACCTTTCATACAGGTGATGCCGGAAGGGTTTACCGGGGTTTTGAAAACGAATACGGAACCATTAATGCCGGATATACCATTGGGTTAAACGACCGCATGAATTTACAGGCTCACATGGGAATCAGGAATTACAACAGGTCGTGGCAGGAAAGCAATTTTGGTGCGATTGATACCCTTAAATCAAACAATGGGGTAGATCAAACCATTGTTCCGGTCGATATTTCTTTGACCATTAATCACGGAAAAGAGAACATTTTCATTGTTGGAAGCGACTATCAGGGGGCAAACTATTCTACCTGGTCCGATCCGCTCAAAGGATATCAATCGTATGGCAATAAATCAACGGCGTTGCAGTCGGGAATTTATGCCCAGGAAGAATTTCACCTCAGCAATCTGATCTGGCGGGCAGGCATTCGCTACAGTTACATGAAGAATAACATCGAATTGGTTGACGGTGGAGCACCGGGTGAAGAATCAAAAGAATGGAACAGCTTTCTTTGGAGTACCGGCTTGAAATATAAGATCAATAGCGATTTTTCCTTGTTTGCCAATGCCGGAAATAGCTTTCTGACTCCGGGATTAAAATCCACAGGAGGAACAATTCGTTTATCTGATAAAGGGGTAATTGGTCACAATGGACAATTGCCAAATCCAAATCTGAAACCCGAATCGGGTCTGGGAATTGATGCCGGTGGTGACCTCTCATTGCCATCAAATTTCAAAGTATCTGTTCGTTGTTTTTATCTCAAGGTTGCTGACGCAATCATTGACAATGTGGTGAGTCAAAATCCGTCGCAAACCCAATCTGTAAATGCAGGCAAAACAACATCTTCGGGAGTAGAATCAGAGATCAAACAATTGATTACAAGTAATATTCAATGGTTTGCAAATTGTACTTTTATGAATCCCAAAGTTAAAGGCGCCGGAACAGTTCCTTTTGCACCTGAACAGGTAGCTAATCTTGGCTTAAACCTCTCAACCTCTCATGGTTTAAGCATTAGTCCATACCTGAATTACAACACTGGTTTTTACGACAGCAGTGACAGAACCGGTCGAAGTTTCTTCAAACCAGGGGCATTGCTAAACCTGAATATCGTGCAAGTTCTTGCCGAAACAGATAATTATAAGGTTGAGGCATTTGGTAACTTATACAACGTTACCAACAACAAATACGAAATGCCCTGGCAATTCCAGAACCCTGGGTTTTCGATGATGGCTGGAATTAAGGCTACATTTTAAAACCAGCTAATGAGAGCATATCGGGCTGTTTGTATCGTTTTGATTGTATTTTTCTCAGCAGCTTATACCAGTTGCAGACCAGGCAGAGTCAAACCCGCTGGTTCTGCCTTTGCCATTCAGGTTAGCGATTTCAGGAATAAGGAAATTACACTTACAAAACCTGCAGGTAGAATTATTTGCCTCATTGAGAGCGGTTTGTCTGGACTTTACATGTTAAGGGCAGAGAAGCAGGTCATTGGCGTTTCGTCGGGAATTTACAATGAAGGTGCATCTGCCCAGTACGCTGTTTTAGACGACCGGATTAAAAACAAAGAGCTTTCGGCGCCTGGGAATTGGGATTTTGTAAGCATCGAAAACATCGTAACACTTCAGCCCGATCTGGTGATTATCTGGGCATCGCAAACGGAATCTATTCAATCGATTGAAGAACATGGAATACCTGTTTATGGCGTGTTTCTCAAGAGCTTTGAAGATGTTTACAAGGAAATCAGGGATTTTGGCACGCTTACCGGAACAAGTCAACGTGCAGATAGCCTGATCGCATTAACAAAAAGAGAAATCGGTAAGTTGAAATCGATTCAGCAATCATCAAACGACAAGCCGAAATCGGTCTATTTCATATGGAATCAAGGTTTGACCGAAACTGCAGGAACAACCAGTACAGTCAATGAATTGATTGAACTTGCCGGAGCAAAAAACAGTTGCACGGTGAGTCAGGAACATGTTGTTATTAACAAGGAAAGGCTTTTTGATTGGAATCCCGATCTGATGGTGATGTGGTGCAATCCTTCAAAAAGTCCGAAAGACATTCTCAGCCTCTCAGAAATTCAACCGCTAAAAGCGATTCAGGATAAACAGGTTTATGAATTACCTTCAGCTTTTTTATGCGACTTATGGACACTTAAATTTCCTTATGCTGCTAAAACGATTGCAAAATGGTGTTATTCATCTATATATGCTGATTTGAATTTGGAGGATGAAAAACGAGAAATGCTGCTTGAGCTGTACGGTGAAAAGGGCGAAAAACTATTAAAATGAAGAAACGAATAATAATTCTGTTAATATACTTGCTTCCTTTGCCAATCGTATTGGCTTCGCTTTTTATTGGTCCATCGCAAACAGCAACTCCTGGTGCAATATTCAACCTGATTTTCCATAACTCAGATAACACAACACTGATTCAATCGGTTATTTTTGATGTACGGTTACCAAGAATTTTATTGACATTTTTAGTCGGTGGATCGTTGGCCATTTCAGGATGCAGCATTCAGGCTATATTTAGAAACCCATTAACCGACTCGTATATTTTGGGGCTATCCTCAGGAGCAGCATTTGGGGCGGCTTTGGCATTGGCCTATTCCATTCTGCCGGTACAGGTTTCCGCTTTTATCTTCGGTTTGATTGCTGTTGGGCTCAGCTATTTCATGGCTCGAAAAAACAAAAACCTTTCCATTGTTTCGCTCATACTTTCCGGTATTATTGTATCGGGAATTTTTACCGCTTCATTGACCCTGGTGCAATTTTACAGCGATCCGTTTAAACTACAATCCATCGTTCATTGGACGATGGGAAACCTTCACAATGCCAATTGGGAAAAGTTGCAATCGTCAGTCATTCCAATAACGGTCGGCGTATTGGTGATATTTATTTACCGGTGGCGATTAAATGTGCTGGCATTAGGCGACGATGAAGCCCGAACTGTTGGCATTAATCCCGAAAAAGACAAATTGATTATCCTAATCGCTTCCACTCTATCCGCCTCATCAGCAGTGGCAGTGGCCGGAATCATCGGACTTTATGGACTGATTGTACCGCACATGGTTCGTATGATCATCGGCCCCGACAATCGCCAATCCATTCCAGTGAATTTTCTTTTTGGAGGTGTGTTTTTACTAATCATTGACGATTTTTCGCGCACACTTTCAGCCTTCGAAATTCCAATAGGGGTATTCACCATGCTTTTGGGCGCACCTTTCTTTATTTTTCTGATGAAAAAATCAAATATCGGATGGAACAATTAAACCATGCAATAATAGCGACCAATCTTTCTTTTGGCTACAAGAATTCGTTGATTCTTGATAACGTTAATGTTGAGATTGATGCTGAGAAGCTTACTATTATTTTAGGACAAAACGGCAGTGGAAAATCTACTTTCCTAAAAATTGTAGCGGGATTGCTTACCGCTCAAAAAGGCGACCTTGCAATATCCGGAAAAGAGATTTCCAAACTCTCATTTCAGGAAAGATCAAAGCGTATAGGGTTTTTAAATCAGCAACATAAAGCAATATTCCCTTTTTCGGTCGAAGATGTGGTTCTAACAGGTCGGGCCGGATTTATTAATTTTATCCCGGAGGAAACTGACAAAGCTGCCACTATTCGGGCCCTGGCGAAAGTTGGTATTCTGCATTTGCGAAACCAAAATTACACCGAATTGTCGGGAGGGGAACAGCAAATGGTTATGATTGCCAGACTACTGGCTCAGAATCCGAAGATATTATTGCTCGACGAACCAACCACTCATCTCGATCTCGTAAATCAATCGCATTTATTAAACCTGTTAAAACAATTGGTTAGGGAAGGATTAACGATCATAGCCGTGATGCACGACCCCAATCTGGCTTTCATGTTTGGTGATGATTTCCTGTTCCTGAAAGATAAAAAAGTAATCCGTTCGGGCGAAACAATGAAAGCGTGGGATACCGAATTCCTGAAAACCATTTATCATGGAAAACTCGAAACCATTCCCTACAACGGACGGGCGTTACTCGTACCTTATATGAATTAGCAAATCAGCACATTGAATAATTAACACCTTAAAATGTACCGTAAAACCATAGCTGAAGCGTACGATGCAGGAGTCGAAGAAGAATACAACCGACTTAAAGAAAATTCTTTAGGCGAAGCCGAGTATCTGCTAATTACTGAACTGCTTGATGATTATCTACCCATTTGTTCCACGATTATTGACATTGGCTCTGGTCCGGGACGTTATGCAGAACATCTACTGAAACGCAATTGTAAGGTTGGAGTAGTCGATCTTTCAGCCAAAGCCTTGAAAGCATTTTCAGACCGGATGGAAAATACTCAACATCAGTCAAATATTATTTTCAATCAGGTTTCATGTGCCACTCATTTATATTGGATCGCTGACCATTCTGCCGATGCTATTTTGCTGATGGGACCGCTTTATCATCTAATCGACGAAGCACATCGAACAGTCGCTTTAACACATTGCCAGCGGATTCTGAAACCTGGAGGATACTTGTTCACTGTTTTTCTTACCCCCTTCCTGCTAAATAGCACATTAGCACGAAATAATTCGGAAGATGTTTATGATCTAGGCCAGAACATCACTTATACTTTGTTTCAAGGGTTCCGGGTGCCTCAATTTCGCTGTTGGCCAAAAGAGGCTAAAGAAATAATGGCCCATCAAAATTTTGAAACTTTAGGCTTCCTTTACCTCGATGACATCAAAGCAAAAGAAATATCCAATCGATGCACTCTTCCACCAAACAAATATAAGTTGTTAAACGATTTTATTTCAAACCCCGAAAGCAGAACTGACTCAGGTAAAACTCAACAATACATGTTTGTAAATAAAAAGCGATAATTTACTACAAAGGGGGGGGACTATGCTAAATAGAAAAATCCCTGAATGTTAATTGGTTATACCTCTTTCGCAAAATAGCATACCATATATTCTACTATTGAGACAGATTAAATGTAACCTTTGCTCTTAGGGTGAGTCCTGGCTGAGATGGCAGTTCTCTAAGAGCCGCAGGGTTAGCTACCTGGTTGCGGGTGGCATAGAACACTGGTCCGCCGGATACGGAAAATGAGAGCCTTGAATTGTTGGTGGTCATATTCATCGAAGGTCCTACGAGTAATTTTGCGCCACCTTCTGCCTCTTCCTCATCCCAAAACCCTTCAAGATCTTCCCCTACAGTTTCAAATCCGCCATATAGATTGCCTGATAGGCGGTAATGGAACCCTAAACTTGAGATAACATCCACTGCATCCCTGTTACCGGCAAAAGCTTTTTCAATGAGTAGGTTACCTCCGGCTTTCCATCTTGGAGCATCATAAGATGCTGTAATCCTGCTTAAAAAAGATGCCACATTGCTGTAATCCCTGCTCGCTCCAACTCCTATGCCAAGTCGCAGACCCATGTTTTTTTTGCCTCCTATAAAATCACGGATGATTTCTACCTGCTGCGCACTCGTAACTTTGTCCTCATTGGCAAAACCCAATGCAGCATGCGCATAAACAGTAAACTGCTTACCCAGATATCCTTTTAATCCAAATTGCTGACCAATCCCGTCGTGTCCAAAGGGACCTGTCACCCTTTCACCATAGCTCGTTGAATAATCGAGACTCCACTGGAGATCTTCTGGTGTAAGCGTGGTCATCGAAAACAGAAAAGGTTCAGGAGCCCTTTTAACAGCTATAAATTCATTTCTTTCAGTGGTTTGTGCTGATAAAGCTCCGACTATCAGCAGGGTTCCTGCGATTGTGAGAATTCTTTTATTCATAGGGATGTAATTTTATTCTTCGTTATATGATCTTTAACCGTAAAGATAAATTTCCGTAAAGATATATAATACTGCAAAAATGAAAAGCATAAAGTTTTTAAATACTCCAAACACCTTACAAATTAAATGGGTCTAACTATTAAATTGGTTGTATCATGGAAACACTGGCTTAACGTAAGGAGTTCTCATGACCAGCAAAGTCAGTTAATGATCCGGGTCCGAACTGGACCAGCAGATCATTTAAATCAATCTGAAGTTCACAGGACGACTGCTCATCATTTTCTGGCAGGAAATAGATGCCAAATCTACCTTTCTTCACCTTTTCAGAGTAAATTGTTGAAGGTCAACAGAAACGATCTGCCATCTGTCGGGAATGTGGTTGTTTCAGTAATTCCGGTCGCCAATGGTTTGGACGCTTTTGCTTTGGGCGTTATTTCATTCATCCACTTTGAACCTATTCTGCCATCTGATATTTGCCTCAATTCCCTGATAATCAGGTTACCTACAAATCAAAAGATAGGAATCCACGCTGCCATCAGATAACATCCATCGGTGATTTGGGTAATAGATGGTGCACAGGAACCATCTTAGAAGTCGAGCCCTTTTCGAACTAAGTTTTCAAAGGCTGAATTTAGCGCATTGGCAGGTTTCGACCAGCGCCCTGAGAAGCCGCCGAGGATGCAATCGAATTTCCCCCAACGGAAGAAAAATGTACAGTCGCCTCCAGGGGGAAGTCCGGACTGATACAATGCCAACCTCTCTCCACAGAATCCGATTCCCAAATACTTTTGGAATGATAATTGGCCATCATTCGCAGTTAGCCATCAGGATCAGTATAGACACTTGGGTTTTCACAGGGATGGAATATAATGAGCGACTTCTTAAAATTCGAGATTCCGTTCGTGCTAACGGAGTAGGTCGATCCTGCAGGAATACCGGGTGTTGAATCTTGTATGAACTTGGCGGTAAATCTGACGTCGCCGTTCGAGCGGATTGTACTGACGCAATAGAACTGTGAGTAGTTGGGTATTTCGAGGATCGTCTTCTCTTCTTCGAACTTTTTGAGGTCTACCTTAAACTTGACTGTGAAGCCATTTTATGTATTTGAAGGTGAACCGAACTCCGCATGTTGAGTCCTCGAATCAAGCAGGCTCTTTGCGGGCTGAGCATTCACAGCGCGAATCAGGTAAATTGTGAATATCAGGATTGTTAAAAGTTAAAATCTCATTAAGCATACGAATAAATCTTCCTATAACAAATCTCCAGACCAATCCTTGTCCGCAAAAACCCCGGACACTTTGGGAGTAACCGGGGTCAACTTACCTAAACCTAACCTAAAAGTTGATCGGCTGATCAACCATGATAAAGATATAACATAATTCTCCATTTAATTGCATTTAATCGTATATTTTTTCAATTTTTTTAATCATTGATGAAAAAAGGGAGATAATTATGCAACAAATCATTTTTGAGCTTCGTATAGCAGTAATCAGAACGAATTGAAAATTCCGGAAATGATGGTATCGTTTTATGGCTTTTAATGCTGGTGAAAGCCTTCTTTTAATTATCAAACACCAGCTTAATCTGAAAAACTAACAATGATGAGCGAAATGAAAGGTAAATTCGGTTTGGGATGGTTACCTGACTATCCCGATTTTAGGGATTACACCACCGGGGAGGATCGTATCAATGCTATGCTGGCTACAGTTGGAGTTGAAAAACCGCTAACAGCTGGACTTCCCGTGTCTGTTGATTTAAGGGCCTGGTGCTCACCTATCGAAAACCAGGGTTCTCTGGGTTCCTGCACCGCAAATGCAGGTGTTGGAATGGTCGAGTATTTTGAGCGGAGGGCATTTGGAAAACATGTTGACGGATCGAGGCTTTTTCTGTATAAAGCCACCCGAAATCTGCTCCACTGGACTGGCGATACGGGGGCATTTCTTCGCACTACAATGGGAGCATTGGTTTTGTTTGGAATACCTCCTGAAGAGTATTGGCCCTATGTTGTTGCCGATTATGAAAAAGAGCCTACCGCCTTTTGCTATGCTTATGCACAAAATTATCAGACGATCAGCTACTATCGACTCGATCCTCCTGGTACAACTACAGCAACCTTGTTAAATCAAATCAAGACAAACCTGTCGGGCGGTCTCCCTTCAATGTTTGGATTTACGGTTTATAACTCGATCTCACAGGCAGATACGACAGGAAAGATTCCATATCCGACAAAGGGAGATAAAATCTCTGGTGGTCATGCTATTATGGCAGTTGGCTATGATGAGAACATGAAAATTAAAAACAGTAATCCCGGGGGCGTCGAAACCAAAGGGGCATTGCTGATCCGGAATTCATGGGGTACAGGATGGGGTGACAGTGGATACGGATGGTTACCTTATGAATATGTGTTAAAAGGATTGGCCACAGACTGGTGGTCGCTGCTTAAAAACGAGTGGATCGATACAGGCGAATTCAAAGCATGATAATCAGGATCGTTAAATACCTGACCATTTGTCAAAGTTGAGGTTTTCCTTTATGCCCCTTTGTGTATTCTCAGTGGCTCTCTGGTGCGCCACGAGGCGTGCGTTTATATATAAATCAAATACCTTTAAGGATGAAAGAGCCTTACAACCCAATTAGCCGTTCAGGTTGAAGTCCGCCTGACACACTGTTAGGAAACGAGCTTTGTGAAGCTCGGGCGGTACGGTGCTGTAAGCTGCATCAGTTAGGCTTCGTTACACAATTGGTATCGGTCAAACTCCCAGAGTTGGTGAAACCTGCTATGTTGACTGTTTTTTTAATGGCACTTTGTAAGTCAGCAGATACCCGGAGTAAGATGATGTTGCGTGCAGTACGAAGGTAGCGCATGAACGTGGGATACCCTAACGGAACTGTAGTAGTCGAACTGTTGCCGAGGGAGTCGGATATGCTCGTAGTAGTGATGATAACCGGAAAGGTAAAAGCGGAAGGAGCGAAGGGGCATTACTATAAATAAAGTTTCAAAGAATATTAGTCAAACAGAATTGATAGTTATGAATCAGAAAAGAGTTGACGCAGCGGTCCAAGTTGAACTGTTTAAAAGACGGCGCAGCGAAATGCCAGATGCAGAAAGAGTATTAATATTGCAAGAGAAACTATATCAAAAAGCCAAGCAAGAGCGAGGATACAAGTTTTATGTACTGTATGATAAGATGTTCATTCCGTATTTATTACGTGAAGCATGGAAAACGGTCAGAGCCAACGGCGGAGCTCCGGGGGTTGATAGTGTGACCATTGCGAAGGTAGAAGAATATGGTGTTGAACCCTATCTTAAAGAGCTTGGGGAAGAGCTGCGCAAGCAGCTTTATGAACCACAGGCAGTAAAGCGGGTGATGATTCCCAAAGCCAGCGGGGGAGAACGTCCGTTGGGGATTCCCACCGTAAGAGACAGGATCGCACAGACAGTATGTAAAATGATACTTGAACCGATATTCGAGGCAGACTTTGAGGAGAGTTCTTACGGATTCCGGCCCAACCGCAGTTCAAAAGATGCGATAACGGCGATAAAGGAGAACTTAAAACAAGGCAATACGGAGGTTTACGATGCCGACCTGAGTAAGTATTTTGATACGATACCCCATGATAAACTTCAAATAGCATTGAAGGAACGTGTAACCGACCCAAGGATACTGAAGCTGATCAATAAATGGCTAAAAGTTCCTGTTTTTGAGGATGGACAATACAAAAGTGGGAAAGGAAATCGTACGGGAACACCACAAGGCGGTGTCATATCACCCCTTCTTGCCAATGTTTACTTTCATCTGATAGACCGGATCGTAAACAATACGAAAAGTCTGTTTGGGAAATACGGTATAAGGATAGTACGGTATGCTGATGACTTTGTGCTAATGGGAAAGACTTTACCGATAGCAATAATCGAAAAGCTTAAAAGCTTGCTTCAACGAATGGGATTAACAATCAATGAAACAAAAACCCGACAGATTGATTCACGAAACGAAGGCTTTAATTTTCTTGGATTCACAATACGCTACGATTCTGATATAAAAGGCAGGAAATCCAAATACTGGAATATCATGCCAAGCAAGAATTCGGAGCAGAAAATCCGGGATAAAGTAGAGGAATACCTAAAGACACATGGTCATTTCAATGCACATACTGTTGTCTCAGGATTAAACCCGATATTACAGGGATGGCTTAACTATTTCGATATTAGAGGAGTTAGCTATCCTGCATTGAGCAAACGCAGACTGCGGTTTTACCTGTCCAACAAATTATACCGATACTACCATCGCAAGAGCCAACGGAAATGCAGGCTTTACGGACATAACGCCTTTGAGGTTTTGTCAACCAAATTCGGTTTGATAGATCCAACAAAATATGCATTCCAGCCAGCTCACTTATGAATGCTAATGAAGAAGTTTATAGGAAAGCCGTATGCGGGAAAACCGCACGTACGGTTTGATGAGGGGGCAGGGAAGGTGTTTCTATCCTTCCCGCTCTACTCTACTGTATTCTCAGTGGCTCTCCGTGTTATAAATATTTCACAGAGTTACACAGAGATCATACAGATGGTCTACTCTTTGTAACTAAATAGGGAAAAATTAGTACATACTATTCAATAACGATATCGTATTTATCGAGTAATCCGGCAAGCCCGTCCTTTGAAAATCTGGCTTTTTTAATCCGGTTGACAGTGGGATCAATGGAGTAGTGCCATGAGGTGCGAAAATCGGCTTTCTCTAAAATCGTCCGTTCGAATATCGCCCTTTCAAGGTCGCAATTGTCAAAAACAGCAAGGGTCATATCCGTTTCTGTAAAATCAGTTTCCTGAAGATTACAGTTTCTGAATTTGATTCCTTTAAGTTTAAGCTTGTAAAATGAGGCTAAATTTAAAAGAGAGTTCTCAAAACCGAGAGAGAGGAGAAAACTGTTACAGTCACTAAAATTTAATCCCAATAACTTACAGTTTTTAAATAGGACCGACTTAAAAGCAGAATTTTTGATTTTTGTCATGCTTAGATTACAATCTTCAAACTCACAATCTATAAAAGTGATATTTGAGAGATCTGAACCGGAGAATTCACACATTTTGAACCGGCATCCTTCATATTCTCCTTTGGCAAGCGCCGTTTCCGTATAGTTATTTTTCTCGAATACCGTATTTTGAATGATTTTTAAAGCCATCTCCTGTTCGCGTTTATTCGATATTGATAGTAATCACCTCAGTTGGCTCACGACGGGAAGTGACCACAAGGTTAAATCTGTCACCGAGATGTTTTAAGGCATCATAAGCTATCTGAGGGGTATTGTTTTCCCCCGATAGGTGGCTGAGCAGTACCCATTTTAAAGCAGGACCTGCATGTTCTGACAATAAATTTTCTGCCTGGGCATTCGATAAATGGCCAACATCTGAGGCGACTCGTTGTTTCAGATGATAAGGATATGATCCTGCCCAGAGCATCTTTTCATCATAATTTGTCTCTAAAAACAAGGCGTGACATTGCTTTAAATGAGAGGTAACATTGGAACATGGAGATCCGATATCGGTAAATACCCCTATGTTTATCCCTTGATAATCGACCCTGAACGAGGTTGGCTCGCTGGCATCGTGGTTTTTTAATATGGGGTGAATGATAAAAGGGAGAAACATTACCGGTTGTCCGGGCTCAATAAACCTAACTGCCACCGGCTGATTGGTCACATAAAGCGATTGATAGGTTCCTTTGGTCATGAAAACCGGAATATCGAGTTTCTTACCGAGCACCCGTGCTCCACAGACGTGGTCGTTGTGTTCATGGGTGATGAATATCCCCCTGAGCCTGGAGACGTTGAGCCCTTTCAGTTTCATTCTGGCCAGGATTTGTTTACAATTTATACCGGCATCCACAAGAATCGCATCCTCATTATTTCCTATATAATAGCAATTCCCGTTACTTCCTGAAGCCAAAGCGCAGATCTCAATCATCAAAAATGTTTTATCCGGCAAATTTAATCTTTAATGAGAGAGTGGGAGATATTTAAAGTAAAAAATGTAAAATGCAGTGTCCGGAGCTCAAAGTTTTAAGTGCATATTTTTTAGATTCTTCCTAACACCTTACAGCCAATCCCCCTAACATCCTTTATCCAATCCGGGTAATATTCCGGCCAAGCAGCAGCGTGATCAACTCTTCGCGAAAGGTTTCTGAAACCAACAGTTTGTGCTTGCCTATAATTGCAAGATTGCCATCAATATGGTCGATTTTCTGAAGATTAATAATGACTGACCGGTGTATTTTCTGAAACGACTGTCCTTTCAGTTTCTCTTCCCAACTTTTGAGCGTCTCGTGGGTGATGAGCTTTTTTTCTGTACACCAGACAGTGGTATAATCACCGCACGATTCTATATATAAAAGGTCATCAAGATCGATCTGATAAATGCGCTTATCCGCCTTTACGGTGATCCGGCGGGTTAAATTGGCGACAGGTTTGGGGGAAAGTCGTTCCCTTACCTTGTTGACCGATTTGAAAAACCGCTCGAACGAAAAGGGTTTTAACAGAAAATCGACCACCTCAAGGTCGAATCCATCGACTGCATATTGGGGATAGGCCGTTGTGATAATCACCAGTGGAGGATGAATTAAGGTACGTAAAAAACTGACTCCCGACATTCCCGGAAGGTTAATATCGAGAAAAATAAGGTCGATACTATTTTTACCCAGAAAGGTTTGTGCAGAAAATGGATCTTCGAACGAACCGCAACATTCAAGATCCGGACATTGTGATATGTTCCGCTGCAGGATCTCCCTTGCTGCGGGTTCGTCTTCGATGATCATACATTTAATGGCCATGCAGTTTAGTCTAAAACGATCTTCATTTCTGCTTTAAAAAGAATCCCCTCCTCTGAGAAGGTCAGCTGATGTTTTTCGGGATACAACAAATTTAATCTTTTTTCTACATTTAATATTCCAATTCCTCCCTGTTCACGATTTAACGGATTCTCGCGCCGTTCAATCGGATTCTTTGTACTAAAACTGAGTTGATGTCCGGAGTATCGGATGTCAATCTGTATGGTTCCCTTCTCATTCCCGATACCATGTTTAAAGCAGTTTTCAGCCAGGGGTAGCAAAAGTAAAGGGGCGATATATACGCCGGAGAAGTCACCATCGACATGGAGGATGATCTCCGTAGTGTTTGTATTGATTCGCTCGGTTTGCAGTTTGACATAGGTTTTGATAATCTCTACCTCTTTCTCAAGTTCAATTTTTTCACTCGAGGTATCGTATAAAACATATCTGAGAAAATCGGATAACTGAAGAATCACCTCCTTGGTACGGAGATCCCCCTTTTCTGCAAGGGCGTAAATTGTATTCAGATTGTTGAACAGAAAATGGGGATTGATCTGAGCTTTCAGAGCTGACAGCTCATTAATCGCCTTTTCGCGGTTGGCAACGAGCATTAGTGCGTATTGCCAAAGGAGAAAAACGATCGTTGTAAAGGCCAGATAACCTGACATAATCAGGATCAATTCCCACACTTTGAACCAGGAAATATAAAAAAACTGCGGAAAAACTTTGTCGATAAACAGGTTGAAAAGGGCATAATTAAGAAACCCTGCAATTATAGCTAAAACTGGTGCCAAGATCAGGTAGGTGCCAAACTTACCTACTGATAAGTAGTTCTTAATTAGTATTCCGGAATTAAAATAGGTTGCGGCAATGATGGTGATGTGAAATGTAGATACATAAAGGAAATTATCAAGAAAGAAGAAAATGATGATGGAGAATATGGTAATGTCTTTATTCATATGCAGTAACATCCTGGCGATTTCCCAACCTATGGCAATCAACAAGACAACAGTAACGCTCCACTTAATCCATCGTTTTATTTTCTTGAAAAGCCAGATGCAAGGAGCCAGTAGGAAAAAGATAATGCTATTGTTGATGATAAATATTTCCCAGCCGGTAAAATTAAGATCCTCAACCACATATCCCGATTCAACGCCACGGCAGAAAAATGCGCTGAAGATATTGAACGAGACGATCCAGAACAGCAGGTGAAGTGCTGTAACGCGATATCTGTTAATTGATAATGTTTTCATGTCTGTGTTAATTTAAACGTGTCAGTTTCATCCTTGCCTGTTGATCATCCCAGTCAATAAACCGTGGCTGATCGCCATACCGTTCAATCATGGCGGTCAGATCGCGGGAAGGGGCGGTGAGCAGAAATCTACCCGTTTCCTTTACCCATTGGTAATTAATCCGTACCCGTTTCTTCTCAATCATCTCTTTCATGCAGCCGGCGCCAAGCCAGGCGATCTCCATGTGATTATGAATTAATGTAATCCGGGAAAGTGTATGAACTTCAAAAAGACTATTTGAAGCAAGTTTGCTTTTGATCAGCTCATTTTTTTCAATGGGAATAAAATCGGCATACAGACCATTTTTTACCTTGAAGAGTACTATTTTAAATTCATACCGTGTTGAATCGTGTGGTAAAAGTTTGGCGATGTAATAATTCTCTGGTTTGTAGGTGGTAGAGTCAATCCCCTTCTTCGTCTTGACCACCTGTTTAGAAATATACCGTTTAATGGTCCAGGTTGAGGTGGTATCTGCGATACCCCAGATTTCGGAAGTGGGCGAATTTGCCGAGTCTTTTATCGACTTCGCTGGTTTGGCAAACCATGCGCCTTCGATTTCGGGTGAGAGGATGATATTCTTTTCAAGATAAAACGGGTTGAGGGAGCAGATCATATAATAGGTATCGCACCCGATGAAAAGAAACATCAATCCGGAGACAAGCCATAGTTTTCGCTTCATAACGTTGGTTTTTTATTGATTTACAAGGCGAAGGTAAGCTTAGACCTAATTACTACCCAAATTATTTCGATGAGATACCGTTTATTTTCGATGAGCGCTTTAGATGGGCGGTCCGGGGCCCGCGCCGAAAATAAAGCCTAAGTAATTACACTAATTATCTGAGAAATGGATAAATAAGCGTAAGTAATAATTTGATGTGTTAACTTTGGAGAGACACGCTTGGATGTCAGCCCACGATATTGCAGGTATATTATTCGTCATATTTTCAATACTTCATATTTCTTATAATCGGAGAGTGATACTAAGCTATACCATAAAAACCAAAGAAATGCTTATCAGTAAAGAAGCCTTGACTGCAATAGTCTTTGTAATTATGATGGCAGGCTTGGTTTCATCACATGCTTTTCACATTGTTAAATAAAACACAGCCGGTAATTGATACTTTTTTAATTTATAAATTTGTATCTTTGATTGAGTATTTATAAATTATAAATTTCTTATTATGAGAAAGATAATTATTAACAGACTTGATTACGCACGGATAAAAAAGTGTATTAGTGATGCTAAACAATTTAAATCAATTAGTAATGCAGAAGCTGAAAGACTAATTAAAGAATTAGATTCAGCGAAGATTGTTGAGCCTGAAGCTATACCTTCAAATGTTGTTACAATGAATTCAATTGTAAAATTGAGTTTTTTGAATAATAATAAGCAGGTACAATTTCAGATTGTGTATCCAGATCAGGCAAATTTAAAAGAAAATAAAATTTCGATTTTTTCCCCTGTTGCGACAGCTCTGATTGGATATAAAGTTGCTGATGAAATAGAATGGATTGTTCCTGCGGGTCTTACGAATATCAGGATTGATGAAATTATTTATCAACCGGAAGCTGCTGGTGATTATTCTTTATAAATTCGTAATATCATGAATATTATTTGGGAAATAGGCGAACCTGACCTTATCAAGGTTAAAGACTTAGTAAATGCCCACAATAATCCAATTGTCGAAAACAGGATTAATCGTAATGTTAACCGCATTGGTATTCAAATTGACAAAGATGCAATTATTAAGACTATGCTTATGTGTTTGTTATCTGCTCAGCAAGATACATACCCTGACAGTGATTTTGAGGTATTCTTCAGAAAAAAACCATTTTTGTTGACCTATGAATTTCTTTCAAAGGCAACCATTATTGAGGTTGTCCTCGATGATGTACTGAAGATAAATGGCTTGACAAAGCATTCCAAAAAGATTACGAATTATTTCACGAGCAATTTTTCCTTTCTGGAAGGAACAAATTGGGCATTACAAACAAAACTTGAGAATAGTCTTAAAATTGAATCTACAAAACAGTCAGAACGAGACTTAGCGGATAATGTAGACAAGACATTTAAAGGCTTTGGTTCGAAACAGGCAAGAAATTTTCTTCAATCTTTAGGCTTGACAAAATATGAGATTCCTATTGACTCTCGAATGATGAATTGGATGAAAGACTTTGATTTTCCTATTAAATTCTCGCCAACCGCATTACAAGACAGAGCATTTTATCATTTTATTTCAGATGGAATACAGTTATTATGTGAGAAGGCTGATATTTATCCCTGTATTCTTGATGCTGTTATTTTTTCAAGCGAACCTGAAATCAACCGGACAAAAGAAAATAGCCTTTAAATCGCAGGATAAAACCAAATACGTCACACAATAAGCAGGATTCTGAGTGATCAGTAAGACCCAGCGATGAGTGTGTTGAACTACACCCGCCGGGATCGGAGCTATGGTTACTGAGCCTGCCGAAGTATATACTTTGCGAATCTGACCAGAATCAGGAATAAGAACCTATTTGGGGGAAGGTCATAAGATAAATCCATGATGCTCTCCGCCTCAGCCATGATGCGTCCAGACAAATCCATTATGCTCTCCGACTCAGCCATGATGCGTTCAGATAAATCCATTATGCTTTCCGCCTCAGCCATGATGTGTCCAGATAAATCCATTATGCGTTCCGACTCAGCCATGATGCGTCCAGACAAATCCATGATACTCTCCGACTCAGCCATGATGCGTCCAGATAAATCCATTATGCGCTCCGACTCAACCATGAGGCGTTCAGACAACTCCATGATGCATTTAACAATTAAAATTCCCTGTCAGAATTGGGAAATTGTGACAGGGAATTAATTGGATTTAACGTTTACAAAATTTTTCCGGTGAAGATTTTCTGAAAATTGCAGCGGATCACAGTGTTTAGTACTTAAATATTCTTGTTTAATTTGGAAAAAACGATATCGCTGATCTCTTTATACTGAGGACTTTTGGCTCCAAAAACCGATTTAACGTATAACTTCACATCTAATGCAACATCTACCAACCCGGTATTTTTGGCATAGAGTACTTTGTTGCGTTCAAGGCGGGCGGCATCCAGTGCCGCATTGGCGGCTAAATAACTTGCGGTTGTCGATTTTAATTCTGCCAATTTGCTGTTCAGACCTGCAATAGAGAGATCTGCTTCGTTTGGTTTATATTCGGGAATGCCAGCCAGAAATTGCACTAATTTATTGAAGTTCTCTATTTTCCGGTCCATGTTATAGAGGTGCAGGGTCATTTGTTTTATTTCAGCACCTTCACCTTTAGCGATCTCCACCTCCTTGTTGGTGAGTTTTGCAGAAGCTCTTTTGCCCCTCAGTTCGCGGACGATATTTTCGGCCTGCAGAATCGATTGTTCAGGTGCCCCGGAAATGCGTAGTGCATTAATAATGCGGGTAATAAAAATGTCAAACAGATCGAAAGAGGTTGTGCGTGCAGAAATTGAATTTTTAAATACATTTTCTGCGGAAGTGACGGCGGCGTTTACTTTTTCACCGTCTGATCTCATTTGTGTCAATCCGTCGATGGTTAGTTCATTTCGTGAGGGATTGTACATCGTTTTAAATGTAGCCACTGAATTGAGGATGATCCCAAGGTTGACTACGTTTTGTTCGTGGCCGGTTTGGTCTGTACTCATCTTTTTTAGTTTTTTAAATGAATAATTCAGCTTATCAACAATCAGAAAATCAACTAACCGAATATACGAAAAAAACAAATACGGTTTGAAACGAATTGTCAGATATTTCAAAATAATAACTTAAAACAAAGCGTAACCTTGAGCATATTGTGATTGGAAAAGATGCAAACAATCAGATGCGCACTGAACCTGCTATTATACATCAAGAAACTGTTCACATAGCTGAGGTAATCAGCGAACTTCATATTTAAAGGGCACAAGATTCATATTAAACAGCGTAAAGGGAAAAAGGACCGGATTGTAATGCTCTCCTGCCCGGTAGTCGCTTATCTTCAGGACTATCGAACGCTTTACCCATGTGATGATTGGGTATTTTCCGGACCATACAAAGGGGAGGCATTAAGTGCGCGCACGGTGCAGCAGGTAATGAAAAATGGTGTTACGAGAGCCAATCTTGAAAAAAGGGCGACAGTACCTACTCTCAGACATTCATTTGCAACTCATTTGCCAGAGTGAGGAACAGACATAAGGTACATTCAGCTGTTATTAGGACATAGCAGCATTAAGGCTACGCTGATTTACACGTATATAACGCCCATAGCCGCTAAGAAAATTGTTAGTCCGTTGGATCAATTACCCATGGGAGATTTTGAAATAAAAAAGAATAAAAAAAACAATAAATAGTTTTATTTAAAAGAATTGCTGTTACCTTTGACATAATACATAACAAAGCATTTAGTCTAAAACTAATAAAACCAGCAGATTGAAAACAGTCAAAGGTCCACAAAAGTACGATAAGCTTTCTGCTATCTACTAGTTATGTGGCATTTTAAAGAAACAAGAAACATTATATGAAGATACAATTACCGACTAAAAAAGGACCACCAAGTACTAGACCCGAATTAGAATTCAATCGAATAGTTGTTATTGGTGCGAATGGGTCTGGGAAAACAAGGTTTGGAGCAAAAATAGAAGAAGGCAACCATTTGATAACTCATAGAATATCAGCTCAAAAATCTTTATCAATTCCAAAATTAGTTAGACCAACATCTTTAGACGTTGCAAGGACTGAATTTTTTGTAGGTTCTAACCATCCAGACCAAAATGTAAATAATGATTTAGGTTACAAAAGACGGAATCGTTGGGGTGATAATTTTAGTACGTATCTACTAAATGATTTTGAGAAACTATTAGTTCTGCTTCATACGGAAGAATATGAAACACTCTCTGACTCGAAAGAACAAAATATTCTATCACCTGAAACAAAAATTGACATAGTAAAACTTATATGGGAGAAAGTGCTACCACATCGCAAGCTTAAAATAAAAGCTGGTGTTATTGACACTTACCCAACACTTCATGAGGCGAATAAATATAATGCTTCTGATATGAGTGATGGAGAAAGAGTTATTTTTTACTTAATAGCGGAAGTTGTCTGTTCTCCAAAAAATTCAATTTTGATAATTGATGAACCGGAGATGCACATCCATAAATCATTGGTGAAAAAACTCTTTGATTTGATTGAGAATCAAAGACAAGATTGTTGTTTTATTTATTTGACTCATGACATAGATTTTGCATTTTCAAGACACAATACGGTAAAGATTTGGACAAAATCTTTTGAAGAAGGAGATATTTGGGATTATGAAATATTAAATGATGAAGCTCCTATCCCAGAACAATTGTATTTGGAAATTTTGGGTAGTCGTAATCCAATATTGTTTTTAGAAGGTGATGAAAGCAGTATAGATTATAAACTTTATGAACAAGTTTATGACGAATATACCATTAAGCCATTAGGAAGTTGCGAAAAAGTAATTCATTCGGTGAAGTCCTTAAATGAGCAAAATGCATTTCATAATATTAAATCATTTGGAATAATTGATAGGGACAGAAGACAGAATGATGATGTTATTCGACTTATCGCAAAAGATATTTGGGTACTTGATGTTGCGGAAGCAGAAAACCTATTATTAATTGAGGAAATTATTAGAGCAGTTGCTTCTCATATGGGGAAAGATCCAGATTATGTTTTTTCTCAAGTTAGTCAAGCTTTACTTACTTATTTTAATACCCAAATTGAAAGTCAAATATTGCTACATTTCAATGAAGCACTTAGACGGGAAATGATTAAAGCATCAATATTCGCACAAAAAAACATTATAGACGTAATTGTTGAGGTCGATTCAAATTTTAACAGTATTGATAAACTGAAGTTGTATACAGATATAAAAACGGAATTTGAACAAATCCTAAATACTTCTGACTATGATGGAGTACTGCGAGTTTTCAATTTGAAAAACGCTCTTATTCCGAGTTCAAATGTTTGTGGATTAACTGACATCAGAAATAAAGCCGCCTTTTTAAATCTTGTAATTTCCCTTCTTAAAAAGAAAGATGGGGTGAGTGAAACGATCAAGGAGGCAATAAACAATAAAATAATAAAAAACGCCACATAACAGCAAAATACCCGCAAGCCGGGTTTCGGTGCTTCGTTGACAGGAAAGTAATAAATTGAAAAGCAACTCTTCGTAGGAAGTTCATCGGGAAACTCCCGCCCTGCGTGTAGCTGCAGAACGTTAGCGGCAACCCTTGGGACAGTGCTAATCCGAAAGGACAAGCTTTAAATTGAAAAAAAATAACAATTATGACCACAACAGAAACAGTTACACTAATCGGAATCGGACTGACTTTCTTTGTCGGTGTTTTTAATCTGATCGTTACATTTCGTAATGTTCGTAAGACAGCATTTATAAACTCTGTAACTGCTTCAAGAATAAAATATATTCAGGACTTACGAGAGAGCATTTCAAGATTTTGTGCTTTAGCTTATAGCTACAACAACAGAGTTTATAAATTGGAGATAGCTGAAGTTTGGAAATTGCACAAAGAAGCTGACAGCTTGAAATTTCTAATTCGACTTTATTTAAATCCAGAGGACGAGTATTGGGACAATAAAATTATTACTCTCATTGACCAGATTATGCTCAAGTCGGAAAATGACCCAACTGACCCAATAAACGAACTTATAACAATTACTCAATACTTATTGAAATTAGAATGGGAAGGTGCAAAGAGAGAATCGGAAATCGGGATAATCTCTGATGTTGAGAAAAGAGAACTGTATAACATCTATGTTGAACTTCATAAAAACGCAACCGCAAAAAAATGAAAAAAGAAAATCTATTTAAATGGGGCATTGCGATATTAATTATTGGCAACACACTTGTTGGTTACGGAATCGGAAAAATATTTGACAATAATTGGAGTGGTTCAATCATTGGACTTGGCATTGGACTGACTTCAGCAGCAATGATTTTGTTTAGAGTATTTAGACGATTAACGGCATTTGAGAAAAACAAACCAAACGAAACGACATCATAACGAGAGTATAAAACATTCAAACAACCTGCCCAAGACAAATAATTCTAAATGGAAAAGCTAACAATTATATTAGATTGGATTGGAGCCTTCTTTCTATCCGTTGAGGCAATGAAGTTAAAGAATTTCACATTAATAATAAAAAAATTGAGGATTGCCTTAAATCCACCTTTCTATTATCAGGAAGATGGCAGCATACTAATTCCTAAACCTGCAAAAGAATTTAAAGCAATAAGACGATGGTCGTTACTTATTCAAATTGTCTTTGGCTACTTCATTGTTTTTCTTATCATTGGCCTTATTAATCAAAGTGATTTTGTAATTCATTTTGTGAAGAACTTTTACTGTTCGATATTTAGTGATAAATTGCTTTTGATTATTGGCAAATTAATTTTAGGAGCAATTGTGTTTTTCGCTATCCCACTTTACATCGGACTTGCTATAACAAGAATTTTCTCAAATCTTTCTGACAATTATGAAAATATTCTTGAAAAGTTAGAGAAATATACATTCGCTGGGATAATAGGACTAATTGGGTTTGGACTATTGAGTATATCATTTATTATAAAACTTCTCAAATAAAATGGAATATCATTTAAGCAATCAGTTGTGCAAACTTGGACTGACAACGCTTCATGGAAACAGAAGGGCAGCCGCTAATAAAAAGGAATAGGAGCGGCGAGCAAGACCCAGCGATTATTCCCGGTTGAACTACACGCGCCGGGATCGGAGCTATGGTTACTGAGCCTGCCGAAGTATGTACTTTGCGACCGTTTTTGTTTGTTTTGAAGATTTTCGGAGCAGTAAAATACAATAATCGTTCTTTGACGTATTGCAGGTTTTTGTGCTTTTTCGGGTTTAAAACTGATTATTTAATGTACGCTTACTCTGGACCCCGCAAAGCAACCTGTTGGTCCGGTTTGCGGACAACATTTTCAAACTCAGGAACAAGCGCAATAGCCTGCTCAACAATATTAAGCTCCGATTTCTTTCTCATATTCAGAAATTTTAAAGTGAATAATCTCCGAGTATAGTAAGAATCGAGTACTTTTAATACAGCTATCCGCGTAGGCGGATTTAGTTCAACATGCGGTATAAAAAATTGCTGGGTCAGTAGGTTATTCAAGGGTTGTAACCCGCTTTAACTCTTGGGTAACTTGACAGGAATCGAAGATCAGCGAAAGCTAAATCGCCCGCAAACGGCAAATTTTAATACCGCCAAACGTTAGTGGCAAGCATAGGACAAAAACGACACAGCATATGGGATATTTAAGAGAGTATTACGAACGGATTGTAAAACTTAAAGATTCAGAATGGGAATTTATTGCGGCTCATTTTGACAGGAAAGTCTTTGATAAGAACCAAATAATAACCAAACACGGCGAGACTGAAAATTATTTATCATTCATTGAATCAGGGATTGTTAGATTTTACATTCCAATCGATGAAAACGAATTGACTTTTAATTTTAGCTTCGACAAAGAGTTTACTTGTGCGTATGATTCCTTTCTAACCCGAACTCCTTCTGAATATGCATTACAAGCATTAACAGACACTGTTGTTTGGCAGATTTCTTACAACGATTTGCAGAAAGTATATGCCCAAACTAAGGTTGGAAATTATTTGGGACGTTTTGCATCAGAGAAATTGTTTTTAGCCAAAAGTAAACGTGAATTATCATTGCTTAAATACAACGCCAAAGAAAGATATTTACGGCTGTTTAGCGAGCAAACCGATATTTTGAGATTCATTCCTTTGAAATATATTGCATCATATATTGGGATTACACCACAGGGATTGAGTCGGATTCGCCGACAAATTTGTTAACATAGGTTCATTGACTGTTTGATTGGTTCTTTAGAATTTTGCAGCATAAACTAAAGAATTAGCAGCTATGAGATTACAAATTTTGTCATTAGGTCACCAGATTCTAAAAGAGAAATGTGAAAATATTAGTCCAGATTATCCAAATCTCGACCAACTGATTAGCGATATGTGGGAAACAATGCAAAATGCAAAAGGCTGTGGTCTTGCTGCATCTCAAATAGGGCAACCAATCAGACTTTTTATAGTCGATAGTAAATCGACTTATGAAAACTGTAATCGGAAAATAACAATGCACAGTTTTCGGTAAATAAGAATACACAGAGATTGGTAACAATGGTGCACAGTTTTCTTTTGATTTGGGCATGCCCAAATCAAAAGAAAGTCAACTTTACCGGGGTACTAAAACCCGGTTATTATGAACCATTATCTTAATAAGTTGATCATGTACCATGAGATTCACAAAATGAACCGAGAAGGGTTCTCAAAATCAAAAATCAGCCAATATCTGGTTGTCAACCGTCGCACGGTTAACCGTATTTTGTCGATGGATGAGATGCAGTTTGAAGCGTTTCTTGAGTCGCTATCCCAAAGGAGTAAGGAACTATCCTGTTATGAGCATTGGGTGAAAGCCAAACTGGAGATGTACCAGGAAACCTCTGCCGCTCAAATGCACGACTGGTTAATGGAACATTTTCCGGATTTTCCCGGCGTAACAGCCAAAACCGTTTATAACTTCGTGATGTGGGTTCGCCAAAAACATCATCTGCCACAGACCCGGCCAATACGTGAATACAATGCCGTTGAAGAACTTCCATACGGGTTGCAGGCACAGGTAGACTTTGGACAATACAACATGCGTGACGGGCTGGCTAAGCGGGTAAAAGTCTGGTTCTTTGCCATGTCGTTGTCCCGTTCACGGTATAAATATATTTTCTTCTCAGATATACCCTTTACCAGCCATACGGCTATTGTGGCCCACGAGAAGGCATTCTCATTCTTTAATGGAATCCCGGATCAGATTGTTTATGACCAGGACAAACTGTTTCTGACAGACGAAAACAGGGGTGATCTATTGCTTACAAGTGCATTTAAGGATTATTGCAGGGAGCGTAAATTTCATTTGCACTTTTGCAGAAAAGCTGATCCTGAGAGTAAGGGCAAGATTGAAAATGTTGTCAAATATGTCAAGCAGAACTTCTTATATAACAGGCCTTTCAGTGATGTTTCTCTGCTTAACACTGAAGCTCTGGCATGGCTTGGGCGTACCGCAAATGCAAAACCACATGCCGGCACCCAAAAGATCCCATTTAACGAATGGTGCATCGAACAACCCTCTTTAACGCCTTTTATAGCTGTAGCCTTAAAACCTCCAACAAGTTTGTATACTGTACGAAAAGACAATATTATCTGTTGGAAAGGAAACTTTTACACGCTTCCATCCGGCACTTATAAAGGGAGAGGAACGCAGGTAAGCGTATCACCGGAAGAGGGTTTACTCAATATCTGTTCATTGTCCGGCACACCTGTTTGTTCTCCTATGATATCCACAGAGAAAGGTAAGACGGTAACCAATACTGATCATAAACGGGATAAATCCGGCAAGGTCCAACAATTGATCAGCGACATCTCATTGATGTTTGATAATCCTGACCTGTCTTTGCAGTACATGGCAGAAATCCGTAAGGAGAAACCCAGATACATACGTGATCAGCTTATTTTGTTAAGGCAAACCCTGAGCTTGTTCAATAAGAAACTCATTAATAAAACCCTGCAGTACTGTATTGAAATGCATGTATATAGTGCAAACGATTTTAAATCGGTGGCAGAAAACTTCTTAAAGGAACAGTCTCAAATTGAAGCACACAAACTGAAAACAATACTGACCAATCCTCTGAGTGGAATAAGGTCCGATATTGCGACTTTCCAGCCAATGAAAAGCTCTATTTACGATTATGAACACTTAATGCAGGGAGGCAATTGATCATGGAAAAGAAGCAAATCATACAATCCCTTTGTCTGCAGTTTAGAATGAGCGGAATGGGTGCCAGTCTTGACCAGGCACTTAGAGAAGCTGAAAGTGGAACAGTTAGTTTTCTCGACTATACCATCAGACTTTTGCAAGCCGAAGCCACGCATCGTCAACAGAAAGAAGATCAACGAAGGCTTAAAACAGCCCGATTGCCAATCACTTGTGATCTAAACAAATATGATTACACCTTTGAAAATGGCCTTCCAAAATCACGGCTAATACAACTCCGGGAACTTGACTGGCTCGACCAGCTGTACAACATTATCCTGATGGGGCCATCCGGTACCGGAAAAACTTTTATTGCTGCCGGTCTCTGTAATGATGCTGTCAGGAAGGGATATAAAGCTTACTTCCGGACAATGGATGATATTATTGGGATGCTTAAGATGAGAGATTTTACTCAAACAGCAAAAGCAGAATACAAACGGCTAACTGCTGCAAATCTGATAGTTATTGACGATATCATGCTCTTCCCCATTGAAAAACAGTTGGCAGTGGCCTTGTTTAATATGATTAATCACATCTACGAAAAAACTGCATTTATCATCACAACAAATAAATCACCATCCCAGTGGGCACAGATGCTCGACGATGAAGTCCTGGCAACAGCCCTGCTTGATCGCCTTTTGTTCCATTGTGAGGTTATCAATCTATCCGGGAAAAGCTTCAGAATTAAGAACCAGAAAACAATATTTAATCGAAATGAGGAAAAATAACCTACATTTGAAAACACAAAAGTTGAGCACTGTTGTTGCCATTTTCTGTGCACTCTAATTTACCATTTTCTGTGCATTTGTAATTTCTACTTACAAAAACCTTGAAGAGTCCGAAAGACATGAATATTATGATGCCAACGATAAAGGAATAATGGAAACTTTTATTAATGCTCAAATTTTAGAGCGTTCTGATCTTTGTTGGTACGATAATGAAGGCTGCTTAAGTATTCCGGACTTAACTCAATCGGTAAAAAGACCTTGGACGATTGAAATAGAGTATCTCACCTTGGATTTTAAGAAACAAATCCAAATATATAGTGGCACAACAGCGAGAATAATACAACATGAATATGACCATACCGAAGGAATTTTATATCTTGACCATTTGAAACCGTTAACTAAAAGACTTATGGAATCAAAACTAAAACGGATTATTAAAGGACACGGTTCTGTGAGAGGCTTGGGGTGAATCGAAGATCAACGAAGTTAAATTCCCCTTGCCTACTCGGTGCTTCCTACGTTGGCAACAATATTATGAAAACAGCATATATACTGATACTTATAATCTTGATTGGGACTTCTTGTAATTTAAAAGAATACAAGAAAAAGCCTCATTTTGAATCAATTGAAATAACACATGACAACGGTTGGACAGGTGGTCAGACTGTTTATATTGATAGTTTGGGAATAATTACGAAATGTAAATACCATATAATCTCACGAATAGACAGTTCGATTTGTTGTATTGACACTCTTGATTCACAGCAAATCGATTCGTTGAATGCAATGTTTGACTCATTGAAGAACGAAAAGATAGATTCTATTTATGATGGACATTGCCAGGATTGCGGAGGGTTTTACATTGAAATTAAATGCAAGAACAAAACAATTAAAAGTACAATCATTGGAAGTCACGAATTTGAAAATCATATTTCTAAGTTTGCGGAATATGTGACAGACATAATGATTGACAAGAATCAAATTGACTCATTGATTGTTTTTAAAACTACGAAGAGAATGATTCCACCTCCGCTTGATTCACTTGTAAAATTTAGACCACCAGAAACCAATGAAGAATAAAATACTGTTGCCAATAAATAGAAATAGGAGCGGTCTGCAAGACCCGGCGATTATTCCCGGTTGAACTACACGCGCCGGGATCGGAGCTATGGTTACTGAGCCTGCCGAAGTATGCACTTAATGACCGTTTAGTTAATGTACGCTTACGCTGTCCACGCAAAGCAACTTGTTGGTCCGGTTTATAGACCACTTATTCTGCTTAAGGGGGAAAAACAAAAAAAGAAAAGTTGAAATTGACCACCCGGAGTTCAGACCAATAGCGAACGATAAATGTCGTAATGTGAAAATAGCGAAAGACGATGAAACTTTATAAAAGCATATCGTCTTTCAAAAGAAATAAATATTCCACAACCCAGAATATCTCAATTCATAAAGGGGAAAAGAAGGATTACAGCTGATACGGCATTAAGTCTGAGTCGTTATTTTGGAAATTCAGCTAAATCTTTGTCGTTATATTCGTACAATGGAAATGAAGCCACGTAGTGGCGACATCTTTGTAAAAAATTAATAATATGCTCATTACGAGATATTTCATAATTTTAAACCTACCCAAATAAGTAGCAATATTAAAACGTCATGGTGTATTATTATCCCTTATTTCACAACCACATTGATAATCTTATTGGTCACAATAATAATCTTTGCAATCGTTTTTCCTTCGATCCATTTGTTCGTATGGTCGTGGGCAAGCACCGCTTTTTCGATATCGCCATTGGACAGATCAACAGCCAGGGCAATTTTAAACCTCACCTTACCGTTAAATGAAACGGGGTATTCGAACGTTTCTTCAGTGAGATAGGACTCATTAAACAGGGGCCATGGATGGTAACTCAGTACGGAGGTATTCCCGTATAGTTCCCAGAGTTCCTCTGCAACGTGAGGTGCAAATGGAGCCAAAAGCTGGAAGAAGGTGACCGCCGTTTCGTGATTTACTTTGCCCACCTTGTAACAATGGTTGGTAAAGACCATCATCTGCGAAATTGCCGTATTGAACTTAAGGTCGCGGATATCATCACTTACCTTACGGATCGTCTGATGGAGGATCTTCAGGGTATCTTTGCTCTCTTCACCCTCAGAAATATTCCCTTTTTCGCCAAAGAAGGCAACAACCCTGCGCAGAAAATTGTAAACTCCTTTCACACCGTTTTCTGTCCACGGTTTTGTGGCATCAAGCGGACCAATAAACATCTCGAAAAGACGGAGGGAATCTGCCCCGTAGTTTTTCACCACATCGTCGGGATTCACCACATTTTTAAGCGATTTCGACATCTTGGCAACAATCTGGTGAAGTTCCTCCCCTGTAACAGTGCTAAAATATTTTCCTTCGCGTTCCTCCACCTGATCAGAAGGGACTTTTGAACCTGATGCTGTTTCGTAGGCAAAGGCAAGGATCATCCCCTGATTGAACAATTTCTGGAACGGTTCATTTGTTGAAACGATTCCCAGATCAAAGAGAACCTTGTGCCAGAACCGGCTATAAAGTAAGTGTAAGACAGCATGTTCGGCGCCTCCTACATAAAGATCCACGGGCATCCAATAGTTCTCGGCAACTTTGCTGAATGGTTCGCCATTATTCCCGGAATCGGTAAACCGGAGGTAATACCAGCAAGAACCTGCCCATTGTGGCATGGTGTTGGTTTCGCGGCGCCCTTTTCTTCCATTTTTATCGGTTACAATCAGCCAGTCTCCTGCATTGGAGAGGGGCGACTCGCCAGTTTCACCCGGCATATATTTTTCAACTTCGGGAAGCGAAAGTGGCAATTCGCTGTCATCCAGTACGCTTACCTCTCCGTCTTCCCAATGGATAACCGGGAATGGCTCGCCCCAATATCTTTGGCGACTGAATAACCAGTCGCGTAATTTGTAGTTGATGGTTGGTTTTCCCAGACCGTTTGATTCAAGCCATTGGGTCACAGTCCTGATTCCCTCCTCTTTCGAAAGACCATTAATCTCAATGCCAAGTTCCTGATTGGCTGAGTTAATATAGGCGCCATCCTCCGTCCAGCAGGCTTCCCCATTCAGTACTTTAGTGCGTAACTCTTCAGGGGCGCTTTTAGGATCGAGAATACATATGATTGGAATATTAAAAGTCTGAGCGAACTCAAAGTCACGTGTGTCGTGCGCTGGAACTGCCATGATGGCTCCAGTGCCGTAACCCATTAATACGTAATCGGCTACCCATATCTGTATTTTAGATCCGTTGATGGGATTGATCGCATACCTTCCTGTGAACACGCCTGTTTTTCCTTTAGCCAGATCGGTTCTGTCGAGATCGCTTTTTAAGGCGGCATTCAAAATATATGCTTTTACTGCTTCACGCTGATCGGGAGTTGTAATCTCACCAACCAATTCGTGTTCGGGGGCTACAACCATGTAAGTCGCTCCAAATAAAGTATCGGGACGTGTAGTGTAAACGCGCAGTTTCCGGTCGGTTCCATCGATGGCAAAATCAACCTCTGCTCCTGTAGAGCGGCCGATCCAGTTTCGCTGCATATCCTTCACCCCTTCCGGCCAGTCAAGTTCATCCAACCCTTCCAAAAGCCTTTCGGCATATAGTGGTATGCGCAACATCCATTGTTTAAGATATCGGCGCTCGACCTCCTTTGTCCCGCACTTTTCGTGTGACCCGTCGTTGAGTACCTCTTCGTTGGCACAAACTGTTTTACAGTTACGGCAATACCACACCTGGGCATTATCGTAATAGGCCAGCCTTTTGGAACCAATATAATTATGAATAGCTGTGTTACCCTGATTTTTTATCTCCTCAGGAATTGGTAATTCGCTGATGTGTCTCCCTTTATTTTGATCCTGGTCAAACCATGTGTTGAACAAACGGATAAATATCCATTGTGTCCACTTAAAATAATTCGGGTCGGTGGTATTGATTTCCCTTTCCCAGTCATAACTTAAACCTAATGATTGAATCTGACGGCGGAATGTATCGCAGTTTTTCTGAGTGGTGATGGCAGGATGTGTCCCTGTTTGAATTGCATATTGTTCTGCGGGTAATCCAAAAGCATCCCATCCCATCGGATGAAGCACGTTAAATCCATTCGCTCTTTTGTATCTGCAAATAATATCTGTTGCGGTATATCCTTCGGGGTGACCAACATGTAACCCTGCTCCCGAAGGGTAGGGGAACATGTCGAGACAATAAAATTTCGGCTTATTAACGTCGATTCCCGATTTGAAAGTTTTGTTATCGGCCCAGCATTGCTGCCATTTTTTTTCAATCTCTTTGAAATTATAATCCATCAGTTTTGAGCGTATTCGTTCATTTTCAATTAAGCTGCGAAATTAACGCTTTATTCGCTCTTCAGGGTGGTTAGAAAGAAGATTTGTGCAAAAAAATTGTTCTGAATGATTTAAATCGTGCTGTTTAAAGATAAACTTATCCAAATCTTTTTCCGGGAACAGTTTCCTTTAATTTGGATTAAATGTAAAATTTGGGCGCCGGCATTTCTGATATATATCATAAAAATGGATAAACATGTCAGATATCACTTTTCAATAAACTGTAAAAGTCAGATATATAAGATAATAGCTTTTTGTTGTTTTAATACCTTTTTCGTCAGGTTGCAAAAGAAATCTGTAAATTTGATTATGAAAAACTTAAACAATATTAAAGATGAATGCCGGAATAGATAATTTTATGGAGGGGCTAAAGGCTCGTACTCCTGGTGAATTAGAGTTTCATCAGGCCGTTTTGGAAGTTGTGGAATCTGTTTGGGATGTTTATGATGCCAATCCCCGATATAAACAGGCAAAAATTCTGGAGCGGATGGTCGAGCCGGAACGAACAATCATGTTTAGAGTCCCCTGGAGTAATGATAAGGGAGAGGTTGAAATTAACCGTGGATACCGGGTTGAATTCAATAGTGCCCTGGGACCATACAAGGGAGGACTTCGGTTTCACAGAAGTGTCACTTTAAGTATATTGAAATTTCTGGGGTTTGAGCAGACATTTAAAAACAGCCTGACCACACTTCCCATGGGGGGTGGAAAAGGGGGCTCAGATTTCAGTGCAAAAGGGAGAAGCGACAATGAGATCATGAGGTTTTGCCAATCTTTTATGACGGAGCTTTTTCGTCATATTGGTCCTAATACGGATGTTCCTGCGGGTGATATTGGTGTTGGCGGCCGTGAAATAGGTTTCCTTTTCGGGCAGTATAAACGGATCAGGAATGAATTTACGGGTGTTCTTACCGGAAAAGGACTGGGCTGGGGTGGCTCTTTAATACGCCCTGAAGCAACAGGTTTTGGAGCGGTCTACTTTGTTCAGCACATGTTAAAGGAGATGGGTAAAGAGGTGAAAGGGAAAACTTTCAGTGTCTCAGGTTTCGGGAATGTAGCCTGGGGTGCAATTACCAAAATCAACGAATTGGGTGGTAAGGTAGTAACGGTGTCAGGACCAGATGGATATATTTATGATCCTGACGGAATCACCGGGAATAAGGTGGATTATCTGCTCGAATTACGTGAAAGCAACAACGACGTGGTCGCTCCTTATGCTGATGAGTTTGGCGTAGAATTTTATCCCAATGCAAAACCTTGGGAGGCAAAAGTGGATATTGCTTTACCATGTGCAACTCAAAATGAGCTGGATGAATCTGATGCACTGAAATTGATGGCGAACGGTTGTTTTTTGGTGGCTGAAGTTTCAAACATGGGATGCACTTCGGCTGCGGTGAATTGTTTTGTGAATAATAAATTCACCTTTGCTCCGGGGAAAGCCGTTAATGCTGGTGGAGTTGCAGTTTCGGGTCTGGAGATGTCGCAAAATAGTATGCGTTACAACTGGACCAGTGAAGAGGTAGACAAACGGCTTCACCTGATCATGCAGGATATTCATGATACCTGTACGAAACACGGTCAGTCGGGTGAATATATTAATTATGTAAAAGGTGCTAATGTAGGTGGCTTCGTGAAAGTAGCCGAAGCAATGCTGGCACAGGGATTGGTTTAGTTTTATTTGTCTTGTAGAGACGCGATTAATCGCGTCTCTGCAATTCCTGCAGCCCCTTCATTATAAATCAGAACCAATATCCAAAATTGGCTGAAAAGGTTGGTTTATCGGTTGAACCGGAATAACCTAAAGTCATATCAAGGGGGCCCAGAAAGGTTTTCTGTGAATATCTGATACCACCGCCATAAATTGCATTAACTCCTTTCCCGAAGGACAAATCGGTATTCTGCCAGAAACCATTCATCAGGAGGGAGACATAATGTGATCCGGTAATATTTACCCTCAAACCAATCAATCCAACACAGGCAAACCGATCTGCAATGTTTACAGCAGATAAACCAACAAAAGGAAGGTGGTAATTAAAATACTGTGAATAAGGTTCTCCACCAATCAGGGTCATTCTGGAACGTGGGAAATCGACATCAAAAAGGGCTCGGCCATAGAGGTCAAAAAGTAAAGCACTCTTTTTTTGCAAGGGGATTACGTTTTTCATCCTTAAAAGTGCTACCGGGGTAATTTCATTGGTTTGTTTGAAATCGGCCATCATCGAAAATTCGGCATACAGATTTATCCCTTTGGTAGGGAAATAGAAATCATCCATATTGTCAAACGACAGATAGGAATAGGCATTGGTTAGCAGAAAATCCATTTTCCCGGAAGTTTCAATTGTCGTATTTCTGCTAAAGATATCACCATGATAGTACTCCTCCTGAAGTCCGACACCCGTGATAAACTGATGCATAATTGGCTTATAGAGATATAAAGATCCTGAGGTGTAAAAAATATTGGCCTTATATATTTTATCACCTTTTTCAAATACATTATAATTTTGATATTTACCTTTGAGGTTGATACCCGCGGTAGGGAGGGAGGTTTGATCCGATTCGGCTATGATACTTAATCCGGGGTTGACCGATAATTCGGTACTGACCGATAACAAACCAAATAAGTTTCCATTGTTTTTTCGGGTGGTATTGAGCAATATGGCCGCTCCATCGGTTGTATTTGCCTTGAAGCCAATGTTTTGTGAGAAAACATTTTTAGTGACAATGTTCAGATTCAGGTCTTTTCCAGATTTATTATCTATTAAATTGAAATAAATCTGT
Organism: Prolixibacteraceae bacterium; assembly: GCA_963675995.2. Taxonomy (GTDB): domain Bacteria; phylum Bacteroidota; class Bacteroidia; order Bacteroidales; family Prolixibacteraceae; genus JAAFHB01. The sequence goes on along the minus strand of CAXXIY010000001.1, from coordinate 361,981 downwards.
TCAAAACCACCCAGCCCATAAAGTCGGTCGATGGCCATTTTAATCTCATCAAATGAATAATTTCCGGGAATTTCGAGGTTCATGGTTTTTTGTAAAAACTCATAGTCCAGCCGCTCCTTTCCACTGAAGCTTATACCGGTGATGTTCCATTGATCGGGCTTAACCAGTTTGCGCGATTTTTCGCAAGGCTTCAGGTTGTACTTTATTTTAAGTTCCCTGAGTTGTTCCCTTAAGGCTTTTGTGGCTACTTCGCCTCTTAAAACTAAGGAGTCGACTGCCTCATTGTTAAAACTCGACATTGAATAGCCTGTAATATCGGGTCGTATAATCAGATTGCAAAGGCTGTTATTGACCGAATCTTTTCCCTGGTCAAAAAATGTAATTAGTTGATTAAGAACATTACCGATCGATTTCAGATTTTTTCGGTCATAATGGTCATTTCGGATATCCACGCCTATAATGATGTCAGCTCCCATTTTTTTAGCCACATCTGTCGGAAAATTATTTACAACTCCTCCGTCAACCAGTAAAAGAGAGTCTCTTTCAGATGATTGAAATACAAGAGGAATAGCCATACTCGAAAACATTGCAGTTGGCAAAAACCCATTTTTCAAAACCACTTCCTTTCCGGTTTCAAGATTTGTAGCAACGCAGGCAAAAGAGATTGGGAATTTATCAAAATCTGCATCAAGGGGAACATTTCCGGCTAATCCGCAAAAGATATTCAGGACATTTTGTCCTTTAATTAAGCCCAGTGGAAGGTGAAGCTTTTTTCCCCTTTTGATGGGTAATGACAAGAAGTACCTCTGCTTTAACATCTGGTCGTTTTGTGAAAGAAAAGTACGCAAAACTTCATCGGAAAGAACTGTTTCCCAGTTCAATGATTTAACCAGATTCTCCAATTCAGATGCATTGTATCCAATGGAATAAAAGCCACCCACAAGACTACCCATACTGGTGCCAACAATTATATCGATCGGAATACCTTCCTCCTCCAGAACTTTAAGCACCCCAATGTGAGCAAAACCTTTGGCCCCTCCGCCACTTAATACCAGGGCGACCCTGGGATGGTTCGGTTTTTCACTTCTATTCTGAGCGTTACTGTTCAAAGGAAAGCATAGAAATAGACAGAGGACCAATGCAGTGAGAATAATTCTCAGGGTCGATCTTATGATCCGGCAATTCCAATTTATAAAATTAGTTAACCGCATTGTTGGTTTGATTCGCTTTATCACTCCGGCTGATAGTTGGGATTGCCCCCTTCATCCGAAAAAATCCCGGACATTTAACCCGGGATTTCTATTCAAATTTAGTTACCTATGATTAAATAATCAGCTTATATCCTTTACCATGGACATTAATAATTTCGATCCCTTCCTCCGATTTCAGATGCTTTCTGAGCTTGGTAATATAGACATCCATGCTCCGGGCATTAAAATAGTTGTCATCAACCCAGATAGTTTTAAGGGCGAAGTTTCTTTCGAGTATCTTATTGGCATTTACGCACAGTAATTTAAGGAGGTCAGACTCTTTGGTTGTTAGTTTCGTGTTTTCGTTGGCATCTGATAAGATCTGTTTACGCGCATCAAAAATAAATCTTCCCAGTTTGAAAACTGACTGAGAATTATCCCCTTCACCACCACTTCTTCTTAATATTGCTTCGATGCGGAACAACAGCTCCTCCATGCTGAAAGGTTTGGTCATATAGTCGTCGGCGCCGATTTTAAACCCTTCGATGACATCCTCTTTCATACTTTTGGCAGTCAGAAATATGATAGGAATATCAGAATTGACCATCCTGATCTCTTTAGCCAATGTGAATCCATCTTTTTTAGGCATCATTACATCAAAGATGCAGAGATCATACTGATTCTTCTGAAATCCTTTATAGGCTACTTCGCCATCGGGATATAAATCAGTATCATAACCTTTTGCAATAAGATATTCTCTAAGCAAAAGCCCCAGATTTTCGTCATCTTCTGTGAGAATCACTCTAATTTTCTTTTCCATAATTCTGAACATTTTTTAATGGGAAATATAATCTGAAACGCGTACCTTTCCCTAAGGTACTGTCAACTTTTATTTTACCGTTATGAACGTCAACAATCCGTTTAACGTATGACAATCCAAGTCCGAAACCCTTTACATTGTGTACATTTCCTGTCGGAACACGGTAGAAACGTTCAAAGATCTGCGACTGATGTTCCTTTGGAATTCCAATCCCGTTATCTTTTATCTGAACAATAGCCCAACCATTTCTGTTTTCGGTCGAAAGCTCAATCAATGGGTTCAGTTTGCTGTATTTAACGGCGTTGTCCAACAGATTGAAAATTACGTTGGTAATATGGACTTCATCTCCTCTGATAAACGGATTTTCAGCCTGCAAATCTGTTTTTAATTCCCCATTTTCGTTCGATACCCTGATTTCGAAATTCGAGGCAACCGACTCTGCCAGTTTATTCAGATCAATCTGGGTAAATTTCAATTTTAGTCTCCCTTCGTTGAAAACCGCCATTTGCAATACCTTTTCCACCTGATTGCTTAATCGTTTACTCTCATCAAAAATCACGCCGGAAATATGATCCACTGTTGATTGTGATAATGAAACTGAAGAATCGCGCAGCATCTGCGACGCCAGTGAGATAGTAGAAATCGGGGTCTTCAGTTCGTGCGTCATATTATTGATAAAATCATTTTTTATCTGTGAAATTTTCTTTTGCCGCAGAATAATCTGAAGTGTTACAATAAATATGCCGATAATCATTAATGTGAGTAACAGTGAAGGGAAAACCAGGAATGAAGTTGATTTAAAGAAATTATTATTCTGGCCGGGAAAATAGATGCAAAGGTAGTCCGGTTTTATCAGCGCATCATCAGGTAATAAGAGTCTTTTGTAAGGTTTGGTTCTTTTCCCCGGTTTGTAATCCTCACTCCCCATGATATAGGCATTCTTACCATCTATCTGTGTTAGGATGGCATACTTATAATCAAGATAAATGTCATTGTGCTTTAGGGCAGAATCGAGTGCAACTGCAAGTATTCCGGGTGGGAATCGCAAGGATAAAGGCATTTCAGAACGTTCCTTCATGAAAATCTGGTACCTGAACTTTTGTTCGTCCTGGGCACTTTTCCGGTTGTATACGTGCTGAAAGCTCTGAATCTGAACCTGAGAGAAAAAATTCGACCGTTCGTTAATCACACTGCTTGTGCCGGAACTTGAAAACTTCCTGTAAACCGATATCTCACCGCTTTTTTCAAGGGCGCTCAATGGTAAAACCGGATCCGAATTGGGAAAAAGACCCGTAGAATTTGATGGCCATTCGCTTTGATCGGCATCGATCGCGTAAAACTGGTTAATCTCAAATATATCCAGGATATCAGTAACCTCCTGAAGCGCCTTGGACACCTGCGTACTGAAATTCTTCTCCTGAAGTTCTGCCGTATGTTTAATCGTGATCATCTGCACAACAATCAGGGATGCTGCAGCGATGGCCATTACCACACTTAACGTATATATCATTCTTCTACTCATCGAAACAAAGATAAAGCTATTAATCAATCAGGGCAGTTCTCCTTAACATTATTTAACTTAGGAACTTAAAAGATTAAATAGTCACTTCAATAAAGTAAAGGATAACAGTTAATCTGGTCAGAAATGTTTAATCAATGGTTGTAATAACGAAAATCCGTTCCGAAGAGAGGAGGCAATTTTAGCAGATATTAGGTCAGACTCCCCAATGATTTTATTCCAGAGAAGGTGTGAAGGTCTGATTCTTAATCATCCAAACCGGAGAATCAGGGACAATCGGAGATCCCGAGGTAAATGAGTGCTTTACAGGCAGAATTTTGTTGAGCCTCTTTTTTTGAGTAGCCTTCTCCTTTTCCAACAAGCTGACCATCAATCCGGATGATCGAAACAAAAGGAAGATTGTTATGACTTGTATCGGGATTTTCGTGGGTGTCGAATTCAACCTCTCGTTTGTACTTCTGTCCCCATTCGATCAACTGGCTCTTATAGTTGTTATCACTCCTCTCCAGTTCATGAAGGTCAACATGAACGGATAATACTTTTTTAATCACGAAAAGTTTAGCACCCTGATAACCCTTGTCGAGATAGATTGCCCCAATAAATGCTTCGAAAACATCTCCAAAGATATGGCTTGAATCATTGACAGAATTGGTATTGGAATTAACGAACAGATTGAGACCAAGTTTAAAAGTAAGTTGGGTAAGAAAACTCCTGTTGACGATTCGTGAACGCATTTGTGTGAGGAACCCTTCGTCTTTTCTGGGGAAGCGATTATAGAGGTATTCTGCTACAATGGCTCCGAGAATGGCATCACCTAAATATTCAAGACGTTCATTATTAATTGGTTGTCCCATTATGTCGGAAGAGGAGGCCGACCGGTGTACAAATGCAAGCTCGTATAACCGGAGTTTCAGTGGGCTAAATCCGATCGTATCTTTTATAAATGAATAAAACTCTTTTCTTGGAGAAGAAAAGAGTTTTATTCTATACCTTAAATCTCGTAACACTTTACTAAGAAAGTTTTTTAAAGATTACAGTTCCATTGTGACCGCCAAACCCAAAGGTGTTACTTAAAACATAATTAAGTTCGCGTTTTTTTGCTTTGTTAAATGTGAAGTCAATCCTGGGATCGATTTCAGGGTCTAACTCAAACTGGTTGATTGTGGGAGGAACGATGCTGTCGCGCATTGCCAGAATTGCGGCAATTGCTTCAACAGCTCCGGCTGCACCTAATAAATGACCAGTCATAGATTTTGTGGCACTGATGCTTACATCATAGATATGGTCACCAAATACTTTTCGGATCGCCTTAGGCTCGGCGATATCGCCAAGACCGGTAGAGGTTCCGTGAACATTAATGTAGTCGATATCAGTTGGTTTCAGTCCGGCATCTTCCAATGCCCTCTTCATCACCAGGGCTGCACCACCACCTTCAGGATCGGGAGCTGTCATGTGGTAAGCATCTGTAGACATCCCAATACCTACCAGTTCAGCGTAGATCGTTGCACCACGATTTACAGCATGTTCATACTCTTCAAGGATTAAAGCGCCGGCGCCTTCCGCCATAACAAATCCGTCACGTCCTACATCGAAAGGTCTGGATGCAGTTTTCGGATCATCGTTGCGGGTCGATAGGGCACGCATTGCATTAAAACCTCCTACACCTGCTTCGTTGATGGCCGATTCTGAACCACCTGCAATAAAGATATTTGCTTTTCCCAAACGAATATAGGTTGCTGCGTCAATCATCGCATGAGTAGCAGATGCACATGCTGTGACAGTAGTGATTGTTGGTCCGCGGAAATGGTACTTTAAAGCAATATTTCCACTGGCCATATTGGCAATCATTTTTGGGATAAAAAATGGAGAGAACCGTGGATTCTCAGGAGTGGCGTTATACTCGGTTACAACTTGTAAAAAAGTATTTAATCCACCAATACCTGCACCCCAGATGACCCCACATTCATCTTTGTCAATTTTTTCAAGATCAAGCCCCGAATGTTTGAGTGCCTGAGCGGCAGCAATATATGCAAATTGCGCATACATGTCGTGCTTGTGAACCTCTTTTTTCTCGAGGTATTCACTCGGGTCGAAATTCTTAACTTCACAGGCAATCTGTGTTTTGAACCTGGAGGCGTCAAAACGAGTAATGGGGCCGGCACCACTAACCCCATTGCACAGGTTTTCCCAGAATTCTTCTATGTTCTTACCAAGCGGGTTTATCGTGCCCAAACCGGTTACAACAACTCGTTTTAATTCCATAGTAAGCTTTTGAGCCCTTTATTAATGAAAAACTTGATTATTTCGCGTTCTCAGTGATGTAATTGATTGCATCACCGACTGTTCCGATTTTTTCAGCCTGATCATCGGGGATCGCAATGTTGAACTCTTTTTCAAATTCCATGATTAACTCAACGGTATCGAGAGAATCGGCACCTAAGTCGTTAGTGAATGATGCCTCTGGCGTAACTTCGCTTTCATCGACACCTAATTTATCAACAATGATCGCTTTTACTTTAGCTGAAATGTCAGACATGATTTTTTAAATTTTTACGTTAATACTATTACTAAATTTACTCGCTGATTTTATTGATTCAGCGATTGCAAAGAAACAAAGAAAGAAATTTATCTTCCAAATATTTAGACAAGAATCTATTATTTTAGGCATCAAAATAACTGTTTTCAATTCTTTTTAAAACATATTGTTCGAATATTCTAATTTATAAAGTTTATAATCTGTTGCTTATGAAGAATATAGCTATATTTGCTTCCGGTTCGGGTAGTAATGCCGAGAACATTATTACCTACTTCAAAAACCATCCTACAGCGAGGATTGATTCGGTCTGGTCAAATAAAAAGGATGCATTTGTGCTCCAGCGTGCTCTAAAGTTGGGTGTAGAATCGCGCTTTTTTTCGCGTGAGGAGTTTTACGGATCCGATGAGCTGATAAAGGAACTTCAGCGCAGGGAGATTGGACTGGTTATTTTGGCCGGCTTTCTTTGGCTTGTTCCTCCTCAATTTGTCGATGCTTTTCCTATTATTAATATACATCCTGCACTTTTACCTGCATATGGTGGCAAGGGGATGTATGGTGCCCGGGTACATGAGTCGGTTGTAATCAATAAAGAAAAGGAGTCGGGTATTACAATTCATCTGGTTAATAATGAGTACGACAAAGGCGAGCACCTGTTGCAGGTAAAATGCGCAGTCGCTCCTGATGAAACTGCCGATACCCTTGCAGCAAAAATACATGAATTGGAATATCAATACTTTCCAAAGGCAATCGAAGATTATCTTAAAAGAATGGAACCCTGACCGCAAATTCAGCCGGCTTGTCTGATTTGGTTGAAAAAAAGTATATGCTACTTAAAAATTAAAAATACAAATGAAGTATCCTCCCTATCTTTTACCTGGTGATAAGGTTTCAATTATTTCTCCGGCGGGTAAAATTGATCGACAGATTGTAGAGCGTGGCGCCGAATTGTTGAGGCAGCAGGGATTTCGGGTCGAAATCGGTTTGCATACTTTTCATGAAGAGGGGGTATTTGCAGGTTCTGATTTAGACCGCGTTGCTGATATGCAAAAAGCACTCGATGACAAATCGATAAAAGCAATATTCTTTTCACGCGGAGGGTATGGGTCAATAAGGACCCACCTTAACCTCAATTGGTCATCGTTTTTTAGGAAACCAAAATGGCTGATCGGTTTTAGCGATATCACGGTTTTTCATGCCTATCTCGCTAATCATCAGATAGCTTCGGTACATGGTGTGATGACTGCATGGTTTGAAAAAGAGGGGGAACTTACCGGAAGTTTCCTGCAGATGATGAAACTCCTAAAAGGGAAGGATCCTGAGTATTCGTTAATTCCACACAAACTGAACAGAAACGGTGTCGCCTCAGGAATTCTGACGGGGGGAAATTTATCAATCATCCAGAGTTTGCGGGGAACCCCACTCGATATCTCTCCTGTCGGAAAAATCCTCTTTATCGAGGATATCAATGAACACCATTATCATCTCGACCGGATGATGTTTAATCTGAAGGCGGGACACGTACTTGAAAAAATCTCCGGGTTGATTGTTGGATACTTTACAGATATAACGGATGGTGAAACCCCCTTTGGCAAGAGCGCCTATGAAATTGTCAGGGAAGCTGTCGCCCCCTACCACTATCCTGTTATATTTGGCTTTGAGGCAGGGCACGAATTACCTAACTATCCAATGATAATGGGAAGCAGAATCTCTTTGGATGTGACTGAAAAAAAGGTGATTATAAGAAATGCGTAAAGATAAATTGTGATGACTCAATCAGCTGAACTTGGTGATAAGGGGGAAGAGATTGCGGTAGCCTACCTTATAAAGGAGGGATATAAAATTTTGGAGCGTAACTGGCTTTACGGACACAAGGAGGTCGATATTATTGCGAAACAAGGTGATGAAATTGTAATTGTTGAGGTTAAAACCCGTGAAGGTGATTATTTTGAAGAACCGTGGGAAGCAGTATCAATCCAAAAGATCCGAAATATTGTTGAGGTGGCCGATGCCTGGCTCATTGAAAAACAGATCGATCTTGAAACACGCTTCGATGTGATATCAATTATTTTCACTGACAATGTAACCTATGAATTGACCCATTTCCCGGGAGCATTTATCCCGCCGGTCAATTAGTGAAAATGTAATCATGGAGGATGATCTGATAAGTAGTGGGATTTTTCTAATTTTGATAAAACATTTTAATCTGTTTTATTTATGGATATTGAAGAGATCAGATCTTACTGCCTCTTAAAACAGGGGACAGAGGAGGGTTTCCCATTTGATGATACCACCCTTGTTATCAAAGTGGGTGGCAAAATATTCATTTTGATTAACCTTGAGGGGGATTTCTCGATGAACCTAAAATGTGATCCTGAAAGGGCCATCGAACTTCGAGAAGTGAATCCTGCAATTATTCCTGGTTGGCATATGAATAAGAAGCATTGGAATACCGTTATTCTGGACGGATCGTTGCCAAAAAAACTGATTTTCGAAATGATAGATCGCTCCTACCATTTGGTTCTTAAATCATTACCAGCCAAACTGCAATCAGAAATTTTAACCAGTTAATTTTAAAACAATGATATTCAATCTAAAAGGTGCTGAATTTATTGAACTGATCAAGCTTTTGAAGCTGCTTCACATCGCCCAGTCAGGCGGCCATGCAAAAATAATGGTTGAGGATGGAGAGGTCAAACTGAATGGGGAGGTTGAATACCGCAAACGTGCCAAGCTTCGATCCGGCGACCTTATTGAAACATCCGGAACCTCAATAACTATTGAGAATTAATAGTCGATGACCATTCCCAAATTATTGATTATTCATTATTGATTATTCATTTTTCGGTTCGCAATATGTTAATTTAATAATATTGTTAGCCAATAATGAATTATTTCTGGTTTGATCATGCAACTTCCTTGTATTTTTGTTGTTCATATATTGGATGATGCAAGTTCTCGACCCTTGTTGCCATGGATTAAGAAATTGGGATCAGTAATAATAGGATAAACACGGAAATACAGATTTCCGGATAAAATGAGTAGATGAATAGATTTTTAAGGCTGATAGTAATATTGTTGATTTCTGCTTTAGGGGCAAATGCCCAGAAAACTGTAGTGATGGGGAAAATTACAGAAGCAGGTTCAACAAATCCGGTTCCATATGTAAATATTATTTTTAAGGACACCTATACTGGTACCACGTCCGACCTGAATGGGAATTACAACCTAAGTTCCCTTAAGCCTACCTCAACAATCGAAGTCTCTGCAGTCGGATATAAAAAACAGAGCTTCAAAATCAAGCTAAATCAGGTAAATAAGATTGATGTAGAGATGGTTGAGGATGTTGTCTCCCTGGGTGAGATTGCGATCCGGCCGGGTGAGAATCCTGCCATCCCCTTATTCCGGAAGATCGTTAGTCATAAAAAAGAGAATAACCCATCGAATTTCCCGTCGTGGCAGTCGAAGCTTTATGCCAAAACTGAGGTGGATATCAAAAATATCAATGGATCACTTCGCAAGAAAAAGCTATTAAAGCAATTTGAGTTTGTGTTCAAATATATTGATTCTCTTGAGATTGAAGGAAAAACCTTTCTTCCTGTATTCTTTACAGAAACAGTCTCCAACTATTATCATAACAGCATTCTGAATACCAATCACGAAGAGATCATCGCCAATAAAGCTTCGGGAATGACCACCGACATGATCACACAATTTACGGGGAAAATGTATGAAGGGGTAAATGTTTATGATAATTATATCATGATTTCGGATATTGGACTGATCTCTCCAATTAACTCGCTTGGTTTGCAATTTTATCATTATTATCTGAGAGACAGTGCGATGGTTAAAGGTCGTAAGATCTATGAAATCTCTTTTAAGCCCCGACTCCCGCAGGATCCCACATTTAAAGGTAAGTTTTGGGTTGAAGATGGTAGCTTTGCACTTACCAAAGTCGAGATGCAGCTTTCGACAAAAGCAAATGTCAACTTTTTGAACAATCTTCAATATTCAATTGAATATCAGAATCATGATCATCGATGGGTTCCCCGGAATGAATCAATGATTGCCGATCTTGACATCAAGAAGGACAAAGACTCGGAACAAATTGGAATTATGGGACGTAAGACCAATGTTTATGAGGACTTCTCATTTACAGAGGTACCGACTGATGTTGTTAAACAGAAGAATGCGATTATTGTCAGTAAGGATGCCATTAAGAAAGATGAAACCTTTTGGGAGAAATCGCGTCCCATTGAATTGCAAAAGCGGGAAGCCGGAATTTATGCGATGGTTGATTCGATTAAGAATGTTCCTCTATATAAGACAATTGCAGAGTATGTATACATGTTTTATTACGGTTATCGCGATTTGGGGAAAGTTGAATTGGGACCCTATTATTCGTTAATCAGTACAAATAAGGTGGAAGGTTACAGGACAAGAATCGGAGCGCGCACTACCATGAAATTCAATCCTAATATCCGGCTAAATGGATATGGCGCTTACGGATTTAATGATCAGGATCTAAAGTACGGAGGTGGTTTTGAATACTTTTTTTCAAAAAAACCACGGGCAATGATTGCTTTACAGGGACAGCATGATTATGAATTACTTGGAGAAAGTTCCAATGCTTTTACCCGCGATAATTTTCTGACCTCGGTTCTTAGTAAGAATGCTTATTACAAGCTGAATATGATCGATAAGTTCACTTGTACCTTTGATAAGGACTGGATCCGAGGGATCTCGAATCAGCTATCCGTAACTTCTGCAAATATTAAGTCGGGGCCATTGGTCCCGTTTTTAGATGCCCAGGGAAATCTGATCCCTTCAGTCAGAACAGGTGAAATCAGACTGAATACGCGATATGCGCCAAAGGAAACCGTTATGGTCGACGGTTTTGAACGGAATACCTTTGGAATCTTTAATCCTGTTTTTAATCTCTCGGCAACGGGTGGATTAAAAGGGTTTCTGGGAGGTGAATATGAGTATCTCAAATTGGATGTAAACTTTTCGGACAAAATTGCTATAAACCCCGTCGGATATATCACCTATTATATTCAGGCCGGCAAGATTTGGGGCAATGTTCCATGGCCACTGATGAAAATACACGAGGGAAATGAATCGTATGCCTTTGATACTTATGCATTTAATTTGATGAATTACCAGGAATTTGTAAGTGATACCTACTTTAGTCTTTTCCTCGAACATCATTTCCAGGGTTTTTTCCTCAATAAAGTTCCTCTTTTCAAACGATTAAAATGGAGGGAAGTCGTGGGTGTACGCTCTTTGGTTGGAAGTTATGATCCGACCCAACATACCGTAATGGCTTTTCCCAAGGGGATGACGGGTCTGAGAAGTACCCCTTATACAGAATTTTCGGCAGGAGTGGAAAATATCCTCAAAATTATCAGAGTCGATGCTGTCTGGCGTTACAACTACAATGAAGACCGAAAAATAAAACTTGGATTAATGTTCTCTTTACAGTTGACACTGTAATTTTGATTAGGTATTATCACTAATTTTATGGGTAAAGAGGTTTCCCATTTTCCAAATGGGTTAATGATCTTTAATTTACCTTTAGCTACCTGTAGCTAGCTTGAATTTACGTAATTTATTGATTTCTATGCTTAATCCTGGTCTGAAAATGCGACTTTTACCCGCTAAATCTGTCGGCAACTAATTACCAGTTGCCAGCTGAACCAAGGGCTATATTTTTTTAACTACAACAAACGAAATAGAACCGATTTTTTTCTGTAATTCCCAAATTGTCAAATCAAAAAGCCGAATTACCATATCATCGAATTGGGTCTTTTATCGTCGTTGTTCAAAAAACTGTTTTAAAAGCAATGTGCATTCATTTTGCAGAATCCCTCCAAGAAGGACTGTTTTGGGGTGAAGGGCATCGGGAGCGAATTTTAGGAATCCCCGTTTATCATCGCTCGCCCCATAAACGACCCTGTCGATTTGCGACCAACCCAATGCGCCGGCACACATCGTACATGGTTCAAGTGTTACATATAACGTACATCCTGTAAGATATTTACCCCCAAGGAGATTGGCTGCAGCAGTAATTGCCTGCATTTCGGCATGTGCAGTAACATCATTGAGCATTTCTGTAAGATTATGTGCCCTCGCAATGATCTGATTCCTGCAAACAATGAGAGCACCGACAGGAATTTCCCCCTCGGCATAAGCCTGCTCTGCTTCAGCCAGGGCCCGCTTCATATAATATTCGTCATCAAAAGGATCTATCATAACCTGGTTTTTACTTTCTCAAAAGTAAAGATATTCGGCAAAATGTAATGGGATGATTCACAAAAGTTTTGATTTCTATAAATGTTCGATCCTGTTCATCTTATGCTTCCGGTTGCTCGCTTCTTGCTTCTGGCAGATTGATTCCATATGGATGATGCTATGAAGCCAGCAGCTGGTTGCCGGCAGCCGGAAACCAGTTGCCAGCAGCAATATTTTCCATCGGCTTTCCAAATATCCCCGCAGTTTTGTAATTTTACCGCTTCAATCATACAATAGAATTCAATGTACAGAAATTTTACTTGCGGTGAACTCAGACTGACACATGTGGGTCAGGAACCGGTTTTGGCTGGCTGGGTTCAAACAATCAGGAATCTTGGTGCCATGACCTTTATCGATATTCGCGACCGTTATGGAATCACCCAGCTGGTGGCTGATGAAAATACTCCGGTTCAATTAAAAGAGCAGTTCGATAAACTGGGACGTGAATATGTGATTCAGGTGAAAGGTGTTGTCCGGGAACGCACAAGTAAAAACCCAAAGATGGCTACTGGTGATATTGAGCTGGATATCAAAGAGCTGACCATTCTGAACAAGGCTGTATTGCCTCCATTCACGATCCAGGATGATACCGATGGGGGAGATGAGTTGAGGATGAAATTCCGCTATCTTGACCTTAGACGTGAATCAGTCCGGAAAAACCTTGAGCTAAGGGCAAGGATGGCGCATGTGGTTCGTAATTATCTGGATGACCTTCAGTTTATTGAAACCGAAACCCCTGTAATGATCAGATCAACTCCTGAGGGGGCACGAGACTTTGTTGTTCCTTCAAGAATGAATCCCAACCAGTTTTATGCTTTGCCACAATCACCGCAGATCTTTAAGCAATTGCTGATGGTTGCCGGATTTGATCGTTATTATCAGATCGTAAAATGTTTCCGCGACGAGGATCTTCGCGCTGACAGGCAACCTGAATTTACACAGATTGACTGTGAAATGTCGTTTGTGCAGCAGGAAGACGTCCTGAACTTGTTCGAAGGGCTTACCCGACATCTGTTCAGAGAGATTAAGGGGATTGATCCGGGAACTTTTCCTCGGATGACGTATGCCGAAGCAATGGAAAATTATGGTAATGACAAACCTGATATTCGCTTTGAACTTAAATTCAAAGATCTGACTAATATCGTTAAGGGTAAAGATTTTAAAGTTTTTGATGATGCTGAATATATTGGAGGAATCTGTGCACCGCGTTGTGGTGAATATACCCGCAAACAACTCGATGCCCTTACCGAATTTGTCAAACGTCCGCAGGTTGGCGCCAAAGGACTTATTTATGCCAAAGTTAATGATGATGGATCGGTTAAATCCTCTGTCGATAAGTTTTATACACAGGAAGATCTCTTAAAATGGCGTGATATCTTCGCAGCCAAACCGGGAGATTTGCTTTTAATCCTTTCCGGTGAGAAAGCGCGTACCCTCCCTGCTTTATCGGTACTTCGTCTCGAGATGGGGCGTCAATGTGGATTAATGGATAAAGAGAATTTTAAACCACTTTGGGTGATCGATTTCCCGTTACTTGAATGGAATGAAGAGTCAGCACGCTGGCATGCAATGCATCACCCTTTCACTTCACCAAAACCGGAGGATATCCCTTTATTGGACTCCGATCCCGGAAAGATCAGGGCAAATGCCTATGACTTGGTGATCAATGGCGTTGAGATTGGCGGAGGTTCTGTGAGAATCTTCGATAGTGAACTTCAGGCTAAGATGTTTAATACTTTGGGCTTTACCAGGCAGGATGCCGAAAACCAGTTTGGATTCCTCATGGAGGCCTTTAAATATGGAGCGCCGCCTCATGCCGGGATCGCTTTTGGATTTGACCGGCTTACTTCCATTTTTGCCGGACTTGAGTCGATCCGTGATGTGATCGCCTTCCCGAAGAATAATTCCGGTCGTGATGTGATGAACGATGCACCAGCTGAGATTTCCCAGGCACAGCTTGACGAACTTTGCCTTTCGCTGATTCAACCAAAAGGAAAAAGTTAATTTGTAAATTGGGTAATGCGACAATTTCCAATTCAATAATTTGAGATTTGGCATGCAGCCTTCAATTAAAACCATCGCTGATAAGAAACTTATCGGAAAGAGATTGAGAATGTCTCTTTCCGATAATCGAACACACGAGTTATGGCGAAGTTTTATGCCCCGGCGAAAAGAGATCACCACCAACCTCTCAGCCGATTTATTCTCCTTGCAGGTTTATGACAATTTAACCTATTTTACAGACTTTCATTTGGATACCTTGTTTGAGAAATGGGCAGCCATCGAAGTTTCAGACTTTAATGAGATCCCCGATGAGATGGAAAGTTTTACCCTCACGGGAGGATTGTATGCTGTTTTTACCCATAAAGGAGCAGCGGCTACAGGACCTGAAACGTTCCGGTATATTTTTGGGATGTGGTTGCCAGATTCTGAATACGCACTGGATGCCAGGGCCCATTTCGAGATATTGGGGGAGAAATACAGGAACGACGACCCCGATTCAGAAGAGGAGATCTGGATTCCCATCAGATCAAAAACATAATCCCTGATTCCCTTATTTCATCTGTTCACAGTTATATAACGGCGTCTTTTTGTGGATTCTGATTCACATGATCACCGATTCGGGCTTTTGATCACCTCATACCAGATCTCTCCATTTCTCATTATTGGCCGGTATTGTACCCCTCCGAAAATGTAAAAAGTCTCGCCGTTGACCACAACTTTCTCATATCCGCGGGGAATGCTTTCAACGATTGCTCCTAAAGGAGGTGCAACTACCTCATATTCATTTCCTCTGTGAATGTAATAGGTCCCGCCATAATAATAGTAGGGAAATCCTCCGATACTAAAACTCAGAAAACCTCGTGGAAGTATGCCGATTCTAAGTCCAAATGGCGGAGGAGCAATTACATATCCGTTGTTATAGGGACGGTAATAAAAGCCATTCCTGA
Source organism: Prolixibacteraceae bacterium (assembly GCA_963675995.2). Lineage (GTDB taxonomy): Bacteria > Bacteroidota > Bacteroidia > Bacteroidales > Prolixibacteraceae > JAAFHB01. Next base: position 346,674 of record CAXXIY010000001.1, on the reverse strand, counting down.
AATGGTAATAATTCCCGCCATAATTGATCCGGTAGGCTGAATGTGGTAATCGATGAACATAAGCTCCATGCGCGGGCACTCTCGAATAGTGCCAGGACGGATCGCGATGACCTCCTCCATGTCTTTGTGCATCAGCCACTGAGCCTGAACATATTACTAAAGTAAAACACAAAGTCGAAATTGTCAATATCTTACGGATTTGTACCGTGAAATCAAAATTGCTGATTTTTAATAAATTGCGTTTCATAGCTGTATTTTTTTTTATATTTCAGAAATTCCATTAACATTTAGAAAAATGCGGTTTCATTAGAATAATTCTCAAAAATTGGGCCAGAAATCGAATTATAAACTTTTTTACTATTTGATCAATATTTAATGTGCTTTATCCAAAATTATGGAAGTATTTGACCATGGACAAATGTACTTTTGACTAAAATCCAGCAACTAAATTAACGGTACAGATTAATCAAAAAAATATGAGAGCAAACAAATTATCTTTATTCTTCTCACTAAGCATATTGTTTTCCAGTACTTATGCCCAAATGAACAGCCAATTTCGCGATTTTACAAAACTGGTTAATCCGTTTATGGGGACAGCGGCTGACGGGAATACCTTCCCGGGAGCAGCATTTCCTTTTGGATCGGTCCAACTTAGTCCCGATACAAAATTAACAGGTGCCGGAATATGCGGAGGATATTATTATCCCGATACAACGATAATTGGATTTTCACATACTCATCTTAGCGGTGTAGGTGAACCTGAATACCGTGACATCCTGTTTATGCCGACGGTTGGAAAGATCAACTTTCTGCCTGGTATTGAAAAGGGGAATACCTCAGGATATAAATCGATCTATGATCATCAGACGGAATCGGCATCGCCAGGATATTATTCCGTTTTTCTCCGGGATTACAAAGTGAAGGCCGAACTTACTGTTACACAAAGATGTGGTTTTCATAAATATACCTATCCTGAATCAGACAGCGCCCATGTAATCATCGATCTGTACCATCCGGGTGGTGCTGAAGAGCTGTATATTAAAAGAGTGAGTGATACAGAAATTGAAGGGTTACGTCGTTCACACGGGTGGGCCTGGGATCAGTATCTCTATTTTGTGGCAAGGTTCTCCAAACCATTTACATCTGTTGACTTCGCATTGGATGATAAAATTCTTGAAGGAGTTTCGCAGGCATCGGGGAAAAATGTGAAGGCTTCAGTCAATTTTAAAACCGCAAAAGGGGAAGCCCTGCTTGTAAAGGTTGGGACATCGGCTGTAAGTGTTGACGGGGCAAGAAAAAACCTCACTGCAGAACTCAAGGACTGGAATTTTGCAAAGGTTGTTGCTGACGCACAAAAGGCATGGAACAGGGAGCTCTCCAAAATTGAGGTAGAAGGTGGAAGCGGAGAAGACCGGAAGAATTTTTATACATCGATGTACCATGCCTGCTTAAGTCCTAATATTTTTATGGATATCGACGGTAAATACCGCGGGACAGACCATAAGGTGCATGAAGTTAAAGGTTTTACCAATTATACTGTGTTTTCTTTATGGGACACCTTCCGTGCATTACATCCCCTGTTCACTATTATCGATCAGAAAAGGACCAACGATTTTGTGAAAACGCTTTTGCAGATTTACGATGATGGGGGAAGGTTGCCAATGTGGCCCCTTGCCGGAAATTATACCGACGATATGCTGGGTTATCATGCTGTGCCGGTTATCGCCGATGCCTATGTGAAGGGAATCCGTAATTATGATTTGCTGAAAGCATACACTGCAGTCAAACACAGTGCGGAACTGGATAAGCTGGGGCTTAAGTATTACAAAACAATAGGTTACCTTCCCTGTGATCGTCAGGGTGAGTCAGTTTCAAAAACACTGGAATATTGTTACGACGACTGGTGTATTTCGCAAATGGCCAAAGAGATGGGCTCAAAGGAGGACTATTTGAGATACCATCAGCGGGCTCATAATTATGAGAATGTTTTTGATTCCTCTACGGGATTTATGAGGGGAAAGAAGATGGACCGTACCTGGTTAAGTCCATTTGATCCGTTGGTCAATTCAGCCTATTCCGAAGGGAATGCCTACCAGTATATGTTTGTGCCCCATGATGCTGACGGACTTAAAAATCTTATGGGTGGCGATCAGCAGTTCTCAAAATGGCTTGATGTACTTTTCTCCCTAAAATCAGGGAGGGACGAACGGGGAATGATCGGACAGTACTGGCACGGTAACGAACCAGGGCACCACCTTCCATACCTCTATGATTATGTAGGCGAACCATGGAAAACACAACAGCTTGTCCGCCGGATTCTGACCACACTTTACCACGATACCCCTGTTGGACTTGCGGGAAACGAAGATTGCGGTCAGATGTCGGGGTGGTATATTTTAAGTGCGATGGGTTTCTATTCTGTAGCTCCCGGACAGAAGATTTATGCGATCGGATCTCCACTGTTCAGTAAGGCAACGATAAATCTCGAAAACGGCAAAAAATTTATTGTGCGGGCAAACAATAACTCTGAAAAAAACATCTATATCCAATCGGCAGTGCTTAACGGGAAAAAATATAACAACTCTTATCTTCGTCATGATGATATAATGAGTGGTTCGGAGCTGGTTTTTGAGATGGGTCCAAATCCAAATGAGCAATGGGGAGGTGGTGCTAAAGAGCGTCCCTATTCCGAAAACGGCAATCCCGTTGCGAAAGTTCCCTATATCAAAACAGGAGAGACCTTGTTTCTGGAATCGACAGAAGTGACCCTTGCCTGCGATACAAAGGAAGCTGAAATACATTATACCCTCGATGGTTCTGTACCAAAGGTTACATCGGAACTTTACACTGCTCCAATACACATCAAAAAATCTGGCATATTGAAAATGAGCTCTTTTTGCAAGAATGGGTTGTCTAGTTTGCCAGTTGCTGTTGAATTTAAAAAAGCGGTACTCAGTGAGTCAGCCGGTAAACATCCGCTAAAGCAGGGATTGGCTTACGATTATTTTGAAAGGTTTTTTGTTACCACCGCTGATCTCGATGTTTGTAAACCCCTCAGTTCCGGTCTTATTGATCAGTTTAGTATTAAGAATGCCCCCAGAGAGAATTACTATGGTTACCGTTACCATGGTTATATTGATGTCCCCAAAGATGGTATTTATTGTTTTTATCTGATCTCCAACGATGGTAGCAGATTATTCATTGATGGAAAGGAACTGATTGAAAACGATGCTAATCACGGAGCGGTTGAAGAGCCGGGAAGTGTAGCCCTAAAAGCTGGTAAGCATCAGATTCTTGTGAAATATTTTCAGTGCGGGGGAGGTAAGGCGTTAAAGGTTAGCTGGTCAGGACCTGGAATGGAGAAGCATGAAATTTTGGCGAAGGAGCTTTTTACAGATAAACAAATGTGATGAGAACACCCCATTTGTTACTCCTGTTGTTGAGCCTGGTTGCTTTTTCAGGAACCGTAATCCCTAAGAGCGACAGGGTGGTATTCAATGATGATTTCAGTGGATTGCCACGCGGAGTATTCAATTCTGAAGGGGGCGCGCATACCGAGTATCATTTCATTCACGAAGCGATGCCTAAGGGGAACTGGGCGTTATCCACCTTCACGTCGGGAGCAAAACAAAACTCATGGCAGATTCGTGACGAAAATGGGGATCGGGTGATTCATCAGATTCACAATTTCAATCCGGGATCGTATACCCATCCCATGCTGGTGGCAGGTGATGAACTTTGGCAAAATTACACCTTTGAGGTTGTGTTCTCCCCATCTAAAGGGGAATCCGAAAGTGGTATTGCCTTCAGGTACCTGAATGACCGATGTTATTATTTCTTTGGCGTGATTGATAAAGAGGTTGTCCTGAAAGTGGTCAATCATGAAACGGGATTCCATAAGCCCAATGAAAAAATACTGGGTCGGCAGCCATTTGTATTTCCAATTCAAACCTGGCTGACTGCAAAAATAAGGGTAAACGGCTCTAACATCAGCGCAACTATTGAGGGCGGTCCGGTACTAACGGCTCTTGATTCAACCTTTCCCAACGGGAAAATCGGGTTGATTGCCGATCTGCCAACCAGCTATACTTCGGTAAGGGTGACAATGAGCGAGAAAGAGCAACTGAACTGGAAGAAGAGGAGGGATGATTTTGACCGGGTTGAGCATGAACTGCAGCAAAGGAACCCGAAGCCGGTAGTCTGGAAGAAAATAGCCACTCCCGATTTTGGGACGGGAAGGAACCTCCGCTTTGGTGACCTGAACAATGATGGGACCATCGATCTGCTCATCGGACAGGTTGTTAATCATGGAATGAAAGACAGGAACAGTGAATTAAGTTGTCTCACGGCAATGACCTTCGATGGAAAGATCTTATGGCAGAAAGGGGTTCCTGACCCCTGGAAAACCATGCTTACCAGCGATGTGGCTTTTCAGATCCACGACATTGACCATGATGGGAAGCGTGAAGTAATCTATACGATGAATCAGGTGATTTACGTTGTTGACGGCGCTACAGGGAACGTAAAATATTCAACTCCTACTCCCCTTAATCCCGGGAAAATTTCTACGAATGGCGGTAATAACAGTTTTGAGCGCATACTTGGCGATTGCCTCTACTTTTGTGACCTCAGAGGGACGGGATACGACAGCGATATCATCCTCAAAGACCGTTACAATTACTTCTGGGCGCTGGATGACAAGCTAAATATTCTTTGGAAAGGTGCCTGTAAAACAGGTCATTATCCTTATGCATTCGATATTGATAATGATGGTAAAGATGAGTTGTTGATTGGCTATTCCCTGTTTGATCATGATGGGACATTATTGTGGAGCCTTGACAAAGAAATGGAAGATCATGCTGATGGAGTCGCTGTTGTGGATATGACTCAAACCGGTAAGCCGGTCATTCTTTGTGCTGCGAGCGATGAAAGAATGTTCTTTGCAGATCTGAACGGGAAAATATTGAAGCATCATTATATCGGTCATGTGCAGAATCCGACAGTTGCCAATTTTCGGGACGATCTTCCCGGATTGGAAGCTGTTTCAGTGAACTTCTGGGGCAATCAAGGGATTATACACTATTATGATTCCAAAGGTAATATCTATCACAGCTTTGAACCCAATCAGTTTGGAAGTTTATGTCTGCCAGTGAACTGGACCGGAAAATCGGAGGAGTTTTTTCAGCATAATTCGAATGTCGATTTTGGAGGGATGTTCGATGGCTGGGGCCGGAGAGTTGTCGTCTTTCCTGATGACGGGCACCCTGATAGGTGTAATGCAGTTCTGGATGTGACCGGTGATTGCCGGGATGAAATTGTGGTCTGGGATCCGCATGAGATTTGGGTTTATACCCAGGATGATAATCCAAAACCGGGAAAACTATATCAGCCTCGCCGCAATCCCCTTTACAATGAATCAAATTATCAGGCGATTGTTTCGTTACCGGGCTGGAGTGTTGATTCGCAAGCAAATCGGAATATCGAAAGCCGAAAATAAGTAAATTTGAATATTCCTAAACATCAATTGACTATGAGACTATTCTGTCAAATTCTGTTGCTCGTGGGTATTGCGGCTACAATGGGTTGCACCCGGCAAAAACAACCTGTCGATTATGTTGATCCCTTTCTGGGAACATCGGGTAACCGTTGGATGCTCTTTCCCGGACCCTGCTTGCCATTTGGAATGGTGAAGCTAAGTCCTGATAATACAGATGATTATGCTTTTGATGCCGGCTATGAATATAAAAATAACAGTATATGTGGCTTCGGGCATGTCCATTCCTGGGCGACCGGAAGTTTCTTAATCATGCCTGGAACAGGAAAGATTAAGATCCTGCCGGGGACAAAAGAACACCCCGAAGGTGGATATCGCTCAAGAATCAACCATAATACAGAAAAGGCCTCCCCGGGATATTATTCCGTTATGCTTGAGGACTATGGTATTAAAGCTGAATTAACTGCAACTACGCGTGGTGGATTTCAACGTTATACCTTTCCAAAAAATGTTGACGGCCATATCATAATTGATCTTCAGGTACCTGAGGAGATGAAACCGACCACTTTAGGGGCAGGAATCCGCAAAGTTAGCGACACGGAAATAGAGGGATGGATTCATCACCAACAGGATTTTAATGACTATATCCTACATTTTGTTGCCCGTTTCAACCGACCGTTCGAGGTCATGGGAGGATGGCAGGGAAGTGAAATTATAACCGAAACCAATGAAATCAGTATAACCAAAGATACTGATATTGGGGCATTCCTAAAATTTAAGATGGGCGATAACCCGGTTGTTTTAATGGAAACGGGAATGTCCTATGTCAGCACGGGGCAGGCAAGGTTAAATCTGGAGACCGAAATGGGGAAATTTAACTGGGATTTTGAAGCTGCCCATCAAAGTGCGAAAGATATCTGGAACAATTTATTGGGAAAAATAAAAGTGGAGGGGGGAACCGAAAGTGACAAAACAAAATTTTATACCAATCTGTATCATTCGTACAGTGCCCGAACTATTTACAGCGATGTAAACGGTAAATACATGGACATGTGCGAGAAGGAACAACAACTTGCAAATCCCGATTCTCCGGTCTATGGTTGTGATGCTTTCTGGATGACTTTCTGGAATCTGAATCAGCTTTGGGGATTGGTAACCCCCGATGTAAATGAGAAATGGGTGAAGTCATTACTCGAAATCTACGACAAGGGTGGATGGTTGTCGAATGGTCCGGGAGGAATAGAATATTCCGGCATCATGGAAGCTGAACATGAAATTCCACTCATTGTAGGGGCCTGGCAAAAAGGGATCAGAAACTTTGATGGGCACAAAGCCTATAAAGCAATGCGGGAAATTCAGACAACTCCCTCAAAACCGCATGAATGTGGCGGATACGTTGGAAACCGGAACATTATTCCTTATATGACCATGGGCTTTGTCCCTGCAGATGAAGGTCCTGTTTCAAATACTCTCGAATACGCTTTCGACGACTGGTGTGTCGCTCAAATGGCCAAGTCACTGGGTAAAACCGAAGATTACAACTATTTTATGCAAAGGGGGCAGAATTACCGCAATGTCTTTGACCAATCTACGGGGTATATTCGGCCAAAATATGCCGGTGGTCCCTGGCTGGAGGAGTTTACTCCGGTAATTAGTGCTGTTGGGAAAGAGGATAATTTTGGAACCCGCGATTATGTGGAGGCCAATGCCTGGCAGTACAGCTGGTTCGTACCCCATGACCTGAAGGGATTAATAGAACTTATGGGGAAAGAAGAGTTCAATAATCGATTGGAAGCGGGTTTCAAAAAGTCGCTTCCCATTTTCACGAGTGCTTTCGTGAACCACAGTAACCAGCCCAATATGCAGGCAGCCTGGCTCTTCAACTATTCGGGAAAACCGTGGTTGACCCAATATTGGGTAAGAGAGATTCTTGACAAATATTATGGCACGACTCCTTTTAACGGTTATCCGGGTGATGAAGATGAAGGGCAGATGGGGGCGTGGTATGTGATGAGTGCAATGGGGCTTTTCGAGATGGATGGTGGTGCCTCTACGGCCCCTGCATATGAACTCTCAGGTCCTCTCTTCAAAAAAATAACCATTCAGCTCGATCCAAGATACTATAAAGGGGGTGAATTCGTTATTGAAGCAAAAAACAGCTCCTCAGAAAACCGGTATATTCAATCAACAACCCTAAATGGAAAAGCACTAAATCAGTTTTGGGTCAGACATTCCGAGGTCGTAAAGGGTGGCAGACTCGAATTAATCATGGGACCTGAACCAAACAAATTATGGGCTGCAAACAGCATTCATCCACAGGTAATGGATGTGAATCAGATCGTTGCAACACCTTCAATTGTCAATACCGACCTCCTGTTTCTAAAAGAGCAACTGGTAACGCTGGCTTGTAACACAACAGGAGCGGAAATCCGCTATACCCTTGACGGTGCTGAACCTGGACGAAGTTCCGATCTTTACGTGAAACCATTTCTGGTAAATAAAACCACAAAAATCAAAATGATCGCTTTCAAAGGAGATCAAAAGAGTTTGCCTGCTCAGGTAGATATTGTAAAGGCAGGGATGAGCGACTCCATTCATGCTACAGAAGTGGAACCCGGACTTTCATACAACTATTTTAAGGGCGCTTTTCGGATGGTGAATGAATTTCTGAAAATTCAACCTGTGAAATCGGGAATTATTCCCAATTTTACAATTCAACCACGTGAAAGTGAGCAGTTTTTTGCCTTTATTTACGCAGGGTTCATCCGGATTCCGAAAGATGGACTTTATACACTTTACCTGGCCGCGAATGATGGAGGAAAGTTGCTGATTGACAATTGTTTGCTGATCAATAATGATGGACTACATCCCATGGTTGAGATCTATAAACCGGTGGCATTAAAGGCAGGACTTCATCCTGTTACTGTTCAATATTTCCAGGAAGGTGGTGGTAAAGGTTTGAAGGTTTCGTGGCAGGGACCAGGATTTGGGAAAGAGGAAATACCTCCTTCAGTTTTATTTCATCATAAGATTATCCAGTTTTAAATTAAATCGTATAAATCGTCATATTATGAAAACAGGAAAACTTTTAATTGGTATATTTCTTTTACTGTTAATCTTTGGCCCCCGGTTTCAGTTGAATGCCCAAATGGCAAAGGTTCCCGGAGTAGTTGTGAATCATATCCCAGCATCCACTAAAGTATTCATCGGTTCACCAAGTATCTGTATCCTTCCAAATGGTGATTATGTCGCATCGCACGACCATTTTGGGCCAGCTACGACAGAACATTCAGAGGCATTGACCGCTGTTTATAAATCGACTAACAGGGGTAAGTCGTGGACGAAAATCGCTGAGATTCATGGTCAGTTCTGGTCCAACCTTTTTGTCCATCAAAATGCTTTATTTATCATGGGAACCTGGAAGCATCATGGCAATTTAATCATACGTCGTTCGACCGACGGAGGGAAAACCTGGACAGAACCTACGGGCAGTTCCACAGGACTGTTACGCGAAGGGGAATATCACACCGCACCAATGCCCATGTTGATTCATAATGGACGAATCTGGAGAGCCATAGAAAATGCAAAATCTGAAAGCACAAAATGGGGACTCCGTTACAGTGCAATGGCGGTCTCTGCGCCTCTGGATGCAGACCTTTTAAATGCAGCAAGCTGGACCTCCACCAATTTCCTGACCCATAATCCGGCTTATCTTGATGGCAAATTTGGCGGTTGGATAGAGGGGAATGCGGTTGTTACACCTGAAGGAAAAATAGTTGATTTTCTTCGGGTAGCTACCTCGGAGAAAGGTCGCGAACTGGCTGCTATCGTCCATATCAGTGAGGATGGATTAACTGCCTCTTTTGATCCCTCAACCGGATTCATTGATTTTGTGGGAGGTTCCCGGAAGTTTTCAATCCGATATGATGATCAGTCAAAAAGTTATTGGACAATCAGTAACATGATTACTCCGGAATTCACACATATGGATGCCGGATCTGTCCGAAATACCCTGGTTCTTAAAAGTTCAAAGGATTTGAAAAACTGGACGGTCAATAAAGTGCTGCTACACCATCCGGATGTATTCAAACATGGGTTTCAATATATTGACTGGCAATTCGATGGGAAAGATATTATCTTCCTGTCAAGAACCGCTTTCGACGATGAATTTGGAGGGGCAGATAATTTCCACAATGCAAATTTCCTGACCTTTCACCGGATAAAGAATTTCAGAAAACTCAGCCAAAGGGACATTTCCACAAAATAAAGTAATGCGACTAAATCTGATCGTTTTTATCGTATTTTTTGCATTCACCTCGTTAACAGGATTTTCATCCCCAAGGGATAAAAAGGGATACGAGGCTGCCATTAAAAATGGGTTCATTGCCAACGAAGCCTTCGTAAGGTCGATGAACTTTGTGAGTGGGTGGATGCAGCATCGCGATAGCGCCAGCGGACTGATCCCCACCAATCTGACTAAAGCTATCGACATTTGGGAACCCCATAATTCGGCTGCTGACAACTGGGCCTTCATGGTATTGACAACCTATCTGCTTGATAAAGATTTGTATAATGGGACAATGCTTGACATGTTACATGCAGAGCGGAAACTCACCTCGAGGGTCAAATCTTTACCCGATACCTATTCCTTTTCGAAGCGGAATTTTAAAACTGAAAAGCCCGATATGCACTGGGTTATTTTCGGGACTGCCGAGTATATGAAAGATGGCATCATTCCGCTATGTGAGTATATTGGGAAGTCGCCCTGGAGCGACCGGATGATGGAGATGCTGAACGACCTTCCGGAATATTACACTCTATTTAAGGATATTGATATTCTGGGACCCTATAAAGTTGCTTCAGAAGAGGTAAACGGGGATATGCTCCAGACATTGGTCAGGGTTTACTGGATGACCGGGGATAAAAAATTTCTCGATTGGGCCGAAAAGATCGGGGATTATTACATGCTGGGTGAACGTGATCTCGATAAATTACCTTACCTCCGTTTACGTGATCATGGTTGTGAAATCATAGGTGGACTAAGCGAATTGTATGTTGCACTGAATTTTGTCAAGCCTGAAAAAAAGAAAAGGTACCAGGAACCGATGCATCGGCTACTTGATCGCGTATTAGCTGTGGGAAGGAACAGCGATGGGTTGTTTTATAATGCTGTAAACCCCGCGACCGGTTCGGTTGAGGATAAGGGAATCGCCGATACCTGGGGCTACACTTTTGATGCATTTTATTCTGTCTATCTGATTGATAAAACGGAGAAATACCGTCAGGCATTTTTGTCAATGATCAACAATCTGAATCTCAAATACCGAAACTTTTCCTGGGAAGGGAAGAGCATGGATGGCTATGCTGATGCGCTTGAAAGCGGAATAAACCTTTACAACCGTGAAATGGTTCCTCAGTTGAAAGAGTGGATTGACAGTGAGATACAAGTGATGTGGAAAATCCAGAGATCCGACGGGATCGTTGAGGGTTGGCATGGAGATGGCAATTTTGCCCGCACCAGTATCATGTATGCCTTATGGAAAACCCAGGGAACTCATCTTCGACCCTGGCGAAGTGATTTGCGAATTGGTGGTGAGATGAATAACGGAAAGCTTTATCTCGCTGTTTCTGCTGAAAAGGAGTGGCAGGGTAAGCTGGTTTTTGATTTCAAAAGACATAGCGAGAATTTGCATCTGCCCATCGATTATCCACGCATTAACCAGTTCCCCGAATGGTTCATCGCTGAACCTGAAAAATCATACAGCGTTGTTTCAGATAAGCTCGGTTTAAATGGTAAATACTCAGGAACAGATTTGTGCAATGGACTTTCATTCAGATTAAAACCGGGTGAACAATTGTTGTTGGAGATTAAATAATAAGTTGAATCGTTAGCCTTCAGGGCTGAGAGCAGAATGGGAAAATCAGACACAGGTTTATATTAAAAAGAATGATAAAAGCATTAAAATATCTTGCATATACCATTTTAGTACTCCTCACAATTTTTGTAATTGTGATATTGGGTATCTACTTAAGTTATCAGCGGACGGTTACAGCAAAACAGGGTCAGATGTTGATTGCACCCATCAGCCCCGGAGAACTTGGTAAGTGGGTGAACCCTTTTATCGGAACGGGTGGATTTCCAACCTATACAAGTGCAGATGACATTCCGGGGGTAACACTCCCTTTCGGGATGGTGCGGATAAGTCCCGATACCGAGTTTTTCCTGGGCTCCCTGTTCGGGAAAGAAAAGACAGTGAGCACTGCCGGTTATTATTATGGTGATCACAAGATAATGGGTTTCAGCCATACCCGCATGATTGGGACAGGAGCTTACGAAGGAGGACATTTCCGGGTCGTTCCCGGCATGGACAAAAATGGGGTAAGGGATTATTTGAATGGGCATTATAGTGAATTTTCACATGGCGATGAAGTTGCATTTCCCGGTTATTATTCGGTAAAGCTTCGCAAACAGAAGGTTCTGGCTGAACTGACTGCTACTGAAAGAGTGGGTGTACACCGTTATACCTTTTCGGGGAAAGATCACCCTCATATTCTGATTGATGTTTCGAGTGCCCTTGGGAAGAGCGAAACTGCAGAAGGCGAAGTGCAAATTCTGACCGAAAAGCAGGAGGTTGTGGGAACAATCCGAACATTTGGTTCCTTTGCCTCAAGATATGGAGGAGAAAAAATTTATTTCTCAGCTCAATTCAGCCAACCTTTCTCCGATTACAGTTTATGGTCTGATAAAAGTGTCTTTAAAAACCAGCCGGCTGTAAAAGGAGATCGGGTTGGAGCTGACCTGAGTTTTAATAAATCAGAAGGTGATCAGGCGATTGTCCTTAAACTCGGAATCTCATATGTAAGCATCGAAAATGCCCGTGCCAATCTTTCGGCAGAGACTGGTAATCTGACTTTTGACGATCTTGTTTCCAAAGCGAAACAGGTTTGGGAAGATCGGTTGGCCTCGATAAAGATTGAGGGAGGCAGCGATGATCAGAAGCATATTTTTTATACGGCACTCTATCACTCCTTGCAGATGCCCACCCTTTTTAATGATGTAAATGGCGATTATATAGGTTTTGATAAAAAAGTTCATCAGACAACCGATTTTCGTTATTTTACTGATCTTTCGTTATGGGATACCTTCCGGACCATCCACCCGCTTTTTACTTTAATTGCCCCAAAAGAGCAGCGTGATATGATGGTGTCACTCGTTAAAATGTGCGAGCAGGGTGGTGTTCTGCCAAGATGGCCTTCCGGATATGGTTATACCGGTTCTATGCTTGGTGCTTCGGCCGATATTGTCCTTACCGAATCGTACCTGAAAGGAGTAAAGGATTTTGATGTGGAGACTGTTTATCAGGCCATGCGCAGGGCTGCTTTAGGTATTGAACCCAAAAGAGGAGGTTATAACCCAAGAGATGGGATGGCTGATTGCGTGAAATATCACTATTGTCCCGATGATTTGATGGATGAGTCGGTCAGTAAAACACTGGAATATGCCTATGCGGATGACGCCGTTTCGAAACTTGCAAAGGAGCTTGGGCACGAAGAGGATGCAAAATTATTTGCGAACCACTCACAATATTACCGGAATATCTGGAATCCGGAAACTCAATACTTCCACCCCAGGACTGCCTCCGGCGAATTTGTGAAAAATTTTAAGCCACTAAAATTAACCTATTTCGATTTCGATCATAAATACACAAACGGCTATGTTGAGGGGAGTGCACTCCAATGGCGTTGGGCGCTGTTTTTTGATCCGGAGGGATTGATATCGTTATTTAAAAGTAAAGATTATTTTGTCAGCGAGCTCAATGATTTCTTTGCATTTTCAGATCCCAAACGGGGAACCTGGAGCCCCGGTTCCTATTACTGGCATGGCAATGAGCCGGATCTTCATGCTGCCTATCTTTTTAATTCTGCAGGGCGTCCCGACCTGACCCAGAAATGGGTGCGGTGGATTCTCGATAATAAGTATGGCGCAGGATATGAAGGGATTGATGGTGATGATGATGCCGGGACATTATCATCATGGTATGTCTGGAGTTCGCTAGGTTTATATCCGGTTGCCGGATCGGATCGCTACCAGATCGGAGCCCCTCTCTTTAAAAAGGCGATGATAAAAATAGGGGACAAAATTCTAAACATTGTGGCAGATAATTATAGTGCAGAAAACAAATTTGTAAAGTCAATATGGTTGAATGACGTTCTTCTCGATCGTTACTGGCTACTTCATTCAGAGATCGCCAATGGTGGAACTTTGCGTTTTGAGATGACTCATCTGCCGGTACATCAATAAAAATAATTATTACGGTACTCAGTACCTCCTAACATCGCTTCTTCATCTTTTCTACAAATCTTACGGTATTCCGTATTTTATTTACTTTGAATCTTATGAAAAATCTTCTTTTTATTCTGGCAGCACTCATGCTTCTTGCTTTTGCACCATCCGATAAACGGGGCAGGATCGTTAAAAAGATTGTGGAACGAAAATTAAATCGAAATACGGTTGAGAACAGCGGTCCGGAACCCGATTACAGCAACATTAATGACTGGGCTGCTTCACCATTTAAGGAGGATACCAGCGATAGTATTCCCGATTTCTTAAGATCTGAGGCCAGGGATGCACGTGCGGATGTATTTTTCATTCATCCAACCTCCTTTTTCGGAGAAGCTAAAACAGTAGCCTGGAATGCCGACCTGCGAGATACAATTGTCAATCATACAACAGATTCAAGATCTATCCTTTTTCAGGCAACAGTATTTAACGGAAGCTGCCGGGTGTTTGCCCCCCGGTACCGACAGGCCAATATGAAGTCGTTTTATGTTTATGGCACTCCGACTGCAAAAAAAGCTTTTGACCTTGCATACAGTGACGTCCGAAAGGCATTTCTTTATTTTCTAAAAAATTACAATAATCACCGCCCAATTATAATTGCATCCCATAGTCAGGGGAGCCTTCATGCCATCCGGCTTTTGCAGGAGTTTTTCGATGGAAAACCTTTGCAAAAGCGGCTGGTTTGTGCCTACGTGATTGGTTATCCAATCAGGAAAGATGCATTCCGAAAGCTTTCTGTCGGTGATCATGCCAGCCAGACTGGTTGTTTTGTTGGATGGCGAAGCTACGCAAAAGGGGAGATTCCTAAAGGCGTTGCAGCCGAGAAGGGGAATTCAGTTTGCGTGAACCCGCTGACCTGGACAACTGATGAAAAATCAGTATCGCCCGAAATGCACGAAGGAATTATGATGGATTTCAGAAACCTTATTCCTCATACGGTTGGTACCGAAATTGAACCAACTGCTAAAATCCTATGGGTTGATACCGAAGGGATTTTGGATGAGAAAAAAGCCCGGATCAAGAATCTTCATATTTACGATTACAACCTTTTCTGGATGAATATCAGGCAAAATATCAAATTAAGGATTGATGCTTTCCTTTCAAAATAAAATCGATATAATCGAAAGGACTTGTTTTTTGAATTTTAATCCTGGATACAAGGAAGGTTAAATTCAGACAAACATTTAATTTATCCATTTATTACTTTTCATCCAAAGAAATAAAGGGGCCATCCACTCCTCTGTCGGGATGGACAATACAAAACCATGATTCCCTTTGGGATAGAGATGCATTTCGGCAGGTACCTTATGATGCCTTAGCGCTTCATAAAATGCTATGCTGTTATCCACATCCACCACTTTGTCATCTCCGGTATGAGTCAGATAGGTTGGAGGCGTTTGATCGGTTACATGTAGTTCATTCGAGAAGAATTCAAGTTGTTTTGCAGTAGGATTTGAACCCAGCAGATTTCGCATTGAGCCTGGATGTGTCAGCTTTTCGTTTGTAGAGATTACCGGATAAATGAGGATCATAAAATCGGGACGAACACTAATGTTCTTCTTGTTGGCGACCAGACAGGTATCGAAATGGGTACCAGCCGTTGAAGCCAGATGACCGCCAGCCGAAAACCCCATTATCCCTATCTTTTTTGGATCAATATTCCATTTTGAGCACCGCTGTCGCACCAGTTTTATGGCCTGTTGGGCATCCTGTAACGGACCAATCGATTTATCGGGCATGATTGAATCGGAAGGTAACCGGTATTTCAGGATAAAAGCTGCAGTACCGTGATTGATGAATGTTTTGGCAATGTTGAGTCCCTCCATACGGTAACTTTCCATTCCATAACCACCCCCGGGGCAAACAATTACCGCAGAACCATTAGATTGTTCTTTCGTCGGAAGATAAATTTCCAACGTAGGTTTTGAGATATTTCTGTAACCTCCAAATTGGCCATCCCAGTTAAGTGTAACTTCCTTCATCGGATAGGAGATCGAATTGGGGATCTCCTTATTATATAACGGGATGATTTCCTGTGCTTTTAAGTTACACAACAGGAGTGAAATGCAAAAGAACGATAGCGTAATTCGTTTTTTCATAATCGTATTGCGATTGACTTTAAAATTTTGTTTTCAAAGATATATTAAAAGAAATTAAACGAAGGATTAATTGCAAAAGATGTTAATTTCACAATAAAATACCAATAAATGAAATCTCCATGATCAGAATCTCACCTAAAATATTTTTAACCATCCTAATAATTGCGATTATCTCAGGCAGTTTCTTAACAGGTTGCAGAGAAGAACCTATCAAATCAGGTTCTTCCTACAGCCTTTTTGAATATAACAATAACCTTGAAGCCCGCTGGAGCAGTCCGGAGAATCTGAATGGGGAAAAGGGAAACGGAGGCCGATCAAATAATGGTGCGAAAGGCCACCCATGCGATTCAATCGGAATTGGGCAATCACGTTCATTGCTTGATATTCAGGGCCAGGGGATTATAACCCGGATTTGGATTACCATCAATGATCGTTCTCCAGAAATGCTCCGTTCGTTGAAGATTGAGATGTTTTGGGATAATGTAAAGAAGGCGGCAGTATCAGCGCCATTGGGGGATTTCTTTGGGGTCGGACTTGGTAAGGCTGTCGCTTTTCAGAATGCCTTGTTTGCAAATGCAGAAGGGAGGTCTTTCAACTGCTTTATCCCCATGCCATTCAGAAAAGGGGCTAAGATCGTAATCACCAATGAGGGGACACAAAAGTTAAGATATCTCTTTTTTGATGTAGATTACTGTTTATCTAATACCTGGAATGATAAGAATATGTATTTTCATGCTTATTGGCACCGTGATACGGCAACCCGGCTGGGGAAAGATTTTGAAATATTACCAAAAGTAACAGGTAAAGGGAGGTTTTTGGGTTCCAATGTTGGTGTAAGCGCCAACCCCCGGTATAAGCGATCGTGGTTTGGAGAAGGTGAAGTGAAGATGTATATCGACGGGGATACGGAGTTTCCCACCCTGGCCGGCACCGGCACGGAGGATTATATTGGAACTGCCTGGGGACAAGGGAAGTATGTCAATAACTTTACCGGATGCACTGTGGCTGATGATTCGTTAAAAGAGTGGGCATTTTACCGGTTTCATTTACCTGATCCCATTTTTTTTAAAGAGAATATCTGTGCAACTCTTCAGCAAATCGGGGGTGCTGATTTGGCAACTGTTGCCGGTTACCAGGATGAAGGTGCCCCTTTGATTCCTGTTTCAATAGATAGTGAGGGTTTATTGACTCCGATCTTTACCCCGGGATCTCCTGTTAAATTAGACCCAAAAGGTAAACTAAAAGGGTGGACAAATTTTTACAGGTCAGATGACGTCTCAGCCACAGCCTATTTTTACCTCGATAAACCTTCATCGGATTTACCTCAAATTCAACCGGTTAATATAAGAGTTGTGAATTTACGTAAAAGAAAATAGCTCAATGATAGGCTGATTTTCAATTAGTTGTATCTGTTAATAAATGAATATGCAAAGAACAGTTCTTACACTCTCCCTTATTCTGTGCCTGTGGGGTTCGGTCTTCTCACAACTGATAGTAGATAAGGGGATTTATAAGGTGGATTTTAGCAACACCTTTCATGCCCCGAGATATATCAGTTACCTCCTTTATAAAGGGGGAGGCAATTGCAAACGGGAGAACTTCCATTTCAAGAATGATGAGCCTAATCTTCAATGTGCTACAGATGATGATTTTAAAGGGAGTCATTATGAAAAGGGACACCTTGCAAATGCTGAAGATTTTGCATATGATTGCACAAAGGATGAACTAACTTTCAGATACTACAATTGTTTGCCACAGACGCCGAACCTCAATCGTGGCATCTGGAAAAAGAATGAAACGCAAATCAGGAAATGGTCCCAAACCGATAAACTATATATCGTTTGCGGGGGATTCTTCGGAAATAAAAAGATCGGTAAAGTAGCTGTTCCCACTTATTGCTGGAAGGTGGTACAATCTGTTTCGACTAAAAAAGTTCTCTTTTGCGGATGGTTTAGCAATACAACAAAAGCCACTCTGGAGGAGATCAGCCTTAAAGACCTTGAAAGCAGAATCAAATCACCGGTAATTCTGTTAAAGTAGTAAAATTTAAAGTGCATTTACAACAAACTAAACTATTCACAATGAGATTATTCATTCCAGTTCTGATTTTTGCACTTGCATCATGCACCGTGCCGGATTCTAAGAAAGCGTATGTCTCCTTCGTTGACCCGTTTATCGGAACCGGTGGACACGGACACACCTTCCCCGGAGCTACAGTCCCGTTTGGGATGGTTCAGATCAGTCCTGATACCCGCTGGGAGGATTGGGATGGCTCATCGGGATATCATTATTCCGATAAAACGATCATGGGATTCAGTCAGACCCATCTGAGTGGCACAGGGGCTCCGGAATATTGTGATGTTTTACTGATGCCTACGGTTGGAAAGGTTCAGATCCTGCCAGGTGATGAGCATGATCCGAAATCGGGATACCGTTCGGCATTCAGTCATGCCAACGAACATGCGTCTCCCGGATATTACAGTGTCCTGCTCGATGATGACAATGTGAAGGCTGAACTGACAGCCACCACCCGTTCAGCGTTCCACCGTTACACTTTCCCTGCATCCAAGCAATCGAATATCATTATTGATCTGAAGAACAGAGACCATGTATTGGAATCGAATATTGAAATAATCAGCGATACAGAGATTCAGGGGTTGCGCAGATCCAGAAGGTGGGCTGACGATCAGTATGTCTATTTCTATGCGAAATTTTCAAAGCCATTTAAGTCGTCGGGTATTGCACTTGATGATAAACTGGTTGGTGGGATAAAGAAAGCTGAGGGGACAAATATCAGGGCTTTTGTGCAGTTTCAGACGAAGGATCAAGAGGAAGTACTGGTGAAAATCGGGATCTCAGCTGTCGATATTGCCGGTGCAAGAAAAAACCTGGAGGCAGAGAATCCGGGGTGGGATTTCGGGAAAATTGCCAATGATGCCAAACGCAGCTGGAACAGTTTTCTCTCAAAAATTGACGTTGAGGGTGGAACGAATAAGCAACAGCGTATCTTCTATACTGCCCTCTATCATACTGCCATCGCTCCAAATATTTTTATGGATGTTGACAACAGATATCGCGGTGTAGATCATAAAATCCATAAGGCGGAAGGATTTACGAACTACACCGTCTTCTCGTTATGGGACACTTTCCGTGCAAACATGCCACTTTATACGATCATAGATCCAGCGCGTTATCAGGAATTTATCAAAACTTTTCTGGAGATGTACCGCATCAGCGGAGTGCTGCCCCAATGGGAGCTGGCTGGTAATAATACTGCAGTGATGATTGGTTATCACACCCACTCGGTGATTCTGGATGGGTATATGAAAGGGATTCGTGGTTTTGATCAAAAACTGGCTTACGAAGCGATGAAGAAACGGGTTGAGAACATTGGCTATTATAAGGATCTTGGATATATTCCTGCTGATAAATCAGGTGGCTCGGTATCGGAGGTAATGGAATATTCCTATAACGACTGGAGTGTTTCACAAATGGCAAAGCTGCTCAACCAGGAGGAGGATTTTCACGATTACAGTTACCGTGCTCAGTTTTACAAAAATATGTATGATCCTTCAACGGGATTTATGCGTCCTAAAAATTCTGACAGGAGGTGGGTGGCTCCTTTTGATCCATCTGAGGGAAGTGAACATTTTGTTGAGGGGAACTCTTTTCAGTACAGTCTGTTTGCTCCCCACGATGTGAACGGGTTAATCGGACTGATTGGGGGTGATCAGAAATTCATCGCCTGGATGGATACCCTTTTTACAAAGCAATCGAAGCATGATCAAAATGCCATCGATGCCACAGGATTGATCGGGCAATATGCGCATGGGAATGAGCCCAGTCACCATATGGCCTATTTATACAATTATGCGGGAGTTCCATGGAAGACAATGGCGATCGTGAGACAAATTCTCGATACCTTGTATGATGATCAACCCAATGGCCTGAGCGGAAATGAGGATTGCGGACAGATGTCGGCATGGTATATCCTGAGTGCGATGGGGTTTTACCAGGTTTGTCCCGGGACACCTGATTATGTGATTGGCACTCCGATATTTGATAAGGTAACTATCCATCTTGAAAATGGGAAGAAATTTTCGATCAGGGCAAATCAACCATCAGCTGAAAATAAATATATTCAGGCGGTTACACTTAACGAAGCCCCTTATACAAAATCGTGGTTTACCCATCAGGATATCCTCAATGGTGCCGAACTGGTTTTTGAAATGGGGGCAATCCCCAACAAGGGGTGGGGAACTGCCCGGGAAGACCGGCCTTCAAGCGGGAAATTTGAATCAGCAGTTATGCTACCCTATGCGGTTACTTCCGATGAATACTTTCTTCAGACGGGTAAAGTGACCCTTTTCTGTGATGATCCGAAAGCAAAGATTTATTACACTATCGATGGAAGCCGGCCGACCGAAAAATCTTCACTTTATACCGCTCCGGTAACTTTGGATAAAACGACCAGTTTAAGGTTTGCCGCTTTTAAAGCCGGTCTTTTACCCAGCCTGCCGGTAGCCGTCCGGGTAAATAAACTGGAGTTTGAAAAATATAAGAACCTGGAAGGTACAGGACATTTTGTAAAAGGATTGAATTACAAATATTACCACGCTCAGGTGATGGAAGTAGACGACCTGGATAAACTGACTCCACTTGAAAGTGGGATTATTCCATCGTTTACAATAGAAAAGCGGAAGCGGGAAGACTATTTTGGCTACATCTATTCCGGATATCTGGATGTTCCAAAAGATGGAATTTATACTTTTTCGATCAAGGTAAACGACCGGTGTACTCTTTACCTCGATGGGAAGGAATTTCTTGGAGGGGGTTTAAGGACTATCGCACTGCGCAAAGGCAAGTACGCGGTCCTTGAGAAGTATTTCCAGCTTGGCGCGAGAAAATTTAATAGGGTCATGTGGGAAGGGCCAGGTATTGCGAAACAGGAGATACCGGCAGGGGCGTTGTTTCATCTTGAAAAATAAGGTCAATAAGGTTTTTGCATTTTCAAACCTTATTGACCTACCCTTTTAACCTTAGTAGAGCCATAAAAATCATTATTCTCACATTTCCTCTAACCTGTTTACCGCCCGTTTCAACATCGCCACAACTTTCTCCGCGGCGCCCGGTACCGGATCAGAAAGGACAGGTAAAAAGATCAGTCGCTGAAAAATGGCTTCGGTAACAGGGAAGTCCCCTTCCTGATATCCCTGGTAATCACCCGACAGAGGTCCGCGCTCATGTGTAAAAATATCGAATCCTTTGGCGAACAATTTTAACCCATGTAACAAACCATAAGGACTTGCTGATGCATTAAGTCCCTCTTGCTGAATGAGCTGAATTATTGTTGAAGTTGGTATTCCTTTCATCTCCTCCGGGTGATAAAGGATGGGGAAGGCATAATATCCGCCACGTTCAGCCCCCTGGTAAACTTTTAAAGGGCTCAAACCGGGAATATTTTTGAGTTGCTCCTCAACGTACTCGACATAGCTCTTCCTTCGAAGATTTAAACCCGGGAGTTTTTTAAACTGAACAGTGGCAATCCCCATCCCCAAGGGGTGTGCCCTGAATTTCATTCCCAATCCCAGGGGTTGCAGATCAGCGTATTTTTCTGTCAATAAGTCGATTCCTCCAAGTCGGTTCACCTGTCCGGCAAGGCAGGCCCGTTCAAATATTTCTGCATCATTGGTTGCGATCATTCCGCCCTCTCCGGCACTAAGGGCTTTACTCCCCTGCAAACTCCATGCTCCGACCTGACCGATTGAGCCAACCATTTTCCCTTTGTACGTCGCGCCATGGGCATGAGAGCAATCTTCAATGATAGGAATTCCAGTCGTTCTGCTGATCTCCATGATCCGGTCCATATCGCAAACATTTCCCCATAAATGAACCACAACGATTGCCCTGGTTTTGGGGGTTATCTTTCGAAGGATATCTTCGGGATCGATTTGGAGGGTTTCCGGATCGCACTCCGCAAAAACGGGCCGTGCACCCAGAAAAAGGGCTGGGGCAATGGTACAGATCCAGGTATAGACGGGACAAATGATCTCATCTCCAGGACCGACACCCACTCCAAAATAGGAACAATACAAAGCCGATGTTCCGTTAAAGGTCGAAATGGCATATTTTACATTCAGCCATTCGCGCCAGCTCTTCTCAAATTCGCGAACAACAGGAGTCCCTCCGGAAAGTTCATTCCGAATGGTCATATCGTAAACCATTTGGGCCTCCTCTTCTCCTACCTGTTTCCAATTATCCAGATCGGGCTGAGCCGGAAAGGCAGTCTGAATAAAAACCGGAATCTTGCTCTCTTCTTTCGATTGGTTCATTTTTAAATTTATTTTGATGTATTCTGAATCTTAATTTCTGATTATTACATTGTCAATCAGATGAATCTCTTTTTTCTGACTCGGTATTACATTAATAAAAATTGATTCATTCTTCGGAATCCGACAGCCGCTAATCACCACTTGTTTAGTATCTTTGAAATACAGGAGTGAAGGCGCCCCTTCGTTTCTTTCGGCGGCAACAGCAACGATGTTCAATTTTGCCACATCCTCAAAAATGAATGCAGATCGTTTGTCAGGGTGATCAACTGTCAGCTCAATTGACTCAAGTCTCAGGTTCTTTGCGTGTCGGCAATAGAATCCCCAGGAAGGGATTGCCCCAAACATATCTGAGTCGGGGTATTTGTCGATTAGCTCCGGCACACTTTCAATTTTGCCATCAAATGACCCGCCTCCAGCACAAGCTATTTTAAAATTGTTCAACGTGATGTTCTCTACCGGAAACCCCGGGATTCCAGCAATGATCGACGCCTGTAATGCTCCGGTTGCGGTAATATTACTGATTATCACATTTCTTAAATAGCCCGGGGTTGGGGTTTGCATATCCCTTCCCCGGTTTCCAAGCCGCAGAAACACAGGTGATTTTATGTTGGTCATCGCAATATTGCATATGGTTACCCCTTCAATTTCAGCTCCATCCACAGACTCCAAAGAGATTCCTGAATCAGCCGGCCTTCCAATTTTTCGGGGAAGTATTGTGGAGTTGGAGAAGGTTACATTTTTAAATCCGCCACCTGACTCAGTCCCGAATTTAAAGGCATTGCAATTGGTAGCCAGTGTGCAATTGGTTACCGTGAGGTTTTCAACCGAACGACGCTCACCCAGCGAAAAGCTGGCCTTTGGAACGATGGCGTCATCATAACAGTCAATAAAACAATCAGATATTCTGACATTTTTACAGGCATCCGGATCTATGCCATCACTGTAACCATTCAGGATGGTAACCCCGGATATCGTCACAAAATCAGTACCCAACAGGCTGATGTTATAATTTGGGGCATTTTTTAGGGTGATATCCCTGATGGTAACCTGGCTGCAACGTTTTAAAGCGATTGGTTTGGGACCACCCCTTTTTACCCTGTTTCCATCAATGATCCCGGAACCCAGAATCGCGATATGTTCAAGGTCTTCACCCCAGATAAGTGCATAATGGAAAAAACTGGTCTCCTTATCCCCTGCAGTTTTAAAATCCAGCTTTTCATAAGGATCAAAGTCTTCTTGATCCGTTGACATTTTGATTACCGCTCCATGATCAAGATACAATGCGATATTGCTTTTTAAATGGAGACTTCCGCAGATGTAGGTTCCCGGCGGGAAATAAACGGTTCCTCCGCCGTGGGATTTACAGGAGTCAATAGCATTCTGAACCGCATGGGTATCTTTGTCAACCCCGTCTGCTTTCGCACCATAATTTTTCACGTTGTAGTAAGCATTTGATGGATCACGCTCACTCAGTTTAGCAGCAATGACACAATTTCCAAACTGGTATAAAACGATTAGACAAAGAAGAACCGGAACAGTTTTTTTCCACATCATAACTCCAGGATTATAATCAGACTTCGATTGTTGTTCAAAAGTACAAAATGCATGCTGATTAAATATGAAAAATGGTAATATTTAATGTGCTTTTCCTAAGATTTCAGAAGTTATTGACCAAAACCATCGCTATTTTTGGGTTCATCTGAAATTGAACCATGAGATCTTCCAAAACCAATATTTTCTTGTTTACACTTACGGCAGCGCTGTTCCTTATTCTTCCTAAAAAGGAGGGGTATGCTCAGGCTATTCATAACTATATGCCTGCAAAAATCGGGTGGCATGAACCCATTTATGATGACAATCTGAAAGAACCGAAGTTAACTCCGTGGACCACCTGGGACGATGCCATTGAAAGGGAGATGAACTGGTATTTAAAAGCTCCCGTAAACGAACATGGATATCCCTGCTATGTTTACGTCACATTTATGAATGAGCATTACCAGCCTTACCGGAATGACTTTATTCCGGCTACACAGGATGGGATGGGGATTATCTCTTACCTGAAATACTGGGAATACAAAGGGAAGTCTGATCCCAGGGTACTTAATGTTGCCAGGAAAATGGGCGATTATCTGGTGAAGGAGACAAATACCGCCAATGAAGGGGCTTATCCCGGTTTTACCCGGTCAACAGGGCTTATCACCGATTTCCCTTTGAAACAAAGTTCTCAGAATGATGCAGATTACGGCAAGAATGTAATTGAACCCGACAAGGGGGGAATTGCCGGTTTTGCCTTGCTGGAACTTTACCAGGAGACAAAGGAAAAAAAGTATCTTGATCAGGCGGTACACAACGCGCAGGTTTTAGTGAAAAATATGCGGAAAGGGGATGCCCTTCATTCTCCTTGGCCTTTCAGGGTGGATGCTGTTACCGGTAAATATTGGGGTGAAAGAAGTGGTAATATGGTTTATATATTAAGACTTTGGGATCGTCTGCTCGAAATGGGATATCCGGAATTTAAAAAGTCACGTGATGAATTATGGGGATGGATCGTCGATTTCCAACTGAAAGCACCGGAAGACAAAGCGAAATGTTTGTGGGTCCAGTTTTTTGAAGATCAGCCAAAGGAGGATAACCGAAATGCATGGGCGCCGCTGAACATGGCCCGGTACCTCATCGAAAAGAGAGAGGCACTCGATCCGTTGTGGAAGAATCATGCTGAGCAATGCATTCAGTTTGCAATCAGGAATTTTGGCATGGATCGTCCGGGAGGTGTTACCTGTGTTGGGGAACAGGATACCGACCGACGGGCATGGGGAGGAATCAATTCAACTTTTGGAGCAGTGTGCGCTATGTTTTATGCAGCCGGAGGAGGGGAAATGTATCGTGATATGGCCTTCCGCAACCTTTCATGGATCACTTATTTTATTCGCGAAGATGGCGTCGTTTGCGATCAGACGGGCGAATGGCACTGGCTCAGGGAGGGGGGATGGCAGGAAGATTGTCATACCGACGTGATACATAATTTTATGGATGCATTGAAAGCTGTTCCAGAGTGGGCAACGGCAAAAACACCTGACGGTAAAGTAACAGCTGCAATCCGGGACTATTTTCCAAAACCAAAACATGGTAATACTTACATTATTGCTCATCGCGGTGCCCACATAGGTATCCCGGAGAATTCGCTGCCGGCAATTCAAAAGGCTATTGACCTGGGTTGTGACTTTGTAGAGATTGATACAAGAGCTACTAAAGACGGAAGAATCGTAAGTGTCCACAATGCCTCTGTCGATCAGTATGTCGTTGGAACAACTGGAAAAGTGAAAGATTTCACCCTTGAAGAGATCAAAAAACTGGATATCGGTGAAAAAACGGGTCCTGACTGGAAAAATACGCGGATTCCGGGTATTGAAGATATTATGCAATTGTGTCGCGGTCAGATAGGTATTTATCTTGACCTTAAGGAACCTTTAGTTCCTGAATTGCTCAGGATCATCAAGAAATATGATATGGAACGCGAGATTGTGTGGTATATCCCTGCCTCACATATGGATTTAATCCTTGAGTTAAAGCAACTTTGCTATAAATGCATCGCAATGCCCGATCCGGGACCTGAAAAGAATATTCCGGAAGTAGTGAACAAGGTCCGTCCGCGCGTAATCGCAAGTGATATGGGACAGTTAACTGAAAGTTTTGTAAAGACAGCTCACCTCCATCAGTCCAAAGTTTTTGTTGATGATAAAAAGGAGACACCAGAGGAGTGGGAACAAATTATCAAATGGGGAACAGACGGTATTCAGACCGATAACCCTCAGGGACTAATTGAATTTATAAAAAACAGGAAATGAAATATAGATTGTTACTGACATTTGGTGCGTTGCTGATTGCAGTCAGCTCGTTTACCCAAAATGGGAATAAGGTTTCTGTTCAGAAACAAAACCATCCCGACGTGACATGGTGGCAGGAGGCCCGTTTCGGGATGTTTATCCATTGGGGGGTCTATTCCATCCCTGCACGCGGTGAATGGCTCATGTATCAGGAACATGTTCCTTTTTCGGAATATGCAGCTCTTGCGAATCAATTTAATCCTAAGGATTTTAACCCTAAGGAGTGGGTCGCCAAGGCAAAGGAGGCCGGAATGAAATATGTTGTACTGACTACCCGGCATCACGATGGATTTTGCTTGTTTGATAGCAAAGTCTCCGATTTTACCTCTGTTAAAACGGGTGCAAAGCGCGATCTTGTCAGGGAATTTGCTGATGCCTGCCACGCAGCCGATATGCGAATGGGGTTTTATTACTCTCTGATGGACTGGCATTTCCCGGGAGTACTTCCTTTGGGTGCTACCGTATCAGAACCAACGATGAAATTGATAGCTGACCAGGCTTTTGCGCAGGTTCAGGAATTGCTATCCAATTATGGGAAGGTAGATATTTTGTGGTTTGATGGATGCAACCCCAATGATCCTTTACGGTGGCGATCGCAGCAGATCCTCGATATGGCGCGGAAACTGCAACCCGAAATTCTGATCAACGACCGGGCTGCACTTCCGGGCGATTTCTCGACGCCTGAAAATGTGGTAGCGGCACAACCCAGACCCTGGGAATCTTGCTTTTGCATGAACAGGACTTGGGGGTATGCCCGTTATGACCGTAATTATAAACCGGTACACGAAATCTTACGGCTGCTTGCATCATGTTCTTCGCAAAACGGTAATTTTCTTTTGAATGTCAGTCCCGACGGAGAAGGAGTGATACCAATTGAACAGGCTGAGATTTTGAGTAATATTGGAAAGTGGATGAAAGTGAACGGGAAAGCACTTTATGGTGCAGGTCCATCTCCGGTTGGCGCCCCAAACCTGGGAATGGCAACACGGGTGAAAGATAAGGTTTATCTCCTCATACAAAGATGGCCGGGCTCAACTGTTCCAATCGCATGGTGTGGCTCAAAAGTGAAATCGGCCTGTCTGCTGGCGACGGGGCAATATGCAAGGATAGCGCAAAAAGGTGACCGGGTATGGTTGCATGATATGCCTCAATATCCACCTGATCCTTGGTTATCTGTTATTGAATTGACTTTTGAGGGTGAACCGCGCCCGTCAATTCCTGCTTACCAGTAGATCATCAAATAGTGAGAAGTGACCGGGTGACTTTCAAGGCAAGAACCCAGTCATCCGATCCTTAAGTAAGATGCTAAAAACACTTGATAGGGGAAATGACTCCAATATATTGCTAATTTTTAACTGATAATCAAATGATTTCCAAAATTTCCTTAATTTTTCTTTTCTTAATTTCAATAACGCTGACCACATCGGCGAAACCAATCTTTTATAATGTGCTGGATTTTGGCGCAAAGGGAGATGGTAAAACCAATAATACAAAGGCGATTAACAGCGCTATAGAAGCTGCTGTAAAGAATGGAGGGGGAACAGTTTATTTTCCTGCAGGTGATTTTCTCTCGTTTACGATTCGGATGAAAAGTAAGATCACCCTTTTTCTGGATCAGGGAGCTGTGCTGATCGGAGACCAGGAGGTGAACGGCGTGGGATATGACTTACCTGAAGCCGATGCATGGTATAAAAAGTTTCAGGATTTTGGGCACAGCTACTGGAAAAACAGTCTGATCTATGGCGATAGCCTGCGTGACATTGCAATCACTGGAAACGGAATGATCTGGGGTAAAGGGCTGTATACCTATGACAAGCCGGGCATCAAAGGGTCAGGAAATAAAGCGATCGGATTAAAAAACTGCTTCAACGTCACAATCAGGGATGTCTCCATACTTCACGGAGGCCATTTCTGTATTTTGGCCACAGGAGTTGATAATCTGACCATCGATAATGTACGTGCCGATGCCGACCGTGATGCATTCGATATCGATTGCTGCAAAAACGTACGTATATCAAACTGTAACATCAACTCACCTACTGACGACGGGCTTTGCTTAAAATCATCATTCGGACTGGGTTATGCAAAGGCTACCGAGAATGTTACCATCACCAATTGCCAGGTGTATGGTTATGATCACGGCACCCTGATGGACGGGACCTTCAAAAAGGATTTTAAGGATGAGGATCCGAAAGCAAATCACAGTATTACAGGCCGATTGAAAATGGGAACCGAATCAAACGGAGGGTTTCGGAATATCACTGTTTCCAATTGTGTTTTTGAACATTCGCGCGGGATCTGTATCGAAACTTCCGACGGAGGTTTAATTGAAGATGTAGTAATCAATGGTATTACCATGCGCGACGTGACCGATACCCCCTTCTTTATCCGGCTAAATGCCCGGATGCGGGGCCCCGAAGGGACACCCGTTGGCGTTTGCAGACGCATTACCATCAGTAATATCCTGGTTTACGATGTTGGTGGACGTACAAAGTTTCCCGGATTGGGCGCCGGCATGGTGATGGGAATCCCGGGTCATTATATTGAAGACTTGATACTGAGCAATATCAGGATTATTTGCCGGGGAGGGACTTCAAAAGAGGCGATTAACCAGGAAGTTCCTCAGAATATCGACATGTATCCCGATCCCTATCGCTGGCACAATTTGCCCGCTTATGGGATGTATTTCCGTTATGTAAAAGGTTTGCGAGTAAGCGATGTCGTTTTGAGCTATATGAATCATGACGAACGTCCTGCCTTTGTGTTGGATGATGTTCATAATGCCAGCTTTTACCATATTGATGCACAAAAAGGGGAGGGTGCGCCTCAGTTTATGCTCAAAAATGTAACCAATTTCTCAACACACCAGGTGATTGGTGTGGAGGATACGAAATTGGAAAAGGTTGATAAGCGGGAACTTTAATGACGCAGGAATGCACGTTTTCGCCAATTTTTTATCTTATTAAAATGACCTAATTTTTGATGACTTTGCGGATAACAACCTGTTTGTCAAAGGTGAAGCGTAAGAAATAAACGCCGGAAGTTAAACTGTACATCATTGGATTAAGTTCACCTGTATGCAAACCAACAGGCTGTGTCCGGGTGTTGAAAAGCCAGCCAATGTTTTTCCCTGCCATGGAATAGAGTTCAATGGAAACCGGCATTGATTCACTTAAAGAATAAGTGTAGGTAAGTTTGTCAATAAAGGGATTTGGTGAGAGTGTGACAGAAACCTCAGATTTTCCAATGGTAGTGGCCTGATTAACCGATTTGGGAGAAATATTTATTCCGGCAAGAGAACCGCTTTTAATCAGACTCTGTTGCTGCGTATTGGTATATGCAAGTTTGGTAATTAGCAGTCCTCCACCGACAGTCTGGTTTTCAGCTATCGTCAGACTAACTAACGGATATCTGTAACCTGTTGCAAACCAGCTGTATTTGGTGATATTTACATTGGTCATACCACACATGTTGATTTGCAACCCTTTTTTTACAGATTTTATCCTCAGGGTATTTTGGATAATTCCGTCTGGTAAAATTAGGGTGCCATAACCATCGGCAGTTACAACATGGTCTCCAAAAAAGTCAATTTTATTTGATTCATTATCATTACAATAGGCAACGGCAATAAAATGGTCACTGAACTGATCACCATACGAAAAGGGATATTTCATTTTGACAACCGGATCTGAATAGGCGAGGGTTAATTTCGAAGCAGCATTTTCGTAGCCACACTCTTCAAGCGAAGTGGCAGTTGTATTCATGAAGAAATCGTACCCGTTCTCGCTAAGTGATAAATTGTAATTGGCGGCTCCGACCAGTTTTTGATCGGCGGCACTCTGCATGTTGCTCACCTGACTCTTTCCCGTATATTGAATATCGGAAAAATCCCAGATCTGATTTGAACCTCCGTTCCCGGGATCTGGAAATTGAATCTCCCGAAAGGTATAACTATCGCCAATAACGAGTCCATTGTTCGAAAAGGTCAAAGATGTTTGGGCGGATAAACCGAACGATAGGTGAAATAGCAGAAAGATATAAAAAATGGTTTTCATCTTGTAAGTTTTAGATTGCATACGATCAACCGGAAACCCAACTTATTGATACTATAAATATACAAAAAAATATTCAGTTAACGGGAAAATTTACAAATTTTCCCGTTAACTGAATAACATTTGATCAGGAATGATTTATTTTCCAATAGTATAACTTATTGTCATTCCCAACACAGCGGGGAATCTCCATTCTAAAATAGCCAATAGAATGCTGTCATTCTAAGCTAAACGAAGAATATTTAAATGTTTATGCGATTTTAAAAGGACCAATGACATCGAAGAACTCATTTCTTCTCTTTCCGTGCCTTCGTATCCCGGTATTCTCCCTTGAAATAATTAATTCCCAGTGCATCATATCTTTTGCCTAATTCCTTTAACCGGATAATGAAATTCTCAAAATTTTTCTGACTACTGGGGGTCCAACCCGTTTCTGCAATAGCGAAGGTCCGTGGGTAAGCCATAAATTCCAAAATTTCGGGCGTAGGTATTTGTTCACTCCACAGACATCCCTGAAGACCAAGAATATGCTTTTGCTCCTCGGCGGTCAGCTCTTTGGGTGTCGGGTTGTAGCCGTAAACCAATTCTAGAGGGACATATCCTCCCAGTGCAAGGGGTTGACCATCATGATTTTCACTCTGATAATAGCAAAAATAGGTATATTTCCCCGGGGTCATGATTACATTATGACCCGATCTGGCAGCTTCAATACCTCCTGCTTCACCACGCCACGACATCACCGTTGCTCCCGGAGCCAGTCCGCCTTCAAGAATCTCGTCCCATCCGATGATATTGCGCCCTTTTGAGCTTACAAATTTTTCAATCCTTTTGATGAAATAACTCTGAAGTTCCATCTCGTTTTTAAGCCCTTCATCTTTCATCCGTTTCTGACATTTAGGACATTTTTCCCATCGCTTTTTCGGGCACTCATCTCCGCCAATGTGTATATATTGGGAGGGGAATAGATCCATCACCTCTGTTAATACATCCTGTATAAATTTAAATACCTGTTCGTTACCTGCGCAAAAGACATCTTCTTCAACCCCCCATAATTTCCGTACTTCAAATGGCCCTCCTGTACACGACAATTCAGGATATGATGTAAGTGCCGCAATTGCATGTCCCGGCATTTCGATCTCGGGGATCACCGTGATAAATTTAGACCCGGCGTATTTTACGATATCCCTGACTTCATTCTGTGTGTAGAATCCTCCATAAGGGGTTCCGTCAAAAGTATTATTTGTCTTTTTTTGTTGACCCACAACTGTCTCTTTACGATAGGCGCCTATTTCAGTTAGCCGCGGATATTTTTTAATCTCAATCCGCCACCCCTGATCTTCTGTAAGGTGCCAGTGAAAGGTGTTCATTTTGTGCAGGGCAAGCATATCGATATAGCGTTTAATGCTGGCAATCGGGAAAAGGTGCCGACCAACATCCAGATGCATCCCCCTGTATGCAAAACGGGGTTCATCGACTATTTCACAAGCCGGCAGTGAAAGTTTTATCCCTTTTATTACACTATTTTTCTCAACCTCTACAGGTAGTAATTGACGTATGGTTTGAACGGCATAAAACAGTCCTACTGCAGTTTTTGCCCGTAGGGTTACCCCCTTAGATGTGACAGAAAGTTGATACCCTTCATCGTTTTTTATCGTTGCGTCGAGAGACATAAACACAGATCCATTGGCTGGCTTCTTCCCATCGGCAATAGCAAGGGGATAACCTGTGGGATTCTTAACCAAAAGGGCCAGCAGATCGGCAGCAAGCCTGGTCTCACTGTTTAAGGGTGCAACAATAATTTTGGTCTTTTCAGAAAAAACAAAACTTCCTGACTGCAGGGTAAATGAAGCAGGCGCCGGAATGATGGAATAAGCCTTCTCTTCTCCTGAAGCTGATTTAAATATAAGGCTGAATAGCAGAATGATAATGGTTGTTAAACTGAAGTTTTTCATAGCTTGAAGCTTCTTTTAGTTAAATGGTAAAAATAGAGGATTTTACGAACAATATTTAATTTAGTTGTGAATCATACTTTCAGGAAGATCTTCTTTTTATAAAGTAAGTAAAGGAATATCCAGCCAATTGTGGTTATTCCAACTCCATTGATAAACGTTGTCCAAGACTCAGGGAGGAGATCAATGATTCCGCCAAAGAAAAATTTTGTAGCCAGTTTAAAATTAATTATTTTCAAAGCAAGGTAGATGGTTATTGGATTCATCCCTATAACCACAAAAATGAAGGTCCATTTTTTGTATTGCCATACATCGATAACAAGGTAAAAGAGCGAAAAAAGCAGTAGGCTCAGTCCGCCCACAAAACAAACAAAGGAGCTGGTCCAGAGGTTTTTATTAATTGGAAAGGCAATATCCCAGATCAGTCCAGTAATCATCAATGCAATTGCCGCCAAAACCAGGTAGGACACTTTGCGCAGTGGCTTGTCATTCAGGTATCTTGACATCATAAATTCACCGGTGAACATACCGAGTAACGCTGTCCCAATGGCAGGTAAAGTTGCCAATAATCCCTCGGGATCGTGATTGAGATTACCCTGATAAAATTTGCCAGGAAGCAGATGACGATCGATATAACTGGTCAGATTCCCTTCCTGCGAGAAGATCTCTGTTGAGCCAAGGTCATGAGCCGGAAAAAGAAGGAGCAACAGCCAGTAACCGATCAGAAGTCCCCAAAACCAGACAATCCTGTATCTGAGGCTGGTATTCAGAAAGATCAATGATGCAAACATCCATGCCAGACCAATTCTTGCCAGGACACTCGCATATCGTAAATTGGCAAAGTCGAATCTGACACCATTATTGACATAGATAAAGCCAAGAAAACCCAGGATCAACGCCCGGGAGACGATATGCCTGTAAATCGACTTACGGCTTTCGTTCCTGGCTATCCGGTTTGCGATCGAAAATGGGAAGGCTATTCCGGCAATAAAGAGAAAGAGGGGAAAAATCAGATCTTCAAAATGGAATCCATGCCATGGCACATGCTCCTGTTGTCCTGCCCACCATTGAAGTCCTGGCCAACCTGTAAGTTGGCCAAGGCCAACAAAAATGGCCCCTCCACCCATAATCCAGAACATATCAAATCCACGCAATGCGTCCAGCGACACCATTCGGTTTAAAACAGGTTTGTTTTGGTTTTCCATAGTATGGATTTTTAGAGATTCTTAAGGTAATCCAGTTCCTTTCTCAAAGTTATACTTTTTTCAGATGATACTTTTTTTTTCTTAATTTTAAGGTGAATATTTAATGTGCTTTATCCAAAATAGCTGAAGTATTTGGCGTGCTGCAATTATATTTTTAGCAGGTTTCATTCGTAAAATTTTGGACAGTAAAAAGAGTGTTAAAAACTGTTTGCTAACTAAATACAAAAGATTATTATGAGAATTTTAAAAACAGTAAAATCAATCTTGTTATTGATGTTCTTAGGTTTAAGCATTCATGGATATGCACAGGAAGATAGGTTGTGCCGTGGTAAGTACTGGACAGAAGATCAGGGGAATATGATGTTAAAGAAGTTTTCCTCGGAGTGGAACAACCTGGAATCATGGGAAAAAAGGGCAACCGTTATCCGGAACGGCATCATTGATGGGATGAAACTCAATCAAATGCCAAAGGTGGACAGCGAGATTAAGTTAATCGTGAACAATACCCACAAAGGGGATGGATACATTGTTGAGAATGTTGCATTTGAGAGTTTTCCAGGATTTTACGTGACGGGTAATATTTATCGCCCTGCCAATCCCGGGAAGAAGTGTGCAGCGATTCTCACCCCTCACGGCCATTGGGACAACAGACGATTTATGGCAGAGGCTCAGACCAGATGCGCAGCTTTCGCCAAAATGGGGGCAATAGTTTTCATTTACGATATGGTGGGGTATGCCGATTCACGTCAGGTGACACATGATATTCCGATTGCTTTGCTGCTGCAGACGTGGAACAGCCGGCGTGTACTTGATTATTTACTTTCGCGCCCCGATGTCGACCCTGAAAGAATAGGAATTACAGGTGAATCGGGTGGTGGAACACAAACCATCATGTTGACCGCTATTGATAACCGGATTAAGGTTTCAGTTCCTGTTGTGATGGTATCGGCTCATTTCTTTGGCGGTTGCAACTGCGAAAGCGGAATGCCGGTTCATAAAAGTGAAAATCACCAAACCAACAATGTCGAAATTGCTGCACTTTGTGCGCCAAGACCCATGTTACTGATCTCCGATGGTAGCGACTGGACCTGCAACACACCGCGCATCGAGTATCCTTACATTCAAAAAGTTTACGCCTTGTATAATGCTGAACACCGAATCGAGAACGCCCACTTCCCTGCCGAGGTCCATGATTATGGGTACAACAAACGCTCAGTTGCATACACATTTCTCGCCCGTCACCTGAAATTAAGCCTTAGTAAGCTTCCCTATAAAAACGGATTCGACGAAAGCTTTATAAAAATTCTGACAGATGATGACCTGAGGGTTTTTACCAAGGAGCACCCCATCCCTGCTAATGCACTGCAAGGGAATGAAGCTGTGTTGAAATATCTGAATCTGAAGTGATTTTGATCCAGGAAAGCAAAGATATTTCCGATTTGAAGTACAATAATGACTAATGTTTTAATGATGACTTTCGTTACCCGCTTGATAATTATTCTGATAATTGCCGTTTTTATAAATAATGCCGGGTTTTCACAAAACCAGGTGGATATCCTGTCGGTCCCGGCAGGCAATAAGTTTACAGAAATAAACAGTGACGGGATCTCAATTTTACCCAGCGGCCGGCTGTTAACACCGGCTGGTACTTTTATACGCATAACTGACGGGCCTTACGGAATGGCCATCTCACCCGATGGGAAAAAATCGGTCACACTTCATAACGGGGTGATAACGATTGTTGATCTTCAAACGATGGACGCGATCCGGGTACCGAGCTATGATCAAAAGATCAAATCACCTTTGCTTCACGGATCATTCCTGGGTGTTGCCTTTTCAAAGGATTCAAAAACAGTTTATCTGAGTGGCGGCGATGACGGTGAAGTGATTATTTATGATATCCAAAATTTCACAAAGGTGGGCGCCATCTCCCTGAATGGAGTCATTGCCGGAGTTGATTATCAGGATAGCTTTACATCTGACCTGGTGTTAAACGAATCAAATAATGAACTGCTCGTTCTCGACAGGGGTAATTTCAGAATGGTACGCATCGATCTGAACGCTAAAAAAATTTCAGCATCGATAAAGGTTGGTCGCCAACCTTTTGGATTGAGTTTAAGTCCCGATAAAAAAACAGCCTTTGTCGCCAATGTGGGTTTGTACGCTTATCCGTTAATAACCGGAGCGACTCCGGCCAATTTCGACGCTATCATGATCTCCCAATTTCCTTATGGTGATAATACGAAGCAGTCGATCAACGGAACAGTAGTAGAGGGACGCAAGATTCCAGGTGTTGGAAGTCCGCTCCATCCCGATGCCATGAGCGTGTTTACAATTGATCTGGAAACGAATAAAGTGATTGATAAGTTCAAAACAGGTCATCAGATCGGTCATATGATCGAAGGAGCCGAGGTGGTAGGTGGTGCCAGTCCGAATTCTATCGCTGTCGGGAATCAATATGCCTATGTTTCCAACGCGACAAACGACAATATCTCAATTATCGACTATAAAAATCATAAGATTTTAGGGGATATTCCAATTAAGGTTGATTCAAGAATTGACAAATACCGGGGGTTATTACCCTTTGGTCTGACGCTGAGCAAAGATGAAAAAACACTCTATGTCGCCCTACTCGGATTTAACGCGGTTGCAGTAATTGACGTTACTTCCGGAACGACCAAAGGGTTGATTCCCTCAGGATGGGGACCTACACGGGTTCAATTATCAAAAGATGAAAAAGAGATATACATCATTACCTGTCGTGGACTTGGTGCCGGTACCAACGGGGGCAAAGATTTTGTCGTGCCACCTCAGGGAGATTATATTATAGATATTCAGCTTGGTAGTTTTCAGAAGGTGATGATGCCTGATGTTGCACAATTAGCTGCTTACACCCGGCAATCCATAGATAATACTTTTAAAAGCATCAGGATGGTGGATGATGTGAAAAACCCTTTGCCACCATTACCAGGGTTACGGGAATCACCCATCAAATATGTGGTTTATATCACAAAGGAGAACAGGACCTATGATGAGATTTTTGGCAAGCTAAAAAACGGTGCTGGCGACAGCACTCTTGCACGATTTGGCATCAATTGCGAATATACCTTCCCCGATTCCTTGCGAAAGAAACTTTCCAATCTAAGGATCTCGCCAAACCATATTAAAGCTGCCAATCAATGGTCTTTTTCTGATAATTATTACTGTGATAGTGATGCCTCTATTCATGGTCATCACTGGATGGTAGGGGTTATACCCAACGAATGGGTAGAGGCCAATGCAGCAACAACAAAAACAGCTAAGCTTTTTTCGAAAGCTCCCGGCCGAAGGTGGCCAGGAACGGGTGGGGCAGTCGATCCTGAGGATTTTGGCGAAATAGGTGGATTATGGGAAGCGCTTGAGCGGGCTAAAGTTCCGTTTTATAACTTTGGTGAAGCGAATGAAACGGCCCATGTGCGCGACGAATGGTACGATACAAAAACGGGAGCATCGCATATCGTAATGGTCCCTATGCAAAAGGCACTGTTCAAAAGGACCAGTCTTAATTATGCCGGATTCAATGTGAATATCCCTGACCAGTACCGGATGGATCAGTTCGAAAAGGAGTTTACAGAAAAATGGATTAAGGGGAAAGAAAAATTACCAGCTTTTATTGCCATGCAGGTTCCCAATGACCATTGTACCGGCATCCGCCCAAACGATGGTTATTATTACACCCATGGTTATATGGCTGATAACGATCTAGCGGTGGGAAGGATTCTCCATTTCCTCTCAAGGACGAAATACTGGAAAAATATGTTGGTCATTATTACCGAAGATGACCCGCAGGGAGGCGTTGATCACATTGATGCACACCGATCGGTCTTAATGATGGAAGGACCCTATGTGAAAAAAGGGTATGTTTCTCATACGCATGCCAATTTCGGATCAATCCTCAAAACCATCTATAATATTTTGAATGTTCCCTATGTCAATCAGTTTGATGTGACCGCATCGTTGCTACAGGATTTTTTCACCCCAACACCCGATTATACCCCTTATACGCTCGAAGTAAACGATTCGCGGGTTTATGATGCACAAAAGTCGATGAAACGGTACAACAAAACCATCGATTGGCGGAAAATTGAAAAAGGGCCTGATATGGATGATGAAACTATTGAACGCGAAAAGCATAGCGTAAAATAGAAATGTCCTGAAGGAGAAATAATTGATATAATAAATTGAATAGTAATTGTTTTAAAACTAAAACACCGTGAACTGTAAATGGCTGATTGGACTCTTGATCCTTGGATCTTGCTCCACCACTGAATCTTATTTAAAGGAAATTCAATTGACGAATGATCAGACAAAGAATCATGATCTGGATAATAACGACAATTTTTCACCCGACGGGAAATGGTTGGTTTATGATACCCGGACCGGAATAGGCGGAATCGGAGGCAGCCCTTCGGTAGAACGTGTAAATGTTGAAACGGGTAAAACAGAGGTGCTTTTCGGCATTGATGATAACCATGATTACGGACCAGGGGCTGGCGCCGCCAGTTACCATCCAATCGAAAACAAGGTGATTTTCATCCATGGATTGCCTGTATGCACCGAAAAGAATCCTTATCAGCAATGGAGAAGGAGTGGTGTCATTGTCAACGACAATCAACCCAACATTCCCATTCTTATGGATGCCAGAGATGTGACGTACCCGTTTACGCCTGGTGCCCTGCGAGGGGGAACGCACCGGCATGAATGGAGCCGCGATGGAAAATGGGTGGGATATACCTATAACGATGCCTTTATGAAAAAACTGGAGGATTCAACGGGAATTAAATGGAATCTGCGGACCATTGCTGTCTCCAATCAGCGCCATCGGGTAAATGTTGATCAGGATGCTGCTGGCGAGAATGTTGCCGGAACATGGTTTAGCGCCGTTGTTGTCAGGGTAGTACCCTCTCCGAAACCGGGGAGTGATGAAATCAGCAACGCCGCTTCTGACAGTTGGATAGGTACCTCAGGCTATCAAAAACCTGACGGTTCCATGCAGGTTGCCAGAGCTTTTATTGGGAAAGTGAATAACAAGGATGGAAACCCGGTGGATGAACTTTTTGTAGTTGATATCCCTGATTCGATCAATGTAGCCGGGGAATTTGGTCCACTTGAAGGGACAAAAACCTCCTTTCCCATGCCTCCCAAAGGTACTGTTCAACGCAGGTTAACCCATACAGCAGAGAGTAAATTCCCTGGATGTGGCGGTGTTGTCCGCTCTTCACCCGACGGAAAGCAGATCTCCTTTCTGGCAAGAGATAAAAATGGGATTCAGCAGATCTTTCTCATCTCACCTTTGGGTGGTGAGGCAGTGCAGGTTACAGAACATACTTCAGCTGTTCAGTCGGGTGCCAGATGGAGCCACGACGGCAAATCGATTGCCTACATCTGGGATAACAGTATTGTCCTTTGCGAAATCTCAGATCGTCCTTTTGAACAAAGAATGATAAGATTGACCGCCAGGTCTGCCGAAGAGATTTCCAATTTGGTGTGGTCCAATGATGAAAAAACAATGGCCTTCAACCGCTCAATGCCCGTCGGTGTGAAAAATGATCAAAAAAAGCAGATCTTTGTGATCAAACTGGATTCAAATAAATAAAAGATGAGATACTTACTACGCATTGTTGCCTTTTCCTTTTTTGCGATAGGCTGTAATTTTGGATTTTCACAGAATAAACTGGAGATCCTGACAGTTCCTGCCGGTGACAAGTTCACCAAAATAAACGTTCAGGGTACAACAATCCTCCCCAGCGGAAGGTTTTTAACCCCTGCAGGCGAATTTATCCGGATTACAAATGACCCTTTTGGAATGGCTGTTTCCCCGGATGGTACTAAATCGGTGACACTCCATAATGGAGTATTTACAATCATCGATCTTCCAACGATGGGGGCTACCCGTGTTCCTAGTTATGATAAGAAAATAAAATCACCTTTATCCAAAGGATCTTATCTTGGTGTGGCTTTTTCAGGAGATTCAAAAACGGTCTACCTCAGTGGAGGGGATAATGGAGCAGTAATCATTTACGATATCAGGAACTTCACCCGTCTCGACTCGATCTCCCTGAATGGAATTGTTTCGGGGGTGACCTATAACGACAGTTTCACCTCTGATCTGGTTCTTAATGAATCGAATAATGAGATCCTTGTGTTGGATCGGGGTAATTTCAGAATGGTGCGGATCGACCTGACAACTAAAAAGATTACTGCATCGGTACCTGTTGGACGTCAGCCTTTTGGACTGACCCTAAGCCCTGACCGGAAGATCGCATTTGTAGCCAATGTGGGGATGTACTCCTATCCTTTAATTACTGGCGCCACCCCTGCCAATTATGATTCGTTGATGATCTCTCATCATCCTTACGGCGACAATACAAAGGAGTCTATTAACGGCACTGTGGTTGAAGGACGTAAAATACCCGGTGTCGGAAGTCCGTTGCATCCAGATGCCATGAGCGTGTTTACAATTGATCTGGCTACTAATAAGGTGATTGATAAATTTAAAACAGGTCACCAGATTGGCCATATGATCGAAGATGCAGAAGTCGTTGGGGGTGCAAGTCCTAATTCGATTGCAGTCGGTAAACAATTTGCCTATGTCTCCAACGCCACAAATGACAATATTTCCATCATTGATTACAACAATCATAAGATTTTAGGTCATATTCCGATACTGGTTGATTCACGGATTGACAAATACCGGGGATTGTTGCCATTTGGTCTGACGCTCAGTAAAGATGAGAAAACACTGTATGTGGCTTTGCTGGGATTTAATGCTGTAGCAGTTGTTGATGTCCAATCCAAAACGACGAAAGGTTTAATTCCGTCCGGATGGGGCCCCACAAGGGTG
Organism: Prolixibacteraceae bacterium; assembly: GCA_963675995.2. Classification (GTDB taxonomy): domain Bacteria; phylum Bacteroidota; class Bacteroidia; order Bacteroidales; family Prolixibacteraceae; genus JAAFHB01. Next base: position 306,435 of record CAXXIY010000001.1, on the reverse strand, counting down.
AAGCTGTCCAGTGACGAAAAGGAGATTTACATCATTACCTGTCGTGGTTTGGGCGCAGGCCCTAACGGTGGTAAGGGTTTCGTATCGCCGCCGCAGGGTTTTTATGTCGGCGATTTACAGTTGGGAAGTTTTCAGAAGGTGATGATGCCTGATGCCGCCCAGCTGGCCGCTTATACTAAACAGTCGATAGAGAATACCTTTAAAAGTGTCACCTTGACGGATGATGCAACGAATCCCCTTCCCCCGCTTCCCGGTGTGCGGAAGTCACCTATTAAATACGTTGTCTACATCACCAAGGAGAATCGAACTTATGATGAGATATTTGGCCAATTAAAAAATGCCACTGGTGACAGCACGATTGCACGGTTTGGAATAAACAATGAATATACCTTGCCTGACTCGCTGCGAAAGAAATTTCCGCAGATGAGGGTAAGCCCCAATCATATTAAAGCAGCTAAACAATTCTCGTTTTCAGATAATTATTACTGCGACAGCGATGCCTCTATTCATGGGCACCATTGGATGATGGGTGTTATTCCCAACGAATGGGTAGAGGCCAACTCCAGTGTATCCAAATCGGCCAGGATTTTTTCAAAGGCGCCGGGCAGACGTCACCCCGGCACCACCGGCAGCATGGATCCTGAAGATTATGCTGAGATTGGCGGGCTCTGGGAGGCGCTCGACAGGGCCAAAGTATCGTTCTACAATTTTGGCGAGGCTAATGAGACGGCGCTTGTCCGCGAAGAGTGGAATGATGTAAATACAGGAGCTGCCCATGGCGTAATGGTCCCAATGCAAAAGGCGTTGTTTAACAGGACTAGTCATAATTATGCAGGATTTAATACCAATATTCCTGACCAGTACAGAATGGATCAGTTTGAGAAAGAGTTTACCGATAAATGGATAAAGGGGAAAGAAAAATTGCCCTCGTTGCTGACCATGCAGGTCCCCAACGATCATGGGGCCGGTATAAGGCCTGTCGATGGCTACTATTCTCCCAATTCCTTTATGGCGGATAATGACCTGGCAGTAGGTCGGATACTCCATTTTCTCTCAAGGACGAAATACTGGAAAAATATGCTGGTTATTATTACAGAAGATGATCCTCAGGGTGGAGTCGATCATATTGATGCGCACCGTTCGGTCTTGATGATGGCAGGTCCCTATGTGAAAAGAGGATATGTATCACATACCCACGCCAACTTTGGATCAATACTGAAAACAATTTACAACATCCTCAATGTAAAATATGTCAACCAGTTTGATGTAACAGCCTCGTTGTTACAGGACTTCTTCACCGCTACTCCCGATTATACACCCTACACACTCGAAAAAAACGATTCACGTGTGTTTGACGCAGAGAAATCAATGAAAAGGTATCAACGGACGATTGACTGGCGCAAAATAGAACAGGGACCGCCGTTGGATAATGAAGAAGTTGAACGGGCTGTTCATTATAATAAACAGAATCAAAAATAAAACTATGAAGAATTTCTTTAAGACATTAGGCTACCTGCTTCTCGGGCTTGTTTTGGTAATAATATTTTGGGTTCATTCCAACCTGAAGGATCGCAATCCGGGTTATAAGGCAGATATGAAAGTTTTAAACAACCAACCCTCAGAACTTAAAGCTGGATTTGCCGCATTCCCGATTACCCCGGAGGTTCCGGACCGGTGGGTCGATAAAAACAAGGATGCCGAGTATCATCCCGAAGATGGTGATACGTTCACAGATGGTAACGGGAATGGAGTTTTTGATGGGGTGTGGATTGCCGGATTCGGGAATAGCAGGGCAGCCAACGGAATACATGATGATGTCTGGGCCAGAACAATGGTTATTGATGACGGCAAAACACGTCTGGCGCTTGTTGTACTCGATGCGATCGGTTTTATGAACGATGATATTATTGATATCAGAGGGAGGCTTCCACACGACTTAGGAGTTACCTATACGATTGTTTCCTCCACCCATACTCATGAAAGTGCTGATTTATTGGGTCTTTGGGGGGATTCACATTTCAAGAGCGGGATTAACAAGAAATGGTTGGAATATGTAAAAACACAGGTCGTAAAATCGGTTGTCACTGCAGTTAAAAACCTGCGTCCGGCAAGATTGGAAATTTCGCAGGACCTGACCGGGGCACTGCCCCTGGCAATTGATACCCGGAAACCGGAGGTCTTTGATTCGGGTTTAAGATTAATCAAGGCTGTTGACAAAGAAAAGGGGACGATTTTGGGATCATTGGTGTCATGGGGAGATCACCCTGAGACCTTATGGAGCGACAACTTGCTGATTAGTTCCGACTTTTGCCATTATGTTCGCGAAGGGGTTGAGAAGGGGGTATTCAACAAGGATAGTTTGATGAAGCCAGGAATTGGTGGCGTATGCATCTATTCAAACGGCGCTGTTGGAGGATTGATGACTACTCATCCGCGACTGACAATCAAAGACCCTTTCACCGGAAAAGAATTTAAGGAGCCTACTTTTGAAAAGGCAGAAGCGCAAGGAAAACAACTTGCTCTTTTGGCTTTGAATGCCATGGAAAAACCGGAAGAAAAAATCGACTCAGCTGCGATATCACTGGTCGTCCGTACCCTCCTTTTATCCATCGATAATGTCATGTTTGAACTTGGAACATCCATGGGTGTTCTCGACAGAGGTACAACAGGATGGATGAAGATGCGTTCCGAGATATCTGCTTTTAATATCGGCCCGCTATCATTTGCTACCATGCCAGGTGAGATTTATCCTGAGATTCTGAATGGAGGTATTGAAGCACCGGAAGGACAGGACTTTAAAATTGCACCGGTTGAGGTTCCCTGTGTAAGGGATATGATGCATGGGAAATACAAATTTGTTATCGGCCTGGCCAATGATGAGATCGGTTATATTGTTCCCAAGAGTCAGTGGGATGTTAAGGCCCCGTATACCTATAAAAAAGATGGGGCCCCTTACGGTGAAGAAAATTCTCTCGGTTCGGAAACCGCCCCAACACTCCATAAAAACCTGAAGGAAATTTTGGGGGAACTCAATAAATAATCAGGGAATTCAGAGATTTGAAAATTACAAAAACGCAAAAAATGAGGCTGTCCAAAAACTCATTGGCTCTCTGTGTATCCGCTGTGGTTCTCCGTGTAACTAAATATGTCACAGAGTAACACAGAGCAGACACAGCGTTATGAAGAGATGGGAAGCGATTTTTCAGCCTTTTTGTCACCCTCATTGGAATATTGACCAAACATTGTGATCGATTTCTTTTATCCTTACAAATTAAGTTGTTTGAATAAATTATTAGCATAACTATTAAGAATGAAATTCGGACTTTTCAAACGTATTCTTTATGGCCTTATTTGGATCATTGTCATCCTTGCATCACTGATGGTTACCCCCCGGATTTGGTCCGCCTTAAATCCTGATAAACCACCTGTCGGCTACCATTTTCTGACACCAACCTATGTCGCTATCAAGATTGGGTTGGAAAAGATGATCGATAGAAGGCCGTCTGTACCATCTGATATTCTTGAAATTAAAAACATCGAATATAAAAATATCAACGGAAAATCGCTTCAGCTTGACATTTATAAATCCAAATCTGTCACCAAACCAGCCCCTTTACTCGTGTTTATTCACGGAGGTGGCTGGAAGAGTGGCAACCGTGCTGATTATTTGGTTTATCTTATTGCCTTTGCAAAAAAGGGTTATGTTACTGCAACGATTTCCTACCGATTGTTGAATGTTGCTCCCTATCCTGCCTGTGCCGAAGATATAACAGATGCGGTTCAGTGGCTGTATAAGAATGGGGATAACTATGGTTACGATCCCGACAGAATAGCATTGATAGGCGGTTCGGCTGGTGCACATCTGGCCATGCTGGCAGGTTACGAATGGAAGAGAAATGGTGCAACCCCCGATTCTTCAGTAGTTCCGGAGATCAGGCACAAGATCAAAGCCGTGGTTGACATTTATGGGCCAACTGATTTGACCACCGAATTTTCAAGGACTAATTCAACGGTTACCGATTTTCTTGCCCGCACTTATGATCAGGCGCCTGAGCGCTTTCTGGAAGCCTCTCCGATCCATTACCTGAATAAAAACAATCCTCCAACAATGATTCTGCATGGCACCTCAGATCAGATCGTGCCGATAAGCCAATCCGATCTGTTGAAAGGTCGACTTGATAGTCTGGGAGTTCCCAATGTTTATTACAAGGTTCCTTTGTGGCCCCACACCATGGATGCCATCGAAAGGGTCAACCACTTTTCGGAGGAAAAAATGACCCTGTTTTTTGAAAAATATCTTAAATAGTTACTTTACCTTTCCGGTGAAAAGGTTGGTAATAGATTAAATAAAAAAGAGTTGTACTTATGAGAATTTTGAAGCGTTTTCTTTTCGGTTTACTGGTTCTATTTCTTTTAGGATTTCTTTTAGTGTCAACCCCCCGGATATGGTCGGCATTGAATCCTGATAAGCCACCTGTGGGCTATCATTTTATCCTGCCTGGGTATATAGCGCTTGGCCTTGGGCTCGAAAAGGTAATTGATACAAATCCTCCTGTTCCGGCGGATATAGAAGAGATCAAAGACATTGAATACAAAAATATCAATGGGAAATCACTCCAATTGGATATCTACCGGCCTAAAAACGTCGTTAAACCGGCGCCTCTGCTCGTCTTTATTCATGGAGGATCGTGGAGTCATGGTAAACGATCTGACTATCTGGTCTATCTGCTGGCATTTGCCAGGAAAGGATATATGACTGCCACAGTATCTTACCGGCTGTTAAAGGATGGGCCCTATCCTGCATGTATCGAAGATATTACAGATGCTGTACAATGGTTTTTCAGGAATGGTGAAAAATACGGTTACGATCCGGACAGGATTGCCTTGATCGGTGGATCGGCGGGAGCTCATCTGGCCCTTCTGGCGGCATACGAGTGGAAGAAATCCGGAATAAGTGCTGATACTGCAAATGTTCGCCTTGCTCCCCATCGGATAAAGGCGGTAGTGGATATTTACGGACCAATTGACCTGACAACTGAATATGCGAAAAATCAACGTTTGGTTGTTAATCTGATTGGGCATCCTTACAGTGAGACTCCCCAACTTTACAAGGAGGCATCGCCGATCCAATATCTTGATAAAAACGATCCACCCACAATGATCCTTCACGGGACATCCGACAATCTGGTCCCTTATAGTCAGTCTGATCTTCTTAAAGCAAAGCTCGACAGCCTGGGTGTTCCCTGTGTATATTATAAAGTCCCGTTCTGGCCTCATGCAATGGACGTCGTTCAACGTGTCAATGACTATTCGCAGCGGAAGATGAACGATTTTTTTGATAAATATGTAAAATAGGAATTCTAATCATTAAATTATATCTTCTCGCTATGCAAGAAAAAAAATGGTATCCCTGGCTGGTTGTTGCCCTGTTGTGGGTTGTAGCACTTTTAAACTATCTGGACCGGCAGATGCTTTCGACCATGAAACCCACCATGATGATCGATATTGCCGAATTAAATACTGCTGCAAATTTTGGACGTTTAATGGCTATCTTTCTGTGGATCTATGCGCTGATGAGCCCCGTGTCCGGCATAATTGCTGATCGGCTGAACCGTAAGTGGATGATCGTAGGGAGCTTATTTGTCTGGTCGGCAGTTACAATGATGATGGGTTTTGCTAAAACTTTTGATCAGCTTTTTATACTTAGAGCGCTGATGGGGGTGAGTGAAGCTTTCTATATGCCTGCTGGTCTTGCACTTATCGCAGATTATCATCAGGGGAAAACCCGCTCTCTGGCAGTGGGATTACACATGACCGGTATTTATCTGGGGCAGGCCCTTGGAGGATTTGGTGCTACCATTGCAGTAAACTTTTCGTGGCAAACCACCTTTCACGTTTTCGGATTAATTGGTGTTCTTTACAGCATTATTCTTATACTTCTACTGAGAGAGAAAAAGGCTTATACCATATCCCGGGATCTTACTTATTCACTGTGGAAAAAGTTTAAAGAGTTGTTTAAAGGGATGGGTATCTTATTGGGCAACATCTCTTTTTGGGTAATTTTGTTTTATTTCTCGGCGCCAAGTTTACCCGGATGGGCAACTAAAAGCTGGCTGCCTACACTTTTTGCCAATAATTTGCATATTGATATGTCACATGCAGGACCTCTTGCGACCATCACCATGGCTTTGTCGTCCCTCGTTGGGGTGTTGATGGGTGGTTTGATATCTGACAGATGGATTCAACGGAACATGCGGGGAAGGATATTTACCGGGGCAATAGGTTTGACACTGACTATTCCATCGGTCTTGTTAATTGGATTTGGACATGAATTTCTCCCAATTATACTGGGGGCATCGCTCTTCGGTTTAGGGTTTGGAATCTTTGACGTAAACTGTATGCCCATCTTATGTCAATTTGCATCACCACGTTACAGGGCTACGGGATATGGTTTGATGAATCTTGCCGGGATCTCTACCGGGGCAGTAATCACCACCTTTCTCGGTAAATCGGCCGATTCGGGCAATCTAAGCCGGGATATTGCACTTTTGTCTATTTTTGTGCTGGCTGCGGTAGTTTTGCAGTTGACTATGTTGCATCCCAAAACAGCCAATAAAACTGAGGATTAGCCATTTTATCAATTTGTCTTGTAAAAATAGGAGATGGACCTGGTCTGATCTCCTATTTTATTTGAATCAACCAATAAAATAGATTTTTTTTTCATGGATATGAAAATGATCTAATATCTGTATATTTACCAGCAGAATAAATCTTTTAAGGAGTTATTACTATTAATTGTATGCCGAAGATTGATTACAAAAGAGTTCTAGGAAATTTCTTACTCAGAAAAGATTTTTTTCTTTTAATTGTTGTTATTATTGCTTCGGCAGGACTATTGGGATGGGCCACAGGTCAAAGGATTCTTACAACTGTTTTTGCACCCTATATTCCAATTGCCCCTTCCACTGCTACCTTATTAATTATCATTAGTTTTATTATCTTTTTTTTAGTCCAGTTAAAGGAGACAGTTTTATTAAAATTGATTACAAAGCTAATTTCATCCTCAATTATCATCATTTGTGGTATTGTCCTCCTGCGCAATTTTTTTATATTCTCGCTGAATATTGAGAATTTATTTATTAAAAATACAATAAACTTTGATCAGGAGATGGAAGGAAGAATGTCACCGATTACTGCGGCCTTCTTTATTTTTATCTGTATCGACTTAATTCTGTTTTATAAAAACAACAATCGATTAATTAATTTTGTTAAGAGTGTTTTAAATCATATTGTTTTTGTCGCCTCCTTTATCTTTTTAACGGGTTATATTTACCGAACTCCACTTCTTTATGGAGAGAATATGGCCCTTCCGGTTGCTTTTTCGACGGTTATTTGTTTCTTTCTGCTAAGTTTGACTTTAATTCGCCTCAATGGATTACCGTTTGGATTGTCCCCAAAGAAATCTATTCAATATCAATTATCTACATCATTTATTCCATTGGTTATAGCCATTATCGTAATCCATGGTTTTCTGGATACGATCATCTCTTCGAATCTGGCAAATCCTGCATTTTATTCTGCGATCCTGCTTTTTGTTGCGGTATTGTTGAGTATTTTGATCATTAATAAAAATTCAGCATTGATTGGGAACAAAATTGCAAAGGCGGAACAGTTGATTCAGGAAAAAAGCGAGGCTTTGGCAATTCAAAATGAGGAGTTTAAGCAATTAAATCAGGAGCTGTATCTTGCTAAAGAGCAGGCGCAGGAGAGCGAACGTTTAAAATCGGCGTTTCTTGCTAACATGAGTCATGAAATCAGAACTCCAATGAATGGTATACTTGGTTTTGCCGGGCTTTTGAAAGAGCCCGATCTTTCAGGAAAAGATCATCTCGAATATATTGGAATTATCGAGAAAAGTGGTGTTCGTATGCTCAATATCATCAACGATATTATTGATATTTCGAAAATAGAATCGGGCCAGATGAATGTGGTTATTTCTAAAACAGATATTAATGAGCAGATCAAGTATATATTCACGTTCTTTAAACCTGAAATTGAGGCTAAAGGGATGAGCTGTTCTTATAAAACCGGTTTGTCATCAGAGAAGGCAGTTATAAAAACAGACCGCGAAAAGATATTTGCCATTCTTACGAACCTGGTGAAAAATGCGATCAAATTTAGTGACAAAGGAACTATAGAATTGGGGTATTCGAAAAAAGGGCAATTTCTTGAGTTTTTTGTGAAGGATACTGGAATTGGAATTCCTGAAGATAGAGTTGAAGCTATTTTTGAACGGTTTATTCAGGCCGATATCAATGATAAAAGGGCATTACAGGGTGCAGGGTTGGGATTGTCAATTACTAAAGCTTATATTGAACTTCTGGGAGGTAACATCCGCGTGGAAAGTAAGTTGGATATTGGCTCCACATTTTATTTTACCATTCCTTATAATGTTGAAAACCAAGAAAATATAGATGAGGGCGATTCCCTTTCTGAGATGACGGAAGAAAATATTGCAGATGTTAGCCCGGGATTGAAAATACTAATTGCCGAAGATGATGAAATATCCACCAAACTCCTTATACTGGCGGTTCGAATGTTTGGAAATGAACTCTTAGTAGTAAGAACAGGATCTGAGGCAGTCGCGGCTTGTCAAAATAATGACGACATTGATCTGGTACTGTTGGATATTCAAATGCCTGAATTTGATGGGTATGAAGCTGCAAGACGTATTCGCCAATTCAATAAGAAGGTGTTCATTATTGCCCAAACCGCTTATGGTCTGACTGGCGACAGAGAAAAGGCAATCGGGGCAGGGTGTAATGCCTATTTTTCAAAACCTGTTAATATTAAAGAATTACAGTCATTTATAAAAAGCAACCTGGTGAAATTTTAAGTTGCAAATTAGTTCAGATAAGGACACTTTAATAAATGGGGAGTAAACTTCTGAATCCTGGTATGATCAAGAACAGTTAACAACAGATATATTGATTATTGTAATTAGATGATTATGAGACAGATATTGTTTCTTGCATTTCTTTTCCTGGGTTTTACCTACCCAAAATATAAAGATGGCAGGCCGGAGTGCAAGTACCGGATGAATGCTGAAGATATGGGTATGGTAATGGCTTATGGAGGTGGCCCCGATTCATGTGATTTTCTTGGCGCCCGTGATCTTTGGATGTTTAAGGCAGATGATTCTACCTTTTGCATGCATTACGATGCTGCCGGACCAAAAGGATGGCTGACTTCGCTGGCAGTGAGCAAAGATCTGGTTCATTGGGAAAAGCGTGGACCAGTACTTCAGCTGGGGAATAAAGATGAACCGGACTCAAAAAGCGCCAGCTACGGAACCACCTATTTTGACGGGAAAAAATGGCACATGTTTTACCTGGGTACACCTAATGTCACTGCTGCACCCGATTTTATCCCTTCATTTCCTTATCTGAATATGAAAGCAGAGTCGAAATCACCTTATGGTCCTTGGTTGAAGCGCAGAGATATTATCCCATTTAAACCCAAAGAAAACACATTTTATAGTTCGACAACCTCACCCGGGTTTATTGTCAAATACAAGGACGAATATTTAATGTTTTTTTCTGCTGCCGATTTTACCATTAAAAGGACAATCTGCATTGCGCGTACCAAAGATCTCGATGGCCCGTGGAAAATAGATTCAGTACCTATCATTCCAACTGATGAACAGGTGGAAAATACCTCCATGTATTTTGAAAAGGCTAACAAAACATGGTTTTTGTTTACCAATCATATCGGGTTGGATAAGGATGGCGAGTACACAGATGCCATCTGGGTCTATTGGTCAAAAGATCTGAATAAATGGAATCCTGCGAACAAGGCAGTAGTTCTCGACGGACAAAACTGTAAATGGTCAAAACGGTGTATCGGTTTGCCATATGTGATCAGGTACAAAAACAGACTTGCCGTATTGTATGATGCACCCGGAGGTAACAGTGTCAGTCATATGCGGCGAAGTATCGGACTGGCATTTTTGAACCTGCCGTTAACCGCACCTAAGTAAAAGCTAAATTCAAATTGAGAAATTCCAATCGCAAAGTTCAAAAGTGAATAAAGATGAAGAATATCACCTTGGTAATCCTTTTAGTTTGTTTTTCATTCTCTGGTAATGCTCAGAAGATCAAATCAATTATTGAGTATTTAAAGCCTTTAAAAACAATTTCGCTATCGGATAGTTCCGGAAGTATTTCCATCCGGCTAAAATGTGATAAAGGTTGTGAAATAGATCAGCTGACGATCAAAAAAAATCCTGTTGTAAGTAATGGCAATCGTATTTATACGGGTTTTACCGATGGGAACGTGACTTACTCATCGGTAAATTCATCTGAAATTCCGTTGGTCAAAATTGATAGGAACGTAGTCACAATAAGCAGGATCAGGTTTGGTAAAAGCAATTTTGGGATTGAAGAGTCCTGGATTTTTACCATTCTTAAAAATAATATTCGCTGGCAAATCAAACGTAATTATTTAAATGATGGCACCATGGATAGGAGTTATGTGCCGGCGTGGAATTTTAATTCAATGCAAACCTGGGATGGCGCCATGCTGGATAATGGGGGCGTGGCCTGGTGCCGCTTTCTGGAAAAGGAGAATTTCACCTACGGCGCTCATGCTTCAGGTATGACTTTCTGGAACAGATTCAATAATAGCTGTTTCCGCATTTCATCTGACTTTGGGAGGGATGTTTTCACGGCTGTATCTTTTAGCCATCTTAAAGAGAATGTTTTCGGTGTAGTACAAACTTTTTCGAATTCCGAAGTAACCACCAAACAAGGATTTCGACGATTTATCGAAAAAGGATCCGATGTTTTTGCACCTGTGTCAGTCAAAAAATCAACGTTTAATGTTACTTATTCTCTGCAGGCATCGAACTACGATGAGGCTTACGACCGGGGAACCTTAAAGGGGATCAGCGAATCGTCTGTAAATGAGATGCTAAATACGATTGCCCGATATTCAGTCGTGGATAAGAATTTATATGGATCGAACGGATGGCGGACAGGATATGCTGTTCTTCAGGAACAGTGGCTTGCGCTCTTTGGTCTGGCAATCGATGATCCCGAATATGTCAGAGGATATTCGCAAACACTTGAATACGAAAAGGAGCACGCTATTCTGCCTGACGGAAGGGTGTTGCCCAGGTGGCACCATGATGCAGGAGATGGAATGCCCAATACATTTACAAAAGATGGTTATTACGAATGTCAGTGGGGTTATATGCTCGATTCACAGCCCGCCTTCGCGATTGATGTGGCCGAGCAGTTCGACATGACCGGTGATAAAATTTGGCTGAAGAACTTTAAACATAGTTGTGAAAGTGCACTGGAATATATGATCCGGCGTGATTCTGACGGGAACGGACTGTTTGAGGTGATTCAGAATTCCCACCTTGAAGGAAAAGGGACCGACTGGCTGGACGTTGTCTGGGCCTCGTACGAGGTGGCATCCATAAATGCGTTGATGTATAAAGCGCTGACCAGATGGTCAGAATTGGAGATTCTGCTGGGCGATCAAAAAATGGCTGATCGCTATTTGTCTCTGGCCCTGAAATTAAAAACAGCCTACAACAAAAACATCAAAGATGGTGGATTCTGGAATCCTGAGAAACAATTTTATATCCACTGGCGCGAAAAGGACGGATCGGTCTATGGCAATAACCTTGTAAGCGTTGTAAATTTTATGGCGATTGGTTATGGGATATGCGATGATCCGACCCGGAAGAAGGCTGTTTTATCGAAGATGGAGGTGCTGAACAGCAAAGAGAATCTGTTCATCTGGCCTGCCTGTTATTTTCCTTACGAAGAAAACGTAGGGCTTAAGAATGTAAACTATCCCTGGCCAAATTACGAAAACGGAGATCTGTTTTTAGGCTGGGCTGAATTAGGTACCCGGTGCTATTCAGAAAAGAATCCTGAAATTGCGGTTAAGTATATTCAAAATGTCATCGCAAAATACGATCATGATGGCCTGGCTCACCAGCGATATCTAAGGAAATCACAAACAGGGGCAGGTGATGATATCCTGGCCAATAATGCCATGGCAATCGTGGGTTTGTACCGGAATATCTATGGTATTCGTCCGCAATATAACAGGATATATCTTGAGCCCCACATCACCCCTGAGTTGGATGGTACTGAAATTAAATACAATTTACGGGAAAAGAATTATTTGATCGGGCTTAAAACGGGTAAAACAACGGTGAAGACGGACAACTTCACTGTATCCTCCTCAAAACCGTTCGGGGTTAATCCGGGTAGAAACGAAATGGCTGTTTTCTTTGAAAATGAGCCAAAAGAGACTTTTAAAGCCAGATCGACTGGTCTCTGTAATCTTGAACTGGTAGCGAAGGATGGTTCAGAAATTAGTTGGAAACAAACTTCAGGAAGCGGAAAAACAAAAGTGGACTATACCCTGAATGGACTAACTCCGGGGAAAAAATACACCATACTTGTCAATAATACTCCGGTTAAAGTATCTTCGCAGGACCAAAAGGGGAATCTCAATTTTGGTTGTTCAGGTGAAAAAAATGAAATAATTGTAAGGTTGGAATGATCGGATATTTCATTTCGAATTACCAATCCTGTTGTTTTCCAAATTGGAGTAAAAAAATAAATGCAAATAGCTTGTAGGAAGTCCTTTCCGGATATGAATATTTTGTGTCTGTCGGGACCGTTCATTCCATGGAATCATATATTCAGATTCCCGCCGTATAATTTTTTATCATGCTCTCTATTTTAAAGTGCTAAATCATCCTAAAACCTCTAAGGTCTATTCTGCCAACAGCCGAATGGCCTAACCGTCTAAAAGTCTATAATGCCAAGGTCAATTCTTCTTTCAGCTGGTCGAGAAGTATTTTTACCGATACAATTTCGGTGCAACGGTAGGCATTGGCTCCGGCAAATGCAAATGGACTGAGCAACCCCCCTTTGGAGGCTTCGACCAGTACTTTGGCAATGCAATAAGGGGCCACGCGTGGATTGCACGATCTTAAACAATGATGGGGACATTTGAACGGAATCGTTTCACCCCTGTTGACCCTTTCGGTAAACTCGTTGTGGATCACCCTGCCTGGTAAACCTACCGGGCTGTGTATGATGGAAATATCCTCCTTATCGGCATGGATATAGGCCTGCTAAGAATCGTCATGAACATCGCATTCGGTGGTGCAAACGAACCTGGTTGCCATCTGAACTCCTGAAGCCCCTATTTTCAGGAATTTGGCAATATCTGCTCCGTCCCATATACCTCCCGCAGCAATCACGGAATATCCTCTTCAAGGGTATTGACAAAATCGACCAACTCCTTCACCAGATCTTCCAGTACCGGGGCTGTCCCATTCACAATATCATCGTGGTTGAAGTCAAGATGGCCGCCGGCCATTGGTCCTTCGGGAATTACTGCATCCGGAACTTTATTGTAATTCTGCTTCCACTTCCGGTAGATGAAATTTAAAGCCCTGGCTGACGAAATGATAGGAATTAGTTTGATGTTTGATCCCGCAGTTAGCCGGGGCAGATCCAGTGGAAGGCCCGATCCGCAAATAATCATATCCACATTCTCCTCGACACAAACCTTGATAAGTTCTTCGTAGTTAGATAAAACCACCATCACATTCACCCCAATTACACCATTCGAAAGTGAACAGACGCTTCTGATTTCTGACCTTAGGGCGTTGTTGTTTACCTCCACAAATTTTGAGACAGAGAGATCTTCAAATGCCCCCAACCCGACACTGGCAATGATCCGGGCACACCCCTCGTTTGCAACTTCGGATGCTAGTACCGAAACGGATACCCGGACTCCCATTCCTCACTGAAAATGGGAGGATTAATTCCAAGATCACCGATCCTTAGGGTTTGTAATATTTTTGTGGTCATAGTTATTTGTTTTTTGGTCGTTTCAATTGCCGATAAAGGTTGGATTTAGAATGTCAAAAACTAACCTCTATGCAATTTAAAGGGAGAAGTCCATCGATTGTTTTCAGATAAACGGCGTGAGATCCCCTGTTTAATGTTTCTGATTTAAATACTACTTCAGATTTGAGCAACTTGTCATTTTTAAGATTTATAAATCCAGCAGGGTGTCCATCAACAAAAATGGCTACAGTACCGAACATGGGACCTTTAGGAAGGTAAATTTCGAATTTTGTACCCTCAAAATTCCATTTTGCGAAGGCTTCAGTATTCTTTGAGATGGCGCCTTTGCCGTTTCTGAACAGGGTATCGATTTTAAATTCCCAGTCGGTATCCTGATTTCCCGCATTCAGCAATGCCTCGTAATAGCCAAAGAATAGTTTGCCTTTGGTTGGTCTCCCTTTCACATCAAAATGGGTTGTGAAAAGGTTACTTCGCGGATTAAGCATAATCCCGATCACTCCGGGTTGGTTCTTTAAAGTCCCTTCCCACATTTTCCGGTTATTGATATTTAACGTAAAGATCCCATTCTTCTTTCCAAGGTGAAGATTGTTTCCTGTTTTTTTAAAATTCAGAATCTTACCGGAATCAACCGTCTGAATGTTTCCCTTACCAATATGATTAAGTTTCCATCCGTTTTCTGATATTTCAATCTCTTTATAATCTCCCTCATCCTGATCAAACGAAAAATTACCCCATGTATTCTGAATATCAAGCGGTTTATGGAAGTCCCACACGATTCGCATGGTTCCTGAAAGATCGAATTCCATATTCAGGTCATCCATATTGATGCCTTGTTTGATGTAGATGAATGAGCCTGATTCACAGGCTGAAAGTGCAAATCCCCTCGTTCTGTCGGGTCGGTTCCACGATGCCTTAGCCAGATTGATGGTTCCATAATTCATCCTATTTTTTGAAGGATACATTACAACAATTGAATCTGAATCATCCACAAACCCTGTGAGCGTCTGTCCCCAGATGCCGGCATATTCGTTTTCAGAATTATTTGAATGCCAAAAAGTGCCGGTACTGAATATTTCCCACTTATCCCGATTGGTCACATCTTCGGTCTTTACTCTTGATATTAGCTGATAATTGCGGTTGGTTGCAACTGAAGTGGCTGGGAAATAGATATATCCCCGGTGTTCAAAAGCCGGAAAGTATTCCATGAGTGGAGGATAGCTGGTTTTACTTTCGACATTCCTGATAAGGACAGGGTCGCTGTACGGACCTTCGGGGTGTGAAGCTGTCGATGCCGCTAATGCCCAGCTTCGTGGAGGGGCAGTGTCCATCATATAAAGCAATACCCAGTCATTTTTTCGCTTTACCAGCATCTGTGCATACATTCTCCAATAACGATTCAAAAGTGGATTTTTCCGGTATTGTGAGTTAATCTTAAGAGGCTTTGCAGAAATTGTATAGGGTCCTTCGGGTCGGTCTGCAACCGCATAACCGATACCGGTTTGTCCCATCTCTTTCCATGAAGACCTGGACGAAACCCAGTCGAATACCAGATGGTATTTTCCCGCATCGTACACCACCATCACATCAGGCGCCTGGATGTGGAGGGAATCGTAACAGGTCATCTTTAGGGGAAACAAATCGCCACTCTTTTCCCAGGATTTTCCTTTGTCTTTCGATTTGTAAATGACGCAATTAAAATTTTTGGTCGATGAATCATGAGCAATTGCATAATTCCGGCGATATTCGCCGATAAAGAGGTACCAGTTTTTGCTGACAGGATCGCTGAAAAGGAACCCGTTTACAGGCCATTCCATCCCATCGCGTCCCTGATAAACCGGGTTATTTGAAAACCGTTCAAATGTGTCCCACGATGGACTGCCAAACGCAAAATGGTGCGACCACTCATCTTTTGCATCCAGTAAAGCATAGTCCCTATGGAATGTACATGAGGTTAAGGTGATGAAAATTAACAGGATGTGCAAAAAATGGTACATTCTCATGATGACGCATTTGATCAGTAAATTGAAATTAATCTTTCAAAATAAACCGGTATTCTCCCGGCTTAGCCTCCAATGTCAATCTGCCCTTTACCATGCCTTTAATTTTAATGTCGCGATTGTTGCCTGCAGGCTGATCGTTGATTTTAAGGTTATCCCGATTGGTTCCGGGAAGGGCTATTTCAGCTGTGGTTTGTTCAGGAATAGCTACATACAAGTTAAAAGATTTGTTTTTGTCAATGTGCCATTCGACGCAGACCGATCCAAAAGGGGAGGTAACTACACCTTTGGCCCATTTCAGATCACATGGATTGGGACGTACCGAGAATGTTTCCCAGCCGGCTGAGATGGGTTCTACACCCAGCACTTTCTGAGGTAGTAGTGCCGTTGGTCCGGAACACCAGGCATGTGAGGTAGTCATCAGATCAGTAGCAAAGTTTGCAATATCCCAGCATTCGTGCCATGCTCCGTTAAAAAAGGGTGATTTCATCTGATCGCCCCAGTATTTACGGATAAAATCAATCGCCCATTGTGGCTTGCTGTCGAAGATTGAACTGACTACATAGTATGAAAAAGATTGTTCACTACTTCTGTTTCCGGCGGCAATTGCATCGATAACATGCTCTTTTTCATTGTCTTCCACCAAACCGTAAAGCAGGGCATAAACCTGTGTTTGCTGACTGCATTTTGTCCCTCCATAGCTGTCCATGAAGAGTTGTTTTTCGGGCAACCACAACCATTTCCGAATATTTCCTTTTAGCTTTTCAGCTTTTTCAGACCAAAGAACGGCTTGTGACGGATCGGATGTAATGGTTCGGGCAATTGCCGAAGCCTGTTTCAGCGCTTCATAATAGAGACAGTTCAATCCCGTAATCTCCTCGCGTTGGTCCATTGGATAGCTATCGGGATGGTCCAGCACAATCCATCCGGGGACTTTGGATAACAAGCCATGCTCTTTTCCGATGTAGCGATCGAAAAGGGTCATCAGTTTTTTGAGGTTGGGATAGACCTGTTTGATCAGGTCCTGTTTTCCGAAATACTGGTAATATTCTCCCAACATGATGACCCATTCCAGTTCGTAATCGGCAAGATAAGCCGATGTCCCTTTTCCCAGTAACCAGTCGGTAGGATACCGTGAACGGATGGAACCGTCATCTTTCCAGCGTTGCGACCAGGCGCCCGACAGAATGTTGTAATGCATCAGAAATTCCGAACTCATCCCAAAAGGGTAAAAGGAATATTTCTGTAAAAAACGGCTGTCACCGGCGATGTAATGGGTTTGTTCCCGCCAGGGTGTATCCATGTAAGTGTCTTGGGCACAAAGTAAAATGGTTTGATTTCCAACCTCCCAAATCCTGTTCAACAGGGGATCTGAACATTCGAAAGAGCCCTCTCTTTTAAAATCGTAATGGCGGTTGACGGCTGATATCTCTTTGATAATCACGCTGTCGTTCTGTGAAAGGCTCAGGTAGCGAAAACCGCGCCAGGTAAGCGGACTCCATGTCTGAAAGCCCTTTTTACAGATGTAATAGTCGGTATAATTGACCCTCTGGGTGTAGAGGACCGTGCTGTCAGCTAATAACCGTTCGCCGGTTCCCATCTCAAGAGTAATCCCACCATTACGGGAGAATAGTTCAAGGATTGGCGTTCCGGCAATCTCTTTTCCAAAATCATAAACTACTTTATCTCCAACAAACCAGTGATTAACAGCGTTTACCTTTTCACGAAAAAGTGGATGCCGGTGAATTTCTACAGTATGATTCCAGGGGGCAACAGGGGGAATTCCCAACATTCGTGCCGGCATCCAGAGGGAATCATCAAAGTTGGTCTCCTTCCAGTCTTCCGGCATTCGGCTGGCATCGAATTTCTCGACAAACCCAATAAGATTCGATGTAAGGGTGCGTGTGGCCGTCTGATTATCCCATGCGTCGGCTTTGGATACACGCCACGAATGATCACTGTTTACCTTAAAGTTGCCTTTATCTGAGGTCAAAACTCCCTGGAAGAAAAAACCTCCCCGGCCATTGATCCGGTGGTGCATCCCGGATCCAAAATTGTAGACCAGGGCAGCAATGGTATTTTTCCCTTTCCTGAAGTATCCGGCCAGATCAAATTTTTCGTAAACCTGAAATTCCGGATCACAATTCATTGGGCAGCGATCGACCAGTCTTCCGTTAATATAAACATCCGCGTAAGCATATGCCGAGATGAAAGCGAAAGCTTCGTTTGGAATTTGTCCCAAATCAAATGTTTTTCGGACAAAAAGGTAATAATTCCGTGGATTATCCACCCCCGAATCCCATATCCAGTTGGCGACCGGCTTTTCATTGTTGAGTAAGAGAGATGGTGCTGTTATCGACGATTCAGGATCAGTGGGAATTCTGGTTCGGGCAGAGATCTGCAAGGGAAAAAGGATGAAAAGACAACCTGATAATATCAGACTGGTTAATAGAAAAGAACCGGTATATGACAGATTTTTATTCATTTAGACTGAAATTAGTGGTGATCAATTCGAACAGAAACTTACAATATCGTAGAATACTAGGTCAGTTGTAAAGGGGATTTGATCTTGAAAATGTTAGTTGAAGGGTAAAATTAATATAAAAATCGTGAAAATCCTCCCTTGTTCCCCGTATTTCTAATTAATTTTCCCTTTATTTCTCCTACCTGGTCACTTTACAGGAACCGGACTTTCATTAACCAGTTTGATTGCCTCTTCCTCATAAATGCAGCCGGTCATTTCACCAAGAGAGGTGCGGCTACAGTAGCTGTAGCGCTCGAAACTGCCAAAATCTTCCTTGGTGAGCATATAGCCAAATGCATCGTTGGTGAGACCGAATAGGAAGGGCTGATCACTTTTCATTTTCCTTTTCACATAGAAACCGATGTTCGGTAATGCTTCTCCGGGGATGGTCACTACCTGTGCCTTACCGATATTTAACAAGTTAAGCCGTGTTGTAATTGAAGTGAAATCGCTGTTTTTGGCTGCTTCGGTTGCCAGAGGTGAGTGTTTGAATACAAATCGCATGATTTCAGAATCAACGGGAAACCGAATGTTTTTGGAAGCACAAAAAATTTCGGGGTTCAGCTGATCAGGTGCTGAACTGATAATTCGCAACGCTTCATCAGCCATAAGATTTCCAATACGGATGCACTCCTCCCAGTCATTGGCCTCTTTCCCGTTTTCCAATCTTGTATCGGCAGTGACCATACCACCCTGAGCACTGTTCATAAAGATGGCCATTCCGCCCGCTTTTGATTCAATCCGGTCGTAAAGAGGACCACACAAATCCGGGCTGATTAATTTGCGACTTGTGCCCAGAATCTCTGGATGTGTAGCGTAATTGACCAATGTGGCGATCGGTTTTCCTGCGTTCTTACCTGTTGTTGCGATTGCCTGAATAACCCCCATACGTGGATCGTAAAGTTTATCGGCATAATAGTTATAGGCAATTTTCCCCTTGGCCTGACCTACTGCGGTTTTAAGTGAGGCTGGTTCAAGTTTTGAGACTGCTTCATTCACCGCATCTGCTATTTGGGTAACACACCAGTCGAGGTATTTGAGGTCGGCGCCTGTATTCCCGTTTTCATCTGTAAAGCCATAGGCATCCGGACAGCTATGTGCGTGAGTGGCACCAATCAGTATATTCTCAGGCGCAATACCTTTAATAAGTTTACGGGAACGGTCGCCCAGGTAAGCCGGCCATCCGATATTATCGACACTGACGATTGCGAAACGGGTTTTCCCCTTGTCAAGTACTAAAGCTCGCACAGTCAGTTCCCCTTTTGTCCCTATCGGGACCTCTGGAGTGCCCATGCCACCAGAGATGGGGATGAGTGTTTTTGGAGTAATATTTCTCATGGCGGCCCCTGCTTTAAATGTCTGAGCATTAAGGCTTATTGTTGAAAGCAGAAGAAGGAGTGCTATTGCAATTTTTATTCTTGTCATTTTTTTGATATTTTGAAAGTTATAAAAGAATTAATAAATGTAGATGGGATTGGAGTAGAGCCAGGGGATATATTTTCCCCGCAGTTTGATTAGCATTTCGATCCTGTAGGCACCCCGTTTAATGGGTTCGGACCAGGTGTACTGATAATTTTCGCCAGAAGTGGTATTTAAAACTTTGCCATCATGGATCAGTCGGAACCGACCGGGCAGGGGTGAAACAGCCTTTAATGCCTTGACTTGTTCGATTTTAATAGAATCACCAATCATGCCAGTCAGGCTATCCTCCAGATTTGTTGCATAATACATAAATCCTTTCGCATCCCCCAGACCTTTAAAGGCGGTAAAGAGGTGGCCCTCTTTGATGTTGTCAGCCAGCGAGTGAACTGTTAATGTGTCGGCAAACACATAGTTCGTGATATAGTTGAATCCCTCCTTATAGGTATCTACCATCCATTTGAAAACCCAGCCACTTGAATCCGGTTGATGAAAAAGCCACTTGTTCCAGAATCGTACCTCCATTGTATCAATAATATGGGCATTAAGACCAACCCATTGAATGCGTCCATCCTTTAAATACCTGGCCCGGAAGTTCTGGTTTTCATGTGTATCAACGGCTGAAAAACCAACCATCTTTCTTTGCATATTCAACGAATCCCATCGTGCAAGAATGGTCGTTTGTTCATTGAAAAATTCACGTAATGCCCAGGGGCGGTATTTGTTCCCGTTGACGATAAAATTTAAGATATGGTGTGGTAGTGATTCGTCTTTGGTATCAGTGTGAAAATTGTAGATCTCCATGCCCTGATAATCAGGATTCCCCCAGTTGTGGGGTTCCTCGGTGTGGGCATAAAATAAGATTCCACCCTGCGTAACTATATTTTTGACGATGGTATCTTTATCCATTCTCCAGTTGATGATTGTGGAATCGAGAGGCCAACAATCAAAACCTTGTTTCTCGCTACCCGATTCGATTAAAACACCATCATAATTTCCGTGATATCCTTTGGGTATGGTATCGATGTCGCCACGCGGGTGATCTGTCAGAAAGATAAAATCGATTCCATCTGATTTTGCCGCCGGGATAATTTCTGCCAGCGTGCCTCTGCTATCGTGCGACAAATAACTGTGCACATGCATTACCCCACGATAAGTATTGAGCTTTGTAAGAGGAGCAGGATCTTTACGTAGTTTCTGAAATTCGCTGATCTCTTTTTCGAGTTGTGGATAGGTAACCCAGTGATGCCATATCGCAGGAGTAAATAAAACGATAAGAGCAATCAAAAAAATCCCTAAAAATAAAAATGATCGATTTCTGAATGTTTTTTCACCCATAATGAGTCCTAAAAATTAGTTCTATCGTGTATGCAATACCGTTCACTCCAGTCGGGCCGGTGACCAATCATTTTTTACGATGGATTTCACCTATATTTTTTCTTTATTAATCACAATATCCGAAATCCTTCGAATCATATCCATGGTATATTCTCCCATATTCGGACCAAACCAACCCATTAATTTCGGTTCATATTCATCAAGATAGAAATAGCGACCAGGGATAATATAGCCAACGTAGCTGCCGTTAAAGCTGGAGATATTCGCATTAAAACCTTTTGAGGAGAGATAATTCTTAATTTGCAGGGCGTATTCACCGCTGAAATCTGAGGGGGTGGTAATCCACACCATTTTCCCAATCTTTAAAGCTTGCAGATAGACATTCTTAGGAAGAGGCATTAGTTTCTCGCTTAAATAGGTTGTCAGATTTATTTTTGTGGTCAATCTGATATGATAAGGGGGTAATTGTATCTTTAAAGATGCTGCAGCGAATGAAATCTTGTCGTCCATAATTACCTGAGGAAGTTTGTTCTTCAGGCTATCAGCCAATGCTTCACCGATCAGTTTGGGTTTGTCGAACCCATTGCCCTCCACAGCGGGACTCTGACTTCCAACTGAACCGCCACAAAAGATGGCCAGATCAGCCGATGTTTTTTCCATTTTCCGTTCCCAATAACCCGGATAGTCGGCACTCACTTCCATATTGCCGGCGCCAAGTGTAGTAGAATGGGCTCCAAATGAACCAATAATTGCTTTTTTTCGACCGGTTTGTTCGATGTAAATGTAACCAAAGTCATCATTTTTGGTGCCCGATTCTCCGATGAGCCGATTTCGTGTGTAAGTTGAGGCATTAAAACATCCCGATCCAATTGTGGCAGGATGGAGATCCTCAATCGCGGTGGTTACCGCTTTCGAAATTTGTTGGGCAAGCCATTTGGATATATTTTTATTCTCTACTCCGGCGAACTGCTCACCGATAAAACCTGGTCCCCAACCCCCAAGGCTCGAGTGGCTGTGTGTTGCCGAATAAAACACCTGACTTCGTTTAATCCCCTTTTGACATAGCATCAGGCTCACCTCATCGATAATATTGGGGGGCATAATCAACAGATCGGCGCCTACAATCACAACTGTTTGATGGTGTGTTCTTAGGGCTGCTGCCTTTACGAATATACTGTCGTGAATACCTGTGGCTGCTTTCCCTTTGCGCGCCCCATAACCGGCAAGTGGCACGTCCATAAATTTTCCTTCTGAAAGATTTATAGAAGTGTTATTAAGCCCGGGGGTAATGCTGACTCTTGAAAATCCCGCCTCGATGGAGTCCTTCTCAAATACAACAGCTGATTTAAGACTATCGACTCTTGTCTCAGTTTTTTTATAATAGTCTGTCAGATAATATGGTGTCCGGTCAACAAGTGAAGTGCTAAAGAAGAGAATCAGTAGAATGCTCACAAGTATAATCCCCAAAATGCGTGCAAATCGTTTCATTATCGGATTTATTAGTTTTCAACTTGATATTAAATGCAATATTATATTAGTGCGTACAATTAAACTTGTGGTATTTTATTTATTATCTATTGAATTTTAACATGAAAATGGCTAATTTTGTTTTGAAAACCGTTCTTAAAGGTGAAAATTACATCAGAAAATAGTCGAATAGACAAAAAATCGGAAATCTTACGGGTCAATCAATGAGAATGATTTGAATGATGACCCAGCCTAAAACAACGATCAGGTATTTAAAAGGTCCCCTTTTTGTACATTCCGGGTTGTTATTTCAAATGGTTCCGCAAAATCTTCCTGATCACTTTCTCGTAGGTATCAGCATATACCCTCATTCCCCAGTCGGTTGGATGAATGCCGTCAACCATTCCATCCATGGGCATATTAATCTCTTTATTAGAAAGATAGAAGATGTTTTTAACGCCCTGGTCTTTAAGCTGTTTGAATGCTGCTCTTGAGGCTTCATTTGCACGCGTATAGGATTCATATTTCTTTTTATCGACAAATCCATCCGTATATCCGGGATGTTCAACGAGAAGGACAGGTGTTTGGTGCAGTGTCCTGATCTGTTTCACCGCTTCGACCGTTGCTGTCTCAATTTTGGAGGTGGACTTGCCGACAAGGTTAGGGATGCAATCGAAGATATATAGTTTTGCCTCGATCTCGTTGATAAAATTAAGGACCTCCTTTTCGAGTAATCCATTCCCCGAAAATCCGAAGTTGAGGATAGGATAAGGTAACTCCCGGTTTAGGATTCCGGTCCAGGCCATTCCGGGGCGTGAGGCGCAAGCTCCCTGTGCAATCGAGGTTCCATAAACAACAACAGGTAATTCCTGCGAAGGGGTGATCCAGGTAAGCTCTGCATCCTGTGGTAACCCTATCTCCATCCATTTCACATGATTATATAATGGGAGAAACAACTGGTATTCCCTTTTTTTTGAACCATCAGTGAAAGAGTTAAGTTTATTGAAACTATATTTTATGGTATCACCCGATGGGTTACCTCCTGCACTCCATAACTTTTTCCCCTTCTCATCAAGGGTATAAAGATCCAGACCACTTACTCCCGTAGCTGACATATGGGGAAACGAAAGTTTTTCGGAAACCTGGTAGATTACCTTGATCTCATCAGCATTGGTGATGAACCGGACCGATATACCGGCACATTGCTCCGAGAGTGACCATACGGAAGGCCGAACCTTCTCTTTTGCACGGGCAGGAAGCCGACCATAGCTCCCTTTTTGTTCTTCACTCCATCCCTGACCCTGCAACACAGGAACTGATTGCTTTTGAAGATCATACCAGGCAAGGTTTGCCTTTACTGAGGTAGCAACTCCTTTTTCATAGGGGTGGTTCTTTTGCATTTGAGCGGACGTGCCGATAGCTAAACCCGCAGTCAAAATAGAAGATAAAAGCAGATGGTTTAAATTCATTGGATTGGATTTTATGAATTATTTATATAACCCGATTTGATCAACCGGAATAGGATGCCATGGTACGAGATAATCTTTGTAATCGTCGGCAACTGAAGGATGCTTTTCAGATTTCATTAACCGGTTATTTAATAACTCAAACCGTTTTGATTTTCGTAAGACTAATGATTCCGCATTGATTGCCAGGTTATCGATGGCATAATTGATATCTGCATCGGTGAGTAAATTCTTCAGTGCCGGATACTTCTGTTGCCAGAACTTGCTTTGCCAGTCGGTGGTATGCATCGCCGCATACATGGGATGCTCATGGTTATTTATCGACTCCTTCCATCGTTTATCACCCCACGCTGACTGGCTGAAAGCTGCATGACAGTCGGCAAAGATATTTCCCTCCAGAAGATTGTCTTTTCCTCCATGAATCTGGATACCTCCAAACATGTTGTTGGACGAACGTAAAAACAGGTTTTCATAGATTCCGAAACCACTGATGGCATCATCCAGTCTCACACCTGCCGCCATATGAAGATTGGGAACTCCGATATCATGAAAAAAGTTCCAGCGGATGATATTACCGCGGTATAGCGGATTTCCCCAGACATCGATTGCCCCCTGGTCATCCGACTCAATCACACATTTTGTAAACTCATTCAGCTCGACCAACATATCATTCCCTTCAAGCCGAATGCCACTGCTCGGAATATCTGCAAATAAACAGTAACGAACCTTGATGCCATCCCCTTCAAGAACGATTGCCGGAGTATAGGTCCGATCAATTCGCGAAAGATATCGTATTTTACAATTCTCGATTACACTTCCTGAGCCCACAAGTTTAAGTTTATCACCAGCACCAATATCTATTCCACCCCGACCCATACTTTCGATGGTGCACGAGTGCACCAGATGGCTTTCTCCACCGGTGATTTTAATTCCCAGACCTGAAGTGTTTTTCACCGAACAATCTGCCAGAGTTAAATGACTACAATTGGTAAAGATTATTCCATCTCCACGAATGTATTGAAAATCAACTCCTTTAAGGGTGAAGTAGTTGCATTTCTCGGCCATCAGGGCAGGGCCGTTACTGCTCAAGACTGTATTTTCAGGATTTGCATCGTCTTGAGGGAAGTACCAGATTTTACCAGCTTTGATCGAAATGGACCATTCACCAGGTGTATCAAGCTCGGATAATGCGTTGATTACATGCCATTTACTTTTTGCAAAACCATAATTATTGACAGGTGGGGCTATCTCAATCGTAGAATCCTTCATCGATACTCCGCCCATTTTTTCATAAGCATCGGCCCACATGTGGAACCAATAACCATGAAGCCAGACATCGGGGTCCTTTGCCCATTTGATGACCCTGCTACTTTTAAAGTCTTTTAAGGCGATAATGGTATCTTTATCATTAGGCCATCGCGCCATCTGTTGTGGCAGGCCGTTTTCGAACAATTCGGGTACAGGTAGTGTTTTGAAAGTTGAACTGCCTCCTACAGCGCGTTTACTCGAAAATCCCCCAAATACAAGGCTGTCGATACCCGAGATATTATTCTCCTTTAAATCAGCTACCCATACTTTGGATCGTGAGATTTGGGGTAGATGATCGAGGATCTGCGGATTTGTTTCCCGTTTCCACTTTTTTAAAGAGACTCCTCCGTTGAATACAACTCTTTTGTCGGTTGATGCGGACCTGATCACTAAGGGATTGTTCTTTGTTCCCGAATTCCCGGGTGTGAGATGAATCGTTTCGTCAAGGGGATAAGTTCCACCTTCGATGATTATTTCGACCGGACCTTTGGGGAGACCAGGTTTACTCATGATTTTGGGAAGTGCTTCCAGCGCTTCTTTTAACGATGAATAAACTAATCGATCTTTTTGACCATGCAAATCTGATGTTACGTAAAGTGATGCAACAGGCTGATGTTGAGGTGGCAGAATCGTATGTCCAGTTAGCGGAATGTCGTTGAGTTTCTTCTCCAACTCTTCGATCATCAGCTGATGATGAGCAGGAAGAATTGGGAGCGATTTGGCCTTGTTTACCGTTCTCCTGCAGTCTTTGGAAAGCTTGGCCTGAAATTGGGCATTTGCAAGTCGAAGGTAAACAAGTGACTGATATTGTGTGGGAACTACTTCATTGTCAATGAATCGTTGGTACTGCACGATCGCATCGGTGATCTGGTTGTTTCTCCACAAACTATCTGCTGTTTGAATTTTATTTTCCAGGGAAGGCTCCTGGGCGATACCATCCAAAAAGAAAATAGGGGTCAGAAGCAGGGTAAGAAGGGGGTAGAGTTTCATAATTGCTGTTGTTTCTATGGTTTCAGATGTTTATTCAAGTTTCATAAATAAAGTAAGAAGGTCTGACCAGAATGGTTGTCTTCTTTCTACTGAGATTTATTCTTTAAAAATATAGTTTTTTTAAGACATTGAATTAGGATTAGCCTAAGTTGAATTTGATCAACTTCATTCTTTTACGAATTTCTTCGAAACCCTGAAAGGATGATATTTGATTAACCCCCTCTGAAGCCGGGGGGATAACGAAAGAAAAAACGCTACAACTCCGCCAGTTGGCGGACTGAAAATTGGTTAATTGATCCTTTTCATCATAGGTAGTAAAAAAGAATAACTGCCTGCTCCGATTTTTCACAGAGGGGTAGTGATTTCTTGTTGATCTACAGATTAATTTGCAGAAATTACAATCTTTTCATCAGGCAATCCCAATGAAGAAGCCCTTAACAGGATGTTCCCTTTTTTGCCGGTTGATTGAATAATCACCTGGCACATACCGCTAAATGCCCTTCGCTCATGACCTTTGGCAGGCTCCTGGCTTATCGCATTGCCATTGCCGACTCCCACAATTTTTCCTTCCCCTTCGATCTCAAAATGAATGAGGTTATCTGCATCCGGAACCATTGTTTTATTTTCATCGGTTATTTTTACCGTGATAAAGGAGAGATCCTTTCCATCAGCATAAATATTGGATCTGTCGGCTAATAATTCAATTTTTGCGGCATCTCCGGCTGTTTTTACGAAGTCAGTAGCAACAAGTTGTCCGTTTTTATATCCTTCAGCTTTAAGTGTACCAGCCATAAACGGTACCTTCCATCGTAGCAATAATTTTGTGACATCCTTGAAATTCTTTGTTTCCAAAGGTTGGTTATTAAGAAAAAGTCTTACCTCGTCACAGTTGGTGTAGGCTATAACATCGATCATCTGACCTGACTTCCAATTCCAGTGAGGAAGCAGATGCACCATTGGATCTTTTGTCCATTGGCTTTTGTAAAAGTAGTAACTGTCCTTTGGGAAACCGCAAAGATCGAAAACTCCATAATAGGAACTTACCGCAGATTTTTCGTAGGGAGAAGGTTCTCCAAGGTAATCAAATCCTGTCCAGATAAACGTTCCCGATATGAAAGGTCTGTTTTTAACAGCTCGCCAGGCTTCCTGATGAGTTGTTCCGCCACCGGCATCATCGAACGCCGAAGTCTGGAAATCGCTGAAGGTTTTTACAAGTGTATCCAGCGTAAAATGGTATACTCCCCGACTGTCAAACTGTGAAGCTGTTTCGCTTGCGATGTAGGCCCAATCAGGATGTTTTTTCTTAAATTCATCATAAGCATCAATGGTATAGTTAAATCCTACAACATCAACAGCAGCTGTCATCCCTTTCTTTTCGGCATCCCGTGAGAAGTTGAAGGCGGAAGTGGTAGGGCGTGTGGTATCATATTTTTTGATAATTCCAACGAGTTCTCTGGCAATCTCACCCCCATTGGTGCTGCCCGGAAACCATTGTTCTTTGATTTCGTTACCAATGCTCCACATCACTACCGAAGGATGATTCCTGTCACGAAGTACCATATCGGTAATCTCCCTTTCGTGCCAATCTTTAAAATAATTCTGAAATCCAAATGGAGCGGCATCTTTGCCGATATACCAGCAGTCAAAAGTCTCATCCATAACCAGAAAACCCATTTTGTCACAAAGCTCAAAAAGCTCGGGCGCCATCAGGTTATGACTACACCTGATCCCATTACAACCCATCGATTTAAGTAATTCCAGCTGTCGCTGCAATGCCCTGTCGTTAATTGCAGCACCCAGACTTCCAAGATCATGGTGGTTGCATACCCCTAAAATCTTTACATTTTTTCCGTTCAGGAAGAATCCACTGTCTGCTCTGAAAACGATGGTCCTGATACCGAAAGTTGTGGTATACGTATCCTTTAGTTCTTTTTCCTGATACACTTTAGTGATCAGTTTATACAAGTTTGGATGCTCCACATCCCAGAGGTTGGGTGAGCTGACCTTCAGGTTGGTATTTACCGTTATTTTGGAGCCTGGGGTTGATTTTCCATTCTGAGTGACAGAAGCCACCTCTGATCCGGTATTATTTACGATCGTTGAGACTATTTTTAGATTGGATTTCTCTTTACCTTCATTGGCAATGGTTGTCAACACGTTCACGGTTGCCTCCTTTGCCGATACTTTTGGTGTGGTCACAAAGGTTCCCCACTGACTGACATAAACAGGTGCAGTGGTAATCAGCCATACATGTCTGTAAATACCGGCACCTGTGTACCATCGTGAATCGGGCTGCTTGGAGTTGTCGATCTTTACTGCCACCACATTGTTTCCCTCCTGAATAAACGGGGTCATATCGTATTGAAATGTGGCATAACCATATGGTCTGGTTCCTAAAGGATTTCCGTTGATATAAACAGTGCTGTTTTTAAAGGCGCCATCCATAACGATAAAATATTTTTTCTCTTTCACTCCGGTAAGGTCAAAGTTCTTCCTGTACCAGCCGGTACCTCCGGGAAGTAAACCTCCCTGATGACCAGAGGGATTATCAGGACGGAAGCTCCCTTCGATGCTCCAGTCGTGGGGCAGGTTTAGCTGACGCCATTTTTGATCCGGGAAGGTAACCTGTTCGGCATGCGGGAGATCGCCTAAATGGAATTTCCAGTTAGCGTCAAAATTCTCACGACCAGAGGATTGGGCTGATAATATTTGGATTACCAGGCAAGATAAGATTAGTAGGAACAGAAGTTTCGTTTTCATTGTTAAGCGTTTAAATATTTCGTTAAATTTTCACCATGGAGACACACGGAGATACGGAGCGACACAGCGTGTGATATTTAAAAAGTCAATTGCTCATGATTGTTATTTTTTCATCAGGCAAACCTAATGATGATGCCTTTAAAATGATTTTTCCTTTTTTAGTTGAGCTTTGAATAACCACCTGGCACATTCCGCTGAATGCCCTGCGCTCTTTTCCCTTGGCTGATTCGAGACTGATCGGGTTCCCATTCCCGACACCTACGATTTGCCCTTCCCCTTCGAGGTCAAAATGTATCAGATGGTCTGCATCAGGAACTAATGTCCCCTCTTTATCTTTGATTTTTACGGTGATGTAGGATAAGTCCTTCCCATCGGCGGAAATCGATGAACGATCTGCAACAAGTTCAATCTTAGCCGGATCGTTGGCTGTTTTTACGACATCAGTAGCAATTAGCTTTCCGTTTTTATAACCTTCGGCCCGCAGGGTGCCGGGTGTATACGGAACTTTCCAGTCGAGAGAAAGCTTTTGCCCTTCACCTAAATTAATCACCTTATCCCACTGTTTTGATTTGTAAGTAATTCTTGTTTCTGCAAATGCTTTCCGGCCAATAAGTTGGTCGTTGAGATAGAGTTTAACCTCATCGCAGTTGGTATAGGCAATCACATCGATCAGTTGGCCTTCCTTCCAGTTCCAGTGGGGGAGGAGGTGCAGTACAGGTTCTTTGGTCCATTGACTCTTATAAAAGTAGAATACGTCCTTTGGAAAACCGCAGAGATCTACAATTCCAAAACTGGAGGAAATGCATGGATAGGGATAGGCCGGTTCTCCATAATAATCAAAACCAGTCCAGATAAAAAGTCCTGCCACGTATGGGGTTTCTTTAACAGCCCTCCAGGTGGTCTGGGAGATCATCGTTGCGGGACGGTCGTAATAGGTTCCGCGGTTATCAAATGAGGAGCAGTGCATATCGGGCGAGGGTCTCATTGCGGAGTCGGCCGGGAAGTGGTAGATCCCTCTGTCACTTAAAGACGAGGTGGTTTCACTCGCAATGAAAAATCCGTTGGGATGTTTTGCCTTCTCCTCAGGATACCTCTCAACGGTATAGTTGATTCCGATTACATCCACCTTGTCGGACATAAATGTAGTGTCAGCACGCCATACACCTGCAAATGCTGAGGTGGTGTAACGACTTCTATCATATCGTTTGATAATTCCGTCCAACTCTTTAGCGATAGCCGCTCCCCCATATTTGGTGTGATTTTTCTCCGGGATTTCGTTCCCGATACTCCAAAGAAAGATAGAGGGGTGATTCCTGTCACGGAGCACCATATCGGATAGATCACGTTCGTGCCATTCCTTAAAGTAGATGTGATAGTCGTACTTCATCTTTTCAAGATACCAGACATCAAATGCTTCATCCATCACCAGAAATCCCATCTTGTCACACAGATCGAGCAGATCGGGAGAGGGCGGATTATGACTGGTGCGAATACCGTTGCAACCCATGCTTTTCAAAATTTCGAGCTGACGGGTAAGGGCCCTTGTATTTACAGCAGCACCTAAACATCCCAGATCATGATGCTGGCAAACTCCTAAAACTTTCACACATTTACCATTTACAAACAGTCCGCTATCCGATCTGAAAACGATGGAACGAATCCCAAAAGTAGTATAGTAGGTGTCGCTAAGCACTTTGCCCTGATAGATCTCACTTTTAAGTTGATAAAGGTTTGGTTGCTCAGTACCCCAGAGTTTTGGAAACATGACTTTTAGGTCTGAGTTAATCTTCAGGTGACCCGCAGGTTCTATCTTCCCGGTTTGAACCTGGCTTGCTACTTTATTTCCGTTTTGATCGAGGAGTGAGGATACAATTCTAACCGTAACTTTATAATTATTTTCATTGGTGATGTCCGTTTCTACTTGCACCTGAGCTTCTTTTTCAGAAACCTTTGGAGTAGTTACGTAGGCGCCCCACTGGCTGACATGTACCGGTGGAGAGGTGGTCAGCCAAACATGCCTATAGATTCCTGAACCTGAATACCATCGCGAATTGGGCTGAACTGAATTGTCCACTTTCACAGCGATGACATTCTCTCCTTTGATGATATATGGCGTCATATCATACTCAAAAGTGGAGTAACCGAAAGGACGGTTTCCAAGCAGGTGGCCATTGATCCAGACCGTGCTGTTCATATAGACACCATCAAACCTGATAAACCGGTGCTTTGACTGGGTCTCGGAGACCAAAAAGCGCTTTCTGTACCAACCAATCCCACCCGGCAGTGAGGCGCCTAAATTGGTTGCCGGATGGTCGGGTTTAAAGCTCCCTTCAATGCTCCAGTCGTGAGGTAGATCAAGGATACGCCATTCCTGATCAGAAAAACCAGCCTTTTCTGCATCCTTTATATCTCCTAAATGAAACTTCCATCCGGCATCGAAATTTTCCCTGCCAACCGGTTGCGAAAAGAGGGGGGATATGGTAATACAAATTAGCGTAAGAAGTAGCGTTATTTTATAATTCATTATAATTTAAATATTTATGTCAGAATGAATAGGGTCTGAAGGTGCATATTAGTGGATTTTTCTTTGTTTTTTGATATAGGTTGCGACATTGTGTACATTATCCAGCCAAATTTCATTAGATGGATCGGAGGCATACTTGCACAGGGTTTCAAGAGTGGATAAAAGGGTAGTTTGATCTCCTCCGTTATTCACTTCATGGCCAGCCAGAATAAGCCATTTACCCTTTGCTTTTGCCTTGCCGATCCATGATTTCAATTCGTCAAATGATTTTCCGTCCATTTCGATCGCATTCAGCTGGATCAGATTACAAAATTTGGGATCATTGGCATCCTCATCGTGCCAGCTCCTTCCTGTTTCAAATTTCCGGGCTATAAGCGGCACATAACTTTTGGTATTCTCCCCTTTGCCTACGTACTTCTGCCCGCACGGATAAGCAAATGATTTCACTTTCACCCCCAGGCATTCTTGGATGATTGCATTTGCGGAGTCGAGCTGCTCCTTCATTTGACGAAGCGTTGTTTCTTCCAGCGAATGTTTTCTGGACCATTCAAAATTTATACTGCAGGCATGGTAGAGGGTGTGATTACCAATCTCATGCCCCTTTTTTACTGCCTTTTTCCAATCTTCAATTCTTTCTCTCATAGGGTCGGGAGAAACAAAAAAGGTAGCAGTAACTCCATATCTGTCGAGTAATGGGAGACAATAATCGATCTGTGAAAAGCGGGCATCGTCAAAAGTAAGGGTCATGGCCATCTTCTTTCCTGCAGGCCATTGAAAACCATCTGAAATCGGATCGGACTCAGCCGCATATCGCTGTCCTAAACCAGTTATTGCACTTAAAATGCAACCAGCAAAAGTCAGGATAGTGAGTAGATCTTTGATCATGATTCGCTTTCTTCATTAAATGAACTGACCGTCTTTAATTTGAAACTGCTCTCCACTTTAAGGTGGTGATTGAATGTGATTTGAATTTTGCTGTAGCAATTTTACCATTATAGGCGACCTGACACTCAGTTGACGCTCCATTATTGACGACATTAAGTATCACTGTGCCATCCTGATTTTTAAATCCCACAAAATTTAATTTGTCTGTACCTCCAACTGTATTGATCCGGTAGGCCCCGGGCCTTACAAACTTACTGAAGTGGGCAAGGTAATAGTACAACCCGGTATAAGTCACCTCCTTTGTTTCGCGGTTTATCATTACTACTGAATGCTGGAAATTGTTTTCCGGATCTCCGCGATCCACCGCAACCAGCCAGGGTCCACCGTTTTGGTCAAGTATCATATTCCAGTAAATCCATCCCGAAACCCAGTTCTTCATGTCGTTTACAATCATATTACCCCAAAGCTCTCCGTCTTCAAAATGGCAGACCGGCCATTTACGTTCAAAGGGATAGATTTTTGGACAAAGCGATTTTCCGGCATAGCACACCTCGGTCATCCAGATCGGAATATCAGGCACGAGATTATGTAATTTGGTGATTGAGTTAAATTTAGAATCATCAAAATCGTAGCCGTGAACGGTGAATGTACTGATCTGTTTTTTGACAAGTGAATCGCCAATTACGGGAGGGAACTTTCTCAGACCCTCATCTCTTGTGCATGTTTCACCCAGCTGAATTTTCGTATCCAGTTTGTCTGCCTTGAGACGTGCAGCAAGATGGTTTTTTATGATAATGCCCATATCTTTATAAAGCACATTGGAATAGTGTTGGTTGTCGGCTTCATTGAAAAGATTAAGGAATTTAACTGAGATCCCCTGCGCGGCATAAGCCTGAATGTATTTTGAGTAGTATTTTGACAAGGCCCCATAGTATTCGGGTCTGATGTGTTTTTGATCTTTCCCTAATCCAAAATACATCCAGTCGGAGACAAAATCAGCGCAGGTTTCGATTTCAAATTTACCATACTTCATCGCCCCTTTTATATAGGGAACCAGTCCGTTGGGTGCCAGATCCCTTGCGATTGAGAAATGTTCCATCGCCGTATCTCCGGGAGTTTCGTTGTAGGAGAACCATGGTCCGGCAGAAGCAAAATCACACGCAGCCATGGGCGATTTCATCAGGGTAAATCCGGCGCCGGACTCGGGTGAAAACAACGATTCGAGAACTTTGTCTTTCGCCTCAGGTGCCAGTGCGTTGAGACAGATCATACCAGCCTCGTTAAATGTAGCCCCGAAGCCATCCATTCTTTGAAAAATTGTGTCCTCCTTTATCGTTATTTCCGGGAGTGATGATGACTTCAATTCCCCGAATTTTAATGACGGTTGCAGGGTTAGCCTCTCTCCCTCCTCGGAGGAGGAATAAACCGTAATTTGTAAATTCCTGTCAGAGCATTGATTACTAACTGATAATATAATTATTACGATCGTGAGTTTTATGACCCGGTTCATTACACCTTGAAATCTTCCCCTTATCATTTTGCACTATTTAATAGTTGATCTGGTTAGCGTTTATCCAATTTGAGAATCCGGATCGCATTGTCATGGAAGATCATCTGTGCGATTTTGAGGGCTTCTGACTCAGTGAAATAACCATCTCTTACCTTCTCTGTCAAGACCTTTGTAACCACTTGTTTTCCAACTAACAGATGTCCATAGATATTCTCCACATTTCTGAAATCGCCTCCGAATGCCATGATCTTACTGGCAGGGACCGTTTCGAGCCATTCGTGCAAATACCTTTCACTGTATGAAGGTGAGATGATGTGGAGCCAGCACATATCGATGTAGACATTCCTGAAGTTTTTAGCTAATGAGGCTAGTTCCCCGCCGTAAGGATAACCTCCATGAAACAGGATAAACTTTACGTCACGATATTTCAGAAAAAGGTTGGCAAGGAGTGCAGGATTTGAGTTTTGGATATAGTTTCCATCACCGGCCTGTAATCCTGTGTGAATCTGAACTGGAGTATTTGTGGCTTTGGCAAGATCTAAAATCCGGTGTACCATATAATCCTGTAAAGGTTTTATCTCGCTTCCGTTGTAGGGTAGAACCTCACCTGCAGGCAGGTTTATTATTTTATTGAAAACCGCTTCTGCCCGTTCTTTGCTGACATCCTCAAAGAACAGGGTCCTCTCATAAGCAGTCCCGATCTTAACGGCAACATTATCTTTATCCAAGGCTTTGTGAAAAGCAACCCCCAGGGCGGTAACAAAATCATCAAGTGTTTTAATGGGGATGTTTTGCTGCTTTGCGACAGTTTCGATTTTTTGGGCGGAGACGGCAAAAATGAACTCCCCAAACCGTTTTACATATTTGAACATTCCGGGATCTCCCAGATTGTGATTTTCGCTGTCGGTAACCACATAGTCGATCCCCCCTTTTTCGATGAGCACCTTGCTATACCAGTCGGTTTGATATGCTTTTTTGATCTTAGCTGATAGTTCTTCCACTGTTGTCTCGTTCAGGTCTTTGATATCAAATAGTTTATCTGCAGTTAGCAGCGCCGCACGGCAATATGCGGTATTAGAGGTCGCCTCCCAGAACGGTTTTAATATATTCCATTTTTGCATTACGGTGAGGGAATCGGTCAGTAATGTTCCGAAAGTTGACTTGGGCATCCCGGCCGACCGGATATCATCATAACTATAGTGTTGTAATAACAGCATAAAATCGAGCTTGCCATTTTTCATCCATCCCGCCTGAGCCTCCAGGTGTTCATGAGTATCAACCACCCTTACATTGTCAACAAAATTTTTGATCCGCTGTTCGTATCCGCGTTGTGGTAACGGCCTGATCTGAACCTGTGCCTGTAGAGAAATTAATAAGGCTATCGCAAGAGTTGTTAGTGTTGTTTTTTTCATAATGATTGAGTTTTTATTGTGGTGAAATCTTTTGTAGCTTGTAAATGGTACTTCTGATCTCGTTAAGGGTCCCAATAATCACATGATATTCATATTCATAGACGCTATTTTTATAAAGAATCTCCTTCTTCACCGGTGCGATGTAGGAGGTAGACCCACTAGTCGACTCTCCTCCGGGTATTCCGGCCATACCTGCCAGGAATCGATCGCATTTGGGATTATAGATCCCCATACCCCAGAGTCGATCATCCACAAAAGCCATCCAATGTTCAGTAACCTTGGGATAGATTCCCCAGAATCCGCTCGAAAGTTTAACAACTGAAGGGTTATCTAATGGAGCGTTGGTAAATGGGGAGTTGCCGAGATAAGTATAGAGATTTTTTAATGCCGAGATGGGATAGACTGCTGGTAACTCCTGATCGTTGGGAATACTATCTCCGTAAATGTGATCGGTGCGGTGACAGGTGAGCTTATTATGAACTTTTAAAACATTCCCATCCAATTTGGTCCACTGTTCCATTTCAGCTTCTGCAGGACGGTTATTCATATCCCATTGCATAGGAATACATTTCACATAGAGCTCATTACCATTTTTTTTGAAGGAGAGTATCTTTGCCCGGTTGCGGTTGTAGTCCCCGACCTGAATGGGATTCCAGCTCCATGGCGACCAGCTTTTAGCCTGACCATCAGCTTTACGGTCGATGCTCTTGCCTGCGTAATACGATTGCTGGATATACCTCCCTTCATCAGAAATATTGACATTACTCCTGTTTGAGCCTGATAATGAGAGGTAACAAATAGCGCCACCACGGGTGAGATCAAGTTTAAGGGTTAGAATGCCATTATCAATCACAGGAAGTGAATCGCTGTTCTGAACTACCGGCTCATTGTTCTGGCTTTTTGCAAAAAAAATTGTCAGCATCGAAAGCATTGCTAAACAGACGATTTTCTTCATTTAAATTTGTTTTTGGATTTGAATTCAACTGCAAGATAGTAACTTTAATCTTAAAAAAGTTAGCTTATTTTGAAATTTAGTCATGGTAAATTGCTAAATTTCAACCATCAAATATAGCGATTAACCATCTGTTTTACCTGTAAAATTTAAGTTATGAAAAAGCGATATTTTCTCTTTTCCTTTCTTGTTATATTACTGTCATTTAGTAGTCTTAACTGTAATAGCCAGATCTTGAAAAATAAATGGAGTGACCAGTGGGCGGGGCGGATTTATCCTCCGGAACACAAGATCGTTATCGATTCCATCAGCGGGGCTAAGCTAATTTTTGTAACTACGAATCCGGGGAAAGATCTCAATTTCTATTTCGACTGGAACTGCTGGTTTAAGGATCAGTCGTGTCTGTTTTTTACTTCCGACCGTAACGGAAAGACCGAGCTATTTGGTTATGTTCCCAAAACCGGCGAGTTAATATGTTGCAGTCCTGAAAAGGGGGATAAGAACTATTG
This sequence comes from Prolixibacteraceae bacterium, assembly GCA_963675995.2. GTDB lineage: Bacteria > Bacteroidota > Bacteroidia > Bacteroidales > Prolixibacteraceae > JAAFHB01. The sequence goes on along the minus strand of CAXXIY010000001.1, from coordinate 269,461 downwards.
GTTTGGTGTGGTCGATTATCAGTCGCACGATATTTATATGACAGGAAATAATTCGATGATTGCCTGGAATATTACCATTGGATTTAATCGTGATTCCTCGAAGGTGGAGAAAGTAACGGTAAAGGAACGAACTGTGGCGAAGGCCCCAGAAGGGAAGAAGATCAGTAGTGCGCTCACGCAAAGTGGCGACAGTAAATACCTTGCAGTAGCTGTAGCCCCGAATGACCGCCCTTTCGAAAAGGAGATTTTATCGGTTGATATCCGGACGGGTAATCTGAAATTATTGTATGCGATGAATGACACCATTCCGCTCACCCATATTCAGTTCAGTAAGTACAACCCCTATCTTTTGAGGTTTGCTCACGATGGTCCAAAATTACCCGGCGTTCACCGGATATGGGTAGTGGATACAAGGAAGCCCGGAATAGCTACCAAAATTCATTTACAGGAGACAGGCGAACTTGTAACACACGAAGATTGGTGGGTAAATGATCAGCTCACCTTCTGTGGCGGGTACAAACCTGAGGAATCGCACGTCAAGCTGGTTAGTATTCATGATCAGAAAACCCGGATTATAGGTGCCGGCGCCTGGTGGGAGGGTGGTAAACCATCCGAAATCGCCAAATACAACTGGTGGCATGCCTCAGGTGCACGTGACGGGAATTGGGTGGCTGCCGATAACTGGCATGGACGTATTGCTGTTATTGATATGAGAACCTCGCATCTTAAGATACTGACCCAAAACCATCGCATTTATGGCCGTGGAGAACACCCGCATGTAGGCTGGGCGCCTGACAGTAAAAGTGTAGAGTTTACTTCGAACCAGCGCGGGAATGCAGATGTTGTCATCGCCAATCTTCCATTGGAGAGATGGGGATACCCTTTCGAGGAGAAGTAGGATAAAAAAAACGTTAATAATCGTCGTACAAGCTTTGAAGTCGTTCACGCAGATGTGCAACGGCATAACGTTTCCGCGAGATAATCGTTTTTAAGTTGGTTCCTGTTTTGTCGGCAATTTCCTGTAAGGTCAAATCCTCCAGCTCGTTCCATACAAACACCTCTCTTTGTTTATCGGGCAATTCGTTCAGGGCAGTAAAGAAAGATTCCCTGATAATCGACCGTTCAAGTTCACTATCGGGATTGGTATTGTCGGCAAGTAATGCTTCCGGCCAAACCATTTCCCCCTCTTCATCTTCGTAAACCAGATCTGAGAGAGACGATTCCGATTTCTTACGTTTTTTGTCTACAATTCTGTTTTTGCTTACACGGTAAAGCCAGGAACTCAGTTGAACAATCGGTTCAGTGTCGATGATGGAACTCAGCTGATACCATACATCCTGCAGAATATCTTCAGCGTCTTCGTCATTTTTTACACGGCTGCGTATAAACCGGAGTAAACGCTTCCCATATTCTTGTACGGCATCCTGAATTCTCATCTGTCGCTGGGCCATCGGGAATGTAATTATATCGTCCATATAGCAGTAGACGAATAAGTGGGAAAATTACTTTAAAGTTTGATTAAAACGCATCGCCACTCTTTCTGATAATTTTGCTGCTTCCTCCTGCGATCTGATCACTTCCATAGAAGTTGGAGATGGTTAAGGCTTTAATCACATTCTGATCATTATTCAGACAAAACGGGTAATGGGCAGAGGCATTAACATGAATAATATTTGATCCATTTATCACATTCAAATTTCCTGTAGCATTGTAAAGTACAGAAGCTATTCCGTCTGTGTTTATCCTGTTGAATTGCAGGTAATTGATTTTGCTTTTATTTTGAGTTTTTAGTAAAACGCTATTGTTCTCTGTTTCATTATATATTCTGCTAACAGATGCATTGGATATGCTTAACTGATTGATTGTTGCGCCATCAACAAGAACATGGGCTATCGTAGAATTCCTGGTGGAATCGAGACTATAATATCCATCCAACTCCATCGTCCCAATTACCGTATTCTTTCCTTTTATAAAGATGGTTGGTTCACCGGCGCCAAAATATTTCCTTTTAAGGTTCTTAATAATAAGTTGTTCAACATTTGTACTCACGTTAATGCAACTCTCATTGGGCATTTTGATCTTCCCGGTGTAGATGGCCACATCAAAATCTTCAATATTGATCGTTCCGATATTGCCCGGGCCGGCCCACGTTAAGATTCCCGGATCATGCTGGTAGTTGTCAATAACCACTGCGTATCCCTTGGTATAACCTTTAATATTCCTAATGGTGATTCTATCCACCCTGCTTTTGCCGCTTAGAATTCTAATTCCAAACAGCGAACTGTTCAGTGTGATATCGTCAATAAGGATATCAGAGATCGGACCTGCAGCTTTTTCAGTATAAAATACTTTGTATGAGGGGGTCCCTTTCCTGTCGAACCATTTCAGATAAAGGTCATCTGCATTTAACCCGATACCATCGTCATGGGTGTTCAATATGCAATGCCTGATTACGCCATACTGTGAATTTCCGTCTATATGCAAACCATCATTGTTAATCAAAGGATCGGGTCCCACATCCACAATGATATTTTCGTATAAAACATGTGTTACATTTGCTGCCGCGAGAGCATAGGTTGCCGGTTTGTAAAGAATTGCATCCCTGACAATCAGGTTATCTACACCATAAAACCTGAAACATCCGACCAGCCCGCTGATGCTGTCTCCCTTGCTTTGTGCACCCCGACGTATTTCCGGATTGTAATAGTTTCCGTTCCAGATTCCCCCAATAATCACAATATTAGAATCTTTTTCAGAACTAAACGATTGGCAGGCATTGATTAAAATAGATTTATCGGAGTGATTTCTCAATATTGCTCCACAACCGGCATTGGCAATAATGGTGGTATTGCTGTAGATTTTCAGTCCTGTAACCGAGTATTTCCCATCCCAATAGACCGTTATCGGGCCATCTTTGGCTTTATCGAGGACAGACTGTATGACGGAAGTGTTATCAGTTCCGAAAGTCACACTGTTCATTCCGATCTCGGCATCGGATAAAGCGCCATAGGAAGAGAGAAAGTAGGTATTTTTCCCCGGTTTACCGGAAGTGACTTCAGTTACGGATTGTTTAAGGGACTGGGAAAAACCTGTATTAATGATGAATAGAACAGCGATTGCAAGATTAAACTTTTTCATAGGGATATATCTGGAAATGACTTTATGGCCAATCTTTAGTTTGAATTGCTTAATGTCGTAATTAATTGCTTCACAGCGTTACCCTGAGGAGGTACAGCGGATCACAGAGAGAAAAACTGCGTTTTTTTGTGGAAAATATTTTGATAATTAGCTTTTAGTCCTGCAAAGACGCGAAGAAACGCAAAGTTAAAAACTTGAATTTTAAAACTCTGCGTCTCTTTTCGTTTTTTCTCTACATCTCTCAGCTTTTTTTATTTTGCCCCTTCCATACTCTTGTGAAATGATAACCGGTGTGGTTCGCCTGCTTCTGCATAATAGGTAACCCCTTCACGTTTAGCGATAATGCAGAATTTGTCATAGGTGCCGTCATATTTGGCGAGTACAGGTGATCTTTTGCATTTAAGGTAAAGAACAGGAAGTGAAGTCATTTCCACACGGTGTAATACCTCGTCATTATCTGCAACCTTTGCCGCGTTCGCAAAAATTTCAAGGGCTTCATTTACAAATTCATCCGAAAAGATCTTGTCTTCAGGAGTCAATCCAAGGTGGATATGCGTTTCGGGAGTTACCCGGTTTTGAATCAGGTCGAAATACTCTCTGACAAATTTCCCTGCCCGTCCGTAATATCCATACATGAAGTCGTTGATCACCTTTTCAACATCGCCGTCGGGATTCCAAAGCAAGCGTGAGATCAGGTAAGCCTTCAGCTCTGAAAATTCACCACCACGGCTTTGGTAGGCTGCCTGTTCCATGATTCCGATGGAATTATTTTCTCTCAGCGTTTGAATATTGGATTGAAGTACCTTGAAATTAGGATAGGGCATCACATAATGGCTAAAATTGACCACATAATCCCAGATATAAAGGTGAGGGGCGAGCGATGACCATTTCTTCAGATCGTTCAGGAAGGACTGGTTTTCAGGGCATGTTTTAAAATCGTGTGCGAAACAACATTCGATACTGCACAGCCTTACCACCACATTATTGCGCGGGCGAATGCTCTTTGGCGGAGTACGTGTGTACTGATAAGCCAGTGTTCCGATAAACTTATCTGGAAATTCCTTTTCAACAGCCTCCGCGACCTGGTTTACAAACCAGATTATCAGTCCCGATTCGCTCCCTTCTCTCTTTACAATCTCCTGACACCTATCGCATTGGCATGGATTGTGCCAGTCGTTTTGCGATACGTCGTAGATTAGGTATTCAGGGCTTTCGTGCATCCGCTTTTTGATCCTTTCGGTAATAATCTTTAGTACATCGGGGTTGGTCAGGCACAGCTGTGCCCGTTCGTGAATCCTTTTGCCTTCAATAAGACTGTAGTATTCAGGATGTTTATCGTAAAATTCTGATGGTGGCATTAAGGGATAAAAGGTGTGGACCGCCCAGTAATTCTCTGTTCCACCGGGTTGAGGTTTCGACTCGTTAAATCCAAGGGTGCCGTTCATCCTGTTTCTGGCTGCCCAGATTGGATCAAATGCTTCAAAATAAAAATCGTTTCTGACCCTGATCCCGGGTTTTTCAGAATGATCCAACCAGTTAAAGGTGAACTTGTTTCTTTTCGGAATGATATTTACTTCGGGAGTGTACCATCTACAACCCAATTCGTTTTCAAGGAAAGCCATCACGCCATACATTGAACCGCGCATTTTTCCTCCATAAATGAGCAGGTCGGGTCCGGAGTTGAAGTAGCGGAACGATTCATCCAGATTGGCAGGAGCGCTGGCCCCGGTTTTCGATCTAATCATCTCATTATAACCAATCACAATCTGGGGACCCTGATGGGGCTGATCGAGTTGTTGAACAGGTAACTCTGCTCCGCTGATCTCTTTTATCCAATGCTGAAGTTCTTTGGCTGCCCATAATTCCGATTCTGAAGCATTGGGACCCAGGGCAATCCTGTAATCAGATTTCCCGTCGGAGAAGAGTGGGTAGTCTTTCCGGTCGCCGGCGAAGAAGGAGAATTTCCTGTAAATAAGTCCTCTTCCGTTCAAACGTGCTGTTAGAGTTGCAATATAGTGTTGATAATCATTAGATTCAAGTTTTGTTTTTCCGCAAAAGTCTGTAGTCCGCAGATCTTTAAAGACAAGTTGATTTTGATTATTCTTTATTTGTATGTCCAGATCATGAATAAGCTGTTGTAAAACTGTAGGTGCGAATTTCGAATGAATTGCAGCCTGCCCATCCAACCCGGCAGAGATGGTGAAAAGATCCCCTTTTTCGATCAGGCTGGAAAGTGAGAACGTTTGGAACCTGGCATAGAATTCCCACTTATTGCCCCTTTGTTCCACTTTTAACAGCAGGGTATTTTTCCCCTTTTTAAGGGTCACGGGTATCATATCATCATCAGGGTAACAACCACGTTGTTGTGGGTAATCCCATATATTTTGTCCGTTGACCCAAAGTTTCCCACCGTCATTTGTTCCCAGACTGATAAAAATCACTTTGGATTCATTTGAAAGAACTTCAGTGTAGGCGTAGGCGAATACCGGGAATTGCCTTGATACTGTTTTACGCAAATCGACGATTGAATCGGGCGAGGTATAGAGGGTCCATTTGGCTGACCCCTTTGGATATTTCACAACATCACCTGCTTTAATCCTGGGATTTTGTTCCCCTCCACTTTTTACCAGATAATCTGAATTAAATCCCACCAGATGATCCCATCCATCGGATGGATCGGAGGGCTCTTTTACCGGAATCGGACCACAAAGAAGCCATGTTTTGATCCATTGTCCGGGAATAACAGGTTGTGGAGTGAGGGGTTGTGCAAAAGTGGTTACCTGCAGAAGAAGGGTCACGAAACCGATAAGAAAGAGTGATCTAAACATATTAAGGAGTTTTAGGATTAATGATAACATTTTCATAAAAATCAATAAATAAGAAGTTTGAATAATATATTGTCGTAATTATTTATTCTTCATTTTTGCTTTTCTAACCTTCCCCAACCTCTTACTTCGACTGTGCTCTGTAACATCCAGTGGAGGGGATTTAGGACAGACGCTGATTAGATTACGGACCAGAAGTCTCCCCTATAACAAGACACTAAGCATCAAAATGCATTAAATTTAATTATTCTAACTACATACAAGTTTACCTTAGTTTCTCTACTTTTTAATCATCCAGATTTCAGCTACCTGCGATCCGCGTTCTCCCTCACCTTTATCGTCATCGCCGCAACTCCAGGTAAACCGGACCTTGCCCCCTCGGGTCACCTCCCGTGGTAACTCGAATTCAAACAACGGACGGGTTCCCATACGGATATAATCATGGATCAGAACGCCGTTTGCCACCAGTTTCATTTTTGAACGGAAACGACCAGTATAGGCAATTCTTAAAGTATAAGTACCATTCGGATCAAGATTGTCATATTCCATTTTCAAAGGGGTATCATAAAGGGTATTGATCTGGTTCATCCAGGCTAAAGGGGTGGTTTGTCCCTCAAAACCCTTCGCAACAATCTCATGCACCCAGTCAACTCCGGTCAGGCCAACGCCAAAGCTCACCCGTGGTGACTCCAGACTACCCGGATCTTCTGCCCATGTTTTATTTGCTTTTACCCTTTTCCAGGCTGAGGGGGTGCCAAAGTTATCATAAAAGCCACCAGGTCCGGGATCGGTCCTGTGAAGTATTTTATCAATGGCAGCCAAGCGCTCAGGTTCACCATCAATTTTTTCAACCTGACCAAGCTGATCCAGTAGCCATAGTGCATCGTTCAATGGGATATCAATATTGTCGATAAAATTTCCTCTTCCCCCCATTGCATGGTGTTTAGCAATGGTAAGCTGGGCGCCAAAACTCCGGAAGAGTGAATCGGCGAGTGCATAACAACGTTGCTTTAGTTCAGGTGATACCGGTTTTTCATGGGCAAGGGTTAACGTATTTCGTGCTTCGGAAACTGCCGTTTTCGAGCCGGTCAGTTTAGCTCTTTCGAGAATATTTCTTGCTTCGCGTTCGAGACTGGTTTCATAGATTAATCTCCGCTGTGTGTATCCGTCGAAATAGGCCCTGATCAATCCGCTTTGAAAACGGGGATTGCTCAGAACGTTGTCGGGAGTACTCTTCTCCATCGCTTGCCATTGTTGAAGTGTTCGTTGTACCTGATCGTTCGACAATAAGGGTCCACGGATATTCCGTTCCAGGGCCATCAATCCCTGGGCAACACCTTCGCTGTAATTATAACCGATAAAATAACGGGCATAATCGCGCAGGGTTTCAATAACAGGGGTTGAAGGATTCCAATCCTGATCACTCCACACAAATTTATTCACATCATCATTGGTTCCCTCAGAATAACTTATACTTCCCTGTGCCAATCCCGCATAGAAATTATGAATATACTTTTCATCTTCAGGTCGGGGATTAATACACTCCCGGCCTAAAGTCATTGCAAAGGCGATATCCCAGTCTGGAATCGGATATTGGCAACTGTAACTATGGGTGATATCAGGGTACAAACGGATGGGAATAGATGGTTTGATCAGTTTTTTCACTTCGGGTAGCGGCGTTTTGATCCATGGACCATACACAACACCTCCAAACCATTCGTATTGGTGGTTTACATGTTCATAGAATTTGGCATACCACTCCTTACTTGGTTTAAAAACCTGTGGTGAAACCCATATTTTGGCATTTGGATGGTATTTATGAAGAACAACTGCCTCTTTTTTAAGCCACTCGAAGAGCACATCGGGTTCAAGATCACCCGGGTCACCTGCAGGAACAAAAAGCGCATCGAGTTTTGGCAAGACGCTGAACACCTTTTCGCGCTCGGCTAACTCTGCGTTGATTGAATCGGGTGAGGTATAATTACTTCCCATGTTGGGATACCACATCCACAGGTCGAGACCATACGATTTACAAATTCGCGATTGTTCCGCAATCATTTGAATTGCCGGTAATTTCATGTGTACGCTTGTGGCGTCATCATCTGTTCTTGGCGGCATAATCTCAATACTGTTGGCGCCAAAAATAGCCAGATCACGAATATAACGGTCATATTGTGCGACGCTCCAGGCATCATAAGCGTTGGTTTTGGGACGGTAACCCATCTGATGCCCGCGAATGGGATAAACCGGAGTTGAGGAAGTGGTAATATTGTCTGGAATCAAAACCTTTCTATCCTGCAATTCCATTTTCCGAAGCAGTTTCCCAACGCCATAAAGGGCACCCCGTTCGTCATGACCAGCGATAACCACCGTATTGTTACCGATCAGGGCGATTTTGTAGCCATCTTTTCCGGTTTGAGCCAAATTCCCTAATGCAGCTTTGCACGCACCGGTCAATTGTTCCATGCGTCCTTCAACACCCACGATGATCATCTGCTTCCCTTCAGGTGCAGCTTTATTGATTAAAGGAACCGACAGATTTGTCCGCTTTTGAATCTCCTCCTGCAAAACCTGAACAGCTTTTTGAAGTTGAATATTTTTCTTCTCAGGGAGAAAAACAGATGCATTTGAAAAATTGGTTGATTGGGCAATACCTGTGAATGACCAGACCAGACAGGCAAATAAAATGCCGGCAAATTGTTTGTAGTTCATAATTAATCTCTTTTTAAAATTCAGTTTTTCTGGTAATAAGGAAATCTTACGTATCTTCCAATTGAACTTGTTTCATGAAGTTTGATATTTTTTGGAATATTAAACAAACTCTTTTCAGTCAGAGGTTCAATGTTCTGATTATAAAGAGTTAATTTTTCATTTGCGTCATAGCTGGCCGAAAGCACGGTATAAATCTTCATGTGCGCTTCTTCTTTTTTTGATTCCGGTATGACATGAATCCACTGCACCTGGTTGAATGAACCGCTGGTCATTGTCCATGGTTTATCATCGTTGTTAGGCCGTGGAGTGGCACCCCAACTTCCTTCTCCCAGGAACATCGTTCCGTTTTTATCATCGCGGACATATCCGAGAAAACTGTTTTTTGAAGAATCGGGGACCACCGGAAAGGTAATTTTGAGCATATGTGAATCGGCATCAAAAGAGACACTTAGCCGATACTGAAAGAACAGGTGGGCCCATTGATCATACTGATATTTATTACCTCCTTTACTTTTGGTGTGTGGCCAGAATGGTTTGTGATAGGCCGCAATTTTGAACGTATAATTCTGATGATTCTCAAGGTCATGTTTTAACCACTCTTTTTGCTTTCCACCCTCCTCAATTTCGGAATTCAATTGAATCATATGGAAAAAATTGCCTCCAAACGACAACGAATAGTAGATTTTAGTGCTGTCGTTTTCCTGGTACGGAGTATTAAAAATGTAATTTAGATTTGCTTTATCACCATTCTCGTGATTGCCATGAATTGGAACAATGGGTATCATCCTTCCATCAATGGTTGTAGTCATTTTCTGCCAATCAATGAGCCAGTTTTTCCAGTTTTCGGGTGTTGTTCCATCTCCTGAGGTAAAGTCACCGTTAAAATAGACAAACAAAGGGCGAAGTTTAGCGACAAGGCGGTTCGAGTTTTGACTCACTTCGAGCGGTTTGCCAAGACTTTTTGTATCACCGCCGGCAATAAATGTAAATGGTTGTGGAGTTGACGGAGCAGTCCGGAACCAGTATCTTTTGCTAACTCCGTGGTTATCTTTTATCACAAAGAAATAGGTGGTGTTGCCTTTTAGCCCTGTGAGTTTGGCAAAGTGGGTATTCATATCGTAATGTTTCACAATTCGTGTTGCAGCCTGTTTGTTCCTGTATTTGGCATAATCGCGGCCATAATCGGCTTCTGCGTAACAGACAACTGGTGATCCGGACAGATCAATCTGGTCCCAGGCTACGGTCATTGTGGTAGCCGGATCATCGTTCCAAACGAGGCGGTATTTGTCAGAAGCCGCAAATTGATCCGGGAGTGTTCCGTGTGACTGAAACCCATGAAAAAGAAGGATAACTGTGATTATTAGCTGCGATATTTTCATTTCTGAATATTAAAAATTAGGATCCCAAATAAATCAGAATTTGCTATTCAAAACCAATGATGAACTAGTTATGGAAGAAGTGGCCTGCTTCCAGCTGTGTCCACTCTTCTGCGCCACTCTTTTTGATATAAACGCGGAGCCGTTGGTTTCCGATCTTTTCGAGAAAATCAATCCTTATGGGGTGAAAACCTCTTTTAAGTGCAACAGCACCCACATTTGCCCCTTTTACCAGGGTAGTTTCGTCAACAACAACCTTGTTATTCACATAAAAACGACCGGCATCGTCAGCTTTGATCATCAACTGATAGAAATTGTCCTCCTCTATCTTTAAAAATCCGGTGAAAGAGAGCCCCCAATAGTCTTCCCGTAAAGCATAATCCCGAACTGAAAAGTTGTTGGCAATTCCATCCATGTTCGGTTTAAGTTTAGCATAGTCGGGCATCGATGACCAATTGCCTTCATAGTATTTGTAGTTCAGACCAGGTTGAGGATTGGCAACTTCGACAGGCTGGTAAAAGTCGGTTTTTTCAAAATTGCGGGTTTGAACACCTGAATATTCATTCTTTGCATTTTTCAGATAGAATGAAAGACTTGATTTTTCGTTAATTTCTATGGGCTTGGTATATTTTTCCTCAGCCGAATTATTGAGATTGAAGTAGGACTCCAGATTTGAATAGGGATGAACAAAACCAATTGAGGTATGGTCGACAAAAATATTCAAGTCGCGATTGATCAATTCGGGTATGCCCGGTTCAATGGTCATCTGATATCTTCCATGAAAAGCAAATCCCGGATATTCAGGCAGATTGTATTTCATATCCCAGTCAAAGTTCAACAGGTCAACTGATTTAATATCAATTGGTTTAATGGTGGTAAACGGTATTTCGACCACCTGGTTCGTTCCGGCTGCAAGATGGATCTCTATTTCCGGCTTTTCAATCTGGAGCTGATGATGATGGAAGAAATTGATTTTAAGATCCATGTTGGTATCTGATGGGTTTTTGAAGGAGAGGTACAAGGTCCCATTGGTCAGCTTTTCACCTTTATTGCATAGGATCAGATGGTTGAAGTTGGCGTTTTCAAGCAATGGTTTTGCCAGCTTATCGGTTTTATCATTGCTGATATCGTGTGACAAAATACCATCGAGCCTGAGATTGGCAATTACGGGTCCGTTATCGGTCATCGAAACCCACGAAATATGGTCAAACTCACCGAGATAATTTCCTCTTAGCGCACTTCCGGCACCGGTTGTTCCCAAAACATAATAATTTGATTCATTACGCTCTGAATGCTGATAATGGTGTTCATGTCCGGCAATAACAGTGTATTTGCGCCCCTGTAATACCTCCTCGATTTTCCCGAATCGGCCGTTGGTATTATATTTCCATATTGGGTGGTGCATAAATATAAAAGTCCAGCGTACACCTTCATTTTTCTTTAAGGTATTTAAAACAAAGTCGGTTTGTTTTGGGGTCAGATTAAAATCATCATCATCGTTGGAATCCAGAGTAATGAAAAGGGTATTTTTATAGACAAAACTGTAATAACGCCTTCCATACAATTTTTCCCACTCTTTCTCCATCGTTTTGTTGGTAATATCGTGATTTCCGGGAAGATAGAAAAAGGGCATTTTGAGCCCGGAGATGATTCCGTTTACCTCTTTCCAGTCTTTTTTAATGACAGCTGTATCTGTGGTATAACCTGGAATCAGGTCTCCGACGCACATCACAAACTCCGGTTGCATCAAGTTGAGTTTTTTTACGCCATCTTCAAAAACTCCGGGACGGTTTCCACCCTGGCGATCGCTCATTATACCGAATTGAAAATTGTTGGGGTCGTTGTTAAAATTGAGATTCGTCCAGGGTTTCTTAATGGTCTCAACATCCGATTTAAAACGTCCTGGAGTGACACAAGCCGTTAAGAGGAGCGTAAGAAGGACTATCAGAAGCGTAATGCTTTTTCTCATTGTGATTTAATTTATTATGGCGATTTGACCTATTAAGAACCTCTTACCCCGGTTGTCCCGCCCCCTTTAAGCGTCAATTCAACGGGAACATTGGTTTTCCATGCGCCATTGGTAAAGTCGGGAACATCAACAGAATTTGAGCGGCTGGCAATTGATTGTATACTCAAGGGTGCAATTGAACTCCATAAAGCTGCATCATAGACATTTTCATCGAGTGGAAGCCCATTGCGCAGGCAGTCAATTAATCTCCAGTCCATCATAAAGTCCATACCGCCATGACCTCCAATTTTTTTGGCCATCTCCCCAATCCGTTTTACGATCTCGGGAGTATACTTATCCGTAATTTCTTTCATCTCCTGTTCAGTACACCAGCCATGACCGTTTGAAATTCGTGCAGGTTCGGGCCATTTGCAGGCCATCCCTTTGGTCCCGCTAACCAGGTGGATGCGTGAGTAGGGACGCGGACTAGTCACATCGTGCTGTACCATGATTGTCCTCTCTTTGAACGTCCGGATCGTTGTTGTAGTCATATTCCCGCGGAATGACTTCCCGGCAAATTCATTGTAAAAAGGATCTTTTGCCGAGAGTTCATTGGCCATAGCTGCCATTTGAAAATCTCCCGTGGCCACAGAGGTCAGAAACTCCATTTTGTCACCCCGGTTGATGTTCATAATCTGACAGATGGGACCCAATCCGTGAGTGGGGTAGAGGTTTCCCTTGCGGTAGTTCTCTTTGAGACGCCACATCTCCGAATATTTGTTCTTACTGAAATTCCCTTCCAGAAGGTCATGGATATAAGCTCCTTCACCATGTATGATCTCCCCAAAGTACCCCTGACGCGCCATGTTCAGGGTCAATAATTCAAAGAAGTCGTAACAGCAATTTTCGAGCATCATAAAATGTTTCTTTGTCTTTTCCGATGTTTCGACAAGCTGCCAGCATTCTTCAATTGTCTTGGCTGCCGGGACTTCAGATACGGCATGTTTGCCACACTCCATGGCATAAACGACCATCGGAGTATGCCAGGCCCACGGAGTGGTGATGTAAATCAGGTCAATGCCTGGATTCTGGCACATCTCTCTCCAGATCTCCTTTGAGCCTGAATAAGATTTTGCCTTTGGAAGGCCATGCTTTTCAAGTATTGCCTGACACTTTTCGACCCGATCGCCAAGTACATCACTTAACGCGACAATCTCTACCCCTTCAATATTCGACATCCGTTCAACGGCTCCCGGGCCCCGGTTTCCAAGACCCACAAACCCAATGCGGACCTTTTCCAACTTTGGGGCGCAATACCCACTCATGTTAAATCGTTGTTTCGGTTGATTTACAACCTTCTCAGAGCCCGGTTCTTTGTTGACTGAGGCAGCATGTCCTGCCAGTCCTGAAGCAATTATTCCCGAGCCAATCAAAGTCTGCCTAAGAAAATCTCTTCTTCCTGATGTCATAATTTTGGAGCTTTAATATTCAATTACCATTAACGAGCAATTTCTTATCATTTGTAACAAACATTCTGGTGCTCTGGGTAAAATCTTCACCGAAGGTAGATTTATATTTCAAATCTACATAAAAAGCCTTAAAACCTGTTTCAGGAATTTTAACTTCAACAACTATTTCAGGTTTATTTGCCGCATTTAAGCTTTTTCCCGACCAATGTTCATCCCTGAAATCCTGATCTTTGGAATCCGCACTCCAGATCAGGGCATCTACCAGCATTTCAGGGGTTGATTTGATCTTTAATGTGATTGTTCTGTTATCCTGCGAGATGGTGTAATTACAAATCGGGTATTTACCATTCGTTACTGTGGTTCCAAAAAAGGCACTCAGCGTGGCAAATGCCTTTTTCTTGTCCCCAAGGTCATGTGCCGCATTTGGTGAATAGCAGATGTGGTTATCACCCGGAATGCTGTCGATATAATTTTTGACGGCATCCGAGGGCCAGTAGGGATCGTTCGTTCCCATAAAAATCATTTTGGGCATGGTTAAGGTTTTGCGGTAGGAATAAGGATCAACCATTTTCACGATATCGCTTCCTCCGGGGGTGTTAAATTGCTGGGCAATTCCCAACTTTACATAGTCTTCAATTTCTATGCTGTAATCTCCCCAAACCTTTTTTTGATAATCCACATTCACGGGCATATTCAATACATCGATTACCATTGGCCCAATGGCTTTTACCCTTTTGTCATTTGCTCCTGTCAACCAGGTTGTCCATCCCCGTTTGGAGGCGCCTGAAACAATAAAATGGCCTACTTTTCTCTTGATCTCCTTTTTGGAGAATTGCTGAACAACATCCATACCTCTGATTGCGCTTTTGGTCATCGGGAACAGCAGTGGCCAGGAAAAATCGTGATCACCCAGGTATTGATGAAGCGTATAGGAGATCAGTGCATCTTCGGTCAGGTCTCCGTAAAGGGGTTGATTGGGTACCTGCCAGATCAACGAAACAATCGACATGTTTGTCTTTGCTATTTTACTCAGTGAGGTGACCAGTTCTTCATCCCATTTATGGGTACTGGGGACAGTATTTGTATTATGACCACCCGTGATAAACAAAAGTGCATCATTGTATTTCAGGATATCGGGAACCATAACGAACATTTCATGCTTCCACGCGATTCCACGCCAGGTCTGAGAGGTGTATTGAAGACGATACAACATAACTCCAGCTCCCTTTTTTTTATCCTGGACTTCCCATTTAAAAGATTTGTCACCATTGTAAAGGTAGGCCTGAAGTGCAGTTTCAGGTGTAACAGGTTTGCTTGCAGATAAATAGGATACTGAACAAATCAGCATTAAAAATCCAAATAATATTTTCTTCATCTTTTTTGTAATTTATAATATATGGTAATAATAAGATTCTTTTTAAAGATTATCAAGGCGTAACAATGTTAAACTGCTGATTCCGATGGTGTATTTTTCAGGCAGTGATAAACTTCTTTTTTCGGAGGCGCCCTTTCCTGCTAATTTGAATTTATGTACACCCTGATCAAACTTAAATACACCAAAGCAATATTCTGACCAGTTACCACCTTTACTGACCATATCCAATATGGGACCTGCCGGATGATTGTCAATAAGTGGTTGGTACCTGCTTCCAAATATATCATCAACAAGAACCGCCGAAAATTTGTAACTACCTGATTCTTTAACAACAAATTCAAATTCGATTTCGCCATCAGGTGTTTGGGGTACGAAATTGATACCTGCAGTTTCTTTAAATTTCTTGTCAGGTTTTGCCTTCATTTTCAGATCTGACGCAAGCATGATTTGATAGGGTGCGATTCTTTCGTTTGCAGGTGGCAGGTCCGAATCGGAAAAAACAATTGGTGTTTGGTACCAGAATGCCACAGAACTAATCCAATCGGCCCGTTCGTTGGAACCTGAAATCTTGTTCCCGTCATTATCGACTACGCTACCACGGTGTTCTATCGAAAATTTTAATGACTCTTTGAACCGGATTGGGTCAGCGATATGCCAGCGATAGGAAGAGACACGATCTCCTGCAAGGGGCCCTTCATACATTGGTACTCCCTGAAATGAGCCTGCAAACTCGCGGAATCCCCAGGCATCGCCGAAGTAATCTTCAGTGCCGGTTCCCTGAATGGAGGGGATCTGCTCACCGTCAATATAAAACCGGTCATCTCCCTCGCCGAACCATCCATTTTTTAGCTGAAGCACAGAGTAAACTGTTCCGACATAGTTCCCCCGACCTGTTGTATTCAGAATAAGATGATCACCGGGTTTTGCCGGAAACTGTTGATGGTATCGTGCATGGAAATAGAGGACATCTTCGGGGAGTGCATCAACCTTCTCCCAGTCAACGTAGTAATAAAAATAGGCAGGCCCATATCCCGGAAGCTCATTTGACAAAGTTATCTTTGCATGTTTTTTAAATGGCATTTGCCAGAAGCAGGTCCGGGCCCGTCCGTGTGATGAAACACTCACGGGTAATGACTGAAAATCGTTGTTAGCGCCATGACCCACTCCAAAAAAATCACCTAAAGGGACTTCTACGCTGGGTTTCGCAGCATCATCCCAGTAAATTCGTAAAACCAGAGCCCGCGCCGAGTAGGGATTTAAAGATGCAGAAGTATTCCAGATGTGTTTAATGATTCCGGGGCCATCCAGATCGGCCAACACCAGTGTTTCTCCAGCAGAAATTTCTTTGGAATCGCCATTCCCGTTGAAGTTGGAATCGGTACTGGATGATCTTTTACTCTGACCATTTGAGGAGAGGGTGAGTTGTTCTAGGAGCGAATGATCAATCGATGAATGAATCTGAGCGTTGAGGTGCTCTACATGGGTTAAAACACATGATATAATAAAAATTCCAGCCAGTACCTTGGTCATATTAATTAGTAATATTAAATCTTTTGAAAAAGTCAGGCAGGAGATATTCAATTATCTCCTGCCTGACTATATTGCTGATGATTGTCTACCACGGTTTATTAGTACCTTGAAGCAGCCATGGTTTTGTCCAGTTGCTATTTTGTCCGTCAGTGGAATAGGTGGTTGCCTGTAATTTATCAATGGCAGTTTTTGAATTATTCGGGTTGTATAGCAATTCGTTGTTGCCATACATAAACCGAACAGGTAAAACAGCCCGTTTTGCCACAGGTCCTGATACTAAAGCCGGCAATCCGGTCCTTCGAAAATCGAACCACGACTCAGCTGCTGCGGTCCAACTTGCAATCCATTTTTGACCCATAATCTGACTTAACGTTCCATCATAGGCAACTCCTGCAGTGGCAATATAGGTGGAGTAAGAAGCTCCTAATCCCCATGCATCCAGTGATGCCTTTACCCCGGCATTGTAGTGCGTGGCAGCAGTTTCACCTGCGTTCCATCCTTTTAGGGCAACTTCTGCAAGGCTAAAACGGACCTCTGCTGCAGATAACATCCTGACTTTTAGCAGTGGATTGGCTGAAGTTGCATAGATGTCGTTCAATTGGGAAGCATGTGGGTTTGCATCGCCTTGATTGAGGTTTGGACTCAGATTGTAAAAGAAAACAAAAGTGGACCATGCCGGTGGATAACCAACATAATTCTGATCAAGATCGAGCGGCAAACCATATTTCGTTTGATAATCATTCGCTATTTTTTGGGAAATAATTCGTTTTCCCCCAACGATCTGATCATAATTGTCAGCCTTGGTTGGATCAACGACCAACGGAATTTTTACTTTTGCTGCCCAAACTGGTAGTCTCGGATCATTTAAGTTCTCCAATTTCTTTACCAAAGTTGAACACATTTTAATCCTTGTAAAATTGGATTGGTCAGTACTGAAGAGAGTTGTTGTTGGCCATGAATCGCCGGTGCCAAGTCCAACAAAACCGTAAGCGGCATCGTCGGCAGCATCAAGAATTAGTGGATAATTGGCGGGTTGACCTGCAATCTTTTCAATTCCGGCCTGTGCAATAGCTGGTTCTTTCGATGAAATCCGCAAATAATACCTCAGTGCAAGGGAATTTGCAAATTTGCGCCATTTGGTAACATCACCTGCATAAAGGATATCTTGAGACGAATTAATCTCCTTATATTCGTTTATGTTTTTGGATAACAGCGTATTGGCACTGTCAAGCATTGCAATTACCCCCAGATAGATATCTTTTTGGGAATCAAATACCGGTTGGAAATAGGCAGATCCTTGTTCTCCCTTAAGCGCCTGACTATATGGAGCATCTCCCCATAAGTCAGCAATTAATCCAAAATTATAGGCTTTAAGAACCATTGCAACCCCTGCCTGGAAATCAAGATTTGAAGCTTTTGATTTGACCAGCATCTCCTGGGCATTTCTCAGGATGCCATAGTTTCCCGACCAGGTTTGATCACTCCAGTCGTAATTATTGTGTCCTGAGGACCATCCATCCTTCTGAGTATGTTGCATTACACCTGCAATATCGCCATAACCCAATCCCAGGACCGTTCCTCCGGTTGAGGTGATTACTGTAGCCATCAATAAATTGGGCGATGCATTGGCCGGGTCAACCCCATTTGGGTTAATATTCATATCTGTCAGATTCTTACAAGAATAGGTAAGAAGTGCCAGCAGTATTAAAACTGATGAAATTTTATTTATAGTCGTGTACATAATATCGAATTTTTAAAATTTCTAAAAAGTAAGGTCAAATTTAACGCCAACAGGAATTACCCAGGGCTCAAGATTGTATCTTTCGATCCCCTGTTTAAATTGTACACCCCTCTTACCTTCAGTTGAGGATTCAGCCTGGAAAGCGCGTTCAGGATCGACTCCGATTTTTGCTTTTGTCCAAATCATAATGTTTCTGCTATAGACTGAAACAGCGAAGGATTTGATCCCCCCAAGTTTGTTGATGATACTGCCCGGAAGTTTATAGCTGAGTGAGATTTCTCTTAGTTTTACAAAATCTGAATCAAACATGGCATCCTGTGTAAAATCCCATCCATTACTTATAATGTAGGGTTGGAACAGGGTTCCGGTATCTCCCAGATTTTCCTTATAGGTTACTGTTCCGTTGGAATTGGTAACTGCAACTACCCCTGGAACAAAAACCCCGTCATGTAAAGCAATTCCCCCAAGATTTTCGAGGAATCCGCCTGTCTCCTGGGTTAATCCCCCTACCACATGAAATCCGTTGAGAATATATTTATTCTGATTGGCCACCAGCCAGTCGCGAAGCTCCTTCCCGGTTTTGCCATTTGGATTAATCAAACCCTTCAGCCATGAACCAGATAAACCATCATCACGTCCATACCGTTCAGTTTGCGAAACAAATTGCCCGCCACATCTCCAGTCGAGGGTAAAATTTAAAGCAAAAGATTTCCAGGAAAGTGATGAGTTGATGCCCAGAATAAAACGGGGATTATAATTGCCGATTTTGTTTCTTGCATCCTGGAAGTTTTTATCTACCTGCCACTCATAATCGGGTTCAGGGCTTATTATTGGATAGCCATAATAGGGTGAACTTTTATCCTCAACAGTCATCATTTTCGCATCATAGATTGCTCCAACTTCATCACCGACATAAGACCATGCACCACCTTTTGCATCTTCCCAGAATTTAATTGCTTCAATTCCCGGTGAAATAGATTTGACCCTTGTCCGGTTACGAGTAAGGTTTGCACCGATATCCCAATTCCAGTTATTTGTTTTAACAGGTGTTCCTCCCAATGAAAGTTCCCAGCCTTTGCTCTCAAGCAATCCGGCATTGATGTTGATGGCGTCAGATCCCGTAGAACTGGCAATCGGGATATTTCTCAGGATTTGATTTCTGTTATCTGCCTGATAATAGGTCCCCTCAAATCTTAATCTATTGTGAAACAATCCTAGATCAATACCCGCCTCTTTGGAAGTGGCTTCCTCAGGTTTGAGGTTTGGAGTTAACAGGGTTCCTGATTTGGTCAGTCGGATAGCTCCTCCCCATTGTCCTACATTTCCATAAGTATTTACCAGTTGATATGGATCAGTATCATTACCTACCTTTGCCCAGCCACCTCGGACCTTAAACAGGGAAACATTGTCTCCCAGATTCACGATCTTGTCGATTAGAAAACTTAACGATGCAGAAGGATAGAAATAGGACCTGTTGGCGACAGGCAACGTGCTTGACCAGTCATTACGCGCCGTCAAATCAAGATAGATTTTATCCTGCCAGCCTAAATTTGCAAGGGCATAAACGCTGTTGATAGCTTTTTGTGACCAACCGCTTCCGTAAGAGAGTGTTCCTGATTTAATGTTACTTACCGAGAAAACGTTGGGGACAATAAGTCCGGCGGTTGATGAATTGGATATGCTTTGACCTTTCATGTACAAGAGATTACCTCCTGCAGATAATGAGATGCTTAAGCTTTTCAGCTGCTTTGTATAAGTGGCAAGAAAATCGGTATTTGACTGATAGCTTTTTGACGTCTGAATACCATAAGCTCCATTGTTTGGTTCACCCGTATACCCAGGACCGATTTTCGACTCACGAACTTCGTTAAATTGATCCACTGCATATCGTGCAAAAACACTCAGCTCTTTGGTGATCTGCCAGTCAGCCTTTAAATTTCCATAAAGACGATCTCTTGAAAAGCTGTTGTTGACTTCATAGGCCAAAAAGTAAGGGTTGTTATATTTGTAATAGGGAACATTTTGAGTTATACCAACCTTGCCTTGTGCCCAATAGTCTTTAAGTTCAAGGATATCTGTGTTTTGCGGGACTGCAAATGCCCATTGCATTGGGTTGGTTCCCCTGTTGCTCGAAGGACGGTTATTGGACCACGACTTATTGATATTAATATTGGAGGTGATCGAAAAGTTGTTCCGTACCTTAATTGTAGCAGAAGTGGTTAAATTATTCCTGTACATGTCGGAGTTTGGGATTATCCCTTTATTACTCATATTAGATACCCCGATCCTGTAATTAAATGCTTCCGTGTTATTTGATATGGCCACTTCGTTTGAGGTAGTGATCCCGGTCTGTACAAAATTTTTGGCGTTGTTGGGATGTGAAACCAGTTCTGTTGGAATCTGTACCCCGTTGGCGTCCTTTGGACTGTCCCATTGCACGGCAAAATACCCTTTGTCGAGGGGAATCCCGGCGCCTGACATCTGTGAAGGATCCACTACCATTGTTGTACCTGCAGGTAAATCAGATGGTGTAAACGGGAAAGCACCATTGGCATTTCCTTTGTTGACTTCCCAAAATTTGTAGGGATTATCGAAAACAGTGTTTGAGGTGACATCAATTTTAACTCCTTTATTTTTCTTTCCGGATTTGGTGGTGATTAACACAACCCCATTCCCTGCACGAGAACCGTAAAGCGCAGCAGCGCTGGCACCTTTTAATACTGATACACTTTCGATATCATTTGAATTGATGTCCGATATGGCATTCCCATAGTCAACCCTGTTGTCACTGCCAAATCCGGAAACGTTGTTCAGTGTATTCGAAATAGGTACTCCGTCGACTACAAATAATGGTTGGTTATCATTACTTAATGAGGTGGCCCCCCTGATTACCATACTTACTGAAGAACCTGTTCCTCCGGTGGAGTTGATCTGAACTCCTGGAACCTTTCCCGAGAGGGCATTAATCGCATTCTCCTGAACTACCCTTGACATATCATCACCACTTACCTTGGCTACCGCAAATCCTAATGATTTCTCTTTTCTGGTGATCCCTAAGGCGGTAACTACAACCTCGTCAACGGTCAGGACATTCTCATTCATTGTGACGGATAAAGACTCCCTTCCATTTAAAGGAACTTCAATCGTTTTATAGCCAATAAAAGAGAAGATCAATACTGCATTATTGGATGGAACCTCAATATTAAATCCCCCGTCTGCATTGGTGACAGTCCCTTTTGTGGTACCTTTAATCTGGATGCTCACACCAGGCATACTGCCTTTATCGGTAGCTGAAACGACTTTACCACTGACCCTCTTACCTTGCTGGGCCTCTGAATTCCCCCGCAACCCGTTTTGTTCTGTAGCGCCAGAGCCGGGCAATGCTATTCCAGCAAGCAATGCTGTTACCAACATTACAGGCACTAAATGCCTGATTATTGTTTTATATAAGCTTTTATATTTCATAATTGTAAATTATTCGGGTTTGAAATTATGATATTTATTTTCAACACGTTATTTAACCGCCTCAAAAGTAAGGATCAGGGCATGTGAGTTCTTGGGAGCGTTGCTTGCAGACAATGCGGCGAACATGACCAGTCTCATCGTATTATCAGTTACTTCCTGAACGATCACTTTGCGTTGAAAATCCATGAATCCAACAAATTCAGTCCCCGAAAAATCCAGGGTGCTGACTCCGGCATAGGTGATGACTCCACCCGAACCATAAACTGACGGTACTTTAAAGTCCTCATTTGCAACGTAAGTAAAAGTTGCATTGGTTTGTGGGGTATATTTACAGGTACACAAACCATAACCTTTGCCACCCATATTTTTAATCCCAGCAGCATTGGTTACCGAAGCATATACAAGTCCGGCAAAAGCGGCGCCATCTGCCTTTACATCATGTTCATACTTCCCGTTAAAGTAGAAAGTATAGGTGTCATCATAGACTTCACCCATTCCCAGTGCAGTTCCAAAAACACCAGCTGATAAAGCAGCAACCGTTGAAAAGGTTGCATCAGCATTGGCAAACTTATCTTTGGTTGAATGTCCCGAGGAAAGTTTCCATTTTTTTCCGGCATAACCTGCTGCGGTGTAATCTCCGGTAAGCAGGGAATAAGGAGTTAGCGCAACGGCAACAGTCGCTTTTGCAGAAGCAGTGTCACCCTGGGCATTTGTCCCGATCAACTTTACCCTGTAGTACCCGCCATCCTTATAAACATGTACGGGACTCTTTTCAGTACTTTTAGCTCCATCTCCGAAATCCCAACTCCAGGTTGTTGCACGTAATGTAAGTGCCGTAAAAGCCACTTGTTTTTCAACAATACTGTAAAATATCCCAACCTGGGGCGGCTCAGTGGATGTCGCTTCCTTTTTGCATGATTGGAAAAGCATCATTCCAACAACGAATGCATAGCATAACAAGAGTAATTGCTTTCTCATAATTAAAGTGAATTGGTTAATAATTAGACATTTGTTTCTTACTTTGGTTGTTAAAAGCACTATAATAAAGGACTTTCAGTTAGTATATAAAGGACTTTGTAGTGTTAGTTAAGACGTTTTTAAAAGATAATTAAAAATTACAACTCTTTTTTAAATAATACTTTCCTCTTTAAAATAGGTTAACTTCTCAAGTTGAAAATTACTAAATCTACTCTATCATGATAGATGGAAAATTGTTTGTGTTGCATGGAATTTTAACCTCATAAATTGGATGTTAAAATCTGAACAACAAATGATTAAGAACATATTTTTTCAACTGATTTTTTATATAACAACAAAGTTCGTAAATAGTTTATGCAAAAAAACAGGCCTGACAAGACCTGTTTTTTGCATAATATAGTTATTCTGGGCGACTACTTAATTAGCCACATACTAGAGGACTCGGTATCACCCTTGTCTAGTTTAGCAACAGCACTCAAATAATTTTGAGCGTTATTGGCACTTTCTGTTTCAGGATATCTGAAACGCAACGGAAATTTATAAAGACCTGTGCTCAAATTGCCATTTTGCAGAATTGCTGGTTGGCCTGTTCTTCTAAGATCTGTATATGCTTCTACACCCATCATAAAGAGTCCAAGCCATTTTTGCAATCCGATTTTTGCCAATTTCTGGTTATTTGTTCCGGAAACAGGGAATTTTGCAGCAGTACTATTGAAATAAGTAGCAGGGAGAGGCCTTCCCCATCTATTAAGGGCCAATTCAACTCCTTTTTTATACAGCGTTTCTGCATTGCCACTGGTAACATAGCCCTTTACAACTGCTTCAGCCAGTAAAAACTGTACTTCATCCGCCTGTAGCATAGCAGCTTTCAGGAGTGGATGGGCGTTTTGGTTGAGGAGCTTAGAGAATGTTGAAATTTTATAATTCCAGATTGTTGTTTGTCCATCATAACTACCATTAGCCGAGTATACATTTAAGTACATACCAGCAGGATAACCAGCATAAAGGGTCAGGGAGTCCTGAATAAATGAAGCTTGATTTTTCAATGATAGATTATTTCTATCGATATATTCCCATGTGGAGGTATAAGTGAAACCATTGAGATCCGTAGTGTTAACAACAACTCCATTCTGACTTGGTACGTTGGTCCATGGTTTTTCAAGAGGAGCTATCCATACGTTGAGCCTTTCATCATTAAGAGTCTTTAAAGAATCCACGAGAGTTTTCGAAGGACGCATGATCATGAAATTTTCTTTGAAGAGCATACTTGAGCTACCCATAGGCCAGGCATAGGTTCCATCTCCATCCTTATAATCAATCGATGCATTATCTACGTTATCGTTCATCAGAGGTAAAGCCGCTACTGTTGCAATTTCAGCTGCAGCGTTGGGCAAATTCTTAACAGCTCTCATCAATAACCTAAGTCGGAGTGAATTGGCAAATTTGATCCATTTTGTTTTATCTGCACCATAAAGGATGTCGTATGTTGGATCAATCTCCTCAGTACCTTCAGTTAACAATTGGGTGGCATCCTTAAGATTTTGGATCAGTTTGGGATAAATGTCCTTTTGTTCATCGAATTTAGGAAAAAGTATTCCGTCCTGACCCCGGAGTCCTTCTGTATAATAAATGTCGCCATATAAATCTGTAACAGTTGACCAAAGTAGAGATTTAAAAATCAGAAAGATTCCTTCATGGTTTTTTAAACCTTTACTGTGAACCTCATCAATTGCGGCCTGTACCAATTTTATCTGAGCCGTAAAGCTATATAAATCAGATTTGGGTTGAGCAAAACTCTTATAGATATTATCATCAGAGTTTCTGTTTCCCTGCATGTATTGAACCGTGGCGGCAAGTGTTTTATTACTAGCTCCACCCTCAGCCTGATAAGTAAAAGCTGACTTCTGAATAATTGAAGATAACAGCAAATTAGGAGACGCTGACTCTTTCGCATCCCGCTTTTGTAACAGCTCATCCTGTCTGAGGAGCTGTTTTTGACAAGCCGTTAGAACAAAGAGTGTCAGAATTAATATTGATATCTGTTTTTTCATAATTGAAATAAATTTAAGCATTAAAAATCAAACGAAAGTTTGAAACCATAGGAACCTATCATCGGCAACGCCTTTCCAACGATTCCCTGATTCTGACCGATGCCTTCAAAAGCTGATTCCGGATCAACATTATTTGCGGCTTTATTCCATTGAAAAATATTCCGACCGACGAACCCAATCACAACATTTTCAAGGTTAAGCCTGGAGGTGATGTTTTTTGGTATAGTATAGTCAAGTGTAATTTCTTTCAGTTTAAAGTTTGTGGCATCACGCATAAGTGTTTGGGTGAAATCCCAAACTTCTGCACCTAATGTTACAGCAGCCGGGTAATAAAAGGTTGCCAATGGGTCGACTCCGTTTACAATATAGTCTGCATCGTTTGCTGCATTTCCACCTGGTTTTAGCCAAACCCCTTTAAAATAACTCGCGTCCTGAAATTTGCCCGAAGGAATGGCATTTGTATATAAGGCTGCGGAAGCATTAATTACTTCAGCCATTTGCGGGTATTTCATTTTGGTATAATCAGGCCAGGCGTAGCCACCGGAAGCGGCGTCGCGTCCTCCTGATGTGTAAGGATTTGGTCCACTGACCTTATCCCCTAAGGTCATCAGTGAGTGTCCATCAGTCTGGGCGCGACGTTCAATATTTGATACATATTGACCACCCATACGTAGACTTCCCACCATACCTAATCTAAAGTTTTTCCATTTTACAGAGGTGTGCAATCCCATAATGAAATCGGGATTATAATTACCAATGGGCTTTCGGTCAGTCTCTGCTTCCGAATACTTCCAGTTCCCATTATCATCTAGTATCAGCATTCCAGCATATTTACTGGTTGCAGGCATTTCTTGTAAGGTTCGAGCATTATACAATGTCCCTATCTTTTCCCCTTTAGATAACCGAAGGTAAATATTAGGACCGTTTCCATAGAAGGTATATCCATTAGGAACATATGCTTCTGAGAGTGCAGTGATTTTTGAATCAACCTTACTGAAATTCAAGCCTATATCCCAGTTCCAGTCCTTGGAGCGAATCGGTACAAAATTTAACGAGAATTCGTAACCGTTGGCTTCTACCGTTCCGACATTGGTCAACATACCTCCATAGCCAGTTCCGGGTGAGGTTGGAATATATCCTTGCTGATTCTCGTGAACCTTTTTATAAACTGTGAATTCGGCGGAAATGCGACGATCTAACATTGCAATATCAAAACCACCTTCATAGGAGGTTGTCACTTCTGCCTTGATTTTGGGGTCAACTAAGGAACCACCAATGTTGAGTATTTTTGTGCTGCCATAATCAATAGAGCTGAAACTGTAAGTATTGTTTGACCTTGGTTTGCCAATACCATGGCCAACCTGCGCAACACCTGCCCTTATTTTTAACAAGTTAATAATCTCTGGAAGTTTAAAGGTGGAAGAGGGTAACCAACTGAGAGAAGCGGATGGATAGAAATGGTTATTCTTATCCTCTTCAAGAATACCGCCCCAGTCATACCGACCAGAGAGATCCATAAACAACTGGTTTACAAAACCTACTTGTGCTGTACCATAAGTACTCTGCGATTTGCTTGTTCCCCAATCACTGCTTGCGGTCATTGTTCCTACTGCTGCATTACCGATTGAGTAATCGTTAACCCGAACCAACTTTCCGGCATTAGCATATGTACTGTAAGACTGACTGTAAGCATAGTTATAGCCTGCAGTTGCATTTGTAGAGAATTTGCCAAATTCTTTGTTCCAGACTAACATTAAATCGTTTTGTACTGTAAGTCCATTCCCAGTCGTAGAAGAGTATTGACCATCCTTAAGGTTTGCATCCTTAAATCCTTTTGCTCTTTTATATTCGTAATTGTCACCATTATAATCAATACCTGTGCGCGCCATGAATTTCAGCGGTTTGATAATCTCATAATCCAATTGCGCTTTGCCGAAAAAATTATCTTTCCGGTAAGTATTTGTCTCTGCATAGGTATACATATATGGGTTATCCAATAAGATATTTCCGACACCATCAATGGCAGCAGCATTCTGTTTCAAACCTTCATATCCTGTTTTCCATATATTTTGCATTTCCTTTACCGGCTGCATGGAAGCTAAAAACTTCATTGTCAAAATCTCTACGACTTCACTATTTTGCGATGTTTTATTTGGGGTGAATTGCCCCATATAGTTACTATTTACTGAAATTTTTAACTTTTTGGTGATGTTATATTCTGCACTCAAATTCGCATTTATGCGATCGGTATGGTTATTTGGCATAACTCCCACATTTGACATTTTGCCTAACGAAAAACGAAAGGCACCATCCTTATAGTTACCGGCAACACTCACATTATAATTACGGGTAGCGCCAGTTTGCATAAACTGCTGTAAACGGTTTTCCTGGGTCGCAGCATAGAGCTTGGTCTCGATTCTCTGAGTTAATGTGTTATACATGTCAACCGTTGCATCTGGGAAATCGGAGAATTTTGGACCCCAGTCATAACCCATCCCGGGAATCAGGAAGTTAGAACGGGCACCATCACCATATAATATCTGAGTGGCAAAGAAATTATATGGTCTATCCCATACCATTGAAGTATTTACCGAAACCCCAATCCCTTTTTTGCCACCCTTACCAGATTTAGTTGTAATCATTATAACACCGTTACCTGCGGCAGAACCATAAAGGGCACCTGCGCTAGCGCCTTTCAGAATGGAAATGTTTTCAATATCTTCCGGATTTAATTGGGAAAGCAGGTTTCCAAAATCAACATTATTTTTGTTTTCAACTGCTGTTGTTCCTACAGGAATTCCGTCAATAACATAGAGAGGTTGACTCAATGCTGTTGATTGGGTAATATTCAAACTTGTAGCCCCACGAATCGTAACAAATACAGAACCGGAAGGGTCTGAACTAGACTGAGTAAAGTTAACACCGCTTACACGACCATCCAATGACTTAAGGACATTTGAACCTGCACCCCTGGTTAATTCGGTTCCTTTTACTTCGGAGACAGAATAGGCAAGCGATTTTTTCTCCCTTGAAATACCAAGAGCTGTTACTACCACTTCATCCATGCCGATTATTTTGGAAGTCAAGGTAATATCAATCTTTTGTTGCTTGTTGATTGCAACCTCTTTTGAATTCATCCCAACAAACGAGAGTACCAATATGGCATTGTTAGGTGCCGAAAGAGAGAACTTCCCATCAGTGTCTGTAATGGTCCCGGTGGTAGTCCCCTTGACGACTACGCTTACTCCTGGTAAAAATTGTCCTGTATCATCCTTGACACTCCCCGTTACAATGTTTTGTGCGAAAAGGTTGTGAGACATCACAACGAGGAAGCACAATAACATTGCCTTAAGCAATTTTCTTTTCATCATAAATAATTTTTGTTAGTGGTAATAATTGCTAATATTTGATATTTCTTTAAAATTATTTGTACCCTTTTCATTTATAAGATTCGATTCTTATCTGATGACATAAATTATGGCGCAACTTCAAAATAAAGGTTTAAAACAAAGTTGGGTTTACCTACCTGACCTGGTGGAGGAACCGCTGATATAAAGATGTTTGCGACCATTTGATTATCAGTTATCGACTGAATAATACATTCACTTGAGAAATCCTTAATTCCAAGAAAACCTCCATTTGTAAAGCTTAAAGTCATCACATTGTTATAGGTCACAGCAGATGCATTAACCCCATCCGGCGAGGTTGTAATGGTGAAGTTTTTTCCCTCATTGATCTGAAATGTTGCACCTGCAGGAGTGGTGAATGGTTTAGCATAAGTAAGTCCTGAACCTCCCGCGTTACCAATGTTTGGAACACCATTTAAAGCACAATAGATATATCCGGCAAAAATTCCTCCCCCATTAGGGTGAATAGTTAAAGTCCCGTCACTTTTGAACTCGAATGTATCGCCATATACTGCGCCTAAACCAACAGCGGAAAGAATACCACCAGCATAAGTTTTATAATTTGGAGTGAAGGTCGCAGTAGCAACATTAATTATGAAAGTTGGCGCTCCTGAACTTATTCTCCATTTTTTTGATTTAGGAGCGGCTGGTGTGCCACCTGTTAACAATTGCATCTTGGTCTTGGCTGGAATGGTTATTGTATTTTTAACAGTAACCTCACCACCAGGACCTTTGATCGTCAGTGAAACTATAATATTTGTAGGGACCGTGGCCTGGGCATAAGAGTGAACCGGGGCTTTAAGTGTGTTAATATAGCTGCCATCACCGAAGTCCCATTCATATTTACTGTCGCCTGTCACGACAGCTGCAAAGGTAACTAATCCTTCATTTACAGTGGCGGTAAAAGAGGCTGTAGGTGGGGGAGTCTCTTTTTTGCAAGCAACCACAAAAATCAACCCCAATAAAAACAAACTAGCTAATCTGATAAATTTTTTCATGGACAAAATATTTAAGATTTAATTGTATGCAAGCAATACATTATATTTAATTAGAATACAGTAATTGAATTTTATTTTTCAGTATTTAAAGTTAGTTAGTCATGTCCATCATTTTTACATTTATTTAATGAATATTGTAAAATCTTAACAAGCATTCGGATCTTTTGGTTCAACCGCTGTGATTCTTTTTAATCAATTATGCGGTACGAAGGAATGAAAAAAATTGCGTAGTAGATTTTTATTTTGACCGGTTATTATCTCCTACAAATTTAATAACAAATGCGAATTAATGTGAAAATTTCCTAAATGACTTGTGTTATTTTAGTTATTATACATGGAATATTAACTTTCCCCCTTAATTAGTATTAACACTTTGTCTTACTAAATGGTTATAGCAAGTCGTTTAATTTCAATAAACCATCATGTTTTTGTTACGTTTGTCCCGTTTTGTATGATGCCCATCTTTTAAATTAAATTGGGCGATGTTTTAGTAATGATTTGATATAATATTATATACATGGTTTTCTTGTAATTATTTCCCGCTTATATATCCATTTATGTTACATGTTTCAAAAATAATTTTTGCGAGTTACAAAACTGTTCCATTAAAAAAACATTACGTTTAAATGTGCTTTTGATATTTGATGGCGAAGTCTGGAATTCAAAAATGGAATTCAAAAAAAATTAATTTTGAGACCTTTTCAGACTTAAATTAAAACAATGAAATCGGGAAAAACGTTTTATCAGGAAATTTGGACGAGTGCATTTTGGACAGCAGTATTAACATTGATATTTGTCCTTTTCTATAGGGCAGGAAATTCAATCTCCGAAGTACTGATTTCAATTCCTTTTTTTATCATCCTCTATTTTTTATTTTTCTCGATAGGGAAAGATGAAGTTGTCAATAAAATGAGAGAGTGGGCAACTCCAAATTTCACAAGGGTGGTTATTTTTCCTGCCTTATTATTAGTTCTCTATTCTCTTTATGTTCTGCTCAATAACCAGAATCCTGTTTCCGGGGCAATCTCGCTTTTGCCATACGTGGTTTTCCCAGTCCTACTTTATGCCATCAGGGGAAGGCATAAACATCAGATTGGATGGATAGATTTCGCAGCTTTTATTATTTGTCTCCTCCCAACCCTAATTGTAAAGGTAGAACCTTCAGGAAACCTACCGTTTAATGGTGAAGGTTTTGATTCGATCTACCGAATTACTTTAATACTATCCGCAGTTTATGCCTTTGTAACCATCAGGGGATTAGCTGAGGTCGGGTTTTATCCTGTTTTTAATTTGAGGTATCTGTGGACTGCAATTTGGGTCTGGTTTGTATTCTACCTGTTTGTTGTGATTGTGGGATTTAACGTCAATTTTATAAAATTTGTGGGGCATGAACTGATAGACAAGGCCTTGCTCTATAAAATAGCCCTCACATTAATTGGGACCTTCTTTCATACTGCAATCTTTGAAGAGCTCTTTTTCAGGGGAATCCTGCTCAATATGCTGACTAAAAGAATAGGACAGTCGAGGTCGTGGAAAACTTTTTGGTACTGGGGACTTGCCGCGTCAATACCTTTGGCTTTGGTGGTTGGTTATACTTTAAAGGGTGGATTACAGTGGTTTCCCGCCTTAATGACCATTTTGCTCTTTATGGCCGCCTTTTTTATTGAAAGGGGAAATCAACAAAAATCGGGTGTTTATACCGGTCTGGCAATTACTAGTACAATATTCGGATTGGTACATTACCATTCACACGCAATTATCTATATCGGATTTGCTTGTATTGCGGGCTGGGCCTATGGATATACTTATCTCAAAACTAAAAATGTCTTTTACAGCGCAATCGTCCATACCCTGGTCAACAGCTCAGTGCTGATTTTTGGGTTGGAATTTATTAAATAAGTTCAAAATGAAAATAGCAAAATTCAAAATCCTGAGATATTCGGTGATCGTCTTATCCGTTTTATTGTTGATTTACTATTTTGGTTTTGCCTACCCATTACGAGGGGTGCCGTTTAACGGACAACGTCATGGTAATCCGCCCCTTACTCCGGCCTGGGCGTTGGAGTGCTGGCTTTGGGAGGATGATTACAATACGGCACAGCGGGTGGATACCTTGCTTGAAGGTTATGCCAAATACGATATTCCGGTCCGAACAGTTATATTGGACAGTCCGTGGAGCCTGCGTTATAACGACTTCAATGTTGATACCATTCGTTATCCCCATCCTGACACCTGGTTCAAAAAACTTCAGGATAACGGATATCGTGTGGTATTGTGGATGACGACAATGGTGAATAGTCAAAGCCAGGATACCCGGATAGAGCAATCGAAACCATGGTTCGATGAGGCCAATGATAAGGGATATCTGGCTGGGCATGGAGATCAGATCAAATGGTGGAAGGGGAGAGGTGGATTTATCGATTATACCAATCCTGATGCAATGAAATGGTGGCGCGGATTACAGAAAAAAGTTTTCGATTATGGTATCGATGGCTGGAAACTGGATGGTACTGGCACACTTTTTTATACGTTGATTGGAGGTAAGGTTCCCCTTTTTTACAAATCTACCTTTAGCGGACTAATGACAACTCGAACTTACATGGATCATTATTATCGCGATGAATATTTTTATGGGTTGACACAGAATCCGGAATTTGCAACAATGTCAAGGGGAATCGACAGGTGGTATCACCCCGAAGGATTTGCACCAATTGATGCATCACCGGTAAATTGGGTGGGAGATCAGAAACATACCTGGGAATCTACGGGTAAGGTTACGGAGGAAGACCGGCAAAATAAAGATATTGCCATGGAGGGGATAGATGGAATTGAATTAGCATTGAAGAATATTATGGCAAGTGCCAGGGTCGGATACAATATTATTGGTTCTGATGTGGCCGGCTTCTCCGGAAAGATAATCCCTCCCCGTCTTTATATTCGCTGGACACAATTTTCAACATTTTGTGGATTGTTCCTCAATGGTGGTCATGGTGAGCGGGCGCTTTGGAAGAGGACGCAACAGGAACTTGAGATAATCCGGAAATTCTCCTGGCTCCATACCGAATTGGTCCCCTATATGTACACCTATGTGGTAAAGGCGCATAACGGAGGAACGTTACTGCAGCGACCTGTCGAAGGGAAATATCACTATTTGTTCGGAGACGATTTTTTAGTTGCACCCTATTATAAAGATGAATTAAAGAAAAAGGTAACCCTGCCTGCTGGTAAATGGAGGTATTTCTTTGATGATAAGGAGGTCATCCAGGGACCGGTCACCTTTGAAAGGGAATTCCCGTTGGATGAATTTCCAGTGTATATCCGTGAGGGAGCCATTATTCCAATGGATATTAAACGTGATTATACGAAAATCGGCGATGAAAACTCAATGGGTTATCTGACCTTTCTGATCTATCCGGATGGAAAAAATGAATTTACAGTTGAACACCCTGACAAATGCGGAAATACATCTTTGCTGGTCGCAAATGATCCTAAAAAAATTTGTATTACGCTCGGGAACCAACACAAGCCACATATTCTAAATATTCATCTGACTGAAAAACCAAGCCGGGTAGTACTGGATGATACGATTCTGTCAGATTCGGTGAATTATAATTTCGATTTTAAAAAGAGAAAACTTATTATTAAAACCGATGTCTATCATACAGGAAATTATACGATTTTTAAGTAACCCAAAGGGGCGAAAACCGGCTTTTTGCACTAATCCTGTAACTATTATCTGTAAAGATTCTTCCAGTGAGACTTTCTGATGAGTTGATGTAAAAGTATATATATTTGTATTTATTTTTACCCCGATAACTGATTTCAATGATTACATTCCTGACCGGTTTTATTGCAAGCGTCGCCCATGTTGCGACAGGGCCCGATCACCTTGCAGCAGTTACCCCTTTGGCTATCGACAGTCGGAAGAAATCGTGGATCGTCGGATTGTTATGGGGGCTTGGACATACCATCGGGATGCTACTCATCGGACTGTTGTTTTTTCTTTTCAAAGAACTTCTGCCAATTGATGCCATCTCAAAATACAGTGATACTGTCATCGGATTTTTGCTTATCGGGATAGGCAGTTGGGCATTACTCAGAATTTATCTCCAGCACTCACATGGATATAAACAACATTCCCATTTTCACACGAGACCTTTTTTATATGCACATATTCATAAACATGACCATCCTGCTCCTCCTGTGGTTGATCATCATCCCCATCCGGAGCACCTTCATCTGCATGATTACGACCATTCGCAACATCATCGCGATCAGACGAACGCACGAACATACGAACACACGTCTACACCTGATCACGATCATGTGCAACCTCAAATAGAGGGAT
The DNA here is from genome assembly GCA_963675995.2 of Prolixibacteraceae bacterium. Lineage (GTDB taxonomy): Bacteria > Bacteroidota > Bacteroidia > Bacteroidales > Prolixibacteraceae > JAAFHB01. The sequence goes on along the minus strand of CAXXIY010000001.1, from coordinate 236,100 downwards.
TTGTAATTCATGACCGGTATCCGGCAGATGCAGTTCATCCACATAGTCATGCACATCACATTACTTTAAAACAGAACGGCCTCTCTGCACTTTTTATCGGAATTATTCATGGTTTCGCGGGTTTCAGTCACCTTTTTGCTCTTCTGCCCTCGCTTGCGCTTCCTACACCAATGGCTTCTCTTGTTTATGTCTTTGCTTTTGCAACGGGTACAATAATGACGATGATTATTTTTGCATTTATTTTGGGACTGGTAGCGTTCAGGTCAGAACTGAAACAGCAGCAGGTATTCTTAAAATGGTTTTCATTATCGGGAGCAGTTCTTGCAATTGCGATAGGGATTTTATGGATTTTTCATCCGTTTTAAAATTTATAGAGTACTAATGTGCCCTAATAGGTCTAATGTGGTTTTAATTTAAACCTTATATTAAGAATGTTATCGTTATGGATTTGTATATGAATAATTTATCTAAAATTTCAACCAGGGTAATCTGTGTATTATCCATGGTTACCTTTAGTTTAATTACAGTCGTCAATGGTCAGGTTAATATTGCCACAAAATTTCCTGACCGAATTATTCTGAATCCAACTCCGGACCCCACAACCTCAGTTGCGGTGACATGGCGGACAGATACCACGATTCATGCTGGTTTTTGCGAATGGCAGCCGGCAACAGACACTAAAATAAAAACAGAAGAGAGCATTACGGCAAGGGCCAATACTAAAACTGTCAGTTATCCATATAAAGATGAACCCACGATTAACTCTAATCATCATTCGTATATATTGAATGGATTAAAGCCAGGTTCGAAATATGTTTACCGTGTTGGAAACGGATCATTCTGGAGCGAGTGGTTTGAATTCCGGACACCCTCTTTAAGCAATGAACCTTTCTCATTTATATATTTTGGTGATCCTCAGATTGGTTTAAAGTCGGAATGGCCGCGTGTACTCCGAAAAGCGTACCAGCATTGTCCCGATTGCCGTTTTATGCTCTATGCCGGTGATTTGATTAATCGTGCTGGAAGAGATACTGAATGGGACGAATGGTTTAAAACCTCTTCCTTCCTTTGTGCGATGGTTCCACAAGTGATGACCCCCGGAAATCACGATTATGCTTCAGCTAAACTTGATTCACATTGGAATTCGCAGTTTACACAACCAACCAACGGACCTGCCAGCCTTAAGGGAACCTGCTTCTTTATTGATTATCCAAATCTGCGGTTAATCTCTATTGATTCGGCGGCAGGTTCTGAACTCGGAGATGAAAATGGAGTTCCCCTTCAGTCACAGAAGGTTTGGCTTGATTCTGTTCTCTCAACAAATCGTGCAAAGTGGGTAGTAGTAACAACTCATCTTCCTTTCTACTCGACCAAGGATAGTCGCGATAATCTGCAATTACGTCGGAATTTTCAACCAATACTCGAGAAATATAAAGTTGATCTGGTACTTACAGGACATGACCATTCTTATGGTCGTGGCAGAGCATCGGATAATCCATTAATAAAGCCCTCTATCGTTTATGTGGTATCGGTAAGCGGACCGAAACTTTACCCGGCAGGCACAAAAACCTGGATGGAAAGGAGTGGGGGTAATTTACAGCTTTTTCAGGAGATATCTATTCGGGACAACCTCCTAATGTTTAAATCAGTCACCGCTAATGGTCATCTTTTTGATGCGTTCAGGATTGAACGCCAAAAGAGTGGCAGGAACAAGTTTGTGGAGATGCGACCGGCCAAAGAGAGGGTGGGTAAGATAAATACAGATTGAACTTTAATCGAAAATACTGCACATTTATTTGCGATGTGTGATGTGAATTTTTGTTTTAGTTTCTTTTTATCTCCTGAGAATCCTAATTACCTAATTGGCATCCCCACCGGTTTGACCATATTAAGGAAAAGTTTTGGTTAGGCAGTATTGCTTTCTTTATTTTATTACTATTTTTGTCTTAATCGCTATCAATCCGCACGGATTGGTCAGCGGTGCTAACTACCAGTTTTAACTAATTCCTTTTAGTTGCCCAATAGCTAAGAGTTATGTAAAGTATTATAAATTGTTTTCTTTAAAATTATCTTTTTTTAAGCAACTATATTTTAGACTATTTTTTAGAAAACGACTGATTGGCTAACTTTATCATTTGTTAAAATTCTGGTGCTAATTGATGTTTTTGACTAACCTAAAAGATTAAAGCGCAGTGCAAAGGATTTGGATTATTTTTCATCAGTGGCGGATTATTTACCAAAATTGTCAAATCTTAACACTTATATAGTTAAATCTTAACACCATAATCAGATTAAATCGGTTTAGCAAAATCCGGAATGTTAAAATATAATGCGGAATGTTAATATTTCATGTAAAATAATTAAAATTCTTTAAGGTTGTTTTTTTTTTTTTTTGAAATCTTTGCCTTAGATGGTACTCAGAGACAAACTTCAATAATTTGAAGTGCGTTTTATTTAGGGTTTTATAAATAAATTAATTAATTAACTATGAAAAGAAAAATCTTTCAAATGCTCCTGCTGGGTTTGTGTGTTCTTTTTACAAGTAACGCATTTGCCCAGGTAAAAGTGAGTGGTGTTGTTAAGAGCTCCGCGGGGGAATTACTTCCAGGGGCGACAATCGTGGTCAAAGGGACAACGAATGGAGTAGTTACCGATGCTGATGGTAAGTACAACATTGCAGCCCCCGACGCTAAATCAACATTGGTTATCTCCTTTATTGGTATGGAATCGAAGGAGATTGCCATAAATGGCAAAACCACTATAAACATTTCACTGGCACCTGTCAGTGTCAGTGTGGATGAGGTTGTTGTTACGGCGATGGGTATAACCAAGGCGAAGAAATCGCTTGCTTATTCTGTAAGTGAAGTGAAATCTGATGATCTTGTAAAAGCCGGTGCCACTAACGTAATGAAATCTTTGGATGGTAAGATCAGTGGGGTGAATCTGACCAGTTTAAGTAGTGATCCTACTTCTTCTGTATTGGTCAATATCCGTGGTACGACGGTGATGCCCTCCTCAACTGATGCGAACGTTGCCGTTAAAGGTCAGCCATTATATGTTATTGATGGTATTCCCGTTGGCAACCAAACTTTTACAAATAAAAATGGAGTTGACTTCGGAAATATCCTTTCCCAGTTAAATCCAGAAGATATCGAAAGCGTAACCGTACTTAAAGGTGGTAGCGCTGGTGCACTTTATGGTTCTGACGGTGGTAATGGTGTTGTGATGATCACCACCAAATCGGGTAAAGGTGGTAAAAAAGGGATCGGCGTATCTGTTAATTTTGCCGGGACTATTGAAAATGCCTATCGGTTCATCAATAATCAGATGGAATATGGTCAGGGCGAACGCGGTTTTGAATGGCAATTTGACAATACTGACACCTATGGTCCAAAGCTTGATGGTTCTTTTATTGAAGATTTCTGGAATGTCAAGACCCAGAAATGGGATAACGGACCGATGATATCGTATCATGAAAACAGGGTAAAAGCTTTCCTCAATGCAGGTAGTACCACCACCACCAATGTGAATGTGACGGGTAATTACGATAAAGGCTCTTACCGTTTGTCAGTTACCAATATGGGTAACCAAGGTGTTATGCCCAATACGCACACCAATCAGAAATCGTTTACATTTGCTTCGGAGTATAAACTAACCGACAAAATCAAAGTTACATCCAATGCAAGTTATGTTCGTACTTATTCCCCAAACAAGGCCAACGTTATCGGTTCGAATGGTGTGATTAATCAGCTCCTTCAGAGTCTTCCTCCGAATATGCAGCCTTTGGCCGATATGAAGAACTATTGGTTGAAGGGATTTGAAGGTATCCTTGAGAATGGTATGATTATGGATACAGATGGTCAAACCGTAATCGAACATAATCCATGGTGGTCTGCATACGAGAAGGTCAACCGTTTCAGTCGTGATAACTTCTTTGGCAAGATCCAGTTAGACTGGCAATTAAATAAGGAATTTGCTTTGTTGCTCCGTTCTGGTATGGAAAATGTGGTCGAGAATTATGAATACCGTCAGTCATTCGGAGCCAGAAAAATGGCAGACAGAGCTAAAAGTGGTGATGGTCAGTACCAAACAACATTGGATAGAAGTTTAACTTTTAACTCAGATGCTATCCTTTCTTATAATAAAACTTTGGGCAAATTTGATATCACCGCATTAGGTGGCGTTAACTATGTTTATGGTAACTCCAGCTCATATTATATTAATGCGGGTGCACTTTCAGTTCCCGGTTTATTTTCAATGGCAAATGCTTTCCCAGGAACTCTTACAGCTAGCTATGGCTGGGGGGCAGGACCTTCATATAGCGTTTATGGGACAGCCGATGTGGCATGGAACAAACAACTTTTCCTTGGTGTAACTGGTCGTAATGACTGGAAAGGAAATCTTCCGGAAGAGAAAATTAATTATTTCTATCCTTCTGCATCTCTTTCATGGATTGCTTCCGAAACCTTTAAATTACCTGCAGTCATCAACCTGTTAAAAATTCGGTTAGGTTTGGCTAATGTAGGTAACGGATTGACCAAGCAACGTCCTGTAGATACTTATTCTTTCGAATCACCAGACTGGTCGGGTACAGTTAAAACAGCTAACGTCAGCGCTTCATTGGTTGATCCAAATATCAAACCAATGGCATCTGTTACCAAAGAGATAGGTTTTGATCTTTGGATGTTCAACAAACGGGTGATGGCTGATTTCACCTATTTTAACAAGGATCAGAAAAACCAGCTTGGTAATATCCCTGTTGTTCAGGGAACCGGATTCACCGGAATGCTTACCAATGTTGGTGATGTTAGTAATAAAGGTTTTGAGTGGGGATTGACTGTAAATCCTGTCCGGACGCAAGACTGGAACTGGGACTTTACTGCAACATTTACCCATTATAAAGCACACATTGAGCGTCTATCCCCACAGTTTGCTCCTGCCGGATATATCTTTGCCAGTTACGATGGCAAGACCAAGGTGAAAATTGCCGAGGGAGAAGAAATTGGAAATATTTATGAAGAAAACCCAATTAAGAGGGTTGCTACAGGCAAATATGCCGGAACTGTATTGCTTGACAGTCAGGAAGGTAAGATTGTAAAAAGCTCTAATGAAAAGGATCGTAAACAGATTGGGAACTTTAACCCCAACTATATTATGGGTTTCAATACCACGCTCAAATACAAACGGTTTTCGCTTAACTTAGTCGGCGCACTACGTGTGGGTGGAAGGTATGTTTCTCAGAATCAGCAATATTCAACTTCTCTGATCTCTTCAGGTCCTGACAACCCAATCTGGAGGGGTGGTCGTGATGCTGAAACCGGAGGTTTTAAATGGCCGGCTGTTGGTGCAAGTAAATATGCTGCAGTTAATGCTTATAATGATGGTATCCGTTCAGATAATTTTAATGATGCAGGTTATATTATGGGTGTATTTGTCCGTCCTGATTTGCCATCTGGTCAAACTCCAACCGATGCTGACTATGTTGTCAACGGAGCGGATCCGAATAATACCTTCTATGATTTTATGTACAATGCTTCGGGTGACGCATACTGGAACTTTACATCATTGAGAGCATACAGCGCAACCAATTTCAAGTTAAGGGAGTTTTCCTTATCATACAATCTTCCAGCTTCTTTTACAAGACAACTTAAGCTCAATAATGTGAATATCGCATTTATTGGCAGAAACGTCTTCCAGTGGAACGCTTCAGGACGCGACGAAGATCCTGAAACAGCTTTCACCGGTCCTGGTACTAATGAGGGTATACTTAGAGCAGGCTTGCCAAACATCCGTTCTTTAGGATTCAAACTTGGTTTTGATTTTTAATCGTTGACTTTCATTATAAAAAAATTAAAAGAATATGAAATCATATATAACAAAAGCGCTTGCAATTTTTTTACTTCTGGGAGTGCTCTCCTGTAGTAAAGATGATTTAAGGCAGTACGATGCGCTTCAGCAGAAAAATGCGGTTGAGTCAATGAATGACCCCTATTTGTTGTCCTCCATTATTAAGAAAACTACTTTGTTCTACCAGGATCGTGGTTGGGGGTCAAGTATGCTTCCAAGTGCGGTGCAACAGATGCAACGTAACTACCAGGGTGGAGATAATACCTATTCGGGTTTCAAAGGACTTCCGACAGATTTGTACGGTGCCATGGATATTTTGAAATTTATCGATGCTTCCATTAAACTGGCCGATGGCCGCGGGTCAAAAGTACACGTTGGTATTTTTACCACATTCCGTGTATTGTTGTTCTCCTTTATGACCGATTTCTATGGTGATGTATATTACAGCCAGGCTTTAAAAGGACGCGAAGGTATTTTATATCCCGAATACGACAAACAAGCCGATATTTACACTGGTCTTTTAAAAGAACTTGATGCGGCAAATGCTGACATTCAGTCAGGAACAGAAACGATCAGTACTAACTATGACCTCATGTTTGGGGGCGACAAAACACAGTGGCTGAAATTCTGTAATTCTTTAAAACTTCGTCTGTTGATGCACGCTTCTGCAAAGTTGACCGATGCAGGGTCACGTATTGCGGCTGTAGCTGCAACTCCATTATTAACCGAAGCCGCTGATTTAAATGCATCTATGGCTTATGTCGGTTCTGTTGGCGGAAATTCCTGGATTGGCGGTTCTCTGAACTGGGGTACTTCAGGTGAATTCGAAAGAAGAAGACCTTGCAAAACTTTTGCCGATAAATTGACGGCTCTCAATGATCCTCGCCAATTGGTTTGGTTTGCACCAGTTGAAAAACCATGGACCTCTAATCCGGCTCTTAATGGACAGACTGTTGCCACAACAGATCCTAATGGATTTACCTATACCTCTACCTGGGAATATATTGATATGACAAATCCTTTGATTTCTGCCGGTGCTCCAAATATTCTGGACAAAGACAAGTTATATATTGGGTTTATTGCCGGTATGGCAGGTGACTGGAAAGGTGGTAATGGCCATTATGATACCGGAGCAGGTGGCGCTTACGGAAACTTTAAGGTTTCGAAGTATTCAAAATTATTCCAACAGAATGCACATGCCTTGCTAAGGGCTCAGATTATGAACAAGGATGAGGTTAATTTTAACCTGGCTGAAGCTGCTGTTAAAGGGTATATTTCCGGAAATGCTGACACCTATTATCGTACAGGTATTACCCGTTCGATGGAGCGTTGGGGAGTTAGTGCTGCTAAAATTTCTACCTATCTCGCTCAGCCAAGCATTGCATTACCAAGTGATGCAGCTGGTAAGCTGGCTAAGATTGCCGAGCAAAAGTGGATTGCACTGTTCACGGTTGCAACTGAAGGTTACCTTCAATTACGCCGGACTGGCCTGCCGAATATTTTCAATGAAGGAAACCTCGTTAACTTTAAATTCCCTCTACGTTACCGCTATCCTGGTAATGAGCCAGGGCAGAATGTTCAGGCATATAATAAAGGTGTTGCAACTTTGGTACCTGCAGTTGATGATGAATTCTCCAAAATATGGTTAATGCAATAAATCGGATTTTCAACGGATTTTAGTATTTTGATAAAAAAGAGGGATGTATAAAATCATCCCTCTTTTTCTACTTTTATGCACTAGATAATCAATATTTTAATTAGTATCCGATATGAGAAATACACTATTGATTTTGTCACTTCTTTTTCTGTCATTTCTGGGTTCTACACAAAATAAGCATCAAATCAATGCTGTTGATGGAGGAGTCTCAGGAGCAGTAAAAGAATGGAATAGCCAGGTTAGTTTGAAAAATATTCCTCTTGATCATGCAGTTTCAACTGCTATCGTCTACCCGTTCGACGGATCTGTATTCCCTGCTGATTTTTCACCGGCATCTTTTATGTGGAAAACATCAACCACTGGCATAAAGAGGTGGAATATCAAATTTGAAACAAACGGACAATTAATTACTAAAACAACCGACACCACTTATTTCAAACCAGATCTCTTTTTATGGGAGGAATTAAAGAAACTATCCAAGCAACAAACAATAGTATTCACAGTTAAAAGTGACGATAAAAAGGAATCTTCGCATATTGAGATGCGTTTCTCGAAGGATTCGGTAGTATCACCAATTTTTTACAGATCAGTTGACTTACCGTTTCGTCAGGCCGATAAGTTCAGGGATAAACTCGAATGGTACTTGGGAGATTTAACCACAAACAGAAAACGGAAGATGCTCGACAATATGCCTGTTTGTGCGAACTGCCACTCATTTACAAGGGATGGTGCCACGTTCGGCATGGATGTCGATTATGCCAACGATAAAGGAAATTATACGATTACTTCAATTGAAAAGGAATCTGCAATAATTCCTGCCGATATTATGTCATGGTCAGCTTATAAAAGAGAAGATCATAAAACGACCTTTGGTTTCCTTGCAAAATTATCTCCGGATGGGAAATATGCCATTAGCACAGTCAAGGACCGTGCTATATTTGTTCCTGTTGATAACAACTTTTGGTACTCACAATTATTTTTTCCGGTAAAGGGTATATTGGTCTCATGGAATAAGAAAACAGAAGAATTTAAGCCTCTTAAGGGAGCCGATGATCCTGCATTTGTGCAAAGTGCTGCAGAATGGGAGCCCCATAATAAGGATATTGTATTTTCAAGAGCAAAGTGTTCAGTGGATACGTCAGTTGATAAAAGCACGAGTATTGTGATGGATCTTAAGTATGCTGCAGATTATTTCAATGGTAAAAAAGATTTTAAGTTTGACCTCTACCGGATACCATGGAACGATGGCAGTGGAGGTAAGGCTGTACCTCTTGTTGAGTCAGCTAAAAACAATAAAAGTAATTACTTTGCCCGTTACTCACCCGATGGGAAATGGATCGTATTTTGTCAGGCCAAAAACTTTATGTTGCTTCAACCTGATAGTAGATTGTATATTATGCCGTCAAAAGGAGGTGAACCACGATTGATGAATTGTAACCGAGAGGAGATGAATTCGTGGCACTCTTTTTCCCCAAACGGGAAGTGGCTGGTATATTCCAGCAAATATTTCGGACCATATACACAACTCTTCCTTACCCATATCGATGAAAACGGGAACGACACGCAACCTGTCTGGCTTGAACAGCTAACTGTTGATAATAAGGCTGCTAACATACCTGAATTCGTTAATATTAAATACGATGAAACATGGTTTTCGATTCATGATGGGTTTACCCTTACTGAAACTTATTTGAGTGATCTGGTGAAGGCAAATGTCAAGTCTGAAAACTATGAAGAAGCATACCGGCTTGCAGAAGAGCAGATAAAAAGTGATCCAAACGACTATTTTGGTTATTATACCAGGGCTACTGTAAGTGTGACAAGAGCTTCAAAGGATAAAAAATTCAGGATAAACAACTATCAGGTTAGTACAGATATCAATAAGGCGATTGATCTTTTAAAAGGGGTATTAGCAAAAGATAATAAAGATGTAAAAGCCTTATCCTATATGGGAGCATCCTATCTGTTTGTTAAACAGGACCAAAAGGCATTGGATTATTGTAATCAGGCAATTGCTGTTGATCAGAACAATGTTTTGGCCCTGCAGATTCTTAGCTCGGTATATAATTTTAGAAATGATGCAGAAAACACCATTTTAACCAACAAAAAGCTTTATGGGCTCACAAAAATCACCAATTACATGAACATATGTGCCCAAATACATCTTGTCAGAGGGTTGTTGCAGGATGCAATTGATGATGCTTCAATTGTTTTGGCACAGGATCCATGTAATTTTTGGGCTCATGAGACAACAGGTGATTGCTATTCGGCAATGAAGGATTTTGAGAAAGCTGAAGTGCAGTATAATGCAATGATAAGTTGTGGTCCTACAGAAGGGAAAAACTATATCTCCAGAGGTAAGTACTTCCTGAACCAAAAACAGTATGATAAAGCAATCAAGGACTTGTCAAAATCAATCGATCTGGATGGTGCAGACCAAACAACGCTATTTTTGCGAGGAAATGCCTATCTGGCAACGAACAATATTGATAAAGCCCTGGCAGATTTAATCGGCGCTGCCGGACAAGGTGGGAATGATGATACCTATTTTCTTCTTGCAAAATGCTATTTCGAAAAAAAAGAATATTCAAAAGCCTTGGAAAGTGCTAAAGCAGCAAAGGAGATGATTTTCAACTCCAAAAAATTTGGACCTGATTCATTTAAAAATCTTTCTGATGTCAACAAAATTATAGATGATTGCGAGGTTAAACTGAAATAGTCTCAAAACACGTATGCTCCAAAAAACTTATTCCATATATTATGCTGAAGTAGCTCATTTTGAACAAATGTGCCAATCCTTGCTATCTCAGATTGGAAAGGAATCAACAGTTATTAAGATTTCATTTTTTGGTGCGCCACAAAATAATGAAGAGTACTTAAGCCAACTCCAAACATTGACCTTGTGTACCGCACGATACTTTTCAGAAAATCCTCCACTAATCAGCTACATCGCACAAGAACCATTCAGAAGTAAGTTGTGTGCGGAGGTTGTATGTGTCACAAAATCAGAAATATACAGCATTAGGAATTGTGAAGATTATGTTGTCATCGATGACGGATCTTGTCGGGAACTGATCACAGGAGGGATACTTTCAACAGATATTTATGCATCTCAAGCGATACAGTCTGCAGAAATATTCTCCCGGATTGAAAAGATATTGGTTCTCGAAAACTTCCCTTTGAACAGTATTATACGCCAATGGAACTACATTGAAAACATCACAGCTGTTACAAATGGGTATCAAAATTATCAGGAATTTAACGATTCAAGAAGTCAGTTTTATAAAAAGACAAATTGGGATCATGGTTACCCGGCTGCAACCGGTATCGGAACCAATCTTGGGGGTATCATGATCGAAATAATCGCTTTTATGGGAGCAGAAATGGTCAATTTGGCAATTGATAACCCGCTACAGGTTGCTGCCTATAAATACTCTCAAGGTGTGCTTCGGGGATTTTCAGATCCGTTCTTTTCCCAACATACAACCCCTAAATTTGAACGGGCGCGCATTGTCGGTCAGACTGTTTATATTTCGGGTACCGCAGCTATTCGCGGAGAAAGGAGTGTATTTGATGATGATATTGTAGATCAGGTCTTTATTACCATGCAAAATATTGACCATCTGATCTCCAGCAGTATTTATCCGACAAATCTCACTTCTTCCGAATTTCAAATATATCGAATCTATGTTAAAAATAGATCTCAGATGAAGGAGGTAAATGATTATATGACTGCAAATTATCCGGGGTTAAATTCTTTTTTGGTCTGCGCCGATATTTGCAGGGAAGAGTTGTTAATCGAAGTAGAAGGAATTACTTCGTTAAATCATTGATATTTAAGATATACAAATTTGAATTCGATTAATACAAATAAAAGTGAAAAACATATTCTTACTAATTGCTCTTATTCCCCTTTTATTTCTCAAGGTTATTGGGATTGAGCCAGGGAAATCCCCAAACCCGGTCTTTTTAGATGTGCCATATATTCAGGATTATAGTATAAAATATTATTCGAACAATGAAGGAGATCAGCTGATTAAGGCTTTTTCAGACCGTAATGGAGTCATTCAGATCTTATCTGCCGAGGGCTTATTAAAGCCGTATGACGGTGCCTTCCTTTATCCGGGCACCATCGTTAAGGAGGGGTTATACCGCCCGATGGGGGATAAAAAGATTACAGATATGGGTGTTTTCGAACATCAGTTTGTTTACCTGGACCATCAGGCGGTCTTAAGCAATGCATGGGCAGGTAGACTGTTTTCGAAACATGAAATGGCAGATGCCAGTGTATTTGCAGTTGGGGGTGATTTTATCTCACTTGTCGGCACGGGTAGTAATCTAACGTGCATCAATAAAGATTCTCAGACAATTTGGTCCGGGAAATTTTCCGATCAAATCATCGATATCCGGTATGCTCCTGAAAACGGGTTATTCTGGATCTTAGGAAGTAAATCATTGGCTATGTTTTCCTCAAAAGAGAAAAAACTCATTACCCTTTTTGAAGGTGCTGATTTTACCTCATTCGATTTGATGGAAAAGGGCGATAAAACAATTATTGGAACGAAGAACGGATATATAGTGATCAGCAACACTACAGGAAAGCAGATAGGTGAAATTCACCGTAAAGTACCTTGTCCAGAAATTTCCTGCGTTAAGGTGATCGGTGGAAAGATTTGGTTCGGATCAACTTTAGGAGCATATATGCTGCGTGAAGATGGGAAGTATAATTATTACAATGGTGAGAGGTGGTTGCCCGGCGATCAGGTGAGACATATTTCTGAAGGGCCTGATCATTCGGTATTGGTTTTGACCAATAAAGGATTGGGCCAGATCTGTTTCAAACAAATGACACTTGAAGAGAAGGCAACCTATTTTGAAAAGCAGGTTCGCGACCGCCATATCCGAAATGGATTTAATTCTTCAATAGAGGGGATGAGGGATGGGAATATCTCAACCGGATATGTTAAAGACTCTGATAATGATGGTTTATGGACATCGATGTACCTGGGTGGCGAAGTATTCAGGTACGCGGTAACCAAATCGGATGAGGCGCTTCAAAATTGTGAGGAGTCGCTTGATGCTATTGAACGACTCTATACCATTAACTCCAATCAGGTGGGTTTTCCGGCCCGGTCCTTTGAACGACGTGGCGATATGTCCCGATTATCTGACAACGACAGATGGAAACATGCCAAAGATCCTGAATGGGACTGGAAAGCAACCACAAGCAGCGACGAAGCAATTGGTCATATTTTTGCTTTGGGGGCAATGGCTGAACTGATTGATAAAGAGCCAATGAAATCAAGGGCTATTCACCTGATAGATATTCTGATGCAGCATATCGTTGATCATGATATGTACCTCGTTGATTGGGATGGCAAACCAACGCTTTGGGGCCGGTGGAATCCTGAATATGTCAATGCACGTCCTGTTATGGTGGGTGATCGGAAAATCTGCTCTTCCAACATCACCGCGATGCTTCAGACTGCTTATCATTTTACACATAAAGAGATCTACAAAAAGAAAGCGCTTGAGTTGTTATATAAGGATGGGTTCCTTGAAAATCTTATGCGTCCGATGAAATCGATTGGAATGGCCCCCTCCGATGCTGATGAACTGAGTAAAGATCTCTCAAATGGATGGAACCATTCCGATGATGAGATGTACTTTCTGGGCTATTGGGGTTTATACCGCTATGCCTTAAACGAAGAGTTGAAATCGAAGTTTAAAGCATCAATTATTGATCATTGGGAGATTGAAAGACCTGAAAAAGAAGCAGCCTGGAATATCTTTACAGCCATGACTACCAACCATTTTGATTTGAAGGAGGCCGTTTGGTATTTGCAGGAGCATCCGCTGGATTTAATCAACTGGGATATTATGAACAGTCATCGTAAAGATATTGTAATGATTGCCCCAAATTTCAGACAACAAACACTTTCGGAGGTTTTGCCTCCCGACGAACGACCCGTACAGCGACATAATGGGAATATGTTTAACATCGACAAGAAAGGCGGTAACGGAACAGGCGAGGAGAGTGCCGGAGATATCTGGTTATTGCCTTACTGGATGGGAAGGTACCTGGGCGTGATCAGCGCTCCGGTGAAGAAATAAGAGGAGGTCTTAAAGCTCTGTGGCTCTATATGCATCACTTCTGGTTCTCCATGTAACTAATTATATCGTAGAGTTGCACGGAGCAGGAACAGAGTTGGACAAAGATAGAAACAATTTTTCAGGCTTTGTAGACACCCTCCTACAATTCGTTTAAATTCTGTATTTTAGTCTTTGTTATTAAGATTCTGGGAGAAAAAATTGTGTTAGACTAACAATTTATGCCATGGTAAAAAGACGCGAATTTTTAAGGGATGGTTTACTTCTTGCTGCCGGCACTACCTGTTCATCGGCTCTGCAGGCTGAGGCTCTTGCTGTCGGTTCGTCTAAAGAAGAAATTATTTCGTTGAAAAGGGAGATTCCGGTTCGTTATGATGCGGATGTTGTGGTAATCGGTGGCGGTATATCGGGCGTTTCTGCTGCCTGTTCTGCCGCTTTATCGGGTGTAAGGGTAATCCTTGTTGAACGGTTTGGGATGCTTGGAGGATCTTTAACAACGGGAGGTGTTGCCAATTTTTGTGGTCAGATTGAGGCACAGGGTGAAGTTTTCGATGAAATCTTAAGGGACCTTCGAAAATTCAATTCTCTTGGCGAGGGGACAAAAGCTTCGGTATTCAACTATGAGATCCTGGCTTATGTGCTTCAGGAGTTGGTTCTTCGCCGTAATGTGAAAGTGCTGTATCACACCCGTTTGGTAGATGTTATGGTCAAAGGGAATACGGTTACGGAATGTGTCATCTGTGGAAAATCGGGGCTTGAGGCCATAAAAGGGAAACTGTTCATCGATTGTTCCGGGGATGCCGACCTGGCGAGGTATGCAGGAGTTACCACGATTAAGGGGGATGCCAAGACCGGTTATCAGCTCCCAATGTCCAAAATATTCTTCGTTAGAGAGGTGGATGATAAAGGATTTATTCTGCAAACTCCTGAAAACTGGCCGACACCGATTTTAAACAAGGAGGAATTGCCAATGGTCAGTGTCTGGCCTGATGGTCCGGGTGGAAAAGCGATCAAACTGAAGATCCCGATGTTCGACTCCACAACAACAGAGGGGTTGACAGCTGCGGAAATTCAGGCGAAAAGAAGGACGATGGATGTTTTAAATTACTACCAGAGAGTTGAAAAGAAAAGCTGGCGATTAACAAATAGCGCCACTCAGATTGGAATAAGGGAAGGTTGCCGCATCGAGGGCGATTATATCCTGAAACTGGAGGATTTAAGGGCAGGCAGCAATTTTGACGATGGAGTCGCCAGGGGAACTTATTACCTGGATGGTCATGGGTTGACAGACGACAAGAGAACCTATATTTTACCTCAGGATCAAATGAAAGTGCCTCCTTATCAGATTCCTATGCGGAGTCTGATTTCAAGGGATGCCGATAATCTGCTAATGGCAGGACGTTGCATGTCTGCCGAACAGCTGGCTTTGACCTCTGCCAGGGTATCTACCACTTGTTCAATGATGGGGCAGGCAACCGGTATCGCTGCGGCATTTGCCATTCTTAAGAAATCAAAAATTCGAAATCTCGATTCCACCGAAATCGTTAAGGAGGTTTTAAATCGGGGTGCTCAACTGAATGTGAAAGAGCAAATCTTTCCGATATATGGTTAGACTGATCAATTATTCGGGTGCGTTTTGCCCTCCCGTGATTGATCTTCTTATTTCTACAAATAAAAAAAGAAGGTACTATTTTTTCAAAGAATTGTAAATAAATCAAAAATGAAGAGAACATTACATTGGATGACGAAGCTGGTTTTTACATCTGCAATGATATTGATTGCGGATAGTCTGATCGCACAGGTGGCCACAAAGCACCAGGATAAATCCTTTTCCCAGGATTACAGTATCAGGTATACCGTAGCAGACAAGAGTATTCAGCTCAAAAAGGTTGTTTCCGACAGAAATGGGTACATACAGATTCTATCTTCCAAGGGATTGCTTCGTCCACGCAATGGAGCGTTTCTTTTCCCGGGTACATTGGTCACTGATCGGCAGGACAGACCAACTTCGGACAAAAAAATTGCCGGAATAGCTACATACAGAAATCAGCTGGTTTATATCGATGATAAAGCCGTTTTAAGCAACGCCTGGGCCGGTAAATTATTCTCAAAACATTCGTTGCCCGGAGCAAACATCTTTGCCGGAGGGAACGATTTTACCTTTCTGATTTCGGATGGAAAAGCAATTATCCTGCTGAAAGACTCCCAGAAATTATGGGAAGGGACCTTGACAGGCGAGGAGGTAAAAGAGATTAAATTTGATTCCGCCAACAATCTCTTTTGGATTTTAGGGAGCGCTTCCATCAGCACATTTTCACCTGAGAAGAAAAAAGTGGTAAAGGTGATGGATGGAAATAACCTCACCTGTATTGCCCCTGCATCAGGTAAATTGGTTGTGGGAACATCGGATGGCTACTTCACTATTGATTCAAAAACGATGAAACAGAGCGGTGAGGTTAACAAAAAGATGCCATGGACTGACTTAACAACGGTCAGCGAAATCGATGGTAAAATCTGGTTCGGATCGACCCTTGGCGCGATGATGCTACGTCCTGATGGTAAGTTTAATTATTATGCATCAGAGCGTTGGATTCCTTCCGATACAATTGTTAATATCTCCAAAGGTCCTGAAAATTCAGTGCTTATTCTCACCAGCAATGGATTGGGGAAGATCTGTTTTAGCGATATGACATTGTATGATAAAGCGATGTTTTACGAAAAGCAGGTTCGTGAACGCCATATACGTACCGGTTTTAATGCCTCTGTTTCCGGAATGGTCAACGGGGATGTCACTTCGGGAAGTACTGAAAATTCGGACAATGACGGTTTGTGGACAGCCATGTACCTTGCCGGGGAGACGTTCCGTTATGCCGTCACCAAATCGGATGATGCTTTGCAAAATATCCGCGAATCGCTTGATGCGATGGAGCGACTTTATACAATTAATCCATTGCATTCAGGTTTCCCTTCGCGTTCTTTCGAAAGATCGGGTTACAATAAAAATAGTAAGCCATGGAGGCCCACCGAAGATCCTGAGTGGGACTGGAAATCAACCACGAGCAGCGATGAGGCAATCGGTCATATCTTTGCTTTTGGCGCCATTGCAGAGCTGGTCGCTGAACCTGAATTAAGGAATAAAGCCATTTTGCTGATTGATACGTTAATGTCGCATATTGTAAAAAACGATTTTTACATGATCGATTGGAATGGTAAACCGACCCAATGGGGCAAATGGAATCCTGATTATGTAAATGCACGCCCCAAAATGGTGGGTGACCGTAAAATCAATTCATCAAACATTGTTGCAATGTTGCAGACCGCCTACCATTTTACCAAAAAGGCGAAATACAAGGATGCCGCATTCTATCTGATGACAAAGCATGGTTACCTTGAGAATCTGATGAAACCTATGAAGGAGGTGACCAATGCCCCCGAGAGCGCCGATCTTTTAAGCCGTGAACTGTCGGATGGTTGGAATCACTCTGACGACGAAATGTACTACTGCGGTTATTGGGGATTGTACCGGTATGCCTTCAACGATACCCTGAGAGCAAAATATAAAGCTGCAATTATTGACCATTGGGAGATTGAACGACCTGAAAAAGAGGGGTTATGGAATATCATGACAGCTATAGCAGGAACTAAAAACATCGATTTGAAAGAGGCGATCTGGTACCTCCAGGAGTACCCACTTGATTTGATCGACTGGAGTGTAGATGTCACCCACCGAAAAGACATCGAAAAAATAGCCCCAAATTTCAGAAGACAAACCATCAAAGAGGTGCTTCCTCCCGACGAACTTAGAATCTCCAGACATAATGGTAACCGTTTTGATCTTGGAGAAAGAGGTGGCGGTCGTTCCGAATATAGTGCAGGCGATATCTGGCTGCTTCCTTACTGGATTGGCAGATACCTTGATGTGATCGGTGCG
Organism: Prolixibacteraceae bacterium; assembly: GCA_963675995.2. Taxonomy (GTDB): domain Bacteria; phylum Bacteroidota; class Bacteroidia; order Bacteroidales; family Prolixibacteraceae; genus JAAFHB01. The sequence continues at coordinate 218,554 of CAXXIY010000001.1, read as the reverse complement.
CCGGTGAAGGAATTAAAAAATTAGAGAATGAAAAAATGTAGAGACGCATAGCTGTGCGTCTCACAACTTATTTTAACCTGCTGATTTGTCGTAAAAATCAACAGGCCACAAATGGATGAAGACTCAAAGTTGCACAAATTTCTTACACCATTGAATATACACCTGGTGAACCTTAGAAATCTTTGGGCCTTGGTGGCAGGTTATTCGAAAGTTTAAAAGTCAAGTGTAAACGTAATATTATGATACTGTTATGAGGTCAATTCGATTCACTAAATTTCTGTTGTATTCACTTCTGTTTTGTAATACGACCCTTTTGGTATCCTGCACACAGAATCCGGGAACAGTAAAAGAGGTGATGGACAAAACCATCACTCAACTGTACAAAACTATGAACGCCAGACAATTGCAGAAACTGAACAATGACCAGGTGATGAAGCTTTTTTCGTCTGACGAAAAAGAGGTATTATCAACCCGTCACTGGATGTTTACTGTGAATGTTCCCGTCATTGTTTCAGTGATGCGGAGCAACGAACAGAAAATCATACCTTTCTGGTTGACTAAGAGCGGTTTTGTCAAAACAGACAGGACAATGAAAAATGAACAGACTACTTATGAAGTCTGGCAGAAAGCCTTTAAGGCTGGCCCGGTCGGACTGGGAGTAAACGGATTCGAAAATTTTATGCTTCATTACTTTGTGTCGGTCACTCCTCAGCATAAAAACGATCAGCTTGTGTTATCCGATTTTTTCCCTGCAAACCAATATGTTGGCGTTTTGGATAACGGTGCGTTTGTTTATCACGATTGGGATGAACTGGTTCTTGAAAAGGTTCCTGATGCGATGAAAGGGGAGAAAATGCTCACGACCATCCGTGGACGAGGAGAGGAAACTCATTTGATAGGCGCTTTCAGGTCAACGGCTTATCCCTCATCCGCAAAACCCGACCAGTTGATGCTAACCTGGAGTTCCGACCCTTCAACTGGGATAGATATCCAGTGGCGAACCGATACAACTGTCGCAGAAGGAGTTGTGAAATATCGCGAAAAGGGGAATGACAAGCAATTTTCAGTAAAGGCTTCCCGATACCGAATGGAAGACCGGGTTTTAATGAACGACCGCTACATCAACCGTTTTACAGCTGAGATTCGGAATTTAAAACCTGGTACAACTTACGAATATCAGGTCTTGCCACAATCAGACTGGTCCAATGAATGTACGTTTTCAACATCGGCTGCTGACAACCAATTCTCATTTAACTGGTTTGGCGATACCCACCACTCCCCCAAATATGGCGAAATTCAAAAAGTGGCAGAAAAGAACTATCCTGACGCCGCCTTTTTTTCGATCGTTGGGGATATGGTTAGTGACGGCCTACACCGCGAGCAGTGGGACGACCTTTTTGAGTTCTCAAAACCGGCCCTTTCCTGTAAACCGATGATGTCGGTTCTTGGAAATCATGATAACCGAAGTGGCCTTGGCGCATTAATGTACCGTGAACTTGTCAGTTATCCAAAAAATGGTCCAGATGGCGTGGAGAAGGAGCAAACCTACGCTTTCAAGTATAAGAACGCTTTGTTCCTCATGATTGATTGTACGGCTCCGATTGAAATTCAAAACTCATGGATTGAAGATCAGCTTGCCAAATCAGATGCGACCTGGAAATTTGTGATGTTTCACTTTCCTCCTTACAACTGGGAGGAACCCTATTTCAACATTCAAAAGGCATGGGTGCCCATCTTCGACAAGTACCATGTTGATATGGTGCTGGGTGGTCATATCCATTATTATATGCGCTCTAAACCAATGAAATCCGGAAAAGTTGTTGCTTCGTATAACGATGGAACAGCGTATGTTATTTCGGTTGGAATTCCGGCAAATGTGCGTGAGATGAGCGATGAGCCGTATGCTGCAGTCCGCAGTAACGAAGGTCCGCTTTTTCAAAATGTGAAAATTAATGGAAATGAGCTGTCGTTTGTGTCAGTTAATGCAGAAAATAAGGTTATTGATTCGTTTAAAATTACTAAAAAATAAATTAATATGGACGTCTCACAAGTTTCAAAAACCTGTAAGGTCTTAAAAAAGCTCCCCACCGATGAATAATATTCTGATTTCCATTTTTTTGTTGTTTTTCCTTGTCATTCAGGCCGAAGCAAAACCGAATGCCGGTTTGAAATTCAACGCCGACGGTAAATTCAAAGTTGTCCAGTTTACCGATACCCATATCGATATGATTGATGGGGACAATCTGGAGGCGTTCGAAATTATAAAGGAGGTGCTTAACGCAGAAAAACCCGACGTGGTGATTCTAACCGGTGATATTGTTTCCCAGGATGATCCCCAGAAAGCATTCCGTACCCTTTCCGATATCTTTGTATCCTTTCAAATTCCATGGGCCATTGTCTTTGGAAATCATGAATCGGAGCACAATCTGCAACGAAAGCCACTGGCAGATTTCATTCAGACCCTTCCCCTCTGCCTGAATGATGATCGTGGTGAAATCAAGGGAAATTCGAATTTTATTCTTCCTGTTTACAGCAAAGATAAAAAGCCGGGAGCGATACTTTACTGTATGGATTCGAATACTTACAGCACCCTAAAACCAACTATTGAAGGGTATGGGTGGCTTGAATTTTCTCAGGTGGAATGGTACAGGAGGAACAGCGAAGCGTTTACCAAAGCGCACTATGGGAAACCACTTCCTGCCCTTGCTTTCTTTCACATTCCGCTTCCTGAATATATTCAGGCATGGAATAGTCAGACCACCAAGCCAGTAGGTGTAAAAAATGAAGTTGAATGCGCACCTCAAATCAATACAGGGATGTTTGCTGCGATGCTTTCGTGTGGAGATGTAATGGGAACTTTTGTCGGTCACGACCATACCAATGACTATATTGGTGTTTATGGTGGTCTTGCTTTGGCTTATGGCAGGGTATCCAAAATCATGCGCGATCCTGTAAAAGATCCGATGGCTGGTGGACGGGTCATCGTTTTGACAGCGGGTGAACACCGCTTTGATACCTGGATTCGTGAAAAAGGGGGGAAGAAAGTTCTGGAGTGCCGCTGGCCCGACTCATTTAAACCGGTACTTTCTAAATAAAAGCTAAATTGCTATCTTTAAATCGTAATTTAATAATTGTTGTATGAAAAAATTGATTTTGATTGCCCTTGTCGCACTAGTTCTGCAAAGTTTCGGGTTACAAAAGGAAAGACAATCTGCCAGTAATATCGCACAGAAAGGATGGATTAGTCTGTTTAACGGAAAGAACCTGGATAATTGGAGATTTAACGATAGGGAGGGGACATTTAAAGTTCAGGATGGTATGATTGTGGTAAATGGCGAACGGAGTCATTTGTTCTACGAAGGTCCCGAACAATCACATGATTTTAAAAACTTTGAGTTCAAGGCTGACATCATGACTGAGCCAGGCTCAAATTCCGGTATCTATTTTCATACGGAATATCAGGCGGAAGGGTGGCCCGAAAAGGGATATGAAGTTCAGGTTAACAATAGCCACAGCGACTGGAGGAGAACCAGTGGATTATACGGGGTTTTTGATCTGAAAGAGGTCCCTGTGAAAGATAAGGAATGGTTTACCATGCAAATCACAGTAACCGGAAAACACATTGTGGTAAAGCTGAATGGCAAAATAACAGTTGACTATGTCGAACCTGAGAATGTTAATTATAAGGATTTCCCGGGACGTAAGATTTCACATGGCACCTTCTGCTTGCAGGGACATGATCCAAAAAGTAAAGTGTACTTTAAAAATATCATGGTTAAGCCTTTACCATAGTTGTTTAAGTCGTTTGAATAATAATTTGTCGTAATTATTTATTCTTCGTTTTGGCTTTCCTGACCTCCCCCAACTCCACTGATGGAGGGGAGTCAGGATAGAAGTTGTTTAAAATCCGGACTAGAAGTTTCCACTTTGGGAGATTTAGACGGGTCCCAAATACGAAATAAAATATTTGTACAATATAGCATTCGGACAATTAAAGATAAGAACAGGTATAGAATATCAAAAACAAATAAAACCAATTGAATAAAAATTTTTAACCAGATGGAGAATTTTTCACGCAGAACATTCCTGAAATCAGCTTCAATTGCCACAGCAGGTACATTATTGATTCCGAACCTGCTAAGCTGTTCGGCGAATAACAAATTAAACATTGCCATTATTGGGGTCGGTGGCAGGGGAGCAGATAATTGGAAGAAATTGTTTACAGATGAGAATGGTGACTCAAAGCAAAAAAAAGATGGACAAATTCGTAAGATCTTGAGGGAAAACGTGGTTGCGCTCTGCGATGTTGACCAAAAACGTGCTGCCTATGGATTTGAAGTTTTCCCAAAAGCAAAAAAATACAAAGATTACAGGGTAATGTTCGACGAAATGGCAAACCAGATTGATGCAGTCATTATTTCGACACCTGATCATTCGCACTTTGCAGCTACAATGATTGCTATGCAGCTTGGGAAACATGTCTATGTTGAGAAACCTTTGGCACATAATATTTGGCAGTTACGTACCATGAAAAAAGCAGCCAAACATTACCGAATTGTTTCTCAGATGGGTAACCAGGGTCATACGACAAATGGAATCAGGAGGATCAGGGAGTGGTATGATGCAGGTGTTCTCGGACCGGTCAAAGAGGTACATGCCTGGTTTGGGCCTTATGATTTTCAACCTGGCGGTTATTGGACCAAACCTGACAGTTTCCCACCATCGGCTCAACCCGTACCTGCCGGTCTCGACTGGGATTTGTGGTTAGGCCAGGCTGCTGAGCACCCATACAATAGTGTTTATTGTCCCAAATCATGGAGAGGTTTTTACGATTTTGGCAATGGTCTTCTGGGTGACTGGGCTTGCCATACCCTGGATGCCCCATTCTGGGCATTGGACCTTGGAATGCCACATACCGTTGAATCAACGGTGCCAAATCCAGTGCCGGATCATAGTTTTATTCCTGATGAATCGGTTATCTCCTACCAGTTTGGCGCACGGGGCAATAAAGCTCCGGTTAATCTGGTCTGGCACGAAGGAGGTTCGAAACCTGAAATCCGGCCCGAATGGGGAGTTGATAAACTTCCTGGCTCAGGTATGGTGATGATTGGGGAGAAGAAAACCTTAATTACCGGTGGACGGCCGAACGAACCCCGTCTGATGGTTTCGGAAGAGGAATGGAAGGAATTTCTGAAAAATCCGCCTGCACAAACCTTTAAACGGATTGGAGAAGAACAGCCACAACAAGAGTGGATCGATTGCATAAAAAACAATACACTTCCGGGTTCCAATTTCGATTACGCTGCCGATTTATCAGAAATGGCACTGATTGGGGTATTGTCTCAAAAATTTGCCGCAAAAATTGAATATGATGCCTCAAAAATGAAAATTACAAACCGTCAGGATATTGATGAGTTTATCAACGTGCCGGCGCGAAATGGCTGGTCCTATGGCGAGAATATGTGGAAATAAATTCAAAACAGAAACTGACGAAAGCTGCACCAATGAAGTTACGGATTAAATCAAACCCTGCAATTCTGTTATTTTTATTCGTTTTCCAAAATGTATTGATCGCCCAGACGATCAGCAAACAAACGGAACATTTATGGAAATCTCAGGCGGATGAGGTTTATTTACAGGAGGTTGAGAAAAAGATTCCAACGCATAAGCCTGTAACTGCCATTGCCTTATTCGAGGGACAATGCTTTGTTGTTGTTGATGGAGTCGTTTGCAGGTTGGTTAATGATATTTTTGATGGTGAGAAGGGCGCACCTGTTGGAGTTAAAAGATTGATTGTCATCGATGGGGCGCTTTGGGCACTTGCATCGGATGGAATTTACAGGTTTAAGGTTGACAAATGGCAGAGAATTGACAATCAGGAGTATATCGATCTTTGTTTACACAATGGGATGGTTCATGGCGCCACAAAAGAGGAGATCTTCCGACTGGAAAATGATCATTTTATATCCATAAAACCTAAAGGTGGTTACTATTCGAGCGATATTACCATGCTCATGGAAGATGGTTCACAGTTGCACGATACTCCGGTTCAACTGGGCCCAATCACAAGAATTGCCTCTTACAACGGAACACTATATGTGCTTCGTCCTGGAAAGCTAATCCTTTTTGACGGTCTTGTGGTAAATGAGGATTTTATCGATTGGGGAGTGCTTCCGTCAAAGAATACCAGGGATTTGCTCAGTCAGGGGAGCCGTCTGTTTATCTCCACCGACAAGGGGCTTGCCTTGTTGAGGGGGGCGACATTAACAGTACTGAAAGGAAAAGATGGCCTTCCGGTTGAAAACACCTCGTGTCTTAAAAAGGGATTTGACGGGGATATCTGGATCGGAACTTCAAAAGGGGCTGTCAGGATGTTGACCAATGAGTGGCATTATTTCGGCGCCGACCACTGGCTCCCTGGCGATCAGGTACTCGATATCGCGGTAGGTGATAAAATTGTATATGTAGCCACAGACAAAGGAGTAGGTGTAATCACTTATAAGCCTTATACTTTACTTAAAAAAGCCGAATATTATCAGCGTCATATTGAAGAGTGGGGTCATAAACGGCTCGGTTTTATTCACACCCTTTATCAGAAAAATGGGGAATGGATCCGTGAAGTAAGTGATAATGATGGTGGTCATACCGCTACTTACCTTGCGGCGATGTGCTATAAATATGCTGCCACTGGTGATCAATCGGCCAGAGAGGAAGCTGTCGCCTCCTTCAAAGCAATGGTCTGGCTTGGGAAAATCACACCCATAAAAGGATTTATTGCCCGTTCGATATGGTCAGCCACTGCCGACAAAGATGAACGGAGTACGCAGGGGTCAGGCGGATTACCGGCAAAATGGTATCCTACCTCTGACGGTAAATGGTTCTGGAAAGGGGATACTTCAAGTGACGAGGTTACGGCCCATTTTTATGCGGTATCGCTCTTTCACGATCTGGCAGCTATAGGAAAAGAGAAGGAACTGGCGGCTGAGCATCTGAGTAATATGGCCTCCTATATACTTGCCTGCGGATGGATGATGAATGACATGGACGGAAAACCAACACGATGGGCACGTTGGAATCCCGAATATCTTTTACGTCCATACGGATATAATGACCGGGGGGTAAATGGATTGGAGGCATTAGCCTTTATGCAGTCTGCTTATTCTATTACAGGCGATGTGAAATTCAGTAGGGGTTTAAAACAACTTATTGCCTGGGGCTATCCGGATAATACCCTCCGGCAGAAAAATACATTTCCACCCGCTACACTCGCTCCGTGGGATGATAACCTGGCGTTCGAAAGTTATAACACATTGCTCAGATATACCGATGATCCTTCGCTCAGATCTGTTTACCTCAGGAGTCTCGGGCGTACCTGGGAGGTCAAGCGGATGGAACACAGTCCCTGGTATAATTTTTCTTACGGAGCTCTGACCGGAAATGATTGTGAAACAGATCGGGCAGTAAAACACCTGCGCGAGTGGACACTCGATTGTACCCAGTATAATTACCGGAACTCTGAGCGCGATGATTTGACCATTGAACCTGGCTATATTTCTTACGAAGGGGCGCTGAAATGTCTTTCACCCCGGGAAACATCCGTTTCAAAAGGTAGTGGCAATGCAACAGTTCTCGATGGAGGTTCAGGCGGAAGGGTTGTTGTAGAACCTGTACGATTCCTCAGAGATTACTGGATGGGACGGTATTACGGATTCATTAAGGCACCTTCAACGACAGACCCGGAATTAATTTCTGTTCCTAAAATTACCTCTGCCCCGGTAGGAGCGAAACCATACGACGGACCTGCAATGCCGCAATTTAAATAATATTGCAATTTGGACTTTGAATTTCTTCATACTTAAAGCTGATTACAATAATTATAAAACCAAAAATAATACGCTAAATATCACCATTATGAAACTCCTTTTCCTCCGCTTTTTATTCATTTGTTTTCTCCTGGTTACAGGAATTCAAAATTCACTCCGGGCACAGTCAGACACGCCGATTAATTATGTAAATCCCTTTCTGGGGACCGATTTTTTCGGACATACCTTTCCGGGCGCCTCAAGGCCGTTTGCGATGGTACATCTTAGTCCGGATATGTATACGCAGGGGTGGACCTATTGCGCCGGATATATCTATTCCGATAACTCGATCATGGGTTTTAGTCATACCCACTGGAGTGGTGTTGGAATGGTGAATGGGGGAGAGGTGCTGCTCATGCCGACAGTTGGTTATAAACTAAAAACGGTTCCGGGTTCACCTGAAAATCCGGAGGAGGGATATCGTTCACGGTTTGACCATTCCAGCGAATCGGCCTCGCCTGGCTATTACACCGTCTTGTTGAAGGATTGTAATGTGAAGGTTGAATTGACCTCGACGCAAAGAGCAGGTTTTCATCGTTATACCTTCCCAAAATCGGAATGCTCGAGGGTTATTCTCGATCTGGGTCATCAGATCGGAAGCAATACCTCTGATGTTCCGTCTGAATTTAAAATTGTAAATAATAACCGAATTGAGGGGACAAAAAGTACCAGCCTGGGTAATGTTTATTTTGTTGCGGAATTCAGCCGGCCTTTTACCTATTATGGCACTTTTGACAACGACCTGAAAACTCCAGAGTCAGGAGGTAGTGTCTGGCCTTACAAGAATGGCGAGGCAGGGAAAAATATCGGGGCATTTGTCACCTACCGAACAACAGAGAATGAACAGATCCTTGTAAAAGTGGGGATCTCATATACAAGTGTCGAAGGAGCGCGGAGAAACCTCATTGCAGAGATTCCGCATTGGGATTTCGACCGGATTAGAAATGAGGGACGCGGGATTTGGGAAAGGAAGTTGGCAAAGATTAAAATCGACGGCGCCTCTGTGGATCAGAAGGAGATCTTCTACACCGCAATGTACCACTCCTTTCTAGCCCAGTATATTTCGCAGGATGTGGATGGAAAATATGTCGGTGCGGACAAGAAAGTGCATGAGGCGAAGGGGTACGACATGTACGGATCATTCTCATGCTGGGATACCTATCGGTCGCAACACCCGCTGCTCACATTGACTGCCCCCGAACATGTGAACGATTTTGTTAAATCGATTGTCGCAACCACGAAAGATTACGGCTGGCTTCCTGCACAACATTTCCTTAACCTTTATGGCGAGGCAATGGTTGGAGACCACCTGATTCCGATCGTCGTGGATGCCTATATGAAGGGATTCAGGGATTTTGATGTGAATTTTATCTATGATGCAATGCGTAAGAAGGCACTTGAGGAACCTAAATCACCCGTTCCCCATTATGCCGGAAGATCGGGCCTCAAATACTACATGGAACTTGGGTATACTCCTGTCGATAAGGTTCCCGAATCAGTGCCAAATACCATGGAGCTGGCTTATGACGACTGGTGTATTGCCCAGCTGGCCAAAGAGCTTGGCAGGAGTAAAGATTATGAGCTATTTATGAAAAGAGCCCATAACTATGAGAATTTGTGGGAACCAGTTACCAAGTTTATGCGCCCCAAAAAAGCAGATGGTACCTGGCTTGAACCACTAAATGGCCGCGAGCAGGATATTGTGAAAATCGGCGAACATTCGTATTACAGATATTTTGATCCGCTGTTGGTTGGCAAAAGACCCAACCGTCATTATACAGAATCAAATGCATGGCAGTATATCTGGTCGGTTCAGCATGATGCAAAAGGATTGATCAACCTGTTTGGTGGAAATAAAGCTTTTGTAGCCAAACTGGATACCTTTTTTGAGATGAGTCCCAATATTACCCCTCCTAAATATGTAGGTGTGGTAGGGACCATCGGGCAATATGTCCAGGGAAACCAGCCTTCACACCATGTTGCCTACCTCTATGATTTTGCCGGAGAACCGTGGAAAACACAGAAATGGGCCAGGGAGGTAACTACAGAACTTTACCGAAGTGGCGCGGGAGGATTGTGCGGAAATGAAGACATGGGGTCGCTCTCCTCCTGGTACGTTTTAAGTTCAATGGGAATCTACCCGGTAACTCCAGGCGCTCCTTTTTATGCCATCGGAAGTCCGCTTTTTGGAAAAGCAACCATAGATCTGGGGAAGGGCAAATCATTTACAATCGAGACCAGAAATAATTCTTCTGAAAATAAATACATTCAGTCGGCTATGCTGAATGGTAAACCAATGAATAAAACCTGGCTTTCACAAAAGGAAATTACCGATGGGGGAACTGTCAGTTTCGAAATGGGACCGGAGCCGAACAAGAAATGGGGCGCCAGAGCTGAGGATGCTCCCCCTTCGATGAGCAAATAGCATTACTGAATCGAATTGTAAAACATAAAAGGTTATCTTATGAACTACCGAAAAATCTTTTATCTTGCATTCTTCTGTTATTTGGTTGGTTTCCCAATTTTAGGTCATGGGCAAAGTGCCAAAAAACCAATCGATTATGTTGATCCATTTATTGGAACCGACTTCTTCGGCGATGTTTTTCCCGGACCAACACTTCCTTACTCCCTGATTCACGTTAGTCCTGATAACGACAACAAAGGGTGGCTTTACCGCAAAGGTTATCTCTATACCGACGAGAATATCATGGGATTCAGTCATACCCACGGAGGTGGCGGAGGCGGTGAGATATTGCTTATGCCAACAGTTCATCAACAATTACAGGTGGTACCTGGTGATAAGGATAAACCTGATGAGGGTTATCGCTCACGTTTCAGCCACGACAATGAAACGGCATCGCCCGGCTATTACCAGGTAAAACTTATTGATTATGGGGTAAATGCCGAACTCACGGCAACCCGGCGGGCTGCCTTTCACCGGTATACCTTTCCCCGGTCAAAGTTTTCACGAATTATCCTTGATCTTGGTCACGAAATTAACGGAAAGGGTTACAAAAACGATGCGGCATTAAATATTATCAGCGATACGGTGATCGAAGGATATCGTAAATCGGTTAATACCGGGACCAATATTTATTTCGTTATCCATTTTAGCAAGCCATTTCTTTATTATGGCACCTTCGATAACACTTACAAATCTCCCGAATCGGATGGTGGGATCTATCCGATGAAGAGTGGTGAAAAGGGGGAGAAAATCGGGGCTTTTGTGCAGTATAACACGCAGATCAATGAACAGATACTGGTAAAGGTGGCCATTTCGTATGTGAGTCTTGCAGGTGCACGAAAGAACCTTGATGCCGAGATACCTCACTGGGATTTCGAGAAAACCCATCAGGAGGCCCGGAAAATCTGGAGCGAAGAGTTAAACCGTGTTCTGGTGGAAGGGGCGACAGACAATGACCGGCAGAAATTTTATACTGCACTCTACCGTTCATTGGTCTCGCAATACATCTTTCAGGATGTGGATGGGAAATATCTGGGGATGGACAATCAGATCCAAACCGCTGATGGATATGATTTTTACCCTTCGTTTTTAACATGGGACACTTACCGGTCGCAGCATCCGTTGCTGACCATTATCAATCGTGATCATGTCAACGATATGATGAAATCGGTCGAAGCCAAAATCCGGCAATATGGATGGTTGCCCGGTTTACATGCATACAACCGGTTCAGTCAGGGGATGATTGGTGATCATATGGTCCCAATCGTTGTTGATGCCTACCTAAAAGGATACCGCGACTTTGATGCGGAATTCGTTTACCAGGCAATGAAGAAGAAGGCGACTCAGCAGCCACAACTTCCAATTCCCCCTGGCGCTGCACGCGTGGGGCTCACCGAATACCTGACACTGGGTTATGTTGCAGCTGATAAGGATAAAGAATCGGCTTCGTGTACCCTTGAGTATGCTTATGATGACTGGTGTCTTGCCCAAATGGCCAAAGCAATGGGGAAAACAGATGATTATAATTACTTTATGAAAAGGGGGGGTAACTACGTCAACTTATGGGATCAGGAAACAAGGATGATGCGACCCAGGTTGTCCAACGGAAAATTTCTTGACCTTCTTCCCCGGGAAGATCAGCTGCTGGAGACCAAAACCAATGGGAATCATACCTGGTACGCCTACTTTGATCCGCTGCTGATTGGCAGGGCGCCCAACCGTCATTTTACCGAGTCGAATGCCTGGCCATATGTATGGGCTGTTCAGCAGGATATCCCGGGGCTGATTCAGTTAATGGGTGGTAACGTAAATTTCAATTCCCGGTTAGATACTTTTTTTACCATGACACCCTGCGAAACCGGGCTAAAATATGTGGGTACGGTTGGTACAATTGGTCAGTATGTTCAGGGAAATCAACCCTCTCATCATATTGCATATCTGTATGATTACTCAGGGCAACCGTGGAAAACGCAGTATTATATCCGTTATATCTGTGAAAAACTTTATAAAACCGGTGCAGGTGGTTTGTGCGGGAACGAGGATATGGGGTCACTCTCTTCATGGTACATATTCAGTACTATGGGCTTTTATCCGGTGACTCCCTGCAGTAATGCTTATATCATCGGCTCCCCCACATTTGATAAGGTTACCATCAACTTAGGACAAGGTAAAGCCTTTATTGCTAAATCTGTAAATAATACTAAATCAAATATATATATTCAGTCGGTAACCCTTAACGGCAAACCGGTAAACCGAACCTGGCTATCGCATCAGGAGGTGATGAACGGAGGAACACTTATTTTCGTGATGGGGCCTGAACCAAACAAAACATGGGGATCGAATCAGGCAGATGCTCCACCATCGAACATCCAGTCGCCATATCTTTTGCAAAAATAGTGTGAACATTTTAATACTTTTATGAGTTACTCCTGAAGGAGATTATCTCTTTTACTTTGATAATGGAATATAGATGATAGATAAACCTTCGAAATAGAACCCTATGCTTGAAATAGATGGCCGATTTCTTTATTATGCTTTTTTAGCCGGAGGAAAGAAAATTCTGCAAAATCAGGCAGAAATAAATCGCATCAATGTTTTTCCGGTAAATGATAAGGATACAGGTACAAACCTGGCATCAACCGTCCGCTCCGTTTTAGACAATATCCGACCACACCGGTCCTATAAAACGACTGTGGGAAATATTGCCGAAGCTGCATTGATTGGCGCCCGTGGTAACTCCGGTGTGATATTTGCTCAGTTTCTTTATGGCGTTAGTCAGGAGACCATCAATAAAAGTGTCATCACCCTTTCGGAATTTGCAGATAGTATAAAAAGGTCAATTCCATATATTTATGATGCAGTGGCCAATCCGGCTGAGGGGACAATGCTGACGGTAATTCAGGACTGGTCCGATTATATTTTCAGTAAGAAAGCAATCATCCACGATTTCAAAAAAGTATTTATCGACTCCATGGGAATACTTGAAAAATCGTTGATTGAAACAAAATCAAAACTGAATATTTTAAAGCAGTATAATTTTGTTGATGCAGGCGCGAAAGGATTTGTTTTGTTTATCGAGGGGATTATCGATTTTATCCGCAGCCATAATATCCGAAAATTTGTAGCTCAACCAATAGAAAGTATTTCACTGATCCATACAGAAAGTGTTATTGATGAGAATATTAAATATCGGTTTTGTGCCGAGGCGATCATAAAGAATCTCGAAATCACAAAAACGGAACTTCAGAATCTATTGGGTGAATATGGCGACTCTGTTGTAATCGCAGGATCAGAATCCCTTTGCCGGATTCATGTTCATACAAACCAACTGGCAGTCCTATTCAATGTTTTGAAAGATTATGGTGTCATTACTTTTCAAAAAGTGGACGACATGATTCGTCAGAACGAAGCAGCGACCCGCCGAAAATGGAATATCGCACTGGTAACCGATTCCACCTGTGATTTATCTAAGGAGATTTTCGATGATTATCAGATTAATATGGTTCCGTTGAATATCAATTTTGGTGAAAATCATTTTCTCGATAAGGTAACCATTCAACCCGAACAATTTTATGACCTGCTTGCGGTTAGCCCCGAATTTCCCAAAACCTCGCAAATAAATGAACGAACCCTCACCAATCTCTATTCCCATTTAGCATCTCATTATGATGCCATTATCTCAATTCATCTGACTGGTCATTTTAGCGGCACCTATCAGAGCAGTTTAAAGGCAGCACAAAAAATCAGCGATGAATTCCACAAACCCGTTGTGGTGATCGATTCAAAGAATTTGTCAGGCGCCTTAGGCTTAATCGTATTGCGGGTGGCCCAGGCCATTGAAGCCGGCTGGACGGTGGACGCAATAATAGCGGGAATTAAAGACTGGATCAAACAGGTGAAAATATTTGTAAGTGTAAGAGATCTCAAATACATGATCAAAGGTGGCCGGGTTTCGAAACAAAAAGGATTTATTGCCAATCTGCTGGGAGTTAAACCCATTGTTTCGATGGATAGCAATGGGAAATCGGTTTTAATGGGTCGCACCTTTAGTCAGCAGGCAAACATCCGCGAAGTGATGAAACAAATTGAATCACTTGGCAAAGGAGAACAAATCAGGAACTATATTGTTCTACATGCACAGAACCCTGCCGGTGCAGGAGTCTATATTGAGAAAATGATCCAGTTAACAGGAAAACAACCGGTTTCAGTTGTCGATATCTCCCCTGTAATCGGAATGAACGCTGGAATAGGATCTCTTGCAGTTGCATTGATGTTAGAATAGTTTAATTAATCTTCAGATGAGCCAGATCTACCTTTATGGGTTGTTTTCGATTATCTCTTTAATGGTTGTTCTATGGATAATCAGCGTTTTTCTTAAAAATGTAAGTATCGTTGATCTTTTCTGGGGCGTTGGATTTGTGATTGCAGATGGCTGGTATTTATTTGCAACCGATACCTATAGCTACCGTGGGATCTTACTGTTTGTTCTTGTAACGATCTGGGGCGTCAGGCTCTCTGTCTATCTTGCCTTGAGAAACATAGGAAAGGGGGAGGATTTTCGTTACCGCGAATTCCGCAAAAATTATGGCGATCGAAATTACTGGTGGGTGAGTTTCTTTCAGACATTTCTCCTTCAGGGTATTTTGATGTGGACAATCTCACTCACTTTGTGGGGAGCCAATCGGCCAACAGAGGAAGTCGGATTGAATTTGATTGATTTTCTTGGAGTTTTAGTATGGATCATTGGTTTTATCTTTGAATCTGGTGGCGATTATCAGCTGGCAAAATTCAAACGCGATAAAACCAATAGCGGGAAGGTGCTAAACAGGGGATTCTGGCGTTACACCAGGCATCCAAACTATTTTGGAGATGCGGCAGTTTGGTGGGGGTATGGCATCATTTGCATGGCTACGGGCCACTATTGGTACGTTTCTGGTTCCATTTTGATGACTTTGTTGATTATCAAAGTATCAGGAGTGGCATTACTCGAAAAAACATTGAAGGTGCAGAAGCCTGAATACCAGGAATATATTCAGAATACCAGCACTTTTTTCCCATGGTTCCCTAAAAATCGGAATTTATGAATTTCATCTATACAAATATCTGGCTCATCCTTTTTCTGGCGTGGGGATTGCCACTGACCATGTACAGGAGTAAATTCCGTAAATTGGTTTATCAGACAGATAGCTGGATCATTAATTTAAAACCTGTATTTATGAAAGAGATCAGAGGACTGGTCGGAAATATTTATCCTGACAATCTTAAATATCTTAAATTCAGAAATTTTTACCGATTCTACCTGGCTATCTATTTTTTACTGTTTTTTTTCTACTTCAACTTTAAAAGTTATTCACAAACAACAACATCAAACGATATGGACAAAATAGGAGTTGGGAGTTCGATTCCCACTTTTTCGCTTAAAGATCAGAATGGGAAACTATTTGATATTAATTCGGTGAAAGGGATAAAAAATCTGGTGATCTATTTTTACCCGAAAGATGATAGTCCGGGATGTACCAAAGAGGCCTGTTCCTTCCGGGATCAGTTTGAGGTATTCAGTCAGGCAGATGCAGTGATCATTGGCATTAGCGGACAATCAGTGCAAAGTCATCTCGATTTTGCCAATAAATACAGGCTAAACTATACCTTGCTGAGTGATGAGGGCAACGAAGTACGGAAGTTGTTTGGCGTCCCTACGAACCTGTTGGGATTACTCCCGGGGCGAGTCACCTATGTCGTAAATAAAGAGGGGAAGGTTGTATTTGTTTTTAATTCTCAGATACAGGCTCAAAAACATATTGAGGAGGCATTGCGGATATTGAAAGAATTAAAATGAACCTTTGGCCTGACATAACTTTTGTTGCTCTGGCCTATTTCCTGGGTTCCATACCTTTTGGGTTTATCTTCACAAAATACTTTACCGGTACGAATATCCTTGAGAAAGGAAGTGGCAATATAGGTTCCACAAATGTCGGACGAATTGCAGGCAGAAGAGTTGCGCGAATAACACAGGTTTGCGATATGTTAAAAGGTCTCCTCCCTGTCGCTGTGGTAATGATTAGTGAGAAAAGAGATCTTTATCATTTTGAAGAATCACTTATTTTTCTTGTTGCATTGGCAGCTGTTTTGGGTCACGATTTTTCGGTTTTTTTAAAATTTAAAGGTGGGAAAGGGGTAAATACAACTTTAGGAGCCTCGCTGTTGATTGCTCCCTGTTCAGTGCTCGTATCGGTATTGATCTACTTTGGGGTCAAATGGAAGTACAAAATTGTTTCCCTGGGATCGCTTTGTTTAGCAATATCATTACCGGTCACCGAATGGATTATGAATAGTCTTTCCATGATTTTTTACTTCCTGCTCCTTTCGGCAGGTTTAATCATCATCCGTCATATCCCAAACATCAGACGGTTATTCTCCGGAACAGAATGCCGTGTACATTGAAATACTATTCTTTAATATATTTTAGTACTTTTCGCGATTTTAATTAATAAGTTAAATTCTATTCATTTTCAGGTGTTCCTCCAGGTTGAGAATCTTCAACCACACAGAAATTTAAATTGTTTAAAAATTATACTATGATAAAGAAAATTTTATTTTTTGCGGTTGGTCTGATGATATTGACTTTAGCCGGATGTATGAAGAAGGAGATACAGGCTCCTGAGGTGTCTCAAATCCTTAAAAGTGCATCTGTACAATCAGTATATAATACAGTGCCAAATGAACTCCTCATTAAATTTAAGGATGGTGTGGATGAAAATATGAAAGCTGAGGTATTGGTGAAAATTGGGGGAACTCATAAAGAAAAGATATTCACCAATGAGATGGAACGGCGTGGTGATAAGCAGGGGATTGCATTGGTAAATATGGCAGGAACGGTTGAGGATGCCATTGCTAAAATTAAAGTGCTTCCCGAAGTCGAATATGCTGAACCCAATTACATCTATACACATGAGGCTGCATCCAATGATCCCTATTATACAAATGGCTCATTGTGGGGAATGTATGGAGTAGGAACTTCTCCTGCCAACCCGTATGGAAGTCAGGCAACAGTTGCTTGGTCAGCGGGTCATACCGGGTCAGCTACCGTTTATATTGGGATAATCGACGAAGGGTACATGTATACTCATGAAGATTTAGCCACTAATGCCGGAGTCAATCCCGGAGAGATCGCCGGAAATGGGAAGGATGATGATGGTAATGGTTATATTGATGATGTTTATGGCTGGGACTTTGATGGGAATAATAATACTGTTTTTGATGGTGTTAATGACGATCATGGTACTCATGTTGCAGGGACAATTGGGGCAATTGGCGGTAATAGTAAAGGTGTCGCCGGTATTTGCTGGAATGTCAGGCTATTAAATGCCAAATTTCTGGGAACGCATGGTGGAACTACTGCTAATGCGATTAAGGCTGTTGACTACTTCACCAACCTGAAAACCAGGACCAACAATAAGGTCAATATTGTTGCTACAAATAATTCGTGGGGTGGTGGGGGCTTCTCACAAGGTCTGCAGGATGCCATTGAGAGGGCGAACGCAGCAGGGATTCTCTTTATAGCTGCAGCGGGAAATGATGGTTTGAATACCGAAACATCCACGAGTTATCCTTCAGGTTATCCTAACAACAATATTATTGCAGTTGCATCAATCAATTCTTCAGGTGGATTATCCTCCTTCTCGAATTATGCCTCATCAAAAGTTGATTTAGGGGCCCCTGGAGAAGGAATCTGGTCAAGCGTTCCGGTTTCTTCGAAAGGTAAGATTGTTTCGGGATATGCCAATTATAGCGGCACCTCCATGGCAACGCCACATGTTACAGGAGCGGTTGCATTATACGCTGCATCAAATCCCGGAGCGACAGCAGATCAGATAAAGTCAGCAATTCTGGGATCCGTTATTCCTACAACGTCTCTCACGGGGAAATGTGTTACGGGAGGAAGGTTGAATGTAAGTGGCTTTTAAATTATTTACTTATGAGAAATCTCCTCTTTTTTTTAAGTGCCATTTTATTTTTCTCCTGTTCCCTGGCCAATAAAAATCGGGGAGAAGAGGCCATTCAGTATAAAAATATCGAAAAGCACATCGTTGAACTTTCTTCTGATCGGTATCAGGGTCGGATGCCTTTGTCGCCAACGGAAGGGATTACTGTCGACTATATTGCCCGGCAGATGAAGGAAATCGGATTGGAACCTGCAAATAACGGAAGTTATTTTCAGGAAGTTCCCCTGTTGGCTGTTAATTCCGAAATATCAAATACCCTCGATTTTTCAACTCCAAAAGGTCAATTAAAATTTCAGAAGCTGGTTGATTATGTAACTTTTACCCGGAGAACCGAGCAAGAGCAGAAACTTGAATTATCAGAGCTTGTTTTTGCAGGATTTGGAATCAAGGCTCCCGAATATGATCGTGATGATTTTAAGGGCATAGATCTTAATGGCAAGACCATTCTTGTGTTTGTGAACGATCCGGGTTACGGAACCTCTGATCCCTATTTTAAAGGGAATACGATGACTTATTATGGTCGGTGGACCTATAAATTTGAGGAGGCTGCCCGTCAGGGAGCCAAAGGGTGCCTGATAATACACGAAACCGGACCGGCAGGATACCCATGGCCGGTGGTAAGCAATAATGGAGAAACGACTAAGCTTTATCTGAAACCCGAAAACGGATATCAGGATCGTTGTGCGGTTGAGGGGTGGATCTCGCAATCAGCTGCTGAGCAATTGTTTTCGGATTGCGGAATGAGTCTTTCAGCAGTAAAAAAGATCGCCATACAGAAGGATTTTAAACCGTTTGTACTGCCAGTAAAGGTTTCGGGATGGATCAAAAGCAGTTTTGAAACCAAAACTTCACGAAATGTTTGTGGAATGATTCAGGGGAGTAAACACCCTGACGAAGTGGTGGTTTACACGGCCCACTGGGATCACCTCGGCGTTGGAACTCCGGTGAAAAATGACAGTATTTATAATGGGGCAACCGATAATGCCAGTGCTGTTTCCTGGATGCTTGAGATTGCCAGAGGATTTAAAAATAGTCCAACGCCGCAACGGTCTCTCTTGTTCTTATCTGTGACCAGCGAGGAGTCAGGATTACTGGGCTCTTCCTATTATGCCGAACATCCGTTCTTCCTAATGTCAAAAACTGTGGCTTGCATCAATACCGATGTAATGTTGTTCCTTGGAAATTTTAATGATGTTACACTCACCGGCTCCGGACAGTCAGAATTGGATAATTGGGTGAAAACTGAAGCCGAAAAGCAGGGGAGATACCTTGCAGCCGATCCAAATCCCGAAAACGGAATGTTCTTCCGGTCCGATCAGTTTCCGTTTGTAAAAAAAGGGGTTCCGGCTATATATGCCAAAGGATATATTGATGCCAAAAAATATGGGAAAGTCGAAACCCTGAAAATACTGGATCACTACTGGAAAAATATTTATCACTCCCCATTTGATGAGTACCACACTTCAACCGATGATTTAAGCGGAATCGTCGAGGATGCCAAACTGCTTTTCCATGTCGGTACAAACCTGGCCAACAGCGAGGCTTGGCCATCCTGGAACAGTAATTCTGAATTTAAGGCAGTCAGGGTGTCTCAGCAACAAAATGTTCGGAAAAATTAATTAAGAGTTCACATGTAAAAGAGGGTAAACCGAAATGTACACATGTGTTTAATGTTAAATTCTTTTCACTTGTTAATTCTGCTACCAGTTTCTTTTCAAGACCAGACCGTAACGGTCAGGTAAAATTGGGTAAAAAATGAATCAACCAAAGTTGGTCGATTCATTTTTTACCCTTGAGATATCCTCATTACTTAATTATCGGTGTTAAAACAATGTTACGGTACGAAACTTTTCCATGATCTCCCTGCAAATAAATCGGGCCCGGTGAAAAAACATCTGATTTCATTGCACCTCCTGTTGGCCCATAAATAGGCTGGTTATCAATGATTTTTACGCCATTTAGAATGACTGTTGCATGGCGGTCGCACAGGGTCATATCCATTGTCTGCCAAGTTCCAGCAGGTTTCTCAGCACTGACAGTTGGAGTAATTCGGCTGTAAATGGCGCCCATATTGTGGGGATCAAGTTCCTTTTTGTACGAATCAAGAACCTGAACCTCATACATCCCGCGCAGATAAACACCGCTGTTACTACCTTCTGGTACATTGACTTCCAGTTTCAGGTTGAAATCTTCAAATTCCTGGTCTGTTCTTAGGTTTCCGTAGCTCACATGTTTTGCACCCTCAACCTGTACAGGATCAGTGGTCAAAATACCATTTGCAGCGGAGAAACCATTTTTTTGCTTGTCGTTAATTAATCTCCATCCCGTTAGGTCTTTACCGTTAAACAAGGTGACCGGCGTTCCAAATTTCAGTTTACTCATGTCCGGAGCAGGAGGAGGTGCAGGTAGTTTTGTACCGACAAATGCTGTTGAGTCAATACCTTTGCCATTGCGTTTTGGATTCAAAAGGAAACCGACAATCTTGTCACCTTTTTTCTCAACTTCTAACCAGTTGGTAACCAGATGTGTCCGAAGAGGTGTATTGTTGGCATCCTTTGTCCTGACAACCTTGTCCGTACGCTCTACAATTAACTTATCCTTTGCCAGGTAAACATTCGATACAGGAACGACACTTCCTCCACCCCAAAGAAGATCCGCATCGAGGTAATCCTTTTCCTGGCGTACTTCCAGCCAACCAACCGCGCCACCTGCGATATCAATGGTCCATTGTCCAAAGAATTCACTGACATCCGTTTTTTGAACAGGTTCAACTTTCGGTTTGACACCACATGAAGTTACTGCCAATGAGATTAAAAGAACAGCAAAATAGGTACAAATAGTTTTCATTGGATTAATTATTAGTTGATAAATTTGGCAAGGATGCCTTTTTTGGCAATCTTGCTTTGATTCAATTTGATAGGTCAATAATAGTATTTTTTACTTGAATTACAATGGTTTTACCGATTTTTTCGTGATTAAATTAAGAAATCTTATATTTGTATTTGCAACTTTTTTAAAGATTTTCTATTATGTCAGAGACGATATTAGGTGTGGGCTCACGCGTGAAACATCCCCAGATGGGGAAAGGAGTCATTGTACAATTGCGTTCGGATGCTTATGAAATTGGGTTTATTGATTGTGGTGTACGGCAGATTATGCGCGACTATGAGGGGCTTGAAATTATTGAGGCGGTTGAGACCCCTTCTGATCTGGCAACTTACGAAAAAATAGAGAAAAGTCTTACCCGGGTATTACGCCGGTTCAGCGATATTCAGGAAACAGTTCCCCTGGGGCAGAAATGGACAGGTGGACGGATGGTCCTATATCCGGGAGATAAGTCCTTAAAAGAAAAGGAGATACCTGTTGAGACCTTTTTTCACAAAATTGTAATGGTCCGCGATAGGGTACGTGTGATGGAACAACGGATCAATGCGAGCAACCTGGCCGATGAGGAAAAGGTTGATCTGGAACAATACATCACCAGAATTTACGGGAGTCTGACAACTTTTAACGTCTTGTTCAAGAATAAGGAGGATCAGTTTATCGGGGAAAAATTAGGCAGATAATCTTTGGTTTGACGATATAGTCCCTATTGTTAAGGGCAACAAAAAGAGATTCAATCAGCAAATGATTGAATCTCTTTTGTTGTTATCTGATTTATTTAAATGAGTCTTAATTCAGGTAAGCTACATAGCAGTTACCGGCAGGTACGATTTTGGTACTTTTGAAAACGGTATAAGGCATATAAAAGAATCCGTCTTTTCCCCATGAAGTACCCCAGGAGTTCTGAACACGGAATGAGCCTCCACCAATCGTATCATCATAACCGATAATCGGTGTAGCGTGTCCGCCGAGCAGTCTTGCACCTGTTACCAATGTTCCGCTGGTTGTCAAAGGATTATAAATATAGCTCGTTGTGTTTAAACCCTCAAATATTTTGTAGGTCGATGTATTATCATAGACATTAAATCCCATCATTACCGGAATATGTGCAGCTATAAGCGCTTTAACTCCTGCGACATCACCGGTCTTAATTACAGCATAACTAACCGGATTAGTCGTTTGGTTTATTCTGTAATTAAGACCATTAGCCAAGGCAGCTGCTGTAGGTGCGGTTTTGTACGCAGTAGAAGTATTGCTGCTTGGATATAGATACAGACTCTCGAGACAATCGCCATATTTTTGTAGCGCCTGTGGGATGTTTACCATGTAAGCACCATTGTCGGCAGTTATTTTTTGTTTAAGGATAAGCACCCGCTCACAGTAATAAATAAATGCGGGACTTAATACCGGAGGTATTACACCAGTTTTATTATAATAAAGGATCTCATCCACCTCTGCTCCGCAAAACGCAGTACAGGAACCGATCTGCCCCTGATCCCGAACAGGCGGGTTCCAGGCTACGTTATCGACCGAGAGAAGCGCTGCCTTTAAATTCATGGTGGCAGGAAAAGTTTCCTTGGAAAAGACAGGTAAATTAAGAAACTGATCTGGAGTCATTGGCAAAACCCCATAATTATGTAGTCCACCTACATTTGATACTTGGGCTAAATCCCCGGAATTGGTCCCTTCGTTTATCTTGGTACATCCGTAAAACATAAACATTACGAACGTTACTGCAATTAAAAACCTGTTAGCTGAAGTTTTCATTTTTATGTTTTTTTAAGATTAAGTGTTAAAGGAAATTAAATTTTTTTAAAAATCAAAATTATTTTGTATAATCTTAACGAGAAGTGTAAAAAAATATCTTCTATTTTGTTTTTTCCCTCCCTGCGATTTGCCAAAGGTGATTTTATGATGTTTATTTTATATTTTTGATAGATTACTTTAATGGATGGAATATATTTATTATATGAAAAATGCAATTAAAAAATCTCCTACTTTTCTTTTTTCTCTTCACCTTTAAAGGTTTTGCAGGTGAGATTACTCCTGTAAAAGAGCCCGTTGATTATGTGGATATGTTCACCGGCACCTCCAATTCGCGATGGATGTTAGGGCCATATGCCTCTGTTCCTTACGGGATGGTTGAGTTGGGCCCTGACAATCAGGCCTCAGGCTGGATGGGCGGTTATGAATATTCTTTGATGAATGTCTCAGGGTTCAGTCATATCCATGCCTGGACTATGTCGGGATTAAGGGTAATGCCTGCTATGCAGGATTTTACAAAAGATGACGGGGCTCCCGACCGCCCCTATAAAGGTGCCAGCGCAGGTTACCATTCACGCATCGATAAAGCAACGGAGAAAGCTTCGCCGGGATATTACTCCTGCTTTCTGTATGATGCCAGTTGCAAAGCGGAAATGACAGCAACTACACGCTGCGGATTCCATAAATATACCTTCGACAGGGCGGGTGAAGCGCGAATCATCCTCGATTTGCTTTTCCCGGCCGAAGATCAGGCTGAAATCCTCGATGCAAAAATAAGCAAGGTAAGCGATACTTTGATAGAGGGGTATGCCAACACTATTGTGCCTTCTACGAAAAATATGGAGTATATTCTCTACTTCTCGATACAATTCAGTAAACCATTTAAGAGTATGGGGGGGTGGGTAAACGATTCAATTATTGATAACACCTCAAAAATCAGCGGGGCAGGTGATATAGCCGCCTTTGTTAATTATACTACCAAGGTGGGAGAGCCTGTAATGCTCAAAGTTGGACTCTCCCTCGTGGATATGGAAGGGGCGCGTAATAACCTCAAAACTGAACTCGGAACCTTTGGATGGGATTTTGAAAAAGTTGTTGCAAATGCGCGCGATAAATGGAATGATCTTCTGTCCAGAATTAAAGTAGAGGGGAGGGAGAATGACAAAAAGAAATTTTATACAAATCTCTACAGAAGTTTTGCCAAACAAACCTGGAATGATGTGGATGGCCGTTATTGTGATCCTTTCGAACAGATTCAGCAATTGCCAAAAGACCAGGATATTTATGGGGGCGACGCTTTCTGGAATACCTACTGGAATCTCAATACAATTTTAGCTCTGATTGCGCCAAATATCATGAACAACTGGGTGACGACACAGCTTGAGTTGTTTAAACATACCGGATGGACAAACAACGGACCCACTGGTTTGGAGCATACCCGCGTGATGGGGGTAACCCATGAGATAGCGCTTATGGTCTCTGCATATCAGAAGGGAATCCGCAATTATGACGTCAGTCAGCTTTGGGCTGCGGTCAGGCATAACGCTACCGAGCAAGGGAAAAAGCTTGATAAAACAGGTAATGTTGGGATGGAGTGGCTCGATATATACGATAGGTTAGGTTATGTTCCTTATGATATTTCTAAACGATCATCACGCACGCTCGATTACTCCTATACCGATTTTTGTACGGCTCAGATGGCAAAGGCAGTTGGAAAAACGGATGATTATACCTTTTTCCTGAAACGTTCGAACAACTGGAAAAACCAGTTTAATCCGGATGTCAAATGGCAGATGCCCCGCGATTCAAAGGGGAACTGGAAGACAGATAACAATATTTTTTCGGGTGAGCTCTGGAGTGAAGGGAATGCCTGGCAGTACAGTTTTTATGTGCCACATGACATCCCTGGTGTTGTTGATCTGATGGGAAAGGATTTGTTTAACCAACGGCTCGAAGAGGGTTTCGGGAAATCGGAAAAATTTATGTTTGCCGCTCATGCATTGGACAGGATGCAGTCGAAAATTTTTGAATATTATATCAATCAGGGTAATGAGGTGAATCTTCAGGCATCCTACCTCTTTAACTATTCCGGGAAACCGTGGCTGACGCAAAAATATACAAGGGCAATACTTAACTCTTATTATGGCGACACCCCTTACCATGGCTGGGAAGGCGATGAGGACGAAGGACAGATGGGAGGGTGGTATGCAATTACCGCAATGGGACTCTTTGAAATGAACGGCGGGGTTACGGAAAATTCAAAAATCGATTTGACATCACCGCTTTTCAGCAAAATTACGATAACCCTCGATCCTAAATATTTCAAGGGAAAAACCTTTGTGATTACTACCGAAAACAACACTCCTGAAAACATCTATATTCAGAGTGCCAGGCTAAACGGTAAACAACTTCAGAAATCATGGATATACTTCAGCGATATTGTTAATGGCGGCACATTAAGCTATGTTTTGGGGAGTAAACCTAACCCTAATTGGGGAGAACGATAGAAAGGAATAAGTTATACATCTTTAATAATTCAGCTTATAAGGGGAAACTGGAAATGAGAAATCCAACCATATTTTTGATGCTTTTCCTAACGACACTATCGCTCTCTGCCCAGCTTAGGGATGGCACATTGATGCGCAGCGAGTCGAGACAGGAGTTCGATCCCACAAAGGTTAAAGGCGATTTTTACGTTTCCCCGAAAGGGAACGACAACTGGTCAGGAACACTTGCTGAACCCAATGCTGCAGGCACAGATGGTCCATTTGCGACAATTAAAAGGGCGCAACAGGGCGTTCTCGACCTCAAAGCCCAGGTTTATCAGCCAAAGAAAATATCCAATATCTCACGGTACATTGGCAGTACCCATCCCCTCGGAAAGGGAAAGGATATTGTTGTTTTTATCCGGGAGGGGCTTTACACCTTAACAACGCCATTAGGCTTTACCCCTAAAGACGGGGGAGACCGGGTCGAAACCAATCTCCCGACAGGTGCATTTGAGTTTCATCATCTCAGGGACCATTTTGTAACTTACGCAGCTTATCCGGGCGAAAAGCCGGTAATCTCGGGCGGAACAGAGGTGAAGAACTGGGAAAAAAACGGCGATTACTGGGCGGCACCTTTCACACAGGAAAATGCGACACTTCTTCTTGCCAACGGTCAGAAACAAACTCCTGCCAGAACTCCGGATTCCGGGTATTTTACGGTTGATAAACTCACAAACAACTCGGAAATTAACTTTAAAGAAGGGGACATTAAAACCTGGAAGGATATGGCCTTCAACCGTATCATCTTAATGATGAGGTGGAATATAGCCGAAAATTCAATTGCCAGGGTTGATGTGAAAAATCACAAGGCATACCTGGCCCACCCCGAACCCCGGCTCCTGCTCGTGCCACCCCGGTATTACATCGAAAATGTAAAGGATGCCATGAATTTGCCGGGCGAATGGTACTTTGATAAGGGAAGAAAAGAGATCTGCTACATCCCTGCCAAAGGGATTATCAATCCAAATGAAGCGAAAATCTGTGTGCCAAATTATAACCAGCTTGTGACAGTAACAGGAGAAGAGGGCAGGCCTGTCCGGAACCTCCGTTTTTATGGTTTAACCTTTGATGGGGTTACCGCCGGTGGCACAGTCATTTCGTACGACTATGCCCAGGGGTGTGAGATTGAATCGTGTGAGTTGTCAAACAGCGAAAGTGTTGCTCTAAAGCTGGGATTTGGTTGTACAAATACCCGCATTTCAAATAACCTGTTCCGACAGCTCAAAAGAGGTGCAGTTCAGGGGAGAGGTCCAAAAGAAAATGGAAACATTAGGCAGCAGGTTAAGCAAACATTGATTTACAAAAACAGATTTATTGAGTGTGGCGGGGATGTGGTACAGTTTCTTTACACCAATTTTACAACTATTTCTCACAACTATTTTCATAAAAGTTACTGGCCCAATTGTGTCTCCTGCCAGTGGGGAAACATGGAAGAGGAGGCAGATGGGAGTTACCTTGTTGAATATAACCACTTCGACGATATGCAAAATGATGCCGACGACACAGGGGTAATAAAGCTTGCAGGGTTAACGCTCAATTCTTTTGTGCGCAATAATCTGTTTCACAGGATTCACCGGGGTTTTACAAATGAGAATGTCCCAATCTGGTTTGACTGCCTTGCCAAAGACTGGGTCGTTGAGAAGAATATATTTTACGATATTGAGCAGCGCACCATGAAGCTTAACGGGGCTTACATAACTGATAATGTTTACAGGAATAATGAGCTCATTGAGGCACCCAAAAATGCTCCGGAGGAGATCATAGAGGGAGAACCGGCATTTGAGGCTTCCAATCTGAAGATTGTTAGTAGTGCACTTAATGGTTCTGCTTCAATTCCTGCAGGTTCAATGGTTAAAGCTTCGGCAGATATCTTCAACTCCGGATCCACAGGTTTTGCCGCTGTATATTTATACGTCAATGGTAAAGTGTTTCAAACCAAAGAGTTTCCGGTTATAAGAAATAACGGCCGCAAAATAGAGTTTGAATTTCGACTGCTAAACAGTGGAAGGCAGGAGATCGCCATCGGTGAGACACCCCCGCAGGTGATCAATGTAGTGGGAGAGAAACCCTCAATTGTATTTGATAATATCCGCACCTCTGAGGAACGGGTGTTGGCGGGTGAGCAAATTGTCGTCATTGCTACTGCCAGAAATGTAAAACCGATTAACTATGAATCGAATATTCATATATTCGGCAATGGCAAGGAATTAATGAGCCGGCAGTTATCGCTTAAACCCATGGAAGAGAAAGAGACGCGTTTTGCGATTTCACCGGAGGTGGGATTTTATCCTGTTCGTATTGAGAATAGTTCAGAAATTATGGTGAAAGTATCTGATTTCAGGGAATTGGATCTAAAAAAGGAGAAGCTTCTGACCTACATTTCAGCAAAAGCAAAACCTGCAAATGTGGAGTTGGACCAGCAAAATGGAAACTATAAAATAACCGCCTCAGGCAGCGATTTTTTTCATGCCGAAGATGCCTATGCTGCGGTTTATCTCAGGCAAATTAAGGGTGACTTTGTGGCTACCGTTAAGGTCGCTACCTTTGGCGAAAAAACCGAGGCATGGTTCCGGGCAGGTTTGTATGCCCGGAACGACATCACCCAAAGCTTTGATGTGGTTAAGGGGAGCCTGGGCTCTGTCTTGATGTTTACTACCCCAAATCGTGCAGGTATTGAATACGACGAATTCGGGGATGGCAGCATGCACAAGGCTGCGAGCGAGAATCTGCCTGAAAATACATCCGTCCCCGTTTGGCTCAAACTCGAACGACACGGGAATAGCTATAGCGGCTACGCAAGTTTAGACGGCAAAAACTGGATTATTCAGCGAAAGTCAAGCCAGCTACCAGGCCTGACTGAATCAGTCGATCTTGGACTTGCAGCCGGTTCTTCCAACGGAAAACCGTACACTGTTACCTTCTCCGATTGGAGTGTGAAGTTGCAGGAGAATCGGAAGTGATTTTTGCAGTTACTTATGTTTATAAATCGAAATAGTAATATGCAGTATGGGATATTTTAACATTTTAAAAATGACCCTTTTTTCACTGTTTATCTTTATTGTTGGATTGACCCTTTCGGTTACTGCCCAGACCGGAAGCAGTAATGAGCCAATCCGATATGTTGGGGGTGTCACGATCGATCCAAATGTTCATGAGGGTCGGCTTAGATATGCAATCGGCACCGAGAGCCGTCAGACGATGAGGGCAAATCGCACCCATCCTGAACTGGCCGATGGTTATGGATGGACCTACAACCATGCCGCAAACCTGTGTTACTGGAATAACTGTTTTTACCAGCAATATCTGAGTAATCGGGTTGACGAACACATTGCTCCCGGCCAAACGCTGATTACAACCTCAAGAGACGGACGTAACTGGGGAAAACCCGAAGTTGTTTTTCCTCCCTATAATCCACCCCCGGGGGTAAAAATTCCGGAAGGATATACCGGATATATGATGCATCAGCGCATGGGATTCTATGTTGCACCTGACGGGAGGTTGTTGGTACTTGCTTTTTACGGACACACGGAGGATCCCTTTGAAAAAGGGGGCATCGGCAGGGTTGTAAGGGAGGCCTACAAGGATGGAACTTACGGACCGATCTATTTTATCCGGTATACAAGCCATGCGGATTGGAATGAAACAAACACAAGTTATCCTTTTTATACCAGATCGGATGATAAGGGGTTTGTGGCTGCCTGCAAATCATTGCTTGCCGATAAACTAAAAACAATGCAGTGGTGGGACGAGGATCATGGACTCGACGGTTTCTATTCAATTACAGAGGCAGGGGAAGCTTTCAACTATTATCATCGGAAGGACGGTAAAGTAGTCGGTTTGTGGAAACGCTCCCTTTGCGCTTTGTCGGATGATGGGGTGCATTTCACCAAACCGGTAAAATCACCGACACTTGAAATGCCTGGCGGTAAAATGTGGGGACAGGCGACCAAAGATGGCAGGTTTGCCTTGTGCTACAATCCAATCGAACTTGACGAGTACCGCTATCCGTTAATTGTTACAGCAAGTGATGACGGAATTATTTATGACAATATGCTACTCGTACAAGGCGAGGTGCCACCCCGCCGTTTTATGGGACGGTGGAAGGATTTTGGCCCCTGCTACATGCGTGGAATTATCGAGGGGAACGGCGACCTCCCTGGGAATGATATGTGGCTGGCTTACAGTATGAACAAGGAGGATATGTGGATCAGCCGAATTCCTCTCCCTATCCGATACGCTGTAAAAGGAGAGGTGAATGATAATTTCAACAACATGGAAACAGGGGGTGACGTTACCGACTGGAATATTTATGCACCGAAGTGGGCACCTGTAGCGGTTGCCAATTTCCCATCATCGGCAAACAAAAGCCTGTTATTGCAGGATAAAGATCCATATGATTACGCCAGGGCAATCCGTGTATTTGAAGAGGCAGAAAAATGCGAAATAACAGTCAAAGTACTACCAAGACAAATAGAAGGCGGAATGCTTGATATTGATATCACCGACAGGTATGGAAACCGCCCCGTCAGGATTAGTTTTAGTGAAGAGGGTAATATTACAGCCGTTGATGGTCATGAAGTTGCGATCTTGCAAAAATACCAGCAGGACCAATGGTATTATCTGAAAATTTCGATTGATGCACAACTGTTTGGCAGTTATTCAGTTTCAATTAACGGGAAAAAGGTATTGGGAAATGCCAGGCTCGCAGAAGCGGTTAAATCGGTGGAACGGATCTCTTTCAGAACCGGTCCGTACCGGTATCTTCCGAACCGCACTACCCCAAATCAGGAGGATGCTCCTCCACTCTCTGGTGCAGACGATCCGGTTTTTAATGCAGGGTTTTATATTGATGATTTCAGGGCAATTTCAAAATAAATTGGAAATCGCATAAAGTGGAATCACTTCAATCTTGTCGAAGGATGCAAAATTTTCCATTGAAAGTCTAAATCCTTTTGCCCGGTTTTTTTCTGAAAGGGATTGATGTATACCTTGCATCTTACCACTTACGCCGCTTTATGTTTGAATTAATCAAGGCAAAAAATGTAATTATGTGTGAATTAATCAGGCAGATATGGTTTATTCCAATTAAAAAATCAGGGCAAACTTTTAAGTTAGCGGATGTGATATCTGATTTTGTCCGCTTAATTTACTTTTCTAAAAGTAACCGGTGATATCTTCCCATCCAGTAAGGAAGCAAAAAGTAGGCCCCGTCATCTTCATATGCCCCGCCCGAACCTGAGTCGTACTGACGCGGATTTGAATTGGCTTTGATAATACCTGCTTCCGGAGTAGGAATCGGTCTTACTGATTGTGCCTCATGCGACCTTCCGGAGAGCTGATCTCCGGGCAGATCCCATCGGTGACTGTTTTCCATGGTCCAGGTAATCATATCCATCGGAATGAGTTCAAGCTCCTCCAGCGCGATCTTCAGGTCACAATCCTTTTTTAGTGATATACTTGCGATAATATTCCAAAGTGGTGTCCGTTCAGGTTGTGCAACCTTCCACGCCCGCTCGAGACTGCGTTTGTAAACAGGGTGTGATGCACGATCGTTTGAATACCGGAACAGCGTATAATAGGGGAGGTAGGTCAGAATATCGTCTGAGTGGCTGTTTTCATAAGGAGCAAACATCTTTGCCTGAAGGGTGTTCTCCGCATAATGGTGTTTCCGGACAAGCATCTGATACGCTTTTTCAAATTTCTGATCGTGGGTTATATACACAGCCGCTTTTAAAAAAGCGAGAATCTGTAAGGAATTAACGCCTCGCTCATACCACCTGCCAGGGATGTTATTTAGTGAATCAGGGTTCCATATTCCCCATTTGGTGGGTAATCCGTCAAAATCAATAAGCTGAAAATTATTCTTAACGATGTGGGTCATAATTCTGTGAACAAGGTTGCTTGCCCGTATTTTCATTTCACCTTCAGCTACCAGGTCATAAAAGAGGGAGATCGCAAACATATGGCCTGCCAGCTCATCCGAACTGGCATCATCGAGCCATTGCCATTTCCCATCGGGCGAAGGGTGCCACATTTTGGGATGAGGAGAGCGTGATTGAATAACCGTATCTGTTGCAGCGGCAAACGACCGGGCTGGCAATCCGGAAATGCCGGTCACTGTTTCAAGCCGTTCAACAGCTTCATAAGTTCTGAGTGCATTCTTCTTAGCTTCAGGGTCTTTGGTGGCTCCCCAGCGAAAACATTCAGCCGCCAGGTAGATGGAGGTCCAGAGCCCGTCGTTGTCATTATTCTCTTTTCGACTCGTTGCCAGATCGCCGGGAATTAGCAATTTTGATCTGCTCACAAGACCATAGCGGTCATGACGAAGCTTTATCCGCTCTTCAAAGGCTTCCGCCTTTTGTTCGAGTGACATTTTAATCAGCTGAATCCGGCTGATCCCTTTGGGGGTGGCAATCCAGGTGGTGTGCTCATCAACGGGAAGAATATCGTTGATCTTATTGTCCGGCAACCACCTTTTACCGTTGTAAAAGTGCCAGCCCGAATCTTTTTTGATCACACCACGATCCGTCCCAAGCCATAGTGCGTTTTTTGAATTTCGAATCGTTGTAACAGGTCCGTAAGGTAACCCATCGGAACCTTTTAAAAGCCAGTGATTTCCATCTTCTGCAATACAACCCACCGAGAATAATCCTCCAAACAGAACATCGGCTTTTGACTTTCCACTTTCCAGAACAAAATAGCTATACTTTAATCCTTTGGCCATAAGCCGTTTATCCATGTTTATCCATTCAAACCCTATTCTATGTAACAGCCCTGAATTGGTGGCGAGCCAAAGGTCCCCTTTTGAGTCTTTCAGGATAGATCTTACCCTCTTACCAATGGCAAACGGCACGGAACTCCAGGTTCCGTTCCAGGTCATAAGACCGCTTGTTGTCCCAACCTGAAGTGTTTTATCATCCTCCCAAATCATACATAGGATGGTGTCGGGCTGAGTGGTTACCGGTAAATTTATCAACTGTGAATTACCCTCCTTCTGAATGGAATGGGAACTTGCGAGCCAGATCTCCCCATGGGAATCTAAAGTAGCCGTCTGCCAACCCGAGCCAAATGGTTCTCCTGACCACTTTCCGTTCTGATACCGATAAACCCCGTTGGAAGTAACAGCAGCCTCCCCTTTTGCAGTTTGAAACAACTTTAAAACATTCGTCCCGGCTTCTGCGGGTAGTCTTACTTCAGTTTTTATCTCCTGAAAATAGGTGTTCCCTTGAATGCCAGGGACCACCTGTGCGCTTGAAAAGGTTCCAATCAATTGAAATGAAGCGAAAATTATCAGGGAGGAGTATAAATTCATAGTTAAAAAATCAAATATATTTCACCTCTAATCTCCGATGAACAAACCATGATACCTGCCCATCCAGTAGGGTAGTAAAAAGTATGCGCCATCATCTTCGCCGTATCCGTCCGAACCTGAATCATAAATATAGGTGTTGCTATTCCATTTGGAAATTCCCCTTTCAGGCGTTGGAACCGGGCGGATTGCCTGCGCCTTTCCAAAGCGGTCGCTCATCTGATCCATGGGTAAATCCCAGCGGTGACTATTTTCCATTCGCCATGTAATCAGATCCATAGGGATCAATTGGAGCTCTTCGAGAGCTATGTGCAGATCGCAGTCTTTTTTCAGAGCAATGCTTGAAATGATGTTCCAGAGCGGAATCCGGTCAGGCTGCTCAACCTTCCAGCTTCGTTGCGTACTCCTGAGGTAAGTGGGAAGTAGTTTTGGATCATTTGCATAACGGAGTAACGTGTAGTTTGGTAAAAATGCAAGTTCATCGTCTGAGTGGTTAATGTCAAACGGTCCGTACATTTTCTGAGGAACCATATTCTCCGCATAATGATGTTTTTGGGTTAATGTCTGATAGGCTTTCTCGAACTTCTGGTCTCCTGTTACATGAAAGCCAGCCTTGAGAAAGGCGAGAATCTGCATTGAGTTGATCCCCCTTTCATACCACCAGTTATTC
Source organism: Prolixibacteraceae bacterium (assembly GCA_963675995.2). Classification (GTDB taxonomy): domain Bacteria; phylum Bacteroidota; class Bacteroidia; order Bacteroidales; family Prolixibacteraceae; genus JAAFHB01. Next base: position 185,050 of record CAXXIY010000001.1, on the reverse strand, counting down.
GAGAAATTGATTGAATCGGGAGTCCAGACCGCCCATCGGGTAGCCTTGCCATCAAGGTCTGTAAGCTGAAAATTGTGATCAACGATATGGGTCATTATCCGGTGGACCAGATTTCTAACACGTTCTTTCATGGCCCCATCAGCAACCAGGTCATAAAAGAGGGGATAGGCAAACATATGTCCGACGATCTCGTCTGAGCTGGTATCTCCTTTCCACTTCCATTTTTTGTCGGGTGTAAGGTGCCATTCCCCACCCTGACCTGTGCTTTCATCGGCTGCGACAATTGAACGGGCCGGAAATCCTGAAATACCCGTGATTGTTTCAAGTCGTTCCATTGCTTCGTAAGCTTTGATCGCATTTTTCTTTGCCTCAGGATCTTTGGTGACGGCATACCTGTAGCATTCAGCAGCTAGGTAGATTGATGTCCAGAGTCCGTCGTTGTCATCTGTTCCTGTTTTGCTTGTTGATAAATCACCCTGTGTAGTGAGCCTTGAACCGCTAACCATCCCATAACGGTCGTGACGCAGTTTGATGCGTTCTTCAAACGATACCGCTTTTTGGGCCAGGGTCATCGGGACTTGCTGAATCTGGCTAATCCCCTTTGGAGTTGCAATCCAGGTTGTATGTTCATCAACCGGGAGAATGTCGTTGATTTTATTATCCGGTAACCACCGTTTCCCGTTGTAATAGTGCCACCCTCCGTCTTTTTTAATCAAACCACGGTCGGTACCCAGCCACATTGCTTTTTTCGTATACTTTATTGTTGTAATAGGCCCATAAGGTAACCCATCAGAACCTCTTAAAAGCCAGTGGTTACCATCTTCGGCAATACATCCAACGGAGAACAATCCGCCAAATAAAACATCGGCCTTTGTATTTCCGCTCTCAAGGGCAAAATAGGTGCGCTTCAGACCATACGCCATCAGATCATCATCAAGATTCACCCATTTGCCACCCATTCTGCGTAATAATCCGTCATTTGTGGCCAGCCAAAGATCTTCTTTTGAGTCTTTGAGGATTGAATTTACCCTTTTGCCAACACTAATCTGAAGTATTGTCCATTTCCCGTCATAGCTCAGAAGCCCATTGCTGGTTCCCACCTGTAACGTTTTCTCATTTTCCCATAAAAGGGAGAGGATTGTATCATTTTTTGCATTTTCAGGCAATTCAAGTTGCTTTGAAACACCTTCCTGCTGAATGGAATGGACAGATGCAAGCCAGACTTTACCCTTCGGGTCCTGGGTAGCAGTGCGCCATCCGGATCCCAAAGGTTCGCCGCTCCATTTATCACCGTTTTTACGATATACGCCATTTGAAGTTACAGCTGTTATCTGTTTATTATCAGTGAATAACTTCAAAACGGGGGTGGCTGCCTGCTTTGGAAGTTCAATCTCAGTTTTTATCTCCTGAAGATATTTGCCACATTTTATCACTGGAATTATCTGTGCGGTGGAGGGAATTACCCATAAGCGTATGATCAAAACCGTTAAAATCATGGTTAACTTCATTCGTTTCATTTTTTAATTGAGTTTTTGTTGAACTTAGTAATGAGAATAATAAGATGGTGTAATTCAGTATTTAATGCTTAAGTCCATGAAAATTCTTTTTACCACCAAAGCACCAAAAAGGCACCAAGAAATTGTAAAATTTAGAGATTTAAACATGTACTTTGGATATAAAATCGCAAATTTCAATGAATTGCATCACTTTCCTGTCCGGGGTTCCATGTTCAATATCGGCTGCAACAATGTCGCAAGGACCATATTCGAGTGCGATCCGTTGCAGATCGTCCCTTATTTGATCGACCGGTTTATTGGCCAGCTCCATCGGTGTATACATAATGGAACGTCTGGTTTCAGGGAATAGATCCCGCGCTTTTGTTAAATCTGAATCTTTGCCCATATCAAGGTAGGCAACCGTTGGAATTTTTGAATAATGATCCAGATAGGGTGATGCACTCCAGGCACAATTATGAATCCCGATTCCATCAAAAGCCTCGGCGATCTTTATATCAAACGGCAGCAGGAATTCCTCATAGAGATCCGGATCAACCATGTTGACAAGACAATTGCTTATGGTGAAAAATGGCAGTATATCGCCATATTTTTGTTGCTTTTGATGAAGTCGTTTTGCGGCATCGATCATTGTAGTGCAGACGCAATCAAGCAGATGCATTGTCCGCTCTGGGGCCGTAAACATATCCATAAAGATATCCTGTCCCCGAAGCCGTTGCGCATTATTCAGCACTCCCTGCCAGTTCATAAAGCCATAAATCTGCCCCTCTTCCTCACCGATGAGGTCAACCTGTTCCATAAGTGTTTTAAAAAAGGGATTCTGATCCAGATCGGGTGGCGTGAGGGAGTCAACCTCCTCATCCGATAAATAGCGATGCTCGGAGGTAGGCCATTGTTCGCTCTCGTACCTGATGGGGACACCATAAACTGCTGCAATAGATGAAGTGCCATATGTGCCTGTCAGGATGTCAGTTGTGTTTTCTCCGTTACTGCCAATAAGAGTTCCGGGAAACCGCTTGTCGAGTTCCTCCCTCATTCTGATCCGGGTTTGTCGGCGATATTCAACATTGGTATGCCACCTCTCCCCGAAATCAATTCCGGTTGATTTTGCATACCATTTAGGTGTAAAGCCAATTTCAGGTCTCAAAAAGGGGAGCTCTCCCGAGGCCGGTCGCCGGGTTGCAGGTGCCCCGAGGGCGATATAACTGATTAGTTGTTTCATATTAGCTTTATTATAACTTTGGGGCCTATAATCATACGTCCTTACCATCATACCCCCTTACGATTTCGTTTTCAATCCGCATCACCTGCTCAATCAATTGATCAGCAATTTGCTGATGGACCATATCGAATGGAAGTACCGGATCTCGTACCTTATTGGTGGGATATATCCCCTGCCGGTTTAACAGCCGTTTGAAGAAGTGGATCGAGATATCGAGGTGTTGGTTTGAAAAGGCGAGTACCGGGAGAATCTTCTGAAACAAAATCGTCGCTTCATCACACTTTCCATCGTTCCAAAGTCTGTAAATCTCCGAATAAATCCAATGCATCCCCGTGGGCATAAAGGCGTGAACACCGCGCATTAGACCTTCAATCATTTGAGTGACTGCCCATCCTCCGCTAACATTCAACCGTCCGTCAGTGAGTGAAAGTATCCGGGAGTATTTAACCCCTGCCGGCACCGTTTCGACCTTCAGGCAACGCAATGCAGGCACATTGTTAAACAGGTCGCAAATCAGTTCATCCGGCAGGCCATAGCCTGAGGCACTCCAATCCTGCAGCATGATCATATCCACGTCTATTTCAGCCAGTCTTAAAAAATGGGCTTTAAACTGATGTTCATTCTCATAGGGAATCTGAAAGAGAACATTTTTACAACCCAGATCTGAATAGGATTTCAAAAGTTTCCTGCTTTTGGCTAAATCGGTCTCACCGGCACCTGCAATTACGGGAACCTTATTTTGGACCTCATCCAGTACGACCTCCACCATTTTTATCCGCTCGACCTCCGAAAGGTTATAAACCTCGGAGGCCATTGCAGGAACCAGAAATCCGGCTACCCCCGCCTTCACAGCTTCGCCAACATTGATTCTCAGCGCATGGAGATCGATGGTGATATCCGTTTTAAATGGTGTATTTAAAACCGTGACGATGCCAAACAGGGGATAGAGATCTTTCATTTTTTCAATAACATTTTGTTCTAATTCTTTCTTAACAGCTTTCCCATTCTTCAGGAAAGGCAGGTGCAGGTTGTCAGAGTTTCCGTAAAGTGCCCACGTTGTCCTGAAGAATAACTCCATCTTTATGCTCTCCCAGGTCAACCACCAATTGTTTTAATGCACCCAAGTGCTGCACATTGTTCCTTATAACAGAGCTTTCAAGCCCTTTTACCACAATGCCATAATCGGGAGAATAAATCCCTGCACCATCATCACGGCCCGAGTTGAGGGCATTCCCGGTGAAAACAATCCCCTGGGCATCTTCTATTCGCACATGTGCATTATCGTACTCATCATTTCTGCCCCATTCAGGTTTTCCACTCCTGAAGATGACGTTCCCGGTGATGGCCATGGTATGACAACCTCTCATTTTATTCGGAAGGAGCAAAATTCCACAATGCCCGGACCTGTCGATATAATTTCCGGTGATGTTATATTGAGCACCGCCTTTTATAACGATTCCGCCTTCTTTATTCCATTCAATACGGTTGCCGGTAATCGTGTTGCTGGCATTTTCGTCATAAGCAGCAATGCCGACCTGACCGTTTCCTGAAAACCAGTTGTCGAGGATAAACCCGTCCCAGCCACGAATCCTTAATCCGCAACCCTGATTACAGAACGAATGACTGTGGCGGATAACAAAACACCAGATTCTTTCAAGATGTATCCCGTCGCCCGAAAAGGACTCAACCCGGCAGGAATCAATGCGGGGAGTGTCTTCGTGCTTCCCATAATCCACCTGCTTGTCCACCAGAATCCCATGGATCTCTTTCCCCAGGTTGTTTCCTTTCAGACACAGTCCAAACAGATAAGCACCCCAGGCTTCGGTGATGTTAATCAGACATTTGGAAGTGCCATCTTTCAAAGTCAGAATGGTTCCCATTCCTTTGCTGTAGCCCCAGGCCGGAAGACCATGAACCCCGGTACCTTCCCTGACTATCAATTCGGAGCAGAGGTAATTTCCTTCGGGAATAAACACCGAGCCATTTGTTTTTGCTGCCTGGTCAAGCGCTTTTTGAATGGGGACGGTATCATCTGTCACGCCATCTCCTTTTGCCCCGAAATCCCGAACATTCAACATCCCGGAATAGTGTTTCTCGTCGTGAGCTTCTCCGGCGTTGACTGCCAGTGGAAGAACCGATGAAGCTGTCAGCAGGCTACCTGCCGAAAGAAAATGCCGTCTTGAAAAATCCATAGGTTGTTCTTTTAAAAATTTACAACTTTGTTAATTGTTTTTATTTTTACACCTTTTGATTCAGCCCCGGGCCTTTCATATTCAAACCTTTCAGGCTTTTTATTCACGTATTATCTTCTCAGAACCCATACTTCGCAAACCCGCGATTGATTTCTCCAGCCAATGTTTTCTTCATCAGGCTTATCAAAGGTTATTTTCAGCTTGCCATCTTTGACCAAACCCTTAGGAAGCGGAAACTCTTTAAATTCCCCGAACCCTTTTTCGTACCTGGTTGGTTTGAGACGTTCACCGTTTGCACGTAATAGCGCTTCTCCGAAACCGGAAACCCGGATCAGGTAATTCGCATTTGGATCGAGTTCATTATATTTTAATTCGGGTGTAAACTGGAATAATTGCAAAGAGAGACGTTTGCGGCTATAGCCGTCCTTTTCCCAAAGGTAGTCGATTGCATCTTCCGTTTCGGAGGTCACATGTTTGGCATAGACGCTCGAAATATTGTCGTAAAAACTTCCTTCACCTGGATTTTCATAATTTCTTATAAAATCTATTCTGGCCAGTTTTTCCTTTTCCGATTTCAGTTCCTTTATTTTTTTGAACTCATCTTCGAGCCACCAACGGTTATTCAGTGGAAAATCGATAAAATCCCGCACACAACCCCGTTCGGAACCGGCAGCATTGTAAAGTTTAACACTGGTTTGCAAACCAACCGATTTAAACAATTCGTCAATATAAAAAATTGCTTTTTGTTTTAAATCCTGCGCTACAAATTCTTTATCTGCAAGTTGAACATGGGTCAGGGCCTCATCCATCGATTGGTCTGCCCCGATGGTTTTGGCTTTTGCAAGAATAGTGTTGGCTTCAGATTCGAGTCTTCTCTCGTAGGCCAGCCGTTGCTGGATATAGGCGTCGTAATAGGCCCGCATAACCAGTTGTTGCCATCTCCAGTTCCCTGCAAGATGTGGATTTTCGGTCTCCAATTTTTTCCAGCGATTAAGTGTTTTTCCAATCAGCGGATTACCCATGATGGGTCCGACCCAGTTTTGCTCAAGAGCAAGGATCGCATCGGCTGCCTCACTTGCAATATTTGAACCAAAGAAAAAGCTGCAGTATCCTTTGACAACATTTCTAACATCATTTTTAGTGCTCCACGCCATTTGGGACCAAACAATTTTATTCACGTCATCGTGGACCCCGTCCGAATAGGAGATGAATCCGTCAGTAAACGGGGCATCATGGTTATGAACTTCGGCATAATATCGAGGCTGGGGATTTGTACACTCCCGTCCTTCGGTTAAGGCAAAGGCCTGATCCCATTTTTTTACCGGAAACTGACAACGTACAGTATGCGTTAGATCGGGATAGGAGCGGAGTTTGTATTTCTTTGGTAACCGTTTGCGCTCCTCGGTGAGAGGAGGGCTGCTTGGTCCGTTGGCAACACCTGTCAGCCAGTCGGGATTTTTCTCCTTCAGGTAATTAAAGAAGTAATCTACCTTTTCCTTGTTGAATCCCTGAAGTGATATCCACATCCCGGCTTTTGGATGGTATTTATGGAGGATAGCGGTCATCTCTTCAAGGAACGGCATCACCTCAGCCGGATGATTGTCTCCGGGATCGCCGCCGGGAAAAAACACGCCATCAAACCTGGGACAATCTTTAAACAAGGTTTCATACTTATCGAGAAGATCTTTGCGTTGTTTTTGATTCTTCAGATCAACCTCTGCCGCAGCCCAGACCCAGTAATCGGCGTCATACTTGTCGCAAATCTTACTTAATTCGATATTCATCACCGAGCGTGGATATTTCATAAGCGTGTCCACACGTTCATCCTGAAAAGGGATACCCTCAATGCTGTTTGCCCCAAAAAGTACCTGTTCGCGAATGTGCTGGTCGAACTGGGCAATCGTCCATGAATCCCACGAGTTGGCTGTCATCCGGTATCCAAACTGATGGCCTCGGATGGCGTATTCAGGAGAAGATGCAATATCTGTGGACGGTTCAAGAAGGATATGCTTATCCGAAGTTTCAGCAGTCATCAGTAACTTCCCAATTCCGTAAAGGATTCCCCTTTCATCGGCACCAATAATCCACAAGATATTCTTCCCGCTTCTTACCTCGTGAAAAAGGCGGTAACCCTCTTTTTTTGATTCCGGTAAATTGACCCCTTCCCGTTTGGGAACCTGAACTCCGAACAAATCGTTTTCACCCGAAAGTGCACAGCCAATGATTGTTCTGTTATCCCAGTTCTCACCAATTTTTAGTTCCAGGGCAGTTCGTTTTCCGATCTCTTCGGTTAGGATCATCGCAGCTGATTCTCTTACCGGAGATTTTAACTTATTAGAAATAAGAATGGTAGCGCGGGATAAATCAAGTTTATTGCCCGTTTCGTTGGTGCATGATGCGATGATCCCCGTAAATGCGACCACCAAACAGATTCTGATTAATTGTTTCATTTTAGTTTATTGATAATTATTGACTTTATTTCCTGATCAGCCACACATCGGAAACATGTGACTGACTGCTCCATCTGATGTGTGACTCCTCAGGCCGGTCGAAGGTTACCTTAATGGTGCCATCCTGGGTAAGGTTTTTGGGAACGACAAACTCCTTAAAACCTCCGATCTCTTTATCATATACGATCGGATCGAGTCGTATCCCATCAACACGCAAAAGGGCCTCCCCTTTGCCCGATACCCTGATGTTATACCTGCCATTGAAATCGAGATTAGAGTATTCAAGTATTGGCTGAGGCTGGAAAAGCTGGGAAGATAATCTCTCACGACTGTAACCGCCTTTCCACCAGGCAACATCCGTGGCATCATACGACGTGGTTAGTACGTGAGGACCAGTTTCTATATTTGAAACATTGTCGTAGTAACTTCCCGGGCCCGGATTTTCCCATTTACGGATTACCTCGAGTCGTTCAAGTTTCTTAGACTCACTATCCATCAGGCTAATCTTCTTAAATTCGTCTGCGAGCCACCACCTGTTGTTCAGCGGATAGTTCACGAATTGGAGGATACAGCTTCGTTGTGAGTTGGAGGCATGGTATTTTTCAACATCCGACTGATAACCAATTGAATGAAAAAGATCATCGCAGTACTTCACGATTTTGGCATGCAAATTCTGGTTCAGCGGTTTGATGTCTGCCTGATTTACAAGTTCCAATGCCTGAGTCATCGCATTATCCGCTCCAATCTCTTTGGCTGTGGCAAGTATTTTATTTGCCTCCTTTTCAAGCCCCTCCTCGTAAATCTTCCTTCTTCGCTGGTAGGTATCATAATAAGCACGGACAACAAGCATTTGCCATCTCCAGTTTCCAGCAAGTTGCGGATTCTCCTTCTCAAGTTTTTGCCAGTATTCGAAGGTAGGTTCAATAGCACTGTTTTTCCGGATCGGACCGACCCAGTTTTGTTCGAGTGCCATAATCCCATTTGCAGCTTTTAAGGCGACTTCCGGACCAAAAAAGAATCGGCAATAATCGGTCATTATGTCAACTGGTTCCTGCTCAATGTCCCAACCCCTCATACTCCAGACAACTTTATTTACATCATCATGGACACCATCCGAATAGGAGATAAAACCGTCTGTAAACTGCGCATAGGTTTCGTGAATTTTAGTGTAGTAATTTGGCATCGGATTGATCCCTTCGCGCCCAATTGTGAGCATATATGCCTGGTCCCAGTTAACTACCGGATAGTCGCATCTTACATTGTGAGTGATATCAGGATATTGGCGGTGTTTGTACATCGCTGGAAGACGATACCGGGTTTCTGCGATGGAGGGACTGCTCGGACCCGATACAATGCCTTTGAGCCAGTTCGGTTTGTTTTCATCCAGATAAGTATAAAAGTAGTCGATTTGTTCTTCACTGAATCCCTGGAGCGAGATCCATATCCCTGCTTCGGGATGATACTTTATCAGTAAATCATGTAAATCTTTGAGAAATGGCATCACCTCCCTGGGATGGTTCTCGCCCGGATCGCCTCCCGGGAAGAATACGCCATCCAGTTGAGGCAACTCTTTATAGATTTTTTCGTTCTTTGCCAACTCTTTCTCACGTAACTCCTTATTTCTTAAATCGCAGGTAGCCGGGGTCCAGATCCAGTTTGTAATACCATATGCGGCGCAGATTTCACTGATATGAATGTTCATTTCAGCCGGAGGAACAGGCATGAGCGGACTCTTGTCGCCATCATTCAAAGGGATAGTTTCAATGGCATTGGTGCCGAAAATGACGAGGTCCCTGATGTATTGTTCATATTTTTTGACATCCCATGCATCCAAAGTGTTGTTGGTATTTCGATAACCCAGCTGATGGCCGCGAATAGATTGAAAGGGTGAACTGGCAAGATCGAGAGATTGCTCCAGGTAAAATTTATTTTTAGTCATGTTGGCTGTCCGAAGCAATCTCCCAACACCAAATAACACCCCTCTTTCGTCAGCGCCGATTATCCAGATCACCGCTTTCCCCCCTTTTTTTTCACAGTACAGGCGGTACCCTTCACTCTTCGATTCGGGCTGGTTATCACCGGTCCGCTTTGGAACCAGCACTTCGTTAATCGATTCCTCATTTATTGTGGCCAATGCAATTACAACTCCTTTGCCCCATTTTGATTCAAGCGGAAGATGAATGGAGGTTCGTTGAGCCACCTCTTCGCGCAAAACACGGATGGCCGTTTCTCTCACGACAGAAACATTTTTCCTGTTGGTGAGAATTGAAGCCTTACTTAAATCAAGTGTCTGAGCCGATATTGCGCATGAAAAAACGATCTGCAAGGTGATCAGGAAGAATTTAACAACACGATATTTTGTATTCATTGCATTGATTTATTGAATGTAATAATGCTACAACCGAACAAGTTCTGCATCTAATCCGCCAATCTCGACAGAATAGTCTTTGTCATCCAATTTAACGGTAATCGTTTCTTTGTTTTCAGACAGATTCCAAAGCAATACGGTTTTAATTTTCGGATACCAGGTACACACCACTGGTTTATCTTCGGCAACGTAGGGAATACCCCTGAGTTGAGGAATGATTTCATGTTTCAGGGTAAAAAGTTCGTTCAGATTTTGGGGTATGAATCGCGCCCCATTCAATTTCTGATCGAAGGTTGTACTATATACAAATTTGGTCCCTTTTGATTTCAGTTTCCCTGAAATAACATCATTCAAATCAAAATCGGAAAGGAAAGTCCACCCATCAGCTGCAGGTGTATCGGTCACCTCAAAAGGAATGCCGGTTGCTAAAAATAGGCTGTTGGGTTTATCATCACCGACCATACGACTCCCTTCTCCCCAGTAGTGCTTAAACGGACCGCGCGGTTGCTGACCTGCAACCTTTTTATGGATGGACGCCGCCTTGTTCATAGCGGGGGTAAGGGTGCTCCAGTGAGTAAAAGGAAATGGTTCCAGTCCGCTCATCATCATGGTGTTCCTGATATCGGCTATGGTGGTAATATGAAGTTTAGCCGCCATATTTTTAGCTGACAATTTATCTGCCGGATACGCAGTCGTTTCGCTGTAGGCGAGCTCCGGTGTGACATACCTGCGGTGGAAAAGGGCGCTGAAAAGTTCATCCGTTTTCCCATTCACGGGAGTTATTGAATGGTCGTCGAACATTAACTCTCCTACTCTTAGCAGTTTCCCCTTATAATCGCTTAACCTGATTCCTGCTTTTTCAGAACCAAGGTACATCACCATGATGCCAAGCTGGACATCGGGTGCTGCCGCTTGTTGTTCATTGAACGAGTTGGTGAGTACGTCGCAATTAAAGTTAATCCAGTTTTTCAATACCGGAGTGAGTTTACGTTCTTTTATATTTTGTTTGAGCGCTGTCCACTCCTTTTCACCGTAACCGTACTTGGCAAGAAACTCACGGTGGTGATCTTCACAGAAACATCCACCGATCTTTCCCGGAGTCCGGGCCAATCTGAAATCATCATCCAGGAATAATTTTTTAAAGCCCGACTTGCTGACCTTCTGAATGACTGAGATATTCTCCTCCGTTATGATAGGATGCACGGATGAACCTGAATATTTGTTCCCATCTATATCCACACCCCGGGGCCAGTTTTTAGGGGTACTTTCGAAATCGGGGGCGCCACCCAGAGAATTTCCGGGGTGCCCTAAAGGAACAGATGCAATTTGAACTTCTATTCCTTTTCCCTCAAACTTATCTTTCCAGCGCAGAATATCCTCCATTGGATAGGGCCAGTATCCGTTAAGAAAGAGAGGTAGCCAGACATCTGTAACCCCACTGCTGACGATCAGGTTGAAAAAATCTGGATTTTTATTCAGTGTTTCCGTATTTGTGCAAAGACTAAAGCTTCTGCACTTTGTACTCCTGTAAGTTATAGCGGGCGAATATCCAGCTAATGCACCTGAGCTTAATAGTGTTGATATTTTCAGAAAATCACGTCTGGTTATTTTCATCCTGGTTTGATTTTTAGTCAATAAATCTCTGCTCTCTATTTTAAAAGCGTCATGGATTGTGCCGTCTTAATCACTTCCTTCGAAATTAATTCACCCAGACCAGGTCCGTAAAAACTGACGCTCGATTCATATCCTTCTCCATGAATATACTGGTCACTACTCAGAATATAGCTGATCCATTCGCTGGCAAGTCCTCCGATCACAACATGTTTTATCCCGGCTGTAGCAACTGTTTTCTTGATATTTAGACCTAACCCTGCAGTCATTTCACCCGGGACACCCGAAATCAGGAGATCCCCTATTCTTAAGGCTCCCAATCCGGTCTCCTTTGGGGCTAAAACATCCATAACTATCTTGACCGTCTTTTCATTTAATCCATACTCTTCACCACCTGTTTTCATAAATGATGGATGTGCAGCATGTTCGGGTAATGTAATTGTCCGATAGGCATATTCAAATGCTTTAACCTTTCCGGGTTTTATGGTTTGGTAAAGGTCGAACGCTTTGTTTGCAATAATTTTTCCGTAAATTTCAATCTTTTCATACCCTTTCTTTGGACTGCTCAGAATTGTGGACTGATCACCTTCGGCACCATTAAAATACATGGCTGTTACCCCTTTCCCGATCAGATGCTGTAGTTCACTTTGAAGATACCCCGGCCATTCAGCCGAAACCAGCATATCTGTCCCCCCTAAAAAGGTGGGGTGGGCTGTCCAGTTAACAAGAACAGCTAAGGGTTTGCCGTTTTTCAAATCGATTCTGGTAACAGTCAGCTCTTTATCGATATCCGGATCTTTTCGCCGGTTGCGGTTCAGACCTTCAAGCATAGCGCTTCCTGTACCAATTTTGACCGGTTGATAGTTTCGGTCGGCTTCTTTGACCAGGTTTTCCAGTTTATCAAGCAGAAAGTGGAGCAGCTCAGGTTGAAAGATTCCCAGGTTGGGATTATTTAGGATATTTTTGCTGTTCAATGCCGCCATCTCGAGACTCCCGTGTGAATGGCTGGGCAGTAGCATCATATTCTTATTGCTCCATCCAGTGCCTGAAAGCCGTTTAACAAGTTCACTTTTAACGTTCTGCGGAAGTCCCAGAATATCAAGGGTAATCAATGCATATTTACAGTCACCCTTTTTCATCGTCAACGCCTTAGCCCAAATGTGATCATGAATTCCTTCTGCTGGTTTATTCATCCGCTCGCCATAACCACCCAGCGTATACTTCATTGAAAGTGGAGGAGTTATGTCAACAGATGATACATTTGCAGTCAGGTTGACTCCTTTTGATGAGAAACTGAAGACGATTAGAAAACTTAAAATTAATGCTGATAATTTCATTTTTTTATTTTGCATTTAGGACCACTCATAATCTCCCCATGGTGAGACTATGAGTGGTCCGAATTTGAACAACTTCTGTCCTTACTCCCCTCCACCGGAGAGGTTGGTGGAGGTCATGAAAGCAAAATGAAGATTTAATAATTTAGCTTTTCCAAAGCTCTTCGCCATACGACCACCCTTCACGAACAGGTTCCTTGATGTATCTATCAAATTCGGGATGATTGGTAACTTTCATATTTACAGAATCATAATCAATCCTGGTATTCAGTCGTTGTGCCAGTATTCCAACTGCGTTCAACTCACTTAAGGGGGCTGAATATTCAAAGTTAGCCCCAGGCAGAGGTCCGGTACCTTTAATGGCTCGTATCCACTCGACGACCGGACCGCCCTCGACACGTGGAATTGTCTCTTTTGGCAGGTTCTTGGTGAAATGATCCCAATCAGAATCAGGAATCAGCAGTTTTGGGTTCGCAGGTCTTCCCCCTGTCAGAAGCGACATCTTTTCGCCAACCATAATCATTCCCCGTCCGGGCATCTCTTTGAGCCCCCATTCGGGACGGTTTTCAGGCTTCTGGCCTCCATCCATCCAGGTTAAGGTAACCGCAGGTTTTTTCCCACGGGCAGCAAATTCAAATTTTAAAACCGATTGATCCGATACAAAACCTTCACCCGAGGGTGTTCTTAGAATTGGATCAACGGATAACGGTAATCCCAGATCAAGCGCCCAGTTAGGTGCGTCAAGGGTATGGCAGCCCCAGTCGCCGAGACCTCCATTTCCAAAGTCATACCAGCTTCTCCAGAAGCGCGGGAGGTACATCGGGCTGTAGGGCCTTTTTGCTGCAGGTCCTACCCAAACGTCCCAATCCAGGGTTGCCGGAACCGGCTCTTCTTTTGGAGGATAACTGTCGGGTTTGGTAAAGTAGCCTTTAGGATCGAATTGCGGCCCCTCAAACCAGGCGATTACCTCTCTTACTTCTCCTAAAATACCCGCCTCATACCACTCCTTTACATAACGAATTCCCATTGTGGCATGACCCTGAATCCCCATCGCGTTGATCACGTTGTAATGTTTTGCCGCTTTACGTAAAGTTCTGATTTGCCAGATATTATGGGCAAGCGGTTTTTCTACATAAACATGTTTCCCCAATTGCATTGCAGCCATTGCTGCCGGGAAGTGAACATGATCGGGTGTAGCTATAATAACAGCATCAATATCGCCGGCCATGTTGTCAAACATCACCCTGAAATCCTTGAATCGTTTGGCGTTGGGGAAGGTCTTGAATCCTTCCGCAGCCGCCACATCGTTCACGTCGCACAGGGCAACTACATTTTCGGTCATAACATCAGGCCAATGGTCCTGGGCACGTCCGCCAACCCCGATAAATGCAATATTTACTTTTCCTGGTTTACAACCCGCTAGTCCGGGTAATAATGCAGCTCCGGCAGCGACCACTGCTGATCTGGTGATAAATGATCTTCTTGATAGATTAGTCATACAATTTAAATTAAAAATATTTCATTTACAGGTTTTTAGGCTTTAGTCTATTCGACTTTCAGGCTTTTGGTGGTATTCCATCCTGACTAACAGCTCTTCATCCTTACATTCATTCCTTTATTTACTCTCCCTTACCCAAATGCGTGATCTCGGAGCCATTTCCAACCGGATCTCTTTCCCGTTCAAAGGGATTGCTTTTCCGGTAAATCCATCCATATAACTACCACCCTCTTTTAGTTGAATATTGACCGCTATCTTTTCCTGGTTATAATTTTGGATCACAAAACTTTGATCGGCAAGTTGCTGCATGGAGACTCTTGATGGGGCGTCCAGTACCGGTTCCTCTTTGGAATGAAAGGCGGAACGAATCGTATTGATCCACGGTTTTGGAAGCTCAAGTAACCCGATTTGCCTTGGACAAAGCAGAACCTCACCTACAGCATCAAAATCCTTTTGCGAAAAGGTATGGGGATTAATTACAAAAATTGATTTGTTCTGAGTCATGAACGGCTGATTGGTAGTCGTTTGGAGCAGTACGCCTGCGCCATTGGGAATGATCTGATAATCCATGCTCATTTGAAATTTCAGTTTCAGTGGTTTGTTCTCAACAATCACTGTTTCGGAGGTGGTCTGTTGTGGGGTGAGTGGCCATTTAATTCCGGCAAGCTGAGCCAGTTTCTCCCCCTCTTTCGCGTTCGCCAAAAAGCCGGTTGTCATGATTATTTTAGCCCCTTTATCCAATGATTTCAAAACCTTTGGCAGAATTTCCCGATCAGTTGCTGCTTGTGTGGGAAGGAAGATTACTTCACTGTTCTCAGGATATTTTGAATCGGGGATGAATGAGATACCAAACATACCGATATAATCCATGAGGTAAAGATCGCCCCCGGCATCGCTGTTGACAGGTTTATAACCGGTTGCGCCCTTAACCGGATTTTTGGCGACAACTTTAGCAAGATCAGCCAGTTTTTCGAGATCCTGTCGTAGCAGGTGATGTCCGGGATGGCCAGCCACAAAAACGTCGAAGCTGAAGATAACAAATTGACTCGCTCCTGAAAGTGTTGATTGATAGGCTTGTTCGATAAAGTCAACATCTGTACAGTCGCCATGATCGAACCATGCGCCCCTGATTTTATCACCGGAAAGTGTGGATATCCACCGGTAATTGACAAACCCTTCGTAAGGTTGAACAAACCCGTACCGCTGAGTATACTGCCCACGTGTTTCAGTTCCAACCCAAACCCCGTCAAACAGTGCTGGTTCGGTGGAGAGATCGTATCCGAAAAGATGAAAGCGGTCGTACCATTGTGGGTATTTGATAATAATTTTAAGGGATGGGTTCTTTGCTTTGGCCGGTTTAATCATCACCGATTGAGCTACTTCTGTAAGGAGGGCCCTCCGGTATTCTGACCAGCTTCGGTTTCCTTTAGCCAGTTTCGATTCGTCGCTGGTATCGGATGTACAGAAGAAATCATCAATAATAAAGGTATCAAAGATTGGGGCGGCATCCTCCATTATTTTTCGCATGTCATTTTGCGATTTAGGGTTTTGCCAGTTCAACCAGGTAAGTGGCCCTTTCTGTGGTACACCGACTTCCCCGCCGGGCAACGTTGCAATTCCACCGACCACTTCGATACCGTTGCTTTTTAACAAAGCTACG
Source organism: Prolixibacteraceae bacterium (assembly GCA_963675995.2). Lineage (GTDB taxonomy): Bacteria > Bacteroidota > Bacteroidia > Bacteroidales > Prolixibacteraceae > JAAFHB01. The sequence continues at coordinate 169,201 of CAXXIY010000001.1, read as the reverse complement.
GTGCTTTTAAGAACTTCAGGTGATATCACCAACCCACATCGGTGAACCTCGAGGTAAACAGTGGTTATCCCGTTACATTTTAAAAGGGATATTGCCTCACGCCGGCCAGCTTCCGTCGTAAACATCTGGTCGACATTCTGTGCCGTAATGTAGACCCCAAGACTCAAATCTGATTTTCGTGCTTTGGCAAGGCTCCAGATATCGTCAGATGGTGGTTGTGGTTTTGTTGTACAACCTGAAAATACAAGAAGTGCAATGAGGATCAGGAAAAGGTTTGTTGTCTTCATCATTTAAGAGTCGTTAATTTTTGAAATTACCTTTTAGATGAGCTATTATTTTGCCACATCAATTTTCCAGTCCGAAAACTCAACAGTATATTGCCGTTTATCGGGACCGCCTGCGGCCAGACCTAGGTCGATGGCCTCAGCAACTCCCGGAATATCTGCCGTATGCCTTTCGACGATCCAGTTTTGACCATCCAGGCTGATATAGCCGCTGAAACTGTTGCCGTGACGAACCATCTTCAGGTAGAGCGGGGGCTTTGAATTTTCGGGAAGATTCTGACTGGAGGCTTTGTGCATACAGCCGTTGGCAAATTCGTCATATTCTACGCCCGCACGCCCCGGAGTACCAAAAACCAGGAATGATCCTTTGCTTCCAGGCTGAACATCGAAACTCTGCGCCATATCATTTCGGACAAATAATCCTGAGCGGAACCACTCGTGTGTCCGTTCTCCGAAGCCGGTGATTTTAACAGTGGCTACGAAATCACCCTTTATTGCTTTTAAATAAACAGCTGCATACGAATCTTCCGCATGGTAAAAATCGGATCCACCTGCCGTTATTTTGAACTTATTTGCTTTTGCATCTGCTCCAATTTGATAAGGTTTTGCCTTTACTGAACAATATTGCCTGATTTCCATTTTTGAGAGATCCAAGGTTGTAGCTTCAAAAACCGTCAGATTCTTTTCTGCACTGTTTTCTATGCGCAGCTGGTGATTTCCTGCACGGGGTGCAATTTCAAAGCCGATTGCTTTCGACTCATTCCCTTTTAGTTCAATGGCCTGGTTCTCAACCTTTGATTGATCAAGAAGAAGTCTGACATTCATCTTTTGAGAGATGGAAGTCAGATTTTTAGCGATCGCGGTTACTTTGATCTTCTCCCCTTGTATGATCCTGTCTCCTGATAGTTTGAAGTCCTCGTAGACAACCGATGGTTTATCCCCTTCAATTTTCACAGTCTGATAAGGTGTTGATCCGATGGCTAACTGATGATCTCCTTGCTCATAAACCCTGATCTCGAAATCAATTTTCCGGCTATTGTTTTTGATTACAGGAAATAGTTTTTTGTCATAGACCTTTCCGTCAAGATAGATTTCAACGGGAGCTGCCCCAGTCGAACCTGCGTTAAAAACATCAGCTGAAAGACGAATAACGCTACCTGCCATAATTGTTCCGGATGCCGATTTGGAGGCAGACTCAATTTTCAGATTGTTCTCCTTAAAATCGGGTTCACCATCAATAATTATTTCAGGACCATTAGCCGGAGCTTCGATTTTAAAATTATTCCGGTAGATATTGTCTTCAGCCAGTGCCGCACAAAGTTTCCACTCACCCTGCTCAAGGTTGTAATAGATATTTTCCTCAGAAGTCCAGCCCAACGACATATTGTCGAACCAGAAAGCCACATTATCGTTAAAAAATCCAGCCCGCACATCATGGATCAGGTTTCTCCGGATAATGGAATTAAATGTCATTCCTGCAGTTTTAATTGCTCCTGAATCATCCGCATCGCGTTGAACATCATCAAGGTGGTTGTATTCAACCCTGTATCCTCCATCAATAGCCTCTTCCTGGTTCGACCATCCGCCAACGTCAATCCCGTAACGCCCCCTGGTTTTAGTGACATAATTATGAGAGATGGTGGTCATTAAGGTGTTTGCCGCAAGGATACTGACACCTCCGCAATCGTAAAACCTGTTGTATGAGGTCGTTGTTTCCCTAATTATTTCCCTTCCATCACCTGGATTTCCGGCTCCCTGGGCATAAACGCCACCGTTATCCAACGTTTCGAAGCGGCTTTTGAGAATCCGGGTTTGATAGCACCCTTTTTTTATAAGAATTCCTGTTCCCTGGCAGGAACGCACCCCACCATCAACAAATTCACAGGCATGGGCAAATTCAAAACTGATGGCGCAATTCGAAGGGGGTTCCTTTTCGGCTATCCCGGTTTCACCATCAACTCCGTCGTAATGGACTGCAGCTATATTTTGACCGATTATGACTCCTTCAAAAGTTAATCCGTAGATGCGCAAATTCCGGACAGGCTGCCCCATTTTCCCACGCACTTCCAATAACTGACTGATTACTGGTACTCCCGTTGCGACCTGATTGGGGTCACTAATTCCGTCAGCAGGAATATAACTGATCTCCTTCAGTTTTTTATCAAAAAACCATTCGCCCGGCGCGTCGAGCAATGCCTTGACATTCTCCACATAATACCTTGGAGGTACAATAACGATCCCTTCCTGAGGTGTTTTGAAGGTGGCAATTCCTGATTTCTCATCCACTTTGGAGATGGTATTAATGCCCGTGTGCCAGCGGAGTAACATTATTATCCGGTTTCCTTCCATCTCTTTCCATGATCTGAGATCACCTTTTTTAAAATTAAGTTCACCGGTTGATTTGGAAATGGCAGGGGGGGTAAAATAACCTTCATTAGGCGTGCGGGCCAATACCTGCTTTTTACCATCAGCCACCAGCATTGCCACAGTGTCGGCATCAAAATGCGTACTCCATATTTTGCCAGTTTTCTTCCATCCTGTAACTGGAATTTCTCCTGAGATAACTGGTTTTTCACCGGGATAAGCGGCATAGGTTACAAAATGATCTTTCAGTTTATGGTATTCAAAGGCGCCTGTCGGTAAATTGGTTTCCACCCTTTCGCCACCATCTGCAGGTTCAAATACTATTCGGTGTCGTAACGAATAGTGCCCTTCACGGATATAAACCAGAATGTCTTTACCCCTTCCCAGTGGATGGGGCGATCCGATCCAACGTTTTTCAACTGGTGGATCTTTTGGGAAAAACGTCTTTGATTTCAACTCCCGAACTGCTTTTTGTGCCTGCCTGATGGATTGAAAAGGTCCGTCAGTATGATTGGCATTTGGCTCCGGAAGAGTTCCTGACCAACGATCATCTCCCTTTGTCGAAACATAAAAGTCAGCTTTTGAGGGATAACTGAATGGTTGCCATTGATCCCCCTGAAGTAGTTTCCCATCGCGTTGCATCACCGATGTTTGAGATAAAGCTTCAAAGTTCAGCAATCCCATCACCAGAACCACTCCACATAACCGGAGCAAATTTCTAAAGCGGGTGGATGTTTTAGGTTGAAAATAATCTCTCCTGTTTTTTTTCGTTGAGGAGCTGGCATTGTTACTGTAAAATCCCGTTGTCATGATAAGATTTTTTGATTTGTGTATAAAGCTGGTCAATTTGAGATTCAAACTTATTTAAATTGATACAATTGATTCAATGAGTTTTTGTCTATTCTTTGTGGTTTTTTAACCAATTCAGCCGGTTTCAATGAATAGTCGACCAAAATGTGCTAATTATCTATCGAAATTCGATAAAATAACAGATGTTTTTTAATGCGATAATGGATTACTTTGACTGAACGGAAGTATCCCCAAGGGAGAAAACAGCCCGCTACTGGCAGCTCGCTGCTGGCATATCTCAGCCAGTTGTTGGAAGTCAGATGCCAATTGCATTTTCACAAATCAAATGGTCACAAGCCGACTTAAAAAATGAAAAAGACGAACTTAATTGTGGTATTGCTTTTCTTTATTGCTGCCACCGCTGTTGCTCAAAGTTTAGGGAGAACAGAAATTGAAAATATCCAGTTAAAGTTTAAAAATCCTCCTGCCGATTGCTGGCCTCATACCCGTTGGTGGTGGCCAGGAAACCCGCTCTCTAAAGCCGAAATCACCCATGAACTGGAGGAGATGAGCAGCCATGGTATTCGTGGTGTTGAACAAATTACGATGGGCGAGGTTTACGAAAAGGGGAATATTCCCTACCTCTCGGATCAATTTATGGAGATGCTGACTTATACCGTGAAGGAGGCAAAGCGGCTTGGAATGGAGATTTCTCTTAATTTTGGTGGTCCCGGCTGGATCATTGGTGGAGCTTGGGTCAAAGAGGAGCAGAAGAGCAAAGATATGGTCCCTACCTTTAAGGATCTTAATGGCAACCAGCTGTTTTCGGGCAATTTGCCTGATGGGTTGATGAAAACGAAAAGGTCATGGGAAAAGTATACCCCTCAGTTGGACGGAAGTGAGACGCTACTTGCTGTTATTGCCGGCAGGATCGAACGTGACGGCAGGATCAATGAAAAATCATTGATTAACCTCACATCAACTGTCGTTGGAAATAAGATTACATGGAAGGTCCCCGAAGGGGAATGGCGACTGATGGCGTTCTGGTTGAAGAAAAACGGAATCAGCAATGCTGTCGATCATTTCAGTAAAACTGCAATGGAAACCTATTGCGACTACCTGGGCGACAAATTTTACAAAGCTTTTGGCGAGGAATTTGGAAAAACTGTGGAATCGCTTTTTGCCGATAGTTTTGAATTAGCCAGCCTTGCGAGCGGTATCAACTGGTCGACAGGTTTACTGGAAGCGTTTAAATTGGATAAAGGATATGACCTGACCCCTTACCTCCCGGCAATCTGGTGGAATGTGGGCGATATTTCGCCTAAAATCAGGTTCGATGTAAATGAATTTCTCCATACCACGGGGTTGAATGTATTTTTCAAAACCTTTCTGGGATGGTGCGAGGCCCATCATATTCAGGGGAGGATTCAGTCATATGGGTTTAATACAGACAATATCGAAGCTTCGGGAATGGCCCATATCCCTGAAATGGAGATAACTGCCGGAGAAAAGGACGCAGCCGACTGGTTTGATACAAGGATCGGACCGAAACAGTATGTTGCTTCCGGTGCCCACATTTATGGACGTAAGGTGGTATCAGCCGAAGTTTACACATTTATTCACTGGGAACGGTACCGCGAAACACTCGAAGAGTTAAAGATTGCCAGCGATGGTTACCTGTTGGCAGGGGCCACAAAGTTTTACAATCACGGATTTAACTTCTCACCCGAGAAGAATGTCTCGCCGACACGCTCACTCCCTTTTGCCGCGTATATCCAGCCTCAGAATGTGTGGTGGAAATATTATCCCAAACTGTCAGAATATATTGCCCGGTGCTCTTATCTGCTAAGGCAGGGTGATTTCGTAGGAGATATTGCATTATATTCTCCTTTGGCTAACCAATGGGCTATCAATGTGTTGAATATGCGTAAATGGACCCGCGAATTTGACTGGGGTGGGCTTGGGGATCTACTGATCTCAAACGGTTATAATTATGATCTGATTAACGATGATGCGTTGCAACACCTTGCCAAAATTGAGGAGGGGAAGATTAAAATCAGGAATATGGAGTATAAAGTTCTCATCCTTCCCAACGTGGAGACAATCCCGTTAAAAACCCTACAGTTTATTGAAAAGTTTGTAGATAGGGGTGGTGTGGTGATGGCTCTCGAACGGTTGCCCGAAAAGTCAACGGGATTACAGGACTATAAACAGGCAGACGAAAAGGTTAAAGAGATTACCAATAACCTGTTTAATAAACCTAAACAGACGAATGGTATAGCGGATAATCCATATGGACTTAGTGGCCCAGGCATAGTAGAGGGTATAGTAATGAACCCTTACGGAAAAGGGGGAACCTATCAGCTTAAAAATGTGATTGATCGTCAGATCTGGTGGGACAAACGGAGCAGTGCCCTCGATCCTTTTCTGGAAACGATACGCCGACATATAGCTCCCGATTTCGGAATTGATTTCGCTTTCGAAGGTTTGCGGAAAAATGAGGGGCTTACCTTTCTTCATCGCAAACTGGGTGAGAAGGACATCTATTTCGTCTCAAATATCCAGGATCGTCAAAGTACCATTCCAGTAACCTTCCGTGTGAAGGGGAAAATTATTCGTCAATGGAATCCCTATTCCGGTGAAATTACCCCGGTGGTTCATTTTTCCGAAGTCAAAGATGGAATTAAAGTGCCGCTAAATTTGTCGCCTTATGAATCGTTGTTTCTCGAATTCTCTCCGGGTGAGCCGGACGCGTATGTAACTAATACTTCATTTCCTCAGGTTGCAGGTGCCGGAAAGAACGAATTAAAGGCTTTTGCGAATCAAAACGGGACTTACTTCACAACTCTGAAATCGGGTTATGCGGAGAAAGTGATTACGTCAGTTGTATCAGGAATTCCAGCACCCTTACAGATCTCCGGAAAATGGACAATGGAGCTCAAATCGGATAACTTTCCGCTTTATTCCTGCCAAACAGATTTTCTGGTCTCCTGGGTTGAGAATCCGCTAACCAGGAACTTCAGTGGAACCGGTCGTTATGATGTTTCTTTTAACCTCTCGGCTGAATACCTTCAAAAGGATTTGAAGCTGTTTCTTGATTTAGGGAGGGTGGGGAATGTTGCTGAAGTGAGTTTGAATGGCAAAAATGAAGGAATAACCTGGATGCGAGGTCAGAAACTGGATGTTACAGACGCTGTAAAAGCCGGCGATAATAACCTGACAATCTTAGTTACCAATACCCTGATTAACCGGATCTCTGCACTGAAGGAGCCGCCTGCTGTTCCGGCAGAACTTGTGTCCCAATTTGGAAGTGGAAATGTGTTGAATGAGAAGCCCCGTGAATTCGGATTTAGACCATTACCTGCTTCGGGATTGTTGGGACCGGTACAGCTAATTCCGGTGAAGAAGCTGAATATAAAGTATTAAATCATCAAGGAGGATGACTTTGCCACTGGCAGTTAGCAGCTTGCTTCTTGTCGATAATTCCTTCAGGATTTATAAGTATCCTGAAAATTGGTATAGGAATTCTACATGTTTTGTGAAGTCAAAGCTGGTTGCCGGGTGCCAGTAGCCGGAGGGAAATTTAATTCCACAAATTACAGAGGGTAATCAGATTCCCTTCAACGTTGTTATTTTACATATTTCGTTATAAAGGCGAGTGACTTTAGCATCGCATCAATGTCGTTTACTGTTGTAAATCCGTGTCCTTCATTTGGATAATAGACCAATTGATTTGATACGCCCTTTAAATTCAGTTTGTCGATCAGCATGTTCGATTGCGTAGGGTAAACAAGATCATCCTTTCCACCTTGCAGTGCAATAGTTGGGGGACTTTGCGCATTGATGAAATTGATGGGACTCGACTGGGTATAGATGGCAGGATCCTGATCGTAGGTTTTGCCGGTTACCAATATTAATCCCAGTTGGATGATAAAGCCATCGTTCCACATGGCCACCAGATCAGTAGGACCATAGAAATCGACGATCGCCTTCACATGCTTGTCAGGATCGTTTTTGTACCCGTGAAGTAATGCCAGATGTGCTCCGGCACTGGCTCCCAGGATAACGATATCTTTTGAAATCAAGTAAGATGCCGATTTGGCAAGATATGATTCGATGGCTGTTTTTACATCATTCTCCTGGGCAGGGAAAAGATCGGAAGCCCCGTTAATGGCAAGCCGATAATTCAGATTGATAAAAGCCCACGTGGGCAGACGTCTCTTCAATGAATCAACAACATAAGTCATCTCTGATTTATCCCCTTCGAGCCAGGCGCCTCCGTGGATGACCACAATTGTTTTTGTAGTACTTACACTCCTTCCTGCAGGCAGAAAAATATCCATCTTTTGCAACGCCTGTGTTCCATAGGCGAGATCAGTGTAAACTAAAGGTTGTGCCGGATTGGTTACCGGATCGGGGGTGAGAGCATCATGACCACATGATGCCAATAAAAAAATTGTCGAAAATAGAATTGCAATCCGGCGCATGGCTAATGTTATTAATCCTTCATCTTTATCTTAAAACAATCCAATCTTTTATGGTTCAAAGTAAGCTAATTTGGATAAGATTACGAAATATCAAAACAATTGACGGTCAATTTTTTCTGGTCTTTTTGAAAAATGTGTTGGAGGATAAATTGTAATGTACACCAAGCGAAAAATGATTAAAATCCGAGTTGGATAAAACCACCTTTGGCTCAAAGAAAAGGATTTTGCTGACAGGTATATAGGCTGAGAAATAGCCTCCAATTTCAGGGGAGATGAATCCACCGACCCTTAAATTTGCCTCTTTGAACCCAAATCCTGTTCCGATGCCTATTTGCTGGTAAAAGCACGGGAAAGGTGAGGGAAACTGGTCTGCAAAATGGTAATCAATAAAAAAGATCCGTTTTGGTCCAAGACGGAAATAGGCCTGCGGGTAAAAGGAGGTTTTAGCTATTGAGGTCGTTGCATCACCTTCGTCTATAATGCTGTTTTTGGTATAGATCAAATTACCCACATGAATTCCGCCTCCAATCCCAACATACTTAGTGTCAAGTTTGATGAATGGATTTATTCCCCAAAGTGGATGTTTTACTTCAGCGCCTGTCAACTCAAGTATTTCTTTGTTTTGTCCGAAATACATATTTACCCCATAATTGTTAGTAAGTCTCTTCCCGGGATATTCATCTTTTACTGAAAAACCAGCGCCCCATATGGTGTATTTTTGTTTAATATAATTGGTTTCAGACTGAGAACACCCCTCATTTGTTGTACCTGTGGTCCGGCTGAAAGGGTTTTCCTGATTTCCTGATGCCATTCCAAAACTGATATTTTTGGTTCTGATCACCGTTGTCGAATCATTTTGTATTTTAGGAATAGTCTGACTTGTAATGAGTAGCGGAAGTAAGAGTAGCACGATATAAGCTATTTTTGTCCCGGATGTGACAATTTCTTTGAGTATCCAGGAGAGGATAAAGAGACTTGAAACAAAGAAGGTTAATAAGATCGCAATCAGCTCGGCCATTGAAAACCAGTGGCGCAAGGCAAAAATCAGGAGCGATTCAACGGTGAACAATAACAGGTTTAATTTTATTCCAATTGGCGCAGCGGAGGTGATCGACAGGGATGTGTGAGATTCGATTTTCTTCTCACGATAAATAAGAAGGAACGTTAGTAATCCGAAAACAATTAGTATTGCCCACTGTAACTGATTGAAAACTCCTGACAACTCGCCACCTGTTGAATGGGCAGGTATGGCCCTGAAGAATTCTGTAACGAAACGGACCAGGCAGAACGATAAGATGGAGAAAAGGAATAAACTACCTTTCGCCTTCCAAAATTTTCTGGTCTTAAATACAATAAATGCAACAAGAAATGAACCGGCCATTTCGTAAATCTGGACCGGATGAATCGGTAGCGAAAGGAGTTCATTCATTCCAATCAGACCAATTTCATAATGATGATGATGAGGAAGGGTATTAACAGGATATTGCACACTCCAGAACAGTGAAGTGGGATTTCCATAGCAACAACCATTTAAAAAACATCCAATCTTCTGAATTCCAAAGGCTATTGGAACAATAATTGCAAAGGCATCGACGAATTCCTGTTTTATCCTTAAAATGTACTTTCCGCATACGAGTGCCAAACACCCCAGTATTATGCCGCCAGGGAGAATTTTTTCTGAGGTGGGGAAGAGTGTGGTTTGCCGGATCATCAATAACCACTCATCTGGGCTGAAAGTGAAAATCTTTGTCCCGAATATGAAACTAACCCTGGCGAAGATTAATAATAGCACCCATGGAACTATCGGGATTTTCCTTTGGTGTCCCTCCCGTAAAAGCATAATAAATGCAACGAAAAAAGCCAGTGTGTAGAAAATCGTAAAATAGAGGCTACCATTTGAAGTATTAATTATCATGGCGTTCTCTTTAGTTCAATTATCTCTATAAATATAAGCAATTTTTTTGAGATTTTGAAGAGGTGTCTAAAAGCCTGAAAAGAATGCTTTCTATCTCTGTGTAACGCTGTACCTGCTCTGCGGAACTCTGGTGCGCCACGAGGCGTGCGTTTATATATAAATCAAATACCTTTAAGGATGAAAGAGCCTTACAACCCAATTAGCCGTTCAGGTTGAAGTCCGCCTGACACACTGTTAGGAAACGAGCTTTGTGAAGCTCGGGCGGTACGGTGCTGTAAGCTGCATCAGTTAGGCTTCGTTACACAATTGGTATCGGTCAAACTCCCAGAGTTGGTGAAACCTGCTATGTTGACTGTTTTTTTAATGGCACTTTGTAAGTCAGCAGATACCCGGAGTAAGATGATGTTGCGTGCAGTACGAAGGTAGCGCATGAACGTGGGATACCCTAACGGAACTGTAGTAGTCGAACTGTTGCCGAGGGAGTCGGATATGCTCGTAGTAGTGATGATAACCGGAAAGGTAAAAGCGGAAGGAGCGAAGGGGCATTACTATAAATAAAGTTTCAAAGAATATTAGTCAAACAGAATTGATAGTTATGAATCAGAAAAGAGTTGACGCAGCGGTCCAAGTTGAACTGTTTAAAAGACGGCGCAGCGAAATGCCAGATGCAGAAAGAGTATTAATATTGCAAGAGAAACTATATCAAAAAGCCAAGCAAGAGCGAGGATACAAGTTTTATGTACTGTATGATAAGATGTTCATTCCGTATTTATTACGTGAAGCATGGAAAACGGTCAGAGCCAACGGCGGAGCTCCGGGGGTTGATAGTGTGACCATTGCGAAGGTAGAAGAATATGGTGTTGAACCCTATCTTAAAGAGCTTGGGGAAGAGCTGCGCAAGCAGCTTTATGAACCACAGGCAGTAAAGCGGGTGATGATTCCCAAAGCCAGCGGGGGAGAACGTCCGTTGGGGATTCCCACCGTAAGAGACAGGATCGCACAGACAGTATGTAAAATGATACTTGAACCGATATTCGAGGCAGACTTTGAGGAGAGTTCTTACGGATTCCGGCCCAACCGCAGTTCAAAAGATGCGATAACGGCGATAAAGGAGAACTTAAAACAAGGCAATACGGAGGTTTACGATGCCGACCTGAGTAAGTATTTTGATACGATACCCCATGATAAACTTCAAATAGCATTGAAGGAACGTGTAACCGACCCAAGGATACTGAAGCTGATCAATAAATGGCTAAAAGTTCCTGTTTTTGAGGATGGACAATACAAAAGTGGGAAAGGAAATCGTACGGGAACACCACAAGGCGGTGTCATATCACCCCTTCTTGCCAATGTTTACTTTCATCTGATAGACCGGATCGTAAACAATACGAAAAGTCTGTTTGGGAAATACGGTATAAGGATAGTACGGTATGCTGATGACTTTGTGCTAATGGGAAAGACTTTACCGATAGCAATAATCGAAAAGCTTAAAAGCTTGCTTCAACGAATGGGATTAACAATCAATGAAACAAAAACCCGACAGATTGATTCACGAAACGAAGGCTTTAATTTTCTTGGATTCACAATACGCTACGATTCTGATATAAAAGGCAGGAAATCCAAATACTGGAATATCATGCCAAGCAAGAATTCGGAGCAGAAAATCCGGGATAAAGTAGAGGAATACCTAAAGACACATGGTCATTTCAATGCACATACTGTTGTCTCAGGATTAAACCCGATATTACAGGGATGGCTTAACTATTTCGATATTAGAGGAGTTAGCTATCCTGCATTGAGCAAACGCAGACTGCGGTTTTACCTGTCCAACAAATTATACCGATACTACCATCGCAAGAGCCAACGGAAATGCAGGCTTTACGGACATAACGCCTTTGAGGTTTTGTCAACCAAATTCGGTTTGATAGATCCAACAAAATATGCATTCCAGCCAGCTCACTTATGAATGCTAATGAAGAAGTTTATAGGAAAGCCGTATGCGGGAAAACCGCACGTACGGTTTGATGAGGGGGCAGGGAAGGTGTTTCTATCCTTCCCGCTCTACTCTACTGATATAATTAGTTATACTGAGAACCACAGAAGATACACGGAGAGCCACAGCGTTTTTGGACAGCCTCTTCAAAGAAGATCCATTAAAACCGGCTCAGCCAATACCCGACATCAGTTTTTAGCTATCTTTGGGCATTGATAAACCGAGGATTATTTTGGTACCTGAACTAAAAATTTTATCAAATGAGAAAAATACTTGTCGCACTTGTCGTTCTTTTTGTCTCCTTCCCTGTATATTCGAAATTGTTAAAAAAGAGTATTCCGGATAAGCTCGTCGTCTTTACCTTTGATGATGCTACAGCCAGTCATTATTCCGTTGTTGCGCCGTTGTTGAAGTCATATGGCTTTGGCGGGACCTTTTTTATTTGTGAGTTTGGGCAAAATTTTAAGGATACCTCCAAATATATGAACTGGAGGCAGATTAAAGAGCTGGATAGGATGGGATTTGAAGTGGCCAACCATACCCGGTCGCATGCTGCAGTTAGCAAACTATCAAAAGAACAGGTCATTAGTCAGCTTAAATACATCGAAGATAAATGTGATTCACTTCATATTAAAACCCCATCTACTTTTGCCTATCCCGGATATGACCTAAGTGTGCCGGTAATGGATGTTCTGTCTGAGCGGGGGTATCAGTTTGCCCGTGCAGGTGGAAGCAGGGCTTATGATCCGCTGACCGATCATCCTCTTTTGGTGCCAAGCTGGGCGATGACTACAGGTAACAAACAGCAAATCATCGAATCGTTTAAGGAGGCACGTGATGGGAAAATTGTAGTAATGACCATTCACGGAGTACCTGATATCGAACATTCATGGGTAAACACCCCCCCTGAACTGTTCAAAGAATATCTGCAATATCTTTATGATCAACACTATAAGGTAATCGCATTAAGAGATCTTAACAAATATATTGATGTGAAAAAGGCGATGAAAAAAATCATCCCCGATTTGAATAAGAAGCTTAAAAACTAGATTTTATGATTAGACTAAAATTGCACCTGCACCTGTCATTTCTGTTGTTTCTGGCAGTTTCCGGGATCGCTATAGGGCAAAACCTCCCTTTTTTGACCGCTAAAATCAGTGTGGAGCCCGAAGTTAAACCGCTGTTTATTAAAGGAGGCAGGCTAATTCTCTATATTACAAAGCAACACAAGGAACCACGGAATGGTTTTGATATCATCGTGGGGGTAACACCTCCCAACTGGGATGGTTCAACTCCATTTATAATTGATACACGAAATAAGGGGGTAATCAATGCCGAGCTTGATAAAGGGTTCGTTAACCCCGCTGAAAAGTACTATTTTCAGGTACTTTACAAACAGAATGTAGATGACGGGGAAGAAAACGTCCCCGGTAATTTGTACAGCGAAGTCGACACTGCAGCCCTGTCCTCTGGCGTAAATCTTACGTTAAAACTTAAAAGTGTGATCCCTCCCTACCCGGTTGTCCAGCATAAGTTTGTAAAACCGATAGTGATCCAAAGTAAATGTCTTTCCGGGTTTTCAGGTCATCCGCGCTATGTGAGGGCTTCGGTACTTCTCCCGTCGGGCTATTTCGATCACCCGGGTAAGTCGTATCCTATTTGCTACCGCGCTCCGGGTCTGAATGGAAGATACGACGGGGTAAACGGTATGATGGAAAACAAGCAATTCTCCGATTGGTGGTTTTCGGGGGATGCGCCACAAATTATTTTCGTATTTCTCGATTCACAAGGGCCTTATGGCGATACTTATCAGGTCGATTCAGAAAATAATGGTCCTTGCGGCAAAGCGTTCACTGAAGAATTGGTCCCAGCTGTAGAGAAGGAAGTTGGATACAATCCTTTGTCTAAAAAACGCTATCTGGCCGGCGCTTCCACAGGAGGATGGGTTGTGCTTGGATTGCAAATATTCTATCCCGATTTTTTTGATGGAGCATGGTCGTATAGTCCTGATCCGGTTGAGTTTAAACATTACGGATTGATTAATATTTACGAGGATGAGAATGCATTCTATAATCATTTTGGATACCTGCAACCTGAATCAAGGAGCATCTATGATGAGCCTAAATGGTCGATGAAAGAGTGTATTACAGAAGAAAACGTACTTGGCAGAACGAATAATTACAGTGGTTCAGGTTGTCAGTTTGGCGCCTATAATGCCGTATTCGGACCAAAGGGGAAAGATGGTCTCCCCTCGTTGTTGTTTGATCCGGTAACAGGAAAAATTGATCACGCCATTGCGAAACAGTGGGAAAAATATGATCTTAAAAAAGTCCTGGAGAAAAACTGGTCGATACTCGGCCCTAAACTTCAGGGTAAAATCTGGATTTGGACAGGTGATATGGATGGTCTCTATTCGAATGTAGCCACCAGGTTCCTGAAAATGTACCTCGATAAAACAGAAAATCCCAAATCGGATGCAAAAATATCGTTTACCCCTATGGCCGGACATTGCCAGGAGTGGAACGACAAAACGGTGGTAAAGATGGTGGCCGAAAAGGCGGCGATAAAGTGAAAATTTCTTTGTTGATTTATAAATTTGGTGAAAATTCGATCCACATTTTTGCAATCGGCGGGTATTACGAGAATTTGTATAGATGCTCAATGAATCTCAAAGGAATTTTAATGAAATCTGGTTTTCTTTTTCGGTAAGGAAACCTATTTTTGTAATTTAAGTTGTTAATTCTTTAAGTAATATCTTACAAATAATGAAGAAAATCATACCCTTTTTTGTAATTGTTTTAACCTTTCTGGTTACTACTACTACGTATTCGCAATCAAATAAAACGTTGCGCCAACAAAAGAAATACATCACCTCGTACGAGACGAGTACCCTCACGGGGAGCGATTTGCCGGTTTTGATGCCTTATAACAAGTGGGTTGATCCGGCAGGTGAGCAACTCTATTTTGGGGATAAGGAGAATGAAAACCACGCACTTGACTGTGCCCTTTCGCCCGATGGAAAATGGTTGGCTGTTGAAGGCCGGTACTCTGTTGTGATCATTGATCCGGCAACTAAAAAGGTGGTTTCCCGCTTTACACTTAAAAGTTATTTTGCCAGTGATGGTCTGATGAATACCTATTCCGGTATCACATGGCGTACAACAGGAAGTGGTTATGAACTTTTTTGGAGTGCTTTGGGAAAGACCAAATCAGTGGTTGTACAGGCAGTATGGAATGAGAAGAAGATCAGTATATTAAAGACTTTTCCCTTCGTAACTGTTAAACCGGCTCTGACGGCATTACCCAATGAAGTTCTTGTGACTGAAGAGTCGGGTTCCCCGATACTTTATGTGGTCCTCAATGGAAACAACACGGTCGAAAAACTCGATATCACTACCGGAAAAACAATCTGGTCAGCTCCTGCAGGTGTTGCTCCTTTTGGCATTACCTCCGCCAATGGAAAACTGTATGTGACCAACTGGGCCGGATCAATTCCGGATAAAGGGGATGTTGATGTAGCCGGCGTTCCATGGGGAGCCGCCAAAGTTGATCCGAGGACCGGAGCTACGCGCGAAGGAACCGTTCTTGTCCTTAATCCTCAATCGGGCAGTGTGCTGAAAGAAATTAAGGTAGGCCTCCATCCAAATGATATCATTGCCTGTAAAGATCAAAAATTCGTCTACGTTGCCAATGCGAACAGCGATATGGTGTCGGTGATTAATACCGATAAGGACGAGGTTAGCGAACAAATCTCGGTCCGTTTATCTCCCGACAAAAATAGCTATTTCGGTGATTCACCCAATGGTCTTGCCATCGATAGCAATGGTAAAACACTCTATGTGGCAAATGGCATGGATAATGCATTGGCAGTTGTTACGCTGGGAAAACTATCTTCAACAGCATCTGCTGAAAATAATAGTAAGGTTGCCGGATTTATACCAACTGGCGCATATCCGGGAGGGGCGGCCCTCTATGGGGATAGCCTATTGTTTGTGGCCAATATTGAAGCCGAAGGTTCACGCATACCTAATACTTCTGAGAAATCCACGCATACGGTTTATAATTCACATCGGATGATGGCCTCCGTATCGGTTATCCCTTTGCCCCAAAGGTCTATATTACAAAAATATACGGAGAAAGTCGAAAAATGCAACCAGCTTTTCAGACTGGCCCTTACCGAAAAATTACCTCGTAAGAATGTAGCGCCGGTCCCGGTTCCACTCCGCATTGGTGAACCATCCTTATTTAAACATGTGCTTTATATTATCAAGGAGAACAGGACCTATGATCAGGTACTTGGCGATGTTCGTGCCGGAGACGGCGACTCTGCACTGGTAGTCTTTGGAAAAAAGATAACCCCGAATACCCATAAGATTGTTGATGAATTTCTGTTGATGGATAACTATTATGCGTCGGGAAAATGCTCAGCTGAAGGGCATCAATGGACCGATATGGGGATGGTCACCGATTATGTTGAGCGAAATGTAAGAGCCTGGATCAGAAGTTATCCCCATGTTCAGTATGACGCCCTGGTTTATGCCCCCACAGGATTTATCTGGGACAATGCGCTGAAACATGGCAAGAGTGTTCGTATATATGGCGAAGCATGCGATGTTGAGTTTGATAAGAAACTGAACTGGACCTCTATTTATGAGGGGTTCCAAAAGGGTGATAAATTCAGTTTTGTGAATAAAACAACCATTAAACCAGTTGAGAAGATTCTGAGTCAGAATTTCCCCTCATCCGATAACCACCAGATTCCGGATATACTCCGGGCGAAGGCGTTTATTGATGAGCTCAATGCCTATGATAAAATGGAGGGTGACCAGTTACCCGAACTCATGGTGATGGCCTTGTCAAACGATCACACCTCAGGCACACGTCCGGGGGTACCCACCCCTAGAGCCTTCGTGGCTGATAACGATTTGGCACTGGGTCAGATGATCGAAGCCCTTTCAAAAAGCCGGTTCTGGAAGAATACCGCTGTTTTCATCACCGAGGATGATTCCCAGGATGGTTGGGACCATGTTTCGGCTTACCGGACTGTTGGAGCCGTCGTAAGTCCCTATTCGAGGTTAAAGAAGACGGTCCGGACCAATTATAATCAGGTTTCCATGTTACGAACCATCGAACAAATTCTGGGTATTCCACCGATGAATATCAGTGATGCAACGGCTATGCCCATGTTCGATTGTTTCTCACCAACCGCCGATTTCTCAGCTTACCAATCGTTATCGAACCAGATCCCTCTGAATGAAATGAATAAGAGTTTAGCAGAATTAAAGGGAGCCGCGCTCCATTATGCACTCAGAAGCATGGAGCCACAGTTTGATTATATCGATCAGGGTGATGACGATCTGTTTAACAGAATCATCTGGTATGCAATGAAAGGAAAGGAAAAGTATCCCAGGAAATTTGCAGGTAAAGATGGGGATGACAAATAACATTGCGTAATGAAGGGCTGAATTTGACTATTTGAACCTTAGCCAGGGCCTGACGTAACGTCAGGCCCTGATATAGAATTAAGGGAATAACTACAATAACAACTGCCTCCATATCAATAATTTTTAATTAAAATTATATTAAAAAAATTGCAGTTTTGAATCTTGCTTTTTCGAATCTTCAATTATTGATAGTCACCAATATATTTATTTATTATCTTCATCAGCACCTCTTTCCTGATCGGTTTGGAGATGAAATCGGTACAGCCTGAAGCGTATGCCAACTCTTTCTCTTCCGGAAGAGTATAAGCGGTCTGGGCAATAATTGGAATTTCAGGAAATTTCTCCCTAATAATTTTTGCAGCCTCGATTCCACCCATTACAGGCATTTTCAGATCCATCAGAATAAGGTCATATTTGTTGATCGAAACCATTTCTACTGCCTCCAAACCATTTCTGGCGTGATCAATTCTTTTGAAAATCCCCTTCAAAATGGCTTCAAGGTACTGAGAATTTATCGGTTCGTCATCGGCAATGAGAATTGAGAATTTGCTCAGATTCTTTAATTTGGTGATGTTTGACTGATGTTCCGTATCTTTCTTCAACGACTCTTCAACCGGGAGAGAGAAGTAAAAACGTGATCCGTTGTTAACTTTCGAAACAACTCCGATTGTTCCCCCGATTACAGTAACCAGCTCTTTCGCAATATTTAGCCCTAATCCGGTTCCCCGTATTGCACAAGAAAGGGCCTGTTCTCCGCGGTAAAAAATCTCAAAAATTTGCTGTTGCTCTTTTTCAGAAATACCAATTCCGGTATCTTTTACATAGAACTCAATTTGTCCGTTGTGCAGATCAAAACCGATCTCGATGCTCCCTTCAAAGGTATATTTGACGGCATTGGAGGTCAGATTGGTCAAGATCTGTTTTACTTTATTTGCATCACTCGTTATGATAAGATTCTTTAAATTCTCAGGTATTCTTACCCCGATTGCCAGCCCATTATTCATCTCCGGATGGTTAAACATCTGGTGTACGTCCCTGATTAGCTCAGAAGGATAGAATTCAGTAATTTGGACTGGCATTTTTTCGCTCTGCAATCGGGAGAAGAGAATCACATCATCGATCAGGCTGAGTAACTGGATTGAACTTTTATTGATGATCTCAGCATAAACATTTTTTTCTTCCACATCCGCCTCAGCCATTAAATCTGAAAAGCCGATAATGGCATTCATCGGAGTTCTTATCTCGTGACTCATATTACCTAAAAAGGCTGATTTCAGGCGATTAATCTCTTCGGCTTTCTCTTTTGCTGCAACCAGCTCATCTCTGTTTTTACTTATTTCGGTAATGTCGATTGCAACCCCTATCATGGCAATTGGTGCCTCGCTCTCGTCTCTGATCACCGAGGTTGACAACAAGATAGGAAACCGCGTTCCATCCTTCTTTACATTGATAATTTCACCTCTCCATCCCCCTTCCATTGTACGGGGTAGAATATTTCTGGCGTGGT
Source organism: Prolixibacteraceae bacterium (assembly GCA_963675995.2). Classification (GTDB taxonomy): domain Bacteria; phylum Bacteroidota; class Bacteroidia; order Bacteroidales; family Prolixibacteraceae; genus JAAFHB01. Next base: position 150,418 of record CAXXIY010000001.1, on the reverse strand, counting down.
AATAATTCTCTTCAGGAGTTCTCAAAATACTGATATGTTTCCCGATAACCTCCGCTTTCATATATTGGTAAGTATGCAGGAGTGATTCATTAACGTAAATGATAATATCGTTAAGATCAGTTATGGTTACACATTCACTGATGCTCTCCAGCGACTGGGCGAGTAGTTTTACTTTTTTCTCAATCTCCTTTTTTCTGGTGATGTCCTGAAAGATCTCCAACATCGCTTTCTTCTCACGAAACATCATCCCAGTATGGCTAATCTGGAAAGTTTTATTTTCCATAACACCCGATGTTTCGAAAAGACTGGTTTCCCCAACACTTATTCCAGCGAGTAATGGGCATTCGCTGCACTGTTGATGATTATCTCGGTAAACACTCCAGCATTTCTTGCCAATTGCTCCTTTCCCAAATTCTTTTTCGAAATTTTCGCTCATGAAAAGGATGTTCCCCTCTTCATCGACAATGTCCATCCCAAACGGGATTGTCCGTATCAAAGTCTTATTGAATTCATTGCTTTCAATCAATGCTCTTTCGGTGCGCTTTCGTTCAGTTGTTTCACTGTAATAGACTGCGATTCCCCCATGGGTTGGGTAAATCCGGTTTTCAAACCAGCGGTCCCAGGGCTCATAATAATCCTCAAAAACAAGCGAAGTGCGGGTCTCCAGCGCGTGAAGATAATTATTGGCAAAGGGGGTACCTTTGGCGTCGGGAAACTCCTTCCAGTAGTTTTTCCCAATCAGATCTTCTGGTTTAAGACCGAATAATGCTGCTCCCCGTGCATTGATATAAGTATAGTTCATTTTAGCATCAAAAGCAACAAATCCATCTGTAATGCTTTCCAAAATTTCGGAAATCCTTTTTTGCGACGCCTCCAATAGTTCTTCTGCCAACTTCCGTTCTGTGATATCCAGAATATTACCGACTAAAACTGGATTATTATTAATAGTCGTCATTCCTCCCAAAACCAGGATATAGATTATATCTCCATTTTTTTTGAGGCCACGAAATTCATATTTTAAAGAAGATATCTCTCCCTCCATTCTGCGTCGTATATTTTCTGCGACAAGCTGCCGGTCAGCCGGATGAATTACAGCCAAAGTATCCGCACCGGTAAGCTCATCCTGCGTGTAGCCGAAGATATTGGCAAATGCCGGATTAATGTACTGTAATCGGTCGTTTGATATTGTGTATATGCCGGTTAGTGAATTCTCGCTCAGAATCCGGAAGAGGGTTTCACTCTTTATCAGTGCAAGTTCGATTTGTTTCTGAGTTGTAATGTCATGTGAAACAATCTGTAAACCCTCAATCTGCTTTTTCTCATTAATGATCGGTTGATAGATTGAATGAAACCATCGCTTTCCATCGGGCATATCAAGGAGGATTTCGAATTCCTCAGTTATTCCTGTTTCCATCACATGATTCATCTGTTCCATAATTGTAGAACCGGTGGAAATACCGAAGATCTCAAGTGCTGTTTTCCCTATCGTCTCCCTCTTCTCCCTTCCTATAATTTTAGCAGATTGATCATTTTGCAGCAAAAGTCGGCAGTTGGCATCGAAAATTAAATTGATGGTCCCGGAGTTCTCAAAAACTAATTTGTATCGCAACTGGCTCTCATTCAATTTCTCCTCAGCATGTTTACGTTCCGTTAAATCACGGAAGATTCCCAAAAGAGATGGCCTCCCTTTGATCTTAATCCTGGATGAAACTACTTCCACCGGAATTTCTGTGCCATCAGACCGAAGTACGGTCGTCTCAACCGGGTGAGACGAGATTTGTTGTGCTGGCTGGTAAGACTGATGGTGAAAAGCAGCCTTGGAAAATTCATTCATTCGGGGTGGATGCAACATCGATTGATGAAGGCCGACTATCTTTTCATGAGGTAACATTAATAACACTGTAGCAGCCTCATTGGTATCTACAATTAATCCAGATTCTATGTCTGCGATAAAGATTGGATCAGGGGCTCTTTCAAAGAAATCCCTGAATTGTGCCTCACTCTCCTTTAACTTAGCTTCGGTTTGCTTTCGCCTCGAGATATCATGTAAATTTCCAATAATCTTTTCGGGAACACCTTTTGAATCAAGACAAATCTTCGCAGATATGGCACACATAATTATTGAACCGTCCTTATTGAACAGTGCCAATTCGAAATCATTTACCCGCCCTTTTTGGTACAAAAATGACAGAAAAAGTTCCCGGTCTTCCGCGTAGGCATAAAAGGCCGATATGGAACTACCAATGAGGTCATTTCTTTTATATTGTCCATACGAAATAATTTCGATCGAAGGACTTACCTCAGTGATTATCCCATCAAGAGAAGCCTCATAATAAACATCCTGGATGTTCTCGAAGATCCTGCGGTATTTTTCTTCATTTTCAAGCAACCATTCCTGGTTTTGTTTATTTGCAGATCTTATTTTCAACAGGGCTCTTATCTGAGCTGTTAGTTCAATTTTATCAAATGGCAAATAAACAAAAGCCTCAACTCCTGACTCAAGTGCTTCATTCCTGTGTATTTCATTTTTATCGCGAAAAGTTATACCGAGTACCGGAATGTTTTCTGATCTTTTATTCTGTTTTATCTTTCGACATATGGCGGGTCCATCGCTTTGCCCTATTGTAAGATTTAAAAGTATTACATCAGGATTCTTGGCTAACGCAACATCAATTTCACCCGAATCAGTGAGATGATTGAAAAGTAATGAGTCAGGGAAAGCCTCTTTGATGATCTCTACCAGCAGAGACTGGTTATTAAAATCGTGATCAATTATAAGAATTTTTTCCATTTAAGTACTAGTCGTTAGTTGTTTTGAAAGAGGTCACGATATTAGAATCCTGTTAATAAGAGAATTACTTTTCTGTTAATAGATAGTCATTTAGCCATTACCTCTTCTAAAAGTAAGGCGGGGTTAAATCTAATTAAAAATTGATGAAATCGGGCAATTCTATAGCAATTAATCAGGTCACATCCTCTCTGCTGCAACATTTTTATAATTAGAGTTGTTATCTGTTTTTAATTCTGTCGGATTTATGAAAGTATATATAATAAGCATGCTAAATGCATTTGTTTTGATTCTGGTTGGATTGTGGGGTTACTGGGTTTCACAAACCCCGTCTCCAACGGCCCTTATTCCCGTTTTTGGTGGAGCATTATTACTCTCATTCATCAAGGGAGTTAAGTCAGGGAACAGGGCGATGGCCCATTTTTCCGTCATCCTGACCTTCTTACTTTTAGTTGGGCTGATAAAACCACTTACCGGCGCTTTAGGGAGGGCAGATAACGTCGCAATTTTGCGTGTAATACTGATGATGATCTCATGTACAATTGCAATGGTTTATTTTATTCGCAGCTTTATCAATGTGAGGAAAGCCAGGTTAAAAGCCGGGGAATGATAACGTAAAGACAAACCCAGAGGATACTATTAAAGTATTGGAATTATGTCCTCATGACCTGCTGTCAGCCAGGGAAGATGATCCGCAAGTTGGCGGACTGAGCGTTCCCTAGGGCCTTTAAAATCAAATTATTATCAAATGAACATCGGAAAGTGGAAATTTAGATTTGGCATGGTGATTATCCTGATTTCCATCCTGATATTTTTCATTTTGTTTGCCCTTCCGTTTCTTTCGATGGATGTAAAAATGAAATTAACATTGACTCCTGTTCTTCTGGTTGCCGGTGAAGTGATGTTCTGGGGAGGAATTGTACTGATAGGAAAGGATGTTTACCTTCGATTTAAAGAAAAACTTACCAATACCTGGCAGTCAAGAAAACCACCCCAATCTTAATTTGCTTTTTCCTTATCTGGTAACAAATGGCTTAACATACCGTTTAGAAGCCAAAAGATTTTTTCTGTTTTCATTGTCAAATCGAGTAAGCATCCTTTGCTAATCGCTGAAACGAGTTTGTCGTTGTCAATATATGCTTTTCGAAGCTTTTCCATTGACGGAGCATTGGATGAACTCAGATCAAGGAACATCCGGACGTCTTCCTTATCCTTTGTTTTTTCAATTTCAGCAGCAAAATTCAGCAGGAATTCAATCGATTCCATGCAAGCGTCCGAAAGGCCCTCCAGTGTTGGATAGGTCCTTGCCATTAAAATGATTTTCACACCTGAAGCAGTACTGTCAGCCAATTGCTCAAGTAAGGTCTGGTGTGTTTGCATAAAGGCATGATCTTTGGTTTTTTGCGGGAGCATTGGCATTGCTGCTACATTCGTTAAAGCTGCAGCTACCTGTCCTGCAAGCGATTTGAAAGCATTATGACGCAATTCAAGGGTAGCCCCTTCGTAGTCAATGCGTGCCGTAGCAATGAAAGCTGCAATTTGTTCCAATTCACGTGTCTGCTCCAGACGGATCATTTCAAGGGCGGTGTCCGGATCCTGAGCCTGGAATTCGGACAAATATTTTGACTGGGATAAACCCTCCTCCTCTGATGGCGGAAGAGATCTTTCGAGCCAGCGGGTTAGCGGTCCATTTATGGCCATGAAGAAAAGCGCTGAAGTCAGATTAAAGAGAAGAAATACCCAGGCTGCCTGATGCACCAGATCCAGCTGGAAAGAATTGAGCAGTGCCATTAACAGCGGTATATGAAGATAGACTTCAATGTAATAAATCAGGATAAAAACTGAAGCTCCGAAAATATTAAACATGTTTACAAACCTGACCAGCTGCCGCGATGTTCCGCGAAATACCTGCCCAAGCATCACCTTAAACATCGTGGAACCTATTGCAGCACCATACATAAACAGAAAGGTCTGTGGACCGGTAAGTATATTCTCCCTTGCGAGCCCGATAGCAACAAGCCCTACAGCTGTAGATGATTGTACAATAAACCCCAGCGCGGCTCCGACGATGATTGAAAGCAGTGAAAAATTGCGACTGAACTCCATTGCACCTGTAAACCAGGCCTCCTCACGGATAGGTCTGACTCCTGCAGACATCATAAGATTGCCAAAAAAAACCAACCCCAATCCAAGTCCAATCCTGAAATAAACAAGGTATCTCTCATCCCTGGTCAAAAACATCGCAATTCCGCTAATTCCGACAAGAAACATTATCCCAATCGAAATATTCATTGAGACAATAAATAACAAAACACAATTACCGACGCTGAATCCGGTCAGGATTGCAATTGCCTGTGGAACATTTAGAATTGCTGCAGAAATCAGACTTGCCAGAATCATCAACGCTGCCGAGGTACTCTGCATAATAACTCCTGAGCCTACCCCAAATAACAACGCCTTACCATTGGAGGATGCCGATTGTGCGGCAAAAATACGGAAAGGCCTGCTCCCCAATTGCTTTAGGCCGGAAGATAACATCTGAACCCCTGTAAACATCAATCCCAGACCTAACAGGACCTTACTTAATATTTCGATCATTCAGTTATTTTAATACTTAATTGGGTTTATTGGCATCGGAGGAAGCCTTCTCGCCGAAAAATGATGTGAAAGTACAAATTTTCGCCGACTGGCCATTGTGTCGAACAGATTATGAAGGAAGAAGTGACCATCGTTTTATTTTTAAAATTAATCCGGGTGGATTAAGCGTAGTCTTTTAAATTGGTTAAATTTGTTGCAGGTATTAAGTACCTGATATATTGCCAAGGTTTAATAGGAACATAATGTCAAACACCGATTCTTAAGGGTTACTGATAACTTTATAAACTACTGCAATGAAAGAGTACAATAAAAAACTTATTCCGGTTGTTCTATTCCTGGCTGCTTCCATGATTTCCTGTCATCACGTCAAGCCCGATGTATCCTCAATACTGGCCAGGGGACAATGGATTGATCTCACCTGGAATTTTGATCAAAGTACCGTCTATTGGCCTACAAACATTACTTTTAAACACGATACTGTATTTTATGGGATCAATGATAAAGGTTACTTCTACTCATCGTTTAAATACTCAGCCGAAGAGCACGGAGGAACTCATTTTGATGCCCCTCTCCATTTTGCAATGGGAGGACGATCCATTGAACAGATAACAGTCCAGGAGCTTACTGGTCCGGCATTCGTGATCGATGTCTCCGCTCAATCTGATAAAAATCGCGACTACCTGGTTTGTACGAATGATCTGTTGCAATGGGAGAAAACAAATGGATTGATTCCCAGACAGTCAATTATTTTATTGCATACTGGTTTTGGAAAATATTGGGGTGATCCTGAAAAATACACCGGGACGCTTAAAACCGGTAAGTTGGGAGTTGCTGAACTACATTTCCCGGGACTTGATCCTGAAGCGGCAAAATGGCTGGTAAAGGAGCGGAATATAAAGGCTGTGGGAATTGATACGCCAAGTATTGATTATGGGCAATCATCAGATTTTAAGACACATCGCGTCCTTTGTGGAAACAATATTACTGCTTATGAAAATATTGCAAATCTGGGTCTGCTTCCGGCATCAGGAGCTTACCTGGTAGCAGCTCCTATGAAGATCAAAGGGGGTAGTGGCTCCCCACTCAGGTTACTGGCCTGGGTACCCGGTTCTTAACGCTAACTTTAACTATAACTAAATGCACATGAACAAATCAAACATTTTTTTAAGTATTTTAATTCTTCTGTTTTTGGTCGCCTGCCAGTCCACACCCAGAAAAATCACGATAGGGTATATTCAAATCACAGAAGATCCCGTACTCAATGCAGCCAAATCGGGAGTTTTTCGTGCCCTGGCTGATTCGGGCTTTGTAAATGGAGTAAATATTAAAGTGCTCGATAATAATGCGCAAGGGGACCTTTCGATGATCAATATGATCCTTCAGTCTTTGGTTTCACAAAATGTTGACCTGATTATTACGAACAGCACGCCGTGTATGGTTGCTGCCGCACAAACTGTGCGAACCATCCCGGTCGTTTTTACTGTTGCATTTAGTCCCGATCAGATAGGTCTTAAAACAAAACCTGACAATCTTTACGGCGTATATGATCCCCTGAATGTTAAGGCATTTGTTGATCTCATGCAGGAGTGCATCCCTCAACTGAAACGGATTGGAATTCCGTATAACAATGCAGAACCCAATGCAGAGTATTCGGTCAAAGTGCTGAGTAAAGAATTTGCCGACCGGGGACTAACACTCGTCAAAGCATCGGTCACCAGTTCAAACGATATTCTTCAGGCGGGCCAGTATCTTGCCGGACAGCAAATTGATGCACTCGTTGCTGCTGCCGACAATACGATTTATATGGGTTTATCGGTTTTGGCGAAAGTTGCTTCAGATCAAAAAGTTCCACTGTTTGTTGCCGATCCGCTGCAGGCCGAAAAGGGGGCAGCTATGGGACTTGGAGTCAACTATGACCAATGGGGATACGAAACGGGGCTCAAAGCTGTTGAAATATTGAAGGGAAGAATTCCCGAGGAGAAGAAGATCGAACCAATCTTAAAATATGATCTGACTGTCAATGCCAAAGCGTGTGCCGATCAGGGACTTGTAATTCCTGAGAAAGTGGCCGGGAAGGCAGGGAAGATCATAAAATAACCTTATGATGATCCACTTCTGTTTTCTTTAGGAAGATAGATAAGTCGGCATCGTCGATTATCTACTATTCAGTTATTTGATTTAATCGAATAATATTTATCGTTAAAAATGTTTGGAAGGCTGTTTCGGGGGATTTGATATTATTCATTATTTTTGAAAATTAAGTGATGTTTGTTTATGATCTTCCAATAGCTATTGCTTTCAGGTACTTTAAAACACATTTCTATGAAGTCATTTTTACGCGGGATAATTGCGTTAATAATTGTTTCGGCTATTTTGCTTTTTTCTGATCTTCAAAACCAGAAAAAGAAAAAAGATCTTCCCCGACCTGCTAAACGTGCACAATCTGAGGCTATTCCCGGACGGAATTACACTTTGGGGCTCTGTTATTTTGCCCCTGATGCATCGCACGACGAATTATTGACCGGTTTGTGGAACCGTCTTCGGGAGCTGGGTTTTGAGCGCGATAAAAATCTGAAAGTGAAGGAATCCCATTCCAATGCTGAGATAGGAAACATCTCATCGATTCTGCTTAATATGGACAACCTTCCGATGGATCTGTTACTGGTTACCTCAACGCCCTGTGTTACTGCCGCATTAACCACGATAAAGAAACATCCGGTAGCTTTTACCTATTGTTCTGATCCGATTGCTGCGGGAGCAGGCAAGAGTTATACGGATCATGTCAAAGGTATTTCCGGCATTGGCTCATTTCCTCCCGTGGAAAAAACCATTCAATTTATCCTGGAAACAGTTCCGGGAACGAAAAAGATAGGGACGATCTATAACAATGCTGAAGCGAACTCGCGGAGTGTGGTGAGTCTTATGCGCAAAGTTGCTGTTAAAAAGGGATTTGAACTGATTGAGATACCTGTAGTGAACACTTCTGAGGTTTTTCAGGCAACCCAGGTCATGCTGAGCAAGGGGATCGATGCGATGTATATCTCTGGTGATAATACTGCTACACAGGCCTTTGAGGCAATAATCGGACTTTGTACCAAAAATTCTATTCCGGTAATTGTCAATGATTCACCGCTTGTGGCGAAAGGGGCGCTGGCGGCCATCGGTCCTGGGTGGAGGGGCGTAGGGTATCACACAGGAGACCTGATTGCCAAAATGCTCAACGGCGCCTCTCCTGATACCATCCCTCTTGAAAATTATGCAAATGAGGCAGTTTTAGTAGATGCAGCAAGAGCCAAAATACTTGGTTTAAAGATTCCAAATGAGTACCTCAAAACTGCCATCCCAACGGCCAATGCCAGGAAAAAAAGAATCGCCCTGGTTCATTATGTTGATAGTCATAATTCGGAAGATTGTGAAAAGGGAATACGTAAAGCATTTGATGATAATAACTTTAAGGAAGGAGCAGATTTCTCATTTAAGGTATATAATGCTCAGGGTGATATTTCCACCCTGAACAGTATCGTTGGGACAGTTGGTAATGATACATGGGATCTGGTCATCGCTGTTTCGACACCCCCTGCACAGCTGGTGGCCAAAAAACTGGTTGATGCTAAAATTGTATTCACAAATGTAGGTGATCCTGTTGCTGCAGGCCTGGGTGAATCGTTTGAGAATCATCTTTCTAATATAACTGGCATATCGACCATGTCGGATTTTGATGGGCTGATGAAACTGGTAATTGCCCTTCATCCCCGGGTGAAACGTGTAGGAACTGTTTTTACGCCTGCCGAGATCAACTCTGTTGCCTACAGGGACAGACTCGCAGTGGCTACCAAAAAAATTGGAGTTGAGCTGATCTCCGTGCCGGCAAACAGCGCCACAGAAGTGCTCGATGCGGCCAACTCGCTGGTAGCACAACAAATCGATGCTTTTTGCCAGATCTCAGATAATCTTACAGGTAGTTGTTGTTCAGCCATTCTGAAAGTATCGCACGACAGTAAAATACCTTATTATGGTTTTGTTTCTCAACAATTAAAACAAGGAGGTGTCGCAGTTTGCGCCCGCGACTATTTTCAGGCAGGTTATGACGCAGGCAAAATGGCCCTGGAAGTTCTGGCTGGCAAAAACCCTGCTGATATACCCTATCGGTTTGTTGAGAAGACCGATTACCTGATTAATATGGAGGCCGCTGCATTTTTTAAAATTCCGGTTCCTGATCGGCTATTTAAAGATTTCCCCACCTTAAAAAAAGAGAATTAAAATACTTATTAAACGTAATAATATGGAGAGTAAACTTGATATTCGAAAAGATCCTCCCGGCAAGGAACAACGCATCCATCTTGAAGGACGATTGGATGCCAATTGGGCCGGACATCTTGATGATTACCTCAATGGATTAGTGCGTGAGGGAGCTCACCGACTTGTGCTGAACATGTCAAAAGTGCAGTATATGAGCTCGGCAGGTATACGAACGCTGATCAACCAGTATAAAAAGATCAAGCAGATCGGCGGATTGTTTGTTTTGGAGGAGCTTTCAGAGGGTGTATCTGAGGTGTTGAGTATGGTGGGAATGATAAGCATGCTTACAGAGCGTGCACCAGAAACGACTGTTCAGGAGATTAAACAAGCCGATTTTCTGGAGATCAGCAATTATCGATTTGAAATTGAGACATTAGCATCCCAGCCGATGACTCTTCAATTAACAGGTAATCCTGGTTTATCGCTCACTTCTGGTTTCACGGCTGCCGATAACGAGAAGTTTAAATTCAAACCTAACCAGTACGGATTGGGGATAGGCGCCATCGGCGATGGGTTTGATGATTGCAAAAGTCGTTACGGGGAATTTCTTGCCATTGGGGATGCCTTGGTATACAAACCTTCTGACGGTTCAAAAATTCCCGATTATATGGTAAAAACGGGGAAGCTTGAGCCTGAAATCAATGCGCTGTATGCATTACAGGCTCAGGGTAATTTTTCGAACAGGATCACCTTCGAACCGACTGAAATCAACTCCTCAATCGCACTGTGTGATCTGATGGCAGGATTGGCCAAATCTTCCGGATCTTCACAATTTGTATTTCTGGTAATCGCAGAGAGCGATGGGTTGGTAGGCGCCAGCCTCAATGCTCCCCCAGTTGATGGAAAACCTTTGTTCGAATATCCGGGAATCAGGGAGAATATTCATTTTACCACAGAACCGGCTTATCCTAAAATGCTCACGGTGTCACTTGGATTTTACGCTGTTGATCCTTCTGACCATTTCAAAGCTTATCTCCGCCCCGAAAAATCGGGATCCCCGGCCTATATTCATACCCACACCTCTGTTTTCCCCTTTCAGTCGTTGCCCAAAAACGAGAAATCGGCTGGAAAGCTGGTTCTCCACCTTTTTGAAACCAGTCTTGTTCTCGATGTGTTGCACCTGATCAACGACAGGCGCGAGATTGCAGGGATCGGGGAGAGTATGTTTAAGCAGGGCGTTGCCTGGATCGGAAAACTCAGTTAATGATTAAAATCAAAGTTCAATGACACTACTCATCGGCTCAATCACAATCGGACTTGTTCTCGCGCTGCTGGCGCTTGGCATTTTCATCAGCTTCCGGATTTTCGATTTTCCGGATATTACTGCAGAAGGTTCATTTACATTCGGCGCATCGATTACGGCCTCCCTGATTGTCGCAGGCGTTAATCCCGTTGCAGCCACCCTTTTGGCTTTTGTTGGAGGATTACTCGCGGGATCGGCCACAGGGCTGATTCATACAAGGTTCAAAATAAATCCGCTTCTGTCAGGAATCCTGGTGATGACGGCCCTCTATTCTGTGAATCTTCATGTGATGGGGAAAAGTAATGTTCCCCTGCTATCCCAGATCACCCTGTTTACATGGGTTGAGAACTTCTCTGTTGCTTTCTCCGGGAAAGATGCCGTGATCAATCTGATCGGCTGGAGTGTTTCAGTTAAAGATCTGTGGACCCTCTTTTTCTGTTTGCTGATGATTGTGGCATTCAGCCTGATCCTGTTTTGGTTTTTCCGCACCAATATTGGTACGGCAATGCGAGCCACAGGAGATAACGATCAGATGATTAGGGCCTTGGGAGTAAATACCAATGTAATGATCATTTTTGGTGTTGCACTGTCGAACGGATTTATAGCGCTGTCCGGTTCGATGCTGGCCCAGTTTCAGGGATTTGCCGATGTGCAAATGGGGATCGGTATGATGGTTTGGGGACTTGCCAGTGTAATCATCGGTGAGGCACTAATCAATGAAAAAAAATTGGGATTATTGATTGCCGGTGCAGTAATCGGAGCGGTGTTGTTTCGGTTGTTGGTGGCCATTGCATTACGTTGGGGGATGAATCCCAATGATTTGAAGCTGATCACAGCCGGATTTGTATTTCTTGCTTTGGTATTACCGGGCTTTATGAAGCAGACAAAAAAGTTCAAATTAATCAAACAATGAGCATGTTAGAAATATCAAACCTGTGCAAAACATTTAATGCCGGTACCATCAATGAGGTGATGTCGCTGCAGAATGTTAGTCTGACCATCGAGGATGGCAGTTTTGTTTGTGTATTGGGAACCAATGGCTCAGGGAAGTCAACGTTGCTGAATGCAGTGGCAGGAACCTTTCTGACCGATTCAGGTACGATTTTACTGAAGGGGCGCGAAATCACCAAATGGCCAGAATATAAACGTGCCGGTCAAATCGGACGGGTATTCCAGAATCCATTTAGTGGGACAGCCCCGGGGATGTCGATAGCAGAAAATCTTGCTCTGGCAGCCAGAAGAGGGAAAAAACGTGGTCTGGGCTGGGGATTGCCAGCCTCGGTGATCCGAGATCTGAAAAACCGCGTTAAGGACCTCAATATGGGATTGGAAGATCGGCTGGAAACTCCCATAGGTAAATTATCAGGTGGTCAACGACAGGCACTTACACTTCTGATGTCGAGCTGGATCAAACCCGATTTGCTCCTGCTTGATGAACATACCGCCGCTCTTGATCCCAAAACGGCCTCGAAGGTGATTGAACTGACCGAAAGGATTGTTAAAGAGGGTCAGCTGACAACATTGATGGTGACACACTCTATGCAGCAGGCTGTTAACCTTGGCGACAGAATCATTATGATGCATCAGGGACAGATTAAATATGATTTTCGCGGGGAAGAGAAAAAAAGGCTGAAGGTGCCTGATCTCCTGACCCTTTTTGATGAACTCCGCCGGAAAGATCAGATCGACGGCGCTGTCGCTGATTTGTTGGTGCATGAATATGTTTAAAGGTACTTCTTATGCTGAGAGTCCTAGAAATATAGATACAACTGGCTTCTGGCAAATCAGGATTCGCACAATGATGGTTCAATCATATTGCAGAAAAATGGTTCTGGCTTAAGATGAACAGGCAAGTAACCAACTGCAGGTTGCCAGCCGCAAATTTTAATTATGTATTTTCAATTTGTTCCAGATTAAGTAATTAAATACAGATGAAACAATTTCTTCGCCCATTTCTCTTCCTGATAGGTGTTTGCGCCATCCTGTTGCTCTCCGATTTGCAAAACCGCAAAGGGGATAGTCACGCAGTCGGAAAAACCCGGATCGCGATTTTCAGGTTTAATTCAAATCAGATTCTTGAGGAGACCGAAAATGGGGTATTGGATAAAATTCAGAGTTCCACAGCTTTTGCCAAGGGAGCAATCGAAATCCGCCGATATTGTGCCGAAGGTGATATGGCTGTTGCAAATACGATTGTCCGAAATATCATGAGCGAAAAATTCGACATGGTAGTTTCGATCAGTACCCCTGGATTACAGGTAACTGCCAATGCCAACAAAGATGGAAAAGTGTTGCATGTGTTTTGTGCAGTAACAGATCCTATTGCTTCGGGAGTCGGAATTACAGGTCCCGGAGTAAACCAGCATCCAGCCCATTTGGTGGGAATCGGCACTTTCCAGCCTGTTGAGGCTGTTTTCAGAATTGCACGACAGATGAATCCTGATCTTAAGAAGGTTGGTGTGGTGTGGTGTACGAGTGAAACCTGCTCCGAGGCGTGTGTCAAAAAGGCCAGGGTTATTTGCAAGGAACTGGGAATCGAGCTGGTGGAATCAAGTGTTGAAACAGTCTCACAGGTTTATGAAGCTGCGCTTTCAGTGTGTTCAAAAGGGGTCGAAGCAATGTGGATCGGAGGTGACAATATCGTCGAATCGGCCATTGACATGTATATTGGAGCGGCTACAAAAAATCATATTCCTGTCATCTCCAATAATCCCAAACATGCCTTCAAAGGTGCTATGGCAAACCTGGGTGCAAACTATTTTCAGGTTGGGCAAACTGCCGGCGATATGGTTGTTGCTCTCTTGAATGGACTAAAGACCAATAAAATAGAGATAAAAAATGTAGTGCCAGAGAAACTTTATCTCAACGACCGGGTACGAAAACAGGTAACTGGTAATTGGATGATTACACCGGATTTGAAGGCTAAAGCTGATTCAATTATCAGGTAATCAGCTGTATCCGGTTCGGGCAGGCCCCAGCTCTTTAAAACAGTAGAATTTAATATTCGTTTAAAATGTAAAACAATGATCGAGATTAATATTCAAACCAAACAAGATGTCACGGTGGTAATTCCAAAAGGTAGGATCGATACTACAACCAGTTCTGATCTTGACCAGGCCCTCCGACCGCTTATTGAGAAGGAGAAATATCTGATCCTCGATCTTTCGCAATGTAATTTTTTATCCAGTGCAGGTATTCGCATCCTTTTGGTATCGGCAAAAAAATGTTTATCCGGTGGGGGTGGAATGTACCTTGCAGGATTGTTACCTGAAATATTTCAGGTTCTTGAGATGGCTGGATTACATCAGATTTTTCGAATTTTCAAAAGCACAGAAGAGGCACAGACTGAAATTGAGCGGATCAGGATTTTATCCGAAGGTTCACATGAATGGCAGTCTGGTTCATGGTCGTTTCATTTTCAGCCAATAAAAAATGAAAGGGAGGTTGCCCGGTATTGGAAGGATCCTGGAATTGCCGGATATAATGAGCTCGATTTTTCAGTCGGTATCGGTTCTTCCGCCGAAGCACCTGAAGAAGATATTCAAACAAGAGGAGTTTTTGTGACCATTGGTGGCTGCGCCGGTTTTATCCCCGATGATCAGGATTTACCTTCTGATTTCAGCATACCTCAAAATCCTTCCAATGCCGGCATTTTTGTCAGCGAGGCGCTCTCTTTCGGCGACCATCCGACAGGAAAGGTGAGATTGGCAAGGCCGGCGTCGCTCATGCTTGGTCAGCTGACCGAAGAATTATTCAGGATGAAGCGTCAGTTCTCCTGCAGCGATGACGATTTGATGGCCTTGGTTGTGGCAAATTTTGATGCAGATGTGCCATCCATCTCACTTTGTCTGGTCGTTGACCAGAATTTAAGTGATGTTTTGAAAAAGTCCGGATTTCATGAAATTCCTGAACGAACGTATGGTAGTATATTGAATACCAAAGTTTTGGGCGCTAAATATATTTTGGGGGATGTTCCTGATGTGACAGCCAATATCTCCATTTCAAATTTTCTAAAGAAAAGTCTGACTATTGAAAATATTGTCGGTGTTGAGGTTATCCGGCCTTCCGATCTGTTGGTTAATCCCGTCACCTGGATTTTTGTTTCCGCCGGACTGGAAGATGCAACCGGAAGCCGGCTCGTGATTGAGACAAAAGATGACTTTTTGTTCGAAACACATAAAGCATTTTTGGCCCGACGGTTATATACCGACTCCGGCCGACTTGTGATTTCGCAGCTTCATGGGGGGTATTCAGCCCAAACCTATCAGGTTACTTCCTTTGACCATCAGGGACGAAAACTCCGGCCAACTGTTTTAAAGATTGCCAACCGGGCCATTATTGCAAGGGAATCGGAACGGTGCCAGAAGTTTGCCCTTCCATATATTTTAAACAATAGCGCTCAGGTTCTGGGCACACAGTTTTTTGGAGATACGGGGGCGTTAAGGTATAACTTTGTCGGGATAGGCGGCGGGCAGAGCCAGCTCAAATGGCTGACCCATTATTTTAACAACTGGAAGCTTGAACAGCTCGAGCCTTTATTTGATAAAATATTCCGGCAAATCCTCCATCCTTGGTATGGGCAGCCCATCAGTGAGACAATTTATCCCTTTAAGGATCATGACCCCACTTTTACATTCTTCCCGCAACTCTGCCAAACCGCTGAAGATGAAC
This sequence comes from Prolixibacteraceae bacterium, assembly GCA_963675995.2. Lineage (GTDB taxonomy): Bacteria > Bacteroidota > Bacteroidia > Bacteroidales > Prolixibacteraceae > JAAFHB01. The sequence goes on along the minus strand of CAXXIY010000001.1, from coordinate 134,819 downwards.
TGTCTGTTTCGTCTGAAGACAAGTATTTTACTGTTGAAGAGACTGGTCAACAGCTTATTAATCCCTACTGGTTTCTAAAATATGAGTTTGCCAGACTTCGGGATACGGGAATCGACTATTATACATCAATTTGTCATGGCGATCTGAATATGCAAAACATCCTGCTCGATGAGGAGATGAACGTCTATCTGATTGATTTTTCTGAAACGAAACCCCGCTCCCTTATTTCCGATTTCGCCAGGCTCGAAGCTATTTTTATGATTGAACATGCACCGCTCGCAAACGAACAGGAGATCAGAGAATATATCAGTTTTATATCCCGTTTTTACAATTCTGTACTACCCGGCATTCCTCCTGCGAACAGCTATGAGGGTGAGCACCAGGATAAAGTAAACAGGAATGTTTCACTGACTTTGAAAATGAGGGAATATGCCTTTAATGGGGTGAATGGTCATCCGAACCATGTCCCCTATTGTCTGGCTCTGCTGGAATGGGTACTCCCTGTGGTATGCTATTATTCTGCTCCGTTGGCTGTAAAACGTGTTTCAATGATTGTAGCGGGCCATTTATGCAAAAATATAATGTCCTGAAGATTATGTTTTAATACTAAATTGATATGAAAGTTATTCAATCGGATGAGTCAATGGTTAAAATTGCCCTTTCAGGGAAACTGGATAGCAATTATGTCTCTAATAATGATGTGAAATTTTTTGCGCTGTTGAATGGTCTCGAAGGAGCTGTTGTGCTCGATTTTTCAGAAGTTACTTTTATCGGATCACTGGGAATCCGGATGATTCTTATGGCTTTGAAAGAGGTTAAAAGACAAGGTTTTACCATGAAAATCGAGCATGCTGTACCTAACGTTGAAAATATCTTCCTTATGACAAGTCTGGGTGATTTACTAATTTAAGCCACTCAGTTTAGATCTGGATTTTTCAAATAAAACTTTAATATTAAGTGTTATGGAAAATAATCAGGATCAATTGGAGTGCATCTCCGATATTTATAATTATTATGGAACCCGGCCTGAAGGTGGAATCCAGGGGAGAGAAGGGAAAAAGGACCCTTCTCTGCGCGCAGAAAAAGCCCGCAGGATGTACCTTGAAACAAAATCATCCGCATCTGTCGAGTTTCCTTACTGGTATACACGCCGTTGGGATGAATTGGAGGGTGAAGTCCCGATTATCCGGCGAGCCGAGGCTTTAAAATCCGGATTTTCACACCTCACTCCAGCCGTTTTTCCAGGTGAATTACTTGCCATGAGAAAGGCCAGCTATTTGCGCGGCTCCTATCCGATGCCCTGGCTTTCGGAGGCGTTCTTTCTTTCTAAAGAGGATGATTTGTATAAGGAGGCGCAGAAAGCAGGAAAAGCAAGCGCAGATGAGGTAACGACAATGGGTCAGGGAGGCGGTAATGTTACGGAAAGCATTGGTAATGTGATTTCTATTGCCGGGAAATTTGGGTTACGCAAGGAAGAGATGCCGATCCTTATCAAAACTGCTAAGAGATGGCTGAACCGCTCTGTGGATGATGTAGGTCATAAATACGAGCAGCTTGTTCCTGGCTATTCAACCAAGGAAGAGATCATGCGCGCTGTAATTTGCATGTTCGATTCAGGTTACACCCTACCTCAGGGGCGCGAAGTGATCAATTATTATTATCCATTGCAGTATGGTATAGAAGGTTTAAAAAGGATCTGCAAAGTGAAACAGGATCAGGTTGCAGGTCATTCCGGAATAGACAGGTTGTATTTTTATAAGGCAGTTCAAACGATACTGGAGGGGCTTCAGATTTGGATTATGAACTACTGCCGGGAAGCCCGACTAATGGCCTCATTGGAAAGAGATGATATTCAGAAATCTGAATATCATGAGATTGCAGATCGTCTTGAATGGCTTTCCGAAAACAAACCGGTTACATTTCATGATGCACTTCAGCTGGTCTGGATTTTCCATGTTGCTGTACTTAACGAAGATGCCATTTCAGGACTATCACCTGGGCGTCTTGGACAGGTCCTTTACCCTTTCTGGAAGCAGGATATGGATAATGGCACGCTTACAAAGGGAAAGACCATTGAACTCCTGGAAATCATGCGTGTTAAATTCACTGAGCTCGACTGTTTCGCATCGATGGGAGTGGTAGGCGGAGTTTTAAGTGGTAACACATTTAATAACCTTTGCATCGGGGGTCTCGATAAGGAAGGTAACAGTGCATCCAATGAACTTGAGGAGCTGATCCTCGAATCGGCCATGTCGTGCGATACACCACAACCGACGCTGAGCCTCCTTTTTGATGAAAAATTGCCGGAAGAGTTTTTGCTCAAGGGGGTTGAATGCACCAAAATCGGGACGGGATATCCCGCATGGATCAGCAACAGGGTGGCCATGGAATTTATTCTGAACAATTTCAGAAAAGAGGGGATGCAATCTGAGGAGGCAAGAGCTTGGTCGATAGGTGGTTGCCTTGAAACATCCCCCGGAAGCTGGATGCCTCTTGAATTGAATGGTAAGACCTGGTTTATTCCGGGAGGATCCGCCCCTGCCACAAGTGTCGGAGTCCATTTTATATCACTCCCTAAAGTACTTGAAGCTGTTCTGTTTGGCGGGGTAGACCAACGAACAGGAATGCGTGTCTATCCTGTTCATGGCTCTGAACTCGAATCCTATGAAGAGATATGGAGAATATTTAAACGTTATTTCAGTCTTACAGTTGAAGTTCTAACCTTGACAAACAATATCCAGCACGATATTTGGGGAAAGGTAACACCTTCAATCATAAACAGTCTGCTCAAACCCGATTGCCTTGAGACAGGAAAGGATATCAGTCATAAAGGTTGCAGGTATAACCGCACCTTTAACGTTGAGATCTGCGGCGGCGTAAATCTTGTCAATTCACTCGCTTCGATCCGGAAAAATGTTTTTGATGAAAAAACGATCTCTTTAACTGAACTTAAAAGTGCCATCAATGCAAATTTTGGCTATTTGTCTGCATTGGAAACGGGGTCATACAGTCTGACCGAGCAGGTTAAGACGAAGGATTACAGAGATTGGCTGAGGATTCACAAGCTTTGTCTTAATGCCCCAAAATACGGAAATGATGATCCATATGCTGATCAGATCTTTAAAGAGTGGCAACACTGGTTTAGCGCCATGTGCGAAAATTACCGCTCACTCTATGATGAACCACTCTATTCATGTCAGATTTCCGTATCAACACATGCTCCGATGGGGGCAGTTACTTTGGCAACACCCGACGGAAGGTTATGCGGGACTACTTTTGCCGACGGTTCGGTTTCTGCCTATCCGGGATCAGATAAAAATGGCCCCTATGCCCTATTCAATTCTGCAACCTGTTATAATCATGCATTATCGCAGAATTCACAGTTGAATATGAAGATTCATCCGTCGGTGGTGATGGGTCGTGAAGGTACGCGTAAATTCCTTGAGATGATCAAAGCATACCTTAGGAAGGGTGGGTTCCACGCCCAGTTTAATATCGTCGATTCCAGAATGCTGAAAGATGCCCAGAAAAATCCCGATAGGTATAGGGGACTCATGGTCAGGGTTGCAGGATTTACCCAATACTGGGTTGAACTGGGAAAACAGATTCAGGATGAGGTGATTGCTCGTACAGAATATGAACAGTTAGGATAACCAGGAAGATGAAGCATTACGATTGTATATATTACCTGAATAGCGATGTATTCAAAGGTATTTGTAAGCGGGACAAGAATTTCATTAACGCGGATGATGCTGCATGTGAACATTTATCCATGCTCAGAAATGTAAGTATTGTTCAAATTTTGCACTCACCTCTGCTGACCTGGGAACATGCATGAACAAATATGACGCCTATCCCGAAATGAATGCGGTAACCTGCAATGATTTTAAGTAAGAGCGATAACGATTCAAAAGGTTATCTGTTCGATATCCAGGGCCTATCAGTTCATGATGGCCCCGGATGCCGGACACTGATTTTTCTTTGCGGATGTACCCTAAACTGTTTATGGTGTTCCAATCCGGAGGGAATCAGTCTAAAACCTTCATTGATGTACGCTGCTGCTAAATGTATCGGGTGTGGAAATTGTATTGGAAATTGTCCGGAAAATGCCCTAAGCATGGTAGAGGGGAAGCTCAGAATCGCACCGCAATTTTGCATTACCTGTACAACCAAAGAATGTTTGAGTGATTGTTATACAGATGCATTACGCCTGAATGGGTATGAAATTTCAGTTGAGAAATTATATGAGATAATCAGGCGCGACCGGCAGTTCTGGGGTCTGGATGGCGGTATCACCCTGACAGGAGGAGAACCTTTGCTGCAGATCGGTTTTGTTAAAAATTTGCTGACCAAATGCCATGATAGTTATATCCACACCGCCATTGAAACATGTGGCAATATTCCATGGAAAAATTTTGGAGAGGTTATTCCCTTTCTGGACTGGATTTTTTTCGACTTGAAACATCAGGATAGTCCTCTGCACCAACAAGCTACCTCTTCAGGAAATTCACTGATTTTAGAGAATGCAAAACGACTCTCAAAAGAGTTTAAGGGAAGGTTGATATTTCGGCTTCCCCTGATTCCGGGTTTTAATGACTCTGAAAAAAATATTCTTGATATAATCTCCTTTCTCCGCGAAACGGGTAAAAATGAAATTAATATTCTTCCCTTGCACCACCTTGGCCGGGAAAAGTATCAGTTATTACAAAAAGATTATCAGGGAAGTACCATTCCCACACCAACCAAAGAGCAGCTAAAGGTGATCCGTGAGTTGTTCCGGACATCCGGAATTGAATGTTTTACCGGTAGTGAAACTCCATTCTGACGAACGTCATGAATGAAAATATTCTGTTTTTCAAAGTTGCTCAGGGAAACCATTTTCGGAAAATCGCATCATACGTTCCATCTGACCGCATCGACTGCAAAGTTGTCTGCCATTGATTGATGATCGAAACGGGGGTATTCTTTGAGAAGGCTATGTAATAGTCAGACGACATCAACGAAAATGCAGTTACTGCCTGTTTGTATGGGTATCCTTGCCCTTTCATAATTTCGGGAAAGGTAACATCTGAACAAACAAAGGCATCTATTTCACCATGCATAAGTTTATTGGTCATAACGTTGGGATCGTTATCTGAAACCAGATTCGTAAACCCAAGTGATCTGAGATACTGATCAGAAAACCATGAGTTTACTGTGCCAACAGCTTTCAGGTTCCGCGCATCTTCAATGGATGAAATGGTGATTCCGGAACCCGCTTTCGTGTAAAGCCATGTGGTGTTTGTCCCGATAGGACCTACCCACTGAAAGAGGTTATCGCGCAATTGAGTACGGTCCATTGTAAAGAGACAAAAATTCGGATTGTTCAGGGCCAGGTCATAACCATTGCTCCACAACGAAAGTTTGATATCAACGAATATGCGATTTCGTTTCATAATTTCATTTACCACATCAGACCCAAAACCGGTGATTTCGCCAAAGCTGTTCATGAAAGTGAGAGGCGGATAATTCTCGGTATAGATTTGCATTGTTCCAGGAGCATCCGAAGAGTTCAGATATTTTTGGGTGAGACTCCTTAAGACCCCGGAAGTTTTTAACTGATCAATTTCTTCCTGAAAATCAGTGACTACATCATCGGGAATATTTTTATTAAAAGCGAAGTAAACCAGATCAGTCCGGATCGTCAATTTTTGGGTAACCGCATAAATTGATTTATTCAAAGAATTGAGGGCCGCTTCAGCGGTTATCTTTTCGGCTGGAAACAGGTCAATTTCACCCTTTAAAAGTCGGTCAAATGCCTGAAGATTATCGGTACAATAGACCAGATTTGTAAACCCTTCCCTGATAAGGTACTGCTCAATGGCATAATCTTTGAGAACTCCGATCTTCCCGGCTTTTTTCGCATCGTCGATTGTGTTAAGCGTGGTCTGATTTATTGAAGAGGAGAAGAAGGACCAGTCAAGTGAGGCAATCGGCCCTGCCCATTTAAACAGATCCTTTCTGTCAGTATTTAATACGGTAGAAAAAAGGACCCTGTTATTGGTGTTCAGTGCCATGTTATACCCTTCACTCCAGGGTAGCACCTTAACATCAAAAGGGATATTAAGCGCGTTACAAATCTCTTTCAACAGATCGGGAGCAAGACCTGTCAGATTTGAATTGTCAACATAATTTAATGGTTTGTAGTTCTCTGTAATAAACTGAAATTTGAAAGGGTATCCGGCATTATCGTTTTTGTTACAATTTGAGAAAAAGAGAAGCAGGGCGGAAGCCATTAGGATGTTTAAGTAAACACGTTTTTTCATTTTGGAAGATTAATTCATTCAGCTTTCGAAGATAGTTTATTTTTTTCGTTTGATTAATTTTAAAATAATACTGTTTAAATCATCAGATCATCTGACGTCTGACAAGTTCAGCAAATTTGCCACCTTGTTGCTGCAGCTGGATATATGTTCCCGATTCAACGATCTCCCCATTTTCCATTACAAAGATCCTGTCGGCATTGATGACTGTACTTAACCTGTGAGCGATTACTATTCGGGTAGCATTCAGCGAATCAAGACTTTTGCTTACCATGTGTTGGGTAGTATTGTCGAGGGCGCTGGTTGCCTCATCCAGAAAAAGAATACGGGGTTTTGTAACGAGTGCCCTTGCAATTAGGATCCGCTGCCGCTGTCCACCCGAAAGGGTGCTTATCCCTTCTGAAATTTCAGTGAACATTCCCATGGGCATCGAATCAATATCTTCGCCAAGACCGGCCAGGTAGGCAGCCTCATATACATCATCAGGATTGGCAGCAGTAATTCCTGCAATATTCGAAAATATGGTGCCTGGAAAGAGTTGTGAGGTCTGCAATACGGATCCCACCTGCCTGCGGATCGATTCCGGATCAATCATGGTGATATCCTGCCGGTCGTAACAGATGGTCCCGGTTTCAGGCACCTCGAAGCCGAGCAATAGCCGCAGAAGTGTTGATTTTCCCGATCCTGATGGTCCTACGATTGCAATAAATTCACCCGGATTTACATGGATCGAGACTTTATTGAGTACCAGCGGAGATTTTTCATGGTACCTGAAACTCAAATTTGAAATGGAAACGCTCCCCTGCAACGGGGTGCTTGAGGGTTTATCCTGATGATTTTCTGGAAGTGTCTCAAGAATTGGTTTAACATTGTCGAACAAAGGCATTGCAACAAAGAAGTAGGCAATAGCAGTTGATGCCCCCATAAAACCAATCACTGTAATGGTTACCGCAGTGAAGAAAGTCATGAACTCACCTGTTGACATTTTTTGCGAAGCGTACAGGTGAATGAAAACAAAAATAAAGATAGTGACAAAAACAGGAGTCAGGGTGAGTACCTGTTGCAAGGAAATCGTCAATTTTCCCAGGGCCATGTTTTTCTTTTTCTGGCTGGAGAAGCGATTGGCCCATTGCTCAAATGCATTTATCTCAGAACCGGTAGTTTTAATTTTCGAAATACTGGTAAGTAATTGTGTAATCACACCGTATAGTTTATTCCGAAGGCTGATCTGATCAGTTTGAAGCTTGTTCATTCGATAACCAATATTTCCGATAAGGAACAGGCTTAGCGATAGCATGGCTACAGTAATCATTCCCATGGTAAAATTGAACCAAAAAAGATATATTATATTAAATATCAGTGTGATTGAACTTATTAATGCATAAACGACTGAATCAGAAAGCACTTTCCTGAGTGCCAGAATACTGTTTGTCTTTATTGCAAGTTCCCCTGAGGTATATTTTCTGAAAAATGGAATCGGAAGGTTCAGTAGCCGGTCCCATATTGCTGACTGAAGGATGAAATCCATTTTTGTTTCGAGACGGACCATGGATAGGCTACGGATCAGCTGGAAAAGGGATATCGAAATAGTTGCCAGGATCAGTATTGCGCCAATAATCAGAAGCATAGGAAGTTCACTGCGAGGGATCACCTGATCGAATACAAATCCCGTCACCAAAGGAAGTATGAGGTTTAGCAATCCAACTGCCAATGCAAGAAGAGCGATAGATAAAATTTCGCGACGGCAATTTTTTATTCCGAAGATGATCAACTCTTTCCCTTTTATCACCTGATTGGGTAAGGGTGGATAAAACTGGTACGCAAAAGGCTCGATTAATTCTGATAAGGAAGATGACATTTGGGCCCTTGTTCCCCCTACGATGTCAACATATTCAATAGTACCTGGTTTTTTCTGAACAAGTGCCACAGGATTTTGCCCGCTAATTGTAAATGCAAGCAGAGAACCTGTATCATTAACCCACCACTCTTCGTCAAGTTTTACCTTTCTTGCACGGAAACGCGAAGCATGCAAAACATCATTTAACGAAAAAGGTTGTTGCTCTTCGGTTCTTGGTTTGACCGGTTTCTTAACAGGAATACCCGAATATTTTGCAACCATCTTGCAGGCGGTAAGCATAGGGTCTTCCCTGCTTTCGAAGTGGCTTTCCCTGATTTTTGTGTTTACAACCGAAGCAATCCGGCACAAGGTATCTGATTGACTCAGAATGGCATATTCCGATTTTTCCTTTAGCAGGTTTAGTTCATCCACCCTGGCAAGTTTTATTTTAAACTCAAGGCAAATCAGCAGAACAGAGTAGAAATGATCCAGTGAATCCCAGAATGCCGGAATTTGTAATGCTTCAGCGGTATTGTAGCAATCTCCGTTTACTTTTTGAAGTGTTTGAAGCCATAGTCCGCCTGTAAAAGGAACCAAGGTACTCATCCCACTCTTCCTTACCTCGTTTAATCCGAGTAAAAGGGCATCTCCTTCTCTTATTCCGAGCCAAAGAACCTGTCGGCGGTTGTGGATAAATGAATTGGGTTGAAACGACTGATTTAAACCTGCTATTGAATTTCTACCCGACATCTCCAGATCACCAAACGATACACCAGAGGCAATTCTGGTAACCCATTTGTCAATTAGTTGTGTGATATAATGGTTGTTATGAATTTCTACAATAAATTCTTTTAAAGCCGACAGGTGGAATTCTGATACAATTGTATTTTGAGTGGCGACAGCAAGAAAATGAAGATCAACGTCCTCAACGAAGGGGAGTGAAAGTAGAATCTCCCCTTTCTCAGCTGTAAAGTAATATGATCGGGCGCCTACAGCCATGCCCTGATCAATTCTGACTGAAAATACATCAATTCTGCCCTCCTGAATAAACCACCCGCAGCCAGGTTTATTTAAGAGGAAAGGTTGATTACTTTCCACCCTGTATCGGGGTTCTTTTTCAAAGAAATGAGAGGTCGTATCCATCTAAATTAATTTGAATGGTTATTCTTTAATTAATTCCCGGTATAGTCCATCTTCCAGCATGAGTGATTCGTGCGTTCCACGTTGCGAAATCTCCCCCTTATTAAGGACGATGATCTCGTCGCAGTCGCGGATTGTGCTCAGCCGGTGAGCGATAATCAGACAGGTGCACCCTCGCCGTCTAAGGTTCAGATCGATTAGATGTTCGGTTTTCGCATCAAGAGCGCTCGTTGCTTCATCGAGGATGATAATGGAAGGATTATGTACCAGGGCTCGTGCAATCTCTATTCGCTGCCGTTGTCCGCCGCTGAAATTTCTCCCGTTTTCCTCTACTTCACCGTCAAATCCTCCGAGACGCGATGCAATATCGTCATAGATACAGGCATCCATAGCCGCCTGATGAATCTGTTTTTCCGGAACAGAGGGATCCCACATGGTGAGGTTTTCGCGAATGGTTCCTTCGAATAAAAAGATACTCTGATCAACCATCGACACCGATTGGCGGAAAAGCAAGGGGGACATTTCATCCGATTTTTTACCGTCAAATAGAATCTCCCCTGACCAGGTTGTGTATAATCCTGATACAAGCGCAGCGATAGTTGACTTTCCTGAACCGGATTGCCCAACAAGGGCAACACGGTGACCCGGATTCAGGTGAAGTGAAAAATCTTTAATGAGAGGTTCTTCAAGCGGGCTATAACCAAAAACAATATCCTTCAGATCTAAATATCCCTCTGTCTTAAAGGTCAATTTGCCTGAACCAGGATTCTTTTCTTGTTCGGGAGGGGTGAAGGGATATTGATAAACATCAGCAATGCGTCGCATGCTTCCCTCAACATCCTGAAGGGACCCTCCAAGATAGACTATTGCAACAATTGGCTGAGTAAAACTGGCAAGCAAAGTCTGAAAAGCCACAAAAGTACCCACAGACATGTCCCCTTTAATAATGTAAAAGCTTCCGACCACCAGAACGATGGCAGATGTAAGCAAACCCAGAAACAGAGGTGCAACCTGAAGCGATTGCGATAACATCCCTAACTTTTGCTCCATGTTCAAAAGCCTGGTCTGATAGCCCGACCACCTTGTAAAAAATTCCGGTTCGGAGGCATTAGCCTTGATGCTTTCAATCATCCTCAGGCCTGAAGTGGCTAATCCGAAAATCTTCCCGTTCTCCAGTAACATCTGCTGACTGATATCGACCCGTTTACGCGAAATGTATTTCAATGCCGCGAAATTCAATAACGAAAGTAGTATTCCAATAATGGTGAGAGGAATGCTGTAAAAGGCCATCAAAATGGTATAAATCGCAATGGTAAATAAGTTGAGAAGGGTATTTCCAAGCTGACCCGAAAGTTGTTGCGCCACATCACTGTTCGCGTTTAGACGTATGGCCAGATCACCTGGAGGCCTTTGAATATGAAAATTAAGAGGCAATTGCAACAATCTCCAGAAAAACTTACTGCTGAAGCCAACAGCTAAACTAGCCTCGAACCTGACAAGGCTGCTTTGCTGTAACCAGGTAAAAAGAAAACGAAGAAGTGCTGAAAATGTCAAACCAATCATCAAAGGTAAAAACCACGATGAAGCCTCCTTCATAAAAACCTGATCAATAAATATTTGAGAGAAGACAGGGATTAATAACCCTGGAATAAGCAGTCCCAAACCTGTTAGAAACAGAAATAACAAATCGCTGTTATGTCCTTTGAACCATGCTTTTAAGAGTGGTATTAAGCTGTTTTTTTGCCCCGATTTTGTGAATTTTTTTCCCGGTTGCATGATTAAGAGTTCCCCCGTGAAATTTTCATCAAAGGTTTTTTGATCAATGACTGTAGGACCACAGGCGGGATCGTTCAGAAATATCTTATTTTTACCGAATCCCTCCAGCACGAGGAAATGATTGTATCGCCAGAAAAGTATGGAAGGGACGGGTACTTTTTTCAATTGCTCCCTCTCCATTTCCATCAGCTCTACTTCGAGACCGTAGTTGCGGCCTGCCTTGACAATGTTCGCAACCTCACTTCCATTACGAGAGACTCCGCAATCGACCCTGAGTTTTTCAGGTGAAACATGGCATCCGTAATACGACAGGATAATTCCAAGCGCTGCTGCTCCACTCTCCTGCATCTCTAATTGCAGAAAGGTAGGCGTTATAACCCGGTTTACGCTGCGGTAGCGTTGAATATTTTTATTCAGAGAGGAGAAGGGATTGAACGACATGGATCTAAATCTTTATTTTGAAGGTGATAGCAGATAGGCAATCGGGCTACTTTGCGAAACAATGGCCTCTCCATAACAAACTTTTCCATACAGATCATCCACCGAATAATCAACAAAGGGGTCAGCTGAATCTGATGATGGAACATTTGCTGTACGAACAAGATAAAAACTCCCTTTCCGTAATTGTGCTGCAATTTCTGCATTGAATATGACATTCATAATGGATTCATCCGATGCAGGTATTTTACTGATATATATGATGTTGCTTTCTATCAGGATCGATTTCGATTCAAAACCCTGGATCCTGATGGTAACGGTCTGGCCAATTGTAAGGCTACTCACCTTTTTGTCGGATACAAAAAATAAAAATTCGGGTCGGATTATTTTCCTGTGCTGATTTTTTGAGACTTTTGCCGCGATGTATCCCGGGGTTAAAAAGACCCCCTTACGGATATTCAGTTCAACAAGTTCTCCTGAGACTGGCGATAATAAGTATTTCGCTTTACCCCCATTTTCAGGAAGATATCCAATGATTGGCTGATCTTGAATGACTTTATCGCCAGGCCAATGAAAAATTGAATCAACGATCCCGGGTTCATCAGCAATGAGTGACTGTGGCGGATCAACCGGTTGTATGGCGCCTATCAGGGTAACTTTGTTGACGATACGCCCAAAGACCCCCCAGATGATTCCCGCGAAGATCAGGCAAAGTAAGGATACCAGCAGGAGCCATGATGATTTTGAATTAACTTGTAACAGCTCATCCAGATCATCGGGTGTGGATAATCTATCTAAAGCTTTTTTTCTGAATATTTCCTTGTTGAACATGATCCAAAAAGATTTCCATTTAAATGATTTAAACTATAATTAGCCATTTGCAAAAAGGATGCAGGGATAGAAACAACTTTTTAAAGTAGGTCAGACCAAATTTTTCCGCTTCCTTTTCGGATCGACTGAGATTTCAACGTAACTCAGTGCCAATGTCAATAATGCGGCTATGATAATATAGATTACAGCTGCCATGATTAGGGGGAAAAATGCATCGAAGGTTCGGCTCCGGATGATATCACTCGCCTTTGTTAAATCCTGCACCGCGATATAACCCACGACTGAAGTCATCTTGAGTAATGAAATAAATTCCCCTTTATAAACCGGAAATACGTGACGCATCGCCTGTGGCATAATGATAAAGATAAATGTTTGAATGCCTGAAAAGCCGGATGCAATGCCTGCCTCATGCTGCCCTTTGTCGACGCTTTCGATGGATGTGCGAAACATTTCCGATACGTAGGCGCCAAAGTTCAATCCGAAGGCGACCACGGCTACCAGGGCAGGATTGATATTGACAGATGCGAAAATGACATAGAAGATAATCATTAACAGGACAAGTACCGGAGTTCCCCTAATCAGAGATATGTAAAAACGGGCAGTAGCTGAGAGAATTCTTCTTTTTGACATTCGCATAAAACAGATCAGCGCTCCCATGAGTGTTCCGAATATGGCCGAGAGAATGGAGATATAAATCGTAACTTTTAAACCTTCAATAATCAGAAGATACCTGTTTTCAACAATGATGTTGCTGTAAAAACTATTTGAAACTGATTTTAAGAACGATGTCTTTGCGGGAAGAACATTTTCAACTTTATAATCTGCTAAATTCTTTTTGGTGGCAACTACAGCTGTTTTGAATTCAGCGTAACTATCCGAGAAATCGATTTGTTTTGACCGCTCTTCACTAATCGCAATCCCATCAGTTATGAGATCAGCTTTCCCTGAGGCAAGTGCAGCCACCAACGATGGGAATGCCATTGTAACTACCTCAAGATGGTAGTTCCCACTTTCGGCAAATCTTTTGATCATCTCTATATCAAAACCGACAAAGTCACTGTTCATATAAGCAACATAGGGAAGGTCTTCAACCGATACTGCAGCAGTCAATTTTTTGGATGAATCGGGATTCTTGAAAGAGGGCATTACCGCTTTTTCGGCGTCGTCGACAAACCACCGTTTGTACATTAAATCGTAGGTGCCATTCTCCCTGATTTTTTTCAGAAAGGCGTTAAACTCATTTCGAAGCCGGGGGTTATTTTTATTGAACCCAACTCCCAATGGCATGTTGAAGATATTGTCGGTCAACAGCCCCAGATCTGTGTTGTGCTTTAATATGAGACGAGCCGTAATTAAATCGAACATGGCCACATCAATCTTATCAGTTTTCAGCGATAACATCATATCGGATGTGCTGGTGTACTGGAAAGCCCTAGCTTTTGGGAATTTACGTGCAACAAAGGCGTCGTGAACCGTACCTGCGAATATGCCAATTCGTTTCTCTGCGATATCTTCGGCCTTTTTCATTTTACCTGAACACTCCTTCGCGATGTTTTTCTTTTTCGCGATAATACTGATTTCTGAATCATAATAGGGATCTGAAAAAATAATCTGTTTTTTCCTCTCCTCCGTAATTGCCAGTGAGCTGATAATCACATCAATTTTATTGGTAGAAACGGCAGCAAGTAAACTTCCGAATTGCATATCTACCGGAATAAGTTCTTTCCCAAGATAAGCTGCAAAGCGGGTCGAAAGCTCAACATCGAAACCGACTATTCTTCCATCTTTCATAAAGGTAAACGGAACTCCCATGTCACTGACAAAACCAACTCTCAGCTTGCCATTCGTTTTGCTGTTCTTAATTTCAGGTATTTCAGTCGATTGTCTGCCCATCCAGCGGCTGATGATCTCATCATAAGTACCATTCGATTTAATTTGACGGAGAAAAATGTTGAACTGATCTCTCAGCTTTTCGTTCTCCTTGTTAAAACCTGCACCAATTCCGACACTAAATACATTTTCAACCAACACACCCACTTCCGGATTGGTCTCCAACACTTCCGGAAGGTAATTAGCACTAAAAAAGGCCACATCTGTCTTTTCAGAATTTACAGCAATCACCAGATCAGAAGCATTCTGATATTGTAGAATTCTGGAATTTGGATAATTCCTGGTGGCATAAGTATCATGGATCGAACCCAGCAAAACTCCAATGCGCTTATCTTTAATGTCATCAATGCCCCTTAGCTGAAGATTCATGGTAGTCCCGGCACCCCTGGAATCACCACTAAGGATCTGAATATTTGCTTTCCCGGATTTGTCATGAACACAACCAAATAAGGAAAGAGTGGAAAGTAGGATCAGAAATTGGATAGAATTTTTATTCATATATTAAGTCATGAGCTAATAACAAATATAATTTATTTTTTGGGTATTCTCCGGAGGAGTTTGCTTTTATATCTTATTATATTTGTCATGGAAATGGTTTCTAAATTGTGCACAGCTTTTCTTCATCAAAAACATCTTTTATAATCGGAATGAATGGAAGATAAAACGCTATTTATAGACAATCAGCTGGAAGAACTGTCCCGGGTTGTCGAATTTCTGGAAGAACTTGGAGAGGAATGGGAGCTTGCAATGACTCTTGTATTTTCATTAAATCTGGTTTTGGAAGAAGCTCTGACGAATGTAATTTTATACGGATTTGATAATGATGACAAACACGCGATTGAGATTAATTTTAAAAAAGTTGATCATGAGTTGTCAATAACAATTATTGATGATGGGCGAGCTTATGACCCAACCTTAAAAGCCGACCCTGACATTACTTTATCTGTCGATGAAAGACCAATTGGAGGATTAGGCATATTCCTGATCAAGAAGATTATGGATAGTGTTGAATATCAAAGGAAAGAGAATAAAAATTTTTTAATACTTAAAAAAAATATCGAGTCATGAATTTAGAGATTTCAAAATCAGCCGATTACACCTTAGTTTGTGTGGAAGGACGCGTTGACACAACGAATGCAAATGAACTTGAAAAGTCACTTCTGGAGTTAATCGAAGGGGGAGAAACAAAAATTATTATGGACTGCTCCGCACTGAATTATATCAGTAGCTCAGGATTGAGGGTCTTTTTGATTGTTCAAAAAAGATTGACGTCTATCAAAGGACAATTCCGTCTGTGTAGTCTTCAACCAGGAATTAAAGAAATATTCGACATCTCGGGCTTTTCATCCATCTTTTCGCTGTTCCCGGATACAGATACAGCAACAAAGTAACAAGCTGTTAATTAATTGTAGGCTGAGGTAAATTGAAACTGCCTTTGATTCCCTATAGTTTCAGGTTGTGATTGTTTTGACCATTCATCTCAAACCAGCAAACAATGAATGTAGTATTTGGATTTTTGCCGGTTATTCTGCTGTTGGCATTTCTTTTTTTACTCGACAGTTTTAATCTGGTTCGCGTTAAAACATTAATTCTATGTTTCTTATGGGGAACGCTTTGTGCAGTAACCAGCTATTTTCTGAATACTTATATGGCCAATTTGCTGGCTATTGATTATCGCACTCTTTCTCAGTATGTTGCTCCAGTGATTGAAGAGTTGATGAAGGCGATGATCTTTTTTTACCTGATTTCGAGAAAGAAAATTGGATTTACTATTGATGCGGCCATCTACGGTTTTGCTGTAGGAGCCGGATTTTCGTTGATAGAAAATATCTACTTTTTGTTTAACATGACCTCTGACTACAATTTGTTAATCTGGATTATCAGGGGATTGGGGACAGGAATAATGCATGGTGGATGTACTTCATTTTTTGCAGTCCTTTTTTTCGGAGGGGTGAACCGATCTGAGAATCGATTGATTTCCTTCTTGCCGGCACTCCTTTTTGCGATAGTGCTCCATTCAGGTTTCAATCATTTTCCCTTAAATCCAGTTTTACAGACTTTATTGATTATTATTTTATTGCCCATCATATTAGCGTTGGTTTTCAGATTCAGTAATTCCAAACTTCAAAAGTGGCTTGAGATTGAATTTAACAGCGAGGTAGAAATTCTGGGTATGATCCATAAAGGGGTATTCGGGACCACTAAAGCCGGCAAATATCTCGAATCTCTTAAAGGAAGATTCCCCCCCGATGTTATTGTAGATATGTATTGTTATATTGGCCTATACCTCGAACTTTCGATCAAAGCCAAACGTAATCTGATGCTAAAGGAAAATGACTTTCCAATTATTGTTGAAGATGACTTGCCAGCCAAGTTAGTGGAATTGGCACAAATGAGAAAGCAGATTGGGAAAGTGGGAGAGATGGCACTTTCTCCCTTGATCAGAATGAGTTACCGAAATTTTTGGAAACTTAACCAGTTCCAGTTGTAAGTATGAAATAGAATTAGTAGATTAGTCGGCATTTTATGACTCAAACCATTTATGAAAACAAAACTCAAATTAACTATTGCATTAGGTTTTATCATCACTTTGTGTGTTGGATACCTGATTGGGATCCTTGTAAATTTTCCTCCTGTTAGTAAATCGGATCTTGCAGGAACATTTGGCAAAGCCGAAAAATTTCATAAAGTCCAGATGACAGAAAAAGACATTCAACTTAGAAGTGAACTGGTTAAAGATACGGCAAAACTGAAAAGTATGATTCAGGGACTGGTCTATTTTTCCATGGTTACGGAAGAAGTCAGTACTAACGTAGATTTATCCATAATTACTTTCAAGGCCAAAGGGATGGGAACTCAGGCCGGTGAAGCCGAGAACATAAAAGCCCTTCAGGATTATTCCGAATTTATCAGGAATAACAATAATAGTCTGAAGGCTACTATTGCTATGCTTTCAGATTTTTATCTCAATAAATCAGCTGATCAGACCCAGGATGTGGAAAAGAATCTGAAGGATTTCGGGAATTATGTAAATACGCTGAACAAAAAGAACACGATACTTAATCGCGCACTTAAAAGTTTGGATAATTTCATGCTAGCCAGTAAAACATTGCAGGCTCATAAAAAAGAAATTGCCCAGCTCAAATCAATTCGTGATCAGCTGCTAGTGAAAGGGGTCCAGTTAGGTTCCTTATTTGGGAACGTCCATCAGGTTGATAGTTTAATTGCTTATGCTTTAACTTCTAATGCCCAGTTATCAGCAGCTTGCTTTGGCGCAGTAAATGTTCAGGCCGTATCACTGGCGAATAGTCAGAGTCATTTTCTTGGACAACAGAGTGTTAGCGCGAAAGTATTGAGCGGGACAGAATCAGGTTCTTTAGGTGCCCAGGGATTAAATTCCACATCTTCGGTTGTCTATTATGATAAAGTAAATTTGGAATTTAAATATTATGGAGTTAGTGGGCAGTTAGATAGCCATTCTTTTGGAAATAAGCCATCCGGTGATTTTGGTGTTGTCGCCTACTCCTCATCTGGAAGTGTGATCGTTCCATGCAGCAATTACAGTCTTGACCAGGTGTTAACTTCCCAGCCATTTGGTAGTACTAGTCTTTCAGGTAGCAGCACCCTTCTTCAGAGCACAGGGCTGGATAATGTGGACCATTGCTTTTCATCTTCGGTGAATTTTAACAATGTATTCACCGATTTATCAAGCCAATTCTTAAACTCTTCCTTAACAAATTAAACAATTCAAATCAGTTCTTCCATAGAATATTGTGGATAGTTTCGATGAATTTCTAACGACATAGTTTTTCTCTTTTCGTCATCTCTGACAAGTATCAAGTTCCGTGTCATAACTGATCGGACCTTGCCATATTAAACACAATTTTCAACCTTATGAAGGAAATTATTTGTATATGGTAAAGTGCAATCCTCTGGTATGATATGGTTTCGTTCCGGCGACTTTGAAACATTCAATTAATGCTGCCTCCAACATAAGTCACGTATTATAATAATATTATGGTTGATAAATTGAGAATGAAGATCATGGTTGTGGATGACGAGTTAGATCTGGAGCCACTGATCAGGCAGAAGTTTCGCAGGCAGATAAAGGAGGGCACATATGATTTTGTATTTGCCCATAACGGCTTAGAGGCGCTTACCCGTCTAATTGAGCAACCTGAAATCAGGCTTATCCTTTCCGATATCAACATGCCTGAGATGGATGGTCTGACTTTGCTCACGAAACTGAAAGAGTTGAATAACCCGTGGTTGAAAACAGTAATTGTTTCGGCTTACGGCGATATGGAGAATATCCGGACAGCCATGAACAGGGGAGCTTTTGACTTTCTCACCAAACCAATCAGCTTTGATGATCTTGAGATTACAATCAATAAAACGGTAAATGAGATTATCCAGGTTTGGAAAAGTTCGCGTGAGCATGACCAATTGATATCCATACAACAGGATCTTCAAACAGCGCGTGAAATCCAGCTCGCTATACTTCCAAAAATATTTCCTCCATTCCCCGAACGCACCCAATTTTCAATTTCAGCCTCAATGATTGCGGCAAAGGAAGTTGGAGGGGATTTCTTCGATTTCTTTATGATTGATGACGAACGGCTGGGTTTTGTGATCGGCGATGTTTCAGGAAAGGGGGTTACTGCCGCTATTTTTATGGCGGTGAGCCGTACCTTGATCCGGGCCACCGCTATAAAAGGGATATCCACTGACGAGTGTATGACCTACGTGAACCGGTTGCTATGCAGCGAGAGTGTCTCCTGCATGTTTGTTACGGTTTTCTACGGGATTCTTAACACTACCAACGGCGAGATTGAATATGTCAATGCAGGTCATAATCCACCCTATGTGCTTTCAGACAGCACTGTCCGGCAGGTTGAAATGACAGGTGGTACCATTCTGGGTTGCCTCGAGGATTTCGAGTATCGTTCAAAGAAGTTACAAATGAAACCGAATGATTTGTTGTTTCTTTTTACAGATGGAGTTACCGAGGCCTTTAATATGGAGGAGGAAATGTATGAAGAGGAACGTTTAGTTGACTTCCTCAGGGCGCATGAGTCACATCCAATAGAAGAGATCGTTAAAGAATTAAATCAGTCGGTTTCAGAATTTTCAGCCGGAACCCCACAATCAGATGACATTACCCTGCTTGCAATCAGGTATTTGGGTCAGGGATAGTTTTTACTTTTTTGAAATTCGGATTCATATGGAAACGTTCAGATTTTTACACTTCAGGTGTTCTTTTCCTCTTATTGGTTTGTTGTTTTTATGGACCTATGTTCCACTTTCTCTTTTCGGACAAGGGAAAATTAAACTTCAAAAATTTGAAACACCAAATGTAAAACTGGTATTTCTTGATCCTAATGCATCCTATCTTGTTCCCCACACCGTACGGTCATTTGAAAATGCGCTGGCATTTCATAAGAAGTTCTGGGAATATGTTCCATCTGAAAAAACCAACATCCTGTTTAATGATTTTACTGATGTCGGAAACGGAGGAACGAATGTACTTCCCTGGAATTTTTTGAATATCGGGATAGCCCCTTTTGATTACACCTATTCTGTGGTTCCATCAAATGAACGGCTGCAATGGCTGATGAGCCATGAACTCACCCACCAGGTGATGTGCGATAAAGCATCGAAGGAGGATAAAGTATTCCGCACTATTTTGGGGGGAAAGGCAGTAGGTGACAACCGCGATCCAATTTCAATGGTCTATAGCTATTTTACTGCACCTCGCTGGTATTCACCTCGCTGGTATCATGAGGGGATAGCGGTCTTTATGGAAACCTGGATGTCGGGTGGCATAGGGCGGGTAATGGGAGGATACGACGAAATGGTCTTTCGTACCATGGTGCACGACAGCACCTTCTTCTATAATGTTATTGGTCTTGAAACCGAAGGGACAACCATCGACTTTCAGGTGGGGGTGAATTCTTACCTTTATGGGACCCGGTTTGTAAGTTATCTGGCTTATAACTATGGTATTCCGAAATTAAGAGAGTTCTATTCGAGGACCGATTCCAGTAAGCGATTTTATGCTGCCCGGTTTAAGCAGGTATACGGGGTCCCTATTCAGCAAGAATGGGATAAATGGATTGCCTGGGAGGGCAAATTTCAAAAGGAAAATCTGAAAGAGATCAGAAAATATCCTGTCACAGGCTTTCGGAAAATTGCCTCTACACCACTTGGCTCCGTTTCACGGCAATACTATGACCCGGTATCGAAAAAAATTCTGGTGGCGGTAAACTACCCCGGAAAATTGGCTCATATTGCTACTATCGACGGGATTACGGGTGAGATGAAACAGATTACACCGGTACTGAGCCCCAGTCTTTTTTTTGTGACCAACCTGGCTTACGATGATTCTTTAAAAACTTGTTTTGTTTCTACTCAAAATCGCGATTGGCGTGGACTTCAATCCATCGATCTAAAAACGGGAAAAGTGAAAGACCTCATCAAATTTTCCCGGTGCGGCAACCTTGTATTTGATCCCAAAGGTCGTTCTTTATGGGGTATTCAGAGTATGAGTGGACGTACCAGTCTGGTTCGGTTTGACCCTCCCTATACAAATATCCATTCGCTGTTAACCCTTCCTTTTGGCCAGGATTTGTCAGATCCTGCCATTTCACCGGATGGAACTCTTATTTCAGCAACACTTTCGGATGTCTCAGGAAGCCAGAAATTGGTCATTTACAAGATTGCTGATCTGAATGCAGGAAAAACAGATCATCAGGTTATTTACGAATTTCAAGATAATCCCGCTGCAAATTTTGTGTTCTCTCCCGATGGAAAGTATCTTTTTGGTACTTCTTATTATACGGGTGTTTCCAATGTTTTTCGCGTTTCGCTTGATACACACAAAGCCCAGATACTAACCAATGCAGAAACCGGTTTTTTCCGTCCACTACCAATCTCAGCTGATTCGATGATTGTTTTTAATTATACCCACAAGGGTATGATTGCAGGTATGATGAAAATTGATACACTGGAGACTGTGAATCCGATCACCTTTTTGGGGCAGCAGGTCTATGAGAAAAATCCGGAAGTTGAAAGCTGGACGCTTCCGTCACCATTAAAAATTAAGCTGGATTCTATAAAGGTTGTTGAAAAAGCTTATCGGGAGGTGAGCGAGTTACGTTTGGCAAGTGCTTATCCGATAGTTCAGGGATACAAGGGTTTGGTGGCTACAGGGTACCGATTCAATTTTATGGATCCGATGGGACTGAATTCACTTAATTTGAAACTATCCTTTACTCCGGCTGATACGCTGCCACGAAAACAGATTCCCCATTTTTCGGCTGAATACAATTACTGGAACTGGACCTTCACGGGAAATTACAATTATGCAGATTTCTACGACCTGTTTGGTCCTACGAAGTTCAGCAGGGCCGGTTATTCATTCTCGACCAAGTATTATAAACTCATTAACCGATTCTCTCCGAGAAAGACCGATTTTTATGCCAAACTAACCATCTATGGCGATTTGGAAACCCTTCCCGGATATCAGAATATCGCGTCTGATTACAAAAATGTCTATGTTGGAACGATCAACTACCATAAGAGTTACCTCCGTAGATCGCTTGGGGCGATTGAACCGGAACAAGGATACGACTGGAATATGTATGCTTACAGTAGTATGGCAAAGCAAACCTTCTATCCACAGCTGATCAACAACTTTGATCTGGGATATTTATTGCCTCTGCGCAACACCTCTCTTTGGCTCAGATCCTCAGTTGGACAGTCTTTTGGTCAGTCTGATAAAACCAATTCCTTCTTTTATTTTGGCGGATTCGGGAATAACTTCCTGGATTACAGGTCTTCGCAGCAATATCGCGAAATGTCGAGTTTTCCCGGGATGGAGATTGATGCCATATCGGCCTTAAACTATGGAAAGTTATCGATGGAAGTCAATTTAAAACCGGTCAGGTTCCGAAGGCTGGGATTCAAGGGACTTTATTCAACTTATGCACGATTGACAATGTTTGGAATGGGGTTATTTACCAATATCGGTTATGATCAACCTCAAATCAGGCAGCTCAACTACTATGCATCAGGCACTCAGCTTGATTTTGAAATCGTTCTGTTTTCATTACTTAAGGCAACTCTTTCTGTTGGCTATTCAAAGGCTTACAGTAACCTGAAGAATGATAATCAGTTTATGGTTTCATTAAAACTATAGTGTACTGGTGTTTGCCAGTTTATTTTGGATGGGTGTCAAACAAATTGAAAATGAATTAAATAAGCAAATGCCTTATTACATGTAATTTTTTTGCGAGTAAATTGATTTATTTTATTGTAACTTTCTTATCTTGTACCCAAATATTCTAAATAGAAACTGATCAAAGATTTATTATTATGAAACGACATTTTTGTAGGACAGGAGTTGTCTTTATTGCTGTAATCCTGATTTGTGCTGGTTGTAATCAAAGGCCAAAGGTCAAAGAGAACCCGGTGAAAAATTCACAAGGGCAGACTGCCACTGTGGAGGTTGAAGTTTTTGATGCAGTTAAGTTAAAAGATCAGTTGGTTGACATCATTAAGACTGCTCCAAAACCAGCCGACCTTGTCGATTTCATCAACAAAGGTGGTTATTCCTATATGGCTGATCTGACACTTCCTACTGAAAATGCGGAGAAGTACCTCACTTTGGCTGAGCAGAGCCTTGCAACTGGAATTTATAAGTTTGACCTCTATTATGCTAAAGTCTATAATCGCCACGATGTTGTGACTGAGATTTTTGATGTTCAACAAAAACTGGTTGGTAAGATTGGTTTGCAGAGCGATATCGCTGCGATGAAAAAATACAATCCCAGGATAAGCCAAAATAAGGAGAATACCGACTCTCTGAATGTAATTATTTCTGCCGTGATGAATGATCTTTCTCAGAGCTATTTATCAGGCGAACATTCAGGTGTATATGCCTTGTCGTATGTTAGTGCAAACATTGAAGGGCTGTATATCCTCACCCAGATTGCCTCTATGGCCAAAGACAATACCGAACTTATTAAGTTGATTAGTCAACAAAAGGAGCGGGTTAAAACCAATTATCAACTTTTGGAAATTATGGCTTCTGATGCAGCCGTGGCCCCAATTTTTGAAAAGATGAAATCAATTTTGAACTCATTCAGCGCTCCTGAGTTTACTGCTAAACAACTTGCCGAAGTAACTCCTCTGATTGCCGGTTTACGCAATGAAATTGGCAAATAATTTTTGAAAATATATCAGGTCGTTGCCTGTACCACGATTCGGGGGTACAGGCAACGACTTTAATTATCAGGTTCTGATTTTATCCCAGCGACTAACCAATGAATGAAGTTACGCTCAATGCACTAATCAACCTGTTTGCCATCTTTTCGGCAATTACCCGGTCAGAACGGGAATACGCGAGAAGCTCTTTCTCCTCCTACCTTGAATTACATCTGGGGATTTCATCTTCAGAGGAATACCGGAAATTATTTGATGAATTGATCGGATTCTATGGCATCGACGAACCTGATGAACCGATGTTCGACATGATTCTCCAGGCTGAAACGATCTGCAACAATATCAAGGGAAGGCTCCACAGGACAGAACAGATCATGTTGTTTCTTCGATTCCTTGAACTTGCCAGGAGAGAGGTCGATCAGGAAAAAGCGGGAGAATTATTTCAGACAGTGGCACGCGTTTTCCACATATCTCCCGAAGAGTACAGTAAATATTGTTCGTTTATCTACGGACTCTCAGAAAATGACAAGATATATCCCGATTTTCTGATTATTAATCAGGATTCGGCACCTCCGCATCAGGCATTAAAGCACCTCAAACGGGATAATCTCGATGGGGAACTGGTCTTTCTTTTTCTTAAAGATATCGGTCATTATATATTTATTTTCAGGGGGAAAGAGAACCTCTATCTGGAGGGAAATCCGATCTTGCCCGGCCGTTTTTATGCCTTTAAGGAGGGGGGTATTATCCGTGGAGCAAGGATTTCACCGGTTTATTTTACAGATGTAAATGCCGCTTTTTTTAATCAGGCCGAGACGCCAATTTTCACTCTGAATGGTCAGAATGCTGAATTCAAATTCAAGAACAGCAACAATGGACTCTATGAGTTCAATTTCACGGAACGGTCAGGTCAGCTGGTAGCGATTATGGGTGGAAGCGGCGTTGGAAAATCAACATTGCTTAACGTCCTAAATGGGAATATCCCCTTAGACAAGGGAAAAATTCTCATCAACAGCTTCGATATTCAGGAGTATAAAAAAGAGACAGAGGGGTTGATTGGATTTGTACCTCAGGACGACCTCCTTTTCGAAGAGCTGACGGTGTGGGAAAATCTGTATTACAATGCCCGACTTTGCCTGGCCGCTTTTAGTGAGGAGGAGATTAATAAGGCAGTTACAAAGGTTCTGATCGAGCTGGAGTTATTTGAATTTCGCGGATTGAAAGTGGGAAGTCCGTTGAAGAAAACCATAAGTGGAGGACAACGAAAACGGCTCAATGTTGCACTTGAATTAATCCGTGAGCCTTCTATCTTATATGTGGATGAGCCCACCTCCGGACTCTCTTCGATGGACTCGGAGAAGGTAATGCTCCTGCTGAAACATCAGGCCAGAAAAGGAAAATTGGTCATTGTCAACATCCATCAACCATCATCAGATATCTTTAAACTGTTTGACAAGCTGTGGATTATGGATAAAGGTGGCCGGATGATTTACACAGGAAATCCACTCGATGCCATCATCTATTTTAAGGATCTCACCAACCATGTGAATGCCCTCGAATGCGAATGCCTGCAATGTGGTAACGTCAATCCTGAGCAGGTGCTCGAAATTGTAGAGACAAAAAAGATCGATGAGTCGGGTAACTTTATCCCTGAACGTCGTTTCCCCCCCGAAGAGTGGTATCGTCTTTTTAAACAGAATATCGAAATTAAAGAGGTAACTGCTCCCCCTGCCATTGAAGAAATTCCTAAAACGCAGTTTAAAAAACCGGGAATCTGGAAACAACTTCAGATCTTCTTTTCGCGAAACCTGCGGATCAAGGTTTCAGACCGGCAATACCTGATTATTAACCTGATTGAAGCACCACTGCTTGCGCTGATTGTTGGTTATTTTACGAAATATGCAGAAGGTACAGAATACATTTTTGCTCAAAACAAAAATCTGATCTCCTATATTTTCATGGCCATTGTTGTGGTGCTCTTTATGGGGATGAGTGTGAGCGCAGAAGAGATTGTCAAAGATCGAAAAATTTTGCAGCGGGAATCGTTTCTCAACCTGAGCAGATTTAGTTATATAAACTCAAAAGTGGTATTTCTGCTTCTGTTATCTGCCTTTCAGACCCTTACGTTCGTACTGGTTGGAAATCTGGTGATTGGTATTCATGGACTCAATCTGGTATACTGGCTTGTCCTTTTCTCGGTAGCCGTATTCTCAAATATGCTGGGACTTAATATCTCCTCTGCATTTGATTCGGTGGTTACCATCTACATTATGATTCCTTTATTACTGATTCCGCAGATCCTTTTATGTGGTGTAATTGTGAAATTTGATGATCTTCAGAATAAGTCTGCCGATAAAGACTCCGTTCCAATCGTTGGTGAACTGATGGTTGCACGTTGGGCTTTTGAAGCGCTGGCAGTGGAGCAATATATGGGAAATGGCTATATGGCCGACTTTTTTGAGGAAGAGAAAGAGTTATCACAGGTGAGATACCTTTCAGATTTGCTCCTGACAGAATTGCTTGGAAGAGTCGAATTTATTGCAGGTCAAATTAATATGGGTAAACCGGCAACTGATTTTGCTTCGAAACTGACCATCATTAGGAATGAAATTAAAGAGATCGACCGCGATGAGGTGCTCCCTCCTCTGGCAGTTGTCGATTCTATTTCACCCGAGAAATTCTCCGGACGCATATCAGACCTGGTAAAGAAACATTTGCACGATTTGCAGGATTATTACCTGTCGAGGAAGAATTCATTGCGTAAACAGATGGATGCTAATGTTTTTAAACTTAACAAACAATTTGGCAAGAATTATCTGTTCGATCTCAAACAGAAATATCACAACCTGGCCGTTGAAAACCTGGTGATGAATGGTGGCTCAAATGAATATTACCGGGAAACTGCAACCGGACTCATGCAAAAGGTGGCACCAATATATAAAGTACCTGACTTTAATACCGGCAGAGCCCATTTTCTCGCATCGGAAAAGAGAATTTTTTCAGTTACAGTCAGAACATTATATTTTAATGTATTGGTTATCTGGATGATGACAATTATCTTATATGTTGCTTTGTACTATAACTGGTTTAGACGAATTCTCAATAAATAGAATAGGGATTTATGTTTATCTTCCCTTATTCTATTTATTGATGCTTTCGAAGCAGCTATGAAATGTTCAATACCTCATCCAGTCCCGAAATTTTAAAAGTCTTCTTTATAAAAGGTTGACAATTCCTGATTGAAAACTGCCCTTTGCCAGCTAATTTTGCATAAATCACACATATCCGGATGAAAGATGAAGCAATATAGTCAACATCTCTGATATCAAAAACAATTTGGTCTTCACTTTGCCTGTTTTTAATCATGGGTTCTGACTGGATTATTTCACCAACTTTTATTGCAGCCACAGAATCCATCCGCCCGGTAAAGGTGAGTGTAATAATTTTCTCTTCGCTGTTATATTCAAATGTTACCATAAATTAGTAAGTTGTTGGTTTAATGATTTTTATAATAATCTTCCGCAATTTCATCTGCTGTACGTGATTCATCAAAGAATTTCGACTGATCGTAGCTGAACCACAAATCGTTAGGTTTCCGGCGACATACTCTCTGCACATTAAGGAGGTTTTTTGCCGTGATATTTTCCGTAGTGATATTTTTGCCTCCGGTACCGCACCCAAGTGTTAACGACGGTGGAAGTTGGTTGTAGAAACCTCCTACTGCCCCCTGGGAGGTTGGGGTATTGACCAAAACGCGTCCGGCATTCAGCAATTCAGCATATTCGCTGATCCGCTTCTCGTTGTTGGCATAGATCGCGGCACTATGACCTATTCCGCCAAGGTAGTTCAGGTCGAGGCACATGTTTATTGCAGTATGGTAATCCTTTGCACTGTAAAAAGCCAGAATTGGGGCCAATACTTCATTGGAGAGGGGAAAATCTTTCCCGATCCCATCCAGCTTTGCCAGCAGTATTTTTGTCCCCTCGGGAACCGAAATGCCGGCTAATTTTACGATGGCAGAAACCGACTGGCCAACAACCTGAGCACTCATGCTATTCGTCTCGGGGATAATGGCAATTTGTTCAACTTTTTTAATCTCTTCATTGGTCAGAAAGTAACAATTTTGCCGTTCAAACTCTGCTTTTACCTGTTGCTCGATCGAATCTACCATGACAATTGCCTGTTCACTGGCACAAACCGTTCCATTGTCAAATGTCTTTGAAGATATAATATTGCTGACGGCAAAGGGGATATCAGCGCTTTCATCAATAAAGACAGGAACATTCCCCGGTCCGACACCGATGGCAGGGTTTCCTGAACTGTAAGCTGCTTTTACAAGCCCCGTTCCTCCGGTAGCCAGGATCAGGGCAACTTTAGGATGAGCCATCATCATCTGGGTGAATTCCCTGCTTCCGGAAGAGATCATCTGGATGCAATCTTCAGGTGCACCTGCACTCAATGCCGCTTCATAACATATCCGTACTGCTTCAGCACAACATTTTGTCGCCCCGCGGTGGGAACTGATGATGATCGGATTCCGGGACTTGAGACAGATAAGGATTTTGAACATAACCGTTGAAGTGGGATTCGTTACAGGTATTACAGCAAGAATAGGACCCAATGGTTGTGCAATTTCTGTGATTCCGGTCCGGAAATCAAATGAGATTACCCCAACGGTCTTTTCATTTTTGATACTTTCATAAACAAGTTGAGTACTCAGCACATTTTTGATTACTTTGTGCTCCCAAACACCCATTCCGGTCTCTTCGTGTGCCATTTTTGCGAGCCTCACACGCTCCTTAAATCCAGCTTTATAAACGGCCTCTACTATCCGGTCGGTCTGTTCCTGATTAAACTGATGAAACTCAGCAGCTGACAACTGAGCCTTTTCGAGTACAGCGTTGGCAATTTCCAATAGATTTTCTGACATAGGTTTGTATATGCTGATTATTAATAAAAAAATAAGTTAGTAGTTTTATGGTTGATTGTTATCAAAACCTCAGGGAATCAACCTTTTCAAAATCTTTGTGGGGAAAGATACAAAAAAATTGGCATTCTTACTTCCATTGTATTCTTTTTTCTCCATATTTACCTTAAAATTGTTTATTTATATTTTTTTAAAATAATAACCGGATGAGAACTTATAAGGAATATGCTGATTCATTTGAGATTGCTTTTGATCCTGGAATGTTGGATTTTAATACATTAGATTCCAACCATGTTGTTTTTACAGGTTCCGAACCACTAAAAACGCCTGGAGGTAATCTGTTTTCACATCCCTCGATTGGGCTGATCCGTATGATTGTTACTGATCTACAGTTGTTTTACGATTTTAAGCGGAAAGAATTGAGCTCATCTGTATTATTTGCTTTTTGTAAGGATATACTTATTTCAAGTGGAGATCCATTCATAAGCGATTGGGAAAATCAACTTAACTCTGATCTTTTTGTGATGATTAAGACCTCCGGAAAGTCAACGCTTCAACCCCTCACTCAAGATGATCCGCTTTTTGGATTTTCCTTTACCACAATAACAGGATTGATGGAGCATGTCAATGAATTTACGGCGAATGTGATGAGTGAGTTCAGCCTGGATGAGAATGAATCCCAACCTTTCCCTGAGCTTTTAAGACTTTGTTATGACCGTTTCTCAAATGAACAGAAAGTGGCAATGCAGGCTTTGGGCGGGATCCATAGCTCAGGAATCGTTTTACCATTATTGCTGGTTTCAGGAGTAATCACATCTGTTGAATATGTTAAAGGTCTTATATCGCTCCGGATTCAGCCGAAAGAACTTTTTGCCGAGCTCCTGGCTGGAGTGGTGAGGGTACAAACCTATTATCTCTGGGCTCTAATTGAAAAGCAACTCCCCAAAAAGCAGATATCAGCTCTGATTGCCGAGGGTGAGGGGAATTTAATAGAATTTAAGTCGACACTTCGGTGGGATATTCGTCAGGGTAAAACCAACCCGGCTATTGAAAGAGCTTGTCTGAAAACCATTTCTGCCTTTCTGAATTCATCCGGTGGAACGCTGCTGATCGGGGTTCGTGACGATGGTTCCATTGAAGGGATAGGAACCGATAAATTTGCCAATGAGGATAAGTTTCTGCTTCACCTTTGGACGCTGATACGCACCTGCCTGGGTAGAGATATCAGCCCTTATATCCGGTCAAGACTCGAGATAGTGGATGAGAAAACCATTTGTGTTGTTGATTGCCTTCAGGCTAAGCGGCCTGTTTTTCTTCGGCAACCTGGTTTTGATGAGGAATTGTACATCAGATTGGGGCCATCAAGCAATGCTATGGATATAAGTGAAGCCTTACAATATATTGAAAATCACTTTAAACGGCAATAGCAGATAAAGGGAAGTGTAATTGAGTGAATGAAAATGATAGCGCTATAATCCTTGTTAGATTTACGCTCGAAATTCTTAATTTTAGCTGCATAAACTTATTAGTCAAATGAAGCTGTTTCGACAGTTAATCCTGATTTTCTTTTGGTGCTCTTTTCAAACGCTAAGCTTTGGGAATGATCGTTCATTTTCAAGACTTTCTGTGGAAAATGGTTTGTCTAATAATTTGGTGAAAGCGATATATAAAGATTCTTTCGGGTTTATCTGGTTTGGTACCCTGGAGGGATTGGACCGGTATGACGGAGTCGAAATAAGACCTTATTCCTCAAAATTTCCTGAAGCAGTTGAGAATGTTTATACGATTACTGAAGATTTTGGAAAAAATCTTTGGGTTGGAACAGCAACGGGGTTATTCCGTTACAGCACTTTCTCCGACAGGTTTGACCGGATAAGAATTGACAGCGCAAATATTTCTGTCCAGGCTTTAGCGGTGATGCCTGACAGCAATCTATGTGTTGGGACAACAAATGGTTTGTACCTAGTAAACACTAAAACCAGACATTCAGAACATTTTGTTTTTACCGATTTACGGAATTATAAAACCAGCAATATTACGGGGATATTTCCCGACAAACATGGGAATTGTTGGTTATCGACTCGCTCAGGACTTGTCCGGTTTTCAGTTGCCGATAAAAGGAGGGACCTCTTCGTATTTAAAACTTCTCCGGAGGATGCATTCAACTCATTTACATCTGTTTGTAATATCGGAAATAAAATCTACCTGGGGACAACGAATAATGGAATTGTCGAATTCGACCTGTCGGCTAAGGTGTTTTCGCCCGGGGTAAGCCTTGAGAACAACATCATTTTAACCATTAATTGTGATAATAAGGAGCTCCTCTATGCAGGGACAGATGGTGGTGGTCTAAGTGTGATCAATGTGAGAACCAGACAAGTTGAATCGATTAAGAATCAGGAAAATAATCCATCTTCAATCAGTTCAAATTCGATTTATTCCTTTTATCTGGATGAAAATAACAGGTACTGGATTGGAACTTATACGGGAGGAGTTAATTATATCAAAAGTATTTCAGGAAGTTTCAAGCTTCATCCGGTAACCTCCCTTTATCCCGAAGCAAATAAGAGTATTCGGTCGTTCTATTTTGCCCCCGATGGCGCCCAGTATTTCGGGACACGAAATGGTTTGATCCAGATTAGCAGGAAAGGTGGTGTGGCTAAGTTCTTCATGGCAAATCCAACTGATAAAAATGGATTAAGATCTAATATTATTCTTGCAGTTTATCCATTTATGGGTGATATTCTGATTGGTACTTATGGGGGAGGAATCAGTCGTTTTTCGGTTTCGGAACAACGAATCAAACCTTTTCTGGATTCACAGATTTTTTCACAGGGGAATGCCTACGGTTTTGAAACCGATAAAAGTGGTAATCTTTGGATCGCATCATTCAATGGAATATACCGATATTCTCCTTCTGACAAAAGCATTCTCAATTTTAACCGGCAAAACTGCGAACTTAAGAGTGACGAGATTTTTGAAATCACCTTTGATTCCAAAGGCCGATTATGGGCGGGAACGATGTCGGGCACCTCTGTTTTATTACCAAAAGGTGACAAACTTGAAAAAGCTGACCTCCCGGAGACTGCTGTAAATAGCTTCAAAACAAATTATATCTATGAGGATCAGGCTGGAAATATCTGGATATGCACTGAACGGGGTGGCTTGATGATGATCGATCCGGGCTTGAAAACGTGCAAAATCTATCGCGATAAAGATGGGTTACCGGATAATTCGGTATGTGCGATTATCGAGAGCAGTACCGGAGAGTATTGGATCAGTACATTAAAAGGATTCTGCAAATTCTCGTCCCTGTCTCAAAAATTCATCCGATTTTCCATTTCGGATGGATTGCCAGGACTCGTATTTTCACCTGCAGCCAATTATCTTGCACCCGATGGGACACTCTATTTTGGCAATGAAAAGGGATTGGTCTATTTCACTCCATCTGAAGCGACACAAACTGCACTCAAATCAAAAATCCGTCTGACCGATTTCTTTCTTTTTGGAAAAGCGGTGGCTCCCGGACCGGAATCAGCAATTAATCTTCCAATTGTGGCCAGTGAGGAGATCCGGTTGAGTGATCGCTCAAATAGTATCGGTTTCCGGTTTGTGGCCCTTAATTACATTAATCCGACAGATAATAAATATGAGTACAAATTAGAGGGGTTTGACAAGGAGTGGAGAAATAACGGGAGCAGCAATACCGCATTTTATGAGAAGCTGAAATCGGGTAATTATACCTTCAAGGTTAGAAATGCAGGAGAATCAGATGACTCACCAAACAGTGTTAAAATACGTATTGTTCTCTATCATTCAATATTCAGTTCTCCGTTGTTTTTCGTATTTCTTATCCTGGTTGTTGTGTCTGGCACTTTTATCATCCTAAAATACATCAAAAAACTTCAGAAGGATGGTATCAAACCGGTTGAGATTCCACAAAAGTTGGAAAAATACAAGGGCTCAAAGATTTCGGAAAGCCACAGCTCTGTTATAATTAATGAGTTAAAGCGGTATATGGAAGAGAAGAAGCCCTATTTGAATGCCGAGTTGAAACTGGCAGATCTGGCTTCGGAGATCAATTATCCTTTGCACGAAATATCACAGGTATTGAACCAGGACCTTGACCAAAGTTTTTCCGACTTTATCAATAAATACCGCGTTGAGGAGGTAAAGAAATGTATGGATGATAAGGCATTTGCTAAATATACCTTTATCGCCATTGCCCAGCACTGTGGTTTTAACTCCAAAACCTCCTTTTACCGCATCTTTAAGAATGAAACCGGCAAAACCCCCGCCGATTATCTAAAGGAGCTGAAACAAACCTGAAACTAAAATTTATTCTGAAGAGTAAATCTTTTATATCGAAGAATAATTGAATTATTATCAAGAATAAATCTTTTAATTAGCGCCTTCTACATAAAGTGATCTGCAAATTGTCAGCCGCCAGCTTTCAGTCGCTTTATTCCTGTAGCAATTCCCCGGTCGCTAATCCCCAGCTCCCAACCGCAAGCCACATTTATTAAATGTGTTTATTACTCTTTTTCGGGAAGGAAAATTTAACCAAAAATTGAAGTTTAAGAGTGCCAAAATAAAAATGGTACTAACATTTTTTAACATTTAAGTTAGTTCAAGTTTAAAGTGCAGTAAAACAATTGAATAGAAGAAAATTTTCAGGAGTCCCAAATCATAAATTGGGACTCTTTTGCTATTTAATAACAAACAGGACACACTGTTTTAACCTTAGTTTTACATTGAGTCCAGGAAGAAAAATCTTATGAAAAAAACATCACATTGAATGAACTCAAACGCACATTATAAAATTAAAGTTTAACAATTACAATTAAGATTTATGAAACAAAAACCGAATGAGATCTCTGACGGGAACAGCCGAAAACTGAAAAAGCTGTATTCTATTATTGGCATCGTTGTGTTGAGCATCATGCTGACGTTTTCACAGGCCTTTGCACAACAAGGCAAAACCATAAAGGGAGTTGTTACAGACAGTAAAGGATTACCACTTCCGGGGGTAACTATATTGGTAAAAGGGACAATGACTGGGACAACTACGAATAATGAAGGTGCTTACTCTTTGGAATTACCTGCAAACGGGAAAGTTGTGGCCTATTCTTTCGTTGGCATGAAAACAATTGAGCAGACAGTTGGCAATCAGTCACAAATCAATGTGAAACTGGAAGATGAATCGATTGGGTTGGAAGATGTCGTTGTAGTTGGTTATGGTACCCAACGGAAAATCACCCTTTCGGGAGCTGTTGCTCAGGTGAGTGGAAATGAAGTTTTAAAAGGAAAGGCAACTACCAATATCGCTTCTGCATTGCAGGGCGAAATTCCCGGTCTTACAATTACCCGCACCTCTTCACGTCCGGGAAACGAAGGAACCTCAATTACCTTACGTGGTGGAATCTCCGTGAATTCAGTTGATCCGATGATTGTAATTGATGGTATTGCAGCCTATAGCTGGGAACTTTCACAGATCAATCCTAATGATGTTGAATCGGTCTCGGTCCTGAAAGATGCTGCAGCTTCAATTTATGGTACACGTGCTGCAGGCGGTGTCATCCTTGTAACAACAAAACGGGGCAAAGAAGGTGCAGTTAAAGTAAGTTATTCGGGAAGTACCCACCTTAATTACATTGGCAACCGTTTCCCTGTTGCCTCTGGTCAGGAATGGGCAAAGATGAGTATTGAAGCAAATACCAATGATGCAGTAGCATCGGGTACGACAAATAACTACTGGCTATTTACTGAAGCTGTTTACAAAAAACTGGCCAATAACGAAACCGTATGGAGAGAGGACAATAAACTTTTTATGGACCCTACGGCAAACCAGTTTGATGCTGTTTACGGGAATAGCTGGGGACAAGACCATAACTTCACTGTTTCGGGTGGTAGCGATAAAATAAAGGTGATGACCTCTCTGGGATATGCCAAGGATCGTTCGCTGATTAAAGTTGCCCTTGATGGTACTGAAAAATATACCTTCCGCACCAATGTTGACTACAAAATGAATAATTGGGCGAAAGCCGAAGTCAATGTATCGTATGACAAGCGTCTGGTAAGTACACCAACTGATGGTGTTGGTTATGGAGTTCAGGATATGTTTATTTTCCCGCTTTACAACCCTCTTGGACAATTCTACGATGCATTTGGAACAAACAATATCCTATGTAAATTGATTGAAGGAGGACGTACGAACAATACCGAAAATATCTTTCGGGCAGGGGGTAAATTAACGGTCGACATGGGATTTTTTAAACCCCTGAAGGGTCTGATCTTTAGCGCAAATGCCAATATGAAGGAGCGTAAGGGTTTTAAAGTGCAGCGCAACACTACTGAGACGATGTACGACTGGGCCGGAGAAACAGGAAAGGTCAACAATATCTTCTTCCAGACAGCATTAAGTAACCGTGCAGTAGCCGATACTTATTCAAACAATCTTTATACCACCTACGGAACATTTGCAAATTACAACAAAGCGATTCAAAATCACCATATTGCATTAATGGCAGGTATGACTGCGGAAAAGGAGGTTTTTAATGATTTATATGGTAAACGTGCCTATATGCTTGATGATAAACTGGATGCAATCAATACGGGTGATGCTACCTATGACGATAACTCGGGTAATGCTTATACCACTGGTCTTGTTTCCTATCTTGGACGTTTAAATTATGATTTTAAGGAAATGTATCTTCTGGAGGCATCCTATCGTCGGGATGGTTCGTCCAAACTTTCTCCTGAAAACAGATGGGCCGATTTTGTAGGCGCCTCTGCTGGTGTGCGTGTCTCTGAATTTGACCTGATCAAAAAACTCAATATTTTCAATAACCTGAAACTTCGCGTTTCCTATGGAGAAATGGGTTCTCTTTCGGGGATTGGTAACTATGACTATATCTCCAATATGACGTTGGGAACCACTGTGTTTGGAACTACTCCGGCTCAGACTGCCACAGCTTTTGTTGCTGCTATGACGAGCCGTGATCGTACCTGGGAGCGGGTTGCATCAACGAACTATGGTCTTGATTTTTCGGTATTGAACAACCGTCTGGCTGGATCATTCGATTACTTTGTCCGCGAGAATAAAGGGATGTTAATTGATGTTACATACCCCAATGTGCTTGGAGCTACAGCGCCAAAAACCAACGATGGAAATTTTGTTGCGAAAGGTTTCGAGCTCTCTTTACAGTGGAAAGATAAAGTAGGAGAGGACTTTAACTATAATGTTGGTCTATCTTTAGCCGATGCCCGTACCGAAGTAACCCATTATCCTGGAAAGGTTTCTGTAGCTGCCGGGTTAAACAGTACAGTTGAAGGTAAACCGATCAATTCCCTGTATGTCTACAGAACGAATGGTTATCTCCAGAATGAAGCTGAAGTGCTCGATTATTATACAAAGGTTAGTGGGTCCGGTTCACTTATTCCAATACCAGGATATAACGGTACGACTAAATTAGGAGTTGACCGGCTAACACCTGGTAGTGTGAGAAAACTTGATTTGCGGGGTCCAAAAGATGCCAGTGGCAATTATACTGTTGCCGACGGTTCGATTACCACCGCCGATCTGGACTATTATGGTGATGCCAATCCGCATTATAACTTTGGGGTCAATCTTGGCGCTTCATTCAAAAACTTCGACTTTAACGCTTTCTTCCAGGGGATAGGTCAACAGTACGTTGTCCGTACCGGTTCCTTATCCGGACCTTTCCGTGTAGGTTACCAAAATCAAAATCGCACTTTTTTGGGTAACACGTGGAGTGCAGAAAATCCAAATGCAAAATACCCCGTAATGTCCCGCAATACTGCACGTAACAACTGGAACTATGCTTACATCAACGATATTAATGTGTCGAATGTCTCCTATGGCAGATGTAAATCTATCGTGCTTGGTTATACCTTGCCACAAATGATGGTTAAAAAGGTGGGTTTAGGTAATGTCCGTTTCTGGTTATCAGGTGACAACCTTTTCGAATTCGACAATGTAAAAGACGGATTCGATCCTGAAAGTCAGGCTGCCGCAGGTCAGGGTAATGTGGATGTTTATTCCCGTACGGTATCATTAGGTATTGATTTGACTTTCTAATTTATTAATTTGAAAAGCTAAGAACATGAAAATAAAACACATCATTTTAGGAATTGCAGCTTTGGGCACGATGCTGACCAGTTGCGAACAGGCCTTTCTCGATCAGCAACCACAGGCTGTACTGAGTGAAGCAATTTATTACAGCAATCTCAGCCAGTTTCAAGCTGGCGCCAACGATCTCCATACAAACGTTTATGGATGGCAGGCAAATTCAACCAACGCCAGTGGGAACAATACCTATCCTATTCTTTTTGATTATGGCACGGATATTAATTCTCAGGCAAATGCCCAGGGTAGCGGTAATAATACGGTTGGGCCAACTGATGTTTACTGGGAACAGGCTTACACCTGGCTTCGTAAAGTCAATGTATTCCTCGATAAGGTTAAAATATATTCCAAAAAAGATGAAATTGCCGGTCCGGCAGGTCAGGCCTATTTCTTCCGCGCATGGCACCACTTCTTTTTGCTGAAACGGTTTGGTGGCGTACCAATCGCCAACCAGACTACCCAGACAACCTCTGATGTTGTTTGGGGGCCGAGAGCTTCCCGCTATCAGGTGATGGATCAGATTGTCAATGATCTCGATAGTGCAATTCTTTTGCTCAATAAAGCCAGTATCACAAAAGCATCAACAGCCAACGACGGTCATGTTACTCTTGAAGCGGCAAAAGCTTTGAAGGCGCGTGTATGCCTGTATGAAGGAACCTGGGAAAAATATGTGAAGAACACTACCGATGGTGACGGAACTTCCTCAGGAGCGGGAACAGCAGGTTACAGCGCTACTAAGTATAATGATTACCTGACAATGGCAAAATCGCTATCAAAGGAGATCATCGACGGGAACCAGTTCTCACTCTGGAATGGTGTGGATGCAGTAACTGCATCCTCCGTTGCCAATAAAGCAATGTATGCTCACACCAGTTATTTCTACCTTTTCAATCTTGAAGATGCACAATCAAATCCAAATGGTTTGAATAAGTCATCTAACCAGGAGGCTATATTCCGCAGCGTTTTTGATTTTACAAATCGTAAAGGTGGAATGAACCTGACGCAAACAGTTCCCGCCGGTGTGACGCGTAAACTCATGGATATGTACCTATGCACAGACGGACTTCCGGTACAATACTCTCCATTATTCCAGGGATACACAACAATGACCTCTGAGTTTGTTAACCGCGATTACCGTCTGGTAGGACTTGTTACAAAACCAATGGCCTGGTACTGGGGATATAATAAATACAAAACAGGCTCTAATTATGCAATTGACATTACTACACTTGCTTCTGCAACTTATCAGAATATACCAAATCTAACAGGTGGCGGTGGTTATGGTGGCAGAAAATTTATCACTGAAAGCGCCCTGCGTACGGAATATGAAGAATCTGCTGATTTTCTGCACATTCGTCTGGCTGAGATTTACCTGATTTATGCTGAAGCGACCTGCGAATTAGGTAATGGGGATATTTCTGATGTTGACCTTAATTTATCGATCAACAAGGTGCGTGCCCGTGCCGGTGTGGCACCATTAACTCATGCACTGATTGCTCCATATCCTGCGCTTACACTTCTGGGAGAGATCCGTCGTGAACGCGCACTAGAATTACATGCTGAAGGTCAGCGTCTGATGGATCTCTGCCGTTGGGGGATTGCTGAGACTGAGTTAAAAGGTAAACCGATATGTGGAGTTTATTTAACCTATAACGGAATTGCGACAGAATTTTCTACAGCTATCAATCCAAATACGAAGAATCCTATTCTGACTGCAGCTGCATATCCTGCATCAAACAGGACACAATCGGATATCGTTGTCTCCTCCTACGCCGGTATTGTCCCGACAAAGGCAGGAGCTGTTATCACGGAACAGGCGACAAACCGGAATTTTACCCTAAAGAATTATTTGCAACCGATTCCGACGGCTCAAATCGACCTGAATCCAAAATTAAAACAGAATCCAAGCTGGTAATTAAAGTACTGAAATTATATTGATGTCAATAAAATGCAGCCTGCAGTCAATCCTAATTTGTTGCTGCAGGCTGTTTTTTACCGATCGGTTTTCAGGAACTTTTTTACCGATTCCGATTTTTCTGATTTAGAAAATAGCTCAACTCAAAGATCTGACCATGTGCCGATTTATTCCATCAGTTTATCTTATAATTCTATTTGGAGTGTTTTTTCTTCACTGCCAGGCATCTGAAAATTCTGCCGTAACAAAGAGGTACGAAATTAAATCCCCGGATGGAAATTATATAATCACCTTTTCCACGATGAATCATCCCGGTTTGGAGCTTTCCTATTGGGTTAATTACAAAGGAAAACCAGTTGTCGAAGCCTCGAAACTCGACATCGTGCTTGATAACCAGATCTCCGAACTGGCGATGGCTATCAAACCCGATACGAACTTTCACTTCGTTGATGACATGGATATTATCTCCCGTAAGGATACAGTCATAAATACAACCTGGGCAAATCCCCTTGGGGAAAGGAGTTTTGTAAAAGAAAGCTACAACCAATCGTCGTTCCTGTTTGAAAAAAGGGATAAAAAAGGGTATCAGCTTCAGATTGAGATCAGAGCGTACAATGAAGGCATTGCCTTTCGCTACCATTTTCCACTTAATCCCAAAGGGTTATATTACCATATTGTCAAAGAGAACAGCGAATTTGTAATGCCATCCGGTACAAAAGCGTGGTACCATAGGTGGGCACAGGCCCCTTATGAATTAATCCCGCTTGAAAACCAGACTGATGAGTCGGAAAGACCATTGACCTGCGAGTTGCCAAATGGTCTTTTTGTCACGTTAGCCGAAGCTCAAATGGTGGATTATGCCCGTACTAAATTCGGTGTAAAACCTAACCAACCAGGAACGTTGGTCACCTCTATCTGGTCTCCTGTTGATGCGATCACCCCCTTCGATACCCCATGGCGCGTGATTATGGCAGCCGAAAAACCGGGAGAACTCCTCGAACACAACGACATTTTACTCAACCTGAATAAACCGTCCACTATTCCAGATATCTCGTGGATTAAACCCGGAAAAATTATGCGCGAAATTGCGCAGACCAACAAAAATGCAAAAGCCTGCATCGACTTTGCGGCCGAAAATGGCTTGCAATATATTCTTTACGACTGGAAATGGTATGGCCCGGCCTTTGATTTCAACTCCGATGCCTCGAAAGTAGCTATCAACCTCGATTTGCAAAAGTGGATCGCTTATGGTAAAGAGCGAGGAGTCGGAATCTGGCTTTATGTGAATCAGCAGGCGCTGATAAAGCAGATGCGCGAAATCTTTCCGCTCTATAAAAAATGGGGAATTGCCGGTGTCAAATTCGGTTTTGTCGAGGTGGGTTCACAAAGATGGACGACATGGTTGCACGAAGCGATTCAATTAGCTGCCGATAACAAGTTGATGGTGAATATCCACGATGAGTTTCGGACAACGGGTGAAAACCGTACCTGGCCCAATATCCTCACTGTTGAGGGAATCCGTGGTAACGAGGAATTCCCGACTGCTACCCATAATACAGTTTTACCTTTTACAAGATATATCGCAGGACCGGCGGATTACACGATCTGTTATATGGATAAGCGGCTGAAAACTACCCATGGCCATCAGCTGGCACTTGGAGTTGTCTTTTTCAGTCCGTTGCAAACCCTCTACTGGTACGATAGACCCGAAATGCTTTCGGGAGTTCCTGAAACAGAATTTTTTAAAAAACTTCCTACTGTTTGGGATGATACAAAGGTTCTTTCGGGTGAGATCGGAAAATATGCCATATTCGCCCGACGCAGCGGAATGAAATGGTTTGTAGGCGCCATAACGAACACCGAAGCGCGAAAAATCCAGATCTCATTTGATTTTCTTCCGGAAGGAAAGAAATATATGGCACATCTCTATTCCGATGATGCCCAAATGGAGACGCTTACAAAAATAAGAATTGAAACATTGACAGTTACCAACAAATCGATCCTGCAACCTGAACTTCTTCCATCGGGAGGTCTGGCGATATGGTTGGAGTTAATGAATTGATATATATATTGTTTTAAAAAATATAATATGAAGTTTTTAAACTTACCGGCAATTGTCTTCGTAATGTTGATCTTGGTTTTTTCGTGTTCAACAGGGAAGAGAACGACAGAAGCGCCCGATACAAAAAAAATGTTGGATTACTGTATTTCAAAAACGATGGCCACCATGAACAGTTTATCGGAAACAGATAGTATGCCGCGAAATATTTATCCGGGACAAACCAAATGGAACAAGGTCAATATTTATGACTGGACCAGCGGATTCTGGCCAGGTCTTCTCTGGGAAGCCTATGAAGCATCTGGAAATAAGGCAATATTGGCCAATGCGCAGAATTTTAGCGCTCCATTACGAGGTGTACTCTCCGTTCCGGTCGATAATCACGACCTGGGTTTTATGCTTTTCTGCAGTTTTGGGAATGGATATCGTTTAACAAAAGATTCAGTTTATCGCAAATTTCTGCTGATTGCAGCCGATTCACTGGCCACATTGTATAATTCCAAAGTAGGTACGATCCTGTCGTGGCCTGCGATGCGTGAAACAATGAACTGGCCACACAATACGATTATCGATAATCTGATTAACCTCGAGCTCCTTTTCTGGGCATCGAAAAACGGTGGCAATCCTCAGTTTTGTAGTATGGCGGTAAAACATGCCGAAAGGTGTATGCATACGTTGATCCGTCCCGATTATTCCACCTTTCATGTGGCAGTCTTCGATACCATTGACGGTCATTTTATCAAAGGGGTTACGCATCAGGGGTTTGCTGACAGTTCCATGTGGGCCCGCGGCCAGGCCTGGGGAATTTATGGTTATTCCATGTGTTATCGCGAAACGGGAAAATCTGAATTTCTGGAAACGGCAAAAAAGCTGGCTAATGTATTTATCGAGCGGTTACCTGAAGATGGAATTCCTTTCTGGGATTTTGATGATCCAGCAATCCCCAATGTTCCTAAAGATGCATCTGCTGCTGCGGTGGCGGCTTCTGCGATGCTGGAGCTTTCAGGATTTGTAAATGATGAGGCTGACAGGGCAAAATATAAAAATGCAGCCCTGTCACTGTTAACGAAACTCTCTTCATCTGAATATTTAAGCGGAGATAAAAACCAGGCTTTTTTGATGCATTCCACGGGTCATAAACCCAAAGGTTCTGAGATTGATGCCTCAATTATTTATGCCGATTATTATTACCTTGAAGCATTGTTAAGGTTGAAAAAAATGGAATAATGAAAATTGCTGTATCGATAGCCATCATTGGAATCTTTCTGGTTAGCATATTCTGTAGTAATCGTGTCAGGCAATCGTCCAAACAAAAGTATGACTTATCATTTGTAAACGGTAAGATTCAGTTATGGGTGGATAATGGGTATTACTCTGGTGCAGGACTGATTATTGTCAAAGATAATCAGGTGATTCTCGATAAATTCTACGGAAATTATACTTCCGATACGGTGGTTTATATTGCCTCGGCAGGAAAGTGGTTGGTAGCTGCAACAATTGCTGCCGTGGTCGACGGGGGAAAGCTTTCGTGGGACGATAAGGTAAATAAATGGTTGCCCGAATTTACCGATGTGAAAGGAACTGCTACCCTTCGCCAGCTTTTATCACACACCTCCGGTTATCCCGATTATCAGCCCAATGGGGCTCATCGGGACGATTATAAGACATTGAAGGAATCTGTGGAAAATATTGTCGGACTGTCAGCGCACGCACTTCCCGGAACTGAATTTAAATATGGTGGTTTGGCAATGCAGGTCGCAGGAAGAATGGCAGAACTGGCAACCGGAAAAGATTGGGAATCCCTTTTCCAGGAAAAAATAGCCCTACCATTGGGGTTGAAAAATACCCATTTTACACCTGTTCATAAGGGTGGAGGTCATAGTCCAATGCTGGGTGGCGGCGCGCGGACAGTTTTGCACGATTATGCCACTTTCCTGAACATGATCATTAATCGCGGAATTTTTAAAGGTCAGCGGATTTTGTCCGAAACCGCCATTACCGAAATGGAGGCTGACCAGATTGGGGAAGCGAAGGTCTCTGAACACGAATTTGTGGAGCGGGTAAGAGCTCAAATGCACAATGGAATTTACGGACTGGGCGAATGGCGCGAAGAACTGGATAATGAAGGAAAGGCTGTATTAATCAGTAGTCCAGGCTGGGCCGGAGCCTATCCCTGGATAGATAAAACAACCCATACTTACGGCTTTTTCATCACTCATGTAAATGTGGATAAAGCCAACCGGAATGGTTTCTCACCGTTTTATAGCAGCCCCGTCTTACCCATAATGGTGCGGGAGATGTACAAAAAAGCAGCGGAGCCCAGTTCTGTAAAAATTAGGTGATATTGAAAAAAAGTATGATTCTTTTTCGTAAGATTGTGCCGTAGGCATCCGCCAGAAGGCAAATCCCGGAAGGGATTGAAAATCGAATTTTAATCAGGCTATCATTTTGTAAAATGTCATAATCCTTTTATAATGAATTCAATTAACTACTTATTTTTTTGCGGTTTAGTGCTGATCGCTTTTGTTGTGACCCCTGTCGTTAAAGCCCAGTCTTCGGGAAAGCAATCCCGCCTCGAAATTTTTAAGCCTGGAGAGGTGTGGCCAGATCAGGATGGCAATCACATTCAGGCCCACGGAGGTGGAATCATCAAAATTAAAAAGAGTTATTTCTGGTACGGCGAACAGCGGGGAAAGGGACTTGACCCGAAATACCGTTATGTAAGTTGCTATTCATCGAAAGATCTTCTCAACTGGAAATTCAGGGGGAACGTGGTTAAAATGCTGCCTCCTGATTCACTGTCAGCAAACTGGGTACTGGAACGGCCAAAGGTTTTCTACAATCCAAAATCCAAAAAATACATCATGTATTTTCATGTGGATGACCGAAATTATAAGGTTGCTCAGGTGGGAATTGCCGTATGTGACAAACCCGACGGTGAATATAAATTTGTCAGGAGATTTCGTCCGCTTGGTCACGAGAGCCGCGATATTGGTCAGTTTATCGACGATGATGGTACAGCCTACCTGGTTTTTGAAGACCGTCCGTTTGGTTTCCGGATTGCGAGATTATCTTCCGATTACATGGACGTTGAAAAGGAGATGACCCTGGTGAAAGCGCATATGGAGGGGGGGGCCATTGTCCATTATAATGGTTTATATTATTCAATAGGCTCTGGATTAACAGGTTGGAATGCCAATCCTAATAAATATTCAACTGCCCCTACACTCGAGGGACCATGGACTGAATTTAGGGATATTGCTCCGGTAGCTACCAATACCTATGGCTCACAATCCACAATGCTCATTAAGGTTAACGGGACGAAGGAAACAACTGTCATATTTATGGGGGATATCTGGAAACCCAAGACCCAGTACGATTCCCGCTATATCTGGATGCCACTCGAAATTGGCGACG
Organism: Prolixibacteraceae bacterium; assembly: GCA_963675995.2. Lineage (GTDB taxonomy): Bacteria > Bacteroidota > Bacteroidia > Bacteroidales > Prolixibacteraceae > JAAFHB01. The sequence continues at coordinate 90,913 of CAXXIY010000001.1, read as the reverse complement.
GGAAATTGTGGCTTCCGGAACCAAAACCTTGGAAATTAAATCTTAAAACCGGCGAATCCTCCATAATATCAAGTAATTAAATTTTGTTAAGTCATGTATTCCTCAATCTTTAAATATAGTTTTGTGTGAAAACCACTCCCTTTATAATTATCTTTTATCTTCTCCACACTTTAGCCATTGCCGGAACTCCCGTCAAATTACTGTGCGAATACCTGACATCTCCCCTTGGTATCGATAACCCAAATCCCAGGCTTTCGTGGCAAATAAGCGATTCTGTTCAAAACTCGGGACAAACTGCCTGGCAGATTCTGATAGATACCGATTCTGCGACGGTGACGAAAGGGGAAGGGAAAATCTGGAACTCTGGCAAAGTTATTTCGGGAACGTGTCGGATTCCTTATTATGGAAGCGAATTACAGCCATTCACAACCTATTATTGGACCGTGAAATACTGGGATCAAAAAAAACGTAATTCTTCTTATGCTCCTGTTTCCCGGTTTGAAACTGGAATGATGACACCATCCAACTGGCAGGGAAACTGGATTTCTGACGGGAATCCAATTGACTACCGGCCTGCTCCCTACTTCAGAAAAAGCATATCCATCAAAAAAAAGATAAAGTCAGCAAGAGCCTATACGGCAGTTTCTGGTCTTTACGAATTGTATGTCAACGGTGTAAAAATAGGAGATCGTATTTTGGACCCCATGTTTACCCGCTTTGACAGGCGCACACTTTATACGACCCTCGATATCACCCCTCAGTTGAAAGAAGGTGAAAATGCCATTGGCCTGACTTTAGGGAACGGCTGGTACAACTTGCAGTCAAAGGCTGTCTGGTTTTTCGAAAAAGCGCCATGGCGATCGCGTCCTAAATTTTGCATGGATGTCAGGATTAGCTACGAAGATGGTACTTCCGAAATCATATCAACAGACCAAAGCTGGAAAACCACAGACAGTCCAATCATTTTTAACAGTATCTATTCCGGTGAATATTTCGATGCAGGCAAGGAAATAACAAGTTGGTGTTTACCGGACTTTAAGGACAGCTCCTGGAAATCTGCAACATTAACAGGTGCCCCTTCACAAAACATCGTCTCCCAACAACTTCATCCGATCAGGGTGACTGAGGAACTTACTCCTGTTTCTGTAAAAAAAATAGACCCGAAAACTTATGTCTTTTCTTTCCCCAGAAATATTGCTGGAATAACCCGACTTCAGGTTCAGGGTCCAGCCGGAACGGAAATCACGCTGAAGCATGGTGAGAAATTATACGAATCTGGGTTAGTAGATTTCGAAACGATATCGAAAAGATTATTACCTGGCCCCGGTGACCCGCCCGATCCTTTTGGAACAGATGTTTATACGCTGAAAGGGATTGGGTCGGAAATATTCTCGCCTCATTTCAATTACAAAGGATTCCAATTTGTGGAGGTCAGGACTTCTGTTCCGATGGAATTGGGTAAAACAAATCTTACAGCTTTGGTCGTACATAGCGATGTCCCCAAAATTGGAGAGGTTAGAACTTCCAATTCGCTGATTAATAAACTATTTGAAGCTACTAACAACTCCTATCTGAACAACCTGTATGGCTATCCTACTGACTGTCCGCACAGGGAAAAAAACGGTTGGACAGGCGATGCTCACATTGCGATTGAAACAGCGCTCTATAGCTATGACGGTATCACGATCTATGAAAAATGGCTGAACGACCATCTCGACGAACAGCTGCCAAACGGGACTTTGCCCAATATAATTCCATGCGCCGGTTGGGGATATCACTGGGCAAATGGCTCCGACTGGGTAAGCTCAATAGCCATCATTCCCTGGCAGATTTATCAGTTTTACGGGGATAAAACCTTGCTTGATCGTACTTACAACAGCATCAAAAAGTATGTTGACCTTCTTGAACGGAAAAGCAAGGATGGGCTGATTGACTGGGCTTTGGGCGACTGGTCACCCATCCATACGAAAAGTAATACTGAATATATTTCCTCACTCTACTTCTATCAGGATGCAAAGATTCTCTCTGAAGCTGCCATCCTATTTGACCGGGGAGAGGACCATTCTTACTATTCAAAGCTTGCCGTGAAGATTAAATCGGCAATCAACACCAAATTTCTGAATAAGGAAACCGCTATTTATGCGGGTGGAAGTCAGACCGAACTATCTGCCGCACTTTATTATAAGATAGTACCTGAGGATATTAAATGCAAAGTTGTTGACAAACTGGTAAAGAAAATTCACGAAAGCAATGATCATATCGATATCGGATTGTTGGGAGCTAAAACTTTATTCAACAGTCTGAGTGAAAACGGACAAGCAGACCTGGCTTTCAAATTGCTTGCACAGGATACCCATCCCTCATTCGGATATTATATTGCTAATGGAGCCACCACCCTTTATGAAGGATGGAATCCCGATAAGAATAAGATTACTTCGTTAAATCACATCATGTTTGGGGAATGTGCGGCCTGGCTCTATAAGGCCATTCTTGGAATCTTCCCCGATCCTGCCGATCCTGGCTTCCATAACATCCTCCTGAAAACTAATTTTATAACTGCTTTGGACTGGGCTGAAGGTTACCATGACTCCCCCTTCGGAAGGATTTCGGTCAGATGGAAACGGGAAAACGGGAAAATCAATTATAAGGTTACCGTTCCTGCCAATTCAACAGCTACCATCCATTTGCCGGCATTAAAGGAAAGTCCTGTTTTGGAATCCGGAAAACCTATTCAAGAGAATAAAAGTATTCGGATTCAAACCGAAAATCGTGAGGCAGTTGAATATCACTTAATGTCTGGATCATATAGTTTTGAATGGCAGAAATAGTTAATTCGGTTGGATACATTTTAAAGACGCTCGGAGTTGAATAAATATTATCGTTTCCTGCATACCATTTAAATGAATAAAAAATGAAAACTCATTCCGGAAAATTATTAATCGTTGAATTGGCTGTCGCTTTACTATTCGGCAGTCAAACAACTTATTCCAAAAATATAGTTCCTAAATCTGATTCAGCCGCTGTTTCCCGGGTATGGATGTCGGATAATGGCGACGGTACCTACTCCAATCCCATTTTATATGCCGATTATTCCGATCCCGATGTTATTCGGGTGGGTGACGACTATTTTATGACCGCTTCCAGTTTTAACTGCTCTCCGGGACTGCCTATCCTTCACTCCAGGGATCTGGTGAACTGGAAAATCGTCAATTATGCACTTAAAAGAAATATTCCGGATGATGTTTTCAGTGTTCCGCAACATGGCAAAGGGGTGTGGGCCCCCTGCATCCGATTTCACAAAGGGGAGTTTTTCATTTTCTGGGGGGATCCCGATTTTGGGGTTTACAGTGTTAAAACGAAAAATCCATTCGGACATTGGGACGAGCCGGTTTTGGTTTTATCCGGAAAGGGAATTATTGATTCAAGTCCACTCTGGGACAACGATGGGAAGGCTTATCTTGTAACAGGATGGGCTGCCAGCCGCTCTGGTATCAATAGTCTGCTTACCGTTTGGCCACTGAATCCTGACGGGTCAAAAGTGATTGGTGAAGGTAAACATGTATTCGACGGACACGATGCCCACAAAACAGTTGAGGGACCTAAACTTTACAAAAGGGATGGTTATTACTACATTTTTGCTCCGGCCGGCGGTGTTGCAACGGGCTGGCAGCTGGCGCTTCGATCCAAAAATATTTATGGCCCTTACGAAGAAAAGGTGGTGATGGCCCAGGGAAACACCCCTATCAATGGTCCACACCAGGGTGGTTGGGTTGAAACGCAAATGGGTGAATCGTGGTTTATCCATTTTCAGGATAAAGGGGCTTATGGACGAATCGTGCACCTTCAGCCGGTAATATGGAAAAACGGTTGGCCTGTGATGGGTGACGATCCTGACGGAGATGGTTGCGGTCAGCCGGTTTTGAGACATCAAAAACCCAATGTAGGTAAAAAATGGCCGGTTTGCACGCCCCAGGAATCGGATGAGTTTACAGGTGATACGCTCGGGTTGCAATGGCAATGGGCCGCCAATCAACGAATCACTTGGTATGTTCTGCTCCGTGGGAAAGGGTATCTCAGGTTACTTGCATACCCCAAAAGTGGTGCAGGTGAACCGCTATGGAATGTTCCCAACCTGCTGATGCAGAAATTTCCGGCTCCGGATTTTACAGCCACCACCAAAGTAAAGCTGACCAACGAATTTGATGTCTGGCAGGGAAAACAGGCAGGATTGATCGTCATGGGAAACGATTACAGCTACCTGGCTATCTCGAAAGATGAAACAGGTTATCAGCTGGATCAGATCATCTGTAAAAAAGCCGATCAGGGTGGTCAGGAACAAAAAGAGGCAACAGCCAGACTCAAAGGTAACGAGGTTTTTATGCGGGTTAAGGTCTCATCGCCTGATGCAAAATGTCAATTTTTCTATAGCGGAAACGGAACTGATTTTATCCAGATTGGGGAGCCATTTCAGGCTAAAAATGAGTTGTGGATTGGTTCGAAAGTCGGCTTGTTCTGCACTGCCGAACCTGGAATCAAAAAAGGGAGCTATGCCGATTTTGACTGGTTCAGGATAGAGAAATAAACGGAACACTCACACACTGAGTAAAGTAATCAAAAAATATCCATTATGGTAAAATTGTTATTACCTTTCCTATTCGTGATTATTAATGTCCTGCCTTTCGGGATGGGTCGGGGATCGGTATTCGCACAGTCGCATTATCCGGGTCAGCATCAGGACAAATTAATATTGAAGGAAACTGCACTTATGAAAGCTTATGCCTTCGACCTACAGGATGTGAAACTGCTCGATTCCAGGTTCAACGAGAATATGGAGCGGGAGAGCGCCTGGATTCTTTCAGTTAATACTCAAAGTCTGCTCCATAGTTTTCGTAACAATGCAGGGGTCGCTTCGGGGCTGGAGGGGGGTTATGATACAATTAGAAAGTTGGCAGGCTGGGAATCTGTAGATTGTGAATTGCGTGGCCATACAACCGGTCATATCCTTTCGGGACTGGCACTGTTATATGCTTCAACAGGAAGGGAGATATATAAATTTAAGAGCGATACACTGGTCAATGGTTTGGCTGAGGTACAAAATGCGCTCAATCAAAATGGTTACCTGAGTGCCTTCCCGCAAAACCTGATCGACCGGAATATAGCGGGTAAACCGGTTTGGGCTCCATGGTATACACTACATAAGATATTTTCAGGTCTGATCGATCAATATCTCTATTGCGAAAACAAGCAAGCGCTGGAGGTGGTAGAAAAGATGGCGATGTGGGCGCATCAAAAACTTAAAACAGTCACATCTGAACAACGAAAGGTGATGATCCGTAACGAGTTTGGCGGGGTAAACGATTCATTCTATACCTTGTACGAAATTGCCGGAAAGCCGGAATACAAGTGGCTGGCGGAGTTCTTCTACCATGAGGAGACGCTCGATCCGCTAATGGCTCAGGTCGATAACCTGAAGGGTAAACATGCCAATACTTACATTCCCAAACTGATAGGTTTGGCGCGGGCTTATGAGATTGGCGAGCCGGAAAAGAACAAAATCATCGCCGGTTTCTTCTGGAATACAGTTATCGGTCACCATTCATTTTGTACGGGAAGTAACAGTGACAGGGAGTCGTTTTTTGAGCCCGATCATCAGTCTGCACACCTATCTGGTGTGACTGGTGAGTCATGCAATGTTTACAATATGTTAAAGCTGACCCGCCATCTTTTTTGTCTTGAAGCGGACGAAAAATATGCCGATTATTATGAAAAGGGACTTTACAACCATATACTTGGACAGCAGGATCCGGCAACGGGGATGATCGCCTATTTTCTCCCTATGCTTCCGGGAGGGCACAAGGTTTACAGCACGCGCGACAGTTCGTTCTGGTGCTGCGTGGGGACAGGCTTCGAAAACCAGGCAAAATACGGCGAAGCGATATATTACCATAATGATAGAGGTTTGTTTGTTAATTTGTTTATCCCCTCGGAACTAACATGGAAAGAGAAAGGGGTTAAAATTAGGCAGGAAACAAGGTTCCCGTCAGAAGAAACTACCCGGCTAACCCTTGAAACGAAGACCCCTGTCAATATGCCAGTCTATTTCCGGTATCCCGAATGGGTATCATCGGGTTTGGTGGTAAAGATCAATGGTAAACAGGTTAGCATAAAACAAAGTCAGGGGAGTTATATCACACTTGACCGTAAATGGCAGAATGGCGACAAACTGGAAGTGACCTTTCCAATGAAACTTAAATTAAGCGCTACTCCTGATAATCCTGATGTGGTTTCGGTATCTTACGGACCCATTGTCCTTGCCGCAAAAATGGGTACAGAAGGGATGCAAAAACCTGCACCTTTTTCAAATCCGAAGCTGCATAACGATTACTATACTTACGATTACCATGTTCCTGCAACTCTTTCAAATGTATTGAACGTAAAGGGAAAACCTGTAAGTGAATGGTTGATGCCTGTTGATGGAAAATCACTGACATTCAAAACTGTAGACAATATTATTGACAAAGAACTTACGTTCGTGCCACTTTATGACCTTCATCGTGAAAGATATATCGTTTACTGGCAATTGAAATAAGTCCTTATCCGTTTTTTCCGCTTCATCCGCGTTCCCATATGATGGGAGCACTAATTAGGTTGATATTTCGGATAAAAAATTTAATGAAGATGAAATTTGTTGTCCTCTTTCTCGGCTGTATATTTACGCAGTTTGCGCAGGCTTCAATATGGCAATGGTCTGTAAAGGTTCCGGGTGTTGTCTCGGGTGAGACCAATGACCATCCGCGCGCTTTTTTGTGGATACCAGAAGATTGCCAACAGGTCAGGGCAGTCATTGTCGGTCAGCACAATATGACCGAAGAAGATATTTTTGAACATCCTAAATTTCGGAAAGAGCTCTCCAGATTAGGTATTGCTGAGGTTTGGGTAACTCCCGGCTTCAATTTCTTGTTCGATTTTAACAATGGCGCAGGTGAACAGTTTGAAGGGATGATGAAACAGCTGGCCAATGAATCTGGTTATTCAGAACTCGAATTTGCTCCGGTAATCCCAATCGGTCATTCGGCGTGTGCAAGTTATCCATGGAACTTTGGTGCCTGGAGTCCTGACCGTACTTTGGCGATCCTCTCCATTCACGGTGATGCCCCGTTAACGAAACTAACCGGTAGCGGCCGTCCGAATCCGGAGTGGGTAAACCGGAACATCAACGGAGTTCCCGGGTTAATGGTGGAAGGGGAATACGAATGGTGGGAAGATCGTGTGCAGCCGGCGCTCGACTTTCAGCAACGATTTCCTGAGGCTGCCGTCTCATTTTTATGCGATGCTGGTCATGGACATTTTGATATCTCAGACGAACTGATCGGTTACCTTACGCTATTTATCAGAAAAGCAGTACAATACCGGCTGCCTAAAAAAGTGGCCCTCAATATCCCTGCTCCTTTATTGCCGATTAATCCAAAATCAGGCTGGCTTGGAGAGCGTTGGAAACGTGACCAACTGCCGAAGTTTCCGTCTGCCCCGTACAATCAATACATGGGGCATCGGAAGGATGCTTTCTGGTATTTTGACAAGGAGGTGGCCGAAGCAACTGAAAAGTATTATGCAAACGTCCGGGGTAAAAAGGAGCAGTACCTTGGATTTGTACAGGGTGGCAAGATTCTCCCCTTTAACCCCAAAGTCCATGCGCGTATTGTTGGGAAATTCTTACCCGAAGCTGATGGTCTAACCTTTCACCTCTGCGCTGAATTTACGGATACCCTGAGAAATGTGAAATCAGATCATCATGCCAAAGGAGACCCGATAATCAGCCGGATTTGTGGCCCGGTTGAAAAAGTCAATGATACCACATTTACGATCCGTTTTTACCGCATGGGATTTAATAACGAAAAGCGAACAGGAGATATTTGGCTGCTGGCAAGCCATCCGGGAGATAAAAATTTCAAGAGTACTGTTCAGCAGTTGAATATGAGGATACCTTTACGGAATAATGAAGGATCAGATCAAAATATTATATTTAAACCTATCCCTGATGTCAATCAAAGGGTGAAAACGGTATCTTTATCAGCGACATCGGGGAGTAAATTACCTGTCTGTTTCTATGTTCAGGAGGGACCCGCTGAGGTAAAGGATGGGAAACTGGTTTTTACCAAAATTCCTCCACGAAGTAAATTTCCTGTTAAGGTGACCGTTGTCGCCTGGCAGTATGGTCGGTTGGTTGAACCAAGGGTGAAAACGGCTGAGCCTGTTACTAAGAGTTTTTATGTCAATAAATGATTTAATAATAATTAAACTTTTTCCGGAATGAAACGTGTAATTTCCCTTTTTGCTATTGGATTCTTATTTAGCCTTGTAACCAGTGCATCAGTAATCGATACGATCAGCACTTTCAGCAACAGCATGGAAAAGCAGATTAAAGCTGTTGTAATAACACCCGACGGATACGACAAAGCCAAGGAGTTACCTGTCCTCTATCTTTTACATGGATACAGTGGAAATTATTCGGATTGGGTGAAAAAAGACAAAGCCCTCGGTCAATTGGCCGATAAGTATCAAATGATCATTGTTTGTCCTGATGGGGGATTTAGCAGCTGGTATTTCGATAGTCCGGTAGATAAAAACATCCGTTACGAAACCTACGTTTCCAAAGAACTTGTGAATATTATTGACGGGAAATACAAAACCATCAAAAACAGAAAAGGCCGGGCGATCACCGGCCTGAGCATGGGAGGCCATGGCGCACTTTATCTTGCATTCAGACATCAGGATATCTTTGGCGCAGCCGGGAGTATGAGCGGTGGTGTCGACATCCGCCCTTTCCCAAACAATTGGGACCTCAAAGGACGGTTGGGAAGTTATGATAAAAACAAGGACAACTGGGAAAATAATACCGTCATCAATATGGTGAATTTGCTTACCCCCAAGAGTCTGGCCCTGATTTTTGATTGCGGAACTGAAGATTTCTTTTTCCAGGTCAACCGCAAATTACATGAAGAGCTGCTGTACAGGAATATCCCACATGACTTTATTACCCGTCCTGGCGGACATAGCTGGCCTTACTGGATGAATTCCATTGAATACCAGTCACTGTTTTTCAATAAATATTTTAGGGAGTCTGCACAATAATGTTATTTGCTTTTTGTGAATTATTCATTCTTATTTGAGAATTTGGTCTCCATTTAATTGACAAAAAAAGATAAAAAATGGCGCTAATCACCAAGTCACCAAAATGCACCAAAAGCAAAAAATTAACCGTAAGGAATAAATTTTTCATTCTCCTGTTTGTTCCCCTTTTCCTGGTAACAGGAGTTAATTTTAATCTTCAGGCTCAACAGCACCGTTACCTGCTTCATACCGATGCCAATATCTCACGACTAAAGGAACAGATAAAAAATGATCCTGAGGTGAAGAAGGCGTGGGAGAACCAACTTAAAAAGGCGGAGGAGATTTTGACAAGAGAGCGTTGGGGAGCGTCCGATCTGCAGGAACTCGGACTTGCATATCGCATGACCAGCGATGCCCGTTTTGGAGAAAAGATCAAAAAAATATTGATCCAGGTAATTGCTCAGGAGACCTGGGAGGGGGAGGATCTGCTAAAAAGAACCCCGCCATGGAGGGGAGGGTTGGGGACAGCACACACCAGCTTTTATGTTGCGATCGGATATGATTGCGCCTGGAACTATCTGACACCCATTGAGAGGAAGCAGATTGCAGCCGGCATTGTCAAGGTGGGGATTAAACCCGCTATGGAAGATTGGATGACCCCTGAAACTAATCTTCACACTTTCGATACAATGGGGCACAACTGGTGGAGTGCATGTGTTGATATGGCTGGGTTCGCTGCATTGGCCGTGAAGAATGAGATTCCTGAAGCACAGAAATGGGCCGAAGAGATTTCCCAAACGTCGGTGGAATGGTTCAACTTCTCAGGAAATGTGATGGATAATAAACCGGTAAGTTTTGATTTTGATGGTGGTTTTTACGAAAGTATTAACTATGCTAATTTCGGTTTTTCACAATATTTGCTTTTTCGGCTGGCGTTTCAGAATACGTTACCTGAGGTGAAAATGCCCGAAATTCCGGTGATGGAGAAGATGGCCGATTTTTTTATACAAACCACCTATTATTCAAAAAACGGACCAATGTCGGTCAATTTTGGCGACAGCAATATTAAACGGAATGGTAATGCCTGTGTGGTTTTGCTCTGGAACCTCGGCTTTCATAAGGATCGGTATGCCTGGTACCTCCAAAAAACTTTGAAGGGAACCGATAAGGAGGGGATTGAATTGGATAGCCCCAACGGACTGATTCTTCATCCCGATTTGCCGAAATTACTGGATCTCAACTTGCCAGGTCTGCCTGAATCAAAACTATTTTCAGACATGGGATGGGCAATATTGCGTGATTCATGGAGCGACGATGCCACTATGCTGGGGATCAAATGCGGCATGACATGGAATCATTCTCATGCCGATGCGGGTTCCTACATCCTTTATCATCAGGGTAGAAACCTGATCATCGACTCCGGAAATTCATGGTACGGAAGTCCAACCTATTCCCAGTATTTTTGTCAGAGTGAAGCGCATAACGTTGTCCTTTTCAACGGAAAGGCCCAAAACAGAAAAGACCCCTATTTTGGGGTTAAGAATGAGGGGCACCTCTACAATCTGCTTGATGCTGGTAGCCTGAAGTATATCTATGCCGATGCAACCGGTCCCACTTCGCGGTGGTTTACCCGTAATTACCGCCATTTTCTCTGGATTGGCAATGTGATATTCGTGATCGACGACCTCGAATCGTATGAGCCTGGCAAGTTTGAATGGTTACTCCACTTCGATGGTGAATCGAAACGACATGGACTAGATTTGTCAATTAAAGATGGCGATGCGGAGGTTCTGGTTCGTCCTTTATATCCTGAGACCTTTCCCGATGGCGGACTGCCACACGATTTCCCCGAGAAAATGCGTCTCGAGGAGAAACAGGGTTTGAAAAACCATCAACCCCATGTGAAGCTATCCTATTGGTCTGTCAGCCATTTCCAGGATACCGATCGTACAAAGTTCGTTACCGCGATTATTTTAAATAAGAATCAATTTAAGAGTGCTTTACCCAAGATTGAACGATTTGACGGAAAGGACTTTCTGGGTGTCAGGATTACCCAAAACGGGCAGACCTCCGAGATTTATCTCAACCTGCTGGCCGATGGTCGGATCAAACATCGCAACAGCCTTAATTTGATGAATGGCTGGAATACGGATGCCTACCTTACTGCCCTCACCTTCCCGGAAGGGGTGGATCGCACTCTGCCGAGAAACATTAAACAGCTGTTCATTGCCGATGGAAGTTTCCTGCGGCGTGATGGCAAACCGGTGATTCATGCCCTCTCCAAGTTTTTTACAGTTGTTGATTATAATGGTGATAACAGAATTGGGCAGTTCCATGGGCAACCAATTGTAAAGGTGTTGATGTCGGCTGACCATAAACCTGGATCGGTGATTCTGAACGGACAAAAGCAGAGAATCAGCTATCATACGGAAACCAAAATGATAGAGTTAAATATGAATATTCATGAATGAAAAATTAAGGAACCTGGAAAAATTTTAAGTATTCTGGGTAGGGTATCGGGATCGTTAATGGCTTGACCTTAACCGTGTATTTATTCATAGAGAGTGTTTTGGATATAAAAGACGAAGGTAAGAAGACGATTTTAATGAAGCCGTTCAGAAGGTGATAAATTGTCATACCAATAGCAGGTCGGACAAAGCCTTAAGAACCAATTAAATCATAACTTTGCTTCTTAGCTTCTTTTTCAAATTTACATATAGGTCATTTTTGTTTTAATTGTTATTTTTGAATTAAAGTATTCCCGGAAACGAATAAAAAGGATCGCCCTATTATCTTATACAGAAATGAAAAAATATACCATAATCATTTATCTGCTCATTCTGTTTGTTTGTGAGTTTAACTTATCTCATTTGACCAAGGCACAGTCGTTAACTAAAAGTGCTGACGTTGACCTTTTTGTTGGTACTTCCGGCGATCACGGGCAGCTTTCACCCGCTGCAACCCTCCCTTTCGGAATGGTAAAACTGGGTCCGGAAACAGATCCCGGCAACCATTCCGGATATAATTATGCTTCACCCCGAATAAAAGGTTTTACGATCAACAGGATGGAGGGGACAGGTTGTGATGGGGCTGGGGGAAATATTCTTGTTAAACCGGGCCAGGGGGCAACCAGCAAAGCAGCTTATTTTTATAATAAGTCATCCGAAAAGGCAACTCCGGGATTTTACAAGGTTACCTTTACAGATCCGGCTATATCGGCTGAGCTGACAGCAACAAACGGAACCGGATGGCAAAAATACAGTTTTGCCCATGCAGGAAATTGCTGGTTAATGATCGATTTATCCTACTCTTTCGAAAAAATAACCGAAGAAAAGCATCAGATTGACGGGAACCATATCACTGGAAGTATTCAGGCTCCAACAGTTTGTAAGAATGAGGGAGGAAACTATAAATTCTACTACAATATTGAAATTGACAGAAAAGCAGATTCGGTAAGAGTTGAGGGTTCAATTATCTGGTATTTTTTTAACATTAAAAGTGGGGATACAGTAAATGTAAAAACAAGTGTCTCGTCAGTCAGCGCTGCACAGGCTTTGGATGACAGAAAGAGGGAGGTGGGTGATGTAGGTTTTGAGACCATCTGTAAAAGAGCTGCTGCTGCGTGGAACGGGAAATTCAGTAAAATAGAGGTGAAAGGAAATCCTGAGTATGTTAAATTATTTTATACCCATTATTACCATTCATTACTTTCACCTTCCAACTTAAGCGGCCCATCGGGTAACTACCGTGGTTCGGATGGGCTACTCTACAAAGCAAAGGGTTATACCCATTACCACGGTTGGTCCATCTGGGACAATTTTAGAACCGGTCTTCCCTTGCTTACTATCACCGAACCTGAGATCATGAATGATCTGTGTCAATCATTAACCGACTTGTACAGGGAAGGAAAGTCTCAGTTTGCTTCCAAAACAGAACCGTTTCCTACTGCCAGAACAGAACATGCAGTGGCTGTGCTTCTCGATTGTTATGTCAAAGGGATCAATAAATTTAATCTGGAGGCGGTTTATCCGCTTCTGGTAAAAGAGGCAGAAATATACCCGCTCAACTCTCCTGATAAGAAACTTGAGTCGGATTTTGATTACTGGGCTTTAGGCAAAATTGCGGAAAGGTTGAATAAAATTGAGGATGCCAAAAAATACTCAGCTTTGGCCGGACATTACAAGGATATATGGCGTGAGAAATTTCTGAGCATGAACGAGAAATCCGATATTATGCATGGTGATGGATTGTACGAAGGTACCCTTTGGCAATACAGGTGGTTCGTACCCTATGATATTAAAGGAGTGACGGAGATGATGGGAGGGAGAAGTGCATTCACGGATCAGCTGGAATATTTTTTCGATCACAACCTGTATAGCCACGGTAATCAGCCGGACATACATGTTCCCTTTCTTTTTAACGTTTCCGATAAACCCTGGCTCACTCAGAAAATCGTCAACAGTCTGTTGTCAAAGAAGATGGAGCAATGGTACGGGACACATGTTAAATGGGAAAAGCCTTATATCGGGCGGGTCTATCAGCTTGCGCCTGAGGGTTTTATCTCCGAAATGGACGATGATGTCGGGACGATGTCTGCATGGTATGTCCTCTCGGCCATGGGAATCTATCCCGCGTGTGTTGGTGAACCGGTTTACTTTTTGAGTGCACCTGTTTTTTCTTCGATTGTGATACAGCTAGCAGGCAGTAAAACGTTCCGTATTACTGCGAAGAATGTTTCAGATGAGAATTTTTATATCCAAAAGGCGGTCCTCAACGGGAAGGAGTTGAACCGGTGCTGGATCAGGCACGATGAAATCACAAAGGGGGGAACACTGGAATTTATTCTGGGAAGCGTGCCCAATCCTTCATGGGGAGTTTCTGAACAGTATATATCCACGCTCAAGCAGTAGAAACTGAACCAGCCAATTTAGAAAGGAGAAAATCTCAAAATATTATAAAAAATTCTTGTCCAGGTACTCCTGAAATTTTTCCTTGTACTGATCGCTAACCGGAATATAAATCTTGCCGAAAATAATCCGGCTCCGTTCAATTGTCTCGATTTTGTCAAGATTTACGATAAAGGAGCGGTGTACCCGCATAAATTTTTCTTCCGGTAATTTTTGTTCAAGTGATTTGATTGAGTTGAGCGATAGGACTGGCTTGTCATCACCTGTGATAAAAACCTTGATATAGTCTTTCAATCCTTCGATGTACAGGATATCATTGAAGTTAATGCGCCGGATTTTATACTCCGATTTCAGGAACAGAAATTTGTTATTTGCTTCGATCGAGGGGAGTGCGTTTGCTTCAAGTTCCACCTGTTTATGGGCTTTAACTGCAGCTTTTAGAAATTCTTCATAACTAAATGGTTTTAATAAATAATCGATTGCATTGAGTTTAAAACCTTCGATTGCATACTTCTCATATGCTGTAGTAAAGATGATTTTAGGCGCAACTTCCAGGCTTCGGGTAAACTCAATCCCGGTGAGGTCGGGCATTTGAATGTCAACAAGGATCAGGTCGACACTATTTGAAGAAAGAAAATCGAGGGCATCCAACGGATTGTCGAATGTCCCCACAAGCTCAAGAAAGGGTGTCTTGCCCACGTAATCACTTACCAACCTGAGGGCAAGCGGTTCGTCATCGATGGCAATCGTTTTCAATTTCATACGATTAATTTCTTTTTTTGAATGAAAAGTTGAACGCGGAATATTGTCTCATCTTGTTCAATTTTCAATTCATGGTTGTCTGGGAACAACAGTCCCAAACGTTTTTGCACATTTTCAAGACCGATGCCCGAATGTTGAAGGTCTCCGGTCTGACTACTTTTCCCCACACTGTTTTCAGCACTGAAAATAATCTGATCGTTCTCTAATTTAAGGCTGATATTAATGAAGGACCAATTGCGATAGGTGATCCCATGCTTAAATGCATTTTCGATAAATGGGATAAAAAGGAGAGGAGGGATTGAAAAGTCGGCAAATTCTTTGGGGAAATTAACACTTAATTCAACTTTTGAGCTTAGTCGCAACTTCATCAGGTCGATGTAATTATTCATGAAGTCAATTTCACAGCTGATCATGGTCTCTCCATTTTCAGATTCATAAAGCAGGTACCGCATCAGTTTCGATAATTTCAATACCGATTCCTGGGCAGTGGGCCCATCAATGCCTATGAGGGAGTAGATGTTATTCAGTGTGTTGAAGAAAAAATGAGGACTAATCTGGTTTTTAAGAAATGCCAGTTCTGAATTGAGCTTTTCTTTTTCCAGCTCCTTTTGCCTCTTCTCATTTTGTTTCAATTTTTCCATTACACCAAGGCCAATAGCAAAACCTGAAAGCAAAAAAGACGAAAGGATATGATTGAAAAACCCAAAAGCTTTTATTGGGGGACGAAAATTTTCATCCTTTCCGGTTAAATTTTTCATCGCTTCCTGAAATTTCACAAACTGGGCCGGGTCATATAAGTAGGACTCTTCAATATAATTTGTGAGGTAGTGGGTCGCAAATATTAATCCGATTAATAGGATTAAGTAGGTAAATATCTTGTCCTGAAGAAAATATCTGGGTACCAGCCAAAGGTAGCCGATATAAAAAATGACTCCCGCGGAAAGTGTATGCAGATAAAATTCGTAAAGTCGGTGTTGATTGCCGCCTCCATATGCCTTGTCAAGGTAAAGCGGTATGATAATAACAATTATCCAGGCAATTACATGTAGTGTTGCCTTGATCCAATTATCATGTATTGTTGCGGATTTTTGCATACGAATGTCATTTTTTTCAAAGATAATTATTTAATAGAGCAATATTTTAAGATATTGCAGGAACCTGATTTTTGCGAATTTTTATTCGATGCAAGTATTTTTTAATAATGGGAAGACGTACAACAAATCCAATCAAAAGAAGAATGGCATAAGGGGCCCAATCTCCATGTTCGAGCAGAACCATATGAAAAATTGCCAGAAGTCCGGCCAGGTAAGCAAACCGGTGAAGTTTCTTCCACCCTTTTCGGAGGAATTTCATCGATTGTTTATTGGAAGTGATGGCCAATACAAGCATTATCATTGTGGCAACCAATCCTAATATATTCCCAAATTCTTTAAAAGTTTCCATCAAACCTTTGTCGATACAAAAGAACAGCAGATGCAAAAATGCATAAATAAATGCGGTTATGCCGATTGATTGCCTGATATGTAGCCGGGATTTAATACCTGTAAGCAAATAGATTGGCGTTAAACTTAATACGGCAACCAACCAACGTATAGCCCATTCTCCGGTTTCTTTAACAGCCATATGAGCGCCTGAGACTTCTTTGGACAGTTCCCCGGGAAATCTTCCGTGCATTGTGAAGGAGTCCATTGATATCCATGATGCACTTGCTGCAGTAAAATCGATATTGATCATCTTTAAGATACTCAATAAAGGGAGTATTCCAATGGTAATTACAGCTATCCAGCCCCAATTTTTGTGGATATAGTTCCTCATTGTTTTTTAGTGTTATAGATCTTAAAATTTTAACATTAAATTTTCAATGTAGCATTGGCGTTTTTTCGGTCCTATTTAAACTGAATTATTCGTAGCGTAACGCATCGATAGGGTTAAGATTGGCTGCTTTCCTGGCAGGATACCATCCGAAGAAAATACCGATTGCCGAGCAAACCAGGAATGCCATAACCACTGAGATGGTTGTAATGACCACAGGCCAGTTCATGATTGATGACATCACCTGTGTCGATATGATTCCCAGGGTAATGCCGATGATTCCCCCAAAAACACTTAGCAAAATCGATTCGATCAGGAATTGAAGCAGGATGTCGTTTCCCCGACCACCAACTGAAAGACGAAGACCGATTTCACGTGTCCGTTCTGTAACCGATACATACATGATATTCATGATTCCGATCCCTCCAACGAGCAGGGAGATTCCAGAAATAGCTCCCAATAGAACGGTCATGATGTCACTGATGGAGCTAAATGTTTGTACCATTTCTGATTGTGATCTGACATGAAAATCATCTTCTGCCCCCTCTTTGAGCTTATGACTGGTGCGAAGTGATTTGGTGATCTGATCAATAGCTGCAGCATTCTGGCTTTCACTTGCAGCCGATGCCGCGATATTTTGAATATGGGTAATTGCCAGAATCCGTTTCTGAACGGTGGTGTAGGGAGCCATAACCAGGTCATCCTGATCCTGCCCCATCCCGTTTTCACCTTTTTCTCCCAACACGCCGATAATCAGGAGCGGAATATTCTTGAAACGAATAGTTTGTCCAATGGGGTCGACCTTCCCAAACAAATTTTTGACAACCGTTTGACCTACAAGACATACTTTTGCGTAAGTCTGAATCTCGTTTTCAGTAAAAGCACGACCTGTGCCGATGGTATACTTCCGGATATTAAAATATTTGTTGTTGACGCCATAAATCGAAGTAGGCCAGTTTTGATTGCCATTTACAGCCTGTCCACTTGACCTCACTTCAGGAGAGACATCACTGATTGCAGGACAGTTTTTCTCAATGGCATCAATATCACTCAGCTTCATGCTTTGTGCATCGCTGTTGCCCATCCTCACACCCCCTCTTTGTTCCGATCCGGGCATTGCAAAAATAAGATTGGTCCCCATTCCCGCCATTTGATCCTGGATGCTCTTCTTGGACCCTTGCCCGATGGCCAGCATTACGATCACAGAAGCAACCCCAATAATAATCCCCAACATGGTAAGAAATGCCCTGAATTTATTCCTTTTCAGGGCGTTTAGAGCTATCTTTATTGAATTTATGTAGTTCATAATTCGATTTTTTACGTTTAAACCAGTTCTTCAATAGGTAGACTTTTAAGCAACTCAACGGCATTATTCCGGTTGGCAACAAATTCCTCGCGGATAATGTGGCCATCGCGGAAAACTACCTGGCGTGTCATAAATTTAGCAATGTCCGGCTCATGTGTCACAAACACAATGGTTTTTCCTTTTTGATTTAAATCCTGTAGCAATGCCATTATTTCAAATGAGGTCCTGGTGTCAAGATTACCGGTTGCCTCGTCAGCCAGAATAACCACAGGGTCGTTTACAAGTGACCGTGCGATCGCCACACGTTGTTGTTGCCCACCCGACAATTGGTTGGGCATGTGGTGCATACGTTCGGAAAGTCCAACCGCTTCAAGAGCTGCTTCGGCACGTTCGCGACGCTCCTTGGATTTTATTTTCGAATTGTAGAATAGCGGAAGTTCTACGTTTTCGAGAGCAGTGGTTCGCGACAGCAGGTTGTAGGACTGAAAAACAAAACCCAGTTTGATATTACGCAAATTTGCTAGTTCGTTTTTCGATAGTTCACCCATACTGATTCCATCGAGGAAATAAGTGCCTGAGGTTGGCTTATCCAGACACCCAAGAATATTTAACATGGTCGATTTCCCGGAACCACTGGTACCCATAATGGCTACAAATTCCCCTTCTTTGATCTCAAGATTAACCCCCCGTAGTGCATGAACTGTAATTTCACCTACAAAGAAATCTTTCTTAAGTTGGTTAACCTCTATAATTGTTTTATTCATGGTCATTTTGGTGTTGTTGCAGTTGTTTTTCGGGTACTTCCCGGTCTTTGTGGCATAAAAGGACTTTTGGCCACCGTAGTTTTTGCCTTTGCTGAGCTCGTTCCCGAGCTCATCGAAATGACAACTTCGTCACCTTCATGTAAACCTGATAATACCTCGAAATGAATCTCATCCGTAACCCCAACTTTAATTTTTTGGGGATGAATCATTAATCCTTGTTTTATCCAAACTGTTTTATCGCTGTTTTCCGGTTGCCGCTCTTTCGCAACACCTTCCTCTGATGGGAGTGGTGGCTGCACACCTCCGGTTATTGTCTGGCTGTATTTTGCTAAAGCTTCCAAATCAGGTGTAAATTGAATCGATTTAGCCGGAACGAGTAATATGTCCTTCCGCTCTGTTACAAAAAACGATGCATTGGCGGTCATTCCCGGCATCAGAACCTTATCGGGATTAGGGGCGTTAACTACAACGGTGTAAGTGATTACATTTGCAGATGCAACCGGTTGAAGCCTGATCTCGGTAACCTCTCCTGAGAATTTTTTCAGTGGAAATGCGTCAACAGTAAACTCAACCCGCTGTCCATTAGCGATCTTGCCTATATCGGCCTCGTCAACTTTAGCCTCTACGCGCATTTGGGTAAGGTCATTGGCAATTGAAAACAAAGTTGGGGTACTGAAACTTGCTGCAACTGTCTGCCCTTCGTCAACTGCCCGACTGAGGATGATTCCATCGATGGGCGAATAAATTCTGGCATAGGAAAGGTTTATCTTGTTTTTATCGTTCACCGATTTAACATTGCTTAATGTAGCCAGCGCTTTGTTGTAGTTGTACTCTGCAAGATCAAAGTCCGATTGTGCGATCAGCTTTTTTTCTACAAGTACTTTATATCGTTCGTAGGTGGCTTTTTGATATTTTACCTCTGCTTCAGACTGGTCGACAGTGGCTTTGCTTTGTGCCAGCTGTGCCAAAAGGGGTGTCTCGTCTAGCTGGGCTAACAATTGACCTTTTTTTACCTGTGAATTAAAGTCAACATATATTTTTTCAATTACCCCGGAAACCTGAGTACCAACCTGAACAGTTTTTATCGCTTCAAGTGTTCCTGTTGCAGTTACCGTATTACTGATGGTCCCTCTTGAAATTTTCGCTGTTTCGAATGTAGTTGTCTTGTCTGTACTACCGAACGATTTGAAAATGTAGAAGCCTGCAGCAACCAGAACTAATGCCAATCCAATGTATAAAAGTCTCTTTTTCATTTGTATAATATTTCGTAATTTTTGTTTGTCTCTGTTTATTTCTAACTCTTAAAGTGCTAATGGAACTCCTTTATAGAAATCAAGTACCTTAAAGCTGAAAATTTGTTTGAATTTTGATTGAAGTAATTTGCTCTCTGAAGCAATCAGATTTGTTTTCTCGAAAAGGTAATCGACTGAATTCATTAGTCCCTGTTTAAACTTTTCAGTTGATACATCATATGATTCCTTAGATGCCTGGTTTTCTTCGAGACTTGCTGCATACTTAGTTTGTGCCGAAACTACATCAACACATGCCTGTTCGATGCTTTTACGTAGTTCATTTTTGGTATTGATCTCGTCGAGTTTGGCATCCGATACGGCAATTGTAGCGATTTGGACATTTGTTTTAATCTGCTTCTTCTGAAAAATTGGAATCGACAGTGACACGCCCACTGCAGGGTTGATTTTGTTTTTCAATTGATTTGTGTATCCGCTTTCCGTGGTTAAGCTCGAATAGCTGCTGGATAAACCTGCATTCATCGAAAGAGTTGGTAAGTAATCGGCTTTTGCAATTTTCACATCAAGTGCAGCACCTTCCCTGGTTAATTCTGCATTTTTAATTTGTGGTTTAATTCCCAGAGCAAGATTATAGATTTCGAGTGCATTAGGTCGTTTGTTCTGAACCATCAAACTGTCAAGGTTTGGATACTTGATTTCAAAGCTTTCGTTGACTGGCAGTTCCATCAGCTGCATCAGCGTAACTTTATCTATTGCGAGTTGACTTTGTGCATCGGCAAGGGTCGATTTTTCGGTAGCCAGTTCCGATTTGATTTGCAGGAAGTCGGACTTCGAAATTACACCAAGGTTCATCCGTTCATTGGCTAATGTCAGTTGACTGGTTGTTAATTCAATCTGTTTTTCGGCATTACTCACACTTTCATAGGCATAAAGTACCTGAAGGTAAGCGTTCAAAATATTAAGTTCAACCGATTCTTTGACGGTTTCGGAGTAATACTTACCAGCTTCCAAATCGAGTTCTGCAAGCTTTATCCGGTTTTGAAGTTTCTGTCCATTGTAAAGTGCGACATTTGAACTAATCGAATAATTGGTACTATTTGACCCATTGCTACTTCCATATTGGCCTGTTGAGGAGTCAAATCCCTTATACCAATTCAGATTTTGACCAATTGATGCTCCTAATGAGGGCAAACGATTAGCCTTAGCCTGATTGGAGTAAAGTTGATTTTTGTCGTTTGCCAGGTTTGCTTTCTGAACCTGGATGTTTTTGCTTTTGGCATAGGTGATACAATCTTCCAGTGTCCAGGATTTGTTTTGCCCCTTGCAGTCGATCCCTGAGAAAATGATCAGAAGGCATACCGCTAAAAAATTTGTTTGAAATGTTCTCATCTTGTATTTCTATTTTGAACCAAAATTATCTCAGCATGGGAGTCATTGAAAATAACTTCGACTATTGGGCACTTTTCATCGACAGTTAGTTTGATTTTATGCTAAGATGACACCGGCGCCGGTTCAATAATTGCCCATTTGTTCGCGGAGAACAAGCAATCTGACAGTTTATTTATTAACGATTTTGTGGAGAGCAAAACGGAAATGTTTGATTTCAAAGCGAATATGGGGAAGGGTTCTCTTCTGTTTCATTATTCAGCTAATCAAATAATATTACTCTAATTTTAATCTTTTGCCAATTAGCTCCGAAAGAGTCATGTAGTCGCCCCCAAAATGATGGCCTCCTCTCAGGAGGTCGTAATCGATCACCCCTTCAAGGTCTTTACGGCATATGGATAATTCTTTGTCATCACATATGATGTAGGCCTTTCTTGTTTTTATTTTTAATAATTCAGGATATAGGTCAGTCCCCTTATTCATTTCAAAAAAATAATCCACAAGCCGGACTTTAAAAGTTGCTTTCTGCCAGGGGCCAATTAAAATCAGATCGTTCAGTTCGCACGTATATTTGTCCTCCATACAATTTATGGCAAATGGGAGTACTTCGGCCCCCATTGAGAATCCGATAATCACGACTTTCTTTTGTCCCCATTTCTTATTGTATCGGTCAATTAAGGTTTCGAGATCATAGCCAATCTGGGCAGGTTTTTTTTCAGTCCACAGGTATTTTTTTGTATTAATTGCCAATACAGATACATTTTTCGAATTCAGATAATGGGTAACCGATTGCACTAAATTTTGCCAGCCGCCATTCCCGGTTAATAGGATTACATAATAATCGCTTATGCCGGTGGACTTCGATTCTATGGTGTGCAAATTCTTGGTAGGATGCATTTCCCGGGCAAAAAGTGGGGAGTAAGAATAAAAGGTGATAATTAGCAATACCTTACAGAATATCAACAGAATGTTTTTCATGATCTGATATTTAGGGCTTTATTAATTATGCCTATCCTACAAAATTCAAAGTGGAAAATAAACTGAATGTGGTGTGGATTCATCCGTCAGATTGACCACGATTCATTTTTTACTTTGAACGTTGTCTTGGATGCTAAGATTTTGTTATTATAAATTATTTTTCGATATAATTATCTGGTTGCTCATTCAGCTTTGATCTTTCCGAAATGAAACTTTTTCAATTACCCAAAGCTTCTCTGTTCCAAGTGCAATACAAATATTTGTTCGCTATTCCATACCCCAAATATAATTAACCCATGCCAAACCTCATAGCGTCAATATAAATAATTGAACGAGTAACGTGTATAGGTTGCAGAAAATAGGATTAAATGCTCAAAGCCTCGGAGGTTCATTTAGCTGCTTTGGGTCGAACCGGCAATGAAGGCTTCAAAAACGTCGGGGATGCTGGGGTTTTGATATTATAAGGTAAATACAACAGGTAACGTTATGGTTTCTTCCTATATTGTCATTTTCTGCCAATGTGCATCATAAATGATCAATGACAGCGCTGGATGCCAAATTGTTTTAACCCTTGTACATGATTTTTAAGGCTATTTCGTAAGTTTTGCTTTTATATTTTGTCAGTTTCAAAAAAAACGTATAATCACCTAATTGTCAGCGACGAAAGTTGTGTATCTGAAAGTTTTCAAGATTACGCCACTTAAATTACTTATTGATAATTTATCAGTTGCAAATAGAAAATAAATAGTAAGTACAAAGATCTCACGCAAAGCCCAAAATCTAAAACTCTAAATGTTAACGAGGTTATGGCCGGTCACGCAGCAAATTGCGTTAAGCCAATAACCAAAATTGATGTGAAGCAAAACCTGCTTTAAAATATTCCATCCCTACGTTCGGGAATATCAAACCATCTCTCCATATTTAATGGCCTGAAAACATTAATAAACAGAATACCACATGTGCTATTAACCATCACAAATCTTAATCGCCGGGAGATTGTATCGAGCAGCCCAAAAGGTGTATAAAAAGTTTGTAAATAATGTCCTGCAGATATTCGTGCAGGACATTAATACAAACACTCAAATCACACCTCCCGAGGTGTGATTTCGAGAAATGCTACTGTTTCTTGGTGGCAGTCAGATCGAGAAGACCATTCGGTGAATCTACCTTACCGGTAATCTTTGCGTTTTCCAGCTTGCCCTTTACCTTAATATCGTTTCCATCGATATTGACCGCAAATGTGATAACATCCTTGGTAAATTCAAGATTGGACACTTTAAGTTCCTTGCCATCTTCAAAAATAACTTTACCGGATAGGACCCCATTAGCCTCTGAAAAACAAAATGAGCTTTTAGCGTATTGGTAAGGTGCATCGACGACTGCAACTTTCCATGTTCCAAGGACAATCTTATTGTCAATGGCGAAACATTTTTGGTTCAAAACAACTAAACACAGAGCCATCAAAACAAATGCTACTTTTTTCATAAAAAAAACTTTTAAAATAAAATAATAAAAAATAAAAAAATTGAACTTATAAATTGTCCCTTCAGAATATTGAATGGAGACTGAGTGGACAGAAAACTCCCAATTGTCCGGTTCTAATGGCAAATTTTTAACGTTTACATTAGCGGATAGATCCACAAGAATTCACTCAAACTATCAGCTATAATCTATTGGTTTCCCATGGCTAATTTAGATCGTGATCTTATTGAATCCGTGGCAAATATAATCAGGTTGCTAACGTCAGAATGGCTTCTGGGGTGAATTTCCAATATCGGGTATAGGATTCACAAAATGGGATTAAGTGCTCAAAACTTCGGAAGTTCTCATCTACCTGTTCCGGATCGAGCCGGCATTGAAGGCTTCGTAAAACGTTGGGGATGCTGGGATTTTGAGACCATAGGGTAAATACAACAGGTAGCGTTTGGGTTCTTTCCTCACTAGTCGTACTCTGTCAGTGTGCACCATAAATGATCGGTGACAGCGCTGGATGCCAAATTGTTTTAACCCTGGTTCAAGATTTTTAAGACTATTTCTTAGGATTTGTTTTTGTACATTGTCATTTTCAAAAAAGTATATGATCACATAATTGTCAGCAGCTTCAAGGTACAAGAGATCCTCCTCCTTTATTCCAAATTTAAAATTTCCGTTTTCGTCATTAAATGAAACCAATGAATTTCCCTGATCTTTTTTTTCTTGGCTATTTAAAACTATACCATTCTTTGGAGTAAAAATACTGTTAATAAGAAGTGAAAAAGTATATGCCAGGCCGGCAACAAGAGTTGTATATCTGAAAGTTGTCCAGATTACGCCACTTAAATTCCTTATTGAAAATCCATCATTCGCAAACAGAAAATAAAAAATAAAAGTAAGTACAAAGATCTCACCCAAAGCCCAAAAACAGAAATCTAAAACTCTAAATTTCAATGAGTTTGTGGCGGGCCGCACTGCAAATTGCGATAAGCCAATGACCAAAATTGATATTAAACCAAAACTGCTATAAAATAATCCTTCCCAACGTCCGGGAATATCAAACCATCTCTCCATATTAAATGGCCTGAAAACATTAATAAACAAAATACCAAATATGCCGTTAACAATTACAAATCTTAATCGCTGGGAGATTGTATCGAGTAGCCCAAAAGGCTTATAAAAAAAGGTCTTTAGCCTAATAAATAACTGAATCCACATTCTGTTAGGATTGAAAATTTAAAGATATTAAATTTCCAATAGATTTAATTCCGGCAAATCAAATTCAATGAAAGGAGTTCCTGTCAAACAGGTTAAAAGAATTTGTTCCTAAAAGAGACTACATCTTGAGACACCCTTATTCCGATATTAGTTGTGGTTTGGCGTTAATTGAAAATTTGTACTTATCGCCTCTGTAATAGGATTTTTCGATTTCAACGATATTCCCGTCCCTGGTGAAGACCGCACCGTCGAGGATAAATACGGCAAGAGGTATATCTATATCAAAATAGTTGTTCGACTCTCCCGGATGAAAAATAGTTGTTCCAAGTGTCCGTTGTACCTCGTCCAGTTGTAAATGGTATTTCTCTTCAAAAATTCTCATTGATGATTCCTGCATATCCAACAGGTTGATCCTGGGACAACAGGTCATTGAAATATACCTTGTTTCGTCTTTCAGGAGGGTTTCATTACCATATCTTAGCCGGTGCATTTTTAAAACCGGACCTTCGATGATACAATGGCGGCCATTAATGCTTGAGGATATTCCATTTTCCATGACGGTTTTCTCCAGGATGATACTTTTTGGGGTAAATCCTTCTTTAATCAGGTTATCGTTAAAACTCTCCTTTATGGCATAGAACGAGCCGAGTACCCTGGTGAGATGTCGATCCTCCGAGCGGTTTAAAACAAAAGTGCCCTTTCCTTTGATTCTGGTCGCCCAGCCGTTCAGCTCAATTTCCTGCAAACTCTTACGTGCAGTGGTATTACTAATCTTGTATGTTGTAATCAATTCGTTTTCCGAAGGGACTTTATCTCCTGCCTGCAATTCTCCCGACTCAATCCTGCTGATAATCTCCTTGCTGATTGTCAGATATTTGGAATTCCCGTTGTTTTTCATAGAAGAGGATTTTGGTAAAATATTAGAACCCATAAAAACATGTTGTACAACATTAATAAAATATGATGCAATATAATAAAAAAAAGTTGCAATTATAAAAATTGGCTTATATTTGTCAAAAAAATAACATAGTGCGTTAAGACGGATGAGACAGATATCAACATATAGTTATTGGATCATTATTGTTTTGTTGTTGCTGGCAACTTCCCTTAGTTTTCTTGACCGTCAGGTACTCTCTGTATCTATCCTGAAGATTAAAGAAGATCTGAGTATTACAGATATTGATTATGGTTTCATCAATTCGGGCTTTTTGGTCAGCTATGCTATTATGTTCACGTTGGGGGGAATTCTGATCGATCGTTTTGGAAGCCGGCTTGGACTCGCTTTTTCAGTTGGATTCTGGTCATTTGCTACTCTTCTGCACAGTTTGTCAACGAATGTTTTTCATTTTGGACTGTTTCGTTTTATGCTTGGCGTTGGAGAGGGAGGTTGTTTTCCTGGAGCGATAAAAGCTGTCATGGAATGGGTTCCCAAAAGCAAACATGCACTTGCCAATGGAATAGCAATTGGTGGCTCGGCAATTGGCGCTGTTGTTGCCCCACCCCTAACTGTCTATTTGTTGGGGATTGTTGGTTGGAGAGCTGTATTTATTGTCACAGGCGGATTTGGCTTTTTATGGCTCGTAGCATGGCTGATTTTCACTAAATCAAAAAAACAAACTTCGAGATTTACGATAACTGAAAATGGGACGCCAAATAAAAGAGTACCACTTATGGCCTTGCTTAAAAATAAAAAGGTGCAGGTGTTTGTTGCCATCCGGTTTCTGCTCGATCCGATTTTCTACTATTATATGTTTTGGATACCTAAATATTTAAGCCAGGTTCATGGTCTGTCACTCGATGTGATCGGAAATATTTTGTGGATTCCTTTTCTGGCTCTGGGAATTGGTAATATTTTTGGGGGATGGATTTCCGATTTGATTTTTGTAAAGACAAGAAGTCTCAACCTTGCCCGAAAACTTGTAATGGGTATCGCTGCACTATTGACCATACCAATCGTATCTGTAGGCTTTATCCATTCTTATATCATTATCGTTGGATTAATGACACTGGCCTTTTTAGCTCACGGCTTGTGGATTACCAACTACATTACCGCAATCAGCGATCTGTTTGGGAAACGGGTAACCTCAACCGTTGTTGGTTTATCTGGTTCTGCAGGTGCGGTTTCGGCGCTGGCCATTAATCCATTCATCGGATACGTTGTGACCAATTTTTCGTACGGTTCACTGTGGTGGTATTCCGGGATCATGTACCCGATTGCCTTCCTTTTAATGCTAAAATTTATCCCAAGAATAGAAATGAATAAGAATGAGCCAAGTATATTCTTGGAAAACTGAAAATATTTTTTGTCTTAATTAGGTTAGTGCGTTAAATGCAAATATATACTACGTTAATATGGTTTTGGAAAATAAAGAAAAAAGCGTAAAGACAAAGTCAAATACATCAGTCAGGATTGGGGTATTTGGAGTGGGTTACGACAGATACTGGGAACAATTCCCGGGCCTTTACGATGAGATGATCGGGAAACAGGAGCAATTTATCCGGAAAATACCCGAATTTGTGGACGAGGTGGTTGACTTCGGGATTATTGATTCACCGCTAAAAGCTTACGAAATAGTAAAAGAGATGGAACGGGAAAATCTGGACCTGATCTTTTGCGATATGGTGACTTATGCTACTTCGGGAACATTCGGAATCATCATCAGGTCGATCAATATTCCCATCGTTTTGGTTGCATTGCAGCCACGTCAGGCGTTGGATTACTCTAACGGATCTACCTATATGCAACTGATGAACGACGATTTTTGTGCCCTGCCCGAATTTGCTGGCGTTGCAGTCCGTATGGGGAAGAAAGTGCCCGATATGATCATTGGAACTTTGAACGATGATGTGGATGCAGATCAGCAAATTGACGAATATTGCAGGATTGCCAGGGTATTACACTGCCTTAAAAATGCCCACCTTGGTCATTTGGGACATCCGCTCAATGCGATGCTCGATATGCACACCGATGCTACAATGCTCACCTCCTTTTTTGGGAGCCATATTGTTCAATGTGAGGCGAATCAGTTAATGAAGTGTTTTGAGCAGGTTTCTAAAGAAGAAATAACCCTGGCGGAGAAGCGGATTCTTGAATTTTTCGACACTCCTGAACCTGTATCAGATCCAATTTCGATGAAACTTACCGATGATGATCTGCTGATCGCGGCAAAGGTGAGTGTTGCATTGGAGAATTTCATCAAATCTAATGAACTGGATGGTCTGGCGTATTACTACGACGGACCTGAGGAGAGCGAAATCCGGAAAGTAATGTCGAACCTGATTGTAGGAAATTCACTTCTGACAGCAAAACACATACCCATGTGTGGCGAATCGGACCTGAAAACACTGATTGCTTTGTTTATCTTTGATCGCCTGGGGATAGGGGGTAGTTTTGCTGAATTTCACCCTATCGATTTCAACGAGGGCTTTGTCCTTGTCGGGCACGACGGACCTCATAATATTTCGATCGCCGAGGGGAAACCGGTTTTACGCAGTCTTAAAAAATACCATGGAAAGCCGGGTAATGGCGCAGGGGTCGAATTCAAGATCAAGGAGGGTCCTATCACAATGCTTTCGATCACCTCAACTTACGAAGGAAAATTCAAATTTGTGATAGCCGAAGGGGAATCGGTTAGCGGCCCCATCCCGCCTACAGGAAATACCAACACCCGCGGCTTTTTTAAACCTGACATTAAAACCTTCCTCAAACGATGGGCCAGCGAGGGGCCAACTCACCATTTTGCATTGGGAATCGGGCATCATGCAGCTACAATTGAAAAGATTGCAAACTATTTAAATATTGAGTCAAAAACTGTCTCCTGACAGCAAAGTGGCTCTCACTGAATTTAATTCAAAAAAGTCAAACAATTATGGAAAAAAAAGAAATCGTTGTGTTCCACAAAAAGAATCGGATTTTGCAATTGATGGCTATTCATCTTTTGTTCACGATTTGCTTAAGCCTATGTACTTCGTTTTCAGCAACTGCCGGATTCTCCAATCAGGGCAAGGTTTTGCACGGAGTTGTTAAAGGGGAGGATGGGAAACCCTTACCTGGTGTGAATGTTGTGATCAAAGGGACCTTTAAAGGGGCGATAACTGACTCTGAGGGAAAGTATTCCTTGCAAAATGAAGGAAAGAGTTCTGTATTGGTTTTTTCTTTTATCGGTTTTATTCCTCAGGAAATCCGATTTGGGGCAAATGATATTATTAATGTTATCTTAAAGGAAGAGCTGAAAAAATTGGATGATGTTGTTATTGTAGGTTATGGAACACAAAAGAAATCAACACTAACTGGTTCTATTGCATCAATTAAAACAGAGGCAATTCTGAAAAATCCGGTGGCCAATGTCACAAATAGTCTGACTGGTCGTACCCTTGGTGTTGTTGTGGCTCAACGAAGCGGCAAACCCGGCGCCGACCAGGCTGATATTTTTATACGTGGAAGAGCAACAACAGGAGATGCATCTCCACTCATTATTGTTGATGGGGCAGAAAGACCATCCTTCGGCGATATTGATCCGAACGAAATTGAAACGATCTCAGTCCTAAAAGATGCCTCGTCGACAGCTCTGTTTGGCATAAAAGGTGGTAACGGTGTTATTCTGATTACGACTAAATCAGGAAAAGAAGGGAAGCCCAAAATTAGTTATACGGGTAATTATTCCTTACAAGCATATACCGCTATACCTCAAACGCTGGATGCATTCACCAGCGCCAGTTTATTAAATGAAGCCAATGCCAATGTTGGAAAAGCAGCTGCATTTACAGATTCTGAGTTGCAAAAATTTAAAGATCATTCCGATCCGGTAAGGTATCCTGATTTTAATTGGTATAAATTCCTGGTAAGAAAAGTTTTCCCTCAAACACAACACAATATCAATATATCTGGGGGAACAAAAATTGCCAAATATTTTGTATCGATGGGTTATTTGTTTGAAGATGGATACTTAAAAAAATTTGATAACCCATATTGTGGCTACAAAACAACTCCCAGTTATGATCGCTATAATTTCAGGTCAAATGTTGATCTGAATTTAAGCAAGGATCTTTCGGTATCGATTAAACTCGGAGGAAGATTGGAAAAAAGATATGCCCCGGCGGCAGGCGATTTCTACACGAACGGAACCTGGGCAGATGCTCAGGTTGAATATTTGCTTTCACGTATTAATAATATCCCCGCATATGCATTTGTCCCTTTTTTACCCGATGGCCGGTGGATGGAAAACCCAACAGCAGGGGTTAATCTGACCAACCCATTAGGATGGTTAGAAACGCAGGGATATTCTATGAAACAAACCAATTCTATAGAAAGTACTATTTCCTTAAACTACAAACTGGATAGGCTGTTAAAAGGGTTATCTTTCCGGACACAGTATGCTTATGATGCCTACTTCAAAGCAAACAGGTTGCAATCAGGTTCATTTACTTCCTACAACATTAATAAAACAACAGGTGTCGAAACGCTGGGAAGTGCTTCCCTTGGGACGAGTGATTCACCATTGGGCGCAATTGCATCAAGTTATGATGGCAACATTAATTACGATCTGCAAGCCAGCTTAAACTTAGTGCGTGAATTTGGGATGCATTCAATCACTGGTATGATCTTATTTCAACGTAATTCCAGGCGTGTGACAGGAGCTCAGCCACCTTACGCCTCTCAGGGATTTGTATCCAGATTGACTTACAGTTATCAAAACAGGTATTTTGCAGAGTTTAACGGTTCTTATAATGGTTCAGAAAACTTTGCCTCTGCACGGCGGTATGGATTTTTTCCGGCAGTTTCGGCTGGCTGGACATTGAGCAATGAACCATTTATGAAATCGGTTTCGTGGCTTAATCTTCTGAAGATAAGGGGATCGTATGGTAAAATCGGGTTTGATAAAATTGGCGGATCCCGCTTCCTATACCTCGATGAGTACAGCCAAAACACCTCGCTTGTACAATTTGGATTGCCCACCTCGATTCAGTTCGGTTATCCAAGTTCTGTGAGCAACTACCCGGCAGTTATACATTCCAGGATAGGGAATCCATATATTACATGGGAAACCTCTACAAAACGCAATATTGGGTTCGAAAGTAGCTTTTTGGATAATCGTCTCTCAATTAATTTCGATCTGTTTGATGAACACCGAAGTAACATTCTGCTTAATCGCGCATCAGGTCTTGCCTCTTATGGGGAAGCCTACCCGATGGTAAACCTTGGTGCGGTTTACAATCACGGTTATGAACTTGAGGTGAAGATTCGAAATAAAGGATTGGGAGATTTTAGATACAGCATCGCAGGACAGTTCAGCTTTGCCCGAAATCGCATTGAAAGTGTCGATGAACCTATCGGGAAACCAGCTTATCAAAAGCAGGCAGGCTATCGTATCGGGCAATACCGCGGATATCAGACGGATGGATTTTATAAATCGCAGGAGGATATCAACACCTCAACCCCTTCAAAATTGGGCAAAGCAATACCTGGTGATTTAAAATTTGTAGATTACAATAATGATGGCGTAATTACTTCTGATGATATCGTACCGATTGGTTATTCAATTGTTCCTGAAATCACCTATAGTGTGGAACCAGTCATCAGTTGGAAGAGATTATCGTTGTCGGTAATGTTACAGGGGGTGACCAATGTAAGTTCAGACATTCAATTCGACCAAAGAGCGCTGAGTGCCAATCAAATGTACGAAAATATGCTAGGGCGGTGGACTCCCGAAAATGCGGATCATGCAACATGGCCTTCTTTACAACCTGCCGTAGGTGGAAATTTTATGAGTTACAATACCAACAACTTCCTGCTCACCGATGCCAGTTATCTGAAAATCAGAAATGCACAAGTCTCCTATCAATTATCTGAAAATCTTGCACATAAAATCGGGGTTGGCAGTATGCGCATATATATATCAGGACAAAACCTGCACACCTGGACCAAAATGTTGTATATCGATCCTGAAAATATTGGGCGACAGGCCCCTGCAGGGGGGTACTGTGTAATCCCAAATAACCGGATCTACAATTTAGGCCTTAATGTTGAATTTTAATCCACTTTAAACTCGATATTATGAAAAGAATATATGTTTTTCTACTGATATGTTTAGTGACTTTATCAATAAGTTGCAACAATAAATTTCTTGAGGTTGCTCCGGAAGTCGCACTTGATGAGGATAAGGTCTTTGCCGATCCGGTACTGGCAGCTCAATTTGCTGACAATGCATACCGTTACCGCCCTGATGATTATTTACGTTGGACGGGTATTACCGGTACTTCTCAGGTTACGGATGAAGCAGTGGGGACCGATATCACCTCCAATCTTATATATACCTTTCAGAAAGGGTTATATCATGACCATTCACTAATAAATCCGACAACATTAAGTGACAGATATCAATTAAATGAAGTCTCAGGCGTTTATAACATGTGTTACACAGGTATCCGCATTGTAAACAAAATGCTTCCCAAAATAGATCAGGTTGCATGGACTGCTGAACAAAACCCCGGAAGGATCAGAGGGGAGATGTATTATTTAAGGGCATTCATGTATTTTGAGCTGATTAAAAGGTTTGGCGGAGTGGTCATCATCGATAAAGCTTATTTACCTACTGATGATATTGATTTTCCAAGAAGTACTTATGACGAATGTGTTGCATTTATTTTAAAAGATATCGAGAAGGCAATAGTTGCACTTCCGGATGATTACGATCAGGCAAATTACGGAAGGGCAACTGCTGGCGCAGCCAGAGCATTGAAGTCACGTTTGCTGCTTTATGCTGCGAGTCCCCTTCACAACGTGAGTGGTGATGCTGCGAAGTGGAAAGCCGCAGCTGATGCAGCCAAGGCTGTAATGGATATGAATAAATATACGTTACATCCAATTTACAGTGAAATTCTGAGTCCTCCCGGGAATGGGACTACTAACGAATACATTTTAATAAAAGTCAGGGGGCCCAGAGATTCTAGTTATCCAATCCTGTCGGTTGTATCACCCGGATCGGGTGGAAGGGTCGGCGAGTTTAATCCCACTCAAAACCATGTCGATTTATATGAAATGAGCAACGGGCTTCCGATCACCGATCCTAAATCAGGGTATGATCCTGCAAATCCTTATGCCAAACGCGACCCTCGTTTTTATGCTAATATCTTGTACAACGATGCTCCATGGCAAGGTCGAAAAATGCAAATGTGGGATGGGGGAAGTGATTATACCTCAAATAATACATCATATACTACAACTGGTTATTATTGCAGAAAAATGTGGCCGGAGGCTTTTAAGTCGCCTTTTACACAAACGGCCCTTTTAAACTTTGTATTTTTTCGCTATGGAGAAATCCTGCTCAATTATGCTGAGGCACAAAACGAAGCAGTTGGTCCTGATGCCAGTGTTTACAGTGCAATCAACCAACTGCGAACCCGTTCAGCAATGCCTGATTTACCTGAAGGTTTGACAAAAGAACAGATGAGGTTGCGTATCCGGAACGAAAGAGCAGTCGAATTAGCTTTTGAAGACCACCGTTTGTATGATGCCCAGCGTTGGAAAAAAGGGGTGGAGATTATTGCCCAACCTATTTATGGAGTTAATGTCGTCAAAAACACCAATGGAACATTCACTTATACCCCTAAAAAACTGACCGAATTTTATCAAAGGGTTTTTGAAGATTACATGCACCTCTATCCAATCCCGAAGACAGAGATTCAAAAAAGTAAAAATATGGTACAGAACCCCGGATGGTAGCTATTAATCTAAACAAGTAGAAAATATGAAATTAAGATATTTATTAATGGTGGTTCTTTTTTCAATGTTATTGACAGAACTACAGGCTCAGGAGCAGGTTCCAAATACCATTTCAGGTATAGTAACCGATAAAAACAAACAACCTGTTTCAGGGATAACTGTCGAAGTACAGGAACGTGGCATAGAAACAAAAACGGATGCGGAAGGACGTTTTCAAATCCCCGTTCTGAAAGGTGATGTACTCGTAATTATGAAGGACGGGTATCTGACATCCTATCAGGATATTAATAATACAAAGGATGCTGTTGTGATCCAAGTGACTCCTTCGATTGCCGAAGCCGGTGAAAATGATAATGTTTTTATTCCGTTCAGCACAGTCAAAAAGCGCCAAATCAATGGGACGGTATCAACAATTAAAGCTTCCGGTTTGTCCCAATCGCCTATGAGCTCACTGACAAACTTATTAGCTGGACAAGCGCCAGGACTCAATATTTGGCAGAGCGGTACACAACCAGGTCAGGATTTGGCCACTATTGTAATTCGCAACAGGGCATCTTTTGCCGGCACCAACGTCCCTTTGTTATTGGTTGATGGTGTTGCCCGTGATTTTTCTGACATGGATTTAAACGAAATTGAATCGGTTACCGTATTAAAAGATGCTGCTTCACTGGCATGGTATGGCAACCGGGGTGCTAACGGTGTTCTCTTAATTACCACAAAGCGTGGAAGCGCTGAACGTACCCGCTTTACATACGATATGCAAATGGGCTCACAGATGCCAACTGCATTGACCAAACCGCTGGATTCCTATACTTTCGGAACACTTTACAATCAGGCGCTCCAAAATGATGGCTTCCCTGCCCTTTACTCTGCGGGTACACTTGACAACTACAAATTGGGAAGTGACCCGTATAATTATCCCAGCAACAACTTTGTAAATAAGTTTATTAAAGATAATGCATTGGTCCAGAGACATGTCCTTACAGCTTCAGGAGGTTCCCGCACAATACGGTATTTTACCACCCTTAGTTTTTTTGATCAAAACGGACTCTTCAACGATGCAAAGACTTCACAATTTAATACCAATGTAGGTTACCAGCGTTATAATTTGAGGACAAACCTTGATATTCAGGTTACTCCGATGCTGAATGTTCAACTGGATATGGGCGGTCGGGTCGAAGACCGACGCGAACCAGGCAACTTCGGTGCCTCCAGCTTTTTGAGTACTGTATTTACTACACCACCCAATGCATTCCCATTGCTAAATGAGAATGGTTCATATGGCGGCTCCAGCTTGTTTTCGAACAATCCCTTGGCTCAGTTAAAGAGCAATGGCTACAGTAGCGAATTAACCCGCGTATTGTTGGGTACTTTGAATGCGAATCATAAACTCGACTTTATATTAAAGGGGCTGTCAGCCAATGTTTTCTATACTTTTGATATCCAGGGAAGATATACAAGCGGACGCAGTCAGAATTACGAGATTTACCAACGCAGTGCAAATGGTATCCTGACCCGGTTTGGTACTAAAACACCTTTGGGCTATTTAACATCGGCTTTTGCAGATAACAGCAGAAGTAATGAAATATGGACCGGACTTGATTATAAAAACAGTTTTGGGAAACACGCCATTAGTGGAAGTGTCCGCTACCAGCAAGCCATAACTTCCATTCCGAGCAGGTTTGAAGATAAACGACAAGGGGTCTCTGCGAGGGGTTCCTATGCATACAATGACCGGTATTATGTTGATTTGGTTGCCGGTTACACAGGCTGCGATAATTATATGCCGGGTAAACAATTCGGGCTCTTTCCGGCAATCGCATTGGGATGGGTTATTTCAGAGGAGAATTTTTTCAAAAAGTTGTCATTTATCGATTACCTGAAATTGCGGGGGTCGTACGGAATGGCAGGAAACAGCTCAACGGGTGAAACCAATAAATTCCCTTATGCCTACCTTTATAATGCCTCCTATGGTGGTTATGCTTTCGGGAACAGTTTTACCTTTGTTCAGGGTGGTTCAGAAAGAACACTACCCAATCCCGATATTACCTGGGAAAAAGCCTATAAAACCGATTTGGGATTTGAGGCCAAAATACTGAAAAACAGTGTGTCAATTGCTGTCAACTACTTTAATGAAATCCGTAAGGATATCCTCACAAATCCTATTCGTCCATCGATTATTGGGATGACCTCATTCAATATCAACGATGGAGAAACACGCCTCAGAGGATTCGAAGGGATGATTGATTTTACAAAAAAGATCGGTGATTTTACCCTTTACTTAAGCGGAAATTATACCTCAGCCAAAAACAAAATTCTCAGAATTAACGAATCTGCAGGATTGGTAAATTACCAGCTTCAGAAAGGGCACAATATTGGTGCTGTTTCCGGATTCGGTAAACTGATGCTGCTCTCCGATGGCATTTTTAGGTCCCAGGCAGAGATCGACAATAGTCCGGTGCAACGTTTTGCAGGAATTGTCCGTCCGGGTGATATCAAGTACAAAGACATCAATAACGATAAGGTGATTGATAATTTCGACCGCGTCATGACTGACTTTAACGATACACCTGATTCCTATTATGGATTTAGAATAGGTGGTCAGTACAAAAATTTCGATTTTTCAGCTTTGATGCAGGGAGTTGGTGGACGGACGATTCAGATTCGGACACTGGTACAAGCAGGTACAAACAGTACAGGTTATATCAACCAGTTCAGTGTTGATGCCTGGACAGCCTTAAATCCAACAGCTCCTTATCCCAGGCTTGGTATTTCAGACCGTGGAAACAATACTGCAGATTCTGATTTTTGGCTTAGATCAGGTAATTATCTAAGATTAAAATCGGTTGAGGTTGGGTATACTATTCCTGATGAAATATCTAAGAGACTTAAAATTAGATCGCTGAGGTTCTATCTGAATGGATTTAATCTGCTAAATTTCAATAAAACAGGATTGGATATAGATCCCGAAATGAATTTCGCCGGATTTAATTCATCGTATCCCTATGTTCGTACTGTGTCAGCAGGCTTAAATCTGAAATTTTAAAAAGTATTAAATTTTAAGAATATGAAAAAGTACATTTTTCCTATACTATTCACCCTTCTGTTGTTAACCTCTTCATGTGATTATCTGAAGTTTGATTTTTATGATGGGCCGGTTACCGAAGACCAATTCTGGAAACTGAATAATTCAGCCCGTGGACAACTGAATCAGGGGTATGCCTATTTGCAGGAGGGATTTAACCGCTATGACGGAGCAATGCTTGCAGCCGGTTGTGATGAGGCGGTCAATTCCAACCTGAATTCCTCGGTAAATATTTTTAACAATGGAACCTGGAGCCCGCTCCGTACACTCGATGATGTGTATGCAACCAACTATAATGGGATCAGGCAGGTTAATGTTTTTCTTGCAAAGGCAAAAACTGCCAATATTATCCCGACAACCGATATTCCGCGTTTGAGAGGTGAAGCCTTCTTCTTAAGAGCCTATTTTCATTTTGAACTAATGAAACGGTACGGGGGAGTAGTGATTGTTAACAAGGTTTATAATACAACCGACAACATTGATCTTCCTAGAAATACCTTTAATGAGACAGTTGCCCAAATTCTTGCCGATTGCGATTCAGCCAGTCTGGTTTTGCCTTTAGCCATAGCTCAATCGGCTGATGCGGATAAAGGTCGTGCCACAAAGGCAGCAGCCCTTGCGCTAAAATCGCGCACTTTATTATATGCAGCAAGCCTATTAAACAATCCTGACAACGATGTCACACTCTGGCAAAAGGCTGCAGCTGCAGCCAAGGCACTAATTGATCTTAAAGCGCATAGTCTCTATGCAACGTATGCAAATATTTTCAATTATTCGGTTGCAGCTTATAACACAGAGGTGATCTTTGCTACAGCAGCCAACAATCGTAATGATATCGAAACGAACAATGCTCCCATTAGTTTCAACGGAGCACTTGGGAGAACAAACCCAACACAAGAGTTGGTTGATGCCTACGAAATGAAAACCGGTCTGCCAATCACCGATGCGGCTTCAGGTTATAATCCGGCAGATCCATATATTAACAGGGATCCACGGTTGGCAGCATCAATATTTTATAATGGTTCAGTTTTTAAATCAACGGCAATCAATACCTATGCTGGAGGTAAGGATGCAGGTGATCAGAGTATAAATGGGACAAAAACTGGTTACTATCTTTCCAAATTTTTAAGTGGATCCGCCACCTGGAACCAGGTTACCAATACTTTGGTTCGCCGTCCATGGGTGATATTCAGATATGCTGAGATATTGCTGAACTACGCCGAAGCTCAGAATGAAGCAGTTGGAGCCGATGCCAGTGTTTATGATGCAGTTAATCAAATCCGAAAACGTGCCGGAATGCCAAATCTACCTGTGGGACTTACAAAAGATCAGATGCGTGATCGAATCCGCAATGAACGCCGTGTTGAACTGGCTTTTGAGGAGCACCGGTTCTTCGATGTCCGCCGTTGGAAAATCGGCGACCAGGTATTGGCAAAGCCAGTTACCGGGATGAAAATTGTTTTGAATGGGACAACATTAACCTATCAGCGGTTTACCGTGGAGAACAGGGTCTTCACCGATAAGAATTACCATTATCCGATTCCGCAGTCAGAAAAGGACAAGACTACAAAATTGGTTCAAAATGATGGGTGGTAAAGTTTTCATTATAAAATTTGACGGTCGAATAAATACATAATAATATTCAGATATGAAAAAAATACTGATAATACTAACTCTGATTGCAGGATTGATTGGCTGTGAAAAGAATAAATTTACTGATTTTGATTATACGGCTGGTTATTTCCCTAATCAATATCCGGTGGAGACACTTGATACCTATAACAGTGCAAATGACTATGGCCATAAGTTCCAGATTCCTGCTGTAATGGGTGGCGTCTACAATAACACGAAGGATCGCGTATTTAATATCGAAGTAGCAACAGATCTTTGCACCAGGGCACAATTTGAGTCTACAAAGGATCCCATTCTTTTGATGCCTTCAGCCTATTACACGTTGAGCTCATCCGATAAATTAACAATTCCGGCAGGTAAATTAAATGGAAGTATCGAAGTGCAATTGAAAGATGCTTTTTTTGATGATCCCCTGTCCGCAAAACTAGGATATGTAATACCCATCCGCCTTAAGAGTGCAACGAATCTGGATTCGGTCCTGAGCGGTAAGTCATCTGTATCCAACCCTGATCCCAGAGTTGCAAGCCAATGGACCATATTACCCAAAAATTTTACCATGTTTGCTGTTAAATATGTTAACCAATATCAAGGAAATTATTTTCACAGGGGAGCAAGTATTGTAAAAGATCCAACTGGAAAGGTTGTTGAGAATAATGTTTATCGCACATCATCCCTGATCAATAATGAAATATGGGCTTTATCCACCAACGGTAAAACCCAGGTCTGGGTAAGCAGCGTAGTCAATAGTAAAATATTGATCGGAAATCTGATGATGAATCTTCTAATTGGCAATGATGGCGCCTGTTCAATTTCTCAGACAACCGGTTCAAGTGTCCCGGTATCGGGAACAGGCAAATTCGTCAAAGACGGAGAGGAATGGGGTGGAATAAAACGCAATACCATCGTTCTTTCGTATAATTATTCTGTGCAATACACTGCACCAGTACTTGAGGGACCTGTTCAAACAAGAGATGACAACAATCCCGCTATTGTATATACCGGAACGTGGTCAACGAGTCCGGAGGCAGCTAATTATGGTGGTGACAGGCATTATTCCAGTACGGTGGGAAATTACTTTACTTTTAACTTCACGGGAGATGGAATTGCACTTTATTGGAAAACAGGACCTAGTTATGGTTCCTTTGATGTTTATCTTGATGATATGACAGTGCCTGTTGCGACTAATGTTTCAACAGTAACACCCGTCAATCAATTCCAGCAAAAATTATACGAAGTCAAGGGTTTAACTTTTAAATCACACACAATAAAGGTTGTGATAAAACAGGCTACAAATACAATTTTTGATTATCTGGTTTATACTGTGCCTCAGACTATTTTGCCAAGTGGAACCTATACCATCGCAGCGCAGGACACCATTGTTGCCAGGGATAGGGTTATTCCAACAGAAAATTTTACGCCTGTTGTCTATTGACACTACCTCATAGTATGAGGCAGTTACAAAAGATTTCAAAACTTAGTTCTGATTTTTTAATAACTAAAGAAGAAACAATGAGGTTATCATAAAACCAAAATGCGTTACCACAGAGGACCGCAAAGGGAATTCGCAAACAGGTGCAAAGGCCTAGAATCTAAAATATTAACTTTGCTCACTCTACGCCTTCCCTGTGTGCCTCTGCGGTAAAATGCCTTTTCGACAACTACCTCTTCCTAACATTTTCCCCTTTCAATAAAAATGTAATTAACTCAAGATATTCCGACATGTCAAAAATTTTAAGTTTTCTTATTTGCTTCGCTTTGT
The DNA here is from genome assembly GCA_963675995.2 of Prolixibacteraceae bacterium. GTDB lineage: Bacteria > Bacteroidota > Bacteroidia > Bacteroidales > Prolixibacteraceae > JAAFHB01. The sequence continues at coordinate 50,748 of CAXXIY010000001.1, read as the reverse complement.
GTGCAGGACATGTTATTGCGCAACCAATTGTTACATCTGTTGTAAGGGATCAATTGTCAGCAATCCCGGCTGTAAAACTGAATGGATTTGTTGGCAATAAGCTCGATGAATTGAATCAGAACCGCATCCAGGCACAGGATGCTTCACACCTGATTGAACCGTTTAAACATCGCAGTGAAACAAGGCTTTGGCAAACCGAATTTTGGGGGAAGTGGGTTACTTCGGCTATTGGTGCATACGAGTATAATCACAATCCGGAATTATTCGCAAAAATAAAGCAATCTGTAACCGACTTACTGGCTACCCAAACTCCTGATGGGTATATTGGAAATTATGCCGATAATGCTCACTTGCAGCAATGGGATGTATGGGGAAGAAAATACACACTTCTTGGACTATTGGAATATTATGGGATCAGCAACGACAAAAATGTGCTTAAAGCTGCTGTTAAGTTGGCAGATCATTTAATGACTGAAGTTGGTCCGGGAAAGACAAATATTGTCAAAACCGGCAATCACCGGGGTATGGCCAGTAGCTCAGTCCTTCAGCCAATTGTAATACTGTATGAAGTTACCGGAGAAAAGAGGTTTCTCGATTTTGCCAATTACATTGTTAACCAATGGGAAACAGAGGATTATCCAAAACTAATCTCCAAAGCGTTGGCCGGCGTTGATGTAGCTGACCGTTATCCACATCCAAAGGATTGGTTTAGCTGGGAAAACGGCGTAAAGTCATATGAGATGATGTCATGTTATGAAGGGTTGCTGGAACTTTACCGGGTAACAGGAAGCCCACTTTATTTGTCGGCAGTTGAAGCGACCGTTCAAAATATTATCAGGACCGAAATCAATCTGGCCGGGTCGGGATCTGCCTTTGAAGGTTGGTATCATGGTCATGACAGCCAAATTTATCCATACTTCCAGACCAATGAAACTTGTGTGGCAACAACCTGGATCAAATTGTGCTATAATTTATTAAAGATAACTGGTAAGTCAGTTTATGCTGATCAGATCGAAAAAAGCTTTTACAACGCACTACTTGGTGCTGTAAAGATCGATGGCTCCAATCTGATTTATTATACACAGTTGGAAGGGTACAAAACTGTTGGGGCAAAACAATGTGGTATGGAGATCAGCTGTTGTATCGCCAATGGTCCCCGGGCATTTGTTTTGATGCCTCGTTTTGCTGTAATGAAAAGTGATAAAGGCATTACCATTAATTTGTATTGTCAGTCGGACTCAAAAGTGCAGTTGGCCAATGGAGTCAATGTGGTGATTAAACAAACAACAAATTTTCCTGAATCAGATTCGATCATTGTTGAAGTTATTCCCGATAGAGAAACACTATTTCCAATCCTGTTCCGGATTCCGGAATGGTCTGAAAAGAGCTCCATCTCCATCAACGGTCAATATGAAGAAAAGATTGAAACTGGTACTTACAAATCGGTTTCGCGAACCTGGAAAAAGGGAGACAAAGTTGCGATAAAATTAGACCTCCGTGGAAAAGTTGTAAGAATGAACCACCATTTTGCATTGACCCGCGGCCCCATTCTGCTAGCCCGTGATTCCCGTTTAGGAGGTGGTGATATTGATGAATCGGCTATCGTTAACGACAAAGATGGAATCGTTCCATTAGAGCCATGCGCTGAAAAGCCTGCCAACATATGGATGTGCTTCACCATTCCATTACAGATGGGAAGTTATGTACAACTTGGTGCTGATAACAGGACGATTCGCTTTTGTGACTTTTCATCGGCAGGTAACGAATGGAGCAAAGAGAATCGTTATAAAGTCTGGCTGGACGAAACAATCGATGTCCGGAAGTAACCCATTGAAATCACCATGATAAGAATATCACCAACCGAAATGAATATTTCATCTTGGCTATTAGCTTCGCTGATCTACGATTCCTTCTAACCGCTAAAAGCAAATTATATACAGATGAAACGTTTTACCATGATTAAAAAAACAAATAAAGTCAGATTTATATCTGGTGCACACTTCTGCGGCCTGTATTTGGTTTTAGCATTTGTACTTCTGTCGGTAACCTGTCAATCGAAGAAAGAGGTTGAATCCCTTACAAATGACCATATCACAGGTGCCCTGAAAGTGTCCGCTGAAGGCATCTTTACGCGTGATGGTAAGGAATACCATGGGATTGGTGTCAATTATTTCAGCGCATTTTACAGGACAATACTTAATTCAGCAGATAAAACCTATGCCGACGGATTAAAATATTTAGGAGACAATAAGATTCCTTTCATAAGATTTTCTGCCAATGGGTTTTGGCCAAATGAGCTGAAATTGTATCAGACAAATAAAACAAAGTATTTTACAATGCTCGATGAGTTTGTGAAATCTGCTGAAACAAACGGAGTGGGACTAATACCGTCAATGTTCTGGTTTTTTGCTGCAGTTCCAGATCTGATGGGTGAACACCTGAATCAATGGGGCAACCCGAACAGCAAGACGATTCAATTTATGCGGGTCTACACCACCGAAATTGTACAACGATATAAAAATTCTCCTGCCATATGGGGCTGGGAATTTTCCAATGAGGTCAATTTGTATCTTAGCTTTACCGGACAGAAAAATCCTCCCCTCGCGGGTGTCAGCCCGACCCAGGGAACACCAGCACAACGCACCTCTGAAGATGTGATTGATACCGAAATGTTTTCCTATGCCTTAAATGAGTTTACCGCAACGATACGGAAATTGGACACTGACAGGCCCATTTTCAGCGGAAATTCAATTGCAAGCCCCGATATGTTTCACCGGTATAAATACCATAATACGACACCCGATTCCTCGACAGATTTCACTTCGCTGCTGGATGTTCAGAATCCGGCCAGCCTGGGAACATTGACCCTGCATACCTATCCTGATATCGAGTTTAAATATTTTTCAGATGAAAAATGTAGCTTCTCAAAAATCATACAGGAGGCTATGCGGTCATCAAAGGAGTTAAAACGTCCGCTGTTTATCGGTGAATTTGGAGCATCCAAATTGCTTGGGACAGAAACCGAAGCCCAGAAATTTTATCAGGTACTCAATGCAATAATTGATAATAAGGTACAGCTTTCTGCACTTTGGGTGTTTGACTTCTCCTACCAGGACGCCGACTGGAATATCACACCGACGAATAGCCGGAAGTATCAGCTGGAGGAGATTGTTAAAGCAAATGCACAATTCAGCTCTGGTTCAGGGTTTTAACTAAAAAGTATCATGATGAACAGAAATGCTCAAATAACAAAAACGATTTTTGTAAAAGCCTTCGTATATTTACTATTGGTATTGGTTGTTCCGATTGCAACGTTGAACTGTCAATCCGCGAAAAAGGATAGTGGAATCATCGAACCTGTCATCGTTCCAGGAATTCTGAAAGTGTCAACCGACGGACTCTTTATGCGAGATGGTAAGCCCTATCGCGGAATTGGGGTTAATTATTTCAATGCCTTTTACCGGACCATTATTAACTCAAATGACAAAAGCTATACCGATGGGTTTAAGTACTTAAGTGATAACAAAATCCCTTTTATCCGGTTCTCTGCCAATGGTTTCTGGCCGAATGAACTAAAATTGTATCAAACAAACAAAACAAGGTATTTTACCCTACTCGATGAGTTTGTGAAATCTGCCGAAACGAATGGAATCGGTTTAATCCCTTCATTGTTTTGGTTTTATGCCGCAGTACCCGATTTGATGGGAGAACATATAAACCAATGGGGAAATCCTAACAGCAGGACAATCGCTTTCATGCGTACCTACACAACAGAAATTATTAGCAGGTATAAAAATTCACCTGCAATTTGGGGATGGGAATTTGGCAATGAGTGGAATTCCTACGTTGACTTACTTAGTCAGGCAATGAATTATTTGCCCAAGGTCAGTACTTCACAGGGAACCCCCGCTGCACGTACCTCTGAAGATATTTTCACTACCGAAATTCTTCAGTTTGCATTGAATGAGTTTATTGCAACAGTACGAAAGACAGATCCCGACAGGGCAATCTTCAGCGGGAATGGAATGCCAGGTACAAATAGTTACCATCGTTACAAATACCAAACCTGGATACAGGATTCGGCCACTGATTTTACAGCTCTCCTTGATTTGCAAAATCCTTCCGGACTGGGAACATTGACCCTTCATCCATATCCTGATCAGGAATTTAAATATTTTTCCGGTATCAATGCCACCCTTTCGCAAATTATACAGGAGGCTATGAGATCAGCCAGAGAGCTAAAACGACCACTATTTATAGGCGAGTTTGGTTCTCCTAAAACCCTTGGAGCAGAAATGGAAGCTCAAAAATTCCATGAATCATTAAATGCTGTAATTGATAACAAGGTACAGCTTGCTTCACTTTGGGTGTTTGATTTTTCGAGTCAGGATGCCGACTGGAATGTGACCCCGACGAACAGCCGGAAATACCAGCTTGACGAAATTATTAAAGCCAATGCCAGCTTTTCAGCACAATAAGATTTGGAGATTTAAACTTGAGAAAAAATGAGGTATAGAAGGTTTTTGATTTTTTCGATAGTATTGTTGCAGCTTACTTACTGTAAAGGTCAGCAGCCAGAATCGGCTATCCAGGTTTTCCCGACTGCCGAAAGTCTATTGCCCAACAATTATATCTCAGAAGGTAATCATGCTCGGCTTAATCTGGTCTTTGCCAAGGCTCAAATGGGTGGGAAGTTGGTCATTGGTGCCTTAGGCGGTTCTATTACAGAGGGTGCAGCTTCAGCGACAGTTGACAAACGTTACCCGAATGTTGTGCTGGCATGGTGGAAAAAAAAGTTTCCAAAAGCCGTGATCGAATTGGTCAATGCCGGGATTGGCGCTACAGGATCCGATTACGGGGCAATGCGCGTAAAACGTGACCTGCTCTCCTATTCACCCGATTTTGTGGTCGTTGATTATGCAGTTAATGACCCAAATACGAAAGCATATGCCGAAGCATACGAAGGAGTTGTAAGGCAAATTCTGAACGCCCCGCAAAAGCCGGCGCTTATGCTCCTTTTTATGACTAAAAACGATGGGTCGAATGCCCAGGAATGGCAATCCAAAGTTGGAATCCATTACGATTTGTCAATGACCAGTTACCGTGATGCCATTTGGCCGGAAATAAAATCGGGGAGGCTCAAATGGGAACAGGTCAGTCCCGATCAGGTACATCCTAACGAGGCAGGGCATGTCCTGACTGGTGAATTGATCTGCATGGCGTTGGAAAATGCCTATAAGAAATTCATTGAAAAAAGTAGTCCTGGAACTATTCCACCTGTTCCTGAACCTCTATTCTCAGATAAGTTCGAGTTTACTTCTGTTTTTGATGGGGTGGCTCTTGTTCCGAAGACCAACAAAAACTGGGTTTTTGATAGTTCTCAACAAAAGAGTACAGGGTGGAAAAGTTCAGTTCCGGGAAGTATTCTCGAATTTGAGATCAGCGGAAAGGTGATCTACCTCTCATGCTGGCGAATCAACGGACCAATGGGTAAAGCCGTCATCACTGTGGATGGAACAAATCCGGTGATCATGGATGCCTGGTTTGATCAAACCTGGGGTGGATACCGTTACATGCTCCCGGTAGGGTCTGATTTGGCGCCCGGAAAACATATTGTGCGCATAGAGCTTCTTTCTGAGAAGAATGCGCAAAGTGCCGGAACCGAATTCAGGGTTCTTTGTCTGGGGTCGGCAGGAATTGAAAAATAAATAAACATAAAAGGATGAAGAATTGTAAGCATTACTTAAAGTATCAGATGAAGGCAATCGTCGCATTTGTTTTCCTAATTGGGATGGTTCAAATTGTCTGCAACGGTCAGACACAGCGGAACACGATCCCGGTGGTGTTGAAAGTTTACAACGATACGGTGTTAATGAAAGAATTTCTCGGTGTGAACGGGGTATATCATGGTTTTGCCTATATGCCAGAGCAAATCAATAAAGGGATGAATGAGAAAGACCGGCAGCGGGAATTCTCAAGGGTTAAAAATATGGATCTGAAAATAGCCCGTACCTGGTACCGTGCCGATTGGGCTTGTGGCGACAACATGTATAATGAATTCAATTGGGAAACCACCAAAATGAAAGCTTTCTATTTGTGGCTGGATAAAATGAAAGAATTGAAGGTCGATGTCGCATTACAGGCAGGTTGGTGGTTTACAAAGGACACCTATTTTCATGTTCCCGTAAAAGATGGAAAAGATACGATCGGTCCAAAACCGGATAAAGATCCTGATCGTTTTGCGCTTTGGATCAAAGAGTCGCTCCGTCAATTGATTCAGGTGAAAGGTTATACCAACATCAAATATCTGGTGCTTTTTACCGAACCATTGAACTATCCTGCTGGGATTATTCCTCAGGGATTTACCGAGCCCGAATATTACGATAAGGTGTGTACGCGAATTCATGAGCAACTGGTTGAATCAGGGTTAAGGTCAAAATTAAAACTGGTGGGACCGAACAGCGGAAGTACAGATACTGCAGCATGGGTCGGTTGGAGCGTAAGGAATATGAATCAGGTTATTGACATTTACAGCTGGCATGCCTACAATGGTGGAAAATATAACAGCATTCCCCCATTGGAATATAATGGTTGGAAAAGTGTAGTTGAGGTTGGCCGGAAAAAAATGGAACATACTGGTAAACCTTTCTGGATTGATGAATATGGTGCAAATAAGCCCGATGAAACGATGCGATTCAAACCCGACTACGGAAACTACCTGGCTCAGTGTATTGCCGCATTTATCAACGAAGGGGCTCAAACCTCTTTGATCTGGCTATTGTTTGATCAGCAGTATGTTGCCCCTGGAGAAAGTACAGATAATAAAGATAGTTTTCATCACGGGGTTCATCGTTGGGGAGTTGCCAAATGGCCTCATGATGATGTTTCAGAACCCGAAAATCCATATCCATCCTGGTATGCATTGAGTATGATGAGTAAGTATCTGGGTGGACGAAACCATACAAAAGTTTATAAAACCAACAATGCAGATAGCTTATATGTTATTGCGACTCAGCCTAACGGCAGGGAGATATCAGTGATGGTTGTCAATGCCGCTCATTCAGCCCAAAAGGTTAAAGTTGAATTTCAGAAAAACATAAATGCAACACTAAACCGTCACTTGTATGATCCTGCAAAGATTTTAGTTTCAAAGGAGGCAGCCCTTTTGGAAAGTGACAAAATAGTCAAGATCGAAAACCGCAGTTTTAGCGATGACCTTCCTTCAAGGGGAGTGGCAATTTATACCTCATTGAAGTAATCCGGGATCCGAAAAAAATCGGGTCATATGGCAACCGATATCATTTTGCAGGTGATCACTAAAGAACTTAACCGATAGTTAATAATGCCGTTAAATATTTATTTATGATTAAAAACGATTTGTCAAGGAGACGGTTTATACAAATGGCAGCAATCGGTTCCGGAAGCTTACTCTTATTACCGAGGTGCACAAATCGGGTAACAAAATCTCCCTGGCGTTTTTTTACCGATAGGGAGGTATCATTGGTGAATGCCATTATTGAACAGATCATTCCCACGGATGAATGGGCTGGTGCAAAAGATGCTGGTGTTACAAAGTTTATCGATAAACAGCTGATCGGTCCCTATGTCCGGTATCAGGAAAAATACAGACGAGGTCTTGCTGATACCGATGCATCCTGCAAATTGCTCTATCAAAAGTTGTTTGAGGAATTGCCGTGGGACAGGCAGACCGACTATCTGAAATTAATGCAAAGCGGCAAACTGGCAGAATTGCTAAAGAATAGTAAAACAGCTCAGTCCGGAGAAATCTGGGCCGAAGGACTTGACCGAATATTCTTCGGTTTGATAAGGGACCATACCATGCAGGGATTTTATGGAAGTCCGCGTCATGGTGGAAACAAGAATTATATGAGTTATAGGATGATAGGTTTGGATTACCCTTTTGTTATTGGTCAAAACCGCTACAAAAGTTAAATAATGAAGAATCAACATATCAATGCAATTGTAGTAGGTTCAGGTGCGGGTGGTGGTGTGGTTGCCAAAGAACTGAGTACCGCCGGAATGTCAGTGGTTATGTTTGAGCGGGGAGGATGGGTTACGCTTGATGATCACGACCATGATGAATTAATTTCACAACGAACCACGGTGCTGGGTAATGCTTATGGCCCTGATGACAAACATTATTGCAGGGTCAGGGTTTCAATAGACGGTAAAAGTTCGATCCTGCTTCCCAGCGAGGGCGGATATGGCAACAATGCAGCTTGTGTCGGCTCAGGAACTGTAAGTTATGGGGCAATGGGCTGGCGGTTTATGCCCGAAGACTTCAGGATGAAGACGACTTACGGTGAAGTGGCAGGTTCAACCTTGGAGGACTGGCCAATTTCGTATGACGACCTGGAACCCTTCTATGAGAAAGCGGAATGGGAAATAGGTGTGGCCGGTGATGACAGTCAGAGCCCTTTTGCACCACCGCGCAAAAAACCACAACCAATGCCACCCTTTGAGCACAATAAGGAAGCCCGGATGTTGGAGGCTGCTGCCCGAAGGTTAGGGTTCCATCCTTATCCGATTCCCATGTTAAGGAATTCCATACCTTATGGAGGTCGTCCTCAATGTTACAGGATGCGCACCTGCTGCGGATTTGCATGTCCTGTCAATGCAAAATGCGGCACTCATAATACGGTGATCCCGGTCGCCCTGGCAACCGGGAACTGTGAATTAAGAACTCAATGTATTGTAAACGAGATCCTTATCAATGATCAGGGAAAGATAACCGGAGTCAGCTATTTTGATGAGAATAATAAAAAACAAATCCAGACTGCCGATATCGTCATTATTTCTGCCTCTGCGACCGAAACACCCAGGCTGCTGCTTAATTCCAAATCCCGGTTTTTCCCGGAGGGAATTGGTAATGAAAATGAGTGGGTGGGAAGAAATCTGCAAAGTCATTCCTATTGCGGGGCCTTCGGACTTTTTGATGAGGAAATTTACAATGATTTTGGACCAGGTGCCTCGGTGGCTATCGGCGATTTTTCTCACCATAATCCCGGAATAATCGGTGGAGGGGTGTTGTGTAATGAATTTAACCGGCTCCCCTACGCCTTTACCAATTTGCGACCTCCCCAATCGCCCACATGGGGTCTGGAACATAAAAAGTTCCAACAAAAAAATTATAAACGGATAGCCCAGGTGATAGGACCATATCAGGAAATCCCCGATTTTAACGGAAGAGTTGATGTTGACCCGGTCGTTAAAGACTTTTGGGGAATTCCGGTCGCACGAATTTCCGGGGCAAAACATCTGAAAAATTCTGAAGGCACTGCTTTTATGGCTGGCAAAGCTGAACTTTGGCTCCGGGAAGCCGGGGCTCAGGAGACTTGGCAAACAGGGGTGATCAATGGTAAAGTTCCGGTAAGTGGCGGCCAGCACCAGGCAGGAACATGCCGGATGGGGAATGACCCAAAAACTTCAGTTTGTGATCGGTTCGGCCGGGTACATGCAGTACCAAACCTGTTCGTTGCTGATGGTAGTCTGCACGTGACCAATGGTGGTTTTAACCCGGCATTGACCATTATGGCTATGGGATATCGGGTCGGCGGATATATTGCATCCGAGTGGCAAAAAGGGAACAGGTTCAAATAAAAACTTACTTGATGAAAATTAAAATATTTCCCAAAATAATTCTGCTGCTATCAAGCTTCCTGGTCGTTATTACGATTTCTTTTGGCTCATTTTATACCTATTGGAATTCTGCTTCTCCTGAAAGGACGTGTGCCTCATGCCATGAAATTGGAAGCTCTGTCCATTCCTTTGCCCAGTCATCGCATCGCGAAATGTACTGCAAAGAATGCCATGGAACAGCTTTAAGCAATGGCTTTCACAGCCTGAAAGAAAAGGCCATGATGGTAGTTAATCATGCCCGGGAGGAGCGGGTGGAAGAGATCCGGATGAACGAATCACAGGTGTTGGATGTGATGAACAACTGTAAACGATGCCACGCCTCGGAATTTGCAAAATGGAAATCGGGCGGCCATTCAGCTTGCTATAAAGACATTTTCCTGAACCAAACCCACAACAAAACCGAACAACTAAATTTTGATTGTTTGCGTTGTCACGGAATGTTTTATGAAGGGACAACCTCTGATTTGGTCGGACCCATAGATACCAAAGGCCCCTGGATAATGACGGATATGAAAAAGGGAGAACAACCGGTAATCCCATGTTTGGCTTGCCATCAGGTACACATCAATGGCTCGCCATCCGAACTGCCGGATCATTCAGATCCTGCAGCTATTTTTTATAGTCGTAAAAAATTGGAGTATAATTTAAGCTTTTACGATCGACATGAGAAAGTAAATGTCACTTCAATAATGCTGCCTAAATTGAAGTTAGTCAATGGACTAAAATCTGTGAAAGTATCAGATGATTACAAAATGAGAAATTGCATACAGTGTCATGCTCCCAATGGTGAACATCAGGCTGGAACAAGCGATGACCGGACTCCCCGAGGCGTTCACGAAGGGTTAAGTTGCTTGGCTTGTCACGAACCTCACAGTAACGATACAAGAAACAGTTGTATAAAGTGCCATCCGGCAATTTCAAACTGTAATCTGGAGGTTATGACCATGAACACTACCTACTCCAATCCCAAAAGTTCAAATAATATCCATTGGGTATCGTGCGCTGATTGTCACAAAAATGATACGAGAATAAAATCGGGAGCAAATAAGTCCACTATCGAAACCCGTAAATAATCATGTATAAACAAAAATTGAAGATAACGGGTTGGGATTTTAACTGGCGTCTTGCCTTGATGATGTTTATGCAATATATGCTCCTTGCCGTGTGGTGGGTTCCGCTGGCAGCTTATTTGGGTAACGGACTGAAATTTTCGGTTTTTGACACTTCTTTGATATTGAGTTCGATTGCGATAGGCTCCATGGCATCTCCTATTATTGGCATGATTGCTGACCGATATTTTGCCAGCGAGAGAGTCTTGGCTTTTTTAAATTTCCTGACAGCCGTGCTACTTCTGTTTGCCGCCCGGCAAACCAGCTTTATAATATTACTCGTGGCAGTTACACTGGCAATGCTTTGTTATATGCCGACCTGGAGTCTGACAAGTGCCATCGCAATGGCTCATGCCCCGGCAGAACAATTTCCCCGAATCCGTGTATTTGGTTCAATAGGGTGGGTTGCTTCAGGTGTTTTTAGCCTGATAGCAATAAATGTATTTGAAGTCAGCATATTTGATGGCACTGACCTTCCGTTTTATTGCGGGGCTTCAATAAGTTTAGTTGCCGTACTATTTAATTTGTTTCTGCCGCATACTCCACATGCTAAAAGGAGGAATAAAAAGGTACAAATCATCGATGTTTTGGGGCTTCGTGCTTTCACCATGCTGAAGGATAAAAGCTTCTGTATGTTTATGATATTTTCATTCTTGTCGATCATTCCATTTTCGTTATACCATGTGTATGGCTCCATGTTTTTTGCCGACCATCGTGTAACGAATATTACATTCATGATGAACTGGGGCCAGTTTGCCGAGATGTTTTTTCTAACCATCACAACAAGTGTTATTTTGAAGGCAGGAATCAAATGGACATTGATAATCGGATTGATTGCCATGTTTGTTCGTTATGGGTCATTTTATATTGGAGTATATTTCGGGATGGAGTGGCTTTATGTTATTGGGATAATTGTCCATGGTTTGATCTTTGGACTGTTCTTTGTGGGCGGTCAGGTTTACACCGATCGAAATGCGCCCAAAGAATTGAAAGCCCAGGCGCAGGGATTTTTATCGTTTATGGTTTGGGGGCTTGGTCTTCTAATCGGGATTCAGGTTAATGGTTTCCTGATAGGTTTTCTCAAAATAGGGGGTTTGAGGGATTGGAATACGATTTTTTTAATTACCTCAGGCTGTTCTGCAATAATATTAATCCTGTTTGGAGTATTCTTCAGAGATAACACCAAACATAAAATGCAAGATTAGAATTATTTTATCAGGAAATACTTGTAGCTTTACTTACGAACTGTCCATCGAAGGGATAACTTATTTTAAAAATAACGCTATGAAAAAGATTTTGATCCTATTATTCCTGTTTAGCGGAAACTGGCTTTATAGTCAGGGTGTTACGAGTCGTACGTTAAGTGGTAACTGGAAATTGTATTATGGTATTTCTGAGAAAGATAGTCCGGAAACTCCTGCTGAATTATTGACGAAGAGCTGGCCGGAGATCCCTGCAACAGTTCCAGGCAATGTAGAACTTGATTTGTTGGCTGCCGGTAAAATTAAGAATCCCGAAGTTGGCAATCATATTTTTGATCTTAGGAAGTACGAAGCCTGTCAATGGTGGTATTTCCGAACTTTTGAAACACCTCAGCTTGCTGTTGGAGAACGTGTTGAGATTGTATTTGATGGGTTGGATTGTTTAGGTTCAGTGTGGATAAACAATCAGATGGTCGGGAAAACCGATAACATGTTGATCAGTCACCGTTTTGATATTACAGGGGTGTTAAAACCTAATGGGAATAATACGATTTTTATTCGCATGAATCCTGCTGTGAATGAAGGACGGAAGTATGATAACGGAATTATTGGAAACCGAATGGACTGTGGTGCGGAAGCGGTAAACGTCCGTAAGGCACCACATATGTATGGCTGGGACATCATGCCCCGACTGATAAGTGCAGGACTTTGGCGCGAAGTAAGTCTGGAAATTATAAAACCTACAAGACTAAAACAGGTTGATTGGATTACAAATTCGGTAGATGTTTCAAAAAGAAAAGCACAAGTGGTGCTGTATTGGGAATTTGCTACCGATTATCCGACTATTGATGGACTCTCGATGGAAGTTTCACTCACACGAGGTTCAAATACAATCTATAAGAACGCCTGGCCCCTTTATACCCATTGCAGTCGTCAAAGGATTTCACTGGAAAATGTAGATTTTTGGTGGCCAGCAGGTTATGGTGATCCCATTCTGTACGACGCCATAGTACGGATCGTGGATGATAAAAGGAATGTTCTGGACGAGAAACACCAAAAAGTAGGTGTTCGAACGGCTGAATTAATTCATTCAGAGATTACTACCAAAGAAAACCCCGGTGAATTTGTATTTAAAGTAAACGGAGAAAAGATTTTTGTCCGTGGAACGAACTGGGTGCCCCTCGATGCCTTTCATAGCCGCGATAAAATTCACCTGAATGATGCCATCAGGATGATTACAGATCTGAATTGCAATATGATCCGTTGTTGGGGGGGTAATGTCTACGAAGACCATGATTTTTTTGATTTATGCGATGCGAAGGGGATCATGGTGTGGCAGGACTTTGCGATGGGGTGTACTATTTATCCTCAGGACAAGGAATTTGCAGAAAAGATAAGACGAGAAGCGATCAGCGTTGTGGTCAAACTTCGGAGCCATCCGTCACTGGTATTGTGGTCGGGGAATAACGAAAATGATGCTTCACTTGGTTGGATTTCCAGAAAACCACTTGACCCCAAATATGATCTGATCAGCAGGGAAGTTTTACCACGGGTGATCTGGGAATATGATCCGATAAGAACTTATTTGCCAAGCTCCCCATATTGGAGTGAAGAATTTTACAAGAGGGGATGTGATGAAAGTATGTTGCCGGAGGTGCACCTTTGGGGGCCACGAGGATATTATAAAGCTCCATTTTATACCAATGTAAATGCCCATTTTGTCAGTGAGATCGGGTATCACGGATGCCCTAACCGAAGTAGCCTTGAACGGATGTTTGACCCTGAATCTGTTTATCCGTGGACCAGCGACGGGAAGTGGAACGATCAATGGCAGACCAAAGCTGTACAATCCCATCCCAACTCCACATTCACCTTGCATAGGAACGACCTGATGATCAATCAGGTTAAGGCATTATTTGGGGATTCTCCAAAAGATTTGGATCAGTTCATTTTTGCCTCCCAGGTAGTACAAGCCGAAGCGATGAAATTCTTCATCGAACTCTGGCGAATGGATAAATTCCGCAAAACAGGGATTATCTGGTGGAACCTGCGTGATGGTTGGCCAATCATTTCAGATGCAGTTGTGGATTATTATAACAGCAAAAAGCTAGCCTATTACTATATCAAACAGGTTCAGTTCAACGCTTGTGTAATGATTGGAGATCCGCTGGACGGGAAACATCCGGTGGTCGCCGTGAATGACACCCGGGATGAAAAGTCGGGGAGTGTTACTGTCAGGGATGCGATTAGCGGAGCAACCTTATTTTCTTCGCTATTTAAAATTCCGGTCAACGGAAAAACGGTGATTGGAAATATTCCGCAAGGGGGCAAGCAATCGATGTGGCTGATAGATTATACCATTGGCGAAGAAAAACATACGAATCATTATTTGGTAGGGGAACCTCCGTTTAAACTCACTGATTATCGTGAATGGTATAAAAAATTAAATATAAAAAGGGATTAAAATCTTTAGTATCTAACAAATAAGTGTAATGATTAAACAGTTGTCCATTGTTCCATTGTTGGTTTTATGGTTGTTTACAGTAACCAGCTTCGCTCAGAACCACCTCTCCGTTAAAGATCCGGCTCTCCTGAAAAATCGGTTTAATAATATCACACTCGAGATGTCGCTTAAACCGTTCAAAAAGAACGATAAAGCCTATATCAGGGAGGTCGCCGGTGAGGTATTTACGCAATGGTCGGCCTTACTCCGGCAAGCCGACACGGTCTCGGTGATGCTGTGGACCAGCGATGGCTCTGAAATTCTGGATTATAAAGGAACAATGGATCAGCCACTTGAATGGGCAAAATACATGGGCAATCCAAATACTGACCATGAGGTAGGTTCGGGTCCAAAGGAACTTTCCCTTCATGAAAGGGCTTACCTTTACATGGAAAATCCGCCAGACTTTCAATATGGAGACCTTAAATTTATCGTTGAGGCATTAAAGGAGGCAGGTCGCAAAATTACCGGAAAGACGATCCTTGTGGGTGAAACATTCGATCCGGGACCCGAATTTGCCAGATCGGACTTCAAATATAAAAAACATACAGAGATTTTGGGCGGGAACGCAATGGGCCACAAGACTTTTGTTAGCTGTTATTCGGTTTTGAATGCAGATAACGATGTGTATGCTGGATTTCCCGGGGGGATCCATGCGGATACCCCCTTCGGCACTTTTTTCGGACGGCAATGTCAACATTTACTGACCGATATGGGATTTGATTTCATCTGGTTTAGCAACGGTTTTGGATTTGGTTATGAAGGGTGGTCGGCTACGGGCGCCATTTTTAACGGGAAGAGTTTCGAACAGGAGAAAATAGGCGATGCGACTGCAAAAATTGGGGAGTTTTGGAAACTGTTCCGGAAAGAATGCCCCAATTTTGAAATTCGGACACGTGGCACCAATTTATCGGCAGGAAGCGATTTGGCGCGTGATGCCGTAGACCTTAAAAATATCTACAAAGGGAGATTTAATATGCTTCCGCCACCAAACTCTCCCTGGGCTGCACTTGACGGAGATTTTGGATTAGAAATGGCCGGTTACATGTCGCGCATGGCCGAGTTGCCCGACAACCGTTTCCCGTTCCGCTTTTATACGCATGACCCCTGGTGGCTCAACAGCCCGTGGTTTGACCGTTACGGTCGCGAACCGCACGATATTTATCTGCCCATGTCGGTTTGCCGCATTGATGCCAGCGGAAATATAGGAATTCCAACCCATCTCAGTTTCCTTACCATCGATGATTCTTATGGAAATATGCCGGTACAGGTTCCCAACGAAGTGACTCCCCATATTCTGAAAGCCAGAATGGATTCGCCTACCGCTCCCGGGCCATTGGTTTGGGTCTATCCATTTGACGAATACTTTGAATGGGCGCACAAATTCAAAGACCGTTTGCCTGAAATTTATTATGGCGACTGGTTTATTCGCCAGGCAATCAATAATGGCCTGCCGCTGAATACAGTTATTTCCACGACCTCTTTTCAGTCGGTTATCGCGAAGAAGCCCGGACTTTTCAAGGAATCCATCCTGATCACAATCGCTCCGGAGGCTGGTACTGCACTCGAAACCGCCCTCATCCGGTTTGTCGAAAACGGGGGTAAACTGATTGTTTTTGGACCCGTTGATCATTCAGGTATACGATTTACCGATTTTCTGAATCTTAAAAACGAAATATCACTCGAAGGAGAGTTCAAAATAGTTTCAGATTACATGCCCGATATCCTCGAAATAGCTTATCCCAAAGAGCTTAATCACCGGGCACTCCTTTCGGCAGGAGGAATTGCTACCAGGGTGAATAATCCCAAAGATGTCAATACAAGAATTTTGGCACAGGCAGATCAGGCCGGCGTAAAACGCGACATCGTCTGGGTAAGAAACAATCCGGAGTGGCATGGCGGGAAAGTGGTCTATCTGCGCGGAACCAATTCATGCCGCTTTGATGGCGGTCGCTTGTTGACCCCTGACGATCCTTCGAAATGGTTTACGGGACCTCTTCTGTTAAGATATGTGCTGCATGAATTTGGTCTCGATTGTTCGGTAGACAAGCAGGATCCCGCGGTCAAAAATCCGGTGCTGACCATCTCCCGTTCGAATAATGCATTTATCTTTTCAGGTTATCATCCGGGCAATACCGTCAAACTACGGTATAAAATGACTCAGGGTGCGCCATTGCTCCTTGGACTTGAAACGAAACTTGAAAACGGGAACGCAACTTACATCATGCCAACTGCATGGAATCGCGAGTGCCGGATATTCGTGGAGCAAAACAGTGGTATCGTTTCTTGCAAAGAGCTCTATTCAGGTCAGGTCGGAATAACAAAACGTTATCAGGTTACCGGATTAAAAAAAGGGACGATTCGGATATATACTGAGGATGATGTGACTGCTCAATCGTTCCATGCCTACGTAAATGCTGAATATCCGTGGAAAACCGGAGAGGTCGCATTTAAGGCAGGCGAGGGAAAACCTGGGAAACATTTTGTCGTTGAAAATGTGACCGGAAACCTGGTGGTATCATGGTAGTTCTTGAATCTTATGTTTATAAGGCGAGGGATAATTAATTAAAAAGAACTGAAATGGGTAGAAAAAAGATGATTCATCTGTTGGTTGGATTTGTTTTGTTTGGACTCTTGATTTCCCCTGAAATTTATGGGCAGCTCCATAATCAGCTTAATTTGTCGGGTAAATGGAAAGTAACCTGGAATGATGGTATTCACGGATCAGATGGAGTTGAAGCATATAGCAGCAATAATCCATTGAATGACACATCAAGGTACATGGATGTTGATGTCCCGATGGACCTGAACATGGCCATGCGAAAGAAAGGGATGATTGGCGATCTCAATTATGGCATAAACTATTTGTCGGCTCGGTGGGTAAGTTGTCAGTACTGGCAATACTACAAGCAGTTCGATGTTCCAGGCGAAGCTCTAAACAAATCAGTTTGGCTTAAATTTGACAGGCTGGATTATTCTGCAAAAATTTATCTGAACGGCCAGCCAATAGGAAAACATGACAATGCTTTTATCCCATGTTTGATTGATGTTACCGGGAAACTTAAAAAAGGGACTAATATTTTGACAGTTGCAATTGAAAGTGGATTATATGAGGTGGCAAACAAAAATTTGTATGATTATAATATGGCCATTAGTGTTCATCTTAATAAACGGTACTGGTTGCGCAAACCTCAGTACCAATTTGGGTGGGACTGGAATCCTCAGCTGATCAATGTTGGTATTACCGGAGATGTCTCTCTCATTTGGCGCGATGAAGCCAGATTAGATCATATAGTGCCATGGATAAAGCTGACCGATGACCTGATGTCTGCAGATATTACAATAAGAACATTCATTGAAGGAACAAAGGATGAAAACAGGCTTACAGTAGAAGCAACCCTGGTTGAAATGAGTCAACAGGTTTCGGGGCAGATCGTGGCATCAAAAGGGATTAATCCGTATGAATTAAAGATGAAGGTTAACCGACCAAAGTTGTGGTGGCCCGCAGGACAAGGCGCCCCCAATTTATATACGCTAAGGGTAGATGTAAAAAAAGATGGGAAAGTGATCGATTCAGACTTCCGGAAAATTGGTTTCCGGAAAATTGAGGTTGACAGGTCTCAACATCAGGTTGAGGGAAGTAATTTTACCATAAAAGTAAATAACCGTCCTGTTTTTATGAAAGGGGGCAACTGGGTACCTGCTGAGATGATTTATAGCAATACAGACAGTAAACGGCTTGAAAAACTGGTTGACATGGCCGTTGATGCAAATTTTAATATACTTCGCATCTGGGGGGGAGGTCTTTTTGCAGGTAATGAGTTGCTCCGGTTATGTGATGAAAAAGGACTCGTTGTGTGGCATGATTTTCTGTTCGCATGTTCCAAATATCCAGGTGACAATGTTGATTTTTATAATAATGTAAAAAGGGAAGTAACCTGGGCAGTCCGTGAATTTGCTTATCATCCTTCTTTAATTGTATGGTGTGGCAATAATGAGCTGGAATGGGGAACATGGGATTGGGGTTTCGCGAGTAGCGGAAAAGTAGTTCCGGATTATCTTATCTACCACCACCTCATGCCGGTCATCATAAAAGAAGAAGATCCATACCGTTTTTATTGGCCAAGTTCTCCCTATTCAGAAAATTTTGAATTTCCGAATAGCCCCATTACTGGCGATCAGCATCCATGGGGCGTTTCATTAGGAAAGGATTCCACGAGTTTTTGGGCTTACCGGAATTATGTGGACCGTTTCCCGAACGAAGGTGGGGTTCTTGGTGCCAGTTCACCTGCCACATTACGACAGTTCCTTCCCCCTAATGACCAATTTGTCCGATCCTTTTCATGGGATTTGCATGATAATTCAATGAATTTCAAGAGCGACAAGAAAGGTGTAACCTATAAATATGTGGAAGATTGGCTCGGCATGGATTATAAAAAAATGAGTTTCAATGATTATGCCTTTGCCAGTGCATTGCTTCAGGCTGAAGGATTAATGGAGTACATCAACAATTATCACAGGCGAATGTACAGCAGTTCAAGCGCTATATTCTGGATGTATAACGACTCCTGGCCAGTAACCCATGGATGGACCATTGTTGATTATTATCTCCGTAAGAAACTTGCTTATCATCCTGTTCGAAGGGCATTTGAACAAATTGGTGTTGTGGTGACAGAGGAGGGGAATAAAATAAACATCTACGGAATGAATGAGAAGCAACAACCATGGAGAGGCAAACTTCAGTATGGCCTGTTCGAAACCAGTGGAAAGTATCCTGTTAACGAGTTAATAAATGTCACACTACCTCCAAATACCTCAACAATAATTGCTTCGTTCGACAAGGTTGCTTTCGAAAAGGCAGGAATCAAAAATCATGGGGCATTTGCTGTATTGAAAGATAAAGAAACAGTTATTTCCCAGCACAGGTTGTTCCGAACCAGGTTTAAAGACCTGATTTTACAGAAACCTCAGGTTTCAATCAAATATGATGGCGACAAGGCTATTCTCACTTCTCCGGTTTATGTTTGGGGACTTTGTCTTGACATTGATGGGGAATCGGATATTAGCGACAATTGCTTTGACCTTCTTCCGGGAATTCCGTATACGATCAAGCTTCAGCAGGGTGTAAAGGTCGAAGTCCGGATGACAGGTAATGAATTGATGAACAGATAATATGGATGTTCTTAAATCTTGGCGACTATATAAACGATTGAAATATATCTTATTAATCTATGATCAGGCAACTAAAAATTAAATCATTCTCCGATGAGTGCAAATAATTTCACTTCGAATATTCTTGTTCTGGGTGCATTAATAATAGGATTAAACGGTTTTTGCCAGAAAGCAGAAAAGGAACCTATCTCGTTTGTAAACTGTATGATCGGAACCGGAGGAGATGCCAATCTGTTGCCAGTAGCCTCTGTTCCTTTTGGCATGGTACAGATTGGTGCGGATACCCATTTAAACAATTCAGGGTATAAATATTCAGCACGGGAAATTATAGGATTCAGCCAGACCCACATGTCGGGTGGCGGATGTAACGATTTTAAAGATATCATGTTTTTCCCGGTATCAGATCCTTCCTGGATCGGACGAACTCCATTTCCGGAAAAGGTTTCCAGTCCGTATTCGCATCAAAAGGAGACCGCTGAACCTGGATATTATAAGGTAAAACTGCTTGATTCGGATATTGATGCTGAACTTTCGGCTACCGAACGGTGTGGGGTGCATCGGTACATTTATCCCAAGGGCAAGCCACAGCAATTAATTGTCGATTTAAAGTATGGACATAACAGCGGCTGCACTGTTTGTCCGGTGTATAATTACGATACTGTAAGGGTTTCGCATGTCGAAATTATTGATAATTATACGATTAAAGGATACCGCATTTCTGACGGGTGGCTCAATGGAGTCAACGTAAATTTTTATGCCCAATTTTCCAAAGCATTTACAATTGTTCAGATTTATGAAAACAAACAATTAAGGCATAACCTGAAGGAGATTTCAGGAAGGGATTTGAGGCTTGTTTTGCAGTTTGAGAATAATGATGGGAAACCACTTGTTGCACGAGTTGGTATTTCGCCGGTAAGTATGGACGGAGCAATGAAAAACCTGCAGGCTGAAGTAAAAACCTGGGATTTTGATCTGATAAAAAATAAAGCACAACAAGCGTGGAACAAAGAGTTGGGTGCCTTTCAAATCAATCAGGAAGATTCATCAAAAAAAGTGATGTTTTACACGTTTTTGTACCGCACCCTGTTCTATCCCATGCTATATTCTGATGTAACCGGTGAATTCCGAAGCTCCGACCATAAAGTTCATCCAGGCAATTTCAGGTATTTTGCCGGGGCTTTAGGCCTTTGGGACACATTCAGGGCGCAAAATCCGATGATAACCATTCTCCGTCCGGATGTAATGAACGATTTAATGAAAACATTTCTGGAACACTATAAGAATAGCGGACAGCTTCCGCAGTGGACAGGTGCGGGTGTCGAAAATCTTTGTATGATTGGTTATCCTGCCATGCCGGTAATTGCAGATGCATATCGAAAGGGAATTCGCGATTTTGATGTGCAACAACTATTTGAAGCCATGAAGGTATCGGCTAATGTAGATACTTTTGGCTTCTCTGAAGGAAATTGTGTTTTTAAAGGAGCTTTAAATTATAAACGCTACGGTTATATTCCGTGTGAAAAAGAGATCAATTCGGTCGCAAAATCACTGGAGTTCAACTACGGTGATTGGTGTATTGCACAAATGGCCAAAATGCTGGGAAAGCAAGCCGATTACAACTTTTACATCAGGAGGGCCGGTGGATATAAAAACTTTTACGATAGACAAACCAAACTTTTACGTCCGAAACATGTTGATGGAAGCTGGCGAACCCCGTTTGACCCCGTTTTCACGAACCATTATCACCCCGGCGACGATTATTGTGAAGGAACTGCCTACCAATGGACATTTTTTGTTCCGCACGATGCCCATGGCCTGGCGACTTTAATGGGTGGAAATGATGTTTTTGCCTCCCAGTTGGACTCTTTGTTTATTCGGAGTTCCGCAATACATGATGGGGGCCAGGGTTCTCCGGACCTTAATCCTGCCGGAATGATTGGCCAGTATGCCCATGCCAACGAGCCCGGACACCACACTATTTACTTGTTTAATACAGTTGGGCAGCCTTGGAAAACGCAGAAATGGGTCAGTATCGTCATGCAGAATCTTTATCATAACACAACTGAAGGACTTTGTGGCAATGACGATACAGGACAAATGTCGGCCTGGTATGTATTTAGTGCAATGGGATTTTATCCGGTTACACATGGCGATGGGATATATTTCATTGGAACCCCCTTGTTCAGGGAGCTGTCGTTGAAGCATAAAAATGGTACGCTTTCAATCAAGGCCAACGGGGTTTCGAAAGAAAATATTTATATCCAATCGGTTACCCTTAACGGAATAACCTATTCCAAAAACTGGTTGAGACATGAGGATATTTTCAGCGGGAATGCAAAACTGGTATTTGAAATGGGAAATATACCAAACAAAAATTGGGGCAGTAAAACGAACGGTTTGCCCCCCTCGATGAGCACTGAAAAATTTTAGCTGATGAAACGAAAACGAGTTAACCAATTGAATTAGCTAAGCAAATAATATTGAAACAACTACCTGGTGGTTTCTTGGTAAGAGAATATTAACCATTTGTTTATACAAAAAAGATGAAAAGAGTCAGTGCAATTATTTGCTTCATCCTATTAACCATATGGAGTAATGGGCAAACAAAAAATGAAAACAGGAAAATAACCCTTTCGGAAGGAGAGACGGTTTGGGCAGGGGTCATAAATGACGGCCAGTTAATGCCTTTTTCTGCCGATTATTCCATGGATTTTTATGCCAATAACAAGGCCAATCAGTTACAACCCTTGATCCTTACAAACAAAGGGCAGTTTGTGTGGAGCGAACAACCTTACAAATTTGAGATTAAGGGGGATGAAATTTTCATTACGGGCTCCTCCAAACAGGTGGTGACCGGGAAATCTGGCAGCACCCTTGCTGAGGTGCAGGCTTATGTCCGTCAAAAATATTTTCCGGCCAGTGGCAAAACCCCCGATAGCTTGTTATTTGCACGTCCTCAATACAATACTTGGATTGAACTCACCTACAACCAGAATCAGGCTGATGTTCTGAAATATGCAAAAGGGATCATCAATTCAGGTTTGCCTCCCGGAGTTTTGATGATTGACGATACCTGGCAGGAAGATTATGGCCTGTGGAAGTTTCATCCGGGAAGGTTTCCCAATCCCCGGGAGATGGTTGATCAGTTACATGCGATGGGATTTAAAGTGATGTTATGGATTTGTCCGTTTGTTAGTGCTGACCAGTTGTTAATTTATAAGAAGCTGAAAGAATTGAAAGCTTTCCTGCTCGAAAGAAAATCCGCTTCAGATACGTGGCTATCACAGTCCAAACCTCTTATGGTTGAATGGTGGAACGGGCAATCAGCTGAACTTGATTTTTCCAATCCTACAGCCGTAAATTGGTTCAACGAACAGTTGGATCGGTTGGTAAAAGATTATGGCATTGATGGTTTTAAATTCGATGCAGGAGACATGAACTTTTATCCGGGAAATGGGATAAGCAAACTAAATATTACCCCTAATCAACAATCCGAATTATTTGCCCAATTTGGTCTTCGTTTCCCGTTAAACGAATATCGGGCATGTTGGAAAATGGGTGGACAACCACTGGCACAACGGCTGCTCGATAAGGAACACACCTGGATCGATATGAAGAAATTAATCCCAAACATGATTCTGGAAGGGCTTTGTGGCTATACCTTTTCGTGCCCGGATATGATTGGTGGCGGAATGTGGACCTCTTTTTTTGACGAATCAATCCTTGATCAGGATATAGTAGTCCGTTCGGCTCAGTGTCATGCTTTAATGCCCATGATGCAATTCTCTGTAGCACCCTGGAGGATTTTGGATCCCGCACACCTGGATGCAGTCAGAAAAGCTGTTGCATTAAGGTTGAAATTTACACCCCTGATCATGCAATTGGTCCGTGAATCGGCAAAAACCGGAGCTCCAATAATACGAAGTTTGGAATTTGAGTTTCCCGGTCAGGGATTTGACCGTATTGTGGATGAATTTATGCTGGGCAGTAAGCTATTGGTAGCTCCAATGCTTGAGAAAGGTTTTATCAGAAAAGTAACCCTGCCAAAAGGGAAATGGAAGACACCGGATGGAAAATTTTTCAAAGGGGGGAAAACCTATGAATTCAATGCCGGCATCGATCAACTACTTTATTTTGAATGTAAATAATAATAATTAATAATCTATATCTTATGAAAAATATACTAATGCTTTGCCTTATTGCCCTGTCATTTTCTGTTTTGGCAAAACAGCCTGGGGCTGTTTCAGCAAGACAGGATAAAATTTATTCCAATCCCTTGAATTTAACTCATTTGGACGGTTACCTTGGTGGCAAAATTGACCTTTGCATCAATGAGCGTATTAAAAAGCAAGATGTTGACCACCTGATTGAACCTTTCCGTCACCGCACAGAAAAGAGGGCCTGGCAGACCGAGTTCTGGGGGAAATGGATCCTTTCTGCTATCGCCGCCTACGAGTACAATCATGACCCGGAACTATACACCATTATACGTAACGCGGTAACTGGTTTACTGGCTACCCAGACCCCGGACGGATACATAGGTAACTATGCCCCTGAAGCTCAGTTGCAACAATGGGACATCTGGGGCCGCAAATATACTTTACTCGGTTTACTCGCCTTTTACGATATTTCTGCAGATAAAAAAGTGCTGGATGCTGCACGGAAACTGGCTAACCACCTCCTTACCCAGGTCGGCCCGGGCAAGACAGATATAGTAAAAACAGGCAATTACCGTGGAATGCCCAGCAGTTCTATACTTGAACCCATGGTATTGCTGTATAACCACACCAGTGAACAGAAGTACCTCGACTTTGCCAAATATATAGTGGTCCGATGGGAAGCGGATGACGAACCTCAACTGATCAGTAAAGCGTTGGCTGGTATTCCGGTAGCAGAACGTTTCCCTTTTCCAAAATCATGGTTTTCAAGAGAAAACGGACAGAAGGCATATGAAATGATGTCGTGTTACGAAGGGTTGCTCGAACTTTATCGTATAACAGGTGATCCAACTTATCTAAAATCATCTGAAATGACTGTTCAGAGTATCATCAACTCAGAAATTAATGTTGCCGGATCTGGTACGGCCTTTGAAAGTTTCTATCACGGTGGTGTACGCCAGACAGAACCCACTTACCACACGATGGAAACCTGTGTGACCTTTACCTGGATGAAACTATGTAACAATCTACTTTGGCTGACGCATAACCCAATGTATGCCGATCAAATTGAGAAAACAGCCTACAATGCACTTCTGGCTGCGATGAAATCAGATGGTTCGCAGATTGCCAAATACAGTCCGCTTGAGGGGCGTCGGCAAGCTGGTGAACATCAATGCGGGATGCATATCAATTGTTGCAGTGCGAATGGTCCGCGGGCTTTTACGCTGTTGCCAAAAATTGCTGTGCAGTCATTACCTGACGAAATTTACATAAACCTTTATTGCCAATCCTCAGCAGTTGTGCCGGTAAATCCTCAAAATAAGGTGGTTGTGGTACAGAAGACGACCTATCCTGAATCTGGTGAAATTGAGATTCTGCTTCAACCCGAAAAGCCAGGGCGTTTCTCACTGAAGCTGCGTATTCCTGCATGGAGCAATCAGACCACAATTTTGGTAAATGGAAGCCCCATTTCAGATATCAAAGCCGGAAGCTATCATAAAATCACTAGGATGTGGCAAAAGGGGGATAAGGTAATCATGAAACTTGATCTGAATGCCCGGGTGATCAACCTGAACGGTTACCAGGCTATTCTCCGGGGCCCCATTTTACTTGCCCGGGATTCTCGTTTCAATGACGGATTTGTGGATGAAACAGCCCTTATTCAGCACAAGAACAACATTGTGGAACTTCAGGTTTCAAAAGAGAAACCAGAACAGGTTTGGATGTCGTTCACTGCACCATTAGTTTTGGGAACCGATCTCGAAGGGGAATTCAAGAATCCGCATCCGGTTCATTTTTGCGATTTTGCCTCTGCTGGAAATACCTGGGAACAAACTTCCCGCTATCGGGCCTGGATTCCCAGAACCTTGAATGTAATGCAGACAGAATATAAACCTTATTGATATATCGCTGAACTTCGATTCCATTTGGCTTATGAATTAATTATTTACAGATGAACCTAATAAAAATCAAACCATTGAATCAAACCAAAAAAGCTGGATGGTTTATACTCTTTATACTTTTCAGTTCATCCTTACATGCGATTTTACTTCCGGCACGGATATTTTC
The DNA here is from genome assembly GCA_963675995.2 of Prolixibacteraceae bacterium. Taxonomy (GTDB): domain Bacteria; phylum Bacteroidota; class Bacteroidia; order Bacteroidales; family Prolixibacteraceae; genus JAAFHB01. The sequence goes on along the minus strand of CAXXIY010000001.1, from coordinate 24,875 downwards.
CGATAACATGGTATTGCAGCGCGAAGTTGCAATACCTGTTTGGGGAACGGCCATTCCCGGGGAAAAGATCACACTTCGGTTGGGTGCCTCTGAAATTAAAACTGTGACCAAATCCGATGGTTATTGGAGGGTGAATCTCCCCCAATTGCCAGCAGGTGGGCCATTTAAACTTGAAATTGAAGGTCAGAAAGAAAAAATTGAATTCGAAAATGTGCTGATTGGCGATGTATGGTTTGCGTCGGGGCAGTCGAATATGGAGCATCCGATGAAAGGGTGGGAATTTATTCCGCACTCGGCCATTGATCATTCGGAAAAGGAAATAGCCGACTCAAATTATCCTGAGATCAGGTTATTTTCAGTGCCAAAATATCCCTCTCCGGTTGAACAAAAAGATCTTTCCGGGGGGAAATGGGAGATTGCGGGTCCGGAGTCAGTGGCCGGATTCTCGTCCACTGCCTGGTTTTTTGGAAAAGAGTTGTATCGGAAACTCAAAGTCCCCATAGGCATCATTCACAGTTCGTGGGGTGGAACACCCATTCAAACCTGGATGAGCCGCAAGTCGCTTGAGCCCTATAAGACCTCTGTGAACATACCGGCAGTGCCTCTGAAATTTGATCCGGAGGCATGGACTGAAAAAGTCAGTGAATCCCTCGCGAACAACCTGATCCGCCGGAACCAGATTAGCTATCCGATAGATGGGTTGCCCAAAAGAATCAGTAAATCGGATTATGATGATTCATCCTGGAAACCGGTCGATATTTTGAACCAAAACAGTCATTTTGGTAATATTGCCTGGTTACGGAATAAGATTGTTATTCCTGAATCTTATCACAGGCAGAAGATCTGTTTATCGTTAGGATTTCTCGGATGGCAAAGTCAGGTTTTTTTTAATGGCATTGAACTCGGCTATTTTTCGTATCCCCGTCCGGTGAAAGCTGAAATTCCGGCTCAATTGATTCATCCCGGGGAAAATGTGGTGAGTATCCGGTTGGCAATGCCCTGGGGCGAGACGCAAGTTTTTGGCGATAAGGAGCATTTCTTTATTGCAAATTCGAATCATTCAGATTCCCTGAATCTTGTTCAGGGCTGGAAAGTAAATGATCAGATTGAATCAATCATCCCTTTGTCAGAAAGTTATCAAAACAATCCGGCTTTCCTTTTTAACGGGATGGTGGCACCGGTGGTCCCTTATGCAATTAAAGGATTCATTTGGTACCAGGGTGAATCAAATGCTGGACAACCTCAGTTGTACGAAAAAATGTTTCAGCAACTGATTGTTGATTGGCGAAAAATTTGGAATCAGGGTGATTTGCCATTCTTATTTGTGCAAACTTCGAACATTGAACAGTCGCACGAATTTGACAAGAAATCAGATTCCTGGTGCCTTTTACGAGAGGCCCAGCAAAAAGCCCTTAAGTTACCTGTTACAGGGATGGCTGTTTCACTCGATATAGGTAATCCCTATGATGTTCACCCAAAAAACAAGAAGGAATTTGGACGCCGTTTGGCGCTTCAGGCTTTTAAAGTAGCCTATCATCAGGACATCGTTGCTGATGGACCGGTGTATAAATCATTTGAAATTAAAGATGATACAATAGTGGTTCAGATAAAGAATCCATTAAACTACCGGCTACTTAAACGCCCCGGAAATTTATCCGGCTTTGAAATTGCCGCTAAAAATGGGGTGTTTAGGGAAGCAAAAGCATCGTTGAGGGACAATAAGGTTTATGTGTTTTCCGAAGAAGTCGCGAGTCCGGTTGCAGTTAGATATGCCTGGACAAATAATCCAGATTGTAGTTTGTTTAATGAATCCGGATTGCCAATGGCTCCATTCCGGACAAATGGCTTTTAGATCGAACTCACGTTAAATATGATTTGCCATTATAGATTTAATGTTTTTGCAACGATTTTTGCACCAAGTTTATACGTTTTCAGGACAAAGCACCTCCCAAAACATCAAGATTTGTCGATAAATGAAGTCATTCTTTTTGCGTCTCCTAAAACTGGGACTTAAAATCTTGTGTGCAAATTGTGTGCAAATACAAAAAAAAAGCATTTACAAAATCTTTGTAAATGCTTGATATTTAATCTGGTGACCCCGGAGAGACTCGAACCCCCAACCTTCTGATCCGTAGTCAGATGCTCTATCCATTAAGCTACGGGGCCATTTTTGCTGTTAAGTGGTGCAAAGATAATCAGATTTTGTAAATCAAAACCATCCATCCCTATTATTTTCAATTTTAACACTTCAATAAAAAAATGGTGCTTTGGGTGTTATTTATATCTCTGATTTTTAAGAATTTAGATCAGTTATCATTAATTCCACGACTTCGCTCTGCAATTCGGACCATTTTACTTTAAAAATTCACACTTATATTCCTTAAATTAGGATTTATTGCCATATATTTGCATCCTATTTTTAATTGTTCTTAATAAGAATAAAGGTGCGTCTTTCTGAAGTAGAAGAAAATAAGCATGTAGTGATTACCAAGGTGCTTGGTCACGGCTCTTTTCGGCGTCGAATCTCTGAAATGGGATTTGTCGCAGGGAAGGAAGTCGTGGTGTTAAAAAACGCCCCATTATTTGATCCTGTTGAGTATCAGCTTCTTGGATACAATGTTTCTCTGCGTCGTGCCGAGGCCTTTCTTATAGAAGTGATTACTGCTGAAGAAGCAATGAGTTTTGATCTTCCGAATTTTGATGGTACTATTGATCTTGATGTGTTAAAGATCTCAGCCCGTGAAAAAGGGAAAACGATTCATGTGGCTCTGGCTGGAAATCCAAACTGTGGTAAAACGACTTTGTTTAACCGTGTTACCCATTCAAAAGAACATGTAGGAAATTACAGCGGAGTAACTGTCGATTCAAAAATATCCTCATTTGACCGCAAGGGGTACACCTTTAAGCTGGTCGACCTTCCTGGAACTTATTCATTGACAACTTTTTCTCCTGAAGAATTATTCACTCGTAACTATATTATCGAGGAGACCCCTGATATCATTTTGAATGTTGTTGATGCGGCAAATCTTGAAAGGAATATGTTTCTGACCACGCAGCTGATCGATATGGATATCAAGGTAGTGATTGCCTTGAATATGTACGATGATCTCAAGACCGGTGGTGCACAACTCAATACCGGAAAGTTGGGAGAGTTGCTTGGAATCCCGATCATTCCCACAACCGCAAGCAAGGGAATCGGGCTGGACACTTTATTTGATGAGATCATTGAAGTTTACGAAGATCGCAATCCTGTTGTCAGGCACATCCATATTAATTATGGTGAAGAACTTGAAAAGTCGATTAAAGCCATCCGGAAAGAGATCAAGGAGGATAAGCCAACCAGGGCGAAGCTCTCATCGAGGTATTTGGCTTTGAGACTTTTAGATAAAGATCCGGAAGCACTTATGTTGTTGAAAACATCTTCAAATTTTTCACGGATTAACGAAGTTACCCAAGCCGAGATAAGTCGATTAAAATCAAGATTGAATGAGGAGAGTTCGCATCTGATCACTGACGCCAAATTTGGTTTTATCGCCGGAGCGCTGCAGGAGACTTATGTTCCTGGCATACAATGGAGATATGCCGTAACCGGAAAGATCGATCAACTGATTACGAACCGTATTCTGGGATTCCCCATTTTCCTGTTTTTCATGTTTGTGACCTTCTTTGCCACATTCCGGCTTGGAGCGTTTCCAATGAATTGGATCAACCAGGGTGTTGCCCTCATTTCTGAATTTGTCAAAACATCGATGCCTTCGGGGATGTTCAAAGACCTGCTGACAGACGGAATTATCAACGGACTCGGCAGTATCATCGTCTTTCTGCCAAATATTCTGATCCTGTTTTTCTTTACCTCCCTCATGGAGGATACCGGTTATATGGCCCGCGCCGCTTTTATTATGGATAAACTGATGCATAAAATCGGTTTACACGGTCGTTCGTTCATCCCCATGGTGATGGGTTTCGGGTGCAATGTGCCGGCGATTATGGCCACACGTACAATCCGTAATAGGGGGGACCGTTTATTGACAATGCTCATCATCCCCTTTATGTCGTGTTCTGCCCGTCTTCCAGTCTATATCGTTCTGATTTCCGCATTCTTTAAAAAATATCCAGCCTTGATTCTTACCGGTTTATACCTTTTAGGAATTTTGATGGCAATTTTGATGGCCAAAATTTTAAACCGCACCCTTTTCAGACGTAAGGAGACCCCGTTTGTAATGGAACTGCCCCCATACAGGATGCCTGTTTTGCGTAACACATTGCTGCATATGTGGGATAAGGCAAGTCAGTATTTTAAAAAGATTGGCGGTACAATTCTTGTGGCGGTGGTTCTTATCTGGGCACTCGAGTATTTCCCACGAAATGAGGAAAATTTGCCTAGTGAAAAGGGAGTTGTTGCTGATACAGTTATTGATTGGCATCATCAGTCTCAGATCGAGCATTCCTATCTTGGTATTATTGGACATACCATTGAGCCTTTAATCAGCCCTTTGGGTTTTGATTGGCGAATGGGCATTTGCCTTGTCGCCGGGATCCCGGCTAAAGAGATCGTGGTGAGCACCATGGGCGTTTTATACGAAACCGGGAAAGATGATTCAAAAACCAGGGAATTATTACCTGAAGTGTTAAAATCTGAAGTTTATTTCTCCGGACCCAAAGCCGGAGAGTACGTCTTTAACCAGGCCGTTGCACTCTCATTCCTCGTTTTTGTACTCCTTTATTTTCCATGTATTGCGGTGATTGCTACGATTAAACGGGAATCGGGCAGCTGGAAATGGGCGCTATTTACCGTTTTTTATACGACCGCATTTGCCTGGATAATGGCATTTGTGACGTATCATATTTCACTATATTTTATTATAAACACTTAAAATTTAAATATTTATGCAGGATATTTTAACTTGGACCATAATTGTAGGGGCGACGATAATTCTTGTGTATAAGACTATGCAATCTCTCAAATCATTTAAAAAGAGCGATAGCAGTTGCAACGGTTGTGGCGGAGGATGTAGTGGTTGCCCGGTTGCCCCGGTAAACAGAAAAGTTGCAGAAAGATGAAATTGGAGCTTGATACGATCATCCTTTTTAACTCCTAATTATTGCTGTATTCGCGAATATTGAGATTAAATAATTGATAATTAATGTGATATTAGAACCTAAGAGGAGTGCAAAAAAAATAGTTTTGCACTCCTCTCATTTTTAGCAGGAAATAGTAATAGGGAATCCCGATTTTTCAATTGGATTAAACCTTACCTAATTCTATTTCAATTGAATTTCCAGTATCCTTGCAATATCATCAGTGGTAAGATCTCCTCGCTCACCAATTGCGGTTATCCCTCTTTCCTTAAAACGATTAACTATTTTGGGTATAACATCACTTCCAATGCCATAATCCGATAATTTAGTTTTGATGCCTACTGATTCGAAGAAATTAACGGTTTTTTCAATCGCTGCATCGATTCTTTCATCTGTGGTTCCTTCGGTAATTTTCCAGACCCTTTCGCCATATTGAAGTATTTTCTCTTTCTTATTTTCACGTTTTACCTGCATAATTCCGGGTAGCACAATACAGAGTGTCTGACCATGATCGATTCCGTAAAAAGCGGTCAATTCGTGCCCGATCATATGTGAAGCCCAGTCCTGTGGAACACCGACTCCAATCAATCCGTTCAGGGCCATAGTGGCAGACCACATAAAATTGACGGCTGCATCGTAATTCGAACGATCGGCAAGAACTTTAGGTCCCTCTTCTGTTAGCGTGATTAGTAAAGATTCTGCAAAACGGTCCTGAACAGGAGCATTTGCAGGAAAAGTAAGGTATTGCTCCATAACATGGATAAAAGCGTCAACAATACCATTGGAGACCTGAATCTGAGGCAAGGAAAAAACGACCTCAGGGTCGAGTATGGAAAAACGAGGCATCACATGTTCTGAGGCAAATGCAAGTTTATCTTTTGTTTCCCAGCGTGTTACGACTGCAGTTCCGTTCATTTCAGACCCGGTGGCAGGAAGTGTGATCACCGTTCCGATTGGTATGGCCTTCAAAACACTTACCTCGTTGCGTCGTGCCAATATTTCCCAGGGATCAGAACCCTCCCAAAGTGAAGCTGCTGCAATAAATTTTGTGCCATCCAGTACAGAACCACCTCCTACTGCCAGAAGGAAATCGATCTTATTCGCTTTAACAAGAGCAACACCTCTCATAAGCGTTTCGTAATGGGGATTTGCTTCAATGCCGCTGAATTCGATGATATTGAACCCTTTTAGTGCGGTGATAACCTGATCGTATATCCCATTTTTCTTTATACTTCCGCCACCATAGGTGAGCATTATATTGGCACCTTTGGGAACTAGCGTTGAAAGTTTGGCTATTTCTCCTTTACCGAAACGGATTCTTACAGGATTGTAAAACTCAAAATTCTTCATCTTAATATGCTTTAAATAAAATTGTTGTGAGAATGAATTGTTATTAATTCTTGCGATTTATTTGAAGACAGAAAAGTCCTTATTCTTTATTTGCGTATTTGGTACAAAGATAGTTTAGTTACCCAAAGTAGCAACCATTACCGCTTTGATCGTATGCATACGGTTTATGGCCTGATCAAAAACAATGGAAGCATCACTTTCAAAGACCTCATCGGTTACTTCCATCGATTCGAGTCCGAATTTCTGAAATATTGACTCTCCTATTTTTGTATTGCGGTCGTGATTGGCGGGAAGGCAATGGAGGAATTTGACATGCGGATTTCCGGTAAGCTCCATTACATTTGCATTTACCTGATAGGGTTTAAGGAGTGCAATTCGACTGGCCCAAACATCATCAGGTTCACCCATCGAGACCCACACATCGGTATAAAGGAAGTCGCAATCCCAAACAGCCTGAGCGACATCTTCTGTAATTGTGATTCTTGCACCACTCTCCCTGGCAATTTCTCTGCACTCTGCCTGTAATTCTGCCGATTGCTGGAACTCTTTTGGCGCTGCTGCACGGAAATCCATCCCCATTTTTGCTGCTCCAACCAATAGGGAGTTACCCATATTGTTTCTTGCATCACCGAGGTAAGCGAATTTTATTTCCGACAATGGCTTATCGCAATGCTCACGCATGGTCAATAAATCGGCCAGGATCTGAGTCGGGTGAAATTCATCTGTGAGACCATTCCAGACGGGGACTCCTGCATACTGAGCCAACTCTTCCACAATTGACTGCTTATACCCGCGATATTGAATGCCGTCGTACATTCTTCCGAGTACTCTGGCGGTATCTTTCATCGATTCTTTTGTCCCAATCTGGGAACCTGAGGGTCCAAGATAGGTGACATGTGCTCCCTGGTCATATGCAGCAACCTCGAAGGCGCATCTGGTTCGTGTCGAGGTTTTTTCAAAGATTAGGGCAATATTTCGTCCGACTAACCGCTGTTCTTCAGTTCCTGCTGACTTTGCCCATTTCAACTCGGCAGCTAGTTCAAGTAGGAATTCGATCTCTTTGGCAGAGAAATCCAGCAATTTCAAAAAATGCCTGGCGTGGAGGTTTTTAACCATAATATTTAGATTTAAGGTGATCTATCTTATCAAAAATTTCAGAAAACATTCAGGGCTGGCAAATTTATGTGAAATATTCATCACATGCCATAATTCATTGTTATTTTCGATCCGTATGATTTGTCTTCAAGCTTCGAGGCTTCAGTGATTATACTCTTGTCTCCGCCATTTTTAATAAACGACAAGGCTGCTCCAATTTTAGGGGCCATAGACCCTTCACCGAAGGTGCCTTGTTCGAGATATTTAACAGCGTCGTTATAATCCAGAAATTCGAGTTTCTCCTGTGTTGGAAGTCCGAAATCCTTAAAAATGAAGGGGACATCGGTCAGAATATAAAACTCTTCGGCACCTGCTCCATTGGCCAGGATTGATGAAGCCAGATCTTTATCAATTACGGCATCAATGGTCCTGATTTCTCTGTTTTCGTCAAAGTAAACCGGAATTCCGCCTCCTCCGCAGGTAATAACGATGTTTCCCTGCCGGGCCAGGTCACCGATTATATCCAGATTGATAATTGATTTTGGAATGGGAGAAGGTACGACACGTCTCCATCCATGATCCCCCTGTTTACTCAATTTGAAAGTCCATCCTTTTTCTCTGGTAAGTCGTTGAGCCTGTTCCTCTGAATAATACATTCCTATTCGCTTGGCCGGATTCAGAAAGGCCTGATCCCCGGGATCAACTTCCACCATTCCAACAATTGTGATCACATTTCTCTTTATTCCGTATTTAATGAGAATATTTCTGAAAATACGTTCAATCATATAGCCAATTCCACCTTGTGTATCAGCGACACAAATATCCAGGGGCATTGGGGTAATCCCATAGAGTTGCATCCCGGCATCATTCCTCATTAAAATATTGCCCACTTGAGGACCGTTTCCATGTGTGACAATTAAATTGTATCCCTCCTTTATCAGGAATATCAGATTTTCAAGTGTTTCTGATGTGTGCTTTTCCTGTTCTTCAATGGTCCCCTTTTCGTTATCCCGAAGAAGGGCATTTCCCCCCAATGCTACAACTGCCAGTTTGGTCACAATCAATTGCTTTTTTATACTGATTAAACTTCGTCCTAAAGTAACGTTATATCAAAGACCTGATAGCTGTATTAATGTCATATTTTTATTATTTTTTATATTCAAAGATTGTAATTTGTAATTTCAGTGTGAGGAGACGTTCATCTGTACATCTCTTCACGTTTTCGCTGAATTTTGTTGCCCGTTCCCTTTTTTAGTTAAATTTGCACTGCAATTCAACGATCTTCTTTTAAATATCCTGATCTTATAAATACATGACTCGCAGCAAGAAAGAAAAATCAAGTGGCACTTCAACCAGGAAAGGGAGTTTAGCTGGCCGTCTCGGTAAGCTGAGTACCTGGGAACGTGTAGGCGCAGGACTTGGATTTATCTTACTTTCATTTTCACTTTACCTGCTCCTTTCGTTTGCCTCCTTTCTCATTTCAGGTGGAGCAGACATCAGTCATCTGAAGGTTTCAGCAAAAGAATTATTGGCAAACCCCGATCTGAAAATCCAAAATGTAGGGGGAAGATGGGGCGCGATATTGGCTAATTTGTTTATTAACCGGGGATTTGGTATTGCCTCACTAGGCTTTGTTTATCTTTTCTTCATCACCGCATTGCGGTTATTTAATGCGTTCAAATATTCGATGAGCCGGAATTTTGCCTATGGATTGTTTCTGATCATATGGACATCAGTTACTTCCGGCTATTTTCTATCCTCATTTTATGAAAAATCATTCATCCTTCCGGGTGGAGATTATGGTAAAAACATCAGTTTACTTTTGAATATAACGATTGGGAAAGTTGGTACTTTTTTTCTCATTACCGCCTCAATGTTTATTTGTGTCATTATTGCCTTTGAGGAGGCATGGCCAATTTTAAAAAGATGGCTGACTTATAAGCGATTGAAATCGGCACCCAAAAAGGTGGAGATTCCGGAGGAAGATACCTTCTCGATTCCACAACCGCCCCTTATTGAAACCAAGGAGAGAGCGTTCGCCAAAGTGGCTGTTGGAAACAATGTGGAGATCGTCTATGCCGGGGCTAATGATAATGCCTCTCTTGAGATTGAGAGGGAAGAGATTCACAGGGAGGAACCAGCACCATTAGTCGGGCAACATCAGTTTACCCCTCTCCACCATAAAATTGAGGAGGAAGACGGACTTTATGAGGGTGCTGATGCTGAAATGCCCGACTTTGACCCTACACTCGAGTTGTCGCGCTACAAATTTCCACCAATCGAATTGCTCGAGGAACGTTCCACTGGAAATCCTCAGGTATCTGACGATGAGTTAATTGCAAATAAGAATAGAATACTTCAGACCCTTAAAAACTATAATATTGAAATTGTAAAGATCAAGGCAACAACGGGACCAACAATCACGCTTTACGAAATTGTTCCTGCTCCCGGGGTCAGAATTTCGAAGATTAAAAATCTCGAAGATGATATCGCCCTTAGCCTTGCTGCGTTAGGAATCCGAATCATTGCCCCGATACCCGGAAAAGGGACGGTCGGGATAGAAGTTCCAAACAGTAAACCTGAAATTGTTTCAATGCGTTCGCTCATCTCCTCCAAGGTATTTCAGGAGAGCGATTATGAACTTCCCCTTGCCCTGGGAAAAACAATTTCGAATGAAACGTTTGTTGTGGATCTGACCAAGATGCCCCATATTTTGGTTGCCGGAGCTACAGGACAGGGGAAATCGGTTGGTTTAAATGCGATTATATCTTCATTGCTTTATAAGAAGCACCCGGCTCAACTTAAATTTGTATTTATTGATCCCAAGAAAGTTGAATTGAACCTTTACTCAATTATCGAGAAACATTTTCTCGCTAAAATGGAAGGGGAGACCGATCCCATTATTACGGATGTTCAGCGGGTGAAGAATACCCTTAATTCGCTGAATCATGAGATGGATTTGCGTTACGATCTTTTAAAGAAAGCTCATGCCAGAAATATTAAAGAGTATAACGAAAAATTTATTTCTCGAAGATTGAATCCTGAAAAGGGACATCGTTATCAGCCATATATTGTTGTGGTGATAGACGAATTTGCTGACCTGATTATGACTGCCGGAAAAGAGATTGAATTGCCGATTGCCCGCATAGCCCAGCTGGCCCGGGCCGTTGGTATCCATATGGTCATTGCCACACAGCGTCCATCCATTAATATTATTACAGGTGTGATTAAAGCCAATTTCCCGGCAAGGATCGCCTTCAAGGTAGCATCCATGGTTGACTCCAGGACCATTCTGGATACTCCGGGAGCCAATCAGCTGATTGGCAAGGGTGATATGCTTGTTTCGACGGGTAATTCCCTGATCCGGGTTCAGTGTGTTTTTGTTGATACACCTGAAGTAGAGTCAATTGCAAAATACATCAGCCAGCAACCTTCTTATCCAAATGCATATTTGTTACCCGAGTGTCACGATGAAAGTGCAGGTGAATCAGATACTATTGATTTAAAGAACCGTGATGAGTTTTTCGATGAGGCTGCAAGAATCGTCGTAATGAACCAAACCGGTTCAACATCGGCCATTCAACGCAAGTTCTCAATTGGATATAACAGGGCGGGAAGAATAATGGATCAGCTGGAAGCTGCCGGAATCGTCGGACAAAATGAGGGGAGCAAGGCTCGTCAGGTTTTATTGCAGGATGAGTACGCTTTGGAACAGTTATTGCGGGGGCTTAATCAATAATTGGAATTTAATTTATATAAAATGAAGACTGTTTTTTTATTAAGTGTTTTAATTCTGGGAGGTTGCTCACTGTTTGCACAGCAGGATATCAAGGCGAAAGAGATTCTTGACAAACTTTCACTTACAAACAAAAGTTACAAAACCATTCAGATCGATTTTTCATTTACGCTTCAAAACAAATCTGGCAGTATTACGGAAACGAATGAGGGGAGTGTCGCTTTAAAAGGGAAAAGTTACCGGTTACATATGCCTGCCATGGGGATGGAAGTTTTTTCAAACGGGGTGGCTACATGGAGCTACCTGACCCAATCGAATGAGGTCAATATTAGCGCGATTGATGCCGAGAGCGACGCAGCTCTTAATCCGGCGAACCTCTTTACAATTTATGAGAAGGGATTTACATACACCTATATCGGAGAAGAAACTTTTGGTGGAAAGGCTTCGGTAGTAGTGGATCTTTTCCCGACCGATAAGACCAAAGAGTTAACAAAGGTGAGACTTTATGTTGACAAGGTTAAATATCAAATAGTTGCAGCAAAGACATTCAATAAAGACGGGAATATATATACCCTTGCTATGAAAAATATGAAAACTGATCAGAATTTGACCGATGACTTTTTTAAATTCGATCCGGCTAAATTTCCGAAGGTTGAAATCAATGATATGCGATAAAAAAAAGCCCATCCCGACATTTGGTTGAGATGGGCTTTTTTCTCGTGTCTATTTATCTGTGCCATCCTCTGTATTTCTTCTGAAATGTGTAGCTGTAGCCAAATGTTACAACCCCTGCGCCGGTAAATGCCTTTCCGTTTTCTATCGGTTTTTGTATGGATAAAAATCCGTAATTACCGCCACCTTCAATAAATAAGGTATGGTTCCGGGTAAGATTATAAGCAATACCTACAAATCCTTCAAGACCCACGTTGAATGTATACATGTCGTTTTTAATGTCGGCCTGGTTATCGGGTAAATATTCCTCATAAATGAGCTTTGTTCTTGCCTCATCCTCAAAAGTAGCGCTATAAGTTTTATACTGCCTGGCTTTCAGTAAGTACCCCGCAAATGGTCCTATTGCTGTATATAAACCTAAACGACTTCGTTTATTCTTCTTCCAGCTGTATCTTGCCAAAACAGGTACTAACAGGTAATCAAGTTTTACTTCCCGTTGAAGGTTGAGATAAAGATTATCTGGTGGAGGAGTACTATTTAGAATCGTCTGAAAACTTTCAGTTACCCCTCCTTGTGAAGAGTATTCTGCACCCACTGAGATGGAGAATCTTTTATTGATATGATACTCCCCGTAAATGCCGCCATTGGCACGCAATTGTGAAGAATAGCCTGAATTTAAAAAGTTTTCGGAGCCACCAGGGGTGAGATTCGGAATGTTGAATCCCCCTTTGAAACCAATACTCACCTTTTGGGCATAAAGGTTGCATCCGAATAATAGGGCAACCAGGGTTAATTGAATTACATTTTTTTTCATCTTAAAAAATTCTATTGTTCGACAAGTAGATCACAATAAATAAAAACCCTTTGATCTTGCTTTACAGGGCTACAAAACCAATCACCCTCTAGTTTTAAGTGGTTATATGCTCGCTGTTTTTTTTCTCCTTGGTCATTCGTGCTACAGAGGCGATCTCTATAAAGGAGGTTCCGCCACCGACCCCAAAATTTCCGCCGACATAGACCACAGTGTCGTTTTCCGTAATTTTTCCGCGTGCTTTCAGGTCTAAAAGTGAAGATTCAACCAATTTATGCTTATTTTTTTTAGAAACAATCTGACTGGCCTGAACACCATATGAAAGGGCCAGTTCACGTTTGACGCGTCCGTTATGGCATTTGGCATAGACGGGACGAGGGCTTCTGAATGCAGAGATATAGCGGGCGATTTTACCTGTCAGGGTATCGGTAACAATTGCGGCAACATTTAATTCATTGGCGGCCATTACAGCAGCTTCAGCTAAAAAAGCTGACACTTCGTTGTCGAGACGCGGCACAGGCAGGTCATTCCTCCTGTCCTTACTCGATTCGATCTCAATAGCTACGCGCGACATTAATTGTACTGCTTCAACCGGATATTGTCCATAAGCCGTCTCACCTGATAACATGATGGCATCTGTTCGGTCGAAGATGGCGTTGGCGACATCGCTCACCTCAGCTCTGGTAGGGCGGGGACTGCTGATCATGGTGTGGAGCATTTGTGTAGCAACGATCACAGGCTTCTTCCGTTCAACACATTTTCTGATCAGCTTTCGTTGGATGGCCGGGATTTTTTCCGCAGCAATCTCTATTCCCAGGTCACCTCTGGCAACCATGATTCCATAGGAGTAATCCAATATCTCATCGATATTGTTAACACCATCGGTATTTTCGATCTTTGCGATAATTTTTATACGACTTTGCTTTGCATCAAGTATTTTTTGCACAGCCAACACATCTTCTTTATTACGTACAAATGAATGAGCTACAAAATCAATATCATGGTCTGCTGCCCATTCAATAAACATTTTGTCCTTTTCGGTTATAGGAGGAAGCGAAATTGTAACTCCGGGAATATTGATGCTCTTTTTATTTTTAATCTCACCATCATTGCATACCAACACCTCGAGTGCATCGCCAACTTTTGCAATGATTTTGAATTCAAGCTCTCCATCATCGATCAACATCGAACTTCCCACCGGAATATTTTCAGCAAACTGTTTATAGTCAACGACTAATAATCCATCAGCCGATTCTTCATCTCCCCCTTTTACAAGAAGTTTGTCACCAGTCTTTACTTTAATGGGATTGGCTACATTCTTTGTTCGTATTTCGGGTCCCTTGGTATCGATAAGAATTGCAATGCAATCAGATACACCTCTGACATTATTGACAATTTGCAGGGCACTTTCCGGCGTTTGGTGTGCAGTATTGATTCGCACTACATTCATTCCTGCTTCAAACAGTGATTGTAAAAAGGGGGGATCGCAATGCTTATCCGAGATGGTGGCAACAATCTTGGTGCACTTGGTAACTTTCATATTCAATGCTATTAATTTCTATTGCAGGCAAAGGTAATGCTATTATTCGGGAGCACGAAAACTTTCAACACCAAGCCGATATGAATCGAGCCCAAAACCCATAATGCTCCCTTTACAAACCGGTCCGATTATTGATTCATGTCTGAATTGCTCACGGGTAAGTATGTTTGAGATATGAACCTCGACCACAGGAGTGTTGATCGCCGCTATTGCATCACGGATTGCAACCGAGGTGTGCGTGTATGCTCCGGCGTTTATTACGATGCCATCAGCCGAAAATCCAACCTTATGAAGATAATTTATTATTTCTCCTTCGACATTTGACTGAAAATACTCAAATTCCAAATCAGGAAATTGGGAGGTGAGTAGTTTGTAATAGTCTATAAATGAGCTGTTTCCGTAAATGCTTTTTTCCCTGACCCCTAATAAATTTAGATTTGGGCCATTTACAATAATAATTTTCATTAATGTAATATATTTTGTATATTTATATTGTGCAATTTGCGAAAAAATGAAACAACTTTTATACTTTTTCGTTTGTTTATAAAATATATTTGGATTAACTAATTTCTTTCACCTTTATTAAAAAAAAAAGTATTATGAATTGGTCAGAGAGTAAAAAAGGGTATGAAACGTTTCTGAGGATTGAGAAATCACTTTCTCCAAACTCAGTAAGTGCTTATGTTAATGACATCAACAAGCTTATTTCATTTGTTGAAGAGCATTATCCTAACCTCACACCGGAAACGGTAAAATTGGCTCAATTAAGAAAATTTGTGGAGTGGATGAATCAGAATGGGATAAGCCCCCGAACACAGGCCCGGACGATTTCCGGCATAAAATCTTTCTATAAGTTCCTGTTGATTGAAGAAGCAGTCGAAAACGATCCGACAACCCTGCTTGAGTCTCCGAGAATTGGTAGAAAACTCCCTGAAATTCTTACCGATGATGAAATCAACAGTTTAATCGAAGCCATTGATGTTACAAAAGCGGAAGGACTTCGCAATAAAGCTATTCTTGAGACACTTTACAGTTGTGGATTGCGCGTGTCGGAATTGGTTGATCTTAAGATATCAAATCTTCATTTTGAACAGGAATTTCTTAGGATTGCAGGTAAAGGGGAGCGTGAACGTCTTGTTCCAATCAGTAAAAGGGCGATAGACGATATCAAAAAATACCTGGTTAATTCGCGAAAGAAACTCACCATCGAAAAAGGGTATGAGAATATTGTATTTCTCAACAGGAGGGGAAAGAAATTGAGCCGGGTGATGATTTTTACCATTATTAAGAACCTGGCAGATAAAATAAAACTTGAAAAAAGTATCAGCCCTCATACCTTCAGGCATTCATTTGCATCTGCACTTGTACAGGGAGGGGCTGATTTAAGAACTGTCCAGGAGATGCTCGGTCATGAATCTATATTAACTACCGAAATCTATGCCCATTTGGACAAAGAGTATCTGAAAGATACTGTAAACAGATACCACCCAAGATCGTGAAATTTTTGCCGAAGAGGCCCGGCAAACATTTTCAATAAGAGGACAACGTAACTATTTGGTTACTGGTCCTCTTGTTGTGTTTTGGCCCGTATTATCAAGTGATCCGGAATTGCTTTTTCCCCTTTTCGATTATTAGTTTTCCCCTGTTTGATTCGAATGTTACCCTCTGCGGAATTCCAGTTTTCACCATTCCTGAATTTCTGTTTGTTAAGTATTACTTAATTTATTAACCTGAACTAATGGGGTAACTCAAAAAAAATTATCTTTGCATTTATTAATTCAATTAATTTATTCTAATTTATAGCATACGATCAATGAATCGATTGGGAGAAAGAATCAAGCGTAAAAGAGAAATGTTGAGCTTACCCTTAAGCGATCTTTCAAAAAAAGTCGGAATCAGTGCCAGTGCACTTTCACAAATCGAGAATTCCAAAGCATTCCCATCCATTGTAACCTTAAAGAGTATTGCGAATAGTTTGTATGCTACAGTAGGTGAGCTTATTGGAGAGCATGAGTCACTTACAAAAAATCCTTTGATCAAGTCAGGTGATATCAAATTCGTGAAAGTAAACTCAAGTGGGACTTCTCTTTTTCTCCTTTCTCATCACGAAAATAGTAAGCAAATGGAGCCATACATTCTTAAATTTGTTGAGAACTCCGATTCATCCGAAATTATGCATCCACATCCTGGTCAGGAATTCATATATATTTTGGAAGGAAAATTGATGATGACCCTTGACAATTCTCAATATATTCTTGAAAAAGGGGATAATTTCTATTTCAACTCCACCATACCGCACACCCTGAAAAATATTCACAATTCATCTGCGAAGGTGCTTTGGATAATCACCCCGCCAAACATTTGAATACCTAAGGTAAGGTTTCTATCTATGTCAAATCATTGTTAAGTTTTGAGGATTCAAATATAGTTGTGATCATTTTTCAGGATATTTAAATAATTTTGCAGTTAAGTATTAATTAATTAATTTAAACAGCGCTTAATGGACACACAGGCAATTGACCTTAATGAGATTATTCAGAAGGTGAATAAGAATGTTCTTGAATTATTGAGTGACCGGGGTAAAAACATTTTTTTTCCCAAACTTGGAATTTTGTCACAATCAGCACAGGCGAGGGGCAAAAACATTAATGCTACAATTGGTGAGGCAATTGAGGATGATGGTTCTTCCATGCACCTTTCGGAATTTGACAAATTGATCAATCTCCCTCTTGGATCGGTATATCCCTACGCTCCCAGTTTTGGAAAAAAAGAGCTCCGCGATTACTGGAGAGAGTCTGTTTACAGAAAAAATCCTTCACTTGGCACCACTCCGATTAGTGTCCCCATCGTAACCAGTGGCTTGACCCACGGAATTAGCATGTCTGGTTATTTGTTTGTTGATGAGGGTGATACTGTTGTAATTCCTGATCTGTTCTGGGAAAATTATTCCCTGATCTTCGAAAACGCCTACAAGGGGAAAGTGGTTACATTTCCACTGTTTAAAAACGGAGGTTTTAATGTTGACGGATTCTCCGAGACCCTTGATACCATCAATGGGAAAATCGTACTTCTGCTTAATTTTCCCAATAATCCTACCGGTTATACTCCACTTGTTTCGGAGATTGGACCGATAGTTAATGCAATAAAAAAACAGGCCGATCAGGGTAAGAATATCGTAGTGCTGATTGATGATGCCTATTTTGGACTTGTATATGAAGAGAAAGTCTACACGGAATCCATTTTCACCCAACTGTGTAATTTGAGTGAGAAAGTGCTTGCCGTGAAATTGGATGGTCCAACCAAAGAGGATTATGTTTGGGGATTCAGGGTTGGATTTATATCGTATGGCGTGAAGAACGGTACAGCTGAGTTATACGAAGCGCTTGAAAACAAAACTGCAGGTGCTGTCAGAGGTAATATCTCCAATGTGAGTAATCTCTCACAATCGTTGTTATATAAAGCTTATTACTCAGCTCAATACGAAGAGGATAAGAAGGCAAAATATGTCACTTTAAAATCAAGGTATCAGTCAATTATTCAGGTACTTTCTGATCAAAAATACAGTAAGTATTTTGCCGCACTTCCTTTTAATTCGGGTTATTTCATGTGTATTGAGCTAAAAGATCCGTTAAAAGCTGAAGTCATCAGGAAAATTCTGCTTGAAAAATACAGTACCGGTGTAATTGTTTTTGGGAATTTGATCAGATTGGCATTCTCTGCTGTTCCCCAGTCAAAAATTCCTGAACTGATTGAGAATATTTATCTGGCCTGCAAGGACTATACAGAACAAAACTAGAATATGCTTCACGTTGAGGTAGTATTCTTTTAGAATAATTGTTAATAATAAAAAGAATTTAATGACTAGTAATCAGAAATTAATTAATTGGGTAAACGAATGGGCTGAGCTTTGCCAGCCTGAGAAAGTTTATTGGTGCGATGGCTCAGAAGAGGAAAACGACCGTCTTCTTGGAGAAATGGTTGCAAGTGGTATGGCAGTAAAACTGGATGAGAAGAAACGTCCGGGAAGCTACTATTTTCAATCGGATCCAAGTGATGTTGCACGCGTTGAGAACAGGACCTACATTTGTTCTGCAAAGGAAGAAGATGCCGGACCAACCAACAACTGGGCTGACCCCGTTGAAATGAAGGCTACTTTAAAAGGTTTCTTCAAAGGCTGTATGAAAGGGCGCACGATGTATGTGATTCCCTTTAGCATGGGTCCGCTTGGTTCAGATATTGCTCATATTGGAATCGAATTAACTGATTCTCCATATGTTGTCGTAAATATGAGAATTATGACACGCATGGGTAAAGCGGTTCTCGATGTGCTTGGAAATGGCGAATTTGTACCCTGTATCCATTCTGTTGGTGCCCCCCTCGAACCCGGTCAGGTAGATTCCAAATGGCCTTGTGCCCCTATTGAAGACAAATACATCACCCATTTCCCCGAAACCAACGAGATCCTTTCTTATGGAAGTGGCTATGGAGGCAACGCATTACTAGGAAAGAAATGTTTTGCCCTTCGTATCGCATCGAATATGGCTAAAAGAGAAGGATGGCTTGCTGAGCATATGTTGATTATGGGTATTACTAATCCTCAGGGAGTTAAGAAGTATATCGCAGCCGCTTTCCCAAGTGCATGTGGAAAGACAAACCTGGCAATGCTCGTTCCTACCATTCCGGGTTGGAAAGTTGAAACTGTTGGAGATGATATCGCATGGATGAAATTCGGTAAAGATGGTCAGCTTTATGCCATAAATCCCGAAGCTGGTTTCTTTGGCGTTGCTCCTTATACATCAATGGATACCAATCCAAATGCCATGTTATCTGCCAGGGCTAATACAATTTTTACAAATACAGGTTTAACACCCGATGGAGACATTTGGTGGGAGGGTATCGGATACGATGCACCAGAAGGGACCATCACCTGGACAAACGAAGTTTACGATTCCGCAAGTGGTAAGCCGGCCGCCCATCCGAATGCGCGTTTCACCGCCCCTGCATACCAGTGTCCTGCAATCGACAAAGATTGGGAAAACCCAGCAGGTGTTCCAATTTCTGCAATCCTTTTCGGCGGACGTCGCCCGGGTACAGTACCATTAGTTTATCAGTCTTTTGACTGGAACCATGGTGTATTCATGGGTTCGATTGTCGGTTCGGAAGTTACTGCTGCAGCTATTGGACTGAAAGCCGGTGTTCGTCGTGATCCTTTTGCAATGTTACCATTCTGTGGCTATCATATGGGCGACTATTTTGGACATTGGGTTAAAATCGGTGAGACAGCTCCTGATCAGGCAAAATTGCCAAAAATATTCAATGTTAACTGGTTCCGTAAAAGCGCCCAGGGTAAATTCCTGTGGCCAGGATATGGCGACAACATTCGTGTACTTCAATGGATTTTCGAAAGAGTTGCAGGAACCGCTGCCGCTGACGAAACCCCAATCGGTTTTGTTCCTCAGTTAGGTTCAATCAATACTGCCGGTCTTGAAGGTGTTGATGCCAACATGCCTGAATTGCTTGCCGTTGATAAAAATCAGTGGAATGACGAACTTGATCTTGTACGTGACCAATACGCGACTTTTGGAACACGTCTTCCTTCTGAACTTGCAAAACAAATCGTTGCCATCGAAGAACGTTTCAATAAGTAATTCCCTGAATTAGTTATAATTTAAAGGCCACTCCACTTTCGGGGTGGCTTTTTCTTTACCCTTAAGAGCTGGTTCGTTGCACAGCCTGGACAGTTATCGAAAACTGAAAACTATTAGCAATTCAGTTTGTTTAGTATAACGATTGTTAAATATTTAGTTTAGACCAAATAAGCTGTTAATTTTGCATTTACAATTTAAATGAAAATGAAACTTTTTAATATTTCAAAGGATAGGTATCAGGCCAATGAGTACTTTGTATTGATTTACAGGTTTGTTGTTGTCATGTTTTTATATTCAGTTGGTCGTATTGTTTTTTACCTGTTCAACAGTTCGATGTTTCCCAATGTGGATCTGACCTCTTTTATCAGGATTATGAGGGGCGGTGTGATGTTTGATACCAGCGCAGTACTCTATCTGAACGCGATCTACTTCCTTTTATATCTGCTCCCATTCCCTTATAAATTCGGTGAAAGGTACCAAAGTGGGTTAAAATGGGTTTTTATGGTGCTAAATAGTATTGGTCTTGCGTTCAATCATATCGATATCATCTACTATCGTTTTATCCTGAAACGGACGACAGCTAGTGTTTTTGATATTGTGAGTAATGACGCCGGAAATTTCAGACTGATTTTCAGGTTCTTTTATGATTTTTGGTATATTTTGCTGATTTGGCTGGGGACAGTTCTCTTATTGGCGTGGCTATATTCATTGATAAGGCCAGTTCCCCGATTTAAGATAGGAACCTGGAAGTATGCTGTCTCTACAACAGTTGGTCTGTTAATTATCTCCTATTTAAGTGTGATTGGGATGAGAGGCGGATACATGCCCAGTACACGTCCGATCAGTATGAATAATGCCGGGAAATATGTTAATTCAACGCCGGAGATGGCCCTGGTTCAAAATACTCCATTCTGTATCATTAGAACCTGGGGAAAAAAGGCATTTGAGGTGAGAAATTATTTCAGCACAGAGGAAGAGATCAATCATATTTATACCCCTGTCAGAGTTCCCGATTCAAATTTAATTTTGAAGAAAGATAATGTCGTTGTTATCATCCTTGAAAGTTTTAGCCGCGAATTTGTGGGTTCTTTAAATAAAAACCTGAATAACGGAGAATATAAAGGGTATACACCGTTTATCGATTCATTGATCAGTAAAAGTTTGGTGTTCCCTAATGCCTTTGCAAACGGGCGTAAATCGATCGATGCGATTCCATCAATTACCGCAAGTATTCCTGCGTTAGTGGTCCCCTATGTAATTTCAGAACGCTCGGGTAACCAGATTAACAGTCTTGCCAGTTTATTGTCGAAGGAGGGTTATGAGACCGCTTTCTTTCACGGAGCTCCCAACGGTTCGATGGGCTTTGATGCATTTACAAAAATAGCCGGGTTTCAGCGTTACGTAGGAAAGAATGAATATGGTAATGATGATGGATTCGATGGGGTTTGGGGAATCTGGGATGAACCTTTTTTTCAGTTTTTTGCAGACGAGATGAATAAAATGAAGGAACCGTTCCTTACAACGATCTTTTCAGTTTCGTCGCATCACCCTTTTAAGGTTCCCGAACAATATAAGCACCGATTCCCTGAGGAGCATCTTCCTCTTCAAAAATGCATCCGCTATACCGACATGGCCCTTCACGAGTTTTTCGATAAAGCCTCAAAGATGCCCTGGTTCAAAAATACTTTGTTTGTAATCACCTCGGATCATTGTTCAGAATCTGATTTTAAGGAGTATAAAACTGCAGTTAACTATTATGCAGCACCACTCATTTTTTATAAAGGAGATGGTAGTCTAAAGGGGAAAGATGAATCTTTGGCCCAGCAGATCGATATCATGCCCTCCGTTCTCGGGTATCTCAATTATTCAAAACCCTATATTGCCTTTGGAAACAATCTGTTTGATCCTGCATCACAACGATTTGTGATTAATTATCTTGAAGATAGCTATCAGTTTCTGATTGGCGATTACGCTTTGTATTTCACTGAAAATAAGCTGACAGGCATTTATAACCGGAAAATCGATCCCTATTTACTTGAAAACCTTCAGGGACAGAATAATTTCAAAAATGAACAACAATTATTTAAGGCTGTTGTACAGCAGTTTAATAATCGGATGGCGCAGGATCGCCTGGTGATTGAAAAGAAATAAAATGTAATATTATGAGAACAAAAGGAGTACTACTCACATTTATGATAATTTTTATCATTGCATCGGGGTTTGCGCAGCAGACCACCCGGAGAGCACGCCGGGAAAGGGACAAAATTGTGAAGGAGCATCAGATAGACTCACTTATTCATTCGAAAGCATTTGTTTTTATAGCAACAAGGGCATTGCCTCAG
Source organism: Prolixibacteraceae bacterium (assembly GCA_963675995.2). GTDB lineage: Bacteria > Bacteroidota > Bacteroidia > Bacteroidales > Prolixibacteraceae > JAAFHB01. The sequence goes on along the minus strand of CAXXIY010000001.1, from coordinate 2,602 downwards.
GGTGGAGGCTCGATTGATATGACCTCAAATTCAAACTCACTCAAATTTTCTCCCGACAAGATAACAAGTTATATGCCTTACTTTGGACGCGCTTATAGTATTGATTATGGAGGCGATGCAGGCATTAAGTTTGAAGGGAAACCCAAAGAGTTCAACATTGCAGCTCACAAAAGTGGAAAAGGTTATGAGATAAAAGTGAGGGTGGAGGTAACACGGGATACTTATCAGCTGATGCTCATCGTGAATCCTGCCGGGGATGCAACTCTAACGATTAACTGTAACCAGCGAAGTACTATTTCTTATTTTGGAGATATTTTTAAGTTTGACGAGCAGGAGGATAAGAAGCATTAAGCGACTGGTAGCTCGCTGATTGTTGGACGGTATTAATCGGGATGAGTTTTTCGTGATGCAAATAATAATCTGAATATTGTTAAACTTTGCCGGTGACAAGGCTTATTCCGTGCCGATTGCAAGTTGCCAGAACCTCAGTTGCCAATAGCCAGCACGCCAGCTGCAATTTTTCATTTACTCTCAAATACCCTATTAGTACTGTATCTTTTCTACTTTTGCATATAAATTCAGATTAAGGATGATCATCAGAAAAAAATTCCGGTTCGAAGGAGCCCATATCGTTCGGAACTGTACCTCACAGCGTTGCCGCGAGAATATTCACGGTCACTCCTACGAGGTGGAGGTCTTTTTAAAGTCAGATCACCTGGACAGGGGGTTCATGGTCTTGGATTTTGTACTGCTCAATAATGTGGCAGAATTTATCCATAGTTTTGATCACTCCTACACCTTATGGAACAAAGAGGTTGAGGATGTGAAGGAGGCTATTTACCGGATCAATACAAGGGTTGCAGAAATTCCTGTCTCTCCCTCAGCCGAAGGGTATGCGCTCCTCTTCTTTTTCGTTATCAATCAGATAATTTCGAATATCAGACTGAGTAATGGTGAGGGGAATGTCCGCTTGCATGCTGTAAGGGTGCATGAAACGCTATCAGGTTATGCAGAGGCTTCGGCAGAGGATCTCACCATGGTATCTTTCACTATGGAAGATATCAGTTTCAATGATGGAATCAAAAGGGAATGGAAGGACAAAACCTGGTGGAATCAAATTGATGGAAGGTAAAAGTTAACAATGTATAAAATAATTCGGGGGTATTAAAAAAGTTTTACTTTTGCACACGAATTTTGAATTTGTGCAATTCCATTATTTTGAGAGAAGCCACACGTCATACGATTATTACAGTTGCCCGGCTGGTCTTTGCACACCAGGGTGCAGATAACACGACAATGGATGATGTTGCCAAGGCATCAGGACTTGGACGAAGAACACTCTATACCTATTTTAAAACCCGGGAAGAGCTTTATCTTGAGGTGATTAAAAAGGAGATTGATGCAATTCTGAAACAACTGAACAAGGTTGCGGGGATGAAGATTTCACCTGAGAAAAAGATTGCAAAATTCATGGTTAACCATATGAAAACGATTGAGAAGTTGATCCGGAAGGATCGACTCTTGAAAATGGAATTTCTGAAAAGAAGCGAGAAAATCGAGAATTTTCGCAAGGAGATCGACACCCATGAAAAGAGATGTCTTGCCACTGTTCTTCAGGAGGGTACTCAATCGGGTGTATTTTTTGTTGACGATTTTGAAAATACTGCAGTACTAGCATTTATAACTTTAAAAGGGCTTGAACAGCAGTTTATACAGGATGATTTTGGAAAACCAAGCCATGAGACCCTTAAGCTCTGGCAAAAAATTCTATTCCGCGGAATAAAAACCTCCGCTTAATTTATTGTCATTTTGAATTTTAGATATGAGAATGTTTATTAACACGATTTCGCATTACATCCCTGAACAGCGCGTTCCCAATGAGTACTTTAAGTCACTAAACGGTCTGGATGATGAGTGGATTTTTGACAGAACCGGAATAAGGACGCGCTCCAAAGCCGCGAAAGGGGAGAATGCCAATACAATGGCTGTTGCGGCTGTTGCACGGGCGCTCAAGGATTTGCCTTTTGACATCAAAGATGTAGATTTGATCATCGGCGCTTCCTACACTCCCTATGATACTGTTGCTACAATCGGTCATAAAGTACAACGGGAGTTTGGTATTCCTGAGGCACAGGTCCTTTATATTTCTTCAGCCTGTTCCTCATTGGTTAATGCACTTGAGATTGTGGAAGGATATTTCGCAATGGGAAAAGCTTCCCGGGCTTTGGTGATTGCCTCCGAACATAATACCTTCTACAGTGACGAAACATGTGAGAAAAGTGGCCATTTGTGGGGCGATGGTGCTACTGCCATGTTTATCTCTGAAGAACCACTTGGGAAAAAACCGGGTGAGATTCTAAACATTTTCACCCGCGGGCTTGGCCATGTGGGCAAAGGTACAGAGGCCGTTTATCTTCGCCCCGGTGATGGCGGACTTAAAATGCCAGACGGAAGGGATGTATTCATGCATGCCTGCAATTTTATGCGAGTGGCACTTGAAACAACACTTGAAAGTTGTTCGCTCACCATCGAAGATCTCGATTTTATTATTCCTCATCAGGCTAATCATCGGATAATCGCTAATCTGATTAAACAATTAAAT